>NZ_JAHUWT010000009.1 GCF_019218885.1 Bordetella sp. BOR01 | reverse complement strand
GTGCTGGGGTTTTGGGGCATAAGAGCCTGACGATGACCTACTTTCACAGACGGGAAGTCCACTATCATCGGCGCGAAGGCGTTTCACTGTCCTGTTCGGGATGGGAAGGAGTGGGTCCACCTTGCTATGGTCGTCAAGCGTAACCGGTTGGGCGGGCAGCGCGCACTGTGCCTTGTCGGGCCCAGGGCGGGGGCTGCGCACCCGCAATTGGAAGAAGCACCACGGCCCGGCCCGGCGTATGTAGCGCGGGGGCAGGGCTTGGGTTGTGACGGTGATATGTTGAACGGCACTTGAACGCTACGTCATACCAGGTCTTTAAAACCCGTAGAGTTATAGGATCAAGCCGCACGGGCAATTAGTATCGGTTAGCTCAACGCATTACTGCGCTTCCACACCCGACCTATCAACGTTCTGGTCTTGAACGACCCTTCAGGGGGATCGAGTCCCCGGGATACCTAATCTTCAGACGAGTTTCCCGCTTAGATGCCTTCAGCGGTTATCTCTTCCGTACTTAGCTACCCGGCAATGCCATTGGCATGACAACCGGTACACCAGAGGTACGTCCACTCCGGTCCTCTCGTACTAGGAGCAGGCTCCGTCAAGTATCCAACGCCCACGGCAGATAGGGACCAAACTGTCTCACGACGTTTTAAACCCAGCTCACGTACCTCTTTAAATGGCGAACAGCCATACCCTTGGGACCGGCTACAGCCCCAGGATGAGATGAGCCGACATCGAGGTGCCAAACACCGCCGTCGATATGAACTCTTGGGCGGTATCAGCCTGTTATCCCCAGAGTACCTTTTATCCGTTGAGCGATGGCCCTTCCATTCAGAACCACCGGATCACTATGTCCTGCTTTCGCACCTGTTCGACTTGTCAGTCTCACAGTCAAGCACGCTTATGCCATTGCACTATCAGCACGATTTCCGACCGTACCTAGCGTACCTTCGAACTCCTCCGTTACGCTTTGGGAGGAGACCGCCCCAGTCAAACTGCCTACCATGCACTGTCCCCGATCCGGATAACGGACCAAGGTTAGAACCGCAAACAAACCAGGGTGGTATTTCAAGGTCGGCTCCACCAAATCTAGCGACTCGGTTTCAGCGCCTCCCACCTATCCTACACAGGCCGGTTCACAGTCCAATGCAAAGCTACAGTAAAGGTTCATGGGGTCTTTCCGTCTAGCCGCGGGTAGATTGCATCATCACAAACACTTCAACTTCGCTGAGTCTCAGGAGGAGACAGTGTGGCCATCGTTACGCCATTCGTGCAGGTCGGAACTTACCCGACAAGGAATTTCGCTACCTTAGGACCGTTATAGTTACGGCCGCCGTTTACCGGGGCTTCGATCAAGAGCTTGCACCCCATCACTTAACCTTCCGGCACCGGGCAGGCGTCACACCCTATACGTCGACTTTCGTCTTGGCAGAGTGCTGTGTTTTTAATAAACAGTCGCAGCCACCGATTCTCTGCGGCCCCATCAAGCTCAGCGCGCAAGCGCCTCACCCTACCGGGGCATACCTTCTCCCGAAGTTACGGTATCAATTTGCCGAGTTCCTTCTCCTGAGTTCTCTCAAGCGCCTTGGAATATTCATCCCGTCCACCTGTGTCGGTTTGCGGTACGGTCTCGTACAGCTGAAGCTTAGAGGCTTTTCTTGGAACCACTTCCAATCACTTCGCAGAACTTGTCTGCTCGTGCCACACCCTTGAATTACGCGCCCGGATTTGCCTAAAGCGCCTTCTCCAATGCAGCAACAGGGACTTCCAACACCCTGATGACCTTCCGCGATCCGTCCCCCCATCGCACTGTACGACGGTGCTGGAATATTAACCAGCTTCCCATCAGCTACGCATCTCTGCCTCGCCTTAGGGGCCGACTCACCCTGCGCCGATGAACGTTGCGCAGGAAACCTTGGACTTACGGCGAGGGGGCTTTTCACCCCCTTTATCGCTACTCATGTCAGCATTCGCACTTCTGATACCTCCAGCAGCCTTTACAAGCCACCTTCGCAGGCTTACAGAACGCTCTCCTACCGCGTGTACTAAAAGTACACACCCGCAGCTTCGGTTTATCGCTTGAGCCCCGTTACATCTTCCGCGCAGGACGACTCGATCAGTGAGCTATTACGCTTTCTTTAAAGGGTGGCTGCTTCTAAGCCAACCTCCTGACTGTCTATGCCTTCCCACTTCGTTTCCCACTTAGCGATAATTCGGGACCTTAGCTGGCGGTCTGGGTTGTTTCCCTCTTGAGTCCGGACGTTAGCACCCGGTGCTCTGTCTCCCAAGCTGGACTTGCGGGTATTCGGAGTTTGCCATGGTTTGGTAAGTCGCCATGACCCCCTAGCCATAACAGTGCTCTACCCCCCGCAGTCATACTTGAGGCACTACCTAAATAGTTTTCGGAGAGAACCAGCTATTTCCAGATTTGTTTAGCCTTTCACCCCTATCCACAGCTCATCCCCTAGTTTTTCAACACTAGTGGGTTCGGTCCTCCAGCACGTGTTACCGTGCCTTCAACCTGGCCATGGGTAGATCATCTGGTTTCGGGTCTACACCCAGCGACTGAATCGCCCTATTCGGACTCGCTTTCGCTACGCCTTCCCTATTCGGTTAAGCTCGCCACTGAATGTAAGTCGCTGACCCATTATACAAAAGGTACGCCGTCACCCCATAAAGAGGCTCCGACTGTTTGTATGCATACGGTTTCAGGATCTATTTCACTCCCCTTCCGGGGTTCTTTTCGCCTTTCCCTCACGGTACTGGTTCACTATCGGTCGATCACGAGTATTTAGCCTTGGAGGATGGTCCCCCCATCTTCAGACAGGATTTCACGTGTCCCGCCCTACTTCTCTTACGCCTAGTTCCACAAGCCAGATTTCGTCTACAGGGCTATCACCTGCTACGGCCGGACTTTCCATTCCGTTCGACTACCTGATTTGCTAAATCGTAAAGGCTCTTCCGATTTCGCTCGCCACTACTTTCGGAATCTCGGTTGATGTCTTTTCCTCGAGCTACTGAGATGTTTCAGTTCACCCGGTTCGCCTCCGCACACCTATGGATTCAGTGTGGGATACCGCCTCGCGGCGGTGGGTTTCCCCATTCGGACATCTGCGGATCAAAGCTTGTTTGCCAGCTCCCCGCAGCTTTTCGCAGGCTACCACGTCCTTCTTCGCCTGTGATCGCCAAGGCATCCACCATATGCACTTAGTCGCTTGATCCTATAACACTACCGTCTTATAGGACGCTGATATGTCTTGCGTTTGTGCCGTTCATAAGCCTCAAAGCCATCCCGGTCTAAACTGCCACCGGAATCTTGAGAACTTGGAACTAAATCTAATGCAATCACAACCCGTGCCCATGCTTCACCCGCATAAAATGCCGGCGACGACATGAACACATTTTCGTTGTGCTTCTTCCAAATTGTTAAAGAACGTGTATAGCTTCATTGGGCAAAACCCAACGCATAACATTCGCAAGCCAGCCTAAAAAACTGGCCCCCTAAAACCCTATGCGTTGAACTCTGGATCAATGGTGGAGGTGAACGGGATCGAACCGATGACATCCTGCTTGCAAAGCAGGCGCTCTCCCAGCTGAGCTACACCCCCATACCCCACGCAACAACCCTCGGCTGCCACACGCGATACCTGGTGGGTCTGGTTGGATTCGAACCAACGACCCCCGCCTTATCAAGACGGTGCTCTAACCGACTGAGCTACAGACCCAAAAACCGGCTTCGGATCAGCAGTCAGAACGTCGTGGCACAGGAAGGATTCCCCCTCTACCCACGCTCACAACCGATCCCAGCTACACATTTCAAACAACCGATAAGCGTGGACGCTTTAACAACACGGCACTCGCTCTTAAAGGAGGTGATCCAGCCGCACCTTCCGATACGGCTACCTTGTTACGACTTCACCCCAGTCATGAATCCTACCGTGGTAATCGCCCCCCTTGCGGTTAGGCTAACTACTTCTGGTAAAACCCACTCCCATGGTGTGACGGGCGGTGTGTACAAGACCCGGGAACGTATTCACCGCGACATGCTGATCCGCGATTACTAGCGATTCCGACTTCACGCAGTCGAGTTGCAGACTGCGATCCGGACTACGATCGGGTTTCTGGGATTGGCTCCCCCTCGCGGGTTGGCGACCCTCTGTCCCGACCATTGTATGACGTGTGAAGCCCTACCCATAAGGGCCATGAGGACTTGACGTCATCCCCACCTTCCTCCGGTTTGTCACCGGCAGTCTCATTAGAGTGCCCTTTCGTAGCAACTAATGACAAGGGTTGCGCTCGTTGCGGGACTTAACCCAACATCTCACGACACGAGCTGACGACAGCCATGCAGCACCTGTGTTCCAGTTCTCTTGCGAGCACTGCCAAATCTCTTCGGCATTCCAGACATGTCAAGGGTAGGTAAGGTTTTTCGCGTTGCATCGAATTAATCCACATCATCCACCGCTTGTGCGGGTCCCCGTCAATTCCTTTGAGTTTTAATCTTGCGACCGTACTCCCCAGGCGGTCAACTTCACGCGTTAGCTGCGCTACCAAGGCCCGAAGGCCCCAACAGCTAGTTGACATCGTTTAGGGCGTGGACTACCAGGGTATCTAATCCTGTTTGCTCCCCACGCTTTCGTGCATGAGCGTCAGTGTTATCCCAGGAGGCTGCCTTCGCCATCGGTGTTCCTCCGCATATCTACGCATTTCACTGCTACACGCGGAATTCCACCTCCCTCTGACACACTCTAGCCCGGTAGTTAAAAATGCAGTTCCAAAGTTAAGCTCTGGGATTTCACATCTTTCTTTCCGAACCGCCTGCGCACGCTTTACGCCCAGTAATTCCGATTAACGCTTGCACCCTACGTATTACCGCGGCTGCTGGCACGTAGTTAGCCGGTGCTTATTCTGCAGGTACCGTCAGTTGCCCCAGGTATTATCCAGAGCCGTTTCTTTCCTGCCAAAAGTGCTTTACAACCCGAAGGCCTTCATCGCACACGCGGGATGGCTGGATCAGGGTTGCCCCCATTGTCCAAAATTCCCCACTGCTGCCTCCCGTAGGAGTCTGGGCCGTGTCTCAGTCCCAGTGTGGCTGGTCGTCCTCTCAAACCAGCTACGGATCGTCGCCTTGGTAGGCCTTTACCCCACCAACTAGCTAATCCGATATCGGCCGCTCCAATAGTGCGAGGCCCGAAGGTCCCCCGCTTTCCCCCGTAGGGCGTATGCGGTATTAGCCACGCTTTCGCGTAGTTATCCCCCGCTACTGGGCACGTTCCGATACATTACTCACCCGTTCGCCACTCGCCGCCAGACCGAAGTCCGCGCTGCCGTTCGACTTGCATGTGTAAAGCATCCCGCTAGCGTTCAATCTGAGCCAGGATCAAACTCTTCAGTTCAATCTCTGTAATGTTCGCGCACCATCATCCCGAAAGACGAC
>NZ_JAHUWT010000008.1 GCF_019218885.1 Bordetella sp. BOR01 | reverse complement strand
AGCAGAACGCGGCGCTGGTGGAAGAGGCCGCGGCGGCGGCGGGTTCGCTGCAGGAGCAGGCGCAGCGGCTGGCCGAGGCGGTGTCGGTGTTCAAGATCATCGCGGGCGAGGTCATCGAGGTGCCGGCACGGCAGCTGGGTGGCGATCGTGCGGCGCGTGACGGGTTGCGCCACCACCCGCAAGAGCGCGACCCCGCCATGGCGGGCGCGCTGGCCTTGCAGCAGTAATCTGCCGTGGCAAGCTCTGGCGCCAGCGCATCGTTTTCGGCCGAGCGGCAGTTCGAGTTCCTCGAGGCCGATTTCGCACGCGTGCGGCGCATGATCCATGAGCGGGCCGGCATCTCGCTGGGCGAACACAAGCGCGAAATGGTGTACAGCCGCCTGACGCGCCGCCTGCGCGCACTGGGCCGGCAGGACTTCTCGGGTTATCTGGATCATCTTGAGAACCAGCCGGCTGCTGCCGAGTGGGAAGATTTTGTCAATGCGCTGACCACCAACCTGACCGCGTTCTTTCGCGAGGCGCACCATTTTCCGATACTGGCCGAATTGGCCCGGACCCGCACAGCGCCGCTATCTGTATGGTGCTGCGCGGCATCGACCGGTGAAGAGCCTTATTCGATCGCCATGACGCTGGCCGAGACGCTGGGCGAACGGGCTTCGTCGGCCACGGTGCTGGCCACCGACATCGACACGAATGTGCTGAACAAGGCGCGCGCAGGCGTGTATGCCGACGAGCGCGTGGCTCGCATGGACCCGGCCAGGTTGAAACGCTTCTTCTTGCGTGGGCGGGGTTCCAATACAGGGCAGGTGCGCGTGCGGCCCGAACTGGCTGCCATGGTGCGCTTCGAGACCATGAATCTGCTGGCGCGATCCTGGCCGATCGCCGAGCAGTTTGACGCGATCTTCTGTCGCAACGTGATGATCTATTTCGATAAACCCACCCAGGCCGGCATTCTGCAGCGCTTCGTTCCGCTATTGAAAGCGGGCGGGTTGCTGTTTGCCGGCCATTCCGAGAATTTCACGTATATCAGCCGGGATTTCCGCCTGCGCGGGCAGACCGTGTACGAGTGCGTGGGCATGCAGCCGGGACGCTGAGGCGAAGATGAAGAAAATACGCGTTCTGTGCGTGGACGATTCGGCCCTGGTACGCGGCCTGATGACCGAGATCATCAACAGCCGCGACGACATGGAGGTGGTGGCGGTCGCGCCCGACCCGCTGGTGGCGCGCGAGCTGATCAAGCAGCATGGCCCCGACGTGCTGACGCTGGATGTGGAAATGCCCCGTATGGACGGGCTGGATTTCCTGGAAAAACTGATGCGGCTGCGGCCCATGCCGGTAGTGATGGTGTCGTCGCTGACCGAACGCGGCGGCGAGACCACTTTGCGGGCCCTGGAGTTGGGGGCCATCGACTTCGTGACCAAGCCCAAGCTGGGGATACGCCACGGCATGCTCGAGTATGCCGAACTGATCGCCGACAAGATCCGGGCAGCCGCGCGTGCGCGCCTGCAGGTCCCCACGCCGGCTGCGCAGTCCGCGCCGCCGGTGCGCTTGCGCAGCCCATATTCCAGCTCGGAAAAGCTGGTGATGGTGGGGGCATCCACGGGTGGCACCGAGGCTATACGCGAAGTGCTGCGACCCTTGCCGCCGGATAGCCCGGCGATGCTGATTACCCAGCATATGCCGGCCGGCTTCACGCGTTCATTTGCCCAGCGCCTGGACGCCTTGTGCGCTGTGACCGTGCGCGAGGCAAGCGATGGCGAGCGCGTGCTTCCCGGGCATGTGTACCTGGCACCAGGCGGCGACACGCACATGAAACTGGGGCGCAGCGGCGCGAACTACGTCATCGAGCTCGAGGCGAGCGAGCCGGTCAATCGTCACCGTCCGTCAGTGGACGTGTTGTTCCGCTCGGCCGCGAGCGCGGCGGGAGCCAACGCCATCGGGGTCATCCTGACCGGCATGGGCAAGGACGGCGCCGCCGGCCTGCTGGCCATGCG
Organism: Bordetella sp. BOR01; assembly: GCF_019218885.1. GTDB lineage: Bacteria > Pseudomonadota > Gammaproteobacteria > Burkholderiales > Burkholderiaceae_B > Bordetella_A. Next base: position 30,783 of record NZ_JAHUWT010000008.1, on the reverse strand, counting down.
GCGGGCGGGTGCGCATACGCTGGCACAGGACGAGGCCAGTTGCGTGGTGTTCGGCATGCCGCGCGAAGCCATCTTGCTGGGCGCGGCGGCCGAAGTGGTACCACTGGCGGCAATGAGCGAACACATTCTGACGCGCCTGGGCGACCACGCGAACCGTGTCTGAGGCCGCAGTGTCGGCGGCGGGCGCGAAAGACTATTTTCTGGAGTTGAAATGATAGACAAGGGTATGAAGATTCTGGTGGTGGATGACTTCCCCACGATGCGGCGCATTATCCGTAACCTGCTCAAAGAGCTGGGTTTCGAGAACGTGGATGAAGCCGAAGATGGTGCCATCGGCCTGGAAAAACTTCGCAACGGCAGTTTCCAGTTCGTGGTGTCGGACTGGAACATGCCCAATCTTGACGGCCTGGAAATGCTCAAGCAGATTCGTGCCGACGGCGCGCTGAAGTCGCTGCCGGTGCTGATGGTGACGGCCGAGGCCAAGAAAGAGAATATCGTGGCCGCCGCGCAAGCCGGGGCCAGCGGCTATGTGGTCAAGCCCTTCACGGCGGCGACGCTGGAAGAGAAGCTGACCAAGATCTTCGAGAAAATCGCGGGCTGAGGTGCGGTATGAGCGCAATTGAAATTGGCAGCAAGGCAGACCCGGCCGACCTGATACACCGTATCGCCTCGCTGACGCGCATGCTGCGCGACAGCATGCGCGAACTGGGGCTGGACCAGGCCATCAAGGATGCCGCGCAGGCGATTCCCGACGCCCGCGACCGGCTGCGCTATGTGGCGCAGATGACCGAACAAGCCGCCAACCGCGTCTTGAACGCCACCGACGCGGCCGGCCCCATCCAGGACGGCATGGCCCGTTCGGCCCAGGCGCTGGACGTACGCTGGCAGCAATGGTTCGATCAGCCGCTGGAGCTGCCCGAGGCGCGCGAATTGGTCAAGGATACGCGGGCCTTTCTGGCCGACGTGCCGGTCCAGACCCAGCAGACCCAGGGCAGGTTGATGGAAATCGTGATGGCGCAGGATTTCCAGGACCTGACCGGCCAGGTGATCATGCGCATGATGGACGTGGTGGGTGCCATCGAGCGCGAACTGCTGCAGGTTCTGCTGGACAACGTGCCTCAAGAGCGCCGCGACGAAGCGCAGACATTGCTCAACGGGCCCCAGGTCAGTCCGGCCGGCAAGGCCGACGTGGTAACCAGCCAGGACCAGGTCGACGACCTGCTGGCGAGCCTGGGGTTCTAGCGCCTGTTCATACTGGCTCGCGGCAATGCAGGGGCGCGGCGCCGCAAGCGGCGCTTGCCCGGCACGAGGCTAGAACACGTGGCGTATACCGAATTGCACCCCCCGGGTCGCGTCTCCGGCCAGAGGGCGGTTGCGCCAGTCGGCGCTGGGCGCCTGCGCGGCTCCGATTGCATAGCGCAGCCCTTCGCCATTGTCGATCCATGCGCCCGCCGCATAGAGCGTGGTGCGTTTGGACAAGCGGTGCAGGTACATGATGCCGTAGTGATTGGCGTGTGACGATCCGCCGAAGGTTGAAGGATCGGTGTTGGCGTTGTCGGCTTTGACGTCGATGTACGTCCAGCCCAGGCTTAGTTGGTCGGCCGCGGTAAGATCGAACGCAACGCTGATCGAATACAGGTCCTTGTCGATGCTGCCGTCGGTCTGCTCGTTCTTGAAGTAGCCCAGGTATACGGTGACCGGATCGAAGTCGTAGCTGCCCCCGATCGCGGTTTGACGGTTGCGGGTGCCGTCATACAGGTCGTCGGTGGCGCCGGGCAGCGTATTGTCCACGTGGGCGGCCAGGAAGTAGTAGGGCCCGTTCTGGTATTCGATTGCCGCCTGCCAGACTCGGCCGGCTTGGCTGTGACGGTAGCTGTCGCCCAGCGCATAGTGCGTTTCCAGGCGCCAGCCATGCCAGCGTGGCGAGCTATAGCTGATGTCGTTGTTATTGCGAAAGTTGTAGCCGGACTGGGTACCCAGCCCCGCGCCAAAGGTGCCGCCATAGAATGCGGCGATCTTGCCCAGCATATTGAAGAAGACGCTGTTTTGCTTGCCGATGCGGAATTCGCCCCAGTCGTTATTGGCGAAACCCACCCAGGCCTGCCGGCCGAACATCTGGCCGGCTACGGAAGCGTTGCCGTTGTTGGTGTTGAAGCCACCTTCCAGGCGGAATACTGCCCGAGTTCCGCCGCCAAGATCCTCGCTTCCCATCAGGCCGAAGCGCGAGACCTGCAGTCCGCCGCTATCCACGGATTTCTCGGTGCGGCCACTGCTATTGATGGCCCCGATGTAGGAATCCACCACGCCATACAGTGTGACATTGTCCGCCAGAGCAGGCGCAGCCGCGCCCGCCAGGCAGACGGATGCGCCGAAGCGCAACCATGTGCTTGTTTTCACTGGTTTCCCCTTGGATCGAGGTGCTGGCACCACGCCGGCACCCGGAATTTCGCCAGATCTGGCGATTGGTGACCTAGATGCGAGGCACGATGTGCGCGTCTCCCGCGTTCCAGGCAATACGATGCCGCGATCCGTTCGCCAGCGCTCTTGCGCGCGCGCCGGGCACGCGTATGCGTACGGGCACCTCGCCGCTCAGGCCGCTGAGCAAGAGACTCGCGCCGTAGTCGACAACGCCGGTGATCTGGAAGTCCAGCACGTTGTCTTGCTCGGCCGAATCGGCCTGCTCCAGCAGGCGCAAGGATTCGGGCCGGACCATCATGTATGCGTCTTTGCCGGCGGCATGGTCCGAGGCTGAGTGCGCGCGCAAGGTGCGGCCCAACGAATCGCAGGCGTATTCTCCCCGCGCCGGGTCAAGGCGCCGGACGCCGAAAAAATTGCTTTCGCCTACGAAAGACCCCACGAAGTGAGTGGCGGGCGCGGCATATACCTGCATGGGCGGCGCGAATTGCTCTACTCGGCCGGCATTGAAGACAGCGATGCGGTCTGACATCGTCATGGCTTCGGATTGATCGTGGGTGACAAAAATACTGGTGATGCCGAACTCGGTATGCAGCCGTTTGATTTCAAGCTGCATCTGTTCTCGCAGATTCTTGTCGAGTGCGCTCAAGGGCTCGTCCAGCAACAATACTTCGGGTTCGAACACCAGCGCTCGCGCCAAGGCGACCCGTTGCTGCTGGCCCCCTGAAAGCTGCTTGGGCAGGCGATCGCGATGCTGAGCCAAGCCGACGATGTCCAGCACGCGACGCGCGCGCGCGGCCGCGTCAGCCGCGGTCACCTTGCGCATGCGCAATGGAAAAATGACATTCTCGACCGCGCTCATGTGCGGAAACAGCGCATAGTTCTGGAACACCATGCCCATATTGCGCTTGTGCGGCGGGACGCCCGTCAGCGCAGTACCGCGCAGCCGGATCTCGCCCGCGGTAGGCGCCTCGAACCCGGCCACCATGGCCAGGGTCGAGGTTTTTCCGGAGCCGCTGGGCCCCAGGAATGTGACGAACTCGCCTTGGCGCAACGTCAGGCTGACGCCATCAACGGCGTTATGCCGGCCGTCGTAGGTTTTTTGCAGCGCTTCGATGTGCAGGTGCTCGTCGAGCTCGCCATTCTGGTGGGAAATAGAGGCGTTCAGCATGGGTTCTCCAGACGGCCGCCGGGCAGAGGCGACGTTTGCGTTTCTTTCGAAGGGCGTTGGGTTGACCGAATGCAGCGCAAAGCGCGCGGGGCTGCCAGCGCCAGAATCATGGCCATAAGAATCAGCGTGGAGACGACCGAGATGATGGGATCGGCCTGCATGCGCAAGCTGTCGAACATCTGGCGCGGCAGGGTGGCGGCGTCGCGCCCCGATATGAACAGCGACACCACGGCCTCGTCGAACGAATGCACGAATGCGAACAGTGCGGCGGCCAGGAAGCCCGGTCTCAATACTGGAAACGTGACCAGGAAGAAGGCCTTCATGGGCGACGCCCCGAGATTCTGGGCAGCACGTTCAAGATTCTGGTCGAAGCCCTTGAGCGTGGCCGATACGATCAGGTAAACCACCGGTACGCTGAGGCAGGTATGCGCCAGTATTACGCCCAGGCGGCTCTGAATCAGTCCAAGCTCGCCGAAATAGTAGTAGTAGCCCAGGGCGACCACGATGTGCGGCACGGTCAGTGGCAGAATAAGCAACAGGTTCAGTACGCTTTTGCCGCGGAAGTTGTCGCGCGTCAGGGCGAAGGTGGCGGGCACGACCAGCATCATGGTCAGTAGTGCCGTGCCCAGGCCGATCAGCAGGCTGTTCAAGGTAGGAAGCGTCCAGCGAGGATCGGAGAAGTACGCCTCGTAGTATCCAAGCCAATAACCTGGCGGCGGAAATTCGAACGATTGCGAATGGCTGAACGACATCGGCACCACGATGAACATTGGCGCGGTTACAAAGGCAACGATCAAGATAGAGAACCATCGCAGCGCTTTCATCGCGGTTCTCCCCACAGCTTGTCGATGCCGAAGGCATGGTTGTAGACAGCGTATACCGATAGGGACGCGACGAGCAGCACCACGGACATCGCGGCGGCCTCGCCGAAGTTCAGCAGTTCTTCGATCTGCTGCCCGATCAGGCCGGCGAGCATTTGCTCGCCCGGTCCGCCCAGTAGTACGGGCATGACATAGAAGCCCAGGCAGGTAATGAACACCAGGGTGCAGCCGTTGACGATGGCGGGCGCGCTGAGCGGCAAGAATACATGACGGAAGGCCGCCCAGCTGCTGGCGCCCAGGCCGCGCGCCGCACGAATATAGGCGGGGTCGATCTTGCGCATGACGGAGTAGAGCGTCATCACCATCAACGGCAATAGCGCGTGCACCATGCCCAGCGTCGAACTGAAACGCGTAAAGAGCAGTTCCCCATTGCCCAGGCCCAGGCGGTCGAGCAGCGCCACAATGGGCCCGCGATTTCCCAGTATCACCATCCACGCGTAGGTGCGCACCAGGAAGCTGACCCACAGGCTCAGACCCACCAGCACGAGCGCCGATTTGGCGAAACCGCCACCGAGCCGCACCACCGTGTACGCCAGGGGATACCCCAGCGCCAGGCAGACAAGGGTGACGCCCAGTGCTGTCAGGAAGGTGCTGGAAAGCACACCGATAAAGAAGCCGTCGGAGAACAGGTAGTAGTAATGTTCGAGGCTCCAGCCCGGATCGCTGACACTGAGCAGCAAGACCTGGAACAGGGGAACCACGAAGAATGCGAGCAGGAAGATGACCACGGGTGCCAGCAGCAACAGGCTGCGCCACCGGCGTGGATTGTGCGAAGAAATAGCGCTCATTCTTTGATCCGATGAATTGCCGTGTTCAGCGCACGACCCAGCGGTCGAACTGGCGTGCAATATCGTTGAGCTGCGGTGCGAGTTCTTCCACGTTTTGTTCGAACAGCAGTTTGTAGTTGTCGGGCTGGGTCGGCATCATGCGTGCGTCTTCCTCGGGGATGTATTCGAACGCCTTCCGATTCAGCGGGCCGTAGTCGGCCTGGCGGCAAAAGCCGGCCAGGCGCTCGCCGCGTACGGACGCATTGATGAACTGCCACGCCAGCTTGGCGCGAGGCGAACCCTTGGACACCACCCAATAGGCCCGGTCTACTTGGCCCTGGTTCCATTCCAGCCGAACGGGTTGCTTCTGGCGCATCAGCTCTACCACGCGGCCATGCCATATGGCGGCGGCGTCCACCTCGCCGTCACGCAACAGTTGCTGCGATTGCTGGCCTTGCGTCCACCAGACACGAACCGACGGCTTGATGCGGTCGAGCGACCTTAGAGAACGTTCGATATCGACGGGGTACAGTTGGTCTAGCGGCACTCCGTCGGCCAGCAGGGCCAGCGGAAGGACCCGGGGTGCGTGGCGCTGCAAAGTGCGTGGGCCGGGAAACCGCTGCAAGTCGAAGAACGCCTTCCAGTCGGACGGACCGCCATTCTGGTAGCGATCGGTTCGATAGGCGATAACGGTCGCGAACGCGTGCGAGCCGACGCCATTCTGATAGACCTGCCCTTCATCCAGGCCGTCTGGCTGCAGGATGCTGGTGTCGATAGCCTCGATAAGGCCCGCTTCGTTGGCGCGTACCAGGTCGGCTCCCCCCAGGGTGGTGACGTCGAATTCATAGACGCCGGTACGCGCCTGGGCGGCGAGTTTCGCAAACGAAACAGGTGACACCGAGCGGATCGTGGTGCCGCTGGATTGCTGGAACGGTTCGAACAGGTGCCGGGCGGCTGCGGTTTCCCACGTGCCGCCCCAGGTATTCACATAGAGCGTCTCGGCGGCGTTCGCCAGGCGCCCGATCCACGGAGCTGACAGCGCGGCGCTGGCGGCCAGTCCTTTCAGGAGACTTCTGCGCGTGGGCGCGAAGTTCAATGTGGAAGAGTTCATTGCGGCTCCAGTGGTGATGTGGCCGATGGCCAGTTCAGTGAATCACCCGGTGCAGGGCGTCGGCGAAGATGCCCAGCGCCTCGTCCAGCACAGGCAGTTCAATGGTGAGCGGAAACAGGAAAGGGATGACGTTGCCTTTGGGGCCGGCAGGGTGAAGAAGAAGGCCGTGTGCCAGGCAGTCGTCGCAAATGGTGCGGGCCTGGGCAGCAGCGGGCGCGCCTGCGGCATCGCGCAATTCGATACCGCGCAAAGCGCCCAGTCCGCGCAGATCCAGCAGCAGGCGCGCTGGCGGGCGTACGCTGTTCATGCGGGCCGTCCAGTGCCGGCCCAGGGCTACGGCGCGTTCGCAAAGGCCGGCTTCCTGTACCAGGTCGAGCACGGCGTGGGCAGCGGCCAGGGCCAGCGTGTTGACAGCGCCATTTTGCATTGGCATGCCGTGAAGGGCACTGCCCATGATGGCAGCCGCGCCGACCACGGCTGATAGTGGCATGCCGGCGGCCAGGGCGCCGCCCATCACGATCAGGTCCGGCCCAGGTGCGAAGTGATCGGCGGCCAGCATGCGGCCCGTGGGCCCGAGTGCGGTACGGGTTTCGTCGGCGATCAGGACAATACCGTGCTGATCGCAGGTCGCTCGCAAGAATCCAAGCAGCTCGGCGGAGCAGGGCAGTATGCCGCCCTCGCGCTGGATCGGCTCGACGATGATTGCGGCGATGTCGGACGGCATGATCGTGGATTGGGTCAAGTGTTCGAAGGCACGCCGCGTTTCATGCAGCGAGACGCCGAGCGACACGTGCGGGAATGGCAAATGGTGTATGAATGGCGGATAAGATCCACCCGCCGCCTTGGCCCAGTGGGCCAACCCTGACAGCGCCACCCCCAGGTTGCCGTGCCCATGGGCGGCGCCCGAGAAGGCGAGCAAGATAGGGCGCCTGGTATAGCGCCGCGCGTACACTATGGCGCCTTCGATGGCTTCGGCGTCGGATCCGTAAAGCATCGTGCGCCGCTCAGCTTGATCCACGTGCAGCATGGTTAGCCGTTCGGCCAGGCGGATGGCGTCGGGATCGAGCGCCGGACTCGCCTGGATGATGCCTGGGGTGCCCAATCGGGCGGCTATTGACCTCGTTACTTGTTCGTTCCGATGCCCTACGATGCCGGCGCTCGCGGAGAAATCGATATGGCGACGGCCATCAGTCGTCCAGACTTCTGCATTGAGCGCGCGCTCGACCGGTGCGCCCAATGCGGCAATCGAGGCGTCCGCCAAAGCCCGCTGGCCCTGGACACGCGAGTGCCCAATGCCTTGGGCGGATGCGGCGGGCATGTCAGGCACCCATCGTGGCGCGATAGACGCGCAGCCAGTTCAAGTGCGTGATTTTCGCGACTTCCTCTTCGTTGAAGCCCACGCGCGCCAGTGCGGGAATGACCTCGCCGAGATGCTCGACCTTGGTGAACCAGTCCGGCGGAGGCGCTTTACCTGGCCGCGAGGCTGAACCCGCGCCAAGGTCGGTGCCGCGTGTCCAGTTGCCCTTGCGCATCCAATCCAGGTCGCGCTGGGTCGTATTGTGGCTGCGGTCGGTGCCGATACCGACATGGTCGATGCCCGCGATATCGACAGTGCGAGCGACCAGTTCGCACCATTTTTCGACTGTCGTGCAATACTCATCGCCCGCAATGTTGCGGTAGGCTGCACATCCGATGATGCCGCCGTTCTCGCGCAGTGCGAGCAGTACATCGTCGGTCTTATTGCGCTTGTGGGGATACACCGAGTCCGGATTGGCGTGCGTGATCGCCACGGGCTTTTCGGAATACTGGATTGCATCCAGGGACGTTCGATTGCCCACGTGCGACAGGTCGACCACCACGCCGCAGCGGTTCATTTCACGGATTACTTCCTTGCCGAAGCGTGCCAGGCCAGAGTCGTGCGCTTCGTAGCAACTGCCGCCAAGCTCGTTCTGGTTGTTGTAGGTCAGCTGGATGACACGCACCCCCAGGTCGGCATACAGCTCGACAAAGCCGATATGCCCTTCGAGCAGATTGGCGTTCTGAAAACCCAGCAGCAACGCTACTTTGCGTTGGCTTGCCAGATTTTCGATCTCGGCCGCGCTGTGGGCAATGCCGACCAGGTCGGCGTTGTCTCGCGCCAGCGTACGCCAGCGGTCTATGGCTTCGAGCGACTGTACTGCGCCTTCCCAGAAACCCAGCGTCACTGTCACGCCGCCTACGTTGCCGCGCTTCAGGGCCTCGAATACGTCGCGGTCGAAATGGCCGCACTGCAAACCATCTATGATCATGTTGATTGTTCCATCAGGGTGCAAGTGAAAAATCGACGCCTTCCGCCGCGGCCTGCGACCGGCGCAGCATGGCAAGATCGGTATCGTCGTCGGCCGGGGCGCGGCCGATGACGGTGCCGTCGTCCTGCACGATGGTGGGGCCCGCGTGGCGCCTGGACGTTATCGAATCAGGGGAGAGCGCCTTGTTCGATGCCGCATACAACTTCCACCACGCATCTTCGGCCATGGCATAGCCGTGCCGCAGGCTGTGTGCCAGCAGCGGGTCTCGAGCTTTCCAGGAGTCTGGTTGCGGCTCGATCCGCAATACATGCAGGTTGGCTCCTTCTGGATCGATATCGCAGCGCAGCCGCACCCCGTATCGCCCGGCGATCGGTATGGCGCACGCTAGTTCTTCGGGCTCACGCACGTTGCGGACTCGCATGCTGGTACGGCGCGAACTGCGTGCGTCGGCCACAAGCAGGTCGGCCAGGGTGGGCACGACACACCAGGCATGCAAGCCCGCGCCGTTGAATGTTGCGGCCGTGGTCTCTTCATGCATTTCGATAATGCGCTTGAAGTCGGCGGCCAACGCCGCACGAGCCGCCACGGCGATCAGGCCATGCATGCCAGACAGCCCCAGGCCTTGCGAGGCCAAAACGGTGTCGCGTACTGCGGCCACGTAGCCTGCGGGAGCGTCGCAGGTCAGCAGAATGCGCTCTACAACGAGACGGGCTTCGCGCACGGATAAGCAAAGCTGGCGTGGTGCGGAGCGAGTGTGCGCAGTCATTTATGCAGGTTCCTTCGGGAAAAACCAGGTGGGGTCGGCACCCGCTTCGATATCGGCAGGTATCGGCGCGCCGTGAAACAGCACGCCACGAAGATTGCGGCCCAGGTAGTCGCGCGCCTTGTCGATGCCGTGCAGGCCGACATTCATCAGGCGTACGATGTCCACCGGAACAAAGGCCTCGCTCATGATGTCCATGTGTGGCGAATGCAGCCCAAGCCCGCGCAACGACTGGATGCGTGCCACGATCATGCGATATTGCGGATGGTGCAGCAGGAAGCGGGCTGTGCTTTCGTCGGCGGGGCGCTGCTCCAGTTCGGCCAGGACGACGCGGGCCAGCCTGGGCAGGTCCAGGCCCAGGTTGTAGACGTACTCGATTTCCGCGACAGGGCCGCGGCGCGGTTCTTCGGCGGTGGCCGACTTGTACCAGACGTAGCGGCGCGAGACCTCGCTGTCCAGATCCAGCGACAGCGTCCAGGCGTATTCGCGGGCGACCAGGCCGCGCAGTTCCGCTACAGTCATGTCGGGGACTGTCGTGAATTCTTCGTCGGCGCTCAGTGACTCGGCCTGTGCGTCGCAGTGGTCGGGAACCAGTTCGGTCAGCAGCCCCAGAAAGGTCTGCACTGTTTCCTCGTGCAAGGTTTGGCGGGCCCAGGCCACCAGCGCGGCAAACGGCGCAATCTTGGGAGCTGCGCCGTCATAGGTGCCAGCCTGTGCATATTCGCCAAGTCGCCCCCGCAGGCGGCGCAATTCGTCGGCGACCATGGCGCTGTCGGCATAGCGTTCGTATTCCATGCGGTCTTGTTGGCGAAAGGCGATGGCCCGCTCCAGCAAGTGCTGCAATTGCGCGACGTCGGGGCCGCGCGGATTCGCCGCCAGCGAGCAGGCGGTGTCAACCGCGGCCTGATGCGCCGCCAACCACTGCTGCATCAGCCGGGGGTGGTTGTTCACGAAAAGGATCAATCCCAGCGCGGAACCGTTGCCTACTCCCAGGTAGCGTTGAATGGCCGGGTCGATCTCGGGTGCCTGTGGATTGCGCTCGCGCGCCAGGTGATGCACCAGGTCGATTGAGAACACGCGCATCAGGTAGGCCGACAGCATTTGGGCGTCAAGCGGTCGGTGCAGGGGGTGGTCGGCTTCCAGCGTGCGGTAGCTGCGGGTGCCGAAGGTGCCATTGCCGTCCAGGCCAGTGTTGCGCATCAGGTAGCAGACCTGAGCCAGCTCGGCGATATCCGGCTGCCGGCCCTCGGCCAGCGATGCGACCGTGTGGTCGAACACCCGGGAACTGCGATTCGCGCGCGCCCATACCAGGGTGCCCGGCGTGGCGCGTCCTTCGTAGAGCTTGGGTAGTTCCACCGCGGTGGTTTGTAGGTCCTGCTCTGATATGCAGCCTTCTACCAAGGCAGCCATCATGTCCCAGGAGCGTCCGATGATGCGGCCGGTCTTGCCTTGCGCGGTGGGTTCGAATGAGTAGATGGCGAAACTCAGCGCCATGGTGGGCGTATCGATCTGGTAGACGGCCTGGCCCCGTGCGTGGCCGTCGATTTCCCAACGAATGCGGCGTATGCGCCATTTTTCCCGAATGGCGCGCGCCATGAACAGCCGCGAGACGCTCATGCGGCTGGGCTGCAACATGGCCAGCCGGTGCGACTGCATGGGGTGTTCTGCGACAGGGGCGGCGGACGATTCGATCGTCATGGACTTCCTTTCAACACTTGCCAATGAATGTCTTCTAATAGAATCATAAAGATTCAAATAGAATACTAACGGGAGCGCGCCTTGTCGTAAATCAACTCGCGCCCAGTTCGCGGGAAATCCCTAATCAGGGAAAACCCTGATTTATCGCTCGGGTTTACAGCCAAAATCCGATGCCTTAGGATGGGCGCCCCATATAAGGAAGCTTGAAGGGCCATGACAGAGCGAAATGGCAGCGGCGTCCGTTCGCTGAGTTCGGTATTGAAGACGCTGGCTGTGCTGGATTTGCTCGGCGCGTCCGACCGTCCGCTGAAGCTGGCCGAGCTGGTTGCGGCACAGGGCGGCAACCGGGCTACCGTCTACCAGCGCCTGGTAACCCTGATTGAGGCCGGTTGGGTAGAAACCGACGAAGACGGTGCTTATCGCCTGACGCTACATGCGGCGCGGGTGGGCGAGGCGGCGTTTGACCAGGCCAGCTTGGGTGAGCGGGCCACGGCAGTACTGGAAGAGTTGGTCTTCGCTTCCGGCGAGACCGCGTCTTTGGCGGTGATCGCCGGTACGCAGGTTGTGTTGGCCAAGCGCGTCGAGGCCAAGGGAATGTTGCGCGCCAATGTGCATGTCGGTACGACTTTTTCGCTGGAAATCAGTGCGTCCGGGCGCATTTTGTCCGCCTACGCCGATTCGGCCGTGCAGCAGTATCTGCGGGATCAGGGCGCAACGTTGCCAGACCCCGGAGTCATGTCCGATGTCATCGCGCAGGGGTATGCGGTGTCCAGCGGGTTGGAAATCCCAGGCATTCTTGCCCTGGCGGTTCCTGTGATGAATCGCCAGGGCAAGTGCGCGGCAGCATTGTCGCTGGTGATGCCGGCCACCCGTTTCGATATACAGCGGTTATTGCCACCGCTGCAGGTGGCGGCGGACAAGCTCAACGGCCTGCTGGCCGGCAACGCCTAGCGGTTTCGCCAGCGCGGCGCTGAATAGCGCTGCTTTCCCCCTGTTTCTTGGCTGATCGCCGGGGCCCCGGGCCTCCTAGAATCTCGGCGGGCCGCCCTGTTTGCAAGACGCACGGGCGGCGGACGATACCGCGAGCATGGCCGACGAAAGCGATCTGGAGAAAACCGAAGCCGCCTCTCCCAGGCGCCTGGAAAAGGCGCGCGAGGAGGGGCAGATCGCGCGTTCGCGCGAACTGGGCACTTTCCTGCTGCTGGCAGCGGGCGTGGGCGGGCTGTGGTTGAACGCTTCGGTGCTGTACCGCGGCTTGACCGGCGTGCTGCGCAACGGGCTGGGTTTCGACGCGCGGATCGGGCGCGACCCGGGCATCATGGTGGCCCAGGCGGTCGATGGCGCGAGCCAGGCGTTGCTGTTGGTGCTGCCGATTTTCGGTGTCTTGATGGCGGTGGCGGTGCTGGCCAGCGTGTTGCTGGGCGGGTTCATCTTCTCGTCCAAGCCCTTGCAGGTAGATTTCAAGAAACTGAGCCTGCTTTCCGGCTTGAAGCGCATGGTGTCGGCGCAAACCGTTGTGGAACTGGTCAAGGCGATCGCCAAGGCGTTGCTGGTGGGCGGCGTGGCGGTGGCCGTCATCGCCAGCCATCGCGACGACATGCTGGCCCTGATGCACGCGGCGCCGACCGAAGCGCTGGTGCGCGCCTTGAGGCTGGTGGTGCTGTGCGCTGCGCTGATCGTGGCGTCGCTGGCAATCATCGTGCTGCTGGACGTGCCCTGGCAGATCTGGAACCACCTGAAGAAGCTGCGCATGTCCAAGGAAGACGTACGCCAGGAGCACAAGGAAAGTGAAGGCGACCCGCATATCAAGGCACGCATACGTCAGCAGCAGCGCGCCATGGCACGGCGTCGCATGATGGCCGAGGTGCCGCGGGCCGATGTGGTGGTCACCAACCCCACCCACTATGCCGTGGCGTTGCGCTACGTCGATGGACAGGCGGCACCGCGGGTGGTGGCCAAGGGCACTGGCCTGGTGGCAGCCCGCATCCGCGAGCTGGCCGCCGAACACCGCGTGCCGCTGTTGCAGGCGCCACCGCTGGCGCGGGCCCTGCACGAGCATGTCGAGTTGGGCCAGGAGATTCCCGCGGCCCTGTATACGGCCGTGGCCGAGGTGCTGGCCTGGGTGTTCCAGCTGCGCAGCTGGCGGGCCGAGTGGGGGGCCGAGCCACCCGCGCCGACCGGCCTGGCGGTGCCCGCCGAGCTGGACCCCCTGGCCAGCGCCCAGTGAGTTGTGTCAACCGGCCCTAGAGAATTCCACGCATGAGCCAATTGCTTTCCGCATTGAAGACCCACGGCGCGGCCAATGCCCGCATGCTGGCCGGACCGGTACTGATCGTGCTGGTGCTGGGCATGATGGTGCTGCCGCTGCCCACGTTCTTGCTGGACCTGCTGTTCACGTTCAACATCGCGTTGTCGGTCATGATCCTGCTGGTGGCGATGTTCACGCGCAAACCGCTGGATTTTGCCGCGTTTCCGGCCGTGCTGCTGTTCGCCACGCTGCTGCGCCTGTCGTTGAACGTGGCCTCGACCCGCGTGGTGCTGCTGCACGGCCACACGGGGCCGGACGCGGCCGGCAAGGTGATCGAAGCCTTCGGGCATTTCCTGGTGGGCGGCAATTTCGCCGTGGGGATCATCCTGTTCGTGATCCTGACCATCATCAACTTCATCGTCATTACCAAGGGCGCCGGGCGTATTGCCGAAGTGGGCGCGCGGTTCACGCTGGACGCGATGCCGGGCAAGCAGATGGCCATCGACGCCGACCTGAACGCCGGCCTGATCGGCGAAGACGAGGCCCGGCGGCGACGTTCCGAGGTGTCGCAAGAGGCGGATTTCTTCGGTTCGATGGATGGTGCCAGCAAGTTCGTGCGCGGCGACGCCATCGCAGGCCTGTTGATCATGGTCATCAACATCGTGGGTGGCCTGATCGTGGGCGTGGCGCAGCACGACATGGCCGTCGGCGAGGCCTCGCGCGTGTATACGCTGCTGACGATCGGCGACGGCCTGGTGGCGCAGATTCCCGCGCTGGTCATTTCGACCGCCGCAGGCGTGGTGGTCTCGCGCGTATCGACCGACCAGGACGTGGGCCAGCAGATACTGGCGCAGTTGTTCTCCAATCCCAGTGTGCTGTTCCTGACGGCGGGCATTATCGGCATCATGGGTCTGATTCCCAATATGCCGCACCTGGCATTCCTGACCCTGGCGACGATCCTGGCCGGCACGGGTTGGACACTGTACCGGCGTGCGCAGGTGGCGGCGCAGGCGACCGCCGCCCAGCCCTCGCAGGCGGCAGCGCAGGCGCAGGCCGCGGCGGCCGAGGCCAGTTGGGATGATGTATCGATGGTGGACCCGCTGGGGCTTGAAGTGGGCTACCGGCTGATCCCGCTGGTGGACCATGCGCAGAATGGCGAACTGCTGCACCGCATACGCAGCCTGCGCAAGAAGTTCGCCCAGGACGTGGGTTTTCTACCGCCGGTGGTGCATATCCGCGACAACCTGGAGCTCAAGCCCAACGATTACCGCATTCTGTTGTCCGGCGTGGAAATCGGCCATGGCATGGCCATGCCCAACCAATGGCTGGCAATCGATCCGGGCGGGGTGACCAGCCCGATCAAGGGTACGGCGACCACCGATCCGGCTTTTGGCCTGCCCGCGCTGTGGATCGACAGCGGGCAGCGCGATGCGGCACAGGCGGCGGGCTATACCGTGGTCGACGCCAGCACGGTGGTGGCCACGCACTTGAACCACATGATGCACCGCCACGGCGCCAGCCTGCTGGGCCGCCAGGAGGCGCAGCAGTTGCTGGACCGCATTGCCGTCGAAGCGCCCAAGCTGGTCGAGGACCTGGTACCCAAGACCCTGTCGCTGACCACGCTGCAGAAAGTGTTGCAGGGCCTGCTGGCCGAGGAAGTGCCGATACGCGATGTGCGCTCGATCGTGGATACATTGTCCGAGCATGCGCCGCGCCTGGCGGCGCAGGCCGCCACCACGGGCGGCGTGGCCGATGTTCCCGAGCTCATTGCCCTGACGCGTCGCGCCCTGGGGCGCGCCATCACCCAGCAATGGTTTCCGGGCGACGGCGAGCTGCAGGTGATCGGCCTGGACGTAAAGCTGGAACGGGTGCTGACCCAGGCATTGACGACCAGCGGCGGATTGGAGCCCGGCCTGGCCGACACGCTGTTGCGCGAGGCGCAAAGCAGCGTAGCCAAACAGGAAGCCCAAGGCCACGCGCCGGTGCTTGTGGTGTCGCCACCCTTGCGGGCACCGTTGTCGCGCTTTCTGCGCCATCACCTGCCGCAACTGGGGGTGTTGTCCAATGCCGAGATCCCCGATGAACGCATGCTGCGCGTGACGGCGCTGATCGGTGCGGGCGCATGAAGATAAGCAGATTCATCGGCGCCACCAGCCGCGAGGTGATGCGCCAGGTGCGCGAGGCACTGGGGCCGGATGCCCTGATCGTGTCCAATCGCAGCGTGGCCGATGGGGTGGAAGTGATGGCCACGCTGGACGAGCCGGCCGCCGATGCGGTGCCGGTGCCGGTACCCGGGCCGGCACCGGAACCAGCATCGATATCTGCATCCGCGCCAGCGCTTGCCTTGCCACGTCCCGATGAGCCGCCTGCATGGGCGCCTGCGGAGCAGCCGGAGGCGGGCGCGGCCGGCCTGGAAGCGGCCATCGGAGCCCTGCGCGGAGCATTGGAAAGCCGGCTGGACGGCCTGCTCTGGGGAGGCAACGACGCACCTGGGCGCGAGCCATTGCGCGCCGCGCTGTTTCGCCTGCTGCTGGACGCCGGGTTCAGCGCGCGCCTGGCACGCGCGATGCTGGAACGCCTGCCCGGCACCCTGGCAGAACGCGAGGCCCAGTCATGGGTGCGCAACGAACTGGTCACGCACCTGCCGGTGCTGGCCCGCGAAGACGAGCTGTGGGGCCAGGGCGGGGTGTATGCGCTGGTGGGTCCCACCGGAGTGGGCAAGACCACTACGCTGGCCAAGCTGGCGGCGCGTTGCGTGGCGCGCGTGGGCCGCGACCAGGTGGCCATGCTGACCACCGACAATTTCCGTATCGGCGCGCTGGAGCAATTGCAGATATATGGGCGCCTGATGGGTGTGCCGGCACGCTCGGTGCGCGATGTGGCGGAACTGCGTGCGACGCTGGCCGAGTTGGGCGACCGCCGGATCGTGCTGATAGACACGACCGGCATCAGCCAGCGCGACCGCAATGTGGCGGCGCAAGCGGCCCTGCTATGCGGCGCAGGCCGGCCGGTGCGGCGCCTGCTGGTGCTGAACGCCGCCAGCCAGGGCGACACCCTGGACGAAGTGGCGCACGCCTACCGGCATGGCGCAGGCGAAGACGTGGTGGGCTGCATCGTTACCAAGCTGGACGAAGCTGCGCGCCTGGGGCCGGCGCTGGACACGGCCATACGCCATCGGCTGCCAGTGCACTATGTGTGCGTGGGCCAGAAAGTTCCTGAAGACTTGACACTGGCGCGTGCCGACGAGCTGGTGGACCGCGCACTCGCCGCCCCGGAGCGTGCGCCCGCGCTGTATGCGCCCAGCGAGGCCGACATGGCATCGTTATGGCGCGCGCGCGCGGCCACGCAGGACGACGGCGCGCAGCGTCGGCGCCAATGGCTGGCGGCGGCGTTGTTACCCGCCGGCGCGGCGGCCGCGCCGTCCTTGCCGCAAGCCCTGGCGTGGCTGGATAGCGATCCCGCATGCGGCCAGGCACGCGCGACCTGGCGTCAGGCCGGCATGGCCGGCCATGTGCCGGCTGCATCTTCCGTATCCGGCCTGGGCTGTGTACAGCGCGCTTTCCCATCGGCCTGCGATCGCTACCTGCTGGCATTGCATGGCACAGCCTTGGTGGATGGCGCGGCACGTTCGGGCACCTTGCTGCAGGCGGCGCTGTTGCTGAGCGATCGCGGGGCCGCGCTGGGCGCCGTAGCCGGCAGGCTGCGGCAGCGTGCGGTGGCCAGCGCCCAGGCCTGGACGCAGTCCGGGCCGGGCCGCACGCTGGCCGAGCGGGCTGCCGTATTGGCAGAGGGGATGCCGAAGGTGCCGATGGTGCACCTGGTGGAGCCCGACGACGAATCGCCCTGGCGTGCGTTGCCAGCCGGCACGGCCTGGCTGGCCCGCTGCGCGGGGGGTACGAAGGTATTGCATGACGACTGCCCGACCACACTGAACGCGGTGGGCAAGGCGCTGGGTTATCTGCCGGCCGGCAGGCTGGACGCACCCGCCGGGGTCGCGGCTTTGCGTACAGGCCAGGCCGATGCCGCCGCGCTTGACCTATGGGCTTCCGGCACCGAGATCAGCGTGCCGCGCCGTGGCGCGCCGGCCTTGGCCCTGCGCTTGGTGTGCGCGCGGGTAGCCAGTAGCGACGGTACGGTGCTGCGGCAATTGTTCGGCCTGACCAGCCTGTCGGCCAGCCAGGCCGACGCGGCCGCGGTGGCCCGCTGGCTGGTCTTGCAGGAACGGGCGCGCCGCACGTTTCGCGATATGGCGCAGGCCTGGCCGGCCTTGCCCGCCGACGGCGGCGCGGCTGGCTTGGCCGGCCGTGCGGCCCTGGCCGCTCAATTGGGGGCGGCGTGCTGGCAATTGGCGCACGCGCCCGGCGCCGCGGCTTTGGAATCGTCCCTGCGCGGCGCGCTGGGGCAGGGGCGCAAACTGACGGCCCGCGCGGTGCCGGCTGCCTTGCTGAAGATATTCTCGATGCTGGAAATGGCGGCCTGAAAAAGCGTACCGCCTGCTAGGCGGCGACGATGCTCTTTCCGCCGTACGTGCCGTGTCGGCCGCGGCCCTGGGCATCGTAGGTGCCGGCATTGGCCAGCCCGCCCAATTCACGCAGCGCGTCCAGCGACTGCTGTGTGTAGCGCAAGCTGACTTCCACCAGGGCGCTGTTGCGGGTGTTGCGCTCACGCGCCACTGCCGCATTGGCCAGCAGCGTTTGCCAGGCCTCGGCCAGTTGCGGGTCGCGGGCGGCGGCGTGTTCGGTGCCGTCATGGCCGCCCGCCAGCCCCATTTGGCCCAGCAGGAGGTCGCGATGATCACTGAGCGCCGCCAACTGAAGTGCCAGCGATTCTTTCTGCTGAGTCAGGGCGGGCAATTGCTGGAAGGCGGTGCGGTCCACCAGCGCCTGGGTCTCGCTGTCGAGCGCGGCCGAGAATTCCAGCACCAGGGCGTTTTCACGCAGCAGGCATTCGAGCAAAGAAGCAGGCAGGTTCATAGGCGGGCCGTACGGGGAAGATTTACTTGAGCAGGTCCCGGGCACTGGCGATCAGGGTGTCGGCAATGCGGCCGGGATCGATCTGCAATTGTCCGGAAGCGATGGCAGCGCGAATGGCGGCTACGCGCTCGAGATCGATATCGCTGGCACCGTCCTGCAGGGCCAGCAATTGGCGTGACGCGGGGCTGAGCGCGACCTGCGCGCTGCGGGTATTCGCCGGACCGGCGGAAGGTGTCGCCGCGGCCGGGGTGTCCATCCGCCCGCCAAGCGCCTGGGCGCCAATCGGGCGAGAAGAAGGGGGGGGGATTTTCAAGACAGTCTCCGCAAGGCGTTGTGCCGGCCGGCACCGGGAGGGGCGGCCGACTCTTGTCCTTGTAACGGCCGCCATGCGGCGAACTTTAGCGCGGGCGCCCGGTGCTTGGCGGCAATTCGTAACATTTTACAGCGCGACCTCGACCAGGGTGGCATTGCGCACAATGCCGCTGACGATCTGGCCGGATGACGTGCGCACCTGCACCGGGGCGCCCGGCGGCGCATCGTCGAGTGCCTCGCCTTCGCTGCTTATCACGAAGCCGGGGCCGCGCGCGGTGATGCGCACCTGCTGGCCGCGAGTGACCGCGCGGGCGCTGCGCAGGGCCGATGCCCTGACGGCCTGGCCCGCGGCGATACGGTAGCGCGCCCGCATGCCCAGCACTGCGGCCGGATCGACCACCACGCCCTGCGGCAGGGTGACCAGGTCGCCGTCGCGGGCAGCCAGGTCGTCGGCCTGGATGGCCTGGCCGGCGGGAATCATGTGCGCAGCCACGTAATACTGCCCACGCACGCTGACCGTGGCTTGCAGGTACAAGGTCCAGGATTGCGGCGCGCTGCAGCGCACGCCGACGGTCATGCGCGAGCGGGGCCGCAAGGTCGAGGGCAGGAAGGGCGCCAGTTCAGTGCAGGCCGTCGCGCGTGCGGGATCGATGGGGTCGAGCGTGACGGACAGCGTGCCGGGCAGGCTGGCGAGCTGATCGCGCAGGAAGGCTTCGGCGGCCTGCGCGATGGCGGCGGCGTGGGCCGTGGCCGATGCCGCATCGGCGCGTGCCGATGCCTGGGCCGGCGGCACCGGCAGCAGCACGGTGCCCACCAGGGCCAGTTGCAGGAGAGCGCGCGATAGCGATTGCATGATGCTGTGCATTGTAGAAGCGGGGGCTTGCGGGCAAGAGGCGAATTGACTCGGAAATGACGGGTTATTTGGCTGATTGTGTTGCGGGTGCGGCACCTAAGATGCCGTCATGCATAAAGGATGGCGGCGTGCCGCGGTCCCGCCGGTCCCTTCACTTTCCCGCAGGACGTTGCCAGGATGCTAGACAGGCTCAACGAGGACTTCCGCTTTTACCAGCAGGCGATTTCGCTGCGCGCCCAGCGCCAGGAAGTGCTGTCCTCGAACATCGCCAATGCCGATACCCCGAACTACAAGGCGCGCGACTTCAACTTCCAGGCCGCCATGCAGGGCGCGCTGGATGCGCGCATGCGCTTGCCCGATACGCACTTGGCGCTGACTTCGGCGCGCCATATTCCCGGCAAGGCGGCGACACCCAACCCGGTGGAGATGCTGTATCGCTTGCCTTACCAGCCCAGCGCCGACGGCAATACGGTGGATATGGATGCCGAGCGCGTGCAGTTTGCCGATAACACGCTGCACTACCAGAGCAGCTTGCAGATGCTGTCGGGCCGCATCCGCTCGATGATGTCCGCCATCCAGGAATAACAGACGGATTACCGCCATGCCCTTGACCAGTATTTTCGATATTGCCGGTTCGGCACTGCAGGCCCAGTCGCAGCGCATGAACGTGTCGGCCAGCAACCTGGCCAATGCCGACAGCGCCGTGGGCCCGGACGGCCAGCCTTATCGCGCACGCCAGGTGGTGTTCCAGGTGAGTCCACCAGCCGGCCAGCCCTATGGCCGGGAGATCGGCGGAGTGCGTGTGGCCGGCGTGGTGCAGGATCCATCGCCGCCCAAGCGCATCTACGATCCGGCCCATCCGCTGGCCGACGAGCAGGGCTACGTGAACATGCCCAATGTCGACCCGGTGGCCGAAACCGTGAACATGATCGCGGCCTCGCGTTCGTACCAGGCCAACGTGGAGGTGCTGAATACGGCCAAGCAATTGATGATGAAGACGCTGACCATCGGCCAGTCGTGAACCCCTGAACGGAGCACCTGATGACCACGGTCAACAACAATACCGATTCCACCGCGATGGCGCTGGCGCAAACCGGCGCGGGCGCCAGTTCGGCGCAGGGCCTACAGGACCGTTTCCTGACGTTGCTGGTGACGCAGTTGAAGAACCAGGATCCGCTCAATCCGATGGAAAACGCCGAGCTGACCTCGCAATTGGCGCAGATCTCCACGGTGGAAGGCATCAACAACCTGAAGAACACCTTGCTGGCCATCAGCGGCCAGATCGATGTGTCGCAGTCGATGAATGCGGTGGCCATGATAGGCAAGGGCGTGCTGATCCCAGGCGAGAAGATCTCGCTGGGCACCGATGCCAGCGATCCTTCCAAGCGCGTGGCCACGCCCTTCGGCATCGACCTGCAAGGCGATGCCGCCAAGGTCACGGTCAAGATCCTGGATGCGTCCGGGGCCGTGGTGCGCACGATGGAACTGGGTCAGGAAGACACCGGTGTGCTGACCATGGAATGGGACGGCACCAACGATGGTGGGCAGGCGCTGGTGGACGGCAAGTACACCGTGAATGTCCTGGCCACGGACGCCGATGGAAAGAAGGTGCAGGCCGAGACGCTGACCTACGGCAAGGTCAACAGCGTGTCGTATTCCACCGACGGGCTGCGGCTGGACCTGGGCCTGGCTGGCCAGATCAGCATGCTGGATGTACGCAAAGTGCTAGGTACCTGAGGGTACGTGGCAGCAAACGCCGGCGCCCGCGCCGGCAATCGACTAGACACTCACAGACGAGCGAGATAACACATGGGTTTCGGACAAGGATTGAGCGGCTTGAACGCCGCGGCGCAGAACCTGGACGTCATCGGCAACAACATCGCCAACTCGGGTACCGTGGGCTTCAAGTCCGCCACGGCTTCGTTTGCCGATGTGTACGCCAGTTCGCGGGTGGGCCTGGGCGTGAAGGTCAGCGCCATCAACCAGCGCTTCACGGTCGGCAACGTTACTGTGACTGGCGGCGAGTACGACATTGCCATCGACGGGCCCAAGGGCTTCTTCCGCCTGACCGATCCCAGCGGCGGGGTGTTCTACTCGCGCAATGGCGAGTTCCTGGTGGATAAGGATTTCTATCTGGTCAACGCGCAGGGCTTTCGCCTGACCGGCTACGCCGCCGGTGCGGTGGGGTCGGCCCCGGTGGACCTGCGCCTGCCGCAGGGCAATATCGCACCCAGCCCCACCTCGACGGCCAGCCTGCAGACCAACCTGAATGCCAACGCCGACGCTATCGACCCGATCACCTCGCCGTTCGACCCGACCCTGGCCTCGACCTATACCGATTCGGTGCCCACCACGGTGTACGACTCGCTGGGCAATGCACACCAACTGACCCAGTATTTCGTCAAGCGCGACGGTGATGCGGCAACGGGCGAGAGCGTGTACGACGTGTACTACACGCTGGATGGCGAGCCGATGCAGCCGACTTCCAAGGACGCCGCTTCTGGCGCGTGGGGCGGCGCCACGCCGTTGACCTTCGACTCGGCGGGCCGCCTGACGACCACGCCCTCGACCGTGCCCTTGTCGTTTGGCCAGCCTGGCGGCACGACTTCGCCGGCCGAGGCACTGAACATCGTCATGAGCTATGACGGCGTGACCCAGTACGGCAGCGACTTCTCGCCCAAGATCACGCAGAACGGCTATTCCAGCGGCGAGTTCTCGGGTATTTCGGTCGGCAAGGACGGCACGCTGCAAGCCAGCTACACCAATGGCGAGACCGCGGTCATCGGCACCCTGGCGCTGGCCAACTTCAACAATGTGCAGGGCCTGCAGCCGGTAGGCAACAACGCCTGGGCCGAGACGGCCGCTTCGGGCCAGGCGACGCTGGGCCAGCCCGGCAGCAACGGCCTGGCGACTGTCGTCGGCCAGGCGGTGGAAGCCTCGAATGTGGACATGAGCAAGGAACTGGTCAACATGATCGTGGCCCAGCGCACCTACCAGGCCAATGCACAGACCATCAAGACCCAGGACGAGGTCATGCAAGTGCTGATGAACATGCGCTAAGGCGCGCCAGGCATCGCACAGGACTGAGTCATGGATCGAATCATCTACACCGCCATGAGCGGAGCGGCGCGGGTTGCCGAGCACCAGGCCGTGTTGAGCAACAACATGGCAAACGTCAGCACGCCGGGCTTTCGCGAGCAGATCGCGATGTACCGGTCGGTGCCGGTGCTGGACGGCACCTCGCTGCCCACGCGTGTGTCCAGCGTGACCGCCACGCCAGGCAGTAGCTTTGTGGCCGGCACGATGGACACCACCGGCCGCGCCCTGGACGTGGCGCTGGCCGGGCCGGGCTGGCTGGCCATCCAGACGCCGCAGGGCGAGGCCTATACCCGCGCGGGCGGTCTGCAGATCGGTGTCAACGGCTTGCTGCAAACCTCGCAAGGACAGCCGGTGTTGTCCGACCAGAACGGGGTGATAGACGTGCCTGAACTGGCCACGCTGACCATTGCCAGCGACGGCACCATCACGGCGCTGGGCGCGGGCGACCCACCCAACAACATCCTGAACCTGGGACGCCTGAAACTGGTGAACCCGCCCGAGACAGCCTTGGTGCGCGGCGACGACGGCGTGTTCCGCATGGCCCAGGTGGGCGGCCAGCCGGCCGGGCCGCTGCCCGCCGACCCGGCGCTGCGGGTCATGCCGGGTGTGCTCGAAGGCAGCAACGCCAGCCCCATCAAGGCCATGGTGGGCATGATCGAGAATGCCCGGCGTTTCGAGATGCAGATGCAGGTGATCAGCGAGGCGGACAAGAACGCCGAGCGGGCCAATGGCCTGCTGTCGATGAGCTAGTTTTTTTTCACGTGCAGGCCGGGCGCATGCCGGGCCGCGCCAGGAGTTTCCAGCATGATGCGTTCGCTTTGGATTGCCAAGACAGGCCTGGAAGGTCAACAGACCTCGATGGACGTGATTTCCAACAACCTGGCCAACGTCCAGACCAACGGCTTCAAGCGCGGCCGCGCCATCTTCCAGGACCTGATGTACCAGACCCTGCGCCAGCCGGGCGCCCAGGTGGGCGACGCCAACCAGCTGCCCACGGGCCTGCAGCTGGGCACCGGCGTGCGGGTGGCTTCGACCGAGCGGGTGTTCAGCCAGGGCAATATGAACAATACCGGCGGCGATCTCGACATTGCCATCGACGGCAAGGGGTTCCTGCAAGTGGACCTGCCCGACGGCACCCAGGCGTACACCCGCGACGGCGCCTTGCAGGTGGACCAGAACGGCCAATTGACCACGGCAGGCGGCTATGTGATCCAGCCGCCCATCAACGTGCCCGACAATGCGCTGTCGCTGACCATCGGCAAGGACGGCACGGTGTCGGTGACGCAGCCCGGCGCGGCCGGCATGAACGTGCAGATCGGCCAACTGCAATTGGCCACCTTCATCAACCCGCCCGGCTTGCAGAGCGTGGGCGAGAACCTGTACCTGGAAACGGATTCGTCCGGGCCGGCCAATATCCTGCAGCCGGGGCTCGACGGGGCGGGATCCATTCTGCAGCAGTATGTCGAGACGTCGAACGTGAACGTGGCGGAAGAGCTCGTCAATATGATCACCACGCAGCGCGCGTACGAGATGAACAGCAAGGCTGTAAAGACCTCGGATGAAATGCTGGCCCGCTTGACCCAACTGTGATGTCGATGACCGTGCTGCGCCTGCTGTCCGCGGCCGTCCTGGTGCTGGCCGTCGCCGGCTGCGCCATGATTCCGCCCGAGCCCATCGTGACCGGCCCGGTGACGGCGGCGCCGCCACCACCGCCCATGCCGGCGGCCCAGCCCAATGGCTCTATCTACCAGCCCCGCGTCTATGGCAATTATCCGTTGTTCGAAGACCGGCGGCCGCGCAACGTGGGCGATATCGTGACCATCGTGCTGAACGAGCGCACCAATGCAGCCAAGAATGTGGCCACCAATACCGACCGCAGCGGCAATGCCGGCCTGGGCGTGGCCGCCGCGCCGGGCTTCATGGACAGTTGGGCCAACGCCAAGCTGGACACCGACATATCAGGATCCAACAAGGCTTCGGGCAAGGGCGATTCCAGCGCCAACAACACGTTTACCGGCACCATCACCACCACCGTGATCGGCGTGCTGCCCAACGGCAATCTGCAAGTGGCGGGCGAGAAGCAGATCGCCATCAACCGCGGTAGCGAATATGTGCGCTTTGCCGGCGTGGTCGATCCGCGCTCTATCACCGGGGCGAACTCGGTGTCTTCGACCCAGGTCGCCGACGCCCGCATTGAATACCGCAGCAAGGGCGTCATGGATGAAGTGCAAACCATGGGCTGGCTGCAGCGCTTTTTCCTGATCGCTTCGCCATTTTGATCATGAGCCTTCCGCATCCGTTTTCCATCTTGCCGTGCTGGATCGGCCGCGCCATCGTCGTGGCGCTGTTCGTCGTGGGCGGCCCTGCCCAGGCCGAGCGAATCAAGGACCTGGCGTCCATCCAGGGCGTGCGCGGCAATCCGTTGATCGGCTATGGCTTGGTGGTGGGCCTGGACGGCAGCGGCGACCAGGTGCGGCAGACGCCGTTCACGCAGCAGAGCCTGACCAACATGCTGTCGCAGCTGGGCATCACCGTGCCGCCCGGCAGCAACATGCAGCTCAAGAATGTGGCGGCCGTGATGGTGACGGCAACATTGCCGGCCTTTGCCCGGCCTGGCCAGCGGCTGGACGTGGTGGTGTCGTCGATGGGCAATGCCAAGAGCCTGCGCGGCGGCACGCTGTTGATGACGCCGCTCAAGGGTGCGGACAGCCAGGTGTACGCCATTGCCCAGGGCAATATCCTGGTGGGTGGGGCCGGCGCATCGGCCGGCGGGTCCAGTGTGCAGATCAACCAGCTCAATGGCGGGCGCATCAACGCGGGCGCCATTGTCGAACGCGGGGTGCCGACCTCGTTCGCGCACGACGGCAATATCTACCTGGAAATGGATGTCACCGATTTCGGCACCACGCAGAACGTGGTGACGGCGCTGAATCGCCAATTCGGCGCCGGCACGGCCCAGGCAGTGGATGGCCGGGTGGTGCAATTGCGCGCGCCGCTCGACGCGTCGGCCCAGGCGGCATTCCTGGCCCAGGTCGAGAACCTGCAGGTGCGGCGCGCGCCGGCCACGGCCAAGGTCATCATCAATGCCCGCACCGGCTCGGTGGTCATGAACCAGACGGTCATGGTCGACGAGGCTGCGGTGGCCCATGGCAACCTGTCGGTCATCATCAACCAGCAGGCGCTGGTTTCGCAGCCCGACACGCCGTTTGGCGGCGGGCAGACCGTGGTGGTGCCCAATACCCAGATCGAGGTGCGCCAGGACGACGGTGTCTTGCACCGGGTGCGGACCAGCGCCAACCTGGCCGACGTCGTCAAGGCGCTTAACGCGCTGGGCGCCACGCCGCAAGACTTGCTGGCCATCCTGCAAGCCATGAAATCGGCCGGCGCGCTGCGCGCCGACCTCGAGATCATCTAAGCCCGAGCCATGGCCTTCGTCAGCTACACGCCGCGCCCGGGTTCCCAGCAGTCGGTATTCGACCTGGGCCGCCTGGCCGACTTGAAACGCGGGGTCCAGGCCCAGCCGGATGATGGCGCGGCACAGAAGAAGGTGGCCACGCAGGTCGAGGCGCTGTTCCTGCAGATGATGATCAAGCGCATGCGCGAAGCCACGCCCAAGGGTGGCCTGTTCGATTCGCAGCAATCGCAAATGATGCAGTCCATGGCCGACGAACAGTTGGCGCTGCAATTGTCCCAACCTGGCGTGGGCCTGGCCCACGCGATGCTGCAGCAGATGCAGCAGGGCAGGCCGGCAGGGGCGGCCGATGCGGCTCTGGACGGCGCCTTGCAGTCCGCCGCCAGGCCTGGCCAGGTGACGGCGTTGCTGGATGTGCTGCGCAACAACCGGACCGGCGACCGGGCCCTGGCCGCCGCCGAAGGGGCGCCCGCGCATGTCGTGGACTTCGTGTCGCGCATGGCCGGCGCCGCACAAGAGGCGGCCCGCCAGACGGGCGTGCCGGCGCGCCTGATCCTGGGCCAGGCAGCCCTGGAATCAGGCTGGGGACGCAGCGAACTGAAGTACGGCGATGGCAGCACCAGTTACAACCTTTTTGGCATCAAGGCCGGATCGAGCTGGAACGGCAAGGTGGTCAACGTGCTGACCACCGAGTATGAAGGCGGCGTGGCACGCAAGGTGGTGCAGCCCTTCCGCGCCTATGGCTCGTACGAGGAATCATTTGCCGACTATGCGCGCCTGGTCGGCGGCAGCCCGCGCTATGAGTCGGTCTTGCAGGCGCGCAACGAGGTCGAGGCGGCACGGCGCATCCAGGCGGCCGGCTATGCCACCGACCCGGCCTATGCCGACAAGCTGATTGCCGTCATGGAGCAGTTTCGCAGCGCAGGCGGCGTGGATTTTTCGGGTGAGCGCTAAATTCGCTCCCCTGCCTGCCGTTAAACCGGTATCTAAACCGGATGCGGTTTTCTACGGGATATCGGCAGCATGAATCTGTATAACCTGGCGCTGAGCGGGCTGAGTGCTTCCCAGGCGGGGATGGAAGTCACCAGCCACAACATCAACAACGCGGCCAACGCCGGCTATAGCCGGCAGCGGCTGATCACTTCGACCGCCGGCGCCACCGCCACCGGCCAGGGTTTCTTCGGACGGGGCGTGCAGATCGACACGGTCAAGCGCCAGTACGACAGCTTCCTGTACCGCCAGATGGTGGGCGCACAGGGTACGGGCGCCCAGCTTGGCACCCATTACGACCAGATTTCACAGATCAATAATCTTTTCGGCGACCGCACGGTGGGGATCACCCCGGCGCTGGAAGGATTTTTCGCCAGCCTGAATGCTGGTGCCAGCAATCCGGCTGATCCCGCGGTGCGGCAGGACATCATCGGCAAGACAAACTCGCTGGTCACGCAGATCAATACCGCGTATCGCGAGTTGCAGAGCCTGCGCGAAGGCGTCAATACCCAGATCTCCACGACGGTGGACCAGGCCAACAGCTACCTGGAACGCATCAACGACCTGAACCAGCAGATCGTCGTGGCCCAGGGCAAGTCGGGCCATGCGCCCAACGACTTGCTGGACCAGCGCGACCAGGCGCTGTCGGAACTGAACCAACTGGTGGGCATACGCTATTACGAGCAAGGCAACAGCCTGAACATCACCCTGCAAAGCGGCCAGACGCTGTTGTCGGGCACCACCGTGTACCCGCTGGCCGCGGTCCAGTCGGCCAGCGACCCCACACGCATGGCGCTGGCCTATTCCCTGCCCGCGGGCGCGGGTTCGGTCGTCAAGGTCGAGCTGGCCGATACCGAGATCAGCGGCGGACAACTGGCCGGTTTCCTGAAGTTCCGCGGCGAGTCGTTGAACGCAGTGCAAGACCAGCTGGGCCAGCTCGCCATCGGGCTGGCGCTGGCATTCAATGCGCAGCATGAGGCCGGCCTGGACCTGAACGGCGATCCGGGCCAGGCCATGTTCGGGCTGGGCCAGCCGGCGGCCATTCCCACCGCCGGCAACGCCGGCACGGGCTCCCTGACCGCCGAATTCACCGATGCCGGCGCGGTGCACGCGACGACGTACGACATTCGCTACGACGGTTCCCAATATCTGGTGACGCGGGGCTCGGACGGTACTACCCAGGCGCTGACGCCGGCCGGTGTGCCGCCCACCATCGAATTCGACGGTATGTCGCTGAGCCTGGGCGGCGCGCCCATGGCAGGCGACACCTGGACCTTGCAGCCCACCCGCGATGCCGCGCGCGACCTGAAGATGCTGATCACCGATCCGGCCAAGATCGCCCTGGCCGATGCCGGCGGCGGCACGACCAACGGCGCCAACGGATTGTTGCTGGCCAAGCTGCAGACCGAGAAGGTGCTGGGCGGCGGCACCTTGAGCCTGAGCGGGCAATTCTCGCAACTGATCAACAACGTCGGCGTGCAGACCCAGCAGATCAAGACGGCCGCCACGGCCCAGGCCAATCTGATCACGCAGCAAACCTCGGCCCATCTGTCGGTCTCGGGGGTCAACCTGAACGAAGAATACGTCAACCTGACGATCTACCAAGAGCAGTACCAGGCCAGCGCCAAGATCCTGGACGTGGCCAGCACGGTGTTCGACACCTTGCTGGGCCTGCGCTGATAGATGCTGATTGACACGCACCTGGAGTTTTCCCAATGCGCCTGAGCACCTCGTTGATTTACCAGAACGGCCTGAACGGCATCCTGAAGCAGGAAGCCACCTTGTCCCGGCTGCAAGAGCAACTGGCCAGCGGCCGCCGCGTGCTGACCCCGGCTGACGATCCCCTGGCCGCTTCGCTGGCGGTGAACCTGTCGCAGACATCCAGCATGAACGCCACGTATGCGGCCAACCGCAATACCGCCAAGCAGACGCTGGGCATGGAAAGCAACGCCCTGAGCTCGGTGGTGACGACCCTGCAATCAGTGCTGGAGCGCGTGGTACAGGCCGGTGGCACGCTGAGCGACGCCGATCGCCAGGCGCTGGTGACCGAACTGAAGGGCGCGCGCGAGCAACTGGTGGGCCTGGCCAATTCCACAGATGGCAACGGCCAGTTCCTGTTCTCGGGCCACGACGGCTTCACCCAGCCCGTCACGCTCAATGCCGATGGTTCCATCACCTATGGCGGCGACGACGGCCAGCGCCTGATCCAGGTCGACCAAAGCCGCCAGATGGCGGGCACCGATGTGGTGGCGGACATCTTCGGCAAGGCTTCGAGCGGTTCGATGGCCTACATCATCCAGGCCGATGCGGACAATACGGGTACGGGCCAGTTCAGCACGGTGTCGTTCGGGGCGCCGGCGCCCGGCAACAATGTGGGCCAGGATTTCACCATCACGTTCGCGGAGATCGGCGGCGTGATGCACTACACCGCCGACACGGTTCCGGGCTCGGTTCCGCCGCCCGCGCCGGTGGCTTATGTCGAAGGGCAGGCCATCGACATGGGCGGAGTCACTGTCAAGCTCTCGGGCCAGCCGGCCGACGGCGACAGCTATACGGTCGAGACCCCGAAGACCTCGAACATGGACATGTTCCAGACCATGGACGACCTGATCGACACGCTGGGCCGCACGGCGACGAACGATCCGGCCGCCGCCACCGCCATCAACAACATGCTGGCCACGGCAAACAAGAAATTGTCGCTGACGCTGGACAACGTGCTTACCGTGCAGGCCTCGGTCGGTGCGCGCCTGAACGAAATCGACGCGCTCGATGCCGTGGGTTCGCAGCGCACGCTTTCATACACCAAACAGCTTTCCGACCTGGAAGACGTGGATATCTACTCGGTGACGTCCGAGCTGCTGCTGCGCAAGGTCGCGCTGGACGCGGCTTCTTCGTCGTTCTCGATCATCCAGGGATCCAGCCTGTTCAGCCGCGGTCGCTGAAGGCGGCCGGGCACTTCTTGCGCTCTTACATCAATCACCTTAGATCATGCTGTCCAATCTGAAAGTGCGCACAGGCATCCTGCTTGTGCTTGGAACATTCCTGCTGGCCTTGCTGGTGTCCAATGGCGCCGCCTGGCTCGCCATGTATTCCAGCAACGACAAGCTGGATCGGGTCAACTCGGTATACTCGAATCAGGTCACGCCCCTGTACGAAGCCTATACGCTGCTGCAACGCTCGCGGCTGGATCTGGGCGCAGCCATCATCGAGCTGCAGGAGGGCCGCCTGCGCGAGTCGGGGCAGTTCCTGGGCCGCGCGCGCAGCGCGGGCGAGGCTGCGGGCAAATCGATGGACGCCTTCTCGAAAATCGAGAAAACCCCCGAGTTGCAGGAAAAAGCCTCGGCGGTACAGTCGGCGTATCAGCGCTACGCCAGCCAGGCAGGCCGCCAGGCCGATGCCCTGGGCCGCCAGGATATCCGCGGCTTCATTGACCAGAACACCAGTACGCAGACAGACGGGGGGGTGTTCGATGGCGCGGTGTCGGCCTATCTTGAGTATGTCGATGCGCGTACCGATCGATTAGTGGTCGATGCCGGGAGCGACTACATGTTGTCGAAGACCGTGTCGATCGCGCTATTGGTCATTTCGGTGCTGCTGTCGGTACTGTGCTGGATGTTCATGCAGCGCAGCTTGCTGCGGCCGCTGAATCACGCCGGGCAGCACTTCGACAAGATAGCCGCCGGCGACCTGACGGCGCGTGTGGAGGTTCGCAACAGCAACGAGGTAGGACAGTTGTTCGGGGCGCTCAAGCGCATGCAGGAGAACCTGGCGCGCACGGTATCGCAGGTTCGCCGCGGGGTCG
>NZ_JAHUWT010000007.1 GCF_019218885.1 Bordetella sp. BOR01 | reverse complement strand
ACGCGTTCGAGCTCGTCTCGAACACCTTGCGAACCAGGGCGTTGCCGGCGCTGACCAGCACCACCAGCAAGGTGATCCACGTCACGGCTCGGCCAACCCGCAGATTCAGCGCGTCTATGGCGCGCGATAAAGCGAGTAATGCTTTCATGATGGGAATAATGATCTAGAGGAAAATTCGCTACGCACCCGATATGGCGCGCAGACATGGGCATGCTGGGGTTCCCGGGGTGGCCGGTGGCTGCCGTCGGCATGCACAGCCCGCGCGGAACCGGCTTTTGGCGGGCACTGCGACGGGCTGAATCGTGCGATTTTATATCGCCCGGCCAGCCCCGCCCTGCCCGCCCCCGTTTCTGGCCCGCTTATTTGTGACGGCCGATCGTGCCCATGAAGCCGTCGAAGCTGCCTTCTGCGACACGGAACCACGGGATTTCATTGTCGCGGAACGCGACCATGTCCTCGTACACCTTCTTGAACATGGGATCTTTGGCCGAGAACTCTTCGTAGACCTTGACCGACTCGGCATAGCACGCGTCCATCACGGGCTTGGGGAACGCCTTGAGCTGGGCGCCTTGCGACACCAGGCGACGCAGGGCCGCCGGGTTTTCGGCGTCGTACTTGGCAATCATATCGGCGGTGGCAGCCGCGGCGGCCTGCGACAGCGCAGCCTGATAGTGCTTGGGCAGCTTGTTGTAGACATCCTGGTTCACGTACAGCGACACCTGCAGCGTGCCTTCCCACCAGCCCGGGAAGTAATAATGCTTGGCCACTTTGTGGAAACCCAGCTTCTCGTCGTCGTACGGGCCGATCCACTCAGCAGCGTCGATAGTGCCTTTCTCGAGCGAAGGGTAGATGTCGCCGCCAGCGATCTGCTGCGGCACCACGCCCAGGCGCGACAGCACCGCACCGGCGAAAGCGCTGGCACGGAACTTCAGGCCCTTCAGGTCGTCGACCGTCTTGATTTCATTGCGAAACCAGCCGCCCATCTGCGTGCCGGTATAGCCGCACGGGAAGTTGACGATGTTGTATTTTTGAAACAGCTCGCGGGTCAGCTTCAGGCCATTGCCATGACGCATCCAGGCATTCATCTGACGCGTATTCAAGCCAAAAGGCACAGCGCCATCAAAGCACAGCGCGGGATCTTTGCCGAAGTAGTAGTACGAAGCCGTATGGCCGCATTCAATGGTGTTGTTCTGCACAGCATCGAGAACCTGCAGCGCGGGAACGATCTCGCCAGCAGGGAACGCGCGGATGTTGAACTTACCGTCCGTGGCCTCGGAAACGTATTTGGCCAGGTTTTCCCCGCCGGTATAGATGGCATCGGCACTGCGCGGGAAGCTGGAGGCCAGGCGCCAGTTCAGCGTGGGAGATTCTTGCGCCAGGGCCGGCGCGGCAAGCGCGGCGCCGCCGGCTGCGGCGCCCAGAGTGGCCTTTTTGAGGAACGAACGACGTTGCATTACGGATGTCTCCTGGTTGGAAGCGGTGCAGGCGCGTGCCGTTCGTGTGAAACGGCCGCGAAAACGGCAGCTCGTGTAGAGGCTGCCGCTTTTTTTCGTTCGCAATGATAAATTGATCTGGCCCAACGCACTCCTGCTGATAACCCTTAAGCAAATGTAAAGGGCGACAGCAGTTGCGAACGTCCGTCTGTTTCGTTCAGCAGGAATTCAGCCGGATACTCGATGGCGGAAAGGTACAGGCCATCTGGAGCGAAGGTGGGCGCAGCCAGGCGGCGATCACGTGCCGCCAATAGCGCAGGCATCCAATGCACTGGTTGGCGGCCCTGCCCGATTTGCAGCAAGGCGCCGATCAGGTTGCGCACCATATGGTGCAGGAAGGCATTGGCGCGCAGCGTGAAGATCAGGAACGGGCCGCGCTCGTCGATGTCGAGGCGATGCAAGGTACGTACTGGATGGCGTGCCTGGCATTGCGAGGACCGAAAGCTGGAAAAGTCATGCTCGCCCAGCAAGGCGGCCGCGGCCTGTCGCATGGCATCCACATCCAGCGCCTGGAAGCACCACCCCGCCCGCCCGGCCCACAGCGGCGGCCGGACGCGGCCACGCCACAACAGATAATGGTAAGTACGCGAGCGCGCCGAAAAGCGCGCATGGAAATCATCGGACACCGGCTGTGCCCACTGCACCGCGATGCTGGGTGGCAGGAAGGCATTGACGCCACGGACCCAGGATTCGTCGCGGCGTTCCAGGTTCGTGTCCAGATGCACGACCTGCATGGCCGCGTGTACGCCGGTGTCGGTGCGGCCCGCGCAGATCGTGGGTACCGGAGCGTCGATACCGGCAAAACGGCCCAGCGCAGTCTCGAGGGTGTCCTGCACCGTCTGCCGGTGCGGCTGGGTCTGCCAGCCTTGCCAGGAAGATCCGTCGTAAGCCAGACCCAATGCCACACGTGGCATGCGGGTCAGCGCGGCCCGCGGGGGCGCGGCTCGTCAGTCGGCGGCTGGTCCAGATCCAGGCTGATACCGTCCAGCTTGCGGTTGAGTGCCGCGGTATCGAGCACCGGTTCGCCGTACGAGGCCTCGTCTTCATCGGCCCGGCGCGCCCCTGCGCGCCGCAGCAGCCATGCAACGATCAGCACGATGAGCGCCAGCGCGGCCGTCACCACGACCAACAGGTTGTCGGCCAGCCAGCCGGGCATCGAACTGGATACGGTACCGTTCTTGGCATCGCCCGTCGCCGTGGCATCGCCGGCCTGAGCACCCTGGGTGCTGGCCGCTCCTGGCGCACCGGGAGCGCCTGCGGCGCCAGGAGCGCCTGCGGCGCCAGGAGTGCCTGCTTCGCCAGGCGTGCCTGCTGCACCGGGCGTGCCTGCCGCACCGGGCGTGCCTGCGGCGCCGGGAGTGCCTGCTGCGCCGGGTGTGCCTGCTGCACCGGGCGTGCCTGCCGCACCGGGCGTGCCTGCCGCACCGGGCGTGCCTGCTGCACCGGCCGTGCCTGCTGCACCGGCCGTGCCTGCTGCGCCGGGCGTGCCTGCCGCACCGGGCGTGCCTGTTTCGCCGGGCGCGCCTGCCGTACCCGGTGCACCCGCGGCACCGGGAGTACCTGTCGCGCCAGGCGTACCCGCCGCACCTGTCCCGGCACCGCCCTCGGCACTGCCATTCGTTCCGCTTGCCCCTGCATCTTGATTGGCACGGCTGAGGGCATCGACGTTGCCTTGCAGCGTGTCGACACGCTGCTGGGTATCCTGCAAGGCGCGTTCGCTGGACGCGCGGGCGTCGGATTGCGCGTCGCCGGATGCCGTGGCGCTCAGGCGCAGGCGATCCTGGGGCGCCGACGCCACGCCACCTTCGCGCGAAGACGCCTGGCCCACCTGGCCCCCTGCGGCGCCGCGATCGGCGCTGACGGCCGCGCCGCCCGCGGCATCGGCACCGGCGCGGCCACGATACCGCGCATAGGCTTCGGCCTGCTCGAGATAGATGCGACGTGCTTCGCCTGGATCGATGGCGCGCACCGTGGCCGCGTCCGGGATGGACAGCGTCTCGCCGGCACGCACAAGATTCATGTTGTTCTGAATGAATGCCTGGGGATTGGCACGCCACAAGGCCACCAGCATCTGGTATACGGTGGCGTCCGGCACGTCGTTGCGGCGCGCAATGCGGAACAGGTAATCGCCCGGCTTGACCGTGACCGAACGGGCCGCAATCTGCTGGGCGCTGTCGCTGCCCACGCGGGCCGGCTGTACCTCGGTCCCGGCGCCACGCTGCGGCACCAGGATCGTGACCTGTACCTGGCGTTGGCCAGCGCTGGATTGCAGATCGAGCAGCAGGTCGACCGTAGGCGTAGCCAGCGGCTGCGACGAGACAACGCGGATGCTCTTGCGCGTGGCGTCCATGCCGTCCTGGATGGTCACCCGCATGCTGTCCGGCGGCACGGGCGGACGCAAGCCGGCGCGCTGCCAGGCGCTCGGGTCGGCCACCGTCACCCGCAGCGACCCGACTTCTTCGGGGGTCAGGCCCTCGAGCGGCACCACGACCTGCAGCGGGGCGCCCGGCGCGGATACCACGCGGGAATGACCCACGGTGGCAGCCTGGGCCGCCGTCCCCACCGACGCCCCGATGGCCAGGGCCACTGCCCAGTGCAGGGCTTTGATACGACGGGCATGAGAAGAATGGCGCGAACGCAAGGTCATGGTTGGAAATCCTGCAATACGAATCGGGTTACCGGCCAATGCTGGGCGAAAGTGTAATGGATCGACCATGATTCACAAATCGGCAAGCTGGCCGGGCACCGGCAAACCAATACATATATAGCGCAAAGGCACCCGCAGGTGCCTTTGCTATGCCCTGGCAGGCCAGGACGCCGGCAATGGCACGGCCTCAGGCTTCGGCCAGCGCGATGCGCAGCATGCGCCGCAGCGGCTCGGCCGCGCCCCACAGTAATTGGTCGCCCACCGTAAAAGCACCCAGGTACTGCGAGCCCATCGACAATTTGCGCAGCCGGCCCACCGGGATATCCAGCGTGCCGGTGACCGCGACCGGGGTCAGCGCCCGTACGGTGTCTTCCTTGGTGTTGGGCACGACCTTGGCCCATTGCGTGCCCTGCGCGACCAGGGATTCGATCTCGTCGAGCGGCAGATCGCGCTTGAGCTTGATGGTCAGCGCCTGGCTATGGCAGCGCATGGCACCGATACGCACGCACAGGCCATCGATGGGCGTGGCGGGCGTGCCGAAGGCCTTGCCGCGGCCGAGGATCTTGTTGGTCTCGGCTTCGGCTTTCCATTCTTCGCGCGACATGCCGTCACCCAGGTCTTTGTCGATCCAGGGAATCAGGTTGCCGCCCAGGGGCACGCCAAAGTGTTCCTGGGGCAGCGCCGGGTCTTGCTGCGCCTTGAGCACACCGCGGTCGATGTCGAGAATGGCCGAGGCCGGGTCGTCGAGCAGGGGCTTGACGGCCTGGTTGACCAGGCCAAACTGCGTCAGCAGTTCGCGCATGTGCTGCGCGCCGCCGCCCGAAGCGGCCTGGTAGGTCATGGAGCTCATCCATTCGACCAGGTCGTTGTTGAACAGGCCGGCCAAGCCCATCAGCATGCAACTGACCGTGCAGTTGCCGCCAACGAAATTGCGCACGCCGCGCTTGAGCGCCGCATCGATGACCGGCCGATTGACCGGGTCAAGCACGATGATGGCATCGTCTTTCATGCGCAGGGTGCTGGCGGCGTCGATCCAGATGCCGTTCCAGCCCGCGCCGCGCAGCTTCGGGAAAACTTCGGACGTGTAGTCGCCACCCTGCGCCGTAACGATGATGGGCAGTTTTTTCAGAGCATCGATGTCGTAGGCATTCTGCAGCGGGCCCGCACCGTCGGCCCAAGTGGGCGCGGCGCCGCCAGCGTTGCTGGTGGAAAAGAATACGGGGTCGATCAGGGCGAAGTCGTTTTCGTCGCGCATGCGCTGCATGAGAACGGAACCGACCATGCCGCGCCAGCCGACCAGGCCTACTGCTTGCGTCATGTTCAATGCTCTTGAGGTAAAAAATAGAAAGAAAGCCGTCGATCCCGACAATTTATCAGAATGCGCGGCAGAAATGTTGCACTGCAGGGAAAATTGGGGGACGGGCTTTCACAGATCGCCCTTGCGGGTGGTGTGCCGCCAGGCGGCACGCACGGGCCAGTTACGGCCGATACCGGACGCCGCGGGGTGCCGGACACCCCTACGGTGTCCGGCACCCGTTCTGCAGCCCTAGCGCAGGGCTTTCAGTACCGCATCGCCCATATGCGCGGTCGACACTTTGGTCGTGCCGGGCTCGTGAATGTCGGCGGTGCGCAGGCCTTCGGCCAGCACGGCACGCACGGCGGCCTCGATACGGTCGGCTTGCGGCGCCAGGTTCAGCGAATAACGCAGCAGCATGGCAGCCGACAGGATGGTTGCCAACGGATTGGCGATGCCCTGACCGGCGATATCGGGGGCCGAGCCGTGGCTGGGCTCGTACAGGCCCTGCCCCGACGCGTTCAACGAGGCCGATGGCAACATGCCGATGGAACCGGTCAACATGGCGGCCTCGTCCGACAAGATGTCGCCGAACAGATTGCCGGTGACGATCACGTCGAACTGGCGCGGGTTGCGCACCAATTGCATGGCAGCGTTGTCGACATACATGTGCGACAGTTCCACATCGGGATAGTCGCGCGCCACCTCGATGACGATATCGCGCCAGAACTGCGAGGTTTCGAGCACATTGGCCTTGTCGACGCTGCACAGCTTCTTGCCACGCTTGCGCGCCGATTCGAAACCGATGCGCGCGATGCGGCGCACTTCGGAATCGGCATAGCGCATGGTGTCGAAACCTTCGCGCTCACCACTGAAGGGGCCGTCTGCCGCATCGCGCACGCCGCGCGGCGTGCCGAAATAAATGTCGCCCGTCAGTTCGCGAATGATCAGGATGTCCAGCCCCGAGACGATCTCGGGTTTCAGCGACGACGCGCTGGCCAGTTCGGGATACAAAATGGCCGGACGCAGGTTGGCGAACAGGCCCAATGCCTTGCGCAGGCCCAGGATGGCCTGCTCGGGGCGGAATTCGCGCGGCAGGCTGTCGTACTTCCAGTCGCCCACGGCGCCAAACAGCACGGCGTGCGAATTGCGCGCCAGGTCCAGCGTGGCCGGCGGCAGCGGATGCTCGAACCGATCGTAGGCGGCGCCTCCCACTGGCGCCTGCTGGATTTCCAGCGACAGGTCCAGCGCGCCCAGCACGCGCACGGCCTGTTCCACGATCTCGGGGCCGATGCCGTCGCCTGGCAGCACTGCGATGTTATGCGTCATGAAAAGAACCTATGAATGAATAGATGTGGCGAGGTGGAAGCGCGCAGCGCTTCCAGGGTGGGCCTCACACCAACGGCCGGCTTTCCAGCCACGGGTGGCGGGCCAGCCGCTCGGTTTCGAATGCGCGGATCTTGTCGGACTGGCGCAAGGTCAGGCCGATATCGTCGAAACCATTGGTCAGGCAATATTTGCGGAAAGGTTCGATGTCGAACGGCATCTCGCGGCCATCGGCGGCAAGCACGACCTGCCGTTCGAGATCGATGCGCAGCGTGTAGCCGGGAAATGCCTTGACCTCGTCGAACAGGCGCGCCACTTCGAGCTCGGACAGCACGATGGGCAGCAGGCCGTTCTTGAAGCTGTTGTTGAAGAAGATGTCGGCATACGATGGCGCGATGATGGCGCGAAAGCCGAACTGCGTCAGCGCCCAGGGCGCGTGCTCGCGGCTGGAGCCGCAGCCGAAGTTCTTGCGCGCCAGCAGCACCGACGCCCCCTGGTAGCGCGGCTGGTTCAGCACGAACTCGGGATTCAGCGGCCGCTTGCTGTTGTCCATGCCCGGCTCGCCATGATCCAGGTAGCGCAGCTCATCGAACAGGTTGGGGCCGAAACCCGTGCGCTTGATCGATTTAAGGAACTGCTTCGGGATGATGAGATCGGTGTCGACGTTTTCGCGGTCGAGCGGGGCCACCAGGCCTTCGTGAGTAGTGAATGCTTGCATGATGTTGGCTCTTAGCGGAAGTTGCGGACGTCGACGAAATGGCCAGCCACCGCGGCAGCCGCGGCCATCGCGGGGCTGACCAGGTGCGTGCGCCCGCCCTGTCCCTGGCGGCCCTCGAAGTTGCGGTTCGAGGTCGAGGCGCAGCGCTCTTCGGGTTCGAGGCGGTCGGCGTTCATGGCCAGGCACATCGAGCAACCGGGCTCGCGCCATTCGAAACCGGCCTCGATGAAGATCTTGTCCAGCCCTTCACGCTCGGCCTGCTGCTTGATCAGGCCCGAGCCGGGCACGACCATTGCCTGCCGCACATTGGACGCCACATGCTTGCCACGCGCCACGGCGGCGGCGGCGCGCAGGTCTTCGATGCGCGAGTTGGTACACGAACCGATGAAGACGCGATCGACGCGGATGTCGGTAAGCGGCGTGTTGGGCTTGAGGCCCATGTACTGCAGCGCACGTTCCATGCCGCTGCGGCGCACGTCGTCTTTTTCGCGATCGGGATCGGGCA
Source organism: Bordetella sp. BOR01 (assembly GCF_019218885.1). Lineage (GTDB taxonomy): Bacteria > Pseudomonadota > Gammaproteobacteria > Burkholderiales > Burkholderiaceae_B > Bordetella_A. Next base: position 65,913 of record NZ_JAHUWT010000007.1, on the reverse strand, counting down.
CGCGTGAATCCACGGGCAACACCATTTCGGGCGAAGTCCCCCAGGTGACCTGCGGCTGGATGTCCTTGGCGTTGACCTCGACGACGCGGTCGAAACTGGCGCCGGCATCGCTGTGCAGCGTACGCCAGTAGGCCACTGCCTGGTCCCAGAGCACGCCGTTGGGCGCAAAGGGCCGGCCACGGAAGTATTCGATGGTCTTGTCGTCGACCGCCACCATGCCCGAGCGGGCGCCCGCTTCGATGGCCATGTTGCAGACCGTCATGCGGCCTTCGACCGACAGGCCACGTATGGTGCTGCCGGCGAACTCGATGGCATGGCCCGTGCCGCCGGCCGTGCCGATGAGGCCGATGATGTGCAGTACCACATCCTTGGCCGTACAGCCGAAAGGCAGTTCGCCTTCGACCTTGATCAGCATGCTCTTGGCTTTTTTCATGAGCAGGGTCTGCGTGGCCAGCACGTGCTCGACCTCGGAGGTGCCGATGCCGAAGGCCAGCGCGCCCAGCGCGCCGTGTGTACTGGTATGCGAATCGCCGCACACCACCGTCATGCCGGGCAGCGTGGCGCCTTGCTCGGGTCCGATGACGTGGACGATGCCCTGGCGCAGGTCGGTCATGCGGAACTCGGTAATGCCGTACTTGTCGCAGTTCGAGTCCAGCGTATCGACCTGCAGCTTCGACACTGGGTCATCGATGCCGAGCGCGCGATTCAGCGTGGGCACGTTGTGATCGGCCACCGCCAGGTTGGCGCTGATGCGCCACGGTTTGCGGCCGGCCAGGGCCAGGCCTTCGAACGCCTGCGGGCTGGTGACCTCATGCAGCAGGTGGCGATCGATATACAGCAGACAGGTGCCGTCGGATTCCTGGTGGACGACGTGTGCGTCCCAGAGTTTGTCGTAGAGAGTGTGGGCCATGAGTAGACTCGCGCAATGTCCGGCCAAGCCGGACGGGGACATCGAAAAACCGATGCCCCGATTATGCCCAGGCTCTCAACCTAGTACAACGTCAGCAGTTATCCTAGTATTGAAACCACCACCCTACCCGTCCTGCCGGCATCGTGGCGCCAGGCTACTTGCTCTTGCCGCCAGCCTGCTCATACAGCGGCATGACCCGCTGGGAGGCCGCTTGCAGCTCGGAAATGCGCGTTGCCGCCGATGGGTGGGTGGACATGAACTCGGGCGGCGCATTGCCGCTGTCGGCCGCCCCCATTTTCTGCCACAAGGTAACCGCGGCGCGCGGGTCGTAGCCAGCACGCGCGGCCAGCTCGACCCCCATGAGGTCGGCCTCGGTTTCGTGCGTGCGGCTGTTGGGCAGGGTAAACATGACATCGGTCAGCTTGCTGCCCAGGTCGGCAGGCACGCCGGTGGCGATGGACAACACTGACAGGCCCAGGTTGGTGACCATCTGCTGCGATACGCGCTCGCGCGCATGCTCGCGCAGGGCGTGCGAGATTTCATGCCCCAGCACGGCGGCCAATTCGGCGTCGGTGGGCTTGATCTGGGCGAGCAAGCCGGTATACACGGCGATCTTGCCGCCCGGCATGCACCATGCGTTGACTTCGCTGACCGACAGCACGTGCACTTCCCATTGCCAGCCGGCCGCATCGGGACGGAACGTGCCGACCTGCGCGATCAGGCGCTTCGAGATGGCGCGCACCCGCGCCACCTGGTTGGCATCCTGGTCCAGTGCGCCCTGGGCGCGGGCCTTCTGGATGATCTCTGAATACTGCTGGCCGGCTTCCTGTTCCAGCGCCTGTTCGGGCACCATGCTGGACATGTACTGGGTGCGGTCCACCCCCACCGTGCCCGATTGCGTGGTCTGTACGCTGGCGCAGCCCGCCAGCGCCAAGCTTCCGGCAACTGCCGCCACCCGCAGCGATTTCCGCAAAACCGTCCGAATTCCAGCGTTCATGAGGCCCCCTTGCATCGTAAGCGTTGTCGAACCGGCGCGCCTTCGGCTTGCTGTCCACCGGGACTGCCGGTTGTCCGGGCTCATCCCCCAAGGGGGCGCTTTTTCCCTTGGGGCACCCGGGGGTAGAAAATGCTCAGCCGCACTGCCCCCGATGGCGCAATGCGTGGTCTATCAGTACCAGGGCCAGCATGGCTTCGGCGATCGGCGTGGCGCGGATGCCCACGCAGGGATCGTGGCGACCGAGCGTCTGCACCATGACGGGTTCGCCCGCGCGGTTGACCGAACGGCGCTCGACGCGGATGCTGGACGTCGGCTTGATGGCCAGGGACACAGTGACAGGCTGTCCTGTTGAAATGCCGCCCAGCACGCCGCCCGCATTGTTGCCGACGAAACCATCGGGCGTGATTTCATCGCCGTGCTCCGAGCCGCGCTGGGCGATGCAGTCGAAGCCCGCGCCTATGGATACACCCTTGACGGCATTGAGCCCCATCATGACATGGGCGATGTCGGCGTCGAGCCGATCGTACAGGGGTTCGCCCCAGCCGGCCGGCAGGTTCTCGGCCACCACCTCGATGCGTGCGCCGACCGAATCGCCGTCGCGGCGCAACTGGTCCATGTAGGCCTCGAGCTCGGGCACGATGGCAGCGTTGGGAGCATAGAAAGGGTTGGCGGATACCTCGCCCCAGGACTCGAACGGGATGGCGATGGGCCCTAGTTGGCTCATGTAGCCGCGCACCCGCACCCCATGCTGTTCGGCCAGCCACTTCTTGGCAATGGCGCCGGCGGCCACGGTGGGCGCGGTCAGGCGTGCCGACGAGCGGCCACCGCCACGCGGGTCGCGCAAGCCATACTTGTGCGTGTAGGTGAAGTCGGCATGGCCGGGCCGGAAAGTATCGGCGATGTTGGAATAGTCTTTGCTGCGCGCGTCGGTATTGCGGATCAGCAGCCCGATGGGCGTGCCGGTGGTCACGCCCTGGTAGACCCCCGACAGGATCTCGACCTGGTCTGCCTCTTGGCGCTGCGTGACATGGCGCGAGGTACCGGGCCGGCGCCGATCGAGCTCGGCCTGGATATCCGCGGCGTCCAGCGCCAATCCGGGCGGGCAGCCGTCAACCACGCAGCCGATGGCCGGCCCGTGCGATTCGCCGAAATTAGTGACGCAGAAGAGACTACCTAGGGTGTTGCCGGACATAGACGGGTCGGGAATGCGTTGGAAGCAGGTTCGATTATGACACCGACCGGACCGCCACTGGCTACCAAACGTAGGCGGCCGGCGTGCTGGCGGACCGCCGGCATCAGGAGGAGCAGCTCACTTCGATGCCGCCAGCCCAGTCGGGCGGCAGCGCCGCGTAGGCCTCGCGGCCGGGTTGCTCGGTATAGGGGTCGCGCAGCAGGCCCAGCAGGATGTCGATGTCTTCTGCGCTACCCGCCTTGGCGGCCTGGATGGCCTGTTCGGCCAGGTGGTTGCGCAGAATATAGAGCGGGTTGACGGCATCCATGGCGGCTGCGCGCGCCTGGGCATCGCCCGCGGCGCCATCTTGCGCGTGGCGCGCCGCCAGGCGCTCGTACCAGGCCAGGGCAGCATCGCGGTCGATGAACAAATCCTGGAAGCCTTGGGCCTGGCCACGCACCGCATCGGCCAGGCGACGGAACGTCAGGGTGAAATCGGCGCGATTGTCGTGCATCAGCCGCAGCAGGTCGTCGAGCAGGGGCTCGTCGTCGATCCGCCAATCGTGCAGGCCCAGCTTGGCCGCCATGCGCTGGTGAAAAGCCCGGGTAAAGGTGGCCTCGTAGCCGTCGAGTACGCTGCGCAGCGCATCGACATCAGGCACCAGGGCATGCAGGCTGCCGCCAAGGCGATACAGGTTCCACAAGGCTACCGACGGCTGGCGGTTCCAGGCGTAGCGCCCTTCGCTGTCGGAATGGTTGCAGATGTGGTCTAGCCGGAAGGCGTCCATGAAACCGTAAGGGCCGTAGTCCAGCGTCAGCCCCAGAATCGACATGTTGTCGGTATTCATGACGCCATGGCAAAACCCCACGGCCTGCCAATCGGCCATCAGCAGGGCCGTGCGGCGAGTAACCTCGGCCAGCAGGCGCAGCAGCGCCCCTTCGGGGCCTGCCACGCCGCCCTGGGCCTCGCGGCAGGCCGGATAGAACTTGTCGATGACGTAATCGGCCAGGATGCGCAGTTCTTCAGGCTGCCGCCGCGACGACCAATGCTCGAACGAGCCGAAACGCACGAAGCTGGGCGACATGCGCGTCACGATGGCCGCGGTCTCGACCGTTTCCCGCATGACAGGGTCATCGGAGACCACCAGCGCCAGCGCGCGCGTGGTGGGAATGCCCAGGCCATGCATGGCCTCGCTGGCCAGGTATTCGCGCACCGAAGACCGCAGCACCGCCCGGCCATCAGCCATGCGCGAATATGGGGTCATGCCTGCCCCCTTGAGCTGCAGTTCCCAGTTCCCCTGGGGCCCGACGACTTCGCCCAGCAAATGCGCACGGCCATCGCCGAGTTGGCCCGCCCATACGCCGAACTGGTGGCCGCTATAGACAGACGCCAGCGTCTGGCCGCCCGGCAGCGGCTGCTGGCCCGAGACCACCCGCAAAAAGGCGTCGGAATGCAATGCCTGCCTGGACAGGCCGATCAGGGCACCCGCCTGTTCGTTGGCATGCAGCAAACGCGGCGCCGTCAGGGGCTGTGGCTCGAGCCGGGTGTAGAACGCCTTCGGCAAGGCGGCGAAGGAATTGTCCAGCCGAAGCTGGTCCAGGGTATCGACAGTCATGGCGTGCCTCCGGCACGGCGGGCCCGGGCGGCACGCTTGGCGGGACGCACGTACAGGATGGCGGACACGAAGAACACCAGCGATAACGCGACCTCGATACCGCCCAGCGCCGCCGACAGCGGGGCTGGATCGGACATGGCACGCACCACGCCTTCCATCAGGTACAGCAGCACCAGCATGGAAGACCACTGGAAGGTGTACAGGTCGCCGCGCAGGATGCCTCGCAGCGAAAACGCCAGCGGAAAGGCTTTGAGGAACAGCCACGAACCGCCTGGCCGGATGGGGGCCAGGAAGGTTTCCCAAGCCACGCACAACACGATCAGGGCCAGCAGCGAAGCCACCGCCAGGCGCCGTAAATGGGGGTTGAGTTCAGGGTTCATACTGCTATTATCGCCTGATGAGCCACTCTGCCGAGCCCGCTGCCTCTCAGCCGGCGGCGGTCGCTGCCCCCCGTCAGCGCGCGCCCTGGATAGCGCGCGCGGGCCGGATGTTCCGTTTCGCGGCGCAGCGCGCCGACGAAGAAAAGCTGCTGCAAGTTTCTTCCAGCCTGACGTTCACCACGGTATTGGGCATCGTGCCCATGCTGGCTGTGGTGTTGTCGCTGTTCACGGCCTTCCCTGTTTTCCAGGATTTCCGCCTGGCCCTCGAAGACTTCCTGGCCAACAGCCTGATGCCGCCGGCCGTGTCCGACAACATCATGGACTATCTCAACCAGTTCGCATACCAGGCTTCGCGCCTGACCGCCATTGGCGGCGCGTTCCTGGTGGTCACGTCGCTGCTGCTCATCATGACCATCGACAAGACTTTCAACGACATCTGGCATGTCACGCGCCAGCGGCCGCTGCCCCAGCGCGCCTTGGTGTACTGGGCGGTAGTGACACTGGGGCCCGTCGTGGCCGGCGCCAGTTTGTGGGCCACTTCATTCCTGGCACGAGAGTCCCTGGGCCTGGTGAGCGATGTGCCGGAAGTCGTCAGCCTGGCGATCTCGTTCGTGCCGCTGATCCTGACCGGACTGGGATTCGCGGCACTGTTCGTGGTCGTGCCCAACCGCCATGTGTACTGGCGCGACGCGCTGATTGGCGGTTTCGGCACGGCCATCGTGCTCGAATTGATGAAAGCGGCGTTTGCCTACTACCTGACCCGATTCCCCACCTATACAGTCATCTACGGCGCCTTCGCCACGCTGCCGATTTTCCTGCTGTGGATCTATCTGTCGTGGCTGGCGGTGCTGTTCGGCGCCACCGTGGCTGCCAGCGCGCCACAGATCCGCCTGGGTCGCTGGGAGATCAACAGCAGCCCGGGCACGCCCTTCATCGACGCCCTGGCGGTACTCAGTTCGCTGCACGCCGCGCAAGGCATGCGGCCGGCCGGACGCAGCGCCAGCGCCCTGGCCAAGCGGCTGCATCTGCACCACGACGAATTGAACGCCGTACTGGAAAAACTGGAAAACCTGGGCCTGGTGGCCCGTACTGCCGAGCAGCACTGGATGCTGGCCTGCGATCCGCGCAAGACCACCCTGGACCCCGTATTCGACAATTTCCTGCTCGACCGGAACCAGCCCCGGCTACGCGACGACCCTCGCGTGGTGCAAGCCGCGGCCGCCGTGCTGGGCGCGAGCCAGGCCCCTACACTGGAAGAAGTGGCCAGCCTGGCGCACAATATACCTGACGGACTTGCAGCGATCGTACCGCTCGAGGCAGGCAAGAATAGTAGAAGGGGCCGCGTGTCCCGGGAGAATCATCATGTTGAAAGTCAGTGAAATCCTTCGCGTGAAGGGCGACACGCTCTATACGGCCTCGCCAGACATGCCCGTGACAATGGCCGCGCAAACCATGAGCGAACAGGACATCGGCTCGCTGGTCATCATGGAATCCGGCATGTTGGCCGGCATGCTGACTTTCCGCGAGATCATCCGCCACCTGCACGACCACGACGGACAGTTGGGACAGACTACCGTGCGCGCCATCATGGACGACGCCCCGGTCAGCGTCTCGCCAAACACCAGTGCCGACGAAGTACAGCGGCTGATGCTGGAAAAGCATGCCCGCTACATTCCTGTCATGGATGGCCCCACCCTGATGGGGGTGATTTCCTTCTACGACATGGCGCAAGCCATCGTGGCCGCGCAGCAGTTCGAAAACAACATGCTCAAGGCCTACATTCGCGACTGGCCCATGGACGGCAGCACCCTCAACAAATCCTGAGCGCGGCGGCACCCCGCCGCCACACGCCTCAGGATGCAGCTGGCAGGGGCTCGTCGAGCGGCGCACGTTCGCGCGGGGCGCCCTGCAGGCTGCGCCAGGCCTCGTAGATCAAGGAAGGATCGTTGGACGCCAGGCGCGCCGGATCCGACAGCAAGCGCCGCCAGCGGCGTGCCCCCGACTGTCCATTAACCAATCCCAGCAATGGGCGCACGATGACCCGCAGCGGTACGCCCAGATCTACCTGCCCTGCCGCATAGCGCACCATCGCGTCGACCACCTGGGCATCGGTAGGCAGCCGCACCGACGGCCACAGCCGCAACGAGGCTTCCGACAACACGCGGGGCGTATGCCAGGCGGCCCGCCCCAGCATCACGCCGTCGAAGTCCCCCGCCGCGTCCATGGCCTGCGCCGCGTCCGCCAGGCCGCCGTTGAGCACGATGACGCTGTCGGGAAAATCGGCCTTCAATTGCTGCGCCACGGTGTAGCGCAGGGGCGGGATCTCGCGGTTGTCTTTGGGTGACAAGCCCTTCAGCACCGCATTGCGGGCGTGCACGATGAACACGCGGCAGCCGGTATCGTGGATGGCGCCCACGAAATCGCGCACGAAGCCATATGACTCGTCATAGTCGAGGCCCAGGCGATGCTTGACCGTCACCGGCACGTCGACCGCATCCTGCATGGCCTTCATGCAATCGGCCACCAACGCGGGCTCGGCCATCAGGCAGGCGCCGAAGGCACCGCGCTGCACCCGTTCCGACGGACAGCCGCAGTTCAGGTTGATTTCGTCATAGCCCCATTGGCGGCCCAGGCGCGCGGCGTGGGCCAGCGCATCGGGCTCGCTGCCGCCCAGCTGCAGGGCCACCGGGTGCTCGGCGCCGTCGAAGTCCAGATGGCGTTCCACATTGCCATGCAGCAGCGCCCCGGTGGTGATCATCTCGGTATACAAGCGCGCGCGCGGCGCCAGCAGCCGATGAAAATAGCGGCAATGCCGGTCGGTCACGTCGATCATGGGGGCGACGCACAGCCGCCAGTCGGAAGAACTCAAGATTGCTCGACAATGATGGGGAATGGCGTATTTTACGGCCCCGGCGCCATGCCGCGGCGCAGTCCCGCCGGGATGGCCCCCGCTCGTAGACTAAAATTGCGGCGCTGCCCGAGCAGTGCCGCCCCGGCCGCTGCCCGAAATTCCACCTCCAATTCGCTGATCCATGGCCGTTTTCACCCCTGTTTCCGACGACGACGCCCGAACCTTGCTGGCAAATTTCGATCTGGGCGACCTGGTGTCGCTGCGCGGCATTACCGCCGGCATCGAAAATACCAATTACTTCCTGATCACCACCCGCGGCGAATACGTGCTGACGCTGTTCGAGGTGCTGACGCAGGCGCAACTGCCCTTCTACATCGAGCTGATGCACCACCTGGCCTCGCGTGGCGTACCGGTGCCGCAACCCCAGACCTTGCGCGACGGCAGCAGGCTCACTTCCCTGCATGGCAAGCCGTGTGCCATCGTGACGCGCCTGCCTGGCGGCTACGAGCCCGCGCCCGGCGCGGCCCATTGTGCGCTGGCTGGCGCCACGCTGGCACGCGCCCACCTGGCCGCGCGCGACTTCCCGTTGCAACAGCCAAACCTGCGCGGCCTTGCATGGTGGGTGGAAACCGGGCCCAAGGTACTGCCGTTCCTGGACGCCGCCCAGGCGCAGTTGCTGACCCGCGAACTGGACGATCAGCAGCGTGTGGCAGCCACGCCGGCCTGGCAAGCGCTGCCGTGCGGCCCGGCCCACTGCGACCTGTTCCGCGACAACGTACTGTTTGCCGGCACCTTCGAAGACCCGCTGATGGGCGGTATCATCGATTTTTACTTTGCCGGCTGCGACACCTGGTTGTTCGATGTGGCCGTCAGCGTCAACGACTGGTGCACCGAACGCGAAAACGGCGTTTTTGTGCCCTCGCTGCTGCAGGCCTGGCTGCAGGCGTACGCTGCGGTACGCCCGTTCACCGACGGCGAACGGCAGGCCTGGCCGCACATGCTGCGCGCCGCGGCGCTGCGTTTCTGGCTATCGCGCCTGTACGACTATTTCCTGCCCAGGCCAGCCCAGACGCTCAAGCCCCACGATCCGCGCCATTTCGAAAGAGTGTTGCAAGCACGCCACCGCCCTGGCCTGCCGGCCTTGCCCTAGGCGCGGTGGCCCGCATAATTGAGTGTAAATCCCTCTTTACGATTCCAACCGACACCTATGCAAGCAGCATCCCTACCCGCATCCTCCGGCTGGCAATGGGTACGCGACGGCCTGCGGCTGTTCATGAAGCAGCCGCTGGCCATGTTTACCTGGGCGCTGGCCATCAGCCTGCTGGTACTGTTTGCGACCTTCACGCCGCCAGTGGGGCCGCTGCTGTTCGTGGCCCTGATGCCGGTCGTGACGCTGATGACGCTATCGGCGTGCAAGCATATCGAAGCCGACCGGGTCATGCTTCCCTCGATGTGGCCCCAGCCGCTGCTGCGCCCGGGCGTCTTCAAGAAAATGCTGATCATCGGCGTTTTGTATGCCGTACTGTGCATCGCGGCCGGCCTGGTGTCGTTCATGCCGTTCGCCAGCGCCCTGACCGAAGGCATGCGGGTGGCCTCGATCGAACAAGACCTTACCCCCTTCATCAGCGCCATGGGGGTGCCGCTGGCGCTGTTCGGGGTGCTGTACATGATTATTGCCGCGCTGTTCTGGCATGCGCCCGTGCTGGTGGCCTGGCATGGCCTGCGCATCGGCCAGGCGCTGTTTTTCTCGGGCATAGCCTGCTGGCGCAACAAATGGCCGTTCCTGGTCTATGGCACCGCCTGGGTGCTGGTGTTCCTGTTCATCGATCTGTGCGCCGGCCTGCTGGTCAGCGCCGGCGTGCCGTCGCAACTGGCCGGTACGCTGCAGATTCCGTTCAATATCGCCGCGGGCGGCGTGCTGTATTGCAGCTTCTATCCCGCGTACACATCGGTCTTCGGCATCGAAGACACGCACGCCCACCTGGATGATGGCTCGAACGACCGCACCCAGTCGGAAGCCTGACGGCGGCTAGTACTGCGGCCCGGAGGTGAAATTCAAGAAGCGCGTGCTGGACCCCTGGAACGTCAGCCGCACGGTACCGATGGGGCCGTTACGCTGCTTGCCCACGATGATCTCGGCCGTGCCCTTGTCGGGTGAATCGGGGTTATAGACTTCATCGCGGTAGATGAACAGGATCAAGTCGGCGTCCTGTTCGATAGCGCCCGATTCCCGCAAGTCGCTCATTACCGGCCGCTTGTTGGGCCGTTGCTCCAGGCTGCGGTTGAGCTGCGACAGCGCGATAAGCGGGCAGTTCAGTTCCTTGGCCAGGCCCTTGAGCGAGCGGCTGATTTCCGAGATTTCGGTGGCACGGTTCTCGCCGCCGCCATTGCCCGACATCAGTTGCAGGTAGTCGATGATGATCAGGCCCAGTTGCCCGCACTGGCGTGCCAGGCGACGCGCTCGCGCGCGCACTTCCATTGCGCTGAGCGACGGCGTTTCATCGATGTAGACCTGGGCGTCCTGCATGAGCTGTACCGCATGCGTGACGCGCGGCCAATCGTCGGCCACCAGCTTGCCGGTACGCATGCGATGCTGGTCGAGCATGCCCACTGAACCCAGCATACGCATCGCCAACTGCACGGCGCCCATTTCCATCGAGAACACGGCCACCGGCAGGCCCTGCTCGATAGCCACGTGTTCGCCGACGTTCATCGAGAACGAGGTCTTGCCCATCGAAGGGCGGCCGGCCACGATGACCAGGTCGCCCGCCTGCAGGCCTGAGGTCATCTTGTCCAAGTCGGAAAACCCGGTGGGCACGCCGGTGACGTCGGAGTCGCCCTCACGGTGATACAGCTCGTCGATGCGCTCGACCACCTGGGTCAAGAGCGGCTGGATTTCTTGGAAACCAGCCGAACCCTTCTCGCCTTCCTGGGCGATCTTGAATACCTTGGATTCGGCTTCGTCCAGCAGTTGACGCGCTTCCTTGCCCTGCGGATTGAGCGCGGCCGAAGAAATCTCGTCGGCCACCGACACCAGCTTGCGCAGCATCGCGCGCTCGCGCACGATTTCGGCGTAGCGACGGATGTTGGCGGCCGACGGCGTATTGTGGGCCAGCGCGTTCAGGTAGGCGAGCCCGCCCGTGTCGTCAGCCTTGCCTGCGCTGATCAGCGATTCGTTGACGGTAATGACGTCGGCCGGCCGTGCCAGGCCAATCAGGCGGGCAATGTGTTGCCAGATCAGGCGATGGTCGTGACGGTAGAAGTCCGCTTCGCCCAGCACGTCGGCAATCCGGTCCCAGGTGCTGTTATCCAGCAGCAAGCCTCCCAGCACCGACTGCTCGGCCTCGATGGAGTGTGGCGGCACGCGCAGGTAATCTAGCTGGGAATCGGCAGGAGTGTTCATCGAATGGACTAATAGAGAGTTCGCAGGGTGTCGGCCACCCGGAAGAAACCTTGGACATCGCGCCCCGGCAGCCAGCCGGCCACCGGGCGCAGCACGGCCGCGCTGGCGCACACCACCCGGGCCAGCCGCTGCAGCCGGGCGCGCACGGCAGGGGCTGGATGGGCCTCGAAATAGACGTCCAGCATCAGTTTACCCAGCCCGGGCAGATTATCGTCGTGCAACTTGCGCAACGCCATCAGCGAGGACACCAATTGGAATAGATCGTAGGCCTGCGCCAGGGGCAGCGACAAGGCGCCGCCGACGTTTTCTTCGAAGTCTATGCGCCACAAATCGCCGTCGCACAAGGTAATGTTGCGGATTTGAGCGCCGCCGTGCCAGTGCCCACCTGCATGAAAGGCGGCCAGATCGGCCGCCAGGGCACGCACCCACTGCACCCGTTGGGCAGGGTCGGCATGCCTGACCAGCCCGGCCAGGTCGTCGCCGACATGCTCGAGCACCAACAGGCCCGGCTCTTCCCACCATACCTGGGGAACCCGGCAGCCAGCCTGCCGCAAGCGGCGCAGGCGCCCGGCCTCGTAGGCCAGGCCGTTGCGCAGCAACACGCCCGGACGCGGAAATTCGCCCAGGAACAACTTGCAGCTCAGCGCCAGCACCAGCGCGCGCAGGTAGCGCAACAGATAACCCAGCGCCTGCAGCACCCCCGAGCGGCGCCGCTTCACCACGCAGGTCACGCCGTCGATCACGACTTCGCGCACGGATGGCTCGCGTGCGGCATCTACGCTGTCGAGCCATGCCCGCAGGCCAGGAGGCGCTTGATGATGCTGAGGCGACGGCTGGCTCAAGAGTATCCCCGAAGGCTGAGTACAGATGGGCTGCGGATGGGCCGCAATAAACAAAAAAGCCGGCACGGTCGCCGGCTTTTTTGCTTGGCGTAAACGCGGGTACTTAGGCGAGGTCGCCTTCGACCACGACGGTTACGTCCACCGTCACGTCGGCGTGCAGCGCGACCTGGATGGGATATTCTCCCACGGCTTTCAGCGGGCCGTTGGGCAGGCGAACCTGGCCCTTTTCAACGGCTTCGAAGCCGGCCTTCTTCAGGCCTTCGGCCACGTCGCCATTGGTGACGGAACCGAACAAGCGGCCATCGACACCGGCCTTTTGCTGGACCTTGAGCTGGTAGCCGGCCAGGCGGCCGCCCAGCGCTTCAGCGGCGGCCAGCTTCTCAGCCTGGACTTTTTCCAGTTCGGCACGGCGGGCTTCGAATTCCTTCAGGGCGGCGTCAGTGGCACGACGGGCCTTTTTCTGGGGAATCAGGAAGTTGCGGGCGTAACCATCGCGCACCCGGACGATTTCGCCCAGGTTGCCCAGGTTGACGACTTTTTCGAGCAGGATGACTTGCATTTCAGTAACCCCGGATCAGTTGTGGTTGTCGGTGTAAGGCAACAGGGCCAGGAAGCGGGCGCGCTTGATGGCGGTGTCCAGCTGACGCTGGTAGTGTGCCTTGGTGCCGGTCAGACGGGCCGGGATGATCTTGCCATTTTCTTGCACGAAATCGCGCAGGGTATCGAGATCCTTGTAGTCGATCTCGTCGACGCCGGCGGCGGTGAAGCGGCAGAACTTGCGACGCTTGAACAGCGGGTTCTGCTGCGTGAATTTACGTTTCTCTTTGCGTTTTCCGAAGAAAGCCATGATGTGCCTCTTAGTCTAGTCGGGTCGGGGCTTTATGCCGCTGGCCCGTAATCTGTGTCTGGTTCCGGTTAGCCTGTCATCCCACCAACGGATCGCGCCCTGCACTGCCGCCGACTTTGCGGGCAAGCTGCAAGTGCAGCTTGACCTTTACCGAATCTTTGCGGGCAGCGGCCAGAAAGCCCTGCACCTGCAGTTCGGTCCCCAGCGGGGTGCCGGCCAGCAGTTGTGCCAGATCGCCCAGGGCCACGGCGGTAATCGTGAGTTCGACGCGGCGCGGATGCCCTGCTTCGACGATTTCCGATTCGTGGGCCAGCAGCATTTCCAGCGCTGGCACGCCGGCGGGAGTATGGCGCAGAGGCTCGCATTCGAGAACGCGGGCGCTGAGTTCCAGGGTGTTCATCCGGCCGGTGCGTGGTGGTGAAACAGTATTGCCGGGTTACTTAGGCCTGGGCCTGGGCCTGGGCCGGAGCCGGGGCCTGGGCCGGTGCAGTCGCTTCCGTGCTGGCCTTGCGGGCCTCTTCGCGCTCGACCGACTTCATCATGATCGAGGGCGTGGTCTGAGCCTTCTTGGTCTTGATGACCAGGTGGCGCAGGACAGCATCGTTGTAGCGGAACGAATGCTCGAGTTCGTCGAGCGTGGCTTGGCCGCACTCGATGTTCATGCAAACGTAATGCGCCTTCACCAGCTTCTGGATGGGATAGGCCAGTTGGCGGCGGCCCCAGTCTTCCAGTCGGTGCACCGTACCGCTTTGGCCGGTAACGAGCGCCTGGTAGCGCTCGACCATGGCGGGCACTTGCTCGCTTTGGTCCGGATGGACAATGAACACTACTTCGTAGTGACGCATGGGTAAAACTCCTTGAGGATGTCTTGCGCGGCAAACCCGAACGCCTGGCTCGCCGCCTGGCTACCGGATAGCCCGCAAGGGGCAGCCCGCCACCCCACAAATAGGGCGATCGAGCAAAGAAAGCCCACGATTATCGCTGATCTTGCGCCATTGCGCAAGCTACGGCCACCTGGGGCGCCCCACCCGGCGCCCTGGGCCGGTTTACCACGCTGACCATCACGTAGCTGATGATCATGAGCAGGAACCACGATCCCAGCTTGGCCGGCGAGACCCAATCCCAGCCGTGCTGCTGGTTGGGGTAGCGCCAGGCATGCGCGAAGGTGCCGATATTCTCGGCAAACCAGATGAACAGCGCCACCAGCACGAAGCCCAGCAGCAGCGGCATGCGCCGGTGCACCTGCCAGATGCGGTAGTGCACCCAGGTGCGGGCAAATAATATGGCGGTCAGCACGAACAGCGCCACGCGCAGGTCGACCACGTAATGGTGAGTGAAGAAATTCGCGTAGATCAGCGCCGACAAGGCCAATGTGGCGCCCAGCGGGGGGTGCGCCGTGAAGCGGAAGTCGAACAGCCGCCAGACGCGCGCCAGATAGCTGCCCACGGCGGCATACATGAAACCCGTGAAGAGCGGCACGCCGCCCAGGCGCAGCACGCTGGCCTCGGGGTAGATCCAGGAGCCGACCGAGGTCTTGAAGAGCTCCATGGCCGTACCCACCACATGGAACATCAAGATGACCCGGGCTTCCGCCCAGGTTTCCATGCGCAAGGCCAGCAGCAGCGCCTGGACGGCCAGGGCCGCCAGCGTCAGGAAATCATAGCGCGCCAGCGCGGCGCCAGGTGGATACCACCAGTGCGTGGCCAGCAGCAGCGCGCACATCAGGCCGCCGAACAGGCAGGCCCAGGCCTGTTTCACACCAAAGCGAAAGAACTCGTACAGCGCCGCCGCCACGCGGCCACGCCCGGCCAGCCGCAAGGCCAGCCGGGATTCCCAGCCCTCGAGCCGCGCGATCAGCGGCCAGTCGCGGGCCGCCGGAGCCGGCGCCATGGCCGCGTTCAGCCCTCGACGACGGCGTACGCGGAATGGTTATGGATGGACTCGAAGTTCTCGGCCTCGACGCGATAGCGCGCCACGCCGGGATGCGCCGCCAGCCGGGCAGCCACGTCGCGCACCAGGTCTTCCACGAACTTGGGGTTGTCGTAGGCGCGCTCGGTGACGAATTTCTCGTCGGGGCGCTTGAGCAGGCCCCACAGTTCGCACGAAGCCTCGTCCTCGACCAACCGGATGATGCGGTCCATGGCCACGTCGCCGTTCAACACGGCCGAGACGGTGACATGCGAACGCTGGTTGTGCGCGCCATATTCGGAAATTGCCTTGGAACACGGGCACAGGCTGGTAACAGGCACCTGCACGACCAGCTCGAATTCGACCTGGTCGCCGGCTGCACGGGCTACCCACTGCACTTCGTAGTCGAGCAGGCTTTGCACGCCCGACACCGGTGCCGACTTGTTGATGAAGTACGGGAAAGCCGCCGTGATATCACCGCGCTCGGCATGCAGCAACGGCAGCATGTCGCGCGCCATGGCCGCAAACAGGGCCGGCGTCATGGGCACGCTGCGGTATTTTTCGAGCAGCGCCATGAATCGCGACATGTGCGTGCCCTTTTCTTCGGCGGGCAGGGCCACCGTCAGGGTCCAGGTGGCCACGGTGGGCTGTGGCGCGCCGTTGGCGTCCGCCACCAGCATGGGGTGCCGCACGCCACGGATGCCTACGCGCTGAATCGGGATGTGCCGCGTATCAGCCGAGCTTTGGACATCGGGCATGACCAGGGCGGGATCGATCGGAGAATTCATAGGGTTACCTGTCAGGGCGGAAAGGAATGAGAATCGCTGTTGCCCTGAAATATGTTAGCGGAGCCATTATTACCGAAAAGCCAGGCCGAAGGTGTGGAAAACCCTCCTACTAGTAGGTTGGTAATTCGGCTTCGCCCCCTATTTGGCCTGCGCAGCAGCCGGGCGGCGCTGCTTTTCAAAGCGGGCACGGATCGAACGCTCGATACCTGCCGCATCCAGCCCCACCCCGGCCAACAGGGCAGACTGCTCGCCATGGTCGATGAAGCGGTCGGGCAGGCCCAATTGCAGCACCGGCACGCCGAGGCCTTCCTGGTGCAGCACTTCGGTCACCGCGCTGCCCGCCCCGCCCATAATGGCGGCTTCTTCGAGGGTGACGATGGCCTCGTGGCCGGCAGCCAGTTCGAGGATCAGTTCGCGGTCGATGGGCTTGACGAAGCGCATATCGGCCACCGTGGCGTCCAATGCTTCAGCCGCGCCCAGAGCCGCCTGCACCAAGGTGCCAAACGCCAGAATGGCAATGCCGCGGCCTTGCCGCCGGACTACGCCCTTGCCCACGGATACGGTATCCAGGCCTGGCGATACTTCGGCACCACGGCCGGCGCCGCGCGGATAGCGCACCGAGGCCGGGCCGGGATGTTCATAACAGGTCGACAGCAGCAAGCGCGCCTCGTTTTCGTCTGAAGGCGTGGCCACCACCATGTTGGGCACGCAGCGCAGGAAGGCGATGTCGTAGTTGCCGGCGTGCGTGGCGCCGTCGGCGCCGACCAGGCCGGCACGATCCAACGCGAACGTGACATCCAGGTTTTGCAGCGCCACGTCATGAATGAGCTGGTCGTAGCCGCGCTGCAGGAAGGTGGAATAAATGGCCACCACCGGCTTCTGGGCCTCGCAGGCCAGGCCCGCGGCAAAGGTCACGGCATGCTGTTCGGCGATGCCCACGTCGAAGTAGCGGCGCGGGAAGCGCTGCTCGAATTCAACCAGGCCGCTGCCTTCGCGCATGGCCGGGGTGATGCCCACCAGGCGCTCGTCGTGCTCGGCCATATCGCACAGCCATTGGCCGAACACTTGCGTGAAGGTCTTGCGCGTGGACGGCTTGGCCTGCTGGATACCGATGGCCGGGTCGAACTTGCCCGGCCCGTGATACAGCACGGGATCGGCCTCGGCCAGCTTGTAGCCCTGCCCCTTGCGCGTCACCACGTGCAGGAACTGCAGGCCTTGCAGGGCCTTCAGGTTCTGCAGGGTGGGCACCAGGGCGTCGAGGTCATGGCCGTCGATCGGGCCGACATAATTGAAGCCGAACTCTTCGAACAGGGTGGCCGGCGTGACCATGCCCTTGGCGTGCTCTTCGAAACGGCGCGCCAGCTCGAGCACCGGGGGCACATGCTGCAGCATGGCCCGGCCCACGTTCTTGGCCGTGGCGTAGAAGCGCCCGGACATCAGGCGGGCCAGGTAGCGGTTCAAGGCCCCCACGGGCGGCGAAATCGACATGTCGTTGTCGTTGAGCACCACCAGCAGATTGATATCCGGCGTGACGCCGGCGTTGTTCATGGCCTCGAACGCCATGCCCGCCGACATGGCGCCATCGCCGATGACCGCGATGTGCTGGCGCTGCACGCCAGCATTGCGCGATGCGACCGCCATGCCCAGCGCGGCCGAGATCGAGGTCGACGAATGCGCCGTGCCGAAGGCGTCGTATTCGGACTCGCTGCGCCTGGGAAAGCCCGAGATGCCGCCTTCCTGGCGCAGGTGGGCCATGCCGGCACGGCGGCCGGTCAGGATCTTGTGCGGATACGACTGGTGGCCGACATCCCAGACGATGCGATCATGCGGTGTGTCGAACACGCTATGCAACGCCAGGGTGAGCTCGATCGTGCCCAGGTTGGACGACAAGTGGCCGCCCGTCCTGGATACGGATTCCAGCACGAAGCCGCGCAGCTCTTCGGCCAGCACCTTGAGCTCGCGGCGATCCAGTTGGCGCAGGTCGGCCGGCGTGTGGATACGGTCCAGTAAGTCTGTCGTCATGCTTGGTATCAACGATCTCTGAGTACGATGTAGTCTGCCAGGCGAGCCAGCATCAAGCCGGAATCACCCAGTGGCGCCAGGGCCGCATGCGCGGCAACGCGCAGCTCTTCGGCCAGCGCGCGGGCCTGGTCCAGGCCCAGCAGCGACACATAGGTGGGCTTGTTGCCTGCCGCGTCTTTGCCGGGTGTCTTGCCCAGGCTGGCGGTATCGGCGGTGACGTCGAGAATGTCGTCAACCACCTGGAATGCCAGGCCGACGGCCTGGGCATAGTCATCCAGCGCCTGCCGGGTACTGGAACTGGCACCGGACACGATGCCGCCCAGGGCGACGCTGCATGCCAGCATGGCGCCGGTTTTCATGCTGTGCATGGTTTGCAGCTCGTCGTGCGACAAGGCGTAGCCGACGCTGTGCAAATCGATGGCCTGCCCGCCCGCCATGCCCTGGCTGCCGGCCGCACGGGCCAGCGCCTGCGTGGCCTGCACCACCAACGCCGGTGCGATGGGCATGTCGGCCAACAGTTCGAAGGCCAGCGGCTGCAGGGCATCGCCAGCCAGCATCGCGGTGGCTTCGTCGAACTGCACGTGCGTGGTGGGACGGCCACGGCGCAGCGTGTCGTCGTCCATGCATGGCAGGTCGTCGTGGATCAGCGAATAGGCGTGGATCAATTCCACGGCGGCGGCGGCGCGGTCCATCGAGGCCTGGATGGCCGCTGCGCTGCCATTGACGGGGCAGGCCTGGCCCGCCGCATAGACCAGCGCGGCGCGAATGCGCTTGCCGCCGCCCAGCACGGCATAGCGCATTGCCTCGTGCAATCGCACGGGCAATGCGTCGGCGGCAGGCAGGCATTCGTCCAGCACGGACTCGATGTGCTGCGCGCGGCCCTGCAACCAGTCCGCGAACGCAAGGTGTTGTTGCTTCATCCGGTTATTCGTCGTCGAGCGCGCGAGGATCCAGCGGCCGCAGCAAACCGTCTTCCAGCACCTTGACCTGCTGCTCGGCTTGCGCCAGGCGCTCTTGGCAGACGCGGGTCAGCTCGACGCCGCGCCGATAGGCTGCCAGCGATTGCTCAAGGGGCAGCGATCCGTCTTCCATGGCGGCGACCAGCGTTTCGAGCTCGGCCAACGCCGTTTCGAAATCCTGGGGCAAGGGGCGGTCGTCATGCTGCGGATCGGTTTGCGGGGAAGTGGCCAAACGGGGGCTCCGTGCGCGGGAATGAATTCGATCCGTGAATTGTAGATGATGCGCGCTGTCCCGCCCGCTTTGCCGCGAACTCAGGAAGGATTGCCCGACAGTTGCCGTACCGCGGCGCGTAGTGCCGGGGCCACCCGCTCGCGCAGCACCGAGGCGGGCAGCAGCGATGCCGGCCCCCCGCAGCTCATGACGAGCAGGCCTTCGCCGGTCACTGACTGAAAGGGCACGGCCACCGCGTTGATATCGGCACGCCAGGCGCCCAGGGCAAAGCAGCAACCAGAGGCTTGCAGGTCGGCATGGGCTTGCGCCACGATGGCCGAGTCCGGGGCGCCCTGCCCCAGGCGCTCAAACAGCGCCGCGCGCTGCGTTTCCGGCAACGCCGCCAAATAGGCCCGTCCCATGGCGCTGTCCAGGCTGGCCCGGTACCCCACGGGTAGCCGCAAGTACAGCTCAGACGAGCCATGAATGGCCTCGACATAGACCATGGCGTCGCCATCGAACGCCCCCAATGCCACCGCACCGCCCGTATCGCGGGCCAACTGGGCCATCGATGCCTTGGCCAGTTCGCGCACTTCCAGCCCGGCCAGCAGCCCGAACCCCAGGGCCAGCACCGCGTAGCCAGGCGAATACTTGCCGCTGTCGGGGTGATAGCGCAAGTAGCCCAGTTCGGTCAGGGTATAGGTGATGCGGCTGATGGTGGGCTTGGGCAAGCCGGTCAGGCCGGCCAGATCCTGGTTGCCCAGTGTGGCGACGCCCGGCCCGAAACAGCGCAGGACGTCCAGCCCGCGCGCCAGCGCCACGATGAAATCGGGCGTGGTCCGGCCCTGGCTGCCGCCGCGGCGGCGCCGGGCCGGGCCACTGCGCTGCGCGAACTCGGCAGCGGGATCAGAAGAATCGAAAGGGGCTTGCATCGCGGCGGCTTCGTTCTTATAGTTTATTTCGTTTAACAAAATTAAATTCCATTCTACGGAATTTACGAGAGGCCGACCACCTCTTTTCACCACTGCTCAGGGGAAAACATGTTCAAACGCATTTCTACACTGGCGGCCGCCGCGGCCCTGTCGGCCTGCGCCGGCCTGGCCCATGCCGCTTATCCCGAACGGCCCATCACCATCATTTCGCCGTTTCCTGCCGGCGGCGCCACCGACGTGCTGACGCGCATCCTGGCCGACCGCATGAGCAAAGCACTGGACCAGAGCATCATCGTCGAAAACAAGGCCGGAGCCGGCACCACCATCGGCGCCGCTTATGTCGCCCGCGCACAACCCGATGGCTACACCCTGCTGATGGCCACCAACTCCACGCTGGTCACCAACCGCTTCCTGTACAAATCGCTGCCGTACGACCCGGACAGCTATGCACCGGTCGGCATGGTGGGCGTCGGCCCGCTGATTCTGCTGTCAAACGACAAGCACGGCTTCAAGAGCACCGCCGACGTCGTGGCACAGGCCAGGCAGCATCCCGGCAATCTGACCTTCGCCACCTTCGGGCCGGGTACTTCTTCGCACCTGGCCGGCGAGCTGTTCAAGCAAGAGGCCGGCATCGATTTGCTGCACGTGCCCTTCAAGGGCGCCACGCAGGCCTTGCCGGCCTTGATCAACGGCGACGTCGACCTGTTCTTCGACATGGTGGCCACCGGCATGCCGCAAGTCGAGGCAGGCAAGCTGAAAGTCTTCGGCATCACCAGCAAGACCCGCCTGCCCAGCTTGCCCAACCTGCCCACCTTGGCCGAACAAGGCTATCCGGCGTTCGACCTGACCGCCTGGTTCAGCTTCGTGGCCCCGAAGGGTACTCCGCCCGACGTGCTGGCCACCTTGCAGCAAGCCCTGACCACCACGCTGCAAGATCCGCAGGTGCGCGACAAGCTGCTGAACATGGGCATCGAGCCGCGCTCGGGCACCGCGCAAGAACTGACTCAGCAGATCCGCAACGAGCAGCCGGTGATCGAAAAGCTGGTCGAACAGGCGGGCCTGGAGCGTCAATAAAGCCGCGCCAGTTGCAACAAAATGCCCCCGTGCCGTGCGCATCGGCGGGCATGCTTGCGTTTGCAAGCCGGGGTTAACGGTTCGAAACATCGCTCCTGGCGGGCACTGATAAGGTAGGGAAGACCCTAAGGCCACCAGGCCGCAGGGCTACTTTCCTGCAACTACCGCCGCACACGCCATGCCCCTCAGCCCAGACCGCCTTGATCGACTTGACGCCGCACGCTGGCTCGCCGCGTTAGCCGTGGTGCTGCTGCACAGCGCAGCCCAGGCCGTCTCGGATGCGGGCGCCTACGGTAGTGGCGACTGGCTGGCGGCCAACCTGTACGACTCGGCCGTGCGGTGGTGCGTGCCGGTATTCGTGATGGTCAGCGGCGCCCTGCTGCTCGACGGCGACCGGCCGCAAGATGCGCGGCGCTTCTACCTGCGGCGCGCCACGCGCATCTGCGCGCCACTGGTGTTCTGGACCTTGTTCTACCTGTGCTGGCGCAGCCTGCTCGACTGGTGGGACGATGGCCGCATCGATTTGTCGTTCTGGCCTCGCAAGGTCGTTGAAGGCGCGCCCTATTACCACCTATGGTACCTGTACATGATCGTGGGGCTGTACTTGTTCGCCCCGCTGGTGCGCGCGCTTTACCAGCGCAGCACGCCGGCAGCCCGCCGCTTGTGGGTGGTCGGCATCCTGGGGGTCGCCATCCTGGATGCGCTGTATCGCCAGGCGCTGAATGCAGGCCAGGGCTTTTTCCTGACCTGGTTCTTGCCCTACCTGGGCTACTTCGTGGCCGGGCGCATGATCTACGAGGGCGAGCTGCGCGTGCCACGCCCCGGCCTGGTACTGGCCATCAGCGTGCTGGCGACCGCATGGGGGGTGTCGACACTGTCCGAGGCCGGCAACCTGAACCTGTACTTCTACGATTATTTCAGCATCACGGTGCCGTTCATGTCGCTGGCCGCGTTCCAGTGGATCATGAACACGGCGCGCGTGCCACCGCTTTCGACATTGGCGCCGCTGACGTTCGGCGTATACCTGATCCACCCGCTATTCCTGGATCTGGCCGATCGCGCCGGTGCCCATGCGGGGCCTGGCGCGGCCTGGAATGTGCCCCTGCTGGCCGCGACAGTGTTCGGCCTGTCGGCGGCCAGCAGTTGGCTGCTGCGCCGCCACCCTGTGACACGGCGGCTGGTATAGCAGCGATGCATGGTGCGCATCGCAAGGGGTGCCCCAACGTAAGGGATAGGGTACAATTCACTGTTTGATCGGCCAGACCGATTTTTCTTCGCGCCAGAACGGAAACCCTGCCGTCCTGGCTTTTTTATCCGAGCGGAGGGAATCATGACCGACATTGGTCGGATGGCGCATGTCGTGCCAGCTCGCACCCAGCTACCCGTCAGCGCATACTTTGACGAAGCCCGCTTCAAGCGCGAGCAAGAACTCATCTTCAAGCAATCCTCGTTGTATGTCGGCCACCAGAAACTGGTACCCGAAATCGGCGATTGGCGCACCCTGCCGCACGAAGACGGCGGGCGCGTCTTGGTACGCAATGCCCAAGGCGTCGAATTGATGTCGAACGTCTGCCGCCATCGCCAAGCCCTGATGCTGGGCGGCCAGGCAGGCAACGTCACCGGCCCTGCCCCCGGGCATGGCAGCCTGAAAGAAACCGGGGGCAATATCGTTTGCCCCCTGCATCGCTGGACCTACAACAATACCGGCGAACTGCTGGGTGCCCCGCAGTTCGAATCCACGCCCTGCATGAACCTGCAGCGTTTCCGCCTGCGCGATTGCCATGGCCTGCTGTTCGAAGGCCCACGCGATCCGGCCAGCGACCTGGCGCCGCTGTTCTCCCGGCCCGAATTCGATTTTGGCGATTACGTGCTAGACCACGTCGAGGTGCACCAGTGCAATTACAACTGGAAGACTTTCATCGAGGTCTACCTCGAGGACTACCACGTCGGGCCATTCCATCCAGGCCTGGGCCGCTTTGTCACCTGCGACGACCTGAGCTGGGAATTCGACGACTGGTACAGTCTGCAACGCGTGGGCGTGCACAAGGCGCTGGCTCAGCCCGGCTCGGACATCTACAAGCAATGGCATGACCGCGTGCTCGACTACCGGGCAGGCGACGCGCCCGATTTCGGTGCGGTGTGGGTCACCTACTTCCCTACCCACATGATCGAGCTCTACCCGCACGTGCTGGTACTGTCCACGCTGTACCCCAAGAGCCCGCAAGAAACAGTCAACGTCGTCGAGTTCTATTACCCCGAAGAAATCGTGGCCTTCGAGCGTGAATTCGTCGAGGCGCAGCGCGCGGCCTATATGGAAACCGCGGTCGAGGACGACGAGATCGCCGAACGCATGGATGCCGGCCGCAAGGCCCTGATGCTGCGCGGCGTCAACGAGGCCGGGCCATACCAGTCGCCCATGGAAGACGGCATGCAGCACTTCCACGAGTGGTACCGCCGCATCATGCAAGAACACGACTCGGTCTGAACCCGATACATTGCTGCCGCTTGCAAGGGGCGGGCCTGCGGCCCGCCCTTTTTTCTTGCGCGCCTGGCGCATCGTCATCAAACCGTCAACTGCCTGCGATCTACTGACCCTCCTGCCCCGCGATGGTGCACCCGTGCGGGGCCGCACCGGGACTATCCCAGGGGCCCATCATGGCTTTTACTCTGCAAGACATCGAACAGTTGTTCGTCGAGCGCGGACACCGCGCCTATGATGGCGAGCCCATCACCCAACTACAGCATGCGCTACAGACGGCCACCCTGGCCGAGCAGGCGGGCGCATCGCCGCAATTGATCACAGCCGGCCTGCTGCACGACCTGGGCCACCTGATTGCCGACCGGCCGGGTACGCCATCGCTGGACGGCCTGGACGACAAGCACCAATACTTTGTGCTGCCCTTCTTGCGTGGCCTGTTCGGCGCCGCCGTGCTCGATCCGATCCGACTGCACGTCGAGGCCAAGCGCTACCTGTGCTTCGTGGAACCCGACTACGGCGACCTGTTGTCGGCCGATTCCCGTCGCAGCCTGGCCCTGCAAGGCGGCAGCTTCGACGCCGGACAGGCCGTCGATTTCGCCAGCATGCCCGGCGCACCCGACGCCATCCGGCTACGCCGCTGGGACGACCAGGCCAAGACCCCTGGCCAGGCTACCGAATCGCTGGACTATTTCCTGCATATCGCCGAGCAGGTGGCGACCCGCAGCCCGCAGCCCGCGACCGTCTGGTAGCGGCCGGTCAGGCGCCGCGCGCCACCGGCCGGGCCGGGTCGCTGCACCATTCGCTCCAGGAGCCGGGATACAGGCGTGAGCCCGCCAGGCCGGCAATTTCCATGGCCAGCAGATTGTGGCAGGCGGTGATGCCGGAACCGCATTGGTGCACCACCGTGCGTGGATCACGCTCGCCCAGCAGGCTGGCGAATTCGGCGCGCAGTTGCGCGGGCGTCTTGAAACGCCCGTCGGCCCGCAGGTTTTCGCCATTGGGACGGTTCAGCGCACCCGGGATATGTCCCGCCACCGGGTCCATGGGCTCGACCTCGCCCCGATAGCGGTTGGCGGCCCGCGCGTCCAATACGGTGAATGCCGGCTGCGCCAGGTTGGCCAGCACCGCCTGGGCATCGACCGTGTCGGCCAGCGCTTGCCCTGCGGGCGTCGCGGCGCTGTTTGCGCGAGTGGCCAGGACCGCCTCGCCGCTGACCGGCAACCCATCGGCTGTCCAGCCCTGCCAGCCGCCATCGAGCACAGCCACCTGCTCGTGCCCCAGCCAACGCAGCATCCACCACAGGTGCGCGGCAAACATGCCGCCGCTGGCGTCGTACGCCACGACCAGCGTATCGGGGCGGACGT
The DNA here is from genome assembly GCF_019218885.1 of Bordetella sp. BOR01. Taxonomy (GTDB): domain Bacteria; phylum Pseudomonadota; class Gammaproteobacteria; order Burkholderiales; family Burkholderiaceae_B; genus Bordetella_A. Next base: position 41,160 of record NZ_JAHUWT010000007.1, on the reverse strand, counting down.
CGTGGGCGGCCATCAGCGCCGCCAGGTCGGCCCGCGACGGCAAGGGATGCCTTCCGTTCTTGCCGGAGCGCGGTGCCGCCAATTCCGTTTCGTGGTCCAGGTAGCGGGCCCCGGGAATATGGCCCTGTTCGTAGGCACGGCGGCCGGCCGCGTGGTCGGCCAGGTCATGGCGCACGTCGAAAATGCGTACGCCTGGCGACTGCAGGCGATCGGCCAGGTCGGCGGCGGAAATCAGCGTCATGGTCATGCGAGCTCCTTCGTGGTGTTTGGCTCAGGCCTCGGGCGGCATCCGCATGGTGCGCCAGACCGACAGCAGGCCCGCCGCGATGATCAGGCTCATGCCTGCCCAGGCCAGATTATCGGGCCGGTCGCCCCACAGGCCCATGCCCAGCAATGCGGCGAATATGATCGTGGAATATTGCAGCGCGGCCGTCAACAGGGCCGACCCGACGCCAAATGCCCGCGTCATGGTCAATTGTCCGAACAGGCCGGCCAGCCCCACGCCCACCAGCGCGGCATAGCCTGCCGGGTCGGCATGGCCCCAGCCCTCGATGCCCAGCCCTGCCGTGCTGCTCAGGCATACCGCCAGCGAGAAGAACAGCACGGTGCGCCATTCGGGCTCGCCAATGCGGCCAAGCTGGCGGATCTGCAGCATGGCCACCGCGGACATTGCGCCGGCGCCCAGGCCGAACAAGGCAGCCAGCCATTGATCGTCGTTGATGCTTGGACGCAGCACCGCGATCACCCCGCCAAACCCCAGGGCCACGGCGGCGATGCGCACCGGGTCGCGCTGCGCCCCGCCCCAACCCAGCATCCAGCAGGCGATGAACAGCGGCGCCGTGTAGTTCAGGCTGGTGGCAGTGGCCAGGGGCAGGTGCGAAATGCAGAAAAAGCCCAGCCACATGGACGTGACGCCGGCCACATTGCGCCACAAGTGCAGCCGCCAACTGGTGGGAATGATCGACTGCCGGGCGGCGCGCGCCCACAGCAGGAGCAGGATGACCGACGGAAACCCGCGAAAGAGAACGATCTGGGGCAGTGAAGCGCCGTGTTCGGTTGCCAGCTTCACGAATGACCCCATCATGGCGAACATGGCGGACGCCACCAACATCCAAAGAGCCTGCATGGGGGTCTAAATGACGAAAAAAAAGAGGGAAATAAGGGAAAGCGATACTATACTCCGGGTCCGGAAAGCCTACCGCCGCCGCGGGGGGAACTGCCCCTTCCCGGTCCGGTCAAAACAGGCGCTCATCGCTCGCAGAGGACCAAAAAAGCATGAAACGCATTTTCCTGTTCGTCGTTACCAACCTGGCCGTCATGGTCGTGCTGTCGGCTACGCTGCGCATCCTGGGCGTAGATCGCATCATCACGGCGCAAGGCATCAATTTCCAAGCGCTGCTGATTCTGTCGGTGGTCATCGGCTTCGGCGGTTCCATCATCTCGCTGTTGATCAGCAAGCCCATGGCCAAATGGAGCACCGGCGCGCAAGTCATCGACCCCGCCGCCCCTGGTGACGCGCGCGCGGCGTGGCTGCTCGAGACCGTGCACCAACTGGCCGACCGCGCCGGCATCGGCCATCCCGAAGTGGCCATCTACGAAGGCCCGCCCAATGCCTTCGCCACGGGCGCCTTCAAGAACGACTCGCTGGTGGCCGTATCCACCGGGCTGCTCGACAGCATGACCGAAGAAGAAGTCGCGGCCGTGCTGGGCCATGAAGTCGCGCACATCGCCAACGGCGACATGATCACGCTTACCCTGATCCAGGGCGTGGTCAACACGTTCGTCGTGTTCCTGGCCCGCGTGGTGGGTTATTTCATCGACCGAACCGTCTTTCGCAACGAACGCGGCGTGGGCATCGGCTACTTCGTCACCGTGCTGGTCTGTGAAATCATTTTTGGCATCCTGGCTTCTATCATCGTGGCCTGGTTCTCGCGCCAGCGCGAATACCGCGCCGATGCCGGTTCTGCCCAGTTGATGGGCTCGCGCGAGCCCATGATGCGCGCCCTGGCGCGCCTGGGCGGCCTCGAACCGGGCGAGCTGCCCAAGTCGTTCGAAGCCTCGGGCATTACCGGCAAGGGTGCGCTGGCAGCCATTTTTGCCTCGCACCCGCCCATCCAGAACCGCATCGCCGCCCTGCAGCAGATGCGCGTGGCCTGAGCGCCACTTTGCAAGGGGCGACCCGGCGGGCCGCCCCTTGCCGCCCCGGTCAATCCAGGGTCAGCACGGTCGCGCCCGTGGTCTTGCGGGCAGCCAGCGCGGTCTGCGCCTGGCCGGCCTCGGCCAGGCTGTAGCGCTGGTCGATACGCACCTTGATCTTCTTCTTCAAGACCAGGTCGAACATTTCGCCGGCGGCGGCATTCAGCTTGTCCTGGGTATTGACGTGCAAGCCCAGCGACGGGCGCGTCACATACAGGCAACCCTTCTGGTTCAGCGTGGCCAGGTTCACGCCCGAGACCGGCCCCGACGCATTGCCGAAGCTGACCATCAACCCGCGCGGCTGGATGCAATCGAGCGAAGTTTCCCAGGTATCTTTACCCACGCCGTCGTACACGACCGGCACCTTCTTGCCGCCGGTCAGCTCCAGCACCCGCTCGACCACGTTTTCACGCGAGTAATCGATGATTTGCCAGGCGCCATTGGCGCGCGCCAGTTCGGCTTTTTCAGGGCTGGACACCGTACCGATCAGCTTCACGCCCAGCGCCTTGGCCCATTGGCACGCGATCAGGCCGACGCCGCCCGCGGCCGCATGGAACAGAATGGTCTCGTTTCCTTGCAGGCGATAGGTTTGGCGAAACAGGTATTGCACGGTCAGGCCCTTGAGCATCAACGCGGCGGCTTCGTCGAAAGCCACGCCCTTGGGCAGCTTGACGACCTGCGCGGCCGGCACGTTGCGGGCCTGGGCGTAGGCGCCGATGGGGCTTTGCCCGTAGGCCACGCGGTCGCCCTTCTTCAAGTGCGCCACATCGCTTCCCACCGCCTCGATCACGCCAGCGGCCTCGAAACCCAGGCCGTGCGGCAGCGGGTGCGGATACAGGCCCGTGCGGTAGTAGATATCGATGAAATTCAGGCCCGCCACATGCTGGCGGATGGTGACTTCGTTGGCAGCCGGCGGCGGAACTTCGACCTCGACGACTTTCAGGACCTCGGGTCCACCATGTTGCTCGATGCGCACTGCCTTGACGAGATTGCTGGCCATGCCGGCCTCCTTTGCGTGTTGAATTCTCAGACTGCGATACGGCGCCACGCCGCGATAGAGCTCAATACCGGTTTCATCCACCCGCGCCCACCCGGCGGCGGCCACCCATCAGCACGAATATGCCTGCCAGCACCAGCGCCGTGCCTGCCAGTTGCCAGCCCGTAATGGGCTCGTCGAGCAGCCACGCCGCCAGGAACAATACCGACACCGGCCCGACCATGCCCAGCAACGACGCCATGGGCGCCCCCACCAGGGCCACGGCCCACATCAGCATGAACACAGGTACAACAGTATTGAGGGTGGCGTGTACGAACGAATAACCATAGACGCCAGCCGGCTGCACCAGCATCGATGGCGGATGAATCAGGAAAAACTGGACGACGCAGGCCAGGCAGGACACCAGCATGGCGTAGGCCACCAGGCGCGTCGCCCCCACCCGCTTGACCAGTTCGCCCGAACAGATCAGGTACACAGCATAGCTGAGCGCCGACCCGAAAATGAATAAAGCCCCGAGCGCTACGTGGGAACCGGCGCCAAGCGCCAGGTCTCGCGCGAAAACCAGGACCACTCCCAGGTACGACGCCACCATGGCCACCCACTGGCGCGGCGACACCGGGCGCTTGAGCCACCAGGCGGACAACAGTACCACCAGCGTGGGCGACAGGAACAATATCAACCGCTCGAGGCTGGCCGAGACGTAGCGCAGGCCAAGGAAATCGAGAAAACTGGAAAAGTAGTACCCCAGCAGGCCCAGCAGGCATACCTGCATCCGCTCGCGCCGGGTCAGCGTGGGTATTTCGCCGCGCGCGGCGCGGCGCGATTCACGCCAGGCCACGATGGCAAAGAACGGCATGGCAAACATCATCCGAAACGCGATCAGCGTGACGGCGTCGATGCCATACCGGTAGGTGATCTTCACGACAATTGCTTTGGCCGCGAACAGCACGGCACCCAGCGTCGCAAGAAAAAAGCCCAGTGAACGGGACGAAACGAGGGTCATGACAAAGACCAGGCTGGGCGATTCATGCGATGATTTTATATTTTTCGGCGCGTGCCAGCGCGCCGGCCTTCGCCCACCTTGCCTCGCATGACTCGCCAACGCGCTCTCGTCTACATTCACTTTGCCGCCGTGCTGTTCGGCCTGACCGGCGTCTTTGGCGAACTGATCCAGGCTAGCGCGGCAGTGATCACGTTGGGGCGGGCGGTGTTCGCCGTGCTGGCGCTGGCGGGATTCGCGCGCATCCAGCGCCGGCCGTTGTTCAAGGCCCTGTCGCCGGCGCAATTGTTCGTGCTGATCGTGGCGGGCGGCCTGCTGGCCGCGCACTGGGTCACATTCTTCATCTCGGTCAAGACCGGCGGCATCGCCATCGCCACGCTGGGGTTCGCCAGTTTTCCTGCCTTCATCACCCTGCTCGAGGGCCTGCTGTTTCGCGAACGCGTGCGCCAGGCCGAATGGCTGCTGCTGGGGCTGGTCACGGCCGGCCTGGTGCTGGTGACCCCATCGTTCGATATTGCCGACCAAGGCACCATCGGCCTGGCCTGGGGCATCCTGTCGGGTCTGTCCTTCGCGCTGCTGGCCCTGACCAACCGGCGCTCGGCAGCGGGGCTGGATCCCATGCAGGTAGCCTGCTGGCAGAACATCGTCGTGGTGCTGGCCATGCTGCCCTTCGCCACTAGCCAACTGCCGCTGTTGCCCGCGCTCGACTGGTTGTGGCTGGCCTTGCTGGGCATCTTTTGCACCGGCTTGTCTCACTATCTGTTCGTGTCCAGCCTGACGCGGCTCAACGCACGCAGCGCCGGGCTGGTCATTGCGCTGGAACCTGTCTATGCCATCGGGTTCGCCTGGCTGCTATTCGCCCAGCAGCCGACCTTGCGCATGATCGCAGGCGCCGCCCTCATCGTGGCCGCCATCGTGTGGTCCGGGTTGCGCAAGGCCCAGCGCTAGGCCGGGCCTTCCGGCCAGTTTTATTGCATTGCAACAACACCTTGACAATATTTGCCTAGGCAATAAAATACGCCGCATGAACCCTCCCCGCTCTCCTTCCGGGTCCGACACGCCGGTACATTACCGCGGCACGGCGCGCTGCACCACTGACGACAACGTCGGCTTCATGATCAAGCTGGTGTACAACTCGCTCAACCGCATGCTCGACCTGGAAATGGCCCCGCTGGACCTCACTGCCATGCAATGGCGGCCCATCGCCATGGTGGCGCGCGGCAGCGCCGACACCCCGGCCGAACTGGCGCGCCTGCACGGCGTGGATACCGGCGCCATGACCCGCACACTCGATCGCCTTGAAGCCAAGGGCCTGTTGCGCCGCACGCGCAGCCAGGAAGACCGCCGGGTGGTAAAGATCGAGCTCACGGAATTGGGGCAGGAAAAGGCCAAGGCCATTCCGGCCAACATCGCCCGCGTGCTCAATCATCATTTGCGCGGGTTCTCCACCGACGAACTGGCCCAGCTCCAGCATTTGCTGGGGCGCATGCTGGCCAACGGCTCGGCCTCGGGTTCACCCGAGTCCTGACGGCGCGGCCCTCGGGTAAACCCGGGACCGGATCGGGGAGATTCGCACCCCATTTCCCAAATTGCGCCACACTACCTGCCTAGTCAAATACAGTTCAATCAACAACTTTCAGCAAAACGTCAGGATGAAATCCCTAATTCCCATGGTTCTGTTACTGGCCTTGGGCGGTTGCGCCTCAATGGACCCCGCCACCGAACCCGTGGCACAGCTCGACGCCGCGCGGCTCGGCCTGCAGGGCAAGTCTGTCACTTGGCCTGACACGCAATGGTGGCGGCGCTACGGCGACAGCCAGCTCGATACGCTGATGGCCGAAGCCCTGGCCAGCAACCCGTCGATGACCGCGGCGCAGGCAAGGCTGGCCCAGGCCAATGCCGCCGTGCGCGGTGCACGCGCGCCGCTGTTCCCGCAGGTGGACGCCAATTACGATCTCACCCGCCAGCACCTGCCCGAGAACTACATCTACCAGCCGCCGCTGGCCGGCAGCGTCAGTTCCGACAACCGCCTCGCGCTGGACTTCAGCTATGAGCTGGACTTCTGGGGCAAGAACCGCGCACGGCTCAGCGCTGCCGTCTCGCAGCAGGCGGCCGCCCAGGCCGACGCGCAGGCGGCGCGCAACCTGCTGGCACGCGCCGTGGCGCGCAGCTACCTGAACCTGCAGAATGCGTTCGCCCAGCACCAGGTACTGCAGCGCATCGTGGCCCAGCGCGAAGACGTGCTCAAGCTGACCCAGGGCCGCCAGAATGCCGGGCTGGACACGCAGGTCGAGGTCAAGCAGGCTGAATCGTCGCTGGCAGCCGCCAAGGTCGAACTGACCCAGACCGAGACCACCATCGCGCAATTGCGCAACCAGGCCGCGGCGCTGGCCGGTGCCGGCCCGGCACGTGGCCAGCAGTTGCAGCCGGTGGCGCTGGCCGCGCCGGCCGGCGTGGTGCCCGCCAGCGTGCCGCTGGACCTGCTGGGACACCGTGCCGATATCACGGCGGCACGGTGGCGTGCCGAGGCCGCCCGCCGCCATATCGATGCCGCGCGCGCCGAGTTCTACCCTAACGTCAACCTGGTTGCCTTCGCCGGTTTCCAGGCGATAGGCACCGGCAACCTGCTCGATGCCGGCAGCCGCAGCCTGGGCATCGGCCCGGCCATCACGCTGCCGATCTTCCACGGCGGCGCCCTCAATGCCAACCTGGCCGGCCGGCGTGCCGATGCCGACCTGGCGGTGTCGGATTACAACCAGAGCGTGCTCGACGCGGTACGCCAGGTGGCCGACGCGCTGGACGCGCTGGGGTTGCTCGGCCGCGAGACCGCCCAGCAACGGCAAGCCCGCGAGGCCATCGACGCCGCCTACGGCCTGGCCGTACAGCGTTATCGCGCCGGCATGGGCAATTACCTGACCGTTCTGGTGGCCCAGACCGGCGTATTGACCCAGGCCCGCCTCGATACCGACCTGCGCTTTCGCGCCTACCAGCTCGACGCCGACCTCGCCTATGCGCTAGGCGGTGGCTACACGCCGCCGGCCGCCGACCAGGCCCAGCCCTCTTCTCATTGACCGACCCGGATCCCGAAGTCATGACCGCAACTCCCGTAGCCAATCCCGCCCGCAAACGCCTGCTGCTGATCGCCGCTGGCGCCTTCATCGTGCTGGCTGTCCTGTATGCCATCTGGTGGGCACTGTTCGGTTCCCGCGTGGAAAGCACGGACGACGCCTACGTACACGGCAACCTGGTGCAGATCACGCCGCAAGTACCCGGCACCGTCATTGCCATCGAGGCCGGCGACACCGAACTCGTGCGCGCCGGCCAGCCGCTGGTGCGGCTGGATCCGGCCGACACCGAAGTGGCGCTGCAGCAGGCCGAAGCCCAACTGGCCCAAACCGTGCGCCAGGTACGCACACTGTATGCACAGAACGACTCCCTGGCCGCCGACGTCGACGTCCGCCAGGCCGATATCGCGCGCGCCCAGGCCGACCTGAACCGCGCCCAGGCCGATCTGCAGCGCCGCCAGACACTGGCCAAATCCGGCGGCGTCAGCGGCGAAGAATTGCTGCACGCCCAGACCGCGCTGAAATCGGCGCAGTCTGGCCTGGCCCAGGCCAAGGCGGCCCTGGCCGCCGCCCAGGCCAGGCTGGCCACCAACCAGGCCCTGACCGACAACACCACCATCGCCGACCATCCCGACGTGCGCCAGGCCGCCGCCAGGCTGCGCGACGCGTGGCTGGCCCGCTCGCGCACGGTGCTGCCGGCGCCGGTGGACGGCTTGATTGCACGCCGCAGCGTGCAGGTGGGCCAGCGCGTCGCCCCGGGATCCACGCTGATGAACGTGGTGCCGCTGGACCAGGTCTGGGTCGAGGCCAATTTCAAGGAAGGTCAGCTACGTCGCATGCATCCCGGCCAATCGGTCACCCTGACGGCCGACATGTACGGCAACTCGGTCACCTACCAAGGTACCGTGGCGGGCCTGGACGCGGGCACCGGCAGTGCCTTTGCGCTGCTGCCGGCGCAGAACGCCACCGGCAACTGGATCAAGGTGGTGCAGCGCGTGCCCGTGCGCATCGAGCTCGACCCTGAAGAACTCAAGACGCACCCGCTGCGCGTCGGCTTGTCCATGGACGTCGAGGTCGATGTCAGCAAGGGCGGCGACCAGCTCGCCCCACTGCCGCAGCGCCATGAGCCGGCATGGTCCACCCAGGCCTTTGCCGATACACAAGCCGAGACCGACGCCCTGATCGCCAAGATCATCAAGGCCAACCTGGCATCATGAGCATCACGTCCCGTCCTTCTTCGGCAGGCGGCGCACCGCCCCCCCTCGAGGGGGCAACCCGCATCATCGGCTCGATCGCGCTGTCGACCGCGGTGTTCATGAATGTGCTGGACACCTCGATCGCCAACGTCTCGATCCCCACGATTTCGGGCGACCTGGGCGTAAGCACCAGCCAAGGCACATGGGTCATCACATCGTTCGCAGTGGCCAACGCGATCACGGTGCCGCTGACCGGCTGGCTGACCCAGCGTTTCGGCCAGGTGCGCCTGTTCCTGACGTCGACCCTGCTGTTCGTGATTGCCTCGTGGCTGTGCGGGTTCTCTCCATCGCTCGAGGCCCTGATCGCCTTCCGCGTACTGCAGGGCGCCGTGGCCGGCCCCATGATCCCGCTGTCGCAGGCACTGATGCTGTCGAGCTTTCCCAAGTCGAAGGCGGGCATGGCGCTGGCCGTGTGGTCCATGACCACACTGGTGGCGCCCGTGGCCGGGCCATTGCTGGGGGGATGGATATCCGACAACTACACCTGGCCATGGATCTTCTACATCAACGTACCCGTAGGCTTGCTGGCGGCATGGATCAGTTGGCGCATCTATCGCGACCGTGAATCGGCCACCCGCAAGCTGCCGATCGACAAAGTCGGGCTGGTGCTGCTGGTCGTGTGGGTGGGCTCGCTGCAGATCATGCTGGATAAAGGCAAGGAACTGGACTGGTTCGCCAGCCCGGTGATCCTGGGCCTGGCCCTGGTGGCGGTTGTCGCCTTCGTGTTCTTCCTGATCTGGGAACTGACCGACGCGCACCCGGTAGTCGACCTGCGCCTGTTCAAAGAGCGCAATTTCACGGTAGGCGCGCTGACGCTGGCCGTGGCCTATGGCGTCTTCTTCGGCAACGTGGTGCTGCTGCCGCTCTGGCTGCAAAGCAACATGGGCTACACCGCCACCTATGCCGGCCTGGTAACCGCGCCGGTCGGACTGCTGGCCATCCTGCTCACGCCCTTCATAGGCAAGGCGCTGGCCACGCGCGACGCGCGAGTGCTGGTGACGGGGGCCTTCCTGATCTTCGCGCTGGTGTGCTTCATGCGCGCCAACTTCACCCCGCAAGTCGACATACGCACGCTGATGATCCCCACCATCATCCAGGGCGCCGCCATGGCGGCGTTCTTCGTGCCGCTGACGTCGATCACCTTGTCGGGGCTGGAGCCCTGGCGCATCCCGGCGGCGTCGGGCCTGTCGAACTTCGCCCGGCTGACCGCCGGCGCGTTCGGCACCTCGATCGCCACCACGCTTTGGGAAAACCGGGCCTCGCAGCACCACGCCCGCCTGACCGAAATCGCCTCCCCCGGCCACCAGCCGTTCGACCAGGCCGTTGCCACGTTGCAGAACAGCCTGGGGCTGTCGCACCAGGAAGCCATCACGCGCCTGGACGGCATGATCAACACGCAAGCATTCACCATGTCCGCGCTGGACGTGTTCTATGCGTCAGGGGTGATCTTCATCCTGTTGACCGGCCTGGTGTGGTTTGCCCACGGGCGGGAAAAAACCGCGGCCGGCGGCGGTGGCGCGGCCGAGGCTGCCGCCGGAGCGCACTGAGCAGGCCTACGACGGCACGGCCAGGGTCTGATACCGGGGCAGCGTAGCCTGCCGGGTATCCGACACTTGCGGTTCAGGCGATCAGCCTGCCGCCACCAGTTCGGCAATGGCCTTGCCCACATCTTGCGTGGAGGCCGTGCCTTTCATGTCGCGGGTACGTGGCCCGTTGGCCAGCACGGTTTCAATCGCGCTGACGACGGCCTGCGAAGCCTGCGGATAGCCCAGGAAATCCAGCATCAGCGCACCGCTCCAGATCTGGCCGATGGGGTTGGCAATGCTCTTGCCATAGATGTCAGGCGCCGAACCATGCACCGGCTCGAACAGCGACGGGAACTTGCGCTCGGGATTCAGGTTGGCCGACGGCGCGATGCCGATGGTGCCGGTGCACGCCGGCCCCAGATCCGACAGGATGTCGCCGAACAGGTTCGAGGCCACCACCACGTCGAACCAATCGGGGTGCTGCACAAAGTGCGCGCACAGGATGTCGATGTGGTACTTGTCCCAGCGCACGTCCGGATACTGGCCGGCAATGTCGGCCACGCGCTCGTCCCACCAGGGCATGGAAATGGAAATGCCGTTGGACTTGGTGGCAGCGGTCAGGTGCTTGCCGCGCTTTTGCGCCAGTTCGAAGGCAAACTTCAGCACCCGATCGGCACCCACGCGGGTGAACACGCTTTCCTGAATCACCACTTCGCGCTCGGTGCCCGCGAACAGCCGGCCGCCGCTGTTGGAATACTCGCCTTCGGTGTTCTCGCGGACGATGAAGAAATCGATATCGCCCGGTTTGCGATCGGCCAGCGGCGACGGCACGCCCGGCATCAGCCGCACGGGGCGCAAGTTGATGTACTGGTCGAAGTCGCGGCGAAAGCGAAACAGCGATCCCCACAGCGCCTCGTGGTCGGGCACGGTGGCGGGCCAGCCGATGGCGCCGAAGAATATCGCTTCGTGGCCGCCGATCTGGGTAGCCCAGTCATCGGGCATCATCTTGCCGTGCTTGGCGTAGTAATCGCAGCTCCAGTCGAAATGGTCCCACTGGAAGTCGATGCCGAAGCGCGTGGCCACGGCATCCAGTACGCGCAACCCCTCGGGCACCACCTCTTTGCCAATGCCATCGCCAGGGATGACCGCGATCTTGTGTTTATTTCCTGCCACCGATGTTCTCCAGTTGATGTCTGCCTTGGTCCGGCGCGGCTGGCGGCACAACAGGGTGCTGCTAGGCTCCGCTCCACGCCTCGGCGTTCAGTTTATCGCTGTATACGGCCTGGCGCTGCGACCGTTGCATATGCTCCAGCGCGGGCGTAATCACCTGCACCAGCCGGTCGAAGGCCGGACGGATCTCCGCCTCGGGCACACAAGCGTACCCCAGCAGCAACCCGGGCCGGGCATCGCGCTCACTGGCATAGTAGCGGGACAGGGGCCGTGCGTGCAGGTCCAGCGTGCGTGCCGCGATGGAAATACCCAGGTCATCGGTGCCGTCGGGCAGGTGCATGACCAGGTGCAGGCCCGCCTCATGGGTGGAGATCGGCCAGTCGGTGCCGAAGCGTGCCGTGATGGCGTCGCGCAACAGCGCCTGGCGGGCCGAGTAGCGTTGCCGCATGCGCCGGATATGGTTGGCGTAGTGCCCGCCCTCGATGAAATCCGCCAGCACCGCCTGATCCATCAGGCGCCCTTCCCGGTATAGCTCGGACAACCCCGTCGCCATGTGGCTGGCCAGCGGCTTGGGCAAGACCATATAGCCCAACCGGAAGCCGGGGAACAGGGTCTTGGAAAACGTGCCCAAGTACAGCACCCGGTCATGCTCGTCCAGGCCTTGCAGCGATGCAATAGGCCGGCCGTCGAAGCGGAACTCGCTGTCGTAGTCATCTTCGACAATCCACGCGCCACGCGTATGGGCGTATTCGAGCAACATGCGGCGCCGCGCCAGGCTCATTACCATGCCCAGTGGATATTGATGCGACGGGGTAACGAAAATGAAGCGTGGCGGCTCGCGCAGTTGCAAAGTACTGGGGGCCATGCCCTCGCCGTCGACCGCCACCGGTACAGGCGTAATGCCACAGGCTTCCAGGGTCGAGCGCGCGCCCCAATAACCAGGGTTCTCCATCCAGGCCGTATTGCCGTGGTCGCCCAGCAGCCGCGCCAGCAGGCTCAATGACTGGTGGATGCCGCTGGTCAGCACGATCTGGTCGGCCTCGCATTTCACCGAACGCGACAACCTCAGGTGCTCGGCCAGCGCACGGCGCAACGGCATATACCCGGCGCCGTGCGCATAGGTCAACAGTTCGGGCTGGGGTTGCCGCCACCGGCGCCCCTGCAGGCGGGCCCACACGGCACGCGGAAACAGCGAGACATCGGGTACGCCCGGCACAAAGGCGCCCCATTGGCCGTCCGAGGCCGATGCCTCATGTACCAGCCGCGACCCGCGCCGCGACAAGGCGAACTGCGGCGGCAATACTGCCCCGGGCTGGCAATCGGCAGCGGGGGGTTGCTGTGCGGCCGGCACGGTATCGGAAACAAAGGTACCACTTCCGAATGCCGAAACCAGGTACCCCTCGGCCAGCAACTGATCGTAAGCGTGCAGGACGGTATTACGGGATAACCCTGTATCCGTGGCCAATGCGCGGGTGGCGGGTAGCTTGGTTCCGGCGGGCACGTCGCCGTCCAGGATCAGCCGCCGCAGAATGTCGTAGATCTGCCTCGACAGTGGAATGGCTGTACCGCGTTCCAATCGCTGCAACAGGCACTCGGACAGAATCAGTTCTTTCAAAGTGGCACCAGAAACAAAAAACGATTTGGACCTATTGAGAGTACCAAATATCCGATACGCTGCCTCAGCGCAAGCAGAAAACGTCCACATAAACGCCAAGGGGAAAACCATGCAACCGGACTTGCCGCAACTTGCCGCCGTCGTGCCCTGGCCCGCTTGAGGCCCGCGCAACACATCACGCTTTACCTGTTCCACCCGTAGCACCCGCGTGGCGGCGTGGCACGGTTGCCCGCGCACAGGAGCCTGGCGCCGTCCACTCGCCTTCCATTCAATGCCCGGAGGTTCACAGTGAAACTAACAACACGCCTCAAACTGTCCCTAGGCGCGCTCGCCCTGATAGCCGCCGTACCCATGGCCGCAGTGCAGGCTCAGACGCGCGGCGGCACGCTCAGGATGATCGTCCAGCCCGAGCCGCCCATCCTGATCCCCGCGCTCAACCAACAGGCGCCCACACAGTTCGTGGCGGGCAAGATCTACGAAAGCCTGCTGACATACTCCTTCGACCTCAAGCCGCAGCCCGGCCTGGCCAAATCGTGGGAAGTCACGCCCGACGGCATGGCCTACACCTTCCACCTGCAAGAAGGCGTCAAGTGGCATGACGGCAAGCCCTTCACTGCCGACGACGTGGTGTTCTCGCTCAGCGAACTGCTGCCCAAGACGCATGCCCGCGCCCGCGTGATCCTGGGCCGTTACCTCGACAAGGTCGAGAAAGTCGACGACCACACAGTCACTATCCGGCTGAAAACTCCCTTTCCCGCCTTCATGCTGATGTTCGAACCGGGCTTTGCCCCGATGATGCCCAAGCATATCTACGCTGGCACCGACTACATGAAGAATCCGGCCAACCAGAAGCCGGTGGGCACGGGCCCGTTCATGTTCAAGGAATGGAAGCGCGGCGAATACATCAAGCTCGAGCGCAATCCGAACTACTGGAAAGAAGGCCAGCCCTACCTGGACGAGCTGGTGTTCAACGTGATTCCCGATTCGGCCTCGCGCGCGGTGGCCTTCGAGCGCGGCAGCGTGGACGTACTGCGCGGCGGCGATATCGACAATGTCGACGTCAAGCGCCTGCGCGCGCTGCCCAATGTCGAGTACACCACCAAGGGCTGGGAAATGTTCTCGCCCCAGGCCTACTTGATGTTCAACATGCGCACGCCGCCCTTCGACAACGTCAAAGTGCGCCAGGCCGTCATGGCGGCGCTGAACCGCAAGCTCATCGTCAACAACATCTTCTTCGGCCTGGGCCAGGTGGCCACCAGCCCGTTTGTGACCACCGAGATGTTCTATGACAAGAACATGCCGCCGATCGATTTCGACATGAAGAAGGCGCGCGCACTGATCAAGGAATCGGGTATCGACCCGGGCGCTTACACCGTGCGATTCCTGGGCTTTCCGTATGGTCCCACCTGGGACCGGCTGGGCGAGTACATCAAGCAGTCGATGGAACAGCTGGGCTTCAACATCAATATGGAATCCACCGACGCGGGCGGCTGGGCCAGCCGCACCGGCAACTGGGATTTCGACCTGACGCTCAACTACACCTACCAGTACGGTGACCCGGCGCTGGGCGTGCAGCGCCTGTATGCCGCCGCCAACATGGTCAAGGGTTCACCCTTCGCCAATGTGCAGGGCTACGACAATCCGGAAGCCGACAAGCTCTGGACCGCGGCAGCCTCGGAAGTCGATCCCGCCAAGCGGCAAGAGCTCTACAGCAAGATCCAGACCATACTGGTCAACGACGTGGCCAACGGCTTCCTGGTCGACATGGAGTTCCCGACGCTGTATCGCAGCAACGTCAAGAACCTGGTGCAGACAGCCATCGGCATGAACGAGACGTTCGGCGACGTCTATATCCAGAAATAAGGGCGGGCGCGCCTCGCGCGCCCGGTCTGCCGCGGGGCTGTCCTGCGGCAGACCGCCGCAACCCGCGGCCCGCCGGGCCGCGGTGTTCCGACGGAGATGCATCGCATGAAATTCCTGTCCTTTTTCATCTCGCGCTTGAGCAAGGCCCTGGTGGTGGTGCTGGGCGTGGTCATCATCAACTTCTTCATGATCCGCCTCGCGCCTGGCGATCCGGCCGCCGTGCTGGCAGGCCAGGCAGGCGCGGGCGACGCTACCTACGTGGAAAACCTGCGCGCCGAGTTCGGCCTGGACCAGCCGCTGCTGACCCAGCTCTGGCTGTATCTGAAGGGCGTTTTCCAGCTCGACCTGGGGTTCTCGTACCGCAATCATGTACCGGTACTGGACCTGATACTCGAGCGCCTGCCGGCAACCTTCCTGCTGATGTCCTGCGCGTTCCTGTTCTCGATCGTGTTCGGCGTGCTGCTTGGCGTGATTGCCGCCAAGGCGCGCTACAGCAACAAGCGCCGCTGGATCGACAGCAGTGTCATGACCGGCGCGCTGCTGCTGTACGCCACGCCGCTGTTCTGGCTGTCGCTGATGGGCATCCTGCTGTTCTCGGTACTGCTGGGCTGGCTGCCGGCCTTCGGCATGGAATCCGTGGGCGCCAGCCTGACCGGCTGGGCGCGCGTGCGCGATGTTGCCATGCACCTGGTCCTGCCCACCGTGACCCTGGGCTGCTTCTTCATGGCGGTCTACGTGCGCCTGACGCGCGCCTCGATGCTGGAAGTGATCGGCATGGATTTCGTCAAGACCGCCCGCGCCAAAGGCGTCAGCCCCAACCGCGTGATCCGCACGCACGTGCTGCGCAATGCCTTGCTGCCGGTGGTCACGTTCGCCGGCATCCAGCTCGGTCAGATGGCCGGCGGCGCCATACTGACCGAGACCGTATTCGCCTGGCCCGGCATCGGCCGGCTGATGTTCGACGCCCTGCTGCAACGCGACTACCAGTTATTGCTGGGCATCTTCCTGGTCACCTCGATCATGGTGGTGGTGTTCAACCTGCTGACTGACCTGCTGTACCGGTACATCGACCCCCGCATTTCGGCGGGTTCGCCGGAGGCCGCAGCATGAAGCCATTCCTGAAACGCTACATGCGCAACTACGGCGCGGTGGCCGGCCTGGCCGTGATGCTGGTGGTCGTGGCCGCCGCCCTTGCAGCGCCGCTGCTCTACCCCGAATCGCCCTGGATGATGGTGGCCGAACCGCTGATCAAGCCATTCGCGGATCCGGCCTATCCGTTTGGCACCGACATGCTGGGCCGCGACATTACTGCCGGGCTGGTATGGGGCGCGCGCGTATCGTTGCTGGTGGGCCTGCTGTCCACCGGCGTGGCCCTGGCGTTCGGCATCCTGGTGGGCGCCATTGCAGGCTACTGCGGCGGCCGCATCGACGATGCGCTGATGCGGTTCACCGAGTTCTTCCAGACCATCCCGCAACTGGCCATGGCAGTCGTGCTGGTCGCGATCCTGAACCCCACGGTGTATTCGATCATGGGCGCCATCGCCCTGGTGTCATGGCCGCCGGCAGCGCGGTTGGTGCGCTCCGAGTTCATGACGCTCAAGCAGCGCGAGTTCGTGCAGGCCGCCATCGTCATCGGCCAGACGCCCTCGCGCATCATCTGCACGCAGATCCTGCCCAATGCCATGTCGCCCATCATCGTGTCGGCCTCGTTCATGGTGGCCACGGCCATTCTTACGGAATCCGCGCTGTCTTTCCTGGGGCTGGGCGATCGCAATCTGATGAGCTGGGGTTTCATGATAGGCGCGGCCCGCACCATGATCCGCGAAGCCTGGTGGATGAGTGTCTGGCCCGGCGTCGCCATCCTGCTGACTGTGCTGGCCATCAACCTGATCGGCGAAGGCCTGAACGACGCCCTCAACCCCCAACTGCGCAAGCGCGGCGAATAAGAGGCCACCATGAACGACAACACCCCTTTGCTGTCGGTGCGCAACCTGACCATCGCCTTGCCTGCGGGCGGCGACCGCCCCTATGCGGTGCGCGATATCTCGTACGACGTGCGCGCGGGCGAGATCCTGTGCATCGTGGGCGAATCCGGTTCGGGAAAATCCATGAGCGCCAACGCCATCATGGGCTTGTTGCCCGATTACCTGACGCCGCAGGGCGGCCAGATCCTGTTGCGCGGTACCGACTTGCTCAAGCAGGACGAAGCACGCCTGCAAGCCATGCGCGGCAAGGACATGGCCATGATCTTCCAGGAACCCCTCTCGGCGCTCAATCCGCTGATGACCGTGGGTGAGCAGATTGCCGAAGTCATGCGCGTGCACAATGCCTACCCCGGACAGGCACGCATGCGGCGTGTGCACGAACTGCTGGAGTTCGTCGGCCTGCCCGACCCGGCCACGCTGTATCACGTCTATCCTTTCCGTCTGTCCGGCGGCCAGCGCCAGCGCGTCATGATTGCCATGGCCCTGGCCCTGGAGCCGTCGCTGCTGATCGCCGACGAGCCGACCACTGCCCTGGATGTGACCACCCAGGCGCAGATACTGGCGCTGATCGCCCGCATCCAGAAAGAGAAAGGCATGGGCGTCATGTTCGTGACGCACGACTTCGGCGTGGTGGCCGAAATCGCGCATCGCGTAGCGGTGATGGAACATGGCGAACTGGTCGAGCAAGGTCCGGCCGAACAGATCTTGAATGCTCCCCGGCATCCCTATACCCAGCGCCTGATCGGGGCGGTGCCGCGGCGTCGGGCCGATGCCGGCGACACGGCCGGCGACGGCCCGCCCGTGCTGGAAGTGCGCAACCTCAGCAAGACATACGTCACGGGCCGCGGCTGGTTTGGCCACAAGCGGGTGGTGCGGGCGGTCGACGGCGTCAGCTTCACCGTCAGGCGCGGCCAGACACTGGGCATCGTCGGCGAATCGGGTTCGGGCAAATCCACGATCGGCAAATGCCTGCTCAAGCTCATCGGAGTCAATGGCGGCGAACTGATCTTCGACGGCCGCGACATCGCCGGCCTGAGCGAAAGCCAGTTCCGGCCGATGCGAAAAGACATCCAGATGATCTTCCAGGATCCGTTCGCCTCGCTCAACCCGCGCCATACCGTGGGCCGCATCATCAGCGACGGCCCCGTCGCCAGCGGCCAGCCACGCGCCCGGGCCGAAGCCCGCGCCCGCGAACTGCTAAGCCTGGTCGGCCTGGACGCCTCGACATTCGACCGCTATCCCAACCAGTTCTCGGGCGGCCAGCGCCAGCGTATCGGCATCGCCCGCGCGCTGGCGCTCGAGCCCAGGATACTGGTGGCTGACGAATCGGTGTCGGCCCTGGACGTATCGGTGCAGGCCCAGGTGTTGCAACTGCTGCACCAGCTTCAGCAGCGGTTGCAGATCGCGCTGATTTTCATCACCCATGATTTGCGGGTGGCCGCGCAGATCTGCAACGCGGTACTGGTCATGCACCAGGGCAAAGTCGTGGAATACGGCAGCCCTGGCCAGATCTTCGACCAGCCCCAGCACGCCTACACGCAGAAATTGATCGCGGCCGTCCCCGGCCAGCACTGGAATCCGCCGGCCGCGCTGCAACCGGAGCCTGCCCCATGAGCAACGCCGACCTGACGCGCCGCAAGGACGCCGCCACGCCGCGCGGCGTGGGAGTCATGTGCAATTTTTACGCCGACCACGCCGACAACGCCGAATTGTGGGATATCGAGGGCCGCCGCTATATTGATTTCGCCAGTGGCATCGCCGTGCTGAATACGGGCCATCGCCACCCCCGCCTGGTCCAGGCCATCGAAGCGCAGCTCAAGCGCTTCACCCATACTGCCTACCAGATCGTGCCCTATGCCAGCTATATCGAGCTGGCCGAGCAGATCAACCAATTGGTGCCAGGCGATTTTCCCAAGAAGACCGCGCTCTTCACCACGGGCGCCGAGGCAGTCGAGAATGCCGTCAAGATTGCCCGCAGCGCCACCGGACGCTCGGCGCTGATCGCCTTCAGCGCCGCGTTTCATGGCCGCACGTTGCTGGGCATGGCGCTGACCGGCAAGGTAGTGCCCTACAAGGTGGGCTTCGGCCCGTTTCCCGCCGATATCTACCACGCGCCCTACCCCGATCCAGCGCATGGCGTTTCAGTAGCCAACGCGCTGGCCGGCCTGCAAAAGCTGTTCAAGACCAATGTCGACCCGCGCCGCGTGGCCGCCATCGTCATCGAGCCCGTACAAGGCGAAGGCGGCTTCAATATCTGCCCGCCCGACTTCATGCAGGCGCTGCGCGCGCTGTGCAGCGAGCACGGCATCCTGCTGATCGCCGACGAAGTCCAGACCGGCTTTGGCCGCACCGGCAAGATGTTCGCGATGGAACACTACGGCGTCGCAGCAGACCTTACCGCAATGGCCAAGGGCCTGGCGGGCGGCATGCCGCTGTCAGCCGTGTGCGGACGCGCCGAAGTCATGGACGCGCCTGCTCCGGGCGGACTGGGTGGTACCTACGCCGGCAATCCGCTGGCCGTGGCGGCAGCCCTGGAAGTCGTGCGGCTGATGCAGGCCGGCGGGCTTCCGGCGCGTGGCGCAGTCCAGGGCGAACGACTGCGCCGCCATCTTGAAGCGCTGCGCCCGCGCGTGCCCGAACTGGCCGATGTACGTGGGCTGGGAGCCATGGTGGCAGCCGAATTCCGTCATCCCGCCGATGGCGGCCCGCATCCCGACTATACGAGTAGGATCCAGGCGCGCGCGCTCGAAAAGAACCTGCTGCTGCTGAGCTGCGGGGTGGACGGCAATGTTATCCGCTTCCTGTTCCCGCTGACTATTGCCGAGGACACCATGAGCGAAGCCATGGACATCCTGGCCCAGGTCCTGCCCGCATGACCCTCGCCCCATCACAAGGAGACAGCCTCATGAACCGCCCCGGCGCAGTGCCCACGGTACAGATCGACAATGAACATGTCAGGGTGACCGAATGGCGATTCCCGCCCGGCGGCGAAACCGGCTGGCACCGCCACGGCATGCCCTACGTCGTGGTGCCCCAGACCACCGGGCCACTGCTGCTCGAGACAGCCGAAGGACAGGTCTCCAGCGCGCTGCGCACAGGCATCTCTTACTACCGCCCCATGGGCGTCGAACACAACGTCATCAACCCGAACAGCACGGAATTCGTCTTCGTGGAAATCGAGCTCAAGCAAGCCTAGCCACAGCGAGGATCCTCATGAAGGCGTTTTTTTGCGAAGAACAGATGCTGCATGCGCCGCAGCAGTTCATGCGGCTGGGCCGCCTGTGCGCACCCACGGACACGCCGGCCCGCGCCCAGACGCTGCGCGCGACGCTGGCTGCCCGCGGCGTGCAGGTGCAGGCGCCGCCCGACTATGGGCGCGGCCCGCTGCACGGCGTGCACAGCCCCGACTACCTGGACTTCCTGGAGCATGCCTATACGCGCTGGCTGGCCCTGCGCGCCCAGGGCATGGACCCGGGCGACGAGGTACTACCCAACCTGGCTCCCTACTACAGTGGCCGCCCCGAGCAGGCCGAACGCGGCCCCTGCCCGTCGGGTTGTATCGTGGCGCAGGCTGGCTATTATCTTGGCGATCTATCTTGCCCCATCGGCCCGCACACCTGGCGCTCGGCCCTGCGCTCGACCCATAGCGCCGTCGCCGCGGCCGACTGGGTCGCGCAGAACCAGGGCATGGCCTATGCCCTGTGCCGACCCTCGGGCCACCACGCCCACCGTGACCGCGCCAGTGGTTTCTGCTACCTGAACAGCAGCGCTGCCGCAGCCCAGCGCCTGCTGCAGACATACGGCAAGATCGCCATCCTGGACGTCGATGCCCATCATGGCGATGGCACGCAACAGATCTTTTATCAGCGCCCCGATGTCATGACCTTGTCGCTGCACGCCGATCCTACCGGGTACTACCCCTTCTATACCGGCCATGCCCATGAGCGCGGCTACGGTAGCGGCCATGGCTACAACCTGAATTTCCCGCTGGCTCACGGTTGTCCCGGCGAAACCTTCCTGGAAGCCCTGGACAGCGCTTTGGTGGCGCTGCGCGACTACCGGCCGCGCGCGCTGGTGCTACCCTTGGGATTCGATACCCACAAAGACGACCCTATCAGCGTGCTCGCACTGGACCTCGACGCCTACCGGCACATTGGCGAGCGGGTCAACGGGCTGGGCTTGCCCACGGTGGTCGTGCAAGAAGGCGGCTATCTGATCGAAGCGATCGGCCCCGCCCTGGATGCGTTCCTGCAGGGCATGGCCCAGGCTGTGTCGCACTAGCCATGCCTCCCCACCTTGCCGCCGACCTGCCCGGCCCGCCATCCTCGCCCCGGTCCGGCATCGCCTTGTACCTGGCGGCGCTGGTGCTGTTCGCCAGCTTCGATGCCGCGGTCAAGCACCTATTGACGCTGTATCCCGCGCCCTTCCTGAATGTCATGCGCTACCTGGCAGTTGCCACCATCGCCATATGCCTGGTGCTGCGCCACGGATTGCCCCGCCTGCCGGCCACGCCCGACAAGGGGCTGCTGCTGTTGCGCGGACTGATGCTGGGCACCGTGGGCACGTGCTTCATGACGGCCCTGATCTGGATGCCCCTGTCAGAAGCCACCGCCATCTATTTCACGTCGCCCCTTATCGTGGTGGCCCTGTCGCCCTGGCTGCTGCGCGAGCGCGTCGGCGCCACGCAATGGGCCGCCGTGGCGCTGGGTTGTGCCGGCATGCTGCTGATCGTTCGGCCGGGCAACAGCCTGCCATGGCTGGGCACGGTCTTGATGGCGGTATCGGCGGTCAGCTATGCGCTTTTCCAGGTGCTGACCCGCAAGCTGTCGGGGCGCGTGCCCAGCCATGTGCAATACGCGTATACCGCCTTCGTGTGCCTCGTCATCACGGCGGTGCCGGCGCCGTTCTTCCTGCCCGCCCCCTGGCCCGACCTGCGTGACAGCGTGGTGATCGTGCTGCTGGGCATCACGAATGGGTTGGGCCAGGTATTGCTGATCGCCGCATTCCGGCGCGTGCCCGCCTCGACCCTGGCGCCATTCAATTATTGCCACCTGCTGATGGCCGTGGCCTTCAGTACCTTTGTGTTCGGCCGTCCGCCAGACCTGCTGGCCATCGCCGGCATGGCGCTGATCGTGACAGCCGGCTTGTTCCTTGTGTCGCGTGCCCGCCACCCCGGCAGCCGCGCGAAGGCGGCAATCTAGACGATGCGCGAATACTGCGCCTGGGTACGGCGCTCACGCAGATGGCGGTCAAATATCATGGCTACCGCACGCACGAAATACCAACCCAGTCCGGTAACGTGCAATGCGCCCGGTTCGCGCTGCACCAGTCCCATGCCGGCCAGGTCCTGCAGCGCTTCGAGTTCGGCAGAAAAATAAGCGTCGAACGCGATGCCGTGCGCCTGCTCGATGGAATCGAATTCCAGGCCACCCTGGCACATGATGGCCATGATGACGTCGCGGCGCAGTTGGTCGTCGGCGCTCATGGCCAGGCCGCGCTCGACCGCGAACTCGTCTTGCTCGATGCGCGCGTAGTAGTCGTCCAGTGTCTTGGCGTTCTGGCCGTAGGCAGCACCCACCCGCCCGATGGCCGATACTCCCAGGGCGATCAGGTCGCAGTCGGGCTGGGTGCTGTAGCCCTGGAAATTGCGATGCAGGCACCCCTCGCGCTTGGCGCGGGCCAAGGCATCGTCGTGCAATGCAAAATGGTCCATGCCGATATAGTCGTAGCCGGCATCCAGGAAGCGCGCGATGGCCGTGCCCAGCAATGCGACGCGCGTCTCGCCGTCGGGCAGTTCGGCCGACACGATGCGGCGCTGCGGCTTGAAGCGTTCCGGCAAGTGGGCGTAGCCATACAGGGCGATGCGATCGGGTCGCAGGCCACAGACCTGGTCCAGCATGCGGGCGAATGACTCCGGCGTCTGCAAAGGCAGGCCGTAGATCAGGTCCATGTTGACCGAGGCGAACCCCAGCGCCCGGGCGCTGTGCATCAGGTCGCGCACGCTTTCGTACGACTGGATGCGATGCACGGCGCGCTGCACCGCCGGATCGAAGTCCTGGACGCCCAGGCTCAGGCGGTTGAAGCCCAGCCGGGCCAGCTGCGCCAGGCGTTCGGCCGACACGGTACGCGGGTCGACCTCGATCGAGACCTCGGCATCGGGCAACAAGCGGAAATGGCTGCGCAATGCCGCCATCAGGCCCCCGAGCTCTTCGTCAGACAAGAAAGTGGGCGTTCCCCCGCCAAAGTGCAGTTGCGACACGGGTTCGTCATTGCCGATCAGGCCCGCGTGCAGGGCCATTTCACGCTGCAGGGCGTCCAGGTAGCGTACGGCGCGCTCGTGGTGACGCGTGATGACCTTGTTGCAGGCGCAGTAGTAGCACAGCGACTCGCAAAAAGGGATATGCACGTACAGCGACAACGGCCGGGGGCCGTCCTGGGCAGAACCTTGCGCGCGACGGATCAGCGCCTCGCGGTATTGCGCTGGCCCGAAGCCGGTGTCGTAGCGATCGGCGGTGGGGTAAGAGGTATAGCGCGGGCCGTTTTTGTCGAGCCGGGCCAGGATCTCGCGCGAGAACGAAGGGGGGGATTGCATGAAGTGATTATGCAAAGCTCGACGGCCCGGCATCTTGATCAAACGCAAAATTAATGCAGATGAATGCCGCAGTTGCGTTGCATCAATCAGCCAGGCATTACTCACCGCCACGCCTTTCAGACCACATGATGTAGTAGTAGTCTACCCAGACCAACACTACATGAAGTATCCCGCCATGATGCCCCAGCAAATCCTCAAGCGCGACGGCCGCATCGTCGATTTCGACGGCGCCAAGGTCGTCCACGCCATCGCCGCGGCCGGCCAAGCCACCGGCGAAGTCGATCCCGCCGCCGCCGAGATACTGGGCGCGCGGGTGGCCGCGCGCCTTGCCGGTTATCCCTGCCCTGGCATCGAGGCCATCCAGAACCAGGTCGAAGACGCACTGGTCGAAGCCGGCTGCTGGCAGACGGCGCGCGCCTACATCGTGTACCGCGAACGCCACGCCCGCCTGCGCTCCCTGCAGCACACGCTGGTCGACGTCGAAAGCTCCATGGAAGAATACCTGGACCAGCGCGACTGGCGCGTCAACGCCAACGCCAACCAGGGGTACAGCCTGGGCGGCCTGATCCTGAACGTGGCCGGCAAGGTCACCGCCAACTACTGGCTGTCCCACGTCTACGCCCCCGCGGCCGGCCAGGCCCACCGCGACGGCGACATCCATATCCACGATCTGGACATGCTCAGCGGGTACTGCGCCGGCTGGTCGTTGCGGCAACTGCTCACCGAAGGCTTCAATGGCATCCCCGGCAAGGTCGAGGCCACCCCGCCACGCCATATGTCGGCCGCCATCGGGCAAATCGTCAACTTCCTGGGTACCCTGCAAAACGAATGGGCCGGCGCCCAGGCATTCAGTTCGTTCGACACCTACATGGCGCCCTTCGTGCGCTGCGACAGCATGAGCTATGCCGAGGTCAAGCAGGCAATGCAAGAGCTCATCTACAACCTCAACGTGCCCAGCCGCTGGGGTACCCAGACGCCTTTTACCAACCTGACCTTCGACCTTACCTGCCCGGCCGACCTGCGCGAGCAGATCCCGTATATCGGCGGCCAGGAAATGCCGTTCAGCTACGGTGACCTGCAGGTCGAAATGGACATGATCAACCGCGCCTACATCGAAGTCATGATGGCCGGCGACGCCAAGGGCCGGGTATTCACGTTCCCCATTCCCACCTACAACATCACCGCCGATTTCGACTGGAACCACCCCAATACCGAACTGCTGTTCGACATGACCGCCAAGTACGGGCTGCCGTACTTCCAGAATTTCCTCAATTCCGACCTCGAGCCGCACATGGTTCGATCGATGTGCTGCCGGCTGCAGCTTGATCTGCGCGAACTCCTCAAGCGCGGCAACGGTCTGTTCGGTTCCGCCGAGCAAACCGGCTCGGTGGGCGTGGTCACGATCAACTGCGCCCGCCTTGGCTACCGCCACGCCGGCGACGAAACCGCGCTTCTGCAGCAACTGAATGCGCTGCTGGAACTGGGTCGCGACGTTCTCGAAGTCAAGCGCAAGGTGGTGCAGCGCTATATCGACCAGGGCCTGTACCCATATACCCGGCGTTACCTGGGTACGTTGCGCAACCATTTCAGCACACTGGGCGTGAACGGCATCAACGAAATGGTACGCAACTTCAGCGGCGATGCCTACGACATCACCGCGCCGCAGGGCCACGCGCTGGCCGTGCGGCTGCTTGATCACGTGCGGGCCCGCATGACCGAATTCCAGGAATCCACCGGCCACCTGTATAACCTGGAGGCCACGCCGGCTGAAGGCACCACGTACCGCTTTGCCCGCGAAGACCGCAAGCGCTGGCCCGATATCCTGCAAGCTGGAACCGACGCCCAGCCCTACTACACCAATTCCAGCCAGTTGCCCGTGGGCCACACCGACGACCCCTTCGAGGCGCTGGCCATGCAGGAAACCCTGCAAAGCAAGTACACCGGCGGCACCGTCCTGCACCTGTACATGAACGAGGCCGTCTCTTCCGCCGCCACCTGCCGCCAACTGGTACGCCGGGCGCTCGAGAATTTCCGGCTGCCCTACATCACGATCACGCCCACGTTCTCGATCTGCCCCACCCATGGCTATTTGTCAGGCCGGCACGAGTTCTGCCCCAGATGCGATGCCGAATTGCTATCCCGGCAACAGGCATGCAGCAACAGCTAGGCGCCCCGCGCCCGGCACAGCCGGCCTGGCATCGTCGGGCCGGGCCATTCCCTCAACCCAGGAGCCGCTATGCAATCTCTTACCACCGCCCCCACCCGCACCGACATCCAACTCGACGACAGCCAGCGCGTACGCTGCGAGATCTGGACCCGCGTCATGGGCTATCACCGTCCGGTCACGTCATTCAACACAGGAAAACAAGGCGAATTCAATGAACGCCGCTTCTTCACCGAACGACGCGCCGCCTGACGTTCCCGAAACAGCCTCCAGGCGCACGGCGGCACCCGCCGCGGTGCCGTCCGTGCCGCGCGGTGAACCCGCCATCGGCGGCATCGTGCCTTATTCCAGTGTCGACTGGCCGGGTATGCTGGCCGCCGTGGTCTTCATTTCCGGCTGTCCATGGCGCTGCAGCTATTGCCACAATCCGCACCTGCAACGGCGCAGCGGCCACTACGACTGGAAGGCCGTCCTCGAATTCCTGAACGGACGGCGAGGCCTGCTCGATGCGGTGGTGTTTTCGGGGGGCGAACCCCTGAGCGAACCGCGCCTGCCGCAGATGGTACGCGCGGTCAGGGCGCTGGGGTTCCGCGTGGCCCTGCATACCGCCGGCATCTATCCATCACGCTTGCACGACCTGCTTGCCCACCTTGATTGGGTCGGCTTCGACGTCAAGGCCGATGCCGCAGGCCACGACGCCCTGACCGGACGCCCCGATACTTATGCAGCCACCCAGGCCTGCCTGGAATCGCTGCTGGCCAGCGGCATCCCGTTCGAATGCCGCACCACCTGGAGTCCACGCTGGCTGACCGAACCCGCGCTTGTCGATCTTGCCCGCGACCTGGCCCGACGCGGTGTACGCCATTACGCCGTGCAGAACCATCGCGCCTCACCCGAAGCCCCACCTTCGGCCGTGCTCAGCGCTACCACCCTGGCCGAGCTGCAGGCGCTCTTCTCCTGCTTCGCTTATCGCTAGTTGACATCGCGCAATACGCAGCATTGCCTCATCGCCTACTGTTGCGCAATCGCCCAAATTAGGGATTCTGTATCCATGTGGTTCAAAACACTGACTCTCGCCGGCCGTGACCTGCTCCCCATTGTCCAAGGCGGCATGGGCGTCGGCATCTCGGCACACCGTCTGGCCGGCGCAGTCGCAAGCGAAAACGCCGTTGGCACCATCGCCAGCGTCGACCTTCGCCATCATCACCCCGATCTGCTCGAGCAAACCATCAAGTGCCGCGACCGCCTGGCCATCGATCACGCCAATTGTGTCGCGCTCGACCGTGAAATCCGCGCCGCAAGAAAAATCTCCGGCGGCCGTGGCCTGATAGCCGTCAACGTCATGAAGGCAGTGCGCGATCACGCCGCCCTGGTGAAACAGGCCTGCGAAAGCGGCGCCGATGCCATCGTCATGGGCGCCGGCCTGCCGCTGGACCTGCCCGAAATGACGGCCGACCACAACAAGGTCGCCCTGATCCCCATCCTTTCGGAAGCACGCGGCGTGGGCATCGTGATCAAGAAATGGCTCAAGAAGGGCCGCCTGGCCTCTGCCATCGTCATCGAACACCCGGCCCATGCGGGTGGCCATCTGGGCGCCACCAAATTGTCCGAACTTGGCGACGATCGCTTCAGCTTCAGTCGCGTACTGGCAGAATGCCGCGCACTGTTCGACGAACTCGGCCTGAACCGAGATGCACCCAAGCTCATCGTGGCTGGCGGTGTAGGCAGCCATGACAAGGTCAGGCATTGGCTCGCCAATGGCGCCGACGCCGTGCAGGTCGGCACCGCCTTCGCCGTTACCAAAGAAGGCGATGCACACCCGAATTTCAAGCAAGTCCTGATCGGCGCCGACCCCACCCAGTTGAAGGAGTTCATCAGCGTGGCAGGCCTGCCGGCCCGCGCCGTGGCTACGCCATGGCTTACCCGCTACCTGCGCCAGGAAAAAAAGCTGCAAGACAATGCACGCGCCGATCCCCGCCGCTGCACCCAGCGCATGGACTGCCTGACGCAATGCGGCTTGCGCGACGGCCTGGCACGATTCGGACAATTCTGCATCGACTTGAAGCTGGCAGCTGCCGTGCGTGGCGAAGTCGACAAGGGCCTGTTCTTCCGCGGCGGTTCCAAACTGCCCTTCGGTGATGCCATCCGTCCCGTACGTGAACTGATCGACTATCTGTTGCACGGTGTCATGCCACCTACCCAGCCCGAGGCAGGCACGGACACGCAGCTCGCATTCACTTGAATCCGCGTCCCCGCCAGGCTGCGCCCCACTGGCAGGTGGCAGCCTGCCCCAAGCTCGCCTACGGCTGTGTGCTGGCCACTTCGCCCATCTGCTGCGCCATGATGAACACAGCTTGCCAAACCACAGTCCGCTCTGCTTCCGTACTTTCCTGGTGATACCGCTTGGTAGCACCAAACTGATTCAGCACCATATGGCGGGTCGGCTCAACGCCCACTTTTTCCAGGCAGGCCTTGACACAAGCCAGTACGCAACCATCCAAGGCCAGAATGGGCCGCCCGCTGCGAGCCCGCTTTACCAGCAGCGGCACACCCCCGCCCACACCACTGATACATGACATTTCGGCCACGCTCTCGTGGTCGAGCCGCACGGCCAGATAGTTGGCCAACTGAGCCACGCTCGAACAACCCGAGCAAGAGTAAACCAAAGGCAAGGTCGGACTGGACATGGCTACAGTGTCAAGCCGGTTGGTCGCAGCCAACTGGGCCGTTCGGTGGCATCAAGCCAGTTCTTGACAATCAATCCCAGTTCGGTATCGCCAGCAATGCGCAGGCGGCGCTGAAAGAACAAGGTATCCGCATCTGAGGTTCCGCGCACCAAGGCCAAGAAATCACCCAGAGAGGCGCCCAGTTGCAGGTCGACCTCGGTCGTCCATAGTGGCCGGAAGCGACCCCGCCGACAAGTGAAGCAACTGCGCAGGCCCAAGTCGTCGACCTTGATGGCAAAGCGCTTGCCTTCGATTTCCACGGGAGGCAGCAGCCACTTCAAGTATCTTGCGATTTCCAGGCCCAAGGCAAAGTGCGCCGAAACCAGGGGCGCGGGCAGCACGCGATCAAGACGTGCGAGAACGGCGGAAAATCGATTCATGTAGAAGTTTCCAGGTAGTCAATGCCAGCGCGGCCATGCCAGTATCCATTGCAGCGGCCGATGTCCGCAGGCGGCGACACCGGGTCGTACCCCTGCCCTTGGCGTATCTGATCCAATGCAAGCACAGCCTGCAAAGTATTTTGCGACTGCGGGCTGACACGCAATACGTCGACGCCCATGGCAACCAGATCGTCCGTGTGTTCAAGCAGGTCGAGACAGGCAGCCGATTGGGTCTGGATGCCGTTGAGAGCAAGGAATTCCTGGCCTTCGCGCGTACGCATGTTCATGCCATCGGGGTAATCGATACAGCGAAACTCGCAGGCGTCTTTCTTCAGGCGAAAATGGCGCGCGGTAAAGCAGCGAGCAGAAAAGGCCAACGGCAAGCGCCCCCACACCATGACTTCCGCCTGCAAGCCAGCCGGCCGGTCTTGTAGCAGATATTGCAAGGTATCGCGGTCCATTTCAACCGAGGCCACAAACCGCATGGCACCCTGCGAAGCAAGCCACGCCAGCGTATCGCCATGGTAGGCGTTGATATGCGGGCCCGCCACGAAATGACGGCCCGTCATGTGGCGCAAGGCCCCGACTTCGCCGGCCTCGAGCATGAAATCGTCGTGTTCGCACAGGCGCCGTAGCGCATGCGCGTCGGCGCTGGTCTCGATGAGTGTCTGGCTGGACAACACGACAGTCTTGCCGGCATCACGCAGGGCGCGAGCAAGATCCAGCCAGTCGGTGGCGCGCAGTTCGTGGCGGCGGCTGCAGACGGTTTCCCCCAGATAGATGATATCGACCGGACTATCGATGGCGGCTGCGTAGAAATCCAGCACGGTGCGCCGGGGCCAGTAGTACAACAATGGGCCCAACGAAATTTGGTAAGACATTGGATTATTTCCAGGGGCGATCGAAGGCGCCTTGGGTGACTTGGGACCCTTCAGCTTGGCTTGCCAGTGCGGTCATCCAGTCAGGCTTGACCGAATAGCGCGCCGCATCGGCCTGCACGGCGTCCAGGGCCGCGCGCAGTGTGGCAACCACCTGGCTGACATAGGCGGGGCTACGCTGGCGCCCTTCGATTTTTACGGCGGACACACCCATGGCGTGGATGGCGGGCAGCAAGCCCAATGCATTGAGGCTGGCGGGCTCTTCGATGGCATAGTCGGCCTTGCCTTCGACCTCGAAGCGGCCCTTGCACAAGGTGGGATACGCGGCAGGCTCGCCTTCTGCATAGCGATCGATCAGGATTCCGTTCAGGCGTGCGTCCAGGCCGGTATCGGTTTCATACCAGCGCACCGCATGTGCCGGCGAACACACTCCCTTGTTATTGGGCGAATCGCCGGTGGCGTACGACGACAGCAAGCAGCGGCCTTCTGCCATGACACACAAGCTGCCGAAACCGAAGACCTCGATCTCGACCGAGGTCTGCGCACAGATCTTGCCGATCTCGGCCATGGTGAGTACGCGCGGCAGCACCACGCGGCTGATGCCGAAGTGCTCGCGCATCAGTTCGATTGCATCGACATGCGTGGCCGAGCCTTGCACGGACATATGCAGGCGCAAGCCCGGGTAGCGATCGCGGGTGTAGGCCATCAGGCCGGGATCGGCCATGATGACCGCATCGGCCTGCAACGCGTGGGCGGCATCAACCGCGGCGCGCCATTCGTGGGTACGGCCTGCCTGCGGAAAGGTATTGATGGCGAACAGCACCTGGCGCCCCATGGCGTGGGCCAGTTCGACGCCGGCGCGGACGTCGGATTCGGTGAAGTTCAGGCCAGCGAAGTTGCGAGCGTTCGTGGCATTTTTCAGGCCCAGGTACACGGCGTCGGCGCCGGCGTTCAGGGCGGCCTTCAGGGCAACAAGGCTGCCAGCGGGGGCCACCAGGTCTAGGGCAGAGGTACGCGTTTCCATGCGGCAGTGTAGGAGTCAGTCCTGCACTTTCGCCTTGTCGCAGATCAAGGCCCGCCGGCCGCTCAGCCTGGAGGGGCCTTGCGGCTGAACGGAACCCGCTGGCCCTAGTATCCGCGGTCGCGCGCCACCATGCCGGTAAGCGGTTCGCCACGCATGAAACGGCCGATCTTGTCGGCCACCTGCGCAATGGTCTCGCGCCGCAGGCTCAGGGCTGCCACATGAGGGGTCAGGGTCACGCGCGGATGGCTCCAGAATGGATGCCCCTTGGGCAGCGGTTCCTGGCGAAAGACATCCAGCGTGGCGCCGCGCAGGTGGCCGGATTTCAGCAAAGCCAGCAGGTCTTCTTCAACCAGGTGCTCGCCGCGCCCCATGTTCACCAGGTATGACTGGGGTAACAACTGCTGTAGCGTATCGCGGCGCAGAATGTCGCGGGTTTCGTCGGTCAGGGGCAAGGTATTGATCAGCACGCGAGTACGCGCCAGGAACGCCGGCAGACGCCCCACACCGGCAAAACCCTGCACGCCGGACGGCACCTTGCCGCTACGCGACCACCCCGCCACCGGATAATCCAGCGCCGCGAGCGTTTGCGCCACGCGCGTACCCATCACCCCGGTTCCCAGTACCCCGATCGGCCATTGCGTGCGGTCGAGCTCCGGCAAAGCTTGCCATACCCCCGCCTGTTGCTGCGCAGCATAATCATCCAGTTGCCGGCTGGCGCGCACCACGGCCCATACCGCGTACTCGGCCATTTGCACGGCCATGCCGGCGTCTTCCAGCCGCACGATCGGCAGGTCGGGCGGCAGGGTGGGCAGCCTGAACAAGGCATCGACACCCGCGCCCAGGTTGAAAACCGCGCGTAATTTACGTTCACGCTCGAAGAGCGCCGCCGGCGGCCCCCATACCACGGCAACATCTGCGTCCTGCACGGGCAGATCGGGCCGCCACAGCACAACCTTGGCACCCGGCAGGGCGGCCTCGAGAGGGTCTATCCATTCATGCGGCGTGATTTCGTGGCTGGAGGCAAAGACAATCTTCATGGCAGGCAGGTTCGGGTCGGATGATTGGGCAGGATGGTGGCGCAGCCGGCGGGCGGCGCACGACATGATCCGATGATGATATAACAGGCTGAACCGGCGGCGGCCCATCGCCGCCTCCCTCTAGCCAGGCCACGCCCATGACATCCCTGAACGAAACTCAGTTGCGCGACGTGCAATATCAATTGCACCCCTACACCAATGCTGTCGCGCACCAGCGCACCGGCCCGATCGTGATCGAGCGCGGCGAAGGCATCTATGTTTACGATGATCAGGGTCGCCAATATCTGGAAGGCATGGCCGGCCTGTGGAGCGTGGCGCTGGGTTTTGGCGAACAGCGGCTGGTGGACGCCGCCACGCGCCAACTGCAGAAGCTGCCCTACTACCACACGTTTACGCATAAATCGCACACGCCGGCGATCGAACTGGCTGAACGACTAATAGGCTACACCGACGGACGCATGGCCAAGGCGTTCTTCACCAACTCGGGATCGGAAGCCAACGACACGGTCATCAAGCTGGTGTGGTACTACAACAATGCGCTGGGCCGGCCCGACAAAAAGAAAATCATTGCCCGTCAGCGCGGCTACCACGGCGTCACGGTGGCCTCGGCCAGCCTGACCGGTCTGGCAGGCAATCACAAAGACTTCGACCTGCCCCTGGCGCGCATGCTGCACACGGCATGCCCGCATCATTATCGCAACGGCCTGCCCGGCGAGTCCGAGGAAGACTACGCCACCCGCCTGGCCAACGAACTGGAAGCACTGATCGTGCGCGAAGGGTCGGAAACCATCGCGGCCTTCATCGGCGAACCGCTCAT
The DNA here is from genome assembly GCF_019218885.1 of Bordetella sp. BOR01. Classification (GTDB taxonomy): domain Bacteria; phylum Pseudomonadota; class Gammaproteobacteria; order Burkholderiales; family Burkholderiaceae_B; genus Bordetella_A. The sequence continues at coordinate 8,869 of NZ_JAHUWT010000007.1, read as the reverse complement.
GGGCGCCGGCGGTGTCATCGTGCCGCCCCGCACGTATTGGCAAAAAGTGCAGGCGGTATGCCGCAAATACGATGTGCTGATCATCGCCGACGAGGTCATTACCGGCTTTGGGCGATTGGGCCAGCGCTTTGGTTGCGATGTGCTGGGTATCGATCCGGACATCATGGTGCTGTCCAAGCAGATCACGTCCTCGTATCAACCGCTGGGCGCAGTGCTGCTCAATGCCAAGGTGGCCGATGCGATTGCCACCCACAGCGGGCGGCTGGGCACATTCGGCCATGGTTACACTGCCAGCGGCCACCCGGTGGCCACCGCCGTGGCGCTGGAAAACCTGAAAATCATCGACGAACGCGGGCTGATCGAACACGCGGCCGAGATGGGTCACTTGATGCAGCAAGAACTGCGCGCCCTGGCCAACCACCCATTGGTGGGCGAGGTACGCGGCCTGGGCCTGATCGCCGGCGTCGAACTGGTGGCCGACAAAGAAAGCCGCCGCCCGTTCGACCCCCTGGGCAAGGCTGGCGTCTACGCCTACGAGCGTGCCCATGCGCACGGCCTGATCGTGCGCGGCATCCAGGACACCGTGGCGTTCTGCCCGCCCCTGATCATCCAGCCGGGCCAGGTGCGCGATATGATCCGGCGCTTTGCCGCGACGCTGGACGATGTCAGCGCTTTCGTGGCGGCCTGAGCCCTAGCGCCGCCGCGAACCCAGCAACGAGCCCAGCATGCCGCGCACGAGCTGGCGCGCCAGCGTACGCGCGGTACTCTTGACCACGGACTGCACCACGCCATCACGCCGGCCGCCGCGCGGGCCCGTAGAACCGAACAACACGTCGTTCAGCCCGTCCATCACACCGCCGGACTCGCCTTGGCCGGCAGTGTCTTTCGACGAACCGGTCGTATCTTTGGACCGGCCGGCGGGCGCACCCGCATCCGGCGCTTCGGCGCTGGCCCTGGCGGTGAGCACTTCATAAGCGGATTCCCGGTCGATGGCCTGCGCATATTTGCCCGCCATCGTCGGATCCTGCCGCAATGCCTGGCGCTCGGCATCCGTGGCTGGGCCGATGCGGCTGCCTGGCGGCAGGATCCAGGCCCGCTCGGTGGGCGCGGGCCGGCCCTTGGCATCCAGCAGCGAGACCAGCGCCTCGCCCACCCCCAATTCCGTAATGGCGGCCTCGATGTCCAGGCCGGGATTCGGGCGCATGGTCTGCGCCGCGGTCTTGACAGCCTTCTGATCGCGCGGCGTGAAGGCCCGCAGCGCATGTTGGACTCGGTTGCCCAACTGGCCCAGCACCGAGTCCGGGATGTCCAGGGGATTCTGCGTAACGAAATACACTCCCACCCCCTTGGAGCGCACCAGGCGCACGACCTGCTCGATCTTGTCCAGCAAAGCCTTGGGTGCATCGTCGAACAGCAGGTGCGCTTCGTCGAAAAAGAACACCAGCTTGGGCTGCTCGCGGTCGCCGACTTCGGGCAGTTTTTCGTACAGGTCGGCCAGCAGCCACAGCAAGAACACACCGTACAGGCGTGGGGATTGCATCAGGCGATCGGCGGCCAGGATGCTGACGAAGCCGCGACCCTGCGCATCAGTACGCATCAGGTCGCTGACGTCGAGCATCGGCTCGCCGAAGAACTGCTGCGCCCCTTGGGATTCCAAGGTCAGCAGGCTGCGCTGAATGGCGCCGACCGACGCCGAAGATACATTGCCATAGCGGGTCTTGAGTTCGGCGGCCCGATCGGCCACGTTTTGCAGCATGGCCCGCAAGTCTTTCAAGTCCAGCAACAACTGGCCTTCATCGTCGGCGACACGAAACACCAAGGTCAGCACCCCTTCCTGGGTGTCGTTGAGTTCGAGCATGCGCGACAGCAGCAGCGGCCCCATATCGGATACCGTGGCCCGCACAGGCAGCCCTTGCTCGCCGAATACGTCCCACAGCACCGCCGGGCTGGCGCCCCAAGTGGGCTCGGGCACGCCGATCGCCTTCAGACGCTCTTGCAGCTTGGGCGACGAGGCGCCAGGCTGGGAAATGCCGGTCAGGTCGCCCTTGACGTCAGCCATGAACACCGGCGTGCCGATACGCGAAAACGCCTCGGCCAGCACTTGTAACGTTACTGTCTTGCCTGTGCCGGTGGCACCGGTAATGCACCCGTGGCGGTTGGCCAATGCCGGCAGCAAGGCCAGTTGAGTCTGGGCGTTCTGGGCAACGATGATGGGATCGGGCATGGTGGCTCTCCGGGCGATGCAAAAATGGTGCCACAAGTGTATTGCGTGCGCCACGACTTGTGCGCATCAACGCGCACCCCCCGGGGGCAGGCTGGTCCAACCACGGTAAAATGGCTTTTTTGCCTATATCACCTTCTGGGACATCATGGCTGGACACAGCAAATGGGCCAATATCCAGCACCGCAAGGGGCGTCAGGACGCCAAGCGGGGCAAGCTCTGGACCAAAATCATTCGTGAGATCACCGTCGCGGCGCGGGCCGGCGGGCCCGACCCGGACAGCAACCCACGCCTGCGCATGGCCTGGGACAAGGCTACCGACGCCAATATGCCCAAGGACAACGTCCAACGCGCCATCCAGCGCGGCGCGGGCGGTGCCGATGGCGCCAACTATGAGGAAGTCCGCTACGAGGGCTATGGCATCGGCGGTGCGGCGGTCGTTGTCGATTGCATGACCGATAATCGAACCCGCACTGTGGCCGAAGTACGGCACGCCTTCGCCAAGAATGGCGGCAACCTGGGCCAGGAAGGCTCGGTGGCTTTCATGTTCAAGCATTGCGGCCAGTTCGTGTTCGCTCCCGGTACTCCCGAAGACACCGTGATGGAAGCCGCGTTGGAAGCCGGCGCCGAAGACGTCGCCACCGATGACGAAGGCGTCATCGAAGTCGTCTGCGCACCGACCGACTACGCCGCGGTACGCAAGGCATTCGAGGCCGCTGGCTTGAAGGCCGAGATCGAGGGCATCATCATGAAGCCCCAGAACGAAACCGAACTCACCGGCGAAGACGCCGTGAAAATGCAAAAGCTGCTCGACGCCCTGGAAGGTCTGGACGACGTTCAAGAAGTCTATACCACCGTCGTATTCGACGAAGCGCAATGACCTCTGCGGCACGGTGGGCTCGCCGTGCCGCCCCTCGTGCCATGCGTGCTGCGACACAACGCCATGGCCACTTTAAGAAGCAATAAAACATGAAACTCCTGGTAATCGGTTCCGGCGGCCGTGAACATGCCCTGGCTTGGCGCCTGGCCCGCTCCCCCCGCGTCCACAAGGTCTATGTGGCTCCGGGCAACGGCGGCACCGAGCAGGGCGACCTGCTGCAGAACGTGCCGCTCACCAGTCCTGAAGAACTGGCCGATTTTGTCCTACGCGAGAACGTTTCCCTGACGGTGGTCGGGCCCGAGGCCCCCTTGGCCGCAGGCGTCGTCGACGTATTCCGCGCACGCGGGCTCAAGATATTTGGCCCCACCAAGGCGGCCGCCCAATTGGAAAGCTCCAAGGACTATGCCAAGGCCTTCATGGTGCGCCATGGAATTCCCACTGCCCAATACGCAACCTTCACTGATCCGGCCAAGGCGCATGCCTATATCGACCAACAAGGCGCGCCTATCGTCATCAAGGCCGATGGCCTGGCCGCCGGCAAAGGCGTAGTGGTAGCCACGGACCTTGAGCAAGCCCACGCAGCCGTGGACGCCATGCTGGGCGACGGCAGCCTGGGCCAGGCAGGGGCGCGCGTCGTGATCGAAGAATGCCTGGTGGGCGAAGAGGCCAGCTTCATTGTCATGGTGGATGGCCGCAACGTGCTGGCGCTGGCCACCAGCCAGGACCACAAACGCCTGCAAGACGGCGACACCGGCCCCAATACGGGCGGCATGGGCGCCTATTCGCCGGCCCCCATCATCACGCCCGAACTGCACCATCGGATCATGCGCGAGATCATCCTGCCGACCGTGCAAGGCATGACGCGCGACGGCATCCCCTACACCGGCTTCCTGTATGCCGGACTCATGATTGCGCCCGGCGACGATCCCGACCGCCCGATCAAGACGCTGGAATTCAACTGCCGCATGGGCGACCCTGAAACCCAGCCCATCATGATGCGAGTCAAGAGCGACCTGCTCGATGCACTGGAACACGCGATCGAAGGCACGCTCGACCAGGCCGACATCATCTGGGATCGCCGCACCGCACTGGGCGTCGTGCTGGCTGCGCACAACTACCCCGGTACGCCGCGCAACGGCGACGTCATCGCCACGCTGCCCGCCGATACCGAAGACTGCGCAATTTTCCATGCCGGCACGCGGCGCGAAAACGGCCAACTCAAGACGGCTGGCGGCCGGGTACTGTGCGTGACGGCCCTGGGCGATTCCGTGCGCATGGCGCGCGAGCGCGCCTACATCGGGGTGGATGCGGTTCAATTTGCCGGCCGGCAGTACCGCACCGATATCGGTTGGCGCGCGCTCAAACCCTCGCAACAGAAAAACAAGTCGCCGGCTTGAGGTCCACGGGTAAAACGATGAGCGCAGCCCCAGTTTCCGCCGTACACGCCTACCTTGCGAGCTTGCAGGCGGACATCGTGCAGGCGCTCGAGCAGGCCGGCGGCGAGACCTTTCGCACCGACAGCTGGCAGCGCGCCGAAGGCGGTGGCGGCGTATCGCGCCTGATCGAAGGCGGCCAGTTGCTCGAGCGCGCGGGGGTGCTGTTCAGCCACGTGCATGGCACCCGGCTGCCACCATCGGCCAGTGCCCATCGGCCCGAACTTGCCGGACGCTCCTGGCAGGCCATGGGGGTATCGCTGGTGCTGCACCCCCGCAACCCCTACGTCCCCACCGCGCACATGAACGTACGCATGTTCGTGGCAGCCGCGCGCCCCGGGCACGACGAAAGCGAAGTCTTCTGGTTCGGCGGCGGACTCGACCTGACGCCCTGCTACGCCTTCGAAGACGACGCACGGCATTTCCACCAGGCCTGCCGGGCTGCGCTCGATCCGCATGGCGCGGCGTACTATCCGCAATACAAACGCTGGTGCGATGAGTACTTCTACCTGAAGCACCGGCAAGAAATGCGCGGCATCGGCGGTATCTTCTTCGACGATCTCAGTGAACCGGGCTTCGAGGCGTCGTTCGCGCTGCTGCGCTCGGTGGGCGATGCCTTCCTGCCCGCCTACCTGCCCATCGTGCAGCGCCGCCGCGACACTCCGTACGCACAGGCACAACGTGACTTCCAGGCCTACCGACGCGGGCGCTACGTCGAGTTCAACCTCGTCTTCGATCGCGGCACGCTGTTCGGCCTGCAGTCGGGCGGACGCACCGAGTCCATCTTGCTGTCGATGCCGCCCATGGCGCAGTGGCGTTACGATTGGCAGCCGGCTCCAGGCACTCCCGAGGCTGCATTGGCCGGCTTCCTGCAACCCCGGGAATGGGCGTGAATCGCATCGGCCTGCTCGGCGGCAGTTTCGACCCGGTGCACCTGGCGCACTTGGCGCTGGCCCGCGCAGCGCTCGACGAACTGCACCTGGCCCAGGTTCAATTCATCCCGGCAGCCAACCCCTGGCAGCGAGCGCCCCTGCGGGCAGCCCCCCGGCATCGGTTGCGCATGATTGAACTGGCTATCGATGGCCAATCCCGATTGGCCGCCAATCCCATCGAACTCGAACGCGGCGGCGCCACCTACACCATCGATACCCTGCGTGCCCTGCCCGCCAATGCCAACTATGTGTGGCTGCTGGGCACCGACCAGTTGGCCAATTTCTGCTCCTGGCATCAATGGCAGGCCATCGTCGAACGGGTCGACCTGGCCGTCGCCACCCGCCCGGGCACGCCGCTCGCCCCCCCCGCCGAATTGGCTGCCTGGCTGGCCACGCACGGCCGGGTACTGGCCGAGCTACCCTTCACGCCCATGGCGGTATCGGCCTCCGATATCCGTGACCGGCTGGCACAAGGCAAGGCCACGACAGGCCTGCTGCCGCCGCAAGTGGCCAGCTACATCGCCGATCACGGCCTATATCGGTAAATTCCGCCGCCTGGCGACACCAAACCGCCCTCCTGGGCGGGTTATATTTGCGAACATGGATATACAGAAACTACAACGTGCCGTCATTGACGCTCTGGAAGACGTGAAGGCGCAAGACATCAAGGTCTTCAACACGACCCATCTCACCAGCTTGTTCGATCGCGTCGTGATCGCCAGCGCCACATCGAACCGCCAGACCCGCGCATTGGCCTCCAGCGTGGCCGACCGTGGCCGGGAACTCAAACTGACCGGCGTCACCGTCGAAGGCGAAGATACCGGTGAATGGGTGGTGGTCGACCTGGGCGACATCGTGGTGCACGTCATGCAGCCCGCCATCCGCCAGTATTACAACCTGGAAGAAATCTGGGGCGACAAGCCGGTACGCGTCAAGCTGTTGCCAGGCTCGGGCACGGCGCCGTTCGCGAATGCCTCGAGTCATGCCGACGACCCAGACACCTGACACCGCGTGAAGCTGATCGTCATCGCCGTGGGCAATCGGATGCCAGCCTGGGTCCAGGCGGCCTGGGACGACTACGCCAAGCGCCTGCCGCCCGATTGCGCACTGGAGCTACGGGAAATCAAGCCGGAACCTCGCACTACCGGCAAGACGCCCACCCAGATGATGGCTGCGGAAGCCCGCCGCATCGAGGCCTCTATCCCTGCCGGCGCACTGCGGCTGGCCCTGGACGAGCGCGGCCGCGACCTTACCACGATGGCACTCTCGCAACGGCTCGAACAATGGCGTTCGGGAGGGCGCGATGTGGTTTTCCTGGTGGGTGGGCCCGACGGGCTGGATGATGCCCTGAAAATCGGCTGCGATGGCCAGATCCGCCTGTCGTCACTGACGCTGCCCCACCCAATGGTGCGGGTCGTTCTGGCGGAACAGCTCTACCGTGCCTGGGCCATCCTGGCCAACCACCCTTATCACCGCGCCTGAGGCCGCTCATGGCACAAGCTCCCGACCTCTTGACCCGCGCACCGCGCCTGTACCTGGCCTCGGCCAGCCCGCGCCGCCGCGAGCTGCTTACCCAGATCGGGCTGGCACACACGGTACTGCAAGTGCCCGCACCACCGGGGGAAGACGAGCCGCAGCATGCTGGTGAAACTGCCGCCCATTACGTGCGGCGCACGGCGCGCGACAAGGCTGAACGAGGCCGCCTATGGATGGCCGCGCAGCAATTGGCGCCCTTGCCGGTGCTGGCGGCCGACACCACCGTTATCCTGCAAGGTGCGGTATTGGGCAAACCGGCTGACCGGACGGATGCCATGCACATGCTGGCTCGCCTGTCCGGCGCCAGCCATCAGGTACATACCGCCGTGGCGCTGTGGCACCAGGGTCGATTGTACGAAGACGTGTCGATCTCCGAAGTACGCATGTGCGATCTGAGCGCGGACGACATTGCACGCTATTGCGATAGCGGCGAACCCTACGGCAAGGCGGGGGCATATGGCATCCAGGGGCTGGCCGGCACTTTCATTGCCCACCTGGCCGGCAGCTATACAGGCGTGATGGGGCTGCCGCTATTCGAAACAAGCAAGCTGCTACGCCGCATCGGCATCCTGCTGCCCTGATAGGTAAACCGGTGGGGCGCGCAACACTCTGAAGCAAGCGTCGGCCACCTGCCGGGGGGGCACAGCCTGGATGTCACTCAGCCCTGGAGGCGGACAAACATTGGCTGCGTATGGACGATCCCAGAACCATTCCGGATTGGACTCATTGAAAACACCCACGTAGGGCACGCATACCCCCTGCCCTATATGCGAAGGCCCGCAATCGTTGGCCACTACCAAGCGGGCATCCAACATCAGCGCGGCGAGTTCCGGAATGGGGCGGCCACTGACCAAATCGAAATCTGGCCGCATCAGCGCCTGCAGCATTGCCTGCTCAGCAGACTCGGCCGGCCCCAGCACGAAGCTAAAGCGTGTACCGCCCCCCAATCGCGCTTTCAGTAAATCAGCCAGTGCCACGAAATTATTGATTCCCCATCGCTTGAAATCGCCGTCCCCGCCACCGGGGATCAACACAATATCCGCCGAGGGTCGTCGTTCTGGCGCCAACGCGGCGATTTCCTCGAAACAACGACGCACTATCGTCTCGGCTTGTAGCGGCCGATATGTATTGAGCAGATACAAATTAGCCAGGCCAATATACTCGTTGATATTCTTGGGCCAGGCATGTGTCCAGGCGAAATCGAACAGCCGGCCGTTGCGAAAACCCAGCCTCGCCCTGGGCTGCCGTAGCAGGCTGATCAGGCCATAGCGCTCGCTGGTATGGTGCAGGCATACAGCCAGATCGGCCCGCTTGGGGATGGCCCGTAGCGCATCGCACAGCCCCTGGACCTGAACGCACTCATCTACCCAGGGCAGTTGTCGATAATAGCTGGCGACATCATGCTGTACCACCACCCGCAGCTTGGCTTGTGGCCACCATTGTTTTAATTGATACAGCGCGGGGAAAGAGACGACTTGGTCGCCGAACTTTGCTCGGCTACGAAGGTAGACGACGATATCTTGCATAGGCGCGGCAATAACCCCGTGGGGTAACCAGAACGAGGGCAATTCTAGCCGGCGCCACCCCGCATATAGGTCTGAATAATGAACAAACCGTTAGAATTCCTGCGCTGCCGCAAGCAAGTCATAGCAGGGGAACGGCTGTTTTTATTAACGTGGGGTAATAATCCGTGCGACGCGTCGAAAGCGTAGCCGCAAAGACAAAACCCCAGCACGAAGAGTGCTGGGGTTTTGGGGCATAAGAGCCTGACGATGACCTACTTTCACAGACGGGAAGTCCACTATCATCGGCGCGAAGGCGTTTCACTGTCCTGTTCGGGATGGGAAGGAGTGGGTCCACCTTGCTA
>NZ_JAHUWT010000006.1 GCF_019218885.1 Bordetella sp. BOR01 | reverse complement strand
GGACAGTGAAACGCCTTCGCGCCGATGATAGTGGACTTCCCGTCTGTGAAAGTAGGTCATCGTCAGGCTCTTATGCCCCAAAACCCCAGCACGAAGTGTGCTGGGGTTTTGTCTTTGCGGCGCTACGTTTCAGCGATGCTGGCCGTCAAGGTAGAACCATCGGCCATCCTGGCGCACGAAGCGGCTGATTTCATGCAGGCGTGTAGCGCGGCCGGCCTGGCGATAGCGCGCCACAAATTCGACGCTGGCATGGTCGGCGTCTTGCTCGATATGCTGCTTGACCTGCAGGCCCAGCCATTTCAGGTCGGCGGGATTGGGGTCGAGCTGGGCAGGGCGTGTGTCGGGATGCCAGGTATCAAGCAGGTATTGCAGCGCGTCGGTGACAAAGGCGCTGTAGCGAGAACGCATCAGCGCCACGGCGTTGGGTGCCTGCAGGTGCCGCGGGCCATGGTGCCAGGGCTCACAGCAGTCTGGATACGCCAGGCCGCTGCCGCAGGGGCAGGCCAGCGGGCCGGCGGATGCGGGCGTGCGCATCAGGCGGCCAGATCCTGGTATTCAGGGTGGCGAGCCAGGTAGGCCACGGCGTACGAGCACACCGGCCGGACCCGCCAGCCGCGCTGGCGGGCGGTATCGAGCGCCGCGGGGGTCAGCTCGGCGGCTATGCCGCGGCCGCCCACGGCGGGCGGAACGCCCGTGTGCTGGATGATCATGGTGCCGTCGCGCAATTGATAATCGAGAACGCAGAGCTGGCCGTCGACACGCGTGTCGAAGCGGCCCTGCTGTTCGTGATGCTGGATCTGGATATCAGGCATGGAAAAGAAGCAATGTGGGTGGGCAAGCAAGACGGGCTTGCATGCCGGCATTTTACGGCGCGGCACTTTCCTGGCCAGTACCGCGTGGTATATAGCGGATCGCGATCACCACGTTGGCGGCATAGGCGGCCGCGATAAGCGCCATGGCAGCCGGCAGGCTTGCATGCCAATCGGGCAGTGCATGCAGCACGCTGCCGATGGCCGCGACTCCTACCAGGGCGCCGGCCTGGCGGTTGGCGTTCAGGGTCGCGGCCGCGCTGTTGGCATGGGCCGGGCCACCGAGCTGCAGGGCAAGTGCCGTCATCGCCGGGATGGCGGCGCCAGTGGCCAGATTGCCTACGGCCAGCATTGCGACCAGCAACAAGTAGGAAGCTTCGGGGGTGTAGAACACGCATATCCCCATGCTGGCCAATGCTGCGATGGCGGCGCCGGCCAGCATGGTGGCCGGCGCGCCCCAGCGTGCGGTCAGGCGGCCGGCGGCCAGGTTGCCGATCGAGAAGACCCCGAATACAGGCAGCAGTTGCAGGCCGGCCTGCAACGCGTCGGCGCCCAGGGCTTGTTGCACATACAGGCTGAGCAGGAAGATCAGGCCATATACCGAGAAGCTGATCAGGAAGCCGAAAGTATTGGTGGCGACGTAACCCGGTGTCCGGGACAGGGTGCGTGGCACGATGGGATGGGCGTGACGTCGTTCGCGCATTACCAGTGCTGCCCCGAATAGCATGGCCAGCACGCTTGCCGCCAGGATGCGTGGTGACATCCAGCCATAGACGTTGCCCTGGATCAGGGCGTAGCTGGCACAGCCCAGCATGGCGATGCCGAGCAAATGGCTGGCCAGGTTCAGCGGCCGCGGCCGCACTGCGGGCGATGCCAGGTATACGTGCGCCAGCCAGAGGCCAGCCAGGCCCAGCGGCAGATTGATCAGGAAAATACTGCGCCAGCCGAACTGGCTGATCAGCACGCCGCCGGCCAGAGGCCCCGCGGTGGCTGCCACCGTGATGATGGCGGACCAAGCCGCCACCATGCGGCTGCGGACACTGGGTGCCTGATAGGCGTGCATCAGCAAACTGAGCGAGCTGGGCATGAATAACGCGGCACCCACGCCTTGCAGCAGCCGGGCGGCAACCAGCAGGCCGGTGTCGGGTGCTGCACCGCAAAGCAGCGAGGCCAGCGTGAACACCGCCAGGCCCGCCAGGTATACGGGCTTGGCGCCATAGCGGTCGGACAGTGCGCCGGCCGCCAGTAACAGGGCGGCGAAGGCCAGGGTGTAGCCGTCGACGATCCACACCAGGCCGCTGAGCGGTGTGTCGAGTTGATCGGCAATGGTGGGCAGGGCGACATTGACCACCGTGACATCGAGCATTGCCATCACGCAGCCGATAGCCAAGGCAAGCAAGGGCAAGGCGGCGGTGGTGGTGGTAGTGGTAGTGGTAGTGGTAGTGGCGGGTAGCGTGGCGGGCACGGCCGGGGAAGAAGAGCAGATACGCATGGCAGGCGATTCCGGGCATTGAGGACTGGCATCGTACGGATTTCTCATGATGCAAAAAACCCGTAGAATTGCCATGTAGCAATGCAAATTTGCATCACATGGCTGATGCGCAGGCTCGACGCCGATCGACAATGGACGCCTATGAATTGGGATGACGCGCGCATCTTCCTGGCGATTTACCGCGTGGGAACCCTGCGCGGGGCAGCCGCGGTGCTGCAGGTAGACCAGGCCACGGCGGGCCGCCGTCTGGCGGCTATCGAGGCCTCGCTGCAGGCGCGGCTGTTCTTGCGCACGCCCGGGGGCTACGTGCCCACTGCGGCTGGCGAACTGGCTTTCGTGGCCGCCGAACGCATGGAACAGGCGGCCGACCAATTGCAGCGCCAGATGCAGGGCCTGGACACGCGCTTGTCGGGCGTCGTGCGGGTGGCCACATCGGACACCCTGGGGCGCCATTATTTGCTGGAAGCTTTCAGGCGCGTGCAGGCCGATCACCCCGCAATACGCGTGGTGCTGTCGACGTCTACGCAGATCACCAACCTGACCCGGCGAGAAGCGGACATCGCCGTGCGCAATGTGCGGCCCGACAACCCCGACCTGATCCATCGCCACCTGGCGCGCCGTGACATGGGCTTGTATGCCTCGGTGGATTATATGCAGGCACATGGCGAGCCGAAGCTGGGTACGGCTTTCGCCGGCCACCGGCTGGTGGTTTACCAGCGCAGCGCGATTCCCGGCAGGTTCGACGCGTTTTGCGGCGAGCCGACGCGCAATGGCCAGGTGGCGCTGGAGGTGAATTCGGGCTTGATGATGCTGGAGGCCGTGGCCCGAGGCTTGGGAATCGGCGAGCTGCCTGTGATACTGGCGGATACTTATCCGGCCTTGGTGCGGCTATGGCCGCAACGCGCCGAGTCGTATGACCTGTGGCTGGTGCTGCACGGCGACCTGAGCCGCAGCGCGCGGGTGCGCGCCATTGCCGATGCGATCGTGCAGGTGTTCGAAGAAGACGATTGAGCCGGCTTAGCCGTGCATCAGCAAGATGACCCAGACGGCGATCATGGCCGCCAGGCCGACCCAGCACGAGGCCCAGAATCCGACGATGGGCAGTTTGACACTCAGGGGCACGCGCTTGGGGTCGACGTGGCTGAGCTGCTTGTTGGCATGGGCGAACAGCCCGAAATTGAAGCCGGGAAAGGCCAGGCGAAAAAAATAATCCTGGAGGATCGTGGTTTTGATCACCAGGGGAAACCGGCGAAACGGCCCGTGCTTGAGCAGCGGATGCTGCAGGGTGTTGTTGATGTGGTCGGTGCGTACGAAGAACAGCACGATGCCGCAAATGGAGCAGACCAGGAAGCAGAGGGTGACGAGGCTGAAGGCGTAGGCCAGGACTTGCGTGGGCATGGATATCCGAAAAGTGACGTAGTGCGTGTTTGATACGTGGGGCGGGCGGGTCAGCCGCGGGTCTGGCCTTCGCCGCTGAGGATCCACTTCAGCGTGGTGAGGCCTTCCAGGCCTACCGGGCCGCGCGCATGCAGCCGGTTGGTGGAAATGCCGATCTCGGCACCCAGGCCATATTCGAAACCGTCGGCAAAGCAGGTGGGCAGGTTGACGTAGACCGAGCTGGAGTCGACTTCGCACTGGAACCGTTGCGCCGCCGACAGGTCTTCGGTAACGATGGCGTCGGTATGGCCCGAACCCCAACGTCCGATATGTTCGATGGCCTGGTCGAGCGAATCGACGATGCGCACCGCCAGGATGGGGCCCAGGTATTCGGTGGCCCAGTCTTCGTCGGTGGCGGGCTTGGCGGCCGGCACGATTTCGAGGGTACGCGGGCAGCCGCGCAGTTCGACCCCATGGGCGGTAAAGGCGGCCGCCAGGCGAGGCAGGATGGATACGGCGACCCCGGCGTCGATCAGCAGGGTTTCCATGGCGCCGCAAATGCCATAGCGGTAGGTCTTGGCATTGAAGGCGATGGCATGGGCTTTTTCGGGATCGGCCGCCGCGTCGATGTAGACATGGCAGTTGCCGTCCAGGTGCTTGATCAGCGGCACGCGCGCTTCGCGCGCCAGGCGGGCGATGAGGCCCTTGCCCCCGCGCGGCACGATGACGTCGATATGCTCGGTCATGGTGATGAGCTTGCCGACGGCGGCGCGGTCGGTGGTGTCCACGACTTGCACCGCTTCGGCGGGCAGCGCGGCCGCCCGCAAGCCGGCCTGCACGACGCGGCCCAGCGCCACGTTGGAGTGCAGCGCTTCGCTGCCGCCGCGCAGGATGGTGGCGTTGCCGGATTTCAGGCATAGCGCGGCCGCGTCGATGGTGACGTTGGGGCGCGATTCGTAGATGATGCCGATCACGCCCAGCGGGACGCGCATTTGGGCCACCCGCATGCCATTGGGGCGCAAGGTGCTGGCGGTGGTGCTGCCGATGGGGTCGGGCAGGGCCGCCACTTGCAGCAGGCCCTCGGCCATGCGGTCGATGCCTTGGTCCGACAGCGTAAGGCGATCGAGCAAGGCGGGCTCGAGGCCGTTGGCGCGCGCGGCGTCGACATCTTGTGCGTTGGCGGCTTTCAGTTCGCTGGCGCTGTCGCGCAGCGCCTCGGCCATGGCGTGCAGGGCCTGGTTCTTGGCTGCGCCGGTGGCGCGCATCATGGCACGCGAGGCGCGGCGGGCATTTTCACCCAGGGCCAGCATGGCGGTATCGATGTCGGAAGCGGGCATCAGTGTGTCTTGCATGATTTCGGGGGTGGCGCGGCGTGCGCCAGCAGATAGTTCAAGTGTATCGTGCTGCGGCGGCCGGATGGGCCGTCCGCGGCCGTCACGATCGGCCGGCGGCGGCCACGCGCAGGGCCAGCCGGGTCATTTCTTCCCAGGGGTCGGACAGCCGGCCAGCCACGGCCAGCCCCTTGATGAGACGATCGACCTCGTGGGCGTGCTGCACGGCGAGGGGCCAGGCGCGCGCGGGCACGCGTCCCAGGGCCTGCTGCGCCAGCCGCTCGTGGGCGCCGAAAATACGCAGCCGGCGCATCATGGCACCGGCATCCTGGCCGCTGGCACGGGCCTCGGCCACGCGTGCCAGCAGACGGATTTCATCACCCACGGCCCACAGCACCAGCGGCAGGGCCTCGCCTTCGGCCCGCAGGCCGGCGATCATGCGCACCGTGCGCGGCGCGTCGCCGGCCAGCATGGCATCGCGCAAGCCGAAGACGTCGTAGCGGGCCACGTTGAGCACGGCGCGCTCGATGTCTTCGGCCGCCAATTGGCCTTCGGGGTAGAGCAGGCCCAGTTTCTGGATTTCCTGGTGGGCGGCCAGCAGGTTGCCTTCGACCTTGTCGGCCATCCATTGCAGCGTGGCGCTGTCGGCGCGCTGGTTCTGGCGGGCAAGCCGGGTGGCGATCCAGGCGGGCAGGCGGCCGCGCTCGACGGAGGGCAGGTCGACCATTACCCCGCTTTGCGCCAATGCCAGCGCCCATTTGGATTCGCGGGTCGCCTTGTCCAGCTTGGGCAGGGCAACCAGGATGAGGGTGTCGGCGTCGGGTTGCTTGGCGGCCTGGGCAGCCAGCCGCGCCAGTGTATCGGCGCCAGCCTTGCCGGGCTTGCCGGTGGGCAGCTTGATTTCCAGCACGCGGCGGTCGCCGAACAGCGACACGCTTTGCGTGGCCGCCATGACCGCGCTCCAGTCGCTGCGGGCGTCCATGACCATGGTGGTGCGGTCGGTATAGCCGGCGGCACGCGCGGCGGCGCGCAGGGCATCGACCGCCTCGATGACCAGCAGCGGCTCGTCGCCCGATACCGTGTACAGCGGCGCCAGCCGCTGGCCCGCGCGTTGCAGGTGATCGGCCAGCCGGTCAGCGTCGAGCGCCTGCGCCATGGCTTACCAGGAGCCCGTACCGGGCGAGGCGGGTGTTTGCCAGGTTTCGGGCCGTTCCACAGGCCTGGCGTTGGGATCGAACACCGGTGCGTCGGGGTCGCTTTCGCCACGCGCCGCAGCCTCGGCGGCCATGCGTACGTCAGGCGCGGTCAGGCGGCGCAGCAGGCGGCCGACCAGCGACTGCTGCATCGATTGGTACAGGCTTTCGATCTGGCCCTGCTTGGCTTGCACGACCTGGTCGTCGTAAGGCATTTCACGATAGACCGACAGGGTGGTGTCGGGCAGGATGGCCACGCCCTTGTTGGTGACCAGGCGGAACGTGAATACGATGCCCAGTTCGTATTCTTCGACCCGGCCTTGGGCGTTCAGCGAGACTTCGCGCAGCGTGCGCTCGTTGCGCACCATCTGCAGGATGGCCTGGGCCTGGTCGGGCTGCTCGACCAGGCGCGTGTCGGGCGAGGCCGCCCGCAGCGCGCGGCGCACGTCGGCACCGAAGCGGGTGTTGTCGGGGATGCCGACATACATGGTGTCGAACGGCAGCGGCGTGACGCCGCGCAGTGCGAACCCGCACGCCGCAAGCAGCATGACGACCGCCAGGCTGGCGGCACGCAGTAGCCAGCGGGAATGGAAGCGTTGCGGGGCAGGATGCATGCGGAACCTCTTCAGCCTACGACGTTGACCAACTTGCCCGGCACGACGATGACGCGCTTGGGAGGGCGGCCTTCGAGGAAACGGGCGACTTCTTCCTGGGCGGCGGCAATTTGCTCGATATCGGCCTTGGATGCCTGGGCCGCCACGCGGATCGAGCCACGCAGCTTGCCGTTGACCTGCAGCACGAGTTCGATTTCGTCGGCCACCAGCGCGGCTTCGTCGACGTGCGGCCATGGGGCGTCGAGCAGGTCGCCCAGCGAATCGGCGTAGCCCAGGTCGCGCCACAGCAGCCAGGTGGCGTGCGGCACCACAGGGTACAGCACACGCAGCAGCACGCCCAGGGTCTCGGCGCGCGCGGCGTCGGCATGGGCGCCGTCGGGCAGCGTGGCGTCGTCGATGGCATTGAGCATTTTCATGCAGGCCGACACCACGGTGTTGTACTGGATGCGCTGGTAGTCGTAGTCGGCCTGCTTGAGCAGGCTGTAGACCTCGCGGCGCAGGTCTTTTACCGGGGCCGGCGCCTGGGGCCAGTCGGTGCCGGCAGCCAGGCCGCGCGCCACGGCGTCGCGTTGCGCGTAGCTGTGCGACCACAGGCGGCGCAGGAACCGGTTGGCGCCCTCGACGCCGGAGTCCGACCACTCGAGCGTTTGTTCGGGCGGGCTGGCGAACATGACGAACAGGCGTGCGGTATCGGCGCCCAGCGTATCGATGAGCGCTTGCGGATCGACGCCGTTGTTCTTGGACTTGGACATGGTGCCCACGCCGCCGTAGTGCACTTCGGAGCCGTCGGCCTTCAGGTGGGCGCCGATGATGGCACCCTTGGCGTCATAGGCGTTCTCGACTTCCTCGGGCCAGAAGTATTCGATGCCGCCCTGGGCATTCTTGCGCGAATAGATGTGGTTGAGCACCATGCCCTGGCACAGCAGCTTGGTGAAGGGTTCGTCGAATTTCAGCAGCCCCAGGTCGCGCATGACGCGGGTCCAGAAGCGCGCGTACAGCAAGTGCAGCACGGCATGTTCGATGCCGCCGATGTACTGGTCCATGGGCATCCAGTAATCGTTGCGTGCGTCGACCATGGCCTGGTCGTTGCCGGGCGAGGTGTAGCGCATGAAGTACCACGACGAATCGACGAAGGTATCCATGGTGTCGGTTTCGCGCCGCGCGGGCTTGCCGCAGCTGGGGCACGAGCAGGACAGGAAAGCCTCGTTCTTGGCCAGCGGGTTGCCGCTGCCGTCGGGGATCAGGTCGTCGGGCAGCACCACCGGAAGGTCTTGCTCGGGTACCGGTACGGGGCCGCAGTCGGGGCAGTGAATGATGGGGATGGGGGTGCCCCAGTAGCGCTGGCGCGAAATGCCCCAGTCGCGCAGGCGCCAGGTGGTCTGCTTTTCGCCCAGGCCCTGCCCGGCCAGGTCGGCGGCGATGGCGTCGACGGCCTCGGTGTACGACAGCCCGTCGTACTTGCCGGAATTGACGGTGCGGCCGCTTTGCTTGTCGCCGTACCATTCTTGCCAGGCATCGGTGCTATAGGTCTTGCCCTGCACGGCCACCACTTGCTGGATGGGCAGTTGGTATTTCTTGGCGAAGGCGAAGTCGCGCTCGTCGTGCGCGGGCACGCCCATGACAGCGCCGTCGCCGTAGCTCATGAGTACGTAGTTGCCGACCCAGACGTCGACCTGGGCGCCGGTGAGCGGGTGCGTGACGGCCAGGCCGGTGCGCATGCCGGCCTTTTCGCGCGTGGCGACCTCGGCTTCCGTGGTGCCGCCCAGCTTGCATTGCTCGATGAAGTCGGCGAGTTCGGGGTTGGACCGGGCCGCGTGCGTGGCCAGCGGGTGCTCGGGTGCCACCGCGCAGAAGGTGACGCCCATGATGGTGTCGGCGCGCGTGGTGAAGACATACAGCTTGCCGTCCTGGATGGGCTGCCCGTCGGCACCGGCGATGGTGTGCGGGAAAGCGAAGCGCAGGCCTTCGGATTTGCCGATCCAGTTTTCCTGCATGGTGCGCACGCGTTCGGGCCAGCCGGGCAGGCCTTCGCGGACCTGGTCGAGCAGTTCATCGGCGTAGTCGGTGATGCGCAGGTAGTAGCCCGGGATCTCGCGTTTTTCGACCAGGGCGCCCGAGCGCCAGCCGCGCCCGTCGATGACCTGTTCGTTGGCCAGCACGGTCTGGTCGACCGGATCCCAGTTGACGACCTGGGTCTTGCGGTAGGCGATGCCTTTTTCAAGCATCTTCAGGAACAGCCACTGGTTCCATTTGTAATACTTGGGATCGCAGGCGCACATTTCGCGCGACCAGTCGATGGCCAGCCCCATCGCCTTCATCTGCTTCTTCATGTAGGCGATGTTGTCGTAGGTCCATTTGGCCGGGGGCACCTTGGACTTGATGGCGGCGTTTTCGGCCGGCATGCCGAAGGCATCCCAGCCCATGGGCATGAGAACGTTGTAACCGCGCATTCGCAGTTGTCGCGTCATCATGTCGTTGATGGTGTAGTTGCGCACGTGGCCCATGTGCAGCTTGCCGCTGGGATAGGGCAGCATCGAGCAGGCGTAGAACTTGGGCTTTTCGGTGCCGTCGGCGTTGCGGGCGTGCTCGGTGACACGATAGGCGTCGCGGGCCTGCCAGTCTTGATGGGCGGCTGCTTCGACGGCGGTAGGGCTGTAGCGTTCCTGCATGGACTCGTGCGCGTTTCGGTAAATGAAAAGGGCCGTCGCGGCGCATGCGCGGCGACGGTCGAACTATTGATTATAGAAGTACCTACGCCTGGGCAGGGACGGGCGGGATTTCGGGGATGCGCGCTGCCGGCATCCAGGCGGCGTAGGCGAGTGCCAGCGCGCTGACCACGGCCCCGCCGGCCGCGACGCCGATCCAGCCGGTATGGGTGTACAAGGCGGCCGAAGCCAGCGAGCCGGCCGCCCCGCCGATGAAGTACGAGGTCATGTAACCCGCGGTCAGGCGGCTGCGGGCATCGGGCCGCAGCCGGTAGATGGCGCTTTGGTTGGTGACATGCACGCCCTGGATCGCCATGTCGAGCACGAGGACGCCGGCCAGCAGGGCCGCCAGAGAGTGTCCGCCCAGCGCCAGCAGCCCCCACGAGCCCAGCAGCAGGGCCAGGCAGGCACGGGTGGCCAGGTTGCCGCGGCCCCGGTCGCTGAGGCGTCCGTAGCGATTGGCGGCAACGGCGCCGGCCGCACCGGCCAGGCCGAACAGGCCGATTGTGCCGTCGCTATAAGAATAGGGCGGGCTCGCCAGCAGGAAGGTCAGCGGCGTCCAGAGCATGCTGAACGAGGCGAAGATCAGCGCGCCCAGCACCGAGCGTGCGCGAAACAGGGGTTCGCGTGCATATAAATGGAAGATCGAGGCCAATAGCCCGGTGTAATCGAGGTCGATAGGGGTCTTGTAGCGGGGCAGCACGCGCCACAGCGCGCCCGCCATGGCCAGCATGAGCAGGGCCGCCACCCAATAGACGGTACGCCAGCTACCCAACCCGGCGACCATGCCGGCGAAGGTGCGCGCCAGCAAGATGCCCAGCAGCAGGCCGCTCATGACGGTACCCACGGCCTTGCCGCGTTGCTGGGGCGATGCCAGCGTGGCGGCGAACGGCACCAGCACTTGCGCGACCACCGACAGGAAGCCCGTGATGGCCGTGCCGGCCAGCAGCATCGAGAAGCTGCTGGAGAAGGCCGACAGCAGCAGGCCCGCCGCGGCGAGCGCCGTCATGGCTACGACGAGGGTGCGCCGCTCGATCATGTCGCCCAGCGGCACCAGCAGGATCAGCCCCGCGGCGTATGACAACTGCGCTGTCGTGACGATGCCGCCGGCCGCGGTCTCGGACAGGCCGAAGTGTTCGCCGATGGTGTGCAGCAGCGGCTGCATATAGTAGTTGCTGGCAACGATCAGGCCGGTGGCCGCCGACATCAGCAAAATGATGGGAGTGGTCAGCGTGGGCGCTGCGGTACCGTGCTGGGAGGAGTCTTGGGACATCGTATATAGAGCGGGGGGTAGAGTGGCGTGGGCGTGGGCGGGCTCAGGGCTTGCCCGGCCCGATGGCACCGGGAGACTGGCGGTCGTGGGCGGTCAGCAGCCGGCGCAACAGCGTGGCAAGCTGCTTGCGGTCGGCCGCAGGCAGCGGCGCCAGCAATTGTTCGAGTTCGGCCAGGTAGTCGCCCAGTACAGCCTTGATGGCGCGCAGGCCTTGCGGCGTCAGCGACACCATGACGCCGCGGCGGTCGTCGGGGTTGGGCTCGCGTGCCAGCAGGCCGGCCTGTTCGAGGCGGTCGAGACGGTTCGTCATGGCGCCCGAGGAAAGCAGCAAAGCGCTGACGAGTGCCTGCGGATTCAGGGTATGCGGGGGGCCGGACCGGTAGAGCGTGGCCAGTACATCGAATTCACCCTGGTGCAGGCTGTGTTTGCGGAAGGCGGTATCGACCTCGCGGGCGGCCAGGGTATGCAGGCGGAACAGGCGGCTGAATACCGCCATGGCCGACACATCCAGGCCGGGACATTGGTCGCGCCATTGGGAGAGTACGAAATCGACGTGGTCGCGCATGATTGTCTTTATATCAAATATCTTGACGTAAAGATAATTGTAGCGCGTACCAACGCGTACCAATATGCCAGGCCCGGAAACGGCAAGGCCCGCCTCTTGCGAGACGGGCCTTGCCGATGAGACTGTAGGACGGTCGCTTACTGGGCGGCGTCTTTCAGTTTCTTGAGCGGGCGAACCTTGACCTTGACCGAAGCGGGCTTGGCCGGGAACCAGCGCTCTTCGCCGGTGAACGGGTCTTTGCCGAAGCGCTTGGCCTTGGCGGGAACCTTCTGCACGGCAACTTTGAACAGGCCCGGCAGCGAGAATTCGCCGGCACCCTTCTTGTCGACCGAACCCAGCACGGCGCCTTCGAGGCTGGCCAGTACGGCCTTGACCGATTTGGCTTCCACGCCGGTTTGTTCAACCAGGTGAGCGATCAGTTGCGACTTGTTCAGCGCTTGCTTGATAGCGCGGGGAGCGACAGCAGCCGTTTTCTTCACGGCGGGCTTGGCGGCGGTTGCCTTCTTGGCGGGGGCCTTTTTGGCCGGAGCCTTGACGGCGGTCTTGCTGACTTTCTTGGCAGGAGCTTTTGCTTTGGTAGCCATGGTCGAAATCCGTATGTTTGAGGACACGAGATAGCGCGGCACCGAAGATCGGCACTTGGCACCTCGCGCCCGATGATAGCGGAAGTTCTCATTCTCGCGAGTACTTCAGCGCTTTGTTGCCGCAAAACATGTTGTTTTCGCGACAAAGAGAGGGGTTTTCGCGTGCATGGCGGCTTGCTCATCGCGATTGGCGCGTCGCGGCCTGGGCGCCGGAAATCGCATGCGCAGTGAGTCAGCTATGTGTAATTTATATCGTGATACGATATTTTTCTCCAGGGCCGGCATTGCGCCGGTCCTGTTTCTTTTCGCCTGCTCTTTCCTCTTTCGCTTGTTCCTTCGTATGGCTTCCCCTGCATCTTTATCTTCCACCCGCTCGCCAGGTGCCGCGCGCCTGGGCGATTTCACGACGGACCGCCGTGTCCTGCTGCTGATGTTGATGGCCACAGTGGTCGGCCTGGCCGGCGTCGGCGCCGCCTGGGTCTTGCTGCGCCTGATCACGCTGTGCACCAACCTGGCGTACTACGGCCGTTTCTCATTGGAAAGCCTGCCCATCTCGGGCAATACCCTGGGCTGGTGGGCGGTGGCCGTGCCGGTGGTGGGCTGCCTCATCATCGGCTTCATGGCGCGCTACGGTTCGGAGAAAATCCGTGGCCACGGCATTCCCGAGGCCATGGAAGCCATCTTGATCGGCAAGAGCCGCATCCAGCCCAAAGTGGCGGTGCTCAAGCCGCTGTCGTCGGCCGTATCGATCGGCACCGGCGGCCCGTTTGGCGCCGAAGGGCCCATCATCATGACAGGCGGGGCCATCGGCTCGCTGTTGGCGCAGATGGTTCACATGAGCTCCAGCGAACGCAAGACCCTGCTGGTGGCTGGCGCGGCGGCCGGCATGACCGCGGTGTTCGGCACGCCGGTGGCGGCGATCTTGCTGGCGGTGGAACTGTTGCTGTTCGAATGGAAGCCGCGCAGCTTCCTGCCGGTGGCAGTGGCCGCCGTGGTGGCGGCCGCGGCGCGCCCGCTGCTGCTCGATGCCGCTCCTATTTTCCCGTACGCGGGAGTGGGCGAGCCTTCCCTGGTGCATGTGGTGGCCTGGGCCGCCGTGGGCGTGATGGCCGGCCTGGGGTCCGGCGTGCTGACCTCGCTGGTGTATGCCTCGGAAGACTTGTTCGAGAAGCTGCCTATCCACTGGATGTGGTGGCCGGCCATCGGCGGCCTGGTGATTGGCCTGGGCGGGATGATCGAGCCGGCGGCGCTGGGCGTGGGCTATGACAACATCGTCGACCTGCTGGCGGGCAAGCTGGCCTTGCAGGCGGTGTTGCTGCTCTTGATCGTGAAGGTCGTGATCTGGTCGGTGGCGCTGGGCTCGGGCACCTCGGGCGGCGTGCTGGCTCCGTTGCTGATTTTCGGCGGAGCGCTGGGCGCACTGGCCACGCCCCTGTTGCCGCAGGCCGACCCGGGCTTCTGGGCGCTACTGGGCATGGCGGCGATGATGGGCGGCACCATGCGGGCGCCCTTGACGGCCACCTTGTTCGCGGTGGAACTGACAGGCAACTTCAGCGTGCTGCTGCCGGTGCTTACGGCTTGCGCATTCGCCTACGGACTGACGGTATTACTGCTCAAGCGTTCGATCCTGACCGAGAAAATCGCTCGCCGCGGCCATCACATCACGCGCGAATACCATGTGGATCCGTTCGACCTGGTGCGGGTGTCGGCGGTGATGACCACGGCTGTCCAGACATTGCCGGCCTCGATGCGCGTGGCCGATGCGGTCGCGTATTTCACCACCGCCGAACGGCGCCATACGACTTATCCGGTAGTGGACGAGCAGGGCATGGTGGTGGGCGAGATTACGCGGGCCGACAGTCTGGCCTGGACGCTGGAAGACGAGGATAATGCCAGGCCGCTGGGCGAGATGCTGGCCGGCCGTGAACTTTTAGTGGGTTATCCGGACGAACTTGCCAGCCAGCTGGCCGATCGCATGGCACTGACGGGGGTGGGGCGCGTGCCCATCGTCGAGCGCGCGACGGGCCGGCTGGTGGGGCTGGTGGGCCGCAAAGACCTGCTGCGCGTGCGGGCCGGCCGGCTGCGCGATGAACGCGAGCGCACCGCATATTTCCGTTGGCGCGGAGCGCGCCAACGTCCGGCCGATACCTTGTAGGAGTTCTCTTGATCAAGAAATTATGCGCGGGCTTGCTGCTTGCCACAGCTTGCCTGGCTGGCGCGCATGCGCAAGTGGTACCGCCGCCGGTCACGGCCAAGGCTTGGATGCTGCTCGATGCCACCAGCGGCCAGGAAATCGCTTCGTTCAATGCCGATACACGGGTCGAGCCCGCTTCGCTGACCAAGGTCATGACGGCCTACCTGGTGTTCCAGGCCTTGCGCGAAGGCCGGTTGTCGGCGCAGCAGCAGGTCACCGTGTCGACGCGGGCCTGGAAGGTGGCGCCCGGCAGTTCCAAGATGTTCCTCGAGCCCGGCAAGCGTGTATCGGTGAACGATCTGCTGTACGGCTTGCTGGTGCAATCGGGCAACGACGCCGCCATTGCCCTGGCCGAGGCCGTGTCGGGTTCGGTCGAGGCTTTCGTGCAGCGCATGAACCAGCAGGCCGTTGCGATGGGCCTGCCCGATACGCATTTCGCCAGCCCGCACGGCCTGCCCGACCCGGGCACCTATTCCACCGCGCGCGACTTGTCGATGCTGGCCCAGCGCCTGGTGCGCGACTATCCCGATCTGTACAAGACCTACGACTCGGTACGCACGTACACCTACAACAATATTTCGCAGCCCAACCGCAATCGCCTGCTGTGGCTGGATCCCAGCGTCGATGGCCTGAAAACCGGCCATACCGAGGCGGCCGGCTACTGCCTGATTGCGTCGGCCGAGCGTCCCGACGGCCAGGCCCGCCGGCGCCTGATATCGGTGGTGATGGGCACGGCATCGGACAAGCTGCGCACCGAGGAAAGCCGTGTCTTGCTGAACTGGGGATTCCAGGGTTTCAAGACGATCAAGCTGTATGCTAAGGGCGAAACCATGGATTCGCCGGAAGTCTGGAAAGGCGAGCGCGAATCGGTGCGCATAGGCATGGCGCGCGACGCCTACATCACGGTGCCGGTGGCGGCGCAGGTCAAGCCGGTGCTTACCAGCCGGCAACCGCTGCTTGCCCCCATCGCTGTGCAGGACCAGGTGGGCGAGCTGCAGGTGCTGGTCGATGGCAAGCCTGCGATGCAGTGGCCGGTGATCGCGCTGGATGCCGTGCCGCAGGCCGGATTGGCGGGCCGCGCCTGGGACAGTGTGCGGCTGTGGTGGCGCCAGCACATGGGATAGCGGCGCGCGATACCTGACGAGGGCAATATCATGGCAGTGGACATTCCCGGATTTTCATCGCCGGCAGCCGGACCGGAGGCGCCCCTGGAATTGCTGTCGGCCTGCCACGAACGCATGGGGCGCCAGTGCGCCACGCTGCGGCGCCTGGCCGCCCACGTGGCCGCCCATGGCGTCGACGCCGCTGCCCGCACGGCCGCGGCCAGCGTGTTGCGATACTTCGATACGGCGGCCGTGCACCATCATCGCGATGAAGAAGAAGACCTGTTTCCCGCGTTGATCGACTCCATGGCCGGTTCGGACGCGGTGTGCCTGCATGCGCTGGTCGATGGCCTGACGCAAGAGCACCGCCAACTGGAAGCCGCGTGGCGCCGGCTGCACGGTCCGTTGCAGGCCTTGGGCGACGGGCAGCCGGCCGACCTGGATGCCCGCGGCGTGGACGAGTTCTGCACCTTGTACGCGACCCATATGCAGCGCGAAGACGATGAACTGCTACCCATGGCGGCGCGCCTGCTGGACGACCGTGCATTGGCCGATATCGGCCAGGCCATGCGGGCCCGGCGCGGCGGAGTTGCCTAGGCTGGTGCAATCAGGCAGCGGGCGTATCGACGGCCGCGCCGGCGCCCCGCCATGGCCTGCCATGCGGCCGGCCGATGCGTTTGCGCCCGGCGTAACGAGCGATTACCCTAGATCTCCGCCGGACGGCCGTCGCCGTGCGCCGGCATGCCAATGACATCAGGGACGACGCAGCACGTGGGCAAGGCCGCCAGCAGGTTATTCGGTACATGGGTCGACGAGATCGGGCCGCAAACGCTACGTGCCGATGCCATGGCCGGGCTGCTGGGCGCCCTGTTGGTGCTGCCGCAGGGGGTGGCGTTCGCCACGCTGGCGGGCCTGCCGCCCGAATACGGCTTGTACTCGGCCATCGTGCCCTGTGTGGTGGCGGCCTTGTTCGGGTCCAGCCGCCACGTCATGTCGGGCCCCACCAACGCCAATTCGCTGGCGCTGTATGCCGTGCTGGCGCCCCTGGCCATGGCGGGCAGCCCCGCGTATATACAGTTGGCGCTGGCGGTCACCATCCTGGTCGGCATACTGCAATGGCTGGTGGGCATCTTGCGGCTGGGCTCGCTGGCCAATTTCATTTCGCCTTCGGCGCTGTTCGGGTTCACCAGCGGCGCCGCCTTATTGATCGCCGTACACGCGCTGAAAGATGCGCTGGGGATGGAAGGCATCCAGGCACACGCCGCCGGTGCCGTCTTGCTGGGCGTGGCGCGGGGGTTGGGCGGGTTGCACTGGGGGGCCTTGCTGGTGGCCCTGGCCACCATTGCGGTCTCGGTGCTGGCGCGGCGCTGGGACCGCCGCAAGCCCTACATGCTGGTGGGACTGGCTGCCGGCACGGCCCTGGCGGCGGGGCTGAATGCCTGGGTATTCGAGCCGGCCGGCCGGCCGATCTCGGTGCTGGGGGCGCTGGCGCAACCCTGGCCGCCGTTTCATGTGCCCGATATCGACTGGAGCCAACTGCCCGATCTGCTGGGCCTGGCATTCGCGTTGTCCATCGTGGCGTTGGCGCAGTCCATTTCCATTGCCAAGGTGGTGGCGGCCCGTTCGGGCCAGGCCATCGATGCCAATCGCGAATTCATCGGGCAGGGCCTGTCGAACATCGTGGGCGGATTCTTCTCTTCCTATCTGTCCTGCGGCTCGTTGAACCGGTCGATTCCCAATTACGAGGGCGGGGCGCGCACCCCCTTGGCCGCGGTGTTCGCGGCGGCGCTGCTGATCGTGCTGGTGATGGTCAGCGCGCCCTTGCTGGCCCGGATTCCGCACGCGGCGATCGCGGGCCTGCTGCTGCTGGTGGCGTGGAACCTGCTGGAACTGCCGCGCTGGCGGCATATCGCGCGCGTGCAGCGCAACGAATGCATGATCGCCCTGGCCACGCTAGTGGCGACCGTGACCATCCGCATGGAAATCGCGATCTTGCTGGGCACGCTGCTGTCGCTGATGGTGTACTTGCATCGCACCTCGCATCCGGCCATGCGCGTCATGGGCTTTGACGCACACGACCCGGATCGTCATTTCGCGGTGCTGGAAGGCCTGCCCGACGCATTGCCCGAATGCCCTCAACTGAAGCTATTGCGCATGGAGGGTTCGGTTTATTTCGGGGCGGTGGCCCATGTGGCTGACCGGCTGCAGGCCTTGCGGGCGGCAGCCGGTGCGCCGCGCCACCTGCTGGTCATGGCCAAGAGCATGAACTTCATCGATCATGCGGGCGCGCTGGTATGGGAAGACGAGTTGCGCAAGCGGCGCGAGGCCGGCGGCGACCTGTATTTTCACCGGCCCCGGCCCGA
This sequence comes from Bordetella sp. BOR01, assembly GCF_019218885.1. Classification (GTDB taxonomy): domain Bacteria; phylum Pseudomonadota; class Gammaproteobacteria; order Burkholderiales; family Burkholderiaceae_B; genus Bordetella_A. The sequence continues at coordinate 268,629 of NZ_JAHUWT010000006.1, read as the reverse complement.
GGTCATGCAGACGTGGCGGCGGCTGGGTTTCATCGACCGGCTGGGCGAAGACCATGTCTACCCGGACAAGCACTCGGCCATCGCCGCTATCTACGAACGGCTCGATCCGGACATCTGCGCAAGCTGCACGGCCCGCATCTTTCGCGAGTGCGGGCCGCTGGGCCATGCCGGGCAGCGCCCATCTTGCGCTGGCCGGCGGGCGCCTCAGAAATAACCGCCTTGCCGCGTGATGTCTTCGATGGTTTGTCCTTGTGCGACCCAATCGAAGATCTGCTTCTCGTTGGCCAGGATTTCCTCGGCGCGCACCAAGACATCGAAGGCAATGTCGCGCGGCACGACAACGACTCCGTCAATGTCGCCCAGCACGATGTCGCCCGGACGGATGAATACATCGCCGACACGCACGGGTACCTGGTAGTGCGTGATCAGGCAGCGGCCCAGGCTGCCATTGGGAGATTGATACCGATGGAATACGGGAAAATCTTTCTCCAGTATCTGGTGGGTGTCGCGGATTCCGCCATCGATGCAGGCGCCGCGAACTCCCCGGCCATGAGCGGTGGCGGTCATGACGCCGCCCCACATGGTGGCCCGATGATCGCCTGACGCATCCCAGATCACGAAGGCGTTCTTGTGCATGCTATTGAGCATTTCGGTGCGAAACGTCATTTCGCCGCTGATGCGGGTGTTGGGCGCGCTCTTGACGGTAAAGGCGAAACCCGCAACGGTGCGCTGCGGCAGCAGCGGCTTGAGTTCGTGCGGCAGGGCTTGGTCGAGCAGGCAGAATTCGCGCAAGACGTCGCTGATGGCACCGGTGTACAGGCGTTCATAGCGATCCAGCAATTCGCTTTCAGGAATGGAAAACTGCACATCCGGCAGGCTTTCGCGCTGGGCGATGAGTCTGTCCAACTTCATCATGGTGGCTTCGCGTTGCAGGGCGCCGGCGGCTGGTTGGGTATCTGGCATAGTGGTCTCTTGCAAAGGGGGTCATTGGGCTTTGAGATTGGCCGCTTTGACCAATTGGGCGTAGCGCTGGGTTTCGGCTTGTAGCGTGCGCTGGAATTCGGCGGGGGTATCGCCTACCGGTTCCGCGCCCATCTGCGCAAAGCGCGCGCGCATATCCGGTAGCGCAACCAGGCGGGCGACTTCGCCCTGGATACGGTCGATGACCGGGGCTGGCGTGCCGGCCGGCGCCATCAGCCCGACCCAACTACCGGCCTCGAAGCCGGGCAGGGTTTCGGCCACCGTGGGCAGGTCGGGGGCGATTTTCGAACGTTCGGCGCCAGAGACGGCCAGCGCTACCAGCTTGCCGGCCCGCATGTTCGGCACGGCAGTCACTGCGGTGTCGAACAGCAGGTCGACATTGCCGCCCAGCAGGGCCTGCAACGCGGGCGCGCTGCCATTGAAGGGAACATGAAGCATGTCGGCCTGGCCCATGAGCTTCAGCATTTCGGTAGCCAGCGCACCGCTGGTGTTATTGCCGAACGAGCCGAAATTGAGCTGGCCGGGCTGCTTGTGCGCCAAGGCCAGCAGTTGCCCGATGTCGCGCGGCCCCAGGTCCGGGCGGGCCAGCAGGAATAATGGATAGTCGGCCACTTTCGATATGGCGGCCAGGTCTTTGGCAGGGGCGTAGCTGATGGTGCCGGCCATGGTCGACGGCGCAAGCGTGATGGCGGTGGGCGAGGCCAGCAGCAAGGTGTAGCCATCTGGTTCGGCGCGGGCGGCTGTCGAGGCAGCCAGGGTACCGGCCGCACCGGGGCGATTTTCAACGATGACCGGCTGGCCCAGGCCTTGGCTGAGTTTGTCGGCCACCAGCCGGGCCATGACGTCCGATGCGCCGCCGGCCGGAAAGCCCACCAGCATATGGATGGGCTTGCTGGGCCAGGTGGCCGCGATGGCAGTAGAAGCGGTGGGCAGCAGGGTGGCCAAGGTGAGCAACAGGCCGCTCAGCCCGCACGGTAATCGACGCAAGGATGGGAAGCGCATGCATGTCTCCTTAATGGGTTGTTAAATCTCAAATATGAGATTACAATCTTGTATATGAGAATTTTAGCAGGCGATATCTTGGGCGTGCAAGTGCGGCGCGGATAGCGCTCGTGCAATTGAGGGGGGTAATGGACAATTCCATGCCGGCGCTGCAGCGCGCCATTGGCGTTATCGAATATCTGGAGCAGTCTCCGGGCGGCAGCGATGTGGCCAGTATTGCCGCGGCCACCGGGGTGCCCCGCGCGACGCTGTATCGCATCTTGCGGGTCTTGAAAGCGCACGGGTTCGTGGCCGATGCGGCCGACCAGCCGGGCACGGTGGTGCTCGGCTCCGCGTTGGCCCGCCTGGGGGCCCAGGTCGCCTCGCCACGCAATCTGCCCAGTGTTGCGCAGTCGGTCATGGCGGCTTTGAGCGAACGCCTGGGCGAAACGGTCAAGCTGGTGGTGCGTGAAGGCGACGAGGCCGTGACATTGGCCGTGTCGCAGCCTACCAATGATATGCACGTGGCATCCCGTATCGGAGGCCGGTTGCCGTTGTGGCTGGGGGCATCGCAGCGTCTGCTGTTGGCGTATGCGCCGCAAGAGGTTGTTGATCGCGTGCTGGCGGCGCCTCATCAGCGCCGTGCGTCAAACACCATTACCGATGCGGCGCAGTTGCGTGCGGAACTCGGCACCTTGCGCGAAAGAGGGTGGGCCTGCAGCGTCAATGAAGGTGTCGAAGGGGTCGGGGCGGCGGCGGCTGTTGTGTGCGGTGCGGACGGCCAGGTGCTGGCGGCGGTGGTGGCTGTGTATATCTACGCGGGAACGCAGCAAGCCAGGCAAGAGGCAATTCGCATTGAGACCATAGACGCGGCCGCCGCGATTTCCCGCTCGCTGGGCGCGCGGGTCAAGGTGCCATCGCCGTGAGTCACACCGCTACGCTGTCGCTGCCCAGATAGGCGGCCTTGACGCGCGCATCGGCCGCAATGGCTGCCGGCACATCTTCGGCCAGCACCTGCCCGCGCACCAGCACCACGATGCGGTCTGCGTGCTGGAACACCACGTCCAGGCTGTGTTCGGTAAACAGCACGGCGATACGGCGCGTGTCGGCCAGGCCGCGGATCAGGCGCATCAGGGCGTGGCGCTCGCTGGCGGCCATGCCGGCGGTGGGCTCGTCCATCAGCAGCAGGCGCGGCGAATGCGCCAGGGCCATGGCCAGTTCCACGCGCTTGACGTCGCCGTAGGCCAGTTCGCCGCAGGGGCGCCGCGCCAGCCCGGCCATGCCGACCTGTTCCAGCAAGGCCAGCGCTTCGCTGGCGCCATAGCGCTCGGCACGGCGCCAGCCGTCGAACAGCTTGCGATCGCGCGCCAGCAGGGCGGTCTGCACGTTTTCCTGGGCGCTCATCGAGCGGAAGGTCGCGGCTGTCTGGAAGGTGCGGCCCACGCCCTGGCGCCAGATCTGCTCGGGCCGCAGGCCCACTAGTTCGCGCCCGTCCAGCAGCACCGACCCGGCGTCGGGCCGCATCTGGCCGCTGAGTGCGTTAAAGCAAGTGGATTTGCCAGCGCCGTTGGGGCCGATAAGCGCCAGCATGTGGCCGGCCGCAAGCGAGAACGAGACATCGTCCAGGGCGTGGATACCGCCGAACGATTTACGCAGGCCGCGCGCTTGCAGCAGGGGTGGGTTCATGGGCGAGCCTTGCGGCGCAATGCAATGCCGGCCAGGCCATCGGGACGCGCCATGACCAGCGCCAGCACCGCCAGGCCCAGCACTGCGTGCCAGTATTCGGTCAGGCGCGCGGCCGTGTCCTGCAGCCAGGTGTAGGCGGCCGCGCCGGCCAGCGGGCCCGCCAGGGCCTGCACGCCGCCCAGCAGCACCATCACCAGCCCATCGACCGAGCGGCCCACGCCGAGCACGTCAGGGGCGATGCTGCCCTTGGAAAAGGCATACAGCGAGCCGGCCAGGCCGGCAGCCAGTGCCGCCGCGGTAAAGCCTGCCCACTGGACGCGCTGCACATTGATGCCGATGGCCTGCGCACGCAGGGTGGAATCGCGCGCGCCGCGCAGCGCATAGCCCAGCGGCGAGAAGACCAGGCGCCGCAGCCAGGCGATGCCCGCCACGCACAGCACCAGGCTGGCGTAGTAGTACGCCGGGCCGCTGGACAGCCAGTCGGATGGCCACAGGCCGATCAGTCCATTGCTGCCGCCGGTGACGCCGTCCCATTGGTAGACCAGCGCCCACAGGATTTGTGCGCAGGCCAGGGTCAGCATGGCCAGGTAGACCCCCGACAGCCGCACGCAGAACCAGCCGAACAGCAGCGCGCCCAGCACGGCTGCCAGCGGCCCGGCCAGCAGTGCGGCCTCCATGGGCAGGGCGGCCAGCTTCAGCAACAAGGCGGCGCCATAGGCGCCCAGTCCGAACCAGGCGGCGTGCCCGAACGAGGTCATGCCGGCCGGCCCGATCAGGAAGTGCAGGCTGGCCGCGAACAGGGCGGCGATCAGGATCTCGGTAAAGAGCACGGTCAGGTAGGGCCAGGCGGCATCGGCCAGCGGCAAGGCCAAGAGCGCAAGCAGCAGCGCCGCATAAGCCAGGCGCACGCGGCGCGAGGCTGGCGCCAAGGGTTGCGCGGCGGCGACAGCGGTGCCGGATGGTTCGGGCGGCTTGCCCAGCAGCCCCCAGGGCCGCAGCACCAGCACGATGGCCATGACCGCGAACTCGGCCACCAGCGTCAGCTTGGATAAATTGAATGTCCATGGTCCGATCTGGGTCTGGCCCGCGTACACGAATATGGCCTTGGCCAGGCAGATCAATAGCGCAGCCAGGAAGGCGCCCGGTACCGAGCCCAGCCCGCCCACCACCACCACCACGAAGGCGCTGGCTATGATTTCCAGGTCGAGCCCCAGCGTGGCGGGCGTGCGCGGTGCCGCCATGGCGCCGCCCAGTCCGGCCAGGAATGCCCCCAGCGCGAAGGCCGAGGTGAACAGCCAGGCCTGGTTGACGCCCAGCGCCGCCAGCATGTTGCGGTTTTCGGCCGCGGCCCGCAGCAGCCGGCCCCAGCGCGTGCGCATCAGCAACAGCCACAGCAGGCCCAGCACGACCGGGCCCAATACGATCAGCAGCAGGTCGTACTGCGGAAAGCGCCGTCCCAGGATCGGCACGGCGCCGTCCAGCCCGGGGGCGCGGGCGGCGAACAGGTCGGTGGGGCCCCACAGCGCCAGCGCCGCGTCGCCGATGACCAGCACCAGCGCAAACGTGGCCAGCAATTGAAAGAGTTCGGGGGCGCGGTAGATGCGCCGCAGCACCAGTATTTCGATGGCGGCGCCCAGCAGGCCTACTGCCAGTGCCGCCAGCGGCAGCGCCACCCAATAGCCCAGCGCCGAGCCGCCCAGCCAGCCGGTCAGGGTCCATGCCAGGTAGACGCCCAGCATGTAGAACGACCCGTGTGCGAAGTTGACGATGCGGGTAACGCCGAAAATAAGCGACAACCCGGCTGCCACCAGAAACAGCGCGCTGGCTTCGGCCAGGCCGTTGAGCAGTTGCAGCAGCAGGCCGGTCAGGTTCATCAGGGCGCTGGGCGCAGTTGCCGCACGTATTGGTCGGGCGGCTGCAGGCGGCTGCCGTCCAGGTAGGTGAAGTCTTTCATGATGCCCTGGCCGTCTTGCAGCGCGGTCACGCCCACGTAGACGCCCATGGTGGATTGATGGTCGATGGCACGGTAAGTGACCGGGCCGAAGGGCGTGCCGACCTGCAGGCCGGCAAAGGCGTCGACCAGTTTTTCGGTATCGGTGGTGCCGGCCTGCTCGATGCCTGCCGCAATCGACATCAGCGACGCGTAGCCCACCACCGAGCCGACCTTGGGCGACTCGTTGTAGCGCTTGCGATAGGCTTCGGCAAAGGCCTTGTGTTCAGGCGTATCGATGGCATACCAGGGATAGCCGGTGACGATCCAGCCGGTGGGGCTGTCGGCGCCCAGCGGTTCCAGGTATTCGGGCTCGCCGGTCAGCACCGACACGACCGCGCGGTCTTCGAACAGGCCGCGGGTATTGCCTTCGCGCACGAAGCGGGTCAGGTCGGCCGCGAACAGCACATTGAAAATGGCATCGGGCTTGGCGTCGGCCAGTGCCTGCACCACTGCGCCGGCGTCGATCTTGCCCAGCGGCACGGCCTGTTCGGCCACGAATTCGATGTCGGGCTGGAACGAGGTCATCATGGCCTTGAACGTGGCCACGGCGGACTGGCCGTATTCATAGTTGGGGTACACCAGCGCCCAGCGCTGCTTGCGCAGCGCCAGGGCCTTGGGGGCCAGCGCGGCGATGTGCATCCAGGTGGAGGGGCGCAGCCGGTAGGTGTAGCGGTTGCCGTCTTGCCAGGTGATCTTGTCGGTCAGGGGCTCGGCCGCCAGGAAAAACACCTTGCGCTGCTTGGCGAAATCGGCCAGCGCCAGGCCGGTATGCGACAGAAAGCCGCCGAACAGCAGGTCGACCTTTTCGCGGGTGATCAGTTCTTGCGCGGCGCGCACCGAATCGCCGGGGTTGCCGTTGTCATCGCGCCAGATCACCTGCAGGGGGCGGCCCAGGACGCCGCCCTGGGCATTGACCTGTTCCAGCGCCAGTTGCCAGCCCTTTTTATAGGGGTCGAGGAAGGCGGGAATGGCCTTGTAGCTATTGATTTCGCCGATGCGAATGGGCGGCGCGCCGTTCTTGGCGTAGGCCGTGGGCAGCATGGCCAGCGCGGCCGCGAATGCGGCGGTGCGCAGCAGGGTCAGGGGTCGAAGCATGGCGGTCGGCGGGGCGGGTAAGGTGGCGTGGGCAGACGAAAAAAAACGGCCCCGCCATAAGCAGGGCCGTATAACTATACTCAAAACCCGCTGGATTACTTCAGCTTGGTTTCTTTGTAGTCAACGTGCTTGCGAGCGACCGGATCAAATTTCTTGATCAGCATCTTCTCGGGCATGTTGCGCTTGTTCTTGGTGGTCGTGTAGAAGTGGCCCGTGCCGGCGGTGGACTCGAGCTTGATTTTTTCGCGGATACCTTTGGCCATGTCGTGCTCCTAGATGTCGATGAGGGCGGGCCGGATCAGGCCAGTTCGCCGCGGGCGCGCAGGTCGGCCAGGACGGCGTCGATGCCGTTCTTGTCGATGGTGCGGATGGCCTTGGCGGAAACACGCAGGCGAACCCAGCGGTTTTCGCTTTCGACCCAGAACCGGCGCGATTGCAGGTTGGGCAGGAAGCGACGCTTGGTCTTGTTGTTAGCGTGCGAAACGTTGTTGCCCGTCATCGGGCCTTTGCCAGTTACTTGGCATACGCGTGCCATTGTTTTACCTCTAAGTATTCTTGGCCGCGCATGGGGAAGGAAAGACAGGTGGAGGGCCGCCAGTGGGCTGGCCCGTGCTTATACCCGCTGCCTGCCACCCTATACACGGGGATGGGGTCGAAAGTGGCAGCCACAAAGCATAGTAAGCTGCTCACGGGAAAAACTTCAGGTGAAGCTGGCTATTCTAATACGAAATACGTAGAAAAATCAAGCACCCGGGCGCGCCAGGCTACGGGCGATGCGGCCGCACAGCCACGACAGGCAGGCGCAGCACGCCAGCACGGTGGCCAGGGGCAGGGGCCCGGCGGCCTGCCAGACGCTGACTACGAAGCCTGCCACGGCGCTGCACGACAATTGCAGCGTGCCCAGCAACGCCGAGCCCACGCCCAGCCGCGAGCCTTGTTCGGACAGGGCCAGCGCCGCCGAATTGGGGTTCACGAAACCCTGGCTGAACATATAGCCCACCAAGCATGCCATCAGCAGCGGCAGGGTCATCAGGCCGGCCAGGGCAAGCGCCAGCATCGCCAGGCTGGCCGCGGCCAGCGCGTGCAGGGCGCCGCGCTGCAGTTGCAGCGGGGTATGGGTGCGCAGCAGCCGGGCGCTGATCTGCGAACCGACGATCAGGCCGGCGGCGTTGGCGCCGAACAACAGTCCGTAGTGCTGCGGATCGATGCCATAGAACTCGATGAACAGCCGCGGCGAACTGATGATGTAGGCGAACATGCCCGCCTGCCCGAAGCCGCCCGCCAGGCTGTGCGCCATGAAGCCGCGGTGCCGTACCAGGGCCGTGTAATTGCGGGCGATCGAGGCGGCGCTGAGCGGCTGCACGCGGTGGGGCGCTAGCGATTCCCGCATGACCAGGGCGGTGGCGGCCATCATGACCAGCGCGCCGGCCGCCATCAGCCAGAACAGGCTGCGCCAGCCCACCACCAGCAACAACTGCCCGCCGGCCAGCGGCGCCAGGATCGGTGCCAGCCCCATGATCAGCATCAGCAGCGACATGGCGCGCGCGGCATCCTGGGTTTCGTAGTGGTCGCGGATGACCGCGCGCGGGATTACCACGCCGGCCGCCCCGCCCAGGGCCTGCAGCACACGGCACAGGGTCAGGATCTCGATGCTGGTGGCCAGGGCGCAGCCCAGCGAGGCGGCCGCGTACAGGGCCAGCCCGGCCAGCATCGGCTTCTTGCGCCCGTAGCGGTCGGCCAGCGGGCCATAGACCACCTGGGCCATGGCCAGGCCGATCAGGTAGGCCGCCAGCGTGCGCTCGACGTCGCCGCGCGGCACTTGCAGGCTGCCGGCGATGGCCGGGAACGCCGGCAGGTACATGTCGATGGAGAACGGCCCGATGGCCGTCAGCATGCCCATCAGGACAAGCCAGCCGGGCAGGCTGCGGGATAAGGATTGGGGTAGCATGAGGTGGGGGATGGACCTATGCCGCCGAGGCAACAGCGATCGACGGCAAGCCGACGACTTTATCACGGGTTGCGGGGCCTTACGGTTGGCAATCGTTTCCGATAAAGTTGCCGGGTTCTTTTCATGTCGGGGAGAAGCTGTGAATCCTTTGCTGTCTGTTGTAGAACGCAAATTGCAGTCCTTGCCGGTTACCGTGCAAATGGAACTGCCCGATGGAACCGTGGTCGGCCAGGCCGACCCGCAAGTGCGCTTCGTGGCCCGCGACAAGGCCGCCCTGGCGCACTTGGCCGAAGGTGCCGTTGGTGTGCTGGGCCAAGACTACGTCGAAGGCCGCATTGATATACAAGGCAACATGCGCCACGTGATGGAGGCGGCCTCGGCGCTATTGCCCGGGTCGCCGGTCGAAGCCGCCCGCGGAGGCTGGCTGACCGAGCTGGTGCGCAGGGTCATCTCGGTCTGGCGGCACTCCATCGAGCGCGATGCCAAGCAGATCGAGTTCCATTACGACCTGTCCGACGACTTCTATGCCCTGTGGCTGGACCCGCGCCGGGTGTATTCCTGCGCTTATTACCGCACACAAGACATGGACCTGGCGCAGGCGCAAGAGGCCAAGCTGGATCACATCTGCCGCAAGCTGCGCCTGCAGGCCGGCGAGCGTTTCCTGGATGTGGGGGCGGGCTGGGGCGGGCTGCTGCTGTGGGCGGCCGAGAATTACGGGGTGGACGGCACCGGCATCACCCTGTCGCGCAACCAGCATGCCTACGTGAACAAGCTGATCCAGGAAAAAGGCCTGTCGGGCAGGGTGCGCATGGAACTGCTCGATTACCGCAAGCTGGATGAGTCGCAGCCCTACGACAAGCTGGCTTCGGTGGGCATGTTCGAACACGTGGGCAGGGCGCAATTGCCGGGCTACTTTGCCAAGCTGCGCCGCCTGGTCAAGCCGGGCGGGCTGATCATGAACCACGGCATCACCGCCGCCGGGCTGTACAACGGCGAGCTGGGCAGTGGAATGGGCGAGTTCATCGAAAAGTACATTTTCCCCGGCGGCGAACTGACCCACGTCAGCAGCGTGATGGAAGCCGTAACCAACGGCGGGCTGGAAGCCGTGGACGTGGAAAACCTGCGGCCTCATTACGCCCGCACCCTGTGGGCCTGGAGCGATGCGCTCGAGGCCAGGCTGGCCGATGCCACCCTGGTGCTCAAGGGCGAGCAAGGGGCACGGTCGCTGCGTGCCTACCGCCTGTACCTGGCCGGCTGCGCCATGGCGTTCGAGCACGGCTGGATCGCGCTGCACCAGATCCTGGGCACCAGCCCGGCCACCGGCCGGCCCGATGAACTGGACAACCCCGCCGACCTGGCCTATCCGTGGCGGCGCAGCTACATGTATGCCGAGCCTTGAGTGGGTGGTTCACTCATCAGGACGGTGCCAGGCGCTCTTGGGTGCCTGGCACCGGGCATCCCGACACGGAAAAATAGCTGTCCAGGCGGGCAAGATTTGTCTATTAGAAATTAGAAGAAACTAAATATTCCAATATCATGTTGCGCCGCAATACCGCGTGCTGCGGGGCTATGGCGCCCGGGAATTAGTGGTTTCCCTAGGCAATTCTTGGCGGTTTGTATCAAGAATTTTCAGTCTTGTGGTTGGTGGCCGCTGCAAAATCGGCTAAGATGCCGGCTTCTTCATTTAGTTTCATTCAATTTACTGTCAGTCCGTCGTTGGCCATTTTGATCATGCGTCGGGCCTGCTGTCTGAACAAGATCGTCGCCGCTTCCGGCCTCGCGTCTTGCTGCTAGTGTCGGTTTGTATTGGCGGTTCTGCCCGTCTTCCGCACAACCCCCCTTAGCTCCACGGCATAGCACAGCGCGACCCGCTGCCGTTGTGTCCTTGAACCTATGGAGGCAAAATCCAATGCGTTTTACCCCTGTCAAAACCCTGGCCGCCGCGGCGGTGTTTTTTGCGTTTGCCGGCGTCGCCCAAGCGGCCGATGCACCCAAGTGTGAACTGGACCGTCCCGTCAAGTTCGGCGGCATGAACTGGGAATCCAACCTGGTGCTGGTCGATGTCGAGCGTTTCATCATGGAAAAGGGCTACGGCTGCAAGACCGAAACCCTGCCCACCGAGACCCTGCCCGCCCTGGCCGCGCTCGAGCGCGGCGATCTGGACATCAACACCGAGATCTGGCTGAACAGCGTGTCTGATCCGTGGGAAAAAGCCGAGAAGACCGGCAAGGTCAAGCGCATCGGCGACGTGTACATGGGCGGCGAAGCCTGGTTCATTCCGCGCTACACCGCCGAGCGCCTGCCGGAACTGAAGTCGGCCGCCGACCTACCCAAATTCAAGGATGAGTTCAAAGATCCGGAAGAACCCTCGAAGGGCCGGTTCTATGGCTGCCCGGCCGGGTGGGGTTGCGAGGTCGTCAGCACCAACCTGTTCCACGCCTTGAAGCTGGACGATACCTACACGCTGTATTCGCCCGGTACCGGCGCGGCCCAGAAAGCGGCCCTGACCTCGGCCTACAAGCGCAAGCAGAACGTGGTGTTCTATTACTGGTATCCGACGCCGTTGGTAGGGGCGCTGGATCTGGTCAAGCTGGAACTGCCGCCGTACGATGCGGAAAAGCACAAGTGCCTGACCGCGCCCAAGTGCGCCGATCCGCAGCCCAGCGCCTACCCCGAGAACCCCGTGTTCACCGCGGTCAATACCGAGTTTTCGCAGAAAGCGCCCCAACTGACCGAGTTCCTGTCCAAGGTTTCCATCCCGTTGCCTGAAGTCGACAAGACCCTGGCGCACATGGAAGAGTCCGGCGACGATTCTGCCGCCATCGCCCAATGGTTCCTGAAGAACAAGTCCGATGTCTGGACCAAGTGGGTGCCCGCCGAGGTCGCGACGCGCGTCCAGGCCGCGCTGTAAGCAAGCCCTTGCGCCGCGCCGTGCTGCGCGCGGCGCCGGTTTGCCTGGTGCACATCCCGGGCGCGGCCATGGCCGCGCCGCCAGGGGCCCGCGTGTCGAGGGCCATGCGGCTGGCCGCTGTTTGCCCGGCTGCATCGCCCACGGCACGTCCGTAAGGAGTTGCCTATGTTTCCTGAGATTATTCCGCCGCGCGCCGTGCGCGGCGCCATCGACACATTCGTCGATCACCTGGTCACGCGCTATGCCGATACGCTGGAGGCGATGTCGCGACCGTTCCTGGACGTGCTGGTGTGGCTGGAGCATGTGCTGCGCAGCACCCCGTGGTGGGTGGTGGTGGCGGTGACCATCGCCATCGCCTGGGGCGTCAGCCGCCGTATCGGGCTGAGCGTGGCCATGGGCGCGCTGCTGTGCGTGATCGGCTTGCTGGGCCTGTGGGACGCCGGCATGCAGACGCTGGCGCTGATGATCATGGCCGCCGGCCTGTCGGTCATTATCGGCATTCCGGTGGGCGTGCTGATGGCACGCGCCAACTGGCTGCGTTCGATCATGCTGCCGCTGCTGGACATCATGCAAACCATGCCCAGTTTCGTGTACCTGATCCCGGTGGTGATGCTGTTCGGCCTGGGCAAGATCCCGGCCATCATCGCCACGGTGATCTACGCCGTGCCGCCGCTGATCCGCCTGACCGACCTGGGCATCCGCCTGGTCGACCGCGAAGTGCTCGAGGCCTCGCGCGCCTTCGGCGCCACGGCGCGCCAGCAGTTGTTCGGCGTGCAGTTGCCGCTGGCCCTGCCGAACATCATGGCCGGCGTCAACCAGACCACGATGATGGCCTTGTCGATGGTGGTGATCGCCTCGATGATCGGCGCGCGCGGGCTGGGCTATGAAGTGCTGCTGGGCATCAACCGACTGGAAGTGGGCCGCGGCCTGCTGGCCGGCCTGGGCATCGTGGTGCTGGCCGTGCTGTTTGACCGGATCACGCAGTCCTATGGGCACCGCGTACGCAAAGGAGGCCACCGATGAGCAAGATCGAGGTCAAGAACATCTACAAGGTCTTCGGCCCGCACCCCGCCAAGTGGCTGCAGGCCGCCCAGGAAGGCATCAGCAAGGAAGACCTGCTGGCCAAGAGCGGCCACACGCTGGGGCTGCGCGATATCAGCCTGTCGATCGAAGAAGGCAGCATCTACGTGATCATGGGCCTGTCGGGCTCGGGCAAGTCGACGCTGATCCGCCATTTCAACCGGCTGATCGAGCCCAGCGCGGGCCACATCCTGGTCGATGGCGTGGACGTCGTCAGCCTGGGCAAGCGCGAACTGGAGAACTTTCGCCAGAAGAAAATGAGCATGGTGTTCCAGCGCTTCGGGTTGTTTCCGCATCGCTCGGTGCTGGACAACGCCGCCTACGGCCTGACCGTGCAGGGCGTGCCCAAGGCCGAGCGCGAAAAGCGCGCGCTCCACTGGCTGGACCAGGTCGGCCTGAACGGCTTCGAGGCGCAATATCCGCACCAGTTATCCGGCGGCATGCAGCAGCGCGTGGGCCTGGCCCGCGCATTGGCGACCGATGCCGAGATCCTGCTGATGGACGAAGCGTTTTCCGCGCTGGATCCGCTGATCCGCCGCGAAATGCAGGATCACCTGCTGCAGTTGCAGGCCAAGCTGAACAAGACCATCGTGTTCATCACGCACGACCTGGACGAAGCCCTGCGCCTGGGCAACCGCATTGCCATCTTGAAAGACGGCGAACTGGTGCAGGAAGGCACGCCGGAAGACATTCTGCTGAACCCGGCCAACGACTATGTGCAGGCCTTCCTGCAGGACGTCAATCGCACCAAGGTGCTCAACGCGGCCCATGCGGTGAATCCGCCGCGGCTGACGCTGACCATGCGTTCGCGTCCGGCCCATGCGCTGGACCGCATGCGCGCGCTGAGCTTCGAGTATGCCCCGGTGCTCGACGGCAAGCGCCTGGCTGGCGTGCTGACCGCCGAAGCGGCCCAGCGCGCCGTCGATAGCGCAGCCCGCGACGTATCGGCATTCGTGGAAGACCTGGCGTCGGTGCCCGCCACCGCGGGCCTGGACGAAGTGCTGGCCCGCCTGGTGCACAGCGACCAGCCCGTGGCCGTGACCGGCGAGGACGACGAGTTCATCGGCATGCTGTCGCGCAAGAAAGTGGTGGACCTGGTCACGCCCGCCATCATGGACACCGCCCCCGAAGCGGCTTCGGAGGCGGCCGAGCCCGCGCCGGCCGAACCTGCCCAGGCCCAGCCGGCTCCCTAGGCGTTTTGCCAGGTGTCAGGCCCCCTGGCGGGAGTCGGACACCTGGCTTGGCATGTACCGTGCCCCTGTGCGCCTCAGTCCAGCCGGACGTTGGCGGCCTGTACCACGTCGTGCCAACGGCTGATTTCGGCGCGGATGTAGTCGCCGTATTCGCGCGGCGAGGCCCCCAGCGGCTGGGCCCCCTGGGCCGCCAGCTGCTTGAGCACTTGCGGCGATTGCAGTGCCTTGCGGATTTGCATGTTCAGCGCATCGATGACCGCTTGCGGCGTGCCGGCCGGCACGACCATGCCTTGCCAGGCACCCATTTCGAAATCGGGCACCACGGTTTCCGCCAGCGTCGGCGTATCGGGTAATTGCGGGCTGCGTGCCTTGCTGCTGACCGCCAGCGCCTTCAACTTGCCTTCGCGCACGAAACCCAGCGAATCGTTCAGGGTGTTGGTCATGAACTGCACTTGGCCGCCGACCAGGTCGGTCATGGCGGGTGCGCTGCCGCGGTAGGGCACGTGCACCGCCTGCACCCCTACCGAGCGCAGGAACAGCAGGGCGCCCAGGTGGGTGACGTTGCCAGCGCCTGCCGATCCGTACGACAGCTTGCCGGGATGCGCGCGGGCGTAGTCCACGAACTCGCGCACGTTATCGGCCGGCACGGACGGATGGGTCAGCAGCACCAGCGGGATCACCGCAGTGGATGACACGGCCGCGAAATCCTTGACCGGGTCGAACGGCAGGTCGCGGTACAGATTGGGGCTGAGCGCGATGGACGATGTGTTGTAGAGCACCGTATAGCCGTCGGGCTTGGCGGCCGCGGCATACTGCATGCCGATGTTGCCGTTGGCGCCGCCCTTGTTCTCGATCACGAAGGTCTGGCCTGTTTGATCGGCCAATTGCTTGGCCAGCACGCGGGCCACCAGGTCGGTGGGGCCACCGGGCGGGAACGGCACTACCACGGTGACGGGGCGCTCGGGCCAGGCGGCCCGGGCGGACGGGGCGATGGCGGCGCAGGCAAGGGCGGCCAGCGCCGCCAGTACTTTCAGGCTTGTCTTCATGGTGTCTCCTTTTGTCGTTATTGCTCTTGGGCTTGCCTTGGGGGGCTGGCATCCGGCACGCCCGGTGCCGCGCCGGCCTACCTAGCCGGGCCGGCCGGCCAGCATGCGGGTAGCGGTGTAGGTCATGACGGGCGTGCCGTGCTGGTTGCGTACTTCGATGGCCGAACTGACCACGGCGCGGTTGTGCTTGGATGTCGGGCGGATGCCGGTGACTTCCACTTCGGCCCAGACGGTATCGCCGGCCACCACGGGCGCCAGCATTTTCTTGTGCACTTCCAGCAAGGCCAGGCCGGTGCCTTGCACCATGCCCTGCATCAGCAGGCCTTCGATCAGCCCGTAGGTCAGCGCGCCGGGCGCGGGTCGTCCGCGGATGGCGCCGTGTTCGTAGGTGGCATCGATGAAGATGGTTTCCAGCATGCCGGTGACGCTGATGAAGTTGACGATATCGGTCTCGGTGATGGTGCGGCGGAAGGTGCGAAAGCGCTGGCCGACCTGCAGGTCTTGCCAGTAGTAGCCCAGGCCCAGCAGGGCAGGTTGGATGGGATCGGTCATGCGGAGTCCTTGGAAGGCGTGCGTACTGTGGGGTTGGCGTGATCGAGGGCGGCGCCGCTGGCCAGCAGGCGCTCTATCCGGCCGGGGTCCAGCCCGGCCTGCAGCAGGACCTGGCGCGTGTGCTCGCCCAGCCGCGGCGGCATGGCCGGCGCCACGCTTGAACGCTGCAGGCGGACCGGATTGCGCGCGAAGCGATAACGGTGGCCGGCCGCGCTTTGCACGGGCACGAAGAAATCCACGCTGCGCAGGTGCGGATCGTGTTCCAGGTCTTCCAGGCGGTTGACCGGCGCGGCGGGAATTTCCAGGCGCTGGCACAGGGCCAGCCAGTAAGCGGTGTCGTGGCCGGCCACGATGCCGCCGACCTGCTCGTATAGTTCATCGATATGCCGGGTGCGCGCGCCGATGTCGGCAAAGCGCGCGTCGCCGGCCAGCCCGGCGTGGCCGGTCTCGGTGAAGAAGCGCTGCCAATGAGTATCGGTGTACGGCATCATGCACAGCAGGCCGTCGGCCGTCTGGTATGGGCGGCGCCAGGGCGCCAGCACGCGCGGGTAGCCCGCCGGCCCGGGCTTGTCCTGCAGGTGGCGGCCGTAGAAATGTTCCACCAGCAGATACGAGGCCATCGACTCGAACATCGGCACTTCCAGGTGCTGCCCCTGGCCCGTGCGCTCGCGCTGGAACAGCGCGGCCAGGATGGCGTGCGCCGCCACCAGGCCGCAGGTCTTGTCGGCGGCGATCGTGGGCAGGTAACGCGCCGTGCCGCCTTGCCGCTGCGTGATGTCGGCCACCCCGGCCAGGCCCTGCACGATGTCGTCATAGGCCGGCTGGCCGGCATAGGCGCCGCCTTCGCCGAAGCCGTACAGGCCGGCATAGACCAGGCGCGGATTGCGCGCGCACAATGACTGGGGGTCCAGGCCCAGGCGTGCCATCTTGGCGGGCCGCATGCTGTGCATCAGCACGTCGGCGCCATCGACCAGCGCCAGCAGGGCATCGCGCGCGCCGGCTTGCTTGAGGTCCAGCACGATGCTGCGCTTGTTGCGATTGATGCCCAGGAAAATCGCCGCCAGCCCGGCTTCTTGCTGAGGGCCGGTGCGGCGGGTGGAATCGCCTTCAGGCGGCTCGATCTTGATCACGTCGGCGCCGTAGTCGGCCAGGATCTGCGAGGCATAGGGGCCGAACACGATCGATGTCAGGTCCAGCACGCGCACGCCGGCCAGTGCGCTGTTTTCGGGGGCGGGGGCTAGTGTCATGGGCGAATCCTAATCATCCGGTGCATAAGCGTCTAATATGACGTTCATATCGCGTGATATGGAATTTGTTATGGCTGTCGATCTTCGGCAATTGCGTCAATTCGTCACCATTGCCGAGCTCGGCAGCTATCGGCGCGCCGCCGAAGCCCTGCATATTGCCCAGCCCGCCTTGTCGGTGTCCATACAGAAACTGGAACACAGCGTGGGGGTGCTGCTGCTGGAACGCGGCGCCAAGGGGGTGTCGTTGACGCCCGCCGGCGCGGCGCTGATGGCGGATGCGCGACGGGCGCTGTTCCATGCCGACCAGGCGCAGCAGGCGGCCCGCCGCGTCGCGCTGGGTGAACAGGGCAGGCTGCGGCTGGGGTTCGTGGGGTCGGCCACTTATATGCTGCTGCCGCGCTGCCTGCCGGATTTCCGGCGCCGCTATCCCGATGTAGAGCTGGAACTGCGCGAAGACAGCACCGTGCGCCTGGCCGAAATGCTGCGCGCCAATGAAATCGATGCCGGGCTGGTGCGCGGTCCGCTGGCCGAAGATGCCTCGTTGTCGGCCTGGGTGGTCGAGCGCGACAGCCTGATCCTGGCGCTGCCGGCCGCGCATCCGCTGGCTGGTGCGCCCGTGGCGCTGCAGGCGGTGCGCGCCGAGCCGTTCGTGATGTATGCGCCGGACAAAGTGCCTGGCCTGCACGGCGTGGCCCAGGCGCTATGCCGCAAGGCCGGTTTTTCGCCGCGCATCAGCCAGGAAGCCATTCAGGTACAGACGCTGGTCAGCCTGGTGGCCAGCGGCCTGGGCGTGGCGCTGGTGCCGGGCGGGACACGGGCTTATTCCACGCCGCACGTGGCCTTCGTGGACCTGGTCGATGCCGATGCGCGCGACGCGTTGGCCTTGTCGCTGGTGGCGCACCGCGACACTTCGTGCGCGCCCGTCTTGAAGCTGCGCGATGTGATGTTGTCGGCAGGCGACCTGATGGCAAGTCAGCATGGCGAGCTCGTCAATCAGGATTGGGCGAGCCTGCCACACGCTCCGGGGTGCCCTAGAACAGCCCCGGGTATGCGCCGCCATCGATCAGGATGTTCTGGCCAGTGATGTAGCCGGCGCGCGCGCCGCACAGGAAAGCGCAGGCCTCGCCGAATTCGGCCGGGTCGCCGAAGCGGCCGGCCGGGATGGCCTGGGCCTGGCGTTCGGCTTCTTCTTGCAGCGAGATGCCGGCCCGCCGGGCCCGTGCCGTGTTGTTGCTGCGCAGGCGCCCAGTGTCGAACTTGCCGGGCAGCAGATTGTTCAGCGTTACGTTATGACGCGCGATCTGGCGCGCGGCGCCGCCGGCAAAGCCGGACAAGCCCGCGCGTGCGCCATTGGACAGGCACAGGATATCGACCGGCGCCTTGGCGGCCGACGACGTGATATTGACGATGCGGCCGAAGCGGCGCTCGATCATGGGGCCGACGGTCTGGCGGATCATTTCTATCGGCGCCAGCATGTTGGCTTCGATGGCGGCCAGCCAGTCTTCGCGCGCCAGATCACGGAAGTCGCCCGGCGGCGGTCCGCCGGCATTGGTGACCAGGATATCGACCCGGGGCGGCGCGCCCAGCACCTGCTCGCGGCCTTGTGCGGTGGTGACGTCGGCCGGCACCGCAATGACCTGCACGCCGGTCTGTTCCTGTACACGCGCGCAGCTATCGTCGAGATCGGCCCGCGTGCGGGCCGCCATCACCACGTTGACGCCTTCGCGCGCCAAGGCCAGCGCGCAGGCATGGCCCAAACCCTTGCTGGCGCCGCACACGACGGCCCATCGTCCTGCAATACCCAGATCCATGCGTGTGTCCTCGCTAGTGCGCGGCGCTGGCCTGGCGCCGCAGTTGGTCCAGGGTGGCGGCGGGCGTGATGGCTTGCGGATCGACCTGGACTTCGATCAGCGTGGCGCGCCGTTCACGCACCGCGGCGTCGAATGCCGGTGCGAACTGCGCGGTATCGGTCACTGTGACACCATGCAGTCCGAACGAACGCGCATAGCCGGCGAAGTCGGGGTTGGTGAGTTCGGTGCCGATCACGCGCGCAGGGTAGGTTTTTTCCTGGTGCATGCGGATGGTGCCATACATGCCGTTGTTGACCACGATGAATATGATGGGCAGCGCGTAGCGGGCCACCGTGGCCAGCTCTTGCCCGCTCATCAGGAAACAGCCGTCGCCCGCAAAGCAGACGACTTGCCGTTCGGGGTGCACGATTTGCGCGGCAATGGCCGCCGGCACGCCGTAGCCCATGGCGCCGCAAGTGGGGGCAAGCTGCGTGCCGCGGCGGCGATAGGAGAAATAGCGATGCACCCAGATGGCGTAGTTGCCGGCGCCATTGGTGATGATGGCGTCGTCGGCCACCTGGGCGCGCACATGGCGCACGATGTGGCCCATGTTGACCTTGCCGGGCACCTCGGTGACCGCCTGCCATTGCTGGTAGCCGGCCTGCGCGCCGCCCAGCCACGCCGCCCGCGCGGCCGCGTCGCCGGCGGGCAAGCGCGCCGCGGCTGCCGCGAACGCGGCCGGGCCGGCATTGATGGCCAGCGCCGGCCGATACACCCGGCCCAGTTCCTCGGCGCCCGCCAGTACATGCACCATGGGCTTGCCGGGGTCGGGGTTGGCGATCAGCGCGAACCCCTGGGTGGAGGCCTCGCCCAGCCGGGTCCCGACCACCAGCAGGAAGTCGCTGTCGCGCACGCGCTGCGCCAATGCCGGGTTGGGCGCCAGGCTCAGGTCGCCGGCGTAGCAGGGATGATGGTTGTCGATGACGTCCTGGCGGCGGAACGAGCATGCAACCGGCAGGCCGTGCGCTTGCGCGAAGCCGGCGATGTCCTGCGCCGCCTGCTCGGTCCAGCCGCTTCCGCCTACGATCATCATCGGCCGTTCGGCGCGTTCGAGCAGGCCGGCCAGTTGCTGCATCTGGCTGGCATCGGGGGCCGCTTGCACCGGTTGCCAGGGTGGCGAATCGACGGCCTGCACCACGTCGGTCAGCATGTCTTCCGGCAGTGACACGACCACCGGGCCTGGCCGTCCGGCCACCGCAAGCTGGAAGGCATAGCCCACCAGTTCCGGCACGCGCCGGGCATCCTCGATCTGGATCACCCCCTTGGCCAGGCTGCCGAACATCTGCCGGTAGTCCACTTCCTGGAAGGTCTCGCGCTGCGCGGCATCGCGCCCGACCTGGCCGACGAACATGATCATGGGCGTGGAGTCTTGCCGTGCAGTGTGCACACCGGTACTGCCGTGCGTGGCGCCGGGGCCGCGCGTGACAAAACAGATGCCCGGACGCCCGGTGAGCTTGCCGTACGCCTCGGCCATGTTGGCGGCGGCCGCTTCATGCCGGCAGGTAATCACTTGCACCTTGTCGCGATGCTCGTACAGGCCGTCAAGCACTGCCAGGTAGCTTTCGCCGGGCACGCAAAAGACGGTGTCGGTGCCATTGATCGCCAGCGCGTCGGCAAGCAGTTGTCCGCCGGCACGCGGCACGGGGTTCAAGGCCATGGGGTGTCTCCGGTACTTGTTCTATGGCGGCGCAGCGCCGCCGATAAGGCAGAATATTGCGAGCCGGCCAACTGTTCCAATATTATTTTCTGAAAAAACGATACATTCCTGGTATCACCGGTCCGGGGGGAAGACTATGGACTTCAAGCATTTCCAGCAGTTCCTGACACTGGCCGAGACACTGAATTTCCGCCGTGCCGCCGAGAAACTGCACATGGCCCAGCCGCCGCTGTCGGTGTCGATCCGCAAGCTCGAGGCCGAAGTGGGCGTGATGCTATTCACGCGGGGCAAAGACGGCGTCAAGCTCACCGAGAGCGGCGAGGCGGCGCTGGCCGAGGCCAGGCGCGCGCTGTTCCATGCGGCGCAGTTTCGCCAGGCCGCGCGCGCGGCCTCGACGGGCGACTTGGGCACCTTGCGCATCGGCTTCGTGGGGTCGGCCACGCATGAAGTGCTGCCACGCCTGTTGCCGCGCTTTCGCGCGCTGTATCCCGGCGTGGAGCTCGAGCTGCGCGAGGCGATCTCGATCCGCATCATGCAAAGCATCGAGGAAGAAGCCATCGATATCGGCGTGGTGCGCGTGCCGGTGGCGATAGGCTCGAACACGCGCCTGGCCACCTTGTTTACCGAGACCTTCGTGCTGGCCGTGCCCAAGAGCAACCCGCTGGCGCAGCGTGCCACTGTCAGGCTGAAAGACCTGTCCGACGAAGGGTTCATCCTGTATTCGGGCGTGGACGCCCCGGGGCTGCGCACCGCGGCCATCCATGCCTGCCAACTGCGCGGATTCATGCCCCGGGTGACGCAGGAAGCGATCCAGGTGCAAACGGTGCTGAGCCTGGTCGAGGCGGGTTTCGGCGTGGCCCTGGTGCCATCGGTATCGCGCCGCTTCAACAGCCGCCACGTCATCTACAAGAAACTCACCGACTTCCCCGCCAGCGCCTCGATCGGGATATCGCTGGCCTGGAAGCCATCAGCCGAAAGCGCCGCCGTACGTAACTTCCTGGACGTGGCAACCCAGGCATTCAAGGCCTAGCAGGCTTGCCGGGTCTTGCCAGGCCTTGCCAGGTGTCAGGCTCCGCAGGTGCCTGACACCATTGTGTGCAAAGACTGCCTCAGTCGTAGGGTGTCAGGCACCTGCGGAGCCTGACACCTGGGGGCGGCTAGCGTCCTGCCGCCAACGCGGTGATACCGCCGGCGACCCCCATGTCGGTCTTGGGGACGTCGGTGATAATGACGCGGATGTCCTGTCCCGAGATACCGATGCTTTCTTCCACGGCCCGGTTCAGCGCCGCGATCAGCGCGGCTTTTTTCTCGTCGGTGCGGCCTTCGATCAGGCCCACCAGCACCAAGGCCATGGCCTTGCCGATCTCGCCAGCCACGATGACGTGCTCGGGCGCGGCTTCGTTCAGCACAATGCGCACCGACGGCAAGGGTGCCGCGATGCTGTCGACCACCGCCTGCGAACAATTCTTGAGCAGGCTGGTCTTCTGGGCGGCGCTGTGGCCTTGCATGATCTGGACGTTCAGTATGGGCATGGCGGTTCCTCGTAAGAATGGCAGGCCGGCGGCCCGCCGTGGTCTGCGGATGCAGGGCATCATAGCAACCCGCCGCTATTGGGGCTGGATACCCGCGGCGTTGGCCACTTGCTGCCAGCGCTGTTTTTCCTGGCTGATGTACTGGCCGAATTCATCGGGGGTAGAAGGCGCGGGCTCGACCCCCTGGCGTGCGAACTGGGCCTTGACCTCGTCGGTACGCAACGCGCGGGCAATGGCCTGGTTCAGCCTGGCCACCACCGGCGGCGGCGTGCCGGCCGGCGCGACTATGCCTTGCCACGAACTGGCGTTGAAGTCCGGCAGCACGGTTTCCGATACCGTGGGCAGCTCGGGCGCAATGGCCGAACGCGTGCGGGTGGTCAGGGCCAGCGCCTTGACCTTGCCCGCCTTGACCTGGCCGTAAAGCGTCGAGAACGGATCGAACATGACATTGATCTGGCTGCCCAGCAGGGCCTCGATGGCCGGCGCGCTGCCCTTGTAGGGCACATGCGTCATCTTGATGCCGAGCGCGGCGCTGAACGCCTCGGTAACCAGTTGGTAGGACGCGCCCGAGGTGCCGTAGAACAGTTCGCCCGGCTTGGACTTGGCCAGCGCCACCAGCTGTTCCATGCTGGTGGCCGGCGTGTCAGGGCTGACGGCCACGATCAGCGGCTGGATCGCCACCATCGACACGGGCGTGAAGCTGCGCACGGGGTCGTAGCTCATGTCCTTGATCATGGCCGAGTTGATGGCCAGCGTCGAAATATTGCCCATCAGCAAGGTATAGCCGTCCGCATCGGCGCGCGCGACCATGTTGGCGCCGATGATGCCGCTGGCACCCGCGCGGTTTTCCACTACCACGGGCTGGCCCAGGTCGGCCGACAGCCGCGTGGCAACGGCCCGTGCCATCAGGTCGGTGATGCCGCCCGGGGCAAAGGGAGCCACCAGCCGGATCGGGCGCGTCGGATAGTCGTCGGCGTGCGCCGAGGCGCCGGCCAGGGCCAGGCAGGCTGCCAGCAGGGGGATTTTTATTTTCATGGTTGTCTCCGTTGCGTTGTTCAGATCCGGTAGCGCGCAATCACCTCGGGATCGGGGTCGCAGCCCAGCCCGGGGCCTTGCGGAATGGCGACCTCGCCGTCCGGGCCGGGCAGGCCCGTCGCGCCGAACAGGCCTGATTCGAGCTGTACGCCGAATATCTCGATGCCGCCGATGTGCGCATACACCCCTGCCATTTGCAGCGTGGCCAGCAGCCCGGGGCCGAAGTAGGGCGAATGCGGTGCCACCGCGCGGCCATGCGCGCGGGCCAGCTCGGCCACGGCGCGGAATTCGGTAATGCCGCCCACCTTGGTGATGCTGGGCTGGAAGTAGTCCAGTGCGCCGGACTCGGCCAGCGGCTGGAAGGCCCAGGCGTTGCCGACGTTCTCGCCGGCCGCCAGCGGGATGCGTGCTTCGCGCTGCAGGCGCGCCAGGCCTGCCACGTCTTCGGGCGGCCAGACGGGTTCTTCCAGCCATTTGAGACCGTAGGGCTCAAGCCGGTGCGCCATGCGCAGCGCCTCGTCGGCCGGCCAGGCGCAATTGACATCGAGCATCAGCTCGACGTCCGTGCCCAGCGCCTGGCGCGCTGCCGCCACTGCGGGCACTGTGATCTCGTGCAGCTTCAGCCTGCGAAAGCCGCGTTCAAGCGCGCGTTCGCAAGCGGTGGCCACGGTTGCCGGCTCGTGCAGCCGCATCAGGCTGGTGTAGGCCGTTACCGAGCGGCGCGAGCCCGCGCCCAGCAGGCCGCACACCGGCATGCCGGCGCGTTTGCCGGCCAGGTCCCACAAGGCGATATCCAGGCCCGACAGCGCATACATCACGGGGCCGTTGCGGCCGAAGATGTGCAGCGGCCGCTTCAGGTCTTCCATCAGCTGCAAGATATCGCCGGCCTCGCGGCCGATGGCCAGCGGGCTGACGATTTTCTCCAGCGCGGCCACGGTGGCGGGAATGGCGTTGTAGCCGAATGCCTCGCCCCAGCCCACCAGGCCGTCATCGGTGCTGACCTTGACCAGCAAGTAATTGAGCTTGGACCACACCGTGCCGCCGAAGCCGGTGGGCGGCCCGTCGTGGCGATACGGAATAGAGACGACGATGGGTTCGATGGCGGTGATCTTCATGTTGCGGCTCCGGGATGGGACGACGGCGTGGCTCGGCCGCCCAGGTAAATGCGCTGGATCAGCTCGCCGGCCTGCACCTCGGCGGGCGTGCCCGCGCCGCCGATATGGCCGGTCTCGACCAGGTAGCAGTAATCGGCGAAGCGCAAGGCTTCCTTGACCAGTTGTTCGACCAGCAGCACGGCCATGCCGCTGCGCGTTAGGTCCTTGGCCACTGTCAGGATGCGGTCCACGACCATGGGCGCCAGGCCGCCGGAAGGTTCGTCCAGGATCAGCAGGGCGGGTTCGGCGATCACGCCCTGGGCCACGGCCAGGATCTGCTGCTGCCCGCCGCTCAGGCGCGAGGCCGGCTGCAGGCGCTTTTCCGCCAGTTCGGGAAACAGGTCGTAGATGCGCGGCAGGCGGGCGCGGTCGCCGTGCCGGCAGGAGGCGTAGGTGGCCAGCAGCAGGTTGTCTTCCACCGTCAGGCCGGTAAAGACGCGATGTCCTTCCAGCACGACGTTGATGCCGGCCCGCACCGTGGTGCGGGCATCGGCGGCGGTGATGTCGCGGCCCTTGAACATCACGCGGCCGGCGCGCTTGGGGATCAGGCCGGCCAGGGCGTGCAGCATCGAGGTCTTGCCGGCGCCGTTGCGGCCCAGCATGACCACGAATTCGCCCTGGTGTACGCGCAGGTCCACGCCATGCACGACCTGTGCCTTGCCGTAGGCCACTTGCAGGCCCGAGACGTCCAGCAACACGGGGGCCGAAGCATGCACATGTTGAGGGTTCTGCATGGTCAGGCTCCCAGGTAGACTCGGATGACTTCGGCGTTGTCGCGGACTTCGCCCGGCGTGCCCTGGGCGATCATGCGGCCCAGGTTCAGCGTGGTGACGCGGTCGCACAGCCGGAACACGAAGTCGGTATGGTGTTCCACGATCAGCACACCCAGGCCGGCCTGGCGCAAGGTGCCCACGATCTGGGCCAGTTGCTCGATCTCGTGTTCGGTCAGCCCGCCGGCCGGCTCGTCCAGCAAGATGAAGCGCGGCCGCATTGCCAGCCCGCGCGCGATTTCCAGGAAGCGCTGTTCGGCATGGTCCAGCATGTTGGCGGGCCTGTCGGCCACGCGTTCCAGGCCGACGCCGCACAGCATTTCGTAGGCCAGGTCGCGCGCTTCGCGTTCGCGCCGGCGCATGGCGGGCAGCGACAGCGCGGTGCGGATGAAGCCCGCATTGCTGTGCTTCCAACTGCCCAGCATGACGTTCTGCCAGGCGCTCAGGCTGCCCAGCAGGCGCGGCTTCTGGAAGGTGCGCGCGATGCCTTGCAGCGCGCGCCGCTGTACCGAGGCCTGGGTGATGGGCGCATCGTCGAGCAGCAGCGCGCCGCCATCAATGGGGTAGTAGCCGGACAACAAGTTCAGCAAGGTGGTCTTGCCGCTGCCGTTGGGGCCGATCAGGCCATGGATTTCCCCTTCGGCCAGCGTCAGGGTGACGGCATCGACCGCGGTGATACCGCCGAATCGCTTGGTAACGCCATTGGCGCAGAGCTGGCTCATGATGGGCGTCCTTCGCGGATGGCGGCCGCCAGGCGCGGCAAGTCGGGCGTCACCACGTGTTTCTCGGGCTTGCGCGGCGCGAACTTGTCGCGCAGCACGCGCACGATGCTGCCGATGCCCTCGGGTACCAGCAGCACCACCAGCAGCAGCAAGATGCCGTAGAACAGCTGCCCCCAGCGCGCCAGCGGTGCCACCAGTTCGGGCAGGGCGGCCAGCACGATGGTGCCCACGAAAGGCCCCATGATGACGCCGCGCCCGCCGATCACGATGCACACAAAGAAAAACAGGCTCAGCTCGAAGACAAAGGTCTCGGGGGTGATGTAGCTTTGCAGCGAGGCGAACAGCGCGCCTGCAATGCCCGCCGTTACGCCGCTGAACGTAAAGACCGCCAGCTTCACGCGAAACACCGGGATGCCGACCGCGGCGGCGGTCACCGTGCTGTCGCGCAGGGCGATCATGGCCCGGCCCCACGAATAGCGGGCCAGGTTCCACACTAGCCAACTGACGACGCCGGCCACGGCCGCCACCAGCCAGTACAGGCCGGCCGGGCTGTCGAATGGCGAATCGAACGAGGCCACGCTCAGGCCCGCGCCGCCACCGGTCAATTCGTCGCGGGCCAGCGAGAACTCGGTCACCATCAGGGCAAAGGCCATGGTCGCCATGGCGAAATAGAAGCCGGGCAACCGCAGCGAAGGCAGGCCCAGCAAGAAGCCGCAGGCCCCGCACAGCACGGCCGAGGCCACCATGGCGGCCCAGGGGCTGGCTTCGTAGTGTCCGGTAAGAATGGCGAAGGTATAGGCGCCGATCGCCAGCAGGCCGACGTGTCCGATGGACAGCAGGCCGGTGTACCCCACCACCAGGTTGAGACTGGCGATCAGGATCCAGTAGGTGCCTATCAGGGTGGCCACGTGCAACTGGTACGGATTGCCGGCCCAGAAAGGCAGCGCGGCCAGCGCCAGCACGCCGACGGCCAGGGGCCAGTGGAAGGTCTGTTTGGTTTTCATACTTGGCGCACCTGCTTGTTGCCGAACAAGCCTTCCGGCTTGATCAAGAGAAAGACCATGAGCAGGCCTACCGCGATGGTCTGCTGGTATTCCCCGCCGAAGAAGTAGGTGGCGAAGGTGCTGAGCAGGCCCAGTGTCAGGCCGCCCACAATGGCCCCCACGTTGCTGCCCAGCCCCCCGGCCGCCAGGGCGATGAAACCGTACAGCGTCAGCGTCAGCCCCAGCGCGAAGAAAGCGAACGTGAGCTGCCCGGCGGCAAAACCCACCAGGCCGCCCAGCAGGCCCGCCAGGCCGTACGAGAATGCGCGCACGCGTTCGGTCGAGATGCCGCGTGCACGGGCGGCGTAGGCGTCTTCGGCCACGGCCAGGAACACCTTGCCGAACAGCGTGCGCCGGTAGAACAGGTCCAGCCCCAGGGCCAGCAGCGCGACGCAGCCGATCGGCAGCCAATATTTCTGGTCCCAGATGCCGGCGGTGAAGTCCTGGGGGATCAGGCGCGGGAAAGCACGCGGCTCGGTGCCCCACCACAGCCCCACCGCCTGCTGCACGATGGTGGCCAGGGCCAGGGTGCTGAGCAGCCACAGGTGCTCGTCGGAACGCGCCAGGATGCGGCGGATGGCCACGGCCTCGGTGACCAGGCCGAACACGACGGCAGCCGCCACCGCGCCGGCCAGCCCGACGACGATGGGCAGGCCCAGGTCGCCGATCAGCCAGGCACCGACAATGCTGCTCAGCATGAACAGGTGGCCCGTGGTGATGCTGAGCACCTTGGAGGTGGAATACATCACGTTGTAGGCCAGCGCGGCCGCTGCGTAGAGCGCGCCGATGGCCAGGCCGGTCACGAGAACGGTCAGCATGGAAAGAACTCCTCTGGATGCCGTGTCAGCGGGGGGCGAGCTCGAAGCTGCCGTCCTTGAACGTGTTGGCGCGGTTCACCACCATGGCCGAGTCGGGAAAGCCGTCGTGGTCGTCGGCGGTCCAGGTGTAGTCGGCGTAGACGCCGGGCATGTCGCGCGTGCCTTCCAGCGTCTTGCGGAAGGCCTGCGCATCGGTGCCGCCGGTCTGCTTGACGGCGTGCTCGATGATCTTGACCGTGTCGTAGCCCAGCGCCACCCACCAGAACGTGAAGTCGATCTTGCCGCCCAGCTTGGGCCGGATGGCGTCCATCAGGGCCTGGGTGCGCTCGGGCAGCTTGCCGTTGGCGTCATACGTGGTGCTGGCATAACCGGCCGCGTAGGTGTGGTCCCAGTACGAAGGCTTGTTCAGCAGGTCGCGGATCGGCAGCCCCATGAGCGCCGGGTGGCCGACCACGGGCACGTCCCATTGCAGGTCGCCGCGCGCATTCAGGATGCGGGCCAGCAGCCCGGTGGCGGCCGACCAGGGCATGATGACGTCGGCGCCCGCGTCGCGTGCCTTCTGGATTTCGTCGTTGACGCTGGTCTTGTTGGGGTCGATCAGCACGGAATAAACGGGCTTGATGCCGGCGTCTTCGAGCAGCGCGGCGGCGCGCTTGGCCGACGAGGCGCCGTAGCCGGTGGTGTCGCCGATCACGGCCACCTTCTTGTGCTTCAGCGTTTCCAGGGCATATTTGTTGGCCGAGGTGATCCATTGCTCGTTAGTGTTGATCACGCGGAAGGCCAGCGGATACTTCTTTGGATCGGTCAGGGTATCCACCGTGCCGATGATCAGGTTGGGGATGCCGGCCCGCGCCAGGATGGGCACCGTGGCCAGCGACTCGCCCGAGTTCACCGGGCCGATCACGTAGGCGACCTTGTCCTCGTAGGCCAGCTGCTTGGCGTAGTTGACCGCCTTGGTGGGGTCGCCCGCGGTATCGCGCGTCAGCAGCTCCAGCTTGCGGCCATTGATGCCGCCGGCCTTGTTGATTTCTTCCACGGCGAACTGCACGCCCTGGTTCTCGGCGATGGCGGCCGACGATAGCGGGCCGGTCAGCGAGGAAAGCCAGCCGATGCGGATCGGCTCGCCTTGTGCGTCGGCCGCATGGGCGGGCAAGGTGCCCGCCACCAGAGCGGACAGGCAAAACAGGGGTGCTGCGAGTTTCTTGATCGGGTTCATGATTGTCTCCGTATGTTCTACCCACTTCGGGCGAGTGGGGTGTGACGGCAATGCGGCCGTGCCCGCGTGGGCAGGCCCATCCACGCTTAGCTGCCGCCGGCTGCGCGTGCTGAAACCAGGTAGGGGTCGATGCGATCCCAGTCGAACGTGAAGCCCGCGCCGGGGCGATCGGGCACGGCGACGCAGCCATCGGCCTCGACCACCATGCGTTCGTGGAACAGCGGTTCGAACCAGGGCATGTGTTCGGCCCAGGTGGCATTGCCGGCCGCCGCCACGATGTGCAGACTGTGTTCGGTGAAGATGTGCGGCGCCACCGGCAGGTCGTGTGCCGCCAGATAGCGCACCGCCTTCAGCATCTCGGTATAGCCGCCCATGCGCTGCAGATCGGGCATGAACACGCCGGCGGCGCGCTCGCGTGCCATGCGGCGGATGCCGTAGCGCGTATATTCGGTTTCGCCGCTGGCGATGGGCATGGGCAGGCGGCGCACGATTTCCGCGGCGCTGTCGTCGTCCCAGGTGGGCACGGGTTCTTCGAACCAGGCCAGATCGAAGCGTGCCAGTTCGCGGCCCAACCGCAGGGCGCGAGTCAGGTCCAGGCCCTGGTTGGCATCGGCCATCAGGGTGACCTGATCGCCGATCGCATCGCGCACCGCTTCCACGCGGGCAATGTCTTCTTTCCAGTCGGGCGAACCCAGGCGCATCTTCATGGCCTTGAAGCCCTGGGCCAGGAACTGGCCTGCTTCGTGGCGCAATTCCTCGCGGCTGGACGACAGCCACAGGCCGGCGCTGGCATAGACCGGCACGCGGCTGCGATGTGCGCCGAACAGCTTGTACAGCGGCCGTCCGGCCAGCTTGCCGACGATGTCCCAGCACGCGATGTCGATCGGGTTGTAGGCCAGTATCGACACCCCGCTCTGGCCATAGAAGTTGCAGCTGCGCAGGAAGTCGGTCCAAAGGGCTTCCATGTCGTGCGGGTCGCGTCCCACCACCAGCGGGGCGAGCGACTGCGTGAACTGGGCGATGGCCTCGAGCCGCTGCGCATTGAAGCAGAAGCCATAGCCTTCGCCGGTGATCCCGGCATCGGTTTCCACCGAGACCAGCAGGCAGCAGACATCGGCGATTTCATGGATCGATGTTTTCAGCGGGCGCGGCAGGGGTATTCTGGCAAGCCGGGTATGCAGGGCGGTGATGCGTACAGCGTTCGACATGGGGTCTCTCCGGATTCAGGGAATGAGGACGGCGGCCGCGATACTGCGTTTTTCCAGCGCCGCGTGGGCGCGCGCGGCCTGTGCCAGCGAGTAGTGGCGCGGAATATGCGCATTCAGTGCCTTGGCGCGCATGTGCCGGAAAAGCTCGGACGCCGCGGCAAGCAGGCGTGCCGGTGTATTCATGTAGGCCGCCAGGCTGGTGCGTGTCAGGTACAGCGACTTTTTCTGCAAGGCCGATAGCGCCACGCCGGTGACCGGGCCCGACGCATCGCCAAAACTGAGCAGCAGCCCGCGCGGTTGCAGGCTGTCGAGCGAGGCCTGCCAGGTGTCGCGGCCCACGTCGTCGTAGACAGCCGCCACGCCTGCGTCGCCGGTCAGGGCCATGACACGCGCGGCCACGTCTTCATGGCGCGTATCGATGGTGCGCCAGGCGCCGTGTTCGCGCGCCAGCGCGCCGCGCGCGCTGTCGCCGACCGTGCCGATAAGCCGCACGCCAAGCAGGCGTGCCCACTGGCAGGCAATCAGGCCCACGCCGCTGGCCGCGCCATGGAACAGCACGGTTTCGCCGGCCTGCAGCCGATAGGCTTGGCGGAACAGGTATTGCACAGTCAGGCCCTTGAACAAGATGGCCATGGCCGAGTCGAAGCCGACGTCGGCCGGCAGCTTGATGATGTGGCACGCGGGCAGATTGCGAGACTGGGCATAGGCGCCCAGCGGGCCGGTGGCGTAGGCCACGCGGTCGCCGGGCCGCAACCCGGCCACGCCCGCGCCCACGGATTCGATCACCCCCGCGCCTTCGAAGCCCAGGCCATGGGGCAGGGCATGCGGGTAGAGGCCGCTGCGGTAATACAGGTCGATGAAGTTGATGCCCACGGCGCGATGCGCCACCGTTACCTCGCCTGCCGCCGGCGCGGGCAGGGCGCTGTCGACTACCCGCAAGACTTCCGGGCCGCCATGCGCATCGAGGACCACGGTCTGGTTCATATCGCTTTTCAGGCCACGGCGCCGGCATCGCGCCAGCCCTGGATTTCAACGGCGGTGGCGCCCAGCACCTGCGCCAGGACGTCGGCGGTATGCTCGCCCAGGCGCGGCGGCGCAACGGGCTCGCGGGGCGGCGTGCCGCGCAAGTGCAGGGGCGAGCGCATCAGGCGCACGCTGCCATGCACCTTGTCCGGCGTGTCGGCCAGCAGGCCGCGCGCGGCGACCTCGGGGGCATCCAGGGCCTGTGGCACGGTGCGCACGGGGCCGGCGGGTATGCCGGCGGCGCGGATACGCGCCAGCCAATGGGCGCTGGATCGGACCAGGAAAATATCTTGCAGCCCGGGCACCAGCGTGTCGCGGTTCAACGCGCGGGCCCGGCTGGTGCGATAGCGTTCGTCTGCGGCCCAATGCGGCCGGTCGAGCGCCGTGCACAGCGCGGCGAACTGCGCATCGTTGCCCACGCCCAGCGCGAACGCGCCGTCGGCCGTGGCGAATATCTGGTAGGGCACCACCGTGGGGTGCCCGTTGCCGAAGCGCTGCGGCTCGTGGCCGGCTGCCAGGTAGCCCGAGCCCACGTTGGCCAGCACACTGACGGCGCTGTCTAGCAGCGCCAGGTCGATCAGTTGCCCCTGGCCCGTTTTGCCGCGCGCCAGCAAGGCCGCCAGGATGGCCTGCGTGGCATTCATGCCGGTGACCAGGTCGGTGATGGCCACGCCCAGCTTCATCGGCGCGCCCTCGGGTTCGCCGGTGATGGACATCAGGCCGCTTTCGGCCTGGATCACGAAGTCGTAGCCGGGTTCAGCCGCGCGGGGCCCGGTGCGGCCATAGCCCGAGATCGAGCAGTAAATCAGGCCGGGATGGGCTTGCGACAAGGTGTCGTAGTCCAGCCCGAACTTGGCCAGCGCGCCCAGGCGGTAGTTTTCCACCAGCACATCGGCTTGCGCGGCCAATCTGCGCACCAGGGCGCGGCCTTCGGGGTGGCGCAGGTCGACCGCCAGCGAGCGCTTGCTGCGGTTGGTGCACATGAAATACGTAGACTCGCCGCCTACGTCGGGCGGGGTCCAGCCGCGGGTGTCGTCGCCTTGGCCCGGGGCTTCGATTTTCCATACATCGGCGCCCAGGTCGGCCAGGGTCTGGGTGCACCACGGGCCGGCCAGCACGCGGCTCAGGTCGAGCACGCGCACGCCGGCCAACGCCAGGGAGCGGGATGGGTCGGATACGCTCATTCGATCACCGCGTACAGATGCAAGCGCACAAAATCGAGCGCCGATTGTTCGCCGGCGGCCAGGGCGTGGGCGCCAACGCGAGCGTTCCAGTGCAGTTCGCTGCCGGTGCAGCGGCGCCATTCGCGCAGCCGGCGCGTGTGGCATTGCAAATCGTATTCGGCCGTGACGCCGATGGCGCCGTGCACCGCGTGGGCGATGTCGGCGGCGCGCGCCACTGCCGCGCTGGCCCGCGCCTTGCCTTGCGCGGCCAGCAGCGGTTGGGGCATCCAGCTTGCGCTCTGGTACGCCAGCTGGGCGGCCGTGCGCACGGCCCACACCTGCTCGGCCAGCACGCTGATCTGTTGCTGCACCGCCTGGAAGCGGCCGATGGGCTTGCCGAATTGCGTGCGCTGGTTCGCATATTCCACGGTCAGGTCCAGGATGCGTTCCAGGGCACCGGCGATGATGCCCGCATAGGCCACGGCGGCAAGGTCCGCCACCGCGACGTCAGCCATCTTGGCAAGCGCCGCCGCATTCACGGTGGCCGCGGGCCAGTGCAGGTCGGCATCCAGGCAGCCGTGGCCGCCCGACGCTACCGACCGGGCGCCCGCGATGGGCAGCAGCCGGGCGCCGCCCGGCACGGCGGCCAATACCCATTCGGCGGCGCGGGCGGCACCCACCGCATGGGCATCGATGCCGTCGGCATCGATGCGTATCGCCGATGGCGCCAGGGCAATCGGGCCCGGCGGCGGCGTGTGGCCCGCGGCGTGCAGCCAGGCACGCGCGAGCAGGGTCTGCATGACCGGCGCGCCCACGGCATGCCAGCCCACCGCCTGCGCCAGCGGCGCAATATCGGCCAGGCGCAGCCCGGCGCCGTCCGCGTCTTCGGGTACCAGCGCGTCCAGGAAGCCGGAGTCTTCGACGGCTTGCCAGGCGGCCTGGGGTGCTTGCCCGCGCTCGACGGCGCGCAGCACGTCAGTGGGGTAGGCCTGCGCGAACAGGCGGCGGGCGGTGTCGCCGAACAAGGTGTCCATCATGTTCCTTCTTATCTGAGGCCCAGGCCGCGGGCGATGATGCCGCGCAGGATCTCGCGCGTGCCGCCGCGCAGCGAGAATGTGGGGCTGACTTGCTCTACATAGGCCAGCGTGCGCACCAGTTCGGGCGGCGCGGGCCGTTCGGGCGCCTGGCCCAATGCCTGCGCGACCAGGTCGGGAATGCGTTGTTCGAGTTCGGTGCCCAGGTCCTTGACCAGGGCGGCCTCGGTGGCGGGGCTGAGCCCGCGCGCCAGTTGGCCGGCCACCGCCAGCGACATGGCACGCAAGGTGGCCAGCTGGGTCAGGATATCGCCCAGTGCCGCGCGGGTCTGCGCATCGTCGATATTCGCGGCGCGGCAATGGGCCAGCCAGCATTCCACCAGCGCCATGCTGGAATAAATGCGTTCGGGGCCGCTGCGCTCGAAGGCCAGTTCGGCATTGACCTGCTGCCAGCCGTCGCCCTCGGTGCCGACCAGGGCTTGCGCATCGAGCGCGACATTGTCGAAGAACACTTCCGAAAAATGCGCATCGCCAGCCAGGTCTTCGATGGGCCGCACGGTGATACCGGGCAGGGACAGGTCGATGATCATCTGCGACAGGCCCTGGTGCCGGTCGGCCGCCGTGCCCGAGGTGCGCACCAGCGCAATCATGTAGTGCGAGCGATGCGCGTTGGTGGTCCAGATCTTGCTGCCGTTGAGCAGCCAGCCGCCGCCCTCGCGCGGTTCGGCGCGGGTGCGGATGCTGGCCAGGTCGGAACCGGAATTGGGTTCGCTCATGCCGATGCAGAAGAAGGCTTCGGCGCGGCAGATGCGGGGCAGGTAGAACCGGCGTTGCGCCTCGGTGCCGTATTTCAGGATCAGCGGCGCGCTCTGGCGATCGGCGATCCAGTGCGCCGATACCGGTGCGCCCGCGCACAGCAACTCTTCGGACAGCACGAAGCGTGCGAAATGGCCGCGCGCCGCGCCACCGTATTCGCGCGGCAGCGTCATGCCCAGCCAGCCGCGCGCGGCCAGCGCGCGGCTGAAATCGGCATCGAAGCCCATCCATGAGCGCGCCCGCCGGTCGGCGGGCACACCTGCCAGGGTGTCGGCCAGGAATGCGCGTATGTCGGTGCGCAGCGCCTCGTCTTCGGCGGGGATGGCGGTCAGCTCAAGGGTATCGATCATGTCTCCGTCTACCTTCTCTTTGCGATGGACTATCCCCCCTGGGACTGAAACCTGTCTAATATTTTTTTTTGGCTTGTCCATACTGTTTTCGTATCAGCCTGGCGTATCGTCCCTGGGCCGGGTGCCGCCGCCATGGCAGCGCAAGCGCATGCGCGGCAGTGATACCGCAACGGTATCGCCCGGCGCCTAAACAGTATTGGACGCAAGGCCGGCGCCCCGCATACGCTGCCAGGGAAAGCAGGCCTTGGGCCGCGGGTGCCGGGCACTTGCAGCGGGCTCAAGCATGAAACCCCCTGACAGCGAGGCGAGTGCGGGCATGAGCGACTTATTGCATTACGAACAGGATGACGACGGTATCGTCGTACTGACGCTGGACCACCCTGAAACGCGCAACGCCCTGACCGGCAACGGCATGGTCGACGCCTTGCTGCAGGCGTGTGCGCGCATCGAACGCGACGCCACGGTGCGTGTCGTCATCCTGACGGCGCATGGACGGGTGTTTTCGTCGGGTGGCAACATCAACGACATGCAACGCCAGATCGGCCCCGAGGTCGGCGGTACCGCCTTGCGGCAAGAGTATCGCCACGGCATCCAGCGCCTGCCCGCCGCGTTCCACGCGCTGGAAGTGCCCACCATCGCCGCCGTCAACGGGCCCGCCATCGGGGCCGGCTGCGACCTGGCCTGCATGTGCGATATGCGCCTGGCGGCCCAACAAGCCAGCTTCGCCGAGAGCTTCGTGAAGCTGGGCATCGTACCGGGCGATGGCGGCGCCTGGTTCTTGCCGCGCCTGATCGGCATGGCGCGCGCAGCCGAAATGTCGTTCACCGGCGATGCCATCGACGCGGCCACGGCCCTGGACTGGGGGCTGGTGTCGCGCGTGCTGCCGGCCGAGGAATTGTTGCCGCAGGCGCAGGCGCTGGCCCGCCGCATTGCCGCCAATTCTGCGGATGCGGTGCGGCTGACCAAGCGCCTGCTGCGCGAGGGCCAGCATACCCGCCTGGATACGCTCCTGGAACTGTCGGCGGCCTATCAGTCGCTGGCGCACAAGACACCGGAACACGCGCAGGCAGTGGCCGATTTCGCTGCGCGCCGCGCCTCCAGGAGCCGTTGAACCCGGCCCGCGGCGGGGCGCCCGGCGCGGAGTTATGATGGTCCATTGTTCTTGCCGGTATGGTGCCGGTAGACCGGATTCCAGGAGAAACACCATGAATGAAGTCGTCGTCGTCGCCGCTGCCCGCACCGCCATAGGCGATTTCGGCGGTGGCCTGAAAGACGTGCCGCCCATCGACCTGGGCGCCACGGTCATCAAGGAAGCGCTGGCCCGCGCCGGGGTAGCCGGTGCCGAGGTTGGCCACGTGGCCGTGGGCCATGTCATCAACACCGAGCCGCGCGATATGTATTTGTCGCGAGTGGCCGCCATGAATGCGGGCATCGGCAAGGAAACGCCGGCCTTCAACGTCAACCGCCTGTGCGGGTCGGGCCTGCAGGCCATCGTGTCGGCCGCGCAGACCATCATGCTGGGCGATACCGAGATCGCGGTGGGCGCCGGTGCCGAAAGCATGAGCCGCGCGCCGTACATTGCGCCGGCGCAGCGCTGGGGCGCGCGCATGGGCGACGCGGTGCTGCTCGACATGATGACCGGCGCGCTGTCGGACCCCTTCGGCCGCATGCACATGGGGGTGACAGCCGAGAACGTGGCCGCCAAGTTCGGCATCAGCCGTGCCGACCAGGACGCGCTGGCGGCCCTGTCGCACGCCCGCGCGGCGGCCGCCATCGAGGCCGGCCATTTCCGCGAGCAGATCGTGCCTGTCGTCATGAAGACGCGCAAGGGCGAAGTCACTTTCGATACCGACGAACACGTGCGGCGCGATGTCACGGCGGAAACGCTGGCCGGGCTGAAGCCGGTGTTCAAGAAAGAGAACGGCACGGTTACCGCCGGCAACGCATCGGGCCTGAACGACGGCGCCGGCGCCGTGGTGCTGATGAGTGCTGCCGTCGCCGAGCGGCGCGGCGTCAAGCCGCTGGCGCGCCTGGTGGCGTATGCGCATGCGGGCGTCGATCCCGAGATCATGGGCATCGGGCCCGTACCGGCCACCCAGGCCGCGCTCAAGCGCGCCGGCCTGACGGTAGACCAGCTCGACGTGATCGAGGCCAATGAAGCCTTCGCCGCCCAAGCCTGCGCCGTATCGCGCGAACTGGGATTCGACCCGGCCAAGGTCAACCCCAACGGCAGCGGCATCAGCCTGGGCCATCCCATCGGTGCCACCGGCGCCATCATCACCGTGAAGGCGCTGTACGAACTGCAACGGGTGCAGGGGCGCTACGCGCTGGTGACCATGTGCATCGGCGGCGGGCAGGGTATCGCGGCGGTGTTCGAGCGCGTGTAAGCTCGCCCCCGAAGCGCTGCGCGCACCCACTTCGCGGCTGGCAGGCCGCTCGGATTCGCCAGGCATGGAACAGTCCTCAAGGACTGTTCCATGTCCGGGCTCATCCCCCTCGAGGGGGCGACGCTGGGGGACCGGCAAAGCCGGCTCCACGGCGTCCCCGGCCTGGCCGCACCCGCTTTTCACAACGGCGCCTGGCACCCCGGCGCGAGTCCGGCACCTGAATATCCCGCCGAAGTCCGGTCAGTCCGCTTTTGCGTTGATTGCCTGGACGATTTCCGCCTGCCGGATGGTCTCGGACTTGATGTAGTCGCGCAGGTGGTCAGCCGATCCTCCTTCGACCGTGATCCCGCTGGCTTCAAGGCGCTCTTTCACGTTCGGGTCTTTCAGTACATCGTTTGCCACCGCGTTCAGCCTGTCGATGACCGGCTGGGGAACGCCCGCCGGTGTCAGCAGCGCGAAGCACGTATCGCTGACCAGGTCCGGCATGCCGAGTTCGGCGGTGCTGGGAACCTGCGGCAGGACCGGCGACCGGGTCTTCGACATCACGGCCAGCCCCTTTATGCGGCCGTCCTTGACGTACGGCTCCATCATTATCACCAATGGCAGCATCGATTCAAGCTGGCCGGACATCAGATCAGTGGTGGCGACGCCAGGCGAGGTATACGGCACATGCACGAGTTTGGCCCCGGTTTCTTTCTGGATCATCGCGCCGGCTATATGCCAGGAACTGCCTGTGCCGGTCGAGCCGTAGGTCAGCCCCTGCGGCCGGCTCTTGGCCAGATTGATGTAGTCCGCCAGGGTCTCTACCGGCAAATCCTTGTTGACCGCCACGATATTCGGCACGCATCCTACTTTCGCGATGGGCGAGAAGTCTTTCTGCGAATCGAAATTCGGGTTCTTGTACAACGCCATGTTGGTGGCCAGGGGGCCTGTCCAGCTCAGCACGATGGTGTAGCCGTCGGCCCCGGCTCGCGCCGCTTCGGCCATGCCGACATTGCCCCCGGCGCCAGGACGATTCAGGACCGCGATAGGCTGCCCCAGGCGTTTCGACATTTCCTCGGCCAGCAGGCGAGCGGTGGGATCCGACGATCCGCCAGGCGCTGCCGGCAGGATCAGGCGCAGCGGCTTGGCGGGCCAGGGATCGGCCGCCCATGCCGGACTGCTCGATGCCAGTGCCAGCAACGGGATCAGACCCGCCAGCGCCGCTTTCCTGGCCAGGGGCGCGATAGCCGACGCTTTGCCGGTCGCATTTTGCTTCATGACTTGTCTCCGTTGAAATGGGTTCTGTGTCCCAATGAGTCGTGGGCCGCCGGAAGACCGGCGGCGCGGTGGCTATCCGGGCCGCGTATGCAGGGTCATCTCGAACGGCACGTTCTGGCGGGGTACCAGGGCCGAACTCAATCCGACCACCGGGCGCACCCGCGAACCTGGTGACGTCGTGGACCACTTTCCGGTTCCATAGGTGCCGTTCACGGCCAGCGGATCCACCTCTTTGCGAAGTTTGTCCGCTTCGGCCCGCGTATCGGTGCGGACTGCGATACGCAATACCACTTCATAAGGCTCCACGTCCGTTGCCGGGGTGGATTCGCGATGCACGGCATTCAAGCCTACGTAATCCATGCGCATCTCTTTGGCATCCAGGCCGATTTTCCGGAATCGCTCATGCAGGATGCCTTGGGTCAATTGCGCCCGGGCAAGC
The DNA here is from genome assembly GCF_019218885.1 of Bordetella sp. BOR01. Classification (GTDB taxonomy): domain Bacteria; phylum Pseudomonadota; class Gammaproteobacteria; order Burkholderiales; family Burkholderiaceae_B; genus Bordetella_A. The sequence goes on along the minus strand of NZ_JAHUWT010000006.1, from coordinate 230,439 downwards.
GCTCCCGGTCCTGCGAACAGCACCATTTCCTCGGTCATGAAGCCTTCGTCCAGGCCGATCAGCGCCTTCAAGGTATCGGTCTTGGGTCGGCCCGGCTTGTCCATCAGGATCTCGACGCGGTTTTCCCCGGCCTGCTTGAACGACACCCGAGTCAAGTCCGCAATGCAATCGGGGCAGAAGTACGTGGCCGGGTCTTGCACCTCGTAGATAAGCTGCTCTTTGCATGTGGCTTCGGAAACCACCCCGCCTGTTTCCGGCAATTTGGTAATGAACGCCGTGGCCTCGGTCACTTCGGCGATCGGTGCGCCGACGTTGGCCAGGTCGGGCACGTCTTTATAGCCAGGGTCGGCGAAATACCCCCCCGTGATCTGGGTGCCGCATTCCATCAAATGGCCGATGATCATGCCGCGCGCCATGGCGTGGCAATCGTCGAAAGACCAGCCGAACTCGTACGCCAGCGGACCCAGGTATACGCATGCGTCGGCCACCCGGGTCGTAATGACGATGTCGGCGCCCTGGTCCAATGCCTGCACGATGCCTTCGGCGCCCAGGTAGACCTCGGCCGACAGGATGCGGTCCCGAGCCTGTGCGACGGGCTCGCCTGTCTCGCTGAAGCTCAGGTTCATGTCGGCGATGGATCGGTGCAATAGCCCGCCGGATACCGCCGCCACCTTCAGGCCTTCAATATCCAGTTCCTGGGCCAACTGCACCAGGCGCCGCGCCGCGGCAACGGGATCCAGCCAGCCCTGATTGGTAATGATCCGGGTGCCATTGCGTTTGCAGTCTTGCAGGATAGGACGCATGCGCTCGACCAGGTACGGGTCGTAGGGAACCATCGAGGCATTGTCCATCTTCGCCACCTGGGCCGCGCTCATCGTCACTTCCGACATCGAGTCGAAGCACAGGTAATCCAGCTTGCCGCGCGCCACCAGATCGGGGGCATGATCGAAGCGATCGCGCGCCCAGGCGGCGCCGCACCCCAGCCGTACGCTTTTCATGTGGCCTCCCGCATGCGCAGGGCGCCACGCTCGGGCGTGTCGTCCGGAACCGTTACCGGCAAGGCCAGCATCAGCGAGGCCAGCGCCTTGCCGGACTCTTCGAATGCAAGCGTGCGGGAACGTCCGCCGTCCAGCGCGTTTTCCAGCACAAAGTTCAGGGCGCCAATGGCGGGCAATTCGTAGCGGCGGATCGTCCCCTTGGTGATGGGCCCATACAGGCGGCTGACCGCCTCCACAGTGACCTGTTGGCGAATCAGCGGAAAAAGCGCCGGGTCATAAGCGATGACCGAGACGTTCGAATCATTGCCTTTTTCGCCTGACCTGGAATGCGCCAGTTCACGCAGTGCGATGGTTTTCATTGCCTGTGCCTGTGCCGAGCCTTTCGGGGCTGATAGAGGGAAGAAAAACCTGCGCTGCGGCGGAGTCTTTCCTGACACGGGCAATGCTACGGGGCGCGGATATATTAGTTAAATTAGATATTTTTCAAGAAAAATTAATTATTCTTATAAATAAGCGCTCAGTCGCGCAGTGATCGCAAGGCTTTCTCGGCCTTCAGCATGGCCATGAAAGCCTGTGCCGAAGGCGGCAATGCCTTGTTCTTGAGCCGGACGATACTCAGTTGCCGGTCCAGGCCCGCGATGTCGACGGGGCGGGTGCGCAAGCGGGGGTCCAGTGCCAGGTCGAAGCCGCTTGCCGGCAGCAGGGCAACACCCAGTCCGGCCTGGACCATCCCGATCGCGGTGGTGTTGTATGAAGCCTGGCAGGTGGCCATTGCAATCCTGCCATGGGCGGCGAACGCCGTATCGACAATACGCCGCACCGTGCTGCCGGGTGCCATCAATATCAAGTCGTGCCTGGAAAGCTCGTCGATATCCACGCTTTCGGCTTCCTGGACAGGATGGCCTTCCAGGTACAGCAGGCAAATGGTCTCTTGCAGCAGCGGGTGGATCATCAGCTCGGACGCGGGTTGCGGCACATCAGTGATGCCGAAGTCGATGTCTCCCCGGTTGACCATCGCCACCACCTGGTCCCCCAGGCCATCACTCAACAGAAACGACACCCCCGGGTGATGGCGCCGGAATTCAGCGATGCGGCGGGGCAGGTACAACGAAGCCACCGACGGCAAGCATCCCAGCCGCACGGTACCGGTGCGCCTGTGCCGAAGGTCTTGCGTGGCGCCGACAACATCATCCAGCTGCTGAAGCATGGCGGAAAGCACCGGCACCAGATCGACACCGATTTCCGTCAGGCGCAATTGGCGGGTGGTCCGGTCGAACAGCTTCAGGCCCAGCGAATCTTCCAGCGAACGGATCTGCTGGGTGACTGCCGGTTGTGTCCGATGCAATACCTCTGCCGCGCGCGTGAAACTGCCGTAGCGGCTGATCGCCAGGAAAGCCCTGATCTGCAACAGCGAAATGTTCGGCGGCGCGCTGGTGGTCATGCCGCACCCGCATCCAGGTCGCCCACTGCCACATCTCCCCAGGGCGACATGACCTCGGTGCAGCCTTCGTTGTATCCATCCTGCCGCAGCACGCCGGACGGGCACGCATAGGCATAGGCATATAGCGTGCGCGGCGCCGAAGCATGCGGGTGGCTGGCCGCCACGGCCTCGTATGCCTCGCGCGGCAGTTTCGGGTCCAGTGTCAGCACATCGGTGCTGGCGTCGAGCCTGGCGTGGTGGAACGCGGCTTCCAGCGTCATTCCGTAATCCACCAGGAACGAGACCAGCTGCATCACTGCCGGCAGGATCTTGCGTCCGCCCGAGGCCCCCAGCGCAAAGCGCCGTCCCTGTGCTTCGCCCACCACCGGGCAGATATTCATCAGGCAGCGGCGCGCCGCCGCCAGCGAATTCGCCTTGCCCGGCTCGGGGTCGAACCACATGATGCCGTTGTTGAGCAGCATGCCGGTCGAGGGCGACACCACATGCGATCCGAATGCCGACAACAGGGTCTGCGTCACCGCGCACTGGTTGCCATGGCGGTCGACCACGCTGAAATGCGTGGTGCAGGCGGGCGTGCGCGGGTCTTCGTTGTCGCCCATGTTCGACAGGCGCCATTGGTATTCTTCGCGCAGCACATCGGCGTAGGCCGTGAAGGCATCGGCGCCCGGCGCCTGGCCGGGTGCCAGCCTGGCTTGCAGGCGTTGCAGGCAGCGCGCCAGGCTGGGGCCGGCCGTCATTTCCGGTGCGGCATGGATGCGCCCGCCCCGATACGGAATCGACAGGGGCTCTTGCAGCAGGGCCCGATAATTGCGCAAATCCTGGTGGCTGAGGCAGCCGCCCTTGGCTTGCACGTCGCGCGCCAACTGGGCACCGATATCGCCGTCGTAGAACGCGCGCGGGCCTTGTTCGGCCAGGTAGGCCAGCGTGTCGGCGGCGCGCGGCAGGGCAATGCGCTGTCCGGCCGCGGCCGCCCAGCCGCCGGCCTTGGGCCAGGTGCCATCGTCCAGGAACATCTGCGCTGCATCGGGATCGCGCGCCAGCCAGCGCGCCGCGCCGGCGATCATCAGGGTGGTGTACCAGTCGACCAGCAAGCCTTCGCGAGCCAGCGTCACAGCCGGCTGCAGCAGGTCGCGCCAGGGCAGGCGGCCATAGGTGGCATGGGCCAGTTCCATGCCCGCCACCGTGCCCGGCACGGCCACGGCCGTGGCGCCCCGCGCATTGCGGTCGTCTTGCACGGCCGGCCAGGGAAACAGGTCTGGCGACAGGGCGCCGTCGCCCGCTAGCGGATAGTGGGCCGGATCCAGCCCGGCCGGCGAGCGCATGCCGAAATACACCACCTTGGCCTGGTCTTCGGCCGCGCGGTACAAGGTCATGGCGCCGCCGCCCATGGGTCCGCTCATCCAGGGCTCGACCACGCCCGCGGCAAACGAGGCGGCCACCGCCGCATCGACTGCATCGCCGCCGGCGGCCAGCACCTGGGCGCCGGCTTCGGCGGCCCGGCGATGCTGGGCCGCCACCAGCCCGCCGGCCGTGCGGATCACCGTTTTGCGTACAACCTGCGTGGTCGAGAACTGATCGGGCATCTGTGTTCCTTGGCGACTGGGGCAGGCCACAGGGTACCGCGCTGGCTACAATCGCGCGATGCCTGCCCGACGCTCTCCCGCCACTTCCGACCAGCCCACGCTTTCCGAAGCCGACGGCATCCGCTATCTGCATTTCGGCACCGAATGGATCCAGGGTGCCATGCGCATCAAGGCACCCACCGACCTGGTGCTGGAATACACCGCCCAGATGATGGCCTGGCTGCTGTTCCTGGACCCTCCCGAAGAAGAGTCCATCGGGCTGCTGGGGCTGGGGGCCGGGTCGCTGGCGCGCTTCTGCCTGAAGCACACCCGCAGCCCCGTGGCCGCGGTGGAATGGAACCCGCAAGTCACGGCCGTATGCCAGATGTTCTTTCGCCTGCCCAGCGTGCCGCGCTTGTCGGTGGAGCATGACGATGCGGCCGCCTGGGTGGCCGATCCGCGCCATGCGGGCCGCTGCCCGGTACTGATGGTCGACCTGTACGACGCGTCCGCACGCGGGCCGGTGCGCGACTCGGTGGCTTTCTACCGCGATTGCCGGCGGGTACTGGGCGAAATCGGCGTGCTGTCGGTCAATTTGTTCGGCCAGCATGAAAGCTTCGGCCGCAATATCGAGAATCTGCGCCGGGCTTTCGACGACCGTATCGTGCTGCTGCCCGAGATCGACGAAGGCAACCAGATCGTGCTGGCCTTCACCGGCCCGCCGCTGGCCATCACGCCGGCCCGGCTGCTGGCGCGCGCCGAGCAGGTGGAAGGCCAGTACGGCCTGCCAGCCCGGCGCTGGGCCCGCGCCCTGATACGCCACGCCGTGGCGGGCGTCCTGCATCTCTGACCCGCCATTTGCCGCACCTGCGGGATTCCCCCAGTTCCATGGGGGCTTCCCGTGCCCGGGGTCGGCAGGTATGATGAGCTTTCCTATAATTATGAATTACAGGAATCGCTCGCGAGCCCCCAATGACCGCTCCCATCGTCCGGCAAGCGTTGTATCTAGAGGTCGCCGATCGCCTGCGCGCCATGATCCGGTCGCAGGCCTTGGCCAGTGGCGAATGGATCGATGAAACCCGCCTGACCGGCCTGCTGGGCATATCGCGCACGCCGCTGCGCGAAGCGCTGAAGGTGCTGGCCACCGAAGGCCTGGTCCGGCTGGAGCCGCGCCGCGGCTGCTTTGTCAACGAGTTGTCGCTGCGCGACCTGGAAGACATCTTCCCGCTGATGGCCATGCTGGAAGGGCGCTGTGCCCACGAAGCCGCCCTGAAAGCGTCCGATGCCGAACTGGCAGCGCTCGAGCCGCTGCACCAGGCGCTGGCAGCCCATGCTGCCGCCGGCCGGGTCGATGCGTATTACGACACGAATTTCCTGATCCACGAAGCGGTGCAGACCTTGGCCGACAACCGCTGGCTGTCGGACATGGTGGGCAACCTGCGCAAGGTGCTCAGCCTGTTTCGCCACAAGAGCCTGACCGTGCCGGGCCGCATCGCCGAGTCGTGCGCCGAGCACCTGGCGATTTTCGCCGCCCTCAAGGCGCGCGACCCCGATGCCGCCGAGGCCCTGGCGCGCAAGCACCTGCTGCGCCAGCTCGACGCCTTGCGCCTGCTGGCCAGCCAGGCCGACGACGCCGCCGATGCGGTACCCGATTCTTCTTCATCCCCCACCCAGGAGGCAGCCCATGACCGCCCTAGACTCCAGTCCGTTCGCGCGCGGCGCCCGGCCGCCTGAGGGCGATACCTTGCCGGATGACGACGCCGCGGTGGAAAGCGCCGGCCTGATGGCCCGGCTGGGCCGCCTGTGGAACAACAGCGGCAAACTGCCCGGCACCGCCGAGATCCTGCCCCTGTTCCAGGCCCGCCTGACCGACGTGGCCGCCAACAAACTGGCGCGCGCCTGGTGCGGCGCCTATGCCGCCGCCGACAGCAAGCGCCGGCGCGAATTGCTGGCCGGCCTGGCGCAAGTCGGCGCCGGCCTCGAGCCGCGCGGCGACCACGGCCCGAAGCTGTTCAAGCGCTTCAATGCCTTGCCCGACGGCTTGCGTTTCCTGGTGGCCTTGCGCGCCGACATGCTGCGCTGGCGCAAGCAAGTGGCCGGTTTGCAGGCCCTGGACAAAGACCTGGAAACCTTGCTGTCGGCATGGTTCGACGTGGGCTTGCTGGAACTGCGCCCGCTGACCTGGGATTCGCCCGCCTCGCTGCTGGAAAAGCTGATCATCTACGAGGCCGTGCACGAGATCCGCTCGTGGGACGACCTGCGCCATCGCGTGGCGCCCGACCGCCGCTGCTATGCGTACTTCCATCCGCAGATGCCCGACGTGCCGCTGATCTTCGTCGAAGTGGCCTTCGCGACGCAGATGGCCGACAACGTGCAGACGGTGCTGGACATGGCTGCGCCGCCGCAAGACCTGGACAAGGCGCGCTGGGCCATTTTCTATTCGATCTCGAACACGCAGCCGGGGTTGCGCGGCATCAGCTTCGGCAACTTCCTGCTCAAGCGAGTCATCGAATGCCTGCTCGAGGAATTGCCCAAGCTGCGCTCGTTCGCCACGCTGTCGCCCATGCCGGGCCTGGTCGACTGGCTGTCGCGCCTGAGCGCGCAAGAGGTCGAGGCCATTGTGCGCGACAAGGCCCGCACCCGCGCCGGCGCGCCCGACGGCGCACGCTGGGCGGCGCGGCTGGCCAAGGCCGCCGGCGGCAAGCCGTCAGAAGTCGTGCAGCGCGCGGGCCTGAAGCTGGCGGCGCATTATCTGTTGTCCATGAAGAACGGCCAGCCGCTGGATCCCGTGGCGCGCTTTCACCTGGGCAATGGCGCACGCATCGAGCGCCTGAACTGGGCCGCCGATACCTCGACCAAGGGGCTGGGCCAGTCTTGCGGCATGATGGTCAATTACCTGTACGACCTGGATGACCTGGATGCCAACCTGACCCGGCTCGGCGAAGGCAAGCCGCGCGTCAGCCGCGGCATTGCGCGCATCGGATAGGGCGGCCATGCACGACGATACGCTACCTTCGGGGCAGGTGCTGCTGGCGCGCGAGGGCGCGCTGGCCTGGGTCACGCTGTCGCATCCCGGGCGCCTGAACGCCATCACGGTTGCCATGTGGGCGCAGTTGCGCAGTGTGTTCGAGGCGCTGGCCACCGACCCGGCCGTGCGTTGCGTGGTGGTGCGCGGCCAGGGCGGACAGTTCGCCGCCGGCGCAGATATCCGCGAGTTCCCGGCGGTGCGCGGCGATGTCCGGCAGGTGCGCCATTATCATCAGCAGGTGCTGGCACCGGCCCTGGCTGCCGTGGCGCAATGCCCGCATCCCGTCGTGGCCCAGATCGAGGGCGTGTGCGTGGGCGGCGGCCTGGAAATCGCCTGCCAGTGCGACCTGCGCATCGCCGGCGCATCGGCGCGCTTCGGCGTTCCTATCAACCGGCTGGGTTTTCCCATGGCTCCCGATGAAATGCGCGGCCTGCTGGCGCTGGCCGGCCCGGCCGCGACCTTGGCGATTCTGCTGGAAGGGCGGGTGTTCGACAGTGCCGAGGCACAGGGGCTGGGCCTGCTGACCCGCGTCGTGCCTGACGCCGAGGTGGCCGCGCAGGCACGCGCCAGCGCCGAACGTATCATGCGCGGCGCGCCGCTGGCCGCCCGCATCAACAAACGCCAGGCGCGCCGGCTGCTGCAGGCCACGCCGCTGGCCGAAGCCGACTATCAAGATTTCTTTTCTTATGCCGATAGCCGCGACCATCAGGAAGGTGTCAGTGCCTTCCTGGCCGGGCGGCCGCCCGTATTCACTGGAGACTAGACAAGGTGAGCAACGCCAACCTGTACACCACACTGGCGGGCGGTTTCCCCGCCGACCGCAGCAAGGTCGCGCTGGAAACCCCCGACCTGCTCTACACCTGGGATGACATCGATCGCGCCAGCGCCTGCCTGGCCAACTTGCTGGCGTCGCTGGGCCTGCCCGAGGGCGCACGGGTGGCGGTGCAGGTCGAGAAGTCGCCCGAGGCCCTGCTGTTGTACCTGGCCACGCTGCGCGCCGGTTTCGTGTACTTGCCCCTGAACACGGCCTATCGCGAGACCGAAGTCGCCTATTTCCTGGGCGATGCCGAGCCCGCGGTGGTGGTGTGCAGCAGCAAGAACCTGGCGTGGATGCAGCGGGTAGCCGGCCAGGCCGGTACCCGCCACGTCTATACCCTGGATGAAGATCGCAGCGGCACGCTGCTGGCCGCCGCGGGTGGCCTGGGCCAGTCGTTCGAGACCGTGGCGCGCGGCGCCGACGACCTGGCCGCCATCCTGTATACCTCGGGCACCACCGGCCGCAGCAAGGGCGCCATGCTGTCGCACGGCAACCTGGCCTCGAACGCCCAGGTGCTGCACCGCTACTGGGGCTGGCGCGCCGACGATGTGCTGCTGCACATGCTGCCCATTTTCCATGTGCACGGCTTGTTCGTGGCCTCGCACGGTGCGCTGCTGGCCGGGGCGCGCATGATCTGGCTGCCCAGGCTCGATGTCGACCAGGCCTTGCACTACCTGCCGCGCTGCACGGTGATGATGGGCGTGCCCACGTACTACGTGCGCCTGTTGGCCGATGCGCGCTTCAACCGCGCCGCCTGCGCACGCATGCGCCTGTTCATTTCCGGCTCGGCGCCGCTGCTGATGGAAACGTTCAGCGAGTTCCACGAACGCACCGGCCACACCATTCTTGAGCGCTATGGCATGAGCGAAACCGTGATGCTCACGTCCAACCCCTACGATCCAGCCGTGGGCGAACGCCTGGGCGGTACCGTGGGCAAGGCGTTGCCCGGCGTGCAGGCGCGGGTGGTCGACGATGCCGGCACCGCGCTGGGCACGGGCGAGATCGGCAATGTGCAGGTGCGCGGGCCCAATGTGTTCGCCGGCTATTGGCGCATGCCCGAGAAGACGCGCGAAGAGTTCACCGCCGACGGCTGGTTCCGCACCGGCGACGTGGGCCGCTGGGGCGGCGAATCGGGCGGGCGCGCCGTGCCCGGCGACTACCTGTCCATCGTGGGGCGCAGCAAGGACTTGATCATTTCGGGCGGCTACAACGTCTACCCCAAGGAAATCGAGCTGATCATCGATGAAATGCCCGGCGTATCCGAATCGGCGGTGATCGGCGTGCCGCACCCGGATTTCGGCGAGGCGGTGGTTGCCGTGGTGGTGCCGCGCGCGGGCACGTCGCTGGACACCGGGGGCATGCAGGCCGAACTGAAGTCGCGCATCGCCAATTTCAAGGTGCCCAAGCAGATCCACGTGGTCGACCAGTTGCCGCGCAACACCATGGGCAAGGTGCAGAAGAACGTGCTGCGCGAATCGTACAAGACTGTGTAGGCAGGCTCGCGGGGAACGGCCGGCTGGCGGTCCCCTCTACAACCCTTGACCGGCAGGAGGTGCATTCCACCAGGCACTGAACATACCAAGCACACAGGCAGCACCTGCATTGCCGCAGCACCTTCCATAACAAGACCAGACGCAAGCAGCCCAACGAGCTGTATCAATCGAGGAGATGAAATGAACCATTCCGTTATTCGCGCCCTGGCCGTGGTGGCCGCACTGGGCGCCGGCGCGGCGTTGGCCCCTGCGGCCGCCGCCGATTGGCCCGACCATCCCATCACGCTCATCGTGCCGTTCCCCGCTGGCGGGGGCACCGACACTTTCGCCCGTCCCCTGGCCCAGCAGCTCAGCACCCAGCTTGGCCAGACCGTGGTGGTGGACAACAAGGGCGGCGCCGGCGGCACGGTGGGCGCCGCGGTGGCCGCCAAGGCCAAGCCGGACGGCTACACGTTCTTCATGGGAGGAGCGCATCATGCTGTTGCGCCGTCGCTGTACAAGAACCTGAGCTACGACATCCAGAAAGACTTCGTGCCGGTTGCGCTGCTGGCCCAGCCGCCGCAGGTGGTGGTGATCAATACGTCGAAGCTGCCCGTCAACACCCTGCAGGAGTTCATCGAATACGCGCGCAAGCGTCCCGGCGAAATCAACTTCGGTACCGCGGGCAAGGGCAGCACCCACCACCTGGCCGGCGAACTGTTCGCCATGCAGACCGGCATCAAGCTGGTGGATGTTCCCTACCAGGGGGCCGGCCCGATGCTGTCGGCCCTGATCGGCGGGCAGGTCGACATGGCATTCGACGGGCTGGGTTCGTCGGCAGGGCACATCCGCGCCGGCAGCATCAAGCCGCTGGCGGTGGCTTCGGCCGAGCGCTCGCCCTCGTTCCCGAACGTGCCCACGGTGGCGCAGGCCGGGGTGCCCAATTACGAGGTCTCGACCTGGTATGCGCTGTGGGCCCCGGCGGGCACGCCCAAGCCCGTGGTGGACAAGATGATCGCCGAGGTCACCAAGGCGCTGAACACGCCGAAGATCAAGGAAATCTGGGCAGGCAACGGCTCGGCCATTCCGAACCTGACGGGCGATCAGTTCGGCACCTTCGTCGATAGCGAGATCGGTCGCTGGGGCAAGGTGGTGAAGGATTCCGGCGTCACACTGGATTGATCGGCAGCGCCGATCCGGCCCCACGCGCATGCGTGGTGGGCCGGATGCCTTCGTGCACCATTTCAGGGATTTCCCGCGCCGCCAAGCCCGGCCCGACACGTTAGACTTAGCGGTTTCACGGGCCGGCAGGTCGGCGGGAAGCCGCCGGCGCCGGCCGTGATAATAAACAACACCAAAACGGTGCAAGGAGTTGACCCTATGCTGATCGGAAAAAAACATTTTCTGACGGTGGGCGCACTGGCGGCGGCGCTGGCTATCCACGCTGTTCCTGCCGCGGCGCAGCAGAAATCGGTGGCCGTCACGGCCATTGTCGAACACCCGGCCCTCGATGCCGTGCGCGATGGCGTCCAGGACGCCCTGAAGCAGGCCGGCTATGAATCCGGCAAGAACCTCAAGTGGCAGTACCAAAGTGCCCAGGGCAATACCGGCACGGCTGCGCAGATCGCGCGCAAATTCGTGGGCGACCGCCCCGACGCCATCGTGGCGATCGCCACGCCGTCGGCCCAATCGGTGGTAGCGGCCACCAAGGATGTCCCCGTGGTGTATTCGGCCGTAACCGACCCGGTGGCGGCCCAACTGGTGCCCAGCATGGGTGCCTCGGGCACCAACGTCACCGGCGTATCCGACCTGCTGGCGCTCGACAAGCAAATCGAACTGATCAAGAAGGTCGTGCCCGAGGCCAAGCGCGTGGGCATGGTCTACAACCCCGGCGAGGCCAACTCGGTGGTGGTGGTCAAGCAGCTGCAAGACCTGCTGCCCAAGGCCGGCATGACGCTGGTCGAGGCCGCCGCGCCGCGTACGGTCGACGTGGCCTCGGCCGCGCGCAGCCTGATCGGCAAGGTCGATGTCATCTATACCAACACCGACAACAACGTCGTGTCGGCCTATGAATCGCTGGTCAAGGTCGGCAACGACGCCAAGATCCCGCTGGTGGCGTCCGATACCGACAGCGTCAAGCGCGGCGCCATCGCGGCGCTGGGTATCGACTACCACGACCTGGGCGTGCAAACCGGCAAGATCGTGGTGCGCATCCTGAAGGGCGAGAAGCCTGGCGCCATCCCGTCGGAAACCAGTTCCAACCTGCGCTTGTTCGTCAACCCGGGCGCCGCGTCCAAGCAGGGCGTCACGCTGCCCGACGCGCTGCTGAAGTCGGCCGCCGAGGTCGTCAAGTAATCCGCTGCCGCCGGTCCCGCAGGGCCGGCGGCGCGTGCTTTAATTCACCGAACACAATTCAAGGCAGCGCCGGCTGGGTTCACAAGACACGGCTGGCCAGAGTCGATTCATGTCCCTGTTCTCTTTGCTTGGCGCCCTGGAAATCGGCCTGATTTTCAGCCTGGTCGCGCTGGGCGTACTGATTTCCTTCCGGCTGCTGCGTTTTCCCGACCTGACCGTGGACGGCAGCTTCCCCCTGGGCGGCGCGGTCGCCGCCACGCTCATCTCGGGCGGCGTGGATCCGTTCTCGGCCACCCTGGCCGCCACCGCGGCGGGTGCCGTGGCGGGGCTGATCACCGGCTGGCTCAACGTCAAGCTGCGCATCATGGACCTGCTGGCCAGCATCCTGATGATGATCGCCCTGTATTCCGTCAACTTGCGCATCATGGGCAGGCCCAACGTGCCCCTGATCACCGAGTCCACCGTATTCACCATCCTGCAGCCCGAGTGGCTCAGCGACTACGTGGCACGGCCGCTGATCCTGGTGGGGGTAGTGATCATCGTCAAGCTTCTGCTTGACTGGTTCCTGGCCACCCAGACCGGCCTGGCCATGCGCGCCACCGGCTCCAACGGCCGCATGGCGCGCTCCCAGGGCGTCAATACCGGCGGCATGATCCTGGCCGGCATGGCGCTGTCCAACGCGCTGGTGGGGCTGGCCGGCGCGTTGTTCGCGCAAACCCAGGGCGGGGCCGATATCTCGATGGGCATCGGCACCATCGTCATCGGCCTGGCAGCGGTGATCGTCGGCGAAAGCATCCTGCCGTCGCGCAAGCTGGTGCTGGCCACGCTGGCGGTCATCGTGGGTGCCATCGTCTACCGCTTCTTCATTGCGCTGGCCCTGAACAGCGACTTCATCGGCCTGCAGGCGCAAGACCTGAACCTGGTCACCGCCGTGCTGGTCACCATTGCCCTGGTGATTCCCATGATGAAGCGCCGCCTGATCGGCAAAAAAGGAGCCTGACCATGCTGCGCGCGCAAGACCTGAAAATCACATTTAATGCCGGCACCCCCATCGAGACGCGGGCCTTGACAGGCCTGTCGCTCGAGATCCCCAGCGGGCAATTCGTGACGGTCATCGGTTCCAACGGCGCCGGCAAGTCCACGTTCCTGAACGCCGTATCGGGCGACCTGCCCGTGGATTCCGGCCGCATCGAGATCGACGGCGCCGACGTCACCCGCGAGCCGGTCTGGCAGCGTGCCGGCAGGGTGGCACGCGTGTTCCAGGACCCGATGGCCGGCACCTGCGAAGACCTGACCATCGAAGAAAACATGGCGCTGGCGCAGTTGCGCGGCGCGCGCCGCGGTTTCGGCCGCGCGGTCAAGGCTGCCATGCGCGCTGGCTTTCGCGAGCGCCTGGCCACACTGGGCCTGGGTCTGGAAAACCGCCTGACCGACCGCATCGGCCTGCTGTCCGGCGGGCAACGGCAGGCAGTCAGCCTGCTGATGGCGGCATTGCAGCCTTCGCGCATCCTGCTGCTCGACGAGCACACGGCGGCGCTGGACCCGCGCACGGCCGATTTCGTGCTGCAACTGACCGCGCGCATCGTGGCCGAAACCAAGCTGACCACCATGATGGTCACCCATAGCATGCGCCAGGCGCTCGACGTCGGCGAACGCACGGTCATGCTGCACCAGGGGCAGGTAGTGCTGGATGTCTCGGGCGACCAGCGCAAGGGCATGGACGTGCCCGACCTGCTGGCCATGTTCGAGCGGGTGCGGGGCGAAAAGCTGTCCGACGACGCGCTGCTGCTGGGCTGATGGCCGCCGGATGTGCTTGGCTGCCTGGCGCCTATCGTCCGCAAGGCTTGTCCGAGGCTCTCGCCGCTAGGCCACCACGCCCAGGATCACGCTCGAGGCATTGAACACCGCCAGCGCCGGCATGCCCGGCGCCAGTTGCAGCGCTTGCGCGCTGTCCTGCGTGACAATGGCCGCGATCGTGCCGCCGCCATCCAGGTCCAGGATCACTTCGCTATTGACCGCACCCGTGCGCACCTGGGCCACGACACCGGGCAACTGGTTGCCCGCCGACAGCCGCATGCCGTCGCCGGGCAGGGCGATCAGCACCGAAGGCGCCTTCACCAGCGCAATCGCCTCGGTGCCTACCTCCAGGGCCAGTTCGACCGTGCTTTCGCGCGTGATGGTGGCCACGATCTCGTGGCCGCCCGCGATGCGCAGGCGGATTTCGTCATTGACCGCACCGGTGCGGATGGCACTGACGATGCCCAGCAGCTTGTTGCGGGCGCTGGTCTTCAGCATGATGCGTCTCATCAGGTTCAGGTCGCCGGCGGCGTCCAGGCCGGCTTGCGCCAGGTGGGCCATGACGCGCCGGTGTTCGGTTTCCAGGGCCTGGAAAGTGGCCACCAGCTTGTGTGCGCGATCGGTCAGGCGGGCGCCGCCGCCGCCTTTGCCGCCCGTGGCGCGCAGCACCAGGGGTTCGCCGGCCAGGTTGTTCATGGCGTCTATGGCATCCCAGGCGCCCTTGTAGCTCATGCCCACCGCGCGTGCGGCCGCGCTGATCGAGCCGGTGGCGTCGATCTGGGTCAGCAGGTCGATGCGGTTCTTGCCGCCCCAGGTCTGGGTGCCGGCGCGCAGCCAGATCGAGCCGTCGAGTTCAAGAGCAGGTGTGGCCATGGCAGGAAGATGGAAAGCAGTGCATAGTGTAGCGGCGCACCCCCTTGATGCATGGAAGAGGCATGGATGCGAATGAGATTGCATTGCAAGTTTGCAGGCTTCACGGCATGATTCGTGCGCGACCTTCTCGCGGAGACCCCAATGAAACGCATCGCGCTCTTGCCTGCCCTGGCCGTGGCCAGCTTGTTGTCGGCCTGCGCCTCCGGGCCCACCATCCGCAGCGACTACGATCATGGCGCCGATTTCGCCAACTATCGCAGCTTCGGATTCATGTCGCCCCTGGGCACTGACAAGGCGGGCTACAGCTCGTTGCTGACTGAACGCCTGAAAACCGCCACGCGCAGCCAGATGGAAATGCGCGGCTATACCTACGACGCGCAATCGCCCGATCTGCTGATCAATTTCAACGCCAAGCTGCAACAGAAAACCGAAGTCACGCCGGCGCCGCCTGGGCCTTACTACGGGTACCGCGCTGGTTTCTATGGCGGTTGGCCTGGCTACGGCTGGGGTAGCGACGTCTACCAGTACAACGAAGGCACGCTGAATATCGACCTGATCGACGCCAAGCGCAAGCAATTGGTATGGGAAGGCGTCAGCGCCGGCATCATTGACAACGTCGGCGCGGCCGCGTCTTCGCCAAATGTCGACAATAGTGTGGCGCAGATATTCAGCCGCTATCCGTTCCGCGCGGGCAACGCGGCGCTGCAATTGCCCGCCCGAACCAAATGAGCACCGCGGGGGTGCCCCGGCGCGGCCGGCGCCAGCCGACCGTTTCCCGCTACGACACGGTGGCCCTGGTGCTGCAGGGCGGCGGGGCCCTGGGCTCGTACCAGGCCGGGGTCTACCAAGGCTTGCACGAAGCCGGCATCCGTCCGAACTGGATCGCCGGCATCTCGATCGGGGCGATCAATGCCGCCATCATCGCCGGTTCGCCGCCCGACGAGCGCGCCGAGCGCCTGCGCGGGTTCTGGGAAAGCATCTGCCGCCCCACGGGTTTCTCGACATTGCCCTGGGGCGATACCCTGGCCCAAATGTTCCAGGGCATCCCGTTCGGCTTCGGCTCGCCGGCCATGAACGGCCAAATGGCCGCGTTCCAGGCCCTGATGTCCGGGCAGCCGGGGTTTTTCAAGCCGCGCTACCCGCCGCCGTACTGGCTGCGCGGCGGGCCGGCCGCCACCAGCTTCTATGACACCGCACCGCTGGCGGCCACGCTGCGCCAGTATGTGGATTTCGATCTGCTCAACCGGGGCGATGTGCGGGCCAGCTTTGGCGCCGTCAATGTCCGTACCGGCAATTTCGCCTACTTCGACAGCACCCGCATCACTTTGCGGGCCGAGCACATCATGGCCTCGGGCGCGCTGCCGCCGGGCTTTCCAGCCGTGGAAATCGACGGCGAATACTACTGGGACGGCGGCGTGGTCTCGAATACGCCGCTGGCGCACGTGCTGTCGGCGCACCCCATGCGCGACACCCTGGCCTTCCAGGTCGACCTGTGGCCGGCGCGCGGGCCGCTGCCCACCACCCTGGAAGAAGTGGCCGAGCGGCAAAAAGACATCCAGTATTCCAGCCGCACCCGTACCGTCACGAACACCTTTCAGCGGGTGCTCAAGCTGCGCCACGGCTTGCAGCGCCTGCTCGAGCGCCTGCCCGAGCACGAGCGCAACAGCGCCGAACTGGCCGACATCCGCGAGCTGGCCTGCACCCCGGCGGTCAACGTCATCAACCTGATCTACGAAGCCAAGCGCTACGAGCGCAACTCGAAAGACTACGAGTTCGGCTCCGAAGCCATGCGCGACCATTGGCAAAGCGGGCTTACCGATATCCAACGTACATTGGCCGATCCTGCCGTGCTCGAACGGCCGTCGCCCGGCCAGGGCTTCGTCACGCACGACATCCACCGCCCGCCGCGTTGACCCCCGGCCAGGCGCCGTGGCGCCAACCCAGGCTTGACGCATTTCGCGGATAAGAACCGTCCGATTTTGGCTTTGCCTGGATGCCGCGCAGGGTGGCAGCGGCCGTATGCCAGGTAGCCTTTCGTATGGACGGGCAATTCAATGTGCCAGTCTCGTCGCTCACTGTCGCGGCATTGCAACGCGTCGCCAATTCCCCTGAGACCAACATGGCCATCCCCCACTCCGCCTATTCCTTTACCCATCACGCCCAGTTTGCGCCAAATGCGGGCAGCGGTGGCAACGATGGCTGGTGGGGCCTGATGTACCAGGGTTGGGTGCTCGTCATGCCCAACGGAAAGCACTTGAACCTGACCACCATCGAGCGCGCATGCTTCCTGTGCCTGCTGGCCAGCCCGCAGCGCGAGCTCGCGCGCGAGGCGCTGGCGCAGGCCTTGCCGCAGTCCAACCTGCGCACCATCAACGTGTCCATCAGCCGGCTGCGCAAGAAAGTGCGCGACATGGGCATCACCCTGCCGCTGCATACGGTACATGGCATGGGCTACGTATTCCTGGGCCATCTGATTGCCGAGGCGGGCGCCTCCGAAGCGAAATACAGTGCGCAATACAGCAAGAATGCGTGAAAAGCTGCCGTTTTATAGCCAAAATACGGTACATTAACGGGCTTCCCGGACGCCTCTCCATGCGTTCGGTCCCGTGCGCGCGGGCTCGCGCGCCACGGTTCTACTCCGTGAGGAATCCATGCGTTTTTCGCCTCATCGTGTCTCGGGATTCGGTGCCGCCGTGCTTGTCGCCTTGGCCCTGGCAGGCTGCAAAGAACAACCGCACATGAATCCGGGCATGCCGCAGGTCAGCGTCATTACCGTCCAGCCCAAAGCCGCCTCGATCGTGTCCGACCTGCCGGGTCGCGTCGACGCAGTGCGCGATGCGCAAATTCGCGCGCGCGTCACCGGCATCGTGCAAAAGATCGAATTCGAGCAGGGCGGTGACGTCAAGGACGGGCAGCTCTTGTTCAAGATCGACCCGGCACCCTACCGGGCCGCACGCGACCAGGCCGCCGCCCAGCTCAAGCAATCGCAGGCCGACCTGTTCAGCGCCAAGGCGCTGGCCAATCGCTATGCGCCGCTGGTCAAGGCCAATGCCGTCAGCAAACAGGAATACGACAACGCCGTCGCCAGCAGCCGCCAGGCCGAAGCCGCGGTAGCCGCCTCCAAGGCCAATCTGGATACGGCCTTGATCAACCTGGGCTATACCGATGTCACCTCGCCCATCACCGGGCGCATCGGCAAGCCGCTGGTCACCGAAGGCGCGCTGGTCGAGTCCACCTCGGCCACGCAGATGGCGCTGGTGCAGCAGCTCGATCCGGTCTATATCGACTTCACGCAAAGCACCACCGACCTGGCCAAGCTGCGCAGGGCGTTCGCCAGCGGGCAGATGCAGCGCGTCGGTCCGGATGCTGCGCGGGTCAGCGTGGTGCTCGAAGACGGCTCTATCTATGCTCATCCCGGCAAGTTGCTGTTTACCGGCATCACGGTCGACCCGACCACCGGCCAGGTGAACCTGCGCGCCGAGGTCCCGAACCCCGACCACATCCTGCTGCCCGGCATGTACGTGCGCGTGCGTGTCGACGAAGGCATCGACCAGCAGGCGCTGCTGGTGCCCCAGCAATCCTTGCAGCGTACCGCCGACGGCATGCAGAGCCTGATGCTGGTCAAGGACAAAAAGATCGAGCAGGTGCCTGTTACCACCGGGTCGGTGGTCGACAATCAGTGGCTCATTACCAGCGGGCTCAAGGCGGGCGACGTGGTCGTGGTCGAGGGTTTCCAGAAAATCCGTCCCGGCGCACCTGTAGAGGCTTCCCCCTGGAACCCCGGGGGCGCCGGCAAGGCCGCCCCGCCAGCAGGCGGCGCGCCCGCCGGTGGCGAAGGGGCCAAGCCCCAGGAACCGGCCCCGGGGCAGAAGTCCTGAACGGCACGCGGCGCGATGCGCCGCGTTCCTGTTTTCGTGAGCACTTTCAGAGTTGGCCCACATGCCGCAATTTTTTATCGAAAGACCGATCTTCGCCTGGGTAGTTGCCCTGTTCATCCTGCTGGCCGGGCTGTTGGCTATTCCCAACATGCCGATCTCGCAGTACCCCGACGTGGCACCGCCGGCGATCACCATCACGGCCACTTATCCGGGGGCTTCGGCCAAGGAAGTGGCCGAGTCGGTCACCAGTATCATCGAAGACCAGCTCAACGGCGCCAAGGGCCTGCTGTATTACGAGTCCGTCAGTGACTCGTATGGCCAGTCGCAGATCACCGCCACGTTTGCGCCGGGCACCGATCCCGACCTGGCGCAGGTCGACGTGCAGAACCGCGTGTCCAACGTGTCTGCGCAATTGCCGGTGGCCGTGTCGCAGCAGGGCATCAATTACGAGCAGACCAGCGCCGGCTTCCTGATGATCGTCACGCTGTCGTCCACCGACGGCACGCTGGACCAGACCGCGCTGGCCGACTACATCACCCGCAACGTGCAGAACCCGGTGTCGCGGGTGCCTGGCGTGGGGCAGTTCCAGTTGTTCGCCGCGCCGCGCGCCATGCGCATCTGGATCGATCCCGACAAGCTGGTGGGTTTCAACCTCAGCGCATCCGATGTCAACGCGGCCATCAGCCGGCAAAACCTCCTGATCTCGGCGGGCAGCATGGGCGCGCCGCCCAACCCCGCCAGCCAGCGTGCCACCGCCACGGTGATCGTCAACGGGCAATTGTCCACGGTAGAGGCATTCGGCAATATCGTGCTGCGCGCCAACACCGATGGTTCGTCCGTGCGCATGCGCGACGTCGCGCGCATCGAGGTCGGCGCCGACAACTACCAGTTCGGCGCGCGCCTGAACGGCAAGCCCACCGCGGCCTTCGCCATCGTGCTGTCGCCCGATGCCAACGCCCTGGCCACGGCCGAAGGCGTGCGGGCCCAGATGGAATCGCTGTCCCAGTATTTCCCGGGCGACATCAAGTACGACATTCCCTACGACACCGCGCCTTACGTCAAGGTATCCATCGAGCAGGTGGTGCACACCCTGGGCGAAGCCATGGTGCTGGTGTTCCTGGTGATGTTCCTGTTCCTGCAGAACGTCCGCTACACCCTGATCCCGGCCCTGGTCGTGCCGGTGGCCATGCTGGGCGCGTTCGCGGTGATGCTGGCGCTGGGCTTTTCCATCAACGTACTGACCATGTTCGCCATGGTGCTGGCCATCGGCATCCTGGTCGACGATGCCATCGTGGTGGTCGAGAACGTCGAGCGCATCATGGCCACCGAAGGCTTGCCGCCCAAAGAGGCCACCAAGAAGGCCATGCCGCAGATCAGCGGCGCCATCGTGGGTATCACGCTGGTGCTGGTCACGGTGTTCCTGCCGCTGGCCTTCATGAGCGGTTCGGTGGGCGTCATCTACCGCCAGTTCTCGGTAGCCATGGCCGTGTCGATCTTCTTCTCGGCCTTCCTGGCCCTGACATTCACGCCGGCCTTGTGCGCCACCATCCTGAAACCCATTCCCAAGGGCCACCACGTCGACAAGAAGGGTTTCTTCGGCTGGTTCAACCGCAAGTTCGATGCCACCACGCACAACTACCAGAACTGGGTCGCGCGCATGCTGCACAAGGGCGGCCGCATGATGCTGTTCTTCCTGCTGCTGGTGGTGTTGCTGGGCTGGCTGTACCTGCGCCTGCCGTCGTCCTTCCTGCCTGAAGAAGACCAGGGCTACGTGGTCAGCAACATCGAATTGCCCACCGGCGCCAGCGCCAACCGCACCGTCGAAGTGCTCGAGCAGGTCGAACAGTATTTCATGTCGCAGCCCGCGGTCGAGAACATCATCACGGTGCAGGGCTACAGCTTCAACGGCAACGGCCTGAACGCGGCCATCGCCTTCTCGACGCTGAAAGACTTCTCGCAGCGCAAGGAACCCCAGGATTCGGCTGGCGCGATCGCGTTTGCCGCTTTCCAGAAGCAATTGATGGGCATCCATGACGCGCAGGTCTTCACGCTGGTGCCGCCCGCGATTTCCTCGCTGGGCAATGCCAGCGGCTTCGACTTCCGCTTGCAGGATCGCGCCAACGCAGGCAGCGAGGCATTGGCCCAGGCCACCGGCCAGTTGATGGGCCTGGCCATGAAGAGCCCCGTGCTGTCGCAGGTGCGTATTACCGGCCTGGGCGATGGCCCGCAACTGAACCTGACCATCGACCGTGACAAGGCCGCCACCCTGGGCGTGGACTTCGACGCGGCCGCCACGCTGCTCTCCACGGCGCTGGGTTCGGCCTACATCGACAAGTTCCCCAACATGGGGCGCATGCAGAACATCTGGGTGCAGGCCGAGGCCCGCCACCGCATGCAGGTCGAAGACATCCTGCGGATGAACGTCAACAACACCCAGGGCGGCATGGTGCCCCTGTCCAGCTTCGTGTCGGCCAAATGGACCCAAGGGCCGGTGCAGGTGGTGCGCTACAACAGCTACGAGTCGATGCGTATCGGCGGCGACGCGGCGCCCGGCTACACCACCGGCGAGGCCATGGCCGAAATGGAGCGCCTGGTGGGCCAGCTGCCGTCCGGCTTCGGCTACGAATGGAACGGCCTGTCGTACCAAGAGCGCCAAGCGGGCAGCCAGGCCCCCATCCTGATGGGCCTGTCGCTGCTGGTGGTGTTCCTGGTGCTGGCGGCGCTGTACGAAAGCTGGGCCATCCCGCTGTCGGTGATGCTGGTGGTGCCGCTGGGCATGCTGGGCGCCGTGGCGCTGGTGTCCGTCCTGGGCATGTCCAACGACGTGTACTTCCAGGTGGGCATGGTCACCGTGATCGGCCTTGCCGCCAAGAACGCCATCCTGATCGTCGAGTTCGCCAAAGACCAGCACGCCCGCGGCATGGGCCTGTACGAGGCCACGATCGAGGCGGCGCGCCTGCGCTTCCGCCCCATCCTGATGACCTCGCTGGCCTTCATCCTGGGGGTGATCCCGTTGGCCATCGCCACGGGGGCGGGCGCAGCCAGCCAGCGCGCGGTGGGTATCGGCGTGCTGGGCGGCATGCTGGCGGCCACGCCGTTCGCGGTGATCTTCGTGCCTACCTTCTTCGTGGTGGTGCTCAGCCTCTTCAAGACCAAGCCGCGCCTGCTGGGCAACGAGCTCAAGGAATTCGAAGCCGAGCAGGCCGCCAAGCGCGCCCGCGAAGCGGCGCCCGATCAATCCGGCAACGGGCCGTCCGCGGCCCCCAGCCAGGAGGGCAAGGAATGACAGCCCTGACGTACAAACGAACCGCGCTGTCGGCGTGCCTGGCGGCGGTGCTGGCCGGCTGCTCGCTGGCGCCCGATTACAAGCGGCCCGAACCGCCCGTGCCGGGCGATTGGCCCGCGCAGCCCAAGGTGCAGTACGGCGCGTACAACCAGCCCACGTCCTTGTCGGAACAGCCTGCCCAGGACGTGGCGCCCGCGGGCGCCGTGCCGGCGGCCGACATCGGCTGGCGCGACTTCTTCCGCGATCAACGCCTGCAGGCCCTGATCGAGCTGTCGCTGGTCAACAACCGCGATTTGCGCGTCGCCGTGCAGCGGGTGGAAGAGGCCCGTGCCCAGTACGGCGTGCAGCGCGGCGCACAATGGCCCAGCATCGGCGCCGGCGCCGAAGGCACGCGCCAGCGCACGCCGGCCAATATGCGCCTGGGTGGCGAAGACGCGCCGTCGACCACCAACAGCTTTCAGGCGGGCATCGGCCTGACCACCTTCGAAATCGACTTGTTCGGGCGCTTGCGCAACCTGTCCGAGGCGGCCTACCAGCAGTACCTGTCGACCGAGCAGGCCCAGCGCAGCGTGCATATCACCCTGGTGGGCGCGGTGGCGCAAAGCTATTTCACCCAGCGCGCCGCCGAAGTCCAACTGGACCTTACCCGCAAGACCCTGGCGTCGCGCCAGGAATCCTACGACCTGGTCAAGCGCCGCTTCGACGGCGGCGTGGCCTCCGAGCTCGACCTCAACCAGTCCAAGGGCCTGCTCGACTCGGCCTCGGCCGATCTGGCGCAACTGGCGCGGGTACGGGCCCAGGCCATCAATGCCCTGACCGTGCTGGTGGGCACGCCGCTGCCGGCCGACCTGCCGCCGCCGGCGGAGTTCGGCCGCGACCAGTTGCTGGCCACGGTGCCGGCCGGCCTGCCGTCCGACATGCTGGAACGCCGTCCCGACATCATGGCGGCCGAGAACCAGCTGAAGGCGGCCAATGCCAATATCGGCGCGGCACGCGCGGCGTTCTTCCCCACCATCTCGCTGACCGGCATGCTGGGGGTCGCCAGTCCGTCGATGGGGTCGCTGTTCGAAGGCAGTCAACGGGCCTGGAACTTCACGCCTTCCATCACCACGCCCATCTTTGCCGGCGGCAGTATCCGCGAAGGGCTGAACCTGGCCAAGGCGCGCGACAACATCGCCGTGGCGCAGTACGAGCAGACCATCCAGCAAGCCTTCCAGGAAGTCTCCGACGCCCTGGCCGGCGAGGCCACCTACGGCGCCCAGCTCGATGCGCTGCGTTCGCTGCAGACTTCCACCGCCCGCACGCTGGAATTGTCCAACCTGCGCTACACCAACGGCATCGACAGCTACCTGCAAGTGCAGACGGCCCAGGTCGATTTCTTCAGCGCCCAATTGGGCCTGGTCCAGGCGGGCCTGGAAGCGCTGAACAACCGGGTCGAGCTGTACAAGGCATTGGGCGGGGGCTGGGCCGAAGCCACGCAAGTATCGTCTACCAAAGCACCATGATAGAACTGGGTGTCAATATCGATCACGTGGCTACGCTGCGCCAGCAGCGCCACACGGTCTATCCCGACCCGGTGGCGGCCGCGCTGCGCGCCGAAGATGCCGGCGCCGACCTGATCACCCTGCATTTGCGCGAAGACCGCCGCCATATCCAGGATGCCGACGTGCATGCCATCCGGCCGCTGCTGCGCACCCGCATGAATCTCGAATGCGCGGTCACGCCGGAAATGCTCGAGATCGCGTGCGCCGTGCGCCCCAGCGACGTCTGCCTGGTGCCCGAGAAACGCACCGAACTCACCACCGAAGGCGGGCTGGATGTCGCCGGGGCACTGCCCGCCGTGCGCGATGCCGTGGCACGCCTGCACGATGCCGGTATCCGGGTATCGTTGTTCATCGATCCCGAGCCCGTCCAGATCCAGGCGGCGGCTCAGGCTGGCGCCACGGTCATCGAGCTGCACACCGGAGCCTACGCCGAAGCGTCCGACGCCCAGGCCGGGCCCGAGTTCGACCGCCTGCGCGCCGCGCTGGCCGAGGGCCTGCGCCATGGCATGCGGGTCAACGCCGGCCATGGCCTGCACTATGGCAACGTGGCTCCCATTGCCGCCCTGGATGGTATTGCCGAGCTCAACATCGGCCATGCCATCGTGGCCCAGGCGGTGTTCGACGGCTGGGAAAAGGCCGTGCGCGACATGAAGGCATCGATGGTGCAGGCGCGCCTGCAGGCGCTGCGCGGCCGCTGAGCCGGCGCGAGGCCCGGCGCGGTCGCGTATCATTGCCGGATACCGGACGGCTGCCGTCCCGCATGCTCAATGCCGACCCTGAACCCGATGTCTGATACGCCCGTTATTTCGCCCCCCATGCCATCCGGCGGCATTGCCGGCATAGGCATGGATCTGCTGCGAATCGATCGCGTCGAACGCGCGCTGGCGCGCCACGGCGACCGCTTCGCCGAGAAAGTCCTGGGCCCCGAAGAGCTGCAGAAATTCCATGCGCGCCGTGCCCGCGACGCGGCCCGTGGCGTGCGCTTCCTGGCCACGCGCTTTGCGGCCAAGGAAGCGTTTTCCAAGGCCATCGGCCTGGGCATGCGCATGCCCATGACCTGGACGCGCGTGCAAACGCTCAATGCCCCGGGTGGGCGCCCGGTGCTGGTGATCGCGCCCAGCCTGCTCGAATGGTACGAACCGCGCTTCGGCGCCGCCCATGTCTCCATTACCGACGAATCCGACCTGGCTGCCGCCTATGTGGTGGTCGAGCGCAAGCCCTGAGGCCGGTTCGTCTTTACCCGGATATCAAAGGACAAGTCCGTATGGCCAAGAAAAGCAAAGCCCCGCTGCCACCCGGCCCAGTCATGGTCGACGTGGCCGGCACCACCCTGACCAAAGAAGAGAAGCGCCGCCTGCGGCATCCGCTGGTGGGTGGCGTCATCCTGTTCGCGCGCAACTTCGAAAATCGCCGCCAACTGTGCGCGCTGACGCGCAAGATTCACCGCGCGCGCGGCGTGCCCCTGCTGATCGCGGTCGACCACGAGGGCGGCCGGGTGCAGCGCTTTCGCGACGACGGCTTCACGGCGCTGCCCGCCATGCAAGAGCTGGGCAAAGCCTGGGACCGCGACCCGCTTACCGCCATGCGCCTGGCCACCGACGCCGGCTATGTGCTGGCGGCCGAGCTGCGCGCCTGCGGCGTCGATCTCAGCTTCACGCCCGTGCTCGACCTGGACTACAGCGTCAGCAAGGTCATCGGCAATCGCGCCTTCCATCGCGACCCGCGCGTCGTGGCCATGCTGGCGCGGGCCCTGGCCCAGGGCCTGGCGCAGGCCGGCATGGCCGCTTGCGGCAAGCATTTTCCCGGACACGGTTTCGTGGGCGCCGATTCGCACCACGAGATCCCGGTCGATCCGCGCACGCTCGAACGCATCCTGAAAGACGACGCCGCGCCCTATGCCTGGCTGGGCGATGCCGTGCTGCCGGCCGTGATGCCCGCCCACGTCATCTACCCCAAGGTCGACAAGCAGCCGGCCGGGTTTTCGCGGCGCTGGGTGCAAGACATCTTGCGCGGCCAGCTCGGCTACGACGGCGTGGTGTTTTCCGACGACCTCACCATGGAAGGCGCGGCGGTGGCCGGCGACATCCTGGCACGCGCGCAGGCCGCGCTGGGCGCGGGGTGCGACATGGTGCTGGTATGCAATCGTCCCGACCTGGCCGACGAATTGCTGGCGCGCCTGGATGAAGCGCACGCCCCCGAGTCTGTTGCCCGTATCCGCCGCCTGATGCCGCGTTTCACCGCGCCCGACTGGGATACCCTGCAGGCCGAGAATCGTTACCAGCATGCCCGACGACTTCAATCTCAAATCATTCCTGGCTGACCTGCCGCACCTGCCCGGCGTCTACCGTCATGTAGATGCCGGCGGCGACGTCATGTATGTCGGCAAGGCGCGCGACCTGAAAAAGCGCGTCTCGTCATACTTCCAGAAGAACCTGGCCAGCCCGCGCATCGCCCAGATGGTGGCGAAGGTGGCGCGTGTCGAGGTCACGGTCACGCGCTCCGAGGCCGAGGCGCTGCTGCTTGAAAACAACCTGATCAAGAGCCTGCGGCCGCGCTACAACATCCTGTTTCGCGACGACAAGTCGTATCCCTATCTGTGGATCACCGGCCATGCCTGGCCGCGCATCGCCTATTACCGGGGGGCCACCAACAAGCGCGGCCAGTTCTTCGGGCCGTTTCCCAACGCCTGGGCAGTGCGCGAGACCATCCAGATCCTGCAGAAGGTCTTTCGCCTGCGCACCTGCGAAGACACGGTATTCGCCAACCGTTCGCGGCCTTGCCTGCTGCACCAGATCGGCCGCTGCTCGGCGCCGTGCGTGGGCGCCATCGAGGCCGACGACTACGCGCGCGATGTCGACCGCGCCGCGCGCTTCCTGAACGGCGAGGCGCGCGAGGTCATGGGCGAGATCGAGCAGCGCATGTTGCAGGCCTCGGGCGATTTGCGCTTCGAGCAGGCCGCGGCACTGCGCGACCAGATGGGTTCGCTGGCGCGCGTGCTGCACCAGCAAACCATGGAAGACGTGGGCGGCGAAGACACCGACATCATTGTGGTGGCATCGGCCGGCGGCAAGACCTGCGTGAACCTGGCCATGGTGCGCGCGGGCCGGCACCTGGGCGACAAGCCGTTCTTTCCGGTGCATGTCGATGGCCAGGAGGCCCCGCAGGTGCTCGAGGCCTTCATTGCCCAGCACTACACCGATAATCCGCTGCCGCCCGTGCTGGTGTGCAGCCACGCCTTGCCCGATGCTGGCCTGCTGGCGCTGCTGGCCGAACAGGCCAAGACCCGGCCGGCGCGCGTGCTGACCCGGCCCCAGGGCGTGCGCAGGGCCTGGCTCGAGCAGGCCGCCAAGAATGCCGAAATGGCGCTGGCCCGCGCCTTGACCGAATCGGGTGCCCGCGCCGCCCGCACGCTGGCACTGGCCGAGGCGCTCGACCTGGATACCGACGATACGGCGCTCGACGCCTTGCGCATCGAGTGTTTCGACATCAGCCACACCGCCGGCGAGGCAACCCAGGCATCCTGTGTAGTGTTCATGCACCATGACATGCAGCCGTCGCAATACCGGCGCTACAACATCGCCGGCATCACGCCGGGCGACGACTACGCAGCCATGCGGCAAGTACTGACGCGGCGCTTCGGCAAAGTGGCCGACGGCGAGGCGCCCATGCCCGGGCTGGTACTCATCGATGGCGGCAAAGGCCAGGTCGAGGTGGCGCGGCAAGTATTCGCCGAGTTGGGCCTGGATATTCAGACCCTGGTCGGGGTGGCCAAGGGGGAAGGGCGCAAGGTCGGCCTGGAAACCCTGGTATTTGCCGACGAACGCCCGCCGGTGGCGCTGGGCGGCGAATCGGCCGCCCTGATGCTGATCGCCCAGATACGCGACGAAGCCCACCGTTTTGCCATCACCGGCATGCGCGCGCGCCGCGCCAAGGCTCGCAATGTGTCGCGCCTGGAAGAAATCGAAGGCGTCGGGGCGCGCCGCCGCCAGAGGCTGTTGGCGCGTTTTGGCGGATTCTCGGGGGTGGCCTCGGCCAGTATCGAAGACCTGGCCTCGGTCGAGGGCATTTCGCACGACCTGGCCGAGCGCATTTACGAGGCGCTGCGGGGCTGATGGGGTTTTTTGTTGCGTCTTTTACTGTCGGGTCGCCCTCGTCAAGAGCGTCTCCTGGGGGACGCTTTTTCCGCCGGTGATGTAGCATACGTTCATTATGCCTATCAACGTGCCTATTATCCTGACGTGGCTGCGCATTGCCATGATCCCGATGGTAGTGGGGCTGTTCTACATTCCCAATACCTGGATGGCCGAGCCTGCCCGCGATACCCTGGCCGCCTGGGCCTTCATCATCGCTGCCCTGACCGACTGGTTCGACGGCTGGCTGGCACGCCGCTGGAACCAGACTTCGGCCTTCGGCGCCTTCCTCGACCCGGTAGCCGACAAGCTCATGGTCTGCGCCGCCCTGATCGTGCTGCTCGACCTGGGGCGGGTCGATGCCTTCATTTCGCTGATCATCATCGGCCGCGAAATCACCATTTCGGCGCTGCGCGAATGGATGGCCAAGATCGGTGCCAGCGCCAGCGTGGCGGTGCACCGCCTGGGCAAGTTCAAGACCGCCGCCCAGATGATCGCCATACCGTGCCTGTTGTACAACCAGCCGCTGTTCGGGATGTCCAGCCGGCTGCTGGGCGATGCGCTGATCATCATTGCGGCCGTGCTCACGGTATGGTCGATGTTGTATTACCTGCAGCGCGCCTGGCCCGCCATCCGCGAGAAGTCCCAATAGGCCGGCGCGTACCTACACTATAGAACCCACGCGGGCCCGCAGCGCCCGCGCTTTTCATTGCCCTCCGGGCCATTGCTGACATGCCTTCTGCCGCAGACACCGCCACGCTGGATTGTGCCGACCTTCGCCGCCGAGACTGGCTCACCATCCTGCTGATCGGCGTTGCGCACGCTTCGTCGCATTTCTTCCAACTTGTCCTGCCTTCGCTGTATGTCTCGTTGGGCACGACGTTCGACCTGGATTTCGCGCGCTTGGGCTTGCTGGTTTCCACTTTCTATGTGGTGTCGGGTGTCGGCCAGGCTTCCTCGGGTTTCGTGGTGGACCGCGTCGGCGCGCGGCCGGTGCTGTGGTTCGGCCTGGCCAGTTTCGTGCTGTCCGGCGTGCTGATCGGCTCGGCCAACGGCTACGCCATGCTGCTGCTGGCGGCCGTGGTGGGCGGTATCGGCAATTCGGTCTTCCACCCGGCCGACTATTCCATCATGAACCACCGCGTCAGCGCGCCGCGCCTGGGGCATGCCTTCAGCACGCACGGATTGACGGGCAACCTGGGCTGGGCCCTGACCCCCGTATTCATTACGTCCATTACCTTGCTGGCCGACTGGCGCGTGGCTGCCTTCAGTGCCGCCGGCCTGGTGGCGCTGGTGCTGTTGCTGACCATCCTGGGGCGCAACCTGCTGGGCGGCCCGGCCGCGGTGGCAGACCCGGCCCAGCGCAAGGCCGCCGAACCACCCGCCGCCACCCCGCCCCAAGAGGGCGTGCTGGCCACCTTGTCCACGCTGTTGTCCAAGCCCGCGCTGTGGGGCGCTTTCCTGTTCTTTGCCTGCACTTCGATTGCCCTGTCGTCAGTGCAGAACTACACCATCCCGCTGCTGGGCCAGCTCTACGACCTGTCCAAGGTTGCCGCCAGTTCTGCCTTGTCGGGCTACATGGTGGCGTCGGCCCTGGGCATGGCGGCGGGGGGCTTCCTGGTATCGGCTACCCCCCGCACCGAGCGTACGGTAACGGTTGCCCTGATCTTGGCCGGCCTGACGCTGGTGGTGCTGGCGCTGGGCCTGGTACCCGCCGGCCTGGCGGCCGCGGTCGTCGGCCTGGCCGGGTTTTGTTCCGGCGTGGCAGCCCCTTCGCGCGACATGCTGATCCGGCGGGTGACACCCAAGGGATCTACCGGCTCGGTCTATGGATTGGTGTATTCCGGCATGGACGTGGGCTCGGCCCTGGGGCCGCTGACCTTCGGCCTGTTGCTGGATGCCGGCATCAACCAGGGCCCCTGGGTGGGCGCCGGGCTGGCTTTCGCCGTGGCGGCATTGCTGGCCCAGTGGATTGCCGTGCAGGCTCGGGCGTCAGCCGCGGCTCCCGCATCCGCCAGCGGCTACAGCACCCAGAAGTAAGGCCCGCTGGCTCAGGCTTGCAAGGCCTAACTAGGCCACCAAGCTGACAGTGACCTGACGTCTTGACGCCGCGCAAGGCTGGCGGCGCACCATTTCGTTGTAATAACCCTGCCTGCCGAAAGGCTATTAGACAGGATTGCAACATGATCAATACGTCGCGCATTGTTTGGGCCGTTGCCTTGGCCACGGGTTTCTGGACGCAACAGGTTTGCGCGCAGCAACAAGAACCCATACAACCCATCGAGCCCGCTGTCATCAGCGACCCCGCCAAGGTCCAGCTAGGCAAGAAGCTGTTCTTCGAACCCCGATTGTCGCGTTCCGGATTCATATCCTGTAATTCCTGCCACAACCTCAGCCGGGGCGGGTCCGACAACCTGAAGGCCTCCATCGGCCACAACTGGCAACAAGGCGATATCAATTCGCCCACGGTACTCAATTCCAGCCTGAACTTCGTGCAGTTCTGGGACGGCCGCGCAAAAGACCTGCGCGAACAGGCCGGCGGCCCGATTGCCAACCCGGCCGAAATGGCCTCGTCGCACGAGCTGGCCATCCAGGTGCTGAACTCCATTCCCGGCTACCAGGCCGAATTCAAGCAGGTGTTTGGTGCCGGCACCATCACCATCGACAAGGTCACCGACGCGCTGGCCGCATTCGAAGAAATTCTGGTCACGCCCAATTCGCGCTTCGACCTATGGCTGCGCGGCGATCAAAAGGCCCTGACAGTAAAAGAACTGGCCGGCTACAAGCTGTTCAAGAACAGTGGTTGCGTGGCTTGCCATAACGGGGCTGCCGCGGGCGGCAATTCGTTCCAGAAAATGGGCCTGATCACACCCTACGAAACCGCCCACCCGGCCGAAGGCCGGGCCGGCGTCACGGGCGATGATGCCGACCGCTTCATGTTCAAGGTACCCACCTTGCGCAACGTCGAGCTCACGTATCCGTACTTTCATGACGGTGCGGCCGATACCCTGGCCCAGGCTGTCGACGTCATGGGGCGCCTGCAACTGGGCCGCACCTTCACGCCGGAAGAAAACGGCCAGATCGTGGCCTTCCTGAAGACGCTTACCGGCGACCAGCCTGCTGTCCAGTTGCCGCTGCTGCCGCCTTCGGCCGACGGCACGCCGCGCCCCGTGCCCTTTGCGAACTGAACCCAGGCAAGCGGCGCGCCGTCATTGCCGCGCCGTGCGCAGGTCGGGCGGCGCGGACGCAGCCGTGTTGCTGCGCCAGGGGTTGATGTCCAGGCCGCCGCGCCGCGTATAGCGGGCATACACCGTCAAGTGCTGCGGCTGGCAGGCTGCCATGATGTCGGTGTAGATGCGTTCCACGCAATGCTCATGGAATTCGGCATGCTCGCGAAACGACACCAGATAGCGCAGCAGCGCCGGCCGGTCCAGCGGGCGGCCGCAATAGCGGATCTGCACGCTGGCCCAGTCGGGCTGTCCCGTCACCGGGCAGTTCGATTTCAACAGCCGCGATGCCAGCGTCTCGGATACCGGTTCGCCCTGCGCGCAGCGCAGCAGGCCGGCATCGGGCGTATAGGTGTCGATCTCGACATCCAGCTCGTCCAGGTATTCGCCGTCCAGTTCGGCCATGGCCAGCGCGCCAAAACGCGTCGGCAATATCACATCCACGCCTACCGTCGCGCCCGCCGCGGCCGACAAATCTGCTGTCAACCGCTCGGCTAGCACCGGCGCGCCTTCCAGGCGCGTCTGGTTGAACGAGTTCAGGTACAGCTTGAACGACTTCGATTCGATGATGTTGGGGCTGTCGGCCGGCACGGTGATGGTGGCCATGGCGACCTGCGG
The DNA here is from genome assembly GCF_019218885.1 of Bordetella sp. BOR01. GTDB lineage: Bacteria > Pseudomonadota > Gammaproteobacteria > Burkholderiales > Burkholderiaceae_B > Bordetella_A. The sequence continues at coordinate 199,413 of NZ_JAHUWT010000006.1, read as the reverse complement.
CTTGCCCTTGGGATCCAGCCATGACAATTCATACGCATTCCAGACATCCACGCCCGCGAAGGGCAGGGGCCCGGACAGGTTCAGGCTGGCCCGGTTGTGGGCGCGCGCAATGGGAAACAGCAGGCTGGGATCGTAGTGCGCCGGATAGGCGACATTCTGGCCCAGCGGGGCATTCGGCAAAGACATGGACGGGGACATCGAGAGCAACGATCGGGAAGACTCGCATTGTAGGGCCTGCGGCCGGGTGAATATTCCATATCGTGGAAAGGACGGGCCGCCATATGAAAGCCGCTGCTGCACAGCAGCGTCACGCCATTTCACAGCGGGCGAATTGTTTTCATAATATGAAAATCATTTCATAACTATATGAATATAAATAGAAAAATTTTAAGTCTTATATAAGAGATGGTTCCACATTGCCCTGCAGCACAGGCATAGACTTTTATCCAACGAGGCGACATCGCGCCAGCCACAGATTCTTAGTCTTTTCCTTACCAACCAGGAGCATTTCATGAGCAACCGCGAAACCGAAATCCGCAATCTGCAGAAGAGCTGGGCCGAGGACACCCGGTGGCAGGGCATCAAGCGTGCCTATAGCGCCGAAGACGTCATTCGCCTGCGCGGCTCGGTGGCTGTCGAGCACACACTGGCGCGCCGTGGCGCTGCCCGGCTGTGGGAATTGATGCACAGCGAGCCATTCGTCAATTCACTGGGGGCGCTGACTGGCAACCAGGCCATGCAACAAGTCAAGGCGGGCCTGAAGGCCATCTACCTGTCCGGCTGGCAAGTGGCGGGCGACGCCAACCTGGCCGGCGAGATGTACCCCGACCAGTCGCTGTATCCGGCCAACTCGGTGCCGCAGGTGGTTCGCCGCATCAACAATGCCCTGTCGCGCTGCGACCAGATCCAATGGATGGAAGGCAGGAACCCGGGCGATGAGGGCTACATCGATTACTACGCACCTATCGTGGCCGATGCCGAGGCGGGGTTCGGCGGCGTGCTCAATGCCTTCGAGCTCATGAAGGCCATGATCGAGGCGGGCGCGGCCGGCGTGCACTTCGAAGACCAGCTTGCCTCGGTGAAGAAGTGCGGCCACATGGGCGGCAAGGTGCTGGTGCCCACTCGCGAGGCCGTGGCCAAGCTGGTGTCGGCGCGCCTGGCGGCCGACGTCATGGGCACGCCCACCGTGCTGCTGGCCCGTACCGATGCCGACGCGGCCGACCTGGTCACCAGCGACGTCGACGAAAACGATCTTCCCTTCATCACGGGCGAACGCACTGTCGAAGGCTTCTTCCGCACCAAGGCCGGCATAGACCAGGCCATCTCGCGCGGCCTGGCCTATGCGCCGTATGCCGACCTGATCTGGTGCGAAACCTCGACGCCCAACCTGGAATATGCGCGCAAATTTGCCGAGGCCATCCATCGCCAGTTCCCCGGCAAGCTGCTGGCCTATAACTGCTCGCCCTCGTTCAACTGGAAGAAGAATCTGGACGACGCCACCGTGGCCAAGTTCCAGCGCGAGCTGGGCGCCATGGGCTACAAGTTCCAGTTCATCACGCTGGCCGGTTTCCATGCGCTGAACTACGGCATGTTCGAATTGGCGCACGGCTATGCGCGCCGCCAGATGAGCGCCTTCGTCGAGCTGCAGCAGAAAGAATTCGCCGCCGCCGAACTGGGCTTTACCGCGGTCAAGCACCAGCGCGAAGTGGGCACGGGCTATTTCGATGCCGTCACGCAGGCCATCGAGGGCGGGCAGTCGTCCACCACGGCCCTGACCGGTTCCACCGAAGAGGCGCAGTTCGAGCATGGCGAGCCCTCAAAGGTGCGGGTCGCCTGATTCACCGGCGCCCGAGGCGGCATGCCCGGCGCCATCAAGCAGTTGCTGTAGTAGGGTGGTTTCGGGATGCCTGCGGGCATCCCTTTTTTTGCATTGATCAGGATTGATCCAGCCCGATATGGATGTCGAAGCCGGGTTTTCCCGGCTCGATCTCGGGCCGTAGCGTCAATTCCGGAATGAGATAGTCTCCAGCGTTCTGCCTGCGGAATGGAATGGGCGCCGTTGTCCAGAGATCGTCCAGCCGTTGCCCCAGCGCCCCGCAGGCCTGCTCAAACCCCACATCATCGATCTTGCCGCTGCGATAGATCACATGCGGCGGCAGCACGTCAAAGCCCGGGTAGAACAGGATGCCGTGCTGGATGGGGAACAGAAGATCGTCGATCGGGCCGTTGATGCCGCGTGGCGCGTAGTGCGAGGCCCAGCCGCCCGTCGTCACCACCAGCATGGCGCGCTTGCCAGCCATCACGCCTTCGCCAAAGCGGTCACCCCAGTGCGTGTCGGAGTGCTCGCCCACGCCATAAGCGAAGCCGCAGGCATACACACGGTCGATCCAACCCTTGAGAATGGCTGGCATCGAATACCACCACAGCGGGAACTGCAGAATGACGGCGTCGGCCCAGCGCAGCTTATCCTGCTCGCGCGTGATGTCCGCGCCCTGGGTGCCGTTCTCGAACGCCCGCATCGAGTCCAGCGAGGCATCGAAGCGCGTACCCGGCTCGTGCGCAGTGTTGTCATGAGCATCCAATGCGGTTTTCCAGTACATGGCGTACAAGTCGGATACCCGAACCGCATGGCCGTTGCGCTCCAGGCGTTGCACGCAGAAGTCCCTGAGCGAGCCGTTCAGGGATCGCGGCTCGGGGTGGGCGTAGACGAGCAGGACATTCATGGCATGGCGCTCCATCAGTAAGTAGATGGCACGATAGGATCGCCTGAGATATATTGGAAATGAATTTCCAGAATTTCAGGTATTATAATGAACAATGCCTTGAGAAGGATCGACTTGAATCTTCTGGTCACGCTCGACGCCTTGCTGGCCGAGCACAACGTGACCCGCGTGGCCGAACGCCTGCATCTGTCGCAACCTACTGTTAGCGTGCAGCTTGCCAAGCTGCGAGAGATCTTCGGCAATCCGCTACTGCTGCCCGGTCCGCGCGGCATGCGGCCCACCACACGTGCCGATGAACTGCGGAAGCCGCTACGCAACGCGCTCAAAGCGCTGGAACAGGCGGTCGCCCCGTCCAGCCCCTTCGATCCGGCACAGGCCGATCAGACTTGGCGCGTAGCGGCGTCGGACTACGGCGAATCCACGATCGTGCTGCCGGCTCTGGCCGGTTTGCGGACCTCGGCGCCGGGAACGCGATTGGCAATCCTGGAATTGACCCCGCCGGCACTGGCACGCCAGGCGGAACAGGGCGACATCGACCTCGCCTTTCACATCAGCGCCGAAGCGCCGATGAATCTGCGCCGTCGTCCAATGTTCACGGAACGCTATGTGCTGGCCGGACGCGTCGGCCATCCGCGCCTGAAGCGTCGCCCGACGCTGGCGCAATTCTGCAAACTCGACCATGCGGTCGTGTCGCCGGATGGCAGCGGTTTTCATGGCGTGACGGATAGGGAATTGGCCAAGCTGGGGCTGACGCGACGAGTCGCCCTGTCAGTGCCGCACTTCCTGTTCCTGGGTGCGGTGCTGGCCAGCACCGACTTGGTCGCGATGGTGCCTGCCCGGTTGGCGCGCGGGAACGCCATGTTGCAGGTGACCGAGCCGCCCATAGACGTTCCGGGCTTCGAGATGCTCATGCTGTGGCATGAGCGAATTCATCGTGACCCGGCGCATCAGTGGCTGCGCGAACATATTGCCAAGTCAGTAAAGTAGCCCTGGATAGTTCATCCAATGGGGGCATTTCGTTGCCGCTCAGGCGCAGCATTTGGGCAGGTATTTTTTCAGGCCTGCCGCCGGGCGTGCGCCGCCCGGGCCCCCGACAGCAGCGCCAGCACCAGGCGGTTTTCCTGGTCGGGCTGGCGGCATACGAACGAAACCTGCCGCGCCGGGCCGTGCCTGCCCAGCAACAGCACCCGCACGGGGTGCACGGCATACACGTGCTGCCCGGGGTCGGGCAACACCGATACCCCCAATCCTTCCGACACCAACGCCGTCAACGCGGCCAGCGACTGCAGGTCGATGCGACAGCGCGCATGCGGGGCATGGCGGGCCACGTAGCGCGCCGCCAGCCGGCCGCCGACGGTGCTTTTGTCAAAGCGTATCCACTCGTACCGGTGCAGCAGCTCGGCCAGCGTTTCGCCGGTAGCGTCGGGTGGGGCAATGGCCACCAGCGGTTCGCGAAACAGGGGGGTCCACGACAGGCGCCGAGACCCCCCGGATTCAGGCTGCACGATGATGGCGGCATCAATCTCGCCGGTCTTCAGTTTTTCGACCAGGTCGGTTACCCGCCCGCGTACCAGCCGCACGTCCAGCAGGGGATGGTGTTCGCGCACCCAGCGCAGCAGCGGCGGCAGCAACGTCACCTGCAGCGGCTCGATGGTACCCAGGCGCACCATGCCGGCCACTGCCGGAGAGTTGCGGCGGCGCAGCGCATCCAGCTTGGACAGCGCCTCGCAAAGTACGGCGTCGACTTCCGCGGCCAACGCATTGGGCCGCGCCTGCAATGCCGACCGATCGAACAGGGGCTGGCCGAAGTACTGCTCCATCTGCTTCATCTGCAGGCTGACCGCGCTGGGCGACAGGTTCATGTCGGCCGCCGCCGCGGCGAAACTGCCGCCCCGCAATACCGCGTTCAGCGTGCGAAAGGACTCGATCTTCATGAGAAATTCTCACGTAGTGTTTTAGCAATCCTCGCTTTATATCATCGGATGGCTGGCCTAGCATCTACGGTTCCAATCCAAGACAGAATCGCTGCCGCACACAGTGCGGCGGGCCATAATCCGGAGACAACTCACATGATCAAAGCTGCTTTCGCTGGTCTTGCGCTGCTGGCCGGCGCATCGGCCGCCTTGCCTGCCTGCGCCGCCCAACCCGGCGCCTCGATTCCCGAGGCGATCACCATCGTGGTGCCGTTCCCGCCCGGGGGCAGCAATGACGTCTTCGCACGGGTGCTGGCCGAAAAACTGTCGGCCAAGTTGCCGTCGTCGGTCATTGTCGAAAACCGGCCCGGCGCCGGCGGCACGATAGGCGCCGATTACGTGGCGCGGGCCACCCCCGATGGCTCTGTGCTGATGCTGTCGTCATCGTCGCTGACCACCAGCGCGGCGGTACAACCCAATATCAAATATGACGTGGTGCGCAGCTTCGCGCCGGTAGCCATGCTGGCCAAGAGCCCGATGGCACTGGTAGTGGCCAAAGACAGCAAATATGCCAGCCTGCCCGACTTGTTGACAGTGGGAAGCAAAGAGCCGGGCAAGCTCAACTATGGCAGTGCCGGGCTGGGGTCGGTGAACCAGATGGCCGCCGAGATCCTGGCCGGCGGCGCACAGACCTCGTTTACGCATGTGCCGTACAAGGGGATGTCGCAGGCGCTGAACGACCTGGCTGGCGGCCGTGTCGATTTTGTCGTGGCCAGCTTTGCCTCGGCGGCCTCGTTGCTCAAGGGCGACCGGCTGCGGGTCATGGCCGTGACGTCGCCCGAGCGCTCGCAGTTCTATCCCGACGTGCCCACCGTGGGCGAAGCCCAGCCGGGCTATTCCGTCGAACTATGGTGGGGTCTGCTGGCGCCGGCCGCCACGCCCGAGCCTATTGTGCGCCAGCTCAATGCCGCGGTTCGCGCTATCGTGTCCGAGCCCCAGATGCGCGAGATGTTCGCCAACGAAAGCGCCGTACCGGTCGACCTCGACCCCGCCCAGTTCGCCGAGCAAGTCCGCGCCGATGCCGCCAAGTGGAAGCAGGTTGCCCAAGACCGCAACATCACCATTGAATGACGTGATCGCCATGAGAAGCAAACTGTTCGTCCCGGCTTCGCGGCCGGAACTGTACGCGAAGGCGCTGGCCGGTCCGGCCGATGCGCTGTCGTTCGACCTGGAAGATTCGGTCGCGGCCGAACGCAAAGACGATGCGCGCCAGCAGTTGGGCCAGTGGCTGGCCGCGCCCTTGGCGCGCGACAGCGGCAAGACCCTGATCGTGCGCGTCAATGCCCTGGATACCGCCCATTTCAAGGCCGATTTGCACGCCGTGGTGCAAGAAGGCCTGCACTTGCTGAACTTGCCCAAGGCCGAAGAGGCCGGGCAGGTGCGCGAAGCCGCGCGCGAGCTGGCCCAGGCCGAGCGCGCCAACGGCGTGACGCGCCCCGTGCGCCTGTTGCTCAATATCGAATCGCCGCGCGCGCTGCGCCAGGCGGCCGACCTGGCCGCTGCCGACCCTAGGGTCGCCGGCCTGCAACTGGGGCTGGGCGATCTGTTCGAACCCGCGGGTATCGCCAGGCGCGAACCCGCGGCCGTGCAGCAGGCCATGTTCACCTTGCGCCTGGCCGCGGCAGAAGCCGGGGTCTTTGCCTACGACTCCGCATTTGCCGACATCCGCGATACCGAAGGATTCCAGGCCGAGGCCGCCCTGGCGCGTCGCCTGGGGTTCCTGGGCAAGAGCTGCATCCACCCCAGCCAGGTGCCGTTGGCCAATGCAGTTTTTCGTCCCACCGACGAAGAAATCGCGCATGCCGTGCGCGTGATCGAGGCGGCCCGCGATGCCGATGCCCAGGGCGTGGGGGCCTACGTGGTCGATGGCAAGATGGTCGATGCCCCGTTCGTGCGCCGCGCCGAGGCCATCGTGCAGACTGCCGCCCGCCTGGGGCTGCTGCCCCGCTAAGCCGCGGCGCCCGGTGCGCCGCCCAGTTGGACTGATTCATGACTTCTTCTGCCACCATTGCCGATACTCCCGCGGGCCGTGGCCCGCTGCATGGCGTGCGGGTGCTGGATCTCAGCGCCTACATCGCCGGCCCCTATGGCTGCGCCTTGTTGGCCGACCAGGGCGCCGACGTGATCAAGATCGAGCCGCCCGCGGGCGACAATCTGCGCAAATATCCGTCTACGCTTGAAACCGAAAGCCGCGCCTTCCTGGGCGTGAACCGCAGCAAGCGCGGGGTGGCACTCGACCTGAAACAGTCCGATGCACAGCAGGTGCTGCGTGAACTGGCCCGCCGCGCCGACGTGCTGGTGCACAACTTCCGTCCCAGCGTGCCGGCACGCCTGGGCATTGCCTACGAGCAACTGCAAGAGATCAACCCGCGCCTGGTGTATTGCGCCGTTACCGGTTACGGCGAGACCGGCCCGCTGAAAGACAAGGCCGGCTACGACCAGGTGCTGCAGAGCATGACCGGCATGTGTGCCCTGCAGGGCAAGCCGGAAGGGCCGCCCGAGATCCTGTACGGTTCGGTGGTCGACTATTACGCCTCGGCCCTGGTGGCCTCGGGCGTGGCTTCTGCCCTGTACGAGCGCGAGCGCAGCGGGCAGGGCCAGTACGTGGGGGTGTCGTTGTTGCGCAGCGCCCTGACGCTGCAGTCGGCCCGCATGGTCTGGGCCGAGCACGAGCCGCGCGAGGTCGGGCGCGATATGCGGTCCGGCGGTATTACCGGCCTGCATCCCACGCGCCAGGGCTGGCTGTACATTTCGGCCAACACGCCGCATTTCTGGGCCGCGCTGTGCGCCAAGACCGGCCTGGCCGAACTGGCCGCCGACAGCCGCTACGATTCCGTGCGCAAGCGCGCCCAGCATCGCGCCGAGATCGTGCCGCGCCTGCACGCGGCGCTGCAAGCCCGCAGCGCACTCGAATGGGAAGCCCTATTCGGCGAAGAGGTGCCGTGCGCGGCAGTGCGCACCATCGAAGACATGTTCGATTTTCCCCAGGTGCAGGCCGAAGGCATGGTGGCCGATTACCAGCATCCGGTCGTCGGCCGCTACCGCGGCTTCACGCAGCCCATCAAATATGGCCGCACACCGGGGCCGGTACCGTTTGCCGCGCCCACCTTCGGCCAGCATTCGGATAATGTGCTGGCCGAACTGGAACTGTCGGCCGAGCAGATCGCCGCCTTGCGCGCGCGTCGGGCGGTGCTTTAGCCGTACCCGTAGATCGGTCTGGTCTTTTAGTTGGCTTGATTTTTATCAAGCCGTTCCATGCGTCCGGTGGCTACGATCGGGCGCATGCCCGCTACGTCAATCTTCTCCGTGCCGCCCGGCCTGTCCCACGCCGATCGGCAGCTGCGGCGCCACGCCTTGTTGCGCCTGGGCTGGGCCTGGCTGGCCATGATGCAGGTCATGATGTTCGCCTGGCCCGGCTATGTGCGCCACGACGGCATCCCCCCCGACGCCCTGGCCACGCTCGACTGGGCCATCGTGCTCATGAACTGGGCCAGCCTGGCCCTGACCCTGCCGGTGGCGCTGTACTCGGCCTGGCCGGTCTGGCAGGGCGCGGCGCGCAGCCTGCACCGCCGCCAGGCGGGCATGGACGTACCCGTGGCCCTGGGCATCGTCGCGGCCTTCCTGCCCAGCGTCCACGCCACCGTGACCCAGCGCGGCGAAGTCTACTTCGATTCGGTCACCATGTTCGTGGCGTTCCTGCTTACCGCCCGCTACCTGGCGCTGTGCGCGCGCCAATCGGTGGCGCCGCGCCACGGCCGTGTGCAGGCCTGGCGCCACGCCCGCCTGGAAATCCGCCGCCGTGCACTGGGCGCTTCGGCCGACCGCGTGGCGGCCCGCTTCGTTGCGGCCCAGGTAGCCCTGGCGCTGGCGGCCGCGGCAGTCTGGGCCTGGCTCGACCCCGCCCACGCGGTGCCGGTCATGGTCGCGCTGCTGGTCATCAGTTGTCCCTGTGCCATGGCGATGGCGGTGCCCACTACGCTGGCGGCCGCTCATGCCGCCGCGCAGCCGGGCCTTGATGCGCAGCAGTTTCGCGCACTGCTGGCAGCAACGCGCCGCGTTGCCGGCATAAGCCTGTACGGGTCGCTGGCCTGGCACCTGCTGTTGACGCCGCTGGCGCTGGCGGGCTGGGTGGCGCCATGGCTGGCGGCAACCACCATGCTGCTGTCGTCGCTGGCGGTGGCCGGTTGCGCCTGGCATTTGTACCGCCGCTACCGCGCGCTGGCCGCGGTCGGTTGCGCGGCCGTAACGGTTTCGGTCGTGCCATGAACATCCTGTACCTGCTGCTGCCGCTGTCGATGCTGTTCGTGCTGGCCATCGCGCTGGCCCTGGGCTGGGCCGTATTCAACGGCCAGTTCGACGATACCGAAGATGCCGGAAGTTCCATTCTTCGCGATTCAGACACATAGGATTCGTCCTATTTTTTGACCGAAATCAAGACAATCGAACGCGCATCGGCCGATCATTCAACCTCCGTATCAACTGGGGGACAGACCATGTTTGATAGCAGTACAACTGCCGATCGACAAAACACGTTCAACTACAAAGTCGTGAGGCAGTTTGCTGTCATGACGGTGGTTTGGGGCATTGTGGGCATGGCTGTGGGCGTATTGATCGCCGCGCAGCTTATCTGGCCCCAGCTCAATTTCGACATTCCCTGGCTCGGTTATGGCCGGCTGCGGCCCCTGCATACCAATGCGGTGATCTTCGCCTTCGGTGGCAGCGGCCTGTTCGCCACCTCGTACTACGTCGTGCAGCGCACCTGTCAGGCGCGGCTGTTCAGCGACAAGCTGGCCGCCTTCACCTTCTGGGGCTGGCAGGCCGTCATCGTGGGCGCCGCCATCACGCTGCCGCTGGGCTACACCAGCAGCAAAGAATACGCCGAGCTCGAATGGCCCATCGACATCCTCATCACGCTGGTGTGGGTGGCCTACGCCGTGGTGTTCTTCGGCACCATCGTGCGGCGCCGCGTGCGCCATATCTATGTAGCCAACTGGTTCTTCGGTTCGTACATTCTCACCATTGCCATCCTGCACATCTTCAACAACATCGAAATCCCGGTGTCGTTGTGGAAATCGTACTCGGCCTATGCCGGCGTGCAAGATGCCATGGTGCAATGGTGGTACGGCCACAATGCGGTGGGCTTCTTCCTGACCACCAGCTTCCTGGGCATGATGTACTACTTCGTGCCCAAGCAGGCCGGCCGGCCCATCTATTCCTACCGCCTGTCCATCGTGCACTTCTGGGCGCTGGCCTTCACCTACATGTGGGCCGGGCCGCACCACTTGCTGTACACCTCGCTGCCCGACTGGACCCAATCGCTGGGGATGGCGTTTTCGCTGATCCTGCTGGCGCCGTCGTGGGGGGGCATGATCAACGGCATCATGACACTGCAGGGTGCCTGGCATCGCCTGCGCACCGACCCCATCCTGAAGTTCATGGTCACCGCGCTGTCGTTCTACGGCATGTCCACCTTCGAAGGCTCGATGATGTCGATCCGCACGGTCAATGCGCTGTCGCACTACACCGACTGGACGGTCGGCCACGTGCACTCCGGCGCGCTGGGCTGGGTGGCCATGATCACCTTCGGTTCGCTGTACTACCTGATCCCGCGCCTGTACGGCCGTACCACCATGCACAGCATGAAGGCCGTCGAGCTGCATTTCTGGGTGGCCACCATCGGGGTGGTGCTGTACATCGCCGCCATGTGGATCGCCGGCGTGCAGCAAGGCCTGATGTGGCGCGACACCGCCTCCGACGGCACGCTGGTCTACAGCTTCGTCGAAGAGCTCAAGACGCGCCTGCCTTACTACGTGATCCGGTTCGTGGGTGGCGCAATGTATTTGTCAGGCGTGTTCATCATGGCCTGGAACGTCTGGATGACGCTGCGCGGCCAGCGCGCCGTCGACCCGGTCATTCCCACCAGCGAGCCCCAAGTCCGCGCGGCCGCCATTGCCACGCCCGCCATTGCCTGACGAGGTTTTCCATGGCCAACAAGCAACACGGTTTTTTCTCGCACCATACGCTGGAAACGAACATCGGCTGGATGATCATCGCCAGCATCCTGGTGGTGTCGTTCGCGGGGCTGGTACAGATCATCCCGCTTTTCTTCCAGCATTCCACCACCCAGGCCGCGCCTGGCATCGAACCCTACAGCGCCTTGCGCCTGATGGGCCGCGACGTCTACATCCGCGAGGGCTGCCTGGGCTGTCATTCGCAGCAGGTGCGCATGCTGCAGGCTGAAGTGCAGCGCTACGGCCCGTACTCGGAAGCCGCCGAATCGGTGTTCGACTACCCGTTCCTGTGGGGTTCCAAGCGCACCGGCCCCGACCTGGCGCGCGTGGGCGAACGCTATTCCGACGAATGGCACCGCATCCACCTGCGCGACCCGCGCCTGGTGGTGCCCGAATCGAACATGCCTTCGTACCCCTGGCTGCAGCGTGCCGCACTCGATGGCCAGAACGTGCAAGCTCGCATGCGGGCGCTGCACACCCTGGGCGTGCCCTATACCGACGCCGAAATCCAGGCCGCACCGCAAGACATCGCCGGCAAGACCGAAGAAGACGCGCTGGTCGCCTACCTGCAGGGTCTGGGCGTAGGGCTGCGCCAGGCTCGCCAGGCCGAGGCCGAACAAGCCCGGCAGGCGGCCGGGCAGGGTGCGCCCGTACAAGGAAACTGACCATGCAGATCATCAACGGAATCATGACGGCCGTCTCGATGGCCACCTTCCTGGGCATCGTCTGGTGGGCCTGTTCGCGCGGCCGGCAGCGCGCCAACCACGAATCGGCCATGCTGCCGTTCGCGCTGCCCGATGAAAACGGACCCGCACAAGGAGCAACGCGGCCATGAACGATTTCAGCCACGCTTTCTTCGGCTATTTCATTGCCTTCATCGCGCTGGGCGGCATTGCCTGGTGCTTGTGGCTGCTGTTCGCGCAGCGGCGCTGGCTGGGTATCCGGCCGTCGGGCGCGCCGGTCGACGACACCGGCCATGTCTGGGACGAAGACCTTACCGAACTGAACAATCCCGTGCCCCGCTGGTGGACCTGGATGTACCTGTTGCTGTGCCTGTTCGCGCTGGGATATCTGGTACTGATGCCCGGCCTGGGCATGTTCCAGGGCGTGCTGGGCTACACCACGGCAGACGAAGTGCGTCGCCACCAGGCGCAACTGGCCGAGCAGGTCAAGCCGGTCTATGCCCGCTACGCCGGCATGACGGCGCCCGAGATCGCGGCCGATCCGGCTGCGCGCCAGATCGGCGAACGCCTGTTCCTGAATACGTGCGCCCAGTGCCATGGTTCCGATGCCCGGGGCGCGCGCAGCTTTCCCAACCTTACCGACGGCGACTGGATGTACGGCGGCGCGCCCGAGACCATCGAGCAAACCATCACGCAGGGGCGCCACGGCATCATGCCGCCCTGGAAAGGCTCCATCGAGCCCGCCGCTGCCAGCGATGCGGCGCACTATGTGCGTTCGCTGTCGAACCTGGCGGCCGATCCGCTCAAGGTGTTCCGAGGCCAGCGTACCTACGAAACCTACTGTGTGGCCTGCCATGGCGTTGATGGCAAGGGCAACCAGGCCCTGGGCGCGCCCAACCTTACCGATGGCACCTGGCTGTACGGCAGTTCCGAAGCCACCATTGTGCAAACCATTCTCGAAGGGCGCGACAACCGCATGCCCGCGCACGATGCGGTGCTGACACCCGAGCAGATCAAGATCCTGACGGCCTGGGTATGGGGGCTGTCGAACCCGACGCCAGCGGCAAACGCCAACGCGCCGCATTAGGGGTAAAGCAGTAATGCAACAGCCTGAACCCTCTGGACGGTCCAAGCCCAAGGCCTCCGGATCGGGCGATGCAGACGGCGGGACGCCCGCGTGGCGCCCGCAGCAGCCTGCGGCCCGGCCCGGCGCGGCCGTGGAAATGCTGGAACAGACCTTGGCCGAGGTACGCGGCAAGATCTACCCGCGCTCGGTCAGCGGCGTGTTCGCCCGCTGGCGCATCGTGCTCGTATTCCTGACGCAACTGGTGTTCTACGGCCTGCCATGGCTACAGTGGAACGGCCGGCAGGCCGTGCTGTTCGACCTGGGAGCGCGCAAGTTCTACTTGTTCGGCCTGGTGCTGTGGCCGCAAGACGTGGTCTACCTGGCCGTGTTGCTGGTGATCTCGGCCTTGGCGCTGTTCCTGTTCACGGCGGTGGCCGGGCGCCTGTTCTGCGGCTACGCCTGTCCGCAAACGGTATATACCGAGATCTTCATGTGGATCGAGCGCAAGGTCGAAGGCGATCGCCTGGCGCGGATCCGCCTGGACGAGGCGTCCTGGACGCCGCGCAAATTGCGCCTGAAGCTGGCCAAGCACGCGCTGTGGATCCTCGTTGCCTGGTGGACGGGCTACAGCTTCATCGGCTACTTCGCGCCCATCCGCGGCCTGGGCCTGGACCTGCTGGCCCTGCAACTGGGCCCGTGGCAGTGGTTCTGGATGCTGTTCTACGGCTTCGCCACCTGGGGCAATGCCGGCTTCATGCGCGAATCGGTGTGCAAGTACATGTGCCCGTACGCGCGCTTCCAAAGCGTCATGGTCGATCCGGACACCTTCGTGGTCACCTACGACAAGGGGCGCGGCGAGCCGCGTGGCGGCCGCTCGCGCAAGGCCGACTACAAGGCCGCCGGGCTGGGCGATTGCGTCGATTGCAGCCTGTGCGTGCAGGTATGCCCCACGGGCATCGACATCCGTGACGGGCTGCAGTACATGTGCATAGGCTGCGGCGCCTGCATCGATGCCTGCGACCAGGTCATGGGCAAGATGCAGTATCCGGCCGGCCTGATCCGCTATGCGTCGCAGCACGCGGTAGAGCAGGGCTGGCCGGCGCGCCAGGCGCGGGCGCGGCTGCTGCGCCCACGCGTGCTGGTCTATGGCGGCGTCATCCTGGCATTGGCGACGGCCTTCGTGGCGACACTGGCCTTGCGCAATCCGCTGCGGGTCGATGTGATCCGCGACCGCGGCATCCTGGCGCGCGAAGCCTCGGGCGGCTTGATCGAAAACGTCTACCGGCTGCAGCTCATCAATACCTCCGGATCCGCCATGGTGCTGCAATTGCAGGCCACCGGCCTGCCTGGCCTGGACGTGCATGTCGAGCGCCAGCACGACCAGGAAATCGCGCTGGAGCCTTATGCCAACAAGCTGGTGCCCGTGGTGATCCGGGTGCCGGCCGAGGCTGCCGGGCCGGGTTCGCATCCCATCGTGGTGCAGGCCCGCGCCCATGGTGCCGACGGCCGCGTGCTGGCACGCGACGAGGCCTCCAGCTTTTACATGCCTGACTGACCCTTGACCCGCAGGAGCCTACGCATGACGACTTCCAAAGCACCCAACGCCTGGTATCGCGAACCCTGGCCCTGGTTCCTGATGACCGGGCCGCTGCTGGCCATCCTGGGCTGCATCATCACCATTTACCTTGCCGTGACGCGTTTTGCCGACCAGCCCATCGTCGAAGGGGCCATCAAGCGGGGGCTGGTGGTCGAGCGTGCGCCGCAGGCGCCACCCGCCGGCGGCGCGCCGGTCGCGGCGCCGGACACCGCTGCCGCGAGCCCGGCGGTGCCAGCGCAGCCCTGACATGGAACCCTCGATGCGCTGGCGCCTGCTGATGGTGATCCTGTGGCCCGCGTTCCTGGCGGCCGCGGCGGGCTGCGGGCTGATCTTCGCCCTGGTCGACCCGCTGGACGTACCGTTGCTGGGCCGCTGGCAGCCTGGCCGTATCGGTTTCTACACGGTGTCGTTCTTCGTGCTGTGGCTGATCGCGGCCTTGTCCAGCGCGCTGACCGCCTGGATGGCGCCGCGCGCCGCTCCGGACACCGAAGGCCCGTCGTTCTAGATACATGGCGGGCCGGGCGCGTCCGGCAGCGAAATACTGTTGTGGTGCCAGCGGAACGATGCTTATGGGCCGACCAAGTAAAATCGGTTCCTTCACCGCCATACCGAGGTCCGCGTGCAGCCCGTCATTTCCGTACAAGGCTTGTCCAAGACATATGCGTCGGGACACCAGGCCTTGAAGAACATCAACCTGGATATACACCGCGGCGAGATCTTCGCCCTGCTGGGCCCCAATGGGGCCGGCAAGACCACCCTGATCAGCATCATCTGCGGCATCGTCAACCCTGGGCAGGGCAAGGTGCTTGCCGACGGCCACGATATCGTGACCGAGTTCCGGGCGGCGCGCGCGCGTATTGGCCTGGTGCCACAGGAAATATCCACCGACGCTTTTGAAAGCGTGTGGAATACCGTGAAGTTCAGCCGTGGCCTGTTCGGCAAGCCGGCCAATCCGGCTTATGTCGAGAAAGTGCTGCGCGAGCTCTCGCTGTGGGACAAGAAAGACTCGCGCATCATGGCCTTGTCGGGCGGCATGAAGCGCCGCGTGATGATCGCCAAGGCGCTGGCGCACGAGCCGCAGATCCTGTTCCTGGACGAACCGACCGCGGGCGTCGACGTCGAACTGCGCCGCGGCATGTGGGACATGGTGAGGCGCCTGCGCGAAAGCGGCGTCACCATCATCCTGACCACCCACTACATCGAGGAAGCCCAGGAAATGGCCGATCGCATCGGCGTGATCCGCAAGGGCGAGATCATCCTGGTCGAGGAAAAACACGCACTGATGAAGAAGCTGGGCAAGCGCCAGTTGGCCCTGACCTTGAAATCGCCGCTGGGCACCGTGCCGGCGGTGCTGGCCGGCTACGGCCTGGAGCTCACCGATGAAGGCCACCGGCTGGTCTATTCGTACGATAACGAGCGGGGCGGCGGTGAAATCGCGCGCCTCTTGCGCCAGCTGGACGAAAGCGGCATCGAGTTCACCGACCTCAGTTCGTCCGAAAGCTCGCTCGAGGAAATCTTCGTCAGCCTGGTGAGTGCCCAATCATGAACTTCTATGCCATCCGCGCCATCTACCTGTTCGAAATGGCCCGCGCCTGGCGCACGCTGATGCAAAGCGTGGCCTCGCCGGTGGTTTCCACGGCGCTGTATTTCGTGGTGTTCGGCTCGGCGATCGGGTCGCACATGGTCGAGATCGAAGGCGTCAGCTATGGCGCCTTCATCGTGCCGGGCATGATCATGCTGTCGCTGCTGACGCAAAGCGTGGCCAATGCGTCGTTCGGCATCTACATGCCGCGCTTTTCCGGCACCATCTATGAAATCCATTCGGCGCCGATTTCTTATCTTGAAATCGTCACCGGCTATGTGGGGGCGGCGGCCAGCAAGTCCATTATCCTGGGGTTGATCACGCTGGTAACGGCGCGGCTGTTCGTCGATTTCCAGATCCAGCATCCGTTCTGGATGATAGGCTTCCTGTTGCTGACCTCGCTGACCTTCAGCCTGTTCGGCTTCATTATCGGCATCTGGGCCGATGGCTTCGAAAAGCTGCAGATTATTCCGCTGATGATCATCACGCCGCTTACTTTCCTGGGCGGCACGTTTTATTCCATCAGTATGCTGCCACCGTTCTGGCAGGGCGTGACCCTGTTCAATCCGGTGGTCTACCTGGTCAGTGGCTTTCGCTGGAGCTTCTTCGGCATCTCGGACGTCAGCCTGGGCATCAGCCTGGGCATGACCCTGGCGTTCCTGGTGGCGTGCCTGGCGGGCGTGCACTGGATATTCAAAACGGGCTATCGGCTCAAGACCTAGCCGGCCCACACCGAGGCAGACATCATGGCATGGGACAAAGTGCAGGCATTGGTTTTCGATGTATTCGGCACCGTGGTCGACTGGCGCAGCGGCGTTGCGCGCGAAGCGGCGCCGTTGCTGGCGCGACATGGCCACGGCGAGCTGGACCCGGCAGCTTTCGCCGATGCCTGGCGCAGGCACTACGGGCCGTCGATGCAGGCGGTACGCAGCGGGCAGCGCCCGTTCGTGCGGCTGGATGTATTGCACCGCGAAAACCTTGATGCGGCCTTGCGCGACGTGGGTATCGACCCGGCTGGCATACCGGCCGACGAGCTGGATGCGCTGAACCTGGCCTGGCATCGCCTGGATCCCTGGCCCGATTCGGTGGCCGGCCTGGCCCGCCTGAAAACCCGCTACATCATTGCCCCGCTGTCCAACGGCAATATCCGGCTGATGCTGGACATGGCCAAGCGCGCCGGCCTGCCATGGGACGCGATCTTGGGTGCCGAGGTAGTGCAGGCCTACAAGCCCATGCCCGAGGCCTACCTGCGCACCGCCGAGGTGCTGGGCCTGGACCCGTCGCAGGTGTGCATGGTGGCGGCGCACAACGGCGACCTGGCGGCCGCGCGGCAATGCGGGCTGAAAACCGCCTTCGTTCGCCGGCCCGGCGAGCATGGGCCGAATCAAACCACCAACCTGCGCGCCGAGCAAGACTGGGATGCGGTGGCCAATGACTTCGGCGCCCTGGCCGACCAGTTGCTGGCCCAGGCTTAAGCCCGGATTGTGTCACTTGATGTAAATAATTCACCCGGATATATATCGACGTTCCTGCAATTACGATACATTCGAAAGGCGGGGCACGCCTTGCCAGCAGCAGGTGCATGCCCCTTCCTACGATGATCCGCGAGCCGTCAATGTCCGGGAGCCATGCATGGTGGCCAGCCTTGTTCAATATGTGTTCAGAGCGGATCTACGTCCCACTACGCCGCTGGCGTGCCTGCTGAAAGAAGGGCAGACCGTCAGCTTGCCGCGATCTGTGCGGCCTGGCGTGCCGGAATGCGGCCGGTGGGTGGCCGAGCCGGTCCGTATTGCCAGTGGCCCGCTTGTGTGTCCCATCAGCGGTCCGGTGGCGCGCCAGCCGATCATCGAGCTGCTTATCTGGGTGCGTGCCATTGTCGAAGATGACCTGGCGCTTCCGGTCAAGGTGAGCATGCTGAGCGCCCTGATGCAAGACCGCACCGTGTCGGCCATGCTCGAGCACGGCAACCTGGGGTTCAACTCGCAGACCCTGATCAGTTACCTTTACCGGCCGTTCGTTTTGTCGGTGCCCCGGTTGCCGCGGTCCGTGGCATTGGCGCTGCAGAGCCGAAGCATCACGACCCCCTACCAACTGTTGCGGGCCGACAGCATCGAACTGTTGTCGATTCCCGGTTGCGGCCAGACTTCGGTGGCCAGGCTGAGGCAGTTGGCAAGCTGCGCCAAGCATCCCCATTGCGAATGGGTGGAGCCTGGCGCCTAGCTAGGGCGTTAGGGCGCCGGATTGGGGTTCTGGTCGTGGATGCTGTCGATCTCTTCCAGCAAGGCCGGCGGCAGGGTCACGTCGACACTGTCGATATTTTCCTTGAGCTGTTCGAGGGTGGTGGCGCCGATCAGGTTGCTGGCTACCGAGGGTTGCTGGTTGATCCAGGCCAGCGCCAGGTGGGTGGGCGACAAGCCGTGGTCGCGAGCCAGTTGCACGTACTGCCGCGTGGCGGCTTCGGCCCGTTCGTTGCTGTAGCGCGTAAAGCGCGTGAACAAGGTCAGGCGCGCGCCTTCGGGCCGGGCGCCGTCCAGGTACTTGCCGGCCAGCACCCCCATGGCCAGGGGCGAATAGGCCAGCAAGCCGATTTGCTCCAGGTGGCTGAATTCGGACAGGCCGTTGTCGTAGGTACGATTGAGCAGGTTGTAGGGGTTCTGGATAGAGGCGATGCGCGGCAGGCCCTGGGTTTCGGCATGCTTGATGAATTGCGCCACGCCCCAGGGCGTTTCATTGGACACGCCGATGTGGCGCACCTTGCCTGCGCGCACGAAATCTTGCAGTACTTCCAGGGTTTCCTGCACGGGCACGGTGTATTCGTCGTCTTTCCATGGATAGGCGCGGCCGAACGTTGCTGTGGTGCGGTCGGGCCAATGCAGCTGGTACAGGTCCAGGTAGTCGGTTTGCAGACGCTTCAGGCTGGCATCCAGGGCGGCAGTCAGGTTCTTGCGGTCGAGAAAGGTCTTGCCGTCGCGGATGTGGCCAGGGCGCTTGGGGTCGCGTACCGGGCCGGCCGCCTTGCTGGCCAGCACGATGTCGTGGCGCCGCTTGGTCTTGGCCAGCCAGGTGCCGATGCAGGTCTCGGTGCGGCCTTGCGTGTCGGGCTTGGGCGGCACCGGGTACATTTCCGCGGTGTCGACCAGATTGATGCCGCGCGACAGCGCGTAATCGAGTTGCTGGTGGGCGTCGGCTTCGGTATTCTGCTCGCCCCAGGTCATGGTGCCCAGGCCGATCAGGCTGACTTCCGTGTCGGTACGGCCAAGTTTGCGGTATTTCAAGGGTAGGACTCCGGGTGGGAAGGGATGCCGCCCGATGTTACTACCGTGTCGACAGAGTGGCATTCCGACTTGTCTTTCCCGGGGGGCCGCAGTGAGCGTATTCGACCCGTATCTGCGCGATTGGCAACTGGTGCCGGACGGCAAGCCTGTCGTCACGGCCGGCAGCGATTTGCTGCCGGTGCGCCAGGCCGGCGTGGCAGCGATGCTGAAAGTGGCCCGCCACGATGAAGAGCGCTACGGCGGCCACCTGATGATGTGGTGGAATGGCGACGGCGCGGCACGTGTGCTGGCGTACGACCGCGATGCATTGCTGCTCGAACGCGCATCGGGGCCGCTGTCGCTGGCGCAGATGGTCCGCCAGGGCGACGACGCGCGGGCCACGCGCATCTTGTGCGCTACGGTGGCGCGCCTGCATGCGCCGCGGCCCTGGGCCTTGCCGGACCTGATCGCGCTGGAGGACTGGTTTCACGACCTGTGGCCGGCCGCCGCGGGGCAGGGCGGCCTGCTGGGCCGGTGCGCCCGCACGGCCCGTGGCCTGCTGGCCATGCCGCGGCAGGTCGGCGTGCTGCACGGCGATATCCATCATGGCAATGTGCTGGATTTCGGCGCACGCGGCTGGCTGGCCATCGATCCCAAGCGCCTGCATGGCGAGCGCGGGTTCGATTACGCTAACCTGTTTTGCAATCCGAGCCCTGGCGCCGCGTTAGCGCAAGGGCGATTCGAACGGCGCCTGGACATCGTGGCCGGCGAGGCTGGGCTGGAGCGCCATCGTCTGTTGCAATGGATACTGGCCTGGGCAGGCTTGTCGGCGATATGGCGGCAGCAAGATGGCGCCGATGCTGCCGGCACCCTGCAAGTGGCCGAGCGCGCAGCGGCCGCACTGGCCGCATCCGCGTCCCATCAATAGGAGACCCGCATGAAACCTCGCATTACCTTGATTACCCTGGGCGTGGACGACCTGGACCGTGCCGTGCAGTTCTACCGCGACGGCCTGGGCCTGCCCACGCAGGGCATCATCGGCAATGAATTCGAACACGGCGCCGTGGCCTTCTTCGACTTGCAGCCGGGCCTGAAGCTGGCGCTGTGGCCACGCGCCAGCCTTGCCCACGACAGCGGCCTGGCCCTGGGGCCGCGTAGCGCCACGGAATTCTCGCTGGCGCACAACGTGGCCGACAAGGCCGAAGTCGACCGCGTCATGCAGCAGGTGCGCGCCGCCGGCGCCACCGTGGCCAAACCCGCGGGCGACACCTTCTGGGGCGGCTATGCGGGCTACTTCCAGGATCCCGACGGGCACCTATGGGAAGTGGCCTGGAACCCGCAGATGCTGCCCCAGGATTGAAACCGCCCGGCGCCAGCCTGCAGCCTATTGGGCTGCGCCCGTGGCGCTGGATACGTACTGCGCCAGCACCTGTACATCCGCATCGCTGAGCGATTCGAAGGCGGGCATCACGCCGATGCCGTTGCGCACCGCCTGGGCGACGCGGTTGGCATCGGGTTTCAGCTCATCGAGGTTGGGGCCGATGGCCCCGACCGCACCGGCGTCGGCCAGAGTATGGCAAACGGCACAGGCGGGCGTGGTGTCTTTGGTAAAGAGCGCACGGCCGGCTTCGGCGTCGGCGGGCTCGGCCGCGCCGGCACAGGCGGCATACAGGCCGGCCAGGCCAGCCGCCAGTGCGGGCAGAAAAAACCGCCAGCCGCGAACGCGACGGGCGCGAGGGTATTGCGCAATGGGATGCTGCATCGATGCCGCCATGCTCATGACACGTTGATCGTCAGCGCATGATCGCGCCAACTGGAGTTCAGGTAGCCGCGCACATTCTCGACGCGGTTCTCGACCTGGACATTGCCTTCGGTGTCTTCGACGCGGCTGGCCAGGGTGTGTGGGCCGGCGGGCAGGTCGACGGCCAGGGCAAACTGGCGCCAGGCGTACTTGCCCAGGTCGGGACCCACCAGCGCGGCCTGCTTCCAGGTCTTGCCCCCGTCGATGGACACGTCCACGCGCTTGACCGCATGAATGCCGCCGAACGCCACGCCGCGCACCAGCGCGCGGCCGGCCTTGACGGGCGCGCCCTCGGCACCGGGCGCGGTGATCCATGACTTGGGCTCCATGGCCCAGGCCGACGGCTGGTCGGGGCCGGGCTTGGCATCCATGGGCGCCAGGCGATAGCTGGTCTGCTGGATCTTGGCCGGGCTTTGCTCGGCCGTGAAGGCCAGGCGCTTGATGTACTTGACGTTGTTGACGCCTGTATAGCCCGGCACGATCAGCCGCAGCGGCCCGCCGTGCGCCAGCGACAGGGGTTCGTTGTTCATTTCCCAGGCCAGCATGGCGTCTTGCAGGGTATCGCGCGGTACCGAGCGTTCTACGGTCAGGGTGTTGGGGTCCAGGCCTTCGGGTATTTTCTCGCCGCCGGTGCCGGTCATGTAGGTGGGGTCGCCCTCGATGCCGCCCAGGTACTCGACCAGCGTGCGCACCGGAACGCCGGTCCACATGACGCAGCCGGCCGCGCCCACCTGCCATTGCGTGCCGCTGGGTTTGTGCGGGAAGAATCCGCGGCCGTTGCCGGAGCATTGCAGCACCGTGGCGATGGTGTCCACGCCCAGCGTCTTGAGATCGCCCAGGGTCAGCGTGCGCGGATTCTTCACGCCCTGGATCTCGATCGTCCAGGCATCGCGGTCGTCAAGAATGGACGCGTCGGGCGGCGGCAGGTTGTTGCGCACGTACAGCTCGCGCGCCGGCGTGATGACGCCGTCGCCGAACGCGCCGCGCCGGGTCTCGATGGTGTTGGCGCTGTGCACGATGACACTGTCGGCATCCTTCCAGGCGGCATAGGGCGGCAGTGGCTTGGCCGCTGCCGATGCGGCGGGTCCGGCGGCCTTGCCGGCCGCCTGTTCGCTGGCGCGCACGACGCCGGTGGCGCCCAGGCCGGCCGCGGCCAGTGCGCCGGCGCTGCCGGCCAACAGGCGGCGACGCGCGGGATTGCGGGGTGTAGTCTGCATGGCATGCCTCTCCGATTGCCGCGCACTGCCGGGGCAGGCGCGGTATTGTGATTATGTTGCGGCGCCTGGCGGCGCCTTGCCGCCGTGTCGACGGTTGCCCGCCATGATCGGCAATGCGTGCTTATATGTCAACCGGTTGTAATGAATGGCATTTTTAGTCAAAAAGAATATATAACCCTTTTGTGAACCCCGAGCAGGAGCATCGCCATGTGTCGCTGGATGGCTTATACCGGTAGTCCCTTGCAACTGGAGACTGTGATTTTCAAGGCGCGGCATTCGCTTATCGACCAAAGCCTGCATTCGCGCCTGGGCGCCAGCACCACCAACGGCGACGGCTTCGGCGTGGGCTGGTACGGGCGCGATCCGGCCGAGTTACCGTACCGCTACCGCAGCATTCATCCTGCCTGGAACGATCGCAACCTGCGCGAAGCGGCCCGCGCCATCCGGGCGCCGCTGTTCGTGGCGCACATCCGCGCGGCTACCGATACGCCTGCGCAGGAAACCAATTGCCATCCGTTTCGCCACGAGCGCTGGCTGTTCGTGCACAACGGGCTGATCCGCGACTATCCGCTGCTGCGGCGCGACCTGGTGATGCAGATCGCCCCGCGCTATTTCACGTCGCTGGAAGGTTCCACGGATTCCGAGGTCATGTTCTTGCTGGCCCTGAGCCTGGGACTGGAATCCGAGCCCGTGCCGGCCCTGCAGCGCATGGCTGCGCTGGTGGAAGACGTGGGGCACCGGCATGGCGTGGAGCACCCCTTGAACATGACCGTGTGCGTGCTGGATGGCCAGCATTTGATCGCCGTGCGGTATTCCAGCGAAGCGAACTCAAGGTCGCTGTTCCACAGCACCGACGTGCGCCACCTGAAGCAGTTGTATCCCGACGAGCCGCGCATTGCCGCGCTGGACGACGATGCCTACATGCTGTTGTCGGAGCCGCTGGTTGAATTGCCCGGCGCGTGGGAAGAAGTGGCCGAGGGCACGGCCATCGTGGCCGGCGGCGGGCAGGTGCGCGCTTGCTCGTTCGTGCCGGACCGAAGCTGATCGGGCGCGCCGCAGCATGCCCTGATTGCGGCCATGGTTCTGGCCATGCGCCGGGCCGGGGTACGGATCAGGCCGCGACCGGCGTGGCGTACCACAGGGCCGCGAAGAAATGGCAGGCCGTGCCTGCCAGCACGAACAGGTGCCACACGAAATGCGCATAGCGCCAGCGCGAGTCGAAGGCGAAGAACACCACCCCGGCGGTGTAGGCCAGGCCACCGGCCAACAGCAGCCATAGCCCGCCGGAGGGCACGCGTTCGAGGACCGGGTTGACCGCAATGGCCACCAGCCAGCCCATGGCCAGGTACAGCCCGGTGGACCAGAGCGGGCGGTCGAGCCGCTTGCTGGCCTTGAGCGCCACGCCCAGGCCGGCCAGGCTCCAGATCAGTACCAGCAGGGTCCAGCCCCATGGGCCGCGCAGCGGCCCCAGCGTGAACGGCGTATAGGTGCCGGCGATGAGCAGGTAGATGGCGGAGTGGTCCAGTACGTTGAACAGCCGCTTGGCGCGGCCGGCCGGCAGGGCGTGGTACAGCGTGGAGGCCAGGTACAGCAGGCACATGCTGGCCGCGAAGATGGCGGCCCCGGCCACCAGCGCCGCGTCACCCTGCCGCGTGGCGCCGACGATCAGCAGCGGCGCGGCCGCCAGCGCGCCCAATGCACCCAACCCATGGCTGACGGTATTGGCGATTTCTTCGCCGTGGGTCTGGGGGCGATCGAGGCTGGGCATGGTGAATAGCGGGGCGTGGCGTGATGCGATAGCACACCTTAGGCGTTTGTGCCTGGCATTTCAAGGCGTTGCATCGACTGGAGCTTGATCGCGCACAAGTGCCGCCGCAGGCGAGGCGGGCCTGTAGAATTCAAGGCTGCTTCCTTCTCTGCCGGAGATCCTGATGCCCGCCGACGTACAGATCCGCCCCGTGCGCCCGGATGACTTCGTCGCCTGGCAGCCATTGTGGGACGGCTATAACGCTTTCTACGGACGCGTGGGCGCCACCGCGCTGCCCGAAGAGATCACGCGCACCACCTGGACGCGCTTTTTCGACGGCTACGAGCCCATGCACGCCCTGGTGGCCGAATCCGGTGGCGCGCTGCTGGGGCTGGTGCACTACCTGTATCACCGCAGCACGACGGCGCTGGGCCCCAACTGCTACTTGCAAGACCTGTACACCGCACCGGCCGCGCGCGGCCGCGGCGTGGCCCGGGCACTGATCCAGTCGGTATACGAGCGGGCGCAGGCCGACCGCTGCGCACGGGTGTACTGGCAAACACAAGAAGGCAATACCACCGCGCGCCGCCTGTACGACCAGGTGGCCGACTTGTCCGGCTTCATCGTGTACCGCAAGGTGTTCTAGCACGGCAGCCGGGCTGGCCGGGCGCACGAAACGGGCGGCGTAGAATGGGCAGTCGTAGTCTGGGCTTGCCGGCCCGCCGATCCCAACGGAGACCCCCAATGGCGATATCGATGTACCAGGCGTCCGTGCCGGTGTTTGCACGCGCGCTGCAAGTGCTGTCCGGTTTGCTGGACAAAGGCGCGGAACATGCCCGTAGCCAGGGTCAGGACCCCGACGCGCTGGTACGGGCGCGGCTGGCCCCCGACATGCTGACCCTGGCGGGGCAGGTACAGCGCGCCAGCGATTCATCCAAGCTGGCGCTGCAGCGCCTGACCGGTATCGAGGCGCCGCGCTTTGCCGACGATGAAAGCACCTGCGCGCAACTGCAGCGGCGCATTGCCGACACGCTGGCCTACGTGAACAGTGTTACCGAAGACCAGCTGGCCGAGGCGCAAGCGCGCGAGGTGGTGATCCGCTTCAAGGATTTCGAGCAGTCGTTTCGCGGCGATGCCTACCTGCTGAGCTTCGCGCTGCCCAATTTCTTCTTCCACATCACTACCGCCTACGACATCCTGCGCCACGAGGGCGTGCCGCTGGGCAAGCGCGATTACCTGGGGCCCTACCGCTAGCAGCGCTATGCCTTGCCGTCCCCGCAGCCGAAGGCCGATTCCATGTTCTTCTGCATTTGCTCGGGCGTCAGGTCTTCTTTGTGGGTGGCCACCGACCAGCGATGGCCCACCGGATCGATCAACTGGCCGTAGCGGTCGCCCCAGAACATATCGGCCGCCGGCATGGTGATGGTGGCGCCGGCCGCTTCGGCCTGCGCCATGATGGCGTCCACGTCTTCCACATACAGATGCAGGTAGACGGGTGAGCCTTGCAGCGCCTTGGGGCCCGCCGTACCGCATTCCGCTTCGGGGAACACGTCGGCCAGCATCACGGTGGAATCGCCGATGCGCACCATGGCGTGCATGATCTTGCCGCCGGGGCCGGGCATGCGCGCCAGCTCGACCGCCTTGAATGCCTTGACGTAGAAATCGATGGCTTCGGCTGCGCCCTCGCACATCAGGTGCGGGGTGACGGAATGCATGTCGTCGGGAATGGGTTTCACGGTGGCCATGGTGGGCTCCTGGTTGGGTGGGTGCCGGATTGGCACGCCGCTATCGATACGACGGCCGGCGTGACGCCGGATCGACAGCGCCGGCCGGCTTTTTTGCAACCGTGTTGTTACATGGCAACCAGGGTGCGGAAGCCGCTCCAGGCCATGCGCTTCATGTCGAACACCCCCTCGGCCTCTTCGCAGTGCAAGCGGGGGTCGGCCATGACGGCGGCGTTGATGCGGTCGCGGTCGGCCTTGCTGGGGTAGAGAATCCATGCGAACACCACGACTTCGTCGTCGCCGGCGTGGGCGGCGTCGGTGAACCGGGCGCAGTTCGGGTCCATGTTCAGGTCATCGCCCACGCATTCGCGGTAGTCCAGCGCGCCGTGGTCTTTCCATACCATGCAGGCCGTGGTGGCCATGCCTTGGTAAGTGCCCAGCTTGTCTTTCGGTACGGCAAGCAGGAAGCCGTCTACGTACTGTTCCATGGTGATGCTCCTTGGTGTCTGCGTTGTTGGCCCGCGAGGCCGGGGTTCCACTTTATCGGGAAATCACGCCGGTGGGGTATCGCGGGCGGTACCTGCAGGGGGGCCTGCAGGCGATTCGCGCCCCAGTTCTTCCACCAGGTATTCGCGCAGCACGCTGCTGAGAAAGCAGCGGCTTTCGTTTTCGAACAGTCCGATGCTGCGGTGTGCGGTCGGGTCGTCGAAGCCTTGCACGTGCAGTTCGGGATCGTGGTCCCAACCGGTGCCGCGCGGCAGCGGCAGGATGGTCACGCCCATGTCTTCCTTGACCATGTCCACGATGGTGCGCATGGCGTTCATTTCCAGGAACTCGGCCGCCTTCAGGTGGCGGCGGCGCATGAATTCGTCGATCAGCGTGCCGGTGTTGGAACTGCGCGACACCCGCAGGAACAGGCGCTGCGCCAGCAATTGCCCGATATCGCCCTGGCGTGCGGCGTGCTTGCTGGCGATGAATACCAGCGGTTCGCGATACAAGTGGGTCCATAGCACGCCGGCCGGCACTTTATGGGCGTTCTTGACCGAAACGGCGGCATCGAGCTCGCCTTCCTTCACGCGCGATACCAGGTCGCCCGAATAACTGATGCCCGGCTCGACCGACAGGCGCGGGTACTGGCGGCGAATGCGCAGTACCGCCTTGACCACCATGCTCATCGAGGTCGCGATGGACGCCACCTTGATGGAACCCGCCAGGTCTTTCGGGTCGGCCTCTTCCAGGCGCAGCGCGTCGTACTGCATCAGCAACTGCTGGATGCGCGGCACCAGCCGATGGCCGCGCTGGTTCAGCGTGATGCTCTTGCCGATGCGGTCGAACAAGGGGTAGCCCAGGTCGCTTTCCAGGCTGTGGATCTGCAGGCCCACCGCGGCGGGCGTCAGCGAGACGTGTTCCGAGGCCGCTGCGAACGAACCGCAGCGCGCCACCTCGATGAAACTGCGCAAGACCCGGATGCTGCTCATGGCGGTTTCTGCCCGGTGATGGATGACGAAAGATTTTCTTTATACATCACAAATTTATTCTAGATTTACTTTCCTAATGAAGTGCTGCAAAGTTTCCGCACCATAAATCCACGCCGCAGCAGTCGCGGCCCAGGGGGAAACGATGTCGATGAAGTCGAATACGCATTCGCACGCCGGTTTTTCGTCTTTGCGCCGACGCATATTGGCCGGCGGCGCGGCAGCCGGCCCCGCGATCCTGCTGCAGGGCCTGGGTGCCGGCCGCGCGCTGGCGGCGGCGCAATACCCCGGTTCGGCGCCAATCGAATTGGTAGTGCCCGGCGGCCCCGGTGCCGGCACCGACGTGGTGGCGCGCGTGGCCGCGCAAGGCCTGGCCGAACACCTGCCGCACAACGTCGTGGTCAAGAACATGCCTGGCGCGGCCGGCATCATCGGCGCCCAGGCCGTCAGCCGCGCCCAGCCCGATGGCCACACGCTGCTGTTTGCCATCACCGGCACGCACACGGTCAACCAGTTCCTGTACCCGGACCTGCCGTACAACCCCCAAAAGGATTTCGACCCGGTATCGCTGGTGTGCAAGTACAACAACGTGCTGGTGGTGCGCCCAGATTTCGAAGCCCGGAATTTCAAGGACCTGGTGGCGCTGGTGCGTGCCAGCCCGGGCAAATATTTTTATGGCATCACGGCCAACGGCAGTTCCAGCCACCTGGCCACCGAGCTGCTGAAAAGCGAGGCCAAGCTGGAGATGCCTGGCGTGCCATACCGCAGCGCCGCGGCGGCGGTCAGCGACTTCCTGGGCGGGCAGTTCCCGATTTTCATGGATACAGTCATCAACCAGTTGCCGTACATCCGCTCGGGCAAGGCCATTGCGCTGGCCACCACGGGCGCCGAGCGCTCGCCGGTGCTGCCCGACGTGCCTACCATTGCCGAAAGCGGTTTTCCCGGCATCGTGGCGATCGGCTGGGGCGGCATCATGGTGCCGGCCGGCACCCCGAAAGCGGCGACACAGGCCCTGAACCAGGCGGTGCAAAAGACCCTGGCATCGCCTGCCTTCGACAACCTGAAGAATGGCGGCCTGGAAACCCAGTACACGACGCCTGAAGAAATGGCCACGTTCATCAGGGAAGAGTCGGCCAAGTGGGGCAAGCTGGTCAAGGCCGGCAACATCAAGCCGTCGTAGGCGCGCTTCTGCGCGGGCACGTAGCCGGGCCGCCTGGGGCGGCTCGCCGTTGCCGGCCGCGGCCGGCATTCTCCAGGACAGGAAGACTCGCTATGCAAAGACTGGATTCACCCGGGCGCCGCCGTGCGCTGCACGCGCTGGGCGCGGGCACCGCGCTGGGCCTGGCAGGGCGCGCCGCATGGGCGCAGGATTTTCCTGCGCGGCCGGTGACGCTGCTGTGTCCCTTCGGGGCCGGCGGCTCGGTCGACCAGTACATGCGCGTGCTGAGCGTGACCGCCGCACCGTACCTGGGCCAGGCTGTCATCATCGAGAACAAGCCTGGCGCCGGCGGCAACTTGTCGGCCAGCCTGGCAGCGCGGGCGCGGCCCGACGGCTACACGCTGGCGATGTCCACCGGCTCGACGTTCCGCGCGCCGTGGCTGGAACCGAAAATCGGCTTTTCACCGCTGAAAGACTTTACCTACGTCATCGGCATGACCAGCCTGGAATTCTGCGCGGTGGTGCGCGCCGACTCGCCGCTGAAATCGTTCGCCGATTTCATGCAGGCCGGCAAGACGCGTCCCGGCGAGATCCAGTATGCGGCCGGCGATCCCACTACGCTGGTGCCGGTGACCATGGTGCCGTTCCAGGAAAAGTACGGGGTGCGCTTCCAGCACATTCCCTTCAAGAGCGGCGCCGACATGGCTACCTCGCTGATGGGCGGTTATGTGGATGTCGTGATGGATTCGGTGGGTACTTATGTGCCGTATATCCAGAGCGGCAAGCTGCGCCTGCTGGGGGCGTTGGGCGCCTCGCGCTTGCCGGCCTGGCCAAAGGTTCCGACTGCCACCGAGCAGGGCTACGATCTGGTGTTGTCGGCCCCGATGGGACTGCTGGGTCCGCAGGGCATCGCGCCCGACGTGGTGCAGAAACTGCACCATGCGTTTCATCGCGCCATGGGCGAGCCCGCCATCGAGCGCGTGCTGGCCACCCTGAACCAGCCGCAGTGGTACCGCAACCCGGAGGAGTTCGCCGCCTATGCGCGGCGTACCTATGATGAATCCGGCGACTTGCTGCGCCGTGCCAGGCTGATCTGAATCGCACCCCGGGCCTGCCGTGGGCGCGGGGCAATGGACTAACCAAGGAGCAACATGACTGCAGCGTTTCCCCTTATCGAAGTCTCGGGGGCGCCCGAGGCCCGTGGCAAGCAATATGGCCGCCAGGCCGCCGAGCGCATCCACAAGGGCATTGGCCATTACACCTCGCAATTGCAGACGCTGGAACTGGACCGCGCCGCGCTGGCCGCGGTGGTGCGCGATTACCTGCCGGTGATGGAAAAGTTCGATCCGGCCCATGTGGCCGAGATGCGCGGCATCGCGCAGGGCGCCGATGTACCGTTTGACGATGTGGTGTTGCTGAATGCCCGTACCGAGATCCTGAAGCTGGCAGCCAGCCCGGCGCTGCGCGAGCGGCTGATCGGCGCGGGCGACCTGGACGGCTGCACCGGTGTGGTCGTGCTGCCCGAGGCCGCGGCGGATGGCTCGCTGGTGCACGCGCAGAACTGGGACTGGAAATACGAATGCGCCGAGACCGCGGTGGTGCTGCGCATTCGCCGCGACGACGGCCCCGACATCCTGACTTTTACCGAGGCAGGCGGCCTGGCCCGCTCGGGCATGAATGCGGCCGGCATTTCCCTGACGGCCAACTTCCTGGAGTCCAGCCTGGATTACCGGCGCGTGGGCGTGCCGCTGCCGCTGATCCGCCGCAAGATCCTGGAACAAGAGCACATGGCGCTGGCCATGCGGGCCGCCTACGTCACGTTGAAGTCGGGCTCGAACAACATGATCATCAGCCACCGTGGCGGGGTGGCGCTGAACTTCGAGTGTGCACCCGACGAGACCTTCCTGCTGCATGCGGAAGATGGCCTGCTGGTGCACGCCAACCACTGGCTGAGCCCGGTGGCGCTGGGCAAGCTGAAAGACACCGGCATCGCGTCCACGCCCGACACGCTGTATCGCGACATGCGCGTCAAGCAGTTGCTGCGTCCGCACCTGGGCGGGATCGGCGTGGCCGAGATCAAGGCAGCCCTGCTGGATGACTATGCCTCGCCGTGGTCGGTGTGCCGGCCGCCGCGCATGAACCTGGCCAGCAACCTGAGCGCCACCGTGGCCACGGTGGTGATGCGTCCGGCCGATGCCGAAATGGAAGTGGCCGCGCTGCCGGCCGTCGATTCCACCTTCACGACCTACGGGTTCGCAGACTGAAAGGAAACGCCATGTCCATGCCTGAACCTACCCTGACCCGCGGCGTGCGCCTGCCGGGCCAGGCCCCGAGTACGGCCATGCCGGCCTGGCCCAGGCAGGCGCGCTGCCTGGTGGCCTATACGGTCGATTTCGACGGCACCGGCAACGAAGTCGGCAAGGGCCTGGAGCCCTTCGGCATGCATTCGGCCGGCCGCTACTCGGCCCGGCGCGGTGTGCCGCGCCATCTGGATATGCTGGAGCGCCTGGGCATTCCAGCCACGTTCTTCGTGCCCGGCTACGATGCCGAGTGCTCGCCCGAGGCCGTGCGCGCCATCCAGCGCGCCGGCCACGAGATCGGCGCGCACGGCTACGTGCATGAAGGCACGCTGTTCGAAGCTGCCGAAGAAACGCGCCGGCTGAAGCTGACCCATTCGATCCTGGGCGACCTGCTGGGCCAGGCGCCGTGCGGTTGGCGTTCGCCATCGGGCCAGAAGACCGGCGTGACGCTGCCGGTACTGCATGAACTGGGGTACCGCTACGACAGCAGCGACAAGGATGCCGACACGCCCTATATGCTGGATTTGGGCAGCGGGCAGTCGATGGTGGAAATTCCCAACAACACCTACAGCCTGGACGACTTCCCGTTCTTCAATTTCTCGATGACGCCGGTGTCCGAAGTGGTGGACCAATGGAAGCGGGAATTCGACGAGCGCTACGCGCTGGGCGGCTTTTTCATGCTGACCGTGCATCCGCGCGCGGGGTGGGGATCGGGCACGCCCAGCCGGGTGCGCGCGGTAGAGGACACGCTGCGCCATATCCAGCGCCACCAGGGCGTGCACTTTGCCACGCTGTCGGAAATCCAGCAGTGGGTGGCTGCTGATCCGCAAAGCTACGAAGAGGTACGCGTATGAGCAAGACCGACAATCAATTGGCCGCGTGTCCAGTGGTGGTGGGTATCAACGTGGATGTGGCCGCCATCGATGTGCAGGAAGCTGGCAGCGCCGGGCTGTTCGGCCGTTATTCCTATGGCCGCTATGGCGCGCGCGTAGGTATCTGGCGCCTGCTGGATGCGCTGGCCGAGAACGAGGCAAAGGCCACGTTCTTTGTCATGCCATCCGAGATCGGCAAGCATCCGCATGTGCTGCAGGCCATGCTGGACGGGGGCCACGAGGTGGCGGTGCGCGGCTATGTGCGGGCGCGGGCCGGCGAGCCCGAGACCCTGGACCAGCTGGGCCGCGACCGCGAAACCCTGCAACGCCTGACCGGCAACGCACCGCGCGGCTGGCGTGCCGCCAACGGGCTGGTAACGCAGGCTACGCTGCCGGCGCTGGCTGCGTTGGGCTATGCCTACGACAGCAGTGCGCAGGACGACGACGCCCCCTATGTGATGGGCAGCGGCGGCGCCGTGCTGGTCGAGCTGCCGGTGTTCGATTACCTGACCGACGCCAAGTTCTATACCCATCGTCATACCGATGTCCGCGTGGCCAGGGCCTGGGCGGAAGAGGCCGATGCGCAGTACTGCGCGGGCGGGTATGTGAACCTGACGCTGCATACGCGCGGCGATGTCGGCAGCAGCCGCTTGCCGCGCGTGCGCATGGTGGCAGATTTCCTGCGCGACCTGGCGCAGCGGCCAGGCGTGGCGTTTTACCGGGCAGGCGACCTGGCGCAAGCCTGGCGCGCGGCGCATTCGGTTGTCGAGCCGTTCCCGACGATGCCCAAGCCGCAGATATAAGGAAGTGGTGCGGGTCGGGCAAGCTGCTCAATCGACGCTGGCGCCCGATTTCTGCACCACTTCCGCCCAACGCGGAATTTCCGCGGCCATCAGGTCTCGCAGGGCCTCGGGGCTGCTGCCCACCAGCTCCATCCCCATGGTCTTGCCGAGCTTTTCCTGCACATCGGGCTCTTTCAGGATTGCGGCGATTTCCTGGGACAGGCGATCGACGATGGGCTTGGGCGTGCCCTTGGGGGCGTACACGGCCTGCCAGGATGCCATCTGGAAGCCCGGCACGCCGGCTTCTTCCATGGTGGGGGTATCGGGCGACAGCGCGATGCGCTTGGGCGTGGTCACGGCCAGCAGCTTCAGCTTGCCGTTTTGCAGCAGCGGCAGGGCGGCTGTCATCTGGTCGAACATGAAGGTTACCGCGCCCGAGGACACATCCACCATGGCGGGCGGCGTGCCCTTGTACGGCACGTGCGTCAGCGGTACGTCGATGGTGTCGGCGAACAGCTCGCCCGCCAGGTGCGTGGACGTGCCCGGCCCGGACGATGCGAACGTGCGCTTGGCCGGATCTCGCTTGAGCAGGGCGATCAGGTCGGCCACCGAGTTCACGCCCAGGTTGGGATCGACCAGCAGCACATTGGGCAGCGTGGCTACCAGCGACACGGGTTCAAAATCCTTGACCGGGTCGTAGCGCAGGTTCTTGTACAGGCTGGCATTGATGGCATGCGTGCTGATAGTGCCGCCAAACAGCGTGTAGCCGTCGGCGGGCGCCTTGGCCACATAGGTGGCGCCGATGGCGCCGGCCGCGCCAGGCTTGTTTTCCACTACGACGCTCTGTTTCAGCCGTTCGCCCAGCTTCTGCGCCAGCAGGCGGCCCACCACATCGGTGGATCCGCCCACGGTAAAGGGCACCACGTAGGAAATGGGCTTGTCGGTGGGCCAGCCGGCTGCCTGGGCGGGCAGGCCGCAGGCGGCCAGCGTGGCCGCGGCGAAGGTCAGCGCCAGGTGGCGCCGTCGGATCGGGTTCATGGTTGTCTCCTTTGTGGGTTGTTGTGGGGGAGCTGGCGGCCTGGCCTTCAGCGCCCGTGCTGCGTGCGCCACGCGGCATAGCGTTCGCGCGTGGCGGGGTCGGTGGGCGGATACAGGCCGGCGATGCTGCGGCCAGCCAGGACTTCGCTGGTGACGAAGTCCTCGAACGCGGTCATTTCCTCGGCCTCGCGCGCCAGTTCGTCGGCGATCTGGGCGGGGATCACCACCACGCCTTCGCCATCGCCCACCATGATGTCGCCCGGAAACACCGCCACGTCGCCGCAGCCGATAGGCACGTTCAGGTCCAGGGCCTGGTGCAGCGTCAGGTTGGTGGGCGCCGAGGGCCGCTGGTGATAGGCGGGGATGCCCAGGCGGGCGATCTCGGGCGAATCTCGGAAGCCGCCGTCGGTGACCACGCCGGCTACGCCGCGCTTCATCAGGCGTGTCACCAGGATGGAGCCGGCCGAGGCGGCGCGCGCGTCCTTGCGGCTGTCCATGACCAGCACGGCGCCTTCGGGGCAGGACTCGATGGCCACGCGTTGCGGGTGCTTCGGGTCTTCGAATACCTGGATGGTGTTCAGGTCTTCGCGCGCGGGTATGTAGCGCAGCGTGTAGGCCGGGCCCACCATGTTGGGCAGGCTGGGGTTCAGCGGGCGCACGTCCTGGATGAATTGGTTGCGCAGGCCGCGCTTGAACAGCGCGGTGCAAAGCGTGGCGGTGCTGACCGCGGCCAGGCGGGCGCGGGTGGTGTCGGAAAGGGTGGTCATGGCGATCTCGGGATCAAATCCGGGTAGAGGCGGGGCAGGGGCCGCAGTCAGAAAATGTCGGGCTCGGCCACGGGCGCGCCGAAGCCGGTTTCCAGGAAGTCGAAGTCGCAGCCGTCGTTGGCCTGCAGAATGTGCTGGGCGTACATCCAGCCGTAGCCGCGTTCGTAGCGCCTGGGCGGTGGGGTCCAGGCGGCGCGGCGCGCGGCCAGCTCCGCGTCGCTGATGTTCAGGTGGATGCCGCGGCCGGGCACGTCCACGGTGATGAGATCGCCCGTGCGCACCAGCGCCAGCGGGCCGCCCACATAGGCCTCGGGTGCCGCGTGCAGGATGCAGGCGCCGTAGCTGGTGCCGCTCATGCGGGCATCGGACAGGCGCAGCATGTCGCGCACGCCTGCTTTCACCAGCTTGACCGGAATGGGCAGCATGCCCCATTCGGGCATGCCCGGGCCGCCTTGCGGGCCGGCATTGCGCAGGATCAGTATGTGGTCGGCGCTGACATCCAGGTTTTCGTCTTCGACCGCCGCTTTCATGCTGGGGTAGTCGTCGAATACCAGCGCCGGGCCGGTGTGCTGCAGATAGCGCGGCGCGCAGGCGCTGGGCTTGATCACGCAGCCATCGGGCGCCAGGTTGCCTTTCAGTACGGCCAGCGCGCCTTCCTGGTAGATAGCCTGGTCCAGCGGGCGGATCACGTCGTCGTTGTAGACCTCGGCGCCCGCGATGTTCTCGCCCAGGCTGCGGCCCGTGACCGTGTGCGCCGACAGGTCCAGGTGGGCATCGGCCAGGCGCGACATCAGGCCGGGCAGGCCGCCGGCGTAATAGAAGTCTTCCATCAGGTAGGTGTCGCCGCTGGGCCGGATATTGGCAATGACCGGCACCTTGCGGCTGGCCGCGTCGAAGTCTTCCAGCCCCACGGCGCACCCGGCGCGGCGCGACATGGCTACCAGGTGCACGATGGCATTGGTGGAACAGCCCATGGCCATGGCCACATTGATGGCGTTCATGAACGAGGCCTGCGTCAGTATCTTTTGCGGCGTCTGGTCTTCCCACACCATCTCGACCGCGCGGCGCCCGCATTCGGCCGACATGCGCATGTGGTTGACGTCGGCTGCCGGAATCGACGATGCGCCGGGCAGCGTCAGGCCGATGGATTCGGCGATGGCAGTCATGGTGCTGGCCGTGCCCATGGTCATGCAGGTGCCGTAGCTGCGGGCGATGCCGCCTTCGACTTCGGCCCAGTCCTGCTTGGTGATGTTGCCGGCACGGCGCTCGTCCCACAGCTTCCAGGCGTCGGAGCCCGAGCCCAGCACCTTGCCTTTCCAGTTGCCGCGCAGCATGGGGCCGGCGGGCAGGTAGATACAGGGCAGGTTGGCGCTGATGGCGCCCATGATCAGGCCCGGCGTGGTCTTGTCGCAGCCGCCCATGAGCACTGCGCCATCTACCGGATGGCTGCGCAGCAGCTCTTCGGTTTCCATAGCCAGGAAGTTGCGATAGAGCATGGTGGTGGGCTTGACGAAGGATTCCGACACCGAGATGGCGGGCAGTTCCACCGGAAAGCCGCCGGCCTGCAGCACGCCCCGCTTGACGTCGTCCACCCGTTGCTTGAAGTGGCTGTGGCAAGGGTTCAGGTCGGACCAGGTATTGATGATGGCAATGACCGGGCGGCCGGCCCAGTCTTGCGGGCCATAGCCCATTTGCATCATGCGCGAGCGGTGGCCGAAGGAACGCAGGTCGTCGTGCGCCATCCAGCGGGCGCTGCGCAGGTCGTCGTAAGAGCGGGGCATCAGGCTATCCGAATAAGGGTTGCAAAATTAAAACACTAATATATTAGTACGTCAATGACCAGGCCGGCCGGTACAATCGCCTTCATCCCTGTTGCCAAACCGCCTATGTCATCGCTGCCAGCCCTGCCTGCCGACCTGCGCCTGGACCGCTCGCGCCATGCCGCGCCGCAGGTCTTCGAAAAATTGCGCGAACTGATCGTGTCGCTGGAATTGCAGCCCGGTGCGCCCCTGGCGCGCGGCGAACTGGCCGAGGCCTTCGGGCTGAGCCAGACCCCGATCCGCGATGCATTGAGCCAGTTGCGCGACGAGGGCCTGGTGGATATCTACCCCCAGCACACCACCGCGGTCAGCCGCATCGATATTGCCGCGGCGCGCCAGGCGCATTTCCTGCGCCGTTCGCTGGAACTGGAAATCGTGCGCGTGCTGGCCGAGCGCGACGACCCGGCCCTGGTCGAGCGCCTGCGCGCGCATATCGACATGCAGCGCGCCAATCGCGGCGCCGACCGCTACCAGGGCTTCCTGGATGCCGACCGGGCGTTTCATCGCGAAATGCACCAGGCCGCCGGGGTCGCGGGGCTGTGGGAACTGGAGCAGCGGTACAGCGGGCATGTGGACCGGTTGCGGCGGCTGCATTTGCCGGAAGCCGGCAAGGCGGATCGGATCCTGCGCGATCACCAGCGCATTGTGGATGCGATTGCACGGCAGGATGCCGCGGGGGCGCAAGAGGCGCTGCGGGAGCACTTGTCGGGAACCTTGAGCCAGGTCGATGAGATCTGCGAGCGGTATCCGGATTATGTGCGGCGGGGGTAGGTTGAGGCTCGTGTCCGGGGTCTGTTCTTCTGGCGTTCACGCCATCCCGCGCAGACTTGCATTGAATTGGGCTCGCTGCGTCGTTGCGAACGGTTGGGTTCTTGCGTTTTGGGCCGCAGCGCTTGAGAAGAAGAAAATCGTGCCGGGCCGGCCCTCGACGCCGCCCTGCGCGGCGTCGAGGGCCATTCGGGGAGGGCATGCGATGGGTTATTGGGGGGCTTGGGCTTGGTGGCGGTAGACGCGTGTGTCGCGCAACGCGAATCCGCACGACTCGTACAGGCGGTGTGCCGCCTGGCGGCTGGGGTTGGACGTCAGGTCCAGCGTCTTGGCGCCCAGTTCGCGGCTGTGCGCGATGGCCGCGCGAGTCAGGGCCGCGCCTGCGCCCAGGCCGCGGGCGGCGCGGTCGACGACGACATCCTCGATCCAGGCGCGTATGCCGGTGGGGATGCGAAAGTGCACCAGTGTCAGCGTGCCCACGATGCGTTGGCGTGCCTTGGCAATCGCAATGAATACATCGGTGCCGGGAGCATCGACGATGGCCTGCAGATCAGCCAGCGTCAAGGCAGACGCCGTGCGCGACAGTTGGGGCAGCAGGCGTGCGTAGGCCTCCACCAGCGCATCATCGGCGTGCACCACGCGGACGATATCGACGGCCGATTCTCGGGTAGCAGGGAACATGGATGGTTCTCCTCGGGGGGCGGGAATGCGCGCACGTATCTGATATTCATGTGGATATGCATCTGATCAGGCCGGCGGCGTGGCCGCTGTGTGCAGCGGCTGTCTCAAGCGTACGGTGTCTGACGCCGTACTGGGCACAAGCGCACCTGGAGTCCAAAACCTACCTTCCCACCGCATACGCCTGCATCAGCCTGGGCGTGGCTGCCGCGTGCAGCAGTCCGTCGGCATCGCGCGAGGCGGCGGTCAGACGGCCGGTGGACCATTCCGGTTCTTCCTCGATCACGTGGCCGCGCGCGCGCAGGTCGGCGATGACTTCGGGGCCGAACGAGGTTTCCACCGCCAAGTGCCCCGGCTTGCGGTCGCGCGGGTAGAACGACGACGGGAAGTGCATGGTGTGCGACATGGGCTGGTCGATGGCTTCCTGCAGGTTCAGCCCGTGGTGCACGTGGCGCAGGAACAGCAACAACTGCCACTGTTCCTGCTGGTCGCCGCCAGGCGTACCGAACACCATGTAGGGCTGTCCGTCGCGCAGCGCCAGCGACGGCGTCAGCGTGGTGCGGGGGCGCTTGCCCGGTGCCAGGGTGCAGGGCAGGCCGGGTTCCAGCCAGAACATCTGCGCGCGCGTGTTCAGCGGGAAGCCCAGTCCGGGTATTACCGGCGAAGACTGCAGCCAGCCTCCCGAGGGCGTGGCCGACACCATATTGCCCCAGCGGTCGATCACGTCCACGTGCGTGGTGTCGCCGCGCTTGGCCGAGGCGCGCATGTCGGCCAGCGTGGGTTCGCTGCTGGGCGAGCCCACCGGCGTCACCTTGGACAGGCGTGCCAGCACATCCATGACCCGGTCGACTTGCGCGTCGAAGCCCGGTACGCGGCCGGGCCGCAGTTCGTGCGAGGCCAGCTGGTCGATCAGGGCGCGGCGTTCGTCGTTGTAGGCATCCGACAGCAGGTGTTCCAGCGGCACGCGCACAAACGACGGGTCGCCGTAATAGGCCTCGCGGTCGGCGAAGGCCAGTTTCATGGCCTCGGTGATGCGGTGCACGAACTCGGCGCCGTTCGGCCCGGGCTGTTGCAAGTCCAGGCCCTTGAGCAGCGCCAGGGTTTGCAGGAACACGGGCCCCTGACTCCAGGCGCCCGCCTTGGCCACGGTATAGCCGTGGTAATCGTAGGTGGCCGGCGTGTCGTAGGTGGCCGACCAGCCCGCCATGTCTTGCGCGGTGAGCACGCCGCGGTGCGGCGTGCCGCTTTCGTCCATGACTTCGGTGTTGCGCGCGTACTGGTCGATGGCTTGCGCCACGAAGCCCCGGTAGAAGGCATCGCGCGCGGCGTCGATCTGGCGTTCGCGGTCGCCGCCCACGGCCTCGGCCTCGCGCAGCACGCGGCGCCAGGTCTCGGCCAGCGCCGGGTTGCGAAACAGCTTGCGGGCTTGCGGCGGCGCGCCACCCGGCAGGTACACCTGCGCCGTGGTGGGCCAGTGCGTGCTGAAGAAGTCTTGCAGGCCGGCGATGGTGTTGGCGATGCGCGGCATCAGCGCGTGGCCATGGTCGGCATAATAAATGGCCGGTTCCAGCACGTCGCGCACGCGCAGGGTGCCGTGGTCGCGCAGCAGCAGCATCCAGGCATCGAAGGCGCCGGGGATCACCGCCGGCAGCAGGCCGTTGCCCGGAATCAGGGCAAGGCCCAGCGACCGGTAGTGTTCCAGCGTGGCGCCGGCCGGCGTGGGGCCTTGTCCGCACAAGACTTCGGTGCGGCCGGTGCGCACCGAGTGGAACACCACCGGCACTTCGCCGGCCGGACCCACCAGGTGCGGCTCTACCACTTGCAGCACGAAGCCCGCCGCCACGGCGGCGTCGAAGGCGTTGCCGCCGCGTTCCAGCAGCGACATGCCGGCGCTGCTGGCCAGCCAGTGCGTCGAGGTCACCACCCCGAAAGTGCCCAGGATCTCGGGCCGGGTGGTGAACATGCGGTATCCGGAATCGATGCTCATTGCTTGGCCACCGTCACGCCCTTCAGGCGGATCAGGCCGTCGGGGTAGGGCACGAAGCCTTGCACCTTGGCCTGGGTGCCGAAGATCCAGGGCAGGTAGAACAAGTAGATGCGCGGATCGTCTTCCTGCATTTTCTGCATGGCCTGCGAGTACAGGTCGCGGCGCTTGGCCTCGTCGGCCACGCTGCGCGCTTCGTTCAGCAGCTTGTCCATGCCGGCATCGCAATACTTGCCGTCATTCAGGCTGCCTTGGCAGGTGATGTACTGGAAGATATTGCCGCTGGGGTCCACGCGGCCCGACCAGCCCGTCTGCCCGACCTGGAAGTCGCCGCGCGGCAGCGCCGATTGCAGCGAGGCGAATTCCAGGGGCCGCAGCGAGATATCGAATCCGGCCTCCGCGCCCATGGCCTGCACCAGCTCGAATACTTGCTGCATGGTGGTGTTATTGCCGAAGGTCAGCTCGAACTTCACGCGGTCGTGGCCCGCCTGCTTCAGCAGTTCCCGTGCCTTCTTCGGGTCGCGGCCGGCGCGCTCGAAGCGCTTGTCATACGCAAAGCTGGCTGGCGGGAAGGGCTGGTGGGCCGGCTGGAACATGCCTTCGCCCACCACCTGGTTGATCACGTCGCGGTCGATGGCCAGGTCCAGCGCCTGGCGTACCCGCTTGTCTTTGGCCAGCGGGTTGTCGGCGCGCGCGCCGTTGGCGATGTTGACCGAGATGGCCTGGTAGCCCAGGCCGGTGACGGGCGCCAGCGTCAGGTTGGGATCTTCTTTCACCGTCTTGACGTCGCTGGGCGCCACGCGCTCGATGATGTCCAGCCCGCCCGAACGCAGGTTGTTCAGCCGCACCGTGGTGTCGGGCATGGGCGTGAAGACGACCTGGTCGAAATGGTAGTCGGCCTTGTCCCAATACTTGTCGAAGCGTTCCAGTACGATGCGGTCGTTCTGCACGCGTTCTTTGAACTTGTACGGGCCGGAGCATACCGGCGTGCGGCCTGGGTCTTTGTCGAAGGTGGCCGGCGACAGCATCATGCCGGCGCGGTCGGACAACTGCGACAGCAGCGAGGCGTCGGGTTCTTTCAGGTGCAGCACCACGGTGCGCGCGTCGGGCGCATCCACGCTTGCCACCGAGACCAGTTCGCTTTTGCGGTTGCTGTCGGGCAGCGTCATGGCGCGGTCCAGGTTGGCCTTGACCGAGGCCGCGTCGATGGGCGTGCCGTCGTGGTAGAAGGCGCCTTCGCGCAAGGTGAACGTCAGCGTCATGCCGTCGTCGCTGGTTTTCCAGGATTCGGCCAGCTGTGGCACGAACTTCAGGTCGGGCGAAATATCGACCAGCTTGTCGCACAGCGAGGCGAACACGATGCGGCCCACGAAGGTGCGGGCGCGCGCCGGGTCGAGCACGTCGGGGTCGTCTTGCAGGCCGATACGCATGGTGGATTGCGCGGTGGCGGCGGCGCTGGCAAGCAGGCCGGCCGCGGCCAGGGCGAGGCAGAGGCTACGCATGGGTAAGTCCTTTCTGGAAGTTGAACGCGGTCGTGATGCTGGGCGCCTGGCGCCAATGGCGTCAATCTACCAAATCGGACGACGATGCGCGCGATTGCCGTGCCGCCCAGCGCAGGCTGCTCAGCCACGACGCTTGCGCCGGATGCACGATGGCGCGCAGTGCCCGCGCGTAATCCAGCACCAGCCCGGGCGTCCATGCCATGGTGGTGGCGCGCTTGCGCACCTGGGCGGCAATCCACAGTTCCGGCATCAGCAGCGTGCGCAGCACGCGCGTCCACGCACTGGACTCGTGCTGCAACGCACCATCCAGGGCCGCCTCTAGCGCGAACGACACCGTGCTGGAGCAGTTGCGGTACGTCAGGTTGTAGATCTCGCGCTGCCGGTAGGCCTGCCAGAAGCGCTGCAGGCCTTCCTGGTTGTAGTGATGGAACAGGATCTGCCGCGTCGATGGGCACCAGGCCGCCGACTCGGTGGGGTAGTCGGGCTGGAATTCGCCGGGCACGTCGTTGTCGCGGGTTGCCTTCAGCAGGCGAAAAAACTCTGACGGCGACCGGTCGATTTCCACGGCGGGATACAGGCTGATGTAGGTGCCGGGCGGCATTTCCAGCGCCGCGTGCCCGGTGGATATCACCCCCTTGGTATCCACCGCGGCGATGTACCGGTTGATGACCGGGCGCGGCACCGGCGCGTGCTTGGACGAACCTTCTGGCGTCCATACATGCACCACCAGGGGCGATTGCACGGGGTCGCCCGGGTCCGGCGTGGGCGCGGGTACGGGCGCGGCAGCCGCGGTGGGCGGATGCTTGCGATAGCGGAGCGGAATCAGGTCGCCGGGAGCCAGCAGGTCGAACACCGAGCGGCCGTCGCGCAACCGGCGGGCGCGCCGCGCGATGCGCCAGGTACCGATGCCCCCCACCAGCAGCGTCACGCCCACGAATTCGGACAGCGTGCCGTGGTAGTGCGTGGGGTAGGGCTGGAACAGGAAGATGGCGAACGCCATCTGCGCCAGCCCGCCCAGAAAGGCCTGCTTCCAGTGCGGAAACCGCACCACCCACGACGACGCCATCTGCAGGGTGCCCATCACGAAATACGCCAGCCCGAACACAATGGCCAGCAACAGGTTGCTGGTATTGCGCCCCGACAGGATCAGCACCGCAATGAACAGGAACAGCCCGCCCTTGAAATACAGCACCGCCTTCTGCGCCCCAACGCCACCGGATGCAACACTAAGGGTGACCAGGCTTTCCAGCAGCAGGAACGCGCCAAATACATGCACCGGGAAATACCGCACGCCGTCCAGGCCATCGATCACGATGAATACGCCCAGAATCGCCCACCCCGCGCCCAGCCAGGCCAGTATTCCCGCCTGGCGCCGTACGAAATCAGCGCCGAACAACAGCAGCGCGATCTGTATCATTGCGGTCTCCTGCTTGCCGTGTCCAGTCCATGCGCGGCCCTCATCGCCACGCCCACCGCTGCTGCGCCTGCCATGTTCCCACCACCGCCACGCCGTGGTCGCTGCCGATGGCCGTGGGGTTGCGATCCACCACTTGCACCCATCCCGTGCCCGCGGCCACGCGCAGCCCCAGCGCCGCATCGACCGGGCCGGCCGCCGCGGCCGCCCAGCGCTTCTTCAGCGCATCGCGATCATCCGGATGCACGCGTCCCAGCAGTTCATCCAGGCTGCGCAAGGGGGCGGTATCCAATCCCAGCACCGCCTGCGGGTCGCCATCCCAGGCCAGCCGTCCGCTGGCCGGGTCGTACTGGTACATGATGCCGGCGTCCGCGCTGGCCATTGCGCCACCCGGACGCCGCCCGTTGGTATAGACCCACAAGAAAGCCAGCAACAGCGCCGTGATCGATAGATAGCACTGCGCCAGCAGCAGCGATTCACCGGGCTGCAAGCCATGCGGAAAGAACGGGCCGCGCTCGTCGGCGGCGTAGTACAAGGCGATGGCGCCCAGGCTGATCAGGCCCAGCGCACCGCCGCGGCTGCCCCAGGCCATCGACATCACTGCCGCCAGCAGGATGGGTGCGCAGGCCAGCGGCAGCACCAATGCCGCGCGATGCGCGCTGGGCGAGATCTCGGCGAACACATACCAGGCGCTTGCGCACAGCAGCACCCAGGCCGCCGCGCCGCACAGCAGGGCCACCGCGCCGGGGCGCCGCGCCTTGCCGGCCACATCCGTCCAGCTGAGAATCGCGATAGTAGGCAGCAGTACGCCAGTGACGTTGGCCGCCCACCAGATCCATACCGTGTCCAGGAAAGACAGGCCGCTTAGATACGCCAGCCAGCCCACGCCCAGCACCGCCGCTGCCGCGCTGACCAGCAGCGTGGCGCCGATCAGCACCTGCACGCCGTACAGGTCGTCGCCGCGCCGTGCGTAGCGGCGCACCAGCCAGGCAATGCTGGCATCGGCCGCCACCGAGATGCAGCCGATACTGATCGAACGCAGGAAGTCATGGTGTTGCCAGGCGTCCATCGACAGCCGGGCCACCATGAAGGCGACGAACATGGCCGGCCAGCGATGCAGGGGGGTAAGCAGAAAGGCCGACACTGCCACGCCGGCAGGCAGCCAGATGAAGGCTACGCGGGTATCGGGGTCGTTGAGCTGTAGCGACACATAGGCGCCGGCGGCATACAAGGCCGCCCACAGCAATAGCGATAGCGCAAAACGAAGCAGGGAGCTGGCCATACGGATAGATCTGCCGATGCGTGTGCTGTCGCGCAGTATGGCACAGGAAACGGGGTGCTGTCTTCCCCTGCGGCACGCTCAGCCGGCCGGGCAGGCCGGCACGAGCAGCACCGGCAAGGTTTGCCAGATGATCGCAATCACGGCCAGCAGGCTGAGCGCACCGGCCACCCAACGGAAGAATCCCGGCTCATCGGTTTGCGGCCAGCGGGCCTGTTGACGCCAGTAGATCAGCGCGATGGCGGCAATCGCCAGCACTGCGGCGGCGCCCATTGCCCACACTGACAATGCGGCGTCCACCCACAAGCCATACAGCGCCGGGCGCGCGCAGAAGACGCCGTTGGCCGCGTAGATGAACACGAAATGCACGGCCCACACCAGCGGGCCGGCAAGCAGGGGCACGAACAACGATATGCGCGGCGTATGCATGGCTTAGCCTACCCAGCGCGGAAAACCGTGCA
The DNA here is from genome assembly GCF_019218885.1 of Bordetella sp. BOR01. Taxonomy (GTDB): domain Bacteria; phylum Pseudomonadota; class Gammaproteobacteria; order Burkholderiales; family Burkholderiaceae_B; genus Bordetella_A. Next base: position 155,736 of record NZ_JAHUWT010000006.1, on the reverse strand, counting down.
CCACCAGCGCGCCCACCAGGCCCTGCACCACCGTGTAATGCCACAGCAAGGCCGTGTTGTCGAAACAGGCGCGCCGGTTGGCCGCCAACTTGCCGGCCCATGAGCGCGCCGAGGTGAACAGGCTCATGAAGCCCACCGCGATCACCAGCACGCCTTGCAGGCCGGCAATGGCATAGACGGCAGCGGCATAGGCGCTATCTTGCGGGCGCAGACCGGTGCGCCATTGCGTATCGGCCTCGAGGCCCGCCGCCGCGGCCAGCATCAGGGTGGCCAGCGGCAGGCCGGCCCGCAGCCAGCCATGATGGTGGCCGTGCTGCAAGCGCCGGCCGGCGATCCACACCAGCGCACTGCTGCCCACCAGCAGTGCGCCACCTGCCAGGGGCCAACGCAGCGCCGCCAGCGGAGCCGAAGCCGGCCAGGTCTCGGGCGAGGTGGTCCACAGGAACAGATAAGAGAACAGCAGCGCGCTGAATATGCTGGCGCACACCATGATCAGCATCACCATCGCCCACCACGAATGCGAGGCGCTGCCGGCACAGTACACCGGCAGCCGCAGCCCGCCGCCTATGTCTACCGGCGGATGATCGGGGGCGGGGTCGGCATCCCAGAGCCAGCGCAGGATCATCGCCACGGCCAATATGCCGAACAGCACGGCCGGTACCATCAGCTTCACGGTCAGCAGCAGGAAGAAGCCGGCGGTGCCCAGCGCGGCCAGCACCGGCGCCCAGCCCGGGCCGGGCAAGCGCAGCACGTACTGCGGGCGCGCGTCGATGGCGCTGGTCACCAGCGTAGAGCGTCCGCCGGTGGGCGCGCCGGGCAGGTAGTAGCGACCGGCATCGACATCGGCGGCCAGGTTGGGCTGGTCCCACAGCGGTTCGCGGCTGGTGATCCAGGGTACGCTGCGCGGGCCCGCCACGCCGGCGGGCAGCCATTCCAGCGTGCCGGCCTGCCACACATTGCCGGCATTGCGCGCAACCGATGGCCGGAAATTGCGCGCCAGGTCGATCAAGAACACCAGCACGCCCGCGGCAATCATGTATGCGCCTACCGTGGACACCATATTCAACAGGCCCCAGCCGTAGCTGTCGGCGTACGTGTACACCCGGCGCGGCATGCCTGCCAGCCCGGTCAGGTGCATGGGAAAGAAACTGACGTTGAAGCCGACGAACATCAGCCAGAAGGCCCAGCGGCCCAGGCGTTCGGACAGGGCGCGGCTGCTGACAAACGGCATCCAGTAATAAAACGCGGCGAACAGCGGAAACACCATGCCGCCCACCAGCACGTAATGCAGATGGGCCACCACGAAATAAGTGTCGTGGGCCTGCCAGTCGAACGGAATCACCGCCACCATCACGCCCGTCAGGCCACCCAGCACGAAAATGAAGAAGAAGCCCAGGATGAACAGCATGGGCGTCTTCAGCGGCCGCAGCCGCGGCGCGGCCGCGATGGTGGCGATCCAGGCGAAGATCTGGATGCCGGTCGGGATAGACACCGCCATGCTGGCCGCCGAGGCGAAGCTGAGCGACAGTTGCGGAATGCCGGTGGCGAACATATGGTGCACCCACAGCCCAAAGCTGAGAAAGCTGGTGGCCACGATGGCCATCACCACCGCCCGGTAGCCCACCAGCGGCCGGCCGACCATGGCCGGAATAATCATCGACACCATGCCGGCCGCGGGCAAGAAAATGATGTAGACCTCGGGGTGGCCGAACAGCCAGAACAAGTGCTGCCACAGCAGCGGGTCGCCGCCTTTTTCCGCAATGAAGAACGGCAGCCCGAAGGCACGTTCCAGTTCCAGTAACGCGGTTGCCACGATAATGGCCGGAAACGCGATGATGACCATGCCCGAGAACGCCAGCATGATCCACGCAAATATCGGCATCTTGTCCAGCGTCATGCCCGGTGCGCGCGTGCGCAGAATGCCGGTGGCCAGCTCGATGGCGCCGGCAATGGCCGATATCTCGATGAAGCCTATGCCCAGCAGCCACAGGTCGGCGTTGACGGCGGGCGAATAGGCCGAACTGGTCAGCGGCGGGTACATGAACCAGCCGCCGTCGGGCGCCAGGCCCACGAAAATGCTGCAGAAGAACACCAGGCCGCCGATGGCGTAGGCCCAGTACGCATAAGACGACAAGCGGGGAAACGGCAGGTCGCGCGCGCCCAGCATATTGGGCAGCAGCAGCACCGCCATCGCTTCCACCGCCGGCACGGCAAACAAGAACATCATCACCGTGCCATGCATGGTGAACAACTGGTTGTAGAGTTCGTGGCCGATCAGCGTATTGTCGGGCACCGCCAACTGTGTGCGCATCATCAGCGCCAGCACACCCGCCAGCAAGAAAAACAGCAACGCCGTGCCGATGTACAGCAGCCCGATATAGTTGTTGTTGACCACCGTGATGGCACGCCAGCCTTGCGGACGCTGCCAGATGCGTTCCAGGTGTTCCCGTTCGCCAGCGGGGCGCGGCAATGGGTTGGGCAGCGTCGTGTCCGGCCTCATTGCAGGCTTTCCATGTAATGGGCCACGGCGCGCAGTTGCTCGCCAGACAGCTGGTTGAACGACGGCATGGCATTGCCGGGCTTGATGTGCTGGCTGCCCGCGATCCAGCCGGCCAGGGAACCGACGTTGTTCGGCAATACCCCGGCCGCCAGCGACAGGCGGCTGCCCACGTGCGTCAGGTCGGGGCCCAGCGTGCCGGCAGCCTGCGTGCCGCGCACGGTATGGCACTGCGCACAGGCTTGCGTGAATAGCTGCCGGCCCTGCCGCAATTGCGCATCGGCCGGCGCCTGTGCGGGCTGTTGCTGCGCTTGCAGCCAGGCCTGGAAATCCGCCGGGGCCAGCACCTGCACGTCGAACATCATCTGGGCATGCTGGGCGCCACAGAATTCCGCGCATTGCCCGCGAAAAGACCCCGCTTCGCGTGCCTGGATGCGCAGGCGGTTCACATGGCCCGGCACCATGTCCAGCTTGCCCGCCAGGTTGGGTACCCAGAAACTGTGGACGACGTTGCGCGAGGTAAGCATCAAATCGACCGGCTGGCCGACCGGGATGCGGATATCGTTGGCCGTCTCGAACAACACCTGGCCCTGTTCATCCAGGTAGCGCACGCGCCACCACCACATCTCGCCCATGACCTCGATGCGCACCGCCGCGGGTGCATCGGTACGCACCATCGAGGCCGCAAGCCCCAGGCTATAGACCAACAGCGCAGACAGCACCACCACCGGAAACGCCACGCCGGCCCCGATCAGCCACGCGCGGCCGGACAAATGGCGGCGCCAGCGCTGCGGCCCGACCAGCGCCAGCACCAGGATGACCATTACCAGCAGGAAGATCCCCGAGCCGCCCGCGAACATCACCCAGCCGATGTCCGCGCCAAGGCTGGCCTGGTCTGCCTTGGGATGCAGGGCCGACTGCCGTCCGGCCCATGTGGTGGCGAGCGGTACGGCAAGTAAAGCGTAGACGCTGAAATCGGGCATATAAAGGCAGGGCCGGTCAGTCGATGCGCGAGCGCCGGGCGCAAGCAAGGAGCTGAAGAGGAATCGGCAGCGTGCAAAGCACATGCCGTGCCAGCGGCGTGCACACCCCGCGCGGCCCGACAGTCGCCCTGGCGACGGGAAAATTTACACACCGCGGGCTTTTTTGCTGCAAATTCCATGCCCAAGGGGGCGTTCCCTGGCGAGGGCGGTGCGGGCAAAGAACTTGCTTGGGTGATGGAAAAAGGGATCTCCATGCATCGCTCGACCCCCGCCGGGTTGCCCCCCCTGTATGCCCGTTTGGCGCAAGCCTGTGGCAAGGCGTGGCCGCGCCCCGGTGCGCCGCGCGGCCGGGCTTGGCGGCTGCCTGTGCGGCTGGGCGCCTGCCTGCTGGCCGTGCTGGCCGGCTGTGGCGACCCGCCGCCGCCGCTGGCACCCCCCGCCCAGGCCAGCGCGCTGCCGGGCGCCGACATCGAGCGCGGCCGCAAGCGCATTACGGATCATGGCTGTGTCAGCTGCCATGCCATCCCCGGCGTCAGGGGTCCGTCCGCGCGGGTCGGGCCGTCATTGCAGCATCTGGCCAGCCGGGCCTATCTGGGTGGCGTGATGGCCAATACGCCCGGCAACCTGGTGCGCTGGCTGCGCGACCCACCGGCCATCGCGCCCCATACCGCCATGCCCAACATGGGGCTGAGCGAGGCCGACGCCCGCGACATCGCCGCCTACCTGCTCACCCTGCGCTGAAAGGATGACGCCCATGAAAACCACCACGCGCATCGTCGGCATTACCCTGGGGGCCGCCGCCACCGCCGGTGCGGTGGGCGCGCTGGGCCTGGTCTATAGCGGCTGGTACGACAGCAGCGCCACCAGCCCGCATACCCCGCCCGTGAACCATGTGATGGATATCGCGCTGCAGCGCTCGATCACCGTGCGGGCCGCCGACATCAGCGTGCCGCCGCTGGATGATCCGCAGCGGGCCATCAACGGCTTCAAGCTGTTCCGCGCGCACTGCGTGCAGTGCCACGGCGCGCCCGGTATCGCCGCCGAGCCCTTTGCACGCGGCCTGATGCCGGCCCCGGCTGCGCTGGTGGACACGGCCCGGCATTGGCCGGCCGCCGAGGTGTATTGGGTGGTACGGTACGGCATCAAGATGACGGGCATGCCTGCGTGGCAGTACCGCATCAGCGACGACGACATCTGGGACGTGGTGGCTTTCATGAAAGTCCTGCCCACGCTGTCGCCGGCCGAGTATCGGGCCTGGGATATCCGCCATGCCCGCGCAGCCCCCCCGCCAGTGCCGCCCGCCACGCCCGCCGCCGAGTTGCGGCTTGGCGATGCCGAGGCCGGCCGCAAGGCCATGCACCAGTACCTGTGCGTGACCTGTCACGCCATACCTGGCGTGGTGGGCGCGAACCGCCATGTCGGCCCGCCCTTGCAGGGCATAGCCAGGCAGCAATACATCGCCGGCGTGCTGCCCAACACGCCGGCGAATATGGTGCGCTGGTTGCGCGACCCGCTTGCCGTCGATCCCATGTCCGCCATGCCCGACCTGGACGTCAGCGAGCAGGACGCGCGCGATATGGCTGCCTTTCTGTACACGCTGGACGACGCCAGGTAGGCGGCCGACCGGCCGCGCTGGATTGACGCAGCTGGGGGATACATCAGGTGTCAGGCTTCCGCGGGGTGCCTGACACCGCGGCGTTTTTTCAATACACCCAAGGAACCAGCCGCCACGTCCGCCTGCGGTAAGCCTCGTACTCCACCCCAAAATGCGCCCGCAGCAGCCGTTCTTCGCTGCGCATGCGCGCCATCAGCGGCGGCACCATGCACACCACCAGCACCACCCCGATGATGGATCGGAACGCCAACGCCCAGCCCAGCATGCTGATCAACAGCCCCAGGTAGCTGGGGTTGCGGATCTTCGCATAGATGCCGGTAGTGACGAGTTCGTGGCCGGGTTGAATGGCCACCAGCCCGCTGAAGCGGCGGCCCAATACAAATACCGGCCATAAGCGCAGCGCGCCGCCTGCAGCGAACAGCAGCACGCCAACCCAGCGCACAGTGTCGCCGTCGATCGTCCAGACATCGATGCGGTCGGTATAGGCCGGCACATAGCCGCTGAGCAGGCCGATGACGGCGAAGGCCGTCAGCACCCAACGGTTGTCGCGGTCTTCGTATTCGCCGCGATTCAAGTTGCCGCCGCTGAAGAGCGCGACGGTCGACAGGGCGAAGAGGACGACGGTGAGCGCACCGCGGGCGGGGTGAGAGAAGAACGGGGTCAGGCCGCCGTAGGCGATGACGGCCAGGGCCAGGTAGAAGAGGGTGCCCAGCAGGGTGGTGACGGCGATGGCGGGGGTGGGGCGCATGGGGGCCTCGCGAGTCCGGCGACGGAGGGCTATCGGCAACGCTTAGCGGAATGATATTCCTGTTTGCACAGGCCTGAGAAAACCAATGCGTACGGGTTTTCAAGGGTTGATGTTCAGTTTTATATAGTTACTATCAGACATAAAATTATTATGGAAAGGAACAGGCGATGCTGGACGCTTTGCTTCCGTGGCGTGTGTTTATTCTCCGTCTGATTGCGATGGCGTCGGTTGCAATCGGCGCGATGACGTCGACGCCATCGGACGCCGCCAACTACCCGTGTAGTGGCCGCAAAGAAGGAGTGTCGCATTGCCAAGGAGACACATTCGTCTGCAATGACGGGTCAGTTAGCGCGTCCAAGAAGTCGTGCCAAGGTCAGTCGTTGGGTGGGACGGGCCAACGATTGACGCCGTCTGTACCTTTTTCAGGGAGTGGCAGGACGTGCCAGTGTAGAGAGGGGCTGTATTGCGTGGGGCCTCGAGGTGGGCGGTATTGCGTAACTGACAGCGGCGGGAAGAGTTATCTGCGGAGATGAGCGGAAGCTTGGGTGTATGTGCTCATGTATGGGAGATCATGAAATTCGGTATTCTGTGACCCACGAGATGAATACGCGCGGCAGCGATCCTCACTCATCAACGGAGATATTGGCGTCAGCAATAATCCCGTTCCACTTGTTCGTTTCCTGATCCAGGAATTTAGCGAAGGCTTCCGGACCCATGAATACGACGTCCATACCCGACGCCACCAGTTTCTCGCTCAGGCCGGATTTAGTCGTGCCGTTGACGATCGCCTTGTAGAGCTTGTCCACCACCGGTTTGGGTGTGCCCGCTGGAGCTAGAATGCCGTACCAGGAACTCGCTTCGTAGCCTGGCACGCCGGCTTCCTCCATCGTTGGCACATTCGGCAGTATTTTGCTTCGCTCCTTGCTGGAAATCGCCAGCGGCACCAGCGTGCCCTGCTTGGCATGGGCGACCACGTCGTTGATCGTCGTCATCACCATCGGCACCTCGCCGCTTATCGCGGCAAGTGTGGCCGGCGCGCCACCTTTGTAGGGTACGTGAGTGAGCTTCATGCCAGTCATGGAAATCAATAGTTCCATGGCTATGTGCGTGATGTTCCCGACTCCGGCGGAGGAGTAGTCCACTTTGCCGGGGTTCTTCGCCGCGTAGTCAATCAATTCGCGTACCGAACGCACCGGAAACCTGGGGTTAACCGCCAGTACCTGAGGGCCATAGCCGATCATGGTCACAGGCACGAAGTCTTTGAGCGCATCGAAGGGCAATTTCGAGAACATCGCGGGCATCGCAATGGTAGCGTTGCACAAGTAAAGCGAATAGCCATCCGCTGGCGAGTGCGCAACCATTCCGGCAGCGATGTTGCCGGACGCACCGGGCTTGTTCTCTACCACGACTGTCTGGCCGAGCACTTCTCCCGCGCCCTGGGCCACAATGCGCGCCACGAGGTCGGTTGCGCCGCCTGGGGCGAAGCCGGAAACCAAGTGAATCGGCCGATTGGGAAATTCGGCGGTTTGCGCGAAAGCCGAGCCAGCGCAAAAGGCGGCGGTCATGAACAGCGCCACTGCGTGCAGAGCGGGGAAAAATTTCATCTTCGTCTCCTGATATAGTTGATTTCTACATTTGCCTTGACCGTATTACTTATCGATTGCAGGAATTCAAATCTATAAAGCAATGCGATATAGATATAGTGAGTTCACGGGGCTGGGCCAGCCAATGGCCAAGTCCCCCATCGAATCTCAAGTGGTCAGGTGCACGATGCTCTTGACCACCGTATAGTTGTACAGGCCCTCTACACCGCCTTCCCGGCCAAAGCCGCTGTCCTTCACGCCGCCAAATGGTGCCTCGGCAATCGAACCAGCGAAGTGATTGATAGACAGGTTGCCGACCTCGATCTGGTCCGATATCTGGTCAACCTTGCGCGCTGAGTGAGTGAAGGCATAGCCCGTCAGGCCATAAGGCAATGCATTGGCTTTCGCGATCGCCTCATCCAGGTTCTTGACCGGCGCTACCAGCGCCAAAGGCCCGAATGGCTCCTCTGTCATGGCCCGCATCTCATCGGTGCAATCGGCAATCACGGTAAGTGGATAGTGATAGCCGCGAGTGCCGATGCGATCGCCACCACACATGACTTTCCCACCCTTGGCGCGCGCGTCGGCGACCATTGTTTCCATCGCGGCCAGACGTCTCTCATTGGCGACCGGGCCCATCTGCACGGATGCATCCAGGCCGTCGCCTTCCTTGACGGCGGCTGCTGCTTGCGCGAAGGCTGTAATGAAGCGGCTGTAGATGGCCTCTTCGACGAAGAAGCGCGTTGGCGCCGTGCAAACTTGGCCGGAATTGCGCGACTTTCCAATCGCGGCAGCCTTTGCGACGTTCGCCGGATCGACGTCGTCGCACACGATGACCGGTCCATGGCCACCCAGTTCCATCAGCGAGGGCTTCATATGCTCAGCTGCCAGCGCCGCCAATTTTTTCCCCACGGGCACCGAGCCCGTGAACGTCACCAAACGCACGCGCGGATCAGGAATCAGTGTCTCGGATATCTCCGACGGCACGCCAAACACCAGGTTCAGCACACCCTTGGGCAATCCTGCATCCTCGAAAGCTTTCACCAACTGCACCGCGCCGCCAGGCGTCTCTTCGGATGCTTTCAGCACCATCGAGCATCCGGCGGCCAGTGCGCCGCCGATCTTGCGGGCGGGCGAGGTCACAGGGAAGTTCCACGGTGAAAATCCCGCCACGACACCGATCGGCTGACGCATGGTCGAAACCCTCATTCCGGCGTCATAGGGAATGATTCGGCCATAACTGCGGCGCCCTTCCTCTGCGTCCCATTGGATGATCCCGCTGCCGCGCACGACCTCCAGGCGTGACTGTTGCAGCGGTTTACCCTGCTCGAGCGTCATGGCATAGGCGATGTCGTCGATGCGCTCGTGCATCAGAGCCGTTGCCTTGCATAAGATCTCGGCCCGCTCCAAGGGGCTCATACGCGACCAGGCCTTGAACCCTTCAGCGGCTGCGGTGAGTGCGTCATCGAGATCAGTTCGGCTGGCATAGGGCACAGTGCCGATCACGCGTCCATCGGACGGGTTGATCACCGCCCCTCCGTCCGCGCTCTTCCAGGCCCCGCCGATATAAAGTTGGATCTTGGGGTATTCCGCCATGCTGGCCACTCCTTTAGTTATCTTCTTGTGCCTGCTGGCGAATCAGGCATTGACAACAACTTCCGTCTCGCCACGCACCTCGATGCCATTCATCTCTTCCAAATACTGCAAGACGGCACTCGTATCGAGCGTGCCGCGGCCGCTCTTGCTGGCCGTGAGATAGATGTCATGGCTGAGGCTTGCCATCATCATCGGCACCTTCATCTTGTGCGCCATGTCGAGCGCCAGCGCCAAGTCTTTTTCGGCTAAATCAACCATGAAACCTGGCGTGAAATTGCCTTTGAGCGCTTTGGGAAACCGCTTGACCAAACTGAGGGAGCGCGCGCCGCAATGCTGCAGAATGCGGAACATCGTTCCTCCATCGACACCGGCTTTGGCGCCAAGCACGAGGGCTTCGGCCGCGATTAGTACGTTTCCGAGCGATATCACGTTGTTGACGAGCTTGATCGTGCTGCCGGCGCCGCGTGCGTCGGCGAAATGAATCGACGTTCCCAGCGCATTCAGAACAGGCATCGCCGTCGGCAACTCGTCCTTACGCGCACCAATGATGATGGTGAGCGCGCCTTTCACGGCTTCGGCTGGGCCTCCGCTGACGGGCGTGTCAACATAAAGCACATCGTTGGCTGCCAACGCAGCCGAGACGTCTTTGCTGGTCGTGGCATCGAGTGTGCTGAAATCGAGAATCACCAACCCCTTTTTCATCGCGATGCGGGTACTTTCTTTGAGCAGCGCGTCCTTCACAATCGCGGGATTGGGCAAGCTGATGGCGACAATGTCGCAGGATTGAACCACCTCATCGACCGAGGCCGCGGCACGGGCGCCGCAACCGGCGAGTTCCTGGGCCTTGGCCGGGTCGACATCGGTCACGGTCACGTCGAAGGTGGCCGCGTTCAGAAGACGACGGCATATGTTCCCCCCCATCAATCCCAAGCCGATCACACCGATTTTTTGAAGGGCCACGTAAGTTCTCCTTGAATTTGCTCTGAAGGGCGCATGCCGCGCCTCAGTCGGCAACGGAAATGGCGCGCCCTGCCTGGCAGGCGGTGGCGTGACTGATCGCTACTTCAGCGCCAGAGCAGAAGGCGGGAAACGCGGGCAGCACTGCAAAGTGGAGTGCGAACCCATCTTCACCTTCGAGAGATGCGGCCTGAGCGCTTGTTCAATTTAGCTATGTTGGCTATTTGTCACAAGAATATTTAATTATCGGATTATTCGATATTGATATAGTGAAATTGCATAGCTCTACTGCAACTGCGCTATTTGGTTGATCGCCCGCATACAGGATTTCCGACGGGCCCGTTCGGATGAATCATGCATACAGCCTATTGAATCTTCACGCTTTGCATCACGATATAGTCGTAATCGAAACCAGCTTTCCCATCTCTCGAATTCGACCTCGTGGCTGCAGGCAAAAAATGCAAGGTCCAGAACTCCTGTTCAAACGCATGGTCCAGGGCCGCCTGCATCATGTCCCGCCCAGCGCCTCTGCCTCTGTAGTGCGGCAGCACCAGCGCGAAATTCAGAAGCCCCACGCCGCCGGGCCTGTCGAATATCGCAATCGACGCCGTGCGTTCGCCTTGTTGCGCTGTTCGCACCCTTAATTCGCTGGCCCGTCACTCGCAGACTCCGATTTCGTCCATCTTGGCATCTTCCATCTGCATGCGTATCCTTCATACAGATGCTCATGAGGCCCCCATGATTCAACTGAACCAACCCGAAGACACCCCTGGCGCATTCCAGGCCGCCTGGAACAATCACGACATGCAATCCCTCGGAACGTTGTTCCATGACGATGCAACGTTCGTGAACCGGTTCGCACACTACGTGCGCGGCGTCGATGAGATCGTCAAGTTGCATGCTCCCATCCACGCCACCATCTACAGCGATTCAACGCTCGAGAACGAATTGATCGACGTGGCCGTGATAGGCGACGACGCGGCAGTCATACATTTCTGGAGCCGCCTGGCAGTCGGCGCAGCGCATCCGGCAGGCCCGCACGCTGTCGATACGCTGATCCTGGCCGTGCTGACGCGGCAGGCTGGCCAATGGCGCATCAAGGCGCTGGAAAATGTCACGCTGACGAATCCCCGTACGGGGGAAACAGTTCTAAGGAACAGCCCGGGTTCTTGACCGGACAGCCCTGATTCCTTTCAGGAATGGCAGGCTTCTATAAACCGGCCATTCGCACCGGCTCGACGAAATCGCCGTTTTTTCTCTTTTGTCAGATATTATCGGCGTTCCAAAAGGGCTGCCAGGAGGCATGCGCGCCATGCGTCGTTTGACCTTTCCAGGGTTTTTGTCGTCCGAGCGCGGTACCTCTTTCTGTGGCATCGGGCTGGTGCTGGGCACTTTGTTTTTCGCGGCGTCGCTGACCCCCTCGCTGGTGCCGCGGTCGCCGCTGGTGCAGGGCGTGCTGGGCGGTTTCTGCCTGGCGGTGGGCTACGGCCTGGGGGTGCTGTTGCGCCGGATCTGGCGCGCACTGGCCTTGCCGACGCTGCCGCTCCGGGCACACCAGATCGGCGTGATGCTGGTGCTGGCAGCCTGCGTCGTGACGGCGATCCTGGCGCTGTGGTGGGCCACGGGCTGGCAGAACCGGCTGCGCGCGCTGATGCAGATGCCGGACATCGACAGCGCGGGCCCTTGGACCATCGCGGGCCTGGCCTTGTTGACGTTTGCCTGCTTGCTGGGGCTTGGGCGGCTGGCCGGCTGGCTGGCACGGTGGGTGTCCCGGGGGCTGTCGCGCGTGCTGTCGCGACAGGCCGCGATGCTGCTGGCGGTGGTGATCACGGCTGCGCTGTTCTGGACGATAGGCAATGGCGTGCTGGCGCATGGTGCCATGCGCTGGGCGGACCAGATCTACAGCCGCCTGGATGCGCTGGTCGAAGACGATATCGCGCAACCCGTGGCAGCGGACAAGACTGGCGGCCCGGGTTCGCTGATCGACTGGCAGCGGGTTGGCCGCCAGGGCCGGCGCATGGTGGCGGCGGGGCCGGATGCCGCGGACATCGAACGCCTTGCAGGCCAACCGGCACGCGAACCCTTGCGCGTGTATGTGGGCCTGAATTCGGCGGCGTCGCCGCGTGAGCGCGCCGACCTGGCGCTGCGCGAGCTGCTGCGGATAGGGGCCTTCGACCGGGCGAACCTGGTCATCGCCACCCCCACGGGCACGGGCTGGGTAGATCCGGAAAGCCAGTCGGCGCTGGAATACGTGCTGCATGGCGATGTGGCGACGGTGTCGGTGCAGTATTCCTATCTGCTGAGCTGGCTGGCCTTGCTGGCCGAGCCCGACTACGGGGTAGAGACGGCGCGGGCGGTGTTTGCCACGGTGTACGGTCACTGGCGTGGGCTGGATCCGCGGCACCGTCCACGGCTCTATTTGCAGGGCCTTAGCCTGGGTGCGCTGAACGGCGACCTCAGCCATGACCTGTATCAGGTGATCGGTGCGCCTTACCAGGGCGCCTTGTGGTCGGGGCCGCCGTTCAATACGCCAACCTGGCAGGCGGTGACGGCAGATCGCAATGCCGGATCGCCGGCCTGGTTGCCGACCTTCGGCGATGGTTCGGTGGTGCGCTTCACGGCGCAGGAAAATGCGCTGGACCGGGCGCCGCAGCCCTGGGGCGATTTCCGCGTGGTGTTCCTGCAGTACGCCAGCGATGCCGTGACGTTCTTCGATCCGCGGGCCTTGTGGCGCCGGCCGGACTGGATGGTGCCGCCGCTGGGGCCCGATGTCTCGCCTGATATACGCTGGATTCCGGTGGTGACGTTCTTGCAGTTGGCCTTCGACCTGGCGCTGGCGGTCGAGCCGCCCAAGGGGCACGGGCACGTCTATGCGTTCGACCATTACGTGGATGCCTGGGCCAGCCTGACCTCGCCCTCGGGCTGGACACCCGAGTCGCTTGCGGCGCTCAAGCGCGCTGTGGCGGCCGCCCGCCAGCGTTAGGGTGGGTTGGCACCAGGCGGCTGCGCGATGCATCCGCCTGCGCCGTTGCGCTTACCGGCCTGAGTGCTGGATGGGATTGCTCAGCTTGCCGATGCGTTCGATGGTCACGGATACGGGGCCTTGCATCTGGTTCAGGTCGGCATTCTGGACGGCGCGGCCGGGTTTCCCGCCGGCTGCCAGGGCGGTGCCCAGCGAGATCACGTCGCCAGGGAAGAGCGTCATGAACGACGACACAAAGGCTATGACTTCTGGCGTCTTGTGGAACAGATTGGCGGTGTTGTCGCTGGCATAGCGTTCCTCGCCGACGTGGCATTCGATGTCCAGCGCATGCGGGTCGGGAATTTCGTCGCGCGTCACAATCCACGGGCCCAGCGCCGAAAACGTATCGGCGCCCTTGTAGCGGCCTGGGTAGGATACATGCGAGTCCACATAGCGCACGCCCTCGGCGGCGCCCTCGGCGGGATGAATGGCGCGGTAGTGAAAAGTGTCTTCGCCGCGCATCGTAGGCGACGTGAGGTCATTGTGTGCGGTGTAGCCAAAAACATGTTCGTAGGCGCGTTCGGCCGGGATGTCTGCACCGCCCTGGCCGATGATGAGGGCCAGTTCGGGTTCCGGATGTACCCGGCCGTAGTGCGGCTTGAGCCGGATGGCGCCGCCGTGCCCCACCAGCGCCGACGACGGCTTGGTGAAAATCGCGGGATGCTTGGGGCCGCTCATGATGCGGTCGGCATTGGCGCTGTTGTTCAAGGCCAGGCAACAGATTTTGGACGGTCGCTGTACGGCGGGCAGCAGGGTCATATCCCGTAGCGCATGCCGGGGCACGTCCAGATCGGCCACGGAATCGGCCGCCGCGCGCAGGACTTTCCAGGCGGCATCGCCGCCTTCAATCCAGGCATGGATGTCGGCGTCGGTCGCGACCGGAGAGTTGCCGTTCGTGTTCGTGCGCGATAGCACATCGTGGACATCCAGAAGATATTCGCCAACGATGAATCCGATCCGTGCACGGCCATCTCGCGCGTAGCTTGCAAGCTTCATTCACCTCTCCTTGATTCCGACGGTTCGTCCGGCAACCCGCGCCGGCCATGCGGTGCAAGATATCGTGCGCTGCTGCCTGCGCAAAGTATGGCGGCCAAACATTCCGTGCTGCGGAATAAAGCGGCTAGATGTTTTGCTGGTGCTGATCGACGGCGACGCCGATTTCCTTGCTGGTGCGTATCAACAATTCGGTAAAGTCGGTGATCGCGGCACCATTGAGCAGCGATGGAAATGTGGTCAGCGAGAGCACGCCCAAGGTTCTTCCCTGATGCCGGATGGGCACCGCCAGCGTCGCACTGGTATGTTTGGGGTCTGGGCGACGCAGCGCAAAACCCCGCTTGCGGACCAGCGCGATATCTGCGCGCAGGACTCGCTCAGCCGACCTCCAGGCCGATTCGGTCGATTCCAGCGATAGCCAGTGCAGCAGGCGTTCTTGCTCGGCAGCGCTGCAGAACGCCAGGAAGGCCAGGCCCATGGCGGAACGCGCCATGTGGTGGGAGTTTCCGATAGTCGTGTGCTCCGGCGCGATGGGGCTGTATGGCATGCTGCTGTAACGGACCACCATGCGGCTGCGATCAGCGACGCCGATGGCGAAGGGCAGGCCGGTCTGGCGCGTGGTGCGCAGCAATACCGGCGCGCCGAGTTCAACCACGAGATCGTGTTCGGTATATCCATCGCTTAACAGGCGCACTTTCTCGGTAAGCGAATACACGCCCTTGACTACGTCCGATCGTATATAGCCCTCGTTCTTCAGGGTGTTCAATAGCCTGTGCACCGTGGGCTTCGGGATGCCGGTCGCTTGGTGCAGATCGCGCAAAGAGCAATGCGTCTGCTTGTTCAGCGCTCGCAGCACGTCCAGCGTGCGCACGACCAGGTTCATGGAAGCGGTCATGAGAAAGCCTTTCTATTCGAAAAGCTAGCCTATCATTCCACGACACGAAACGACAACCGAATTGGCAGGGTGTCTGGGCAGGCGGCTACTTACAATGGCCGCAACATCAATTAAGGAGACACCCCATGCCAAGCCCGGCGAACGCGGACGCCGAGGGTCCGGTTGACCCCATCGACTGCCACGCGCACATTTTCGATCCCGTGCGCTATCCCTTCCATGCCAGTGGCACGTACGATCTGCACCCCGCCGAGATCGGTGATGCGGTGCAGTACCGGGCGGTGCTGGATGCGAATGGAGTTGGCCGCGCGGTGCTGATCAACCCGCTGGGAGGGTATGGGCTGGACAACCGCTACATGATGGAGGCCATTGCTCATTCCCAGGGCCGTTTCCGGGGGATAGCCGTGGTGCCTACCGATATTGCCGAGGCCGATGCCCGGGCCTTGTATGCGCAAGGCATACAAGGCATCCGCTTCAGCCTGCATCATCCGTCGGGTCCGAGCCTGGGTGATGGCAATGGTCAACGCATACTTCAGCTTGCGCACGACGCCGGCTGGAAGGTCTTGATTCACTATACGGGGGATCTTCTCGTGGCGGCGATGCCATTGCTGCGCGAATCAAGGGCGACCCTGGTCATCGATCACTGCGGCCGGCCATCGGTGCCTGACGGTTTGAAAGCCCAGGGCTTTAGCGCCTTGCTCGAACTGGGGCGCCAGCGTCGCCACTACATCAAACTGTCCGGTGTGTTTCGATTTTCGCAGCAACCGTGGCCCCACGAAGACGTTGAACCCTATGTGAAAGCGCTCGTGGAGGCGTTCGGTATCGACCACTGCATCTGGGGGTCGGACTGGCCGTTCACCCGCATGGACCGCCGGGTGGATTACGGCCCCTTGTATGCCTTGATGTGGCGCTGGTTTCCAGATCGCAGAGACCGCGACCTTGTGCTGTGCGGCAACCCCGCCAGGCTTTTCTTCGCCGATTCTCTTGCCACCCAGGAGGCGCCATGAAAAGCCCGCGTACCGGAATGCGCAACCTGCGGTTGGTCTTGGTGGCCCTGGGGATGAGCGGGCTGCCCGCCGGCATGGCGTTGGCATCGGCATCGGCCACGCATGATTATCCAAACCGCCCGATACGGATCATCGTCCCGTACGCGGCGGGCGGGGCCGACCAGCAGATTCGGCCCTTGATGCCCGATTTGCAGAAGGCCCTGGGCCAGCCCCTGGTTATCGAGAACGTCGGAGGCGCCGGTGGCGTCATAGGCAGCAACATGGTCAAGAGCAGCGCGCCGGATGGCTATACGCTGCTGTATACGGCCACTGCCGTGCTGACCATTGCGCCCAAGCTCAACCCGGCGCCCTACAAGATCGATGACTTCGTGCCGGTTTGCAATGTCATCGATATCCCGTTTCTGGTGGCGGCGCGCAAGGGGCTGCCATTTCAGGATGCCGCTGGAATGAAAGCGTACGCCCTCGAGCACGCAAACGCACCGTTGGCCTTCGGGTCGGCGGGCCTTGGCACCGCCACGCACCTTGCCGGCGAGGCCATGGCAGATGCAATGGGAGCGCCCCTGTTGCATGTGCCGTTTCAAGGCATGGCGCCCGCGGTCACGCTGTTGCTCGGTGGCGGCATCGACATGGTTGTCGGGGCGCCCGGCGTGATCATGCCGCAGATCCGCGGAGACAAGATCGTGCCGATCGCCACCACGGGCGCACGGCGCTTCGAGGCCTCGCCCGATATCCCGGCCTTGCAAGAGTCGGGTATCGACATCGATGCAGGCACCAAGTACGGTTTTTTCGCACCCGCGGGCACGGACCCGGCGATCGTGGAAAAGCTCTCTCGCGCAATCGGCGAGGCCGCGCAGTCGGCTGGCTATCGAACCACCATGCGCAATGCCTATAACGGCGTCCGGTACCTGGACTCCAACGCTTATGCCGCCGAGCTGAAGGACGAAGATGCGTATTACACGGCGCTTCTGAAGCGACTGGGGCTGGGAGGGAAACCATGATCGATGTCTCAACCCGTGTCCAGTTGGAAGCGCTGAATGCCGAGTTCGCCTGGCTGATCGACCGGGGCGATTCAAGCCTGGTCGCCGAGCTGTTCACCGAGGATGGCGTGTACGAACGTTCGACCGGCCAAGCCAGCCGCGGCCGGGCGGAATTAAGGCTGGCTTATGCCGGCCGTGCAGCAGCGGGGCCACGGACCAGTCGCCACATTTATACGAACTTCCGCTTCGAGGCAATGGACGAGCGCCGCGTGCGCGGCTCATGCATTCTGACCCTGTTCGCCGAGAACGGCGAACCGCCGCTGCCGGCCGAGCCGTTGTTGGTGGCCGACTATGATGATGAGTACCTGCTCGACAAAGATGGGCAGTGGCGCTTCTTGTCGCGCCGCGTGACCTGGATTTTCCGTAACCCCAAGCGCCAGGACGGCGGCGGCCTGCCGCTGGGCGGCCAGCTTGCACAATGACCGGCCATTCTTCGCCGCCCGGCCGGGCGCGGCGAATTCAACCAGCGGGTAATTGCTCAATCGATATTGCCGGGCAACATCCGTATTCCGGTCCGCTTGGCGAACTCGTCATAACTGATGGGTGCTCCAGCCCTTGCACTACCGTTATTCGCCTGCCAATGCACCCATGACCGCCTGGTCGTCGCGTCATAAACGACCTTGTAGATATAGTCCGGCACCGCAACCCCGAATCCAATGGTCTGCGGCTGATTGCCGTATACAGGCCCGGTAAGCACATACACATCGCCTGCAGCCCGCAGCACGTACTTCCGCGTGTCTTGCTCGATCCGGCTCCATGGCCCGGCGTTTTGAGCCTGGTCCTGCGGCACCATATTCGCCAGGGAAAAGCTCTGCGCCATGGCTTCCCGGGTCGACATATCCGCCGCCGGGGCCATGTGCCCGCGAGAAAACCCCGAACCCTGGTAATCGTCCAGTTCGGCCCGTTCGGCACGAGGCACGCGCGCCTCGGCGTAGAACTTGTCTGTTCGTTGCAGCCCCTGGGCCTGGATCAGCATTTTGCGGTTCAGGCGCTCGGCGACGAAAACGGGTGTCTTCGTCTGGCCATCGTGCAGAACGGCGAAGGCGGAAAAGCACATTTCCCGCCGTTGCTGTCCGGCGGGAACGGCGGGTGGCTGCCCGCCCGGAAAGAACTGGGGGCATGCCGCGAACTTCGTCTGGATTGTTGGCCCGGTTGGCACGGCTACCGGGGCGGCATGTTCCTGGGACGGCCATGGCAGGCGCGCCAGGACGTCTTCTACCGACACGGGAATCCGCCATTGCGGATTCAGCATGTAGGTGGCGGCGCCGAAACTGGCCAGGGATGAAACGACGAATGCTCGCAAGAATCGCGTAAAGCCGTTGGCCGATCGGGTACGGCCTCTGGCTGTTGATTTTCTTTTCCTGGAAACGGGTTTCTTCGCGCGCGTCATGCTACCTGTGGGCTGCTAACCGGTTGCCGTCGGGCAACCAATAGGGCTACGCATTGTAGATGAGGGACAAATTCGCCTCTTGCGCGCCCTGTTGCTTCGGTATTTGCCATCCCACATGGCGGCAATCGAAGTCTCCACATGGTCAACTTGCCGGTCATGCGCCACGATGTTGACACATCGAAAGCCCGTTCCAGGTGAATCGAGAGGAGACAATCAATGAATAGAAGACATGTACTGCGCTTCGTGGGTGCGGGCGCGCTGGCGGTGCCCGCCTGGCGAGTGCTTGCGCAGGGCGGTTCATCCTATCCAGACAAGCCGCTGCGCCTGGTGGTGCCTTTTCCCGCCGGCGGAGCCGCCGACAACCTGGCCCGCCCGCTGGCCGAGCAATTGTCGGCCAAGCTGGGGCAGCCGGTCATCGTCGAGAACCGGCCCGGCGCCAATACGATGATAGGTGCCGAGAACGTGGCCAGGGCGCCCGCCGACGGCTATTCGCTGCTGCTTGCCAACGAGGCGGGCCTGTCGCTGGCCCCCGCCATCGCGCCTATTACCAAGGTGACCATGCCTTACGATGCGGGGCGGGATTTCACGCCCATTTCGGTGCTGGGCCAGTACGGCTCGGTGCTCAGCGTCGCGCCCAGCCTTCCCGTGAAGACCCTGCGCGAATTCATCGCCTATGCCAAGGCCAACCCTGGCAAGGTGAACTACGCGTCGTTCGGCGTAGGCAGCCAGCCCCACATGATGATGGAGATTCTTAGCCGGCAGGCCGGGATCCAGACTACGCATATTCCCTACAAGGGCGTTGCGCCGGCCTTGGTCGACCTGGTTGCCGGCCACGTGCAAGCCATGATCTCGGCCCCGTCGGCGCCGCTGCCCTATATCAAGGATGGCCGGCTGCGCGCGCTGGCGTATTCCGGCGACGCGCGCAGCCCCGACCTGCCTGATGTGCCCACGTTCGCCGAAGCGGA
Source organism: Bordetella sp. BOR01 (assembly GCF_019218885.1). Classification (GTDB taxonomy): domain Bacteria; phylum Pseudomonadota; class Gammaproteobacteria; order Burkholderiales; family Burkholderiaceae_B; genus Bordetella_A. The sequence continues at coordinate 136,451 of NZ_JAHUWT010000006.1, read as the reverse complement.
CATGCCCGATTTCGATGCGCGCGGCTGGTTCGGCGTGGTCATGAAGGCGGGTACGTCGGACGCCATTCAGGCGCAGCTGCGCCGGGATATCTGGGACATCGTCCAGTCGCCGGAATACCGGTCGCGCGCGATCGAACCGAGCGGCTACGAGGTGCCGTCGGTCGACCCGTCCGCGTTCCCCCGGTTTCTGACCGACGACATGGCACTGTGGAAAGCGCGCGTGAATGCGCTGCAGGACCGCCTGACATGAGCCGGCGCAGACGCTTGAGGGGCGGCGTTTCGCTGCGGCCGTCGTTACGCTGACGGCGCCGCCGTGCCGGTGGCGCCGGCCAGTTCTGCAATACGCCACCGCAACCAGCGGAACAGGGGTTCGCGGTGGGTGCGCTCGTGCCAGTACAGCCCCAGGCTGATGGTGCCTATCGGCAGCGGCGGCGCGAACATTTCCAGGCCGTGGCGTTCGCAGGCGTAGCGGGCGAAACGCTGCGGCACCACGGCCACCAGCTCGGTCGCCTCGATCAGGCTGGGCAGCATCAGGAAGCTGCGTTCCGACATCGCCAGCCGACGGCGCAGCCCCGCGGCGGCCAGTTCCTTGTCCAGTACTTCGTCGAAGTAGCTCGGCCGGCTGGGCACCACCCGAATATGCCCCAACGCGGCGAAGCCGGCGGGGTCGAGTTGTGCGCGTGCCGCTGCGGTGCCGGCGCGGGTAAGGACTGCGGGTTCGTCGCACCAGATCTCGCGATAGTGCAGGCGGCCCGTGGACACGACTTGCGGGCCCAGTCCAAGGTCGACGTCGGCCCGTTCCAGCTTCTCGTGGATACGGATTCGATCGGCGTGGTGTGTGTCGATGGACAAGCCGGGCGCTTCGCGCTGCAGCGCTTGCATGATCCGGGGCAGGACCAGCAGCCGCACGACGTCGGCGGCCGCGAAGGATACCGCGCCGCTGAAGCGGGAAGGGTCGAACGCGGGCTCTGCCGGCCGCAGCAATTCGCGCATTTCTTCCAGTAGACGTTCGGCGCGCGCGGCGATCTCGATCGCCTTGGGCGTGGGCACCATGCCCGACGAGGACTTCACCAGGATGGGGTCCTGGAATGTGTCGCGCAGCCGCGCGAGGATGGCGCTGGCGGCGGGCTGGGACAGGTCGAGCGCCGCGCCGGCACGTGTGACATTGCTTTCGCGTACCAGTACGGCAAAGCAATGCAGCGACCAGGCATCAAGCCGCGGAATATCCATGACAGCACATCCTCGCAATTCAAGTACCGATATGGGCAGCTTCGCGCGAAACCCCGATCATCTTGTTACCGCAGCAAGACCGCTCGGAATTCGAAGGAGACATTGGTGCCCCATTCAGACCAGGCAACGACACTGCCGGAAGATTTTCAGTATTTGAAGACCCGGCTGGACCAGGGCATTCTTGCCATCACGCTGAATCGCCCGCAGAAGCGCAATGCCATGAGCGTAGAGCTGACCTGGGAAATGGTGCGGCTGCTTGAAGCGGTGGCGGAAGACGACCGCGTCAGGGTCGTGATTATATCAGGCGAGGGTGACGGCTTTTGCGCCGGCATGGACATCAAGGACTTCTTCGATGCCAGCCAGCGTGGCGAAGCGGAACTGCGCGCCGCGCGCGAGGCAGCCAATCATTGGCGAGTGCGCCTGCTGCGCAATCTGCCGCAACCCACGATCGCGGTGGTGCACGGCTTCTGCTTCGGCGGCGCCTTCGGCATTATCGAGGCGTGCGACATTGTGCTGGCGGCCGACGACACCAAGTTCGCGCTGTCCGAAATCAACTTCGGCCACTTTCCCGCGGGGCCGGTTGCCAAGGCCATCTCGCGCACCATGACTGCGCGATCGGCCAGCTACTACGCGCTGTCGGGCCGAACCTTCGACGGCCCCGAAGCCGAGCGCACGGGCATCATTACCTGCGCGGTGCCCGCGGCACGATTGCACGACGAGGCCAACCAGCTGGCGCGCGAACTGGCCGGCAAGGATCCCGTGGCACTGCGATTCACCAAAGAAAGCCTGCGGCATGTCGAGAGCATGACGTGGGACGCCGCCCTGGACTACAACGCGGCCAAGTTCGCCGAGCTGAAGATGCTGCAGCACGGGCCCGGTTCGCGTGCCGAATCGGTGGCAAGTTTCCTGCAAGGCAAGACCCGTCCCGGGTTGGGCACGCACCGGGGCGGCGATGACGCGTGAGGCGGCAGCGGCCTTGCCGGCACGCTATGTTGGCGGCGATGCGCTGGCCCTGCAATGGCTGGACGGTGTCCTGGCCATAGGCCTGAACAGGCCGGCCAAGCGCAACGCCATCGGCGTGGAAACCACGCTGGCGCTGGCCGCCACGCTGCGCGCTGCGGTGGCCGATAACGCACTGCGTGCCATTGTGTTCCACGGTGTCGGACAACATTTCTGCGCCGGTATGGACATGAAGGATTTCTTCGACCACTCCGATCGAAGCGCGGATGAACTGCGCCGGGCACGTGCAGCCACTGACGAATGGCGCGCGCGGCTATTGCGCCGGGTGGCCTGCCCGGTCATTTCGGCAGTGCGGGGCTATTGCCTGGGCGGGGCCCTGCCCATTCTGGAATGTTCCGACGTCGTGCTGGCCGCGCCCGATGCCGTCTTCGGCATGCCCGAGATCAATTTCGGTTTCGTGCCTGGCGGGCCCATCGCCAAGTCGCTGCGCGGCGCGTTGCCGGTACGGGCGGCCAGCTATGCGGCCTTGACGGGCAAGCCGTTCGATGCGCGGCAAGCCTGGCGCTGGGGGCTGGTCAGCCAGTTGGTGGATGGCGATGTGGTCGCCGAGGCGCTGGCCCTGGCCGCGGCCATTGCGCGCGACGCCGATACCTTATCTTCTTGCAGGGACGAACCGTAGTGAACAACGCGAAGAATATTGGCGCGCTGCTGCGCCGCAATGCCGCTCTGTACGCGCATCGAACGGCGCTGGAATGCGACGGTGCCACGGCATCGCATGCCGAATTGCTGCGCGCCGCTGCGCAGGCGGGCAACGCCATGGCGCGGCTTGGTGCCGCACCCGGCGAGCGGGTCGCGGTGCTGGCGCGCAACTCCATCGAGATGCTGCAGGCCCTGTGCGCCTGCGAACTGTTCGGGTTCATAGCCGTGCCCCTGAACCATAGGCTGGCCGATGCCGAACTGGCCGGTATCGTCGCCGATTGTGCGCCACGTGTGCTCGTTGCCGACAGCGAATTTGCCAGGTCGGCCCGCGTCATCCGGCAGGCTGCCGGCGAGACGGCGCTGCTGCTGATCGGCGCCGCGCCCAATCGCGGAGAGCAGGCATTCGAGGCGGCGGTCGCAGAGGCCCCGGCACAGGTTCCCGCGGTGGGGCCGGGTGCGCAAGACCCGGCCTACATCATCTACACCAGCGGATCTACCGGCAAGCCCAAGGGCGTGGTCCTGAGCCACGGCGCGCTCGTCGAGGCCGGGCGCCTGCTGGCCGCGCCCGCGGGTGTGCGGCCCGACAGTGCCCAGATCGTGATCATGCCCTTGTTCCATGTCGGTGCTACCGCCCAGCGCATGGGGTACGTGGTGCATGGCGGAAAACTGGTGCTGCACCGCCGCTTCGATGCCGCGCAGGTAGTGCGCGAGCTGGCATCGGGCAAGATTACCGACATTCATTTTGCGCCCACCATGTTGCGTTCCATCCTGGACGCGATGGAAGGGCAAGACTTGGACTTCAGTGCAGTGGAATCGGCCAAGTATGCCTCTTCGCCCATTCCCGACGACACCCAGAGCCGGGCAATGGACGCCTTCGGCGGCCGTTTGCTGCAGTACTACGCGCTTACCGAGGCTTGCGGCATCGCGTCGGTATTGCACAAGTACATCCATGCCGATGCCCAGGCCGGCATAGGCAAAGAGCGGCTGCGCTCGGCGGGCCAGGCCCATCTGGGATGCGACATCGAGATACGGCGCGCCGATGGCAGCGCCTGCAGCCAGGATGAGGCAGGCGAGATATGGCTGCGTTCGCCGGCCTTGATGAGCGGTTACTGGAACAATCCGGCACTGACCGGCCAGGCCTTGGTCGACGGCTGGCTGCGTACGGGCGACATCGGCCGCCTGGACGCCGAGAACTTCCTTTACATCATGGACCGCATGAAGGACATGATCGTGTCCGGCGGCGAGAACATCTACAGCTCGGAAGTCGAGCGAGCGCTGGAGCGCCATCCGGCGGTGCTCGAGGCCGCGGTCATCGGCATTCCCGATGCGCAGTGGGGCGAGGCCGTGCATGCCTGCGTGGTGCTGCGTCCGGACGCCGCGCCAGTGTCGGGGCAGGCGCTGATCGATCATTGCCGTTCGCTGATTGCCAGCTACAAGAAACCACGGTCGATCCAGTTCCTGGACGCGCTGCCGCGCCTGCAGCACGTGCAGAAGATAGACAAAGGCGCTTTGCGCAAGCCCTTTTGGGGCAAGCGGCAGCGCGCCGTCAATTGATTGCTTACCCAGGAGACCCATCTTGACTACCCATCCAAGCGACCTCGGTTTGCCGCAGGCCGACAAGATCGCCAGCGAGGCGCTGGCGGCCGCTCGCCGGCATGGCTTTGCCCCGCTGGCTGTGGCGGTGCTGGACGCCCGTGCCTGCCTGAAGGTGTTCCGTGCCGATGACGGCACCAGCATGCTGCGCGGCGACATCGCCATCGCCAAGGCCCGCGGGGCGTTGGGCATGGGCGTGGGCGGGCGCGACCTGGCTCGCCGCGCCGCAGCCAACCCGGCGTTTTTCCAGAGCCTGGGCACCGTGTCGCAGGGGGGCATGGTGCCGGTGCGCGGCAGTGTCCTGGTCCGGGATGCGCGGGGCGCGCTATTGGGCGCGGTTGGAATCAGCGGCGATTCTGCCGAGAACGACGAGGTCTGCGCAATTGCCGGCATCGAAGCGGCCGGCCTGGCAGCCGATGCGGGAGCTTGAGCATGAACTGGGATTCAACGATCGCCGAAGACCAAACCGAAGAGCAACGACTCTACCGCCAGAGCCTGCACCGGGTGATGAGCAAGCTGGCCACGCCCGAATACCTGGCACGCATCGATCGCGATGCGCAGTACCCCTACGAGATCTATGACGCCTGGATCGAGCTTGGCCTGTTCCGCATCGGCTTTCCCGAGGAATATGGCGGCCTGGGCGGCGGCCTGCGCGACCTGGTGCTGATTTCCCAAGACCTGGCTTACTGGAGCTATGACGTCTACACCGCCTACAGCGTGCCGTTGTATACGGCGATGACGCTGTTGAAGATCGGCTCCGAGGCGCAGAAGCAGGAATTCCTGCCTGCGCTGATGGACGGCCGGCTACGCCTGTCCACCAGCATCAGCGAGCCGTCGGCGGGTTCCGACGTCAGCGCGATCAAGACCTTCGCGCGCCGGGCCGAGGGTGGGTGGGTGCTCAACGGCCAGAAGCTCTGGAACACGGCGGCGGGGTCGCGCGGCAATGTGCTGCAGGTACTGGCGCGCACCAACGGCGATGTCGCGCCGCGCAAGGGGATGTCCATGTTCCTGGTGCCCAACGATACCCAGGGCGTGGAATGCCGCAAGCTCGACATGCTGGGCAGGCGTGCCACCGGCACCTACGAAGTCTTTTTCACCGATGTGTTCGTGCCCGATGAAAACCTGGTGGGCCCGCTGGACGCGGGATGGGCAGGCTTGCTTGCCTGCCTGCAGACCGAACGCCTGCTGACTTCTGCCGGGTATGTGGGATCGGCGCAGAAGGTGATGGACCTGGCCCTGGACTACGCCAGGCAGCGCGAGCAGTTCGGCCGCCCGATCGGGGATTTTCAGGTCATTGCCCATATGCTGGCCGACATGCAGACCGAGGTCGACGCTGCCCGCTTGCTGGTTGACCGTGCCACCGCCACCATCACGCGCGGGGCCGATGCCACGAAGGACGTCTCGATGGCCAAGCTCTACGGGTCGGAAACCTATGCCGCCGTGGCGCGCCGGGGCATGCAGATCATGGGGGCCTATGGGTACAGCATGGAATTCGAGATGCAGCGCCATTTCCGCGATTCCTGCAGCACCACCGTGGGCGCGGGCAGCTCTCAGATGCAGCGTAATGCCATTGCCGCCACTCTGGGGTTGAAGCCTCGTTGAGGCGTCGTCCACATGCCACTGCTGCAAACGCGAAGGACCACATTGTGAAACTTGGATCATTCCGAATCGCCGGTCGCGACACCTATGGCGCGATAAGCGGCGATGCCGTCATAGACCTGGGCGCCCGCCTGGGCCCGCGCTATGCCACGCTGCGCAAGCTGCTTGCCGAGCCCGATGGCCTGGCCATTGCCCGGGAGCATGTCCAGGCCGGCCGCGTCGACGCGAGCCTGGCCGAAGTCGCGTATTTGCCGGTGGTCCCCGATGCCGAGAAAATCTTCTGCATCGGCGTGAACTATGCGGACCATCTGGAAGAGACCCGCATCGCGCGCGCCGCGCATCCAACCGTGTTCCTGCGCTACGCGGCGTCCCAGGTCGGCCATGATCAAGCCATGCTGATGCCGCGTGAATCGGCTCAGCTCGACTATGAGTGCGAAGTGGCGGTGGTCATCGGCAAGGCCGGCCGGCGCATTGCCGTGGCCGAGGCATGGTCCCATGTGGCCGGCTATGCCTGCTACAACGACGGTTCGGTGCGCGACTGGCAGATGCATACGTCGCAGTGGGGGCCCGGCAAGAATTTCCTGGCCACCGGCGGCTTTGGCCCCTGGATGACCACCGCCGACGAACTCGATCCGCGCCGCGAACCGCTGCAGTTGACGACCCGGCTGAATGGCGAGGTCATGCAGCACTCGGATACGAGCCTGATGATCTTTGGTATTGGCGAGCTTATTGCGTACTGCTCGACCATGCTGCCCCTGGCGCCAGGGGATGTCATCGTGACCGGCACGCCGGGTGGCGTCGGCATGGCGCGCAAGCCGCCACGGTACCTGGCAGTGGGCGATACGGTCGAAGTCGAGGTCAGTGGCGTGGGTATCCTGCGCAACCGGGTGCAGGCCGATCAGGCATTTCCGGTGTAGAAGGAAATGTGGGGGGCCGGCTCCTTGCCAGGGGGCTAGTCTTGAAGGACTTTTGCGGCCGTCGTTGCGTTTTCGGTCCGGGTGAATCGTTGCAGGGCGCGATCCTGGTCGATACCCAGGCGTTCAAGCCGCTGCGCCAGTTTGTTCGCGTTGTCGGCAATCGTTTTTTCGTCGGGTAGCGTGCCCCGTCCGGCCACAATTACCCGATTGCCCTCGCGCAGGTTGAAGAACTGTCCGAACACCGCCGCATAAGTGGCCGATTCCCGCTCATACAGTTCGCTGTTGGTGAACGTATTCGCCACCACAATTCCGCCGGGCGCCAGTATTGCCTTCACATGCTGCAGGAATTCCAGCGTCATCAGGTGCTCGGGAATGTAGTCCACATCAAAGGCATCCAGCATCACCATGTCGTACTGCCGGCCTTCGCGATGCGCCCGCTCGATGTACGCGCGCCCATCCTCGACGAACAATCGCTGCCGCGGTCCCGGTCGGTAGCCAAAGTACTTTTCTGCCACTTTGCCTACGGCCGGGTCGATCTCCACCGTATCGATCACGGCATCCGGCAGCAGCTTCGCCAAGGTCTTCTGCAAGGTCGCGCCGCCCAGGCCGACGATCAGCACAGTCTTGGGATCAGGCTTTACATACAGCGAGCTGATCATCATGCGGGTGTAGCTGAAGACCAGGTTGTCGGGTTTGGCGATATCCAGGCAGGTCTGCCGGCCTAGGTCGACCATGGTGTTGAAGTTCATGCAGCGTTCGCCGTTTTCTTCAAAGACCAGGACCTTGCCGAACTGCGAGGGTTCGCTGTGCAGCAGTTGGGGGGCGGCCTGGGCACCGGGCGGCAGGAACAGGGTGGCGCATCCCAAGATCAGGGGCGAGACCAGGTGGATGCGAAGGCAAGGCATGGGAATGTGCGTCGAGTGAGGACAGCACATCATATCCCTGAAAATCGCCGTCCCTTAAACCACTTTTTTCTGTTTCAGGGCCTGGATGTCTTGCTGGCCGTATCCCAGCAGTTGCCCCAGCACATAATCGGTACTGTCGCCGACCTCGGGCGGGGGCAGTTCGTATTTCACCGGCGTGCCGCACAGCCGCAGCGGGCTGGCAATAGTGGATACGACACCGCCGCCGGCCTTGGGCATGTCCACGCGCAGGCCGCGGTATTGCACCTGCGGATCCTGGAATACTTGCTCGTAGTCGTTGATGCGCCCGCAGGGTACGTCCGCGGCTTCCAGGCGGATGATCCAGTCATCGGCGCCGCGGGTCAGCATGGCGCGGGCCAGTTCGGGCACCAGTTCGTTGCGGCCGACAATGCGGCCCTTGACTCTGGTCCAGCGTGGGTCGGCCGCGATGTCGGGCCGTTCGATGGCTTCGCAGTAGCGTTGCCACTGCACGTCGTTGCCCACGGCCACGACGATTTCGCCGTCGGCCACGGTGAACACTTGATAGGGCACCAGGCTGGCATGTGCGTTGCCATAGCGATGCGGAATTTTGCCGTTGGCGAAGTAGCCGGTGACCTGGTTGCCGCCCAGGGCCACGATGCAGTCCAGCAAGGCCATGTCGATGTATTGCCCCTGGCCGGATTCGCCGCGGTGGTTCAACGCCGCCAGGATGGCGATGGTGGCATACATGCCGGTGATGACGTCGGCGATGGCGATGCCGGTTTTCTGGGGCCCCCCGCCAGGCAGGCTGTCGTTCTCGCCGGTAATGCTCATCAGGCCGCCGATGGCCTGGAAGACGAAGTCGTAGCCGGGCTTGTGGGCGCTGGGGCCGCTTTGCCCGTAGCCGGTAATAGAGCAGTACACCAGGCCCGGATTGATTTCACGCAGGCTGTCGTAGTCCAGGCCGTAGCGTTTCAGGTCGCCGATCTTGTAGTTTTCCACCACTACATCGCTGCGGGCGGCCAGTTCGCGTACCAGGTGCTGGCCGTCGGGGCTGGCGATGTCGATGGTGACCGACTTCTTGCCGCGGTTGGCGGCGGCGTAGTAGGTGGAGTCGGCCGCGTCATGGCCTGCCGCATCTTTGGTCCAGGGCGGCCCCCAGGCGCGGGTGTCGTCGCCGCTGCCGGGGCGCTCGACCTTGATGACCTCGGCGCCCAGGTCGGCCAGGTTCTGGGTGCACCAGGGCCCGGCCAGGATGCGGGACAAGTCCAGCACCCTGATGTGCGACAGGGCGCCGGGCGTGGCGAGGGCGGTTGCTGCGTCCGGCATGTTGCGGGTTTCCCTTATTGGATGCTGATGTGGGCGTCGGCGATGACCTTGGCCCATTTGTCGATCTCGGCGTTCACGTACCGGGCAAACTCGGGCTGGGTCATGGTGCCGGGCTCGGCGCCTTGCTTGCTGAATTGCTGCTTGATCTGCGCGCTTTGCAGGGCGGTGAGCACGTCGGTGGATATTTGCCTGGCCAGGGCGGGCTGCATTTTGCCGGGCGCGTACAGGCCGAACCAGGCCATGGCTTCGAAACCCTTGACGCCGGCCTCGTCAAGGGTGGGTACGTCGGGCAGCGCCGGCGAGCGCTTCGGCGACGTGACGCCCAGCGCGCGCAGCTTGCCGGCCTGGATGTGCTGCAGCACACCGGGCACGGAATCGAACATCACCGGAATCTGGCCGCCCAGCAAATCGTTCAAGGCCGGGGCGGCGCCCTTGTAGGGGATGTGGACCATGTCGATGCCGGTCATGGACTTGAACAGTTCGCCCGACAAGTGGTTGGCGCCGCCGGTGCCGGCCGAGCCGAAGTTCACCTTGCCGGGGTTGGCGCGGGCATAGGCGATCAGTTCCTGCGCGGTGGTGGCGGGGAACTTCGGGTTGACCACCAGCACGTTGGGCACCGCCGCCACTTCGGCGATAGGCGTGAAGTCTGTGCGCGTGTCGTAGCGCAGGTTCTTGTACAGGCTGGGGTTGATGACATGATGCGTGGCCGTCAGCATCAGGGTGTAGCCGTCGGGTTCGGTGCGGGCCAGCTGTTCGGAAAAGATGGTGCCGCTGGCGCCGGGCTTGTTTTCCACGACGACGGTCTGCTTCCATTGCTGGCCGAGCTCGTTGGCCAGCAGGCGGGCCAGGATGTCGGTGGTGCCGCCGGGCGGGAAGGGCACCACCAGGGTGACGCTGCGGGTAGGGTAGGGTTGCTGGGCCTGGGCCGCGGGGACCGCGACGGCCGCGGCCAGGGCCAGGGTGGCGGTGGCTGCCGCGTGTATCCATGCTTGCATGGTTGTCTCCTGTTTTGTGTTGTTGTGCGGGTGGGACGTCTTTGCTGCTTGTGCGATCAGCCGGGAAACTCGACCATGGCTTCGCCCACGGCCACGGTTTCGCCGCGCTGGTTGGTGACGTGCACGTCCAGCGTGACCCACTGGCTTTTCTCGGTCTTGCGGGTGGCGGTGATGGTGGCGCGGGGGGTGATGGTGTCGCCCGGTTTCACCGGTGCCTTCCAGCGGGTTTCCAGGCGGCGCTGCACGCCGCCTTGCGGGTACAGCCAGTCGGTCAGCATCTTGGCAATGACGCCGAAGTTGTTCATGCCGTGCATGATGATGCCGCCGAAATTGGTCTTGCCGAAGTTGCCCTGCATGTAGTTGTCGTCCAGGTGCAGGGGGTTGAAGTCCAGCGAGGCTGCGCAGAATTCGCGTATGGATTCGCGGGTGGGCGAAAACGGCGTGCCGTCGATCTGCTGGCCGGTTTTCAAGGTGTCGAATGCGGGGTTCATGAATGTGGTTCCTGGTGCGCGCTGCGGTTATACGGGGCGGATGGTCCAGCCGCGGCCACTGCAGATGACCTCGTCGTGCTGGTTGAAGAACACGTTGTCGTGCACGGCGAACAGGCGGTCTTTCTTGATGAACTTGTCCAGCGCGCGGGCTTGCAGGCGGATGACGTCGCCGGGGCGGGCGGGAATGTTGTAGCTCCAGGACTGGCCGGCATTGACGGTGCCGGGGCTGCGCATCCAGTCATCGGCGGGGGTACACGAGAACATCAGCAGGATGTGGATGGCCGGCGGCGCGATCAGGCCCTTGTAGGGCGAATTGCGCGCGTATTCCTCGTCGAAATACAGCGGATGCATGTCGCCCACCACCCGGCAGTATTTCTGGATGGCGTCCAGGGTCAGGGTGTAGGGAATGGTCTTGCGCGGCTGGCCGGGAATGATGTCGTCCCAGATCTTGCGCGATGGGTCGTCTTTCCAGAAATCGGTTTCGAAAGTGGTTTCTGTCATGGTGGCGGGCTAGGGTTGACGGGGCGGTTGATAAATCGGGGCATCGTGCTACAATGACCGCTTAGCGGATATAAACATCCGCTTTATGGTCATTCTGCGGGCCGTTCAATGTCGTGTCAAGCACACGGCGGGAGTAAGGCATGGCAACACCAGAAAGCGAATCTTTTGTTCGCACCTTTGCGCGCGGGCTGAAAATCATTGAAGCCATGGGGCAGGGCGCCGCCCGGCAAACCCTGGGCGACGTGGCCGACGCGGTCGATTTGCCGCGCACGGCGGTGCGGCGCTTTTTGCTGACGCTGATCGATCTGTCGTTTGTGAAGACCGACGGCAAGTACTACTGGCTGACCCCCAAGGTGCTGCGGCTGGGGCTGTCGTACCTGTATTCGCTGCCGTACTGGCGGCAGGCGCAATTGGCGCTGGAAGAGCTGTGCGCGCGCATCGGGCAGTCATGCGCGGTATCGGTGCTGGACGAGGAAGACATCGTCTACGTGCAGCGCTTGCACACGCGGCGCATCTTGCCCATGAGCCCGTCGCTGGGCAGCCGGCTGCCGGCGCATGCGGTGTCGATGGGGCGGGTGCTGCTGGCAGGGCTGGACGACACGGCGCTGGATGCCTACCTGGCCAACGCCACGCTGAAGAAACTGACCGGTGCCACGGTGGTGGACCGCGCGCGTCTGAAGGCCGCCATCGAACTGGTACGCGAACAGGGCTATGCCTGGATCGACGGCGAGCTCGACGAATCCATCGCCGGGCTGGGCGTGCCGGTACGCGACAAAGACGGGGCCGTCATCGCGGCCATCAACGTCAGCCTGCCGGCGGGCAGTTTTGACCAGGCCACGGCAGTGCGCGAATTCCTGCCGGAACTGCGGCATACCGCCTCGCAGCTGCGGGCGGCGGGGGTCAGCTACTGATTGCCAGGCGGGCTCTGCGCGGCTTCTTCGAAACGGCTGCGGCTACCTGATTTTGCTTATAATTAGTTATTGCTAATATATTGTATTAGATATAATTAATCAGGCCTCTGCGGTAGAGGCCGCCGCGCATCCAGGCGGCTCAAGGCATATTCAGGAAGGGAACATGGCAACGACCCATCTATCTTTGCAAGGCCGCACGGTGCTCGTGACGGGATCGGGGCGCAATCTGGGCCGCGGTATCGCGCTGGGGTTCGCGCGCCAGGGGGCCAATGTGGTGCTCAACGGGCACCGCGACATGGATGCGCTGCGCAGCGTGGCAGCCGAGGTCCAGGCGCTGGGAGCGCAGGCGCTGTGCGCCTTGGCCGACGTCACGCAGCCCGACCAGGTGCAGGCCATGGTGGACCAGGCTTTGCAGCGCTTTGGCTCGGTGGATATCGCGGTGTCCAATGTGGGCTTGCGCCCGCGCCAGGCGTTTCTGGATATCACGGTCGAAGACTGGCGGCGCGTGATCGAAACCAGCCTGAGTTCCGCCTTTTATCTGGCGCGCGCCGTGCTGCCGTCCATGCGCGATAAGCGGTGGGGGCGGATCATCCATATTTCTGGACGGGATGGCTTCTTCACCTACGCCAATCGGGCGCACAACGTCACGGCCAAGGCCGGCCTGCATTCGCTGGCCAAGGCGATTGCCGTGGAGTTCGGCGAATACAACGTCACCGCCAACACCATTGCCCCGGGCAAGATGGACACGATACGCGACGAAGCAAACTACCCGAACTATCGTGCGCTATGGGCAGAGGCTGTGAAAACCATGCCCCTGCGCCGCCTGGGCAATGCCGACGACGTTGCGGACTGCTGCCTGTACCTGGCTGCCCAGACCAGCTATGTGACCGGCCAGCTTATCCACCTGAACGGTGGCGAGTCGATGTATTGAAGGCTGCGCAGGGCTTGCGCCCTGCGCGCTGCAAGGCTCAGGTCGTGGACACCTGTGTCGCCGCGCGGATGCGTTCTTCGTCGTAGCCCAGCAAAGACCGCAGGATTTCCGACGTATGCTCGCCAAGCTCGGGCGGGCGGGTGACGGGGTGCTGGCACTCATCGTCGAACCACACTGGCGTGGCCAGTACCTTGACGGTTTCGCCGCGATACTCGATGTCTCGCAGCGCATGGTAGGCGGTGCTTTGCGGGGACTCCAGCGCTTCCCTGACGTTGTTCACCTTGCCGCAAGGGATGCCTGCCTCGTCCAGGATGCGGACCCATGCGGCCGTGGTGCGCTTTTCGATTTCCGCAATAATGACCGGCAGCAATTCGCCGCGATTCTGGGCACGCGTCTGGCGCGAGATGAAGCGGGGATCCCGGGCAAGGCTTTCCTGCTCCAGGATTTGGCACAGTGTCTGGAAATGCCGGTCGAACCCGGCGTCGATCGTGATCCAGCCATCGGCGGTCTTGAAGACTTGCGAGGGCACCGTGCCGGGATGGCCCGAGCCCACGGGCTGCGGCACTTCGCCCGAATAAGCGCAATACGATGCCATGTAGTTAAGCAGGCTCAATTGCGAGTGGAACAGGCTGGCCTCTACGCTGCTGCCCGTTCCGGTCTGCGAGCGGCCATGCAGCGCGGCAAGCACCCCGATGGCGGCGTACAGGCCGGTGGAAAGGTCGGCCGACGGAACTCCGGCACGAACCGGTTCGCCGCCCGGGAAGCCCGTGATGCTGACCGCGCCGGCCAGCGACTGGATGATTGGATCGACCGCGCGGCGGCGCGCATCCGGGCCCTTGCGGCCGTAGCCCGTCATGTTGCAGACGATCAGTTCGGGATTGATGGCGCGCAGGGTGTCGGGATCGATCTTCAGGCGGTCGACCACGCCTTCGCTGAAGTTGTAGATGACCACATCGGCGACCTTGCACAGATCGTAGAACGCCGCCAGCGCGCCGGCCTCTTTCAGGTCGAGCATCATGCCGCGCTTGTTGCGGTTGTTCGTCAGGAAATACAGCGACGTGCCCTGCACAATGTGCGGAGGCGTCGTGCGGGTCAAGTCGCCCGAAGGGGACTCGATCTTGATGACTTCGGCCCCCATGTCCGCCAGGATCATGGTGGCGAACGGGCCTGCCAAAGCTTGGGTCAGGTCCAGGATGCGGACGCCGTTCAGGGGAAGCTGCGCCATGTTCAACCCCTTTCGCGCTCAAGGAATTTCTTGGCGCCGTGGGATAGGCCGCCGGCGGCGAAGTTCTTCGCGTGCGACTCGCGGGCCTGGTCCATGGCGGCAAAGAACAGCTCGTCGCCCATCTTGCGCCACCATTCTTTGGTCAGCGCAATGCCCAGCGGCGGCCAGCCTGCCATCTTGGTGGCGATCGCCATCACGCGTGCGTCCAGCTCGTCGGCCGGCAAGACTTCGTGCAACAGCTTCATCGATAGTGCTTTCTCGGCCGGCACGAATTCCGACATCATCACCAGGCGGCGCATTTCGGCCTCGCCGATCAGCGGCAGCAGGAACGCGCTACCCATGATGGCGGCGGACCCGACGTTCAGTTCGGTCATGCCCAGCTTGGCGTCGGTCGATGCGATACGCAGGTCGGACAGCAGCGCAAGCTGCAGGCCGGCGCCTGTTGCGTAGCCCTGGATGCGGGCGATGATGGGCTTGCTCAGGCTGCGCATCAGGGTATACAGAGACGCATACCCTTCGATGCGACGGTGCGCGCCTGCCGCGTCCATGGCGGCGCTTTCTTTCTGGTCCTGGCCGGCGCAAAATGCGCGGCCCTTGCCTTGCAGCACGATGACGCGAACTGCTACGTCGGCGTCCAGCGCCCTGAAGGCGGCTTCCAGATTGCTGCGCTGCTGGTGGTTCAGCGCGTTCAGCACCTGGGGGCGATCCAGGGTAAGAACGGCGACCTTGTCTTTGACGTCGATGCTCAAGGTCTCGGTGACGCCTTCGACGGGGTAGGCTGGCATGGGGTGTTCCTTCAGTAATGGGGGAAACGAAACGATGGGTTCGCGAGCCGGCCGGGTCAGATCAGGGGCTTCAGCGTGCCCGTGGGCAACGCATCTAGGCGATGCAGGTCATCCCACAGCTTGCCGGCTTGCTCGGTGCCCAGTATCGGTGCGCAACACTGGACGAACTTGGCCTTGAACTGTTCCAGCGTCCAGCGCTTGGCCGGATCGCCCTTGGCTTTTTGTTCGCGGCCATGGAACACCGAGCCGTCGCGATGCTTGATGACGATGTCCGTGAAATCGTCGGGTACGGATTCGGGCGTGGTCAGGTCGGGGTGGGTGTACAGCTTGATCTTCTGGTGGATGTCGGCGATGGCCGGCGCCAGGACCTTGCTGTCCTCGAACTCGGCAAATGTGACCTGGCCGTAGGCCAGGGCCGCGGCCAGGCAGTATTCCATGCTGAACTTGCCCTGCAGGCCGGTGCGGGCGTCGTGATAGGGCAGCGTGCTTTCGCAGCGATAACCCACCGCGCATTCGATGGATTCGATCTGGTCTGTCTTGATCGTGCCATCGGCCAGCCCGTCGAGCAGCATGTCGATGGCGCAATGCGTCAACGAGCACGTCGGGTATTGCTTATAGATGTTGCCCGGGTCGACCAGGTCGAAGCGTTCGTTCAGTGCCTCCAGGGCCAGGGCCGGCTCGACTTTGTCCAGGCCGACGAACAGGTCGAAGAAGCCGTTCTCGGCCTCGAGCGCGGCAGGGTTGGCGGTGGTGCCGGCCTGTGCCAGCAGCGCCGCCGTCACGCCGCCTTCGGCCGCGAAGCCGGCGTGCACGGGCTTGGTCATGGTGCCGAAGTTGGCGACCAGCCCGCCCGCGCGCGAGCCGGCGATGGCCAGGGCAATAGCGGTCTTGTCCGCGTCCAGTTTGAGCAGGTTGGCGCAAGCAGCCGCGGCGCCCAGCGTTCCCAGCGTCAAGGTGGTGTGCCAGCCTTTGTTGTAGTGCGTCATGTTGACGGCGCGCCCGAGCTTGGTGGCGACCTCCACCCCCGCCACATAGGCGGTGACCAGTTCCTGGCCCGTGGAGCCCGACTTGGCAGCCAGCGCGAAGAGGGCGGGCACGACCGGGCACGAGGGGTGGCCGCGCATCGACGGATTGGTGTCGTCGATATCGTGGGCGTGCGCCATGGCGCCATTGACCAGGGCGGCATTGCGCGGGGTGGTGCGCAAGGTGGTTCCCCAGATTGCGCTGGGGCCTGGTTCGCCTTCGATAATGGCCAGCACGGTGCGGGTCACCGGCTCGTCCACGGCGGCGATCGCGCCGCCGATGGTATCGGCAATGGCCAGGCGGCCTTCTTCCTGCACGGCGGCCGGCAGCTTTTCCCACGTCAAATTGGCTACAAAGTCCGCGAGCGCCTGTGTCACTGGTAGGATAGGGTTGGCTTGCATACGAATTCCTGAGGGTGAAGTTACAAACCGCTAGGGGTCGGATGGAGACGACAGAAGATCGCGCCATGCGGCAGATGTGCAAGGCAACCGATCTCTATATAATTAGATTTAATGATTAAACATATTAGCTATTTAATATAGTATGCGCAAGCCTGCCTCGAAGACCGCTGTAAAAAAATCCACGACAAAAGCCGCCGCCACGCAGACGGATGCGGGGCAGGCCAATGGCCGCAGTTGGCTGAACCTGCGCCTGATCGAGGTTTTCGTGACGGTCGTCCAGGAAGACGGCATGACGCACGCCGCGAACCGGCTGGGCATGACCCAATCGGCGGTTTCGCAGGCTATCGGCACCATAGAAAACGGGCTGGGGGCGCAACTGATCGATCGTTCGAAACGGCCGATGCAACTGACCCTGTTCGGCAATACGTTCTACGAACGGGCCATCGAGCTGTTGCGCCGTTCGCGCGAACTCGAGCAACTGGTCAGTCTGCAGCAGAATGCCCAGCTGCCGCTGTTGCGCATGGGCATGGTCGATTCGTTTGCCAGTACGGTGGGCCCGGTGCTGATGCGCGAAATCGCGAACATGGCGTCCCGGTGGTCCGTGACCTCGGGGGTTTCTGGCACCGATGTCCGTGGCTTGATGGAACAGCGCATCGACCTGATCGTGACCTCTGACGATATAGGCGATGCCCCCAAGCTGCTTGATCTGCCCCTGCTCAAAGAGCCGTTCTTCATCGTTGCCCCGAAAGGGGTTTCCGTTCCAGGCGGCGGGCTGGAAGAATTGGGGCGCGCGCTGCCCTTCATACGGTACAGTCCCGGCGCCTTTCTTGGCCGCCAGATCGATCTGTATTTGCGCCACCACGGCTTGTCGCTGCAGCGGGAATACGAATTCGATACCTCCGATGCCGTGCTGGCGATGGTGCGTGCCGGGCTGGGCTGGGCGATCACCACGCCGCTGTGCGTGCTGAAGACCCGGCCTTTGCTCGAGGAATACCAGTACCTGCCCTTGCCCAATGAAGGCCTGCAACGAACCTTGCGCCTGGTGGCACACCAGGATGAGCACGCCGCGCTATGGGAACGGATATCCGCCACTGCCAGGACCATCCTTAAACATCAGTGGGTACCGCAGATCAGAAGCCTGACTCCATGGGATAAGGTCATGGAAAACCCCTGATATTAGATTTGCTTATTGTTTAAATAAGTAAACTGGGTATAAACTGCCGCCAGCGTCGTGGAAGACGACGCGTCGGAATTCACTACCCAAGGGGTCCAACCATGAAACTGTTCACTGCATTCCGCGTGCTGCTGGGCGCTACGGTGCTTTGCCTGTCGGCGCCGGCCGTTCAGGCACAGGCCTATCCTTCGCGGCCGATTACCATCGTCATCGGCTATCCACCGGGTGGCGGCGCCGACTCGATCGCCCGGCTGATCGGGTCGCAGTTGGCCGAAGTCTCGGACCAGAGCGTCATCGTCGATAACCGCGGCGGGTTCTCGGGCAACATCGGTGCGGCGTTTGCCGCGAAAGCCGCGCCCGACGGATATACCTTGCTGGTTGCTCCCACGACCACATATCGCATCAACGGCATCTTGTACGGATCGAAGGTGGGCTACGATCTTGAGAAGGATTTCACGCCGGTGACGCTGCTTGGGATCCAGCCCATGGTGCTGATGGTGAATCCACACCTGCCTGTCGATAACGTGGCCGGGCTGCTGGACTACGCCAAGTCGCACAAGCTCAGCTATGGTTCCACGGGCGTCGGCTCGCTGGAACACATCGCCGCGGAACTGTTCTTCAAGCCTGTTCCTGGCGGCGCGATGCATGTTCCCTACCGGGGGGCGGGGCCGGCCATCGTCGATCTCATGGGCGGACAGATCGATGTGCTGTTCGCAACCGCACCCACGGTGGTTTCCAATAAAGACAGCGGCCGCATCAAGGGGCTGATGGTCACCACCGCGGAACGCAATCCGGCGTTGCCCACGCTGCCCACACCGAAGGAAGCGGGCCTGGCAAGCTATGACGTCGTGTCCACCTACAGCTTGCTGGTGCCTTCCGGCACGCCCAAGGACGTGCTGGAAAAACTGAATACCCTGGCGGTCAAGGCGCTGCAAACCCCCAAGACCATCGAGACGTTCGGTTTCATGGGGGTCCAGCCCCAGCCGACGAGCCTTGCCGAAGCGAAGGAACGCCTGACGAAGGAATATGCCAGGTGGGCGGTCGTGATCGACGAAAACGGCATCAAGGCTGAGTAAGAAGCGCTGCGACGATGCCAAGCACAAGAATGACCGTGGACGACGACAGGCGCGCGGGGGACCAGGAGCCGGAGGCCCCCGCCATCGGTTTTATCGGCGGTGGCCAGATGGCCACCGCCTTGATCGCCGGGCTGCTGCATGCCGGCTGGGACGCGAAGCGCATCATCGCGGTCGAGCCCGATGATGCGCAGCGGCAAAAGCTCGCTGCTTCGACGGGTATCCGAACCTTGCCCGCGGCCGCTGCTGCCTTGGCCGAAGCGGGTGTGGTGGTGTGGGCCGTCAAGCCCCAGGCCTTGGCCGCTGCAATAGCGTCCGTGGCGCCGGTGCTGGGTGCGCCCTTGCACGTGAGCATAGTGGCGGGGATCAGCACGGATACGCTGGCGGCCAGGCTGCAAAGCGATCGGATTGTGCGGGTCATGCCTAATACGCCTGCACTGGTGGGTGCTGGCGTATTAGGCATGCTTGCGACGCCGGGCGTCACCCCGCCCGAGCGCCAATGGGTGGAAAACCTGATGGCCGCGACAGGCCATACGTTCTGGGTGGACTGCGATGAACGTATTGACGCGGTGACGGCCGCCACGGGCAGCGGCCCTGGGTATGTATTTTATTTCCTGGAATGCTACCAATCCGCGGTCGAGGCCTTGGGCTTTTCGAAAGAGCAGGCGCGCGAGCTGGTGCTGCGCACCGCAGCGGGCGCGGTGAAGCAGGCCGACAGTGACGACACGCCGTTCGCGGTGTTGCGCGAACGAGTGACATCGAAAGGGGGCACGACGGCGGCAGGCTTGCGGGTGCTGGATGAGTACCGGTTGCCTGCCGCGGTCGCGGGTGCGCTTCAGGGCGCGTATGCGCGTGCCCAGGCGCTTTCCAGGACTTAGCCGGACCGCGCATCGGCGCGCTGGCCGGCCACCGACACCAGCCCGGCCACTTCATGTTCGGCCGGCAGCTTGGCTATCGCCTGCTTCAGGCGGCTGGCCAGGCCCTCGCTGGCCGGCGTCATGGGCAACCGCAGCTCATCGGCAATGAGGCCCGCCGATGCCAAGTACTTCTTGATCGGACCGGGGTTCGGTTCCTGGTACAGCAACCGGATCACGGGTTTCAAGGTGGCGAACAAGGTCTGCGCCACATCGTGGTGGCCGGCTCGGGCCAGGGCCATCACGGCCATGAAAATGTCGGGCCGCACATGGGCCGCGGCGGCCATGGCGCCGGTGCCGCCCTGCAGGAAATGATCCAGGAACAGTGTGTCTTCGCCGCACAGGCCGGGCAGTTTCTGGCGGGCGTTCAGCGCGGCCAGGGCCAGCGCATCACATTCTTTGACTGCCACGCATGTGGTGTGGGCGCACAGGTATTCGATCAACTCGATGCTCAGTTGGGTGCCGGTGCGCTTGGCAACGTCGTAGATGATGACGGGCAGGCGCGTGGCCCAGGCAATCTGCCGGTAGTGCCAGACGATGCCGTCTGGCGCGGGGCGCAGGTAATAGGGCGGGGGTACCAGCCAGCCCGCGGGCTGCAGCCGTTCCAGCTTGCGGATCGTCTGGAAGACGCCCATGGGTTCGACCCCGCCCACCCCCAGCACGACAGGCAGGTGGGGAGCCGCCGAGCGTACCGCGTCGCAGGCCAGGAATTTCTCTTTTATCGAGATCAGGTTGCCTTCGCCGGTGGACCCGAACAGCACAAAGCCGGACACGCCCGCCTGCGCATAGCGGCGCGCCAAGGCTTGCATGGCGGCGATGTCGACATAGCCATCGCGCAACGGGGTGACCAGCGGCAGCCATAGCCCGGCCCAGGCCGATGGCGCGTTTTCGCGCGGGGCGTTCATCGTGCCGCTCCGGTGGCCAGGCGGGTGCCCAGGGCGCCGAATTCAGCTGTCGGCAGGTGTGTCATGACGTAATGCATCAGGGCATCGACGTCGCGATACGCCAGCTTGATGATGAAAGTGGTCTGGCCATGGCCGTTGGGGTCTGCCACGACGTCGATTCGTGGGGCCGGCGCCATGCATGAATGCAATTGGCGGCGCGCCTGGAAGGCGTTGCGCGGGTCGACGCGCAAGATCAGGGAAACACTCAGCGGTACGGATTCGCCTTGCGGCAGAGATCGAATGCGGTGGTCTTCGGAAAGCGCAGGTCGCGGCAGCATCTGTGGACAAGGGCGGCCCGGTTGCGCCATTCATGTCGGCGCACGCGGCTCGATCCCGGTTGGTTGGACACCGGGTCAGTATAGGAATGGGGGAATATAAGCCTTGTAAAAAAACGGGGTTCCCGCGTAAAGGCCGCGTTAATTTTTCGGTGCGGGAGCGCCCGTTCGGAGTCTTGCACCAGGCCGTGGCCGTGCACGTCGCCGGTCAAGTCGATGCGGGTGGAAGCCCCAGGTGTGCGGCCCGGTGCGGCAAAAGCCGGTCTGTATTTCGCTGGCGATGCACAGCCCGCCTGCCTGGCGCGCCAGCGGCTACACCCGCACGCCCGGAAAGCCGTCGTGGTCCGCCGCACCATTGGCCGCAGGGGACTCATCCGGGAACAACGCTCCACCCGCATTGGCGGTTTCCAGGCGCTGCTGCCAGTGGATGGCAATGTTCACGAAGCCTTCCAGCCAGTCTTCCAGTTCTTGTTCGGACAGGCCTTCTGCCCTGCGGCGGTCGGCCAGGAAGACCTTGCCGGTGTCGAAGTCGATGCTGAAGGTGGCGCCGTTCGTGCCTTGCCAGAACAGATTGGCGGCCAGCAGCAGGCCGTAGATCTCTGCGGCGCGCTCGATCTCGACTTCTTGCAGGCGGGTGAACAGCACCACGATGCCGTCATCGGGCTCGTACTGGAAATGGGCTTCGACGCTATCGATGGTCAGCGCCAGGTAGCCGCTATCGTCGGTATGCATGTCGGGGGCGCCCAGGCGGGCACCCAGTTGCTGTACGAGGGCCTGGAAGTGGGTAAGGGACATCGGGTGCTCCTGGTTCGTAAGAGGTGCGGATTCGTGGATCAGGCTTTGGCGAAGGCGCCCAGGCCCGCGAGGAACTGCCGTACTTGCAGGCTGGGAATGCGGTCCAGCAAGTGGCCGGCCTCTTTGCTGCCGCCCAGGCCGGTGTTCCAGCGCTGGTTCTCCAGCTGGCCGGAGCCGGCGCTGACGGTGTAGTAAAGCTCCTGGTCGTCGCCCACCAGGCGAGCGTCGGGCGCCATGTCGCCACCCATGTCCTGCAGGATCAGCTTGGATTTCAGTTCCACATCGGTGACGCCGCCGCGGTCCTTGTCGCTCTTGCAGCCCTTGGACATGGTGGCGGCCATGTCGTTGCCGCCCAGTTGCAGGCCTTCCAGGGTGGACAGGCTTTGTTCGGCCAGGGCCTGCAAGGCCAGGATCTCGCGGCCCATCTTGGCCGTGTCGCCATTGCCCGACTCGTAGGCTTTGTTGGTGAACATCTGGCGGACCAGGTCTGTCTGCACTTGCAGTTGCTTCTGCAAGCCGTCCAGCTTCTGTGCGTCGGCCGGTGCGGCGGCCCGGCCCTTGCCGGTTTCCAATTGGTCGTAGACCTGGCCAATGAAGCCGCCGGGCCGGGCGCCCACCGCGCCGTGATTGCCCGAGCCCAGGTCGCCCACCAGCTTGATCATATTGTCGGTATTGTGAGCGTGCACGTTGCGCCATACACCCAGCATTGCCGTCGAAGTGGACGAAGTAGCCAGCGAGTTGATGCCGAACGAGAAAGTAATGGGGTCGATCGTCACGTTGGCAGCGGCAGTCGCCTGGGTGCCAGGGTTGTAGACTTGCAGGGTACGAGGCCCCGAATGTGCCTCGAATGCGCGGAACTGGGCCTGCGTGTAGTCGTTCTCGGCATAGTCAGGCTTGGCCTTGGCGACCAACCAGGTACTGCGCAGGGTATCGGGCGAAATCAGGTTGACGCTGACATGCGTCATCGTCATGGCGTTACCGGCGTTCAAGTGGATTTGCAGGCGTGGATTGCTGGCGGCAGCCAGTTCCAGGACTTCCTTGGCGCCATTGGTGTTGGCCTGCGCGCGCTGGGCGGGGTCTTTGATTTTCCACATGTCCAGCACGCCGTGTCCCACCACAGTGGCCAGGCGGGTGTTGCCTTGCATCAGTTCGCTGACCTTCAGGTTGCGCGCGTGATCGGCATTGCCCGCGTCGGCGGCGGTCACGCCCCGCAGTTGGCCGCCATGGGTATACCTTGCCTTGAAGTCGGCATTCCAATGCTGGGCGGGGGTAATCTTGCTGGTGTATTCGGTAGCGGCGCCATCGCGCATGATCAGCATCTTGCGATCGACAGGCTGCCAGAGGTCTGAGGTGGACAGTGCCATGCGTTGTGCTTCGCGCATCGGTTTGTCCTGGGTCAGCGCCTTGATGATAGCGTCCGATACATGCGCTGTCTTCAACTCATGCCTCAAGGCGACAAGAACGGCCTGCTGTCCTATCTTGACTGGATGGGTGCTCTTGTTCTCGGCAGTGGGCGCGGGCACCGATTGGTTCTGGTTGTCGCTCTGGACATAATCCCAGGCCAACTGGGCAACGACATCCTGCCATGCGGTCTGCAATGCGGCGATATTGGGTTGCTGGCCAGACTGGGTAATGCTGCCGTCGGCAAGCCCTTGTGCCAGCTTCTCGATGACATGGTCGCCGGCTTGGGCGTAGATCAGGGTGCCATGCGCGACAGCTCGTTGCGACAGCGGGTCGTTGCTACGCAGCTCTTGCAGATAGGTCCGCTTGCTTTCGATCAGTTCCTGTTGGTGGGGAAGATCTTGCTCCAGGGCGCCAAGCAGGTCGAGCTGGCTATCCAGGCGCGTGACATGCGCGGCGAGCTTATCGACCGAGCCCTGGGCATCGGCAATCAACCCCGCGCTGGACCTTTGCTCGATGCGTGCCCGCAGCGTGACCCGGGCATCTGCCAGGTCGGTGGCGGCTTTGTCTTTCTGGGCCTGCAGATCGGTTTTCTCGAACAGCATCGCCAACTGGGTGATATCCATTTGAAGGTGGAGATCCGCCAGTGCCGTGTCCAGCTGAGCCATGGACGTCTGGTCCCATGCGGCGCGGCCCAGCAGCTCGGTGGCCCGGTTCAGTTGCCGGGTACCCACGCGCACGCTGCTGTCGTGGGGAATCGCATCCGGCATCCGGGCACGCATCTGGCTGACCAGCGTCAGGGCATGCCGCGGTGCTTGCGGATTCTGCAGCGCCGCCAGCGCGCTCAGGCCCGGAAAACGCTGGGCGCACTGCGCTTCTGCTTTGGCGCGTACCTGGTCCTGGGCAGTCTGGACGATACCCTGCAGGGTGTTGGCCGACATGGTTTGGGAACCGTATTCCGAATGGCCGCGCACGGCAGCGATGATGGCGGATCTCTCGTCGCGGCTGGCCAGGTCGTAGGCCGGCGGCAGCAAAGCCTGCATCGCCGATTCATTCTGCCTGACGGCGGCGGCCCGGAATTCTTGCGCCTTATCCAGTACTTTGGTGATCACCCGGGAGCTCAGCGGCCTGTCGGAGTCTATCCAACCGTCGTCCAGGCCAGCCGCCCGCAGGGCGCGCACCGCGCCCGGGCCTTCTGCCTGGGCCAGGGCATTGACAAATGCCATCTTGGCGGGCCGGCGGTCGGCTATCAACTGCTGCCGGTCGAGATCTTCGCCCATCTTCCAGTGATGTAATCGCCCCGATAGGCGCGATTCGCCATGGGCAACGGTTTGTTGCCCCTGGCCGTTCTGCTGCAAATTGATCTCGTAGTTGGTGCCTTTGTCGGTACCGAGAGGCCGGAAATCATGCAATTCGAGGGGCATGGCGGAAATCTCCGTGGGCGGTGGGCGCTGGTTGCCCACACTTGATTCCTGAGTAACGGCTGCGGCGGGTTGGTTCCAAGGTGGGGGCGGGGGATCAGGCTTCGGCGAACTTGCCCAGGCCGGCCAGGTATCGCCGGACTTGCAGTTGGGGAATGCGTTCTTTCAGCTTGCCGGCTTCTTTGCTGCCGCCCAGGCCGGTGTTCCAGCGCTGGTTTTCCAACTGGCCGGAACTGGCGCTGACCGTGTAATACAGTTCCTGGTCGTCGCCCACCAGGCGTGTATCGGGTTCCATGTCGCCACCCATGTCCTGCAGGATCAACTTGGATTTCAGCTCCACGTCGGTGACGCCGCCCCGGTCCTTGTCGCTTTTGCAGCCTTTGGACAGGGTGGCCGCCATGTCTTCGCCACCCAGTTCCAGTTCCTGCAGGGCAGACAGGCTGCGCTCGGCCAGCACCTGCAGGGCCAGGATCTCGCGGCCCATCTTGGCGGGATCGTCGCCACCCTTCGCAAAGGCTTCGGTAGTGAACACGTGGCGCACTACGTCGGTCTGTACCTGAAGTTGCCTGTTCAGGCTCATCAGGCGTTGCCTGCTTTCTGGGGTGGCAGCATTGTCGATGCCTGCCTTGACCCTGTCGTAGACTTGCCCGATAAACCCGCCAGGACGTGCGCCGGCGGCGCCATCCTTGCCAGCGCCCAGGTCTCCCACCAGCTTGATCATGTTTTCGGTGTTGTGCTCGTGCACGTTGCTCCATACGCCTGCCGCGCGGGACTGGTTGCCCGAGGTAGCCCAGCCATTGATGCCGAACGAAAATGTGATGGTGTCGATATCGAAGCGGCGTTGCACGATCCGCTCGTCGGCGTCGACCATCTGTATTGTTCTGGCAGGTCCCGAATTGGCTTTGAAGGCCCGGAATTGATTGAGCGTGAAGTCTTTCTCGGCGAACTCTCTGGCCACTGCCATGTAGCCCCCGGAAAGTAGATTCGTCGTATCAAAAGCGGCATTCCGTATCGTGTCGGGCGAGATCAGGTTGACGCTGACATGCGTTACTCGCATCGTCCTCGGACCTGGTTGACGAGAACTTTCGCCTTCGCCTTTTCCGTCGCGCGCGGGTTCGATGGCGATATTGCTGGCGTGCTGGCGCAAGCGGGGGTTGCTCGCCACGGCCAAATCGATGACTTCCTTGGCACCCCGCGCGTCGGCCAGCGCCCGCTCGAAGGGGTCATGAATGTCCCACATGTCCAGTACGCCATGGCCCACCACGGTGGCCAGTGTGCGGCCACTGCTATCCCGCAGTTCGCTGACCTTCAGGTTGCGCGCATGATCGATATTGCCCGCATCGGCAGAGGGTACGCCCCGCAACTCTCCATCTTCGGTGTACCTGGCCTGGAAGTCCGCGTTCCAATGCTGGGCGGGCGTGATCTTGCTGGTGTACTGACTGACCGCACCGTCACGCACAACAAGCATCGTCCGCGATAAGGGCAGCCATGCGTCCGAGGTCGACAAGGCAGCGAGCTGCGCCTTGTGCAGCTCGGCCTTGCCAGTCCATTTCTCGACCGTATCTTTTTCCGCACCGGC
The DNA here is from genome assembly GCF_019218885.1 of Bordetella sp. BOR01. Lineage (GTDB taxonomy): Bacteria > Pseudomonadota > Gammaproteobacteria > Burkholderiales > Burkholderiaceae_B > Bordetella_A. Next base: position 110,404 of record NZ_JAHUWT010000006.1, on the reverse strand, counting down.
CTTTACAAGCATGTCCTGCAGTTCCTGGACGATGCGCCTCTTGCCCTGTGTGGCCGGATGCACCGACTGCTTTATTTCGCCCGGTGCGGGTACGGAAGGGTTGCGGAATCCTGTGTCCATGTGCGCGCGCGCGGCGTCATCGACAACTCGCTGCCACGACGCGCGCACCGTGCGCAGCTGCTCATCCGGTGGCAAGATTCCTTTGTCGATTGCTTTTTTTTCTATGCCGGCAATGATTTGCATGCCGGCCTGGGCCCAGATCAAGTTGCTGTGCGCCACCGCCCGTTCCGACAAGGGGTCGTTCAGGCGTAATTCCTGAAGATAAGCAAGCTTGCTTTCGATCAATACTCGCTGGCATTCAATGTCCAGCCGCAGGGCCTTCTCCAGTCCGCTCGGCGTAGGTATTCCGCCGGCTACGCTATCGGCGTCCAAGTCGTCGTGCTGGCTACCGGATAAATGGACCGTCACGACTTCGGTTGTATCTTGCGCATCCGGCAAGTTGCCATACAGCCGTTCCTTTCCTTTGTCCGGCTTCGTCTCTACCTCTTTTTCTTTCTCTTCCTCTTTCTTCTTTTCTTGCCGCGGTTCTTTCGCTTGCGTGACTGCCGGATCGAGGTATCTATCATCCAGCTTGGCAAGGACAGCGTTCAGTTCCTCTCGGCACTGTGTCAGATCGTCTTCCAGGCGGCCCATGTCCGTCTGGTTCCAGGCTGTCGCGTGCAAGAGCGTTGCGGAACGGTCCAGAAACCCGAACGCGTCGAGGGTTGGTTTGTCGAGCTCGATGCCGTTGAGCGTTGCCTTGATCTGATCGACGATCGTCAGGGCATGTGGATCGAGCCTTAGCGCTGTCGCCAGAGCAGTCAAGCCGGGATAGCGCGCGGCGCAATGCGCTGCTTGTTTGGCGTATGCGCTGTCTCGGGCTTGATCGGCAATGTGCTGAATGGCGATTCCTGACATCGGCTTGCAGCCGTAGTCGGGGTGGCCGCGAACTGCGGCAAGAATGGCAGATCGTTCATCACGGCGGGCAGTGTCAGAGGCAGGTGGTAGTTGCGCCTGCAGCGTGACTTCATTTTTCTTGATCGCCGCGGCGCGACGCTGCTGAGCGTGGTCCAAGACTTCGGAAATCGTGCAAGAGGTCAATGGCCGGTCGTTGGCGCGCCAGTCTTTGGGCAGACCGGCGGCCTGCAGCGCCATTTTTGCCGCCTTGCGGCCCTCGGTCCGCGCCAGAACATCGAAGAAAGCCTGCTTGACGAGCCCCCGGGCCTGCTGGACTTCTTCGCGGTCGTGCCGTGTCACCCCGAGTTGTTCCGCGGTCCAGCGCAGCAGGCGGCCGGCCAGGCGAACTTCCCCGTGGGCGACTTTCTGTTGTTCACCTGCTGACTGCAGCGTGATCTCGCGATCCAGACTTGCTGTGCCAGTACTGAGCGTGCGAAAGTGATGAAGCTCCAAAGGCATGACTGAGTCTCCTGATCGGCGGGGGGCGGGCTATCCGAGCTTGGCCATTCAGTGACACCACGGCTGCGTTGGGTTCCGGACTGAAACCCATTGATACGTTCTCGGTTGTCGTCCTGTGGACTTCGCGTGGTGCTAGGCATGGCTGGCTCCAGTCCGTTACAGTTGGCGCCATCGCCGGGGCAGCGCCGCCGGTTTTGCCTATGAAGGACACTATTCATGCCGCGCCGCCTGCCTCCGCTATCCTCCCTGCGCGTCTTCGAGTCCGCCGGCCGGCTGTGCAGTTTCAAGCTGGCCGCGGCCGAGCTGAACGTGACGCCCAGCGCCGTCAGCCATGGCATCGTCGGGCTGGAACAGGCGCTGGGTGTCGATTTGTTCGTGCGCGGGCCGCGCGGCCTGTCGCTGACGCCGGAAGGCGCCGACTACTTGCTGTATGTGTCCGAAGCCCTGACGCTGATCGCCACGGCCACGCAGCGCTTGCCCGCCGCGCAGGGCGGGCGCGGCATCGCCATCAGCTGCGCCCCGACCCTGGCCTCGCGCTGGCTGTTGCCGCGCCTGCACGGTTTTCGTGCGCAATGGCCGGATGTGCGGATCATCATCGACACTTCGCAGCGGCACGTGGGCTTTCCGGTCGATGGCTTCGACTTCGCCATACGCATGGGCCGCAGCCACGTTGCGGTGGCCTCTTGGCGGCGATTGTTTGGCGAGCAATTGGTGCCGGTGTGCGCGCCGGCGTACCGGGACACCTTGCTCGATGCGCAAGGGCGGGTCGATTGGGCGCGCGCCGCCCTGATCCACGTGACCCTGGCCAGCGAAGACTGGCAGGCCTGGCGGGAACAGGTGGGCGACGCCATGCCGGACGATATCGACCTGGCGGCCGGCTTGCGCCTGGACACCATCCAACTGGCGTTCGAGGCCGCGGCGGCCGGCCTGGGCGTGGTGCTGGGCCGCCGGCCGCTGGTCGATCGCGACTTGGCGGACGGCGTGCTGGTGGCCTTGAACCTGCCGGTGCTGCAGGCCGAAACGGCATATTGGCTGGTCAGCGCCGAAGGCGTCGAGCGGCGCAGCGAATTGCTGGCGTTCCGCGACTGGCTGGTTGCGCAAGCCCACGATTTCGCTGCCTAAGCAGGCTATCCGCAGTTGTCAGGACTGTCTCGATCGTACGGGGTCAGGCACCCTGATGGGAGCCAGACCCCTGGCGATAGAGCATGTCAGTGCCTAGGATATTCGCAGGTGTCAGGCTCCGCAGGTGCCTGACACCCTACGACTGAGACAGTCTTGCCACACAATGGGGTCAGGCACCCTTCGGGAGCCAGACACCTCGACGCTGCGTGCCGGCGGGCGAGTGAAAATCCTTCACCCGCCGTCGAAATCTTTTCCTTTGCCGGCGTCACCAGGCGCTGCCACCATGCCGGCAAGGAGATCGCCTCATCATGCAAACCGCACAGACTGCACGCCCGCTGTCCGGCAATCCGGCCATCTGGGTCGTGGTGGCGGCGGCGCTGATTCTCAGCGCCGCCATGGGCATACGGCAGACGTTTGGCCTGTTCATCAATCCTTTCTCGTTCGACCGCGGCCTGCCGGTGACGCAGATCGCGTTCGCCATTGCCGTGCACAACCTGGTGTGGGGCGTGGCGCAGCCGTTCGCCGGAGCGGCGGCCGACCGCTATGGGTCGGCACCGGTGGTGGCATTCGGGGCGGCAGCGGTGGCGGCCGGCCTGGCGCTGGCCACGGCAGCACATTCGCCCGTGATGCTGATATTGGGCATGGGCGTGCTGGTGGGCATCGGTATCAGTTGCACCAGCTTTGGCGTGGTGCTGGCCGCGGTGGGGCGGGCGGCCACGCCGCAGCGGCGCAGCATGGCGCTGGGGCTGGCGAGCGCTGGCGGGTCGGTGGGGCAGGTGGTGCTGGTGCCGTTCGCGCAGATACTGCGGGAAAGTGCGGGCGTGTCGGCCTCGCTGTGGGGGCTGGCGGTGCTGATGCTGCTGGCGGCGCCACTGGGCTTGCTGCTGGACCGCCGCGCGCCGGGCGAGGCCGCGGCGGCCGCGCAAGAGCCGGCCATGCCCTTGAAGCAGGCGGTGCGGCATGCCTGCCGGCATCGCGGCTATTGCCTGCTGACGCTGGGATTTTTCACCTGCGGCTTCCAGCTTGCCTTCATTGCCACGCATTTGCCGGGCTACCTGGTGCTGTGCCATATGCCCATCGGACTGGGTGCCACCGCGCTGGCGCTGATCGGCCTGTTCAACATGGCGGGCAGCTGGGCTTGCGGCTGGCTGGGCGGACGCTATCGCCAGCAGCATGTGCTGGGCTGGTTGTATTTGATACGCGGCGCGGCCATCGCGGCATTCTTCCTGCTGCCCAAGAGCACGCTGTCGGTGGTGCTGTTCGCGGCGGTGATGGGGCTGACCTGGCTGGGTACCGTGCCGCTGACCAGCGGGCTGGTGGCCAAGGTGTTCGGCACGCGGCACTTGGGCACGCTGTTCGGCGTGTGCTTTCTCAGCCACCAGGTGGGGTCGTTCCTGGGAGCCTGGCTGGGCGGACTGGTGTTCGACCTGACGGGCTCGTATACGCCGGTATGGGCGGCCACGGCGCTGGCGGGCCTGGTGGCGGCGCTGCTGCATTTCCCGATCGACGACCGCGCCGCCGTGCCGGTGCCGGGCACCGCGGCGCTGGTCCAACGCTGAATCGATTGTTGATATAGTGGCTATCCCCGCCCACCCCGGGCCAGCCACCGCGTTTGCTCTCGATGTCCCAGGTTTCTTCCGACTTGCCGCCTGCCGCGCCCACCGAAGCATCCAGTATTTCGGATGCCGTGCGGGTGCTCGAAGAAGACATCGTGCTGGGCAGCCTGCATCCGCGCGAACGCTTGATTGAAGACGACCTGATCCGCCGTTTCGGCTTCAAGCGCCATGCGGCGCGCGAAGTGCTGGCCGAGCTGGCACGGCGCGGGCTGGTCGAGCGGCGCAAGAATTTCGGCTGCGAAGTCCGGGCGTTCGCGCCGCAGGAAGTGGCCGAGCTCTACCACCTGCGGGAACTGCTCGAAGCCGAGGCGGCCCGTACCCTGCCTTGCCCATTGCCGGCACCGGCGCTGCGCCAGCTGACCGACATCCAGCGCGAACACGACCGCGCGGTGACAGCCGAAGACCCGCGCGCGGTGTTCCATACCAACCAGCTTTTTCACCAGACGCTGTTCGGCTTTTGCGACAACGGCGTGCTGCAGAAGGCTATCCAGGAATACGCGCGCCAGACGCACGCCATCCGTTTCAGCTCTTTGGTGGATGCCTCGTATCGCGAGCGCGCGCGCCAGGAACACTGGGCCATGATCGCCGCCCTGCAAGAAGGGCGGCGCGACGACCTGATCCGCCTGTGCCGCGAGCACCTGGCGCCTTCGCGCGATGCCTACCTGGCCCTGAATCGCCATCTGTATCCGCGCGGCTGAGAGGCCGCGCGAGCCGGGGGCAGGCCCTAGTTTGCCGTGCGCAGGCTCGACAGCTCGCGGCCCCGCGTCTCGGGTAGCAGCAGGGTGGCGACCAGCACCACGGCATAGGCGCCGCCGGCAAAAATGCCGATGGCCATGGCCAGCCCCATGCTGTTGCTCAGGTAGCCCACCAGGCTGGGAAACAGCGCGCCGATGCCGCGCCCGAAGTTATAGGCGAAGCCCTGGCCGTTGGCGCGTATCTCTGACGGAAACAGTTCGGTCAGGTAGGCGCCCAGCCCGCCGAAAATGCCGGATGCGGCAAAGCCCAGCGGAAAGCCCAGGAACAGCATCTGGCTATCGGTCAGCGGCACCTGGGTATAGAAGTACACGCATACGCCCGACAGCACCGAATAAATGATGAAGTTGATGCGGCGGCCCAGGCGGTCGGCCATGTGCGCGCCGGCGATATAGCCGCAGAACGAGCCCACGATGATCACCAGCAGGTAGCCGCCGGTGTTCAGCACCGACAGGTGCCGTTCCACTTTCAGGTAGGTGGGCAGCCAGGTGGTCACCGCGTAGTAGCCACCCTGGATGCCGGTGCACAGCAAGGCCGACAGCAGCGTGGTCTTGAGCAGCGCGGGCGAAAAAATCAGCCAGGGCGATACCTTGGGACGCTCTTGCTTTTGTTGGCGCCCTTGTTCGAAGATCTCGGGCTCGGGGACATGCTTGCGGATATACAGCACCAGCAGGGCCGGCAGCACGCCTACCCAGAACAGGCTGCGCCAGGCCCATTCTTCGGGCAGCACCGAGAAGGCAATGGTGTACAGCAAGGCGGCGATGCCCCAGCCCACCGCCCAGCCGCTTTGCACCGTGCCCACGGCGCGGGCGCGATGCTGGGACTTGATGATCTCGCCCATCAGCACCGAACCCACCGCCCATTCGCCGCCGAAGCCCAGGCCCTGCAGCGCGCGCAGGATGAAGATCTGCTCGAAGTTCTGGGTGAAGCCGATGCCCACCGTGCACACCGAGAACCACAGGATGGTGATTTGCAGGATGCGCACACGGCCATAGCGGTCGGCCAGGATGCCCGCGCCCCAGCCGCCGATGGCCGAGAACAGCAGCGTCACGGTGCCCAGCAAGCCGGCCTGGCCCCGGTCGATACCCCATAGCGTCACCAGGGTGGATATCACGAACGTGAACACCATGTAGTCCAGCGCATCGATCGTCCAGCCCAGGAACGATGCGTAGAACGTGCGTTTGCCGCTAGGAGAGAGTTCGCCAAACCAACCCATGTCGTGTCTCCGTGAGGGGTATTGCCGTTGACCAGGTGCGCGCTTCAATCCAGCGCGGGAAAGTCGTACAGGGCTTGCGGGTTGTCTACCAATATGCGGCGGCGCAGGCTGTCGGTGGGCGCCCATTTGGGTAGCAGGTTGCGCAAGACGCCGGTGTCCGGCATGCGCGGGATGGCTACGTGCGGCCAGTCGCTGCCCCACACCATGCGGTCGGGAGCGGCCTGGATCAGCGCCTGCGCCCAGGGGGTGACATCGTCGTAATGGTCGAATTGGTCGCTGATGCGATAGGCGCCCGACAGCTTGGCCCACCAGCCGTATTCCTTGACGCCATGCAGCAGGGCCTGGAAACCAGGGTGCTGCATGCCATCGGATACCGGCATGTGGCCCATATGGTCGAACACGCAAGGCACCGGCAGCCTGGCCAGGCGAGGCATCGCATCGGGCAGGTGGCGCACGTCCATCAGGAACTGCGCATGCCAGCCCAGCCGGGCGATGCGCGGGGCCAGACGGTCCAGCGCATCCAGGCCGACGCCGCCGCCGAACAAGACATTGAAGCGGACGCCGCGCACGCCGGCGCCATGCATGGCTTCCAGTTCGCGATCGCTGATATCGGCGTTCACCACCGCCACGCCCCGCAAGGTGTCGGGGTGGCGGCCCAGCACGTCCAGCATGTAGCGGTTGTCGGTGCCGTGCACGCTGACCTGCACCAGCACGCCGCGCCTCATGCCGCAGGCGGCCAGCATGGCCAGGTATTTGTCTTCGGGGGCGGGCGGGGGCGTGTAGCTGCGATTTTCCACATACGGGTAGCGCACGCCGTCGCCGATGACATGTGCATGCGTATCGCACGCGCCGCGCGGTATGCCGAAACTGGCCGGGGCCACATCGGGCAGGGGGCCCAGGCAAAGTGCATGGTCGACGGGCGGGGAGCTCGGGGGCTGCGTCATGGGCAATCGCTTTGTCATTGAATTATGTGGGCGAGATTACGCCTGCGTCGTCGCCATCGTCAATAACATTGTCAATAATAGGGATGCCTATGGCAGCGCTCCCCACGGCGGCGGGCCTTTGCGGGCCTGCCGCCCGGTCTCAGAAGCGGTGGCGCAGGCCTATGCCGCCAGAGGTACTTTTCAGGTCGTCGATGAAGGCATAGTCTTTGGCATACGAGCCAAAGACATACATGTCGGTGCGCTTGGACAGGTCGTAGGTGTAGCCCAGGCTCCAGATATTGGTGGTGGCGTCGTCGCCGGTCAGGCGGTCGTTGGACGGGTCGATACGCTGCCACGAAGCGAACACACTGCTGGCGCCGCCGATGGGCACCGTGCCGCCCACCATGTAGGCATTGGCCCGGAAACCGTCGACAAAGCGATTGGTACCCAGTTCGTTGCTGAATGGGGTGCCGGCGGGCAGGTCTTCGCCGGTGAACCAGCCGTCGGTGGTGCGGGCGTAAGACGCCGCCAGCTTCACGACGCTGAAATCGTACGCCAGGCCCACGGTGTACTGGCGCGGCGTGGCATCGGTGTCGACCGTGGCGCTGCTGTTGCTGCCGTTCAGCTGGTCGTAGGTCAGCGTGATGTTCAGCGGACCGTTCAGGTAGCGCAAGCCGGCAGTGATGCCGCGCGTGTTGTCGGCGGTGCGAAAGCCGGTCTGGTCGCCATTGTTGTCGTCGACGCTGAACGAATAGCCCACGCCGAATTCGAAGCCGCTTACCGAAGGCGTGCGGTACATCACCATGTTGTCCCAGCGGGTGGTGTTGCCCGCGCTTGCGCCCACGCCCATGTTGGCTTGCAGGAAGCTGGTGTAGAACGGGTCGATGTCGGGCAGGTACTTCGACGCCATGTTGGTCTGGCGGCCGAATTCCAGGATGCCCCAGCTATCGTTGGCCAGGCCGATGGTGGCTTGCCGGCCGAACAGGCGGCCGCCCTGGAAACGGTTGCCGTTGCCGGAATCGAAGCCGCTTTCCAGCTGGAATATCGCGCGCAGGCCGTCGCCCAGGTCTTCGGTGCCGCGCAGGCCCCAGCGCGAACCGGACTGGAAACCGTTGATCATGCCGATGCGGCTGCCGTCGTAGCCCGGCCCGTCAACCTTGTTGTAGCCGATACCCGTGTCGATCAAGCCATAGAGCGTGACCGAGGTCTCGGCCTGAGCTCCCCCTGCAAAGCTGGCCAGTAGGGCGGCCGTGAGCAGCGATTTCTTCATGGGTGCCTCCGTTGGGTCAAAGAACACAGACTGGACGCCCAGGCTTGCACAAGCCGGGGAGGTCAGGCTGATGCCGCAATGGAATGGGACAGGTGATGCAAATTGCCAGCCTTCCTGTCAGTCGGGTTGAATCCTGTCTTTCGGGGCAATTTCAGGCCGGGGAAGCCTGGTCGCGAATGCGCTTGATGTCTGCAAAACCAGCAGTGAGCTGGCTGCGCCGGCCAGTGTCAAGGGCATGAATGCCGCTGGCCATCGAGCCAGCATACAACTCGTGCTGGCCGAATACCAGCATCCGTTGCGCGGTGGCTACGCAGGCCCTGGCGGCGGACGCGGCCCGCCGCCAGGGCACCGCAAGGTGCGCCGCTTCAGAAGCGGTGACGGATACCCACGCCGGCGGCCGTGCTCTTCAGGCCGTCGATGAAAGCGTAGTCTTTGCCGTACGAACCGTAGGCGTACAGGTTGGTGCGCTTGGACAGGTCGTAGGTGTAGCCCAGGCTCCAGACGTTCATGGTGGCGTCGTCGCCGGTCAGGCGATCGTTGGACGGGTCGACGCGCTGCCACGAAGCGAACACACTGCTGGCGCCGCCGATGGGCACCGTGCCGCCCACCATGTAGGCATTGGCCTTGAAGCCGTCGACGAAGCGGTTGGTGCCCAGCTCGTCGCTGAACGGGGTGCCGGCGGGCAGGTCCTGGCCGGTGAACCAGCCGTCGGTGGTGCGGGCGTAGGCGGCAGCCAGCTTCACGACTTCGAAGTCATACGACAGGCCGACCGCATATTGGCGGGGCGTGGCGTCGTTGTCGATTTGGGTGCTGCTGTTGCTGCCGTTCAGTTGGTCGTAGGTCAGCGTGACGTTCAGCGGGCCGTTCAGGTAGCGCAGGCCGGCAGTGATGCCGCGCGTGTTGTCGGCGGTGCGAAAGCCGGTCTGGTCGCCATTGTTGTCGTCGACGTTGAATGAATAGCCCACACCGAATTCGAAGCCGCTTACCGAAGGCGTGCGGTACATCACCATGTTGTCCCAACGGGTGGTGTTGGCGGAGCTTGCGCCCAGGCCCAGGTTGGCCTGCGTGTAGCTGGTGTAGAACGGGTCGATATCGGCCAGGTACTTCGACGCCATGTTGGTCTGGCGGCCGAATTCCAGGATACCCCAGCTATCGTTGGCCAGGCCGATGGTGGCTTGCCGGCCGAACAGGCGGTCGCCCTGGGAACGGTTGCCGTTGCCGGAATCAAAGCCGCTTTCCAGCTGGAATACCGCGCGCAGGCCGTCGCCCAGGTCTTCGGTGCCGCGCAGGCCCCAGCGCGAGCCGGCCTGGATGCCGTTGATCATGCCGATGCGGCTGCCGTCGTAGCCATCGCCCTTGATTTTGTTGTAGCCGATGCCCGTGTCGATGACACCATAGAGGGTGACCGACGTCTCGGCCTGAGCGGCGCCTGCGAAACCTGCCAGCAGGGCAGCGGCGAGTAGCGTCTTTTTCATGGGTGGGATCTCCGTTGGGTTGAGGGGAACAAGAAATAACGCCGCGGGCCTGTCAAGGCCCGCGGCGTTATTCTGTAGGGGTATGGTAGAGCATTACGGCGTACAGGCCGCTTAATAAGCGCATTATTTGTTGTCAGAGTTGTCTTGTTTTCTGGGCAGCTTCGGCTTTCCGGGCAGGCGCGTATTCCCGCGCGAGCAGTCCGGCCGCCAGCAAGGCGGCGCCGCCGGCCACGCTCATGGCGACATGGAAGCCGCTGCTCATCGCGCAGGCATACGGGCCGCGCAGCCCGGGTGCCAAGACATGCTGGGTGATGGCGGCTCGCGCCACGCCGGCGGCATCGGCGATGCCGGATTGCGCCAGGCGCAGGGACAAGGATTGCACCGCGCGCGCGCTCATCAGCGCGCCCATCAGCGCGATGCCCACGGCCATCCCGGTTTGCCGCAGCGCGTTCATGGTGGCCGAGGCCATGCCGGAGCGCTCGCGCGCCACCGAGCCCATGACGGCCATGCTGGTGGCCGGCACGCCCAGGCCCATGCCGATGCCCAGCAGCGCCATCAGGGCGCTGACCAGGGCCGGGTGGCTGTGCGGCGTGAAAGCGGTCATGCCCAGCATGGCCATGCCCATCAGGGCATAGCCCGCAATCATCAGGCGCGGTAGCGCGATGCGTGCGCTAAGGCGCCCGAACAGCACGGCCATGGCCCCCATGGCTACGAATTGCGGCGCCAGTTGCCACCCGGTGGCCATGGGCGACAACCCTTGTACCTGCTGCAGGAACAGTGAAAAAAAGAACAGGCTGCTGTAGCCCGAGAAACCCAGCACGAACGAGGCGAAGTTGTTGACGGCAAAGCCGCTGTGCCGGAATAGCGCCAGCGGCAGTACTGGCCGGGCCACGCGCCGTTCCACCGCGATGAAGGCGCAAAAGCCCACGGCCGCCAGCACCAGCGCCCAGCCGGTGCCGGGATGGCGCCAGCCGTGTTCGCCGGCGGCGATCAGCCCATAGGTCAGGGCGCCCAGCCAGCCGATGCTGAGCGCCTGCCCGGCGGGGTCGAACGCGGCATGGTCTGGATGGGCGCTTTCGGGAATGCTCCACAGGCCCAGGCCGATGGCCAGCACGCCCACCCCGGGATCAGCAATGCGCCCGCTACCCCTTGCACGGCGCGGCCGGCCAGCAGCACGGGCAGCCCGGCCGCCGCCGCGCACACGGCCGAGCCCAGCACGAATAGCACGACGCCGCCCAGCCACGCGCGCCGGCGGCCATAGCGGTCGCCCAGCGGCCCCGCCGACAGCATGAAGGCCGACAGGCACAGCGCGTAGATGTCCACCACCCACTGCAGGCCGGCCATGTCGATATTCAGCGCAGTCTGCAGGGTGGGCAGGGCGACATTGACGATGCTGATGTCCAGCACGGTGATGAAGGTGCCTAGGCATACGGCGGCAACCAGGGCGATTTGCCGGATGGGCATGGTGGAGGCCTGGGGGGAAGGCGTCCATTTTAGACATTGACCGACCGTCGGTCAATGTGATCGAGAATCATTTTTATATAAACGGCGAATCAAACAGCCAGGCAAGGGCCCGGCAACGAGGCGCCACGCCGCAGGCGATGTGCGGGGCGCCGCAACTCGCGGCGCCCCATCTTTTACACTCGGGCTTTCAGCCCTTGCCCCTGCCTGCCATGCCTTCGGCCCGACGCCCGCCCGCTTCCGCCCTCGTCGCATCTTCCCGGCCGCCGCGCACCAAGCCGGCCGAAGTGCGCCTGGACGAACTGATGGCGGCAGCAGAGCAGTTGTTCATTGCCAAGGGTATCGAGGCCACCACGGTGAACGATATTGTCGAGACGGCCGGGGTGGCCAAGGGCACGTTCTACCACTACTTCGCTTCCAAGCACGAGATGCTGCAGGCCCTGCGCGCCAAGTTCTCGCAGGGTTTCCTGGCGCAGGTGGATGCGGCGGTGCAGGCTTGCCCGCGCGGCGATGGCCCCGCCCGCATTTACGCCTGGACGCAGGCTGGCGTCGCGGCCTACCTGGCCAACTATCGGCTGCACGATGTAGTGTTCCACGACGCCCGCCATGGCGATCGCGGCGCGCGCGAGAAAACCGAAGTGCTGAACCAGTTGGAGCAGGTTCTGGCCGATGGCGCGCAGGGTGGCCACTGGACGCTGGCTGCGCCGCGCCTGACCGCCATCGTGCTGTTCCATGGCATGCACGGTGCGGTGGACGACGCCATCGCGCGCGGCGAGCACGATGGCGCGGCGCTGGCCGGGCCCTTGTCGGATATCTTCCTGCAATTGCTTGGCGTGGCGCGCGCCTAGCCTAGCTGCGCGGGGCAGCCCGGAACACCAGGGCCAGTCCCGCCAGGATGGCAGCCATGCCCGCCAGGCTGAGCGGCGCCAGCCGGTTGCCCAGCAGCAGGTAGTCCAGCAAGGCGGTCACGCCGGGCACCAGGTAGAACAAGCTGGTGACGTTGACCAGGTTGCCAGCCTGGATCAACCGATACAGCAGCAGCGTGGCGCCCACCGAAATCACCAGGCCCAGCCACAGCAGCGGCACCCACAGGCCCGGGCCGTCCGCAAGGTGCCAGGGCTGCAGGGGCACGCAGGCCAGGCATAGCAGCAGGCCCACGGCATATTGCAGGGGCAGGACGCGCAAAGGCGCTTGCCGCAGGCTTTTTTGCAGGATGGCGCCGCCGGTCATGCACAGCAGCGCGCCCAGCGCGTACAGCATGCCCAGCGCCGAATAGCGTGCCAGGCCGATGCTTTCCCACACCACCAGCGCCAGGCCGGCCAGCGCCAGCGCCAGCCCCGATACGCGCGGCAGCGCAAAGCGGCGTTCCAGCAGCACCAGCGTCAACAGGGGCTGGGCCCCCAGGGTGGTGGCCAGCACGCCCGGCGTGATGCCGTGGTCCAGCGCCAGGAAGTAGCAGATCGAGTAGCCGCCTATCATGGTCAGGCCGGTGGCCATGACACGCGCGCGCGTGCCGCGCGGCGGCAGGCAGGGCTGCCGTGCCGCGCGGGCCAGCACCAGTAGCGCGGCCAGCGCCAGCATGAAGCGCAGCACCAGGAAAGCGAAAGGCGTGGCATGGGCCAGGCCCCATTTCGAGAAAATCGCGCCGCTGCTCCACAACAGCACGAAAAGCGCCGTGGCGCCATGGGCCGCATAGGCCGTTCTTGTATTGCTCATCGAATTCACCCGTCAGGGAAACGCACAGGCACCAGCGACCGCGGCCGGCGCACTGCGCGCCGGACGGCATGGACATCAGGGATGTGCTGGAGCCGCCAGGTAGGGCTGGGATCAGCCCAGGGCGGTGGCGGGAGGCGGCGGTGCCGCCCGGCCCGCGACGACGCCCGATGGCGGGGCGACGGGGGTGGCGATGAGACGCGACGCGCGCGGTGCGCCGGCAAGGGCCGGAACACGATGGCGGGTAAGGGCAGGTGCGCGTCGGTGCATGATAGGCGTAGAAATTACACGCGGTAGGGCTGCGTGTCAACGCGCGCACGGCGCTGTACAAGCAGGTCCAGCACCAGCATGACCAGCAGCGAGGCGCCTACCAGCGGGAAGATGATGCCGCCCACGATCATCAGGGCCAGCACGCCGCGCAGCGCGCCGCGCGCCGCCGGCATGGGCGGGATGCCCAGCCCGCCCTCGGGGCGCCGCTTCCACCACATGAGCCCGCCCGCCACGCTGAGCAGCACGATGCCCAGGCAGGCGGCCAGCAGTATCAGCTGGTTGGCCAGCCCGAATTCCTGGCCCATGTGCACGTTGATGCCCCATTCCAGCGTCTTGCCCAGCGGGCCGTAGTCGGCGTAGCTCATGTCCAGCAGCGGCTTGCCGCTGTACTGGTCCAGGTGCACCACGCGCTGGCGCGACAGGTCGTCGGGATACGCCGACGCGGTGTAGACGCCGGAGGCGCCGTGCGGCACGTTGATCGCATAGCCCGGCGCCATGCCAAGACTATCGAAGCGGGCTACCGCCGTGTCCAGCCCGATGGGCTTGCCCATGCCGTGGACGGGCGACGATTCGGGCATGCGTGCCTGTTCCAGCGACCAGGTGGTGTGGCCCATGTGGGCCAGGTGCTCGTCGGACATCGGCACGGCCACGCGCACGCCGGCCGGGTAGCCGAAATTGTTGCCATTGGCCCATTGGTTGACTTTGCCGCCCCATACGATGGACCACGGCATGCCCGTGAACGCCAGGAACAGGATGAAGAGTCCCACGGCGGCCCCCGTCACGGCATGGATGTCGCGCCAGAACACGCGTTTGCGCGGCGTGCCGCGTACGCTGACCACGCCTTGCTTGCGCCCGCGCGGCCACCACAGGTAGATACCGGTAAGCACCAGCAAGATGGACCAGCCCGCGGCGATCTCGATGGCGCCGTTGGCAATGGGGCCGAAGTAGTCCAGGCTATGCAGCCGGCGGATCGTCCACATCAGTGTGCCGCGCTCGGGCAACGCACCCAGCACCTGGCCGCTGTACGGATTGACGTACACGCTCAGGCTGTCGCCGCCGGCCGGCTTGATCACCGCCTGCGCGGCCGCGTCGGGCGCGGCCGGCGGTACGTACTTGGCCAGCGTGCCGGGGTGGGCGCGCAGCGCGGCATCGGTCAGTGCCGAGGGCGCCAGCGCAGGCGTGCCGGCCGGCTGCACGTATCGCAGGTCGCGGTACCAGGTGTTCTCGATTTCGTTGTGGAACAGGTACAGGCCGCCGGTGACGGCCAGCAGGATCATGAAGGGCAATACCAGCAGGCCGGCATAGAAGTGCCAGCGCCATACGGCACGGTACACATCGGCACGGCGCACGGTGTCGGGTTCGGAAGCGTAGTCGTTGGTCATGATGTCGTTGATCGTTGCGGGCCGGCCTTCAGAACCGGTAGTTGGCGGACAGTTCCACGCGCCGCCCCGCGCCCAGCAGCCATTGGGTCTGGTTGTAGTAGGCGGTTTCGGCGTATTGCTTGTCGAAGACGTTGTATGCGCGCAGGGCCAGGCTCAGGTCGCGCCGGGGTTCCCATTGCAGGGCCAGGTTGGTGGTGGTGTAGGCCGCCATTTCCAGGTCGTTGGCGCTGTCCGCGTAGCGCTTGCCCACGTAGCGCAGGCCGGCGCTGGCAGTCCAGCGAGGCGCGAACTTCCAGCTAAGCCACAAGTTCGCCAGACGTTCGGGCACATCGGGCGGCACATTGCCCCGGCGCGATACGGCCGCCCCGCCGGAGGTATCGGTGTAGTCGTCGTAGCGGGCGTCCAGGATGGCGCCGTTGAAATCCACGCGCCAGTCGCGCGCCAGCTCGACGCCTACCGTCAGTTCCAGCCCACGGCTGGACTGGCTGCCCACTTGCACGCGCAGCGACGGGTCGTTGGGGTCGCGCGTGACCAGGTCTTTCTTGCGGATGTGGTAGGCCGCCAGCGTCCATTCGCCCTTGTCGTCCCAGAAGGTCTGCTTGACCCCGACTTCGACCTGCCGGGCTTGCGACAGTTCGAAGTCTTTATTGGCCGGCGACAGCAGCAGCAGGCTGCCGACCGGATCGGCCGCCTCGGAGTACTGGCCATACACGGCCAGCGTGGGCAACACGTCGTATACCGTGCCCACGCGCCAGCCCACGTTGGTGTAGGTGCTGCGGTAGGCCGTGGTATTGGCTACCAGGTCTTCGCGCTGCAGGTCGATGTGGTCGTAGCGTATGCCGCCCAGCACCGACCAGCGGTCTGTCAGCATCAGGCGGTTTTCGGCGAACAAGGCGTATTGCGTGGCGATGTTGCGATAGCGCGGCGTGGTGCCGGCCTCGTTGATGAACTGGCCGTGCTCGAAGTCGTACGGGTCCAGCAGCGACGTGCCGCCATAGGGCGAGTTATTGGTGTGCTTGAGCCTGCTGCGGTTTACCTCGGCGCCTACCGCAACCTGGTTGAGCAGGCCGAACAAGTGGCCGCGAAAAGCGGCATCGGCGCGCGCGCCCACCTGCGATTGGTCGTGCTGGATGGCCGTGTAGGCGCTACGTTCGATCAGGCCGCTGTCGGCTTGCCAGGTGTAGTTCTCGGCGTTGCGGTAGTCGCGGTCGCTGCCGATGTAGTACACGCGGCCGCGTACCGTGGTGGCGGCGTTGGGCGTCCATTCGGCCTGCAGTTCGCTGCGGCTGTCGCGGTAGATGATCTTGCTGTCGGCCACGTTGTAGTTCTGGTGGCGCAGCGAGTAATCGATCTGTCCATCGATCAGCGGCGTGCCGAAATAGCGGGTCGGTTTTTGCCAGGCGTAGGCCTGCGTCAGCGTGAAGTTCAGTTCGGGCGATACGTCCAGCCGCAGCGCGGCGGTGACGGCGGCGTTCTGCGAGTCGCCCAGGCTCATGTCGGCATTGCTGCGGTTGCCGCTGACGTCCAGCCGGTACGACCAGCGATCGTCCAGCGCGCCGCCGCTGCCCAGGCCCAGGCGCTGCGTGTCGTGCGTGCCCACGGTGGCCTGGATCTCGTTCTCGATGGGCCCGCGCGTGGGCTTCTTGGGAATGACATTGACCACGCCGCCGATGGCACCTTCGCCATCCAGGACCGATGCCGGTCCGCGCAGCACTTCGATGCGGTCCACCGACCAGGGGTCGTACACGAAGGTCTGGCCCAGGCCGCCGTACTGCCGCAGACCGTCGTACAGGATGGCCACCGAGTTCGAATCGGTGAAGCCGCGCGACGACAGCGACGAGCCGCCGTTGCCGGGGTGGCGGAACGCACTGATGCCGGGTGCCTGCGTGATGGCGTCCATTACCGTGACGTCGCCGCGCTGGCGCAATTGCTCGTTGGTAATGATGTCCAGGCTGGCCGGTGTCTCGAACGGCGTCAGTTGCAGGAACGAACCAGTGGCCGCGGTTTCCTGCAGGGTGGGCAGCGGCGTGTCGCCGGATACGGAAATGGCGGGCAGGGTGGCCACGGGGGCGTTGCCCGCGTCCTGGGCGTGCAAGCCGGGCGGCGCCGCCAGCATCGCGAGCGCGGCGGCAATGGCCGTGCGCCGCGGCAGGACGGGTGTCCTGGCGGGAAGGAAAGGCATGGAAGGTCTCGGTTGGAAAAGGCAAGGCCGTCGCCGGAAGGCGACGGGCAGGCTGGTGCTAACCGAGCAGGAAGGGTGGGGCACGCGCCCCGAGCGGGGCGCCTGGCGAGGCCTGGGTAGCCGGCGCGGGCGGGGCGCGCGCGGCAATGCGCAGGGTAACGGTGGCCAGCGGCACGACGGCTGCGGGCATCGACGACAAAGGCAACGCCGCCAGCGCCACGCCTACGGAGCAGACCGCCGACTGTTCGGCGTGCTGGGCATCCTGTTGGTGGCCGGCTTTGTGCGGACCTTCCACCCATACCGGGCCGGCCGCCGAGCACAGCTGGATCAGCGTGGTGCCCGGATCGCTGCCGGGCATGAAGCCCTGCGGCACCAGCGCCTTCAGTGCGAATACGCACAGCGCCAGCCAGATGGCGGCGCGATGGCGTATCAGCGTAGAGGCGGCGGCGGACGAGCGCATGATGTTGCAATTCTAAACTACGCACTGCAGGGGGCGCTTCGTCGCATTGCTTCAGGCAGTGGCTCGGGCCGTATCGTCGCCAGCACCCCGCCGGCCACTGCGTACCCACCAGGCGGTCATGACCGCGGCCAGGGCCACCACCGGCAGCATGGCGATGTTGACGGCCTGCCAACCGTACAGGTCCAGGGCAGGCCCCGCGGCCAGGGTAGCCAGCGCCGTGGCGGCGTAGCGCAGCATTTCGGCGGCACCCTGGGCACGGCCGCGTTCGGCCGGCCGGTACGACTGCGCCAGCAGCGTGGTGCCGCCCACGAACATGAAATTCCAGCCCACGCCCAGGCAGAACAGCGCAGCGTAGAAGGCCGGCAGGCTGGTCGAGCTGATGGCGACGATGGCCGAGACCAGGTTCACGGCCATGCCCAGGCCCAGCATGGTGGGCAGTCCCCAGCGTTTGATCAGGGCGCCGGCAAAGAAGGCCGGACCGTACATGCCAATCAGGTGCCATTGCATGATGTTGGCTCCGTCGTCGATGGTGTGATGGCACGCCACGGCGGCCAGCGGTGCCGCCGTCATGACAAACATCATCGAGACCGAACCCACCACGTTGTTGGCCAGCGCCGCGACGAAGATCGGCTGGCGCGCCACCACGCGCAAGGGGCGCGCGGGCGCGTCGGCCTCTTGCGGGCCGGGGTCGGCCGGCACGTCGGGCACGTCGCGGTAGGCGGCCAGCAGCAGCGCCACCGTGGCGGCGCCCAGCAAGGCCACCATCAGGTAGGCGCCGGCGAAGGTCGCCAGCGGGAACAGGTCGCGGCTCCATGCCGCTAGCGCGGGGCCGGCCACCGCGGCGATCACGCCGCCGGCCATCACCACGGCAATGGCGCGCGCCTTGGCCACTGCTTCCACCGCGTCGGCCGCGGCCAGGCGGTAGTACTGGGCAAAGGCCTGGAACACGCCCACCAGCGCCGTGCCGGCGCAGAACAGCCAGAAATCGGCATGGAACACGGCCCAGACCGACAGCAGGCCACCCAGCGTGCCGGCCAATCCCCCCAGGGCGAAGCCGGCCCGGCGGCCAATGCGCTGCATCAGCAGCGAGGCGAACCAGGTAACGGCCGCGCCCGCCACGGTGATCAGGGCGAAAGGCAGGGTTGCCAGTGCCTTGTTGGGCGCCAGCATGTGGCCGGTCAGCGCCGTCAGGGTCAGGTCGATGGAAATGGCGGCAATGTACAGGCCCTGGCAGACGGCCAGGATGCGGGCATTGCGGCGGCCGGCGTGCGGATGGGCGGGGAAGGTCATGGCGCGAAGGGGCGGGCTGCAGTTGACAGGCCTCACTCTAGCGGGTGAAGCTATGGCGTAGATGACATATTTCCCTTGAAAATTGCCATGCCTATCAACATCGCTTTCCTGATGATTCCCGGTTTCCAGTTACTGGATATGGCCGGCCCGCTGTCGGTGTTCCAGACGGCCGGCGAAGCCGTGGCAGGCCCGCAAGGCCCGGCCTATGCGCTGCACCTGGTGTCGGTGCGCGGCGGACGGCTAGCGAGTTCGGCCGGTGTCGAAGTGGCCACGCGCCCGTGGCGCGACGTGCACCCCGATGTCGTGCTGGTGCCGGGCGGCGAAGGCCCGCGCCAGGCGGGCGCCACGCCGGCCGCGTGCGCCTTCTTGCACGCTGCGCAGGCGCGCGGCGCGCGGCTGGCCAGCGTGTGCACCGGGGCATTCGTGCTGGCGTCGGCCGGCTTGCTGGAAGGCCGGCGCGCTACCACGCATTGGCGCCATGCGGCTGACTTGCAGCGCCGCTATCCTGGTATCAAGGTCGACAGCGACAAGATCTATCTGCGCGACGGGCAAGTCTGGACATCGGCCGGTATTACCGCCGGCATCGACCTGGCGCTGGCCATGGTGGAAGAAGACCTGGGGGCGCAGGTGGCGCATCAGGCCGCGCGCGATATGGTGGTGTATCACCGGCGCGCGGGCGGGCAGTCGCAGTTTTCGGCGTTGCAAGACCTGGCTCCGCGCAGCGAGCGCATGCGTCGCGTGCTGGGCTATATCGGCCAGCACCTGACCGCGCCGCTTAGCATCGAAGAACTCGCCACGGCGGCTTGCCTGAGCCCGCGCCAGTTCATGCGCAGCTTCAAGTCCGAAACCGGCCAGACGCCGGCCAAGGCAGTCGAGCGCATTCGCGCCGAGGCGGCGCGCACGCATGTGGAAGCGGGCAATATGACGATAGACGCCGTGGCCCGCGTCACCGGCTTTGCCGATGCCGAGCGCATGCGCCGCGCATTCGTCAGGCGCTACGGACAGCCGCCGCAGGCCCTGCGCCGCGCCGCGCGCGACGCGCTACTGGCCTGATGCGTCGTCGGGTTGCTGGGTAAAAGAGCGCACCAGCCGCGCGATACCGTCCAGTTCTTCTTGTGCGGCGGTTGCCCAGGGCGGCGTTTCAAACGGACTGTCGGCGGGCTTGCGTTCGACACTGGCCTTCATGTCGGCCAGGATGTCCAGTGCCAGTTCGGTGGCTTGCGGGTTGCTGCGGGTGGACAGGGCCAGCGCCAGCGCCACGGTTTGCCGCAGGGCCAGCAGGCGGCCATCGAGTTCGGTTTCCATGCAGTGCCTGTTATGAATGAAAGATCCGTCTATTCTACGGACTGCCATGCCACCCTGAGTTTCCTGCCATGTTGCTGCGCCCCGAAACCGATACGGACATTGCTGCCATCTTTACCGTCACGCAGGACGCATTCCGCGACCAGCCCCACAGCGAACACACCGAAGGCCCCGTCATCGATGCGCTGCGTGCCGCCGGTGCGCTGGCCCTGTCGCTGGTGGCCGAACAAGATGGCCAGGTGGTGGGGCATGTGGCGTTCTCGCCGGTCAGCATCGCCGGGCCTGGCGGGGTCACTGTGGGCTGGTATGGGCTGGGGCCTATTGCGGTGGCGCCGGCCATGCAGGGGCAGGGCGTGGGTTCCATGCTGGTAATAGAGGGCCTGGCCCGGCTGCGCGGACGCGGTGCGGCCGGCTGCGTGGTGCTGGGCGAACCGCACTATTACCGCCGCTTTGGTTTTCGTCCTGACGCCGGCCTGGTGCTGCCGGACATGCCCGCGGAATATTTCATGGCACAGGCCTGGCACGGCCGCGCGCAAGGCACGGTGCAGTACCACACAGCGTTCGACACGCCGCCGGCCTGAAGTGCGTTGCCCGGGCCGCAACGCCGGCGCGATAAAAATAACTTGCGATTAAATCGTGCGCTATGTATTATTCATTCCATCATGACTCGCCGCCGCCCCGCACCCAACACCGCCCCGTCGCTGCTGCTCGACGAACAGCTCTGCTTCGCCCTGCATTCCACGGTGCTGGCCATGAACAAGGTGTACCGCAAGCTGCTGCGTGCGCTGGGCCTGACGTATCCGCAATACCTGGTGATGATGGTGCTGTGGGAACAAGACCAGCTCACGCTGTCGGACATCGGGCGCCGCCTGTTCCTGGATTCGGCCACGCTGACGCCCCTGCTCAAGCGCATGGAAGCCGCCGGGCTGCTTACGCGGCTGCGTGCCCGGCAAGACGAGCGGCAGGTCATCGTGGGCTTGACCCGGGCCGGGCGCGAGCTGAAACAAAAGGCCACGCAAGTGCCGGTGTCGGTGCTGTGCGCCACCGAATGCGCGCCCGACGAATTGGTCGCGCTGAAGTCGCAACTGGACCATCTGCGCGACCGCCTGATGGCCAATGGATGAAAGATGCTTTGCCGTATCGCGTTTTTTTGTCAAAAAAGTAGTGCACGATTTAATCGTTAGCAACTTGTATCCGGCCCCGGCGAGCCGTATGTTGGTGGAATCGCCGTTGTCCCTGAACTTCTCTTGAAAGGAAACTGCCATGTCTCTTGAAAAAGTCGTATACCGTGCTCATGCCAAGGCCACCGGCGGCCGCGACGGCCGTGCCGTATCGTCCGACAACGTGCTGGACGTCAAGCTGACCACCCCCCGTGAAATGGGTGGCGCCGGCGGCGAGGGCACCAACCCCGAACAACTGTTTGCCGCCGGCTATTCGGCATGCTTCCTGGGCGCCATGAAGTTCGTGGCCAACCGCGACAAGATCGCCATTCCGTCTGATGTATCGATCGACGGTTCGGTGGGTATCGGCCCCATTCCCAATGGGTTCGGCATCGAAGTCGAGTTGAAGATCTCGCTGCCGGGCATGGCCCGCGAACAGGCCGAAGACCTGGTCCAGCGCGCGCATATCGTGTGCCCGTACTCGAACGCCACGCGCAACAACATCGATGTGACCCTGACGGTGGTGTAAGCCCCCGCGCCCGCCTGGCGAGCCATGGCCTGCCAGGCGGGTGGCACGGAGCCGCCCATGGACGATGACCGCCTGCTGTACGCCCCGGTCAATACGCTCAAGCCGGTGGACGATGACGTCTGGATCGTCGATGGCCCCGCCATCCGCTACGGGCCGCCCTGGCCCAAGATGCGTTTTCCTACACGCATGACAGTGCTGCGGCTGGAACACGACGATTTATTCGTTCATTCGCCCACCGAACTGACCCCTGAACTGCAGCAGGCCATCGCGCGGCTGGGCACGCCGCGCTGGATCGTGGCACCCAGCCGCATCCACTACTGGTGGGTGCCCGACTGGCACCGGGCCTACGGCCAGGCAGCGGTATATGTGGCGCCGCGCGTACGCGAACAGGCCGCCGGCCGTATCGACTTTCCCACGCAACCCCTGGACGGGCCTGCCGGCTACCCCTGGGACGCCGAGGTAGCCACGCTGCCTATTGCCGGCAGCTACCTGACCGAGGTGGAGTTCTTCCACTACCGCAGCCACACCCTGATCCTGACCGACCTGATCGAGAATTTCGAACCCGCCAGGCTCGATTCGGCCTTTACCCGCTGGCTGACCCGGCTGGGCGCCACCCAGGACCCCGACGGCCAGATGCCGCGCGACATGCGCCTGACCTTCGCCCGGCAGCGCAATGCCCTGCGCGCCGCCGTGCACCAGATGATCGCCTGGGACCCTTACCGCATCATCCTTGCGCACGGCCGCTGGTACACCGACAACGGCACAGCAGAGCTACGCCGGGCCTTTCGCTGGCTGCTTGCCTAGCCAACACCGGCGCGCCGCCGCAAGAACCAGCCACCCCATCGAACAACGAGATTCCAAAACGACGCCCCCCTTGACGCGCCCCTCCCGAATGGTAGGATGCCCCCGTCATGACCCGGTCAACCTCTTCCCCCTTCGCCCTGCGCGCGGGCATTGCCACGCATCGTCCCACCCCGGTGGGCTCGCACGACGTGGCCGTGCGCTCGGCCTACGCACGCGCCAAACCCGGCTGATCGGCACGGCCCCTCACGGGCCGCTTCGCCTCGATTCCCCCTGTTTCCGGTTCATCCGGCCCGCACGCCACGCGCATGCGGGCCTGATCACGCTGCCGCCCGGCCTGGCCGGCGGTGCGCAGAGCCGCAGTTTTTTTCCATGCGTAGTGCCATGCAACTTACCAAGAACTTCGTCAAAGCCAAGAATCCCTGCGCCAGCGGCTACAAATGGTTCCTGCGGGACCACGACGGCCAGGGCGACTACCAGGCCGTGCTGGATGCCCTGGTGGCCGACGGCCGCGTCGACGATGCCTGCTGGCTGCTCGACCAGTTCGGCCCCACCGACTGCGTGCTCGATGTCGAATCGATCGACGCCACGGCCCTCGTGTTCGCCGGCACCCTGGTGGCGCGCCGCGGCATTTGCGTCGATACCGTGGTGCGCGCGGGCGGGCGCATCGTCAGCGGCGCGGGCGTGCGGGCCGGCGCGGCCATCGTGGCGGGCGACAACATCGAGGCGCAGGGCAGCATCGTCAGTGAGGGCGCCATCCGTGCCGGCGGCGATATCCAGGCCGGCTGGGGCATCAGCGCCGGCACGCGCCTGGACTGCGCCGGCGTGCTGCGCGCCGCGTGGGATATCCGCACCGGCCAGGATTTGCACGCCGCTGGCACCGTGCTGGCCGTGCAGGGCCTGGATGTCGGCGGCGCCCTGCATGGCGGCCAAGGCATCAAGACCGAAGGCGACCTGCGCGCGCAGACCGAGATCGTGGTGGCACGCGGCATCCAGGCGGCCGGAGACATCGTGTGCGGCGATCACCTGGAAGCGGGCTGGGGCATCAAGGCGGGCGGCGACGTCATCGCGGATGGCGCGATCCGCGTGGGCGAGGGCATCGAGTCCGGCGGGCGCATCGTGGCGGGACCAGGCCATGGGGTGTACGCCGGCCTGCGCGTGCGCATGGATGCCTGGGAGGTGTCGGCGCGGGTCAGCGCCAGCGTGCCGCCCGTGGCGCTGATCAGCGGTTATTGGGCGGCGGATGCGGTCCATGCAGGCGCGACGGCGTTGGCCAGCAGCCACAGCCCGCCGGCCGCGATCAGCAACAACACGGCGCCGGTGACGCGTTCGATGGCGGCGTTGTAGCGCGCAAAGCAGGCCATGATGGCGGGGTGCCCGATGCTGGCCGCGACTGCCAGGTCCCACGCCAACACTGCGCCGAACATCCACAGGCCATAGGCAAGCTGCACGCCGCCATGTATATGGTCGCCTGCCAGCAATGCGAACAGGCTGGCGTAGAACAGGGCATTCTTGGGGTTCAGGATGCCCGAGGCGAAACCGGTGGCAAAACGCCGCAGCCACGGCGGCGGCGCGGCGGCGCCGGGCCGCCCCGCCGTATGCAGCATCGTGCCTGCCGGGCGCGCGTGGCGGATCAGCAACCCACCCAGATAGGCCAGGTACAGGCAGCCGCCGGCTTGCAGCGCATAGAACAGCGGGCTGTGCGGGCGCAATGCCGAAAAGCCGCCGATGGCCAGCACGATGAACACGCCATTGGCGGTGGCAATGCCCAGGCACAGGGCGGCTGCCTTGCGCCAGCCATGCAGCAAAGCGCCGCGCACGATCAAGAAGAAATCCGGGCCGGGGCTGAGCAGCGCCAGAAAATGCGCGCCCGCCACCAGGATGAATTGCTGCCAGGAAAATGCCATGCCGTCCCCTTGATGTCCGGGACGATTCTGGCGGCGTGCGGCCGGCGTGTATTGAAGAAAAGTGCGGCTCGTGATGCTGCGCTCATGCCGCAGTTGCCGATGAAGACGAGCGCGCGTCAGGCGCCGGCGCGCCGGTACATGCCCGGCGTAGCCGCCACGCGCTGCTTGAACGCGCGCTGGAAATGGCTTTGGTCGGCAAAGCCCAGGTCGTGGGCGATACGGCTCAGGCTGTGGCCGTCGCGCAGCAGGCGGCGCGCCTGCACGATGCGCAAGTCCAGTTGATAGGCATGCGGGGTCATGCCGGTGGCACCCCGGAAGGCGCGAATGAACTGATAACGGCTCATGCCGGCCATGGCCGCCAGTTCGGCCAGCGGCAAGGCCTGGTTGCTGGCCTGGCGCAATAGCGCCACGACGCGTTGCAGGCGGGCTGCCGGCAGCCGCGGCGCCACCGCGCGCGGTGGCCGGCCCAGCCACGAGCGGCCGCCGACGTACAGCACCAGCGCGGCCTCTTTGTCGGCGCAGGCGGCATCAGAGAACAGTAGCTCGTTCAATTGGCAAAAGCGGCGGTAGGCCGATGGCGCATCGCCGATGCAGGCCTGCCGGGGCAGCGGCGCACCGGGGTCCGACTCGCGCAGCAGGGCGGCGGTCCAGTCGGCATCCAGGTGCAGCATCTGGTAGCTCCAGGCATCGGCATTCGGATTGCACGCATGCGCGCAATGCGCCGGCACCATCACCAGGCTGCCGGGGCGCAGGCTGTGGCGCTGATCGCCGCTGGTGAAGATACTGCCGCCGGCGTCGACCGCGCCGATCGATACGGTGTCGTGCGTGTGCGCCACATAGCAGGCGCGGCTGTGTACGGCGCGCCGGCTTTCCGCGTAGGGCAGTTGCGCGTCGCGCCAGAACTGGGTGTCGGACATGATGGCTGGTGCTTGGGACCCGGCAGCCAGATTACCACTGGCGCGGCGGCGCGATAATAGCGGCAATGGCTGCTTCGAAAAAACCTTCCAATCCATCGCCCGCCAAGCCCGTGCACGACCCCGAGCCTGTGCCGCCCCAGGCGCCGGCACCTGGCGACTGCTGCCAAAGCGGCTGCATTCCATGCGTGTACGACCTGTACGACGATGCCATGGACCGCTATCGCGAACAATTGCGCGCCTGGAGGGCGCGTCATGGCTCGCCGGCATGAACTGCGTGAGCCGGCCTCAGCGTACCTGGGTCAGTTCATAGTGGGACGCCAGCGGCCCGGTGGGCCGGCTGCCATCCTGGTATAGCTGGATCAGCCGGCCCTCGGCCACGAAAAACCGCTGTTCGTCGCCGGCCTTGTCCAGGCGGATGGTGGTGCCGTCGGGTTGCCATTGGAAGGTGCCGCGCACAACATTGGGATGCGGCTGCCGGTCCAGATACTGGGTCTGCAGTTCGTATGCGCCGTGTTCGGCCAGCATCAGGCGGGTCTGGATACCCGGGCAGTCGGCGCAGGGCAGCGTGCCTTCGTAGACACCGGCCCAGTCCAGCGAATTACGTGCATTATGGCCATCGACCAAGGCCGGGCCCGCTGGCGCGGGAGACGTTGCGGGCGACTGCGCAGCGGGCTCGGTCGCGGCGCAGCCGGCCAGCAGGGCGGCGGTCAAGAGGCAAATCGGCGCGGCGGCTTTCATGCGGGCTCCGGAAGGCGTGAAAGCCTTTGAAGATAGCGCGATAGGCGCAGCAGAGTTGTTACCGGGCGTACGCGCCTACGCGGCCCGCCCGCCATCCAGGCCGCGCCATCCGGCCCGATCGGGGCATAGCCGCGCCACGTCTTGAAAGACGGCCGTGGCGGCCAGCACGGTTTCCATCTGCACCGTGTGCGCGTAGCGGAATGCGTCGCCATACACGGTTTCGTCGGGAAATTCCGAGATCAGGGACAGCGGGGCCATTTCCTGTTCGGTCTCGGCCACCACGCAGGCAATGCCGTGGCGGGTGTCGAAGCCTTTTTCCATGGCATGCGCTTCGTAGCGCGCGGCTTGCCGCGCGTTGAACGCCACCAGGCCCGGCACGCGCGCCAGGCGGGCGCAGACGCCGTTCATCAGTTGTTCGGCCACCTCGCCCCAGCCCGTGTGGTGGCGCAGCAGCAGGAAGAATCCCTTGGGCAAAGTCCAGGACTCGAACTGCCGCGGCAGGTACCCCGACAAAGGGCGGGTCCATTCGTGGGCGGGATAGCCATGCAGGTTGATGTGCAGCCGCGCGCCGCTGCGGGCCAGGGCGGCGCGCCGGGCATGCTGCTCCAGCAGGGGCTCGCTTGCCCGATAGGCCACGTCGTCGCCCAATGCGCTGTAGCGCGCGGCATGGTGCATATGGCGGGGATGATGGGCGCACAGTTCGCGGTGCAGCGCATAGCCGTCGGGGTTCTCGGCCGCCACCAGCGCAAAGTGCGCGGTGCCCGTGGCGCGCAAGATGTGCGCTGCGCGCAGGGCGCCCACGATGCCCGAGGTTTCATTGGCGTGCTGTCCGCCCGAAATGAACACGGCCGGCCCCGGCCCGGCCAGGTAGGTGCCCGGCACGGGCCTGCCCTGGCGGGAGGTCGCCTGCAGGGCCTCGCCGCCCAGGGCGGCCAGGTGGGCGGCGATCTGGGCCGGCGACAGGGGCGCGCCGGCATGTTCCAAGGGCTGGCAGGGCTCGGCTGGTACCGGTTCAGGCGGATCGAATGCCCGGGTTGCCACGTGCACGCGTGCCGGCCCGTCGGCAAGGCGTATATCGGGCACGATCTGGCCGGGCTGCAGGCGGCGATCGCCCGGCGGCAGGCCGGCCTGGCGCTGGAAGAACTCGATCAGGGTGAAGTACAGGTCTTCGTGCAGCGCTTCGCAGGTGCTGACCAGGCCCGCATCGCCGCCGGCGTCGAATTCGACGCCGGGCAGGTCGATACGGATGTCCAGCCGCTCGAAATGCGGTGCCTGGGTGCCCCAGGGGTGTTGGCGCACCGCATCGACGGCCGCGTCGAACGCCGCCCGGTACTCTGTGCCGCAGGCCGCGTCGGCCACCACTGCGCCCGCGGCATCGTGCACGCGCAGCCAGCCGGTGGGCGACAGCAGCGGCGTGCCGTCATCGGCATCCGCCGCCGCATTGGGCGCGTATACCCGGGCATGGCGCTGCCGGCCATCGGCATAGCGCAGGTGTACCTGGTAGTGCAGGTCGGCCGTACCCGTCACGAATTGCAGCGACGCTGCGCCCAGCAGGTCGGCTAGCGGATGGGCTTCCAGCGTGTAGCGATTGGGGCGCGCCAGCGGGTGCACCGGGTAGTGCACGGTGACCGCCGCCAGGCCGTCCAGGTCGGCCTCTTCCAGGAAGAAATGCAGCAGGGGCTTGTAGGCGCTGCGCAGTTGGGCAGCAATGCCCGCGCGCGCCAGGCGCGCCTGGGCTGCCTGGCGCGCCGGCCGGCCCTCGAACAGCCAGCCTTCCAGGGTCGCGCCGCGCCAGGCGGGGCCGCTGTATTGGCGTTCCCAGGCGTCCAGGGTGCGTTCCAGCGTGGTGTCCAGCAAGATCATGGCAGTCCTTGGGAGCGGGCCGAAGCTGGCGCCGCGGCAGGCCGGATGGTAGCCTTTGTTGCTGTTTGGAACCATGGCGGCGCGCCGCAGTCCCACGGGCAACGTTACGATAACCGCTTGCGGGCGGCCCGTCCGGCCGTCCGTCGCCAACCCTGTAAGGATCCATCACCATGAAGACGATCGCGATTTCGGGCCTGGCCGCCGTGGCGTGCCTGCTGGGTGCATTGGGCACGGCGCAGGCGCAGCCAAGCGAATACAGCTTTCCGTCGCAAGATGGCAGCAAGTCGCCGCCATCCACGCTGCGCATCACCGAGCAGCAGCAGCCGGGCGAGGCCGCGCCGTCGAGCGAGATCCGCGACACGCCGGAAAGCGTGTCGCAGTACCAGCGGTGCCGCAACCAGGTCGATCGCGAGGCCATCAACAACGCGCAATTGCAGGCCGGCGTGGTTGCCTGCCTGCAGGCGCTCGAGGCGCGCCGCGCCAGGTGACGTGTCATCGGTGGATGGTAAGCTGCCTGGCTCTTCCATCCGCCGGCCGCAGCCCATGAATTCTTCCGACGATGCCCACCTGACCGAAACCCTGCTCGACAGCCGGACGCTATGCGATGGCAGCTTCCTGAAGGCGCGTTGCGACACCGTGCGCCTGCCCGATGGCCGCCAGGCCAGGCGCGAGTACATCGTGCACCCGGGGGCGGTCGTGATCATCGGGCTGCTCGACGACGGGCGCGTGCTGCTCGAGCGCCAGTTCCGCTATCCGGTCGGGCGCGTCATGACCGAATTCCCCGCCGGCAAGCTCGACCCCGGCGAAGACCCGCTGGCCTGCGCGCGCCGCGAACTGCTCGAAGAAACCGGCTATACGGCCGGGCAGTGGGCCTATGCCGGCGGCATGCACCTGGCTATCGCCTACTCGACCGAGATCATCCATATTTTCTTTGCCCGCCAGCTTGTCGCGGGGGCTGCCCAGCTCGATCCGGACGAATTCCTGGAAGTGTGCAGCGCCACGCCCCAGGAACTGGCGCTGGCCTGCCGCAGCGGCGAGGTCACCGATGCCAAGACGCTGACCTGCACCTTGTGGCTGCAGAACGTGCTGGCCGGCCATTGGGCATTGGATTGGCAGGGCCAGGATGAACCCGCAAGACCTTGAACGCCTGGTCACGCGCGAGATGCCTTTCGGCAAATACCAAGGGCGCCTGATTGCCGACCTGCCCGGGCCTTATCTGGCCTGGTTTGCCCGCAAGGGTTTTCCACCCGGCGAGATCGGCCGGCTGCTGGCGCTGATGCACGAACTCGACCACAACGGGTTGGCCGGCCTGCTGCAACCCTTGCGTCAAGGCGGCCAGCCAGCGTCACCCCCTTGAGAAGGAAGCGCGCAGCGCTTCCGGGGGCGGGCGTCATTTCTGATCGATGGGCTGGCAGGCCGCGGCGTTGCTCGCGATGGTGGCGTGATCGCCCAGCAGGGCGCGCGTGCCGCACAGCGAACCGAACATGGCGGCCGACTCGTGGCCCACCCCCATGACTTGCTGGTGCTCATGGTGCAGGGCCACCGGCCGGGCGCCGCGGCTGGCCAGCAGCCGGTCGTAGCGCAGGTAGCCCAGGCCGCGCGACAGCCGCGTGGCGCCCTGGGCTTCGGCGCCGCAGCGCTTGTCCAGCCCATGGTCTTCGGGGTTGTTGTCGGCGCTGCCCAGCAGGTAGACCACATCGCGCGCGGCGTAGCGCACGTACAGGCTGGCCGCGTCTGAATCGGCGCTGTACCTGGGCAGGTTCTGGGGCCCGTACGGATACTGGTTATAGGTCGGGCAGATGCCGCGTTCGTAGGGCTCGAAGCCGGTGCCGCCACGACGCGGCCGCTCGTTGGTCAGGTACAGGTACGACGCGGCATTGGCGACGACATAGCGCAACGCCAGCCCGTTGCGCCGTATGGCGCCATCCACGTCGTTAAGCACCGCATAGCGCTGCAGCAGTTGCGCGCCGCCGGAATGGCCGGCCAGCACGATGTTGGTCAGTGCCGGCAGGCGCTTGCGGTCGGCCAGCTTGCGCAGCACGTCGTCCAGTACCTGGAAGGCGCTGATCGGCGCGGGGCGGCCGGCGGCCTGCACGCTCTTGGCGCCGGTTTCCCAACTGGCCTTGCGCCACGCGGGCCGGCCCGCGTAAGCCGCATCGATGGGCGTGGGAAATTCCAGCGCCAGGATCAGGGTATCGGCACGGCGGGCGGGATCGCGCTGCACCAGGGTTTCGATGTCCTGGTAATAGCGGCTGGCATCGCGCCGCGCGCCGTGCAGCATCACGATGACGCGCTGGATGTCGTGCAGATTGCCGCTGAGCTTGCGGTTGGCGTACACCGGCATGCGATACGCATGCTTGGCCTCGCCCAGGGCAAGGTCTTGCCAGGGCGGCGGCGCGCGGGGCGCCTCGGGCAGCGGTTCGTCGTAGTCGTAAGCGGGCGGCAGTGGCGTTTGCGCCCATGCGCCCGCGGCTGACAGGCCCAGCATCAACACCAGGCCCGCTGCGGCGCAGGTGTGCGGGCGCAGGCGGCAGGGGCGCAAGGGCATGGACGGCGTGGCGCTCAGCAGTTTTCTTGGCCCAGCAACTGTTTCAGGGCCGGTACATCGAGCAAACGAACTTCGCGTTGATTGATGCGGATCAAACCTTCGCGTGCAAAACGCGAAAATAGCCGGCTGGCGGTTTCGAGCGTCAGGCCCAGATAGTTGCCGATTTCCTCGCGGCTCATGCGTAGCACGAATTCGGTGGATGAATAGCCCAGCGCCGCGTAGCGCTGCGACAGGTTCAGCAGGAAAGCGGCCAGGCGCTGCTCGGAGCGCATGCCGCCCAGCGAGGCCAGCATTTGGTAAGAGCGGCCCAGCTCACGGCTCATCAGGCGGCGCATCTGGTGCTGCAGCGAGGGCAGGTGGCTGGCGACCTGGTCGATTTGCGACAGGCGTATGACGCACACTTCAGAATCTTCCATCGCCAGGGCGGTCGAGACGTGCTTGCCTTCGAGCATGCCGTCCAGGCCCACGACTTCGCCCGACAGGTGAAAACCAGTGATCTGCACATGGCCGGCGGCGTCTTCGATCTGCGTTTTCATGCTGCCGAAACGCACGCTGTAGACCGCATCGAGCGGGTCTTGCAGGGTATACAGCGGCTTGCCCTTTTCGACCCGGACGCGCTCTTGCACGAGCTCGTCGAGTTGTTCGACATCGGCCGCGGCCATGCCTACGGGGATACACACATGGCCAAGCATGCATGTCGAACAGTTTGTAGATTCAGGTGGTAAAGGGACACGTTTCTGCATGATTGACCTTGATGCTGCTCAAGCCCATACGCGAGCCAGTGCTTGGCGGCAAATGATGATGAATCCCTATTGTATTCCTTGCCGGAAGCAGCGCGCGGACACGCTGCCCCCGCTCGGGCGGGGTTTGTGGTAGCCGTGCCGGCACGAACAGTCTATGCTGCCTGGACAGGCCTTGCCGTGTTCCACCGCGCTCAAGTGTTGCCTGCGCGCCACGCATCTTCCTGGTCGCGGCAAGGTCTTGAAAAAGTCATGTTGCGCCCGCACATGCAGGTCATCGAGCCAGCCGCGAATATCGCCGGTCAGGCTCCCCATCAAGCCTAACGACCACTATGCGATTCGACAAACTCACCACCAAATTCCAGCAGGCCCTGGCTGACGCGCAAAGCCTGGCCAGCCGCA
This sequence comes from Bordetella sp. BOR01, assembly GCF_019218885.1. Taxonomy (GTDB): domain Bacteria; phylum Pseudomonadota; class Gammaproteobacteria; order Burkholderiales; family Burkholderiaceae_B; genus Bordetella_A. Next base: position 78,909 of record NZ_JAHUWT010000006.1, on the reverse strand, counting down.
ATGACCACCCCTATATCGAGCCCGCTCACGTGCTGGCGGCGCTGCTGTCCGATCCGGACAGCGGCGCACCCAGCCTGCTGGCGCGCGCCGGCGTGGCCGTGAACCGCGTCGCGGGCGCGCTCGATACCACCCTTAAGGGGTTGCCGCAGGTACAGGGCAATGACAACGTCCAGGTGGGCCGCGACCTCCAGGCCGTGCTTGCCCGCACCGACAAAGAAGCCGCGCGCCGCGGCGACACCTATATCGCCAGCGAACTGTTCCTGCTGGCGCTGGCCGATGACAAGGGCCCGGTCGGCACCATCCTGCGCGATGCGGGCCTGCAGAAAAAAGCCCTGGAAGCGGCCATCGATGCCGTGCGCGGAGGCGAGAACGTCTCGGGCGCCGAGGGCGAATCCAATCGCGAAGCCCTGTCGAAATACACGCTCGATCTGACCGAGCGCGCCCGCCAGGGCAAGCTCGATCCCGTCATCGGCCGCGATGACGAAATCCGCCGCACCATCCAGATCCTGCAGCGTCGCACCAAGAACAACCCGGTGCTCATCGGCGAACCCGGCGTGGGCAAGACGGCTATCGTGGAAGGCCTGGCCCAGCGCATCGTCAACGACGAAGTCCCCGAGACCCTGCGCGGCAAGCGCGTACTGTCGCTCGACTTGGCCGCGTTGCTGGCCGGCGCCAAGTTCCGCGGCGAATTCGAAGAACGCCTGAAGGCCGTGCTGAAAGAGCTGGCGCAAGACGATGGACAGAACGTCGTCTTCATCGACGAGCTGCACACCATGGTGGGCGCGGGCAAGGCCGAAGGCGCGATGGATGCCGGCAATATGCTCAAGCCGGCGCTGGCGCGCGGCGAACTGCATTGCATCGGCGCCACCACGCTCGACGAATATCGCAAGTACATCGAGAAAGACGCGGCGCTCGAGCGCCGCTTCCAGAAAGTGCTGGTCAACGAGCCCGACGTCGAGTCCACCATCGCCATCCTGCGCGGGCTGCAAGAGCGCTATGAAATCCACCACGGCGTCGAGATCACCGATCCGGCCATCGTGGCGGCGGCCGAACTGTCGCATCGCTACATCACCGATCGCTTCCTGCCCGACAAGGCCATCGACCTGATCGACGAGGCCGGCGCGCGCATCCGCATGGAAATCGATTCCAAGCCCGAGGTCATGGACCGCCTGGATCGGCGCATCATCCAGCTCAAGATCGAGCGCGAGGCCGTGCGCAAGGAAGCCGACGACGCATCCAAGCGCCGCCTGGCCGTCATCGAGGAAGAGCTCGAAAAACTGCAACGCGAATACAACGACTACGAGGAAATATGGAAGGCCGAGAAGGCCGCGGTGCAGGGCACCCAGGCCATCAAGGAAGAAATCGACCGCGTGCGTGCCGAAATGGCTGAATTGCAGCGCAAGGGTCAGTTCGACAAGCTGGCCGAACTGCAATATGGCAAGCTGCCCGAACTGGAAGCCCGCCTTCAGGCCGCCGACACGGCCGAGCAGCAGGGCGAGGCGGCCGACGGCAAGCCGCGGCTGCTGCGCACCCAGGTCGGCGCCGAGGAAATCGCTGAAGTCGTGTCGCGCGCCACGGGTATTCCGGTGGCCAAGATGATGCAGGGCGAGCGCGAGAAACTGCTGCAAATGGAAGACTACCTGCACAAGCGCGTGGTGGGCCAGGACGAGGCCGTGGGGCTGGTGTCCGATGCCATCCGACGCTCGCGTGCCGGGTTGGCCGATCCGTCGCGGCCGTACGGGTCGTTCCTGTTCCTGGGCCCCACCGGCGTGGGCAAGACCGAACTGACGCGGGCGCTGGCCGAGTTCTTGTTCGACTCCGAAGAGCACATGATCCGCATCGACATGAGCGAATTCATGGAGAAGCATTCGGTGGCCCGCCTGATCGGCGCGCCGCCCGGGTACGTGGGCTACGAAGAGGGCGGCTACCTGACCGAAGCGGTGCGGCGCAAGCCGTACAGCGTGGTGCTGCTCGATGAAGTCGAGAAAGCCCATCCCGACGTGTTCAACGTGCTGCTGCAAGTGCTGGACGACGGTCGCCTTACCGACGGGCAGGGTCGCACGGTGGACTTCCGCAACACGGTCATCGTAATGACGTCCAACCTGGGATCGCAGCACATCCAGAGCATGGCGGGCCAACCGTACGAAGTGATCAAGGAAGTAGTGTGGGACGAACTGAAGCAGACGTTGCGCCCCGAATTCCTGAACCGCATCGACGAGGTCGTGGTGTTCCACGGACTGGAAACGCAGCACATCGAATCGATCGCGCGCATCCAGGTCAAGCGCCTGGCCGAACGGCTGGAACGCCAGGAAATGCGCCTGGAAGTGTCCGATGCGGCGCTGGCCGAGCTGGCTCGCGCAGGGTTCGACCCGGTGTTTGGCGCACGGCCCCTGAAGCGCGCCATCCAGCAGCAGATCGAGAATCCGGTCGCCAAGCTGATCCTGGAAGGCGAGTTCGGGCCGCGCGACGTGGTGCCGGTGGACTGGGTCGACGGCAAGTTCGTGTTCACCCGTACCTTGCAGTAAGCGAGTAAGCGCGCAGCCTGCGCGACCGTCCGGCGCCCCGGCCCGCATCGCGTGGCCGGGGCGCTTTTTCATGCAGGTGCGCCACGCGTGGCGGTGCTCAGTAGACGTCGCGCCGGTAGCGGTTGTCGCGCCGCAACGCGGCCAGGGCATCGGGGCCCAGTATCCGCGCCAACGCGTCATCCACGCCCTGCGCCATGCCTTGCAGGCTGCCGCAGACGTAGATGACGGCTCCTTCGGCGACCCAGGCGCGCACTGTGTCGGCCGTGTCCAGCAGGGCATGCTGCACATAGCGGCGCGTGGGCGTGTCGCGCGAGAACACCGCATCCAGGCGCTGCAGGCAGCCTTGCTGAAGCCAGGCTTCGGTTTCGGTGCGCAGCAACCAGTCGCGCGCGGCCTGGCGTTCGCCGAACACCAGCCAGTTGCGATGGTGGCCCGCCTGGACACGTGCCTTCAGCAGGGCGCGCAGCCCGGCCAGCCCGGTGCCGTTGCCGACCAGCAGCAGCGGCCGCGCATCCGCAGGCGGATGAAAGTTGGGGTTCGGTCGCAGGCGCAGGTCGATGATGTCGCCCACTTGCGCCGCGTGGGTCAGCCAGCCGCTGCCCAGGCCCAGCCGGCCATCGGGGCCGCGCATTTGCCGCACCAGCAAGTGCACGGCGCCATCGGCCGGCAAGGAAGCGACCGAGTATTCGCGATGCGGCAGCAAGGCGCCGCGCCTGTCGCGGGGGCCGATCTCGGCGATGTCGCCGGCCTGCCAATCGAGTCCGATGCCATCGGGCGCGGTCAGTACCAGGTGAAAGCAGGGGCCGCCCTGGCTGCCGGGGTTCAGCAGGGTGCGCTGCGCCAGCCGCCACGGTTGGTAGGCGGGCGTTTCCCAATCGGGCAGGTCGCTGCGGCCGGCCAGCAGGCCCAGGTGATGCTGCCAGTGCCGCAAGGCCGCCGGGTCGGCCTTGTCGGCCTCGACGCGGTCGAACAACGGTGTTGCGCCGCGTCCGCGCAGCCAGGCATCGAGCCGGCGGCCGAACCCGCAGAAGTGGCGGTAGCCGCTGTCGCCCAGCGCCAGGACGGCATAGGCCAGGCTGTCCAGGGTGGCCGCGCCGGCGCCCTCCAGGGCCACCAGTGTGTCGGCAAAGGCGGCGGCGTTATCGGGCGGATCGCCTTCGCCATAGGTGCTGGCGACGACCAATAGCCGTGGATAGCTGCGCAATGCGGCCAGGTCCAGTTGGCCGAGCGCCGCCACGCGGGCCTGCAGGCCGCCCAGCCGTAGCGATTCGGCCGTTTGCCGGGCCAGCGTCTCGGCCTGGCCGGTCTGGCTGGCGTAAGCGACCAGGATTGCCTGCGCGTCGGCGGGAGCGTACAAGTCGCGCGCGGCCTGGGCTTGCAGGGCCTGGCGCCGGCGTGCCCGGCGCCAGGCCCACAGGCACAACAGCAGCCATGACGCGATGGCACAGCAAGCGGCGGTCAGGCGGGGGGGCATCGACTGCGCTCAGGTGCTGGCGATAGCGGCGAAGGCGTCGCTGGCGGCCAGCCGCAATTGCTGCCCGGCGCGCACAATGAAAAGCGCGGCCAGGCCATGGCGATGCGCGTAGGCCAGCCCGTCGCGCGCGCCCAGCACGGTCAGCGCGGTGGCCAGCGCATCTGCCTGCATGCAGCTTTTGTGCACGATGGTGACCGAGGCCACGCCGTTGTCGACAGGGTGTCCGGTGCGCGGGTCCACCGTGTGCGCGTAGCGGCCGGCGGCGCCGTGCCGGTAGCGGCGGTAGTCGCCCGAAGTGGCGATGCTGCGGTCCTGCAAGGGCAAGGCCAGTGCATGGTCATCGCTGCCATCGGGCACTTCGATGGCCACCCGCCAGGGTTCGCCATCGGGCCGGTGGCCGCGGGCGCGCAATTCGCCGCCTGCCTCGACCAGGTAATGGGCCAGGCCCAGGCGGTCCAGTGCACGCGCCGCGTGGTCTACGGCGTAGCCCTTGGCGATGGCAGACAGGTCCAGGTAGGTGCCGCCGGGTTGCCACGCGCGGCGGGCGCTCTCGTCCAGCCGGATGCGTTGCCAGCCGCAACGCTGGCGCGCGGCCTGCAGCGTGGCGGCCTGGGGTGGCTCGCTGGCGTACGGCGGCGGGCCGAAGCCCCAGGCGTTGACCAGTGGCCCCACCGTAGGGTCATAGGCGCCGCCCGTGTCGGCGGCCAGTGCCAGGGCATGCCGCAGCACATGGAAGCAGTCGACGGGCAGGGCTTGCCAGCCCGGTTCGGCGCGGTTGTAGCGTGACAGGTCGGACGTATCGTCCCAGGTGCTCATCTGGGCCACCACCTCGCCCAGGGCCTGCTGGATGGCTGCCTGCGCCGCCTGGGCGGTTACGCCCGGCGGCAAGGCCAGCCGGGCCGACCAGGTGGTGCCCATCGTGGCGCCGGCTAGCGCGGCGGGGCTGGCCGCAGGCACGGCCACGGATACTGGGGGGACGGCACCGTAGCCGGCCGGCACCCGGGCGGCCGGGCGCGGAATCGAAGCCGGCCCCGGTCCGGCGGGCGCGTACGATGGCATGGCAGTTACGGCTGCAGCACTTCCAGCGTGGCCACGTACGACAGGCGGCGCTTGCTTGCCTTCGGCACGCTGGTCTTGTCATCCTCGGTGCGCGCTTCCACCCAGTACAGGCCGGGTTGCGGCCACTGCACCTGGAACTTGCCGTCCTGGCCGGTTTTCACTTCGATTTCACCGACCTTGTCGCGGTAGTGGCTGCCGCCGGGCACGATGGTCATGGCCAGGTCCGCCGCCGGCTTGCCGTCGAGCATCATCTGGAACGTGGCGGTCTCGCCCGTGTACAGGTCATTGGGGTGGGTGACCGGCACCAGTTCCAGGCCCTTGCCCACGGGCTTGAGCGCGCTGGGCTTGCCCGCCGTGACGAAGGTTTCCACGCGGCCCACGCTTTCCGAGATTTCCACGTCTTGCGCCTGCGCGGGCAGCGCGGCAGCCAGGCCATCGGCCTTGCCGAAATAGCGCTTGGGCTGGCCGTCTTGTTTCCAGCGGGCGAATACGCCGTCGTTGACGACCGCGATGCGGTAGGTGCCGGCTTCGCCGAGTTGCAGGTCGAAGGTGCTGCGCAGCTTGCCGCGGTTGAGGTTTTGCGCCTCGGCCGGCTTGCCGTCGGGTGCCAGGATCGCCAGGTTGTCCAGGCGCAGCGGGGCGTGGTTGAAATAGAACTTGTCGTTGCTGACGGCGGCATCCACGGTGATCCAGTTGCCGGTGCCGGACAACACGGTGGACGAGGGCAGCACCCATAGATCATGGGCATGGGCCGCGGCGGGCAGGGCAAGCGCCAGCGCGGCGGCGATTCGAACAGCAGTTTTCATCGGGACTCCGGAAGATCGGTGGCAATCAGGGTTTCAGGTTCAAGGCGATGGTGCCCAGCTCGTGCTCGCCGCGGGCCGACAATTGCTCGGCCTTGCTGGGCGGCCAATCGAAAGGCACGCGCACCAGTTCGCGTCCACCCACTTCGCGGGCGGCTTCCACGACCACCGCATAGCGGCCGGGTTTCAGGTCGGCCAGCGGCTTGCCGGCGCCGGCCAATGCCAGGGCATGCTGGCCCGCGGGGCGCGTGGCACCGCTGACGCCATCGACCGGGAACTGCTGGTTGCGGCCGCTGCGGCGCCACCATTGGCGCATGTCTTTCAGCCACTCGGCGCCTTCGTTGTTTTTCTTGGCTACGTCGTACCAGACGGCCAGGTCGGCCGCGACGTTCTGGTCGGGGGTCTCGAGCCAGATGGCCACGTAGGGGCGGTGGTACTCGGCCACGTCCAGGCGCGGGATCTCGATAGTGATGCCCAGGTCGGCGGCCTGGGCCGTTCGGGCGATCAGGCCGGCCAGCAGGGCCGACAGCAACAGCTTGCGCATAAAGTCTCCAGGCTTGCGATCTTCAATGGATGAAAAGCAGGGCCAGCACCAGCGGAATCAGCACGCCCAGCCCAACCATGGGCCAAGTGGCGGCGCGCTGGCCGGCGTGCAGTTGCAGCAGCACCAGGCCCGTCAGCGAAAACACCAGACAGGCCGCCGCGAATACGTCCAGGAACCAGCTCCAGGCCGTGCCCGTGTGGCGCCCCTTGTGCAGGTCGTTCAGGTAGGCGATCCAGCCGCGGTCGGTGCGCTCGTATTCGATGGCGCCATCGCCCAGGTCGATGGATAGCCAGGCATCGCCGCCGGCCCGCGGCAGCGAGACATAGAGTTCGTCGGGCGACCACTCAGGCCGGCTGCCCGACACCTGCGCGTGCAGTTCGCTGTCGAGCCATTGCGCGATCGGCGGTGGCACCGGGGCATGCCCGCCGCGCGCGTTGGCCGCCTTCAGTTGGTCCAGCAGGGGGGGCGGCAGTTGTGCCTGGCGCGTCGTGATCGTGGGGCTTGCGTCGATCAGCGAGGCGTTGTTCAGGGTCAGGCCCGTAACGGCAAACAGCAGCATGCCCAGCAGGCATAATGCCGAACTGATCCAGTGCCATTGATGCAGTGTCTTGAGCCAATAGGCTCGTCGACGCGAGGAAAGTTTGCCGTCCATGAGACATTACGGTTCAAGGCCGCGGATTCTATCATTTAAATGAGAATGAGTCTCAAAATATCATGACACAGACACTGATCCCGCTCCACTTCCTGGCCGTCGCCATCGGTGCCGCGCTGGGTGCTTGTGTCCGCTGGCTGCTGGGGATATGGCTGAACACGTCGGCATGGCCCTGGGGCACGCTGGTCGTGAACCTGGTCGGGGGCTACCTGATCGGGGTGGCGCTGGCCGTGTTGCTGGCGCACCCCGAATGGCCGCAATGGATACGCCTGGCCGCCGTTACCGGCTTTCTGGGCGGGCTGACCACGTTCTCGACTTTCTCGGCGGAAACGGTCGGCATGCTCGAGCGCGGCGCCTATGCCAGCGCGCTGGGCTATACCGCAGCCAGCCTGGCCGGGTCGCTGGCGCTGACCGCATTGGGCCTGGCCAGCGCGCAGGCATTGCGCTGAAGCGTCATTGCAGGCCTAGCGTGCCAGCAAGACGCGCGCAGCCTGCAGGCCGCTGCGCACGGCGCCTTCCAGCACGCCTGGGTAGCCGGTGTCGGTCCAGTCGCCGGCCAGCGCCAGGGTAGGCCACGGCGTCGTGTTCAGGGGCCGCACCAAGCCGGGCACGGCGGCGAATGTGGCGCGTTTCTCGATGAACAGTTCGGCGGCCTGCACGGCCGGCATGGGCGCCAGCCGCGCCGGGTGGCGGGCAGCCTGTTCGGCCACCTGGGCCGTCAGGGCGGCCATGGCGGTGGCGCGGTCGGTTTCGGCCAGGCTGCGCGCGGCACTGGTCACGACGGCCAGCTCGGCGCCCGGGCCGCGGCCAGTCAGGCGCGAACGGTCGAATACCCATTGGCCCACATGACCGCGGGCGGCGTCTTCGCGCAGCAGCATCATGGGCTCGGGCAGGGGCCACGCAGCCTCCAGGCGCAGGTTCAAGGTGCCGATGGGTTCGTAGTCGAAGGCCTGCAAGGCCCTGAGCAAGCCAGGCGTGCCGGCTTCGCGCAGGGCCGTGCCCAGCAGGCGCGCGGCCACCGAGGGCGGCACCGCCAGCACGGCCGCGTCGAAGCGTTCACGATTGACATCCACTCCACGTGACGACGGCGCCAGTTGCCGCACGGTGGCACCGTAGCGCATGGTGGCCTGCAGGGCCACGGCGTCAGGCCACAGCGCCGACAGGTCGACGCAGGGCAGCAGCAAGTCGCTGTCATGGCGGCGGCCGGCCAGGCTGTCGCGCAAAATGCGCGCATACAGGACCGCGCTGGCTTCGGCGGGCGGGGTATTCAGCGCCGCCAGGCACAGGGGATCCCAGATCAGGCGGGCCAGGATGTCCGGCTGGCGATAGTGGGCCAGCAACTGCGATACCGTCCAGTCGCGCGGCGGTTGCCACGCCATTTTCTTCAGCCCGCGCATCAGCCGCAAGGCGTCCAGGCGGTCGCGCCACGACAGCCCGCGCGCGGCGATCAGCGCGGCCGCGGCGTGCCAGGGGGCCGGCAAGGGCGGGGCCGACAGGCGGAACTGCCCGTCCAGGCTGGCCAGCCGCAACGACCGCCGCATCAGCAGCGCGGCCGGATTGCGGCCCACACGGCGCATCAGCGCCAGGGTCTGGTCGTAGGCACCCAGCATGATGTGCTGGCCATTGTCGAGCTGGGCGCCGAATTCGGGATGCACGACGCGCCGGGCGCGGCCGCCCGGGGTACGGCCGGCTTCGAACACCGTGACTTGCGCGCCTGCTTCGCGCAGCGCCGCGCAGGCCGCCAGGCCTGCCCAGCCGGCACCGATGATCGCGACCTTCATCGGGCCAGGCGGCGTACCAGGCCGCGCCCGCCGCCCACCCAGGTTTTCCAGGCCAGCCACAGCTTGCGCAAAGGGGTCAGCGAAATGCGCTGGTGCAGCACCTGCCAGTTGTCGCGCTCGATCTCATCGAGCAGCGCGTGATAGATGGCCGCCATCATCAGGCCTGGGCGCTGCGCGCGCCGGTCGGTCTCGGGCAGGCTGGCCATGGCTTCGCGGTACAACTGGCGCGCGCGTTCGGCCTGGAACTGCATCAGCGCGGCGAAGCGATCCGAATACGTGCCGTTCAGGATCTCGGCAGCCTTGACGTCGAACTGCTGCAATTCGTTCACGGGCAGGTAGATGCGGCCGCGCCGCGCGTCGTCGCCCACGTCGCGGATGATGTTGGTCAGCTGGAAGGCCAGCCCCAGTTTGCCGGCGTATTCCAGCGTGCGCGGGTCGTTGTAGCCGAATACGCCGGCCGACAGTTCGCCCACTACGCCGGCGGCGTGCCAACAGTATTTGCGCAGCCCCGGCCAATCCAGGTAGCGATTCTGGTCCAGGTCCATTTCCATGCCGTCGATCACCGCCAGCATGCGTTCGCGCGCAATGCCGCAGGTCTGCAGATGAGGCTGCAGCGCGCGCGTCACCGGGTGTTCGGCATGGCCGGCAAACAACTGGTCGACCTGGGTGCGCCACCAGGCCAGCTTGATGCGCGCCACGGACGGATCGGAACATTCGTCGACCACGTCGTCCACTTCGCGGCAGAACGCATACAGCGCGGTAATGGCGCGGCGGCGGTCGGGTGGCAGGAACAGGAACGAATAATAAAAACTGGAACCGCTTTTGGCGGCCTTTTCCTGGCAGTAATCGTCAGGCGTCATAAATCAGTGAGTATCCCATCAGTTTTCCAGCGCGCCACGCCACGCGTTACGACAGCGCTCCGCAAGCGGGGACGCCACGGATCCGGCTCTGCCGGTCCGTCGGTGCCGCCCCCTTGAGGGGGACGCGCGCAGCGCGCCGGGTGGGGCCTATACAGTTCGCCACAGCATGACGGCCCAGTCGCGCGCGCCCAGTACGGGGCGGTTCATGAACACGTCGTAGCCACCGCGCTCGATGCGTTCCAGGATGCGTAGCCCGCCTTGCACCACCAGGCGCAATTCCAGGCCGATACGGCCGGGCAGGCGACGCGCCAGTGGAGCGCCAGAGTGTAGCAGTGCCCGTGTGCGCTCGATCTGGAAGGCCATCAGCGCGCGCCATGCGGGGGTCAGCCGGCAGGCGGCCAGGTCGTCTTCGCTGACGCCATGGTGCTGCATGTCGGCGCGAGGCAGGTAGATGCGTTGCTTGCGCCAGTCTACCCGCACGTCCTGCCAGAAATTGACGAGCTGCAGTCCGCTGCAGATGGCATCGGACTGCACCAGGTTGTCGGGCGTGGCGGCATCGTAAAGATGCAGCATCAGGCGGCCCACCGGGTTGGCCGAACGAGAGCAGTAGTCCAGCAGCGTGGCGTAGTCGTCGTAGCGCTTGACCGTGACGTCTTGCTCGAAGGCCGACAGCAGGTCGAAGAACGGGGTAATGGGCAACTGGTGGCGCGCGATGGTGCGCGCCAGCGGCGTGAATATGCCGGCCAGCTCGGGCGCGGCCGCCGGCACGCTGCCAGGCTCGGCGCCGATGCGGTGCAATTCGGCGCGAAACGCGGCCAGGCTGGCCAGGCGCTGGGCATCGCTGGCATCGCCCTCGTCGGCAAGGTCATCGGCCGCGCGCGCGTAGCGGTAGATATCGGTTACCGGTTCGCGCAACCGGCGAGGCAGCAGCAGCGAGGCAACCGGGAAGTTCTCGTAGTGGTCGACAGCCATAGATCATGCAGGTAGCAGCCCCATGGCCGCCGTGCCGGTATTTTAATGGCCCTTTTCCGCCCTGCGCTGCGGCATGGCGGCCATCATGGCAGATCAGTTAGACTAGGCGCCACAGGATTCGCTCTCATGCCCCGCCCCATTCACGCTTCCATTTCGCTTGCCGCGCTTGGCCACAACCTGGATGTGGTGCGGCGCCACCTCGACCAGGCCGCGCAGGCGGCCTCGGGCAGGACACCGTCCATCTGGGCCGTCATCAAGGCCAATGCCTACGGCCATGGCATCGAAGCCGCCGTGGCGGGTTTCTCGGCCGCGCAGGGCCTGGCCATGCTCGATCTGGCCGAAGCAGTGCGTTGCCGCGAGGCCGGTTGGGGCGGCCCCATCCTGCTGCTCGAAGGTTTCTTCCAGCCGGCCGATCTCGACCTGGTCGATCGCTACCATCTCTGCGCCACCGTGCACACGCGCGAACAGCTCGACATGCTGGCGCACGCCAGGCTGTCGCGGCGTGTCGACATCATGCTCAAGCTCAATAGCGGCATGAACCGCCTGGGTTTCAGCGCCGATGCCTATGGCAGCGCGCACGCGCGTGCCCTGCAATTGCGCGAACAGGGGGTAGTGGGCGCCATCGGCAAGATGACGCACTTCGCGTGTGCCGATGGCACGCAGGGGGTGGCTGGCCAGATGCAGATATTCCAAAACGTCACGCAGGCCCTGGGCGACGGCCCGATCAGCGTCTGCAATTCGGCAGCCACGCTGCGCTATCCGCAGATCGCCGTGGCGCATGGCGCGCAGGCACACTGGGTGCGTCCCGGCATCTGCCTGTACGGCGCCTCGCCGTTCTCCGATGCCGAAGCCGCAACGTTCGGCCTGCGGTCGGCCATGTCGCTGCGTTCGCAGATCATCGGCGTGCAAGACCTGCCCGCCGGCGCCGATGTCGGGTATGGCGCCACATTCCGCGCCGAACGCCCCATGCGGGTCGGCGTGGTGGCCTGTGGCTATGCCGATGGCTATCCGCGCCATGCGGGTACCGGCACGCCGGTCACGGTGGGCGGCGTTCGCACCCGCCTCGTGGGGCGCGTATCCATGGACATGCTCATGGTCGACCTCGATCCCGTCCCGGCCGCGGGCATCGGCACACCTGTGTCGCTGTGGGGCCAGGACGGCCCGTCGGTCGACGAAGTCGCCACCGCCGCCGGCACCATCGGCTACGAATTGTTGTGCGCCCTGGCACCTCGGGTGCCGGTCAAGCGCGACCCCTGATCATTCTTTAGCGAGGATTCCCATGAAAGACAAATGCGTGCTGGTAACGGGCGCCACCAAGGGCATCGGTTGGGCCCTGACCCAGCGGTTGACCGACCTCGGCTGTCATGTCGTGGGCATTGCTCGCAACACCGATCACATCGATTTTCCGGGCTACCTGTATGCCTGCGACCTGGCCGATGCGGGCCGTACCGAAGAGGTTCTGCGCGAAATACGCGACAAATTCCCGGTCGACGCCATCGTCAACAATGTCGGCGTCGTGCGGCCCCAGCCACTGGGCGAAATCGACCTGGCCTCGCTTTACAACGTCATGGACCTGAACGTGCGCGTGGCGGTGCAGGTAACGCAGGCCTTCGTCGAATCGATGAAGGTGCGGCGCACCGGGCGCATCGTCAACGTGTCCAGCCGCGTCATCCATGGCGGACACGAACGCACCAGCTATTCGGCCGCCAAAAGCGCACTCATCGGCTGCACCCGCACGTGGGCACTCGAACTGGCCGAATACGGCGTCACGGTCAATGCGGTGGCGCCTGGCCCGATCGAAACCGAGCTGTTCCGCGTGGCCCAGCCGGCCGGCAGCGACGGCGAGAAACGCGCATTGGCCTCCATCCCCATGAAACGCCTGGGAACGCCGGCCGAAGTCGCGGCCGCCATCGCCTTCCTGCTGTCCGACGATGCCGGCTTCATCACCGGCCAGGTGCTGGGCGTGGACGGCGGCGGCAGCCTGGCTGGCCGTTGAGGCAACTGCCCGCCTAGTAGGGGCCGGTGCCTGGCGCGGGCTGCTGGTTCTTGAACTGCGCGGCCAGTTGCTCGGTGGCGCGCGCCAGCACGCTGGCGTCCGCGCCCACCGCCACGAACAGCGCGCCGGCCTGCAAGAAGCGGCGCGCCAGATCCGGATGGCCGTGCAAAATGCCGGGTGCCTTGCCCGTACGCGCAATGCGTGCGATGGCGTCGTCCAGCGTGCGCAGCATATCGGGGTGATCGGGCCGGGTCAGGTAGCCCAGGCTGGCCGACAGGTCGGCCGGTCCGATGAAGACACCATCCACGCCGTCCACCGCGGCAATATCTTCCAGGGCCTCCAGGCCCTGCGGCGTCTCGATCTGCACCAGCACGCACATTTCGTCATTGGCGCGCGCCAGGTAGTCCGGAATGCGGTTCCAGCGCGCCGCGCGCGCCAGGGCGCTGCCCACGCCGCGTATGCCTTGTGGCGGGTAACGTACGGCCGCCACCGCGGCGGCGGCCTCGGCGGCCGACTGCACCATCGGCACCAGCACGGTCTGCGCGCCCGCGTCCAGGATGCGCTTGATCTCCACCGGGTCGTTCCAGGCCGGCCGCACCACCGGCACGGCCGGATACGCCGCCACGGCCTGCAACTGGGCGAGCGTCGTCTGCAAGGTATTGGGCGAATGCTCGCCATCGATCACCAGCCAGTCGAAGCCGGCACCGGCACAGATCTCGGCGGTATACGCGTTGGCCAGCCCGACCCACAGGCCGATCTGGGGATGCCGCGCACGCAGGGCTTGCTTGAATCGATTGGTCAGGATGTCCATGTGGGGCAATAAAGGCGGTAGGAGAAGTACAGAAGCCTGAGGCGGTTCAGGTATATGGGCCGATGCCTAGCGAGCGACTGGCAGCAGGGCCTGCAGGTCGGGCGGCAGGGCCAGGTCGGGGGCATCGCGCCGCAAGTCGTGCAGGGCTTGCAAGGCCGCGTCGCGCCGACCGTCCTGCAGCAGCTCGCGAATGTGCACGATGCGCGCGTCGGGTTCGTTGGGTTCGACGGCCGGCTGGCCGGCCGATGTCTTGCCGCCCGCGCTATCCGGCTGGCCGCTGTATTGCTGCGCGCGGGGCGGCTGGGCGGTTGCCGATTCGGCTGACTCTGATTCAGCCGGCGCGGCGGGTCGGGCTTGCCGCGCCGGCGCAGGTGTAGCCGCGGGCGCAGGTGAGTAGCGGCGCAGCGCGGCTGGCGCCTCGGGCCGCTCCGGCGCCGCCGCGGGCGGCGGCATGGCCTGGGGCGGGCTGGCCAGTTCGGCATCGACTGGGGGGGCGTCGGCCAGGCCAGCCATGTCGGGATCCTGGAAGTCGGTCAGCAAGAACAGGCACGCAGTCAGCACGATCGACGCCGCTACGCCCCAGCCAGGGTGCCACAGCCGGCGCTGGCGCTGCACGCGGCGGTCGGCCGCCACCGCGCGCGCGGCCGCCTCGTGCACCGCCGCGTCCAGGCTCGGGCTGGGCTCGGTGCGGGGCAGTGTGCGATACAGGGCCCGCAGGTCCAGGTCGTCGTCTTCGTCGTGCGGGGGTCGGGGGTGGGCCGTCATGCGCCTAATTCCTCGCGGATGCGCTGCGTGGCATAGCGCAGGCGCGATTTCACGGTTTCACGCGGTGCGCCGGTCACGTCGGCAATTTCTTCCAGGCTCAGATCGTGTTCCAGCCGCAGCAGTATGGCATGGCGCTGCTCGTCGGGCAGCCGTTCGATGGCAAGCTGCAGGCGCCGGCGAGTCTGGAAATCCGACAACTGCTGTTCGGGTTGCTCGTGCTCGGCTGCCGCCAGGGTGGCCAGTGCGGCTTCGGTTTCCTGCGGGCCGGCCTGCGAGGGCTGGCGCCGGTAGGTATCGATGACCAGATTATGCGCGATCCGCAGCAGCCAGGTGGTGAATCTGGCGCGCGGCTGCCAGCGTGCGCGGGCATCGATCACGCGGCTCCAGGTTTCCTGGAAAATGTCGTCGGCCTGGTGCGGGTTGCGGGTGCTGCGCAGAATGTAGCGATACAGTCCGGCGCGATGGCGCGCATACAGCGCATCGAACGCCGCCAGGTTGCCGGCGCCATAGGCCTGCATCAGGGTTTCGTCGTCGGCGCCCGGGATGTCCATGGCGGCCGAGTGTATCCGTTCGGCCGCGCTTGCGCATCCGCCGGGTGCCGGCGCGGCACCCGGAAGCGAGGCCGCCATGTTCATGGCACGGCGGGTGTGCCCAGGTCGGCGGCCAGCTCGGCCAGGGCGGCCAGCTCGGCGTTCAGGCCGTGCGGATCCTGGCCGCGTGCGCTGCGCGCCAGCGCCGCGATCTGGGCGGGCGTATAGCCATCCAGGTACTTGCCGCCGCGCAGCCACTGCGCAAACGCCGCGGCCGCGGCGGCGCGCCGCATGCCGTCCGACGCCTCGGCCTGCCCGGCGCGCGCCACGGGCTGCTCGATCAACTGGCTGTCCGTGGCGCCGGGCAATTTGTAGCGCACGCGCACGAAGGCCAGTTCCTCGCCCGGCCCGGTGGCAGCCGCGGGCTTGCCATAACGCAACGGATCCAGCCGGGTGCCGGCCGCGCCCACCGGCGTGATCTCATACAGGGCGGTCACATTGGCACCCGCGCCGATCTCGCCCGCATCGACGCGGTCATTGTTGAAGTCCTCGCGCGCCAGGGCGCGTTTTTCATAGCCGATCAAGCGGTACTCGGCCACCAGGGCGGGGTTGAATTCCACCTGGATCTTCACGTCGCGGGCGATGGTAAGCAGGGTGGCCGACAATTCGCCGGACAATACTTTGCGCGCTTCGCGCAGGCCATCCAGATAGTGATAGCTGCCGTTGCCCACGTCCGCCAGCTGCATCGCCAGCGCATCGTTGAAGTTGCCGCCGCCCACGCCCAGGGTGGTCAGCGCGATGCCGCTCTGGCGTTGTCGGGCAATCTTGTCTTTCAGCGCATCGAGATCGGTGGCGCCCACGTTGAAATCGCCGTCGCTGGCCAGCAAGATGCGATTGACGCCGTCTTTCACGAACCCCTTGGCGGCCTGCGCGTACGCCAGGTCCAGGCCGGCGCCGCCATTGGTCGAGCCGGCGGCACTCAGGCCGTCGATCGCGGCGTTGATGCGTGCCTTCTGGTCGCCGGGCGTCGAGTCCAGCGTCATCGTCGCCTGGCCGGCATACGTGACAATGGCCACGCGGTCTTGCGGGCGCAATTTCGCCACCAGTTGCTTCAGTGCGCCCTTGAGCAGCGGCAGCTTGTCGCGGTCGGCCATCGAGCCCGAGGTATCGATCAAGAAAACCAGGTTGGCCGCGGGAATATCCTGCGGCGCTACCTGGTAGCCCTGGATGCCGATCTTCAGCAACTGCCGCTTGGAGTTCCATGGCGCGGCGGCTATCTCGGTGGCGATGCTGAACGGCTGCGCCCGCGAGGCTGGCGTGGCGTAGTCGTAATCGAAATAATTGATGAACTCTTCTGCCCGAACGGCATCGGCCGGCGGCAACCGGCCTTCGTTGAGCAGCCGCCGCACATTGGTGTACGAACCCGTGTCGACGTCCACGCCGAATGTCGAGACCGATTGCTCCTGCGCGGCCACTACCGGGTTGTCGCGATAGCGCGCGTAATTCTCGCGGTCTTCGATCTGCGGTGCCGGATAGTAGCCGGCCGGCGCCTGCAGCCTGGGGGTGCTGGCGCGTTGGGCCACATACGCCTGGGGCGCGTATTCCGGGCGCATGGCCGGGGCGGGACGTGTCAGCGGCGCACCTGCATCGGCCTTGGCCTGGGCCTCGGCAGCCGGCGGGACGGGCGCGGGTGGCGTGGCTGCGGCGCCCGCCATGGGCGCGGCCTTGGTGGCGTCCGCATGGCCGTCCTGCGGTGGGGGCGAGCACGCCGCCAGCAGGGCGGCGGCCAGCGCGGTGCAGATCAGGCGGGCCGGGGCATTCTTCGGGTTCATGGTTCGGGTCCTTGTCTGGGGATCGTTCCGGTTAAACGCGCCAGCGGGTCCGGCGGGGTTGAAATCGGCTGGCGGGTTTGCAAGAAAACGTATCTGCGTCGCCCAGGCGCGTGCCGCCCGCGGCGGGCTCGCCATTGCCGGTAAACTTGCGCCATGGCCAAGCCCCGAACCGTCTATGTCTGCGCCGAATGCGGCGGCACCAGTCCCAAATGGCAGGGCAAATGCCCGCATTGCGCCGCCTGGAACACCCTGGAAGAAACCATCGAAGCCAGCGGCCCGGCTGCCGCCGCGCATCGCTATGCGCCGCTGGCCAGTTCCAGCCCGGTACGCAGCCTGGCCGATATCGAGGCCCGTGAAACGCCGCGCCAGCCCACCGGGCTGGACGAGTTCGACCGCGTACTGGGCGGTGGTCTGGTCGCGGGGGCCGTCGTGCTGATCGGCGGCGATCCGGGCATCGGCAAGTCGACCTTGCTGTTGCAGGCGCTGGCGACCATGTCGGCCAATAGCCGCGTGCTGTATGTCACCGGCGAAGAATCGGCCGAACAAGTAGCGCTGCGCGCCCGCCGCCTGGGCCTGCAGACCGGCAGCGTGAACCTGCTGGCCGAGATCCGCCTCGAAGCCATCCAGGCGGCCGTGTCTGAACAGCAGCCGGCCGTGGCGGTCATCGATTCCATCCAGACGCTGTATAGCGGCGAACTCACCGCCGCGCCTGGCTCGGTCTCGCAAGTGCGCGAATGCGCGGCCCAGCTTACGCGGCTGGCCAAGCAGACCGGCATTGCCATCGTGCTGATCGGCCACGTCACCAAAGACGGCGCGCTGGCCGGGCCGCGCGTGCTCGAACATATCGTCGACACGGTGCTGTACTTCGAGGGCGACACCCATTCGTCGTTCCGCCTGGTGCGGGCCTTCAAGAACCGCTTCGGCGCCGTCAACGAGCTGGGCGTGTTCGCCATGACCGACCGCGGCCTGCGCGGCGTGGCCAACCCGTCGGCGCTGTTCCTGTCGCAGCACGAGCAGCAGGTGTCCGGCTCGTGCGTCATGGCCACCCAGGAAGGCACGCGGCCGCTGCTGGTCGAGATCCAGGCGCTGGTCGACAGTTCGCATGCCCCCAATCCCAAGCGCCTGACGGTCGGCCTGGAAGGCAACCGCCTGGCCATGCTGCTGGCCGTGCTGCACCGGCATGCCGGGGTCTCCACCTATGATCAGGACGTGTTCGTCAACGCAGTGGGCGGGGTGCGCATCACCGAGCCCGCGGCCGACCTGCCGGTCTTGCTGGCCATCATGTCGTCGCTGCGCGACAGGCCTTTGCCGCGCGGGCTCATCGCATTCGGCGAAGTCGGCCTGGCCGGCGAAATCCGCCCCGCACCGCGCGGCCAGGAACGCTTGCGCGAAGCCGCCAAGCTGGGTTTCAGCATTGCCCTGATCCCCAAGGCCAATGCGCCGCGCCAACCCATCGAGGGGCTGGAGATCTGGGCCGTGGATCGCCTGGATGCCGCCCTGGACAAGCTGCGATGAGCGGCGCCGGACGTACACCGACGCCACTTTTCCAGAACATGCGCATCACCGGGGAGCACCGGGCATGAGCCTGTGGATGGTCGCGGGTATCTGCCTGGCATGCGGCGCGCTGATCGGATTCCTGGGCGGCGTGCTGGGCATCGGCGGCGGGATGATCGCCATTCCGGCGCTGGTGCTGCTGATGGACATGTCCCAGCAAATGGCCCAAGGCACCGCCCTGATCATGGTGCTGCCCACCATCGTCATGGCGGTGCGCAAATACAACCAGCAAGCGCGCATCGACCGCTCTACGGCAATGGCCGGCGCCGTCGGAGCCGTGCTCTTTACCTGGGTCGGCGCGCAACTGGCGCTGGGCATCTCGTCGAGCACGCTGCGATTGAGCTTCGCGGTATTCCTGTTCTTCGTGGCGGCGTTCTACGTCTACAAGCTCCTGCATCGGCCGGCCGCCGGCGCGGCCGCGGCCGGGCAGGCCGCCCATGCACGCCACGCGCCGGTATTCACGCGTGGACGCGCGGCACTGCTGGGCGTGGCCAGCGGCACGCTGGGTGGCTTCTTCGGCGTCGGCGGGGCCGTGATGGCGGTGCCCATCCTGACTTCGGTGTTCCGGCTGCCCCAGACCTCCGCGCAGGCCCTGGCCCTTACCATGGTCATTCCGGGCTCCACGATCGCGCTGGCTACGTATAGCTGGGCGGGCCAGGCCGACTGGTGGGTGGGGCTGCCATTGGCGGCCGGCAGCCTGCTGTTCGTGCCTGTGGGCGTGCGCCTGGCCTACCGTCTGCCCGAGCGCAAGCTGCGCGCCTGCTTCGCGGCAATGCTGTTCGCAACGGTGATATTGCTGATTTTCGAGGCCTGACCTCCGGACCCGCATCCGGCCAGTATGACGGTCCGTTAGCGCAGGCAAAACTTTCCGGCGCGGGTGAACCTTATCAGCCAGGGGCTTTCCAATAAAACCGGGCAGTCTGTCCGGTTTGTTTTACAGGAGCACCCACATGACCACACCCGCCCGTATCGCCGCCTTTCTTTCCACGTCGGCGCTGTGCCTGGGCCTGGCCTCCGCCCCGGCTTACGCAAGCCAGCGCGACGACGACGGCCAGCGCGAAGCGCATACGCTGACGCGTGATCGTGAACCGGTTGCCGATGAGTCCGCCGCCGAAACCGCGCGCCCCGCCGAAGCGGCGGCGCAAGCGGATCAGGCCGCCCGCAAACGGTAGCCGCGCACGATCCTCCAATACCACGCATGTAGCAGCAAGGTCGATAGCGCCAGGCCCATCATGGCCATCAGCCACATGGTGCCGGCGCCGACTGGCGAATCGGGTATCACCAGCAGGCGCAGCCAATCCAGCCCGCCGCGCCCGGGGCCAAAGCCCAGCCACCATCCTCCCAGCAGGCCCACGCCGGCCAGCGCCACGATCTGCAGCAGCAGCGGTACCACCGCCACCTTGTAGGCACGCAGCACGTACGAATTGATGCATTGCATCGAGTCGCACAAGTGGAACAGCGGGATCATGGCCAGCAATGCGCCGGCCACCGCCGCCACCTGGACGTCGTCGGTATAGGCCGCCAATATCGCCGGGCGGCCCACCAGCAGTACGACTGCCGTCAATAGCGCACCCAGCAGGCCCAGCGCCATGCCGGCCAGTCCGGTACGGTGTGCCACGGCTGGCTGGCCGGCGCCGATGGCCTGCGCCGTGGCCGCGGCGGTGGCCACGCCCAGCGCCATCGGCATCATGTAGCACAGGGCGGCCAGGTTCGACATGATCTGGTGCCCGCCGCTGACATAGGTGCCTTCGCGCGCCACCAGCAAGGCCATGAAGGTAAAGGCCGACACTTCCACCAGGTACGAGCCGCCCATCGGGATGCCCAGCCGCAGCAGTTCTTTCTGCGCCGGCCAGCTGGGACGCCCCAGCGTCAGGTTGAAGCGGCGGAAGTAGCGATCATGAGTAATGAACCACAGGCCCACCATCAGGCCCAGCCACGACACGATGGCGGTGGCCAGCCCGGCGCCCGTCGCGCCCAGGGCGGGCAGGCCGAAATGGCCGTAGATCAGCAGCCAGTTGAAGAAGGCCTTCAAGCCGACCCCGGCCAGGTTGATGGTCATGACCACCTTGGGCCGCGACACCGATGTGCCCAGCGCGTAGATGGTACGGAATACCAGCGCGGCCGGCAGCGCCAGCGCCAGCGCGCGCAGGTAGCCTGTCACTCGGTCGCGGACTTCGGGGGCCACGTCGCCCGACATTGACAGCCAGGCGTCCGGAAACATCATCAGGGCAGCGCCCAGCACGGCCAGGCCCAGGGCCAGCCATACACCCTGGCCCCAGGTGCGTCCGACATCGGCCAGGCGGCCGGCCCCGAAGTGCTGGGCCAGGATGGGAATCAGGGCATGCACCACGCCCATCAGTCCCACGAAGATCGTGATGTAGACGGACATGGACAGCGACATCGCCGCCAGGTCGGCCGCGCTGGCATGGCCGGTCATGGCGGTGTCGAGCACGCCGAAGGCGATGCCGGCCCATTGGCTGATCAATACCGGCCAGGCCTGCCGCACAATACCCAGCATCGCGGCGCCGAAGCCGCCAGCGGAAACAGCGGGCCGGGTCATTGAGAGGGCGTGATGCGCAGCAGCCGGAACACTTCGTGGCGGTCGGCGCGGCGGCCGCCGCGCCACAATTCCTTGGCGCCCTCGCTATAGGCGGCCTCGTCGGCGCGCAGGCGTTCGCGGGTGGTCTGCTGCAGCACCAGGGGGCATTTCGAGTCGTAGCTGAGCGTCAGGTTGTCGAAGATCAGCAGCGAGGCACGCTGGCCGCTGCCCACGCTCAATCCGCGCACGCATTCGCCAGGCTGGCGGTATTGCTCGAGCGCGGCCGCCAGTTCGCCCGACATGACGCGGTAGCTGCGCGCGTAGTCCACCGCCGGCTGCCACAGCAGCACCAGCAGGATCCAGGTCGCCGTCAGGCCGCTGGCCGACAGCACGGTGCCGCGCCACAGTGCCGCTGGATGCGAGCGCAGGCGCCACACCACCAGCACGGCCCAAGCCGCGGTAACCACTGCGGCCAGCGTGAACGCTATCCATGAAATCGCCGGCTCGTAGCCGACGGTCTGGCGGGCGATATTGCGAGAGATTTGCGCCGGCCAGCCGAAATGCAGCGCTACCCAACCCAGCCAGGCCGTCGCGACGGTCAGCGAAAAACACATCACCGCGAACCAGTCCAGGGTGTTGACCACGCCGCGCCGCAGGGTGGGCAGCGAGAATGCGGCCAGGATGGAGCAGGGCACCACCAGCAGAATGTACTCGGAATCGGTGGGTTCCGTCAGGAAGAACAATTGCGCACCGGCGAAGGCAGCCAGCACCAGCGGCAGCCAGATGTGCGGCGCATAAAGCCAATCGCGCCAGCGCCACACAGCCAGCAAGGCCAGCGGCCAGGTGGGCCATAAGTACCAGGGCAGGTCGCGCAGCGTGCGCGCCGAATCCGTCAGGCTGGGCCAGTCGAACGACGCGGCATTCCAGGTCTTCCAGTTGCTGACCCAGTAATCGCTGTGTTGCGTGGCGGGTATCCACCAGGCCAGCATCAGCACCGCGGCCACGCCCACTGCCAGCGGCAGCCAGCGGCGCCGCACCCACAGGGCGCTGCGCGGGTGGAATGCCACCAGGGCCGCCAGCATGATTGGCAGGGCACCCACCCAGCCACGCGTCAGGAAGCTGGCCGCCAGGGCAACGCCCAGGGTGGCGGCGCCGGTGATCGGGCGGTCGAGCATGCGCGCCAGCGAGTAGAACGTCAGGGCCTGCCAGGCCATGATGGCCGGCACGACCGAGGTTTCGTGCGTGCGCTGCAAGATGCCCACCGTGGCCAGCAGCAGCAGCAGGGCTGCGTCGGCCAGCATGCGGCCGTAGTCGCGCGCCGACGGTTCGCCGCCGAATGGCAAGGCCAGCGGCTGTGCCTCGGCACGCCGTCCCAGCAGATAAGTGCCGTACCAGACGCTGACGGTGGCGATGCCGAACCAAAGCAGGTTGGGCAACCGGCCCGCGGGGATGTCGCCGATCAGCGGCCCGAGCAGCCACATGCACACCGCACCCGCCCAGGTGACCAGCGGGCCTTCCTCGGCAAAAGCCAGTTGCCCCACCTGCGGCAGCAGCCAGGTAACGCCGCCTTCGCGCACCGCGGTGATCATGGTGGCCAGGCCGACCGCGTCGTCGGTCTTCCAGGGGTCGCGCATGAACAGGCCGGCCAGAATATAGGCCAGCGACAGTCCCAGCAGCACCAGACGGGGCAATTTGGCGGTGGCCGAGATGGTCAGTCGGGCCGGGGTTGAGCGCGTTATAGGAGACACGGGGCTAATGTAACCGAGCGGCTCGGGCCAGGGGGCCTGAAACGGGGATGGATGGGGATGATACGGAAAAAAAAGCAGCCCGAAGGCTGCTTCTTTGCTGCGCCTCTTCGAGGAGCAAGTTTACGACGCGGACTTGACGGTACCGGCCGTACGGGCAAAGCGGGCGCGGAATTTTTCGACGCGGCCGGTTTCCACGATACGGGTTTGCGCACCCGTGTAGAAAGGATGGGACTCGGACGTGACGTCGCACTTGAACAGCGGGTAGGTCTTGCCGTCGATCTCGACGTTTTCGCGAGTGTGGATGGTCGAGCGCGTCACGAACTTGTTGCCCGTTTGCACGTCCATGAACACCACTTCGCGGTATTCGGGGTGAATGCCTTCTTTCATGATGAATTCCGGTTCTTCCGGTCTGGCCGGGGGTTTGCGGGTCGCCAGCCGAACGATTTGCCATTTGCCCCATTTGCTTATGGGTGGTTCATGGGCGGTAATCGACAGCCACGTATCCAGGAAGTAACCCCGCATTCTAGCATGGATTCTCTACTGTGATGGGCAGGTTACAGGTCGGTACGCAGCGCCCAGATTTCCGGAAACAGCACCACGTCGAGCATCTTGCGCAGATATGCCACGCCCGAGGTGCCGCCGGTGCCTCGCTTGAAGCCGATCACCCGTTCGACGGTGGTGACGTGCCGGAACCGCCACTGGCGAAAGGCGTCCTCCAGGTCGGTCAGCTTTTCGCCCAACTGGTACAGGTTCCAATAGTGCTCGGGCTGGCGGTAGACGGCCAGCCAGGCCGCCTCGACGTCGGCGTCGGCCCGGTACGGCTGGGTCCAGTCGCGGTCCAGGTGGCTGGCCGGCAGTTCCAGGCCGTTGCGCGCCAGCAGGCGCAGGGACTCGTCGTAGAGCGAGGGCGCCTCGAAGGCGGCCTGCACGGGCGCCAGCAGGTCCGGGCGGTGCGCATGCGGCTTGAGCATGGCGGCGTTCTTGTTGCCCAGCAGGAACTCGATCTGGCGATACTGGTGGCTTTGGAAGCCGCTGGAGTGCGCCAGGTAGGGGCGCAGCGCCGAATATTCAGGCGGCGTCATGGTGGCCAGCACATCCCAGGCATGCACCAGTTGTTCCATGATCTTGCTGACGCGCGCCAGCATCTTGAAGGCCGGCGGCAGCCGGTCTTGCGCCACGTTGGCAATGGCGGCGCGCAGCTCGTGCAGCATCAGCTTCATCCACAGTTCGCTGGTCTGGTGCTGCACGATGAACAGCATTTCATTGTGCTCGGGCGATAGTGGGTGCTGCGCGCCCAGCAGTTCATCCAGGTGCAGGTAGTCGCTGTAGGTCATGTCCCGGGCGTAGTCGAGCTGGGCCTTTTCGTTGCGGACAATGTCTTCGGGGCGTTCGGAGGTGTTCATCGACATTCTTGCCTGGTAGGGGGCCGGCGCCGTTAGGGTGGCGCGGCCCTGGATGGGCGGTTCAGCCCAGCTCGCGCAAGATGGCGCGCACCGGGCTGGCATCGGCCTGGGCCAGCGCCAGCGGAAGGGCGATGAGTTCGTAGTCGCCTTCGGCCACATCGTCGAGCAGCAGGTTTTCCAGTACGCGCATGTCGCGCCGCAGGATGACGTGATGGCTGTCCAGGGTCTTGCTGGACGCGGGGTCGATGCTGGGCGTATCCAGCCCGATCAGCATGACGCCGCGCTCGGCCAGCCATTCGATGGTGTGCGGCGCGTAGGCGGTGAAGTCGTCGGTCCACCAGTCCAGCGCGGCATGCCGGGCGGTACGCACCAGTACCCGCGGCGGCAGCCCGGCTGCCGCATGTTGCAGGTGTTCGGGCAGGATCAGCGGCCCGCAGTCCAGGGCGTGGATGACCCGGCAGGGCCCCAGGAAGGGTTCCAGCGGCACGGCGCCGATGGCTGCCGCGCCGTTGCGATAGTGCAACGGCGCGTCCGCGTGCGCGCCCGTATGCGGCGACAGCCGGATTTCACTGACGTTGACCGGACAGTCCGGCGTCAGGGACCATTTCCAGTGCTGTTGGTACGGCGTGTCGCCCGGAAACACCGGCGATGCGGCCGATACCGGCGGAGAAATATCCCACAGGCGCTTCATCGAGGGGCTGTCGGGCGGGGGTTGATCGGCATGGACGTCCAGTCTAACGAAATTGCCGCCGGTTTGCTGCTCGCCATTACGCTACAGCAGGCCCAGTTCGGCCATCGACACCACGGTATCGCCCGCCACGATCAAGTGGTCGACCAGCCGAATGTCCACGAGAGCCAGGGCCTGCTTCATGCGGCGGCTGAAATCGCGGTCGGCCTGGCTGGGCTGCGCGGTTCCCGAGGGATGGTTGTGGGCCAGGATCAGCGCGGCCGCATGATGGCGCAAGGCCTCGCGCACGACCTCGCGCGGGTATACCGACGCCTGGGCCAGGGTGCCGCGCGCCAGTTCGCCGCTGGCGATCAGGTTGAGCTGGTTGTCCAGGTACAGCGCCAGGCAGTGCTCGATGGCGCGGTGGGTCAGCGCGGTCCTGAAGTAGTGCTTGACGCTGCCGGGCTCGGACAGCGTCTGCTGCCGCATCAGTTGCTCTTCGGCGGCACGGCGCGCCAATTCCAGGATGGCCGCCAGCGAACCGGCCTTGGCCGCGCCCAGCCCGGGGTGCGACATCAATTCCTGGGGCGAGGCGGCGAACAGGCCGCGCAGCCCGCCATAACGCTGCAAAAGCTGGCTGCCCATGTCGATGGCGGTGTGGCCACGCGTGCCGGTGCGCAGCGCCAAGGCCAGCAGTTCGGCATCGCGCAGCGAGGCAGGGCCGTGGCGCAGCAGGCGTTCGCGGGGGCGTTCGTGCGGGGGCAAGGCTTGGGGCAGGCTCATGACGCGTGACGGAAACGGCGGATCGTCACGATGCCGCAAGCAGGCCGCCCGCGCTGCGCCAGTGAACAATTTTGCCCATGCGTAGGTCTGCGCTGGGGGCGGATCGAGGCGGGCTTCGACCCCCGCACGCCAAGACGTTCTAAAATCAGGGTTTACCGCCACTTTTTCACGGTGACCATCTTGAGCAGCACCGCCGCCGACCAGGCGACCACTTCCGTCCAGGCCAATTCCTACCTGACCCTGCACTATCGCATTGCGCTGGCCTCGGGTCCGGCTCGGGCCTCGGTCTTTGCCGATACCTTCGACGGGCGTCCCGGCACGCTGCAGTTGGGCATCGGCCAATGGGCGCCCGGCCTCGAGGCCGCGCTGGTAGGCCATGCGGAAGGCGAGCGCTTCAGCGTCACCCTCGAGCCGGCCCAGGCCTATGGCGACCGCAATCCTGATCTCATCCAGAAGGTCACCCGCACGATGCTCGCCGAGCATGCCGGCCCCGACGCCACCTTCGAGCCCGGCGATCTGGTCGAATTCACCGCGCCCAACGGCGCCCGCTATTCGGGCGTGCTCAAGCAGATCGAACCCGAATGGGCGCTGTTCGACTTCAATCATCCGCTGGCGGGCACCGCGCTGCGCGTCGATGTCCACATCCTGGGGGTGTTGTAATGAACCGTCCGGTCACCGCCGCCGATGCCGAAGTCGTGCTGGCCCAGCCGCGTGGTTTCTGCGCCGGCGTCGACCGGGCCATCGACATCGTCGAGCGCGCCATCGAGCTGCATGGCGCACCCATTTACGTGCGGCACGAAATCGTCCACAACCGCTACGTGGTCGAAGACTTGCGCGGCAAGGGCGCCATCTTCATCGACGAACTCGACCAGGCGCCCGCCGGCGCCATCGTCGTGTTCTCGGCACATGGGGTGTCCAAGGCGGTGCGCCGCGAAGCCGAATCCCGTGGCCTGCAAGTATTCGACGCCACGTGTCCGCTGGTGACCAAGGTGCACATCGAAGTCGCGCGCATGCGCGCCGCCGGCCGCGAGATCATCATGATCGGCCACAAGGGCCACCCCGAAGTCGAAGGCACGCTGGGTCAGGCGCAGGGCGGCATGTACCTGGTCGAAACCGCCGGTGACGTCGCCACCCTGCAGGTTAGCGATCCGTCCAACCTGGCATTCGTGACCCAGACCACGCTGTCGGTCGATGACGCGGCCGCCGTATCGGCGGCGCTGCGCGCACGGTTTCCCGATATCGTCGAACCCAAGAAAAGCGATATCTGCTACGCCACCCAAAATCGCCAGGATGCCGTCAAGGTGCTGGCGCCCGCTTGTGACCTGGTGCTGGTCGTGGGCAGCCCGAACAGCTCCAATTCCAACCGCCTGCGCGAAGTCGCCCAGCGCATAGGCACCGATGCCTATCTGGTCGATGGCGCCCATGCCATCGATCCCGCCTGGCTGGTGGGCCGCCAGCGCATCGGCATTACCGCCGGCGCATCCGCGCCCGAAGTGCTGGTGCAGCAAGTCGTGCAGCGCCTGAAAGAACTGGGCGCCGTGTCGGTGCGCACCATGCCGGGGCTGGAAGAAAACGTGGCGTTCCCGCTGCCCAAGGGCCTGTCGCGCAAAGCCGCGTCCGACGCCAACGCGCAGCACTAGCGCACGCTGTCATTTCCCAAGGAGACCCCATGCAGTTGTACAGCTACTTCCGCAGTTCGGCAGCCTATCGCGTGCGCATCGCGCTGAACTTCAAGGGCGTGCCCTACGAATACCTGGGGGTGCATCTGCTGAAAGATGGCGGGCAGCAGTTGTCCGATTCCTACCGCGCGCTCAATCCCGCCGCGTTGGTGCCCACGCTGGTCGACGGCGATGTCGCTATCGGGCAGTCGCTCGCCATCATCGAATACCTGGACGAAACCCATCCGCAGCCGGCACTGCTGCCCTCCGATCCGGCCGGCCGTGCGCGGGTGCGCGCCATCGCCCAGTCCATCGCCTGCGACACGCATCCCCTGAACAACCTGCGCGTGCTCAAGTACCTGAAGCGCACCCTGCAGGTCAGCGATGAAGCCAAGAATGACTGGTACAGGCATTGGGTCGATCTGGGGCTATCCGCGGTGGAATCCATGCTGGCCAATTCACCCGCCACCGGCCGCTTCTGCCATGGCGATACGCCTAGCCTGGCCGATCTTTGCCTGGTGCCGCAGGTGTACAACGCACGTCGCTTCGATTGCGATCTTTCCGCCATGCCCACGGTGCTGCGCATCGATGCGGCCTGCCGCGAATTGCCGGCTTTCGACCTGGCCGAACCGGACAAACAGCCGGACGCGGAATAGGGGGCTTGCAGCCCTGTGGCAAAAGAAAAGGGCAGCCGGTGGCTGCCCTTTCTGCTTGTTTCTGGTGCCGGCAAGAGGAGTCGAACCCCCGACCTTCGCATTACGAATGCGCTGCTCTACCAACTGAGCTATGCCGGCCTGCATAGAGCGCATATTGCGCCTTCTGCTGGCACCTCGCGCCAAAAGCGCGCCGCGCCGAAAGACCGAAATCATATCAGAGTTTTTTGGGCCCCGCATTTGGTGCCGCGCGGCGGCGGTGTCAACACCGTCGGCCTAGTCAACTTGCATCAAAAAAAAAGTTGCGTCATAATCTCGCTTCTGTAGCAGTTCCCCGATAGCTCAGTCGGTAGAGCGACGGACTGTTAATCCGCAGGTCGCAGGTTCGAGCCCTGCTCGGGGAGCCAAAAACGCTCGAAAATCAAGTGGTTGAAGCCGTAGTGGTTGAAACCGCCTTAGTAGTTGAAACCGCCTTAGAAGGCGGTTTTTCTTTTTGTGCATTTCTTCCGTCAATTACCCAGTCCTGGTTCGCAGCCTAGTTCGTCTGCGACAGGTCGATGCGGTAGACAGCCCGGCCTTCGCCCGACCCATCATCCTCGGCGGCCAGCGTGATTCCGGTCAGGCCTGCGGCTTGCGCCACGCTCAGCGAGCCTTTGCCTGACTTGAACAACACCGCGCCGGCAACATTCACCGGCGTGAAGCGCCAACTGCGGGCCGAGCCATTTGCGCTGCGGGTGATCTGCGGGTTGTCCTTGATGTAGTTGATCACCACGTCGCGGTTCGCATCGGGCAAGGCATAGACGATATCAAAGGCTTTGCCCTCGCCCAGGATGTAGCGCGCGCTGCTTTCGGCGCGATAGTTATTGGTGGCGACGATGAAATCCTGGCCGCCCACTGGCTCGCCCCGATAGGCCAGGTTCTTGATGCGGCTGCCCTGGGGCTGGGTCACATCGATCTCATACTGCAGATCGGGGCTGGTGAACATGTCGAAGTTGTACCCGGCGAAGGCGGATTGGCCTGCGGGCACTTGGCCGGTCTTGGTGTCCTTGATCAGCCACTGGTCCTGCGTCGCCGAGGGATCGATCCGGTTAAAGCGCAGGGCCGCGTTCTCCAGCCAGAGCTTGAGTTCCGCGCCGCTGACCTTCACCGCATACACCGTGTTGGGGTACAGATAAAGATCCGCGGCGTGGTAGATGGCCAGGGCGCCTGCGGCCACATCGGTGTAATCGCCGCCGCCCTGGAATCCCGCCTTGAAGGGCGCACTGATGGACAGCACCGGCAGGCTGGCGTATTGCGGCAAATTGGCCGCGACATAGTCGCTCACATAAGCTTGCTGGGCCTGATTCACCAGTTGAATCGCGCCGGCATCCCCTACATCGGCAAACAGCGTGCTCATGCGGAAATCCGATGTGCCGACAGGCGTCTTGACGTAGTCGACAGCGGCTTCGTGCTGGGATTGCACCGATGCCGCCACGGCCGGGTCGGCCTCGACGTACTGGGTATTGCCGTCGGCATCGGTGGCCTGGATGCTGCGCACCTCGGTCTTGGTCTGCGACGCTTCGATATGCCAGGCTTGGCCGTCCCACTGCAGCGCGTAATCGATCACGCCCAGCCCTTTGCCCCAGGAACTCGCCATGACCGCGGGTACCCCATGTACCGTGCCTGCCGCATTGTCCACGCCTGCATAGCTGTAGGCTGGCCCCGTGCCGCGATCCGGGAACACATTGTGCTGGTGTCCCATCACCAGCCCGTCGATGCCGGGAACCTGTGCGACATAAAGACCGGGGTTTTCCATGTCGGGGGAATAGTCGGCGTCGCTCATGCCGCCATGCAACAGCACCACGACCAGGTCGGCGCCCTCGGCGTGCGCCTGGGCGACATAGTCCGACGCGGCTTCGCGGCCACCCCCTACCGTGATCTTGCCTTCCAGGTAGCGCTTGTCCCAGTTCATGATGCCCGGCGTGGTCAGGCCAACCACGCCGATCTTGATGGGCAGGACGACTGGGTCGCCGTCTTCCTGGGTGGCGCTGATCTCGCGCTCCAGGATGACGTAGGGCGGCAGCAACTCTTTGCCGCTCTTGGTACTTGTCACGTTGGCCAATGTCATCGGGAAGCCCGGGCCCGCGCACTTCAGGCTGGCCTCTACGCCCTCGACATCCAGGCCGCCGCCGAGCACTTGATTGAGGAAGGGCAGGCCGTAATTGAATTCATGATTGCCCAGCGTGCCGGCGTCGTACTGCAACACGGCTATCGCTTTGTACACGGACGATTGGGATGTGCAGGGGATAGGAGAAACCTGGGCCTCATAGTCGGCCAGCGCTGTGCCCTGGATGGTATCGCCGTTGTCCACCAGCAGTGTGTTGGGAAACTCCCGGCGCGCGGCGCGTATCAGCGTGGCGGTTCGTTCGAAGCCATAGGTGGGATCGTCGGCCAGCTTGAAGTAGTCATAGCTGCGTACATTGAAATGCAGGTCGGTGGTGGACAGCAAGGCCAGGTTCGCTGTCGCGCGCTCTTGCAGTTCTGGCGATGCCACGCCGTCGTCGGAATCATCGCTATTGCTGCAAGCCGTAAGGGAACCCGCCAGAACCAGCGCAAAGATCACCCGCGGAACAAACCGGCGAGTATCAAAGAACGGCGCGCGCACAGACATCGGAAACTCCTTAATTTCGTTAAAGGAAACGTTGCCGAGTATTGGGTCCGTTGCTGACGCCGCTGTGACGGTGGGATGCAGGCTGGATGAAAGTGTGTATCAAAATGCACGGGGCGGCTGCGATGTTCGTATCGCGTGCCCCGCCCGTGCTCGCCGTTGCGCCAGGCCTGCCTAGGCGCGGTCCAGGAACAGCGTTACCAGCAGCGCACAGTCTTGCAGAGCCACCACGCGATGCGGCACGCCAGGGGCCAGGTACACCATTACGCCGGCTTCCAGCCGTTGAGTCTTGCCATGGGCCTCCAGTTCAGCCGCGCCCTCCAGGCATTGCAGCGTGATCGCGCTGCGCTCGATATCATGCGTGGGTAGCGTTTGTCCGGCCAGCAGGGCCAGGCGCAGTACTTCCAGTTGATCGGCCCGCACCAGCGCGCGCGAAGGCGTATCCTTCAGGGCCGGCCCCAGTGGGCGAATGTCGATCAGTTCACCCGATTGGGCGTGATGCAGCGCCATATGCACTCCTTGAGCAAGACCGCGAAAACCGCACGTCGCATTCCATAACCATATTACGCCCCGGCTGCCCGGCAAACCGGGCGGCGCTCCGCATGCAGAACCCCGTCCATCCTGGCGGTCGCGCCGCCGATCGCCGTATCGCCATCGCCGTGCTCACGGGATTCCTGGGCAGCGGCAAGACCACGCTGTTGAACCGTCTGGTAAAAGATCCGGCCTATTCCGATGCCGCGGTCGTCATCAACGAGTTCGGCGCGGTGGGGGTCGATCACCACCTGGTGCGGCATGCCGATGCCCGTATCGTGCTGCTGGAAGGCGGCTGCATTTGCTGCACGGTCAACGGCGGCTTGGTCGACACGTTGCGCGAATTGTTCATGATGGCGTTGCGGCGGCAGATCAAGCCATTTCGCCGCGTCCTGATCGAGACCACGGGCCTGGCCACGCCCGCCGCGATTCTCTTCACCTTGCGCCACGAGCGTTTCCTCGCCGAGCGCTATGTTCATCACGGCACGGTTACGGTGGTCGATGCCGGGCATGTCGCGGCACAGTTGCTGGCGCAGCCCGAAGCCGTCCAGCAGGTCGCGTTGGCCGACATCATCGTCTGCGCCAAGTCCGACTTGGTACCCGCCGACGTGTTGGCGGACGCCCTCGAGGCAGTTGCGCAGGTCAGCCCAGGCGCGGCGGTGTGCGTGCAGCGCCCCGACGCTCCGCTGGACAGCCGGCTGCTGATGCGCGAACCCATGCCGGCACGCGTGGCTGGCGGTGCGTGGGGCGAATGGCTGGGGGCGTATGCCCGTTCGCCCCGGGGTGGGCGGCATCCGCATGTGCGCCAGGCCGTGGTCGACCTGCCTGCGCCGATCAGCCGCGCGGTGTTCCTGACCGGCATGGCGCAGGTGCAGGATACGTATCACCGCGGGCTCCTGCGCATCAAGGGTCTGGTCGAGTTCCAGGGCGAAACCGTGCCCTGCGCCGTTCATGGCGTGCACCGCGATCTCTATCCCTTCGAGCCCCTGGCGAACTGGCCGGATGGCGAGCGCCAGTCACGCCTGGTATGCATTTTGCGCGACCTGGATCCCGCTGTCGTGGCCGACGCCGTGCGCAGCGCCTTGCGCCAACCTGGCTGAACTGGCGCGGCGACGGTCGGCACCCGCCGGGAAATACGGTATAAGACATGGATTGGTGCCAGAAAAAGAGACAATCATGGACCGCCTGAAAGCCATGCAGGTGTTCGTCGAGGTCGTCGACCGCGGCAGCCTGTCCGCGGCTGCGCAGCGGCTGGACATGTCCCGCGCCATGGTGTCGCGTTACCTGGCCGAACTCGAAGAATGGGTGGGGGTGCGCCTGTTGCACCGCACGACGCGCCGGTTGAGCCTGACGCCGGCCGGTGCCGACACGCTGCCGCGCTGCCGCCGCATGCTCGACCTGGTGGGCGACATGCACGAAGCCGTGTCCACCCCCGAGTCCGAGCCGCGCGGCGAGTTGCGCCTGACCGTCAGCCTGTCATTCGGCGCAGCCCAGCTGGGCAGTGCGGTGGCTGATTTCGTTGCCCGCTATCCTGGCGCCTCGGTAGACCTGCAATTGATCGATCGCACCGTCAACCTGGTGGAAGAGCGGGTCGATCTGGCGGTGCGCATCACCAATGAACTGGACCCCAACCTGATCGCGCGCAAACTGGCGCCGTGCCGATCGGTAGTGTGTGCCGCGCCGGCATACTTGCATGCGCACGGCGCGCCGGCGCGGCCCGAAGACCTGGCCAAGCACAATTGCCTGACCCATTCTCACTATGGAAAAAGCCTGTGGCGCTTCCGGCGCGAAGGTGCATGGGTGGATGTGCCGGTCAGCGGCAATATCACCGCCAACGATGCCTTGTTGCTGGCCCGCACGGCGGTGCAGGGCGGGGGGATCGCGCTGCTGCCCACCTACCTGGCGGGCCCCGAGATCGCCGCGGGCCGCCTGGTCACACTGCTGCCTGGCACGCCTCCCGAAGAGCTGGGTATATATGGGGTATATGTCTCGCGGCGCCAGATGCCGCTGATTCTGCGGGCCATGCTCGATTTTCTGGCCGAGCGGTTCGGCCCGGCGCCTTGGGATACCTGGTCGTGACAGGATTTGCTGCCTAAATTGGGCCTGAGGCTTTGTCCGCCCGGGCATTGCGGGTATAATCGAAGAACTGTCTTCATGAAGACCAACGTCGCTCCAGCTGGTACTGCCCAATAGGCGGTCGCGGTGTACACGGCATAAACGCCGTACCGAAAAGGCGGGGGCGCGGGCAACACCGCAGCGGGTATCGCCGCAGCGGGCTTCCCGGCAGCCGGTGCCGCTAAGCGGTTTCAAGGCTTCCCGAGGTGGTTGCCGTGCGAGTTGGCAGGCTGCCTATGCGCCGGCCGTTCGTGGGGGCAGCATGTCGTCCCATACGTCTAAGAATCGTCGGCTCAGCGTTGCCGCATGGCCTGCCTGGCTCGTTCCTGGTTTGCTAGCGGTTGCTGCTCCGGGGCAAGGGGTACCCTGCGTCTCCGTCCTGTGCCCTGGTGCCAGGCGGTTCAGGTTCATTTTTAAGCAAATGCCGCCTTGGTGGCGCTGCGCGCTGATACGCGCGGTACTGTGCGAATCCCATGCGCCACGCGCTGGCTCATATCGCACGATGCCGTGCTTGCAGGAATGCCGTGAACACTACGCAAGTCCGCATCACCACATGGACCTTCCAGCCCGCTGGGCCGGGCGGCGCCTGTTGCGTGGGTGCCGGCCGTGGCACCAACAATCGTGGCACCAAGCAAAAAGGCCCGACGATGTGTCGGGCCTTCGGGAAATTTGGTTGCGGGGGCAGGATTTGAACCTACGACCTTCGGGTTATGAGCCCGACGAGCTGCCAGACTGCTCCACCCCGCGTCTGAGAAGAAAGATCTTATCCTTTTTTCAGAGTTAGCGCAAATTAGCCCTCTTTTACAGACAGAAAAATCGATGAACGATAGCGAGGCAACATGCGTGCTGGAAACCGCGCTGCTATGCGCGAGCCAGCCAATGCAACTGGCCGAGATGCGCAAGCTGTTCGGCGATGATGTGGAATTCGACAACGACAGGCTGCGGTCCCTGTTGCAGGCACTGCAGGGGCACTGGACCGAGCGCGGCATGGACCTGGTGCAGCTGGCGTCCGGCTGGCGCTTCCAAAGCCGCCCGCAAATGCAGCGTTATCTAGAACGCCTCAATCCAGAAAAGCCGCCCAAGTACTCGCGAGCCGTCATGGAAACGCTGGCCATCGTGGCCTGGCGCCAGCCCGTGACCCGTGGCGACATCGAAGACATCCGTGGCGTGACGGTGTCTTCCCAGATCGTCAAGACGCTTGAAGACCGGGGCTGGATCGAGGTCATCGGCCATCGCGATGCCCCCGGGCGGCCTGCCTTGTTCGGCACCACGCGGCAGTTCCTCGATGATCTGGGCTTGCGCGCGCTGGATGAGCTGCCTCCGCTCGATTCCGCCCAGGCTGCTGCCGCGCTCGAAGGCCTGGACCTGGGCGGATCCGAGGTCACCCTGACGCCCGATAGCGCAACAACCGAGTCCGGGGCCGCGGAATCCGAAGCGTCCGCCCAGGCCTCGCTTGCAGGCCAGGCCCAACCTTTGCAGGCAGGCGATGTGCCTGCCGAGCCCGATATGCCGCCGCTTCCGCCCGATCATGTTCCGCAGCCGGGCACGCAGCCCGAGATCGAGCCGGTAGCACCCGAACCTGAAATTACACCGGCCGATCCGCAGCCTGAGATCGAGCCGCCCACCCCGGAACCCGAGATAGAGCCCCAAGTGCCCGAGCCCGAGGTCGAGCCGCAGTTGCCCGATCCCGATGTCGAGCCGCCCGCGCCCGAGGTTCCTTCGTCCCCCGATGATGACCAGTCCGCCAAGAGCGGGCTGGCGAAAGCTTGAAATCTGGAGCTGTCTCCGTGACAACGAATACAAAGATGCAAGAACAAGATTTTCCCGTTTCCGATCAGGCAGCCCCGGCCGCGCCTGTTGGGCCTGCCGCGCCCGAGGTCAATGAGGTCGCCGGCGCGGCGCCGGCCGCCGATAGCGCGGCGGGCGAGGGCACCGACGCCGGCAATAGCCGGGGCCGCGGCCGAAAGCTGCGCACCCCGTTTCGCCGGCGCCGCGGCGATGCGGCCGGTACGGCCGCCCCTGCCGAGGCGGTTGCCGGCGAAGTGGCGGCACCAGTCGCCGAAGGCGATGCCCGCAGTGCCGAGCGCGAAGCCGAGCAGGCACTGTCTTATCTGGATCAGGCGGACCGCAGCGAACAGCGTCTGGGCAAGTACCTCAACAGCGACGCCGCCATGCCCAAGCTGCACAAGGTGCTGGCCGATGCCGGTATCGGTTCGCGTCGCGAAATGGAAGAACTGATCACCGCCGGGCGCGTGTCGGTCAACGGCGAACCTGCCCACATCGGGCAGCGCGTGGCGCCTTCGGACCAGGTGCGCGTCAATGGCAAGCCCATTACCCGTCCCAACACCAAGAAACCGCCCCGCGTCATCCTGTATCACAAGCCTGCCGGCGAGATTGTCAGTCACGACGATCCGGGCGGCCGGGCCAGCGTGTTTGCCCGCTTGCCCAAGCTGCGCACCGGCAAGTGGCTGTCGGTGGGACGCCTCGACCTCAATACTGAAGGCCTGTTGATTTTCACCACATCAGGCGACATGGCCAACCGCATCATGCATCCCCGCTACGGCACCGAGCGTGAATATGCCGTGCGCGTGTTGGGCGAAATGGACGAGGCTACCCGCAAGTCGCTGGTCGAGGGCATCGAGCTCGAAGACGGCCAGGCCGCTTTCGGCGCGCTGGACTATCTGGGCGGCGACGGCAGTAATCGCTGGTATCGCGTCACGCTGCAAGAAGGGCGCAATCGCGAAGTGCGCCGCATGTTCGAGTCGGTGGGTGTCACTGTCAGCCGGCTGATCCGTACCCGTTTTGGTGACGTGGTCCTGCCGCGCACCCTGCGCCGCGGCCGCTGGGACGAACTCGATCCCACGCTGGTCACCGCGCTGATGGTGCAGCTTGGCTTGCTGCGCGACGATGATGATGCCGAGGGCGGGCATCATCTCCGTCAGCCGCGTTCGCATGACAGCGCCTTGCCTCCCGGCTTCGGCACCATGGATCGCAACGGCATGAATGGTGCGCGCATCGGCCGTCGCGGCAAGCTGCAGGGCGGTGGTCCGGGCAGCGCGGGGCAGGTGGCCTCGTCTCCGTCCGATCCTTTCGGTACCGGCTTGATGTTTACCGGCGGCTATGCCAATGGCCACCCGCTGGGCAAGGACGTCGGGCGCGGCAAGGGCGGCAAGCCTGGCGCCAGGGCCGGTGGTCCCAAGGCGGGCGGGCCCAAGGCAGGAAGCCCGAAGGCGGGTGGCCCGAAGACAGGCGGCCCCAAGGTTGCCGGCCCCAAGGGCGGCGGTGCGAAACCCGCCAAGAATGGCAAGCCGCGCCGCCCCAAGGCGCCAGGGGCAGCCCTGGCTGGCGGGCCGGCAGCGGCCGCCGACGGTGCCGTCGGCAATGGCGGGGCGCCACGCAAGGCGGGTCCGGGCCGTTCCGGCAAGCCGGGTCCCGTTGGGGCGGGTGGCGGCGGTGGCGGCGCGCGTGGGGGCCAGGCAGCGCGTTCTGGCGCCAAGGCGCAGGGCGGCAAGGCCCGTACGCAGCGCAGCGGTCCGCGCGGCGACGATTGGCAACCCAAGGGCGCTTCGGCTCACGAGTCGCGCCTGGGGGTCATGGGCGGCAACCGGGGGCGAGGCGGCCGCTAAGGGCTACCGGAAGGAGGGGGCGAGGGCATCGTGCCGGTGCCCTCGGCGTAAACCCGCGACATAGCAGGTAATTTCCCCGGTTATCTGGTAAAATTGTTGGTTTTCATGGCGCGCGTGTCTTGGCGGATACGTTGTCACTACATGGCGGATTCGTCTGCTGGCGCGCCAGGCGCTGCGCAGGTGGTATCCGGTACGGCTATAAGTGGCCGTCGAGGTAGCCGTCAGGTTGCTTCGCGTGGTCCAGGATGGCCGGATGGGTTGCCCGGGTTGCCGACAGGCAGCCGGCCCAACCCCTAGGGCAGGAATACAAGGTCGCAATATTTGGGCTCGGGTCCGGTGTTTGGGTTTCCAGGCGGTTCATCCGCAGAAACACAAGCCGGGGGCCGGGCAATACGGTGGGCTGGGTTGCAGCCCATTTTTTTTGAGTGTATGGCTGATTTATACGCATTGACCCAACAGGCACTTGCCGGCATGGACGTCGAACTCGTCGACGTCGAACGTGCCGCGCTCGGCTTGTTACGTGTCACCATCGACAAGGCCGGCGGCGTGCGCATCGAAGACTGCGAGCAGGTGTCGCGTCAGTTGTCGCGCGTCTACGAAGTCGAGAACATCGACTACAAGCGGCTCGAAGTCGGTTCGCCGGGCACTGACCGCCCGTTGCGTACCGAGGCCGAGCTGCGTCGCTTCACCGGCGAACGCATCGAGATCAAGCTGCGCGAGCCGCTGGATGGCCGCAAGGTGTTCTCGGGCATCTTGTCCGTGCCCGCGGCCGATGGCGACGCGGCGGCCGATACGCAGCAGACCGTTTTCGGTCTCGAATTTGAGGCAAAGAAGAACGACATCCAGGTGTTGAACTTCACGCTCGGCGATGTCGAGCGTGCCAAACTGGATCCCGTTCTGGATTTCAAGGGCAAAAAGCGATGAGTCGCGAAATTCTTCTGTTGGTCGATGCCTTGGCGCGCGAAAAGAATGTCACGCGCGAAGTGGTCTTCGGAGCGCTCGAAAGCGCGCTGGCTTCGGCCATGAAAAAGCGTTTCAAGGAAGACGCCGAAATCCGCGTTTCCATCGATCGCGAAACCGGTAGCCACGAAGGCTTTCGCCGCTGGCTGGTGGTGCCCGACGAGGCCGGCCTGCAAGAGCCTGACAAGCAGGAAATGCTGTCCGACGCGCTCGAGCTGGTGCCCAATATCCAGGCGGGCGAATACATCGAAGAAGCGCTCGAGCCCATCGAGTTCGGCCGTATCGGTGCGCAAGCTGCCAAGCAGGCCATCCTGCAGAAAATCCGCGATGCCGAGCGAGAACAGGTCCTGAACGACTTCCTCGACCGGGGTGAAACCATCATCTCGGGCACCATCAAGCGCATGGACAAGGGCGACATCATCGTCGAAACCGGCAAGATCGAAGCCCGCCTGCCGCGTTCGGAAATGATCCCCAAAGAAAACTTCCGCGTCGGCGACCGCCTGCGCGCGTATGTGCTGCGGGTCGATCATGCCGCGCGCGGCCAGCAGGTCATCCTGTCGCGCACGTCGCCTGAATTCATCCGCCAGTTGTTCGAGAACGAAGTTCCCGAGATCGAGCAGGGCCTGCTTGAAATCAAGGCTGCCGCCCGCGATCCGGGCGTGCGTGCCAAGATCGCTGTCATTGCCTATGACAAGCGCATCGATCCCATCGGCACCTGCGTGGGCATGCGGGGTTCGCGTGTCACCGCCGTGCGCAACGAATTGGGCGGCGAACAGGTCGATATCGTGCTGTGGTCCGAAGATCCGGCGCAATTCGTGATCGGCGCGCTGGCTCCGGCCAATGTCGAATCGATCGTGGTCGACGAAGACAAGCACGCCATGGATGTCGTGGTCGATGAAGAAAACCTGCCCAAGGCCATCGGTGCCAAGGGTCAGAACGTGCGCCTGGCTTCCGAGCTTACCGGCTGGCAGATCAACATCATGACGCCGGAAGAAAGCCTCAGCCGCCAGGAAACCGAACGGGCTGGCTTGCGCGGCACGTTCATGAGCAAACTCGATGTCGACGAAGAAGTCGCCGATATCCTCATCGATGAAGGGTTTACCGGTATCGAGGAAATCGCCTACGTGCCCATGCAGGAACTGCTGGAAATCGAGGCCTTTGACGAAGACACCATCAACGAGCTGCGTGCCCGCGCCCGCAATGCGCTGCTGACCGAGGCCATCGCCCAGGAAGAGCGCCTTGAAACGGCGCAAGACCTGCTCGAACTCGAAGGCATGACGCCCGAACTGGCCGCCAAGCTGGCCGAACGGCAAGTGCTGACGCGCGATGATCTGGCCGAGCTGGCCACCGACGAGTTGGCGGAAATTTCCGGCCTCGACGAGCAACAGTCCAGCGAAATGATCATGCGTGCCCGGGCCCACTGGTTCAATGAAGAATAATCAGGCGGGTGCCGACCCAGGTGAATTCACGGCCAGGCCGCTCGTTCACCGTTGTTGTAATTGCTGCATATAGAGGGAAGATAGCCTAATGTCGAGTAATACTGTCGCCCAGTTCGCTACCGAGCTGAAAATGCCAGCCAACGTGCTGCTCGAGCAGCTGCGTTCGGCCGGTGTTGACCTCAACTCGGTAGACGACGCGGTTACCGACAGCGACAAGGCGAAGCTGCTCGACTCGCTGCGCCGCGCCCATGGCGCGACCGAGGGCAAGAAGATCACCTTGACGCGTCGCCAGACCTCCGAAATCCGCCAGGCCGATGCCACCGGCCGTTCGCGCACGATCCAGGTCGAAGTCCGCAAGAAGCGCGTGTTCGTCAAGCGCGACCCTTCCGAGATCGCCCTCGAGCAGGCCCGTGCCGAGGCCGGTGGGCCTGATGTCGCACCCGTCGCACCCGTCGAGCCCGCGCCCGCGGTCGAACCGTCCGTGCCGGTGTCCGTGTCCGACGAAGCCCACGAGGCGCCTGCGGCCGTCGAGCCGTCGTCCCAGCCGCCGGCCGCCGAGCCGACGCCTGTTCCCGTGGCCCAGGCCGAGCCTGAGCCCCAACCTGAACCGGCGGCCGTGCCGGCAGAGTCGCCGGTCGAACAACCGGCCGAGCCTGCCATCGCCGAGCCCGCTGCCGAGCGCGAGGCCGAATCGGCCCCGCCGGAACCCGCTGTGCACGCTGAAACTGAAATTGCTCCCGCGCCCGTAGCCGAACCCATTGCCGAGCCCGCCCAGGCGGCAGCCCAGCCCGAGCCCGTTGCTCCCGAACCCGAGCCCGAACCTGCACGCGCCGCGCCCAAGTCGGGCCGCGCCGAAGGGCGCCGCGCCGCGCCGGTCCTGGCCGCGTCTGCCGCCGATTCCGGCGACCGCGAAGGGGCGCGTCGCGCCGCCGAGGCCGAAGCTGCCGCGCTGCGCGAAATGCTGAATCGTCCGCGCAAGGTGCTGCGCGCGCCCGAGCCCGAAGCGGCTGCCCCCTTGTCCGGCACGCTGCACAAGCCGGCTGGCAAGCCGGCTGCGCCTGGTGCCAAGAAAGACGCCAAGCCGGGTGCGGGTGGGTCCAAGAAAACCATCAAGACCGCTGAGGTCGCCTCCACCTGGAGCGACGATGCCTCGCGCA
Organism: Bordetella sp. BOR01; assembly: GCF_019218885.1. Taxonomy (GTDB): domain Bacteria; phylum Pseudomonadota; class Gammaproteobacteria; order Burkholderiales; family Burkholderiaceae_B; genus Bordetella_A. The sequence continues at coordinate 38,825 of NZ_JAHUWT010000006.1, read as the reverse complement.
AGAAGCCCGCCGACAACAAGCCCGCCGCGCCCAGTCGCGATGGCTGGCGCGCCGGCGGCAAGGGGGGCAAGGGCGGTCGCAACAATCGCAACCAGCAGGCTGATCGTCGTCACGAGCCTGCGCCGCAAGAATTCATTGCGCGCGAAGTGCATGTGCCCGAAACCATCAGCGTGGCCGACCTGGCGCACAAGATGTCCGTCAAGGCCGCCGAAGTCATCAAGCACTTGATGAAGTTGGGCCAGATGGTCACCATCAACCAGGTGCTGGACCAGGAAACCGCCATGATCGTGGTCGAGGAACTGGGCCACGTAGCCATTGCCGCCAAGCTCGACGACCCGGAAGCCTTCCTGGACCTGTCCCCGGCCGTCGGCGAAGCCGAGTCCTTGCCGCGTGCCCCGGTGGTTACCGTCATGGGCCACGTCGACCACGGCAAGACCTCGCTGCTGGACTACATCCGCCGCGCCAAGGTTGCCTCGGGTGAAGCCGGCGGCATCACGCAGCATATCGGCGCCTATCACGTCGAGACCGGGCGTGGCATGGTCACCTTCCTGGACACCCCGGGCCACGAGGCGTTCACCGCCATGCGTGCGCGCGGTGCCAAGGCCACCGACATCGTCATTCTGGTGGTGGCGGCCGACGACGGCGTCATGCCGCAAACCCGCGAAGCCATCCACCATGCCAAGGCCGGCGGCGTGCCGCTGGTCGTGGCCGTCAACAAGATCGACAAGCCCGAAGCCAACCCCGACCGCGTCAAGCAGGAACTGGTGGCGGAAGAGGTCGTGCCTGAAGAATACGGCGGCGACGTGCCGTTCGTGCCCGTGTCCGCCAAGACCGGCGCCGGCATCGACGACCTGCTCGAAAACGTGCTGTTGCAGGCCGAAATCCTGGAACTGAAGGCTCAGGTCGATGCGCCGGCCAAGGGCCTGGTCATCGAAGCCCGCCTCGACAAGGGCCGCGGCCCGGTGGCGACCATCCTGGTGCAAAGCGGCACGCTCAAGCGTGGCGATGTCGTGCTGGCAGGCGCCAGTTTCGGCCGCGTGCGCGCCATGGTCGACGAGAATGGCAAGCAGATCCAGGAAGCCGGCCCGTCCATCCCGGTCGAAATCCAGGGCCTGACCGAAGTTCCGGCTGCCGGCGACGAGCTCATCGCCCTGGCCGACGAACGCAAGGCACGTGAAATCGCGCTGTTCCGCCAAGGCAAGTTCCGCGACGTCAAGCTGGCGCGCCAGCAGGCCGCCAAGCTCGAGTCCATGTTCGACAACCTGGGCGAGGGTACGCAGACACTGCCGCTCATCGTCAAGACCGACGTGCAAGGTTCGCAGGAAGCCCTGGTGGCTTCCCTGACCAAGCTGTCCACCGACGAAGTCCGGGTGCAGGTGGTGCACGCGGCCGTGGGCGGTATCTCGGAAAGCGACATCAACCTGGCCATCGCCTCGAATGCGGTCGTCATCGGCTTCAACGTGCGTGCCGAACAAAGTGCCAAGAAGCTGGCCGAATCCAACGGTATCGACGTGCGCTACTACAACATCATCTACGACGCCGTAGATGAAGTGAAAGCCGCCATGTCCGGCATGCTGGCGCCCGAGAAGAAAGAAGAGATCATTGGCCTGGTCGAGGTCCGCGAGGTCTATTCCATCTCGCGCATCGGCAGCGTTGCCGGTTGCATGGTGCTCGATGGCCTGGTGCGCCGCGATTCGCAAGTCCGCCTGCTGCGCAACAACGTGGTCCACTGGAACGGCCAGCTCGATTCGCTGCGCCGCTTCAAGGACGACGTCAAGGAAGTCAAGTCGGGCTTCGATTGCGGCCTGACCCTGCGCGGCAGCAATGACCTCCAGGTGGGCGACCAACTGGAAGTCTTCGAAATCAAGGAGATCGCGCGTACCCTGTAAGGTACGCGGCGTATCCTCAGGTTGTTCATGAGCCGTCACAAGTCCAAATCCATCCCCGGCCGCAATTTGCGGCTGGCCGACCAGATCCAGAAGGATCTGGCCGGCCTCATCCAGCGCGAGATCGACATGTCTCGCGCCGGATTGATAACGCTGTCCGGCGTGGAACTGTCGGCCGATTATGCACACGCCAAGGTGTATTTCACGGTATTGGGCGCCGAGCCCGACGCCGCCACGGCGCTGCTCAACGAAAAGGCAGGGTGGCTGCATTCGCAGCTATACAAGCTGCTGCACATCCATACCGTGCCCACGCTGCGCTTCGTACACGACGCCCAGATCGCGCACGGCATCGAAATGTCGGCTCTCATCGACCGCGCCAACCGATCCGGTCCGGCCGCGGACGAGCCCGACGAACCTGAAGACCAGCGCTGACCGGCTGTCGTCGCTGCTGCAACTTTTTTCCGGATTCGACGATGGCCAAACGACGCGGGCTTGCGCTCGACGGTGTCCTGTTGCTGGATAAGCCCGTGGGCTTGTCCAGCAATCACGCCTTGCAGCGCGCCCGGCGCAGCATGGATGCCGCCAAGGCGGGGCACACGGGTACACTGGATCCGTTCGCCACCGGCTTGCTGGTGTGCTGCATGGGCCGCGCCACCAAGATTTCCGGCGCGATGCTGGACGCCGACAAGGCCTATCACGCCACCTTGCAGTTCGGCGAGGAAACCGACTCGGGCGACCTGACCGGCCATGTGGTGGCGCGCGCCGCCGAAGGTTACAGTATTACCGAGGCGGCGCTGCGCGCAGCCTTGTCACGTTTTCAGGGCACTATCGAGCAGGTGCCGCCGATGTATTCGGCGCTCAAGCGCGACGGCAAGCCCTTGTATGAGTACGCGCGCCAGGGTATCGAACTCGAGCGCCCGCCGCGCCAGATCACGATCCACCGCATCGACCTGCTGTCGTTGGCAGGCACCCGGGCCGAGATCGAAGTGGCCTGCAGCAAGGGCACCTATATTCGCACGCTGGCCCAGGACATCGGGCGGATGCTGGGCTGTTATGCCCACCTGGCGGCGCTGCGGCGCACGCACGTCGGGCCGTTTTCGCTGGACCGCGCCGTCACGCTAGAGGCCTTGCAGGCCATGACAGACCCCAAGCAGGCTCTGCTTGCATTGACCGAATTGCCGGCGGGCTTGCTGCCCGCCAAACAGACCCTAAAGGACCCGCTATGACTCGCGCCCTGCGCAACGTCGCCATCATTGCCCACGTCGACCACGGCAAAACCACCCTGGTCGACCAGCTGCTGCGCCAATCCGGCACTTTTCGCGAGAACCAGGCAGTCTCCGAACGGGTCATGGACTCGAACGACCTGGAAAAAGAACGCGGCATTACCATCCTGGCCAAGAACTGTGCCGTCGAATACGAAGGCACGCACATCAACATCGTCGACACCCCGGGACACGCCGATTTTGGCGGCGAGGTCGAGCGGGTGCTGTCCATGGTGGACGGCGTGCTGCTGCTGGTCGACGCGGTCGAAGGCCCGATGCCGCAAACCATTTTCGTGACCCGCAAGGCCCTGGCGCTGGGCTTGAAGCCCATTGTGGTCGTCAACAAGATCGATCGCCCGGGCGCGCGCCCCGATTTCGTCATCAACGCCACGTTCGACCTGTTCGACAAACTGGGCGCCACCGAAGAGCAGCTGGATTTCCCGGTGGTGTACGCCTCGGGCCTGTCGGGTTATGCCGGTCTGACTGCTGACGTGCGCGAAGGCGACATGCGGCCCCTGTTCGAGGCCATTTTGCAGCACGTGCCGCAGCGTGACGACGATCCCAACGGCCCGCTGCAGATGCAGGTCATCTCGTTGGACTACAACAGCTACGTGGGCAAGATCGGGGTGGGCCGCATCAATCGCGGGCGAATCCGTGCCGGTATGGAAGTGGCGTATCAGTTCGGTCCTGAGGGCGCGTCCGGCAAAGGCCGTATCAACCAGGTGCTGAAGTTCAAGGGCCTGGAACGCGAAGTGGTGGCAGAAGCCGAAGCCGGCGACATCGTGCTGATCAACGGCATCGAAGAACTCGGTATCGGCTGCACGGTGATGGATCCGGCACGGCCCGAGCCATTTCCCATGCTGCGTATCGACGAGCCCACGCTCACCATGAACTTCATGGTCAACACATCGCCGCTGGCCGGCCGCGAAGGCAAGTTCGTCACCAGCCGCCAACTGCGCGATCGCCTGGATCGCGAACTGAAGTCCAACGTGGCGCTGCGCGTACGCGACACCGGCGACGACACCATATTCGAAGTCTCGGGCCGTGGTGAATTGCACCTGACCATCTTGCTGGAAACCATGCGCCGCGAAGGCTACGAACTGGCCGTGTCGCGCCCGCGCGTGGTGTTCAAGGATATCGACGGCGTCAAGTGCGAGCCCTACGAGGCCCTGACCATCGACGTCGAAGACGCCCATCAGGGCGGCGTGATGGAAGAGTTGGGCCGCCGTAAAGGCGATCTGCAAGACATGCAGCCCGACGGCCGCGGCCGTACCCGGCTGGAATACCTGATTCCGGCGCGTGGCCTGATCGGCTTCCAGAACGAGTTCCTGACGCTGACGCGCGGCACCGGCCTGATGAGCCATATTTTCCACGAGTACGCGCCCATGCGCGAAGGCTCCATCGGCGAGCGCCGCAACGGCGTGCTCATCAGCCAGGACAACGGCGATGCCGTGGCCTATGCGCTCTGGAAGCTGCAAGACCGTGGGCGCATGTTCGTCAGCCCCGGCGAAGCGCTGTACGAAGGCATGATCATCGGTATCCACAGCCGCGACAACGACCTGGTGGTCAACCCCATCAAGGGCAAGCAACTGACCAACGTGCGCGCCTCGGGTACCGACGAAGCCGTGCGCCTGGTGCCGCCGATCCAGCTGTCGCTCGAGTATGCGGTCGAATTCATCGACGACGATGAATTGGTCGAAATCACGCCCAAGTCGATGCGCCTGCGCAAGCGCCACCTGCAGGAACACGACCGCCGCCGCGCGGCGCGCGATAGCGCCGCCTGACAGGGCCTCTGGCAAGCCTGGCAAGGCCGGCAGCGCATCAGCGCCTGCCGGCCTTTTGCTTTGGGGCAGCAAGCCGAGCGTGCGGCTTCTTTACACGCCCGCCTGCTGGTGGCGGTATTCCTGGGTGGCGCCGCCGTAGCCGTACGCGGCCGCGCGGGCATCTATCACATGCACGTACGAGCATTCGTGCAGGTTGCCCAGCAGTTCCCGAAACGCCGCATGAACCGCGGCAATGAAACGCGCCTTTTCTTGCTTGGTATTGGTTTCATCGGTCACGCTGATGTCCAGGTGAAACGCATTGTGGCCAGTGTCCGACAGCGGCCGTCCGCCAATGAACCAGGTTTCGGGCGCGATGTACTGCAGGTAATGGCGATGACGCCCGGTTGTTTGCCCAATGCCGACTGGGTCAGCGCCATGATTTTGTCGACGACGCGGCGGCTCTGGTTGACGTTGGGCTGGCCGGACAGGTGGATCACAATGTGGGGCATGAGGGCGGCTCCGGTAGGGTATCAAGAGGGCTGGAAATCAGCCGTGCCGCCAGTCTAGGCTTTTGCTTTGACATCTTAAAAACGGGAATTTAAGATGATATCCAACGGAAAAACCGATAGATAAGCAATGCCTGGGTTCGACCTCGACCAACTTCGCACCTTTGCTGCCGTGCTTGATGCCGGCAGCCTGACCGCCGCGGCGCCGATGGTGCATCTGTCGCAATCGGCCGTCAGCGAACAGATCCGCAAACTGGAAGACCGCGCCGGCCAGGCGTTGTTGGTGCGCGGCAAGGCTGGCGTGCATGCCACGCCGGCGGGGGTGCGCTTGCAGGCCCATGCAACACGCATCCTGGCGCTTGCCGACGAGGCGTTGCGCGATCTGCACGGCGTGCCGTTGCAGGGCGAACTGCGCCTGGCCCTGACCGATTATTTCCGCCCACGCGATATCGCCGGGCTGCTACGGCGCCTCAACCAGCAATATCCGCAGGTGCGGCTGCATGTCGCCATCCTGAAAAGCGGCGAGGTCGAAGCGGCTTATGTCCGGGGCCAGTACGACCTGGGCCTGACCATGCATGTCCGTACGCCCGGTGCGGCGCGCCAGCCCGGCATCGTGCTGCGCCGCGAGCCGCTGTGGTGGATGGCTGCCGAAGGCATGCGCCCGGCCCGTGGCATGCCCCTGTCCCTGTTGGTATTGCCCGAGTCCTGCGCCTTGCGGCAGTTCACCGAGGCCTTGCTGGCGCGGCGCGGCCGGCCATACCTGGTGGCGCATGTGGCCTCGGGCGTGGCGGGCCTGCAACTGGCCCTGGCTGCCGGGCTGGGCGTGGCTTGCCTGAACGAGTCCGCGTTGGCGCCGGGCGTGGCGCGGCTGGCAGGTGCGGGCCTGCCTGCGCTGCCGCAGGCGCAATTCTGCCTGTTGCCGGCGCGCGGCGCGGAAACCGAATTCGTCACGCGCGCGCGCCAGGCGGTGGCCCAGGCGCTGGCCTGAGCCGCTTGCCGTGCCGCCTGCCTCAGCCCGGCAGCGATGGTGCGTATTCGGCCTCGGGGCGCCGCTGGGCATGGAATTCCACCACTCGCCGCACGACTTTGCGAGGGTCGTCCTCAACCGTGAACAGTTCCAGGTCGTGGGCGGCAATCATGCCGTTGGGCAGCATCTGGTCGGCCAGCCATTCGACCAGGCCATGCCAGTATTCGCTGCCCACCAGGATGATCGGCGCGGGCGGCACCTTGCCGGTCTGGATCAGCGTCAGGGCCTCGAACAGTTCGTCCATGGTGCCGAAACCGCCGGGCAGGGCCACGTAGGCAAAGCTGTGCATGAAGAACGTCGCCTTGCGCGAATAGAAATATTCGAACGACAGGCTGATGGTCTGGTATTCGTTATTGTGGGCCTCGTGGGGCAGGCTGATGTTCAACCCGACGCTGGTGCCGCCGGCCTCGAAGGCGCCTTTGTTGGCGGCTTCCATGATGCCTGGCCCGCCGCCGGCGATGACGGCGAAGCCGGCTTCGGCCAGGGCGGCCGAAATGGCTTCGCAGGTTTCGTAATGGGGCGAATCGCGGCTGATGCGGGCGCTGCCGAATACGCTGACGGCGGGGCCGATGTCGGCCAGTTTGTCTGCCGCCGCCCGTATCTCTGACATAATCACCGGTATTTGCTTGCCGGCGGGCGTTTCTAGTTCTGCTTTTGTAACCATGAATAAAACCTTATTGCTGGTAGACGGTTCGAGCTACTTGTACCGCGCCTTCCACGCTATGCCCGATTTGCGCAATGCGCAAGGTGATCCTACGGGCGCGCTGTATGGCGTCGTCAACATGCTGCGCAAGCTGGTCTCGGATCATAAGGCGGACTACGCTGCATGCATTTTCGATGCGCGCGGCAAGACGTTCCGCGACGATCTCTATCCCGACTATAAATCGCATCGGCCTCCCATGCCCGAAGACCTGGCGGCCCAGATCGAGCCCATCCACCAGGCGGTGCGGGCGCTGGGCTGGCCGGTATTGGCCATCGAGGGCGTCGAGGCCGACGACATCATCGGCACCCTGGCGCGCCAGGCGTCGGAACAAGGCGTGCACACCATCGTCTCCACCGGCGACAAAGACCTCGCCCAGCTCGTCGATCCGCACGTCACGCTGGTCAACACCATGAGCGGCGAAGTGCTCGACGAGCCCGGCGTGCGCAATAAGTTCGGCGTGCCCCCCGAGCGCATCGTCGATTACCTGATGCTGGTGGGCGATACCGTCGACAACGTGCCCGGCGTGGCCAAGGTCGGGCCCAAGACGGCGGTCAAATGGCTGTCCGAATTCGGCTCCATCGAGTCCCTGGTCGAGCAGGCCGAGGGCATCAAGGGCGTGGCTGGCAGCAACCTGCGCGAGGCCATCGGCCAGTTCCCCCTGACGCGCCAGTTGCTTACCGTGAAGTGCGATTGCGACCTGGCCGGCCATGTCGACAGTATCGATGACCTGGCGCCGCGCCAGCCCGATACCGAGACCTTGCAGGGCCTGTACGAGCGTTACGGATTCCGTACCTGGCTGCGCGAACTTACCGGCGATGCCCAGCGCGTGCCGCAGGGCGATGCCCGGGTAATTGCCGAAGCCCCGGCCGCCCCGGCCGAACTGCGCTACCAGATCATTGCCACCTGGCCTGCCTTCGATGAATGGATGGCCCAGGTGGCCGAAGCGCCTTTGGTGGCAGTGGATACCGAAACCACTTCGCTCGACGAGATGCAGGCCAGCCTGGTCGGTATCTCGATGGCCATCGCGCCGGGCGTGGCCTGCTATATCCCGCTGGCCCACCGCGGCCCCGACAGCACCGAGCAATTGCCCAAGCACGAAGTGCTCGAGCGCATGCGTGGCTGGCTGCAGGATCCGGCACGAGCCAAGCTGCTGCATCACGCCAAGTATGACGCGCACGTGTTCGCCAACGCAGGTATTGCGCTGGCGGGCATCCAGGAAGACACCATGCTGCAGGCGTACGTGCTGGAGTCGCACCGCGGCGTGGGCTTGAACGACCTGGCGCAGCGCTATCTGGGGCGCGGCGGCGTTACCTATGAAGAGCTTTGCGGCAAGGGGGCCAAGCAGATCGGCTTCGATGAAGTGGCTGTCGATCTGGCAGGGCATTACGCTTGCGAGGACGCCGATTTCACCTTGCAGCTGCATCGGGCGCTGCGCCCGCGGGTGGCGGCCGAGGCCGGGCTCGAGCGCATCTATCTGCTCGAGATCCAGGTGTCGCGCGTGCTGACCGTGATCGAGCGCAATGGCGTCAAGGTCGATGCCGCCGAACTGGGGCGCCAAAGCCACAAGCTGGGGCAGGAAATGCTCACGCTCGAACAGCGCGCCTACGAGCTTGCCGGCCAGCCCTTCAACCTGAATTCCCCCAAGCAGCTGGGCGAAATCCTGTTCGGACGCATGCAGTTGCCCGTGGTGCGCAAGACCGCCGGCGGCGCGCCGTCCACCGATGAAGAAGTCCTGACCAAGCTGGCGCAAGATTACCCGCTGCCGCAAGTGCTGCTCGAATATCGCGGCCTGTCCAAGCTGAAATCCACCTACACCGACAAATTGCCGCGCATGATCAATGCGCGCACCGGGCGGGTCCATACGCATTACTCGCAAGCCGCGGTCATTACCGGACGACTGGCATCGTCCGATCCTAACCTGCAGAACATCCCCGTGCGTACCGAGGCCGGGCGGCGCGTGCGCGAAGCGTTCATCGCCGAACGCGGCATGCTGGTGTCGGCCGATTATTCCCAGATTGAACTGCGCATCATGGCGCACGTGTCCGATGATGCCAATCTGCAGCAGGCTTTTGCGGCGGGCGAAGACATCCACCGCGCCACGGCTGCCGAGATCTTCGGCGTGTCGCTGGCCGATGTCGGCAGCGAGCAGCGCCGTGCGGCCAAGGCCATCAACTTCGGCCTGATCTACGGCATGGGTGTATTCGGCCTGGCGTCGAACCTGGGCATCACGCGCGACGCCGCCCAAGCCTATATCGACCGCTACTTTGCCCGTTATCCCGGCGTGGCCCAGTACATGGAACACACCCGGCAACTGGCGCGCCAGCAAGGGTACGTGGAAACCGTATTCGGCCGCCGCCTGCAGATGCCCGACATCCGCGCCGGCTCGGGGCCGCGCCGGCAGGCCGCCGAGCGCGCTGCCATCAACGCGCCCATGCAGGGCACGGCGGCCGACCTGATCAAGCTGGCCATGGTGGCCGTGCAAGACTGGCTCGATGCCGAACGCCTGGCAACCCGCATGATCATGCAGGTGCACGATGAATTGGTGCTCGAAGTCCCTGATGACGAACTCGACCTCGTCCGTGCGCGCCTGCCCGAGCTGATGTGCGGCGTGGCCGAGCTACGGGTGCCGCTGGTGGCCGAGGTGGGGGTGGGGCCCAATTGGGAACAGGCACACTGAGCTCCCGGGGGCCGGGTTGGCGCTGTAACGATATAATATTGCTCTTGCTCCTTCCTGTTGTACCTCCATGTTGCTCCTCTGGATCTTGCTGGCTACGGTGGCCGGCGGCCTGATCGCCGTATCCATCGCCGGTTGGCTGGCTTATCGCGTTTTCAGCAAATACCTGCACCACATGGTCAGCCTGTCGGTGGGGGTGCTGCTGTCGGTGGCGCTGCTGCACTTGTTGCCCGAAGCCTTCGAGAACGCCACGGCCGATGCGCATACACTGTTCGCCCTGATGCTGGCGGGGCTGCTGGGGTTCTTCATACTGGAAAAAATCGCGCTGCTGCGCCATAGCCATCATCACGAAGGCGATGGCCACCATCACCACAAGGGACACGATCGGCATGAAGCGGGCCGGGGCGGCGTGCTCATTCTGATCGGCAGTTCGTTGCACAACCTGTGCGATGGCGTGCTGGTGGCGGCGGCTTTCCTGGCCGATCCCATTCTGGGCGTCTTGACCGCGGCTTCCATCATCGTGCACGAAGTTCCCCACAAGCTGGGCGACTTCGTCGTGCTGATCAATGCCGGGCTGGAACGCCGCCGGGCCGTCATGTTGATCCTGTTCACCAGCCTGTGCACCGCGCTGGGCGGGCTGGTGGGCTACTTCGTGCTGCAGCAGGCGCAGCAATGGGTGCCCTACGTGTTGGTCATCGCCGCCAGCAGCTTCCTTTACATATCGGTGGCCGACCTGATCCCGCAGATGCACGAGCGCGGTTCGCTGGCCGAGGCCGTCCCCCAGTTGCTGCTGGTGGGCGCTGGCGTTATTGTGATCTACGGCGTTACGTCATTCATGCACCATGGCCACGCGCACGATCATGCCCACGATGCCGCGCACGACCACGCGGCGCATGGGGTGACGGCGCCGGCCATTCATTCGCACTAGGGCCCGCGCGCGGGCCCGCACGCTCAGGAGACCCGTCATGAGTTTTGCTCCCGCCGCCGGCCAACCGGCCGCCAGCACCATCCACACCGATACCGAGGGCCTGGCCCACGGCGACTTCGACCTGCCCGTGCAAGATGGCACCATCGCCGCCTATTACGCAGCCCCACAAGGCAAGTCGGGCTTGCCGGTGGTGCTGGTGGTGCAGGAAATCTTCGGTGTGCACGAACACATCAAAGACGTCTGCCGCCGCCTGGCCAAGGCCGGCTACCTGGCGATCGCGGCCGAGCTCTACCAGCGGCAAGGCGATGCGTCCGCGTATACCGATGTGCCCAAGCTGGTCGAAGAGATCGTGTCCAAGGTGTCCGACGAACAGGTCTATGCCGATCTGGACGCCAGCCTGGCCTGGGCGGCGCAGCACGGTGGCGATACCGCGCGGGCCGCCATCACCGGTTTTTGCTGGGGTGGCCGCCTGGCCTGGATGTACGCGGCCCACAACCCCGCCATCAAGGCCGGGGTGGCCTGGTACGGCAAACTCAGCGCCGGCCATGGGCCGTTGATCAAGCAAGTAGTGCTGGATGTGGCGGCCGAGACGCATGCCCCAGTGCTGGGGCTGTACGGCGCAAAGGACGCCAGCATTCCGCTGGAAGACGTCGAGGCGCTGAAGGCCAGGCTGGCCGAGGGCAATCCGAAGGCACGCGCGTCCGAGATCGTGGTCTACCCCGACGCCGGTCACGGTTTCCTGGCGGATTACCGCCCCATGTACTGCGAAGCCGAAGCGCGTGACGGTTGGCGGCGCATGCTGGCCTGGTTCCAGCGCTACCTGGGCTGATTGGCCGCCAGCGGCAGCGGCTGGCCCATGTCTGGGCGGCCTCCCGCACCATGCCTTCTAAGCCCCCAGGACGTGGCCAACAGCAGGATCGCGGTGGCGGACAGCACGGCCACGAACGCATGGTCGAATGCGGCGCGCGCCAGGCCGGCCAGCAAGGCCGCTGTGTCGGGGCTGGCCGTGGCGGCCACCGCCAGGGCCTCGTCCAGGCTGTCGCGCACGGTTTCCGGTACGGCCATGCCGTCGGGCAACACCAGCGTGGCGCCGTAGGCGGCGGTGGCCAGGCTACCCATCAGCGCCACGCCCAGCACCGCACCGACTTCGTACGACATTTCTTCCACCGAGGCCGCCATGCCGACTCGGTCGGCGGGCGCACCGGTCAGGATAGAACTGGACGCGGCCGTCATGGCGGCACCCAGCCCGAATCCCATCAGCGCCAGGCTGGCAAATTGCCAAGCCGGCGCAGCCTGGTACAACACCACCAGGGCCAGGGCGCCCAATCCCGCCGCCAGCGTGGCCATCCACATGCCGCGGATCTCGCCCAGGCGCGGCAGCAGCAGCCCGGCCACGGGCCCGGCCACGAAGGCCGCCAGCGGTGCCGGCAGAATGAACAGGCCCGCCTGCAGTGGCGACAGGCCGCGCACCAATTGCAGCCATTGGCTGAAGATCAGTTCGATGCCCGCGAAAGCCACCGAGGCCACCAGCGCCACCGTGACCGCGCCGGTGAACCTGCGGTTGCGGAATAGCCGGAAATCGATAAGCGGATCGGGCATGTGCAACTGTCGCCGCACAAAGACCACCAGCACCGCGGCACCCGCCAGGCCGGTGCCTGCAGCCAAGAGATACGATGGGTCGCGCTGGCTGATTTCTTTGACGGCATACACCACACCCACCAGCCCCACCAGGATCTGCAATGAACCGAGCAAGTCCCAGCGGCGTGCAACCGAACCCCGGTGCTGCCGCACGATCCACAGGGCCAACGGCAGCACCACCAGCACGATGGGCACGTTGATCAGGAACACCGAACCCCACCAGAAGTGTTCCAGCAAGGCGCCGCCCACGACGGGGCCGAAAGCGGCACCGCCCGAGGCAACGGCCGCCCAGATGCCGATGGCCAGCGCGCGCTCGCGCGCATCGTCGAAGGTGTGGCGGATGATGGCCAGCGTCGCCGGCATCATCATGGCCGCACCCACGGCCAGCAGTACGCGCGCGGCGATCAGCCAGGCCGGGCTGATTGCATAGGCCGCCGCCAGCGAGGCCACGCCGAACACGGCCAGGCCGCTGGTGAACAAGCGCTTGGGGCCGTATCGGTCCGTCAGCGTGCCCATGCCGGGCAACAGGCCGGCCACTGCCAGCGGGTATGCGTTGACTATCCACAGCTTCTCGGACGCCGAGGCGCCCAGGGCCTGGGTAAGATGAGGCAGCGCCGTGTAGAGTACGGACATATCGATCACGATCAGGAATAGAGCGATCGACACAATGGCCAGGATAAGCCAGCGATGGAACCGGAAAGTCATGGAAATTCTTGCGGGCACTAAGGCGACCTCGGCGGGACGGGCCGACATCCAGCCTGGTGCCAGGATGCAGCCGCGATTATAATTCCATTCCATACGTATGTATTGAAAAAGAGGTAACAATGGGCCGTCGCCGTACCGTGGACCGCGAGCAATTGCTGGACGCCGCCGAAGCCATCATCGAGGCCTCGGGCGCGGCCGGGCTGACGATCGACGCCGTGGCCAAGGCGGTGGGTATCACCAAGGGCGGCGTGCAGTACTGTTTCGGCAATAAAGACGCCCTGATCGATGCCCTGTTCGAGCGTTGGGGGGCAGCCTACGACCGGATCTTCGCCGAGGTCGCCGCCGGCAGCACCGACCCGCTGGACGCCGTGCGCGCCCATGTGGCGGCCACCCGGCGCACCGACGAGGTCAGCGCCAAATCGGCCAGCCTGCTGGCGGCCCTGGCGCAAACGCCCGAGCATCTGGCCAGCACCAGGCAGTGGTACCGGCAGCGCATCGCCGGGCTCGACGTGTCCACCCCGGGCGGCCGGCGCGCGCGCCTGGCCTTCCTGGCCACCGAGGGCGCTTTCATGCTGCGTTTCTTCGGCTTCATGGATATCGGCCAGGCCGAATGGGATGCCATCTTCGATGACATGCAGACGCTGCTATAGCAGGCAACGGGCCGCCGGCCTTGGGGTTATTGCACCGAAGCGCCCGAGTCTTGCACTGCCTGGCTCCAGCGCCGCAGCTCGCTGTCGATAAGCTGGCCGAAAGCCTCTGGCGTGCTGCCCACCGGCGCATAGCCGTAGCCGATCAATTGCTGTTGCAGCGCCGGCTCGCGCAGCGATTCGGCAATGGCCTGGCTCAGCTTGTCCACTATCGCGGGCGGCGTGCCCGCTGGCGCCAGGATGCCGTACCAGCCGTTCACCACGAAGCCGGGCACGCCCGATTCCTGAACAGTCGGTACGTCTGGCAGCAGTGGCGAGCGCGTGTCGCCGGTCACTGCCAGGGCTTTCAGCTTGCCCGCCTGCACCTGAGGCAGCGATGTGGAAATGCTGTCGAACATCAGCGAGACTTCGCCGGCCAGCAGGGCCACCACGGCCGGGCCGCTGCCTTTGTAGGGCACGTGCAGCATGTCGATGCCGGTGGCTTTCTTGAACATTTCGGCCGACAGGTGGCTGGTGTTGCCCGGGCCGGCCGAGGCGAACGTCAGCTTGCCCGGGTTCTTGCGGGCATAGGCTATCAGTTCGGGAATGTTGTTGGCCGGGGTCGACAAGGGAGCAGCCACCAGCATCGGCAAGGTTGCCGCCAGCGACACGGGCGCGAAATCCTTGCGCGTGTCGTAGGGCAGCGATTTGTACAGGCTGGGGTTGATGGCATGCGCTGCCAGCACCATCAGCACGGTGTGGCCATCCGGCTTGGCGCGCGCCAGTTGCGCGGTGGCGATCGAGCCGCCCGCACCGGGTTTGTACTCCAGCACCACAGGCTGCCCCAGCCGTTCTTGCAGGGCGGCCGACAGTGGCCTGCCCAGCATGTCGGCACTGCCGCCGGGCGGATACGGAATCAGCAGGGTGATGGGCCGATCGGGATAGGTGGATTCTGCCGCCGTTGCAACGCCTGCCAGCAACCCGGCGCAGCCCGACAGCACCGCGATCCAACGGAACAAGCTTTTCTGCATGACGCTACTCCTGGTGATGCAGGCCACGCGGCGCCCGGTTGGCTCGCCTTGCGGCACTGCCTGCGGATGGTGCGTTTATTTCTGCGCCAGCCCGGCGCCCTGGACCGTGTCGTGCCAGCGGTTGCGTTCCTGGTCGATGAACGCGCCGAATTCGGCGGGCGAATTGCCGCCGGCCTGGCCTCCCATGGCACGGAAGCGCCGTTGCACTTCGGGCATGGCCACCACTTCGCGGGCAGCCGCCGCCAGGCGGTCGATCACCGGGGCGGGCGTACCGGCCGGCGCCATCAAGCCGAACCAGGCAGTGACCACCATGTCGTCGATACCGGCTTCGCGCATGGTGGGTACATCGGGCAATTCCGGCACGCGTTCGGCGCTGGTCACCGCCAGGGCGCGGAACTTGCCGGCCTGGATGTGCGGCATCGAACTGGGCAGATTGTCGATCATGAATGTGAATTGGTCGGCCAGCAGGGCGGCCACCGCGGGCCCCGCGCCCTTGTATGGCACGTGCGTGGCCTGCACGCCGGCGCGCTGCTTGAACAGTTCGCCCGACAGGTGCGGCGACTGCCCGGTGCCCGACGAGCCGAACGAATACTTGCCGGCATCCTTGCGCAGCATGTCGATCAGTTCGCCGGCGCTATGGGCGGGCGATTGCGCGTTCACGACCAGCACATTGGGCACCGAGATCACCAGCGTGATGGGCGCGAAATCCGACGCTTTGTAGGGCAGGTCGGGGTACATGCTGTAGTTGATGGCATTGGGCCCGATATTGCCCATGATCAGCGTGTAGCCGTCGGGGGCCGCCCGTACCAGTTGTTGCGAGCCGATGATGCCGGCTGCGCCGGCCCGGTTCTCGACCACCACGGATTGCCCCAGCCGGCTCGACAGTTTGTCGGCGATGATGCGGGTGGCAATATCGGTGGTGCCGCCGGGCGCAGCCGGCACGATGATGGTGACCGGCCGTTCGGGCCAGGCGGCCAGGGCCGGCGCCGAGGCGCACAGCAGCATACCGGCCGCGAATGCGGCACAGCGGATCGATGGCATGGTTGTCTCCTGCCGGTGGAAGAGGGGCGCGTTCGCGGCCTGTTGCTGCGTCGGTTTCGCTGCGTCGGTTTCGTTATGGGCGTAGTGTGCTGGGTGGCCGGCACGATCGCCTATTTTTTATTGCCTAAGCCGGCCTTCCGGCCGCCTGAAGTGCGCCTGGACATTCTGGGTGAAACGCCCTAGTTGCCCGATTCGCGCAGCCGGCTGGGCAGCAGTTCGCCATGGCGCGCCAGCAGGGGGTAGGCCGACGCACCCACCAGGTGCGAGTTGATGCCTTTCATGTCGCGCAGGATGTCCAGGTACAGCGCGCCGACTTCGGCGGCGTCGACTTCGCCGGCCTTGATCTTGTGCAGGTGCGCTTCGGCTTCATCGGCTTCCAGTGCGCGAAAGCGTGCTTTTTCGCCGGCCAGTTCGCGCGCCTGCCGCACGTCGTCATTGACGAACAGGGCAGCCGCTTCGCGTTGATTGGCGATCAGGCGCGCCAGCGTTTCATCCAGGCGCTGGCGCTGCTCGGGCGAAAACGTCCAGCCCTGCTTGCGCAGGCGTCCCACATGATTCAGCAGGCCGTGATGGGCGATGTCGGCGGCATGGCCCATGTTGCTGGCGAATGCCAGGATATCGTCCAGCCGCTGTATGTCGGCGCGGGTCATGTCCTCGCGGTCGAGCAAGGCCAGGTAGGTGGTGATGGCGTTTTCGATCTTGTCCAGCGCGTTGTCGAGCTGGCGGGCCTGCACCAGGCGATGGCGATTGTCGCGCTTGAGGCCGGCGCGTGCGTACAGCAACAGCGTCTGCAGCATGTCGGCCATGCGCAGGGCCTCGCGCGCGGCATTTCCCAGTGCCACGGCCGGCACGTCATGGGCCGCTTCGTCCAGGTATTGCGGGCGAGCCGGATCGTTGGGGTCGGTCCGCTTGGGCAGCCAGCGCGTCAGCAGGGCGGCGTAAGGGGCCAGCAGGGGCAGGAACAGCAGTGCAATGGCGGCATTGAACACGGTGTGGAAGTTCGCGACGGTGCGCGCGCTGTCGGCGCCCAGCAGGCTCATCCAGCCGGGCAGCCAGGGCAGCAGCACCAATCCGGCCAGCACGCCGACGACCCGTGTCAGCAAGTTGCCCAGCGGCAGGCGCCGTGCCGCCGGATCATCGCCGCTGACGCCTTCGATCATGGGGTTCACCGCCGTGCCCAGGTTTGCGCCCAGTACCAGCGCAAAAGCCAGTTCCGGGCTCACCATATGGTGGGCGGCCAGCGACATCACCAGCACTACGATGGCCACGCTGGAATGCGCCGCCCAGGTCAGTGCCCCCGCCAGCAGCACGGCCGCCACGGGCTGGGTGGCCAGGGCCGTCAGCACCAGGCCCAGCAGCGGGGCGTCCTGCAGCGGCGCGAACAGGTCCACCAGTTGGTGCAGCGACAGCAGCAGCAGTCCCAGGCCGATGAACACGCGGCCCAGGTCGCGGGTGCGACCGGGCGGATAACGGCGGAACATCCAGACGCCCGCCAGGATCAGTATCGGGGCCAGCGATGTCAGGTCGAAAGACAGCACCTGCACGATCAGCGTGGTGCCCACGTTGGCGCCCAGCATGGCGGCCAGCGCGGGGGCCAGGGCCACCACGCCGCCGGCGGCGAAGCCGGTGATCATCAGCCCGGTGGCGGTGCTGCTTTGCAGCGCGGCAGTAATTCCCAGGCCGGTGGCGAAGGCGCGCAGCCGGGTACCCAGCGCGCGGCCCAGGGCGGCGCCCAGCGCGGCCCCGAAAGCGCGCTGCACACCGGTCTGCACCATGTGCACGCCCCACAGCAGCAGGGCGACGTATCCGGCGAAATCGAGCAAAGGAATCAATCCCGACATGACTGGCCTGGCAGAAATCAAATTAGCCGGCTTGGCCGGCAACAGGATAAAAAGTGACATGTCACGAAGCAATCATCGCACGGCCGCGCCCGATGGGGAAATCGGCCGGCTTGGAAGCACTATGGCGCCCGCGTATGATGTTTCGACCGTTGTTGAATCCGTGGGGCTGGCCGTGGCTGTATCTGCATTCGATCTGTTCAAAATCGGCATCGGGCCGTCCAGTTCGCACACCGTCGGGCCCATGCGCGCGGCCCTGCTGTTCGCGCAGGGTCTCGAACGCGATGCGCTGCTGCCCCGGGTGGCAGGCGTGCGGGTCGAGCTCTACGGTTCGCTGGGCGCTACCGGCAAAGGCCATGGCACCGACAAGGGCGTGCTGCTGGGCCTGATGGGCCAGGCCCCCGATACCGTCGACCCCGCGGCCATCGCCGGCTTGCTGCAAGGCGTGCGCACCAGCAAGTCGCTGCCGCTGCTGGGCCATTTCGCCGTGCCCTTCATTGAAAAAGAGCACATCTTGTTCTATCGGCGCGAGGCCCTGGCCGAACACCCCAACGGCATGAAATTCCACGCCTTCGACGCCCAGGGACAGAGCCTGCGCGAATCCCGCTACTTGTCGGTGGGGGGCGGTTTTGTGGTGACTGCCGGCGCGTCCAACAGCCAGGTCATTGCCGCACACGACCAATTGCCATTTCCTTTTCGCACCAGCCGCGAATTGCTCGACATGTGTCGTGCGGGGGGGCACACGGTGGCCCAGCTCATGATGCAGAACGAACTCACCTGGCGCAGCCAGGCCGAAGTCGAGGCCGCGCTGGATCGCATCTGGCAGGTCATGCAAGACTGCGTCAGCCGCGGCTGCGGCATCAACTATCCCGAAGCCGATGGCGACCTGCCGGGCCCGCTGAAAGTACGCCGCCGCGCGCCCGAACTGTATCGCAGCCTCACACAACGGGCCGAACGGACACTGTCCGACCCATTGTCAGTGATGGATTGGGTGAACCTGTACGCCATGGCCGTCAACGAAGAAAACGCCGCCGGCGGCCGCGTGGTGACCGCGCCCACCAATGGCGCGGCCGGCATCATACCGGCGGTGCTGCATTACTACGATCGTTTCGTGCCCGGCGCCAACCGTTCGGGCGTGCGCGACTTCCTGCTGACCGCTGCCGCTATCGGGCTACTGTACAAGTACAACGCCTCGCTGTCGGGCGCGGAAGTCGGCTGCCAGGGCGAAGTCGGGGTGGCCTGTTCCATGGCCGCCGGGGCACTGGCGGCCGTGCTGGGGGGCTCGATCGAGCAGGCGGAAAACGCCGCCGAGATCGGCATGGAGCACAACCTGGGCCTGACCTGCGACCCGGTGGGCGGATTGGTGCAGATTCCCTGTATCGAGCGCAACGCCATGGCCTCGATCAAGGCCGTCAATGCCGCCCGCATGGCTTTGCGCGGCGACGGCCATCATTATGTGTCGCTGGATTCCGTCATCAAGACGATGCGCGAAACCGGCGCCGACATGAAGACCAAGTACAAGGAAACGGCCCGCGGCGGCCTGGCGGTGAATATCGTCGAATGCTGAGTGAGGCCCACCCCTCGAAGCGCTGCGTGCTTCCACCTCGCGGCTGGCGAATCCCCCTCAAGGGGGGGGGCGCCAGCGGACCGGCAAAGCCGGCTCCGCGGCATCCCCGCTCTGACCGTACCTGTTTCATTCCCCGGCCATAGCTGGTGGACAGCCAGGTGTGGGAGCAGGGCGGTGCCTACCAGGCCAGGAAAGCCAGCACCACCAGCACGATCAGCCCCCACTTGGTGGCTTTGTATACCGTGCGGTTCCAGGCCTTGAACTGCTTGCGCTTCTGGTCGATGACCCAATGCGCATGCGTCAGCTTGTTGATGGCGCCGGTCTGGTCGCCGCCGTCGTTGGGCGAACTGGCCGCCGACATCACCACCCGGCCGAACCAGCGGTTGAAGGCCTCGACCCAGCGCCATTTCATGGGGCGTTCCACGTCGCAGAACAAGATGATGCGATTCACATCGGTCTTGTTGTAGGCCTCGTGCACGTAGGTTTCATCGAACACCACGCTTTCGCCATTGCGCCAGCTGTACGATTCGCCGTCCACGATGATGTGGCAGCCATCGTCGTTGGGTGTGGTCAGGCCCAGGTGGTAGCGCAACGAGCCGGCAAACGGGTCGCGATGGCGGTTCAGCTTGCCGCCGGGCGGCAGTTCGGCGAACATCGCGGCCTTCACTTTGGGCACGCCTTTCAACAAGGCCACGGTGCGCGGGCACAGTTCTTCGGCCGACGGGTGGCGAGCGTCATACCACTTCAGGTAGAAGCGCTTCCAGCCATATTTGAAGAACGAATTGAAGCCGATGTCGTCGTGCCGCTCGGCCGCCTTGATGCGGCGCAGCTCGGCCATCTTCAAGGCTTCATCGCGGATCACTTCCCAGTTGTCGTCCAGTACCTGCAGTTCGGGAATCTCGCGAGTCGGCAGATAGGCCGTGGTGGGCACGCGTGAGCAGAGCACCATCAGGGCGTTCACCGGTGCCAGCAGGGCGGACTGGTCCAGCAGTTGGCGCGACAGTCGCAGCCGGACGTGGCCTCTGAAGTGCGCGAACAGTATGGAGGCCAGCCATATGCCCGGAATCAGCCATTTCATCGTACCGATCTGGCCCGTGCGGGCCCTGAAGCGTAAATCGCTATTGTTACATAGCTGGTCGCCAAATGCTGCCGCCCGGGGGAACAAGCCGCCGGCGGGGCGGCCGACTGGGTACAATTCGGATCATGCCTGAAGCCGTTACAGCCACACCTGCCTTCGTCCATTTGCGCGTCCATTCCGAGTTCTCGGTGGTGGACGGCATTGTGCGCATTTCCGACCTGATCAAGCGCGTCGCCAAGCTGGGCCAGCCCGCCGTGGCGCTGACCGATCTCTCCAATATCTTTGGCCTGATCAAGTTCTACAAAAGCGCGCGCGGGGCCGGGGTGAAGCCCCTGGCCGGCTGCGATGTCTGGCTGACCAACGACGACGACCCCGACAAGCCATTTCGATTGCTGTTGCTGGTACGCAACCAACAGGGCTACCTGAACCTGTGTGAATTGTTGACCCAGTCGTTCCTGGAAAACCAGGGCCGGGGGCGCGCGGAAATCCGCCGCGAATGGCTGCAGGGCCGGCAAGGCCTGATCGTGCTGTCGGGTGGCCGCGCCGGCGACATCGGCCATGCGCTCGATGCCGGCAATGCCGTCAGCGCGCTCTCGCTGGCGCGTCAGTGGGCACAATTGCTTCCCGGGGCGTTCTACATCGAACTGCAGCGCACCGGCGCCGATGGCGACGAGGCCTACACCCAGGCCGCCATGCGCCTGGCCGCCGAGGCCGGCCTGCCGGTCGTGGCCACCCATCCCGTGCAGTTCCTGGACGAGTCCGAATTCCAGGCCCACGAAGCGCGCGTATGTATTGCCCAGGGCGAAATCCTGGCAGATCCGCGCCGGGTACGCCGTTTCACCAAAGACCAATACCTGCTCAGCACCGAAGAAATGGCCCGGCGCTTTGCCGACGTGCCGTCGGCCCTGGCCAACACGCTGGAAATCGCCAAGCGCTGCAACCTGACGCTGGTGCTGGGCAAGCCGCGCCTGCCCAACTTCCCTACGCCGGACGGCATATCGCTGGACGACTACCTGGTCCAGTTGTCCGAAGAAGGCCTGGAAAAGCGCCTGGAATTCCTGTTTCCCGACGCCGCCGAACGCGAATCCAAGCGCGCGCAGTACTACGAGCGCTTGCGCTGGGAATGCAAGACCATCATCCAGATGGGCTTTCCCGGCTACTTCCTCATCGTTCAAGACTTCATCAACTGGGGCAAGAACAACGGCGTGCCGGTCGGCCCCGGGCGCGGCTCGGGGGCCGGTTCTCTGGTGGCGTACGCGCTGGGCATCACCGACCTCGATCCCATTCGCTACGACCTGCTGTTCGAGCGCTTCCTGAATCCCGAGCGGGTCTCCATGCCCGACTTCGATATCGATTTCTGCCAGGACAACCGCGAACGCGTCATCGACTACGTCAAGATGAAATACGGCCGCGAGGCCGTCAGCCAGATCGCCACGTTCGGTACCTTGGGCGCCAAGGCGGTGGTGCGCGACGCCGGGCGGGTGCTCGACATGCCCTACCTGTTCTGCGACGGGCTGTCCAAGCTGATTCCGTTCAACCCGGCCGATCCCTGGTCGCTCGACCGCACCCTGAAAGACGAGCCGGCCTTCAAAGAACGCTACGAGCAAGAAGAAGAAGTCCGCGCCCTGGTCGACCTGGCGCGCCCGCTCGAGGGCCTGACCCGCAACATCGGCATGCACGCGGGCGGCGTGCTGATCGCGCCGGGCAAGCTTACCGACTTCTGCCCCTTGTATTGCCAGCCCGGCCAGGAAAACAGCGCGGTATCGCAGTTCGACAAAGACGACGTCGAGGCCGCCGGCCTGGTCAAGTTCGACTTCCTGGGCCTGCGCAACCTGACCATCCTGGATTGGGCCGTGCGCTATGTGCGCCAGTTCAACGAGTCCAAGCGCGATTTCGACATCATGGCGCTGTCGCTGGACGACCAGGCCGCCTACAAGGTGCTGTGCGACGCGAACACCACGGCGGTGTTCCAGCTTGAATCGCGCGGCATGAAAGAACTGCTGAAGAAACTTCGGCCCAGCACCTTCGAAGACATCATCGCCATGCTGGCCCTGTATCGCCCGGGGCCGCTCGAATCCGGCATGGTCGACGACTTCGTCAACCGCAAGCATGGGCGCGCCTCGGTCGATTATTTCCATTCCGACCTGGAAGGCACCCTGAAAAGCACCTATGGGGTCATCGTCTACCAAGAACAGGTGATGCTGATCTCGCAGATCATCGGCGGCTACTCGCTGGGTGGCGCCGACCTGCTGCGCCGCGCCATGGGCAAGAAAAAGCCCGAAGAAATGGCCAAGCACCGCGAACTGTTCGAACAGGGCGCCAAAGAAAAGGGCCACGATCCCAACCTGGCGGTCAAGCTGTTCGACCTGATGGAAAAGTTCGCGGGCTACGGCTTCAACAAGTCGCACTCGGCCGCCTATGCGCTCATCGCGTACCAGACCGCCTGGCTGAAGGCGTATCACCCCACCGAATTCCTGGCTGCCACCATGTCCTCGGACATGGACGACACCGACAAGGTGCAGGTGTTCTGCCGCGATGCGCAAGACAACGGCGTGCTGGTGCTGCCGCCCGACGTCAATGCCTCGGGCTATCGCTTCGAGCCCGTGGCCGACGAGCACACCCAGAAGGGCAAGCCGCCACGCACCATGCGCTACGGGCTGGGCGCGGTCAAGGGCACGGGGCAGGGCGCCGTCGAAGAAATCCTGCGCTCGCGCCAGGCCGACGGCCCGTTTGCCAACCTGTTCGACTTCTGCCGGCGCATCAACAAGCATGCCGTCAACCGACGCACCATCGAAGCCCTGATCAAGGCGGGCGCTTTCGATACCATCGAGCCCAACCGCGCGGCCATGCTGGCTTCGGTAGGCACAGCCATGGAAGCGGCCGAACAGGCGGCCCGCAGCGCCAACCAGGTTTCCTTGTTCGGCGACGACAGCAGCGATGTGGTGGCCGGCGAACTCAGCAAGGTGGCCCCCTGGAACCTGCATACCAGGCTTACCGAAGAAAAGGCGGCGCTGGGCTATTACTTCAGCGGCCACTTGTTCGATCACTGGCGCGACGAAGTGCGCCGCATCGTGCCGATGCCGCTGGCGCGCATCGAGCCGCAGCGCGACCTGCAATGGATGTGCGGCGTGCTGGCCGGCGTGCGCACCATGATGACCCGGCGCGGCAAGATGGTGTTCGCCGTGCTCGACGACGGCACCGCCCAGCTCGAAATCTCGGTCTTCAATGAACTGTATGAAAAGCACCGTACGCGCCTGCGCGAAGACCAGTTGATCATCGTGCAGGGCAAGGTCAGCAACGACGATTATTCCGGCGGCATGCGCATCGTCGCCGACCAGCTCTACGACTTGCAGTTGGCGCGCGAAGCGCGCGCCAAGTCGCTGCGCGTGCGGCTCAACGGACAGGCCGATGCCGGCCGGCTGCGCCAGATGCTCAATCCGTTTCGCGCCGAACCCGAGAACGGCGTGCCCGGCGTGCCGGTCGACATCGTGTACGGGCGCGACAACTTCCTGTGCACCGTGCGCCTCGGAGAAGAATGGCGCGTGCGCATGGCCGATACCTTGCTCGAGAACCTGGCTGCCTGGGCCAAGCCCGACGGCGTTGAGGTTACCTACTGATGCAGCCCTTGCGCATTCTTCATTCGGAAGCCGCCGTCGCGTTCGGCGGGCAAGAGCATCGCATCTTCAAAGAAATGCATGCCATGCGGGCGCGCGGCCATCACCTCGAGGCTGTTTGCCAGCCGCAGGCGCAATTGGTGCCCCGGTTGCGCGATGCGGGCTTCACGGTTCATACCGTGCCCATGGGTGGGCTGCTCAACTACCTGAAAGGCGTGGCCGCCGTCAGGCGCATTCTGCATGAGGGCCGCTACGACGTCGTCAATACCCACAGTCGCATCGATACCCTGATCGCCGGCTCCGCCGGACGCCTGTCGGGTACGCCGCTGATCGTGCGTACTCGCCATTTGGCCAGCAAAGTGGGCTCGATGCTGTCGTACACCTGGCTGCCGCATCGGGTCACCACCGTCAGCGACTACGTGCGCCGCTACCTGATCAGCCGCGGCGTGCCGGCCGCGCACATCGCCGCGCTGTATTCGCCGGTAGTGTTGCCGCCGCCCGTCGAGCATTCCACGCTGCGCGGCGAGCTGGGGCTGGCCGACGACGACATCGTGGTGGGCTGCGTTGCCGTGATGCGGGCCGCCAAGGGCCATAAAGACCTCATCGACGCCATCCGGCCGCTGATGGCCGAACGGCCCAAGCTGCACATGGTGTTCGTGGGTTCCGGCTCGCCCACGTTCGAGCAGACCCAGGCCTACGTGCAAGAACTCGGCCTGCAAGATCGCATTCACCTGATGGGCACCCGGCGTGACGTGCCCAACCTGCTGGCGGGCTTCGATATCTTCGCGCTGGCCACCCAGCAGGAAGCGTCCGGCACGGTCTACGTCGAGGCGCAGGCAGCCGGGCTGCCGGTCATCGGCACCAACGTAGGTGGCGTGCCCGAAATGATGCGCGACGGCGTCACCGGCATCCTGGTACCGGTCAAAGACCAGCCCGCGCTAGCTGCCGCCTTGCAGCGCCTGATCGACGACGCGCCGTTGCGCCGCGACATGGGGGCCGCCGGTCGCCGCATGGTCTGGGACGAGGGCGTATTCTCGCCGGCCCGGCTTGCCGAGAACACCGAGGCCGTCTACCGCAAATGGCTGGCGGAAAGGCAAGCATGAACAACGCGCCCAACGTTCCAGTGCTGATGTACCACCACGTCACGCCGTCGGGCGGCATGATCGCCGTGACGCCCGAGGTCTTCGAGCAGCAGATCGCCGGCCTGGCACGTGCCGGCTACACCTCGCTGGGCACGGCCCAGCTGGCCAGCTATCTGGCCGGTGGCCGCGTTCCCGAAAAATCAGTGTTGATCACGTTCGACGACGGCTATCTGAACAACTGGACCTACGCCCACCCCGTACTGCAGCGCTACGGCATGAAGGCCGTGCTGTTCCTGGTTACCGGCTGGGTGGGGCAGGGCGATGTGCGTCCGTGCGCCGGCCAGGGGGTGCCCTTGCCGGCATCGCCCGACCACCACGAGACCAAGCGCCTGGTGGCTGCGGGCCGCACCGACGAGGTCATCCTGCGCTGGAGCGAGGCCCAGGCCATGCTGGCCGCGGGCACGTTCGAGATCCACTCGCATACCCACACGCACACCCGCTGGGACAAGCAGTGCGGGTCCGACGTCGCCGCCAAGCGCGAACATATCGCGCGCGAGCTGGCCGATTCCCGGGCCGCGCTCACAGAACAGCTGGGGCCGGCCAGCGACCACCTCTGCTGGCCGCAGGGCTATTTCGACGACGACTACGTGCAGGCGGCACGCGAGGCCGGTTTCCGGCATTTGTATACCACCGACCCGCTGGGGCAAAATTTGCCAGGCACCGATCCCGGGCATATCTACCGCTTCGCCGTGCGCAACCTGGGTGGCTCGTGGCTGAACCGCCGCATCTGGATGTCGCGCCATCCCGTATGGGGGCCGCGCTATCACGCTTGGAAAGCCTGGAAAAAGCGCATGAGGAACCGCGCATGACACTTTCGGTCATTATCATCGCCAAGAACGAAGCGGCCCATATCGTCGGTTGCCTCGAATCCGTGGCGTTTGCCGACGAGTTCATCGTGGTCGATTCCGGCAGCACCGACAACACCGTGGCGCTGGCGCGCGACTTCGGCGCGCAGGTTCACGTCACGTCCGACTGGCCCGGGTTCGGGCCGCAGAAAAACCGTGCCTTGGACCTGGCCACCGGCGACTGGGTCCTGTCTATCGACGCCGACGAACGCGTTACTCCCGAATTGGCGCGCGAGATCCAGGCCGTGCTGGCCGCGCCGAAGGCTGACGCCTACGAGATCGCCCGGTTGTCCGACTTCTGCGGCCGCCTGATCCGCCACAGCGGCTGGTGGCCCGACTACGTGCTGCGCTTGTTCAAGCGCGGCTCCGCCCGTTTCACCGACGCCGCCGTACACGAACGCGTCGTACCCGATGCCCAGCCGCTGCGCCTGGAAGGTCATTTCCTGCACTATCCCTATCCCGACCTGGATGCGCTGATCAACAAGGCCAACCGCTATTCCTCCGATGCGGCCGCGATGATGCATGCACGCGGCAAGCGCGCCACTGTTTTCAGCGCGTTGGGCCATGGGTTCTGGACCTTCATACGCATCTACCTGATCCGCCGCGGTTTTCTCGATGGCCGCCATGGCCTGGTGCTGGCCGTGACAGCGGCGGCAGGCAGCTTCTTTCGCTACGCCAAGCTCAGTTTCCTGTCCGATGTTCGCAAGTGAAGATTCTTTACACCAATTTCCATCCGCGTAACGGTGGAGGGCATACTACGTATGTCACCAGCCTGGCCCGTTCGCTGGCCGATACGCAGCAAATCACGGTGGCTTCCCCGGGTACCAGCCGGCTGTTCCGCTATGCCGCCGCGGTACCTGGCGTGCGGGCGGTGCACATGCGCTTTTCCACCCGCCTCTCGTCATGGTTGAATGAACGGGCCGCGCTCAGTCGGTTGATAGCTCGCGAGCGCTACGACATCATCCACGTCAATGGCTCTGCCGATCACAAGCAGGTCATGCTGGCGCTGGCCGGCCAGCGCCAGCGGCCGCGCGTCGTTTTCACCAAGCATAACGACCTCCGCCTGGACACACCGGGCCATTGGCTGCGCGCGCACCTGGCCACCGACCGCGTCATCGCCGTCAGCGACTATGTGCGCAGGCTGCTTGAACATTCGGCATATCGGCACTGTGCCGTCGATACGATTCGGCACGGTATCGACACCGCCCACTTCGCGCCCTTGCAGCCGCAGGCCGTGGATGCCTTACGCGATCGCCACTTTGGCGTGGACTGGCGCGGAAAGCTGCTGCTGGGCAGTGCGGGGGGTACCGATTACGATAAGGGTTGGCTCGACCTGGTCGAGGCTGCCGGCAGCCTGCCTGCCAACCAGCGTGAACGCATTCTGATCCTGGTTGCGGGCGATCCGCCCAATGAGGCCAAGCTGGCGCGCGTGCACGCCGCAGGCATGCGGGGCCAAGTGGTGTTCCCAGGGCTGCTCGACGATGTGCGCGACGCGCTGGCATGCTGCCACGCGGGCTTCGTGTTGTCGTATCGCGAAGCCCTGTCTTATGCCTGCCGCGAAATGATGTCTCTGGGTTTGCCCGCGCTGGTCAGCAATGCCGGTGGTTTGCCCGAAAATGTCACCGATGGCGTCGACGGCTGGATCATGCCGGTGCGCGATGTGCCAGCCATCGCCACGGTATTGCAAAGCATGCTGCAAGACCCCGACCGCCTGGCTGCCATGGGTGCCGCGGCCCGTCGCACCGCGGTCGGGCACTTCGGCCTGGCGTGTTTTGCCCAGGCTACGCTGAATGCGTATCGGCAGGCACTGGCGGCCTGAACTGGCCGCGCCGGCCATGGCCGGTTATTCGCTGCGCGGCACCGTACACAGTTCGCGCAGTATTTCGGCAAAGCGTTCCTCGGCCTGCAAGGGTACGTCGCGTACACGCCGGATCAGGCTGATCGGTGGCAGTTCCCAGTCGAAATTCCATGGAATCAGGGCCACGCGCCGGTTCTTGCACAGTTCCATAGCGATATCCTCAGGCACGATCGACAGCAAGTCGTCGTTGCCGGCCAACAGGCCCTCGATCACTTCCAGCGAATAGGTTTCCACGATAGGCAGCGGGGGCTGGGCCTGGGCGCGCACGAATAACTCGGTCACCATATTGCCGATAGGCGTGGCCGGCGATGGCAAGATCCAGTTCATCGAGGCCAACTCACGCCAATCCGGTTGGCGGCGGGCCATGCGCTGCGCCAGGCGCGGGTTGGCGATCAGGGCAGGGTGCTGCGCGTACAACAGTTCATGCCACACGTCGCGCGCCCCGGCGATGGCCGATGCGCGGCCTATTACGCAATCCAGTTCATGGCTGCGCAGGTCCCGCAACAAGTGGTCGGTGGTGGCGCGCTGCAGCGTCACAGTGATGCGGTGGCGGCTGCCCAGCCATTCGATCGCGCGCGTCAGCAATGGCCCCGATACGAACGGCACCGCGCCGATGTTCAGGTGGGTGGCATGCCCGCTGTGCAGTGCATCGATCTCACCCGCCCAGTGTTCCAGATCCTGCAGCATGTGCTGTGCGCGTACCAATGCCAATTGCCCCAGCGGCGTGGGCTGCAGCCCATGGCGCGAGCGCACGAACAGGGGGCCGCCGAAAATGCTTTCGATCTCGGCCAGTGTCTTGGTGGCCGCGGGTTGGCTGACACCGGCTTCCTGCGCCACGCGCGTCAGCGATCGATGCCGTTCCATGGCCAGCAGCAGCGTCAAGTGGCGGCTTTTCAGGCGAGAGGTCAGGCGGATCAGTGTCGACATGGTGGCTCGAGCCGTTGGGGAAAGAATGCTGAACTATAACTAAACGGTTATTGATTGATTATCAAAACAATCAATTGCGTTATTTCACGGACCTATACTGCTCGGATCATTCCTCACTTGCAGCCACCGATCCGCTGTGTCCACGCCTGCTTTCACCACCCGCCCAGAAATCCGCGGCACCTTCGGTGTCGTGTCATCCACGCATTGGCTGGCATCGCAGGTCGCCATGGGCGTGCTTGAGCGTGGCGGCAACGCTTTTGACGCCGCCGTGGCGGGCGGCTTCATGCTGCAGGTTGTCGAGCCGCATCTCAATGGCCCCGGCGGCGAGGTGCCCATCCTGTTCTGGAGCGAACCGGAACGGCGCATGCGCGAACTGTGCGGGCAAGGCCCGGCGCCCGCCTTGGCCACGCCGGCTTATTTCCGCCAGCAGGGTTTCGAGCTGGTACCCGGCATCGGCCTCTTGCCCGCCACGGTGCCAGGCGCTTTCGGGGCCTGGCTGGCGCTGCTGCGCGACTACGGCACCTGGGACCTGCAAGATGTGCTGGCGCCGGCCATCGCCTACGCCGAGAACGGCTTTCCGCTTGTGCCGCGCATCGTCCAGGCCATTGCCGCGGTCGAGTCGCTGTTCCGCACGGAATGGACTTCGTCGGCCGCCGTGTGGCTGCCCGATGGCCGCCTGCCGCATCCCGAATCGGTCATGCGTACGCCGGCCATCGCGCAAACCTATCGGCGTATCCTGGCGGAATCGGCGGATGCCGCTGGTGGCCGGGAAGGCCGCATCCAGGCCGCGCACGACATTTGGTACCGGGGCTTCGTGGCACACGCGATCGACGACTTCTACCGCAATCAGCGCATCCGCGACTGCAGTGGCGAGCGCAATGCCGGGCTGCTGCGCTGCGAAGACATGGCTGATTGGCGGGCCACTTACGGCCAGCCGGCCACCCTGGACTACGGCCGCTATACGGTTGCGAAGTGCGGCCCATGGTCGCAGGGACCGGTGTTCCTGCAGCAACTGGCCATGCTGCGCCACCTGGACATCGAGGGCCTGCAGGCCGATTCTCCACAGTTCGTGCACCGCCTGGCCGAGGTCGCCAAGCTGGCTTTTGCCGACCGCCTGGCCTGGTATGGCGACCCTGCCCATACCGACGTGCCGCTGGCCGCACTGCTGAGCGATGACTATGCGCGCGCCCGCGCCGTTGCTGTCGGTGCCGGTGCCCAGACGCAACTGCAGCCCGGCAGCCCGGCGGGCCGCATGCCGCGGCTGCCTGACCTGCAAGCCGCCGATCGCGCTCTGGCCGCCGCCGACACGCGCTACGGTGTGGGCGAGCCGACGTTCGCGTCATTGCCGCCCATACACGAATGGGCGGCCCGCGAGATTTTCGTGGGCGATACCTGCCACCTGGATGTCATCGACCGTCACGGCAACATGGTGGCCGCCACGCCATCCGGCGGTTGGCTGTCGTCCAGCCCGGTGGTTCCCGAGCTGGGCTTTTCGATCACCACGCGCCTGCAAATGACTTGGCTGGACGAGGGCCTGCCCGGCACCCTGCAGCCGGGCAAGCGTCCATGCACCACGCTGTCGCCCGGCCTGGCCTTGCGCGATGGCGAACCGTACATGGTGTTCGGCACACCCGGCGGCGACCAGCAGGACCAGTGGACGGTGGCATTCTTCATGCGCCACGCGGCGCTGGGCATGAATCTGCAAGAAGCCATCGACGCCCCGGCCTGGCACATCGACCATTTTCCGGGCTCATTCTGGCCGCGCACCACCATCTTGAATCGCCTGACGCTCGAATCGCGTTTTCCGGTTGAAACGGTCGATGCCTTGCGGGCCGCAGGTCACGACGCGCGTGTCGGCCCGGCATGGTCGGAAGGCCGTATCAGCGCCTGCACCCGCGAACCGGCCGCCGGCGGGCTGCTGTTGCGCGCCGCCGCCAACCCGCGCGGCATGCAAGGCTACGCCGTTGGGCGTTGAGCGCCCTCGGGCATCACCATTTTCCACACCACAGTCTGCACAAGACACGACAAGGGGTAAGCCATGATATTTTCCGTACGCAAGTTCCTGGCGCCATTGGCGCTGGCCGCCTCCGTGCTGCCCGCAGCCGCCCATGCCGGCTGGCCCGAGAAGCCCGTCACCATCATCGTTCCCTGGGCCGCGGGCGGGTCTACCGATATCCTGGCGCGCTTGCTGTCCGAGCACATGACGCAGTCGCTGGGCCAGCCCGTCGTGGTCGAGAATCGGTCCGGCGCGTCGGGCAATATCGGCTCGGCCCAGGTGGCGCGTGCCGAACCCGATGGCTACACCTTGTTGGTGGGCTCCATGAGCACGCACACAATGAACCAGGCCATGTACTCCAACATGCCCTTCGATGGCGTGAAAGACTTCACGCCCATTGCCGAGCTGGCGCTGGTGACCAACACCATGGTCATCAACCCTTCGCTACCGGTCAAGAACGTGGCCGAATTCATCGAATACGCCAAGGCGCGGCCCGAGAAAATAGCCTACGCCTCGGCGGGGGCCGGCTCTACCAACCATCTCAGCGCCGCGCTGTTTGAAAAAGCCACCGGCATCCGCATGCTGCACGTGCCGTACCGGGGCGGGGCGCCGGCCGTCATGGATACCGTGGCCGATCGCACCCAGTTGCTGTTCAGCGCCGGTACCCAGACCTTGCCGCATGTGCAGGTGGGCAAGCTCAAGCTGCTGGCCGTGACCGAAAGCCGCCGTTCGCCGTTGTTGCCCGACGTTCCCACCGTAGCCGAGACCTTGCCGGGTTACGAGCTGGCTGTCTGGTATGGCGCCTTCGGCCCGGCCGGCATGGATCCGGCCCTGGTCCAGCGCCTGAACAAAGAGATCAACCAGGTGCTGGCCAAGCCCGAAGTCATCAAGAAAATGGGAGATATGGGGGTCGAGGTCATGCAGACCACCCCGGCCCAGTTCGCCGACACGCTGGCCCGCGACGCAGACAAGTATGGCAAGCTGGTACGCGACCTGGGGATCACGCTGCAATGACGCAACGCCAATTCGCCGATGCCTTGGCGGCACACATCGATCCGCTGGCGCAAGGCTGCGCCAGCCACGATCCCCAGGCGTTGTTCGGTGCCATCGACGCATTCGCGCAGCAGACGCTGGGGCAGCGCCTGTGCACGATCAATCGCTATGACCCTGGCCCCATGACCGTCGTGCGTCAGTACAGCTCGAACGCCGATGCCTATCCGCCCGGGGGCATGAAACACAAGGCCGGTACTGCCTGGGGCCGCCAGGTTTTGCTCGAGCAGCGCTTGTTCATCGGGCAGGGCACCGAGGCCATACGCCAGGCGTTCGACGACCACGCCGCTATTGCGGCGCTGGGCTTGCAGTCGGTGATCAACGTGCCGGTGGTGGCGCGCGGGGTCTGCCTGGGTACGGTGAATTTCCTGATGACTGCCAAGACAGTCACGCCCGAGCACGTGGCCGTGGCCAGGCTGGCGGGATTGCTGGCCGTGCCTGGCCTGTTGACAGCCACCTGAATTTGGCCGTGCGCGGCATGGGCATCAGGATGCCGGCGCCGTCTCGGCTTCCAGCCGGGCCAGCCAGGCGATGGCTTCGTCACGGTTGCCCGCGCACATGTCCTTTTGCGGCTGCAGGCCCCCGCAAAAATCCGGCCGCGAGGGGTCGCCAAAGATCGCGCAGCGCATGTCGGGCATCAATTGCACGCAGGGCACGCCAGCAGGCTTGCCATTCGGCATGCCCGGCAGGGGCCGGGTAATCGACGGCGCGATGCAACAGGCCCCGCATCCGGGCCGGCATGCCAGCGCAGTGTAGCCGTCCATGTCTACACCCAACCCCGCAGCCAATACACCAGCAGGCCGGCGTATTCCTTGATGATCGAGCGGCTGGCATCCAGCGTGCGCCGATGCGGTATCCAGGGCGACACCGAGCCATCGGGTGGCAACACGATCTGAGGCGGTGTCGACGCAGGAATGGCTGCCACCCCTTGTTTGGAAAATGCAGCCATGGCACGCGGCATGTGCAGTGCCGAGGTCACCAGCAAAATCTTCCCGTAGCCATGCTCTTTGAGCTCTTCTTCGGTCAGCATGGCGTTTTCGTAGGTCGTGCGGCTGGAATTCTCAAGCAGCAGGGCCTCGTCGGGCACGCCTTGCTGCTTCATCAGGAAGGCCATGCCGCGCGCTTCGCTGATGTCGCCTTCCAGCGCGCCGCCCGACAACACCACCCGGGGGGCCCGGTGCGCCTGGTATAGCTTCACCGCGGTATCGACCCGCACAATGGCGGTTTCCTTGTCATAGGGCAGGAACCAGTTGGCGCGGCCGTTGGCAGTGTTGCCGCCCAGCACCACGATCGCATCCGCCGTGGGCAGTTGGGCCGCCGGCTGGTGCGGGTAGCGCGCCTCCAGCGAACCGCCCAGCCATACGGACGTGGCCGGCAGCGACCAGGCCAGCATCCAGGCCAGCCCGAAAGCGGCCAGGGCCGCGCCGGTGCGGCGCAGGCGAAACAAGCCCAGCACCAGTCCCAGTACGACCAGGGTCACGCAAAGATTCAGGGGAATGATCAAGTTGGCCAAGTAGTTCGTCATGGTCATGTAAACAATGCGGTCACGGTGCCGTTTCCAGCAGGGCGTACGCTTCGCGTTCGACCTCTTCGGCGTCCGGCCAGTTCCGGCCCGAGCCTACGCATACCGCGCGGGGCGACCAGGGCCCCGTGCGGCCGGGGTTCGTGACGCCGAACAGCGTCAATTGTCGCGCGCCAGCGGCGGCGGCCACGTGCGACACCCCCGAATCATTGCACACCACCAGTGCGGCGCGCGCCGTCAACGCGGCGAACGCGCCCAGCGGCACGGCGGGCAGCAAGCGGGCAGTGGGGGCGTTGCGCGCGGCTTCGTCGGCTTCGGCCGGAGGAGGGCACATTACCACGATATGGCCTCGTGCCTGCAGGGCCCGGGTCAGGGCATCGAACCCGGGCCAGACCTTGATCCTGCCCTTGTGCAGGCCGGTGGCCGTGGGGGCGATCAGCACGAAGCGCTGGCCCGCCAGCCCCGCGTCGCGCAGCAGGGCCTCGGCCGCTTCGCGGTGCGCCGGCGTCATCGGCAGGTTCAGCAAGGGGCCCGGTTGATCGGGCCCGCACGGCAGGCCCCAGCGCCCCAGGGCGGTGCGGGTCAGGTAATACCAGGACTGCACGGCATGCAGGCTGGGGTCAGGCTTGGCAATCGGCCAGCGTAGCAGCAGGCTGCGGCCATCGTCCCGGTACCCGGCGCTGGGCACGCCCGCCAGGCGGAACACCGCAGCGCTCGACAGCGAGTCGGGCAGGGTCAGGCCATGCGGGTGTCCCGCGGCGACCCCCGGCGCACGGCGGTGCTCGCGCACGGCGCGGGCGTCGTCCCACAGTCGGCCGCGCATGGGAATGAACCCGTGCTTGGCCACGCCATCGAGCAGGTCGCGCGCCCAGGGGCGGGCGCACACCACCAGCGGCAAGCCAGTGTCTCCCAGCAAGGCCAGGCTGGGCAGGCTCATGCAGACATCGCCCACCCAGTTGGGTAATCTGACATACAGGCACGAAATTTGGGGCATGGGCAGTAACGGGCTCTTGGACAGTGAACGGTACAATTCCGAGCACAATTGTATTAAAGCGAGTCGCCCCTTGAATTCTGCCGCACGCAATGCACCCGCCGGGTCCCATCCGGTCAAGGCCGATCTCTGGAAGCGCGTCTACAGCCGCGTGGGTTCTTACTGGAAGGGCCTGCTGCTGGCCATCCTGCTGATGGCCGGCGCGGCCGCCACCCAGCCCACCCTGGCCATCATCATGAAGCCCCTGCTCGACGACGGCTTCACGGGGGCCAAACCCTACTTCGTGTGGGCGCTGCCCCTGGCGGTGGTCGGCCTGATCTTCCTGCGCGGCGTGTGCAACTTCTTCAGCGACTATCTGCTGGCGTGGGTGGCCAACAATGTGCTGCTCGGCATCCGCCGCGACATGTTCGATCGCCTGCTGGGCCTGCCCGATTCCGACTTCAAGCGCGGCGACACCGGGCGCCTGCTCAACCGCTTCACCATCGACGCCGGCAACGTCACCGGTTACGCGACCGACGTCATTACCGTGCTGGTGCGCGAAACCCTGGTGGTCATCGCGCTGATCTGCGTGCTGTTCTACATGTCCTGGATGCTGACGCTCATCATCCTGATCATGCTGCCGGTGTCCATCCTGATCGCCCGGGTATTCATCCGGCGGCTGCGCCGCATCAACCGCGACACCGTCAACATGAATGCCGAGCTGACCCGCGTGGCCAGCGAAGGCATCAATGGCCAGCGCGTCATCAAGCTGTTCGACGGCTACGAAGCCGAACGCGGCCGTTTCGCCTTCGTCAATGCGCGCCTGCGGCGTTTCGCCATGCGCACCGCCACGGCCGACGCCGCCATGACCCCGCTCACGCAGGTCTGCATCTCGATCTCGGTGGGCGCGATCATCGCTGTCGCCCTGAGCCAGGCCAATAGCGGGACGCTCACGGTGGGCAGCTTCGCATCGTTCATGGCCGCTCTGGCGCAGATCTTCGACCCCATCAAGCGCCTGACCAACCTGGCGGGCAAAATGCAGAGAATGCTGGTGGCCGCCGAAAGCGTGTTCACGCTGGTCGACCAGGAACCCGAGGTCGATACGGGCACCCGTACGCTGCCCGAGCCCGTGCGGGGCAAGATCGAATTCCGCCAGGTCACGCACCGCTTCCACGACGCCGAGCACGATACCGTCAGCAATATTTCACTGCACGTGGAGCCCGGCCAGACGGTGGCTCTGGTGGGCCGCTCCGGCAGCGGCAAGACCACCCTGGTCAATATGCTGCCGCGCTTTGTGCTACCCGATTCCGGCACCATCCTGGTCGACGACGTACCCATCAACGAACTCAAATTGCGCAGCCTGCGTTCGCACCTGTCGCTGGTCAGCCAGGACGTCGTACTGTTCGATGACACCATCGCCGCCAACGTCGGCTATGGCGCGCTGGGCCAGGCCAGCGACGACCAGGTGCGCGAAGCTCTGGCTGCCGCCAACCTGCTTGATTTCGTCAACGCGCTGCCCAAGGGCATGCACACCCACGTGGGCGAAAACGCAGCACGCTTGTCGGGCGGCCAGCGGCAGCGTCTGGCCATCGCCCGCGCACTCATCAAGAATGCCCCCATCCTCATCCTGGACGAAGCCACCTCGGCGCTCGACAACGAGTCCGAGCGTCAAGTGCAAGCCTCGCTCGAGCAACTGATGCGCGGCCGCACCACCCTGGTCATTGCGCATCGCCTGTCCACGGTCCAGAATGCCGACCGCATCATCGTGCTCGACGCGGGCCAGATCGTCGAACAGGGGCCGCACACCGAACTGCTGGCGGCGCAAGGCCTGTACGCATCGCTGTACAACATGCAGTTCCGCGAAGACTGACCGCCCATCCGCCCCATGCCTGCCCGCCCTTGCCGGGGCCGAGGCAGGGCCGTGGGTCATGGCGGCCTACCTGACGAAAAGCTGAACTAGAATCGACATATCTCAGTCGGCTCTCGAGGGCATTGCTAGGCATCCGCAGCCTGGCCGCGCAAAGCCCCCGTGTTCAGGACACGCGAATGCTTGCATTCTTCGATGCGCTCGACCTGGGCGCCGTGATTCAAATCATCCTGATCGACATCCTGCTGGGTGGCGATAACGCGGTTGTCATCGCCCTGGCCTGCCGCGGCTTGCCGCCGAACCGGCGCATGCAGGGGATACTCTGGGGGACGGTAGGCGCAGTCGTGATGCGCGTCGCGCTGATCAGTTTTGCGCTGACGGTGCTCGATGTGCCGTTCCTGAAAATCGGCGGCTGCCTGCTGCTGCTGTGGATCGGCATCAAGCTGTTCGTTCCACAGCATGGCCACGACCCGCGCGGCAACATCAAAAGCAGCGCCTCGGTGCTGGGCGCAGTCAAGACCATCGTCGTGGCGGATTTCGCCATGAGCCTGGACAATGTCATCGCCATTGCGGGCGCGGCCGGCAACACCCCCGCCGGGCACCAGGTCTTCTACGTCGTATTCGGCTTGCTGGTCAGCGTGCCCATCATCGTGTGGGGCAGCACGCTGGTGCTCAAGCTGATGGACCGGTTCCCGCTGCTGATCGCATTCGGCGCAGGCCTGCTGGGATGGATCGCCGGAAACATGCTGATCACGGACGCCTTTTTCGTCGAGCGCCTGGGCGAACCCCATACCGTGGCCAAGCTTGCCGCGGGGCTGGCGGGCGCGTTCGTGGTTGTTGCCGTCGGCAAGCGGCTGGCGGCATACCAGCAGTCGGGCCGCGGGAAGCTGGACGACACCGATCTGTGATTCTTTGACTCTGCTTCGCGGGCCAGGGGCCGGCGGCGGCAGGCCGGCCCCTGGCGATCAGGTCAGGATGATGTCGTACTGTTCCTGCGAATAAGCGGTTTCTACTTCCAGCGATACCGTCTTGCCGACGAAATCGCCCAGCATGGCCAAATGCTGGCTTTCTTCTTCCAGGAACAGGTCAACCACGTTCTGCGAGGCCAGAATGCGAAATTCGCGCGGATTGAACTGGCGTGCCTCGCGCAGGATCTCGCGCAAAATCTCATAGCACACGGTGCGTGCCGTGCGCACCGTGCCACGCGCCTCGCACATGGGGCAGGGCTCGCACAACTGATGCGCCAGCGAATCGCGGGTACGCTTGCGCGTCATTTCCACCAGGCCCAACTGCGTGAAGCCGTTGACCGTCATGCGGGTGCGGTCGCGCGACAGGGCTTTCTTCAGCTCGGCCAGCACGGTATCGCGATGCTCCGTGTCTTCCATGTCGATGAAATCCAGGATCACGATGCCGCCCAGGTTGCGCAGCCTGAGCTGCCGCGCAATCGCCTGCGCCGCTTCCAGGTTGGTCTTGAAAATCGTGTCGTCGAAGTTGCGGCCGCCTACGAACCCGCCAGTGTTGACGTCCACCGTAGTCAGCGCCTCGGTCTGGTCGATGATCAGGTAGCCTCCCGATTTCAGGTCCACCCGCCGCGACAAGGCGCGCGCGATCTCTTCGTCGACATTGGCTGTGTCGAACAGCGGCCGTTCGCCGCTGTAGTGCTGGATACGGTCGGCCACCGAGGGCGTATAGACCCGCGCCCAGTCGGTCAGGGCCGTCGTGGTCGTGCGCGAGTCGACCTGGATCACGCCGGTATTCAGGCCCACCATGTCGCGCAGTACGCGCTGCGCCAGGGTCAGGTCCTGGTGCAGCAGCGCCGGCGCGGGTTGGCTGCGCGCGGCCGTCTGTACGCGATTCCACAGCTTGCGCAGATATTCCAGGTCGGCGCTCAGCTCTTCATCGGTGGCGCCTTCGGCCTGCGTACGTACGATCAGGCCGCCTTTTTCCTCTTCCGGAATCAGCGCCTGCAGGCGTTCGCGCAATTGAATACGCTCGGACTCCGAATCGATTTTCTGCGAGATCCCGATATGGGGATCATGCGGCAAGTAAACCAGCATGCGTCCGGCGATACTGATCTGGGTCGATAGTCGTGCGCCCTTGGTGCCCAGCGGATCCTTGATCACTTGCACCATCAGCGTCTGGCCCTCGAACAGCAGCTTCTCGATGGCGGTAGGCGTCAATCCCTGGCTGCGCTCGCTACGGTTCTCGCGCAGGTCGGCAATATGGATGAAGGCGGCGCGCTCCAGCCCCACATCGATGAAGGCGCTCTGCATGCCGGGCAGTACCCGTACCACGCGTCCCAGGTAGATGTTTCCGACGTGGCCGCGCTGAATGCTGCGTTCGACATGAAGCTCCTGAACCGCGCCTTGTTCGACCAGCGCGACCCGCGTTTCAAAAGGGGTGATATTGATCAGGATGTCTTCGCTCATGGGCATGGTTGGCGCGTCGTGGTCCAGCTCGCATAGTAAACGGTGACGCACGCCTGGCAAGCGCCTGCGCGTAGCGCTGCACGCATGGCAGGCCTGCTATTTGCAGTGCGCGCAGCGGCCCAGGAATTCGTGTATAGTCTCGCTCTTTCGCGGTTCGGGCGGCGGTGCTGCCGGGGCGGCGGGAAGGCGGCAGGCAGGCAGCAAATCAGGCGCGGTTGATTTGACAGGTTGCAGGAAAGGCCTCATAATCTCGTTTCTGTGCTGCAAGAACAGCACCGCAGTAGGCAGTACCGCTCTTTAACAACGAAACAACCGATAAGTGTGGGCGCTTG
>NZ_JAHUWT010000005.1 GCF_019218885.1 Bordetella sp. BOR01 | reverse complement strand
GGCAAACCCCGTGGCCGTGCGCCGCGCCATCAAGCGCCCACACTTATCGGTTGTTTCGTTGTTAAAGAGCGGTACTGCCTACTGCGGTGCTGTTCTTGCAGCACAGAAACGAGATTATGAGGCCTTTTCTACAACCTGTCAAATCAACCGTGCCTGATTTGCTGCCTGCTTACCGCCTTCCCGCCGCCCCGGCAGCACCGCCGCCCGAACCGCGAAAGAGCGAGACTATACACGAATTCTAGGGCCCCTGCCCAGGCTTGCAAGCACCATGCCCACAACTCAGGTCCACAGCCAGTGGGCCTGCCGGTTGTGCTGCATCTGGCACAGGGCTTCCCTATCGCGCAGCGCCCAGCCCGGCGCGCCGATGTCGCGCAACACATGTTCATCCAGGTCCTTGAGTATCGTGGCGGTGCGCTGGCAGGCGCGGCGCGCCAGGACGGCGTGCCACCAGGCCGCCCAGACCTGGCGCACACCGATACGGGTCGCGGCGGCGCTGGCGGGCCGGGCCGCCGGCGAAGAGCTGAGTGTCCATTGCGATTCCATGTTCGTCTCCAAAAGGTTGAACCCCACACTGGTAAGCGTATAAGCACAGAAACCGGTTGTGAATCGCATTGTTCTACCCATATTGGTCGGCTATGCTTACCAGCATGACCCGGCTTCCCTTGAATACCTTGCCCGCTTTTCGCGCCGTGGCGGAATTGCAGAACCTGCGCGCCGCCGCCGAACGGCTGCACCTGACCCACAGCGCCGTCAGCCAGCAGATTCGCGGGCTGGAAGAACAATTGGGTTTCGAGCTGTTCGACCGGCGTGGCCGGCGCGTGGTGTTGAACCCGGCGGGCGAAGCCTTGTTGCGCAGCGTGCAGTGCGCCCTGGCGCAACTGGACGACGGCGTGCAGACCGCGGCCTCGGTGGCACGCGGGGCGAGCCAGCGCTTGCGGGTGTCGGTACTGCCCTCTTTCGCGCAGCGTTGGCTGTTGCCGCGCATGACACGCTGGCGCGAGCGCCACCCGGGCCTGACCCTGGAAATCGAGACGTCGCAACAAGTGGCCGATCTACAGCGGGAAGGCCTGCACGCGGCGCTGCGCTCGGGCCGCGGGCCTTGGCCCGGCGTCGTGTCCGACCCCTTGTTCGATGCTGCCACGCCCATGATTGTGCTGGGTTCGCCTGCCACTACACGGCAATTGGCGGATAGCCATCCGGAAACCCTGGCGCGCCAGCCGCTGCTGGGCGACAAGGAATTATGGCGCCAGTGGTTCGCCGTCGCCGGCCTGTCTGTGAACGTGACGCCAGTGGCCACCTTCAACGATGCCGGCCTGATGCTGCAGGCCGTGGAACAGGGCCTGGGCCTGGCCCTGAGCCGTGAGTTGCTGGCCGCCGATGCGTTGTGCGCGGGCAGGTTGGTCAAGGTATCGCCCATCAGCGTGGATTTCGAGCCCGCCGATACGTATCATCTGGTGTATCCACCCGGCCTGCGCGACTGGGCCCCGCTGTTGGCGCTGCGGCAGTGGATACGCGACGAACTGGAACGCTCGCGCGAGACCCTGACTTCGCGCAACGCTGCCCAGGCGCCGACCGGCAAAACTGAATCCAAACGTTGAGCAGGTAATTGCGTATGTCCCAGGGCGCGTGTGCACAGGTTTTGTTGCATCCGCCCCATCGCAGGC
This sequence comes from Bordetella sp. BOR01, assembly GCF_019218885.1. Classification (GTDB taxonomy): domain Bacteria; phylum Pseudomonadota; class Gammaproteobacteria; order Burkholderiales; family Burkholderiaceae_B; genus Bordetella_A. Next base: position 431,254 of record NZ_JAHUWT010000005.1, on the reverse strand, counting down.
TTGCTATGCTGCGCCGTCGGAAAGAGGAGCGCGAGGTTCTCCCATCATGATGCTGCTCCAGCACGCACGACGCGTTTCCTGGCCACGCCTGCTGGCCGGCATGCTGCTGTGCCTACTAATGAGTGCCGCCGCACTGGCTGCCGCCCAACCCGAGCGCCCGCCCGATGCTGCCGACGCCGAGTCGGCGCTGTCGGACGCCCGCAAACAGATAGACCAGATCCGCGAACAATTGGAAGACGGCGGCGAAGACGCGCAGTTGGTGCGCTGGCGAGCCGACGTACTGGACATCCAGTCGCGCGCCGATGCGCTGGCCGAAGCACTGACGCCGCAATTGGCCAGTGTCACCGCGCGGCTGACCGAACTGGGCGAGCCGCCGGCCGGCACCCGCGAAGCCCCCGATATCGCGGCACGGCGCGCCCAGCTACAGAAAGACAACCGGGCGCTGGATTCGCAAACCAAGCTGGCGCGGCTGCTGTCGGTGGAAGCCGCGCAAACCGCCGAGCAGATATCCACCTTGCGACGCAACCAGTTCCAGGCCCGCCTGGGTGAACGGCGCGATTCGTTCCTGGGTACGCCATTCTGGTCGGAACTGCGGGGCGACCTGCCACGCGACCTGCGGCGCCTGAAGGAGCTGGCCGACGAGCTGCGGCAAGCCGCCGACAGTACGCCGACCGCCATCTGGATTGTGCTGGCACTGGCCGTGATCGCGGTCATGGTGCTGCGGACCGCCTGCAGTCGCCTGCTGGTGAAGCTGACCGCGACGCGCGTGCCGCCCGGCCGCCTGCGGCGCTCGTTCCTGGCGGTCAGCATCGTGGTGCTGGCCGTGGCTACGCCGGGCCTGATCGCCGAACTCCTGCACATCGGCCTGACCTGGGATGCCACCTTATCGGACGACACGGGTGACCTGCTGGGCAGCCTGGTTGCCGTGGTGTGTTTCGGCGGCTATGTGGCCGGACTGGGCTATGCGCTGCTGTCGCCCGACCGTTCCAGCTGGCGCTTGCCGTCCATTCACGATGACGTTGCGCAAGGGCTGCGCCGCCTGCCCATGGTGCTGGGCGTGCTGGTCGTGGCGATCTGGCTGGGCGATGAGTTGCCGGTGCTGCTGAACGCCAGCCTGACCACCACCATTTCCGTTACCTCGCTGGCCGCGCTGATATTGGCCGCCGTGCTGGCGTGGGGATTGCGCCGCTGCACCCGCCTGCAGCAACAACTACGCCAGGCCGATGAAGACGGCCGGGTGCCGCCGCGCCCGTTCTGGCTGTCGGTGCTGGTAGCCGTAACGTGGGCCGTGCTGATCACCAGCGTCATCAGTTTGCTGGCGGGATACGTGGCGTTCGGCGGTTTCATCGTCAAGCAGGTGCTGTGGACGCTGGCTATTCTGTGTTCCGCCTACCTGCTGTCGGTCCTGATCGAAGACGGCTTCAGTACCTTGCTGGCTCCGTCACCGCAAGATGAAGACGATGCCCGCAACCGCATGCGCGGACAGGCCGCCGTGCTGTTGTCCGGCGCCAGCCGGGTAGCGGTGGTGCTGTTTGCGGCCACGCTGCTGCTGGCGCCGTTCGGCGAGGGGCCGAGCGACCTGATGCACCGCATGAACCAGTTGCACAGCGGCCTGCAGATAGGCGAAGTGCACTTGCGCCCCAGTGCGCTGATGCAGGCATTGCTGGTGCTGGCCCTGTGCCTGGTGGGCGTGCGGCTGCTCAAGCGCTGGCTGGCCAATCGCTATTTGCCCACCACCGAACTGGATCCCGGCATGCAGCTGTCGGCAGCCACGCTGTTTGGCTATACCGGCGTGGTGGTGGCCGTGGCGCTGGCGCTGTCGGCATTGGGCATCGGCCTGGAACGCGTCGCCTGGATTGCCAGCGCGCTGTCGGTGGGCATAGGCTTTGGCCTGCAGGCGGTGGTGCAGAATTTTGTGTCGGGCCTGATCTTGCTGGCCGAGCGGCCGGTCAAAGTGGGCGACTGGGTATCGCTGGGCGGCGTCGAGGGCGACATCCTGCGCATCAATGTGCGCGCCACCGAGATCCAGATGGCAGACCGCTCTACCGTGATCGTGCCGAACTCGGAATTCGTGACCAAGACGGTACGCAACGTCACGCACGCCAATCCGCTGGGCCTGGTGCAAGTCAAGCTGCCCATGCCGCTGGACGCGGATGCGCAACGCGTGCGCGAATTGATGCTGCAGGCCTTTGCGGCGCACGAAGGTATCCTGGAAAACCCGGCACCCGATGTGTTCCTGGAAGGCGTCGAGAGCGGCCACCTGCTGTTCAACGCGCGCGGCTACGTCAGTTCGCCGCGCAATGCCTATGGCGTGCGCAGCACATTGCTGTATGACATCTTGCAACGCATGACTGCGGCCGGCCTGCCGCTGGCCTCGCCTTCGACGCTGGTGCTGGCGCGCCCGCCCGCGCGCGGCGGCGCCGGCAAGCCCGATATCGACGCGGTTGAACCCCAGCCGCCTGGCGCACCAGGCGATGCTTCATGAAGTCGAGAAAGCGCGGCTCGGTGGCATAGGCAATATCGACGCGCAGCGCCGAGGTCAATTGCCCGCGATCGGGCATGAAGATCGGACGAGGTGCCAGGCGGCAATGGCTACGCCATCAAGGCGCGCGTGGCAGGGATGAGCAGGCCCAGCCCCGCAAGCAACAACAGCACGAAGACCAGTTTCTTCACCGTCTGCACGGACCCGGCAGACGCGTAGCGGCGCACCAGCCAGGTCAGCGCCACGACCACCGGCAAGGCCTCGAGGCTTAGCCACAACGACGTGGCACCCAGGCCGCCGTGGCCGGCCACCAGCGACAGGCGCAGCACCGCATTGGCCGAAAACAGCACCAGCAGGCTGTTGCGCACCAGCGGCAACGGCAACGGCTGGCGGTACAGGTGATACACCATGGGCGGGCCTGCGCTTGAGAACAGGCCGCCCAGCACACCCGACAACCCGCCGAACAAAATGAACGACAGGCGCGAGGACACGCGCGCCAGCGGCCGCGTGCGCGCCACCAGCAGAAAAGCGCAAGCCAGGATGGTTGCGCCCAGCAGCCAGCGCAACAGCAACGCGATACTGCCGCTGATCCATTCAAGCGCGAACACACCCAGCGCCACGCCAGCCAGGCTAGCCGCCAACAGCGGGCGGATCAGCGGCCAGCTCAGGTGCGAGCGCGCGTGTCCCAGCGCCACCAAGGCGTTGGCCAGCGTCAGCAGGCTGACTACGTTGGAAATGTCGGGCAGCGGCGCCAGCGCGAACAGGCCGGTAAGCCCCAACAGCACCAGGCCGAAAGCGAACCCGGTCATCGTCTGGGCGTAGGTGGCCAATGCCACGCAGCCCAGGAACAACAAATGATCAACCCACGTCATGCCACGACTACGACAACTGCCACGGGCGCGCTGGCGCACCGTGTACTGCTACCGCCTGCCTCCTGTGCGACCCGCATACATGTTCAAGGACAAGCCTGCCAGCACCAGGCAGGCGGCGACGATTTTCCATGGCGGCAAGGGTTCGCCCAGCAAGGCGACCGAGGCCAGGATGCCGAATACCGGTACCAGCAGCGCCATGGGCGTGACCGTCACGGCGGGATGGCGCGCCAACAGCCAGCCCCAGGCGCCGAAGGCGAACACGGTATTGCCCGCCGCCTGCCAGAAGGCGGCCAGCCATGCCCAGCCGCTGGCATGCGCCAGGGCGTGCGCCATGCGCGCCGGGCCTTCCACGACCAGGCTGATCAGCATGAGCGGGATGATGGCGAACAAGCTGCTCCAGGCCGTGAAGGCCACCATGTTCACCCGCCCCACACTGCGCATCACCATATTCGTGCAGCCCCAGCAGAACCCCGCGGCCAGGACCAGGCCCAACCCCACCAGTGTCACGGCCGCGGCAGGATCGGTAGCGCTATGCCAGGCCACCAAGGCATAGCCGCCGATGGCCAGGGCCAGGGCAGCGACCTGCAGCGGCCGGGCCCGCTCGCCGGTGAAGATCATGGACATGACGATGGTGAAGAACACCTGCGACTGGACCACCAGCGAAGCCAGGCCCGGCGAGATGTCCTGGCGCATGGCCCAGTACAGCAGCCCGAACTGCCCTACGCCCAGCAGCAGGCCGGCGCGCGCCATGGCGCTCCAGGGCACCGCCGGCCGGCGAAACAGGAACACCCACGGCAAGGCCGACAGCAGGAAGCGCAGCGTGGCGAACAGGAAGGCGGGGAATTCGGCCAGGCCCCATTTGATGACGACGAAATTCGTGCCCCAGATGAAGACCACGGACAACGCCAACAGCAGGTGGGACAGCGGCATGAATCAGGCGGGGGATCGGAGGCCAGGCCGCATCATACCCCTGTGCAACGGGATGGCGGCCTGCCACCCCGGCGTGGCAAGGCCGGCGTCAGGCTGGCACGGGATGGGCGGCCTGCTCGCCCACCACGGTGGTCCAGGGGCGTACCTGCCACTGCCTGACCAGGCCGGCCTGCACGTAGGGATCGGCCTGGGCGAACGCCTCGGCCGCGGCCGGCGAATCGGCGCGGAACAGCAGCACGGCCTGGTCGGCGGGCTCGGCCAGGGCGCCACCCAATACCAGTTCGCCGCGCGCGACGGCCTGGCGCGCCAGCGCCAGGTGGGCATCGCGGAATTCACCGCGGCGCTCGAGATAATCGGGAACCAGGTCGTAGAACATTAGATAATGCATGGCGGCTCCTGAGCTAAATTGTCGGCACGGCTCGATCATACTTGCCGTCCGTCATGTCCATCTACCCAAGGAATCCCGATGATCCAGGAAATTGCCAGCATTCTCGTCACGGCAGGCCATGAGGCCGAATTCGAAACCGGCGTGGCCCAGGCCAAGCCGCTGTTCATGCGCGCCCGCGGGTGCCACGGCGTGGCGCTGCACCGGTCGATCGAGAACCCGCAGCAGTACACGCTGGTGGTCGACTGGGAAACCGTCGAGAACCATATGGTGGATTTCCGCGAGTCGGCCGATTTCCAGGAATGGCGCAAGCTGGTGGGACCGCATTTCGCCCAACCGCCCCAAGTGCACCACGAAACCAAGGTGCTGTAAGACAACCGATAGCCGGCAACCGACGGCCGGCGACCGGTGGCGCCTGCCGCCAGGCATCCCTAGCGCCGCGCCCAGCCTTCGTACACCAGGCGCAGGCCGAACAAGGCCAGGCCGACGCCCGCCAGGCATTCCAGCGCACGCTGGCAGCGCGTGTAAATGCGCCGCATGGCGGCGCGCGAGAACACCTGGCACAGCAGCACGCGCCACAGCACCGATGCGCCCACCAGCCCCAGCCAGGCGGCAAGCTTGGCCCAGGCTGGCGTGTCGGGCCGCAGCGTAACGGAAAAGATGCTGGCGAAGAACAGCACGGTCTGCGGGTTGGCCAGGTCGGTGATCAAGCCGCGCCGGAAATAACGCCAGGCCTCGGCGCGCCTGGGTGCCGGCACGGCTTGCAGGTCGGGGATACGGCTACCGCCGCGCAACAGGCGCCAGCCGTACCAGACCAGGTAGGCGCCGCCCAGCAGCTGGATGACGGTGAACAAGGTGCCGCCCGCTGTAATCAGCGTTGCCATGCCGAACAGGCCCAGCCCGGAATAAATGGCATCGCCGGTGGCCACCCCCAGCCCCGCCATGGCGCCTGCCGCCCGCCCCGAGGCCAGGCTGGTCTGCACCACGACCAGCAGGTTCGGGCCGGGGCTGAGAAACGTGAAGGCGAACAGCCCCACGGTAAGCAATACGGTGTGCAGGGGATCCATCGGGCTATTGTGCCAGCAGGCCGGCGCCTGGTGCAGTACCCACGGCTTCGGCGCCCGCCAATTGCACGGCCAGCCCGACGGCATCGGCCAGGAATGGCGAACGATCGTCTTTGCGGTAGCTGAGGATGACCGGGGAAACAAACGATGCCGCATCGATGGGCACGTGTGCCACGTCGACACGGTGCAGGCGCTGTACCGACGCGGGCACGACCGTTACGCCCAGGCCGGCCGCCACCAGGCCGATGGCGGTCTGCAATTCGTTGGCTTCCTGGACGACGCGCGGCGCATAGCCGGCCGCCCGGAACAAGCCCAGCACATGGTCGGCATAGTTGGGCCGCGGGCGCGCCGGATACAGCACGAAAGGCTGCGCGGCCAACTGCGCGATGCCGACGCGGCGGCGCCGTGCCAAGGGATGCTGCAACGGCAACGCCGCCACCAGAGGCTCGGCCATCAGCACGCGGCGCTCGATGGCCGGATCGTCGAACAGGATGCGGCCGATGCCCATGTCGATGCGCCCGGCCTTGAGCGCCTCGATCTGCGGCAGCGTGGTCATTTCGGCCAGGCCGACCTCGACGCGCGGATCGGCCTCGCGCAGGCGACGGATCAGTTCCGGCACAAAGCCATACAGGCTGGACGGCACGAAGCCGATGCCGAACCAGCCGCGTTCGGTGCGCCCCAGGCGCTGGGTGCCCTGCACGACCTCATCCAGGCGCGCGGTCAACTGCAGCGATTGTTCCAGCAGGAAGCGGCCCGCCTCGGTCAGTTTCAAACTGCGCGAACCGCGTTCGAGCAAAGTGACACCCAGCTCTTCTTCCAGTTGGCGGATCTGCCGGCTGAGAGGCGGCTGCGCAATATGCAGGCGGGCGGCCGCGCGGGTAAAGCTGCCTTCCTGCGCGACCGCCTGGAAGTAGCGCAAGTGCCTGAGTTCCATAAGCCCATCCATACCTACAAGGTATCGAAAGCAACCAATATAGTCTTGGACCCCCGAAAAATCGAGCGGCATACTGGCAGAACTATGGCTACTACTTATTTCAGGTATGGAAGACGTTCGCATTGAGGCCATCGAGGCCATACTGGTCGACCTGCCCACGATCCGCGCCCACCAGTTGGCGATGGCGGTCATGCAGCAGCAGACACTGGTGATCGTGCGCCTGCGCTGCAGTGACGGCATCGAGGGGCTGGGCGAGGCCACCACCATCGGCGGGCTGAGCTATGGCGAGGAAAGCCCGGAAGGCATCAAGCTGGCGATCGATACGTACCTGGCGCCCGCGCTGGCCGGCCAAGATGCCACCAATGTGCGTGCCGCACTGGCGCGGCTGGACAAGGTGGCGTGCGGCAACCGGTTCGCCAAATCGGCACTGGAGACCGCCCTGCTGGATGCGCAGGGCAAGCGCCTGGACGTGCCAGTAGCCACCTTGCTGAGCGGCGCGGTCCGCACGCGCCTGCCGGTGCTGTGGACGCTGGCCAGCGGCGATACGGCACGCGATATCGACGAGGCCGAGGCGCTGCTGCAGGCGCGCCGGCACAACACCTTCAAGCTGAAAGTCGGCCGGCGCGACGTGGCGGCCGACGTGGCGCATGTATCGCGCATCAAGCAGGCCCTGGGCGATCGCGCCCGCGTGACGGTGGACGTGAACCAGGCCTGGGACGAAGCCGAAGCGGCCGGCGCCATCGCGCGCCTGGAGGCCGCCGGCGTCGACCTGGTCGAACAACCCATTGCCCGCACCAACCTGGCCGGCATGGCGCGGCTGGCGGCGCGCTTCGTCGTGCCCATCATGGCCGACGAGGCCGTCTGCACCCCCGAGGATGCGCTGGACATTGCGCGCCTGGGCGCGGCCGACGTACTGGCGCTGAAGATCGCCAAATCGGGCGGCATCCTGGCAATGGGCCGCACCGCGGCAGTGGGCGATGCGGCAGGCATGGCGCTGTATGGCGGCACCATGCTCGAGGGCTCGATCGGGTCGATCGCCTCGGCGCATGGTTTTGCCGCGCTGCCGCGCCTGAGCTGGGGCACCGAACTGTTCGGGCCGCTGCTGCTGAAAGACGACATCGTCGCGGCGCCCCCGGCCTACAGCGATTTTTCATTGGAACTACCGGCGGGCCCCGGCCTGGGGTTGGCGCTGGACGAAGAGAAGCTGACGTTTTACCGGCGTACTTGAGCACTGATTTCGACAGATCTACACAGGAGACATGACAAATGCATAACGCTTTCTTCAAGCCGCTGGCCGCGCTGTGCGCGGCGGCTGCGCTGCTGGGGGCCGCGCCGGCCGCCATGGCCGAGTACCCCGAGCGCCCGGTGACCTGGATCGTGCCCTTCCCGCCCGGCGGCGCCATGGACAACATCGCCCGCACCCTGGGCGAGGCCATGGGCCGGCAACTGGACACCTCTTTCGTGATCGAGAACCGTGCGGGCGCAGGCGGCAATATCGGCGCGGCCGCGGTGGCCCGTGCCAGGCCCGACGGCTATACGATCCTGATCGTGGCCAATGGCATGGCAGTGAACCCCGCCCTGTACGACAACCTGAACTACGACCCGCAAGCCGATTTCGCACCGATCTCGCTGCTGGCGATCGTGCCGAACGTGCTGGTCACCAATCCGCAGCGCACCGGCGCCAAGAGCGTCGCCGATGTCATTGCCAAGGCCAAGGAAAAACCCGGCGCCTATACCTATGCTTCGGCGGGCGTGGGCACCTCTATCCACCTGGCGGGCGAGCTGTTCGTGTCGATGGCGAACATCGACATGCTGCACGTGCCATACAAGGGCAGCGGTCCGGCGGTGTCGGACCTGCTGGGCGGGCAAGTGGACTATATGTTCGACAGCATCACGTCGGCCAAGCCGCACATCGTGTCGGGCAAGCTGAATGCGCTGGCGGTCACCACGGCCAAGCGCTCGGCCGCCTTGCCCGACGTGCCCACGGTAGCCGAGGCCGGCCTGCCGGGCTACGAATTGACGCCCTGGTTCGCCGCCTTCGCGCCGGCCGGCACCCCGCCCGACATCGTGGCCAAGCTCAACGCATCGATGCGCCAGGCGCTGAACGATCCCAAGGTGAAGGCCACCCTGGATGCGATCGGCGCGGAACCCATAGGCGGCTCGCCCGAAGAACTGAAAACCTACCTGGCCAAGGAAACGGTACAGGGCAAGAAACTGGTGGAAGAACGCAACATCAAGCTGCAGTAAGGCATCTCAGGCCGCCCGGCGCACCAGTGCCCGCGGCGGCGCGACAGCCACCGGGGCCAGGCGCCGCGCCTGCGCCGCCGCGCTGGTCTGGGTGATGTCGTCGGTGACCTCGCCCAGCGTGCGGGACTGGGCCAGCGATACATCCACGACTTCGCCCATGATGTCGGTAACGCGGCGCGACGACGCCACGATGTCGCCCATCGTGGAACCCGCCGACTGCACCAGGTTGGCACCGCTGCGTATCTGCTCGACCGAGGCAGTGATCAGGTCCTTGATCTCTTTGGCCGCCGCGGCGCTGTTCTGCGCCAGGCTGCGCACTTCGGCCGCCACCACCGCGAACCCCTTGCCATGCGTACCGGCACGAGCCGCCTCGACGGCGGCATTGAGCGCCAGGATGTTGGTCTGGAACGCGATGCCGTCCATCACGCCGATGATTTCGGAAATGCGTCGCGAGCTTTCGGTGATGGCATTCATGGTGCGCACCACGTCTTGCACGGTATGGCCGCCCTGTTCGGCCACCCGCGAGGCCTCGCGCGCCAATTCGTTGGCCTGGCTGGCGCGTTCGGCATTTTCGGTCAGGCCTTGCACGGCAACGCGCAGCGTCTGGGCGGCCGTGAAACGGCGCGTGATGTCGGTGGCGAATTTCACTACCTTGAACGGCCTGCCGGCGGCATCCAGGATGGGGTTGTAGCTGGCATCTATCCACACTTCGCGCCCGCCCTTGCCCACGCGCAGATACTGCCCCGTGTCATGCTCGCCGTTGGCCAGCTTGCGCCAGAACGCGGCATAGCTGGCGCTTTCGCGCTCTTGCGGCTGCACGAACATGCAATGGTGGCGGCCGACGATTTCGTCGACGCGGTAACCCATCGCATCCAGGAACAGATCATTGGCGTGGATGATCGTGCCGTCGAGTTCGAACTCGATGATCGCCTGCACTTTCGAGATGGCCTCGAGTTGCCCGGCCATATCGTCGCTCAAGCGTTGCTGATCGGTAATGTCGGTGGCGTACTTGACCACTTTGCAGGGCTGGCCGTGGCGATCCAGTATGGGGCTGTAGCTGGCCTGCAGCCAGACCTCGCGCCCGCCCTTGGCCAGGCGGCGATAGCGCCCCGCGTCATGCTGGCCGGCGCCGAGTTTGCGCCAGAACTCGTGGTAGCGGTCCGACTCGCGTTCGGCGGGCTCGACGAACATGGCATGATGGCATCCCAGGATCTCGTCCCGGTGGTAGCCCATCGTGTCCAGGAAGTTGCGGTTCGCGGCCAGCACGTGGCCCTGCAAATCGAATTCGATGATGGCCTGCACCTTATCGATGGCGGCCATTTGGCCCAATATCTCGGCGTCGCGCCGCTTGCGCTTACCCCACACGCGATGGAGCCCTAGCAATGCCATGTTGCATCCCCTTTTTGCAGTGACCGAGCATCGATAACAATTGATGCGAATAGAAATTTAATGTATCACTTGCATTTAATCGTAATCTTGCGAAGGTCTCAATAAGCAGTACTCGACATTCGTAAATGTGTGGAAAATTCTCCACATTCCGCGAGGAAACCCATGAAACTGGCTGCAAACCTTTCCCTGCTGTATCCCGGCCTGCCTTTGGCGCGACGCATTGAAGAAGCGGCACGCGACGGCTTCGCGGGCGCCGAAATCCTGTTTCCGTACGATTTGCCGCCTGCCGAGCTGGCCATGCTGCTGCAGGCGCAAGGCATGGCGCTGGTACTGGTCAATACGCCGCCCGGGCGGGAAGGGGAAAAAGGCCTGGCCTGCCTGCCCGGCCGCGAAGCGGATTTCGATGCTGCGCTGGCGCAGGCCCTGGACGTATGCCGGGCCACGGGGTGCCGCAGCATTCATGTCATGGCGGGACGCCCGCCCGAAGGCGCCGCCCGCACCGACTGCCAGGCCACGCTGGTGGGCAACCTGCAACGCGCGGCACCGCTGGCCGCGCGCGATGGCATAACGCTCACACTAGAGGCGCTGAACCGGCACGACATGCCGGGCTATTTCTATCGCCTGCCCGAACAGGCGGCGCAGGTCATTGCCCAGGTCGGGCACCCGGCGGTACGCCTGCAGTTCGATTTCTATCACTGCCAGCGCGAGGGCCTGGACCTGGACCGCGCCTTGCGCGCGGCCCTGCCGCTGGTGCACCACGTGCAGTTCGCCCACCCGCAGGGGCGCCACGAACCCGATCCGGCCGATCCGGCCGTGGCGCAGGCCTTGCGCACCTTGGCCGACAGCGGCTACGCGGGCTGGATCGGCTGCGAATACCTGCCGCGCGCCGACACGCGCGCCGGCCTGGCCTGGCGCGAGGCGTACCAGGCCGCGGTGGCCGGCCGCGCCTAGCCTGTCGCCCGATACCCGGGCGGTGTGTGGCTTCTTTTAGTGTGAACAGGCCCTAGTCGCCGTCCAGCTCGGGGTAGTAGCGGAAAATGCCGTCGCCGAACGGCAGGCGGCGGCCGCTGGAAAAATACGCCTGCAGCGCCGGCAACGCGGCCACCCGGGCGTGCAGCGCCATGACCTTGGGATAGCTGGCCGTCACTGTACCCATGCGCCGCGGAAAGGCATACAGCAAGCCGTCGACCAGGTGGAACAAGGACAGGTCGGCATACGACCAGCGGCGCCCTCCCGCCAGCCAGTTGCCGCGCTCTTGCAGCACCCGCTCGAAATAGGCCAGGAACTTGGGAATGCGCTCGGCACGGAAATTGGCGGCGCGGCGCAGCGCCTCGTCGCGCTGGTCTTCGTAGTAATCGCTGGCGGCCACCGGGTGGTGAGTGTCGTGGGCCTCGGCCACCATATCGGCGATAGTCAATTGCAGCTGGTTGGTCCAGTAGCGCCCGGCCGCGCCGGCAGGCGCCAGGCCGTGCTTGTCGCCCAGGTAAAGCAGGATATTGGCGGTCTGCGCCAGCGTCAGCTGGCCCGCCACCAGGTACGGCGGGGCGAACGGCGGGTGTTTGCGCGGCGCCTGCATGTCGTCGGCCAGCGTCTGCCCGGTAGCGCCCGGCTGGCGGGCGCATTCACGGTAGGCAATGCCCGCGGCTTCCAGTGCCAGGCGCACGAATTCGCCACGGCCCGGAATGCCGTCCCAATACCACAGGTCATAGGTCATGGGATGCTCCTTGGTGCCAAGTCTGTTTGGCGGGCGCTTGTCCCGCTACAACGTCGCAAGCGAAATCGTAGCATCCGAGAGCAGGCCGGGCGCCGTCGGCACGCGATCGCCAATCAAGCGCCGGCTGATCTTGATATCGCGCGGATTGTTGACCGAGACCACCGCGGCGACCGTCTGGTGCCTGACAAAGAACAGCGAGAATTTATTCAAGGAGGGATCTCCGCGCACGACCATCTCGTCCGAGGGGCCGGACACGCCCAGGCACTGCAGGGTCACGTCGTATTGCGTAGACCAGAACCAGGGGATTTCCACATAAGGAGTACGAGTACCGGCCAGCGTCCTTCCCGCCGCGATCGCCTGGTTCTGCGCATTCGCCCAGGTCTCGAGCCGGATGCCATCGAGATTCGCGACGTCCCCCACCGCAAGAATGTCCGGGTCGGAAGTCACGCCGAATTGGTCCACGACAATGCCATTGGACACGCGTAGCCCTGCCTGTTGCGCGAGCTCGGTATTGGGCACGATACCGATCCCGACAACCACGGTTGAGCCATGCGGCACGTCGGCCGTTGAGTTCAACCTGACATCGACATGGTTTCGCTTGTGCAGCGACGCGAGATAGTCGGAGATGAACGCCGGCGCCGCTCTGGCACAAAGGCGCTCGCCTTGCTCGTGGATGGTGACGTCTTTGCCGGCCATGCGCGCGGCCGCCGCGACTTCCAGGCCTATCCATCCTCCGCCGATCACGGACACGGGCCGAGAGGATTGCAGCGCCTGGCGCAGGCCGACCGCGTCTTCGATGGTTCGCAGGTAGTGGGCGCCGGGTATGTCGAGTTGGCGCGGACGGCCCCCCGTGGCCAGCACGAGCTTGTCGTACCGGATGAATTCGCCGTTGGACAGGATCACGCCCTTCCTGGCGCGGTCGATTCCACTGGCCCGCACCCCCAGTCTGAACGTGGCGTCGAGGCCCCGGGGCCACAGGTAAGTGGATTCGATTGAACACGCACCGCCGAGCAGTTCCTTGGAAAGCGGGGGACGCTGGTAAGGAGGATGGGCTTCGTCTCCGATGACGATGACTTCGCCCTTGAAGCCTTCATCACGCAGCCCCCAGGCGACATAGCCACCTGCCTGCCCCGCCCCCACAATCACCACGCGTGCCAATGCATTTTCATTGGCATGGCGGCCGGTAGAACCTGGCTCGTCCGCCAGCGCGGCCTTAGATGCGGACAAGGATGTCTTCTCCATCCTGCTTGACCTCGTACAACGCCAGGTCGGTCTCGACGGGCGGACACAGCGGCTTGCCCGATTTGATGTCAAACACCCCCTGATGCAGGGGGCATTCCACGGTGCCGTTCTCGACGAAACCCTCGGACAGGCTCGCGTTGCCGTGGGGGCAGATATCCTGGGTGGCGCATATTTCATCGCCCAGGTCGAAAAGGCATAAAGCCGTGCCGTTAACGACGACACGAAAAGTCTGTGCATCATTCTTGACATCTTTCAGCACTGCCACGCGCTGCCACTGGGCCATTTCACGGATCCTTACACAGAGTTCAAGTACGGAGTTCAAGTAGTTGGACCTACGCTGCCTGGGGTGCCGAACCGGATTCACTCGGGCGGCAAATGCCGATTGCTGCGTTTCTCGGCAATGCGCCAACCGCCTGGCGTCAGCGTCAGGCTATCGCGGCAATCGCGGATGGCTAGCAGGCGCAGCCCCTCGGATCCGTTGCCCGCTTCCGCTGCCAGGGTGCCTTCGTACGCTGTGAGATAAAACGCGGCTTCGGCGTGCTTCAAGCCGGCCTGCAGGATTCTGAAATTGGTGATGATGTGGCAGGTACGGCGATTCGCCGGCCGCCTGGCAAGCGCTTCGAGAATGGCCGCCTGCCCCTTCAGCGCCACGCCCTGGCGATGCCAGATGCCATCTGGCGCCATCATCGCGGCCGCGGCCTCGTGGTCCCGGACATCCAGCGCGTAGAAAAATTTCAACACGCACGCCAGACCGCCGGAATATGCGCTTTCGCCAGGGGCCTGCTGTATTTCTTTATTCACTTTTACCTCGCGGGAAACTTGATTACAGGGCCATTTCTTTGCGATAGAAGTCCCAGAAGGCCCGGATCATGACTTCGGTCACCATATAGTCGGCCGGCTCCAGGCCGCGCCCACCCATCTCGATCACGCCATTGCGATGGGGATACCCGGTTGCGCCGGACTGCACCTGCTTGAGCATTTCGCTATCGTCCATGGAAACGAAGCCCGCGGGGCCCAGCAGGTTGGCGTGCTTCAGACGCAAGCGCTGCATTTCTTCATCGTCGTCGTCAAAACCATAGTGGGTGAAAACCAGTTCGAACTCGGCCGGGCCGCGCGGAATGACGTGGCGCACTTTCAGCGTGTTGGCCTGGATGCCCAGGTTGGTCGAAGGAAATACCCATGCGCCGCCGACGCGGCCGTGGTTGAATTCCTTGCGTGGGGTGACGCTCTCTTTGTCCAGCAGTTCGAAGTCGCCGCGGAAGTTGGCCATCTCGGCCGTCGCGGCCGAGGTCTTCTTGCCTTCATTGTGCGAGATCATCACGCTGTGCTTGCCACCCCCCTGCGGAATGCACTCGCTGCGGCTGTCCGCGCGCCACAGGCCGAACGTGATATAGAACGTGTGCAGAAGGGTCGCGTGGTAGGGATCCTTCAGGTTCTCGAGATAGGTCTTCCAGTTCGCGGGAATGAGCTGCCGGGTGTAGCCCAGCAGCCGCAGGGTGCGATCGGATGGAAACATGTGGTCGATCTCGGCAAGCACCATATCGCCGCAATAGGCTTCGAAGCTGGGCGCGCTGTCCGAGAACGTGGCCCAGATCGACCCGCCCCGGTTGACAACGCGCAGCTGCTTCAGGCTGTTTGCGGCCATGTCGAAATCCGCGGGCATGCCGCCCTTGCCCAAGGCGCCGCGCTTGAACGGCAGGCCCTGCAGCTTGCCATCCAGGGCAAAATTCCACTGGTGATAGGGACATGTGAAATCCTTCACCTGGCCGCTGTTGTTCCAGCATATGAGCGCTTGCCGATGCGCACACCGGTTTTCCAGCACATGGACCTGGCCATCCTTGCCGCGCACCATGATGACCGGACGCGTGCCTATCCACTGGCGGCGATAGCTGCCGACCTGCGGCACTTCGCACTCAAGCCCCACATAGCTCCACGTGTCGCCCGCAAAGAACAGGTCCATCTCTTTCTGGAAGATGTCCGGATCGGAGTAGACCCAGTTGGGCACGCGCGTGCAGCCCTCGGCCGGCCAACGGCGATTGATGCTGATGCGCCTGGCCGCCGCGTCCTGCCGGGCATGGGCGTGGCCGGGGCAGCCGCCCTGCGTGGAGTGCGTGTCTTCGGGAAGAATGGTCATGTTCATGGCAGAGCCTCAAGCTTCTTTCAGATGGGAATGATCAGCGAGTTGCGCACGCGGTAGTTGTCGTGCACGCAATAGCGCTCTTTGAGCAGGAACCCTTGCCCGGTTTCGACGAGCGCATCGACGTAGCGGCCCACCATGTTCACGACGGGTTCCTGGTCGGACAGGCTTTCAAGAATCATGAAGTTGGCGGTGGCCCGGATAAGCCCGTCTTCCTGCCCAAGCACACGGACGCCCGCCACGAAGTGACGCAGATGGCGAGGTTCGTAGACCGTGGTCTCTTTCAACGCGGTCACCCGGTCTTTCAGCATGTTGCGCCCGTCGCAGTAAATGAGCGACAGCGGCAGCCCGGCGTCATAGTTCTCGGCGCTCAGTACGCGATAGCGGCAGTCTTCCGTGAAGAAATCGGGCCAGCGCTGAAGATCGAAAGTATCCAGGCAATGGGCGTAGTCGTCGTAGAAGTCGCGCAGCGCACTGCGCAAGGTAGATATCGAACCGAGTGCCATCGGAATTTTCCCCTTACGCTTTCATCAGTTCTGCACGGTTGCTTTCAAAGCCCTTCTGGCTGCCCAGCGTCAAGATCGGCTCTTGTATGCGCTCTTGCCAGATCAGCGACTCCATTGCAATTTGCAGCGGGTGATCCTGCACCGTCAGCGCCGAGGTGTGCTCGTCCACCGTATGATGCGCATGCATGACCCAGCCGGGCGCCGAAAGCAGCAGATCGCCCGCCTTCCAGGTAAGCCGCTCACCGTCTACGTAGCTGTAGCCATGGCCGCGCAGGTAGTAGTTGATCGCCGACGAACTGTGCCGGTGCGGCACATGATGGCTGTTGGGCGGCGTGGAAGACAGCGTCGCGAAAAAACTGTGCGTCGTGCCGATGCGCCGTTCGGTGGCCGGGTTGTACAGCACGTACAGCCGGCGGCCGTTGTACGCCAGGTCGAGCTGGTTCACCTCTGGCAGGTATTCCCGGACCTTTTCCCAGGGCCAGTGCAGCGATCTGGACTCGATCACATCGATGTCGATCAGGTATTCATAGCCCAGCAGCCAGGCGCCTTCCTCGGTCAGCTGTTTGCGCATCGCCAGGTCGCGCGCCGATTTCTGCGCCGCCGAGGACTCTGCCCTGCGGGTCTTCAGATCGGCGGGCGGGCTGGGGCCGTCGAACTCTTCCTGGTAGTGCACCTCGAGCTTCTCCAGCAGGGGCGCATTGGAATACGACAGGCGTACCCACGGTGTCTGCCCGTCATTGCGATACGAATGCACCTGCATCGACGGCGTATTCCAGACATCTTTCTCGGACACCCTGATATCGCGCCCCGCCACCGTGGCGATTCCACTTCCGGCAATACATATCTCGAGCATGTTGGAGTTCTTGCGCAAGTTGGTCGTGCGCTCGCCGGGATTCACCACATTGACCGTGACGTCGATGCCGGGGGCAAACCCACGCCCGGGAGCTGTCGCCATCGGATGCACGACCAACGAGGCGCGGCGGCCATTGGCGGGGCGCGGGGCGGACGCCAGCCGGTCGATCTCGGCGGCGATTTCTTCGCCGGTGACAATAATGGGCGACCAGGCAGTCTGTGGGCGAGCGGGCTGGCCGGACACATCGACAAAGCGAGAAGAAGATTGCTTCATGGAAACCTCGATGAAGTGACGTCGTCAATGACAAGAAGTAGGATGGAATATCGTCTGCGGCGCTGTCCGGCCGTCATGGGAACTTGGGTCGTGGAATATCGAACAGCGTGCCGAGTTCGCTGTATGCAAAGCCGCCCAGGCGCGTCAGCGGCGCCGCCCTGGCGAGGTCGAAGCGGCCTTGCGCGTCGATGAATTCGCGCCTGACATGGCTGCCGACAACCCGGCCGATGATGACCGAGCTGGAGATCTCGCCGGTGCAGTCGGGGTCCAGGTCGACGATCTGGACGACCTTGCATTCCAGGTTGACCGGCGCGTCAGCCACACGGGGCGGCCGCACCATGACGCTCGGGGCCTTGGATAGACTGGCGAACTCGAACTCGTCGGCGCCATGGGGCAGCGGGGCCGAACTTCGATTCATTTGCTCGCGCAATTCGAACGACACGAAGTTGTAGACAAACTCCCCGCTCTGGCGCACGTTGGCCAGCGTATCCTTGACCGGACGATCCAGCGCCTTGTTGCAGGTGAACATCAGCATCGGAGGCTTGGAGCTGATTGCATTGAAATACGAGAACGGCGCCAGATTCACCTGGCCCGCGGCGGACATGGAACTGATCCACCCGATGGGCCTGGGCGCGATGATCGAATTGAGCATGCTGGCTGGGAACGCGGTGGCGTCCATGAATACGGCATCGCCCAGTGCGGCGTTTACAGCGGCGGCCTCGGCACTCATGCGTCTCTCCTGGTGCTGGCTGCCTGGCCCGCGGGCCGGGCCTCGTCGCTGACGGTATTCGAAAGCAGCCCTACCCCCGCGATCTCGACTTCGAAGACGTCGCCCTCTTTCATCCATACCGGCGGCTTGCGTGCCGAGCCGACACCTTCCGGAGTGCCGGTAAGAATCAGGTCGCCCGGTTCCAGCGTGGCGAAACTGCTGAGATAGGCAATCAGGTACGGAACCGGAAAGACCAGGTCGGCGACGGCGCCGTTCTGCATCTCGGTACCGTTTAGCCGGCCAATCACGCGCATGTCCGATAGGCTGGGTGCGCCGCCGGCCAGCGTTATCCAGGGCCCCAGGGCGCCACTGGCATCGAAATTCTTGCCGGCGGTGGCCTGCGTGCTGTGTTTCTGGAAGTCCCGGACGGAGTTCTCTGCGGCACAGGTGTAGCCGGCGACGTGATCCATCGCCTCTGTTTCCTGGATGTGGCGGCCGCCGCGCCCGATCACGACCGCCAATTCGGCCTCGAAGTCGTAGCGGTCCGAGAGCCACGGCCTGATGGTATGGCCCCCGTGGCCGACAAAAGACTGGATGTGGCGCACGAACACTGACGGCTGCGAAGGAAGCTCGCGTCCGGCTTCAGCGGCATGGCGGCCGTAGTTGACCCCCACACAGAAGATCTTGCCCGGGCGCGTGACCGGCGGCAGCAAGCTGACTGAACTCAACGCGATGCGATCGGCCCGCGAGCGGGCAAGCCGGTCTTCTATGGCGTGGTTGCCGCTGGCCAGGGCATCGCGCAGCGTGGGCCAGGCATCTGCCATGGGAATGACGTCGTTCGCGTCCAGCACACCCCATCCTTCCATCGTCGACTTGGGGGAGTTCGTCGACTGGCGATAGCTGATCAATCTCACGGGCGATGCCTTCTAAAAATATAAATTGCGTGCAATGGAGTGAAATGTAGCACTCAAAACACCAGAATCCCAAGATATTTTTATAAAATTGCATGCATTAATGGATTGGACGACGACAAACACCCGTCTGCGAGAGGAGCGGATTCAATGACAGATGGGGATGTGCAGGCGTGCGTGAATGCGCGCAATCGGCATTGCGCGGTGGGGAGGCGCTAGCGGCTCAAGCGCCTGGTCGACCTAGGAGGGGTCTTGCATGCATTCGCGCGGGCAAGCCTGGGACTCATCGGCGGATTCCCGCGTCGTGGCGGGTGTCGCCGCACCTGCTCCGGCGGCACGGATGGCTGCCATTTTCATCCTGCGATTTGCGCTGCTGCGCCACGCGTGCTCTTTCATCAGGCCTTCGGCGCGCCCGCCCTGGCGCATCTTCAGCGCCAGGTAGACGGCTTCATGGTCTTCCTGGGCACGCCGCAGCAGGGCCAGGTCGCTGTCATCGGGGTAATGCTGCAAGGCCAGCGCGCCCGGCCCGGAAAAAGCGACGTTGTTGTTCGCGGCAATGGCTGCCTCGAGCGCGCGATTGCCGCAGGCCGCCACCAGCACGGCGTGGAATTCCGCGTTGACGGTACGCCAGGCAAATGCGTCGATCTTGCCCGACGGATGTTTCATGAGCGCCCAGCCCTTTTCGACCGACGCCTTCATCAAGGCGTCCGACTCGCTGTCGAGGCCGCGCTCGGCCACCAGCCGCGCCGCCATGCCTTCCAGCGCGCCGCGCACCTCGATGGCATCGGCGATTTCGTTGGCCGAAAAGGCGCGCACGCGAAAACCGCGCGAGGACCGCCGCTCGAGCAGGCCCTCGCGCTCCAGTTCGGCAAGGGCCAGGCGCAGCGGTGTGCGAGAAACGCCCAGCTTGGCGGAGAACTGAAGTTCGATGATGCGCTCGCCCGGTTGCAGGGCGCCAGAAATGATGGCCTCTCGGAGCTCATCGACAACTTTGATTATCTGGGTAGCCATGTGACCTCAATCCAACATACGGAGTACGAGAAGTCCGGGACGCGCCTGGCGCATTCACCCATTTTTCTCTGATACAGCGTTCGTATTGTGCCGTATGTGGCATCAAGAAGGGTTGCCGGCAAACCAGGGCCACCACCTGGCAACTTCCTTAATGCATGCAATATATCAAAAAAGACTGGTTTTTTTGCATCAACACTCATTACACTTGCACAATTGCATGCAATTTAGGCCTTTGCTGGGACGATTCGGCGCCCGGCCAAGCCAGGCCTTGATTTCACCGAGCCACAAAAACAGCCCATCCCTGGAGACATCATGAAATTCCTGCGCCCTGCCCTTGCCTGTGCTCTTGTCTTTGTCATGGGGTCCACATGTGGCCCTGCGGCCGCCGAGGCACCGGAAACCTGGCCCACCAAGCCGCTGCGCTTCATTGTTCCGGGCAATCCCGGCGGCTCACCCGACGTCTTCGCGCGCGCCCTTGCAGAGAAAATGGCCGCCATACTGAAGCAGCCCGTCATTGTGGAAAACCGGCCGGGTGCGGGCGGCGTCATCGCCGTGCGGCAATTGCAGAATGTCTCGGATCATCATGCCTTCATCATGATGGTGACCTCGGTTGCCGCGGTCTTGCCCGTGACCAATAAGGCAGCGAACTTCGACGCCCTGCGGGACTTCACGCCGGTCGCCAATCTCGGCTACACGCCGATGATGGTGGTGGCCTCGCCGCTGACGCAGGTGAAATCGCTGGCCGAAGCCAGGGAATACTCGAAGAAGCAGCCCTACCCCCCTGTCTTTGCGCATGCCGGCCCCGGCACGATGTCGAACATGGCGCAGGAACGCACCGCGCGCATGAATGACATGGCGTATTCGTCGGTGTCATTCGGCAATCCAGGCAAGACGCTGGCCGCGCTGGTAACCGGCGACGCGCAGTTCTATGCGGATGCGGTCAGCGTGATGCAACCCATGCTGCAGGGCGATCGCGTGGTGCCGCTGGCCATACTTGCCCACGAAAAACTGGCGGGGATGGAGTCGATTCCCCTGGGCAAGGACGCCATTCCCGGACTGGAGGCCGTGGGCGGATTCGGCGTCATGGGGCCCAAGGACATGACGCCAGACGAAGTGGCCATTCTCGGCCGCGCCGTCATCGAGGCCATGCAACAGCCCGACCTGGTCGCGCGAATCCGCGAGCTGGGGGTGTACCCCGAGCCCGGCGACGCCGCTGCCTACACGGAAATACTGAAAAAAGAACAGGATGTCTGGGGCAAGCTTGCCCGCAGCCTGCAGTCCGACGTGCAATAACCCTGCGGACAAGGTTGGCGCCGGGGTATTTACAGGCCGGCCAGCTTGCGGCGCGCAGCCAGCGCCACGGCCACCGTGCTGCGGACATCGGCCAGCGCCCGGTGGGTGGGGTCGGCCGCCCCGACGTGGCGCGCCAGCACCTGCAGCTTGTGCGAAGGCAGCTCGGGCCAGGCCTGGCGGGCCAATTGCAGGGTGCAGTGCGTGGCGTTGCCGAACGGCAGGCCGGTATGCAAGGCGGCCGCCTGCAGGAAACGGCAGTCAAACGACGCGTTATGGAAAAACACCGGTGTATCGGCCAGGAAGGCCAGGAACGCCGGAAATGCCTCGGCCACCGGAACACCCCGGCCATCGACTTCGGCCTGGGTGATGCCAGTCAGGCGGGTGATGAAAGACGGTACCGGCCCGCAGGTGCGCACCACCTGCGAAAACTCGCGCTCGATCGTGCCGTCGGGCGCCACGTGTACCGCGGCAAATTCCAGTATCTCGCAACTGGCGGTGGACAAGCCGGTGGTTTCCAAATCGGCCACGGCGAACGCGCCGTCCAGTGCCTGCAGGGCCGACCGATGCCGGACCGCTCGCGACGGCGGCGCCTGCGCGGGCCGGGGCGGCGCGAAGGGGTCGTGGTCCAGGTGCGGGTTGGGCGTGGAGTAGCGGCGGCGGAAGTAGTGCATGGCAAGTCGGGACAATAAGGCGGACATTGTATGCGGGCCGGTTCGCTGTTGTACGCGCGCAGCCAGTCGTCCATCAAGTCTTATATAAGATATAAGACACTTGCTCCAGCCCCGTGCACCCTCTACAATCCCTGCCAACAACCCTTCCCGCAACCCGACTTTACGCAAGGCCTTCCCATGCTGGAAACGTATCGCCAACACGTCGCCGAACGCGCGGCGCTGGGTATTCCCCCGCTGCCGCTCTCGGCTCAACAAACCGCCGACCTGATCGAACTGCTGAAGAACCCGCCCGCCGGCGAAGCAGACCACCTGCTGGAACTGCTGACCCACCGCGTGCCGGCCGGCGTGGACGACGCCGCCAAGGTCAAGGCCTCGTACCTGGCCGCCGTGGCGCTGGGCAAGGAATCGTGTACGTTGATCAGCCGGGCCAAGGCGACCGAACTGCTGGGCACCATGCTGGGCGGCTACAACATCGGCCCGCTGGTCGAACTGCTGGATGACGCCGAAATCGGCACCATCGCCGCGGAAGGGCTGAAGAAGACCCTGCTGATGTTCGACGCCTTCCACGACGTGAAGGAAAAGGCCGACAAGGGCAACGCCCACGCGCGCGCCGTGCTGCAAAGCTGGGCCGACGCCGAATGGTTCACCAGCCGCCCCGAATTGCCCGAAAGCCTGACCATCACCGTCTTCAAGGTGCCGGGCGAAACCAACACCGACGACCTGTCACCCGCCCCCGACGCCACCACGCGCCCCGACATTCCCATGCACGCGCTGGCCATGCTGAAGAACAAGCGCGATGGCGCCGCGTTCGAACCCGAGGAAGACGGCAAACGCGGCCCGGTGCAGTTCATCGAAACGCTGAAAGAAAAGGGCCATCTGGTCGCCTACGTGGGCGACGTGGTGGGCACCGGCTCGTCGCGCAAGTCGGCCACCAATTCGGTGCTGTGGTTCACCGGCGAAGACATCCCCTTCGTGCCGAACAAGCGCTTTGGCGGCGTCTGCCTGGGCAACAAGATTGCTCCCATCTTCTACAACACCATGGAAGACGCGGGTGCCCTGCCCATCGAGCTGGACGTCTCCAAGATGGAAATGGGCGACGTGGTCGAACTGCGCCCCTATGAAGGCAAGGCTCTGAAAAACGGCGAAGTCATCGCCGAATTCCAGGTCAAGTCCGACGTGCTGTTCGACGAAGTGCGCGCCGGCGGCCGCATTCCCCTGATCATCGGCCGCGGCCTGACCTCGAAGGCGCGCGAAGCGCTGGGCCTGGCGCCCTCGACGCTGTTCCGCCTGCCCAAGAATCCGGTCGATTCGGGCCGCGGCTATACGCTGGCCCAGAAGATGGTGGGCCGGGCCTGCGGCCTGCCCGAAGGCCAGGGCGTGCGCGCGGGTACCTATTGCGAACCGCGCATGACCTCGGTGGGCAGCCAGGACACCACCGGCCCCATGACCCGCGACGAACTCAAAGACCTGGCCTGCCTGGGCTTCTCGGCCGACCTGGTCATGCAGTCGTTCTGCCACACGGCAGCCTACCCCAAGCCCGTGGACGTGAAGACGCACCATTCGCTGCCCCAGTTCATCAGCACGCGCGGCGGTATTTCGCTGCGTCCGGGCGACGGCGTGATCCACTCGTGGCTGAACCGCATGCTGTTGCCCGACACCGTGGGCACCGGCGGCGATTCGCACACGCGCTTCCCCATCGGCATTTCGTTCCCGGCCGGCTCGGGCCTGGTGGCCTTCGCGGCCGCCACCGGCGTCATGCCGCTGGACATGCCGGAATCGGTGCTGGTGCGCTTCAAGGGCAAGATGCAGCCCGGCGTCACGCTGCGCGACCTGGTCAATGCCATTCCGTTGTATGCCATCAAGCAAGGGCTGCTGACCGTGGCCAAGCAAGGCAAGAAGAACATTTTCTCGGGCCGCATCCTGGAAATCGAGGGCCTGCCCGACCTGAAGGTGGAACAGGCATTCGAACTGTCCGACGCCTCGGCCGAACGCTCGGCCGCCGGCTGCGCGGTGCGCCTGAACAAAGAACCGATCATCGAATACATCAACAGCAACATCGTGATGCTGAAGTGGATGATCGCCAACGGCTATGAAGACGAGCGCTCGCTGGGCCGCCGCATCAAGGCCATGGAAGCGTGGCTGGCCGATCCCAAGCTGCTCGAGCCCGATGCCGACGCCGAATACGCGGCGGTCATCGAAATCGACCTGGCCGGCATCCATGAACCCATCGTGGCCTGCCCGAACGATCCCGACGACGTGAAGACCTTGTCGGATGTGGCCGGCGCCAAGATCGACGAGGTATTCATCGGCAGCTGCATGACCAACATCGGCCACTTCCGCGCGGCATCGAAGCTGCTGGAAGGCAAGCGCGATATCCCGGTCAAGCTGTGGGTGGCGCCGCCCACCAAGATGGACGCGCAGCAGCTTACCGAGGAAGGCCATTACGGTGTGTTCGGCACCGCCGGCGCCCGCACCGAAATGCCGGGCTGCTCGCTGTGCATGGGCAACCAAGCCCAGGTGCGCGAAGGCGCCACCGTCATGTCGACCAGCACGCGCAACTTCCCCAACCGGTTGGGCAAGAACACCAACGTGTACCTGGGTTCGGCCGAACTGGCCGCCATCTGCTCGCGCCTGGGCCGTATCCCGACCAAGGACGAGTACATGGCCGACATGGGCGTCATCAACCAGAGCGGCGACCAGATCTACCAGTACCTGAATTTCGACAAGATCGCCGACTATAAAGACGTGGCGGACGTCATCGAGGTCTAAGGCTGGGACGATCGCGATTCGTGGCCGGGCCGGGCCTGGCCCGGCCCGGCCAGTAGTCAGGAACGGGCCGGCGCCATTGCCTGCGCCATCCAGCGCGCGATGGCCGTGACACGTTCGTCTTGATGGGGTTGCCCCACGAGCTGGACGCCGAACGGCATGCCCTCGACGCTCAGCAGGGGCGCAGTGACGGCCGGCGCCCCCACATATGACGACACGCAACTGAAGGACACGTCGCCGGTGGGAAACGGCGTATTCTTCGTGGCGTCCAGACGCGGCGCCGGCCCGCACGATGCCGGACTGATCAGTGCATCGCAGTGGGTATCCAACGCGGCCAAGCGCTGGCGCGCCAGATCGCGCAGCGCCAGATCTTGCCGGAAGGTCTCGAGGGTGACGCCGCGCCCGCTTTCCAGTTGGCGCAACAGGCTGGGCCCCAGCGTGCCGGGATGCTGTTCGACCAGGTTTTCCAGCGACCAGCGTTGTTCCCAGGAAATCAGGCGCAGCATGTTGGCGGTTGCCGTCGCGATGGACTGCTCGAAGAGATCCAGCAGTAGAAGATCGGCCCGCCGGACGATGTCGACCCCTTCGTCCGCCAGCTTGCCGAGCAACGCCTCGAAGGCCGCTTTCGACGAAGCATCCAGGCGCGTCCAGCCCTCGGTTTCCATGACAGCCAGCCGTCGCGGCTTATGTGGCGCGGGGGCCGACAGCCCGCCGTAGAGGCCCGGGTGGCCGGGATCGCCGCCCACCCGCGTCACGATTTCCATCGCTGTCGCCCACATGTCTTGCGCGCAACCGGCGTGGATGCCGACATGGGACTGGCTATAGCCCAGGCGCTCGCCGCGATTGATGCCGCCGAACGTGGGCTTGAGCGCCCAGTTGGCGTTGAAGCTAGCCGGGCGCAAGACTGAACCGACCAATTGCGAACCGATGGCGACAGGCACCATCTTCGCTCCCACGGCCGCACCGGAGCCGCTGGACGATCCTCCCGGGGTGCGCTGCGGATCGAACGCATTGGTAGTCGGACCGGGGTCGAGAAAACCCAGCGCGGTCGTCACCGTCTTGCCCAGGATGATTGCTCCGGCATCGCGCAGCGCCCGCACCAGCGCGCTATCGCGCTTGGGAAAACATCCGGCATAGGCGGGGCTGCCCATCTGGGTGGGCATGTCTTTGGTTTCGATCAGATCTTTGATGCCGACCGGCATGCCGTCGATCTGCGACAACGGCTGTCCGGCCTGGTAGCGCTGGTCGGATTCACGGGCTGCGGCGCGGGCGCCCTCTTCGTTGAGCACTACCCATGCCTGGACGACAGGTTCGCGCTGGCGGATGGTTTCCAGGCAAGCCTCGAGAAATTCGCTGGGCCGCCGTGTTCCGGCCAGGAACTGCTCGCGCGCGGTGCTGAAGGACAAGGCCTGGTAGGTGTCCGGATGGTAAGTCATGTATAGGCTCCTTGGTGCATCCGGGTTCAGTTGCTTTCAATGCCGGCAGCGACGATCAGATCTGTCCAGCGACGGTACTCATTCTTGAAATACGCATCGAAAGATTCCGGCGTGCCCGTATCCACGGCCATGCCCACCCCATTGAGCCGTTCGCGCACGTCCGGCATCTGCAGTACCTGGATGAAGTCCTTGTTCACTTTCTCGATGATCGACTGGGGCGTGCCGGCGGGCGCGAACATACCGTACCAGGCCTCGAGCTCTAGCGAGGGCAAGCCGGCCTGTGCCGTGGTGGGGATATCCGGTAGCGCGGGCAGCCGCTCTTTCGAGGCCACCGCATACGCCTTGGTGCGATTCGCCTTGACATAGTTCTGCACGTTGCCCGATGCGAACTGCACCAGCACATCGACCTCGCCCGCGAGCATCGCGGTGGACGCTTCCAGCGCGCCCCTGTAGGGCACATGCATGATGTCCACGCCTGCTTCCTGCTTGAACATTTCGGTATAAAGCTGGAGCACCCCGCCCGAGCCATTCGAGGCATAGGTCAACTTGCCCGGATGCTGCCTTGCTTCGTCGATCAGTTCCTTCAAGGTGTTGGCCTTGACCTTGGGATTGGCCAGGATGAGTACCGGCAGAGTACCTATCTTGCCTATGCGCTCGAAGCCATTCACGACATCCACCTTGGCGTGCTTGTTGATCGCCGGCAGGGTCGCCAATTCGTTGAAAGTCAGCAGCAGGGTATAGCCATCGGGCTTGGCCTGCGCCGCGTAGTCCGTACCCACCAGCGTCCCGGCGCCGGGCTTGTTTTCGACAATCACGGGGTGGCCCCACAGCGCGGCCAATTTGGGGGCGACCAGGCGGGCCAGCAGGTCGGCCGTGCCCCCGGGTGTCGTCGGGACCACGATAGATACGGTTCGGGATGGGTAAGCCGCCTGGTCGGCGGCCACTGCCGCTTGGCCCGCAATGGCCAGGTAAACCAGCATGCCCGCGCAACCGCGCCATAACCCCAGTTTCATGGATGCCCCTTTCTCGGTTAAGAAATGATTAATGATCGCGCGCTCGAAATGGCCGTTATCGCGATGAATGGTAGGAAAGCACCCTATGGTGGTCAACCAACTTCTATGCTGCTACGATTTACTTTTAGTTAACTGAAAAAGCCATGGAACCGCTGCCTCCGCTCAATGCCTTGCGCATTTTCGAAGTGGTCGGCCGCGTCTCCAGTATCAGTGCGGCGGCCCAAGAGCTTTGCGTGACGCCAGCCGCCGTCAGCCGGCAAATCCGCGTCCTTGAAGATCACCTGCGTACCCGGCTGTTCTATCGGCAACACCGGCGCATTGCCTTTACACCGGCGGGCCGCGAATACCATCTGGAAGTTTCTCGCCATATCGCTGGCCTGCGCCGCGCCACCCTGAATGTGCACCAGGCAGCGCGGTCGCGCATCTTCAACCTCCGGGCTCCTCACACCATCGCCATGCGCTGGCTGCTGCCCCGGCTGGCCAGCCTGCATGCGGCCCATCCCGAACTGGAAGTCCGATTGCATACCTCGGCCAATCCACCGGATTTCGAACGCGAAGACCTGGACGCGGCCATCGTCATCAACCATGGCCATGCGCCCGGGCTGGTGCAGCACAAGATCATGGAAAACGAAATCGCGCCCGTATGCACGCCTGAAATGGCGGCGCGCCTGCAACAGCCCGGGCAATTGCTGGGAGAAACCCTGCTTCATACCCATGCGCGGCCCGATGACTGGCAGATGTGGTTCTTGCATGCCGGCCAGCCCATGCCCGGAACCAGCCGCGACATGCGTTTCGAATCTTCGGCCCTGGCCTATGAAGCGGCGTTGGCCGGCTTTGGCATCGCCATAGGCCAAAAGTCACTTATCACCCAAGAACTGGACGACGGGCGCCTGGTGGCCCCGTTCGGCCCGTGGGTCAACCTGGGAAGCTTCAGCTATTACTTTGTAATGCCGCAAGAAATCTATTTGCGCAACACGCCCGAGGCCACGGTGCTGCGGCAATGGATTGCCTCGATCTCGCTGCCTGCGCAACCCGATACGCAGCAAGGCCGCTAAGGCCCCGATCTCGGGCGCGGCCAGACTGTCAGTCGCGCGCCGCCAGCGCATCGAGCTGCGCATCGTCCAGGCCCAGCGCCACGCTGCCCATGGCGCAGGTTACCGCCAGGGCGCGGCGCAGTTCCGGTTCGCGGATGATGTCGGGCGTGTCTTCGGCCGTCAGGATGCGATTGACGCGCGAGTCGGGGCGATCGAAACCCGCCACCAGGCGCAACGCAGGAATGCCGTGGCGCGCGAAATTGGCATGGTCGGAATTCGGCATCAGCGGCAGCCAACTGGCCACGGGCACGCCGGCGGCCTGCGCGGCTTTTGCCACATAGCCCGCCAGCGCGGGAAAGTCGCTGATCAGCGCGGCCAGCGTGTCGTCGCCCGCCACGGTATCCAGGTTGATGTTCAGTTTCAGCCGGGCACGTTCGGTGTCGGGCAAATCCGCCAGGTAGCGGGCCGAGCCTGCCAGGGCCCATTCTTCGGCACAGAACAGGCACACGCGCAGACCGGGCGTCTGCGCCGATACCTGCGGCGCCAGCGCCCGCGCGGCCGCCAGCGCCACGGCCACGCCGGTGGCATTGTCCAGCGCACTGCAGCCCAGGTCGTGGCCATCCAGGTGGGCGCTGATCACGATGCGCGCCGCGCGGCCGCCCGGAATATCCAGCACGGCCACGCCCGCACGCGCATCGGGTACCTCTTCGCCCGATATGCGCAGCCGGACCTGCGCCCCGGTACCGGCCAACAAGCGTGCACCGGCTTCGTCGATGTAGGCGGCCGGAATGCCGGCGCCGTTGCGCGGCCGGCCCGATGAGCCCGACAGCAGGCCGCCGCCCGGCCACGGGTTGGCGATCAGGAAACCCGCCGCGCCGGCCTGCACGGCCATGTCGTACTTGCGGCGGCGGTGCACATGGTGCGGCGTGAAGGGATATTCATGGCGTACCAGCACCACCTTGCCCCGCACCTGTTCGCCGGCGCGCGCGAAATCGTCGGCGCGCCCCTGGCCCAGGTCCAGTACCGGCGCGGCCAAGCCATCGGCATCAGTGGATGCCGAGCGCAGCAAGGGCTTGCATGGCAGCGCCTGGACGCGGCCTTGGCTGTCCTGCAGTTCCAGGCTGGCGTGCAGGCAGCGCCAGCCATCGTAGGGTACGTCCAGCTTTTGCACGTCGCCGCCGGTGGCCTGCATGCGGCGCAAGGCCCAATCCATGGCCGCGGCGTCCTGCCCGCTGCCCGACAGGCGTCCACCGAAACCGCACAGCGCTTGAAAATCGTCCATCAATTGCGCGTCTTGCGCAGCCGCCTGCAACCACTGAGTCATGAACATCCTTGAAAGCGATGGGGAGCCCTGGATGGGCGCACGGGTTTATTCCAGATTGATGCCAGCACGGGTGACGACGTCTTGCCAGCGCTGGAAATCGGCCGACAGCAAAGCCTGCAGGGCCCCGGCGTCGGCCTGGTCGGGCACGTTGGCGCCGATGCCGGCATAGCGCTGCCCGATGGCGGGCGACTGCATCACCTTGGCCATGGCCGCGCCCAGCTTGTCGAGCACCGCCTGCGGCGTGCCGGCCGGCGCCAGCAGGCCCCACCAGCTTTGCACTGTCAGGTTGGGCAGGCCGCTTTCCTGGAATGTGGGCACATCGGGCGTGCCGGGCTGGCGCTGCGGCGACGATACCGCCAGGGGCCGGATCTTGCCGGCCTGGAACAGTGCCGCGGCGCTGGGCATGCTGCTGAAGCTGACGTCGATCTGGCCGCCGGCCAGATCGCTGACCGAGGCGGCCGCGCCCTTGTAGGGCACATGTACCAGCTTGGTTTGCGTGTTCAGCATGAACAGCTCGGCCAGCAAGTGCGTCAGCGAGCCATTGCCGCCGGAACCGATGGACACCACCCCGGGCCGCTTCTTGGCGTCGGCCACCAGTTCGGCCACGCCTTTGCCTGCGTAGGCGGGGCTGGCAAACAGGTACATGGGCGACAGGCCTACCAGCGCGATGGGCGCAAAGTCTTTGCGGGCGTCGTACTTGACGCGGTCGCCATAAAGCGCCGGCACGATGGTGAACGGCACGTCGGCCAGCAGCAGGGTATAGCCGTCCGGCGCTTCGCCGGATACGTAGGCGGTGCCGATCATCGACCCTGCGCCGGCGCGGTTCTCGACCACCACGGGTTGCCCTAGCTCGGTGCCCAGTTGTTCGCCAATGGCGCGGGCGATCAGGTCGGAACTGCCGCCGGCCGAGTAAGGCACCACGATTTTCACGGGCTTGTCAGGGTAGGCAGCCGCCAGGGCCGGTATGGCGATGCAAGCGACAGCCATAGTGCCGCGCCAGAGTTTTTTCCACTTGTTCATGTCGATCGAGCCGTTTTTGTTAGAACCGGTAACTATTCTGGGCCGGCTGCCCCGACGGCGACAAGGGATGTATGCGCATGCGCCATTCCGTTATGGAATAGCGGTGGGCCGCTAGCCGCCCAGGTAGGCCTGCACCGCCTGATTGAGGGCCTGGGCGCGCTCCAGGGTCCAGGCACAGAAGGCATCGGTATAGGGGCCGCCCACATTGGGCCGCGGCCGCATCAAGTAGTAGCCAAACCGCCCTTGGACCGCATCGCCCAGCGGGCGGCACAGCGTGCCGTCGCGCAGCGGCTGCAGCACCATGCACAAGGGCACGATGGCCGCGCCCAGGCCGTGCATGACCGCCGGCAGCAGGACCGAAAACCCTTCGTATTCCGGCGCCGTAACGGACGGCCCCGGCCACAATGGCGCCACATCGGCGCGCCATTCATCCCAGCCGTAGCCGCGCTGCGCGCGCTTGAGCAAAGGCAGGCCGTCCAGATCGTCGACACAGCGCACCGGATGCCGCCGCAGCAGGGCCGGCGCGGCTACCAGAGCCATCTCGCGGCCGCACAAATACTGCGTCGACATGCCCGACACATAGCCCGCATGCAATTGGATCTCGGCATCGAAGCGCTCGGCTTCGCCGCGGCCGTACAGCAGGCGCGGCCTGACATTGACCCGTATGCCCGGATGTTGCTCGAAGAACTCGGCCAGCCCCGGCAGCAGGCAGAACTGCGCGAACGAGGGCGATACGGCCACGTTCAGCGCCACCCGTGAACCCGGCTGCGCCACCAGCGTGTCGGCTTCGTCGATAAGCCGCAGCGCGGCGCCGATGCGCTCGAAGTACAGCGCGCCGGCATAGGTCAGGCGCAGGCCGGTGGGCAGGCGCTGGAACAGGGCCACGCCCAGGCGGCCTTCCAGGGCGCTGATGTGCTTGCTGACCGCGCTCTGGGTCAGGCTGAGTTCCTCGGCGCTGCGGCTGAAATTCAGGCTGCGGGCCGCTGCCAGGAAAATGCGCAGCGAGGTGACGGAATTGCGGGAACCTTTCATCGTGGGCGGGCAAGGCGGCCTGAAAGCCAGGGAGTGGGACATTATCCGCCCCCCCGGCGGCACGGAAAAACATTGCATGCCCTACTTCCCGTCTGGATAATACGACAAATTCTTATTTTCAATTCTTTCCGTGCCAGCCATGCCAGACCACGCCCTGCCCCTTTTGTGCCCCCTTGCCCTTCGCGCCCGCCGCAGCCCCCTGTCGCTGGCGCTGCACGCAGCCCTTTCGGCCGGCGCGCTGGCCTGCACGCCGGCGCTGGCGCAAACCGTGCAAGGCGGCGTCACGACGCTGGAAGCCACCACGGTGACGGGAGAAGCCAGCGTCTCGAACCCCACGCCCATCGAGTTTGCCGGAGGCCAGGTCGCGCGCGGCGGCCAGCTGGGCGTACTGGGCAATATCGACAACATGGACGCGCCCTTCGTGGTGACCAGTTATACGTCCAAGTTGATCGAGGACCAGCAGGCCCGCACGCTGGGCGATGTGGTGAAGAACGACGCATCGGTGGTGGTGGGTAATGGTTTCGGGAACTCGGCCGAGACTTTTTCCATTCGAGGCTTCGCGCTGAACAATGACGACTTGTCGTTCAACGGCCTGTACGGCATCTTGCCGCGCCAGGTGCTGCCCACGCAGATGATCGAACGCGTCGAGATCCTGAAGGGTGCCAATGCCTTCCTGAATGGCGCGGCGCCGGGCGGCTCGGGCTTGGGAGGTTCGATCAATATCCAGCCCAAGCGGGCTGGCGTCGATCCGCTCACGCGCGCCACGGTGGACTACACCAGTGATTCTCAGGTGGGCGGCAGCGTCGACATCGGACGGCGCTGGGGCGACAGCCAGCAATTCGGCATACGCGTGAACGCGGCCCATCGCGATGGCGATACGGTCGTGGATGATGCCGGCCAGCGCATGACCGTAGGCACCGTGGGGCTGGACTATCTGGGCGAGCAATTGCGCGTGTCGCTGGACGTGGGTTATCAGAAATTCCGTTATTCGCAGCCGCGCCCCACCATCGGGCTTACTGGCACCGATGTGCCCTCTCCGCCATCGAACAGCACGAATTATGGGCAACCGTGGACGTATAGCGAACTCGAGAGCACGTTCGGCGTACTGCGAGCGGAATACGACTTCTCTAGCAATTGGATGGGGTACGCGGCTATCGGAGCCAGCCATGACCATGAATCGGGCGATTATGGGCAACCGTCGGTCAATGGAGAAGGCATAGGGACGGTGAATCGACTGACAGTGCCTTACGAAAGGGATGCCGTCAGTGGAGAAATCGGTGTCCGGGGAAAATTTCATACCGGTCCGGTCGGACACACCGTCAATGTCGGCGTGTCGGCACTGCGGGCCGATTCTCGTCAAGCGTTCGAATACGTGACAGGCGGACCGGTCGACATCTCCAATCCCACCGCAATGCCTCGCCCATCCGGTGGCGTGCCAGTAGGAGACATGAGCAATCCCGGCGTTACCGATCGCACGCGCCTGCACAGCGTCGCCCTATCGGACCAATTGGCATTTCTGGATGGCAAGGTGCTGTTCACCGCGGGAGTGCGCCATCAGAGCCTCAGGAACAAAACCTACACACCCACCGGCGAGCAAACCGGTGACTATGACGACTCGGTATGGACGCCCGCGTACGGTCTGGTGGTACGCCCCTGGGAACCGGTGGCTTTTTACGTCAACCATATCGAAGGCCTGACCAAAGGCGACGCGGCGCCGGCCGACGCTGCCAACCCGAGCGCATCATTGGCGCCTTACCGTACCAAGCAGACCGAAGCAGGCGTAAAGCTGGACTTCGGCAACATCGGTGGCAACATCGGCGTCTTTCAAATTGAAAAGCCTCAAGCGTATGTCGACTCCGACAATGTCTTCGGATTGGCAGGCGCGCAGCGCAATCGCGGCCTTGAGCTGAATGTCTACGGCGAACCTGTGCGTGGCGTGCGCCTTCTGGGAGGCGTCACCTTCATGGATCCCGAACTGCGCGGCACCAAAGGGGCCCTTCAGGACGGCAACGATGCCATCGGTGTTCCGCGCTACCAGGTCGTGCTGGGTGCCGAGTGGGACGTGCCTGCGGTAACGGGACTGACACTGCAGGCCTATGCGCAGCGCCGCGGCTCTCAATATGTGAATATCGACAACAGCGCCAAGATTCCCGCCTGGACTCGCATTGACCTGGGTGCGCGCTACGCCACCAAGATCAATGGGCGCAACGTAGTATGGCGCGCCGGCGTGGACAACGTGGCCGACAAAGACTATTGGGCCACGGTGGGCAACGATTTCGGCCAGATCACCCAGGGGTTGGGGCGCGTCTACAAGCTGTCGATGTCTGTGGATTTCTGATCCATGGCCGGGCGGCACATGCCGCCCGCGCCATCCCGGCAATCGTTCTACCCTGCAAAGCGATTTTCCGGCACCCCGCGCACGCCCAGCCCATGCAAGGCAAACAGGCTGCCGCGCGCCACGCCGTCGCCGGGAAAGCGCGGCAGCGGCGGCCGGGCCATCGAGGTGACATACAGCACGTCCAGGTCGGGCCCACCGAACATGACGCTGGTGACTTTCTTCACCGGCATTTCGATCACCCGGTCGACCGAACCATCCGGGGCGTAGCGGACCAGTTTGCCGTCGTACACCAGCGCATTCCACAAATAGCCCTCGGCATCGACGGTGGACCCGTCGGCGCCGCCGCCGCCGCTCATGTCCACGCGTGCATGAGTGCGGCGATTGGAGACCTTGCCGGTTTGCTGGTCGTAGTCGTAGGCCCATACTTCACCCGACCAGGTGTCGTTGAAGTAGAAGGTATTGCCATCGGGGCTCCAGCATGGCCCGTTGGACACCACGATGCCGCGCTCCAGCGTGTGCAGCGACAGGTCCGGGTCCAGCCGGTACAGGGCACCGTTGGGACCGTCTTCATTGGTGTCCATGCTGCCGGCCAGGAAACGCCCCTGGCGATCGACCTTGCCATCATTCAGGCGGTTGGCCGGCTTGTCGGGTTCCGGGTCGACGATGAGGTCCACCTCGCCGGTGCCGAAGTCCAGGAAATGGAAGCCGCGCTCCAGCGACAGCACTGCCCCGCCCTGTTTGCGCAGCGCCATCGAACCGATCTTCTGGGGCAAGTCCCAGGCGCGGACTTCGCGGCCGTCGGCGGTGCAGCGGAAAATGCGGCCATCGGCACTGTCGATCCAGTACAGCCGCTGCTCGTCGACGTCCCACAGCGGGCCTTCGCCCAGGGTGGTCTTCACGTCGACCAGGATTTCGATGTGCATGGATGTCTCCTTCAGAATGCGACCTGGTCGCCACCTTTCAATTGCAGGATGCGGCGGGCGTCGTCGGGCGTGGCGACCTGCATGCCCAGGCCTTCGATCATCTGGCGCACCGAACGCACCTGCTCGGCATTGGACTGGGCCAGCCGGCCCTTGCCGGCCCACAGGCTGTCTTCCAGGCCGACGCGCACATTGCCGCCCATGGCCACCGACTGGGCGGCAATGCGGAACTGGCTGGCGCCGGCGCCCAGCACCGACCAGCGATAGTCGGCCCCGAACAGGCGATCGGCGGTGCGGCGCATGTGGATGACGTCTTCCGGATGGGTGCCGATGCCGCCCAGCAAGCCGAACACCGACTGCACGAAGAACGGCGCCTTGACCAGGCCGCGGTCGGCAAAATGCGCCAGGTTGTACAGGTGCGCGATGTCGTAGCATTCGAACTCGAACCGCGTGCCGTTGTCGTAGCAAGTGGACAGGATGTATTCGATATCCTTGAAGCTGTTGCGAAACACCAGGTCGCGCGTGGCTTCCAGGTGTTCGCGTTCCCAGTCGAACTTGAATTCCTTGTACTTGTTCAGCAAGTGGTACAGGCCGAAGTTGATCGAGCCCATGTTCAGCGACGCCACTTCGGGCTTGAACTGCGCGGCCGGCTTGACGCGTTCTTCTACCCGCATATAGGGGCTGCCGCCCGAGGTGATATTGATCACCGCGTTGGTGCTGCGCTTGACCTCGGGCAGGAAGCGCGCAAAGGCTTCGGGGGTCTGGTCGGGCTTGCCGTTGTCGGGGTCGCGCGCATGCAAATGCAGGATGGCGGCGCCGGCCTCGGCCGCGGCCACCGCTTCGCGCGTGATGTGCTCGGGCGTGATGGGCAGGTGCGGCGACATCGATGGCGTATGGATGGCACCGGTGATCGCGCAGGTAATGATGACTTTGTCTTGGGACATGCTGGGCTCCGGATGGAAGGCGCGTCGGGCGGGCGCGCTCAGGGGGTTTCGTCTGTGCCGCCGGCCTGCTTATGGGCGGCCAGCGCCATCAGTCGGCGGTCGCGCCACAACTGGCGCGCGGCCAGCGCATCGGCGGGCAGATGCTCGCGGCGCTCGGCCTCGATGCGGTCCATCAGCTCGCCGCCCCACGGCACGCGCCGCTGCATCTGCTCGAACAGGCCGGCATACATGGTTTCATAGCGTTCGGCGTAGTCGCGCACGCCGGCCGGCGCATTCAGGTCGATGGTCTCGAACGGCCCCATGAACGACCAGCGCAGCGCCAGGCCTTCGCGCAGGCCGATGTCCACGTCCTCGACGCCCGCATAGCCGTCGGCCACCAGCCGGAAGGCTTCTTGCAGCAGCGCGCCCTGCAAGCGGTTCATGACGAAGCCATCGATCTCGCGGCGCATCATGATGGGCACCTGCCCGGCGTCGGACAGTATCTGGCGCGCCTGTTCCATGGCCTGCGGCGCGGTCCAGGGAGCCGGCACCACTTCGACGGCCGGTACCAGATAAGGCGGATTGATCGGATGCGCCACCAGGCAGCGCTCGCGACCCTGCAAATGGTCGGTAAAGCGCGAAGGCAGCAAGGCAGAGGTGGAACTGGCCAGGATGGCCTCGCGGGGTGCCAGGCGGTCGAGTTCGGCATAGACGCCGCGCTTGCTTTCCAGCACTTCGGGCGTGCTTTCCTGTACGTAGTGGGCGCCAGCCAGCGCCGCCGCGATGTCGGACTCGACCCGCAGGCGGTCCAGCACCTGGGCCGGCGACTGGCCGCGCAACAGGCCCTGGCTGGCCAGGTCGGGCAGCACGGCGGCGGCAAACTCGCGCGCCCGCGCGGCCTGGCCCGGCTGGCTGTCCCACAGGGCGACCTGGTGGCCGCCGCGCGCAAAAACGATGGCCCAGGCGCGGCCGATAAGGCCGGCACCGATGATGGCGATATTCGACATGGCGGCTCCTTTTGGTGAACAGACCTTAGAGCGTTTCGACGTTGCCGTCGACACTGAGCGACTGGCCCGAGATATTGCGGCCGGCCGTGGACAACAGGAAAGCGGTAGACAGCGCCACGTCGTGCGGCGTGACCATGCGGCGCAGCGAAATGCGTTCCAGGTAAGTGGCTTCCATGGTCTCGTAGGGTACGCCCACTTGTTCGGCGCGTGCGCGGATCACGCCTTCCATGCGCGGGCCTTCGACGATGCCGGGCAGGATCGCGTTGACGCGTATGCCCGCCGGGCCGAGTTCCTTGGCCAGGCTTTGGGTCAGGCCGATGACGCCGAACTTGGCCGACGAGTACGGCGTGCGGAACGCATAGCCGTGCCGGCCCGCCGACGAAGACATGTTGACGATGGCGCCGCCCCCGGCCGCCTTCAGCATGGGCACGGCCAGGCGCGTGCACAGGAATTGCCCGGTCAGGCAGATATCGATGCAACGGCGCCATTCCTGCGGGTCCAGCTCTTCCACCGCGCCGGTGGGCCCGGCGATGCCGGCATTGTTGACCAGGGCATCCAGCCCCCCCAGGTGCCGCCCGGCTGCCTGGAACAGGCCCGCCACGTCGTCTTCGCGGGACACGTCGGCACGCGCCGCGCCGACCTGGGGATGGGTTTGCGCCAGTTGCGCCAGCGCGGGCTCGGACACGTCGCAGGTAAACACCCGCGCGCCGCGCGCGGCCAG
This sequence comes from Bordetella sp. BOR01, assembly GCF_019218885.1. Classification (GTDB taxonomy): domain Bacteria; phylum Pseudomonadota; class Gammaproteobacteria; order Burkholderiales; family Burkholderiaceae_B; genus Bordetella_A. Next base: position 394,097 of record NZ_JAHUWT010000005.1, on the reverse strand, counting down.
GTGCGACACAATGGCCAGCCCGATGCCGCCCGCCCCCGCCGTCACCACCACGCGCAACCCTTCCAGCCCGTCCTCTTGACTGCTCATGCTGCCTCCTTGCGCGGCCGCGGGCCGCATACTGTGTTCATTTTTCACGCAAGGCGATGACCGCGCCCAGCACCACCGCGCCATACAGGATGGCCCGCGTGGCGTAAGGCAGGTTGCTGCCCGCCAACAAGGTCTGCAGGGCCGTCAGCAGCAGCACGCCGGCCAGCATGCCCAGATAATGGCCGCGCCCGCCCGTGATCAGGCCGCCGCCCACCACCACCACGGCGATCGAGGGCAACAGGTAATCGTCGCCCATGCCCAGGCTGGCCTGGCCCGAGAAACCGGTCAGCAAGATGCCTACCAGCGCGGCGCACACGCCGGACAGCACGTACACGCCGATCAGCGTGCGGCCGACCGGCACGCCGGCCAGGCGGGCCGCCAGCGGACTGTTGCCCACCGCGTACACGCGCCGGCCGAATGCCGTATGCGACAGCAGCAACACCGCCGCCACTGCGAACGCGGCCACGAACAGCACCACGGGCGTGACGCCGGCCATCTGGCCCGTCATGAAACTGCGCAAGAGCGGCGGCGCGAAACCGGCCGGCGTGCCGCCTGAATACAGCAGGGCCAGGCCCTGCAAGATGCCGTTGACGGCCAGGGTGGCCACGATGGGAGACAGGCCCAGCGCCACGACGGCCAGGCCGTTCACCAGGCCCACCAGGCAACCCAGCAGCAGCACCGCCAGCATGGCGTAGGGCAACGCGACATCGGCCCCCTGGGCAATGCCCGCGAACACAATGCCCGACAAGCCGATGGTCCAGGGTAGCGACAGGTCGAGCCCGCCCGTCAGGATGACCGCGCCCTGCCCCAGCGCCAGGATGGCCAGGAAGCTGGCCAGCACGATCAGTGAATTCCAGTAGCCCCAATGCGCCAGCGACCGGCCCAGCGTCAGTTCGGTGGCCGCCAGCACCAGCACCAGGCACGCCACCGCCGGCAGCGAATAGCGCAGGGTCTGGGCATGGCGCACGGCAAACGACGGCGCAGCGGCCGATGCGGAAGGCGCCGCCGTGGCCACGGCCAGGCGCCGGTCGGCACCGCCGAGCTGGTGCGGCAGCGTGCCGGCCCGCCAGGCCCGCCAGCGCGCAATGGCGGCGCGCAGTTGCCGCACCGGCACCGAATCGCGATTGGCGGCGGCCGCCAGCGCGGCAAGGATCAGGATCACGCCCTCTACCACCGTGGAGTAGTACGCCGACACATTGAGCACCAGCAGGATGTTCACCACGATCATCAATATATAGGCGCCGAACACCGAGCCCATCGGCCCGCCCTTGCCACCGCCCAGGCGCGTGCCGCCCACCACCACGGCGGCAAAGATCGACAGCAGCAGCGGATTGCCTACCAGGGGGTCGCCGGCACCGGTCTGCGCGCTGAGAAACACGCCGGCCAGGCCGTACAGCGCCCCGGCCAGCACATAGGCCAGGAAGCGCACCGCATCGACCCGCACGCCGGCGGCGCGGGCCGAATCGGCGTCGCCGCCCACGGCATACAGCGCCGTGCCGAACGGGGTGCGCTTGAGCCATAGCCACAACAGCGCCAGCACGGCCAGCAGGGCCAGCGGCATGGGCAGCAGCTCGGGCCAGGCATCGCCCATGTAGAACTCGCCCAGCGCTGGCGGCACCAGGCCGCCGGGCTTGTCCATGACCAGCAGCGTCACCCCTTGCAAGATGAACATGGTCGACAGCGTCACCACGATGGGTTGCAGGCGCAGCACCGCAACGAAGAAGCCGTTGAACGCGCCGGCCGCCATGCCGATCGCCACGCCCGTGGCCGTGGCCTGCCATACCGAAGCCTGCGGGCCGCCCAGCACCAGGCCAGCCGCCAGCGCCACGTTGACCAGCGATATCACCGCGCCCACCGACAGGTCGAAACCGCCTGTCAGGATGACGACGGTGGCGCCGATGGCCGCGATGGCCAGCGTGGCGCCGCCGCTGCTCAGGAACGTGATGTCGAAGTAGCTCAGCGTACCGCTGCCCAGCATCACCACCGCGCACAGCATGACGGCGAACACTGCCATGGCCGTGAGCAGGCCGCGATGGGCCGCCAGCGGCGCCGCGCCGGCGCGGCGTGCAAACCTGGCCGCCAGCGGCCGTTCGAGAGGAGGTCGCGCGATCATGCCGCCCTCCGTTGCGCATCGCCGCCCAGCGCGATGCGCATGATGCCCTGCTCGGTCAGCGCCGGCCCGGCCAGTTCGCCCCGTACCTGGCCGCCATAGAGCACCAGCGCGCGATCGCACAGATGGACGATCTCGGGGATTTCGGTGGAATGGAACAGAATGGCGCCTCCCTCGGCCACGTACTGGCGCATCAGGACATACAGCTCGTGCTTGGTGCCGACGTCGATACCGCGCGTGGGGTCGAACAGCAGCAGGATGCGGCTTTGCGCCAGCAGCCATTTGGCGATGGCGATCTTCTGCTGGTTGCCGCCCGAAAACGCGCCGGCCGGCGTCCAGGCGGCGCGGCGATCGACCTGCACGCGTGCGAAGGCGCGTTCGACGGCGGCGTTCTCGGCGGCGGCGCTGATCACGCCGCCGCGCGTGTAGCGCTGCACCACCGGCAGGGTCGCGTTGGCCCGCCCGTCCAGCTTCAGGAACAGCCCTTCTGTCTTGCGGTCTTCCGGCACCATGCCTATGCCGATATTGGGCCGGATGGCGTCCGCCGGCGAACCCAACGCCACGGTGCGCCCGTCGACCTGTATCTGCCCCTGCCTGGGCGGCAGCATGCCGAAGCAGGCATGGAACAGGTCCAGCTGGCCCATGCCTTGCAGCCCCGCCACGCCCAGTATCTCGCCGCGCCGCAAGCTGAAGTCCACGCCTCGCACTTTGCCGGCGTCCAGCCCGCGCGCACCGAGCACTTCGGGGCCGAAGGCGGGCGCGTCGGCCGGACGCGGCGGAAACACGCGCGACACACTGCGGCCCACGATACGCTCGATGACGGCGTCGTCGTCCAGTTCGCCGGCCGGCCCGGTAGAAATATGGCGGCCGTTGCGCAAGATGGTCAGGCGGTCGCAGAAGGCCCGCACTTCGCGCATGCGATGCGAAATGAACACCACCGTGGTGCCCTGCGCTTTCAGGCGCGCGATCAGGCTGCCCAGCCAGTCGACGTCGCGGCCGGCCAGCGTGGACGTGGGCTCGTCCAGCAACAGAATGCGCGGCGCACGCAACACCGCGCGGGCGATCTCGATTTTCTGGCGCACCGCCAGGTCCAATGTGCCGGCTTCGGCATACAGGTCCACGTCGAAATCCAGCTCGTGCAGGTGCTGCGCCACGCGCTCGGCCGCCGCGCGGCGCCGGACCATGCCCAGCAGACCGCGTGGCGCATAGGGCATCAACATATTGTCGAGCACCGGCAGGTCGGCCACCAGGGTCATTTCCTGGAACGCCGTCTGGATGCCCAGGGCATGCGCCGCGCGCGGCGAACGCAGGCGCACCGGCTGGCCATCGACTTCGATATGGCCGCCGCTGGGCTCGATCAGGCCCGACAGCAGTTTGACCACGGTGGACTTGCCCGCGCCGTTCTCGCCCAGCAGGGCATGCACGGTGCCTGGCTGGATCTCGAACGACACGTCGTCCACCGCCACGGTAGGGCCAAAGACCTTGCGCAGGCCGACAGCCCGCACCGCCGCGGCGGCATGATCGGCGATATTCATGGTCATGGCAACTTCCTTGCGGAACGACGACGCGTCAAGGTTCGGGCTGCGACGCCAGCGCCGCGTTCAGGCCCACTTCGGGGGTGTCGGCCGAGAAAATCGAAGCGAACCAGCCGGGATTCTTGACTGCCGAGGGCTTGAACACATTGCAGCCGGCCTTCATCTCGGCCCAACTGCCGGTGTCGCACAGCTTGATGGTCTCGTTGGTGACCAGCGGCAAGGGCAGCGTGACATGCTTGGGCACCTGCTTGCCTTCCAACGCCTGCACGGCCAGCTTCAAGGCCAGCGCCCCCGAATACGGCGGCGACGCATACGACACGCGTGGCGCGCCCATCGGCACGTACGTGCCAGAAGCGCCGTCGGCCTGCGTGCCGGGCGGCAGCATCTGTACCCGCCCGCCATTGGAGCCCTCGCCCGCGCAGGGCAGCAGGTCTTGCGGCTTGCGGCCTGCCTCGACCTGCATGGAATTCGCGGTATAGCAGCCCACCTGCATCCACAGGCCGTCGATGCTATCCCAGCCGCGCGTGGCCAGCAGCTTGGACAGCTCGGTGCGGGCCACCGCCTGGCTCCACATGCCCACGGCCTCGCCCACGACCTTGATATCCGGATATTTGGCGAAGACCTTCTTGGCCGCTGCGGTACGCTGCGTATCGACCGAGGTGCCGGGCACGCCGGTAACCAGCACCACATTGCCCTTGCCGCCCAGCCTGTCGGCCAGCCACTGGGCCGTGACGCGGCCGGCTTCGTCCTGGTCGATGGTGACGTTGTGGGCGCAGGGTTCGGTCACTTCGGCATCGTACGCAAACACCAGCACGTTCTTGGCGCAAGCGTTCTTGATGACGTGGTTCAAGGCCGTGGGCGAGATCGGATACACCACGATGGCCTTGGCACCGGCCTGCACCATGGCATTGATCTGCTGGATCTGCTTTTGCGCGTTCGGGCCGGCCACCTGCACCTGCAGGTCGATCTTGCCGGCCATCGATGGGTGGGCGGCCATGGCCTTGACCATATTGGATGCCTCGGCCTGCCAGTCGTTGCCGACATAGCTCATGCTGAGGAACACTTTGGCTTTCTGCTGTGCCAGGGCCGGCGCGCCATACAGCGCCGGGGCGAGGCCCGCGGCGGCCAGGACGGCGGCCGCAAATCTTCTGTTGCACCGATTCATGCCTGTCTCCGTATCCGTTGAAGGATGGTCTTGTGGATTTTTTGCCGCGCCAGGGTTCTTGTGCCCCGGGTCGGGTTAAGCTTATTGGTGAATCAGATGTATCTGTGATCACAGATCATGAAATGCATAATACGATGGGAATTCCAGCCATGCAACCACCCGCCCTGCCCGCCGCCGCCGACGTAGACGATCGCCTGCCTCCGGCTACCGAACTGCAAGGCAAGATGGAAAAAATCGTCCGGCATACGCTGTCGGACCGGGTCTATGCCGATTTGAAGGAACTGCTGCAATCGGGCGAGATGGAACCCGGGCAACGCTTCACATTGCGCGGTCTGGCCGCCACGGTAGGCACCAGCGCCATGCCGGTGCGCGAAGCCGTGGGCCGCCTGGCCGCCGAGCAGGCGCTGGAAGTGCTGCCCAACCGTGCCATCCGCGTGCCCATCATGACGCGCGGCCGCTTCCTGGAACTGCGCACCATCCGCATCCAGCTCGAGGGCCTGGCCATCGTGCAGGCCGCTCAACACCGCAGTGACGCCGAACTGGCCGAGATCCAGGCCTACGAGCAGGAATTCCGCCTGGCGCGCGAACAAGCGGTGCCCGACGGCCGCCAGGCCGTGCGCGCCAACAAGGGCCTGCACTTCGCCATCTACCGGGCGGCCCGCATGCCCGTGCTGCTGCAGATCATCGAAGGCTTGTGGCTGCAGGTCGGCCCGGTGCTGAACTATGACCTGGCCAGCAGCCCGCGCCGCCTGACGCATGGCGAAGCGCACGCGCATCATGCCAACATGGTTGCTGCCATTGCGCGGCAAGACGGCGAGACCGCCCGCGAGGCGCTGGTGGCCGACCTGACGAGCGCCAGCGAATTCATTCTGGCGCGCGACGTGTTGCCCTGAATCGGCGGGCCGGATTCCGCATGACAGGACGGCGGCGCGCCACTGCGCTTAGAATGCCGCCATCCCTTTACAAGGAATCCAGCAATGAGACTGGGGCCACCGCTGCTGACCCTGCTGATGGTATTGACCGGCTGCGCCACCACGCCGCCTTCGAACCCTGACGATCTCTGCGCCATCTTCCGCGAGAAACCCGATTGGCACGACGCCGCGCTGGACGTGCGCAATAAATGGGGCGTGCCCGTGCAAGTGCCGTTCGCCATGATGTACCAGGAATCCAGCTTCCGGCATGATGCCCTGCCGCCGCGCTATTACTTCCTGGGCTTCATTCCCTGGGGCCGCGTCAGTTCGGCCTATGGCTACGCGCAAGCCAAGGACGAGACCTGGGCGGACTACAAGCGCGAAGCGGGCGGCTGGACCGCCAGCCGCGACAACCTGGCGGATGCGCTGGACTTCATGGGCTGGTACATCAGCAAGACCCAGCGCATCAACGGCGTCTCGAAATGGGATGCCTATGGCCAGTACCTGAACTACCACGAAGGCTGGACGGGCTACCGTAACCGCAGCTACGACCGCAAGGCATGGCTGAAGCGGGTGGCGCAGCAGGTGCAGGGGCGGGCCGAGCGGTTCGGGACGCAGTATCGGGGGTGTGAAAAGGAGCTTACCCGGGGTGGGTTGTTCGGATTGTTTTGAATGACTGCGGGGGTTTGCCAGGTGTCAGGCTCCCGCAGGGTGCCTGACACTATACGACTGAGACAGCTGTGGCACACCATGGTGTCAGGCACCTTCGGAGCCTGACACCTGGCAACAGCCCGGGTAATCACGGCGCATGCTGCGCTATCCTGTTGGCTACGGGAGAGAGGCACCATGTATTTTGATTCGACGCTCTGGGCGATGACGCGCGGTGTGCGGCTGCGCATGCTGGTTTGCGGGCTGCTGGGCTTGCTGGGACTGGCGGCGGGTATCGCGCGCTTTGTCTTGCTGGCCCAGTTCCTGGCACGGCTGTTCGCGGGCGCGGGCGGCAGCGCCTTGTGGTGGCCGCTGGCCGGCGCGGCCGTGGCCATCTTGCTGCGCGGTGCCTTCGAACATGCGCTGAACCTGCTGGCCAACCGCAATGCGGCCCGCATCCAGAACAATCTGCGCGCCCAGCTATACGACAAGATCGTCGAGCTGGGGCCGGCCTGGTTTGGCGGGCAGCGCACCGGCGGCGTGATGCTGGCCGTGATCGACGGCGTCGAGCAACTGCAGAGCTTCTTCGGACGCTATCTGCCGCAGTTGTTCATTGCGGCCTGCGCGCCGCTTGTCATCTTTGCCTTCATCGCCTGGTGGGACTGGCCGGTTGCACTGGTCTTGATGGCGGCCGCGCTGGTCACGCTGATCCTGCCGCTGGTGGCGCATCGCAGCCATCGCGATGCATCGCGGCAGCGTGCCCAGGCCTTCAAGGCTTTCGGCGAAGAGTTCCTGGATGCGATGCAGGGCCTGCCTACGCTGAAGGCGTTCGGCCAAAGCCGCGCATGGGGCGACCGCCTTGCCGATCGCGCGCGGGCACTGTCCGACAATACATTCAAGGTACTGGGCCGCGAAGTATCGGCCCGCTTTGCCACCGACATCGGCATTACGGTGGGTGCGGCGGCCGCGCTGGCGCTGGGTGCGTGGCGCGTATCGCAAGGTGAAATGACCCTGGCCGCGCTGCTGGTCGTACTGATGGCCGGCACCGAGATCTTCCGGCCCCTGCGCGATATGCGGGCCGTACTGCACCAAGGCCTGATGGGTCAATCGGCCGCGGCCAGCGTGCGCGCCCTGCTCGACGCCACCAGTTCCGCGCCACAAGGCGGCAGCCACGCGCCGGCGGCCGCGGCAGCCGGCGGCCTGTCTATCGCCTTCAAGGACGTGGCGTTCTCGTATCCCGGGGGGCGCAGCATTACGCACCAAGGCATGAGCTTCGACATACGGCCCGGCGAACGCGTCGGCATCGTGGGGCCCAGCGGCTCGGGCAAATCCACCCTGGTGCGCCTGCTGCTGCGCCTGCACGACCCGCAGGCCGGCGCCATCGAGATCGACGGCCACGACCTGCGCACGCTGGACCCCGAGACCGTGCGCGCGCGGATATCGCTGGTGGCGCAGGACAGCACCCTGTTCCACGGCACGGTCGAAGAAAACCTGTTGCTGGCGCGGCCCGACGCCACGCCGGATCAACTGCACGCGGCCGCGGCGGCGGCCAATGCGCACACATTCATCATGGCGCTGCCGCAGGGCTACCAGACCATGCTGGGCGAGCGCGGCATGCAGCTATCGGGCGGCCAGCGCCAACGCCTGGCGATCGCGCGGGCGCTGCTGCGCGACACGCCTATCCTGATCCTGGACGAAGCCCTGTCATCGGTGGATGCCGAGAACGAAGCCGAGATCCAGCAGGCGCTGGACCGGCTCAGCCGCGGCCGCACGACCCTGGTGCTGGCGCACCGCCTGTCCAGCGTCATCAACGCCGATCGCATCCTGGTGCTGGATGGCGGCCGTATTGTCGAGGCAGGCACGCACGACGCACTGATAGCGGGCGACACCCTGTACCGGCGCCTGATGGGCGGCCAGCAGGACACTGCAACGGCACACGCCTCGGTGCTGCCGGCCGCGTCCGACGCCATGCCTTCCGGATCCCGCGCCACCGACGGCCGCCCCGTGCCCATGCCGCTGGAAGCCGAAGCACGTCACATCGGCACGCAGCAGGTGCTGCAGACGCTGATGCAGATCATCCGCCCCTGGAAGCGGCAATTCACCATTACCGTGGCCAGCGGCGTCGGGCGCGTGGCCGCCTTCATCGGCGTCTCGGTGCTGGGCGCCCTGGTCATCGCCCGCCTGAAGAACGGCGAGCCGTTCGACGGCTTGCTGGCAGGCCTGTTCGTGGTGGCCGTGGCGGCGGCGGCCTTGCACTGGATCGAATCCTGGCTGGCCCATGCCATTGCCTACGAACTGCTGGCCGAAATGCGCATCGCGCTGTACCAGAAGCTGGAAGCCCTGGCGCCGGCCTATCTGCTGCGCAGGCGTGCGGGCGACCTGGTCGGCCTGGCCACGCAAGACGTGGAGACCATCGAATATTTCTTCGCCCACACGGTAGCGCCGGCTTTCGTGGCGGTGCTGGTGCCGGCAGTGGTGCTGGCCATACTGGGCATCACGGCATGGCCGCTGATGCTGGCGCTGCTGCCCTTCCTGCTGTGGGCAGCTGCCTCGCCGTGGCTGAGCCGCGCGCGCGTGGATGCGCAAGGCAGCCGCGCACGCCAGGCGCTGGGCCTGCTCAGCGCCCATCTTTCGGAAACCATCCAGGGCCTGTCAGACCTGGTGGCGTTCTCGGCCACGGGGCGGCGGCGCGCCGCGTTCCTGGCAATTGCCCACGATTACCAACGCGTGCGGCTGGCATTGCTGGCCGACCTGTCGCGCCAGGGCGCCCTGCTGGAAATCGCCACCGGCCTGGGCGGCCTGGCGGTAGCGGCGGTGGGCGCCTGGTGGGTCGCGCAAGGGGCCCTGGCCGCGGGCCTGCTGCCGCTGCTGGTGCTGCTGTCGGTCGCCGCTTTCCTGCCGGTATCCGAGATCGCCCAGGTCAGCCGGCAACTGGCCGATACCCTGGCTTCGACGCGCCGCTTGCGCGCCATCCATGACGAACCGGTGCAAATTACCGGCGGCACGCTGGCTCCGCCCCTGGATGCCGCCGGCCTGCCGCTGGCCTTCGACGATGTGACGTTCACCTATCCGGGCCGGCAGCATCCGGCGCTGCGCGAGGTGGCACTGGACCTGCCCGCCGGCGCCACCCTGGCCCTGGTCGGCCCGTCAGGCGCCGGCAAGAGCACGCTGGCCAGCCTGCTGCTGCGCTTCTGGGATCCGCAGCAAGGCGCCGTGCGCATCGGCGGCATCAGCCTGCCCGACCTGACACTGGACGCCCTGTATCGCCGCATTGCGCTGGTGGCCCAGGACACCTGGCTGCTCAATGGCACGCTGGAAGACAACATCCGGCTGGCCCGCCCCGACGCCAGCGCCGATGCATTGGACCAGGCCATCGCGCGCGCCGCGCTGGCCGACTTCGTGGCCGACCTGCCAGATGGCTTGCGCACCCGCGTGGGCGAGCGCGGCGTGGCGCTCTCGGGCGGCCAGCGCCAGCGTATCGCCATCGCGCGCGCTTTCCTGCGCGACGCACCGGTATTGATCCTGGACGAGGCGACCTCGCACCTGGATGCCATCAGCGAGGCCCAGGTGCACCAGGCCCTGGCCGAACTGATGCGCCACCGCACCACGCTGATCATCGCGCACCGCCTGTCCACCATCCGCCAGGCCGATACCATCGCGGTGGTCGATGGCGGCCGCATCGTGGAATCGGGCACCCATGATGAGTTGCTGCGGCGCAGAGGCGCCTACGCGCATCTGGTGAACCGGCAGATGACGGCGGCGCGGCAAGTGGCATGACCTGCGAAGCGGCAACTGGGCAGTCGTTGCATTGCAGGCGCTACTTTTCCAGGGCTGCCCGGCCCAGCAGTTCTTCGTTGTCGGCGCCGAGCGGCGGCGCGGGGTGCCGCAACGCGCCCGGGGTGCGTGACATTTTCACCGGAATATCCGTCACTCGTACAGTGCCTTCGGTGGGGTGCTCCATGGTCTTGAAAAAATCCACGGCGGCCAGATGCGGATCGTCCAGCACGTCCTGCAATGTGTTCACGCGCGCGACCGGAATATCTTGTTCGTCCAGCAGGCGCACCCACTCGTCGGTGGTCTTGGTAGCCACGATATCGATCAATTCGCCGTACAGGGCGTCGTAATTGCGGTTGCGTGCCGTGGTGGTGGCGAAAGTCGGATTGCCGATGAGATCCGCGCGATCGGCCATCCTGAAGAATCGGGCCCAATGCGCATCGGTGTAAGGCAGGATGCTGATGTAGCCGTCCTGGGTACGGTAAGGCTTGCGATTGCGGGCAAGGATACGTTCATAACCCATGCCGGCGATGGCCGGCAGGTAGCTTTCGCCGCTTAGATGCTCGATCAGGGTGAACGACACCAGCGTCTCGAACATGGGCACTTCGACTGCCTGGCCCAGGCCCGATTTTTCGCGTTCGTACAAGGCCATGGGAATAGCGTAGGCAATCGTCAAACCCGTCACCTTGTCGGCGATCAGCGTGCGCATGTAGGCCGGCCCGCCCGTGTTGCCGGTGCCCTGCACCGCGGCCAATCCGCTGTAGGCCTGGATAATGTCGTCGAACGCCGGCTTGCCGGCGTACGGCCCGTCTTGGCCGAACCCCACGGCCGAGCAGTAGATCAAGCGCGGGTTCAGCCGGCTTAATGCCTCATAGTCCAAGCCCAGTTTCGCCAAGGCCTGGGGCCGGATATTGGAAATGAAGACGTCGCTTTCCTTGACCAGCTCGAGCAGGGCGCGACGGTCGCTCTCTTGCTTGATGTCCAGGCAGACACTGCGCTTGTTGCGGTTGAAGTTCATGAACGGCGCACCCATGCGCGGCGACCGGGTCGGCAATGCATGGCGGAAGATGTCGCCCTCGGGAGGCTCGACCTTGATGACTTCGGCCCCCATGTCGCCAAAAATCTGAGTGGCATACGGCCCCATGCCTACAGTGGTCAGATCGATGACCTTCACCCCGCTAAGAGGACCGTCGTTGCGCTGCGCTTGCGCGCGATGGTTGGCATCAGTCATGGCTGAGTTTTCCTTGCTTGTGTTCCGGTTCATGCTGTTTCATCAATACCTTGGCCTGGTAGCTCAGAACGATCTCGGCACGCTGGTTGACGACTTCGATGCCCAGCGTCAGCACGCCTCGCCCCGGGTCCCGCGTGGGACGCTTGTCCTGGATATGCACTTCCGCGTGCAAGGTGTCGCCAGGGCGCACCGGCACCTTGAAGACGAACGTATCCATGCCCAGCCCGGCCAGCACATTGGTACCCAACACGCTTTCCAGCATGCCTCCTGACAACGATGCCGTCAGGAAACCGGGCGCGATCGGCGAACCGAACGAGCCGACCCGGCGAGCATGGTCGTGGTCGATGAACAGCGGCATCTGCATACCTGCAAAGGCGGCGAAACCGACCACATGCGCTTCGGTCACTGTCCGGGCGTAGCTGATGTGCACATCGCCCACCCGCAGGTCGTCCAGGAACGGGGCCGCTGGATAGATGCGTCGATTGCGCTTGGCCATTACTTGATACTGAGCGCTTGGGTGACCGTCACAGTGCGGTCGCGCTCGGCGCGCAACTGTTCGCTGAACTCGGCATTGCTGGGGCTGACCGGCTGGGCACCCAGGGAAATCAGGCGCCCGCTGGCTTCTTTGGACGCCATGGCATCGAGCACCAGTTCACGTAAACGCTCGACCACTTGCGGCGGCGTACCCGCTCGCGCCACAAAGCCGTACCACAGCGGCGTCGCCACATAGCCCTTGGGGTTGCCCAGCGCTTCGGGCACCGTCGGCGCCTGCGGCATGGCCTTCGAGCGTTCGTCGGAGAACAGCCCCAACACGCGGATGCGGCCCGAATCAATCTGCGACAGCGCCAGCGGCATGGCGGCAGGATAGATGGCAATGTTGCCGCTCATGACGTCGGTCAGCGCCTGCGACGAACTCTTGTATGGCACCTCGACCATATCGATGCCTGCGACGTCTTTGAAGATCTCCATTTCGATCTGGCTGGGCGTACCGGCCCCTGACGACGCGAAGCTCAGCTTGCCGGGGTTCTGTTTCGCATAGGCCACCAGCTCCTGGACGGTGTTGATGCCCAGCCCGGCGTAAATGGTCAGGGCGATAGGAACCGTGGCCACCTTGGCAATCGGCACGAAGTCCTTCAAGGGATCGTAGGGCAGGTTCTTGTCGGCGCCGGCCGCGATGACGAATGGATTGGCCACCATCAAGATGGTATAGCCGTCGGCGGGAGCACGCGCCACGGCCATCGTGCCGATCACGCCGCTGGCGCCCACCTTATTCTCGATCACCACGGGCTGCCCGGTTTCCTGCCCGATGCGATCGCCCACCGTACGGGCAAACACATCGCTGCCCGTCCCTGGCGAGAACGGCACGATGATCCTGATAGGCTGGCTGGGGAACGCCGCACTCGGCGCGGCAAGCGCGGGAGCCGCGGCAGCGTATAGCAACGCCGCGGCCGCCAGGGCCGAAGCGTGTCGATTGAAACGATGAATGAGGCTCATGTTGTCTCCCTGATTTGTTTTGTAGATAGGTGCCGCCGGCGACGGCTAGAGAGGATCCCAGTCGAAGACATCCTGCGTCCGGTCCAGCGGATAGAAACTCTTGCGCAGCGCCGGCATGGCGTGCGTGGCGATGGTGTCAGCCGTCCAACCAGTCGATTCATGCACCGAACGAAGCGGCCGGCTCTGGCTCATCAGGAAGATTTCATTGGCACGCACGGTAAATATCTGGCCTGTGATGTCCATTGCTGCATCACTGGCCAGGAAGCGCGCCAGGGGAGCGATCTTGCGGGTTTCCATGACCTTCATGCGCTCGACGCGTTCCTGCTGGTCGGGAGTGTCGGTAGGAATACTGCCGATCAGCCGGCTCCAGGCAAAGGGCGAAATGCAATTGGACCGGACGTTGTACTTGTGCATATCCAGCGCCATCGATTTCGACAACGCCAGGATGCCAGCCTTGGCCGCCGAATAATTGGCCTGCCCGAAATTGCCGATCATCCCGGAAGTCGATGTCATGTTGATATAGCTGCCGCCGTTCTGCTTTCTGAAGTGCGGGGCGGCGGCACGCGAACAATAGAAGGACCCGTTCAGGTGCACATCCAGCACGCCGCGCCATTCCTCGATATCCATATTGAAAAAGAAGCGGTCACGCAGAAACCCGGCGTTGTTGACTACTACGTCGACCTGGCCATAATGATCGAGCGCACATTCGACGATGCGGCTGGCCGACGGCCACTCGGCCACGCTGTCGGTGTTGGCCACAGCCTCGCCGCCCAGCTTCCTGATCTCTTCCACCACGGCCTGCGCAGGGTCGGCGCTCTGGCCTTCGCCCTTGGCTGTCGTGCCCAGATCATTGACGACGATGCGTGCGCCGGCCTGAGCCATTTCCAGCGCCATATCGCGCCCGATGCCGTTTCCAGAACCCGTGATCACGACGACCTTGTTATCGAGCTTGGTGTTCAAAAGCCTCTCCTTCGATTAATTTGCCTGCCATATCGGCAAGCAACCTGATCTAGAATCCAGCTTCCAGCCAATGGTTCAATGCATTGCCCGTGAAGCCGTGTGTTTTCCTTTCCTGTAAGACCTGATGACCACAATCAAACGCGTAAAGGCCGCAGATCGCACGCTGGATCTTCTTGAGGCATTTGCCCGCAGCAAGCGCCCGTTGAGCCTGTCGGAAGCCGCCAAAGAGATCGACATGCCAGTCAGCAGCTGCCATGTGCTGCTAAGAACGCTGACCTCGCGCGGCTACCTCACCACCTTCGACCAGCATCGCCTGCATTACCCCAGCAAGCTGCTGTTCGAACTGGCCAGCACGCTGCTGGCCAACAATCCCGTCATTGCGATCATTTCTCCGTTTCTCCAGACCCTTTGCGATCAGTGCGGCGAAACCGTCGTACTGGGCAAGCGCCTGGGCAACCATGTCATCTACCTGGACGTCTACGAAACCTCGCAGACCATCCGCTTCAGCGCCCGCGTCAGCACACTGCGCGACCTGCACTCCAGCGCGCTGGGCAAGGCTTTGCTGGAACAGATGCCAGAAGCAGAGCGCACCGCCTTCGTGTCCCAGTTATCGCTCAAGCCCATCACGGGCCATACCTACACCGACGCATCGGCCCTGCTCGCCAACATCCGCGAAGGGCTCGAGCGCGGCTGGCAGCTTACCCATGGCGAAAGCGTCGATGACGTCATGGCAGTTGCCCGCGGCATTTTGCTTGGCGGCGAACACTATGCCGTGGCCATCGCCGGCCCCTTGTCGCGCATGCAGCCCAGGCTGCAGGCACACGCGCAGGCCTTGTTGGCTACCCTGCGCAACTTGAGCACCGAAGTCGGCTGACGCGGCGCTCAATCCGGCGCGATACCGGCTGTCTTGACAACCTTGCGCCATTTCGACACTTCGCTTTCATGAAAATCCCTCAGCTCTGCGGGGGTGGACGGCGTGATCGTGAAACCCGCTCCAGTCAATACTCGTATAACGTCCGGCATCCGCAATACGCGCTGCAGATCGCGGTTCAACAAGGCGATAGCCGAGTCGGGCGTGCCCGCAGGAGCGAACAAGGCGAACCAGGCACTGACGTCGTAGCCCGGCAGCGTATCCGCCACCAGCCGCACGTCGGGAAATTCCGGAGACCGCTCTGCGCCAGTCAGTGCCAGCAGTTTGACATTGCCAGCCTTCACGTGCCCGGCAGCCGACACCACGGGTTCGATCATGAGATCGATATGGCCGCCCATCAGGTCGACCTGCGCAGGCCCGCTACCCTTATAGGGCACGTGCACCATCTTGATTCCGCTCATCTGCATCAGCAACTCTGTCGCCACATGCTGCGAGCCCCCCACGCCGCCCGTAGCGTAGTTGAGCTTGCCCGGTTTCTGCTTGGCCAGCTCGATCAGCGCTTGTATGGAATCGACCGGCAACGATGGATTGACGATCACGCCGAAGGGAGTCGATCCGATCAGCCCCACCGGCGCGAAGTCTTTCATGGGGTCCCAGGCCAGCCCGGCGTTGACAACCGGATTGATGGCTATCGTGCCGATGGTGCCCAGGCCCAGCGTATAGCCATCGGCTGGTGCGCGCGCCAGCGCTTGCAGGCCGATGGACCCCATGGCGCCAGCCAGGTTCTCGACCACCACGGGTTGGCCCAGTTCGCCTGCCAGCTTGTCGGCGATGACCCGTGCCACCAGGTCGGTAGAACCGGAAGGCGCGTTGGGCACGATCAGCTTCAAGGGCCGCGCGGGGTAGCTTTGCGCCTGCACGCAACCCGCTGCCGCCAGCAACAGGCCGCCCAACAGCCACGCCGCCGCCTGCTTCATGCTTTCTCTCCCGCCGTCGGTTGCGTATCGCGCGTCTTGACCACCAGATGCCAGGTGCTTTCCATGACGTCGTCGCCCTGCTGGTTCACGGCCACCCGCGTCATCACGATGGTGCCCCGGCCCGGCTTCTTGCCCGGGACCTTGTCGGCGATACCCAACCGCACATGAATGGTGTCGCCCAGCTTGCACGGCTTCATGAAGCGGCATTCCAGGTTCTTCAGCCCCAGTATCGAAGGTTCGAGATACTTCATCAGCGGCAGCCGCGTGCACAGCCCCGAACTGATCGACAGCACCAGCAGACCGTGGGCGATCCGTCCGCCATGCATGGTCCGGCCCGCGAATTCGGCATCCACATGCAGAGAGTTGTAATCGGCCGACAGGCCGGCGAAGTTCACCACGTCGGCCTCGGTAATGGTGCGCGCGGAAGTCGTGAAACTGTCGCCCACGGTGAAATCATCGAAGTAGAGGGTGTATCCCTCGGCCAATACGGACAGGCGATCGGACATGCAAGGGTCTCCTTTGATCGGATCGATTTGCGGTGAGAGATTTGTCATGAGGTCCGGGCGAACTAGGCCGGCGGGCTGCCGAAAGCTGAAATACCTAATAGGTCGCGGCCGATGATCAGGGTCTGGATCTCGCTGGTGCCCTCGGGGATGACGGCACCCCGCGTATCGCGAAAGATGCGCTCGATGGGGTATTCCTTGCTGTAGCCCATGCCACCGTGCACTTGCAGCGCCAGATCGGCGACTTCGTGGGCGGCCTGTGCCGCATAGAGTTTGGCCACCGAGCACTCCATGCGAGCCGGCGTGCCGCGGTCCAGCGCGCGGGCGGCCCGCCGGCAAAGCTGGCGCGCCGCGTCGGTTTTCACTTTCATGTCGACCACCATCTTTTGCACCAGTTGGAAGCTGGCGATGGGCTGGCCGAATTGCTTGCGCGTTCGCGCGTAGTCGATCGACAGGTCCAGTGCAGCCTGAGCCGCCCCCACCGCGCCCGCGGCCACCGCCAGACGGCCGAAGTTCAATCCCCGCAAAATAGCCTTGAGTCCTTCCCCCACATTACCCAGCACATTGTCGGCCGGCACCTGGGCATCCTCGAACGACATCTCGGATGTCACTGTCGAGCGCAGGATCATGGTTTCGAGGCGCCGCGAGCGGAATTGAGTCTGCCCGCGGTCTACCAGAAATGCGGTGATGCCACCGGGCTCACCGTCGGCGCCGGGCACGACGCGCGCCATCAAGATGCCCAGTTCAGCAATGGCGCCGTTGGTAATCCACATCTTGCTGCCGTTGATGACGTAGTGGTCGCCTTCACGCCGGGCCCGGGTTTCCAGCCCCGCCACGTTGGAGCCATGGTCCGGCTCGGTGATGCCGATCCAGACTCGCAACTCGCCGGCCAGCAGAGGGGCCAGATAGCGTTCTTTTTGTTGGGGCGTACCAAGCGAATCCAGCAGCAGCACAGCCATGTTCATGGTGTTCAAGGTGGATCGCAGGCTATGCCAGCAATAACCCGCCTCTTCCATCAGCAGCGCGTAGTCCAGGTGGGTCAGATCGAATCCGCCGCGCGCTTGTGGCAGAAAGCCCCCCAAGAGGCCGAAGTCCGCCAGCCGCTTGGGCAAGGTCCAGTCGAACTCGCCTTTTGCCTCGAATGCGGAAACGGCAGGCGTGACCTCGCGCCGCAGATACTGCACCAGGCTATCGCGCAGCGTTCGCTGTTCGTGGGTCAGTTCGTCGTCATCGCGAAACATCGGGCCTCCGGGACCTGGGCAGGGTTATGGGCAGGGTTATGGGCAGGACGGCTTTATTTTTCAGCCAGGTAAAATATTTTCTTCTATAGTAAAAATAATGGATCAATAAGCCCGGGCCCGCCACAGGGGATAACCCTGTGACGCGGCGGTGCGCGAGCACGTTGGCGCGCCTATGTCCATGGGGTGAACCGGCCGATGATGGCGCCCGGCAGGAATACACTGGCTTTTTGCGCCTGCATCCTGGTTGCCCATGCCCGCTTCCGTCGACCTGCCCGGCTACCTGTCCCGCATCGGCCTGCCAACCGCGCCCGCCGCGCCGACGCGCGGGGCGCTGCAAGCCCTGGTGCTGCATCACGTGCAGGCCATCCCCTTCGAGAACCTGAACCCGTTTGCCGGGCTGCCGGTCAGCCTGGCCCTGGACGATATCCAGCGCAAACTGGTGCGGGAAAACCGCGGCGGCTATTGCTATGAGCACAATCTGCTGTTCGGTGCCGTGCTGCGCAGGCTGGGTTTCCAGGTCGAGGACCTGTCGGCGCGCGTGCTCTGGAACCGCCCGGAAGATGCGATTACCCCGCGTTCCCACATGCTGCTGGCGGTGCTGCTGGATGAAGGCCCGTGCATCGTGGACGTGGGCTTCGGCGGCCAGACGCCCACCGGCGTGCTGCGGCTGCAGGCCGGCATCGCGCAGGACACGCCGCATGGCCCGTTCCGGCTGGAACATCACGCCGGCACGTGGCGCCTGCAAAGCCTGGTGCAGGACACCTGGCGCACGCTGTACCGCTTCGACCTGCAACCGGCCTACCAGGCCGACTACGAAGTCAGCAACTATTACCTGTCCACCAACCCTGCTTCACATTTCGTAACGAATCTGGTGGCGGCCCGGCCCATCGTCCACGGCCGGCTGGCGCTGCAAAACCGCGATTTCACCGAGCACCGGCCGGGCGGCCCCAGCATCAAGCGCCGGTTGGCCAGCACTGCCGCGATCCGCGCGGTGCTGCAAGACGAATTCGGGCTGTCGCTGCCCGATACGCCAGCGCTGGACCACCGGCTCGATGCCCTGCCCTGAGCCGCCTTGCGCCGTCGCCGCGGGAACTTTGACGGGCCATTCAAGTCTTATATAAGATATAAGACATTCGGACTTAGGTGATCTTGTCTCACATACAATGACAAGCGCGCCAAAACGCCAGAAAATGGCAGCTTTACGCGGACCCAAACCCACGGAGTCTTCATCATGCCGCACAACACGTACAACACCCTCCAGAATTTCAAGATCGGCAATAAATCCTGTCAGTTTTATTCCCTGCCTGCCCTGGGCAAGGCCCTGGGGGTGGACGTGCAGCGTCTGCCTGTGTCGGTTCGCATCGTGCTCGAATCGGTGCTGCGCAATTGCGATGGCCAGAAAGTCACCGAAGAACACATCAAGCAGTTGGCCGGCTGGCAAGCCAACGCCAAGCGCGAAGATGAAATCCCGTTCGTCGTGGCGCGCGTCGTGCTGCAAGACTTCACCGGCGTTCCCCTGCTGGCCGATATCGCGGCCATGCGCTCGGTAGCCGGCAAGATGGGCAAGGACCCCAAGCGCATCGAACCCCTGGTGCCGGTCGACCTGGTTGTCGACCACTCGGTCATGATCGACTACTTCGGCACCAAGAACGCGCTGGACCTGAACATGAAGCTGGAATTCAAGCGCAACCAAGAGCGCTACCAATTCATGAAATGGGGCATGCAGGCCTTCGATACTTTCCGCGTGGTGCCTCCGGGCTTCGGCATCGTGCACCAGGTCAACCTGGAATACCTGGCGCGCGGCGT
Organism: Bordetella sp. BOR01; assembly: GCF_019218885.1. Classification (GTDB taxonomy): domain Bacteria; phylum Pseudomonadota; class Gammaproteobacteria; order Burkholderiales; family Burkholderiaceae_B; genus Bordetella_A. The sequence continues at coordinate 374,784 of NZ_JAHUWT010000005.1, read as the reverse complement.
GCACCAGAAAGACAACATCTATTACCCCGATTCGCTGGTGGGCACCGATAGCCATACCACCATGATCAACGGCATCGGCGTGGTGGGATGGGGCGTGGGCGGCATCGAGGCCGAAGCCGGCATGCTGGGCCAGCCCGTGTACTTCCTGACCCCCGACGTGGTGGGTGTCGAACTGAAAGGCAAGCTGCGCGGCGGCGTCACCGCCACCGACCTGGTGCTGACCATTACCGAAATGCTGCGCCGTGAAAAAGTGGTGGGCAAGTTCGTCGAATTCTGTGGCGAAGGCACTGCCAGCCTGTCGGTGGCCGAACGCGCCACCATCGGCAACATGGCGCCCGAATATGGCGCCACCATGGGCTTCTTCCCGGTCGACGGGCACACCATCGATTACTTCCACGGCACCGGCCGCACCCCCGAGGAAATCGCCGCCTTCGAGGCCTACTTCAAGGCCCAGAAGATGTTCGGCGTGCCCAAGGCCAAAGACATCGACTACACCAAGCTGCTGACGCTGGACCTGTCCACCGTGGCGCCTTCGCTGGCCGGCCCCAAGCGCCCGCAAGATCGCATCGAAATCGGCAACGTCAAGAATACCTTCATCGACCTGTATTCCAAGGCGACGGCGGAAAACGGCTTCAACCAGCCTGCCGACAAGCTGCAGCAAACCTTCACCACCAGCGCGGGCACCAAGGTCAAGAACGGCGACATCCTGATTGCCGCCATCACCTCATGCACCAACACGTCCAACCCCAGCGTGCTGCTGGCGGCCGGGCTGCTGGCCAAGAAGGCCGTGGAAGCCGGCCTGACCGTGCCCAAGCACATCAAGACCTCGCTGGCCCCCGGGTCGCGCGTGGTCACCGAATACCTGACCAAGACCGGCCTGCTGCCCTACCTGGAAAAACTGGGCTTCGATGTGGCGGCCTATGGCTGCACCACCTGCATCGGCAATGCCGGCGACCTGACCCCCGACTTGAACGAGGCCATCCTGGGCAATGACCTGGTCTGCTCCGCCGTGCTGTCGGGCAACCGCAACTTCGAGGCGCGCATCCACCCGAACATCAAGGCCAACTTCCTGGCTTCGCCGCCGCTGGTGGTGGCCTATGCGCTGGCCGGCACCATCACGCGCGACCTGATGACCGAGCCCGTGGGGCGCGGCAAGAAGGGCGACGTGTGGCTGGGCGACATCTGGCCGACCACCGAAGAAGTGCAGGCGCTGATCAAGCACGCGCTCGATCCCAAGGCGTTCCAGGCCAACTACGGCCAGGTCAAGAGCAACCCCGGCAAGCTGTGGGAAAACATCAAGGGCGTCACGGGCGAAACCTACAACTGGCCCGAGTCCACCTACATTGCCGAACCGCCTTTCTTCGAAGGCTTCGGCATGGAACCGGCCGCCATGCCCGCCATCAGCGGTGCGCGGGCGCTGGGCATCTTCGGCGACTCGGTAACCACCGACCACATCTCGCCAGCCGGCTCCATCAAGGAAACCTCGCCCGCCGGCAAGTGGCTGAAGGAAAACGGCGTGATGAAGGCCGATTTCAACAGCTACGGTTCGCGCCGCGGCAACCATGAAATCATGATGCGCGGCACCTTTGCCAACGTGCGCATCAAGAACCTGATGATCCCCGCACTGCCCGACGGCAGCCGCTTCGAAGGTGGCGACACCCTGTTGCAGCCCACCGGCGAGCAAATGTCGATCTACGACGCCGCCATGAAATACGTGGCCGAGGGCACGCCCACCGTGGTGTTCGGCGGTGAAGAATACGGCACCGGCTCGTCGCGCGACTGGGCGGCCAAGGGTACGCAGCTACTGGGCGTGAAGGCCGTGGTGGCGCTCAGCTTCGAACGCATCCACCGCAGCAACCTGGTGGGCATGGGTGTACTGCCGCTGCAGTTCAAGGGCGGCGACAGTGTCGAATCGCTGGGCATCACGGGGCATGAAGTCTACGATGTGTCCGGCCTGGAAAACGGCATCAAGCCCATGCAGGACGTCACCCTGACCATCCGCCGCCCGGACGGCTCCAGGCAAGACGTGCAGGTGCTGCTGCGCATCGATACGCCGATCGAGGTCGAGTACTACCAGCACGGCGGTATCCTGCCTTTCGTGCTGCGGCAGTTGCTGGAGTGAAGGGCCCACCCCCGAGCGCTGCGCGCATCCACCTCGCGGCTGGCAGGCCGCTCGGATTCGCCAGGTATGGAACAGTCCTCAAGCACTGTTCCATGTCCGGGCTCATCCCCCTCGAGGGGGCGACGCCTGCGGACCGGCGGAGCCGGCGCCGCGGCGTCCCCGGTCGAGTTGCAGCTGTTTCATGCGACGAGGGTGGCCTAAACTGACACCGCGCCCCGCCTGGGGCGCGGCCGAAAGCAGCCGGCGTTAAACTAGTGGGTTCCGCCCCCTTACTTTGGACCCGCGACAAAACAATGGCCCGAGCCCGCAGCCCCTCTTCTTCCCGCCTGAGCCGCGACGCGTCGCGCCTGGCGGCGCTTGCCCAGTCGCTGAACCGGTCCGGCAGCCGGACCGAAGACCAATACTGGGAAAGCCTGCTTGCCGAAGCCATTCCCAAGCTATTGCGCGGCGGCCAGGATGCCCCGCTCGAATCCGCGCTGGACCACCTGGCGCAGCGCGACCCGGGCGCCTACGAGGTACTGGTCGAACAGGCCGAGACCCTGTCCGAATCGATGCAGATCGACAAGAACGGCCAGCGCTACGACGTGCTGCTGATCGTGGCACCGGTGGTGGCCTGGACCCGCTATTCGATTCCTACCGGCCCGATTGCGGCACCGGCCCAGCAGGCTCTGCTGGCCCAGCTTCATGGCCACGTGCTGGCCGAAGGCACGCGCGCAGCCCTGATGCCCTGGCTGGTCAGCATCGACCAGATGCCGCGCACGTTCTCTGAAACCTGGCAATGGCTGCAGCGCCTGGGCAGCCAGGCCCTGGGCGCCGAGACCGCCAAGCCCATCCTGAACGAAGAGACCGAAACCGCCAATATGCTGGCCGACACGCGCTATGTGGTGGCCGCCGTGGCGGTGCCCGAACGGGCGCCGGTATTCCGTTGGCAAGAACAGCCTGGCGACGCGGGCCACAGCCGCGATACCTGCCTGGCGCAATGGATCGAACAGGCCCAGCCCACCCTGGCCGCCCTGCTGCCCGGCTGCGGCATCGACTGCCTGCTGCCCGACGCCTATTACATCAGCAACCGTGAAGCCGATCGCCGCGTTCGGCCGCTGTCGCTGCGTGCCGCGGTGAACTGGCTGGAAGGCACCGTCAACCTGGCGCCTTCCGAATTGCGCGCCGTGGTGGCCGGCTGCGGCGACGTACGTATCGACGAATACCGCATCGGCTTTACCGCCCGCAACAGCAACGACGTCTACTACGGCTGCGTCTGGCCGCTGTACGGCCGCGAAGAAGACCAGCCTGACGACGAAGACTTGCCCGACACGGTCGACGAAATCGCTGCGCTGCTCAAGGAATACGGTGTGCACGACGTGCGCCGCATTCCCGGCGTGCTGCCGGCCGACTACTGCGAAGACTGCGGCGCGCCGCAATTTCCGAACCCGCTGGGCGAACTGGTGCACGCCGAACTGCCCGAAGACGCCGATACCGCGCCAGCCCAGTTCCACTAGGGCACCACCGTGCGGGCCGATATCTTCTGCCGCGTCGTCGACAACTACGGTGACATCGGCGTTTGCTGGCGCCTGGCGCGGCGCCTGGCCCAGGGGCACGGCTGGCAGGTGCGCCTGTGGGTCGACGACCTGCATGCTTTTGCCCGCATCCAGCCCGGCATCGCGCCCGGCGCCGCACGGCAAGTGCATACCGGCATCGATGTCGTGCACTGGACCGACACACCGCCCGACCTGGCGCCCGGGGACGTGGTCATCGAGGCCTTTGCCTGCGATCCTCCGGCCCGCTTCATCGACGCGATGCACGCCCGGCCACCCGTATGGATCAACCTGGAATACCTCAGCGCCGAACCGTGGGTGGAAAGCTGCCACGGCCTGCCGTCGCAGCGGCCCGACGGGCTGGTCAAGCATTTTTTCTTTCCCGGATTCACCGCCGCCACCGGTGGGCTGCTGCGCGAACCGGAGCTGACTGCCGAACGCGACGCGTTCCAGGCTTCGCGCGGCCGGCAGGAAAGCTTCTTGCGCGGCCTGGGCCTGGCCGATGGCCAGCTGGCGCACTGGCAGGCGGGCGGCCGCCTGGCCACCCTGTTCTGCTACCCGCACGCGCCCAGCGCCGCGCTGGCGCAGACCCTGGCCCACCAGGCGCGCCCCACCCTGCTGCTGGTACCCGCAGGCATCGCGCCCGGCCTGCAAGACAGCGCCGGCGGCCAACTGCGCATCGCCCGCGCGCCCTTCGTGGCGCAGCCCGATTTCGACCGCCTGCTGTGGTGCGCCGACCTGAACTTCGTGCGTGGCGAAGACTCGTTCGTGCGGGCGGCCTGGGCGGCGCGCCCCCTGGTCTGGCAGATCTACCCGCAGCAAGACGACATACACCTGGACAAGCTCGATGCCTGGCTGGCTCGTTATCCGTGCCCACCGCAGGCCCAGGCCCTGATCCGTGCCTGGAACAGGCCATCCGAGGCTGCCGCCGCAACCGCCGCGGCCCTGCCGGCCGCCTTGGCGGCCCCCGCGTGGGCGGACTGGGCGGCGGCGGCACGGGCCTGGGATGCCAGCCAGGCGGCCCGCCCGGATTTAGGGGACACCTTGGCTGATTTTTGCGCAGAAATGTCCAGGAAACGCTAGAATAGAGAGTTTTCCGAGTTCCTTTGGCCGCGCATGTCGCGTCGAGCCAGGCCTCGACTTGACAGCCCTCCCGGGGCACGCGGGCCGCCAGCCGGTACCTGCGCGCAAGCACGGCGAGCGCGCTATATCACCCGGAGTTTTTAATCGATGAAAACCGCTCAGGAATTGCGAGTCGGCAACGTGATCATGGTCGGCAAGGATCCCCTCGTGGTCCAGAAGGCCGAATACAACAAGTCCGGCCGCAATGCCGCCGTCGTCAAGCTGAAGTTCAAGAACCTGCTCACCGGTTCGGGCAGCGAATCGGTCTACAAGGCCGACGAGAAATTCGACGTCGTGGTGCTTGACCGCAAGGAATGCACCTATTCGTATTTTGGCGATCCCATGTATGTCTTCATGGACGAAGAGTACAACCAGTACGAAATCGAAGCCGAAAGCATGGGCGACGCGCTGAACTACCTGGAAGAAGCCATGCCCGTGGAAGTCGTCTTCTACGACGGCCGCGCCATCTCGGTCGAACTGCCCACCATCCTGGTTCGAGAAATCACCTATACCGAGCCCGCCGTGCGCGGCGATACCTCGGGCAAGGTGCTCAAGCCCGCCAAGATCAACACCGGCTACGAACTGAGCGTGCCGCTGTTCTGCGCCATCGGCGACAAGATCGAGATCGACACGCGCACCAACGAATACCGCAGCCGCGTGAACTGATCCGGGTTCCGCACGGGAATGGCGCTCAAAGTATTCGACCTGCAGTGCGACCAGGGCCATCTTTTCGAAGGCTGGTTCGGCTCGCATGACGACTACGATACGCAACAGGCGCGTGGCCTGGTCACGTGCCCGGTCTGCGCGTCGGCCCAGGTCGCCAAGCGCCTGTCGGCGCCGCACCTGAACGTGGGTCACCTGCACGCGCCCGCCGCGGCACCAGCATCGGCCCCCGGCGCGCAGCAGGCCAAGTCACCGGCCGACGCGGCTGACATGGCCCGCCTGCAGGCGGCCGTGCTGCGCCAGATACGCGATATGGTCCGCAAGACCGAAAACGTGGGGCCGCGCTTTGCCGAAGAAGCGCGCCGCATCCACGCCGGCGATGCCGACGAACGCCCGATCCGCGGCACGGCCACGACCGAAGAACGCCTGGCCCTGAACGAAGACGGCATCGACGTCATGACCCTGCCCGACATCCTGGACGACGATCGCCTGCAATAGCCGGCCGATCTTGCCCCTGCGCGCCTGCGCGCCACGCATCAAAAAAATGGGCCCGGACTGTGAACCGGGCCCGTTTTTCTTGCCGACCACGCTGGTTTTATTTGCGGCTTTGCTTGCGTGCCGGCGCGGGATTTTCGCGTGCGAGCGCCAACTCGGACTGCTGGGCTTCCAGGGCATCGATCTGGTTCTGCATCGAATTCAGCTCTGCGCGCAATTGCTGCTGCTGTTGCGACAGCGCGGCGGCTTGCTGGCGCGCCTGTTCCTGGCGGGCCGCCACCTGTTGTTCCTGCTGGCGACGCAATGACTGGTCGGCCTGCAGCGTGGCCAGTTGGCCGCTGCGCTCGGCCAGGATGCGTTCGGAACGCGCATACTCGGCCTGCAGCTTGATACGCTTGATATCCACTTCGGCCAGGTCGGCCGATTGCTGGGCAAAGGCGCGATAAGTGGTTTCGGCCTGCTTGTCGGATTGCGTTTGCACCACGCGCCAGAAATCTTTCTGCTGGAACAGCGCGACGTAGTAGGTCAGGTCGTCGGACTTGAACAACAGGCTGGCGCCGTAGGTGCCGTTGTACGTGGTGCGCAGCTCCGACACCTGGCGGCCCTGGATCAGCGACTGCAGCTCGGCCACCGTGGAATTGGGCGCGGGCGCCGCGGGGGCCGGCGGCGTCACGGGCGTGTCGCCGGCCTGCTTGCTTTCCACCTGCTGCACTGCCGGGCGAACCGCTTCAGACTGGGCACTGGCGCAGGCCGCCAGGCCGGACAACGCCACGCCCAGTGCCGCCACCCGCAAGGCGGTGTGAAGTTGATGGACTTTCATGCCTTCCCCAGAAAAAGTTGCAGAACTATACCAATTAATTAAGAATTTCAGGAGGCTTGTTTTCCCTTGCCGCCTACAAGGGTTCGGCCAGGCCTTCGGCCAATTCGCCCTGGTTATTGCCCAGCCGCAGCTTGCGCATTTTTTCCCACAACACCTTGCGGCTGATGCCCAGGTAATGGGCGGTGTCTTGCCGCCGCCAGCCATGGGATTCCAGGGCCGCCAGAATGCGATTGCGTTCGGTGCGTTCGGCATCCGACCACGCATCGTCTGTGTCCGCGGCCAGCACCATGGCAGCCTTGGCCGGCGTGGCCGCCAGCCGGTCGAATATCTGCTCGATGCGCGGCCTGTCCCAGGCCTGGAACTGGCGGCGCACGATGGCCACGCGCTCAACCACGTTCGACAATTCGCGCACATTGCCGGCATAGGCCGTATTGGCCACGCGTTCCAGCAGCCAGCCGGGCGGCATTTCGCCTGCGCCTGCGCCATGGCGCTGGAGCAGCGTGCGAAAGATGGCCATTTTTTCTTCCGGGCCCCGCTCTTGCAGGCTGGGGATGTACAGCTCGATGACGGCCAGGCGGTAGTACAGGTCGGACCGGAACTCGTCCTGCGCGCACAGTTCGCGCAAATCTTTATTGGTTGCCGCCACCAGGCGGAAATCCACAGGTACCGCGACGGTCGAGCCCAGCCGCGTGACGGTACTCTGTTCCAGCACGCGCAGCAGCTTCACTTGCTGGTAGAGCGGCAGGTCGCCGATTTCGTCCAGGAACAGCGTGCCGCCATCGGCCTGCTCGAAATATCCTTTGTGGGCGCCGACCGCGCCGGTGAAAGCGCCCTTGGCATGGCCGAAGAAATGCGCCTCGAACAAGCCTTCGGGGATGGCGCCGCAGTTGACGGCCACGAACGGCCCTTCGGCCCAGGCAGCGCGATCGTGCAACAGCCGCGCCACCCGCTCTTTGCCCACCCCGGTCTGCCCATGGATCAATACATTGTTGCGGCAGTCGGCGAACATCTGCGCCTCGGCCAGCAAGGCCCGCATGGATTCGGACACGGCCACGAACGGCTGTTCGCGGCGTTCGACCTGGCGGTCGGCACGATCCAGCGAGCCCAGCAGGTCAAAGAGCTGCTTGCGCAGTTCCGGCGCGGTGAACATCAGCGGCAGCGTATGCGAATACGCGGGCGGATAAAAGCGCGGATCATGGCCGCGCACTTCGGCCGCCACCCAGATGACGGGCATGCCCTGCGATGCCAGCCAGTCATGGCCGCTGAAACGCTTGTCGCCCATGACCGAAACCGAGACCAGCGCAACCGCCGTACGCGTGACGTCGCGCGGCGGCGGGAAGGCCGTGCCGGCATCGGCGCGCATCACCGTGATGTCCATGCCGGCCAGACAGCGCTCGGCGCGCGCCGCGATATCCGAGGAACCTTCCCAGACGTAGAGATCGAAATCGTCGCGAATTGCAGGCTTGGACATCCCTTCTGAGTTTCCTTACTTTTCTTGTCAATACACCAGGCTGACCTGGCCGCAATCGATCGAATGCAATTGCACATCGACCGGCCCCAGGTTCAGGCCCAGCGTGTTCAGCAACGACGACAGCGCGCCGCCGACGCCATCCAGCGCGGGGGCAACCAACTTCAGCAATTCGACGATCGGCTTCAGGATCGTCTGCAACAGCCCATTGGCGCCATCGCCGGTTCCCAGCAGCAGGCCCACGATCGGATCCAGGATGCAACTCAACAGGCCGCATTGATTGGGAGATTGCAGCGAAGACACCAGCCTGCCGCGCACGCAGTCCCGGCCATAGGTACTGCCTGACCGGCACGAGGCCACCTTGGCGACCCATTCTTCGGGCATCGTGACGGAAGTCAGCCCCAGCAAGCCGCCCGGGCGCTTCCAGACCAGCCCGTCTGTATCCATCCAGTTCTTGATCCGGCTGATTTCGGTGCCGGTAATGCTTGGACCGATTCGATTCAGGTAATTGTCGGCCAGGGTCTGGGCCGTATCGGCCGGCAACGGGTCGACCTTGGTCTGCGTCCCGCCGCTGAGCGATCCGCTGAGCAGTTCGTCAAGCAGGCCCGAGATGGTGGCGCCCAGGGCAAGCGGATTGGCCGAAGTCGAGACGGGAGGGCCGTCTTCGGCCACGATGACTTCCTCTGCCGGCGCGGGCAATATCGATAGCGGCGCCACCTTGCCATGCAGCAGCGATACCCCCAGCAAGCGGACGAATTCCGTGTCCGCGCTCATGTTGGTCGCGCACATGTCTTTTTTCGAGAACGCATCGGCCATGGAAATCGGTTTGCCCAGGCAGGCGCCCAGCACCGCCGACTTGACCTCGACGGCCGCTTTGCGCGGACGCTCCGAACACATGGTTTCGGTGAGTTCGCCCTGCGCGTTCACCACATCCACGAAAATGGGCAGCGTGATCGACGTGCCCAACGCGCCCAGCAGCCCGCCCAGGCCGGACGAACTGGTGCCGATATTCAGGTTGAGGCGGATCTGCGACGTATAGGCCCTGGCGCCCGGTATTGCGCCATGGCGCGCCTGCCCGATACCAATGGACGGTGGCTCGACCACCGCAGCCTTGACACTGAGATCCAGCCCCAGCGCGCTCAAGAGGCCCGAGGCCGGGATATCGATGGCAGCCGCGTTGCCGGCCGTGGCCACGCCGATCGCGCTGGTGATCAGGCCCAGGGCATCGAGCTTGATGCCCAGCGCCTCTTGCGCCGTGGTCGGCGCCGTGATGGCGGCAAACAGGCCGCGCATCGCGCCCTCTGCCGCTTCCGTGCCGAGCTGGACGTTCAGGCTGTCCATGTTCAGGCTGGCGCCGATGGCATTGAGCACCGCCGCATTCAAGCCCAGCAGTTCATCATGGCCCGCCAGGTTCACCACGGCATCGAGCAGTTGGCCCACGCTGACCTGATTGGCGGCGAGCAGTGCATTGAGATCGCCCACATTCAGGTCGGCCGTGACCGGTATGCCCAATTCGCGCAAGAGCCCGGCAGGGGTGATCGTGGCGCCGACCAGCCCTTCGTACCCGACCAGGCTGAGATCCGGATCGACCCCCACCACGCGCAGCAGGCTCATCAGCGCACCCGTCGACTCCGTGCCGAGCAGTTTCGATCCCACGCTGAAGGCGGCGGTCGGCTTGGAAGCCGCGGCGACGGCCACGACGCTGGCTTGCGTTCCGCCTATCCAACCGCCGACCACGCTGGGGATCAAGGCACCCAGCGCCTTGTCGATGCGTACCCGCACGGCATTGAGGCGCTCGCCCTTGGACGGATCCGGATCGAATAGATACATGCCGCCGGCATCCGGCCGGTTGGGGTCCCACAACTTGCAGTCGACGGTGACATCGCTGGCCGCGATGGTGTCGACGATGCCCGCCACGTTCTTGACGGCGGCGCCCTTGGCCGCCAGGAGGGTCGGGGAGGCCCCGGCGGCGCAGGCATCGTCGCCCGCGACCAGCACCTGCGCCGCCGACAGGGCCGCCAGGTCGGCCGCTTTCTGCAGCTCGCGCTTCATGTAGAACAGGTAGCCCACCTGTACCGACAACAGCACCACCAGGCCGATCAACACGGCGAACGCCGCCGACACGGCAATCGAGCCGCGCTGGCGGGCGCGTACGGGCGAATGATGCGGCAAAGGGCTCATGACTGGCCGGTATCGGTAAGAACGCAACTATTTGCTGTCCGTCTTGACTCTTTCGGTGAACCATTGCGGGATCGGCTGGCGGAAGCTTTCCAGGTAGCGGTCCCAGGACGCGGTGGACACGGGCCCCAGAATGGGCAGCGCCCCGCCGGCACGCCGCCCGTCGGCCTGGGCAGCAAGCAGGCCACGCGTGACATCGCCCATCGCGTCGCTGCGCTCGGGGGTGCTGGCGGCCGGCGTGCTGGCGGCAACGGCCGGTGCCGGTGCGGCAACCGCCGGCATCGGCGTTTGCATCTGCCGTACCACGGGGCGGTCGGGCATGGCCTGCGTGGCCGCGGCGGCGGGTTGCGCGGCCGCCGCTCCCGTCAAGGGGGGATTCACCTGCGCGCACGCCGCCCAGGGCAGAGCCACGGCCAGGACCAGCGCATGACGAAGAAAGTATCGGGACATGGTTGTCTCTATCAAGTTCGAAAATCCGGGGGCCACGCGGCCAGCGCCGCCCTACTGCACCATGGGCGGGTTGATCATGCGGTCCATCACGGGCTGCAACATGGGCATGACCACGTCGCGTCCGCTGGACACCTGCGTTACCTGGCGCACCGCGCCCGTGGCGTGCGACGCACTTGCCGGCTGCGCCGGGCCCTGCGCCTGCCACTGCATCTGGCTGGCCAACTGGAATATCTGGCTGCGCGCTTCCTGCCCCAGATTGGCGCGGTCCATCAGTTGCTGGGCCTGCATCGCGTTGCCCTCGACCACCAGCAGCAAAGCCATATTGGCCAGCACCTTGGTATTGGATGGGTCGAGTTCGGCGGCCTTGCCCAGCGGCACGCGCGCAGCGGCGCTATCGCCGGCGCGCAGCCGCGCATAGCCCAGGTCGCCCAGCATCTGCGCATCCGTGGGGGATAGCTGCGCGGCACGCTCCAGGTCTTGCGCCGCCTGGGAAAAATCGCCACGCGCGCCGGCCAGCAGGCCCAGGCCGTGCCAGCCTTGCGCGGCCTGCGCGCCGCCCAGCAGCTTGCGGTAGGCCGCCTCGCTCTGCTCTTCCTGGCCTGTGCGCCGCAGGGCGTCGGCCTGCAATGTGGCCAGTTGGTCGCTGGCGCCGAAGCGCTGCCGGTAGGCATCGATGTAGGCCAGCGAAGCAAAATAGCGCCCCTGGGCCTGGGTTTCGCGAATCAGCGCCAGCATCAGCTGCGGCTCGGTGGGCTGCTTGCCAAGGTCCACGTCGTTTTCGGCCTGCCGCATCAGGGCCTGCTCTTGTTGCTGCTGCTGGATCAGTTCCCAGGCGGATTCCATCTTGTTGCCCTGGCAACCCGCCAGCAAGACGGCACCCAGCACGGCAGCCAGCGCACCATACGGTCGCGACAAGCGTCCCATTACATTCCTCCTGCAATACGCGACAGCCCGCGCAGCACCGACAAGATGCCCATGCCGCCTGTCACGATCAGCAGCGCGGGCAGCAGGGTCAGGATCATTACGCCGGTCATCTTGACGGTCAGCCGACCGATTTTTTCCTTGAGCTCGAAGCGCCGCTTGTCGCGGATGCGCTGTGCAAAACGGTTCAAGGGCTCTTGCACGGCACCGCCGTGGCGGTCCACCTGCACCAGCAGCCGGCAGATGGCCGCGAGATCGTCGTTGTCGAACCCCTGCGCCAATCTTGCCAGCGATTGTTCGCGCGTGCGTCCACGTGCATACACGGCAGTGGCGGCGCCCAGCTCGTGGCCCAGTACCGGCAACACCGCCTTGAAATCGTTGACGATCACGCTCAGGCTCTGATCCACCGACAGGCCCACGCCCTGCAGCAGCCGCAACAGGTCTACCAGCAGCGGCAGTTCCTTGGCGGCCTGTCGCTTGCGCGCCTTCACGCGCCGCGCAAGCAGCCATTTGGGCAGCATGTAGCCCACCGCGAAGCCGATCAACAAGGTGAACACCATGACCATCAGCGAACCCGGGCCCAGCCACGCCCTGCGCAGCAGCACCGCCGCCACCGGCAAGGCCAGCGCCAGGCCGAAGCGCACTGCGGCATAGCGTGCGCGGGCATGGGCCACATTCGCATAACCGGCCAGCTCGATCAGCTTGTTGTCTTCTTCGGGCAACAACGATTCGGCCAGACGGCCTTCGCCCAGGCGCTTGCCCAACGCATCCGTGCTTTGCGCCAGGGTAGCCAGGCGGCCGATCGGCTGGGGTGGGCTGGCAGGTGCGGCGGCGGACGTGGGGCTGCGCCCCGCCAGCGCCTGCTCGACCACCTGCATGCTGCGCGTCTGCCCGCGCAGCCGCAAGGCCATGCCCACGGCGGCGATCAACAGCGCCAAGGCCACCAGCAGGACACCGGCGGCCAGCAAGCCCGAGTAGGCAGGAGCGGTCAGGAAATCCATGTCGGCCCCGTCATATGGACTTGGTCATGCGGTACAACCAATATGAGCCGGCCACCTGCAGGCCCAGCGCCGCCATCAACATCTTGAAGCCCAGCGCGTCGTCCCACATATCCATGAACATCGCGTTATTGGTCAGCATGATGTAGCAGGCAATGCCCAGCGGCATCAGCGCAAGCACCCAGGCCGACAAGCGGATCTCGGCCGAGGCCGCGACCAGTTCGCCGCGCGCCTGCGCCACATCGCGCATGAAGGCGGCAATGCGTTCCAGCACGACATCGCTGCGGCCGCCGAACTTCTGCGACACGCGCACCACCGCCGCCAGCAGGCGCAGTTCCTCGAACCCGTATTGGCGGGCCACATGCGCCAGGGCCGCATCGAGCTCTTGTGTCGAACGGCTGAGATGCGCCGCCTTTTCGACCACTTCGCGCAACGGCTCATTGGTGTTGGCCGCGGCCGCCTGGAAGGCCGCCGCCATGCTGTTGCCTATGGTGATCATGCGCACCATGGTGTCCAGCATTTCGGGCAGCTGGTCGAACATGCGTCCGCGCCGCCGGTCGGCCCGCAGCCAGATATAGAAATACATGGCAATCAACAACATGGCGCCAGCCACGACGGCCGACACCGGGCCGCCGAATATGGCCGCCAGCAGGATGCCCAGCGACAGGATGCCCGCCATGCCGATATACAGGCCGGGCGTCTGCGGGATGCCGGCACAGCGCAGCAGGATGTCCCAGTGTTCGACGCCGCTGCGCAGCGCGGTCTGGCGCGCGTCGCCGTCGTCGTCGCGCGCACTCTGCCGGCCCTGGCTGAGTTGGCGCTCCAGGAATACCGAGGTCGCTTCGCGCCGTTGGCCTTGCCCGGCAGCACGCCACAACAGCGCCGCCCCCAGCATCATGGCCAGCGCCAGGCCAGCGAATATCCATGCAGCCGCCATCAGCGCCTCCGCCCCCAGAAGCCGCCGCCGGAAGGGTCTTCCTGCGCCGCCGCGCTGGCGCGCAGCTCGTCGCGCAGCTTGGCCAGCTTGGGCGTGTGCGGATGCACGCCCAGCCAGGTCCAGGTGTCTTTCTCTTCGCCTTCCGGAGTCAGGAAGACTTCGTGCCGATACAGTTCCTGCGTGGCGATAACGCTATCGCCCATACCTGTGACTTCGGTCACCGACAACACGCGCCGCTTGCCGTTGGGCAGGCGGCCGATCTGCACGATGAAGTCCAGCGCGCTGGCGATCTGCCGGCGCAGGCTGTCTTCGCTGCCCTGGAAACCGGCGAAACCGGCCAGCATCTCGATACGGTACAGGCATTCGCGCGGCGAATTGGCATGGATGGTGGCCATCGAACCTTCGTGGCCGGTGTTCATGGCCTGCAGCATGTCCATCACTTCGGCGCCGCGCACTTCGCCCACCACGACACGATCGGGCCGCATGCGCAGGCTGTTGCGGATCAGGTCCCGGATCGTGACCAGGCCGTTGCCGTCGAAGCCGCCCTGGCGCGATTCCAGCCGCACCACGTGCGGGTGGTTCAACGACAGCTCGGCCGTGTCTTCGACGGTGACAACGCGTTCGTTGGCGGGAACGAAAAATGCCAGCGCATTGAGCAGCGACGTCTTGCCCGAGCTGGTGCCGCCAGACACCAGGATATTGCAGCGATTGGCCACCGCCATGTTCAGCAGGCGGTGGATTTCTTCATTGAATGTACCCAGCGTCAGCAGGTCGGCCGGCTTCAGCGGATCTTTGCGGAACTTGCGGATCGACACCATGGGGCCGTCGACTGCCAGCGGCTCGATCACGACGTTCAGGCGGCCGCCGTCGGGCAGGCGCGCATCCACCATGGGGCTGGACTCATCCAGCCGCCGTCCGATGGGCGCCAGGATGCGCCGCACGATGCGCAGCACGTGCTGGTTATCGGAAAACCCCAGCGATTCGCGCGACAGCACGCCGCCGCGCGACACGAAGACATTGTCATAGCCGTTGATCAGGATGTCCTCCACCGCCGGATCGGCCAGCAAGTCTTCCAGCGGCCCCAGGCCGGCCAGTTCTTTGGTCAGCGCCTCGGCAATGTGCCGCATCTCGCCTTCATTGATGGCCATGCGCCGGGTGCGCGCGAAGCTGGCCACTTCGATATCGACGAAGTCCTGGATGGCGTCGCGGGCCCAGCGGCCGAACTCGGCGCCCAGCTCTTCGATGCGCGAGAGCAGGTGCTCGTAGGCTGCCGACTTCACTTCCTGGTAGCGGGCAGATCCCACAAAACTCTTGTCGCCCTCGGGGCCGAATTGAATCGTGGCTGTCATGATCATGTCGGGTCCTGTTCAATACCTATGCGTACCCTGGGCCACTACTCGGCAATCAGCATGCGCCGGTGCACGCCGGGCAGCCAGGTTGCCAGCCAACTGCCGCGTCCGGCAGCATGCAATGTTTCATTGCACAATTTCTCGGCCAGCGCCTGCACCCCGCGCACATACACGTCGCGCTCGGCGTCCTGGTGCAGCAGGCGGCCCTGGTTGGTGCACACCATCAATGCCAGGGCCCGGTCGGGCAGCGTGCCCACCAGTTCCAGCTGGAACCGCTCGGCGATTTGCTGGGCAGTCATGCCGTAGCGCTCGTCATAGCGGTTGACCACCAGGCCCAGCGAACTGCGCTCTACATGGCGCCGTTCCAGGTCCTGCAGCACACCGGACAACGCCACCAGCGAACTTACGCTCTGGTCGGTGACGATCCAGTTGGTGTGCGAACTGCGCGCCAGGCCCGCCACGAAATCCATATTGGAAAACCCGCCGGTGTCGGTCACCATCAGGCCGAAGTGCTGGCGCATCCGCTCGAACACCAGCAGCGAATCGGACTGCGACATGTGGTTCATCTGCGCCGGATCGCGCGGCAGCGCCATCACGCTGAGCCCGTCGCGGGTATGCGCCATGGCGGAACCCAGCAGGGTGGCATCGAGCCGCTGCAGGTTGCGCGCGGCCTCGGCAAGATCAAAATCGCCAGCCACGTTCACGTACAACTGCGCGTCGCCGATGGGCCAACCCAGGTCCAGCAAGGCCACGCGCGAGCCCAACGGCAACATGGCGGCGCTGTCGGCCGGCTTGCGCGCGCCATTGGCATCGGATTGCGCCAGCACGTAACGGTCCTGGACGATGCCGGACAGATGGGCAGCCAGCGTGCTGGTGCCGACCCCGCCCCGCGCGCCGATCAGCAGCACATCGCGGCGCGAACCGCCCTCGCCGCCGCCGAAGGCGGGCATGTCCAGCAAGCGCTGCACTACCTCGCGCACTTCCTGCGGTGCCACCGACGGATCGACAAAATCGGTCACCCCGGCGCGCAGCGCGGCGATCGCCCCTTCGGGTTGGCCCAGCAAGCCCACGGCCACCCGTGGAATGTTGGGCGCCACGCGCGCCAGAGTGCGGGCCAGGTCGGCCGAACGCAGCAGCTTGCCAGGGTCGCTGCTCGCCAGCGTGAAATCCAGGAAGATGATCTTGGGATCGATATCGGCCAGCCTGCGTCCCAGTTGCTCGACCGACGGGGACTCTTGCGTCAACACCCCCATGGGCCCCAGCGCCTCGACCAGTTGTGCGGCCACGCCATCGCCTTGCGAGCAAAAGAGAAACCGGATACCGCTTTGCAGCCCCGCCAGTTCTGTGGAATACGCCTTCATGTGCTTCACCGCGAAAAGCCCGGCACTTGCTGGCCGCCGGCCGGCCCCATCAAGTAATAGCCCCAGGCGTTGGTCAGCGAGTCGGGTCGTTCCTGGCGGTCGCCAGGCAGGGGCAGCGCCACGCCGCGCGCGATCGGCCGCACCAGGCGTGGCGTCACCACAATGACCAGTTCGCGCTCTTCTTGCGAATATTCGATACCGCGGAAGAACGCACCGATGATGGGCAATTCGCCCAGGAACGGCACTTTGTTCACCGACGCCTTGGTCTGGCGCGAGACCAGGCCGCTGATGATGAAGCTTTCACCATCACCCAGCTCGACCATGGTGTCGGCGCGGCGCGTGCGCAACGCCGGGATCAGCGTGGCGGTCTCGCCGTTCAGGATAGGGATGCCGTTGACGTAATCCAGTTCGCTGGCCTCGGGCGCCACCTTCAACGCGATGCGATCGCGCGACAATACCGTGGGCGTCACCGTCAGCCCGATACCGAAGGGCTTGAACACCACGTTCTGCGTGCCCAGGCCGCCCGACTCGGGAATGGGAATCTCGCCGCCCGCCAGGAAGCTGGCGCTTTGGCCGCTCAGCGCCACCAGCGTGGGCTCGGCCAGTATCCGGGCCATGCCGTTGGTTTGCAGCAGGCGCAGCGTGGCGCCGAAATTATTGGAATCGAACAACAGGTTGAAACCGTCGCTGAGCAAGCCGCGGCCGGCAAGAGAGCCGGGAATGGAAAACCCATCCGGCGAGGTTCTTGCCCCGAACCCCCAGCCGCCGGCGCTGCCCGCCATCGACAGGCCGACCTGCTTCATCACCGAACGCGACAGTTCGACGACCTTGACTTCGACCTGCACCACGCCGCCGGTGCCGGCCGTGGCCACGTCGATCACCTTGTCCTTGCCCACGGTGGCCGCTGCGGCCGCCACCGAGTTCTGGTGCGACAACGCCGAAGACGCCTGGCCCGACACCAAGGCATGGGAGCCGGCCACGTCCACCTCGGCACCACCGGCCTGGCCGCGGCGGGCCAGTTCGGCCGGCACCGCACCTATTACGCGCACTGTCCAGGTCATGGGGGTGCGGCTATCGCGGGCCCAGACCTGCACCTGGGTCGTACCGGCCTGCTTGCCGATCAACATGACGGCAGCCGGACGGCCGGCCGCCGCGGGCAGTATCTTCACATCGGCCACGTCGGGGTCGCCGACGGCGATGCGGGTAGGAGTGCCGGGCAAAGGCAGCAATTGCTGCCCCTTGGCCGGCAAGGAAATTTCCTGGACGGCGGCTGGCGCGGCAGCCACCGGCGCAGGCTGGGCGGGCCGTGCCTGGCCTGCCGCGGGTGCGCCGTAGAAAGCGCCGGCCACGGCCAGCGCAGAGCAGATCAGGAAGGCGCGCATACGGGTTTTCATCCGAGTCGACATAGAAGATTGATAGCCGGGTGATATCGGGGCAGGCATCGTCAATAAGGCACGCGCTGTGCGCTGTCGCCACGCAGGACTTCGATGGAACGGCCGCCGCCCGGACCCGATCCGCCGCCACCAGAGCGCCTGACCGGCTGCGGCGCAGGGCCATCCAGTTGTGCCAGGCTGTCGCCGGCAAAAGCGCGGTTGGGGCCGTCCGCGAGCGCGGCACGCTGCTCGGCGCTCAAGCCGGCACGGGCTGCCATGACCGGTTGCCGTGGCGCGAACAGGTTGCGATCCGGCAAGGTTTCGTCATCGGGTGCTCGCAGCGCCAATTGCAGGCGGCCGGAGCGGCTGGCCAGCAGCAATTCGTTGACGCGGTCCACCGGCACCGCCAACAGCGCCGAACGCGCCGGCGGCGTCGCCGCCGGGCGCTGCACCGCGGGCTTGTCGGCCTCGACCGGCGGGCCGTCGATCGATTGCGCGCCATAGGCCAGCACGCGCACGCGCGACTGCAGCAGGCGCACCTGGCTGCCCTGCACTTCCTGGCCCTTTTCAAGGGAGAAGAACACATCCACCAGGTCGCCCGGCGTGACGCGATTGCCCGCCCCCACGATTTCGTCGACGGGAACGGCCACCGCGCGCTCGCCGGCGTGCAACTGGCGCGCCAGGCCTTGCGCCAGCATCTGGTTGGTGACCGGCTCGCCGGCCGCAATGTCCAGCCGCACCACCTCGCCCACCAAGTCTTCCGGCTTGGCGTAGCCCTGGCTCAATGCCAGCGGCCATTGCTGCACTTTCAGCATGTCGGCGTCCAGGCGCGTGCCGGCCTGAAGCGCCTTGGAGGCCAGCACGACCGGATAGCTGGCCTGCGGCACGGCGGGTTCCACGGGTGCCGGCGCGACGGCAACCGGCGCGGCAGCGGGCTGCGGCGCGGGCCGGCTGGCCAGGTAGTAGGCCAGCGCTGCCAGGACAATACCTGCCACCAGCAAGACGGCGGCGAGAATCTTACTTACGCCGGTCATAGCGGCTCCTGTGTGATTTGAATGGTGGCACGGGACCTCAGCGTCGACGGGACCAGGCGGTCGCCTTTTGCACCACTGACCCACCCGAGCAAGTTCTGGAAGGATTGCAGCAAGGGCCACTGCGCCACGTCATAGCGCAGCACCACATCCATGCACCCCACTGCCGCACCGTCTGCACCTGTCCATGTGCAAGGGGTCAGCGTGCCGGTGCGGTTGCATTCGACTTTGGTGCCCGGGCCGAACACACTCACGGCCGCATCGCACGCCACCGCCTGTATATCGGCCTGGCCCGCGTACCGGGCCTGCAACCCGGCGCGCGCGCCTTCACCGGCGGCGGCCGAGAGTTGTTGTTGCGCCCAGAAGATGGCGCCATAGCCCACGATGGCCAGCAAGATCAGCAGCAACACCGTGAGCACCATCGCGAACTCGATGGCCGCCACGCCGCGCTGGCGCTGGACGCTGCCGTTCAACTTTGAAGACTGCCTGCCTGCCATGTCATGCTCCCCCGTTGACAGCCAGGTCGCTCAAGCGCACAGAGGCCCGGGCCTGCAATTGGGCGGGCACCATGGCGCCATCGATCAAGGGAAGGCTGGGAATCAACGGGAATGCCCCGTACGGATAGCTGACGATGACCTCGATCTGGTCGTTCGCCAGCGTCTGGCCGCTGCACGCGGCTCCTTCGGTGACACTCAAGGGGCCGGAACTGCCGCACACCGCCACACCCAGCTGGGCGCCGGATACATTCGTGATCCAGTCGGCTTGCTGCAGCGCGACGCCGCGAGCGGCATCGGCACGCAACTGCATATGATTGGCGCCCACTTGCCATTGCAGCGCCTTGCGGGCGGCATCCTGCGCAGCCAGGTTCAAAGACTGCTGCGCGGTAAAAATCATTCCAAACATCATGATGCCGTACAGCACGATGAAGAACGCTACGAAGACCATCGCGAACTCAAGAGCGTATACGCCACGCTGAGTGCGCCCATGGCCAGATAGGCGGCGTACGGGACCTTGCGCAGTTTTGCGGAAGGAACCCACCAGTGCGCGACGATCCAGTACAACGCCGCATGCATGCCCGCCAGCAGGCTGCCCACCGCCAAGACCAAGGCCAGGCGGACCGGCCCGAAGGCCAGGCCATAGACCGCAATGACCTTGACGTCGCCCGCACCCATTGCACGGCACATCCACAGCGGCACGAACAACAGCGCCACCAGGAAACCCAGCAACGCCATGCCCCATCCCGGCCAGAGCGGAGAGTATTGCCATCCCATGCCCGCTGCCGCGGCGATCGCCCACAAAACCTGCAGGCAAGCGGCAGCGGCCACCAACACATTGGGAATCCGCCGGTGCCGCCAATCGGCGAGCACCAGCATCAGACTCCACAGGATGAACAACACCCACCACAACGATTCCCCTAGGGACAACACACCCACCTTTGTGCAATAGCGGTATCAGCCTTCAGCGCCGCCGCCAGCGAGACCATTCAATTTGGTGGTGATGGTGTCGAAAAAGCCTTCCAGCCCGGTCGTCAACGACACAACAACTGCTCCCAAACCCGCCACCAGCAGCGCCGCCAGAATCGCGTACTCGAGCGTGGTCACGCCCTCTTCATCGTTCCAGAACCGCAAAAGTTGCTCTTTCATTTCTCTCTCTCCATGCACTTGCATGTCCATACCACCCCGGCGGACGCCGCACCATTGCGGCGGCTCGCCACCCGCCCCGGCACCGCCGGGGTTCTACCCACGCCCCAGCGTTCCCGTGGATGTATCGCCCACGGGAACGGCTGCGGCGTTGGATCCGATCAGCGCATCGACGCGCCGCGCCAACTTCTGGCGAAAGCGCAGCGATGAGCGGTGCAATTGCCAGCGCAGCAGCACCAGCGTGGCAATCGACAGGCCGAACACCAGGTACGGCAGCGAGGCGCCGCCGATCTGCAGGCCGGTGAAGCCACGCGGCGTGGTGCACACCATGGCGCCCGCGGCGGCCGCGGTGTAGTGCATGCCACAGACGGCCACGGCCATGACGGTGGCCGCCAGCGCACGCTGCCAAGTGGTCTGCACATGAAAGGCCAGCCACAGCGCCGCGGTGGCTGCCACCACGGCGATCAATACGGACAGCACGATCAGCGGCAGGCTCCACTGGAACAAGGCCGGGATGCGCATGGCCGCGATGCCTACGTAATGCATGGCGGCGATGCCCAGGCCGGCCACCACGCCTGCGGCGATGCAGCGCCCCACTGAAAAGCGGGCGCGGGCCACATACCACAGGGCCGCGCCGGAACACAGCACGGCCAGCAAGAAGCTCAGCAAGGTCAGCCACACCTGGTAGCCGGCCTCGAACGGCATCGACTGCGCCTGCATGCCGATGAAGTGCATGCTCCAGATGCCTATCCCACCCAGCGATACCGCCGCAATACCCACATAAGGCAGCCAGGACTGGCCGTCGGCCACGGCCGCGCGGATATGCGCTGCTGCCGTCAAGGCCACATAGGCGCCGTAAGCCGCGATCAGAAAAGACAAGATCACCAAGCCGGCGCCAAACGACAAGGGGACGATTTCACCTGGGGTCATGAACGCTTCCGCTCAACAGCTACGCTGGCAAGGAGCCCCGCGATCGCAGTCTCATAAAAATAGTCAGGAAACCAACTCAATCAAATTGTTTGCACAACGTGCAAAATAGTCTCAACTAATAACAACAAAATAGCATTAGGGTTATTACGTAATTTATTTTTATATTTCCGACTATCCTAACTTATCTGCACAATAAGTCCACATAGTGACTAAAAACACCAACAAAATGCAGCATAAACGTTACATTTCGGCAAAATTTGCGCATATGAACTATATGGATGTCTAGTTTTTGTATATTTTTATTACTACACTAGCCGCAAATATTTAGCCGTATGGCAACATAAAGAACTTTTAGTATTTATTTTGTTTCATTTGGCGGACACCGGCACTGTTACGCGGGCGCCACACTCTGCTGATAGCGGCCTATGACAGTTTCCCTGCGCACCGGTGTTTTCGTCTCTTTTTCGCTGCTGGCCGCCCTGGCTGCGCCCAGCAGTCGGGCCGAAGGGCCGTTACGCGGCAACCCGGTGGACGCCCTGCCCCGCATCCAGACGCCCGCCAACACAGGCGCCCCGCAGCCACAACCGACCTTGCAGGCGCCCACGCCCGAGCAGCAGGCCGTTCAGGCACGCCTGGCACAGCGCATCGTGCCGCGAAACTTCGATGTGTCGGGCGTGCGCACGCTGCCCTTTGACGAGGTGTCGGCCCTGCTGGCGCCGCTGGCAGGCAAGGAAACCACGGTCGGCGAATTGGCGGCCGAAGTGAACAAGATCACGGCGCTGTACCGTGATCGTGGCTACCCGCTGTCGTTCGCGCTGCTGCAGAACCAGTCGTTCGCCAACGGGCTGGTCGCCGTCACCGTGGTCGAGGGTTACATCGGCAACGTACGGATCGATGGCGATATCGGCAACGCCCGCGACCGCCTGGAAAGCCTGGCCGCCCCGCTGACCGAAGAAAAGCCGCTGACGCAGCCGACCCTGGAACGCGTGTTGAACCTGATGCGCACCGTGCCGGGCGTACAGTTCCAGCCCAGCCTGGATTTGCCGCGCCGCGCCGATGGCGCCACGGAACTGGTGCTGGCTGCCACGCGGCGTCCGGTCACGGCCAATGGCGGCGTGGCCGACCTGGGCACTGGCATGCAGCCATTGGTGAACGTGGCCAGCAACAGCCTGACGCCCCTGGGCGAACAGGTGAAGCTGACCAGCAGCATTCCCCTGAACAGCGACGACGTGCGCTATATCGCCGCCGAGATCACCGTGCCGCTGGGCTCGGACGGTCTGGCACTGCATGTCGATGCCCACCATTACCAGTCACGGCCCCAGGACGATGCGGTCGAGCGCCTGGGCTATGACCGCGAAGTCACCAATAACCGCGTGGCCGTGGGCCTGAGCTACCCGCTGCTGCTGAACAACCGGCGCTCGCTGACGGCCACGGCGGGCGTATATGCCGTCAATGCCAAAGACCGCTATGAAGGGCGCAGCAACAACTACTGGCTGCAACAAGACGTGGATGTGCGCGCGGCGACAGCCGAATTGCGCTATCGCGACGTGCTGCCCAGCCGTTCCACCGAAATCGGCCTGGGTGTCTCGCAGGGTTTCAACGCCGCGGGCGCGGACAAGACGGTCGACACCAACTACGGCTACACGGGCGTACCCGACGTCAGCCTGAATTTCACCCGCTACAACCTGGACTTGCGGCAGACTTTTTCCCTGCCCGCGCAGTTCGGGCTGGTGCTCAGCGGCGCCGGGCAATACACCGACGATGTGCTGCCCAGTTCCGAACAGGTTTCGTACGGCAGTTGGCGCTTCGGGATGGGCTATCCGCAAGGCGAAAAAAGCGGCGACAAGGGTGTGGGCGTGTCGGCCGAGATCAACCGCAGATTCGGCGTCGGCTGGAAATACCTGAACAGCGTGCAGCCATATGCCATCGTCGACTATGCGCGCACCTGGTACAACAACCGGACTGTGCAGGACAATAATCCGGGACACCTTTCCTCGGTGGGTCTGGGCATGCGCTTCACGGACGACAAGTTCTACTTGTTCGACGTGAATGTGGCCAAGCCCGTGGGTTCGCGCACCGTCGACGACGGCAACCGCGACCTGCGCTTCAACGCCAACTATTCACTGTTCTACGACTTGTTCTAAGTTGCGCGAGGCCGCCGCAACGTTACGTAACATCGCCCGTAACGTAACGCTGATACCCATGAAACCGTAACATTCGCACGATGGGCAACGTCCCAAATTTAAGATCTTCCCGTTAACGGAAAGTCCTCAACTTTGCTTTCAGGCACTGATTTATAAAACAAAATTCATAAAGAAGCGGCTTATTTTCCAGCGGTTTCCAGGTGCTTCAAAAAGTTGGCATGGATTGTGCTTCAAGGGGCATAACCGGCGCATATGACGCCGACTCGTCCCCCACAGGAGTGCAATCATGGCTGCGAATTATTCCAATGTACGTCGCGTTCAACGCGTCCTGGTCAGAACGGCCGTCACGGCCGCGCTGGCCGCGGCCCTTGCCGCTTGCGGCGGCGGCGGTGGTTCCAAGCACGCCTCGAATAACCCTGGCGGCAATCCCGGCGGTGGCGGTGGCGGTGGCGGCGACAACAACCCGCCGCCGTCGCCCCTGCCGGCTGGCCTGCTTGAAACCACGCTGGGCAATACGGGCTCGGCAGTCGACAACGTGGCGCCGCTGGACCTGGGCGGCGCGCTGGGCGGCATCGGCAAGGCGCTCGACCCGACCCTGGCGCCGGTAGTCGACACGGCCACGGGCCTGACTCAACAAGTTGGCGCGGCTACCGGCCTGGGTGCGCCGGTTGACGGCGTGTTGACGCAAGTCGGCGGCGCGGTCAGCAATCTGGGCGACACCGTGTCGGGCACCGGCCTGCCCGGCGGCCTGGGTACCGGCGTCGGCGGCCTGGTCAGCGGCCTGGGCGACACGGTCGCCAGCGCGGGCGGCCTGCTCAACGCCAACCCCGACAATCCCCAACCCTTGACCACCGTGCTGGGCAATGCCACCAATGCGGTTGGCGCGCTGACCGGTGCGTTGGGCGGCGAAGGCGGCCTGCTCAATCCGGTGACTGGCGTACTGGGCGGCCTGACCGCTGGCCTGGGTGGGGGCAACACCCAGCCCATCCTGGAGCCGACCCTGGCCAACGTGGGCTCGACCGTGGACAACGTACTGCCGCTGGGCCTGAATCCCGCTCTGGGCGGCGTGGGCAAGAGCCTGGACGGCGTGGTCAGCCCGGTCGCGGGCCAGGTTACCAACCTGACGCAGCAAGTCGGCGCGGCCACCGGCCTGGGCGCGCCCGTTGCCGGCCTGCTGACCAGCGTCGGCGGCACGCTGGCCGGCGTGAACGGCCAATTGCCCGATGGCACCCCGCTCAACGGCGTGCTCAGCAACCTGGGCAACGCGGTTGCCAGCCTGGGGGGTGTCGTGCATGCCACTTCCGGCAACCCGAATCCGTTGGGCGCCACGCTGGGTAGCGCCACGGCGGCGGTCGCGTCGCTGACCGGCGGCTTGGGCGGCCTGGGCGGCCTGGGCGGCACGGGTGGCGAAGGCGGCCTGCTGTCTCCCGTAACCGGCTTGCTGGGTGGCCTGGGTGGCGGAACCGGTGCCAATGGCGGCCTGCTGGCCCCGGTAACGGGCCTGGTCAACGGCCTGACGGGCGGCTTGGGCGGCGGCGGCTCGGGCAATGGCGGCAGCGGTGGCGCCAACGGCGGCCTGCTGGCCCCGGTGACGGGCTTGCTGGCCGGCGTGACCGGCGGGCTGGGCGGTGGTGCCGACAATAGCGCCGGCGGCCCGCTCGCTCCTGTCACGGGCCTGCTTACCGGCCTGACAGGCGGACTGGGCGGTGCGGGCGCGGGCGGTGGCTCGGGCGGCGGCAGCACCGGTGGCGCCAATGGCGGCCTGCTCGGTGGCTTGCTGGGCGGCCTGACCGGCGGCCTGGGCGGCGTTGCCAAGTAAACCCGATAGGCGGACAACGGAGCGTGAACCCATGTTGCACCTGGATTCTGCGATGCACCTTCGCCGCCCTCCTGCATCAGTTTCCGAAAGCGATGAGACGCGGCCTGGCATGATAGATGACATCGCACTGATGCTCGGGCGGCAATTCGCTGCCTACACGGCAGCCTGCCAGGCCGCCTTGTCCGAAAAGATGGGAATTGCGCTGGTCGACCTCAAGGCGCTGGACTTGGTACTCGAGTTCGACTCTTTGCCCACCGGCCAGCTGGCGCAATTGATGGGCATCAGCCCGGGCGGCGCCACCGCGCTCATCAACCGGCTGGAAGCAGCCGGCTATGTCGAGCGCGGCCGCCATCCGCTGGACCGCCGAATCATCGTGATCCGGCCGGTCGATGAGCAGTGCCGTGCACTGCTGGTTGAACGCCATGCCATCGCGCGCGAAGTCACGCTGTTGTCGCGCAACTTCGACACGTCGCAATTGGAGACCGTGCATAGTTTCCTGGCCCAATGCCTGAAGGCCTTGCGGCACGACACTCGGGTATGGCTGGAAACCCGTCACGTGCAAGGGCTGGACGATTGAGCCTGGCGGTGCGCCGAGGCAGCTCAGCGCACCGGCCCGAACGCCAGCCGGGGTACCGCCGCCAGCAGGCGGCGGGTCATTTCGTGCCGCGGCGCATGCAGCACGGCATCGGCCTCGCCATCTTCGACAATACGCCCGTCGTGCATGATCGCGATGCGATCTGCCAGGTATTCCACCACGCCGAAATTGTGCGTGATGAACAGATACGCAATACCCAGTTCGGCCTGCAGCTCACGCAGCAGGTCGAGAATCTGTGCCTGCACGGATACGTCCAGCGCCGAGGTGGGCTCGTCGCACACCAACACCTTGGGCTCTACTGCCAGGGCGCGCGCAATGGCAATGCGCTGGCGCTGGCCGCCGGAAAACTCATGCGGATAGCGGCTGATGGTGTCTTCGGGCAGGCCGACCCGCTGCAGCAGGTAGCGGGTGCGATCGCGCCTGGCGGCTTCGCCCAGGTCGGGCCGCAGCGAGGCGATGCCTTCGTCCAGGATGTCGCCCACCCGCATGCGGGGATTCAGCGACGCGTACGGATCCTGGAACACGATCTGGATATCTTGCCGAAGGCGGCGCAATTCACGGCGGCCGGCACCCAGCAAGTCTTGGCCATGCAGTTGCGCGCGCCCCCGCACCTTGGCGCCCTCTACCAGCCGCAGCAGGGCCTTGCCGGTGGTGGTCTTGCCGCAGCCCGATTCACCCAGCAAGGCCAGTGTCTCGCCCGCGCGCAAGGAAAAAGTCACGCCGTTGACGGCCTGCACCCATGAATCGATGCGCCGCAGCAGGCCCTTGCGCACCGGGTAGTGAACCAGCAAATCCTGTACGTCCAGCACGACTTCGCCTGGCGGCACGGGCACGACCGGCGCCGCAGCCGGAGCGGCCGCCGCCGCCGCCGCGGCCTGGCCGCCAGCCAAGGGCCGGCCACGCTTCCCGTAGGTGGGAATGGCGTCGAACAACTGGCGCGCATAGGGATGGCGCGGCGTTTCGAAAAACACATCGGCCGGCGCGCTTTCCACGATTTCGCCGCCGCGCATCAAGGCCACATGCCTGGCCACGTTGCGCACCACGGCCAGGTCGTGGGTGATCAGCAAGATAGCCATGCCCATCTCGCGCTGGATATCGGCCAGCAGGTCCAGCACCTGCGCCTGCACCGTCACATCCAGCGCGGTGGTGGGCTCGTCGGCGATCAGCAAGGCCGGTTCGGCGGCCAGCGCGATGGCGATCATGACCCGCTGCTTCTGGCCGCCCGAAAACTGGAATGGATAGTCGTCGATGCGCCGCTCGGGCTCGGGTATGCCCACGCGGCGCAGCCAGTCGATGGCCCGCGCACGCGCGGCGGCGCCGCGCAGCGGGGTATGCGCGGTCAGGGTTTCCAGGATCTGGGCGCCCACCCGCATGACCGGATTGAGGCTGGTGGCAGGTTCCTGGAAGATGATGCCGATACGGCCGCCGCGCACGCCGCGCATCGCGCTTTCGGGCAACAGGTTCAAGTCCTGGCCGTCCAGCGCGATCTGGCCGCCCACGATGCGGCCGGCGTCGGGCAGCAAGCGCAGCAAGGCCAGGGCCGTCATGCTCTTGCCGCAGCCCGACTCGCCCACCAGCGCGAAGGTTTCGCCGCGCTCGATGGCCAGTTGCAGGCGCTTGACCGCGTGGGTCAGGCCGGTATCGCCGGCAATGGCCACATCCAGGCCATCCACCCTTAACAGCGCATGATCGGAGCGGCTCATCGCGGGGCTCCGGTCTCGGCCGTGGCAGGCGCCACGCCTTCGGCCAGCCGGCCGGGCCGGTAGTGACGCGCACGCGGATCGAAGGCCTCGCGCACCGCGTCGGCAAACAGGTTGGCCGCCAGCACCAGGGCCAGCATGAACACGAAGGCGGTCAGCAGGTTCCACCACACCATCGGGTCGCGCGACATTTCCAGGCGTGCGCTGTCGATCATGGAGCCGAACGAATTCATGCTGGGATCGACGCCAATGCCCAGATAGGACAGCACCGCCTCGTAGAGCACCAGCCCGGAAAATTCCAGCACGGCGGTAATCAGCACGATGTGCATCACATTGGGCAGCAAGTGGCGGCGCATGATGTGCCAGTTCGATACGCCGAAGGCGCGCGCGGCTTGCACGTATTCGAGCTCGCGCAGTTTCAGGGTTTCGGCGCGCAGCAACCGGCACAGGCCGGACCAGCCGGTCAGGCCCAGGATCATGCACAGCAGGAACAAGCGCAAGTCGGCGCGCGCGGCCGACGTGTCGAACAGGTCTGGATGGGTGTCGATATACACCTGCATCATCAGCGCGCAGGCCGCCACCAGCAGCACGCCGGGAATCGAGGTAAGCGTGGTGTACAGGTACTGGATGGCGTCGTCGACCCTGCCCTTGAAATAGCCGGCCGCGATGCCGAAGCCGATGGCCGGCGGCAGCATGGCCACGGTGGTCAGGCTGCCGATGACCAGCGCCGTGCGCACGCTTTTCAGGGCTTGCCACAGGACATCGTTGCCGGTGCGGTCGGTGCCGAACACGTGGTAGCCGCTGGCCAGGCCGGCCACCGCCCCCACGGTCAGGCACAGCAAGGCATAGGTAATCCATATGGCGCGCCAGGGCACATCGGTACGCCTGCGCGCCACATCTGACAGCGCGCGCCGCCAGCCGCCGCGCGCGCGCGCCTGCGCGGCGCACAGCAGCACCCCGCCCGCCAGCGCGGCGGCGGCACCGCCGGCCAGCCCCCAGGCCAGGCGCTGCAACACGTCGCCCAGCAATTGGGTGTCGGGCTCATCCAGATGGGCGCCGCCGCTGCGCAAGCGGGGAAAATCGCGCACGGGATGGCCCTCGATGAGCTCGGTTTCCTTGGTGAACTGGCGCGCGGCCAATGGCGCGGAATAGGTTTTCTCGGGGCTGGCCAGCACCGAGCCGGCCAGCAGGCTGTCCAGGGCCGACTGAACCGCCGGGGCATAGATGGGCGGCGCGTCGGCCGCCGCGCCAGGCGCGGGCGGCAATTGCGGCCGGAAGTGGATCGAATCCAGCAGCCCCACCGCCACGAACGCGGCCAGCACGACGGCCGAACACATGGCCGGCGCATCGCGGCCCACCCGGCCCCAGGTGACGCGCAAGGTGGGGCTTGCGCGCACGCGCCAGATGTAGCCCAGTACCGCTGCCACCAGCAGGAACAGCGCGATATCCGTCCACAAGAATACGAACTTGGGCATGGCGGTTACTCGAAGCGCACGCGGGGGTCAGCCAGCGTGTATGAAATATCGGCCAGGATCAGCCCCACGATATACAGGGCCGACCCCAGGAACACCATGGCGCGCACGATGGAGAAATCTTGCGAGTTGATGGCATCGATGGTGTAGCTGCCCAGCCCGGGAATGCCGAAGAACGATTCGGCGATCAGGCTGCCCATGAACAACAGCGGCAGGGCCGAGACCGTGCCGGTAAGGATGGGCAGCATGGCATTGCGCAGCACGTGGCGAAACAGCACGACACGCTCGGCCAGCCCCTTGGCGCGCGCCGTGCGCACGTAGTCTTTGCCGACCTCTTCCAGGAACAGCGCCCGATAGAACCGGGCTTCGGGCCCCAGGCGCGACACGATCGCCACCAGCACCGGCAGCGCCAGGAACTTGACGGCGTCCAGGCCGCCCGCAAAGCCCGAATAGGGCACCAGCCGCAGCACCTTGGAGAACAGCCACTGGCCCGCGATGATGTAGAACAGGCTGGATATCGACAGCAATATCACGCACAGCACCACGCCCCAGAAGTCGAGCCGGGTAGCCCGGAAATACACCAGCAGCAGCGAGAACGCCACGCTGGCGAACAGGCCCAGGAAGAACGTGGGAATGGCCAGCGCCAGGCTGGGGCCCATGCGCATGCGGATCTCGCGGCCGATGTCGTGCCCGGCATCCGAAGACCCGAATTCCAGCGCCAGCAAAGGCACCGAACGCTGGTAGAACACCGTCTCGGTCAGCCGCTGCGTGCCCTGGGCCTGAGTATTGAGGAACAGCGGCTTATCGTAGCCATGTTCGACTTTCCAGCGTTCGATGGCTTCCGGGCTGACCCGCTGCCCGCCGATCGCCAGGCGCGCCATGTCGTCAGGCGTGTTGACGGCAAAAAACAGGATGAAAGTGAACAGATTCACGCCGATCAGGATCAGCACCCCGTACAGTAGGCGACGGATGACGTAGCCGGTCATGGCTGTTCCTTTTTGGGCGGCGCGGCCCGGACGCTGGCGCCGAAGGCGGTTTGCCGCTCACGCCGTTTCAGCGCCACATACGACGGCCAGATCGCCAGCGCCAGCACGATGGCCAGCAGCACCAGCGGCCACCACCGCGGTGTGTTCCATTCATGCACCTTGCTGACCCGCAGGCCAGGGTCGATCTTCACATACTGCAAGGTGTTGCGCACCATCTGGGTAGGCTTGGCATTGCCCACCCACTGCTGGTAGGCACCGCCCGACATGGGAAAGTAGCCGAACATCCAGGGGGCATCGCGCTGCACGATGGCCACCATGCGGGCGATGACGGCTTCTTTCTCGGGGCCGTCATCCAGGAACTTCATCTGTTCGAACAAGCGGTCGAACTCGGGGTTGTCGTAGTTGGCGGCATTCTCGCCACCCTGCTTGGCCTTGCCATTGGGGCCGTACAGCAAGAACAGGAAGTTCTCGGCATCGGGATAATCGGCCACCCAGCCCCAATAGAAGATTTGCGCGGTACCGCGGCGCATCTTGTCCTGGAAGCGGCTGTAGTCGGTAGAGCGCACATCCATCTGGATGCCGATCTTGGCCAACTGGCGGCGCATCCAGTCGAACTGCGGATTCGAGCCGCCGCCGGTCATGGCGTCGTAGTACAGCACCAGGGGCGCGCCGGTCTCGGCATTGCGCCCATTGGGATAGCCGGCCTCGGCCAGCAATTGCCGGGCAATATCGAGCGACTTGCGCCGGGGCTGCCCATCGACCAGGTCGTACACCACCGGGTTCATGCCCGCGGGCGGCTCGCGATAGCCCAGCACGCCCGGCGGCACCGGACCATGCGCCACCATGGCCTGGCTGTTCTCGAACACGGCCACGTATTCTTCCCAATTGAAGGCAATGCTGATGGCCTGGCGCAGCTTGCGGTTCTTTTCCTGCTGCTCGGGGGTATCGCCGCGGCCCACCACCGGGTCCAGCCAGTTGAAACCCATGTACCAGCTCGAGGTTTCGACGGCAGTGGGCAACTGGATGCCGTGGTCGCGGTAGAGCTCGGCCTTGTCGGCGGAATCGCCGGCCGCCACCAGCATGGCCACGCCATATTCGCCGCGCTCGACCTGCGGCACGTCGTAATAGCCCTGCATGAACTTGCCGGTCAGGGGCACGGCCTCTTTCTCGACGCTGAACACCACGCGGTCGACGAAGGGCGTGGGCTTGCCGCAGTCTTGCAGCAGGCCCGCGGCACGGTCGGCCGGCTCGCCTTCGCAGGGATACGGTTCGCCGCGGAAGTTGGGGTTGCGCGCCAGCACATGCCGGCTGTTCTGCAGCGATTCGGCCAGCATGTAGGGGCCGGTGCCCACCGGCCAGGTGTTCAGCGACAAATCGTGGCCCGCCATGCCGGCCTGGCTGTAGAAGCGGTCCGCTTCCCAGGGTATGGGCGCGGTGAACGTCATGGCCAGCCAGTACTTGAACTGCGGGTACTTGCCCTTGATGCGGATGCGCAAGGTATGCGGGTCCAGCGCCTGTACGCCGTCGAAGCCGTCGTCTTCGCGCAGGTCCAGCCAGGGCAGGTCGCGCTGGCCGAACGGCAGGCCGCGCCGCAGTTCGGCATCGCGCTCGAGCAGGCGCTTGCCGTAGTCCTGCATGCCCACGACATAGTCGGCCATCAGCGAATAAATGGGCGAGGCCACGCGCGGGCTGGCCAGGCGGCGCAGGGCATAAACGTAATCGTCTGCCGTCAGTTCGCGCGTGCCCGTCTTGGGAAAGTCGGGCACGTAGAACTTGTCGTCGAGTTCACCGGGTCGCAGCGGAAAGTAGCTGTAGCCGCCATCGGCCTCGCGTGCAAAGGCCGGATGCGGCTGGAACAGGATGCCGGGGCGGATCGGGATGTCGTAGACACTTTCGGCGATCTGTTCGCCGGGCGTGTCCGGGGGCAGTTCGTTGCCCTGCGCGTCAAGGTAGCGCGGCTGCGAGATAGCGGCCGCGGCGCGCGGGATCAGCTCGTACGGCCGCTTCAGGTACTGGTAGCCGTACAGCGGCTCGTAGATGTTGTAGGTGTACGGGGTTTCGTCGGTGGAATACGAGCGCGCCGGGTCCAGGTACTTGGGCGAACGCTTGACGAAAGCCGTATACAGCGTGTTTTCGGCCAGGGCGCCGGTCTCGTAGGGACTGTTGATGGGGTCCCGGGTACAGCCGGCCAGCGCCAGCGCCGACACCAGCACCGCCATCGAGATCCGCCGCAGCCATGCACCCATAAAGCCGTTTCCGTGTAGTTATCCCGCATCGAGCCCGCCGCACAGCATAGCAAAGGCCGCGTACCCCATTCAGCCTGCCGGGCCGGGGGACCCGCGTTGGACAGGCCGCTAGCAGCGCTGGTTCCGCCAGCATTCGTAACGCCACTTCCAGGGCTCGGTGGCGCCGGCCTGCCCCCACAGGCCGCTGCCGGCCTGGCGGGCCTGCCGCTGCAGCTCGGGCATGGCCTTGTCGCGCAGGTAATCGCCGCGCCGCGCGGTATAGGCCCAGGCATAGCCGGCCGCCACCTGGGCCCGGTTGGCCGAACTGCCGTCGGGCAGGATCAGCGCACATACCTCGCGCTGGAATTGATCTTGCTCGTAGCATTGCGCGGTCAGCGTCTTGCCGCCAACCAGCTGCTCGAGGTACCGCTGGGAGGCCTGGGCATAGGGCTGGCCGGGCTCTTGCGCACTGTGGCCGGCCTCGGGGGCATCGATGCTGTCCAGGCGGATGCGGTGCTGGCCCCCGCCCACGCGCAAGGTCACGGTATCGCCGTCGGCCACTTTGGTCACTGTCCCGGCCAGGGTGTAGCGGCCGGCGGGCACGCCATCGGGGGCCCGGGTGGCGGCCGGTGCCGAGGGGCTGGCCGGCGGAGCCGCCGGCGGCGCGTCGCGCCCGCCCTGGAACCAGTGCACCAGCGCGGCGGCCAGGGCCACGCCCAGCACACCGCCCAGCCTGCGGCCAAGACGGCCGAACGAAATCTGCCTGCGCAAGATAGTGTCCCGGAAGAGGAAATTGGCGTGCAGTGTGCCACAGCCAGGGCGGTGCCTACAGCCAGCCCGCCTTGCGAAAGCGCCAGTACAGCACTCCGCACACCGTGGCGATACAGGCCAGCGTGGCCGGATAGCCCCAGTGGGTTTTCAGTTCGGGCATGAATTCGAAGTTCATGCCATAAATACCCGCCACCGCGGTGGGCACCGCCAGGATGGCTGCCCAGGCCGCCAGCCGGCGGGTGATGTCGTTCTGCTGCGACTGCGAGATCATCAGGCTGGCTTCAAAGGCAAACGCCAGGGCTTCGCGCAAGCCGCTGATCAGTTCGTCCACACGCAGCACGCGGTCGGCCACCACCGAAAAGTAGGGGCGCGCGTCGGCATCGACCGATGACATATCCATGGTGGCCAGCCGGCGGCAGATCTCGGCCAGCGGCGCGATCACCGTATGAATGCGCAGCAGGTCGCGGCGCCGCCGGTACAGCTTGCGGATATCGGAATCCTTGGCACCGCGGATCAACAGTTTTTGTTCGGCCGATTCCACCACGCTTTCCAGGTGGCCGGCGGCTGCCACGTAATGGTCGATCAGCAGGTCGAGCAATTCCGAGGCCACGTAGTCGCTTCCGCGCCTGAGCAGGTCGGGCGCGGATTCCAGGCGCTCACGCAGCACGCTGTAATTGGTCGTGGCGCCGCGCCGCACCGTCAGCAGGAAACCGCGGCCGATCAGGATCTGGGTTTCACCGAAAGACGGCCGGCCCTGGTCGATTTCGACGGTAATGGCCACCACCAGCACGCAATGGCCGAAGTCGATGATCTTGGGCCGGCGGTGCGGCTCGAGCATTTCGTCGCGGGTCTTGGGCCGGATGCCCAGGTCGTCGGCCACCTGCTGCAGCAGTTCGCTGCGGGGGTTGCGCAGCCCGATCCACAACAGGTTTTCGTCTTGGCAGGTGTATGACTTGATGTCTTCAAGAGGCACGTCATGCGACCGCCTGCCCTGCACATACGCCACCGACGCCACCACCTCGCTTTCCGGCTGCGGCGGGACGGGTTGATCTTGCGGCATGCATGCCTCCGCTCATGTCGCGCCCGGCGCGGGGCGCCGGGCGATCGGGGCATGATAGCTCATCAGTTGGTTTCGATCAGCCGGTTGATGCGCAGCGCCAGCAAGGTGCAGACGGCACCTGAAATCAAGTAGACGCTGGTGGCGATCAGGCCGAATTTCATGGACAGCCCCAGCGCGACCAAGGGTGCGAATGCCGCGCCGAACAACCAGGCCATGTCGGTGGTCAGCGCGGCCCCGGTGTAGCGGAAGTGCATCGAAAAATTCGACGTCACGGTGCCCGAGGCCTGGCCGTACGACAGGCCCAGCAGCACGAACCCGCACAGGATAAAGGTATTTTCGCCCAGCGCACCGCCGGCCAGCAGCCACGGCGCGCAAAGCGCGAACAGGCCGATCAGCACTGCCAGCGCGGCCAATGTCCTGCGGCGCCCGAAATGGTCGGCGATCCAGCCGGAAACGATAGTGGCCACGAAGCTGATGGCGGCGCCCACGATCTGCACACTTAATATGCTGACCAGCGAACGCTCGCCGTGCAGGCTGATCCACGACAGCGGGAAAATGCTTACCAGGTGGAACAGCGCATAGCTTGCCAGGGCCGCGAAAGCGCCGATGAAGACGTTGTAGGCCTGTTGGTCGATGACCTCGGAAACGGGGATGGGCGAGAGCTCGCGCTCGTCCAGCAGCCGGGTGTATTCCTCGGTAAGCACCAGCCGCAGCCGCGCAAACAGCGCCACCACGTTGATCGCGAACGCCACGAAGAACGGATAGCGCCAGCCCCATTCCAGCAGGTCCTGGTTGCTGAGCGTGCTGAGCAGGTACAGGAAGATCGCGCTGGCCAGCATGAAGCCCACCGGCGCGCCCAGTTGCCCCAACATCGCATACCAGCCGCGCCGGTCCGGCGGCGCGTTCAGCGCCAGCAGCGAAGGCAAGCCATCCCACGAGCCCCCCAGGGCGATGCCCTGCAGGCAGCGGAACACCGACAGCAGCCCGATCGCCATGGGCCCGATCGCCTCGTAGCCGGGCAGGAACGCCATGCCCACGGTAGAGGTGCCCAGCAAGAACAAGGCCACCGTCAATTTGGTTCCCCTGCCCCAACGGCGTTGCACCGCCATGAAAATAGCGGTGCCGAACGGCCGGCAGATGAATGCAAAGGAAAAAATCGTGAACGACCACAAGGTGCCGTACAGCGGCGACTCGAACGGAAAGAAGACGTGTGGGAAAACGACCACGCAAGCGATGCCGAAGACGAAGAAGTCGAAATATTCGGACGCCCGCCCAATGACCACGCCTACCGCGATTTCTCCCGGTGCGATGCTGGCATGGCCAGGCTTTTGGGCAGATGGGGGATACTGCATCGCGGTACTGGACATACGATGACTCGCTCCGTCTGTGGTGGGAAACAGACTACCCCGATCAGGCGACTACGGGGCTGCTGACCGCTCCACGAATCGAACTGACTTCCCTTTTTACTCTAGATTTTTCAAAGCTTCCAGAGTAGGGTTGCAAATATTCTTTGAGGATGGGCCATAATCCTTAGGGGGTTGCATGTCCGTGCCGTTTTTCAGAATGCCAAAAGCCGCACTGATCCTGCCCGTACTCGGGGTACTCGGCGCACTCGGCGGCTGCAGCAAGGCTGTACTGCTGTCGCCCTCTGGCGACGTCGCGTGGCAGTTGCGCGACATCATCCTCGTTTCCACCGGCCTGATGCTGCTGATCATCGTGCCGGTCATCGCCGCCACGCTATGGTTTGCCTGGCGCTACCGCGAAACCAACGCCGAAGCCACGTATTCTCCCGACTGGGACCACTCCACCATACTCGAGCTGCTGATATGGGCGGCGCCTCTGCTGATCATCATCGCGCTCAGCGCGCTGACCTGGGTCAGCACCCACCAACTGGACCCCTATCGCCCGCTGTCCCGCATCGATGCCGATCGCCCCGTGCCCGCCGGCGTCAAGCCGCTCGAGGTGCAGGTGGTGGCGCTGGATTGGAAATGGCTGTTCCTGTACCCCGGGCAAGGCATTGCCACGGTCAACGAGCTGGCCGCGCCGGTCGACCGCCCTATCGAGTTCAAGATCACGTCATCCAGCGTGATGAACTCGTTCTACATCCCCGCGCTGGCCGGCCAGATCTACGCCATGCCGGGCATGCAGACCCGCCTGCATGCCGTCATCAACCATCCCGGCGAATACGACGGATTTTCGGCCAACTACAGCGGCGCGGGTTTTTCGCAGATGCGCTTCAAGTTCCACGGCCTGTCGCAGGCCGACTTCGACCAATGGGTGCAAACCGGCAAGGCATCCGGCAACGCACTGGACCGCGCCGCCTACCTGCAGCTCGAGCAACCCAGCGTGGCCGCGCCTGTGCAGCGCTTCGGCAACGTAGAGCCGAGCCTGTACGACGCGATCCTGAACCGCTGCGTGCAACCCGGTACTGATTGCGCGCGCGGCATGGCTGGCGCGATCTGCCGGGCGCCCAGGCAGGCCACCCTGGAATTGCCGTCCCTGGAATTGCCGTCCCTGGCCGCGCGTCCCGCCATGTAGCCTGCCAGGCCGCCGCCTTACCCAAGCCCCAGCTCGACGAACAATCTTGCAGGAACACCGAAAATGCCAGACCATCCCGCCACCGAAAGCCTGTTGTTCGGACGCCTGAGCTGGGACGCCCTTCCCTTGCACGAACCCATCCTGGTGGTCACGTTCATCGGCGTCGCGCTCGGCGCGGCCGCGGTGCTGGGTGCCATTACCTACTTCCGCCTGTGGGGCTACCTGTGGCGCGAATGGTTCACCAGCATCGACCACAAGAAAATCGGCATCATGTACGTGGTGCTGGGCCTGATCATGCTGCTGCGCGGCTTCGCCGATGCCCTGATGATGCGCACCCAGCAGGCCATTGCCTTCGGCGAAAGCGCGGGCTACCTGCCGCCGCACCACTACGACCAGATCTTCACCGCCCATGGCGTGATCATGATCTTCTTCGTGGCCATGCCGCTGGTCACCGGCCTGATGAACTATGTCGTGCCGCTGCAGATCGGCGCGCGCGACGTGGCCTTTCCGTTCCTGAACAACTTCAGCTTCTGGATGACCGTCGTCGGCGCCGTGCTGGTGATGATGTCGCTGTTCGTGGGCGAATTCGCGCGCACCGGCTGGCTGGCGTATCCACCGCTATCGGGCATCTTGAACAGTCCGGATGTAGGCGTGGACTATTACATATGGGCATTGCAGATCGCAGGGGTGGGCACACTGCTGTCGGGCGTGAACCTGCTGGTGACCATCGTCAAGATGCGCGCTCCGGGCATGAACATGATGCGCATGCCGATTTTCACCTGGACCGCGCTGTGCACCAACGTCCTGATCGTCGTCTCGTTCCCGGTGCTGACCGTCGCGCTGGCGCTGCTTGCCATGGACCGCTACCTGGGCACCAATTTTTTCACGGCCGACGGCGGCGGCAACGCCATGATGTACGTGAACCTGATCTGGATCTGGGGCCACCCCGAGGTCTATATCCTGGTGCTGCCGGTCTTCGGCATATTCTCTGAAGTCGTGCCCACCTTCTGCCGCAAGCGGCTGTTCGGCTATGCGTCCATGGTGTATGCCACGGTGGTGATCACCGTGCTGTCTTACCTGGTGTGGCTGCACCATTTCTTCACGATGGGGTCCGGCGCCAGCGTCAATTCGTTCTTCGGCATTACCACCATGATCATCTCGATTCCCACCGGGGCCAAGGTGTTCAACTGGCTGTTCACCATGTTCCGCGGACGCATCCGCTTCGAGGTGCCGATGCTCTGGACAGTCGGCTTCATGGTGACCTTCGTGATAGGCGGCATGACCGGCGTGCTGCTGGCGGTGCCGCCCGCGGACTTCGCCCTGCACAACAGCCTGTTCCTGATCGCGCATTTCCACAACGTCATCATCGGCGGCGTGATATTCGGCCTGTTCGCCGGCATCACTTACTGGTTTCCCAAGGCCTTCGGCTACCGCCTGGATCCGTTCTGGGGCAAATGGTCGTTCTGGCTGTGGCTGGTGGGCTTCTACGTGGCCTTCATGCCGCTGTACGTGCTGGGGCTGCTGGGGGTCACGCGGCGCATGAACCATTTCGACGACGCCTCGCTGCAGATCTGGTTCCAGATCGCCGCCGTGGGCGCCCTGCTGATCGCCGGCGGCATCGCGTGCTTCCTGATCCAGCTGTACGTCAGCTTCAAGCGGCGCGAGGCATTGCGCGACCACACCGGCGACCCCTGGGGCGCCCGCACCCTGGAATGGTCCACCTCGTCGCCGCCGCCGGCCTACAACTATGCCTTCACGCCGCTGGTGCACGACCGCGACGCCTGGTGGCAAATGAAGCAGCTGGGCTACACGCGGCCGCACGGCGGCTTCATTCCCATCCATATGCCGGCCAATACCTGGGCGGGCATCGTGCTGGCGGGCATTTCGATGGTGATGGGCTTCGCGCTGATCTGGCGCATATGGCCGCTGGCAATCCTGAGTTTCGCCGCCGTGATCGGCGTCGCGATTTTCCACACTTTCAACTACAACCGCGATTACTACCTGCCGGCCGACGACGTCGCCCGCTGCGAGGCCGATCGCACCCGACTGCTGGCCGGCCATGCCTGAACACACCGCTACCCTGCCGGGCGACGCCACGCCCCAGTTCTACCTGGCGGAAGAACACCATGTGAAGAACGGCACCTTGCTGGGCTTCTGGGTGTACGTGATGAGCGACTGCCTGATCTTCGCCTGCCTGTTCGCCACCTACGCAGTGCTGGGCCGCAACTACGACGGCGGCCCGACCGGCGCCGATCTCTTCGACCTGCCGCTGGTGGCACTGAGCACGTCGCTGCTGCTGCTCTCGTCCATCACCTATGGCTTTGCGCTGCTGCAGGGCCGCAAGGGCCGGATCGGCTCGCTGCTGGGCTGGCTGGCGGTCACCGGCCTGCTGGGCGCGGGCTTCCTGGGCCTGGAAATCTACGAGTTCACCCACTTGATCGCCGAAGGGGCGGGCCCGCAGCGCAGCGCCTTCCTGTCGGCCTTCTTCGCGCTGGTCGGCACCCACGGGCTGCATGTCACGTTCGGCATCGTCTGGCTGGTGGTGCTGATGGTGCAGATCGGCATGCACGGCCTGATCATCCCGAACAAGCGCCGCCTGATGTGCCTGTCCATGTTCTGGCATTTCCTGGACGTGGTCTGGATCGGCGTCTTCACTGTGGTCTACCTGATGGGAGTCCTGCCATGAACACCCCGGCAACCGCCAACAATGGCCACGACCATGATCATGGCCACGAAGAAGACCCCCTGGCCCACGCCTCGCTGCATGGCTATTTGCTGGGCTTCGTTCTGGCGGCCATCCTGACGGCCATTCCCTTCTTCATCGTCATGGCCAATGTCTTTTCCAGCTCGCGGGTGACCGGCCTGGTGATCCTGGCCATCGCCATCGTCCAGATCGTGGTCCACGTCATCTACTTCCTGCATGTCGACTTCCAGGCCGAAGAGGGGTGGAACATGCTTTCGATCGTGTTCACACTGGTGCTGGTGGTCATCGCGCTCAGCGGCTCGATCTGGATCATGTACCATCTGGATCACAATATGATGCCCATGTCGCCGCACGACATGCGAAACATGCCTTGACCCCCCCGCCGCCTGCACAACCCCTGCCCCCGCCGCGCCGCACCGCCAGGATCGTTTTCCTGTCCGTGCTGGCGCTCGTCTTGTTTGCCGTGTTCTGCTCTCTGGGCGTGTGGCAGGTGCAGCGCCGCGCCTGGAAGCTCGAGCTGATTTCGCAGGTAGACCAGCGCGTGCACCTGCCCGCCGCCCAGGCCCCCGGGCCGGCCCAATGGCCGTCGCTGAGCCGCGGCGACGACGAATACCGGCATGTGCAGGCCACCGGCACGCCGCGCTACGACCAGGAAACCCTGGTGCAGGCCACCACCGATTATGGCAGCGGCTACTGGGTGATGACGCCGCTGCAATTGCGCGATGGCGGCACCGTGCTGATCAACCGCGGCTTCGTGCTGCCGGCCTGGCGCAAGCGGCCGAACCCGGACCATCCGGCCGGCGAAATCAGCGTGGCCGGCCTGTTGCGGATGTCCGAACCCGATCTGCGCTTCCTGCGCACCAACGACCCGGCCCGCAATATCTGGTATTCGCGCGATACCGGCGCCATCGCGGCGGCGCACGGCCTGGGCCAGATCGCCCCCTACTTCATCGATGTGGAAAAAGGGCCTGGCCAGGCGCATGCCCCGGCCGTGGCGCCGGTGCCGGGCCTGACCGTGACCGACTTTCCGAACAATCACCTTTCATACGCCATCACCTGGTTCGCCCTGGCGGCGATGGTGATCGTGGGCGCGGTCATCGCGGTTCGCGTCGAACGGCGCGAACGCGAGGACGCACAGGGCTAGGAAAACAGCTTGCGTACCCGCTGCGCCACGTCGATGCGCGGCGCCGATTCGGCCAGCGGCCGGCCGCGCCCGAACGGCAATTCGGGCGGCTTGGGCAGCGATTCGAACAAGGGCAGCAGCGCATCGGGAATGAAGCGCGTGCGCGAGCCGTACACATGGCGGTCGCCCAGGCCGGTCTGCTGATGCACATAGAAGCGCTGCGGCACGACCAGTTGCAGGCGTTCCTTGGCGCGTGTCATGGCCACGTACAGCAGCCGCCGCTCTTCTTCGATTTCCTCGGCCGTGCCGGTGCTCATGTCCGAGGGAATGCAGCCGTCGACCGCATTCAGCACATACACCGCCTTCCATTCCTGGCCCTTGGCCGAATGGATGGTGGACAGGATCATGTAGTCTTCGTCGCGCAGCGGCGGACCCGATTCGGCGCTGGTGGCATCGGGCGGGTCGAGCGTCAGTTCGGTCAGGAAGCGTTCGCGGCTGGCGTACCCGGCGGCGATGCGTGCC
The DNA here is from genome assembly GCF_019218885.1 of Bordetella sp. BOR01. Taxonomy (GTDB): domain Bacteria; phylum Pseudomonadota; class Gammaproteobacteria; order Burkholderiales; family Burkholderiaceae_B; genus Bordetella_A. Next base: position 333,735 of record NZ_JAHUWT010000005.1, on the reverse strand, counting down.
AGCTGGTCCAGGTCGGCCTTGCGCACGCGCGCGTCTTCATACAAGCGTTCGAGCTGCGGCGCATACCAGCGCAGCGCCAGGTCCAGGTCGGCCGGCCATTGCAGGCCTGGCGTGCGCAGAGCGGCATAGGTTTGCGCAAAAGCGTCCCAGTCGGCCTTGGCGGCCGCACCGGGCTTGAATTCGGCGAGCGCGGCCAGCGGCTCGGCCGCCTCGGACAGCGTATCCATCAACCGGCCGGCGATGGCCGGCCCGATGCCCGGCAGCAATTGCGCCGCCCGGAATCCGGCCAGCCGCCCGCGCGGATTCTCGGCCCAGCGCAGCAACGACAGCACGTCTTTGATATGGGCGGCTTCCAGGAAGCGCAACCCGCCGAATTTCACGAAGGGAATATTGCGGCGGGTCAGTTCGAGTTCCAGCGCCGCGCTGTGGTTCGACACGCGAAACAGCGCCGCCTGCGACTTCAGGGTGGCGCCCTCTTCGCGCCGGGCCAGTACCTGGTCGGCCACCCAGCGCGCCTGCCCGGCCTCGTCGCTGACAGTAACCAGCGCGGGCAGGCTGGACGATGCGCGGTCGGTCCAGAGATTCTTGGTGTAGCGTTCGCTGGCCAGTTCGATGACGGCGTTGGATGCGTCCAGGATGGGCTGGGTCGAACGGTAATTGCGTTCCAGCGTGATCACCTGGGCAGGCTGCGCGAACTGCGCCGGGAAATCAAGAATGTTGCGCACCGTGGCCGCGCGGAACGAATAAATGGACTGCGCGTCGTCGCCCACCACGGTCAGGCCGCGGCCATCGGGCTTCATGCCCAGCAGGATGGCCGATTGCAGGCGATTGGTGTCCTGGTATTCGTCGACCAGTACATGATCGAAACGCGCGCCCACGTCATGGGCCAGGACGTCGTCCTGCATCATCTCGGACCAATACAGCAGCAGGTCATCGTAGTCGAGCACCTGCTGGTCTTGCTTGGCCTGCACATAAGCGGCGAACAGCCCCTTGAGCGCCTCTTCCCACTGCGCACACCAGGGAAACGCCTGCTTCAGCACATCGGCCACCGGCGCCTGGCTGTTGATGACGCGCGAATAAATGGCCAGGCACGTGCCCTTGAGCGGAAAGCGCTCGGCGGTGGCGGACAGGCCGCGCTCGTGCCGCACCATGCCCATCAGGTCTTCGGCGTCGCCCCGGTCGTGGATAGTGAAGCTTTCGGACAGGCCAATGCGGCCGGCACAATCGCGCAACAACCGCGCGCCGATGCTGTGGAAGGTGCCGGCCCACGGCAACGCGGGGGCCTGCTGGGTGGCGTGCAGCTTCATCACGCGGCGCAGCACCATGCCCACGCGGCGCTCCATTTCCTGGGCGGCGCGGCGCGAGAACGTCAGCAGCAGCATGCGCTGCGGGTCGGCGCCGTTCAAGATCAGGTGAGCCACGCGATGCGCCAGCGTGCTGGTCTTGCCCGACCCTGCCCCGGCGATGACCAGCAAGGCGGGCGCATCCGGCTGGCCCGCACCGAACTCGGCAGCCGCCCGCTGGGCAGGGTTCAAGTCGGACAGGTAATCGGCAGGATCAGCGGAATCGGGCGTGGCGGACATGCGTGGCGAACGTTGGAGGGACAAGGGCAGAGGCAGAGGCAGAGGCAGAGGCAAGGGCAAAATACTGTATATTCATACAGACTATAACGGAACTGGCCCACCGCTGTCGCCCGCCTTGTGCGCCGCCGGACCGGCCTGCCCGCCATGCATATCCTCACCGGCACCGCCTCCTGGACCGACCCCACCCTGCTGGCCTGCGGCCGCTTCTACCCGCCGCAGGTGCGCACCCCCGAGGCGCGCCTGCGCCATTACGCCAACCGGTTCGGCCTGGCCGAAGTCGATGCCACCTACTACGGCATGCCCAGCGGCCACATGGCGCACTTGTGGGCCAGCCGCACGCCGGCCGGCTTCACCTTCAATATCAAGGCATTCCGCCTGTTCACCGGCCACCCGGCGCCGCTGCGGGCCCTGCCGTCCGATATCCGGCGCGAGCTGGGCGGCGCCAGCCACGACCGGGACGACTGGGACGGCCAAGGCGGGCAGCCTGTGCAAGAGGGCCCGTACCCCGCACATCGGCCGGCCCGGCCGGATGCGGCACTGTTCTACAACCAATTGCCGGCCGACTTGCAGGACGAATTATGGCGCCGCTTCCTGATCGCGCTGGAACCGCTGCGCATGGCAGGCAAGCTGGGCGCGGTGCATTTCCAGTTCGCCCCCTGGGTGCAATGCAATGCACGCGGCCAGGCCCTGGTCGGCGAATGCGCCCGCCATATGGACGAACACCTGATGTCGGTGGAATTCCGCCATCGCAGCTGGTTCGGCACGCCTGCCGCCAGCGTGTCGACCCTGGCCTTCGAACGCGAGCTGGGCGCAGTGCACACGGTGGTAGACGCCCCGCAGGGCTTCGACAATACGGTCCCCGCCGTCTGGGAAACCACCCACCCCGACCTGGCGGTGCTGCGCCTGCACGGCCGCAATGCCGCGGCCTGGAACAATCAGTCGGGCGCGTCGTCGGGGCGCTTTCAATATGAATACACGCCGGCCGAACTGGCCGAGCTGGCCGAGCGCCTGAAACGGCTGGCCGAACAGGTACGCAAGGCCCATGCGGTGCTCAATACCAATTACCAGGACCAGGGCATGCAGAATGCCACGCGCCTGGCGGCCGCGCTTGCGTCCGCCAGGGTCTCAGGCACCCGCTAGCGCCCGGGCGATCCTGGCCGCACCGCTATGCCCGCCGCCGCGCCACCGCCGCCAGGCTGTCCAGCACCACCTCGAACTTGCGCGCGATCTCGCTTTCCGGCACACAGGCATACCCCAGCAGCAGCCCTGGCCGGTTGTCCGTGCCGGTAGCGTAATACCGCGATAACGGCCGGGTCAGCACGCCCCGGGCACGGGCCTCTTCGACCACGCGCGCGTCGTCCATGTCGGCGGGCAAGTTCAGCACCAGGTGCAGCCCGGCATCGCTGGAATCGCGGTGCAGCCACTCGGCCCCCAGCCGACGCTCGATCAAGTTGACCAGCATGGCGCGCCGCCGCGCATACAGCATGCGCATGCGGCGGATGTGCGCGGCGTAGTGGCCTTCAGCAATGAAAGTGGCCAATGCCGCGTGCGTCATCAAGTGGCCCTCGCGGTACAGCTCGGCATGCGCGGCCTGGAATGCGCGGGTCAAGGTCTTGGGCAGCACCAGGTAGCCGACCCGCAGGCCCGGGTACAGCGTCTTGCTGAACGTGCCCAGGTAGATGACCGGCGCATCGGGCTCCAGTCCTTGCAGCGAAGCAATCGGGCGCCCCGAGAAGCGGAATTCGCTGTCGTAGTCGTCTTCGATGATCCAGCTGCCCCAGCCGCGCGCCATGGCCAGCAGTTGGCGCCGGCGCGCCAGCGACATCACCGAGCCCAGCGGGTACTGGTGCGACGGAGTCACGAAAATGAAGCGCGGCGGCGTGCCCTCGGCCTGTGCGGGCAGTTGCATGCCTTCGTCGTCCACCGGCTGGTGCACGATGCGGATGCCGTTGGCGGCCAGCACCGTGCGAGCGCCCCAATAGCCCGGGTTTTCCACCCATGCCACATCGCCGGTGTCGCCCAGGATACGCGTGGCCAGGTCGATGGCCTGGTGCGATCCTTCCACGATGATGAGCTGGTCGGGCTCGCAATCGATCGAGCGCGTCACGGCAAGATGCTGGGCCAGCGCCTCGCGCAGGGCCGGCAGTCCGCCGCCGTACGAATAGCTCAGCATGGCCGGGGTGGGATTGCGCCACAGCGCGTTGACGATGCGGCCGAACTTCTTGTGCGGGAACTCGGTCACGTCGGGCACGCCGGGCATGAAGGCGCCCCATTGGTACGGCGACGCCGAGGCCTCGTCGACAATCAGCGCCCCGCGCGCCGACAGGGCCGCGCCCGGTGGCGCAGCCGCCACATGGCGCCGGCTGCGGCCGCTGGCCAGGTACGTGTCGGGTACAGAGTCGGTCACGAACGTGCCGTTGCCCTGGCGGCTATAGGTATAGCCCTCGGCCAACAACTGGCCATACACGTGCACCACCGTATTGCGCGCGATGCCCAGCTCGGCCGCCAGGTCGCGCGTGGCGGGCAGCCGCGTGCCGGCGGGAATGGCGCCATCCAGGATGGCCTCGCGGATGCCGCGGTACAGGCGCTTGTTCATCGGCCCGTCGGCGGGCTCGCCCAGCCGCAACTGTAATAGATCGCCGGCAAGGGTACGCAATTGGTTCTACCAGTTTTGCCAAAGTGGTTCTTATTAGTGGAGCCATCTTAGCATTAAATAAACCCATCGCAGGTGCCGCTTTGGCGGCACCGGGGCTTCCCGCCGCATATGCGGCATTCATCGATTGCCATCGAGGCTGAAATGCAGAACCGAGACTTGAACACCCGCCGTTCGCTGGCCACGCCGCGCGGCGTGGGCGTGATGTGCGACTTCTATGCCGTACGCGCGGAAAACGCCACGCTGTGGGACAGCACCGGCAAGGAATACATCGATTTCGCCGGCGGCATCGCCGTGCTGAACACCGGCCACCGCCACCCCAAGGTGAAGGCGGCCGTCGCCGAACAGCTCGAGGCCTTCACGCACACGGCCTACCAGATCGTGCCGTACGAAAGCTATGTGGCGCTGGCCGAGCGCGTCAATGCGCTGGCCCCCATCAACGGCCTGAAAAAGACGGCCTTCTTCACCACCGGCGTCGAAGCGGTCGAAAACGCCGTGAAAATCGCGCGCGCCCACACGGGCCGTTCGGGCGTGGTGGCGTTCAGCGGCTCGTTCCATGGTCGCACCATGCTGGGCATGGCACTGACGGGCAAGGTGGCTCCCTACAAGCTGGCGTTCGGCCCCATGCCCGGCGACATCTACCACGTGCCCTTCCCCAACGGCACGCAAGACATCAGCGTGGCCGATTCGCTCAAGGCGCTGGACCTGCTGTTCAAGTCCGACATCGATCCGCGCCGCGTGGCGGCCATCATCATCGAACCGGTACAAGGCGAAGGCGGCTTCAACATCACGCCGCCCGAATTGATGACGGCCCTGCGCAAGGTCTGCGACGAGCACGGCATCATGCTGATCGCCGATGAAGTGCAGACCGGCTTCGCGCGTACCGGCAAGCTGTTCGCCATGCAGCACCACGACGTCCAGGCCGACCTGATCACCATGGCCAAGAGCCTGGGCGGCGGCTTCCCGATCTCGGGCGTGGTGGGCCGCGCCGAGGTCATGGACGGCCCGGCCCCCGGCGGCCTGGGCGGCACCTATGCCGGCAACCCGCTGGCCGTGGCCGCCGCGCATGCGGTGCTGGATGTCATCGAAGAAGAAAAACTGTGCGCGCGCGCCACCGAACTGGGCCAGCGCCTGCAAGAGCGCCTGAACAGCCTGCGCCCGCGCTGCCCGGCCATTGCCGACGTGCGCGGCCTGGGCTCCATGGTGGCACTGGAACTGCGCGACCCCGCCACCGGCCAGCCCGACGCGGCTGCCGTCAAGCGCGTGCAGGATGAGGCAATCCAGCGCGGCCTGATTTTGCTAAGCTGCGGTGTGTACGGAAACGTCTTGCGCTTCCTGTATCCCTTGACCATCCCGGACGACCAGTTCGCCAAGGCCATGGACATCCTTGACGATATCCTGACCGCCTAGCACTGCATTCCGGCAAGATTTCCGGCCGCGCGCGCCCATTGCGGTGCGTACGCGGCCGGTGGCCATTTCGCGCTTTCACCATCAAGGAGTCTTCATGTCGCAATTGCCCCAATCGCTCAAGCGCGCCGAACTGCTGCGTGACGCGTGCTACATCGACGGCAAATGGGTGGGCGCCGGCAACGGCGCCAGCATTCCCGTCGACAACCCCTCCACCGGCAAGACCATCGTGTCGGTGCCCAAGCTGGGCCGCAAGGAAACCGAACAAGCCATCGCCAGCGCCGAGGCTGCCCTGCCCGCCTGGGCCGCCAAGACCGGCAAGGAACGTGCCGCCATCCTGCTGAAATGGGCCCAGTTGATGATGGCCAACCAGCAAGACCTGGCCACCATCATGACGTCCGAACAGGGCAAGCCCATTACCGAGGCTGCCGGCGAAATCGCCTACGCCGCCTCGTTCCTGGAATGGTTCTCCGAAGAAGCCAAGCGCATTGACGGCGATGTGCTGCAAAGCCCCAAGGCCGGCCAGCGCCTGATGGTGCTCAAGCAGCCCATCGGTGTCACTGCCGCCATCACGCCCTGGAATTTCCCGGCGGCCATGATCACCCGCAAGGTCGGCCCGGCGCTGGCGGCAGGCTGCACCATGGTGGTCAAGCCGGCCCAGCAGACACCGCTGACCGCACTGGCCCTGGCCGTGCTGGCCGAAGAAGCGGGCGTGCCGGCCGGCGTGTTCCATGTCATTACCGGCAGTTCGCGCGAGATCGGCGCGGCGCTGTGCGAAAGCGACGTGGTGCGCAAGCTGAGCTTCACCGGATCGACCGAAGTCGGCCGCACGCTGATGGAACAGTGCGCCCCCACCATCAAGAAGCTGTCGCTGGAACTGGGCGGCAACGCGCCGTTCATCGTGTTCGACGATGCCGACCTCGATCGCGCGGTCGATGGCATCCTGGCCTCGAAGTATCGCAATGCCGGCCAGACCTGCGTGTGCGCCAACCGCATCTATATCCAGGCGGGCGTCTACGAAGACCTGGTCAAGCGCCTGACCGCCAAGGTCGAGGCCATGAAAGTGGGCGACGGCTTTGCCGACGGCGTGGTGCAGGGCCCGCTGATCGACAGCAACGCCGTGGCCAAGGTACAGGAACACATTGCCGACGCCACCGAGCATGGCGCCAAGGTCGTCATCGGCGGCAAGCCGCATGCGCTGGGCGGCACATTCTTCCAGCCCACCATCGTGCGCGACGTTACCGCCTCGATGCGGTTCGCCATCGAAGAAACCTTCGGCCCGGTGGCGCCGCTGTTCAAGTTCGACACCGAAGAAGAAGTGCTCAAGCAGGCCAACAACACCATCTTCGGGCTGGCCGCGTACTTCTACACGCGCGACTATGCGCGCGTATGGCGCGTGTCGGAAGCGCTGGAATACGGCATCGTGGGCATCAACACCGGCATCATCTCGAACGAAGTCGGCCCGTTCGGCGGCGTGAAGCAATCGGGCCTGGGCCGCGAAGGCTCGAAATACGGCATCGAGGAATACCTGGAACTGAAGTACCTGTGCGTGGATCTGGGCGCGTAAACCAACAATCCGGCAGGTGTCAGGCGCCCTCTTGGGGTGCCTGACACACAATCATGCTAGATTTGCGACTCTTCCCGAAGAGCCCGGCATGACCAAGTCCTATACCCGCGAAGACACGCGCCGCATTGCCGCGATCCTGGCCGAAGCTGCCCAGGTTGAAGTCATGCCGCGCTTTCGCCGGCTGTCGGCCGACGCCGTACACACCAAGAGTTCACCCCGCGACCTCGTCACCGACGCCGACGAGGCCGCCGAACGCTATATCGCGGCGCGCCTGGCCAAGCTGCATCCCGGCGCCATCATGGTGGGCGAAGAAGCATCGGCGCGTAACCCGGCGCTGCTGAACATGCTGGTCGATGCCGACCTGGCCTTCCTGATCGATCCCATCGACGGCACCCGCAACTTCGTGGCGGGGCTGCCGCTGTTCGGCATGATGGTCGCGGTGTGCCATCGCGGCGACGTGCTGGCCGGCATCATCTACGACCCCATCGCGCACGACTGGGCCATGGCGGTGCGCGGCGAAGGGGCCTGGTCCGAAGCTGGCGATGGCACGCAAACGCCGCTGAAAGTGGCGCAGCCCGCGCCGCCCCACGAAATGGACGGCCTGATCGCTACCGGCTTCCTGCCCGAGCCGCTGCGCGCCACCGTCAACGGCAACCTGGCTGCGCTGGGGGCCACCGCATCGCTACGCTGTGCGGCGCACGAATACCGCATGGCGGCCAGCGGCCATTGCCACGTCATGCTGTACAACAAGCTCGATCCCTGGGACCACGCAGCCGGCTGGCTGCTGCACCGAGAAGCCGGCGGCTTCTCGGCCCACTTCGATGCCAGCCCCTACAAGCCCACCCACCGTAGCGGCGGCCTGCTGTACGCCCCCGATGTGGGCAGTTGGCATGCCACCCGCCGGGCCCTGATGGGCGACGACTTTCCTGCCCCCTGACTGCCCGGCTTATCCCCAGTTTCTGTGGACAACCCTATGGAAAGCTTGGGGCCATCCGCAAAAAAACCAATCGCGCCAAGCACTTGCCTAGAACGATCACGGTAGCGCGACAAAAGGACCATACAGCGCATCCAGTGCCTCAGCACAGGGCCGGGACACCTTCAGGCTGAACAAGTCGTCGGCGCGGGTGCGGCCCAGGTTCAGGGCCGCGATGGGCAGCCCGTCTTCGGATGCGGCCCGCACATAGCGGTAGCCCGAATGCACCATCAGCGACGAGCCCACCACCAGCACCGCATCGGCCTGGGCGAGCGCGGCGCGCGCGCGCACGCCGCGCTCGGGAGGAATGCTTTCGCCGAAGAACACCACGTCAGGCTTGACGATGCCGCCGCAGCGCGGACAGGCGGGCACCACGAAGCTGGCGAAATCCACACCTTCCAGATCGGCATCGCCATCCGGCGCATCGGCGGCATCCAGCGCCGCCCAGCCGGGGTTGCGACCATCCAGCTCGGCCTGCCAGGCCGCCCGCGGGCCGCGCCAATCGCAGCGCATGCAACGGACTTCGTCCAGCCGGCCATGCAGGTCCAGCACATTGCCCGTGCCGGCGGCCTGGTGCAGGCCATCGACATTCTGTGTCACCAGCAAGACCAAGCGGCCCTGCGCCTCAAGCGCGGCCAACGCGCGGTGCGCGGCGTTCGGGCGCACATGGCCGAAACGGCGCCAGCCCACGGTGCTGCGCGCCCAGTAGCGCGCACGCATATGGGCATGCCCCATGAAGGCCTGGAAATCGATGGGCGGGCTGCGCTTCCACTGGCCGTCGGCATCGCGGTAATCGGGAATGCCCGAACCGGTGCTGCAGCCCGCGCCCGTCAGGACGAACAGGCGCGAGTGGCGATCGATGAAATCGCCCAGCGCCTGCAGGTCCGGGGCGACCGGCACCCGGGCCGGCCGGGCAGCGGGTACGCCTGCCGAGGAGTCCATGGGACGCGCGCCTGCTACGCGCCGCCCAGGCCGCAATCGGGTGTGTCGCTGACCAGGCTGGCCTGGGTCACGTTGCTTTCGGGAGGCACGTTGCGCGTCAGCCAGACATTGCCGCCTATGGTCGAGCCATGGCCGATGATGACGCGCCCCAGGATGGTGGCACCGGCATAGATCACCACGTCGTCTTCGATGATGGGGTGGCGCGGCAGGCCCTTCTTCAATTCGCCGTTCTGGCCGGGCGGGAAGCGCTTGGCCCCCAGCGTCACCATCTGGTACAGGCGCACGCGGTCGCCGATGATGGCGGTTTCGCCGATAACCACGCCGGTACCGTGATCGATGAAGAAACTCTTGCCAATGGTGGCGCCCGGATGGATATCGATGCCGGTGTCGGCATGCGCGATCTCGGCCACGATGCGCGCCAGCATGGGCACGCCCAGCTTGTACAGCACGCTGGCCAGGCGATGGTGGATCATGGCGCTGACGCCCGGATAGCACAGCAGCACTTCGTCCACGCTGTGCGCGGCCGGATCGCCCTGGTAGGCGGCGGTGACGTCCAGGTCGAGCGCGCGCCGCACGTGCGGCAGCGCGGCGCCGAATTGGCGCACGATCTGCACGCCGCGCGCGCGCAGGCTGGCCTCGGGTTCGGCTTCGGGCGCATTGCGGCCCATATGGTGCAATTCCAGGCAGACCTGGTGCAGCAAGGCATCGAGCGCCGAGCCTATGGTGTGCCCCACGTAGAAGTCTTCGACTTCCTCGCGCAGGTCGATGGGGCCCAGGCGCATGGGAAACAGCGCCCCGCACAGTTGCCGCACGATGACGCGCAGGCTTTCCTGCGACGGAAACTCGCGATCGCCGGCATCTTCACGCAGGCGGCCGCGCGGGCCGCGCCAGTCGACGCGAGCCGACCGCAGCCCCGATACGATGCTATCCAGGTTCCAGTGCGCTGGCGGCAGGTGGGAAGAGTCATTCATGGCAGCAACCCCGCGGCCGCGGCCGCCCCTGTGTATTCGGACATGGCAAACCTCTGCAAATAAGCTGCGCCGCATTTCGCCGCAGCGCAATATTCCTGAACTGTAACCGTTCGGCCACGGTTTGCCGTGCCCAACCCGGCTCGCATTGGGGTTTTGGCCACCGTTACCCAGTTGCCGCAATCACCCCCTGGGTACGTGTCTTATAGGGTTAATGCGGGCTGGCACGAAAAAGATGCCTGCCTATAATTCTACTCAAACGAACGTTTGAATGAATCCAGGCCATGAACGAACTCAGTTCCCCCTCCACTCGCGAAATCATCCTGGACACGGCCGAGGCGCTGTTCGCCCGCCAGGGCCATGACGGCACGTCGATGCGGCAGATCACCAGCGAAGCCGGCGTCAACCTGGCGGCGGTGAACTACCACTTCGGCTCCAAGGAAGCCCTGGTGCAGGCCGTGCTGAAGCGCCGGCTGGCCATCCTGAATCAAGAACGCCTGCGCCTGCTCGATGAACTCGAGGCCCAGGCCGACGGCCAGGCGCTCAAGGCCTCGCAGATCGTCGACGGGTTCTTCGGCACGCTGCTGCGCCTGGCTGCCAGCCCCGATCATGCCGGCAAGAATTTCCTGCCCCTGCTCGAACGCACCATGACGGACCCCACGGGCTTCATCCGCGCCGTGGTGGCCGAGGAATATGCCGACGTCATGGAACGCTACCAGGCTGCGCTATTCAAGGCCTTGCCCGATGTGCCGCGCGCCGAAGTCATCTGGCGCTTCCAGTTCATGCTGGGCGCCACCTCGTACGCCATCGTCGGCACCGAGGTGCTGCGCCTGGCCATGGGCTGGAGCCTGGACGACCCTGAACAGGCGCACGACCCCGAACGGCTGCTGCCGCGCCTGATGAGCTTCCTGCTGGGAGGCCTGCGGGCACCGCTGCCCCAGCATCCAGAACCCTGACCTTGTCACCCTCGCACTACGGAGACCCAACAACATGAGTGGCTTCTTGCTTACCGCGGGCATTGTGGCGGCCCTGATCGCCGTGCTGCTGGGCGTGCGGCCGGTGCGGCGCGCGCTGCTGTCGCGGCCGCTGTTCAATGCCTACCGCAAGGTGCTGCCACCAATGTCGGACACCGAGCGCGACGCGCTGCAAGCCGGCACGGTCTGGTGGGAAGGCGAACTGTTCCGCGGCCGCCCCGACTGGGCCCGCCTGCTGGCCCTGCCCCGGCCGCGCCTGACCGACGCCGAACAGCGCTTCCTGGACGACCAGGTCGAACAAGCCTGCCGCCTGGTCGACGACTGGGATGTCACCCAGAAGCGCTACGACCTGTCCGCCGAAACCTGGGAATACCTGAAGCGCAACGGCTTCCTGGGCATGATCATTCCCCGCCAGTACGGCGGCCTGGGCTTCTCGGCTTACGCGCATTCGCAGATCGTCACCCGCCTGTCGACCCGTTCGTCGGCGCTGGCCGTATCGGTAATGGTGCCCAACTCGCTGGGGCCGGCCGAACTGCTGCTGCACTACGGCACCGACGAGCAGAAGAACCACTACCTGCCCCGCCTGGCGCGCGGCGAAGAAGTGCCGGCCTTCGCGCTGACCAGTCCGTGGGCGGGCTCCGATGCGGCCGCCATTCCCGACCGCGGCATCGTCTGCAAGGGCATGTGGCAAGGCCGCGAAGTGCTGGGCATGCGAGTCACCTGGGACAAGCGCTACATCACGCTGGCGCCGGTGTGCACCCTGCTGGGCCTGGCGTTCCGCCTGTACGACCCGGACGGCTTGCTGGGTGGCGCGGCCGACCTGGGCATTACCTGCGCCCTGGTGCCGCACGACCATCCCGGCGTGGAAACGGGCCGGCGCCATTTCCCGCTGAACGCCATGTTCATGAACGGCCCCACGCGCGGCACCGATGTCTTCATGCCGCTCGATTTCATCATCGGCGGCCCCGCCATGGCGGGCCAGGGCTGGCGCATGCTGATGGAATGCCTGGCCGCGGGACGCTCGATCTCGCTGCCGGCATCGAACACCGGCATGTCGCAGCTGACGGCGCGCGCAGTGGGCGCCTATGCGCGCGTGCGCAGCCAGTTCCGCACGCCGGTGGGCCGCTTCGAGGGCGTGGAAGAAGCACTGGCGCGCATCGGCGGCCACACTTACCTGATGGACGCCGCGCGCGTCATGACTTCGGGCGCCATCGACCTGGGTGAAAAACCTTCGGTGGTATCGGCCATCGTGAAGTACCACATCACCGAGCGCGCGCGCCAGGTGGTCAACGACGGCATGGACGTCATTGGCGGCAAGGGCATCTGCCTGGGCCCGTCGAACTTCCTCGGCCGCGCCTACCAGCAAGTGCCGGTGGGGATCACGGTGGAAGGTGCCAACATCCTGACGCGCAGCCTGATCATCTTCGGCCAGGGCGCGATCCGCTGCCATCCGTACGTGCTGGCCGAAATGCAGGCCGCCGGCGACAGCGATGCCCAGCGCGGGCTGCGGGCCTTCGACCAGGCTTTCTGGCGCCACGTGGGCTTCGTGGCCGGCAACGGCATGCGCGCCCTGGGGCACGCGCTGACCGGCGCGCGCCTGGTGCGGGCTCCGGCGGGCGCTGCACCCGCCATGCATCGCTATTACCGCCAACTGTCCCGCTACGCCTGCGCCTTTGCCCTGCTGGCCGATCTGTCGATGGCGTTGCTGGGCGGCAGCCTGAAGCGCCGCGAGCGGCTGTCGGCGCGGCTGGGCGATATCCTGTCGCAAATGTACCTGGCCTCGGCGGTGCTCAAGCGCTTCGAAGACGAAGGACGGCAAGCCGCCGATGCCCCGCTGGCGCACTGGTCGCTGCAAGATGCGCTGCAGCGGCTGCAAGAAGCTTTCAACGGCGTGCTGGACAACCTGCCCCAGCGTTCTGTAGGCTGGGGACTACGCCGCCTGCTTTTCCCTTGGGGACCGCCGCAACATGCACCTTGCGATCTGCTTGGCCAACAGGTTGCCCGGCTGCTTACCGAGCCTGGCGCCGCACGCGACCGTCTTACCGCCAGTTGCCATTTGCCGGCCACGGCCGACGAACCCGTCGGCGCACTGGAACTTGCCCTGGCCGCGACGCTGGCGGCTGAAGCAGCCGATGCCCGCCTGCGTGCCTACGAGAAAACCGGCGCCCTGGCAGGCGACCCGCAAGCCAATGTGCGCGACCTGGCAGACGCGGCCTATGCCGCCGGCGGTCTGGATCGCCACGACTACGAACAGATCAAGCGCCGCGATGCGCTGCGCGACCAGGTGATCCGGGTCGATGATTTTCCGTTCGACTACGGCGTAACCGGCGCCGTGCAGCCCGGCGCGCAGCGCAAAGCCGCACAGGAAACCCTCATGCCGTCCGGCATCCCAGGCTAAGGAAACACCATGGCACACGCCCCCATCTATGTCGTGGACGGTGCGCGCAGCCCCTTCCTGAAGGCGCGCAACGCGCCGGGGCCGTTCTCGGCGGCCGACCTGGCCGTACAGGCGGGCCGCGCCCTGCTGCTGCGCCAGCCCTTCGCCCCAGGCGACCTGGACGAGGTCATCGTCGGATGCGCCGCGCCGTCACCCGAAGAAGTCAATATCGGCCGGGTCATCGCCTTGCGGCTGGGCTGCGGCCATCGCGTACCGGGCTGGACCGTCATGCGCAACTGCGCTTCGGGCATGCAGGCGCTGGACTCCGCCATCGCCAATATTCATACCGGCCGCGCCTCGCTGGTGCTGGCCGGCGGCGTCGACGCCCTGTCGCGCGCGCCCCTGCTCGTGTCCGACGACATGACGCGCTGGCTGGCACGCTGGAGCACCACCCGTGGCGCGGGCGCCCGGCTGGCCGCGCTACGCGGCTTCCCGTGGCGCGGCCTGGCGCCCGTCATCGGATTGCTCAAAGGGCTGACTGATCCAGTCGTGGGCCTGTCGATGGGGCAGACGGCGGAAAACCTGGCCACCCGTTTCGGCATCAGCCGCAGCGCGATGGATGCCTATGCCGCGCGCAGCCACACACGCGTGCTGGCGGCCCGCGTCGCGGGCGCGCTGCACGAGATCGTGCCGCTGATCGACGCGCGCGGCACGCTGTACCCCGTCGATGACGGGGTACGCGACGACTCCACACCCGAGCGCCTGGCCAAGCTGCGCCCGGTATTCGACAAACCATGGGGCAATATCACGGCCGGCAACAGTTCGCAGGTCACCGATGGTGCCGCCCTGCTGCTGCTTGCGTCCGAAGACGCCGTGCGGCGCTGGAAGCTGCGCCCGCTGGGGCGCATCGTCGATTCGCAGTGGGCCGGCCTGGATCCTGCGCAGATGGGCCTGGGGCCGGTGCACGCGGCCACGCCCATCCTGCAGCGGCACGGGCTGGCGCTGAACGATCTGGACTTGTGGGAGATCAACGAGGCCTTTGCCGCGCAGGTACTTGGCTGTCTGGCCGCATGGGAAGATGAATCTTATTGCCGCGAACACCTGGGCTCCGGCGCCTGGGGCCCCCTGGACCAGAACCGCCTCAATGTCGATGGCGGTGCCATCGCGCTGGGCCACCCGGTAGGCGCATCCGGTGCACGCATCGTGCTGCATTTGCTGCAGGCATTGCGGGCCCGCGGCTTGCAACGTGGCATGGCGGCCATCTGCATCGGCGGAGGACAAGGCGGCGCGATGCTGGTCGAGACGGAGACCAACCCATGAACACCCCAACGCCCTCCGCCTGGCGCCATTGGCAGCTTGAACGCCAGCCCGACGGCCTGGCCTGGCTGACGCTCGATCGGGCCGGCAGCTCTGTCAATGCGCTATCGGCCGACGTCATGGCCGAACTGGCCGGCGTACTCGACGCCTTGCAGGCCGATCCCCCCGCGGGTCTGGTCATCCGTTCCGGCAAGGCCGCCGGCTTCATTGCCGGGGCCGACGTCGACGAATTCGCCCAGCTTGCCACGCCGCAGCAGGCGCAGGCGCTGGTCGAACGGGGCTGGCATCTGCTGAACCGGCTGGCCGCCGTCTCTTACCCCACCCTGGCCTTGATCCGGGGCCACTGCCTGGGCGGAGGCCTGGAACTGGCCCTGGCCTGCCGCTACCGGCTGGCCATAGACGAACCCGGCACCTCGCTGGCGCTGCCCGAAGTGATGCTGGGCATCTTTCCCGGCTGGGGCGGCATGCGCCGGCTGCCCGCCCTGATCGGCGCACCCGCGGCACTGGACATGATGCTTACCGGCCGTCCCGCCAATGCGCGCCGGGCCGCGGCCCTGGGCCTGGTCGACGCGCGCGTGCCATCGCGCCTGGCCGATGCCGCGGCACGCCAGCACGTGGGCAGCGGCAAGCCGCCGCGCCGCGCGCGCGGCGTGGCGGGCTGGTTGAATCGCTGGCCCCTGAAGCTGCTGGTCGCGCGGCGCGCGCACCGGCAGATCGCCGCCAAGGATCCGCAAGGACACTATCCGGCCGCACCGGCCATTGTCACGCTGTGGGCCCGGCACGACGGCAATGCCTTGCGCGCCCCCGAGGTCGTGCAGCGCATCCTTACGTCGGACACCGCTCGCAATCTGCTGCGCGTCTTCCGCCTGCAGGAACGCCTGAAGGCCAATGGCAAGCCGGCCACCGGCATGGCGCCGGTCGGCCGCGTACATGTCGTGGGCGCCGGTACCATGGGTGGCGATATCGCCGCATGGTGCGCGTTGAAAGGCATGACCGTCACCCTGCAAGACCAGGACGCGGCCCGCATTGCGCCCGCCATCGGGCGCGCCGCCGACCTGTACGCACGCAAGCTGAAAGACCGGCGCGTCGCGCGTGCCGCCGCCGACCGTCTCATCCCCGACCCGGATGGCGCGGGCGTGGCGCTTGCCGATGTGGTCATCGAAGCCATCACCGAGCAGGTCGAGGCCAAGCAGGCGCTGTACCGCGCGCTGCAGCCGCGCATGAAAACGGGCGCGCTGCTGGCCACCAACACGTCCAGCCTGTCGCTGGCCACGCTGCGCAACGGGCTGGCGCAGCCGGGACAGCTGATCGGCATCCACTTCTTCAACCCCGTGGCCAGGATGCCGCTGGTCGAAGTCGTGCAGGCCGGGCCCGACGAACTCGGCGCGCAGGCGCGCGCCTGCGCGTTCGTGGGCCAGCTTGGCAAGCTGCCCCTGCCGGTGCGCGACGCGCCGGGATTCCTGGTCAACGCGGTACTGGCGCCCTACCTGCTCGAGGCCATGCGCTGCGTCGACGAAGGCCTGGCGCCCGAAACCATCGACCGCGCCATGACCGACTTCGGCATGCCCATGGGCCCGCTGGAACTGGCCGACACCGTCGGCCTGGACATTGCCATGGCGGCCGGCCGCCAGCTTGCCGCCCAGGCCGAGCCGCCGCGCTGCCTGGCCGACCGCATCGCGCGCGACGAACTGGGCCGCAAGACAGGCCGCGGCTTTTACACCTGGCAAGACGGCAAGGCACGCAAGAACACCGCCGGCACGCCGCCGCCAGGCCTGGCGCAACGGCTGGTGCAACCGCTGGTGGACCGCACCCGGCAGCAAGTCGACGACGGCGTGGTGGCCGATGCCGACCTGGCCGACGCCGGCGTGGTCTTCGGCACCGGCTTCGCCCCCTTTACCGGCGGGCCGCTGCACTACTACGCCACGGCCAGTCCGTCCGCCGTACATCCCGGCGCTGCCGCAGCCCCAGATAATCCATAACGACCATCGCAGCGACACCCGTTTTTCCCGCCTCTGGAGGAGACACGCATGAACAAAGCATCGTTGGCATTGACCACACTATCGGCCACCATCGCGGCCGGCGTCGCGGGCACCGCGCACGCGGCGGGATTCCAGCTACTAGAGCAAAACGCCAGCGGCCTGGGCAACGCGTATGCGGGCTCGGCGGCCGTGGCGGAAAACGCCAGCACCATCTACTTCAACCCGGCGGGCATGACCTACCTGCCGGGGCTCAATGTATCGGCGGGTGTCAATGCGATCCTGCCCTCGTTCAAGTTCCGCGACAACGGCAACAGCCGCAATCCCACCGCCCTGGGCGGCGGCGCCCCCCTGGGCGGCAGTGGCGGCGATGCGGGCAACCTGGGCGTGGTGCCCAATGCCTATTTCTCGTGGCAACTGAACGAACAATGGTTCGTCGGCTTGGGCGTGGGCGCCCCGTTCGGCCTGATGACCGAATACGACGACAACTGGGTGGGCCAATACCATTCCACCAAGTTCGACATCAAGACCGTCAACATCAATCCCTCGGTGGCATACAAGGTCAACGACCAGTTCTCGATGGGCTTTGGCCTGAACTACCAATACATCGATGCGCAGTACACCAAGAAAGTGGTGGTGCCGATCTCGCCGATGGGGCCGTTCCTGCCGGGCGATGCCGACCTCAACCTGGATGGCGACGCCTGGGGCTGGAATGCGGGCGTCATGCTGCAACCCACTGAAGACACCCGCATCGGCCTGTCGTACCGGTCCAAGATCAAGCACACCGCCAAGGGTGACACCAAGATCGACGGCTTCGCCCCGGGCCAGTCGCTGTCGTACGACGCCAAGGCCTCGGTAGACCTGCCCGACACACTCATTCTCAGCGGCCTGCACCGGCTGAACGAACGCTGGGAACTGCTGGGCGATATCTCCTGGACAGGCTGGAGCAGCATTCCGGAACTGAAGATCAAGAACAACGGCGGCCCCACCGACACGCTGCCGCTCGAATTCCGCGACAGCTGGCGCGTGGCGCTGGGCGCCAACTACCAATTCGCACCCAAATGGAAATGGCGCTTCGGCGTGGCCTGGGACCAATCCCCGGTGCACAACCCGTCCGATCGCCCCACCGCGCTGCCCGACACCGATCGCTGGTGGTTCTCGACGGGGGTACAGTATCAGGCAAGCAAAGACACGCGCATCGACGTCGGCTATACCTATCTGTACTTGCGCGATGCCGACATCGACACCGATTCGGGCAACGCCCTGACCAAGGGGCGTGTATCGGGCGACTACAGCAGCAAGGGAAACATCCTGGGCATCCAGGTGTCCACCCGGTTCTGACCGCATCAGCGCGCCAGACCTGCGGCGCCCATCCGCGGCCCCACCCGGGCCGCGGACCGCGCCGCCCACACAGGAGACCGCTTTGAGCAGCAAGTTCAACGTCAAACACGCCGCCGTGCTGGGCGCCGGCGTCATGGGCGCGCAGATCGCCGCCCACCTGGCCAACGCCGGCGTGCCGGTGATCCTGTTCGACCTTACCGCCAAGGAAGGCGACCGCAATGGCATCGCCGGCAAGGCTTTGGCCGGCCTGAAGAAGCTCGAGCCTGCCCCGCTGGCCAGCCCATCGCGCCTGGCGCTGATCACGCCCGCCAACTACGACGACCACCTGGAACGCCTGGCCGGCTGCGACCTGGTCATCGAGGCCATCGCCGAGCGCATGGACTGGAAAACCGCGCTGTACGAGCGCATTGCGCCGCACGTGGCCCCCGGCGCCATCCTGGCCTCGAACACCTCGGGCCTGTCGATCGGCGAACTGGCCGATGCGCTGCCCCAGGCCTTGCGCGCGCGCTTCTGCGGCGTGCATTTCTTCAATCCACCGCGCTATATGCGGCTGGTCGAACTCATCGCGACGCGGCATACGCAGGCCGACGTGCTCGATCACCTGGAAAGCTGGCTGACCACGCGGCTGGGCAAGGGCGTCATCCGCGCGCTGGACACGCCCAACTTCATCGCCAACCGCATCGGCGTGTTCTCCATTCTGGCGGCCCTGCACCATACCGAACGGCTGGGCCTGGGCTTCGACGAGGTCGATGCCCTGACCGGCCCGAAGATCGGCCGGCCCAAGAGCGCCACGTATCGTACGGCCGACGTGGTGGGCCTGGATACGCTGGCCCATGTAGTCGGCACGATGCGCGACAAACTGCCCCAGGACCCCTGGCATGCGCACTTCCAGTTGCCGGCCTGGCTAGACACCCTGATCGAGCGCGGCGCGCTGGGGCAGAAAAACGGTGCCGGCGTGTACCGTAAAGTGGGCAAGGAAATCCGGGTACTGGACCCTGCCGCGGGCGACTACCGGCCCGCTGCCGGCGCCGTGGCCGGCGAAGTCGATGCCATCCTGAAGCAGCGCGACGCCGCCCAGCGCTTTGCCGCATTGCGCGCCAGCCAGCACCCCCAGGCCCAATTCCTGTGGAGCCTGTTCCGCGACATCTTCCACTACAGCGCATTCCAGCTGGAACACATTGCGGATAATGCGCGCGACGCCGACCTGGCGATGCGCTGGGGCTTCGGCTGGGCACAAGGCCCGTTCGAAACCTGGCAAGCGGCCGGCTGGCAGGCCATCGCGGCCGCCGTGGCCGAAGACATCGCCGCCGGCCAGGCCATGAGCCAGGCGCCGCTGCCGGCCTGGGCACTGGAAAGCGGCCGCACGGGCGTGCACGATGCGCAAGGCTCGTACTCCGCGCGCAACCAGGGCCAGCAGCCGCGTTCCGCCCTGCCCGTCTATGCGCGCCAATTGTTCCCCGAACGCCTGGTGGGCGAACCGCCCGCAGCCCGCGGCACCACCCTGTGGGAAAACGAAGGCGTACGGCTGTGGCATCTGCCCGAGGTCGATGGCGGCATCGGCATCCTGTCGTTCACCTCGAAGATGCACACCATCGGCAGCGAAGTGCTCGATGGCGTCATGCAGGCGGTTCAACATAGCGAACAGGCGCTCGATGCCCTGGTGCTGTGGCACGAACCGCCGTTTGCGGTGGGCGCCAACCTGGCACAGGTGGCGCAGGCCTGCGCGGCCGGCCAGTTCGACCTTCTGGAAGCCACGGTAGAAAAATTCCAGCGCGCCTCGCTGGCGCTGCGCTATGCCCGCGTGCCCACCGTGGCCGCGGTGCAGGGCATGGCGCTGGGCGGTGGCTGCGAATTCCTGATGCATTGCAGCCATCGCGTGCTGGCCCTGGAAAGCTATATCGGCCTGGTCGAGGCCGGTGTGGGCCTGGTGCCGGCCGGCGGCGGCAGCAAGGCGCTGGCCGTGCGCGCCGCCACCCTGGCGGCCGCCACCGCAACACCCGCCGAAGTCTTCCCGTACCTGCAGCCGGTATTCCAGAACATCGCCACCGCACAGGTCGCCAAGAGCGCGCTGCATGCCATCGACATGGGCTACGCGCAGGCCACCGACGCGGTGGTGTTCCACCCCGATGAACTACTGTGGGTGGCTTTGCACCAGGCCCGCGCGGCGGCCGATATCGGCCACGTGCCACCCGCCCGGCCGCAAGGCATACCGGTGGCGGGCCGCACCGGCATCGCCAATTGCGAGATGGTGCTGGTCAACATGCGCGAAGGCGGCATGATCAGCGCGCACGACTACCAGGTGGCGCGCAGCGCCGCCGTGGCGCTGTGCGGGGGCGAGGTCGAAGCGGGCACCCGGGTCGACGAGGAATGGCTGCTGGCCGTGGAACGCCGCGAGTTCGTGGCGCTGCTGCGCACGCCCGAAACCCAGGCGCGCATCCGCCACACGCTTGAAACCGGCAAACCGCTGCGCAATTGAGAAGGAATCGCCATGAGCAAACAGATCCAGGACGCCTATATCGTGGCCGCCACCCGCCTGCCGGTGGGCAAGCGCAACGGCATCTATATCAGCACGCGGCCCGACGACATGCTGGCCGCCGCGCTGCGCGCCGCGCTGGCGCAGGTGCCGGCGCTGGACCCGGCGCGCGTGGAAGACGTGATCGCCGGCTGCGCCATGCCCGAGGCCGAGCAAGGCATGAACGTGGCGCGCATGAGCCTGCTGCTGGCCGGCCTGCCCGACAATGTGCCGGGCGTGACGGTCAACCGCTTCTGCGCGTCGGGCCTGCAAGCGGTGGCCGATGCCGCCGCCCGCATCCGCCTGGGCGCGGCCGACGTAATCATCGCCGCCGGCACCGAGTCCATGAGCGCCATGCCCCAGATCATGGGCAACAAGGTCGCCATCAACCCCGAGATCTTCGCGCACGACGAGAACCTGGGCATGGCCTTCGGCATGGGCCTGACCGGCGAGAAAGTCGCCGAGCAATGGAAGGTGTCGCGCGAAGACCAGGACGCCTTCGCGCTGGCCTCGCACCAGAAGGCCTGCGTAGCCATAGCCGCCGGACACTTCGATGCGGAAATCACGCCCTACCAGGTCGTCAACCATCTGCCTGGCGAGGCCGGCGCGGTGCGTGCCGTCGAACGGCTGTCCGAGCACGACGAAGGGCCGCGCCCGGACACCAGCGCCGAAGCGCTGGCCAAGCTCAGGCCGGTGTTCGCCGCGCGCGGCTCGGTCACCGCGGGCAACAGTTCGCAGATGTCCGATGGCGCGGCTGCGGTCATTCTGGTGTCCGAGCGCGTGCTGCGCGAACTGAACCTGGTGCCGCTGGCGCGCTTTGTCGGCTTCTCGGTGGCCGGCGTGCCGCCGCAGATCATGGGCATCGGCCCGAAGATGGCCATACCCAAGGCCCTGGCCGCGGCTGGCATCGCCCAGCACGAGCTCGACTGGATCGAACTGAACGAAGCCTTCGCGGCGCAATCGCTGGCCGTGATGCGCGACCTGGGCCTGGACCCCGCCCGCGTCAACCCCCTGGGCGGCGCTATCGCACTGGGCCATCCGCTGGGCGCCACCGGCGCCATCCGCACTGCCACGCTGGTACACGGCCTGCGCCGCACCGGCGGCAAATACGGCATGGTCACCATGTGCGTGGGCACGGGCATGGGCGCGGCCGGCATCTTCGAGGCGCTGTAGCGCCCGCGCCGTGAAGCCGTACTGGTTCAAGAACCTGCCGCCGGCGTGGCGGGCCCGGTTGATGAGGATGGGTTTCAACCTGCACCCCGCCTTCCGGGCCACCGGCGGGCGGGTCACGCACCTGTCGCCCGACTTCCTGCACCTGCGCATCCGGTTGCCGCTAGTCAGGCGCACGCGCAACATCGTCGGGTCGATGTACGGCGGATCGCTGTTTGCCGTTACCGATGGCGCCCACCCCACCCTGTTGATGTCGGCCTTGGGGGCCGATACCATCGTGTGGGACAAGGCGGCCACCATCCGCTACCGCAAGCCGGCCTACGGAACGCTGTACGCCGACTTCCGCATCGACCGCGCCGATATCGCGGCCATCCGGGCCGAGCTGGCGCGCCAGCATGAAACCATCCGGGTGTATGTGGTGGAACTCAAGGACGACAATGGCGTGGTGTACGCCGTGGTCGAGCGCACGGTGTATATCGCCGACAAGCAGTTCTACAAAACCAAGGCCCGCGGCAGCGTGCCGGACGATGCCCGTGCAGATGGCGGCGCAACGCCCGACGCCTGAACGGGCCAGCGTGGACGACGATATGGAACGCATCTGGCTCGACAGCTATCCCCCCGGCATCCCGGCCGACATCGATATTTCGCCCTACAGCTCGCTGCTGGATGTCCTTGACGATAGTTGCCGGCGCTTCGCCGACCGGCCGGCCTACACCAGCCTGGGCACCACCATCACCTATGCGCAATTGGACCGCCTGTCGCGCGACTTCGCGGCCTGGCTGCAATCGCGCGGCCTGCGGCAAGGCGACAGGGTCGCGCTGATGCTGCCCAACTTGCTGCAGTACCCGGTGTGCCTGTTCGGCGCCTTGCGCGCCGGCTGCGCGGTGGTCAGCTGCAATCCGCTCTACACCGCGCACGAACTGGCCCACCAGTTGGCCGATTCGGGTGCGCAGGCCATCGTCATCGCCGAGAACTTCGCCCATACCCTGCAGCGGGCCCTGCCGCGCACGGCGCTGCGGCATATCGTGGCCACCTCGGTGGGCGAACTGCTGGGGCCGCTGAAAGGGCGTGCCATCGATTTCGCGGTACGCCATGTGAAGCGCAAGGTGCCGGCCTGGTCGCTGCCCGGCTCGGTGCGCCTGCGCCATGCACTGGATACGGGCCATGGCATGCCGCTGCAGGCGCCCGCGCTGACGCGCGCCGACCCGGCCTTCCTGCAGTACACCGGTGGCACCACCGGCGTTGCCAAGGCCGCGGTGCTGACGCACGGCAACATGCTCGCCAACCTGTGCCAGGCGCACGCCTGGGTGCGCGGGCTGGTGCGCGAAGGCGAAGAATGCGTGGTCACCGCGCTGCCGCTTTATCATGTGTTCGCCCTGACCGCCAATTGCCTGACCTTCCTGAAGCTGGGCGCGCGCAACCTGCTGATTCTCGATCCACGCGACCTGCCTGCCTTCATCAAGGCCATGCGCAAGACACCCTTCAGCGCCATCACGGGCGTGAATACGCTGTTCTGCGCCCTGCTCAACCATCCCGACTTCGCCAAGCTGGATTTTTCCCGGCTGCGCCTGACCATGGGCGGCGGCATGGCAGTGCAGCGTGCCGTCGCGCAGCGCTGGCGCGAGGTCACCGGCATAGCGCTGGCGCAGGCCTACGGGCTGACCGAAACCGCGCCGGCGGTCACCATCAATCCCCTGGATGTCGAGACGTTCACCGGGTCGATCGGCCTGCCCGTGCCATCGACCGATCTATCGGTACGCGACGATGACGGCCGCGAGCTGCCCCTGGGCGAAACAGGCGAACTTTGTGTACGCGGCCCGCAAGTGATGTCGGGCTACTGGAACCGGCCCGATGAAACGGCGCTGGTGTTCCACCCCGACGGCTTCCTGCGCACCGGCGACATGGGCTACGTGGACGAACGCGGCTATGTGTTCCTGGTAGACCGCAAGAAAGACCTGATCCTGGTGTCCGGCTTCAACGTCTACCCCAACGAAGTCGAAGATGCCGCCGCCCTGCACCCGGGGGTGCGCGAGGTGGCGGCGATAGGCGTACCCGACGAGCGGTCCGGCGAAGCCGTGAAGCTGTTCGTCATACGCCGCGACCCCACCCTGGATGCCCAGACCCTGATCGCCCATTGCCGCCAGCACCTGACCGGATACAAAGTGCCCCGCCACGTGGAATTCCGGGAAGACCTGCCCCGTACGCCGGTCGGCAAGATCCTGCGCCGCGAACTCAGAACCCCGCCGGCATCCTGAGGCGCGCAAGGGTCCTGGCTAGGATGCACCTTCGCGGCTTAATATGCTTATTCCCCCCTCGCTGTCTCGCAGATGAAACGCGTCCCCGTCCCCCTGAATCCGCTGCGAGCCTTCGAGGCTTCTGCGCGGCTGCTCAGCTTTACGCTGGCCGCCGAAGAACTCAGTGTCACGCAGGTTGCGATCAGCCGCCAGGTCCGCGTGCTGGAAGACTACCTGGGCGTCGAACTGTTCGCGCGCGGGCCACGCTCTATCCAGCTGACCGACGCGGGCGCGCGGCTATATCCGTCGGTGGGCCGCGCCTTCGATGAAATATCGCATGCCGCCGCGCTGGTCAGCCGGCGCAATCGCCCCGACGTGCTGGCCATCCAGGCCTACACCACCTTCGCGCAGCATGGCCTGATCCCGCTGTTGTCGCACTTTCATGAAAAATACCCCGGTATCGAGGTGCGCCTGTCGGCTTCGACCCAGGCCGTGGACTTCGACCACCAAGACCTGGATGCCGCCATTCGTTCGGGCGCCGGCCGCTGGCCCGATTATGAAAGCGACTTCCTGGCACCCATCGAATTGCTGCCGGTGATCAGCCCGCGCCTGCTGAAATCGGCGGGTGGCCTGCGCCGTGCCGGCGACCTGCGCCGCATCACCCTGCTGCATTCGCTGGCCCGGCCCGACGACTGGGCCGCCTGGCTGTATGCGGCCGGGCATGACGATACCGTGGGCTTGCGAGTGCTGAAGTTCGAGAACTCCGCCATGGCCTACGAGGCTGCCATCCAGGGCGTGGGCTGTGCCATCGGCATCCGCGCGCTGGTGGGACGCTACCTGGCATCGGGCGCCCTGGTGGCGCCTTTCGCGCTGACTCACACCCTGCAGGACGGCTATTACCTGGTGCGCCCCAAGGGCCGTCCCGAATCGCCGGCCTTGCGCATCTTCCGCGCGTGGCTGCTGGACATTTTGTCCCACCCGACGGTCGATGCCCAACAATAAGTTGGGCTAGGGTGGATAAATTGTTGATTGTCCGTCCTGGCCCCGCTGTCCCACAATTTCGCTGCAGTTCCACCTTTGAGATGGAACCCAACGAGAAAACCGGAGACAGCCATCATGTCCGCTTCATCTATCCTGGCGCATGCCCGCGCCGCACGCAGCCTGTTGACGCTGGGGCTGGCCGCCGCGCTGGCCATGGGGGCCGCGCCCGCCCACGCCGCTTTCCCCGAACGGCCGGTGACGCTGGTCGTGCCCTTTGCCCCCGGCGGCGGCACTGACAACATTGCACGCACGCTGGCCGAAGGCATGGGCAAAGACCTGGGCCAGACCGTCATCGTCGAGAACCGCCCGGGTGCCGGCACCGTCATCGGCACGCAGTTCGTGGCCCGCAGCGAGCCCGACGGCTACACCCTGGTCATGGCCACCTTCGCGCATGCCGTGAACCCGTCGCTGCACAAAGACCTGCCGTTCGACACCAAGCGCGCGTTCGCCCCGGTAGCCCTGGTGGCGCATTCGCCCAATGTGCTGGTGGTCAACCCCAAGACGCCTTTCAAGAACGTCCAGCAACTGCTGGACTACGCGCGCGCCAATCCGGGCAAGCTGAACTATGGCTCGTTCGGCAACGGCACCTCGGCGCATCTGGCGGGCGAACTGTTCAAGTCCCTGGCCAAGGTCGACCTGGTGCATGTGCCCTACAAAGGCAGCGCGCCGGCACTGAACGACCTGATCGGCGGCCAGATCGACCTGATGTTCACCACCGTGGCCAGTGTTGCGTCGCACATCAAGAACGGCACGCTGCGCGCCCTGGCGGTAACGTCGGCCACGCGCTCGCCGGCCTTTCCCGATCTGCCCACCGTGGCCGAAGCCGGCGTGCCGGGCTACCAGGCAGAAAGCTGGTACGGCCTGTATGCGCCGGCCAATACCCCGGACGCGGTCGTGCAGCGCCTGAACGCATCGGTGGCCAAGGCCGTGCAATCGCCCGCTTTCCAGCAGCGGGTGGCCGACGAGGGCCTGATGGTCGACGTGGGCCAGCCCGACCAACTTGCGCGCTACGTCGATGCCGAAGAAAAGCGCTGGAGCCAGGTCGTGCGCGACGCCCACCTGCAGCAGAACTGAAACCCTTGTTGCCCCTTACCTGCCATCGACCATGACATCGACTGATACTTCCTCTTTGCCCACCGCCATCCTGCTTGACGTGCAAGATGGTATCGGCGTGCTGACGTTGAACCGCCCCGCCGTGCGCAACGCCATCGACGACGCCATGCGCACCGAATTGCTGGATGCGCTGGACCGCGCCGCGCGCGACCCCGCCATACGCGCCCTGGTCGTCACGGGCGCCGGCAAGGCCTTCTGCGCCGGCGGCGATATCAAGGGCATGAAAGCCCGCCTGGACGCGCCGGCGGGCGATGTAGCGTTCAATGGCTGGACCCGCCAGCAACGCACCCATCATGCGCTCACCGCGCTGTTCAAGCTGCCCAAGCCCACCATCGCCGCGGTCAACGGCGCGGCGGCCGGCCTGGGTTGCGACATGGCGCTGTCGTGCGACTTTGTCATCGCCGCCGATAACGCGCCATTGTCGATGACCTACATCCATCGCGGCCTGATCCCGGATGGCGGCGGCATGTATTTCCTGCCGCGCCGCGTAGGCCTGGCGCGCGCCAAGGAACTGATCTTCTCGGGCCGCCGCGTGGCGGCCGACGAAGCCTTGGCGATAGGCATGATCGACCGCGTCGCCGCACCCGAGGCCCTGCTGGTGCAGGCGCGCGCCTGGGCGGCGGAACTGTCGCATGGATCGGCCGCCGCGCTGGCATTGGCCAAGACCCAGTTGAACCAGACCTACGAACTCAGCGCCGAACAGTCGTTCGCCATGAGCAGCCAGGCCCAGGCCATGTGCTACAGCACGGCGGAACACCGCGCCTCGGTGGCGGCGTTCCTGGCCAAGACCGCGTCCAAGGGGTAGCACATGCGCCAGCTCGATCGCCTGCTGCGCCCGCGCAGCGTTGCCGTCATTGGCGCCTCGTCCGATGCGGCCAAGACCGCCGGCCGCCCTATCGCCTACCTGCAGAAGCACGGCTACACCGGCCGCATCTATCCGGTGAACCCGCGCAATGACACCATCGCCGGGCTGCCCTGTTATTCCGATATCGCCGCGCTGCCGGATGCGCCGGATGTGGGCCTGGTGCTGCTGGGCGCCAGCCGCGCCGTGCAGGCGGTCGGCGAGCTCGCGCAGCGCGGCGCGGGCGCCGCCATCGTGCTGGCCAGCGGCTTCCAGGAAACCGGCGCCGCGGGGGCGGGCCGCCAGCAGGCCTTGCGCGAGGCGGCTGGCAGCATGCCTTTGCTGGGGCCCAATACCATCGGCCTGGTCAACCTGACCGACGGCATCACCCTGTCGGCCACCGGCGCGCTGGAAATGGATGACCTGCGCACCGGCTCGATCGCCGTGGTGTCGCAAAGCGGAGGCGTGCTGGGCGCCATGCTGTCGCGCGCCGCCAGCCGCGGCATCGGTTTCTCGAAGCTGGTGTCCACCGGCAATGAAGCCGACCTGGACGTGGCGGATTTCATCGACATCCTGCTCGACGATCCCGCGACGTCGGTCATCGCGCTGTACATTGAAGGCTTGCGCAAGCCGGCCGCCTTCCGCGCGGCCGCGCAGCGCGCCGCGCAGCTGGGCAAGCCGCTGGTGGCGTTCAAGGTGGGCCGTTCAGAATCGGGCGCACGCTCGGCGGTATCGCACACCGGAGCCCTGGCGGGCGCCGACCGGCTGTACGACGCGCTGTTTGCCCAGTGCGGCGTCATCCGCGCACAAACCTTTGCCGACCTGCTCGATATCCCGGCCGCGCTGTGCACCGGCCGGCGCCTGGCCGGCAAGCGCATCGCCATCCTGACCTCGACCGGCGGCGCGGGTACGCTGGTGGCCGATAGCTGCGGCCTGGCCGGGCTGGACACGCCCGCCCCCGATGCCGATACGGCCGCGCGCCTGGATGCGCTGCAAAGCGGCGACGAGGCCGTGCTGAGCCGCAACCCCATCGACCTGACCCTGGCGGGCCTGAAGCCCGACCTGCTGCGCGGCGCCATCGACACGCTGCTGGCCAGCCCATCTTATGACGGCGCCGTGGTGGTTGCCGGTTCTTCGTCATTGCAGCATCCCACCCTGGTCTCTTCCGCGGTGGGCGATTGCCTGAAAAAGAGCGGCAAGCCCGTGCTGGTGTATGTCAGCCCGCACGCGCCGCACATTCTGGCCGACCTGAATCGCCAGGGCATACCCGCCTTCGCCGCTCCCGAAAGCTGCGCGGCGGCCTTCTCGGCCATGCTGGCGCAGGAAGCAGCAGCCCAGGCGCAACCCGCCGCCACGCCCCAGGCCGTACGCGACGACGCGCGCGCCTTGCCGGCCGGCCCCTTGAACGAAGCCGACAGCAAGGCCTTGTTCGCGTCGTTCGGCATCGCCTCGGTGCGCGAGACCGTGGCGGCCACCTCCGCTGCGGCCGCCGCAGCCGCGCCCGCGCTGGGCGACAGGGTCGTGCTGAAGGTACTGTCGCGGCACCTGGCGCACAAGAGCGACATCGGCGGCGTGGCGGTCGGCGTGCCGGCGGCCGACGTGGCCGCGCGCGGCCAGGCCATGCTGCAAACCGTGCAGGCCGCCACCGCTGCGCCGCTTGAAGGCCTGCTGGTACAAGAAATGGTGGCCGGCGGCACCGAAATGATCCTGGGCTTTCACCGCGACCCGCAACTGGGCCCATCCATACTGCTGGGCATGGGGGGCGTGGCGGCGGAGTTGTTCAACGATACGGAACTGCGCCTGCTGCCGCTGACCCGCGCCGATGCCGAAGACATGGTACGCAGCCTGAAGACCTGGCCCCTGCTCGACGGCTACCGCGGGCGGCCACGGGCCGACGTCCCCGCGCTGGTCGACGCCATCATGGCCTTTGCCACGATGGCGGCCGAACTGGACGCGCAACTGGACGAAGCCGAGATCAACCCGTTGTTCGTGATGCCGGCGGGGCAAGGGGTGAAGGCGGCTGATGGGGTGGTGATAGTGCGGTAGCCGTGCGTAAATCGTTTGCCAGGTGGGCGTGGGCCTTACCACTGCCCGAAATAAATCCCCGCCCGCTTGTGCGCATGGGTGGACCGTTCCACCTGCTCATCCGACATGGTGGTGCGCCGCTTGGCGCGCAATGACCACTCCAGTAAATGCTGCCGCATCTCGGCCCGCACCGCCGCGTGGGCATCGCTGGTGCCCAGGTCCTGGAATTCATCGGGGTCGTCGGCCAGGTCGAACAACTGCTCGGGTTCGTCGCCCCAGCACACATAGCGCCACCGCCCGGTGCGCACGGACCACGCGCGGCATTGCTGCGGCGTCTTGCCCAGCGCCAGCCGCGCCTGGCGGAAGCTGTAGTCCAGTTCCGACACCGCCGCATCGCGCCAAGGCGTGCCGGCCGCCTCGCCATGCAGCAAGGGCTGCAAGGCGCGGCCTTCCAGCCGATGGCTGGCCTGCGGCACGGCCAGTGCCTGCAGGATGGTCGGCACGATATCCACACTTTCGACCAGTTGCTGCCGCACCTGGCCGCGCGTGGCATCGGCGGCGGCGCTGGGGTCCATCACGATCAGCGGCACCCGCTGCACGGCGTCGTAGAACAGCTCTTTCTCGCCCAGCCAATGATCGCCCAGGAAATCGCCGTGGTCGGACGTGAACACGACCAGCGTGTTGCGCATCAGCCCGGCACCTTCCATGTAGTCGAACAAGCGGCCCAGGTGCGTATCCAGCTGGCTGATCAAGCCCTGGTACACGGGCCGCACGGTGCGCACGCATTCTTCGCGCGCGAAGCTCTGGCTTTCCTCGTGCTGGCGATAGGCCCGCAGTACCGGATGCGCGCCGGCCAGCTCTTGCTGGTTACGCACCACCGGCAGGCACTGGTCGCTGCGATACATGCGATGGTAGGGATCGGGCGCCATGTAGGGCCAATGCGGCTTTACATAGCTCAGGTGCAGCGCCCAGGGCTGCGAGCCGCGCTTGCGCATGAAATCCAGGGCGCAGTCAGTGGTGTACGCCGTTTCGGAATGCGGCTCGCGCACGCGCGACGGCAGGTGCGTATTGCGCATCTGCCATCCGCTGACCACCTGTCCGCTGGCGTCCACCGCCGAGATCACGTAGTCGGACCACGGGTCGGCCGAATCGTAGCCATGGCGGCGCAAGAATGCCGGATACCCGCTTTCGTCGCCCGGTTCGTGATGGCCGTCGTAGCGCTCGGCCTCGCGAAAACTGCCGCGTGCCAGCAGCGTACCCAGTTCCGATTCGCCGTCGATGGCCAACCGCTGCAGGCCGGCCTGGTCGGGGATGACATGACTCTTGCCGACCAGCACCAGGTCGCGATCGCGGCCCGCCAGGTATTCGCCCAGCGTCACCTCGCCCACCGACAGCGGCACGCGGTTCCAGGTGGTGCCATGGCTGGACGGATAGCGCCCGGTGTAATAGCTCATGCGCGACGGCCCGCACACGCCGGAGTTCACGAATGCCCGCTCGAAGCGCACGCCGCGCGAGGCCAGCGCATCCAGGTTGGGCGTGCGCAGATAGGGATGTCCATAGCTGCCCAGATGGTCGGCCCGCAGTTGGTCGGCCATGATGAACAGCACGTTCTGGATCTGGCTCATGATATGCCGCTCCGTGCTATTGGGTTGCCTTGAAACCGGATTCGCGCACCACGGGTTCCCATTGTTTGCGATAGGCCGCCAGGGCCTGCGCCGTTTGCGCCGCATCGGCCGACACCGGTTCCAGGCTGGCCGCACGCACCGCCTCTTGCATGGCGGGCTCGCGCATCACCGCGGCGATGTCGCGCGCCAGGCGCTCTACCTTGTCTTGCGGCATGGCCGCCGGCGCAAAGAATGCGTTCCAGCCATCGGCCGCCAGGTCGATACCGGCTTCGCGGAAAGTCGGCACATCGGCCAGCGTCGCTTCACGTTCGGTGCCCGAGGTGGCCAGGATGCGCACACGCCCGCCCTGGTGCTGCGGCAACAAGGTGTCCAGCGTATCGATCGCCTGCGGCAGGATGCCGCCGATCAGTTCGCTGATCAGCGGCCCTGAACCGCGATATCCCACCACTTCGGCCTGCTGGCCGATTTCGTCGCCCAGCATCAACGCAAAGAAGTGCGGCAGGCTGCCGGTGGCCGGCACGCCTACGGTGAAACGGTCGGGATTGTCCTTCAGCCAGGCCCGCAGCGCTTTCATGTCCTTGCGGGGCGAATCGGCCGATACGGCCAGGGCGAACTTGTAGTTGCTGACCAGCGACACCGGCTTGAAATCGCGCTGAGCGTCGTAGCCAGGGTCGGCGTAGACCAGCGGGGCTACTACCATCACCGCGGGGTTGCCCAGCAACAGCACATTCTGGCCCGCCTCGGCATTGCGCAGCAACTGCGCGGAAATACGGCCGCCGGCACCGGTCTTGTTCTCGACGATCACCGAGACGCCCACCCGGTCTTTCAGACGCTCGGCCACCAGCCGGGCGATACGGTCCGAGCTGCCGCCAGGCGGATAGCCCACCACGATCGTCAAGGGGCCGTCCAGCGGCGCGGCCGCCCAGGCCGTAGCGGCCACCACGCATGCCGCCAAGGCGGCCGATATCCGTTTGATCATGTCGTCCTCTCCTGTCCTGAGTTTTCTACTGAGTTGTTGGCTAGGTAAAAGACTGTAGCAATGGAGCGATTTGTTGATCTAATCCAATATCGGCATAAACAAACGCACAGAACCCAGGCAGGAGACCCCGATGCCCCGCATGCCCGCACCACCTCCCGCCCACCTGGCGGATATGCCCATGTATTGCCTGTACCAGGCCTGGTCGCAGGCCAGCCCGGTATTCGTGCGGCTGTGCGAAGGACGATTCGGCATTACCCGGCGCGAATGGCGCGTGCTGGCCGCCGCGGTCGAGTACGGCCCGCTGACCTCGGCCGAACTGGCGGCAACGGCCCGGCTGGACCTGGTGCGCACCTCGCGTGCCCTGGGCACGCTGTGCGAAAAAGGCTGGGCCGAACGGGTGCGCGATGCGGACGACAAACGCATCATGAATGTCATGGCCACCCCGGCCGGGCAGGCGTTGTACCAGGCCATGCTGCCGGAAATCGCGCGCCTGAATGACTTGCTGATGACCGACCTGACCCCGGACGAAGGACGCCAGCTGCTGCGCCTGCTGCAAGTGGTGGCGCAGCGCGGCGCACGCATGGCCACCGAAAATGTCGTGGTCGACAAGGCCAGCAGGCGCCAGGGCGGCACACGCCGGCAGCCGCCCAGGCCGCCGCAGGCCTAGCGCCGGGGCGCCATTCGCCCCTGGCAGGCCGTGGGCAAGCCGCCGTTACGCAACGGCCTGCCACGACGCTGCGTCATCCCCTATAATTCGCGACTTGATCAAGAATCGTTCTTATTCTTGAAACCAAAGTCATCATCTTCTACCGTCGCGGGGATTTCTTGAAAACTCGTTTGCGCGCAGTGTCCGCCCGCAAGGCGCCAACTCTTACCCTGGCCATGCTGGCCGCCAGCCTGGCCGCCTGCGGCGCCCGCGCGCAGGACGCCACGGCCGACACCGCTGCCACCTTGCCTGCCGTGCAGGTCACCGGCAGCCAGGAAACCGCCACCAGCCCGGTCACGGGCTATGTGGCCCGACGCAGCGCCACCGGTACCAAGACCGACACTGCGCTGCGCGAGACCCCGCAGGCCATTACGGTGATCCCGCGCGAACAGATCGTCGACCAGGGCGCGCAGAATGTGCAGGACGCGCTGAATTATGCGGCCGGCGTGCGCCCCAATGCCTACGGCGTGGACAACCGCGCCGACTACGTGCGCGTGCGCGGCGTCGAGCCGGTGCAATACCTGGACGGCCTGCGCCAGTTCTTCAGCTACAACAATCCGCGCACCGACATCTATGCGCTGGAACGCATCGAGGTGCTGCGCGGGCCCTCTTCCATGCTGTACGGCCAGGGCAGTACCGGCGGCGTGCTCAACCTGGTCAGCAAGCGTCCGCAGCCCGAGGCACAGCACGAAATCGGCGTGATCGTGGGCAACAACAACCGCAAGGAAGTACAGGCCGACCTGACCGGACCGGTGACCGAAGACGGCCAGTGGCTATACCGCGTGGTGGCGGTGGCCCGCGACAGCGATACGCAGGTGCAATATGCGCCCGACGACCGCCTGATGCTGGCGCCGTCGCTGACCTGGCAGCCCAGCGCCGCCACGTCGCTGACCCTGCAGGGCTATTTCCAGAAAGACAAGGCCGGCACCACTCAATCATTCTTGCCATGGAACGGCTCGGTCAGCTACAACCCCAACGGCCGGGTGCCCACGCGCCGCTTCGTCAGCGAGCCGGGCTTCGATGCCTATGACACGGAACAATTCAGCCTGGGCTGGCTGTTCGAGCACAAGTTCAACGATCGCTGGACGGTGCGCCAGAATTTCCGCAATACCATCAGCAAGGTCGACTACAAGTCGATGTACCCTGATGCGTACTCGGACACCGAGAATCCGTATATCGATCCCGAACAGACCACGCTCAACCGTTACTGGTATGTCCACAAGCCGCGCATGCGCACGCTGCTGGCCGACCAGAACCTGGAAGGCAAGCTGAACTGGGGCGCCACCGAGCACACCGTGCTGTTCGGGGCCGACTACAGCCGCTACCGCGAAACCGGCGAGGAAGGCTCCGGCATGGGCAGCCCGCTGAACGTCTACCATCCTGTCTACGGCAATATTCCCGACTACGAGACCAGCGATACGCCCAAGACCACGCAGCAGCAGCTGGGCTTTTATGCCCAGGACCAGATCCGCTATCGCAACTGGATCTTCCTGGCAGGCATCCGCCACGACCGTGCCCAGACTGATGTGCAAGGCAGCGACCGCGAAACCGACAACGCCACCACCAAGCGCTTCGGCCTGCTGTATGCCGCCGATAACGGCCTGTCGCCCTACCTGAGCTACAGCGAATCGTTCACCCCCATCGCCGGCACCGATGTGTACAGCAGCCGCTGGAAACCCATGCGCGGCAAGCAATGGGAACTGGGCCTGAAATACATGCCGCCCAACCAGGACCTGGAATTCACCGCGGCCGTGTACGACCTGCGCGAGAAGAACCGCCAGACTCCGGACCCGTCCAACCCCAATAACCAGGTGCAGGCCGGCAAGACCGAGACGCGCGGTGTAGAACTGGAGTTCCGCGGCCGCGTGACCAAGCAGATCGACGTGATCGCCAACTACATCTACACCGACATCGACCCTGCCCTGGAAGGCGTGCCCAAGCACATGGCTTCGCTATGGGGCAAGTACCGCTACGCCGTGGCCGGGATGCAGGGCTTCTCGGCTGGCGCCGGCGTGCGCTACCTGGGCGCCTTTACCGACGGCGGCGCGCCCGAGACGCCTGCGGTCACGCTGTTCGATGCCATGCTGGCCTACGACAGCGGCACCTGGCGCTATGCGCTGAACGTCAACAACATTGCCGACAAGACCTACGAGGTCACGTGCCTGCGGCGCGGCGATTGCTTCTACGGCCAGCGCCGCACCGTGATGCTGAGCGCGGCGTACCGGTTCTGAAGCAACAGAAAAACGATGCCCGGCCGCGGGGCCGGGCACGCCAGGGCGCGGCTTCAGTTCAGAAAGCTCCATACCATCAAGACATGGCAGGCCGTGCCACCCAGCACGAACAGATGCCAGATGCCGTGGGCGTGCGCCCAGCGGCCTGTCTGGCGATAGAACACCAGCCCGACGCTATAGCACAGGGCACCCGCGACCAGCCACGCCAGGCTCGCCGGCGCAAGGCTATCGGCAATTGGCACCGCGGCCGCCAACCCCAGCCATCCCATGGCGACATACAGCGGCACGGCGGGCCGGGTTGGACGGCGCCAGCCCACGATTTCTCGTGCTATTCCCGCCAGTGCCAATGTCCACGCCGCAGCCGTGAGGGGCCATCCCCACTCCTGCCTGAGCGGTATCAGGCCCAGCGACGTGTAGGTCGCTGCGATCAGCAGGTAGATCATGCAATGGTCCAGTTTTTCCCAGACCGCCTTGCCGGGGCCGCGCGCGCAGTGATACGCCACCGAGGTGGCGTAGACGCATACGACGGCCACCGTGAAAATCGCGCAACTGACAATATGCCAGCCGTCGTCCGAGCGGGCGACGACATGAGGTATCAGCAGGCTGGCGCTGGCAAGCGCCAATACCAAGCCTGCCAAATGACTCGTGCTGTTGAATCGCTCGCCGTAGTACATCGTGCAGTTCGTCCGTAGAGGCCCAACTGCAGGTTGTAGACGATATATGTGATGCAAAGATGTCACTGCGGGCGCGCCGCCCGCGCGGCCAGGCCAGTTGCGGCCCGGACCGGCGCCCTACCCCAGCCGCAGGCCCGTGGCCTTGATGATCTTGCCCCACTTCTCCATCTCGGCCCGGATGAACAAGCCGAAGGCCTGCGGCGTGTCGCCCACCAGTTTCACCCCCACTTCATCGAAGCGCCGGACCACGGCCGGATCGGCCAGCACCTGGCGCACCGCGGCGTTCAGGTCGCGCACCACCTCGTCGGGCGTGCCGGCCGGCGCCACCAGTCCGAACCAGGCTTCTGACTCGAACCCCGGCACCGTCTCGGCAATGGCGGGAATGCCTTTCATGCTGTCGACCCGTTGGGCCGATGCCACGCCCAGGGCCCGCATCGTGCCGGCCTGCACCTGCGGATACGTGGTGGGCGAGTTGTCGAACATGACCTGGATCTGTCCGCCGATCAGGTCGGTGGCCGCCGGCGCGCTGCCGCGATAGGGAATGTGCTGCAGGTCGATGCCGGCTTCCAGCTTGAGCAGTTCCATCGTCAGGTGGCTGGTGGTGCCGCTGCCTTGCGAGCCGTATGCGATGCCGCCCGGATGTTGTTTGGCATAGTCGATCAGTTCCGCCACCGAGCCAAAAGGCGCCTTCGGATTGGCCGCCAGCATGATGGGCACCGACGCCAAAAGCGACACGGGAGCGAAATCGCGGATGGGATCGTAGCCAGGATCGGCATACAACTGCTGGTTGATGCTGAGCGGGCCCGCGCTGGATACCAGCAAGGTATAGCCGTCGGGCTTGGCGCGCGCCACGTAGGCCGCGCCGATGTTGCCCCCGGCCCCCTGCCGGTTCTCGACGATGACCGATTGCTTGAATAGGGCCGACAGTTTTTCCGCCAGCACGCGAGCCACCACATCGGTGGTGCCACCCGGCGGGAACGGCACGATGATCGTCACCGCGCGCTCGGGATAAGCCGCGGCCTGCGCCGCAACGGGCACGATGCTGGCCAGCAATAGGCCGGCCAGCGCGCGCAAGGCTTGCTTGTACATGGTTTGTCTCCGTGTTTTCCTGCTTCTGGTTATGGTTATGGCTGTTGTATGGAGCCGATGGCTCGCTGGAACCCGTACAGCGCTGCCGGGTTGTCCACCAGCAACTTTTGCTGCACGGCCGGGTCGGGCACCCACAAGGGAATCAGGTCGACCAGGTCGCCATCGTTGGGCATGGAAACATCGCAAATGGGGTGCGGCCAGTTGCTGCCCCAGATAATGCGGTCGGGCCAGCCTGCGGCCACGCGATGGATCATGGGCAGCATGTCGGCATGCGGGTATGGCTGCGCCGAAAGCCGGTACAGGCTGGCCAGCTTGACCCAGGCCCGGCCCGTGTCCATCAGCCGCGCCAGCGCGGCGAACGGCGGGCTGTCCACCCCTTCATCGCCGCGTATGCGCGCCATGTGGTCCAGCACGATATCGACAGGCAGCGCCTGCAGGCGGGGCAGCAGCGCCACCAGTTCATCGGCATGCTTGAAGTGCAGCACCAGGTGCCAACCCAGTTCTTGCGCCTCGGCAGCCAGCGCCTCTAGCTGGTCGAAGCCGACGCCGCCGCCCACCACGGTAGACAGGCGGTAGCCGCGCATGCCCAGCGCATGCATATGCTGGCGCTCGGCCCGCGGGCGGCCCGGCGGCATGACCGCCACCCCGCGGGCGCGCGCGCCCATGCGCTGCAGTGCGTCCAGCGTGGCGGCGTTGTCAGTGCCATGGGCGCCGCCATGCACGATGACGGCGCGGTCGATGCCCAGCGTGGCCAGCAGTTGCACGTAATCGTCCACCGTGCAGTCTTGCGGCGTATAGCTGCGTTCGGGCGAATAGGGGAACCGCGCCTGGGGCCCGAAAATGTGCGCGTGGCAATCGCAGGCGCCGGCAGGCATGCGAAAGCGCGGCGGGCGGGTATGGCGGTCGGGGCCGGGGCACGCGTGCATGGCGGCGCCTCAGCTGTCTTGCGCTTCGCGTTCGGCGATGCGGGCCAGCACATCGGCGCCGCGGTTCGCGGCCGACACGCCGCGAAACAGATACGCCATGCTGATCACCGCCTGCATCTCTTCCCAGCTGGCGCCGGCCCGGCGCGCGGCGATGCCGTGAATGACCGCCGCGTCGCTCAGTTCGACCATGAGCATGCCGAAGATCATCAACTGCGCCGTCTTGGCATCGAAGCACGACGGATTCATCGCATGCGCGCGCACTTGTTCCTGCATTTCCACCAAGGCGGGATCGAGCGCGCCGGTGACCAGCAAGCGGGCCTCGACCCGCGGCGGCAGATAGCCCAGCAACTGGCGATAGCTGTCGGCCTGGCGTTGCAGGGCGGCGGTGTCGCGCGGCGTGCCCATGGCCTGGGCGGCAACGCCGGCATCAATGCGGGATGCGGACATGCGGGATTCCTTCTTCAAGTCGCACCGCGCCGGCGAAATGCCGCGCAGCCTGCGTATGGTTGACGAAGCAGTTCGTAAAGTCAATAAAAAATCGATTTTATGGTTTGTAATCGATTATTTAGGCCAGGCGCTACAATACGCCGCATGAAAAACACCCCGGCTTCTTCCGGCGCGCCCAAGCCCCCGGCCAGCCCGTCCCTGACGGCATCGGTCGCCATCCAGATCCGGGCCGCGATCCTGGACGGCACCTATCCGCCCGGCACGCGCCTGCGCCTGGATGAGCTGCGCCGCGCCTACGATGTCAGCCTCAGCCCGCTGCGCGAAGCGCTGACGCGGCTGGCGGCCGAAGACCTGGTGCAGATCACCGACCAGCGCGGCTACCAGGTCACGCCGGTGTCGGCCGAAAACCTGCGCGAAGTCACGGTGCTGCGCACCCAGCTGGAAATCACCGCGCTGAAAGAATCGCTGCGGCGCGGCGACGATGCCTGGGAAGACGCCCTGGTGGCGGCCTACCACCGGCTGCATCGCCTGGAAAGCGATGGGCAGCGCGCCGAAGGCTGGGAAAAAGCCCACCGGGCCTTTCACCTGACATTGTTCTCGGCCTGCGACATGCCGCTGCTGCTGCGCTTCTGCGGCAGCCTGCATGACCTGAGCGACCGCTACCGCCGCCTGTTCCTGGCGCGCCATGCGCCCGACGCCAACGTGCCCGCCGAACACCAGGCCATCTTCGAGGCCGCCATGGCACGCGACGAGACGCTGGCCGCCCAGATACTGACCCGCCACCTCGAGCGCACCGGCCGTAACGTCATGACCGTGCTGGCCAAGGCGCCCGCCGGCTGACATTCAGTCCGGCACGCCCCGTCGCCGCATGCTGCCGCTCCGGTGGCTGCCGGCTGGCACCAGGCTGCCCGCTCCCCTGCTTCTACTGAGCAAAGCCCCTTCGGCCCCCTGCGCGGGGCTATATGCCGCGGGCCGCCCCACCGCTCCGATCCCCTCGCCAATCCACGTCTTGCCTGCAATCGCGCCCACGCGTCGATCCGCGCCGGTGCGTTCGCATGCGGGTTATCCCGGATTGAGTCAAACTGTACACAGAATATTATTCACTACATGATGCACTTCTGACTGGAGCCTGGAACTGATGAATACCGTAGAAGCCCCGCCTGCCCCCCTGGCGCAATCACCGCTGACCGATCAATTGAAAGACCCGGAACTGCTGCGCGCCGGCGGCTTCATCGACGGGCAGTGGGAATGCCCTGACGCGGGCCCTCTCTTGCATGTGGCCGACCCTGCTACGGGCGAACGGCTGACCAGCCTGGCCGCCACGTCCGGGCCGGGGGTGCGGAAAGCGGTACAGGCCGCCAGCCGGGCACAGCCGGCCTGGGCCGCCCTGCCCGCCAAGGAACGCGCGACGCGCCTGATGGCCTGGCACGCCCAGATCCTGGCCCACGTCGATGACCTGGCTTTGCTGATGACACGCGAGCAAGGCAAGCCCTTGGCCGAGGCGCGCGGCGAGGTGCTGTTCGGCGCCAGCTTCGTGGCCTGGTATGCGGAAGAAGCCAAGCGCATTCACGGCGAAGTCCTGCAAACCTACAGTGCCGACCGGCGCGTACTGACCTTGCGCCAGCCGGTGGGAGTGGTGGTCGCCATTACGCCGTGGAACTTTCCCAGCG
This sequence comes from Bordetella sp. BOR01, assembly GCF_019218885.1. GTDB lineage: Bacteria > Pseudomonadota > Gammaproteobacteria > Burkholderiales > Burkholderiaceae_B > Bordetella_A. The sequence goes on along the minus strand of NZ_JAHUWT010000005.1, from coordinate 294,374 downwards.
CCATGATCACGCGCAAGTGCGCGCCCGCATTGGCAGCCGGCTGCAGCATCGTGCTCAAGCCTTCTGAAGAAACCCCGTTGTCGGCCATCGCCCTGTGCGTGCTTGCCCAGCGGGCCGGCATACCTGATGGCGTGATCAACCTGGTGCTGTGCACGCGTGACAACGTGGCCGACACAGGCCGTGCGCTGCTGGCGGACAGCCGTGTGCGGAAACTGTCGTTCACCGGCTCCACCAGCACCGGCAAGCAACTGATGAGGCTTGCGGCGGACAACGTGCTGAAAGTCAGCCTGGAGCTGGGCGGCAACGCGCCGTTGATCGTGTTCGAAGACGCCGACCTGGACCGGGCCGCCGATGGCGCCCTGGCCAGCAAATTCCGCAACATGGGCCAGACTTGCACCTGCGCGAACCGCATCCTGGTGCAACGCACCGTGTACGACGCCTTCGCGGCCAAGTTGATCGAGCGGGTACGCAGCCTGCAGGTCGGGCCGGGCCTGCAGCCGGACGTAACGCAGGGGCCGCTGATCAACAGCAAGGCCGTCGACAAAGTATCCGAGCATGTGGCCGACGCCCTGGCCAAGGGCGCGCGCGCAGTGGTGGGCGGCGCACCGGACGAGCGCGGCGGGCTGTTCTTCCAGCCCACGGTACTGCTGGATGTGAAGCCGCACATGCGCATCTGCCACGAAGAAACCTTCGGCCCGGTCGCGCCGCTGCTGGCGTTCGACACCGAAGAGGAAGCATTGGCGCTGGCCAATGATTCCAGCTACGGACTGGCGGGATATTTTTATACGCGGGACCTGGCCCGGGCGCTGCGCATGGCAGAACGCCTGGAACTGGGCGCGGTAGGCATCAATGAAGCCGTCATCTCATCCGAGGCGGTACCCATCGGCGGCGTGAAACAGTCCGGCATCGGGCGCGAAGGCGCACACCACGGCATCGATGAATTCCTGGAAACCAAGCAGATCACCATCGGGGCTTTATAGGCGGCCAGATCCACACGGCTGCAGCCCTTTCACCCCTCTTTTTCAAGGACGCTTGTCATGTTGACCGCTGAACAAATCCACTTCTACGACGAAAACGGCTTTCTGGTACTGCGCGACTTGTTCACACCCGCCGAACTGGGCGCCCTGCAGGAAGACGCACTGATCCTGCACAGCGACCAGCGCGGCCATCCCGAAGCGAACGTGCTGGAGAAAGACGGCACCACCGTGCGGGCCGCCTGGGCCGTCGAGCTCGACTCCGAGGCCTGCGGGCGCGCTTATCGGCTGCCCCGCCTGCTGGGCGCCATCCAGCAACTGCTTGGGCCCACCTACCTGCACCAGTCGCGCCTGAACTACAAGGCTGCCGGCAAGGGCGACATCTTCCAGTGGCACCAGGACTACGCGAGCTGGGTGCACGATGGCCTGCCGTACGGCGGACACCGCGACATGTTGACCGCGCTGATCACCCTGGACGACTCGACGCCCGACAACGGCCCGCTGCGCTTCGTGCCCGGTTCGCACAAGCATGGGCTGATCCAGGCCTTCTACGACACCACCACCACCAGCTATCCGCTGCACATCGTGCCGGACGAATACATGGAAGCGCATTTTGCGCAGACTCCGGTCTACGAATGCACTTTCCCGGCCGGCACGGTGGTGCTGTTCTGCGGCAACCTGGTGCACAGCTCCAAGGAAAACCATTCCACGCAAGGGCGGCGCAACCTTTATTTCGCTTACAGTCGCGACGGCAATCGTCCCTCCGGCAAGGCCACCCGGCAGCACAAGAACGCCTACATCATGAACCCGGCGCCCTACCTGCTGCAGGAAATCAACGACAACAGCCTGGCCGATTATGCGCGCGGCCTGTTGCCCGCCTGAAAGCATCGTCACGACCAGAACCTGGGGAAAACATGGAAACGCTGGCAGGCAGTCTGAACAATCGGCCCGCAGAGGGCGAACGCGCGGGAGAAATGCGCAAGGTCATCTGGGGCGCCTCGCTGGGCACCGCCTTCGAGTGGTACGACTTCTTCATCTATGGCGCGCTGGCGGCCGTGCTGGCGCCCCTGTTCTTTCCGCCCAGCATGGGCCAGACGGCGGCGTTCCTGGCCAGCCTGGCCACCTTTGGGGTTGGACTGGTACTTCGGCCGTTCGGCTCGCTGGTGTTCGGCAGGCTGGGCGACCTGGTAGGCCGCAAGTACACCTTCCTGATCACCATTGTGATGATGGGCATTTCCACCATCGGGGTGGGGCTGCTGCCCACCTACGCTACCGCCGGCGCCTGGGCCCCCGCCTTGCTGGTGCTGTTGCGCTGCATACAAGGCCTGGCACTGGGAGGCGAATATGGCGGAGCGGCCACCTACGTGGCCGAGCATGCCGAGGACAGCAAGCGCGGCCTGTACACCAGCTGGATCCAGCTCACCGCGACGGCGGGCTTCCTGCTGTCGCTGCTGGTGGTGACGCTGACCCGCAGCGCCACCACGCCCGAACAATTCACCGACTGGGGCTGGCGCCTTCCCTTCCTGTTCTCGGTGTTCTTGCTGGGCGTCTCGATCTACATTCGCGCCAAGCTGAATGAATCCCCGGTCTTCCTGCAGATGAAAGCCGAAGGCAAGACGTCGCGGCAACCCATCCGCGACGCGTTCGGCAATTGGGCCAACCTGAAGTTCGTGCTGCTGGCCCTGTTCGGTACGGTCGCCGGCGTTACCGTGCTCTGGTACACGGGCCAGTTCTTCGCGCTCATTTTCCTGATGAAGTGGCTGAAGGTCGATCCGACCACCGCCTACACCCTGGTGGCGCTGGCCTTGCTGCTGGGCGCCCCGTTCTTCGTGGTGGCGGGCTGGATGTCGGATCGCTGGGGCCGCAAGCGCGTGATCATCGGCGGCTTCATCGTAGGCGTGCTGGCCGTGATGCCGATATTCAAAGGCCTGACGCACTTCGCCAACCCCGCGCTGGACCGGGCCATCGCCGCCGCCCCCGTCACCCTGGTTTCGTCGGAATGCCGCCTGCGCATGTTCTCGGCGCCCGACAACGCCTGCGAACGAGCCCGCGAACAACTGAACACGGCCGGCGTGCCCTATACACTGGTGCCTGCATCGGCGCCAGGCGCCACGGTCCAGGCCGCGGGCGCCGGCGTCGATGGTGCCGACCCGGCCGCCATCACCCGCCTCTTGCGTGAAGCCGGCTACCCGGCGAAGGCGGACGAGGCCGAGATCAACCGCCCCATGGTGGTGGTGCTGATCTGGCTGCTGGTGGTGATAGGGTGCGTGGTGTACGGGCCGAACGGCGCCTACCTGGTCGAACTGTTTCCCACCCGGGTGCGCTATTCCAGCATGTCGATGGCCTACCATATCGGCACCGGCTATTTCGGCGGCTTCGCGCTGTACTTCGCCACGCTGATTTCCACGACTACCGGCGATATCTACGCCGGCCTGTACTACCCTATCGTCGTGGCAGTCATCTCGATTCTGGTAACCGCCTTCCTGTTGCCCGAGACCCGGGGTTGGAAACTCGACCGATAAAGCCTTGCGGCGCCGCGCGGCCCGGCCCCTGCCGGCGGGTACCTGAAGGGCCTGGATATAATACAGTTCGGTATACACATTATCGGACTCACAATGACCCAGGCAGGTACCCGCGCCGCGCTCGCCCCCGACGACGCACTCGATCCCGACGCGCCGGCGCCGCGCAAGCGCACCTCGCTCAGTTCGTCGGCCATCTATGAACGCATCAAGAACATGGCTGCCACCTATGAGTTCAAGCCGGGCGAGCGCATCAACGAGATCGAATTGTCCAAGCGGCTGGAAGTCAGCCGCACACCGCTGCGCGAAGTGCTGAACCAACTCATGGTCGAGGGCTTCCTGGAACGTACCGCCAACAAGGGCTTCACCAGCCGCCCCCTGGATGCCAAGCAGGTGTTCGACCTGTACGAGTACAGGCTGGGATTGGAGACCGCCATTGCACGCCTGGCCTGCAAGCGCGCCACCGACGCAGAAATCAACGACCTCGAGGCGATCACGCTGCGCGATACCTCGATCCCCGACGATTCCGATTCGGCCGAACTGCTGGCGCTGGACGAAGATTTCCACATGCGGCTGGCACGCCTTGGCCGCAACGAAGAATTCGTGCGTGCGCTGGCCAATGTGAATGCGCGCATCCAGTACGTGCGCTGGATCGACATGCGCAATGGCAGGCGGCCCTACACCCAGGCCGAGCACATCAGCATCATCGAGGCACTGAAAGCGCGCGATGAAGCCGCGCTGGTCACCTTGCTGGAATCGCATATCGCGCGCCGCCAGGACCAGATCACCGAAGTCATCAAGCTGGGATATTCCGAAATCTACACCCGCAGCAAGCTGTGAGAACCCCATGATCGATATCGAGGCCACGGTTTCCTGGTCGCGCCAGGCACACGAAACCTTCACCGACCAGCGCTACAGCCGCGCGCATACCTGGCATTTCGACGGCGGCGCCGACGTGGCGGCGTCATCTTCGCCCCATATCGTGCCGCTGCCGTACTCGGTGGCCGCGCATGTCGATCCGGAAGAAGCCTACGTGGCCTCGTTGTCCAGTTGCCACATGCTGGTCTTCCTGTTCATAGCGGCCAAGCGCGGCTACGCGGTCGACAGCTACCGCGACCGCGCACAAGGGCTGATGGAAAAAAACCAGCAGGGCCAGCTATACATCAGCCGCGTCACCCTGCATCCGCGCGTGGCCTATCGCGACACCGCGCCGGACGCCGCCACCGAGCAGGCATTGCACCACGAAGCGCACGCGCAGTGCTTTATCGCCAACTCGGTGCGCACGGTCATCGACACTGTCATCGAACCCTGAACGCCAAGCCGCGGCGCCCGGGCATTCAGGCCGCGGCCAGCGTATTCGGCACCGCCTCGCCCGCCAGCCAGGCCAGCAGGTTGCGCTGCACACCCATCGCGAATTCGCGATACACCGGCGCGCTGACAAAGCCATAGTGCGGCGTCAGCAATACATTGGGCAACGACAGCAGGGCGTGCCCGGCAGGCAGTGGCTCGGTGTCGTACACATCAAAAGCCCCGAAGCCCGGGCGCCCTGCCCGCAGCGCCTGCACGACGGCGTCCATGTCGACCAGTTCGGCGCGCGAAGTATTCACCAGCAGGCTGTCGGCGCGCATCAGCGCCAGGCGCTCGCGGTCGAGCAGGCCGCGCGTGCCGTCGGCCGGCACCAGGTGCAGGCTGACCACGCGCGAGGTGGACAGCAGCTCGTCCAAAGCCACGGCCTGCACGCCATGCTGGGCGGCCCGCTCCATGGTCATGTGCGGGCTCCAGGCCACGACTTCCATTCCCAGCGCCTTGCCCACCGCCGCCACGCGCGCACCGATCTGGCCCAGCCCGATCAGGCCCAGGCGCTCGCCCTGCAGCACGGCGGGCAGCAGCGGCGTGGCGCCGGCATCGCGCCACAGCGTGCGCGCCGGCGTCAGCGCGATCGACGGCAGATGCCGCACCGCCGCCAGGATCAGGGCCCAGGTCATCTCGCAAGTGCTGGCCTTGGACGGCCCCCAGTCGGTATGACTGACCTGGATGCCCAGGTCGGCCGCCGTCTGCAGGTCGAGCTTCTTGTTGCGCGTGCCGGTGAACACGATATGGCGCAGGCCGGGCAACTGCCGCATCAACTCGCCCGTCATGGGCGTGCGGTCGCGCATCAGCACCACGCAGGTGGCCGGGCGCAGCGCGGCCAGCAAGTCCGCGCCCGTCAGCGCCCGGGCATGGATATCGAGCTCGGCCTGCAGGCCGATGGCGGACCAGTCCACCAGCGTGCGCAGGCCGTTCTCCCAATCGTCGAGCACGACGATGCGCGGCTTGCCGCTCATGCCGCGTCGCCCGCGCGGGCCAGCCTGGCCACCAGGCCGGCGTCGGCGGCCTGGCCCAGTTGCCAGCAAGCGGCGATCAGCTGCCGGGCCTGGTCGGCACCCAGGATGGCATCGGCCATGCCGCGGAACTTGGCCTCAAGGTCGGCATCGGTCATGGGGTGCTGCAGCGAACCGATGGCGTGCTCGACATGCACCCGCACGGTACGGCCATCGGTCAGTATCGCCTCGGCGATCACGCTGGCCTCGCCGATGGTGTCATCGATGGTGGCCTGCACTTTGCTGCGGACTTCGACCACGTCGGGACGGTTGACGATGTCGTCGGCGTATTCATCTTCGGACGCGCGCCCGAAAATCAGGCCGGCGGCGCAGCCGTGGTAGACGCTGAACTTGCCCTGCAGGCCGTCTGCCGGCTCTTTCTTGCCGGTCAGTTCCAGCACCAGCGAATGCACCTTCAGGTCGATGCGTTCCAGGTTCTGCGGCGTGACGCCCTGCTGGCGCAGTTGCACGCATGCGTCGATGCTGGGATGGATGACAATGCCGCAGGCAAACGGCTTGTAGGCGTTGAACGAGATCTCGAAACGCTGGCCCAGCTCGTCGGTGATTTCGTTCCAGTCGTACTTGGTCGAAACCACCTGGGCGAAGCCGCGCGGCGCTTCGATGGCGCGCGGGCTGGCGGTGAAGCCGGCACGCGCCAGCAAGGCCGACATCAGGCCGGCCTGGGCCGCCGCGCCCGGGTGGAACGGCTTGGTCATGGTGCCGAACTGTTCGCGCAGGCCCACCGGCTGCGATGCCGCGATGCCCAGCGCCATGGTGGTCTGCTGCACATCCAGGCCCAGCAGCCGCGCGCACGCGGCCGCCGCGCCCAGCCCGCCGGTGGTGCCGGTGATATGCCAGCCGCGATCGTAGTGATGGGGATAGATCGTGTTGCCCACGCGGCATGACACATCGATGCCCAGCACGATGGCATCGATGATCTGGCGGCCGCTGGCGCCGGTGTGTTCGGCCAGGGCCAGCACGGCCGAGCACACCGGGCCGGCCGGATGGATGATGGTTTTCAGGTGGGTATCGTCGAAATCGAAGGTATGCGACGTGATGCCGTTGACCAGCGCCGCGCTGCCGATGTCCACGCGTTCGGCCCGGCCCAGTACCGTGGCCTGGGGCGCCGGCTGCAGCACCTGCACGGCCTGCAGCGCGGCATCGGCGGCTTCGTGGCGCGCCGCGCCCACGGCGCAACCCAGCCAGTTCATGAAAGTACGGTGAGCCTCGTGTTCGACCTCGTCGCTCCAGCCGCGGGACGGATGGTTGACGACGTATTCGGCCAGGATGCGGGTGACGGGCGGTGCATTGCGGTCGGCATCGACCTGAGTATTCAAAGCCATGAGTGTTTCTGCGTCTCAAAGAAAGTGAAAGGAATGGAATCAGGCATCCAGCTTGATGCCTTGCTCTTTCGCCAGGCGGGCCCAGCGCTCGAAATCGCGCTTGGCATAGTCGGCGAACTGGGCGGGGCTCATCGGCATGGGATCGATGGCCTCGATGTCCAGCTGCTTGCGCAGTTCGGGCCGCGCCAGCGCCTTGTTCAAGCTGTCGTTCAGCACCTGCACCACGCCGGCATCCACGCCGGCCGGGCCCGACACGCCATACCATTGCAGTACGTCATCGAAGCCGGACACGCCCAGCTCCTTGAAGGTGGGCACGTCCGGGAAGCCCGGATTGCGGTGCTCGCCAGTCAGCGCCAGGGCGCGCACGGTGCCCGAACGCAAGTGCGGTACCGCCGCCGCCAGGCCCGGAAACATGGCCTGGGTCTGCTGGGCGATCAGGTCCGTGAACGCGGGCGAGATGCCTTTATATGCAATGTGCACCATCTTCGTGCCAGCGTGCTGCTGCATCAGCTCCATCAACAAATGGGTCAGCGAACCGGCGCCGGCCGATCCGTAGTTCATGGCGTCGCCTCGCTGCTTGGCATAGGCCACGAATTCCTGGAAATTCTTTACCGGCAATTTGGCGTTGACCACCAGCACATTGGGCGTGCCGCCTATCATGCCGACCTGCGTGAAGTCGCGCACCGGGTCATAGGGCACTTTGCGCGTGGCCGGGCTGGTGGCCAGCGTGGCCACATAGCCCTGCATCAGCGTGTAGCCGTCGGGGTCGGCGCGCATGGCGCGCTGGCAGGCAATGACGCCGCCGCCACCGCCCTGGTTCTCGACGATGAACTGCGTGCCCAGCACATCGGCCCAGGCATTGGTCACGGTGCGGCCCACGTAGTCGCTGCCGCCGCCCGGCGCCACGGGAACAATGTATGTGATGGGGCGCTGCGGATAACCCGCACGCGCGTACGACATGGAAGGCAGGGCAATGGCGGTTGCGCCCGCCCCCAGCAGGAATGAACGGCGATGCATGGTTGTCTCCTCCGTTGAACGGATGTGATGAAAAACCGTGGCGCCAGGGGCCACGCGATAAGCAACGGGGCTGGGCCAAGGTTTCGTGCCGCCCCATTCGTATAATTGTATACGATTATACGAATTACACGAGGGGAACAGGCAGGCGTCTATGTGCCTGGAAGGCGTTCCAGATCGCAGGTATTTGAATTCGTTGATTGATCTGGCCGGCATCGGCCAAGGCTGCCGCACTGGCCACGGCGGAGCACGAGCGGGACGCCAGCAACCGGGTCCGCCCGTGGGCATGGGCGCAAATGCACAAGTTGCATCGATGCGCAGAACCCGCAACCCAAAGAAAAAGGGCCTCGCAATGGAGACCCTTTTAAATTTGGTGCGCCCGGCAGGATTCGAACCCACGACCCCTTGGTTCGTAGCCAAGTACTCTATCCAACTGAGCTACGGGCGCTGGTAAAGAGGCGAAATTATAGCCGAAAAATCCTACTTGTCCAGCCTGGTTTCGGTGCCGCCCATCTGCGGGCTCAAGGCCAGCCCGGCCGGGCGCCGCTTCTTGCGCTCGATATCGGGCAACAGGAAGGCAACGATACCCAGCAGCGGCAGATAGGCGCAGACCTCGTACACGAAGGCGATGCTGGTCACGTCGGCCAAGTGGCCCAGCGCCGCCGCGCCCAGCCCGCCCATGCCGAAGGCAAAGCCGAAGAACAGTCCGGCGATCATGCCCACCTTGCCGGGCACCAGTTCCTGGGCATACACGACGATGGCCGAAAAGGCCGATGCCAGCACCACCCCTATCACCACCACCAGCACGCCCGTCCAGAACAGGTTGGCGTGCGGCAGCATCAGGGTGAATGGGGCCACGCCCAGGATGGATACCCAGATCACGATCTTGCGGCCGATGCGATCGCCCACCGGGCCGCCCGCCACAGTGCCGAAGGCCACGGCAGCCAGGAACAGGAACAGGTACAACTGCGCCGAACGCACCGACAAGTCGAACTTGTCCATCAAGTAAAAAGTGAAATAGCTGTTCAGGCTGGCCAGGTAGAAGTACTTGGAAAAAATCAGCACGCCCAGGATGCTCAGGGCCCACACCACCTTGGCCCGGCTCGGGGCGTCGGCATCGCCGGCGGCGCGGGGCTTGGGCTTGAGCAGCGCGCGGTTGGCGCCATACCAGCGGCCGATGCCCACCAGGACAACGATGCCGAACAAGGCCGCCAGCGAGAACCAGGCCACGCTGGTCTGCCCATGCGGAATGATGAACAGCGCGGCCAGCAGCGGCCCCAGGGCCGAGCCCACGTTGCCGCCCACCTGGAAGAGCGATTGCGCCAGGCCGTGGCGTCCGCCCGAGGCCATGCGCGCCACCCGCGACGATTCGGGGTGGAACACCGACGACCCGGTACCGACCAGCGCCGCCGCCACCAGCAGATAAGGCAGCGAAGGCGCGAAAGCCAGCATCAGCAGGCCCACCAGCGTGAAGCCCATGCCGATCGGCAGCGAATACGTGGTGGGCCGCTTGTCGGTGTACAGGCCGATCCAGGGCTGCAGCAGCGACGCGGCAATCTGGTAGGTAAGCGTGATCAGGCCGATCTGGCCGAAGCTGAGGCTGAACGAATCCTTCAGCATGGGATAGATGGCCAACAAGATCGACTGGATCATGTCGTTCATCATGTGGGCCACGCTGATGGCGCCCAATACCTTGAAAGCAGTGGCAGAAGCGGCAGCCGGCGCCGGGCCGGCAGAAGATGCAGAAGTCATGGCGTAGCAGCGGAAATGAGTCGGCAAGCGAACCCAGGCGCGCGCCGCAGCGCGCAAGACAATCAGTGTATAAAGTGCCGAAGGCGCGGAAGTGCCAACTTTCGTCGCCAAAATGACATAACCATACTGGCTTTATCCTGTCCATGCCACGCCGCCCGACCTTGCCCGCCGATCCCACGCGCAGCCGTGTTGCCGACGACTACCAGCACGTGCCGCGCCTGGTCACGGCCATGGCCAAGGATTTCGTGCCCAGCGACACCACCGGCCCGCACAGCCACCCGCGCGGCCAGCTCGTATACGCCATCGCAGGCGTGATGCGCGTCAGCACCCCCGACGGCTTCTGGACCTTGCCGCCGCTGCGCGCGCTATGGGTGCCGCCCGGCACCATCCACGGCATCCAGATGGTGGGCAAGGTGCTGATGCGCACCTTGTATGTGCATCCCAACGCGGCGGGCGCGCTGTGGGACCGCTGCCAGGTGGTCGAGGTATCGGGCCTGCTGCGCGAGCTGATCCTGGCGCTGGCGGCCGAACCCATCGAGTACCCGCTGGAGGGGCGCGGCGGGCAGATCGTCGCCTTGTTGCTGACCGAGCTACAGGCCGCGCCGGTGATTCCCATCCAGATTCCCTGGCCGCACGACCGCCGCCTTCAGACCGTATGCCGGGCCATCCTGGCCCAGCCCAGCCTGACCCGCACCGTGCATGACTGGGGCGACGAAGTGGGCGCCAGCGGCCGTACCCTGATCCGCCTGTTCCAGGCCGAACTGGGCCTGAACTACCGGCAATGGGTGCAGCAGGTACGCCTGGATGACGCACTGCGCCGGCTGGCGCTGGGCCAGCCGGTGGCGCGGGTGGCCGCCGAACTGGGCTACCGCAGCCCCAGCGCGTTCAGCGCCATGTTCCGGCGGGCGCTGGGAATGCCGCCGCAGGCTTATTTGCGCCTGCGTCAGACCTAGGCTGATTTTCCTTACCCAGTCCCTGACCCCGCCATTGCTAATATAGATATATCTAGATTTATAGATATATAATTCGAGAACATTCGATCTACTACCCTGCCCGCATGGACATCGATCTGATCATCAAGGCACTGGCCAACCCGGTGCGCCGCGACATTTTGCAGTGGCTCAAAGAGCCCGAAAAGCATTTCTCCACCCAGGAACACCCGTTGGAAGTCGGCGTATGCGCCGGCCAGTTCGAACGCTGCGGGCTGTCGCAGTCGACCATGTCCACGCACCTGGCGGTATTGCAGCGCGCCGACCTGGTCACCACGCGCCGCATCGGCCAGTGGATTTTCTACAAGCGCAACGAAGCCACCATCGCGGCCTTCGTGCGCACGCTCGGCCAGGAACTCTAGTCCAATCCTTTTCCCTTCCCCCACGCAAAGCCTTCACCATGCCCACGTTATTCGATCCCATCGCCGCCGGCGACCTGCAATTGTCCAACCGCGTCGTCATGGCGCCCCTGACCCGCAACCGCGCGCCCGGCGCCGTGCCCACCGACATGATGGTCACCTACTACTCGCAGCGCGCCACGGCCGGCCTGATCATCACCGAAGCCACCGCCATCACCCACCAGGGCCAGGGTTATGCCCAGGTGCCCGGCCTGTATTCGGCCGAACAACTGGCGGGCTGGAAGCGCATCGTCGATGCCGTGCACGCCGCCGGCGGCAAGATCGTCGTGCAGCTGTGGCATGTGGGACGCATCTCGCACGACTCGCTGCAGCCCGGCAACGGCGCGCCGGTAGCCCCCTCGGCAGTACGCGCCAATTCCAAGACCTACCTGGTGCGCGAAGACGGCTCCGGCGAATTCGTGCCCACCTCGGAACCGCGCGCGCTGCAACAGGATGAGCTGCCCGGCATCGTCGAAGACTATCGCCGCGCCGCGCGTGCCGCCATCGAGATCGGCTTCGACGGCGTGGAAGTCCATGCCGCCAACGGCTACCTGCTTGACCAGTTCCTGCGCTCGGGCAGCAACCAGCGCACCGACGACTACGGCGGCAGCATCGAGAATCGCGCACGCCTCTTGGTGCAGGTGATGGATGCGGTCACGGCCGAGATCGGCGCGGGCCGCACCGGCATCCGCATCTCTCCGGTTACGCCGGCCAACGACGCCAGCGACCCGCAACCCCAGCCGCTGTTCGACTATGTCGTGCGCAAGCTGGCCGGCCATGGCCTGGCCTATGTGCACATCATCGAAGGCGCCACCGGCGGCGCGCGCGACTTCCAGCAAGGCGAACAGCCGTTCGACTACGCCGCGCTGCGCCAGGCCTATCACCAGGCCGGCGGCCGGGGCGCCTGGATGGCCAATAACGACTATGACTTCGCCCTGGCTGAACGGGCGGTGGAAACAGGCCAGGCCGACCTGATCGCTTTCGGCAAGCCGTTCATCGCCAACCCCGACCTGGTGCGCCGGCTGCGCGAAAAAGCCCCGCTGAACCAGCCCGACAAGGCCACGTTCTACGGCGGCGGCGCGCAAGGCTATATCGACTACCCGGCGCTGGCCTGATGGCGCCGTGCCGGGCCGTGCATTGCGCGGCCCGGCACCGGCAGCGCGGGCTGCCACGGATGGGATCACCTCTCCCAATATAGTTGCTAAAATCAACGATATCGGCAAGAATGGCAGCCTGAATCACCCACCTGACCCACGCCTGCCATGCTCCAGACCCGCCTGACCCGCCTGCTCGGCATCCGCTACCCCATCATCCAGGGGGGCATGAGCTGGGCCTCGTCAAACGCCGCACTGGCGCTGGCGGTATCCCGCGCGGGCGGCCTGGGCACCATCGCATCGGGGCCCATGTATCCGCACGACCTGCTGGCCGCCATCCAGGCGGTGCGTGCGGGTACCGACGCGCCGTTCGCGGTCAATATCCCGCTGTACAACAAGCGGGCGCAAGAGCACATGGACATCGCCGTGGCCGAGCGCGTGCCGGTCATCATTGCATCGCAGGGCGGGCCCCAGAAACACTTGCCGCGCGCCCGCGAGGCGGGCATCAAGTGGCTGCAGGTAGTGGCCAGCCCGATGCATGCGCAGAAGGCGCAGGCAGCCGGCGTGGATGCCGTCATCGCAGTGGGCCTGGAAGCCGGCGGCCACCCCGGCCCCGACGAAGTCGGCACGCTGGTGTTGGCGCGGGCGGTGGCGCGCGCGGTCGAGATCCCCTTCGCCATTGCCGGCGGCATCGCCGATGGCGCGGGCCTGGCCGCGGCGCTGTGCCTGGGCGCCGATGGCGCCCAGTTGGGCACGCGCTTCCTGCTGACACCCGAAGCCGGCCTGCACGCCGCCTACAAGCAGGCAGTGCTGGCCGCGGGCGTGGCCGACACCACGCTAGTCGGGCGCGGACGCTCGCCGGTGCGCCTGCTGCGCAATGCCTTCGCGCGCGAATATGCCGCCATCGAACGCGCCGGCGCTTCGGACGCCGACCTGGACGCATTGTTCTCGGAACGATCGCTGAAGCAGTCGGCCAAGGATGGCGACGTGGAAGCGGGCAAGGTCGAAGCCGGACAAAGCGCCGGCCTGATCGATGCCCTGCAGCCAGCCGGCGAGGTGGTCGCCGACCTGGTGCGCGAAGCGCGCCAGGCCCTGGCGCGCGGCTCGGAATTGCTGGCGGCCTGACCGGCAGGGCCCGGCGCCGGCCCCTGCCGCGTCATTGCTTGACCAGCCCCGCCCCCTTGACCAGTCCGGTCAGCACCTGCTGGTCTTTGCGCACGAAATCCGTGGCTTGCTGCGGCGTCATGCTCCACAGTTCCACGCCTTGCGAAGTCATCTGGTCGCGATAGGCCGCATCCCGGTTCACCGCGTTGACCGCCTTGTTCAAGCGATCGATGATGGCATCGGGCGTACCTGCCGGCGCCGCCAGGCTGTACCAGGACGCCGACTCGGCATCCTTGATGCCTGCCTGCGCCATCGTGGGCACATCCGGCAGCAGCGGCGAGCGTTCTTTGGCGGCATACGCCAGGGGCACCAAACGGCCGTCCTTGATGAACTGCAGGCTGGCCGCCAGGTTCAGCACGGCCATATCCACTTGCCCGCCCACCAGGTCATTGATGGCGGGCGCCGCCCCCTTGTACGGAATATGCACGAGCTCGATGCCGGCTTGCTGGCGAAACAACTCGGCGCCCAGGTGCGGCGAACTGCCCGGCCCGGCCGAACCGTAGTTCAGCTTGCCCGGATCCTTGCGCGCCAGCGCGATCAGCTCTTGCACGGACTTCACCCCCAGCTTCGGATGCACCACCAGCATATTGGGCTGGTTGCCTGCGATGCCGATGAAGCGGAAATCCTTGATCCCGTCATACGGCGTGTGCTGCATCAAGGGGGTCACGATATGCGCGGCCGCGGTACCCAGCAGCAGCGTATAGCCATCGGGCCTGGCGCGCGCCACGATCTGCGTGCCGATGGCGGCGCCGCCGCCGCCCTTGTTTTCCACCACCACGGGCTGGCCCAGTTGCTTTTCCAGTTCGCGCGCCAGGGCGCGGCCCAGCGTATCGGCCGGGCCACCCGCCGCATAGGGATTGACCAGCGTGATGGGCTGGGAGGGATACGGCTGCGCCGCCCAGACGGCCGCGCACATCGTGGCCGCCGCGGCGCCCACCATGAACTTCCTGATCGCTTGCATATGTGTCTCCTGGTGTTTTTACGGGAATGGAAATGCGGCGCCGATGGCCGCTCAGGCCCCGGCAGGTGTCATATCGCCCCTTTGTCGCGCAGGACCGCCATGGCCTGGTCGTCCAGACCCAGGCGTTCACTGAGCACTTGCTGCGTGTGCTCTCCCAGCAGCGGCGGCCGGTCCAGGCTGGGGTCGTCGTAGCCGTCGAACTTGAACGGCACCGGCACGGCCCCAAACCGCCCCAGCTGGGGATGTTCGTATTCACTCACCATGCCGCGCGCGCGCACATGGGCATCGGCCAGGATCTCGTCGACCGACAGGATCGGCCCGGCCGGCACGCCGGCCGCGTCGCAGCGCGCGCACAGCTCGTCGCGGTCGAGCGTGGCGATGGCCGCCGCCAGTCCTTGCATGACCTCGTCGCGGCGCGCCACGCGCGCGGCATTGCGGGCCAGCACCGGGTCATCGCGCCAATCGGCCAGGCCCAGCAGTTCGCACAGGGGTTGCCAGTGCTGGTCGCTGCCGGTGATCTGCACCCATCTGCCGTCGCGGCACTCGAAAGCCGCCGAAGGCACCCGCCCCGGATGCTCGGTACCCAGGCGCTGCGGCACCTCGCCCAAGGCGAAATAGCGCGCCGCGGCCAGCGACAGCAGGCCCACCTGGCCATCGAGCATCGAGAAATCCAGGTGGCAGCCCCGGCCCGTGCGTTCTCGGCCCAGCAGCGTGGCCAGGATGCCGATGGCCACCCACAGGCCCGAGGTCAGGTCGGCCACCGGCAGGCCCGGCTTGACCGGGCCGCCGCCGCGCTCGCCGGTCAGGCTCATGATGCCGCCCATGGCCTGGAACACCGTGTCGTAGCCCTTGCGGCCGGCGTAGGGGCCGGTCAGCCCGAAGCCCGTGCACGAGCAATACACCAGGTCGGGATTGCCCGGCGCAATGTGCTCGCGGTCCAGGCCGTATTTCTGCAACGTGCCCACCGGGAAATTCTCGACCACCACGTCGGCCTGCTCGGCCAGCCGGCGGATCAGGGCCTGGCCGTCGGGATGCCGGAAATTCACCGTGATCGACTGCTTGCTGCGATTGAATGCCAGGTAGTAGGCCGATTCGGTGCCGTTGGGCCCCTGCACGCGCGGCTCGAAACCGCGCGTCTCGTCGCCGCCGCCGGGCTGCTCGACCTTGATGACGGTGGCGCCCAGCTCGGCCAGGATCATCGAGGCAAAGGGACACGCCAGCACGCGCGAAAGATCCAGTATGGTGATGCCGTCCAACGGTCTCATTGCCCACCTCCGCCGAAGCTGCGCATGATGGTGTTGGCATCGCGCCCCACCGCCAGCGCCTCGGCCAACGCCAGGTCGGCCGACCGGTGGAACGACCGCTTGGTCAGCTTCATGGCGGCCGGTTCCCAGCCGGCCATGCGCTGTGCCAGGCCCAGCGCGGCCTCCAGCACCTGGGCGGGTGGCACCACGCGGTTGGCCAGGCCCAGCGCCAGGGCACGCGCCCCATCGATGGGCTCGGCCATGGCCACCAGTTCGAAGGCCTGCTTGCGGCCCACTTGCCTGACCAGGTTGGCCATCACCACCGCCGCCACAATGCCGTGCCGCAGCTCGGGATAGCCGAAGCGCACGTCGTCGGCCATGACCGCCATGTCGCAGGCCAGCGCCAGCCCCGCCCCACCGCCCAGCGCATTGCCCTGCACGGCCGACACCACGGGCTTGCCGATGTGCGAGAACGCCAGGTGCAATGCCGTGGTCAGTTCCGCGCGCTGCAGCACCGCATCGGCGTGCTGCGCGGTCAGGCCGGCGAATTCCCTGGTGTCGGCGCCGGCGCAGAACGACTTGCCGTTGCCCGCCAGCACGATCGCACGCACCGCGCCATTGCGGTCGGCATCGTGCAACGCGTCCAGCAGCCCCTGGGTCAAGATAGTGTTCAGCGCGTTGTGCTTGTCTGGCCGGTTCATGCGCAGCACGCGTACGGCATCCAGGTCTTCGATCAGCAGTTCGGTCATGAAGGTTCCTTGTCAGGGCGCCTGCGGGCAAACGCCAACTAATTGCATAAATCAACTATATGGGCGCGCCAAAACCACACTGGCGCCCGCCCCCCTAGCGCGGTCCCGCGTTGCGGCCGCGGCGGGTGGGGATTTCGGCTTTGGCGTCGTGGAACATCTCGAGCGCGCGCTCGATCAGCTTGTCCAGCGCCCGTTCGACCGTGTCGCGTTCGGCCGGGCTCAGCACCTGCAGCAGCGATTCGTTGCGCATCACCGCCGCCGGGAACATTTCCTGGTACAGGCGCCGGCCGGCCGCGGTCAGGTCCAGGCTGATGCCCCGCCCATCCTCGGCATCGGCGCTGCGCCGGATCAGTTTCCTTTCGATCAGTTCCGACACCGCGCGGCTGGCCTGGCTTTTGTCGACGTTGGATTCGCGCGCCAAGGCATTCAGCGACATCGGCGCCGCCGCGCCCAGCAGCGCGATGATGCGCCATTCGCGCGGCCCCACGCCATAGCGGCTTTCATTCAGGCCGGCCGCAATGCGGCTGGAGACATGCGCCAGCCGGTTCAGGCGATACGAGAACAGCTCTTTCAGCTGGGAGGGAGCAGCGCGGGCCGCGGTGGCGGCAGCGGTATTGCGTGCGGGTCGAGTGGCCATGATGTCCTAGTATCCAGACTGAAGGCGCACGCGCCGGGCCGGCCGCGTGCAAACGCGCACATGATAAACAACCGGGGCGGCGGCCAGGCGGCTCATGGCTGCGCCCGCTGGCCGGCCAGCGGGTTCAGGCCGCTGGCCGCCACGCGGCTGTGCAGCTCGCGGCCCAGCGTGTCCCGGCACAGCCGCGACACATCCAGCAGCGCGGCCAGGTCCAGCCCGGTGCGCACGCCCATCGACTCGAACAGGCTGACCAGGTCTTCCGTGGCCACGTTGCCCGTGTGCCCGCCGCCGTACTTGACCTTGTCGGGATGGCCCCCCACGCCGCCGAAAGCACTGTCGAAATGGCGCACTCCGGCCTCCAGGGCGGCAACGTAGTTGACCAGCCCGGTGCCGCGCGTGTCGTGGAAATGGGCCACCAGAGCCAGCTGCGGGAATTCCTGCCGCAGTTGCCGGTACAGGCTGCGCACGGCCGCAGGGGCCGCCATGCCGGTGGTGTCGCCAAGCGTCACCACGTCGACGCCCAGCCCGGCAAAGCGACGGGCGTCGTCCAGCACGCGGCCGGCGTCCACGGCGCCCTCGAACGGGCAGCCGAAGGCCACCGAAATGGTGCCCACCATGCGAAAGCGGCCGGCGGCGCGGCCTGCCATGGCGGCGATGTTGTCCCATTGGTCTTGCCGGGAACGCTTCAGGTTGCGCTGCGAATGCGATTCGCTGGCCGAGACCAGCAGGCTGATCTCATTGGCGCCGTACCCGGCGTCCAGGTCGTGCAGCGCCCGTTCCACCGCGCGCACGTTGGCGCAGGTCGCCTTGTACCAGACCCCTGCGCGGCGGGGCAGCATGGCCAGCAGTACGCTGGCGTCGGCGAATTGCGGCACGACCTTGGGGTTGGAATACGAGGTGGCCTCGACCCGCTCGAAACCCAGATCGGCAAAACGCTGTATCAGGCCGGCCTTGACCGGCGTGGCAATGAACTGCGGCTCGTGCTGCAGGCCGTCGCGCGCGTAGCATTCGCACAGGATCACATCGCGCGTCATGATTGTTCCAGGCCGAAGCGCCGCAGGGCATAGTCGCGCAGCTTGTTCTTCTGCACCTTCGAACTGCCCGTCATGCCGATGTGCTCGAAAGTATCGACCACGTCCAGGTAGCGCGGCACCTTGAAATTGGCGCAGCGCGCCTTGCACCACGCCACCAGTTCGCCGGGCTGGGCCGTGCGCCCCGCTTTCAGCAGCACGAAGGCCGCCGGCACTTCGCCCAGCCGCGCGTCGGGCACACCCACCACCTGGGCCATCTGCACGGCGGGATGCGCGTGCAGGATCTCTTCGATTTCCAGCGGCGCCACGTTCTCGCCGCCGACCCGGAACATGTCTTTCAGGCGCCCCACCATGCGCAGGCGCCCCTCGCCGTCCATCTCGCCCAGGTCGCCGGTGCTGAGCCAGCCGTCGGCGCTGAGCGCGCGGGCCGTGGCATCGGGCATGTTGTAGTAGCCCTTCATGATGCTCCAGCCCTTGGCCTGGATCTCGCCGCGTTCGCCCGGCGGCAAGACAGCGCTCGTGGCCGGATCGATGATGCGCACCTGCATGCCGGGGTGCGGCAGGGCCCAGCCCATGGCACGCAAGGAAAAGTCATCGTCGCAAGCCGACATGATCACATTCGGCGAGGCTTCTGATTGCCCATACGCATTGCATATCGACGGTACGCCCATCACATCGCGGATCTTCTGCATCACTTCCGGCCCCGCCGCCGCCCAGCCGCCGCGCAAATGCAGCCGCGCCGGATCGAAATCGGGATGGCCCATCAGCATCAGGAAGATCGTGTCGTTGCCCGAGGTCAGGGTGCAGCGCTCGGCAGCCAGGATACGCAAGGCCTCGGCCACGTCGAAGCGCGGCAGGGTCAGCAGGCAGCAGCCGGTCACCAGGCTGACCAGGATCGACAATGTCGTGCCCGCCACGTGGAAGTATGGCCGGATACTGAAGTACCGGTCGCCGGCCGTCACCCCCATGCGCTGCGCGGCCGCCCAGGCGTTGGTAAGCATGTTGGCGTGAGTCAGCATCACGCCCTTGGGAAACGAGGTCGTGCCCGATGTGTACTGGATCAGCAGCACGTCGTCGGGAGCCACCTGCGCAGCCTGGGCATCCAGCTCGGCGCCTTGTACGGGCGCGCCCTGCGCGAGGAACCGGTCGTAGCCCAACGCGCCCGCCGGCACCCGGGGGCCCACCACCACCACCTGCCGCAGCATCGGCAATGCGCTGCCCGGCAAGCGCGTATCGACGGCGGGTTCGACCTGGCGCAGCAGATCGACGAAATCGATACCCAGGAACTCGTCGGCCAGGATCAACAGGCCGATATCGGCCTGCTTCAGGCAGAAGCGCAGCTCTTCGCTTTTGAAGCGCGTATTGACGGGCACGGTAACGGCCCCCAGGCTGGCGCAGGCATAGAACACCTGGATCCATAATGCGCTGTTGCCCAGCATGACGCCGACATGATCGCCGCGGCGCACCCCTTGCGCATGCAAGGCAGCGGCAATACCGCGCGCCCGGGTGGCCAGGTCTTGCCAGCGATAGCGGCCGTCCGGCCCCACGAAGGCCTCTTGCGGCCCGCGTTCGGCCACGGTGCGCGCCAGGCACCGCGGCAAGGTGGTGGGTTCAGCCAGCATCTGCCGCCCCCGCGCTGCCGAAACCCGCCAGCGCCCCCTTCCAGTCGGTGCCGCGCAGGTTTTCTTCGATGGCCAGCAATTCCACTGCCATGGCGCCTTCGCGCGTCGTGGCCAGGCCCTGGTCGACGCTGCGCTTGGTCAGCCGCACCGTCAGGGGCGTGGCCTGCGCAATGCGGGCCGCCATGTCGCCAACCCGGGCCGGCAGTCCGGCCGCCGCATACACATGGTTGACCAGGCCGATCTCGCGCGCTTCGTGCGCGTCGAATCTGCGGCCGGTGTACAGCAATTCCTTGGCCATGCGCGGCCCCACCGCGCGCGGCAGCCGCTGGGTGGCGCCTATGGTGCCCCACCCCACTTCGGGGTAGCAGAACTGGGTGCCTTCGGCCGCCAGGATGAAGTCGCACGCCGCGGCGATTTCGCAGCCCGAGCCAAAAGCCGCGCCGTGCACCATCGCAATTGCGGGCTGCGACAGCCGCTCGATGGCGGCATAAGCGGCAAAGCCGGCCACGCGCCGCGCGGTCATGTCCTGGTCGGACATGGTCTTGCGCTCTTTCAAATCAGCCCCGGCGCAGAACACCGGTCCCGCGCCGCGGATCACGACCACGCGCGCGCGTTCGTCGGCAGCCAGCGCCGACAGCGCGGATACCAGTTCATGGCACATGCGCAGGCTCAATGCGTTGCGGCTGTCGGGCCGGTTCAGCGTCAATGTGGCGACATGCGTGGCGATGTCCAGGGTAATGGTTTCGTAAACGGCGCTCATTCAGGCTCCTGACATGGCGAGATCGCTGGCAGCCACTATACGATAACTAGTTGATTAAATCCACTATATTCAATACACCCAGCCCGCACGATGAAGTTGCACAAATCAACTTCATAGTTGATGATATCAATTACTTTACAACCATCGCAGGCCGTCATGAAACTGCTGCGCCGCGTCATCGCCGCCCTTTGCATCCATGCCGCCGTATTGCCCGGCGCCCATGCCCAGGCCTATCCCGACCGGCCGGTCAAGCTGGTGGTCGGTTTCTCGGCGGGCGGCGGCAGCGACCTGGTGGCGCGCATCCTGGCTCGCGCGCTGGGCAAGCAGCTGCAACAGTCGGTCGTTGTCGAAAACCGTCCGGGCGCGGGAGGCATGATCGCCACCCGCGCCGTGGCTGCCGAACCGCCCGATGGCTATACCTTGTTGCTGGGCAGTGCGGCCGCCTTTGTCATCAATCCCTACCTGCGCCGCGACGTGGGCTACGACCCGGTAGGCGATTTCACCCCCATCGGCGCGGTGTCGCGATTCGATTATGTGTTGCTGGGCCGCCCCGGCCTGCCCGTGGCCAGCCTGCAGGACCTGGTCGCCCATGCCAAGGCGCACCCGGGCCAACTGACCATCGGCTCGGCAGGCGTCGGCTCGAACACGCACCTGGTCGCCCTGTCTTTCTTGTCGCGCAGCGGCATCGAGCTGCGTCATGTGCCCTACAAGGGCACTGCCGGCGCGCTGAACGACCTGCTGGGCGGCACCATCGACCTGCTGTTCGACTCGGTACCCACCGTCATGCAGCAAGTCAAGACCCGCGCGGCCGCCAGCTTCGGTACCACGGGGGCCCACCGCGAAGCCATGCTGCCCGACGTACCCACTTTTGCCGAAGCCGGCATGCCGGGTTTCGAGGCCAGCAACTGGTTCGCCGTATTCGGCCCGCGCCGGCTCGACCCGGCCGTGGTGCGCCGATTGAACACCGCCATGGTGCAGGCCCTGCAAGATCCCGAATTGCTCGACAGCTTCCGGCAAAGCGGCAACATCGCGCTGGGCGGCTCGCCCGAAGACCTGGCGGCGCTGGTCGCCCGGGAAACCCAGCAGTACGAGACACTGATCGATGCCACCGGCGTCCGCCTGGATTGACCCCTCTGCCCCGGTACCCCGCATGAACCACGCCACCGATTCCGCCGCCCACCTGCCCCTGGCGGGCTGGCGCGTCCTGGACCTGAGCTCGGCCGTGGTCGGCCCCTATGCCACCCAGGTATTGGCCGATTACGGCGCCGAGGTCACCAAGCTGGAACAGCCCTCGGGCGACATCATCCGCTGGATCTCGGGCCGCTCGCCCACACCCGGCATGTCGGGCAAGTTCATGCACATGAACCGCAACAAGCGCAGCATCGCGCTGGACCTGAAGGCGGCCGCGGGGCGCCAGGCCGCGCTGGAACTGGCGCGGCACTGCGATGTGTTCGTGCATAACATGCGGTCTTCGGCCATCCGCAAGCTGGGGCTTACTTTCGACGACCTGCGGGCCGTCAATCCGCACATCGTCTATTGCGCCATCGTCGGCTTCGGCTCGGCCGGGCCGTATGCCGACCGGCCCGCCTATGACTCTATTTTGCAGGGCGGCACCGGGCTGGCCAGCCTGTTCGCGGCCACCGAAGGCGCACCCCGGTACGTGCCGTATGTGGTGGTGGACCGCAGCGCCGCGCTGATGGTGGCCAACGCCATCCTGGTGGCGCTGCTGGCCCAGGGCCGCGCACGCCAGGCCCGCCAGATCGAAGTGCCCATGTTCGAAAGCTATGCGGCGCTGGTGCTCAGCGAACACCTGTACGGCGCGACCTTCGAGCCGCCCATCGGCACCAGCGGCGACCGGCGCCTGCTCGACCCCAACGCGCGGCCGGTGCAAACGCGCGACGGCCATATCTGCATCACCACCAACACCGATGCCCAGGTGATGGCGCTGTTCGACGCCCTGGGTCGGCCGGAACTGAAGGCCGACAGCCGCTTCAACACGGCCGTCAGCCGCATCGACCACATTGCCGAGTTCTTCCAGATCCGCGCCGACGAAATCGCCCGCCACGACACGGCGCACTGGCAAGCTGTATTGGCCAGGCACGATATCCCGGCCATGCCCTGCCACACTATCGACAGCCTGCTCGACGACCCGCACGTCGGCGCGGTGGGCCTGGTGCAACAGGTGCGGCACCCCAGCCAGGGCACGGTCAAGCACATCAATGTGCCGGTATCCATGACGGGCTACTCGCCCGGGCTGCGCCACCATGCCCCGCGCATCGGCGAACAGACGCGCGCCATCCTGCGCGAGATCGGCTACGGCGAAGCCCGCATCCAGGCCATGCTGGATGGCGGCCAGGCCAGCGCCCCGCCAGACTGAGCGCAGCGCCCCCCGCTTGCGCGGCGCTATGCCGGCACGCCATGCAACGTTATAGTGAGTTGCACTGCCAGCCGCCGCCCCTGCGCGGCGAGCCAGCGGGCACATCGAACACATCTCGCGGAAGGTGTCATCATGTCTTATCGCTCACTCGCTGCAAATCTGACGGGGCTGGCGGCTGCCGGCCTGTTCATGGCAAGCGCATCGGCGCACCACGGTTGGTCGTGGGCGGATACCGAACAAATCCAATTGCAAGGCACCATCAAGCAAGTGCAAATTGCGCCGCCGCACCCATGGCTCGACGTGGAAACCCAAGAGGGCCTGTGGCGCGTCGAACTGGGCAACCCCTCGCAAACCAAGCGCTCCGGCTTTGTCGAAGGGTCGGCCAAGCCCGGCGACAGCATCGCCGCCACCGGCAACCGCGCGCAAGACCACGCCGAAAAGCGCATGAAAGCCGTGCAGATCACCGTGGGCGGCAAGACCTACGACATCTACCCGGAACGCATCAAGAAATAGCACCATGACGCTGCAATGGCTGGCCGACCTGCCGCATGCCACGCTGCTGCGGCATTGGGACACGGCCTACCTGCTGGTGAACGCCGCGCATATCTGCGCCATCGGCGTGCTGTTCGGCACCATTGCCGCGCTGGACCTGCGCCTGCTGGGCGCTGCCCGCGCGCTGCCGCTGTCGTCGGCCGCGCCCTACCTGGCCCGCATGGCGGCCAGCGGCCTGCTGCTGGCCGTGCTGACCGGTTTCTGGCTGTTTTCGGTGCAGCCGGCGCAGTACTTGGGCAACACCGCGTTCCTGGCCAAGCTGGCCCTGATAGCGCTGGGTACGCTGAACGCCCTGTGGCTGCACGCCGGCAGGTCGTGGCGCCGCTTGCTGGCCGATGCCCCGGTGCCGCCGGTGGCGCGGCTGCACGCGGCACTGTCGATCCTGCTGTGGCTGGCCGCCATCGTGGCCGGCCGCTGGATCGGGTTCTTGTAGCGGCCGCGCGGCATCAGCCCAGGGTACGCAGGCCTGCGCGCAACGCATCCGCCCCGGGCGGCGGCAAAGCCGCCTCGATATCGGCATGCAGGCTGCGCCAGATGGGCAGCGCCGCTGCCAGCACCGCATGGCCGCGCGCCGTCAGGCACAGCAGCCGGTTGCGGCGGTCGTCCGGGTCGGCCCGCACCCGCACCAGGCCATCGCGCTCCAGCGGCTTCAAGGCCGCCGTCAGCGTGGTGCGATCCATGGCCAGCACCTGCGCCACCGGCCCCAAAGTGGGCGCATGCGGCCGGTTCAACGCCATCAGCAGCGAAAACTGGCCGTTGGTCAGCCCCACCGGCCGCAGCGCCACATCGAAACGCCGCGCCAGTGCACGCGCCGCGCGCTGCACGTGCAGGCACAGACAGGCGTCGCGGACTTCCAGCGTGGCCTCGAACGGAATTCTTTTTGACATGGCCGCATTATTATGTTGATATCAACGTTAGTCAAACTCCAGCACTTCACCACCTGGCAGGTGCTCGCCCTGCCCGTCTCCAAGGAGCACAACGATGAAGTACGTAGAAGGTTTTGTCGTCGCCGTCCCGGCCGCCAATAAAGAGGCCTATATCAAGCACGCTTCCGACGCGGCGCCGCTGTTCAAGGAATTCGGCGTCACCCGCATGGTCGAATGCTGGGGCGATGACGTGCCCGACGGCAAGGTCACCGACTTTCGCGGCGCGGTCAAGGCGAAAGACGACGAAGTCGTCGTGTTCTCGTGGTTCGAATACCCCTCGAAAGAAGCGCGCGACGCGGCCAACCAGAAAATGATGAGCGACCCGCGCATGAAAACCATGGGCGACAGCATGCCGTTCGATGGCAAGCGCATGATCTTCGGGGGCTTCGTACCCGTGCTGGACGTATAAGGCGCGCGCCTACGCCAAGGCCTGCGCAAGGCACTCCATCAGCAGCCGCACCCGCCGCGGCTGTACAGCGCTGGGCGGGTAGACAATCTGCAGCGCCGTCGCGCCGATCGAATAGTCCCGCAGCACTTCCACCAGCGCCCCGCTGGCCAGGTCGGCATCGATATCGCGGATCGACTTCAACGCGATGCCGTGCCCCGCGCAAGCCCATTGCCGCACCAGGCCGCCGTCGTTGGCCACGCGCCGGCCGCGCACCAGCACTTTGTGCGGCCGTCCGTCGACCTGGAACAGCCATTCGCGGTCCAGGCCCTGGCCAAAGCGCATGACGATACAGTCGCGCTGCGACAGCTCATCGGGATGAGCCGGCACGCCGTGCCTGGCCAGGTAATCGGGCGAGGCGCACACCACGCGCCGGTTCTCGCCCAGGGGCCTGGCCCGCAGCGAACTGTCGGCCAGCACGCCGTGGCGCACGGCAAAGTCCAGCCCCTGCGATACCAGGTCGACATTGCCATCGGTCAGGTTCAGGTCGATACTGACCTCGGGATGCGCATCCAGGAATGCGTCGACGACGGGCACGATGCGGCGGCGCCCCAAATCTTCAGGCGCGCTGAAACGGATAGGGCCTGAAATCTTCTGCGTACCCAACTTGACGCGGGCTTCCAGCTCATCGGCCTCGGCCAGCAGGCGG
This sequence comes from Bordetella sp. BOR01, assembly GCF_019218885.1. Classification (GTDB taxonomy): domain Bacteria; phylum Pseudomonadota; class Gammaproteobacteria; order Burkholderiales; family Burkholderiaceae_B; genus Bordetella_A. Next base: position 268,814 of record NZ_JAHUWT010000005.1, on the reverse strand, counting down.
CGGGCGCCGTCGGCCAGCAGCCGGCCCTCTTCGGTCAGGCTGATGGCGCGAGTGGTGCGCGCCATCAGCGCGGCGCCATAATATTTTTCCAGGGCCGCCAGGCGTTCGGACACGGAGGCTGGCGACAGGCCCATTTCGCGGCCGGCGGCAGCCATGCCGCCCTTTTCGGCGATGCGCAAGAACAGCGCAAGATTTTCCAGAAGCATTTTTCGGCAATTCCGAAGTGTGATTTTTATTTCAAGGTAATTATCAAAAAATACCGCAAGCGCTACATTGGCGGCAAGCCCGGTCGAACAGCCAGCCCGGACACCTTTCCCCCTATTCGCCTGAAGGACCGCATCATGAAAGCCGTTGCCCTGACCCGCTACCTGCCTGTTTCCGACCCCCAGGCCTTCCTGGACGTCGATTTGCCCAAGCCCGTGCCGCAAGGCCGCGACATCCTGGTGGCCGTGAAGGCGGTTGCCGTCAATCCGGTGGACGTCAAGGTGCGCGCGCCCAAGGACAAGGTGGAAACGCCCCCCCGCGTCATCGGCTACGACGCCAGCGGCGTGGTCGAGGCCGTAGGCCCGCAAGCTTCATTGTTCAAGGTCGGCGACGAGGTCTATTACGCCGGCGACATCACCCGTGCCGGCACGAACCAGGAATTCCACCTGGTCGACGAGCGCATCGTCGGCCGCAAGCCCGGCACCCTGTCATTTGCCGAAGCGGCGGCCTTGCCGCTGACCACCATCACTGCCTACGAGGCCTTCTTCGACCGCTTGCGCATCGACCGCGACGGCGCCGACCGGGGCAAGGCCATCTTGATCGTGGGCGGCGCCGGCGGCGTCGGGTCCATCGGCATCCAGCTCGCCAAGCGGGCCGGCCTGTCTGTCATCGCCACCGCCTCGCGGCCCGAGACCATCGCCTGGGTACGGGAACTGGGCGCCGACCACGTCGTGAACCATCGCGAAGACCTGGTGCAACAGGTGCGCGCCGCGGGCTTTGCGCACGTGGACTACGTGGCCATCTTCAACGACATGCGCCACTGGAACGCCGCCGTGGAACTGGTGCGCCCGCAGGGCGCGATCGTGTCCATCGACGACACCGACCTGCCCATGCCCATGGCCGGCATGAAGACCAAGTCGGCCAGCTTCCACTGGGAATTCATGTTTGCCCGCGCCATGCACCAGACGCCGGACATGATCGAGCAGCATCGCCTGCTGTCGTTCGTGGCCGGCGAGATCGACGCGGGCCGCATCCGCACCACGCTGGCCGACGTGCTCTCGCCGATCAATGCCGCCAATATGCGCGAAGCGCACCGGCGCGTGGAAACCGGTGCGGCCAGGGGCAAGATCGTGGTCGAAGGCTTCTAGGTCCCGCCACAGCGCATCAACGTATCCCGGTGCCCGGGATGGGCAATGGCAATCAGCGCCTTGCGCCGGGCATCGGCAGAACATCCGCGCACGGCGGCTACGCCATACTCGGTGACGTAGCAGTCGACCTCTGCGGGCTGCAGCGAACATGGCCGCCCGGGCGGCAGTTCGGGCACGATGGCGCTGCCGCCCTTGCGGTCGCGGGCGCGCAGGGCAATGATGCTGCGCCCGCCGGCAAGTGCCGCGGCGGCGCGCGAGAAATCCGGCAGGCCGCCGGGTGCCGAAACCTGCCGCGACCCCGCCCATTCGGCGTTGACGCGCCCGTGAAGATCCACCTGCAAGGCCGCGTTGATGGCGTGCAGGCGCCCCAATCGCCGCAGCACCTGCTTGCCATGTGTCATCGAGCAAGGATGCAGTTCGATGGCCGGATTGCGGTCCATGAATGCATAGAAAGCGCGGGTGCCCAAGGCCATGGTGGCCACGCACACCCCCGGGCATACCTCTTTGGTGCTGTTATCGATGATGCCGCGCTCGATCAGCGCGCGAGCCCCATCGCCGATGATGCCGGTGTGCAGCCCCAGGTGCTTCAAATGGCCCAGCTTGGCCAGCACCTGGTCGGGCAACGACCCCACCCCCAGTTGCAGCACCGCCCCGTCTGTCAATAAACCCGCCACGTGGCTGGCGATCGCCTCGTCGATCGCATCCGGCTGCCCCGGCGCAACCTCGTGGGGCCCGTCCACGGCATCGACAAATGCGTCGATGCGGGCGGCGCTCAGCCAGCCATCGCCGGCCGTCCGGGGCATGGCGGGATCGATCTCGGCCACGACCCGCCGCGCGGCCTGCAAGGCGGCGGGCATGTAATCGACCGCCACGCCCAGGCTCACTTTGCCTGTGTCATCCGGCGGCGACACCCGCAGCAGCACGGCACCGACCGGATTCGCCTCGTTGAACGAGTGCGGGGCTTCGGATAGCGGCTGGCGCATGACATGCAGGCGGCCTGCATCCAGGGCGGCGCGCAGGCCCGCACCGGGTAGAAACGTCGATAGTTCCAGGTGATCGCGTGCGGGCACCTGTGCATAAGGCACCGGGCCGTAGGGCAGCAGCGAATGAACCACGCGTCCGCGCAGCAGATGGGATGACTCGGCGAGTTGGCCGGCCAGGACGGTGGGATGCGCGGCAGCCGAATGGACGGCGATGCATTCGCGCAGCCCGATATTTTCCAGGAATTCGCTCAGGTGGGCCAGCTTCTTCACGGAAAAGTTCCTTGAAAGTTGTACGTATATTTAATTCAAGTATAGCAATCAGATAAGAAAATACCGCCAAAAAGCCCGAATATATGCTGTTGACTCTGCCGGAAACTACTGGAATACTTGTACGTACTTATTAAATATCGAGGTAAGAAAATGGAAGCCGGCCGCCAGCCACGCACCATCTCGGCGCAGGACGAAAGTGAACTTCTCTCGGCGATCGACCGCTGGGTCCAACGCTCGCTCACCCCCGAAGTCGTACGAGAGTTCGACCACGCCGATCGCTACCCCGCGCATATCGTCGAAGAAATGAAGGCGCTCGGCCTGTTCGGCGCGACGGTCAGCACTGACTATGGAGGCCTGGGGCTGCCCGCCAGCACCTATGCCAAGATCGTGATGCGCATTTCATCGGTCTGGATGGCAGTCACCGGCATCTTCAATTCCCACCTGATGCTGGCACTGGCCATCGAGAAATTCGGCACCGGCCAACAAAAACAGCAATGGCTGCCCCGTCTGGCGTCCGGAGAAATCCGCGGCGGCCTGGCGCTCACGGAACCGGACGCCGGCACCGACCTGCAAGGCATCCGCATGACGGCGCGGCGCGATGGCGACCACTACGTCATCAATGGCACGAAAACCTGGATCACCAATGCGGTAGAAGGCTCTTGCTTTGCCCTTCTGGTCAAGACAGACCCGCAGGCCCAACCCCGCCACAAAGGCATCAGCCTGTTCATTGCCCCCAAGGGGCCCGGCTTCTCCAGCGGCCGCAAGCTGCCCAAACTGGGCTACAAAGCCATCGATAGCGGCGAGCTGGTCGCCGACGACTACCGCTTGCCGGCCGACCACTTGATCGGCGGCGTCGAGGGCCAGGGCTTTTACCAGGCCACGGGCGGCCTGGAACTGGGCCGCATCAACGTCGCCTCGCGCGGCGTGGGCATCGCCGAAGGCGCCTTGCGACTGGCCACCGAATACGCGCAAGTGCGCAAGACTTTCGGCAAGCCCATCGCCGAACACCAGGCCATTGCGCTGAAACTGGGCGAGATGGCCACCCGCGCGCGGGCCGCGCGCTTGCTCACGCTCGATGCGGCCGCCAGCTTCGACCGCGGCGAACGCTGCGACATGGAAGCCGGAATGGCAAAGTACTTCGCCTCGGAAGCGGCGCTGGAAAACAGCACGGAATCCATGCGTATCCACGGCGCCTACGGCTATTCCAAGGAATACGACATCGAACGGCTCTACCGGGACGCCCCCCTGACTTGCATCGGCGAGGGCACCAACGAGATGCAGCGCATCATCATCTCGAAGCAATGGATAAAAAGGAACCCTGCGCAATGAGCGCCGCAGGCGGCAATACCGACGCGCGAGCCGCGCCCCGCCCCGCCCATCTTCCGCTGCAGGGCGTGCGCATCGTCGCCGTCGAGCAGTTCGGCGCCGGCCCATATGGCACTATGTTTCTGGCGCACCTGGGCGCCGAAGTCCTCAAGATCGAGAACCCCGCCACGCGCGGCGACCCCTCGCGCCAAACCGGGCCTTTCATGCTGGGCCAGGACGACAGCCAGTATTTCCAGAGCTGGAACACCAACAAGCACAGCATCTCGCTGGATATCAAGTCGGACGAGGGCCGGCGCACCTTCGAAGAACTGCTGCGCGGAGCCGATGTGGTGCTGAACAACCTGCGCGGCGACCAGCCCGCCAGGCTGGGGCTGGACTACGCCGCATTGTCGGCGGTAAACCCCGCCATCGTCTGCGTGCACATATCGGCTTACGGCCGCGACAATAGCCGCGCCTCGTGGCCGGGCTACGACTACCTGATGCAAGCCGAAAGCGGCCTCATGCACCTGACAGGCGAACCCGATACTCCGCCAGCCCGTATCGGCGCGCCGTCCATTGTCGACCACATGACCGGCATCACGTCGATCGTCGGCCTGCTCTCCGCGCTGTTGCGGGCGCGCGAGACCGGCCAGGGCTGCGATGTGGACACGAGCCTGTATGACGTCACCCTGCACCAGCTCGGCTATACGGCCACCTGGTTCCTCAATGAAAAGCATCTTTCGCAGCGCCAGCCGCGCAGCGGCCATTATTCGCTGACACCAGTGCAGACCTTTCCCACCGCCGACGGGTGGATTTTCATCATGTGCATGACCCAGAAGTTCTGGGAAGCACTGCTGAAGGCCTTGCAACGCCAAGACCTGGCCACCGTGCCGGCATTCACCGACGCCGCGGCACGCCACCAGAACCGCCACCGCCTGACCGAACTGCTGGATGCCGAATTCAAGCGCCACCCCACCCGCCACTGGCTATCGTTGCTGGAAGGCGTGCTGCCGGTTGCGCCGGTGCTTGGGCTGGCCCAGGCGCTGCAGACCGACTTCTTCCACGAAAGCGGCATGCTGTCTACCGTCAAGCACGCCGCCAAGCCCGATTTCCATGTGCTGGCCAACCCCTTGAAGTTCAACGGGCACCGTCCGGCGCTGCGTGCGTGTTCACCGCTGGGCGCCGACACAGACGGCCGGCTTTCGGCCCTTATCGCCACCGACCAAGAGGACCCGCGATGAAATTATCGGGGCTGCGCGTACTGGACCTGTCGAACTTCTTGCCGGGCCCGTATCTATCGCTGGAACTGGCCGATCACGGCGCCGAGGTCATCAAGATAGAACAACCCGGCGAGGGCGACCCCGGCCGGCACATCGGCCTGTCGGACGGCCCGCATACCGTCTTCTTCCGCAATCTCAACCGCGGGAAAAAAAGCATTGCGCTGGATCTGAAAAGCGAACCGGACCGCGCGGCGCTGATGGGGCTGGTGGACTCCGCCGATGTGTTCATCGAGTCGTTCCGGCCCGGGGTCGCCGCGCGCCTGGGGGTGGACTACCAGACGCTGGCCCGGCGCAATGCCGGCCTGGTGTACTGCTCTATCAGCGCATTCGGCCAGAATGGCCCGTATCGCGATCGCCCCGCGCATGACCTGGCCATCGAGTCGCTGGCCGGTGCGCTGATGCTCACGACAGGGTCCGATGCGAAACCCGCCATGCCCAACCTGCCCTACGCCGATCTGTTGAGCGGGCTGCAAGGCCTGGCCGGCATATTGATGGCGCTGCTGCGCCGCCAGGCCACCGGCAAGGGCGATTACATCGATATCGCCATGTCCGACTGCATGGTCGCGGCGCTGCGCAATGTGCTGGGCTCCACCTTTGCCCAGGGCCGGGCGCCCGAACCCGGCCAGGACAGGACGACAGGCGGCAGCGCCTTCTACCGCATCTATCAAACGCGCGATGGCGGCCACATCGCGCTGGCGGGCCAGGAACCCAAGTTCGTCCATGCCTTGCTGGGCGCATTGAACCGCCCCGACCTGGCACCGCTGTGCCTGCAGGGCCCGGGGCCCCACCAGGCGCCGGTGATGGAATTTCTTGAAGACACATTCCGGCAAGCCACGCGCGCGGAATGGGAAACCCGGCTGCAGTCGCTGGACCTGTGCTTCGGCGGCGTCAACACCCTGCCGCAGGCACTGCAAGACCCGCAGATACAGGCGCGCGGCATCGTATTGCGCGACGCGAAAGGCCGCCCGCATATCGGCAGCCCGATCCGCTTCCTGCATGAACCGGCCGCTATCGGGCTGGAATCGCCGGCACTGGACCAGCATCGCGATTTGCTGGATGGGCCGGCTTCACGCTGAATGCACGGCCGGCGGGTGCGGCCTGGCGCCGCCCCTGGCCCGGCCCCCCCCTGGCCTGCAGCTTCGTCAGTCGGGTCGTATGCCCGCCTCGCGTATCGCCGCCCCCCAGGCCTGCTGCTGATCCGCGACCAGCTTTGCCAGGTCTTGCGCGCTGCCGGGCTTGACCTCCAGCCCCAGCGATACCATGCGTTCCTGGACTTCCGGCTGTTTCAGCACCTTGATCAGGGCAGCATTCAAGGTGTCGATCACGGCCGGCGGCGTTCCGGCCGGCGCCATCAGGCCACCCCAGTTGGCGAAGTTGAAGCCGGGATACGCCTCGCCCACGGCGGGCAGGTCCGGCAGTACCGGCGAACGCTCGTCGGCCATGACGCCGATCGCGCGCAGCCGCCCTCCTTCCACGAACGACCGGGCAGACCCCCAGTCGCTGAACACAAAGTCCACGCGCCCCGCGGACAGGTCGGTCATCGCGTCGGGCGAACTCTTGTACGCCACCTCGGTTGCATTGAGTTTGGCCAGCCGGTTGAAATGCGCCGCGCCCACCCGGCCCGACGCGTTGCCATAGCCATAGAACGCCTGGTTCTTGGCCCGCAATTGTTCCACCAACTGCTGCGGCGTCGTGGCAGGGGAAGCCGCGGGCACCAGCAGGACGAAGGTGTAGTTGTTCAGGCCGCCCACCGCGGCAAAGTCCTTGATGGGGTCATAGGACAGGTTCTTGGTCAGGAACACTGCGGTGGAGTGCGTGGACGAACTGCCCATGCCCAAGGTGTAGCCGTCGGCCGGGGCGCGCGCCAGTGCGCTGGTTGCGATCTGCCCCAATGCGCCCACCTTGTTTTCCACCACGATGGGAGTGTTCAGTTCGGGTTGCAGGTACTGCGCCAGCAAGCGGGCCAGGATGTCGCCGCCACTGCCGGGCCCGAACGCCACGATGATCTTGATGGGTTGGGATGGAAAGCTGCCTGCTTGCGCCGCCCCGCCCGCCAGCAGCAGCGCGCCGCACAGCAACATGTGCATGAGTGTCTTCAATGCGAGCTCCCAGTGGCGGCAAATCCATATAGCCGCTGCGGATTGTTGGCCAGGACCGCATCGCGCAACGCGGCATCCGGCACGCAGTGCCCCAGCAAGTCCAGCAAATCGCCGGTGTTGGGCATGGTTTTCCCAAAGCTGACATGCGGCCAGTCCGACCCCCACACGCACCGGGTCGGCGCGGCCTCGGCCAGCGCGCGGGCAAACGGAATCACATCCGGGTACGGCGGCGCCGCCAGCGAAATGCGGAATCCGCCCGACAACTTGACCCACGCACCGTCGCGCACCAGTTGCAGCAAGGTATGCCCGGCTTCGGTGCCGGCCAGGTCTGGCGACACATACCCCATGTGGTCGAACACGGCCGGCACGCGCAACCGCGCAATGCGTGGCGCCAGCGCCGGCAACTGTTCCGCATTGACCAGGAACTGCAGGTGCCAGCCCATCTCGCGGCAAATGGCCTCGTAATCCGCCAGTGCGTCCACGCCCACGCCGCCGCCGGTCGTGGTGTTCAGGCGCAGCCCCACGATGCCGGCGTCTTTCAGGTCCCGCAGGTCGGCCTGGCCCAGGTCGTGCGGAATCACCGCAATGCCCCGCAGCCGATCGAGATTGGCCTTGACGGTATCGCGCAACAGGCTGTTGTCGGTGCCATGCACGCTGACCTGGATCAGGACACCGTAGGACATGCCCGTGGCGTCCAGCATGCTCAGGTAGGCAGCCGGCGGCGCGGGATGCGGGGTGTAGCTGCGATGCTCTATCCACTGCGTGCCGATGACGTGCGCATGCGTATCCACGGCGCCGGCCGGCAAGGTGTAGCTACGTGGCGGATGCGGCGCATCGTCTGGCGCGGGATCCGGTTCCAGCCTGTCGCGGCCACTGGAATGCGGCATGGTCACGACTCCGCCTTGATACGGCCGGCCGCCACCATCGTGCGCATGAAATCGTCTTCCTTGTGCATGATGCGTGCGTAATCCTGCGATGCGCCCCATTGCACGAACGAGCCCATCGCCTTCATGCCTTCGACGAAGCGGCCGTTCTCGATCGCGGCGCTGGCGGCCTGCTGCAAGGTCTGCATGACGTTGCCGGGCATCTTGTCCGGCCCCGAAACCCCCAGGTAGGTCGTCACATCGAAGGGTTCGGGCCCCAGCGACGACACCGACGGAATACCTGGCAAAGCAGCCTGCAACGGCCCAAACACCGCCAGCGGAATCAGCGTGCCCGATTCGATATACGGCTTGGATGTGGATACCTGGTCGGCGGCAACTTCGATCTGCCCGGCCAGCATGTCCTGCAGCATGGGGCTGGAGCCTTTGTACGCGATGCCGTTGAACCGCACCTGCCCCACTGCCTCGAGATCCAGCATGGCCAGGTGGTTGGGGGTGCCCAGGCCGCTATAGCCCATGGATATCGCCCCCGGCTGCGCCTTGGCCGCCTGCACGACATCGGCCAGCGACTTGAAGCGGCTGCCCTTCTTCACCACCAGCACCAGCGGTGTCTTGCTGACCAGGCACACGGGCTGGATGCTGCCGGTGCCGTAGCTGACCTTGACCAGGTGCGGAGTCACGGAAAACACGCTGGGCGCCGAGAACAGCAGGGTATAGCCGTCGGGCGCCGACCCGATGACGTGCATGGCGCCTATCGCGCCGCCGGCACCGGGCTTGTTGCCTACGATGACGGTCTGCCCCAGCGCCTTGCCCAGCGCGTCGGCGAACAGCCTGGCGGTAAGGTCGCCGTTACCGCCCACGGCATAGGGAACCCACATGGTCAGCGGGCGCGAAGGATAGGGTTGCGCAAAGGATGGCCGCGCGGCCATCGCGGCAAGCGCAGCCGCGGAAGCGCGCAGGAAAGTTCGACGAAACATGGTGGCCTCTGTGATCAGTCGCTGTCGGGGGCAAAAAATGCGCCGGTCTTGAACACGGTGGGCTGCGCGGCAACACCGTTTTTACTGGCGTCGCCGGCGGCGTGGCGGCCCTGCGGGTCGGAACGGCTTTGCATGGCCTCGTTCGGAATGCCGAACTTCGGATGCAGATCGGTCGAATCCTTTACGGCGGCGGCGCCGACGCGGAACATCACCAGGTTGCCCTGCGCTTCGTCGGCCCTGAACCGGTACCGCGTGCCGCGCGGCAAGGTCACACCCTCGAATGCGCGCACGGTGGTCGTGCTTTCATCTTCAAAGTGAAAGATGGCTACGCCCTGAAGCACCAGGAAGACGTGGTCTTCGATTTCGTGGCTGTGCAGCGCGTTTTCGCCGCCCGACGAATAGACCTTGGAATGCGCCCACAGCATGGGCGACAAACCCAGCAGGTCCATGGTGGCGCCGCCTTCCAGCAAGGGCAGGTTGCGCATGGAGAACCGCAGCCGGGCTGCGGCGGAAGGAACTTCGGCAGGGTTGCTCACGGATATCTCCTCCTGGTTGGCCGTCCCGGTTCGACGGCGGCGGTATTATTCTGCGCTTGTACGTACAACAATAATGCTAACACCATCATCCCTGTTATCTATCAGTGTTATCACCAATAAGTTGTACGAACATGTTTAATTTCTTCTCCTGGCGGTGCACGTCGCCGCGGCTGGCGGCCGCCGGCCACGCCAACCGCCAGGGCGTTCGGGCCCAGGGGCGTGATGTAGAATCGACGCCATGCCTGGAGCCAAGAAGTCCGTTCAAGTTGCACGCACACCTGCAAAGGCCGGGCGGCGCCCCCGCTCTCTTTCATCGCGTCCGTTCATCTCGGGCGAACCCTTGTACCGACAACTGGTTCAACACCTGCGCGGCGACATCATCCGCGGCGTATTCCCGGTGGGCTCTCAATTGCCCACCGAAGAAGAACTGGCCGAGCGCTTCACGGTCAGCCGCCACACCGTGCGCGAAGCCCTGCGGCAACTGCGCGCCGACGGCCTGGTCTCTTCGCGGCAAGGTTCGGGCACCACAGTGATGCCGCCGCAACCCAGCACGCCGTTCAATGTCCACCGGGTTGCCTCCATCGACGAACTGATCGCATATGCCACCGAAAGCCAATATGCGGTGGACAGCACCGATGTCGTCAATAGCGAAGACGTGACGTTCGACGAAGCCGAATTGCCGCCTCGGCAACGCTGGCTGCGCCTGCAGGGCTTCCGCCTTGGCAATGATCCCGCCTCCCCACCCATTTGCTGGACCGAGGTCTTCGTTGCCGCCGAGTATGCCGGCGTGGAACGCATGATGGGGCGGCAACGCGGCCCTATCTGGCGCCTGATCGAAGACATATACGGCGAACGCCTGGTAGAAGTCGAACAGATGCTGCGGGTGCGGCCGGTACCCGACGAACTGGCCGATGGCCTGCAAGTCGAAGCCGGCTCCAGCGTGGTCGAAGTGCGGCGCACGTACAAGAACACTTCGGACAAGGTCGCTGAAGTCTCGGTCAATCTCTATCCAGCTGACAAATTCCGCTTCAACATGAAGCTACGGCGGGCATAGAACCCGCTTGCACGCGGCTTCTTTCAGGGTAGCCCGGCGCGCGCCTGCCAAAGAAACTTGAGGCCCAGCGCGTTCACGTCGGGGCATCCGATCTGCCCCAGGGTCAGGTCCAGTTCGGTGCACAGAATATCCACCGCCCGCTGGGCGCCGGCAGCACCGAAGGCGGCCAGCCCATACGCCGCGGCCCGGCCCGCGAAACACAGCCGGGCGCCCAGGCTGAGCGCCACGGCGATATCCGAGCCGCGGCGTATTCCGCTGTCGAACATCACCGTCATGTGCGCGCCCACCTCATCTACCACCTCGGGCAGCGCGTCGATGGCCGCCACGCTGCGGTCCAGCTGGCGCCCGCCGTGGTTCGACACGATCACCCCGTCGATGCCGGCCGCGGCTGCCAGCCGCGCATCATCGGCGGCCAGGATGCCCTTCAGGACCAGGCTGCCCTTCCATTGGCGCCGCAAGCGCTCGATCATGGACCACTGGTGCGGCGCCGGCACTTGCGATGCATAGAACCCGGTCAGCTCGCGCGCACCGATGCCCGCGGGCGCATAAGGCAGGAAGTTCTCCATCACCGGTATGCCATGGCGCAGGTAGCGCGCCACCCACAGCGGATGCCGCAGTGCTTCCAGGATGACGGCGGGCGATGGCTTGTACGGCCGCACCCAGCCGCTGCGGATATTACGCTCACGCTTGGAATGCAGCGGCACATCGACCGCGATGACCAAGGTCTCGATACCCGCGCCTGCGGCCCGGGCCAGGATATCGCGCTCGATTGCCAAGTCCTTGCACGGATAGAACTGCAGCCAGCTTCCCGGCGCGTGGCGCGCCACCGACTCGATCGATGCATTGCTGGCGCCCGACAGGATAAAGGGGATGCCCGACTGCGCCGCCACCTTCGCCAGCGCCAGGTCGCCTTCTTGCCGCACCATGCCCAACATGCCCATGGGGCTGATGCCGAACGGCGAACGATACGTGCGGCCGAACACCGACACCTGCTGCGACCGCTCGGATATGTCCACCAGGCATCGCGGGCGCAGCTTGTGCCGCCGCAGGCGCGCGGGGTTCTCGGCCAGGCATTCCTCGTCGTCCGCGCCGCCCTCGAGATAGTCGTATATCACGCGCGGCAAATAGCGCCGGGCGCGAGCTTGCAGGTCGCTGATGCTTAGGCACCGCTGGATCTTGTCGGCCATGTTTGCTCCTACTTGCCGACGGCCGGTGACGCGCTGCGCTGCGCCCAAGTCGGCGCGCCAGCCATGTCGGCCTCGGCCACCAGGATCTCACGGCCCGCGGTGACATACAGGCGCCGTAAATCCGATCCGCCGTAAGCGCAATTGGTCGTCATGCGGCTGGCGGGCGCATCCAGGCGCAGCACCGGCTGGCCCACCTCGTCGAATATCCAGACCGCGCCCAGGCCCACATGACAGACGGCCACGCCGCCATGGGCGCCCAGCGCCATGCCATCCGGTCCGCCGCCGCCCGACATCTGGATATAGGTACCCACCTTGGTGACCGTGCCGTGCTTCTTCACCAATGGCACGCGCCAGATTGCATTGGCACGCGTAACCGCCAGGTAGACGGTGTCTTCGGCCAGGTTCAGCACCAGCCCGTTCGGGCTGGGCACATTGTTCAGCAGGCAATCCAACCGGCCATCCGCCGCCAGGCGGTACAGCCGGCCGGTCGGGTCGTGGTGGCCCGTCTGCCCCTGGTCGGTGAAGTACAGGTCCCCATTGCCCGCGAAGACCAGGTCGTTCGGCCCCTTGAAGCGCTGCACCAGGGCGCGGTCCAGGAACGGTTCGACAGTCCCCCTGGCCGGGTCGAACACCATCAGGCCGTTCTTGTTGTCGGCAATGAACGCGCGGCCATCGGCATGAAACGCCAGGCCGTTGGGCTCGCCATCGTATTCCAGTTCGCAACTGATCTCGCCCTGGCGGTCGATCTTGAACAGCCGGCCCCAGGGAATGTCCACGACCCAAAGGTTGCCGTGCGCGTCGAAGGCCGGCCCTTCCAGGAAAGCGGGAGTGTCGGCGCCGTGCAATTGCACGTCGATCCAGTTCGATTTCCTGCCGCTGATGTGAAAGCGCTGCGGAATGGAAGCGAAGACTTCCAACTTCTTTTGAGGAGGAGGTGCGTACATGGCGTTCGGCTCAGTTCAGTTTGATACCCAGTTCTTTCACCAACGGGCCCATCTGGGCGGATTCGGTGGCAATCAGCTTGACGAAATCGTCGGTTCCGATCCAGGTCGGGTCCAGGCCCAGTTCTTCCATCCGGGCCCGTAAATCGGGCATCGCCAATACGGCCTGCAAGTCGGCGGCAATTTTTTCCTGGATCGCCCTGGGCAGGCCCGCGGGCGCCATCAGCGCATGCCACATCGGGGCCGCCGAATTCTTGAAACCCAGCTCCCCCATGGTGGGGACGTCCGGCAGCGAGGGAATGCGCCGCGCGCTATTGGTGGCCAATGCGCGCAACTTGCCGGATTTCAGGAATGGCGGGTAGGCCGGCACGCCATCCAGGCCCGTTTGAATCTCGCCCGAGAGCAGGCCGCGCATGACGTCGGCGCCGGTCTTGTATGGCACGTACTGGACATCGACACCGGCATCGCGCAAGAAGCGTTCGGCGGCCAGCTGGACCCCGACATCGCCGCCGCCCATGGTCAGGCGGCCGGGCTGCTGCTTCGCCTGCGCGACGAACTCTTGCAGCGTCTTGGCCGGCAAGGTGTCATTGGCCACGACGATCAGCGGCACGGAGGCAATGACGCCGATCGGCGTGAAGTCGCGCCGGGGGTCGTACGACAGCTTCGAGAACGCGAACGGATTGACGGTCAAGGTCGAATTCATGGGCTGGAACAAGGTGTAGCCATCTGGCTTGGCGCGCGCCGCCTCGGCCGCGGCAATGGCGGTATTCGCCCCCGGCCGGTTGTCGATGACGATCTGCTGCCCCCAGCGCTCGCTCAGTTTCTGCGTGATATGGCGCGCGGCGGCGTCGGCGGTACCGCCGGCCCCGAACGGCACGATCCATCGCACGGCACGCGTCGGCCAGGTGGCTTCGGCGTGCGCGGTAGAAATATTCAAGGCCAGCAAGGCCATTACGGCCAGACGGAATGCGGACTGCATGGGTGTCTCCTTGGTTGTTGTTGTCTTCTGACTACGGAACTGCCACGCGCACCGGACACCGCGGGTGTCCGGCACCGGGTACCACCGGGAAAGCAAGGGCTAGCCCCGCAATGCCTTGGCCTGCCTGCCGTAGCCTGACGGGTCGACGCGGACATCGATCAGGCAAGGCCTTGCGCACTGAAATGCCTGGCGCAGCGCCGCTTCGTACTCGGCCTGTGTATGGGCGCGATGCGCCAACATGCCAAAGCCGCGCGCCACCGCGGCGAAATCGGCTTGCGGCCATGACACGCCGGCGTCGCGCATGCCACGGTCATGCTGCTTCAAGGCAATGAGCGACAGCGCCGCGTCGTTGAAGACCACCACGCAGAGCTTGCCCGCGGCCTGCGCGGCGGTGGCCAATTCGCCCGCGCACATCATCAGCCCGCCATCGCCGGTAAAGGCAATGACCTGCTCGTCGGGACAATGCAGCGAGCGGGCAATGGCAGCGGGCAGCGCATAGCCCATGGTGGCCAGCCCATTCGAGATCAGCGCGCCGCCGGGTGCGCGGGCCTGCCAGAACGCCATGGCCGAGAACATATGCGCCCCGGCGTCCACCGTCATGGCCGGGCGCGCCGGACCCGCGACGCGCATGGCGGTCTCGACCACATCCTGGGGAGACAATCCGGCCCCCGAGCCGGGATAGGCCAGCCGCGCCAGCATGCCGGCACGCAGCGCGGCGACCTCGGCGGGCGGCCAGGCAGATCCGGCATCCACCGCCAGCAAGGCCTGCAATCCCGCCGCGACCGGTCCGTACGCGCCCGCCGCGGGCCGCAGGTAGTGCACCGGGTGCGCAGCCAGCGCCACGTCGATCACGGGCGCACGGTAAGGCCATGGCTTGCCGATCAGCTCCACGGGATCCAGGCCGCACAGCACGATCAAATCCGCGCCATCGACACATTCGCGCTCAGCGGCGCCACCGGTGAAATGCCCGACCAGCCAACCGCATTCGTCGCTGACCAGGCCCTTGGCCTTGTAGGTCGTGAGTACCGGGCAGCGCAGGCGCTCGGCCAGCGCCATGACCTGGCTGGCCGCGCCGGCATCGCGCGCCTCCAGGCCCACCAGCAGCACGGGGCGCCTGGCGTCTTTCAGCAATTGCGCCGCATCGCCATGGCTGGCCGCCGAGGCGACAGCACTGGCCGTGGCCGCCGCGGGCGCGCACGCGCACGTTGGTACGGCTACCGTGCGCCTGGCCGCCTCGCTGGTCAGCTCCAGGTGCACCGGCCCCCAGGGCGGTGAACGCATTGCGCCGATCAGGTCCGCCAGTTCGCGGGCGGGGTCATCGGTGTCCAGCCGCGTGCTGGCTTTCACCACCGTCGAGGCCATCAGGCGCTGGTCGAACACCTGGTGCGTATCGTACGCGGCGCGCGCCGGCGCCCAGCCGTCGCTGATGAACAGCACGGGCGCACGATCCAGCGCCGCATGCGCGATGCCGTTCATGGCACTGGCCGTGCCGGGCCCCTGCGTAGTGACCACCACGCCGAACGCATGGCGAATCTCGGCGTCTGCCGCCGCCATCAGCGCCGCCCCCGTCTCGGTGCGGCAAAGCTGAAACGCGATGCCATGCCGATCGAAGGCCTCGATCATGTCCAGCGAGCTGCCCCCGCCCGGCACGCCGAAAGCCCGCCGCACGCCATGTGCCGCGCACGCCTGGGCGATCACGTCCGCCACCGTTGTGTTTTCCACGATCGCTACCTCAGACCTTCAGCACGAACGGATCCTGGATCTCGTCGCTGGTTTCACACCAGACGCTCTTGGTCTGCAAGAACTGGTCCACCGATTCCATGCCGTTCACCCGCCCGATCCCGCTCTGCTTGTAGCCGCCGAACGGCGAGTTGAATGCCATGGCACGGTAGGTGTTGATCCAGACGGTACCCGCCTGCAGGCGCCTGGCGATGCCGTGTGCGCGGCGCAGGTCGCGCGTCCATACGCCGGCGGCCAGGCCGAACTTGGTGCCGTTGGCCAGCGCCAGGACTTCGTCTTCGTCGCGGAATGACGTCACGGCCAGCACGGGCCCGAACACTTCTTCCTGCATGATCGGGTTGTCCGCCTTCAAGCGGTGCAAGATGGTGGGCTGGAAAAAGAAACCTTCTTCAAAGCCCGGCACGCTGGCCCGCTGGCCGCCATACAGGATCTCGCCCCCGTTATCGACTGCCCTGGCCACCATGGCCTGGTTCTTCTGCAGTTGCGCCGCCGTGGCCGCGGGCCCCATTTGCGTGTCCGCAGACAGCGGGTCGCCCAGCCTGATGGCGCGAGCCCGCTGCACCAGGCGGTCAACGACCTGCTCGTAAAGGCTTTCATGGATGTATGCCCGCGAACCGGCAATGCAGGTCTGCCCCGCGGCCGCGAAAATGCCCGACAGCACGCCAACCACGGCATTC
The DNA here is from genome assembly GCF_019218885.1 of Bordetella sp. BOR01. Lineage (GTDB taxonomy): Bacteria > Pseudomonadota > Gammaproteobacteria > Burkholderiales > Burkholderiaceae_B > Bordetella_A. The sequence continues at coordinate 252,553 of NZ_JAHUWT010000005.1, read as the reverse complement.
TCGACCGGGGCATCCGGGAACACGATATTGGGGCTCTTGCCGCCCAGCTCCAGGGTGCAACTGGCCAGCCTGGCGCCCGCGCGCGCGGCGATGGCACGGCCGGCCGCATCGCTGCCGGTGAAGCAGATCTTGCCAACCTGCTCATGATCGACCAGCGCCTCGCCGGCTTCGCGCGCGCCCGTCACCACATTCAGCACCCCCGGCGGGATGCCGGCTTCTTCGGCCAGCCGGACCAGCTCGAATGCCGAAGCGGAAGTCACCTCTGACGGCTTGAGCACAATGGTGTTGCCGGCAGCCATGGCCGGGGCGCAACTCATGATGGACAGAAAGGTGGGCGAATTCCACGGCACGATCACGCCGACCACGCCTATAGGCTCGCGCAGCGTGTAATTCAACACGCTGGGGCGTTCCACGGGAATGACGCGGCCCTCGATCTTGTCGGCCAGGCCGCCGAAGTAGTACAGCCATTCCTTCACGACATTGGCCTGCGCCTTCATCTCGGCAAACAGCTTGCCGTTCTGCGCCGACTCGAGCCGGGCAATGCCTTCGGCATGGGCGGCGATCTTTTCCCCCCAGGCCATCAGCAACCTGCCCCGGCGCGTGGGCGAGGCCGCGCCCCATGGCCCCGACAAAGCCGCGGCGGCGGCCTGCACCGCCGCGTCGACTTCGTCCCGGGTGGAATCGACAAACCGGCCCCATTCGCGACCGGTAGTCGGATTGATGCTGGCGAACGAACGGCCCGTTGCCGATGGCAACGGCCTGCCTGCCACGTAGTTGTCGAAGACCCGGGAAGATGGCGTGTCAGTGTGCATGGTTGTCTCGGTGAATAGGCCCGGTTATCGATACCGCCAACCCGCTGGCAGCGGATGGCCGAAAACCGTACACCCATGTTTATTTGTTCGTACAACTTTAGACTAAAATGCCAAGACCGCGATGTCAAGGGTAAATTAGCGGGATATTTCTTGAAATCCCGATTTTCTTATTGTTTTTTTTGTACGTACTTAATGTCGTACGCAGGCACGGCGAGTTCGCCTCGGTGCTCGACCAAGAAGGTTCCGCCGAGGAACAAGCCGCGGCCGCGCCGCCCGGCAATCTTTACCGATCACACAAAGCTGACTTGCTCCGCGGGTGCATTGTTGGATGCCCCCCACCTTCTTAAGATTCCAGCCAGCCCGCATCATGCGTCGACGTGGTCGACGCGTCGCGATGCGGCAGCACATCAAGGGGAGCAAGCACATGAAAATCGCACCGGCAGCCTGGCGCGCAGCGTTCTGCGCCGTGCTGGGCGTGGGCATAGCCCAGGCCCAGACGTTTCCAGCCAAGCCCATTGAACTGACCATACTCTGGGCGGCAGGCACGGCGCCCGATGTCGTCGGGCGCGCGCTCGGCGAAGGCATGGCGCGCCAGTTGGGCCAGCCCGTGCTGGCCGTGAACAAGCCCGGCGCCGGTGGCGCGGTCGCCTATCGCTATGTGGCGAACCAGCCGCCAGACGGCTACGCGCTGATCATGAATTCCAACTCGATCTCGACCGCCTATCATTCCGGCACCTTGCCGTTTGACTACCATGCTTTCACGCCGATCGCGCAGGTAAGCATCGAATCGCCGATCCTGGTGGCACGGGCCGACGCCCCCTATAGCAACCTGGTCGAGTTGCTGGCCTACGCCAGGCAGCATCCCGGCGATCTGAAAGTGGGCAATTCCGGCGTCGGCAGCCATTTGCAGATTGCCTCTGAATCCTTTTTTGAACAGCAGCGCGTCGAGGTGGCTCACATTCCGTTCGCGTCTTCCATCTCGATCACCAATCTGCTGGGGGGCTATATCGACGCCTCGATGACCCTGCCCGGCTCGGTGGCGCCGCATGTGGCGGCCGGCACGCTGAAGGTACTGGGCGTGCTGGCCGCGCAACGCGATCCGACGTTTCCCCAGGTGCCCACTGCCATCGAACAGGGCTACGACTTCAAGGCGGACATGTGGCGCGGTGTCGCGGCACCCAAAGGGTTGCCCGACGATGTGCGGGCCAGGCTCGAGCAGGCCATCCGCGCCACCGTCGAAAGCGAGGACTTCAAGCGCCGCGGCCTGCAGAATGGCTTTCAGCCGGTCTTCCTGGAACACGCCGCATTCGACCAGACCATCGCCAAGGAAGATGCTGTCATCGCCACCGCGCTGGACAAGCTGGGCCTGAAGAAAAGCCAATAACCCCATGCCCGATATCCTGATCACCCGTGCCCACATCCTGTCGCTCGACCCTGCCGTCGGCGACCTGCCCCAGGCCGACATTCTGGTCCAGAACGGGCGTATCGCGCGGATTGCCCCGCGCATCGATGCGCCGGCGGCGCAGCGCATCGACGCGGCCGGCAATCTCGTCATGCCCGGCTTGATCAACGCCCATGTACACACCTGGGAGACCGCCCTGCGCGGCATAGGCGGCAACTGGGCCGGCCTGGACTATTTCAACTATTTCCACGGCCGGCTGGCACCGCTCTATACGCCAGAGGATACTTACCTGGGCACCCTGGCCGGCGCGCTGGCCCAGATAGATGCCGGCGTCACGACCATCTTCGACTGGTGCCACAACAACTCGACCCCGGCGCATACCGATGCGGCAATCGATGCCTTGCGTGCCAGCGGCATCCGGGCGGTGTTCGGGCACGGCACGGTCAAGCCGCGCCCGCGTCCTGGAGAGCGGCATTTTTCGGAAATCCCCCACCCCGTGGCCGAGATTCGCCGGTTGCGCCACGGCCCGCTGTCCGATGACCAGGCGCTGTTGACCCTGGCCATGGCGATCCTGGGGCCCGACTATTCCACGCTCGAAGTCTGCCGGCACGATTTCCGCGCGGCAATGGACTTTGCCCTGCTCAGCAGCGCGCATGCCTGGGGCCGGCCAGGGCGGCTGGTGCCGGGCGGCTATCGAAGCTTGGCGGCCGAGGGCCTGCTGGCGGGCCGGCACAATGTCGTGCATGGCAACTACTTCGAAGACGATGAACTGCGCGTGCTGCTCGACCACGGCGCGTCGGTGACCGCGACGCCCGGCGTCGAGATGCAGTTCCACGTACGGCGCCCCTTGAGCGGCCGCGTCCGCGCCCTGGGCGGCGCGGCGTCCATCGGCGTCGACAGCGAGGTGGGAAACAAGGGCGACATGTTCGACTTGATGCGCACGACCCTGCTGGTGGAACGCATGTATGCCAACCAGGATGCTTACGCGACCCTGCAAAACCGGCCTGCCGCGGGCGCGGCGATCGGCACCGGCGGATCGCCCATCGAGAAGACCGCCGTGCGCACGCGCGACGTACTCGAATGGGCCACCGTGGGTAACGCCGCTGCGCTGGGCATGTCCGATCGAATCGGCACGCTCGCGCCCGGCAAGCAGGCAGACCTGATCATGCTGGAGCGCCGCGGCCTGCATATTCTCTCGGCGCAAGACCCGGTGCAGGCGGTGGTGTCCTATGCCCAGCCGAACGACGTGTCGATGGTGATGATAGGCGGCAATATCGTCAAGCATCACGGCGCCCTGTGCCGCGCCGATCAGCTGGAACAATTGCGGCCTGCCGTGCTGGCGTCGGCCGAGCGCTTGCTGCGCGATTCGCAGGTGCCGATTGTCTGAGCGCCGATTGCCTAGGTCGCCTCGAAGGCCTGTGCCAGGTAGTCGATGAACTTGCGCAGGCGCAGCGGCAAGTGCGGGCGCGCGCGCCAGGTGGCATACAGGGAAATGTCGTGGCACGCGTAGTCGGCCAGGCACTCCACCAGCCGGCCGACGCGCAAGTCTTCTTCCACATCCCATAGTGCCTTCTGTCCGATGCCACGCCCTTGCACGATCCAGTCGTACATGACCTCGCCGCTGGCCGCCATCAGCGGCCCACTGACCTGCACCGACCTGATTTCACCGTTGGCGTACTTGAACAGCCACGGATCGAACGCGCCGCGCCGGCGCATCAGCCGGATGCAGTTGTGCCGCAGCAGGTCTTCCGGCACCCGGGGCGTACCGTGGCGCGCCAGGTATTCGGGGGTGGCGCAAATCAGCCGGCGACTGCTCAGCAGGCGGCGCACGACGATGTCCGGGTCATCGGGCAGGCCTGCCCGGACAGCCACATCGAGCGCATCGTCGATGACACTGAAACCGGTATCCGAAAGCATCAGCTGGATGGCGACTTCCGGATACTGCCGGGCGAAATCCCCCACCACCGGGGCAATCCGGCGCCGGCCGATCTGCATCGGTGCCCCGATGCGCAGCAGTCCCTGGGGCACGGTGCCCACCGCAGCGATCTCCGCTTCTATTTCCGCGACCGATTCCAGCACCGCCAGCGCGCGCTCGTGCAGCATCGCGCCTTCCTGCGTCAACATGAATTGCCGCGATGAGCGATGGAACAGCCGTGTCCCCAGGCGGGTCTCCAGGGCCGACAGGCGGCGGCTCATGACAGCCGGCGAACTCTGTACGCGGCGGGCCGCTTCCGACAGGCTGCCTGCATCCACCAACTGCCTGATCAGCCTCAGGTCGGCCAAATCGAAACTCATCGCGTGTTTTCCCCATTCTGCGATTGAACTTGCGCGGCGCTCGCGCCAACCCGCCGCCCTGCTCCGCACCAGGACCCTGCCATGACAAGCACAAGCTTGCCGCCCCATGCCTTGCCGACCTTGCGCCAGGCCGTTGCAGCCGGCATGCCGGTCTTTTTTCTGGTCGCCCTGGCGGGCGCTACCGACGCACTGATGGTATTGCACAGCATGCATTTGTTCGCCGTGTATGTTACCGGCGATACAGCAAAAATCGGCGTTGCCCTGTCCCAGGGAAGGCTTGGTGCCATCGTGCCCTTGCTGGCCGTCGTGCTGGTGTTCTTCGCGGCGACCACGCTGGCGGCATGGGCCGGCCGCGCCGCTGGCCGCCTGCGCGGCACGCTGTTGCTGGCGGCGTGCGCCGCACTGACCGCTGCGGCCGCCCCGCTGGCCGCCACCCCTTACCCGCTGGCCGCCATCTTGCTGGTGGCCGCGGCCATGGGCACGTTGAACCAGGTGCGCGCCGACGAAGCCGGCGTGACCTTCATTACCGGCACCCTGGTCAGGACCGGCCGGGCGCTGGCTGCGGGCGATTGGGTGGGCACCGTGATGGGGATGCTGCGCTGGGCCAGTTTCCTGGCAGGAGTCATCCTGGCCGCCTGGCTGGACGCGCGCCTGGCCCCGTATACGCTGGGCCTGGTGGCAATGGCGGCGGCCCTGGGTGCCGGGGCCGAGGCCGGATGGGCCTGGCGCGCACCACGCGCAAGCAAGAAGCGCAAAACAAAAGCGGCATAAGGAAGCTTCCCGCTTTCTTATGCCGCTTTCTTATGCCGCTTTCTTATGCCACGTACTGCTTACTGCTCGCTGCTTGGGCGTTATGCCCTTGGTTTTTTTACCGCTGGTTTTTGGCAGTTGAACTAGCCGCCCTACTGCAAAAACTTGGTGCGCCCGGCAGGATTCGAACCCACGACCCCTTGGTTCGTAGCCAAGTACTCTATCCAACTGAGCTACGGGCGCTGCAAAGAACGCGACTATAGCATCTTCTCGCCAACGCCGGCAAATCGCCTCGCCCCCCGCGGCAACGGTGGGCAGCCCTTGCCGTGGCGATTGCCGCCCCGATAATAGGCGGCATGGACAAGCCTCCTTTTCGCGTCGGTTTCCTGCTGCTGCCCCAGTATTCGATGATGGCCCTCAGTTCGGCCACCGAACCCCTGCGCTCGGCTAACTACATCACGGGCCAGCCCTTGTACGAGTGGTGCCTGATCAAGCCGGGCGCGGCACCCACGGCCTCGAGCAGCGGCTTCGAGATCAGCCCGCAGGCCGCGCTGGCCGGCGTGCCCGAGTTGGACTTGGTGTTCGTGGTGGCCAGCCTGGGGCTGGCTCAATACCGCGACGTCCGGGTGTTCGACTGGCTGCGGCGCCAGGCCGACACCGGCAAACCGGTCGGCGGCATCAGCCTGGGCACGCTGATCCTGGCGCGTGCCGGCCTGCTCGACGGCTACCGCTGCACCATCCATTGGGATTCGATGCGCGCCTTCGCTCAGGAATTTCCCCGGATCGATGTATGCCGCGATCTGTACTGCATCGATCGCCAGCGCCTGAGCTGCGGCGGCGGCACCTCGGCCATGGACATGATGCTGGATTTGATCGCCCGCGCGCACGGCAAACCCTTCGCGATGGAGGTCGCCGATCAATTCCTGCACACGCGCCTGCGTACCTCTACCGAAGGACAGCGCATGTCGGTGCAATGGCGCTATGGCATCGACGACCGCCGCCTGGTCAAGGCGCTGACGCTGATGGAACAGAACATCGAGACACCGATCCCGACCCATACCGTGGCCTCGCTGGCCGGGGTATCGGCGCGGCAGTTCGAGCGCCTGTGGCTGCAACACTTTGGCGCGACCCCCACCCGCTTTTATATCGGCTTGCGACTGAAAGCGGCGCAGAAACTGCTGCAGGAATCCACCTATTCCCTGCACGACATTGCGATGCAGTGCGGCTTTGCCAGTTCGTCGCATTTAGGACGTCAATACCGCCAATATTTTGGCCACACGCCAGGCCAGGAACGGAAATCAAGGCATTGATTCAACAGGATAAACAAGGGTTTCTTCTGGGCCAGCCCCTATCAGGCGGAGTCTGCCCGGGCGGCATGATGTCGCTTTTGTGCAGCAATTTGTCGGCTCCATAATACCGCCCCGGCCGCCGCCTTCCCTATAGTCTGGGGCAAGGGAGCAACCCCACTACAACGACATCGTGCCCCCGGGGCACGCACTGGCGGGAGACAACATGGATACCCTGGTATTTCTCTACGAGAATGCCGGCTTGATCGCGCAGCTGACCTGGCAACACGTACAGATCGTGGTGATCGCCGTGGGCGCGGCCATTTTGACGGGCGTGCCGCTGGGCATCGCCATTTCCCAGAACGAGCGCGCGGCGCGCCTGGTGCTGTACGTGGCCGCCATCACGATGACGATTCCTTCGGTGGCGCTGTTCGGGCTGATGATCCCGGTGCTGTCGCTGATCGGCCAAGGCGTAGGATTCCTGCCTACGGTCATTGCGCTGTTCCTGTATTCGCAATTGCCCATCATCCGCAACACATACACGGCCATCAGGAACTTCGACCCGGCGCTGCGCGAAGCCTCGCGCGGCATGGGCATGACCACCTGGCAGCGGCTGGCCCGGGTAGAACTACCCGTGACCGTGCCGCTGATCATGGCCGGCGTGCGCATGGCCGTGGTCATCAATGTGGGCATCGCAGCAGTTGCCACGTATATCGGCGCGGGCGGACTCGGCAAGCTGATCAGCCGCGGCATCAGCCAGTCCGATCCCCGCCAGCTCGTGGCCGGCGCCATCATGGTCAGCCTGCTGGCCATCGCTGCCGACTACCTTTTGGCCAGACTGCAACACCGCCTGACCCCAGCCGGCCTGCGCGACCCGCAGCACACCTGAACCCGCGCACCGCACGCCTGCAGGAATGCCCTCATGATCAAGATAGAAAATCTCGTCAAGCGCTACACCCAGGACAACACGGACTTCCTGGCCGTCGATAACGTCAGCATGGAAGTCGCTCGCGGAGAAATCTGCGTGCTGCTGGGGCCATCGGGCTGCGGCAAGACCACGACGCTGAAGATCATCAACCGGCTGATCGGCCCGACCTCGGGCAAGATCCATATCGACGGCCGCGACACCGACGCGCTCGACGTCGTGGAACTGCGCCGCAATATCGGCTACGTGATCCAGCAGATCGGCCTGTTTCCCAACATGACCATCGAGGAAAACATCGGCGTGGTGCCGCGCCTGCTGGGCTGGGACGCGAACCGCATACGCCGGCGCGCGGCCGAGCTGCTGGACATCGTGGCCCTCGACCCGTCGGTGTACCTGTCGCGCTATCCCAAGCAATTGTCGGGCGGCCAGCAACAGCGGGTGGGCGTGGCGCGCGCCCTGGCGGCAGACCCGCCCGTGATGCTGATGGACGAGCCATTCGGCGCCATCGACCCGATCAACCGTGAAACCATCCAGGACGAATTCCTGCGGATCCAGCGTGAAGTCCGCAAGACCATCATGTTCGTCAGCCACGACATCGACGAAGCGGTCAAGATGGCCGACAAGATCGCCGTGTTCCGGGCCGGCAAGCTCGAACAGTTCGATACGCCCGACCGCCTGCTGGCCGAGCCGGCCAACGATTTTGTCGCAGGCTTCGTGGGCAAGGACCGCACCTTGAAACGGCTGCGCCGCTATACCGCCGCCGATGCCCTGGCCGACGCCGGGCACCCTGCCGCCAACGGCGCGCATCCGGCCACGCTGCAGTGTTCCGACGACCTGCGCGTGGCGGTATCGCTGATGTACACGCACGGCGTCGACAGCCTGCCCTGCGCCGACCCGGCTGGCCGGATCGTGGGGCACGTCACCCGCCAGCGCATCGGCGAATTGCTCGGCACAGGGCAAGCCTGACCATGCTGGCCGACATTCTCAGCCACCAGGAAGACATTCTGTACCTGTCGCGCCAGCACATGCTGATGGTGCTGATCGCAGGCGGCCTGGCCATCGCGGTCGCCGTGCCGCTGGGCATCTGCCTGAGCCGGCCCTGGATGCGGCGCTATGCCGCGCCGGCGATGCAGTTGCTGAACATCGGGCAGGCCATCCCCAAGCTGGCGCTGCTGGCGCTGGCCATGAGCCTGATGGGCATTGGCGCGGGACCCGCCATCTTCGGCCTGTGGGTCGCCACCTTGCTGCCCATCGTGCACAACACCATCGAAGGCCTGGCCGCGGTACCACGCCACCTGGTCGAGGCGGCGCTGGGCATGGGCATGACGCCGCGCCAGATCCTGTTCAAAGTGGAATTGCCCAATGCACTGTATGTGATCTTCGCCGGCATCCGCACGGCCCTGGCCATCACGGTGGGGACCGCGCCGCTGGCCTTCCTGATCGGCGGCGGCGGCCTGGGCGAACTGATCTTCACCGGCATCGACCTGAACGACCTGGGCATGATGCTGGCCGGCGCCGTGCCCACCGCCCTGCTGGCCGTGCTGACCGACATGCTGGTGGGCACGGCGCAGCGCCGGATGCTATCGAAGGGCATCAATCCCGAACATTGACATCGCACGCCGCGCCTCGCGGCAACTTTGAAAACCCCGCGACAGACAAGGAGAGACAACATGAAAAGCATCACGCTGCTGCGCAAGCTGCTGGGCATTGCCGCCCTGGCCGCACCGCTGCTGGCAGGCGCCAGCCAGGCCCAGACCCTGGTGGTGGGCGGCAAGAACTTCACCGAACAACAGATCCTGGCCGAACTGACCACGCAATTGCTGGAAAAGCACGGCATCACTGTCCAGAAGCGCGACGGCATGGGCAGCACCGTATTGCGAACCGCCCAGGAAAACGGCCAGGTGGACGTGTACTGGGAATACACCGGCACATCGCTGATCACCTACAACAAGATCCAGGACCGCCTGTCGGCAGAGGACACATACCAGAAGGTCAAGACCCTGGATGCCGCCAAGGGCCTGGTCTGGCTGAACCCCTCGAAGGCCAACAGCACCTACGCGCTGGCCATGAACCGCGACCAGGCGCAGCAGCTCGGTATCGCCACCATCAGCGACCTGGCTCGCGTGATGGGACAAGGCACCAAGCTGACGTTCGGCTCGAACGCCGAGTTCTATGCGCGCGCCGATGGATTCAAGCCGCTGAGCAAGGCATATGGCCTGGACTTTCCGCGCGATGCCATCAAGCGCATGGACACTGGCCTGACTTATACGGCCCTGAAAAACCGGCAGATCGACATCGCCCTGGTGTTCGCCACCGACGGCCGCATTCCCGCCTTCGACTTCGTGGTACTGCAAGACGATCAGCGGTTCTTTCCGTCGTATGCGCTGACCCCGGTGGTGCGCCAGGCCGTGCTGGACGCCAATCCGCAAGTGGCCGAATGGTTGAACAAACTGTCGCACACGCTGGACGACGCCACGATGGCGCGACTGAATGCCAGTGTCGATGTGGACAAGCAGGCCATCCAGCAAGTGGCCCATGACTATCTGGCCAGCAACAACCTGATCTAGGGCGATCTCATGCCGGACTCCACCATCGCGGCGCCAGGCACCCTGCACGCCGCCGCGGCCCAATTCGACAGCATTCCGGGCGACCTGGACGCCAACTGCGCGCGCCATCTGGCGCTGATTGCCCAGGCGCGCGAACGGCACCTCGACTTGCTGGTGTTTCCCGAGCTGTCGCTGGTGGGCCATGGCGCCGGGCGCCACGCCCCTGAACTGGGGCTGGAACCGGGCCATGCCCTGATCCAGTCCCTGGCCGATGCGGCCGGGCCGGTACGCACTGTGTTCGGCTTCGTCGAAACGGATGCCGCGGGCCAGTATTACAACAGTGTGGCCACCGTGGGCGACGGCCGCCTGCTGCATGTGCACCGCAAAGTCAACCTGGCCACCTACGGCAGGCTCGACGATGGCAAGTACTACGCGCGCGGTGGCCTGCCCCGGGCGTTCACGCTGGACTCGCGCTGGAGCCTGGCCACGCCGATCTGCGCCGACCTGTGGAATCCTGCGCTGGTCCATGAATTGGCCTGCCAAGGCGCCAACGTGATGGCCGCACCGATCAGTTCAGGCCTGGAAGCCGTGGGCACCGGGTTTGATAATCCGGCCGGCTGGGCCGTGAACCTGCAATTCCACGCCATGACCTACGGGTGCTACCTGGTGATGGCCAACCGTACCGACACCGAGGACGGCCTGACCTTCTGGGGCGGCTCGCGCATTGTCGATCCGTTCGGCCAGGTCATCGCTCAGGCCGGGAATACCGCCACGCAACTGGTGTGCGCGCGCCTGGACCACGACACGCTGCGCAGGGCCCGCTTCCTGCTGCCCACGGTGCGCGACGCGCGCGACAGCGGCTGGGGCAGCCGCCTGGGCCGCGATCCATCCATGCCACTTTGAAGAGACCGCCATGACGGATTTCCTGCTCGATGACGCCGACCGTGCGTTCCGTGCGCAGATCAAGCGCTTCCTGCAAGACGAACTGGCCCCGCGCGCCCAGGCCATCGAAGACCGGCGGGACTGGGACGCCGTGAAGGCCGCGGTCCGCGCATTGGGGTCGGCAGGCTACCTGCGCTTGATGTTCGCCGACCTGTACCAAGGCCCGCTCGATTCTCCGGGGCTGACTCACGCCACGATCCTGTCCGAAGAAGCGGCCTATCTGAACTACGCATTCGAAACCACCATCGCCACTGCATTGAGCTGCGCCTATCCGCTGCACCGGCACGCCGCGCCGGCGGTGCGCGATCGCTACCTGCCCGCCATCCTGGACGGCGAAGCCATCGGCGCGATCTGCGTCACCGAACCCAATGTCGGCAGCGACTCGGCTGGCATGGAAACCCGCATCGACTTCGACGCCACCACCAGCGAATGGGTCATCAACGGCTTCAAGCGCTATATCTCCAACGCCTCGGTAGCCGATATCTACATTGTGTACGGCATCACCAACCCCGACGTGCCGGCCCAGCGCGGCATGAGCGCGGTAGTCGTACCGGCCGGGCAAGCCGGGCTGTCCTTTCCACGCAACTACGACTTCATGGGGCGGCGCGGGTGCATCGTAGGCGAAGTGGAACTACGCGACTGCCGCGTACCCGCCGACCACCTGCTGGGCGAACGCGATGGCGCCTTTCGCATCATGCTGGGCATGTTCAATTTCGAGCGCGCCATCCTGGGCGGCTCGGGGTTGGGCGTGGCGCGCAGCGCCTTCGATATCGCGGTGGCGCATGCGCAGCAGCGCGAGGCCTTCGGGCAACCGCTGGGTGCCAAGCAGCTGATCTGGGACTGGATCGCCGAGATGAGCTGGCGCATCGATGCCGCCGAACTCCTGACCTATCGCGCCACCAAGATGTACGACCGCGGGGTGCGCGGCAAGGACCTGATGAAAGAGGCCGCCATGGCCAAGCTGGTGGCCACCGAAACCGCCAACTTCTGCGCCGATCGCGCCGTGCAGGTCCTGGGCGGCGATGGCATCACCAAGCAATACGGCCGGGCCGAACAGATCTACCGCGACGCCCGCGCACTGACCATCGTGGGCGGCAGCTCCGAGATGGCCAAGTACCTGATCGCCAGCCGCGCCTTGCCCGGCATCAGGCCCAATCTGTGAACCCTTGCATCTCATCATGCTGACCATCAAGACTCTTTTCGAGCAAACCGTCGCCAAGTATCCGGACCGGCTGGCGCTTGCCTACCAAGACCGGCAATGGACCTACGCTCAATGGAGCGACCGGGTGCGCCGCCTGGCCCAGGGCTACGCGGACCTGGGCATCCGCCCGTCGGACCGAGTGGCCATTTTCATGAAGACGTCCGAGGCCACCGCCACCGCCTACCTGGCCTGCCAATTGCTCGGTGCCGTGGCGGTGCCCATGAACTTCCGCCTGTCGGCCGGCGAGGCCGCCTACATCTTGCGCGACAGCGGCGCGCGCGCATTGGTGTACGACGAATCGGTGCGCCCGCTGGTAGAACAGGCTGGCGCCACCCTGCCCGCCCTGGGGCTGTACATCCAGTCCGATGCCGACGCGGCGGCGGACGTGCCGGCCGATGGCCGCCACTGGGCCATGCAGGCCCTGATCGACGCCAGCCCTGAACGGCCGGAAGCCCGCCAGGCGCCCGCCGCGGACGATATCGCGGCACTGGTCTATACCTCGGGCACCACCGGCAGGCCCAAGGGCGTGATCCACACCCACGCCAACGACGTGGCGATCGCGGGAAACTGCATCATGGAATACGGCCTGACGCGCCACGACGTGGCGCTGCACATCGCCCCGCTGTATCACGTGGGCGGCATGCAGGCCTATTTCATGCCGCACCTGGCCGTGGGCGCGGCCAACATCATCCTGCCGCGCTGGGATGCGCTGGATACGCTGCGCGTGATCGAACGGCGGCGCATTACCACGCTGTTCGCTGTGCCCACGCAGATCCAGGACATGCTGTTCCATCCGCAGTTCAAGCGCATCGATACCCGCTCGCTGCGCATGATCACCACAGGCGGCGCGGCAATCCCGGCCGCCACCATGGCGCGTGTCATTGCCGAATTGTGCCCCAACATCTACAACGGCTACGGCATGACCGAAGCCAGCCTGACGCTGCTGCTGCACCCCGCCGACGCGCTGTCGCGCCTGGGTTCCTGCGGCAAGCCCACACTGATCAGCAGCTGCCGCGTCCTGCGCCATCGCGACAGCGGACCTTTGGGGCCCGATGACCTGGCCGAGCCGGGCGAGATCGGCCAGTTGGCCGTGCAAGGCCCACAGATGACGCGCGGTTACTGGAACAACCCCACCGAGACCGGCAAGAAGCTGCACGACGGCTGGCTATACACCGGCGACCTCTTCAGCGTGGACGAGGCCGGGTACTTCCACTTTCACGGCCGGGTCGACGACATGATCGTGTCCGGCGGCGAAAACATCTATCCGCGCGAGATCGAAGAAGTCCTGTACCGCTGTCCCGGCATACAAGAGGCCGCCGTCATCGGCATGCCCGACGCGCGCTGGGGCCAGGCCGTGACGGCTTTCGTCGTGCGCAGCGACCCGGTCCTGACGGCCGAGGCCATCCAGGAGTTCTGCCGTCACAGCAACGAACTGGCGTCTTACAAGCGGCCGCGCGCCGTCGTGTTCGTCGAGCGGCTGCCGGTGAACCCCAGCGGCAAGGTACTGCGTCGCGACCTGCCGGCACTGGCGGCAGCGGCACCGCCTGCCAACGCCTGACTGCCAGGCATCTAAGCCTCGCCCAGCGCCCCCCGCAGCCACCCAATGAACGCCAGGACTTGCGGGCCGTCCGTGCGGGCGGCCCCGGGCAGCGCCATCAATTCGCCCGGAAAGCGGGTGAACCCATGCGGTGCCACCAGGGTGCCATCGTCCAGCTCTTTGCGCACCAGGCGCTGCTCGACCAGCGCCACGCCCAGGCCCGACACGGCCGCCTCGATGCACAAATGCGCGTGCGGAAAGGTCAGTTCGCGGCCCAGCTTCAGGTCGATACCCGACAAGGCCTGCCACTGCGTCCAGGCGCTGGTGGTGAAGTCATGTGCAATGCGTGCGCTGGCTGCCCCCTTGGCGCGGTACCCGGGCGCGCACACCGGGCCGAAGGCCACCGCTGCCAGTGGCACGGCGGCGGCCCGGTCGGCCTGCGGATACGTGGCCAGGTCCCAGGCGATGAGCAAGTCGGCGCCCTCGCCCCGCAGTTCACGCGCCGAGGTCATGGACAAGCGGATGCGGATGTCGGGCCGCTGGCGATAGAAATCCCCCAGCCGCGGCACCAGGCAGCGCATGGCGAAAGTGGCGCTGCAGGCCACATGCAGGCCAGGATAGCGGGCCCGCTGCACGATACCGGCATAGCCGGCTTCCAGTTGGTCGAACAGCGGCTGCACCAGGGCATGCAGCGCCGCGCCGTGCTCGTTCAGGCGCAAGCCGTTGCCCTGCTTGTCGAACAGCGCGGCGCCGGCGTGGTCTTGCAGCAGGCGCAACTGCCGGCTGATCGCGCCATGGGTGCGGTGCAGTTCCTGGGCGGCGGCCGTGACCGAACCGGTGCGCGCAATGGCTTCGAAAACCTTCAGGGCGGACAAGGGCGGCAGGGATCGCATGGGTCTCGGCATGTTAGAAAAACTGACGAAACAAGCAGAATAACTCGATATCGCGATTTGGTCGGTTTGCGTAGCATGCATGGCATCCCCATCGACCTTGTAACGCAGGCACGCACCATGGATCCAAAGCAATGGAACGCTGTAGACAGCTATTTTGAAGAGGCGCTGCACCTGAACGATACCGCCCTGGAACACGCCCGGGACCGTTCGCGCGAAGCAGGCCTGCCGGCCCACGAAGTTGCGCCCAACCAGGGGCGCTTATTGCAGATTTTTGCACAGATGGTACGGGCCCGGCGCATTCTGGAAATCGGCACGCTGGGCGGCTATAGCAGCATCTGGCTGGCGCGGGCCTTGCCAGCCGGCGGGCAGTTGCTGACGCTGGAGCATGACCCCGCCTGCGCGCAGGTGGCCCGGCAGAACCTGGCCGCGGCCGGGCTGGCGGGCTGCACCGAGATCATCGTGGGCGACGCGCGCGACACCCTGCGGCGCCTGGTGGCCGAACGGGCCCCTGCGTTCGACATGATCTTCCTGGACGCCGACAAGGCCGACAATCCGCAGTACCTGGCCGGCGCGCTGGCGCTGGCGCGCGACGGCACGGTGATCGTGGGCGACAACATCATCCGCGGCGGACGCATAGCCGATCCGGAAGCGGCCGGCCAGCCCGATGTACGCGGCGCGCGCCGCTTCCTGGAAGCCCTGGGCCACGATCTGCGCCTGACCGCCACCGCCATCCAGACCGTAGGCAGCAAGGGCTGGGACGGTTTTTCGCTGGCGGTGGTGTCGCGTTGAAGCACGGTGCCGGGCGCAGGCACGACGGGCGGCTGCTCAGCCGCCATTCTGCCCGGGCTTGAAACCCAGCGCCTTCATCGCCGCGCCGATCGCTTGCGG
Source organism: Bordetella sp. BOR01 (assembly GCF_019218885.1). Lineage (GTDB taxonomy): Bacteria > Pseudomonadota > Gammaproteobacteria > Burkholderiales > Burkholderiaceae_B > Bordetella_A. The sequence goes on along the minus strand of NZ_JAHUWT010000005.1, from coordinate 237,076 downwards.
CTTGTAGTCGTCCCAAGGGGCATTGCCCACATCCAGGCGCGTATGGATGTTGGCCACCGTCCAGTGGTCGCTGCTATCGAGGCGGCCCAGTTCATCCCAGGCCAGGGGCACGGAAACACCCATGCCCGGCCGCGCGCGGGCCGACCAGGCGGCCACCGTGGTGGCGCCGAAGCCATTGCGCAAGTAGTCGGCAAAGATCTTGCCGACGCGGTTCTTGGGGCCGCTCTTGGCCACGAACAACTGCGGCACCGTACGGGCAAGGTGCCGCACGATAGCCTGCGAGAAGTCCTTCACCACATCCCAGTCATACTGCTTGCGCAACGGCACCACGACATGCAGGCCCTTGCCGCCACTGGTCTTCAGCCAGGCATGCAGGCCCAGCTCGCGCAGCAGCACATGCACCAGTTCCGCAGCCTGGCGCACGGCCGGCCATTTCACTCCTGCGCCCGGATCCAGGTCGAACAGCATGCGGTCAGGCTTGTCGATCGACGTCTTGATCGCGTTCCAGGTGTGGAACTCGACCACGTTCATTTGCGCGGCCGACATGATGCCTTGCAAGGCGGCCACTTCCGCAAGGGGGGGATGGTCGGGATACAGGCGCTGCGGCAAGGACTTAATGCCCGGCATGGTGGCCGTCTCGGGATGCTTCTGGAAGAACAGTTCGCCCTTGATGCCGGACGGCGCGCGCACGAACGACACTGGCCGGCCGCGCAGGTGTTCCAGCAACAGCGGCGCCACCAGGCCGTAATAGCGGGCCAGGTCCAGCTTGGTCAGTCCGGTACTGGGGTCGATGACGCGCTCGGGATGCGTAAGCCTGGCCGGGCGCACGGCTCTCTTGGCCTTGCCTGCCTTTGCCTTGGCGGTGGCCCGTGCGCGGCCCGACTCGGCGGCAGCGGCACGTTGCCGGCCAGTGGGCGAGCCTCCAGAGCCCGCCGCGGTATCGGCTTCGATCTCGCGCGCCGCCATCGGGGTCTCGCGCCCGATGTCGCGCGGCGGTTTATCGCTGCGCAGGCCGCGAAACGACGCCTGCCGCACGTGGCCGGAAGCCGTCCATTCGGCAAAGGACACCTCGGCGATCAGCACCGGCTTGACCCAGTGCGCGCCGCGCGGCACTTTGGCACGGCTGTCCAGCGGGCTGTCCGGCGTATCCAGCGCCTGCAACTGGCGGGCCAGCGATTCCAAGCCTTGCGCATCGAAGCCGGTACCCACCTTGCCGGCATAGCGCAGCTTGCCGTCCTGGTCATGCACTGCCAGCAGCAGCGCGCCGAATCCCGAGCGCGAACCCTGCGGCAAGGTATACCCCACGATCACGAATTCCTGGCGCAAGGCGCATTTCAGCTTGATCCAGGTCTCGCTGCGGCGCGATGTATAAGATGAATCGCGCCGCTTGCCGATGATGCCTTCCAGGCCCATCTTGCAGGCCGAAGCCACCAGTTGGGCCGGCGTCGCTTCCAGGGTTTCGCTGAAACGCACGGCATCTTTCAGCCGGCCCGCGTTGGCGGCGATCAACTGGCGCAGCCAGGCGCGCCGCGCATGCAGCGGTTCGCCCCGCACATCGCGCCCGGCCACATAAGGCATGTCGAACACGTAATAGACGATGGCGCCCGTGCGCTCGCTTTCAAAAGCATTCTGCAACGCCTGGAAACTGGGAGCGCCGTTATCGGCCAGCACCACGATCTCGCCATCGATCCAGGCCGATGGCAGGTCCAGCTTGGCGATGGCCTTGGCCAGGTGCGCAAGCCGGGCGCTCCAGTCGCGGCCATTGCGCGTATACAGCCGCGCCTGGCCGTCTTCCAGGCGAGCCAGGATGCGATAACCGTCGTACTTCACTTCGTACAACCAATCATCGCCATCGCGCGGCGGCCGGTCGACCAGGGTAGCCAGTTGCGGCTTGAGTTCGGCGGGCAATTCGGCCGGCTTGCCGGGCACCGTGGCTTGGGCCTCTGCATCGGCACGAGCCGCCGCGGCAGTCTGCTTTTGCGGGATGGCCTGGCGCTGCTTGCGCAAGGGAACCACGCTGTCGGGCATTTCGTCGACGAGCGAGAACTCGTCTTCGTCGCGCGCGTGCTTATCGCGGTCTTTGATCAGCAGCCAGGGCGGCTGCTTTTCGCTTTCCCGGCCCTTCATGCGTATCAGGGCCCAGCGCCCCTGCATCTTGGCACCTTGCAAGTCGAACTTCAGATGCCCGTCGCGATAGCCCTTGCGCGCGTCACCCACGGGAACCCAGGTGCCTTCGTCCCAGATGATCACCTTGCCCGCGCCATACTGGCCCTTGGGAATCTCGCCCTCGAACTGGTTGTATGCGATGGGATGGTCTTCGACCTGCACCGCCATGCGCTTGACGGAAGGATCGTAGCTGGGGCCCTTGGGCACGGCCCAGCTCTTCATGGCGCCGCCCAGCTCCAGCCTGAAGTCATAGTGCAGCCGGCTGGCCCAGTGTTTCTGGATGACGAAGGCACGTGCCTTGTTGTTGGCCGTGCCGCCCGCGGCCGGCTCGGAGGTACGCTTGAAATCGCGCTTTTCGCGGTAGCGTTTCAGGGTATCGGCCATTGTCATGCTGCCTTGCGCGCGCCGGCCCTGGCCGGGGCCTTCTTGGCGGCCCGCTTGCGCGGCGCCGCTTTCCTGGCGGATCTGGCGCCGGTCTTGCGGGCGCTCTTGGCGGCCTTCTTGCTGCCCCCCTTCAGGCTACGCTGCAGCAACTCAGTCAGGTCGATGACATTGTCGGCATAGGCCGGCGCCTCTTCCTGGGGTTCGATCACGGTCTTGGTCTTGCCGGCGCGGGCCTTCTTCTCGACCAGGTCCATCACCGTCTGGCGGAATTCGTCCTTGAAATCATCGGGGTCCCATTCACCGGACATATCTTGCACCAGCATCTTGGCCATCTTCAGCTCGCTGGCGCTGGGCGTCATGTTCTTGGCCCGCGACGAAGGCAGGTCCAGGCCCTGCATGGACTTGACGTCTTCGCCCCAGCGCATCAGGTTCAGTACCAGCGCGTCGCCCGATGGAATCAGCGCGGCCAGGTGCTGCTTGGTCTGGATCACGACCTTGGCGATGCCTATCTTGCCGGTCTGGGCCAGGGTATCGCGCAGCAGCGCATACACCTTGTGGCCGCGGTTGATCGGCTCGATGTAATAAGGCCGCTCGAGATACATGAACGAGACCTCGGCGGCATCCACGAACCGCTGGATCTCGATGGTCTGCGTCGTGCGGGGATAGGCGTCGGCGATTTCGTCCGCGGAAATAATGACGTATTCGCCGTCTTCATATTCCACGCCCTTGACGATGTTGTCGCGGTCGATTTCCTTGCCGGTACGCTTGTTGATGCGCTTGTAGCCCACCGGGTCCATGGTGCGCTTGTCCAGCCAGTCGAAATCCACGCCCGAATCCGAGGTGGCGGTATGCAGGCCCACCGGGATGTGAACCAGCCCGAACGAGATCGCCCCTTTCCAGATTGTCCTAGTCGCCATGATTCACCTCTGTCGGTACAGGCGGCCGGCAAAGCCGGTCCCGCCGGTTCAGCGGGGAAGCAATTAGCGTGCCTGCGCGCCTGGCGCGGTGATGCGCCGCAGATCCAGCATAGCGCTTGTTCTCAAATGCTGAACGTTTGTCGCAGTTCATGGACCGCTCTATAGTCCTTGCACGCCCAGGGCCCTTGAAGCCCGCGGCATCGATAACAAGGGTGGGACGACAAAATCATGGCGAATATTTCTGTATCCAGGCATGGGCTGACCACGCTGATCACCATTACCCGGCCGCAACGTCGAAATGCCATATGCCGCCAGACGGCATTGGACCTGCAAGCCGCATTCGAGGAATTCGATGCCGGCGAACAGCGTGTAGCCGTCATTACCGGCGAAGGCAACGATGCCTTCTCGTCGGGCGCCGATGTAGCCGATATTCCGGAAGTCTGGCGCTGCACTCCCGGCCTGGGCATCAAGACCGAAAAGCCCATCATCGCCGCAACCGCGGGCTGGGTCGTGGGCGGCGCCCTGGTGCTGGCCACGCATTGCGACCTGATCGTCTCCGCCGACAATGCCAAGTTCTCGTACCCGGAAGGCCGCCTTGGGCTGACGGGCGGCCTGATCGCGGGCCTGGCCGGCCGTGTGCCCCACAAGGCGGCCATGGACGTCATGTTGCTGGGCCGCCCCATGAGCGCGCAGCGCGCCTACGACGTCGGCATGATCAATGACGTCGTCCCCGTGGGCAAGCAGGTGGACACCGCCCTGGAACACGCCGCGCAATTGTGCGAATTCGCCCCGATGGTATTGCGCACGCTCAAGCGCTTCGTCAACGATCACATCCTGGTGAAGGGCCCGTCCGAAATCGCCGCCGAGACCATGCGGCAGACCAACGCGACGCGCAACAGCCAGGATCGCGAAGAAGGCGTTGCGGCCTTCCGGGAAAAACGCAAGCCGAATTTCACCGGGCGCTGACGCCGCACGGCGCTTGCACGCAAAACTTTCCAGCATCCTGCAGGGGCAGTTCTATGACCAGACCGTTCGACGGTGTGCGCGTCCTTGATTTCACGCATGTCGTATCCGGCCCATTCGGCAGCTATCAACTTGCGCTGCAAGGCGCCGATGTCATCAAGATCGAGCAGCGCGGCGGCGAAGAAATGCGTTTCGGCTCGCTTACCCCCGACTGGGGCAAGCAGGGATACTCGCCGGGATGGGCCGCGCTCAATGGCAACAAGCGCAGCCTTACGCTGGACCTGAAACAGCCGCGGGCGATTGAAATCGTCAAGCGCCTGGCGGCCACCGCCGATGTGGTGATGGAGAACTTCCGTCCGGGCGTCATGGACAAGCTGGGTATCGGCCATGCCACGCTCAGCGAGATCAACCCGGCCCTCATCTATTGCGCAGTCACGGGTTTCGGCCAGGAAGGGCCTGAAGCCCAGACCGCGTCATTCGACGGCATGATCCAGGCGATCTCGGGCATGATGTCCATGACGGGCGACCCCGCGACAGGGCCGGTGCGCACCGGGTTCGCGGCGGCCGACACCATTACCGGCATCACCGCCGCCTACGCCATATCCTGCGCCCTGTTCCAGCGCACCCGTACCGGGCGGGGCCAGTTCGTGGACGTGGCCATGCTGGACGCAAGCATGAGCCTCATGGCGCAGCAACTGACCGAATGCCTGATCGGCGGCCATATCCAGCGTCAATTCGGCAACCTGTCGGTCAGCCGCAAGCCCACGGCGAATATGTTCCCGACGCAGGACGGCAACATGATCCTGGCCGTCATCAACGAAAAGCAATATCGCCGCTTGATGACCACGCTGCGGCTCACCGATGTATTCGATGATCCGCGCTTCGAAACCTGGACCTTGCGCATTGCCAACGGCCAGGTACTGCGCGAGCGTATCGCGCAGGCAATGCGGGAGCGCTCGACCGACGAATGGGTCGAGCGTTTCAAGGCCGCCGACATTCCTTGCGGACGGGTGCTCAATGTCCGCGAAGCGCTGGATAACCCCCAGCTCAAGCACCGCGCCGTGATCCAGCATATCGATGGCCCGCTGGGCGCCATGAGCCTGATCGGCCCGGGTTTCAAGCTGGCCGATGGCACCGGCGCAGTCGTCCGGCCGCCCCCGTTGCCGGGGCAGCACGTTGACGAGCTGCTTCAAGAGATGGGATACACCCACGCGCAGATAGAACAATTGCGCAGCGACGACGTAGTCTGAACCACCAGGGGACAGCGATGGGAAAGAAAAAATGGGGCGCCTGGCTCGCGTGCCTGGGGCTGCTGTTGCACTGCGGCCCTGGCGTGGCCCAGGATGCCTGGCCCGCCAGGCCGGTACGCATGGTGGTCGCCTATCCGCCCGGCGGCAATAGCGATGCGGTCGCCCGGCTGGTTACCGAACGCCTGGCAAGCGAGTTGAAGGCCTCGATTTTTGTCGAGAACAAAGGCGGGGCGTCGGGCCTGATAGCCAATAAGTATGTGTCGAATGCGGCGCCCGACGGATACACGCTGTTGTTCGGCACCTCCAGCGCGTTCACCCTGCAGCCGCACCTGCGGGAATCGCCTGTCGTACTGGGCGACTTCACGGTATTGGGCGGCGTTGCCGATTATGTGCCGGTCATGGGTGTGCGCAACGGACTGCACATCAGCACCATGGAGCAGTTCCTTGCCTATGCCAAGGCGCACCCGGGCATGAGCTATGGATCTTCGGGCGTCGGTACGGCCAGCCACCTGGCGGGCGAGCAGCTCGCGCGCGCCAGCGGCGTACCCATGCTGCATGTACCCTACAAAGGGTCTGCCGATGCATTGACGGCATTGAACGCCGGCCAGATCGATTTCCTGGTGGACGGCACGGTCGCCCATGCCATCCAGGGCGGTCGAATCACGCCGATTGCCACCTTCTCGAGGCATCGCCACGCCGGACTGCCAGACCTTCCCACCGTGTATGAGGCAGGCCTGAATATGCGCCTGCCTTCCGGCCCGCTGTGGATCATGGCCGCCCCCAAAGGGCTGCCACGGGCCATGGCCGAGCGCATCTCGGCTGCCTTGCAAGCGGCACTGGACGATCCCGCGGTGCAAGCGCAGCTGGTGCGCGTAAGCGCCGCCGCCAGCTGGGCATCGCCCGACGAGCTGGCCAGCCAACTGGCGCAGGACGATGCCTTCTACGCCCAACTGACGCAAGAGCTGGGTATCTCGATGTAGCGTTCTACGCTATGCTGCCCGGACACTCGCCCACAGCCCGTGCGGCGCAAGCGTGGGCCCCAGGCTCCCGCGCCATGGCGCCCCCAGAGGATGACCACGACATGCACCCCAGATTGAAAGCCTTCGTCGACGCCGTGGACGACGCGGTCGATACCTGCCATGCCGAACCCGAAGTCCTGAGCGCGGTAAGCGCCGCCATGGCCCGGCTCGTCGCGGTCGACGACTGGCTGGACCCGGCCTGTGCCGTACCGCATCCCGATCACTACCAGCAATTCCTGCTGCACCTGGACCCGGCCGGACGATTCTCGGTCGTCAGCTTCGTCTGGGGCCCCGGCCAGCGCACACCGATTCACGACCATACCGTATGGGGCATCATCGGCATGTTGCGCGGCGCCGAGACCGGCACCCCATACAGCCTGCAAGACGGCGGCCTGGCCATCCCCCAGGGCCCCGCGCATGTGCTGCAGGCCGGCCAGGTCGATCAGGTGTCGCCCTCGGTCGGTGATGTGCACCGGGTGCAGAATGCCAGCGCTGACGAGGTGTCCATCAGCATCCATTGCTATGGCGCGGATATCGGCCAGGTCAAGCGCCACGTCTACTACGACGATGGCGCGCCGCCCAAGGCTTTCGTATCGGGCTATTCGACGCAAGGCACGCGCTGAGACCGTGCACCGCCGGCGCGGCGCACGGTTTTCCTGCTTCCTTTCCTACTTCTTCAGTTCGCCAAAGGCCTCCATCGCCCGCAGCGAGTACACATACGCCGCGCCGGCATTCAGCGCAATCGCGGTACCCAGCGCATCGCTCATCTCTGCCTCGGTCGCGCCCGCGGCCGCCGCGGCTGCGGCATGCGAAGAAATGCAGCCATCACAACGGGTCGTCACGGCCACCGCCATGGCGATCAATTCCCGGGTCTTGGCATCCAGCGCGCCGTTCGAGCCCTGAGCGGCGGCCAGGTCTCGATAGGCCTGCAGCATCTTGGGGTTGGTATCGCCCAGGCGATTCGAAGACCGCTTCAGCGTGCCCAGCAAGTCGGACCATTTCATGAACATGGACATCAGATCATTCTCCAGAAGCAAGGGGTTCAGGCCATGATGGAAAGGCCGCCGCTGACCTCGATGACTTCACCCGTCATGTAGGCGGCCAGCGACGAGGCCAGGAACATCACCGGGCCGGAGATGTCCGACGGACGCCCCACCCGATGCAAGGGAATACGCGTGATGCGCTCGGCATAGCGTTCATTGACATTGACGTTTCCGTAGAAAGGCGTGTCGATCAGGCCGGGGGCCACGGCATTGACGCGGATACCCTTGGCGCAGAAGTCCTTGGCCAGCGCCTTGGTCAACGTACTGACGCCGCCCTTGGCCGCGGCATACGCGCTTCCCGTCACCACGCCGCCATTGCGCGCCGCGGTCGAACTGAGGTTGATGATGCTGGCGTCCGATGATTTCTCCAGCAAGGGCAGGCAGGCCTGAATGACCAGGTAAACCGACGTCAGATTGAGTGCGACGGTCTGGTTCCATACATCGAGCGCCTGCGTGCTGAAATCGGCCTTGGCGCCCGACGCGCCGGCATTGTTTACCAACACGTCCAGCCGGCCGAATTTCTGCGCGATGTGCGTTGCCATCTGCTCGACGGCGGCCGTATCGGTCACATCTCCTTCGACCAGCAAATGAGGCACTCCGGCGGCCTCCAGATCCTTGAGCAGCGCAGCCGTGGCATCCGGCAAGCCGTGGTTGTGCGCCACCACCGTGGCACCCGCCGCCCCGAAATCGCGCGCCATCTGCCCGCCTATCCCGCCGCTTGCCCCGGTAATGAACACCACCTTGTCTTTGAAACTGATCATGCCTGGTCACTCCTTTGTGTGTATTTGCTGAAAATAAGGAACACGAACTGCAGATCGCACCGCGCTCCGTCAAAATGCGGCGTCATTCCATTTTGATGTCGGCGTCGCGGATCACCTTGTCCCATTTGGCGCGCTCGCTCGAGATGAACTGCCGTAGCTGCGCGGGATCCATCTGGCGAGTGGTGCTGCCCAGTTCCAGCAAGCGCGCATTGAACTGCGGATCGCCCGTAATGCCGTTGACCACCTCATTGAGCCGCGCGCCAATGGCTGGGTCGGTTCCGGTTGGCACGACCAACAGGTTCCAGGTCTCGGCGTCATAGCCCGGCACGCCGCTCTCGGCCACGGTCGGCAAGCCTGGCAGCGACGGCAGGCGTTCCTTGGTCGTGATCGCAATGCCGGCCAGCTTGTTTGCCTGCAGCAACGGAAAGACGCTGACCATGCCGACACTGGCAAAATCGATGCGTCCCGCCATCAGGTCGGGCAGCAGATCCGAATCGCCCTTGTAGGGAACCTGGGTGATCTCTATGCCAGCCATGCTGGCCAGGTAGGCGGCGGCCAGGTGACCCGGCGTGCCGCTGCCGGCAGTACCGTAGGTAAGCCTGCCAGGTTGCGCCCTGGCCAGTTCGAGAAGATCGCGCACGCTGCGTATCGGCGACCCTGCCCGCGTCACGAATGCCATGCTGGACGACCCCAGGAACGCGACAGGCCTCAGGTCGCGCTGCGGGTCGAATCCCAGCGTGCGGCCCAGCAAGGCGTGGATGACGGTCGGCCCAAGGCCCGACATGCCGATCAGATAACCGTCCGGCCTGGCATGCGTCACGTAGTTGACGCCTATGGCGCCCGCCGCGCCGGCGCGGTTCTCTACCACCAGCGGCTGGCCCAGCCGCTCACTCATGTACTTTGCGATCAGGCGGCCGTTGATATCGGTGGCGCCGCCGGCGGAGAAATTGATGACGAACTGAATAGGACGATCGGGATACGCGGCCGCCCCCGCCAGCAGCGGAACGACAGCGGCGGCGCACAGCACTCCCTTGACCGCGGCGATAGCCGCGCCGCGCAGTATGGTCTTCATGGAACGAGTCTCCGGGTATGGCTCTGATTCGTATCGGCGGACGGCTCAGGCGGCGCGCCGGCCCAGGTTCAGCAGCGCGTCCAACTGCGCGACGCTGCCCAGGGCCTCTGAAATTGCCGCCGCCGCGGCGGCGACCAGCGCAGCGCTGTCTTGCAGATGCTTCTTCCGTATCCGGTCGGCCGGCCCCGAAATGCCTACCGCGGCAATGGCGGCACCTTTCGCGCCCATGATGGGCGCGGCGATCCCCCAGACGTTGTCGCGCCATTCGCCGCGGTTCACGGCAAAACCCTGCGCCCGGGCTTTCTTCATTTCACGCAGGAACCGGGCTGGGTCCACGATGGTGTTGGGGGTATGCCCCTCAAGCCGGCCCGACATCTCGGCCAGCATCGACTCGCTTCGGTAGGCGAGCTGGGCCTTGCCCGTTGCCACGCAGTAGGCGGGCACGCGCCCCCCGATCTGGGTGTAGGCGCGTACGGGATTCATGCTTTCCACCTTGTGCACATACACCACCTGGTTGCGGTCCAGCACCGACAAGTGCACCGTCTCACCCGTTTCATCCTGCAGCGCGTTCATCTGCTGTTCGGCATGGCGCCGCAGGTCCAGCTTGCCCAGCACGGCCGTCCCCAGCTCCCAGAGCTTGATCGAGGCACTGTAAGTGCTGCTTTCCTCATCGCGCAGCACGTAGCGCATCTCGACCAGGGCCTGCATCAGACGATGCACGTTGCTCTTGGCGATGCCCAGTTCGGCGGCGATGTGGGTCAGTCTCAGCGGCCGGCTGCTGTGGGCCAGCAGTTCAAGCACCGCAATCCCCTTGACCAAGGTGTTATTCATGATTCACCTCAAGTAGCGTTGATCCATACCGCCTTGGTTTGCAGATATTCGTCCAGGTGCTCGACTCCGCCTTCACGGCCATAGCCACTCAGGCCGTAGCCGCCAAACGGCACCGCGGGATCCATCAGGTTGTAGCAATTGACCCAGACCGAGCCCGCGTGCAAAGAACGCGACAGGCGCTGGGCCTTGTTGATGTCGCGCGTCCAGACACCACTGCCCAGCCCGAAGGCCGTGGCGTTGGCGCGCTGCTCGACCTCGTCTATGGTGTCGAAAGGGATCGCGCACACGACCGGACCGAAGATCTCTTCGGTGGCGATCCGCATGCCGTCCTCGATGTCGCCAAACACCGTCGGCCGAACGAAGTAGCCGTTTGCCAGGTTCCCTTCCGTCATCCGCTCGCCACCCGAGATCGTGCGCGCGCCCTCGCGCCGGCCGATGTCGATGTAGTCGAGCACGCGCTCCAACTGGTCTTTCGACACCAGGGGCCCGATCTCGACGTCAGGATCCTGCCCGTTGCCCACGCGCAATTGCTGGCCGAACTGCGCCACGCGCTGCACGAATTCGTCATAGATCTTGCGCTCGACAAACAGGCGCGTTCCAGCACAACACACTTGCCCGGTGTTGCCGAACACGCCCATCGCGGCGCCGGGCACGGCCTTGTCCAGATCGGCGTCGGCGAACACGATATCCGGGGACTTCCCGCCCAGCTCCAGCGACACCCGCTTCAGGTTCCCCGCCGATGCCCGCACGATGCTCTGGCCAACCGCATGCGATCCGGTGAAAGCCACTTTGTTTACGTCGGGATGCCCGGCCAGCGCTGCGCCGGTGATTTCCCCGACTCCCGTGACAACGTTGACGACGCCCGGCGGCACGCCGGCCTGCGCCATCAGTTCGGCCAGCATCAGGCACGACAGCGAGGCCTGTTCGGCAGGCTTCAACACCATGGTGCAGCCCGTGGCCAGCACCGGGCCGATCTTCCATATCGCCGAGGTCATGGGCGCATTCCAGGGGATGATGCCCGCCACCACGCCTATCGGCTCGCGCATCGTATAGGTGAACACCTTTCCTGGCGCCGAATTGCCGATGGTATTGCCGTGGATCGCGGTCGCCATGCCGGCGTAGAAGCGCAGCCGTCCCAGCGCACGCTTGCGGCTGTTGGCACGCAGGCGCGACAAGGGCGCGCCCATGTCCATCGAGTCGAGCAGACACAGCGCATCGAAATGCTGGTCGACCAGGTCGGCCAGCTTCAGGATGATGGCCTGCCGTTCATACGGTGTCGTGTCGCGCCACGGCCCGTGCAGCGCGCGACGAGCCGCTGCCACCGCGCGATCGACATCGGCCGCGTTGCCATTGGCCACATGGGCGATGGTTTCACCGGTCGCGGGATTGATGCTTTCGAGTTGTTCGCCGGAACTGGACGCTACCCATTCGCCATCGATATACAACTGATTGGCCGCGGCGGACAGAATGCGCGCGGCAAGAGAACTCGTCGGGTCGTTGCTGTTCATGCCATTCATGCCTCAAGTCCGATAGTCAGGGGGTTGCGCCTCGATGAGGCGAAGGGCGGCGTTCCATGCCATCTCATAATGAGCAGGGATGTCTTGCGGATTGGTCTGCCTGGCGGCACGCTCGCATACCTCGTCGGCGGGAAAGTTCAGTGCTTCCATGCCTGCCGCCATGGCCTGGACCTGCGCCTGGCAGGCGCGTTCCAGCGTAAGCATGGTCAGGAAGGCCTCGGATGCGGTACGCCCGCCCGCCAGCAAGCCATGGTTGCGAAGAATCATGGCCCGATGGCTGCCCAGGTCGCGCACCAGGCGCTCGCGTTCGCCCAGTTCGAGCGCTACGCCTTCATAGCCGTGGTAGCCGATACGACGGTAGAACTTCATCGCGAACTGGCTGATCGGCAGCAGCCCGTGCTTCTGTGCCGACACGGCAATACCCGCGGCAGTATGGGTATGGATCACGAAATGCATATCCGGGCGCGCCGCATGAATGGCCGAATGGATGACAAAGCCTGCCCGGTTCACGCTATGGGCCTGATGGCTGCTGCCGCCCGCCACGTTGCCGTCCAGGTCCACCTCGACCAGGTCGCTGGCACGCATCTCGTCGAACAGCACGCCGTACCGGTTGATCAAGAACCGGTGTTCTGCACCGGGCAGGCGCGCGCTGATATGCGTGTAGATCAGGTCGGTCATGCGGAAGTGCGCGACCAGGCGATATAGCGCCGCCAGCTCGCAGCGCGTGCGCTGCGCCTGGTCGGATTGCGACGCTTGCGTGACATGCATCATGTCTCCTATCCATCTGAACGTGGACCGCGCGATCCGCTCGAATCGGCGTTGTCGCAAGCCGAAAGATAATCGTGTACCGAAACCGGGCACAACAGTTCCATATATGAGAACTGCCATGCACGCGACCAGGACAGGTGCCGTTCCCTTATGTGGAATCTTTGTGCCTGTTTTCGGAATGCCATATCTTCGCTGCAGCGACGGCAGAAGACCGTCTCAAACAAGCAAGATTCATTGTGGATGAGCCAACCGTGCGCCGCCACGCCCCATCAAGGAGACAACGATGCACCGCCGCTTGAGCAGACGCAGCTTTTCCCTATTCATGCTGTCGCTGGCCGCCACTGGCCCGGTGTTCGCCAGTTCAGGATGGCCGGACAAGCCTGTACGCGTGATCATTCCCTTTCCGGCCGGAGGCAGCAGCGACGGCGTCATGCGCATCGTCGGCGAGCGCCTGGCGGCACAACTGGGCGTACCGGTCGTCATCGAAAACAAGCCTGGCGCCAGCACGCAATTGGGAACGGAGTTTGTCGCGCGCTCGGCGGCGGACGGCCAGACGCTGCTGTTCGGCTCGTCGACTGCGTTCACGGTGCTTCCGCATCTGCGCAAAAGCCTGCGCTTCGATCCGCAACACGATTTCACCGCCATCGGCAGCATCGCTGAATACCTGGGCGTGGCGGCGGCCCGCAAGGAACTGGGCACGGCCAACTTCGCCGAATTCGTCGCCGCCGCCAAGCAGGCGCCCGGCAAGCTGACCTTCGGTTCGCCCGGCGTGGGTACGCTGGGGCATATCCAGGGCGAGATCATCAAGCGGGACGCCGGCATCGACATGCTGCACGTGCCATTCAAGGGATCTTCGGACGCCGCGACGGCACTGGCGGGCGGCCAGATCGATTTCCTGATCGATGCCGCCGTCGTGCCTTATGTGCAAGGCGGCCGCGTAGTGCCGTTATTCACCTTTGGCGACAAACGGCGCGCCGAGGTTCCCGACGTACCGCCCATTACCGAACTGGGCTTGGACGTGCAGCGCCCAACCGGGCCCACCTGGGGCCTTTTCAGTCCGCAAGGCACCTCCAAGGCCATCGTAGAGCGGTTGGCCGCCGCCCTGCGGCACGTCATGGCAGAGCCCGCCACGCAGCAGCAGCTTAGCGGCATCGGCGCCACGCCGCGCTGGATGGATGGCCACGAATTGATGGCCGCCTTTGCCAGCGACAGTGCCTTCTTCGGCAGGCTGCTGCCGGCCATCGGCATTACTCCGGAAGGATAGGCCCGGCTGAAAAAAGAACCGGATCGGGCCGCCACGTTGGATAAGTGCACGAATGCTATTCTTGGCCGGCACACACCGAAGCCGCCCAAGAGAACATTCCAGATGCTGGTACGCAACAAGATGGTTCCCGAGTTGTATGTCGCCCACCTCGATCGAAGCCTGGATTTCTGGGTGGGCTGCCTGGCATTCGCCGTGGCCTATCAACGGCCGCAGGAAAAATTCGTGTATTTGGACAAGGACGGCGTTCAGGTCATGCTGGCCGAACTTGGCGCAGTCCCCAGGCAATGGCTGACAGCCCCCATGGAACCGCCCTTTGGCCGAGGCATCAACCTGCAAATCGAAGTAGACGACGTCGCGCCTATGCTCGAAAGGCTTCGGCTCGCCGAGTACCCGCTGTTTCGCGATTGCCAGGACACCTGGTACCAATCTGGAACAGTAGAAAATGGCGTGCGGGAATTCCTGGTCCTGGACCCCGACGGCTATCTGGTGCGGTTGGGGCAGCCCTTGGGCGAACGGCCCTGCAAGATGCCCGCCTAGCGCAAACCCCAGCCCCGCCGATGCGGGGGCAGGCCATGCGGCGGGCCAACCCGGGCGAACGTGGCCGGCACCAGGGCAAGGCAACAAAAAACCCGCGGAACGAGTGTTCATGCGGGTTGGTCGGCGATGCGGGGAAACCTGAAATGCTTCCTTGGCGGAGACGGTGGGATTCGAACCCACGATGCAGTTTTTAGCCACATACTCCCTTAGCAGGGGAGCCCCTTCAGCCTCTCGGGCACGTCTCCGCAGAACTTGCGATTCTAGCATGATTTTCCCGGCCCGCGCCTGCGGGGGCCGGCCGGGAAAGCCAGGCCGGTCAGGCCTTGTCGCCGGGAACCTGGTCCAGTTCGAACGCCTTGTGCAGGGCGCGTACGGCCAGTTCCATGTATTTGTCGTCGATGATCACCGAGGTCTTGATTTCGCTGGTGCTGATCATCTGGATGTTGATGCCTTCCTGCGACAGGGTCTGGAACATCAGGCTGGCCACGCCCACGTGCGAGCGCATGCCGATGCCCACGATGGAGACCTTGGCGACCTTGTCGTCGGTGAGCAGTTCGCGGGCATGCACGGCCGGCACGACTTCGCGCTTGAGCAGTTCGATGGTGCGCTGGAATTCATTGCGATTGACGGTGAACGAGAAGTCGGTGGTGCCGGCCACGGACTGGTTCTGCACGATCATGTCGACATCGATGTTGGCGCCGGCCACCGGCCCCAGGATCGAAAAGGCGACGCCGGGCGTATCGGGCACGGCCAGCAGGGTGATCTTGGCTTCGTCGCGGCTGAAGGCGATGCCGGAGACAACGGCGGCTTCCATTTTTTCGTCTTCCTCAAAAGTAATCAGCGTACCCGAAGTCATTTCTTCTTCGAGCGGAATGAGCGGGTCGGTCATCGACGACAGCACGCGCGTGGGCACGCGGTACTTGCCGGCGAATTCCACCGAGCGGATCTGCAGCACCTTGGAACCCAGCGACGCCATTTCCAGCATTTCTTCGAACGACACGACCGACATGCGGCGCGCTTCGGGCACCACGCGCGGGTCGGTGGTGTAGACGCCGTCGACGTCGGTGTAGATCAGGCATTCGTGGGCACCCAGCGCGGCCGCCACGGCCACTGCCGAGGTGTCGGAACCCCCACGGCCCAGGGTGGTGACATGGCCTTCGGGGTCGATGCCCTGGAAGCCGGTAACGATGACCACCCGGCCGGCATCGAGGTCGGCGCGAATGCGGGCATCTTCAATGGACGTGATGCGTGCCTTCGAAAACGACGAATCGGTGCGCACCGGCACCTGCCAGCCCGCGTAGCTGCGGGCGGGCACGCCTTCGGCTTGCAGGGCGACAGCCAGCAGGCCACTGCTGGCCTGCTCGCCGGTGGCGGCGATCATGTCGAGTTCGCGCGGGTCGGGCTGGGGCGAGATTTCGCGGGCCAGGCCCAGCAGGCGGTTGGTCTCGCCGGCCATGGCCGACGGTACCACCACCACTTGGTGGCCGGCGGCGTGCCACTTTGCGACGCGGCGCGCCACATTGCGGATGCGCTCGACCGAGCCCATCGAAGTACCGCCATATTTATGAACGATCAGGGACATCTCGTACTCTGGCTGGAAACCCGCCCCTTTCGGGCAGGCAAAGCTCGGCATTTTAACGCGCGGTGAAATTTTGCGCAGGCGCCCGGCTTGGTCGCCCCCGATCCGCCTCTGGCAAGGGCAGGTGTCTGGCTCCCGTCAGGGTGCCTGACACCATACTATCGAGACAGTCTCGGCACACGATGGGGTCAGGCACCTGCGGAGCCTGACCCCTGGCGAGGCGCGCAGCGCTTCGGGGGGCTTACCTCTGCAATTCGATCCAGACCCGGCCGCGATGGCAGCGGACCAGGTGGCGGGCGTGCTCGACGCGCATCTGGCGGTCGTGCCCCAGGCTGTGCAGTTGCCGCAACTGGCGCAGCAGGTCGGCCAGGCGGGCTTCGGTGGGCATGCGCGCGCCGTGCAGGCGCAGCCAATGGCGCAGCACCTGCGCCTGGCGGGCCGGTGGCAGTTCACGCCACGGCGCCAGGGCGAAGCTGGCCTGGTCGGCCGAGGGTTGCAACGCGGCCAGGTCGGCTTGCGCCACGGCTTCGACGATGCCCGCCGCGTCGGCCATGTGGCGGGCATGGTCGGCCAGCCGTGCCTGCCAACCGGGCCAGCGCGCATCCAATACCGGCGCCAGCAGCTCGCGCACGGCGGCGCGCGTGTAGCGGGGATCGGCATTCGAGGGGTCTTGCACGGGGTGCCAGCCGTGCTGCGTGGCATAGGCCTGGGCGGCGCGCAGGATCTGGGCGCGGTCCTGGGCCAGCCAGGGGCGCAGGTAAAGAATGCCGTCGCGCGGCATGCTGGGCGCCATGGCGGCCATGCCCTCGAGCCCGGTGCCGCGCAACAGACGCAGCAGCACAGTCTCGGCCTGGTCGCGCTGGTGATGGGCCAGCAGGATGTGGCCCACCCCGTGCTGCCGCGCCAGCGCCGCCAGCTCGGCATAGCGGGCCTCGCGCGCGGCGGCCTCGATGCCCAGGCCGCTGGTGGCTGCCACCCGTGCCCGCGCAGTATGCACGGACACTTGCAGGATGCGGCCCAGCGCCAGGACATGGTCGGCCCAGTGGTCGGCGGCGGGCTGCAAGCCGTGGTGCACGTGGAAAATCAGCAGGTCGATACCCAGCTTGCGCGCCACCGGCGCGGCATGGGCGGCCAGCATGGCCGAATCGGCACCGCCGCTGGCGGCCACGGCCAGGCGCGGCGCGGCGGCGGCCAGGGGCTGCAGGGCGGCGTCCAGGGCGGCCGTCAGCGCCGCCGACGCAAACCCGCCGCCTGCTGGCGCATCGGCCGGCGGGGTGCAAGGCGAAGGCGGCTGGGCGGGATTCATGGGTGGAAACGCGGTCGGCCAGGCGCCGGGCAAGCCGGGCGGGTGCGCCCGGCTGCCACGTCAGGCGCGGACTTCCTGGAATTTGCCGTAGGACAGCAGGCGCTGCATGCGCTGCTCGACCAGTTGGTCGGGGCTCATGCCGCGGAACTGGCGCAGCGCATCGCCCAGGGCGCGGCGCAACAGGCGGGCCATGACGCGCGGATCGCGGTGCGCGCCGCCCACGGGCTCGTTGACCACGCGATCGATCAGGCCCAGGTCTTTCAGGCGCGGCGCGGTGATGGCCAGGGCTTCGGCGGCGTCAGCGGCCTTGTCGGCGCTGCGCCACAGGATGGATGCGCAGCCTTCGGGCGAGATGACCGAATAAGTGGCGTATTGCAGCATCAAGACGGCATTGCCCACGGCGATGGCCAGTGCCCCGCCCGAGCCGCCTTCGCCGATGATGGTGGCGATGATGGGCACCTTCAGTTCGGCCATGGCGTAAAGGTTGTGGCCGATGGCTTCGGACTGGCCGCGCTCTTCGGCGCCCACGCCGGGATAGGCGCCCGGGGTGTCGACGAACGTGAATACCGGCAGGTTGAATTTCTCGGCCAGGCGCATCAGGCGCAGGGCCTTGCGGTAGCCCTCGGGGCGCGGCATGCCGAAGTTGCGCGCGGCACGCTCTTTGGTGTCGCGGCCTTTCTGGTGGCCGATGACCATGCACGAGGCGCCGTTGAAGCGCGCCAGGCCGCCCACGATGGACTGGTCGTCGGCGTACATGCGGTCGCCGTGCAGCTCGTGGAAGTCGGTGAACATCTCGCGCACGTAGTCCAGCGTATAGGGCCGTTGCGGATGGCGTGCCACCAGGGCCGTTTGCCAGGATGTGAGCTTGCCGTAGATTTCCTTGGCCAGCGTCTGGCTTTTCTGCTGCAAGCGGCCGATCTCGTCGGAAATGTCTACCGCAGAGTCGGCCTGTACATAGCGCAACTGCTCGATCTTGTTTTCAAGTTCGGACAGCGGTTGTTCGAATTCAAGGAAGGTATTGCGCATGAAGTATGGTTCCGTTATTGGGCGCCTGGTGTATCAGTTTGGAACCGACTTGGGTTCCAGGCTGCGCCACAAGTACCAGGTTGCCACGGTACGCCAGGGCTGCCATGCCGACGAGACCTCGCGGGCCTCGAAGCGCGAGACAGGCTCTCCGCTGAAGTAGTGTAGCGAGATTGCCTTGAGCAACCCCAGATCGTCCAGCGGCAGGACGTCCGGCCGCTGCAGATTGAAGATCAGGAACATCTCGGCTGTCCAGCGGCCGATGCCGCGGATGCCGACCAGTTCCGAGACCACGCTTTCGTCGTCCATGACCGTCCATTTTTCGGGGCGCACGCGACGTTCGCCGAAATGGACGGCCAGGTCTTGCAGGTATTCGCACTTGCGTTGCGACAAACCCGCCTGGCGCAGCGCTTCGGTCTGCACCCCCAGCACGCCGGCCGGCGTGGGCCGCTTGCCGACGGTATCCAGCAAGCGCTGCCACAGGGCGTCGCCCGCCTTGTTCGAGATCTGCTGGCCGACGATGGCACGCGCCAGTGTGACGAAAGGCGTGCCGCGCGAGGTAAGCCAGACCTCGGCATGCTGCGGGATGAGTTTTTTCAGGATGCGGTCGCGCCGCATCAGGTGGGCAACGGCTTCTTCCCAATAATGCGGCTTGGCTACGGCAATGTCGGCGGACATGGTGGCTGGATTCCTCAGGCGCGACGCCATTGCGTTTGACCGCCCGGCTTGTCGTCGAGCTCGATGCCGGCCTCGCGCAACTGGGCGCGGATGCGGTCGGCTTCGGCGTAGTTGCGCGCCAGCTTGGCGGCGGTACGCGCGGTGACCAGGGCATCGACCTGGGCGGCGTCCAGTGTGGCCGACGGCGCGGCCGCCTGGGCCAGCCCCGCGGCCGAGTAGCGGGTGGCGCACTGGAAATAGCATGCCGGGTCTTGCTGCAGCAGCCCCAGCAGCGTGGCCAGGGCCTTGAGCTGGCCGGCGCTGCGCGCGCTGCGCGTGCGATTGGCGTCGGAGGCCAGTTCGAACAGGGCGGCCACGGCCCCCGAGGTGTTGAAATCGTCGTCCATGGCCGCCTTGAAGGCCTGTGCCTGGGGTTCGTTCCAGTCGATGCCTGCGCTGTCGGGAGCGACGTTCAGCAAGGCCTGGTACAGGCGGTCAAGGGCGTTCTGGGCATCGGCCAGGTTGTCGGGCGCGTAATTCTGCGGGCTGCGGTAGTGGTTGCGCACGATGAAGAAGCGCAGCATCTCGGCTTCGCGCGGATTGGCGGTGTATTCCGCCTGGGCCTGGTCGGCCGGCGCTTCGCCCAGGGCGATGGTCTGGCGGATGGTGCGGAAATTGCCCAGCGACTTCGACATCTTGTCGGCGTCGACCATCAGCGGGCCGCAATGCATCCAGATATTGGCCAGCACACCACCGAAGGCGCCTTCGGTCTGGGCGATTTCATTTTCGTGGTGCGGGAATTTCAGGTCGGGGCCGCCGCCATGGATATCGAGCGGCAGGCCCAGCAAGGCGTGGCTCATGGCCGAGCATTCGATGTGCCAGCCGGGCCGGCCCAGGCCATAGGGCGATTGCCACTTGGTGTCTTCGGGTTCGTCGGCCTTGGCGGCCTTCCACAGCACGAAATCGAGCGGGTCGCGCTTGGCCGAGCCCACCGCCACGCGTTCGCCGGCACGCAGGTCATCGAGCGCCTTGCCCGACAGCTTGCCGTAGCCGGCAAAGCCGCGCACCGCGTAGTTGACGTCGCCGTCGTCGGCCTGGTAGGCCAGGCCGTTCTGCTCGAGGCGGCCGATGATGTCGAGCATGTCGCCCACGTACTGCGTGGCGCGCGGTTCGCGATCGGGCGGCTGCACGCCCAGCGCGCGTTCGTCGGCATGCATGGCCGCGATATAGTATTCAGTGACCTCGCCGATGCGGCGGCCGGTCTCGACGGCGCGCCGGATGATCTTGTCGTCGATGTCGGTAATATTGCGCACGTAATCGACCGCCAGGCCGCTGGCCCGCAGCCAGCGCTGCACCACGTCGAAGGCCACCAGCATGCGGGCATGGCCCAGGTGGCAGTAGTCGTAGACGGTCATGCCGCACACGTACATGCGCACCTGGCCGGGCCGGGCCGGCTTGAAAGGTTCCTTGGTACGCGACAGCGTGTTGTAGATGTGCAGCATGACGCTTGGGCTGGCCTCGAGATAGTGCGGTGTAAATCCCGCGGGGCGGTCCGCGCCGCAGCAATGCGGCTTCGGCGGCACGGCGGGATGCGGCAATAGGGCCGCAACCAGGCCGCGCTTCGGCCGCTTCGACCCCCCGCTGCTTCGTTCGGCGAACCACGAACGCAACCGGGGCTAAAATGGCGGTCGTCAAGTATAGCAAGCGCCTCGTCGCGCGCCGAGCGCGACTGGCCTATTTTTAACGGATGCCCACGTGACCATCAACCGCCTTTTCCGCAATACCCTTCTGGTATTGGCGCTGGCCGCCCTGCCCGGCGGCGCGGCGCTGGGCCAGGCCATGGGCGGCGGCGGCAGCATGCCGGACAACGGCAACGCCGCGCTCACCAAGCTCGACCCGCCCCCGCCCGAAGGCGGCTGGAAGGCCCTGGCCAACCTGCTCGAAGCCCTGAAGCCCGGCGTGGACACCCGCCTGGACCCCACGCCGTCACAAATCACCAGCCACATCGAGCGCCAGCTGAACAACGGCCAGAACCAGGAAGCCCTGGATCTCATCGAGAAACGCCTGGCCGAAATCCAGGGCCAGCGCGGCACCGACGTCCAACTGATGTTCCAGCATGCGCGCGCCCTGGCCGCGCTGGGCCGCACCGACGAAGCCATCGCCATCTATACCGACATGACGACGAGCTTTCCCGAACTGCCCGAACCCTGGAATAATCTGGCCGCGCTCTACGCCAAGCAAGGTGACCTGGACCAGGCGCACGAGGCCTTGCAGATGGCGCTACGCGCCAACCCCGATTACCTCGCGGCACGCGCCAACATGGGCGATATCCAGTTGATGATGGCGCTGCGCAATTACCGCGACGCCGCGGACCAAGGCGTGCCCGGCATGCAGGGCAAGGCACGTGAGATCGAAAACCTGCTGAAGGAAAGCCAACAACGATGATTTCGCGCTACTCTCCGCTTCATCTGCTGCGCCTGATGGCGTGCACCTTCGCGCTGGCCACGATAGTGCCGGCAACTGCCGGCGCGCAGCCGGCTGCCTCATCCACCCCCTCTACCTCAGAAGGCACAAAACCCATGAGCAATACTCCTCGCGTCAAACTTCAAACCAACCAGGGCGACATCGTCATCACCCTGGATGCGGAGAAAGCGCCCAAGACCGTGGAAAACTTCCTCAGCTACGTCAAGAGCGGTTTCTATGACGGCACCATCTTCCACCGCATCATCGATAGTTTCATGATCCAGGGCGGCGGCTTCGAGCCCGGCCTGAAGCAGAAGCCCACCCAGGCTCCCATCGAGAACGAAGCCAACAACGGCCTGAAGAACGACAAGTACACGCTGGCCATGGCCCGCACCAGCGACCCGAATTCGGCTACCGCGCAGTTCTTCATCAACGTGTCCGACAACGACTTCCTGAACTTCACTGCTCCCACGCCGAACGGCTGGGGCTATGCGGTGTTTGGCAAGGTCACCGACGGCACCGACGTGGTCGACAAGATCAAGAACGCGAAAACCGGCAACAGCGGCTTTCACCAGAACGTCCCCGTCGAAGACGTGATCATCGAGAAGGCCGAAATCCTTGAGTAAGGTAGTACTGCAGGGCCCGGTCTGGCTGGCCTCCGACGTGCACCTGGGGCCGGCCACGCCGGCCACCGCCGAGGCATTCCTGGGCTTTCTGGATGCGGCGGCCGACGAGGCCGCCGCTGTGCTGCTGCCGGGCGACATCTTCGATGCCTGGATCGGCGATGACGCCATCCTGGCCGCCCCGCCCTGGCTGGCTGCGGTGCTGCAGGGGCTCAGGCACGCCGCAGCGCGCATCCCGCTATGGCTGGGCCGCGGCAATCGCGACTTCCTGATGGGCACTGCCCTGGCTGACGCGTTGGGTGCCCGGCTGCTGCCGGAACCCGCGCTGCTGGAAACCGACTATGGCCGCGTGCTGCTGACCCACGGCGACGAATACTGTACCGACGACGACGCTTACCAGCAATTTCGCGCCATGGTGCGTAATCCGCAATGGCAGGCGCAGTTCCTGGCCCAGGGCATTCCCGAACGCCTGGCCATGGCCCAGCAGGCACGCGGCGAAAGCCAGGCGGCCAACCAGATGAAGGCTGCCGAGATCATGGACGTGAATACGCAGGCCGTCGAAGACGCCTTCCGCACGGCCGACGTGGAAACCATCGTGCACGGCCACACCCATCGTCCCGGCCGCCACGTGCTGGATATCGATGGGCGCCGCTGTGAACGCTGGGTACTGCCCGACTGGGATTGCGACCACGCCAATCCGCCGCGAGGCGGATGGCTGGTGATCGACCGCGATGGGTTGGTTTTCTACGACCTGGATGCAGCCTGAACCTGCTACAGCCAGGTGTCAGGCTCCGCAGGTGCCTGACACCAAGGTGTGCAGCGACCGTCTCAATAGAACGGTGTCAGGCACCTGCGGAGCCTGACACCTGGCAATGTCCTGCAAAGTGCCCATTTTCGCAAGGTGCCTGACAACCCTGCCGGGTGTCAGGCACCTTTTTATTTGGTCGTCAGCCAGATGGCCACGACGATGCCCAGCGCGATGCGGTACCAGGCGAAGCTGCGATAGGTGTGGTTGGCCACGAAGCGCAATACCGCCCGCACCACGACCATCGCGCTGAAGAAGGCCGCCACGAAGCCCACCCCGATGGCCGACAGGTCGTGCTGGGTAAGCAGGCCGATGTTGCGGTACAAGTCGTACACGGCGGCGCCCAGCATGGTGGGCATGGCCAGGAAGAACGAGAACTCGGTTGCCGTCTTGCGCTGGATACCGGCGATCATGCCGCCGATGATGGTGGCCCCGGAGCGGGACGTGCCCGGGATCATGGCCACGCATTGCGCGGCGCCAACCCCCAGGGCCTGTTTCCAGCTGATCTGTTCCAGTGTGTAAGCCGAGGCGCGCTCGTCGGAAGCCGTGTCGTCCGCCGCGCCGGGGGCATCGCCCGGCGTGTGGTGGGTCTTGCGCTCGACCCACAACATGATCAGCCCACCCAGCACCAGCGTCACCGCCACCACGCCGGGGTGGTAGAACACTTCTTTGATGGTCTTGATGAAGATGGCGCCCACCACCGCCGCGGGCAGGAAGGCCAGCAGCAGGTTGCGGGTGAACGCCACTTCGGCCGGCACGCCCGTCAGGGTGCCGCGGATCAATTGCCACAGCCGGGCGCGGAAGATCCACATGACCGCCAGGATCGAGCCGAACTGGATCACCACTTCGAACACTTTGCCTGAACTGGATGAGAAGTTGATCCAGTCGCCGATCAGGATCAGGTGCCCGGTGCTGGACACCGGAATGAACTCGGTCAGCCCCTCGACGATGCCCAGGAAAAAAGCCTTGATCAGGTATAGCGTGCTGTCGGTCACGGTGCGTGGCGGAATAGAAGGTTAATGGCTGTCGGCCTCGGCTTCGGCCTCGGCAGGCGCCAGCGGCATGCGCTCGACCCGCACTGACGCAATACGGCGTCCGTCGAGTTCGAGCACTTCGAAACGGAAGTGATGGTGCGACCCATCGTACTCGCAACTGTCGCCCGGCTGGGGCAGGTGCCCGAAGCGCGCCAGCAGATAGCCGGCCAGGGTGGAATAATCTTGCGAGTCGTCGATCAGGCCTTCGGTTTCCAGTACCTGCTCGACATGATGCAGGTCGGCCGCACCGTCGATTTTCCAGACGTCGTCCTGCTCGGGAGTGATATCGGGCAGTTCGTCTTCGTCGGGGAATTCGCCGGCGATGGCCTCGAACACGTCGATGGGCGTCACCAGGCCTTCGATGGCGCCGAATTCATCGGCTACCAGCACCAGTTGGCCGCGCGAACGCTTCAGGGTGTCCATCAGGCGCAGGATGCCGATGGACTCGTGCACGATGATCGGGTCGCGCAGGCGGCTGCGGCGCACTTCCCCGTCGGTGATCAGGTCGGCCACCAGGTCTTTGGCGCGGGCGATGCCGATGACTTCGTCCAGCGAACCGCGGCACACCGGGAAGAAGCTGTGCGGCGCCTCGGTGAGCTGCTGGCGGATGATCTGTGCGTCATCGTCGATGTTGACCCAGGACACATCGGTGCGCGGGGTCATGATGGAACGGATGGAGCGTTCGGCCAAGGTCAGCACGCCGCTGACCATGTTGCGCTCTTCCACCCCGAAGGCCGGCATGGCGGGCGCATGGGGGCTGGCGGCAACCATTTCCTCGCCGTCGGGCGGGCGCTTGCCCAGCATGCGCAGCACCGCGCTGGCGGTGCGCTCGCGCATGGGGCGCGTGGCATCCAGCCGCAGCAGGTTGCGGCGGGCCACCTGGTTGAGCGCCTCGATGGCCACCGAGAAGCCGATGGCGGCGTACAGGTAGCCCTTGGGCACCTTGAAGCCAAACGCTTCGGCCAGCAGCGAGAAGCCGATCATCAGCAGGAAGCCCAGGCACAGCACCACCACGGTAGGATGCGCATTGACGAAGCGCGTCAATGGCTTGGATGCCAGCAGCATGATGCCGATGGCCACGGAAACCGCGATCATCATGATGGCCAGGTGATCGACCATGCCGACGGCGGTAATGACCGAGTCCAGCGAGAACACGGCATCGAGCACCACGATCTGGACCACGATCACCCAGAAGCTGGCGTAGACGCGCGGGCCCGAGGCATCCGGGCCCTGGCTGCCCTCCAGGCGCTCGTGCAGTTCCAGCGTGCCCTTGAGCAACAGGAACAGGCCACCCACCAGCAGAATCAGGTCGCGGCCCGAGAATGTCATGGGGCCTATGGAAAACAGCGGTGCGGTCAGGGTGACCAGCCAGGACATGACCGACAGCAGGCCCAGGCGCATCAGCAGTGCCAGGGACAGGCCCACGATACGCGCGCGATCGCGCTGCGCGGGGGGCAGCTTGTCAGCCAGGATGGCGATGAAGATAAGGTTGTCGATCCCCAGGACGATTTCAAGGACGACAAGGGTAAGCAGGCCGACCCACGCGGCGGGGTCCAGCAGCCACTCCATCGAGTGCTCCATAAGTTGCGGAACCGCCAATCGTACCTGGAAATGGCGTCACATGCCGGCAACATGCCGGCAGATGGGCTACAGAATGCGGGCTTTTAGGCGCCAGATCGAGCGCTGGCGCGGCTTGCAGGCCACAAGTCGCGCCAATGGCCGGCGCACCGTCACTTTCAGCTTTGCCTGGGCTGTAAAGCGGCCAGCATCTGGGTGAAGATCTTGGGGCTGGCGGCCAGCACATTACCGGACTCTTGCCAGCCTTGCTCGCCGTCGAAATCGGCCACCAGCCCGCCGGCCTCTTGTACCAGCAGGCTGCCGGCGGCCAGGTCCCAGGGCTTGAGCCTGGCGCCGCAGAAGCCGTCCAGGCGGCCGCTGGCCACGTAGGCCAGGTCGAGCACCGTGGAACCCAGGCGCCGCACACCGGTGCTGCCGTCGGCCAGTTGTCGAAAACGCTCGCCGCCCGCGTCGATATCGCCCGACTTGGGCCAGTGCGCCCCCAGCAGGGCCTCGCTGTAGCGCGTACGGCCCGAGACCCGTACGCGGCGGTCGTTCAGGAACGTGCCGCTGCCGCGGCTGGCGGTGAACAGTTCATTGCGCGACGGGTCGTAGACGACCGCCTGCGTGATCTGGCCGCGCTGCGCCAGCGCGATGGATACTGCGTAGGTGGGCAGGCCATGGATAAAATTGGTGGTGCCGTCGAGCGGATCGACGATCCATTGGAATTCGGCCTGCTCGGGGC
Organism: Bordetella sp. BOR01; assembly: GCF_019218885.1. Taxonomy (GTDB): domain Bacteria; phylum Pseudomonadota; class Gammaproteobacteria; order Burkholderiales; family Burkholderiaceae_B; genus Bordetella_A. The sequence continues at coordinate 210,792 of NZ_JAHUWT010000005.1, read as the reverse complement.
CCTGCAGCCCGTATTCTTCACCCAGCACGGCGTGGTCCGGGTAGGCGGCGCGCAGGGTCTCGACGATGGACTCTTCCGAGGCGCGATCGACTTCCGTGACATAATCGCGCGGCCCCTTGCGAGCCACGCTGAGTCGTTCCAAATCCAGGCTGGCACGGTTGATGATGGTGCCGGCACGCCGGGCCGCCTTGATGGCGATATTGAGCATCGGGTGCATAAAATTCCGTACGTATGCAGTAAGGGCTGCCACCCGGGCGGCCTTGTCGCGAAGTGGGGCTATGGCCCCCGAAACCCCGCGGCAACGACCCGAAAAACCAGGAAGGCGTTAAGCCAAACTTGCCATTTTAAATGACTCAAGCATTTTCACGCGTTCAGTTCATCATGGTACAGCCCAGCCACCCTGGAAATGTGGGATCGGCGGCACGTGCCATCAAGACAATGGGCTTCTCGGACCTGGTCCTGGTCGAGCCCCGCTACCCCGACATGACCGGGCAGCCCGAGGCGGTGGCGCTGGCCAGCGGAGCCGCCGATGTCCTGGAGCAGGCGCGGGTCTGCGCCACCCTGGAAGAGGCCCTGGCCCCGGTCAGCCTGGCTTTTGCCCTGACGGCCCGGGTGCGCGACCTGGGGCCGCCGCCCTGCGACATCCGCCAGGCTGCCGAGCTGGCCCGGTTGCACCTGGCCACCCCCGGTTCGGGCTGTACCGCCGTGGTGCTGGGCACCGAACGGGCCGGGCTGACCAACGCCCAGATTGCGCTGTGCCACCGCATTTGCCATATTCCGGCCAATCCGGAATACAGCTCGCTGAACGTGGCCCAGGCCCTGCAACTGGCCGCCTGGGAACTGCGCTACGCCCTGTTGCAGGCCGACGGGGCCGGCCTGCTGCCGGTTTCCACCGCGCAGCAGCCCGATCCTGGCGCCGCCGCGGCCACGGGCGAGGCGGTGCAGGCGTTCCTGGCGCACTGGGAAGAGGCGCTGGTCCATGTGGAATTCCTGGATCCCGCCCACCCCAAGAAACTGATGCCGCGCATGCGCCACTTGTTCAGCCGTAGCGGGCTCACGCGCGATGAGGTCGATATGCTGCGCGGGGTTTGCACGGCGATGCTGCGCAAAAAATAAGGCGGGCCATCGGCCCGCCTTGGTCAATGGCGGCGCCGCCCCCCGCAGGGTGCGGACCGCGATCGAACTCAATCGACTTGCGCGCCCGAGGCCTTGACCACGGGGGCCCAGCTCTCGACTTCGGACTTGATGAACGCGCCGAACTCGGCCGGCGTGGTCTTCTCGCCCACGGCGCCCAGGCCCGCAAAGGCCTGCTGCACTTCGGGATTGTCCTGTGCCTTGACGATCACGGCGTTGAGCTTCTCGATCACTTCCGGCGGCGTGCCGGCCGGCGCAATCAGGCCGAACCAGGACGACACGTCGAAGTTCTCGAAACCGGCTTCCTGCATGGTGGGCAGGTCGGGCGCGGTAGGCGAGCGCTTGGCCGTGGTAACCGCCAGGGCGTTCAGCTTGCCGCCCTTCACGTGCGGCCAAGACGACGGCATATTGTCGAACATGAACTGCACCTGTCCGCCGATCAGGTCGGTGACAGCGGGTGCGCTGCCCTTGTAGGGCACGTGCAGTACGTCCAGGCCGGCGCGCATCTTGAACAGTTCGCCCGCCATGTGGATGGACGTGCCGCTGCCCGACGAGGCGAACGCCAGCTTGCCGGGATTGGCCTTGGCGTAGTCGACCAGTTCTTTCACCGACTTCACCGGCACCTTGGGGTTCACCACCAGGATGTTGGGTACCTTGGCACCCAGCGCCACCGGGGCGAAGTCTTTGGTCAGGTCGAACTTTACGTTCTTGTACAGCGTCTGGTTGATGGCGCTGGTAACGGCCACGAACAGCAGCGTGTAGCCATCGGGTTTCGCGCGCGCCACATACTCGGTGGCGATGTTGCTGCCGGCGCCAGGCTTGTTCTCGACCACGAAAGATTCGTTCAGCCCTTGGCTGAGTTCCTTGGCCATGATGCGGGCGATCACGTCGGTGGTGCCGCCTGCCGAAAAACCCACCACGATGTGCACCGGCTTGTCGGGATATGCCGCCTGGGCGCTGGTGCCAAATACCAGCGCCCCCAGTGCGCCGGCAAGCAGGGTTGCGCCGTAGCGCAGCAAGCGGGGTTTCTGACTTTTGGTCATGTTGTGTCTCCTGTGAAAATTGTCCATTGTGCGGACGGTCTAGACTTTGTTACGGGGGCGATTTTCCACTAGTCATGGCGTTTTCGGCAAGGTAGAGTCCACGCTACGGACAGTGGGTTTTCCCTGAACCCCCTGCCCCGAAAGCCTAGATTGGATGTTCACCGAGGGATGCATGTCGAATTCAGAGACCTCTTCCGGCCCGCGCACGCTGCGCCGCGGGCTGGCCGTATTGGCCGCGTTGCGCGACCAGGGCGCTACCGGGCTCAGCGTCACGGATATTGCGCGCCTGACCGCTATCCAGCGCCCCACGATTTACCGGCTGCTGGCCGCGCTGCTGGATTCGGGGCTGGTGCTGGCGGTGCCGGGCACCAAGAAATACCGGGCCCAATGGGCCAACTGCGGCGATGCCGCCACGCCGGACCCGCGCGTCAGCCAGACCTTGCCGAGCTTGCGGCGGTTGGCCGAACGAACCGGCGATGCCGTGTTCCTGGTGGTGCGTGAAGGCGACGAATCGGTCAGCCTGCACCGCGAGATAGGCGGATATCCGGTGCAGATCCTGGCCACCTACGCTGGCAAGCGCCAGCCGCTGGGGGTGGGTTCGGGCGGCATGGCGCTGCTGGCCGCCCTGCCCGACCCGGTTGCGCACTGCATCGTCGAGCGCAATGCGGGTTTCCTGGACGAATACGGCGGCATGACGCCGCATGAAATGCACCGCCTGATCGAGAATACGCGGGCGCGCGGCTATGCCGTGGTGGGCAACCACGCGGTGCGCGGCGCGCTGGGCGTGGGTTGCGCCCTGCTCGACCCGCAGGGCGCGCCCATCCTGGCCATCAGTGTGACGGCAATCATCGACCGCATGCCGGCGCCGCGCCAGCGCGAGATCGCCGGCTGGATCCACGCCGAACTGGCGCGCCTGTCGCTGCGCGCGTGATCAGGTGGCCGAAGCGCCGCCCTCTTTGGGCGGGCCCTGTATCTCGCGTACGGGAATCGGCGGCTTGAAGCCGGCCGCGCCCAGCGTCTGGCGGATCTGGTGGAACAGGTCCCAGCGCAGGTCCTGGTACTGGCCCGCGGCGCACCACAGGCGCACATTGATCACCGTGCCGTTGTCCTTGTATTCGCTGACCTTGATCTGCGGAGCCGGATCCTTCAGCACCATGGGATGCGCGGCCACCAGCTTGTTCAGGCTTTCCAGGGCGGCATCCAGGTTGTCGTCGTAGTGCACGGTAACCGGGATGTCTTGCCGGCGCGTGACGTTGCGGCTGTAGTTGGTGATAGTGGCGTTCCAGACCACGCTGTTGGGCAGCGAGATGTAGATGCCGTCGCCCTGCACCAGGCGGCACAGGAACAGGCCGACTTCGACCACGGTGCCCTCGGTGCCGCTGCTGAGCGCCACGTACTCGCCGGCGCGCAAGGGGCGCAGGATCAGCAGCATGATGCCGGCCGCGATGTTCTGCAGCGTATTCTGCAAGGCCAGGCCCACGGCCAGGCCGGCCGCGCCCAGTACGGCGATGAGGCTGGCGGTTTGCACGCCGAACCGCGCCAGCACGGCGATCACGGTGAAGATGCGTACCGCCCATACCACCACGCTGTAGAACATGGGCACGATGGTGGGGTCGATGCGCGGCGAACGCGTTGCCGCGCGCCTGACCGAACGCCCCAGCAATGCCGATACCCACCAGCCGATGATCAGGATGAACACGGCCATGACGATATTCACGGCGCCATCGGCCAGGCGCGGCATCAAGGTTTCCAGGTTTACCAGGTATTCGTTCATGCGAGCTCCCGTGTACGGCGCGCGCCCGCGGGCAGGTCCGGGCGTGCTGGACAGTCGAAAACTTTATCAGATACCCGTGTCCGTGCCGAGCGCGGCGCCTAGATGCGCCTGAAATGGTTGTCCCATGACAGGCCGGGCGACGGCGGCAGGATCGATTGCGCCGGCAATTCGGGGCCAGCCTGCACCAGCGCCCCCATGCCGCTGTTGACGAGGAAGCGCTCGGGCGCCACGGGCGCCACGCCGCAGCCGTCGGCCAGGCGGGTCAGGCCCAGGCAGCGGCCGCTCGCGGCGTCCCAGTACACCACCTGCCCGCCCACCGGGCTGCTGGTGGCGACAACGCCCCCGGCCGGGTCCACCGCCACCGACCCGACGTAATTGCGAAAGCCGCGCAGCACCTCGTCGGGGCCGGCGTACAGCTCGGGGGCGTGGCCGCGCCGGTGGCGCCCCACCAACGGCGGCCGCTCTCCTGCCGGGCCGGTATGCTGGCACCCGAACCACACTGCGCCATCGGCCGCCACGACCAGGTGGCGGATCGACAGGCGATGATATTGCGCAGGCAGCTCCACGCGTTCGAGCAGGCGGCCGTCGTGCGCATCCACGTAGGCCAGCGATGGCCGCATGGTGTCCAGGTTGAGTTCCAGCTTGCCGTAGTCGGGATGCGTCAGGATGCCGCCGTTGGCCACGCACAGGGTCTTGCCGTCAGGCAGCAGCACCACTTCGTGCGGGCCGATGCCGCCGGTCTCGAATTCGCCGATGCGGCGGTAGTTGCCGCCGTCCGAAGCATCGTATATGCCCAGCACGCCATGGCCGGCTTCGTAGTGATTCTCGGTGGCCAGCATGCGCCGGCCATCGGGCAGGAATACCCCATGGCCGAAGAAATGGCGGCCGGCCGCGGCCTGCAACGCCACCGGGGGCTGTGCACCGTCGATACGAAAGACCACCGCGAAAAAGCCCGGCTGGCGGCCGAACACCACGGCACGGCCGCGCGCGGGGTCCGGCGCAAAGCTGTGGCCGCGCGCGGGCATGGGCACCACCTGGCGATCGCGCCCCTGGGCATCCAGCACGACCGCCTCGTAGCGGTCACCGGCACGGCGCGCGGCCAGGTACAGCTGCGCCTGGCCCGCGGCACGCAGCGTGGCGGGGGCCAGGCCAGCCGCGGCTGCCAGGGCCAGGAACCGGCGGCGATCAATCTCCATCGAGGGCATTGAATCCGATCGTGACGCCCAACGCGGGCGCGAAATGCTGGTCGACAATATCTTTGGCATTCTTCAGGATCAAGCCGGCCAGCGCCAGCCGCTGCCATGCGTCGGCGTCGGCCACGGCCTGCTCCAGCGGGGCCTGCACGGCCTCGATCGCGGCGGCGGCACGGTCGAGTTCACCACGCACGGCCTGGTCGATCCAGCCTTCGTCTTTGGCGTAGCGATAGCCGCCCGCGTCGTAGAAAGCCCGCATGCCGTGCAGGCTGGCCGCCAGCATGGGCAGGCTCATGTCGCTGCGCCAGAAGGCGGCGCGCTTGGCGCGCGCCGCCTGCGGCGAATCGCCCAGCACGGGCATCAGCTTGATATCGCGCGCAAACTGCAAGCCCGTGGACAAGGCCTTGACCGCCTCGGCCGCCACTTCCTGCTGGCTGCGGTACAAGTCGTTGTCGGCCGACGGAGCGGTGAACTGCCGGCCGAATTCGCCCTGCGGGCTCCAGGCCTGCTGCAGCTCGCCCGACACGGCGGCGATATTGGCGGCCACCGCCACGGCATAACCGCAGGCGTAGGCCGATGCCTTGCCGGCGGGCGCATCCAGCAAACCGGGCTCGCCGTACAGCACATATTCCAGCGCCGGCAGGCCCTGCATGGCCACGCTGCGCGAGGCCAGCGCGCCGGGCGCCAGCGCGGCCGGGTCGGCCTGGGCCAGCAGCGCGCGCACCTGCCGCTGCATGACGCCGCGCGTATCCGGCCAGAACACCAGCCGCTCGTAGCGATTACCTTGCACCAGGGGGCCGAAGCGCAGGAACTCCACGCCGGACCAGGCCAGCGCGGTGTGCTCGAAAGCCTGGCGCACCGCCAGCGCGTCCGCTGCGCCACCGCCCTTCCCGCACCAGCCGCTCAGGGCTTGTTGCAGCCCGCCGGCCTGTTGCGCCAGCTTGGCCACCGCGGGCCGCACATAGCCTTCGGCCAGCCGCTGGCCCAGATCGGCCGGCGGCGCCGCCGGCGCGGGCAGCGGGGCCAGCACCACGGCAGCCGCCAACAGCCACTTGCTTTTCAGCATCTTTGCACTCCTTGCAGGGCCGCTCACAGCGACTCCAGGAAACGGATCAGGTCGGCGCGTTCCTGCGGCGTCATGGCCACCACACGGTCGCGCGCCGCCTGGGCTTCGCCGCCGTGCCACAGTATCGCCTCGAGCAGCGTGCGCGCCCGGCCGTCATGCAGCCAGGTCGCATTGGGATTGACGGTGCGCGTCAGCCCTATGCCCCACAGCGGCGGCGTGCGCCATTCGCTGCCGCTGGCCCGGCCCTCGGACACGCCATCGGCCAGGCCCTCGCCCATGTCGTGCAGCAGCAGGTCGGTGTAGGGCCAGATCAACTGGAAGCGGTGTTCCGGGCGCACGGCCTCGCGGCTGGTCACGTACTTGGGCACGTGGCAGGCCACGCAATTGGCTTCGTAGAACAGCTTCTTGCCCGCCAGCACGCGCGCATCGTCGACCTCGCGGCGCTGCGGCACGGCCAGGTTGACGGCGTACGTCGTGACGAAATCCATCAGTTCGCCGGGCACCTCGTGCTCGCCCAGGCGCGGCTGCGCGCCGTGCGGCATATCGAAGCAGGCGGCCTGCGCAGCGGTGCATTCGCCGTAATGGCTGGGGAACATCGGCGTCGACAGCCCCATGTCATTGGAAAACGCCACCGCGCTCTGCTGCTCTACCGTGGGCTGGCTGGCCTTCCAGTTGAAGCGCCCCAGCGCCAGCTTGCCGGTGCGTTCATCGCGCACCCAGTTGGGCCGGCCGCTGATGCCGTCGCCGTGGTCGGCCTCGGCATTGGCCAGGATGTCCGCGGGATGCACGGCTTCCAGCAGGCCCAGGCCGATCATCGGCGGCGCCAGGCGCGGCGACATATGCACGTCGTCGCGCATAGGCCCATAGGCCGGATCCTCGATGCGATAAGTGGGCTTCATCAATGTGGCGGTCTCGCCGCCATTGAGCTCGACCGCCACCGGTTCGTACTCGATCTCCAGACGCCCCTCGGCCGGCAAGCCGGCCACGGCAAAGTTCTGCAACTGCGATCCATACACCGGCTCGGGCACGAACGGCAGTTCGCCCGATGCCAATTGCCGGCGCTCTTCGTCGGTGGCGGGCGGCACCGCCAGGCGCATCAGCAGCGCCACGGCGTCGGTGCGCTCCAGCGGATCGAAACCCGGCACCGTGCCGCGGCCGTCCTTGGTATGACAGGCCTGGCAGGAACGCGCGTTGAACAGCGGCCCCAGGCCATCCGAGGCCTGGGTCGACGAAGGCGCCGACACCCAGTCTTTGCGGAACAGGCCATTGCCCACCAGGAATTCCTGGCGCCCTTCGAAAGTCAGGTTGGCCGACGGATGCGAAAAAATGTCGGCGTTGATCAGCTTGCGCGTCGTCCCGGCGCCCGCCGGCAGGGTCTCGAATGGTTCGGCACTGGAAAAATCACGGGCCGGCGCGGTGACCTTGGCCACGCGCGCCCGGTCTTCCGCGCTCAGGTCGTCGCGCTCGTTGGACGCTGCAGCGGCGCTGGCCGTAGCCAGCGCCGCCAGTACTGCAACTGCGATCTTGCTCACTGGAATACGGCTTCCGGCTTGTCGAGACTGTCCGAACCCTCGAGCGCCACGTCGCCCAGTTCCAGCACGGCAATCACGCGTTCCAGGCTGCGGGTCTGGTCGACCAGGCGATCGATGGCGGCCTGCACCACCGCATTGCCTGCGGCGTTGCCGCTGGCAATCATCTGGTCGTAGGTTTCCACTTTATCGGCACGGTCGCGCATGGCTTGCATGGCGGCCACGGTGGCGTCGAGCTTGCTGCGCATTTCGGCATCGAGCTTGGGATCGCGCGCCTTCACCAGGTCGGACACGCTGGCGCCCGAGACCGTCTTGCCATCGACGCGCGCATAGGTACCGAGGTACACATTGCGAATGCCGAGCTGGTTGTAGTAGTGCGAATTATGGGTGTTGTCCGAGAAGCAATCGTGCTCTTCTTCCGGGTCGTGCAGCATCAGGCCCAGCTTCATGCGTTCGCCGGCCAGTTCGCCGTACGACAGGCTGCCCAGCCCGGTCAGCATGGCCACCAGCCCGGCCTTGGGATCCTGTTCGACGGCCTTGCGCGCCTCGCCGTCCTGTTTCCAGTTGTCCACCATTTCTTCCAGGTCGGACACCAGCAGATCGGTCACCGCGCGCAGGTACTGCACGCGGCGTTCGCAATGGCCGCCCGTGCACTGGGCCGGATCGAAGTCGGTGTGCGGCCGGTTGCCGGCATGGCGTTCTTGCGGCGTGCCCTTGCGGTCGGCCGGTGCCGGACCCGAACCGTTCAGGTCCTGGCCCCACAGCAGGAATTCGATGGCATGGTAGCCGGTGGCCACGTTGGCTTCGTTGCCATCCGCTTCCTGCAGCGTTTCGGACAGCAATTCGGGCGTGATGGTGGTGGCATCGATGGTCTTGCCGCCCACCGAGATCTTGGAATTGGCAATCACGTTCACGGCATAGAACGCATTCTGGTCGCTCTCGGTACCGTACGACGCATCCACGTAGTCGATCAGTCCTTCGTCCAGCGGCCAGGCATTCACACTGCCTTCCCAGTCGTCGACGATGGGATTGCCGAACCGGAAGGCCTCGGTCTGCTGGTAAGGCACCCGCGCCGCCAGCCAGGCCGCGCGTGCGGCCTGCAGCGTCTGGGCGCTGGGCTTTTCGATCAAGGCTTCGATCGCGGTGCGCAATGCCTGGGCGGAATTCAACGAATCCTCGTAGCCGGCCAGCGCAATGTCGGAATAGGTCTTTACCACCGCCTTGGGTTCGGCGGCGGCCTGGGCCGCCCCTGCGGTCAGGGCGGCCGCCAGCAGCGCGCCGTAGAGCAATTTGCGCATCGGAATACTCTCCTTTGTTGAGAAAAAGCGCGCCCCGCGTGGCCGCGCTTCTTTAGAAATTGAGGATTACCGATGCAAGTGTAAACAATTTTCGTTCAGTATTCAGTGAAGTGTCAGCAACCGGCCATCAACGGCCAGCCGCCGGCTGCAGCCAGCTGCGCAGCAGGCGGGTGATCAGCGGGATGCAGACGAACGACAGCACCGGCGTCATGCAGGCAGTGGTTACCAGCACCCGCCAGAACAAGGGCAAGGCGCTCAGTTGTTCGTTGAGCAGCGTGCTGAACAGCAGCAGCATGGGAAAGTACGCCAGCCAGATGCTGATCGCCTGCTTCCAGCGCGGCGGCGCGCTGCGCGGCGGGCCAAACCAGGTATCCATGCCACTGACCCGATGGATGCGGCTGGCTCGTACCAGGCTGGCCCCGCGCTCCAGCCACATGCGGCGCGGCAGCGAGTTTTCCCAGCGCGCCAGGCTGGCCGCGTCGGCGAAGCGCAGCACGATCTGGTATTGGTCGCCGCCTTCGGGCGGTTGCAGCACGCCCGACCCCAGGAACCCCGGAAAGCCCGCCGCCAGGATTTCGCCCTGGCGCATCCATGCCAGGAAATCCCCGTAGCGCTCGGGCGATATGTGGCGCGTCACCAGCATCGTGACTGGGGCGGGAAGTGGATCGGTCATGAGGAACTCCTTGCTGCGTACGGGCCGGCCTGGAACGGCTGCGGCCGCTTAGTAATTACCCTAGCAAACCCTATGCCAACTTCGTTGCGGACGCGCACCCGGGCACAACCGCCCGCACCCGGCCCGCCTGCACCGTTGCGCGCAGCACGATCCAGCCTTTTGTGCACGCATGCACCGTCCTGGTGCATTATTGAGTCGGCCACAACGCAGGTCTACACTGAGCGGTCTCTTACCCCCGAGGAGCATGTGCATGAGCACTTACAAGATCGCGGTTTTCGTCGGCAGCCTGCGGGCCGCATCTATCAATCTGCGCCTGGCGCACGCCCTGGAAAAGCTGCTGCCCGAGAACGTCAAGTTCGAATACGCCAGCCTGGGCGATGTGCCGCTGTACAACCAGGACAACGAAATGTCCATGCCGCCTTCGGCCGCCAAGCTGAAGGAACTGATCGCCAATGCCGACGGCTTGCTGTTCGTGACGCCCGAGCACAACCGCTCGATTCCCGCCGCGCTGAAAAACGCCATCGACTGGGGTTCGCGCCCCTGGGGCAAGAATTCCTGGGTCGGGAAAACCGGCGGCATCGTCGGCACTTCGCCCAGCGCGGCCGGTACGGCCATGGCGCAGCAGCACCTGCGCAACATCCTGGCAGCCGAAGGCGTCAACGTACTGACCACGCCTGAAGTCTTCCTGCAGACCACCGAGGGGCTGATCGACGACCAGTACACCATCACCAACGAAGGCACCCGCAAATTCCTGCAAGGCTGGCTCGACCTGTACCTTGCCTGGGTGGCCAAGCACGCCGCCTGACGCGCCGCACCAGAACGCCACCCGCCGCCCACACCGGGCGGCGCCTCCTGTCCGAGTTGTCCACGCACAATGTGGATAAGCCCTTGAACAATTTTCGGACAAATATAAAAAGGCCTTGGGCCGCAACGACTTGCGCCGCCCGCTCAAAGAATGCCCGACCATGCGTTACCGACTTCCTCCCCTCAATACCTTGCGCATCTTCGAGGCCATCATGCGGCGGGGCTCGATACGCCAGGCGGCCGAGGAACTCTGCCTGACGCCGCAGGCGGTCAGCCAGCAGCTCAAGCAGCTCGAGGCCCATCTCGAGCAGCCCCTGTTCCAGCGCAATATCCGCAGCCTTACACCCACGCAGGCGGCCAACACGCTGCATGCCCACGTGCAGGGCGGCCTGGACCGCTTCGCCGACGGCGTGAACGCCATACAGACCTCGCGCGCCACGCAGCAGCTGTACCTTTACGTCAGCCCGTACTTCGCCACCGAGTTCCTGGTGCCCAAGCTGGGCAATTTCACCGCCTCGCACCCCAACATCGATTTCCGCATGGCGGTGGGCGTAGACCTGGTCGAGCTTGACGAACGCGGCATGGACGCCGCCATCCATTGGGACTACGGCGGCAACACCGAGTACGTGGAAACGCCGCTGATCGACGACCTGAAAGTGCTGGTGGCCACGCCCGGCCTGCTGGAACGCCTGCCCCTGCGCACGCCCGCGGACCTGCTCAAGCACAGCGTGGTCACCTCGCTGGTGGCAAACACGCTGTGGGACGACACGCTGGACTTGCTGGGCGTGCCAGAGCGGGCGTCGCAGCCCCTGCTGCTGCTGCATACGCATGCGGCCATGATGGAGGCCGTGCTGGCCGGCTTGGGCGTAGGGTTCATTTCTTACGCCGACGCCGTCCGTGAGGTGGGCGCGGGCAGACTCGTGTCCCCCTATGGCATGGACCTGCTGAAGCAGTTGCCGGCAAAGAAAATGCCCCGCTTCAGCCTGCTTATCAAACCCGACCGCAAGAACTCGCCCCTGTTGCAGCAGTTCGCCCGATGGCTGCTGGACTACGTGTGCGCCGAAGCCGTGGTGGGGTATGCGTCGCAATGCCGCCAGGAGCCCGCGTCCACCGCCCTGCGCGAGCGCGCGGCCCTGGCGTAGGCGCTGGTCAATCGGGGCGCGGCGGATCGCCGTTCATGGGCTGGCCAGTGCGGTCGCGGCTGAACAGCAGCGCCACGATGCCCACCACGGCCCCCAGCATCAGGTAATAAGCGGGCATCATCGTATTGCCGGTGCGCTGGATCAACCAGGCGTTCAGCATGGGGGCCGTGCCGGCGAACAGCGCCACCGACACGTTATAGCTGACCGCCATTCCGGTAAACCGCACCGGGGTGGTAAACAGTGCCGGCACCGCCGAGAAGATGCTGCCCAGCATGGCGGCCAGGCACAGATTCAGCACCATCAAAGCGCCGAACTTGGCCGGATAGCCGCCGGTGGACAACAAGGTGAAGCACGGTATCGCCAGCAGCAGCACGGCCACGCTGCCGGCCAGCATGGCCGTCTTGCGGGTGATGCGGTCGGCCACCAGGCCCATCACGGGAATCATGGCGATCAGGAAGAGCTGCGGGCCCAGCGACAACAGGAAGCCCTGGGCAGGTTCCATCGTCAGGGCGCTGATCAGGTAGGTGGGAATATACGTCACCACCGTATACAGCGTGATGTTGGTCACGATGATGAACCCGCAGGACTGCAACAGCGGGCCCAGGTGGGTATCGAACAAATGCTTCCAGCCGGCCTTCGGATGGGCATCGCGATTCTCGCGCACCGCCTCGAACGTGGGCGTTTCTTCCAGGTGGTTGCGGATGTACAGGCCGATCGCACCCAGCGGCAAGGCCAGCAGGAACGGCAGGCGCCAGGCCCAGTGATGGATCTGCTCGGCAGTGAAGAAATACGTGAGCAGCGTGGTGACGATGGCGCCGAAGGCGAAGCCGCTGATGCAGCCCACCTGGATCCAGCTGGTAATGGCGCTGCGGCGGCGGTCTGCGCAATACTCGGCCACGAAGATCGCCGCGCCGCTGCCTTCTCCCCCGGCCGAGATGCCCTGCAGCAGGCGCAGCACGACCAGCAAGATAGGCGCGGCCATGCCGATGGAATCGTGCGATGGGATGAGGCCGATCGCGAAGGTGGCGACCGCCATCATCAGGATGGTGACGGTCAGCACCTGCTTGCGTCCGTAGCGGTCGCCTATGGGGCCGAACAGAAAGCCGCCGAACGGCCGCGCGAAGAAAGCGACGGCGAATGCGGCCAGTGAGGCCACCAGTTGCGTGCCAGGCTCGCTGGCAGGAAAAAACACCTTGCCCAGAATGCTGGCCAGGTAGCCATAGACCGAAAACTCGAACCACTCGACGAAGCTGCCCACGACCGAGGCCAGGACAACGCGATTGAGTTCTTTCTTGCCGACTTCGCGCGGCCTGACGCCCGCCGCGGCCGGGCCGGCCTGCTCACGTGCACGCGGCGGGTCCGGCAGGACGCCTGCCGTGCGTATTGCTTTGGTGCCCATTATTTTCCCCAGGAACTTTCTTGCGTTGAATGAACGCGGCCAGGCCGCGCCATGCTTGGATGCGCGATGCCCGGCGGCGGCGCCAAGGCGTCCGCGCCTGCATCGCGCCCGTTCTCCTATTCGAAAGCGTGCGGATAATCGCGGCGCGCCTGCGCTTCGCTGATGTAGCCGTACCGCACGTCGCGCCGCACCAGCTCCGCGGGCCGCTGCGCCGGCTGTCCGAAACCGCCTCCGCCGGGCAGGTCGAGCACCAGGCGCTGGCCTTCCGGAATCAGCTGGCTGCCTTTGGCACGCAGCACGCTGCCGTCATCCAACCCTACCCCGCCGGCGGCGCCGTCGTGTCCGCCCGCATGACCGCGCGCGGGATAAGCCACTCGGTCGAACATGGCGTTCAGCGTGAACTGGTAGCCCTCGTGCGCGCCGATTTCGATGCGTTGCCCCAGGCCGCCGCGCCACTTGCCGGCACCGCCCGAATCGGGGCGCAGCTCTTTGCGCCACACCACGATCGGCCCGATGCTCTCGGTCACCTCTGCCGACATGGTATGCACCCCGCTCGGAAACGCCGTCGTGCTCAGCCCGTCGCTGGCGGGGCGCGCGCCGGTTCCACCTGTGTTGAAGATGAGCATCTCGTGGCGCGCCTGCCGATTGTCCTGGCGCACGCCCTGAAAACGCATCTGCAGGTTCCACAGCGCGCTGGCGCCCTCGGCCGGAATCAGGTCGGGCAGATACTCCTGCAGCGCCCCCAGCACCACGTCGGGAAGCAGGTGGCCCAGCACATGGCGCACCGCCACCGGCGCGGGGAACGGCGCGTTCAGGATGCAGCCCTCCGGGGCACTGATCTCGAATGGCCGCAACGACGCCCAGTTATTGGGAATCTCGGGCGCGATGGCGCACTTGAGGGCATAGCAGGCGTATGCCTTGGTATAGGTCAACGGCACATTGATGCCGTATTTGCTGGGGCCCGACGTACCCGCGAAGTCGGCATACATGGTGCCGCCGTCGGCATGCACGGCCACACGCAGATCGATGGGGCTTTCGTAGCCGTCCACGCGCATCTCGTAGCCGTGTTTTCCCGACGGCAGGGCGGCGATGTACTCGCGCGTGGCGCGTTCGCTGTGCCCGAAGATGAAGGCGGCCAGTTCCTCGAGGTCGGGCAGGCCGAACTCGTCCAGCATCGCGTCCAGCCGGCGCCGCCCGGTCTCGTTGCACGCCACCAGCGAATGGAAGTCGCCGATGACCTGGTCGCGTTCGCGCACGTTGGTGCGCAGCAGCTCGACCAGGTCTTCATTCAGCACGCCGGCCTTGTAGAACTTCATCAGCGGAATGCGCAGGCCTTCTTCGTACACATCACCGGCGTCGGGGCCGAAGCCGCGGCCGCCGATGTCGACCACGTGCGCGGTCGAGGCGAAAAAGCCGATCAGGCGCGGCTCGCCGGGGCCGTCCGGGCGGCGGTACACAGGCGTGACCATCGTAATGTCGTGCAGGTGGCCGGTACCCATCCAGGGGTCGTTGGTGACGAGCACGTCGCCGGGCGCCAGGCCGCCGTCGCCGAACCGGGCCACGAAATGCCCCACCGACTCCGCCATGGAATTCACGTGCCCCGGCGTGCCGGTCACCGCCTGGGCGATCATGCGGCCCTGCGCATCGAATACGCCGGCCGACAAGTCGCCCGCTTCCCGCACGCTGGTGCAGAACGCCGTGCGGACCAGGGTGGCAGCCTGTTCCTCGACCACCGAGATCAGCCGGTTCCACATGATCTGTTCGCGGACTTTGATGCTTGCGCTCATGTCACACACCTTCTTTCTGCTGACGTTGAATGAGTAGGCAGCCGTCTTGCTGCAGGACGACGCCGTAGCTCGGGCTGACATAGGTCGAGGTTTCGCGCTCGGTCACGATCAACGGGCCATCCAGGCGCACGTCGCGCGGCAGGCTGGCACGCTCGTAGATGGCGCAATCCAGGAACTCGCCGAGCCTGGCGTCGAATACCTCGCGCCGGTCGATGGGAGGATGCGTCGCGCTCGTGCCGGCTTGCGCGCCGGCGCTCGAGGACACTCGCTCGGGCGGCGGCGTCTCGGTGCGCAGCGACAGGGCCCAGCTCACCACTTCCACGTCAAGCCCCGCCACCTCGTGGCCGAACAGTTGCGTATAGGCCCGCACGAAATTGGCCCGCAGCGCCTCCAGCCCCGAGGCGTCCAGGGTGCCCGTCGGCGCGTCGACGGGGATTTCCCAGCCTTGGCCCGCATAGCGCATGTAGGCGCGCAGTTCGCGCACGGCCTGCCCGGTATGGCTCGTCTCGCGCAGGAAGCCGGCCACCTCCTGGTTCATTTCCTCGATCATGCCGTTGACCGTGTCCACGTCGAACTGGCTCAGCCGCATGACCGCGCTGCGCAGCGACTCATAGCCGAACGGCGCACGCAGGAACCCGATCGCCGAGCCCACTCCCGCGCCCGGCGGGACCAGCAGGCGTTCCATGCCCAGCTTCTCGCACAGGCGCGCCGCATGCAGCGGCGCGGCGCCGCCATACGCGATCATGGTGTATTCGCCCAGATCGCGGCCACTTTCCACCGCGTGCATGCGCGCCGCGTTGGACATGTTCTCGTCGACCATCTCGGCCACCGCATAAGCGGCCTGTACCGTCACGCTTTGCAGCGGATCGGCCACGTGGCGCTGCAAAGCCCGGCGCGCGGCCTCGGTATCCAGCGTGATGGTGCCGCCCGCAAAGCGCCGGGCATCGAGCTTGCCCAGGACCAGGTCGGCATCGGTCACGGCGGGACGCTCGCCGCCACGGCCATAGCACGCGGGGCCTGGCTCGGACCCGGCGCTTTCCGGGCCCACGCGCACCTGTTTCAGGTCGTCCACATGGGCGATGGAGCCACCACCGGCGCCGATCTCCACCATTTCGATCACCGGAATCGAAATGGGCATGCCGCTGCCTTTCTTGAAACGATAGGTGCGCGCCACTTCGAAGGTGCGCGCCGTGCTGGGATGCAGGTCTTCGATCAGGCAGATCTTGGCGGTAGTGCCGCCCATGTCGAAAGACAGCACGCGATCCAGGCCATAGCGGGCCGCCACATGGCTGGCGTAGATCGCCCCGCCGGCCGGCCCGGATTCCAGCAGGCGCACCGGGAATTGGGCCGCACTGGCCAGCGACATCAGGCCCCCGCCGGAATGCATCATGTACAGCGGGCACGCCATGCCCTCGGCCTGCAAGGCACTGGCCAGGCGGTTCAGGTACGAAGACATCAGGGGCTTTACGTACGCATTGGCGCAAACCGTATTGAACCGCTCGAACTCGCGGATCTGCGGCGACACTTCGCAGGAAATCGACACCGCGACCCCGGGCACCGCACCCAGCAGCCGGTCACGCACCTGGCGCTCGTGCTCGCCATTGCGATAACTGTGCATCAGGCCGACAGCCACGCTCGTGAAGCCGCCGGCACGGATCGCCTCGATGATCCGGTCCAGTTCCGGCACATCCAGCGCCACCAATTCACGCCCGCCGGCATCCAGGCGGCCCTGCAGCGGAAAGCGGTCGCAGCGCGGGATCAAGGGCGCAGGCAGCTGGATGGCCAGGTCGTACTGTTCGAAGCGCCCTTCGTTGCGCATTTCGATCACATCGCGAAAGCCCGCGCTGGTAATGAAGGCGGTCTTCGCGCCGCGGCGCTCGATCAGCGCATTGGTCGCCAGGGTAGTGCCATGGACGATCGCGCTGATCGCCGAGGGCGCGATGCCTGCCTCCTGGGTTGCCAGCTTCAGGCCCTGCACAATCGCCCGTTCAGGCTTTTCGTAGTCGGTAAGGACCTTGGCGGCGTACAGGCGCCCTTCGTGTTCCAGCGCAACGTCGGTGAACGTGCCGCCTATGTCGACGCCTGCCCTGCAAGCCTGCTTCGTATCGCTCATGTATTGCCTATGACTGATCTGCTGGGATACCGGATCCGGCAGGACGATCCGCCAGGTGCGGCCTGCCTCCAGAGAAACCATGATCGGCCACCTGCAGCGGCAATGACAAACAAGTAATAACGAGGATTAGGGCAAGCCAGGCTAGGTCAGCAATAACCCTTATACCGCCTGCCGCCGCGTCCCGCCGTACCCGGCGCAAGGGCAAGCACGGCTTGATCGCCCCCCTTTGCCCATGCCGCTTCCGGCATGCGCCACGGGCGGCAGCAATCATCTCGTCATACAGCACCCTTAATCTCTGCCCGGTTTTGCTGAAAGTCACCTGAATATTCCCCTCATCAATCCAAGAGGTTCAAATGTCCTACTTAACAGATAAGTTGCGCGCCCCGCGCCGCGAAGCACAGGGAGAGATCACGGTACCCGGCCAGATGTTCGACGAGATCGTCGCCGCGAACCCCGCTCGCCGTACCCTGCTGAAGAACAGCGTGGGCCTGTCGCTGCTGTCTGTGTTTGGCGCAACGCTTGCCGGCTGTGGCAGCAGCAGTGATGACGACGATGACGCCCCCGGCGGCGACAATGGCGGCGACAACGGCGGCGGCACCGACCCCGCCGGCCCCGACTATTCGGTGAATTTCACGCCCCTGGCCGATAACCTGACGCCCGACACCGTGCTCGTTCCGGAAGGCTACGTGGCCGAGGTGCTGTACTCGGCCGGCGACAAGTGCGCCATCGGTTCGCTGGGCTACACCGGCATCCCGCAGTCGTATCCCGCCACCGACAACCAGGCCGGCGGCCAGCACGACGGCATGCACTTCTATCCGCTGGAAGGCGTGGACCCCAGCAAGGGCGGCCTGCTGGTGCTCAACCACGAGAACGTGGATGGCGCCACGCTGGACCTGGGCACGGACGCCACCAAGACCAACCTGTCGAACGTGGGCGTGTCAGTCATCGAAATCGCGCGTGCCGACGACGGCCAATGGTCGGTCAACGCCAATTCGTCGTACAACAAGCGCTACAGCGGCAACACGGTCTACGACGTCAGCGGCCCCGCCGCGGCGGCCGTCGGCGCCACCGTGGTGGGCACCCTGAACAACTGCGCCAGCGGCCCGACGCCCTGGGGCACCTACCTGACCTGCGAAGAAACCACCGACAACTACTGGGACAACAGCCAGCCCGAAGAAGGCTATGGCTGGGTTGTCGAGATCGATCCGTACCAGCCGACCTCGACGGCCGTGAAGCGTACCGCCATGGGCCGCTTCGACCATGAGAATACCGCCTACATGCTGGACGAAAACAACCGCGTCGCCTTCTACATGGGCGATGATGGCACGCCCGGCTGCATCTACAAGTTCATTCCCAGCCGTCCCTACGATCCTGCCAACCGTGCCAACAATACCGGCCTGCTGGACGAAGGCACGCTGTACGTGGCGCGTTTCAACGACGATGGCTCGGGCAACTGGATCGAGCTGACGGTCGGCAAGAACGGCCTGACCGCCGGCGCCGTCGACCCGGGCAACTACACCCAGGTTGCGCCCGGCTCGCTGCCCGCCCAGACGCTGATCGACTTCAACTCGCAAGCCGACGTGCTGATCAACACCAAGGCCGCGGCCCGTGTTGCCGGCGCCACGCTGATGGACCGCCCCGAGTGGATCACCGTGGGCACCGACAAGACCCTGTACTGCACGCTGACCAACAACGGCAGCCGGCGCCGCACCAGCGCGGCCAACCCGCGCACCAACAATTCGCACGGCCACATCGTGCGCTGGAACGAGCGCGCCGATTCGCCCCTGGCCACCACTTTCGAGTGGAGTCTGCTGCTGCTGGCAGGCTATGGCGAGTCCGAAGGCAAAGACGCCAACGTCACCGGCAACATCAACGGCGACACGTTCTCCAGCCCCGATGGCATCCGCATCGACACGCAGGGCCGCCTGTGGGTGCAGACCGACTCGGGCGCCACCAGCGCCGCCGAGTTCGGCCACAACGCGATGTTCTACATCGACCAGGAGACCGGCGAATCCAAGCGCTTCCTGGTGGGCCCGGTGGGCTGCGAAATCACCGGCATCGCCTATAACGAGGACCTGACCACGTTCTTCATCAACATCCAGCATCCGAACGGTGCATGGAACACCGTGCGGGCGGGCGGCGGCGACGCGCGCTCGGCCACGGTGGTGGTACGCCGCGAAGACGGCAAGCCGGTCGGCGCCTGATCAGGGCAACAAGGCAGGGCAGCGCCGCAAGGCGCCGCCCTGCCTTGCCGCACGAAGCCGGCAATCAGTCGCCTTCTTCGAGGCGCATGCCGATTTTCAGCCCTACCTGCCAATGCGCGACCTTGCCGTTCTTGATATGGCCGCGGACTTCGGTCACTTCAAACCAGTCCAGGTTGCGCAAGGTGTCCGAGGCGCGTGCAATCGCTTGCACGATCGCATCATCGGACGACTTGGTGGACGACCCCACCAGTTCGATCTGTTTGTAGACGTGGCTGTTGGACATTGTTCGTCTCCCGCAAGAAAGTGGCGACATGCCAGGGCGGCGTAGCGCCAGCCCGGCCCGTGCTGGCCGGGTCGAACCATTGTGGCACGCCCCGGCACCCCTGCCTATAAGCAAGCGGCGTGCCGCCTGGCTACCTAGGTATCGATCACCCGCCGCGTGAACAGCTCTAGATAGTCCATCAGCCGGTTGGCGCCCACCACGGCATCGGCGGCCTTGCCGCTGGCGATGGCTTCGGCCATGGCCAGGTGGGCGGCCGCGCCTTCGGTGATCTCACCTTCGTACTGGTAGGCGTACCAGAAGCGGCGGCATTGCACCACCAGCGGCACCACGGCCTTCACGGCCGACTTGTTGCGGCAGGCCTCGTGGTTGACGTGGTCCAGTTCCTGGTCGGCGGTCATGTAGTCGTCGAGATTGCCGCGGTCGGCGGCCTTCATCATCTTGCGCGCGCAGGCCACCAGCGCCTTGCGCTGATTGTCGGTGGCCCGCCGGGCCGCGCTGGCGGCAATCAGTTGTTCCAGCACGCGCCGGGTGGCCAGCACGTCCAGGTGTTCCATGACATCGATGGTGGACACCAGCAGCCCCCGGCGCGGTTGCTGCACGATCAGCCCGATCGACACCATGCGCATCAGCGCTTCGCGCACCGGCGTGCGTCCCAGGCCGGTCATTTCGGCCAGCTCGGCTTCGATGACGGGGCTGCCCGGCGCGATCTCCAGCTTGGAGATCAAGGTTTCGATCTTGTCGTACGCAAGATCGGCGGCTCGCCGCTTGGGCAAGCGGGCCGGCGCGGAAGCGGGAGTTTTGGTCATGGACGAAAGCGTACCGGAATGCGGCCGGCCCCGCTGGGGCCGGTGTGCGCAGGAATTTACAGGGTGGCGCCAACCTTGCGCAACTCGGCGATCTGCGGCGCCTTGGGCAGCCAGATCTTGTCGAATTGCGCGATAGCCGCCTGCGGATCGTAGCCCGCGTCGCTCTTGAACGCGATGGGCGTTTGCCTGAGTTTCTCGACCAGCCCCTTCTCGGTGGTGACGATATCGTTGATCTGCGCGTCCAGCGCCTGCGCCACCAGCCCCCGGATCAGCTCCTTGTCCTTGGCATCCAGGTCTTTCCAGACGCGCCCCGACATCAGCGGCGCGAAAGGCATGAACAGCGCATTCATGGGCAAGAGCGTCTTCGAGACCTTGTCGAACCGCTGGTTCCATGAAAACTCGACGTCGGCCTCCAGGCCGTCTACCTGGCCGTTGGTCATGGCATCGAACACGGCGGGCGTGGGAATGGGCGTGGGCGCGGCGCCGAACAACTGGTAGAAATCACGGTATACGGGCGTGGGGTTGATGCGCAGCTTCAGGCCCTTGAGATCTTCGGGCGTACTGATGTCGCGCGTCGCGAACACCACGCGCATGCCGGTAATGCCCCAGCCCAGCCCGATGGTGCCGGTTTCGCGCGGCAGCACTTCCAGCAGCTTGAGCGCCTGCGGGGTGCGCACCAGCTTGGCCACGCTGTCGGTCGAGCGCACCAGGTACGGCGCATTGATGGCCGCCACGCTGTCGACCCGCGAACCCAGTTCGGCGGCCTGGATCCAGCCCATGTCCAGGGCGCCGGTCTGCAACTGCTGCATCATGGCGGGCTCATTGCCCAACTGGCCCGAATGGAACACGGTGACGCTCAGGCGGCCATCGGTTTCTTTTTTCAGCGCCTCGCCGAAGGCCTCTGCCGCGCGATTCCAGGAATGCCCCGCGGGCGTGATCACGCCCAGGCGGAATTCGCGCGCCGACGCGGCCCGCGCGGTAGACGTGAGCATCATCGGGGCCGCGGTGGCGGCCAGGGCGGTTTGCATGAAACGGCGGCGGGAATAAGTAGTCATGACGCGATCCTGTGGTTGATTTGTATAAGAGAAAACAACAGACAGCGTAGAAAGCCCCTGCCGCCTACTTGAGCAAGGCCAAGGACAGCGACGGGAAGAAAGACAGCAGCACCAGCGCGACGCAGCACACCAGGAAGAACGGCAATGTCACGATGAACATCTTGCCTGGCTTGGCGCCCGTTACCGCTGCCGCCACGAAGAAGCACAGCCCCACCGGCGGCGACATCAGGCCCAGCACCAGGTTGATCACCACGACCACGCCGAAATGGATCGGGTCGATGCCGTAGATGCCGGTAGCCACCGGCAGCAGGATGGGCACCGTCATGATCAGCCCCGGAATACCGTCGATGACCGTGCCGATGATCAGCAGGATCAGGTTGGCGATCAGCAGGAAAGCCAGTGGCGTGGCGGCCACGGTCTGGATCCATGCGGCCACCATCTGCGGCACCTTGCCGTAGATCAGCAGCCAGGAAAACACGGCCGCCGCGGCCACCAGGAACAGCACGATGGCTGCATAGATGGCAGACCGCAGCATGATGTCGGGCAGCATGCGCCAGCGGAACTCGCCGGTCACGTAGCGCCCCACCAGCGCGGCGGCCAGAGCGCCGACGCCGGCGGCTTCAGTGGGATTGGCCAGCCCGCCGGCGATCGAGCCGACGATGATCACGGGAATGGAAAGCGTGGGGCTGGCGCGCAGCACGATGGTGGCGCGTTCGCGCAGGCTGCGCCGTTCGCTGCGCGGATACGAATACACCATGCCCAGCGCGGCGATGATGATGAAGAACAGCACGGTCAGCAGCAACCCGGGCAGGATGCCGGCGATCAGCATGTCGCCCACGGCCACTTGCGCCAGCACGCTGTACACCACGAACATCACCGACGGCGGAATGATCGAGCCCAGCATGCCGCCGTACACCGTCAGGCCGGCCGCGAACGTCTTGTCGTAACCCTGGCGTTCCATCTCGGGCACCATGGTCTGCGACATCACCGCCACCTGGGCCGTGGCCGAACCGATAATCGACGACACCAGCGCGTTGGCCAGCACGTTCACATAGGCCAGCCCGCCCTTGACCGAGCCGATGAAGGCCATGGCCAGCTCGACCAGGCGCCGCGTGATGCCGCCATTGTTCATGATCTCGCCGATCAGGATGAACAGCGGAATGGCGATCAGCCCGTAGCTGTCGACCCCCGCGAACATCTGCATGGGAAACGACTGCAGCAGCACGGTATTGCCGGTGCCGAAGATATACACCAGGCCCGACAGGCACAGGCACACGCCGATGGGTACGCCCACCATCAGCACGGCCAGGAAGAAAATCGAGGTCAGCATCTCAGTTCACCATATCCGGGCTGGCCACGGGAAAATCGCGACGCGGCTGGCGCGGCACCCAACCCAGGTCTTCGAACAGATTGGTCAGCGCATGCAGCGTCAGGCATGCCGCGAACAACGGCACCGCCATCCGCAGCATCCAGGCCGGCCAGTTCAGGGTCTGGGTGCGCTCGGTGTACAGAAAGTTGAACGAGTCGGCCGCATAGGCATGCGCGTCGAAGCCATAGCTGGCAATGCCGGCCGGATCCATCCAGGCCCAGCACATCCAGACCAGGGCCAGGCCGAAGCACAGCACGCACGAGGTCGAAATCACACGTGCAATGCGCACCCCGCGCGCACTGAGTTTCTCGGTCAGCATGCCCACCGAAAAATCCAGGCGCAGCCGCGTCATGATCGACGCCCCGACGAACGTCAGCCACACCATGGCATACACCGATGCCTCGTCGATCCAGTAGATCGGCGCGCCCGCGTAGCGCGTGACCACGTTCACCAGCACCAATGCCACCAGCAGCCCCATCAGCCCGCTGAGCAGGCGCCGCTCGATGCGCAGCACCAATTCCGATGCATTGACTATCCAGCGCACCGGCGCTGCCGCACTTGCGTGGGGCGGTTCATGGTCCAGGTCGGCCATCGGGAATCACTCCGAGTATCTTTATCAGATATTTGAAATATATTTAATTCTGCGGGAAAACCAGTTGGCCAGGCATTGGTTATTTCCCTTACTTGGCGCCCTGCCCTGGCAGAATGAAGAAAGCCTCCTGGCGGAGGCTTGTTCCGTACTACATGACCGAGCGGTATTGCTCCGGGCGCCCGGCCAGCGCCTTCTTGACCACGCTTTCGACATAGGCGCGCTCTTCGCCAACCAAGGGCAGGCGCGGACGGCGCACATGTTCCGAGCCCACGCCCACCAGCGCATCGATCAGCTTCAGGTTCTGCACCAGCTTGGTCGACACGTCCAGGTGCAAGAGCGGAGTCATCCACTGATACAGCGCCAGGGCCTCGGCAAACTCGCCGGCTTTCATCAGGTCGAACAGCGCCACGGTCTCGCGCGGGAAGGCGCAGCCCACGCCGGCCAGCAGGCCGTCGCAGCCCACCGCCAGGCCTTCGTAGGCCAGGTCGTCCACACCCATGAAGATCTGATAGCGATCGCCCAGGGCATTGCGCAGGTCGGTCACGCGGCGAATATCGCCCGTGCTCTCCTTGATGGCCTCGACCCATTTGCAGTCGGCCAGCTCGAGCATGTGCTCGGGCTTGAGGTCGACGCGATACGCCACCGGGTTGTTGTAGACCATCACCGGCTTCTGGGCGGCCTCGGCCATGGCGCGCACGTTCTGCATGGCTTCGCGCGCATCGGCCACGTAGATCACCGAGGGCATCACCATGAAGCCCGCCACGCCCAGCTTGTTGGCCCCGTCGATATACCGCAGTGCATCGCGCGTGCTGGTTTCCGACACATTGGCCAGCACCGGAACCCGCCCGTCGGCGGCTTCCAGGGCAATGCGGGTCACATCCAGTTTTTCTTCCAGCGACAATGTGCTGGCCTCGCCCAGCGAGCCACATGTCACCACGCCATGGATGCCGTTGCGGATCTGGAAATCGATATGCTTGGTGGTGCCGGCCGCATCGATGCTTTCGTCGGCGTGGAACTTGGTCGTAATGGCCGGGAAGATGCCGGTCCAGCGGGTGGCGTTCATGCGCGCTCCTTATGCACGGGGTTGAACTGTGGCAGTGCCTGTTGATATCCTACTAATATATTTAGGATATCTTAGACTACCATGAACAGCACGGCCCGCCATTAAGGTTTTCCATGACTGCGTCCACTTCCGCCCCTGCCGCGGCGCGGTTCAATTCCGCTCTAGCAGCGGATGGGCAAACGGCGAGGTCCGCACCTGCTCGCAGGTAATGCGCACCAGCTGGGTCACCAGTTCTGCCTGCCGCTGGTTCGCCGAATGCACCATGCCGACTTCCCGGTGAAACTGGTGTTCGCCCAGGTCGATGACGCGCACCTGGTCCTGATGGCGGCCCAGGCCCTTGATGGGCACCAGTGCCGCGCCCAACCCCGAGGCCACCATCTCCAGGATGGCATCCACGTCCTGGGATTCGATCTGGCACCTGGGCACCAGCCGATGGCCCTGCAAGAAGCGGTCGACCACGCGCCCGCCGAACGACGCGCTGTCGTAGCGGATGAACGGCAGGGTCTTCAGTATCTGCCGCCAGTCGTCGCCGGGCTCGCCCACGGGGCAAACCACCTTGAACGGTTCCCGCAGCAGGGGCACCCACTTCAGTTCGGGTGGCAAGGCGAAAACGGGTTTGACGACCAGCGCCGCGTCCAGCTTGCCGTGGTCCACCAAGGTCAAGAGCGGCAGCGAGCCGCCCAGTTCCAGATGCGTGCTGACGTCGGGATATTCGCCAATGAGCGCCTGGATGATGCGGGGCAGATATTGGCGCTGCATGCTCTGGATGGCCCCCAGCCGTAGATGGCCGCGCAGGCTTGCGCGCTGGGACTGGCCGCACAGTTCGTCGTAAAGATCAAGAATCTGCGCCGCGCGTGCCACGGCATCGACCCCCGCCGCATTCAGCCGCACCTGGCGACCGCCCCGGTCGAACAAGGATGCCTGCAACGACTCTTCCAGCCGTTGTATCTGCGCACTGGCGGCCGCCTGGGTCAGGCCGATGTGCTGGGCGGCGGCGGTAATGCTGCCGTGCTTGGCGACGGCGACCAGGGTGCGGAGTTCTTTCAACATGAAAACACAAACAATATTTGTGAGTCACACAAAAAAATAGAGTTTTTTATCTAGCAAATCTATATATACCATTCTCATCAGGCTAGACGGAAATGTTCTTTGTTCGTCGATGCCAACTATCGCCCGACGTGTCCAACAACACGGACGAGGCAAAAGTTTTTGCATAAATTCAAAGACTTATCAAAATTACAAGGGGTATTCATCATGACGCAGGTCTATTTTTCGAGTCTGGGCATGAACGCGGCAATCCCGGCGCAGCGGCCGGGGTAAGCATGGGTTGAGCGCAAGTACGCCATTCCCACCTTCCTTTCCGGAGGAACCATGCGCCGCTTCCGCGTTTTATCCGGGCTGCTCGCAACCTTTGCCGTTGCCGCGTGCCCGCTCGCATTCGCCCAGGTCTATCCCGACCGCCCCATCACACTGGTCGTGCCCTTCACCGCCGCAGGCGGTACCGACCTGACCGCCCGCCTGTACGCCCGGGCGCTGGAAAAACATGCCGGCCAGCCCGTCACGGTGCTGAACAAGCCCGGTGCAGGCGGCGAAATCGGGATGAGCTATGTCGCCAGGGCCGAGCCCGACGGCTACACCCTGGGCATCATCAACACGCCGAACGTATTGACCATTCCGATCGAACGGCAAGCCCAGTTCGGGCTGGACTCGTTCGACCTGCTCGCCAACCTGGTCGACGACCCCGCCACGCTCAGCGTGCATGCCGGGCGCGACATCCGTTCCATCGCCGACCTGGTCGAGGCCGCCCGGCGGGATCCGGACGGGCTCACCTACGGTACCGCCGGCATCGGCTCGGCCGGCCATATCGCCGTCCTGATGTTCGAGAAGGCGGCCGGCATCAAGCTGCGCCATATCCCGTTCAAGGGAACGGCCGACGTGCGCACCGCCCTGATCGGCGGGCAGATCGATGTGGCCGCCGCCAATCTCAGCGAAGCGCTGGCTTTCGCCCAGGGTTCGCCCTGGCGCACGCTGGGCGTGATGAAGGCAACACGCTCGGCCACGGCTGCCGCGCTGCCGACCTTCGCCGAAGCCGGCTATGCGCTGCAGGGGGGCTCGCTGCGGGGCGTGGGCGCGCCCGCGGCCATGGCGGCCCAGCGCCGCCAGCAAGTTGCCGCATTAATAACAAAAGCCGCCAGCGATCCCCAGTTTCTAGAGGACGCGCGCAAGGCGGAACAGGACGTCAGGGTGATTTCCGGAGACGAGTACGGCAGGGCCCTCAGGGAACAGCGCACGCAGTTCGAGGCCCTGTGGAAAGCATCCCCTTGGAACCGTTGAATCCCCAGGAATCCGTGATCATGAAAAAAACCTTTTTCTGCGCCCTGCTCGTCCTGCCCTCGCTCTGCGCGGCAGCCTACCCAGAGCATCCCATCAACCTGATCGTGCCGTTTCCGGCCGGCGCGGGGTCGGACCTGACCGCCCGCACCATTGCCGCCTGCATGGAAACCAAGATCGACTCGGCCCGCATCGTCGTCGTCAACAAGCCCGGCGCATCGGGAGACATCGGCCTGAGCGCGCTGGCCCGGGCCGAACCCGACGGCTACACCATCGGCCTGGTCAACACGCCGGGCGTGATCAGCCTGCCAATCGAACGCAAGACGTCCTACACCCTGGAGAGCTTCGACTTCATCGCCAACCTGGTGGAAGACCCCGGCACCATCAGCGTGCATGCCGACAACCCGATCCATTCGATCCAGGACTTGATCGCGGCGGCCAGGGCCAAGCCGGGCGCAATCACCGTGGGCACCCAAGGCGTGGGCTCGGCCGGGCATATCTCGGCGCTGTCGCTCGAACATGCCGCCGGCATCAAGCTCACCGCCGTGCCGTTCCAGGGTGCCGCCCCCGCCAGCGTGGCGCTGCTGGGCAAGGTGGTGGACAGCACCATGGCCAACCTGGGCGAGGCGATCTCGTTCGCCAACGGCAAGCCCTGGCGCATCGTGGGCATCATGGGCCCGGCCCGTTCCGAACAGGAGCCCGGCATTCCCACCTTCCATGAGGCCGGCTACGAGGTGATCGGCGGCTCGATGCGCGGGCTGGCCGGGCCGCGCGGCATGCCCGCCGAAGTCGTGGCCCACCTGACCCGGGCCGTAGACGAATGCAACCACGACCAGACCTACCTGACCCGGGCCAGGAATTCGTTCCAGCCGCTGCGCTACCTGAAGCGCGATGAATACATCCAGAACCTGAAAGCGGTCGACCGGCAGTTGCGCGAACTGTGGTCGGTGCAACCGTGGCAGCAATGACTCCGCTCTTGTCCTTCACCCTTTTCCAAGCCTTTCACTATGCGAACAGACCAACACCCCTACGATGACATCCGCGCCTATCTGGCCGAAAGCGATACCGTGCTGATCCCGGTGGGCGCCGTCGAGCAATACGGTTCCCACCTGGCCACGGGCACCGAGCTGCGCATCTGCGAGTCGATCGCGACCGAGGTCGGCGAACGCACCGGCCTGGCCGTCACGCCCATCGTGCCCGTCAATTACTCGGCCATGTTCCTGGACTACCCCGGCACCTTGTCGGTGGAAATGAATACGGTCGAGCGCTACCTGAAAGAGATGGGCGACGCCCTGGCCGGCCAGGGCTTCCGCCATTTCTTCTTCATCAACATCCACGCGGGTTCGCTCGGGCCGATCGAAAGCGTATGCCGCCACCTGCGCCGCAACTACGGCGCGGTGGGGGGCCTGATAGACGTGTTCTCGATCATGCGCGATGTGGCGGGCGGCAGCTTCAAGACCAAGCGCTCGCCCAGCGGCCATGCCTCCGAAATGGTGACCTCGGTGGCGTTGGCCAAGTTCCCCGAACTGGTATTCATGGATCGCGCGCGCGCCACCGAGTCGCTGCGCCCGTTCACGGACGGCGTCAATACCGTCAGCAGCGGCAAAGTGTCGTTCGGCAAGTCCAGCTTCGCGGTGTTCAGCGATATCAGCGATTACGCGCCGATCGGCACCCAGGGCGACCCCACCCAGGCCACGGCCGAACTCGGGCACGCCATCTGGAACGCCGCGCTCGACTACATGAGCGAGGCCGCGCTCAAGTTCAGCACCATGTCGTTTGTATCGGAAGAGGCAGCATCGTGAAACAGAACCCCATCAAGCAGGCCTGGAACCAGCAGAAACCCGTGTTCGGCACCTGGGCAACCATGGTGCACCACCCCCGCTTCATGAAGCTGCTGGCCACGACCGGGCTGGACTTCGTGCTGATCGAAATGGAACACAGCGACTTCTCGATCGCCGAGGTCGCCACGCTGTGCCTGGTGGCCCGCGAAGCCGGTATCGTGCCCATCGTGCGCCCCGCCGGTTCCGACTCGCACGACTACACGCGTCCGCTGGACGCGGGTGCAATGGGCTTGCTGCTGCCCAATATCGAGACCCCGGAACAGCTCGAACAGATCCTGCGATACACCAAGTACTACCCCGATGGCCAACGCATCCTGAACATGCGCGGCCCGCACACCGACTACATCAAGCTGTCGTCGCCTTTGTCCCAGGCCGCCGAGATCAACGCCAATACCGTCACGATCGCCATGGCCGAAACCCGGGTCGGGCTGAACAACCTGGACCGCATCTGCGCAGTTCGCGGCCTGGACGCCGTCATGATCGGGCCGGACGACCTGACGCAAGACCTCGGCATCCCGGGCGACATGCAGCACCCCCTGTACCAGGAAGCCGTCGAACACGTCATTGCCACGTGCGACCGGCACGGCATCGCCTGGGGCTTCAGTTGCCAGGACCTGGGCGCGGCCGAACGCTGGCTGGCGCGCGGCATCCGCTGGATGCCGTTCAGCAATGACGTCAACGCCTTGTTCAACACATTCAGCCAGGCCGCTTCGGGCTTGAAGCGCCTGGCAGCACGCGAGGAGACCGCATGATGCCCATCCAGACCCAGATGAAAACCACCGCGCAGTACCGGCCCTATGCCTGGCGCGCCAAGATCGGCCTGATCGTGCCTTCGACCAACACGATCAACGAGCCCGAGTTCTACCGGCTGGCGCCCGAAGGCGTCACTATCCACACGGGCCGCGCGATCAATGCCGGCGCCGCTACTCAGGAAAACTACGACCGCATGGCCGAAGGCGTGCTCGAGGCGGCCGACCTGATCAAGACGGCCGAAGTCGACGTGGTGGCGTATGGCTGCACATCGGGTTCGATTGTCTGCTCGCTGGACGAGCTGTGCGACGGCATGAGCGCACGGGTCGGCGTACCGGCCATCGCCACCGCCGGCGCCGCCGTGGCCGCGCTGCGCGCGCTGGGGGCCAGGCGGGTTGCGGTAGGCACGCCCTATATCGATTTCGTCAATCAGCGCGAGCGCGATTTCCTTGAACAATACGGCTTCGAGGTCGTGTCCATCCAGGGCCTGGACCTGGGCCATACCCAGGAAGAACGGCGCGACATCGGCCGCGTTCCCCCCCAGTCCACGTTCCAGTTGGCGCGTGCCATCGATCGCCCCGAGGCCGACGCCATCTTCCTGTCGTGCACCAACCTGGCGACCCTGGACATGATTGCCCGCATCGAAGACGAACTGGGCAAGCCCGTCGTCACCAGCAACCAGGCAACCTTCTGGGCCTGCCTGCGCCTGCTGGGCCTGTCATGCGCCATTCCCGGGTACGGCCGGCTGCTGGCCGACTGCCTGGCCCCCATCAGCCGCGCGGATTATTCGCTGGCTTGATCCGATGAATCGAGCCCCCGATCCCGATATCGACCTGGCGGCCCGTCTGCTGGACACGCTGCGTACACAGTCGTTCGACGGCCTGGGCGTCACGCGCGACGCCTTCGGCGCCGGCGAACAGCGCGCCCATGACCTGCTGCGCACGGCCGCGCACGCGCTGGACCTGGAGACCCGCACCGATACCAGCGGCAACCTCTACATCACGCTGCCCGGACGCGACCGGGACCGGCCCGTGCGCATGACCGGCTCGCACCTGGACTCGGTACCCGCCGGCGGCAACTTCGACGGCGCGGCCGGTGTGATCGCGGGACTGGCGGTGCTGGCAGGTTGGCGCGCCGCCGGCTACCAGCCCCAGGCCGATGTCACCGTCATGGCCATCCGCGCCGAAGAAAGCACCTGGTTTCCCTATTCTTACCTGGGCAGCAAGGCAGCGTTCGGCCTGGTCGAGGCGGCCACGCTGGACCTGCGCCGCGCCGACACTGGCCGGCCGCTGCGCGAGCACCTGGCCGCCTTGTCGATCGACCCGGCCGGCTTTGGACAGGCGGCGCTGCAACCCGCCCGGATCGACCGCTTTGTCGAGCTGCACATCGAGCAAGGCCCGACCCTGGTCGACACCGGCACGCCGGCCGGCATCGTCACCGGCATCCGCGGCAGCTTGCGCTATCGCACGATGCGCTGGACCGGCGAATATGCCCATTCCGGCGCCGTGGCCCGCCGCCACAGGCGCGACGCGGTACGCGCGGCGGCGCTGTGGATGGCGGAACTGGACCGGGCCTGGGAAACACTGGAGGCGTTCGGCGAAGACCTGGTGGTCACCGTGGGCCAGGTGTCCACCAACCCGGAACAACACGCTTTCAGCAAGGTCGCCGGTGAACTTGATTGCTGCATCGATGTGCGCAGCATCAGCCCCGCGCTGCTCGAACGGTTCGACCGGCTGTTGCGCGCACGGGCCGAGGCCGTTGCGCAGGCCACCTCGACCCATGTCGACTTCGGCCCCAGGACCGGCTCGCTGCCCGCCGCCATGGACGCGGGCCTGATCGCGCGGCTGGCCACGCTGGCGCAGCATCGCGGGATTGCCGCACCGGCCATGCCCAGCGGGGCCGGCCACGATGCTGCGGTGTTCGCGCAACAAGGCGTGCGCACCGCAATGATCTTCGTGCGCAACCGGCACGGCTCGCACAACCCCCAGGAAGCCATGGATATGCCAGACTTCGCAGTCGCCGCGCAATTGCTGTCCGACATCCTGGCCGATGATTGTCCTTCTACCGAGTATCCCCGAGGCTCCTGATGAAATGCCTGATCGTTCAACCCATTCATGAACAGGGCCTGGCCATGCTGCGCACGGCCGGCATCGCCTGCGCCACGCCGGCTTCCCCATCGATGGCCGATGTGGCCCAGGCCATCGCCGACTGCGACGCCGTCATCACGCGCAATGCGGGCCTGGACGCGCGCGCCATCGAGGCAGCCACCCGGCTGCGCGTCATCGGCAACCATGGTGCAGGCACCAACATGATCGACCTGGCCGCCGCCGAGCGGCTGGGCATCCCGGTGGTCAGCACGCCCGGCGCGAACGCGCACTCGGTGGCGGAACTGGCCCTGTCGATGATGATGGCGCTGGTCAAGCGCACAGTGGCATTCGACCATGCCGTTCGCAACGGCAACTGGAACATCCGCTACGAGCCCGGCCTGCGCGAACTGTCGGGCCTGACCCTGGGCATCGTCGGCTTCGGCCAGATCGGCCGCCTGCTGGCGCGCATGGCGGTGGGCGGCTTCGGCATGGCGGTCCGCGTGCATTCCCCGTCGGTGCCGCCAGGCGATATCGCGGCGGCCGGCTGCGTCGCGGTCGACAGCCTGGCGGCATTGGTCGGCGGTGTCGACATTCTTTCACTGCATCGTCCATCGCGCCCAGGGGCCGGCCCCCTGCTGGACGATGCCCTGCTGTCGTCCATGAAACCCGGCGCGATCCTGATCAATACCGCACGCGGCGGCCTGGTCGATGATGCCGCCCTGGCCCGCCACCTGGCATCGGGCCGGCTGGGCGGCGCCGGCCTGGACGTGTTTGCCCACGAACCGCCGCCCACCGACGATCCGCTGCTGCATATGCCCCAGGTCGTGCTGGCCCCTCATGCGGGCGGCAGTACCGAAGAGGCGCTGGCGCGCACCGCCTGCGCGGTGGCCGGCCAGGTCATCGACGCGCTGCAAGGCCGGCGGCCGGCCCATCTGGTCACGCCCGGCGTCTGGGAACACCGGCGCGGCCAAGGCTGAATGATTCGAGACATATAAGGAGACATGCATGAGCACGATCGACGATAAATTCGCCAGGCTATCCACCGATAACGCCCCCGGCCAGGAAGTCCGCCAAAGCGGCGGCGACCTGGCCCGGATGCTGCGCGGCCAGCCTTTGCCCGGCACGCCCGTGGACTTCTCGCATGGCGACGTGAACACCGACGCATTCGCCCCCACGCCCGGTTCGCTGGAACAGTTCGTGCAAGGCGTCGAGCGCGGCGGCGAACAGGCCTATACCGAGTACCGTGGCGGCGCCGCCCTGCGCGAACAAGTGGCGACGCGGCTGGCGCGGTTCACAGGCCAGCCGGTCTCGGGCGCGAACGAGGTGATCATCACCCCGGGCACGCAGGGTGCGCTGTTCCTGGCCATCGCAGCCACCGTGGCCGCCGGCGACAAGGTCGCGATCGTGCGGCCCGACTACTTTGCCAACCGCAAGCTTGTCGAATTCCTGGGCGGCCAGATCGTGCCGGTCGAGCTGGATTACCTGGGCCACACCACGCGTGCCGGTCTGGACCTGGCCCAACTCGAACAGGCCTTCAAATCGGGGGCCAAGACCTTTCTGTTCTCCAACCCCAACAACCCCACGGGCGTCATCTATTCGCCCGACGAAATCGCGCAGGTCGCGGCGCTGGCCGACCGGCACGGTGCCGTCGTCATTGTCGACCAGTTGTATTCGCGGCTGCTTTATTCCGGCGCCCACTACACGCACCTGCGCGCCAGCGGAATCGCGGCCGGCAACGTCGTCACCATCATGGGGCCGTCGAAAACCGAATCGCTCAGCGGTTACCGGCTGGGCATCGCATTTGGCGCCGCGCGCCTGGTCGATCGCATGGAAAAGCTCCAGGCCATCGTCTCGCTGCGCGCCCCCGGCTACTGCCAGGCCGTGCTGCATACCTGGTTCGACGAACCCCAAGGCTGGCTGCAGGAACGCATCGCCCGGCACCAGGCCATCCGCGACGACCTGCTCAAGGTGCTGCGCAAGGTCGAAGGCCTGTCGGTACGCGCCCCCGAGGCAGGCAGCTACCTGTTCCCGCGGCTACCCGCGCTGGCGGTATCGCTGCATGACTTCGTGCGCATCCTGCGCCAGCAGGCCGGCGTAACCGTTACCCCTGGCACCGAATTCAGCCCACATGGCACCGATAGCATTCGCCTGAATTTTTCCCAAAACCACGCAGCGGCAATCCGGGCCGTCGAACGCCTGGTCCAGCTCGTCGACCGCTACCGCTAGCTGGCCTGGCCGTCAACCCTGGGCCGCCGCGAACGCATCGCTGGGCCTGGTCATCTCGAAGAGCTTGTCGGCGGACGCATAAAAGCCCCTGTAGCCGCACCGCGCAAGATTACGCGCCTTCGCGGTGTCGAAGATGCCGTCGACCAGGTACTCGGCATTGATGTGCACGCCCACGACCTGGCCCGAGATCTGGAACACGTCCAGCTGCTTGCCATCCAGGTCTTTCAACTGCGTGATGTTCAGCATCCGGCATTCCAGCGCTGCGGGCGCGTCCGCCACGCGCGGCGGACGGACCATCACGGATGGCGCCGCGGCCAGGCCGGCGAGTTGCATTTCGTCCACGTCCGGGCGTACGGCCGCGGCGGAAAGATTCATTTGCTCCGCGAGGTCATAGGTGGCCAGGTTGGCAACGAATTCACCGGTGGCTTCGATGTTGCGCATCGTGTCCTTGCGACTCATCGTGCAGAAACCCAGGATCGGCGGCGACTCGTTCATCGCGTTGAAGAAGCTGTAGGGGGCGAGGTTCACCCGGCCTTCCAGGTCGATGGTGGAAATCCATCCTATGGGCCGGGGCGCGATGATGGCCTTGAACGGCGAGTGCGGCAGCCGGTGCCCCTTGGATGGCTCGTAGAAATGTGTGGATGCAGCGGACGCTTGGTGGGGTGAACTCATGTATTCACTCGGACTGGGTTGCATTGGTGATCCCGGCCAGGCGCTGGTAGAGCGCTTCGTCGCGCCGCAGCTTGGCCGCGAACCCGGCAGGTGTCGATGGGGAAGGAATCAGCCCGATGGAAACCAGGCGCTCGCTTATCTCGGAGGAACGCATGGTGAGCCCGATCTCCGCGGACAACAGGTCGACAATCCGTGATGGCGTGCCGGCGGGTGCCAGTATCCCATGCCACGCCATGAATTCGTACTCGGGATAGCCCGCCTCGGCAATCGTCGGCACATGGTCGGCCATCGGCAACCGGTGGCTGGTGGACACCGCCAGGGCATTCATCCGGCCTTGCCTGGCATGTTGCAATGCCGTAGAGGCGCCGGCGAACGCCACCTGGACCTGCCCCCCGATCACCGCCGTGATCAATTGGTTGGTACCTTGGTAAGGCACGTCCAGCATGTCGATGCCAGCCACGTTCTTGAACCACTCCATGGCCATGTAATGCGGCCCGCCCAGGCCCAGCGACGCGTAGGCCAGCTTGCCCGGGTTCTTCCTGGCGTAGGCCACCAGTTCTTCCGTGCTCTGCGCCGGAACGGAGGGATGCGTCACCAGGACCAGCGGCACGCTCACCAGCTGGCTCACCGGCGCGAAGTCCGCGAAGGCATCGTACGGAATATTCTTGTGGTACAGCGGGTTGCTGATGTGCGAGTCGGTCACCAGGCAGAGGGTATAGCCGTCGGGCTTGGACCTGGCCACGTACTCGGTACCGATCATGGTGGCGGCGCCCGGCTTGTGTTCGATCAGGACGGGCTGGTTGAACGCGGTAGACAGTTTGGCAGTAACGGGCCTGAGCACGACGTCGCCCCCTCCGCCGGCGGTGTAAGGCATGACCACCTTCACCGGCCGATTGGGATAGGCCTCGCTGGCATGGCTCCAGGGGGCGGCCAGCGCAACGGCGGCGGAAAGGCAAAAGGTTCGTCTTTGCATGAGGCTCCTTCGATGCTCGGCTGCTGTTTTTCGCGTGCGCGGCGCATGCCGCAGAGGCACTATGGCCGTCACCGCATTCGGCAGGTCCCATGGCACACGGCCCAGGATGGCTCTGTCCATTCACTCCCGCCCCCCTGCTGAAAGCAGACAAATTCTAGATTTCGTACTCTGCTCGAGTCCAATGTATTTTCCCCATAGCAGGTATGGATGGCATTCATGAGACCCGAAAATTTCGATTTGAATCTGATCCGTATTTTTCTCACGGTGGCTCGCTGCCGCAGCGTCACCGAGGCAGGAAATCAACTAGGCCTGACCCAATCGTCCGTCAGCCATGCACTTGGCCGTCTTCGGGGCCTGTGCAACGACAGGCTGTTCATCAGCACCAGCAAAGGCATGCTGCCGACGGCCACCGCGTCGGCCATGATCGCGCCCCTGGGCGAGGCAATCGCCCTGGCGATGAACACATTCCAATCCGCCAGGGCCTTCGACCCCTCCATCGATGCGCGCAATTTTGTGCTGATACTGTCGGAAATCGGTGAGCTCAGCTATATCCCCCAGCTGCTTGACTATCTGAGCCGCCACGCGCCGCATGTCACGCTGAACGTTCTGCATCTTGCATCGGGCGACCACTACGAAGCCCTGGCGCACGGCGTGGCGGATATCGCGATAGGAACATTTCCGGCCGACAAAGCCGATTTCCACGAAGACCGTCTTTTCGACCAGCCTTATGTCTGCATGCTGCGGGCCGATCACTCCACCATCCACGCGTCCTTGTCGCTGAAGCAGTATCTCGAGGCTACTCACGTAGTGGTCGATCCACCGGGCAGGGGCCCGGGCGTGGTCGAGCAGGCGCTGGCGGCCATGGGCCGGGAACGGAACATAGTGATCCGGTTGCCGCATTTTCTGGCCGGCCCCGCAATATTGCGCCAAAGCGATTATTTGATGAGCGTGCCGGCATGGACATCGCGCCTGCTGGGCAGCCCTGCCTACATCAAGTGCCTGCC
Organism: Bordetella sp. BOR01; assembly: GCF_019218885.1. Classification (GTDB taxonomy): domain Bacteria; phylum Pseudomonadota; class Gammaproteobacteria; order Burkholderiales; family Burkholderiaceae_B; genus Bordetella_A. The sequence goes on along the minus strand of NZ_JAHUWT010000005.1, from coordinate 174,581 downwards.
CTTGCCCTTCGACCCCGGGGTCATCACGGCAAAATCCGTATGGCATGAGCGCTGCCATATCGACCCCGGGCACCAGTGGTTCCGTTCCGTAGTACGAAAACTGCTTTGCGCGCCAGACGCTGACGGCCATGCCCGGTAACAACATCGTGGTCAGGCGGGACGGCGGCGAACGCACCTGTGCAGCGGCTCGTACCGATACAATCCAGGGTTACCCCGGGCCTCCGACACGGCCCGTGCATCGCCGTTTCGCCGGCATCGGCATCACGGCATCATTCGGCAAGACCCATCCATCAGTACCTTCATGACCAAACCCGAAACCAACGCCCACACCCCCATGATGCAGCAGTACCTGCGCCTGAAAGCCGAGGCCGGGCCGCTGCTGCTGTTCTACCGCATGGGCGATTTCTATGAAATGTTCTATGAAGACGCCGAGCGCGCCGCGCGCCTGCTGGGCCTGACGCTGACCAAGCGCGGCAGTTCCAACGGCGCCCCCATTCCCATGGCGGGCGTGCCGGTGCACGCCATGGAACAGTACCTGGCGCGCCTGGTCGGCCAGGGCGAATCGGTGGCCATCTGCGAACAGATCGGCGACCCGGCCGCCGCCAAGGGGCCGGTAGAGCGGCGCATCGTACGCATCGTCACTCCCGGCACACTGACCGACGAAGCCCTGCTGCCGGCCAAGGCCGATCGCGCCCTGGCCGCCGTATTCATGGGCGGCAAGGCCCGTAACCTGCGCGCCGGCATGGCCTGGCTGAACCTGGCCAGCGGCGAATTCCGCGTTACCGAGTGCGCGCCCGCCCAACTCGAATCCGAATTGCACCGCATCGCCCCCGCCGAACTGGTGGTCGCCGAAAGCACCGAGCTGGGGCTGGCGTTCGAGGGAGCACGCACGCGCGTGCCCGACTGGCATTTCGAAAGCGACGGCGCCCGTGCGCACCTGCTGGCGCACTTCAAGACCGATACCCTGTCCGGCTTCGACGTCGACGACATGCCGGCCGCCATCTGCGCGGCCGGCGCGCTGCTGCGCTATGCGGCGCGCACGCAATCGCAGGCGCTCGCCCACGTGCAGGGCATCGCCGTCGATCGGCCTGGCCAGTATGTGCTGATGGACCCGGTCACGCGCCGCAATCTTGAATTGACCCAGACCTTGAGCGGCGAAGAGTCGCCCACGCTGTTCTCGCTGCTCGACGGCTGCCGCACCCCCATGGGCAGCCGCCTGCTGCGGCGCTGGCTGCATCACCCGCTGCGCGACAACGCCCCCGCGCTGGCGCGCCAGCAAGCCATTTCGGCCTTGCTGGCCGGCCGCATGGACATCGCGCAGACCTTTGGCGCGGCAGGCCTGCTGGAAACCTTGCGCGACGCGCTGGATGCCTTTCCCGACGTCGAACGCATCGCATCGCGGCTGGCGCTGCGCTCGGTGCGCCCGCGCGAACTGGCCAGCCTGCGCGACGCGCTGATCGCCCTGCCCGCCCTGCGCGCACTGGTGGCGCCGCTGGAAACCTCGCCCCGCCTGGCCGAACTGGCCGCGCACCTGGCGCCCGATCCCGCCGTTGCCGAACTGCTGGGCCGCGCCATCGCGCAAGAGCCGGCGGTGGCCATACGCGACGGCGGCGTCATCGCCGCCGGCTTCGACGCCGATCTCGACGAATTGCGCGCGCTGGCCGCCGACGGCGGCGACTTCCTGGTGCAACTGGAAGCCCGCGAACGCGCGCGTACCGGCATTGGCAACCTGCGGGTCGAGTTCAATCGCGTACATGGCTTCTATATCGAAGTCACCAAGGGCCAGACCGACAAGGTGCCTGAAGACTACCGCCGGCGCCAGACGCTGAAGAACGCCGAGCGCTACATCACCCCCGAGCTCAAGTCCTGGGAAGACAAGGTGCTGTCGGCGCAAGACCGATCGCTGGCCCGCGAGAAATGGCTGTATGAACAGGTGCTCGACGCGCTGGCCGAATACGTGCGGCCGCTGTCCGATTGCGCGGGTGCCCTGGCCGAACTGGACACCCTGGCCGGCCTGGCCGAACATGCCCGGCGCCACAGCTGGGTGGCGCCAGAACTCACCGAGCAGGCCGAGATCGATATCGAGGCCGGACGCCATCCGGTGGTGGAACGCACCATCGAGCGCTTCACGCCCAACGGCTGCCGCCTGGATCCCACCCGCCGCATGCTGCTGATCACCGGCCCCAACATGGGCGGTAAATCCACCTACATGCGGCAAGTAGCGCTGATTGCGCTGCTGGCGCGCACCGGCAGCTTCGTGCCCGCCCAGCGCGCCGTCATCGGCAAGCTGGACCGCATCTTCACCCGCATCGGCGCGGCCGACGACCTGGCCGGCGGGCGCTCGACCTTCATGATGGAAATGACCGAGGCAGCCGCCATCCTGGCTGCCAGTACGCCGCACAGCCTGGTACTGATGGACGAGATCGGGCGCGGCACATCCACCTACGATGGCCTGGCGCTGGCGTGGGCCATCGCGTTGCGCCTGGTCACGCACAACCGCGCGCTGACGCTGTTTGCTACTCACTACTTCGAACTGACCCGACTACCGGCCGAGCAACCCACGGCGGCCAATGTCCACCTGGCTGCGGCCGAATCGGCCGGCGGCATTGTGTTCCTGCACGAGGTACGCGACGGCCCGGCCAGCCGCAGCTACGGTATCCAGGTGGCGCAACGCGCCGGCGTGCCGGCGGCCGTGATCCGGCACGCCTCTCGCGAACTGGAACGGCTGGAAGCCCAAGGGGCGCCCACCCCGCAGTTGGGCCTGTTCACCGCGGCCATCGATGCCGATGCCCAGGCCGGCGCCGCCCATGACCAGTCCGACGCATCCGCCGCCCTGGACGCGCTGCGCGACGAGCTTGCCCATATCGACCCCGACAGCCTGACCCCGCGCGAAGCGCTGGACGCACTGTATCGCCTGAAGGCCTGCCTGCCATGAAACCCCAACAGCCCCTGCCGCTGCTCGGCGGGCTCAGCCCGGCGGACTTCATGCGCCGCCACTGGCAGCGCAAGCCCCTGTTGATCCGGCAGGCCATTGCCGGCTTCAAGCCGCCGCTGAACATCGCGACCCTGAAAAAACTGGCCCGCCGCGATGATGTCGAATCGCGCCTGATCTGGCGCGAGGATGGCGCCTGGCAAATGGAACAAGGCCCGTTCGCGCGCCTGCCCCAGACGGGCGAGCCCGACTGGACGCTGCTGGTGCAAAGCGTGGACTTGCACAGTGATGCGGTGTCGGCCTTGTTGCAGCAGTTCCGCTTCATTCCCGACGCACGGCTCGACGACATCATGATCAGCGTGGCGGCCGACGGCGGCGGCGTGGGGCCGCATTTCGACAGCTACGACGTATTCCTGCTGCAAGCGGCCGGCCGACGCCGCTGGCGCTACGGACGCCAGAAAGACCTGTCGCTGCAACCCGGCCTGCCCCTGAAAATACTGGGCAACTTCACTCCCGAGCACGATGTCGTGCTCGAACCGGGCGACATGCTGTATTTGCCGCCGCAGGCTGCCCACGACGGCATCGCCGTGGGCGACGGCTGCATGACCATCTCTATCGGTTTTCGCGCGCCCACCCAGGCCGTGTTGGCGCGCGGGCTGCTGGAAGCCGCCGCCGACCAGGCCATGGCACGCATTGGCCTGCTGGGCGGCCCGTACGGCGAACCGCCGCTGCCCGGCCCGCGCCTGGATGCCTTGTATCGCGATCCCGGCCAGCCTGCCGTGGACACGCCCGCAGCCCTGCCGGACGGCCTGGTGCAAGCCACGCTCGATACCCTGGCCAAGGTGCGCTTCGACGACGCCCTGGCGTCGCGCTTCCTGGGTTGCTGGCTGACCGAACCCAGCAACCTGGCCGTGTTCGACCCCTCGCCCGGCGCGGATGTCGATCTGCTAACCGATTGGCCGGAAAGCGGTGCGTTGCAACTCGACCGCCGCACCCGCATGCTCTACCGGGGCCGCCAATTATTCATCAATGGCGAAACAGCGCCGGTTGCCGCCGACGCCGCCCTGCGGGCACTGGCTGATGCGCGCCACCTGGACTGCGCCGATCCACGCAGCCGGCGCCTGGGCGACCTCGCGCGGGAATGCCTGGCCGATTGGCTGGATGCGGGCTGGCTACACTACCGCGCCAGCCTGTGACACATAAACCACACCTGGTCTTGCCCCCAGGGCGGCATGCCTGGGATTTTGCACGATCCGGACACTAATTCGTGTCCATGTCACACAGAACGCTAAGGTATACGCTCGCGCTGAAACATTAAGAAATCTCCCACACTTATAAGTAAAGATTGTTACGTCCTGGATGCGACCGCTTTAATTTCCACACGCCAGCGCCATGCTGATTCCTGTAGCCTGACTACTGGTTTCCCCTAACGGGACACTGGTTTCCCCTTAATGGGCCGCATGATCGTCATCTAACAGGAGTCTCAACATGATCAGCAAAACCTTGATTCTTGCTTCGGTAGTTGCCGTCGCGCTGACCGCTTGCGACAAGAAGGAAGACACCGCGAGCCCCGCCGGCTCCGAGCCGTCCACCACCATGCCGGCGCCCTCCAGCCCGGCTCCGACTACGCCGGAACCCACCACGCCGGAACCCACCACGCCGGCGCCGGGTAGCTCGACCACGCCCGCTCCTGGCGGCGGTTCCGAAGGTACCGGCGGTTCGGGTGGTGCAGCCGCTCCGGCGTCCTGATAGTTTCCGGCCAGTTATTCTGGCCGGCAGGACAAAAAAAGGCCGCGACAGCAATGTCGCGGCCTTTTTCATGGGCGCACGCCCGGCGGATCAGGTCATTTTGTCTTTCAGGACGCTGAGCAGCCGTTGTGCCGTGGAGCTATTGTCGCGTTGGCCGCCAGAGTCGAGCACCGTAACCTGGGTCTGGGAGCCGTTCTGGACCAGATGGATACGGTATTGCGCGGCCTGGGCCTTCTTGTCGCCCGAGAACAGGCGGCTGAAGAAGCCGGGCTGGTCTTGCTGGGCACCGGTGTCGGTATCGACATAGCGCACGAAGTATTCGCCCGCCGAACGGTCGCGGTCATCCACCGCGAAACCACCGGAATCCAGTGCCACGCCCACGCGGCGCCAGGCACGGTCGAAGGACTCGTCGACCACCAGCATCGCGCCGTCGGCGCGCACGTCCTGCACCAGCGGCGCCTGGGGCGCTGCCTCGGCCTGGGCCACCAGCTTGCGGGCGCTGTCGACATCGGTACCCAGGTACACCATCAGGCGCGCCAGCATGGCGGCATTCAGGCCCGGGTCTTCGCTGCCGTTTTCCCATTGAACCTGGGCTTCGTCGGGACCCACCCGCTTCTCGAGCATTTGCTGGTGCGAGATGTAGATCTCGGTGCGGCCATTGACGCGCTCGACGCGGGTACGGAATTTCTCGCGTTCGCCGCTATCCCAGGCGGTATCCAGCACGGCACCCAAGGCCTGGCGCAGCCAGCTTTCAGGGATCTTGGCGCGATTTTCCGCCCAGTTGGTTTCCACCAGGCCCGCCTTCGGGTTGTTGGTGGCGACGGTAAAGCCGGTTTCGGTCCAGAAATCGACCACCTTGGGGAAGACTTCTTCAGGCGGACGATCAACCACCAGCCAGCGCAGGTCGCCGTCGCGTTCGACACGCATGTCGTCGCGCTGGGGCAGCACATTGCTGGTTTGCGTGGCGGTAGCCACTTGTTGCTGGCCTTGCTGCTGGTATTGCGAATACGTGGTGCTGCCCGAGGCAGGTGCACGGTAGCGCGGATCGCTGGAAGCCTGGGTCAGGTCCGGCGGGATGCTGAGCGGTTCGCCGCGCTGCGTACTTTTGTAATCGACAGATTCTTCGTTGCCCAGCAATTCATTCACATCGCTGCAGCCAGCCAGCAATGCCAGGGCCATCAATGCCGACGTGGCGGCATGACGTTGGTTCATACGCATCCTCACTTTTAGAGCAGGCCCGTTTCCTGGAGCGCGCAGCGCACCGTGTCGTGGTGCTGCGAGCCCAGTTCCACCAGCGGCAGCCGGTAACCCTGTGCAGTACGGCCCATCTGAGCCAGCGCCCACTTCACAGGAATGGGATTGGCCTCAATGAACAAGGCCTTGTTTAGACGTGCCAGGCGCGCGTTAAGTTCACGCGCCCGGACTACGTCGCCCGCCAACGCGGCGGCACAGAGATCGTGCATGAGCCGCGGCGCCACGTTGGCCGTAACAGAAATATTGCCGCGCGCGCCCAACAGGATGAGCGCCGTGGCGGTGGGGTCGTCGCCGCTGAAGACCTGGAAGCCGGCGGGCGCCTCGCGCATCAGCAGCGCGCCGCGGCCGATATCGCCGGTGGCGTCCTTGATGCCGATGATGCCTGGCACTTGCGCCAGGCGCAGCACGGTTTCATTGGACATGTCGGCCACGGTACGGCCCGGCACGTTGTACAGCACGGTGGGCAGGTCGACCGCTTCGACGATGGCGCGAAAATGCCGGTACAGGCCTTCCTGGGAAGGCTTGTTGTAATACGGAACCACCGACAGGCCGGCCTGGGCACCCACGGCCTTGGCATGGCGCGACAGGTGGATGGCTTCGTCGGTAGAGTTGGCGCCCACCCCGGCGATCACCGGAATGCGGCCGGCCGCGTGTTCGACTGCCACGCGGATGAGTTCGGCGTGCTCGTCCATGGACACCGTGGGCGATTCGCCCGTGGTGCCCACGACAACCAGCGCGTCGGTGCCTTCGGAAATATGCCAGTCGATCAGCGACCGGTAGGCAGCGTAGTCCAGGCTGCCATCGGGTTGCATGGGGGTGACCAGCGCCACCATGCTGCCCTGGAAATTGAGTGTTTCGGCGGAGGATGCCATGAAAAAGAGGGCTCCGGGGCCCAGGACGACAGGCCCCGGGCGATGAACTGAGTCAGTCGAATCGCCGAGTTTAACGGATATTGGGCCTTACAAGAACCAGGTGACGATGGCCGTCCCCAATTGCAGAATGGGCTGCATCAGCATCCAGAGCACATCGGTAACCAACAGCAGCAATACGATCATCAGGCCATAGGGCTCGATGCGCGAATACTGCCAGGCCAGCCGGTTGGGCAGCAGGCTGAAAACGATGCGCCCGCCGTCCAGGGGTGGTATCGGCAACAGGTTCAGGGCCATCAGGACCAGGTTGACATTGATGCCCGCCATGGCCATCTGGTACCAATAGCCTTCCTGGATGCCGCCCGCCAGGTACAGGCGCATCGAAATGACCCACAGAATGGCCATGAACAGGTTGGCCGCCGGCCCGGCCAGCGCCACCCAGAGCATGTCTTTCTTGGGACGGCGCAGCCGTCCGAAATCGACCGGCACCGGCTTGGCCCAGCCGAACAGCATGCCTGGCCCGCCCATCAGCTTGGACATCAGCAGAATGCCCACCGGCACCAGCAAGGTGCCGATCGGGTCGATATGCTTCATGGGGTTCAGAGTGATGCGCCCGGCCTGCTCGGCCGTCGGGTCCCCCAGCATGCGCGCCACATAGCCGTGCGCCGCCTCGTGCAGCGTGATGGCGAAGATGACGGGGATCGCGTAGATCGCGATGGTCTGGATAAGGTCGGTCATAGGCTTGCCGGATTGTACCTGTGCGAAAAAAACACCCCGCGCCGCGCTTCGGCCTGCTGCCCCAGTCGGGGTGCTTTGCCTTGGGGCGGCCCTACGGCAAAAAACAAACACCGGCGGCATGCCGGCCGGAAGGCTGCGCTCAGGCCAGGCCCAGCGTGGTGGGGTCGCCGCGGCCGCGGCGCAGCACGGCGGGTTCGGTGCCGGTCAGGTCGATGACAGTGGTTGGCGCTTGCGGGCAGGCACCGGCGTCGATGACAGCAGCCAGTTCGTGCGCATAGCGCTCGCGGATTTCCTCGGCGTCGTTGAGGGCGTCGTCTTCGCCCGTGGGAATGAGCGTGGTCGACAGCAGCGGCGCGCCCACCTGTTCGAGCAACGCCAGGGTGACGGCGTGCTGGGGCACGCGAATGCCGATGGTCTTGCGCGAGGGATGCGATACCCGGCGCGGGACTTCTCGCGTGGCCTCGAGGATGAAAGTCCAGGGGCCGGGCGTCGCGGCCTTCAACAGCCGGTACTGGCGGTTGTCGACGCGCGCGAAGTGGCCGATTTCGGCCAGGTCGCGGCACAGCAGTGTCAGGTGGTGGCGTTCGTCCAGGCCCCGCAGGCGTCTCAGCGCATCGGCGGCCGCCTTGTCATCCAGGTGGGCCACCACCGCATAACTGGAGTCGGTAGGCACCGCCACCAGGCCGCCGTCGCTCAGCCATTGGGCCGCCTGTTTCAGCAACCGGGGCTGCGGGTTATCGGGATGAATGGAGAAGAATAGGGCCATGGGTTTATCCTAGCATCCTTGGCGCTTGCTCAGGAGAAACAACATGCGCATGGGTGACTCGCGGGAAAGCCGGAATGTCGAAGATCGCCGCTCACGCGGCCCACGCCTGGGCGGGCGCGGCTCGATCGGCATCGGTACGGTCGTGCTGGCGCTGGTGGCCATCTATTTTGGCGTCGATCCGTCGGTCGTGCTGCAAATGGCCGAAGAAGGGCCGGCCCCCACCGAGCAGCAGGCCAGCCCGCCGCCGGCCAACGATCCGCAGGCGCGCTTCGTGGCCCAGGTGCTGGGCGAAACCGAGGACACCTGGGGTGCCATCTTCCAGCAGAACCTCAATCGCGAGTACGTCGCGCCCAGGCTGGTGCTGTTCCGCGGCGCCACTCCCACCGCCTGCGGCACGGGCCAGGCCGCCATGGGGCCGTTCTACTGCCCGGCCGACAGCAAGGTCTACATCGACCTCAGCTTCTTCGACGAAATGGAACGCCGCCTGAACGCGCCGGGCGATTTCGCCCAGGCCTATGTCATTGCGCACGAGGTCGGCCATCATGTGCAGCACCTGCTTGGCATCTCCGACCAGGTCGACAAGCTGCGCCAGCGCAATCCGGGCCAGGCCAATGCCCTGTCGGTGCGCACGGAATTGCAGGCCGACTGCTTCGCCGGCCTATGGGCCCGGCAAGCCGACCAGGCTCGCAACATCCTGGAAAGCGGAGACATCGAAGAAGGCCTGAACGCAGCCACCGCCATCGGCGACGACACGCTGCAAAAGCAAAGCCAAGGCTACGTGGTGCCCGATGCCTTTACCCACGGCTCGTCGGCGCAACGCGTGCGCTGGTTCAAGCGCGGCTTCGACAGCGGCGACCTGCGCCAGTGCGATACGTTCTCGACCGACACGCTTTGAAACCGCGCGGCGGCCCCTGGGCCGCCGCATTCTTGTAAGATTACGCCCCTTCGCGATGCCCGCCATCGCGCCGGCCCCCCAGGGCCGGCCCGCCCGGACAAGACCAAGACGACAAGACAGCGGCCCATGGCCAATACGCAAGCCCCCCTTATCACCCCGGCCGAAGTGCGCGACATCCTGGCCGAGCCCAAAGAAACCGTGAAGCCGGTTGCCTGGGCGCCCCGCCCCGCCGCCGGCCACGCCCAGTGGCTGGAATTCTGTTCGGCCTGCCGGCTGCGCGGCGAAGCCCGCGACGACATCATCTTTCGCGCCATTTACCGGCCCGCCCGCACGGCCGTGCATGGCCAGGCCGTCATCGCCATGGCCGAAACCTGTTCGGCCAGCCTGTTCGTAGGCCCGCACCGCGTCGTGGGCGTGGATACCGGCGATACCTTCCACACCAGCCTGGTCGGCCGCGGCCGGCCGCACTATCGGGGCGTGCTTGCCGAACGCACGCACCGGCACGTGTGGCATGACGACGGCGAGGGCTATGCCGAGCCCGTGGTACCGCCGTTGCAAGACATTGCCGCCCTGATCCCTTATTTCCTGCGGCAGGCCAACCTGGTCCTGGCGGGGGGATTCGCCCACCCCCTGAAGGGCCGCCAGATCGAATTGCTGCTATGACCGCATTCCTGCAAGCTGCCGGATGGACCGTCCTGCCGGCCGGCGAACGCGCCGTGCGCGCCGTGACCCCGGTCGCCATGGGGCTGGATGGCCAGCACGCGGCATTTTTCATCGCCCAGCCCGACGATCACTCGTTCTACCTGACCGACGCGGGCGAAGCCGCCATGCATGCCGCCGCCTACGGAGTCGACCTGAACGCCAAGCGTTTAGAGCAACTGAACCAGGCTCCGGGGCTCGGCCTGGCGCGTTTCGACAAGACCGGCGCCATCGTCGCCAGCGGCCCCGCCGGGCAATTGCAGGATGCCCTGTGGGAAGCTGTCAAGCTCACCACGGCGCTCAGCTTCCAGTGCGGGCAATGGATGCCCAAATTCAGCCGCTTGCGCTTTCGCGCCGAGGTAGGCCGCACCCTGGCCGAAGCGGTGGGCGACCGCCTGGTCCTGGGCGCCAAGGCGCAAGGCAGCAGCGGCCACCGGGCAGATTTCGCCTATGCCGTGCGCGGCGCCACGAGCGCGGCGCTGACCTACATCGAACCGATTGCGCTGAAAGCCGGCAAGAGAATGGATTGGACGCAGGTCTACCAGACCCACGGCAAGATGGCCGACGTGAAAATGGCCGATTCGGCCAACAGCCGCCTGGTCATCCTGGAAGACGGCGCATCGGCCGAGGAATTCAACAAAGCGGTGTCCATTCTGGAGCAATCGGCCACGGTACGCCCGCTGGGCAAGGCTCGCAGCTGGGCGGAGATCTTCGCCGACTGACCGGCGGGGGCCCATGCGGGCGCCGCTGACACGGGCAGGTGTCGGGCGCTTGCGTGCCGGACACCTGTTCTATTGCATGGTCCCTGCCTAGCTGACGACTCCGGTCAACGCGTCGACAATCGCGCAGCCATGGCTGATCGCCTCGTGCACGGCCTCGCGCGGGCTGTACACGAAATCGCCGTTGGCAAAGCTGGGCACCACGTATTCGTCGCCATGTTCCTGTACGGAATCAGCCTGCACTACAAACACCGATGCAGTAAAGACGGGGGAGCTCGGCGTGTTTGCCATGGTGTCGGGGTTGCCCCGCGCGACTTTGGCCGTCAGCCGATACCCCTTGTAGATCAAATTGTTCTGATGCACTCGAAGGCCCTCTCTGGGGCCAGCATACCCTGCATTCCGTCACAAGCCCGATAAGTTTTGTAACGAACCTGCCCATCATTTGATCAAGACCACCCCTTTCATCCCTGCCGGATAGTGGCCCGGCTCCAGGCAGGCGAAGCGTACCTGCCCTGCCTTATCGAAGTGCCACACCATGTCGCCTGCCTGGCCAGCCGCCAGCGAGATCGAGTTCGGCTCGTCGTGCCGCATGCCGGGATCATCGAGCATCATCTGGTAGTGGTCGCCCAGGTCTTGTTCCGTGCCCAGCACCATCTCGTGCCGGATCCGGCCCGAATTGATCACGTTGAAGCGGATGGTCTCGCCCGCCTTGACTTCGATGCGATCCGGCGTGAAACGCATCGCATCGGTCATGTCGACGTCGATGGTTCGCGACACGTTCGCCGCGACACCGGGCTTGCCTATCGTGGCCGCGCCATGGCTGTCGCCATGGCCGCCAGCATGGGTTCCCGAGGCCGACGCGCCCAGGGCAACCATCAGGGCGCTGGCCGCGGCAGCGGCCTGTACCAGAATCAGTCTTTTGTTCATCGCAATGCTCTCGTTTCAAAAGCGTGGCGGTTGCCACGACAGGCGTGCTCGCGCATACCGCTTGCCTGCGCCAGGGTCGGCCAGGTCCAGCCCCGCCCCAACAGCACCATGCGCGTATGCAAGTCGTGCAGCACGGGATCGGGCACCTGCGGCCCCAGGCTCGTCATGGCTTTGCGCCGTATCTCGACATAGCCGGATTCGTATTGCCTGGCCAACGACTGCCACAACGCGCGTGCCGCAACCGATTGGCGGGCCCCGGTGATCAGGCACTGCCCCGCATTCAGGGCCCAGCGGTAGACAGCGGCAGCGATGCCGCGGCGCTGGTAAGCCGGATCATACTTGGAATGCGGTGCGCGCAGCAGCGGATCGGCACGCCGCCCGAGCTCGACCAGGCGGTTGAAAACGGTGTAGCCGGCCAGCCTGCCGCGCACCTTGTCCACCACATACACGTAGAACTCTCCGTCCGCCTCGCGGTAGCGCAGCACCAGCCCGGGAATTTCGGTTTCGACCTCGGGCATGTCGTGCAGGCGGTCACCGGGATGGGTGATGCGGCGGTAAAGCGAATCCAGTTCGTTATCCAGTTTCCATGAACCGGGGTCAACGTCGATGCGCAATTCCATGATGCGGGCAAACCACCCGGGGAACGCGCCCAGCGTCAGCGTAGACACGGCTATCTCCTGTCAGGAAGTCAATCAGGGGTCGTCGAAAATGGCGGCCGGGTCGATCCGGACAGCCGGAAAAAGCGAAAACACAGGCAAGGGAAAAGCTCCGTCGCGTGAAAAATCGATAAAAGTGGCGGCGCAAAATGCCAACGGCCCCTCGATCGAGGGGCCGTCATGGCTGTGCCAGGGCTACGCCATTGCGCTGGCTGCCGTTACAGGGCGGGATCGTATCACAGGGATTTTTTGCCTGTTTTCAAGTACCCGCCCGGCAGGCCAGGCACGCCGTGCGGGTCAGGCGGTGATCCCGCCACGGGCTGCGCGCATCGCCTCTTCCTGCGCCGCGGTGATCTGCTGCTGCAGTTGCACCGCCTGGCTGTTCAAAGCGCGCAATTGCGGCAGTTTCTGCTCTTCGGGAATCTTGCTGGCCTGCAGGCGCCGGATCTGCAGCATCACCTGGCGCAGGCGTTCCTGCAACTGCTTGATGACCTCTGCCACCGGGTCGACGGACTTGTCCTGTGGCGCCGCGGCGCCCGCTGCACTGGCCGGTTTGCCGATCCGCGCCAGCCCGGAGCCGCCAGGATTGTCGTCGTCCGGATTCAAATGGATGGAAGCAACGGGGCTGGATATCGCTGAAATCGACATGGTTTTGCTTAGGCGAGGTTGACCGCCCATTAACGGTGCGGGCACGGGATTCTTAAGCCCGCACCGGACCCAAGGCATCGCGCACTCCCCGCCCCCCGATGGTGCATCGCATCGCATGTCGGTGCATGTCGTTGGGGAATACCGTGCGGCGAAACATGAATTGGACCGTGCCCGGGCCATGACACAAAATCTGTGAACGACATCTGCTCATCCAACCGCAAGTCCGGCCATTGCAATGCCGGGACGAACGGGGCAACGAGATGAGTCTTGTGCCGCACGTCTTCTAGACAATATCCAGATAAGGGGAATACCGTGAGAAAAATGCTTGTCTGCTTTGCCGCCTGCTTGCTCGGTCCGGTGCTGGCCCACGCAGGAAATTTCCCGACCAAGCCCATCCGCCTGGTCGTTCCGGTGGCCGCCGGCGGTTCGGCCGACATGCTGGGAAGGGTGCTGGCCCAGCAGCTTTCAGAGCTTTACGGGCAGCCCGTGGTCGTAGAGAACAAACCCGGTGCCAGCGGCCATATAGGCAGCGAAGCAGTGGCCAAGACAAGTCCGGACGGCTATACGCTGCTGGTGGGCTTGCAGCCCGTACAGGCGGCGTTTGCCATCTACCCGGACCTCAAGTATGACCCGAGCACCGACCTCGACACGCTGAGCATCATCGGCACTTTCCCCAGCGTACTGTTGGTCAATCCGTCAGTGCAGGCCAGCAGCGTGCAAGACTTCATCAAGCTGGCGAAATCGGAACCCGGGGTCATCAATTTCGGGTCGGCAGGCCCCGGGTCGGCTACCCACCTGGCCGGCGAGCTGTTCATGGCCGATGCAAAAGTGAAGCTCACGCACATTCCCTATCGGGGAAGCTCGGCCGCCAGCACCGATCTCATGGGTGAACAGATTCAAGCCATGTTCGAGAATCTGCCGACCGCCACGGCGCTTGTGAAGAGCAAGCGAGTCAAGGCGCTGGGAGTGACGGGACACCTGCGTGCCTCGAGCCTGCCGGACATCCCGACCGTGGCCGAGCAAGGCTTGCCCGACTACGAGTTCCAAGGCTGGTACACCATTGCCGCGCCCACGGGCATGGACCCCGGTTTGCGGCGCAAGATCAGCGCCGATATCGACCGTATTGTCCATTCTTCCGCCCTGGCATCCCGTTGGGCCGAACTGGGCGTCACCCCCGTGGGCGGCACGGCCGAAACCAGCAATGCTTTCGTCAAGCGCGAAGCCCAGAAATACACCAAGCTTATTCACAGCGCGCACCTGGGCATGTAGTGCCTCGAGAGCTACGACACGAGGCGATGCTCCGGGAGACCGCATTGAGAAAACTGCTCGCAGGCAAGCTTCAGCCGCGCGACAAATGCCTGGGCAACCTGCGACAAGGGATGATCGAGCGGTGTCAGCAGCACCAGTTCGATGGGCACCTCGGGCAAGAAGGGTATGGCCACCAAGCCCGCCTTGTGCAGTGGCGGGACAACCAGCGGGCTGACGATGCCGACCCCCACGCCTTGCAGCGCAAGCATGCAGGTCGTAATGGCGTAGGTGGTCTCGGCGACCACGATAGGTGTGGATTTCTGCTTGGTGAACGCCTGGTCGAGCACCGCCCGCATGCTGTCGTTGCGCGAAACCGCAATGTACGCCAGGCCGTCGAGATCTTTCGCGCTGATGGATTTCCTGGTGGCAAGCCGATGATCGGCGGACATCACACAGACCGCCCTGGCCCGCACCAGCGGCTCGACATGCGTGCCGGCGGTATCGACTTGCCGCATGGTGATGCCGATATCCAAGCGCCCCGATGCGACGCTGTTGCGCACCAGGTTCGAATCTACGGTCTCGATTGCGACCTGGATGCTGGGGTGGTCGTCCAGGAAGGTTCGGACGATCTGGGGCAGCAGGCCCATGCCCATGGACGGAAGACAGCCGATCTGCACGCGTCCCGAATGCAGCCCGCGCAGCTCGGCCAGGGTCTGGCCGATTTGTTCAAGGCCGATGTAGCTGCGTTCGATGGTGCTGAACAGGATATGTGCCTCGGGTGTCGGCACCAGGCGGCTTTTGCGCAGTTCGAAAAGCCGAATGCCGCTGACCTGCTGGAAGCGGGCGATCAGCTTGCTGATGACCGGCTGTGTCGTGTGGAGCATCGCGGCCGCTTCGGTAGCCGTGCCGCGAATCATCACCGCACGGAACGCCTCGATGTAGCGGTGATTCAGCGCCAGTGGCGTTTGGTGCAGGGCTTTACCCGTGTCAGGCGACATGCGTGTCTCCGATGCTTACCGCGCGCTATGCCGATGCTGCCCAGGCATCGAAAGGGGCGCATGAAGCATATCGATTTGGAATAGGGTGCGTCAATCAAAACATTGGCTTGCCATGCTTTACGGATGCAGAATTAACCATGCCTTCACCGTTGGTGTGTCGGCCCCATAACGAACTGGATGAAACATGCAAAGAACCCGACTGGATGCCATCACGCTGGAGCTTCTATGGGCGCGTCTGATTTCCATCGTCGACGAAGCCGCGGTTGCCATGGTCAGAACATCGTTCTCGACGAACGTCCGGGAATCCAACGACTTCGCCTGCGTGCTGGCCGATGCCAGCGGACACTCGCTGGCCCAGGCCACGCACAGCATTCCGTCGTTCCTGAACACCGTGCCCTTGACGATCAGGCACTTCATCGCCGAATTCGCAGATGACCTGCAACCCGACGATGTGTTGATCACGAACGATATCTGGCAAGGCACGGGCCACCTGCCGGACATCACGGTTGCCAAGCCCATCTTCCTGGATGGCCGCATCATCGGCTGGGCCGGGTCTGTGGCGCATGCCCCGGACATAGGCGGCCGCATCCGTTCGGCGGACGCCCGGTCGGTCTTCGAAGAAGGGCTGCAGATACCCATCATGAAAGTCATGCGCGGCGGCGTCATCGACAAGGTGTTCGAACAGATACTGCGCAAGAACGTCAGGGTTCCGGACCAGGTCATGGGCGATCTCTATGCGCAGTTCACCGCGCTGCAACGCATCGAACAGCGGGTCCTGGCCCAAATGCAGGAGTACGGGCTGGAATCCCTCGAAGAACTTGCACACGAGATCCAGAGCCGCTCCGAGGCTGCGATGCGCGATGCGATCTGCAAGATCCCGGAAGGTGTCTACAGGCAAAGCGCCATCACCGACGGCGTGGGCGACCCCATACGGCTGGAGATGGCCATGACGGTCAAGGATGGATCCATTCTGGTCGACTACGGCGGCAGCGATCCCCAGGTGGCCGCTTCCATCAATGTGTGCATGGCGTATACCAAGGCGTACACCTGCTATGGCGTGCGCACGGTGCTGTTGCCCGATGTCGCCGGCAACGAAGGCGTGATCACGCCCATCGAAGTAACGGCGCCGCCCGGCTCGATCTTGAACGCGCTACCGCCCGCGGCCGGCGGGGCCCGCGCCCTGGTCGGCCACATGCTGCCCATGATGGTGGTGCGCGCATTAGCCGAGGCAATGCCCGACAAGGTCATCGCCACGGTGGGTTCGCCGCTATGGTGCGCCAATGTGGCCGGTCAGCGCGACGACGGCAGCCCGTACGCCAGCATGTTCTTCATGAATGGAGGCTACGGCGCCTCGGCGCACCGCGACGGCATCAATGTGCTGTCCTGGCCCAGCAATATCTCGTCGACGCCGGTAGAGATGATCGAACAACTTCTGCCCGTGCGGGTTCATCACCGCCGCCTGCGCCAGGACGGCGGCGGCGACGGGCAGTTCCGTGGCGGCACGGGGCAGGAAATCAAGTTCGAGAACGCCTCGGGTTTCCCGATGGTGGTCAGTTTCATGGCGGAACGCACCCGTCCCGAGGCCGCGCCGGCGGGCTTGGCCGGCGGCGGCGACGGTGCTCCCGGCCAGGTGCTGGTGGACGGCGCAACCTGCAATCCGAAAGTCCAGCAAGTGATCGGCCCGAACGGCGTGGTCGAACTGAAGACCCCAGGCGGCGGCGGATACGGCCTGCCCGGACGGCGCAGCCCCGAGAAGCTGGAAAGAGACCGGCTCGATGCTTATGTCTCTGCCTGATACGAACCTAACCCGACCCGCATCCATCATGAACGCAAAGACCAAATATTCGCTCGGCATCGATATCGGCGGCACCTTCACCGACATCGTGGTGTATGACCACGAAACCGGCCGCTCTGTTTCGCATAAAGAACTCACGACCCCCAGTGAACCCTATCGGGGCGCGGTGAGCGGCGTGCGCAAGTTGTTCCAGCGCGAGGGCATTGCCTACTCTGCCGTCGGGCGGGTAATCCACGCCACCACGCTGTTCACCAACGCACTGATCGAGCGCAAGGGCACGCCAACCGGCCTGATCACGACACAGGGGTTTCGCGACACCCTGGAAATGGCGCGCGAGAACAAGTATGAGCTCTACGATCTGCATATCGAGCTTCCCAAGCCGCTCGTGCCACGGCACCTGCGCCTGGAAATTCCCGAGCGCATGGGGCCCGACGGATCGGTGCTGCAGCCATTGGACGAGGCTGCCGTTCTGCACAGCGCCGGTGAACTGCAAAGCCGCGGCGTGCGATCGATCGCGCTGGTGTTCCTGCACGCCTATGCCAATGGCGCCCACGAACGCCATGCCCGCGCACTGATTGCGCAGGAATTCCCCGATCTGTTCGTGTCGATTTCTTCAGAGGTTTCGCCGCAGATCCGCGAATACGAACGCAGCGTGACCACCGTTGCCAATGCCTACGTGAAACCCCTGGCCGACGGGTATCTCGACCGGATGATGCACGAGGTCAATAAGCTGGGGATATCCGCGCCGCTCTTCATGATGCTGTCCAACGGCGGGCTGACCCATGTGAACGAAGCCAAGCGGGTGCCCATCCAGCTGCTGGAATCCGGGCCGGCCGCGGGTGCCCTGGCGGGTGCCTTCTTCGGCCAGCGCTCGGGTATCGAAGACGTGCTGGCATTCGACATGGGCGGCACCACGGCCAAGCTGGCGGTGGTCGACGGCGGCGAACCGCTGATCGCGCACCGCTTCGAGGCCAGCCGGGAAAAGCGCCTTACCGAGGGCAGCGGCCTGCCGATCTCGATCTCGACCATCGAATTGATCGAGATCGGGGCGGGCGGCGGCAGCATCGCGCACCTGGATGCGCTGGGGTTGCTGAAGGTTGGCCCGGAAAGCGCGGCGTCGGTTCCCGGCCCTGCCTGCTACGGCCGCGGCGGCATCCAGCCCACGGTGACAGACGCCAATCTGGTGTTGGGATACCTGGATCCCGCTACGTTCGCGGGCGGCACGATCAGCCTGGATCGGGACAAGGCCGTGGCGGCGATGCTGCCGTTGGCGGAAAAGGCCGGCGTATCGGTTCCCGAATTTGCCTGGGGAGTCTATTCCATCGTCAATGAAAACATGGCGGGCGCCGCACGCGTGCACGTGGCCGAGCGGGGCCATGCCGCCGGCCGCTTCTCGATGCTCTTGACCGGAGGAGGCGGACCGTTGCACGGCTGCGAGGTCGCCCGGCGCATCGGTGTAGAGCGAGTGATCTGCCCTCCCGGGGCAGGAGTGGCGTCGGCATTGGGCCTGCTGATGGCGCCTGCCCGTGTCGACAGGCTGGCAACCGTGGCAAGACGCCTGTCCCGGATGAAAGGGGCCGAACTGGAAGCGCTTTATGCCACGCTGGAGGCCGACGCGTTGGCCGTGGTAGACGCCACCCTGCCCGACCGCAAGACCGCCCCCCGCGTCGTGCGTTCAGCCGACCTGCGTTTCGTGGGGCAAGGTTTCGAAGTGGTTACGACGCTACCGACGGGCCCGTATGGCCAGAATGCGCTGGCCATGATCGAAGATGCGTTCAAGGCCGCTTACCGACAGATGTTCGGCCAGGTTCCGCCGGGGGGCGATATCGAGATCGTGAACATACGCGTTGCGGTCATCGCGCAGGCCCAGGCAGCGGAGTTCGATGCCACGGCGCCTGCCGCCGGTGCGGCCCGGGCCGAGCAAGGGCGCCGTGATATCTGGGTGGGGGCTTGGGGCCGGTACGAATCCGTGCCTGTCTACCACCGGGAGCTGCTGCCGGTCGGCGCCGAGGTGAAGGGCCCGGCCATTATTCAAGAGACGTCATCCACGCTGGTGTTGCCTGCCGAGTCGCATTCCATCGTCGATGGTTCCGGCAGCCTGATCGTTCAGCTGGCCGTATCGAAGCCGCAGACCAGCGACAGCATTCCTGCCGATGTCGCCGCATGAATAACTGGATGCAGAACAAGGATAAATGATGAGTTCGAATAGCACGGGCATTGTTTCCCGCAAGACAGGCGCGATAGGCTGGATGGCATTCAACAACCCGGCCAAGCACAACGCCATATCCATGGAAATGGCGCAGGCAGTTCCGGAAGTGATGGCCGAACTGCAGGCCGACGATGCGGTCCGGGTGATCGTGGTAACCGGAGTCGGCGAGCGTGCCTTCGCCGCGGGTTCCAATATTTCCTCGTTTGGCCAGGTGCGTACCGACCCCGATCAGAACCGCCAATATCACCACATCAACGAAGCTTCTTACAACGCGGTCTATGCCTGCGAAAAACCGACTATCGCCATGATCCACGGCTACTGCATCGGCGGCGGGCTCGATTTTGCTTCGAGTTGCGACATCCGCATTTGCGATGAAAAGGCCCAGTTCGCCATTCCCGCCGTCAAGTTGGGGCTGGGATATGGGTATGAAGGCCAGATACGGCTCAATCGCTTGCTGGGGCCGGCCCGGGCCCGCGACCTTTTTTTCACCGGCCGTCGATATCAGGCCGATGAAGCACTGCGGGTCGGGCTGGTACATCGGGTCGCGCCTTCGGACCAGCTCGAGAAAGAAGTCATCGCCTACGCCGAACTCATTGCGTCGAATGCGCCATTGACGATCAAGGCCTTGAAGCAAGGCTTCATTGAACAGGAGAAAACCGAGGCCGACCGCGATATGCGGCGTGCCCAACGGCTGATCGACCTTTGCTACCGAAGCCAAGACTATCTGGAAGGCCGCGATGCGTTTGCGGCCAAGCGCCAGCCGAACTTTGAAGGACGTTGAACATGGAACGATCAGATGCGGTCGGCAATGACACCGCAGAATGGGCCCAGCACGGCGAACGCAAGGGGCCGTTGAGCAATATTCGTGTACTGGACCTGACGCGCGTGCGCGCCGGCCCGACCTGCGTGCGCCAGTTCGCCGACTGGGGGGCCGATGTCATCAAGATTGAAAGCCCCCAATACATGGAGGTCAGCGACGGGTGGGGCGGCCTGAGAGAAGGTCCCGACTTCCAGAACCTGCACCGCAACAAGCGTTCGCTGACCCTGAACTTGAAGGACCCTCGCGGCCTGGAGATTTTCCGCCGCCTGGTGGCCGACGCCGACGTGGTGGCAGAGAACTTCCGGCCGGATGTAAAGCACCGGCTCGGGATCGACTACGAGACGCTGAAGGCGATCAACCCGCGCATTGTCTATGCCAGCATTTCGGGGTTCGGACAGGATGGGCCGTATGCCCAACGTCCTGGTTTCGACCATATTGTGCAAGGCCTGGGCGGCATGATGTCGATCAACGGGCATCCCGACCATGGCCCCATGCGCGTTGGCATTGCGGTGGCCGACATGGCGGCGGGCCTGTACTGCGCGCTGGCGATCATGACCGCCTTGATCGAACGGCAGCACTCCGGCCAGGGGCAGTGGGTACAGGTCTCCTTGCTTCAGGCCATGATCTCCATGATGGATTTCCAGGCGGCCCGCTGGCTTTTCCTGAATGAAATTCCGGTTCAGGCCGGCAACGATCACCCGACATCCATTCCGACGGGCGTATATCCGACAGCCGACGGCTTCATCAACATTGCGGCCGGAGAGCAGGCGATGTGGAAGCGCCTGTGCGATGCCATGGGCGCGCACGACCTCTACGCAAAAGAGCCCTATGCCACCGAGGAATCCCGTTCGAGCAATCGAACCGCCCTCAACCAGGAGCTGAGCGATCGCACCCGCAAACATCCCTCGTCTTATTGGCTGAAGGTCTTCGAGCAAGGCAGCGTGGCCGCCGGCCCGATCCATCGGATCAATGAAGTGTTTGACGACCCTCAGGTAAAGCATTTGCGCGTTGCACAGCCGCTGAACCATCCAGCGCTGGGCTCCATCCATGTGGTCGGACAACCTTTCGCCCTGAGCCGGACGCCATCGCAAATGCGCACCGCCACGCCGTCCAGAGGCGAACACACCGATGAAGTACTCAAAGATGCCGGCTTCAGTTCCAGGGATATCGCCGGATTCCGTGAATCAGGCGTCATCTGACGGCAATTCGCTGATGACCGCCCTTTTATCCAAGGATGACAAGTGAACTCGATTGCAGAAAAATTCATGAAACTCGGGACTGACTTCGCCCCTGGACAAGAAGTCAGGCAGACCAAGGCGGGATTGGAATCCGTGCAGCGCGGGGATGCCTTGCCCGGTGTACCCGTGGATTTCTCGCATGGCGATGTCGACGAGAGCGCCTTCGGCCCCACGCCGGGCGCCCTGCAAGCCTTCGTCGATGGCGTGCATCGTGGCGGCTGCCAGGCCTACACCGAGTATCGCGGCGCGGCCGCTCTTAGAGAGATCATTGCTGCGCGCCTTGGCGCTTTCACCGGCGCGCCCGTGGCGGCGGAAACCGAACTGATTATTACGCCAGGCACCCAGGGAGCACTATTCCTGGCAATCGCAGCCACGGTAACTGCCGGCGACAAGGTGGCAATCGTGCAACCCGACTACTTCGCAAATCGCAAGCTGGTGGAATTCATCGGCGGCGAGGTAGTGCCGGTGCAAATGCAATATCTTCAGCAGGACGAATGCGCCGGACTCGACCTGGGCCAGCTGGAAAAGGCCTTCAAGGCCGGGGCGCGCGCTTTCCTGTTTTCCAACCCGAACAATCCCGCCGGCGTCGTCTACTCGAAGCAAGAGATCGAGTCGATCGCCGACCTGGCAGGCAGATATGGCGCAACGGTGATTGTCGACCAGCTGTATTCGCGCCTTGTTTATCCCGGGCGGCCGTACACCCACTTTGCCGCCCATCGGGGCACGGTCGAAAACCTGATTACGATCATGGGGCCGTCCAAGACCGAATCGCTAAGTGGCTACCGCCTTGGCGTGGGCTTTGGCAGCCCGGCCTTGATCGACCGCATGGAAAAGCTCCAGGCAATTGTCTCTTTGCGCGCCCCAGGCTATTCCCAGGCCGTATTGAATACCTGGTTTGCCGAGCCCGAGGGCTGGATGCAGAACCGGATCGCAAAGCACCAGGCGATTCGGGACGATCTGCTGGCGATCCTGCGCACTGTAGACGGCGCGATGCTTCGCTGCCCTGACGCGGGCAGCTATGTCTTTCCGCAACTGCCGGCGCTGAGCGTGCCACTTCAAGATTTCGTGCGCCTGCTGCGCCAGCA
Source organism: Bordetella sp. BOR01 (assembly GCF_019218885.1). GTDB lineage: Bacteria > Pseudomonadota > Gammaproteobacteria > Burkholderiales > Burkholderiaceae_B > Bordetella_A. The sequence continues at coordinate 152,336 of NZ_JAHUWT010000005.1, read as the reverse complement.
GGCGTCGGTGATCGTGACACCCGGCACCGAATTCAGCCCCCTTGCGGCGTCCAGCATACGGCTGAATTTTTCCCAGAACCACGAGGCCGCGGTCGCCGCGGTAGAACGACTGAAAGAGATGGTCGCACTGTACCGGGCCTGATCGGTGGCCTGATCGATGGCCCGATCGGGGGCCAGATTGTCAGGGCGATGCGGCCAGCACCCCTGGAAATTCCACGACACAAATGGAATCAGGCACTTGGATTAGATCCAAGTGCCTGATTTCATTGAATTTTTTTGGGGTGGCTGATGGGGCTCGAACCCACGACAACTGGAATCACAATCCAGGACTCTACCAACTGAGCTACAGCCACCACTGGAACTGCAAAGAGGCCGAATTCTAACATATTTTTTTCATTCCGATCACTTCGGCCCACCCGTTCCGCCTACGGCCACACCTTGCTATCCTGGCGCATCCGCCGGCACCGAAAACAGTGCAGTGGCGCGACCTCCTTCCGGGTTTTCTATGGATCGCTTCGAAGAGCTTTTGCACGAATATTGGCCACACCTGGTGTTCGGGGTAAGCGTGATGGCCGGCACTGGGGCGGCGGTGCATGCCGCGATGACCAAGCAGGATGTGCGTGCCGCCATAGGCTGGGTGGGCGTGGCGCTGTTTTCCCCGCTGTTCGGCGCGTTGTTCTATTTCGTGGCGGGCGTGAACCGGGTCCACCAGACACGGGTGTCGCAGCAGCGCGACGAGGCCATGCTGACCTACGCCGGCCACGCCCAGTCGCCGGTGCACGACGTAGTGCCCTATTCCAGCCCCCAGTTCGCGTCCCTGAAAACGCTGGGCGACAGGATCAGCCGCTTTCCTCTGCTGGGCGGCAACGCTGTGCGCCCGCTGGCCGGCGGCGACGAGACCTATCCGGCCATGTTGCAGGCCATCCGCGATGCCAGCCATTGCATTGCCCTGCAAAGCTATATCTTCGACAGCGACGCCATCGGCATCGAAATGGCCCAGGCCTTGATCGAGGCGCACGAGCGTGGTGTACAGGTGCGCGTACTGATCGATGCCATCGGCAGCCGGTATTCGCGCCCGCCCATCGTACGCAGGCTGCATCGTGGCGGCGTGCGCACGGCGCGCTTCATGACCAACCCGTTGGGCGTATTGCGCATGCCCTACGCCAACCTGCGCAGTCACCGCAAGATCCTGGTGGTGGATGGGCGCATCGGCTTTACCGGCGGCATGAACGTGCGGGCGGCCTTCGTGCGCGCGCTGGCCGGCGACCGTACCAACAGCGATGTGCATTTCCGGCTGGACGGCCCGATCGTGGCGCAGTTGATGTCGGTATTCGCCCACGACTGGAACTTCACCACCCATGAAACGCTGGACAGCGCGCCGTGGTTTCCGCCGCCCTCGGCCCCCCTGCCGGGCATGGTGCCGATGCGCTGCGTACCCTCGGGACCAGACCGCGCCGTCGTCAGCACCCGCAACATGCTGCTGGGCGCGCTGGCGGTGGCGCAACGGCATATCCGCATCCAGTCGCCTTATTTCCTGCCCGACCAACCCTTGATCGGCGCCCTGGCCACGGCCGCCCGGCGCGGCATCGTCGTCGACGTGGTCATTCCGGGCCGCAACAACCTGCGCCTGGTGAACTACGCCATGAACGCCCAGCTCGACCAGATCGTGCGCACGGGTTGCCGGGTCTGGCGCGCGGCGGGTGCATTCGACCACTCGAAGCTGATGACGGTCGATGGCGCCTGGTCGTACATCGGGTCGTCCAACCTGGACCCGCGCAGCCTGCGCTTGAACTTCGAGCTGGACACCGAGATCTACGACCGCGACCTGGCCGCATGGATCACCGCGCGCATCGACAGCCACATCGCGGGCGCGCGCCAGGTCACGCTGGAACACCTGTATGGCCAGCCCTTCGCCAAGCGGCTGCGCAACAAGATGATCTGGCTGGCGTCGCCCTACCTGTAGGATCAGTTACGGCTGGCCTTCCATTGGCCGGAATCCTGTTTGCAGAACCAGAACTTCCAGTCTTCGGAACTGTTGCCCTGGCTGACCAAGGCATCGACCAGCCGGCACTTGTTGGCTTTCTGGGTCTCGGTCGTGCGCTGTACTGTCATTTTCACGCTGACCGGCAAGCCATGCGGCGGTTTCGACCCCGTCCAGGTGGTGGCCGCGCCATCGGGCTGGCTTTCCAGCACCTGGGTTACCGCGGCGCGGAAATCGGGCCGGTCTTTCTTGGGAATACTGGAAATGATGGTGTGGTTCATGAAGGCCATGCTGGCTGCCTGCGCCGACATGGAAAATGCCAACAGGACACCGCCAGCCAGTAGAGCACGTTGCGTTTTCATGAAAATTACCTTGCATAGGGGCTTTGATGGGCCCGCGTATGATAACCCTGCCGGCCGCACCGGTGAACGTGCACACGCCGCCACAGCCGGCACGCGCGGTTGGTCATCCACCCAGACCAGGCCAGGCATGCGCGTCATCGTGGACGCTTCCAGGGGGATTGCGTACAAGCCGTCGCGGCCGCGCCAAGCGCTGCGCGAGACAATGGCCGCAAGCGCCGTCTGCTCGACCAACGCCAGGATCGCGCCATGCCCCAAAAAAGTTTTTCTTGTCGTCATACAATGATATCGATATCATCAAAGCTTGCAGAGACGGCCGCGTCCGGCCAGCACCCTGCCCGCGCAGGCAGCCGCACTCAAGACAAAGGCAATCGGGAAGCAAGGAATGCAGCGTTACGGCGCCGAGAGATCAGGTGCTGCCGCGCTGGATGACTTCGAAGCCCAGGTCGACTGTGCGCGACCCGGCGTACATGTCCATGTTGCGCGCGATGATCGCCTCGGCGCTGCGCACGCCGATCTCGTAGCGCGGAAAACGCACCGTCGTCAGCGGAGGAATCGTATGCTGCATCAGGTCGTTGTCGTCGGAGGCTGCCACTGCGATGCGGCCGGGCACGGCCAGGCCGCGGCGCTGGCATTCGAAGACCGCGCCCGCGGCCAGTACGTCGCCGGCGAAGAACACGGCGTCCACGGATGGATCCGTATCGACGATTTTCCCCAGGGCCTGCGCGCCGCTTTCCAGGCCTGGCTCGACCTCGATGATGAGCGAGGGCGCCACCGGCAGGCCCAGTTTTCGCAGGCGCGTGATGAAGCCCCGCCGCCTTTCGCGCAGCCGGTCGTTATTGCGTACCGGCAGGCTGGCGAAACCCATGTTGCGATAACCCAGCCCGGCCAGATGCTCGGCCATCGCGGCGCCTGCCGCATAGTTGGAATAGCTGACCGCGATGTCGATGGGGTCGGACACCAGGTTGCCGGTCTCGATGCACGTGATGGAACGGTTGTTCTTCAAGATCTGCACGGCACGGGGGGTGTGCCGCGTATTGTGCAAGATAAGGCCGCAGACGCGCTGCGCCACGTAGGCGGCGATCAGTTTTTCTTCTTGCTCGAGCGAGTAGCCGCAATCGGAGATCATCAACTGGAAATCCTGGCGCCTGAGCACGTCGGAGATCCCCTGGATCATCTCGGCATACAGGGCGTTGCGCAGGCTGGGAACGACCAGCGCAACCAGCGTGGTGCGGTTCGAGGACAGGCTGCCCGCCACCCGGTTGGGCACATATCCGCTTTTCTCGATGACGAGGCGGATCCGCTCTTGTGTTTCGGGCGACACCATGCCGGGGGCGCGCATTGCCCGGGACACCGTCATCGGCGACACGCCCGCGAGACGCGCCACGTCTTTCATCGACACATCCGGATTGATTGCTTTCCTGCCCACTTCGTATCCCAGTGCGAATTGCGCGGCGAGATGCCCTGCCGGGCCTGGCCCAGCCAGCGATTCTACGACAAACCAAGACACTTCCCGTGCCCACGGCCGGCTTGCGGCCCGATTTTCCCGGGCGGACCGATATCGATACCATCCGCGCCCGCCCCTTGTCCACGTAGGAGAATGCATTGAACCGTTCCGCCAGATTCCGCACCCTGCTGAAGAAGCCGCCCTTTGTCTGCATGGGCGCACATGACGCCGTCACGGCCATGCTGGCCGAACAGGCGGGCGCACCGGCCATTTATGTCAGCGGATTTGCCGCCTCGGCCATCCTGGCCGGCCAGCCCGACGTGGGCGTGCTGACGCAGACCGAGATGTTCGAGCACATCCGCCGCATCTGCCGCGTGACCACGGTACCCGTATTCGCCGACGCCGATACCGGCTACGGCGGCCTGCTGGACGTGCAGCGCACGATCCGGCTGTGGGAAGAAGCCGGTGCTTCGGTGCTGCACCTGGAAGACCAGGCCGTGCCCAAGAAATGCGGCCACTTCGCCGGCAAGCAGCTGGTATCCAAGGAAGAAATGCAACAGAAGCTGCGCGCCATGCTGGATGCGCGCACCGACCCGGATTTCTTCGTGGTGGCCCGCACCGATGCCATTGCCGTGACCGGATTGGCCGACGCGCTGGACCGCCTGGAAGCCTATGCCGCCGCCGGCGCGGACGGACTGTACGCCGATGCGCCGGAAAGCGTCGACCAGATGCGCGAGATCGTGCGCCGTCTCAAGCCGCTGGGCAAGCCGATTCTCTTCAACATGGCCCGCTCGGGCAAGAGCCCCTACCTGTCGCTTGCGCAAGTGCACGACATCGGCTTTGACTACGCGCTTTGCCCCATCGAGCCGATGTTTGCCATGCACAAGGCGGTCAAGGAAATGATGGAGACGTTCATGCGCGAAGGCTGCGCAACCAATGCCGTCGCCGACCGCCTGACGAGCTTCGACGATTTCAACAGTTTCGTCGGCCTGGACCGGGCCATCGCCCGCGAATCGAAGTACGCAACGAAGTAGGCAGCACCTTTTCTTCCACCCGCGGTACGACACGCGGCGCACGACCCGGCGACCATCGGTACGCCGGCGCAGCGCGCCCACCAGGAGACAAAATCATGAAACAGTGGTTGCCCATTGCAATTCTCGCCCCAGCCCTGGCGCTGGGCGCCGCCGGCGCCCATGCGCAGGGCAGCGATTTCCCCGACCGGCCCGTGACCCTGATCGTGCCCTATTCTCCCGGCGGCGGCAGCGACAACATCGCGCGCGCCACGGCGCAGTTCCTGTCGAACCACTGGAAGCAGTCGGTGGTCGTGGAAAACAAGCCCGGCGCCGACGGGCTGATCGCCACGCGCATGGTCATGCGGGAAAAACCCGACGGCTATACGCTGCTGATATCGATCCCGGCTATCGCTGCGTTGAAGTACATCAACAAGGAATTGCAGGACGATCCGCTGGTCAAGCTGCGCCCGGTCAGCATGCTGGCAACCGGCCCCACCGGCATCGTGGTCAAGGGCAACACCGACATCAAGACCATCGCAGACCTGAAGAAAACCTGCAGCCAGCCGAAGGCCCAGTGCAGCTGGGCCAGCGGCGAACCCTTCACGCTGCTGGCGGGGTCGGGCCTGGTGGACGCGATGGGGCTGAACGGCAAGATGACCAATATCCGCTACGCCGGCACATCGGCCGCCGTCAATGACATCATCGGCGGGCGCGTCACCATGGTGGTGACGGGCACGTCTTCGGTGTTGCCGCACCACAAGGCCGGCACGATGAAGATCCTGGCCGTCAGCAGCGCCCAGCGCCTGCCGCAGATTCCCGACGTGCCCACCTATGCCGAAGAAGGGCTGGGCGAGGTCGAGTTCACCAACAACTGGTATGGGATCTTCGCGCCGGCCGCCACGCCGGATGCGGTGGTCAAGCGCATTGCCGATGCGATGAAGCTTGCGGCCCAGGATCCCGGCGTGCTGAAGGTGCTGCAGCCGCTGTTGATCACGCCGGTGGGCAATACCCCGGAAGAGTTCACCGGCATTGTCGCGCGGGACCAGAAGACAGTGGACAAGCTGTCGGATAGGCTGCAGGCGCAGTAGCGACCTGTTTGAGAACTTTTTGAACGGCAATAGTCATGAGGCAACGGGCTCTTTCGGACGAAATCGTGGAATCGAAAATCCGTCGTCAAGGTCGTCCCACCAAAGCCCCAGCCTCATGCCTATAAACACTTTCTCCGGTGGTGCATCCGTGACATTCGTCACGAGCCTGACCCCGGGCAGGCCCGGAAATTCAAGCAGGGCCACGACGTACGGCAGCCTGCTCTGCACCGCAGGATGGCTCGCATGATGAACGATGGTATAGGTATAGACTTGGCCTTCGTCCGGCGCCTCTACCCATTTGACCTGGACTGAATGGCAGTGCGGGCATATGGGTGTAGGCGGGTGCCGCAACACGCTGCATTCACTGCAGGCCTGGAAAACAAGCCGGTGCTTGCGGCAGTTGTCCCAGAACCCCGTATCGTCCATGTTGGGCTCGACGCCCGGCATATCGGCTGGAAAATAAGCCATCAATTTCTCCCCAAAATGACGCCACTGGTGGGCGATACACCCAAGCCGCCCGTCACCAGGCAAAGCTCGGCATCGTCGATCTGTGTGGTGGATTCGCCGCGTACCTGCCTGACCCCTTCGATCAGCAGGTTCATCCCATGCACGTACGCCTCCGATAGTTGGCCGCCCGAAGTATTGAGCGGAAGAATGCCATCCGGGCGTATATGGCCTTCGGCCACGAATGCGCCGCTCTCGCCGGGACCGCAGAAACCATAATCTTCCAGCGCCATCAGCACCATGCCGCTGAAGTGGTCGTAGATCTGGGCCACATCGATATCCGATGGTTTCAGGCCCGACTTCGCAAAGAGCGTCTTGGCGATACGACGATTATTGGTCGACGCATAATCCTCGTCGGGCATATTGTTGCTGCCCAAGGGGCCAGACCCCCATCCAGGCCCGCTGCCATGGGCCACAGCCACGACATTAACCGGCTTCGAAGGCAGATCGCGCGCGCGCTCTCGCGTCGTCACGATAACGGCGCACGCACCGTCTGTCTCCAGGCAGCAATCGAACAAGCGCAAAGGCTCGGCGATCCAGCGTGAGGCCAGATAGTCTTCCTTGGTCATCGTGCGCCCATGCATGACGGCGTTCGAATTCCTATTGGCATTGGTTCGGGCATTCAGCGCGATCTCTGCCAAGTGATCTTCCGTAATGGGATACAGGTGCATGAAACGCCGCACGACCATGGCAAGCATCTGCGGTGGTGCGAACAACCCGAAGGGGTGTACGAAATTTCCATGCGTGCGCCCTTGCCCGAACCGGCCGAAGCGGCGCGACTGCCCTTGGCACAGCCCTCGGTAGACGACAACGACCTGCGCCTGCCCCGACTCGACCGCTGCGCAAGCCTGCGAGAGTGCCGCAATCGAGCCTCCGCCGCCGCCGCCCCAGACCATGGACGACCAGCGCATTTCTGGCACGCCAAGTGCCACTTGCATCAGTGGTCCTTCGTTGGCATCGTTCGAAAACGACGCGAACCCATCCACGTCTTGGGCCGTCAGGCCCGCGTCGTTCAACGCCGCGGATATCGCCTGCGCGGTAATCTGGAACTGGCTTCTGTCCATGATGCCGCCCCAGCGCGTAAACTCACTTTGCCCGCAGCCCACGATGGTGGCTGCTTTCTCACGACTACCCATTCATAGCTCCTCTTTGCCGGCCTTCCGGCTATTCTGTCCGGCTCGACTTATCTCGCTGGCAAGACATCTTCCCTGCCGACGAAAATCACGCCGGCATCCGCCAGGCACCTGATCTCTTCATCGCTCTTGCCAAGCAGGCTGGCCAGGACATCTCTGGTGGCGTCGCCCAGTTGCGGCGCTGGCCGGATAGGCGGCGCAGGGGTACCAAGCATTCGGGGGGCGACGCTTTGCATCTTGAACGGCCCGATGCGCGGATGGTTCACCGTTACGAACGACTCGCGCGCCTGATAATGGGGATCTTCCATGATTTCCCGAACGCCATAGATCAGGCAATGCGGCTGCTGCGCGGCCTCCAGCCTGGCGCATGCTTCCTTGGCACTCATCGAGCGTACCCATTCGCCGACAACGCCGTTGATCTCAGTCAGGCGTTGCGCGCGAGCGTCATGCAGGGCAAAACGCTCGTCGTTGCACAAGTCTTCCCGTCCCATGGCCCGGCAGAGCCGCTGAAACAGCGCGTCACTTGATACAGTGATCGCGATGAATCGGCCGTCCGCGGTCTCGAAGTGATCGCCCGGAGATGCATTCGGGTTCTCGTTTCCGCGACGCTCGCGTGTGATGCCCAGTTGCTCATAGCAACTGAGCATGGAGTCCGTCAATCGAAACATCGCTTCGTACATGGCGACATCCAGATGCTGGCCCGATCCGCCTCGCGCATCCCGGTGAAACAACGCCATCATGATCGAAAATGCGGCGAATACAGCAGTGCCGTAATCTGCCAGCGCAACACCGGGGCGCACGGGCGGCCGGTCGGCGTATCCGGTAATGTTGAGTATCCCCGAGAACGCCTGGGCCATCCGGTCGTAAGCGGGACGGGCAGCGTACGGACCCGTCTGCCCAAAGCCGGACACACTCGCCACGACCAAGCGCGGATTTATCTTGCTCAATGCCTCGTAAGAGAGGCCCCAGCGGTCCATCGTGCCAGGCCTGAAATTTTCGATCAACACATCGGCATGAACGACAAGCTCATGAATCAGTGCCTTGCCTTCATCCCTGCGTAGATCCAGGCAAACCGACCGTTTGTTGCGGGATTCGACATTCCACCACAGGCTTTCGCCATTGACGTAGGGACCAATAGTGCGCATGGGATCGCCCGAGCCTGGCTGCTCTATCTTGATTACATCGGCACCGAAGTCACCCAGCAAAGTACCGGTGAACGGCCCGGCCAGCATGGTGCCCAGATCGAGCACGCGTACGCCTGCCAGCGGCCCACCTTGATTGCCATTACCCATTTCCTCTCCTTCCCTTGAATATCCCTCTGCTACATGTCCTTGCGGGCCTGCGCCGGCATAGCCTGGATCACCTTTCCCCACTTTTCCAGGTCGAACTGGATCTGGTCTTCCAGCTCTGCAGAAGACATCACCATCGTGTCGTAGCCATGGTTCACCAGGTACCTTTTGATCGCCTCCGAACTGACCGCTTTCGCGACGGAGGCATTCAGCTTGCCTACAATTTCTTTCGGCATTCCAGCGGGACCAAACAGTGCATACCAGCCGGTGACATCGAAATTCTTGTGGGTCTCACCCACTGTCGGCAGGTTCTCGAGCAAGGCATGGCGCTTCACGCCGGTAGTCGCCAGGCCTTTGAGATTGCCCGCCTCGATAAGGGGCACCGAACCGCCCAGCACCATGAATGTGAAATCCACGTGCCCACCCATCAGCGCGGGCGTGATCGGGCCCGAACCTTTGTACTGGATGTCGTTGAACGTAACGTGCGTGTCTTGCGCCAGCAGGGAAATCGCCAGATGCGTTCCGGTTCCCACGCCAGCGGATGCCGCCGCGACACCCCCGGGGCTCGACTTGGCCTTGCTGATCAGCGCTTCGAGAGAATTGACGGGCGATTTCCCGTTCACGACAAGCACATAGGGAAAAGACCCTATCGGTGCAATCGGCGTGAAATCCTTGACAGTGTCGTACGGCAGTTTCGACAAGTACGGGGCGATTGCCATCATGCTGTAAGCGCTCAAGCCGACCGTATATCCGTCTGCCGGTGCATGGGCCAGCTTGGACATGCCGATCGCGCCGCTAGCCCCGGTAGCGTTGACAACCACTACGGGCTGGCCAAGTTCGCCGCCGAGCTTCTCGGCAATGGTCCTGGCTAGCTGGTCGGTGGGACCACCCGCTTCGAATGGCACAATAATGTTGATTGGACGAGTCGGCCATCCGCTGGCTGATGCACTGCCCAACGGTATCGAAAATGCCAATACAGCAGTACCTGCGTGCTTCCACATGGTTGTCTCCCATATAAGCCAACGCTCTATCACGGCATTGGTTTCTCGCTCCGCGACTTCTTGCGTCATCGCCCTCTTCACCCGGCCATGGCGCTCTTCTCTGTGGCGCGAAAGCGCTGCGGCACGTCGATATTGAACAATCGCGCGGCATTCAGGCCGATGATGCGAGCCGTATCGTCCTGCGGCATGCCATAGCCATTGATGACTTCCTGGGAATACGGCCAGGTACCTTCCAGGTGGGGATAATCGTTGCCCCACATGATGCGGTCGATACCTAACAGGCTGCGCAACTCGATGCCGACCGGGTCATCCTGGAAGCTGGCGTGACCGTGTTGCCGAAAGTAGTCGCTGGGCTTTTGCTGCAACTTGGGAGAAACCCAGAAGGCGTGCTTCTCGAATGCTTCATCCATCGCGTTCATCGCGAAAGGCACCCAGCCCGCGCCTGCCTCGACCGTGGCGAACTGGAGCCTGGAGAATCTCTCGAGTACTCCCGATGCGCATAATTCAACGGCGGGCTGCAACACGGTGTTGACCGCATGCACGACATAATTGATGATGGCACCGCCGTAGCCGCTGGAGGTACGCGGGTCTTTGCCGGTTCCGGCATGAAAACAGACCGGCATGCCGATTTCATTCAGCGCGGCCCACATCGGGTCGAAATCCGGGTTGTTGTAGCCGCGCCCGTCTCGCAGCAGCGGGGGAATCATGATCGCGTGAAAGCCCATCCTGGCTGCCCGCTCAATCTCCTTGACTGCAGCATTGACATCCGCGGACGGGATGGCGGCGACAGGAAAGCTGCGCGTGCTGCCGCTGAACGCCTCGTGCACCCAGTCGTTATAAACCGTGCACATCGCATCGTTGTGCTCCGGATCCGGTGATGCCCAGCAAACCAGGCCTTTATTGGGAAACACGATCTCTGCGTCTATGCCGTCATAGTCCATGTCGGCAATGCGCTCCGGCCCGATACCGCCTTGCTGCTGGAACATCGCGCCCTTGGTGCGATCGAGCTGGGGTCTTTGCCCTTCTGACTCACTGCGCTGCTTGAAGTCTGCCACGGACACCTGCTCATTGCGTGGCGCCTCTCGAATCCGCGATGGGCGCAGGCCTTCTACCGAGAACCACTTTCGGCCTTGCTCGTCCACCTTGATCTGAGGCATGCGGTCTTTGAATTTTTCGTCAACACGCTTCACCCAGAGGTCCGGCGGCTCGTTGACGTGGCTATCGGCCGACACCACGAAGTATTCCTTGAGCGTTTCCTTGGCACCCGGTCGTGCGCTCGATGCAGGCGATGTCATAAGTCTCCTCGCTATATGGTCAGATTGGCTGGAATTCTTTAATTGCATAACTGTTATATCAATTTAACATAAATTCCTTGCCCTGCAAGCCCCAATTTCTGGCGTCGAAAAGGGCTCGCCTTTCGAACGCCGCATCGGTCAAGTTATGCTTGCATCCGTCAACTTCACCATGAGCAAGGCAAACCCGTATGGCGACTTCCCGAAAGACCAGCCGTAGCCAAGTAGCTAGCATCGCCAGCCGCGATCTGATTGACAGCCGCCGTCTGTTCTATTTTTTTCATGTCGCCCGCCTGGGCAGCTTCAGTGCCGCAGAAACATTCCTCGACGTAGCCCAGTCCGCAATGAGCCGCCAGATACAGCAACTTGAATCCGAGATTGGCGTGCAGTTGCTGGAGCGCACTGGCCGGGGGGTTGCGCTGACCGAATTCGGCGAGATTCTGTATGAACAAGCAGACGTCATCCTGGAACAGATGGCGTCCACCTTGTCTCAAATCCACATCGCTCGCCGCCGGCCGGCCGGCGAGATCAGCGTGGGGGGCTCGTCGGTCGTCATGGCCCACTACATGCCCGAGATCCTTGCCCGGTTCACGAAGCAATTTCCGAAAGTACGGATAACCGCCGTCCAGGCGCCCACAGGCGATCTGTACGAAAGAGTGACCCAGGGACAAGTGGACGTCGGAGTCGTTTTATACGTCCCCAATTCAAACAAGCTGGTTTCGCAGAAATTGATGGTCGAGCCTTTATTGCTGATCGGCCGCAAGGATCACCCCGCCACCGGCAAGCAAGCCGTTACGCCATCGGCCCTGGCCGAGCTCGATCTGCTGCTGCCCGCTTCTCCTCATGGCATGCGCGAAATGATCGATCAATACTTCGACGCACACGGCATCGAGCCCAAATGCCAGATGCAGATCGACAGTGTCCCGCTCTGCAAAGCCATCGTGCTTGAAAACGATGTCTGCTGCATCATGCCCCAGTCGTCTTTCGAACAAGAGTTCGACCCGGCTTGCTTTTCCAGCGCTCCCTTCCGTCCTGCCATCTACCGGACGATGTATGTCGCCAGCCTGGCCGAACGGGCAAAGCAGCCTTTGGTCGCTGCGCTGACCCGGCATATCGTGGATGTATTCAAGGAACGAAACTGACAGGATCCGCCGTTGCCAGCGGCACGCAGCAACGCGCCCTTGCCTATACAGGGTTTTTCCTACTGCTTTAAAAATATCAATTAGGTATAACTGTCATTCCCATATAGCATTTCTGAAACGGATCGAGACGGCGCCCAGTCAGCCCCAAGGCGGCAAAGACCTGCCGGGCCGGCGTTGGAAGCACTTGTTCGCCGTCCCGCACCAAGAGGAGGATGACAGAATGGCTGCACGTGCCTCAACGCTGTTGGCAAGCCTCGCGCTTGCCTGTGCCACAAGTGTTTCAGCGGCCGATTCATGGCCATCCAAGCCAATTACCTGGATTGTGCCGTTCCCTGCCGGGGGCGCCACCGATATCCTCTCGCGCGCAGCAGCCGAACGACTATCGGCTGCGCTAAATGCACAGGTCGTGGTAGAAAATGTGCCGGGCGCATCAGGCGCGGTGGGATTGGAGCGCTTGAAGCGCTCGGCCCCCGATGGCTATACGGTCGCCACCAGCCCGAACAGCATGCAGGCGGTGCTGCCTTATCTTGCAAGCTCGCCCTTGCCTTTCGACACCATGAAGGACTTCACGCCGCTGGCCGGAATTTCGTCATTTCAGTATGTCATCGACGTCAGTGCGGCTTCACCCTACAAAACTTTGGACGATCTCATCCGCAAGGCGAAAGAATCGCCTGAGTCTATCTCGTTAGGTACAACCGGCATTGGTTCAGGCAGCCATCTTGGTGGAATTCTCCTGGCTCACATGACCGGCGTGAAGTTCAACGACATCCGGTATAAAGGGGGAGCACCGGCGCTGACAGACCTGATGGGAGGCCATATTGACTTCGTCGTCGATCCGGTTGGCGGGTCGCTCGGCTACATTGCATCGGGCAAGCTGCGCGCATTGGCAGCGACAGGCTCGCAACGCATCCAAAAACTTCCGGATGTACCGCTGGTTGCAGAGACAATACCTGGATACGAGCATATGGGCTGGTTCGGCCTATACGGACCAGCCAACTTGCCTGCGAAAATCGTGCAGGCCTATAGCGAAGCCATGGCCAAGGTGCAGAAGGACCCTAAATTTCTCGAGGCCATAGGTAACCTTGCCTACGAACCCATGCCGGCCAGCCCCCAGGAACTCGACAAGCGCCAGCGCGCCGAGCTTGATAATTGGGGCAAAATCTTGACCCAGACCGGGCTTATTGGCAACACCGTTACGGCTGCGCAATCAAACTAGCAGTTCGCCCTGTTCGATCCGGCGTGCCCACCGCCACCGCATAGCGACAAGAAGAAGGGCCCGCACATTTGTGCGGGCCCTTCGTTTTCCCTGCCGTCGGCCTTGCTTTACTTTTTATATATATCAATTTAGCATTTCAGATATAGCAATTTAATTTATATGGAGGCGGCATGAAGCGGTCGACAATGAGCCCCCGCCAGGCAAGCACCACACCGCCGGCGCTTTCGATGCAAGCCCAGCCTGCAGCGGCCTGTGTAGCTTCGCCAGAGGCCGATCATCCTGATGCTTGCCCGCCGCGCCCGGACAAACCCGGTGAAACAGCAATAGACCCACGCGAGTTGCGCAATACGCTTGGGTCCTTTGTCACCGGGGTCACGGTCATTACGACTCTCGATCAAGAGGGAAATCCACAGGGGGTCACCGCCAACTCGTTCAGCTCGGTATCGCTGAATCCCCCGCTGGTTCTATGGAGCCAGTCGCTGAACGCAAAGAGCTTTTCCGCTTTTCGTGACAGCGAGCACTTTGTGGTCAATATCCTTGGCCACCACCAGGTAGAGATTTCCCAACGCTTTGCCAGGACGGGTGAAGACAAGTTTGCTGGCATAAAGACAGTACCCGGCGTCACTGGGTCTCCGGTTCTCGACGACTGCGCGGCATTCCTCGAGTGCCGCAAGATCGCCACCTACCCGGGTGGCGATCACGCCGTCTACGTCGGCGAAGTACTGCGCTTTGCGCGCACAGAGACTCGCCCACTTGCATTCAGCGGCGGCAAATACATGCTGGCCTACGTCCATGACATAGGCAGCGTGGAAAACACCAAGGGCGAAAGCGAGCTGAGGCAGGTGCACGCCCTGCAACTGGCCAACGCGGCGCTGCCGGACATTTGCGGACGTATCGGTGCATCGATTGGCTTGGCTGTATGGGGCAACCGGGGTCCAACCGTGATTCGCTGGGAGCTTTCTGCGCACCCGATATTTAAAGACCTGCACACAGGCTTGGTGGTGTCTCCCATCCTGTCAGCCTGCGGGCAGGTATTTTCGGCCTATTGCAGCAACGATAAAAAGGTCAGTGCCGATATCGAGGCGGCCTTCGTCAGGCTGGAGCACGCAGGCGTCTCAGAGAGGCCTACCCGCGAAGAGTTCCACCGCACACTTGCCGACATCCGGAAGAATGGCGCTTCACAAGTGGCGCCGCCGCGATTCGGCCCGGATATCGCTGCCTGCGCGGCCCCCGTTTTCGACAGGCATGGCCACATGATCATGGCGCTCACGGTGGTGGACTGCAAAGAAAGACTGGGAACCGACCTCGACGGCGCTATCCAGCAGCAGCTGCGCGAAGAGGCCAGAGAGCTCTCGCGCCGTTTAGGCTATTAGCAGGAAGAATGCACATGAAGCCAGAAAGTAGCCGCGCATATCAAGTGCCATGCAGACGCTTCGATCAAGCCCACGACCAAAACCCGCGCCTCGTGGATACCCTGCGACTCTTTTCAAACGAAATCGGCGTTGATCCTACGCTGGCACTGCTGGCTCTCTATGACCACAATGATCGCCTATGGGCCACGTGGCGCGATGAAAAGAGTCGTGCTGCCTGGTCTCTTAGCCTGGACCAGGCGTGGCGGAACAGCGGCGGAGAGATAAAGCCCGTTCACCTTCTGAACGTCTGTGAAGACATCGAATTTGACGATGACGATCTGGACGGATCAGATCCGGATTGAAGCTTGCGCCCCTTGAAACTCAAGGGCCCGCAAAAAATGATGCGCCGCGAAATGGCCCGCCCTACACGATTCGAACGTGTGACCGCTCGCTTAGAAGGCGAGTGCTCTATCCAACTGAGCTAAGGGCGGGTCGCGGGATGGTGCGTATGAGAACGCGCGGCAATTGTACCGTGCCGGGGCGAACCGGCACGCCTTATTGCCCGTCCAGTTCGGCCGCCGTGGATACCCACAGCACCATGGCGTCTTCCGGGCTCAGGCTGATCACCCGGTGGCCCATGCGGCTGTCGATGTAGAAACTTTCGCCGGCCGACAGGCGGGTGGGCTGGTAGAACTCGGTGTGCAGCTCGATTTCGCCGCTGAGTACGTAGACGAACTCTTCGCCGCGGTGGCGGCTCCAGTCGTGGAATTCGCCGAACGAACGTGCCTTGACCCGGGTATAGAACGGCATCATCTGCTTGTGCGACAGCGCGTTGCACAGCAGCCGGTGATCGTAATACGGGGTTTCGTACGAGCGACCTTCTCCCAGTTGGTTGATGGACTGGCGGCCGGTGCCCATGTGGTCGTGCGGAGGCATGAACAACTCGGCGACATCCAGTTCCAGGCCAGCGGCAATTTTCAGCAGGTTGTCGTAAGTGGGCGACAGCAGGCCGTTCTCGATCTTGGACAAGGTCGATGCAGCCACACCGGTGGCCAGCGCGGCCTGCTTCAGGGTCCAGTCGCGTGCCTTGCGCAAATCGCGCAACCGTTGCGCCAGGGCGCTTTGTTTGGTGCTGGGCATGATGGCGTTCCCTAGCCCCTCGACCGCCGCTCGCGCAGCCGGTCGCGCACCTGGTAGGACCAATACGTCAACTGCACGGCCGCGGTACCCAGCGGCCCGCCGTTCCAGTCCAGGCCGAACGGGGCGAACTGGCGGTAGCGCTCGCTGTCGCCGCATATGCCTTCGGCCACCACCCGGCCGCCGATGGCGGTGGTGTTCATGCCATGGCCGCCGAACGCGGTGCAATGCCAGACGCCGGGCTGCAGGCGGCCGATCTGCGGCATCAAGTGGCGGGCGTAGGCCATGCGGCCCGACCAGGCCACGTCGACCTTTACGCCGGCCAACTGCGGATACACCGACAGCAGTTCGGCGCGCAGCGATGCGGCCAGGTCGGGGGGGTCGTCGATGCGCGTCGTGATGTGGCTGCCCCAGCTGATACGCCCGCCTTCGACCACGCGGTAGTAATTGCCCGCGCGCCGCGTATCGCCGATGGCGGCATCTGTGCGGATGGCCTCGCGCACGCGCTCGCCCAGCGGCTCGGTCAGCATGATGTAGGTGGCGATGGGCAGCATGGCGCGGCGCAGGGCGGGAACCAGGCCACCGGTATAGCCGCCGGTGGCGACCAGCACGGTTTGCGCCTCGACCGAACCGTCGGGCGTTGCCAGGCGCTTGACCGCGCCCGCCAGGCTGGCCGAGCGCACCGGCGAATCTTCATGAATGCGCACCCCCAGCCGCACGCATTCGCGCGCCAGGGCGCGAGCGTAGTTGAGCGGATGGAAATGAAACGAATCCGGGTCGTATATGCCCTGGAAATAAGCATCCGAGCGCAGCAGTTCGCGCACTTCCCCGCGCTCGAGCAGGCGTACCTGGCGTCCGAAGCGGCGCTGCTCGTCGCAATAGCGGCGCAGCTCGTCGGCATCGTCATAGCGCAGCACGCGCAGGCGGCCATCGACCTTGTGGGCGTCGGCGATGGCCAGGTCGCGGATATTGCCGCGGATGATGTCCACGCCTTCGATGGACAGGCGGTACAGATCGTCGTAGCCGGCCTGGCCGACGCGCCGCCGGATCAGGTCGGCGCCGGCCGAGTACGCCGGCGATACCGAGCCACCATTGCGGCCGGATGCGCCCCACCCCACCCGGCAGGCTTCCAGCAATGTGACCTGGCGGCCGCGGCGGGCCAGTTCCAGCGCGGCGCTCAGGCCGGCCAGCCCGCCGCCGACGACGCAGACATCGGTGCTGGCCGGCCCGGCCAGCGCGCTGTAGCGGGTATGCGCATCGCCCAGCGTGCGCTTGTAGAACGTATCGATGTACTCGGAGGCCATGGTGGCTGCAATGAGAACAGGCTGGCGAAATGCGCCAGGGCTAGGGCCGGTTGGCAGGCCCTAGGCCAGGGAAGCAGGCGCCACCGAACCGGCGACGCGTTTTTCAACCCAGTTGGCCAGGCGCAACAAGGGATAGCAGTATATGAAATAGATCAGCGCGATCAGGGCATAGATGAACAGGGATTTGCTGGGATACGTGATCATGAACACTTCGCCCTGGCGCGTCAGTTCGGTAATGCCCACCACCGACAAGATGGCGGTGCTCTTGATCAGCATGACGTATACGCCGCTCATGGGTTGCACGATCAGGCGCATGGCCTGGGGCAGGACCACCAGCCGCAGGGTCTGCAGCGGCCGCAGCCCCAGCGTCATGGCGCCTTCGGTCTGGCCGCGCGGCACCGCCTGGATGGCCCCCATGACGATCTCGGCCACGTAGCTCGACGTATACACCGACAGCGACACGAAAGCCGCCGTGCCCGAATCCCACTCCAGCCACGACACGCCGGTGCTGGGCAGCACGAAATAGCACAGATACAGCTGCACCAGGAACGGCGTGCCGCGCAGGATGTGGATGTACAGGCCCAGCACCTGGTGCACCGCCCGGATGCGATAGCTGCGCACCACCCCGATCACGAAGCCCAGGGCCGAGCCGGCGATAATGGCCAGCAACGAGATTTTCAGCGTTTCCAGGAAACCCTTCAGCAGGAAGGGCATGACTGTTACCGCGGTGGCCCAATAGTCGTGCAGCATGATTACCTCGCGTTCCAGGCCGGGCCCGCCAGCCACAGGCTGACCAGCCGCGACAACCCCAGCATGCAGGCGTAGATCAGCAAGTACCCGGCCGCAATGGTCAGGAAACTTTCATTGGGCACGATGCGCTCGCTGTTCATCAGCACACCGGCGGCTACCAGCTCGAACACGGCGATCAACGACAGCAGCGACGTGTCCTTGATCAGCACCGCCGTCTGGCCCAGCAGCGGCGGCAGGGTATTGGCGAAGGCCTGCGGCAATACCACGTAGCGCAGCCGGCTTCGGAAATTCATGCCCACCGCCTTGGCGCCTTCGATCTGGCCGCGCGGAACCGACTGGATGCCGACGCGGACGATCTCGCTCATGTAGGCGGTGTGGTGCAAGGTCAGCGCCACAATCCCCAGGATCAACTCGCTCCAGGACTTGGCCGCCGGAATGATATAGGGCAGCGCGTAGTACACCAGGTAGATCTGCACCAGCAAGGGCGTGGCACGGATGAACTGGATATAGCCCGCGGCCGGCCGCCAGGCCGGCGCGCGGCTGGACATGCGCGCCAGCGCCACCAGCACGCCCAGGGCCACCGAGCACACCAGGCTGACCCCGGCGGCGATCAGCGTATTGGCCAGCCCGTCGGCGAACTGGTCCACATACTGGCCGACGATGCGCCAGTTGTAGTAGTCGATCAGCCAATTCATGGACTCAGGCCGCCATCAATGCTCTTTTTTCCAATCGGTCGAATACCAGTACTTGACCATCTCTGGCAGCGAGTTGTCGGCGGTGCGCAGTTCGCGCCAGTTATCCAGCCAGAACTTCAGGCGATAGGCATCGGGGGCCACGGCGAAGGCCAGCGGCTCGCGCACCATCACGCCATCGAGCACACGCAGATTCTTGAAGTCGACCACGAACTGGTTGGCCGTGCTCAAGGCCATCACGCCGGCGTCGAGCCGACCGCTGGACAAGGCCTGGCCCACCGGCGCGCTGCCGCCCGAGAATTCCTTCAGGTTCGCCTGGGGCAGCAGCCTGCGGGTGGCTTCCGCATAAGTGCTGGCACCGAGCGCGCCAATGGTGACGTCGCTCTTGTTCAACTCGGTGAAGCTCTTGTAAGGGGAATCGTTGGGCACCACCGCCACGGTTTCGGCATAGAACATCGGCGCCGAGAACAGGATCTGCGCGGCGCGCTGCGGCGTGGGCGTCATGTCGGCGGCGATCATGTCGGCCTTGCCCGACAGCAAGGCGGGGATCAGGCCCTTCCATTCGTAGTCCTGCAGCACCAGCTTCACGCCCAGGTCGTCGGCCATGCGGCGCACGATTTCCACCGCCAGGCCGGTGCGCTTGCCCGATTTGTCCATGAAGCTCATCAGCGGCCCCGAGGTCTGCACGGCCACGCGCAGTTCGCCGCGCTTCAGGATGTCCGACAGGCCATCCGCGCGGGCGGCCGTGGTGACGCAGGCGGCAGTCAGGGCCAGCGTGGCGACACCTAGCCATTGTTTGAGTTTCTGCATGTTGAGTACCCTCTTTAACGATGTGAAGCCGTCCGGGCCGGACGACGCCGGACGGTAATGCCCATACCACCACAACGACTGCGGGGCCGCGCCACGCCCGGAGCGTGCGCGGGTGCTACAGAATCTTGTCCAGGAATGCCTGCGTGCGCGCGTGGCGCGGATGGCGAAACAAGGTGTCGGGACTACCCTCTTCGACGATGCGGCCCTCATCCATGAACAAGGCACGGTCGGCCACGTCGCGCGCGAAGCCCATTTCATGGGTGACCACCGCCATGGTCATGCCATCGCGGGCCAGCTCGCGCATCAAGTCCAGGATGCCGCCTACGGTTTCGGGGTCGAGCGCCGAGGTTGCCTCGTCGAACAGCATCAGCTTCGGGTCCATGGCCAGCGCGCGGGCAATGGCCACGCGCTGCTGCTGCCCACCGGACAGCTGGCTGGGATAACGGGCGCCGAATTCGGCCATGCCCACGCGATCCAGCAGCGACTGTGCATAGCGGTCGGCCTCGGCGCGGCCGCGCTTGCGCACCACGCGCTGGGGCAGCGCCACATTATCCAGCGCGGTACGGTGGTGGAACAGGTTGAAATGCTGGAACACCATGCCCACTTCGGTACGCCAGCGATTCAGGTCGGTGGCGGCATCGCCGATGGACACGCCGTCGATGCGGATGTCGCCGGCGTCAATGGACTCAAGGCCGTTCAGGGTGCGCAGCAGCGTGCTCTTGCCCGAGCCCGAGGGGCCCACCACGACCAGGACTTCGCCGCGTTCGATGCGGCAATGAATGTCGGTCAGGGCCGCATGCGGCGGCTGACCTTCGCGATGGAAAGTCTTGTGTACCGATTCGACAACGACCAAAGGTTCCGGCATGGGGCTGCAATCTCAAAAAGATTTCGCATTTGGCGTCAGAGTTTCGTATAGTAAATTTTTCTGCGGGAATTCCACCTAGGCTTTTCCCTAACGCATTCGCTGATGCACGCTCGTCAATCGCTGCCTGCCCCAAGGAGAGTACCGATGAATACCCCCCAAGACATCCTGCGTGCCCTGGGCCTGAACGAGGCCGCCTTGCAGGGCGGCACACTGGCGGCCTGCAGCCCCATCGACGGTGCGCGCCTGGCGCAGGTAGCCGAGCACAGCGTGGCGCAGGCGCATGCGGCCATCACCCGCGCCCGCCAGGCCAGCCAGGCATGGCGGCTGGTGCCGGCGCCGCGCCGCGGCGAACTGGTACGCCTGTTCGGCGACACGCTGCGCCGCCACAAGCAGGACCTGGGGCGCTTGGTATCGCTGGAGGCCGGCAAGATCCTGGCCGAAGGCGAAGGCGAAGTGCAGGAAATGATCGACATCTGCGACTTCGCGCTGGGCCTGTCGCGCCAGTTGTACGGGCTGACCATCGCCTCCGAGCGGCCCGGCCATCGCATGATGGAAACCTGGCATCCGCTGGGCGTGGTGGGCGTCATCAGCGCATTCAACTTCCCCGTGGCAGTCTGGTCCTGGAATACGGCACTGGCCCTGGTCTGCGGCAACGCCGTGGTCTGGAAGCCGTCCGAGAAAACTCCATTGACGGCGCTGGCCTGCCAGGCTTTGTTCGCGCAGGCCGTGCAACAGTTCGGCGATGCGCCTCCGGGCCTGCTGGAAGTGCTGATCGGCGGCCGGCAAGTCGGCGAGGCGCTGGTCGATTCCCACGACGTGGCGCTGGTATCGGCCACCGGCTCGACACGCATGGGGCGCCAGGTAGGGCCACGGGTCGCGCAGCGCTTCGGCAGGGTGCTGCTGGAACTGGGCGGCAACAACGCCATCATCGTGGCGCCCTCGGCCGACCTGGATATGGCGGCGCGCGGCATTGTGTTCGGCGCCATCGGCACGGCGGGCCAGCGCTGCACCACCACGCGCCGCCTGATCGTGCATGAAAGCGTGGGCGACGACCTGCTGGCGCGCCTGCACGCGGCATACGCCAGCGCGCGCATCGGCAATCCGCTGGATGCCGGCACGCTGGTGGGCCCGCTGATCGACCGCGCCGCGTTCGATGCGATGCAACAGGCCTTGCAGGCCGCGCGCGAACAGGGCGGCCGCGTCACCGGCGGCGAACGCGTCCTGGACGATGCATACCCCGACGCCTGGTACGTGCGTCCCGCCATTGTCGAGATGCCCGGCCAGACCGATGTGGTGTGCCACGAGACCTTCGCGCCCATCCTGTACGTGATGCGCTACGGCAGTTTCGAGCAGGCCCTGTCCATGCACAACGGCGTGCCACAAGGCCTGTCGTCGGCGATTTTCACCAATGATCTGCGCGAGGCCGAGGCCTTCCTGTCGGCGGCGGGCTCGGATTGCGGGATAGCCAACGTCAACATCGGCACATCGGGCGCCGAGATCGGTGGCGCCTTCGGTGGCGAGAAAGAAACCGGCGGCGGCCGCGAATCGGGCTCGGACGCCTGGAAGAACTACATGCGGCGCGCCACCAACACCATCAACTACTCGCGCGAGCTACCGCTGGCCCAGGGCATCAAGTTCGGCGACTAGGCTGCCGGGCGGCGCGCCTTGGGCCGCCTGGACCGCGTCGCAATGGTTTACATGCAGTTGCCTGGGCCCCCGGTGGCGGTGCTACAGTGCGTCGTCAACATTTACCTGCATGATCATGCTCTCGTACCCTGCCTCCCTGATTTCTTCGCCGCTGCGCGCCCTGATCCTGGCAGCGCTGCTGGGAACCGCGGCGCCAGCCGCCGCGGGCATCACCTATCAGCTGGAACGACCGTCCGCCGCGCCCGGCGAGACCGTGCGCATACAGGCGGTGTTCTTCAACGACGGCGGTTCCGTGGCCCGCTGGCAGCCGCCCGCCCAGATGGTGGTGCAATGGCGCAGCCCCGACGGCACCATCGTGCGCAGCCTGGCCATGCTGGCCAGCCAGCACTCGTCGCTGAGCGTTCCCGTGAACAATTTCGCCCGGGTGGCCTGGAGCACTGTCGTGCCAAGGCATGCCAAGGGGCTGCAGGCGCTTTCGATAGAAGGCGAATCCATCATGATGGCGCTGGATGTATCGGGCCGCGATAGCGGCACGCTGGCCAGCACGCCGGCCCAGGGCCCGGTAGTCGACGCAAGCACCGGCGAGCCGGTACCGGTGGCCGAAGTAACTGCCGCGGGCGCGCAGCCCGATGCGGGCCCTGCCCCCACCGAAGCGGCACAGGCGGAATGGCAGGCCCTGCCCACGGGCTTCGACTCGTTCCGCAGCGCGCTTTCCGAATACAAGCCCATGTATTTCGCCGTGGGCACGCGCGGCGAGACCACGGCGCGCTTCCAGATCAGCGCCAAGTACCGCCTGTTCAATCCGCCGGCCGGCCGCGAGGCGTCATTCGGCGAGAACTTCTACCTGGGTTATACCCAGGTCTCGCTGTGGGACCTGGAAGGCGATTCGAAACCCTTCATCGATACCACCTTCAATCCCAGCGTGTTCTGGCTGTCCGACAATATGTGGACCTCGCCCGAGCAGAATTGGCGCCTGGGCCTGAATACCGGGGTCGAGCACATGTCCAACGGCAAGGATGGCGAAGATTCGCGCTCGCTCAATGACGCCTACATACAGCCGGCCATCAACTACCGCTTCGACGGCGGCAGCACCCTGACCTTCGCGCCCAAGGTCAAAGCCTACTTCGCCGTGGCCAACGAGAACTCCGACTACCGGGACTACGCCGGCTTCGTGGACTGGAACCTGCGCTGGGCCCAGGACAACGGCGCGGTGGTCTCGGCCATGTATCGCCAGGGCGCCAGCCGGCACCGCACCACGCAGCTCGATTTCGCCTGGCCGCTGCGCCGCACGTTCCTGAACATGAACGGATACCTGCACCTGCAGTACTTCAACGGCTATGGCGAAACGCTGTTGGGCTACAACCAGCGCAACGAATCGCAGTTCCGCATCGGCCTGTCGATAGTGCCCTGACCTCGCCCACGGAACCGCCATGTACTTCGACCTGTCCGCCCTGCCCGGCCGCAACGCCTACAAACTGATGACGTCGACCATCGTGCCGCGCCCGATCGCCTGGGTGGTCAGCCAGGACGACCAGGGCCGCAACAACGCCGCGCCGTTCTCGTTCTTTGGCGCCATGTCGGGCGATCCGCCCATCGTGTGCCTGGGCGTCGGTTCGCGGGCCGACGGCCCCAAGGACACCGGCGCCAACCTGCAGGCCGGCGCGGGCTTCGTGATCAACATGGTGTCATCGGCGCTGCTGCGGCACATGAACGTCACGGCCATCGACTTCGCGCCGGGCATCGATGAATTGCAGGCCGCCGGACTGGCGATCGCCGCCTCGCACAAGGTGGCGCCGCCGCGCATCGCCGACAGCCCCGTCTCGATGGAATGCCGCGTACGCCAACTGGTGGACGTGGCCGCTCATCGTCGCATCGTGGTGGCCGAGATATTGGCCATCCATGTACGCGACGACGCGGTGCTGGACGCCCAGCGCTGCTATATCGACACGCCGCGGCTCGACCTGGTGGGCCGCATGCATGGCGGCGGCTGGTACAGCATCCAGGACAACCTGATGGAACTGCCGCGCCTGACCGAAGCCGCCTGGCGCGACGGCGGGCCATCAGGCAATTAGCCCCCCAGGCATTTGCCTCGGCCATCAGAACTGCGCCAGGCGCGCACGCTCAGTTGGCCGCCACCCCGGCGGCCTTCACCACCGACGCCCAGTGCGTCAGGCCATCGCTCACGATGCGCGCCAGTTCGGCGGGCGGCTGATAGCTGGCATAGGCGCCCAGCTCGTTGATCTGCGCGGCGAAACCGGGCGACTGCACGACAGTCTGCAAGGCCTGGGAAAGCTTGTCGCGCACCGCATCGGGCATGCCGGCCGGGCCGAACAACGAGAACCAGGCTTCCAGCGTGAACGCCGGCAAGCCCGCCTCGGCAGTGGTAGGCACGTCGGGCAGCATCGGATGGCGTTTCTTGCTGGTAATCGCCAGCGCGCGTATGGTGCCGGCCTTCAGGTGGCCAATGGCGCTGGGCGGCGTGGTGATGAATAGCTGCACGCGTCCCGCGATCAGGTCTTTCATGGCCGGCGCGGCGCCGTTGTACGGCACGTGCATGATGTCGGTGTCCGTCAGTTGCTTGAATTGTTCGGCGCCCAGGTGCTGGATGGACCCCACGCCCGACGAAGCGTAATTCAGCTTGCCCGGCTCTGCCTTGGCCTGGGCTATCAGCTGGCGCAGGGTTCGGGCAGGTGCATTCTTCGGCACCAGGATGACGTGCGGCCCCCGGAACACTTCGCCGATGGGGGTGAAGCTTTGCACCGGGTCCCACCCCTGGTTGGTGGACAGGGCCGGACTGCCGGTATGGAAACCTTCATACGAGAACAGCAGCGTATAGCCATCGGGTTCCGCGCGCGCCACCTGCGTGTAGGCGATATTGCCGCTGCCGCCAGGCCGGTTCTCTACCACCACGGTCTGGCCCAGGACGTCTTTCAGGTGCTGCCCCAGGACGCGGCCGGCAATATCCATGGTGCCGCCTGCCGCCACCGGCACCACCAGGGTGATGGGACGATCGGGGAAATCGGCGGCGCGTGCCGCGCCTCCCAGGCAAAAGAAAAGCGACAAGGCTGCGCAGGCCAGGCGGTTCATGGCTGTCTCCATGGATATCGGTATGGGTATCGCGGCAGCCGGCGGCGGCCGCGTGAGGCCATGCCATTATTCCGGCCAGGCGCAGCAATGCCGATGGCCGCACGCTTGTATCAGCTATGCCGTTTTGTTCTATCTGCCGATATCGCGGCAGGGCGCCGCATCAGCCTACCTGGATATGCAGCGGCAATTCGCTGCAGCGAATCGCATCGACCAGCACCGGCCGGATCTCGCCCAGCACGGCACGGCCGGCCTGGGTCAGCGGCTGGTTCAGCGAGGTGGCCACCATCAGGCGGGTTTCCAGGCGCGGCGACAAAGGAGTGGTCACCACCGAGCCCGCGCGGGCCTCGGCGGCCACCGCAGGCATGGCCAGCACGGTATGAGCCACGCCGGCCAGCACCACGTCTTTCATCAACGCCAGGGTATCGAGCTCGTAATCGGGTTCCAGCACCCGCCGCGCATGCGTGGCGGCGGCTTCCAGGGTGCGGCGCAGGCCATGCGTGCGGCTGGGCAGGGCCAGCGGCAGGCCGGCCAGCCGGGCGACCGGCACGCTGGCGCGTCCCAGGATGCCCGCTTCGCGCGCCCGCAAGGGGTGCGACACCAGGAACAGCCGCGCGCTGGCAAGATAGTCGACGGCGATGTGCCGCGAACGCCGGGCATCGTGCAAAATGGCCACGTCCAGCCGGCCATCGACCAGCCATTCGTGCACATAGCCGCTGTAGCCGGTCAGGAAATTGACCTTCACGCCGGGCGCGATGGCGCGCATGCGCTGCAGCAGCGGCAGGCCGATCAGCGACATCACGGTAGGTGTCAGGCCCACCGTGACCACGCCCGCCAGGGGTGTCGTGCCGGCCGCCAAGTCGGCCGCGGCCGCACTGAGCTGCTGCAGCAAGGGCCGGATGCGCTGCGCATAGACCTCGCCCTCGCGGGTCAGCGACACGCCGCGTCCGTGCCGGTAGAACAGCCGCGTGCCGCATGCCTCTTCCAGGCGCTGTACCTGGCGGCCCAAGGCGGGCTGCGCCACGCCGATGACACTGGCCGCACGCGAAAAGCTGCCGTGCTCGGCCACCGATAGAAAGTATTCCAGGCGCTTCAGGTCCACGGCCCATGGCCTCCATGGCAAGCACGGGCGGCCCATGCCCGGCCCGCATAGCTGATATAGACACCGCATCATTGATGCCGACGCGGCAGCCTACCAGAATACCGCCATGCCACCCACACCGCCGTCCTGGCGGCCCACTCTTCGCACGCACGCTCTCCGCATGAAGCACACCTCTGCGCACGCCCTGCTCAAACTCTTTCAAACCAACGGCCTGGACCGGGTCTTCCTGGTACCTGGCGAAAGTTACCTGGGTATCCTGGATGCCCTGGTGGACTTTCCCGATATCGATACCGTGGTCTGCCGCCACGAAGGCGGCGCGGGCTATATGGCGGTGGCCGACGGGCGCCTGACCGGCCGGCCCGGCGTCGTGATGGTCAGCCGCGGGCCCGGCGTCAGCAATGCCGCCATCGCCATCCACACCGCCCAGCAGGACGCCGTGCCGTTGATCGTGGTGGTGGGCCAGATCCCCAAGCGAGACCTGCGCCGTGAAGCCTTCCAGGAGATCGATTGCCAGAAAATGTTCGGCGACATTGCCAAGTGGGTATTCGAGCCCACCGACCCCGGCCAGTTGGCCGAAACGGCCTTCAAGGCGATACGCCTGGCCACCACGGGCACGCCCGGGCCGGTGGTGCTGGTGATACCGGAAGACATCCAGCAGCAAGAGGCCGCACAGCCCGCCTGGCGCGCCACGCCGCACGCCCCCACTCTGCCGTCGGCCCCGCAGCTGGATGCGGTGCGGCAGCGCCTGCGCCAGGCACGGCGGCCGTTGATCGTGGCAGGCGGCGCACTGGAACGGCCCGGCGGCCGCGAGGCGCTGCGCGCCTTCGCGCAGGCCTGGCACATCCCCGTGGCGGTCTCGTTCCGGCGCCATGACTTGTATCCCAATGACGATGTCTGGTATGCGGGCGAACTGGGCCTGTCCAATCCGCCCGCGCAGATCGAGGCTTTCCGGCGCAGCGACCTGATCCTGGCGCTGGGCACGCGGCTGGGCGATGTGCCCACGCAGGGCTATTCTTTCCCAGACCTGCCGCAGCCGGGCCAGCATCTATTGCACTGTTATCCGGATGATCATGTGGTGGGCCTGAACTTCGCGGCCGACCACGGCCTGGTGTGCGACCCGACGACGCTGCTCGAACAACTGGCCGCCGACGCCCTGCCCAGCCCCGACCGCGACCCCGAATGGGCTGCGGCGCTGCGCCGCCTGCACGCCCAGCGCGCCGCGTGGGTGACAGGCGAGCCCGCCGACGGTGTCGACTTCAACGTGGTGGTGCGCAGCCTTGCCGCCCATGCGCCCGACGATGCCATCGTCTGCCTGGACGCCGGCACCTTCGCCGCGCCGGTGTACCGCCATTTTCCGTTCCGCGGCACCCAGCGGCTGATGGCACCCCTGTCGGGCGCCATGGGCTACGGCACGCCGGCCGCCATTGCCAGCGCCCTGCGCCATCCTGGCCGCAAGACAGTCTGCCTGGTGGGCGACGGCGGCTTCCTGATGACCGGCAACGAAATGATCGCCGCCGTGCAGCGCCACCTGCCCATCCTGTTCATCGTGTCCAACAACGCCAGCTACGGCTCGATCCGTTTGCACCAGGAACGCTATTACCCCGGACGCATCAGCGGCACCACGCTGGCCAACCCCGACTTCCAGGCATTGGGGGCGGCCTTCGGTATCGCATCGAGCCGGATCGAACGCGCCGATCAGGTCGATGCGGCCATTGCCGACGGATTGCGCGCCACGGAACCGCGCCTGATCGAAGTACACAGCAGCCTGGCGGCGATGCTGCCAGGGCCCCGGCAGGCACCCGCCGATTGAGCAGTGCGCGCGGCGGACTGCCGCTACACTGCGGCAGTCCCATCCCTTGCAGAGCCGGCAATGCCTCATACCTTGTTGATCGAACGCACGCGCGGCGGCGCCGACGCCGCTGGCGACATCGTGGAATGCCAGCATTTCGGGTCGATTGCCGTGGTCGACCCAAGTGGCCAATTGGTCGCCAGCGCGGGCGACCCGCACGCGTTGACGTTTGCCCGCTCGGCCCTCAAGCCGTTCCAGGCGCTGCCCTTCATGCGTGGCGGCGGCGCCGCGCACTACGGCTTGCATAGCGAGCAACTGGCGCTGTTGTGCGCCAGCCATTCCGGCGAAAGCGAACATGTTGCGACGGTGGCAAGCATTCTGGACAAAGCCGGCTGCGGGCCGGCGCAATTGCAGTGCGGCTGCCACCTGCCGATCGCCTTCGGCATGCCCGGCGGCGCAGCAGCGCCGGCCGGCTTCGAGCCCACTACCCTGCACCACAATTGCTCTGGCAAGCATGCCGGGTTCCTGGCTTACTGCGCCCAGCATGGCTTGACGCTGCACGACTACTTGTCTGCGGACCATCCCCTGCAAGCCGCGGTGCGCAGCCAACTGGCGCAGGCCTGCGGCATCGCGGCCGACGCGCTGCGCGCAGGCATCGACGGGTGCTCGGCGCCGACCTATGCGCTGCCGCTATCCGCCCTGGCAACGGGTTATGCCAGGCTGGCCACGGCCCAGGCCGACGATGCCCTGCACCCGCTGTGCCAGGCCATGGTGGCGCATCCGTTCCTGGTGTCGGGCTCGGGGCGATCCGACCTGGCGCTGATGCGCGCCGCGCCGGACGAACTGGTGGCCAAGACCGGCGCCGACGGCGTCCAGGGAATGGGCCTGCGCAAAGCGGGCCTGGGCATCGCGGTAAAGGTGTCCGACGGCAACATGGCCACCGTGCATGCGGCGGCCATCGAGACCCTGCGGCAGCTTGGCGTCCCGGCCGCCCAGTCTGGCACCCTGCAGGCCTGGGCCCGGCCCGACATCCGCAATACGGCCGGCCTGCGCACCGGCCAGGTCCGGCCCGCTTTTGAACTGCGCCACCACTGATGGCGCGGCTGGCCTAGTTCCCCGCGGCGATATCGCCGTAGTCGAAAAACAGGTCGCCGATGGACGCGGGCCGGTTCTTCAAGGATCCGATCTCGTTCATGAACTGGGCGTACTTCATGACGTGCTCGGGAGTGGTCGTGTACTTGGTGGCGGGGTCATCCAGGATGCGCACCATGTCATCCACGCTGAAGGTCTTGCCCCCGCCCATGGATTCGATCAGCACCTGGGCAGCAGCGCGCTTGTCGGCCTTGATCATGTCCTGGGCCTGCTTCAGGGCGGCCACGAAGGCGGCGTAGACCTTGGGATTTTCCTTGGCGAAGCGGGTGGTGGTGGACACCATGGTGAAGGTCGTGGACCCGCCCATGACATCGTCGGAATTCATGATGGTGCGTATGCCCTGGGTGCCGAGCTCAAGCTGGGCCAGCGGCGGCGAAGCATAGTGCGCGGTGATATTGCTGCTGCCCGACAGCAGCGCGGCCGCCGCATCGGCATGCCCCATGGTGACCGTATACGGATCGAAGCGGAACGCCTGCTCTTTGCCATACTTCTGCACCGCGTACATCTGCATGATGATGGACGGAATCGACGACTTCACCGAAGTGACGGCGATCTTGTCGCCCTGCTTGAGGTCGTCGATGGACTTCAGGTGCGCGGCGCGGGTGTTCAGGTACATGGGCATGGAACTCATGGCCGCCACGCCCTTGACGTCGCTGCTGCCCTTGGTACGGTCCCACAGGATCAGGAATGACGGCGGCCCGGCCGAGACGAAATGCGCCGAACCCGACAGCAGCGCGTCGATCATGGCCGACGGGCCGCCCAGCTTGGCCCAGTCGACCGTGACCTTGATTCCGGCTTTTTCGGCCTGCTGCTCGATCAGCTTGTACTTCTGCATCATATGCAGCGGCAGGAATCCGAAGCCGCCGGCGCCCAATGGAATACGCAACTCGCTGACCTCGGCGCGCGCGGCCGGTGGCAAGGCCGCCGCAATGGCCAGCAAAAATAGGGCTGTGATTCTTTTCATGGTTTTCTCCTTGGGGTGCTGCCTGATTTTGGCCGGGCGCTATCCTGCCCCGGGAACTGCCAACGTCACCAGCTTGCGCACATCGTCGATATGCTCGAGCTGCCAGCATGCCGCGATCAGGGCCTCGACCTGTGTGGGGGGCAGCATGATGGCCTGGTCGCGGAACTTGTCTTCCAGTTGCGCGTCGCTCAGCGGCCGCTGCAAGTTGCCCAGCGAGTGTTCCAGCATCAGGCTGTGGGTCTTGCCGTCGTCCATCGACACTTCCACCTGCACGCTGTCTTCGGACATGGCGGGGTCGGCTTCGGCCTGCACGCGCTGGCGCACCTGGCGCATCAACGCATCGTTGACGGCTTCGTCGGTGAACTCGGCCAGGCCGGCCTTGCCCCGCACCAGGCCGATGGATGCCGCGTGATACACCGAGAACTTGCCTTCCAGGCCGGTAGCGATTTCCTTCTTGTCGCACAGGTCGCGCACCAGCGGCGCCACGCGCAGACGTACCGCGGCAATGCCGCGCGCATCGATCTGATGCGAACGGCGCAGCTGGATGCAGGCGTCGATGGTGGGATGAATGACGATGCCGCAAGGAAACGGCTTGTAGGTGTTCTGGTGGAAATGGTAGTGGCTGCCCAGGCCATCGGCGATGATGGCCAGGTCGTAGGCGGTCGACTCGACCGCCGCGAAGCCGCGCGGCCCTTCCAGCGCATGCCCGCCGGCGGTGAAGCCGCGCTGCGCCAGCAAGGCCGCCATGTAGCCGCTTTGGGCCGACCGGCCTGGGTGAAACGACTTGGCCATCGAGCCGAACATCTCGCGCAGCCCGGCCGACTGGGTGGCGGCCAGGCCGATGGCCCAGACCATTTGCTGCGCATCCAGGCCCAGCAGTTTGCCGATGGCGACGGCCGCGCCGAAGACGCCGATCGACCCGGTACTGTGCCAACCGGCGTCGTAATGCGCGGGATAGGTGGCATCGCCGATACGCGTAACGGTTTCGTAGCCCAGCGCGTACGCTAGTTCCAGGTCGGCACCGCGCACCGCATGCACGCTGGCATACGCGAACAGCGCCGAAGCCACCGGCGAGGTGGGATGGATGTAATTGCTGGGCGTGGTGTCGTCGTAGTCGTGCACGTGCGAACTGATGCCGTTGAGCAGCGAAGCCAGCAAGGGATCGGTCTGCTCGGCTCGGCCCAGCACGCGCGCGGTGGGCGCGCCGGCATAGGGCCCCAGTGCGGCCAGCGCGATGTCCATGGCTTCGTGCCGGCTGCCGCCCAGGGCACAGCCCATGAAGTTCACCAAGGCGCGCCGGGCCTCTTTGCGGGCATCGGCAGGAACATCTTCCAGCCGGGCAGCG
This sequence comes from Bordetella sp. BOR01, assembly GCF_019218885.1. Taxonomy (GTDB): domain Bacteria; phylum Pseudomonadota; class Gammaproteobacteria; order Burkholderiales; family Burkholderiaceae_B; genus Bordetella_A. The sequence continues at coordinate 120,878 of NZ_JAHUWT010000005.1, read as the reverse complement.
ACCACGTAGTCGGCCAACTGGCGCGTCAGATTGCGGGTATCGGTACCGCCCATGGCTGCTTGTCTCCGTGAAAGCCGATCTGGACGCCGGCTGGTGATGGCGCGCCGCCCGAAAAAGACGGCCCGGTACGGCGGATCATACGAATCCAAATTACGATCTGTCAATAATATTGTATGACGATATGGATTATTTCATGGCCATTGAATTCCTTGACACGTATATACGTATAAAAGTATATATAAACCATGGAATCCGCATTTGCCATCATCGCCGAGCCGAACCGCCGCGCCATCCTGAGCCTGCTGGCCTCATCCGAGCGGTCGGTGGGCGATATCGAAGCCCAGCTGGGCCTTGCGCAGCCCTCGATTTCGAAACACCTGCGGGTACTTCGAGAGGCTGGATTCGTAGAGTCGCGCGTTGATGCGCAGCGGCGCCTGTACCGGATCAAGCCTGAACCCCTGGCAGAGATCGATGCCTGGCTCGCTCCGTTCCGCCAATTCTGGCTGGGCCACATCGATGCGCTTGAACGCCACCTAGATCAAGCTGATGCCGTACCGCACCGTAAGGGTAAGAAAAATGCATGACCGCGACGAATATATGCCCGGCCCCGCCGCCGGCGCCGAAGTCCGCAAGGATGAAGAAAAATGGACGCTCATCGTCGTCCGCGAACTGCGCCATCCGCCAGAGAAAGTATGGCAAGCGCTGACCGATCCGGCCAGCCTGCGCGAGTGGGCGCCCTTCGATGCCGACCGCAGCCTCGGCTCGGTAGGTCCCGTCAGGCTCTCGACGGTGGGCACACCGGCGCCGCAAGTCTCGGATACGCAGGTGACGCGCGCCGAGGCACCGAGCCTGCTGGAATACTGCTGGGGCGACAATAAGCTGCGCTGGACGCTCGAACCGTTCGGCATTGGCACGCGCCTGACACTCTGGCACAACATCGACCGCGGCTTCATCGCGATGGGCGCGGCCGGCTGGCATATCTGCCTGGACGTGCTCGACCGGTTTCTGGCCGACGCCCCCATAGGGCGTATCGTCGGCGGCGACGCCATGAAGTTTGGCTGGCCGCGCCTGAATGCCGAGTATGCGCGGCAATTTGGAATCTGAACGGATCGCCACATGGAACTTGGAATACAGAATCGCAGCGCCCTGGTGTTCGGCGCCAGCCAGGGCATGGGCCGGGCCACCGCCCGCCGGCTGGCCCAGGAAGGCGCGCGCGTGGTGATTGCCGCGCGCACGCTCGACACCTTGCGCCAGGCAGCCGAAACGCTGTCTGCCGAAACCGGCCGGCAAGTGGATTATGTCGTGGCCGATATCACCACCGCCGCCGGCCACGACGCGGCGCTGGCCGCCTGCCCCGCGCCCGACATCCTGGTCACCAACGCCGATGGCTTCCCGCCCGGCGATTTCCGCGACTGGGACAAGGCCACCTGGCATGCGGCACTGGACGCCATGATGCTGGGCCCCATCGAGCTGATCCGGCGCGTGGTCGATGGCATGCAAGCACGCGGCTTCGGCCGCATCGTCAACATCGTGTCGCGCAGCGTGAAGGCCCCGCATGCGGAACTGGGCCTGTCCAACGGCGCCCGCGCCGGCCTGATCGGTTTCGTGGGCGGCCTGGCGCGCCAGACGATCCGCCACAACGTCACCATCAACAATGTGCTGCCCGGTGCGTTCGATACCGGCGCGCAACACCGCCACATCGAGAAACTGGCGCATACCACCGGCCGCTCGTACGACGACATCCGCCAGGCCCGCATGGCTGCCAATCCAGCGGGCCGCTTTGGCGAGGCCGACGAAGTCGGCGCCATGGTGGCCTACCTGGCCTCGGACCTGGCGGGCTACATCACCGGCCAGAGCTGGCTGATCGACGGCGGCGAATATCCCGGTACGTATTGAGGCCCCCCGAAGCGCTGCGCAAAACCGGCTCCACGCGTCCCCGGTCTGGCCGCACTGGCTTCATGCGACGCGGGTGCTGCGCGCGACATGAAACACTGACACCGCCCGTTCAGCGTGGCATGCGATGTTCGGTGACCGTACAGGGCTCGAGCACGGCGGCCGGAAATCGCCGACAATCTTGCCTGGGCCGCCCGCCTTCGAGGCGGTCCGCCTGAAAAAGATACGGAGACGAAGTTGGCTGTAACACGGACGGGCTGGTATTTCGGGTGGAATATCGTGGCGGCGGCCACCTTGCTGACCCTGCTGACAGTGGGCATGCGCATGGGAGTCGGGCCGTTCTTCCTGCCCATGGCGCAAGATCTGGGCTTCAGCCGCAGCCTGCTGTCGGGCATCGTGGCCATAGGCATGCTGTGCTACGGCCTGGGCATGCCCGTGGCGGGGATACTGGTGGCGCGCCGCGGCACCCGCTTCGTGCTGCTGCTGGGCACGGCCATCGTGGTGGCATCGATCATCTGGACGGTCAACGCGCGCGGCCCGGTCAGCTTCCTGCTGGCGTTCGGCGTGCTGCTGTCGGTAGGGCTGGCCTTCACCAGCCCTGTGGCCCTGACGCCCGTGCTGACGCAGTGGTTCACGCGCCGGCGCGGCATGGCGCTGTTTTTCCTGTCCACCGGGTCCATGGCGGGCATTGCGGTGCTGACGCCGGTACTGACCATTGCCGTCGAGTCCACGACCTGGCAAACCACTTTGCTGGGGTTCGCCGTGGTGTTCACGGTAATGACGGTGCCGATCGCCTTGTTCGTGATGCGCGACCAGGCGCCGCCGCACACCGACCTGACCCCCGAGCAGATTGCCGCCAAGCCGGCCGGCCGCCGCACGCCCTTGCCCGAAAGCCTGACGTTTCGCGCGGCCACCCGCACGGCGCCATTCTGGAAGATCACGCTGGGGCTGTTTGCCTGCGGCTTCAGCATGAACCTGCTGGGCACCCACGGCATGCCCATGTTGATGGACCACGGCTTCGATGCCACCACCAGTTCGCTGGGCATCGGGCTGATCGGCCTGGTGGCGATCTTCAGCACGCTGGTGATGGGCAGGGTGTCCGATGTGCTGCCGCGCCGCAAGATCCTGGCTTCCATCTACCTGATCCGCGGCCTGGGCTTCTTTGCCCTGATGGTCGTGGGCACGCACTGGGAACTGTATGTAGCCGCGGCCGTCGGCGGGGTGGTGTGGGCGGGCAGCATCGCCATGTCGTCGGCCATCCTGGCCGATGTGTATGGCGTGCGCCTGGTGGGTGTGCTGTACGGCTGCGCCTACCTGGGCCACCAGGTCGGCGCGATGATCAGTTCATGGCTGGGCGGCTGGGGGTTCGAGACCTTCGGCACGCACTGGGTGGCCTTCGGCAGCGCCGGCGTCATCCTGCTGCTGGCGGCCCTGCTCTCGCTGCGCCTGCCGGTGCAGGGCTACACCCTGATGGCGTCGCCCCGGATGGCGCACTGACGCCACCCCGGGTGGCAAAACCCGGCTCTCAGTCTTGCGGCGCATTGGCCCAGCGCCACAGCGTCGAACGGCTGATGCCCAGGCGCCGCGCCGCTTCCTGGCGGTTGCCGCCGCAAACTTGCAGGGCGTGCAGCGCGCGGGCCCGCAGCGATAGTCCGCCGGTCGTATCCTCGGCATGGCCAGCCTCGAACAGTTCGGGGCAATCGTGCCGCAGGGCATCGTGGTCGACGTCGGCCGATTGCTGGTACTGCAGCAAGAACACCGCCATGCGCTCGCTGATGTTTTCCAGTTCGCGCACGTTGCCGGGCCAGGCGTAGCGCTGCAGCCTGGGCAGCCACGGTGCGATCAGGCCGGCCGCCGCAAGCGGCGACCCCAACCGCCTGAGGCAGCGCGCCACCAGCGCTTGCATCAATGGCGCGATGTCGTCCGGCCGCTCGCGCAAGGCGGGCACTTCCAGCCGCAGCGTATTGATGCGGTAGTACAAGTCTTGCCGGAAACGCCGCTGCGCGATCATGTCTTGCAAGGGCTGGTGAGTGGCCGCGATGATACGCACATCGACCGGAATGGCCGCCGTGGCGCCCAGGCGGGTCACCTCGCGCTCTTGCAACACGCGCAGCAGCCGGCTTTGCAGCGGCAGCGGCATGTCGCCGATTTCGTCCAGGAACAAGGTGCCGGTGTGGGCCGCCTCGAACAGCCCGCGCTTGCCGCCGCGGCGCGAGCCTGTGAACGCGCCCTCTTCATGCCCGAACAGTTCGCTTTCCAGCAAGGATTCGGGAAACGACGCGCAATTCACCGCCACGAAGGGCCGGTCGGCACGCTGGCTTTCGTTATGGATCGCCTGCGCGAACAGTTCCTTGCCCACGCCGCTTTCACCGGCGATCAGCACCGTCAGGTCGGTCTGCGCATAGCGGCGCGCGGCCTGCACGGCACGCAGGAAGCGCGGGCTTGCGCCGATCAGTTCGGTAAAGCGGTACTTGGCCGTGTTCTGCCGGCGGCGCTGCTGCACCCGCAGGCTGGTGTCGGCCTCATGGATGCGGCCGGCATCGTACAAAGTCAGGGCCGCCCCCACGATGGTGCCGCGTTCACGGATCGGTGTGCGGTTGGCCACCCAGTCGCGCCCACCCAGGCGCTGCAGGCCGGCGCTTTCCGGCTGCCCGGTGTCCAGGGTGGCACGCAACGTCAGTTCGGGGCGCAATTGGTCCAGCGACTGCCCGATCAGCACCGCGGCGTCCTGGTCCAGCAGCCGCTGCATCGAGGGGTTCACGGCGATGATGCGATGATCGCGATCGACCGCCAGCACGGCGTCCTGCAAGCTGTGCAGTACCCCATTGAGCTGCTCGTAGCGCCCGGCTTCCAGGCGCGCGACGCGGGCCAGTTCGATAGCGTCCTCGAAACCCTTGCGCACGCTGGCCAGCGAATAAGCCAGCAGGCCATGCAGGCCCGCCTGCTCGGCCAGTTCCACGACCAGGCTGGACCCCACGATCACCTGGAAATTCTCGCGGCGCAGTTGCTCGAAGCGCTGGCGCGCGTCGTCCGGGGTCTGGTAGGCATGCTGCATGATCTCGATGTTCAGCAGGTCTTTGACGGCATCGAGTTCGGGAATGGTGCGGCCATACATTACGACGCCCACGCGGTCGGCAATGCGGCGCGCCTGGATCAGGGCCTGCAGGATGTCGAAGCCACCAAGCTGGATGGTGGCCACCGGAGCCTGCAGGCCGGCGCGCAGGATGCTGGCGTTGGACCCGGCGCTGACGAAGGCATCGACCAGGCCGCGGTCGATCCGGTCCTGGGCTATGGCCAGCGCGCCGCCGAAGGTGCCGTCTATCACCTCGATCTGGGCACGGCCGGTGTATTCGGCCACGACTGGCATGGCGAATTCGCGGATCTGGCGATAGCTCAGGAAGCACAGGCGGGGCAGGTCGGCACGGGCAGCAGGATCGGGGTAGGTCATGGGGGTGGGCGTATCAATGAAACCTATACATGTTTCATAAATGTCCCATGAAACACAAGCGCCTGCCACAGAAAAATAAATCCCATTAAATTCAATGCCTTGTGCGGCACCAAAAACTGGCATGAAGCTTGCATAGGGCTAAGCACCACGCAACGCTTTGCCGCAGGAGACTAGACTTGGCGCTCGAACACATTACCGTGCTGGACTTGACCCACATGCTGTCGGGACCTTACGGCACCATGCTGTTGGCCGACCTGGGTGCGCGCACCATCAAGGTCGAACCGCCGGGCAGCGGCGAAGGCACCCGCCGCCTGCTGGAACACGATCCCGATTATTCGCGCGACGGCATGGGAGCCTATTACCTGACGCTGAACCGCAACAAGCACAGCGTGTGCATCGACCTCAAGAGCGAGGCCGGCCTGGCCGTGTTCAAGGACCTGGTACGCAGCGCCGACGTCGTGTTCGACAACTTCAGCGTGGGCGTCACCCAGCGCCTGGGCATCGACTACGCCGCGCTGTCGGCGATCAACCCGCGCATCATCACGTGCTCGGTCACCGGCTTCGGCAGCACCGGCCCGGATACCCAGCGCCCTGCGTTCGACCAGGTGGTGCAGGCCATGGGCGGGGGCATGTCGATCACCGGCACGCCCGAACAAGGCCCCACCCGCAGCGGCATTCCCATCGGCGACCTGGGCGGCGGCCTGTTCGGCGCCATGGGCGTGCTGGCGGCGCTGGCCGAGCGCGAACGCACGGCGCACGGCCAGCATGTGGATGTATCGATGCTGGATGCGCAGATCTCGCTGCTGAACTACATGGCCACCATGCACTTGATGTCGGATATCGTGCCGGCAGGTATCGGCAATGGCCATTTCGTGCATGTGCCGTACAACAGCTACCCGACCGCCGACGGCCACATTATCGTGGCCTGCATCGGCGACGCCTTCTGGAAGCGCTTCCTGGACTGCATCGAGCTGCCGGCCTTGCGCAAGCCCGAATATGACCAGCAGCCCGGCCGCTATGCCGCCAAGACCGAGATCGACACGATCGTCAGTGCCGAACTGTGCACCCGGCCGACCGCCCACTGGCTGGAAAAACTGTCGGCCGCGCGCATCCCGTGCGGTCCGGTGAACAATTTCCGCCAGGCCCTGGCCGACCCCCAGGTACGCGCCCGCGACATGGTGGTCGAGGTTGAACTGAAATCGGGCGCGGCCGTACAGATGCCGGGCAACCCGATCAAGCTGTCGGCCGCCGAATCGCGGCGCTTTGGCAGCCCCCCCGAACTGGGCGAGCATACCAATACCGTGCTGGGCGCCCTGCCCGGCTACGGCACCGACAAGCTGGCCGCCTTGCGCAACGCCGGCGCAATCGCCTGAACCCGGAGCGCGCCATGACCCAGGATAGGCTCATCATTACCGACGTCGCGCCGCGCGACGGCCTGCAGAACCAGCGGGTATCGGTGCCCACCGAGGCCAAGCTGGAACTGATCCGGCTGTTGCATGCCGCCGGCGTAGCCAGTATCGAAGCCACCAGCTTCGTGTCGCCCAAGGCGGTGCCGCAGATGGCCGACGCCGCCGAACTCATGGCTCAGGTCCACCGGCTGCTGCCGGCGCTGCGCGCCTCGGCCCTGGTGCCCAACCAAAAGGGGCTGGAACGCGCGCATGCGGCCGGCGTGCGCGAAGTGGCGGTGGTGCTTTCCGCCACCGAGACCATGAACCTGAAGAACATCAACATGGACCTGGCACGCGCCACCACGGTTTGCGAACAGACATTGCGCGCCGCCGGGCAACTGGGGCTGCGCACGCGCGCCTACGTGGCGGTGGCATTCGATTGCCCATTCGAGGGGCCGACCGCCCTGGACACGGTGGTGCAGCTGGCCCTGCGCATGGAACAGGCCGGCGCCCAAGAGATCGTGATCGCCGATACCATAGGCTCGGCTTCGCCGGGCATGGTCAAGACGCACTTCGACGTGCTGGGGCAAGCCTTGCCGGTGCACAAGCTGGCCGCGCATTTCCACGATACGCGCGGCATGGCCACGGCCAATGCCTGGGCCGCCATCCAGGCGGGCGTGCGGCGCTTCGATGCCAGTGCCGGCGGTATTGGCGGCTGCCCTTTCGCGCCCGGCGCCGCGGGCAATGCGGCCACCGAAGACCTGGTTCTGATGGCCGAACGCAGCGGCCTGGCCACCGATATTTCATTGCCTGGCTTGCTGCGGGCAGTAGCCTATGCCGAATCGCGGCTGGGCAGAGAACTGGGCGGACGCAGCAGTGCATGGCTGCGCCGCCAGTATGCCGATCGCGACCACGCGACGGCAGCCACTTGAGCACGCACAGGCTGCAAGCTCGATCCGACACAACAACAAGGAGACTTCCCCATGCATATGCCCCACCTTTCCCGTCGCGCCCGCGCCGTGCTGCGCGCCGCGCTGGCGCCGCTATGCGCCGTGCTGGCCATGGCCGGCCCGGCCGCGCAGGCCGCCGAGTCCGCACAGCAATATCCGTCGCGCCCCATACGCCTGATCGTGCCGTTCGCGCCGGGCGGGGTCACCGACACCGGCGCGCGCCTGGTGGCCGACCGGCTGGGCCAGCGCCTGGGACAGCAAGTGATCGTCGACAACAAGCCGGGCGCCTCGGGCAATATCGGCACCCAGATGGCCGCCCAGGCCGAGCCGGACGGCTACACACTGGTGGTGGGCTTCGACGGCACGCTGGTCATCAACCCGCACGTGCATCGCAATATTCCGTTCGATACCCTGAAAGACCTGGCACCGGTCAGCAAGATCGGCGATGCCGCCCTGATCATCGTGGCCAACCCGGCCGTGCCGGCCAATACGCTGCAAGAACTGATCGCCTATTCCAAAACCCAACCCAACGGCGTGTCGTACGGCAGCGCCGGGGTGGGCAGCACGCCCCACCTGGCCGGCGAGTTGCTGCGCCAGCGTACCGGCATCAAGCTGGTGCACATTCCGTACAAGGGCGGCGGCCAGGCCATGGCCGACGTGGTAGGCGGCAACCTGCCCCTGCTATATACGGCCGTGGCCGGCGCATACCCGTATGTGCAGCGCAAGCAGATCAAGGCCATCGCCGTCAGCACCGAATCGCGCCTGGCCTCGCTGCCGGACGTGCCCACCGTGTCCGAATCGGGTGTACCCGGCTTCGTCTCCAATTCGTGGATCGGCATCCTGGCACCGGCCGGCACACCCGACGAAATCGTGGCCAGGCTGCAGCGCGAGATTCATGCCGTGGTGCATGCCCCCGACATTGAAGAGCGCCTGGCCGGGCTGGGCATCACCGCATCGGGCAATACCCCGGCCGAATTCCGCCAGCAGATCGCCAGCGACCTGGACATGTACAAGGACATCGTCAAGAAGGCGAATATCAGCGCCGACTGACGATGCGGCCAGCCGCGGGTCAGGCCGGGGCGGCGGCCGGCAGCATCCGCGGCCCGCGCGGAGTGCGGATATGTGCCTGCAAATACGGAACCGCGTCGGCCGGCAGCGCATGGATCTCGACCGGGCCGGCGAAGGCGATGGCCTCGAGCGTGGCGCGGATGCCGGCCGGATCCGGATGGAAGAGATGCAGCGCCTGCAGGGTGCAGCCCAGGTCATCCAGCCTGGTGGCGGGATGCGGCGAAGCGTCCCATTGAATCAAGGTGGGCGCGACCCCGTCGCCGGGCAGGCTGCCGTCGGCCGGGATGGTAATGCGCCAGGACAGCGCGCCGCGCGTCATGGGCTCGACCTGGCCGGCCTGTCCGCCGCAAGCCTTGCTGGCTGCGGCGATGTCGTCGGTGCGCGCCACCCAGGTTGCCAGCCGTGGGGCTGAGTCTGCCGCCAAGCGATCCAGTTCGAACCAGCGCGGGCGTTGCGGCGGCGGCGCGGCCGGATCGGGCGCGATCACTTCCAGGTAGATGGATTCGCCCAAACGCAGCAGTAGATTATGCGTGCCCATGCGGGGATGTGCGCCGCCCGGCTGCGGGCGTACTCCCAGGGTGTGTTCGATGTAATCGGCACCGATGGCCAGGCTGGGGGCAGCCACGGCAAGGTGATCGAGCAGGGTTTGCATGCGAGCCTCAGGGTGTCAACATGATCTGGTCTGCCGCAATGGCTTCAATGCGCGGGCCGAAACTGGATATGGCCGGCAAGGTCATGTTGTGGTGCGTGCGAATCGCCGCTGCACCGGCATGCGGCTTGTCGTGGGTGGTGTGCGCGTCGGCTACCAGCACCACGTCATAGCCCCGCGCTGCGGCTTGCCGCACGGTGGTGTCGACGCAGAACTCGGTGGCGTACCCGCAGATCGCGACGCGCGACACCTGCAGTTGCTTCAGCAGTGCATCGAGCCCGGTGCGCAAGAAGGAATCGGGCGTGGTCTTGCCCACCACGTGGTCTACGGGCAGGCGCTCGAGCGCGCCGAACAATTGCCAGCCTTCGGAGCCGCGCGCCAGTTCGCCGCCAGGCGCGTCATGCTGGATATGGATGACGGCAACGCCTTCGCGGCGGGCCCGCGCCGCCAGGGCATTGATGCGCGCCACGATCGCATCGGCATCGGCAGGCCTGGGCTGCGGACCAAACAGCGCTTCCTGCACATCGACAATCAACAGCGCGCACGACATGACGGCCTCCGAAAGCAGCCAGTCTACTCACTACATTGCCGCACACACAAGATGCCTGCCTCTGCCACTCAGGCAACTACCCCACCTTACGCTCCCGCCCAGTCCAATAAGCATCCCGTAACGGCTTCCGAGCCAATTTCCCGTTGGCATTCTTCGGCAGTTCGTCCACGATATCGATGCTGCGCGGCTTCTTGAAGTCGGCCAGGTGCTTGCGGCAATGCGCCAGCAACTCATCCTGCCCTGCCTGCGCGCCAGGCTTGAGCACCAGCACCGCCTTGACCGCCTCGCCCCACTTGTCGTCGGGAATACCGAATACGCAAGCCTCGTACACATCCGGGTGCTGATACAGCGCCTGCTCGACCTCGGTGGGGTACACATTGAAGCCGCCGGTGATGATCATGTCTTTCTTGCGATCGACGATATAGATGAAGCCTTCGTCGTCCATGCGCGCCAAGTCGCCGGTGTGCAGCCAACCGTCGCGCAACGCCTGTGCCGACAGCTCGGGCTCGCCCCAATAGCCGGCGAACACATCGGGGCCGCGCACCTTGATCTCGCCCACCTCGCCGGCTGCCACGGCCTGCCCGTTTTCATCGGCCAGGCAAAGCTCGCCCTCGCCGAACAGCCGACCGCAGGATGACAGCCTGGCGGGGCACGAAGCCAGCGCATGCGCGTGGTCGGCCGTGCTCAACAGCGCCAGCCCGCCCGTGGTCTCGCCCGTGCCATAACCCTGGCTGAGCTTGGGGCCCAGGGCTTCCCAGGCTTCGCGGATGCGGGCCGGCGCCATGGGCGCACCGCCATAGGATATTTGCCGCAATGCGCTCAAGTCGTAACGATGCAGGCTGGGCTCGGCGATCAGCATATTAACCATGGTGGGCACCATGAAGCTGAACGCCGCGCGGTGATGCTGGGCGGATGCCAGGAAGGCTTCGGGATCGAAACGATCGTGCAGCAAGATGGTGCCGCCCTGGAACAGGAACGGCTGCATGAACATGCCGCTGGCATGCGTGATCGGCCCGGCCAGCGCCAGCACTTCGCCCGGATTGGCACGCATGCGGCCCATGACCACCTTGCGCAGCGATGCCATGCGGTTGCCCACCGTCTGCATGGCCGCCTTGAGCTTGCCGGTCGATCCCGAGGTGAAATGCAGCACCGCCAAGTCGCTTTCGGCCATGTCGATGCCGGGATTGTGATCGGCCCCCGCGGCAATGAACGCTTCATACGGGCGCCAGCCTTCGATTCCGTCGCTGCCCGTCACGATCAGGTGCCGCACGGTCTCGAGTTCGCCCTGGATGGACGCCGCGCCTTCGCTGTGGGCCGGGTCTACGATGAACACGTTGGCCTGGGCGTTATTGACCGTATCGACGACTTCCCGGTTGGACAAGCGCGCGTTCAGCGCCACCTTGACCAGGCCAGCCTTGTACAGCGCGCATTCCAGCTCGATGATCTCGGGGCAGTTCCAGGCCTGCACGGCGACGCGGTCGCCCTTGGCCAGGCCCAGGCCAAGCAGCGCGTTGGCCAGGCGGTTGGAACGCGTGTCCAACTGGCCGAAACTGATGATGCGATCGCCGTGGATAATGGCGGGCCGGTCGCGCCAATAAGCCGCATTGCGGCTGGTATATCGTCCTTGATTCATCGGATGCCTCCTTCGTTTCCATAGCACGATGGTGAGGCAGCGCGGGGCCGGCGGGATAACCCGGGCGCGATTTTCCATACCGCGCCGTTATCGTGCTGGTTCATACCGCATGGTTATCAAGATGCGCGGATACGGCATCGCCCGCCGGATGGGCGCGGGTTAAATCTAGGGCCAGTCAACACGACAAGAAGCCACGACAGGCGCCCACAGCCTGCTGGCGTGTTCATAGGAGACATCCATGCACCTACGCGATTTTCGCCCCTGGCTGGCCTCGGCCGCCATCACGCTGGGCCTGGCAGCGCTCGCGCCCGCGCCGGCCCGGGCAGGCAACTACCCCGACCGGCCGATACGCCTGGTAGTGCCCTTCACCGCCGGCGGGCAGTTCGACTACATCGCCCGCCTGGTCGCCGACCCGCTGGGCCGCGAGCTGGGGCAGAACATCATTGTTGAAAACGTGGGCGGCGGCGGCGGCAGCATCGGCGGCGCCAAGGTCGCGAATGCCCCCGCCGATGGCTACACCTTGCTGGAATACGGCGGCAATTTCCCCATCGCCAAGCACCTGACGCCGAACCTGTCGTTCGACCCCATCGCCGACCTGGTGCCCGTGGCGGGCATCAGCCTGTCGCCGCATGTGATACTGGTCAACAGCAGCCTGCCCATCCACAATATGGCCGAGCTGGTGGCGTACTCCAAGGCGCATCCAGGCAAGCTCAGCTACGGCAGTCCGGGCGTGGGCTCGTCCATGCACCTGACCTTCGAGGCGGTAAAGCAGCATTTCGGCATCGATGCACTGCATGTGCCGTATCGCGGCGGCAGCAACATGATCAACGACCTGGCCGGCGGGCAGGTCGGTATGGGCATCATTGCGGTCGCCCCCGCCATGGCCTTCATCGAGGGCGGCAAGGTGCGGGCCATAGCCGTCACCAGCGCCGAACGGGCCAGTTCGCTGCCGCAGGTGCCCACCGTGGCCGAGGCCGGCTATCCCGGCTTTGAAAGCGGCAGTTGGGGCGGTATCGCCGTACCCAAGGGCACGCCGCCCGAAATCGTCGAGCGCCTGAACCAGGCCCTGGTCAAGGTCGTGAACCAGCCCGATGTGAAGAAGGCGCTGCAATCCCAGTCATTCAAGCCCATCGCAGGAACGCAGGCACAATTCCGGCAATTGATCGATGAAGAATCGAACCGCTACGGCCCGTTGATCAAAAAGCTGGGGCTCAGCACCAACTGATCGCCTCAGCGCCCGCGCGGCGTGCTCACCCGGGCGCGTTCTCGCAGGATCTCGATCAGGCGCTGCGCCAAGGGCGACTGGTAACTGCCGTGGCGCGTCATGATGCCGATCTCGCGGTGCCAGGTGGCGTCCTCCAGCGGCACGATGGCCAGGCCCTTGCCCGCCTCGGAGCGCAGCGTGATCTCGCTGATCACGGTCAGCAGGTCGGTGCTGTGCAAGATGCTGACCAGGCTGGATACCGATGAATTGGATTCGATCACGATCTCGGGCGACGGCGCGCCCCGCTGCTCGAAGCGCGTCTGCAACCAGCGCCGTGACGCCACTTGCAGGCCAGGCAGCATCCAGCCGTAGCCGACCAGGTGGTCGAAGCGGATTTTCGCGCGATCGAACACCGGATGCCCCTGCCGCGCCGCCACGAACAGGCTGTCGCGAAACAACGGGATACGGTCGAACTCGGCCGGCGCCGCCGAATCGTGCAGCGAACTGATAGAAAAATCCAGGTCGCCCTGGCGCAACGCCGGAATCAGCGCATCGTTGAGCGACACCATCACATTGATCTTGGCCGCCGGCCGCTGGGCCATCAGGTCGATACACGCCTGGTTGAATACCGGCTCGACCAGCAGCGGGGTCACGCCCACGCGCACCAGCCCGATGCTGCCGCGATGCAAATCGCCCGCCTCGCGCAGCGCCTCGTCCAGTTCGCGCCTGGCCTGCAGGCTGCGCTGGTAGAACGCCCTGCCCGGCATGGTCAGCTCCATGCCCTTGGGCGTGCGCACGAACAACTGCAGCTTGAGCTCGTCTTCCAGGCGGCGGATGCCTTTGGTCAGGGCAGGTTGGCTGATACCCATGCCATCGGCGGCGCGCCCCACATGGCCGGTACGCGCCACGGCCAGGAAATAATCCAGATCTTCGAGCCTCATTGATTCCGCCTGGTTATCAAGACCAAAGAAAAGATAATTGCGAAGAAGGTGGAAGCTGTCAAGCTGAGGGCTGCACAAGGAGACACCATGGCCCAAGACAGCCCTGCGCTGGCCGCATTGCGCGACCGCCTGCATCATTACCTGCACGACGAATTGCTGCCCCTGGAACGCAAGCTGGGCCTGGGGTACGAAGATGAGTTCTCGCGCGACCTGGTCAAGTCGATCTGGCAACGCTCGCGCGAACTAGGCCTGTACGGGTTGCAATTGCCCAAGGAAATCGGCGGCCAGGCGCTGCCGTATCGCGATCTGTGCGTATTGAAAGACGACGCTGCCGCGTCCGGCGCGATTCTGTTTCCGCATGTGCTGGGCGACTGGGGCGGGCCGTCGCGCATCGGCAACCTGGTTCGCTATGCCACGCCCTACCAGCTCGAACGCTACATCATGCCGGTGGTCAACGCCGAGCGCGGCGCGTGCTTCGCGATGACCGAGCCGCAATCGGGCTCGGACGCCACCAGCCTGCGCACGCTGGCCGTGGAAGACGGCGACGACTACGTGATCACGGGCGTGAAGCACTACATCACCGCGTCGATATTCGCCGACTTTGCTGTCACGCTGTGCGTCACCGACCCGGACAAGGGCGCCGATGGCATCTCGGCCATTCTGATCGACCTGGATCAGCCCGGCGTTCGCCTGCTGCATGACTGCGTTCCCATGACGGGCCAGTACGTGGACGCCGATATCGTGCTGGACCAGGTGCGCGTGCCGAAGAAGAACCTGATCGGCCAGCCCGGCCAAGGATTTCGCATCGCCATGAACCGGGTCAGCGTGAACCGGCTGCTGCACTGCCCCACCATGATCGGTCTGGCCCGGCAGGCGTTCCGGATGGCCGTGGACTACGCCAAGACGCGCCAGCAATTCGGCGGCCCGATCAGCCGTTTCCAGGCCATCCAGCACATGCTGGCCGACATGGCGGCCGCGCTGTACGCGTGCGAGCAAATGGTGTTGGGCGCCGCCGAACGCGCCGATGCCGGTGACGACGTGCGCACCCTGGCTGCCATGTGCAAGCTGTTCGTCTCCGAGCGCTGCTTCGAGATCGCCGACAAGGCCATGCAGATCCACGGCAACGTAGGCGTCACCAAAAACCATCCCGTGGAATTCATCTTCCGCCGGCTGCGGCTGTACCGCATCGTGACGGGCACCAGCGAGATACAGCGCAATACGATTGCGAAAGGAGTACTGGCCTGAAGCGGTCGCGGGTATAGTGGATGCCCGCCCCAAGCACCGCTGGACGCCATGACACCACCGTATGCTTTATTCGACGCCGCCGCGCTGGAAAAACTTGCCGACCTGATCGACAGGATGATGCATACCTCGCGCGGCAAAGACTTGCATTCAGACGACATCGGACGCCGCATCGACCGCCTGCAGCGCGGTTCCAGCATAGGGATGATAGGCCTGGCCCTGGTCGCGGCGCTACTGGCCATGGTGCAGAAGTGGATGACAGCGCCACCGGGTTGGCTGGGTTCGATAATCTTCGTGCTGGCGATGCTGATCGTCCTGATCAGCATAGGCAGCCTGGCCGCCATGCTGTACTTTCTTTGCAAAACGCTATGGCAGCATCGCAAGCAACCGGACCAGGCCATCTTCGCGCACATCCGGGCCGACCTGCATGGCGATGCCCTTTACCTGGCCGAGCTGTCGCGCCTGCCTCGGCCGATACTGGAATACGCGCTGCTGCAGTATCAGCACCATACCGACGACCTCGGCAAGCGTGTTGCCTTGCTGGCCGGCGACATCACCAGGATCGGCCTGTTTCCCGGCATCCTGGCGCTATCCGTGTCCGCGTTGAAACTGGCGGAAAGCCAAGCCAACCTGTGGTTCTGGACGCCGTTGATCCTGGCAGGCTGCTTCTACCTGCTCGCGTTCGCCGTCATCGCCCCGAGCAGGCGCGCGCAGGTGATCCGGCTGCTGCAGTATGCGATCGACCATGCGCCCGCCCCCGGGGCCGTGCCGCCCGGACAAATTGCGGGCGCCGGGAAGGCGGTGTCGGACACGCAAGGTGCCTGACACCCGGCCGGCTCAAGACACAACAGACACGGGCACAAGCCGCTAGATATGCAGCGCGTGGCCTAGCGCGCGCAGGGCTGCTTCCTGTACGGCTTCGCCCAAGGTGGGATGGGCATGGATGGTGCCGGCCACGTCTTCCAGCCGCGCGCCCATTTCCAGCGACTGCGAGAACGCCGCCGCCAGTTCGGACACCCCCTTGCCCACCGCCTGCCACCCGACGACCAGATGATTGTCGCGGCGAGCCACCACGCGCACGAAGCCATCAGTGGATTCCAGCGTCATGGCCCGTCCGTTGGCGGCGAACGGAAACGCCGCTACCAGGCAGTCCAGCCCGGCGGCCTGCGCCTGGGGCGGCGCCAGGCCAGCCGTCACGATTTCCGGATCGGTAAAACACACCGCCGGAATCGACGCGGGCGTGAACCGGCGGCGCTGGCCGGCCACCAGTTCGGCCACCATCTCGCCCTGAGCCATGGCCCGGTGGGCCAGCATGGGCTCGCCCGCGATATCGCCAATAGCCCAGACATTGCGCATCGATGTGCGGCACTGGTCGTCGATGCGCAGGGCATTGCCGGCGCGGTCCAGTTGCAGGTTTTCCAGGCCCCAGCCCAGGGTGCGGGGCCGTCGCCCGATGGCCAGCAAGACCTGGTCGGCCGGCAATACGGCTTCGGCGCCGGAGGCATCCTGCACGCGCACGGCGTCGCCGGCCGCATTCAGCCCCAGCACCTTGCGTCCCAGGTATAGCTCGACACCCATGCGCGCCAGGGCGGCCGCCACCGGCTTGGTCAATTCGGCATCGTAGGTGGGCAGGATGCGGTCCTGCGCCTCGACCACGGTAACCTGGGCGCCCAGCTTGCGATACACCGTGCCCAGCTCCAGTCCGATATAGCCGCCGCCCACCACCACCAGGCGGCCCGGGATGGCCGAAGGCGACAAAGCTTCGGTAGACGAAATCACCTTGCCGCCGAATGGCATGGACGCCAAGGGCATGGGTTCGGATCCGGCTGCCAGCAGCAGGTGTTCGCACTGGATGCGCTGCGTGCCTTGCCCGGTATCGACCTCGACGGTCTTGCCGTCAAGCACGCGCGCCCAGCCGCGCACCAACTGCACGCCGTTCTTCTTCAGCAGGGCCGCCACGCCGCTGGTCAGCCGGCCGACGATACCGTCTTTCCATGCCACCGTCTTGGCGATGTCGATGGCCGGCGCCTGCACGGAAATGCCCAGCGGCGACGTGCCGGCGTAATCGTGCGCGCGTTCGTACTCGTGGGCGGCGTGGATCAAGGCCTTGGACGGAATGCAGCCGATGTTCAGGCAAGTGCCGCCCGGCTGCCGGCCTTCGACCACGATAGTGGACACGCCCAACTGGCCGGCGCGGATGGCCGCCACATAGCCGCCGGGCCCGCCGCCTATTATCAACAGGGTGGTGCTGCGGGTGTCGCTCATGGCGTCTCCACGAAAAGCAGCGCGGGCTGTTCCAGCAGCGCACGCACCGCCTGGATGAATTGCGCCGCATCCATGCCATCGACCACGCGGTGATCGAACGACGAGGACAGGTTCATCAGCTTGCGGGCCATCACCGCGCCCTGGTGGATAGCCGGCCGCTCGACGATGCGGTTCACGCCCACGATGCCGACTTCGGGGTGATTGATCACCGGCGTGCTGACGATGCCGCCCAGCGCGCCCAGGCTGGTCAGGGTGATGGTGGACCCACTTAACGCATCGCGCTCGGCCTTGCCGCTGCGCACGGCCTGCGCCAAGCGCGCGATCTCTGCGGCCAGCGACCAGATGTCGCGCGTCTCGGCGTGGCGCACTACCGGCACGATCAGCCCGGCATCGGTCTGCGTGGCCACGCCCAGGTGCACCGCGCCGTAGCGGGTGACCACGCCGGCCTCGTCGTCATAGCGCGCGTTGATCTGCGGGAAATCGCGCAGCGCGATCACCATGGCACGCGCCAGCAAAGGCAGCAGCGTCAACTTGCCACGCGACGTGCCGAACTTGCGATTGAGCTGCACGCGCAGGCCTTCCAGCTCGGTGACATCGATTTCCTCGACATAGCTGAAATGCGGAATGCGGCGCTTGGATTCCTGCATTTTTTGCGCGATCTTGCGGCGCAGGCCCACCACCGGCACTTGCTGTTCGTCGTGGCGTTCGCTGTATCCGGACCGGGCGGCGGGCACGGCGGCACCTTGCCCTTGCACATGGGCATCGAGGTCTTCGTGCAGGATGCGGCCGGCAGGGCCGCGGCCCTGCACGAAACGCAGTTCGATGCCCATGTCCCAGGCGCGCTTGCGCACGGCGGGCGACGCCAGAGGCCGCTCGCCGGGCTGGCGCACCGGCGCCGGCGTGGCGGTGGCGGTAACGGGCTCAGCGGCGGCCCGGGTACTGGATTCGGCATGGGCCTGGCCTTCAGGTTTGGACGCGGGCGTTGCCGGCGCCGGCGCGGGCGCGGGCGCGGGCGCTGGCGCGGCCGGCTCGGCCTGGCCTCCCGCTGTTTCCGGGCTGGGGCGCGCGGGCGCGGCGTCGGCGCGGGCGTTGCCGGCGCCCTCGACTTCCAGCCGGATGAGCTCGCTGCCCACGGCCATGACATCGCCCACGTTGCCACCCAGCGCCACCACCTTGCCCACCACCGGCGAGGGGATCTCGACGGTGGCCTTGTCTGTCATCACGTCGGCCAGTGGCTGGTCGTCGGCCACCGTATCGCCCACGCTTACATGCCAGCCCACCAGTTCGACTTCGGCAATGCCTTCGCCGATGTCGGGCATCTTGATGATGTGGATTCCCATGTCATGCCTCCATCACGCGTTGGAAGGCCGCGCCCACGCGGACCGGTCCGGGAAAATACGCCCATTCCTGCGCATGCGGGTAGGGCGTGTCCCAGCCGGTCACGCGTTCGATGGGCGCTTCCAGGTGGTGGAAGCAATGTTCCTGCACCAGCGCTATCAGCTCGGCGCCAAAGCCGCAGGTGCGCGTGGCTTCGTGCACCACTACGCAACGCCCGGTCTTGCGCACCGAGTTGACGATGGTGTCCAGGTCCAGCGGCCACAGGCTGCGCAGGTCGATGACCTCGGCATCCAGGCCGGTTTCCTGGGCGGCGGCCAGCGACACGTGCACCGTGGTGCCGTAGGTCAGCACGGTCAGCGCGTCGCCTGGGCGCACGATGGCGGCCGATTCCAGCGGCACGGTGTAGTAGCCGGTGGGCACCTGGCTGCCCGGGTGCTTGTTCCAGGGCGTGACGGGCCTGTCGTGGTGGCCGTCGAACGGGCCGTTGTACAGGCGCTTGGGTTCCAGGAAGATGACCGGATCGTCGCTTTCGATGGCGGCGATCAGCAAGCCCTTGGCATCGTACGGATTGGATGGCAGCACCGTGCGCAAGCCGCAAACCTGGGTGAACATGGCCTCGGGACTCTGGCTGTGGGTCTGCCCGCCGTAGATGCCGCCGCCGCAAGGCATGCGGATGGTCATGGGCGCGATGAACTCGCCCGCCGATCGATAACGCAGCCGCGCGGCTTCCGACACGATCTGGTCGGACGCGGGATAGAAGTAATCGGCGAACTGGATCTCGCAAACCGGCCGCAGGCCGTATGCCCCCATGCCCACCGCCACGCCCACGATGCCGCCCTCGGAAATCGGCGCATCGAATACGCGCGAGGTACCGTACTTGGCCTGCAGGCCTTCGGTACAGCGGAATACGCCGCCGAAATAACCGACGTCCTGGCCGAACACCACGACGTTGTTGTCGCGTTCCAGCATCACGTCCATGGCCGAACGCAATGCCTGGATCATGGTCATCGACGCGGTCGCCGGACCGCCGTTCTTTTCGTCAGCCATGTCAGACCCCCAGCTCTTGGCGCTGCCGGCGCAGGTGTTCCGGCATGTCTTTGTAGACGTCTTCGAAGATGCTGGCGGCGCTGGGCACATGCCCGTCGACCAGCGTGCCATGGCTTTCGGCTTCTTTCTGGGCAGCCAGGATCTCGGCCTCGAGTTCCGCCTTCAGCTCGTCGTGCTGGCGGTCGGACCAGATGCCCAGGCCAACCAGGTGCTTCTTGAAGCGCGCGATGGGATCGCCCAGCGGGAAGTGGCTCCAGTCGTCGCCGGGGCGATACTTCGATGGGTCGTCCGAAGTCGAGTGCGGGCCGGCGCGATAGGTCACCCATTCGATCAGCGTCGGGCCCAGGTTGCGGCGGGCGCGCTCGGCGGCCCATTGCGACGCGGCATACACCGCCAGGAAGTCATTGCCGTCCACGCGCAGCGAGGCAATGCCGCAACCTACGCCGCGCCCGGCGAAAGTCGTGCCTTCGCCGCCGGCAATGGCCTGGAACGTCGAGATGGCCCACTGGTTGTTGACCACGTTCAGGATGACCGGCGCGCGATAGACGTGCGCGAACGTCAGCGCGGTGTGGAAATCGGCTTCGGCCGTGGCGCCGTCGCCGATCCAGGCCGAGGCGATGCGGGTATCGCCCTTGATGGCCGAGGCCATGCCCCACCCCACGGCCTGGATGAACTGGGTGGCCAGGTTGCCCGATATGGTGAAGAAGCCCGCGTCGCGCTTCGAGTACATCACCGGCAACTGGCGCCCCTTCAGCGGATCGCGCTCGTTGGACATCAGCTGGCACATCATCTCGACCAGCGACACCTCGCGCGTCAGCAGAATGCTCTGCTGCCGGTACGTGGGGAAGCACATGTCGCCCGGTTCCAGTGCCAATGCGTGGGCCGCCCCTATGGCCTCTTCGCCCAGGCTTTGCATATAGAACGAGATTTTCTTCTGCCGCTGGGCAGTCAGCATGCGGGCATCGAAAATGCGCGTCTTCAGCATGGCGCGCATGCCGGCGCGCAAGGTATCGGCGTCCAGCTGCGGAGCCCAGGGGCCCACCGCATTGCCATCGTCGTCGATGACGCGCACCAGCCGATAGGCCAGTTCGCCGGTATCGACGGCGGACACATCAATGGGGGGCTTGGGAATATCGCCGACTGGCGAAAGATGCAGATAAGAGAAGTCGGTCTTGCAACCCGGACGCCCGGTGGGCTCGGGGACGTGCAGTTTCAGTGGGCCGTATTGGCTCATGGTTATGTCTCCACGCTTGATCGTGTCATGCGTTCTTGCTTTGCAAAGGCCTGGTGCTGGAGGTAACCGCGCAGTCGGCCGCTACCGGATCGCGAGCGGGGTAAATGCGGCGCGTCTGGCTAAGAACAGATTAGCATAAGCGCTTGCCCGCCTGCCGCGGCAGCACCGGCCTTCCCGGGCGGGATTGCGCAGGGTGGAACAGGCAGCGGGCAGCCAGGCAGGCATGTCGATTATTGCCCTGCCCGTTCGTCGTGATAAAGGCGGAATCGTCTGCTGCTATCCCAGGAGCCCCAACCATGGCACTGCAACTGTATTTCCACCCCTTCTCGTCGTACTGCCAGAAGGCCTTGATCGCCTTCTACGAGAACGCCATCGCGTTCGAGCCGCAGGTACTGGAAGGCCCCGACAGCCCCGCCATGCAGCGGTTGGCGCAACGGTGGCCGATGAAACGCTTTCCGATGCTGGTCGACGGCGACCGCACCATCATCGAGGCAAGCTGCATCGTCGAGTACCTGGGCTTGTACCATCCCGGCCCCGTGCGCCTGATTCCCGAAGACCCCCGGGCGGCGCTGGAAGTGCGCACGCTGGACCGCTTTTTCGACAACTACATCTCGACGCCCCAGCAGAAAGTCGTGGCTGACGCCCTGCGGCCGGCGGACGCTCGCGACCCCTACGGCGTGCAACAGGCGCGCGACATGCTGGACACCGCGTACGCCTGGCTGGACCAGCGCCTGCAAGGCCGCCAGTGGGCCGCGGGTGCCGATTTCACTCTGGCCGACTGCGCCGCCGCGCCCTTCCTGTTCTATGCCGACTGGACCCAACCGATCGGCCAGGCCCATCAGAACGTCATCGCCTACCGAAGCCGCCTGCTGCGGCGCCCCTCGTTCGCGCGCGCGGTGGACGAGGCCCGCCCCTACCGGCCGTTCTTTCCCCTGGGCGCGCCAGACCGCGATTGAGCCACGCGCTTGCCCCTAAAATGGCGCGATATGACAGACAAGATGCGACTCGATAAATGGCTGTGGGCGGCGCGCTTCTACAAGACCCGCAGCCTGGCCGCGCAGGAAATCGGCAAGGGGCGGGTACTGGTCAACGACCAGTCCGCCAAGCCGGCGCGCGACATCGCGGTCAATGACCGCATCACGGTGCGCAAGGAAGATCCCGCCCTGCACGTCTGCGTGCGGGCGCTGAGCGCCGTGCGCGGCCCGGCGCCGGTGGCGCGCCGGCTGTACGAAGAAACGCCGGAGAGCATTGCCGCGCGCGAGCATGCCGCGGAAATGCGCCGCCTAGCGCCCGAGCCGGCCCGCGCCATCACCGATGGGCGCCCCACCAAGCGCGACCGCCGGCTGATAGGCCAGGTGCGCGGCAAGTAGGCAGCGCCATCACCAGCCTGCCGGCGCGGCAAGGCGCGCTACCGGGAAGCCGGCTGTTCCTGCCGCGTGCCAGCCTGCCGGGCCAGCAGCCTGGCACGCGTGCGCAGGGCATCGCCACGCGCCCACCACAGCACCACGCCGCTGCCCAGTACGCCGATGGCCACCAGGTCCAGCAGTATCCACAGCACCTTCAGCGGCATGCCGCCGTAATCGCCAAAATGCAGGGGCTGCGACAGCAGCACCATGGTCAGGTACCAGGGCAGCGGCTGCCTGGCCACCAACTGGCCCGACGCCGCATCCACCACAACGGGCTCCAGCAGTCTTGAGGTCAAGGGCGTGTCGCCATGCATGAACACCAGGTAGTGGTGCGGCGTCGCGAACAGGCTGCCCGGATACCCGATGAACGACACTTCCATGCCGGGCGCGGCCTCGCGCGCCGTGTCCATGGCCCGTTGGGCCGAGCCTGCCGCGGGCTCGCCATCCGCCGGCGCGCCGCGCCATTGCTGCACCAGCGCGGCCAGGTCGGTGGACTGCCAGTGCGACAGCATCGGCAAGGCCAGCGTGTTGATGGCGCCGGTCAGTCCCACCACCAGCAGCCAGGCCGCCGCCGTGATGCCCAGCAAGTTATGCAAGTCCAGCCACTTCACGCGCGGCGCGCGATCGCGGCGTACCGTGCCGAACGGCAGGCCACGCATGAACACCCCGTAGACCACGATGCCCGACACCATCGAGGCCACGAACAGCACGCCCATCAGCCCGATGAACAGCGTACCCGGCAGCCCCGCGAACAGATCGACGTGCAAGTGCCGGATGGTCTGCATGACACCGCCGTGCTGGTCGATGTCGTTGATCATCTCGCCGGTGCGCGCATCGTACTTGTAGACGGCCGTGGACACGCCGGCATCGACCGTCTTGCCCATGGCCACGAACCAGGCCGGCGAGTCGTCGCTTTGCGACACGTAGCGCACGGCATCGCCCGGCCGCCGCGCGCGGGCATCGGCCACCATCCGGTCGATGCTGGCTCGGGTGGCGACCCCGGGCATGTCGGCCGGCTCTACGGTCGTGCCGGTCCAGGTGCCGATTTCCTCTTTCAGTATCAATGGCACGCCGGTCACGCACAGCAGCAACAGCGACAGCGTGCAGATCAGGCTGGTCCATCGATGAATGCTGTACCAGGCTGCGAAATGGCGGGTGGGCATGGGTAGGGCCGAAAGCGATGGTGGCTGCGATTCTATAAGTGCCCGGCTGACGTTCGCCAGAAAACAGAATTGCCCGGGCATTTGTAAGAATGAGAATGGTTAGTAATAATAACGTCCTTGATCTTCCCCCTTTCCTGCTTTCATGGCGCGCGACCGATCGGCACACTCCAAGGACTGGCTTGCCCAATACAGCCAGTTGCTTGGCGCATGGCGCCGCAAGCAAGTGCGGCGCGAAGACGCGGAAGACGCCATGCAGGACACCATGGCCAGCCTGCTGGAAAACGGCGTGGGCGCCATCGAGGAACCTCGCGCCTATCTGCAGCGCAGCGTCTACAACCGGATGGTCAGCATGCACCGGGCGCACACGGTGCGGGCCGCCCTGCCCCTGCATGAATTGCCCGATGAAAAACACCCTGCTGCCGCCAGCGCCGAAGAAAGCTGCGCGGCCCGGCAGTTGGCCGACGCCATGGTCCAGGCGTTGTCCGAGCTGCCGCTGGCCTGCCAGGAAGTCTTCAAGCTGCATCGCCTGGAAGGCTGGCCGCACGAGCGCATCGCCGCCCACCTTGGGGTGTCTCGCAACATGATCGAGCGGCATATGATGCGGGCCATGCGTCATTTACAAGATAAGTTACACAATCATGGCCTGTGAGTATTCAGGTTCGCCATCCTGCCAAGCGTCTGTATGGATGAGGGGCAATCTTGCCCGCAGGTGGCAACCATGAACGACCCCATCGATTCCGCTACGACCGGCAACCGGCGCGACCTGGCCGCTTACTGGTTCACGCGCGAGCAGTCGGGCGCCATGAGCGCCGCCGAGCGCCAGCAATTCGTGGCCTGGCGCCAGGCCGATCCGTTGAACGAGCGCCAGTACCGCCACGTACAGGCGCTATGGGATGCGGCCGGCCAGGTGCCGGCCAGCCGGCTGCGCGCGCTGGGCTATGCGGCCGCCGCCGACCACGCGCCACCGGCCGCGGCCATCGGCAGCGGCCATCGCCATGCGCCCGGTTTCTCGCCCGGGCGCCGGCGCATCATCTATGGCATGGGTGCCACCTGCGCGGTGGCCGCGGTGGGCTCCGCGGCGACGATAGGCGCACACCGCCTGTGGCGCGGCGCGCCCGACTACGAGGCGGCCTTCTCTACCAACCGCGGCGAACAGCGCCGCGAGCAATTGCCCGACAGCACGCAATTCGACCTGAACACCGGCACGACCGCGCGCGTGCAGTTCTACGACGACCGCCGCAATGTCGCGCTTGCGGCCGGCGAGATCCTGTGCCGCGTCGCACCCGACCCCAACCGGCCATTCGTGGTCGATGCCGATACCGGGTCGGTGCGCACGCTGGGTGCCTGCTTCAACATGCGGCGCGAGGGCGACACGATCGTGGTCACGGTCGCGCAAGGCGAAATCGAGCTCAGTGCCGGCCCCTGGTGGCGCCGCCAGACCACCCGCCTGGCGGCGGGCTGGGAAGCCAGCGCCGGCCCCGACGGCATCCCGCCCGCATACGACAATGCCGATGTGGCGGCCAAGACCGCCTGGCGCGACGGGCAGATCGTGTTCCGCGGCACCCCCTTGTCCGAAGCGGTGGCGGAACTGAACCGCTACCTGGACCAGCCCGTGCTGCTGCGCGACCCGAAAGTGCGCGGCATGCGGATATCGGGCATTTTCCGTATCGACGATCCGGGCGCCCTGCTGGCCGCCTTGCCGCGCATCATGCCCGTGCAGGTCCAGCCGCACGCAGATGGCCGCGCCGAGATCGTTGCGCGGTAGGTCCGGGCAGCCGGGCAGGCCGCGTGGCGATACAAAAAATTACAAATCAAGAGTGATTCTCGTTCAGGAAGCGCGCAGGCTGACGCGTCATCCATAAGTAGCGGCGCCCTGTCGGCGCACGTGCGAATGGAAATCCTGGACTGTGAATACTGTTACCGGCATCGCCCCGCAACGCCCCCCAGTAGCGTTGCGCCTGAACCTGGCCGCCATGGCCGTCCTGGCAGCCTTGGCGCAGGCCGTACCGGTGCACGCACAGGCGCAGGCGCCGCAGGCCCCCGCGGCCATCAACATCGTCGCCCAGCCTTTGGGCGATGCGCTGATCGAACTGGGCCGCCAGACATCCCTGCAGTTCTTCTATACCCCCGAGACCGTACAAGGCCTGAGCGCCCCCGCAGTATCGGGCCAGCTGACACCCGAACAGGCGCTGGCGCGGCTGTTGCGCGGCACCGGCATCGATGCATCGCGGCAGGGCAACAGCATCACGCTGTCGCGCGCCGATGCGGTCAGCCAACTGCAAACCGTGACGGTGGTGGGCCAGCAAGCGGGCAGCCTGCCCCCGGCCTATGAAGGCGGACAGATTGCCACGGGTGGATCGCTGGGCATGCTGGGCACTCGCGATTTCATGGAGATGCCCTTCAACTTCACCAGCTTCACCGCCCAGCAGATCCGCAACCAGCAGGCCAGCAGCGTGGCCGATGTGCTGGTCAACGATCCGTCGGTGCGCGCGGCCGGCGGCGAACGCGGCGGCGAAAGCGAAACCTTCACGATCCGGGGCTTTCCGCTGGATTCGACCGATATGTCGTTCAACGGCCTGCCCGGCCTTGCGCCCATCTATAAATCGGGCACCGATTACATCGAGCGCGTCGAGGTACTGAAGGGGCCATCGGCCCTGCTGAACGGCATGTCGCCGACCGGCTCGGTGGGCGGCGCCATCGATGTCATTCCCAAGCGGGCCGATGACGACCCGCTGACCCGGGTCAGGGCCGACTACCGCATGACCTCGCAATATGGCGGCGCGGTGGATATCGGCCGCCGCTTCGGCGAGAACAATCGCTTCGGCATCCGCGTCAACGCCTCGCACCGCCAGGGCGACACGGGCGTGGATCACCAGGACTCGCAGGCCACCCTGGGTTCGGTCGGCCTGGACTACCGCGGTGAACGCTTGCGGGTGTCGGCCGATTACGTGGGCCAGGAACAGCGCACCGAAGGCAACACGCGCGGCATGGCCCTGGCCGAAGGCCTGGATGTGCCCGACGCCCCGAATGCGCGCCGCAATCCCGGCCAATCGTGGGAACACTTCAAGACCCGCAACACGGTCGTGGCGGGCCGGGCCGAGTACGACTTCACCGATGCCATCACCGGCTTCGCCGGCATCGGCCATACGCGCGGGCGCTTTTCCGGGATCATGGGCAATCCCACCATCATCAATGAAGCCGGCGATACACAAACCCGCGATGCGGCCGCGAAATTCATCTTCGACACGACGGCCGCCCGCGTGGGCCTGCGCGCCAGGTTCGATACAGGCGCCATCGGCCACAGCATGACCCTGGCCGGCGACTACCTGCTGCGCAAAAGTGGTTATACCCTTTCGCCTTGCCCCGGGCTGACGGACTCGAATATCTACAACCCCATCGGCGTACCCAAGCCGGACTGCGGCGGCATCCCCACCGATGTTCCATGGAACGCGCGCACCACGCTGACCAGCGTGGCCCTGGCCGATACGCTGTCGTACAAAGAGGATCTGGTGCAGCTGACCCTGGGCGTGCGCCAGCAGCGGGTCGAAGCCGAGAACTATAACGAGGCCACCGGTGCCCGCACTTCGCGCTACGACGAAGACGCGC
This sequence comes from Bordetella sp. BOR01, assembly GCF_019218885.1. Lineage (GTDB taxonomy): Bacteria > Pseudomonadota > Gammaproteobacteria > Burkholderiales > Burkholderiaceae_B > Bordetella_A. The sequence goes on along the minus strand of NZ_JAHUWT010000005.1, from coordinate 93,853 downwards.
TGACGCCGATGGTGGGGCTGGTGGTACGGCCATGGCAGCAAGTGTCGTTCTACGGCAATTACATCGAAGGCCTGAGCGCCGGGCAGACCGCACCGATAGAGGCCGACAACGCCGGCGAAGTCTTTCCCCCGTACAAGTCCAAGCAATATGAAATCGGCGTGAAATACGACAGCGGCAGCTTCGGCGCCACGCTGGCCGCTTTCCAGGTGAAGAAACCCAGCGGCAACATGTACGACAATGTCTTCAGCGTCAACGGCGAACAGCGCAACCGCGGCCTGGAACTGAACGTGTTCGGCACCGTGACCCGCGGCGTGCGCCTGCTGGGCGGCGCGGTGTACTACGACGCCGAACTGACCAAGACGCCCGGCGGTGCCAACACCGGCAACCGCCCCATCAATGTGCCGCGCTTCCAGGCCAACCTGGGCGCCGAATGGGACTTGCCCGCCCTGCCCGGCCTGACCCTGACGTCCATGCTGGTCTACAACGGCTCGCAATATCTGGACCAGGCCAACACCCAGAAGCTGCCGGACTGGACCCGCCTGGACCTGGGCGCGCGCTACCACACCAAGATTGCGGGCACGCCCACCGTGTTTCGCCTGAACGTGTTCAACGTGTTCAACAAGAACTACTGGACGGGCCCGGCCACGGACTACGGCTCGATGTACCTGGGCGCCCCGCGCACGGCGATGCTGTCGGTGACGTTCGATTTCTAGTCAGGCCGCGCCGGGCCGAAGCTGGCGGGTGGCGGCCTGGCCGGTCAGCCCTCCTGCCTGGCCTCGATGCGCTTTTCCACCCGCCGCAGCACGGCCAGCACGAACAGGGCGATCAGGGTGCTGGCCACGGCCGTGGCCTCGCGCCCCATGCCGGCCGCCACGCCGATGGCAGCCGTCATCCAGATACTGGCCGAGGTGGTCAGGCCGCGGATCTCGCCCTCGCCGCTGAGCTTGATGATGGCGCCTGCCCCCAGGAAGCCGATGCCGGCTATCACGCCTTGCAGCACGCGGCTGAGATCGCCGATCTGCATGCCGCCCTGCAGCGGCACCAGCACGAACAGCGCCGCGCCCAGGGCCACCAGGATATGCGTGCGCAGGCCGGCAGCCTTGCCGCTGCGTTCGCGCTCATAGCCCAGCAAACCGCCCAGCACGAAAGCCACCCCCAGCCGCAGCACGATGCGGGTGGCTTCGCCCACGTCGGGGATGTCGCTGAATTCGGTACAGATGGTGGCCCAGATTTCTTGCCAGATGGTCATGACAGTGCCTCCCGGTATGTACGGAAAGGGGCCAGGTCCGCATCCTGGCACCTAGCGTGCGCGCCCATGATATCGGCTTGCAGCGGTGCGCGGGGTTAGATTTTCGGCTGGCGCCCGGGGGTTGCCAAGACCGGTCGCCAGCTAGGGTACAATGCGTCCCCGTTGCTAGTCATAGCGGCACGTCGGGGCGTAGCGCAGCCTGGTAGCGCATCTGCTTTGGGAGCAGAGGGTCGCGAGTTCGAATCCCGCCGCCCCGACCAATCGAATCAAGAGCTTGCAGGCCTGCGCCTGCAGGCTCTTTTTGATTTTTACCCCACTTTTATTCCGCCCAATCGAACCGCCCCGCGCAGGCCCCGGCCCGCGAGCTCGAATCCCGCCAGCGCCAGCGACAGCGCACATACTGATCAAGCGCGGGGAAAAAAATGTGAGATCGTAAAGGACTCGAACACAGACGTTGTTCATTGCAAACGGTATGCAACCCCGCCAAGTCGAGGATACCAACCATGACGCCGCCCAGTATTCATCGCCAACACATACTGATAGTCGATGACAATCCTGACGAGCTGCGGCTGTTGGTTGAAATACTGCGCAGCGCAGACTTTCGCATCACCTTGGCATTCGACGGCCATCAGGGCTACAACCGCGCAGTCGCTATCGCCCCCGATCTGATACTGATGGATTTGCGCATGCCCAATGCCGACGGCTTTACCGCCTGCCGCCTGCTGCAACATAACCCGACGACCGCCGGCATTCCCGTCATTTTCCTTTCGGCGACCCGCAGCCTGGAAGAACGCCTGAGCGGCCTGCAGAATGCGGGCGTGGATTTCGTTCTTAAACCGTTCGAGCCCTCGGAGGTACTGGCACGCATCCATATTCACTTGAGACGCACGGCGCTGCACAGGGATAACCCGTCGCCGCCAGCCCGCCACAAGCTGAGCACCGAACAAGTCATTGTCAACGCAGCCACCAGCTATCTTGCGCATTACCTGGCGGCGCCGCCCAACCTGAAAGAACTGGCCCGCAAAGTCGGCACCTACGAGAAAAAACTGTCCCAGGCTTTCCGCAAAGAGCTGGGCAAGACGGTTTTCGAGTATCTGCGCGACGAACGAGTGCGCATGGCACAACAGCTGCTGGATGAAACCAATCTGAGCGTGACGGATATCGCCGCAGAAATGGGTTTTTCCAGCGCCGCCAACTTTGCGACGGCCTTTCGCAGGAAACTGGGGTTTACCCCCACCGAGTACCGCCTTGCCTTGACCAATCGACTCGAGCCGACGGCCGATCCGGCCTTGTCTCCGTCCAGCCGGACCATCCACTGAGCCATGAACATGGCGCTTACCTCATTGCCTGGGGATGGCGCGATGGAGACCCTGGCCGTATTGCGTGCGGCAGGCATGCTGGCGAACGGCCACGGGCAGGGCGTGCCTGACGCCCTGCCCTTGCTGGTACAGGGCCTGATAACCGGCGCCTTCGTCGCGCTTGCCTGCAGCGCAGGCATCAGCTTCGCCGCGTCGCGGGCGTGGCCGTTTGCCTGGCTCGGCATGACGGCCCTGGCGGCAGCGTTTTTTCAGTTTACCCTCGGCCATCACCGCGTGGCCGACCTGTTTCCCGGGCTGCAAGCCTGGGACCCATTGGCCGAGTCCCTGGCCGGCTCCGCCATGGCATTGTGCTTCGTCGGCTTTATGTGCAGCCTGGCGCATCGAAATGCGATCGCCATTCCCCTGCTTGCGCACGCGGCGGTGGGCACGGTGGCACTTGTGGGCGTGAACCTGTCGGCGCCGTGGTGGCCACAGGCCGCGGCCGGGCTGGGCCTGCTGCTGGCCATGGTGGTGTGCGCGTACCTGGCGGTGTCGTTCCTGAAACTGCGCAAGGTCTCGGCCATCGCCCGGCTGCTCGGTGCCACGTGCCTGGTCTCGCTGTTCAATCTTGTCCCGCACCTGGGCGGCGTCGACACGCTCGGCCGCCGATCGGCGGGCACCAGCTGGATGGCCAGCCTGTCCGCAGCGGCCTATCTGGCTACGGCGCTGGCCAACCTGACGATACTGACCCTGTGGTACCGCCAAGTAAGCAAGCAACGGCAGGCCGCGCGCCTGGCCCCGCCCAAAGAGTCGGCCAAGGAGCATCTGCGCGTAGACCTTGAAGTCACCCGGCGCACGACCGCACTGAACCAGGCCCTGGCCTGCGCCCAGGAAAAGAACAACCAAAAGATCCAGACGCTCAGTTACGTCGGGCATGACATGCGCGCGCCGCTGGCCACCATACTGGGCTACGTCCGGCTATTGCGCGAAGGCGGCCGGCCGCCTCGGGCCGAGCACCTGGACGCTATCGAAAGGTCAGTCGCTTTTCAATTGACCCTGATCGATGACGTCCTGAACTATGCCAAGGCCGAGCTGCAGCCCCTGCATTTGACGCCGTCGCGCACGAGACTGGCAGATTTCCTGGGCGAGATCGCGCCCTATGCCAGCGTGCTGGGCCAGGCCAATCAGAACCGGTTCGTCTATGTACCGCCGCCCTATCTGCCCACGCAGGTCGAGGTCGACAGCCGCCGCTTGCAGCAGGTGCTGTTGAACCTGCTCTCGAACGCGGCAAAATTCACCCAGCGCGGCACCATCAGGCTGATCGTGACGGCGCAACGAGACACCGAACTGCCGCGCTGGCGCGTGCGCTTTTGCGTCGAAGACGAGGGCATAGGCATAGAACTGTCTCAGCAGGGCAGTATCTTCGACGCCTTTACACAATTGGAACGTACCAGCGGCGGTGTCGGCCTGGGCCTGTTCATCGCCGAACGGATCGTGAAAAGCATGGGGGGCGAACTGAGCGTAAGCAGCGTGCCGGGCGAAGGCAGCGCGTTCAGTTTCGAGATCGAGATGCCCGAGCTGGACGGTACGCTTGTTCCGGCGCTTCTTTACGAAGACAGCGATGCCGGCCCGGCCCCCCTGCCCCCGCCCCCCGCGCGCATGAACGTTCCGCCCTCGCCGGTGCGGCTGGAGCTTGCCATTCTGGCCCGCGACGGCAGGCTCACGGACATCGAGGATTGGCTGTCGCGGATCGTGCAGTTCCACCCAGGCTTCGACGACTATTACGATGAGATCCGCAAGGCGATACTGTCGCTCGATCTGATGCACCTGGAAGCCCTGGCGCTGCAGAATCCCCCATCCTGACCTGCCCCCTTCGATACCCATCCGCCCGGCCTTTGCCCAACAATAAAAATTCGCGCCCGCAAAGGAAATTTCCTCGCTGCCAAAGGCTTGCGTAGCGCCCGAAGGCCACACTGCCGGCTTCATGGCCCGCTATGCGGCCCATGAAGCCGGTGCTGCGCGGCGCCAGCCTCGCGGCGTTTTGACTTGCCTTCACACGGTAGAGAAGCCATGAACGACACCGATCTGCGACATGAGCCGTTTTTAGCTCCCCCCCCTCAAGGCGCCTTCCCTCAAGGCGCCTTGCTCGCGCAAAAAAGGCCGAAGGCGGGCAGGCTCGGCAAGCCGGGCCGCGCCGACGAACCCTTACCGACGCCGGACGGCCCGGCCGTTACCGCCATGCTTGCGCGGATAAAACAGCTGGAATCGCAGAACCGGCGGCTACGGCACCTGAGCATCACCGATGAGCTCACCGGCGCATTCAACCACCGGCATTTTCCTGCCAGTTTCGCCGCCCTGGTTCATCTGCCCGTGTCACCGCTGCCGCGTACGATCGCCATCGCGCTCTGCTTGTTCGACATCGACCACTTCAAGGCCTACAACGACGCGTTTGGACACCCGATGGGCGATGCCGCATTGCGGGCCATCAGTATTGCCGTGCGTGGCGTGCTGCGACGCGAATCCGACCGGTTGTTCCGCTTTGGTGGGGATGAATTCGGCACCCTGTTCCTGGCCGCGACGCCCGAGCAGGCGGTGGAACTGGTCGAGAAGTTCCAGGCGGCGATCAACAAGCTGAAGCTGTCGCACCCGACCTGCCCCGGCGCCTCGCTGAGCGCCACTTTCGGTATCGCCTGGCATCCGGCCCCCGCCTACCACGGGCTGACTGCCAAGCAACTTTATTCGGTCGCTGACGACACGCTTTACGCCGCCAAGCAAAACGGCAGGAATCGCATCTTGATGCGGATCATGCACGACGTCGCGGCGCTTCCGTGACTCGACGATACGCGAACACATGTATTTCGATTTCAAGAGCAGTACGTTCAGTCATCTCAGGCATGCGCCGAACGCCGCGGCCATCCTGCATGCGGATGGCGGGATAAGTTGGCGAACGCTGCATACCGTCACCCGAAACTGGATGCAGCGCGCGGTAATTGCAGGGGCCCGGCCAGACAGGTCGATGGTCATACTGGGCCATAAAGAGGCTTCGTTCCTGACGGCGATACTGGGTTGCCTGTCGCTCGAAGTTCCGTACGTTCCGGTGGATAGCCACGACGGCGTCTACCGGATACGGCGCATCGTGGATATCGCCCAGGCGTCGCTGATCTACGACACCGCGGCCGACCGGTTCATTGGCGGCCCCGCAGGGACGCAGCCGCTGGCGGAAGCCGGCCTGGCCTGCATCCTGTTCAAACCCGACGCCAACGGCGAACCGCTGGGGGCACAGATCGGCCGGGAAAGCATCGCGCTCTTGGCGGATTGGCTGCGCCGCCATGGCGCATTGGGACCGGCACCGGTCTTCATGGGCCAGATGCCATTCACCTGCGGGTTTTCGCTTCTGGACGTCGCGGGCGTGCTTGCGCTGGGTGGAACCAGCGTGCTGCCTGGCGCCGGCACGCAAGAATCCGCATCCGTGCATCAGCTGGCCAGGCAGCGCGTCACGACCTTGAGCACCACAGCGTCGCACTTGAACGAGCAATTGGCGAATCCACATTTCGGCAGCCGGGCGCTGCCCGACCTGAACCTGCTGATCCTGTGCGATGAACCCTTTTCCCCGCCGCTGTCCGCCGACTTGCGCCAGCGCTTTCCGTCAGTACGCATCGTGAATATGTACGGTTGCATCGAAGTGACCTGCACGGCCATCTGGAGCGCTCTGGACGACGAAGCGAACCCGTTTCCCGGCTGCTACACCTTGGGAAAAGGCCCTGACTATACCGAGGTATTCATCCGCGATGGCGAGATTTGTGTCAGCGGCAACCACGTCATGCGAGGCTATATCAATGCCCCCGAGCTGAACCGTAGCCGCCTGTTCCATCACAAGGGAAAGCGTGCCTATCGCACCGGCGAGCCGGGCACCATCGACGAGCGCGGGCTGCTGCACCGGGGCAGCCCGGGCCAGGACCGGAGCGGGCAGCAAGGCTTGCATGCCACACCGGATTAAGCCGATGTGGCGTTGGCCTCGTTGCCTGCCGGCCGCGGCTGCGTGGCCGCTATCGCCTGCCGCGAGGACAGCCCCCCCGCGTCTACCGAGGCTGCCTGCGCCGCCGCGTCTGGCGCAAGCATCCAGCCGCCGCCGGGAATGTTTATCGCGCGGGCTCCGCCCTGGCTGGCGACGCCTGAAACGATGAAAAGGCGAGGTACCGGCGCTTCGACGGCGGTCATGATGCCCTCGGGGCTGTGGTGCACGATGCCGATGCGGCAATCGCGCAACTGGTTCAACTGCACTGGCGAGTCGCAGAATGCCAGCGAGCAGCGCAAGTCACTCAGCGGCCCGCACGGTTTGCGACGTTCCAGCCCGCCAAAGCGCGCCCGGTTGTAGCGGGCCCACGCGATCAGCACGGCGCCGTTGAATACCGCGGCGGCCACATAGACCAGCAGGGTATCGATGGTTGCCTGAGGCTTGGACCACCAAGGCCATGCCGGCTGGCTGGCCACGCCTTGCAATGCGGAAAAGATCCCGCTGCCGATCAGGTAGCAAAACCCCGCCCAGGCAAGCACGGTCAACGCGATGTCGGCAGATTGGGCGACAGACGAACGTTTGGTGCGAAGAATCATGATGTAGGTGCCTTGATGCCGCGATCGGGACTGACCCAGCGCGCGCGGCGACGGCGGATCATCAACATGACTTTAGGAAAACTGACCAGGGTAGTGAACAGGCTGATCATCCAGTAGACGAACGGATACCAGATGACCCAGAACAGGGCTCGAACCAGGCCCGGTTCGTAGCGCCTATCCACCATGACACTGACGCCGAACTGCAACAGGCAAACAATGGCCAGCACCATGCCGGTGAAGGCGGGCGGCACGAAGGTGGCGACCGGAATGCTGGCCGGCAACGGCACGACCAAGCCGATCAGCCCCACCAGCGCGAAAAGCGCGAAGGCGAATGCCCAGACCGTAGACAGGCAGAATTCGGCCATCATCACCCACATGCGGCGGTTTTCCCAGCGCCAGATACCGGTCAGATTCTTCAGGAACACCTCGGCACCGCCCTGCGCCCAGCGCAAGCGCTGCTTCCAGAGGCCCGCCAGCGTCTCGGGCATCAAGATCCAGCACAGCCCGCGCGGCTCGTAGAACACCGACCAATGGTCGCGCTGCAGCTTCCAGCTGATGTCGATGTCCTCGGTGATCATGTCCAGGCTCCAGTACCCCACCCGGTCCAGGGCCGAGCGGCGAAATGCCGCCACGACGCCGGAAACCGTGAACACCTGGCCATAGATGCGCTGGGTGCGCTTGATCAAGCCAATGATGGACGAAAATTCGCCGACCTGAATGCGGCCGACCAGGGTCGAACGGGTGCGTACCCGCGGATTGCCGGTCACCGCGCCGACCCGGGGATGGGAGATCAGCGGGGCGACCAGGTAGGCTGCCGCGTCGGGGTCGAGCAAGGCATCGCCGTCGACACACACCAGGTATTCGCTGTGTGCCGCCAGCGCGCCGACCCGCAGGGCCATCGCCTTGCCCTGGTTGGCTGCCAGGTGTATGACCCGCAGCCGGTCGTGCTCTTGCTCCATGGCCTCGAGCATGGCGGCCGTGTCGTCGCTGGATCCATCGTTGATGGCGATCACTTCGATACGTCGATAACGCTGTCCCAGCGCGGCCAGCAAGGTCTGTTTCCCGTGCTCGGCCTCGTTGAAGCACGGCACCAGAATGGTGATCAGGGGCTTTCCGGAAAGCGTCGGCGCCGGCGCATCGGGGCCCCAACGCCAATGGCGTTCCCAGTGCAACCAGAAGTAGGCGCCGCCCGTCATCCAGAGTATGGCCATGAAGAGGGGATAGAAAAACACAAACTCGAGCAGCACCTGGCCGGTCAGGATCAGTGCAAAGCCCAGAGGCAGGCCGGTAACCAGGCACAGGGTCAGGAAGGCAATCAGGCGTTCGCTCATCGCACGGGATACCAAGAGTCGGAGATGGCCGGCCGGATCTGTTCCAGCGCGGGATGGTCCTGCAGGAAATCGTCCGGGTAATAGCCGAAATTCCGGGCACCGCGCAACTGCAGGCGCTTCATCCAGTCGGCCAGCACGACGGTGTCTATGGCCTGCCCTTCGCCCTGCCCGGGTATGTCCCGCCACTCGCGCGCCTGCAGTTCGAACACCGTGCGGTCCAGCGCGCCGGGCCGGCGCGCCACCGTATCGACCATCTGATCCAGCCAGGCATGCTCTTGCCCGGGCGGCACATCTTCCATGAAAGGCATGGCCATGGGCGCGGTCCAGTCATAAGCTGACAGGAAATCGTCCAGGTTCTGCGCAAACCAGGCTTCGCTCTCGGGCGCCATGATAGGGCCGGCGAAAATGTTGCGCGCGGTCTTGATACTGGGCCCGCGAATCGCCTTTACCTGGCCGGCCAGCGTCAGTGTCCAATCCACCAGGAACTTGCTTTTGTACCGGGTCCAGCGCGCCATTGCGTCCGGATCCGCGCGGATCTCGCCGATACCGGCCGGCAGGCCGGCCAGCCGATAGGCCGCCAGCGCAGCGGGGCTGGCGTCTTCGAAATCGGTCAGCACGGCATCGTCATGAAACAGCACGCCATCGAAGATGGCATGGCGAGACAGGTCTTGGTAGATCTCGATAATGCGCTGGCGCGCCACCGGATCGAAGGGCGAAAGCCTTTGGTACTGCTCGGGGTCCTGTTCCACCGCGCCGCTCTCCGGATTCCAGCGCATGACGCGCGCGATCGACGGATCGAGATCGAAACTGAGCACCGGCAGCCACGCGTAGATCTGGACGTGGGCGCGATTGCGCAACTGCCACGCCACCCGGTTGAAGAGGTCGGCACGCATCGGCAGCCAACGGTTGGGAAAGTACAGTTCGCGCGCCAGACCGTCACCCTGCGGGTCGGCAAAAGCCTGCAGGAAGACCGTGTTGATCTGCATATCCAGGATGCGCTGTACCAGCTCGCCCAGGTTCCGGTCGGTTTGCTCGGGGTCCGGATCGTAGACGTAATCGATATCCACGTGGGCCACCCTCATGAAGGGACGCGCCTCGGTACCCACCACCGAGCTGGCGAACGAACTGGCGATGGGATCATTGGAAATCAGCAATCGGGGAGTGGACATGAGTGCCTGCACATGGGCGGGGCCGTCTGCCAGCGTCATGGCCATCTGGTACCCATGTTCGCCTGCGATGCCGAGCGCCGTGCCGCCCTCGGCCCCGTATGGCCAGATCCACACGCGGGGCGGCTTGCCGGTGGTTTGGCGGATCTTGTTCGAGATGGCGTCCACGTCCCGCGTGATCCGTGCCTGGTATGCGCTTTCGCCTTCGTAGGTACCGCTGGCGGGGTCATAGATCCGGATAGAGGCCCTGGGCTGGCTATTGCCTTGCGGGTTGGCCGGCGCGCCTGAATGCAGGTTGTCAGTATGCGCCCCTATTTCAACCAGTCCGGAACGAGACAGCTCGCGGACATCCTGCCAGTCCAGGAAGCGTTCGCGCTCGACCATCTCGCCACCGAAGTCCACGGGCTGGCCGGCGGGCGTATCCATCCACTTGCCAACGGGCGCCACGACGGCCGGCCAGTTGAATGCGCGCAAGATGGGCAGTACGCGGGTCAGGGAACTGCGATAACCGTCATCGAACGTCAGAAGGACAGCCTTCCCGGGCAGCCGGGCCTCGCCCCGGTGTGCCGCCAGGATCTGCTCGATCGACACTGCCTGGTAGCCGTTCTCACGCAGCCAGGTAAGCTGCTGCACCAGGTGATCGGTGCGTACGCTCAGAAACCGCTGGTCGGGATCACTGTCTTCCACTTCGTGATAGCCCAGCACGACGAACTGGTTGGCCGGCCAGGGCTGCGCGGCCCTGGCCTGGGGCCTGTCGGCCGGCGCTACGAACACCGGTTGATCCTGCGCGCAGGCGCCCAGCAGGCAGGCCACAAGACACAGAGCAAACAAGCGCGGAAAAGATAGGAGCATGGTCACGCTTCTAGAATCGAAGAGAAAGGTCGAAGACAATGCGCACTTCGCGTTCGCGCTCGCCGTCATACGGACGACTGGTCGCCGTGGCAGTGGCGCCCAGGGACAGCGCGTCACTGGCCTGCCAGCGCTGTCCATAGCTCACCATCAAGAGGCCGCCGCTGCCGTAGCCCCGTTGCGAATACAGCCCTGCACCGGCCGTTGCTGTCTGGGTCCAGGCGGACTCGTAGCGCCGGTACAGCAGATGCGTCAACTGCACGGTCGGCAGCACGGTCAGGTCCGCACGAGGATTGAAATAAATCGTGTCGCGGCTGGTGTTGCGCGATACCGAGACATCCATGCCCAGGTCAGTTGTCAGCGTAGGGGCCGTATAAAGCCGCTCGCGGCCCAGCAATCCAAGGGAAAAGCGGTTATTGCCATCGCTGAAACGCGCAGCCGAAGTCGCCAGCGCCCACTCGCGCCGTTCATCGGCGCGCCAGCGCAGGAATGCACCCAGGCTATTGGAGGACACGCCGCTGTTCAACGCGCGCAAAGGCGTGAAGCGCGATCTCCAATCGGCGCTCGCGCCGACCTGCCAAGAATCGTTCAGATCGACGGTGCCCGCCATGCGCAGGCCCGGCTTGGTGCCAAAGCCATAATTGTTGGCCGAGGCCTCGCCCTCGATCGTCACATCGCGTGCCCGCCATTCCACGCCGCTGCGTGCCCAGCGGTAATGTCCGGTTCCTTCCTGGAACTTGCCGCTGGCATAGCCCGCGCCGGCAAAGACGCGCCAATTCTCGGACACCGGCGGCGAATACAGCACGGCTTCGATACCGGTCTCGCCATCGCCCGCCACCGCACTATCGTTGGCGATCCCCCGGCTACCCGACACCTGCAGTTCGGCCTTGCCATGCAAGGCGACCGCGCGCGCCAACTGCCGCGCGGACAGATCTTCCGGATAGCGTTCCAGGACGTCCTGGCTAAGCAGCCCGGCCTGCCGCCATTCCTGGAGCGCCAGTGCGGTGTAGCCCTGCCCGACCTCGATCGCCATGTTGCGCGGCGACTGGGTCTCTGCCATTTTCAGCTCTTGTTCCGCCTCACGGGGCCGCTGACGAGCCAGCAGCACGCCGGCCCGCCCGGCCCGCAGTCCGGAGTTGTTGGGCGCCTGCCGGACCAGTTCATCGTAGCGGGCCTGCGCATCTATCGTGTCGCCCGCCAGCAGCCTGCCCTGGGCGCCGACCCGCATGGCTTCCACGTACAGGTCATTGGGCAAGCGCTGCGGCTGGCCCTTGCGGTACACCCAGGGTTCATGAGCCCCTTGCATCTCGTCAAGGACAGCCTGAGCCTCGTCGCTTCTTTCATCTTCAGCCAAGGCATAGAACAGGCCAGTGTGGTTGCTCAGCCTGTCGGACGGGTCATCGTCGGCGGCCTGCGGGCTGCCCACCGTCTCGATGAACAGCGACGCCGCGGCTTCGGGGCGGCGCATATAGAGATACGCATTGGCGACGTCGTTATTGACATAGCGAGGCACCTGGGCGTTGTCGGCACGCAATTGCTCATACTCTTGAATGACCTCGCTCATGCGGCCGCGCATGTGCAGCGCACTGAGCCTGTCGATCCGCGCACGTTGCACGTCTCCCTGGGCGTCGGGCCCCAGTTGGCTCCATGCCTCGATCTGGGCGTCCAATATTGCCAGGGCCCGGTCGGCCACCACGTACCGCTCGTGCTCGTTGCGCGCGGGCAGGCCCGCCATGCGCACCAGCTCGGCCGCCTCGTCACCTTCGAGCCGGCGCATCTGCGCGGGGGTGAACAGGTCCGGCGAGGCGCGGGCCACCCGCAGCGCCGCCTCGGCCATGTCGGCCCGCTGCAGGGCAAAGACGTAGGCCCGCTTGACATAAGCGCGGCCGGGCGCCAGCTGGTAAGCCTTGTCTACCTGCTCGAGCGCGGCGAAATGCTGCTGGTCGCGCGCATAGGCGTAACTGAGCGCCAGCCGGCGGTCGGCATTGCCCGGCGCGCGCTCGACCAGCTTGCGTCCCAGGCGTATGGCTTCGGCGATCTCGCCCGCGTCGGCCAGCACCATGGTCTCGCCGAGCACGAAGGTGTCATCTTCCGGATGGGGGCGTGCCCCCTTGCGGTATATCGCAAGCGCCTGATTCCACTGCTGCTCATCGCGATAGGCCCGGGCCACGGTAGCCAGCGCCTCGGCCGGCAAGGCCACCGAGACACCCAGCGATTCGTAGACTTCGATGACTTCCTCATTGCGTCCGGCCCGCCCGGCAATGACGATCAGGTCGATAATGGCGCGCACATCCTGCGAGTTCAGGCTTACACGCTGGCGCAACATGACCAGCGCCGGCCCATAGTTTCCCTGGCGAGCCTGGATGATCAGCGCGTCGTATTCCTTGTCAGCCCCCGCGCCATATACCGGCCCGGCTGACAGCGCGCATGCGAGCCCCCAGGCAAGCAGAACCAGGACTGGACTCGTGCATTGGTGGCGGATACCTGCCCATTGGGATGCCATACGTGTTTCTTTGCGCCGTCATCGGGAAAGTTGAGGGGTCCGAATGTGGCGCAAGTATGGTTAGGACCGAACGGCCCCACCTTTGCGTGATGGTCAAATCGCATTGATCGAACGGAAAACGTGCGGCCCGGGCGGCAGTCCTTCGGGGGAGGCCATACCGCGCTGCGGGAATACCCTGGGCTTCCCGCCGCGGGCGCTCGCCAGCCTATGGCCGGGCTTTACGGCATGGGAATGTTTTCGCGGAAAATCACTTGTAGCCGCGGCAGATAACTCTGCTCTGATTCGCCGCGCACCGCGGCGGCCAGCATGCGCACGGCCTCGCGCGCCTCGACGCGCGGATTCTGGTCGATGACGGCGTCCATGGTGCGGTCCAGCAGCAGGCGCTGGGTGGCCTCGGTCAGGTCGTGCCCGATGTATACCGTGCCGTGCTGGCGCCCGGCTTCCTGCAGGGCGCGCGCAATGCCCTGGTTGCCGGCACCGATGTTGTACAGGCCGGCGGGCGCATCGTTGCGCAATAGATCGCGCGTCAGCAGATACGCGCGTTCGCGGTCGTCGCCGATTTCCAGGTTGTGGGCGATGCGCAGGTGCGGGAACTCTTCGGCCAGTACCGAACGGAAGCCCATTTCGCGCTCTTCGTGTCCCCGGTAGGCCAGCGAACCGATGAACACCGCGATACGGTGATCGACGCCTTGCGGCAGGAAGCGCCCCAGCAGCAGGCCGGCAAGCCGGCCGGCCGCGCGGTTGTCGATACCCACATAGCCGACGCGCGCCGCGATGGGAATGTCCGACACCAGGGTCGCCACTTTTACGCCGCTGTCGCGCAGGGACATGATGGCGTCGCGTACCTGGGGATGATCCAGCCCCACCAACCCGACCGCATCCGTATGGCCCCGCAGTTCGTTCAAGCGCGCTTCGAGCTTGGCCGCGCTGAAGCCTTCCACCAGATGCAGGTTGGCCCGCACTTGCGGCCGCATCGCGGCCTCTTCGAGCAAGTGCCGCCCCAGCGCCGCCATGAAACTGTTGGTGCCGGCCGGCAGCACGAAATCCAGGCGCGCCATCCCGGGGGCGTCTTGCGGCGGGTCGCCGAAGTAGCCCAGGCGCGTGGCCACCGCCATGACGTGGTCTTGCGTCTTGCCGCGCACGCCCGAACGCGCGTTGAGCACGCGGTCGACCGTGGCCGTGGATACGCCGGCCGCCCGTGCAATGGATTGAATGGTTGTGCGCATGATGGATAGGTTGGCGTGATTGGGACCAGTCGATCAAAACAAATCATATTGCATCATTACATCTCAACCGACGTTTTCCCACGCATTTTGTCGATATTCGGGCCCCGGATCAAGCCCTGGATGCCTTTACCACGCGAAATTTTGATGTGAGAATTCGATGTAAATAGATCAATCAATGCCATCAAATAGATCATTTCGGGCCATGCACTTGTTGCTGGCCCGGAAACCAAGGAGACAACATGGCCCATTCCGCGTCGTCCGCCTCGTCCGCCCTGCTGCCCGACGCCCCCGTGCGCGAACGCGGCTTTCGCATCGGCTGCATCGGCGCGGGCATGATCATGGCCGAATGCCACCTGGCGGCGTACCGGCAGGCGGATTTCCCGGTGGTGGCCATCGCCTCGCGCACGCCGGCGCGCGCCCGCGAGGTGGCGCAACGCTATGGGATCGGCACGGTGCACGACACGCCGCAGGCGCTGATCGACGATCCCCAGGTACAGGTCGTGGACATCGCCTTCCCGCCCGACCAGCAACCCGCGCTGATCCGCGCCGCGCTGCGGGCACCGCATGTACGCGCCGTCCTGGCGCAAAAGCCGCTGGCCTTGTCGCTGGAAGAAGCCCGCCAGTTGCGCGACGAGGCGCGTGCCGCCGGCAAGCTGCTGTCAGTCAACCAGAACATGCGCTACGACCAGTCGATGCGTGTACTGTCGCAGTTGCTGGCGCGCGGCGACCTGGGCACGCCGGTGTTCGCGCAGATCGACATGCACGCCGTGCCGCACTGGCAAGATTTCCTGAAAGGCTACGACCGCCTGACGCTGTCGAACATGAGCGTGCATCACCTGGATGCGCTGCGCTTCCTGTTCGGCGAACCCGAAGAGATCACCGCCGTGACGCGGCCCGATCCGCGCACGGCGTTCGCGCACCGCGACGGCCTGGTCGCCACCACGCTGCGCTTTCCCTCGGGCCTGCTGGCCCTGTCGCTGGAAGACGTCTGGGCCGGCCCGCGCGGCGATGGCTTCCAGGACGACCCGCATATCCGCTGGCGCGTGGAAGGCACGGAAGGCGTGGCGCGCGGCACTATCGGCTGGCCCACCGGCGAACCCTCGACCCTGGCCTACGCATCGCGCCTGACCACCCAAGGCGCCTGGGTGCAGCCGGCGTGGGACACCATGTGGTTTCCGCATGCATTCATCGGCGTGATGGAACAACTGCAATACGCCCTGGCCAGCGGCACCGAGCCTGCACTGCGGGTGGCCGACAACGTACGGACGATGGCACTGGTAGAAGCCGCCTACCGCTCGATCGACGAGCGCCGCACGGTACGCCTGGACGAAATCCTGCAAGACGACTGACCACAACGACAACGGAGGAAGACAACCATGATTCAAGCCGGCATCTTCTCGGGCTATTTCCCTTATGGGCTGGAAGAAAGCGCAGCCCGCATCCGCGCCCACGGATTCAACACAGTGCAACTGGACTTGCATTTCAAGGACATGGACCTGGACAAGCTCAGCCGCGACAAATGCGCCCGCATCCGCGACGTCTTCCGTGACCACAACCTGCCTGTGTCCTGCATCTCGGGCTACACCAACATCGTGCACCCCGAGTCCGGCGAGCGCGAACGGCGCAACGGCGCGCTCAAGCAGATTCTTGCGCACGCGCAGTACCTGGGCTCGCCCTACGTAATTTCCGAAACCGGCACGTTCTGCCCCGACAGCGACTGGGTGCACCACCCGCGCAACAAGACCGAAGAAGGCTGGGACCAATGCCGCGCCGTCATCCAGGAGCTGGCGCGCTACGCGCACGATCATGGCGCGGTGTTCCTGCTGGAAACCTACGTGAACAACGTGGTGGGCTCGGTAGAAGAAACCCTGCGCATGTTCGCCGAGGTCGACCACCCCGGCCTGGGCCTGCTGATGGACCCCACCAACTATTTCGAATCGCACAACATCGACGACATGGACGCGACCCTGAACCGGGTGTTCGACGCGCTGTCGGACAAGATCTGCATTGCGCACGCCAAGGATGTGAAGCGCTCGGGCGATGACAAGTCGGAAAAGCACAGCAATATCGGCGACGACTCGGCCGCCGAAAGCCACACCTTCCGCGGCGTGGGCGAAATCGAACTGCCCGCCCCCGGCCTGGGCTCGCTGAACTACGACCTGTACCTGCGCCGCCTGGCGCAGAAGCATCCCAACATTCCCATCATCATCGAACACCTCTCGGAAGACGACGTGCCGCGCGCCAAGCAGTTCCTGGACGGCAGGCTGCGCGCCAACGGCGTCTGAACCACCGGCCCGCCCTCGCCCGGCAAGCCGCACAACGGAGCACACATGGCAGAACTTTATGCAACCCGGATGACCCGCAGGCAGGTCGAGGAACGAACCGGCCAGCTTGCGCAATTCGCCGGGGTCCGCCTGATGACCTTGGACGATGGCCTGGAACGCGGCATCCGGATGCTGGAGTTCCGCAGCGGCACTGGCCTGCGCTTTACCGTGCTGGTAGACCGGGCCATGGACATCGCCGACTGCGACTATCGCGGGTATGCCATCGGCTGGCATTCGCCTTCCGGCTTTCGCCACCCGGGCCTGCACGAGTACGAAGGCGAAGGCGGGCTGGGTTGGATGCGCTCGTTCTCGGGCCTGATGGTGACCTGCGGCCTGGACCACATTCTGTTCATGCACGACGCGCCCGCCGACAACTACGTGTATGGGCCCCGCAAGACCGTGCAGCATTCGATACACGGCCGGGCGGGAACCATCCCGGCCCGGTTGACCGGGTACGGCGAACGCTGGGACGGCGACCGCTGCATCCTGTGGGCCGAAGGCATCGTGTCGCAGGGCACGGTATTCGGCGAACACCTGGAATTGCACCGCCGCATCGAGATCGAGGTCGGCACCGACGACATCCTGCTGAGCGATCGCGTCGTCAACCGCGGCTTCTACCGCACGCCGCACATGCTGTGCTACCACATCAACGTGGGCCATCCGGTGCTGGACGAAGGCTCGCGCTACCTGGCCCCGGTACGCGACGTGGTGTGGGCCGCGCATGCGCAAACCTACCGCGACCAGGGCGTGGGCTATTGCCGCATGCCGGCACCGCGCAGCCAGTTCCACGAACAGGTCTGGCAGCACGAGCTGGCCGCCGACAGCGCGGGGGAAGTGCCGGTGGCGCTGGTCAACGACCGGCTGGGCATCGGCTTCGAAGTCACCACGCGCAAAGACCAATTCCCCTGCCAGTACCAATGGCAGAACCTGCAGGCGGGGCAATACGCCGTAGGCCTGGAGCCGTCGACCAATCATGTGCTGGGCCATGGCGCGGCGCGCGAACGCGGCGAGCTGATCTGGCTGGAGCACGGCGACGAGCGCCGCTATGACACGCGATTGCGCGTGCTGGGCGGCGCCCAGGCCGTGGCCGACAGCGAGGCGCGCATCCGCGCCATCGCAGCGCAGCCCCAGGAAGACTATCCGCAACCCTCGGGCCGTTTCTTGCCCATCGAAGGCCGGGCATGACGCGCGCGCCCTTCTCGATGGATGGGCGGCGCGTGCTGTGCACGGGCGCAGCCGGCGGACTTGGCGTGGGCATCGCCACTGCCTTGCTGCAAGCCGGGGCCCGCGTCGTCGCGCTGGATCTCGATGCCCGGCGCCTCGAGCGCCTGCGTGGCGCCATTGCGCCCGAACTGGCGCCACGCCTGGAAATCGTGGCGGCCGACCTGGCCGATGCGCATGCGCTGCAAGGGCAAACGGAACAGCTGCTGGCAGCCGGCACCATCGACGTGCTGGTCAACAACGCCGCCATCTATCCATCGCGCCCGTTCGAGGAATACAGCGATGCGGAACTGAAACGCGTGCACCGCGTGAATGTGGAAGCGGCGGTGCAGCTGACACGCGCCGTGCTGCCCGGCATGCGCGGCCAGCAATGGGGGCGCATCATCAACGTGACCTCGATCACCCTGTCAGGCGGCTGGGAAGACCTGCAGCCCTATGTGCAATCGAAGGGTTCCATGCTGGGCAATACCCGCGCCTTCGCGCGCGAGTTCGGCAAATGGGGCATCACCGTCAATGCGGTCGCGCCCGGCGCCTTTCCCACCGACGCCGAGAAAATCCACCCCGACCCCGAAGGCTATAGCCGCATGGTGCTGGAACGCCAGTCGGTGAAGCGGCGCGGCCATGCCGGCGACATCGGGTCGGCCATTCTGTTTCTGGCCTCGGACGAGGCCAGCTTCATTTCTGGGCAGAACCTGGCCGTGGATGGCGGCTGGATCATGCACTGACGATGTCATGCAATAACCAAGGAACACGCATGGGAATCCTTTCCGGGTACAAGGTACTCGACTGCTCTATCGCCATGGCCGGTCCGTTTGCGGCCCAGCGGCTGGGCGACCTGGGCGCCGACGTGATCAAGATCGAGCCCATCGCCGGCGAGTGGCAGCGCCACGCCCCGGCCGGCGGGCTGAAGGGCAACCGCATCAATGTCTCGTTCTTGTCCCTGAACCGCAACAAGCGCTCGCTGGCGGTGGACCTGAAAAGCCCGGGCGGCCAGGCCATCTTGCGCGAACTGGCCTCGCAGGCCGACATCTTCATCCAGAACTACCGGCCCGGCGTGGCGCAGCGCCTGGGGGTCGACTACGCCACCCTGTGTGCGCTGAACCCGCGCCTGATCTACGCCAGCATCTCGGGCTACGGCGAAGACGGCCCCTACGCCCAGCGGCCGGGCCAGGACCTGCTGCTGCAGGCCATGTCGGGCGCGATGCTGTCCACCGGCCGCGAAGGCGAGCCGCCGCGCGCGGCCGGCCAGTACCTGGTAGACGCGGTGACCGCGTACTGCGCCTTCGAAGGCGTGCTGGCCGCCCTGCTGCACCGCGAACGCACCGGCGAGGGCCAGAAGGTGGAAGTCAATATGCTGGACGCCATCACCACGCTGCAAATGCAAGAGCTATCCGTGTACACCGTGGGCGGCAAACCCCAGGTGCGCAGCGCCGAGCCGCATGCCCATGTCTATATCCGTTCGCCCTACGGCGTCTTCGCCACCACCGACGGCTACCTGGCGCTGGCCATGCCCGACATGCAGGTGCTGGCCCAGGTGGTGGAAGAACCGCGCCTCTTGGACTATGCCGGCGAGAACGACGGCTGGGACCACCGCGATGCCATCTTCGGGCTGGTGCGCGATGCGCTGGCGAAACTCTCGACCCAGGACGCTTTCGGGCGCCTGAACCAGGCCGGCATCTGGTGCAGCCCCGTCTATGGCTATGCCGACCTGGTGGCCGACCCGCAAATCGCCCACAACGGCACGTTCGTCGAATACGAGCACCCCACGGAAGGCCGGGTGAAGACGCCGGGATTCCCGATCCGCTTCTCGCGCACGCCGGCCCGGGTAGAACGGGGCGCGCCGCTGACCGGACAGCACACCGATGAAGTGCTGCAAGAATTCGGCTACAGCGCCGAGCAGATCGCGCGCTTCGAGGCCGAAGGCGCCGTATTGCGCGGAGAGCATTCTTGAAGCCACCCTATCGTGGCCTGACCTGGGATCACCCGCGCGGCTATGCCGCGCTGCGGGCCGCCGCCGAGCGCGATCCGCTGATCGAATGGAACATTCATCCGCTGGAGGGCTTCGAATCGTCGCCCATCGCCAGCCTGTGCGCCGAGTACGACCTGGTCGTGCTGGACCACCCGCACCTGGGCGAAGCGCTGGCGCATGACTGCCTGCGCCCGCTGGACGAAGTCTTCGAGCCCGCCGACCTGGCTCGCATCGCCGCCGACACGATCGGCCGCGAGTATGCAAGCTACACCATGGCCGGCCGGCAATGGGCACTGCCCCTGGATGCGGCTACCCAGGTGATGGCCGCGCGCGCCGACTTGCTGGACGCCGAGCCGCCGGCCGACTGGGACGCCGTACGCGCACTGTCGGCGCGCACCGGCAAGGTCGCGATGTCGCTGGCCGGCCCGCACGCATTCTTGTCGTTCCTGTCCATTGCCGCCGCCCTGGACCCCGCCATCGACCTGCGCGATGGCGGCCGCTGGCATGCCGAAGCCGTCGCCACCGAAGCCTGTGCGCTGCTGGCCGAACTGGCTCGCCGCAGCCCGGCCTCGGTGCGGGGCAAGAATCCCATCGGCCTGCTGGCCCACATGAGCACGCAGGATGACGTGGTGCTGTGCCCGCTGGTATATGGCTACGTCAACTATGCCTCGGCCGGGCTGGCCCGCCGGCTGTCGTTTCACGACGCGCCGGCGGGCGCGGCGGGCGTGCCGGGTTCGATCCTGGGCGGCACGGGCATTGCCCTGTCGCGGCGCTGCGCGGTGGACGACGCGCTGCGCGCGCATCTGCTGTGGTTGATGAGCGAGCCGGCGCAGACGGCGTTCATTCCCATCCACGATGGCCAGCCCAGCCATCGCCGCGCCTGGAACCAGCCGCCGCAACAGATGCCCAGCCCCGGTTTCTACCGCCAGACGGTACGCACGCTGCAAGCCGCCTCGATACGTCCGCGCCACGCCGGCTACATCGCGTTCCAGGACCAGGCCTCGGCCCTGTTGCGCGACCGGCTGGCCGCAAGCCCGCCCACCGACCTGGCCCGCGCGCTTGCCCGCCTGCATGCCGCCAGCCACACGCCCGGAGACTGATACGCATGACCTCGCACCTGAACCTGAGCCGCGACGGCCACGTCGCCCTGATCGAACTGAACCGCCCCGAGAAGCTCAACGCCATGACGCCCGAAATGGCCGACCTGCTGATGCAGGCCGTGGCCGAGTGCAACGCCGATGACGAGGTGCGGGCCGTGGTGCTGACCGGCGCCGGCGCCAAGTCATTCTGCGCCGGCTCGGACATCGCCGAGCTGGACACCTACGCTACCCCCTGGGAATTCCGCAATCGCCGCGAATATTGCGACTGCATCCGCGCGCTGCGCAAACCCAGCATCGCCGCCATCAACGGCTATGCCTTCGGCGGCGGACTGGAAATGGCGCTGGCCTGCGACATCCGCATCGCATCCGACAACGCCCGGCTGGGTGCCCCGGAAATCAAGCTGGGCTGGATAGGCGGTGGCGGCGTCACGGCGCACCTGGTACATGCCATCGGCCAGTCGAACACCGCCTGGATGATCCTGACCGGCGAACCCATCCGCGCCGACCAGGCGCTGGCCTGGGGCCTGGTCAGCGAAGTGGCGCCGGCGCAGGCCTTGCGCGGCCGGGCACTGGAACTGGCCGGTATCGTCGCCTCGCGCGCGCCCATCGCGGCTCAGACGGCGCGCGCCAATCTGCGTGCCGCCGTCAGCATGCCGCTGGAAAAAGCCGTGGAATACGAGCGCGACCTGCAGACTATTTGCTTCGCCACCGAAGACGCACGGGAAGGCCGCCAGGCCTTCAAGGAAAAACGCGCGCCGGTGTTCCGCGGGCGCTGACCGAAAGCACGGCCTGTGCGCTGGGCCGCCCCCCTGCGGCACCCTAGAACGCCGCCTGGTAGATCGCCAGCGCATCGGCCTCGGTGACCGGCCGCGGGTTATTCACCAGCAGTCGCTGCTGCAGCATGGCATCGGCTGCCAACCTGGGCAAGTCGGTTTCTTGTACGCCGACTTCGCGCAACGTCAGCGCAATACCGGTCTGGCGCACCAGGGCATCGATCTGCGCGATGAAATGATCCGCGGCCCGCGCAGGCTCGGCCGGGCAACCGCCACCCGGCAAAGTGGCGGCCAATTCCGCATACAAGGGCATCGCCGCCTGCAGGTTGAAGCGCAGCACATGCATCAGCACCAGCGCATTGGACAGGCCATGCGGCACATGGAAATGGCCGCCCAGCGGGTAGGCCAGCGCATGCACGGCCGCCACCGGTGAATTGGAAAACGCCTGGCCCGCCAGCGTGGCCCCCAGCAGCATCGCCTCGCGCGCGGAGCGGTCGGCGCCATCGCGGCAGGCTGCCAGCAGGTTGGCCGAAAGCAGCATCAAGGCCTGCCGGGCCAGCATGTCGGAAACGGGATTCTTCAGGCGGGCCGACGTGTAGGCCTCGATGGCATGCACCATCGCGTCGATGCCGGTGGCAGCCGTGGCCGCGGGCGGCAGGCCCAGTGTCAGTTCGGCATCCAGCACGGCCAGGTCGGCCATCAAGTAGGGCGACACCACGCCGCTCTTGGTGGTTTCACCGGTGGTGACAATAGAGATGGCCGTCACTTCGGAGCCCGTGCCCGCCGTGGTCGGCAGCAGCACCAGCGGCAGCCGGGGGCCCTGCACTTTGCCGATGCCATACATGTCGGCCAGTTCCTGCTTCGAGCCGCACAGCACGGCCAGCAACTTGGCCACATCCATCGATGACCCGCCGCCCAGCCCCAGCACCACTTCGGCACTGCAATCGCGCGCGCGCTGCGCCGCCTTCAGCACGACGTGGTCGGGGGGATCGGCCACGACGTCGTCGATGACGGTGACCTGCCAGCCATGCGCCTGCAAATCGGCCAGGGCCGGTGCAAGCAGGCCGCTGGCATGCAGGAATGCATCGGTCACCAGGCAGAGCCGGGTGGCCGAATAGCGCTCGCGCAGCAGGCTGCCCAGCCTGCGCGCGGCGCCGAAGCCCATGGTCAGGGTGGGCACCGTGGTGAACTGAAAGGATGTCATGGGGTCTCCTGTGTCTAGCCAGGCCCGCGGGCGACGGCGGCCTGGCTAGCGTACACCCAAGCGCGCGCCACCTGCCCCGACGGCGCGGTTGTATTGCGTCGATTCGCACTATGGAAGGAACAATCCGTTCCACGCCGGAAAGCGTGTTTTGGGTGTTCTCGGCCCGACACCGCAGTTAGAATCCTTCGCACAGTCTACCTACTGGTTGGAAGATATCTCTCATGACAAATGCCTATCTCGACGCGCTGAAACAGCGCCGCACGCAGTACTCGCTGGGCCGCAACCTGTCGGCCCCCAAGGAAGAACTGCTGTCCCTGATCCATGAAGCGGTCAAGCACAGCCCATCGTCGTTCAACTCGCAAAGCTCGCGCGCGCTGGTGCTGTTTGGCGCCGACAGTGAAAAGCTGTGGCGCATTGCCGTGGACGAAGTGCGCAAGGTCGCGCCGGCCGAGGGATTCGCCCAGACCGAAGCCAAGCTCGGCAGCTTCGCCGCCGGCGTGGGCACGGTACTGTTCTTCGAAGACCAGGATGTGGTGCGCAGCCTGCAGGAAAAGTTTGCCCTGTACGCCGACAACTTCCCGGTCTGGTCGGAACAGGCCGGCGGCATGGCTCAGATGTCGGTATGGGCCACCTTGGCCAATGCCGGCGTGGGCGCCAGCCTGCAGCATTACAACCCCCTGATCGACGCCGCCGTGGCAAGCGAATGGAATATTCCCGCGTCGTGGAAGCTGCGCGCGCAGATGCCGTTCGGGTCGAACGAAGCCGGCTTCGGCGAAAAGACCTTCATGGACGACGCCGAACGCTTCCGCGTGGCAGGCTAGGCAAGCCGGCCGCAGCCAGGGCCCGCGGGCGGGCCTGGCGCTTGCGCTGCCATATCAGCACGCCGGTCACCGACAGCATGGCGACAAGCAGGCCGCTCAGGCAAATCAGGATCTTGCCGGGCAAGCCCGCAATCTGGCCACTGTGCAGAGGGAATTGCAAGGCCATGAACCGATCGCCCCAACTGCCGGTGCCCGGAACGTCGGCCTTCAGCATGCCCCCGGTATGCGCGTCGTAGAACAGCAGCGGATTGCCCAGCCCCAGGCCACGGTTTTCGTAAGCAGGCCACAGCATGGCCAGGAAAGTGCCCTGCTCGCGAAAGTGGGTCACGCCCGATACCCGCGACGGCCACCCCTGCCCGCGTGCGTACCGGTTGGCACGCTGGCGCGCCGTCTCGAACGTCAGCACCGGTGCGGCGTCACGCGCCGCTGCCGGGGCGCGCGATTCCGGAAATGGCGACACGGCAGAAAATACCTCCACCACAGGCTGGAACACTTCTGTGCGCAAGTTCAGGTACACACTGCTCAGCGCCAAGACCAGCAACAGGCCCCAGGGCCACAGGCCACCCGCGCGATGCAGGTCGAAATTCAAGCGGTAGCTGCCTGCGTGGCGCTTGATCTGCCAGGCCGGTCGCCACTTGCGCAGGCGTGGCCGGCTGCGCGGCAAGGTCAGGTAGGCGCCGACAAAACAGTCCAGCAGCCAGACCAGCGCGATACCGCCCATCAGCCAGCGCCCCCATGCCCCGGGAATGAACAGGCTGCGATGCACTTCCAGCATGAACGGCACGAAATGCGCCGCCTCCAGGCAGCACGCGCCACGCTGGCGCTTGCCCAGGATGGCGCCGCCGACCGGATCGATGAATACCTGGTTATAGGACGCGTGCGCCGCGGCAACTGCGCGCGCGGGCCGGGGCGACACGAAGGCAAACGCGGCATGGCCCGCCCGCCCATCGTAGGTGATGTAATCGACCTGCACGGCGGGATCGGCTTGTTCGATCCGGCGAGCTAGCTGGTCCAGGTCCAGCGCCGTGCCGCGCGACTCGACCCGGAACCAGTGCGGGTTCAGCCAGGCATCGATCTCGGCGCCGAAGGCCAGGATGCTGCCTGTCAGCCCGGCAACCGCCAGGAACAGCGCGGTCAGCAGGCCCGCATAACGATGCACCCGCACCCAGGCCGCCCGCCACCCCGCTTGCGAAGCAATGGGCGCCCGCATCTGCGCCTTCTCAGAAATCAACGGTCGCCGATAACAGGAAGGTGCGCGGCGCGGCGTAGGTCACTGTCTGGTAGGCCGGCGCAGTGTCCCAATAGCGGCGGTTGGCCACATTTTCCACGACGGCGCGCAGCACCACCTGGCGACCGGCCACGCGCGTGGTGTAGCGGGCTCCCAGGTCGATACGGGTCCAGGATGGCAAGCGCATGGAATTGTCGGCAGAGAAAGCTTGCGACGACGCATAGATGACGCGCGCCGTCGCCGTCAGGCCCGGCACGTAGGGAATATCGACTTCGCCGCCCAGCCGGACGCTCCATTTTGGAACGCCGGCGGCCTCATTGCCATCGAACTGCCCGCCGGCGGTCTTGGTCAGGATGGCCTGAGTCCATGCAACGCTGCTCAGCAGGCGTATGCCCGGCGTGATTTCGCCGAAGGCCTGGAATTCCAGGCCGCGGTTGCGCTGCTGGCCCGCGATCACATATCGGTTCGATCCATCCAGGAAGCCGCTGGGCCGCTTGATCTGGAATGCGCTCAGCGTGGTGGACAGGGTGCCCCAGTCCACCTTGGCACCAACCTCGCCCTGCCGCGATACGAACGGCGCGAACACCTCGTTCGCGTTGACCGCGGTATTGGGCGCCGTGTCGCCTTGCGACAGCGCCTCCACGTAATTCGCATAGAGCGACAGGCCGTCGACGGGCTTGACCACCAACCCCAGCGCAGGCGTGTTCCTGCTTTTTTCGTAGCGCGATTCGAACGCGCCGGTGGCCCAGTGATAGGCGTTGACGCGTATGCGCTGATGGCGCAGCCCGGCGGTCAGCAGGACGCGATCGTCCAGCGCCGAGAGCGTGTCGGTAATGGCATAACTGCGCAGGCGGGTGGAAGACAGCGGCGTCAATGCCTGGTCGAAATCCAGTCCCGGGGGTTCGGGCAGCGATACCGGATCGTACAGGTTCGATGTGGCCGACCATGTGGTCTGCGGTTGATAGTTGCTGATGTCCGAGCGGAAATCGGTATAGGCCAACACGACCTGCTGCGTGATCGGCCCCGTGGGGATACGCAAGCGCGCGGTGGCTTCCAGGCTTTCGGTATCGTTGTCTTCTTCAAGCGCGCTGGGCGAGAAACTGATGTCGCCCTGGCCGTTGGTAATGATGCCGAAGGGCGAATTCATCTTGCGCGTCGATTCCGCTCCGCCGTATGCCGCGCCCAGGGTCACGTAATCGGAGACGTCGTAGTCGGCGCGCACCATGCCGAAGGTGTGCTGCTTTTCCTGGTACGACCACGACGGCCACACATTCGTGCTGCCAGCCGGTGCCGAAGGCAGATCCGGCGACGTGACGTAGAAGTTGCTCTTGGCGCCATCGATGCGCTGGCTGCTGACGCCTGCGTCGGCGCTGACCTTCAGCCTCTCGCCACGATAGTCCAGGCCGGCCGACAGCATGCCTACCCGCTGGCTCTCGTTATCGGTAGACGAGTCGCCATCGCGATACGCCGCGTTGATCCGGATGCCGAAGCGATTGTCGGCACCGAAGCGGCGGCCGATGTCCGCATGGCCCCCCACATTGCCGTCGCTCATGTAATTGGCCGTCAGGCGGGTCAACGGGGTATCGTCGGCGCGCTTGGGCACCAGGTTGATACCGCCGCCCGCCGTACCGCGCGGCGAGGCGCCGGTCAGCAGTGTGTTGGGGCCCTTCAGCAGTTCGACCCGCTCGATACCGTCCAGCACATTGCCTTCGGTGCTGGCAATGCCGTACAAGCCGTTGAAGCCGATTTCCTCGCGATTCAGCGGCAAGCCGCGTATGTAGAAATTGTCGAAGTGCCAGGGTCCGCCAAGCTGCACCGATGCATCGTTCGAGATCACATCGCCCAGATTGCGGGCCTGCTGGTTCTCGATGAGCTCGGACGTATACGCCGTTACGCTGAAAGGTACATCGGCGATGTCGACAATGCCCAGCATGCCCAGCCTGGCGCCGCGTGCCACCTGCCCGCCGGGATAGGCCGCCGACAGATCCGACGGACCAGCGGGCGATTCGCCGGTAACCGACACGGCCGGCAGTTCGGCGACCTCGCCGGTGCGGCGCAGCGTCACGGCATTGCCGTTGCGTTCATATTGGATGCCCGTACCCTGCAGCAATGTGCGCAAGGCCTGTTCCGGGGTCAACACGCCCGATATCGCGGGCGCATCGAGCCCGCGCACGATTTCCGGCAAGTAGTAAATCTGGATGTCGGCCTGCTGCCCCAGTTGCAGCAACGCCTGGTTCAGCGGCTGGGCCGGGATGCTCAGGTTCACGGCGGGCTTGCCCTGCGCCTGGACGGGCCAGGCCATGCCCACGACGCAGGCCGCCGATACTGCCGCGACCCACTTTCTTATGCTGCCTGGCGCAGCGTATCGCGGCTGCGCCAGCCTTCTTCTTGCATGCCCTTCTTTCACGATGTGTGCTCTTTTCTGATGCAGGCGCCGGCTTGGCCACGCCCTGGCGTTAGAAGAATCCGGGCCTGGCGCAACCCGTGCCATTCCCGTTCATCAGTCATGAGTCTTGGACGGCCCGAAACCCGTAAACCGGGTCGAGCATAATTAGAAACAAAATGTGTCAACACTGAGCCACGGGCCACGATAGGCGCGAGCCACCGCGTCATGGCCTGGCCGGCTGGCAACGAGAAATTCAGCGCGCGACGATCTCGCTGCCCCCGTCGGCGCCCGGAAGCACTCGCACCGGAGCAAGTGTGGGCAGCACGGCAAGGAAGGTATCGGTGTCATCCACGTCGAACACGCCAGCGATTCGCAATTGCCGCAAGGCGCCCTGCACATGGATCGGCCGGTTGCGGTAGCGGTTGATCTCGTCCACCACCTCGGCCAATGGGGCACCGTCGAACACCACTTTGCCCTGCCGCCAGGCCGTCCTGGCGGCCACGTTGACCGGTTCTACCCGCAGCGCAGTTGCATCGGCCGCCGCAATACTGATGCCCTGCCCCGGCGCCAGGGCTGCGGTGCGGCGGTTCCACCACGAACCGACGGACACTTCGACCGAACCCGACTCGACCACGATGTTCAGGTGGTCGGCACCGCGCCGCACATCGAAGCGCGTGCCCGTAACGCGCACTTGTCCCAGATCTGTCTTCACAATGAACGGTCGCCGCGCGTCGGAGGCCACGGCGAACATGATCTCGCCTTCCTTCAACACGACCACGCGTTCGGAATCATGGAAAACCACCGTGGCAACAGTGGCCGTATTCAGGATCAATCGGGATTCGTCGGGCAGCACCACCTGGCGGCGCTCGCCCCGGCCGGTGGCGTAGCGGTCCGAGAACGTCGGTTCAGGGCGGCTCCATTGCGGCCACAACACGGCACCCGCCACGGCCGCACTGCAGACAGCACCCAGCCCGGCCAGCATGTAGCGCCTGCCGGAGACATCCGGCGCGGCCCCGCGGCGGCGCTGGACAATGGAGCGCAGTTTGTGGTCGGGCACGGCTTGGGCCACGCCCCACACCTGGCGCATCTCTTGATAGGCGCGCTCGTGCGCGGCGCTGGCCTGCCGCCAGAGGTCGAATGCCCGCCGATCCGCGGCCGTCATCAACCCGCCATGTTCGCGGGCAAACCAGAAGGCCGCGGCATCGTGGGAATCGTCGGGAACGTCCGGGGCGTCGGGTCTATCCATGGTGGTCAACAAAATGTGGGGATGCTTGCACGGCTTTACGGCTTTCCGTCATGAATCAAGACTTCCGGAACGCGCCAACCCCGTAATGTTAGTCGTTGAATTTTTGTAACCGTGCATGCAGATGCCGCATGGTGCGCGCCAAGTATTTTTCCACGCTGCTGACCGACAAATCCATATGCGCTGCGATTTCCGGCACGGTCCACCCTTCCAGGCGATGCCAGGCAAATACCTGCTGGCAGCGCGGCGGCAGTTCTTGCAACGCATCGAGCAGCGCGTCGGACAATTGCGCAAGGCGCGCCCCGGCGTCGGGATCCGCCTGCGCAGGGTGGTCATCTTCGTTCAGCTCGTGCAAGGGCACCGCGCGTTCCCGGCTTTGCCGGCGATGCTGATTGAGCAGCCCATGGTAGACACTGCGATGCAGATAAGCACGCCGGTCATGAATGACCGACGCATCGCCCTCCAGCATGTTGGCGATCACATCGTGCGTGGCATCTTCGGCGTCATGAATGCTGTTGGCCTTGCGCGCCCAGGTGCCGATCAGCTCGCGGTAATAGGCGAGCCAACCGTGGTCGGAGGGGCGGCGGCGAGACATGGGCGCGGCGGATGAGCTGATGGCGTGAATTGCAATTATTGCAAATCATTATCATTCCAACAAATGAAAGCTTGCGCTACCCTGCCCCAGGCAGCTGCCTTGTCCTTGCGAAGCGATCGGATATTCCCGGCAGCCCCGGGGGCTATCCCTGTCCGCTGTCCTTCAAATACACCGCGAATTCCCGCAACTGCGCTTCGCTTTTCTCGATGTCCTGCAAGCTGGCCCGCCCGCCGCTGGCCACCAGCAACGCGACCAGCGTCTGTGCAACCGACAGCGCGGGCACCACCGACGGAAACAGCGACGGGGTCGTATTGGCCACCACGATCAGCGCGGCGGCCTGGGCCGCGATCGGCGACACGGCGCTGTCGGTGACGCTGACGATGCGCAAGCCGCGTCGGCGCGCGAACCGTACTGCCGACACGGCATCGCGCGCATAGGGTTCGTAGCTGAACACCAGCAGCGCGTCGTCGGGCCCGGCGCGGCGCAGGTCGTCGGCAAAGGTGCCGGCAATGCCCGACAACAGCGTGGTGTTGTGCTTGAACATGCCGCAGGCATAGTTGAAATAGAACGCGGCCGGGAACAGGCTGCGCAGGCCCGCTGCATAAATGTGCCGCGCGCCCGCCAGCACATCGCTTGCCGCGCGGATAGCGTCCAGCGCGGCCGGTTCCAGCATCGATTCCAGATTGCCGCTGTCGGCGTGCACCAGCTCGCGCACCAGGCTTTCGGTCTTGTCGCGCGTGCCGCGCCGCTGCAGCGCCGTGGCGCGCTGCGCGAACGAGCCAGCGCCCTGGGCCAGCCAGTCACGGTACACCGTGCGCATGGCCTCGTAGCCGTCGAACCCCAGGTGCCGCGCCAGCCGGTGCATGGCGCTGGATTGCAGGCCGGCCTCGGCGGCCACGGCGCGCATCGAATGCAGCGCGATCGCCTTGGGGTTGTCGATGGCGTAGCGCGCGGCGCGCTGCAAGGTGGGCGGCAGGCCGGAATACTGCTCTTCGATGAGTTTATCGACCGCGCGCTTGTCCATCATGTTCCTGTGTTGCTGCCGGGGGACGCCTATTTTACGGTTGCCGCAGCGGCGATCGCGGCGTCGACCGATATGCCCAGCAGTTCAACGGCGGCGTCCAGTTCGGCCCGGCTGGTCACGTAGGGTGGCGCCAGCAGCACGTGGTCGCCGCACTCGCCGTCTATCGTGCCGCCGCCGGGGTAGCACAACAGGCCGCGCGCCAGGGCCTCTTGCTTGACGCGAGCGTGCAGTTGCATGGCGGGATCGAACGGCGTGTCGGGTTCGCGCCGCGCGACCAGTTCAATGGCCTGGAAAAGGCCACGCCCGCGGATATCGCCCACGTGGGGATGATCGGCAAAACGTTCGCGCAACTTGGCCTGCAGGTGGTCGCCCAATTGGGCCGACTGCTGCACCAGCCCATCGCGCGCCACGATGCGCTGCACGGCCAGCGCGGCCGCGCAGGCCACCGGATGGCCCACATAGGTATGGCCATGCTGGAAGGCGCCGGAACCGCCGACTATCGTGTCGACGATCTTGTCGTGCGCCATCACGGCCGCAATCGGCTGGTAGCCGCCACCCAGCCCCTTGGCCAGGCACAGCAGGTCGGGCACCACCTCTTCGCGCTCGAACGCGTGGTAGACGCCGGTACGCCCCAGCCCCGACATGACCTCGTCCAGGATCAGCAGCACGCCATAGCGGTCGCACACGGCACGGATCTTGCGAAAATAGCCAGGCACCGCGCAGACCGCGCCGGCCGTGGCCCCCACCACCGTTTCTGCAATGAAGGCGCTGACGGTGTCCGGCCCCAGCGCCAGGATCATCTGTTCCAGTTCTTCGGCCAGGCGCGTGGCATAGGCGTCGTCCGATTCGCCATCCTGGCGGTAGTGGCGCGCAAAACAGGGCGCGACATGATGGCTATCGGGCAGCAAAGGCTGGTACAGCGCGCGCCGCCCGCGATGGCCGCCGATAGCCAGCGCCCCCAGCGTATTGCCGTGATAGCTCTGCATGCGGGCGATGTTGTGGCGCCGGCCCGGCTGGCCGCGCTCGACGTGGTATTGGCGCGCCATCTTCAGCGCGGTTTCAACGGCCTCGGAACCGCTGGACAAGAAATAGACATGGCCCAGGCCGGCGGGCGAACGCTGCGCCAGCGCGTCGGCCAGCTGTTCGGCGGGCTCAGACGTAAAGAAGCTGGTGTGCGCGTATTCCAGTTGGCGAACCTGGGCAATGATCGCCTCGATCACCTCAGGATGGCCATGCCCCAGGCAGGACACCGCCGCCCCGCCCGAACCGTCGTAATAGCGCCGGCCAGCCGGGTCGACCAGGAAGCTGCCCTCGCCTCGCAGGGCAATGGCCGGGGGCTTGCGGGGCGTGCGATGAAAGATATGCGTCATGTTCTATGGCAGGCGGGCCGGTTGACTCGAATGCCCGAAAAGTGGATCATATGATTCATACTATCAGAAAATAGATCATCTGTTCACCTTTCGGCTGTACAAGGCCGAAGCGCCGCGGCCGGCGGGTGCACGGATCCGCTACAGGAGCATGGCCATGAGAATCGCATGCGTGCAGATGCGCAGTACCGAGAACCTGCAAGACAACCTGGCCAAGGCGGCCGGCTACGTCGAGCAGGCGTCCGGCCAGGGAGCCGGGCTGGTGGTGCTGCCGGAATTCTTCAATACGATCTTCTTTGCCCAATACCAGGACTCCAGGTACCACGCCCTGGCCGAGCCGGATGACGGCCCCAGCATCACCGCCATGCGCGAAGCCGCGCAACGGCATCGCATCGCGGTGGTGGCCACGCTTTATGAAAAGGTCGAGGCCGGCCTGTACTTCGACACCGCCATGCATATCGACCCAGCCGGCGAGATCATCTTCAAATACCGCAAGGTGCACCCGGCTGCGGTACTTAGCCTGGAGAAAATCTATTTCCGCTACGGCACGCGCTTCGACACCTATGCCCTGGATGACTGGCGGGTGGGCATCGGTATCTGCTATGACATGGGTTTCCCCGAAACGGCCCGCTGCCTGTCGGCCAATGGCGCCGAACTGCTGATTGCGCCGTACGCCACGTCGCGCAAGCACATGTTCCAGGAAGTGCTGCGCACGCGCGCCTTCGAAAACGGTTGTTTCCTGGCGGCCGCCAACAAGGTGGGGCAGGAAGGCCACTGGCAGATGGGCGGCGGCAGCCTGATCGCCGCCCCCGACGGCGCGGTGCTGCAAAGCGCCGATACCGCCAGCGATGCCTTGCTGGTGGCCGACATCGACCACGCGCAGGTCGAGCAGGCCCGCATCGCGTATCCGTCGCGGCGCGACCGGCGGCCGGATCTTTACGGCGCGCTGGTACGAGAGGCCGACGCGGGGCTGTAGCCGTAGCTGCAACTGCAACTGCAACTGCAACTGCAAGACCCGATATTCACTGATTTTTTTTTACGTAGCATTCATGCACAAGGGGTTGACCACCATGCAGAAAAAAAACCATCCTGGCCGCGGCACCGCGCGCCGCCGGGCGCTGAAGTACCTGGCCTGGCCGGCCGTGGCCGCTGCCCTGTCGCTGGGCGCGCAGCCCGCAGCCGCGGCCGATGACTGGCCGACCAAGCCCGTCGTGCTGATCGTGCCCTTCGCCGCCGGCGGCACCACCGACCTGCTGGCCCGCCTGGTGGCCGACGGCCTGTCCAAGGGGCTGAAGCAGAACGTCATCGTCGAGAACAAGCCCGGCGCCGGCGCCAACATCGGCGCGGCCGAAGTGGCGCGCGCCGCGCCCGACGGCTACACCCTGCTGATGGGTACGCCCGGCCCGCTGGCCATCAACCCGTATGTCTATCCCAAGATGCCGTTCGATCCGGCCAAGGATTTCGCCGCGGTGTCGTATGTGGCCGACGTACCCAATGTCATCCTGGCCAATCCGGCCACCGGCCTGAAGAACATCCCCGACCTGCTGGCCCGGGCCAAGGCAGACCCCGGCAAACTGAACTGGGGTTCGCCGGGCGTGGGCAGTACCGGCCACATCCAGCTTGAACTGCTCAAGCAACTATCGGGCGTGGACATTGCCCACGTGCCGTACAAAGGCGCATCGCAAGCCTCGGCCGACCTGATCGCCGGCCACATCGACCTGGCGGGCGACAATGTGCCCACCGCGCTGGAAAACATCCGTGCCGGCAAACTGGTGGCCCTGGGCGTGGCCAGCAACGACGAACTGGAAGTGCTGCCCGGCGTGCGGCCGGTGCGCGAAGCCGTGCCGGGCTACCTGCTGCCGTCCTGGTTCGTCATTGTGGCACCGGCGGGCACCCCCCAGCCCATCGTCGACAAGATCAGCAATGCGATCGACGCGTTCGAGAAAGAACCCGCTACCATCGAGAAATTCCGTGCCCTGGGCGCCGTTCCGGTCGGCGGCCCCGCCGAACACCTGGCCAAGCACCTGAAAGCCGAGCAGGCACGCTACGGCGACGTGCTGAAGAACATCAAGGGAATCCAATGACGCGCAAGCGCCTGGCCGTTGCCCGCCTGTGGTTCGAGGGCAATGCCTTCGGGCCGGTACCCGCCGGCATGCCGCAGTTCGAACAATACGAGTGGCAAGCCGGCCCGGGCGTGCTGGATGCGATGCGCGGCACCGCCACCGAGTTGGGTGCCGTGGCCCGCTTTGCCGATACCCATCCAGAATGGGAAGTCGTGGTGTTGCGCTGCGCGGCCGCCCTGCCGGCCGGGCCCATCGACGAAGCCGTGATGCAGCGCTACACGCAGGAAGTGCAGGCCGGCCTGCAGGCCGGCGCGGCCCAGGGTGGCTGGGACGCGGTGTACCTGTCGCTGCATGGCGCCGCCATCACCGGCACGCGCGAAACGCCTGAACTGGATCTCGCCCGCATGGTGCGCGAGCTGCTGCCCGACGTGCCGCTGGGCGCCAGCTTCGACCTGCATGGCAACATGCCGCCCGAGTGGGCTGACGTACTCGACATCGCTTCCGTATACCGCACCCACCCGCATGTGGACATGGACGAAGTGGCCGACCGCGTGCTGGGCGGCCTGGTACGCTGCGCGACCCAGGGCTTGCGCACGCGCCGCGTGCTGCTCAACGAAGGTGTCGTCCTGCCCAGCATCAATATGCGCACCGCCCCGGGCGGCCCCATGCATACGCTGGAACAAGCCGCCCGCGACGCCACGGTCGGGCCGGTGCTCGATGTCTCCGTGTTCGGCGGCTTTCCTTATTCCGATACCG
This sequence comes from Bordetella sp. BOR01, assembly GCF_019218885.1. GTDB lineage: Bacteria > Pseudomonadota > Gammaproteobacteria > Burkholderiales > Burkholderiaceae_B > Bordetella_A. The sequence goes on along the minus strand of NZ_JAHUWT010000005.1, from coordinate 59,546 downwards.
CAGCTACCGCCGCATCCGTCTTTGTGGTCAGCGACGCCCAGGGCGACCCCGATCGCCAGGCAGCGCAAGCGGCGGCCCGCCATGTCATGGACCGCATCCACCAACTGGCCGATGCGTTCCGCATGCGCCTGCCGCTGGCCGACGAGGCCCTGGCTGCGGCGCTGGCCAGCACCAAGCCCGGCCTGATCGCGGTCACGGATTCGGGCGACAACCCGCTGTCGGGCGGCGGCGGCGACACGCCAGGGCTGTTCCAGGCCTTGGTCTCGGCGCGGCCCCAGGTACCCACGCTGTTCGCCAGCTTTGCCGACCCGCAGACCGTGCAGGCAGCGCGCAAGGCTGGGGTGGGCCAGATGCTGCAGGCCACGCTGGGCGCGCGCAACGGCCCGCATTTCGGGGCCGGCGTACCGGTGCGCGCCGTCGTTGAACGGCTGACCGACGGTGTGTTCCTGAACAGCGGGCCCATGCAGACAGGCGTGGAACGCCGTTGCGGCCATAGCGTAGTGCTGCGCATCGAAGGCCTGCCCTCGCTGCGCGTGATCGTGACCGAGCGCGTGGTGGCCGGGGACGACCCCGCTTTTTATGCATTGCACGGCATCGATCCGGCCGAACTGCGCCTGCTGTGCGTCAAGGCCAAGAACCATTTTCGCGCCGCCTTCGCGCAGCGTTGCGCCGAGATCATCGATTGCGACGCGCCGGGGCCGGCCTGCCTGGACTTGTCCAAGCTGCCCTTCAAGCACCGCCACATCCCGGCCGGGTATTGATGGTGGCCGGCGGGTGCCTCAAGGCCCATGGGCCGCTTCCGCGGGCAGCAAGCCCCGGTCGCGCGCCCAGCGCAGGCCCCGCAGCGTGTCGCCAAGCGGCACGTACTCGCAGCCCACCCAGCCATCGAATCCGCGCCGCTGCAGCAGGTCCAGCAGATAGCCGTAGTTGATCTCGCCGACATCCGGCTCGTGGCGTCCCGGCACGCCGGCAATCTGGATGTAGTCGACGTAGGCGTAGTAGCGCTCGATCAGGGCGGCCAGATTGCCCTGCTCCATCTGGGTGTGATAAAGGTCGAGCTGCAGGCGCAGGTCCGGCGAGTCGATTTCGTCGATCAGCGACACGGCTTCTTCGACGCGCGCCAGCGAATAGTGCGGCAGCATCTGCCGGCTCAGGGGCTCGAGCAAGACCTTGATTCCGTGCGGCGCAAACAACTGCAGCGCCCGTTCCAGGTTGCGCACCAGCAGCGCGCGGCAGTTGCGCAACGGCGTGGCGGGCAAGAGATTGCCGGTCAGCAGGTGCACGCGCCGGCAGTCCAGGCCCAGGGCATAGTCCAGGCCGCGCGCCAGCGAGTCTTCGTAGTCGGCCCGCCGGCCCGCCAGCACCGCCAGGCCTTTGTCGGCGGCCCCGCCGGGCGGCAGGTTGATGACCGACAAGGTCAGCGCGTGCCCGCGCAGGCGCCTGGCCATCGCTTCGATGTCCTGATCGTAGGGGTACATCGCCTCGACCGCGGTGAAGCCGGCCTGCGCGGCGGCGGCGAACCGGTCCAGGAAAGGCAAGTCGGGAAACAGCAAAGAGACATTCGCGGACAGCTTGAGCACGTTCGGGCCCTAGTTCATCTTCACGTTCGCGGTCTTGGCGATAGCCTGCCACTTTTCGAGTTCGGCCGCCGTATAGGCCTGCGCCTGCGGAAGCGACATGGATTCGATATCGGCGCCGATCTGGTGGATTTTCTCTTGTGTATCGGCCCGGGCCAGGCCCTTGGCTATCGTGTCGTGCAGTTTTTGCACGACTTCCGCGGGCGTGCCCGCGGGGGCCAGCACCGCCCACCACGAAGTGGTAGAGAAGTCCGGGAAGCCTTGCTCGGCAACGGTGGGCACGTCCGGCATCCGCGGCCAGCGCTTTTCCGAAGTAACGGCCAGCGCCTTGAGCTGGCCCTGCTGGATGAACGGCAGCGAAGACAGGGGCTGATCCACCATGAAGTCGACCCGGCCGGCGATCAGGTCCGGATAGGCCGCGGCACTGCCCTTGTAGGGCACGCTGGTCATCCGGGCGCCGGACAGGGCCTCCAGCCATTTCGCATTGAGCAGGTGCATGGTGGCGCCGGTGGCGTAGTAGACGTCGTCTTTACTGCCCGCGGCCAGTACATCCTTCAGGCTGGCGTACTTGGCGTTTGAGGCCGCCAGGATGACGTTGGGCGACGAAGCCACCACGCTGACGGTGGTGAAGTCCTTGGCCGAGTCATAGGGGATCTCGGTAAAGATGGCGGGATTGATGGCGTAGACACTGGTCGTCACCAGCATCAGGGTGTTGCCGTCCGGCTTGGCGGTGCGTAGTTGGCGCGCCGCGATGAACCCTTCGGCGCCCGGCTTGTTCTCGACGACCACCGGCACGTTGAGTTCCTGGCCGATATCCTTGGCCAGCACGCGGGCCAGGATGTCGGTCGAGCCGCCCGCCGAGAACGGCACGATCATGGTAAGCGGCCCCGAGGCCTGGGCTGCGCCGGCCAGGCCCAGGGCGACTGCGGCGGCCAGGCCGATGAGTTTGGATGTCAGTTTCATGGTCAGGTTGTCTCCCCGTAGACCGTGGTTGTTTCGGCATGGCGCGCGATATGCGTCTTCAGCAGGCTCACGCATTCCTGCGGCACGATGTGCTGGATCATGTGGAAAGTGGTGCCCACCTCGCGCAGGTCGAGATTGCGCACCAGCGTCTTCAAGGCATCTTGCTGCTCGCTGTTGGCAATGGCGCCACGCTGCGGATACAGGCACAGCATGGGTGCGGCGATCTTCGGCAGGTAAGGCCGGGCATCGGCGTCGATGGCGAACTGCGCCAGCGCGGCCAGGACTTCGGTTCCCGTCTCTTCCACGGTATCGGTGTACCAGGCCAGGAAGCCCGGCGGCGTGTCGGGCGGGAAGCGGGTGCTGGCGTTGGTGCGGTCCAGCCACTCGCGGGGTCCCAGCTTGCGCACGGCTTCCGGCCAGCTTGCCGTGCCCAGGGCATAGCCCTGCCTGGCGGCATCGGAAATGAACACCGGGCCGGACACATTGCACAGCGTCAGTACGCGTTCCGGGTAGCGGCCCGCCAGCGCCAGCCCGATGAGGCCGCCGATGGATTCGCCGCAGTAATGGAACCGGCGCGCGCCCAGGTGGTCGGCGATGGCGATCACGTCGTCGCTCAAGGTCTCCAGTGTGAACCCGGTGTCGGTGTCGAAGTCGCGGCTCGATGCCCCTTGCCCCCGCATATCGGGGCATACCACCTTGAAATACCGGCTCAACAGCGGCACCCACTGGAACCAGAACCGGCCTCGCCGGCCGTAGCCGTGCTGCAGGAACAGATAGGGCGCATCGGCCCACGGATCGGTGAAATCCGTAAGGGTGTAATGCAGGTCGGGGCCATTGGCCCGTTTGACGATAGGCATGTCGCCTCCTTTTTCGGTTATCAGAATTGATGGAGCGTGGCCGGGTTGTCGACCAGGATGCGTTGGCGGTAGCGGTAGCGCGAGATAGTAGGTGCCGGTTTAGAATCCGTCCAATATATGAAAACATCCCTGTAAGATGATTTAGATATGGAACTGCGCCATCTCCGATACTTCATGGCTGTCGCCACCGAATTGCACTTCACGCGGGCCGCCGAACGCCTGGGCATCGGCCAGCCCCCCTTGAGCCAGCAAATCCAGCAACTCGAACAGGAAGTCGGCGCCCAGTTGTTCGTGCGCGACCGCCGCGGGGTGGCGCTGACCGAAGCCGGCCGCGCGTTCATGGCCGAGGCCCGCCAGGTGCTCGACGGCGCCGAGCGCGCCAAAGAGGCGGCGCGCCGCATCGCCTGCGGCGAGGTAGGCACCCTGTCCATGGGCTTCACGGTCTCGGCCAGCATCCACCCCTTCGTTCCGCGCCTGATCCGGACCTACCGCAGCCGCTATCCAGGTGTAGGCGTCAGCCTGCAAGAGCACTCGACCCTGGAACTGATCGAGCGCGTGTACAACGGATCGGTGGATCTGGCCTTCGTGCGGGCGCCCGCGCAGCAAATGCCGGGCGTACAGATCGAGACCCTGCTCACCGAGCCCATGCTGGCCGTCATTCCCGCCACGCATCCCCTGGCCGCGCGCAAGTCCATCGACTTGCGCGAACTGGCCGGCGATATGTTCATTTTCTATCCGCGCAAGGTGGGCGTAGGCATCTACAACGCCGTCGTCCAGGCCTGCGAAATGGCGGGCTTCCGTCCATCCGAGGGCATCGAGGTTCCGCAGTTGACTTCGGTCGTCACGTTCGTGGCCGCCGGCATGGGCGTCTCGATCATTCCCGCCACCATGAGCCAGCTACAGGCCGAAGGTGTGCGCTACCTGCCTTTGCGGGGCCAGCCGCCGATTGCCAACCTGGCGATCGCCTATCGGGGCAAAGCGCCTTCCATGGCCCTGAGCTATGCCATCGACCTGACTCGGCAAAGCGCCCGGGAAAGCCCCTACCGCGACGGCGCGGCAACGTCGTGAAACGCCGCAGGCCCAGGGCCTGCCTACAAGTAGTATTCGCGCGCCAGGTGCTCGTAGTCACGGTCGAGTTCGGCGGCCGGCCCCTGCGCCACCACCTGCCCGGCCCGCAGCATGTAGAAGCGGTCGACCACCTGGGCCGCCAGCCGCATGTTCTGCTCGACCAGCACCAGCGCCACTTCGCCCTCGCGCTTGAGCGCCTGCATCATGGCGCCGATTTCCTGCACGAACAGCGGCGACAGGCCGGCCGAAGGTTCGTCGAGCAGGATGATGCGCGGTTCGGCCATCAGCGCCCGGCCGATCGCCAGCATCTGCTGCTCCCCGCCCGACATGGTGGCTGCGCGCTGCTCCATGCGTTCCTGCAGGCGCGGGAAATAACCGAACACGCGTTCCAGGTTGCGGTCGTAGCGGGCCTTGGCGCGTGCCAGGCAACCCAGCCGCAGGTTGTCGCGCACGCTCAGGTCGCCGAACAGGTCGCGGTCTTGCGACACCTGCAACAGGCCGGCCTGCGCCACGCGATGCGGCGCCCCCGCACGAGCGGGCTTGCCAAACAGGCGTACGACGCCGGCCTCGTGCGGCAAGAAGCCCGACAGCGCGTTCAGCAGCGTGGTCTTGCCCGCGCCGTTGGCGCCCAGCAGGCCGATCGCCTCGCCCTGCCGCAACTGCAGGTCTATCCCCGCCAGGGCCGGCACCCGGCCGTGCCGCACCGACAGGCCGGCGACATCCAGCAACAGTTCATTCGTGGCCAAGATATGCCTCCAGCACTGCCTGGTTGTTGCGCACCGCGTCGGGCGTGCCTTCGGCCAGGCATTTTCCGTAGTTCAGCACCAGGATGCGGTCCGACACGGCCATGACCAGGTCCTGCACGTGTTCGACCAGCACGACGGCGATGCCCGAGCGGGCCAGCCCGCGCAACACGTCGCCCAAGTGGTGGCGGTCGCTGGGCGACAGCCCGACAGCCGGCTCGTCCAGCATGATCAGTTCGGCGCCGGCAACCAGCGCGCGGCTGATCTCGACCAGGCGCTGCTGGCCGAACGACAGATCGCCCGCGGTGCGGTCGGCCAGCTCGGCAATACCCATGCGCGCGAGCATGGCACGCGCCTGCCGCACGGCCTCGCGTTCAGCCCGGCGCGCCGAGGGCAGGCCCGCCACGGTGCGCCAGAATGCGCGGGGAATCGCCAGCTCCAGCCCGGTCAGCACGTTTTCCAGTACCGTCATCTCGCGCAGGATGCCGTTGTTCTGGAAGGTGCGGCGGATGCCCATGCCCGCGATCTGGTCGGGCGTGCGCCCCAGCAGCGACACGCCCTTGTACGACACGGTGCCGCCCGCCGGCCGCACGAAACCCGTGATGGCGTTGAAAGCCGTGGTCTTGCCCGCGCCGTTGGGCCCCATCATGGTGAAGATCTCGCCCGGCTCGACGCGAAACGACAGTTCGCTGACCGCGCTCAGGCCGGCGAAGCGTACCGTCATGTTCTCGACTTGCAGCATGGTCTACTCCCGGTACAGCCGTTCGCGCACGGCGGGGATGCGGTCGGCCACCAGCCCGCTCAGGCCGCGCGGCATGAAAAACAGCACCAGCATCAGCAGCAGGCTGAACACGATCTCTTCCAGGCCGGGAAAATTGCGCAGCAACTCCGGCGCGCCGGTCAGCAGCACGGCGCCCAGGATCGAGCCCGCCAGGCTGCCCAGCCCGCCGATCATGACGATGGCGAAATGCATCAGCATCTGCGCCAGCCCGAACGTGTCAGGCGAGATGCGGCCATTCAGCAAGGCATACAGGCCGCCGGCCAGGCCGGCGATCAGGCCGCTCCAGGCAAAGGCCAGCACCTTGCTGCGTGCCACGGCGATGCCCAGCGACGCTGCCGCGGGCTCATTGTTGCGTATGGCCACGAACGCCCGGCCGATGCGCGACTTCAGCAAGTGCAGCGTGGTGGCCAGCCCCAGGCCCAGCACCACCAGGAACACGTAGTACTTGCCCGTCTCGTTCAGCGTCGCGCCGAACAGGCTGGCGGGCGGAACACTGAAGCCGCCCGCCCCATAGGTGATGCTGTCGGCGTGCACGTAGAACCAGCGCATCAGTTCGCCAAAGGCCAGCGTCACGATGGCCAGGTAATAGCCCTTGACGCGCAGGGCCGGCAAGCCCACCAGGCCGCCCGCCAGGCCGCCGGCAATGGCCGACAACGCCAGCGCCAGCGGGAAGGGCAAGTCCAGGCGCGCCATGGCCAGGCCCGCGGCGTAGGCGCCGATGCCGAAGAATGCGGCATTGGCGAACGCCAACTGGCCCAGGTAGCCGATCACGATATTGAAGCCCACGGCGGCCAGGCAATAGACCAGCATGGTATTGATGACGAACTGTACGTAGTTGTTCACGCCCAGCGGCAACACCGCCAGCACGATGAGCAGCAGCAGCCAGCAAACGCGCCGCTTCAGCTTGCAGGAATCAGCCACGGTCGCGTCTCCGTCCGAGCAGGCCCTGCGGACGAATCAGCAGGACAATGATGATGACCAGGTAAGCGGTGATGTCCACCAGTGCGCTGGACAAGTAGCCGCCCGCCAGGTTCTCGAACACGCCCAGCACGATGCCGCCCAGCACGGCGCCCGGCAGCGAGCCGAAGCCGCCCAGCGTCATGGCGGCGAAGCCGCGCACCAGCATGTGCCCTCCCATGTCGGGATATACCAGCGTATTGGGCGCGATCAGGATGCCGGCCAGCGCCCCCATGGTGGCGCCCACGCCCCACATCAGGTTGCGCAGCAAAGGCACATTGATCCCCGACAGGAACGCGCCGCGCGGCGTCTGCGAGGCGGCTTCGATCACCTTGCCGATCTCGGTCTTCTGGAAGAACACGAAGAAGCCCACCACCACCAGCAGCACCAGGCCTATGATCAGCATGTCCTGCGGCAGCAGCACGACATCGCCGAAGAACATCGGATCGCCCGCCATCAGCGGCGGCAGGGCCACCACTTCGCGGCCATAAAAGAACCGCGAAATGCCCTTGAACAGATACGACAGGGCCACGGTCATCATCGCCAGGCTGATATGCGGCGCCTGCTGCAGCGGCCGCATCAGCCCGCGTTCCACCGCCATCCCCACCACGAACATCAGGCTCAGCGAGAAAACGATGCTCCATCCGTAAGGCCACCCCAGCGTCTGCAACGGCACCAGCACGGCAAACGCCCCCAGCATGAAGAACTCGCCATGGCAGAAGTTCACCACGGTGGTAGAGCGGAACAGGATGGTCATCCCCAGCGCGATAAGGGCATATACGCACCCCACCGCGACACCGCTGACGATCAATTGAGCAAGCATGGCAGTCGCCCTTCCCCGCTATCAGCCGCCGGCCGGATAAGCCGACACGATGGTGGGCTTGCCGTCTTTCATGTAGATCATCTTGCCCTGCTTGATGCCGGCGTGGTCCTGCGGCGTGAAGCTCAGCGGACCGGACTGTATGCCGGGATCGAAGTCGCGCAGCTTGTTGAGTTCCGCCATGAACTTCTCACGGGTCAGGTCGGGCCCGGCGCGCTTGAGGGCTTCCACGATGGCCAGCGCGCCTGTCATGCCCATGAAGCTCAGGGTCTCGACAGGGTCTTTGGGATGCGCCGTGGTGTAGATGTCTTTCCACTTCTGGAACGCCGGGTCGTCCAGCGTCTTGGACAGCGGGTAGAACACATACAGTTCGCGCGTGGCGGCCGGGTTGCCCACCCGCTTGACCATGTCTTCCAGCGACACGCCCTGCGTGGCGATCACCGGTGCCTTGATACCGTATTTGTTCGCATCGCGCAGGTAGATGGTCAGCTCAGGCGGATACAGAATGGCCAGCACCGCATCGGGCTTGGCCGCGCGCAGGCGCAGCAATTGCGAGGTGGCGTCGGTGCTGCCGCGCTCCAGGTAAGCTGTTTCCACCGGCTCCAGGCCGCGGGCCTTCAGTTCGGCCAGCGCGGGCTCGATATGCGATTTTCCCCATTCGTCCGAATGGCTGATGATGGCGATGCGCTTGGCACCGGGCTTGCTCAATGCGAAGTCCACCATCGACTGCGCCACCGTGGCGGTGGTGGCCACCGGATGGAAGATATTGGGCTGCACGGGGTTCGAGATCGCCGTGCTCGCCGCGCCCAGCACCATATACGGAAATTCCGGATGGCGCGCCAGTTCCGGCTTGATCGCCATGACGGTGCCGCTGCACCAGCCGCCGTGGATCATGAACACCTGATCCTGCGACATCAGCTTCTTGGTGGCGGCGATGGTCTTGTTGGGATCGCAGGCGTCGTCCTCGACCACTACCTGCAGCTTGCGGCCGTTGATCCCCCCGGCCTCATTGACCTGCCGGTAGATGGCAGTGGCGCCCAGCAGCGGCAGCGAACCCACCGCGGTGGGCCCGGTCAAGGGGCCGAACATGCCGATGCGGATGGTGTCGGCCGTTACCCCGGTGGTGTCGGCGGCCTGGGCCGCCAGCGGCAGGGCTGCGACGGCCGTGGCCGCCAGCAGGCTTTTCAGCGTGCGTCGTTTCATGGTTGTCTCCTGGTTTTACTGTCTTATACGAACTGCCGGCCACGCGCCCCGAGGGGCAGTAGCGGCGCAAGGCGGAACGCGCTGCCTGCCCGCCTGTTGCGCTTACTGCCCGCGGCGCGCCGCCGCGGCGGAGCCGGCCAGCCGGCCGAATACCGCGCCGCGCAATACCGAGGTGGCACCGGTATAGGTGCCGTAATACAGGCCCACGGTCTCGCCAGCCGCATACAGGCCCGGAATCGGGTCGCCGTCGGTGTTCAGCACCTGGCTGCGGGTGTCGACTTTCAAGCCGCCGAACGTAAAGCAATTGCCGCAAATAATGGGATACGCCAGGAACGGCGCACGGTCGATGGGCCGGGCCCAGTTCGACTTGCGCGGCGCGTAGCCGGCACGCGTGGCCAGCCCGTCGGTGCGCAAGGCATCGAATTCGCCCTGCCCGCAGGCCTGGTTGTAGGTGTTCAGCGTGGCCTGCAGTGCGGCGGCGTCCACGCCGATCTTGCCGGCCAGTTCCGCCACGCTTTCCGCGCGTACCGGGGGCTGGTTGGAACGCACGCTGCGGCGCCAATTGGGCACATCATCGATACGCCCGTCCAGCACCGCCCAGGCAATGCCCTCGGGTTGCTCGTGGATCACGCGCGTGATCGATTCGTAGGTGGCATCCACAGTGGCCGGCGCTTCGTCGATGAAGCGCTCGCCGCGCCGATTGACCAGCACGCCGTAGTTGAATACCAGCACGATGGGTTCGGGCGCGCCCGAGCGCGGGTCCAGCGGCTCGGCATGGAACTGGCCGAAGTCTCCCGATGGCGCGGCACCGGCCGCCAGGGCCATGCGCAGGCCCTCGCCCTTGTTGTAATAACCGCCGCGCGCCACCGGCCGCAGGTAGCGGGCGCGCGGCCCCAGGTACTGCGCCAGCATCTCGGGGTTGCCCTCGAAACCGCCGCAGGCCAGCACGGTGGCCGGCGCGTGCAGGTCGAAACTGCGTGCGTCGGGGCCCGTTGCCCGGATACCCACAATGGTGCCGTCGGCCTCGCGCAGGAACTCGCGGGCCGTCGTGCGGTAATGGAAATCGGCACCGTTCTGCTCGGCCCACCCGGCCAGCGCCTCGACCATGGCCAGGCCGCCGCCCACCGGCCCCATGCGGCTGGTGCAAGTAGTAATGAAGTAGCCGGGCAGGAAGTCGAAACGCACCCCGAAGGATTTCAGCCAGCCGATTGCCGGACCGGCATTCTCGGCGAAAGTCGAGATCAGTTCCGGATCGGCGAAGCCCAGCACCTTGACGATCGACGACCAGTTCTCGTATGCGCCCGCGGCTTCCTTGATCAGTTCCGGGTCCAGGTAGTGGCCCGCGTTCTCGGCGAAATGCGCTTCGAAGTCGTCGGAGACCTCGGATTCGCTTTTCATGCGCAGCATGGCTTCGGTCCAGCGCGTGTTGCCGCCACGGTCTTCGCGCGGGGCGCGCTCCAGGATGGCGACGCGGGCGCCGGCCTGCATGGCCGTGACCGCCGCGCTCAGGCCGGCGATGCCGCAGCCCACGACCACCACGTCATACGTCTTGCGCGCATCCGGGGATGTTGTCTCGTTCATGGTTGTTCCGCTTTCCATTGGGCCCGGGATCAGTACTTGCGCACGAAGGGATTGGGCATGTTCAGGTCAGAAGACATCCACACGCTCTTGACCTCCATGTATTCCTTCACCGATTCAAAGCCGCCCTCGCGGCCCAGGCCGCTGTCCTTGAACCCGCCGAACGGCGTCATGTAGCTGGTGGACCGGTAGTTGTTCACCCACACCGTGCCGGCACGCAGTTTTTCCGACATCAACATCGCACGGTGCAGGCTCCTGGTCCACACGCCGGCGGCCAGGCCGAAGCGGATATCGTTGCCGATGCGGATAGCGTCTTCTTCATCCTTGAACTTCAGCACCGCCAGCACCGGCCCGAAGACTTCTTCCTGCGCGATGCGCATCTGGTTGGTCACGTCGGCGAAAATGGTCGGCTCGACGAATTGGCCCGCGCCGTACTGCGGGCCAGTCAGCGCGCGGCCACCGGTAACGCACCGTGCGCCTTCCTGCTTGGCGATATCGATGTACTGCAGCACTTTCTCGTACTGCGGCCGCGTTGCCACCGGGCCGATCTGCGTATCGGCCTGGGTGGGATCGCCGATCTTGGCCGAGCGCGTGATCTTCTCGATACGGTCCAGGAATTCATCATGGATGGATTCCTGCAGCAACAGGCGCGAACCGGCCATGCAAGTTTGCCCGCCGGCCGAGAAAATGCCGGTGATGACGCCGTTGGCGGCGCGATCCAGGTCGGCATCGTCGAACACGATGTTGGGCGACTTGCCGCCCAGTTCCAGCGACACGCGCTTCAGGCCTTCGGCCGCGGTCGCATAGACCCGGCGGCCGGCCGCGTCGCCGCCGGTGAAGGCCACACGGCCCACATCCGGATGGCGGATCAGCGGTTCACCCACTTCGGCGCCGAAACCGGTCAGCACATTGATCACGCCCGCGGGAATGCCAGCCTCTTTGGCCAGCCCGGCCAGCACCAGCAGCGAAGCGGGCGTGAATTCCGATGGCTTGCAGACAATGGTATTGCCTGCGCACAGGGCCGGCCCCAGTTTCCAGGCCGTCAGCAGCAGCGACGAGTTCCACGGGGTGATGCTGGCCACCACGCCGATGGGCTCGTAGCGCACGGTATTGAACACCCCGGGCTTGTCGATCGGCACGACATGGCCCTGGATCTTGTCGGCCAGCCCGCCGTAGTAATAAAAATACTTGGCGCAGTACTTCACCTGGCCCAGCACCTCGCTCATCAGCTTGCCGTTGTCGCGGCTTTCCACTTCGGCCAGGCGTTGCGCATTGTGTTCGATCAGTTCGCCCAGCTTGTACAGCAGGCGGCCGCGATCGCTGGCCGACAGCCGGGACCATTCGCCTTCGAAGGCCTGCCGGGCGGCCGCGACAGCGCGGTCGACATCGGCGGCCCGCGCACGCGGCACCTGGGCCCACGCCTTGCCCGAGAACGGATCCTCGGTGTCGAACCATTCGCCCGCCTCGGCGTCTACCCATTCGTTATTGATGAAAAGTTGGTAACGTTCCATTGCCTCGACCTTTGTTGTGCCTACCTGATTGCGATACGCCATTATGGTCAGCACCCTGCCAAGGGCGGAACTGATTAATAATCAGGAGTTGATGCGGTTTCCTCATCAACTCAACCTGCCAAGGGGGCGCACGCATGAAGCGGAAAATACCCAGCACTGTCGCACTGGCGGTCTTCGAGGCAGCCGCCCGCCACGAGAATTTCGCCCGCGCAGCCGAAGAGCTCTGCCTGTCGGAAAGCGCGGTCAGCCGCCAGATCGCGGCACTGGAAAACTACCTGGACGCACGCCTGTTCACGCGCGTGAAGAAGCAAGTGGTGCTCAACGATGCGGGCCGCTACTATGCCGACCGCATCGGGCCGCACCTGGAAGAAATCGAACTGCATACCCAAGAGCTGATGGCGCACCGCGGCGCGGGCGGCATACTCGAGCTGGCGGTCATTCCCACCTTCTCGAACCGCTGGCTGCTGCCGCGCCTGCACGAATTCCAGGCGCGGCACCCGCACATCACCATGAATTTCAGCGAACGGCCCGAACCCTTCCTGTTCCGGGGCACCAACTTCGACGCCGCCCTGCATTTCGACCACCCGGCCTGGACAGGCGTGGTGAAGATCGAGCTGTTCGACGAAGAAGTCGTGCCGGTGATCAGCCCGCACCACCATGACCTGGCGGCGCTGCACGAGCCCGCCGATCTGGCACGCGTGCCGTTGCTGCACAAGGCCACCCGCACCGATGTCTGGCGCCGCTGGTTCGACATGGTGGACGCCGCCAACGACCGCCCCTTGCCCGGCATGCGGTTCGAGTTGTATTCCATGGTGATCGAGGCGGCCCGTGCCGGCCTGGGCGTGGCACTGGTGCCGCGCTTCTATGTCGAGCAGGAACTCGTGCGCGGCGATCTGGTGATTCCCTTCGACATCGCGCTCAAGCACGCCAAGCGCTACTGCCTGGTGTACCCGGAATACAAGCGCGATTCGCCCGCGGTGCAGGCGTTCCGGGCCTGGGTAGAGGATTCGGCGCGGCGCTTCAAGTCCGGTACGGCCAGCGATCCCGCCGCGCCGGCCAAGATGGCCCCCGCGATCCTGCTGGCCTGACGCGCTCAGGCATCCGGCGGCAAACCCGGCACATTCCCCAACCCGCAACGACGCGGACTTCGCCAGCGGCGATTGCGCGGCGATGATCCACGGCCGGCCCGGCTACGGGTAAGCCCTATCAGGTCACGGATACGAAATCTCGATAGAATTCCTATTCCGGTACTGTATTCCTATATAGGAATGACAGGACACCACAAAGACATGCGCAAAGAGGCAATGGCTTGTACCGCCATCGCGCAAGCAAACATGTCTGTCCAGAATAGGAGACGAATCATGAAATTGGGGCGCGCATTAGCAATAGTTGCCATCACGTCTGCGGGCTTTATCACCCCGGTGCAGGCAGAATGGAACCCCAGCCGGCCGATCAGGATTGTCGTGCCCTACCCGCCGGGAGGCGCCTCGGATGTTGCGGCCCGGTCGATGAGCGATCGCCTCGGCCAAGAGCTGGGCCAGCCGGTCGTGGTGGAAAACCGGCCTGGAGCCGGCGGCATCGTTGGCACGGATCTGGTGTTCCGGGCCGATCCGGATGGCTATACGTTATTGCTGGGCGCTTCCGACGCGATATCCATCGCGCCGCATCTGCAGCCCAACCTGACACGATACGAACCCGGTGAATTCATCCCTGTCGCACCCGTGAATCAGGTCACGACCGTCCTGGTGACCCGCTCGGATCTGGGGGTCAAGACGACCGCCGAGCTACTGAAGCTGGCCAAGGACAGACAGCTTACCTACGCTTCGTGGGGCAACGGCAGCCTGGGGCATGTCAGTGCCGAGGCCTTCCGCGCCGCCTCCAAGATAGATCTGCTCAACGTGCCCTACCAGGGCGCTGCCCCCGCCGCACAATCGGTACTGGCGGGGCAAGTGGATCTGATGTTCATGCCCGGCCCGTTGTGGCTATCTTTCCGCGACCGCGTGGTATCGCTGGGCGTCGCGTCCAACACGCCCTTCGAGGGCCTGCCGAGCCTGACCAGCCAGGGGGTTCGCACTGATGTCGTGATCTGGCAAGGTATCCTCGCCCCGCCCAATACGCCGATGGGAATCGTCGACCGCCTGCATGCGGCATTCACGAAAGTGCTGGAGGAACCCCAGATGAAAGAGCGATTCGTCAAGACGGGCAGCATTCCGCTATCGCTTAGCCAGAAAGCGTTTGCATCCATGGTGCGGGCCGATATCACGCGCTGGCAGAAAGGCCTTGCCGACCTCAATATCAAACCCCAGTAAACGGCCGTCCAGCGCTCGCCGTGAGCGCTCCCAGGTCGTCTGTCCGTGCATCAATCAAGGAAGTGGAGGGTAAGTCCATGAAAGCAAGTGAACGAAAGCCGTTGCGCCTTTGGCACCAGTCGATGACCGAGCTCGACGGCCTGGGCAGCTACCGCGATTTCTTGAACAAGCATGCCGGACAGGTATTGCACAACGAGGCCACGGTGCACGTTCATGGCCTGCACCCGGGCACGTATCATGGACGCACGCCAACCTCGGCATTGGGCAATGCTTTTGTCTACCACCGGGCGGTCGACCAGATAATCGACTATGCGATCCGCGCGGAACGCGATGGCTTCGATGCCTTTGTGATCGGCTCGTTCAGCGAGCCGATGCTGCGGGAAATACGTTCAGCGGTCGACATCCCTGTGACTGGAATACTGGAATCGTCCATGCTGGTGTCCTGCTCTTTGGGACAAAACATTGCGCCCATCGCAAACGCCCCCGAGATATCCGCCATCGTGCAGTCGACGGTCAAGCAACACGGGCTGGCATCGCGCGTACTGCCATGCGCCTCGCTGGATCCTCCCATGCACGAGGCACAGTTGCTCGAAACGGCGGCCAAATATCCGCAAACCCTATTGCAGGCCTTCACGAATGCGGCAACTTATGCCGTGACCCGGCAGCGCGCCGACGTCATCGTCCCCGCTGAAAGCGTGCTTGCATCCCTATTGATAGAACACAAGCTGACGCAGGTCTGCGGCGCCTTGGTCGTCGACGTCCTGGCCATCGCCTGGAGATCGGCCATCATGATGGTGCGCTTGCACACCGACTGCAACATGAAGATCAGCCGGGCAGGTGCCTATGCGCGGCATGACCCCGAACTGGTCGCACTCATGGCGCGATGATATCGGCGTGGCGCGGCCAGCCCTCAAGCCCGCCGCCCCACCTGCCCCGGCGGCATGCCATACCGTTGGCGAAACGCGGTGGCGAAGTTGGCCGGGCTGGAATAACCGGCGATCCAGGCCGCCTGCGCCACGCTGACGGCATCGCGTTCCAGCGCAAGGCGGGCCCGCGCCAGCCGCGTGTCGCGCAGATAGGCGAATACCGTCTTGCCCCATACGGCGCGGAAATGGCGTTGCAATGTGTTGGCGCTGACGAAAGCGTGGCGGGCGATCTCTTCCAGCGTCAGGGTATCGGCCTGGCCGCTGTCGAGCAGGTCGCGCACCTGTTCCATGCGGGCGCGTTCGCGTTGGCGCAGCCCCGCCCCGGCCTGCGCCGGCACCCTGCCGCGCAGGCAGGCAAAGGCCTCGACGGCCAAGTCCAGCGACCGCGATTCCTGGTACATGCGCGACAAGGCCGTATCGAGTTCGGGCGGAGCCAGCATCTGCTCGGCCAGCGCCACCGCCTGCGCCGAGGCATTCCATTCGTACACCGACAAGTGCTGGCGTGAGAACGCCAGGCAGGGCTGCAGCTCATCGCCGAAGCGGCGCTGCAGCCATTCGTCGGCAAACGTGAGACTGACCGTGCGCTCGATGTCACCGCGCCGCGACTGGCGCACGAACTCGGTGGGCCGGGCCACCGCCACGACCGCGCCACGCGCCCGCCCATCGGGCCGCGGCCCCAGCAGGACGCGGCGTCCGCCAAAGCTCACGTCGGCCTTGCCCCCCACGGTCAGGGCGATACGCAAGCCGGGACGCAGGGTGGCGCGCACCGCCACGCCCTGCAAGTCACGGGCATCCACGCGGTGCAGCACCAGGCCATCGGCCAGCGCCATGGTATCGATCAGGCCCTGGAACATGGGCTGGCTGGAACCGGGCGCAACCACGGCGTACTGCGCCGTGCCGTGATGGGCCTGGCGGCGCAGCGCGGGCTCGTCGACCAGCGCGGGATCGCGGCGAAACGGTGCGCCGGTATTGGGCAGCGCGGCATTCATGTGGAAATGAGGATCAGGCAAAGCTTTCTGGTGCAGGGGCAAAGCCGCGACAGGAACCCGGCTGACATAATGTTGAACGAGAAATGATATTGGAAATCATTACCATTAAACCATAACAGGCGCGCCGCCGGGAAACCCGGGGCGCGCCGCTTATTGCGCACTCGGAGAACCCGGCATGTCCACGCCCCCTTCCGCGCGCCCGTACGCCGGCGCCGTCATCACCCTTGCCTTGTCGGGCGCTGCCCTGGCCCAGACGCCCCCCCCGCCCGACGACCCGGCGGTCGTGCAGGAAATGGCCTCGGTGCAAGTGCTGGGGACGGCAGAGGAAGAAATCAAGGAATCGCTGGGCGTGTCCGTGATCACTGCCGAAGAGATCCAGCGCCGCCCGCCCACCAATGACTTGTCCGACGTCATCCGCCGCGAACCGGGCGTGAACCTGACCGGCAACAGCGCCAGCGGGGCGCGCGGCAACAGCCGGCAGATCGACATCCGCGGCATGGGCCCGGAAAACACCCTGATCCTGATCGACGGCAAGCCGGTCGATTCGCGCAATGCCGTGCGCTATGGCTGGAATGGCGACCGCGATACGCGCGGCGATACCAACTGGGTGCCGGCCGAAGAGGTGGAACGCATCGAAGTGATCCGCGGCCCCGCCGCGGCCCGCTATGGGTCGGGCGCCATGGGCGGCGTGGTGAACATCATCACCAAGCAGCCCACCGACAAGGTCAGCGCGTCGGCCACGTACTACGTGAACCAGCCCGAAGACAGCAGGGAAGGCAATACCAATCGCGTCAACGTGCGCCTGTCGACCCCCATCAGCGACACGCTCAGCATGCGCGTATACGGCAACTACAACAAGACCAATCCCGATGCCCGCGACATCAATGCCGGCCGCTCCGAAACAGCGGATAACGGCAACCCGAACACCGCCGGCCGCGAAGGCGTCATCAACCAGGACCTGAACGCGCTGTTCTCATGGCGGCCCGACACCCGCAACACGGTAGACCTGGAAATGGGCTTCAGCCGGCAAGGCAACCTGTACGCCGGCGACACCATGAACAACAACAGCAACGACTTCACCGATAGCCTGTACGGCGAGGAAACCAATGCGATGTATCGGCAGAATGTCGGCCTGACACATCGTGGCGACTACGCCTGGGGCACATCGCGCTCGTCGCTGTCATACGACTACACGCGCAATTCGCGCCAGCAGGAAGGCCTGGCAGGCGGCCCCGAGGGCGCCCCGCAAGACACGGGCCGCCAGACCGCGCGCCTGAGAAACCTGCGGGCGGCCAGCGAGGTCAGTGTGCCCTTCCACCTGGGCTGGCAGCAAGTGGCCACCGTCGGGATCGAATACCTGCACGAATCGCTGGACGACCCGTCGGCCATGCGCCAGGAATATTCGGGCACCGGCGGCAGCATCGGCGACACCGATGGCGCCGGCCGCCCCACCAAGACCAGCCAGGACAGCTACGCCCTGTTCATCGAAGACAATATCGAAGCCGGCCTGCGCACCACGCTGACGCCGGGCCTGCGCTTTGACCACAACAGCGAATTCGGCAACAACGTGAGCCCCAGCCTGAACGCGTCGTACGCGGCTACCGACTACCTGCGCATCAAGGGCGGCATCGCGCGGGCCTACAAGGCGCCCAACCTGTATCAATCGAACCCGAACTACTTGCTGTACAGCCGCGGCAACGGCTGCCTGCAATCGCAGACCAATGCCGGCGGCTGCTACCTGGTCGGCAACCCCGACCTGTCGCCCGAAACCAGCATCAACAAGGAAATCGGGTTCGAGTACGACCCGGGCACATGGCGCACCAGCGCGGCCTACTTCCGCAACGACTACAAGAACAAGATCGTCGCCAGCAACGATTACCTGTACCGCCTGCCCAACGGCGCGCGCGTGCTGCAATGGACCAATAGCGGCAAGGCCGTGGTCGAAGGCCTGGAAGGCAACCTGTTCGTGCCGCTGACCCCGGCCCTGGACTGGAACACCAATTTCACCTACATGATCCAGTCCAAGAACAAAAGCACGGGCGAACCGCTGAGCGTCATTCCCGAATACACCATCAACAGCACGCTGGACTGGTACTACACGCCGCAATGGTCGTTCCAGGCCAACGTCACTTACTACGGCAAGCAAGAAGGCCCCACGGCCAACGCGCGTACCGGCGAAGACCTGGAAGGCGACGCCCTGCAGACCCTCAGCCCGTATGCGCTGGTGGGCTTGAGCGTGGGCTACGAGCCCAATCGCAACCTGCGTTTCCGCGTGGGCGTCAGCAACCTGTTCGACAAGCAGCTTTACCGCGAAGGCAACTCCAGCTCGGCCGGCGCGGCCACCTACAACGAGCCGGGCCGCGCCTACTACGCCACCATGACGGTAACGTACTGATGCGGCGCGCACGCCTGAAGCTGCCCGCCCTGGCGGTGCTGTGCACGGCGCTGCTGGCCTCGGCCCCCCACGCGCATGGCCAGCCGGTGCTGGACGACGGCATGTCTGCCGCCCAGGCCCGCGCCCGGCTGGGACTGCTGGGCCTGGCCCGGCAGATCGTGCTGCCGCGCGGCGAGGGCTTGCGCGACGTACGCCTGGACCTGATCGTGCCGGCCGGGCCGCCGCCCGCCGTGGGCTGGCCTGTCCTGTATCTGCTGGATGGCAATGCCACGCTGCAGGCGCTGGCCGACGCGGGTGAGCGGCCCGCCGCGGTACTGGTGGGCATCGGCTACGACATCGATGCGCGCCTGGATGTGCAGGCACGCGCGTGGGATTACACGCCGCGTCCGCCCGGCAGCGATGGCCAGGGCGCCCCCGACCCGCGTCAACCGGGCCGCCGCAATGGCGGCGCCGATGCCTGGCTGGACCTGATCCAGCAGCGCGTCAAGCCGCTGGTACAGGCGGCCGCCCCTGTCGACACAGCCCGCCAGACCTTGTATGGGCATTCATACGGCGGCCTGTTCGTGCTGCATGCGCTGCGCACGCAGCCACAGGCTTTCCAGCGCTACGTGGCGGCCAGCCCGTCGCTATGGTGGCACGCGCCGCACATGGCCGAACGCCTGCGCGAACTGGATACGGCCCACTGCTGCACTACCGCTCCTCGGCAGCTTTACCTGTGGGTGGGCGGCTCGGAACGTTCACGCCCGGAACGTGCCGCGCCGCATCGCGTGGCGCCCGCAGGCAGCGCCAGCGCGCGCGCACTGGCCAGCGAACTGGACGGCAAGCCGGGGCTCACGGTGCATTACCGCAGCTTCCCCGGCCTGGGCCACGGCGCCATGCTGCCCGCCTCGGCCCGCGAAGCGGCCCGCATCGCGGGCCGCCCTTGATCCTTGATGCACCTGGGTACGCCTGGGCGAGCGTTGCCGGGCATCAGTAGGCCTCGATGCCCGCCGTCTTGACCACCCTGCCCCATTTGTCGATTTCGGACCTGATCTGGCTGTCGAATTCGGCCGGCGTGCTGGCGCGCAGGTCGGCGCCCAGGCTGGACAGTTTTTCCCGTACCTCGGGCATGGCCATCACGGCGCCGATCGCCGTGTTCAGGCGCTGGACGACATCGGCCGGCACGCCAGCCGGCGCCAGTACGCCAAACCACGCGATCACCTCGTAGCCCGGCACACCGCTTTCAGCCAGCGTGGGCACATCGGGCAGCGAGGGATGGCGGGTTTTGCTGGTAACGGCCAGCACCTGCAACTTGCCGCTCTGAACCAGGCCATCGACTGCCGGCGCGCCGCTGAACAGCATCGACACGCGGCCCGCCACCAGGTCGGTCAAGGCCGGCCCATTGCCCTTGAATGGAACATGCATCAGATCCACATGCGCCAGCGACATCAGCAGTTCGGCGCAAAGGTGCGGCATGGAGCCATTGCCGGCGGACGCGAAACTGAGCCGCTTGGGATGCGCCTTGGCCTGGTCCAGCAGTGCCCGTGTCGAATCCAGCCCGCCGCCGACGCGGGTGACCAGCAGCATCGGATAGGTGCCGATCAACGCAATGGGCGTGAAGTCTTTCAGCGTGTCGTATGGCAGCTTGGCGCGCAGGCTGGGATTGACGGTGAAGTCCGGGGTGGCCAGCATCAGGGTATAGCCGTCGGGCGCGGCGCGCGCCAGCGCCTCGGTGCCGATGATGGTGCTGCCGCCGCCCTTGTTCTCGACAGCGACAGGCTGATCGATCAACTGGCCCAGGTATTGCGCCATGACCCGCGCCACGGCATCGGTGGTGCCGCCCGGCGAGAACGGCACGATCAGGCGCAATGGCTTGTCCGGATACTGCGCGGACGCGCTGCCTATCATCAAGGAAAGTACCAGGCCTGCCGCTGCATGGATGAGCGTTTTCATCAGATGTCTCCTCTAGGCCCTGCTTGGGGAAGAACCCGTCGTCGCGGATTCTGTTTGCGGCTACGCCGCGGGCTGCAACATCCGGTCTCCGAGAATCTTGGCCAGCGCCTGGCGGATATTTTCTTTCTGCTGGCCGCTGGCGGGCGCCATGGGCGCGCGCGGGCTTCCCACCGGCACGCCTTGCAGGGCCAGTGCGTACTTGGTTACCGACAGGCGGTTATCGCCAGCAATGGCATTCCACATTTCCAGCAATTGCGTGTGCAATGCAAGTGCGCTCATATGGTCGCCCGCCTGCACCAGCTTCCACAGTTCCACGCAAGGCCCCGGCGCCGCGGTCAGGATCTGCGAGATCGCGCCATGCGCGCCCAGGGCAAAGGTGGGGTACAGCAGCGCGTCGATCGCCGCGTAGATGCGGTTGCCAGGCTCGCAGCGCATGATCAGGTCGGCCAGCGATTTCACATCGCTGGCGCTCTGCTTGACCCCGTACACGCCGGGAACCTCGCGCATCATGCGCAGCAGCAGGTCGACCGACAGATAGTTCCACGGAATGACGTTGTAGATAATGATGGGGATGCCTACCGCGTCCTGGATGGCGCCGTAGTGGCGGATCATCGCCTCGTCGTCATTCTTGTAGATGTAGTGGACGGGCGTGATCTGCAGCGCGGAGACTCCCAGGTCGGCCAGCGCCTTCGACCGTTCGATAGCCTGCCGGGTGCTGTTGACGATGACCCCGGCCACGACCGGCACACGGCCCGCGACCTCTTCGCAAGTGGTGCCCACCACCTGCCGCAGCTCGTCCACCGACAGCGTGTAGCCCTCGCCGGCGCTGCCGCCCGGCACCAATCCATGCACGCCCTGCTCCAGCATGTACTGCACCTCGCGGCGCAGCACCGCCGCATCGACGTTCTCGTCGCTGTCGAATGGCGTGGCCAGCGGCGGCAATATGCCGTTGATATCTTGTGGCTGGAAAACCTTCTGCTTGCTCATTGCCTCTGTCTCCTTCAAGTTAGCGCCGCGAATGAACTACGTCGCAGGCGGGCTGCGCAACCCGCCTGCCTTCAACAGGATCAGGCTGCCGTGCCGCGCAGCAAGGCCGTGACGGCCCGGGCCTCGCGGCAGACGATATCGATCAAGAGCTTGCGATTGCGCTCGTAGCGCCAGGTTGGAGCGCCTATGTTCAGCGCCGCCACCACGGCTTCTCCTGAGTCGAAAATCGGCGCCGAGACGCCAGAGGCGCCTTCCACGTGGCCATCCAGGACTTCGGCGTAGCCGTCGCGCCGGGCATCCGCCAAGAGCCGGGCGATCTTTGCCGGGTCGGTGATGGTGTGCGGGGTATGTGCCTGGAAGGCGGTATCGCCGGGCTCGTAGCCGGGCGCGTAAGCCAGCATCACCAGCCCCATCGACGTGCAATGGGCCGGCCGCAAGGGCTGCAGCGCCGCGTCATAGCGAATCTCTTGTGCGCTGACTGTCTTGGCCAGGTACTGCACCTGGCCGGTCGGGGCCAGCATGCCGAGGAACAGGGACTCGCCGCTTTCCTGCGCAGCGCGTTCCATTACCGGCCCCGCAATGCCCTGCAAGCGCGTGCGCATCCCGCCGACCCACCCGCCCTTCAGTTCGGGCGGCAGCAGGTAGTCGGCCCCCTGTCGAACCAGGTAGCCGCGCGCGGCCAGGGTCAGCAGCAAGGCTTGCGCGCTGCTCTTGGGCAGGTTCAGGCGCTTGGCGACATCGCTGACCCCCATGGGGTCGGTGATGCTGGAAAAGAGTTCCAGGATATCCAGTACGCGGGAAGCCGATTTCACTTGATCGTTCATATATGTGAACCATAAATACTTATATATGAACAATATAGGCAGGCGTCCGGCCCCTGTCAACGATGCAGGTTCTCTGGACGTGCAGGGGCCAGTGGGCCGCGTAGTGGGCCGGCAAAAAAACGCCGGCACATGGCCGACGTCAGGGCGGGACAGGAAAGCCCGCGCGGCACGGGCGTGTCAGGCGCCAGGCGTTCGCCTGGCCTAGCCGAAGCGCCCCGTGATGTAGTCTTCGGTTTCCTTGCGGGCCGGCTTCACGAAGATCTGGTCGGTTTCGCCGAATTCCATCAGTTCGCCCAGGTACATGTAGGCGGTGTAGTCGGAACACCGCGCCGCCTGCTGCATATTGTGCGTCACGATGACGACGGTGTAGTCGTTCTTCAGTTCGGCAATCAGTTCTTCGATCTTGGCGGTGGAAATCGGGTCCAGCGCCGAGCAGGGCTCGTCCAGCAGCAGCACCTCGGGCTTGATGGCCACGCCGCGCGCGATGCACAGGCGCTGCTGCTGTCCGCCCGACAGGCTGTTGCCGCTCTGGTGCAGCTTGTCTTTGACTTCGTTCCACAGCGCGGCCTTCGACAGCGCCCATTCCACGCGCTCGTCCATTTCACCCTTGGACAGGCGCTCGAACAGGCGCACGCCAAAGGCGATGTTGTCGTAGATGCTCATGGGAAACGGCGTGGGCTTCTGGAACACCATGCCGACCTTGGCGCGGATCAGCGAGATATCGGTCTTGGATGTCAGCAGGTTCTCGCCGTCGAGCATGATCTCGCCTTCGGCGCGCTGGCCAGGGTAAAGCTCGTACATGCGGTTGAAGGTGCGCAGCAGCGTCGACTTGCCGCAGCCCGAGGGGCCGATGAAGGCCGTGACCTTGTTCTCGCGGATCGACATGTTCACGTTGCGAATCGCCTGGAACTTGCCGTAGTAGAAGTTCAGGTCCTTGACTTCGAGCTTGGCCTTGGTGGCGGTAGCCGTAGCGGTAACGGTGTTTTCCATTTATCTTCCTGAGGCCGGCGCGCACAGGCGCCGGCATGCGATCACGATTTGCGGAACAGGTTGCGGGCCACGATGTTGATCCCCAGCACCAGCAGGGTGATCAGGGTGGCGCCGGCCCAGGCCAGGTCGTTCCAGTCCTGGAACGGGCTGGCGGCGTATTGGTAGATGACCACCGGCAGGTTGGCCATGGGCTGGTTCATGTTCAGCGACATGAACTGGTTCGACAGCGCGGTAAACAGCAGCGGCGCGGTTTCGCCCGAGATGCGGGCGATGGCCAGCAGGATGCCGGTGATGATGCCCGTCTTGGCAGCGCGGTAGCACACCAGGGTGATCATGCGCCACTTGGGGCAGCCCAGCGCCGCGGTTGCCTCGCGCAGGCTGTTGGGCACCAGCATCAGCATGTTGTCGGTGGTGCGCACCACCACCGGAACCACCAGTATCGCCAGCGCCAGCGCGCCGGCCCAGCCCGAATAGTGTCCCACCTGCGCCACGTACACCGCATAGATGAACAGGCCGATGATGATGGACGGTGCCGACAGCAGCACGTCGTTCAGGAAGCGCGTGGCCGGAGCCAGCCAGCCGCGCTGGCCGTATTCGGCCAGGTAGGTGCCGGCCAGGATGCCCACCGGCGTGCCGATCAGGGTGCCCACGCCGGCCATCAGCAAGCTGCCGATGATGGCGTTGATCAAGCCGCCCTGCTGGCCCGGCGGCGGGGTGATTTCGGTGAACAGCGTCAGCGACAGGGCCGGCGCGCCCTTGAACAGCAGGGTCAAGATGATCCAGAACAGCCAGAACAACCCGAACAACAGCGCGGCCAGCGAGACCGCCAGCATCACCTTGTTGACCAGGTGGCGCCGGCGATAAACGCCGTTCTTCATATTCAGTACAGATTCAGCCATGTCTTTTCCCGGTGCCGGTTCAGGTTTGCTTGCCTTCCGCCGCGGACAGGCGCAACAGCAGCACCTTGGAAAGCGCCAGCACCACAGTGGTGATCAGGAACAGGATCAGGCCCAGTTCGAGCAGCGCCGATTTCTGCAGGCCGCCGGCCTCGTTGAATTCGTTGGCCAGCGCCGAGGCGATGGAGTTGCCCGGCGAGAACAGCGACTCGGGCCAGCGGAAGGCGTTGCCGATGACGAAGGTGACCGCCATCGTTTCGCCCAGGGCGCGGCCCAGGCCCAGCATGATGCCGCCGATGACGCCCGACTTGGTGAAGGGCAATACCACGCGCCACATGACTTCCCAGGTGGTGCCGCCCAGGCCGTAGGCCGATTCTTTCAGCATCGGCGGGACCAGTTCGAATACGTCGCGCATCACGGCGGCGATGAACGGGATGATCATGATGGACAGGATCAGGCCCGCGGTGAAGATGCCGATGCCGAACGGCGGGCCGGCGAAGATGCCGCCGATCAGCGGCAGGCCGCCCAGCGTGGCGATCAGCCCCGGTTGTATGTATTCCTGGAAGATGGGCACGAAGACGAACAGGCCCCACATGCCGTAGATGATGCTGGGGATGGCCGCCAGCATCTCGACGGCGGTGCCCAGCGGGCGGCGCAACCAGGCGGGCGACAGTTCGGTCAGGAAGATGGCGATGCCGAACGAAACGGGCACGGCGATGATCAGCGCAATGGCCGAGGTCAGCAGCGTGCCCACGATTGGCACCACCGCGCCGAAATTCTGCTGGACCGGGTCCCAGTCGTTCGTCCACAGGAACGAAAGGCCGTACTTGGCCAGGGTCTCGCGGCTGCCGTAGATCAGCGACACCATGATGGCCGCCAGCAAGATGAACACCAGGAAGGCGAACAGCCGGGTCAGGTTCTTGAACAGCGCATCCATTAGCGCGTTTTTGCTTTGCTTCATAGGCGAGGGCGTGCCGGTGGTGACGGAATCCGTCTCGCGGGACGGTAGCAACACCGTATTATCCATTACCGCGCTCATGGATGGACTTTCCTTGGTATGCGCTTCGGGAGGCATGCGCGGGGCGGCGCAGCTTGGCGCGCAGGCCCTGGGGCCCGCGCGCCGCGTGACAGCAGACTGCGTTTACTTCCAGACCGGCTTGCCGTCGGCGCTCTTGATTTCGCCCCAGGCGGCACGGATTTCAGCCGTCACCGAGTCGGGCAAAGGCACGTAGTCCAGCGCTTCGGCCGACTTGTTGCCATTCTTGAAGGCCCAGTCGAAGAATTCCAGCACGGCGCGGCCTTGCTCGGGCTTGTCCTGCACCTTGTGCACCAGGATGAAGGTGGCGGCGGTCACGGGCCACGATTCGGCACCGGGCTCGTTGGTCAGCACCACGCCCATGCCGGGCGCGCTCTTCCAGTCGGCATTGGCGGCAGCGGCGGCAAAGGCCGACTGCTCGGGCTGCACGAACTGGCCGTCCTTGTTCTGCAACTGGGTCCAGGACAGATTGTTCTGCTTGGCGTAGGCGTATTCGACGTAGCCGATCGAGTTCTTCAGCTGGCCGACGTAGGCAGCCACGCCTTCATTACCCTTGCCGCCCTGGCCGGTGGGCCACTTCACGGCCTTGCCCTCGCCCACTTTTTCTTTCCATTCGGGCGAGACTTTCGACAGGTAGTTGGTCCAGCCGAAGGTCGTGCCCGAACCGTCGGAGCGGTGCACCACGATGATGTCGGCCGAAGGCAGCTTGGTATCGGGGTTCAGCGCCTTGATCGCGTCATCGTCCCATTTCTTGACCTTGCCCAGGAAGATATCGGCCAGCAGGGGGCCGGACAGCTTCAGTTGGCCCGGCTTGATGCCTTCGACGTTGATCACCGGCACGGTGCCGCCGATCACGGCCGGGAACTGCAGCAGGCCGCTCTTTTCCAGGTCATCGGCCTTCAAGGGGTCGTCGGACGCGCCGAAGTCGACCGTCTTGGCCTTGATCTGTTGCTGGCCGCCGCCCGAACCAATGGACTGGTAGTTGACAGCGTTGTTGGAGGCAGCCTTGTAGTCGGACGCCCACTTGGCGTAGACCGGGTACGGGAACGAAGCGCCGGCGCCGGTGATATTGGCGGCCTGCACGGCGAAGACGGCGCCGCTGAGGGCGACGCCGATGGAAATTTGCTTGAAGACACGGTTGAACATTCGGGTTCCTTCTGTGCTCGTTGAGGAAGTCGTGGCGGGCTGACAGCGCCCGTCTGATCATCGACGTAACGAATCTTAGAAGCGCAACATGACAAGACCGTGACAGTCACATACGCGGCCGGGACGCCAGGGCCTGTTTACCCCTAGCCCAGGCGCTCCATCAGGAAATCGTGCAGGTCGAAGGGCGCGCGCCGGGTGCGCACCCGCACGTACGAACCGTCGGGCTGCTGCTGCCAGGCCAGCTGGTTGTCACGCAGGGCATAGGTGAAGGCCTCGTCGATGACCCGCTTCTTGAGCGCCTTGTCGAACACTGGGAAAGCCACCTCGACCCGGCGGAAAAAGTTGCGGTCCATCCAGTCGGCCGAAGACAAATACACGGTTTCCTCGCCATCGGCGTGGAAATAGAACACCCGCGAGTGTTCCAGGAAGCGCCCCACGATCGAGCGCACCCGGATATTGTCTGACAATCCGGGCACCCCGGCCCGCAAGGCGCATACGCCGCGCACCACCAGGTCGATCTTCACCCCGGCCTGGCTGGCCTTGTACAGCTCGGTGATGATCTGGTCTTCGAGCAGCGAATTCATCTTGGCCATGATGCGTGCCTTGCGCCCGGCCTTGGCGGCCCGGGCTTCGGCCCGGATCAGCGCCACCATGGTCTCGTGCAGGGTAAAGGGCGACTGCAGCAGGGCCTTCAGGGTGCGCCGCGCACCCAGGCCGGTAAGCTGGGTGAATACCTTGTCCATGTCCTCGCACAGCCGTGGATCGGCCGTAAGCAGGCCGAAGTCGGTATACAGCCGGGCGGTGCGCGGGTGGTAGTTGCCGGTGCCCAGGTGAGCATAGCGGCGCAGCCGGCCCTTTTCGCGGCGCAATACCAGGGCCATCTTGGCGTGCGTCTTGTGGGCCACGACGCCGTACACCACGTGCGCGCCCACTTCTTCCAGGCGGGCCGCCCAGTTGATGTTCGTTTGCTCGTCGAAGCGGGCCATCAATTCGACCACCACGGTCACTTCTTTGCCGGCGCGGGCGGCAGCCAGCAATATCTGC
The DNA here is from genome assembly GCF_019218885.1 of Bordetella sp. BOR01. Taxonomy (GTDB): domain Bacteria; phylum Pseudomonadota; class Gammaproteobacteria; order Burkholderiales; family Burkholderiaceae_B; genus Bordetella_A. The sequence continues at coordinate 32,014 of NZ_JAHUWT010000005.1, read as the reverse complement.
ATCAGCTCGGAGTCTTCGCCGGTGCGATAGATGGTCTGCTTGATGGCCATCACGTCCGGATCCAGGGCCGCTGCCGTCAGGAAATCGATGACGGGCTGGAACGACTGGTACGGATGGTGCAGCAGTTGGTCGGCCTGCGCCACCGCCGCGAACAGCTCGGCCGGTTTGCCGGCCAAGCGGTCGAGCGGCGCCGGCACGCTGCCGTGGTATTCCGGAAACAACAGGTCGGGGCGCGTGCCGGCATTGCAAAGCTGCATCAGGCGCGACAGGTTCACCGGACCATTGACGCGATAGGTGTCTTCGGCGGTCAGCGAGAACTCGCGCTGCAGATAGGCTTCCAGGTCGGGGGGGGTCAGGCGGTCGACTTCCAGGCGCACGGCCGCGCCGAAGTTGCGCTGCGACAGCTCGCCCTGCAAGGCGTGGCGCAGATTGGTGACTTCTTCTTCGTCGACGAACAGGTCGCTGTTGCGCGTGACCCGCCACTGGTAGCAGCCCAGCATCTCCAGGCCGGGAAACAGCTCGCCCACGAAGGCTCGCAGCAGCGAGGTCAGCAGAATGTAGCCTTCGGGCTGGCCCGAGATTTCGGGTGGCATCTTGATCAGCCGGGGCAAGGCGCGCGGCGCCTGCACCACGGCAATCGAGGCCTGGCGGCCGAAGGCGTCGGCCCCCGACAGGGCCACGATGAAATTCAGGCTTTTGTTGTAGACGCGCGGAAACGGATGGGCAGGATCCAGCCCGATGGGCGTCAAAAGCGGCATGACGTCGCGATTGAACACGTTGTGCGCCCATTGCTGCTGCTCGGCGTTCCATTCGGAAGCATGGTGCAGCGCGATACCCTCGGCGTCCAGGCGCGGCAGGATATCGTCGTTCAGCAAGGCGTACTGGCGGTCGACCAGGGTATGCACCTTCTGCTGTACGCGCTCGAAGGCCTCGGCCGCCGTGCGTCCGTCGGCCCCCACCAGCCCCGGATTCTGCCGTTGCTGCTCTTTCAGGCTGGAAATGCGGATTTCAAAGAACTCGTCCAGGTTGGAACTGACGATACAAACGTATCGCAAGCGTTCAAGCAATGGCACCTGGGGGTTTTCCGCCATCGCCAGAACCCGTTCATTGAATTTCAGCAGCGAAAGCTCACGGTTCAAGAACGGAGGCTCAGCGGACGGACGAGTCGACATACCGGATTCCATGCAAAGGGACAAAGTCCTGGTTTTACTGCAGTTACGTGACGGTTCCATGACATTGCAGCGCAACCCCCTAGCGTACGCCAAAAGAGGGGGAATGAGGCAGCCCGGCAAAGCGCTGTCATATCGGTTCTCTATAATCGGGCCACTTACAGTCTTACCGACATGCCGCATGGATCAACTTCTGGCCGCCGTAGACCTCGGCTCAAACAGCTTTCGTCTCTCTATCGGGCGGGTCGTCCAGCAAGAAGGCGGGGCGCAGATCTACCAGATAGATCGCCTGAAAGAGACCGTCCGGCTGGCCGCCGGGCTGGATCACGACAAGCGGCTGGGCGAGCCCTCGGTAGAGCGCGCCGTGGCAGTGCTGGAACGCTTTGGCGAACGGCTGCACAGCTTCCACCCCAGCCGGGTGCGGGCGGTGGCCACCAACACTTTCCGGGTGGCCCGCAATACGCCCGAATTCCTGCCCCGCGCCGAAGCGGCGCTGGGTTTCCCCATTGAAGTGATTGCCGGGCGCGAAGAGGCCCGGCTTATTTTTTCCGGGGTCGTGCATACGCTGCCCCTCTCGCCCAACAAGCGCCTGGTGATCGATATCGGCGGCGGATCCACCGAGGTCATCATCGGCAAAGGCTTCGAGCCCGGCCTGATGTCATCGCTGTACATGGGCTGTGTCAGCTATAGCCGGCAGTTCTTCCCCGACGGCGTGGTCGACGCCCACCAGATGAAACAGGCCGAACTGACGGCGCGGCGCGAAATCGAAGTGATCGCCAAGCAGTACCGCAAGACGGGCTGGAAAGAAGCCTATGGCTCGTCAGGCACCGCCAAGGCGCTATACGCCATCCTGACCGAATGCGGCTTTTCCGACAACGGCATCACGCGGGCCGGCCTGAACCGCCTGAAAGACCGCATCATCCGGTCGGGCCGGGTCATCCCGCAAGAATTGCCCGGCATCAAGCTGGAACGCGCCGACGTGCTGCCGGGCGGCCTGGCCATCATGAGCGCGCTGTTCGACGAACTGGGCATCGAAGTCATGCATACCGGCGACGGCGCCCTGCGGCTGGGGGTGCTGTACGACCTGCTGGGCCGCGACGCCGCGCACGACAAGCGCGACGAGTCGGTGCAGCAGTTCATGAAGCGCTACCACATCGACACCAACCAGGCGCAGCGGGTGCGCCAGGCGGCGCTGACTCTGTTCGATTCGATCTACCCGGCCGACGAAGGCCGCAGCGAACTGCGCAATGCGCTGGGCTGGGCGGGCGACCTGCACGAAATGGGCCTGTCGATCGCCCACAACGCATACCACAAGCACACCGCCTACGTGCTGGGCAACGCCGACATGCCGGGGTTTTCGCGGGCCGACCAGCAACTGCTGGCCTTGCTGGCACTGGGCCACCAGGGCAAGCTGGGCAAGTTGGAACCGCTGGTGCGCGACCGCAGCCAATGGGTGGCCATTCTGTGCCTGAGGCTGGCGGTGCTGTTGCTGCGCCGCCGCGTCGACATCGCGCAAATGCCGCTCACGGTGTCGGTGCGCGGCGATTCGATCGTGGTACGCGTGGATCGGGCCTGGCTGGCCAAGCACCCGCTCAGCGACTTCACCCTGCGCGCCGAAGAATCAGAATGGCGAAAAGTCGGTTTCTCTTTCGAGCTGCTTGAGTTCTAGCCGCAATGGGCGGGTGGCTCGACAGATCAACCGGATGCTCAATCGTCTGAGCAACCGGCGCACGGTCAGGCCACCTCGGATGCGGTGGCGGGCTCCAGCCCGAAATGGCGCCGGTAGCGATCGTCCATGCAGGCCATGTCCAGCAGCACCGGAAAGTCGGCCGTGTTGAAATCCGGGTCCCAGGCCGGCTCGCCGCAGATGCGCGCGCCCAGCTTCAGGTAGCCCTTGATCAGCGGGGGCACGCGGGCCGGCAGGACGCTGTCCAGGCGCTCGACCGGATAGCGGTGCAAGGGCTCGATCCGGGGCAACCGGGGATCTTGCAGATGGCTGGCAACATTGCGCCAGACCTCGGCGGCGGTGACGCCATCGTCGCGCAGGCTGACGCTGGCGCAGCCCAACATGTAACGGTACCCGCCGCGGCGCATGAATTCGGCCAGCCCGGACCACAGCAACATGATGGCCACGCCGCTGCGATGATCGGCGTGGGTGCAGGAGCGGCCCACTTCGACCAGTTGGCCGCGCAGCGCGTCCAGCCCGGACAGGTCGAATTCGGACTCGGAGTAATAGCCGCCCGCCTGGCGCGCCTTTTCGGGGGTCATGATCCGGTAGGTGCCCACCACCCGCCCGGAATCGAGCTCGCGCACCATCAGATGCTCGCACCAGGGGTCGTAGCGGTCTTGCTCGATGCCGTCGTGTGCGTCGGGGAAAACCACCCCCATATCTTCGGTGAACACCTTGTAACGCAGGCGCTGGATCTGCTCGACCTCGTCAGGGGTGCACGCAAGCCCCACCACCAGAACCCGCGACGCGGGGCTGGCCCAGGGCTCGGCGCCATTCTGCCGAGGATCGATGCGTGCTAATTCGAGCATTACGCGGAACTCCTAGAATGTGAGGACAGTGTGGAGACCGGATGTGTCAGACATCTGACGGAAATGTGACATGACCATGAAGTTTACGCCGAACGAGAAAGCTTCGATTTACTTCAAATTGGTTCTAAACAAATCATTGCAGAACGATTTTGAGGCAAGAAAAAGCCGGCCCCTGCGGGGCCGGCCCATATAACCAATCGGATTTCGGGGTCAGATCAAGCCGACCTCAAATTTTTCAGCGAAGATGCGCCAGGCAAGGATGCGATTTCCCGTCGATGCCCGGGTTTCATGCCGCCTTGCCATTGGCCTCCCACCATTTCTGCAACACGCCATTGATGCCCCCGAGTTCAACCATCTCTTTCAGTGCCGCCGGTAGCGGAGGAAACTGTCGTTCGATACGCTGGGTGTGATTATGAAATTCCCCGGTGCTGAAATCTACCTCGAGATGGTCCCCTTGTTCGACCAGCGTCGACGCTCCGGTGCAGTCGGTCAGAAACAGCAGGCCCCGGCCGATGGCGGCACGATACGAGAGAAATGGCATGGATTCGCAGACGACCCCCACGCCCAGGGCGCGTAGTGCGATGTAGGCTTGTACATGGGGTTTTCCCTTGCCAAAATTCTTTCCAGCGACAAGGATGTCGCCGGGCTTGAACTGGGCGCTCAGCGAGGTATCCACTTCTTCGAACAAATGCGGGACCAGTTCTGCCGCATCGTAAACCCGCTCGATGACATATTTGAACGGCATCATCGCACCGTCGTGGGCAAGGTCATCTCCGAACTTGAAGCAGCGGCCATTCAGCCGCCATTGCGTATCTGGCATTTCCTTCTCTCTATCGAGTTTGGTCAAATTGGCGGGCATCGGCAATGTAGCCAGCGACGGCGGAGGCCGCAACGGTGGCCGGACTGCCAAGGTAGATAGATGCGTCCTTGGCCCCCATTCGCCCCGCGCCGTTGGTGGCCGCCGTTGAAATCGATGTCTCGCCGGATGTCAGAGGAGCCATAGAACCGCCCGCGCACGGGCCACAGCCAGACGGCAAGACAATGGCGCCAGCGTTCTGAAAAACGGCCAGAAGGCCTTCGACACCCATGCGCCGCGCAGAGTCGACCGAGCCAGGAACGATGAAGAGTCGGGTTCCTTGTGCCACTTTCCGCCCGCGCAACACGTCGGCGGCAAGTTCGAGATCTTCATACATGCCAGAGCCGCATGCGCCGATGAAGGCATGCTGAATGGGCACCCCCACCACATCCGAGATATCGACCGCCTTTTCGGGGCCACCTGGCAGTGCGACTTGAGGCTCCAGAGCGCTCAAGTCGATTTCGCCGTGGGCTTCGTACACAGCGTCCGGATCGCTATACATCGGCTCGAAAGTGCGGTTTCCAGCCTGATTGGCCTGTGCAAGGATCGCCTTGGAGGGCGCGATGAATACGCTCGCCGCGCCTACCTCTGTGGGCGCATTGCACAGGGCAACACGCGCGGCACGATCGAACTGATCCAGGTCGCCGTCCAGCTCTACAACGCGGTAGGTCGCGTCTACGCCGAATCTGCGGGTGGCGAGATCGCGTGCCAGGCGGGCACCCAGGTCACGCCCGAGCACGCCTTGCTGCAGTTTGCCGCGCAGCATGACTTTGATCGTGGCCGGCACTTTCACCCAAAGAGAGCCTTTTACCAGCACACTGATGATTTCGCCGCCAGCCCGCAAACCGACTGCGCCGACCGCACCGAAGTTCGTACAGTGCATGTCATTGGCGAAGATGAACATGCCGGGGCCGACCATTCCCCTTTCGAGCGGGAATATATGGCCATGCCCACCTTGCCCGACATCGTAGAAGTGATCGATTTTCCATGCGCGAGCCGTCTCGCGTATACGCTGTCCGCGCAATGCGGCGCGTGGCGTCCCGTATACGACTTCGTGGTCAGTGACAAAGACTACGCGCGAAGGGTCCCACAGCCGGTCGATCCCGATGTCGTCCAGGTCGCGCCTGCTTGCCTCGACCTGTCCATCGTGCAGGAAGGCAAGGTCTGCCACGGGATACACTACATCGCCTGGCTGCACATGCGAAACACCGCTGGCGCGGGCCACGATTTTCTCGAATCCTGTCATTCCCATTGCGCTTCCTCGTTCACTGCACGCCAATGGCGCCACGTCGTTCATCGCGTTGCTCAGTGATGGCGCTGACGCCATTCACAAGCAGCTCATTGGTGCGAATTTCCACCATGAAGTCCTCTCGGAGCATGCGCCCGGCCGCGTGGATCCGCGCCACTGTTTCGTTGCGTATGCGGATGACCTCCGGATGCCTTGGCTGGCCGGGGTAGCCCAGACCTTGCGAGAAATCATTCATGCCGATGTAGAAGAAGTCGATACCCGGCACCGAGAGGATGTCATCCAGATTATCGACAGCGTGCCGGTCTTCCAGCATGGCACCGACCAGCGTTTCCCGATTGGTCTGTTCGTAATAGCTGCGCAAGTCCGACTTGTACGCCGCATAATGCACGCCGCGGCCATCACCGAACGACCGTTGGCCTATCGGACCGAAGTAGCAGGCGCGCACCAACTGTTCGGCATCCGCTTTCGAGGAAATATGCGGCCCGACAATACCGCGTAATCCACGATCCAGAAAAGTGTTTATGGTGATGGCAGACAAATCAGGAACTCGCGCAATCGGCGTCATCCCAACCAGGTCTGCGGCGCGACAGATGCGCTCGATATCCGTCATATCGAAGAGGCCATGTTCGCCATCGATTTGCACGTAGTCCAGGCCCGTACGTCCCAGAATCTCCACCATTTCGGCAGACGGAATGGTGAGAATGAATCCATAGGCCTGCGTACCATCACGCAATGCCGCCTTTACCTTATTTGGCGTAATCAAGTTTTCGTCCTATCGAGAGACTGAAATACACAATGTTCAATGGTTGAGTTGCACACCGGATGCTTGAACGACGTGAGACCATTTATCCGACTCAGCGGTAACGAAACTCCGAAAGGCGGCCGGGTCGCTGGCAACAACATACGATCCCTGATTCAAGATTTGCTGCCTGATTTCCGGGGCCTGCAAGCGATCAGCCAATGCGGCCTGGATCTGTTCGACAATCTTGGCAGGCGTGCCGGCAGCTGCCACCAAGCCGGTCCAACCTTCCACCACAACCCCGCCTATACCAGCCTGTGCCAACGTGGGCGTGTCGGGGAATCCAGGATCACGCTTGGCTCCGGCCACGGCAAGAAGCGCAAGTTTGCCGTTGCGTATTTGTTCGGAAGCAGCGGGAAGCGGGACAAACATAAAATCTGTTTGTCCGCCCATCACGTCCATCAGCGCGGGCGCATCGCCCTTATTAGGGATATGCAACAGCTTCATGCTGGTTTGCATACCGAGCAGCTCACCGGACAAATGGCCCAGGTTTCCCACGCCAGCGGAACTGAAATTCAGGCCGTCCTCCTTGCGCTTTCCATAGGAGATCAATTCGCTCACCGTCTTCACACCGAGTTTCGGATTAGCCACCAGCACAAAAGGAATCGATGTCAACTGAGTGATGGGTATCAGATCTTTCGCCGGATCAAAAGGCATCTTTTGATAAACAAATGGGTTGATGGTCATCGTGCTGGGCGCGGATAACCCCAACGTGTAGCCATCAGGCGCGGCCTTGGCCACGGCATCCATGCCGATATTGCCGTTGGCACCAGGCTTGTTTTCGATGATCACGGGTTGCTTGAACGAGTCGGTCAGGAGGATTGCAACAACGCGAGCAAGCTGATCCGCAGCCGAGCCAGGTGAGTTGCTGACGATTATGCGTATCGGCTTCACTGGATAAGCCTGTGCAGACACCTGCAAGGGAAGCAGCAGGGCTGCGAGGTGACAGGCAATGATTTGTCTTCTCATGATGTTTTGGTTATAGAGTTGTCGGGCACCAAGCGGGCCGGGTTCCGAAAATGCAGCTTCGCTGCTTCGAAGCGGCATCGTGGGCATAGCGATATTCGTGAGCCAGTCTAAGAGCCGGCCATTGGCAGAAAAAGCCCTGAAAAGCGATATCAGCTATCGTTTTTTAATGCCCACCACGAGAAAACCCTAGATTTCCTGTTAATTGGATACGCCCTCTGGCTGCTAGAATCATTGCCGGCAGTTGACGAACCTGGCCGAGGTCGTGGATACAAATCTTCTCAAGACATTCTTCATGGTCGCTGACTCAGGTGGGCTTTCCGCGGCTGCCAGCATGCTTGGGCTGCCGCAATCCGTCGTAAGCCGCCGCATCAAAGAATTGGAAAGTATTTGCGGGGCCAGGCTTTTATATCGACATGGCCGCGGCGTGGTGGCCACGCCCGCGGGTCAGACTTTGCTGGAGACTGCACGGCCCATCGTGGCTGAGCTTGCGTTGGCGATCAACAGCATCGCGGATTGCAGTGCGCGGCCCAGCGGCCAAGTGTCTCTGGCGTTGTCTCCGATGCTGATGAGCGCCATCGGCGCCAACTTCCTTGCAGAGATGCGGCAGTGCTTTCCAGACGTGCGGGTCAATCTGGTTGCAGCGTATTCCCGCTATCAATATGAATGGCTAATGCAAGGACGGATTGATATTGCCATTCTCAACGAGGTTGGCCTTACATCCCAGCTTGTCTTTGAGCCACTGGGCGCAACGCGTGTCGTATTCGCGTGTCGAGCCGAGTCGGAGTTTCTGCAGGACAGTACCGAACAGGCCATCCGCTTCGAGGATGTGCGCTCAATTCCGTTGGTCATACCTACACGGGAGCACGGCCTGCGCCGCCATATTGATCTTGCCGCGACCAAGAACAATATCGCCCTGAACATTGTCTACGAAGTAGACGATATTCAACTCACAAAGGAATTGGTCGCGATGGGCAAGGTGGCAACCCTGCTACCGCGTCTGGGCCTGACCAAGGAAATCGTCACCGGCGCATTCAGCGAGCGCCGCCTTGAAGCGCCCGAAATCGCAGCGCGTTTTGTGGTAGCAACAGCTCCCAGCCGGCCGATTACACACACCATGAGCGCTACCATCGGAGTGCTGAAGTCACAAGTCGCAGGGCTATTGATTTGAACTTGCCGTAACGACATCGCGCACCCATAAAAAAGCCGGACGCAAAGTCCGGCTCTTACGAAGGGTTTCAGGGGTCAGGCCAGGCTGGCCGCCAGCTTTTCGGCACAAGACGCCGCCAGGCCGGCCTCTTCGGCCTCGACCATCAGGCGCAGCTTGGGCTCGGTGCCCGAGGCCCGGATCAGCACCCGGCCCCGGCCTGCCAGTTCGGCCTCGACGGCAGCCTTGGCCGCGGCCAGGCCGGCGTGAGATTTCCAGTTGATGCCCGGCGCCAAAGGCACGTTGATCATTTTCTGGGGGTACATGCGCAGGTCGCCCAGCCACTCGGACAGCGTCTGGTTGCTGCGGCGCAGCGCGGTCAGCACTTGCAGGGCCGCAATGATACCGTCGCCGGTGGTGTGGCAATCCAGGCACAGCAGGTGCCCGGAGCTTTCGCCGCCATACAGCCAGCCGCGCGCCTGCATCTGCTCGAGCACATAGCGGTCGCCCACATTGGCGCGCTCGAAACCCACGCCCAGGCGCTGCATCTGCAATTCGAAGCCATAGTTGGTCATCAGGGTGCCGACCACGCCCGCCACCTTCGTGTGGCTCATGCGCTCACGCACGATGGCATACAGCAGTTCGTCGCCGTTGTAGATGCGGCCGGCGCCATCGACCATCTGCAGGCGGTCGGCGTCGCCGTCCAGGGCAATGCCCAGGTGGGCGCCGCGCGCCTGCACGGTTTGCGCCAGCGATTCGGGGTGCAGCGCACCCACCCCTTCGTTGATATTGAAGCCGTCGGGCGCCACGCCGATGGCATGGACATCAGCCCCCAATTCGCGGAACACATGCGGGGCCACGTTGTAGGCAGCGCCATGGGCGGCGTCCACGACAATCTTGACGCCATTCAGGTCGAGATCGTTGGGAAAGGTGCTTTTGCAGAATTCGATGTAGCGACCCTGGGAATCCTGCATGCGGCGCGCACGCCCCAATGCGGCAGAATCGACGCATCCCAGCGGCTCGTCAAGGGCAGCCTCGATGTCGGCCTCGATGTTGTCGGGCAGCTTCATGCCCTGGGCCGAAAAGAACTTGATGCCGTTGTCCTGGTAGGGATTGTGCGAGGCGCTGATGACAATACCAGCCACCAACCGCAGCGCCCGCGTCAGGTAGGCCACCGCCGGGGTGGGCACCGGGCCGGCCAGCAGTACATCGATGCCCGCGGCCGACAGGCCGGCTTCCAGGGCGGATTCGAGCATGTAGCCCGAAATGCGCGTGTCCTTGCCTATGACGACCTGCGGGCGGCTGCCGCCCCGCCCGGCATGCTCGCGGGCCAATACGCGGCCGGCGGCATAGCCCAGGCGCAGAGCAAAAGCGGCGTTGATGACATCGCCGCCGACCTCGCCTCGAACCCCGTCGGTTCCGAAATACTTGCGTTGCGTCATATTCGTATGGCTCCTTGTTCGGCTGCTTGCCAGACCTTCAGGGCGTCGACGGTGGCGGCTACGTCGTGCACGCGCACGATAGAGGCGCCGCGCGCCACGCAAGCCAGGGCGCCGGCGACACTGCCGGCCAGGCGCTCGGGCACCGGCCTGCCGGTGGCATCGCCTATCATGGTCTTGCGCGACAATCCGGTCAGCAAGGGATAGCTGGATACCCGCAGGCTGGATAGCCGGCGCAGTAGTTGGTAATTGTGCTCGGCGGTCTTGCCAAACCCGAAGCCGGGGTCCAGCACGATACGGCGCGGGTCGATCCAGGCGGCGCGCAAGCGTTGGGCGCGCGCCCCGAGAAAGACCCCGATCTCGCCCAGCAGGTCGGCGTATTCGGGGGCCTGCTGCATGGTGCCGGGCTCGCCCTTCATGTGCATGACGCACAGCCCGCAGCGGGTCTGCGCCACGGCCTCGATGGCCCCGGGCTGGCGAAAGCCGTAGATGTCGTTGATCATGTCGGCACCGGCATCGAGCACGGCGCGCATCACATCGGGCTTGAAAGTATCGATGGACAGCGGCACGCCGCAGTCGCGCAGGGCCTCGATCACGGGCAACAGGCGCGCCAGTTCGTCGTGCGCCGACACAGGGTCGGCGCCCGGCCGGGTGGACTCGCCGCCCAGGTCGAGGATGTGCGCACCTTCGCTTATCAGGCTGTGCGCGTGGCGCACGGCCGCTTCGGTATCGGCATGCTGGCCGCCGTCGGAGAACGAATCGGGCGTGATGTTGACAATACCCATCACGAGCGGGCGCTCAAGGTCGAACTCGAAGCGCCCGCACAGGAAGGTGTTGGCCATATAGGCAGACCGGTGCTTCTAGACCGCCGCTGGCGTGCTGCCGCCCGTGGCCAGCCCCGTGGGCGGGGTGTCGGCGCTGTCGGACGGCCCTTCCGGCGTCTTGGGCGGACGCGGCGGGCGGCCCGAGGTAATGTCGTTGATCTGGTCGGCGTCGATGGTTTCCCACTCGAGCAGCGCGCGGGTCATGATCTCGACCTTGTCGCGGTTGTCTTCCAGGATCTTGCGCGCCACGCCGTACTGCTCGTCGATGATGCGGCGGATCTCGGCGTCCACCTTCTGCATGGTGGCTTCGGACATGTGGGTGGTCTTGGTGACGCTGCGGCCCAGGAAGACCTCGCCTTCGTTCTCGGCGTACACCATGGGGCCCAGTTCGCTGGTCATGCCGTAGCGGGTGACGATGTCGCGGGCGATGGCCGTGGCGCGTTCGAAGTCGTTCGAGGCCCCGGTGGTCATCTGGTTCATGAAGAGCTCTTCGGCGATACGGCCACCGAACAGCACTGCAATGGTGTTCAGCAGGCGATCCTTGTCCATGCTGTAGCGGTCGCTTTCGGGCAACTGCATGGTCACGCCCAGCGCGCGGCCACGCGGGATGATGGTGACCTTGTGCACCGGATCGGTCTTGGGCAGCATGCGCGCCACGATGGCATGGCCGGACTCGTGGTAGGCGGTGTTCCTGCGTTCTTCTTCGGGCATGACGATCGAGCGGCGCTCGGCGCCCATGATGATCTTGTCCTTGGCCTTTTCGAAGTCGGACATATCGACGGTGCGTCCGTTGCGGCGCGCCGCGAACAGCGCGGCTTCGTTCACCAGGTTGGCCAGGTCGGCGCCCGAGAAACCGGGGCAGCCGCGCGCCAGGATGGTGGCATCGACGTTGGGCGACAGCGGCACCTTGCGCATGTGCACGCGCAGGATCTGTTCGCGGCCGCGGATATCGGGCAGCGGCACCACGACCTGGCGGTCGAAGCGGCCCGGACGCAGCAGGGCCGGGTCGAGCACGTCGGGACGGTTGGTGGCGGCGATGACGATAACGCCCTGGCCGGACTCGAAGCCGTCCATTTCGACCAGCATCTGGTTCAGGGTCTGTTCGCGTTCGTCGTTGCCACCGCCCAGGCCGGCACCGCGCTGGCGGCCGACCGCGTCGATTTCATCGATGAAGATGATGCACGGGGCGTGCTTCTTGGCGTTCTCGAACATGTCGCGCACGCGGGCCGCGCCCACGCCCACGAACATTTCAACGAAATCGGAACCTGAAATGCTGAAGAACGGCACCTTGGCTTCGCCGGCGATGGCCTTGGCCAGCAGCGTCTTGCCGGTACCGGGCGAGCCCACCATCAGCACGCCGCGCGGGATGCGTCCGCCCAGCTTCTGGAACTTGCTGGGGTCGCGCAGGAAGTCGACCAGTTCCTGGACGTCTTCCTTGGCTTCATCGCAGCCGGCCACGTCGGCAAAAGTGATCTGGTTGGTGTTTTCGTCGAGCATGCGGGCACGCGACTTGCCGAAGCTGAATGCGCCCCCGCGCCCGCCGCCCTGCATCTGCCGCATGAAGAACACCCACACGCCGATCAGCAGCAACATGGGGAACCACGACACGAAGATGCTCATGAGCAGCGACGGCTCTTCGCGGGCCTTGCCCGAGACATCGACCCCATACTTGAGCAGGTCGGACACCATCCAGATGTCGCCCGGCGAGGTCAGGGTGTAAGAACGTCCGGTATCGGGGGTGACATACAGGACGTCGGCCTGCACATCAACCTTGCGAATACGGCCTGCTTTGGCATCTTCCATGAACTGGGTGTAGCTGACGCCATCTTGCGTCTGTGCACGCCCATCGAACTGTTTGAATACCGTGAACAGGACCAGCGCGATCACCATCCAGACCGCGACTTTAGAAAATGAATTGTTCAAGGTCGATCTCCTGCTTTCGATTCCGACCGGCGACCGCCCCGCGCATATGGCACAGTCACAAGTATGTCAATAGCTCATTCTACCCTGTCGGGGCAGATTCCGTCTGGGCGCCCAAAGGGCGCCTGATACACATTCGGACTGGCTGGGTGGGCTCGCCTCGACAGGGTGGAGTTGATCAGGCCGCAGCGGTTTGCAGCGGTGGGTTCAGGACTTCAGGTCGCGCGCCACCAGGAAGGTCTCGGAGGATTTGTCCCGCGATGCTTTCGGCTTGCGTTCGACCACCCTTTTAAAGCGCTGCTTGAAGGTCTGCACGATTTGCGAGAAGCCGCTGCCGTGGAAGGCCTTGACGATCAGCACCCCATCGGGCTTCAGATGGTTGCAGGCGAAGTCCAGGGCCAGCTCGCAAACATGCTGGATGCGAGCCGAATCGGCGACACCGACTCCGGACAAGTTGGGGGCCATGTCGGAAATTACAAGATCCACCGGCTGGCCACCCACCAATTCTTGCAACTGTTGCAAAACCGCGTCGTCGCGGAAGTCGCCCAGGATGAACTCGACCCCGGCCACGGGCTCCATGGGCAGCATGTCCAGGGCGATGACACGGCCGTCGATTGCTCCCCCGGGGCCCGCCAGCCGCTCGCGCGCCACCTGCGACCAGCTACCCGGGGTCGACCCCAGGTCGACCACGATATCGCCGCGGCGCATCAGCTTTTCGGTATCGAGGATCTCGAGCAGCTTGAAGGCGGCGCGGGCCCGATAGCCCTTTTGTTGCGCCAACTTCACATAGGGATCGTTGATGTGCTGGTGGATCCAGTCTTTAGAGAATTTCTTTTTGGCCATTACCGTACAATTCCACGCATGCCTATATTAGAACTCACCTCACGCGAGCGCAGCGAATTGCGCTCGGCCGCCCACCCGCTGCGCCCGGTCGTCCTGATCGGCGACAACGGGCTGACCGACGCGGTCTTGAAAGAAATCGACCGCGCCCTGGCTTCCCATGGGCTGATCAAGGTGCGCGCCGGCGGCAACGACCGCGACGAGCGCGAGGCCATGCTGGCCACTATCTGCGACACGCTGTCGTGCGCGCCGGTGCACCACCTGGGCAAAATGCTCATCCTGTTCCGGCCGCTGCCGGGCAACGCGGCACCAGTCGCCCCGGCCGACGGCACCCGGCCCCGCCGCAAGCCATCTGAGCCGCATACGCCCAAGAAACTTGCCGCCGAAGGCAAGACCCTGGCCAAGCCGCGCCCGGCGCCTGCCCGGAAAATGGCTGCCGACCCGGTCGACCCGTATGCCCGCGGCACCCTGAACAAGGCTGGCCGCCCCTTGCGCCCCGGTACCAAGAAAGCCGCCGCGGCACCGCATGGCATTCCGCGCCGCGCCGGCAGCGCGCTGAGCCTGCGCGCGGGCGCCCGCAGCGGCGTTCAGCGCACCGCGGCAACCAGCCGCAGGGCCGCCAAGGCCACCAAGAAGTAAATACCGCCGGAAACGTTGTGCAGCAGGCTTGGATCGGCCCAGGCCGGCACCGCCTGCCCGGCCGCCGCCAACGCGCGCCCGTGGTCCGCCAGGGTTTTCAACCCGAAATACCCGATGCCTGTGCCCACCGCCATCAGCAGGACGGTGCGGCGCCCGGGGCCTTGCAACGCCTGGCCATGCGCCAGGCGGTCCAGAATCAGTAAAAATACCGCGCCCCCCAGCCCGCCCACGGCGAGCACCCGGAACAGTAAAGCGGCGACCTTGGCCGCGTCGGCGGCATCCAGCATGGAAAACAAGGTGGGCGCGACAAGCGCGCCGATGCTCCATAGCGCACCGCACCACACCGCCACGATCAGGCGGACGAGGATACGGGCAAGGTTGGGCATCGTCGGTGTTCCCGGGGGGCGGCGGCGCCAGTTCAGATGTAACGGACGCCGAGCACTTCGTATTCGCGCACGCCCGACGGCGCCTTGACTTCAACCACGTCGCCTTCGGACTTGCCGATCAGGGCGCGCGCCACGGGGCTTGATACCGAGATCAGGTTGGACTTGATGTCGGCTTCGACGTCGCCCACGATCTGGTACGACAGGCGGTCGCCCGAATCGAGGTCGGCGATTTCGACGGTGGCGCCGAATACGGCACGGCCGTCGGCCTCGAGCGCGGAGGGGTCGATGATATGCGCGTTGGAAAGCGTGCCCTCGAGCTCGGAAATGCGGCCTTCGATGAAGCCCTGGCGTTCACGGGCGGCATCGTACTCGGCATTTTCCGACAGATCACCCTGGGCACGTGCCTCGGCGATGGCGTTGATCACTGCGGGGCGCTCGATGGTTTTCAGCCGATGCAGCTCGGCTTGCAGACGCTCGGCCCCGCGCGCGGTCAAAGGAATGGCAGACATGTCGTTTCCCAAACAAAAAGTAGAAAACGCCCCGAATGGAGCGTTTCGGTGAAAAGTCGCAGTCAGGCTTGTGGCCTGCGCCGCCTTAGCGGGACAAGCCGGTGGAACGTGCGTGGGGACGAACAGGCGGGAACCGTGTCGGACCCGATATCAGTGGTTCCCGACCATCCGCTCTGATCGGCCCTTGCCCGTGACATCGGCAAGGCTGCGACCAAAACAAAACCCCGGCTCGGGTCGGAACCGGGGCAAGCAAGATTCCATTGTGGTCAAAATCGGAAGGAATTGCAAGCCATTCAGGAAACCGTCAATTGGGGGCAGTTAGGCGCAGTAAAGTGCATAATGCCGAGGTTTGAAAAAAAGGGACGCCCTCGACCCACACAATCCGCGCGGCGGGCACCGGGAATGCGGCCGGCGCCCTTTTCTTCTAGACCACGCGCCGTCCGCTGTGCTGCAGCAGCGCGTACAGGATGATGGCGCCAAACGTCGCGGTGCCGATGCCGCCCAGCGTGAAATTGCCCAGCTTCACGGTGAAGTCGCCCGCGCCCAGCACCAAGGTGACGGCGGCGACGATCAGGTTGCGGTTGTTGCTGAAGTCCACCTGGTTCACCACCCAGATGCGGGCCCCCGCCACGGCGATCAGTCCGAACACCACGACCGACATGCCGCCCAGCACCGGGCCGGGTATGGTCTGGATCAGCGCTCCGAACTTGGGCGAAAAGCCCAGCACGACGGCGATCACGGCCGCCACCACGAAGACCAGGGTGGAATAGATGCGGGTGACGGCCATGACGCCGATGTTCTCGGCATAGGTGGTGACGCCCGTGCCGCCCACCGCCCCCGACACCATGGTGGCCACGCCGTCGCCCACGAAGGCCCGGCCCAGGTAGCGGTCGAGGTTCTGGCCGGTCATGGCGCTGACGGCCTTGATGTGGCCCAGGTTCTCGGCTACCAGGATGATGGCCACCGGCACGATCAAGCCCATGGCCTCGGCCTGGAACACCGGGGCGGCGAATTGCGGCAAGCCCAGCCAGGGTGCCGCGAGCACGCCCGAGAAGTCGATGGGCTTGCCCAACCCCAGGCCGTTGGCGCAAATGGCGTAGATGACGCAGGCCAGCAGCAGGCCCACCAGGATCAGCAGGCGCTGCACCGTGCCGCGCGTGTAGACGGCGATGCCGCCCACGCACAGGATGGTGACGATGGCCATGGTGGCATCGAAGCCCGAGCCGCCCATGGCCCCCTTGGCGGCGATGGGGGCCAGGTTCAGCCCGATGACGGCCACGACCGCCCCCGTGACGACCGGCGGCATCAAGGCCTCGATCCAGTTGGCGCCGCCGCCGGCGCGCGCATTGGCGAACCACACCACCAGGCCGATCAGGGTATAGGCCAGGCCGCAGGCAATGATGGCGCCCAGCGCCACACCGATGTTGGCATTGGGCCCCGCGCCGGCGTAGCCGGTAACCGCCACCACCCCGCCGATGAAGGCGAAGCTGGAGCCCAGGTAACTGGGCACGCGTCCGCCCACGAACAGGAAGAAGATCAGCGTGCCGATGCCCGACATCAGGATGGCGACGTTGGGGTCGAATCCCATGATCAGCGGGGCCAGCACGGTAGAGCCGAACATGGCGACCACGTGCTGGGCGCCCATGGCGACGTTCTTGGGCCACGACAGGCGTTCGTCGGGCGCGATGATGGCGCCCGGCGTCGTTTCGTCGGCCAGCTTCCAGCGTGGGAAATAAGAGTTGGACATGGGATCCCCGGTGATAGGACAGGAATTATCGGATGGCGGGCGCAAGTGTAGGGGCGAGCGGTCCGCCCGGCAATACGGTGCTGCCCTGGGCGGGCGCCACTGGTAAGCTCTCGGCTGCACACGGAATGGAACACGCATGACTGAAATCTGGTTTATCCGCCATGGCGAGACGGCCTGGAACTTCGATCGCCGCCTGCAGGGCTGGCAGGACACCGCCCTGAACGACACCGGCCGAGCGCAAGCCGCGCGGCTGGCCGCGCGGGTGCGCGACGAGGCGGCCACCCGGCCCTTCAGTGCCCTGTACAGCAGCGACCTGCAGCGGGCGCACCACACCGCTGCCCCCATTTCGGAACAACTGGGACTGCGCGTGCGCATCGAGCCGGGCATCCGCGAACGCGGCTTCGGCGTGCTGGAAGGCCTGGCCTGGGATCGCATCGATGAACTGGCCCCCGAGGCGGCCGCCGCCTGGAAAAGCCGCGATCCCTTGCGGCCGATAGAAGGCGGAGAATCGCTGGGGCAGTTCCATGCGCGCGTGGTCGCCACCATCGAAGACCTGGCAGAGCGGCACGCGGGCGAACGCGTGCTGGCGGTGACGCATGGCGGCGTGCTGGACATCATCTGGCGGCATGCGTCAGGGGTGGGCCTGGAATTGCCGCGCCAGGCGGCGCTGCTCAACGCCAGCATCAACCGGGTGGCTGCCGAACGGCGGCAATGGCAAGTGCTGGGCTGGGGCGATGTGGAGCACATCGCCGTCCAGGCTGGCGACGACGTGGTGGTGCCCTAGGACCTGTTCAGGGCCCCTAGCCGAGCAGGCACCATCGCTGATAAGCTAAAAAGGCGTACTGCAAACTTCCGGAAAGGCAAGAACATCACCCGAGGGCCATGACGGTTTCTGTACTTCAGCGACTGGTTGCCACCGTGCTGGGCAGCATGGTTTTTTTCAGTGCCTGCGGGGCCGACGCGCAATCTGGACCTGCGGCGGCCCGGCAGGTGGATGTCGGCGTATATGTCAGCGCGCCGTTCGTCGAACAAAAAGCAGAACATGCCTATTCCGGCATGGCCATCGATCTCTGGCAGGCGGTCGCGCGCGAAAAAGGGCTGACATCCCGGTATATCCGCTACCCGACTTTTCGCGACCTGGTGCAGGCCACGGCCAGCGGCGCGGTCGACATCGCGGTCACCAACCTGACCATTTCCCGCCAGCGCGCGGAATCGGTTGCCTTCACGCAGCCCTGGTACGACGCGGGGTTCCGGATCATGGTGCCCGCCCAGGGCGGTGGCGACGGCTTCTGGGGCATCGTGTCCGGCCTGAAAGATGCCGGGCACCTGCAGGCCTATGGCTGGCTATTGCTGATCATCATCATCGCGACGATCGGATTCACGATCTTCGACCGCAAGTTCGATCCGGGCTTTCCTCGGCGCTGGCGCGACGGCATCGCCGAAAGCTTCTATCACGTGATGTCCATCGCCACATCCGGCCGTACCGTGCGCAAGAACCTGCTTGGCTGGATGGGACGCTACTGGCAGGCTGCCTGGCTGGTATTCGGCGTGGCCGTGATCGCCTATATCACTTCGTCGGTTACCAGCATCATGACCGCCGCATCGCTGACCCAGAACATCAGTTCCTTGTCCGACCTGCCGGGCAAGACCGTGGCGGTTTTCACGGGCAGCACATCGGAAGACTATGTGCATGACCTGGGCATCGACCTGCGCACCTATCAGGACATAGAGGCGGCCGTGGCGGCGCTGCAGGCGGGCGAGGTTGACGCCGTCGTGGGCGATGCCCCTGTGCTCGAGCACTACACGCATACCAATCCGGGGCGCAACCTGACGGTGGTGGGCAACATTTTCCATCCCGACAAATACGGGTTCGCCTTCCCCCATGAAAGCGACTTGACCTTGCCGGTCACGCTGGAGATCCTGCATCTGCAGGAAGATGGCACGCTGGAAAAAATCAGGCAGGACTACTTCGGCCACCGGCGCTGAAGACCCGCCGTCCCGGGCGCCGGGCCCGGCTAGCGTCGCGGCTTGCGCGGCGCGTTGCGGAAGGCGCGGTCGTACACGGCGTTGGGCAGCAGGCGCAGCAGCTTGGCCACCACGCCCATTTGCCAGGGGATGACGGTGTACGACGTGCCGCGCGCAATGGCGGCCTGGGCGCGGACGGCAAAGGCGTCCGCTTCCATCAGGAACGGCATGGCATACGGGTTGTGCGCCGTCATGGCGGTCTTGATGTAGCCCGGCGCGATGGCCACCACGCCGATGCCGCTGCCGGCCAGTTCCACCCGCAGGCTTTCGCAATAGCTGGCGACCGCGGCCTTCGAGGCGCTGTAGGCGCCAGCGCCGGGCAGGCCGCGTATGCCGGCCACGCTGGCGATGCCCACCAGCCTGCCAGCGCCCACCCCGCGCATGGCTTCGATGAAAGGCTCGAAAGTGGCCACGGTGGCCAGCAGGTTGGTATCGACGATGGCCTTGAAAACGTCGAAGTCTTCGTGATGCTGTGTCAGCGTGCCCGCGCTGATGCCCGCGCTGGCGATTACCGCGTCCACCCTGCCGTGGCATGCGCCGATGAAATCGTGCGCGGCGGCATGCAAGGCCGCGCGGTCGCAGACGTCCAGCGCATAACAGCGGTGCTCGCCTGGAAGCTGGTCGGCCAGTGCGCGCAGCACTTCACCGCGCCGCGCCACCAGGCCCAGGCGGGCACCATCTTGTGCATAGCGCCGGGCCAGCGCGCGACCCAGCCCACTGCTGGCACCCGTGATGAAGATGTTCTGCATGGACGACGCCCATCAGTGGCCGGCAGCCAGGATGGCGGCGCGGCGGCGTGCCCAGGCACTGGGCACGCCGGTAGCGAACCTAGGCCGCGCCTTGCAGCGAGGCGTGCAGTTCTTGCAGCGGATACACCTGCAGGCCCAGGCCCTGGCGCAGGTACTGCATGCCTTCCACTGCGGCGCGCGCGCCGGCAATGGTGGTGAAGAACGTGACCCGGGCGGCCAGTGCCTGCGTACGGATGGTGCGCGAATCGGCGATGGCGTTGCGGCGTTCTTCGACGGTGTTGATGACCAGCGAGATCTCGCCGTTCTTGACCATGTCGACGACATGCGGGCGGCCTTCGGTAACTTTGTTGACCACCTGCACGGGGATGCCGGATGCCGCGATCTCGGCGGCGGTGCCGCGCGTGGCCACCAGCTTGAAGCCCAGGCCGTGCAGGCCGCGCGCCACTTCGACGGCGCGGGGCTTGTCCTGGTCTTTCACGCTGATGAACACCGTGCCGTCTTCGGGCAGGCGAACGCCGGCCGCCAGTTGCGACTTGACGAAGGCTTCGCCGAAGCTGTTGCCCACGCCCATGACTTCGCCCGTGGACTTCATTTCGGGGCCCAGGATGGTATCGACGCCGGGGAACTTCACGAACGGGAATACGGCTTCCTTGACCGAGAAATACGGCGGCACCACTTCACGGGTAATGCCCTGGGCGGCCAGGGTGCGGCCGGCCATGGCGCGCGCGGCGATCTTGGCCAGTTGCAGGCCGGTGGCCTTGGACACGTACGGCACCGTGCGCGAGGCACGCGGATTGACTTCCAGCACGTAGACGTCGCCGCCCTGGATGGCGAACTGCACGTTCATCAGGCCGTTGACGTTCAGCGCGCGGGCCATCATGGTGGTCTGGCGCTTGATTTCGGCAATGACCTCGGCCGACAGCGAATACGGCGGCAGGCTGCAGGCCGAATCGCCCGAGTGCACGCCGGCCTGCTCGATGTGTTCCATGACGCCGCCGATGAAGACGGTTTCGCCATCGGCCAGGCAGTCGACGTCGACTTCGGTGGCGTTGTTCAGGAAGCGGTCGAGCAGCACCGGCGAATCGTTGCTGACCTTGACGGCCTCGCGCATGTAGCGCTCGAGGTCTTGCTGTTCGTGCACGATTTCCATGGCACGCCCGCCCAGCACATAGCTGGGGCGCACCACCAGCGGATAGCCGATATCGGCGGCGTGGGCCAGGGCCTCGCCTTCGGTGCGCGCGGTGCGGTTGGGCGGCTGGCGCAGGCCCAGTTTGTTGAGCAGCTTCTGGAAGCGCTCGCGGTCTTCGGCCACGTCGATGGATTCGGGGCTGGTGCCGATGATGGGCACGCCATTGGCTTCGAGCGCGCGCGCAAGCTTCAGCGGCGTCTGGCCACCGTACTGCACGATCATGCCCACCGGGTTTTCTTTGTGGACGATTTCCAGCACGTCTTCGAGCGTGAGCGGTTCGAAGTACAGGCGGTCGGACGTGTCGTAGTCGGTGGAGACGGTTTCCGGGTTGCAGTTGACCATGATGGTCTCGAAGCCGTCTTCGCGCAGCGCCAGCGCGGCGTGCACGCAGCAGTAGTCGAACTCGATGCCCTGGCCGATGCGGTTGGGCCCGCCGCCCAGCACGATGATCTTCTTGCGATCGGTGGGCTGGGCCTCGCATTCGTCTTCGTACGTCGAATACATGTAGGCGGTGCGGGTGGCGAATTCGGCGGCGCAGGTATCGACGCGCTTGTACACCGGGCGCACGTTCAACTGGTGGCGCAGCTTGCGGATCTCGGACTCGGAGGAGTCGAGCAGGAACGCCAGGCGGCGGTCGGAGAACCCCATGCGCTTTAACTGCCACAGCGTGGCGTAGTCGAGATCGGCCAGGGTTTTCTGTTCGAGCGCGAGCTCGATGTCGACGATTTCCTTGATTTGCGCCAGGAACCAGGGATCGATGCGCGTGATGTTGTGGACTTCGTCGAGGCTGAAGCCCTGGGCGAAGGCATCGCCCACATACCAGATGCGCTCGGGGCCGGGCTCGCCCAGCTCGACCTGCAGTTTTTCGCGGTCGGTGGTTTTCTGGTTCAGGCCGTCGACGCCCACTTCGAGGCCGCGCAGGGCCTTCTGGAACGATTCTTTGAAGGTGCGGCCGATGGCCATGACTTCGCCCACCGACTTCATCTGGGTGGTGAGGCGGGCATCGGCCTGCGGGAATTTCTCGAAGGCGAAGCGCGGCACCTTGGTGACCACGTAGTCGATGGACGGCTCGAACGAGGCCGGCGTGGCGCCGCCGGTGATCTCGTTGCGCAGTTCGTCGAGCGTGTAGCCCACGGCCAGGCGCGCGGCGACCTTGGCAATGGGAAAGCCGGTGGCCTTGGACGCCAGGGCCGACGAACGCGACACACGTGGGTTCATCTCGATGACGATCATGCGGCCGTTCTCGGGGTTGACCGCGAACTGCACATTGGAACCGCCGGTATCGACGCCGATCTCGCGCAGCACCGCGATGGAGGCGTTGCGCATGATCTGGTATTCCTTGTCGGTCAGCGTCTGGGCTGGCGCGACAGTGATGGAATCGCCGGTATGGACCCCCATGGGGTCGAGGTTTTCGATCGAGCAGACGATGATGCAGTTGTCGGCCTTGTCACGCACGACTTCCATCTCGAATTCTTTCCAGCCCAGCAGCGACTCTTCGATGAGCAGTTCGCTGGTGGGCGAGGCCTCGAGGCCGCGCCGGCAGATGGTTTCGAATTCTTCGGCGTTATAGGCGATGCCGCCGCCCGACCCCCCCATGGTGAAGCTGGGGCGGATGACGGCCGGAAAGCCCGAGGTACCGGTTTCGACGGCGATGCGGCGTTGCACGTCCCAGGCTTCGTCCATGTTGTGGGCGACGCCCGACTTGGCCGATTCGAGGCCGATGTCGGTCATGGCCTGCTTGAACTTCTGGCGGTCTTCGGCCTTTTCGATGGCGTGCGCGTTGGCGCCGATGAGCTCGACATTGTGCTTGGCGAGCACGCCGTGGTGGGCCAGGTCGAGCGCGCAGTTCAGCGCCGTTTGCCCGCCCATGGTGGGCAGCAGGGCATCGGGCTTTTCGCGTTCGATGATTTTCTCGACCGCCTGCCAGGTGATGGGCTCGATGTAGGTGACATCGGCCGTCTCCGGGTCGGTCATGATGGTGGCCGGGTTGCTGTTGACCAGGATGGTGCGGTAGCCCTCGGCCTTGAGCGCCTTGCACGCCTGCGCGCCGGAATAGTCGAACTCGCAGGCCTGCCCGATGATGATGGGGCCGGCGCCGATGATGAGGATGCTTTTTAGGTCTGTACGCTTGGGCATGATGCGATATTTATTTCTGGCCGGCCATCAGGCTGATGAATTTATCGAACAGCACGATGATGTCGTGCGGCCCTGGGCTGGCTTCGGGATGACCCTGGAAGCAGAAGGCGGGACGGTCGGTGAGCTCGAAACCCTGCAGCGTGCCGTCGAACAATGAGATGTGCGTGACGCGCGTGTTGGCCGGCAGCGTTTCGGCGTCGACGCCGAAGCCGTGGTTCTGGCTGGTGATGAACACGCGCTTGGACTGCAGGTCTTGCACGGGGTGGTTGGCACCGTGGTGGCCGGTTTTCATCTTGATCGTCTTGGCGCCGACGGCCAGGCCCATGATCTGGTGGCCCAGGCAGATGCCGAACGTGGGCAGCTTGCGGTCCAGGAACACGCGCGTGGCGGCAATGGCGTAGTCGCAGGGTTCCGGGTCGCCCGGGCCGTTGGCCAGGAAGACGCCGTCGGGATCGAGCTTGAGTACGTCTTCGGCCGGCGTCTGGGCCGGCACCAGCGTGATGCGGCAGCCGCGGTCGGCCATCAGGCGCAGGATGTTGTACTTGACGCCGAAGTCGTAGGCAACCACATGGAAGCGGTCCTGGATGGGCGCGCCGAAGCCCTGGCCAAGTTCCCAGGTGCCCTGCTTCCAGTCTTGCGAGGCCTTGATGGACACGACCTTGGCGAGGTCCAGGCCGGTCATGCCGGAAAAGCCGCGCGCCAGTTCGACGGCGCGTTCGGCGTCATCGCCCACCAGGATGCAGGCGCCCTGGGCACCGCCATCGCGCAGGATGCGGGTGAGCTTGCGGGTATCGACCCCCGAGATGGCCACCACGCCCTGGGCGGCCAGGTAGTCGGGCAGCGATTGCGTGGCGCGGAAATTCGACACGCGCGCGGGGCAGTCGCGCACCACCAGGCCCGAGGCCAGCACGCGCGCGGTTTCGACGTCTTCGGTGTTGACGCCGGTATTGCCGATATGCGGATAAGTGAGCGTTACGATCTGGCCGTTGTAGCTGGGATCGGTCAGGATTTCCTGGTAGCCGGTCATGGCGGTGTTGAACACCACCTCGGCGACCGTATGCCCTGGCGCGCCGATGGACACGCCCCGGAAAATGGTACCGTCCGCCAAAGCCAGAATTGCAGGAGGGAAGCGATCGGCACCCTCGGGAAAAAGTTGCGGCAGCACAGTAAACCCCGGTTTCAGAATCGATGATCAAACCTTGGAATTATACCCTGGACGGGCGTTTTCCCCGGGGAACCGCGCCATATAAGGCTGGACACGAGGGTTTCCGGGTCGAAAACCGCTTACGCGTAGTGATACCCTACCCTTTATCCCTTATCGCCAACTCTAGTCCTGCTGATCCGTCCCCATGTCCAGCCAGCTTGAATCCCTGCGTCGCCACACTACCGTTGTCGCCGATACCGGCGATTTCGAAGCCGTACGTGCGCTGCGCCCCACCGACGCCACGACCAACCCTTCGCTGATCCTGAAAGCGGTGCAGAAAGAGGCCTACCGGCCGCTGCTGGAACAGGTGGTGCGCGACCACCGCGGCGCGCCCCTGGCCGAACTGACCGACCGGCTGCTGGTGGCATTCGGCCGCGCGATCCTGGATATCGTGCCGGGGCGGGTGTCCACCGAAGTCGATGCCCGCCTGTCGTTCGATACCCGCGCCACGGTCGAACGCGGCCGCGGCCTGATCGCGCTGTACGAGGCGGCCGGCATTCCTCGCGAACGGGTCTTGATCAAGACCGCCTCGACCTGGGAAGGCATCCAGGCCGCCCGCATGCTGCAGGCCGACGGCATCCGCTGCAATCTGACGCTGCTGTTCTCGCTGCCCCAGGCAGTGGCTTGCGCCGACGCCGGCGTGCAACTGATTTCGCCCTTCGTGGGCCGCATCTACGACTGGTACAAGAAGGCCGCCGGCGCCGGCTGGGTGGAAACCGAGAAAGCCGGCGCAAATGATCCGGGCGTGCAGTCGGTGACCGAGATCTACCGCTACTACAAGCAACACGGCATCACGACCGAAATCATGGGCGCCAGCTTCCGCAACAAGGGGCAGATCCTGGCGCTGGCCGGCTGCGACCTGCTGACCATCAGTCCGGAACTGCTGGCCGAGCTGGACGCCACGCCGGGCGACGTGCCGGCCTGCCTGGTGCGCCAGGACGATGCCGGCGCCGTGCCGGCACGGCGTCCGGCAGACGAGGTCTGGTTTCGCACCGAACTGAACGCCAACGCCATGGCCACGGAAAAACTGGCCGAGGGCATCCGGCTGTTTTCCGCGGACGCGGTGAAGCTGGATGCGTTGCTGGGCGCGGCGGGATAAGGCTGGCGCGATTGGCCAGTGGTCCGACTCTGCGTCGGACGCTGAATTCAACGCTCGTCGTGCGAATGCACCTGCAGCGCTTCCAGAAAGCGCGACACCATGTTGTAGGCCGCCACCGTGGCGGTCAGTTCGACCATCAGCTTGTCGCTGCCCACGGCCTGGCGCGCCGCGTCGAACACCGGCTGGGGCACCTGGATCTGGCGCGTCATGGCGTCGGTATAGGCCAGCACGGCGCGTTTGTCCGCGCTGAACTGATCCGACGATTCCCATTGATCCAGTGCATCGAGCTGCGGCTGGGTGATGCCTTCGCGCAGCGCGATAGGCGCGTGCTGGTCGGCCTCGTACGGCGCGCCGTTGATGGCCGCCACCCGCATGATGACCAGTTCGCGCAGGTCGCCCGGCAAGGTGCTGAGCTGGCGGATGGAAGTCAGGTAGTTCAGCCAGCCGCCGGCCACGGCGGGGCTGTGCAGCAGCATCTGGTACAGGTGCAGCACGCTGCCGCGCTCGGCGACGATGCGCTCGACCAGCGGCTTGGCTTCGGGGTGGTTCAGATCGGCATAGGACAGGCGCGCCATGCGGAAAGCTCCGGAAAACGGCGGCCCGGGCCGGGCCGCACGGGGTTCAGATTTTTTCGGTTTCGCCCGACTTGGGCTGCCACTTCATCAGGCGCTGTTCGCCCAGGCCCACGATGTAGTCCAGCACCAACGCGAATGCGGTCAGCACCACGATGCCGGCGAACACGGTATTGACATCGAATGTGCCTTCGGCCTGCAGGATCAGGTAGCCGACACCGCTGGCCGACCCCAGGTATTCGCCCACCACCGCCCCCACGAAGGCCAGGCCCACCGAGGTGTGCAGGCTGGAAAACACCCAGCTGGTGGCCGACGGCAAGTACACGTGGCGCAGCAACTGGCGCCGCCGTGCGCCCAGCATGCGGGCGTTGTCCAGCAAGGTGGGGCTGACTTCGCGCACGCCCTGGTAGACGTTGAAGAACACGATGAAGAACACCAGCGTCACGGCCAGTGCCACCTTGGACCAGATGCCCAGCCCGAACCACATGCCGAAGATGGGCGCCAGGATGACGCGCGGCATGGAATTGGCCGCCTTGATGTAGGGATCGAGAATGGCGCTGGCGGTGTTCGACAGGCCCAGCCACAGGCCGAAGCCCAGGCCCGAAATGGTGCCGATGAAGAAGGCCAGCACGGTCTCGGACAGCGTGACCCACAAGTGGCGGTAGATGTCGCCGTTGGTGATGAACCACGCCCAGATGCGACCCCAGACTTCCAGCGGCTGGCCGAAGAAGAAAGCCACTTTGGGGTCCAGCGACGCCACATACCAGGCGAGCAGGATAAGGACCAGCAACAGCAGTTGCCAGAAACGCAGCATGGAAGACTGTTTCATGTCAGGCTCGCTTTTGCTGGGCATAGCCCTTGAGGACCTCTTCGCGCAGCACGCCCCAGATGGCGGCATGCAGCTCGACGAAGCGCGGATGGATGCGCACTTCGGCCACGTCGCGCGGACGAGGCAGGTCGATAGCGAACTCACCGATGGGGTGGGTGCCCGGTCCGGCCGACAGCACCACCACGCGGTCGCTCATGGCGATGGCCTCGTCCAGGTCGTGCGTAATGAACAGCACGGCCTTGCGCTTGGCCATCCAGAGCTCGAGCACTTCGTTTTCCATCAGCTGGCGCGTCTGGATATCCAACGCCGAGAACGGCTCGTCCATCAGGATGATGTCGGGGTCGCGGATGAGTGTCTGCGCCAGCATGGCGCGCTTGCGCATGCCGCCCGACATCTGGTGCGGATAGCGTTCTTCGAAGCCGCCCAGGCCCACGCGCCGCATCCATTCCCGCCCGCGCTCGAGCGCCTGGGGGCGCGGCACACCGGCGAATTCCAGGCCGGCGATGACGTTTTCCAGGGCGCTGCGCCACGGCAGCAGCGCCTCGCCCTGGAACATGTAGCCGGCCCGGGTGTTGATGCCCTGCAAGGGCTGACCGAACACTTTCACCTGCCCCGACGATGGCGCCAGCAGGCCCGCCCCCACGTTCAGCAACGTGGACTTGCCGCAGCCCGTGGGGCCGACCACCGAGACAAACTCGCCCGGCGCGATCGACAGGCTGGTGTCCTGGACGGCGGTGTAGCGCTTGCCACCGTCGTCGCGGGATACGAAGGTGCAGGTAATGCGGTCTAGCGATAGTGCAGCATCAGCCATTGGGGTACTTCTCGTTGGCGCGCTTGGCGAACTCGTTGGTCCATGCCTTGGACGAATCGATCTTCGACGCGTCAAAGCCCTTCACGTAGGCGGCCAGCGCCTTGGTGGCGGTGGCCGCGCCATCTTCGGGAATGATGCCGTCGGGCGACAGGCCTTCCATGCTTTTGCCGATGGCGGCCTTGTAGACGGCCGGATCGCCCAGCAAGTACTGGGTGGGCACGGCCTTGGCGATTTCTTCGGGGCCGGCCTGCTGGATCCACTTGTCGGCGCGCACGATGGCGTTGGTCAGGGCCTGCACCGTGTTGGGGTTGGCATCGATGAAGGCCTGGGGCGCGTACAGGCTGCCGGCGGGCATGGTGCCGCCGAAGATTTCCTGGGTGTCTTTCAGGGTGCGGGTATCGACGATGATTTCGATGTCGCCCGGCATGGCCAGCATCGAGACCACCGGGTCGGTGTTCGAGATGGCATCGATCTGGCCGCTGCGCAGCGCGGTGACCGCGCCGGCACCGGCACCCACGCCGATGATGGACACGTCGCTGTCCTTCAGGCCGTGCTGGGCCAGGAAGAAGCTGACCACCATATTGGTGGACGAGCCCGGCGCGGTCACGCCGATCTTCTTGCCCTTCAGGTCGGCGGGGCCCTTGTAGTCGGGCATGTTCTTCTTGGAAACCCCCACGCCGATCATGGGCGCGCGGCCCTGCAGCACGAAGGCGCGGTAGAACTGGCCCTTGGACTGCATGTGCAGGGTGTGCTCGAATGCGCCCGAGACGACGTCGGCGCTGCCGCCCACCACGGCCTGCAAGGCCTTGGAGCCGCCGGCGAAGTCGGCGATGCTGACATCCAGCCCTTCATCCTTGAAAAAGCCCTTGACCTCGGCGATGGTCAGCGGCAGGTAATAGATGAGCGGCTTGCCGCCCACGGCGATCTGCACGCTTTTCTTTTCCAGCTTCTGCGCCCGCACAATGGCCGGGGCCATGCCCATCGCACCGGCTGCACCGGCCAACTTGAGCAAATCACGACGAGTGACTGACATCGAGGGTCTCCTTTGCCGCTGAGCGGCCTGTGTCTGGGTTGCGGCCTGGACGGCCGTCATTGGCTTTCTGGTAGCGCTGGCCGGGGTCAGGCGGCGGGCGGCGGGACACCGATGGCACCGGTCTCGGCCAGTTCGGCGATCGCCGCAGCATCATACCCCAGCGTTTTCAGGACTTCTTCGGTATGTTCCCCTAGGCGCGGGCCCAGCCAGCGGGTACCGCCCGGGGTCTCGGACAAGCGCGGCACCACTGCCGGCAGCTTGACCGGGCTGCCATCGGAGAAGCGATGCTGCTCGATCATGCCGCGCGCGATGAACTGGGGATCGGCGAACATGTCGGCCACGCTGTAGATCTTGCCCACCGGCACATCGGCGCCGCGCAGGATCTCGAGTGCCTGTTCGATGGTGCGCGTATCGCACCAGCGCTGGATGGCGCCGTCGATCTCGTCGGCCCGGCGGGCACGCCCGTCGTTGCGGGCCAGTTGCGGGTCGTCGGCCAGGTCGTTGCGGCCAATGGCGCGCATCAGGCGGTTGAAGATGGCATCGCCATTGCCCGCAATGACCACGTTCTGGCCGTCGCGGGTGGTATAGGTGTTGGACGGCACGATGCCAGGCAACGCCCCGCCGGTGCGTTCGCGCACCACGCCGGCCACATCGTATTCGGGCACCAGGCTTTCCATCAGGTTGAATACCGATTCGTACAGGGCCACATCGACCATCTGGCCCTGCCCGGCCACGCAATCGGCGCCCGCCTTGCCATTCCAGCGCCCGCCGGTGGCATCGCGATGGCGCAGCGCCATCATGGCACCGATCACGGCATGCAGCGCCGCGATCGAATCGCCCACCGAAATGCCCACGCGCACGGGCGGCCTGTCGGGGTGGCCCGAAACGTAGCGCAACCCGCCCATGGATTCGGCGATGGCGCCAAAGCCGGGCGCATCGCGCATGGGCCCTGTCTGTCCATAGCCGGACAGGCGCACCATGATCAGCGCCGGGTTGGACGCGCGCAGTTGCTCGTAGCCCAGGTCCCATTTTTCGAGCACGCCGGGGCGATAGTTCTCGACCACGATGTCGGCGTCCAGTGCCAGGCGGCGCGCGATGTCGCGGCCGCGCGGATCTTTGAGGTTGAGCGCGATGGATTGCTTGTTGCGGGCCTGCACGGTCCACCACAGCGAATTGCCTTCGTGCAGGTGGCGCCAACTGCGGATGGGGTCGCCGCCACCCGTGCCGTCGGGGCCGTGGGGGGTTTCCACCTTGATGACATCGGCGCCGAACTCGCCCAGCATGCGGGCGGCGAACGGGCCGGCGATCAGGGTGCCCAGTTCCAGGACTTTCACGCCCTTGAGCGCGGACATGGGGGTCTCCTTTGGTGTCCGGCTAGGCGGACTTGCGTTCCATCAGCGCCCAGGCAATGGTGCCGGCATCGACATATTCGAGTTCGCCTCCAGCCGGCACGCCGCGCGCCAGGCGCGTTATCTTCAGGCCCTTGCCTGCCAGTACTTCGCCCAGGAAGTGCGCCGTGGTCTCGCCCTCGGCCGTGAAGTTGGTGGCCAGGATCACTTCCTGCACCACGCCGTCGGAGACGCGCTCGAGCAGGCGCTGGAAATCGAGCTCGCGCGGGCCTATGCCCTCGAGCGGGGCCACGCGGCCCATCAGCACGTAGTACAGGCCACGATAGCCGTGGCTGGCTTCGATCATGTTCTGGTCGGCCGCGGTCTCGACGATGCACAGCAACGAGGGATCGCGCTTGGGATTGGCGCAGGTGGCGCAGATCTCGTCTTCGGTGAAGCTGTTGCAGCGCGTGCAATGGCGCAGGTTCTGCACGGCGCCCGCCAACGCGCGGCCCAGCATGTCGGCCCCCTGCAGATCGTGCTGCATCAAGTGATAGGCCATGCGCCGGGCCGAACGCACGCCCACCCCGGGCAGGCGGCGCAGGGCCTCGATCAGCGAGACCAGCGGTTCGGGTTCGGGCAGTTGGGGGTCCATCGCGACGGCCGTGGGTGGATCAGAACGGCAGCTTCATGCCCGGCGGCAGCGGCATGCCTGCCGTGACACCGGCCATCTTTTCCTGCGAGGTGGTCTCGGCCTTGCGCAGGGCGTCGTTGAAGGCGGCCGCCACCAGGTCTTCGAGCATGTCTTTGTCGTCGGCCAGCAGGCTGGGGTCGATGGCCACGCGCTTGACGTCGTGGCGGCAGGTCATGGAAACCTTGACCAGGCCGCCGCCCGACTCGCCTTCGACGACGATCTCGGCCAGGGCGTCCTGGGCCTTCTTCATGTTTTCCTGCATCTGCTGCGCTTGGCGCATCAGGCCGGCAAGTTGTCCTTTCATCATGATGGAAGCTTCCTTGATTGAGAGAATTTCGCGAGGATCGGAATAATGGCCCCGGGGGCTGGCTACGCGGAAGGATCGACGGCGCGCACCGACCCCGGCACCACGCGGCCGCCGAAATCGGCCCGCAGCGCCTGCACGAAGGGATCGACGGCCACCGCGTCTTCGGCAGCCTGCTGGCGCGCGGCGCGTTCGATCTGGGCCACCGCATGCGCGGTGGCGTCGCCGGTGGCGCCGACTTCGATTTCCAGGCGCAGGCCTTGCCCGAAATGTTCGCACAACACGGTTTGCAGGCGCACGCGGCTTTCGCTTTCGGCCAGGGTCTTGACCGCTACGCGCAGCACCACGGCATCGCCTTGCACGCCGGTCCATTCGCTTTGGCGCGCCAGTTCGGCGGCCAGGCCGGTGACGGGCAGGCGTGCGGCCAGGCCCGGCCAGTCGGCGGCCGACATCTTGTCGAGCCGCGCGGTGGCCTGCCGGGCACGGCGCGGGGCCTGCTGCGGCCGGGGCGCGGGCGCCAGTTCGGCAGCGGAAACCTCTGTGGCCAGGGTTTCGAATTCGTCGTCGGGATCGGCGGTGAATTCGGCCGCGGGCACGTAGCCGCCTTCGGCTTCATCGGGAATGTCTTCATCGACCCACGCTGGCGGCCCGCCATCGGCGTCTGGCGGCAGGGCCTTGGCCTGTGCGGCGGGCGGAGTGACGGCCAGCGCGGCGGCCGTGGGTGTCTTGGGTGCGGCTGCCACTGGGGAGTTCGATGGCGGCGTGGCCGGCAGGTCTTCCCAGGGCGGCGTACCGGCGGCTGGGGCTTGCACCGGCGCGGCCGGTTCGGCGCTTGGCGTGACGATGGGTGCGGCGCTGGGTACGGCGGCAACCGGAGCGGCAGAGGCTACGGCGGGAGCAGCGGCGGGGATGGCGGCGGCACGTGGCGGGTCGGCCGGCGGTGGCGCAGCCGGGGCTGGTGCGGATGGCGCAGCGGCGCGGGCGGCAGGCGCGGCGGGCGGTGCCGCCTCGGC
>NZ_JAHUWT010000004.1 GCF_019218885.1 Bordetella sp. BOR01 | reverse complement strand
GCGAGGTGCGTTCGCTGGCGCAGCGCAGCGCGCAGGCGGCCAAAGAGATCAAGGTGCTGATCGAGGACTCGGTCAGCAAGGTGGGCACGGGTTCGCAGCAGGTCGAGCGCGCGGGCGCGACGATGCAGGAGATCGTGGCCTCGGTCAAGCGGGTGACGGACATCATGGGCGAGATCTCGGCGGCCTCGGAAGAGCAGTCGGGCGGTATCGACCAGGTGAACCGAGCGGTGTCGCAGATGGACGAGGTGACGCAGCAGAACGCGGCGCTGGTGGAAGAGGCCGCGGCGGCGGCGGGTTCGCTGCAGGAGCAGGCGCAGCGGCTGGCCGAGGCGGTGTCGGTGTTCAAGATCATCGCGGGCGAGGTCATCGAGGTGCCGGCTCAGCAACTGACGGGCAATTACGCGGCACCCATGGTGGCCCAGTCATAAACAGACCCGCCAGACTCCCCCACATCGCGCTGGTTTCCGGCGCTTTTTTTTGCCAACTTGCAGGGAAGGTACCTGGCTGCAAGACTGATGGACAACTCGCCCTTATTGCCCCGCCAGCCCCGCCACCACCTCGCTGACGGTCCGCAGCCCGTCCCGCAGCAAGCCTTCCAGGAACGGCGCCGCCTGCGGCAACACCACGGCCAGCAACAACAACCCAGTAATCAGGCTGACCGGAAACCCCACGGCAAACACCGACAACTGTGGCGCCGCGCGGTTCAAGATTCCCATGGCCAGGTTGATGGTCAGCAATGCGCAGATCAGCGGCAGGGCCAGCAGCAGGCCCGATACAAAAATGGTCTGGCCCCACTGCGCCAGGATACCCCAGCCATTGCGGTCCAGCGCGATCAAGGCCAGGGGCAGGGTGTCGAACGAACGTACCAGCGCGGCCAGCACCAGCAAGTGGCCGTCCAGCGCCAGGAAGACCAGCATGGCCACGATGTTGAACAGGCGCGACAGCACGGCCGTGTTGGCACCGGTGCCCGGATCGAAGAACGAGGCAAACGACAACCCCATCTGCAGTCCCACGAATTCACCGGCCGTCTGCACCGCCGCGAAGACGATGCGCATGGTGAACCCCATGGCGACGCCGATCAGCACTTGCTGGCCCAGTAGCCACAGGCCGGCGTACGAGCCCGGGGGAATCGGCGGCGGCGGCTCCAGGCCGGGCACCACCGCCACGGTCAGCACAAAGGCCAGGCCCACCTTGACGCGGATCGGGATGGTCGATTCCGAGAACAGCGGCGCGCTGCCCACCAGCGCCAGGATGCGCACGAAGGGCCACAGGAATTGCAGCAGCCACGCATCGAGCTGTTGCTGGGTGAAGGCGATCATGGCGTGCCGGGCGGGTCTGTCCAGGCGCGGCTACGAGACCAGCAGCGGGATCTGGCTGAGCAGCTGGCGGATGTAGTCGGTCATCAGGCCCAGCAGCCAGGGCCCCAGCAGCACCAGGACGCCGCACATGGCCAGCAGCTTGGGGATGAACGACAGCGTCATCTCGTTGATCTGGGTGGCAGCCTGGAATATGGCGATGACCAGGCCCACCGCCAGGGTGATGAGCAGCAGTGGGCCAGCCATCGCCAAGGCGATCTTCATCGCCTGGTAGGTCATCGACATGACGGCTTCAGGAGTCATGGCGGGATACCGTCATTGGTAGAAACTGCTGGCCAGCGAACCCAGCAGTAGGTTCCAGCCATCGGCCAGCACGAACAGCATCAGCTTGAAGGGCAGGGCCACCGTGACGGGCGGCACCATCATCATGCCCAGCGCCATGAGCACGCTGGCCACCACCAGGTCGATGATCAGGAACGGAATGAAGATCGTGAAACCGATCTGGAAAGCGGTTTTCAGTTCGCTGGTGATGAAGGCCGGGACCAGGATCTTCATTGGCACCTGCGAGGGGTCTTCCAGCGCCGGCTGGTTGGCCAGGTTGGCGAACAGCGTCAGGTCGTTTTCGCGCGTCTGGTGCAGCATGAAGGTATGCAGCGGCGCGGCGGCGCGCTCGACCGCGGTTTCGAACGGTATCGATCCTTCGGATAGCGGTTGATAGGCCTCGGCGTAGATGCGGTCGAATACCGGCGACATGGTGTAGAACGTCAGGAACAGGGCCAGCCCGATCAACACATGGTTGGGCGGCGACATGGCAGTGCCCAGCGCGCTGCGCAGCAGCCCCAGCACGATGATGATGCGCGTGAAGCCGGTCATCATCAGCAGCGCTGCCGGCAGGAACGACAGCGAGGTCATCAGCAGCAGGGTCTGCATGCTGAGCGAGTAGGTCTGCGCGCCGCCGGGGCCTGGCGTGGCGGTCAGTGCCGGTAGCGTGGCCTGGGCCACCCCATCGGCCGGCAACAGGGCCAGTCCGGCCAGCGCGGCGCCGGCAAGCAGCAGCGGCAAGCGGCGGCCGCGGTGAGCAGAAGGCGTGCTGATAGGCATCGTGGAACGCAAAATGGGGTCAACCGCGGCGCTTGAGCGCTTGCGACAGCTTGCCGGCGAACGCGCCGAGTTCGGCCGGCGCCGGCGGCGCCGTGCCCGCGGGCAGCGTGTGCAGGGGCGTGAGCTGGCTGGGCGTCACGCCGACCACCAGCCAGGTATCTTCGATTTGGAGCACCGTCACGCTTTGGCGCGGGCCCACTTGCACGCAGGCCACCTGGCGCAGCAGGCCGCTACGCGTGCGGCCGGCCAGGCCGGAGCGGCGTGCCAGCCAGGCCGCAGCCAGGATGGCCGCCAAGACCAGCAGCAAGCCGATCACCACGCGCACCACGGCAGACTCCGTCATGATGTTCAGCGACGGTTGTTCAGGCGGTTGATGCGCTCGGACGGCGTAATGATGTCGGTCAGGCGTATGCCGTACTTTTCTTCCACCACCACCACTTCGCCCTGGGCGATCAGGTAGCCGTTGACGAAGATGTCCATTGGCTCGCCAGCCAGGCCATCGAGTTCGACCACCGATCCCTGCCCGAGTTGCAGAAGGTTCTTGATGGTAAGGCGGGTGCGGCCCAGTTCCACCGTCAACTGGACAGGCACGTCCATGATCAGGTCGATGTCGTTGCCGGTGTTGCCCGGGCCGTCGGCCAGCGGCTTGAATACCGAGCTGCCGGCCGGCCGCGCCGTGGGTGCGGCAGGCGCCGCGGGCGCCGTTGGCACTATCGGCGCCGGGGCTGCGCGCGCGGGGTTCGGCGGCGTGGCCGCAGCTTGCTCGGCCATGGCGCCGGCCCAGTCGTCCTGCGGTTTCAGGCCGTCGGCCTGGGTGGGGGGCTGGGCCGCCGCGGATTGCTCGGCAAGCGCGTCGGCCCAGTCGTCGGCCGGGGCGGCAGACGAACCAGGACCGGTCTGGCCGGGCTCGTTCGTGTCAGTCATGATCGGGGGCCTCGTGAGTCTCGCTTTCGTAGGTAAACAGGTTCTGCACGCGCAAGGCGTACTGGCCGTTGAAGACGCCGTAGCCGCATTCCATCAGCGGCACGCCATTGACGCTGGCGATCACCGTCTGGGGCACTTCGATGGGCAGCACATCGCCGGCTTTCAGGCGCACCAGTTGGCGGATCGATGACGGGATCGCGGCGAATTCTGCCGTCAGGTCGACATCGGCGCTGCGCACCTGGCGCGACAACTGGTGGGTCCAGCGCTGGTCGACTTCTTCCAGGGTGGCTTCCTGCAACGGCCGTGTCAGCAGGTCGCGCACCGGCTCGATCATGGAATAGGGCAGGCAGATGTTCAGATCGCCGCCGGTGGCGCCGAATTCGATGTGAAACGACGACACCACCACCACTTCGTTGTTGCCGGTAATGCTGGCGAACTTGGTGTGCATTTCGGAACGCACGTACTCGAATTCGACGGGATACACCGCTTCCCAGGATTTGCCGTAGCTCTCCAGCGTCAGGTTCAGCAGCCGGCGGATGATGCGCTGCTCGGTGGTGGTGAAGTCGCGGCCTTCCACACGCGTGTGGTAGCGGCCGTCGCCGCCGAACAAGCTATCGATCACCAGGAACACCAGGCTGGGGTCGTAGGTGAAC
This sequence comes from Bordetella sp. BOR01, assembly GCF_019218885.1. Taxonomy (GTDB): domain Bacteria; phylum Pseudomonadota; class Gammaproteobacteria; order Burkholderiales; family Burkholderiaceae_B; genus Bordetella_A. The sequence continues at coordinate 793,652 of NZ_JAHUWT010000004.1, read as the reverse complement.
AGCGCTGTGCCCCGCAGCGGCTTCATCTGGATCATGTTCAGATTGCTGGGCACCGGCAGGTTGCGCTCGAAATCGGCGTATTTCAGTATCTTGATCGATCCGACTGTGATGTCGGCATTGCGCCGCATGAAGTTCAACAGCAGGTGCCGCAGGTGCCGGGCGAAGCGCTCGTTGATCAGCTCCAGCGTTTGCATGCGCCGCCGCACCACGCGGTCGGGTGAACTCAGGTCGTAGGCACGCGCGCCGCTCGAGCCGGCTTCGTCGCGGGTCTTGCTGTCGCTCTCGCCGGTGACGCCGGCCAGCAGTGCATCGACCTCATCCTGCGAAAGAAACGCCTCGTAGGCCATGCTTACTGCACCACGAACGCGGTGAACAAGGCGTCGCTGACGTGCTGGCCATCGGGCAAGGGCGAGAACGGCTGGTTGACGGCGGCCACGATGGCATGCGCCATGTCGGTCTTGCCTTGCGGCGACTGGGCCGCCGCCGGCGGCTGCGACGACAGCACCATCAGGATGCGGCTGCGTACCTCGGGCATGTACTTCTCGATGCGCATGCGGGTTTGTTCATCGCCCGCGCGCAGGGTGATGCCCACGTGCAGGATGCGTTCGCTGTCGGCGCTTTGCAGCGTGACCGTAAAGGCTTCCAGCGGGATGAAGATGGGCGCCGGCACCGGTGCCGGCGCGGCCGGCGGCACGACGAATATGGTTTGTGCCGGTTCGGCGCCAGGCTTGCCCACGCCCAGGCGCACCGGCGCCGCCGATTCGGCGTACTGACGATGCATGATGAACCAGGTGCCGGCAATGCTGGCTGCCGCAACGGTGGCCAATACCATCAGCCACAAAAGGCCGCGCAGGATCGGGCTGCCGCCGGATGCGCGCAGCGGCAGGCTGCTGCGCGCCGGCGTGGAAGAAGTCTTGGTAGTGGCCATCAGGGTATCGATACTAGGGAATGAAGGGATTCTGCCGCAAAGTCCACGGAGGATTGCCGGCGAAAAACAGCACGAAAGCCGCGTATCTCAGGCTATTGCGACAGGGCGCGCGGTGCGCCATGCCCATACGCCCCAGCCGCGCGCGGTGCCGCGGCAGGATTCAGGCGAAAGTGTCGACCAGGCCGTCGCCGCGGCGTGCCGCGGCGGGCACCTGCGAGGCAAGCGCCACGGTAGCCTGGCCATCCCCGCCACCGCCTTGCCCTTGGCCGCGGCTGTTGTGTTGCTGCATGTCGAAACCGGACTGCCCGCCATGTTCGCCCACGTTGGCCTGCCCCAGCGACAGGCCGGCCTGGGCCAGGGCCTGCTGCAGTTGCGGTAGCGCGGCTTCGACCGCATGGCGTACCGCTGCATGGGCCGATACAAAGCTGGCGCTGGCCACGCCGTCAGTGACGCTGAGCATGACGCGCAACGGCCCCAGATCGGGAGGGTCCAGCCGGAGTTCGGCGGTCTGCCGGCCTTGCGTGGCGTCGTGGCTCAATATGACCAGTTGGCGGCCCAGGTCGGTGCCCCAGGCAGGCGTGGCTGCGACGGGCGTGCCTATGCCCAGCGCCAAGGGGCCGGCGCCGGGTGGCAGCAAGGCCGCGGTGTCCGGGCGGGCGGCCAACAGCGGCGTGGCGGCGACCAGGCCGGCGGCGGCCTCGGTGCCGGCCGCGTGGGCGGACAGGCCACTCGTGCCGGCCAGCGGCGGATTGCCGGCTGCGCTGCGCAAAGCGGCGTCGGCCTCGCCATCGGCCTGGACCAGGTTCTCGAATGTCGTGGCGGCAAGATGGGGGGCGGGCGTCGGCGCGGCACGTGCATCGCGGGCTGTGGCACGCGCGTCGGGCACGCTGGCGATAGCCGATGCTGCCGCATGCGGTGCGGCCGTCCTGGCTGGCGTCGTGGCGGCCGGCAGCGGGGCAGATGCTTGCGCAACCGCCGCGCCGGCCGTGTCGACCGAGATGGCAGTCGCCGGTGCCGCCGGCAGGCCCGGCGTTGCAGCAGCATCGACACTGGCACTGGCACCCGGCGTGGCGCCGGGCGGTATCGCTTGCTGCAACTGGGCGGCCTGCGCGGCGATCTCAAGTGCCTGCGCGGGCAAGCCCGCGGGCGGGGCCGGCAAGGGCTGCGCCTGGACCTGGACAGCCGCGGCGCCGGCGGCTGCGACGGTGGCAGGGTCGGCAAGCTGGGCATCATTCTGTCCCTCGGCGACGGGTTCCTGGGCGCCTGCCGTGTTGCCTGCCGGCTTGCCTCCGGTTGTCCTGGCCGGGGCGTTGCTGTCCGGGCGCGCGCCGGCCGCGGCGTTGTTGCGCTGGCGGGCCAATTGCTGCGCGAAGCTGTCTGCTTTCTGGCCGGCGCCCGCAACGGCGTTGCGCCTGGGCTGGGCCGGCGGGGCGGCGGGAACAAGCAATGGGGTGGGCGAAGTCGCGGTCATGGGGACATCCTGATCGGCGGTCGGTTAGGGTAAACAGGCCCTAGTACGCTTCGGCCTGGCGGCAGGCCATGCGAGAGGCGAATTCGTCGCTGGCGCGCTGTTCGCGGCGCGCTTCCTGCACTGCCAGGGCACGTCGTTCGCGCTCTGCCAGCGCATCGAAGGAATTGAGGCGGCGCTGTTGTTGCTGCCAGTGGGTGCGGCCATGCGTCAGGTGGGTATCGGCCTGGCGCAGCACGGCCGTTTGCTGGCCGATGGCGTCATCCAGGGTACCGATGAAGCGCTGGTAGTTGTGGCAATCGGCGGCCGACATGCCCGATTGCATGGCCGCTTGCAGCCGTTCCAGATAATCCTGCCTGTAATCCTGCAGCATCGAAAGCTGCTGTTCGGCGTGGTTGCGCTCGGCATTGAGCCGGCCCAGCACGCGCGCGGCCTCGTCGCTGCTTTCTTTGGCCAGGCCGATCAGGGTGTCCAGGGGCAATTGGCTAGGCATAGGTTTCCTTGGTCTCGAACGCAGCACGCAATTGATCGACAGCGGCGTCATAGCCCACGCTGTCGCCGATGTCCTGCTGCAGGAACGCCTCCAGGCGCGGATAGCGGGCGATGGCGTCATCCAGCTGGGGGTCGTTGCCCGCGGTGTAGGCGCCCACCGCGATCAGGTCGCGATTGCGCTGGTAGCGCGACAAGGTCTGCTTGAAGCGACGCACGACGGCGTATTGCGCATTGGGGATCAGCGAGGTCATGGCGCGCGAGATCGACGCTTCGATATCGATGGCGGGATAGTGGCCGGCCTCGGCCAGGTGGCGCGACAGCACGACGTGCCCGTCCAGGATGGCGCGCGCGGAATCGGCAATCGGATCTTGCTGGTCGTCGCCTTCGGCCAGTACGGTATAGAACGCGGTAATCGAACCGGCTTTGCCGCTGGGTCCGGGCGCGCCCATCCCGGCCCGCTCGACCAGGGCAGGCAGGCGCGCGAACACCGATGGCGGGTAGCCTTTGGTGGCGGGTGGCTCGCCGATGGCCAGGGCGATCTCGCGCTGCGCCATGGCAAAGCGGGTCAGCGAATCCATGATCAGCAGCACGTCCAGCCCCTGGTCGCGGAAGTGCTCGGCCAGGCGGGTGGCGTAGGCGGCGCCTTGCAAGCGCAGCAATGGCGATACGTCGGCCGGGGCGGCTACCACCACTGAACGCGCCAGCCCGTCGGGTCCGAGGTTGTGCTCGATGAATTCCTTTACCTCGCGGCCACGCTCGCCGATCAGGCCCACCACGATCACGTCGGCGCGCGTATAGCGCGCCATCATGCCCAGCAGCACGCTCTTGCCCACGCCAGACCCGGCGAACAAGCCCATGCGCTGGCCGCGGCCGACGGTCAGCAAACCATTGATGGCGCGCACGCCCACGTCCAGCACGGTGTCGATCGGGGCGCGCGACAAGGGGTTGATGGGCAGCGCCGACAGGGGCGCCAGCTCGGCGCCAGTCAGGGGGCCCAGGCTGTCCAGCGGCCGGCCGGCACCGTCGAGCACGCGGCCCAGCAGGGCATTGCCCACCGGCAGATGGCGGCCCAGCTGGGGCTTGGCATTGCCGTTGAGTTCCGGCTTGCGCGGCAAGGGAATGGCGCGTTGTAAGGGCGGTTCGCCGGGCACCACGCGCGCGCCCGGCGGCAGGCCCGAAATATCGGCTTGCGGCATCAGGTACAGCGTGTGGCCGTCGAAGCCCACGACTTCGGCATCGGCCCAGTGGTCATGGCCGCGTGCGATCTCGATGCGGCAGGCGGCGCCCACGGGCAGGCGCAGTCCGGTGGCATGCAGCACCAGGCCGGTGGCACGGGTAATGCGGCCGCTGGCCAGCCACGGCTCGGTCGAACCGGCGCGTATCGATCCGATGCGCAGCTGGGTTGCCCAGCGCTCGATCACTGGCGCGGTTGCGGCGGCGGTGCTCATGCCTCGGGCTCCCATGCGGCGCTGCGCCCCAGCGAGGCCGCGATGCGGCGCCAGCGCGTCTGCAGCGTCGCGTCGATATCGCCATACGGTGTCTCGGCACGGCAGCCGCCGCGCGCAATGGATTCGTCTGCCAGCACGCGCCAGTGGCCTTCGCGCAATTCTTCGGCCAGGTGCAGGCGCACCAGATCGAGATCGGCGGGATGCACCCACAGCCGCATGGCGCCGCTTGCGGCAGGGTTGATGTGCAGTACTTCGCGCACGGCGGCCAGCATGGTCTCGGGCTGCCCGGCCAGCGTGGTGCGCAGGACCTGTCCGGCGATATCCAGTGCCAGCGTCAACAGCGCCTGGCCCATCTGCGCCTCCAGCGCCGCCAGCGAGGCGCCGCATGCATCGGCCAGGGCATGCAGTTGCAGCGCTTCCTGGCGCGCCTGCTCGCGGCCCTGGGCCAATCCTTCCTGGTAGCCAGCCTCGCGGCCAGCGGCCAGGCCTTCTTCGTGGCCGGCCTGGCGGCCTTCGAGCAGGCCTTGCTCGCGGCCTTGCTCCAGCCCCTCGCGGCGGCCGCTGGCCTGGGCCTGCGCACGCGCTTCGCGCAGCAGTATCTCGGGGTCCGGCCCGGGTTCGGGCTCGGGTTGGGGCATGACTTCGACGGCATCTTCCACCGGCAGGTCGAACGACGACATCTGCCAGCGCCGCCAGGCGGTGCGGGGCAGGGCGTCCGGCACGACCCGGCGGGGGTCAGACATAAGCGTCGTCTCCCTGGTTGCCCAGCACGATCTGGCCGCTTTCGGCCAGTCGACGTGCGATCTGCAGGATCTTCTTCTGCTCGGACTCGACCTTGGACATGCGGATCGGGCCCTGCGCTTCCAGGTCTTCGCGCAGGATGTCGGCGGCGCGGCTGGACATATTGCGCAGGAACTTGTTGCGCAGTTCCTCCGAAGCGCCCTTCAGGGCCACCATCAGGCTGTCGTTGTCGATTTCCTTCAGGATCAGTTGCAGCGCGCGATCTTCCACGTCGACCAGGTTGTCGAACACGAACATCTCGTCGATGATCTTCTGCGCCAGGTCGTTGTCGCGCTCGCGCAGGCTTTCCACCACGGCTTCTTCGTCGGCCGAACTCATCATGTTCAGGATCTCGGCCGCGGTGCGCACGCCGCCCATCTTGCTGCGCTTGGCACCCTGGCCGGCCAGCACCGAATTGAGCACGTCGGTCAGTTCCGACAGTGCCGCCGGCTGCACGCCGCCGAAAGTGGCGATGCGCAGCATGACGTCGTTGCGCAAGCGGTCGGTCAGCAGGGCCAGCACGCCGGCCGCGCGGTCGCGTTCCAGGTGTACCAGGATGGTGGCAATGATCTGCGGATGTTCGTCGCCGATCAGTTCGGCCACGGTGTGCGGGTCGAGCCAGTTCAGGGCATCGATGCCGCTGGCGCCTTCACCGGCCTCCAGGATGTCTTCGATCAGGCCGGCGGCGCGATCGCTGCCCAGGGCCTTGGTGAGCACGGTGCGGATGTATTCGTCCGATCCCAGCGTGACGGCCATGAACTGGTCGGCTTCCTGGCGGAATTCCTCCAGCACCACGGCAACGTCGCCGCGCGTGACCTGCTTCAGGTTGGCCATCGAGGCGCCCACCTGCTGCACTTCGCGCGCCGTCAGGTACTTGAAGACTTCTGCCGCGGCGTCCTCGCCCAGCGACAGCATCAGGACCGCGCTGCGTGTGACCCCGTCCAGCGGCTTTCCGTCATTTCTCATCTTTGGTCATCCAGGCACGCATCACCATGGCGACAGCGCGCGGGTCTTTGTTGGCCATGTCGCGGGCGCGCTGCATATTGTCTTCGTAGCGGTCGACTTCCTTGGCGCGGGCGGCTGCCTGGGCTTCGCGCTGCGCGTCCTGGCGGCGTGCCTCCACTTCCTCGGGGTCGACCGGCGGGTACAGGTAATTGACCACCGCGGGCCGCAGCCTGCGGTACAGCCACAGGGCCAGCGCCAGGCCCAGCACCCAGGCCAGCACGGTCTTGACCAGGTCGATCAGCTCGGGGTCGCGGTAGAAGGGCGGCTGCACGGGCTGGTCGTTGAATTGGCTGTTGACCAGGTTCAGCGAGTCGCCGCGCGATTCCGAATAGCCCATGGCTTCGCGCACCAGATTGGTCAGTTTGGTCAGTTCTTCTTCCGGCAGGGGTTGCAGGTCACCGCTGGCGTCGGGCAGATAGTTCACCACCACGGCTACTGACAGGCGCTTGAGCAGGCCCACCGGTTGCTTCACATGGCTGATGGTGCGGTCGACCTCGTAGTTGATGGTGGCGTCGCTGCGATTGTTGCTGGGCAACTGCGTTGCGGCCTGGCTGGTCGTGGCCTGAGCGGCGCTCTGGCCCGCTTGGCCAGCCTGGGCCGCCTGGGGCGCGGCCGGCGGGTTGACGATGGGCGCCTGGGCGGCCGCGGGCGGCTGGTTGCTGAGCGCGCCGGGCACGCCTTGGGCAGGATCGACGCCGGTCTGCAGCGAATCGCTGGTTTGCTTGCTGCGCACGGCTGCCTGGCCGGGGTCCTGGTTGGGACGATAAACTTCCGAGGTTTGCTCGCGCCGCGCGAAATCTACCTCGGCACTGGCCTGGGCCTGGACGTTGCCGGGCCCGACCAGGGGATTCAGAATCGTGAGAATGCGTTCGACGGTGCGTTGCTCGATGTCGCGCCGCAAGCGCGACTGGTCGGCGTCCATGCCCCGTCCTTCGCCCAACGGCGCCGATAGCAGGCGGCCATTCTGGTCGACGACGGAAATGTTCTCGGCGGTCAGGTCCGGTACGCTGGATGCCACCAGCCAGGCCACCGCGGCCACTTGCGCGTCGCTGAGGCTGCGGCCGGGATACAGGTGCAGCAGCACCGAGGCCGTGGGTGCCTGGCGATCGCGCACGAAAAGCGACTGGCGCGGCAGCGCCAGGTGCACGCGGGCGCTCTGCACTGTGTTCATGGCCTCGATCGAGCGGGCCAGTTCTCCCTCCAGGCCCCGCTGGTAATTGACCTGCTCGGCGAACTGGCTGGCGCCGAAGCGGGTATTGTCCAGTAATTCGAAGCCCACCGAGCCGCCGCGCGGCAGGCCCTGGCTGGCCAATTGCATGCGGATGTCGTACACGCGGTCGGCCGGGACCAGCAGGGCCCGCCCGTCGCCGCTGAACTGGTACGGTACGTTCATCTGGCCCAGCGCGCTGACGATGGCGCCGCCATCGCGGTCGTCCAGGTTGGCGAACAGCACTTTGTACTCGGGGCCGCGGCTCCACATTGCCAGCACGACCACGATTGCCACCAGCGCGGCAGCGGCACCCAGCAACAATGGCTTGGGCAGCGCGCGCACTTTTTCCAGCATCGGGAACTTGGCCAGCAATGACGTGCTCAGGGTGGCCTGCTGGTTCATCGGGGGCTCCGGCAAGCTTCGCGGAGCATCAAGGCGTACAACATGGGCAGAAGAGGCAAGTTACGCATGCAACATGCTTGGTATCGGGGGAGCGTGAATTATGGCGGCCGCCCCGGGCTTCCCAATCGATGAAAACAGCCGGTTTTTGGCGTTACTTGTTCCCTATGTGTCGCGCGTTTCCGGGCCGTTCGGCGCCGGGGTGCCGGCTGATGGGCATGCGGCGAACTGTCGGGTGTTTTGCCGGCTATTGCAGGCTATGGATGCGCGTGTCCGCGCGTAGTCTTGCAGCCTTATCGTGTTCTGGACGCAAGGAAGCTAGGCCATGGCGGTGTCGGGTTTGTCGGGTATTGAAAGCATGCTGCAGCAGATGCGCGCCGTCGTGCATGCCGCGCAGAACAATGGCGCCAGTGTCAGTGACCTGGCGCCCGCGCACACCAGCTTTGCCGCCGAGCTGCACCGCTCGGTGCAGCGCATTTCGGCAACCCAGACCGCCGCCAGCAACCAGGCCAAGGCCTACGAACTGGGCGCGCCGGACATTTCGCTCAACAACGTGATGATCGACCTGCAGAAGAGTGCGATCGCCTTCCAGACCGCCGTGCAGGTACGCAACCGCCTGGTGGCGGCCTACAAAGAGATTTCTTCCATGGCCGTGTAGCCGCGCCGCCCTAGATATCGGCCGGCGCGGACACCCCCTGGTACCAGATCATGTCTGGAAAACCGGACAGCATGGCGGCGCTGCTGTCGGCAAAGTGCATGACCAGCGGGCGCGATACCCGGAAGCGGATGTCGTCGCCGTCCGGCGTGGTGGCCGTGAAATCAAGCATGACCCCATGCAGGGCGGGACTGGCGCGCAAGTGGGCCTCGAAGACATCGAGCTCGTGCGGCCGCCAGAAAAAATGCCGCAGTTGCCAATCGGGGCCCAGTATGCGTGCTTCGCAGGAATGATGGTCTTGCCCTGCGCTGGTGGCGCAGACGAGCACGCGGCTGTCCGGATGCATCAGTTCCCGCAACACCGAACGGATTTCGTCGGTGCGGTTGATCAACGCGCCGGTGGTTACGGACTTCATGGCGGAATCGGCGTCTCAGGGCGTTGCTGGCGCGACGGGCGAGCCATTGCCATCCGGCGATACGCCGGCTTCCAGGCGATAAAGCCAGGCCAGCAACTCGGCCACGGCAGCATAAAGCTGCGGCGGAATGTGCGCATCCAGATCCACCTGCATCAGCAGTCCTACAAGTTCGCGCGACTCGTGCACATACAGGCCGTGTTCGCGCGCGGTACGCACGATGGTGTCGGCGATCTGGCCGTATCCCTTGGCCACGACGCGCGGCGCCGTGTCGTGCTCACCGTAGCTTAGCGCAACCGCAGCGCCGCGGTGCGGATTGGCGGCATCCGGATCGTTGCGAGTCATGGATGTGCGTCGCCTGGTTGCGGCGCGACCGCGCCCACCGACAGGTGGCTGAGCGTCAGGCCCGCGCGCTGCAGGCCGTCGCGCAGGGCCTGGGCCGCGCCGTTGATCTCGCGTGCGCTGCGGGGCGCGACCAGTTGCATGACCAGTTCGTCGCCGGCCAGGCTCAGACGCGCCTCGACCAGACCCAGGCGAGGCAGCTCCAGCTTCAGGCGCGTGGCCCAATGCGTCTCGGCTTCGGCGGCGCCTTCGCGGGCGTCGCGGCGGACTTCCCATTCCATTGGCGTGCCGGGCCAGGCCTCGCCCTGCCAGGCCAGCGCCTGGTTGGCCAGAATGTCGAGCTGCTGGCGTACCAGCGGCGCAGCGTCGGGATGTATCCCTGCGGGTGCGGACAAGTGCGTGCCGGCCGAGCTTGCGCCATGGCTGCTGCCGGCGCCGGGCATTTCGCCCGCTGCCGACGCCGCCGGGGCTGCCTGGCCCGACCGGTTCTCGAAGGCCGTCGGCGTGGCGGGTGGGCGCGGCAGCGAGGCCTGGGGTTCGCTGCGGACCTGGTCGACCGTGCGTTGGCCGAATGCCAGGTCGCCAAGGTGCGATTCATAGAACAGGCCGCTGCCTTGCAGCGCCTGGCGCAAGGCGCCCGCCAGCATGGCGGCAGGGGGCATTGGCAGGGCATGGCTTCCCGCGCGTGCGGCCTGTGCCATGGCTTGCGGCTCGGCGCGGCTTGCCGTGGTCGGATCGGCACGCGTGCCCATGGCGGGCGCGGGGCGGGTGGCGTCACCTGTGCCCGGCCGCGCCGTCGCCGGGGTGTCGGGCTGGGGCGCGGGCTGCCAGAGCGGGGCTTTGCCTTGGGCGGCTGGCGCCTGGTCGGGATAAAGCGCCAGCAAGGCCAGGATGGTGCGCGCGGTCTGGCCCAGCGTAGTGGGCGCCGACGTGGTCGTGTCGCTGCGCGTCACCAGCGTGCGCGCGGCGCGCTCCAGCGCGTCGGCATTCTTGGCGTCGGGAACGGTGTTGCCGCGCTCGCCGCCAGCCCCGGCCGGGTCGACCGGCTGGCGCGGCGCGCGGCCGGCGGCGTCGGTCTGGCCGGGGCGCACCGCTTCGCCGGGCTGCATCACCGCGTTCGCGCGCGCGCCGGTAATCAGGTTGGCGTGCGCCGCCATCGTCGTGCCTAGCACGGCATCCAACCGCTGCACCAATACGGTACCCAGCGCCGAGGGGCCGACGCTCATGCGTGCTGTCCTTCAGTGGCCCGGGGGCTGCGCGCCGGCTTCATGCCGCCGAGGCCCGTGCGCCGTATGTGGACAGCAGCGATTGCTGGCGTTTCATGCGTCCCAGCAGGTCCGTCAGGCGCGCCATCTGGGGAACGGCCAGGTCGCGCGTGGCGGCATCGTTTTGCAGGATGCGCACCAGCAGTTCGTACTTGGCTTCGCGGCCCGCATTGTCCAGCGGCATCATGGAGTCGATGCGGCGCAACTGCTCGACCCATTCGCAATAGCGTTGGCCCAGGACCAAGACGGCGCTCCAATCGCCCGCCTGGGCGGCCGCGAGCATTTCGCCGGTCAGGTTGGCGATTTCCCGGTAGATATCCAGGACAGGAGAGGGCCGGGGAGCGGACGTCATAGGGGTAAGGTCTCGCGCAAGAGGCGATACGGCTGCGATGCGGCCGTGAGTCAGGGTCAGGCCGGCACGGGGACGGCGGGAGGATCGTTGGCCGCTTGCCATGCTTGGGCCAGTTCGGCCAGCAGGCGATCGGCGGTATCCAACTGCGCCACATCGCCTTTCAGGTTCGCCAACAGCAGGGTGCGGACAATGTAGTCATACAAGTTGGCCAGGTTGGCCGCCATTTCGCCGCCGGCCTCCAGGTTCAGGCCGGTTTTCAGGCCTTCATCCACGATGCGGGTAGCCTTGGAGATGGCCGCGCCGCGCTCGGCTATCCGGCCGGCCTGCAAATGCAGGCGGGCCTGGGCAATGGCTGCGCGGGCGCCATCGAACAACAGCGTGATCAGTCGTTGCGGGCTGGCGCTCAAGACTTGCGTCTCGAGGCCGATATCGGTGTAAGAGCGGGCGGAATGGCCCGCGGGGCGGCGAGCGGCGTAAGTCATGGTCTACAGCCTGCGTATATGGTGGAATCAGCTTTGCTTGGACATGGCTTCGAACTGCTGCGTCAGGTAGCTGCTGATGCCGTTCATCTGCGCTACCAGCGCATCGAGTCGCGTGAATTGCGCACGATAGTTGTCCATGGTTGCCTGGATGGATATTTTGGTGCGGTCGTATTGGTCTTGCAGCGAATCGACGGTGTCCTGCAGGCCGTCGGTGCGTGCCTTGATCGCGCCGTCGCTGCCCAGGATGTTGTCGGTGGCGGCCTTCATTTTTTCCGCCAGACCGCCGGCACCGCCAAACAGGCGCGACACATCGGCCGGATTGTCGGCCAGGGCCTTGTCCAGCTTGGTCTGGTCGAGTTCCAGCTTGCCCGTGGTGGGGTTGGTGGTGATGCCGATCTGGCTCAGCGTACGCACCGTGCCTTCGCCGCCCACGACCCTCAATGCGGCTGCCATGGTGGATTGAATGTTGCGGGTCGTGCCGTCGCCGGTCAGCGCGCTTTGCGATTCCGTGCTGACATCGAAGGCCGTCAGGTCGACGATGGTCGACTGCAGGCTGTTGTAGGCATCCACGAACGACTTCGCGGCCTTGGACAGCACCGATGGGTCGTTGGTGACCGACACGTTGATGAACTTGTCGGGTTCGGTGGTGGCAGTGAGCTCCAGCGTGATGCCATCGATGGCATCGCTGATGGTGTTGGACTGGCTTTCCACCGTGATGCCGTTGATGGTGATCAGGGCATTCCGGGCAGGCTCCTGTTCGCTCATGGGCGAGGCGCTGCCTGCCTGGTAGCCCACCACATCCTGGACCGCGCCGTTGTCCGAGGTGATGCTGCGTATCGCCGCGTCTTCGCCAGTGGTCTTGCTGGTCAGCATCAGGTAGCTTTCGCCATTGCCATCGGTAATGATGGTGGCGCGCACCCCCGCCTGGTCGTTGCTGTTGATGGCCTTGGCCACGCCGTTCAGCGAGGTATCCGACCCCAGCTCGATGCTGACGGTTTCATTTTCGTCGCCTTCCAGCGTGATCTGGATACTGCCGCCAGTGCCCATCTTTTCGGTGCGGTCGCTCACGGCTCCCGATTTCAGGGTCTGCGCGGCGGCCAGCTCGGTAATACTTATCTTGTAGTTGCCGGCTACCGCGCCGGCGGCGGTCTTTGCCGTCAGCCCTTCGCCGCTGACCGAGCTCTTGACCGCGCCCAGCGTGGCCGAATCGCCCAGTGCCGCGGCCGCCTTCTGCACGGCTTCCACGGCGCTCTGGATCTTGCTGTAGGCAGAGATGCGCGTCTTGAAGCTGGACTGCCGGGTGGTGATCTGCGTCAGCCGGGTCTCTTCAGCCTTCTGCAACTGGTCAAGCATGTCTTCCAGGTTGGTCAAGCCAGACCCGGAACCGAGCGAAGTGATAGAGGCCATGGTGTGTTCCTTACGAGCTATGCGATTCTGTCAAAACGCCGTACTGCGCGATTGGCCGGGCAAGGGCACAACGGCGGCCTACTTTGCCGCTTTCAGGCTGTGGTCTGTACGGCATTGCCCTGCATTTGCACGATCATCCGGGCGATACGCAACAGCGCTTCGGACGGAATGGTGCGGATCTTGTCTCCTGTTTCCGAGTCGACGATGCTGACCACCACCTGGTGGACGTCCGGGTCGATCTCGAACTGCAACTGGGTTTTCCAGGCGCGCAATTGCTGGTTGATTTCTTGCAGCGCGCGTTCCAGCGGCAGGGGCGGCTGGCCGGTGCCCGCCGCCGCATCTTGCGCGCCGCCGCTATCGGTCGATGGAGCCGCTGGGGTCACGGCCACAGCCGGCTCTGGCGGAGCCGGCGCGACGGCCACGGCGGGCAGCGCAAGAGGGGCGGGGGCGAGCGGGCTGACAGCCATGGTCACTCCTGTCGAATGAACGCCAGGGGCGCTCGAGCGAGGGTTTGCGGGAATTTCTCAGCTACCATAACGGCACCCCCGGGCGAAACTTTAGGTATACGCCCGTGCAACGGTTCTTGCCTTTCACCTAGCCCCGAGCCCATGAGCGTCAAGACGGCCCTGCGAGTCATCGAAATCATCGAGACCTACGCCCGCGAACGGCGCGCCTTGCCGTTGTCCGAACTGGCGCGGCTGCTCGAAGTACCCGTTTCCAGTTGCCTGGCGCTGATCCGTACCTTGTCCGACCTGGGTTATCTGTACGAGACCGGCCGGCGCCAGGGGTACTATCCCACCGGGCGCCTCTTGGCCATGGCGCAGCGTATTGCCCGCGCCGATCCGGTGCTGGACCGGGTTTATCCCAGCCTGGTCGAATTGCGCGACGCCACCCAGGAAACCGTGGTGTTCGGCAAGCTCAGTGGCGAGGGCCGGGTGGTGTACCTGGAAGTGCTCGATTCTCCTCACACCATCCGGTATGCGCCGGTGGCGGGCGAATTCCGCGAGCTGCATGCCAATTCGCTGGGCAAGGCCCTGATTTCGATGCTGGACCCCGACGCCCGCCACGCCTTGCTGGCCCGCCGTGCGCTGACCCGCCACAACGAACGTACGCTGGACTCGCCCCAGGCGGTCGACGCCGACCTTGAATTGTCGCGCCAGCGAGGCTGGTTCATGAACCTGGGCGAGTCCATTCCCGATGTCTGTGCCATTGCCTGGCCCGTGACGCTATCGGGGGAAATCTATGCCATCTCGGTGGGCGGCCCCATCTACCGCATCGAGCCCCAACAAGAAGAATACGCCCGCATCTTGCGGGCGGCTTGTACCGCGCTTGAGCAGCGGGGGTGAATCGGTGGCGGTTGTCGGGCAAGGTGTAGGCCGCCCTGCGCGGCCTTGCACGTGAAGCCGAACCAGCCACCAGGCCCCCGGCCCGACGGCAGAAAAACCATGCCTTCCAGCAACAAAAGCGCTGAATGAGCCCGAGCTAGTAAGACTTGGGCAAGCCAAGCACCTTCTCGGCAATGAAGCACATGATCAATTGCGGGCTGACCGGCGCAATCCGCGGGATATAGCTTTCTCGCAACAGCCGTTCCACGTGATATTCCTTGGCATACCCCATGCCCCCCAGGGTCAGCACGGCGGTCTGGCAGGCGTTGTGGCCGGCCTCGGCGCCCAGGTATTTGGCGCTGTTGGCGTAAGGCCCGCAGGACAGGCCGGCGTCATACAGGCTGGCGGCCTTGAATACCATCAAGTCGGCTGCCTCGAGTTGCATCCAGGCCTGTGCCAGCGGATGCTGGATGCCTTGGTTCTGGCCGATGGGGCGGCCGAATACCGTGCGTTCGCCGGCGTACTGTACTGCCCGGTCCAGTGCCGCGCGGCCCATGCCCACCGCTTCGGCGGCGATCAGGATGCGCTCGGGATTCAAGCCATGCAGTATGTACTCGAAGCCACGGCCCTCTTCGCCGATACGGTCGGCCACCGGGATGCGCAGCCCGTCGATGAACAGCATGTTCGAGTCGACCGCCTTGCGGCCCATTTTCTCGATCTCGCGCACCTCGACCTTGTTGCGGTCCAGGTCGGTATAGAAGAGCGACAGGCCCTGGGTGGGCTTGGCCACGTCGGCCAGTGGCGTGGTGCGTGCCAACAGCAGCATCTTGTGGGCAACTTGCGCGGTGGATATCCAGATCTTGCGGCCCTGCACCACGTATTCATCGCCGTGGCGCTCGGCCCGGGTCGAGAGCTTGGTGGTGTCCAGGCCGGCATCGGGTTCGGTGACCGCGAAGCAGGCTTTCTCGCGGCCGGCGATCAGGGGTTCCAGCCAGCGGCCGCGCTGCTCGTCGGTACCGAATACCACCACCGGGTTCAGGCCGAAAATATTCATGTGCACTGCCGAGGCGCCGGTGAACCCGGCCCCCGAGGCGGCGACGGTTTGCATCATCAGGGCCGCTTCGGTCATGCCCAGCCCGGCACCGCCATATTCCTGGGGCATGGCAATGCCCAGCCAGCCGTCGTTGGCCAGGGCGGCATGAAAGTCGTGCGGAAAGCCGCCGTCGCGATCGCGCTCCAGCCAGTATTCGTCGGGGAATCGTTCGCAAACGCGGCCTATGGCGTCGCGCAAGGCCAATTGGTCGGATGAAAATTCGAAATCCATCAAGAGGCTCCTTCTTGGGTGGCGCGCGCGGCGATCAGTGCGTCGATCTCGGCATCGGTGCAGCCCGCTTCGCGCAAGATTTCGCGGCTGTGCTCGCCCAGGCGCGGTGCCGGGTGGCGTATGGCCGTGGGCGTGCCGTCGTAGCGCCCCAGCGGCGCTGGCGTGCGCAAGCGGCCCTCGGTGGGGTGTTCCAGCGTGTGCACGAAGCCGGTGGCTTGCAGATGCTCGTCTTCAACCAGATCGTCCACGGAATACAGGCGTGCCGCGGGAATGTCGGCGCGCGCCAGGTCGGCCAGCCAGCCGGCGCTGCTGCGCGTGCGCATGACTTCGGCGACGAACGCATAGGCCTCGTCGATGTGGTGCGCACGCGCCGTGTGCGTGCAGAAACGCGGGTCGTGTTCCAGCTCGGGGCGGCCGATCAGGGTAAAGAAATTGCGCCAGTGCTTGTCGTTGTAGATCAGCAGGCACAGATAACCGTCGGCCGTGGCGTAGGGCCGGCGGTGCGCCGCCAGCAGGCGGGTATAGCCGGTGGGGCCCAGCGGCGGATCGAACGTGGCGCCGCCCAGGTGGTCGCCCAGCACCATATGCGCCATGCCCTCGAACATGGGAATCTCGACTGCCTGGCCGCGCCCGTGGCCGCGGGCATGCAGCACCGCCGACACCAGCGCGATGGCCACATGCAGGCCCACGGCGCGGTCGGCCAGCGTCAAAGGCGCATAGCGGGGCACGTCGCCGCTTTGGCGGCTGAACAGGTCGGCGATGCCGGTCTGCCCCTGGATCAGGTCGTCATAGGCCGGGCGCCCGGCGTAGGGCCCGGCTTCGCCGAAACCATAGGCGCCTATATAGACCAGTCGCGGATTGCGCGCGGCCACGGCCTGGTACGACAGCCCCAGCCGCGCCATGGCTTGCGGCCGTATGTTGTACAGCAGCGCGTCGCAGCCTTCGGCCAGCTTCAGGCAGGCTTCGCGGCCGCCCGCGGTTTTCAGGTCCAGCACGATCGAGCGCTTGTTGCGGTTCAGGTGCAGGTACAGGTGGCCCATGCCGGCGTTGCGCATGGGCCCCACCGCCCGCATATTGTCGCCGGCGGGGGATTCGACCTTGATGATGTCGGCCCCCAGGTCGCCCAATACCTGCGTGGCATAAGGCCCCATGACGACTGAACTCAGGTCCAGGATACGTACGCCGGCCAGCGGGCCGGCGGTCTCGGCAATTGCGGTCATTGTGGCTGGATACCTGCGTCCTTGATCAGCTTGCCCCACAAGTCCCGCTGTTCGCTGACAAAGGTGGCGAAGCTCTCGGGCGTGCCGCTGAAGGCATCAAAGCCCAGGCCGGCCAGGCGCTTGCGCACGTCGGGGTTGGACACGATCTGGTTGATGGCGGCATTGAGCTTGGCCACGATCTCGGGCGGCAGGCCGGCCGGGCCGAAATAGCCGTTCCACGAGTTCAGGTCGAAGTCCGCCACGCCCGCCTCGCGCATCGACGGCAGGTCGGGCACGATGCTGCTGCGTTCGGCCGTCGATACTGCCAGCGCGCGCAATTGGCCCGACTGCACGAACGGCAGGCCCGATGCCAGGTCGGTAAACATGAAGTCCACCTGGCCGCCGACCAGGTCGGTCAGCGCCTGGGGCGTGCCCTTATAGGGCACATGCAGGATGTCGATGTCCGCGCGGCGCGCCAGCGTGCCGCCAGCCACGATGCCGGTGCTGTTGCCGGTGGCATAGGTGACGCGGCCGGGGTTCTTGCGCGCGTAGTCCACCAGTTCCTGCACGCTCTTGTACGGGCGCTGCGGGTTGACCACCAACAAGAACGGCAGGTTGCCGCCGCGCGCGATGGGCGTGAAATCTTTCACCGGGTCGTAAGGCACGTTCTTCATCAAGAAGGGCGCTGCCGAATGCGAGGTGTTGGTGGTGACGAACAGCGTGTAGCCATCGGGCTTGGCGCGGGCCACGTAGTTGGCGGCAATGGTGGCGTTGGCGCCGGGCTTGTTTTCCACGACGACTTGCTGGCCCAGGATATTGCCCAGTTCGGCCGCGAAAATGCGGCCTACCGCGTCGGTGCCCGAGCCCGCCGGAAACGGCACCACCAGGTTGATCGGCTTGTCGGGATAGGCGGCGTGCGCGGGGCCGGCGGCGGCCAGCGCGGCGCCGGCCAGGGCGGCGGCGCGCAGAGAGCGTAAGAACATGGGTGTGTCTCCTGGTAGTGCGGCGGCGTCTGTCGGCCGCCTGGTCGGGAAAGGGTGGCCCGCTCAGGCGGGCGCCGTGGATGCCGCGAAGCCGCGTATGACGCGATCGGACGATTCTTCGTAGGGGGGCGAGTAAATGACCAGCAGCCGCGCGGGCGCGTCGCTGGTCACGGTAAACACATGCGGGATATCGGGTGGAAAATAGCAGCAGTCGCCAGCCACCATGTCAGCCGATTCATCGCCGACCTGGGCGCGTGCGGTGCCGGCCAGCAAGTAGCAAACCTGCTCGATGCCGGGGTGGGCGTGGGGCAGGGCGCCTTGCCCCTTCTCGATCACGCCCAGCAGCATTTCCACATGGCGGGCACCGACGGTTTCGGCGCCGATCAGGCGCCGGTTAAGCGTGCCGGTATGGTTCGCGGGGTGGTAGCCGGGCACATCGGCCTCGCGCACCAGCCAGCGGGGGGAATGCGACATGCGGTGTCTCCTGGATTTCCTGTCTGTGAAATTATTTTCATACATGCGAAAAAAACAGGCAAGTGGATTTTCCCTGATAGCACTGCAGCGGGGTGGGGTATCGGCGTGGGCCACGGGGCCGGCTGCTAAACTGCCGCCTCTGTCATTTGTGTGTGCCTTCATGCCTGCCCCCCGTCTCGATGCCGCTACCCCGTTGCCGCAGTGGCTGCAGTATCTCGAGTCTATTCATGGCAAGGCCATCGACCTGGGCCTGGACCGGGTCAGGCAAGTCGCCGAGCGACTGGCGCTGCAGCTGGACGGCATCAAGTTCGTCGTGGGCGGCACCAATGGCAAGGGGTCTACCTGTGCCATGCTCGAAGCCATCCTGTTGGCAGCTGGCTACCGGGTGGGGCTGTATACCTCGCCGCACCTGATCGATTTCAATGAACGGGCCCGCATCAACGGCGAGATCGCCAGCGATGCCGCACTGACCGAACAATTCGCCGCGGTCGAAGCCGCCCGCGGTGCGGTCACGCTGACCTATTTCGAATTCACCACACTGGCCATCCTGCGCCTGTTCTCGCAGTCGAAGCTGGACGCCGTGGTGCTCGAGGTCGGCCTGGGTGGCCGGCTCGACGCTGTCAATATTGTGGATGCCGACTGCGCCGTCATCACCAGCGTAGACCTCGACCATACCGACTACCTGGGCGACACGCGCGAACAGATCGGCCTGGAAAAAGCCCATATCTATCGCGCTGGCCGCCCCGCCATCTGCAGCGACCCGCAGCCGCCGCAGACCTTGCTGGACCACGCGCAGGCCATAGGCGCCGACTTGTGGCGCTTTGGCCAGGACTTCAATTATTCCGGCGATCGCCAGCAGTGGGCGTATGGCGGCCGCGCCCAGCGGCGCAATGCGCTGGCCTATCCGGCGCTGCGCGGCGCCAACCAGTTGCTCAATGCCGCGGCCGCGCTGGCCGCGCTGGAATCCGTGCGCGACCGGCTGCCGGTGCCGCAGCAGGCCGTGCGCGTCGGCCTGCTGCAGGCTTCGCTGCCGGGCCGGTTCCAGATCCTGCCCGGCCAGCCGGCGGTGATCCTGGACGTGGCGCACAATCCGCACGCGGCGGCGGTACTGGCCCAGAATCTCGACAACATGGGCTTTCATCCTTATACCTATGCCGTGTTCGGCATGCTCAACGACAAAGATGTCGACGGCGTCATCGCCAAGCTGGGCAGCCGTATCGACCACTGGTACTGCGCCGGGCTGCCGGGGCCGCGCGGCGGGTCGGGCCAGGATCTGGCCCGGCGCGTATCGGCCGCCCTGCCGCCTGCGCCGGCCGGGGGAGAGGCCCCTACGGTGCGGGCCTGCACGGACCCCGTCGCCGCCTATGCCGCGGTCCGCGAACAGGCGGGCGAGGGTGATAGAATCGTGGTGTTCGGCTCATTTCTCACCGTTGCCTCGGTTTTGCAGTCGTTGGGCCGCAAAGCATAGGTCTCGGGCAGGCGGGGCGCCGGCCCCGCCCAGGTCGCAAGGAATTCCTGTCCATGGGATTGTTCACTCGCAAAGATTCCGCCTCGCAGGCATCGCCCTCCAGGCCGCGTCCATCGGTCTCCAGCGAAGCCCAAGCGGCGGAACTTCGTGCGCGCGCCCGTCGCCGGTTGGCCGGGGCGGTAGCGCTGGTGCTGGCAGCCGTCATCGTGCTGCCCATGGTGCTCGATTCCGAGCCCGTGCCGGTGGCTGACGATATCCCCATCCGCATCCCCGACCGAAACACGCCTTACCAGCCTTCGGTGTCGCCGCCGGCCACGGCCGAGTCCGGCGCCACGGGTACGCCGGAAACCACGGCGCCGGCCCAGCCGCCAGATGCGCAGGCCCCGGCCACGCCACCCACCCCGCCCGACCTTTCCACGCCGCCCGCGCAACAGCCGCCGGCCACGGCGCAGGCCGAGCGCCCCGATCCCGCTGCCGCGCCACAACCGCCGGCCGCCAAGCCGCCGGCGCAGCCGGCCAAGCCGCCGCGCGATGAAGATGGCGAGCGCGCCCTGGCGCTGCTGGAAGGCCGCAGCTCGAACGCGGCCAATCCGCCCGCGGCCAAGCCGCCGGCGCCGGCCGCCAAGGGCAATTTCGTATTGCAGATCGCGTCCTATAGCAGCCAGGCCGACGCGCAGTCGCGGCGCACCAAGCTGCATCAGGCCGGTGTCACCAATGCCTTCGTCGAACAGGCCGCGGTGAGCGGCAAGCAGCAGTACCGCCTGCGCGTGGGGCCGTTCCCGTCGCGCGATGCCGCTCAGGCGGCCCAGGCGCGGTTGCGCACGCTGGGCTACGACAACGGCTTCATCGCCAGCCAGTGACCGGCTTCGATTTCGTCGTGATGGCGATCCTGGCGGTGTCGGGCCTGCTGGGCCTGCTGCGCGGCCTGCTGAAAGAAGTGTTGTCGCTGATGGCGTTCGTACTGGCGTTCATTGCTGCGATCTGGTGGGGGCCTACGGTATATGGCTGGCTGGAAGCCTATATCGAGACTGCCATGCTGCGCATGGGCGTGGCCTACGCGGCGGTGTTCATCGTGGTGCTGTTGGGCGTGGGGCTGGTCAACATGACCTTGGCGGCCCTGATCCGCACCACTGGCCTGACGCCCGCCGACCATGGCCTGGGAGCCATTTTCGGGCTGGCGCGCGGGCTGCTGATCGTGCTGGTACTGGTGGCGCTGGGCGGCTATACGCCGCTGCCGCAAGAACCCTGGTGGCAGGACGCCATGTTTTCGCATTCGGCCACCGAGGCCGTCAAGCAGGTCAAGTTGTGGCTGCCTCCGTCGCTGGCGACGTGGCTGCCCTACTAAGTTTCGTTTAACGGGAAATCACCATGTGTGGAATCGTAGGGGTCGTCGGGCGCGGGCCGGTCAACCAATTGCTCTATGACAGCCTGCTGCTGTTGCAGCATCGCGGCCAGGATGCCGCCGGCATCGCCACGTCGCAAGGCAGCCATTTCAATATGTTCAAGGCGCATGGCCTGGTGCGCGACGTTTTCCGTACCCGCAACATGCGCTCGCTGCCGGGTGTCAGCGGCATCGGCCATGTGCGCTATCCCACGGCCGGCTCCAGCGCCAGCGAAGAAGAGGCCCAGCCGTTCTACGTGAACGCCCCGTTTGGCATCACCTTCGCGCACAACGGCAACCTGACCAACTGGCGCGAACTGCGCGAATCGCTGTACCGCGTCGATCGGCGCCATATCAATACCAACTCCGATTCCGAAGTATTGCTCAATGTGCTGGCGCACGAACTGCAATCGGCCGCCAACGGGGTCTCGCTCGACGACGACACGATCTTCCGCGCCGTTGCCGCCCTGCACAAGCGGGTGCGTGGCGCCTATGCGGTGGTGGCGCAGATTTCCGGCTACGGCCTGCTGGCTTTCCGCGATCCGCATGGCATCCGGCCGCTGTGCATCGGCCGCCAGGAAACCGAAGAGGGCGTCGAATGGATGGCGGCATCCGAATCGGTGGCCCTGGAAGGCAGCGGCTTTGTCTTCGTGCGCGATGTCGAGCCCGGCGAGGCCGTGTTCGTCGACCTGGACGGCCGCATGGTCAGCCGTCAGTGCGCCGACAACCCGCAATTGGTGCCGTGTATTTTCGAATATGTGTACTTCGCCCGGCCCGATTCGCTGATCAATGGCGTGTCGGTGTACGACGCGCGGCTGCGCATGGGCGAGTACCTGGCCGATAAGGTCGCGCGCAATATGCGCCTGGGCGATATCGACGTGGTGATGCCCATTCCCGATTCGTCGCGGCCGGCCGCTATGCAACTGGCCGCGCGCCTGAACCTGGATTACCGCGAGGGCCTGATCAAGAACCGCTACGTGGGCCGCACTTTCATCATGCCGGGCCAGGCGGTGCGCCGCAAGTCGGTGCGCCAGAAGCTCAATGCCATCGGCATGGAATTCAAGGGCAAGAACGTGTTGCTGGTCGACGATTCCATCGTGCGTGGCACGACCAGCCGCGAGATCGTCGACATGGCCCGAGCGGCCGGCGCCAACAAGGTGTATTTCGCTTCGGCCGCGCCACCGGTGCGCTTTCCCAATGTGTACGGCATCGACATGCCTACGCAAAGCGAACTCATCGCCACCGGCCGGTCCGACGAGGAAATCGCCCAGACTATCGGTGCCGATGGGCTTATCTACCAAGACCTGCAAGATATGCAGCAGTCGGTCACCGATATGAATCCGGCGCTCAAGCGCTTCGAGGCCTCGTGCTTCGACGGCCAATACATCACCGGCGATATCACTGCCGAATACCTCGAGCGCCTGGGCCAGTCGCGCCGCAGCTCGAGCGACGAAGAGTCGTCCGGCGGATTGCAGTTCAACATGGGATACGGGTCCAACGACGCCTGAGCCCGTCGTTCATTCGATGCCGGGCCGCCGCGCGGTCCGGCTGCCCAACGGCCTGCCTACCTGCCTAACTGTCACATCCGGTCCACGCCATGCATTCATCCCGCCAACGCTTGTTATTGCTGATAGCTGTTCTTTGTTTCGCCGCCGTGGGGTTGGCGCTCGTTTCCCAGCATTTCTACGACCTGCCGCCCTGCGCATGGTGTGTGCTGCAGCGCCTGATCTACCTGGCGATCGGCGTGGTCGCCCTGGTTGGCGCGTTTGCCGGCGCGATCGCGCGCGTTTGCTCGGCCCTGTGCGTCTTGCTGGGGGTGGGCGGCATCACCGCGGCTTGGTACCAATACGATGTGGCGGCGCAGATGTTCTCGTGCGACCAGACCTTTGCCGACCGCTTCATGAGCGGCTCGGGCCTGGATGGCGGCATGCCCTGGCTGTTCGGGATCTATGCCACCTGCATGGACGCCACGGTCGAGGTGATGGGCGTGGAATACGTGCTGTGGAGCCTGGCGCTGTTTGCCGTGCTGGTGATCCTGAGCCTGCGGGCCTTGCTGCTGCGCCGCTGACCCGCACCCGCGGTGCCGCGGCGCCTACGCGGCGCGGTGCTGCAGCGTGTAGGCGGCGCGGTCGTCCTGCGCCAGCAGCCGCTTCAGCACCGGCATGGATTCTTTCAAGGCCGCGTGCAGCGTCCAGGGCGGATTCACCATGAACATGCCGCTGCCATGCAGCCCGAACCCGTCGCTGGCGGGTTTTTTTACGGCCAGCGACACGTGCAGCCAGTTCTTCACTTGCAGGTTTTCCAGGTGCCGGGGCAGTTCGGTGGCCTCGCGACGCTGCACCAGCGGGTACCACACGGCATACGTGCCGGTGGCAAAGCGTTTGATGCCTTCTTTCACGGCATTCAGGGCGCGCTTGTAATCCTGCTTGTCTTCGTATGACGGGTCGATCAGTACCAGGCCGCGACGCGGCGGGGGAGGCAGCAGCGCCTTCATGCCCTCGAAGCCGTCGGTAGCGTAGATGGTGGTCTGGCGCAGGGCGGTCTTGTCCAGTTGTTCCAGGTTGCCTACCAGTACGTCCGACTCGGTGGGGTGCATTTCAAACAGGCGCAGCCGGTCGCGTTCGCGCAGGGCATCCAGGATCAACCACGGAGAGCCCGGGTAATGACGCAGGCGGCCATTGGGGTTGTAGCGCTGCACCCGCGTCATGTAGTCGGCCAGCAGCGGCGGCAGGTCGTTGCGCTGCCACAGGCGGCCGATACCGTCGGCGAACTCGGCGTTCTGGGCGGCCCAGTCGCTGTCCAGGGCATACAGCCCGGCGCCCGCATGGGTATCCACCACCCAGTAGGGGGCGTCCTTGCGGTTCAGGTAGTCCAGCGTATGGACCAGCAATGCGTGCTTGAGAACGTCGGCATGATTGCCGGCATGGAAGGCGTGTCGGTAACTGAACAAAGCGGGGTCCTGCGTTCAGGCGGGCGGGCCGATGTCGGCCAGCTCGTCGGTGAAAAGGGCATCCAGGCCCCAGGATAGCAATAATCGGGCGCGCGCCGGGTCGTTGATCGTCCAGGCGGCGATGCGGTAGCCGGCGGCGTGCACGGCCTCGATCAGTTCGCGGCTGGCGTCGCGATGGTTGATGTTCAGTGCCGCGCACCCGTAGCGTGCCAGACGGTCGGCCCAGTCGGTGGGCACCTGCTCCACCAGCAAGGCGCGCGGCAGCTCGGGCGCCGCCGCCTGGGCGGCGGCCAGGGCCGCTTCGGAAAACGACGACAACAGCGGTGCCGGCAGCGCGTCTTGCCAGAACTCGCGCGCAGCCAGGGCGATGGCAGTGCCGGTTTCGACGTCCTGGCCAGGGCTGGGCTTGATCTCGACGTTGCACGCTATGCCATTGGCAATGGCGTAGCGGGCGACACTCTGGAAGCTGGGTACGGGCTCGCCGGCGTAGGCGGGCGAATGCCAGCTGCCGGCATCCAGGCGGGCCAGGTCAGCGTAAGACTGCGCCGCCACCGGGCCATGGCCATCGGTGGTGCGCTCCAGCGTGGCGTCGTGCAGCAGGACGGCAACCTTGTCCTGGCTGAGTTTGACGTCGAACTCGAACATGCGGAAGCGGTGCTGGGCGCCGACCCGCATGGCGGCCAGGGTATTTTCGGGGGCCAGGCGGCCGCCGCCGCGATGGGCAATATGGGAAGGATAGGGCCAGGGAGCGGGCATGCCGGGGAAGCACCAGACAAATTCACGGAGGGAAGCATGCAAGGATACTCCTTTGGCCCGGCCGCCCGGCGTCGGCGCGGGCGCCGCCCTGGGGCGACCGTAGTGGGTGCGGCTGTGGCGTACGGGGCGAAAATGGTAAACTCCGGCGGCTTACCGGGTTCGATTCCGGCACCTGGCAAGGGCGGAGCAAGGGCGAATCGGGTTCGCCCTTTTTTATGCGTTTTTTTGCGGCGCGGCGTCCATGTTCGTCGGGCGCGCCGCGTACGGCAAACAGGGAATTCATGTTCGAACTACTACGCAATCATCGCCGCTGGATGCAGTTCATTCTGCTGATCCTGATCGTGCCGTCATTCTTCCTGGTCGGTATCCAGGGCTACGACAGCTTCATCAGCCGCGAACCCGAGCTCGCCACGGTGGCTGGCCAGCCCGTCACGCGCGGTGAATTCGACATGGCCCACCGCAACCAGCTCGAGCAGTTCCGCCAGCGCCTGGGCAGCCAGTTCGATCCCGCCCAGGTCGATACGCCCGCCATGCGCGAGCAATTGCTCAACCAGTTGATCGACCAGCGCCTGCTGGCCCAAGTGGCCTCCGAGAACCGCTTTTCGGTGTCCGATGGCACGCTGCGCAACACCATCGCCGCGATTCCCCAGGTGCAGGACAATGGCCGCTTCTCGCCCGAGCGTTATCGCCAGGTGCTGGCTGCGCAGGGCATGACGCCCACCTCGTTCGAAGCCGGCTTGCGCCGCGACCTGGCGGTGGGCCGCGTGCTCGAACCCGTTACCCAGTCGGCCACGGTGCCGGCTGCGGTTACCGCGAACCTGGAATCCGCCCTGACGCAGCAGCGCACGGTGCAATTGCGCCGCTTCGCCGCGGCCGATCATCGTGCGCAGGTGTCGGTGTCGCCGCAAGACATCCAGGCCTGGTACGACGCCAACAAGCAGCAGCTGGTCGTGCCCGAGCAGGTCAGCGCGCAATACCTGGTGCTGGACGAGGCCGCCGCCACGCAAGAGGTGCAGGTCAAAGACGAAGACATCGCCAGCTACTACGAACAGAACAAGAACCGCTTTGGCCAGCCCGAACGCCGGCGCGCCAGCCACATCATGATCGAAGTGCCCGCGGGCGCCTCGGACGAGGCCCGCAAGGCCGCGCACGCCAAGGCCGAATCGCTGGCCAAAGAGGCCGCTGCCGATCCGGCCAAATTCGCCGACCTGGCACGCGCCAACTCGCAAGACGCCGGCTCGGCCGACAAGGGTGGCGACCTGGGTTGGCTGGCGCCCGGCATGCTGACCGGGCCGCTGGAAAAAGCCGTGTTCAGCCTTTCCAAGGACCAGGTGTCCGGCGTGGTCGAAAGCCCCTCGGGCCTGCACATCGTCAAGATCACCGAGGTGCAGCCGGCTGCCGTCAAGCCGCTGGCCGAAGTGCGCGACGAGATCGCCGCCGAGATCCGCAAGCAGGTCGCCGCCACCCGCTTCTCGGAAATGGCCACCAAGCTGACCGAAACCGTCTACGACCAGCGCGACAGCCTGCAGCCCGCCGCCGACGCGCTGGGCCTGAAGCTGCGCAGCGCCACCGGCATCACGCGCGAAGGGTTGTTGCCGGCCGAGCAGGCCGGTGCCCAGGCGGCAGCCGCCAGCCCCGATGCCCAATTGCTGGACAACCCGCGCGTGCGCCAGGCCTTGTTTTCGCCCGATGTACTGCGCGACAAGCAGAATTCCGGCGTCATCGAGCTCTCGCCGGACACCATGCTGGCGGTGCGCGTGACGCAGGTCCAGCCCGAACACGTTCCGCCGCTGGAAAAAGTCAGCGATTCGATCCGCGAGCGCCTGCTCGACGAGCGTGCCGCCGAGGCCGCCCGCAAGGCGGCCACTACGGCCCTGGAAGGCTGGAAGGCCGATCCGGCCACGCTGCCTGAAGGTTTTGGCGCGACTACCGTGGTGTCACGCCAGCAGCCGCGGCAATTGTCGCAGGCGGTGCTGGACGCCGCCATGCGCTTGCCGGCCCAGCCGCTGCCCGGCTACGCCGGGGTGGCCGATGGCAACGACTATGTGGTGGTGCGGCTGGACAAGATCGAGCCCGGCGCCGCCGACGAATCCGCCCGCGACATGCTGGCGCGCCAGTTGGGCGCGGCCTGGGGCCAGGCCGAAGATGCAGCGGTGCTGCAGATGCTGCGCCAGCAGTACCAGGTGAAGATCCTGCCGGAAGCCGCGGCAGTGCTGCAAAGCCAGGATCAATCGGCCGATTGATCGTTGTCCAGTATGGGCCGCAGCGCGGCCCATACGTTTTCCAGCAGCGCCGGCTGCGCCTGCTCGTTGGGGTGTATGCCGTCGGCCTGGAACATGGCGCGGTCGGTGGCCATGCCGTCCATCAGAAAAGGCACCAGGCCTGCCTGTTCGGCCTTCGCCACCGCGGGGAACACGCCAGCGAAACGTTGAGCGTAATCGCGCCCGTAGTTGGGCGGAATCTGCATGCCCACGATCAGTACCCGGGCACCGGCCTGGCGTGAGCGCCGGGCCATGTCGCGCAGGTTCTGCCCGGTCATTTGCAGCGACAGCCCGCGCAGCGCATCGTTCGACCCCAATTCAAGCACCACGATCGCCGGCTGGTGGCGCTGAAGCAGCGCCGGCAGGCGTGCCACGCCGCCGCTGGTGGTGTCGCCGCTGATGCTGGCATTGACGATCTGGTAGTTGGGGTATTGTTCTGACATCCGCTTGGCCAGCAATGGCACCCATCCGGTGCCGCGGGCCAGGCCATATTCGGCCGACAGGCTGTCGCCCACGACCAGCAGGGTGCGTGTCGCGGAACCTGGAGCCGGGGCAGCGGTCTGAGCGTGGGCGGCCGGTGCGGCAAGGGCGGCGGTCATCGCGGCGGCAACAAACAAACGGAAGAATAAGCGCATGGATAGCAAGGTCTCGATCGAAGTCTCTGGGCTGGGCAAGCAGGTGTCCGACGCGGGCGGCACGCTGTCGATCCTGGAAGGAATCGATTTTACGGTGGCTGCCGGCAGCGCCGTGGCGATTACCGGCAGCTCCGGTTCTGGCAAGTCTACGTTGTTGGGACTGATGGCCGGCCTGGATGTTCCCTCTGTAGGCACCGTCCGGCTGGCCGGCCAGGATCTGTTTTCGCTGGATGAGGACGGCCGGGCGCAGTTGCGGGCACGCCATGTGGGCTTCGTGTTCCAGTCATTTCAACTGCTGCCCAACCTGACGGCGCTGGAAAACGTCATGCTGCCGCTGGAACTGGCTGGCCAGCCGGCCCGCGAGGCCGCGCAGGCCATGCTGCAGCGGGTGGGGCTGGGCGAGCGGCTGCATCACTACCCGCGTACCCTGTCGGGAGGCGAGCAGCAGCGGGTGTCGCTGGCCCGCGCCTTCGTGGTGCAGCCCGACCTGCTGTTTGCCGACGAACCGACCGGCAGCCTGGATGCGGCCACGGGCGCCACCGTGGTGGACCTGATGTTCGACCTGCATCGCGAGCACGGCACCACCCTGGTGCTGGTTACCCACGATGCGCAATTGGCGGCCCGCTGCGGGCGGCAATTGGTATTGGCGGCGGGCAGGCTGGCCGACTGAACCCGCCCGGGCTTCAGGCCGCCTGCGCCGCCAGGCCGCGTGCCCGCTGGTTCGACGCATAGATGTTGTCGCGCGTGGGCATCGCTGCGCCGTTCAGGCCGGCAATCCATTGTTCGGTGCTCATCACCGCCGCGAAGCGGCTTTGCATCACCACGGTCAGCACGCGATGGATTTCCTCGGCCGAGGCCTGGCCTGCGCTGTTCGAGTACGGCACCGAGCCGGTGGCGTCGCCCAGCAGTTCCACCCCCAACCCAGCGTGCACGGCATGCTTCACGGTCGAGTCATCGCAGTTGTGCGTCATGTAGCCCACGACCGTGATGGTATCGATGCCGAGCTCGGCCAGCCAGGCCTCCAGGCCCGTGCCGGCGAAGGCGCTGGGCAGGTTCTTCACTACCCGATGATCGTGCGGGCGCGATACGACGCTGTCGTGCAACTCGGCACCATGCGAACCCTGGGCGAACAGCGGCGACTGGGGCGGCTCGACGTCCTGTACCAGCACGATGGGTACGCCAGCCGCACGGGCTGCATCCATGGCGCGGCCGATATTGGCCAGCGATAGCTGGGGGTCGGGGTATTCGATGGGCAGCTTGCCGCCGAAGTATTCGTTCTGGACGTCGACGACGATCAGGGCGCGCCGGGCTGGGGGCTGGGTCATGGTGGTTCTCCGGTTGGACAGGGGGAATGGATGCATTATTCCCAGCGGTGGCCGTACCTGATAGTGGCCTGAATGACAATATTCGATAAAATCGGGCCATGCCCATCGAATGGGCCTATTGCCGTTCGCCATCCGCTCATCCTGCGTGCCCGCCATGCCGCCCATTGCTTCCCCGTCTTGCCACAGCTTGCGTCCCACTGTCGTTGCTGTCGTGGCGTTCGACCAGATCAGCGCATTTCACCTGACCGTTCCCTGTGCCGTGTTCGAAACGCGCCAGATGCCCGGCATGCCGCCGTTCGACCTGCGCGTCTGCGCCGCCGAGACGGGGATGCTGCGTACCAGCGCCGGATTTGCCGTGCAGGCAGGCTACACGCTGCAGGCCCTGGCCGAGGCCGATATCGTGGTGGTGCCCAGTTGGCGCGATACCGGCGAGGCGGCGCCCGCGGCGTTATTGCAGGCCCTGCGGCAGGCCCATGCGCGCGGCGCCCTGGTCGTGGGTTTATGCCTGGGGGCGTTCGTGCTGGCCGAGGCCGGCTTGCTGGACGGGCGGGCCGCCACGACCCACTGGATGTGGGCCGACGATTTCTCGGCGCGCTATCCGCAAGTACAGCTGGACCGAGACGTGCTGTACGTGGACGCGGGCGATGTGGTTACGTCGGCCGGTACGGTCGCGGGCATCGACTGCTGCCTGCATGTGCTGCGCCGGCGCTGGGGCGCGGAAGTGGCCAACAGCGTGGCGCGCCGGCTGGTGGTGCCGCCGCACCGGCAAGGCGGGCAGGCCCAGTACGTCGAGCAGCCGGTGCCGGCTTCGGTGGGGGCGGATCGCCTGTCGGAAGTGCTGGCCTGGGTATCGGCTCACCTGGATCGCACCCATGACCTGGACTCACTGGCGGCGCGCGCCGCCATGAGCCGCCGCACGTTCACCCGTCATTTCCGGCAGGCCACCGGCGGCACCGTGGGCCAGTGGCTGCTGGCGCAGCGCCTGGCCTTGGCACAGCGGTTGCTGGAAACCAGCACTGCGCCAGTGGAGATCATTGCAACGCAGGCGGGTTTCGGCACGCCGCTATCGCTGCGGCAGCACTTTCGCCGCACCCTGAAAGTGTCGCCGTCGGCGTACCGGCGCGAATTCCGCCAGTCGGCCTGAAGTAAAACCCACCCCCGAAGCGCTGCGCGCTTGCACTTCGAGGGGGCGACGCTGGCGGACCGGCAAAGCCGGCTCCGCGGCGTCCCCGGCCTAGCCGCATCTGTTTCATTGTTTGCGCAGCGCGGCCACGCGGCTGCGCCGCCATTCGATCAGGCCGATGACGATGCCGCTGCCGCAGATGATGGCAATTCCCAGCCAGGTCAGCGCATCCGGGAAATGCCCCCACACCAGCCAGCCCACCGCGGTGGCGCTGACGATCTGCAAATACACGAACGGCGCCAGCGTCGAGGCCGCGGCATTGCGGTAGGCGCCGATCTGCAGCAAGTGGCCCAGTGCGCCGGATACGCCGGTGGAGATCAGCAGCATCCAGTTGCCGGGACTCAATTGGCTGAGCACCGGCAGGGCGGGCGGCAGGGTCAGGGGTAATGCCAGGGTCAGGCAGACGGTGCCCACGGCGCCGCTCCAGATCAGCGAGGTGTATTGATCGTCGCTGGCCACGCGGCGGGTGGCAATGAACTGCGCGGCAAAGCAGCAGGCCGTCAACAGACCGAAGAACACACCCAGCGGATGCAGCCCGCCGCCCGGCCGCACGATGATCAATACGCCGCCGAATGCCACGGCCGCGGCCACCCAGCGCGACAGGCGCGGCGGCTCTTTCAGCACCCAGGGGGCCAGGGCCAGCACGATCAGCGGGGCCAGGAAATTGATGGCCGTGGCCTCGGCCTGCGGCATGTAGCTCAGGGTGGTGAAGAACGCCAGGGTGGCCAGCAGCATCGAGCTGCCCCGCAGCAATTGCTCGCGGGGACGCGTGCTGCGCAGCACGCCCAGGCCGCGCTTGGGCAGCACCAGGGCCAGTACCAGCAGCAGGTGCACCAGATAGCGCACCCAGCACAGGATCAGCAGCGACACGCCGGCTTCCATGACCCATTTGCCGCTGGCGTCCAGGCAGGACAGGGTCCAGGCCGACAGGATCAACAGTACGATGCCGATCACCGGGCGCGCCGAGGGCGGGCGGGCTGCGGCGGATGCTGGCGATGCAGCCGGGGCGGATCCGGCGGCGGCCCGGGACATGCGGGTCTCCTTATCTGGCAGGCGACATGCGCGAGCCGGCGCGGGGCCGGCTCGGCGAAACCGGCACATGATACGCTCATCCTCGCTACATGGATGCGGGCCATGATCGATCTACGAAACATCGAGACTTTTTTCTGGGTATCGACCCTGGGCAGTTTTCGGGCTGCGTCCGAAAAACTCAACACTACCCAGCCGGCGGTATCGCAGCGCATTGCCTCGCTCGAACGCGACCTGGGGGTACGCCTGTTCGAGCGCGACGCGCGCGGCGTGACCCTGACGGGCAAGGGCCACGAACTGTTGTCGCATGCCGAGCGCATGCTGCAATTGCGCCGCGATATGCTGCAGGCCGCGCGCGAACAGAACGTGATGCGTGGCTCCATGCGCATCGGTGTGGCCGAGACCATCGTGCAGACCTGGTTGCCGGCCCTGGTCGAACATGTGCATGCAGCCTATCCCGCGCTGGTGCTCGAGATCGAGGTGGACACTACGCCGGTGCTGCGCAGCCACCTGACCGCGCGCCAGATCGACCTGGCATTCCTGATGGGGCCGGTACTGGAAGCACGCTTCGAGAACCTGCCGCTGTGCGCCTATCCGCTGGCCTGGGTGGCCAGCCCACGGCTGGCCCTCGGCCCAGAGCCACTGACGCTGCAGCGTATCGGCATACTGCCGGTCATCACGTATCCCTCTTCCAGCAGTCCGTATCTGCTGGTGCGCGACATGCTCACGCGCGCGGGCGTGCAGGCACCACGCATGTACGGCAGCGCCTCGTTGTCGATGGTGGTGCGGATGACACTGGACTGCATCGGCACCAGCGTGATTGCGCCGGTATTCCTGGACAAGGAACTGGCCAGCGGCGAACTGCGGCTGCTGGATGTGCGGGCCGATCCGTTGCCCGACCTGGCCTTTACCGCCACTTGGGTACAAGGCCCCGACAGTCATGCGGCGCGTGTCATCGCGCAGTTGGCCCAACAGGCGGCGGCAGGGCGG
Organism: Bordetella sp. BOR01; assembly: GCF_019218885.1. Classification (GTDB taxonomy): domain Bacteria; phylum Pseudomonadota; class Gammaproteobacteria; order Burkholderiales; family Burkholderiaceae_B; genus Bordetella_A. Next base: position 761,724 of record NZ_JAHUWT010000004.1, on the reverse strand, counting down.
CTGACACCGCCGTCGCCAGCGGTGTAACGCCGCCCGAGACGCTTCAATGGCGTGGGAAGTATTGGCTGGGAGTGACGCCATAGGTATTCCGGAAGCTGCCGATGAAGGCACTGACGCTTTCATAGCCGATGGCCAGCGCCACTTCAGTAACCGGCTTGCCGGCCGCCAGAAGCTCCAGGGCGCGCAGTAGGCGGGCCTGCTGCCGCCATTGTCCCAGCGTGACCCCCGTCTCGCCGCGAAAGCGGCGCATCAGCGTACGCGAGGACATGTTCAGCCGCTGCGCCCAGGCGTCGATGCCGCGCGCGTCGTCGGGCTGGTCCAGCAGCGACAGGGCCAGTTCGCGCAGGCGGCGATCGCGCGGCATGGGCAGCGGCAGGCGTACTTGCCGGCTCAGGCGCAGTTCGGCGACCAGCACCTCGAACATGCCCGCAGTGTGTGCGCGGTCCAGGCCACCCAGCGGTACGCTGGCCAGCCGTTGCAGCAGCGCTTCCACCAGGGGGCTGGCTGGCCAGACAGTCGATCGCGCGGGCAGGCGGTCGCAGGCATCGGCACGCACATACACGCACAACCCGCGTGCCTGGCCGAACCAGTTGGCCTCGTGCAGCACGCCAGGCGGAATCCAGCCGATACGGCCAGGCGCCATGGCCAGCGCATCTTCGTCGCCATGCACCACGCTGACGCCTTCCCGCACCATCAGCAACATGCCCTGGACATGCCGGTGCGGCGGCACGGTAATGCCGCGATTCTGGCGCGGTCCCTGGACATGGAAGGGCGTCAGCAAATGGGCCGGGTCTATGGCCGGCGGAGCCTGGGCGAGCATGGGTTGGCGGGTTTCAAGCATCGGTTGACGCAATCGCGTTAGTCCTTGTTGATGCAAATGTATATCATTCTCAGGAATGAACTACGGCAATAGCCGTGCTGCGAACAGGGGTGCCATGGCGCAACCCATGTGAAAGGAGTGTTTGAATGAACCCCGATACCTACGTCTTGCATGACTTGACCCACTTTCCGATGATCATGACGCGGCGCCCCACGGTGCAGCGGGGGGCCGTACAAACCTGGGCGCGCGAGATGGACATGTTGCTGGCGGACAGCCCGGTGCCTTTCGTGCTCGTGGCCAGCGACTTGAATGTGGACATGGCAGCCGTCGACCGCCGCGACATGGTGGCCTGGCAAGCCCTGAACATGGCAAGGCTGCGGCGCCGCTGCGCCGGCTTCATTTCCATCGTGCCGGATCCGCGCGCCTTCGGCTTGCCGTTCATGGTGGTGCCCACGCTGGCGCAGGCGCGCGACCATGCGCGCGAGTTGCTGGCCGCGTTTGCCGGCGGGCAGGGCGGTGTTGCCGTGCGACGAGAGGCAGGACACTTGCTCGAGGTTTGACGCACCAGGCCGCCTAGGACTTTCCCTGATGCCTCCGTGCAAACCCGTATCCGGCGCGATGCCGGACGGCGCCTGGCAGTTTTCCTTGCACTGCCCGCAAACCCGCGCAATTGCTGCCTTCGGTGCGGCCTGGCCACAGCTTCTCGCCGAGCCCTAAAAATTATTTATACCTCGGTATCCGAACTTACGATTGGACAGGATCTGGCTCGCCCGGTGCAATGCGCGGCAACGGGGGTTGGGCGCGCAGTGCGGCGGCCGGCCCGGCCGAATTGCAGCGCGCCACCAGGCAACGGGGCCCAGCGCGCGATCGAACCCCGCCTGCAAGGGAGAACCATCCATGAAGAAGTCCTTGATAGTCGCCGCCGTTGCGCTGCTGGCCACCACCGCCCACGCGCAAGACCTGCCCAAGACACACCTGAAGGTGGTGGGCGGGCTGAGCAACCTGACGGCCTACAACGATTACGAAAAACCGTTCTGGACCAAGACCGTGCCCGAGCTGTCCAAGGGGCAGGTCACCGCCGACATCAAGGGCTTCAATGAAATGGGCTTGAAGGGGCCCGAGCTGCTGCGCCTGATGTCGCAGGGCGTGATCGAATTCGGCACGGCCACGCTGTCGTACTTTGCCAGCGACAACCCCATCAACGAAGCCATCGACCTGGCCGGCCTGGCTCCGGATGTGAAGACGGCACGCGCAGTCACCCGCGCGTTCGAACCCATCTACGCCAAGGTGTATGGCGAAGGCGCCAACGTCAAGCTGCTGGGTATTTCCACCTATCCGGCCCAGGTGCTGTTCTGCAATGCCGAAATCAAGAGCCTGGCCGACGTCAAGGGCAAGAAGGTGCGTACCAGCAGCCGCACCACTGCCGAATTCGTCGAGGCGCTGGGTGGGTCCAGCGTCACCATGGCGTTCGGCGAAGTCGTGCCGGCGCTGCAGAACAAGGTGGTGGATTGCGCCATCACGGGGTCGCTGTCGGGCTATTCGGCCAAGTGGTATGAAGTGTCCACCCACCTGTATGCCTTGCCCATCAACTGGAACCAGCAGATCCACGCGGTCAACCAGAAAGCCTGGGACAAGCTCGATCCCAAGGTGCGCACGTTCTTGCAGGCCAATATCGACAAGCTGGTCGACGACATCTGGGACGCGGCAGCGCGCCAGACCCAGGAAGGCTATGACTGCAACACCGGCGCGGCGGCCTGCCCGTACCCGGTCAAGGGCAAGATGGTGCTGGTGCAGCCCACCGACGCCGACCGCCAGCTTCTGAAGAAAGTGCTCAACGATTCCGTGCTGCCGAAATGGGCGGCGCGCTGCTCGGCGCAATGCGTCAAGGACTTCAACGCGACCATTGGCAAAGAGCTGGGCCTGGTCGCGCAGAAGTAAACGGCCGCACACCATACGGCAGTTCGCCGCGCGCCGTGCCGGGGCCTGGCCCCCAGTGCGCGCCGCGTGCGGCTGCGGAGGCAAGCAAGCATGATCCAACCTGAACGTTTCCGGATGCTCGGCGCGCTGTTGCGCCGTGCAGAGACTTTCTCGCGCGTGGCCGTCTGGGTGGGAGGCACGCTTACCCTGGCCAGCGTGCTGCTGATCTCGTTTGACGTGCTGGCACGCAAGTTCTTCGGCTTCAACACGGGCGGGGCCGATGAGCTGTCGAGCTACGCCTTCGCCATCAGCACGTCATGGGCCCTGGCTTTCGCCACCCTGCAGCGCGCCAACGTGCGTGTGGATGTGCTGTACCAATACATGCCGGTGCGCGTGTCGGCCCTGCTGGACTGGCTGTCGCTGGTCGCGCTGGGCGTTTTCATGGTCTACCTGACTTACTTCGCCATGGAGATGGCGCAAACCTCGTGGGTACGCGACTCGGCGGCCAATACGCCGCTGGCCACGCCGTTGTGGATCCCCCAGGGTCTCTGGATGCTGGGCCTGCTGTGGATGTGCATCACCGTGGCCCTGATGCTGGTGCGCGCCTCGCTGGCGCTGGCCACCGGCGACCTGGAACTGGTCAAGGCTATTTGCGGCGTGCGCTCGACCCAGGAAGAGGCCGATGAGGAAGCCGCTGCCGGCGTACGCATGGTGAAAGGAGACGCCGCATGATTGCCACCGCCCTGATCCTGCTGCTGGTGCTGATCGGCATCTCCATTCCGGTGGGCGCTGCCCTGGGCGTGCTGGGCCTGATCCTGGATCCGCTGTATTCCATGCTGCCGCTCACGCGCGCCATCGGCGAAATCTCGTGGAGTTCGAACAATGAATTCCTGCTGGTGGCGATTCCGCTGTTCATCATGCTGGGCGAAGTGCTGCTGCGCTCGGGCTTTGCCGAACGCATGTACAGCGCCATGAGCCTGTGGCTGTCGTGGCTGCCGGGCGGGCTGATGCACGCCAACATCGGCGCCTCGACGCTGTTCTCGGCCACGTCCGGTTCCAGCGTGGCCACGGCGGCCACGGTCGGCACCGTGGCCATTCCGCAGATCAAGAAATACGGCTACAACGAATCGCTGTTCCTGGGCAGCCTGGCCGCCGGCGGTACGCTCGGCATCCTGATCCCGCCGTCGATCAATCTGGTTATCTATGGCGTGCTGACCAACTCGTCGGTGCCCAAGTTGTACCTGGCTGGCATTCTGCCCGGATTCGGGTTGGCGGGGCTGTTCATGCTGACGGTAGTGCTGGCCTGCTGGATCAAGCCCCAGTGGGGCGGACACAAGATCCGCGCCACCCTGGCGCAGCGCCTGACCAGCCTGGTGCACCTGGCGCCGCCGCTGGGCATCTTCTTCCTGGTGGTGGGCTCGATCTACGCCGGGCTGGCCACGCCCACCGAGGCGGCAGCGCTGGGCGTGCTGGGCGCGTTGATCCTGGCCGCCTGCTTTGGCCGGCTGACCTGGACCATGCTGCGCGAAGCCATCGAAGGCACCATGCGTTCCACCGCCATGATCATGCTGATCGTGGTCGCGGCCAGCTTCCTGAACTTTGTCATGGCGGCCACCGGCCTGACCGATGCACTGACCCAGTCGATTACCGGCCTGGGCCTGTCGCCGGGCTGGATGCTGCTGATCGTGATCCTGTTCTACCTGGTGCTGGGCTGCTTCATGGAAACGCTGTCGATGATGATCACCACGATTCCCATCGTGGCGCCCATCATGATCGCGCTGGGCTACGACCCGATCTGGCTGGGCATCGTCATCATCGTGCTGGTCGAGGCCGCGCTGATCACGCCGCCGGTGGGCCTGAACCTGTTCGTGGTGCAGAGCCTGCGCAAGAGCGGCAGCATGGCAGCCGTCATCAGGGGCAGCCTGCCGTTCGTGCTGGCCATGTTCGTGATGCTGGCGCTGCTGGCGGTGTTTCCCGACCTGGCCTTGTGGCTGCCGCGCGTGTTCGGTTGACGCACGGGCCGTCTTTCTTATCGAGTCTCAAGCAGGAATCATCATGAAAGCTGTATTCCAAGTCGAGTCGGATGGCGCCGCGCGCACCATCGAAGCCGATATCCGCAATCTGGTGGTGGCCGGCTGGGCCGGCCGCGACCGCGCCGCCATCGAGCACCACATCGAAGAGCTGGCCGCCATCGGCGTGCCGCGCCCCAGCAGCGTGCCGCTGTACTACCGCATTGCCGACAACCAGCTCACCCAGGCCGGCCGCATCCAGGCCGTGGGCGACGCCTCGTCGGGTGAGGTCGAGACCTTCGTGTTCGCGTCGGCCGGTGAACTGTACGTCAGCATCGCGTCCGACCATACCGACCGCAAGCTGGAATCGCACAGCGTGGCGTTGTCCAAGCAGGTTTGCGCCAAGCCCTTGGGCACGACCGCCTGGCGACTGGCCGAGGTGTCCGATTACTGGGACGAACTGGAAGTGCGCGCCTATATCGTCGAGAACGGTGCCCGGGTGTTGTACCAAGAGGGCACGCTGGCTTCGCTGCGCACGCCCGCCGAACTGATCGCCGGCTACACCCAGGGCACGCCGCTGCCTGAGGGCACGGGCATGACCTGCGGCACGGTGGCGGCTATCGGCGGCATCCGGCCGTCCGCCACCTTCATCATGGAGCTGTCCGACCCGCGGCGCCAGCGTGTGCTGCGGCACCGCTATGATGTCGAGGTCTTGCCTGAAGTGGCCTGAGGCCCGTCACGCCACGACCTGCATCCCTGACTTGCACGCCGCCGCCGCGGCACGAGGATCTTATGCTTGCCACCTTGAACGACACCGCCGCCGCCTTGCAGCAGGGCCGCACCAGCTCCGTTGAATTGATCGAGGCCGCGCTGGCCCGTGCCAAGGATCCGGCGGGCGAGGGCACGCGCGTGTTCACGCGCTTGTATGCCGAGCAGGCCCGCGCCGCTGCGCTGGCGTCCGACACCCTGCGCACGGCCGGCCTGGTGCGCTCGCCCATCGACGGCCTGCCGATTTCCATCAAAGACCTGTTCGACGTGGCGGGCGAAACCACGCTGGCGGGCTCGGTGGCGCGCCAAGGCGAATCCCCGGCCGAGCAACATGCCGTGGTGGTGCAGCGCCTGCTGGCCGCCGGCGCCGTCATCATCGGCCGCACCAACATGGTGGAATTCGCGTATTCCGGCCTGGGCATCAACCCGCACTACGGCACGCCGCTGAACCCCTGGGATCGCGCCAGCGGCCGCATTCCCGGCGGTTCGTCATCAGGCGCGGCGGTGTCGGTGACCGACGGCATGGCCCTGGGCGCCATTGGTTCGGATACCGGCGGCTCGGTGCGCATCCCGGCGGCGCTGTGCGGCCTGGCCGGCTTCAAGCCCAGCGCCTGGCGCGTGTCGATGGCGGGTGTATTGCCGCTGTCGGCCAGCCTGGACTCGATCGGCCCGCTGGCACCCACGGTGCGCTGCTGCGCCACGCTGGACGCCATCCTGGCGGGCGACGAACTGACGGAATGGCAGCCGGCCAGGCTGGACGGCCTGCGCTTGGCCGTGCCCGCCACGCTGGCACTGGATGGCATGGACAGGCACGTGTCGCAGTCGTTCGCCGCCGCGCTGTCGCGCCTGTCGGACGCCGGCGCGCGCATCGAGGAAATCGAAGTCCCCGAGTTCGCGCAACTGGCCGCCATCAATGTCAAGGGCGGCTTCACCGCGCCGGAAGCCTGGGCCTGGCATCGCGACCTGATCGCGCGCGCCGCTGACCGCTACGATCCGCGCGTGGTCTCGCGCATCCGCCGTGGGGCCGACATGTCGGCGGCCGACTACCTGGACCTGCTCGATGCGCGCGAAGCCTGGGTGGCGGCGGTGGAACACCGCATGGCCGGGTACGACGCGCTGCTGCTGCCCACGGTGCCGGTGGCGGCGCCCACGGTGGCCGAAGTCAGTGCCAGCGACGATGCCTACTACGCGGCCAACGGGCTGATCCTGCGCAACCCCACACTGATCAATTTCCTGGACGGCTGCGCTGTTTCCGTGCCATGCCACCAGGCCGGCACGGCGCCCGCCGGCCTGATGCTTGCCGGCGCCAATGGCGCCGACCGCCGTATCCTGTCGATCGGCATGGCCGTCGAAGACTTGCTGCAGTCCTGACCTGGTTCTCTTGGCCGGCGCGGCCCCTGCCTGAGGCCGCGCCGCTGGAATAGCGATAGCGACATGACACATTCTTCTCAACCCGGCCCGGCCCGTCGTGCGCGTCTCGATGCGCGCGCCGGCACGCTGACCGGTCCCACGGCCAGCGTGGCGCCTGGGCACGTGCAGGCCAACCTGGTGATTCTGCCGGCCGACGTGGCGGACGACTTCCTGCGCTTTTGCCAGCGCAATCCCAAGCCATGCCCATTGCTGGCGGTATCCGAACCGGGTGATCCGTCTTTGCCCAGCCTGGGCCATGACATCGACGTGCGCAGCGATATTCCCCGCTACCGCGTCTGGCGCAATGGCCAATTGACGGACGAACCCACCGACGTGCGCGACCTGTGGCGCGACGATCTGGTGGCTTTCCTGATCGGCTGCTCGTTTTCGTTCGAGGAAGCGATGCTGGACAACGGTTTACCGGTACGCCACATCGAGCAGGGCTGCAATGTGCCCATGTACCGCACTTCGATCCCGACCGAGCCGGCCGGCCCGTTCCAGGGGCCACTGGTCGTGTCGATGCGGCCGCTGAAGGCCGCCGATGCGATCCGTGCCATCCAGGTAACGTCGCGTTTTCCGTCGGTGCATGGCGCGCCGGTGCATTTGGGCGATCCGGCCCAGATCGGCATTGCCGACATCGATCGGCCCGATTATGGCGATGCGGTGGAGATCCGGCCGGGCGAGATCCCGGTATTCTGGGCTTGCGGCGTCACGCCGCAATCGGTGGTGGCCGCGGTTCGCCCCGCGTTCTGTATCACCCACGCGCCCGGCCACATGCTGGTGACCGATCTGCTGAACAGCCGGATGGCGGTGCTGTAGAAGGGTGTCCAGGTGTCGCCCGGGTGCCAGGCTCCACAGGTGCCTGGCACCCGTGGACACCTGGCTCGTCCGGTCAGAAAATGTGCCGGAAGCCCACCGCCGCGCCCACCTGGCTGCCGCTGCCGGCGATTTCGTCGCGGGCCGCGTCCTTGACCTTGTTGTAGTCGACGGTGCCGTATACCTGCGAACGCTTGGACAGGGCGTATTCGGCCACTGCCACCAGTGCATAGCGCTTGCCCTTGTCGCCGGATTCGACCACGTTCTTGCTGCGGTCGTAGTAACCCGCGCCCGTGATGGCCCAGCGCGGCGTGGCCTGCCAGGTCACGCCGGCGAAGTAGCCGTCGTCTTCGCGGTCCAGGCCGGGCACGGGCGTGCCGCCCATGACGGCGTTCACGAAGCCGGTTTCATCGCGGCCGCTGAAGTAGCCCGCGAATACCTTGGCGCTTTCGAACTGGTAAGAGGCATTCAGGTTCCAGACGCGCTGGCGATCGTCAGAGGTCGTTTCGGAATAGGTATGCTGGTAGGCGCCGCCCACGGCGAACTGGCCGAAGGTGTAGCGCAGCGAGGCGCCGTACTGCGAGCCCACCTTGCGGTCGTCGTAGTCTTCGCCATTGGCGTAGGACAATACCAGCGCCAGGTCGCCCAGCGTGTTGGCGTACGTGACCATGTTGCTGGTGCGCACGCGCGACATGGCGGCCGGCAGCCAGGCGTTCTGGTCATAGTTGCCCACCGTCAGCGGGTCGAAATGGTCGGCCAGCAGGTTGAACATGGGCGTGTTCTGCAAGCCCAGCGTCAGCGTGCCGATGGCGCCGCCGTCCAGGCCCAGGTAGGCCAGCCGGCTGAACGTCTTGTCGGGGTCCGATCCGTTGCCGTTCTGCATGTTGAAGCCGTTTTCCAGGCGAAAGAACGCTTTCATGCCATCGCCCAGGTCTTCGGTGCCGCGCAGGCCCCAGCGGCTGTTGGAAATGGCGCCGTTGGCCAGGCCGAAGCGGCTGCCGTCATCGTGGCTGCCGCGGCTGAGATAGCGCATGCTGATGTCGGCGATGCCGTACAGCGTGACGCTGGTTTCGGCCGCGGCCGTGCCCGCGGCCAGCCCGCTCAGGGCCAGCAGCGCAATAGCGGTTTTCTTCATGGTGTTTCCTCCGGTACAGCTTTTACTTGCCCGGCTCGTGGCCGGGCGCCTTCTTCACTTACATACGCATGTTCTGGGGCAGCCAGGTGGCGATGCCGGGCAGTACATACAACAGCAGCACCGCGCCGATCATCAGGATGAACATCGGCAGCGATGCCCGGGCAATGTAGGGCAATTCGCGGCCCGTCATACCTGACAGCACGAACAGGTTGAAACCTACGGGCGGCGTGATCTGGGCCATTTCCACCACGAGCACCACGAAGATGCCGAACCAGATCAGGTCGATGCCGGCGGCCTGCACGGTGGGCAGCAGCACGCCCATGGTCAGCACGACGATGGAAATGCCGTCAAGAAAGCAGCCCAGCACGACATAGGAGACCATCAGGGCCATGATCAGCCAGAACTGCGACAGCCCCAGCCCGCCGATCCATTCGGCCAGCGCACGCGGCAGGCCGATATAGCCCATCGACAGCGTCAGGAACTGGGCGCCGGCCAGGATCAGCGCGATCATGCAGTACAGGCGGGTGGCGCCCATCAGCGACTGGGTGAAGGTCGCGATTGTCAGCGAGCCCTGCACGATGGACAGCGCCAGCGCACCCACCACGCCGATGGCGGCGGCCTCGGTAGCCGTGGCAATGCCGGCGTAGATCGAGCCCAGCACGGCGGCGATCAGCACCATTACCGGGATCAGATGGCGCGACTGGTACAGCTTCTGGCGCAACGTCATGTCCTGGTCGGCGGCCGGTACCCGGCCGGGGTTGCGGATGGCCCACCAGGCGATGTAGCCCATGAACAGCGCGGCCAGCATGATGCCGGGCACGATGCCGGCGATGAAGAGCTTGGCGATGGACACATCGGCCGCCACGCCATAGACGATCATGATGATCGACGGCGGGATCAGCAGGCCCAGGGTGCCCGCGCCCGACAGCGTGCCCAGCACCTTGTCTTCGGGATAGCCGCGCCGCTTCAGTTCGGGGATGGTCATCTTGCCCACGGTGGCGCAAGTGGCGGCCGACGAGCCCGAGACCGCCGCGAAAATCGCGCAGCCGATCACGTTGGTGTGCAGCAGCCGGCCCGGCAGGCGGTTCAGCCAGGGCGCCAGGCCCTTGAACAGGTCTTCGGACAGGCGTGTGCGAAACAGTATCTCGCCCATCCACAGGAACAGGGGCAGGGCGGTCAGCGTCCAGCTCGAGGCGGCGCCCCAGACGGTGACCGCCATGGCATCGCCGGCCGGCCGGCTGGAGAAGATTTCCATGCCTATCCAGGCGGTGCCCGCCAGGGTCAGGCCGACCCAGACCCCGCAGCCCAGCAATGCAAAGATCGAGATGACCAGCAGAGTGATGACTAGAGCTTCATTCATGGGTTTGCTGCGAAGTAGGGGCGGGCATGCCGCGCAGGCGGCGCACCAGTTCGTCGACCAGGGACACCAGGAACAGCACGGTGCCTACCGCCATGGCGATCTGCGGGATCCAGAGCGGCGTGGCATCGTTGGCGGTGGATATGTCGTTATAGAGCCGGGAGTCGTGCACCAGCTTGATGCTGAAATAGGCGAACGACGCGGCCAGCGCCGTGCCGACCGCCAGCGCGAAGATATCGAGCCGCCGGCCGTTGCGCCGGGCCAGCGAGTTCAGCAGCAGGGTGACGCGTATATGCTCGCCATGCTTGAACGTGGTGGCCAGCGCCAGGAAGCCGGCCGCGGCCATGAAGTAGCCCGCGTAGGCGTCGGTGCCGGGAATGTTCCAGCCCATCTGGCGGGCGATGATGGCGGCCAGCACCGAAGCCAGCACGCCTATCATGCAGAGGCCGGCCAACAGGCCGGCCATGCTGTACAAGGTATCGAGAAAACGGCGCATGCGGGCTTACATCTTGCGATAGGCTTCGACCATGGCCTTGCCGTCGGCACCGGATCGTTCGAGCCATTCGTCGACCATACGCTCACCGACCTTGGTCATGCCGGATTGCAGCTCGGGCGTGGGCGTGATGATCTGCAGGCCGTTCTTGGTCAGTTCTTGCTGATACCACTTGTTCTTTTCTTCCGACAGCTTCCAGCCGCGTTCCTCGGCCTGCGCGCCGGCCTTCTTCAGGGCTTCCTGGGTGGCGGGGTCCAGCGCGTCGTAGGCTTTCTTGTTGACGATGATGGCGTTCTTGGGCAGCCAGGCCTGGGTGTCGTACCACTTCTTGATGTACTCGTAGGTCTTGGTGTCGTAGCCGGTCGAGGCCGATGACATGTACGAATCGATCACGCCGGTGGCCATGGCCTGGGCCAGTTCGGCCTGCTGCACGGTGACGGGTTGCGCGCCGACCAGTTCGGCGATCTTGGCCGTGACCGGGCTGTAGGCGCGCCATTTCAGGCCTTTCAGGTCTTCGACCTTGTTCAGTTCCTTGTTGGCGAAAATGCCTTGCGGGGGCCACGCCACCGCGTACAGCAGCATCATGCCCTGCGATGCCAGTTTCTTTTCCAGGTAGGGCTTCTGCGCCTGGTAAAGCTTGAACGAGGCGGGGTAGCCGGTGGCCAGGAAGGGCAGGCCGTCCAGCGCGTAGACCGGATCTTCGTTGGCGTAGTTGGTCAGCAGGATTTCGCCGATCTGGGCCTGGTTGCCCTGCACGGCGCGCTTGATCTCGGGGGCCTTGTACAGCGATGCGTTGTTGTGCAGCGTGATCTTCAGCTTGCCGCCCGACAGGCTCTCGACATCCTTGATGAAGGTGTTCAGGTTCTCGACATGGAAGTTGCTGGCCGGATAGGCGCTGGGCAAGTCCCAGGTGGTCTGGGCAACGGCGCCGGTGCTGAAGGCCAGCACGAAGCAGCCGGCCAGCAGGGAAAGGTTCTTTTGCATGGAAGATCCTTGGTAAGGAATCATGGACGGATGGCCTTGCGCCATCAGGAACACCGCCAGGGATGCCTGCGGCGACTGTCACAAACCGTGCAATTCTAAGACGCACGAAGCGCCCTCAGGCCCTGGAAAGGGCCGCGTAGGGGTAATTCCTAGGTCAGCGCCGAGTCTTTCGTCGCTGCCACACGAGCAAGGTGGCAAAGACCAGCCCGGCAGCCAAGCTGGTGTGGCCGCTGTAGCTGACCAGCCCCAGGGCCCAGCCCTGGCCCAGTATGGCCGCGAGCAGTGCCAGCACCAGGGCGAGCCAACCTGTCAGGCGCAGCCATCGCGTCGTCGTGGGTGACAAAGGGCGCTCGAAAAAATCTTCTTGGTGGCGCTCCATGGCCAGTGCCAGCGCGCCGAAAGCCAGTAGCGAAAGCAACTGTACGGCAAGGTGATTCATGTGCCGTCTCCCGCGGCGGGCACCGCTGGGCGTCCGGCCGGCCTGGCCGCCCTGGGCCGGTGTCGCGCGGCGCGGATCGCCAGCACGGTATGCAGGCCGCCCAGCGCCAGCAGCGTCAGATCGAAGCCGGCGTACAGCCAGTCTGCGGCGGCAAGGCTGGCGAACAAGCCCCGGCCGGTTGCAAGTGCATTGAGCACCGGCAGCAGCACCAGCAGCGCCGCGGCCAGCCAAAGTTGTTCCAGCCACGCCCGCTTGGCCGGCCGCAGCAGCGCATGCGCCAACGCCAGCGCCCAGGCGATGAAGAACAGGTGGATCTCCCATTCGCCGCGCCGGGCCATGCCGGTGGGCAACAGCCGGTTGGCCCAAAGGAAGGCGGTCATCGCGATCGACAGCCCGGCGATGCCCGCGATGTTCAGCCGTTCTACGAGCCGGAAGCCGAAGTGGGGCCGTTCGGGATCGGGCAGCCTGGCGCGTCGCTTGACTGTCCACAATACCAGGCCGGTGCCCACCATCGCGGTGCCGGCCAGGCTGACCAGGAAGTACAGCCAGCGTACCGTGGTGTCGGCGAAGCGTCCCAAGTGCAACGCATAGACTACGCCGCGTGTCTCGGCCGTTGGACCGACGTTGTCCTTGACCTGCAGCAGCTTGCCGCTCACGCCGTCGAACACCACGTATTGCGGGCTGACCGAGGCGCGCTGGAGGTCGCCGCGCACCAGTACCACCCGGGCCGCGGCGTCGCCCGGGTTGTTGATCGCTACGCGGCCGATGTTGTCCCGGCCCCAGCGCTCCTGCGCCTGACGGACCATGCCGGCTACCGGCGCGAGCTCGGCCTTTTCGCCGCGCGGTTTGCCGGCTGGCACGAAGGAGTTCATTTCGGCGGTCAGCGCTTGTCGTTCGAGCGGCGTCTTGAACACCGCGTCGCTGCCCCAGGGCATGTACAGCAGCATCAGTGTTACCAGCCCGCTGTAGGTGATCATCAGGTGGAAGGGCAGCCCGAACACCGATAGCGCGTTGTGCGCGTCCAGCCAGGAGCGCTGGCCCTTGCCCCAGCGGAAAGTGAAGAAATCCACGAAGATCTTCTTGTGCGTGATCACGCCGCTGATGATTGCCACCAACATGAACATGGCACAGAGGCCCGCGAGCCAGCGTCCCCACAGCACGGGCATGTAGTGGAAATTGAAATGGAAGCGGTAGAAAAAATCGCCGCCGGTGGTCTCCCGCGCGCTCAGCTTCTGGCCGGTGGACGGGTCGAAAGTGGCGCGCTCGAAACCACGGCGACCGGGAATATCGGGGTTGCGCCAGAATGCATTGGCAACGTTGTTGCGCTCGTCCGGCAGGCTGAAACTCCATTGCGGGCTGGCGGGCGCCAGTTGGGCCAGGGTGCCTGTCAGGCGCTGGGCGACTTCGGCGGCATCGGGCACCTGCTGCTGCGCCGGCAGCTCGGGGCGCATCCATTGGGACATCTCGTCGCGGAAGTAAGCCACTGTTCCGGTCAGGAACATGGCATATAGAAGCCAGCCAACCAGCAGCCCCGTCCAGATGTGCAGGTCGGACATCGTCTGGCGCAGGCCGGGTGCCTTCTTCGCAGAGGCGGTCGTCGAGAGGTGAGGGGGCTTCATGCTGCACCGTTTCCATTCCAGACCGGCCAGGCCGCCAGCAGCAACGGCGCGGCCGCCAGCAGCAGGCCGGCCCAGGCGCGTGTGGCCGAACGCACGGCGAACACCCAGACGACCGCCAACGCATAGACCACGAAGCTCAGCAGCATGCCGGCCAGCACCGCTTCGGTTCGGCTCATCGGCAGTGCCGCTGCGGCCACGCTGGTCAGGGCGGCCAGCGCGTAGCCGCCGAACACGGCGGCCACGATGCGCGAAAGCAGTGGCCCGCTATTGCGGGCCTTTGCAACAGGCGTACTCATGTCATTTATTGGGTTTGGCTTGCGGTCCGGCCGGAATGGGTTCCAGGCCATCGGGCTGGCTGACATGCAGCGTGGTCACATAGTTGATGCCGTCGTACTTCTCGGGGCTGTCCTTGCCAGGACGTTCGCCCGGCTTGCGGTCGATGTGGGCGGCTTCCAGCACGTAGCTGCCTTTCCAGGGCAGGTTGAAGCTGACGACGCCTTGGTCGTCCGAACGGGTTTCCTGGGCCCATCCCGACTGCACCACGATGGCCACCTTGGCCGAAGGCAGCGGCTTGCCGTCGAAGAAGACCTTGAAGGTACCGGGCTGGCCTGCGGGAACGACGTCCAGCGCGAGCTTGGGCGCCTGTTCGGCGAAATCCGCCACGTAGCGTGCCGCCGGGCGGTACCAACTGGTGATTGTCTTGTCGCCCTGCTTGAATGTGCGCAACGGGAACGCGGCGTCTTCGGCCACGATGGTGTCGCCTTCGCCGGCCTTGAAGGGCAGGGTGAAACCGTCGGCGGACTTGGCTGCGTTGGCACTTTGCTCGCCCTTGTCCGAGATCATGGTGGCAGTGGGTTTGCCAAAGTTGTCGAGCAAACCCGGCGAGGTTTCGCGCAGGTTGTCGCCGAACTCGCCAAACCGGATCACGGCGGACTGGCCTTCGGGTTGCTCTATCCAGATCTGGTGGGCATGGGCGCTTGCGGCAAGGCCCAGGGTGGCGATGGCCGTGGACAACAGTTTCTTCATTGCGAATCTCCGGACAGTGGGACTAGAAATCAATGGATGCGGACAACAGGAAAGTGCGCGGTGCGCTCAGTACCGCACCGCCATTGACCCCAATCCAGTAGTTTTTGTTGAATACGTTCTCGACGGTGCCTCGGAAGGTGACCTCTTTGCCGCCGATGCGCGTGGCATAGCGTGCCCCGACGTCGTAGCGGGTCCACCCACTGATCCGTTGGGTATTGGCCGCGTCGAGATAGGCGGCGCCGGTGCGGATGACCCGTGCGCCCAGGGTCAGCCCGGTTACCGCGGGTACGTGCCATTCGATGCCCAGGTTGGCTTGCAGCTTGGGTATGCCGGGAGCCTGGTGGCCCTCGTTGAGCCCGCCCGCCGTCTTGGTCAGTTCGGCACGAACATAGCTGATGCCGCCCAGCACGCTCAGTTGCGGCGTCAGGTCGCCAAACATGTTCCATTCGATGCCGCGGTTGCGCTGCTGGCCGTCCTGGCTGTATTCCCGGGTAATGGGGTCGACCAATTGCGTGGGCTGCTCGATCTGGAACAAGCTGACCGTCGTGGCGAACTCGCCAAAGTCTTTCTTGATGCCCACCTCGTACTGCTCGGCCTTGTAGGGCGGGAACATCTTGCCGTTATCGGGTGAGCTCACATCGCGCACCGTCGACCCCTGCAATAACCCCTGAACGTAGTTGGCATACAAAGAGAGGTCATGCCGGGGCTTGACCACCAGGCCGACCATGGGAGTCCAGGCGTCGTCCTTGTAATGGACAGTTCCGCCGCGCACCGCGCCTTCCTGCTCGACATACTGCTTGCGCACGCCCACGATCAGGTTCACCCGATCTTCAATGAACGACAGGGTGTCGGCCACGGCGATGCTTTCTCGATCGACGGTTCCATTCGAGACCCAGCGGCCCGAGGTGGGCACGGCAGGCAATTGGCCTTCCATCGGTTCGTAGATGTTGCCGGGCATGGTGGGGCCATTGGCCGATCGCCCGCTGGAGCGCATGAAACTGCGCTGGTGGTATCGGTCAGCACTGATGGCCACCTTGTGCTGCACCGGGCCGGTGGCGAAGTTCACATTCGCGCCCACTTGGATGTTCGTGTTGTCCAGGCCGTAGGCGTCGGTGGAAAGCGTGCCCTGGTAGCTACCGTCGGGCATGATGTTGGCAACCTGGGTGTTTACCGTGTCGGAGCGCGACTTCAAATGTCCCGCTGCCACGTAAGCGGAAACCGCGTCGCTGAAGTCGTACTCGGCGCGGAACGCGGCCGTGGTTTCTTCGTGATCGGCCTTGCCGCCCAGCAAGATCGCGCTATCCGATGGGGGCGGGCTGGGAATGTCGGGCGTGGCGAATGTGAATGAAAACGGAGAAACGTTGTCGAGCTTTATATCCTGGTGAATCAGGTCCAGCGACATCCGCAGTTTCTCGCCCTGGTAGTCCAGCCCGACGGCACCCATGGCGAGCCTGCCGCTTTGCTCATCGATCGGGGTGTCTCCGTCGCGATAAACGGCATTGACGCGCACGCCCCAGGCATCGTCTTGTCCAAATCGGCGCCCCAGGTCAAGGTGCGTGCCGTACTCGCTGTCCGACATATAGCCGACGTTCAAACGGGTCAACGGCTCTGGTCCGGCCCGTTTCGGCACAAGATTGATGTCGCCGGCGATGCTGGTTCCCATTCCGTTGAGCAACGCGTTCGGCCCTTTCAGCACTTCGATGCGCTCCAGGGCCTCGACGGGCTGGCGGTAATTGGGAAACACGCCGCGCAGGCCGTTGAACGAGGCGTCGATGGTCGCAAACGGAAGTCCGCGTATGAAAAACGCGTTGGATGCCTGGCCATACTTGCGTCCGGAGTCGCGTACCGACGGGTCGCCGACCAGGACATCGGCAATCATCTGTGCCTGTTGGTTCTCGATCAGCTGGGCGGTATAGCTAGTCTGATTGAACGGCGTGTCCATGAAATCCAGATCGCCCAGCAGACCTACGCGGCCGCCGCGCGCAACCTGCCCGCCGGCGTAGGGCGGTGGCAGCTCCCAGGGCGACGTGACGGCGGTGACGGTCACGGCTTCCAGGGTCGATACAGAGTCGTTCTCGCGCCGGATCGAGACGCCCGATCCGTTGGCGGCGGCGGTCAGGCCCGATCCGGACAGTACGCGGTCCAGCGCCTGGCCCAGGGTCATGGAACCCTGCAGCGCAGGGGCGTTTTTCCCGGTCGCCAGGCTGGCATCCAGCCCGATGCCCACGCCCGATTGCCGCGCCAACGCATCGATGGTCAATGCCAGAGGCTGGGCGGGCAGGGACAGTTGCAGTTGCCGGCTGGTGACGGCCTGCCGGGGGGATTGGGCAACGGCGCTCTCAGGGGTTCCGATCAGGGTCAGCGCGGCAGCGCACGCCACGGTCATGGCGTTGGCGCGGAACTCCCGGGTGCGAAAGCGGGTAAGCCAAGAAACGTTGCTAGCCAGTCGGGCTGGACGGCAGCCGGTTCGCTGTCGGAGCATGAAAATCGTCCTGAGGGGTTGATGTTTCCCCTGAAGACGCTTTCGATCGCGCATCACTGACAAATCAGATGAAACAAAAATTGTCTGCCTGCGCTAGGGGCGAGGGTAAAGCACCAGGGCACCGTTTTGCCGGGCAATGCGCACGGGCAGCATGCCCGGCAGGTTCTGCACGAAGGCTTGGGGATCGCGTGCGGGAAACGTACCGGTAAGGCGCATCTTGCGCAGTGCGGCGCTGTCGGCCAGTTGCAGCGGCTGGGGAAGGTAGTCGTTCCAACGGGCGATGGCTTCGGGCAATGGCGTGCCACTGAAAACCAGCCATCCCTCGCGCCATGCGCCCACGCTTTCTGCCCGCACCTGGGTGCGGTCCCCGAACCCCTGGGCATCGACTTCCATGGCCTCGCTGGCCTCCAGCACCCTGTCCGGCAGGGCATCGGTGCGATGTCCTGCGTCTTGATGTGCGGCCCACACCGCCACCCGGCCCTCGGCGACCTCGACCCGCATGCGCTGGTCTCGCACTGTCACGCTGAAAATCGTGCCCAGCACCGCGATGCGGCCCCATGCTGTAGTGACGATGAAGGGGCGATTCTTGTCGGGCCGCACATCGAAGCGCATCTCGCCGTTCGCGAGTTGAACCTCGCGGCGGTCGCGATAGTAGCCAACGCTCCCCGCGGTGTTGGCACCCAGGTCGATGTGCGAGCCGTCGGGCAGGTTGCGTGCCAGCAATTGGGCGTGGCCAGTGTTCAAGGCATATTGGGTATCGGACTGCAGCCACGCCCATCGCGCGCCGCCCAGCAAGGCAGCCAGGCTACCTATGCCCAACGCTGCCAGCGCGCGGCGGCGGTTTCTTTGCGCCGATGCCGCGCGCTCGGCCCGGCTGTGCGGCAAGGGCACGCTGCTTCTGAACGCGCCTGCCCGGGTAGCGTCCCAGTATTGGCAAGCGGTTTCGAAGGCCGATTGGTGCGCAGGGTCAGCCTGGCGCCATTGCGTCAATTCCTTGCGTGCGGCTTCGGCTTCCAGCGGTTCGCCATGTTGCTGGCGGCCAATGAGCGACAAGGCATACTCCACCAGCCGGCGGGGCGGAGTCGCGGTACAAGAGGCGGATCGAAGCGTGGTCACGGTCGGTACGAAAGGTGCTGCGTCAAGGCGCTTTATGGCGCATGCAGTCCAGCACGCCGCGCACGACGTGCTTGTCCACCGCGGATGCGGCAATCCCCATGAACTCGCCCGCTTCGGCGTAGCTGTAGCCGTAGATGCGGACAAGTATGAATGCCTCGCGCCGTTTGCGTGGCATGACGGACAGGCGCGCCAGCAGACGCTCGAGCTGCAGGCGGGCATCGATCTGTTGTTCGACAGAGGGTGCGTTGTCTATGCTGATCAGTTGCAGCGTATCCAGCATGCGCGTTTCCGCGGCGCGCCGCCTGGCATCGCTCACGATCAAGTTCTTGCCGGTGCGAAAGAGCAATGCCCGCAGATCGAACACTTCCTTGCCGCTGGCGTGCATGGTCAGCACGCGGGCAAACGCTTCTTGCACCACGTCGGCCGCGGCATCGCGATTGCCCAACGACCGGGAGAAGAAGTTCAGGAGTTCCGGATAATAGCGAGCGACCAAAAAAGTACCTCAGCCAGCGCAACAGCACGGCTCGCCTGGGCAAAAGGCGAGCCGTGCCGACAGGAGGATCAAAGCCGAATCGGGGATGGCAAGTCCGGCCATTATAGTTATAAAAATGATAACGATTATCAATCAATAAACGAGGTTAGGTAATGATGGTCTATGGCGTTGCCGGGTTTTCAGTTTTTTATTGATGAAATATCGATAAATTATTAGCATTCCATCCACACCGATTTCCCGGAGCGCTCCGTGAACGCCCATCTCATCGCCTCGTCCGCCCATCTGGCCAGCGGCCGCGCGCCAGATCTTTCCGAAGTGGAATTCGGCCTGATGATCGCCGGCCACGCGTTCGACCGCTGGACAGTGCGTTGCATGGCCGCGGCCGGCTTGCCCGACCTGACGGCCACCGACGTCATGGTGATGCACCATGTCTATCATCGCCAACGCAGCAAGAAGCTGGCCGACATCTGCTTCACGCTGAACGTCGAAGACACGCACATCGTCAACTATTCGCTGAAGAAACTGGAACGCCTGGGTGTCGTTCGCGGCGAGCGTAGTGGCAAGGAAGTGTTCTACAGCGTCACGGACGACGGCGCCGCATTCATCAAGCGCTACACCGAGATCCGCGAACAGTGCCTGATAGACGGCCTGGAAGCGGGCACGGGCGGGGGCGTGGAGTTCACCCGGCAGCTGGCCAAGACCCTGCGCGCGCTCTCCGGCCTGTACGACCAGGCGGCACGGGCGGCCACATCGCTATAACCATGCACGGCCGGCGGCGATCCGCCGCGTCGTTATTCCTACCTGTCGAGGACACTATGAAGTGGCAATTCTGGGTTGACCGTGGGGGTACGTTTACCGATATCGTGGCGCGCCGCCCCGACGGAAGTACCGCCACCGCCAAGCTGCTGTCGGAAAACCCCGAGCAATACCGCGATGCGGCCGTGGCCGGCATCCGCCAGTTGCTGGGCCTGGCGCCGGGCGTACCGGTGCCTGCCGAACAGGTCGAATGCGTGAAGATGGGCACGACGGTGGCCACCAACGCCTTGCTGGAACGCAAGGGTGAGCGTACTTTGCTGGTGACCACGCAAGGGTTTCGCGACGGCTTGCGCATTGCCTACCAGAACCGGCCGCGCCTGTTCGACCGCAATGTGGCGCTGCCCGAGATGCTGTACGAATCGGTGGTCGAAGCCGACGAGCGGGTCGATGCCAGCGGCGCCGTGGTGCGGCCGCTGGATGAAGACGGCCTGCGCCAGAAGCTGCAGCAGGCCTACGACAGCGGCATTCGTGCCGTGGCCGTCATCTTCATGCATGCCTGGCATACGCCCGCGCACGAACAGCGCGCGGCCGCCATTGCGCGCGACATGGGCTTTACGCAGGTGTCGGCCTCGCACGAGGTCAGCCCGCTGATCAAGTTCGTCTCGCGCGGCGATACCACGGTGGTCGATGCCTATCTGTCGCCCATCCTGAAGCGCTATGTCGACCAGGTGGCGACCGAACTGCCGGGTATCCGCCTGATGTTCATGCAATCCAGCGGCGGCCTGACCGATGCCCACCGCTTCCGCGGCAAGGACGCCATCCTGTCCGGCCCGGCCGGCGGCATCGTCGGCATGGTGCGCACCAGCGAACTGGCTGGCTTGCCGCGCGTCATCGGTTTCGACATGGGCGGCACATCCACCGATGTCTCGCACTACGCGGGCGAGTTCGAGCGCGAGTTCGAGACCCTGGTGGCCGGCGTGCGCATGCGGGCACCCATGATGAGCATCCACACCGTGGCGGCCGGCGGGGGCTCCATCCTGCATTTCGATGGCGCGCGCCTGCGGGTGGGGCCTGATTCGGCCGGCGCCAATCCGGGGCCGGCCTGCTACCGGCGCGGCGGGCCGCTGGCCGTGACGGACTGCAACGTCTTGCTGGGCAAGATCCAGCCCGACTTCTTCCCGCGGGTCTTCGGCCCGGCGGCCGACCAGCCGCTGGACCGCCAGGCGGTGCAGCAGCGTTTTGACGCCATGGCGGGCGAAGTGCGCGCGGCCACCGGCCGCGAGATGACGCCCGAGCAATTGGCCGAAGGCTTCCTGGAAATCGCGGTGGGCAACATGGCCGAGGCCATCAAGCGTATCTCGGTGCAGCGCGGCCACGATGTCACCGAATACGCCCTGACGGTATTCGGCGGGGCGGGCGGGCAGCACGCCTGCCTGGTAGCCGACGCGCTGGGCATGACCACGGTGTTCGCCCATCCGCTGGGCGGCGTGCTGTCGGCCTATGGCATGGGCCTGGCGGACCAGACCGAGATGCGCCAGAAAACGGTCGAGAAAGTGCTGGATACGGCGCTGACGGCCGAACTGCAGGCCGAGCTCGACGAGCTCGCGGCGCAGGCCGAAGGCGAACTGCGCCGCCAGCATGTGCCGGCCGACCTGATCCACGTACAGCGCCGCCTGCACCTGAAGTACCGCGGCACCGATACCGCGCTGGAAGTGGCATACGGCGGCCTGGCCCAGGTGCGCCAGGATTTCGAAGCGGCCTATCGCCAGCGCTATTCGTTCTTGATGCCCGGCCGCGAGCTGGTGGTGGAGACAATCTCGGTCGAGGCCACTGGTGGCGGCGAGCCCGCCACCGAAGCGCCGGTCGAGCGCAGCCGTGCCGGCGCGCCGCCGGCCCGTCAGTTGGTCAAGATGTACGGCCAGGGTGCCTGGCGCGACACGCCGCTGTACGTGCGGTTCGACCTGGTGCCTGGCGATGTACTGGCGGGACCCGCCATCATTTCCGAAGCCAACCAGACCACGGTCGTCGAGGCTGGCTGGCAAGCCGAACTGACGGCGCTGGACCATATCGTGCTCAAGCGCGTCGAGGTACGGCCCGAGCGCCGTGTGGTGGGCACCCAGGCCGATCCGGTCATGCTGGAAGTCTTCAACAATCTGTTCATGTCCATTGCCGAACAGATGGGCTACCGGCTGCAGAACACCGCCTATTCGGTCAACATCAAAGAGCGCCTGGACTTTTCTTGCGCCATTTTCGATGCCGGGGGCAACCTGATCGCCAATGCGCCGCACATGCCCGTGCACCTGGGCTCGATGGGCGAATCCATCAAGACCATCATGAACGCCAATGCCGGACACATGCGGCCCGGCGATGCATACGTGGTCAACGATCCGTACCACGGCGGCACGCACTTGCCCGATGTCACGGTCATCACGCCCGTGTTCGACCGGGCCGGCGACGAAATCCTGTTCTATGTGGGCTCACGCGGGCACCATGCCGATATAGGCGGCACCACGCCCGGCTCCATGCCGCCCGATTCCAGGACGGTGGAAGACGAGGGCGTGCTGTTCACCAACTTCCAGCTGGTGCGCGACGGCGAGTTCCGCGACCAGGCCGCGCGCGAGATACTGGCATCCGGCCGCTGGCCGGCACGCAACCCCGACCAGAACATTGCCGATCTGCACGCGCAGATCGCCGCCAATGAAAAGGGCGTGCAGGAACTCTTGCGCATGTGCGATCACTTCGGCCTGGATGTGGTGCGTGCCTACATGGGCCACGTGCAGGACAATGCCGAAGAAGCCGTGCGCCGCGTCATTTCGGTGTTGAAGGACGGCAGCTACGAATATCCGCTGGACAATGGGGCGGTCATCCGCGTGGCCGTGCGCGTCGACCGCGAGGCGCGCACCGCGGTGGTGGACTTCACCGGCACTTCGCCGCAGCTGGACAATAACTTCAACGCCCCTGGCGCGATTGCGGTGGCGGCGGTGCTGTACGTATTCCGCACCATGGTCGATGACGACATTCCGCTGAATGCAGGGTGCCTGAAACCGCTGGACATCATCGTGCCCGACGGTTCCATGCTGCGGCCCAATCCGCCCGCCTCGGTGGTGGCGGGCAACGTGGAAACGTCCATGTGCATCGTCAACGCGCTATACGGGGCGCTGGGCGTGCTGGCGGCCAGCCAGGGCACCATGAACAACTTCACTTTCGGCAATGCGCGCTACCAGTACTACGAAACCATCTCGGGCGGAACGGGCGCGGGTCCGCTGCGCATCGACGCGGCGGGGCCTGGCGACGAGGGCTTTGCCGGCGCCTCGGTAGTGCAGGCGCACATGACCAACTCGCGCCTGACCGACCCCGAAGTCCTGGAACTGCGTTTTCCTGTGCGGCTGGAGTCGTACGAGATCCGTCCCGGCTCGGGCGGGGCGGGCCGTTACCGTGGCGGCGACGGCGGGGTGCGGCGCGTGCGCTTCCTGGAAGACATGACGGCGGCCATTCTGTCGAACAACCGCGTCTATGCGCCATTCGGTCTGGCCGGCGGCGGTGCCGGGGCGGTAGGCCGCAACTATATCGAGCGCGCCGACGGCAGCATCCAGGAACTGGCCCCGCAGGACAGCGCCGCGCTGCGGGCTGGCGATGTATTCGTGGTGGAAACGCCTGGCGGCGGGGGGTACGGGCAGGTGTAGCTCAAGATGGTGGGGTATGGTTTCAGTTCTTGCCCCGTCCCGCGCCGCTCGGGCAGGCGGTGGCGGCGAACGTGCGTCGGGCTCGGGCGCATGCAGGCGCCCTCGGCCTGCTGCGCAGGTTGCCCCGCCGCCCGACTCGCCGCCACCGCCTGCCCGAGCGGCACGGGACTGCGTCTGTGTGAATTCGAACTATCGCCAGTGCGCTGGAACTCAGTTATCTAGGCGTAGCGCAGAATGGTTTTTTTCCCAAGGGTTTTGCGTGCAGGCTCGCCATTGCTAGACACTGACCAGCCTCGGCGTCCTGGGCATGGGGTTGGGCGAGTTGACCGGCGGGGCAGCCTGCGCAGCAGGCCAAGGGCGTCCGTATGCGCCCGAGCCTGACGGGCTTCGCCCGGCCCCATGCCCAGGACGCCGAGGTGATTCAAGAACTCAACCCCCGAAGCCAAACGCCCCAAAACCCGCCTCACTTTACGGTGATGTCCTGTGAGGCGCTGGCCTTGCGGTCGTAGACGCGCAGCGCCACGTGCTCGTCGTCCAGTGTAAAAACGGCGGTGGCCAGCGTGTTCTCCTCGTCGGGGTCGCCGGCCGCGCGGCGCAGGATGGGCAGCGCGCCCTCGGTGTCGTGCAAGGCGGCAACCAGGTCGGCTTCGCCGGTGGCTTCATTCCAGGTGTCGACCAGCGCATCGATGCGGTTCTGCCGCGCGCGCGACGAATCTGTCACGATCTGGGCGATATTCCGGGTGCCCTGGTGAATCAGGTGATTGGCGTGTCCATAGCGGCGCGCCACGGTCTCGACCGAGCAGGCGCCCGGCGTGGCCTCGATGCTCAGCAGCCGTTCGTCGCCCACCGCGCCCAGCGTGTGATGGAAGGCGCCTGCGCGCGGCATGTGTGCCAGCAGTTCGATCGCCTGGTCGAGCGTGGCGCAGTCGAGCACGGCGCGCGCCAGGAACATGCGCGGTACGCCGGCGCGCCGCACGCGGGTGCGCAGGTTGTTGATGGTTTGCGCCAGGCCGGCGCGGTTGGCGCCAAAGGTATGGCCGGGCAGCGAGCCCGGGTAGTAGAAGCTGATGTAGCCTGGTGCATCGTCAGGCTGCACATCGACCACGTGGCACCGGCCATACAGGTAAGGGTCGCCGTCTTCATTGTGGGCGATCCAGCGCTTGCCGTCGGCCGATTGCAATGCCACCGAGGTACAGCCGTCGGTAGTCTTGTGCAGCAGGTCGCCGCGGCAGTGCCATAGCAGCAGGTCGGCGGCCGGCATGCGCAAGCCCTCGGCCAGGCCTTCGAATTCTTCCCAGATGTCGGGCAAGGCCTCTTGCGCATGGCCTGCCAGTTCCTGCAGATAAGCATGGCCGCGCCAAGGGCGCAGCGCCTGCCAGGTGGCGCTCTGGTCCAGGTAGACAGACATCAGCGGCCGGGCCAGCTTGCCCAGCGCCTGGCCGATCTGGCGGCGGGTGCCGGCGATGCGTATGGGCTTGAACGACATGAATGGATCTCCTGCGGATGATCCGATTGTAATTTCCCGGCGCGCGGTTGGCATGGGGACAGATGAGTTAAGATGAGCCGGCAAGCCCGCCGGGCCATCCGCCCGGGCGTGCTGGTTGGCTGCCCCGGTGCACACCAGGGTCTGTTGTCTCTACAGGAGAATTTCGATGATTAAGCGCAAAATCGCTGCCGCGCTGGTGGGCTTGAGCCTGATCGGCGCCGTGTCCACCGCCGCAGCCCAGGACAGAGAACTGATCGTTGCCACCGATACCGCCTTCGTCCCGTTCGAATTCAAGCAGGGCAGTACCTATACCGGCTTTGATATCGACCTGTGGGCCGCCATCGCCAAAGAACTCAACCTGAAGTACAAGCTGCAGCCGATGGATTTCAACGGCATCATCCCCGGCCTGCAAACCAAGAACATCGACGCGGCGCTGGCCGGCATCACCATCCGCGACGACCGCAAGCAGGTCATCGATTTTTCCGATCCCTATTATGAAAGCGGCCTGGCCATCCTGGTTGCCGAGAACAATACCGATATCAAGTCGGCCCAGGATCTGGCCGGCAAGAGCGTAGCGGTCAAGACCGGCACCGCCACGGTCGACTTCATGAAGAAAGAAGTGCCGGATGCCAAGCTGCGCCTGTTCCCCAATATCGATAACGCCTATCTGGAACTGGCTACCGGCCGTGTCGATGCCGCCGTGCACGATACGCCCAACGTCCAGTACTACGCCAACACCGCCGGCAAGGGCCGCGTGAAGGTCGCGGGCACGGTCAAGAGCGGCGATTTCTACGGCATTGCCTTCCCCAAGGGTAGCGACCTGGTCGCCAAGGTGAACCAGGCCCTGGCCACGCTGAAGTCCAACGGCCAGTACGACGCCATCTATACCAAGTGGTTCGGCAAGCAGCCCTGAGCCCACGCGCGTAGCGAAACCGGGCCGCGCGGCGCAAGCCGCAACGGCCCGCGGGCATCACAATATAGGGGAAGACCGTGCAATTCGACTGGTCTGTCATCTGGGCCGCAGTGCCCAATCTGCTCGACGGCACGCTGATGACCGTCAAGATCACCTTCTGGGGTTTGGTGGGCGGCTTCGCGCTGGGAGCGCTGGCCGGTGTGGCCCGTGCCTACGGGCCCAAGCTGCTGTCGGCCATCGCGCAGGTGTATATCGGAGTGATCCGCGGCACGCCCATCGTGGTGCAGGTCATGTTCATCTACTTCGCCTTGCCGCTGATGATGCCCGGCCTGCGGGTGGACGCGCTCTGGGCGGCCATCGCCACCCTGATCATCAACTCGGGCGCGTACATTGCCGAGATCGTGCGCGGCTCGCTGCTGTCGGTGCACAAGGGCCTGAAAGAAGCCGGCCAGGCCATGGGCCTGCCGTTTCACAAGATCCTGGTGCACATCATCGGGCCGGTCGCGTTTCGCCGCATGATCCCGCCGCTGGGCAACCAGTGCATCATCAGCCTGAAAGACTCGTCGTTGTTCATCGTGATCGGCGTGGCCGAACTTACCCGGCAGGGCCAGGAAATCATGGCCAGCAACTTCCGGGCAGTGGAAATCTGGTCGGCGGTGGCCATCATCTACCTGATCCTGACGGGCGCGCTGGCATTGGCGCTGCGCCTGGTAGAAAAAAGGATGCGCATACTATGAGCATGGTCGAGTTCCACAACGTCACCAAGCGCTTCGGTGCGTCCACTGTGCTTGACGGCATCTCGCTGAACATCGATGCCGGCGAAGTCGTGGTGGTGGTGGGCCCCTCGGGGTCGGGCAAGTCCACCTTCCTGCGCTGCATCAATGTGCTGGAAACCATCGAAGGCGGCGACCTGCTGGTCGACGGCCAGAGCGTCAAGGGGCCGCCCACGCAGGTGCGCGCGATCCGCCGCGAAGCAGGCATGGTGTTCCAGCAGTTCAACCTGTTCCCGCAGATGACGGCGCTGGAAAATGTCATGTTCGGGCCCATCCATACGCGTGGTGCGTCGCGCCAGGAAGCCCGCGCCCAGGCGCAGGCGCTGCTGGGCAAAGTGGGGCTGGCCGAGCGCATGAAACACTATCCGTCCGAGCTCTCGGGCGGCCAGCAGCAGCGCGTGGCCATTGCGCGGGCGCTGGCCATCAAGCCCAAGCTGATGCTGTTCGACGAGCCCACCTCGGCGCTCGACCCGGAACTGCGCCATGAAGTACTGAAGGTCATGCGCGACCTGGCCGAAGAGGGCATGACCATGGTGGTCGTTACCCACGAAATGGAGTTCGCGCGCAAAGTGGGCAGCCGGCTGATTTTCATCGACGCCGGCAAGGTGGCGCACGATGGCCCGCCCGCCGAACTGCTGTCGAATCCCCCCAGCCAGCGCCTGCGCGACTTCCTGCAGCACGTGGCATAGGCAGGCCCGATACGGTCTCCAGGTGCCTGGCTTCCGCAAGGGAGCCAGGCACTTTTTCATCGCGGCCGCAAATGGTTTTCGTCGATTGGCCTGCTGGCAATGATCTTGTACCAATTGGCTGATTTCCGGTCCGGAAAAATACTTGCCTTGGGACCGATACAGTTCTAGAGTGAGCCCAGCTTGCCGAGAAAGAGACAGCTGGCGAGGCAGCCAGCCGCTAACGTGGCCGGCACGGGAACTGAACAAAAATACGATCCAATTGGTTCACTATGGTGGGCCCGGCCCGTGGCTGCGTACCCTGCCGCGTACCGCCGCCCGCACACTCGAGGAGGGCTGGAGACATGATTTTTCCCACAAGAAAATGGTGGTGCGGCGCCGCCCTGGGGCTGGTGGCCTGCTGGGCGCATGCGCAGTATCCCGATCGGCCCATCACCATGATCGTGCCGTTTCCTCCTGGCGGCGTGGCGGACACGGTGGCACGGCCGGTGGCCGAGGCGCTGTCGCATCAACTGGGCCAGAGCGTCGTGATCGAAAACAAGGCGGGTGCGGGTGGCTCGGTGGGTATCGGCCAGGCTGCGCGTGCGGCGCCCGATGGCTACACCGTGCTGATGAGCCTGTCCTCGATCTCGATCCTGCCCGAAGCCGATCGT
Source organism: Bordetella sp. BOR01 (assembly GCF_019218885.1). Classification (GTDB taxonomy): domain Bacteria; phylum Pseudomonadota; class Gammaproteobacteria; order Burkholderiales; family Burkholderiaceae_B; genus Bordetella_A. The sequence continues at coordinate 733,890 of NZ_JAHUWT010000004.1, read as the reverse complement.
ATCCTGGGCCGCAAGGCGGCTTTCCAGCTCGATCAGTTTGCGCCCATTGCCCGCGTCACGGCCGATCCCACGGTATTGATCGTGCGCGCCGATTCACCCTGGAAGACCCTGCAGGACTTCGTGGCCGAAGCCAAGCGCCGGCCCGGCGCCCTGAACTATGGCAGTTCGGGCATCTATGGCTCGATGCACGTGCCGATGGAAATGCTGAAAGGCGCCGCCGGTATCGACTTGACGCATGTGCCGTTCACGGGGGCTGGCCCGGCCGTGGCGGCCTTGCTGGGCGGGCAGGTCGATGCCATATCCAGCGGGCCTTCCAGCGTCGTGCAGCATATCCAGGCCGGCAAGCTGCGCGCCCTGGCGCACTGGGGCGATACCCAATTGGCCGCGCTGCCGCAGGTGCCCACGCTGGCCTCGCAGGGCTATGACGTCAAGTTCGTGCAGTGGTCGGGCATCTTCGTGCCGGCCGGCACGCCAGCTCCGGTGGTGGAGCGCCTGCGCGAAGCATCGCGCAAGGCACTCAACGATCCCAAGGTGCAGCAGACCATCCTGGGGGCAGGCAGCCCGGTGCAATACATGGACGCGCCCGAGTTCGCCGCCTACTGGAAAACCGATGCGCAGGCCATGGCCCGCGCAGTGCAGCGCATCGGCAAGGTGGAATAGGCTTTGGCCGTGCCGTGCACGGTCACGCGTTCGCGTCGATGCCCCATTCCCGCAAGACTTGGTCCAGTGTCTGCGGGCTGGCGGCGCGCGGCGGCGAGGGGGGGGCCGTGCCGCTGCGGCTAAAGCGCGGGGCGGGGGCAGGCTGCACCACGCCATCCACGTTCACGAAGGTCTGCCGGGCCCGCAGGTGTGGGTGCCGGGGCGCTTCGTCCAGCGATAGCACCGGCGCATAGCAAACGTCCTGGTGGGCCAGGGCGTCGCACCACGCTTGCCGGGGACGCTGGCGGAAGATGCCGGACAGGGTGGTGCGCAGCCGGGGCCAGGTGGCAGGATTCGCGTGGTCGCCCAGTTGCTCGATAGCCGCCGGGCTCAGGCCCAGCGCCTGCAGCAGATTATGATGAAACCGCGCCTCGATCGGGCCGATGGATATCCATGCATCGTCGCTGCATTGGTAGACATCATAGAAGGGCGCGCCCGAGTCCAGGATGTTCGTGCCGCGCTGCGGCTGCCAGCAACCGGCCGCGGCTAGTCCGAAGAAGGTAGTGGCCATGTGCGCCACGCCATCGACGATCGCGGCATCCACCACTTGCCCCTGGCCCGACGTGCGCGCTTCCAGCATGGCCGCCAATACACCGGTGGCCAGGTACAGCGCGCCACCGGCAAAGTCGCCGACCAATGCCAGCGGTACGGTGGGCGGCTGGCCATGCCGGCCGATCGCATCGAGAATGCCGGTGATCGATATGTAGTTGATGTCATGGCCGGCCACCGGCGCCAGCGGGCCATGCTGGCCCCATCCGGTGACACGGCCATACACCAGCTTCGGGTTGCGCGCCAGGCACGCATCGGGCCCCAGGCCCAGGCGCTCGGTGACGCCAGGGCGGAATCCTTCAATCAGGGCATCCGCCCGCTCTACCAGCTTGAGCACCAGTTCGACCGCATCGGGCCGCTTCAGGTCCAGGGCGATGGGGATGCGGTTGCGCAGCAGCAGGTTGTAGCGCAGTTCCCGTTTCACGCCCAGGTCGACAGGTTCCGTGCGTTCGATGCGCAGTACCGTGGCGCCCAGGTCGGCCAGCAGCATGGCCGCCATCGGTCCGGGGCCTATGCCGGCCAGTTCGACGATGCGCAGGCCCGCCAGGGGCCCGCGCGCGGAGGCAGATTGATCAGGCGTCATGCCGTGGGCTCCGGGTTCAATCACGTTCGATGGCCATGGCGGTTGCTTCGCCGCCGCCCAGGCACAGGCAGGCCACGCCGCGCCGCAAGCCGTGGCGCTCCAGCGCATGCAGCAGCGTCACCACGATGCGTGCCCCGGTCGCGCCCACCGGATGCCCCATGGCGCAAGCGCCACCGTGCACATTGACCTGCTCCGGCGGCAGCGCCAATTCGCGCAAGGCAATCAGCGTCACCACGGCGAAGGCTTCATTGATCTCGTACAGGTCGACTTGGTCGCGTGTCCAGCCGACCTGGTCCAGCAGGCGAGTGATGGCCTGGACAGGAGCCTCGGGAAAACGGCCGGGCGCCAAGGCCGCGGTGGCATGGCCGACAATGCGCGCACGCGGTGCCAGCCCCATGCGGTCGGCCTGCGACGCCAGGCTCAGTACCATGGCGGCGGCGCCATCCGAGATCGAAGAGGCATTGCCCGCGGTAACGGTGCCGTCGGGGTTGAACACCGGTTTCAGCCTGGGCAGTTTGTCGGCCTTGCACAGGGCCGGGGTTTCGTCATCGGCGATCATCGGTCCGGCCGCGCCGGCCGCTATTCCAGGGCTGCGGGGCAGGGCCGCGATCTCGGCCGCAAAGGCCCCCTCGGCCACGGCGCGCTGCGCGCGCTCGATGCTGCGGGCGGCATAGGCATCCTGGTCGGCGCGGCCAAAACCCAGCTCGCGCGCTGCCAGATCCGCGTAGTGCCCCATCAGGCAGCCCTCGTAGGCATCCTGCAGGCCGTCGCGATACATGTGGTCCAGCAGTTCGCCGCCGCCCAGGCGGTAGCCTTGCCGGCCCCGGGGTATCAGATGCGGGGCGTTCGTCATCGATTCCATGCCTCCGGCCAGCAGTACCCGGGCAGAGCCCGCGCGCAGCATGTCGTGCGCCAGCATGGCCGCCTTCATGCCTGAACCGCACATCTTGCTCAGCGTGGTCGCTTGCACGCCGACGGGCAAGCCGGCACCCAGCACCGCCTGGCGCGCGGGCGCCTGCCCCAGATTGGCGAACAGGCAGCATCCCATGAAAGCCTCTTGTGGCGTATCGATGGCGATGCCGGCCTGATCGACGGCGGCGCGCAAGGCGTGCGCGCCCAGCGCCGTGGCGGCGTAGGCCGACAGGGCGCCTTGGAAGGCGCCGATAGGGGTGCGCTGGGCACCGAGGATGACAACAGGATCCTGAGCGGGTTTCATGCGGGCTGTCCTGGAAAGAAAGCAGGGGCGTTCATCAGGCGGGCGTTACGGCGTCGCGCACGATGTCCAATAATGGGCGAGCCGGCCCGGCCAGTACGTGGGCGCCGATGGTCGCGGCGCACTGCTGTTCCGATGCGCCGGTGGCGCGCCATTCGCGCAGGCGGGCGGTGCGCAGGCCCAGTGTCAATTCATCGGTGACGCCGATGGCGCCATGGACGGCATGGGCAATGGCGCATACGGTGGGCACGGCTTCGCAGGCACGCAGGCGTGCCATGGCCGCTCGTGTCGGGTCCGGCTGGTGCGCCGTGGCGGCGCATCCCAGCCGGGCCGCCATGGCCACCGAGGCCACTTGCTCGGCCAATACGCTGATATCTTGCTGCACCGCCTGAAAGCGGCCCAGCGGCTTGCCGAACTGGCTGCGCTCTTGGGCATAGGCAATCGTCTGGCGCAACACGGCTTGCATGGTGCCTGCCATCTCGGCACTGCGTAGGGCGTTGGTCCATGCCGCGGCGCCGGCGTGCTCGAGCGCCAACCGGGCGGTTGCCGCCTCGCGCGTGGGCCACGAGGGGCTGCCCGAGCTGCGGCGGTACGTGCCCGCCGTTATCCGCGCCTGGGCGGCGGGCATCAGCAGCCAGGTATCGTCGTGCTCTACCAGGAACGCGTCCACCAGCCAGGCGCCAGGCACCTCGGCGCAGGCGATGCCATCGCCGGCGGCCGGTATCGATTTCGCGATGGCGATGCACGCCCCGTTGCCGGAATGGCCTGCGCGGGCCAGCAGCGCGCGCGCCGCAATGGTGTCGCCGAACGGGAAAGGCAGGCCGGCCTCGCCCGCGGCGAATAGCAGGCCGAACACTTCGGGCAGCACCAGCCCGGCGCCGCCGCCGCCATCCGGTATCAACGCGTCGGTGTAGCCCAGGGCATCGATGGCATGCCAGGCGTCGGCGTGCGCCTGCCGGTCCTCGATGTTGCGTACCGTTGCGGCCGGACAGAGTTCGGCCAGGGGGCGGGCAATGCTTTCGTACAGGGTGTCGGCCACGGAATCAGTCATGATGGATGGAGTTCCTATAGATAGTCGACATTCGCGCGTCAGCGCAGGCCCAGTTCGCGGGCGACGATGCCGCGCAGGATGTGGCGCGTTCCGCCTCGCAGCGAAAACGTCGGGCTGATACGCGTGATGTAGGCCAGCGTGCGCGTCAATTCAGCATCGGCCAGGGTACCGGACTCGCTTCCCAGGTGTGCGGCAATCCATTCGGCGACGTCGCGTTCGAACTCGGTGCCCAGGTCCTTGACCAGTACGGCGTGCAAGCCGGCATTCTGCCCCCGCTCCAGTTGATCCGCCACTGAAAGCGACATGGCGCGCAGCACCGCCAGCCGGGCCGCGATTCGTCCGGCCAGCTCGGCCGTCCGTTCATCGCAGGGGCGGGCACGTGCGTGTGCCAGCCAGGTGTCGATCAGCACCATGCTGGAAAGCAGGCGTTCCGGCCCGCTGCGTTCCAATGCCAGTTCGGCGGTTACCTGCTGCCAGCCAGCGCCCTCGTCGCCGATCAGTGCCTCGGCCGGCAGCGCGACGTTGTCAAACAGCACTTCGCAGAAATGCGTGTCGCCCGCGATGTCGCGCACTGGCCGTACCGAAATACCTGGCAACGACATGTCCACGATGAACTGCGACAGGCCCTGGTGACGGTCCTGCGGCGTGCCCGAGCTGCGCACCAGCGCGCACATATAGTGCGACCGATGGGCGTTGGTCGTCCATATCTTGCGGCCATTCAACCGCCAGCCCCCGTCGAAGCGCTCGGCGCGGGTGCGGATGCCGGCCAGGTCCGAGCCTGTGTCGGGCTCGCTCATGCCTATGCAGAAAAAGGCCTCGCCGCGAATGATGCGCGGCAGGTAGAACTCGCGCTGGCCGGCCGATCCGTAGCGCAGAATCAGCGGCGCAGTCTGCCGGTCGGCAATCCAATGGGCCGACACCGGCGCGCCGATGGCCAGCAGTTCTTCGCTGGCCACAAAGCGGGCATAGTTGCTGCGCCCGGCGCCGCCGTAGGCGCGGGGCAAGGTCAGGCCCAGCCAGCCTTGTTGCGCCAGTGCGCGGCTGAAATCGGCGTCGTATCCCATCCACGAACGGGCGCGCACATGCGGCGCAACCTGCGCCAGCGCCTCTTTCAGGAACATTCGCAATGGCGCGCGCAAGGCTTCGTCTTCGGGGGGGATGGCGATCACGCGCAATGCGCCAGCAATGTTTTCCAATAGGCCTCCGGATACGGAATGGTGCTGGCTGCGCGGCATGCCGCACCATGCCAGCTTTGATTGGCAATCTACCTGCGCGTGTCCGGCCAGTCTAATATTAGATATAGACCGGGCAATATCCATTACATATCGCGAGCCGGCGCGCCCATCCCACGGAGCATTCCGCATGGAGCTACGCCAGCTCAAGCAACTGCTAGTACTTTCCGAGACCCTGAACTTTCATCGTGCCGCCGAGCGCCTGCACATGGCGCAGCCGCCGCTGTCGACGGCTATCAAGAAGCTCGAGGAAGAGCTGGGGGTGCAGCTGTTCGAGCGTCTGCCCGCGGGCTTGAAGCCCACGCCCGCCGGTGAGGTGGTGTTGCGCTACGCGCGTACTACGCTGTTCTACGCAGATGAAGTGCGGCGCGCCGCAAAAGAGGGCGCGGCGGGCGAACAAGGAGAATTGCGCGTGGGCTTCGTGGGGTCATCCACCTACGGACTGATGCCGCGCATATTGCCGGCGTTTCGCCGGGCATATCCGCGCGTCGACCTGATCATCGAAGAATCCACCACTGCGGAACTGCTGCGCCGCCTGGACGAGCATTCGCTGGATGTCGCCTTGGTACGCTTTCCGGTGCTGGAACCTTCTGATGCACGCCTGGTCTTGTTGCAGCATGACCACCTGGTACTGGCCGTGCCTACCGACAGCCCCTATGCGGGACGCGACGAAGTTGCCCTTTCGGAACTGGCGCAAGAGCCTTTCATCGGCTATTCCCGTACCCACGTACCGGCCATGCACGCCTTGGTACTGTATGCGTTCCAGACCGCGGGCGTGCAGCCGCGCATTGCCCAGGAGGCGATCCAGGTGCAGACGATTCTCAGCCTGGTGGAAAGCGGACTGGGCGTGGCGCTGGTGCCGGCGGTTGCCCGCCGCAACGCGGGCAGCGTGGCGCTGGTGAAGGTGACGGGGCTGGCCGAGATCATCAAGGTGGGCATCGCGCTGGCTGTGCATCCCGATACGGCTTCGCCCACCGCCGCGAATTTCATGGCGATGGCGCTGCAACTGATGGCAGCCGACGCGTCGGATTGAGCCCCGTCGAGTTCACTCTTGCTGGATATTCGCCTGCTTGGCGATGCGCTGCATGGTGCGCAGCTCATCGAGCTGGAAGTCGCGCAGCACTTGCGGGCCTCCGGTGAAAGGTTCGCCTCCCAGTTTGGCCAGGAAATCCACGCCTTCGGGGCTGTCCATCGCCTGTTGAATGGCTTCGGACACCGTGGCGACAATGGTCGGGTCGACCTTGGCGGGAAAGAACGCGGCCGTCCAGGCGTAGGCCTTGTATCCCTTGGTGCCGCTTTCTTCCAGCGTGGGGACTTCAGGCAGGTCTTTGATGCGCTGGGCGCTGGTGACGGCAAGCGGATGCAGTTTGCCGCCACGTATCAGCGGCAAGGCGGCGCTGACGTCCGCGACGCTGTATTGCGCCACGCCGGCAGCCACATCGGTCAGCGCCGCCGATGTGCCCTTGTAGGGCACATGCGTGGCCGAGATGCCATTCTGTTCATGGAACAGTTCCATCACGACCCGGTATGTGGCCGTGCCGCTGGCGTAGTTCAGTTTGCCCGGCGCCGCGCGGGCCGCCGAGATCAGGTCGGCAATATTCCGGTACGGAGAGTTCTCGGGAACCACGATCACCATGGGGAACTTGGCAATAGGCGCGATGGGCGCGAAGTCGTTCACGGCGTCATAGGGCAGTTTCTTGAACACCGCGGCATTCGTGGTCATGGGCGAATTGCTGGCCACGAACATGGTGTAGCCGTCAGGCGGGGCGCTGGCCACGGCCTGCGCGGCGATAAAGCTGTTGGCCCCCGGCCGGTTTTCCACAATGAACGGCTGTTTGAAAGTTTCACCCAGGTGCTTGGACAGGAAGCGGGCTGTCGAATCTGCGCCGCTACCCGGTGGCAGCGACACGATGATCTTGACCGGACGCTCCGGATATTGCGCCGCCAGCGCGCAGGGGCTGGCACCCATCGCAAGCGTGGCGGCCAGCAAGGCGGCGGGCAAGGCATGTTGTGTCTTCATTTTCTGTCTCCTTTTTCCTTATGCATGCACGGCCTGGCAGTGCCGTGTTCGATCATCGTCATTCCGGCTGGATACCCGCCACCTCGACCGCCTGGCGCCATCGATCGACTTCAGCGCGCAGGTAACTGCCGAATTGCTGTGGTGTGGATACTTTCAGGTCCACCCCTTGTTGCGAGAACTGTTGCGTGATCTGCGCATCGCCCACCGCGGCGCGCAGCGCGGCGTTCAGGCGGTCGATGATGGGCGGCGGCGTGCCGGCGGGCGCCAATACCCCATGCCAGGTGCTGGCCTCGAAGTCCGGCATCACGGTCTCGGCCAGCGTGGGCGCGTCGGGCAATACCGTGCTCCGGGCGGTGCCCGTAACCGCCAGTGCCCGGACTCTTCCGTCGCGGATATACGGCAATCCCGAACTGACCGCATCGGCCATGAACTGTACCTGGCCGCCCAGCATGGCCACCATGGCCGGTGCCGTTCCCTGATAGGGCACGCCGACCGCGCGGGTGCCGGTGGCATGCAGGAACAGCGCGACGCTCAAGTGCGTGATGTTGCCGACGCCGCCCGTGCCGTAACTGAGCTTGTCGGGGTTGTCGCGCAAATAGGCGACAAAGTCCTTGATGTTCCCGGCCTGCATGGTGGGCGCAGCCATGATCACCAGCGGGATGGATGCGGTCTGCGCAATCGGCGAGAAATCGCGCACCGGGTCGTAGCTCAGCCGGCGGTGCAGGGCGGGGCTGATGGCCAGCCCCGATGAATGGTAAAGCAGGGTGTATCCGTCGGGGTCGGCGCGGGCGACCGTCTCGCAGGCAATATTGCCGCTTGCCCCCGTCTTGTTCTCCACTACCAGTGTCTGGCCCAATTGCGCAGAAAGTTTGGCCGCCAGCGCGCGCGCCAGGGTATCGGTAGGGCCGCCGGCCGAGTACGGCAGTACCAGGCGGATCGGGCGGCTTGGCCAGGCCGGCGCTGCGCGCACGCGTAGTGCGGGCAGCGCCGCCAGGGCGCCGATGAGTGCTCGTCGAGTGGCTTGCATAATGTCTCCTCCTGGGTGCCGGTCGTGGCCGGTCGTTGCTTATGTCGGGCGGCCGCTGCGCTTGCGTCTCTCGCGTGGCATCGATGCATTGCAGCGGTTCAGCGGCGCAGCCGCGCCAATGCGGCCTCGAGCGCGGCTTCGTGCTCGTCTGTGTGGTGGGCCAGCGCCTGATACGCTGCCGATAATTCCAGCAAGGTATCCAGCCGTGTATGCTGCCCTTCGCGCAGCAGCCGCTTGGTCAAGCGCATGGCATGTCCGGAATGCTGGGCGATCTGCTGTGCCAGGTCGCGCGCGGTGGGCAACAGGTCCTGGGCGTTCACGACCTCGGACACCAGTCCGTATGCCAACGCCGTCGAGGCATCGATGGTCTTGCCGGTAAAAGCCAATTCGCACGCGCGCGACATGCCCACGATGCGCGGCAGCAGCCATGCGCCGCCATCGCCGGCCGTCAGCCCCAGCCGCACGAAGCTCTCGGCAAAGGCGGCGTGCTCGGAAGCGATGCGGATATCGCACATGCAGGCCAGGTCGTTGCCCGCGCCGTGCGCGGGGCCGTTGACCGCGGCAATGGTTGGCACTTCCAGCTCGTACAGCGCCAGCGGCACCCGCTGGATGCCATTGCGATAGGCATGGCGGCTGTGCGGCGGGTCTCCCAGGCCGGCGCCCATTTTCTCGCGCAGCGTCTTCAGGTTGCCGCCCGACGAGAACACCTCGCCCGCGCCGGTAAGTATCACGGCCCGCACAGACAGGTCGGTATTGATCCAGGTGCAGGCCTGGACCAGCGCGTCGACGGCGTCGGGATCGGACAAGGCATTGCGCGTGGCCGGGCGGTTCATGGTCAGGGTGACCACCGCGCCATCGCGTTCGATATCAAGAAAGGGAGTCATGCGATTGTTCAAGTGGCGAATCCTGGGGGGGCGTGCGCGTGATGTTCCGGCGCAGCAGGCTGGCGATCGCGTCCTCGCCATACCCCGCTTCTTTCAGCACCTCGATGCTGTGTTCGCCCAGGCGGGGGGCGGGGCGATGGCCCGCAGCCGGCGTGCGGCTCCATTGCGAGGCCACGGCCATGGTGCGCAAGCGGCCTTCGCTAGGATGTTCGACAGGCTGGAAGAAGCCGATCGCCTCCAGTTGCGGGTCGTGCAGCAAGTCATCGATGCTCTGCATGGGCATGGCGGGAATGTCGGCCGTCTCGAACGCTTGCAGCCATTGGGCCGTAGTCCGGGTGGCCAGGATTTCCGCCACCAGGCGATATATTTCATGGATGTGGCGCGTGCGCGTGCCGATATCGCGAAAACGCGGGTCGTCCCGATACATTTCCGGGCGTCCGATCAGCGCCAGGAAGCTGGCCCATTGCTTATCGGAGTAGATCAGCACGCAGACATGGCCATCCTGCGTGGCGTAGGGACGCCGATCGGCATTGAGAATGCGCGGATACCCTGGCGGCCCCAGCGGCGGCTCGAATGTGCAGCCTCCCAGGTGATCGCCCAGTATCAATTGCGCCATGGTCTCGAACATGGGCACATCGATGGCCTGGCCCAGTCCGGTGCGCTCGCGGTGGTACAGGCCGGCTGTGATCGCCTGCGCGGCGCTGATGCCGACGATGCGGTCTGCGATGGCGCTGGGCGCATAGCGGGGCAATTCACTGCCGGCTTGCTGTGACAGGAAGGGAATGCCCACGGCGCCCTGGATTAGGTCGTCGTAGGCCGCACGGGCGGCGTAGGGGCCCCGCTGGTCGAAGCCGTACACGCCGACATAGAGAATTTCCGGATGAGCCGCCGCCACGTCTTCGTAGGCCAGGCCCAGGCGTGCCATGGCCTGGGGCCGTACGTTATAGACCAGCACGTCGGCCGTGGCCGCCAAGGCCAGCAGGGCCTGCCTGCCCTCGGCTTGTTTCAGATCCAGGACGATGCTGCGCTTGCTGCGATTGGCGTGCAGGAAAATGCCGCCCATGCCGGCATGCCGGCTGGGGCCGATGCCGCGCACATTGTCGCCGCCCGGTGGTTCGACCTTGATGACGTCGGCGCCCAGGTCGCCCAGAATCTGCGTGGCGTACGGACCCATCAGCACGGTGGTGATGTCGATGATGCGCACGCCGGCCAGGGGGCCGCTCATGCCATGCCCCCCGTATGCCGGGGGCAACAGCAGTACTTCGGGCCGGTAACGGCGATAAGGGCAAGAGACATCTGGCGATCCTTCAGAAGCGCGATGTCCCATCCTAGGCAGCGGGGGTGGCTGCGTAAAATACTATATTTGGGTCATCCGATACACGCGGTGTATTGGATGGATGCGGGGGCCGGGGCTAACCCTTCACGCGCACGATTTTCTGCACTTGCTGCACATGCCGGATGGCGCGGATGACTTGCGCCAGGTGCTTGCGGCTGTCGACCTGGATGGTCAGGTGCAGCGACACGGTCGAGACGGCATCGTCGTGCATGGTGATCTGCACGATATTGGCGTCGGCGGCCGTCACTTCGGCGGCCAGCCGGCCCAGCACGCCGCGCTCGTTGCGGGTGATCACGTCCAGCCGGGTCGACAAGTGCTTGGCGGTTTGCGCGTCCCAGGCCACATTGACCCAGCGTTCGGGTTCGCGTGCGCGCTGGCGCACGGCGATGGGGCAGTCCAGGGTGTGCACCACCAGGCCTTGGCCCAGCCGCAGGCCGGCCACGATGGGGTCGCCCGGCAAGGGGCCGCAGCAGGGGGCCAACTGCACCGCCTGGCCTTCATTGCCCTGGATCAGGATGGGCGCGCTGCGTGCCGAGGTGATCTCGTCAACGGCGGCGGCCGTGGTGGCCACCAGTTGGTGTTCGGGCGCGAAGCGCCGCGCCACCACGGCGGCCAGCCGCTTGCCCAGGCCGATGTCGGCCAGGATCTCGTCGCGCGAACTGGCACCCGTGCTGCGCGCCAGCTTCTGCCAGGCGGGGTCGTCGGAGGTGGGCAGGTCCAGATGCAATTCCTGCAGGGCCTGTTCCAGCAAGCGCTCGCCGAAGGCCACGGACTCTTCGTACCTGACGGTGCGAAGATAGTGGCGGATTTCCGAGCGCGCCCGCCCGGTACGCACGTAGTTCAGCCATTGCGCATTGGGGCGCGAGGCGGGCGACGTGATGATCTCGACGGCGTCGCCGCTGCTCAGTTCGGTGCGCAGCGGCACGAATTCGTTGTTGACCTTGGCGGCCACGGCCTGGTTGCCGATGTCAGTGTGGATGGCATAGGCAAAATCCACCGGCGTGGCTCCGCGCGGCAGCGAGATGATCTTGCCGCGGGGCGTGAACACATAGACCGCATCGGGAAAGAGATCTACTTTCACGTGCTCGAGGAATTCGCCCGAATCGCCGGTCTGGCTCTGGATGTCGAGCAGCGACTGCAGCCATTGGTGAGTACGCTTCTGCAGGTCGTTCAGCGAGACGTCCACGCCCTTGTACAACCAGTGCGACGCGACGCCTTCCTCGGCGATGTGATGCATGTCGCGCGTGCGGAACTGGAATTCCACGGCGGTGCCATACGGGCCCACCAGGGTAGTGTGCAGCGACTGGTAGCCGTTGACCTTGGGGATGGCGATATAGTCTTTGAACTTGCCCGGCACCGGCCGGTACAGCTGATGCAACGTGCCCAGCGCCAGGTAGCATTCGGGCAGCGTGTGCACGATGATGCGAAAACCGTAGATATCGAGCACTTCCGAGAATGACTTCTTCTGCTCGACCATCTTGGTGTAGATGCCGAACAGGGTTTTCTCGCGGCCCGAGACTTCGGCTTCGATGCCCGCGGCGGGCAAGGCGGCGCGTACCGCGTCGCCGATCTTGCTGATGACCTCGCGGCGATTGCCGCGCGCGGCCAGCACGGCCTTGTACAGCACTTCGTAGCGATTGGGGTACATGGCCGCGAAGCACAGGTCTTGCAGCTCGCGAAACAGCAGGTTCAAGCCCAGGCGATGCGCGATGGGCGCGTAGATGTCGAGGGTCTCGCGCGCGATGCGGCGGCGCTTCTCGGGGTTGACCGCGTCCAGCGTGCGCATATTGTGCAGGCGGTCGGCCAACTTGATCAGGATGACGCGTACATCGCGCGCCATCGCCAGCAGCATCTTGCGGAAGCTCTCGGCCTGTTGCTCGGCCTTGGTGGCGAAATCCAGGCGGTCCAGCTTGGATAGGCCGTCGACCAGCTCGGCGACCTCGGGGCCGAATTTTTCGGCCAGCTCGTGCTTGGCAATGCCCTGGTCTTCGATGACATCGTGCAGCAGCGCGGCCGACAGCGCATTCGCATCGAGCTTCCAGGCCGCACAGATTTCGGTAACGGCGATGGGATGCGAGATATAAGGCGAGCCGCTGGCGCGGAACTGCCCCAGGTGCGCCTGGTCGGCGAAGCGGTACGCTTCGCGCACGCGCTCGATGTCTTTCTTGTCGAGATAGCTGCCGATGATCTCGGTCAGCGCTGCCAGCGATGCAACTGGCGACGAAGCCTTGCCGGTTTCGTCAGCGTCGCCCGCCGAGGCGGACAACTGGGCCGCGGAGCCCTTCTTGCCGGGGCGGCGCCCCAACCGGGAACCTGCGCGCAAAGCGGCGAGCAGGCCCGTGGAAGCATACTTCAGCCGGGGAAAAGCCATGTTGCCGCCCCCAGGCCCGGATCAGGTCGGGACTTTGCGCAGCATTTCCAGGCCGGTGTGGCCGCCGGCGATTTCACGCAGGGCGGTAACCGTGGGCTTGTCTTTGCTGTCGATGCGCGGTGCATGACCCTGGGCCAGCTCGCGGGCACGGTAGGTGGCGGCCAGCGTGAGCTTGAAGCGATTGGGAATTTGGTTCAGACAGTCTTCGACGGTAATGCGGGCCATGGATTACACCTGGAACGGGCTGTGAAAGAGATTGGGCGCGTCAATGGGCCGCTGGAATGCCCAATTGCGCAAACAGCGGCGCATGACGAACGGCCTGGGACGAAAAACGTAGCCGGGCGGCGCTGACGATCTGCGCAAGTTCCGCCAAGGCTACGCTAAATTCTTGATTAATAATAACATATTCGCATTCCGGCGCATGCGCGATTTCGCCGCCGGCCGCCAGCAACCGGCGCGCGATCACCGGGGGCGCATCCTGGCCCCGCGCCTTCAGGCGGTGTTCGAGTTCTTCGATGGACGGCGGCAGGATGAAGATGCCGATGGCATCCGGGTAGCGTTGCCGCACCTGGCGGGCACCTTGCCAATCGATTTCCAGCAGCACGTCGTGGCCCTCGCGGGTGGCCTGGTCGATGCGGTCGAGCGGCGTGCCGTAGAAATTGCCGTGCACCTCGGCCCATTCGAGCAGGGCCTGACCCTGGCGCAGCTTATCGAATTGTTCGGTGCTGATGAAGCGGTATTCGCGCCCGTCGACCTCGCCTTTGCGCGGCGGCCGGGTGGTGCACGAGACGGACAGCACGAGCGATTCGTCGCGGTCGAGCAGGGCCTTGACCAGGGTGGACTTGCCGGCGCCGCTGGGCGCGACGACCATGAAAACATTGCCGGGACGTTCGGACATGGGTCGGACAGACAAACTGGGGTAAGACGCGAAGGATAGCAAATCGGCCGCCGCCATGGGGCGGCGGCCGGGTATGCGGGCCGATTCAGTCTTAATTTCTTTTGGAAATAAATAAATTCCAAATTATTATATGTCATTCTGACGCCCGCCCGCGCCAAATCGTCACCCCCGCTTGCAAACCGGAGGACACTATTGCGTTAGGATTTCGCGGTTCAGTCAGAGGGAGAACCTGATGCGTTTGAATGAGCAACCCGGGGCCCAGGTCGCACTGGTTACGGGGGCCGGTACCGGTATCGGCCGCGCTGTGGCGCTGGAATTCCTGGCCCAGGGATACCGCGTCGTGCTGGCGGGACGGCGCCGCGAAATGCTGGAGCAGACCCGCACGGCGGCGGGCGACGACGGCTTGCGTGCCTTGGTCGTACCCACCGACGTCTGCGATGAGGAAGCGGTACGCCAGTTGTTCGACGAAACCCAGCGCGCCTATGGGCGCCTGGACGTGCTGTTCAACAATGCCGGCCGCAATGCGCCGGCGGTACCCATCGAAGACCTGCCGGTCGAAACCTGGCGCGAGGTGGTCGACGTCAACCTGACGGGCATGTTCTTGTGCGCGCAAGCCGCTATCCGGCTGATGAAAGCGCAGCAGCCGGGCGGTGGCCGCATCATCAACAACGGCTCGATCTCGGCACATGCCCCACGTCCGCTGTCGATCGCCTATACGGCTACCAAGCACGCCATCACGGGGCTGACCAAGTCGATCTCGCTGGACTGCCGCAGCTATGGCATTGCCTGCGGCCAGATCGACATCGGCAACGCCGCTACCGACATGACCCAGCGCATGGCGGCGGGCATCTTGCAGGCAGACGGCAACAAGCGTGTCGAGCCGCGCATGGATGTCGCCCACGTGGCGCACGCGGTGGTGGCCATGGCCAAGCTGCCGCTGGATGCCAATGTGCAATTCATGACCATCATGGCCACCAACATGCCTTTCGTGGGGCGCGGCTGAGCTGCCGTGTTTGATGATAGGCCATGAAAAAGCGCCCACTGGGCGCTTTTTCATGGCCTGGCGGGTTTCGGCTAGCGCCCCGCGTTGGCGCTGGCTACCAGGTGGCCTTGCGGCGCGGTAGCCGGCGCGGTGTCAAGGTAGCGCCGCGCCGCGACGTAGTGGCGCGACCAATAGCGGTTGTCGAGACTGTCGACCCGTACGCTGGAGCCGCGCGTGGGGGCGTGCACGAACTGGTTCTGGCCGATGTAGATGCCTACGTGCGATACCCCGCCGCGGCGTCGCGTGGCGAAAAAGACCAGGTCGCCGGGCTTGAGTTGTTTCTTTTTGACCGCCGTGCCTTCGTGGCGCTGCGCGCGCGCGGTGCGTGGCAGTTCCAGGCCGGCGATCTCGCGGAACACGAATTGCGTCAGGCCGCTGCAATCGAAACCGCCGTCGGGGTCTTCGCCGCCCCAGACGTAGGGGGTGCCCAGGGTATCCAGGCCGGCACGCACCACCATGTCGGGCAGGGTGGGGACGGTAAGCGGGTCGATCAGGCGCAGGCCCGTCAGCGATGCCAGCGCGTCGGTCGCGATGGAGGCTTGGGCGGGGGGAGACCAGGACAGGCCGATCGCCAAAAGCGGCGCGGCCAGGAATGCGGGTAAGGCGGATATAGCTAGACGGACTTTTCGCGTCGGTGGAGTCATTGCGACACTTCAGAATTCGGAGTGGGGCGGGATGGCTGACTACGTCAAGCCGGCGAAAGTGTGGTGCACATACAACGAGGCCACGCGGCATTTTACCGGATTGACGTTTCTTTGCATTTACGGGTTATTACTGAGCCGATGCATGCAGATGATGATGGCTTGCCGCGGCGCAAGAGACGTCGTGTGGTTACGGCATAATCGAAATACCCTGCCGCCGGCACGCTGTTTTTCCGGAACCGCAACATGACTGTTGACTTTTCGATCGCTTCTATCTATTGCCCCGAACCCCTGGCGTTCGAACGATTCGACCAGGCCCAGGCCGCGGTCGACCGCCTGATCGAGATCTACGGGCGCAACACGGCTTACATACGTGCCGCCTTCCAGGATGTGGTGAATGGGCGCGACCTGCCCGGGCCGATACGGGCCTGCTATCCGGCCATCCGCATCGCGGTGGATACCTACGACCCCATTGATACCCGTTTGTCGTTCGGCCATGTGGCCGAACCGGGCCGCTATCAGACGACGGTGACGCAGCCGACGCTGTTTCGCGACTATTACCTGGAACAGATCGGCCTGCTTTTGCAGAACCATGGCGGCACGGTCGAGGTGGGCGAGTCGGAATCGCCCATTCCGCTGCATTTCGCTTTTCCGGATGGAGCCTATGTCGAGGGCGAACGCCTGGAGGCCATGCGCCGGCCGCTGCGCGACCTGTTCGACGTCCCCGATCTGGCGGTCACCGACGATGCCATCGTCAATGGCTCGTGGCGCGGCCGCGAGGGCGAGCCGCGTCCCCTGGCGCCATTCACGGCGCCGCGGGTCGACTATTCGCTGCACCGCTTGCAGCACTACACGGCCACCGCGCCGGCGCATTTCCAGAATTTCGTTCTGTTCACCAACTATCAGTTCTATGTCGACGAGTTCTGCGCGCGCGCACGGGCCCTGATGGCCAGCGGCAGCGGTGCCTACGACGCGTTGGTGGAACCCGGCAACCGCATCACCCGCCGCGGCGACAATGCGCCGCCGCCCGCGCCGGCCGCAGGCGTGCGCCTGCCGCAGATGCCAGCCTATCACTTGGTGCGGCCGAATCATTCGGGCATCACCCTGGTCAATATCGGCGTGGGGCCGTCCAATGCCAAGACCATCACCGATCACATTGCCGTGCTGCGCCCCCATGCCTGGCTGATGCTGGGCCATTGCGCCGGCCTGCGCGACTCGCAGCGCCTGGGCGACTACGTGCTGGCGCACGGCTACGTACGCGAAGACCATGTGCTGGACGACGACCTGCCCACCTGGGTTCCCGTGCCGCCGCTGGCCGAAGTGCAGGTCGCCCTGGAACAGGCGGTCGAAGAGGTAGCCGGACTGTCCGGCTGGGAATTGAAGCGCATCATGCGTACCGGCACGGTGGCCAGTATCGACAACCGCAACTGGGAACTGCGCGACCACAATGAATTGGTACAGCGTTTTACCCAGTCGCGCGCCATTGCGCTGGACATGGAATCGGCCACGATCGCGGCCAATGGGTTCCGCTTCCGCGTGCCGTACGGCACTTTGCTGTGCGTGTCCGACAAGCCCTTGCATGGCGAGCTGAAGCTGCCCGGCATGGCCAGCGCTTTTTACCGCGACCAGGTCAACCAGCACCTGGAAATCGGCATCCGGGCACTGGAACGGCTGCGCGAGATGCCGCCAGAGCGCTTGCATTCGCGCAAGTTGCGCACATTCATGGAAACCGCCTTTCAATGAATATGGCACTAAAGTAGTGTTTTTAACAAAAAAACTACTTTAGTGCCTTGCTTCATATGCCATTTAATGGCAATATAGTAGCAATATCAACGCTTTTGCTACTTTAGTGCCATGAAAACACTGCCTGCCATCGCCGATACCCTGCGCGCACGCCTGCAGCAACAGGGCCTGACCCAGGCCGGCCTGCGCGATGCCGCGGGCATTGCCCAGCGCACGCTTACCAATGTGCTCAGCGGCGAACAAGACTTCAAGGTCAGCACGCTGCTGGCGCTGGCCGATCGCCTGGGCCTGGAAATGGTGCTGGTGCCCAAGGGGGCTGCGGCGGCCATCGACGCCGGGGCCACGGTCAAGCCCAAGGTGCCCACCCGTATCGCGGTGGCGCGCCGCCAAGCCGGAGGGGTATCCGAATGAACGTCCAGGCATTGGCCGTCTTCATCGGCACCCAGCGTGTCGGTGTGCTGTTCCAGTACCGCATGCCGGGGGCGGAAGTCGTCACCCGGTTCGTGGCTGACGACGCCTTTGCGCGCCGGGCCGATGCGCCTGTCGTATCGGCGGCTTATCTTGCCGATTCGCCCGCCGACCAGGCGGCCTTCTGGGCCGACGTGCGCAGCGAGCCGCTCAATGGCCGCCATTCGCCGCAGAACGGCTGGCTGCTGCCGGCGTTCTTCCAGAACTTGCTGCCCGAAGGGGTCTTCCGCGATCACGTGGCACGCATTCGCGGCTGCGATCCCAAAGACCATTTCGAGATGCTGGCTGCCTGCGGAGCCGACCTGCCCGGCAATATCTACGCCAGGCCGGTGGAACTGTCGCGCGACGAACTGGCGCACTACGTCACGCAAGACCAGGACGCGCTGGAAATGACGGTAACGGCCGACCCCATGGAGCAAGGCGTGTCGCTGTCGGGCGTGCAGCCCAAGCTGGGTGTCATCAAACAGGGTGAACGCTACGTGGGGCGCACGCGCGACCACGACACCCATATCATTGCCAAGCTGCCGGTAGTGGGGCAGCCGCTGCTGCCCGAGCTCGAGGCGCTGTCGCTGCAACTGGCTCACGCGGCTGGCGTGGATATCTGCCAGGCGTACCTGGAACCCCTGGAAAAATTGTCAGCCGAACATGGCTACGACCTGGGCGATGCCGATGCGCGCACCTGTTTCCTGGCCGTGGTGCGCTACGACCGGGCGCCGGGACACCGCGTGCATTGTGAAGATTTCGCGCAGATCCTGGGTGCCATGCCCGAAGAAAAATATCGTGCGGCAACGTACCTGGACGTTGCCGCCGTGCTGCTGGCGTTCGATTCGCTGGGAGAGCCCGCGGTGCATGAACTGCTGCGCCGCATGGTGGTCAATGAAATGCTGGGCAATCCCGACATGCACTTGAAGAACCTGGGCCTGGTCTATCCCGATGGCAAGACACCGCGGCTTGCGCCCGCGTACGACATCGTGGGCTACGCGGCGTATCACGCCTGCCAGGGCCATGCCTTGCGGATCGTTCCGCCAGGCCTCGAGCCGCGCCGCGGCGCCAGGCAAGCGGCGGGCACCAAGCCCGCGCTGTCGCCCGCCATGCTGCGTGCGTTCTGCGCCAGCCTGGGTATCCCCGAAAAGCCCGCAGCCAAAGCGGTGGCCGATTGTGTCAAGGCGGCCCATGCACAATGGCCCGCGCTGATCGCCGGATCGGCGCTTACCGCACGCCAGCAACAGAAACTGCTGACGCATTTCCAGGCCCATGCGATGGTGAAATCGGTGCGATAAAACGGGAACTTCCGGGCGCAAAAGGGGTCTTACTTTCATGGGCGTACGTCAACGCCCCAGGAGACCACTATGACCTACACGTCACGCGGGGAACGCGAAGACTACATGAGGTGGCCAAGCGACTTTCCCGGTAAGCACTGACCCTTCCTCTCGCTGTTCCATGGCCCGCTTCGGCGGGCCTTTTAGTGGGTCGCGAATGCGGCATGACGCGTGGTCATTCCTTGCGCGGCGGCATCGTCCAGATGCGCTCAGGATGGCGCCGTTACTCTAAGATGGCTGCTTTCCAAGACCGGGGGCGCATCATGGAATTGCGGCAACTGGAACTGTTCATCGGCATTGCCGAATCGGGGGCGTATTCGCGCGCCGCGATGCGGCTGTCGATCAGCCAGCCCATTCTCAGCCGGCAGATCAAGGCGCTGGAAGATGAACTGGGCGTGGCGTTGTTCTACCGTACCGGGCGCGGCGTCACGCTGACCGAAGCCGGGGCGCTGCTGGAGCAATACGCACGCGGCCTGGTCGAGACCGCGCGCAGTGCTGCCCTTGCCGTCAAGGCGATTGGCGGCGCCCCCACGGGGCCCGTGGTGCTGGGCATGCCGGCCTCGATATCCACGGTGCTGTCGGTCTCGCTGATCGAGGCGTTCCGGCGCGCTTATCCCGGGATGTCGTTGAAATTCATGGAAGGCTATAGCGGCCATGTGCTCGAATGGCTGGCCGCCGGGCGCACCGATATTTCGGTCCTGTACGATGCGCCGCGCCTGAGCATTTCCACCTTGCCGACCGAAGCCCTGCTGACCGATGAGCTATTCCTGCTGGGGCCCGCCAACGATCCGGCCGGCCTGGGCAGTGGCCCGGTGCCAGCGGTCCGCTTGAGCCGCATACCCATGATCCTGCCCAGCCGTCCGCATGGCATACGGGTGCTGGTCGATGAATCGCTGGACAGCATCGGCCTGGCGCCGAATGTGGAAATGGAAATCGATGCCATGCATTCGATGCTGCGGCTGGTAGAGAGCGGACTGGGCTATGCGGTGCTGTCCTACGCCTGTGTCGCGGCGCAAATCGCACAGGGGCGCATGCGGATCTGGCGCATCGTGCAGCCCACCATTACTCGCTCGCTGGTCATCGCCACTTCGACCCAGCGTCCGTCGACCCACGCGGTGCGGGCATTGGGCACGCTGCTGCGCCGGCAGATCCAGGACCTGGTCGAGCAGGGGCGTTGGACGCCCGAACCGTCGGTATTCTCGTGAGGGCGCGGCTTGCGGCAGGTCAGTCCGGCAGTGCCAGGCGCGTCAGCGCGTCGGCCTCGCGCAGCAGTTCCCGGGCCAGCGCCTGGGCACGGTCGTCATCGATGTGGCCCGACATGCCGGCGGCCGTCAATGAATGGCTGAGCCGGCCCTTGGTGTCGAATACCGGCGCGGCCACCAGCGTGACGCCGGCGATGTAGTTGCCGGTATCGATGCTGTAGCGTTGCACGCGCGCCAGTTCGACTTCGGCGCGCCAGTCGGCGAAGTGGGGCGGGGATTCCCAGCGCAGCGTGCCGAAGCGCTGTTCGATGCGCGACCAGGGGGTACGCGAAAACGCCGCCATCAGGCGGCCCGTGGCGCTGATCAGGCCCGGGAATCGGCTGCCCACATCGACATGCAGCCGGAACGGCGCATGCGCCTTGGACAGTGCCACCACCACCATGTGATCCAGGTCGATGACTTCGGCGGCGATGGCTGTCACGTTCCACTGCGCCGCGATGCGATCCAGCACCGGCTGGGCCAGCGATGGAAACGAATTGGTCTGCAAGGCATTGCGGGCCAACGACAGCAGGCCGCTGCCCAATGAATAGCGCTTGGTGCTTTCGTCGACCTTCAGCAGGCCTTCATCGACCAGCACGCGCACGATATGCAGGCAGGTGCTGGTGACCAGGCCCAGCGATTCAGCGATGGCCTTCACCCCCATGGGGTTGGGAGAGCGCCCCAGCAGGCGCAAGATCGCCACGGCACGCGATACCGCCGGCACGGGCCGCAGGCATGGTGTTTTGGCTGGCGCAGGAATGGAAGAAGCAGCGGGCGTGGGCATCGGGCGTCCTTCGAACTGGGTGGGCAACGGTTTTTAATTATTGTACCAAGACAAATTAAGGGCTTATTTGACAAACCATGCCTGCCCTCTGAACAATGGCCCCATCTCTGGCAAAACTGCTTTTCGGCATCCGGCAGGCCGGGTCGCAGTCCCTTTAATAATTGTATTAGTACAAATATCAGGTCTATTTCGCAACTACCTGGCCATCCATGCCCACGCTTACCGATATCACTTCCTACGCCGAGGCCCAGGCGCAGTTCTCGCCGCAAGCCTTATGGGACCTGTTCGACGGGTCGCGCGAGACATTCAATATTGCCCACGAGTGCGTCGACCGGCATGCGGCCGGGAACGGCACGGCCGTCATCGTGGCGCAGGCCGACGGGGGCGAGACCTCGATAACTTTCCGGCAACTGGCGCGCCAGTCCAGCCAGTTTGCGCACTGGCTGGCAGCGCGCGGCGTACGCCCGGGCGACCGGGTCGCCATCATGCTGGAACCATCGCCGGCGTTCTATGCGGCCATGTTCGGGGCGCTGAAGGCCGGGGCCATTGCCGTGCCCTTGTTCACGCTGTTCGGCCCCGACGGCGTACGCCTGCGGATACGCGATTGCACGCCCCGCCTGCTGGTGACCAATGCCGAGAAGGCCGAGATGTGCCGCGCGCTGGGCGATACCGAAGTACTGGTGGCCGACGCGGCCTTCGATGCCTTGCTGCAGGCCTATCCGGACACCTACGCCCCCCGCACCCAGGCCGGCGACAACGCCATTTTCCAGTACACATCAGGTACGACGCGCGAACTGCCCGCGGCGGTCAGGCACACGCATCGCGCATTGGTGACCTTGATGCTGGCCGCCCTGTATGGCACCGGCCTGCGTCCCGGAGACCGGTTTTTCTGCCCGTCCTCGCCGGCCTGGGGCCATGGCCTGTGGCATGGAACGCTGGCCCCCTTGGCGCTGGGTATCACCATCGGCGCCTACAGCGGCAAGTTCAACGCCGAACGTTTGTTGAAGGCCTTGCAGGACGGCCGCTTCACTACCATTTCGGCGGCGGCGACGCACTTCCGGATGATGCGCAATTCCGGCGCGGTGGCGCGCTATCGCTATGACCTGCAGAAAGTGTCGTTCACCGGTGAACCCATGGATAGCGAAACGGAGGCATTCGTGCGCCAGGCGTTCGGCCGGCCGGTCTGCAGCATGTACGGCACTACGGAAATCGGCGTGATTCTGGTCAATTACCCGGGCGCCGAGGATTTCCGAGTCAAGCCGGGTTCATTGGGCAAGCCGGTTCCCGGCGGCACGGTGCAAGTGCAAGACGCGGCGGGGCAGCCGTGCCCGCCGGGCGTGACCGGCGAGCTGAAAGTATGGCGCGGCGGCACCTGGGTGGCCACCAAGGACCTGGGCCGGGTGGATGACGAAGGCTATTTCTACCATGCCGGCCGCGCCGACGACGTCATCATCTCGGCAGGCTGGACGATGAGCGCGGTCGAGATCGAAGACGCCATCCTGAAGCATCCCGATGTGCGCGAGGCTGCGGCGATCGGCGTGCCCGATCCGTTGCGCGGCCAGGTCGTCAAGGCGTTCGTCGTGGCGGGGCGTCCGGGCGACGCACCCTTCATCAAGGAAATCCAGGATCTGGTGCGCAGCCGGCTCAGCCAGCACGAGTATCCGCGCCATGTCGTGTTTGTCGACGAACTGCCGAAAACCCCCGCCGGCAAAGTCCATCGCAAGGCGTTGCGCGATCAGGAACCGCGCACCGCCGCAGTTTGAGCAACCCCCAAGGAGATACCCACATGTCCGCCACCGGCGAAAGAACGTTTCCCAAGATCACGCAGCAAGGGCTTGATGCCCTGCGCGAACGCATCGGCCACAAAATCGACAATACCGCCGAGCCTTGGTGCCATGAGGCCACCCGCGACAACATCCGCCACTACGCGCATGGCATCGGCGACGATAACCCGCTGTGGTGCGATCCGGACTATGCGGCGCGCACCCGCCATGGCGGTATCGTGGCCTTGCCCAGCTTCCTGTTTGCCACCAATCGCATCATTTCCGGGTATGTGGGCGGCCTGCCTGGCGTGCACGCGATGTGGTCGGGATCGGACTGGACCTGGCACAAATCTGTGCAGCGCAACGACGAGATTCGTACCGAGGCCTACCTGAAAGACCTGGTCGAGCACGAGACGCGCTTTGCGGGCCGCGCCATCCAGCAGATCTACCACGTGGATTTCTACAACCAGCAGGGCGACAAGGTGGCCGAGGCCGATAGCTGGTGCTTTCGCACTGAACGCGACCACGCGCGCGAGCAGGGCACCAAGTACAGCGAAGTGCGCGCGCGTGAGCCGCGCCGCTATACCCCTGAAGAGATCCGGGAAGCCTGCAGGTTGTACCGCGACGAGCCGGTGCGCGGCGCCCAGGCCCGCTATTGGGAAGACGTGGCCGAGGGCGAGGCGCTGCCCGTGATGTTCAAGGGACCCATGACGGTTACCGGCTTCATTGCCTATGCGCAAGGATGGGGCGGGCTGTATATCCGTGCCAACAAGCTGGCCTGGAAACTGATCGACGCCCATCCGGGCGTGGGCATCACCAACCGGTTCGGCATTCCCGATGTGCCCGAACGCGTGCACTGGGAAGAAGATTTCGCGCACGAGGTAGGTGCGCCCGGCGCCTACGACTATGGCCCCGAACGGGCTTCGTGGCTGACGCACCACCTGACCAACTGGATGGGCGACGACGGTTTCCTGCGCCAGGCCCAGTGCAAGATCCGCCGCCACAACCCCGAGGGCGACATGCTGTTCATCAAGGGCAAGGTGGTGGGCAAGTATGTCGAAGAAGGCCGGCACCTGGTGCGCATCGAACAAGAGGCCCGCAACCAGCACGACGAATTGTCGGTAGTGGGTTCCGGCGTCGTCGAGCTGCCTTCCAGGAAGTAGAACCGCGGCAAGGAGACAGCATGACCGAGACCCCGATCCCTGATCCCACGGCCGCCTTGCCGCCGCGGCGCCAGGGTGCCGGGGCGCTGGCTGGCATACGCGTTGTGGATCTGTCGCGCGTGCTGGCCGGCCCCCTGTGCACACAGATGCTGGCCGACCATGGTGCCGATGTCGTCAAGGTCGAGCCGCCTTTTGGCGATGAGACCCGGCGGTTGGGGCCGCCGTTCGATGCGTCGGGAGACGCGGCGTATTTCAGCGCGCTCAATCGTGGCAAGCAATCCATCGGCCTGAACCTGGCGCAGCCGCAGGACCGGCAGATACTGCATGGCCTGCTGCGCGATGCGGATGTGCTGGTCGAGAACTTCCTGCCCGGCACCATGCAGAAGTGGCAGCTCGATTTCGAGCGCGACCTGGCGCCGCGCTATCCGCGCCTGGTCTATTGCAGTATTACGGGCTTTGGCGGCGACGGGCCGCTGGGCGGCCTGCCTGGCTACGATGCCGTGCTGCAGGCCATGTGCGGCCTGATGAGCGTCAATGGCAGCATCGGCTCGGGGCCCACGCGCATCGGCGTGCCCGTCGTGGACCACCTGACCGGCTATGCCGCGTTCTCGGGCATCTTGATGGCCTTGCTGGCCCGCCAGCACCATGGCGCGGGCCAGCGCGTGGAAACCACCTTGTTCGATACGGCGCTGAGCCTGCTGGTGCCGCATGCGGCGAACTGGTTCTGCTCCGGCCAGGCGCCGGGGTTGACCGGCAACGCGCATCCCAACATCGCGCCCTATGACCAGTTCGACGCGGGCGACGGGCCCATGTTCCTGGGCATCTTGAACGACGGGCAGTTCCGCAAATTCTGCGACCGGGCAGGGCGCCCCGACCTGGCGCTGGATGAGCGCTTTCAATCGAACGCGCTGCGCCTGCGCAATGCCGCCGCCCTGCGAACCGAGATCGAGACGGCACTGCGTGCCTGCCGGCGCGACGAGCTGTGCCGCGACCTGATGGCGGCGGGCGTGGCGGCCGGGCCGGTCAACACCGTGCCGCAGGCGCTTGGCCATGCACATGCGCAGCATCGGCGCATGCATGTCGTGGATGGCGCATACCAGGGGATCGGGCTGCCCATCAAGTTGTCGGCGACGCCGGGCCGGGCGGGGGCCGCGCCGCCGGCCTTCGATCAACACCGCGGCAGCATCCTGGACGAGGCCGCGTCATGTGACCCGCCTGGCGCCAAAGACGCCTGATTGTGCAGCCGCAACCGCATCACCACGGTGCCAGGCACACAAGGTGCCCGACATCGCCAGCAGTCCCTGCAGTCCACATACCGATAAACCAGGAGACATAGCCATGTTGCGTTCCACCTTGCTGGCGGCCTGCGTTCTTGCAGCCGTCGCTGCGCCCGTTTCGGCTCAGCACGCGTATCCCGATAAACCCGTCAAGATCATTGTTGCCTATACCGCGGGCCAGGGCACCGATGTTGCCACGCGGTATTTCGCCGAACAGCTCACCCAGTTGCTGGGGCAGACGTTCTATGTGGAAAACCGGGGCGGTGCCGGCGGCAATATCGGCACTGACCTTGCCGCCCGGTCCGCGCCAGACGGCTACACGCTCACCATGGGCACGAACGCCACCCATGCCCTGAACCAGTTCCTGTATCCCGGCATGACGTATGACGCCGCGCGGGATTTCGCACCGATCGCGCTGGTGGCGACGTTTCCCATGGCCTTGCTGGCGGGTAGCGATTCGGCGTTCACGTCGGTGCCCGATGTGCTCGAGGCCGCGCGCGCCAAGAAAGGCGGCGCGGACGTCGGCATGCCCAGCACCACCGCGCGGCTGGTGCTGGAACTGCTCAAAGAGCAGACCGACGCGCCCTTGTTCGGCGTGCCGTACAAGGGATCGTCCAATGCCATGACCGATGTGATCGGCAAGCAGATTCCGCTGACCATCGACACTGTCGCCGCGGCGCGGCCGCAAGTCGAAGGCGGCAAGCTCAAGGTGCTGGGCGTGACCAGCCGGCGGCCCACCGAGCTGCTGCCCGGCGCGCCTACTGTGGCGTCGCAGGGCGTGGATGGTTTCGAGGTCATTGCCTGGAACGCCTTGTATGCCCCCAAGGGCACGCCAGCGGACGTCGTGGCGCGCCTGAACCAGGCCGTCAACCAGATACTGCGGCAGCCCGCCACCCGCCAGCGCCTGCTGCAGATGGGCTATGAGCCGGCGGGCGGCAGCGCCCAGGATCTGGCCGATTTCGGCCAGGCCGAGCGCCGCAAGTGGGAGCCGATCATCAAGAAGGCAGGCATCCGGGCGGGTTGACGCAAGGGCAATGCCGGACCTGGACGTCCGCCGGGTGCCCGGCGCCGGTGGTCCCGGTCAGGATTTCCCCCGGATCGGCACGCCGCCCCAGGTCTCGACCACCTTGGCGATGTGGGTGAAGTCGGCCTGTTCGCCGCACAGCGTGGTGGTCAGCACCAACATTTCGCGCACTGCCGAACCCACCACCATGGGCACCCCGATGGCCTCGGCCTCGTCCACGCAGAGCCGCACGTCTTTGTAGGCCAGGCGCGCCGCGAAGCCGATGTCGAAGGTGCCGGGCAGCACCGCCTTGGGGAATTTGTCCTGGGTGGCCGTGTTGCGACCCGAACCGGCGTTGATGACGTCCAGCATCACGGCGGCATCCAGGCCGGCCTTGACGCCCATGGCCATCGCCTCGGACGTGATGGCCACCGCTGCGGCCGACAGCAGGTTGTTGGCCAGCTTCATGGTCTGGCCTATGCCAGCGTCCTGGCCCAGGTAGAACACCGGCCCGAAATGCTTCAGGACAGGTTCCAGGGCCTCGTAGTGATCGCGCGGGCAGGCCGCCATCACGGCCAGCGTGCCGCGCTGGGCGCCGCCCACGCCGCCGCTGACTGGCGCATCCACGTACAGGATGTCGCGCGTTCCCAAGGCCTGGGCCACCTGCCTGGCTACGCGCGGCCCGATGGTCGACAGGTCGACCACCCGGCGTATCCGTGTGCCGCCGGCCAGGCCGTCGGCGCCAGCCGCCACTTGCTGCACGATTTCGGGCGTAGGCAGGCTCAGGAACACGGTGTCGGTGGTGTCGGCCACCTCGCGCAGGCTGGCGCAGGCGCGCGCGCCGCGGGCCTGCAAGCGTGCCACCGCATCGCGGTTGGTGTCGTAGACGGCCAGCGGGTAGCCAGCATCGAGCAAGCGGCCGGCCATGGGGGTTCCCATGTTGCCCAGGCCGATGAATCCGTAGGTCTCTTCAGACATGACAATTTCCTTCGGTTGAGTAAACAGTGCCGGGGCCGCTTCAGCGCGGCTGCAGGCCGATCTGCTGGGCCAGGTCGGCCACGCGCCGACTATCCTGGGCGAGCAGCTTGGCGAACGGATCGGGGCCGCGTTCGGCCGGGCTGGGCGCCTGGACGGCCAATTGTTCCAGCCGGCCCTTGAACTCGGGGCTGTCGACCACCGTCGACAGGGCCTGGGCCAGTTTGTCGATCACCGCGCGGGGCGTGCCCTTGGGTGCGACCACGCCATTCCAGATTGCCAGGTCGAACTGCGGCAGGCCGCCTTCGGCGAAGGTCGGTACGTCGGGCATCTGGGGCAGGCGCGCCGGCGCCGAGACGGCCAGCGAGCGGATGCGGCCGTCCTGGTGCAGGGGCATCATGGTGACGGTCTGGTCGATCACGCCGTCGATCACCCCGGCCATCAAGTCGGCCAGCGCGGGGCCCGAGCCGCGGTACTGGATCAGTTCGCCCTGGGTCTGGGACAAATGCAGGAACATGCCCTCGGCCAAATGGGCAGTGGTGCCGGGCCCGCCCGAGCCGAAGTTCAGCTTCGGGCCGGATTTCATGCGGTCCAGCAGTTCCGGCAAGGTCTTGATGCCGCTCTTGTTGCTGACCGACAGCACCATGGGCACCGTGGCCACCGTGCCGACGGTGGCCAGGTCGCGCACCGGGTCCACGCCGGCGTCCGGGTGCAGCAGCGGAATGATGGCCATCGACAGATTGCTGAACATCAGGGTATATCCGTCGGGGTCGGATTTCAGCAGCCGCTGCATGCCGATCAGGCCGCCCGCGCCCGTAGTGTTTTCCACCACCACCGGCTGCTTCAAGGTCTTGGATAAGGAATTGCCAATCAGGCGCGCCAGCGTATCCAGCGTACCGCCGGGTGCGACGCCCACGATGATGGTGATCGGCTTGGTGGGGAAGTCTTGCGCGGCGGCCTGCCCGGACAGCATCAAGGCGGCTATGCAACTGGCAAAAAATCGCAACATGTCTTGTCTCCTTGGTTCTAGGCGTTCACAGGGTCTGCCCTGTTTTTCGATTCACCCGCCCGGCGCCTTGCGGGCACCGGCCAGCCGGGTCATCCGATACTAGCCATGAGCAGTGCAACAAGCCTCTACGGCGCCGACATACCAGCCTCGTCATTTCCGGCATAACAGGCGGGCATGCCGCTTGCTAACGCGGCGGCACCGTTACTCTGTAGAGAAAGTCATGAAGCCAATCCGCAAAGCCGTATTTCCCGTGGCAGGCATGGGTACCCGGTTCCTGCCTGCCACCAAAGCCATGCCAAAGGAAATGCTGCCTATCGTCGACAAACCGCTCATCCAGTACGCGGTAGAAGAGGCCGTTGCGGCGGGGATTGTCGAATTGGTGTTTGTCACGGGACGGAACAAGCGCGCCATCGAAGACCATTTCGATAGCGCGCCCGAGCTGGAAGCGGGCCTGGCGGCCATGCACAAGACAGCCCTGCTGGAGGCGGTGCGCAACGTCATCCCGCCGCATGTGACGTGCATCTATACGCGCCAGCCCGCCCCCCTGGGCTTGGGACACGCGGTGCTGTGCGCGGCGCCCATCGTCGGCGACGAGCCGTTTGCCGTGCTGCTGGCTGATGACCTGATCGATGCCGATACGCCGGCCACCGGGCAACTGATCGATGCCGCCCGCCGCCACGACGGAAGTGTGCTGGCCATCCAGAACGTGCCGCGCGACCAGACCGGCAAGTATGGCATCGTCTCGGGGCGCCGTATTGATGCGCGCACCGCCCGATTGCAGGGCATCGTGGAAAAGCCGCTGCCCGCCGATGCCCCGAGCACGCTGGCGGTGGTGGGCCGCTATATTCTCGAGCCCCGGATATTCGATTTGTTGCGTGCCACCCAGGCCGGGGTAGGCGGCGAGATCCAGTTGACCGACGCTATTGCCAGCCTGCTGCAAGAGCGCAATGTGTACGGCTACCAGTATGAGGGCGTGCGGTACGACTGCGGCAGCAAGGCCGGCTTTTTCGCGGCCACCATGGATCTGGGCCGCAAGTATCACGGGCTGGGCATACCCGACGAGGAACCCATGGCCCTGGCCGACGACGATTGAGATGGTGGCGGCACGCGGAGTAAGCTGCCGTACGATCCCGGGAAAACCGCATGCTCGTGCTGCTGAGGCAGGAAAAACTATTGCTGCTGGCCATCGCGGCGGCTGCCGTGGCCTACGCCGCCGGCGCCCGCCTGACGGCCAGCGGCGCGACGACGGCCATCGTCTCCACGGTGCTGCTGGTGGCGGCCATCATTTGCGCGTCGCAGCGGGTGGCCTTTCACGCCGAACAACTGGCGCATCGGCTGGGCGACCCTTATGGCACCATGGTGCTGACCCTGTCGGCCGTGCTGGTCGAAGTGGTGGTGCTGGGCATCGTGATGTCGCACGACCCATCCCCCACGCTGGTGCGCGACACGATCTATGCCGCCGTCATGCTGGACATCAACGGCATCCTGGGGCTGGCGGCGCTGATGGGCGGGCTCAAGCACGGCGAGCAGGCCTACAACGACGATTCCGGCCGGGTGTACACCGTCATGATCCTGACCGCCATGGCGATCTCCATGATCGTGCCGGAGTTCGTTCCGCGCGACCGCTGGCACCTTTATTCCGGCTTCACGATCGTCGTCATGATCATGCTGTACGCCGTGTTCCTGCGC
Organism: Bordetella sp. BOR01; assembly: GCF_019218885.1. GTDB lineage: Bacteria > Pseudomonadota > Gammaproteobacteria > Burkholderiales > Burkholderiaceae_B > Bordetella_A. The sequence continues at coordinate 703,910 of NZ_JAHUWT010000004.1, read as the reverse complement.
ATGCAGACCGGGCCGCACAGTTATTTCTTCAGCTACAGCTACCCCGACAAGCGACGCCGGCCCGCCACGCCATCGACGGGCGACCCCACCACGCTGTCCTCCGTGGGCCTGCTGGTGGCCGGGGTGGTGGTCATCGGGGCCTTGGCGGAAGTCATGGCCAAGTCGCTGAACGTGTCGCTCGAGCACGTGGACGTCCCGCCGGCGTTGCCGGCCCTGGTGGTGGCGCTGATCTCGGCCAGCCCCGAAATCTTGACCGCCTTGCGCGCCGCGCTGGCCAACCGCATGCAATCCGTGGTGAATATCGCCCTGGGAGCCTCGCTATCCACGGTCATCCTGACAGTGCCGCTGATGGAAGCGCTGGCGCTTTACACCGGGCAGCCGTTCGACATGGCAATGACGCCCATACAGACCATGATGGTGCTGGTTACCCTGATCGTGACGGCAATCAACGTGAACGATGGCCAGACCAACGCCATCGAAGGCATGACCCACTTTGCCTTGTTTGCCACGTTCCTGATGTTGTGCGTGCTGGGCCTGTAAAAGGGCCGGGCGCCAATCAATGGTTTTCCAGTCATTCCTCGAGGAGCATGCCATGAGCCCAAAGACTGACCCCGGCGAGCCTGGCGATGCCCGTAGCGGGCAATCGTCCGAGCGTGATCCGGCGGACGAGAAAGAGCTGATCCATCATCGGTCGCGCCTGGCCCACCTGTTCGACCACTTCGCGACCGCCGTGGCCCGTGCGACGGGCTCGCCCATCGCTTTCGGTTGCGCGGTGCTGATCATCGTGCTGTGGGCCCTGGCCGGCCCCTGGGCGGGTTTTTCCGAGGTATGGCAGTTGGTGGTCAACACCGGTACCACCATCATTACCTTCCTGATGGTGTTTCTTATCCAGCAAAATCAGAACAAGGACAGTCGCGCCCTGCACGTGAAACTCGACGAACTGTTGATGGCATTGAAGGGGGCCAGCGACAAACTGGTGGACATCGAAGACCTGGAAGAAGACGAGCTCAACGCCCTTGCCGAGCGTTACCGCCGCCTGGCGACCGCTGCGCGCGACCAGGCGGCAGCGAAATAAGCGTGGGCATGGAGCTTGCTGAGCCACCGCTTCAACTTCGAGGAGATCGTCATGACTGTTTCCAACCATCGCGAACCAGGTGGCCCGCCGGATATTCCTCCGGGTGATCCCGGCCAGCCCGGCGAGCCCGGGCCCGACAATCCCACCCCTGACCCCGACCGGCCGCCACGCGATCCGGAGCAAGTGCCGGGCACCCCCCAGGGCCCCAATCCGGCCTCGCCCGATCTCGTCGACCTGGCCTAGAAAACAGGCTTCAGGCCCAGTCGCCGCGCTCAACTGCCATCGTGTCGCGCCAACGCTTCCCGGATCGCGGTGCGCTGGCTGGCCTCGATCGTCTGGCGCAGTGTCATGGCCAGCGGCGGCAAGCTGGCCGGCGGCTTGGCGCTACCCGACGGGGCCTACGACACCTGGCGCACGCTGTACGGGCAATTGCAGGAATTCCAGCAAGACCTGGCTGAACATATCCCCCTGGAAAACTGCGTGCTGTTCGTGCGTGCGGCGGGTACCGAGCCGGGCTGACCCGAGGCGCTATCCGGCGCCTTCACATGGCGCCTGCAATTTCCACCGTGCGGGCGAACAACGTGCTAGTGTTTGGTCGCGCCGAAGCCATTCTTTGGCCGTGCAAGTCAGGTTGCGCGCGTTTCAGGCCGCGCCTGGTACCTAAACTCAGTACGAGACAATGATGAAATACATCCGTATTGCCGCCGGGTTCTTGTTGTCGTGCGCGTTGGCAGGGTGCGCTACCACTGCCGACGACATCGCGGACACGAAGCCGGTTTTTACCGCCGTGACCGAGCGTAGCGCCACTGAATACGTGCAGTGTGTTTCGGATGAGTGGGCGGAATATGGTCCGATCGACCAGGCAGACCTCTTTCGCGGCAGGCGGTTGATCGTCCAGTCCGCGGGCCGCCCGACGTACGTCCTGGATGCGGTGAAAGACCGCGGCAATATGAAGGTCCGCGTGTATGGGAACGCCTCGGCCGATCAGCAGCGGCTGATTAACGCGGCGGCTGACTGCCTGTGAATGCCTGGCCGAGACGGCTGGGCGCTTGGGGTTCGATAGCTGCTGCGACGCCTATTCGATGTTCTGCGCCTGCTCGCGCATCTGCTCGATCAGCAGCTTCAGGTCCATGGCGGCGCGGGTGACTTCCATGCTGCTGGCCTTGGAACCCAGGGTGTTGGCTTCTCGGTTCATTTCCTGGAACAGGAAGTCCAGGCGCTTGCCGGCACTCCCGCCGCTGCGCTTGCCATCGGCCTTGGCCTTGGCCTTGGAGCCGCCGCCCAGCAAATGGCGCAGCTCTTCCAGGTGCGATCGCAGCCGTGCAAGTTCTTCGGCCACATCGATGCGCAAGGCAAACAGGTTGGCCTCTTGGGCCAGGCGTTCGGAGAGCTCGGGGCCTGAAATGTGCGCAAAGCCGCCAGGGAAGGCCGCCTCGACCGATTCGCGCAGCTTGGCGGCCAGCTTTTCGCGGTGGTCGGCCAGCAGCTGGGGCAAGTGCTCATCTACCGATTCAAGGATGCGCGCGACGCCATCGGCGCACTCGAGCATCGTGGCGGCCAGGCGCTGTCCTTCGCGTTCACGGCCTTCTTGCAACTGGACCAGGGCCTGCTTGGCCGCTTGCAGGCAGGCGGCGCCCCAGGCTTGCGGATCGAGCGCGTCGTTGCCGCGCTGGCCGGGCCAATTGAAAAGTTCGGCCAGGCGTGGCGGCGTCACCTCGGGTAGCACGCTGCGCGCGGTTTGCAGTTGTTCGGCCAGGTGCCGCAGCCAAGCCGGGTCCAGCGTCGCCAGCTCGGTACCGGCGTTGCGGGTGTACGAGGCCCGGATCTCGACCTTGCCGCGGCCCAGATTGGCCGTCAGCAGCTCGCGCAGCGGCGTCTCGGTATGGCGCAGTTCGTCGGGCAAGCGAAAGTACAGATCCAGGTAGCGGCTGTTGACGCTGCGCAGTTCCAGTGCCAGCGTGCCTTGTTCGAGGTCGGCGCGGGCATTGCCGAAGGCGGTCATGCTGCGGATCATGGGGGGCGTCCTGAAGAAATCCAAAAAATGAATCGGGGCAGCGGGCGCCCCGTTTTTGGCAGGATACCTCAAGCCCCCGGATTGCGTGCTGACGGCACGTACAATGCGGCCCAATATCCCTGTTTTGTGGAGTCCGCCCGTGTCCTCAACTTCCGCCCCCAGCGTGCCGCGCCCGTCCGGCCGCGCCGTCGACCAACTGCGTCCTTTCAGCCTGCAGCGCCATTACACCCGCTATGCCGAAGGTTCGGTGCTGGTGCGTGCCGGCGATACGCACGTGCTGTGCACGGCCAGCGTGCTGGACAAGGTGCCGCCGTTCCTGAAAGGGCGCGGCGAGGGTTGGGTAACGGCCGAATATGGCATGTTGCCGCGCGCCACCCATACGCGCGGCGACCGCGAGGCCGCGCGCGGCAAGCAAAGCGGCCGCACCCAGGAAATCCAGCGCCTGATCGGCCGCAGCCTGCGCGCCGTGTTCGACATGAAAACCCTGGGCGAGCGTACGCTGCACCTGGATTGCGATGTCTTGCAGGCCGATGGCGGCACCCGCTGCGCCAGCATCACCGGCGCCTGGGTGGCGGCAGCCGATGCGGTCGCCTTGTTGATGCAGCGCGGCGACCTGGCGGCCAACCCGATCCGCGATACCGTGGCAGCGGTGTCGGTCGGCCTGGTGGCCGGTCGGCCGGTTCTTGACCTGGACTACCAGGAAGACTCCGCCTGCGATGCGGATGTGAACGTGGTCATGACCGGCGCGGGCGCATTTGTCGAGGTCCAGGGTACGGGCGAAGGCGCCACCTTTGCGCGCGCCGAACTGGACGCCATGCTGGCCTTGGCCGAGCAAGGTATTGCCCAGTTGGCCAAGACCCAGCGCGAGGCGTTGGCGTAAACACGGCCGGCCGCCTGCACAAAGTGTCAGCCGCCGCCGTTTATCTGGCCGGCAAAAGGGCGCCGATGCGCGGCAGGTTTTCCAGGTTCCAGACGGTCTCGATCAGGCCCTGGACTTCGGCTTCGGTGGCGGCCTGGGCATAGACCCCCAGGCGCAGCGCCTTTTCCTCGATTTCGGCGCGGCTGAGCGTGTTGCCCGGGTCGCCCTTGGGCTCGTCCACCCGTGCATGCAGCACGCGGCCATCGGTGGTGTGCACGGTCACTTTGCCGATCCAGCGTTCGGGGTAGGCGGCATCCACTTCGGGGTCGAGTTCCATGCGGACCTTGTCCCGCAGTACAGCCACGTCCTTGTCGCCCAGGGCGGCGTCGAATTCGGCCAGGCCGGCGCGGCCGGTGCGCGCGATGAGCGCCAGCACGGTGCCCATCGAGAATTTCGACTGGTGCACGGTCTTGGGGTCGACCACCGGCCCGAGTACGTCGATGGCCCCCTGGTGCACGTGCGTGATGACTTGCGCCAAGTCGCTTTCGCGCAGCTTGTATTCGCGCATGGCTTGTTGCAGGGCATCGGCGGCCGGGTGGGTATGGCGGCACGAGGCGTGGTACTTGAACGAGGTCTCGGCCAGCGCCCAGCGCTGGCCCAGGCGGTCGAGCAGGCGGGCCGGGTCGGCGTCTTGCGACATGCCGGCGGCCATGCCTTGCGCACCTTCCAGGATGCGGCGCGCGCCGGTGAAGCCTTCCTTGGCCAGGTAGGCCGCGGTCAGGCCATCGGCGGCTGCCTTGGCGGTGTGCAGTTGCTTGGAATCGGCTGCGTCGCGCAGGAATTCCCACAGCCCGGCAGCCTGGGTGCCCGCTGAACCCAGCGCATGCAGCATCTGTTCGGCATTCAGGTCCAGCAGCTTGCCCACCGTGACAGCCGCGGCCACGGTGCCGACGGTGCCGGTGGTATGGAAGATCTTGTAGTGCGAACGGCCCAGGTATTCGCCGACGCGGATGCCGACCTCATACCCGGCCACCGATGCCACCAGCAGGTCTTTGCCGGACCGGCCCAGTGCCTGCGCCACGGCCAGGGCCGGCGGAAACACCACCGCGGCCGGATGGAATACCGACCCGTTGTGCACATCGTCTTGCTCGACCACATGGGCGGCGGCGGCGTTGACCATGGCCGCGAACAGCGGCGTAGTCTGGCTGCGGGTAATCAGCACTTGGGCGGGCCCGTCGGCCGGCCCCATGGCGGCGGCGTAGCGTGCAATGGCCTGTACCGGCGCAGCGCCGGCACCGGCCAGGATCGAAGCCAGGCAATCCAGCAGCAGGTCTTCGGCACGGCGCAGCACGGGCGCGGGGATGTCTTCGAAACGCAGCCCGACGACGAACTCGGCCAGGGCGGCACTGGGGTGGGGATGGATAGCGGTCATGGCAAGGGACTCAGAACGAACGAGGCAGGCCCAGCACGTGCTCGGCCACGTAGGACAGGATCAGGTTGGTGGAAATCGGCGCCACCTGGTACAGGCGCGTTTCGCGGAACTTGCGCTCGACGTCGTATTCCGTGGCAAAGCCGAAGCCGCCATGGAATTGCAGGCAGGCGTTGGCCGCTTCCCAGGACGCATCGGCCGCCAGCAGCTTGGCCATGTTGGCCTGGGCGCCGCAGGGCTGGTGTGCATCGAACAGGCGGCAGGCTTCGTAGCGCATCAGGCTGGCAGCCTCGACGTTGATGTGCGCCCGCGCGATGGGAAACTGCACGCCCTGGTTCTGGCCGATGGGGCGGCCGAACACGACGCGTTCCTTCGCGTAAGCCGCCACCTTGTCCACGAACCAGTAGCCGTCGCCGATACACTCGGCGGCGATCAGGGTGCGTTCGGCGTTCAGGCCGTCCAGGATGTACTTGAAACCCTTGCCTTCCTCGCCGATCAGGTTTTCGGCGGGGATTTCCAGGTTGTCGAAAAACAGCTCGTTGGTCTCGTGGTTGACCATGTTGGGAATGGGGCGTACCTGCATGCCGTGCTTGACCGCATGGTGCAGGTCGACCAGGAAGATCGACATGCCTTCGGATTTGCGGGTGACCTGCTCCAGCGGCGTGGTGCGCGCCAGCAGGATCATCAGGTCGGAATGCTGCACGCGCGAGATCCACACCTTTTGTCCGTTGATGACGTAGCGGTCGCCGCGGCGCATCGCGGTGGTCTTGATCTTGGTGGTGTCGGTGCCGGTGGTGGGTTCCGTGACGCCCATCGACTGCAGGCGCAGTTCGCCGTTGGCGATGCGCGGCAGGTATTCGCGCTTCTGGGCCTCGGAGCCATGGCGCAGCAGGGTGCCCATGTTGTACATCTGGCCGTGGCAGGCGCCCGAGTTGCCGCCGCTGCGGTTGATTTCTTCCATGATGACCGAGGCTTCGGTCAGGCCCAGGCCGGAACCGCCGTATTCCTGGGGAATCAGGGCGGCCAGCCAGCCGGCTTCGGTCAAGGCACGCACGAATTCTTCGGGATATCCGCGTTCTTCGTCGATTTTTCGGAAGTATTCGCCGGGAAACTGGGCGCACAGGTCGCGTACGGCTTCGCGGATGTCCTGGAAAGCGTGATTGGTGTCGGGCATGGCGGGGTTCTATGATGAGGCTTGCAGATAATCCAGGCACTTTGCCGCAACCCGGGCCGGATTGCCAATTTATGATTGCTTAATACCGGGTTAGCAATTGCCGAAGAACAGAGGAATACATGGCGGGGCACTTCGATCTGACCGACTTGCAGCTTATCGTGCATATCGGCGACTGGCACAGCCTGACCCGCGGTGCCGAGAAAACCCATTTGTCGCTTCCGGCGGCCAGTACGCGCATCAAGAACCTGGAAGAGCACTTTGGCACCCAGTTGCTGTACCGCACCAGCCAGGGGGTCACCCTGACCCCGTCTGGCGAAGCCCTGACCCGCCACGCGCGTACTGTCATGCGGCAGGTGGAACAGTTGCGCGGCGACATGCAGGAATTCGCCCGCGGGGTCAAAGGCCATGTGCGCGTGCTGGCCAACACCACCGCCATGACGGAGTTCATGCCGGCGGTGCTGGGCCGCTTCCTGGCCGCGCACCCCGACGTCAACGTCGAACTGCGCGAACGCCTCAGTTACCTGATAGTGCGGGCGGTGGCCGAAGGGTCGGCCGATGTGGGCATTGTCGCCGGCCATACCGCTGACCAGGGATTGCAGTTCATTCCCTATCGCAAAGACCGCCTGGTGATGGTGGCCGCGGCCGGCCATCCGCTGGCCGGCGAGCCCGCGGTGGCGTTTGCCGATACGCTGGGCAACGACTATGTCGGCTTGTCCGAATGGAGCGCCATCCATCCGTTCCTGGTGCAGGCGGCCGCGGCGCTGGGGCGCACGTTCAAGTTCCGTATCGAAGTGGGCAATTTCGAAGCCGTGTGCCGCATGATCGAGACCGGCGTGGGCATCGGCGTCATTCCCGAATCGGTGGCGCTGCGCTACGCGCGCGCACTGAAGGTGGCCATCGTGCCGCTGACCGATGAATGGGCGCTGCGCGAACTGCAGATCTGCGTGCGCGACCGCGACGCGCTGCCGGCCTTCGCGCGCGAACTGGTCGACATGCTGGTGGCCGACGTGCCCGAGCACGAACGCAAGGCTACGCAAGGCGCCCGGCGGGCCTGAGTGTCAAGAATCTGCCAAGTTCGGCCCGCATAATCGTGCCGCCTTCCGCGCATCCGGTGGAAGCTCTGTACGGGAATATATGCGCAAGACTTTTAGCGTGAACTGGGCGCTGTCGGCCATGCTGGCAGTATTCGTGGGGTTGTTCGTGGCCGCCGCCGCGGCCGGGGTCGGGCTGCTGCGCGACAGCCGCGCCGATATCGAAGCGCTGGGGCGCGGCAATGTCGAGCGTGCCAGCGACCTCAGCGACCTGAGCAGCCGGCTGTTCCAGGCGCGCGCCTGGTTGACGGACGCCAAGACCTATATGGAAGGCGGGCTGCAAGAGCAGCGCGATCAGGCGCTGGCGCAGGCGCAGGCCTTGCTGGCCCAGGCGCAGTCCAGCCATCAGCGCCTGCGCGCCAATCCCGATGTGCAGGGGCAGGGCGGCGAGTTGTTCGGCGCGGTGCAGGCGGCCTACACCGCGCTGGCCGGCGATGCGCTGCAGCCGCTGCAAACAGCCATCCAGGGCTGGAATGGCATCGAGGCCAACCGAGTCGTGGACCAGGTGCTGCCCGCGCGCAGCGCCGCCTACCTGGATGCGGTGCAGGCGTTCCAGGCTTATGCGCGGGCGCAGGGCCAGGCGGCGGTAATGCGCGCCGGCCGGGTGCTGGATCGGGCCGGCGTGGCGGCCGCCATGCTGTCGGCCCTGGTGGCGGCGCTGGGCCTGGGTTTCGGGCTGGCGTTTCGCCGCATGGTGCTGCGTCCGCTCAGGCAGGCGGGCATGCATTTCGACCGCATTGCCGATGGCGATCTCAGCTGCGCCATCGCCACACGGGGCGATAACGAGATCGGGGTGCTGTATTCGGCCATGCACCGCATGCAGTCCGGCCTGACGGGTGCGGTGGCGGCTGTCCGGCATGGCGTGGAAGAAATTCACGGCGGCGCGCGCGAGATTGCAGCCGGCAACGGCGCGATGTCGGACCGCATCGCGCGGCAGGCTGACGCGCTGCAAGAGGCGGCTGCCAATATGGCCGCGCTGGCCGGCACGGTGCGAATGACGGCGGAACATGCCGATCAGGCCCAGCTGCGGGCGCTCGAGTCGGCACGCCGGGCCGAACGCGGCGGGCAGGCCATGGACTTGGTCGCTACGGCCATGCAGAACATCGCCGACGACACCCGGCGCATCCAGGACATCGTCGAGGTGGTCGACAGCATCGCTTTTCGTACCAATATCCTGGCGCTGAACGCGGCGGTCGAGGCCGCGCATGCCGGCGAACAGGGCAAGGGCTTTGCCGTGGTGGCCGGCGAAGTCCGGCTGCTGGCGCAGCGCAGCGCCGCGGCGGCCGACGAAATCCGCGTGCTGATCCAGGCGGCGTCGCAGCGCGTGCAGCACGGCGTAAGCCAGGCTGGCGCGGCGGGCCAGGCAGTGCGCGAGGCCGTGGCCTCGGCCGGGCAGGTGACGCGCCTGATGTCCAGCATTACCGAAGCCGCTACCGAGCAGGCCGCCGGTATCGTGTCGGTCAACGATGCAGTGGCCAGGCTGGATCGCGCCACCCAAGAGAATGCTGCCATGGTCGAGCAAACTGCCGCGGCCGCCGCGTCGCTGGAGGCCCAGGCGGCGGCGCTGCAACGTGCCGTGGCCGTATTCCGGCTGGCAGGCGGCCAGCGGGCCGGCCTGGCGCCTGCGCCGGACCCGGCAGCGGTATCGCTGCGCCTGGCGGGCGCAACAGGCTAACCGGGGCACCCGCCCGCGCCCGACTACAATGGCGGCATGACGTCGACGAATACCGAAACTTCCCTGGCCCGCGTGGTGCTGGCCTCGAACAACCCGGGCAAACTGCGCGAATTCTCAGCCTTGTTCGCGCCGCTGGGTATCGAACTGATCCCCCAGGGCGAGTTGGGCGTGCCCGAGGCCGAAGAACCGCATGTTACGTTCGTCGAGAATGCGCTGGCCAAGGCGCGCCATGCCAGCCGCCTGACAGGATTGCCGGCGTTGGCCGACGATTCCGGCCTCTGCGTGGCGGCGCTGGACGGGGCGCCCGGCGTGTATTCGGCACGCTATGCACAACTGGCCAACGCGGCGGCCGAACGCAGCGATGCCGCCAATAATGCCTTGCTGGTCGACAAACTGGCCGGCGTGGACGACCGGCGCGCGTGGTACGTGGCGCTGCTGGTACTGGTGCGTAGCCACGACGACCCACAGCCTCTGATCGGCGAAGGGGTGTTGCATGGCCAGATCGTCGATGCGCCGCGCGGCGATCATGGTTTTGGCTACGATCCGTATTTCCTGCTGCCCGACCTGGGGCGCACCGCCGCCGAGCTGGACCCGGCCGAGAAAAACCGCATCAGCCATCGTGCCCGCGCCTTGGCGCAATTGCTCGACAAGTTGGCGCCGCGCTGATCGGCGGCAACCGGCAAGTAACCGCGCTTTTCCATATTGTGGCTATCACGATTCCCATCCACCAGGCCGGCTCCGGCTCCGGCACCCGCGCGCGGGTGGTAATACCGGCAGGCGCCACCCTGACCAGCCTGCCGCCGTTGTCGGTCTATGTACACGTACCCTGGTGCGTGCGCAAATGCCCATATTGCGACTTCAATTCGCATGCGATGCCGGCCGAGCTGCCCGAGCGGGCCTACCTGGACGCGCTGCGCGCCGACCTGGAGCAAGCATTGCCTTCGGTGTGGGGCCGGCAGGTGGTCTCGGTCTTCCTGGGAGGCGGCACGCCCAGCCTGCTGTCGGCCGCGGCGCTGGACGAGGTGCTGGCCATGCTGCGCGCCTGTCTGAACTTGCTGCCCGATGCCGAGATCACCATGGAGGCGAACCCGGGTACGGCCGAGGCCGGGCGTTTTCGCGATTACGCGGCCAGCGGCGTGAACCGGCTGTCGCTGGGCATCCAGAGTTTCGACGATGCCCAATTGAAGAAACTGGGACGTATCCACGACGCCGCCCAGGCACGCGCCGCCATCCAGATGGCACAGCGCGCCGTAGGGCGCGTCAACCTGGACCTGATGTTCGCCTTGCCCGGGCAAGACTTGGCGGCCTGCCTGGCCGACGTGCAACAGGCCCTGTCGTTCGGCACCGAGCATCTGTCGCTGTACCACCTGACCCTGGAACCGAATACGGTCTTTGCCAAGTATCCGCCCGAACTGCCCGACGACGATGCCAGCGCCGCCATGCAGGACGCCGTCGAGGCCGCGCTCGAGGCGGCCGGATTGCAGCGCTACGAGGTATCGGCCTATGCGCGGCCGGGCGCCCGTTGCCGCCACAACGTGAATTACTGGGAATTCGGCGATTACCTGGGCCTGGGGCCAGGCGCGCATGGCAAGCTATCCTTCCACGACCGGATCGTGCGCGAGGCCCGCCTGCGCAGCCCCGATACCTGGATGGCCGCCGCCATGGCCCGCGACGGCAGCCATATCGCCGAGACCCGCGTGGTAGGGCCCGACGAACTGCCGTTCGAGTTCATGCTGAACGCCCTGCGCCTGAAGGACGGCGTGGCGGCCTCGTCTTTCTTCGAGCGTACCGGGGTGTCCCTGGCCGCCGTCGCCCAAGCCCTGGAAATCGCCAGCGCCCGGGGTTTGCTCGACCCAGATCCTACCCGCCTGCGTGCCACTGCCTTGGGGTGGCGCTTCCTGAACGACCTGCAGGAAATGTTCCTGTAGCCAGTTTGCACCATACTGGTGCTTTCATGCCCCGTGTTTTGCACTATTATGGTGCTTTCATGCCCCTCCTTGGATTGCATGGCCCGGGGATGCCCCGTGATGGGTCTTGGCACGCATATTGCTTTCTTCTGTTCATGCCAGCCGGATCAAGGCTCAGCCCCCGGCGCTTTTATCACATGGAGATGACATGGCAAGCCCGAAAGACATCCTGAAACTGATCGCCGATAACGAAGTCAAGTTCCTGGACTTCCGCTTCACCGACACGGTGGGCCGCGAACATCACGTATCCGTTCCCACCACGGTTGTCGACGAAGACAAGCTGGAAAGCGGCCAGGCGTTCGACGGCTCGTCCATTCCGGGCTGGAAGGGTATCGAAGCTTCCGACATGTTGCTCATCCCCGACCTGGATACCGCCAACCTGGATCCGTTCCGCGAAGAGCCCACCCTGGTCCTGAGCTGCGACGTGGTCGAACCGTCCGACCTGAAGGGTTACGACCGCGACCCGCGCTCGCTGGCCAAGCGCGCCGAAGCCTACCTGAAGTCCTCGGGCCTGGGCGATACCGCCTACTTCGGTCCGGAACCCGAATTCTTCGTGTTCGATGGCGTGACCTGGAACACCGACATGTCGGGCACCTTCGTGAAGATCAAGTCCGAAGAAGCCCCGTGGTCGTCGGCCCTGGAATTCGAAGGCGGCAACATGGGCCATCGTCCGGCGGTCAAGGGTGGTTATTTCCCCGTGCCGCCCGTCGACTCGTTCCAGGACATGCGCTCGGAAATGTGCTTGCTGCTGGAACAAATGGGCGTGCCCGTCGAAGTGCACCACCACGAAGTCGCCGGCCCCGGCCAACTTGAGATCGGCACCAAGTTCAGCACGCTGGTCAAGCGCGCCGACTGGACCCAGATCCTGAAGTACGTCGTGCACAACGTGGCGCACGCCTACGGCAAGACCGCCACCTTCATGCCCAAGCCCATCGTCGGCGACAACGGTTCCGGCATGCACGTGCACCAGTCCATCTGGAAAGACGGCCAGAACCTGTTCGCCGGCAACGGTTACGCCGGCCTGTCCGAATTCGCCATGTTTTATATCGGCGGCATCATCAAGCACGCCCGTGCGCTGAACGCCATCACCAACCCCGGCACCAACTCGTACAAGCGCCTGGTGCCGCACTACGAAGCCCCGGTCAAGCTGGCTTACTCGGCCCGCAACCGGTCGGCCTCGATCCGCATCCCGTACGTGGGCAACCCCAAGGCCCGCCGCGTCGAGACGCGCTTCCCGGATCCCCTTGCCAACCCGTACCTGGCGTTCTCGGCCCTGATGATGGCCGGCCTGGACGGCGTGCAGAACAAGATCCATCCGGGCGATCCGGCCGACAAGAACCTGTACGACCTGCCGCCGGAAGAAGACGCGAAGATCCCGACGGTGTGCGCGTCGCTGGACCAGGCGCTCGAAGCGCTCGACCAGGACCGCGAGTTCCTGACGCGCGGCGGCGTGTTCAGCAACGACATGATCGACGCCTACCTGGCCCTGAAGGAAGGCGAAGTCCAGCGTCTGCGCATGACCACGCACCCCGTCGAATTCGACATGTACTACAGCCTGTGATGTTTCTGGCTTAGTCGGGGCGGGCGGGGCGGCTCGCCGGCCCGTCCTGCCCCGGTGCTGCAAATGATGAATGTCGATGCGTTTGACCTACTGGCCACGGCCGTCGTCCTGCTCAATGAGCGTGGGCATATCGAACATGCCAATGCTGCGGCCGAAGACCTGTTTGGGCGGTCCCGCAAGCAGTTGCGCGGGCTGTCGGCCGCAACGTTGTTCGGCCACCCCGAGGCTCTGCAGTCGTCCATCGACCGCGCCGTAGCCGGCCAGTTTGCCGATGTGCGGCAGTTGTCTTCGGTGCGCCGTGCCGGCGAGTCGGTCGAGGTTACCGCCACCACGGTGTCGCTGGCCGGCCAACCCTGGCCGGTACTGATCGAGGCGCGCGAGATCGAACAGCGCGTGCTGGCCGATCGCAACCACCGGCTGGTGGAAGAGATCGAGGCGCATCGCGAATTGCTGCGCAACCTGGCGCATGAAGTCAAGAATCCCCTGGGCGGCCTGCGCGGCGCCGCGCAGTTGCTCGAGGCCGAACTGCCCAATGCAATGCTGGCCGAATACACCCAGGTAATCATTTCCGAGGCCGATCGCCTGCAGGTGCTGGTCGATCGCCTCAGCGGCCCGCAACGTGTGCCGTTGGCCACGCGGCCGGTCAATATCCACGAGGTCTGCGAACGTGTCTGCGCGCTGATCCAGGCCGAATTCCGCGACAAGGTCATGCTGGTGCGCGACTACGATGCCTCGGTGCCCGACCTGCAGGGCGATGCCGCAAGGCTGATGCAGGCCGTGCTGAACGTGGCGCGCAATGCCGCGCAAGAATTGTCGCTGCAACAGCCGGGGGCCGATGTGCCGGCGGCGCAGATCATGCTGCGCACCCGTGTCGCCCGCCAGGTCATGCTGGCGCACCGCCAGCACCGGCTGGCCCTGGTGCTGTCCATCATCGACAACGGACCTGGCGTGCCGGATTCCATCCGCGACCGCATTTTCCACCCCCTGGTCACCGCCCGGCCCGGTGGCACCGGACTGGGCCTGAGCCTGGCCCAGGATTTCGTGCAGCAGCACGGAGGCATTATCGAATTCGAATCCCGACCCAGGCACACTGAATTCCGTCTGGTCTTACCGATGGAGCAGCCGCTGTGACCAAACTCGTTTGGATCGTCGATGATGACCAGGCCATACGCTGGGTGCTGGAAAAAGCCCTGGCGCGTGCCGGCATACCTACCCGCAGCTTTTCGCAGGCCGCCGACGTGCTGGCCGCACTGGACACCGCCACGCCGGCCGCGCTGGTGTCCGATATCCGCATGCCCGGCGGCAGCGGCCTGGACCTGCTGCGCCAGATCAAGGAACGCCATCCGCGCCTGCCGGTGATCGTCATGACTGCTTTTGCCGATCTGGACAGCACGGTATCGGCCTTCCAGGGTGGGGCCTTCGATTACCTGGCCAAGCCTTTCGATGTGAACGAGGCCGTCGCGCTGATCGAGCGCGCCGTGCACGAATCGGCGCCGCAAGACGAGCGGGCCGGCGAAGGCGAGGGCGGCGAGGCGGGCCAGAACAACGAGCGCTGGATGATGACGCAGTCGTCTTCCACTGCCATGCAGGAAGTCTTCCGCGCCATTGGCCGCCTGGCTCAGTCCAAGGTTACCGTGCTGATCACGGGCGAATCGGGCACCGGCAAAGAACTGGTGGCGCGGGCCTTGCATGGCCATGGCGCGCGTGCGGGTGGCCCGTTCGTGGCGCTGAACGCTGCCGCCATCCCGCGCGATCTGCTGGAAGCGGAGCTCTTCGGCCACGAGCGCGGCGCGTTCACCGGCGCCAATACCCTGCGCCGCGGCCGCTTCGAAGAAGCTCACGACGGTACGCTGTTCCTGGACGAAATCGGCGACATGCCGATCGAACTGCAGACCCGTTTGCTGCGGGTGCTGGCCGAAGGCAGTTTCTATCGGGTCGGCGGCGCCCAGCCTGTGCGCGTGGATGTGCGCATCGTGGCGGCGACCCACCAGCCGCTGGAGCAGCGCGTCGAACAAGGCCTGTTCCGCGAAGATCTGTTCCATCGCCTGAATGTGATACGCCTGCGCTTGCCGCCGTTGCGCGAACGGGTTGAAGATATCCCGGGCCTGGCAAACCATTTTCTGGCTGGCAGCGCTCGATCACTGGGAGTACCGGTCAAGCGTCTGACGCCCGACGCGGTGGCGGTGCTGACGCGCTTCGATTTTCCGGGCAACGTACGGCAGCTGGAAAACTTCTGTCATTGGCTGACGGTCATGGCGCCGGGCCAGACGATCGAGCGCGCCGATTTGCCGCCCGAGATCCGGGCCATGGATCTTCAGCCGCAAGCCGCCGCAAATGGTGTCATGGCCGTGCATGGCGGTTTCCCCTCGGCTGGCGGGGCAGCCGCGACAACGGCGCCGGCATTGCCTGGGCGCACCGACGGCGCCGTAGCGGATTGGCAGGCGGCATTGCTGCGTGAGGCCAAGCAGCGTCTCGAGCGCGGCGAACCCGCTGTCATGGCGACGCTGACGCGCCAGTTCGAGCGCATATTGCTGCAAAGCGCGCTGGACGCCAGCCGCGGCCGTCGCGTCGAAGCCGCATCGCGCCTGGGTATCGGGCGCAACACCATCACGCGCAAGTTGCGCGAGCTGGGTATCGAAGAATAGGGTGACATCCTGCAATAGCGGGCGTTACGCTGGTATGGTGCAATGATCTCTCGTTCAATTGCAGGACAGCGCCGTGCCCGACCGCCAGGCAGTGCCCCAGGCCAAGCCCAAGCCCAAGGCTAAACCCGAGCCCAAGCCCAAGCCCAAGCCCAAACCGAAATCCAGGCCCGAAGCCAGCCCCGTCCCCACCCCAAAGGGGTGGTCCGCCGATGCCATCCCAGACGCGCCTTACATGGAAGAGGCGGGCATCGCGTTGCTGCGCGAGCGCCTGTCGGGTGTTCGCACCTATCTGGAATATGGCTCGGGCGGCAGTTCGCTGATGGCGGCCAAGGCCAATGTCAGGCGGATTTACTCTGTCGATACCGACAAGCAATTTTTGCAGGCTGTGCGGCAGCGCCTGGAAAACGAAAACGTGCCGCGCAGGCGCTATGTGCCGGTGTACGTCGATATCGGGCCCACCGGCGCCTGGGGCCGCCCCAAAGACGATTCGCACGCTGCTCTGTGGCCTCGCTATTGCGGCGAGCCCTGGCGCAAGCTGCGCCGGGCTGGCGAAGAGCCCGAACTGATCCTGATCGATGGGCGTTTCCGGGTCGCGGCGTTCCTGATGTCGATCTTGATGGCCAAGCCGGGCTGCATCATCTTGTTCGATGACTACTTCATCCGCCCGTACTATCACATCATCGAACATTACTTGAAGCCCACCTGGCAGGCTGGGCGCATGGCCGAGTTCATTGTCCAGCCCCTGGCCGAGCGCGACCAGGCGCTGATCGACATGATGGCGTACTCGACCGACTCGCGCTGATCGATTCCGCCGCGCCGGCTACAGGCCCAGCAGGCTTGCGCACAGGCGCGGCGAGCGCATCTTCTGCAGCCACCACTTCAATGCCTCGCCCGCTGTCTCGGCGCGCCATGCGTAGACCAGTTGCTCGGTCATGGGTACGCCGTTGTCAGTGGCGCATTGCACCAACTCGCCCCGTGTGATGTACGGTGCGGCCAGGGTCAGCGGCAAATAGCCGCAGCCCAGGCCGCGGATCTGCGCGTCGATCTTGGCTTGCATGGTGGGCATCACGATCAGGGGTTGCTTGTTCAGCAGGCCGCGTGTCAGCGGCGGCAAGTGGCGCGAGGTATCGGCCACCGCAATCGCGCAGTAGGCCGCGATATCGTTCGCCCCCAAGGGCCGGTCCAGCATCGCCAAGGGGTGGTGCGGGGCGACGCAGAAAGCAAACTGCACTTCGCCCATGGGCTGCGACCGATAGGCGCCCGGCGGAGCGCCAGACGCGTCGGCCCCGATCAGCAGGTCGGCGCGCCCGGCCGTCAGCGCATCCCAGTTGCCACTGAGTACTTCGGTGGAAAACCGCAGCGTCGTCACCGAGGCCAGCTCGCGAAATTCCTCTATCAAGTCGTACAAGGGCGGCCAGGGCAGTATGGCATTGACCGCCACGCGCAACTCCAATTCCCAGCCCGTGGCCACGCGCTTGACCCGCCCGGCCAGGGCGTCCAGCGACTGCAACACCTGGCGACCGTCCTGCAAGAGCGTTTCACCCGCCGGGGTCAGGCGGGCCCGATGCCCGCTGCGGTCGAACAACAGGACGTCCAGCGCATCTTCCAGCTTGCGCACGGCATAGGTCACGGCCGAGGGCACCTTGCCCAGTTCGCGCGCGGCCTTGGCGAAGCTGCCATGGCGGGCAATGGCATCGACCATGTACAGTAGTTCCGGCGTAATGGCTTGCATGATGCATAATCATTCAAATAATTTGAATGATCTCATCAAACCGATTCAGTCTCAAGCCCCAGGCCCAGGCGCACAATGCCTTTCATCAGCGGTAAACAACGCCCCATGCGCTGTCACTGCTAGTTCATTAAATTGAAAGGAGTTCACCATGCTGACCCTGCGCCGTAGCAACGAACGTGGCCATGCCAACCACGGCTGGCTCGATAGCTATCACACCTTCTCTTTTGCCAACTACTACGACCCGGCGCATATGGGTTTCGGCCCGCTGCGCGTGATCAACGACGACCGCATCGCGCCCAGCCGCGGCTTCGGCACGCACGGCCATCGCGACATGGAGATCATCACCTACGTACTCGACGGCGCCGTGGCCCACAAGGACAACATGGGCAGCGGCTCGACCATCCGCCCGGGCGATGTGCAGCGCATGAGCGCGGGACGTGGCGTCATGCACTCGGAATTCAACCCGCTGGACGATCAGCCAACGCACTTGCTGCAGATCTGGATCGAACCCGACGTGACGGGCATCGTGCCCGAGTACGAAGAGCAGCGTGTGCCCGAAGCGGAAAAGCGCGGGCGCCTGCGCCAGGTCGTGTCGCCTGACGGCGCCGACGGGTCGATGCGCATTCACCAGGACGCGCGGCTGTACGTGGGCTTGTTTGACGGTGCCGAGCATGCCGAGCTGCCGTTGGCGGCGGGGCGCCGCGCCTGGGTGCATGTGGCGCGTGGCCGGGTCAGCGTCAATGGCCAGGCCTTGTCGGCCGGCGATGCGGTGGCCCTGACCGATGAGAACGCCATCCGTATCAGCGGCGGCGAACAGGCCGACGTGCTGGTTTTCGATCTGCCGTAACGGTGTCGGGCACCTTGTGTGCCTGGCACCATCCAACTCACCACTACCCCATATCGAACCGGGTCCATGTGCCCCAGAAAGGAGAACCCCATGTCCGCCATCGAAACACTGATTGTTCCCCGCAGCAGCGACCTGGGCGGCGGGCTGCAGGTCCGCCGGGCCTTGCCCTCGGCCCAGCGGCGCACCGTCGGGCCATTTGTCTTCCTGGACAACATGGGGCCGGCCATGTTCGAGCCGGGCAGCGGTGTCGACGTGCGTCCGCATCCCCATATCGGCCTGTCGACAGTCACGTACCTGTACGAAGGCGCCATGATGCATCGTGACAGCGCGGGCAATACCCAGGAAATCCGCCCGGGCGAACTCAACTGGATGACGGCGGGGCGCGGCATCGTGCATTCTGAACGTACCCCCGCCCAGCAGCGCGATACTGGCCATCGCCTGTCGGGGCTGCAGTTATGGGTGGGCCTGCCCAGCCGCCATGAAGAAACCGATCCGGGCTTCGTGCATTATGGGTTGGATGCACAACCGGTCATCGAAGGCGAGGGCGTGCGCGCTCAAGTGGTGGCCGGTTCGCTATTCGGCCAGGCTTCGGCCGTGCAGACCCTGTCGCCGCTATTCTTTGGCGACATCATCCTGCAAGAGGGGGCCACGCTGGTCGTGCCGGCCGAACATGAAGAGCGTGCCGCCTACCTTAGCAGTGGTGCCGTGCAGATCGACGGCCAGACCTATCAGCCGGGCCAATTGCTGGTGTTCACCGCCGGCCAGCCGGTCACGGTGCGCGCGCTCGAGGCAGCCCGTTTTGCCATACTGGGCGGCGAACCCCTGGACGGCCCGCGCTTTGTCTGGTGGAACTTCGTCTCCAGCAGCAAAGAGCGTATCGAACAAGCCAAGCAGGACTGGCAGCGAGACCGCTTCAACCAGGTGGTGCCCGGCGACGAGACGGAATACATTCCGCTGCCGCCTCCCCGGGCCTGATTACATGCCGCGCGCGTAGGCCTGCTGGCGTTGCGCCACCAGTGTCTCGCGCCGGACGAAATCGCGCACGAAGCCATCGGCGGGGTGGTGGTGCAGATTGTAGGGGGTGTCCCACTGCACGATCTGGCCATCGCTCATCACGCCGATGCGGTCGGCGATGGCAAAGGCTTCGGCCTGGTTGTGCGTCACCAGGATAGCCGTATGCCCGGTCGACTTGAGGATGTCGCGCACCTCGAAGGCCAGCCGTTCGCGGGTATCCACGTCCAGGTTGGAAAACGGCTCGTCCAGCAGCAGCAGATCGGGCGACGGCGCCAGCGCGCGGGCCAGGGCCACGCGCTGCTGCTGGCCGCCGGATATTTCATGCGGGTAGTTGTCGGCCGAGGCCGCCAGGCCCACCATATCCAGCATCTCTCGCACGCGCGCCGCACGCTCGGCCTTGCCCAGCTTGCGCAAGCCAAAGGCCACGTTCTGTGCTGCGGTCAGGTGCGGAAACAGGGCGTAGTCCTGGAACATCATGCCCACGCGGCGCAGTTCGGGCGCCACCTGGACGGTGGGCGACGAAATCACGGTGCCGTCCAACGATATCTGTCCGGCGCGCAGCGGCTCGAAGCCGGCGATGGCGCGCAGGATGGTGGTCTTGCCGCAGCCGGACTCGCCCAGCAGGCAGCCGATGTGGCCCGCCGGCAGCGCCAGCGACAGGTCTTGTACCACCGGGCGCAGGCCTTGCGGCGTGTCGTAGGCCAGGTGGATGCGATCTAGTTCAAGCAGGTCGGGCACGATGTCAATGTCCCATCTTCAGATTGGTTCGTGCCAGCAGGATCACCGGCAACAAGCCGGCCAACACAATGGCCAGGGCCGCTACGGCGCCTTCTTCATAAGTGCCGCGCGCAGCTTCGGCATACAGCCAGGTGGCCAGCGTTTCGAAGTTCAGCGGCCGCAGCAGCAAGGTGGCGGGCAGTTCTTTCATGGCGTCGACGAATACCAGCAAGGCGCCGGCGGCCAGCGCCGGATGCAGCAAAGGCAGGTGCACGCGACGCAGCGTGCCGCTGGCGCTTTCGCCCAGCAGCCGCGAGGCTTGTTCCAATGACGGCGGAATACGCGCCAGGCCGGCCTCGATGCCGCCCACCGATACCGCCAGGAAGCGCATGGTGTAGGCGCACACCAGCGCGCCCATCGAGCCCATCAGCAGCAGGCCTTGAAACCCGAAGACCGAACCCAGTTGCCGATCTATCCAGGTAAAGGGCACCAGCAGGCCGATGGCCAGCACGGTGCCAGGAACCGCATAGCCCAGGCTGGCGATGCGGGCGCAGGCGCGCCCCGGATTGAATCGTGCGCTTTCGCGCAGCGTACGGCCCGCCCAGGCCACCACCAGGCCGCAGCCCAGCGTGACAAGGGTTGCGGTGAAGGCCACGATCAGGGTATTGGACAAGCCATTGAGCAACTGGCCCGACACACCACCCACCAGATGCAGGCGCTTGGCGGTTTCGACGATCAAGTACCAGGCCGGCGCGACGAAGCCCAGCAGCACGGGGATCCAGCCCAGCGCCACGGCCAGCCATGCAGCCGCGCCGCGCAGCCGCCGCGGCTGCATGGGGCGCATGCGTTGCGTATTGGCGTAGCGCTGGCGCTTGCGGCCATGCCGCTCGAGCAGAATCAGTCCAACCACGATGGCCAGCATGCTCAGCGCGATCTGCGCCGCGCTGGCCAGGTCGGAACGCGTGACCCAGGTGGTGTAGACGGATACGGTCAAGGTCTGCACGCCCAGGAATTCCGAGGCGCCGATGTCGTTCAGCGTTTCCAGCAAGGCCAGGCTGGCGCCCACCGCAATGGCAGGGCGGGCCAGCGGCAGGGCCACGCGCAAGAACACGCCCACTCGGCCGGCCCCCAGGGTACGCGCCGCTTCCAGCAGGCTGGCGGCCTGGGTCATGAACATCACCCGGGTACTCAGGTAGACATAGGGGTACAGCACGAAGCCCAGCACGAAAATTGCGCCATAGATGGAACGCAAGTCGGGCAAGCGGAACTGGCGCGGGCTGTCGTAGCCCAACAGCGCGCGAATAGCGGTCTGGATAGGCCCGATGGGGTGCAGCAGGTCCAGGTAGGCAAAGGCAATGATGTAGGTCGGTACTGCCAGCGGCAACAGCAAAGCCCAGGTCAGCACCTTGCGGCTGGGAAACTCGTAGGCAGTCACCAGCCAGGCGGCACCGGTGCCCAGCAATGTCACCAGCACGCCCACTCCGGCCAGCAATATGGCGGTGTTGGCGAAGGCCTGCGGCAAAACGTATTGCGCCAGGTGGGACCAGTGCGACAGGTCGGCGTGCATCGCTTGCCAGGCCAGCGCCGCCAGGGGCAGCAAGACGGCCAGGGCGATCAGCATGGCGCCCGCCAGCCAGCCCGCGCCCCGTTCGGGGCCACGCAGCCGCCACGGGCGGGGCAGGGTTTCAGTTTGCATACTTAAAAAGAAACAGCCCCCAACGCCGCGCCTTCAGCTTGCTGTGCCCCGTGGGGCCTTTGGGCTTGAGGCAGCGTGGTGGCACAAAAAGCCGATGTGCCAGGCCCGCCTTGCGGCGCCTGGCACCCGGTTACGACAGCCGCCCCGACAAGAGCGGCATCAAGTTCAGTTATCGAAGCCTACCTTATCGACCAGTTCGCTGGCTTGCTTGCGATGCTTGGCGATTTCGGCCACTGGCAAGGAATCGACCTTCAGTTCGCCGAAGCTGGCCACCACGGGGTCCAGTTCCACGCCCGAGCGGATCGGATATTCGTAGTTGGCGCGAGCGTACAGGGCCTGTGCCGGTTCGGAAACCAGGAATTCCAGCAGCTTGATGGCGTTGTCTTTATTGGGCGCATGCGCGGCCACCGCGGCGCCGCTGATGTTCACGTGCGTGCCGTCGCCGCCGTTCTTGAAGGTGGGACGCACGACTTTGATGGCATCGCCCCACTTGCGGGCGTCGGTGCCGGGCTCGGCGTTCTTCATGTGGCCCACGTAATAGGCATTGGCGATGCCGATATCGCAGATGCCGCCCAGGATGTCCCGAGCCACGTCGCGATCGCCGCCGGCCGCCTTGCGCGCCAGGTTGCCCTTGACGCCGCGCAGCCATTGTTCGGTGGCCTCGGCACCGTCATGGGCGATCATGGCCGCTACCAGTCCGGTGTTGTAGGGATGCTGGCCCGAACGGATGCAAACCTTATCCTTCCATTTGGAATCGGCCAGGTCTTCATAGTGGAAGCTGTCGAGTTCCACATCGTTGGCCACATACAGCACGCGGTCGCGCAGCGACAGGGTGTACCACTTGCCATCGGCGCCACGCAGATTGGCGGGAATCACCGAATTCAGGGTGTCGGACTGGATGGCCTGGGTAATGCCGCCGTCGACCAGGTCGATCAGGTTGCCGATATCCACCGTCATCAGCACGTCGGCGGGGGACTGCGCGCCTTCGGCCTTGACGCGCTCGAGCAGGCCGTCTTTGACGAACACCGTGTTGACCTTGATGCCGCTTTCCTTGGTGAACGCGTCCAGCATGGGCTGGATCAGCTTGGGTTCGCGGGTGGTGTACAGGCTGACCTCATCGGCGGCCAGGGCAGGGGCAGACAAAAAAGTGCCGGCCAGGGCCAGTGCGCCCAGCAGGGGCGTCAGAGAGGGAAGGCGGATCGACATGGGGGCTCCGGTGCGTTGTATAACGGACACAAATCCACTGCGGCTGCGCTGCAGACGCGTCCGTTAACGAAAATGATTATCAAGTAGGTGCGACAATACCAGGAAGCTGTGCCCCGTTCAACTTGATGTCAGTCTCCAGTCCCGCCTAGTGATTCCAATCAAAAAGTTATAAGGGAATTACGGATTAATGAGACGAGTTATCAAGCACTCGCGGTAAAATAGGGAAAACCCTGAGCCCCGCGCCCGTCTTTTGCACGGTGCGGAATCCCACCCGGCGCACTCGTGCGTTGTACCTTTTTCGACGACATGGCAGCTTTCAATACCGAGCGCGTACTTAGCGTGCGCCATTGGAACGATACGCTTTTTTCCTTCACCACCACGCGTGACGCGGCCTTGCGGTTCCACAACGGCCATTTCGTCATGATCGGCCTGGAAGTCGAAGGCAAGCCGCTGATGCGCGCCTACAGCATTGCCAGCGCCAACTACGAAGAAAACCTCGAATTCCTCAGCATCAAGGTGCAGAACGGCCCGCTTACCTCGCGCCTGCAGCATCTGAAAGAGGGCGACACCATCCTGGTCAGCCGCAAGCCGGTGGGCACCCTGGTGGTTGACGACCTCAAGCCGGGCAAGCACCTGTTCCTGTTCGGTACCGGCACCGGGCTGGCTCCCTTCATGAGCATCATCAAAGACCCCGATGTGTACGAGCGCTTCGAGAAAGTCGTGCTGGTGCACGGGGTGCGCTGGGCCAGCGAATTGGCCTATGCCGACTTCATCGAAAAAGAACTGCCCGACAACGAGTTCTTCGGCGACGTGGTTCGCAACAAGCTCGTCTACTATCCCACGGTGACGCGCGAGCCGTTCCGCAACCAGGGCCGTATCACCCAGCTGATCGAAAACGGCAAGCTGTGCCAAGACATCGGCCTGCCGCAAATAAACCCCGAAACCGATCGCGCCATGCTTTGCGGTAGCCCGCACATGTTGGCCGACATCAGCGGCATGCTTGATTCGCGCGGCTTCCAGGTTTCGCCGGGCGTAGGCGACCCGGGCGACTACGTGGTTGAACGCGCATTCGTCGAAAAGTGAGCTTGAGCCGCCCCCCGGGGCGGCCCATCCGCAGGCGCTCAGGCCTGTGATCTTTCCAAGGTGGCGCCCGCTTGCGGCGCCATCGTGCTTTCATGGTGGGCGCGCTGGCCTATGCCCAAGCGCTGTGCTGCGATACCCATGGCCACGATCACACCCGCCAGGGCCGACGTATAAGTCACTTCGGTACGGTACGTGCCTTCCACGATCATCGTTGCCAATGCCGCAATGATGCACACGATGACGGCATAGGTCAGCCACGGGAAAAGCCACATCTTGAACTTCAGTTCCACGCCTTCGGCTTGCAGCCGGTAGCGCATGCGCAGTTGCGAGCATGCGATTGCCAGGTAGACGAACAGGGCGATCGTGCCGGTGGCCTGCATGAGCACGTCGTAGAGATCCATCGTCGAGGTGGCCATCATCCAGATGGCGGCGAATGCGAACACGCTGGATACCAGCACGCCTACGTAGGGAGCGCCCGTGCGGCGGCCGGTGGTTTGCATGATGCGATGCGCATCGCCGCGCCGCGACAGCGAATACAACATGCGCGAAGCCGTATAAAGCGCCGAATTGAAGCAGCTGCATACCGACGTCAGTACCACGAAATTGACGATGGCCTGGGCATAAGGAATACCCAGCATGCTCAGGGCGGCGTTGTAGCTGCCGTGCGTGGGTTGCACCAGCATGGGGTCGTTGTACGGCACCAGGCACACCACGATGAAGATCGAACCGACGTAGAACAGGCAAATACGCCAGACCACCGACTTGATCGTCTTGATGATTTCCTTGGCGGGATTGGCCGATTCAGCCGCCGCAACCGTGACGATTTCCGCGCCAATGAAAGCGAACATCACGCCCAGCAGCGCGACCACCACTGACTTGATGCCGTTGGGCATGAACCCCTGGGCAGTCAATTGCGACGCGCCGCGCGCCTGGCCCCATGGCCAAAGGTGCATGATTGCCAGGCTGCCGACGACCAGGAAGACGACGATGGCGCCGACCTTGACCAGGGCGAACCAGAACTCGAATTCGCCATAGTTGCGCACGTTCATGAAATTTACGGCGATCAACGAGACAGTGACGATCAGGGCATAGCCCCAATCGGGCACGAACGGGAACCAGCTGTGCAGGATCTGCCCCGCCACGTAGGCCTCCCAGCCCATGAGCAGCGCCCAGAAGTACCAGTACAGCCAGCCGATGGTGAAGCCGGCCCAGCGCCCGATGGCGCGATCGGCATAGGTGGAGAATGAGCCCGTATCGGGCTGGGCAACGGCCATTTCGCCCAGCATGCGCATCACCAGAATGACGAGCAGGCCGCCGCCTATGTATGCCAGGATCACCGCGGGCCCGGCCAGCGCAATCTGCTTGCCCGACCCCACGAACAGTGCGGCGCCGATGACTCCGGCAATGGACATCATGGTCAGATGCCGGGATTTCAAGCCACCTTTCAGGCTCGTGTGTTGTGTGTTTGCCAATTAGCTTCTCCTTTCTGCCGGGTAGCACGGCAGCTGGCCTGGACGCGTCTGGGACAGTGCCTGCGCCGCATGCCGGGCGTCAGGCTACGCCAGCGCCTGCATGCGGCGCTTGACCAAGCGCAACGGCCCGGTGGACGCGTTTGCGTATCCACCGGGCCGCAGGAAAGGCACGGCGCGCCTGTCGCGCCGCGGCATTGTGTGCTACTCGGGCTTGATGCCGGCTTTCTCGATGATTTCCCCCCATTTCCGGGATTCGCCCTGCTGGAACGCTGCCAACTCTTGCGGGGTGGAGGTGGCGGGCGCCGTGCCGGTCGATTGGTAGAAATGCTTGGCCGCTGTGCCCTGCGTGGCCTTGATCAGCAGTTCGTTCAGCTTCGCCACCACCGCATCCGGCGTACCGGCCGGCACATAGGCGCCGAACCAATAACCCATTTCGTAGCCGGGCACGCCTGCCTCGGCAATCGTTGGCAGGTCGGGGGCCAGCGGCGAACGCTCGTTGCCCGTAAAGCCCAGGGCGCGCAGCTTGCCCGCCGTGACTTGCGGCAGGCCCGTGGCCGAGTCGGTGATCATCATGTCGATCTGCCCGCCCAGCAGGTCGGTGACCGCCAGCGGGTTGCTCTTGTACGGCACATGCAGCAACTGCACGCCGGTCATCTGTTGCAGCAGCTCGCCGGCAATGCGACTGCTGGAACTGCCGCTGCCGAAGCTGAGCTTGCCAGGCGATTTCTTGGCCAGCGCCAGGAATTCGGTCACGCTCTTGGCTTGCGACGACGGGTTTACCACCATGATCTGGCCGCCCTTGCCCAGCAGGGTGATGGGCGCGAAATCCTTCACCGGGTCGTAGGGCAGGGTCTTGTACAGGTGCTCGTTGGCGGCCTGGGTGGTGTTGGTAGTGATCAGCACCGTATATCCGTCGGCGGCCGCGCGCGCCGCGGTTTGGGCGCCGATCATGGCGCTCGCCCCCGGCTTGTTCTCAATGACTACCGACTGGCCAGAGTGCTCGGCCACGCCCTGGCCGATGGCCCTGCCCAGTTGGTCGGTGGCGCTGCCGGCTGCGAACGGCACGATGAAGGTAATGGGTTTGCTGGGGAAATCTTGCGCGGCCGCTGCCAGCGGCAGGATCGCGAACACGGTGGCAAGCAGCCGTATCGGGGGGGCAATGCGCATGGGAGTCTCCTGGTGTTGTTGTAGAAACGCAGAAAAAGCCGGTTTACCGAGGCGCTTGCGGCACGCTGGAGGGCCGGTCGCCCGGGATGTCCGGCAGGCGTCGCGCCAGTTCAGGCGCGACATCGACCTGCAGGTCCAGCAAATGGAACGACAGGCTCTTGCCATGGGTGTCCAGGTTCAAGGCGTCGTTCACGCCGCCATCCAGCACGCCTTCCAGTACGAAGTTCATGGCGTGCAGGCTGGGGATCAGATATCGCGTGACGCGGGTGGGGCGCCGGTAGGCAAACCATTCGGCGACACGCGCTTCGGTGACCTGGGCCGCCAGCACCGCATAGCAGTCCGGGTCCCAGGCAATCAGGCTCAGGTTGGAAATATCGCCCTTGTCGCCCGAGCGGCTGTGCGCCAGGCGGTACAGGGGCACACTCAGTTCGGCGTGCCTGGATTTCATGCTGTCGGTTCCATCATGGTCCAGCCGCTGAGCACGGCATCGCGCGGGATGGTGCATGACACCATGTTCAGGCGCGACCGCAGGGCCGTGCGCACGCCACCGCCACCGGCCGGCCCGCAGGTGTAAAGCGCCGTCACCTCGCGCAGCAGCCGTTCGGCCACGCGTGCCTCGGGATGTTCGGCGGCCAGCCGCAGCCTTACGTCGCGGCCCGCGCCCGCGGGGCGTGCGCCCAGCATGGCGCCGCTGTCGTCGCCCAGGATGCTGAGTACGCCGATCAGGTCCGTGCGCACGCGCAAGCTGGAACCCAGGCGGCGCTGGACGATATCGGCGGCCAGGCGGGCACGGGCCTCTGCCTGCACGCCGGCATAAGAGATTTCCGCTTCGGCCAGCCAGCCACCGCGATAGCAGACGTTGACTTTCAGTTCGTCCGGCCTGGGATGGCCAGCGATACCGTGCACGGCCACGCGATCGGATCCCAGTACCTGCACCGATGCCTGGCTCAGGTCGGCCACCACGTCCGGCGTCAGGTAGCGCGACGGGTCATGCACTTCATACAGCAACTGCTCTTTCACCGTGCGCGCATCGACCGCGCCGCCGGTGTGGTCGGCCTTGCCGATCACAAAGCCGCCGTCGGCATCGATTTCGGCGATGGGATAGCCCGCCACATGCACATCGGGCACCTCTTTCAGGCCAGGCACGCAAAAATAGCCGCCGGTTACCTGGGTGCCGCATTCCAGCATATGGCCCGCCATGGTGGCGCGTCCCAGCCGCGTCCAGTCGTCCGGGGCCCAGCCGTAGTGCGCCAGGGCCGGCCCTACCGTCAAGGACGGGTCCGCCACGCGGCCGGCCACGACGATCTGGGCATCGGCACGCAGCGCATCGGCGATCTCGCTTGCGCCCAGGTAGACGTTGGCACTGACCACGTCCATCTCGTCCAGGCTCGGCCCCAGCCGCTCGCGCAGCAAGGCGCGCTGTTCGGGCGTAGTCAGCGCATCGCCGTGCACCACCGCGATGCGCGGTGCGGGCAAGCCCTGGCTGCGTGCCAGGTTGGCGATGCAGCGCGCCGCCGCCGGCGGATTGGCGGCGCCGAAGTTGCCCACGATGCGGATGCCGTGGCGCAGGCAATCGCCCAGCACCGGGGCCAGCAGTTCTTCCAGCAAGGGCTCGTAGCCGCCGTCGGGGTCGGCATTGCGTGCCAGTTGCGCCAGGGCCAGGGTCCGTTCGGCCAGGGTTTCGAAGGTCAGCGTACCGCCGCCGCGGGCGGCCAGCGATTGCACCACCGCATGCGCGCCGTCTGTGCGGTCGCCCGAAAAGCCCGTTGCGCAGCCGATCAGAAAAGGAGAAGCAGCCATCGTGGATCCATGAACCGGGCGCTGCCCGGCGCCGCTTGTAATGCGGCCACTATAGGCAGGCTTGCTTCATAAGTGAAATAGAAATATAAGATTGATTAATCCAAGGTTTCTATGAATTTATCCGCCCGCCAACTGCGTGCTTTCGTGGCCCTGGCCGACGAAAAGCACTTCACGCGCGCAGCCCAGCGCTGTCACCTGACCCAGCCGGCATTCAGTGCCTTGATCCGCGCATTGGAAGACGCCGCCGGCGTGCGGCTGTTCGACCGCAACACCCGCAACGTGGAACTCACAGCCGAGGGCCGTGTGCTCGACGTGTCGGCGCGGCGACTGCTGGGCGACTTCGAACTGGTGGTCGAAGACCTGCGCGACCATGCGGCGCGCCGGCGCGGCCGTGTCACGGTGGCCGCGTTGCCCTCGCTGGCCGCCGGCTGGCTGCCCGGCCTGCTGGCGCAGTTCCATCGCGACTATCCCGGCATCACCCTGCAATTGCGCGATGCCTTGCTTGATCCTTGCCTGGATATGGTGCAGGCAGGCGCCGCCGATTTTGCCGTGGCCGCCCAGCGCGCCGATATGTCGGACCTGGACAGCGAATTCCTGCATGCCGACCGTTTCTTCCTGGTGTGCCGCAAAGACCATCCATTGGCTGCGCGTGCCCAGGTCCGACTACGCGACCTGGGCCGTTGGCCCTTGATCCAGCTTGCCCGCGGCAGTAGCGTGCGGCGCCACCTGGACGACGCCATGGGGGCCGCGCCGGCGCAGCCCTTGCTCGAGGTCGAGCACTTGGCCACCGTCACCGGCCTGGTTGCGGCCGGCCTTGGTGTCAGCGTCGTGCCGGCGATGACGCTGTTTCATTTCCGGCGCGATGAACTCGTCATCAAGCCCCTGGCCGGCAAGCCCTTGACCCGGCCGCTTTATCTGGTGCGGCGACGAGGCCGCGGCTTGTCTACCGCTGCCCAGACTTTGTATGACTTGTTGCTTGAACATCGGGGACGGATCGGGGAAGAGTAGGGCGGATTGCCGGCAAGCAAGGGACGGGCTGTTTTCTGCGTCTGGGCGGAATTCCTGGCTTTCGCAAATGCCTATTGCTGTTTACACTTCAATAGTCCAGTCTGGTTCCGACTGATTTTCCGAGGATACGGCTCATGAGCAAGCAAATCATCCATACCGACGAGGCGCCGGCCGCGGTTGGCCCTTACTCGCAAGCAGTGGCCGCCACTGGCAGCAAGACGGTGTATCTGTCCGGCCAGATCGGCCTGGAACCTGGCACCGGCGACCTGGTATCCGAAAACTTCGACGCCCAGGTGCGCCAGGCCTTCACCAATATGCAAGCCGTCGTCGAAGAGGCGGGCGGTACCCTGCACGATATCGTCAAACTGACGCTGTTCCTGACCGACCTGAACAAGTTCACGGCGGCCAACGCCATCATGGCCGAGCTGATCCCGCAGCCTTTCCCGGCACGGTCCACGGTGGGCGTGGCCAGCCTGCCCAAGGGCGCGCAATTCGAAGTCGAGGCCATCCTGGTCCTGTAGCGCCGCGGCCGTTGTCTGCACCGGGCCCATAGCGTCATGCCGGCCACCGCCGCAGCACGCAAAACGCCTGGCGCCGCTTCCGGTGCCGGGCGTTCCCTGACGGATGTGCAGCGCAAGCTGCATAGCCTGGGCCTGCTTACGGCCGACGACTGTATCCTGCATTTGCCGCTGCGCTACGAAGACGAAACCCGTGTCGTATCCATCGGGTCGCTGCGCCCGGGCGCGGTAGCCCAGGTCGAGGGCGAGATCCTGCGCAGCGAAGTCCTGTATCGGCCGCGCCGCCAGCTTACTGCGGTCATGGCCGACGGCAGCGGCGAATTGCAGTTGCGATGGCTGAATTTCTATCCCAGCCAACAAAAGCAACTGGCCATCGGCCGCCGCTTGCGCGCGCGGGGCGAAGTGCGCGGCGGCCTGTTCGGCCGCGAGATCGTGCATCCGCGCATGGGCAGCGCCGAGACTGCGCTGCCCGATGCCTTGACGCCGGTTTATCCCAGCACCGACGGCCTGTCGCAGCCTTCGCTGCGCAAGGCCATCGCCCAGGCCCTGCAACAAGCCGACCTGGGCGACACGTTGCCGCCGGCGGCGTTGCAGCGCTACGAGCTGATGGCGTTCGAGCCCGCCATCCGCTTGTTGCACGCGCCTCCGCCAGGAGTGTCCGAACAAGACCTGGTCGAACGCGGCCATCCCGCCTGGCGCCGCATCAAGTTCGATGAACTGCTGGCACAACAACTATCGCTCGCGGCCGCGCGAGCGGCGCGGCGCATCATCAAGGCCGAGCCGCTGCCGACGCAGAACGGCCCGGGCGGGCTGGTGGCGCGCCTGTACGCGGCGTTGCCATTCCAACTGACCGGCGCGCAGCAACGTGTCGTCCAAGAAATCTGCGCCGACCTGGGCAAGCCGTATCCCATGCACCGGCTCTTGCAGGGCGACGTGGGCAGCGGCAAGACCGTGGTCGCCGCCATCGCGGCCGCCCAGGCCATCGCCTGCGGCGCCCAGGTGGCGCTGATGGCCCCTACCGAGATCCTGGCGGAACAGCATTTCCGCAAGCTGGTGTCGTGGCTGCAGCCGCTGGGCGTCAACGTCGCCTGGCTAAGCGGCAGCCAGGCCGCCAAGGCGCGCCGCCAGGCGGCCGCCAGCGCGGCGGACGGCAGTGTGCAACTGGTGGTGGGCACCCAGGCCCTGATCCAGGACCACGTCGAGTTTCACCGGCTTGGCCTGTCCATTGTCGACGAGCAGCATCGCTTTGGCGTGGGCCAGCGCCTGGCGCTGACGCGTAAAGGCGAAGCGCCGCGCGGCCAGGTCGTGCCGCATCAGTTGAACATGAGCGCCACGCCCATTCCGCGCACCCTGGCCATGACTTTCTTCGCCGACCTGGATGTCTCGGTCATCGACGAACTGCCGCCGGGACGCACGCCGGTAGTCACCAAACTGGTATCCGACAGCCGCCGCGACGAGGTCATCGCCCATATTGCGCACGCGGTACGCGAAGGCCGCCAGGCCTATTGGGTCTGTCCGCTGGTCGAAGAAAGCGAGGCGCTGCAATTGCAGACCGCCGTCGATACCTACGAAGCCATGCGCACCGAGCTTCCCGACCTGCGGCTGGGACTGGTGCACGGCCGCCTGCCGCAAGCCGACAAGGCCGCCGTGATGCAGGCGTTTCGCGATGGCGACATCGATTTGCTGGTTGCCACGACGGTCATCGAGGTCGGCGTGGACGTGCCCAACGCGTCGCTGATGGTCATCGAGCATGCCGAGCGCTTCGGCCTGGCCCAGTTGCACCAGCTGCGCGGGCGAGTAGGGCGGGGCACCGCCGAATCGGTCTGTGTATTGCTGTATCAGTCGCCCCTGTCGCAGGTGGCGCGCCAACGGCTGCGCGCCATGTTCGAGACATCGGACGGTTTCGAGATCGCGCGCCGCGACCTGGAACAGCGCGGCCCCGGCGAATTCCTGGGCACCCGCCAGTCGGGCATGGCGCTGTTGCGCTTTGCCGACCTGGAGTCCGACGTAGGCATTGCCGAGCAGGCACGCGATGCCGCCGCCTGGCTGCGTGCCGAGCATCCCGCCGCAGTCCAGGCGCATCTGGCGCGCTGGATGCGCGGTCGCGAAGATTTCCTGCGTACATGAAACCCATATCCACATCCCGCCGTCAAACGCCGTCCCACGCAAGGTACGTATTGCCATGACTCTGACCGAACTCAAATACATCGTCGCGGTCGCGCGCGAACGGCATTTCGGCCGCGCCGCCGAAGCATGTTTCGTCAGCCAGCCCACGCTCTCGGTGGCTATCCGCAAGCTGGAAGACGAATTGGGTGTCACCTTGTTCGAACGCGGCGGCGCCGAAGTCGGCGTTACTACAATCGGCCAGCGCATCGTCACGCAGGCGCAGAAGGTGCTCGAAGAAAGCGCCAGCATCAAGGAAATCGCCCGCCAGGGGCATGACCCGTTGGCTGGCCCGCTGCGCGTCGGCGTGATCCATACCATCGGCCCGTATCTATTGCCGCGATTGGTGCCGATGCAGATCGCGCGCACGCCTCAAATGCCGCTGCTGCTGCAAGAGAACTTCACCCTGCGACTGGTGGAACTGCTGCGCCAAGGCGAAATCGACTGTGCCATCATGGCCCTGCCGTTGCCCGAAGCCGGCCTGGTCACCCAGCCCCTGTACGACGAACCCTTCATGGTGGCCGTGCCGCGCGATCACGGATGGGCTACCCGCCCGGCCGTCAGTTCCGAAGACCTGAAACAGCAGACCATGCTGTTGCTGGGTACCGGCCATTGCTTTCGCGACCAGGTGCTGGAAGTGTGCCCCGAGTTGTCGCGCTTTTCGGCGGCCAGCGATGGCATCCAGCGCACCTTCGAGGGCTCGTCGCTCGAGACCATCCGCCACATGGTGGCGGCCGGCATCGGCGTCACGGTGCTGCCCGTCACGGCCATTCCCGAGGAGCGCCAGTCCAACGATCTGCTGCGCTACCTGCCCTTCGAGGGCATGCCGCCCGAACGCCGCGTGGTACTGGCCTGGCGCCGCAGTTTCCCGCGCCTGGCCGCCATCGAGGCGCTGGCCCAGGCGGTGTACGAATGTGGGCTGCCTGGGGTGAAGATGCTGGATAAAGAGGCGGTGGCCACATGAAGGCCGCCACCCCGCTATTTGTTTCATTCCAGTGGTATTCTTGTCTCGTCCTTGTCCTTATATAAAGGAGCACTACATGGCCAAGTCGTCCAAAGCTGCCAGCGCTGCTGGCGTCCGCATCAATATCGGTATTTCCGACAAAGATCGCACCGCGATCGCGGGCGAACTTTCCAAGGTGCTAGCGGATTCCTATACGCTGTACCTGATGACGCACAACTTCCACTGGAACGTTACGGGTCCGCTCTTCAATACGCTGCACCAGATGTTCATGACCCAATACTCCGAAGAGTGGGCGGCGCTCGATGACATCGCCGAGCGCATCCGCGCGCTGGGCGTGCACGCGCCGGGCACATATCGCGAATTCTCCAAACTGTCGTCCATCTCCGAACCGGGCAGCGTGCCCGACGCCATGGAAATGGTGCGCCTGCTGGTCAAGGGCAACGAAGCCGTGTCCAAGACGGCTCGTGCCGCCTTCGACAAGGCCGACAGCGCCAACGACCAGCCCACCGCCGACCTGCTGACCCAGCGCATGGACATTCACGAAAAGAACGCCTGGATGCTGCGCAGCCTGCTCGAATAAGGTCGGCTTGCTCTCGATCTGCCTGACCGGCTTCCCGTCATGGGAAGCCGGTGTCGTTTTTGCCGTACTCCGATGCCGACCATAATCACCGGCCACAACCCGATTGCCAGATTCAGCATGACGCCTTCTTCAACTTCTGCCGACGTGCCGGCTTGCGTACTGATCACGGGCGCCACCGGCGGCATCGGCGGGGCATTGGCGCTGGAATATGCCCGTGCCGGCACCTCGACCCTGATCCTGCAAGGGCGCAATCGTGCCCGCCTGGACGAGCTGGCAAAGGCTTGCGGCAAACTCGGAGCGCGCGTGGTATTGCATGAACTGGACGTGCGCAACCACGACGCATTGATGCAGTGGTTGGCTGACATGGGCGCCGCTGAAGCCCCCGGCCTGGTCATCGCCAATGCGGGCGTCAATATCAACACGGGCCCACAGCAGCAGGGTGAAGGCTGGGACGACATGCATCGCTTGTTCGACGTCAACGTCAAGGCGGTGATGGCTACTGTGCAAGCCTGCATTCCCGCCATGCGAGCCCGGGGGGAAGGGCAGATCGCCCTGGTCAGCTCGCTGGCGGCCTGGCGCGGCCTGCCCGAAACCCCCAGTTATAGCGCCAGCAAGGCTGCCGTGAAGGTATATGGCGAGGCCATGCGCGATTTACTGGCAGGCGAGGGGATCAAGGTCAACGTCATCATGCCGGGGTATGTCGAATCGCAGATGTGCTTCGACATGCCGGGGCCGAAGCCGTTTTTGTGGAAAGCGGACAGGGCGGCGCGGGTGATCCGGCGCGGCCTGGCGCGCAATCGTGCGCGTATCAGTTTCCCGTTTCCCTTGAATCTGGGGTGTTTCTTGCTGGCGGTGATTCATCCGGCACTGTCGGGGTGGATATTGAAGCGGCTGGGATATCGTGGCTGAGGCCTGGCCCGGAATGCTGCTGGCTGCCTACCTGGGTGGGCTGGCCCTGTCATGGGGCCTTGAGCTGCTGCTGCAGCCCAGGCCCGTGGCGCCCTGGCGACGGCCGCCGGCGGCGCTGGCGGTGCATCTGGGCACGTGGACGCTGGCATTCGCCTTGGCCCTGCTGCTGTATCGCCGGCCTGTCTTTGCTGCGCTCAACGCGCTGGCGATCGAACTGGTGATCGTGCTGGTCAGCAACGCCAAGTTCAAGGTGCTGCGCGAGCCCTTCATCTACGCCGATTTCGAATACTTCACGGATGCGATCCGGCATCCCCGGCTGTACCTGCCATTCCTGAGCATATGGTCCGTCGTATTGCCGCCCCTGGGTTTTGCCTTGGCCTGCATCGCGGCCTTCATGCTGGAACCCAGCCTGCCCGCGCAGATGGGCAGCGCCGGTGCCTTCGGAAGCTTACTGGTGGGGCTGGCCGTCGCGGGTGCCTTGTTGTGCTTCATCCGGCCAGGGCGCATGCAATTCGATGCAAGTGCCGATTTGCACGCGTACGGCTTGGTGGCAAGCTTGTGGGCCTATGGGCGTGCCGAACGGCAAATACCGGCATTCCAGGTTCCCGCCTGGCCGGTGTTCGCCGCTGGCCAGCCCAAGCCCGACCTGATTTCGATCCAGAGCGAATCTTTCTTCGACCCGCGGCCCCACTACCCTGCCTTGCGCCCCGAGCTGCTGGCAGGGTTCGACCGGCTGTGCAGTGAAGCGTGCGCGCACGGCCAGGTGAGGGTCCCCGCCTGGGGGGCAAATACGGTGCGTAGCGAGTTCGAGTTCCTGACCGGGTTGGCGGGCGAATCGCTGGGCGTACACCGGTTCCAGCCGTATCGTCGGCTTGCCCGCCAAGGCGTGCCCGCGCTGGCGCGGCACCTGCGCGACCAGGGCTACCGCACAGTCTGCATTCACCCGTACCACCCCGGCTTCTACCGACGCGACACGATCCTGCCGCAGCTGGGATTCGATGCTTTCATCAGCCTGGACGCCTTCGAGCACAGCCCCAAGACCGGGCCCTATATCGGCGACGCCGAGGTGGCGCGCCAAGCGCTGCAATTGCTGGACCGCGACGACCCGCGACCGCTATACCTGCACTTGATCACCATGGAAAACCATGGTCCCTTGCATTGGGAAAAGGCCGGCCTCGAAGACTACGCCGCGGTCGCCCGCGCAGAATTACCTGCAGGTTGCGACGACCTGGTTGTCTATGCACGCCACCTGCGCAATGCAGACGCCATGTTCACGATGGTGGCGGATGGATTGCGCAGCCACTCACGGCCAGCCAGCCTGTGCGTGTTCGGTGACCACGTGCCGATCATGGCGGATGTCTATCGAGCGCTGGGTGAACCGGCGGGAACGACGCCATACCTGGTCTGGGGCAATGGCCCGGCAGCGGTTGCCGGCGCGCGGCAGGATGTGCGCTTGAGCGAACTGGCCGGGCTCTGGCTGGCCCGTGCCGCGAATTCTCGCGACGCCTAGCGCCTTACGAATAGGCCTGGGGCGGCGCTTCCGGGCCGGCAGGCGGGTCGAACCGGACGATGTCGTCTTCTTCCAGGTAAGGCCCGCTCTGGACTTCGATCATGATCAGGTCGCGCATTCCGGGATTGCTGAGGCGATGCAGCGACCCCGCAGGAATATAGGTGGACTGGTTCTTCTCGATCAGCATTTCCTGGTCGCCATTGACCACCTTGGCCGTTCCATCCAGCACCACCCAATGCTCGCTGCGATGTTGATGCATCTGCAGCGATAGCGAGGCGCCCGGCTTGACACGCAGGCGCTTGATCTTGAAATTCGAACCGGTCTCGAGCACTGTATAGGTGCCCCAGGTGCGGTACACGGTGCGGTGCGCGGGGTGATCTTCGTGTCCGCGCGCCCGCAACAGGACCAGCACCGGATGTATCAGCTCGACGCGGCGGGCATCCATGACCAGCAGCGCGTCCGGCGTGTCCACGATGGCAAGCCGGTGCACGCCTGCTGCCGCCACGAGCCTGTCGCTGGAATGAATGGTGCATTCCCGCACCTGGTTCAGAATGACGTCTCCTTGTACGCGATTGCCCTCGGCATCTGCTATCTGCTGCCCGGCCAATGCGTTCCACACTTCGACATCTGCCCAGTCCAGGTCGCGCGCGATCTCGGAACCGGTCACGGCTTTCTTGTACAAGACGTAGCTGCTGCTGGCAGGATTGTCGCCATCGTGTTCCGCGTGCTGCGCGAGGTCGGTTTCCAGGGGTGTATCGGCCTCGGTGGGCCGATATATCACGCCGTGCTGGAAGCAGCTGCGGTGGCCGCGCGCCTGCGCCGTTGACACGATATGCTCCACGAGCCCTGGCCTGTCGGTATCCATGACCAGCACGGCGTCGGGAGTGTCTACGATGGTCAAGCCACGAACGCCCGCCGCAACGACCAGCCGATCGTCGGCCCGCACGTAACAGTCTTGCGTGCTGTGCAGCAGCGTTTCGCCTTGCGTGCGGTTGCCCTCGGCGTCCGCCGCTTGCCGCTGCGCCAGCGTGTTCCAGTTGCCTACGTCGCTCCAGCCCAACTGGCAGGACACGACGGCGATACGCTTCGTTTTTTCCAGCAGGGCATAGTCGATGGAGATCGGCGCAATGGCCTCGTAGCTGTCCCGGCCGATCTTCATGCGGTAGGTGCCTGGGTGGGAGGCTTGCGTGGACGAGGCGAGGCTGAGGCGGACCTGCTCCAGCAATTCGGGGGCATGCTCGGCCAGCTGAGCCAGCAGAGTGGATGTCCGGGCGCACAGCATGCCGGAATTCCATAGGAAATGGCCGCTGTCGACATAGCGTTGCGCCGTTTCGCGATCCGGTTTTTCCACAAAGCGCAGCACCTCGTGCCCGTCGGCCTCGATATAGCCATAAGAGACTTCGGCGCGATCCGGCTGGATGCCGAACGTCACGAGATCGGGGCCCTGCGCCAGCACTTGCGCCTGGGCAACCGCGTGGCGAAAAGCGCCGCTATCGTCGATCACATGGTCCGCCGTCAGGAACAGCAGCGTGGCATCGCCATGCCGTTGCTGGCAAGCGAGCGCCGCGGCCGCTACCGCGGCAGCCGTGTTACGGGCCACGGGCTCCAGGATGTATCCCAGGGTAAGGCCAGTCCGCGCGGTGCCCGCGTAGGCCTCCACTGTCTGGGAGTAGAGGTCTTGCCGGGTGACGGTGATGATTTCGTGCACGGCAGGCAGGGCCTGGGCACGGGCAAGGGCCTGCTGCAGCAGATTTTCGCCACTGTCCAATTCGATGAACGGCTTGGGAAAACGCGCGCGCGAAAGCGGCCAGAGCCGCTTGCCGGCACCACCAGACAGAATGACGGGGATGAGGCTCACGTCAGTTTCGGGTCGAGGAAAATACCGCCAATGGTAGCTGAAGCGGCGATCCGAAAAGACAATGATGGCAAACTTGGCTGCAATCCGCGGGCCGGCGGTATTAACTCGAAACAAATGAAAAAAGGCGGCCGAAGCCGCCTTGCAAGAGGGTGAGGATCTGTTCTGCTCGAGCCTGGATCAGGCGGCGCGCTTTTGTTCGGCCCAGTACGAGTACGTGCGCAGAACGTGCAGCTCCAGTACAGCCTGGCCCTGGGCGCCGTGCACCGCGGCGGGAATCACCGCGGCACCGTTGGTCCAGCGCATGGTCGCGCCATGTACGTCTTGCGGATTGTGCAGCCCGGACAACCGCGAATCCAGCAGATCGATGTCGCGGCGGCCGGCTCCGTCCTCAATGGTCATGCGTACCAGGCCCACGCCCACTTCGCGCAGGTCGCGGCGGGCATGCGCGGTGGTGTCGCGCACAACCGCCGAGCGGGACAGGATGCGAAGGTCGCTGGCCTGCACGCCGGCCGGCAGCACAAAGCGCATCACGCCTTCCAGTTGGCCTTCGGTTTCGGCACGGATCTCCACGCCATTGGTTTCGACACGCAGGAGCGGGTCCGACACGCGTACCGACTGCGTCAATGCCTCGGCCCGCTTGAGCAGGCGCTTGCGCACGGCTTCGACTTCCGGGCCGGAACGCAGCACCTGGATGCCGTCGATCTTGGGGCGGCCTTCCGCCGGGCCAAAATCGGGGGACAGCGATACCGTGTCCGCATTCTGGAACATGGAACGGTTGCCGGTATCCACATACGACTCGGCAGGCGCGCCTTCCGCCAGCAGAATGTCGAAGCGATCCAGTTCAACGTGGAAGTATTCGAACACCTGGCGCGAGAAGTCCTGCGTGATCGTCTTGCCGTTCACCAGCATCATGGCGGGGATCAGCTTGCCGTCGAAGTACACGTGGTGCCCAGGCGACAAGGTCAGCTCGCGGTGGGGCACGTTCTCGGCGATGGAGCCCTTCTGGAACACGACCGGGAAGGCACGGACCGCGTCCTTGGCCGGGATGCGCACTTTGCGCAGCGTGCGGTAGCCCAGCCACTTGACGGTGGCCACGCCGCCGCTGGCGGTCAGAACCTTGTCGCCGGCCTTCAGCTCTTCGACCTTGGTTTCGCCTTCGGGCGTGGCGATGTGCGTGCCTTTCAGGTAGCAGGCATAGGTCATGGTGCCGCCGCTGAACGTGACCAGATCCGGGTCCAGGCCGTCGGCGTTGAAGCGGCCCACAACGATTCCATTCGAGTCACGGAAGATCAGGTCGCCGCCCGAATATTCGCCGCTGGTGGCGTTGGCTACCTGGATCTGGTCGCCTTCGGTGACGCCCGTGATGTTGGGATAGCCTGACAAATTGAGGTTGATGCCGGTGGCATCGTAGATGAACGTCGAGGCGCCCGTGCCATCCATGTTGACGTTGATCGTGTTCGCCAGGCCTACGTTCAGGAACGCCGAGGACATATCCAGCGTGGAGCCTGCCGACAGGTTGTAGTTGAAGGTGCCGATGAGATTGGCACCGGCCAGGCCGGTCAGCGCGACGTGGGCGTTTTCGCCCAGATTCACCGTGTTGTTGGGAGCCACACCGAGCCCGATGGTCTGTTGCAGTTCAAGCACATCGGGGGAATTGGTCGTGTTGGTGACGGTGAGGTTCGTGCTGCCGATGGCATTGATATTGAGCAGCGTGTCGCCGTCGTACGTGCTTTGGTCGACCGTTCCGTTGGTGGGATTGCCGAGACCGCCGAGATTGAGATCGATTGTGGCCATGATAGCTCCTTCAAAAAATCGTGGGCACTACACGACAGGCGCAACAACTCTCCCGGCCACCGGTTGGGGCGGCAACGAAGGACACGAGTAGGTGGGATACGCGCTGCGGTAGAAGAAAAAAACAGACCGAATAGCAGCGCGCGTCAGGATGGCGGCGACATCATCTTTCTCCCATATGGAAAGCTTGCTGTCTTGCTGGTAGGACCTCTCTGGGTCCAGAGTGCTGAATGAGGCCGCCCTGAACAGGGAAGGTGGTTCACTCAGATACTCGAAGCGAAGCGTATCGACTTGGAAGGAAAGGTATGTGTCTAAAAAACACTTTTAGTTAGGTTTATTTGCGTAATGCCTTGTGTATTTTTCAGAAATTGACTTAATTATTTCATTAAGTCTCAAAAAAGAACTGTTTGAGTTTTAATGTCTTCCTTGATTGGTTTCAATTAGTTAATAAATAGTATTTTTTGAATTGAATTGGCGAATGATTGGCATATAACTTGCAAGTTGCTTAAACCGTTGACTCACGCTGTCGGGATGACTAAGCTTCGCGAAGAGACAAGGTGTGCGTTACTAAAACAATTAGAGGTCAGGCGGGCTGGCACAGCCGTCTGCAGAACAACGTAGAAACAAGACGGGGTTCTTTCTCTGCTTTATCCAGCGCCGTTATCTGAAGTGCAAAACAAGGCGGCTGGGTCGAGAAAGGACAAATCGGCGAACTGCGGCTTGAATGGCGCAGCGGTTCGCCAATTGGCGGTATCAGGAAGCGAGGAGGGATCCATGCCCAGAGCTGACTCGGCATAGCTGCACGCCACGAGGTTGCGATCTTCGGGTATCGCAGCGTTCGTTTCATACCTATCGAATTGCTTTTCCGGTGTTGCCCATTGCCATGGGCGACGCTGCATGCCTGCGTCCAAACGGGCTTTGCCGACGCGAGAGATGTCGCGGGCGTCGGGATCAGCGTTCACAGGAACAGCATGGATTTCGTGCGGCGAATAATCAAAAAAAGGAGTTTTCCATGGTCCAGAACCCATGTTCCAGCGCGATGGATGGGGTGCCTCCGCTTTTTCAGGTGGAGTCGGTAGTTGAGGGGCAACAACTCATCTCGTGGGTGACATTCAGTTCGCATGCGGCGAGCGCATTGGAAGACTTTCACTACGCCTTTTATTTCAAGAAAGACGGCATACGCATCGGTCTGCGGAAGTACTCCACGGCCAATCGGGCCGTCTTTCCCCTGAGCGGCGAAGGCAGCTATAGCGTCTCTGGATTCGTGAAGCACAGGAATTCGACGCAATGTTACCCGTCGCAAAGCTCTCGGCCCATGGTGCTGTCGACGATCCGCACGGAAAAGGCCACGGCCCGGATCATCCCTTCCTGTCCGCCGCGACCCGGAGGGCCGGTCAGGTACGAATACCTGTATCTATTGCCGAACCAGAGCGGCTTCGGTCCATCGGCGGATTCCATTGTGTTCAAGCCCCGCCCCGATGTTGACGCCTATGAAGTCTCGTTTCCCTTCCAATGGGACATGGATCCGTTTCAGGACGAGAATTGGCAGGCTCAGCTGCATATGTGGAGGCTGGTCGATTTCATCATCATCGACGCCGAGAAGTCGTCGAACATGCGCTTGTTGCATCGCCTGATGCCCGTGATCCGGGATTGGCATCGCCATCACATTGCAGAGATGAAGTCGGCCAGGTTCGCCTGGCAGGACATGATGGTCGGCTTGAGGGCAATGAAGCTGACGTACATCATCTCAAAGTGGCAGCATGGGATCATGTCTTTATCTTCAGCCGATATCGACTGTCTCGATCAATTGGTAAAGGAACATCTGAAGTTCCTGCTCAATCCGGAAAATGTCCGTTTCAACAATCACACCATTTCGGATCTGGTCGGCCTGCGATCGCTTGCGGAAGTCGTGGAGCCTGAAACGGCGGGCCAGATAGAACAATTCGTGGACCTGATGTTCGGCAGGCTCATGGCGAACCAATTCACCGCGGAGGGTGTGCATAAAGAGAACTCCACGGGTTATCAGAAGTTCACCGTCGGGTACATGCAGAAGATAAGAAGGAGCGGCTGGTTTTCCAAGTATGGACTCAACCAGGCGCTCGACAGCGCCCAGAAAGTGCTGGGCTGGTTCGTGATGCCCGACGGACGGCTTGCGCCGGTCGGGGACACCAGCGGATCGGCGCCCGTCAAGAGCGTCAAGAGGCCCTGGTTCACCAGCCGGAACGAGGTCTTCAGTTCAGCTGGCTATGTCGTGGTCAGGGACGACGGAGGCGGCTCCATGCGCGATTCGTCGTATTTCTTCTTGATGGGAGCATCGCATACGATCGCGCACAAACAGGCGGACGACCTGTCGTTTATCTGGTTCCACGGCGAGGAAATTCTGTGCGATCCCGGCAAGTATGCCTACACTAACGACAAATACCGCAGATATGTCGTCTCGCGAGTGGCGCACAATACGGTGACTTCGAGCGGGCGGGGGGATCATCGATTGGCCGCGGGGCAGTATGGATCGGCAATCCAGGCGATCCAGAGCCATGATTGGGGCCACTGCATCTCTGCAGCGCTGGAATTCGAAAAAATGGGGTATGTGCATGAACGCCATTGCCTCTATTCGGTCGATGGCTGGCTGCTGGTGGTGGACAGGATATCCGCGGCATCGCCAGGGGATTTCGCCCAGTGGTCGCATTTCGCCCCGCCCATTACCGATTTTGTCGCGTGCCCAAACGGCTACGATGCCGCCTTGCCATCGGGCCGGGCATTGGCGATCCGCTTCGCAGCCTCGGCTCCCTGCACATCGGAGCTGATTCGCGGCGCACTGGCGCCTAGCGTGCAGGGATGGATAAGCGAGGGCTACAAGCGAGTCAAGCCAGGCACAGTGCTGAAGATAGGCTTGAACGGCGATCAGCGCACGTTTGCCACGCTGTATGCGATCGATGATCCCGACTGCGCAGTGCAACTGGTCGATCCCAATATGCTGGTGGTTTCGGCAAAGCATGGCACACTGGCTTTGAGCGTCAATCTTGGCGAATCGGGATGCCAGGTGAGCGCGACGCCCGGCACATTGCCGATGCCCGAGGAAGAGGAAGCGCTGGCGGTTGCCAGCGCAGCGACAGAGAAGCCCCTAGTGTCCCAGTAATTCCTCGAGCGGGGATTTTTCACGCAATAGCCGTGCGACTGAATTGCGGATGCCCAGCTTCATGCCGCTACGCGAGTAGAAGCCGCCATTCACTTGCGTGGCATGGATGACGACATTGCGGAAATGCTGGAAAAGGTCGGCATCCGGCGGGGCTGCATTGCTCCAGAACTCGTCCAGATTGCCCTGGAACGTCAAGTCCGGCATGTTGTATATGGCGCTTGCCAGGGCGATCGTCGGGCGGCTGTGGACCAACGCGGAGCTGCCCACAGTGCTGTTCACCGTGACAACGCCGCATGCATGGTTCAGGATCGTGGGCAAATGGCCGGTCTCGACGTAGACAACCCTTTTTTCCACGTCGAATTTGCGGGCGATGCCGGAGACGAGTTTTTTGTACCCGCACAGCCCGGTATCCAGCGGATGGTTCTTGATCAGCAACATCTCGCCCGATCCGGCATGCATGGAAAAAGACTCCACCGTCTTTTCCACCACTTCTTCCATATCCCTGAAAGGAGAGTGATCCCGGATCTGGGTGTCGCTGTTCAGTTGCAGCGGCAATAGCCAGAAGCGGCGGCGCAGGCGGATAAGGTCT
Organism: Bordetella sp. BOR01; assembly: GCF_019218885.1. GTDB lineage: Bacteria > Pseudomonadota > Gammaproteobacteria > Burkholderiales > Burkholderiaceae_B > Bordetella_A. Next base: position 660,660 of record NZ_JAHUWT010000004.1, on the reverse strand, counting down.
TCGATTGTCTTCTTGTCTTCCCGTTGGGCGAGGGGCAGGGAAAGCGCGCGCCGCAGGTAGGCGCAGTACTCCACCGGCGCGCTCACCTGAGCATGCGTACGGTAGCCGGGATAAAAGACGGGATTCTGCAGATTGCCCACGTGATACCACACATCATGGCAGGCGCGGATCAGGAATGACGACTCGAACGGTTCGCCATTTTCGTACTTGGGCACGGCCGGCCCGATTTCGTTGTACCAGTCCGGATCGCGCGGCAATAACGAACGTGCGTTGACCCCGCTGCGTTCCAGCGTAATCCAGTAGGGCCGGAAATAGCCTTCTTCGAAGACGTGCACGCGGGCACCCGTGCGTTCGGCGACCCGGATCGCGGGCATGTGCAAAGGGCGGCAATCCCCGAATAAAACGAGATCGGTCGGGCTTGCCCGGTCGAAAATTCGCTGATAGAACTCGGCGAGGTCGGCCAGCCCGTTACGGTGCGCGATGGTTCCCCCGCCTTTCCAGTACAGGGAATCGCCGCCGTTGAAGTTGATCTTGTGGACGTGATGGCCGGCATCCCGCAGGGCCTGGCCCAGCAATGAAAAATAGGGGGTGCACATCCCCTGCAGCAGCAGAAAGGAGCGCTTCATGCTTTTCGGAATACCCGTGCGATGGCCCGGCGCACTAGCGAGGCCTGCTTGCCCGGAGGATCCCGGCGCCAGTCCAGCAGTTCCGTCAGCGCGCGTTCGGCGGTCGTGTAGCGCCGGCTGTGGCGACTGACGTAGGTCGGATACAGCAGCAACGTGCCGGCGACCAGCTCTTGCAGCGTCAAACGCCTGGCGCGACGGTCGGCTACCTCTGGGGATAGTGCAAGATCGCGTGTCAATCCCCAGCCGGCATAGAACGGCTGGCCGTAAGTCGTGACCGGGATATCGCGTATCAGGGCTTCGAAGCCGGCCAATGAGGTCAGGACATGCAGTTCGTCCACGTTATCCATCATGGTGTTGATGGAGATGTCGCCGACGATTTCATCGCACCAGTTTCCGATGTCGGTTTCGCCCGCGCCCTGTTGGCGCAAGCCCGCAAGTACATCGGGGTGCGGCTTGTAGACGACCCATGCGTCGGGATTGGCCTCGCGCACAGCGCGAACCAGCGCCATGTTGGTGGATACTGCCATGGCGCCGTATTTGATGGAAGCATCGCTTTCGACTTGACCGGGCACGAGGATCACGCGAACGGGTTGGGATGGACGCTGCCATGTCGGGCGGCCTGTATTGTATTTGGTCACGCCCGTCTCGATCAGGCGCGTCAGCAGTATCTGGGCGCGGTCGCGCAGCGCCGCCGAGAAGTCTGTCGTGGCCAGAAGCTGTTCCAGCCGCGACGGGCGGGTGGCATCGTAATAGATTCCCAGGTCGTCGACAACCCACGAGAGCGGCCGGATCAGGTCGGCGCCCAGGCCGACAGAGCGCAAGAAGCCGTCTTCGATGCGCAGGACAGGGCAGGATGCCGGCCGCTGCCGGACAAGGGCATCGTGTTTGCGGCCCCATAAGGCGATTGCGCCTGGAGTCAGCGCAACGCTGCCTGGATTCTTGCGGAATTCCAGCCGGCTACCCCACAGGAAGTCGCGCAAAAACGTCTTTTTCCACCGGGAGAAGCCTGCCGCGATGATGTGCGCCGGCAGTCGCTGCCGCATGCGGCGCTGCAAAGCCACCCACGCCAGGACGGTTTCTGCTTCGCATGGCAGGCTGGTTTCGGGGTCCATGTACTTGGGGTAGTCGATCAGGGCGGCATGAACCAGCGCTTCCAGGCTCGCGGGATGGCGCCGGTCGGGCGGCGGGAGTTCGTCTCGCGTCAGGCCCCAGCCGGCATAAAACGGCATCCCGAACGTTCGCACCGGCCTGCCCCAGAGCAATGCTTCGAATCCCAGTTGCGAGGTGACGACATACACGCACTCGGCAAACTCCAGCAAGGTCGCGGGGTGGGCGTCCTCGTGCAGCAGGAGGATTCTGTCGTTTTGCCGGATGGTGTCGATGTCGAAATGCCCGGATTTCCGGCGATGGACGACGTCGGGATGGACCTTGAGTATGACCTGGCTGTCGGGATTCTCGGCAAGCGCTGCTGCCAGCATGGCCTGGAAACTCGACGGATCGGCCGAGCCATATCGGATCGAGGCATCGCCATGGACTTGGTCGACCACCAGGACATAACGGCCAGGCAGCGAAGCGAGGGCCGGGTCGGGCGCGCTGTTGTATTTGGAGACCCGGCCGGCGCGCCATGCCTCGATAATGGATCGGGCGCGAGCCCGTTGCGGAGCGTCCAGTTCACGTTGCACCAACCGTTCCAGGCGGGAAGGGCGGGTGGCATCGTAATAAATGCCGACGTCATCGACCACGATCGACAACGGGCTCTCTGCGGCTCCGTTGTCGATAGAGCGTAAAAACCCGTCTTCAAGAAGCCAGCACTTCGATTGGTAGCGGCGAGCCCTTTGCTGGGCGCGGCGACCGCTGCGCTTGCGCCCCCACCCGACAAAAACCGAGCCGGGTGGTGGGCGCGAGCCTAGGTGCGGAACAATATGCGTCCCGAGTATCCGTCGCAAATATTCAACTCGCCAGAGCTTCCAGTCCGGGAGAGAGGCGAATACATGCTTGGCGTCCATGCAATATTAGAAGCGGTTTCCGATCAATACTGCCTGGACAATGGGGCTGATAATTTTCTGCCATTCATAGACTGCGGCATTCGTGACATAAATGGCGTCTTCGGGTTTTACGAGGAATTGTCCCGCCAGGAATATGGATTCGGGATTGCGCATGTTGAGCTGGAACACGACCGCCTTGGGCTGATTGGTTTCCGGATCGATGTTGCGGCGGAAGATGAATACACCGGTAGGATCGGCCATGGCTTCTTTCAGGCCACCGATCGAACCCATTGTTTCCAGCAGGCTGGGGTTTTCCGACGGCAAGTCGTGCAGCCCGGGGTCGGTAACCGCGCCCATGGCCACGAAGCGTTTGCGGGCACGTTCCACGATGATTTCCGAACGGGGCGGCACCGGCATATTGCGCCCGTCCAGGATATCTTTGTAGTTGTATATGCGTACGCTCTTGCCCGTGCGCACGGTGACGGTCGTCAAGTGCGGCTCGGGAATGGGGCCGCCGGCCAGGTTGATGGCATCCAGCAGCGTGAGGGGGCCTTGCAGGGTGGAAAAGCGCCCCGGTGCCTTGACGGTGCCAGCCACCAGCACGGAACCCGACAGGTCGCCCACCAGCTCCACGTGGACTTGCGGGTCGGAGGTTTTGCCACTCAGGTTTTTCTCGATCTTTTGGGCAACCTGGTCCAATGCAAGACCCTGCACGCGGATCCTGCCTGCATAGGGCAGGTTGATGTCGCCCCTGGCGTTGACGCGAACGGCGTCGAATACGGTTCCTCCCGAAGACAGGGGAGCAAAAATCGAGCCTTCCGGCGCGCTGTCCGAAATCATGATTCTCAGCACGTCGCCCGATACCAACCGAACGTTCGGCATCGGTGTGTCCGACGTCGTGCTCAACGGGGGAGTTTCTCCAGCGATGAGGTAGGGGCCGATGGTCTGGGCGCTGAGATCGACCAGCGTATAGGATGCGTCACTGTCGACCATCCGGATCGACGCGCTGTAGGGGCCGGCGCCGGACAGAATGCCGCAACCCGCAAGTGGCAGCACGAGCGCCATTACGGCCAGGCCGCGCTTGAGCGTCCCGGGAAGGAAATTGTTGTCAACGTTCATTGCGGCGCTTGTCATGAGAGTTATGCGAGTATTGACTTGATTAGTGCGATTTGTGTTGGCCTGGGCTGCTAGCGGGAAGCGGTTGCGGCTCGTTTCGTGCTTGCCGTGGCGCGGGAGCGGACCTGTTTCCTGGCATGGTCGTACACGGCTTCATAATGCCGGGCCGCCGTGGCGGGAGACCTGGTGGCGCGCGCCCAGTCGTGGGCCCGCTTTACCATTGCCTTCACCGGTACCGTTCCGGCTTCGATGCGATGCAGCAATTTGGGTAATGCGCTCCAGTCCGCAGTTAATACGATTTTCTTGTCGTTCCAGATAAGACCGCAAAACATTCCACTATCGCTTGTTTCGATGATCGGCACGCCCGATGCCATGGCGTTCAACGCCCACATGGTCAGGCGTTGCTCAGTCCAGCATTCGGACGTTTCGGGTAAGACCAGGCACTGCTGGCTGCGCAAGAATTCACGCGCTTCCGTGCTGCTGTGTTGCCGGCTGTCGACATACGCAATGTCAAGACCCGGATACTGGGCTGCAATAGTACGCCAAAGGTCGAGCCTCTGATTGTTGCCATATATGGCAAGGTGCATCTTGTCCGCTGCCCCCAGGCCGTCAAGCAGGGCAGGCAAGAGCGTGGCGGGAACGGATTCGGCGACGATCCCGATCCGTCGGGTGTTGCTGTCCTGCGTCAATGGTGCCCGGGCGGGCGTGGGATCCGGCGTATGTACGGTCTCCGGTACGACGAAGATCTTGTCGTCGGCGACACCCTGGGCGACCAGCCTGGTTTTCATGGCGTCACTGATGGTGATTACGGCCGTCGCCAAATGCATACAGCGAAGTTGCTGTTCGTGGCGTAGCGCAACAAGTTCGGATCCGGTGTGCCAGCCGGGTTCGTCGGCGTACAGGCCGAAAGGCTGCCTGATTTCGTAGACAGTCGGGATTCGCAGATGGTGGGCAATCGCCAGCCCCCGCAGAGCCAGGTCATGGCCGCGCCGTCCGGCATGGGCATGGATGACCGAAATCTGGTTTTGGCGGCACACATGGGTACCCAGTATGACGTCCAATTCCATGATCCGCGTTCGCTCGATCTTTTCCTGGGCCGAGGTACTCAGGCTATCCAGTTGAAACCAGGGTATACCCGAGCGTTCGGCTTTTTTCCACGGACCGTGCGACGGCTTCTCTTGCAGGTACTCGGCTGGAGTGAGCAGGATGGGCTGGACACCGTCGGGAGCATGTTGCGTGGCGATGTGCGCGATACATTCCAGGCCGTCTTCCCCGCCGTCCGCCGAGTCCCCGCACAGGTGGGCCACGCGGTGCGGCTGGCGGGCGTTAGGGCGCTTTTGTGCCGCCGGCGCGCCCGAATCGGATCCAGCCGCCAAGGGCAGCCAATAGGGATCCAGCTCTCGCAATTCGTCCAGCCACAGCAGAATGGCCTGGCGGTCGATCTGCCTCGAGTCCAAGGCCAGCAATGCCGCTGCGGATCGACGCAATAGCGATGCATTGCCATGGCGCCGGGCGAATGCAAGGATGTACTGCAATAGAGATAGGTCCTCGGTGCCTTCGTCAAGAGCGTCGCCGCAGGCCAGGCTGGCAGCCTGCGGTGATCTTCGCTCATGCGCCTGAAGGCTTTCCAGGGATTCCCGTTCCGCGTGCAGGACAACCTCGCCGTCTATGGTGACGCTATCGCTGCCCTGCCATTGGAGCAGACTGATGTCGACGTGGCAGGCCTCAGGCGGAGGAACAAAAGGGCGAGATTCCGATTTCTGGCTGGCGTTGGCCGCCGAGGGCAAATAGGCGGCCCACTGCTCATAGCGCTTGGAGAAGGTCCAGTGCGGGATCGGAGTGGCGACGACCTGCCCAGCGGCATCCAGGAAACGCAGGTTCAGCAATACTGCCTTCTCGTTGACGCGGTCTTCGCGGTCGAGCAATGTGATGCAAACGCGATACGCCTTGGCCGGTATGACAGGCATTCGTTGCTGCTTCAGCAGCTTGCCCGCGGCGGTTGCCGGTTGCGCGGCGCGCGGCGCTGTTGCTGCAGGCTTGCCGCCGGCCTTCTTGCTCGTTGCGGAGGAAGAGGGTGGCAATTGTCGATTGGTCATTCCGGGCCCTTACGTAAAGGTAGGGGGCAGCAGTCTGCCTGATCAGTCTCGATGGTCCTCGATCGTGGTGATGATGAATCGTGCAATGCCGTACAGTAGCCCAAGCACTATCAGAATGGTCAAGAGGTTATACAGCGCTTCGGGATACGCCGCTCGTTCCGGCAGGTTCGGCGTCGCGATCGTGACCAAGGTGCGTATCTTGCGCGTGGCTTCGATGCGGGCGTTCTGTTGCGCAGTGATGGCAAGCTTGTAGGCCTCTTCCGCCACCGACGCGTCGATGGTCAGATTGCGGAACTCCGCCGCGAGCAAGTTCATCTTGTCGTCGCCCTGTGCGGATACCAGGCGCCGCTGTTCGGCCTGCAATTGTCCTTCCAGGGCGGCGATGCGATTACGCTGCTGGCGTACCTGCGGGGAATTCGGGTTGAGGGTGGCCTCCAGGCCTTTCAGCGTCGCCCGCTCCTGGCTCAGCGAGGTTTCGATCTGGGTAATGATGCCGGCCCGCGACTGCGCGGAAGCCTGCGCATCCAGCACACTATATTTGTTCTGGAATTCCAGCAGCAGGTGCTGCTTCTCGTCATACAAGCGGCGCGCCTTCAGGAGTTCGTCGGCGGCGAACTTCATATGGTCGCGGGCGATCCGGTGCGAAATCTCGTTGACGAAGCTCTCGCTGCTTTCCAGGATCACTTTGAGCATGTCCTGGGCAAGCTGGGGATCGAACGACTGGACCTCTACGCGCAGCAGCCCGGTGACGTCATCGAAATGCGGCTGGACGATACGCTGGTAGTAGGCGAGTTTGGTCTCGGCGTCGGCGTCGGCGCTGATCCAGAAGAAGGGGTCGCGCCATTGGCCCGAATATCGCTCCACCCAATTCACACGCTGTTCCAGTTCGTTCATCAAATCGGGGGATTTGATGTATTCGGTCAGGAATAGGGTTTCTTCACGAGAAGTGGGATTGGTTCCACCCATCAGCATGGCTAGGCCGGGAACGGTTGCCGATTGGCTTTCGTCGGTTTGCCGGACGACTACAAGCGCGGAACTGGCATAGCGGTCCACCGCCAGGACGGCGTAATAGGCCAGTGCCAGCAGCATGGGGACGGCGACCAGCCAGATGGCCAGGCGGATAGATTTGAGCTTTTCGAAAGAGATCATTCTTGGCGGTGATTATCTAGTTTGAATTACGTTTGATAGGCCTTGATGCCCTCTCGAACATCCTCGTAAATATATGGCTTGCCATCGCGCAGCAGGATGACGATGTCGCACAATTTCTGGATCTGAGCCATCGAGTGGCTGACCAGTATCACCTTTGAAGTTTTCAGCCGTGTGCTGAACGCTTCAGTGCTCTTGCGGCGGAAATGCGCATCGCCGACGGCCATCACCTCATCGATCAGGTAATAGTCGAAATTGAATGCCATGCTCATCCCGAAGGCCAGGCGCGATCGCATCCCGGACGAATAGGTCCTGAATGGCTCGTCGAACCACCTGCCGATCTCGGCGAAGTCTTCCACATAAGCGATCTTTTCTCTCATCAGATCGCCGGTGGCGCCATGAACCCTGCATACGAACTTGACGTTGTCGCGACCGGTCAGGCTGCCCTGGAAGCCACCGCTCAGACCCACCGGCCACGAGATATTCTTGTCGGTGATGACCTTCCCGGAGTCAGCGGTGTCCGCTCCTCCCAGCAACCTCATCAGAGTCGTCTTTCCGGAGCCATTGCGTCCGATGAGCCCGATATTGCGATCGGGAGGGATGACTAGCGATATATTCCTGAATACATACCGGCGGCCTCGTGCCGTCAAGTATGATTTGGTCAAGTTGCGAAGTTCAAACATGTCTATTCGAGCTGGATTGGACTGTCGTCTTTTACAGCGACATGAGTTGCAGGCGCCGTAGCCGATACATGCCCATGCCCAGGAAAAGCAGTACGAGCGTGCAATGAATGACGTATTCGAGCGATATGCCGTCGGCGATACGATAAAAAGGAAAGACATTTACCCGAATCAACTCCATGAAATGGAGAAACGGGTTCCACAGTAATAGCGGCATCCATTGCGGTGGGAAATGGGAGGGAGGATAGACCACGCCAGAAAGCAGGTACAGCGGCATGAATATCAGTCGCAGCACCATCTTGCTTTCCGGCAGGACGCTGACGATCATCACCAGATTCAATCCCAGTGCAAACGCGAACACCAGCCCAAGGGCAATCACCCCCAGCCATTCGATGGGCCGCACGATCCGAGTGTCGAATCCTATCCAGGTAAACGCCGCGAGCAAAATGATGAATACCGTGGCAGACAGGCTGAATTCCACCACAGCGCGGGCGACAAAAGTGCTGAACGGCTGTATTTGCTTGTAGGCAAATAGAGCCTTGTTGGCTTCTACGCTGCTCATGAGCTTGAGCGATATATTCTTGTACAGCAGGAACGGCGTGAGGCTGACAAGAAGGAATACCGGAAAATCCAGTCCCGGAATGCTCCGGCCGCGCAGGTACACCATGATGGCCGTTATGGCCAGAATATGGGCCAGCGGCTCAAAAATCGTCCACATGGCTCCCATGCGTATGCGGCCGAAGCGCCCCTGCATTTCTCGCAGCACGAGCGCATATATCACCGTCAGGAAAATTTTTAGCGACGAGCGTCTTTGCATGGTTTATATGGGCATCCAGCTCATTTTGATTCGTTCAGCAATGCCTGCCGATCGGCACGATTTCCAGTATTTCGCCCAATCGCTTTTCCCAGGTATGGCGCTTCAACACATGCTCGGAAGCCGAGCGTACCATGTCGCGGTCAGAGGGGCGCCAGCCATTCCGCAATGAGTCAAAGAGCGTGCTCATTTCCTCTGGACTGGAGACAATATGGCATAGCTCGGGAAACAGTTTCTTTATCGATAATGCAGGAGTGCTGACAGCCAGCCCTCCGGATGCAAGAATCTCGAGGAATCGACGCGAAAACATCGTCGCGGAATCTTCGATGGTATTGACGTTCAGGCATAGCATGTGCTCGCGATAAATCTGGGCCGTCCTGGCATGGTCGATTTTGGTGTGTATGTCGATCCATGGGCGAACAGGATACCTGTAGACTTCCGATTTTCGGTCCGAGTTTCGATCATAAACTGTCAATCCAATGTCGCGCGCGCTTTCGAATAACATATCCTGCCACATGCGCCGACGCGGATGGATGTGGTGGCTGTAACTGCCGACAAAACAGGCTCGACCATATCGATATGTGTCATTGCTCGGTGCATGCAGCGCGGGCTGAATGGAAAACATCAACGTTGCCAGGCGCGCATCGTCTCCCAGGGCTGCACGGTATAGCGGTATTGCGTTCTCGTCGACCGTGAAAATATAATCAAAAAGCGAGGCACTATTAATGAATCTATCAAAATGGATAGCGTCTTCCTTGTTCCAGAAAACGCTGGGTATTCCCAGTTCCCTGGCATAGGAGACCACCCGTCGCAGTTCGTCGTTGGTGCGCTTGGGGTGTTCCTTGTATGACGCAATCTTGAATTTCCATGCATTGTTCCTGCCACACCAGGCAGATTCAGTCAGCAAAATGTCAGGGCGCCAGTACTTCAGCATCCATTTGTAGTTGCGAGGCGATACCGCACGTACCTGGCATTCGTAGGAAAGGCACAATGAAGTGAAATCATCGGAGATCAGTGCAACCTTGAGGTTCTTGAATTCGCCGGACAGCTTAGCCTGCTTGCCGAGTACAGGACGTTTGAAAGGGTAAAAGGAAATCATCAGATGATGGCATCGGGAAAGCGTCTGGCAGTGCAGGAGGGTGCGCAAATGGTCATGACGCTATGCAACAATATATTAGGATGAAGCTGTTTATTGATAGGTTGATGTACATTGCCACAGATTGTGGATTTTTCCTGCTAGGGCGCAATATGTCTATACCATTATATAGAGTCAAACTCGCGGTGGCACTTGGATTGCTGTTGATATCGGCTGTTGATGCGCGTTTGACACAGGCGCGGGAGTTGACCATCTATGTAGCACCTCAGGAGCAAAAGTCAGGCACAGGCCTGAAGCCGGCCGAGCCGGTCGGCTCGCTCGCGGAGGCGCTCCGGGCCGCGAAGGCCAACATGGCTGAGGACGTGACCGGCGTCACCGTCCAAGTCGCCAGCGGCACGTATAAGGGACAGCGGCTGAGGCTCAATGGAACGCCAGGCGATGTGCCCTTCCATCTGCAGGCCGACCCGAAAGCTTCCAGCCGCCCGAAATTCGATGGCGGAGGAAAGGGTGTCTGGTTCGTGCTGAAGTCGACCAAACACGATACCAGTCCGGTGCGCATCTCCGGCCTCGAGGTCTTCAACTATGTCAGCGCGGTTTCGTTGAGCGGACAGCGCAAATCCGAAGACCTGTGGAACGGCGGCAACGAGATTACGGACAACGTGTTCGCCAAAATCGGGCAGGGCAATGCCAAGAGTCGCCCGGCCACGGCAGCGGTGAGTCTTGTCAACTCTCGAAACAACAAGGTTGTCGGGAACACTTTCAAAGATATCCGCAATGTGAAGGACTGCAATCTTTTGCACGCTATATATATTGCCCACTATTCGGCCAATAATATTATTTCCGACAATGTATTTGATGGCGGCTGCGGGGCAGCGATCAAGGTCAGGGATGCCTCGCATGCCAATAAAATCGTGCGGAACAAATTCGTGAATCAGCAGGCGGAAGCGTTTCAAGACTCGTTCTGCGATAAGTCTCGAAGCTCGATGTGCACCAAGAGCACGGCCGAATGCCCCTCGTGGGATACCGTCTTCGAAAATAACACCATGGCAAAGCTTCCGAAAATGCAGGCCTTTTCGGCATCCGCCGGCAAGGCCCCGATCAAGCAGCCTAAACTGACCGTCGTGAAAGGGCAGGCTCAGCCGCCCGGGTGTCCTACTCCCCCGGGCCAGCCGCGGCGTATCAAATCCCTGGAAAATAAGTATGTAGACTAATTGGCATTGGATTTATTCGCGCGTGCCCAGGCTCGAAAGCGCCATGGCGCGCGTGAGTATTTCGGGCACCAGTTTTTCCGGTTCTCCCCGATGGCCGGGGCGATCGTGATAGAGCCAGGTCTGCAGCGTGCCGTCACGGGCGCTGCCGCCCTTGAGCGGAAGCCCGAATTGACTGCAGAACGGAACATAATGATGTTCGTAGTGGCGCTTGTCGTTCCGGCTTTGCACATATAGCACTTTGGCGTTGGGCGTGCGGTCAATTGCGTCGATGGCGGACAACCGCTCCTTGATCAGCTCAGGTGCGAGGGCGTCTGCGCTGGATACCCCGAATGCAATCTTCAAGAAGTTGTTGACGGCCCGAAGGTTGTACCGCAGGACATGGCTCTGCGGATTGATGGCGACGGCAGTGGCATCCCCCAGGGCCGCGGCCAGGGTCATGGCCCCGAATCCCCCTCCGGACGAACCGTAGATGATCACGTCAGAGGTCTTGATCCCGAGTTTTTCGCACGTGGCCCGAACCAGTTCCGCCATGGCCGTCGTCCAGTTATTGGCTGCCGTACCGACGTACCACGCCAGCGCGAGCTTGCGGCCCGCCCAGGCTATCGTGGGGTCGGTGATGCATAGCATCGACCCTGGAAGCGTAGGGTGCCAGCTATAACGGGTGAACTCGGGCCCGCGGATTTTCCAGTTGCGTGCTCCCGAAAGCATGATAAACAGCTTTTGGGTGGAGCGCTTTCGAATGAACAGGCAATCGAACTTGTGGCCGTCGGGCAGGTCGACAGTGAAACGGCCTTTCTTCAGCTTGGGCTGCTCTTTGTATTCCGCCAGGCCCGAGAATATCTTCCAGGGTTTTTCGATAAGTTGGGCGGGCAGAGATTCTTTCTGTATATATACTTGCTTGACCTTCTCGGGTTCGCTGTGCGTGATGGCCTGTTCCGCCAGGGTCACCTCTTCCAGCCCCGAATCGTTGAATGCAATTGCGTGCTCGATGATGTCCGCGAACAGATCCTGGGGTTCGGCGGAAGTGCGGCTGCCCCCCTCGTCGTAGAGCATGACTTCCATGTTGTCGTCGCGGAAGGAGCCGGCTGACGAGTCAAGTCCGAACGCACTGCAAAAAGGCAGGAAGTGCCTATGGAATGTATGGGCATCAGCTCGATTCTGCACGTACACGAGCTTGGTTTCGGCCGCGCCTTGCAGCGCCACGATGGCGGAAAGCCGCCGCTCCAGATCGTCGGTGTGCTTCAACACATCGCTGCCCGAGCCAAAGCATTTCGAGAAGAATGAATTGACGAAAGCTGTATGGTATTGCCGTACATCCGTATGCGGGTTGATGGCAATGGCAGTGGCCGGGCCCAGCCCGCATGCAAGCTGGATAGCCGCCAGCCCGGCGCCGGCCGTTCCCAGGACATAAATGTCTTCAGGCATCAGGTTGGAGTTGGCGGCAACTTGTTGCACCAGTCGCACCAAAGCCTGGCCCCAGTCGTGGCGCACCGTGCCCAGGTACCACCCCAGGCTCAGCGTTCGGTCGAGAAACAGCGTCGGATCGGACACGTACAAGACCGATCCGGGAAGCTGCTGATGGGGTTTGAGCGCCTTGAAGGTCGGCAAGGGGCTATTCGGCGCATGGGAACTGGTCAATACGATGAACAGGCGCGAATATTCCGGCCGCAAGTCCAGCCTGCACTCGAACAGGCCGGTGTCGGCATGGACGGAGAACCGACCTTCCTTGAGCGGGCTGTCCCGGTATACCTCCAGGCTGGGAAATTGTGAGTCAGCGGGTGCAGGTTCGTCATGGGGCAGCACTTTGGGCTGCAGGTCGTTCGCCGAAATGCCCGAATTCGTCGCCTGGAATTCGGTGTTCGGTCGCATGCTCGTTACGGTGCCTATCATTGAGTTTCTCGATAATGAGAGCTTAATCATGATCCATCAGCTTGGCGCCAGCGTCCTGCGGTAAACCTGAGCAACCTCTTCACCCGCAGTCGTCCAGGTCCGATTTTCGATGACCCATTCACGTCCCTTCTTGCCAAGAGCCGTACGCAATTCGGGTGATTCAAAGAGCGAGACTACCTTGTCGGCCAGGCTGTCGGGATCTCCTTTTTCAAAGATCAATCCGGTCTCTCCATCGAGGATGATCTGGCTCAGGGCCCTGACGCTCGATGCCACAACGGCCTTTTCAAGGGCGAGCGCCTCGAATGGCTTCATTGGCGAAACAGTTTCGCACACTTGCCAGGGCTTGCGTGCATAAACCAGCACATCAATCAGTGAATAGTAGTTCTTGACCACGTCATGCGGCACCCGTCCCGGCAGGATCAGTTTGTCACCCAACTGTCTGGCCAGGGCCTTGTGGTTCTGCTGCCCGCGGCCGTCGCCCACCAGCAATACGCGGCAGTCGATTCCGCGGGCGAGGATGCGTTTGGCGGCGCGAATGAGATCGTCCAGCCCCTCGTAGTCCACGAATGTGCCGACATAGCCCATCACTGGCACACCCGGCGGGATGCCCAGTTTTTCGGCCAAGGCGTCATCGCGCGGGATCGGCACGAATTGTTCGGGCGACACGGAGTTGGGGATCAGATGGATTTTCTCGCGATCTGCGCCGCGCGAAACCAGTTCGTCCACCATGCCTTCGGTAAGCGTGATGACGCGATCCGCATTCAGGATGGTGAAGGTCTCCAGGTCGCGGATGCGATCGATCAGGTGCTGGAGCGCCCCTGTCTTGTCCCGAGAGGCGTGGACGAGTTCCCAAAGGCCGGATACTTCGTAAACGAAGGGCAATCCCGCCCGGCGAGCCGCGATCAGCGCGGGGAGTGCCGTGAGGTACGTCGACCGGCCATGCACGAGGGCGGGGCGTTCCTGGCGCAGGACTCGCTCGAACTCGTCGATCATGCTGAGCATGTATTCGATTTCGCTCACTGCGCCACGATTGGCGCCGCCGAAAATCCGGTGGTAGGAAATGCCGTCGACCACATCCGCGTCGTCGAAGGTCTCATCGGGCCCGATTTCCCGGGTATCGACCGGAAAGCCCGGGCGCGTATAGGGGGTGATGTCGAAACCGGCAGCGAGCGTTCCCTTGACAATGCCATGTGCCCGGGTGGCGTAACCGCCGGACAGGTGAGGCAAGCTGCTGTGCAGGAAGTAGAGCGTCTTGGTTTCCGAGACCGGCACGACACGGTTTTCTTCGCCAGTGCCGAAGGCGCGTGTCAACAGAGTCTGGAATCGAGCCAGTTCGACGATATGCGCTCCGTCGCTCCGAACCGCATGGATAGGGTATTTCGGGTGCAGGACCTGGGCTTCGATGACGTCGTGAGCCTTGCCGCCTGTCTTCAGCCAGGTGCGTTCCTGTTCGACCCAGACGCGCCCGTTCTCCCCAAGGCGTTTACGCAACTCGGGTTGCTCGATCAACAGACGCAACTGGCGAGAGAAGTCGGCTACATTGCCTTTTTCGAAGATGAGACCGGTTTGTTCGTGCTCGACCATCTCGGACAGCGCGCGCACGCTCGACACGAGAACGGCTTTCTTCATCGCCATCGCTTCCAGCGGCTTCATGGGGGAGACCATCTCGCAAACGGGTAGCGGTTTGCGAGGGAAGGGCGCAATGTCGATGAGCGAGTAGTGGCTTTCGACCTCGGAGTGCGGAATGCGGCCCGGCATGATGAGCCATTTCGAGAACCCGGCTTTCTCCGCGATGTCGCGGACCGCCTGCGTGATCGGGCCGACTCCCGTGCCCGAGACATCCTCGTTGCCCACCATCAGCAGGCGGAATTCGATGTTCTGTTCCTTGAGTTGAGCGCATGCTCCGGCCAGGTCTTCCAGGCCTTCGTAGTGGACGAACGTTCCGATATAGCCGATGACAGGCACATTGGGCGGAATATTCAGGCGCTTGGCCAGGGCTGCATCGCGTTCGCCCGGGTGGAAGCGGGTGGGATCGCACGAGTTCGGCAGTAGTACGATTTTCTCCGCTTCAACACCGCGGTCGATCAGCTCGTCGCGCATCGCTTCGGTAAGCGTGAACACCTGGTCGGCGCGCGCGGCCAGGCCGCCTTCCATCGCGCGGTCCACCGCATATGCGATCGTCTTGGCGAATTCGGGTTGCCGGGAAATGCGGGTGACTTCCCAGAAGCCCCGCACTTCATAGACAAAAGGCAGTCCGAGCCGTCTTGCGGCAAGCATCGCCGGCAACGCGGTCTGGTAATTGGAGGCGGCGATGACCACTGAAGGGCGCAAGGCGCGCAGGCGCTCCGTCAGCGCATCGGCAGCCGCCACCAGGTATTCATCAGCGGGCAGGCCGTCTCGGGAGATCGAGGTCGATCGCTTGGGTTCCAGAACGCGTTCGTAGCGGATACCGTCGACCGACTCCTCGGCCGGGATGTCGGACAGGCTGAGCGAAGTGTTGATATCGAGTGGGAAACCCGGCCGCGTCAGCATGATGACTTCGTAGCCCGCCAGCTTGAGCCCGCTGGCGATGCCGTGTGAGCGTGTGGCATACCCGCCCGAAGAGAACGGCAACGAGTTGTGAAGGATGTAGACGGCGCGATTGGGTTCCGGGGTGATCGGCGTGACGGGATCGTCCATATGGCGATCCAGCAAGTGCAGACGGTAGATCCGGTGCTCCTGCAGTCGCTTCAGGCTCTCGATTTTCTTGGGGCCCGCGCCCCGGTAGAGATGCTCAAGGGTCTTGACCGCGCGGTATGCCAATTCAGGCCGGTTGGCGTGCACGGCCGCCCATAAATAGCCGCGCCAGATGGCGTCGTCCTGGAATTGCTTGATCGCCAGTTCCGCCAGAGGCCATTCGATTTCCTTGGCGCCCTGCTCGCGGAAGTTCTTGCCAATGGCCAGCAGCGACATGGCATTGGCTCGCGCAGGACGATCGCCCTTGGGGTTGACAAGCTTGAGGACGGCGGCGGCGCCATCTTCGCGGAAGGCTTCCAGATACTTGTTCAAGTCCGTGCCAACGACCTTGGCAATCTGCGCCTTGCTCGATTTCTCGCTCGCGTTTTCCGACGAGGCAACATTGGCCAACTTGGCGGCCTTGAGCGCGCGGCGCTTTTTCCCATCTTGCAGCAGCGTCCAGAACAGACGCGGCAAGGCAACGAACTGGCCCCACGATTGGGTCGCTCCGACCAGCATCTTCCCCAGTCGGAATGAATCGCTGCGATACACGGCAGCCAGGGTGCCTTCCATGGAAGCGTGCTGTCGCGTCGCCTTGCGCAGCTCCATGTTCAGCGTGCGATTGTCGTTTTCGAACTGAGCCTTGACCGTCAGCAGGTCCAGGTTTTGCACTTGCAGATCGCGGCACTGGGTTTGCAGCGCTTCGACTTCATCAGTGTGGTTCGCAGTGCGATCCTGCAATGCCTTGAGTTGTTCCTCGGCTGCACGATGCGCCTGCGCCGCCTCCTGCCACTTCCTCTTGGCTTGTTGCCAGCGGCGACTGACGTCTTCCAGGCGGCGCTGTCGGTCGGACAGGGCTTGATCCGACGACACCAGCAATTCATGGAGATCTTTGAGCTGATATTCGCTGGATATCTGCCGGGTCGCCAGGCAGCGGACGCATCCGTCGTCATACGACAAGTGCTGGACTTGGAGATGTCGTTCCAGTGCCAAGGCGACTTGAATGGGGGAGGCGCCTATCGTCGACACTATCAGGGTGCCGTAAGGCTTGATCAGCCCTACTGCCCAGTGCAGTTGCAAGGGCAGTTCCTTGGCATCGTCGCTGAGGCTCGTCACGATAGCGCAATCGTAGGGACTCGACGCCGGTATTGAGCCCAAAGTGGTAACAGCCACCGTGTCGACTGTGGTGCCGTTGGCGGCCAACGCATCGGCCAGACCCGGCACGGAGCCGCCAACGAGAACAACGTTCTCGCCGCGTTGATGCTCCTTGATCCAGGCGATACGAGGATTATTCATCTCAGAGGGCTTGGCGGGCTTGCGGCGCTTGGGGCTCTTTACCGTGGCCTTGTCCGTGGGCAAGCCAATCGCCATCTCTGCGCTGTTTTTAACGGCGTCAGTCGTCACTGCTACTCCTAAATCGATTCAATCCGGCCCCCTTTTAACCGGGCTTTGACAAATCATGGCGGTTCCCGCGATGCTCGCGGGTACCGCCGATTGCCAACTTATTGGTGTTTTTTACTGCACGATACCTACGGCGTCTACAAAGATCTGTCCGTCGCGGCGTTGCAGCTTGGCCTCGCGGAACGGCGTGTGGGAAACCAGCACGGCTACCACGTCGGCCGTCGCCAGTGCATCGTCCAGCGACGAAAGTTCGTATTCGCGCAGATCGCGCGGCATTTCCTCGATGTAGGGCTCGACGATCTTGAACTTGCAGCGCAGCGAACCCAGCACCGCTTCGGTGATATGGAGGGCGGGGCTTTCACGCAGGTCGTCGATATCGGGCTTGAAAGCCAGTCCCAGCAGGGCCACGGTAACGTCCTCGAGTTTCTTGCCCGAGGTCACGACTTGCTCGACGGCCGCCTGGACGCGGTCGGCCACCCATTTGGGCTTGCCATCGTTGACCTCGCGGGCCATGCGGACCATACGGGCCTGTTCTGGCGTCTTGTCGACGATGAACCAGGGGTCGACCGCGATGCAGTGGCCGCCCACGCCTGCGCCCGGCTGCAGGATGTTGACGCGCGGATGGTGGTTCGCCAGCTTGATCAGTTCCCAGACGTTGATGTCTAGACGATCGCAAATCAGCGACAACTCGTTTGCGAACGCGATGTTGATGTCGCGGAACGCGTTTTCGGTGAGCTTGGACATCTCGGCCGTGCGCGCGTTGGACGCCAGCAGCTCGCCCTCGACAAACAGGCGATAGACGGCGCGCGCCTTCTCGGTCGATTGGGCATTGATCCCGCCGATGATGCGATCGTTCTCCACCAGTTCGCGGACTACCTGGCCCGGCAGCACGCGTTCGGGGCAATATGCCACGTAGACGTCGCTGTCCGTGCTGCCCGGCAGGGGCAATGCCAGGTCAGGGCGCAATTCGGACAGCCACTGCACGACTTGCTCGGTCGTGCCGACGGGAGAGGTCGATTCCAGAATTACCGTGTCGCCTTTCTTCAGCACGGACGAAATTGCCTCGGTCGCCGCCCTGACATACGACAAATCGGGCTCGTGATCGCCCTTGAAGGGCGTGGGCACTGCGATCAGGAAGGCATCGGCCGGCTCTGGCTTGGTCGTTGCGCGCAGGTAGCCCTGGGTCACGGTTGACTGCACGACCATGTCCAGTTCGGGTTCGACGATATGGATCTTGCCTTGGTTGATGGTGTCGACGGCGTGCTGGTTGATGTCGACGCCGATGACTTTGACCCGTCGGGAGGCGAGCACTGCCGCCGTAGGCAATCCGATATATCCGAGCCCGATAACGGAGATGGTATTCAGGGGGGTGTCCGTGGTCATGCTGATGCTCACTCTTGGGAATGTTGATTAAGGAGTGCTTGAACTATTTGCAGCGAAGCTGTCCCGTCCCCATAGGGATTGTGGGCATACGCCATTTTCTTGTATTCGATCTCATTGTCGGTAAGGTCTTTGACGCTCTGCACGATACGCGCAGCATCGGTTCCGACCATTCTGACCGTGCCCGCGGCAACGGCTTCGGGGCGTTCCGTGGTGTCCCGCATGACCAGCACGGGTTTGCCGAGCGAGGGGGCCTCTTCCTGGATGCCGCCGGAGTCGGTCAGGATCAGGAAACTGCGGCGCATGAGGTACACGAACGGCAGGTAGTCCAACGGTTCGACCAGATGCACGTTCTTGAAACCGCGTAGCAATCTGTTCACGGGTTCGCGTACGTTGGGGTTCAGGTGGACCGGATAGACAAAGTCCATCTGGGGGTAGACCTTGGCCAGGTCCGCGATGGCCGTGCAGATATTCTCGAAACCGCCGCCGAAGTTCTCTCGTCGATGACCGGTGATGAGGACCACCTTGCGGTCCTCAGCCAAAAACGAGAATTGATCCGAAAATTGCTTCAATAACACCGTATCATTTTCGATCTTGGTCTTGACGGAAAGCAGGGCGTCGATGACGGTATTGCCTGTCACGAAGATGCGATCTTCCGGCTTGCGCTCTTGCCGCAGGTTCTGGCGTGCCTGTTCAGTTGGAGCGAAGTGCAGGTCCGCCAGAACCCCGGTGATTTGGCGGTTGGCTTCTTCGGGCCAGGGCGAGCGAATATTGCGGGTTCGCAGGCCGGCTTCCACATGTCCTACGGGAATCCGCGAATAAAATGAGGCCAGCGAAGCTGCTAAGGTAGTGGACGTGTCGCCGTGCACCAGCACATAATCAGGCTTGATATCAGAAAGCACCGACTTTATGCCGTTAAGAATATCTGTCGTAATGGAAAAAAGGTCTTGGCCGGGACGCATTATATTCAAATCGAAATCCGGCTTGATCTCGAATAATTTCAATACTTGGTCCAGCATCTCCCGGTGCTGCGCGGTCACGCAGACATAGGATTCGATATTCGGATGATTCGATAATGCGTTGACCAGGGGAGCCATCTTGATGGCTTCCGGCCTGGTGCCAAATACGGTCAGTATTTTCATGTGGTCTGCGGGTTTCGGGCGATTCATTGGTGCGAAACGAACTCGTAACTCTACCCCACGGATAGGTCAATCTCGTGAATCCCGAGGATAATCAAATGTATCTTTTGTGTCTAAAAAAGGGGGTTTGACAAAATGCCGCCCAGGTAGGTAATCCGGTGTTTTTTCTAGGGGTTGAGAGCGGAATCCTGAGGGGGCGGCCTCTTGCGTGACGGCTGTCGGGGGCCGCAAAACACTATATGCCCTCCGGGTTGCAAATTATTGTAATTGAAGGGCTGGGCTAAGAATTGGAAGCTGCCAATTGCAGTGGCGTAACGTGCCAAGATATGTAGTTTGCCATAAAAGGCAACTTATATATAGTTTTTACTGGATCATATAAAGACCTGCTTGGTTTGTCGTCCGTGTCCGAAGTAATGCAATATTTGCGAATAATTGTTACATACCTGGGGTGTCCAGGGCCGCATATTGAGAGGTCGCGGTCGGCTGCTCACAGTAGATAGGGGACTCTGTGCGAATCGAGAATCTAACGGCCAGCCCGCGCTCGGGCCCGTCGGCGTTTGTGGCGGGAGTTACGGGAGCGCATCATGCGATTGAAGTGCTTCCCGATTTATTAATGTATTACCCCGTACTGAAGCTGAATCCTTTCCTGGAATTGCTGTACGGCGGCGCGGGAGCGGCAGGGGTCGTGGTCATCCCGTTGTCGGATATACGGGTCGTCGACGAAATCGCCTGGGGCGATCGCACGGTCATTCACTTGCACTGGTTGCACACATTATTGAGCCCCGCGAAATCCCAGGGCGAGGCCCATGTCATTGTCGAAGAGTTCGCCCAGACCATTTCGGGTTGGAAGGCGCGGGGCATCAAGATCGTCTGGACAGTGCACAACGTATTGCCGCACCGGCCGCGTTTCCCGGATGCGGAGCTTGCATTGCACCAGCTCGTCAGCGTAGAGGCTGATCTCGTGCATGTGATGAACCGGCAGACTCCCAGGCTTGCCGAGTCGTCGTATCGGTTGCCCGATGGTCGTACCGTCCACGTGCCGCACCCTTCCTACGCGGGCTGGTACGGAAACGCCCTGGGTAGGGCCCAAGCCCGGCAGTTGCTGGGGATCAGGGACGACGAATGGGTATTCCTGTGTTTCGGGTCCTTGCAGCGTTACAAAGGGCTGATGGAGCTTGTGGAGGCCTTCGAATCGTTACGCAAGGAGAATCCCGCACGGCGCGTGAGGTTGTTGATCGCCGGCATCGTGGCCGACACGGAATACGTCAAGCAACTGAAGCAGCGCGCAGCGGCTTGCAGCGAGATCTCGATCATCGCGCGCAGTATTCCCGAGGGGCATATACAAGTCTATTTCAACGGGGCAGACGTGATAGTTGCGCCCTATACTCGCACGTTGAACTCCGGAGTGGCGCTATTGGCCGCCACTTTTCGGCGCCCCATGGTCGCTCCTGCCATGGGCGCGATGACGGAAGTCCTGGGAGCGGAGCATCCGCTTTTGTACGATGCCGCCCGTGAAGCGGGGCTGCTGGACGCCATGCGGCAATCCGTGGACCACACCGTCCAGCCCGGCTATTTTGACGAGATCCTGGAACGGCACGAGCCAAACAGGATTTCGGCGCTTTTCTTTGCCGAGGTGAAGAAAATGCTCGACGGTAAACCGCGGCCCCGCAAGGGGCGCGCTCAGGGGCGCAGGAAATAAAGCTGTTGCCAGTCGTCCAACTGCTCGCGGATGACTCGCTCGAATAGCCTGTCCAGGCAGGCGGCGATTGCAGCCTGCTGTTCTTCGTTCCTGGCGGCCGGCGCCGCCAGGTCGTCGTGCACGCGCAGGTCAAACCGCGTGCCGGCGATGCGCTGCATATGAACAGGCGTCAGCGGCGCGCCGGTTGCCGCCGCCAGCCGAATGGCCAGGCTCAGATTGCTGCCATACGGCATGGGCCTGCCGAAGGTGGGAAAGTAGATCTGCTTGCCGCGCGCTTCGTCCAGGTGGATCAGAATGGCGCCGCCTGGCGTACGGAGATGGTCCAGCAATTGGCGCGTGGTCCGCAGGCCGGGTTCCAGCACCGAGGCCCCATGCTTGCTGCGCAGCTTTTCGCTGAGCCGCTGGCGAAAGCGGTTGGGCAGCCTGCGGCTGACGGTCATGCCACGCGGGCCGATCAATTGCATCAGGCACATGCCCAGAAGATCGCCCAGGTTGCCGGTGTGCACCGATACGAAGATCCGGGACCGCGAGGGGTCGGTGAGGTCCAGGCGCCGATGTTCCGGCACGATGGCTACCCGCCTGGCATTCCAGACGCGGTCCATGATCAGTGTTTCCAGGAGGGCGCGCCCGGAATTGCGATGCAGCCTGTCGAGCAGGGCATCGATCTCGCTGGCGGGCAGGGCGGGGGCCGCCACGGTGAGCGCCTTGCGGGCCTGGGCCTCGAGTTTCCTGCGCGCGGCGCCGACGTGGCGTCCTCGCATGGCTCCGAGCTTCGAGCACAGGTCGATGGGCAGCAGCCGGAACAGATAATAGACGGCCAATTCCCCGGCGCCGCCCAGTGGCTGTTCTATCCAGTATTTGACCCAGTTGCGCCGCGCCTCGGTGCCGCCCAGCACCGAGGCCAGCCCGGGCGGGCCCGCGGGCCTGGCCGGGGGCCTGATTATCGGCACATTGCGCTGTCTCGCCACCTCGGCATCTTCCTGCTAGTGATTGAAACCGTGCCGCCTACAGCGCGGCCGCGAGCAAGTCGACGGTATGGCGCAATTGCTCTTCCGTGTGCGTGCACGATATGAAGAACCGCAATCGCGCGACACGCTCCGGTACGGCAGGATAGAGGATGGGCTGGACATTGACGCCTTGTTCGAACAGCAATGTGGACAGCCTGGCGGCCTTCAACGAGCTGCCGGTGATTGCCGGGATAACGGCCAATCCCGCGCTTGTGCCTGTATCGACACCGGCGGCCCGGGCGAGTTCCAGGAAATACTTTCCGCGCGCCTGCAGGGTGGCTACCCGTTCCGGCAGACTTTGCATACGCTGCAATGCGACCAGCGAAGCCGCCGCGACGCTGGGGGGCATGCCCACGCTGTATAGAAATCCCGGCGCCAGGAATTTCAGATGCTCGACCAGCGCGCTTTCACCGGCGATGAATCCGCCGCAACCCGCCAGGGACTTGCTGAGTGTGCCCATCCAGATGTCGACATCCTTGCCATCGATGCCGAAATGCTCGCGAAGACCGTATCCCCGGGCGCCCATGACGCCCAATGAGTGGGCTTCGTCGATCATCAGGAAGGCCTTGTGGCGTTGCTTGATCTCGATGAAGCGGGGCAGGTCCGGGAAATCGCCGTCCATGCCGTACAACCCTTCCAGCACGATCAGCACGCGCTCGAAGTCGCGGCGCTGATCTTGCAGGATGCGATCCAGCGCTGCCCAGTCATTATGGGCGAACGGCAGGCGGCGAGCCCCCGACAGCTGTATGCCCTGCAGCACGCTGTTGTGGATCAGCTCGTCGTGCAGGACCAGGTCGCGCGAGCCAAACAGGTGCCCGATGGTCGATACGTTGGTGGCATGGCCGCTGACGAAGACGATCGCATCGTCCACGCCGTACATCCCGGCCAGGGCCTGCTCGAGCTGCCGGTGGACCGGGCGTTCGCCAGACACCAGCCGGCTTGCCGAGACCGACGTGCCGTATTGATCCAGCGCTTCCTTGGCCGCTGCGATGACGGCCGGGTCGCCCGACATGCCCAGGTAATCGTAGCTGGCGTAGTTGATATAGGTCTTGCCGCTGATGCGGGTCTGCGACCCGGCGATTCCCTCGTGAACCTTGAAAAACGGACTGCGCACGGCCATGCGCGCGGCACCTTCATTCAGGATGCGCAACTGGCGATACCCCGGGTGCTGGTCGAAACGATAGAACTCTTCGGGCAAGGCTGCGAGACCGTCGAGCGGGCGCGGCAGCGAGGGCTGGGATTGTTCTTGCTCGACCTGGCGGAACTTGCGTTCCAGGCTTTGTTGGATCAGCTTGTCTTTGATATTTGCCGTCAGGCCAGGCAACCCTTTCTTGGTCGTGCTCATGACTGCGTTACAACATCGGTGGCTGGTTTCATGGAATCAGGCGTTTGGTGCCGGCGGCGCCGGATCGCAGGTCGTTGGCGAACGCCTCGACGACATCGTCGGCCATTTCGTCCGTATGCTGGGAGACTACCTGTTCGACTTCGGCACGCAACGTGTCTTGCTGCGATGCGTCCTCTTCGTTCCGTAGCAATTGCAGTAGCCGGCTTGCCAGCTTGGCAAGTGTGGGGCTTTCGTTCAGCGCCATGACAGGCAGCCGGATGCCGAATCGGTTTTCCAGCGCCACGACCAGCTCTACACCCATCAGCGAATCCAGGCCCATGTCATAGATCGAGACCTCGGGGTTGAGTTTGTCGGCGGGCACGCGCAAGATTTCGCCTACTTCGGCCCTGAGCATGTCGACAATCATGGGATGCAACGCATTGTCATCGAGCGTGGCCAGCAGGTGGTCGATATCCCGAGTGTCTGCGTCATCCTCTCCGCTTTCGCCGGCATGGCGTGCGAGCAAGCTGAACTTGGGGGCCGCCGCGGTGGGCAGGAAGCGGCGCAGCGCACGCCAGTCGAGTTCGAGCACACCGAGGCCGCTGGCACTGGCCAATAGCATATCTTCCAATACCTGCAACGCTACATCGGATGCCAGCGCGGCACCGCCCATGCGGCTTTGCAAGGCGTCTTTGACCTTCTTGTTGCGAGCCAGGTAGCCAACATCGTCGATGGCACCCCAACGTATGCAAGTAGCGGGCAGCCCCAAGGCGCGCCGGTGCCGCGCCTGGCTTTCCAGCCAGCTGTTGGCGGCAACATAGTTGGCTTGGCCGGGATTGCCGAACAGGGTCGTGGCTGATGAGAACGTGACGAAGAAGTCGAGCGGCAGTTCGCGGGTAGCGATATCCAGGTGCAGGGCGCCCAGTATCTTGGGCGCCAGTACACGCTGGATTTGATCCGCCGTGGTGCTGCGCACCAGGCCGTCGTCGATCACCATGGCGGCATGCACGATGCCCTTGAGCGGCGGCATGTCATCGCCAATGTGCCGCAGCAGCGCCGCTACTGCCTCGGCGTCGGTCACGTCGCAGGCCGCGGCGTGCACGGCAACTCCTCGCGCTTGCAGGGCCGCGATGGCCTGCGATGTTGCGTCGGACGCCGGGCCGCTGCGACTGACCAGCGCCAAGTGGCGTACGCCCTTGTCGGCCAGCCATTGAGCTGTGCGCAGGCCGAAACCGCTCAAGCCACCGGTGATCAGGTATGTGGCCTGGTCAGACAGCCCCAGCGAGGCAGGCTCGGCGGCAGCCGCCGCTGCGGCGCAATGGATGTCGCGAATCCCGTTGCGGTAGGTAATGACGATCTTGCCGATCTGGCGTGCCTGCTGCATGTAGCGGAATGCGTCGACGACGTCGTTGGCGTCGAATTCCTGGTACGGCAGCGGATGCAGGGCACCCTGTTCGAACAAAGCCATCATTTCGGCGAACAATCGGCGAGTGAGGGCAGGGCGTTCACGCAGCAGTTGGTCGGCGTCGATGCCGAAATAGCTGATGTTATTGCGGAAAGGCCGCAATCCGATGCGCGTGTTCTCGTAGAAATCGCGCTTGCCCAGTTCCAGGAAGCGGCCGAACGGCTTCAGTACCCGGAAATTGCGATTGATAGCTTCGCCCGCCAGCGAATTCAGCACCACGTCTACGCCGCGGCCGCCAGTGTCGGCCAGGATCGCGTCAGCATAGGCCAAAGAGCGTGAGTCGTAGATATGCTGCACGCCCAGCAGGCGCAGGAAATCGCGCTTTTCGTCGGATCCGGCGGTGGCATAGATTTCGGCACCGCGCCATTGGGCGAACTGGATGGCGGCGATGCCAACCCCGCCGGCTGCGCCATGGATCAGCACCTTCTCGCCTTCTTCGAGTTGCGCCAAGTGATGCAGCGCGTAGTAGACAGTAAAGAAGGTGCTGGGGATAGTGGCAGCCGCCTCGAATGAGATTCCCTGGGGAATATGGGCGACCGCGTCGGTCTTTGTCACGACAAGATTGGCGAAACTGGCCGGCCCGAAGCCGACGACGGCATCGCCCACCTTATATTGCTGGCCCGCTTGGGTCCCGGCACGTACTACCGTGCCGGCGAATTCCAGACCCAGGGAAGCGCCTGCGTACCCATTTTCTATGGCTTCATCAGACAGCAGGCCCAGGGCATACATGACATCGCGGAAATTCAATCCAGTTGTGTGTACCTGGATTTCCAACTCGTCTTCGGCCACCGCGGCGACTGTACGAGCTTCCCAGCGCAGGTTGCGCAATTGCCCGGGAAACTCGAACGCCAGGCGAACCGTCCCGGCCGACGGTACGGGCGGGATCGCGGCAGACGGACGCTCGACCGCTCTCAGGCGTGGCGCATATCGCGCGCCGCCAGCCGTGATTACCGACTCTTGTTCCGCATCAGGTTGGCACAATTCACGCTCGAGCGCCTGCAATGCGGCTTCGCCCGGCTCTGCGCTGGGCAGATCGACCAGGCGCACGGTGAACTGGCCAGCCTCATTCATCATGGTCCGGCCATAACCCCAGAGCGTGGCATCGTGCAGTGACGTTTCGTCTGGCCGTCCTGTGGCCCAGTGCTGCGCGGTGCCCGCCGTCAGCAGCCACAGGGTGGCACCAATGCCGCTGCGCTCCAGTGCCTGGAATGTGGCAGCAGCCAGGGTGCAGCGGCGCACCTGCTCTTGCAACATGTCGGCGGGCGAGGTGCAAGCCTGCAGCGCCAGGCCGTCCATATGGATGATGCCATCGACTTGGGACAGGCGGGTCCTGGCCTGTGCCAGGAGCGTGTCCATCTTGGCAGGGTCGGCGTTGCACTGGATATGCGTGCGATGGCCGGCGGCATCCAGGCGCCGAGCCACGGCCTGGGCCAGGGCGAGGTTGCCGGGTTGTTCGCTGGCCAACAGCAGCCAGCCGGATGGCACGACCGGCAAGGTGCCGGCAGCGGATTGCGAAGCTCCGGTGGCGACGCCGGCGACCGCAGGCAACAGGTACGGACCCGAAAGCGTGTCAGGCGCGAATTCCAGCACGGGTTGGCAAACGCAGCCTTGTTCTGCCAAGGCTTCCTGCCAGAACCGGGCGGAGTACTGGCACGAGGCTGGGCGGCCGTCTTCAGCCGTCGTGCTCCACCAGGAGGGGGCCGATCCGGCAATGAAGTCGAGCCATGCCACCGGGTGCGTCCCTACCAGCAGCAACAGGCCTTGCGCCTTCAGGTGCTGCCGCGCATATTGCAGGGCGCGTTGAGCGTCGGTGGCGTTGGCGGCGTCGATATGCAGGATGACCAGGTCGTGCACAGACGGGCTGGCCGCTTCGGCATTCTGTCCTATCAGCGTTATCGTCGCTTCGGGATACGGATCGAGCAGGCGTTGTGCGTGCTCGAACGAGTCTGCCGAGGTCGAGGCATAACTGTAGTCGGCCAAGTCGAAATCCAGGGTACTGCAGCAATCTGTTGCGAAAGCCGGCGCGTGATCGCTGACCTCCAGTACGCTCAGCCGGGCACCAGGGGGAAGCGAAGCCTGCGCGCGCGCAAGCTCGGCCCGCAACGCGGATCCGGTGCGCTGGCGTGCTTCAGCTCCCAGGATCTGCCGGACCAGCGCGCCGGGGGTGGATTGGATGGAATCTGATTTGATTGCGACACTGCGTCCCTGCAGCAGTGCCGCCAAATGCAGTCCGCCCCGGCCTGCGGCGTGCACGATGTGTGCGTAATCGGGATATTCGCGAACCAGGCTGTTCCAGATGTCGATAACGCCGGGCGCTGCCTCGTCGTCTTCGGCGGCTACGCAAGTCCAGCCTGAAGGCGTGCGTTCCAGCAGGCCTGCGTGGACCGCTCGGGCCAGCAAATGATCGAGCAGGAGGGCGGTATCGGGTACAGCCTGGCGGCACCGGTCGACCACATCGTCGTATAAGTGGCCGGTGTCCGGCGCCAGGTCGCGTATCGCCTGCAGCAAGAAGCGGTCGCACAGGCTGTCGAGCAGCGGCTCGATTTCA
This sequence comes from Bordetella sp. BOR01, assembly GCF_019218885.1. GTDB lineage: Bacteria > Pseudomonadota > Gammaproteobacteria > Burkholderiales > Burkholderiaceae_B > Bordetella_A. Next base: position 633,322 of record NZ_JAHUWT010000004.1, on the reverse strand, counting down.
TGCGCGTAGCGTGCATGGGTACCGTCGTGCACTGCTGTCGCGATCATCGACGACAACGCATTTGCCACGGCCGGAGCGTCCAGTGTGCTCTGACGGCTGTCGGGATTGTCGGCATGAGGGCTGGGCACGCCGACTTCGGCCAGGAAGTCGGGTGCGCGGGTCGTTGCCTTGGACAGCCGGATACTTCGGAAGCGCGTGTCGCGCACCGCGGCTACTTGTTCGCCCGCCTGGTTGAACAGCGCGAAATCGACAGTCAGAGAGTGGGGGCTGCGGCGCCGCAGTGTGGCGCGCACCCACTGAGGTGTGCCGCGATCGCCATCCAACGCCAATCGGCCGATTTTGGCGGGTACGAATGCGATGTTCCGGTCGGCGGATGAGTTGTCGAACAGCAATGGCACGACCAACTGGAAAGCACTATCGAGCAGGGCGGGATGCAGGTGAGTCCGGGCTAATCCATCTTGCAGGGTTGCTGCCGGCTCAAGCCGGGCAATGACGGTATCGGGAGCCTCTCTCCAGCCATGCTTGATGGCACGGAAGGCCGGTCCGTAGTCGAGCCCAACGGCATGGGTCAGCCGGAAGTGCGCATCGGCGGTAAAGTCAGCGGGGCGATCCGGTTGTTGTACGGGTGAATCCGTCAGCAATGCGCTTCCCGGTTCACGCAGGATCCGGCCAGTCGCATGCAAGGCCCAGGGTTCGGTACTGCCCAGTTCTTTTGCGTGGATCCGGAAAACACCATCGGCCGGGTCGAGAGTGAAGCGCACGCGCTTGGATGGCGCCGCAGCCAGCAGTAACGGAGCATGGATCTCGAGCTCTTCGATCTCGGCGCTGGCTCCGGGCTGCCACTGGGTGGCCGCCGCCAAGGCCATCTCTGCGAAACCTGCGCCGGGGAATACAGTGGCATCGCCGACCACGTGATCGGCCAGCCACGGATACATCGTGGTATCGAGCTGGTTTTCCCAGGTGGCGTCGTGTTGGCGCAGCGGATAACCCAGCAGCGGATGAACCTTGGCGCGCTGCAGTTGGCCAAGCGATTCGGACGTGACTGGATGCCAGTGCCGTTCACGCTGCCATGGATACGCGGGCAGGGATACATGGCGGCCGACCCATGGGAACAGATCTTGCCAATTGACGCGGGCACCGCTCAAGACAGCTTGCCCGGCCGTTTCGTGTATCTTGCCTGGTTCATCGCTGCCGCGGGTGGCCGTGATGAGGACAAGGCCTTTGCGATCGGCGGCCGCCAAGCTGTCATTGACGTATGAGCGCAGGACCGGATGCGGTCCTACTTCGATATAGACATTATCGCCACGTGCTACCAGGTTGCTGAGCGCCTGCTCAAATCGTACCGGCTCGCGTACATTGCGCCACCAGTAGTCGGCGTCGAGCTGCTTGCCATCGAGGCGGTCACCGCTGATGGTGGAGAAAAACGGGACATGGCCGGCTTGCGGACTCAGATGGCTCAGCGACTGCTGCAATCCCGGCCGGATGGCGTCCATGGTGGCGCTGTGGAAGGCGTAATCCAGATCCAGGCGCTTGTAGAACACCTGGCGTCTGGCCAGTTCGGTCTCGACCGTGGCCAGGGCGGCTGGGTCGCCAGCCAGCGTAGCGCCGCGCCCGCTGTTGTAGCCCGCGACGCACAGCGCATCGGCCAACTGCAATTCGGCAAGCAGGGCCTGCGCCGTTGCCCCGTCGATACCGACGGCGGCCATGCGGCCCTGGCCCTTGGTGGTGCCCTGCAGCCGGCTGCGGTGGAAGATGACCTGGACGGCGTCCGCCAGGGTCAGCGCACCGCATGCCCATGCTGCCGCCACTTCGCCGACACTGTGGCCGACAACGGCGGTGGGCAGGATGCCACGCTGCGCCAACATGCGTGTGATGCCGACCTGAATGGCGAATAGAGCCGGTTGGGCGATTTCGGTACGCTCATACTGATTTGCGTTGTCGGTACGGGCCAGTTCGTCGGCCAGGCGATATCCGGCCAGCGGCGCAAAGCGGTTGTCGATTTCATGCACTGCCTCGGCAAATACCGGGTCGGCCAATAACTGCCGGCCCATGCCCGCCCACTGCGAACCGTTGCCCGAGTAGACCAGCACAGGACCCTGCGCGTCAGGGACGGCGCTGCCGGTGGCTATGCTGTAGCGGGTGGCGTCGCCGTCGGCGTATCGGTTCAAGACTTGCGCCATGGCTTCGCCGTCCGTGCCATACACGACGGCGCGTTCGGGATGCCACTCGCGCCGCATGGCAGCGTGGTAAGCCACGTCATACAAGGCCCGTGCTGGTTGGCCCCGCAGCACGCCTGCCAAGCTGCGCGCAGAGGCTTTCAAGGCGTCGGGCGTTTTGCCCGAAACGATGACGGGTATCGCTGCAGTATTGGCCAGCTTGTCGCTCGGGTCAGCATCGCGCTCAGGAGGACTTTGCAGGATGACATGGGCATTGGCGCCGCCGAAACCGAACGAATTCACACCTATCGTCAGGGGCCCTTTCTGGCGCAGGGGCCGGTTCTGGGTGGCGACTTCGATATTCCAGCCCTCGAAGTCGATGGCCGGATTGAGCTTCTGGATCCCGATGGTGGCGGGCACCGTGCGGTGCTGCAGACTGTAGATCGCCTTGACCAGGCCGGCTGCCCCCGAAGCGGTTTCCAAGTGCCCCATGTTGCTCTTGACCGAGCCTATGGGCAGCGGGTTGCCGGCCCCGCGGGGCTGGCCCAGGGCGGCTCCGATGGCGCGCGTTTCGATGGGGTCGCCGACCGCCGTGCCGGTGCCGTGCGCCTCCAGGTAGTCGATGTCTTTCGGGGCAATGCCGGCACGTTCGTAGACTTGCCGCATCAAGGCAATCTGGGCATCGGCATTCGGCACGGTCAGGCCGGATTTGCGTCCGTCGGTATTTACGGCGCTGCCGGGAATGACGGCCAGGATGCGGTCGCCGTCGGCTACAGCTTGGTCGTAGTCCTTCAGCAGGAACAGGCCGCCGCCTTCCGAGCGCACGTAGCCGTTACCCGAAGCGTCGAAGACCCGGCAACGGCCGTCGGGCGAGAGCATCGACGCCTTCGAGAAGGTGATGAATCCGTAGGGGTGCAAGTGCAGGCTGATGCCGCCGGCGATCGCCAGATCGGTCTCGCCGGTGACGATGGCGCGGCAGGCCTGGTGCACGGCCACCAGGGATGACGAGCAGGCCGTGTCGACGGCCATGCTGGGGCCATGCAGGTCGAACAAGTATGACAGCCGGTTGGCAGCCACGCTGGAGGTGTTGCCCGTGGCCATGGACGCATCAATTGCGTCAAGATCATCGGACAATCGATGCGAATAATCGGCACTGGCAATCCCGATATAAACCCCGCAGTCGCTGCCCTTCAGGCTGGATGGCCGGATACCGGCATGCTCGATCGCTTCCCAGCATAATTCCAGCAGCAAGCGCTGCTGCGGATCCATCAACGCGGCTTCGCGCGGCGAAATGCCAAAAAAGTGCGCATCAAAGCCCGAAATATCGCCGATCGAGCCAGCGGCGAAGGTGTAGGCCGTACCCGGGTGGTCTTTGGCAGGATGCAGATAGGCATCCTGTTGCCAGCGATCGGCATCGACTTCGGTGACCAAGTCTCGCCCGGCCAGCAGGTCGGTCCAGTATCGGTCGGTGTCGGTATGTGGAAACCGGAACGAGAGCCCCACGACGGCAACACGCTTTGCCATGTATATCTTCCTTCGAACAACAGCTTTCGAGAGCTTTCTTGATTTTTTTTTTGCTATGGATAGACGACGCAGGGACCGGTTGCGGGGGCAACGGACAGGCTGTGTCTAACAGGCAATGATTAGTGGGGTGACGGCTGGTGGCCGGCTCGGCACGATAAGAATAGGAAGGATCCTTGTGTAGTTAAGGCTGCCACGGGTTCAATGAAAACAGAATGTCGTGCGGCGCGGATGGATTGAAGATTGGCCATTATGGTCGGGATGTCCGCAGATATCGAGGGTCAAATTTTACAGTTTATTGTGGTAAACAGAGACGCCCCGTGGTGCGCGGCAAGATGAGGATACAAAACGCTGCGCAATGCCGGGTTTCCGCAAATAAAGCTTCATTTGTGTTGGCTTCAGTATATTTGTCGGCCTTTATAGCCGACCCATGGCCGCCGTCATGTCGATTACTTATGTTGTAGTAACTACGGTAACAAAATGAGTGTAAATTGCCCGCCATCGCAAGTTATGAAATTTTTAGTTTCCTTGATGGGGTCTGGCGAGCGAATAAGCGACAAGTCAGCCGCCACATAAAAAAGGCCCCTGACGGGGCCTTGGAGTGCTCAGTACCGGGCAAGGGCATCGGGCCCTTTGCAATTCTTTATTTAAAAGCCGTCTTGCTGCCGTCTTTGTGCCAGGTAAAGACCTGGAATTCGAAGTCGTTCAGGTCGCCCTGCTTGTTCCAGGACGTCTTGCCGATGGGGGTGTCGAACGAGTTGGCGTGCAGGTAGTCGGCCACTTTGGTGGGGTCGGTGCTGCCCGCGCCCTTGATGGCTTCGGCGATGACCTGGGTGGCGGCATAGGCCGTGAGCTGGAAGGCGCCGCTGGCGTTGCGCTTCTTGCTTTCGAAGGCCTTGACGATATCGGCGTTGGCCGGATTCTGGGTGAAGTCGGCTGGCAAGGTCAGCAGCATGCCTTCGGCGGCATCGCCCGCGATGGCGTTGATATCGGGGTTGCCCACGCCTTCGGGGCCCATGAACTTGGCTTTCACACCCTGTTCGTGGGCTTGGCGCAGCAGCAAGCCCATTTCGGGGTGGTAGCCGCCGTAGTAGACGAAGTCGACGTTGTTGGACTTGAGCTTGGTGATGACGGCGGAATAATCGCTGTCGCCGGCATTGATGCCTTCGAATACCGCGACCTTGACGCCGCCTTTTTCAAGATTGTCTTTGACCGCGGTGGCGATGCCCTGGCCATAGGACTGCTTGTCGTGCAGCACGGCAACCGTCTTGGGCTTGATGTTTTCCAGGATGAACTTGGCGGCGGCGGGGCCTTGCTGGTCGTCGCGACCGATGGTGCGGAAGATGAACTCGTAGTTTTTGCCGTCGGTCAGGGCGGGCGAGGTGGCCGAGGGGGTGACCATGACCACGCCCTCGTTGTTGTAGATGTCGGCGGCTGCGATAGTGGCGCCGGAGCAGACGTGGCCCACCACGAAGCCGATCTCGTCGTTGACCACGCGGTTGGCGGCCACCGGGCCTTGCTTGGGTTCGCAGCCGTCGTCGATGACCACGGTTTCGAGCTTCTTGCCGTCGATGCCGCCGGCGGCATTGATGCGTTCAACCGCGGTGTCGACGCCTTCGCGCACCATGGCGCCGTACTGGGTGACCGGGCCGGTGGTGGGGCCGACCACGGCGATCTTGATGCTTTGCGCCTGTGCGCCGGCCGACACGGCCAGGCCCGCGGCCAAGCCGAGGGCGGCCAGCACCGGGGTGAGGCGGAATGATTGCTTCATGGGGAATCTCCTTTGCGTCGTTATATAAGCCGGTGAGCCTGCCTTGGCAGGCACCAGGCTTGTGCAGGCAAGCATACCTGAAAGCCCGGTGAATTTGCGCCAGCCGGGTAGACAATCGGATGGGCCGCCCAGCATTCTTTATGCCTCTGCGTATATATGCAAAAGACGATTTATTCGTTTGCGATCATAAGGTCGCGGGGCATTATTGACGCCATGAGATTCCAACCGATTATCGTTGCGGGCTGGAAAGACTCCGGCCCTGGCCACTGGCAAACCCGCTGGGAGCATTGCCTGCCGCACGCGCAGCGTGTGCAGCAGCCCGATTGGGAAACCCCGGATCCGGCGGTGTGGACTGCCACGGTGGCCGCCTATGTCGATGCGGCCGCATGTCCGGTCTTGCTGATTGCCCACAGCCTGGGCTGCCTGGCCGCGGTCAACCTGCCGGTGCCATTGCGTGCCAAAGTCGCGGGCGCGCTGCTGGTGGCGCCGGCCGATGTCGAACAGCCTGGCATGCCCGGTTGCCTGCGCGCATTCGCGCCGGTGCCGCTGCATTCGCTGTCGTTCCAGTCGGTGGTGGTGACGGGTGACAACGACCCGTACTGCCGGCAGGAACGGGCCAGGCAGTTTGCCGCTGCCTGGGGCAGCCGCTTCGAGGTCATTCCGCAGGGCGGACATGTCAACGCGGACAGCGGGTTCGGCGAGTGGCCGCAAGGCTTGAAGCTGCTGTCGGCACTGCGGCGCCGGGCGATCTGGCGCGTGGCGGCGCCGTTGCCGCGGGTGTCGCCGGTGCCGGCGTCCGTTGCGGCGCCGTAGGGACCGCCGCAGCCCGGTACCCGAATCGGGCGGCAGGTGCCGCTGCCGCTAGGTGTCCTGCACCCGCCGTCCGGTATCGGTCTCGAACCAATGCAGCGCGTGGCGCCCGTCGGGGCCCACGCTGATCCGGTCGCCTGGTTTGGCCGGGGTCTCGGCCAACTGGCGGGTGGCGCAGCGCACCACCACCATGGTCAGGCCGCAACGGCAATGCACCAGTTGCTCGGAACCCAGCGTTTCCACCATCTCGACTTCAGCCGCCAGGCCCTGCGCATTGAGCAGCATGTGTTCGGGGCGCATACCCATGGTGACCGAGCGGCCGCGCACCTCGGCCGGCACTTGCAGCGGCGAGATCTCCAGCGGCAGGCCGTCCGGCGTCTGCAGCGTGCCGTCTCCGGATACGTTGACCGGCATCAGGTTCATGGGTGGCGAGCCGATGAAGCCGGCCACGAAGGTGGAGGCGGGCTTTTCGAATACCTCCATCGGGGTGCCGATTTGTTCGGGCACGCCCTGGTACATGACGATCATGCGGTGGGCCAGGGTCATGGCCTCGACCTGGTCGTGCGTGACGTACAGGCTGGTGGTGCCCAGCCTGCGATGCAGCTTCATGATTTCCAGGCGCATGGCCACGCGCAGCTTGGCGTCCAGATTGGACAAGGGCTCGTCGAACAGGAAAACCTTGGGTTCGCGCACGATGGCGCGGCCCATCGCCACGCGCTGGCGTTGCCCGCCCGACAATTGGCGAGGCCGGCGTTCCAGCAGCTTTTCCAGTTCCAGGATCTGCGCGGCCGCCTCGACGCGCTTGCGGATGTCGTCTTTGGGAAATTTGCGGATCTTCAGGCCGTAGGCCATGTTGTCGAACACGCTCATGTGCGGATACAGGGCGTAGTTCTGAAACACCATGGCGATGTCGCGTTCCGCGGGCTCGAGCTCGTTGACGACCTTGTCGTCGATCAGGATCTCGCCGCTGGTCACGGTTTCCAGCCCGGCCACCATGCGCATCAGGGTGGATTTGCCGCAGCCCGAGGGGCCGACAATGACGATGAACTCGCCGTCTTGCACGTCGACGTCGATGCCGTGGATGACGGCGATGTTGCCGGCATAGGTTTTCTTGACGTTGCGAAAGCTCAGGGTAGCCATGGGATGTTCTTTGCTTGGACGGGTGCGGGCAGGACGCTCATTTCTCGGTGTCGACCAGGCCCTTGACGAACCATTTCTGCATCAGGATCACGACCAGGGCCGGCGGGATCATGGCCAGCATGGCGGTGGCCATGGTGATGTTCCATTCGGTTACGCTATCGCCGCCGCTGATCATGCGCTTGATGCCGATGACCACCGGGTACATGTTTTCCTGGGTGGTGATGAGCAAGGGCCACAGGTACTGGTTCCAGCCGTAGATGAACTGGATCACGAACAGCGCGGCGATGCTGGTGCGCGACAGCGGCAACAGCACATCGCGGAAAAAGCGCAAGGGTCCGGCGCCATCGATGCGGGCGGCCTCGACCAGTTCGTCGGGCACCGTCAGGAAGAACTGGCGGAACAGGAACGTGGCAGTGGCCGAGGCGATCAAGGGCAGGGTCAGGCCGGCATAGCTGTTGAGCAGCCCCAGGTCGGCCACCACCTTGTAGGTGGGCGCTATGCGCACTTCGACCGGCAGCATCAGCGTGACGAAGATCATCCAGAAAAAGAACATGCGTCCGGGAAAGCGGAAGTACACCACCGCGAAGGCCGACAACAGCGATATGGCGATCTTGCCCAGCGAAATGACCAACGCCATGACCAGGCTGACATACAGCATGCGGCCCACGCCGGCGCTGGCCAGCGCGCGGGCGTAGTTGTCGACGAAATGCGGTCCGGGCATCAGCGACATCGGCGCGGCGGCGACCTCTTGCGCGGTCTGCGTCGAGGCCACGAAAGTGACATACAGCGGGAAGGCCACCAGCGCCACGCCGCACAGCAGGATCAGGTGGGCCAGTATGTCGAGCCAGGGGCGGCGTTCAACCATGGTGTCGTAGCCTTGTGGTTCAGTACTGCACTTTGCGATCGATGTAGCGGAACTGCGCCACGGTCAGGGTCACCACGATGGCCATCAGCACCACCGATTGAGCGGCGGACGAACCCAGGTCCAGCCCGTGGAAGGCATCGCTGTACACCTTGTAGACCAGGATCGACGTGGCCGTGCCGGGCCCGCCTTGCGTGGTGGTATCGATGATCGCGAACGTGTCGAAGAATGCGTAGATGATATTGACCACCAGCAGGAAGAACGTGGTGGGCGACAGCAGCGGGAACACGATGGTCCAGAAGCGCCGTGCCGGCGAGGCGCCATCGATGGCGGCGGCTTCGATCAGCGAGCGCGGGATCGACTGCAGGCCGGCCAGGAAGAACAGGAAGTTGTACGAAATCTGTTTCCAGATGGCGGCGATTACCACCAGCGTCAGCGCCTGGTTGCCGTTCAGGCGGGGATTCCAGCCTACGCCCATGTTGTGCAGCGCCACCGCCAGGATGCCCACCGATGGCGAAAACAGGAACAGCCACAGCACGCCCACCACGGCGGGGGCCACGGCGTATGGCCAGATCAGCAGCGTCTTGTACAGGCCGGCTCCGCGGATGACGCGGTCGGCCATCACCGCCAGCACCAAAGACACGGCCAGGCCCACGAAGGCCACCAGCACCGAGAAGACGGCGGTGACGCGGAATGAATCCAGGTATTCGGGTTGGCGGAACAGGTCGACGAAATTGGCCAGGCCGACGAATTCGGAAGACAGCCCGAAGGCGTCCTGCAGCTGCATGGATTGCCACATGGCCTGGCCCGCCGGCAGGAAGAAGAAGATCAGCGTGACGGCGATCTGCGGGGCCAGCAACAGGTAGGGCAGGGTCTTGTGCCGGAAGACGACGCGTTTTTCCATGTAAGCACACCCTTGGGGCTTTATGAGAAGACGGCCTGCGTAGCGCCGCCGTGAAATGCCGCGCCGGCCGCGCCGCGGGCCCCGGTCGAGGCGGCGGCGCGGCCTGGCGGTTTACTTGACGCTTTTCTCGAACTTCTCGAGCAGTTCGTTGCCGCGGGTGACCATGGTCTTGGTGCCGTCCTGGGCGCTGACCTTGCCGGACATGATGCGTTCGATTTCCTGGTCCTGGATTTCGCGGATCTGCGGCAGGAAGCCCAGGCGCACGCCGCGCGACTGCGCGGTGGTCTCGACGTTGAGCTGCTTGACGCCCACTTCGGTGCCGGGGTTCTTGTCGTAGAAACCTTGCTTCCTGGTGAGCTCGTAGGCGGCCTTGGTGACCGGCACGTAGCCGGTCTGCTGGTGCCAGCGGGCGGCGATTTCAGGGCTGGCCAGGAAGTGGAAGAACTTGGTCACGCCCTTGTAGGTCTCGGGCGACTTGTTGGCAAACACCCAAAGCGAGGCGCCGCCGATGATGGTGTTCTGCGGCGCGCCCTGGACGTCGGCATAGTAGGGCAGGGTCGAGGTGCCGAATTCGAACTTGGCATTCTTGGCGATATTGGCGCGCAGCCCGCTCGAGCCGGTGATCATGGCGCACTTGCCGCCGATGAAAAGCGAATTGGGCTGGTCGCCGCGCCCGCCGTACATGAAGATGCCTTCTTTGGCGAGCTTGGCCAGGTTGTCCAGATGGCGCACATGCAGCGGTGTGTCGATGGCCAGGCGGGCGTCCAGGCCGCCGAAGCCGTTGTCTTGGGTGGCATACGGGACGTTGTGCCAGGCCGAGAAGGTCTCGAGCTGTACCCACGACGGCCACGACGTGGTGTAGCCGCATTCCTGGCCGGCGGCCTTCAGCTTCTGGCCGGCGGCGGCCAGTTCTTCCCAGGTCTTGGGCGGCTTTTCAGGATCCAGGCCTGCCTTCTTGAAAGCGTCTTTGTTGTAGTAGAAGACCACCGTCGAACTGTTGAACGGCATCGAGATCAGCTTGCCGTCCTGCGACGAGTAATAGCCCGCCACCGCGCCGATGAATTGCTTGGGATCGAGCGGATCGCCGGCTTCTTCGGTCATCTGTTGCACCGGCTTGATGGCGCCCTTGGCGTACATCATGGTGGCGGTGCCCACTTCGAATACCTGGAGGATGTCGGGCGCATTGCCGGCGCGGAACGCCGCAATGCCGGCGTTCATGGATTCGCCGTAGTTGCCCTTGTAGACCGCGTTGATTTTGTAGTCGGTGTTCTTCTTGTTGAATTCCTGGACCAGTTCGTTGACGCGTTCTCCCAGCGCGCCTTCCATCGAGTGCCAGAACTGGATTTCCGTGGCGGCGTAGGCCGAAGATCCGGCGAAGGCCGCCAGCAGGGCGGCGAAAGTGAAGGCAAGGCGGTGGGATCGCATGGGAAGGTCCTCCTGGTTGCGTTGCCGCGGGGCGGGGGTATCCGGCCGCGGAGAACACGACACCTTATGTATGGTTTGTGACAGAGACGTGACTTTTACATCACCGGCCTATGCTGTCAAACATGAAATAGCGTATGACAGTAACGGTTCTTTGGCGAATAAATTGCGGCGGGGGCTGATACCCGCTGCCTGGCTCAGCGAGCCGCCGGCTCGGCTGCCGCCGGCCGGGCCAGGTTCCACATCAGGGCCCGGAACGGTGCGAGCATGCTCAAATTGACGGCCAGCTTGATGGCCAGGTCGCCCAGCATCCAGGTAACCCAGGGCGTGCCGGTGGCGGCAAAGGCCACGCTGAAGAAGATCGCCGTGTCGAGCACCGCGCCCACCGTGCCCGAGAGCAGGGGCGCACGCCACCAGCGCTGGTCGCGCAGGCGATCGAAAACCCGGATGTCGGCCAGTTGGGCGCAGATGTAGGCCAGGCCCGAGGCCAGGGCGATGCGCGGCGAGGCCACCCAGATCGACACCGCCAGGGCGGTCGCGAAGCCCACCCAGGCCACGCGGCGCGCGGCGGCGGGGCCGAATCGGCGATTCAGGACATCGGTAACCAGGAAGGCCACCGGGTAGGACAGGCCGCCCCAGGTCAGCCAGTCGTTCAGCGGCACCTGGACCAGGATATTGGACCCCACCACGATCAGGCCCATGCAGAACACCGCCACGGCGAACTGCCGGGCATTCATGGCCTGGAAGTGCCGTGCAGCCTTCATTTGCCGAACTCGCTGGCCAGTTCGCGCGAACGCTGCGCGGCCGCTTCGATGGCCTGGCGCACGGTGGCGGCCAGGTCGGCCTGCTGGAAAACCTGCAGGGCGGCTGCCGTGGTGCCGCCCTTGGAGGTGACCCGTTCGCGCAGCACGGCCGGGGGATCATCGGACTGGGCGGCCAGTTGCGTGGCACCGGCCAGCGTGCCCAGCGCCAGTCGGCGGGCCTGCGCGGGACTGAGGCCGACGGCGATGCCGCCGGCGATCAGGGCTTCCAGGAACAGGAACACATAGGCCGGGCCACTGCCCGACAGGGCGGTGACGGCATCGAGTGCGGCATCGTCGTCCACCCAGACGACCTGGCCTACCGAGGCCAGCATGCGTTCGGCCAGTTCGCGCCCGGCGCTATCGACACCGGGCAGGGCGGCCAGGCCGGTGATGCCGGCGCCGACCAGGGCAGGGGTGTTGGGCATGCAGCGCACCAGGTTCTGCCACGGCGCATCGGGCTCGCCCAGCCAGCCCGCCAGGGTGTCGGCACGGATACCGGCGGCTACGCTGATGATCAGGGTGCCGGGCTGCAGCCAGGCGCGGGTGGCAGTGGCGGCCTCGCGCAATTGTTGCGGCTTGACCGCGTAGATCCAGACGCCGCAGGCCTGCAGCGCGGCATCGGGCGCGGCTGCGGCCGTGGCGCCGCGGCTGCGCCAGGCATCTTGCACGGCGGGGTTGGGATCGACGACGTGCAGGTTGCTGGCCGGGCAGGTCTTGCCGGCCAGCCCGCTGGCCAGCGCCGACGCCATGTTGCCGCCGCCGATGAAGGCGATAGAAGTCTGTTGGTCCATGGGGCGCGATTGTAGCCGCCGCTGATGGCGCAAGCACGGTGTAAGCATGCTGTCAGATACTGGCAGCCGTCCCGCTCGCCAGCCGGGTGGGGCTATGGTTTGGCCAATACATCCGTCCCTTTTTGTTCAGCCCCGCAAAATATTGGGGATTACACGCAGTGACACCGTGGGATGCTGCTTTCAGAATACCGCCCACGCTGTACTTTTGCCCAAGAAGCCGGCAATGGTCGCCTCGGGCCGCTGGGTATCCCCCGCCGATCCCGACCCGTCCAAAGCTGCCTATTCCTATCGCCGGAGAATTCCGAATGAAGCTTCTGCATCGCGTTACCCCTATTGCCATGGCATTTGGGGCATTGGTCCTGGCCGGTGCCGCCCATGCGGCCGACACCATCAAGATCGGCATTCCGCAGCCCATGACCGGGCCCAACACTCAATACGGCACCCAGATCCAGGCAGGCGCGCTGACTGCCATCGAGACCATCAACGCCCAAGGCGGTGTCAAGGGCAAGAAGCTCGAACCCATCCTTATCGATGATGGCTGCGAACCCAAGCAAGCCGTGCCGGCCGCCAACCGCGTGGTCAACTCGGGTGCCAAGTTCGCCGTGGCGCATGCCTGCTCGGGCGTCACCGTGCCGGCCGTCAATGTGTATGAACAAGAAGGTATCGTTGCGATCACCCCGGGCGCGACCTCGCCGCTGGTCACCGATACCACCAAGCCGCACTTCTTCTTCCGCACCATCGGCCGCGACGACCAGCAAGGCCCGTTCGCCGCGGGCTACATCGCCAATACGCTCAAGCCCAAGAAAGTGGCCGTGCTGCACGACAAGCAGACTTACGGCTCGGGCGTGGCCACCCAGGTCAAGGACTCGCTGGAAAAGAACAAAGTCAACGTGGTGATGTTCGAAGGCATCAACGTCGGCGACAGCGATTATTCGGCGGTGATCACCAAGCTGAAGTCAGCCGGCGTCGACCTGGTCTATTTCGGCGGCTACCACCCCGAACTGGGCCTGCTGCTGCGCCAGTCGCGTGAACAGGGCCTGGACGTGCAGTTCATGGGCCCCGAAGGCACCGCCAACCAGGACCTGGTGGCCATTGCCGGCCCGGCCATCGAGGGCCTGCTGGTGACGCTGCCTTCCGACTTCACCAAGCTGCCCGGCAACGAAGGCATCGTGAAGGCGTTCCACGACGCCAAGCGCGATCCCGACGGCGCTTTCCAGATGCCGGCCTACGCGGCGGTGCAGATCCTGGCCAAGAGCATCGACGCCGTGGGTGAAGACCCCACCAAGGTGGCCGACTACATGCACAAGACCGCCTTCGACACTGCCATCGGCAAAGTCGAATATGACGCCAAGGGCGACCTGAAGGACTTCGAATTCGCCGTCTTCAAGTGGGACAAGGACGGCAAGAAGACCCAGCTGTAAACACGCGCCGCCCCGGCCATCCGCCAGGGCTTGAACGCACGCCCAGGTTTCCGGCTCCGGGTCGTTCTACCGGGGCCGGAACCATTTGGAGCATAGGTACTTATCCATGTCAGACCTTATCCCCCAACTTACCCAGCAGATCTTCAACGGTCTTTCGCTGGGCGCGATCTACGCGCTGATTGCCATCGGCTACACAATGGTCTACGGCATCATCGGTATGATCAACTTCGCCCACGGCGAGATCTACATGATCGGCGCGTACGTGGGCCTGGTGACGCTTACCGCCATCGGCACCAATAGCGGCTTGCCGCTGCCGTTCCTGGTGGCGGCCATGCTGCTGGTGGCCCTGGCGGTCACGGGCGTATATGGCTTCAGCGTCGAGCGCGTGGCCTATCGACCGGTGCGTGGCAGCCAACGCCTGGTGGCGCTGATCTCGGCCATCGGTATGTCCATCTTCTTGCAGAACTGGGTCGCGCTGGGCCAGGGCGCGCGCGACATGGCCGTGCCTTCGCTGATATCGGGCTCGCTGCAGTTCCACATGGGCTCGACCTTCGACGTGACGTTGCCGTACTCGCGCATCATGATCATCGTGGTCACGGTGCTGCTGATGGTTGCCCTGTCTTTGTTCATCAAGTATTCGCGCATGGGCCGCGCCTCGCGCGCCTGCTCGCAAGATATGCACATGGCCAACCTGTTGGGCATCGACACCAACCGGGTCATTTCTTTCACCTTCGTGCTGGGCGCCATGCTGGCGGCCGTGGGCGGGGTGCTGATCGCCATCACCATCGGCAAGCTCAATCCCTTCATCGGGTTCCTGGCCGGCATCAAGGCATTTACCGCAGCGGTGCTGGGCGGCATCGGCAGCATCCCCGGCGCCATGCTGGGCGGCGTGCTGCTGGGCCTGGCCGAAACACTGGCGGCGGCCTATATCTCGTCCCAGTACAAAGACATCGTGGCCTTTGGGCTGCTGGTGCTGATTCTGCTGTTCCGGCCCAGCGGGCTGCTCGGCAAACCTGAGGTGGAAAAAGTCTGATGGCCAACAACACCCTTAAAAATGCCACGGTGGCGGCCATCCTGACGGCCGTTATCGTTACGCCGGTGTTCGGGCTGCAGCTGGTTCGCCAGGGGGCCCGCACCAACATGGAAACCCACTGGGACCTGGTGGCCCTGGCTGCCGCGGTGGTGTTTGTGTTCCAACTGCTGCGCCCGTGGCTGGCGCGGCCTTTCCAGAAATTGAAGACCAGCATCCCGGTGCTGCCCGCGGCACCCGCCAAGGGCAATAAGTGGATCATCGCGCTACTGATCGCGGCCGCCGTGATCTGGCCATTCTTCAGCGGCCGCAGCTCGGTCGACATTGCCACGCTGGTGCTCATCTACGTGATGCTGGGCCTGGGCTTGAACATCGTGGTGGGATTCGCCGGCCTGCTCGACCTGGGCTTCGTGGGCTTCTACGCGGTGGGCGCCTATACCTATGCGTTGCTGTACCACTGGGGCGGCTGGGGCTTCTGGGAAGCGCTGCCGTTTGCCGGCGCCATGTCGGCGCTGTTCGGGTTCGTGCTGGGTTTTCCGGTGTTGCGGCTGCGCGGCGACTACCTGGCCATCGTCACGTTGGGTTTCGGTGAAATCATCCGCCTGCTGCTTATCAACCTGAACTTCCTGACCGGCGGTCCCGACGGTATTTCGGGGATTCCCAAGCCCACGGTATTCGGCATGGAAATGACGCGCCGCGCCAGCGAAGAGGGCAGCCGTACGTTCCACGAGATCATGGGCTGGACGTTCGACAACCAGCACATGGTCAATTACCTGTACCTGATGGCGCTGGCGCTGGCCCTGGTCACGCTGTTCGTGTCCACGCGCCTGATCCGCATGCCGGTGGGCCGCGCCTGGGAGGCGCTGCGCGAAGATGAAATCGCCTGCCGCTCGCTGGGCCTGAACCCCACGCGTATCAAGCTGTCGGCCTTTACGCTGGGCGCGATGTTCGCCGGTTTCGGCGGTGCGTTCTTCGCGGCGCGCCAGGGCATGGTCAACCCCGAGTCGTTCACCTTCATCGAGTCGGCCCTGATCCTGGCCATCGTGGTGCTGGGCGGCATGGGCTCGCAGGTGGGTGTCATCCTGGCCGCCATATTGCTCACGGTGCTGCCCGAGGTGGCGCGCGAGTTCGCCGAGTACCGCATGCTGATATTTGGCCTGGTGATGGTGTTGATGATGATGTGGCGTCCACAGGGGCTCTTGCCCATGAAGCGTCCCCACGTGGAGCTGGCCAAATGAGCGATGTCTTGATGAAAGTGTCCGGACTGACCATGCGGTTCGGCGGGCTGCTGGCCGTCGACAGCGTGGGTTTCGAGGTGCAGCGCGACGAGGTGTTCGCCATCATCGGCCCCAACGGGGCCGGCAAGACCACGGTGTTCAACTGCGTGGGCGGTTTCTACAAGCCCACGGCCGGCGAGATCGTCATGGATGGCAAGTCGATTACCGGCTTGCCTAGCCACAAGGTGGCTCGCCATGGCCTGGTACGCACGTTCCAGAACGTGCGCCTGTTCAAGCAATTGACGGTACTCGAGAACCTGCTGGTTGCCCAGCATACGCAAGTCGAGGCCCGCCTGTTGCCCGGCCTGCTGAAACTCAAGTCATACCGGCAGTCCGAGGCCGACGCGCTGGTGCGTGCTGCGCAATGGCTGGATTTCATGGGCTTGCGCCCGTACGCCAACCGCGAGGCGGGCAACCTGGCGTATGGGCATCAGCGGCGCCTGGAGATCGCGCGCTGCATGATCACCAAGCCCCGCCTGCTGATGCTGGACGAGCCAGCCGCCGGCCTGAACCCCCAGGAAAAGCGCGACCTGCAGCAACTGATCGACCAACTGCGCCGCGAGTTCGGCGTGGCAGTGCTGCTGATCGAGCATGATATGAGCCTGATCATGGGCATATCCGACCGGATCCTGGTCATGGAGCACGGCAAGCCGATCACCACCGGCACGCCCGAGCAGGTGCGCAGCGACGAGCGCGTCATCAAGGCGTACCTGGGGGAAGAATGATGTTGAAGCTGGACAATATCCATACCTATTACGGTGCCATCCAGGCACTGAACGGCGTGTCGGTCGAGGTCAACCGGGGCGAGATCGTGACCCTGATCGGCGCCAACGGCGCCGGCAAGACCACGCTGCTGATGACGGTTTGCGGCAATCCGCGGGCGCGCCAGGGCACCATCACCTTCGAGGGCGAGGACATCACCCACAAGGAAACGCACCACATCATGCGCTCGGGCATTGCCATTTCGCCCGAGGGCCGGCGTGTGTTCAAGGACCTGACGGTGGCCGAGAATCTGATGATGGGGGGCTTCTTTGCCAGCCGCGAGGCCATCCAGGAAGGGCAGGAACACGTTTATTCGCTGTTCCCGCGCCTGAAAGAGCGTGCCGGCCAGCGCGCGGGCACCATGTCGGGGGGCGAACAGCAGATGCTGGCGATCGGCCGCGCATTGATGACCAGGCCCAAGCTGTTGCTGCTTGACGAGCCCACGCTGGGGCTGGCGCCGTTGATCATTGCGCAGATCTTCGACATCATCCGCACGATCCGCGAGCAAGGCGTCACGGTGTTCCTGGTAGAGCAGAATGCCAACAAGGCGTTGCAGGTGGCCGATCGCGGCTACGTGCTCGAGAACGGCAGGGTGGTGCTGCAGGATACGGGCGCCAACCTGCTGGTCAACGACGACGTGCGCAAGGCATATCTGGGCGGTTGAGGCCGGGGGACAGGCAGCCGGGCACCTGGGCTTGCCCGGCGCCTGCAAGCGCGACGGGCTGCGTCTATAGCCCTTCGGCTTTCAGCGCGGCCTGTACGCCCGCGTCGGCCTCCATGCGCTGGAAGAAGGCTGCCAGGTTGTCCATGCCGGACAGGTCGATCTGCTTGGCATGGGCCCAGCGCAGCACCACGTACAGATACGGATCGGCGATCGAGGGGGCCGCGCCCGCCAGGTAGTGCTTGCCAGCCAGTTGCTTGTCGAGCTGGCCGAACAGGGTGCGCAATTGGCTGGCTGCCGATGCGCGCAGTTGTTCCTGCGCGGCTTCATCGGGCAGGTAGCGCTGTGCACCGAAGACCAGCGAAAACGTGCGGTGCAGGTCGGAATTGATGAGCCCCAGCCAGCGGCGCACCTCGGCGCGCGAGGCGGCACTGCCATCGCCCAGCAACTGGCCTTGCGGCGCCTGCTCGGCCAGGTATTCCAGGATGGCGGCGTTCTGGGTCAGCGTTACGTCGCCATCGACCAGGGCCGGCACTGCGCCCAGGGGATTGATCTTCAGGAATTCGGGCTGCTTGAGCTCTTCGCGCGACAGCTTGTGGGTGTCGTAGGGTTTGCCGATCCATTCAAGCAGGATGTGCGAGGCCAGCGAGCAGGCGCCAGGCATGTAGTACAGTTTCATTGAGCGTTTCCTCCAGGAGAACAAGACGGCTTTCCGCCGTTCGCGCCTATGGTACGCCACTGGTGCGGCCGCCGGCCTATCCGCATTCTTGCCGACAACCCGACTATCGACGCTGCCGCGGGAGGTGCTTCATGTCGAGATTGCGATGGTGCCGGGTCTTGCGTCCGGCCACTCTGGCCAGCGCCGCGCTGGCGATGCTGCTGGCGGGTGCAACGCCTACCGCGTCCTGGGCGCAGACCCAGGCGCAGCCAGCCACGCAAGGCCAGGTTCAAGTCACCGAGCTGGCCAAAGGGCTGGAACATCCATGGTCGCTGGCATTCCTGCCCGACGCCAGCATGCTGATTACCGAGCGGCCGGGCCGGTTGCGGCGGCTGGACGCACAAGGTGTGCTTTCGCCACCGTTGGAAGGAGTGCCCAAGGTGCATGCCCAGGGGCAGGGCGGCTTGCTGGACGTGGTGCTTTCGCCGGATTTCAAGCGCGACCGGCTGGTGTACTTGTCGTACGCCGAAGCCGAAGGCGACCGTAGCGGCACCGCCGTGGGACGCGCCAGGCTGTCCGAAGATGCCAGGCGGCTGGAAGATTTCACCGTGATATTCCGGCAGCAACCCAAGCTGTCCAGTGGCCAGCACTATGGAGGCCGCATGGTATTCGGGCAGGATGGCGTGCTGTTCGTCGCGCTGGGCGAGAACAATCGCCGCCCCACGGCGCAAGACCTGGACAAGCTGCAGGGCAAGATCGTGCGGATCAATCCCGACGGCACCGTGCCCCGCGGCAATCCCTTTGCCGACCGTCCCGGCGCGCGGGCCGGGATCTGGACCTACGGCATGCGCAATCCGCAGGGCATGGCATTGAACCCCTGGACCGGCGAATTATGGGAAAGCGAACACGGCCCGCGTGGCGGAGACGAAGTCAATATCATTCGTCCCGGCTTGAACTACGGCTGGCCCCTGGCGACGTACGGGATCAACTATTCTGGTTTCGCCATCCCCGAGGCCAAGGGCGAAACCGTGCCGGGCATGCAGGCGCCGCTGTACTGGTGGAAGAAATCGCCGGCCATCAGCGGCATGGCTTTCTATGATTCGGATCGTCATCCTGCGTGGCGCGGATCGCTGTTCATCGGCGCGCTGGCCGAGCAGGCCCTGATCCGGCTGCAACTCAAGGACGGCAAAGAGGTCGTGGCTGAAGAGCGCCTGCTGCGCGACCTGGGGGCGCGCATCCGCGATGTCCGGCAGGGGCCCGATGGCGGCGTGTATGTGCTGACCGATGCGGGCGACGGGGTGCTGCTGCGGTTGGCGCCCGCACAAGCCCAAGGAGACGGCAAATGAGCACCTATGAATTGATCGGCTCGCGCGGCTGCGGGTCGGCGATCGTTGAAATGGCGCTGGAACTGGCCAATGTGCCTTACACGGTGACGGACCTGCCCTATCTCAAGCCGGGGCCTGGCCGAGAACGCCTGCTGCGGCTGAATGTCACGGGCCAGGTGCCGACATTGGTGCTACCCGATGGCGAAGTCATGACCGAAAGCGCGGCCATGATCCTGCACCTGAACGACGTGGTCCCGGCCGCGGGCCTGGCACCACCGGCCGACAGTCACGAGCGGGCCAGGTTCTGGCATTTGCTGATGCGCCTGATCGGGGCGGTTTATCCCACCTTCACGTATGCGGATGATCCGCCTAAGTGGACCACGGCGGGCGAAGCGGCCGAGTTGTTGCGCAAGCGCGTGCACGACCGCCGGGCGGAACTGTGGATGGAAATCGAGCGTCATGCCGGCGAGCCCCACGTGCTGGGTCGACGCTTCAGCGCGCTGGATCTCTATGTGGCCGTGATGATTCGTTGGCGGCCCGGGCCGCAGTGGTTCAAGGCGTACTGTCCGGCTTTGTATGCCGTAGCCGAGCAGGCGGCCGGCCAGGCAGATGTGGGCAAGGTGCTGGCGCGGCATTTCGATCCGCCGCTGGAATAGGCCTGCCGCAGGGCGCCGGCCGCATCATGCCGAGCGCCAGGCCGCCCATGCCACCAGAGCCCATGCCGCCAGGAAGGCCACCCCGCCCAGCGGCGTGATGGCGCCCAGCCAGCGCGTGCCGGTGATGGCCAGCAAGTACAGGCTGCCGCTGAACAGCACGATGCCGGCGAACATGACCATGCCTGCCGTCGACAGTAGCGTCGAGCCGAAGCGCGCGCCCAGCAATGCCACCACGAACAATCCCAGGGCATGGACCAGGTGATACAGCACGCCTGTCTGCCAGACCGCCAGCAAGTCGGGGGCAAGCATGCGCTTGAGCCCATGGGCCCCGAACGCACCCGCGCCCACGGCGGCGATCATGTTGAGAGCGGCCAGGATGGTGAGCTGCCGGTCGGTCATGGCGGGGAGGTCCTTTGCGAGAGTTTGGAAGGGGCGCCGTTGCAGTTGGCATCTTGCCAACTGCTGGCCCACGCGTGACTTTACCCCGGCATGCCGCGTCGAGCGCTGCTTCGACTGCCTGCGGTGAGCGAGGCAACATGGCAATGGCCGTATCACATTGTCTATAGACAATTTTAGGTTGTCTTTGACAATTGAGGGGCTCATTGAGATTATGCCCCCACGGTCTTGGGCCCACTAGAACAAAAGAGGAGACTTCCATGAGAGCAAATGCGTTGCGTGCCGGCATGCTGCTGGCGGTGGTGCTGGCACTGATGGGTGCGGCTGCGCCCGCCGGCGCCCAGGGCACCTGGCCCCAGCGGCCCATCACGCTTATCGTGCCGTTGCCGGCCGGTGGCCCGGTGGATGCGGTCGGCCGCCGCCTGGCCGATCAGTTGTCGCGCCAGTTGAAGCAGCCGGTCATCGTGGAAAACGTGGTGGGCGCCTACGGGACCATCGGGCTGAACCGTCTTTCACGTGCGGCGCCCGACGGCTATACCTTGGGCCTGGGCGCGACGGGCACGCACGTGATGGCGCCCATGATCAACAAGGAAATCACTTACGACCCCTTGAAGGGGTTCACACCCTTGTGCATCGTCGCCGAGTACGCCAATGTGCTGGTGACGAATCCCGCCTTGCCCGTCAAGACGGTGGCCGAATTGGTGGCGTATGCCAAGGCGAATCCATCGAAGGTGACTTTCGCCTCGTCCGGGTACGGCTCCAGCAACCATCTGTCCGGCGAACTGCTCAAGCGGATGACCGGGGCCCCCATGCTGCATGTGCCGTACAAGGGAACCGCGCCCGGCCTGAATGACGTCGTCGCCGGCAATGTCGGCCTGATGTTCGATGTGGTGTCTTCGTCGCTGCCGTTCATCGAGTCGGGCAGGCTGCGTGCGCTGGCCACGACGGGTGCGCAGCGCAATCCAGCCTTGCCCGATGTGCCGGCCATGGCGGAAACGCTGCCGGGGTTCGAGGTGACAGGCTGGTTTGGATTGTTTGCGCCGCCAGGCTTGCCGCCGGATGTGGCGGCCCCCTTGAATCGCGCGCTGGCCGCCAGCCTGGATGCGCCGGACATGCGGAAATTCCTGACCGACAGCGGCTATGAGCCGGTCACATTCGATCCGGATGCGCTGCGAAGCCAGATCCGCAAAGACATCGATTATTGGAAGCCAGTCGTGGAGGGGTTATGAAAGACGAGGCGGCGGAAGTGATTCCCGTATACGAAGCCCTGGCCCGCGACCTGAAGGCGATGCAGGTGGAAGTGGTATTTGCGCTGATGGCGGAAGATACGGCGCTGCTGGCCGTGACGCTGGACGCCATGGGTATCCAGTTATGCGGTGCGCGCCACGAAAACAATGCCGTCGCCATGGCCGAGGGCTATGCCGCCGCGTCAGGACGCCTGGCGGTTGCCCTGATCGGGCGCGGGCCGGCCACGGCCAATGGCCTGCATGCAAGCGTCTATGCCAGCCGTACGGGGTCAGGGGTCTTGCTCATCTGCGGCGCCGCAGCGGCCCGCCCGCGCCTTAATGGCCTGGGCCCGGACACCAAGGCACTGCAGAGCGTGCAGGTCTTGACGGCCGCCGGCGTTGCGGCGTTTTGCCCCAGCAACGCGGGCGCGGCCCGCCATGCCCTGGCCGAAGCCTGCGAGGTGGCCCGGCGCGGCACGCTTGCCGCGCTGTTACTGCCGCTGGATGTGCAGCAGGAATCGATCGCCTACGCGCCGCCGCCGCCACCGGTGTCCGCACCTATTGCCGAGCCCGCAATGGGCCGGCCGGCCGCTATTGCCGCTGCCGCAGCGTTGCTGGCCCAGGCCAGGCGCCCGCTGATCGTCGCCGGCAAGGGGGCCTGGAAAGCCGGGGCGCGTGCAGCCCTGGAGCAGTTGGCGGACAAGCTGGGCGCGGGACTGTGCACGACGCTGAAGGCCAAGGATCTGTTTCGCGGCCACCCGTTCAATGCGGGCATCGTGGGTTCGTTTTCGCTGTCGGCCGGGCGGCGCTTGATCGACCAGGCCGATTGCGTGCTGGCATTCGGCGCGGGTTTGAACCAGCGCACGACCAGTGTCGGCACATCGATACCCGCCGGCGTGCCGCTGGTTCAGGTCGACACCGCGCGCCGCAGTATCGGGCAGAACTGGCACGCGGACGTGGCGATCGTTGGCGATGCCGCGGTGGTGGCGCAGCAGCTTTTGCAGGCCATGCCTGATCGGCCCGCGGCCGACAAACCCTTGCACGGCGCCGAGCAGCGCCAGGCCCTGGCAGCGTTTCGTCCCGAGCAAGATTTCACTGCCGCGCATACTGCCCATACCGTCGATCCGCGCAGCCTGGCCATCGCCCTGGACCAACTGCTGCCCGAAGATCGGAACCTGGTGTTCGATGCCGGGAATTTCCTGGGCGCCTTGCCGTATTTCGGTGTTGGCGGACCGCATGCCCTGAAAAACACCAGTGAGTTCGGGTCGATAGGATTGGGGCTGGGCACGGCGCTGGGATGGCGGCGTGGTACAGCCGCGGCATGCACGGTGTTGATCATCGGCGACGGTGGCTTGCTGATGGCGCTGGGCGAACTGGAAACCATGGTGCGCGAAGACCTGCCGCTGGTGATCGTGGTGATGAACGATTGTGCCTATGGAGCGGAAACGCATTTCCTGAAGAACCGCAATATGCCGGTGGCCAAGTCGCTGTTCGCCGATGTGGATTTCGCCGCCCTGGCCCGGACTTTGGGTATCGAAAGCGCCACGATCCGCTCGCTGGACGACCTGCACAGCTTGCGCTCAATGCTGATGGCGCCGGATGGCCCGGTGCTGTTGGACTGCAAGATCAATGGCGCGGTGGCCGCGCCGTTTACTGCGGAGTGATGCGGGCGTCAGGGCCGCCGCCGCGCCGGGCGCCGCATCAGGGTCGATTTGCCGAACAGGCTCTGCACCAGTTCGGTCGTCAGGACGGCCGTCTTGTTGCGCACGTCCAGGGCAGGGTTCAACTCGACGATATCCAGCGAACCCAACAAGCCGGTGTCGGCGATCATTTCCATGCATAGCTGAGCTTCCCGATAAGTGGGACCGCCGGGAATACCGGTGGCCACCGCGGGTGCGATCTCGGGGTCGAGGAAATCGACGTCGAAGCTGACGTGCAGGTGCGTATCCGGGCCCAGGTCGGCCAGGGCTTCTTCCATGACGGCGCGCATGCCGATCTCGTCGATGGTGCGCATATCGTAGGCATCGACGCCGGCCGCGTCGATCAGGCGCTTTTCGCCGTCGTCGACACTGCGTATGCCTATCTGGCGTATCCACTGCGGTTGCAATGCGGGGACATGGCCAGCCAGCGCCGTCAGCGGTTCGGGGCCATTGCCGCACAGGCAGGCCACGGGCATGCCGTGCAGATTGCCCGAGGGAGTCAGCGCCTGCGTGTTGAAGTCGACGTGCGCATCCAGCCAAAGCACGCGCAGCGACTTGCCGGCGCGCCGGCAGTAGCGGGCCACCGCGCTGATCGATCCGATGCCCAGGCAGTGGTCGCCCCCCAGCAGGATGGGCAGGCGGCCGCGCTCGAGTTCCGCATGCACCGCGTCGTGTACCGCGACGTTCCAGGCGACGACTTCGGCCAGGTGGCGGTAGCCGTGCTGGAGCGGCAGGCAGGGGTTGGGCGGGCCGGACAGGTTGCCGGCGTCTTCGACGTCGTAGCCCAGCGTTTGCAGTGCCGGGCCCAGGCCGGCCACGCGCAGCGCCTCGGGGCCCATCGAGGCCCCGCGCGAGCCCGCGCCGATGTCGGTGGGGGCACCGACCAGGGTCAGGGCGTGCGGGGCATGGGCAGGGGATGTGGGCACGGTGGCAGGCCTTCTGGGTGGCCAGGCACTGCCTGGCGGGGTATGGGTATCTTTATCGATGTGGGGCCGCGACGCAAGCGGCTGCGCGATGGGTGACCCGGTCGGCCGCAGGGGCATGGGCGGGTGCGCCCGCCGGTCTGCGGCACAATGGTGTTTTCCTTCTGGCGCTGCCCGCGCGGGCGGCCATCGACTCATGTTTCGTTTTTCGAGATTGCGCCTGGCTGGCCTGTTCTGCCTGCTGATGCTGGCCGGTGCCGCCGGGGCGGCGCAAGACAAGCCGCTGCGCATAGGCGTGATTGCCAGCGTGGCCAACGAGGCCACCGAGATCGCCATTGCGCAGGCGCGCAAGCAGGGGCTGAAGGTCGAGCTGGTGGAATTCAGCGATTGGGTCATGCCGAATATCGCGGCAGCCGAAGGCTCGGTGGACGCCAATTTTTTCCAGCACGAGCCTTTCCTGCAGCTTTTCAACCGTAGCCGAGGCGCCAATCTGGTGCCCATCGCCTATGGATATTCGACCACCATAGGCTTGTTCTCGAAGCGGCTCAAGCGGGGCGATCCGGTGCCGCAAGGGGCTCGTATCGCCATCCCCAACGACCCGGTCAATACCGGGCGTGCCTTGCTGCTGTTGCAGTCGATGGATTTGCTGGTGCTGCGCACCGGCGCCGATCACCAGGCCACCATGCAGGACATCGTGGCCAACCCCAGGCAACTGGCGCTGATCCAGGTCGAGGGCTCGCAATCGGCCCGCACGTTCGATGATGTGACGGCATCGGTGACATACACCACCTTCGCCAAGCATGCCGGCATCGACGAAAAAGACGGCCTGGCGTTCGACAATACCGACCCGCAGAACGTACGGCGCTACGCGATCCGCTGGGTCACCACGCCGGAACGTGCCCAGGATCCGCGCCTGCTGGAATTCATCCGCATCTATCAGCAATCGCCCGAGGTCAAGGCGAAGCTGCGGCAGTTGTACGGCGATCTGATCGCTTTTCCCTGGTAGCCGGCAGGGTGGGGTTCAGGTTGGCAGGGCCAGCATTTCGCCCATGCGCACCGGACCGCGTACCGAAGGGGTGTCGGTCCAGCGTACCCGGTTGGGCCCGAACAGCACGATGACCGTCGAGCCCAGCTTGAAGCGCCCCATTTCGGCGCCCTTGTCCAGGTGGATGGGGGCGCGAGCGGCCTGGTCGTAGCGCTGCGAGCGGATTTGCCGCTTGTGCGGCGTCACCAGCCCCGCCCAGACGGTTTCGATGGATGCGACGATCATGGCGCCCACCAGCACCATGGCCATGGGGCCGTATTCGGTGTCGAACAGGCAGGCGACGCGTTCGTTGCGGGCGAACAGCTCGGGCACGTGGCTGGCGGTAAGCGGATTGACCGAGAACAGCCGGCCCGGCACGTGGACCATTTCGCGCAGCGTGCCCGCGCAGGGCATGTGCACGCGGTGGTAGTCGCGCGGCGCCAGGTAGATGGTGGCGAAATCGCCGCCCACGAAGGGTTCGGCGCGGCCGGGATCGCCGCCCAGCAAGCTGGTCAGGCTGTACGAATGGCGCTTGGCCTGGAAAATGCGGCCATGTTCGATGGGCCCCAGTTGGCTGATGGCGCCATCGGCGGGGCACAGCACGGCGCCCGGCTCGGTGTCGAGGGGGCGGGCGTCCGGCCTGAGGCCCCGGGTAAAGAATTCGTTGAACGAGGGGTAGGCCAGCGGATCTTGTACCAACGCTTCGCTCATGTCGACCCCGTAGCGGCGCACGAAGCGCGAGATCATCCAGTTCTTGACCGCGGGTGTGCGGCAGTCGGCGGCCAGGCCCATCAGGCGCGACACCAGGTGGTGGGGCGCGGCGTATTGGCTGGCAAGAAAGATCTGGTCTTTGAAAAGCATGGAATCCAATGAGTGTGCGTGGGGCTGCCGCAGGGTGGGGCTGCCGCAGGGCTAAGGATGTTACTTGGTCTGGCCACCCGGCGCCAGGGCTGGCAGCCGGCCTAGCCGCGCGGCAGCGGTACGACCGGCACGCCTTCGGGAATGTGCCGTACGCGCTCGCGATGGATCTGGCGCATGGCAAAGCCGGTATGGCGGCTGGCCGCGTTGCGCAGCAACACCGACAGTACCGAGCCCTTGTCCTGGATCCAGCGGGCCTTGCCGCGCAGCAGCCGGACGGCGTTTTCCGGCGTGCCCAGCCGGTAGGCGGTGGCGTTGATGGTGATGCTGTGCTTGCCGTCGAAGGTGGATGGGTCCTGGTCGATGATGGCGGCGGCGTCCAGGTTGCTGGTGTTGTGGTCTATACGGTACAGGAAGGTGATGCTGTTGTAGGGGTCGCGAATCGCAATGAGCTTGTCGGCCCCCGACACGTCGGAAATCATGCCTATGATCGGCGATTCGACAAGCTGGTTGCCGCGCTGCTCTTCGGTGTAGAGCAATACGGTAAGCGGCGTGTCGGCGGAAAAATCGGGCATGGATGGCACGGCGGGCGGGATGGGCGGATTCTAGCGCATCAGGCCGGCGGGCCGCCCTGGCAGCAAGCATGCCCGGCGCCGTCCGGGGCCGGGCACCCGATGCCCTTGAAGGCCATGGTGAGATCAGGGCGCGAGGCTGATCCAGGTGGTTTTCAGGTCGCTGTATTTGTCCAGCGCATGCAGCGATTTGTCGCGGCCGAATCCCGATTGCTTGACGCCGCCGAAGGGCACGGTGATGTCGCCGTCGGCATAGCAGTTGACCCACACCAGGCCGGCGCGCAGGCGCCGCGACAGGCGGTGGGCGCGGCCCAGGTTGGCGGTCCACAGGCCGGCGCCCAGGCCGTACACCGAATCGTTGGCCAATGCGATGGCTTCGTCTTCGGTGGCAAAGCGCTGGGCAGCCAGCACCGGGCCGAAAATCTCTTCGCGCACCAGAGAATTATCCTGCCCGGCGCAGTCGAAGATGGTGGGTTCGATGTAGTAGCCGCCGCTGTCGCCGCGCACGCGCGTACCGCCCAGCCGCAGCGAGGCGCCTTCGCGCTGGCCGGCCTGGATGCGGTCAAGCACGGCCTGCATCTGCCGTTCGTCGACCATGGCGCCCATGGCCGTGGCGGGGTCCAGGGGATCGCCGGGTTGCATGGCGCGCGCATGCGCGGCCACACGATCCATGAACGCATCGTAGATGCCGGCCTGCACATACAGGCGCGACCCGGCAATGCACACTTCACCCTGGTTCACGAAGATGCCCGCCGCGGCCGCCAATGCCGCGCGTTCCAGGTCGGGGCAGTCGTCGAACACGATATGGGGCGACTTGCCGCCGCATTCGAGCCAGACACGCTTCAAGTTCGACTGGCCGGCATACTGCATGAAGCGCTTGCCGGTGGCGGTGGATCCGGTGAAGGCCACGCAGTCCACATCGGGATGCATGCCCAGTGCCTGGCCGGCCTGCGTACCCAGGCCGGGCACCACGTTGAAGACCCCGGGCGGGATGCCGGCCTGCGATACCAGGTCGGCCAGCATGATGGCGCTGAGCGACGATTGCTCGGCCGGCTTCAGGATGACGCTGTTGCCGGCGGCCAGTGCCGGCGCGACTTTCCAGGCTGCCATCATCAACGGGTAGTTCCACGGCACGACCGCCGCCACGACGCCCAGCGGCTCGCGCGTGATGGTGGCCAGCGCCTGGCCGCCGGTGGGGGCGATCTCGTCGTAGATCTTGTCGATTGCCTCGCCGTACCAGGCGTAGCAGTGCGCGGTTTCGGGCAGGTCGAACGCCAGGGCATCGCGGATGGGCTTGCCCATGTCCAGGGTCTCGGCCAGGGCCAGTGCTTCGGCATGTTCGGTGATCAGGGCCGACAGCTGCTGCAGGCGTGTCTTGCGTTCGCGTGGCGGCAGGTCGCGCCAGGTGCCGGCCTCGAAGGCGCGCCGCGCGGCCTGCACGGCGCGGTCGACGTCGGCCTTGTCGCAGGCGGCGATGTCGGCCAGCTTGCGTCCATCGATGGGGCTGTGCGCCGCAAAGGTGGCGCCGTCGGCGGCGTCGACATAGGCGCCGTCGATATAGGCCTGGCCACGCAGGCGCAAGGCGGCGGCTTTGCCGCGCCAGTAGTCGATATCGTGCAGGGACATGGAAGGGCTCCTGTGAAAGCGGCGGGTTTCAATTGCCTGCGGTCGTTTCAGTGCGCGACACCGGCACGCGCCACCATGGCGTCGAGCAGCACGTTGCAACCGGCCTGCAGGTGGTCGGGACGTGCATCTTCGATTTCGTTGTGGCTTATGCCGTCTTTGCAGGGCACGAAGATCATCGCGGTGGGAGCCACCGCCGCCATGTAGACAGCATCGTGGCCGGCACCAGTCACGATGTCCATGCGCGGCAGCTCGCGCGCGGCGGCGCCGTCGCGGATCTTGCCTACCAGGTCGGCGTCGAAGGGCGTGGGCGGGAAATATTGCACGTCCTTGACCTCGATGCTGACGCCATGGCGTTGCGCCACATCCTGGGCGGCCTGATGCCAGGCTTCATGCATGCGCGTCAGGGTGGCTTCGTCTTCGTGGCGCAGGTCTGCCGTCAGGCGTACCTGGCCGGGAATGACATTGCGCGAGCCGGGATGCGCATGGATTTCGCCCACCGTGCCGCGGCCATGCGGCTGGTGGGCGTTGGCAATGGCTATCACCGACTGCACCAGGTGGCTGGCGGCCAGCAGCGCGTCTTTGCGTATGCCCATGGGCGTGGGGCCGGCGTGCATTTCCATGCCGGTGACCACCACGTCGTACCAGCGCAGCCCCAGCGAGCCCGTGACCACGCCGATGACCTTGTCCTCGTGTTCCAGGATGGGGCCCTGTTCGATATGCGCTTCGAAATAGGCGTCGACCGGGCGGCCGCCAACCGGGTCGGGGCCTGCATAGCCGATGGCCTGCAATTCATCGCGTACGGCCTTGCCCTCGGCATCGCGGGCGCTCAGCGCGGTTTCCAGCGGAAATTTGCCGGCGAAAACGCCCGAGCCCATCATGACGGGCACGAAGCGCGAGCCCTCTTCATTGGTCCAGATCGCCAGTTCCAGCGGCGCCTCGGTCTGCACGCCTGCGTCGTTCAGGCTGCGCATGACTTCGAGGCCGGCCAGCACGCCGTAGCAGCCGTCGAACTTGCCGCCGGTGGGCTGGGTGTCGATATGGCTGCCGGTCATGACCGGGGGCAAGGCGTCGTTGCGTCCGGCCCGGCGGCCGAAGATGTTGCCGACCTGGTCCACGCGCACCGACAGGCCGGCATCCCGCATCCAGCCGGCTACCAGGTCGCGTCCCTGGCCGTCCAGCGCGGTCAGCGCCAGCCGGCAGTTGCCGCCCTTTGGGGTGGCGCCGATCCGGGCCAGGTCCATCAGCGACTGCCACAGCCGCTGGCCATCAATGGATATCGTCGGAGTCGTCATGGATCATGTCCCTCAGGAATGGGTGGGGTGGTCGTGCGCTGCCAGTGCGCCCTGGCGGATGGCGGCCAGGGTCAGGCCGGGGGCGATGCCGTCGGGGTCGTAGCGCAATTCCAGCAAGGCCGGCAAGCGTTCGCGATCGGCGAAGGCGCGGGCCCGTTCGAACGCCGCCCCGAAATCGGCGGTGCGTTCCACGGCTTCGCCATAGCCGCCGTAGCCCTTGATGATTTGCGTGAAATCCGGATTGTCGAAGCCCAGCGCGATGGGGCGGGCGGGGAATTCGCGTTCCTGGTGGGCGCGGATGGTGCCCCACATGCCGTTGTTGAACACCAGGATCACAATGCCCAGCCGGTACTGCATGGCCACGCCGAGTTCCTGCATGTTCATCTGGAAGCAGCCGTCGCCGGCGTAGCAGACCACGGTTTGCGCCGGGTCTTGCAGCTTGGCGGAAATGGCGGCAGGCAGGCCGTACCCCATCGCGCCTACCGTGGGCGCCAGGCTGGTGCCGGGGCCGGTGAACTGCCGGTAGCGATGCGGGTACAGCGCGTAGTTTCCGGCGCCGACGGTGACGCAGGCACCGGGCGGCAATTGCGCGTTGACGTGCGCGGCGGCGGCATCCAGGCTGAATTCGCCAGGTGCGGGCAGCGGTTGCAGGCTGGCCAGGTAGTCGGCGCGGGCGCGGCGCACTGCTTCGCCGCGCGAGGCAGCATGGCCCGGCTGCAACGCGGCCAGCGCGTCGGCGAAGGCCGCCACGCTGCTGACGATGCCCAGCGTGGGAGCGTACACACGGCCCAGTTCGGCGGCGTCGGGATACACGTGCACCAATTGCTGGCGCGGCAGCGGGCTTTCGACCAGGGTATAGCCTTCGGTGGTGGCCTCGCCCAGGCGCGTGCCTAC
The DNA here is from genome assembly GCF_019218885.1 of Bordetella sp. BOR01. Taxonomy (GTDB): domain Bacteria; phylum Pseudomonadota; class Gammaproteobacteria; order Burkholderiales; family Burkholderiaceae_B; genus Bordetella_A. The sequence continues at coordinate 602,841 of NZ_JAHUWT010000004.1, read as the reverse complement.
CGCCAGGACCAGGTCGGCATCCAGTACGCGCTGCCGCAGTTCGGGTGTCATGGCCCAGCCCACTTGCCCGGCTGCGTTGGCGTGACGCTGGTCGTAGCATTCCAGGCGGCGCCAGGCGGTGCCCACCGGCAGTTCGAATCGCTCGGCAAAGGACGCCACCTGGTCGATGGCGTGGCGGGTCCAGCCGCTGCCGCCCAGCATCAGGAAGGGCCGCTGCGCCTGGTCCAGCAGCGCCACCATGCGGGCCAGGTCGGCCGCGCCGGGATGGCTTTGGGAACGGGTGTAGCGGGGCAGGTCGGGCACGTTGGCAGTGCCCCACAAGGTGTCTTCGGGCAGGGCCAGCACCACCGGCCCGGGACGCCCGCTGGTGGCCACGCTGAAGGCGCGTGCCACGTATTCGGGAATGCGGTCGGTGCGATCGATCTGCGCAACCCACTTGGCCATCTGGCCGAACATGCGGCGGTAGTCGATTTCCTGGAAGGCTTCGCGTTCGTAGAAGTCATTGCCGACCTGGCCCACGAACAGGATCATGGGGGTCGAGTCCTGGAACGCGGTATGCACGCCGATGCTGGCATTGGTGGCCCCGGGGCCGCGTGTCACGAAGCAGATGCCGGGCTCGCCGGTCAGCTTGCCGTAGGCCTCGGCCATGTAGGCGGCACCGCCTTCCTGGCGGCACACGATCGGCTGGATCGCGTCGGTATGGTCGTTCAGGGCGTCGATACAAGGCAGGTAGCTTTCGCCGGCCACCATGAAAAGGCGGCGTACGCCGTGGATGCGCAACTGCTGCACCAGGATCTGGCCGCCGTTGCGGGCGGGCGGGAAGGCGCGGGTCATACAGGGTCTCCTGGACTGGGCGTTGCCTGGGTGGCGGCATGCCAGTTCTCGAATTCGGCGTGGCGTGCCAGCAGGCGGCGCGCCGTGTTGTAGTCGGGTGGGTCGATGCGGGCGCCGGCGTCCGGCTCGCCGCGCCGCTGTGCTTCATAGGCCAGGGTCAGCGCTTGCGCCGAGCGCACTTCGGCCGCGTTGGGCGTGAATGCGGCGTGAATGGCCGCCACCTGTTCGGCATAGACGGCGCACTTGGATTTCAGGCCGATGCGGCGTGCCCAACGCAGATCGGCGGCTTGCGCCTGCGGATCGCGGTAGTTGAACGGACAGTCGATGGCGACGCATCCGGCGGCCGTGCAGTCGACCAGGAAGCGGCTGCGCAGCGCATGCAGTTCGATGCCGTCGGGGCCGCGTTCGGCGCCCAGGTCGGCCGTCAGGTCTTCTGCGGCCAGCAGGCAGGCGCTGATGCGCGGGCTGGCGCCCAGGATGTCCAGTGCGCGGCTGACGCCGCGCGCCGATTCCAGGGTAGGCACGATTTCGGTACGTCCGGCGGGCAGGCCCCATTGCGCCTCGCAGGCCGCGATAGCCTGGTCCAACGCCAGGATCTGCGCGGCGCTTTCGGCGTGCGGCAGGAAAATGGCATCCGGCGCACCGGCCATGACACCACGCAGGTCGTCCAGCCCATCGCCGGCCAAAGTATTGATGCGCACCGCGGCCACCGTGCCGCGCGCGCGGCACAGTGTCATCAGAGCCACGATGCGGTTGCGCGCGGCGGGCCGGTCGGCTGGCGCGGTGAACTCTTCCAGATCGGCCACCAGTACGTCCGCGCCGCTATCCAGGCCGGCCTGTTGCGCGGCTGCGTCCAGGCCGGGCACGAACATCCAGCTGCGGCGCAGGCGCGCCGGGCGGAAAGGAGCAGAGACGGGTTTCATTGGACGTGCCTGGGCAGGTACAGGACCAGTTCGGGGACAAAGGTAAGCAACAGCATGACGGAAGTCATGGCCAGCATCATCCAGGTCAGCGGGCGCAGGGTCTGCATCATGTTGATGCCGCCGATCTTGCAGGCCGCCATCAAGTCCACCCCCACCGGCGGCGTGTTTGCGCCGATGGCCATGTTGATGGACAGCAGGATGCCGAAATGCACCGGGTCGATCTGGTAGTGCGCCAGCACCGGCATGACGACCGGGGCCACGATGATGATGACCGGAATGGCCTCCATGAAGGTGCCCAGCAGCAGCAATACCACCGTCAGGACCAGCAGCACGGCGGTCTTGCTGTCGGTCCAGTTCACCAAGAGTTGCGACAGCGCTTGCGGCACCTGCTCGGCCACCAGGATCCAGGCGAACAGCGCCGATGCGCCGATCAGCAGCAGGATCGACGCGCTGCCTTCGCCGGTGGATTTCAGGCTTTCCCATACCGCGCGCAGGCTGAGCGTGCGATACCAGAAGAAACCGATCAGCAAGGCATACACGATGGCGCTGGAGGCGGCCTCGGTAGCGGTGAAGATGCCCAGGCGGATGCCGCCGATGATCAGTACCGGCACCATCAGCGCCGGCACGGCCTCGACCAGCGCGGTCCGCAGTTCGGCCCAGCTGAAGGGCGCTCCGCCGGCCCAGTTGTGCTTGCGGGCCTGCCAGATCGCCACCACGATCAGCGAGCCGCCCAGCATGATGCCCGGGATGATGCCCGCCAGGAACAGCTTGCCCACCGAGGTATCGGTAATGGTGCCGTACACGATCAGCACGATGCTGGGCGGGATGATGGTGGACGCGGCCCCGGCGCTGCCCACCAGGGCGCAACTGAAGCCTTTGTCATAGCCGCTGCGCGCCATGGCGGGCAGCAGCAGGCTGCCGATGGCCACCACGTCGGCCACGCCCGAGCCCGACAGCGCGCCGAACATCAGGCAGGCCAGCACCGCCACCACGGCCAGCCCGCCGCGTATATCGCCGACAATGGCGGCGCACAGGCGCACGATGCGCTGCGTCAGCCCCGCACCGTTCATCAACTGGGCGGCCAGGATGAACAGCGGAATGGCCAGCAGCGTGAAGCTGTCCAGCCCGGACACGTATTGCTGCGCCGCCAGCATCATGGGCGCGGTGTCGTAGACGGCCAGGTAGGCCAGGCACGACAGCACCAGCCCGAAGGCGATGGGCATGTCGATCAGCACCGTGATGGTGAACACGCCCATGAGAAAGAGGGCACCCGTAGACATCTTGTTATTCCTTCGACGCGGCCGCCGGGGCCGCGAACAATTGCGCAAGGTGCACCAGCACGGCCGCCGCGCAAGCCACGGGCAGCGCCAGGTAGACGGTGCCTGCCGAGACATCCAGGGCGGGCAGCGTCTGGTCCATGGTCAGTTGCGCCAATTGCCAGCCTGCGTACCCCAGCACGGCCAGCCCCACGATGATCAGCACCTGGTTCAAGCGTTCGACGCGGGCCAGTATGCGCGGGCTGCGCACAAAGAACGGCAGCAGGCCGGCCATCAGGTGGCTGCGTTCATGGCTGCAGGTGATCCCGCCTACGAAGGCAGCCCATACCAGCACCAGGCGCGGCAGTTCCTCGGCCCAGTGCGGCGTGTCATGCGTGACGAAGCGTTGGAACACCACGTAGGTGATCAACCCGGCCAGCACGGCCACCGCCACGGCGGCGATGGCCTTGCTGGCCCAGGACAGCAGGTCGGCAAGGCGCAGCAGCATTATTGGCCCTTGCGGTATTGCTGCAGGATGCCCATGAGCTCGGGACCATAGACGGGCTCGTAGGTCTTCCAGACCGGCGCCACGGCAGCGATGAACGGGGCCTTGTCGACCTCATTGACCTGCATGCCTTTTTCTTTCAGCTGGGCGATGAAGTCGGCATCGCTCTGCGTGATCATCTTGCGCTGTTCGTCGCGCCACTTGTCGGCGGCCGCCTGCACGACCTTCTGGTCTTCGGGCGAAATGCGATTCCAGGTGTGCTTGGCCAGGATCAGGCTGGCCGGCCCCCAGACGTGGCCGGTCAGCGACAGGTATTTCTGCACCTCGAAGAACGACGAGGTATAGATGATGGACAGGGGGTTTTCCTGGGCATCGAACACTTTCTGCTGCAGCGCCGAATACAGTTCGCCGAAGGCCAGCGGCGCCGGATTGGCGCCCAGCGCCGTGAAGGTATCCAGCCGCATCTTGTCCGGCGTGACCCGGGTTTTCAGGCCCTGCAGGTCGGCGGGAGTGTTGATGGGGCCACGGTTGTTGGTCAGGTGCCGAAAACCGTTTTCCCACCACGACAGGATCACCAGGTTCTTGGCAGCGGCCAGCTTCGCCAGCGCCGCGCCCAGTTCGCCGTCGTAGGCCGCATAGGCTTGCGGGGCGCTGGTCCAGGTGTAGGGTAGTTCGACGATGCCGAACTTGGGCTCGATGGGCTGCAGCGATCCCGAGCCTATGATGGCGGCGCCCTGGCTGCCGATCTGCAGGCCTTCCAGCATGGTTTTTTCGTTGCCCAGCTGGCCGCTGGGGAACAGCACGAAGTTCACGCGGCCGTCGGTCTTTTGCTTGACCTCGGCGGCGAAGCCCTCGGCTGCCTTGTTCCAGCTATGGCTGGGGGCCAGCACGTGGCCCAGTTTGATGTCCAGCGCATGCGCGGCGGGAGCCGCCGCGAGCGACAGGCCGGCGGCCGCCAGCAAGGCGGCAAGGGTTCGGGTCAGCTGCATGATTTCACCTTGATATGTTGTGTATTGGAGTAATGGCCGTTGGGGTACTGGGTAGCGGCTTTACCGGATGCCGCCGCTGCCGAAGTCTTCGCGCAGCCGGGCCAGGATGCCGACCAGGTGGTCGTGCATGGCATGGCGCGCGCGGATGGGGTCGCGGTCGACGATGGCGGCCAGGATGCGGTCGTGCTCTTGCCGGGCGGCCTGCCAGACCTGCGTGGTGACGAAATGCTTTTCCAGCCGGCTGAATACCGGGCTGGCAATACTGAGCTGCCAGATATGCGAAATGGCGGCCGCTAGCGCGGCGTTGCCGCAGGCATCGGCGATGGCGCTGTGAAAGGCGCGGTCGTGCTTGCCGGGCGAATCGGTCAGCGACATGCCGGCGTGCGCGGCCTGGATGGCGGCGATCTGGGCCGGCGAACCTCGCTGCGCAGCCAGGGCCACGCATTCGGGCTCGAGCAGCAAGCGCGTTTCCAGCAGATCGAACGGACCGATGTCGGTCGGTTCGGCGGCAGGCGCCTCGATGGCGGCGGGCTGCCCGTACTTGCCGTCTTCGCGCGGCATGGCCACGAATACGCCCGTACCCACCCGCACTTCGACGTAGCCCTCGATTTCCAAGGCAATGAGCGCTTCGCGAATCGAGGCGCGGCTGACCTGCAACTGTTCGGCCAGGTCGCGCTCGGCCGGCAGCCGCGTGCCGGCCGGGAAATCGCCTGCCCGGATCCGTCCGGCGATCTGGTCGGCGATCATGCGGTACAGCCGGGTGGTGGCGACGGCTTGGAAGGTGCTCATAGTGCCTGGCTGCCTGATGGTCTAGTGGTCAGGCCACTGACTCTACAGCACACCCAGCCCGCCTCAAACTGGGGAAAACCATAGGTCGGCATGGAGTTTGCGCCTGGCGTGGGCAGCGGCGCACTTTCGCGCCAACCCAACACCGGAGAACAGCCCATGCCTACCCCCCGAACCCCCCAGGCCAGCGATGACGGCAAGCCCCGCCGCCAGGCCCAGCCCGGCCGCCAGGAGCGCATGCAACCCCCGCCGCAGGGTGAAGAGCGCGCCTATCAGGCCGCCGGCAAACTGCGCGAACGATGCGCCGTGATCACGGGCGGCGACAGCGGTATCGGCCGGGCGGTGGCGGTGGCGTACGCCAAGGAAGGGGCCGATGTGCTGGTCACCTACCTGGAAGAGCACGAAGATGCGCGCGAAACCCGGCGCCTGGTGGAAGAGACCGGCCGGCGCTGCCTGTTGATCGCCGGCGATCTGGGCGACGAGGCCCATCTGCGGCAAGTGGTCGAACTGGCCCGCCAGGAGTTCGGCCGGGTGCACGTGCTGGTGAACAATGCCGCCGAGCAGCATGTGGTGGAGTCGTTCGAGCACATCGCGCGCGAGCAGCTCGAGCGCACGTTTCGCACCAACTTCTTTGCCATGTTCAGGCTGACCCAGGAAATCCTGCCCTTGATGCGAGAGGGCGCGGCGATCGTCAATACGGCGTCGGTGACGGCCTATCACGGCAACCCGCAACTGATCGACTATTCGGCCACCAAGGGCGCCATCGTTGCGTTTACGCGTTCATTGTCGACGGCCCTGGCCGAGCGCGGCATCCGGGTCAACGCGGTGGCGCCCGGGCCGATCTGGACGCCATTGATTCCATCGACCTTTCCGCCAGACAGCCTGGAGTCTTTCGGCAAAAACACGCCGATGAAGCGGCCCGGGCAGCCGGACGAGGTCGCGCCTTGCTTTGTATTCCTGGCCAGCGATGACGCAAGCTATATGTCGGGGCAGGTCATGCATCCGAACGGCGGCCAGATCGTCAATGGCTAGGCCGGGCCTACTGCCTGCCGCGTACCTGGATGTCGTTGCGCACTTCTTTCACGCCGTCGACGCCGCGTGCCGCATTGACCGCCTGCGTGGCAGCATCCTGGCTGGGAACGAAGCCGCTCAATTGCACCACGCCGCCATAGGTTTCCACCTGCACGTCGGCGGCCGAGACGCCGTCGGCCTGTACCAGCGCGGCCTTGACGCGTGCAGTGGTGGCCGTGTCGTCGGTGTATTGGCCGGCGCTGCGATGCCCGTCTTGCGCGGCGCAAGCGGCCAGCATGGCGGCCAGGATGACGGCGCCCAGGCCGTGGAGAACGCGGGAAGTGAACATGGTTGCTCCTTGATGGTGGCGGGCCGCCTGATGCGGCGCCTGCCACCGGAAGGCAAATAGCGTGCCTGCGCCGTTCGGGCAGATTTACCGCTTCCTGCAACATTGCGGGCCGTTGCCCCTGCGCCGGCCCGCCCGATCGCAGGCATGGAGCTTGCGGTACCACCTGCTCTTACACCGTTTGGAGACTCACATGAAGCGTGAACTACTTTCCTTGGCCGCGGCCATGGCCCTGATGGGCGGCATGGCGGGAGGCGCATACGCGCAGTCCACGCCCGACACCGGCAACCCATCGAGCACGTCGCCATCGACGACACCGAATGACGGGTCTGCCGTGCCGCCCAACACACCGGTGCCTCCCGGTCAAGTGCCGCCGGCCGGCGAAACCGACCCTGCGCACCGTAGCCAGGGCTCGATGGGTTCAGGTTCCCAAGGCCACATGGATACCGGCACCACTGGCGATCAGTCGGGTGCGCCCGGCAGCCAGACCGGCATGCCTACGGACCAGAACCAGGTGCCGAACCGCCAGGAGCCGGGCACCTCGGATCCGAAGATGCCCAATACCGGCGGCAGCAAGTAGCGCAACGGTAGCGCGATAGCGGCAGCGGCGCCCGCGGGCGCCGCTATTGCTGCTTGGACGGACAGGCGCAGGTCAGTATTGCCGCCGCATTTCGGCTGACGGCCGCTTGATCTGGGCACGGTACTTCGACACCGTACGGCGCGCCACCACGATGCCGTCGGACGCCAGTTTGCTGGCCAGCGCCACGTCGGACAGCGGCATGCGGGGATCTTCGTTGTCGATCAGTTCGCCGATCAGGGCGCGCACGGCGCCGGCCGAGCACGAGCCGCCGGTGTCGGTGGCCAGTTCGCGCGAGAAGAAGTACTTGAATTCCAGGATACCCATGGGCGTGGCCATGTACTTGTTGGCAGTGGCTCGGGACACGGTCGATTCGTGAATGTCGAGTTCGGCCGACACTTCCCGCAGCATCAACGGGCGCAGCGCCACCGGGCCGTATTCGAAGAACATGTGCTGCATGCGCACGATGGCCTCGGCCACGCGCTGGATGGTGCTGTAGCGTTGTTCGACATTGCGTACCAGCCAGCGGGCTTCCTGTAGTTCTTGCGCCATCGGGCCGCGGTCGCGATAGCGGGTGGTGCGGAACAGGTCGGCATAGACGCGATGCAGGCGCGGCTGGGGCACGGCGCCGCGGTTGCAGTGCACGCGCCATTGGCCGCTTTCCTTGCGCACGATGACGTCGGGCACGATGTAGGCGGGCGGTGCCTGGTCATAGCGCCGGCCGGGCCTCGGATCGAGCGAACGCACCACGTCGCACGCCTGCCGCAGCTCAGTCTCGCTGCAGCCCATGGCCCGTTGCAAGGCTTCGTAGTCGTGCCGTGCCATGATGTCCAGGTGCTGCTCGACGATGCGGCGCGCCAGGGCCACGCCGGCTCGTTGGGTGTCCAGTACCTGAAGCTGCAACGTCAGGCATTCGCGCAAGTCGCGCGCGCCCAGGCCAGGCACGTCGAGTTGCTGAACCAGGCACAGCGCAGCACGCCACTCGCTTTCATCGGGAGGCGCGCCGAATACGGAATTGTCGGCCAGCTCTTGCAGCGGCTGGCGCAAGTAGCCGTCTTCATCCAGGGCTTGCACGATGTATTGCGCCAGCAGCCGGTCGCGCGGCGACAGGCGATAAGTGCGCAGTTCCTGGTCCAGGCGTTCGTGCAGCGATACCGATGCTCCTACCCATTGGCCCATATCCATCGGCGCGCCGTCATGGGTGCGCCGCGAGGACGGATAGTCTCCGGAGTACTCCGGCATATTGCCGCCTTCGCCAGACGAAGCCGGCGGCGTCACCGCGGGGGCCTGTTCGGCAGTGCTATCCGCATTGGCGCCGTCATGGGTGTGGGGCGACGCCGCGGCGACTTCCTCGTCTTCTTCCAGGAACGGGTTTTCAACCAGCGCCTGGCGCACTTCCTGGTTGAATTCCAGGGCCGACATCTGCAGCAGCTTGACCGATTGCTGCAGGCGGGGGGTTAGCGCGGTGTGCTGGTGCAGGCGCAACTCATGGACTGCGTGGATCAAAGTCGTCTCCTTTCAGGCTGCAGGCGTGCAATAGGCACTTGCTGTCTATGCAGAAAGAAATCATGCAAGAACCGTGCCAACTCTGTGCCATAGGGAAGCAAGGCCTTCGACATGCCGTGCGCAGTCGTTTCTTACGGTGTTGTGTAAGAAGTGCAGGGAAGCCGCTTGGTACGCCGGCCAGAGGAAAGCGGGCCGCACAGACGGCATACCGCTTGTGTCGTCAGTTGGCGGCGGGCCGTTTCAGCACGCTGATGTTGCCGTCGGGCTCCATGTAGGCCCGGCGAATGTTCGATAGGTCTTCGACGCCGTGTTGCCGCAGTTCGCTCATCAGTTCTTCGGGCGTAATGTACTCTTGCCGCATGCTGCGTCGAATCATCCGGCCGTCCCGAACCAGGCAAACCTTGTCGGCTTCCAGCAGGCGCCCCAGCCAGGGCATGAAATAGGTCAAGCGGTCGATCAAGGCCACCCAGCCCACGATGGTGGCAGTCAGGATGGCACCGTCGGTAATCGACTCGTATTGGCCCGCCATGCCGTTCTGGGCGGCGTCGGCGATCAGGACCAGCACCAGCATGTCGGCTATGCCCAGCGACCCGACATCGCGCCGGCCGGCCACGCGCAGCAAAATCAGAATGAACCAGTACATGACCGAGCCGCGCACGATCAATTCCAGCGGTGGCACAGTCAGCCGGAATAGCTCTGGCCAATCGACATCCATGGCCGGTCTCCCTAGACGAAGAACAATGCAGGCGCCCAGCCGCGCCTAGTCGGGTTTGCCGCCGTTACGCACAGGATCGGGACGCGAATGCGCCAGGCCAGCTTCGTCTTCGTCGACCACGCGGTCCGCCTCGATGTCGGTGCCGGTATCGTCCTCGAGCGAGGGTTCTACGCTTTCCCGTTCGCCCGTGCCTTGCGAATCGGTGTCGTGTTCTCCCGCCGTGCCAGGCAAATCGCTGCCTGAATCCGACGAGTCGCTGGGGCCCAGGCCAGGCTGACGCGGCGCAGCATGGAAGGAAAAGGGCGAAACACGGAATAGGGCCAGAACCATGATGTACTCCCGTTGACAGGTGCGCCACATGGCGCCCCGGCTGCACTGCAAACCGCGTGCCCGGCCGGGAACGCCAATTGCGGCGGGCGTGGGCGTTTCTTTTTTCTGGAGCCGCACCATGCCGAATGCCGATAAGCCCTCGACCGACCAACCCCCGCGCGACCGCCGCGAACAAGAAGACGAACGCATGCGGCGGCGCGATACCGACCGCACCCTGAGTGACCGGCCCGCCGATCCCAATCGTGCCGGCGCCAAGGTCCGTATTCCGCCGGGCGTGGATGCCGAGGACGTTCGCGACCCGGGGCGGCAGACCCCCGGGGCGCCGCCCGTGGACAACCGCTCCTGACCTGACCTGGTTTGGCCTGACCAGCCTGGGCTGCCGGGTCGCCTGGCGTGCCGCCGGCCTGGCGGGCATGCCGGTTGCTGGGACTGCCCAGCCCGCAAGCAGCGGGTATCCCCAAGGGGGCCGACATGAATCCATGGAAAATGGCAGGCAGCACGGCCGCCGCTGCCGCGGCCATTATTCTGGGCATACAGGCATATGCATCGTCGGCCGCACTCGGGCACGCAGACCGGCTGTTCATGGAAGCCGCAACACGGGCGGGCTTGTTCGAACTGAGATCGGGGGACCTGGCCCTGCAGCGGGCTTCGCGCGATGAAGTGCGGACTTATGCGCAAGCCGTGATGCGCGACCATGCAGAGGCCCGCGCGCGGCTCATGGCGCTTGCCGCGGCCAAGTCGCGCGCCGTACCCGGCGCGATTGGCGCAGAGCAGCATGCCGTGCTGGGTGAATTGCAGCAGGTGCCGTCCGGCGCCTTCGATGCGCTATACCTGGAGAAGGTGGCGGTGGATGGCCAGGCGGCCGTGCTGGCGCTGTTCAAGCAGGCAGTGCGCGACAGCAAGGACCCGGAAATCCAGGCTTACGCCGCCAGCGTGGTACCGATGCTGCAGCAGCATCTGCACCAGGCCCGGCTGCTGCAAGCCGCCCAGTGGCCCGAGACGGCCCGGGCTGCCGGGCACGCGGGGTAGGCCGACCGCGTCCAGCCTCAGTTGCCGGGCCGATCGAACAGGCGCCGCAGCAGGTCGACGGGCACGGGGAACACGATGGTCGAGCTCTTGTCGCCGGCGATGTCATACAGGGTGGACAGATAACGCAGTTGCATCGCCTCGGGCGTGGTGGCCAGCGTGCGCGCAGCCTCGACCAATTTCTCGGCGGCCTGCTGTTCGCCTTCGGCGTTGATGATGCGCGCGCGGCGGTTGCGCTCGGCTTCGGCCTGGCGGGCGATGGCACGCACCATGCTTTCGTCGATGTCCACATGCTTGATCTCGACGGTGGCTACCTTGATGCCCCAGTCTTCGGTCTGGCGGTCCAGGATTTCCTGCAGGTCGGCGTTGAGCTTGTCGCGTTCGGACAGCACCTCGTCCAGGTCGTGCTTGCCCAGTACCGAGCGCAGCGTGGTCTGGGCCAGTTGGCTGGTGGCGTCCATGTAATGCTCGACCTGGATCACCGCGCGGTCGGCATCCACGACCCGGAAATACAGCACCGCATTGACTTTTACCGACACGTTGTCACGCGAGATGATGTCCTGCGTGGGAATATCCAGCACCACCGTACGCAATTCGACCCGTACCATCTGCTGCACGAGGGGAATCAGGACGATCAACCCCGGCCCCTTCACGCCGGTGAAGCGTCCCAGGGTGAACACGACCCCCCGCTCGTATTCGCGCAGCACGCGGATCATGGAAACAAGCAGCAGCACCAATAGTGCCGCGGCGATGAGATAAGCGATCAAGGTCATGCGGGTTTCTCCTGTTTTGGGGCCGGGCCGCGTACGACCAGCACCAGGCCCTTGCGCGATTCGATAACCGCCTGTTGGCCGGGCGCCAGGGGCGCTTCCGAGCGCGCCTGCCATGTCTCGCCGCCGGCCCGCACCAGTCCGCTGTGGCCATGCCAGGACAGCACTTCGACCGGCTGGCCAGCCTGGGTGCTGTCGCCGGAAACCACACGCCGGCGCTGGGCGCGCAGCGCCGTGAAAAAGATCAGGAACAGCAGCAGGGCGCTGGCGGCCGCCGCCCCGATGACCAACGGTACGGACAGAGAAAAGTCGGCGGCCTGCGTGTCGTACAGGAACAGCGACCCAAAGGCGAACAGCGCCACGCCGGCGGCGCCCAGCAGGCCCAGCGTGGGCGTGAATGCCTCGGCTGCCATGAGCGCGATGCCCAGCAGCACCAGGCCCAGCCCCGCGTAGCTGACGGGCAGCATGTTCAAGGCGAACAGGGCGGTGACCAAGGCCACGGCGCCAAGCGCTCCCGGCAATATGGCGCCTGGATTCATCATCTCGAACAAGATGCCGTAGATGCCCAGCAGCAGCAGGATATAGGCGATGTTGGGATCGGTGATGACGGCCAGCACGCGGGTACGCCAGTCGGGCTGCAGTTCGATCACGGACGCGTCGCGCGTGGCCAGTGTGATGATCGAGGCATTGGCCCGTACTTCGCGGCCATGGGCCTGGTTCAGCAGGTCTTGCGTGTCGCTGGCCACCAGGTCGATCACTTTCTGCTGCTGGGCCTCGCGCGCGGCCAGGCTGGCCGCGCCGCGTACCGCTTCCTCGGCCCATTCGACATTGCGGCCACGCAGTTCGGCCAGGCTGCGAATGAATGCCGCGGCATCATTGACGGCCTTGCGCTCGTGCGCATCGGGGCGGGAGGGGGGCTCTGGCTGGTCGTCGGCGCGCTCGCCCGGCTTGTGCTGCTTGTTGTCGTCAGCCTGGCCCCCGCCGCCCATCTGCACCGGCGTGGCGGCACCGAGGTTGGTGCCGGGGGCCATGGCAGCCACATGGCAGGCATAGAGAATGTAGGTGCCCGCGCTGGCCGCCTGCGCGCCGCCAGGGGCCACGTAGCCGATCACGGGCACCGGCGAGGCGATGATGGCGCGTACGATGTCGCGCATGGACGATGCCAGGCCGCCGGGAGTATCGATGCGCAATATCACGGCCGCTGCGCGCCGCGCATCGGCATCGGCCAGGCCGCGGCGCAGGTATTCAGTGGTGGCGGGGCCGACCGCGCCCTGCAGTTGCAGCATGACCACAGGGGCAGGCTGGCCCGACGCGGCCAAGGGGGCCTGGGCTGGCGCCAGCACCAGGGCGGCGGCCGCCAGCCATAACCAGGCCGCCGCGCACAGCAACCCGCGGACGGGGCCGGCGCGTGGCGTGGGGCGTAACCTGGAATGCGGCATTGCGGCGCTCCTGGAGGCGGGCCCGCGTGCGTGCCCTTGCATCCATGGTAGTGCCTGCGCCCGCCCGTCACAAGGCGGCGCGGTTCAGCCGGGCGCGCCGGGTTCCAGCGAATGCAGGTAATGCCGGAAGCGGTCGTAGTGATTGACCAGGTCGGCCACGACCTGATCGGTGTGATAACCGTGGATGTCGTAGCCGCGCCCGCCCTTGTTCAGGAAGACCTCGGTGCGGTAGTAGCGGCGTTTCTCGCCTTCGCGCCGGGCGCCATCGCTGAGCGCGAAAGCGGGTATGGGTTGGCCGACCAGCCGCACGGCGTAGATGAAGTCCTCGGCGGTACCGCCATGCTGCACCGTAAGCTGCGCGCCATCTTCGAGACGCACGGCTTCGGTGGCGATGTCGCGCTTCTTCAGTTCGGTTGCCACCTGTTCGAAGGCCTGCATCACGGTCTGGTCGATAAAGGCATTGGCCTGCGCCTTGGTGGGATGGCTGACGATGCTGTGCAGGCGTTGCCGCAAGGACAGGCCGCCCTGAGAGGCGATCAGCGGCGCCGTGGGCAGGCTGCGGCTCAGATTGATGACGACCTCGTCGTTCAACCCCTTGAGTATTCCGTAGCACATCAGCACCATCACGACCGATAGCGGCAGGGCGGCGATGACGGCGGCCGACTGCACTGCCTCGAGCCCGCCGGCAAGCAGCAGGCCGGCGGCCACGCCGCCGCATGCCAGCGCCCAGAAGATGCGCAGCCACAGCGGCGGCTCTTCATCCCCCTTCGAGGTGATCATGGACACCACCAGCGCCCCGGCGTCGGAAGCCGTCACGAAGTACACGGCCACCAGCAGGCCGGTAATCCAGGCCAGCAGGCCCGACCAGGGCAGATAGTCGAACACGGTGAACAGCGCGATCGGCAGGTTGCCCGCAACGGTGCGCGAGATCTCGCCGGCGGCCACGTTCTGATCCAGCCAGATCGCCAGGTCGCCAAAGACCGTGAACCAGATGAAGCTGAAGCCGGCCGGGGCGAACAGCACGCCCACCAGGAACTGGCGGATGGTACGCCCGCGCGAAATGCGCGCGATGAACATCCCGACGAAGGGCGACCAGGATATCCACCAGCCCCAGTAGAACAGCGTCCACTTGCCCATCCAGTCATTGGGTTCATAGGCACTGATGTGGAAGGTGCGGGCGACGAAGGCATGCAGGTAAAGGCCGATATTCTCGACGAACGCCTGCAACAGGAAGCGGGTGGGGCCCAGGATCAGGATCAGCAGCATCAGCCCCACGGATACCAGGATGATGAACTCGCTGAGCCGCCGTATGCCGTTGTCCAGCCCCGTGGCGACCGTAATGGTGGCAAGAATGGTGACGATGCCGATCAGGATGAGCTGCGTACCCAGCGTTTGCGGCACGCCCATCAGGTAGCTCATGCTGGCGTTCAATTGCGATACGCCCAGGCCTAGCGAAGTGGCCAGGCCGGCCAGCGTGCCGACTACCGCGAAGATGTCGATGAAATCGCCGATGGGGCCGTACACCCGATCGCCCAGGATGGGATGGAAGGCCGAGCGGATGGCCAGCGGCATGCCGCGCCGATAGCCGAAGTAAGCCATGGCCAGGCCCAGCACGGCATAGATGGCCCAGGCATGCACGCCCCAGTGGAAAAAGGTGATCTCCATGGCTTCGCGGGCCGCTTCGACCGAGCGCGGCGCGGCATCGGGCGGCTGCGAAAAGTGCATGATGGGCTCGGCCACGCCGTAGAACACGATGCCGATACCCATGCCGGCGCTAAACAGCATGGCGACCCAGGTACCGTACTTGTAGTCGGGCACCGAGTCATCCGGGCCCAGCTTGACGGTGCCCAGCCGGCTCATGGCCAGGCCCAGCAGGAAGATGACGAAGATGCCGACCGACAGCATGTAGAACCAGCCGGCTTCGTTGATGATCCAGGTGTTGACGGCGTCGAAGCGCGAGGCCGCCGAGTCGGGCGCCATGACCGCGTAGATGATGAGCCCCAACGCAATGATGGCCGAGCCGATGAACGTAACCGGCGCAACGCGTGCGGTGTTGTTCTGCAAGATCTTCCCCCTTTGGGTCGTGACGGACAGCAGGTTCGGACGCTGGCCCGGCGCGCGCCGCGAGCTCGCGCCAACTTGCATGGCCTTTTTCAGCTTATACCCAGTCGACCCAATGGCGCAATGCACCTGGGAAAACGGCGCAACAATCAGGGAGGATCAGTGGCCAGCAGCGAGACCAGGTGCGGAACGGTGGTCTGGGGCGGGCTGGCTTGCGCGCCGCGGTCGAACAATTGCCCGATGGCATCGGCCGCGCCGTGGGCCGCACCGGCTTCTTGCGCCATGGTGGTGTAGTAATCGAGGTCTTTGCGGGCATTGGCCAGCGAGAAGCGCAGCCCCGAGTCGTCGCCTGATTCAAGGAAGGGGCGCATGCGTTCCAGCGCCACGCCGCCGCCGCCGCCCTTGGAGAGAATATCGACCAATACCGAGGCCTCGATGCCGGAACGCTGCGCGCAGGCGGCTGCCTCGGCAATCACGGCGGCGCAGCCCAGCGAGACATAGTTGTGGATCAGCTTCATGCGGTGGCCGGAACCTACTGGGCCGGCATGCATGATGTTCTCGGCATAGCAGCGCAGCAGCGGTTCGCAGCGCTCGTACAGGGCGCGCTCGCCGCCCACGATGAGATTCAGCCGGCCTTGGGCGGCCTCTTTGGGCGTGCGGGTCATGGGGGCGTCCAGGAACTGCCCGCCGGCTTCGGCCACGGCCTGGGCGATGCGCACGGTGGAAGAGGGGATGGCGGTCGAGCAATCGATAACGATGGTACCCGGGCGCAGGCCCTGCAACAGGCCGTCGGGGCTGAACAAGACGTCTTCGACCTGGGGCGTGCCAGTCACGCACAGGATGACCACATTGGCTTGCCGCGCGATTTGCGCCGGGCTGGCCACCTTGGCTGCGCCGGCCGCCAGCAGGTCGTCGACCGGCTGGTTGCCGGGGTGGTCCAGCAGCACCAGGGAATAGCCGTGCTTGACGATATTGCTGGCGATGCCGTGGCCCATCAGGCCCACGCCTATCATGCCGATGGTGTCTTTCCCGGTAGTCATGAGATGGTTTCGCGCCAAATTGAAAGATGACCGCCGCCGCGGCGGGACGGTGATCATCATACAAGTAATGGGCGCGCACTATCGTCTGTACACAACGGGGTCAGGCACCTTCGGAGCCTGACCCCTGGCAAGCGCTTCGGGGGTGGGCTTGTCAGTGCCAGCGCCTTCCACGGGCGGCGCCGAGTACCGTGCCGCAGATCAACACGGTGGCGCCTGCCCACAGCAAACCCCGCCCGCCGGTGGATAGATGGGTGTACATGCTGGTCTTGCGCACGTGTGGCACCCGGGCGCCGTCGCGGGCCGTGTCGCCGCCTGCCGGCGTGCCGGCTTCGTACAGTGCATCGGCGCGCTCGCCGGCGGGCGCATCGCTGCGCTGGTTGCGGATCAGCCAGCCAGCCATGCGGTCGGCCAGGCCAGGCATGCGCAAGCCCACCGAAGACATTGCCTTCGAGGCGCTGCCCACGAAAATATCGCGCTGCGGATGCTGGGCGGCATACAGGATGGCTTGCGCCACGGTGTCGGCCGCATACAGCGGCGGCGGCAGGCGCGGCTCCACGTCCATGTAATTGCGGGCGTGCTCGGCGTACCCGGTGGCGATCGAGGCCGGCTTGATCAAGGTGACGGATACGGGAGCACCGTCGGCCTCGAGTTCCATGCGCAGCGCATCGGTGTAGCCCTTGACGGCATGTTTCGAGGCCGAATAGGCGCCTTGCAGCGGGATGGCGCGGTCGGACACCTCGCTTCCCATGTTGATCAGCGCGCCGCCCTGTTTTTTCAAGTGGGCCACCGCGGTGGTGGACCCGTACACCACACCCCAGTAATTGGTGTCGAACAGTTTTCGTTGATCTTCGACCGGTACGTCTTCCAGGCGTCCGAAAATGGATACGCCCGCATTGTTGACCCAGGTATCCACCCGGCCGTAGCGCTCGATGGCCGCGCCCAGGATGCGGTCATGGTCGGCGGCCACCCCGACGTCGGCGGGTACCGCCAGGGCATCGCCGCCATCGGCGCGTATGCCCGCCACGACATCGTCCAGCGCCTGCTGGTTGCGGCAGGCCAGCACCACCTTGGCGCCCTGGCGGGCCGCCAGCTGCGCGGTTGCCAGGCCTATGCCGCTGCTGGCGCCGGTAATGACAATGACCTGATCGTGTAATTTCTTCAAACGGACTCTCATGTTGATCTCCCGCGTAGGGTGCATTCGGTTACCTGGGCGCGGGGCCGCGCCAGGGTAGCGAATGTCGTAGCTCGGTTTCGATATGGCGCCGCCGCTCGCTGGGCACATGGCGCGCCAGCCGCAGGCGGACGGACCCGTAGTGCAGCCAGAGCGTATCCGGCGTATCGGGCCGTCGCACGAGCCGTGCCCAGTTACGGTTGAATACATGGCGCGTCGTTGCGGCGCCCGAATGCACTTCCACGATCATGCGGCCGTCGGCCAGCAGTATCACCGTCTCGCCGTCGCGCACATGGCGGGCAAAAGACAGCGTGGCGCCCGCGATCAACAGGATTTCCGCGGCGCCATAGACAGCCACGGGCCACAGGCCGCGCAAGGTGAAATACAGGCTGACGAGCAGCGCGATCGCCGCCGTACCGCCCATGCCCAGCAGGAATTGGCCCGGTGTGACGCAGCAGTTGCGCTTCAATACCCAGCATTGCTCGATGTCGGTGCCGGTGCCGGTGCCAGCGCCGGCGGGCGGCGCAACGCCTGCCGGCGCCGCCTGGGTCGGGGGTGTCAGGGGTGGCGGCGCACCCGTGATGGCGTGGGCGGGTCGCATGGGGTTGAACCTAGCGAATGTCCGGCGGCACGGCAAAGGTATGGTGGGGGGCCGGCGACGGAAGGGTCCACTCCAGGCCCTCGGCGCCTTCCCATGGCTGCGCGGCCGCCGCATCGCCCTTGTTGCGGTAGCAACACAGGATGATGTACAGGAACAGCAACTGCGACAGGCCGAACCAGAACGCGCCTATGGTGGCCACCTGATGGAACGTGGTGAACTGCGCGGCGTAGTCGGCATAGCGGCGCGGCATGCCGGCCAGGCCCAGGAAGTGCATCGGGAAGAACGTGACGTTGAACGAGATCATGGTCGACCAGAAGTGCAGCTTGCCCAGCTTCTCGTTGTACATGCGGCCCGTCCACTTGGGCACCCAGTAGTAGGCGCCGCCAAACAGGGCGAACAGCGAACCGGCCACCAGCACGTAGTGGAAGTGCGCCACCACGTAGTAGGTGTCGTGCACCTGGATGTCGATCGGGGCAATTGCCAGGATCAGGCCGGTGAAGCCGCCCATGGTGAACACGAAGATGAACCCGATGGCAAACAGCATGGGCGTCTCGAAACTGAGCGAGCCGCGCCACATGGTGGCGATCCAGTTGAACACCTTCACCCCGGTGGGGATGGAGATCAGCATGGTGGCGTACATGAAGTACAGCTGGCCGGTGACCGGCATGCCGGTGGTGAACATATGGTGCGCCCATACCAGGAACGACAGCACGGCGATGGCCGAAGTGGCATACACCATGGATGCATAGCCGAACAGCTTCTTGCGCGAGAACGTGGGCACGATCATGGATACGATGCCGAAGGCCGGCAGGATCATGATGTAGACCTCGGGGTGCCCGAAGAACCAGAACACGTGCTGGTACAGCACCGGGTCGCCGCCGGCGGCGGCGTTGAAGAAGCCGGTGCCGAAGTGGCGGTCGGTCAGCACCATGGTTACCGCCGCGGCCAGCACGGGCATGACCGCCAGCAGCAGGAAGGCGGTGATCAGCCAGGTCCAGCAGAACATCGGCATCTTCATCAGTGTCATGCCGGGCGCTCGCATGTTCAGGATGGTGACGATGATATTGATGGCCCCCATGATGGACGAGGCGCCCATGATGTGGATGGCGAAGATGGCCAGGTCCATGCCGGGGCCCATTTGCGCCGACAGGGGGGCATACAGCGTCCAGCCCGCGGCGGTGGCGCCGCCGGGCACGAAGAACGATGCAGTCAGCATGACGGCAGCCACCGGCAGCAGCCAGAAGCTGAAATTATTCATGCGTGCGAAAGCCATGTCGGCCGCGCCGATCTGGATCGGGATCATCCAGTTGGCGAAGCCCACCAGCGAGGGCATGATGGCGCCGAAGATCATGATCAGGCCATGCATGGTGGTGAACTGGTTGAACAGTTCAGGCTGGAAGAACTGCAGGCCGGGCTCGAACAGTTCGGTGCGCAGCAGCAGGGCCAGCACGCCGCCCTCGAGCAGCATGACGAACGAGAAGATGAGATACATCGTCCCGATGTCTTTGTGATTCGTGGCGAACAACCAGCGGCGCCATCCGTGCGGGGCGTCGTGCCCGTGGGGGGCATCGTGTGTGATCGTGTCCATGTCGCATCCTGGGGCAAGGGCGGAATGGCGCAGCCGGCAGCAAACAGCATGCCGCGCCGGGGACCTGAGATCCATGGCGCTTCCCCGAGGGGGGAATGCTCTGAAGACCTGATGCCGTCATTGAGCGCCCAGATGCCTGACATCTTCCTGAATTGTCGGTGCCCCGGGGGCCGGGCAAGGGGCTGCCTACCCCGGCGCGCTGGTGGATTTCCCGGCACGCGCCTGGCTGCGGCTGCCGCCTCGGCGCAGGCGGGCTTCCAGCATGACGTATAGCAGCAGCGCGATGGCCAGGGGGGCCAGGTAGTACACCGCACGATAGGCCAGCAGCGTGCCCAGCACCTGCGCCTGCGACACCTCGGAAGCCAGCATTGCCACGAAAACGGCTTCCAGCACGCCCAGGCCGCCGGGAATATGGATCAGCGCGCCGGCAATACTGCTGATCAGCAGCGCGGCCAGCACCAAGGTATAGGAAACCTGCCTTTCGAAGAGCAGATACAGGATGCCCGCGATTGCGCCCCAGCACAGAACCGACAGGACGGATTGCAGCAGGGCAATGCGCAGCGAGGGCAGCGGCACGCGGTGCTTGCCGATACGCAGGCGCCGGCGGCGCGAAAAGGCGCACAGCGCCAGGTAGCTCGCGGCAACGATCAGCATTGCAGCGCCGGCTATCTGCAGGGCCGTGTCGCTCAGTTGCCAGGCCGTAGGCGCCTGGTGCAGTGCGAACAGGCCGCCGAACAGCCACAGGTAGCCCAGCCAATTGGTGAAGATGCTCATCGCCAGTATCTTTGATATCACCGACAGGCGCAGGCCCAGTTTGCCGTACAGGCGAAAGCGCAGCCCCACGCCGCCCACCAGGGCGCCCAGGTTCAGGTTGACGGTATAGCTGACGAATGCCACGGCCATCGTGGTGCCGGTGCCGAGTTTGTGCCCGGTGTAGGTGCGGCCGATCAGGTCGAACGCGGTGTAAGTGAGATAGGCCACGGGCACCAGGCAGGCGCTTTCCAGCAAGGCAGTATTGGGCATGTCCCGCAATACCTGCCAGACCTCGTGCCATTGCACATCGCGCGCCAGCTTGGCCAGCAGCACAATCGCGGCGACCATGAAAAGGCCGGTCCAGATGCGCCGGGTACGCTTCCAGAAGTGGCGCACCCCGCGCCACGACGAGCGCTGGAACAGGCGGCTGCGTTCAGTCATGGCGGGCCTCGTCGGTAGGTGCAGTGGGTTGCGGCGGTTCGACGCGCTGCAGTAGAGGATCGCGCGATGGAAAGGCTGCGGCCCATGCGGGGAACCGATGCAGGAAGTGAAATACCGCCACCCCGAACCACAGCCGGCGCAGGACGCGTTTCATGCCGTGCTGCGGCGTGATGCGGCGGCAGTGGCGCTGGATCAATTCTTCCAACGAGTCGCGCAGTTCCGCGGTGAACGCCTGGTCGCGCACGACCACGTTGGCTTCCAGGTTCAATGCCAGGCTGAGCGGATCGAGGTTGCTGGATCCCACAGTGGCCCATTCATCGTCGATGCAGGCCACCTTGCCATGCAGCGGCCGTTCGCAATATTCGTAGATGATCACGCCGGCCGACAGCAGGTAGTCGTACAGCGTGCGGGCGGCCAGTTGTGCAATGGGCATGTCGGGCTCGCCCTGCAGGATCAGGCGCACCCGCACGCCTCGGCGCGCGGCGTTGCGCAGGTCACGCAGCAGCCGGTAGCCAGGAAAGAAATACGCATTGGCGACAATGATCTCGTGCTGTGCCGTACGGAATCCGGCGCGATAGTAGCGTTCGATATCGGTGCTATGGCGATCGTTGTCGCGCGTGACGAACAGCGCCGCGCCTTCGCCGCTTGCCGCATGGGCCGGCCCGCGGCGCCGCGGCCAGCGCCGCCGCCGCCCGCCGTGCACCGCGTCGCGGGCAAAGCGGCGGATGTCTTCGACGATGGGGCCCTGTAATTGCGCTGCGTAGTCCTGCTTGGCATCCGGCCCGAATTCGGCCAGGTGATCGGCCGAATAATTGATTCCCCCTACGAAGGCGACCTGGCTGTCCACCACGACGATCTTGCGATGCATGCGGCGCAGGGCGTTGACGCGAAAGCCGAACACCCTGGGGCGCGGGTCGAAAATATGGAAGCGCACGCCGGCTTCGGTCAGCCCGCCAATGAAGGCTTCGTCCAGGCAATCCGAGCCGTAGCCATCCACCGTGACATCGATCTCGACGCCACGCTGCGCGGCTTCGATCAGGGCCTGGCGCAGCTCCTGGCCGACCTTGTCGTCGAACAGGATGAAGGTCTCGAGCAGGACTTCCTGCCGGGCCGCCCGGATGGCCTCGAACACACGGGGAAAGAATGCCTCGCCGTTTTCCAGCAGGCATACCGTGTTGCCGTGGCGCCAGGCGGCGGTCATAGCCGCACCTCGGCTGCCAGCGGCGCATGGTCGGACAGATGGCGCCAGACCCGGGATGCCAATGCCACGGGCCGTGCCGCGGCCACGTTGCGTACATAGATGCGATCCAGCGCCAGCAGGGGCCATTGGGCCGGAAATGTGCGCGGTTCGCGTCCTAGCGCCGTGCGGAATACATCGTGTACCGAGCAGGCCGACAGCAATTGGCCGGCACGTCGCCGCCAGTCGTTGAAATCGCCGGCAATCAGTACCGGTGCATGGGCGCCGATGCCGCGCACCAGCGCGCACAGGCGCCCGAGCTGCACTTGGCGATGCGCCTCGCGCAGGCCCAGGTGGACACAGACCAGGTGCAAGTCGTCCGCCAGCTCGGGGTGGCGCACAGTGCAGTGCAACATGCCGCGGCTCTCGTGGCTGCCTACCGAAACATCGTGGTTCTGGTGCTGGACGATGGGCCAGCGCGACAGTACCGCGTTGCCATGGTCGCCATCCGGGTAGACGGCATTGCGCCCATAGGCAAAGTCGCTCCACAGGGTGTCCGCCAGGAATTCGTACTGCGAGGTGGCAGGCCAGGCCGCGAGCTGGCGCGCATGCCGGTGGTGCGATCCGATGACCTCTTGCAGGAACACGATGTCGGGCCGGGCATCGCGCAACGCAGCACGCAGTTCGTGCAGGATGAACCGCCGGTTGAAGAGCGTGAAGCCTTTATGGACGTTGACTGTCAGCAGCGTGAGAGTCGCGCGTGGGCGCGCCACCGATTCCTGACCTGGCATGTAGCTCTCCGTTGGGCATTGTCTTCCTGCATGCAAGAACCATGCCCAGCACCTGTCGCCGCCCGCCACGACGGGCATCCGTCTTTTTTACCAACCGACGCAAGAATTCCACTTCCGGACCGGTGGCGGCGGGCTGGTGGCAGGCATGGCATATGCTGAGGGCGCCGGCTGCCGCGTTGCGTGGTGTTACGGTGTTCTTGGCGCGGCCCAGGCATACTGTCCTGCCGTCCGGTAGGCTCGAGCCAAATCGCCTGCTGCATGTCGATAGAGGGTGTGATGTTCTCAAGGCAAGACCGGGTAAGCAATCCTTGGGCCGATATTCGTGCGCGCCTGGAAGACGAACGCGTCATGCTGCAGCGCATTGCCGCGGGCGCGCCATTGGCCGACGTATTGGGCGATGCCATGCGCGCTGTCGAGCAGCAGTCCAGCGCGGACTTGATGACATCGATCATGTTTGTCGATGAGGTGGGTGGTCGCCTGCATGGCCAGATCGCCCCCAGCCTGCCGCCCGAGTTCCTTGCGGCTACCGAAGGTGTGGAAATCGGCGCGAACGTCGCTTCCTGGGGCGCCGCGGCATACCTGGGCAGCCCGGTCTACGTGGCCGACATCGCCACACATTCCAACTGGCTGCCTTGGCGCGAAGTGGCCCTGAAGTTCGGCTTGAGGTGCTGCTGGTCTACCCCCATCAGGGGTACCGACGGCACGCTGCTGGGGATTTTTTCGAACTATTACCACACAGTGCGTATCCCCACGCCGCGGGATATCGACGCCATTGCGCTGGTCACCCGCGTCGCCACGCTGGCGATCGAGCGCCAACAGACCGAGCATGCCCTGCGCGAGAGCAATCAACGCTGGCGCGGCATGTTCGAGCGCATGCAGGAAGGCTTCTTTCTTAGCGAAGCCATGCGCGACCCCAAGGGGCGGATCGCGGATTTCCGCTTCCTGGCAGTCAACCCCGCTTTTGAGCAGCAAAGCGGCTTGCACGCCGGCCAGACGCTGGGCCATACGCTACGCGAGATGATGCCGCGCGTGCCCGACATGATCATGGAAACCTTTTCCAATGTGGTCGAGACGGGCATATCGACACAGTTCGAGCTGGCAGCCTCAGTCCATGGCAAGCAAGCCTGGTACGAAGCCCACGTACATAAAGAAGGGCCTGACCGGATCACGGTGCTGGTGCTGGACATCACGGGTCGCAAGGCGGCCGAGGAAGAACTGTGGGCCGAGCAGCATCGCAAGAACTTCCTGTTGTCGCTGGTGGACCAGATGCGCGAAATCCACCAGCAGGCTGATATCGAGCATGCGGCCTGTGAAGCGCTGGGCCGGCAACTGGATCTTGGCGTGACGGCCATCCTGGAGTTCGATGCCAGGGGCCAGTTCGACAAGGTGGCCACGCATTGGATGTCGGACCAGGCCGCAGAAGAAGGCGAGTCCCTTGATCACCGCCAACTCGGCAGCGAATGCGAGCAAGCCTTCGATGAAGGCCGAACCTCATATCTGTCGCCCTTGCTGACTACGGCGGCGGGCGACACCAGCCCCATGGCCATCGCCATACCGTTGCGTCGCTGGGGCTGGCCCACCGGCCTGCTGTATGTGCGGGCGCAGCGCAGCCGGCCGTTCAAGGGGGCCGATATCGGGTTCATTGAAGAAACGGCCGAGCGCCTGTGCGAGGCCATCGAGCGGTCGCAGTATGCGCGCGTCCTGGAGCAGCGCATCGAATCGGCCATTGCCGAACGCGACCGGATATGGCGCCTGTCGCCCGAGCTGCTGGCCGTGGCGAATGCGCACGGCCGCTTCGTCAGCGTGAACCCCGCCGTTCGCACCATCCTGGGTTGGACACCAGAACAGTTCCTGGCGATGCCGCTGCGCGAATTGATACACCCCCAAGACCTGCAGCGGGTCAGCGACAGCCTGCTGCATACCGAAGACCCCGGCCCCCGGATATCGCACCTGGAGTGCCGCGTGCTGAACAAGCGGGGCGGCCATAGCTGGATCACCTGGACAATTTCCTGGGCGCACGATAATTTTTACCTGGTCGGGCGCGACGATACCGATTTCAAGGCGCAGGCCGAGCAACTGCGGCAGGCGCAGGCTGCATTGCTGCAGGCTCAGAAAATGGAAGCCGTCGGTCAACTTACCGGCGGTATCGCCCACGATTTCAATAATATGCTGCAGGGTATCAGCGGCGCCTTGTACCTGATCCAGCGCAAGCTCGATGCCGGCAAGTACGAGGACGCCAACCGCTTCATCGCAACCGCCATGGACTCCACCGGTCGCGCTGCGCGGCTTACCCAACGGCTGCTGAGCTTTTCCAGGCGCCAGCCGCTGGATCCCAAGCCACTGGGCCCCGCGGCGACGCTCGCTTCCATGGAAGAGCTGTTCCGTCGCTATACCAGCGAAGGCATCACATTGGTATGCCGCACCGACCCTGATGTGCACACGGTCAAGTGCGATGTCAACCAGTTCGAAAGTGCCTTGCTGAACCTGGTGATCAACGCTTGCGATGCCATGCCCGATGGCGGCCGGCTCGTGGTGGAAGCACGCAACATCTGGCTCGAGGCGGATTTCCTGGGCCATCATCCTGATGTGCAGCCCGGCGACTTCGTCGAGGTCAGTGTCTCGGACGAGGGTTGTGGCATGTCGCCCGAAGTGCTGACGCGCGCCTTCGAGCCTTTTTTCACGACCAAGCCACTGGGCGAGGGTACGGGCCTGGGCTTGTCGATGATCTACGGCTTTGCCCGCCAGGCAGGTGGGCTGGTGTCCATAGACAGCTTGCCCGGTAACGGTACCGTGGTACGGCTATGCTTGCCGCGCTATGCTGGCCGCCCGGCGGGCGATGCGCCCGCCGCCGCGCGCGTGGCAGCCGATGCCGGCGAATTGCCGGCTGAGGCCGTCATCGTGCTGGTCGAAGACGACACCAATGTGCGGGAAATGGTACGCGAAAGCCTGGTTGGGCTGAATCTGCGCGTATTGACCGCGTCGGACGGCGAAGCCGGCGCCCAGCTCGTGGCCAACACGCCGGTGCTCGACCTGCTGCTGACCGACGTGGGCCTGCCGGGGATGAACGGACGCAAGCTGGCCGACGTTGCACGCGAGACCCATCCTGGCCTGAAGGTACTGTTCATGACGGGCTATGCCGAAAACGTCGTGGACGGCAGCGAATTCCAGGGCGAAGGGCTCGAAGTCATCATGAAACCGTTTTCGCTGGGCGAACTGATACGGCGCATTCGCAAGATGCTGCAGCAGAAGCCGGCCGGAAATACAGTCTTGCCAGCCTCTCAACTGGCAATGGAAGGCGCCATCGTCAAGCCATCCACACGCTGACGGGCGCGTCCTGCAGCAGTTGCGCCAGCGCCAGGCAGTCGCGGGTGTCCGTACGCAGCGATTGGTGGGTTTGCGTGTTGCGCCAGGCCTGGCGGCACAGGCCTGCCGGCAGCCGAATGCGGGTATCGGCCCAGAATGCCGCTGCCTGTTCGGCGTTTTGCTGGCCGGACAGGCGCATGGCGCACAGGTGCGGCACGACCACCAGCGCATGCTGGTCATCGTGGCAGCGGGCGAATGCCACCACGTGGGCGGCCTGGGCGCCGTGCACCGAAAGCGGCAGGTAGCTGCCGTGATCGAACAAGAGCGGATGCGCCGCGCGCAAGTGCAGCAAGCGCTGGATCAACTGTTGCTTGGCGTGCCCCGCCTGCGACAGGGCCGCGGCACGGGCGGCATAGTCCACCGGTTGGCGATTGTCGGGGTCTACCAGGCTGAAATCCCAGAACTCCGTGCCCTGATATAAATCGGGCACGCCGGGTACGGTCAGCCGCAAGGTAGTCTGGGCCAGGCTGTTGACCAGGCCGGCTGGGGCGATGCGCTGCGCGAAACCGGCTATCCGGGCAAGCGCCGGCGGGTGCCCGTCGTCGCCGGCCTGTTGCAGCTTGTCCAGGTAGGTTTTGCCGGCCGCTTCGTAGTCCAGGTCTGGCTCGGTCCAGTTGGAATGCTGCTTGGCTTCGCGTAGCGCCTTGCCTTGCCATGTTTGCACGCGCGCCAGGAAAGCGGCCACGCCGTCTGTGTCGCCAGGCTGAAGATCCAGCGGCCAGGCTCCCACCAAGGTCTGCAGCAGCATGTAGCGGTCGGTGGCCGCGGGCGGCGTGCCCGGGGCACCGAGCCATTGCTGCACCTGTCGCAGCCATTCCAGCGGTATCTCGGTCAGTACGGCCAGGCGGGCACGCACGTCTTCTCCGCGCTTGTGGTCATGGGTGGCGGTGGCCAGCATGGCGGCGGGAAAGCGCCGCGCACGCGCTGCGCAAGCGCGGTGGAATTCAGCCACCGAGAGTGCGAATTGTTCGGGCGATGCTCCTACCTCATTGCGCGACAACAAGGGACCGTATCGGTAGAACAAGGTGTCTTCCAGCGCCTTGGCAGCTACCGGCGGCGTCAATTGCTGGAAACGCCGCAGCGCCAGGCGCTGGGCAGGGTGCTGTGCATCGCCGGCCAGCCAGCGATTGACCTGGTCCAGCAGTTCATTGTCGGCGTGCGACAAGGCGGTGCCCGGCAATTGTCGCGCCCGTGTCGCCGCCGCCTGGCAGCAGGCCTGGTCGGCCGCATTGCGCCCGTGCGGACCTGCATACGTGCGATACACCGGAAACGCCGCCAGCCATCGCGTCAGCACGCGGTCGATGGCGTCCTCGCTCCAGTCGCGGGTGTCGGGTTCCGAGCGGGCCACCCGCAGCAGGGCTTGCACCAGGGCGCGACGCTCGGCCGCGAAATGGCGTGTCAGCATGCGCAGCCGGGCGGCTTCCAGTTGTTCCCGCACCGGACGGGCGTCATTGACCAGCACCTGCCAGGCCTGGGTCAGGACGGATGCGGCGGCCGGATCGTGCAGCAATGCGCCAGCCTGGTCCATGAAGTCGTAGCCGGTGGTGCCATCGATTTCCCAGCGCTCGTCCAGCGCTTCGCCGGGGCCCAGTATCTTTTCCACTACCAGATAAGGATCGCGTGGCAGGCCGGCCAGCAGGCGCGCATCGCCGCTGTCGCGCAATGCCGTGCGTAGCCGCCGGCAGTAGTCGATGGGGTCGGCCAGTCCATCTACGTGGTCGACCCGCACGCCATCGACCAAGCCCTCGGCGTACAGGCGCAAGACCAAGGCATGGATGGCATCGAAGACCTCAGGCTGCTCGACCCGCATCCCTGTCAGTCCGGAGATCTCGAAGAAGCGGCGCCAGTTGATCTGGTCGGCGGCCGTACGCCACCAGGCCAGCCGGTAGTGCTGCTGTTCAAGCAGCTGGTGCAGGCGGGTGCGGCCGGCTTCGGTATCCGGGTCGTGCGAATCGCGCGGATTTCCCGGTGAGCGCTGGGTGGGCTGCGTGCCCGCGGCCAGCGGCAGCCGGGCACCGGCCGCGTCGATGACAAACTCGTGCGCGCCGGCGTCGTAAGCCAGCTGGATTTCGCCGGTGCGCAGGCTGGTGCCGTACTGCTGGCTGAGTTGCGGCAGCAGCACCTTGCCATGCAGGGCAGGGTCGGCGGGTTTCCAGTCGATGTCGAACCAGTCGGCGTAGCGGCTGTCCGGCCCCTGTGCCAGGACGTCGCGCCACCAGGGGTTGGCGTAATCGGCGGCCATGTGATTGGGCACGATGTCGATGATCAAGCCCATTTCATGGCTGCGCAAGGCTGTCACCAGGCGCCGCAGCGCGGGCTCGCCGCCAAGTTCGGCGCTGAGCTGCCCATGGTCGACGACGTCGTAGCCGTGGGTGGAGCCGGGACGGGCTTGCGTCACGGGCGAAAGGTATAGGTGGCTGATGCCCAGTTGGGCGTAGTAGGGGACCTGGCTGGCCACGTCATCCAATGTGAACGTGCCATGCAGTTGCAGCCTGGCAGTGGCGCGGGGTGTCATGGCGCGCTCCGTGCCGCTTTGATGGCCTCTATGCAGGCGCGCAATGTCGGGTCTTGCAGCAGGGCGTTTGTGCCATGCGGCAAGCGTTGCCGCCAGTTGGGGTGCTCGCCCACGGTGCCGGGCAAGTTGGGCTGGTCTGCCATGGCGGCCAGATCTTCCAGGGGAGCCAGCATCAGCGGTGCAGGGGTGGCGGCCACGAAGCCCAGCATGGCGGCGATGGGTGCGTCGTCCGGTGGCGGACCTGCGCCCGCCAGGCCGGCTGCGTGCAGGCTGGCCCAAAGGATCGTGCGCTCGGCCTGGCGTGAACGCCGGGCGCTTGCAGGCTGTCCGGCTGCCGCCGGCCGCAGGCGTTCGCGCCAGTGCAGGTCACGCCCTTCCCACCATCCGCGTAGCGTGGGCAGGTCGTGCGTATCGGGCATGGCAATGGCGTCGGCGGGCCACGCCTGGGCAGGCAGGAAACTGGCAGGCGTTTGCGGATCCGCGCCGCGCGGTGTTGCGGTTTGAAACCACAGCACGCTGGTGCCCAGGATGCCGCTGCGCGACAGCCGTTCGTTGAAACCCGCTGGCACGGTGCCCAGGTTCTCGCCCACGATCAGGGCACGATGACGCCAGGCTTCCAGCGCGATAAGCCGCAGCAGGTCGTCCAGCGGATAGTGCAGGTACGCCCCCTCGGCAGGGGACGCGCCCGGCGGTACGACCCAAAGCCGTGCCAGCCCCAGGACATGGTCTACACGCAATCCGCCGGTGTCGGCCAGTACGGCGCGCAGCATCTCGATGAACGCCGCATAGCCCGAGTCGCGCAACGCCTGGGGTGAAAACGCGGCCAGGCCCCACTGTTGGCCGGCCGAGTTGAAGATATCGGGCGGCGCCCCGATCGACAGGTCCGCCAGGACATCGGCCTGGCGGCTCCAGGCATGGCTGCCTCGCGGGTCGGTCCCCACCGCCAGGTCGGCGATCAGCCCCAGGCGCATGCCGGCGTGGCGGGCCTGGCTCTGGGCCTGGGCCAGGCTGGTACGCGCCAGCCACTGGGCAAAGATGTGAAAACCGACTTCGCGCTCGTGCGCCGCGCCGAACCCCCGGGTGCGAGGCGATCCAGGGTCGCGCAGGGCGTCGGGCCATTGCCGCCAATCATTGGCGCCAGCCGAGTCGGCGGCATGCCGGGCATGCAGTACTTCGAATACGGCATGATTCTGCAGTGCCTCGCCGCCTGCCTGGCGAAACCGCACGCAAGCATCCTGCAATACCGGTGCGGCATTCGGGAAACCGTCATATAGCTTGCGCAATAACGCCATCCGCAAGGCGCCGGCCGCCGGCCAATCGACCTGGCAGGCCTGTTCCAGCGCAGTTGCGCGATGCCCGGTGTCGACCGCCGCCATGGCCGCGCGAACCTCATCGGCCGTGAATACCGCGCACGGATCGGCGTACAGCACATTCAGGAACAGCCGGCTGGATGGGGCATACGGGCTGCAGGCGCCAGGCTCGGCACTGAACATGGCGTGCACGGGGCTGATGGCCAGGGCGTCTGCGCCATGCTGTGCAACTTGGCAGGCCAGTTCGGCCAATGCGCCGAAATCGCCGTACCCGGCTGCCGCAGGGTGGAGGGCCGGGTCGGCGTGGCGCAAGCTGTATATTTGCGCGGCGATGCCCCAGGCACGCGGCCGGTCCTGCTGCAGCAGTTCCGACGGCGAGGGACACCTGGCCGGCGCCACCGCCAGGCGCATGGTCTGGCTATCGAATTCCAATTGGTGGTAGCCCGGCAGATCGGGCACCGGCAGGCTGGCATGCCCACCATCGCTGATTGTCTGGCCCTCGGCCAGCGTGCCGTCTTCGTACGTGATGCGGTAGCGGCGCGGGCGCGTGCCTGGCAGGCGCAGGCGCTCGCCCGCCTGCACGACGGTCAGTGGCGGCGAGGCGATCTGCGGCTGGCGCAAGAACGCCAGGCTGTCGCCGATCTGCGCCGGCGTGGCGGCAGGAAGTGCCATGGCTTCGAGAACCGCGCGCAGCGTATCGGGGGTCACGGTCTGCTCCCGCCCATGAGAGTCTGTCCAGCCTACCGCCAGGCCTGCGGCTTCGGCCAGCGCCGTCAACGGCTCCGGGGCCGGCGCGTTGGTGGTCATGGCGTTTCCTCGATGACACATACGGTGCACGCTGCGGGCAACGTGCCTGCGGCCAGCGCGCCGCATGCGCCCGGGCAGCTCTCGAATAGCACCAGCGCCGTCGTCACCTGTGGCAACGGGCCTGGCAATGCGCTGATTTCTGTTCCGAGATTGGTGTACAGCGACAGCCTTGCCTCATCGCTCATGCGCCAGTGCGCGGCCACGGCTCGAGGGCCCAGCGGGTAGGCCGCCTCGACACGTATCCCAGCCAGCCGCGGCACGACCATGCGTTGGCGCACGGCCAGCAAGACCTGGTAATACTCCAGCCATTGCTGTGCATCGGGCCCGTCGGTCCAGGGGTAGCAGCATGCATACGTACCGTATTCATTGGGGTCCGGCAATGGCATCGAACCGTCGCCCCGGGGGCCGGCATCGAAGCGGAATTCGCGTTGCCGGCCTTCACGGACGGCCTGCGCCAGTGCCGGATCGCGATGATCGGTGAAATACAGGAAAGGCGCCTGCGAGCCACATTCCTCGCCCATGAATATCAACGGTATCTGCGGGGCCAGCAATTGCAGGGCCACGGCCGCCCGCAGGGTGTCCTGGCGTTCGCCCACGAGCGTGCGCAAGCGTTCCCCCAGGGCGCGGTTGCCGGTCTGGTCGTGATTCTGCAGGAACAGCACGAAGGCGGTGGGGCACAGGTCGGCGCTGGGCTCTCCGCGCAACCGCGCTGCGTTGCGCAACGTGGGCTGGCCCTGGTAGACAAATCCTTCGGCCAGGCAGCGCGCCAGCATCTCGGCGGGTTCCCGCACGTAGTCGGCGTAATAACCGTGAGTCTCGCGCGTAAGCAGGTGATGTAGCACGTGGTGGCCATCATCGTTCCATTGCGCATCGTAGCCGTCCCGCAGCAGCGAGGCGCGGTTGCCATGGTTCTCGACTACCAGGTGGACGTGACGCTGCGCCGAAATATGGCTGCGTACGTAGCGTGCCAATTGGGGTAGCCATTCCGGGTTGGCGATGGCATGCACCGCATCGAGCCGCAAGCCATCGAAGCGGAATTCCGTCAGCCAGTACAAGGCGTTTTCTTCGAAATAGCGGCGCACTTGCGGACGCCGGAAGTCGATGGCCGGCCCCCACGGCGTCTGTATGTCGTCGCGGAAGAATTCTTTGGCGTAGGCCGGCAGGTAATTGCCGTCGGGGCCGAAATGGTTGTAGACCACGTCGAGCATGACGCTCATGTTCAGCGCATGCGCAGCATCGATCAGTTTCTTTAGCTGTAGCGGCGTGCCATAGCAGGTGTCGGGCGCGAATGGCAGCACGCCGTCGTACCCCCAATTGCGCTGACCGGGAAAATCCGCGATCGGCATCAACTGCAGCACGGTAATGCCCAGCGTCGCCAGATCAGGCAGCCTATCCTGCAAGCCAGCGAAACCGCCTGCCAGGCCTGCATGAACCTCGTAAATCACCGCTTCATCCCAGGGCCGGCCGGCCCAGTCGGGCGTTGACCAGGCATGGCCGCCCGGCGCGGTGACCACGCTCTGGCCGTGTACATCGTCGGCTTGCAGGCGCGAGGCCGGGTCCGGTACCGTGCGGTCCGCATCGAGCCGATAGCAATAGCGCGTGCCCGCGGGGCAGGCCACGTGCGCGCGCGCCCAGCCAGCCTCATCAGGCTGCAAGGGGATGGGCGCCATGCCTTCGATTTCCAGGGCCAGGGTGGCGGGGGCCGACGGCGCCCATAAGTGGAAGTGAGTCGTGCCGTCCGGCATGGCCAGCGCGCCAAAGGTGGGGAAGGCGTCATCGACGAGCGCCTGCAATGGCTCCGGCGTGCCGGCCTGGCCGGCATGGCGGGGAACCGTGGGCGTCATGACCGGTTCCCCGCTGTGCGCGCGGCAAGCAGCGCCAGACTGTGTGCGGCGATCTCCAGAGTGTCGCCATCGACAGGCTGCGGCGGGCGCTGCGTTGCGGAGCTGTCCAGCTCCAACGTCCACGCCAATGCGGGCGGTGCCAAAGTGAAGACGGCCGGTGCATCACCGGCATTGAGCAGCATCAAGGTGACATCCACCTCGTCCGCATCGTCGCTGGTACTGGCGCGACGCATCGCCAGGCAGTGGCGGCCGGCATCCTCCCACGTCGCGGTGTCCATCGGCTGGCCGTTTTCGGCAAACCACGACAGCGCCGCGATGCCGGGTGCGATTTCGTTGTCGACATCGTCATAGCGGGCGGTTCGCAGGCTGCAGTGGGCCTTGCGCAATGAAGTCAGCCGGCCCACATAGTGGGTCAACGCTGCGCCAGGATCGTCGGCGGCCTGGGACCAATCCAGCCAACTGATTGGGGTGTCCTGGCAATAGGCGTTGTTATTGCCTTCCTGGCTGTTGCCGAATTCGTCGCCCGCCAATAGCATGGGCGTGCCGTCGGCCAGCAGCACCGTGGCCAGCATTGCGTGCTGGGCGAGGGCACGCAGCGTTTCGACGTCCTGGCCGCCGCCCGGGCCTTCGTTGCCCCAGTTGGCGCTGAAGTTCTCGCCATGGCCATCGTTGCCATCTTCGCCGTTGGCCTCGTTATGGCTGCCGCTATAGGCCACTACGTCGCGCAATGTGAAGCCGTCATGCGAGGCGGCGTAATTGATCGTGGCCCAGGGGCGCCGGTGGCGACGGTCGAACAGGTCGCGCGAACCGGCCAGGCGCGCCGCCAGTTCGCCGACCATGCCGTCATCGCCGCGCCAGTAGCGGCGAACGCCATCCCGGAAGCGATCGTTCCACTCGGCAAACCCGGGAGGATGCTGGCCCAATTGGTAGCCGTCGGGCCCCACATCCCAAGGCTCGGATATCAGTTTCAGGCGCGCCAGCTCCGGGTCTTGCAGGATGGCATCGAAGAACCCCGATCCTGGGTCGAAGCCGGTGCCTTCTCGACCCAGCGTGACCCCCAGGTCGAAACGGAAGCCATCCACCTGGTAGGCTGAAGCCCAGTAGCGCAACGAGTCCATCACCATCTGCAGGACCCGTGGATGAGAGATATTGACCGTGTTGCCACAGCCGGTATCGTTGATGTAATGACGCTCGTCGCCGGGAATCAGGCGGTAATAGCTGGCATTGTCCAGTCCGCGCCATGACAGGGTGGGGCCCAGCTCGTTGCCTTCGCAGGTATGGTTGTAGACCACATCCAGGATGACCTCGATGCCCGCGGCATGCAGGCGCCGCACCGCCTGCTTCAGTTCATTCGGGCCGCCTTGCGGAACGTACGCAGGTTCAGGTGCAAAAAAAGACAGCGTGCTGTAGCCCCAGTAGTTGCGCAAGCCGCGCTCGACCAGGAAACGATCCTGCAGGAAGGCATGGACGGGCATCAGCTCGACCGCGGTGACTCCCACGCGGTGCAGGTGGTCGATGAAGCGCGGGTCTGCCAAGGCGCTGGCAGTGCCGCGCAGAGGCGGGCGCAGGTCGTCGCGTTGCATCGTGGCGCCGCGTAGATGCACTTCGTACAGCACGGTATCGCGCCAAGGGGTGCCGGGGGGCACGTTGCGACCCCAGTCGAAGTAGTCGTCGATCACGATGGCCTTGGGCATGGCCAGGGCGCTGTCGCGCCGGTCCATGCTCAGGTCGGCCTTGGCGTGCTGCATGCGGTAGCCGAACAGCACGTCCGACCAGCGCGGTGCGCCCGTCAAGCGGCGCGCATAAGGGTCGAGCAGGAGTTTGTGCGGATTGAAGCGATGGCCGTTGCGCGGGTCATAGGGGCCGTGGGCGCGGTAGCCGTATACCAGCCCGGGTTGCGCATCAGGCAGATACCCGTGCCAGACTTCGTCGGTACATTCGGGCAGCGTCAGTCGGCACAATTCTTTGCGGCCGCGGTCATCGAACAGGCAAAGCTCGATACGCGTGGCGTTGGCCGAGAAAACCGCAAAATTGACGCCCAGGCCGTCGCTGGCCGCTCCCAGGGGATACGGGGAACCCGAAGTCAGCCGCCGTTGCGCGGGAATAGCCATGGTCATACCTCGTGGCGTAGCAGTAGTGTGGAGAACGGGGGCAGCGTCAGCGATACCGATTGCGCCTGGCCGTGGGCTGGCGTGCCATCGGTATGGGCCAGGATGGGGCCCGCCAATCCTGTACCGCCGTAGGCCGCATCGTCGGTATTGATCCGTGCGCGCCAGCGGCCCGCTACAGGTATGCCGATGCGGTAGTCATGGCGCGCCACCGGCGTGAAATTGCACACCGCCAGTACGTAATGCTGGCCATCGGTACGCACGAAGGCAAGCACACTGTTGGTTTCGTCGTCGCCCACCATCCAGGCAAAGCCCGATGGATCGGCATCGCGCCGGTGCAGTTCGGGCAGTTCGCCATACAGATGATTCAGATCGCCTACCAGCCGCTGCATGCCGCGCCGCGCCGGGTCGTCCAGCAGGCCCCAGTCGATGGCGGCATCGTGGTTCCATTCGTCTTGCTGGGCAATCTCGCCGCCCATGAACAGCAGCTTCTTGCCGGGATGGGCCCACATATAGCCGTAGTACAGGCGCAGCTGCGCCATACGGTCGGTATGGCTGCCCGGCATCTTGCCCAGTAGCGAACCCTTGCCGTGCACCACTTCGTCATGGGAAAGAGGCAGTATGTATCGCTCGGAATACGCATACATCATGCCGAAGGTGACATCGTGATGATGGTAGCGGCGATGCACCGGGTCGTGGCGCATGTAGCGCAGCGTGTCGTGCATCCAGCCCATATTCCACTTGTAGTCGAAGCCCAGGCCGCCGTCCTGGACGGGCGCGGTGACGCCCGGCCAGGCTGTTGATTCTTCGGCCACGGTGATGGCGCCCGGGCATTCGCAGCCCACCACGGTATTGAGCTCACGCAGGAAATCGACCGCCTCGAGATTCTCGCGCCCGCCATGGCGGTTTGGAATCCATTCGCCCGGCGCGCGGCTATAGTCTCGATACAGCATCGAGGCCACGGCATCGACGCGCAGTCCGTCTATATGAAAATCGCGCAGCCAGTGCAGGGCGCTGGCGATCATGTAGGCCTTCACCTCGTTGCGCCCCAGGTTGTAGACCATCGTGTTCCAGTCGGGATGGAATCCCTCGCGCGGATCGGCGTATTCGTACAGCGCGGTGCCGTCGAAGCGGACCAACCCGTGGGCGTCGTTGGGAAAGTGCGCGGGTACCCAATCCAGTATCACGCCCAGCCCCGCCGCGTGGCATTGGTCGATGAAGCGCGCGAAATCGGCCGGCGTGCCGTAGCGGGCTGTGGGCGCGAACATGCCCAGCGGCTGGTAGCCCCACGAGCCGCCGAACGGGTACTCCATGATGGGCATCAGCTCGATATGCGTAAAGCCCAGGGCGCGTGCGTAAGCCGGCAGGCGTTCGGCCAGGCGGTCCCATAGCGGGCCGGGCGCGGGATCGCCCAGCCATGACCCGATGTGCACTTCGTAGATCGCCATGGGCGCATCGGGGCTTTGGCGGGCGGCGCGCCCTTCCATCCATGCCGCGTCGTTCCAGGCGTAGGGGGCCGGATCGGGCACGATGGAAGCGGTGGCGGGCGGCGCCTCGGTCTGGCGGGCCATGGGATCGGCCCTGAGCGTGGTGGCGCCGTCGGCACCCAGTATTTGGTATTTGTAGCGGCTGCCCGCTGCCACGCCGGGCATGAAAATCTCCCAGACGCCGGCGGTATGGCGCAGACGCATGCCGTGGCGCGCGCCGTTCCAGCCGTTGAAGTCGCCGATCAAGGCCACGCGGCGTGCATTGGGGGCCCATACCGCGAATCGTACGCCGGCCACGCCATCGATCTCGCACTGCCGCGGACCCAGGGCCAGTCCGGCGTACAGCCATGAGCCTTGTGCCAGCATGCCCAGGTGCGCGTCATCGAGCAGCGGGCCGTAGGCGTAAGGGTCGTCGATTTCCTCGGTGCCACCGGGCCAGCGCACCCGCAGGCGATAGGCTGGTTTCCCATTGCCCGCGTGCTTGCCGATGTCGGCCGCATACAGGCCGTCGCCTATCGGGGGCAAGGCCAGCGTCGACCCGTCGGCGAATACCGCGTCTACTCCCAGCGAGCAAGGCATCAGCACCCGCAGCAGCGTCAGCTCCGCCACGGTATGGAGGCCCAGTACGCCGAAAGCATCGGGATAGCGGCCCGCCACCAGGGCTTCCTGCACCGTGGGCTCGAGGCCGGGGGTGTTGGTTTGCGCCATTTTGCTCATGGGCGGTGTTCCTCGTGATCGACAGCGGCCGCCATCAGTTCAGCGCGCGCCAATTCGGCCAGGCCGCACAGCGGGATAGCCACCCAGTCGGGGCGATGGTGTGCCTCGTAACAGATCTCGTAGGCCGCTTTCTCGATCAGCGCGGCCTGTACCAAGGCTTGTTCCCGCGCGGGCGGCAAGCGCAGCGCGGGCTCGGCGGCCGCATGGTAGCCCTCGGTGAAGGCCTGGACCGCACGGGCGCGGAACTGCGCCAGCAGGGTGCCGCGGCGATCTTGCCCACTGTCGGCGGGCGGGCCGGAGCCGCCCTCGGGCACCGGTGCGGTGGCGCCGGGCGGTTCGCTGCGGCTGACGGTGGCCATGGCGTAATCGAACGAGCGCAGCATGCCGGCCACATCCTTCAACGGGCTGGCCTTGGCGCGCCGTTCGGAGAGCGGCCGGGCCGGCTCGCCCTCGAAATCGATCAGGTAGGCGTCGGTGTGCGCCAGCAGTACCTGGCCCAGGTGGAAGTCGCCATGGATACGCAAGTGCGTGGCGCCGGTCTCGGCCTGGGCCAGCAGGGTAGCTTGCCGGGCCAGCCGGTCGCGATGCTCGCGCAGCCAGGCGGCGCAGGCACGCGCGGTGGCATCCAGTGTGTGGTCCAGCCCTTGCAGCAGCACCAGGGCGCGGTCGAGCATGGCTACGATCTCGTCGGCGCGCGCTTGCGCGTCTTCCGCCTGGCAGGTCTGCGGCGCGAAGGCGGGATCGTCGCAGGGTTGGACCAGCACATTGTGCAGCTCCGCCAGCCGTCTTCCCACGGTGCTGGCCACGGTGGCATAGCCGGACAAGCTTTCGTCGAACTCCTCGACGCTTGCATTGCTCAGCAGCGCATCGTCCAGGGTGCGTTTCAGGTAGCCGATGGTCCAGGTCCAGGCATCGCCTTCGTGCAGCAGGTAGGCATGCAGCAGGGCCAGGGTGCGCATCGACCCGTCGGCGTCACGGCGGGCCACTTCTCCCAGCAGGGCTGGCGTGTTGGCATAGCCGGCCTGGGTCAGCCGCCGTGACATCTCCACTTCGGGGAACATGCCGGGTTCGATTCGGCGCAAGATCTTCAAGATGGCCTGGCTACCCAGGGTGATCGACGTGTTGCTTTGTTCTCCGCTATGCCACTGCAGGGCTATGTCGGCTGGCAGTACCAGGTCGTGCAGGCCGGCCTCCGGCAGGAAACACAATGTCGAGGCCGATTCGCCGCCGGCGGCCTGTTCGCGCCCGGTTTGCAGGGCGGCCACCAGCGTGCGCACATAGCCTTCCTGGCGCGATGCGTCAGTCAGTATGCCCACGTCGGCGCCGCGGCGGGTGCGCGCCAGCACGTAGTCTTGCGGGGACGCGGCATGCCAGGCCACTGCCAGCGGCACATGCAGGCGCGTGCGCGCCGTGCCGGTGCCGGTTTCCAATTCAGTGACCAGATATTCTTCGCTGCCGCCGCTGGCCAGGGGCGTGCTGTCCACCAGGCGCGCCACGCCTATTTTGTGCTCGGCCGGAAACCAGCGCTGGCGTTGCAGGAAGGCGGGCAACACATCATGTTCGAGCGCGCGCCGCGAGGATTCTGTCAGCGCAAATCCGCTGCGCCCCCGCATTACCAGGGTGGTCAGGTCGGGCATGGGTTCGGTCTGCTGCGCGTGCCAGGCGGGCGAGGCGCGGTCGCTGCTCAAGTCGAACCAGTAGAAACCATAAGGCGGCAGGGTCAGCATGTAAGGCAGCGCGCCGATGTCGGGAAACGGGCTTTCGCCCAGCATCTCGACGGGAACTTTGCCGGCGTACGCAGCCAGGTCCAGCTCGACCGGCTGGGCGGCGCTGGACAGGTTGGCCACGCACAAGATGGCGTTGTCGCCTTCCTGGCGCAGGTAGGCCAGAATCTTGCGGTTACCGGGATACAGGAACTGGAGCGAACCGCGCCCGAACACCTGCGACTGCCGGCGCGTCGCCACCATGCGGCGGGTCCAGTTCAGCAGCGAATGCGGGTCGCGCTGCTGGGCCTCGACGTTGACAGCCTCATAGCCGTACAAGGGCCCCATCAGCACCGGCAAGGGCAGGCGTTCCGGGTCGGCCCGCGAGAATCCGCCATTGCGGTCGGGCGACCATTGCATGGGGGTGCGCACGCCATCGCGGTCGCCCAGGTGGATGTTGTCGCCCATGCCCAGTTCGTCGCCGTAATACAGCACCGGCGTGCCGGGCATGGACAGCAGCAGGCTGTTCATCAGTTCGATGCGGCGCCGGTCGCGGTCGAGCAAGGGCGCCAGCCGGCGCCGGATGCCCAGGTTGATGCGGGCGCGCTTGTCGGCAGCGTAAACATTCCACAGATAATCGCGCTCTTCGCTGGTTACCATCTCGAGCGTCAGCTCGTCGTGGTTGCGCAGGAAAATCGCCCACTGGCAGGTCGCGGGAATCTCCGGCGTCTGCTTGATGATGTCCGTGATGGGAAAGCGGTCTTCCTGCGCGATCGCCATGTACATCCGCGGCATCAGCGGAAAATGGAACGACATGTGGCATTCGTCGCCGGCGCCGAAATATTCCTGTGCATCTTCGGGCCATTGGTTGGCCTCGGCCAATAGCATGCGGCCGGGGTATTCGGCGTCCATTACGGCGCGGATCTGGCGCAGCACCTGGTGGGTTTCTGGCAGGTTCTCGTTGTTGGTCCCTTCGCGTTCCACCAGGTAGGGCACGGCGTCCAGTCGCAGGCCGTCCACCCCCATGTCCAGCCAGTAGCGCATTACCGACAGGATCTCTTTCAGGACCTGGGGGTTGTCGTAGTTCAGGTCCGGCTGGTGCGAATAGAAACGATGCCAGAAGTAGGCCCCGGCTTCGGGATCGCGCGTCCAGTTCGATTTTTCGGTGTCGCAGAAAATGATGCGGGTGCCCGAATACGCCTGGTCGTCATCAGACCATACATAGTAATTGCGGGCAGCGCTGCCCGGACGGGCGCGCCGCGCACGCTGGAACCACGGATGCTGGTCCGAGGTGTGGTTGACCACCAGTTCGGTGATGACGCGCAGGCCGCGTGCGTGGGCGGCGCGGATGAAGCGCCGCGCATCCGGCACGGTGCCGTAGTCGGGGTGTACGCCGCGATAATCGGCAATGTCGTAGCCGTCGTCGCGACGCGGCGACGGGTAAAAGGGCAATAGCCAGATGGTATCCACGCCCAGGCTGGCAATGTAGTCCAGCTTGGCGGTCAGGCCTTCGAAATCACCAATGCCGTCATTGTTCGCATCGTAGAACGAGCGTATGTGCAACTGGTAGATCACCGCGTCCTTGTACCAGAGCGGTGCTGTCAGGGCGGATCGTGCAGAGGACATAGAAGCTCCGCGGCTCATACATGCGCCGACAGGCGCCATAAGCGATAAGGTTGATCGGGATGCAGCGTGATGTCGCGCCATTTGCCATGCCAGGATTCCTGTTGCTGCTCCAGCAGGTCCTCGGCGCACAGCAGGCCGTCGTCAGGTTGGCCGAACAGCCAGAGCGGCGCCTCCAGCCGGACCGATTGCGCCTGGTGCGGGTCCAGGCTGATGGCCGCCAGCACCACATTGCCGCGGCTCGGCGTGGCCTTCCAGAAACCCAGTACCTTGTCGTTGCCGGTTTCGACGGCGGTGAATCCCTGGTGGGTCTGCAAGGCAGGGTTGGCTCGGCGGATGGCGTTCAATCGGGCAATCTGCGCCGTGATATTGCCCGGCGCCTGCCAGTCGCGCTGGCGCAATTGGTACTTTTCGGAATCCAGGTATTCCTCTTTGCCGGGCACGGGCTGGAATTCGCACAATTCGAAGCCGCTGTACACGCCCCACAGGCCCGAGGTGGTGGCGGCCAGTGCTGCGCGGATGAGAAAGCCCGGCCGGCCCGACGTCTGCAGGAAATACGGATTGATGTCCGGGGTGTTGACGAAGAAATGCGGGCGAAAGAAGTCCGCCGCGGGCGGGGCGGACAGCTCTTGCAGGTATTCGGTCAATTCGTGCCTGGTGTTGCGCCAGGTGAAGTAGGTATATGACTGGGTGAAGCCCACCTTGGCCAGCCGGTACATCATCTTCGGGCGGGTGAACGCCTCGGACAGGAAGATCACGTCAGGGTGCCGGCCTTGCACTTCCCCTATCAGCCATTCCCAGAAGGGCAGGGGCTTGGTGTGCGGGTTATCCACCCGGAAGATGCGTACTCCGTGGTGTACCCAGAACAGGACGACATCCCGCAGGGCCAGCCACAATGACGACTTGCGGGCCCGCCGGCCGCTGCCGCCATAGAACGACACATTGACGATGTCTTCATATTTCTTCGGCGGGTTTTCGGCATAACGGATGGTGCCATCGGCGCGCCGTTCGAACCAATCGGGATGCTGGGCCAGCCAGGGATGATCCGGCGAGCACTGGATGGCGAAGTCCAGGGCGATTTCCATGTCGTGCTCGCGCGTGCGTTGCACCAGCCGCAGAAAATCGGACAACGTGCCCAGTTCGGGGTGTATGGCATCGTGGCCCCCTTCGGCGCCCCCGATGGCATAGGGGCTGCCCACATCGCCCTCCTGGCTGTGCAGGCTGTTGTTGGGCCCTTTGCGGTGCGTGCGGCCGATAGGATGGATGGGCGGGAAGTACAGCACATCGAATCCCATGTCGCGCACTTGCGGCAGGCGCGCGATCACGTCGTCGAACGTGCCATGCATCTGGGGCTCGGCTGCCATCGAACGGGGAAACAATTCATACCAGCTTGCATAGCGGGCCGCGCGACGGTCCACCCATAAAGGATAGGGCGCCGCACTCGAGTAATGGAACGGCTTGTCGCCAAGCTCGCGCATGGCGTCGGCCAGGCCGTCGGCCAGCAGCGCCTCTACGGCCTGGTCACCGCTCGCGGCCTGGTCTTTTCCCGTTTCCAGCGCGGCGACCAGGGGGGCCAGCACGGCCTCGGCGGCCGACGCCTCGCGAGCGAGCGCCAACGCAGCGCGCAGCAGGGCGGCCCCGTCCATCAGGTCGGCCGTCAGGTCCAGGCCGGCGTCGCGCTTTTTCATCAGGTCGGTGCGAAAGGTTTCCCACGTGTCGCGCCAGGCGCTGATCATGAATTCGTGGCGGCCAACGCGATATGGGCTGATCGAGGCTTCCCAGCGATCGTTGGGCAATGCACGCATCGGTACTGTGCGCCAGCCGGTCTCGTCGGCTGCGCGCCACAACACCTGGGCAGCCAGCTTCTCGTGGCCATCGGTATAGATGTCCGCTTGTACGCATACCTGGTCATGGGCCACGCATTTGGTGGCGAACCGGCCGTTGTCGACCGTCGGGGCCACGTTCTCGACCGCGATGCGGCTGCCTCGTCGGATATGCGAACCGCCGCGGCGGCCGATGGCGGCCATCTGCACAGGGGGCAGCGGCCTGATGATGAACACTGCGACGCCTTCCGGCTCCAGCGCCGCGCCGCGCAGGCGCACAGCAGGCGGTATGTTGTCATGGTGTGGCTCGCCGGCCGGCAGCAGGCGGCCGACGTGATCCCAATCTACACGGGCCGGCAGGTCGGCGGCGGGGTTGGCCAGCAGCACCCGCGCGCCCGAACTGGCGCCGTCGGCGCAAGTGTCGTGGTGCACCAGCACTGTGCACATGCCATCCCGCCCGCCGCTGACGCACAGGGCGCCTGCGGAAGGCAGCTCACGTATCCAGGCATTGAGCTGCGCGTACATTTGCTGGCGCGTATCGAGCCCGCCCTCGACCAGGATGCCGTCGCCGCTGACGCCGGCGGTCCACAGCGCCCGCTGAGCCTGCGGACGGGTGGCCGATGCTAGGCCCGGCGGCGTGGCGATCACCGGGGCGATGGCGCGCAGGCGGGCGTGCTCTTCGGCCAGCCACGGCGAGTGGAAATCCCACCACGGCAGCGAAGAAAAGACGGCATCGAAGCCCGCCCCGCGCAGGGCCTTGAGTTGCTGGGGGTCCAGGCCCGGCGTCCACGCCAGGAAGCGGCGATCGGGGAAGGCGGCGCGTAGCGGCGCCAACATGGCGCGCCAGTCGTCCGCGTCGATACGATGCGGCGCGTCGATGCGAAAACCCGCCAGCCCCGCGTCCAGCCAACGCGCCAGCCGCTCGCTCCAGTCATGGATGAAGCCTTGCGGTAGCGGCCCTTCGCGCAGATAGCGGATGCCGTGCTCGCTCAGTGCCATGCGCGGATCGCGGGCAGGATCGTCGACTGGCGGCAGATACCAATCCGGATACCGCATATTCGCAGCGCAATCGGCGGCAATGCGGTCCAGCACGAGATCCATATACACCTGCAGGCCGTGGCGCGCGCCGCTGGCCGCCACGCGCTGCAACAAGGCGGGCAGGGCGGCACCGGTAGCCAGGCCGGGATCGGCGCGGTCTGGATCCAGGGGGGCTGCCGACCAGGCCGCGCCCGCCGGGCGCAGCCACAGCGGGTCGGTCAGCAAGGCGTTGAAACCGGCTGCGCGCACGCGCTTGCACAAGGTGTCCCAGGGTAGGGCTGGGTCGGCCCCGGGGCGGCCGATCTCGGTCCCGCGCACGTAATAAATGCGTAGCGGTTCCTGCGCCGCGGGCGCGGCGCCCGGCAGGCCAGCCTGGTGCGTGGGACTCTCCATGCGTGTCCTGGCCTCAGTAGGCTAACGGTACGGGTATACCGCCGTCGAGCGGATGCCGCGCGTAGGCCGGCACGGGCTCTGGCCGAATCGTGGGCGCGGGCACCTGGCCACGCGGCGAGGCACCGGCCAGGCTTGCGAACAGGTCGATGTAGGGCCGGGCCGCCATGTCCCAGCCGAATTCGCAGGCCATGCCATTGCGTTGCATGCATCGCCATACTGCGGGCTGCGCGTACAAACGCAGGGCGCGATCGATCGCCTGACCCATGTCGTGCGGGCTGTCGCCATCGAACAGCACGCCGGTCGCGGCCAGCATGGCTTTGTCGCCGCCCAGCTCACCCGGATCGACAATGGTGTCGGCCATGCCGCCCACGCGCGAGCCGATCGGCACAGCGCCATAGCGCATGGCGTATAGCGGGGTCAGGCCAAAGGGCTCGAAGCGGCTGCCGTGCAGCAGCATGTCGGCCCCGGCATGCAGGCGATGGGCAATGCCCTCGTCATAACCTATGCGCACGGCGCAACGGCCAGGATAGCGTGCCGCGAGCTCCACAAGCGCCTGTTCATACCGGTGGTCGCCGCAGCCGATGACAGCCACTTGCAGGCCCGGGTGGCGTTCCATCGCGGCGGGCAGTGCCTGGACGGCCACATCGGCCATCTTCTGTTCGGTGAGGCGGCTACCCATGGCCAGCAAGGCGGCGCCGCGCTCGACGTGCAACCCCAGGGCATTTTGCAGCGCGCGCTTGGCCTGCGTTTTCCCGGCCGGCTTGCGCGCGCTGTAGCCGATGCGGCCCAGATGCGGATCGCTGGCCGGGTTCCACAGGATGTCATCGATGCCATTCGGAATGGGCACCAGGTCCGCAGCGCGGGCGCGTAGCAGCGGATCCAGGCCGCAGCCGAACTCCGGCGTGAGGATTTCGCGGGCGTAGTTGCGGCTGACTGTCGTGATACGGTCGGCATAGCGCAGGCCTGCCTTCAGGAAGCTCAGCTGATCGTAGAACCGGGCGCCATCATCGGTGCAATAGCTTTCGGGTATGCCCAGCTCGCGCGCGCAAGCCAGCGGAAACATCCCCTGGAACGCCAGGTTGTGAACGGTAAACACCGT
This sequence comes from Bordetella sp. BOR01, assembly GCF_019218885.1. Classification (GTDB taxonomy): domain Bacteria; phylum Pseudomonadota; class Gammaproteobacteria; order Burkholderiales; family Burkholderiaceae_B; genus Bordetella_A. The sequence goes on along the minus strand of NZ_JAHUWT010000004.1, from coordinate 558,375 downwards.
TTTTACATAGCGCAGTCCTGCCGCGCGCACCAGCAAAGGCACCAGGCCGGCGTGCCAATCCTGGGCATGCAGAATGTCCGGCTGGCGCGCGCCCGGCAGGCCGCCAGCCATGCGTACGGCGGCGTGCGCCAGGGCTGCGTAGCGCAATGCGTTGTCGGCGTAGGGCTGGCCGTGTTCGTCCTGGTACAGGCCGTGGCGGTCGTACAGGGCGTCATTGCACAGCAAGTACACGGGCAGGCCCGATTCCGGGCATAGTGCGCCCACCAAGGTCGCTTCGCCTCCGGGCATGCCGGCCAGGTGCGCGATATGGTGGGTCCCGACTACGCGTTCCCGCACGCCGCGGTAGGCCGGCATCAAGAGGCCCACTTCCGTGTCGGCGCGGCTGAGCGCCTGCGCCAGGCCTGTCACGGCATCGCCCAGGCCGCCGCTCTTGGCCAGGGGGAATGCCTCGGATGCCACCATCAAGCTTCTTGTTCGCGCCATGACCGCTCCCGTGCGTGTGCTGTGTATGCTTGTACCCAGATGAAAAAGGGACGTGCTTTTATTACCCGGGATAAGTACGCAAGCAGCGTGCCCGCCATGGCAAGCAGGCCAGTCCAACGATAGGCGGGGATTTTCAGGGCGGGGCGGGCGCGGTCGCCGCGCTGCCGGGCAGTGGGCGATATGACAGGATGAAGCCGAGCACAACGCGCCGTTGTTGCAGGCGCTTGTAATTCTGGATGGTCAGCTTGAGGGTGGCGAGGTTTCGGCGCTGTAGGCGCCCAGGCGGTTGTAGAGCGTCTTCAGGCTGACGCCCAGCGTGTCGGCCGTGCGCTGCTTGTCGCCATCGTGATGCGCCAGCGTGGCCAGGATGACATCACGCTGCACCTGGCTCAGCGGCGTTCCCACCGGAAAGCACAGCATTCCGTCAGCAGCACCGCGCGCCGCAGTGGAAGGAGTACGGCGCCGGAACTCGGCTTCGACCAGCGTATCCGACATGATGAACGCGCGCTGCACGGCGTTGCGCAGCTCGCGCACATTGCCCGGCCAGTCGTACATCGATAGCGCATCCATCATGCGGGTCGAGAAGCGCTTGCGCGTCTGGTGCGCGGCGTTCAACTCATCCAGGAAGCGCTGCGCCAGGATGCGCACATCGCCTTCGCGCTCGCGCAATGGCGGTACCCGCAGGGGCACCACCAACAGGCGATGCAGGAAATCCTGGCGCAACTGGCCGGCTTCGACGGCGGCAAAGGGGTCGCGGTTGGTGGCGCAGACGATGCGGACGTCGGTGTGCAGCAACTCGGTGCCGCCCACGCGCTGGTAAGTGCCGCTTTCCAGAACGCGCAGGAACTGCACCTGCAACGAGTCCGACATTTCGGTCACTTCATCCAGGAACAGCGTACCGCCGTTGGCCGATTCGAAGTAGCCGGCAGTTTGCCCCAATGCGCCGGTGAAGCTGCCTTTCTCGTGGCCGAATAATTGGGCGTGCACCAGCGAACTGCTGATGGCACCGCAATTGACGGCAATGAACGGGTGTTTGCTGCGTTCGCTGCCATCGTGGATGGCGCGCGCGATCATTTCCTTGCCTGTGCCGCTTTCGCCGGTGATGAACACGGTGGCATCGCTACGGGCGGCGCGGCCTATCTGCACGCCGAACTCGCGCATCAGTGCGCACATGCCGGCAAAGGCGTCTTCGTTTTGCGCGGACGAACGGATTGGCGGCCTGGCTTGGCCGGGCGAAATGGCCTGCATGTGTTCCCCCGGGACAAAACGGGGCCGGTTAGGGCCGCGTTCGGTATCTAGTCTGTTCGTTGAATGATACGGCAGCAGTTAACGCCATTTGCAACCATGTGCAAATATTGGCAAACGTTGATGGGGCTATCAAAAGAAGCCTGTCTTCGCCAACGGCCGCGGGGTATGCTCAATGCAGCACAGCCGGCACGATTCTTCCCGCCGGGGTTCGATTTTGTAACGGAGCAACAATGCCTCATTTGCTCGTTCTGGACGATGACGCAGCGATACGCGAGGTCTTGGCTGAAATCGCCCGTGAACATGGTTTTTCAGTCGCGCAGGCTGCAACCATGAAAGACGCAGTGATCCAACTGCAGCGGCAACAGCCCGACCTGGTCCTGACTGACGTACGCCTGCCTGGCGCCAGCGGCATGGAGATCTTCAGCCGCATGCCCAACTCCGATGCCGAGGTGGTGGTGATCACCGGCCATGGCAGCATGGACAATGCCGTCGAGGCGCTGCGCCTGGGCGCAACCGATTACCTGGTCAAGCCAGTATGCATGGATCGCTTGACCGAGATCCTGAACCGGGTTGCCGCCGATCGCGGCGCGGCAATCGACAATATGCCGTTCCAGGAGCCGGGGCGCTTCGGCAAGCTGCTGGGGATATCCGACTCGATGGAGCAGCTGTATACGCAATTGGCGCGCGTGGCAGCTACCGACGTCACGACGCTGCTGATCGGCGAAAGCGGCACCGGCAAGGAACTGGCCGCGCATGCCATCCATGAGCTGAGCAACCGCAGCAACAAGCCGTTTATCGCGGTGAACTGCGGGGCGATCTCGCCGAACCTGATCGAAAGCGAACTGTTCGGACACGAGCGGGGCAGTTTCACGGGGGCCGATCGCCAGCACAAGGGGTACTTCGAGCGTGCCGATTCCGGCACGCTGTTCCTGGACGAAGTCACCGAGATGCCGCTGGACCTGCAAGTGAAACTATTGCGGGTGCTGGAAACCGGGCGCTTCATGCGGGTGGGTACCCATCGCGAAGCGGCTTGCGATATCCGCATCGTGGCGGCCACCAACCGCAACCCCGAACAAGCCATCCAGGAAGGCAAGCTGCGCGAAGACTTGTATTACCGGCTGAGCGTATTCCCCATCGAACTGCCGCCGCTGCGTGAACGCGGCACCGATATCCTGTTCCTTGCCGATCGTTTTCTGGCCGCGCTGAACGACAAGTACGGCGAAGAGAAGGCGTTTTCCGAGCCGGCGCGCCAGGCCATCTGCGAATATGCCTGGCCGGGCAATGTCCGCGAACTGAAAAACTACGTGCGCCGGGCATACATCATGGCCGAAGAAGGCATTCTGGGCGCCGATGCACTGCAGCCGCAGATCGCGCCCGATGGCGCCGGCCAGGCGGCGCGAGTCACCGTGCCGCTGGGGGTGACGCTGGCCGAGGCTGACCGCCGCTTGATCATGGCCACGCTGGAGCGCTGCGGCGGCGTCAAGAAGCAGACCGCCGCGGTCTTGGGCATCAGCGCCAAGACCCTGTACAACCGGCTGGAAGAATACACGCGGGCCGGGTATGAGGTGCCCAGCGAAGACCGCAAGCCGCAGGCGGCCGAGAACTAGCATGGCCTGACGGGCACGGCGCTTGCTGTGGCAGCCCCCATGGAAACCCTCTATGGGAGCAGGCATGCAAACGGTGTCGGACTTCATCCTGTCACGCTTGGCGCAATGGGGCATCCAGCGCATCTACGGCTATCCCGGTGATGGCATCAACGGGCTGATGGGCGCCTTCGGGCGTACCTCGGAACCGCTGGAATTCATCCAGGCGCGCCACGAGGAAATGGCTGCGTTCATGGCGTGCGCGCACGCCAAGTTCACCGGCCAGGTCGGCGTCTGCATGGCCACCTCCGGGCCCGGCGCGATCCACCTGCTCAACGGCTTGTACGACGCCAAGCTGGATCATCAGCCGGTGGTGGCGATAGTGGGCCAGCAGGCCCGCAGCGCCATGGGCGGCGACTACCAGCAAGAAGTGGATCTGGTCAGTCTGTTCAAGGACGTGGCGCACGATTTTGTACATGTGGCCTCGACCCCCGTGCAAGCGCGCCATCTGGTCGACCGCGCCATCCGGATCGCCATGGAACGCCGGGCGGTCACGTGCCTTATCGTGCCGAACGACGTGCAGGATTTACCTGCGGTGCAGAATCCGCCGCGCGAGCACGGCACCGTCCACACCGGCATCGGCTTCACCTCTCATGCCGGCGTGCCGGCCGCCGCCGCGCTGCAGAACGCGGCCGATATCCTGAACAAGGGCGAGCGTGTGGCCATCCTGGCGGGCGCGGGTGCCTGGGATGCCGGGGACGAGCTGCTGCGCGTGGCCGATCTGCTGGGCGCGGGGATCGCCAAGGCGCTGCTGGGCAAGACAGTCGTGCCCGACGACGTGCCCTACGTGACCGGTTCGATCGGCCTGCTGGGCACGCAGCCCAGTTGGCACATGATGAATGAGTGCGACACCCTGCTGATGGTGGGAACGGCCTTCCCGTATGGGGAGTTCCTGCCTGCCGAAGGCCAGGCGCGCGCGGTGCAGATCGATCGGGATGGCCGCATGATCAGCCTGCGCTATCCCGTGGAGCAAGGCCTGGTGGGCGATAGCAAGGCCACCCTGCAAGCGCTGGCCCCCTTGCTGCAGGCGAAGGAATCGCGCGGCTGGCGCGACAAGATCGAGAAGAACGTCGCCCAGTGGTGGCAGACAGTCGAGGCCCGTGCCATGGTGTCGGCCCGGCCCTTGAACCCGCAACGCCCGTTCTGGGAATTATCGTCGCGGCTGCCGGACCGCAGCATCATTACGTGCGATTCGGGGTCGGCCGCCGGGTGGTACGCACAGCACCTGCGGCTGCGCAAGGGCATGAATGCCTCGCTCTCCGGGGGGCTGGCCACCATGGGCAGTGGCGTGCCCTATGCCCTGGCGGCCAAGCTGGCCCATCCCGACCGTCCCGTATTCGCGTTGGTGGGCGACGGCGCCATGCAGATGAACGGCATGAACGAGTTGATCACCATCGCGCATCGCTGGCGCGACTGGCGCAACCCCACGCTGGTGGTGATGGTGCTGAACAACGGCGACTTGAACATGGTGACATGGGAGCAGCGCGTCATGAGCGGCGATCCGCGTTTCAAGGATTCCCAGTTGCTGCCGCCGTTTCCCTACGCCGATTATGCGCGCCTGCTGGGCCTGGAAGGCATCCGGGTCGACGATCCCGACCAGGTCGGCAGCGCCTGGGACCGCGCCATCGCGGCCGACCGGCCAGTACTGCTCGAGATGGTGACCGATCCCGAAGTGCCGGCCATACCGCCGCATATCCCGCTGAAGCAGGTGCAGAACTATGTGAAGGCATTGCGCCAGGAAGATGCCTCGGGTGGCGCCGCCTTGCGCGCCACGTTGAAGCAGTGGTGGGCCGGCTGACGCGCCGGCCACGCCACGCTGTTTGCGTTCTTTGCCGATTGATGGAGTCTTGCCATGATCTACACCCCGCACCCCATGCCCGCCGCGGATAGCCACAGCCATTCTCGTCCGCCGCCCGAGCCGGTGCAGGACCCGCCGCGTCATCCCGATGACGAGCCCGGCCAGGCACCGGATCCTGACCGTAAACCCTACCCGCCCGACAGCATTCCCGACCCCATGCCTGGGGTGGACCCGCAGCAGACCCCAGGCATCGACCGGTTGCAGGACGATGCGTTCGAGGCGGCCTGGCGCCGTGCCACCCGGGAACTCTGATACGCGGCCGCACCGTGGCGCGCACGACCGCTTGCGCCGCTGGCGAACCGCCCGCCGAAGCGGTGGCGCAGGCCCGGACGGCATGGCGTGGCACAGGACTTGCGTCGGGGACTGTTCATCCGCGCCGGCGCGGGCCGGCAGTTTACAAAGGAGTCATTCATGAATCTGCATACCCACCGTAACCATGATTCGAGCGAGGCCCAGGATCGCATGAAGGGCGGCCTGCGCGATCTGGTCGCCGGGGTCGAGGACCTGTTGCGTTCCACTGCCTCGTACAGCGGCGCCGATATCGAGTCGACCCGCGATCGCCTGAAGCGCCAACTGGACGCTGCGCGCGAGCAGGCCACGGCGTGGGAGCGTTCTGCCGTGGGACGCTACCGCCATGTGTCGGCGGCCACCGACGGCTACGTGCATGACCATGCCTGGAAGACCGCCGGGCTGGCGATCGTTCTGGGCATTGCCATTGGAGCCTGCCTGGCGTCCGATCACTGGCGTCGCTGAGCCGATTAGCGGCCTGGCGAAGTGTTGAACAAGTCGAGGCCGCCTGTAGCGGCTTCGATTTCTTACTGTACCGGTGTAAGAAAGTGCAGCTCCGCGCGCCCCGCCGCGGACCGGTGCGCCGTGGCACACCGATTGCGTGGCCCCAGGCACCGGCGGCCCGGATTTTCCGATGCCTGCCAGTGATTTTTGCAGGAGAGGAGCCATGCCATATTCAAACCGGCCCCCGCAGCGTTATCACGCCGACGATCCAGATCGACGGCCGGACGATCGGGGCGACGAGCGCGACGAGGCAAGCCGCTATCGGCGCGAACACCATACCAGGCAGAGCGGCCAGTGGGGCGGCGACGAACCGTCTTATGGGCGGCGCTACGGGAACCGGCCCGCCGAGTCGGTGGGTGGCGGCAATCCCAATCACCACGGTCCCCAGTTCGAACAGGGGGGCCAATACCCGGGCACCCGCGGCACCGGGCCATTGCGCTACGACTGGCAAGACCGCGCATTGCAGAGATCGCAGCGCATTACGCCGAAGGGCTATGTGCGCTCGGACGAGCGCGTGCGCGAAGATCTTTGCGAGCGCCTGAGTCGCAGCGGCCTGGACGTCAGCGACGTGTCGGTCGATGTCAGCGACGGCACGGTCACGCTGGAAGGTACCGTGCCGAATCGTGGCACCAAGCACGCCATCGAGGATTGCGCCGACGATTGCCTGGGCGTAAGCGATATCCAGAACCATATCCGTGTGGCCAGCCACACGCATCCCGGCTCGACCCGGATGGAATGAAGGCGCATTTTCCTGATTCACAACGGAGATCCATCATGAGCAACGATACCCTCGGCCAGTCCCGTGCGGACGAGCACACTCGCATCGTAGGCAAGGGCAAGGCCACGGCAGACGGCCCCGGGCCGAACGTCATGGCGGCCGACACCCTGACCGGCAACGACGTCTACAACCCTGCCCATGAAAAGCTCGGCACCATCCAGGACATCATGCTGGACGTGCCCCACGGCCGCATTGCCTATGCCGTGCTGTCGCATGGCGGCCTGCTGGGCGTGGGCGACAATCTGTATGCCATTCCCTGGGGCGCCCTGGTGCTCGACACCGACCGCAAGTGCTTCGTGCTTGACGTAGGCAAGGATAGGCTGAAGAACTCCAAAGGCTTCGACAAGGATCACTGGCCCAGCATGGGAGACAAGCAGTGGGCCCAGGAACTCTACGACTACTACGACCAGCCTCCGTACTGGTAGGGCATGCAGTCCGGCTCTAGCCAGGGCAGCGCGGACGCGCGGCGTCCGCACTTTCCCGTTTCTACGGGGACCAGCCGGCCGCGGCGTTGGCGACGAACTGAAAGAGGCTGAGATGGGGTTGACGGGCAAGGTGGTGGTGATTTCCCCGCATTTCGACGACGCCGTGCTGAGTTGCGGCGACTGGCTGGCCGCATGTCCGGGAAGCACGGTCTTGACCGTGTACTCGGGTGTACCGCCCAGCACCGCATCGTTGCCTGATTGGGACCGCCGTTGCGGTTTCGAGCGGGCCGACCAGGCAGCCATGGCGCGCCACGAAGAGAATCGCGCGGCAATGGCGGTCTTGGGCGCGCGCGGGCTGGGCCTGGGATTGCTGGACGAGCAGTATGAGGGGCCGGTGCCCGAGACCGGCCGCATCACGGGCATGCTGGCCACGGCACTGACGACCTTGCAGCCTGCGGTGGTGCTGGTGCCGCTGGGGCTGTTCCATCGCGATCACCTGCGCGTGTCCGATGCGTCATTGACCGTGTGGCGGCTGTTTCGCGCCGCCATGGCCAATACCTGGCTGGCGTACGAAGAGGCCTTGTACCGCCGCAAGCCCGGCTTGGTGCAGCAGCGCCTGGCCACCCTGCAGGCCGAGCGCATCCAGGCAACGCCGATACAGGGGCCCAGGTACAACGGCGAACGCAAGCGGCGCGCCGTGGCCGCCTATGCAAGCCAGCTCGATGCGCTGGAGCTTACGCCGGGACAGGGAGACGACGCTGCGCCAGAAAGCTACTGGCGCCTGGAGATCGAAGGAGCCGCGCATTGACGATGCCAGCCCGCATTTCCGTCGTGGTATTGACGCACAATCGTTGCGCCGAACTGATGCGCACGCTGGGCGGCCTGGCCCGGCTGCCAGGGCGTCATCCGATCATTGTGGTGGACAACGGCAGTACCGACGGTTCGGCGGAAGTGGTGCGCCGCCAGTTTCCCGGGCTTGACCTGGTCCGGTCCCCGGCCAATGTCGGCGCGGCGGGACGCAACCTGGGCGTGCGCGCGGCACACACCGAGTACGTGGCTTTCTGCGACGACGATGCATGCTGGGAGCCCGACGCCCTGGAAACCGCCGTGGGCATCCTGGATGCGGCGCCCGAGATCGGCGTGCTGAACGCCCGGGTGTTGGTCGGCACCGAAGGCCGCCTGGATCCTGCGTGCGCGGCCATGCAGGAGAGTCCTTTGCCGGAACAGCCAGGCGTGGGGCCCTGCCTGCTGGGTTTCATGGCCGGCGCATGCATCATGCGTACCCAGGTCTTCCGGCATGCCGGCGGCTATTGGCCGCCGCTGCTGATCGGCGGCGAAGAGGCCTTGCTGGCGCTGGATGTCCTGGATGACGGGTGGCGCATTGTGTATGCCCCTGCCGTGTGCACCCGCCATTGGCCCTCGTCGGTGCGCGATGCGCCGTTGCGGCGGCGCCTGCTGGCGCGCAACGCGGTCTGGACCGCCTGGATGCGGCTGCCGCCCCGTATGGCCTGGGATGTCACGACTCGCGAGTTCCGCTTGCAAGAGTCGGCGCGCGAACGGGTGCGCCTGGCGCGCGATATAGGCCGCGGCATGGCGGCCGTATTGGCGCGGCGGCGGGTGGTGTCTTCTCAGGTACGGGAATTGCTTGCCTGCACGGGAAGCCCACGCTCCAGGAGGCCATGATGTCATTGATTGTTGCAGCTCGGTTCCAGACTTTCGACCAGGCCGAAGCCGCCGCGCAGAATCTCTACGGCGCGGGCTTTCGCGACGAAGATATGCATACCTTCTACGTAAATATCGCTGGCGAGCACGCACGGTATCCAGTGGGGGGCGACCGCAAGGCCGATCCGGATTCGCGTGGCGCCTCGATGGGCGCGGTCATAGGCGCGGCAGGGCTGGGCATACTGTTTGCCCTGGTGTGCGCGGTGATCGCCTGGCAGATCGATCCGTCGGCCATCGCCGTGACCGCTGCCGGCGGTGTAGGGGCCTATATCGGTGCCCTGGCGGGTGCCCTGTGGGTCACCGGCCAGGGCAGGCGCCTGCGTCATGGCACCTGGGACCGCGATATCCACCCGGAAGTGCGGCAGGCCGGGGTGCTGCTGGCGCTGCATATCCAGCCTGACCAGGAAGCGCGCGCGGTGGCCATGTTGCGCGAAGCCGGCGGCACAGACGTGGAACGCGCCAACGGCCGCTGGATAAACGGCAAATGGCAGGATTTCGACCCCTTGACGCCGCCCGAGCGTGAGCCGGAACCTCCCGCCGGCCATGCCGGCGCATCGCAGGTCTGAGGAGCGCCGTCATGGCCATGCCCCGCAAATCCGCCAAAAAGAGCCCGTCCAGGCCGTCGGCCGCGAACTCGGCCGCGCAGCGCAAGGCCGTGCGGCCGGAAACGGCCGTGGACGGCAAGATGCTGCCGCCCCGCGACACGGTCGACGTACCCCGCCAGCCGGCCAAGCCTGCGGCCGGCACGCCGGACGAGGCCGGCAAGGACAGCCGTCCGGCACGCGACAACCAGGATGAATCCAATTGGACCGATGGCTCCAAGCCCCGGCCGCACGCCAAGAATGCGCGCTCGCATTTGCTGTAGTGCGTTAGTGCGTTATGCCTGTGTCGGTCGGTAGCTGCGCAGGAACTGCCACAGGCGCCGCTCGTCCGCGTTCAGGCCGCGCGGCGTGGCCGCCACCGCTTGGCGGGCGGGCAGGGCGCCGCGCAGATAGGCTTCCAGGATAGCGGGGTGGATATAGCAATTGCGGCAGACCGCCGGCGTGTTGCTCAGCCGCTGCGCCACTTGCTTGACCACCTGCACCAGCGTGCGCCTGGCCTGGGCCTCGTCGGCCGCCGGCAGGCCCTGCAGCAGCACGAAGGCCATGACCGAACCGGCCCAGGTGCGGTAATGCTTGGCCGTGAAGCCGCCGCCGCCCGCCGTTTTCAGGTACGTATTCACCATGTCGGAGTCCACTGGCCGGGTGTCGCCCGCGTCGTCGCGGTAATGGAACAGCTGCTGGCCAGGCAAGTCCATGCAGCGCTTGACCGTGCGCGCGATGCGCGCGTCGTTCACGGTGACATCGTGCGCCACGCCGCTCTTGCCGATGAAGCGCAACCGCAGCCGGCCACCCGCCACGGCCGTATGGCGGCGTTTCAGCGTGGTCAGCCCGTATGAGTTATTGGCGCGGGCATATTCGCGCGTGCCGATGCGTATCAGGGTGATTTCCAGCAGGCGCACCAGCACCGCCAGTACCTTGTCCTGTGACAAGGCCTGCAGCTGCATATCGCGCGCGATGCGCCGGCGTATGCGTGGCAGGCGGGTTGCGAAGTCGACCAGCTGGTCGTACTTGCTTGCATCGCGCACGGCCGTCCAGTCCGGGTGGTAGCGGTACTGCTTGCGGCCGCGCGCATCGCGCCCGGTGGCCTGCAGATGGCCGTTTTCGGCGGGGCAGATCCACACATCGGTATAGGCCGGCGGAATCGCCAGCGCGTTGATGCGGTCGATGACCTGCGTGTCGGCGATGGGCTTGCCCCGCGTGTCCAGGTAGCGAAACTTGCCCGAGCGGGTCCGCCGGCGCGTATAGCCCGGACGGCAGTCGTCCGCGTAGACCAGGCCTGCCTGGCGCAGGGGCGGGTACGCGGGTTGCTGCCCCACAGATTGTCTTGGTGAGCTGGAAACGGAGGTGTTTATGGAAGGCTCCTTGAAAGATGTCAACGTAGCCATTCTTGTGGTGGATGGTTTCGAGCAGGTCGAGCTGACCGGCCCGCGCGATGCCCTGGCCAGGCAGGGCGCGCGCACGGTGCTGGTGTCGGCCGCGCGCGAACCGGTGCAGGGTATGAACCACGACCAGAAGGCCGACAAGTTCGATGTCGACCTGACATTCGCCGAGGCGCAACCGGCCGAGTTCGCTGCCGTGCTGCTGCCCGGCGGGGTGGTCAATGCCGACGAGATCCGTATGCATCCCAAGGCGCAGGAATTCGTCCGCGCCATGCATGAGCAGGGCAAGCCCATCGCCGTCATCTGTCACGGTGCATGGCTGCTGGCATCGGCCGGATTGCTGCGCGGCCGCACGCTGACGAGCTGGCCCTCTTTGCAGGACGACTTGCGCAATGCCGGAGCGCAGTGGGTGGATAAAGAGGTCGTGGTCGACGGCACGCTGGTCAGCAGCCGCAAACCCGACGACATTCCCGCTTTCAATCGCGAGATGCTGCGCGTGATCCAGGCAGCCGCCGGATAGGCGGGCAAGAGGGTGCGCCGCGCTACGAGCGGCGTGCCCCCGCGCCGCGATTGCGCTGGCTCTGCTGGTCCTGGCCCGAGCCGACCTGGCTCGTGTGGCCGTCTTTTTTCGAGCGGTTCTGGGTGTCTCCATGGCTTTTCTGCGCGTCGCGCGAGGTATCGTCGTTGGAAGCGGCGGGGCGAGGTTGCTGCTGTTTCGTGGTCATGGCGGGCTCCTTGGCCTGCATCACGGCGGTCGGCGGCTCGCCGGCCTGCCAGGCCTGGTGGTAGTGGGGTAGGCGGGTGAGTGCATAGCGGGCGCTGGCCTGCCGGATGGCATTGCGCGCGCCGGTAAAATGCCGTGTCTCGGTATAGACCACCGGACGCGCATCGGCCACGCCGGTCCGGAACAGCCAGGCATAGCACTGGGTGCCTGGTTCGATGCCATCATCTGTGTCGTCGGTTATGCCGGTATTGGCGATCGCCACCGAGGCCGGGCTGTTGCGGCAGGCACCCAGCGCCATGGCCCGGGCCACGGCTTCGCTGGTCAGGTTGCAGCGCCGCAGCAGGGCCGCGTCCAGGCCCAGGCAGCGCGTCTTGGATTCGGGCGCATAGGTCACAAAGGCGCAGTCCAGCAGGCTGCCCGCGCCAGGCACGTCGGCCAGCGTGGCGGCGATCAGGCCTGCCGTGCAGGACTCGGCGGTTACCAGCACCAACGAGTGTTCCGACATGAAGCGCGCCACGCGTTCGACTTCGTTCATGAAACGAACTCCGTTAATGAGTGGATCTTCCTGCAAGCCGCGTGCCCGGACATGGCCGGCCGCCCGCGCCCACGCTTGCTAATGTTCGACCGGCTCGCCGCCGACCCGCGCGCCGACGATCATTTCGGTAGCCCAGTTCAGCAGGATCGAGGTGTACGCCCGCTGGGCCGCCTTGTCTGTCAGGCCATGATCGGCGCCATCCACGATGCGGTGTGTCATCGAATGCGCGCGCAAGAAAGCCGAGCGGTAATTCATGATGGTGGAATGCGGAATGAAGGTGTCGTGCTCTGATTCCACGATCAATACGTCTCCTGCAAAAGCTTCGCAGGCTGCCAGCGCCCGATTCTCGTCCGGCGCTATGCGCGTCAGGCGATAGGCCGCCAGGCTTTCGCGGCTGAGCGAGCCCTTGGGACGATCCCATTCTTCGTCGCGATACAGGGCCGGCACGTGCAAAGCCAGCCATTTCACCGGCCGCAAAGTCGACAAGATAGCCGCAAGGTAGCCGCCATAGCTGCTTCCCACCACCGCGATCGCGTTGCTGTCGATCGACGGATGGCGCAGCAACTGGTCGTAGGCCGCCACCGCATCGCGCAGGTTGTCATTGCGCGATACGCGCGAGCGCTGCGCCTCGGTGGCGGCATGGCCGCGCAGGTCGAAGGTCAGGCAGACACATCCCAGCCCGGCAATATCGCGGGCGCGCACCAGGTCGAACGTCTGGCTGCCGCCCCAGCCGTGGATGAACAGCACGCCGGGGATCCGGGTCTCGGGCGACAGGAAGGTGCCCGACAAGTCCTGTCCGTGTACCGGGATGGATACCGGTTCGCTATGCGTCGCCATGCCTTACGACTCCCGCGGATTTGCTGATATGGCCCACATGCGGATCGTCATCGTCGTACACGATGGTGGCCTCGGAAGGGCGGGCATCATCGTCGCCGTATCTTTCGGCGGCACGCGCCCGCACTTTCTGCAGGCTGGGGTCGCGGCTGAAAGCTTCCAGGGCGCAGGCTTCCGCCATGCTGGCGCCTCCGGCGCGCCATGATTGCTCCAGCACGCCGCGCCGGCGATCGCCAGCGGGGCCGAGCCCTTCGGCCACATCATAATTACGGCGCGAGGCGAAGAACCCCGGGTAGCATTCCTGCACCGCGGCATCGTAGCGCCGCGCCAGGGCAATAGCCTGTTGCAGCGCGGCCGGCCAATGGCGCGCGGCCAAGGCATCGAACCCGCCACGCACGAAAAGCATGTCCGACCCACCGTAGACCGCATTGTCGTCATTGTCGCGGGTCAATTGCTGCGTGCCGACATAACTGGCCTCGATGCCCGGCAGCTGCACCGTGCCGACGCTGTAGGTGACGACATCCTCCAGGTGTTCTTCCAGCACCAGGCCGCACTGAGCGATCTCGTTCACATCCTGGCCGCGCACGGCTTCGCGCAGCGCGGCCTGGTCGCACATCTTGACCTGGCCGCGTCCGGCGGTGGCCTGCACTGGCTTGAGACGGACCGGACCGTCGCGCAACAGCAGGGTGCCGGCGTGCAAGGCGTCCTCGGCCGAAAAGACGGTGTATCCCGCCAGCACGGCGTCCTGCAGGCGCAAACCCAACCGGGCCGACCAGCCCGCCGGTGGCGGCGCCAGCGCGGCGTCCGGCACCGGGTGCGTAATGGCCTTGCTGGCCACGAAATCGTAGGGCACCACGCCGCCGAACAGGTCTGCTTCGGTGCGGATATCCAGGCGGGCAGCGGCCGGGCTGCCCAGCGTCATGGCCGGGACGTAGTAGATCTTGCCGCGCCGGCCGCCAGGCCTGGGCGCGGGATCGTAGTCGGGATCGCAGGGGCAGCCCAGCAAGCTGGCCAGCCTGGCGGCCAGGGCGCGATGGCTGGCCGTGTCGTGTGCGCAGGCGCCCAGGCGGCGAGGGTAGGCCACCACCAGGTCGGGACGAGAATCGGGATTACTGGCGGGCAGGGTTGGCATGGGCAGGCCTGATCGAAGTGAACGGCTGTCCTGCCACGCATGCGGCGTGCCCGGGGCTGTCAACCATTCAGCCAGCGCATCGCCAAGGCCAGCAAGGCCAGTAACAAGGCCGCTCCCACCCAGGCGGCGGCGATCCGGCCGAATCTCTTGAATGCTTCAGGTTTCATTTATAAATAACTGATTTAATTGAATATTTATTTATTTTCGACGCTTGCCATGGGCGCTTGATCCGCAGTTTTCGTGCCAGGGGCCTCGCCTGGCGGCCCCATTCCGGCAACCAGGACTATTCAGCTTGTTGTAAGAAATGCTAAAACACGGGCTTCGTCCTTCTTTTCACTCGGAGATTGCATGCTTGAGTTTTTGCAGACCCTTAGCTGGGCCGCCGTGTTCCAGATCATTCTTATCGACATCCTGCTGGGCGGCGACAACGCTGTGGTCATTGCGCTGGCCTGCCGCAACTTGCCGCCCAAGCAGCGCATGCAGGGCATCCTGTGGGGTACCGCGGGCGCAATCGGCTTGCGCGTGCTGCTGATCGCATTCGCACTGACGCTGCTGACCATTCCCTACCTGAAGATCGTCGGCGCGCTGCTGCTGCTGTGGGTGGGCGTGAAGCTGCTGATCCCCGAAGAGGACGCGCACGGCAATATCAAGGGCGGCGTGTCGATCTGGGCCGCGGTCAAGACCATCATCGTGGCCGACTTCGTCATGAGCCTGGACAACGTCATCGCCATCGCCGGTGCCGCGCAAATGGCCGATCCGTCGCATCAGATCGGCCTGGTGATCTTCGGCCTGGTGGTCAGCGTGCCCATCATCATCTGGGGCAGCACGCTGGTGCTCAAGCTGATCGATCGCTTCCCGATGGTGGTTACGTTCGGTGCGGCGCTGCTGGGCTGGATCGCGGGCGGCATGCTGGTTACCGATGTGATCGTTGTGGAACGCTTCGGCGAAGTATCCGGCATGACGAAGATCGCTGCCGAAGTGCTCGGCGCACTGCTGGTGGTGGGCCTGGGCCGCTGGTTTGCAGCGCGCAAGAAGGCTGCCACGGCGGCGCCGGAGGTCAGCCGCCAAGAGGCTTGATCCTGGCCTGAGCGCCACTGTGCCGCACGCCGGCACGGTGCCGTGCAATGCCCTCGGGCATCGCGCGGCCCGTGCCGGCGTTTTTCATTGGTGCTTCCTGGCGCCTGGCCGCGCACGGCGGGCCGGGCGCCGATGCGCGCATAACGTCATATCGACTAAGTATTTTTCAGGCGCCCGGCGCAGGCCCAGAATCGTTGCTTTCCTGGCTAGATGGAGCAGCGCTTTCGATCATGACGATCCTGATGTTGGCAGGCAGCCCGGCGCTGCACTCACGTTCATCGGCCTTGTTGCGCTATGCCGGCCAACGCCTGGCTTCGCGCGGGCTGACCAGCAGCGAGCTGGGCTTGCGAGACCTGCCGGCGGTGGATTTGATCGAGGGCCACTATGGTGGCCCAGCCGCGGATGAGCTGCGACGCCGTGTCGCGGCGGCGCAAGGCTTGTTGATCGCCACGCCGGTCTACAAGGCTTCGTTCTCGGGCGGCCTGAAGGCTGTGCTCGACCTGCTCGATGAAAAGGCGCTGGCCGACAAGATCGTGCTGCCCATCGCGACGGGCGGCAGTACCGCGCATTTGCTGGCACTGGAATACGGACTAAAGCCCGTGCTGTCCGCACTGGGCGCGCGGTACATCCTGGCGGGTGTGTACGCCACCGATCGCCAGGTGAGCGTGCGTGGCGGCGAGACGGCCATCGACGACGACGTGCGGCTCCGGCTGGACGTGGCGGTGGACCGGCTGGCCACGCATGTGGCAGCCGCGCCGCTGGCGCAAGGCTATGACCTGGGCTACCTGGCCGTGAACGCAAGATTCAGTATCTGACAAGGAGCCTCTTCGATGGCCGCTTTATCCGTTCGTTTCCTGCGTTCCGCGTTAGCGCTTTGCCTGGTGCTGCTGGCCGGCGCGCCGGCGGCGGCGCAAGATGCCGCGACCTTGCGCATCGGTTTCCAGAAATACGGCACGCTGACCATCCTGAAGGCGTTGGGCACGCTCGACAAGAAGCAGGCCGAGCAGGGTGTCGCGATCAAGTGGATCGAGTTTCCCGCCGGCCCGCAGTTGCTGGAAGGCCTGAATGTGGGCTCGATCGATTTCGGCACGGTGGGTGAATCGCCGCCCATCTTCGCGCAAGCGGCCGGTGCGCCGCTGGTGTACGTGGGCAACGAGCCGCCCGCGCCCGAAAGCGAGGCGATCCTGGTGCCCAAGGACTCGCCCATACGTTCGGTGGCCGACCTGAAAGGCAAGAAGGTGGCCTTGAACAAGGGGTCGAATGTCCATTACTTGCTGGTCAAGCATCTGGAAAAAGCCGGCGTGGCCTATCGCGATGTCAACGTCGCCTATCTGACGCCGGCCGACGCGCGCGCCGCCTTCGAGCGCGGCTCCGTGGATGCGTGGGTGATCTGGGATCCATTCCAGGCCGCGGCCGAGCAGCAACTGGGCGCACGGGTACTGGCCGATGGCAAGGGAGTGGTCAACAACTACCAGTTCTTCCTGGCCTCGCGCGATTACCTGGACCGGCAGCCGCAAGTCATCAAGACCTTGCTGGACGAGATCCACAAGGGCGATCTCTGGGCCCGCGACAACCAGCAGGCTTCGGTCGATTTGCTGCAGCCGGTGCTGGGGCTGGAACGTCCCGTGGTAGAGCTGGCGGCCAGGCGGCTGGCTTATGGCGTGACGCCGGTGACAAGCCAGGTGCTGGACCATCAGCAAGAGATTGCCGATGCCTTCTATGCGCTCAAGCTGATCCCGCGCAAGCTCGATGTGCGGCAGGCCGCGCCTGCCGAACTGCAATAGCAATGGATATGGAAGGCTGAATATGCAGGTATTCTGGTTCATTCCCACTCATGGCGATTCGCGTTACCTGGGCACGTCCCAGGGGGCACGCGCCGCCACGTACGATTATTTCCGCCAGATTGCCGTGGCGGCCGATACGCTGGGCTACGACGGCGTGCTGCTGCCCACGGGGCGTTCTTGCGAAGATGCATGGGTGGTGGCGTCGAGCCTGATCGGCGCGACCCGGCGGCTGAAGTTCCTGGTGGCCGTGCGCCCAGGGATCAGTTCGCCCCAGTTCGCCGCACGCATGGCCGCCACCTTCGACCGCCTGTCCGATGGGCGGCTGCTGGTCAACGTGGTCACGGGCGGCGATCCCGCCGAGCTCGAGGGCGACGGGCTGTTTGTCGATCATGATGAACGCTATGCCATCACCGCCGATTTCCTGAAAATCTGGCGCGGCATCCTGCGGTCCAGCCACGAAGCAGGCGCCTACAGTTTTGAAGGCACCAGGCAGGTATCGCGCAATGGCAAGGTCATCTTTCCGCCGGTGCAGCGGCCGTATCCACCGCTGTACTTCGGGGGGTCATCCGAAGCCGCGCACGAGTTGGCAGCCGAGCAACTGGATGTCTACCTGACCTGGGGCGAGCCGCCCGCCGCGGTGGCGGCCAAGGTGGCCGACATGCGGGCCCGCGCGGCACGGCACGGCCGCACGCTGAAGTTCGGCATCCGGCTGCACGTGATCGTGCGGGAAACGGAACAGGCGGCCTGGGATGCCGCCGACGCGCTGATCAGCCACCTGGACGATGACACGGTGGCGGCGGCCCAGGCCGCCTTCGGCCGCATGGATTCGGAAGGGCAGCGGCGCATGGCCGCGCTGCATGGCGGACGCCTGCGCGACGCACAAGGCGGGCGAGGGCACCTTGAGATCGCGCCCAATCTATGGGCAGGCGTGGGCCTGGTGCGGGGCGGCGCGGGAACGGCGCTGGTCGGCAGTCCCGAGATCGTTGCCCGGCGCATACAGGAATATGCCGACCTGGGCATCGATACGTTCATTCTGTCCGGCTATCCGCACCTGGAAGAATCGTTCCGTTTCGCCGAGCTGGTGTTCCCGCTGTTGCCCGGTAAACAGGCCGCTCAGGTCAGGCAGGGTGCGCTCACGGGCCCGTTCGGAGAAGTGATGGGCACCGAACTGGCCCCCGTGCGGGCGGCGCACTGATGAGCGGGCCGATTGCCATCGGCGCGTGGCGCCGCCGTGCGCTGCCCTGGCTGGTGCCGGTACTGGTGGTGGCCGCCTGGCAGATCTCGGCGCAACTGGGGTGGCTGTCGTCACGCATTCTGCCGGCACCATGGGCCGTGGCCCGGGCAGGCTGGGACCTGGCCGTATCGGGCGAACTGTGGGAACACCTGCGCATCAGCGCGCTGCGGGCGCTGTGGGGCCTGCTGCTGGGCGGCGGGCTGGGACTGGTGCTGGGCTTGCTCAACGGTGCATCGCGCCTGGCGGAAACCCTGCTGGACACCACGCTGCAGATGGTGCGCAACATTCCGGTGTTGGCGCTCATCCCGCTGGTGATCCTGTGGTTCGGCATCGAAGAAGCGGCCAAGCTGTCGCTGCTGGCGCTGGGGGTGTTCTTTCCCATGTATCTCAACACCTTCCATGGCATCCGCTCGGTCGATCCCGCGCTGATCGAAATGGGCCGGTCGTACGGCTTGTCGGGCTGGCGCCTGTATCGCGACGTGATCCTGCCGGGCGCCTTGCCGTCCATCCTGGTCGGGCTGCGCTTCGCGCTGGGGCTGGTCTGGGTCATCCTGATCGTCACCGAGACGATCTCGGCGCAGTCGGGCATAGGCTACATGACCATGAACGCGCGGGAATTCCTGCAGACCGACGTGGTGCTGCTCGGCATCTTGCTGTACGCGCTGCTGGGCAAGCTGGCCGACTTGTGCGCGCGCGGCCTGGAAGGGCGCCTGTTGCGCTGGAATCCGGCCTATCGGCCGGCCTGATGCAGATATCGTGCCGGAGCCGACCATGCACATGAATTTCAACGAGTACGAATTCCTGCAGTACCTGCGGCCGCCGCGCGCCGACGAAGCTGACCCACCGCCTGCCGAGGCGCCGGCACAACCCGCCGTGCGCGTGGCCTTGCATGGCTTGCACAAGCATTACGGCGCGCGCCATGTCCTGAAAGGGCTGGACCTGGACATTGCCCCCGGCGAGTTCGTCGCCGTGGTGGGGCGCAGCGGTTGCGGCAAGAGCACGTTGCTGCGGCTGTTGGCTGGCCTGGAAACGCCGTCGGCTCAAGCCGCGCAGCAGTCCGTTGGCGCCGCGGTGCGCTTCGATGGCGTGGCGCAGAGCGGCGCGGACGACCGGGTACGCATCATGTTCCAGGATGCCCGGCTGCTGCCCTGGAAACGGGTGCTGGACAACGTCGCCATCGGCATGCCGCCGCGCGCGCGCGGCCACGCGGCCGCCGTGCTGCGGCAGGTGGGCCTGGGCGAGCGCGCTGGCGAATGGCCCGCGGCGTTGTCGGGCGGCCAGAAGCAGCGCGTGGCATTGGCGCGTGCGCTGCTGCACCGGCCCGGGCTGCTGTTGCTGGACGAGCCGCTGGGTGCCCTGGATGCGCTGACGCGCATGGAAATGCAGCAACTGATCGAGGACCTGTGGCAGCGCGACGGATTCACCGCGGTGCTGGTCACCCACGATGTGAACGAAGCGGTTGCGCTGGCCGATCGGGTCGTGGTCATAGAAGAAGGCAGCATCGTGCTGGACCAGCATGTATCGCTGGCGCGGCCGCGCAATCGGGGCAGCGCAGCCTTTGCCGCGCTCGAGGGGCGCGTGCTGGATGCCGTGCTCGAGCGCGGCCACGCGCGGCCCGCGGCAGACAAGCCATTGGCGCCCGTCATTCCCATCGGCCATTTGCGGCTGGCCGTCTAGGATCCGTCATGTCGGCGGACCCCAGCCCGCAGTTTTGTCAAACAAGGAAGCCATCATGACCATTCAATCCATCAATGCCCGCAACCAGTTTCGCGGCCGTATCAAGGAAATCATCCTGGGGCCGGTGCTGTCCGAAGTCGATGTCGAGACGCCTGCCGGCACGGTGACCTCGGTGATCACCACGCGTTCGGTAAAAGAGCTGGACCTGCAGGTGGGCTCGGAAGTGCTGGCCTTCGTGAAGGCAACCGAAGTCTCGGTGGCCAAGCTGTAGGCCGGTTCCAGCAGGCTGGGGCGGTCATCGGAGGCCCGCGTCGCGTGGCGTCGCGGGCTTTCTTCATGCCGCATTGCAGCTTGACGGGCCTTCTGCCCATGGCGTAGCGTCAACGGCGCCTTCCACCCCTGGAGATATCGCATGCACGCACGCGTCGATTCATCCTCGCCGCCAGGCGACGAGCCGGCGGCCACGGCTCGCGACCGCCGCGAATTCCTGCGCCGCGGCGTCGCGGCAGGCGGCTTGCTGGCCGCGGCGGCAACTGTGCGGGCCGCACCGGCTGCCGAGGCAGCCGACGCGCCGCTGGCCATTCCCGAATGGACCCGCGCGCCCGGCGCGGCCACAGGCGCGCAGCCTTATGGCCATCCATCCGCTTTCGAGAAGCACGTAATACGGCATCTGCGGCCGAACGACAAGCAGTACATCTCGTCATCGACCCGATCGCCGCTGCAGGAACTGGATGGCATCATCACGCCCAACGGCCTGTTCTATGAACGCCACCACGGCGGCGTACCGGCCATCGACCCGGCCCGGCACCGGTTGGCGGTGCACGGCCTGGTGGCATCGCCCCTGCTGTTCACGGTAGACGACCTGCGCCGCTTTCCGTCCGAGTCGCACATCTACTTTCTGGAATGCTCGGGCAACCCCGGCTACAACGTCTACGGCAAGACCGCCGCCGAGGCCAACGGCCTGGTGAGCTGTGCCGAATGGACGGGCGTGCCGCTGCGTACCGTGCTGGCCGAAGCCGGCGTGCAGCCGCAAGCCAAATGGGTGGTGGCCGAAGGCGCGGATGCGGCAGCCATGACGCGCAGCATCCCGCTCGAAAAATGCCTGGACGACGCCTTGCTGGTGTACAGCCAGAACGGCGAACGCCTGCGGCCCGAGCAAGGATATCCGCTGCGCCTGCTGTTGCCCGGCTTCGAGGGCAACATGAGCATCAAATGGCTGCGGCGCCTGCATGTCACCGATGCGCCGGTGCAGTCGCGCGAGGAAACGTCCAAGTACACCGATCCGATGCCCGATGGCAGCGCGCGGCGTTTTACCTACTACATGGAAGCCAAGTCCATCATTACCGCGCCGTCGGGCGGACAGCGCCTGGCCCATCGCGGTTTCCACGAGATCCGCGGTATCGCCTGGAGCGGCCACGGCAAGATCGCGCGCGTCGAAGTCTCGGTGGATGACGGCGCCACTTGGCACGAGGCCGAGTTGCAGGCCCCGGTGCTGACCCGTGCCATTACCCGGTTCCGCTTCCCCTGGCAGTGGCAAGGCCAGCCCGCGGTGATCCAGAGCCGCGCCATCGACGAGACGGGCTATGTGCAGCCCACGCTGGAAGCGCTGGTGGCGGTACGCGGCGTAAACGGCACCTATCACAACAATGCCATCACGCCCTGGCGCGTGGCGGCCGACGGCGAGGTCAGCAATGCACGCATCAAGGCATCCTGAAGGCCGGCCGGCACGGCCTGGCCGCCGTTTGTTCGCAGCCATGCTGCTGCCATTCGCCCTGGCGGCGGCGTCCATGGCGCAGCAGGCGCCTGCTGCCGGGCGCTACGGCATAGGAACGCCGCTGAGCGAGACGCGCCTGGAACCCTGGAACATAGACGTGGCGCCCGGCGGGCGCAACCTGCCGGCCGGGCAGGGCACGGTGGCAGCGGGGCGCGCCCTGTACGCGGCCCAGTGCGCGGCCTGTCATGGCGCGCAGGGCGAAGGCGGGCAGGGCGATCGGCTGGCCGGCGGCGCCGGCACGCTGGCCAGCCCCAAGCCCATCCGCACGGTGGGCAGCTATTGGCCTTATGCCACGACGTTGTATGACTACATCCGCCGCGCCATGCCGCTGCAAGCGCCGCAGTCGCTCAGCAGCGACGAGGTGTATGCCGCCACTGCCTATATCCTGCACCTGAACGGCTTGCTGCCCGACAATGCCACGCTCGACGCCCAGTCGCTGCGCCAGGTGCGCATGCCGAATCGGGACGGCTTCGTCGACGATCCGCGGCCCGATGTCGGGCCCACCGCGGCCCGGTAACATCGCGGCGGTTTGGCGCACCGCGGCATGGGCCTTTATCATGGCGGCGGCGCCTGTTCTTTGGGCACCGCGTTGCCGCGGCCCGCGCACTAGTGGCCGCCTGTCTCTCGAAGGAGGCCGCCACGTGGCTCGGCAAGCACGTTACACCAGATCCCTGGGCATGTATCTTGACTCGGCATTGCCGCGTGCGCGGTTGGCCGTGCCGTGGATGCGGGCAGCTTGCGCGATGCTGTTGCTGGTGGCCCTGGTCCTGTGCCTGGGCAACGCGGCGCGGGCAGCCGCGGCAGCCGAGCCCGCGGCTTCGACCGAAGCCGCTTCGGAACTGACCCCATCCCGTCTGGCGGACCTGCTCGATGATCCGGCCACCCGGCAACAACTCATCGAGCGCCTGCGCGACCAGGCGCCTGCGTCCGCAGAGGGCGCCGCGCCGGCAAGCCAGTCGGCCGACGCCAACCGATCGCTGCCTTCCCGCATCGCGCAGGGGGCCCAGTTGTTCCTGGCTGGCATGGCCGCGCATGCCGGCCAGGCGGTCGAAGAGCTGACCGCGCTGGCCACGGGCCAGGGCATGCCAGCCCCGCAGCGCCAGGCGTTGGTCGACGCACTGCTGGGGCTGGCCGTCGCGGCGGCCGCCACCGTGGTGGCATTCCTGCTGCTGCGGGCCATTGCGGCGCGCATCTACGCCCGCATCGACCGTTGGGTGGCGCGGGCGCCGGCGCCGCTGCCGGCACCCGCACGTACGGGTGCGCACAAAGGGGGCGCCATGTCTGCCATGGGCCGGCGTGCTGTCGCGATGTTGGGGGCCCTGTTCATCGACCTGGTCATCGTGTTGCTGGCCGGCGCGGCGGGTTACCTGGTGGCTTTGTACGGATCCGAATCCCGCGGCACCATCAGCGCCGCCCAATCGATGTTCATCAATGCCTTCGTGGCAGTCGAGATCACCAAGGCCCTGATCCGCGGTATTTTCGCCACCCGTTACCCCATGCTGCGTCTGTTCACCATGGCCGACGACGTGGCGCGCTACTGGAACGACCGCCTGGGGCGCATAGCTGCCGTCATCGGCTATGGCCTGCTGCTGGCCGAACCGCTGGCCAAGTCGCTGCTGTCGCCCTCCATAGGCGAATTGCTGGGACTGGTCATCATGGTGGCGGCGTATAGCTACGCGCTACGCACCATCTGGCGCAACCGCCAGGTCCTGCGCGAACGGCTAGAGCAGCGCGCGACCCGCGCCTCGGCCACGTACTTCGGCACCTGGTTCCGGCTGCTGGCGCGCAGCTGGCATGTACTGGCCATCGGCTATTTCACCGTATTGCTGGTGGTCAGCCAGGTGGACACTGAAAGGGCACTGCCTTTCATGGTGCAGGCCACCGCCCAGTCGCTGCTGGCACTGGGGATAGGCGCGCTGCTGATCGTGTTGCTGGCCACCGTGCTGACGCGCCGCATCACGCTGCCCGAAGATGTGCGCCGCAAATTGCCGATGCTGGAGGCCCGGGTCAATGCCTACGTGCCCGCGGCACTGCGCGGCCTGGGCATCCTGATCCGCATCGTGGTCGCCTTGTTCGTGCTGGACGCCTGGCGAGTGTTCGATTTGTCGACCTGGATCGTGTCCGATGCCGGAGCCGCCGCCGTACGCATGGTGGTCAATGTGGCCATCATCCTGCTTATCGCCACAGTGGCCTGGACCGTGATCGCCAGCATCATCGAGCACCGCCTCAGCCTGAGCGAAGGCAGCGGCATGCCGACAGCGCGTGAGCGGACCCTGCTTTCGCTGTTCCGCAATGCCGCGCTCATCGTCATCGTGACGCTGACGGTGCTGGTGGTGCTGTCCCAGATCGGCGTGGATATCGCGCCGCTGATCGCCGGCGCCGGGGTAGTGGGCCTGGCCATCGGCTTCGGCTCGCAGAAGCTGGTGCAGGACATCATTACCGGTGTCTTCATCCAGCTGGAAAACGGCATGAACCAGAACGACGTGGTGCAGGTGGCCGGTATCTTCGGCACCGTCGAGAAAATCACCATCCGGTCGGTGGGCATACGCACGCTGGATGGCGGCTACCATTTGATCCCGTTCTCGTCGGTGGACGTGGTTTCCAACCACATGCGCGACTTCTCGTATCACCTGGGCGAATACACCATTGCCCATCGCGAAAGCGTAGACGACGCGATCCAGCATCTGCGCCTTGCGTTCGACGAGCTGATGCAGGACGAGCTGCTGGCGTCCGAAGTGCTGGAAGAAGTCAGCATCCCGGGGGTCACGGCGCTGAGCGAGAAGGGCGTGACCATCCGCGTGCTGATCAAGACCACGCCGGGCATGCAGTGGGCGGTGCAGCGCGGCTATAACCGCCTGGTCAAGAAGCACTTCAATGCCGCCGGCATCGAGCTGCCGTACCCGCATACCGTGGTCTACTTCGGGCAGGACAAGAACGGCTACGCGCCGTCCGCCAACCTGTTCATGCAGACCGACCGGCCTGCCGGACACGGCAATGCGGACGCCGCCGGCCATACGCGACGCAGGCTGTCCAAAGAACAGGGCACGGCCAGCGAAGACGTGCTGGGCAACGAACTCGACCGGGTGGTGGATGACCCGGATGCCGAGCCGCGGCCGGCCTAGCGCATGCCGGACTAATCCCCCCGCGCACCCCAGGGCTGGTGTAACCCTGGGGCGGTGGCCGGCCGTTGCTTTGGCGGCCGGACTACCGCGATCTTTCCGCCCGACCTTCCACGGACCATGCCATGCCTACGAATTCCCGCTTTCCTGTCTTGACACGCCGCCGGCTGCTGGCCGGCCTGGCGCTGGCGCCCGCCTTGACCTGGGCAAACACCCCCGATACGCGGGTCCGGGTCTGGAAGTCACCCACCTGCGGCTGCTGCCAGGACTGGGTCGCGCACTTGCACGACAACGGCTTCCAGGTCGAGGTGCAAGAAGTGCCGGACACTTCCGCCGTGCGCGAGCGCCTGGGCATACCGATGGAGTACGGTTCATGCCACACGGCACTGATCGACGGCTACGCCCTGGAAGGCCACGTGCCGGCCCGCGAAATCCGGCGCCTGCTGCGCGAGCGGCCCATGGCTGTCGGCCTGGCGGTGCCGGGCATGCCGCTGGGTTCGCCCGGCATGGATGGCCCGGAATACGAAGGCCGCAAGCACCCGTACGAAGTCTTGCTGGTGCGGCGCTGGGGCATGACGCAGGTATACCAGGCTTACCTGTAAGATCCCGGCCGTGGCCGGCCAGGTCAGTGCCTTTCGGGCGGCGGCGTATCACCGGCGCCCAGGTCCCAATACAGGCCCGTCATCAGGCCCAGCGCTTCGCGCAGCAATTCCGGCGGCAGGTGTTCGTTGGGTGCATGCTGCGAGCAGCCGGGGTACGAGTGCGGCACCCAGATCGTGCGCAGCCCCAGCACCTCGGTGAAAATATCATTGGGCAGCGAGCCGCCCAGATTGGGCAGGATCGCCGCCTTCTTGCCACTGGTCTGCTCCAGTGACGCCACGGCCCAGCGTACCCAGGCATCGTCGGGATCGATGCGCGTAGCCCGGAACATGGTTTCGCGCGTGGTCTGTACCTTCACCATCGGGAAGCCCTGGCGGTCCAGGTGGCGCCGCAGCGCCGGCAACAATCCGTCGGGGTTCACGCCCACCACGAAGCGCAACTGGCAGCGCGCCCAGGCACGCGGGGGGATGGCATTGACGGGGGTCTCGGGGTTGCCGGTCTTGTAGGCCAGCACTTCGAACGAACACCAGCCGAACACCCGTTCGGCGGGCGACAACCCGGGCTCGCCCCATTCCGGTTCGATGACCGGCCCATCGGCACCGCCATCCACCTGGCAATCGGCCAGCGCGCGGCGCACTGCGGACGGCAGTTCGGCGGGCACCCATTCGGGCACGCGGATCTGTCCGCTGGGCGATACCAGCGTCGAGATGGCATGAGCCAGCTGGATGCCGGGGTTCGAGATCAGGCCGCCCCAGTTGCCCGAGTGATGGCCGCCGGCCCGGGCCTCGATGCTCAGGTCGAAATTCAGGCTGCCGCGCGCGCCCAGGAACACGGTGGGGCGTTGCGGGCTCAGGCGCGGGCCGTCCGAGGCGATCAGCAGGTCGGCCGCGAAGCGGTCTTTGTGCTGGGCGCACAGTTCGCGCAAGCCCATGGACCCGGTTTCTTCGCCCATTTCGATCAGGTACTTCACGTTGAAACCCAGCTTGCCGCGTGTTTGCAGCACCAGGCGCAGGGCTTCCATGTTGACGCTGTGCTGCCCCTTGTTGTCGGCGATGCCGCGTCCGTACCACCGGCCATCTTGTTCGACCAGTTTCCAGGGCGACAGGCCGGGATGCCATTCCGGTTCCAGGCCGCGGATCACGTCGCCGTGGCCATAGCCGAACACCGTGGGCAGGGCAGGGTCTTCGATGCGCTCGGCGTACAAGAAGGGCGCCAAGGCTCTTTCATGCGTCAGCGTGCTGCATTCGAAGCCCATGGCCTCGAATGCCGGCCGCATTTCCGATTCCAGGTAGGCCGCCAAGTCCGCGGCGCGGGCGGGATTCTGGCTTTCGGTGGGCACGGCCAGGCGCCGGGCAAGCAGGGTGCGGAAAGCACCGGAATCGAAACATTGTTCGGCGTTGGCGATGGCAAGGGCGCGGCTCATGGCTGAAGGATTCCTTGGGTGGGCGGCGGATAGAGATGGCAGGCGACCAGCGCCTGTTCCTGGTGCAGCAGGTCGGGGCGCGACAGGCGGCACTGCGGCATGGCGTGCTTGCAGCGGGGGTGGAACGGGCAACCGGCCGGCGGATTGATGGGATCGGGAAACGACAAGCCCAGCCCCGTATCAGGTATGCCCAGTCCGGGCTCGGGCGTCAGGACCGAGGCCAGCAGGGCCTGGGTGTACGGGTGGCGCGGCTGGCGGAACAGTTCGGCCGCCGGGGCGGATTCGACCACCCGGCCCAGGTACATCACCGCCACATCGGTAGCGATGTGCTCGACCACGGCCAGGTTGTGGCTGATGAAGACATAGGTCAGGTTGAACTCCTGGCGCAGCGCCATCAGCAGGTTCATGATCTGCGCCTGCACCGAGACATCCAGCGCCGATGTGGGCTCGTCGCAGATGACGATCTCGGGGTTCATTACCAGCGCCCGCGCAATGGCCACGCGCTGGCGCTGCCCGCCCGACAACTGGCCAGGCGTGTTGCCCGCCAGGCGGGCCGGCAGGCCGACTCGCTCGAGCATTTCGATGGCCTTGTGCTGGCGCGGGTTGGCGATGCCATGCACTTCCAGCGGCAACGACACGATCGAGGCAATGGTACGGCGCGGGTTCAGCGATGAATACGGGTCCTGGAATACCGGCTGCACGCGGCGTGCCAGGCTGCGCCGCGACATGCCGCGGATGTCCTGGCCTTCGATGCTGACCGTGCCGCCCGTGGTGGGAATCAGCCCCAGCAGCAGGCGCGCCAGCGTGGATTTGCCGCAGCCCGACTCGCCCACTACGCCCAGGACCCCGCCGCGCTGCACCGCCAGGTCTACGCCGTTGACCGCGTGCAGCGTGCGGCGCGGCTGGAACATGCCGGTCTTGACGGTGAAGCTGCGGCTGACATCCCGCGCCTGGATCAGCGTATCCATCAGGCGGCCTCCGTGCGGATACAGCGCCATTGCCGGCCGGGCGGCGCCTGGTGCACCGGCACTTCCTGCCGGCAAACCGGCTGCGCATGGCGGCAGCGGTCGTGGAAGGCGCAGCCATGCAGGTCGCCCACCAGCGCGGGCACCACGCCCGGAATCGTGCCCAGCGGCGTGCCCGGCGGTGTGCGGCCCGGTACCGGAATACAGGCCAGCAGGCCCTCGGTATACGGGTGGCGCGGCGCAGCGAACAGCTCGGCCACCGGCCCCTGCTCGACGATCTGCCCGGCGTACATGACCGCTACCTGGCGGGCGATGCGCGCCACCACACCCAGGTCGTGGGTGATCAACACCATGGCGATGCCCAGTTCGGCCTGCAGGTCGGCCAGCAAGCGCAGGATCTGCGCCTGGATGGTGACATCCAGCGCGGTGCTGGGTTCGTCGGCGATCAGCAGCTCGGGGCCGCACATCAGCGCCATGGCGATCATCACCCGTTGGCGCAGGCCGCCCGATAGTTGGTGCGGGTACTGGCCCAGTCGTTGCCCGGCCGAGGCGATGCCGACTTTCTCCAGCAGTTCCACCGCGCGCTCGCGCGCCTGGGCGGCCCCGGCGCCCCGATGGTGGCGATAGTGCTCGGCCAGTTGTTCGCCGATGGTATAGGCCGGATTCAACGCCGTCATGGGCTCCTGGAAAATCATGGCCATCTTGTTGCCGCGCAGCGCATTGACACGGCGCCGGCCGGCCCGCGACAGGTCTTCGCCCAGCACTGCAAGGCGCGTCGTGCTGCGCCGCGCCGCGCGAGGCAGCAAGCCCATGATGGCCAGCGAGGTCATCGACTTGCCGCAGCCGGACTCGCCCACCAGGCACAGGGTCTCGCCGCGCCGCACCTGGAACGACACGCCGCGCACGGCATGCAGGGGACCGCGCGGCGTGTCGATGTCGACCCGCAGATCCTGTACGTCCAGCACGATATCGGAAGCGCTCATGCGCGGCTCTCTTTAGTGTGAACAGGCCCTAAGCCTTGTCCTCGGGTGTCAGCCACTGGTGCAGGCCGTCGCCGGCCAGGTTGATGGCGAAGATCAGCAGCGCCAGCGCGCTGCCGGGTATGGCAATCAGCCAGAACGAAAAGAACATGTAGGCCTTGGCTTCCGAGATCATCAGCCCCCACGAGGGCAGCGGCGGCTGCACACCCAGGCCCAGGAACGACAGGGCCGCTTCCAGCAGGATGGCGCTGGCCGCCTCGAGCGTGGCGATGACGATCAGGTGCGGCACCACGTTGGGCAGCACTTCGCCGCGCACGATGCGCCAGGTCGAGGCACCGGCCGCCTGCGCCGCCGAGACATATTCGAGCGAGCGCACCTGCTGGGTGGCGCTGCGCATCACGACGGCGAAGCGGTCCCATTTCAGCAGCCCCAGCACCAGGATCACCACCCACAGCGAGCCGCCGACGATGGCCACGGTGGCCAGCGCCACCAGGATCACCGGCATCGACAGGCGGGTAGTGACCAGGAAAGACACCGCCATGTCGATACGCCCGCCGAAGTATCCGGCCGCCATGCCCAGCGCCGTGCCTATCAGGCCCGATATCAGTGCCACGCTGACGCCGATCAGCAGCGAGATCCGCGCCCCATAGAACAGGCGGGACATGTAGTCGCGCCCCAGCTGGTCGGTGCCCAGCGGATGCAGCCATGTGCCTTTCTCGAACCAGACCGGCGGGGCGGTGCGGTGCGTCAAGTCCTGGAAGTACGGATCATGCGGCGACAGCCAGGGCGCCAACAACGCCACCAGCACGATCAGCAGCAAGATGGTGCCGCCCACCAGCAGCGCCTTGTTGTGGCGCAGCCGGCGCCAGGTCAGGCGCGCAGGCGCCTCGGTGGCCACGACGGCGGGGGGGCTGGGCACATTGGCCAATACCGGGGGCAGGGGCGCGGCCATGGCTCAGGATACCCGGATGCGCGGATCGAGCCACGCGTTAGCCACGTCGGCCGCCAGCGTCAGCAGCACGTACAGCACCGAAAGCAGCAGCACGATCAACTGCATGACGGGATAGTCCTTGAAGGTGATGCTCTGGTAGGCCAGGTAACCCAGCCCGTCGAGCGCGAAAATGGTTTCGATCACTACCGAGCCGCCCAGCAGGTAGCCCAGCTGCACCGCCGCCAGGGCCACCACCGGCACGATGGCGTTGCGCAGCGCGTGCTTGAAGATCACCTTGCCGGCCGGCAGGCCCTTGGCGCGGGCAGTGCGGATGTAGTCGGCACCCAGCACTTCGATCATGCCGGCGCGGATCAGGCGCATGAACGCCGGCGCCACGTAATAGCCCAGGGCGATCGCCGGCATCACGAAGTGCTGCCAGGTGCCGCTGCCCGATACCGGCAATATCCGCCACGTAATGGAGAACAGCATGATCAGCAGCAGCGCGAAGAAAAAATTGGGCAGCGCCTGGCCCAATACCGCCACGGCCAGGCACAGGCGGTCGGCCAGGCTGCCCTTGTACAGGGCGGCCAGCACGCCCAGGGGAATCGAGATCAGCAGCGCCACGCTCAACGCCGCCACGCCCAGCAGCAAGGTGGTCTTGAGCTTGGCGAAGATCAGCGGCCCCGCGTCGGTCTTGAAGTACACCGATGTGCCGAAATGGCCGTTCAGGATGTTCCACAGCCAGTCGGCGTACTGCACGACCACCGGGCGGTCCAGCCCGTAGGTCTTGCGGATCATGTCGATATCGGCCTGGCGCGCGCCTTCGCCGGCCAGCGCCACGGCCGGATCGCCCGACAGGTGCAGCAGCAGGAAAGCCAGCACGGACACGGTCAGCGCCACCAGTACCGCCAATCCCAGCCGCCGGATCATGAATGCAAGCATTGTTTTCCCCCATGTTGCTGCCGCACCGGCCGGTTTATTTCCAGCTCATTTCCCAGAAGCGCACCAGCTCGTCGGGATACGCCTTGAATTCCACGTCCTTGCTGGCCACGTAATACACCGGCAGCGACCACAGCGGCGCCGCATAGGCGTGTTCGGCGATCATGGTCAGGGCCTGCTTGTAGGCAGCATTGCGCGCATCGCTGTCGATGGTGCGGTCACCCTTGTCCAGCAGCTCGCGCACCTTCTCGTCGTGGGTGATGTCGTCGTTGCCGAAGGCGAAATACACGGGCGTCGAGGCCGACACGTCGTTGACCAGGTTCGAGCCCCAGGTCTGGTGGGTAAGCGATGCCTTGCCGGCCCGGATCATGTCGCGCATGGCGGCGTACTGCAGGTAATTCAGCTTGGCGCGAATGCCCACGGCCTGCAGGTAGTTGATGATGGCCTCGGTCTGGTTGCGCTCGCGATAGGCCACGATGTCGATATCGAAGCCGTCGGGGTAGCCCGCCTCGGCAAGCAGCTTCTTCGACAGTTCGGGGTCGTACTTGTAGACGGGCGCGCCCTCGTCGGTGCAGCCCACTTGCGAGGGCGTGCAGATGGTATTGAGGATCTCGGCGCCTTCGCCCACGATGTTCTTGATGATGGCTTCGCGGTCGATGGCGTGCAGAATCGCCTTGCGCACCCGTTCGTCTTTCAGTTGCGGGGCCGGCGTGTTGTCCAGGATGTTCATCTGCATGAACACGATGCGCATCGTGTTGCCGCTCTTGACCTGAAGCTGGGGCAGCGTCTTCAACTGCTCGGCCTGGTCCTTCGGCACGTGCATGATGAAATCCTCGCCGCCCGAGATCACTTCGGCCATCTGGGTCTGTCGATCGGGAATGAAGCGGATCACCACCTTGCCTATCGTGGGCTGGGCCTTGGGCGAATCCTTGAAATAGTCTTTGTTGGCCTCCAGCGTGATCGACTTGCCGGGCACGTATTCCACTACCTTGTACGGGCCGGTGCCCACCGGCTTGGCGTTCATGCCTTGCGGGCCGACTTCGGCGTAGTACTTGGCCGGGTGGATGGCCACCGTGGTAGACAGATATTCCTTGGCCCCGGGGAAAGGCTCTTTGGTGGTCAACCGCACCTTGTACTTGCCCAGTTTCTCGACCTTGTCGATCCAGCGCACATTCTGCTGCGTGGTGGCCTTGTTCTTCGGATCGGCCACGAAGTTCAAGGTGTACACCACCGAGTCGGCGTCGAACTCTTCGCCATTGTGGAACTTGACGCCTTCGCGCAGTTCGAATTCCAGCGTCTTGTCGTCGACCTGCTTCCAGCTCTTGGCAAGCTGGCCCTTGTACTCGTTGGTCAGCGGGTCCCGATACAGCAGCGTGTCCCAGACATTGGCGGCAATGATCACCCCGATGCGCACATTGTTGTAGTAGGGGTCGACGCTTTCGGGAGCCTGGTCGTAGGCCATGCGCAGGGTGTCGTCCTGCTTGCCGGCAACGGCGGGCTGCACGGCCAGGGCGGCACCGGCCAGCAGCAGCGCGGCGGCGGGAAAGCGGAAAGACAGCGGTGCAACGAAACTAACGCGACGTTCAGCCATGATTGGCTCCTGTAGACCGTATCGGTTGAGCGGAATACTGCGGTGTTGCGTGAACCGTGCCTGGACTCGCCGGGGCCGCTAGGGGCTGTCTGCACTGAAAGAAGCCATGCACTGGCCGGGGTCCGGGTCGGGGTGCTGCGGCGGCGCCTTGGCATGCGCCATGGTTTTCAATGCGGCATCGCACTTGCGCTGCAGATGCGTGCGCATGATGCCAGCCAGGCGTTCGGCATCGCGCGCGGCCAGCGCATCGGCCATCTCGATGTGCTCGCGCATGGCCTGGTCCCATTTGTCGCGGTTCTCGTTCGACACGAAGCGCAGGTTCTGGATGCGCACATTCTGGGTTTCGTACAGCCGCGTCAGCAAGCCGTTGTGGGCGGCCTGGCTGATGCGGGCATGGATCTCGCGATTGGCGCCGTAGTACGTCGGCAGGTCGCGGCGCGCATGGCTGGCCATCATCTCGTAGGTCAGGGCGCGGATCTCGGCGATTTCATGTTCGGTGGCGCGCTCACAGGCGTAGCGGCACGACAGCGCTTCCAGCCCACCGATTACTTCGAAGGCTTCGCGGATATCCGCCACAGACAAGGCCACCACCTGGGCGCCACGGTTGGGCTCGATGCGTACCAAGCCCTCGGCAGCCAGCAGCCGGAACGCTTCGCGCAGCGGCGTGCGCGACACGCCCAGCAGGTCGCCCAGCGCGCGTTCGTTCAAGCGTGTGCCCGGAGGAAATTCACCCTGGATGATGCGCTCGCGCAATTGCTCGGCCACCGCGGCCGGCAGCGTGCGGCGGTCGCCCGCGGCCCGGACAGGGCGGGCGGCGGGTGCGGCGCCGGGGCCGGTATCATCAGGCTTCAATGCAGGATTGCTGCGCATTTGGTATACCAAAACGATTTGGTCTTTGTCCCAATATAAAGCAGTCGGCAGGCCTGCCATCATGGGGGAATACCCTGAATTTTCAATATAAAACAAAGGGCTAGGGGTTAATCATGATAGGGCCGTTACGGATATGGATTGCTCGTGCGCCAGGGCTTGCGTATGATGTTTGCACCTGTTTTCTAGTTGTATACCAATTTCGCCGACTAGAGGCTCACTCATGATTTCCTTGCACGGGCATCCGTCCGGCCGCCATTTCCTGCAAATACCCGGGCCGACCAATGTGCCGGATCGCGTGCTGCGCGCCATGCACCATGCCACCATCGACCACCGCGGCCCGCAGTTCGGCGACCTGGGGCAGGCGGTGCTGCAAGGCATGCAATGGGTGTTCCAGACCCGTTCGCCGGTGGTGATCTACCCGTCGTCAGGCACAGGCGCCTGGGAAGCCGCGCTGGTCAATACCCTGTCGCCCGGCGATGCGGTGCTGATGGCCGAGACCGGGCATTTCGCCGCGCTGTGGCACCGCCTGGCCAGCCGCCTGGGACTGGATGTCGAGATCATCGAGGGCGACTGGCGCCACGGCGCCGACCCGTCCCGGATCCAGGAACGCCTGGCCGCCGACACCGGGCACCGTATCAAGGCAGTGTGCGTGGTGCACAACGAGACTTCCACCGGCGCGCTCACCGATATCGCACAGGTGCGCCAGGCCATCGATCGCAGCGGCCATCCGGCGCTGCTGATGGTGGATGCCATTTCGTCGCTGGGCGCCCTGGACTACCGCCATGACGAATGGGGCGTGGACGTGGGCGTGGCCGGTTCGCAGAAAGGTCTGATGCTGCCGCCCGGCCTGTCGTTCAACGCACTGAGCGAGCGCGCGCTGGCTGCCGCGCAGAGGGCGCGCCTGCCGCGCTCGTACTGGGACTGGGGCGCCATGCTGCCCATCAATGCCACGGGCTATTTTCCCTACACACCGGCCACCACCTTGCTGTACGGGCTGCATGAAGCACTGGACATGTTGCGC
The DNA here is from genome assembly GCF_019218885.1 of Bordetella sp. BOR01. Taxonomy (GTDB): domain Bacteria; phylum Pseudomonadota; class Gammaproteobacteria; order Burkholderiales; family Burkholderiaceae_B; genus Bordetella_A. The sequence continues at coordinate 524,235 of NZ_JAHUWT010000004.1, read as the reverse complement.
GCCGAGGGCCTGGAGCAGGTCTTCGCCCGCCATCAGCGGCTGGCTGGCGCCACGCGGGCCGCGGTGCAGGCCTGGGGCCTGGAAATCGTCTGCCAGGACGCGGCCGCCCGCAGCGACGCCTTGACGGCAGTGCTGATGCCCGCCGGGCACAGCGCCGACGCCTTGCGCAAGGTGATCCTCGAACGCTATGACATGTCGCTGGGCCAGGGGTTGGGGCGCCTGTCCGGCAAAGTATTCCGCATCGGCCACCTGGGCGATTTCAACGACCTGTCGCTGTGCGGTACCCTGGCCGGTGTCGAAATGGGCCTGGCCGCGGCCGGCGTGCCGCACCGCCGCGGCGGCCTGCAGGCCGCCGTCGATTACCTGGGACGGCTCGCCGCCGGCGCCGCGCAGGCGGCCTGAAGCTGCCCTGAAGTTACCCCGAAGCCGCCCGCATTCATGAAGGGATATCACATGCAAGAGACATTGATGCAGCAGGCGATCCAGTTCGCCCAAGAACACGAAACCGCCTGGGACCGCGAAGTCGACGGCGTATGGGGAGTGCACCAGCAAGATCCGCCTCCCTGGAACCGCCTGCTGGGCCCGGTGCACGGGCGCGGGCCGATAACCGGGCTGGTGGTGGTCGATGGCCAGACCGTCGCGTCGTGGGGCGAGCCCCAGCGCGCCGACCTGACATTCAGCGTGGCCAAGCTGTACCTGGCGCTGGTGGCGGGGGTGGCGCACGATCGCGGCCTGCTGCCCGATGTCGATGAACCGGTGCGCGCGCGCGTGCCGGGCATCGGCTTCGATACCGGCCGCAACGCGAAGATCACCTGGCGGCACCTGCTGCAACAGACCAGCGAATGGGAAGGCGAGCGCTTCGGCGTGCCCGACCAGGTCGACCGCTATCGCGCCGTCACTTTCGGCACGCCGCCGGCCGGCAAGAAAGGCGACCCCCGGCCGCTACAGGAACCCGGCACCTACTGGGAATACAACGACGTACGCATCAACCAGTTGTCGTACGCGCTGCTGCACTTGTTCCGCAAGCCCTTGCCCGAAATATTCCGCGAGGCCATCATGCGCCCCATCGGCGCCAGCGACGACTGGCATTGGGTCAGCTACGACAACGCCTGGGTCGAGATCGACGGCGAGCTCATGCCTTCGGTGCCGGGCGGTTCGCACTGGGGCGGCGGCATGTCGATCAGCAGCGCCGACCAGGCCCTGATCGGCCGCATGCTGCTCGACGGCGGCCGCGCCAACGGCCACCAGGTCATTTCGACTGAATGGCTGCGCGCCATGCGCACCCCCAGTGCGCTGGCGCCGTACTATGGCTTCCTGATCTGGCTCAATGAAGGCCGGCGCGTATTCCCCAGCGTGCCGGCTTCCAGCTTCTTCGGCGTGGGCGCGGGCAGTTCGTTCACCTGGATCGAGCCCGAACGACGCATGGTGGTCATTGTGCGCTGGCTGGACTCGGCGCACGCCGACACCTTGTTCGGCAAGATCCTGGCAGCCGTGGACGCCTGAACCGATGCGGCACGCGGCCGTGCCCCACAGGGGCACGGCCGGCCATGGCGAGCGCTTGACGGGTATCAATTACGGCCGGGTTTGGCGGCACTACCCTGGCCAACAGGCAGGGCGTCCGCCCGCCATTTACCCAGAGCATCGCCATGTACCAACACATCCTGATTCCCATCGATGGTTCCGATCTGTCGCAAATCGGTCTTACGCAAGGCCTGGCGCTGGCCCGCGCACTGCAGGCCCGCGTCACCATCATGACCGTGCTCGAACCATTCCATATCCCGTCCTCCGAAGGGGTGCGGCTGGCCAGCGTGCAACAGCAGTTCCAGCGCCAGGCGCGCGAGCGGGCCCAGGGCTGGCTGGACGCCGCCGCAGCCCGCGCCCAGCAAGCCGGCATACCCTGCGACAGCCACGTGCACGATGAAGGCCAGCCCTATGCGGCCATCGTCGAATACGCCGCCCAGGCGGGTTGCGACCTGATCGCCATGTGCTCGCACGGGCGCAGCGGCATGGCGGCCATGGTGCTGGGCAGCCAAACCCAGAAAGTGCTGGCCAAGTCCAAGATTCCCGTACTGGTCTACCGCTAGGGCCTGACACATGCCCGTGCCGGCAACGCCGGCTGCCGTGCAGCTTCGAAACCCAGGCCGGACTGGATATAATCGCCAGTTCGGCCTTTTTCGTGGCCGTCCGATGTTTCTTCCTTTGCGCGCGTTGCGCACGATTTCATATGAAAAAACTGACCGCTGTCTTTCTGGCCTGCGCCACGTCGCTGCTGGCCGCTTGCGGCCAAGGCGACGATCCGGCGCCCCAGGCCGGCGCCCCCGCCGCCCAGAAAATCGTCGTAGGCCTGGACGACAACTTCCCGCCCATGGGCTTTCGGGATGAAAGCAACCAATTGGTCGGCTTCGATATCGACATGGCGCGCGAGGCCGCCCGCCGGATGGGCATCGAAGTCGAGTTCAAGCCCATAGACTGGAGCGCCAAAGAAGCCGAACTGAACGGCAAGCGCGTCGATGCGCTCTGGAACGGCCTGACCATCACCGAAGAGCGCAAGAAGAACATCGCCTTTACGGCACCGTACATGGCCAACCACCAGATCATCCTGGTGGCCCAGGCCTCGCCCGTGCAGGCCAAGGCCGACCTGGCCGGCCGGGTGGTAGGGGCCCAGGACGGCAGCAGCGCCGTGGACGCCATCAAGAAAGACACGCAGGTAGCCGCCAGCCTGAAAGGCCTGAAACTGTTCGGCGACAATGTCACCGCGCTGATGGACTTGTCGGCCGGCCGCCTGGATGCCGTGGTGGTCGACGAGGTCGTGGGCCGCTACTTGGCCAGCAAGCGGGAAGGGCAGTACCGTGTGCTGGACGAGAACTTCGGTACCGAAGACTACGGCGTGGGCGTGCGCAAAGACGACACCGAACTGCTGGCACGGCTCGACCAGACCCTGGACGCCATGAAAAAGGACGGCAGCGCCGCCCGCATCGCGCAGCAATGGTTCGGCGCCGACATCATCAAATAAGCCGGCCTGGCACGGCCGGCTGACGGAACCGCCGCATGGATTACGTCATATCCCTGTTGGGGCCGATGGCACAGGGGGCCAAGACCACCCTGACGCTGTTCTTCGTGACGTTCGCGCTGGCAGTGCCCCTGGGGCTGCTGCTGGCGCTGGCGCGCATTTCGCACTGGCGGCTGCTCAGCCAACTGGTCAACGGCTATATCTGGCTGATGCGCGGCACGCCGCTGATGCTGCAGATGCTGTTCATCTATTTTGCGCTGCCGTTCGTGCCAGTGGTGGGCGTACGCCTGCCCGATTTCCCGGCCGCGGTGGTGGCGTTCACGCTGAACTACGCGGCCTATTTCGCCGAGATCTTCCGGGCCGGCATCCAGTCGGTCGATCGCGGGCAATACGAGGGCAGCAAGGTGCTGGGCATGAGCTACCTGCAGACCCTGCGCCGTATCGTGCTGCCGCAGATGGTGCAGCGCGTGCTGCCGCCCATGAGCAACGAGACCATCACGCTGGTCAAGGATACGTCGCTGATCTACGTGCTGGCGCTCAACGATATCCTGCGCACCGCACGCGGCATCGTGCAGCGCGATTTCACCACCACGCCGTTCCTGGTCGCGGCCGCTTTCTACCTGATCATGACGCTGTTGCTGACCTGGCTGTTCCAGCACATGGAAAAACGCTATGCCAAGTACGACCAGTAGCGTGCCAGCCGGCACCGATACCCGCTCCGTGATGATCGCCGCCCGTCAGGTCGGCAAGTCGTTCGGCATGGCACGGGTGCTGGACCAGGTGTCGCTGACCTTGCGCAAGGGCGAGGTGGTGGCCGTCATCGGCCCGTCCGGCTCGGGCAAGAGCACCTTCCTGCGCTGCCTGATCCACCTGGAAACCATCGACCAGGGCAGCATCGAGATCGAGGGCGAAGCGTTGGCCACCGCCATGCCCGACGGCCCCAGCCGCTATGCGCGCGATGCCGATGTACGGCGCATTTGCCGCAAGATGGGCATGGTGTTCCAGTCGTTCAACCTGTTCCCGCACATGACGGTGCTGCAGAACATCATCGAGGCGCCGATCACGGTGCAGGGTGTGCCGCGCGATGTGGCCATCCCCAAGGCCGAGGCCTTGCTGCGCAAGGTCGGCCTGCTGAACAAGCGCGACAACTACCCGGCGCGCCTGTCCGGTGGCCAGAAGCAGCGCGTGGCGATCGCCCGCGCGCTGGCCATGGAGCCCGACATCATGCTGTTCGACGAGCCCACTTCGGCGCTCGACCCGGAACTGACCGGCGAAGTCCTGCGTACGATGCGGCAACTGGCCGACGAGCACATGACCATGCTGGTGGTCACCCACGAAATGGGTTTTGCCCGCGAGGCCGCCCACCGCGTCATCTTCATGGACGAGGGCCGCATTGTCGAAGAGTCGGCCGCCGAAGCCTTCTTCCGGGCGCCGCAGCAGGCGCGGGCAAAGGCCTTCCTGGGCCAGATGCTGTAACAGGCAAGCTCGTCAGTTCTGCGAAATCAGAGGTGTCAGGCTCCGCAGGTGCCTGACACCATGGTGGGCAGCGACTGTCTCCATCGTACGGTGTCAGGCACCCTGACGGGAGCCAGACACCTGACAGGGCGACAAGCGCGCCACATTGTTACACCCAATGAAAGAATTCATAAAATAAAACAGCATTTCTCCACCATCTGATTACCTTAGTAACGTTGCGTCAGCCGACCAGATGCGGCGGCGCTTTCGGGCAGACAGAGAGGAGACGAAATGCGTACGTTCAAACGCAGGATTGCCGCATGGCTGGCATGTGGCGCCATGGCGCTGCTGGCTGGTTGCGCCGCGCCAGGCGGCAAGAAAGACACGATCGACATGGCGGGGCTGTCGCAGCCGGTAGAGCTGCTGCGTGACAAGCACGGCGTTACCCACATCTACGCCCAGAACCAGCACGATTTGTTCTTCGCCCAGGGCTTCAATGCCGCGCGCGACCGCATGTGGCAATTAGACCTGTGGCGCCGCCAGGGCGAAGGCAAGATGGCCGAGCAGTTCGGGCAGCGTTTTGTCGACCAAGACCGCGCGGCACGCCTGTTTCTGTACCGTGGCGACTTGCAGGCGGAATTCGCCAGTTACCATCCCGAGGGGCAGGCCATCCTGACCGCGTTTGCCCAGGGCATCAATGCATACGTCGATTGGGTGAAGGCCAATCCGGATCAGATGCCGCCCGAGTTCAAGCTGACCGGCACCGAACCCGGCTATTGGAGCCCGCAGACATCGCTGATCCGCATCTACGGCCTGACCCGCAACGCGGCCAGCGAAGTGAAGCTGTCGCAGCAGATTGCCGCGCTGGGGCTCAATGCCGTGCAAGACCTGGGTGTGTACGAACCACCCATCGCGCTGCAGGTGCCGGCCGGGCTGAACGTGGACCAGATCACCGAAGCCGTGCTGGCCGACTACAACCTGGCGCGCAAGGGGCAGAAATTCGAAGCGGCCGATTTCCCGCGCAGCCCCTTGGCCGCGGCCCAGCGCGACGAACTGGCGCGCAGCCTGTCGGCCAACCTGCAGGCATCGCTGGACCCGGATCTCGATCCTTTGGCGCCCCGCTATGAAAGCAATAACTGGACCATTGCCGGGCAACGCACGTCTACCGGCCGGCCGATCCTGGCGGGCGACCCGCACCGCAGCATCGCGATGCCGTCGTTGCGCTACATGGTGCACCTGAACGCTCCCGGCTGGAACGTGATCGGTGCCGGAGAGCCCGCGTTGCCGGGCGTGTCGATGGGGCATAACGATCGCATCGCGTTCGGCCTGACGATCTTCTCGTTCGCCGACGAAGAAGATCTTTACGTCTACGACACCAATCCGGCCAACCCCGACCAATACCGCTACCGGGGCGGTTGGGAAGCCATGCGTACGCTGGAAGAGACCATACCGGTACGCGGGCAGGCCGCGGCCACGCGGCAGCTTAAATTCAGCCGCCATGGGCCGATCATTCATGAAGACCCGATCCGCCACAAGGCCTACGCGTTGCGGGCTGCCTACCTGGAATTCCCGGGTACGGCGGCCTACCTGGCCAGCCTGCGCCTGAACCAGGCGCAGAACTGGGACCAGTTCGTCGCGGGCATGGAAAAACACTACACGCCCAGCGAGAACATGGTCTATGCCGACGTGGACGGCAACATCGGCTGGTTCGGCGGCAGTATCGCTCCCATCCGTCCGCGCAAAGACTGGTCAGGCATGTTGCCAGTGCCCGGCAACGGTGATTTCGAATGGAACGGATTCCTGCCCACCACCTCGCTGCCCAAGGCGCTGAACCCGCCCGAAGGCTATGTGGCGACCGCCAACGAATACAACCTGCCATACGATTTCCCGCACAAGGACATGTCGGCCCGCACCTGGTCGGAACCGTATCGAGTGCAGCGCATCCGCGAGGTATTGGCCGACAAGAGCGGACTAAGCCTGGAAACTTCGCAGCACCTGCAATTCGACAACCTGTCGATTCCGGCGCGCACGCTGGTGGCTTATGTGAAACCGCTGAACTCGACCGCTCCTGGCGCCGGCGAGGCGTTGCGCCTGCTGCAAGACTGGGATTACCGTACCGAGATCGATTCCCGGGCCGCTACGGTGTATGAGTTCTGGCTGCCTGAAGTGGTCAAGCGGGTATCAGACCTGTACATCCCGGCCCAGGGGCGCGCGGCATTTGGCGACCTGTCGACCGGCAAGGTACTCGACAAGCTGGCCACGCCGGACGCGGCCTTCGGGCCACGCCCCGAACAAGGGCGGGACGCGCTGTTGCTGGCCGCGCTGGACGACGGCGTACGCAAGCTGACGGCAACGCTGGGCACCGATTCCAGGCAGTGGGAATGGGGCAAGCTGCACCACATCCAGTTCGAGCACGCGCTGGCCGGCCTGCTGCCGCCCGAAACGGCCAAGGCCTACGGAACGCCCCGCTATCCGGTCAGCGGGGATAACGATACGGTGCACCGCGCCACTTTCCGCAAATCGGATTTCCGCCAGATCAGCGGCGCGTCGTACCGGCAGGTGATAGACGTGGGCAACTGGGACAACTCGCGCATGCAGAACATGCCGGGCCAGTCGGCCGACCCGCGCAGCCCGCACTACCGCGATTTGCTCGAGGGCTGGGCCACCGGCAAATACATACCCATGGCCTTCAGCCGCGAGAAGGTGGAAAGTGAGTTGGGCGACAGCCTGACGTTGCAGCCTCGGTAGTAGGGGGGACGCGGCGCAGCGTATTGGCGGACACCCATGGCACTGCCTTAGGAAAGGACGGGGCCGTGTCGCGCTATTGCCAGGTGTCAGGCTCCCGCCAGGGTGCCTGACACCGTACGATTGAGATAGTGGTGGCACACCATGGTGTCAGGCACCTGCGGAGCCTGACACCTGGCAGTATCCTGGCCAAGCCTTCGGCTCCTGGCCCCGTTCATCCCGATCCGCCCGCTGCGTCACCGCCCCTGGGCCCGCAGCCGGGCATCCAGGCGTGGGTACACGCGGCGCGCGTTGCCCTCAAAGATCTGGTGGCGCGCCTGCGGCGACAAGCCGCCCGCATTGATATAGCGGCGCGTATCGTCAAAGTGATGTCCGGTGTCCGGGTCGATGCCCCGCACCGCGCCGATCATCTCGCTGGCGAACAGCAGGTTGTCGATGGGGATGACCTGGGTCAGCAAGTCGATGCCGGGTTGGTGATAGACGCAGGTATCGAAGTAGATATTATTCAGCAGGTGTTCCTGCAGGCGCGGTTTCTGCAAGGCCTGCGCCAGCCCGCGGAATCGTCCCCAGTGATACGGCACCGCGCCGCCGCCATGCGGAATCACGAACCGCAGCGTCGGGAAATCATGGAACAGGTTGGAATCCAGGCATTGCATGAAGGCGGTGGTGTCGCCGTTCAGGTAGTGCGCCCCGGTCGTGTGAAAGCACGCGTTGCAGCTTTGGCTGACGTGGATCATTGCCGGCACGTCGTATTCCACCAGCTTCTCGTACAAGGGGTACCAGTACCGGTCAGACAGGGGCGGGCTGGTCCAGTGCCCGCCGGATGGGTCGGGATTCAAGTTGACAGCCACGTTGCCGTATTGCTCGATGCAGCGCCGCAGTTCGTCGGCGCAGGTGGCGGGATCCACCCCCGGGCTTTGCGGCAGCATGGCGGCCGGGACGAAATGGTCCGGGAACAGCACGGACACCCGGTAGCACAGCTCGTTGCAGATCGCCGCCCAGGCCGAAGACACCTGGAAGTTGCCGATGTGATGCGCCATGAAAATGGCGCGCGGGCTGAAGATCGTCAGGTCGTGCCCGCGTTCGCGCATGGCGCGCAACTGGTTGTGTTCGATCGCTGCGCGGATCTCGTCGTCGCTGATGCGCAATTCCGACGCGCGGGGCATGGGCGTGCCGTCGGCGACCGCTGCGATCTGGCGCGTGCGCCATTGTTCCAACGCGGGCGGAGCCGTGGTGAAGTGTCCGTGGCAATCGATGATCATGTCGTGTTTCCGGTGTGTCAGTTGCTGGTGATGCCCGCGCTCTTGATGACTTCGCCCCAGCGCTGGGTTTCCGACTTGAGAGATTCGCCGAACGCCGCGGGCGTCTGCGTATCGACAATGGCACCCACGCCCGCCAGGCGTTTTTGTACCGCCTTGTCATCCAGTACGGCCAGCAGATGCTTGCTCAATGTGTCGATTGCCGTGGCAGGGGTCTTGGCCGGCACCAGGAAGCCCCACCAGACCGTGGCCTCGAAGCCCGGCACGCCGGCTTCGTCGAACGTGGGTACATCGGGCAGGGTAGAGATGCGCTGGCGCGAGGCCACGGCCAGTGCGCGGATATTGCCGGCCGCCACGCGCGGGGCGGCCTCCAGCGGGTTGACCATCATGAAATCCAGCCGGCCGCCGATCAGGTCGGTCAGCGCCGGCACGCCGCCCTTGTAGCCGATGTGCATGGCCTGGATGCCGGCCGTGCGCTTGAGCATTTCCACGGCCAGGTGTCCCGATCCGCCCACGCCGGACGATCCATAGTTCATCTTTCCCTGCTTGTCGTGCGCGGCCTGCAGCAATTGCTGCAGCGTCTGGTACGGCGATTCTGCATCCACCACCAGCACCAGGGGCGCGTACCCCACCCGCGCGACCGGCACCAGGTCTTCCTGCGGGTTGAAGGGCAGGTTCTTGTCCAGCCAGGGGTTGGTCGCCAGCCCATTGGCACCCAGCAGCATGGTGTAGCCATCGGGCTGGGCGCGTACGACTTCGTGAGTGCCGATGTTGGCATGGTTGCCGGGCTTGTTCTCGACGATGACCGGTTGGCCCAGCCGGGCCGCCAACGGGTCGCCGATGATGCGGGCCACGCTGTCGACCGCGCCGCCCGCCGCGAAAGGCACCACGATGCGCACCGGATGGTCGGGGAAAGTGTCCGCATGCGCCGGGGCGCTGGCCGTCCAGGTGCCGAATGCCGCGCAGGCCACGGCCAGGGCGGCCTGCCAATACTTGCGGTACCGATAGCTTGCGTAGCTGCCCATGTTTGTCTCCTTGGTGGTTTATATGCAGGGCTCTTCGGGCCCGGGGGGCTGGTACGCCAGGATTGCGCCCGCCTTCGATCTATGGTGCTATGCGCGCTACCTAGGGTCAAATATATATTTCTACCGGTTTTCCATATAAAAAACGAATACATGGACCTGCGCCAACTGCGTTATTTCGTGGCGGTGGCGGAAGAGGCCAGCTTCACGGCCGCCGCGCGTCGCCTGAACATCAGCCAGCCGCCCTTGAGCATGCAGATCAAGGCGCTGGAAGAAGCGCTGGGTGCGCGGTTGTTCGATCGCGCCCATCGCAGCCTGCGGCTGACCGAAGCCGGGCGCGTGTTCCTGGAACAGGCGCGCCTGACGCTCAGCCAGTTGGCCAGTGCGGTGCAACTGGCCCAGCTGGCCGGCCGCGGCGAGGCCGGCTTGCTGCGTATTGCATTTACCGGTTCGGTGCCGCTGGTGCCCGGCTTTGCCAGCCTGATCAAGACCTTCCGCCGCGAACGGCCGCTGGCGCGGCTCGAGATCGCCCATATGCCTACCGGACAGCAACTGCAGGCTTTGCAGACACGGCGTATCGACGTCGGGTTGCTGCGGCCGGCACCGCAATTCCAGCCGCCCGAACACCTGCAGTTCATGCCGTTCTGGAAAGACGAACTGCGCGTGGTGGTCGCCAGCGACCATCCGCTGGCCGCACACGAGGGTCGTATTCCGGTCAAGGCGCTGGCGGCTTATCCGCTGATCCTGTTTCCGCGCGAGATCAGTTGCGGGCTGCACGACCAGATCATCCAGTTGTTCAACCGTGCCGGCCTGGTGCCGCAAATTGCGCAAGAGGCGCGCGAAGGCACCACCATCGTCGGCCTGGTGGCGGCTGGCGTGGGCATTTCGTTGCTGCCCGACGCTTATGCCAGCCTGCGGACCGAAGGCGTGCACTATGGGCGGCTGGAGGCAGGCGCAGCCAATTGCCCGCTGTTGCTGGCGTACTGGAAAGACGGCCCCAGCGACCTGGTCAACCGGTTCGTGAAGCTGGCGCGCACCATCGCGGCCGATGAGCCGGCCGCCTGCGTGCCGAAACGGGGCCGCCTGCGCGCGGTCAGCTGAGCGCCGGGCCCCGCGTTGAGTCATCGAGCCGGGCGCGTGCGCGCAGGCGGCGCGCGTATACGGTGCCCCAGGCCAGCCCCAGCAACGCCGTCGCCAGCGATCCCAGCAGGACGCCCAGCTTGGCTGCGCCCAGCAGGTTGCCGTTGCCGGCAAAGGCCAGCATGGCAATGAAGATCGACATCGTGAAACCCACGCCGGCCAGCAGGCCGATCAGGGCGATGCCGCCCCAGGTTACGCCGGGCGGCAGTCTGCACCACCCCAGCCGCACCATCAGCCAGCTCGTGCCGATCACGCCCGCCGGCTTGCCCACGATCAGCGCGATCGCCACGCCTGCCATCACCCATTGCGAACCGCCGGCCGACAGGTCTATGCCGTCCAGGCTGACACCCGCATTGGCCAGGGCAAACAAGGGCATGATGGTATAGGCCACCCAGGGATGCAGCGCGGCCTGCACGCGCACGACAGGCGGCAGCACTTCGCGCTGCGCCAGGCGCAACTGCCGCAGCGGCTGCGCCAGGCTGCCGGGCAGGGCATCCGCTGCGGCATCGTATCCGGCCAGGTCGCCCGCCACGCGCGACACCATGTCTACTGGCCGCTCGCGCATGCGCCGGGACACCACCGGCGTCATCAGGCCCAGTACCACGCCGGCCAGGGTGGGATGCGCGCCTGTCATCAGCAGGCCCACCCATACGACGGCGCCGGGAATCACATAAGCGTAGGCCGAGCCGGCGCCGATGCGCTGCAGGCCCAGCACCGCCAGGATGCCCAGCCCTGCCACCAGGAAGCCGCTGTAGTCCAGGCCCCCGGAGTAGAAAAAAGCGATGATCAGTACGGCGATGATGTCGTCGATGATGGCCAGCGCCAGCAGGAATATCCGCACATTGCCGGGTATGGAGCGACCCAGCAGGGCCAGCACGCCCACCGCGAAGGCAATGTCGGTGGCCGTGGGCACGGCCCAGCCGTCACGCCGCCCGGCTTCGGTATTGAAAGCCAGGTAGATCAGCGCGGGCACGGCGACGCCGCCCACGGCGGCGGCCAGGGGCAGGGCGGCCTGCTTGAAATCGCTGAGCGCGCCTTCGTGGATTTCGCGGCGAATCTCCATCCCGATGACCAGGAAGAAGATGGTCATCAAGGCATCATTGATCCAGAAATGCAGGGGCTGCACGAACTGGTGGCTGCCCAGCCCGAACGACAGCGGCGTGTGCCACAAAGCGTGGTAGCCATGGGAAAAGGCGGAATTGGCCCAGATCAGCGCAATGGCGGCGGCAGCCAGCAGCACGATGCCGCTGACGGCTTCGATATGCAGGAAACGTTCAAGGGTGGCGAAGGCGCGCTCGGCAAGCAATTGCGCGCGCGGCAGATTCCGGGGGGCGGAATGGTGTCGGTTCATGGACGCGGGTATCCTGCGTGGCGGCCCGACCAGCGCAATCAACCTGCCTCGCCGCACGATGCGGCTGACACCCGGGGGCCATTTTACACAGGCAATGCGGCGCTGGCGACGGCTTTCGCCCGGCCCGCGCGGTGCCTGCTCACTTCTTGTTGTTGCCGGCGAAAGCCGCCATGACGCCCAACCCGATCAGCATGGTGCCGCCCACGTAGCGTTCGAAATGCAGGTAGCTGCGGCTGCGCCGCAGCCATCGGCCCGCGGCACTGGCCGCGAACGCATAGCATGCATCGCTGGCCAGGCCCAGCAGCGTGAAAACCAGGCCCAGGAAGACCACCTGCGAGGCGACGTGGCCACGGTGCACGTCGACGAATTGCGGCAGGAACGCCAAGAAGAACAGCGCGGTCTTGGGATTGAGCAGGTTGACGATGAAGCCGTCACGGAACAGCCGGCCGTAGCGGCGCGCTTTGGGCGGCGCATCAATGGCGGCAACGACCGGGCGCGTGCAAATTTTCTTGACGCCCAGCCAGATCAGGTAGGCGGCGCCTGCGTACTTCACGATGCTGAAGGCCAGTGCGGAAGACGCCAGCAAGGCCGACAGGCCCAGCGCTGCCGCCACTACATGCACCAGCGTGGCGGTATGGATGCCCAGGTCGGACACCAGGCCTGCCTTGCGTCCTTGCTCGACCGACTGGGTAATGATGTAGAGCACCGCCGGGCCGGGAATCACCAACAAGATCAGCGCGGCACTGACGAACAGCGCCAGATTGGCGGTACTGGGAATCACGAATTCCATGGCCGGGGCTCCGGGTGGTGGTCGGGGGAAATGGAATCGCTACTGTACCGCAGGGCGGCAAGGCGGCACATGGCTTGCTGGCAGGCAAAGCGGCGGCTTGCCGCGCCCGGCACGGCGATGTGCCGGGCATCCAGGAGACGACCATGACAAAACATCGGAAAGCGGATGCACGCACGAGCCCGCCGGGCGAGGCTGAGCGCCGCCACGCATCGCCGCTGGCCGAAGGCGCGCAAGTGCCTCACAGCGACTGGAGCGACCCGGAGCGGGATAACGGTGCGGGCACGGCGCCGGCAGGCAGCCGCGGCGCGGGTCACGAAGTCGCCGGCGACCGGCGGGTGCGCGACCAGGGCGATGGCCGGCAGCCTCGTGCGCCCGCGGATCCGGCGAAGCAGGCCGGCGCAGGTTCGGCCGCCCACCATGGCAGCGGCACCGGTGGCGAGGCCCGGATCTACGAACAAGGTGCAAAGAGCGGCGATTACGAGGGCACGGGTGTGAATCGCGGCTATGGCATCGAGTCGGGCGACGCGCAACGGCGCAATACCTATCGCGAGGCACGCGAGGGGAAATTCGGCGATGTCGAGGACAACGAGGATCTGTACGGCGAAGGGCGTGAGCCCGATTCACGCTAGCGGGGCGGGCCCGTTCAAGGATCTGGGCGGCGTGCCGGGCATGCCGGCCCAGCCTGCGTCAGCGGGATTCCAGCGCCTGCTTGATCTTCTTGTCGGTGTTGTATTGGCTCAGGGCGTACACGGCCCAGATCGCGGCGGGAATCCAGCCGATGAGGGTGATTTGCAGAATCAGGCAGATGATGCCGGCAATGGGACGGCCGATCGTAAAGAAAGCCAGCCACGGCAGCAGCAGAGCAATAAGCAGGCGCATGAGGTTGCCTATGTAGAAGAACAGGCCATGGAGTTTACACCGCGCGTGGCGCGCGCTCTTGACGACGTCGCGACCCGCCCATACGGCGGCAGTCCCACCACCCGTGTGATCGGCGAATCCCGGACGCCGGGATCCTCAGGCACCCGGCAGCGCGTCGGCCACGCCCAGGTCCGTGGCCAGTTTCGCCATGCCTTGCCAGATCCTGTCGTCGAAGACCAGTGCATCGGCATTGTGCGCACGGTTGCGCGCTTCGTATTCGCCCGGATATTCCACTTGCTGCACGCCCGGCTGGGGCGGGCAGTCGTGCAGGTAGTCTATGAATGCCGCCACTTCCTGGGTGCGCCAATCAGTATTGAAGTCCACCTGCGGGTCGAGCAAGATGGCGAACATATTATTGGTGGCCGCGCCATTGCGCGGGTTCTGCGGCTGGATCGTGCCACCCCCCGACAGCACGCCAGCCAGCAGTTCGGCCACCAGCCCCATGGCATAGCCTTTGTGGCCGCCAAAAGGCAGCAGCGCGCCGGGCGGATCGGCGAACAGGGCGCCGGGGTCGGTAGTGGGGTGGCCTTGCGCGTCGATCAGCGTGCCCTGCGGCGCGGGTTCGCCCTTGGCGGCCAGTACCCGCGCCTTGTTCACGGCGATGGAACTGGTGGCCATGTCTACCAGCAGGGGCGGACGGCCGCCCGGCAAGGGCCCGGCAAAGCACAGCGGATTGGTGGTCAGGCAGGCGCGGGCACCGCCGAAAGGCGCCACGGTCGGTGCGCGGTTGATGACGTTGGTGAACGCCAGCAGGATCAGGCCCTTCGCCGCCGCCATTTCACCGTAATGGCCCATGCGGCCCAGGTGATGGCTGTGGCGCAGCGTCACGATGCACTGTCCGTGCTGCTGCGTGCGCTCGATGGCCTGCTCGATGATCACCTTGCCCACGTACTGGCCCAGCCCGTGGTGGCCGTCGTAGGCCAGCATGGCGCCGCGGTCGTTCACCAGTTCGGGGCGGCCATCGGCGTGTGCCAGTCCGGCATCCAGCACCTTGCGGTAATTGGCCAGGATGGACAATCCGTGGCTGGTGTAGCCCACCCGGTCGGATTCCACCAGGTGCACGGCGACGGCCTCGGCAATGTCGGCGGGCGCGCCCAGCGCGCCCAGTATGCGTTCACCATAGGCCTGCGCCTGGGCAAGCGAAATTTTCATCTGCGCCTCCGTTTCAGAGCCAACCCAGCCAGCGCCACCAGGTCAGGCCGAAGCCCAGCATCAGCAGGTAGCCAATCACGGTGATTACGATCCCGATCTTGGCGAACTGCTTGGCTGTAAAGGTCTCGGTGCCCAGGCAAACCATGTTTTGCGGCGCGTTGATCGGCAGGATGAATCCGTAGCTGACCACGAAGCCCAGCAGCATGGTCATGCCCAGGCGGTTGAAGTCGCCGGGCAGGGTGGCCAGCACCGAAATCAAGATCGGCAGCATGGCCGAAGTCAGCGCGGTGGCGCTGGCAAAGCCCAGGTGGATGAGGATCAGGAACGCCGCCAGGATGGCGAAAATGCCCAGCGGGCCTACGTGGTCCAGCCCGGTGTGCGCCACCACTTGCGCGCCCAGCCATTGTCCGGCCTGGGTGGTCAACAGCGCCGTCCCCAGGCTGATGCCTACGCCGAACACAATGACCGTGCCCCATGGAATGCGCGATTGCACGTCTTTCCAGGTCATCACGCCGATGCGCGGCAGCATCAGCAGCACCAGGCCGAAGTACGTGGTGGACGTGGTGTCGAACCGGTGCAGCTTGCCTTCGGTAGCCCAGCACAACAGCAGCAGGATGGACACCGCCATCAGGCGCTTTTGCGGCGCGGTCATGGGGCCCAGTTCCTGCAAGGACCTCTCGACGGCTTCCTTGCCGCCGGCGATGTTGTCGCTTTCGGGCGGCATCATTTTCAGCACCAGGAATACCAATACCGCTGACATGATCAACGCCCATGGGGCGCCGGCGATCAGCCAGTCGGACCAGGCCACGCGTTCGCCCAGCATCTTGTCCATGAAGCCCACCGTCAGCAGGTTCTGCGCCGCCGCGGTCTGGATGCCTACGTTCCAGATGCTGGTGGCCTGCGCCACGATGATCATGATGCCGGCCGCGATATTCGAGCGCTTTTCCACGCCGAAGGCGGCAATGATGCCCATCATGATGGGCACCACCGCCGCGCTGCGCGCCGTGGCGCTGGGCACCACCAGGCTCAGCACGATGGTCACGGCGATGCAGCCCACCAGGATGCGGCGGGTACTGGTGCCTATCCGGGCCAGCGTGACCAGGGCGATGCGCCGGTCCAGCCCGGTGTAGGTCATGGCGGCGGCGATGAACAGGGCGCCGGCCACCAGGGCCAGCGCCGAGTTCGCGAATCCGGTCAGCGCCATGCCGATCGCCGCGGAAGTGCCATACAGCACGGCGGGATCTTTCACCGTAGGGGCCGTGCCCAACAGGAATGCCATCAGTGTCGTGACCATGATGGCGCTGGCTTCGTACGACACGGCCTCGGTTACCCAGACCACGACGGCGAAGACCAGGATGGCCAGCATGCGATGGCCGGCCGGGGGCAGGTCGGCGGGCAGGGGAAGCAGCAGCACCAAGACCATGGCGGCAAAGCCGGCCGCTAGGCCGATAGGGATCTTTGCCTGTTGCGGTGCTTGACTGGGGGGCGGCGCTGCGGTCGCGGTCGTCATGCCTATCTCCGGTTCAGGTACAAACTGTCTACCATAGCGAAAAAAGCAAAAATCTCATAAAAAACAATAGTTTGATATTATTATTTAAAGTATTTTATTTGAAGTATTTTATTTGAAGTGAATTCTAGATTTACGCATCCAGGTGGTATTCCTGCGGGTTGCGCTGAATGCAACAATACGATTATTTCTTATTTGCCATCCTGCCTGTACGAATGAGAGACGCTTGATACATACGCATACACCGTCGCGGCCCCGGTTTGCCGCCGCCTTGCTGGCTTTGATCCTGGCCCTGGGCTTGCTCTCGCTTGCCTCGATGCCAGCCAGCGGGCAGAACGCCGCGCGTCCCGAACAGGCCATCGAACGCCTGTTCGCGGCGCCGATCCAGCAAGCATGGTTCACGCCCGCATTCCTGAAGCAGGTTCCGCTTGACCGGATGGCCGGCCTGCTGCGGCAACTGCAGGCGCAGCATGGCGCATTCGAATCGGTAAAGCGGGATGGGCGCGGCTACATGGTCAGCCTGCAGCGCGCCCGCGTGCCCACGCGCCTTGTGCTGGACACGGAAGGCCGGATCGCCGGCTTGTGGTTCGAGGCGCCCATCATCCCGGGCAGCTTGCAAGACCAGGTAGCCGCGATTGCCGCATTGCCCGGGCAGACCGCCGTGCTGGTCTTGCGCGATGACGCGCCCATGGCCGCCCATCGCGCCGACACGCCGCTGGCCGTGGGGTCCACCGCCAAACTGGCCATTCTGAAAGCAGTGGCCGGTGCCGTGGCCCAGGGCAAGATGGCCTGGGATCAGGCCGTGCCGCTGGATCCGGCCTGGCGTTCGCTACCCACCGGAATACTGCAAGACTGGCCGGCGGGTACGCCCATCACCGTGGCAAGCCTGGCCAACCTGATGATTTCCATCAGCGACAACACGGCGACCGACGCTTTGATCTGGCTGGCGGGACGAGATGCGATCCAGGCTGTCACGCCGCGCAATACCCCATTCATGACGACCCGGGAATTGTTCACCATGAAGGCGGCCGGCCACGCCGGCCTGCGCAGCGCATGGGTGGCAGGCGACCCGACGGGCAGGCGCGCACTGCTTGACGGCATGGCCACGGCCCCTTTGCCGGACGCCGGCCAGTTGGAAGCGCAGCCGACGATCGACGTCGAATGGTACTTGTCGGTGCGCGAGGCTTGCGCCTTGATCACCGAACTGGCGGTGCAGCCGGCGCTGCATATCAACCCCGGCTTGGCGGCGCCCGCCAAGTGGGCACGTATCGCCTACAAGGGCGGATCGGAACCCGGCGTGCTGAATTTCACGATCTTCATGCAAGATCCTGAGGGAACCCGCTATTGCGTTTCGGCAAGCTGGAACAACCCGGCAGCGGTCTTGGACGACCAGGCTTTGGCGGGCCCTTATCGCGCCATTCTCGACAGTTTGCAGCCCGGCGGCTGATTGGTAAGAAAATATGGAGAATTCTCGCAAGTACTTGCATGATTGCATGACCGTACTTAAAGTTAGGCAACGGCCACCGCGCGTAGAGCAATATGGCTGGCGTTCCCGCACGCGAATGAGCAAGTTTTGATCGTTGAGTCCTGGCAAGTCATGTGCCGGGCAACGTAGCCCTCGCATTGGATGCTCATGCGAAAGTCGATGTTGTCGATGGTTTTGTGTTGGAGTGTTTTTTGGCCGGGCAGCACCTGGGCCTGCGATATGCAGGCGTCCTGGATGCAGCGCGCCTGCGATCGCGTCGAAGAAATCTGGACCACCGGTACCAACGACCTGTACCTGACCGGGTGGGCGTGGCATAACCGTTCGATGTACAGCGCGAGCAAGATCCGCGAGTTCAACGAGGCCGCCTGGGGCGGCGGATTCGGGCGCAGTATTTACGACGAGGATGGTGATTGGCAAGGGCTGTACGCCATGTCGTTCCTGGACTCGCATAAGCGCATACAGGCCATGGCCGGTTATGGCTTCCTGAAGATTGCCGAGATTTCACAGCACTGGCGCCTTGGGGCCGGCTACACGCTGTTTGTCATGTCTCGCAAAGACATCAATAACTACATTCCTTTTCCTGGTGTCTTGCCGTTGGTGTCCGCGCAATACCGGCGGGCAAGTGTCTTTGCAACGTATATCCCTGGGAGAAGTGGCTCAGGCAATGTGCTGTTCGTGTTCGGAAAGTGGTCTTTTTGATCGGCCTATTGCGCAGTTGATAGGGGCCTCTTGTTCGTAGTCCGGCGCTGGGCCGGCCCGTCTCGGCGCACGAGGCTGGCAGGGTAATGCGATCTGGAGTGGCACCGACGAAAGCGGCCTGATTGGCAGGCCGCTTCGTCGCCAGGGAGATTTGGTGATGACGCGAGTGAATGGCATGTCTTGCCATGCGTGGCGGATCGCGATCTTTGTACTGGCCATGGCTGCTGCCGGCTGCGATCGGCGCTCGGGCGAGCCGGCCGCAGCCATCCCGCCGACGACTGTGCTGGTCACGACCGTGACGCGCGAGCCGATTGATTTCGAGTTCGACTTGCCCGGCCGCATCGAACCGCAGCGCACCGCCGAGATCCGTGCCCGGGTGGACGGCATCGTCGAGCGGCTGCTCTATACCGAAGGCACGGACGTGGCCGCGGGGACCCCGCTGTTCCAGATCGATGCCAGCGATTACAAGGCCCAGCTTGCGCAGGCCGAAGCGATGCTGCAGCGCGCGCAGGCGGTGCAAAAGAACGCCGCCTCGGTTGCGCAGCGATTTCGCCCGCTGGTCAGCCGGCAGGCGGTCAGTGCCCAGGAATACGAAGCGGCGCTGGCGGCGCTGGGGCAGGCCCAGGCCAACGTGGCCGATGCCAGGGCCACGGTGACGCTGGCCACGCTGCGCCTGGAACGCTGCACCGTGCGCGCGCCCATCGCGGGCCGGGTCGGGCGGGCGCTGGTCACGGAAGGAGCGCTGGTCAGCGCCGCGCAGGCCACTTTGCTGGCGCAGATCAATCAAATTTCGCCCATCAGCGCCACCTTCACGAAATCCAGCACCGCCATCCTGGACCTGGCCGAATATGTCCGCTCGGGCGCGCTGACCACGCCGGAAGATGGCAAGTTCTCGGTCCGGATCACCTTGCCCAACGGCAGGGAATATGCAGAGCGGGGCGTGGTCGATTTTGCCGACCTGGTGGTGGACCGTACCTCGGGCGCGCAGACTGTGCGGGCACAGTTCGAGAATGCCGACCGGGCGCTGTTGCCAGGGCAATTCGTCAGGGGACGCTTTCACATCGGCGTGCGGCACGACGGGGCGCTCGTGCCCGCGCGGGCCGTACAACTGAACAACGGCATTGCGAGCGTCCTGGTGGTCGGGGCGGACGACATCGTGCAGCCCAGGCAGATCGAGATAGGCGAGCAACAGGAGGGCAACTGGGTAGTGCGCCAGGGGCTCGACAGCGGGGATCGGGTCGTTGTCGATGGATGGCACAAAGTCAGGCCGGGGCAGCGGGTCACTCCATCCGAGGACAGTACAGGCCGATAGCGGAATCCGAGCCATGAATTCATTCTTCGTGTTCCGTCCGGTGTTCGCATGGGTCGTCGCCCTGTTCATCCTGCTGTTCGGCGCCATTGCCCTGATGCTGCTGCCCATCGAGCAGTATCCCAACATCGCGCCGCCTTCGATCAGCATACAGACGCACTATCGTGGCGCCGACGCGGCAACCATCGACCGCAATGTCACCTCGATCATCGAAGAAGAGATGAACGGGCTCGACAACTTCCTGTACATGGCCGCGGTAAGCCGGGCCAATGGCTCGGCCCAGATCACGGTCACGTTCGAGCCGGGCACCGACCTGGACGTGGCGCGTGGCCAGGTCCAGGACCGGCTGAGCCGCGTCGAGCCGCGGCTGCCGCAGGAAGTGCGGCAGATGGGCATCACGGTGACCAAGGCGTCGTCGGGATTCCTGATGCTGATTGCGCTGCAGTCCGACCGTCCCGAAGTCACGACGGTGCAGATGGGCAACTTCGCCTCGAACAATATCCTGAACGAATTGCGGCGCATCCCCGGCGTGGGCGATGTGCAGCTTTTCGGATCTTCCTATGCCATGCGGATATGGATGGACGAGAGCAAGCTGGCCAGCTACCAAATGTCGGCGGGCGACGCGCTCAGGGCGGTGCAAGAGCAGAACACCCAGGTGGCCAGCGGCGCGCTGGGCGACCAGCCCTTGGCGGAAAATGCCCAGTTCCATGCCCAGATCGTCACGCAAAGCCGCTTTTCCACGCCCGAGCAATTTCGCGAAATCATCTTGCGCGTCAATACCGACGGTTCGGTGGTGCGGCTGGGCGACGTGGCTCGCGTCGAGCTGGGCAATGACAACTACGGCTTTCGTCTTAGCGTCAATGGCAGGCCGTCCGCCGGCATCGCCATCCAGCTGGCCAACGATGCCAATGCCCTGAATGTGGCGCAGCGGGTACGCGCGCGCATGACTGAACTCGAATCCATCTTTCCCGACGGGGTCGGCTGGACCGTGCCGTTCGATACCACGCCTTTCATCGAGACCTCGATCCAGTCCGTCGTGGTGACCATGTTCGAGGCGCTGTTGCTGGTGACGGTGATGGTGTTCATCTTCCTGCAAAGCTGGCGCAGCACGCTGATCCCGACCCTGGTCGTGCCCATGGCCCTGATAGGCACATGCGCCGGGTTGTTCATGTTTGGCGCTTCGCTGAACTTGTTGTCGTTGTTTGGCATGGTGGTGGCGATCGGGATACTGAACGACGATGCCATCGTGATCTCCGAGAATGTCTCGCGCATCATGAAAGAAGAGGGCCTGACCGCGCAAGAGGCCACCCGCAAGGCAATCGGCCAGGTGTGGGGGCCGATCATCGCCAGCACCCTGGTGCTGGTGGCTGTGTTCGTACCGATGGCGATGTTTCCCGGGTCGAGCGGCGCGATCTACCGGCAGTTCTCGATCACGCTGACGGTATCCATCGTGATATCGACCATACTTGCCCTGTCGCTGGGCGCCGCCCTGTGCGCCACCTTGTTGAAACTGCCCGAGCCCGCCGGCTCGCCGGGCACCGGGCGCCGCGCGAACTGGTTGAACCAGGTACACCGGGGCAAGCAATGGGTGTTCGACAAGTTCAACGCCGGGTTCGATGCCGTGACCCTGTGGTATGTGAGCGGCGTGCAGCGCATGCTGGTGCATCCCATGCGGTGGATGCTGGCGTTCCTGCTGGTGTGCGGTTTCGCGGTATTCCTGTTTTCGCGCCTGCCCGGGGGATACCTGCCGTCGGAAGACCAGGGGTATTTCTTCGTGGCCTACACCGGGGCGCCCGGCGGCACGGCCGAGAGCACGGAACGCGCGGTCAACCAGGCTGAGCAGATGCTGCGCCAGCAAAGCGTGGTGCGCAATGTCGCGTCGGTAGTCGGGTTCAGTTTCTTCGGGCAAGGCCAGACGGCGGCCATGTCCTTCGTGGACCTGCACCCCTGGGCGCAACGGCCTGGCGCGGGCGATTCGGTCGATGCCATGGTGGGGCGCAGCAACCTGGCATTTCGCACCATACCCGAGGCGCTTATCTTTGCGCTCAATCCGCCGCCCATCCCGTCGCTGGGCAATGCCTCGGGCTTTTCCATGAAGGTGCAGGACCGCAGCGGCATGGGCGGGGCAGTGCTGGACCAGGCCGGCGCGGCGATGCTGGCGGCGGCCGCCCGCAACCCGGTGCTGGTCGGCATGCGTATCGACGGCATGCCGCCCGCGCCGCAGCTCTATGTGGAAATCGATCGCGTGCACGCGCGCGCGCTGGGGCTGCAGGTCGCCCAGGTCAACCAGGCGCTGTCGCTGGCGTTCGGGTCGAATTATGTCAACGACTTCGTGCATGACGGCAGCGTGCTGCGGGTTTTCCTGCAGGCCGATCCAGACCAGCGCATGCGGCCCGAGGACATTGCCGCGCTGCAATTGCGCAACGACAGGGGCCAGATGGTGCCGTTCTCGGCCTTTTCGCGCATGCGCTGGATCAACGGCCCCCAGCAGCTGGAGCGCTACAACGGCTTTCCGGCGATCACCATCTCGGGCGAGGCCGCGCCGGGCAATTCCAGCGGCGACGCGCTGCGCGCAATGGAAACCATCGCCGGCGACACGCTCGGCAGCGGGCTCACTTACGAATGGACCGGCACCGCTTTTGAAGAGACCCAGGCCGGCAACCAGGTGGCGCTGTTGCTGGGCTTGTCGCTGATCGTCGTATTCCTGCTGCTGTCGGCGTTGTACGAAAGCTGGTCGGTGCCCATCGTCGTGCTGCTGATTCTTCCATTCGGGATGTTGGGGGCTGCGGGGTTCACGCTGGCCCGTGGCATGTCGGCCGACGTCTATTTCAATATCGGGCTGGTCACCATCATCGGCCTGGCGGCCAAGAACGGGATATTGATCGTCGAGTTCGCCATCAAAGAGGAAGAGCGGGGGCGCGACCGGCTCGAGGCCGTGGTCGATGCCGCGCGGCAACGGCTGCGCCCGATTGTCATGACGAGCCTGACGTTCGTGCTGGGCATGCTGCCGCTGGTATTCGCTGCGGGCGCGGGCGCCGCCAGCCGGCAGGCAGTGGGCACCAGCGTCATGGGCAGCATGCTGACCGCCACGATCTTCGGCGTGTTCTTCACGCCGCTGTTCTACGTGGTCGTGCGGAAATGGTTCGGTGGGCGAAAAGAACCCGAGGGACCCGGCCGGCCCGATACGCCGGCGGCCGACCGCAGCAACGAGACGGAGGCGTGAACATGCGCCGCGCGCTATGGCTAGTGCTGTTATGCGCAGGATTGTCCGCATGCGACCTGTCGCCGTCGTACCGGACACCGGAGGTAGCGGTGCCCGACAGCTTCTCCGGGCCGGACGCCGCCGCCGGCGTTCCGGCGCAAGATCTGACATGGCAGGCGTTCTTCGGCGACGAACAGCTCAAGTTCCTGGTGGCCCGGGGCCTGGAACTCAACCGGGACCTGGCGGCAGCCGTGGCGCGGATCGAGCAGGCCAGGGCGTTCTACCGGATCGAGCAGGCGAATCGCCTGCCCCGGGTCGATGGCGGCGCAGGAGCCAGCCGCAACCAGGCACCGCTGTCCAGCCTGGATCCGGTCTTTGCCGACAGCCGCCGCACGATCCAGTTCAACCAGTACAGCGTCCAGGTCGGCGTCAGTGCGTTCGAACTCGATTTCTGGGGCCGGGTGCGCAATTTGAGTGAAGCCGCGCGGCAGCAATACCTGGCTACCGTGGAAGGAAAACGGGCCTTCCGCCTGTCGCTGATCGCCAATATCGCCGCCACGTATTACGCCGCGCGCGCCGGCGAAGAAGGCATAGAACTGGCTCGCAATACGGTCGATACGCGTACCTATGCGCTGCAAGTCGCCAAGTACCGCCTGGATGCCGGGGTGACCTCGTCAGTGGATTATGAGCAGTCCGCCATCCTGCTGACGCAGGCGCAGACACAGCTCGCGGAATTGCGGCGCACCACGGCCGAGCACTGGAACCGGCTATGGGTGCTGGTGGGCGGCAAGGTCGATACCGCCATGCCGGCGGCCAGGCCCATCGAAAATGCCGGACAGTTCGAAGACCTTGATGCCGGTTTGCCTTCGTTCCTGCTTGTCATGCGACCCGATATCCGGCAAGCGGAAGACATGCTGCGCGCCGCCAATGCCAATATCGGCGTCGCGCGGGCGGCGTTCTTTCCCCGGATCTCGCTGACCGGCACATTCGGATATGCCTCGTCGGAACTGTCGGACCTGTTGTCCTCGCCCAGCCAGATCTGGACCGTGGGAGGCACCCTGGGGTTGCCCATCTTCGATTGGGGACAGCGGCGCGCCGGTGTCGATCTGGCGGTGGCGCGGCGCGACGAACTGGTGGCAAATTACCAGAAGACGGTACAGACCGCGTTCAGCGAGGTGGCCACCGCGCTGGAGCGGCGCGAGCGCTATAGCGATCAGCTGATCGCCCAGGCGACCGCGGTGCAGGCCCAGCGCAGATTGGCCGAGACGGCCGATCTGCGATATCAGAACGGCATTTCCATCTACCTTGAAGTGGTGGATGCGCGGCGCGGCCTTTTCAACTCGGAACAGCAGATGCTGTTGCTGCGCGCCGCCCAGTTGCAGAACGGAGTGTCGCTATATGTGGCGCTGGGAGGCGGGGATGAATAGGGTGTTGAAGAAAACCCTGAAGATCCTGGGATGGACGCTGGCTACCGTGGTGCTCACGCTGCTGGGCCTGCGCATCTACAACATCCAGCAAAGCCCGCCGCTGGCGGCCTGGCATACCTATGTGCCCGATGAGCTTCATGCCGACGAGCTGGACCAGATGTCGTGGCAGGAATATATCGCGCATGAAGAAAAGTTGTTTGCCCAGGTGCGGCAGAATGTCAGCGCGAAGATCGGCCAGGAAGACAAGGTCGAGAGCAATCGCTATTTCGAGGATTCCCGGGTGAATCCCAACCATTTCGCGCATGACTGGAACCGGTCGTACATCCTGGCGCCGGCCGGCGAACCGAAAGGCGCAGTGGTGCTGCTGCACGGGCTTACCGACTCCCCCTACAGCTTGAGGCACATCGCCGTTCACTATCAGTCAGTGGGATATGTGGTGGTGGCGATCCGGATGCCCGGCCATGGCACTGTGCCGGCTTCGCTGACGGACGTCGAATGGCGCGACTGGGCGGCCGCCACGCGGCTGGCGGTGCGCGAGGCGCGCCGCAGGGTACCGGCGCCCCGGCCGCTGCATATGGCGGGGTTCTCCAATGGCGGCGCCCTGGCGCTGATGTATGCCTTGCAGGCGCTCGACGACCCCAGCCTGGCCGCGCCCGACCGGCTGGTCCTGATATCGCCCATGATCGGGGTGACGCGCTTTGCGCGCTTCGCCGGCCTGGCCGGCCTGCCGGCGATCCTGCCGGCATTCGCCAAGGCGGCGTGGCTGAGCATTGTCCCGGAATTCAATCCGTTCAAGTACAACTCTTTTCCCGTCAAGGCCGCGCGCGAGTCGTACAGCCTGACCATGGCATTGCAGGACGAACTGGCGTCGCGCGGGCGCAATGGCGGCCTGGACCAGCTTCCCCCCATCATCAGCTTTCACTCGGTGATGGATTTCACGGTCAGCACGCGGGCGCTGATCAATGCGCTGTATGCGCGGCTACCCGAAAACGGCAGCGAACTGGTCTTGTTCGACTTGAACCGGGCCACCAAGCTGGGGCCGCTCTTTCGCCGCGGGGTGGAATGGACCCTGGCGGGCACGCTGCCGGGCGAGCGGCGCAATTACCGCCTGACCATCGTCACGAATGTCAGCACCTCATCCAGCGACATGATCGAACGGGTCACCGAGGCCGGCTCGGTCGAGGTGGCCGACCGGCCCATCGGCATCAGCTACCCGCGCGACATCTACTCGCTGTCGCACGTGGCCTTGCCGTTCCCGACCAATGACGCACTGTACGGACAGCATCCGGACAATATCGAAGAGTTCGGTATCAGCCTGGGGGCGATGTCCATGCGGGGCGAGGTGGGCGTGTTCGTGGTCGGCATGGATTCGCTGGCCAGGCTGACGTCCAATCCTTTCTATTCTTACATGCTCGAGCGCATAGATGGAGTCATTCCAAGATGAGACACCCCCGCGTCGGACGTTCGGACCTGCTGGGCGGATCCCAGGCCGGGCTGTCGTTGCGCATCATCAGCGGCATACTCATCCTGGGGCTGCTGTATCTGGCCAGCTCGGTTTTCGTGCCGCTGGCCTTCGCGCTGTTCACGATTGCGCTGGTGGCACCTACCCGGGCGGCGCTGTGCCGGCGCATGCCTTCGCCGCTGGCCTCGATAGTGACGCTGCTGCTGACCGCGGCGGGCGCGGCCGTGTTCCTGTTTCTGGCGGGCTGGGGATTCGGGCTGATCGCCCAATGGATCATCGCCAACGCGGGCAGGTTCCAGCGCTTGTTCAGCCTGGAAACCGAAGGCTTGCATCCCCAGGGCGCCATCGTGCTGCGCATGTTCCTGGACAACATCAACGCCTCGTGGCTGCTGCGGGCCGTGCAGGAAATCGCGCTCAGGATCAACAGCATGCTGGGCCTGGCCTTCCTGACCATCATTTTCGTTGCGCTGGGCTTGTTCGAGCTGGACGAGGCGCCTGGCCGCGTGGAAAAACTGCTGGGGGCCAGGAACGGCCGCCGCTGGGTCTTGGGGGCCAGGCAGGTAGCCGGCAAGCTGCGCCGCTATATGGTCATCCGCACGGTGGCCAGCGTGCTGACCGGGGTGACCGTCTGGTTGTTCGCGATGTATGCGGGGCTGGAGCTCGCCACCGCCTGGGGCGGGCTGGCGTTCCTGCTCAATTACATCCCGTTCCTGGGGCCGCTGGTCGCTACCGTCTTTCCGGCGCTGTTCGCGTTCGTGCAGTACGAATCGCTGCAGGCCAGTCTGGCGGTGTTGTTCGTCCTGAATTTCATCCAGGTCATCTACGGCTGCTACCTGGAACCCAGGCTGGCCGGCAGCGCGTTTTCGCTGTCGCCCCTGATGGTGATGGCGGCGGTTTTCTTCTGGGGGCTGGTGTGGGGAATTCCCGGCACCTTCATCGGTGTGCCGATGCTGATCGCCATGATGACAGCCTTCGATACATCGTCTACGGCAACGGGAGGACAGGACATGAAGCCTATTGACCGAAGTTGACCATCCGGTATGGAAATCTGCCGATCGCAGCATGCGGGCTTACGCCAGCCGCTACTCAAGATGCCAATGCGATGCCGGTAAGCGTGGGCGCCCGCATCTTGCGCCCGCATCTGTGTTTATCTCTGCAGGCGAGGTGAATGATGGAAAGCAGCACAGAAAAGAAGCTGGGGCTCATGGCCCTGACAGGCATGGTAGTGGGCTCGATGATAGGCGCGGGCATATTCTCTTTGCCGCGCACCTTCGGCGGAGCCACGGGCGTTATCGGCGCCCTTATTGCGTGGGTCATCGCGGGCGCCGGCATGTATACGCTGGCCCGCGTGTTCCAGAGCCTGGCCGAACGCAAGCCCGACCTCGATGCCGGCGTGTTCGCCTACGCCAAGGCGGGTTTTGGCGACTATCTGGGTTTCCTGTCCGCCTTCGGGTATTGGATAGGTAGCTGCATCGGCAACGTCTCTTATTGGGTGCTGATCAAATCGACCCTGGGCGCGTTCTTCCCGGTCTTCGGCGACGGCAACACCGTGATCGCCATCGCGGCCGCCTCGGTCGGGATCTGGCTGTTCCACTTCATGATCCTGCGGGGCGTGCAGCAGGCGGCATTCATCAATGCCGTGGTCACGGTCGCCAAGGTGATTCCGATCCTGCTGTTCATCCTTATCCTGATATTCGCGTTCAAACTGGATCTGTTCCAGGCCAACCTGTGGGGCGCGCAGGGGCTGGATGGGCCCAGCCTGTTCGAGCAGGTCAGGCTGACCATGCTGGTGACGGTGTTCGTCTTCCTGGGGATCGAAGGCGCCAGCGTCTACTCGCGCTATGCCTCGCAGCGCTCGCACGTGGGGATCGCCACCCTGATAGGGTTCGTATCGGCCTTGTTCCTGATGGTGCTGGTCACGATGCTGCCCTATGCCGCGATGCAGCAAGGCGATATCGCGGCGCTGCGCCAGCCGTCCATGGCCGGCGTGCTGTCTGCGGTGGTGGGGCCGTGGGGCGCGGTGTTCATCAGCGTGGGGCTGCTGATATCGGTGCTGGGCGCCTACCTGGCCTGGTCGCTGATCTGCGCCGAAGTGCTGTTCGCGGCCTCGAAGAACCAGGACATGCCGCGCGCCTTCGCGCGCGAGAACAAGAATGGCGTGCCCGCGACGGCACTGTGGCTGACCAACATCATCGTGCAGTTGTTCGTGATCAGTACGTACTGGTCCAACGATGCGTTCGCCCTGATGCTCAGCCTGACCAGCGCCATGTCGCTGATTCCGTACCTGTTGGTGGCCGCCTACGGCTTCATGCTGGCCAAGCGCGGCGAGACCTACGAGAACGGCGTAGGCCAGAACCGCGACCTGGTGCTGGCAGGTATCGCGGCGGTTTACACCACTTTCATGATTTTTGCAGGAGGTTTGAAATTCGTTCTGCTCTCGGCACTCTTGTATGCGCCTGGGTCTGCCTTGTACTACTGGGCCCGGCGTGAACAAGGACGGAAGCTGTTCACCGGGTTCGAGCTCGCAGTGTTCATCGTGGCATGGATAGGCTGCATCGCAGCCATTGTGGGTCTGGTTCGCGGCTGGATCGCGATTTAACTAGGAGTCGACCATGACTGGAAACATAGAATTTGGCGTTCATTCGGAAGTCGGGCAGTTGCGCATGGTAATGGTCTGCGCACCCGGACGCGCTCATGAACGGCTGACACCATCCAATTGCGATGCGTTGCTCTTCGACGACGTTATGTGGGTCGATAACGCCAAGAGAGACCACTTCGACTTCATCACCAAGATGCGCGACCGTGGCGTCGAGGTGGTCGAGATGCATAATCTGCTGGCCGAGACGGTGGAAATCGCCGAAGCCAGGAAGTGGATCCTGGACAACCAGGTGGTAGCCAACCAGGTCGGCCTGGGGCTGCTCGACGAGATCCGCAGTTATCTCGACGGACTGCCCTCGCGCAAGCTGGCGGAAACGCTCATCGGCGGGCTGTCCACCGAAGAATTTCCCGAGTCGATCGGCGGCGAGCAACTGGCGCTGATCAAAGAGGCGGCCGGCGTCACCGAATACCTGCTGCCGCCGCTGCCCAATACGCTGTATACCCGCGACACCACATGCTGGATATACAACGGCGCCACGTTGAACGCGCTTTACTGGCCGGCGCGGCACGAAGAAACCATCCTGACGTCCGCCATCTACAAGTTCCACCCGACATTCGCGGGCAAGGTGAATGTATGGTGGGGCGACCCGACCCAGGACCATGGGCTGGCAACCCTGGAGGGCGGCGACGTCATGCCCATCGGCAACCGCACCGTGCTCATCGGCATGAGCGAACGGACCTCGCGCCAGGCGATCAGCCAGCTTTCGGCGTCGCTCTTCGAGCGCAATGTGGCCGACCGGGTCATCGTGGCCGCCATGCCGAAACTGCGCGCGGCCATGCACCTCGATACGGTGCTGACTTTCGCCGACAGGGATTGCCTGCTGGCCTATCCCGACATCGTCAACAACATCCAGGCGTTCTCGTACCGCCCGGGCGACAAGCCGGGCCAACTGGAACTGCACAAAGATGAGGGCTCGTTGACCGATGTCATCGGCCAGGCCCTGGGTGTATCGAAAATGCGGGTGGTCGAAACCGGGGGGAATGCCTACCTGCGAGAGCGCACGCAATGGGATAGCGGGGCCAACCTGGTCTGCATTTCCCCGGGCGTCGTGCTGGCCTACGATCGCAACGTCTACACCAACACGCTGCTGCGGAAAGCCGGTATCGAAGTCATTACCTTTGTGGGGGCCGAGCTCGGAAGAGGGCGGGGCGGCGGGCATTGCATGACATGCCCGATCGCGCGCGACGCGTACGAGTAGCAAGCCTGCAAGCACGCTAATCCGGGGCGCGGCCGGCCGCGCCCCGGGGATCCCTGTTTGATCTTCTTGCCCGCTGGCACGGGAGACTGTCTTGAACGCGGAAACTGCAAAGCTCTCCCGGATGGCGCTGGTCGCCATGGTCGTGGGTTCGATGGTTGGCGCAGGGATATTTTCATTGCCCAGCGTATTCTCGCGGACTACCGGCCCCCTGGGCGGACTGGTAGCCTGGGCCATCGCCGGCACCGGCATGTTGACACTGGCCATGGTGTTCCAGTTCCTGGCGCGCCGGCGTCCCGACCTGGACTCCGGCATCTTTGCCTATGCCAAGGCCGGGTTCGGGCGCTACATCGGTTTTCTCGCCGCGCTGGGCTACTGGACAGCGGCCTGCCTGGGCAACGTCAGCTACTTCGTGGTGTTCAAGGCCACCCTGGGCGCTGTGTTCCCTTTTTTCGGCGACGGCGATACGGTGCCGGCGGTGCTGGTGTCGTCGATCCTGCTGTGGACCACGCATTTCGGCATCTTGCGCGGCATCCGGCAGGCCGCCGGGATGAACACGGTGGTGACGATCGCCAAGATCGTGCCCATTCTCATCTTCATCGTCTGCGTGGCGTTCGCCATGGACATGGATGTGCTCAGGGCGAACATCCAGGAAGGCGCCAGCCCCGACAAGGGCAGCTTGCTCGAGCAAGTGCGCAGCACCATGCTGATCACGGTCTTCGTGTTCCTGGGTGTCGAGGGCGCAAGCGTCTATTCCCGCTACGCCAAGCGCCGCGACGACGTGGCGGTGGCCACCGTGACGGGATTCCTGCTGGTCCTGGCGCTGCTGGTATCCGTGACATTGCTGTCGTACGGGATACTGCCGCGTGCCGAGCTTGCCACCCTGCGCAACCCTTCGATGGCAGGGGTGCTGCGGGCCGCGGTGGGGCCCTGGGGAAGCGTGCTGGTCAGCGTGGGCCTGATGGTGTCGGTGGCCGGTGCCTATCTGTCGTGGATACTCCTGGCGGCCGAGGTCCTGCATGCCGCGTCGCGCGCCAATACCATGCCCAGCTTTCTCAGCCGGCAGAACAAGCACGGCGTGCCCGACCGGGCGCTGTGGCTCAGCAACGGTATCGTCCAGCTATTCCTGCTGGGCACGCTGTTCACGCAGGACACCTTCGTCCTGGTCAAGAACCTGGCCAGCTCCATGAGCCTGATCCCGTACTTCTTCGTGGCCGGCTTCGGCCTGCTGATGGCGGTACGGGGGGAAGCCTACGACGGATGGAGTTCCCGGCGCAAATTCGAGCTGTGCATCGCAGCCGTGGCCACGATATATGCAATAGGCATGATCCTGGCGGGCGGTTTCAGCTATTTCGTGCTGTCGGCACTGATCTACGCGCCGGGCACCATCCTGTTCATCATCGCGCGGCGCGAGCAGCACGGTGCCGTATTCGCCGGTTTCGAATGGCCCATCCTCTTGATTATCGTGCTGGGCAGCCTGGCCGGCATATGGGGCATCACGACCGGAAACATGAGGCTCTAGGCCCCGCCAACCAGCCCGATACTGACGACGCTTAACGTGATAACCGGCGACCTTGCCATTGTCCTGGCCATCCTGGGCGGGGCCATCGTACTGTTCCTGATCGGGCGCCCGCGTGCGGACGCCGTGGCCTTGCTCGTGCTGGTGCTCTTGCCCTTGACCGGCATGGTGTCGATGCGCGAAGCGCTCGATGGCTTTGCCAATCCCAATGTCATATTGATCGCCTGCCTGTTCGTCATCGGCGAGGGGCTGGCCCGCACGGGAATTGCGCAACACGTCGGCGATTGGCTCGTCCGCCGTGCCGGCACCAGCGAAAGCCGGCTGACCATCATGCTGATGGGGGCCGTCGGCTTGATGGGGTCGATAATGAGCTCGACCGCGGTGGTGGCCATTTTCATCCCTATCGTGTTGCGCATCTCCCGTCAGGCGGGCATGGCCAGCCGGAAGATGCTGATGCCTCTGGGAACGGCGGCGGCCATCAGCGGCATGCTGACCCTGGTGGCCACCACCTCGAACCTGGTCATCAACGGCGCGCTGGTCTATAACGGCTACGCCGGGTTCTATTTCTTCGAATTCACGCCCATCGGCATCGCCATCATGGCGGCGGGCATGGTCTACATGCTGGCGGCCCGGCATCTGCTGGGCGCAGAGCGCACCGCGCGCAGCAGGGCCAGGCCCAGTATCGGCAACTGGGCGGCCCGGTACGCGTTGCAGAGCCGGGCCCACCGCCTGCAGGTCGCCGGCGGCTCGGGCCTGGCAGGCCGCAGCCTGAGTGCCTGCGGCCTGGGAGTGGATAGCCAGGCATGCGTCATCGCCATTGAACGACGCTCGCGCTTTGCCAGGTCAGTGCTGCATGCCACCCCCGACAGTGTCATGGAGCCCGGCGATATCCTGCTGCTGGATGCGGACACCGCGGCATTCGACATCGGCCAGTTCTGCGCAGCGCAAGGGCTCGAGCAATTGCCGATGTCCGAAGCCTATTTCTCGGACCAGGCTCGCGACGTGGGCATGGTCGAGGTGATCATTCCTCCCGAATCCCGCCTGGTTGGCACCGCGGTGCGCGATTCGGATGCCCTGAAGCACAATGGCCTGTCGGTCGTGGGAGTCTGGCGCGGCGACAAGGCCCTGGGCAGGCTGCAGGGCGCGCGGATCCGGGTCGGCGATACGCTATTGGTAGTAGGCCCGTGGAAGGGCATTTTCTCGCTGCAGTCCGAAGAGCATGACCTGGTCAGCCTGGCGCTGCCGATCGAGACCGATGCGCTGGTGCCGGTGCCCGACAAGGCCCGGCATGCCTTGTTCGCGCTGTGCGTGGTAGTGCTGTTGCTGCTGACCGATTGGGTGCCGAATGTCATGGCCGGCCTGATCGGCTGCCTGCTGATGGGACTGTTCGGTTGCGTCACGCTGGATGTGGCCTACCGGGCGATCAATTGGCGCAGCCTGATCCTGATCGTCGGCATGCTGCCGTTTGCCGTGGCGCTCAAGCGCAGCGGCGGGGTAGACCTGGCGGCCGATCTGCTGCTTCATCTTTCCGGATCGTGGGGTGTCTATGGGCAGCTCGGCATCGTGTTCCTGGCCACCGTGATCCTGGGCATTGCGATTTCCAGCACCGCCACGGCGGTACTGATGGGCCCCATCGCGATCAGCGTGGCCCAGGAACTGCACGTCTCGCCCTATGCTTTCGCCATGACGGTGGCCATTGCATCCACGGCAGCCTTCATGTCGCCGGTATCGACCCCGTCCAATGCCCTGGTCAGTGTGGCCGGCGGCTACCGATTCAGCGATTACTTGAAGATAGGCACGCCGATGATGGCGATCGCGCTCATCATCAGCGTGCTGTTGATACCGGTATTGTTCCCGCTATAACCGGGCGCCGGCAACTGGACTACAGCGGGGCCACGCGCGTAACGCCGCCGTGGGTAATGACCTGGACCCGCTGGCCCACGAACACGGGCACGTCGGCCTCTTGCGCCACGACGCGGGTCCCGCCATTGTCGAGCTGCAGCGTGATTTCCACACCCTGTCGCGTGCTGCGGGCATTTTCGGCCGCATTGCCCACCATTGCGCCACCGATCGCACCGCCCACGGTGGTCAGGCGCCGGCCCGAGCCTCCGCCTATGGCGCTGCCCGCCACTCCGCCCAGCACGCCGCCCGCCGCAGCCCCCAGGCCGCTGGTGCTGCTGGCCTGGATGACGATGGGGCGCACGCCGGTTACGTGGCCCAGCACGACGGTCTGCGCGCGCTGGGTCTGTTCAAAGGTATAGACGCGCGATGACGCGTGCGGATTCGCGCAACCGGCCAGCACGGCCGCTGCAAGCAACCCGAGTCCGACCGCCATGGTCTTGATGGCACCCGCTGCCCTGACATTTCTGCGCTCATGCATGAGGTTCGCTCCGGAAAGATAAGAAAGGTCACGCCATGATCAGCGCGCGGTCAGCGACGCGGGTTGGAAGTGGAAGAGGGGGTCGGGGTGGGAGTGATCGTCGTGGTGGTGGAAGGCGGGGCCTGGGATTCCAGGCGGATGGGACTGCCTGCCTGGTCCACGATCCGCAGCGGGCGCCCGTTGAAGAAAATCACGCGCCGGGGGCTCCAGTCGGCGGACGCCTTGTCCATCGTGTCGTAGCTGGCCACCTCGAAATCGTATTCCCAGCCGTGCTGGAACTGGCCTTGCTCGTCGGTATAGCTGACCTTCTTGACCGAGTCCGCATAGCCTTTGTCGCGGTAAGAGACGTAGCGAGTCGGGGGCAGGGTGTCCCGGTACTGCGACATCATCTGGTACAGGTCGTCTTCGCTTGGGGCGGTGCCGTAGCGCGCCAGGTCGTCCCTGGAGCCTGCCGTGGACGCGCAACCGGCCAGCAGGGCCGTCATCAACAGAAAGGGGACGCTTTTCATCGGCATTGCTCCTTGAAAATATCCACGCAATTCGGATCCGGCACCTGGCGGCCGCCGGTAGCTAGAGGCCCGCAGGGCATATTAATACTCCTACTATGCGCAAGTTGGCAATACCGACGCGGCACGGTCTGCCTGTGCAATCTTCTTGCATGGCCATTTGCCATCGCGTATCGTCAAGCGCAATACCCCTGGCCGCGCACCGTTGAGCGCAGTTCCACTGAAGACGCGGCCATACACCATGACAGGAGACTACCTGTGCGTGCAATGCCGGTACTGAGGTCGATTTTCCTGGGTGCGCTGCTATGCGGTGGTTCCGCCATCGCGCACGACTGGCCAAGCCCGCAAGATGCCGCCGGCGCCGATGGCGCGGCCGGCAATGCCAAGGCCCCTGCATCGTTGATCCTGTTCGAGAACGTGCGCGTCTTCGACGGTACTTCTCCCACCTTGTCCGGCCCGGGCAGCGTGCTGGTGCGCGGCAATGTCATCGAGAAAGTGGCCCAGGGCCAGGTGTCGGCCGAGGGCGCGCGCGTCATCGACGGCGGCGGGCGTACCTTGATGCCCGGACTGATCGATGCGCATTGGCACAGCATGTTCGTGGGAGTGCCCATCGGCGCGGCACTGACCGCCGATGCCGGGTACTTGAATATCGTCGCGGGCATCGAGGCCCGCAAGACCCTGATGCGCGGCTTCACCACGGTACGCGACGTGGGCGGCGCGGTCTTCGGGCTCAAGAACGCCATCGACCGCGGCGTCATCCCCGGGCCGCGCATCTACCCGTCCGGGGCCATGATCAGCGTCACCGGCGGGCACGGCGACTTCCGCAATCCTTCCGACCTGCCGCGCACCCAGGGAGAACCCGCTTCGAGGCATGACATTGCCGGCGACAGCGCCATCGCCGACAGCCCGGACGAGGTGCGGCTGCGCGTGCGCGAACAACTCATGCATGGCGCCTCGCAGATCAAGCTGACGGGTGGCGGTGGCGTGTCGTCGCCGCACAGCCCCCTGGACGTGGTGACATTCAGCGAAGCCGAACTGCGTGCCGCGGTGCAATCGGCCGCCGACTGGGGCACTTATGTGGCCGTGCATGCCTATACACCCGAAGCCATCCAGCGCGCCATCCGGGCCGGGGTGCAATCCATCGAGCACGGCAGCCTGATGGACGAGGAAACCGCCCGGAAGATGGCCGAAACAGGAACCTGGCTCAGCACCCAGGCCTTTCCCGACGAGCTGGCCGACGCCTTTCCGCGCGGCTCGAATGAATGGGAAAAGGCTCAGGAAGTCTTTGCGGGCACCGACAGCACCTACCGGCTGGCCGTCAAGTACAAGCTGAAAACCGCGTTCGGCACCGACATTCTGTTTTCCAGCGCCTTGGCCGCGCAGCAGGGGCGCCTGCTGGCCAGCCTGACGCGCTGGTATTCGCCTGCCGAGACCCTGATCATGGCAACGGGCACCAATGCGCAACTGCTGGCCCTGTCGGGCAAGCGCAATCCCTATCCCGGCGAATTGGGCGTGGTGCGCGAGGGCGCGCTGGCCGACCTGCTGCTGGTGGATGGCAACCCGCTCGAAAACATTGCGCTGATCGGCGATCCGGACAAGAACTTCGTCCTGATCATGAAGGACGGGGCCATCGTCAAGGACGCGTTGGCCGCGCATTGAGTGCGTCGACGGCAAGCCGGCCAACGCAGTCGGCCGGGTTTCGGCAAGGAGTGCCCGGATGTTCACACGCCGCCACTTTCTCTCTGGCCTGTCCGCGCTGGGCATGGGCGCCAACCTGCCGCGCGCGGCCCGGGCCGCCGATGGCGCCACGCCTGCGCTGCAGACCCGGCGCATTCCCTCTTCTGGGCAGGCCGTGCCCCTCATCGGCATGGGCACGGCCGACAGCTTCAACGTCGGAACCGGCCAGGCCGAACGGGCACCATTGCGCGAGGTCATGCAGCGCTTCTTCGCTGCCGGCGCCACCGTGATAGACACTGCGCCCAGCTACGGGCAGTCGGAAGCCGTGGTGGGCGACCTGCTGGCCGAACTGGGCTTGCGCGAGCGCGCCTTCCTGTGCACCAAGATCGGGGCTTCGGGCCGCGCTGCCGGCCAGGCGCAGTTCCAGGAGTCGCTGCGGCGCTTGAAGACCGACAAGGTCGAGCTGCTGCAGGTGCACAACCTGGTCGACTGGAAGACGCAGCTTGCGCTCATCAATGAATTGAAGGCGCAGGGCCGGACGCGCTATTCGGGCCTGACGCACTACAACGAAGGGGGGCAAGGCGAACTGGCCGATGCGGTGCTGGCCGCGAAGCCGGATTTCCTGCAGATCAACTATTCGGTGATATCCACCGGTGCCGAAAAGCGGCTGTTTCCCATGGCGCAAGAACTGGGCGTGGCGGTGCTGGTAAACCGCGCTTTCGACGATGGCCGGCTGTTTCGCCAGGTGGCCGGCAAGCCGCTGCCAGGCTGGGCGGCAGAAGCGGGCATCTCGTCGTGGGCGCAGGCTTTCCTGCGCTTCGCCCTTGGCCATCCGGCCGTCACGGCGGTGATCCCGGCCACCAGCCGCCCGGACCGGCAAAGCGACAACCTGAAGGCGGGCGTGGGGCCCATGCTGAGCGCCCAGCAGCGCCAGTCGCTGCGATCACTGTTTGCCTGAGCGCGACGCGATGGCCCATCCCGCCGCGCGGCGGCCAGGCTTCCTGTCCCGCCTGTTCAATCTGCACCAGGGCGAGTCGCCGGCGGTAGCCGCCGGCCTGGCAATGTTCTTCCTGTTGTTCACGGCGTATTTCATGCTGCGGCCGGTCCGCGAGACCATGGGCGTGGCAGGCGGCGTGGACAATCTGCAGTGGCTGTTCACCGGCACTTTCGTCGCGACGCTGGCGGCCTTGCCGCTGTTCGGCTGGGTGGCCTCGACGGTGCCGCGCCGGCACATCGTATCGTGGGTATACGGTTTCTTCGCGCTGAACCTGGCGGGGTTCGCAGCGATGCTATGGATACACCCCGATAGTGTGTGGGCGGGACGGGTGTTCTATATCTGGCTGTCGGTATTCAACCTGATGGCCATTTCGCTGGCCTGGAGCGTGCTGGCCGATTTGTTTGCCGGCGAGCAGGCGCGGCGGCTGTTCGCGCTGATAGCGGGCGGCGCCAGCCTGGGCGGGCTGGCGGGGCCGATGCTGGGGGCCTTGCTGGTCGTGCCCCTGGGCCACGGCGGCCTGCTGTTGCTGGCTGCGGTGCTGCTGGCCGCCAGCGCCGGGGCGGCGGCCTGGCTGCACCGCTGGCGAGACCATCATCCCGCCGCCGATATCGTGCCGGCCGACGCCGCGCAGCGCCATCGGCCGCTGGGCGGCAACCCGTTTGCCGGTATCTCCGAACTGCTGTGCTCCCGGTATCTGCTGGGCATCGCGCTGTTCGTGACGCTGCTGGCCAGTGTCAGTACGTTCTTGTATTTCGAGCAGGCGCGCATGGTGGCGGAACACTTTCCCGACCGTGCGCGCCAGACCCAGGTGTTCGGGCTGATCGATGTCGTGGTACAGGGCCTGGCCATTCTTACCCAGGTGTTCCTGACCGGCCGCATCGCGCAGCGGCTGGGCGTAGGGGTGTTGCTGACGGTGGTGCCGCTGCTGCTGGTGGCGGGTTTCCTGTGGCTGGCGCTGGCCCCCGTGTTTGCCGTTTTTGTCGTGGTCATGGTGGCACGCCGCGCCGGCGAATACGCACTGGTGCGGCCCGGCCGCGAAATGCTCTACACCGTGCTGCCGGCCGAACAAAAATACAAGGCCAAGAACTTCAACGACACGGTCGTGTACCGCGGCGGCGATGCGCTAAGCGGCTGGGTCAAGCGCGGCGTGGACCTGATCGCCGATCAACCCACACTGGCGCTGGGCATAGGCGCGGGTATTGCGTTGGCATGGGCCGCCACCGGTGCGTGGCTGGCGCGCTGGCACGGCAGGCTGGAAGCCGGGCAGGGGCACGCGGAAAGGCCCCGAGGCTAGGCTTTGCCATTCGAAATCGGCGCGTTGCGGCGATTTCCCCGATTTCGTCGAGGCTATGGGCGCTTTCGTCGCATTGCCGAGGCTATCGGAACTTCAGGTTCACATTCTTGCAGTATGTGAATTCAAGCAGCTCGGCAAAGCACTCCTCGCGGCCAATGCCGGATTGCTTTACACCGCCGAACGGGGCGCCCATGAAGTGCTGGCTGGAGTTGTTGATCCAGACATACCCGGTCTGGATGCGCCTGGCCGCGCGATGAGCGGTGTCCAGGTCTTGCGTCCAGATCGATCCGGTCAAGCCAAAATCCACGCCGTTGACCTGTTCGAACAAGGTGCTTTCGTCCTTCCACCGGAACACCGACATGACGGGGCCGAAGACCTCTTCCTGTGCCAGGCGCATGTGCGGTTGCATATCGGCGAACACAGTGGCCTCGTAGAAGAAGCCGTCTTTCAGCGCCGGGTCGGCGGGCCGTTTTCCACCGCAGACCAGTCTTGCACCGTCCGCCAGGCCGATCTTGACGTAATGCTCTACCTTTTCCAGTTGCGCGCGGCTGACCAGCGAGCCCATGGTGGTGGCCGGATTAACAGGAACACCCGGCCGATGGCGCTGCGGCAGCAGGCTTGCCACCTTGTCCAGGACGGTGTCGTGAATCGACTCGTGCAGAAAGACCCGGCTGGTCGACCCGCAGCTCTGGCCGGACCAGGTGAAGTTCATGCCGCCGATGATGCCGTCCACCAGGCGTTCTAGGTCTGCATCGGGATAGGCGATCAGCGCGTTCTTTCCGCCCAGTTCCAGCAACACGGGTTTGAGGTTGTCCGAGGCGGTTTTCATCACGGCCTTGCCGGTGGGAACGCCGCCGATCAGGGTAACCTTGCGCACCAGGGGATGCCTGCTCATTGCATCGCCGCACTCGCGCCCGCCGCACAGAAAATTGACCACCCCGGGCGGAAAGATCGCGCCCACCAGCTCGGCCAGTTTCAGGATCGACAGCGGCGCCTGGTCGGGCGCCTTCACCACCACGGTGTTGCCGGCCGCCAATGGGGCAGCCAGGCGCGCGGCGGCAAACATAAGCGGATGGTTGTACGCGACGATGCGCGCGATCACGCCCAGCGGTTCCTGGATCGTATAGTTCAGGTTGCCGTCGCCCATGGGGATCGTCTCGCCCTTGATTTCCGTGGCGAGGCCTGCGAAATATTCCAGGCAGTCCGCGGCAAAGCCGGCGTCGTTCGCCAGTGCCGAGACCGGATTTCCGTTGTTCAGCGCGTCGAGCTGCGCCAGCGGTATCGCATGGTCGCGCAACACCGCCGCGGCCTTGCGCAGGTGGCGCGCGCGCTCGGCAGGCGGGGTCGCTGCCCACACGGGAAACGCGGCGTGGGCCGCCTGGACTGCGGCATCGACATCGGCCGCATCGGCGATGGGCGCGCTGGCGATGACCTGATTGCAGGCCGGATTGATGGTGTCGGCGTAGGTGCCTGCCTGCGGTTCATGCCATGCGCCGCCGTAATACAGGCCACGCTGCGTGGGCAGGACGCCATCGGGAATGTGATGGGGGTGCATTAAGGTTCCTCCTGATAATGATCCGGCGCCAGGGCGGGACGCTCAGTCATCCGAACGAGTCATGCCGGCCGTCATGGCAGGGCTGTAGCCGGCTTGCACGCGTGCGTCGACCACGACCGCCGCGCCGTTCCTGGCTGCCGCTATCGCCTCGCGCAGCACCTGCTCAAGCGCGTCCGCGTCTTCGACAGGGCCGTAGGCAGTCAAGCCCTGCGCGCGTGCCATCGACGCCAGGTCGGGTTCGGGGTCGGCAATACGCTGGCCTATCCAGCGGTTCTCGACAGGACGGTTGCGCTGGCGGGCCATGCGTTCCTGGTGCAACTCGTCGTTGAAGAACGACCTGTTGTTGCATACCACCATCAGCATCGGTATCTGGGCATTGGCCGCGGTCCAGAGCGCATTGACTCCCATCATGTAGTCGCCGTCGCCGATCACGGCTACCGGCAGGCGATCGGTGCCCTTGAGCGCAAGCGCCGATCCGATTGCCATGCCCGGCCCCGAGCCGATACCCCCGCCGCCGTCGTAGCCCAGGAAATCAAGGGGATGGCGAAAGTGCCACAAATCGCCGCTCCAGCTCAGGGGCAGGCGCATCAGGCAGGTTTTCTGCTGGCCGATCGCACGGTCCAGGACAGCCGCCAGGACAGGCACGGTCAAGGGCCCTTGCGGCGCTGCCTGCGCCGCGGGGGCCGGTGCCGCGCGCTTGGGCAAGGACGCCGGGCGCGGCGTCACCTGCCGGTTGAGCAGGTCGACAGCCGCTTCAGGCTCGCTTAGCAGGAACACGTCGACCGGAGGCAGGCCCTGGTGATCCATGCTCCAGCCGTTATGGCTGTAATGGTCGACCGACACCTGGATGATCTTGCTGGCGACGGCTTCGCCTTCCCAGGCCTGCTGCAATGTGCCGGCAAGATCCAGCCAATCCAGGCTGAGCACTACGTCCGCGCCACGCAGCACTTCCTTTGCGGTGGCGTTCAGGAAGTGCCCGCCGGGCGCGGCGTGCAAGGGATGATCGGTGGGGAAGGCACAACCCACCTTCAGGTCGGTCAAGACTTCGGCATTCAGTGCCTCGGCCAACTGGATGCGCTGCCTCCAACCCGTCTCGTCGCGACTGACGCGTCCGGCCAGGATGACGGGCCGGCGTGCTCCAGAGAGCAGGGCGGCGGCCTGGCGGATCACATCGTCGGCGGGCCGCGCGGGCGGCGGCGCCAGATAGCGTGCTGGATCGGGCCTGGCGGGCCTGGCGGCCAGCCTGGATTCCTGCAGCGCGGCGTCGAAGCAGACATACACCGGGCCCTGCGGCGCGGTCGTGGCAATTTGCCTGGCGCGCAGCAAGGCTTCCTGGGCAGCCAGGATCGAGGCAGGCTGCGCGTCCCACTTGATGAAGTGGCGCACCAGGGCGGCCTGGTCTTGCGCGGTGTGGATCCAGTCTATCCATGGCCGGCGCTTCGCGGCATCGACAGGGCCGGTGGCGCCCAGCACAATCACCGGAACGCGGTCGACCCAGGCATCGAAAATCGCCATCGAACCGTGCATCAAGCCCACGTTGCTGTGCAGGATGGCCGCCAACGGCCTGCCCGCCACCTTGGTATAGCCATGAGCGATCGCCACGGCATGTTCCTCGTGCAGCACCACGATCATCTGGGGTTTTTCATTGCCCAGGTGATTGACGATGCTGTCGTGCAGCCCCCGGAAGCTGGCGCCCGGATTCAGTAGCACGTACGGAATCTCCAGGGCGCGCAGCATATCGGCGATGGCATCGCTGCACCAGGGCGTGCCGTCGGATTCGGAAGGTACGGGAATGTCGCGGCGCACCGATGCCACAGAAGTAGCGGTCATGAAGTCTCCAGCTTGAAATCAGGTCGATGAATGGCAGCGCGATGTAGGTCTGCCAGCAGGCTTTCAGTCGGGTTTGATGCGTGCGGCCGCAATGACGCCGGCCCAGCGCTTCTGGTCGCTGGCGATCAGATTGTTGAAGTCGGCGGCGCTGCTGGATTCGGCCAGTATTCCCTGTTCGGCCAGGGTCTTGCGCACATCGGGCAGTTCCAGCGCGCGGCGAAGCTCGGCATTGAGCTTCTGTATCACCGCCGCGGGTGTCCCGGCCGGTGCAACCATGCCGATCCAGATATCGCTTTCGAAACCGGGCACGCTCTCGGCAATGGCCGGCACATCGGGCAGCAGGGCGATGCGCGACAGGCCCGTGGTGCCCAGCGCACGCAGCTTGCCGCTGCGGATATGCGGCAGCGCCGAATTGATCGGGCAAAACATCACGTCGACCCTGCCCGCCAGCACGTCGACCAAGGCGGGGGCCGACCCCTTGTACGGGATGTGCGTCAGGCTGGCGCCTGTCATCGACTTGAAGACCTCGGCCGCCATGTGCTGCGGGCTGCCGGAGCCCGCCGATGCATACGACAGGCCGTCGGGCCTGGCCTTGGCCAGCGCGATGAGTGCGCCGATCGACGAGGCAGATATTCTGGGCGACACGACCAACACCATGGGCACGCGGCCCAGCATCGTGATGCCCTGCACGTCCTTCAGCACATCAAAGGGAAGATCCGGATAAAGCACCGGGTTGACTGCTACCGTCTGGTTGGGCGCGATGGCGATGGTATAGCCATCGGCCTCGGACTTGGCCAGATAATCGGTGGCGATGTTGCCGGCGGCACCGGGCTTGTTCTCCACGACCACGGTCTGGCCGAAGGACTCGGACATCTTCTGGCCCAGGATGCGCGCCAGCACATCGTTGGATCCTCCGGGGGGTAGCGGAACGATGATGCGTATCGGCTTGTCCGGAAAGGCCTGGGCGCGGGCCAGCCTGGGCAGCGCTGCCACGGCGGCACTGGCGCAGAGCGCGGCCAGCACTGAACGGCGGTGATTACTCATGGTTGTCTCCGTTGTTGTGGTGCCAACAAGCGGATCCTAGGGAGAATCTGCCGCGCCTTCAATCTTGAACATTGAATCAATGTGAGCCTGCAGCAGGCACCCGCTGTACGAGATGCGTTCTTCGATGCCAGGCCTATGCGCGGACCGGCTGCGCGTTCGATACGAACTTGGCGCGCGGCCGCAGCATGGTTCCATCGGCATGCTGCTCTCGCACATGCGCTACCCATCCCGCCAGGCGGCCAAGCGAGAACAACGCGGCGGCGGCCTGTGGCGGCAACGCCATCGCACGCGTCAAGACAACCAGTGCCAGTTCCTGCCTGGGGTACAGGCCGACAGTTGTCTTCATCTCTTCGATAAACGCGAAGATGGCCTTCAGGTCGCGCGCCTGGTTGCCGCGGCGGCGCGCAATATCCAGAAGCTGCGCCGCGCGCGGATCTCCGGCGGGGTAGAGCGGATGATGAAAGCCCGGCACCCCGTGTCCCTGCGCGTGCAATCGGCACGCGCGCCGCACCAGCGTGGCGCGGGTTCGTTTCTGGCCCAGGAAGTCCTGCACGCGTTCGTACATGCGGCCGACTTCAAGCCCGGATGTTGCACAGAGGGCGGAAGCCAGGCAACTGTGCAGCGAACCGCCGGCAGAGGCCACCACGCGCGCGCTGAATGTGCCGGGAGGAAATTCATGGTCTGCCATGAGTATCAGCAGGGCGCGCAGCGCCTCGCCATTCTCTGCGGTGATGGCCACGCCCAGCGAGTGCATCAGGGCCTGCACCACGGTTTCACCGCGGCGCATTGGCCGGTAGCAGCCGCCGTGGCCGACAAAGCCGCAGCATGCCACCAGGGCCTGGATGATCTCGCGCGCCGCATCCAGCGTGGTGCCGCTGGCCAGCCGTTCGGCAGTCGATCCATGGTTCAGCCCCAGCATCAGCACCACCATGGCAAAGACTTCGAGCACATTGTTGCGCGGGTTGGACGCCGCCATCGCTCGAGCCAGCGCCAGCAGTTCTTCGGTGGGCCGATGCACCGGCCATGCGGGCGCCAGACGGGGCAGCGCATCGTTCCAAAGTAATTCGGCGACCGCTTCGAACGAGCTGCCGTCACGCACCAGGTCGCACGCCAGATGACCCCGGTAGCGCGGGCCTTGTGGAGTTATTTCAGTAATCGACGTGGGT
This sequence comes from Bordetella sp. BOR01, assembly GCF_019218885.1. Classification (GTDB taxonomy): domain Bacteria; phylum Pseudomonadota; class Gammaproteobacteria; order Burkholderiales; family Burkholderiaceae_B; genus Bordetella_A. The sequence continues at coordinate 480,479 of NZ_JAHUWT010000004.1, read as the reverse complement.
AGAATCGGCTCGCCCCAATCCATGGCGGATGCCGCGACGGCACCATGGCCGGCCCTGGCCGCAGAGCGTTTCCTGACACGGTCCACGTCATCGCGGTTATAGAGTTTCTTCTTCTGGCCAGGCTGCATCACGCTGCAGATCCAGCCACGGCTGACATACGCATACAAGGTCTGCGGCCTGACATTGAGCAGTGCCATGGCCTCGGCTGCGTCGATGTAGTCCGGGTGCCCGGCCGGGCAGGGTCCGGCAGCCGCGGGCGGGCTGCCTATTGCAGGGGCCGGGCGCGCACCCTGGCCGCCGCGGCCGGGGCGCCGCAAATCGGGGGGCTGAGAGAGCGGTTGCATGGGAAGGGCGGGGCGCCGCAGGATGAGGAAATGCCCAGGCTACCCCACGATGGGCGCCGAATCCATCCTGTTTTCCCAGTACCGCCACAGGCGGGTGAAACCCTCTTGACCAGGGCTTTGCGATCGTCCGGAACCTGGCCCGGAAGCATGTCCGCTCTTCGGACATTCTGTATTGAGCCACCGGGACCGCCTTGGAAGAATACGTTCGGTACGCAGCGCTTGCCGCTATCGATATCTTATGACGAGCTTACAAGGAGAACTCGGGACATGAAATTCCGCAAACTATCCAATTCTTTAGGAGCCGAGGTGCTCGGCTTCAAGATACAGGGCGACCTTGCACCGGCTGTCGTCGACGAGCTGCGCGAGGCCTTTCATCGCTACCAGATCCTGCTGTTTCGCGACCAGCCGATCTCTTTCGAGACACATATTGCATTCAGCCGGTATTTCGGGCCGCTGGACCAGCACGAACATGTGCCCGATTACCGCCATCCAGATCATCCCACATTGATCAAAGTCACCAACGAAGGCAAGGAACGGTCGAAAGTCTTTGGCCAGCAATGGCACTCGGACCACTCGATGGCGATTCGCCCAAGCTTGGCGTCCCTGCTGCATGCACACGAAATCCCGGATGTGGGCGGCGATACGATGTTCACCAATATGTGCGGGGCCTACGATTCGCTTTCATCCGGAATGCAGCGCATGTTAAGTGAAATGCGGGCGGTGCACACTGTGATTGCGGCCAGGCATCTGCGCGGGCTGGATGAAAAAACACTGGCCAAGAAAGAGAGCGTCAATCCCCCGGTCATACATCCCGTGGTGCGCGCCCATCCAGAAACCGGCCGCAAAGCGCTGTATGTCAGCGAAATGCTGACGAGCCATTTCGAAGGGATGTCGGTCGAAGAAAGCCGGCCGCTGCTTGAGTATCTGTTCGCGCATTCGGTACGGCCGGAACTGGTCTACCGCCATCAATGGCGGCGCCATGACCTGCTGATGTGGGACAACCGCTGCACAATGCATCTGGCGCTCATGGACTACGACCATCAACAATTGCGTCGGCTGTTCCGTACGACCATCGAAGGTGATTACGTGGGCGAGTACGCCCACGAGCACGCCAACGCCGCCTGAGGACGCCCTATGCTGATCAGAGAGAATCGCATCAAGTCCGCCATGGCGCAGGGCAGGGTGCCGCTGGGCGCCTTCGTGCAGATGGCCAGCCCCGAGATCGTCGAAGCTGCCGGACATGCGGGCTACGACTATGTATGGATCGATGGCGAGCACGGCTCGTTCGGCCTGGATACCACGGTGCAGATGATTCGAGCGGCCGAAGCCACCGGCATGACGCCAATGGTGCGTGTTCCGACGGCCGACGCTTCATTGATAATGCGTGCGCTCGATGCAGGCGCGATGGGCGTCATCGTGCCGCAAGTCTCGACACGCGCGCAGGCCGTGGCCGCGGTGCAGGCAGCACGGTATCGGCATGGAGATAACGTGGCCGGCCGGCGTGGTGCCTGTCCCTTGACGCGTGCCACGGGCCATCAGACGCTGGATTGGCCCGCTTACGCCGCATGGGCCAACCTGAACGTGATGGTCTGGCTACTGGTCGAAACAGTCGAAGGGCTGGCGAACCTGGACGACATCCTGACTGTGCCTGGCGTGGATGCGGTCGTGCTTGGCGCGTTCGATCTGGCCGTGTCGATGGGGCATGACGGCGACAGGAACCATCCGGCCGTAGTCGAGCGCCTCGATGGAATGATCCAGGCCGTGCGCGACAAAGACGTCGATGTGGTCGGATTATTGTTCGATGCGGATATCCAGGCGATGGAACGGTCGCGACGCCATTACGTGGAAAGCGGCTGTCGGATCCTCGTGGCGGGAAGCGACCGGCGCTTGTTGGCGAACGGCTTTACCGCGATTGTCGACCAACTTGGCCGGTGATCGCTCACAATCAAAATACCGGAGACACTCATGACATTCACCCGCTACGCCGCTGCCTTGATCGCTGCGCTTGCCTTCACTGTGGCCGTTACGGCGCAAGCAGGCGCATATCCGACCAAACCTGTACGTATCGTGGCGCCAGCGCCGCCAGGAGGCGGCACGGATTTCCTGGCGCGATTGCTCGGTAGATACTGGACGGAGAATACCGGCCAGCCTGTCGTCACTGACAACATCACCGGGGCCAACGGCAATATCGGGGCCGCCCAGGTTTCGCGCGCCGAGCCGGATGGTGCAACCTTGCTGATGTCGTATGTCGGCACGCAGTCGATCAATCCGGCCTTGTATAAATCCATGCCCTACGATCCGAAAAAGGATCTGGAGCCCATCGCCGAACTTGCCAGCTATCCATTCGTCATCGCGGTCAATCCGGATGTGCCCGCGCATTCGATAAAAGAATTGATCCAGTATGCCAAGGCAAACAAGAACGAACTCAGCTTCGGCAGTGCTGGAGTAGGCAGTGGCGGCCACCTGGTCGGCGAGATGTTCAACAAGCGCAACGGCACAAACATCATGCATGTGCCTTACCGTGGCAGCGCACCCGCCATTACGGATCTTCTGGCAGGCCAGCTGCAGGTGGTGTTCGATACCTTGAACACGGTCGGGCCTTTTATCAAGACCGGGAAAATTCGCGCGCTTGCCGTGACGAGCGATGCTCGCATCGAATCGTTTCCCGATATCCCCACGGTGGCCGAAGCAGGGCACCCCGACATGGTGATCAGTGGCTGGTATGGGCTGTTTGCGCCGAAATCCACGCCCGCGGCGCTACTGCAAAGCATTAATGACGGCGTAGGCGGGATATTGCGTACGCAGGATTACCAGGACAAGGTGCGCACGGCCGGCTATGTGCCGTCGTCGCCGCAATCGACCGAGCAGTTCCGGACTTTCGTGGATGACGAAACGAAGCGCTGGTCGGAACTGGCGAAATCGAGCGGAGCGGCCATCGACTGATCGTCCGGCCCGGGCTTGCCGAACAAGCCGGTCATCGTCAGCCGATGACCGGCTTGAGTTCGTCTTGAATGATTTGCGCGATCTCGCGCTGACGGGCCAGCGGCATGCGGTCTAACGGCGCCGTGACGCTGAGCGCCGCAAGGGGCAGGCTTGCGGTGGCCGGGATGGCCACGCCAACGGCGAGCACGCCCTTGAGCGAATAACCGCCCACCACCGCATAGCCGCGCGCCAGGCAATTTTCAACCAGGCGGCGAACCGTGGCCAATTGCAGGTTGCCGTAGTCGAGGTAGGCCGCTTGATTGCGCTTGAGCAGGCTTGCAAGCTGCCGAGGTGCTAGCGTGGAAAGCATGGCTACGCCGGCCGCACCGACACCAAGAGGTTGACGACCCCCGATGTTCAGTGACAGCACCTGGATGGGGTAAGGGCCGATCTCGCGATGCAGGCACAGCAGGTTCAACTCGTCTCGGCGGACCAGGAACACGGCATTGCCCGTGCGCCGCGCGATCGAGATCATCACCGGTTTCATGTCCTGTACGAACATCTGCCAATGGTCTCCCAGGCTGACATCGGGGGATCCCAGCGCAAAGCGCTTGCCTGTGTCATCGCGCCGTACATAGCCTTCGGATTCAAGCACATCGAGCAGACGGTAGGCCGTGGGGCGTGGCAGCCCCGTGGCTTTTGCAATGGCAGCCACACTGAGCGTGCCGCCCTGGCGGCGCAGCAGGTTGACGATATGCAGTCCCCGCCGCAGTGCGCCGGGCCCCATGGGGTCGATGGCTATTTTGTCCATTTACCGGACATTTTATCTTGGCCCGTGCAGGCGTGTCATCCACACTGATCGCATCTTCAGAAAGGAGACTTGCCTTGAATTCCATTCATCCCGGCGCCCGTTTGAAGGCGCTGATTGTCGCGGCGAAGGCCAGCGGGCAACCCGTGGTGGCGCCTGGCTGTTATGACGGTTTGACTGCGCGGTTGGTCGAACGTGCGGGTTTCAACGTGGCGTACATGTCCGGCTTGTGTGTTGCCTCGACACTGGGCGAACCGGACGTGGGTGCGATCACCGCGGATGCAATGGTCGAACGGGCGCGGGTGGTAGCCGGCTGCACCGGCATTCCGCTGATCGTGGACGCTGACAGCGGTTACGGCGGCGCCTACAACGTGGCGCAAGCCGTAAGGGCGTTCGAGACGGCCGGAGCCGCTGCCTTGCACCTGGAAGACCAGCCGTTTCCCAAGAAATGCGCGGCGATGGCCGGCAAGACCTTGATCGCGGTGCCTGAAATGGTGGCCAGGCTGCGCGTAGCGCTTGATGCGCGCCGCAATCAGGATTTCATGATCATTGCGCGAACGGACGCCTTTGCGGTCGAGGGACTGGATGCGGCGATCGCACGGGTGCAAGCCTATGAAGCGGCCGGCGCCGACGCCACCATCATCATGTCGGTCGCCAGCGAAGAAGACATGCGTCGTATCACGGCAAACCTGAGGAAGCCCTCCATCGTGATGATGGTCGAGGGCTTGCGTCCGCTGGTGCCGGCGACCCGCCTTGGCGAGATCGGCTACCCGCTGGTGGTGTATCCGGTATCGCTGTTGCAGGCGCAGGCTCATGCGCAACAGCGTATGCTCGAGACCTTGCAGCGCGACGGCAGCACCGCGGCATGCGCCGATGCGTCGTTGACCTTGAACGATATCAACGAGACCGTCGGGCTCGAGCGTGCGCGCGATGCCGATGCTGCGTACGACCGCTATATCAACGAAGCCCACGCTGCTTCTTGACACTATGGCCATTTCTTCCAGGGGCCTGACGGCCGTAGAGAAAGTGCTTGCCCGCAGCGCCGGATTGGACGCAACGCGGGCCGGCGATGTGGTCTGGGCGACACCGGACCTGGTCATCGCCCATGACCTGAACTACCAGCGCCATCGCAAGCTGCTGCAATCGCTGGGCTACCCCGACATCGCCGCGCCGGACCGGCTGTTCGTCACCATCGACCACACCACGCATTCTGACAGCGCCAACCATCTCGAATCCCATGCTTTCATCCGCCGCGATACGCGCGAACAAGGGGTACGCTGGTTCATGGACACGGGCCGTCAAGGCATCAGCCACAACGCACCCCTGGATCTGGGCATTGTGCGGCCGGGCATGCTGGTGGTGGCGGCGGACACGCGCGCACCGGCGCTGGGCGGCTGCGGTGCCATCGGCGTGGCGCTAGGCCTTAGCGTGGCGCTGGCACTGGCCACCGGACGGGTCTGGTTGCGCGTGCCACAAACCCTGCGCGTAGGGTTGCATGGCCGGCCAGGGCCCGGCGTCATGAGCCGCGACATCGGCCAATGGGTGGCTGCCGCCATTGGCGCCGAACGGGCCGACTACTGCTGTATCGAGTTCCATGGCGACACGTTGAATTGGCTGGACGAAGACGGGCGGCATACACTGTGCAATGCGATGGTCGACATCGGCGTGAAAACCGCGTTGTGCCCGGTCCGCAACGCCGACGGTGTCGAGTGGCGCAGCGATCGTGACGCCGTCTTTGCGGACGACCTGCATTTCAATATCGAGGCGCTGTCGCCCCAGGTGTGCGTACCGCCCGATCCCCAACATGTGGTTCCCCTGGCGACTGTGGTGGGCCGCCGCGTGACAGCCGCGTTTATCGGTTCGTGCATCGGCGGCAAACTTGAAGACCTGCGCGCCGCCGCCCAGGTCCTCGAGGGACGTCGCGTGCATCCCGACGTGCGGCTGACCGTGATTCCGGCCACTCAGGCAATCTATCGCAAAGCGCTGGAGGAGGGCCTTGTCGCGATCTTCCTGCAGGCGGGGGCCGACCTGACGACGGGCATCTGTGGGCCGTGTTACGGCACCTATGCGCCGGTGGGCAACGAGGACGTCTTGATCTGCACGGCCACGCGCAATGACGCCGGCAGGCTGGGCAGCGACAAGGCGCCTGTGTATCTTGCCAACGCTGCCGTGGTGGCAGCCTCGGCGGTCAGCGGCCATATTGCCGACCCGGCGCACCTGGCCGTGGCTGTGTCAGGAGCGCATGGATGACGGCAAAGCATCAGTTGGTTCAGCGAGGGCGCGTCTGGTGCTTCGGTGACGACGTCATGAACGATGGCCAGGTCATGGACATCGAGATGACGCGGCAGATGGTCTACGATCCGGTTCGCCTGGCTCCCCTGGCGATGGGCGGGCTCGATCCCTCTTTCGCCGCCGCGGTGCGGCCGGGCGATTTCGTGGTGGCAGGGCACCGTTTCGGCCAGGGGCCGATGCATATCCAGGGGCCGCTGGCGCTGGCGGCTCTGAAGGTTGCCGTGTTGAGCGAGTCGATGGCGCGCTCATTCTTCCGGCTGGCGGTCTCGGCGGGCCTGAAAGTGCTGCCGTTCGCCGAAGGCGCGATCGAGTTCGCCGCGCAAGGTGACGAGATCGAAGTCGATTTCGTCAGCGGCCGGGCCATCAACTACACCAGCGGCCAGGAAAAAGGCTTCAGGCCATTGGCGCCGGCCGTACTCGAATTGGTTGCCGCGGGCGGCGAGCAAGGCTGGCTGCGGCAACAGGCTCCGTTCCGAAGCGGGCCGCAATCATGAAGAGGGCACGGCACTGAGTATGCCGCTTCCGGCTGCGATGGGCTGGATTACTTCGGATCCATGCGGGTGATCTTCGAGCCTTCCAGGCCGATTCCCGCCATCAGGCCTTCTTGCCCGAACGGAACAGCGTAGACATCCTGGGTCAGGGTGGTGCTGCTCATGCTGGCAGCCGCGCCCTTGTCGACCACCACTACATTGGGCGCGGCGCCCACTGCCCAGCCGTCGCTGCGGTCCAGGTACTGCAGCGCCTGGTCATTCATGAAGAAGAGGGCATAGCTGAAGGTCTGGATTCCGGCTTGCAGTCCGAACGACACCGCTGCAAGGTTGTAGTAGGCCTGCGCGCGGCCATTCTTGATCAGGGCGCCTTCGCCGCCTTCGCCACCCACCAGCATGCCGGCTTTGACGATCTTGGGAAACACCAGGATCGCGGTCGCCTTTTCGGCAAGGGCGCGGGCTTTCGGCTCTTGCGCCTGCAACTTCTGCAGGGCCTGAGCGGATTCGCTGGCGATTTCTGCTGCAGAGGCTGCGGACGCCCTGGGAGCCCAGGCGGCAGCGGCGCTGAACAACAGCGCGACAGCAAAGAGCGCGGGCCGCGCAATTGAACCTACTAGCGTGTCTTTCATGACTACGACTCCAGGGGATTGCGGGACTGGCTCGGAAAAGTAGTCGTGAGTATCGGTATTGCCATGAGTATTGTCAATTGCCAAGCTCGATGGCGCACACGTGCGGCGTGTCGGTCGAAAGCCGGCAATCCGTGAGGACTGCCGGCTTTTTCATGCCGGCGGCAGGTACGCCCGCCGCTCATCCGCCATCGTTCAACCGATAGACGCCAGCACCTGGTTCAGCGTGGCGCTGGGGCGCATGGCCTGGATGGCCTTGGCTTGGTCTGGCTGGTAGTAGCCGCCGATGTCCATGGGCTTGCCTTGGGCGGCTTTCAGTTCGCCGAGGATCTTGGTTTCGAACTCGGCAAAGGCGCTGGCCGGCGCCTTGAACTGCGCGGCCAGCGCGCTGTCTTCGGTCTGGGCAGCAAGCGCCTGGGCCCAATACATCGCCAGGTAGAAATGGCTGCCACGGTTGTCCAGGCCGCCCACCTTGCGTTCCGGCGATTTGTTGTGGTCCAGGAACTGGGCGGTAGCCTGGTCCAGCGTGCTGGCCAGCACGCTGGCACGGGCATTGCCGTGCGCCTGGCCCAGGTGGTCCAGCGAGGCAGCCAGGGCCATGAATTCGCCCAGCGAATCCCAGCGCAGGAAGCCTTCTTCCAGGAACTGCTGCACGTGCTTGGGCGCGGAACCTCCTGCACCGGTCTCGAACAGCTGGCCGCCTGCCATCAGCGGAACAATGGACAACATCTTGGCGCTGGTACCCAGTTCCATGATGGGGAACAGGTCGGTCAGGTAGTCGCGCAACACGTTGCCCGTCACCGAGATGGTGTCTTGGCCGGCGCGAATGCGCTCGAGCGAGAAACGGGTGGCATCTACGGGACTGAAGATGTGCAGGTCGAGGCCTTTCGTATCGTGGTCGGCCAGGTACTTCTTGACCTTGACGATCAGCTGGGCGTCGTGGGCGCGCTGTTCGTCCAGCCAAAACACGGCGGGCGTCCTGGTCAGGCGCGCGCGGGTCACGGCCAGCTTGACCCAATCCTGCACGGCGGCATCCTTGGTCTGGCACATGCGCCAGAGATCGCCGGCCTGCACCGCGTGCTCGAGCAGCACGGTGCCGGCCGCGTCGGTCACGCGCACGGTACCGTCAGCGGGAATGACGAAAGTCTTGTTGTGCGAACCATATTCTTCGGCAGCCTGGGCCATCAGGCCGACGTTGGGCACGCTGCCCATGGTGACCGGATCGAACGCCCCATTGGCCTTGCAGTCTTCGATGACGGCCTGGTACACGCCTGCGTAGCAGCGGTCCGGGATCACGGCCTTGGCATCCTGGAGCTGGCCGGCGGCATTCCACATCTTGCCGGAGTCACGGATCATGGCGGGCATGGACGCATCGACGATGACGTCGCTGGGCACGTGCAGGTTGGTGATGCCGCGATCGGAGTTCACCATGGCCAGCGCGGGCAGCGCCTGGTAGGCGGTGTCGATATCGGCGGTAATGGCGGCCTGCTGGTCGGCTGGCAGCGCCTGGATCTTGGCGTAGAGGTCGCCAATGCCGTTGTTGGGGTCGAAACCCACTTGCTTCAGGGCATCGGCATGGCGGGCCAGCACATCCCGGTAAAACACCGATACCACGTGGCCGAAGATGACAGGGTCCGAGACCTTCATCATGGTGGCCTTCAAGTGCACCGAGAACAGTACTGCCCGGGCCTTGGCGTCAGCGATCTGGGCCTGCAGGAAGCTGCGCAGCTTCGCGGTGGACAGCACCGCCGCGTCGATGATCTCGCCGGCCGTGACCGGGGTCTTTTCCTTCAGCACGGTCTTGCTGCCGTTGGCGGCGGTCAGTTCGATCTTCACGTCGCCGGCCGCGGCCACGGTGGCGGACTTTTCGCTGCCGTAGAAATCGCCGTCATCCATATGGGCGACATGAGACTTCGAATCGGCGCTCCAGGCGCCCATCTTGTGCGGGTGCTTGCGCGCGTAGTTCTTGACCGACAGCGGGGCGCGCCGGTCGGAGTTGCCCTCGCGCAGCACTGGGTTTACCGCGCTGCCCTTGACCTTGTCGTAGCGCGCCTTCACGTCGCGCTCGGCGTCGTTGGCGGGTTCGTCCGGGTAGTCGGGCAGCTTGTAGCCCTGGGCCTGCAGTTCCTTGATGGCCGCCTTCAGTTGGGGCATCGAGGCGCTGATGTTGGGCAGCTTGATGATATTGGCGTCGGGCGTCACCGCCAGGGCGCCGAGTTCCGCCAGCGCGTCGCCGATTTTCTGGCTGTCGTCCAGGTAATCGGGAAACAGGGCAATGATGCGGCCGGCCAGCGAGATATCGCGGGTTTCAACCGTAATGCCGGCGGATTTGGCGAAGGATTGGACGATGGGCAGCAGCGAATGGGTAGCGAGTGCCGGGGCTTCGTCGGTGAGGGTATAGATGATCTTCGGAGTAGGAGCCATAGTAGTCGGATGTGCCCGGACGCGAATACGGATCCAGGCATGCTTTGCCGGACATCGTTGCCGATGTCATCGTAGGATGGGGTGGGGCCCTTGGGTCGGCGCAATCGAGCGTCTTCCCACCATGACGGAAACCCTTCCTTTTATGGACTGCGCTGGATAGGTGTGACCAGACATGTAAGGGCATTGTAATCCGGCAAAGCCCGATTGGGTACAACTCTTATAGAAGACTGGGCGCCTACATTCAGTTACTAGTTGCGCGTTTGTTGCGGCGTTTCGCCGAACGCCTGGCGGTACGCCCGAGAAAACTCGCCCAGGTGGGTGAAGCCGAAACCTGTTGCGACTGCACTGATTTTGTCCGCATTGCCGGCCTGCAAGGCTTGCCGGACCGCTTGCAGGCGCTGCATGCGCAGCCATTGCAACGGTGATTGCCCGCATTCGTCATGGAACAAGGCTTGCAGGCGCCGGACTGACAGGCCGCAATGGCTGGCGACCATGGCCACCGGCAGGCGTTCGCCCAGATGTTCAAGCATGTAGGCTTGCGCGCGGCGCATGGCCTGAGGCGCGGAGGGCGGTGGCGCCGGCCACAGGTACGCCGCCATATTGTGCGGTTGATGCAGCAGCAGGGTGGTGGCGACCAGCATCTCGATTTGGGCCAGCAAGGCTGCCTGGGTGATGTTCTGGTCCTGGCTCAGGCCCGAGCATCGCGCCACCCATTGCAACATGGGCTGCAGCGCTTGCCAGCTGGTCGTATACAAGGGAATGACCGCATCGAAACAGATGTCGGGCGCCTGGTCATGTCCTGTCAAACGGTGCCAGGCCTCGGCGATGGCGGTGCGGTCCAGGCGCAGCAGGACCTGTTCGTAGTCGTGGCTGACGCTGAAGTGAAACCGCCTGCCGGGGCTGATAAGAAAGGCTTTATCCGGCGAAACCTCGATGCGGCCCCCATCGAAATAAAACACCGCCTGCCCCTGGGTGGGCAGCACCAGCAGGTAGTAGCCGTCCAGGCATTGGCAATCGGGGTCGATGCTGATGTCCGCCCCATACCCGTGCCTGCTCTTGAGCAGTGACAAGCGCCCGCAAGGAACAAGGTCCAGCCGGCTGTGGAGGATACGCCCGCGTATGACTTGCAGCCGATATGAATTGAGTACCTGACCTATCCGCTGCCGTGCCTCGTCGGGGTCGGCAGTATCCACGATTCGATACTGCTCGAACGGCACTTGGGCAAACAGGGAGGCGGTCATCTGATTTCACATGTGCGGGTTGCCCACATATTACTGGGTGCATCATGCCATGCGAAAAAAAAGGCGCTTTTCCGACAGCCAACGGCGCACAACCGATAGACGGCACACGGGGCCGGCATGACCATGACGCGCTGTGCATGCCTGTCGTACCCATCGATATAGCAACCCGTCTGTACTCACTGCGGGACAAGCCCTTGTGGCATTCACCTCGCGCCTGCCGGAAACCTGAAAATGAAACGAATTGCAAGCCCAGTCGCGTTGACCATCCTGGTATCGACGCCCGCGCTCGCGGACAACACGTTCATGGTCCAGACCCTTACGCAGCGCATCGAGTCGATGGCCGTCAGCGACAGTGATGATGCCACGGTGGGGGTGCAGCACATCAACCGGGGACCCGCGGGCACCGATGATAACTACGACGGCGGCGACGCTCATTCCGTTACGGCCTCGAACCCCAACCCCATTTCCATGACGCCGTCGTCCACCGATAACCTGGTCATCGGCTTGCAGGCCGCCAGTATTGGCGGCAAGGGTTATACGTCGGATTACAATGACGATGGGGGCAATGGCGGCGATGGCAACGCGGTGACGATCACCAATACTGCCGGCTCGGATATCACCATTTCTGGCTCGGCCACGTTGCAGAATGGCGTCATCGGCCTGCTTGGAAGCTCTCGAGGCGGTGATGGCGGATCGCTTAATCCCAGTGACCTAGAACTTGATCACTACGGAGGTACGGCCGGCAGCGCCGCGAATGTCACGGTCATCAGCCAGGCCACGGTTTCGCTCGGCACCGACAGCACGCCCCTGAATGGAGGAAGCCACACTGCTTGGGGGGTGGTCGCCCAGAGTATTGGCGGGCGTGGGGGCCTGTACGCCAAAGGCGCCGGCGCGCACGACGGCGAGCCCACCGGAAACGGCGGGGGCGGGGGGACGGTCACGGCGAACGTGACGGGTGATGTATCGGTGTACTGGAACCCCTCATCCCAAAGTTCGGACGCCTGCGGCGGCAACGACGCGTTGGGCGTGGAACACTGCAGCAGCGTGGCTGCCGTGGTGGCGGCCAGTGTCGGGGGGACCGGCGGCGTGGTCACCTGGACCGATGATCAGGGTGGCAAAGGCGGCCACGGGGCCCAGGCAACCGCCAATGTCGGGGCGCAGCTCTCCAACACCGGCACCATCACCAACATTATCGCTTCAACCAGCCAGGCAACGCTGGACGATAGCGCGGCCATCATGGCTATTTCGGCAGGTGGCCATGGCGGCGACTACGGAACCGATGATGGGACCGGAGGCGATGGCGGCGACTCTACAGGTGCCACCGCCAATGTTTACTATTCCAACGTGACGACCTTCGGCGATAGCCTTGCCGGTGTGCAGGTGCTATCGCAAGGCGGGGACGGTGGCGGTAACGCTCCTCCTGCCACGAGTAGTGACGATTCGAACGGCGGTAATGGGGGCGCCGCAGGGCCCGCTGCGGCAAACCTATATAGCAGCGTAGTCAGGACGTCTGGCGCCATGTCTTACGGCGTATTGGTTCAAAGCATAGGTGGCTTGGGCGGCCTTGGCTCGAATCAGGGTGGCCAAGGCGCCGGAGGAGGTTCGGCGACTGCCAACCTGGACATAGGCACCACAATCATAACCAGCGGCGATTACGCCGCCGCGGTTGTCACGCAATCCCTGGCCGGTGCCGGCGGGTCGGGTGGCGCATGGACCAGCTGGATAGACGGCAGTTCGGGCGATGGCGGTTTTGGCGGCGATGGCGGGACATCCTCCGTGACCACCGACGCGGCCCTGGTTACAACGGGGGACTATGCACACGGGGTCTTGGTGCAGTCCATCGGGGGCAGCGGGGGCACCGGCGCGGCGGCAGGTGGCGTGGTTGCCTTGGGCGGCAGCGGCGGCCGAGGAGGAAACGGCGGTGACGTGACGGGTAATGAGCTGGGAGGGGCCATCAGCACCAATGGGACGGGCGCGATAGGCGGTCTGGTGCAATCCATCGGCGGCGGCGGCGGCAACGCAGGCAGTGCATCCGGTGTGATCTCGGTCGGGGGCACGGGCGGTACCGCCAGTGCCGGTGGCACCGTCGTTGTCGATTGGTCCGGCGGGATCACCACCAGTGGCGAGGCGGGTATCGGTTTATTGGGACAGTCCATTGGCGGTGGCGGCGGCAACGCCGGTTCGGCGTTGGGCGTCTCTGCGGTAGGAGGTAACGGTGGCGCCGGGGGAGGTGGTGGCACCGTCACCCTGAATCTGAACAGCGGCGGCGCGATCGATACGTCGGGCCTGTATGCGCACGGCGCAGTCGCCCAGTCTATCGGCGGCGGCGGGGGCAATGGCGGCAGTGTGTTCAGCCTGGCGATCAACGCGGACGGTTCGGTCCCGCCCGCCCTGGGCGGGCGCGGCGGTGTCGGCGGCAAGGGCCAGCAAGTCATGGTTAACGGCCAGGAAACCAGGATCGACACCGAGGGCAACGGGGCTATCGGCGTGCTGGCGCAGTCCATCGGCGGGGGCGGGGGATCGGGCGGGTCCTCGATGCAGGACTCGCTCTCTGTCGTGAGCCTCGTGATAGGCGGGGCGGGTGCCGACGGCGCCAATAGCGACGACGTGACAGTGAAGATGGAAAACTCCACCGTCAGTACGCAAGGCAGCGCCGCGCCCGCGATCGCGGCTCAATCGATTGGCGGTGGAGGCGGCAATGGCGGCGCCGCACATGGCAAAAGTGTGAATGCCTTTTTTGGCACCGACATGGCGATCGGGGGCAGCGCTGGCAGCGGCTCGGGCAGCGGCACGGTAACGGTCGACTTAACGAATTCAACCATTACCACGGCCGGAGGAAAGTCCAACACATCGATATCGGATTCGTATGGCGTCCTGGCCCAAGCCATCGGAGGCGGGGGCGGCAACGGCGGCAGCGCCCAAGCCAGCAACCTGGACCTCGGTATTCCCACCGGCGACGGCTCGCTGGCGATCTCCACGACCTTGGCCATGGGCGGCTCGGGATCGAGCGGAGGCAACGGGGGCATCCTCAACGTCAACCTGACAGACGGCGCCAGTGTGTCGACGGGAGGCATCGGCTCGCATGGCGTGCTGGCTCAGACGATCGGCGGGGGCGGCGGCGCGGGCGGTGCATCGCATGCCATGAGCACCAGTTCCTCGGCCCCAGGCTCCGACGCTACCCTGCAAATCCGCGTCGCCACCTCGCTGGGAGGCAGCGCCGGAGACGGCGGCCATGGCGGGCAAGTGAACTTGCTTGTGGACGGTACGTCGTCCATTACCACGAACGATGATTTTTCCAACGCGATGATGGCGCAATCCATTGGCGGCGGAGGCGGCAATGGCGGCGTCGGCAGTAGTAAAACGGGCGGCGCAGGCAAGGCCATCTCGGCGACCATCGGCGTCGGCGGTACGGGCGGCGGTGGCGGATATGGCGGCGAGGTGACCGCCCAGCTGGACGCGGGCTCCCTTTTGCAGACCTATGGCTCAGGGTCTCGTGGCATGTTGCTGCAATCGATCGGCGGCGGCGGCGGCGCGTCGCAGGGCGGCACCGTCAAACTGTCCGGCTCCGGCGGCGATGACGACGATGATGATGGAGGCTATTCGGCAAACGTTGGGGTATCGCTCGGCGCTACGGGAGCCGCAGCCGGCGATGGCGGTACCGTGAACGTGACCGCGCAGGGCGCTATCAAGACGACGGGCGGTGATGCCGACGGCATCCTGGCGCAGTCCGTCGGCGGGGGAGGCGGCCTGGCGGGGTCGGCGGGCGCCGATGCGGGCGGGGCGGGCAGCAGCGGTTCGAGTACCGATGCGCTGCTGGGTGACGACGACGATGATTCAAACTCGTACACCATGAACCTGGCCGTCGGGGGTAACGGCGGCATAGCGGGCGGTGGCGGCGAGATTTTCCTGAAGAACTTTACCGGTACCGTCGCGACCCAGGGGACTTACGCGGACGGCATCGTATTGCAGTCCATCGGCGGCGGCGGCGGCGCCGGTGGCACCGCCACGGCATCGGGTGTCACGGGCTCTACCAACGTGACCATGGCCGTAGGCGGCCAAGGGGGGGCGGCTGGAAACGGAAGCCCCATAAGCCTCGATTTGCAGGGTGATGGCACGATGAACAAAGGGGCCGTTACAACCACGGGGGACGTGGCCTATGGCTTGCTGGCGCAAAGCATAGGCGGCGGCGGGGGCCAGGGCGCTGACGGCTCGGCCAACACGGCGCAATCCAGTGATTCCACCTCTAGCGTGACGTTGGGTGCGAGCGGCTCCAGCCCCAACGGCGGGTGGGGTGGCCAGATATACACCGGCAACGGCGACGACGCCAGCGTCGTCTCGGTATCGACGGCAGGCTTCAATTCCCACGCGATCGTGCTGCAATCCATCGGCGGAGGCGGCGGCACGGCCAGCGTGGCAACGGTCGGCGTGGCGGGCGCTGGTTCGACGCCCAATTTCGACCTGACGCTGGGCGGGGGTGGGGGCAAAGGCGACAGCGGAACCTCTTCTCCGGTGACGAAAAGCTCAGGGGGGGACATCAGCGTCGAGGCGTGGCTGAATGTGCACACGACGGGCGAACATGCATTCGGCCTGGTTGCGCAGAGCATCGGCGGCGGCGGAGGTATCATCGCCTCCGGCGCGGCCTCCAACGTCGACAAGATCGGCATCACCGGTGACGCGACGAGCCAGGGCCTGAACGGCAATGTCATCAACATCACGATTGGAAACTACGGCAGCAAGGCCGGCTCCAGTGATCTCAGCGTGATTTCCACCACGGGCAAGGGATCGCACGGCATAGTCTTGCAGTCCATTGGCGGCGGAGGCGGCATCGCGGGCTATACGGCAAATGGCGATTTGTCGGCCGGATGGAATGGCACGCAAAGCGGCTCGGTCCGAGGCGACTCCAACTCGGGCCGCGACATTATTCTCGATTACACGGGTACGCTGACCACCACCGGCGACGGTGCGTTTGGCATCATCGCGCAGTCCATCGCAGATGGGGGCGGCCTGGCCGGAGACAGTGCCGGCAGCTATGCGGGTTCGGCCTACGACCACTCGAGTGGCGGGGCAGCGGGCAGCGCGGCCGGCAACGTGACGATCAATCAAAATGGCACCCTGAGCATTGCCAGCGCGAATGCCTACGCCATCTTTGCGCAAAGCGATGGCAAGCTGGACAACACCAATGCCATCAATATCAATATCGGCGGCAACGTCCTCGCCACCAATGCCACAGGGGGCGGTGTCTGGATCGACGGCACGGCGCAAACCAATCATGTCACGATCGATTCTGGCGCAATCCTGTCTGCAGGGACGGCCATCAACAACACCGGAACACAGAAGGTCACCGTCACTAATAACGGAACCCTCGCCGGCAACCAGAACCTGAATGGTGACGCCGGCGACCTGGGCACGGTCGAGAACTTCGGCACGGTGCTCAAGGCCGACAGCATCCGCGGGCACGTCATCAACCGTGGCGATTTCCTGGTGGGCGAGTCGTTGGGCGCGGCACGTACGCACGTCACCGGCGATTTCACCCAGGCTGCGGATGGCACGCTGCAGATCGGCGCCGATTTCATAGCCCAGACTGCAGACGCTTTGCAGGTGGATGGTACGGCAACACTCAACGGGAAAATCCGTGTCAACAGCAGCCGCCTGATGCCTGACCGGTCGGTCGTGTTTTTGCAGTCGGACGACATCGACCCCACCGCCACGCTGAAAGGCACATCACCGCTGTTCGATTATTTGACGCAGTATTCCGGCAACCAGGCCACGGTGACAACCGGTCAGGCGCATTTCGATACCCTGTCGGAATCCTACGGGGCGGGGCGCAATCTGCGTGAGCTCGGCACTCATCTGCAAGACATCTGGGAGCGTGGCGGCAACGAAGACCTCGCCGGCCTCTACGCGACACTGGACCACACTGCCGAGAGCGCATCCGCGTTCACGGATGCCTTGTCCAGCCTTTCGCCCGGCATTGCTGCTGCGCCCGCCGCGCTGAAGCAGGCCGACATGGCGCGGTTCGCGAACTCTTTGCTCAGTTGCCCGCATTACGAAGGGGCCGAACTGCGGCTTAGCGAATCGTCTTGCGTGTGGGGAAACATCGCGGCCCGCACCACGAGCGTGGATGGCAGTCACGGCACGTCGTCATTCGACGCCAGCGGCGTCACCTATCAGGTCGGAGTACAGCACCAGATCGCTCCCCAGTGGTTTGTCGGCGTGTCGGCCGCCTACGAGAACGGCAATATCAGCGCCGATGACGGGCGCCAGAGCCTGAGTGGCGACACAGGGTACCTGGGTGCATCCCTGAGGTACGAAAATGGCCCCTGGATGGTGGCGGGGACCTTGTCCGGCAGTTATGGCAGCTATGACAGCACACGGTACATCCGGTTGCCGGGGCTCAGTGCCAGCGCCAAGAGTTCGCCCGATGTGATGTCGCTGGGGCAACGCCTGCGCGTGGCTTATACCCATAACATGGGTAAGGCATACATCAAGCCCGCCATCGACCTGGACCTGATCTACACCCGCATGCCCTCGTATTCCGAGCATGGCGCCGGGGCGCTGAATTTGAATTATGAAAGCAGCGACAATTGGGCGGCCATCCTGACGCCTGGCGTAGAAGTCGGGGGCCGTATCGACTTGGATAAAGGCTACGTGCTGCGGCCTTATCTGAATGTAGGCTTGAGTCTGAGCAGTACCGATCACTGGGACAGCTACGCCAGGTTGGACTCGGCCCCGGCGGGCAGCCGTTCTGCCAAATCCACTCTTGATGCGGGCCGCACGTTCGGACGCGTGACAGCGGGCATGCAATTGTTTGGTGGCGAGCAGTTCGATGTACGCCTGCAGTACGACGGCCTGTTCTCCAGCCAGGTGCGCAGCCATGGCGGAACGCTGAAGGCCAGTTGGCGGTACTAAGTTGGCGGTACCAAGCAGGTTCGTATCAAGCGAGGATGGCGCAATCGAGGCTGGCCACAAGGCAGGTTGCCCATTTTCAGCGTCAAGACGCCATCCTCACTCTGGCAGTCGGTTATCCCGGCTGCGAGATATCAGACAATGCCGCACCGGCCGGCTTGATGCTTCCTGCACCTACCGCAAGGTCGCCCAGCGCCACGATTCCCACTAAGCGCTTATCAGTGTTCACGATGGGCAAACGCCGGACCTGATTGTCGCTCATGATCTGGCAGGCTTTTTCCACAGAGTCATCCTCATACGCCCACACGACCTTTTCAGACATAACGTCTCGTACCCTTGTGCCGGATTCCAGCCCTTCTGCGACGGCGCGGAGCACGATATCGCGATCTGACAGAGTCCCGATCAAGCGATCATTCTCTCCTACGGGCATCAGGCCAAAGTCCCCGTCACGCATTTGGGCTGCCGCATCCTTGATGGTGGCCCCGGGGCTCAAGATTTTTACGTCTTCGGTCATTACGTCTTTAAGCTGTTGCATATTTGCTCCTGTTGATTGAATCCGTCGTCGGCAAAGCTTCCACCCCGAGGAGTAGAAACCGTGTACGCAAGCGTCGGACCTGATCCCTGCAAGATCGGATGATCTTCATTCCAATGCCCAGGGCGCGGCCAGGTTCCTTGGCGGCGTAGATTCTTTCTAAGTAGGGAAAAATGTGCCGGTGCGCCGGAACAATTTGCGCCCTGCGATCTGACCCAGGGGCACAGGTGCAGGCACGTTACTTGCTGCGTCCTTCCACATATCGTGGCCCAGCCGTCTATCAAGGAGGCGATCCAGTGCCCCAAATTGTCGAACCTCGGTATGCCCTGACAGTGCACCCGCTGCATGCCGTATTTCTGGGGGGAACCCTTTCCTTGTTTCTCGGCGCCGCCCTCGCGGATGCAGCCTATGCGAAGTCGTTTGATATCCAGTGGAATAATTTTTCCTCGTGGCTGCTGGTCGGCGGCCTGGTGTTTGGCGGCATCGCGCTGATCTTCGCCATCATCGATCTCTTCCGGGCTCATCAACGCGCACGGGGAATCATCCCGTACGCCGTGGTATTGCTGGCGGCATGGATCGTGGGCTTTTTCAATGCGCTGATACACGCCCGCGACGCATGGGGAAGCATGCCTACCGGCCTGGTCTTGTCGGTGATCACGCTGGTGCTTGCCTGCGCAGCCACATGGCTGGGCTTTCGCACCCCGCATATCAGGGGCGCCGTATGAAATACCTTAGCTTGCTTGCCGTCGTCCCGCTGTCGGCGATAGTGGGCGTATGCAGCGGCCAAGCCGGACCTTCGCAGGTCGGAGCCGCGCCCGAACTGCCCAAGCCCGAACGAGGGCTGCTGCCCGACATGGTGATTGCAAAACCTGCGGAATGGGGGAGCAAAGTGCCGACGGTGCCGGACGGCTATTCGATTACCGCCATCGCGACTGACCTTGAAATTCCGCGACAGATGCTGGTATTGCCGAACGGCGACATCCTGGTGGCCGAGGGCAGGGGGGGCAATGCTGCGAAACTCAAGCCGAAAGACGTGATCGCCGGCATGATCAAAGCCAAGGGCACCAGCCCGGTAAAAGGCGGCAACCGCCTGACTTTGTTGCGCGATGCCGAGGGCGACGGCACCTACGAAGTATCGACTTTCGCCGAAAACCTTAATGCGCCGTACGGTCTCGCATTGGTGGGGAACGAGCTTTATGTTGCCAACCAAGACGCCCTGGTGCGATTCGACTACCAGCCAGGGCAAACCAAGGCGAGCGGGCCACCCGAAACTGTGACGCCGCTGCCATCGGAAATCAACCATCACTGGACCAAGGCCCTGGCCGCCAGTGCGGATGGGCAGTATCTGTATGTAGGCATCGGTTCCAATAGCAACATCACCGAACGGGGCATGACGGCGGAAGCCGACCGCGCCCGTATCTGGCGGGTAAATGCCCGCACCGGTGAACACAAGGCGTACGCCACCGGCCTGCGCAATCCCACCGCGCTGACCATCCAGCCCGATACGGGCCAATTGTGGGCGGTCGTGAATGAACGCGATGAGATCGGTCCGAACCTGGTTCCCGATTATCTGACTGCCGTCCAGGAAGGCGCCTTCTATGGCTGGCCGTACAGCTATTGGGGGCAAAACGTGGACGAGCGCGTCCGGCCACAGGATCCGGACAAGGTCGCCGCGGCGATCAAGCCCGACTACAGCCTGGGGTCGCACGTCGCGGCGCTGGGCGTCGCGTTCTCGATCGATGCAATGGGCGGCCAGTTCGCCAATGGGGTCTTCGTCGGCGAACACGGCAGCTGGAACCGCAACGAGCCCGTCGGCTACAAGGTGGTCTTCGTGCCATTCAGCGAGGGGCGGCCGTCCGGCCCGCCGGTAGACTTCGTCGCCGGGTTTCGGGACAGCGACGGCACGACCCGCGGCCGCCCGGTAGGCGTGACAGTGGACCCGCGCGGCGCACTCATCGTCGCTGACGATCTTTCAAACACGATTTGGCGCATCGCGCCGAAATAGTCCGTTAAATCCTGGGCTATCTCTAGGTTGCCCAGGGAATGAGATGAGGCTGCCGATCATCCGCAAGGGTAGTTTGCCTTGGCTCAGGCAAATCATTAACTTTACATAATATACATTATGCGTATTAAAGCCAAACCCAAAACCGCACTCGACAGCACGGACATTCCTGCCGTATCCGGGTGCTGGCCCTACCATGTCGGTGGCAATCCTGCTTCTCACGTTGGCCCCAGGCGGCCACGACCGGCACTGGAGATTTGAATTGGCCAAAGTTGAAGTCTTGTTTTTCGACGTTCTGGGCACTGTTGTGGATTGGCGCGGCAGCATCGCGGCGCAAGTCGGGGCTTTCTTCAAGCGCCACGACGCCCTGCATATCGACGCCGATGCGTTTGCCGATGCCTGGGTTGGGCGCTATGGCGCCTCGGTCGAGCCCATACGCCGCGGCCAGCGGCCCTTTGCCGGTCTCGATCAGCTCAACATGGAAAACCTGCAAGCCTGCCTCAACGCGTTCGGGCTGCCGCCATCGGCCTTGCCCGGCGCCGACCTGCAAGACTTGAACCGGGCCTGGCATCGCCTCGATCCGTGGCCTGATTCGGTGCAAGGCCTCAGCAAATTGAAGGAGCGCTTTATCGTCGCCCCGCTGTCCGATGGAAACACCCGGCTTCTGGTCGATATGGCCAAACATGCCGGGCTGCCCTGGGACACGATTCTGGGAGCAGATATCTCCAAGGCCTATAAACCCATGCCGCAGGTGTACTTTCATGCTTGTGAATTGCTGGGCGTGGCACCGCACCAGGCGATGCTGGTTGCTGCCCATGACTACGATCTGGACGCGGCGCGACAATGCGGGCTGAAAACCGCCTACATCGCGCGTACCCATGCGCATGATCCGTCGAAAGACCCCGCGGGCAAGCCGCTTGGGGGCTGGGACTATACCGCGGGCGATCTGGTCGAACTCGCCGGCATCCTGGAACAGCGTCCGCCGCGCGGCCATAGATAACTGTCGTCCAGGCCTTGAAACGACGGACAGCCGATCTGCGCCATCACCATGTCCAGCTCGTTGCGCACGATCTGCAGCGCCCGCTCTGCACCCGCCTGGCCCGCTGCAGCTACCGCGTACAGCGTCGGCCGTCCGAAAATCGTCGAGCAGGCGCCCAGCGCCCGCGCAACGGCCACGTCCGAGCCGCGCCTGACGCCGCTGTCCAGGATCAGCGTCATGCCGTTGCCCACCGCCGCACGGATGGCCGGCAGCATGTCCAGCGGCGCCGGCGCGGCGTCCAGTTGCCGGCCGCCATGGTTCGATACCACCAGCCCGTCCACGCCCAGGCGCAGCGCCTCGCGCGCGTCATCGGGATGCAGCAGCCCCTTGATGACCAACGGGCCGTTCCATGCCAGGCGGATGCGCCGTATATGCTGCCAACCGATCATGGGCGCCGGCGTCAGCGTGCCGTACAGATCGGCAACCGCGGCCGCGCTGGCCCCATCCGGCGCATAAGGCTTCCAGTTCTGCATCATGGGAATGCCCCCGGTGCGCAGGTAGCGCAGCACCCAGGCCGGATGGCCCAGTGCTTCCAGCACCACCCCGGGTGTCATGCGAAACGGTCGCGAGAATCCATTGCGCCGGTTCCGTTCGCGGTTCGCATTGACCGGCACATCCACCGACACCACCAGCACCCTGACACGCGCCTCGCGGGCGCGCCTGACCAAGTCGTCGTTGATGCGCTCGTCCCGGGTGCAATACATCTGGAACCATACGTGGTCCGCAGCAATGGCGATGACTTCCTCCCAGGCCGCGTTGCTGGCGCTGGACAACAAGAATGGCACATCGGCCTGGCGGGCAGCCGCCGCCAGCATCAGATCGGCATCGGGTCGGAACAACGCGGCCAGGCCGGTGGGCGAAATACCGATCGGGCTGGCGTAGCGGCGGCCGAACAGTTCCACCGACTGGTCGCGGATGGACACGTCTCGCAAGTAGCGCGGAACCAGGCAATACCGCTCGAAGGCTTCGCGGTTGCGCTGCAGGCACCGTTCGCCGTCGGCGCCGCCGTCAATGAAGTCGAACGCAATGCGCGGCAACTTGCGGCGCGCCAGCAAGCGCATGTCTTCCAGGTTGATGGCGGATTGGATGCTCACGGCGCAGCTCTTTGACATAGCGACGCCATAACCTTAAGCGACCTTGCGGGTGCGGCCGCAAGCCCATGGCCGCTTCTATTTCATATGCTGAACTTGTGTGCGTCGGCCGACAGTGCCCCGGCCACGGCTTGCAGCGCATCGCGCAACTCGGGCAGTCGCTTTTCGCCATACAGATCGGCGGTGCCCATCAGGCAGACAGCTGCGAAGGCATCGCCCCGCATGTCGCGTACAGGCACCGAAAACGCATGTACACCCGGCACGACGTCGCCCAGGTTGACCCCCCAGCCGTGATGATCCGATCGTTCCTGCATTTTCTGCAATGCCTGCAGGCGCATGGTGCCGTGGCCGGCGATTTCCTGGGACACATTGTTCAAAAGCACCTGGCGTGCCTCATCGGCGCCCAGTGTCTGGATGATGGCGATACCGCCTACGGACGTGATCAACGGCCGGCGCGTTCCCGCCTGCACCATCAGGCCGGCCAGCGGCAAGGCCCCTGCCCTGACGCTGCAGACGTATTCGTTGCCGCTGCGCAGCAACAGCAACGAAATACCGCCCATGCGCCGCGCGAACGATTGCAGCAGCGATTCTGCGCGGCGCTGGAACTGTACGCGCGCCGGAATGGCCAGACCCAGTTCGTACATCAGCGGTCCCGGCAGATAGCGCCGGTCGGTGGCTCGCTGGGTGACCAGGCGCTCTTCGACCAGGCAGGCCAGCATCCGGTGCACGGTGCCCTTGTCCTGTTTGCAGGCCGCCGCCAGGTCCGACAGGCGCCAGCCGAAATCCGGGCGTGCCGCGATCACGCGCATGAGCTTGATTCCGCGCCCCAGGCTTTGCGTGCCGGTACGTTCGGGTGCGTCGCGCCCGGGTTGCTCTAAAGCCAAGTGCTCGAGATCCATGATGCGTAACCCTCTCCCCTGCCCGCCCGCACTGCCCGATTGCCGATTTTTCAATCTGGTGCAACGGTTACCGATACGTCAGGCTCGATACCCAGGCCTCAGGCGACACGTTGTGAAATGTCCTTGAGCCGTGCTTGAGCTCTGCGCGCCACCAGTGTAAGGCCCAGCCGGCGGCTTTCGGTGACAGCTTCTTGCCAATGTTCGCGGGCCTTGCCGTATTGGCCTTGCCGGGCAGCCACATTGCCCAATAGAAAAAGATAGTCGCCCCGCATGAACTGGCTGCCGAAGCGCTCCATGACTTCGGCCGCCCGCTGCACCGCGCCCGAGGCCCGTTCAGGTTCGTCATGTTCCAGGTGAGCGCTGGCCAGGAAGAGTTCCAGTGCGGACTGCAGCACCGGCATGCCTGCGCGCGAGGCATCGATAGCACGCTGAATACTGTCCAGGCCACTGCGTTCACCGCGGCGCGCCCGTACCCAGCCCGACAGGCCCTCGGCCAAGCCGCGCCAGAGAGCGAAGTCACCGCTATTGGTCTGGGCGCGCAAGGTGTCGGCGGCCTCGAGGGCTTCGTCGTCATCGCCGCGCTGGCGGTGGATTTCGCCCAGCATGGCCAGGCAAAGAACACGGCTGGCCAGGTGATCCAGATTGTTGGCATCGGCCAGGCCTGCTTTTGCAAAGGCCAGTCCTTCCTCTTCGCGGCCTTGCAGCGTCAGTACCCAACCCAATACGGCCTTGGCGGCACAAACACCGTCCGCGCCCCAACGGGCGAACCGCATGCGCTGATCCGGCTGCCCCCCTAGGCTTTGTATGCAAGTGCGCAGCCAGCGTTCGGCGGCAACCATGTCGCCGGTCAGCAGATAACTGAAGCCGCAGGCGTACTGCGCCCACCCCTGCAAGGCGCTGTCGCTCGTCTGCTCGGCGTAACGATAGATCCGCTCGGCCTGTTGCAGGCTTTCGGCGTGCGTGCGGGTGCTTATCGCCACGGTCCACGCCCCCCATAGCAAGAGGAATTGCGTGTTCGGGTCGTCGTTGCTTTGCTGTAGTTCAATCGTGCGGGCGTACGCCTCGGAGGTCTCGGCGGCCCCGCCGCCCTTGAGCGACGCAAACACCGAGCCGCGCAACAACTGTACTTCCAGTTCGTTCTTGCGGCGGTCTTGCACATCTTCAATGTGGCGCAGCGCCCGCAGGGCGCGTTCGGTCAGCGCCTGGGCTTCGGCCACGGCGGACTGGGCCAGGGCGTCGCGCGCCGCCAGGCACCACCATTCCGAAGCCCTGGCATGCTGGGCCATTTCGAGGTGCCGTGCGATGTAGGCAGACTCCACGGGCTCGGAGCGCGGACTTTGCTCGATCAGGTAATTGGCCACGATCTCATGTTGCAGGCGGCGCTGGCCGGGGCTGAGCGTGTGATAGATCGCATCGCGCACCAGCGCATGGCGAAAATTGGCCGGAATGGCATCGTCGATAAGGCCGCGCTGGCGCAGTTCGGCCAGGACCTCGGGCATGCTCTGGGGATTGACGTTGAACTCCTGGGCGGCGCGCGCCATCAAGACATCGTCCACCTGCCCCGCCACCGCGGCAAACTGCGCCAGCCTGCGGGTACCGGGCTCAAGGTCCGACAAGCGGGCCGCTATCAAGTCGGCAATGACAGGCGTGACACCAATGTCGGCACCCAGCACGACTTGGCGGACCATTTCTTCGGCATAGAGCGGAATGCCATCAGCGTCGTCCACGATGCGCGCGCGCAATTTCGACGACAGGCGTTGGCCTTTGGCTCGGTGCGCCACCAATTCCGCAATAGCTTGGCGCTCCAGCGGCTTGAGCAGCAGTTCATGGGCAGACCATGCTGAACCGCCGAACTCCTCGCGCGCCGTCATCAGTGCCATGGTCGGCGCGGCCTGCACCTGTTTCATCAGCAGCTGGAGCAGCGCGAGGCTGGAATGGTCCGCCCAGTGGAGATCTTCCCATACCAGCAGCAACGGACGGTCCGGTTGGCTGCGGTGGGCCAGGATGGAGAGCAGCGACTGCATCAGGGCTTGCCGCGACAGATCGCTGGCAGCAGCCTGGCCGGCACGGTCGCCTTCTGGAAACAGCACGCGCCGCAGGCCGGCATGCACCGACGAGTCCAGGCCCACCCGCTGGCAAACGGTCTCGACCAATTGGCGCTGATAGTCGGATGAGTCGAGTGCGCCGTCGATGCCTCCCCATTCCAGGGACAAACGCTGCATGATGTACTCGCGCACGGGATAGAACGGCGTGTTGTCATGGCCTTCGTGGCAGGCCAGCAGGCAGATGTCGCCACCGGTATGGCGCACATACTCCGCCATGACGCCCATCAGCAGCGACTTGCCGATGCCAGCTTCCCCGCGCACGGTCATGGCGGTCGGCAACTGGGCTACGGGCAGGCGGGCCCACAGGCGGACCAGGCTGTCGAACTCCCGCACGCGGCCAAACATGCGTCGTACGACTTTGGCCTCCAACTGGAATTCCAATAGGCACAGATGCCGTCCGTGGCGTTTTTCAGCGCGGACGGCGAACTGGTCGGCCAGGCGGTCGCGGGTAGCCGCGCTGAGCAGAATTTCGCACGTGTCGGCCAGATAGGCTAGGCGCATGGCCCGCTGGCTGACCAGCGCGCCAGCGTCGGGCCGGGTGTTCGATTGCACCAATGAAATGTCGGCATGGATGCCCATGCCCACACGCACGCCGGTCGGCAATGACAGGGCCCGGATGCCGCAAGCCAGCTTGGCAGCGGCATGAGCCGGTCGTTCAGTCAATTTGGGATAGCCGAACACGATTGCCAGGCTGTTGTCGGCGCCCACCAATACATGCCCTCCTTCGCTGCGCGCCAGTTCCAGCAGGTGCTTGCGTGCCGTTTGCAGGCCTTGCAATGATTGCTCGGGGTAGCGTTCGGACTCGTCGAGCGTCAACGCCACCGCCAGAACCGCCAAAGGGCAATACTGGCGTTGCTCGACCGGCTGCAGCATATCGGGTTCGAGAGCAGGCAGGGCATTTTCGACCAGGGCGCGCGTTTGTTCCGTGGGCTCGGTGTCGTAGCGTTCGCGCATGATCCCCACGCAATGCTGGTAAGCCAGCAAGGCGGCTTCGCGGTTGCCATTGTCCAGCAGCAAGCGGATCAGGTGGCGATGCGCTCCTTCGTCTTCAGGGTGCGTGTGCACCCAATGCTTGGCGGTATCCAGGGCCTGGTTCAGATGGCCACTGGCGGTCAGTTGAGCCAGCAGCGCCTTGCGGCGTTCGGAAACGTCGCGCTCGATACGTGATTGCCAACTGGTTTTCCAGGCCGTGAACGATCCGCTTTCGGGCAGATCGGTGTATTCCAGCAGGCTGCCGCGGTCATAGTTCAACCGCTGCTCAGGTGTCAGGTCCTCGTAACCCGCCGCACCAATGATGGCCAGCACATCGACCATGATGACATCCGGGTTCAGCGCCAATGTGCTGCTGGTGGATATCCATGCATCAGGGACCGGCTCGAACAATCGGCGCAGCACGAACAGCGCGTGGCGCAGGTTGGCGCGCCCGTCCTTCAAGTCGGCGGGCCATAAGGTGTTGGCCAATTCCGCCCGTGAATAGGGTTTTCCCTGTGCGAGCGCCAGCATGGCCAATAACAGCTTGGGTTTGCTGTAACTGAGCGCACGACGGCCGCTGACATTCGCCACGGCGATATCGAACTCACCGAGCAGACGAAGTTGGATGGGTCGGATCAGGCTGGGATGCATAGGAAGTTGGCTAGAACCTTGCGACCCCGCCAGGCGCTGTCCGCAGACATCGTCTAACTGCCCTGCCTTGTCTTACTCGGGGTCTTTGTTCTTCTCAGTTCATGTCGATTCGATACAGATGCCCCATTGTGGCGTGAAAAGCGTTTAAGAAACGTTAAATCGATTACAGAGAATGTCTCAACTTTTGCGATTTGCTTCAACGGTTCATAAACGCCTGGGTTTCTAACATCGTGCCAAGCACCTGAGTCGTGGCCTTTTGGTCAGACAGGGTTGCTCAGAAATATGCAATTTGTTTCACGTCGTCGACCGCGAGACTCGTAAAGGATAAGCCACTGTGCCTATTGAAGGGTTCGACCGCAATCTGGGCGCCAGCCCGGTCCGCACTGACCAGCCGGTGGGCACCAGCCCGCGGGACGGTGAGGCATTTGCGGCGATGCGTACCCAGATCGACCAGTTGACCGATATTCATGCCACCGCCCCGGTGGATTGGAAGGCAGTGGCGCGCCTGGGCACCCAGGTACTTGGCCAGGAAGGCAAGGACCTGACCGTAGGCGCATGGTTGACCGTGGCGCTGCTTCATATCCGTGGATTGGCGGGATTGGCCGACGGCATCCACCTCTTGCGCGATCTTGTAACGATCCATTGGGACGATATGTCTCCACCGGCCGCCCGCCTACGGGGCCGCCGCAACCAGATCCAGTGGCTGCTGGATCAGTTGAACGAGCGCATCCAGGACACTCAGGTGGAATTTGCCGCACTCCAGCCGGAACTGCATGGCGAATTGCTGGCGGATTGGGAGGCGCTGGATGCTGCGTGGCAGCAGCACGACGATCAGGCGCCGGCTTTCTATGGATTGCGTGCTGCGTTGAACAACCTGCCCGTCGAACGGCCGGCTGCGCCCGCGCCTGAGGCAGCGGCGACCAGCCCGGCGGCGTCGGCCGGGTCGGCAGCGGTCGCCACGATGGCCGCGCCGGCCGCGGGCAGCGATCCAGAGGCGGCCGCGGACGCCGGGCTGGCCTGCCTGCGCCCGCTCATTGACTGGTACCTGGAAGAACACCCCACCCTGCCCTTGTTGTTCAGGCTGAATCGCATCTGCGCCTGGGCCACGCTGGAACAGGCGCCCCCCGCGCAAAATGGCGCGACGCGTTTGCCTGCCCCACCCGACCAAATCGTGGTCGGATTCGAGAAGATCGCGCAAGGGGGCGAACCGCAAGCCGTGATTCATTTCGTGGAATCGCGCCTGATCGGGCATCGCTACTGGCTGGACCTCAATCGTGCTAGCCATGCCGCCTTGAGCCGGCTGGGTGCCACCGATGCGGCTGCGGCCGTGGCCTTTGAAACGGGCCGCTTGCTGTCCCGCCTGCCGCAACTGGCAGAAATGAAATTCAACGACGGCCGCCCATTTGCCGACCCTGACACGCAGGCCTGGCTGGAAGCGCTGGGTAGCGATACCTCGCACGCCGGGGCCAGCGCGGATGGCGCAGACACCGTGACCGAGCTGACGAAGGCCGCCGACGCCGACGCTGTTGCCGGCAAGCTGAATGAAGCGCTGGACAGTCTGCAAGGCGCTGCGCGCCACGCCGGCAGCCAGCGCGACAACTTCCGCCTGCGGCTGGCCCAGTGCGCCCTGCTCCAGCGTTTTGACGCGCGTGCCGACATGCGTCCGCTACTGGCCGCGCTGATTGAAGAACTCGACGCCCACCGCCTGATCACTTGGGAACCGGATCTGGCGCGGCAAGCCTTGAAGCTGGCGGCGGCCGTCGAACTGCGATACGGCGCCTTCGGCGCCGGGCCCAACGATTCCATGCTGGCCCGTCTGGCCGGCCTGGACTTGCGGGCAGCCTGGCAACTTTCGCAGTCAACCGCCGCCGCCTGACCTATCTGCTACCAAGGAGTACTGCAATGGCTACTGATGGATCCGTCGCCCCCAAGGAACGCGTCAACATCGTCTACAAGTCCGCTACCGGCGATGCGCAAGAGGAAGTCGAACTGCCTCTGAAGCAGTTGGTGCTGGGCGATTTCACGCTGCAAGAGTCGGACACGCCGCTGGATGAACGCAAGCCCATCCAGGTCGACAAAGACAATTTCAACGATGTGCTCAAGGCCCAGGGCCTGAACGTCACGATGGCGGTGCCCAATCGCCTGACCGAGGGCGAGAGCGACGAGTCGTTGCCCGTGACGCTCAAGTTCGAGAACATCCGCGACTTCGAACCCGATGCCCTGGTCGAGCAAGTGCCCGAACTGCGCCAGTTGATCGAGCTGCGCGAAGCCCTGAAGTCGTTGAAAGGCCCGCTGGGCAATCTTCCCGAATTCCGCAAGCGGCTGCAGGCGCTCATTCAAGATGAAGGCGCCCGCGAACGCTTGCTGGGTGAATTGGGTGTGCAATCGACGGATCCCGCTTCCGGCCCGTCCAAGGAGTAATCGATGAGCCAGGAATCTCCCCAGCAACAGGGCGCCGCGCAACCCACCGAACAAGCCGGCGGGTCGCTCATCGACCAGTTGATCGAGTCGACCCGTGTCAAGCCCGGTGACGACGCCTATTCCATCACTCGCCAGGGGCTGGAAGCCTTCGTGGCGGAACTGCTCGAACCGAGCCGCGCGCAGCAGAAGGTCAGCCAGGGCCTGATAGACGAAATGATATCGGGCCTGGACCGCAAATTGTGCCGGCAAGTCGATGCCATCATGCATCAGGAACAATTCCAGAAGCTGGAATCGTCGTGGCGCTCGCTGAAGTTCCTGATCGACCGGACCGATTTTCGCGAGAACAATCGCATCGAGATCCTGAATGTGTCCAAGCAGGCGTTGCTGGAGGATTTCGAAGACGCCTCGGACATCACCCGCTCCGGCTTGTACAAGGCGGTGTACACCGCGGAATTCGGCCAATTCGGCGGCGAACCGTTCGGCACCATCGTGGGCAACTATGAGTTCGGCCCTGGCGGGCAGGACATCAAGCTGCTGCAATCGGTGGCCAGCGTTGCCGCCATGGCGCATACGCCGTTCATCGCGGCTGCCGGCCCGCAGTTCTTCGGCATGGACTCGTATGCGGGCCTGCCCAACCTGAAGGATCTGGCCGCGGTATTCGAAGGCCCGCAATACGCGAAGTGGAACGCCTTCCGGCAAACAGAAGATGCCCGCTTCGTCGGCCTGACACTGCCCAACTTCCTGTTGCGTGTGCCATACGGCGACGATACCGTGCCCACCAAACAGTTCCGCTACAACGAAGATGTGTCGGGCGGCAATCAGGAATTCCTGTGGGGCAACGCCGCGTTCGCGTTTGCCAGCCGCCTGTCGGAGAGCTTTGCCCAGTACCGCTGGTGCGCCAATATCATTGGCCCGCAAGGCGGTGGCACCGTTGGCGACCTGCCGGTCTACAACTATGAGGCCATGGGCGAGACGCAGACCAAGATTCCCACCGAGGTGCTGATTTCCGAGCGACGGGAATTCGAACTGGCTGAACAGGGTTTCATTGCGCTGACCATGCGCAAGAACACCGACAACGCCGCATTCTTCTCGGCCAATTCAGTGCAGAAGCCCAAGTTCTTCGGCAACAACAAAGAAGGCAAGGACGCCGAACTGAACTACAAGCTCGGCACCCAGCTTCCGTACATCTTCATCGTGAGCCGGCTTGCGCACTACATCAAGGTGATCCAGCGCGAGAACATCGGTACCTGGAAGGAGCGCACCGACCTGGAGTCGGAACTGAACAACTGGATCCGCCAGTATGTGGCGGATATGGACAACCCGGCGGCCGGCGTGCGCAGCCGCCGTCCGTTGCGCCAGGCTGAAATTACCGTTTCGGATGTGGAAGGTGATCCGGGATGGTACCGCGTGGGTCTGAAGGTACGCCCTCATTTCAAGTACATGGGTGCGTCATTCACGCTTTCGCTGGTGGGCAAGCTCGACAAGAGCTGATCCGCTGACCTGCCGGAACTGGCGTGCCGGCTGCCACCGGCACGCCACCGGTCCTGCATGCAATTGCACCAACTGTCATCAACTGCAAGGAGAAATTTACCATGGCCATGCCGTGCTATCTCACCCTGGAAGGGGAAAACCAAGGCAAGATCGAAGGTTCTTGCGAAGTCAGCGGCCACGAGGGAAAGATCCTCATCCAGGCGGTCGAGCATTCCATCGAACTGCCCAAGAACCCGCAAACCGGCCTGCCCTCGGGCAAGCGCCAGCATCTGGGCATCACCCTGGTGAAGGAAATCGACAAGTCGTCGCCCAAACTGTATCAGGCCCTGTGCTCGGGCGAACAGCTCAAGTCGGTGACGCTCGAGTTCTACCGCATCAGTCCCAAGGGCACCGAAGAAAAGTACTACACCATTCAGCTCGAGAAGGCTGTGCTCGTGGCCACGCGCCTGTGGGTGCCGAACTGCCTGCAGCCCGATAACCGTCAGTTGGGGCACATGGAAGACGTCGGCATGACCTACGAGAAAATCGTGTGGACCTGGGAGCCGGACGGCATCGAATCGGAAGATTCGTGGCTGGCGCCGAAATAATCGCTTGAGGGCGCGGGCCCGGCGGGCCCCGCTTTCCTTGCCCCAATGAAAGAGCTTCGCTTACTGGAACGCGTCGCCGGCCTGGGGGCCGAAGTGCAGCGTTCGCACATTACCCGCGCCGAGGTCCTGGTCGACTCGATCCTGAGCCACCTGCGGCGCATTCTCAACACGCGCCAGGGCAGCGTGCCTATCGACCCCTTGTTCGGCGTGCCGGACTTCACCAACCTGGCCGGGTCTTTCACCGCCGGCACCACGGGACAGATGATCGAGGACATGAATCGCATGATCCAGCGCTACGAGCCGCGCCTGCAGCAGCCGCAGATCACCTTTGCCGAGTCTCAAGACGAGGTCCTGTCGCTGGCGTTTTCCATCACCGGCCTGATTGCCGTGGATGACCGCGCGATACCGATCCGTCTGACGTCGCACGTGGCCGCGAATGGTCGCGTGTCACTGAAAAGGCAATAGGCCATGCTGAATCGCTACTACGAACAGGAACTGGGCTACCTGCGCACGCTCGCGGCTGAATTCGCCGCCAGCAACCCCGCGCTGGCTCCTCTTCTGGGTGCCGGTAGCGCCAGCGACCCCGACGTTGAACGCCTGCTTGAAGGTGTCGCCTTCATGACCGGGCTGATGCGCCATCGGCTGGATGACGATTTTCCCGAATTCATCCAGAACCTGGCGCAACTGCTGTTTCCGCACATGCTGCGGCCCCTGCCCTGCATGACCATCATGCGCTACCAGCCTCGCGCGGCGTTGGAAGGCCCCGTGACAATCCCGGCGGGCACCGAGTTCGCGTCCGTTCCGGTGGATGACTTGCGCGCCATATTCCGGGCCTCGTTTCCCGTAACCCTCGAGCCCGTGGCACTGCTTGGCGCCCAATGGGAAGGCGGCGGCACGCAGCCCCGTTCGCTGCGATTGCAATTCAGCATGGCCGGCATGGCTGGTTCGGACTGGGCAGGCGACAGCCTGCGGTTTTTCCTGGGCGATGCGCATGCCGACGCGGCACGCCTGTACCTGCTGCTGCTGCGCCATGCGCGCGAGGTGCGCATCAGCGCCCAGGGCAACCCCTTGACGGTGCTGCCGGCCAGCGCCATCCAGCCGGCGGGCTTGCGCCCCGAACTGGAACTGCTGCCCTGGCCGAGCGGCGCCCACCCCGCCTGGCGCGTGCTGTACGAGTACTTCGCCCTGCCAGAGAAGCTGCTGTTCCTGGATATCGCAGGCTTTTCACAATGGACCTCGCGTAGCGCGGATGGCCGGTTCTCAGTGCAGATCATGTTCGACCAGGTGCCAGCCTGGGCGCCCGCCATCGGGCCATCGAGTTTCATCCTGAACGCGACCCCGGCCGTCAATCTGTTCGGGCACGACGCGCATCCGGTCCGTATCGATCATCTTCAGCCCGATTACCGCATTCGTCCGATAGCGCGGGGCAACCGGCCCGTGGAACAGATTTTTTCGGTGGACAGCGTCCAGGCCCGGGCAGCCAATGGCACCGAGCAGGAATACCATGCGTTTGCGGCGATGCGGGGCGAGGACACGGCATCGTATAACCTCAGTATCCGTGCCTCGGCCTTGAATCGCGGCTACGATCATTTCCTGAGCCTGCCCTACGCCGCTGGCGAAACGCCGCAGCCCTTGACGCTTTCAACGCGCTTGACCTGCACGCACGGCGACCTGCCGCAAAGCTTGCGGTTGGGCGACATCTGCGAGCCCACCGACAGTTCGCCGCCACGGGTGCAGTTCAGCAATATCCATGGCATCACGCCGCACAGCCCGCCGGTCATCGACAGCACCTTGCTATGGCGAGTGCTGTCGCACTTGAATTCCAACCATCTGGCGCTGGCCAACGAGGGCCAGTTGCGTGACTTGCTGTCGCTGTATGTGCCTGCGCGCCAGGCCGACGCCCAACGCCATGCGGCCGCGCGCCGCAGTGTCGACTCGATCGAACGCGTGACGGTAGTACCGGTACGACGCATCGTGCACGGCATGCCGGTGGAAGGCAGCGATGTGCGCATTGAGTGCCGCGGCGATCACTTTCCGGGTAGCGGCAGCCTGTTCCTGTTTGGAACAGTGCTGGATGAATTCCTGGCAGGTATGACAGCCATCAATACCTTCAGCGCCCTGACGCTGGTGGACACCGTTAACGGAGAAACCCTGGAATGGCCCGCGAAGATTGGTCGCTATCGCCTGCTGTAGCGCAATCGCCTACTGATCCGCTGCTGGCGCAGGGACATCGCTATGCCTTCTTCCAGGCGTTGCGGCTGCTGCGCCTGCGCAGCGCCAGTGCGCAGGAGTTTTCGCAGAATGTGCGGGTGCGTCCGTCTGCCACGCTGTCCTTTCCGGATCGCGATATCGAACAGATCGAACGCGACGCCGATGGCAAGTACCGGATTACCGCCAACTTCTTCGGCTTGTATGGCGTTACCTCGCCCTTGCCGACGTTCTACACCGAAGATCTGATCGAAGAGCAGTTGCAGGGCACTTCGACGTCGCGCGATTTCATCGACATCCTGCATGCCGCGCTGTACCCGCTGCTGTTTCGTGCGTGGGAAAAAAACCGTACCTGGCTGGCCGTGGCCGAACGGCAGGATGCCAACCGCCTGGACCATCTGTACGCGCTGGTGGGCATGGCCGGTGGCGTGGCCGGGCGCCATCCGGACGTGCGCGGACTGTTGCCGCATGCCGGCAATTTCAACCAGTTTCCCCGTTCTGCGCTGGGCCTGCAGTCCCTGGCGGCAGGCTTGCTGGGCGGGCTGCCGGTGGATGTGGAGCCCTGCGTCGCCGAAACCGTGTCGATTCCCGATCCGGCGCGTTGCCTGTTGTCGGTGCAGGCCTGCCAGTTGGGCGAAGACGCCATGCTGGGCAGCCAGGTCGCCGATCGGGCCGGTGGCCTGGTCATGCATATCGGCCCGGTTCCGGCCGACCGCCTGCAAGACCTGCTGCCCGGCGCAGCGCTGCACGAGCGCCTGGTACGCGCTATCACCTTGTATTTGCGTACGCCGCTGCGCTGTGTGCTGGGCTTGCGCGTCGAGCCGCAGCAGCGGTTGGGCGCCAGCCTGGGCGAAGGTTGGTGCCAGCTTGGCCTGGACACATGGCTGCCCGAAACGGCGCCGGGAGATCCGGCCAACCCGTGGCCGCGCTACGACGAAGTCTTCTTGCCGATCAATACCGAACCCACACGCATTTCCAACGAGGTCCTGCAATGATGCTGGTAGAACTCAAACCGCTATTCGCGCGCCTGAATCCGTATTGCTCGGCCGCCCTGGAAGGTGCAGCGGGCCTGACGCTGGCGCGCAATCATTACGAAATTTCCGTCGAACACATGCTGCGCCGCCTGATCGAAGCGCCCGATGGCGATGCCGCCCGCATTCTGGCGCAATTCGATATCGACGTCCTGCGCCTGACCGCGCAACTGGATGATGCGCTGGGTCAGCTGAAAAACGGCAACCCCGGACGCCCGGTATTCGCCGGCCTGCTGACCGGATGGGTGCAGGAATCGTGGCTGATGGCATCGATCACGCTGGGCCAGAGCCGCGTGCGCAGCGGCGCCATGCTGCTGGCCTTGCTGGCGCGCCTGAGCTATTACGGCGCGGGTACGCGTTACGCTGAAACGCTGCGGTCGATCTCGCGCGAAAAACTGGCGGCCGAATTCGACAGCATTGTCGATGGCTCCAGCGAAACCGACACGCGCAGCACCGAGGGCCTGGGTGCGGGCGCCGCATCGGCCGCGGGCGGCACGGCGGGCGAAGCCGCCATCGGGCGCTTCTGTGAAGACTTCACCGTCAAGGCCGCAGCGGGAAAAATCGACCCGGTGTTCGGTCGCGACAACGAAATCAGGCAAATGATCGACATCCTGGCCCGCCGCCGCAAGAACAATCCGATCTGCGTGGGCGAGCCCGGCGTAGGCAAGACCGCCGTGGTCGAAGGACTGGCCCTGCGTATCGTCAACGGCGACGTACCCGAGTTTCTGCGCGATACGCGCCTGCTGGGGCTGGACCTGGGCCTGCTCGAGGCGGGCGCCAGCGTGAAGGGCGAGTTCGAGAACAGGCTGCGTGGCGTCATTGACGAAATCAAGGGATCGGCCAAGCCGATCATCCTGTTCATCGACGAGGCGCACATGCTGATCGGCGCGGGTGGCCAGACAGGCGGGTCGGACGCCGCCAACTTGCTCAAGCCCGCCCTGGCGCGTGGGGAACTGCGCACCGTGGCGGCCACGACGTGGTCCGAATACAAGAAGTATTTCGAGAAAGACCCGGCCTTGGCGCGCCGGTTCCAGCTGGTGAAGCTGGACGAGCCCAATGTGCAGACCGCAGTGCAGATCCTGCGCGGCCTGAAAGACCGCTACGAGGCAGCCCATGGTGTCACGGTGCGCGACGACGCCATCGTGGCGGCCGCGGAGTTGTCGAACCGCTACATTACAGGGCGCCTGCTGCCCGACAAGGCCGTCGACCTGCTGGATACGGCGGCGGCACGGGTACGCATAGGCCTGGGCGTGAAGCCGGCCGAACTCGAGGGCCTGGAAAGCCGCCTGGCCGGCCTGGAGCGCGAGCGCGTGGCGCTGGCGCGCGACGTGCAATTCCAACCCGGCACCTACAGTGACCGGCTGGACGAGATCGAGGCCGAGCGCGCGGACCTGCAGGTACAGCACGACGAACTGGAAACGCGCTGGAAGATTGAAAAAGAAGCGGCGCAGGCCGTGCTGGCGCTGCGGCGCCAGCTGGGAATGGCGCAAGATACGCCCACGGAACTGGCGGTCGAAGCCCCTGCCGAAAGTGCCGAGGCGCCCGCTGCCGAGCCGGCAGAAACTCCTGCCGCGGAGGCTTCCACGGCATCGCCAGCCACGCCGGAAGCCCTGTCGGCCCAGCTGGATGAGGCCCGCAACAAGCTGAAAAGCCTGCAGGGCAATTCGCCCCTGGTATTCATCGAAACCGACCCCGACGCCGTGGCGCGGGTGGTATCCGATTGGACGGGCGTGCCCCTGGGCAAGATGCAGCGCGATGCCGTCAGCGGCGTGCTGGCGCTGGCCGATCGCATCAAGGAACGCATACGCGGCCAAGATCATGCAGTGGACCAGATTTCGGCCACGGTCAAGGCTGCGCAATCGGGCTTGCGGGATCCGCAGCAGCCCATGGGCGTGTTCTTGCTGGTGGGCCCGTCCGGCGTGGGCAAGACAGAAACAGGCCTGGCGGTGGCCGACCAGCTGTTCGGCGGCGAACACGCACTGGTGTCCATCAATATGAGTGAGTTCCAGGAAAAGCATACCGTCAGCCGGTTGGTCGGTTCGCCGCCGGGCTACGTGGGCTACGGCGAAGGCGGCGTGTTGACCGAAGCCGTGCGCAAACGCCCCTATTCCGTAGTGCTGCTGGACGAAGTCGAAAAAGCCCACCTGGATGTCGTCAACCTGTTTTACCAGGTGTTCGACAAAGGCACGCTGGCCGACGGAGAGGGTCGGGTGATCGATTTCAGCAACACGGTGGTGTTCTTGACCAGCAACCTGGCCACCGAGGAAATCGTCCGGCTGACGCGCGACGGCCGGCCCGACGCCGAGGCGCTGACGACAGCGATCCACCCTGTGTTGGCCAAGCATTTCAAGCCCGCCCTGTTGGCGCGCATGACCGTGGTGCCCTATTACACATTGCCGCCGTCCGAACTGGCCGGCATCGTCGATCTGAAACTGAACAAACTGGCACACCGCCTGGTGGCGGCCAACCGTATTCAGCTCAGTTTCGATGCGACGGTGCGCGATACCATTGCGGCTCGCTGCACCGAAGTCGACAGCGGCGCCCGCAATATCGACTTTATTCTGCGCAAGAGCCTGATGCCCTTGCTGTCGGATACGGTGCTGTCGGCGTTGGCCGAGGGCCGTACCTTGAGCGCCCTGCATGTGGCGCCGGACGATAGCGGCGGCTGGACCGTTGCCGCCACAGCGAGCTGAACGAATGACTAGCCTTTACGACTACCGCCTCGATTGCCCGGTGCTGCAAGACCTGGTGCCTGGACAGGCGATCAATATCACGCGTTGGCAGGGTACCGAGGCAGTCTCTCGCCTCTACCGGTTCGAGATTACTTTTGCGGTTCGCCAGGCAGACCTGGCCCTGGAAAAACTGCTGAACCGACCGGCAACCCTGTTGGCCCACAAGCCGGATGGCACCCTGCTGCGCTGGCACGGTATTGTGACGCAGGGCGCGCAGCTGGGTTGCGACGAGACTTATGACTACTACCAATTGGTGCTGGAGCCTCGCCTGGCCCGGCTGCGCCACTTGAAATGGTCGGATATCTACCTGAATCTGCAGCTCGACGACATCATCCGGCAGTTGCTGCACCTGGCCGAACTCGACGAACCCTACAGCAGCGCCGGCGCACCCTACGATTACCGTATCGTGGCCAGCCAACTGACCACCACCCGGACGCCTTTCACTTGCCAGTTCGAGGAAACCTGCCTGGATTTCCTGATGCGCAAGCTGGAGTTCTATGGCGTGTACTTCTGGTTCGAGCAAGGCCAGGGCCAGGAATCGATCGTGTTCGCCAACAGTGTCGACCAACAGCCCACCGACATGGACAGTGCGGTCTATTACCCCAAGGGCGTCATTGACCCCGACGCGCGGGAAGTCGCGGTGACGCGCCTGAATCGACGCGTCAGCCTGCATCCCGGCACCGTGACCCTGCATGACTCGAACGACTTGGGCAACACCACCTTGTCATTGACCACTACGGCCAGCGTGCCTGCCCCCATGGCCGGTTTTGGGGAAGTGCATCTTGCCGACGATCATTTCGAAACGCTGCAAGACGGGAACAGCGTCGCCGGGGCGGCGCTGGCGGCCTGGCGCGGCCAGGAACTGGCATGCGAGCGCTTGCGGACCGAGGGCGAAGCGCGCACGCCAGGTGTTTGTGCCGCTCGCATCATAGAAGTGTCGGAATATCTGCGTGGCGCCGACGCAGCTCAATACTACGTGATCGAGGTGGCGCACGAAGGTGCACAAACGCTGGAAACCGCGCCGGAGACTGAAGAACCGACCTACGTCGCGCGTTTCGTGGCGTTGCCGCGCTGGCTCGATACGGCCGACGCTGGCCGGCAGCCCCTGCAATTCCGGCCGGCGCGCGCGACCCCCAAGCCTGTGGTATCGCGCCTGGTCAATGGCTTCGTGGACATCGCCACGCCCAATCAACCGAAGCAATACGCCCAGCCCGACGAAGATGGCCGCTACAAGGTCCGGTTCGCGTTTCCGCGCCAGCGCTACGCCGGCAACCAGAATTCAGCCTGGTTGCGCATGGCCACGCCCTACGCGGGCGGCGCCGCGACGTCGGGCCTGAGCAATGCCGGCATGCATTTTCCGCTGCGTGAAGGCACCGAAGTGCTGATCGCTTTTCTGAATGGCAACCCCGACCGGCCGGTCATCATGGCGGCACTACCCAATGTGGAAACCCCCAGTGTCGTCAATGCGCAGAATTCGGCCGACCATGTGATCCGTACGCCTTCCGGCAACGTGCTGGCCATGAGCGATGCCGCCCAAAGCGAACCGGGCGAAGATGATGGCACGGGCACAGGCACGGGTACAGGCACAGGCACAGGCCTGCCGGGCATTTATCTGGGCACGACCACCGCTGCGACATCCCTGAACCTGGGCGCGCCCCACGACGGCACGATGCAGGGTGGTTTCAACCTGACCACAAGCGCCGTGGGCCATATCAATGCGGACAGCGGCATGCTGATCGAGGTGCCGGGCCACCTGAAGATATCCGCAGGCAGTTCCGCCCCGAAGAGTTTCCTGCAATCAGTGGCCACGAACCTGCCCCCCGGTATTTCGGCAATATCCCAGGCTGGCATTGTCTTCCAGAATTTTCTCGGCGCCAGGTTCATAGGGGTAGAAGGAATCAGCCTGACCAATTATGTAGGACTCAGGCTCAACACGTTCGAAGGGGGCAACTATGTGGTGACTTTCGGGCTGGGCAAGCAAATCCATTTGCTGCAGAAAAAAGTGGTCAACCCCAGTTCGAACTACGTCACGGCCACGCTGAGGTGGGTGGCCGGCCAATGGAAAAACGTACTGGTGGAAAAAAACGAGAAAGCCGGATCTATCGATATGACGGCCCTGACGAAGTACTCCGTGACCAGCCCTGACTATAGCGTCACGTCAGGAGCGTCGTCGATCTTGATGACGCCTCTCACAGCCAGAATAAGAAGCAGCGATGTCGCCCTGTCGGGGTTTGACACGCTCTCCCTCAGGGCACCGGCTGTCTCGGTAACGGGTGAAGTCTCATGCAGCCTGTTCACCGAGAAACTCGAGCTGACACTAGGGACCGCAACCCTGAAATCGACCTTGCTCGATCTCGACGCCGCCACTGTCTCGGTCAGTGGCGGCCTGATCCGAGTGGGTTGACGTCGCCATGAAAATCGCCAAACCCGACGACGTCATCCTGCTTCTGGGCCGCCAATCCCATGGCGGCCAGCCGAGCTTGACCGTGACTGTCGGGTATGCCTGTGGCACGGACGGCGTCCGCTTGACAGAACAACAGGCCTGGGCCTGGCTTGCGCCGATGTTCGACAAAGAACCTTTCGACCTGGCCGAGAAGAAGCTGCGCGGCAGCTATGCCGTGGCGGGCAGCGCATGCGCGCCGGCCGGCGAGGCGATAACGGGCATCACTGTGCGCGCCGGCGTCGGCGGGCTGGAAAAAAACCTGCTGGTGCAAGGCGACCGCTATTGGACACGAGGCATGGCCGGATGGCAGGCCAGCACGCCTCAGGCGTTCGAGCGCATGCCGCTGGACCTGACGCGCGCCTACGGCGCCCGTGGCTGGCTGCACAACCCGCAAGGCCGGGGCCATTGCGCCGACCCGGACCAGGCTGAAGGCACGGCCCTGCCGAATGTCGAGCACCCGCGCCACCCGGTGATCAAACCCTCTGATGTGCCCCCGCTGGCTACGCTGGGCCCGCTGCCGCAAGGCAGCCCCGGGCGTACGCGCTGGCTGGGCACATTGGACGCGACATGGCAGCGCCGCCGGTTGCCCTGGCTGCCCGATGACACCGACCCGCGCTGGTTCGACAGAATGGAACAGGATCAATGCCAGGACGGGTACTGGCGTGGTGACGAATCCTGGTTTGCCGAGCACATGCACCCCCGCCATGCCATGTTGCGCGGCAGGTTGCCGGGCCTGCGCCCTCGCCTGTTGCTGCGCAGCGATCGCGCGCCGCAACAGCGCGGCGAAGCCCAGCTGGATCTGGATACGGTGTGGCTGTTTCCCACCGATGAGCGTGTCGTGGTGTTGTATCGCGCCAGCGTGGCGGTCAGGCGCGAAGACGCTGAAGACATGCTGGGGCTGGCCGTGTTTACCGAAACTCGGGATCAGGCGGCGCAATCGACCGAGCACTGGGCCGCTGTCTGGCGGCAGCAGGAAGAAGCCGCTGCCGCGCCTGCCAGGCCTGTGGCCCCTGTCGCTGCCGAATCAGAAGCCGCCCGCGCGGCCGCTGCGGCAGAGGCCGAGGTGGCCGCCCAGGCGGCGCAGGTACACAAAGAGGCCGTGCTCAAGGAAATCGCCGACGAGCAGCAACAGGCCATCGACGAAGCCGACCAGTACAGAAAAGCGATGGGCCTGCCGCCCGTCAGCGCCAAGCTTGCGGAAAGCCGCGCGCAGCAAGCTCACTTGGTAGAGTCCGTGCCCGATGATTGGCCTGACGAGCCCGTCGCTTTTACCCGGGCAGTACACGCCTATATAGACAAGCAACTGGCCGAGGCCGAGGCCGAGGCGCGGGCGTTCATGAAGGCGCAAGGCAGGGACTTCGACCAGGCCATGGCGAAGGCCAGGGCCGAGGTCTCCCTGTACGACAACCATGACACGGCCAAGATACTGGCCGCCATGCCCATGGCGCCAGAGAGAAAGCAGGCCCTGCTGCAGAAATACCAGGTATTTGCCAAGAAAATGGATGCCCTGGAGGCTGAAACGGCGGAAATAGAGCAACGTGCCGATGCCATGGCGGCCGAGCAGGCCCGACCGGCGCCGCCCGGCATCGACGAACCGCTGCCGCCCGGGCCGCGCACCGCGCTGGATCGGGAAACACTGCTGGCGCGCCATGCCGCGGGCCAGTCGTGCGCCTGGGCATTGCTGCAAGACCTGGATCTGTCGGACGTATCGCTGCGCGGCGTGGACCTTTCGCGGGCACAGATCGAACGCTGCATCCTGCGTCGCGCCGACCTGGACGGTGCCAAATTCCATGAAACCGACCTGCGGCAATGCGACCTGGCCGAAGCCAGGCTGGATGGCTCGGATTTCAATCTGGCCATGCTGACTGGCTGCGCGCTCGACGGCGTGTCGGCGCAAGGGGCTGATTTCTCGCAGGCCCGCCTGAAGACGGTGAGCCTGGCCAAGGCGGTGCTGGGCGGGACCCAATGGGCCGGAGCGCAAGTGGGCGAATGCGGATTCGAGCAGGCCGCCATGCAAGCGGCGCAGGCAGGCCGCGCGCAATTCACGGCATGCCGCCTACCGGGCCTGGACGCCGGGCGGGGCGATTTCACGTGGGCCACGTTCGACCAATGCGTGCTGACCGATGCCGTGTTCGAGGGCGCCACGCTGGCCCATGCCACGCTGATCGCCTGCCAGGCCTCCGGCTCGACATTCGTCGACGCCCGCATGCCCGGCCTGCGCACACTGAAAAACAGCGACCTCAGCCGTGCCCGCCTGGACCGCGCGAACATGGAAGGCGCCAGCCTGCAAGGCTGCTGCCTGGCAGGGGCTACGTTGCGCGAAACGCGCCTGGATCGCGGCTTGGTCAAGAACTGCGACCTGACTGGCACTGACGCCTGGCACTTGACGGCACGCGCCGCCAATTTTTCCGGCAGCCGCATTGCGCAAGCCAGTTGGCGTGGCGCCAACTTGATGCAGTCGCACTGGCAAGAGGCCGTGCTGGAGGACGTCGACATGTCCGGGGTCAATCTGCATGCGGCCGACACCCGCAGGGCAAGCACACAAGGCCTGCAACTGGGCCAGGCCTTGTTGACCCGCTGCCGCCTGGTCGAGGACTATGCCCATGGCTGATGCCAGCGTGAACCCGTTGCTTGAGCAGTTGCGCGCCGGCAAACCTATCCCGGCCGACGCACTGGCCGGCGCCGATCTGCGCGAAGCCGATCTGGCGGGTGTACGACTGGGGGGGCTGGACCTGCGTGGCGCGCGCCTGGACGGCGCCAACTTGACAGGCACGGTCTGGCGAGCGTGTCACCTGGACGAGATTCGATTCGATCAGGCCGTCTTGAGCGAAGCCGCCTTTATTGCCTGCCAAGGGCGTGGCGCGTCGCTGCGCGCGGCTCAAGCCAACAAAGTATGGATGAAGCAATGCGTATGGCAGGATGTTGATTTCCGGCAGGCCGACCTGACCCGTTTTTCGGCGCTCAGTGTCACATTTTCCGGTTGCCAATTGCAGACGGC
This sequence comes from Bordetella sp. BOR01, assembly GCF_019218885.1. Taxonomy (GTDB): domain Bacteria; phylum Pseudomonadota; class Gammaproteobacteria; order Burkholderiales; family Burkholderiaceae_B; genus Bordetella_A. Next base: position 437,226 of record NZ_JAHUWT010000004.1, on the reverse strand, counting down.
CACGCTGGCCCAGGCCTGGTTGTCGCAGTGCGATTTATCGGGCCTGGATCTGTCTGGCGTGACCTGGGCGCAATCCCACTTTCCGGATTGCCAGTTGCGCGGCACGCGCCTGACGGGTGCGAGCCTGGCGCAATGCTCGTTCAACCGGATCGACGGCAGCGCCGCTGATTTCACCGGCGTCCAGGCCCCGTCCATTTCGTTTTATGGCGCGCGGCTCGACGGCGCAAGATTCGATGGCGCTGTGCTCGATGGTGCCATTTTTGATCAGACGCGCCTCGACCACGCCAATTTCTCGCGCGCATCGTTGAATGCCGCCCGCTTGTATGGCGTTTGCTCGCTGGGCATGACTTTCGCCGGCTGCAAGCTCGTCGAGGCCGACCTGTCTCATTTGCAGGCTGCCCGCGCCGACTTCTCGCATGCCGACTTGAGTCGCGCGCGGCTGCACGCTGCGCAGTTGCCCGATGCCTTGTGGCAGGACACCGTGCTGGACGATGTCCGCCGCGACGACCCCGAACTGCGTGCCGCTGAATTGTGGCACCCCCCTGTATAACCGCGATAGGAAGAGTTCTGCCATGCTTCAACCGCTTTGCGTCACCCGTCCCGACTGCGCCGATTCATCTTTGCCCGCTGCCAACCAGGAAGCGAATCTGCAACACGCCCGCCTGGTCATGAGCGATGGCAAACGCTATGCGGCGCTGACCGGCCAGGGAACACAATGGGTCATACCGGCCGCCGGATGCCTGCTGCAGCCCGCGGTTGGGGACCTGGCGCTGGTCAGCCTGATGGGTGGCCAGGGGTACATCCTGACCGTTCTGGAACGCGGCGCGCCGGAAACCCCCGCCGAAGTCACGGTGCCGGGGGACTTGCGGCTGTCGCTGCCGGAAGGCCGCCTGGAGTTGGCCGCCGCTCGAGGTATGGCGCTGGATGCTGGCCCCGCACTGAATGTCGTGGCACGGCAATTGACTGCTGCCCTGCAAGGTGCCGACCTGGCATGCCAGGCGTTGAGGCTGGCCGGTGATGAAGCCTGCTCGCAATGGAATACCCGTACGGACGTGGCCGGCAGCCGGCTGGATATCGCCACGCGCAGCGAAAGCCACGTGGAACACAGCGTGCGCCGTATTGCCGGCCATGAAGAGGTAACCGCGCAATCGATGCGGCACACGGTCGAGCAGGATTGGTCGGTGCGCGCCGACACGGCGAGCCTGAAGGCGCGCGAGCGCGTGGCGCTGGCTGCCGCGTCCGTGCAATTGGGCTGAGGAGACAAGCCATGTTCTTGCTGAACAATGCCGGCGCCATGACGACCGCCACCGTGCCTGATGTCTGCCTGACGCCCGCGGCGCCCTCACCCATTCCGGTGCCCTACCCCAATATCGCCATGAGCGACATGGCCGACCCCGCCGGCATCGTCGAGAACGTATTGGTGGTGGGCATGCCGGCGTTGAATCTGGGCAGCAAGATCCTGCTCAGCAACGGCGACCAGGGCGGCACCGCCGGCGGCGGCGTGGCCTGCGGCCAGATCATGGGCGAAGCGGCTTTCGTGAGCGGCAGCGTGAGCGTCATGGTGGGAGGCATGCCAGGCGTGCAACTGACCAGCGCGACGACCCAGAACGCCAATAATACGGTGGGCCTGGTGGCAAGCCCGAGCCAGACGATCGTGATGCTGATGGGATGAGAGGCGCCATGTCGATTCCGCACCGCCTGGTTCTTTGCCGCCTGCTGCCCGCGGCATTGTGCGTGGGCGCCCTGGCCTCGTGCAGTTCCCTGAACAGCATGATGGGCGGCTCATCCGAGCAGGATGCGCTGAAAGCGTTGAAATGGACCTATGCCGCCGATGGCGTCCAGCTCGCCGTTACTGCCGACGCGCACTTGAATCAATCCACTGATCAGCCCCATACCTTGGCCGTGGCTGTCGTGCAGATGGAAGACCCCAACGCGTTTACCGCCGCGACCAGCAATAGCGCCAAGCTGACCGCCCTGCTGCTGGCGAACAGTCCCCCGCCCGGCATGCTGGCGCTAAGCCGCGTCTTCATCTCGCCTGGCGAACAACGCACCATCACTCTTCCGCGCGTCGAAAAGGCCCAGTACGTGGGCCTGGCTGCAGGGTACTACCACCTGGACACGGCCCGCAGCGTCCGCCTGTACCGTATCGGTGTGGAAGTGGATTCGTCAGGCATCATCGTCACGACCCGCAATGCGGCGCCGGAGCCATTGAAGATCGATCTGCGGCTGGGACCCGACGGCATCCAGGAATCGCCCGGCACCCGCACCCCGCCGGTACCCCTTACCAAGCCGCAGGCCGGCCCCGTGGCGCCGCCGGCCACCACGCCAGCCCCCACGACACCGCCGGCCGGCCAGCCTGCCCCCCAACCTTGACGGTATCCGCCGAACAATGAAGCCACTTAACCAACCTCTGTTCTGGCACCAGGGCCTGTTCCTGCAGCCTCATCATTTCCAGTACCAGGATGCCTGGGCCGCACGGAACCTGGCACGGCAACTGGACCTGGTCATGCCGTGGGGCTGGGGGTTCGGCGCCTTGCAGATCGACGACACGGCACTGGCGGCACGCCATTTTGTCGTTGACCAGCTCACATTGAGATGGCCCGACGGAACCCTGACGGAATACCCTGGCAACGCACGTGTCGAGTCCATGCGTTTCGACCTGGCCGATTTCTCTCAAGGGCCTCGCACCCTGTATGTGGGGCTGCGCCGTCACGTCGAAGGCCAGCCCAGTGTGCAGAAGTTCGAGAACCTGGACGACGCCGCCCAGGCCAATGCCCGCCTGGTCGTGCCCGCCGATCCGCAGCAGGTGCCTGACCGCTACGCACAGGGGCCGGCAGGCCGGGTCACCCTGATGACCTACGTATTGCGCTTGTTCTGGGAAGACGAACTGGACAACCTGGGTGACTATGACTTGATACCGGTCGCGCGGTTGGAGCAAGAAGGCGAAGTAGTGCGAATGGTGCCCCGCTTCGTGCCACCATGCCTGAACCTGGCGGCCTCGCCGCAGCTGCAACAGATGCTGCGCGAATTGCGCGACGAGGTGATCGGGCGGGCGCGCCAGCTCGAGGTGTTCAAACAGCCGGTGACCAGCCGTTCGGACGATGCACAGTTCGCCCCGGTGCTGGCCCTGTCGGTGCTGAATCGCTACGGTCCGCAGATCACCCACCTGATCGAATCGCTGCAGACACATCCCTGGACGATATACGGGGTATTGCGGCAACTGGCCGGCGAACTGAGCACTTTCTCGGAATTCTGCGATCTGCTGGGTGAAACGCGCGACAGCCAGCAGCTGGTGCCGCCCTACAAGCACACCGACATCGGCCTGGCCTATGCCGCTGTCATGGACCTGATTCGCCGGCTGCTCAATGAAATTACGGTCGGCCCGGAAATGCTGGTGCATTTCGAGCAGGATGGAACCGCCTCGACCTTGTACCGGGCCGAGATGCCGGAAAATTTCTTCGGCCCTCGCCATCGCTATTATCTGATGGCGCGCAGCGCAGCCACCGAGCCCAAGGAACTTGGCGACCAGATCCTGCTGGAGGCCAAGCTGGGCACTCCGGACCAGATCGAAACGTTGGTGACCCGTTCCCTGCCCGGCATCGAATTGTTGCCGCTGCAAACCCTGCCGCTGGGCATGCCTCGACGCGCGGGCGCGACGTACTTCCGCCTGGAAAGTCTATCCGATACATGGGACGACGTGATACGCGACAGGCGGTTGGCCTTCTTCATGCCGGATGCGCCAGCCGATCTGCGCCTGGAACTCATCGTGATCAAAGGATAAGCCGTGCGCCTGAGCAACTTCTGGATTCCCGCGATTGAATCGGCCCGTGTGGCCATGGCGCAATCCACACTGGATGCGCCGTCGCTGTCGGCGCAACTGAAGGCCAACCTGGACGCCGCCGTCGCCCGCGCGCAAGACAAGGGTTTTTCACCGGACGACGTGCAGCTTGCTCTCTTCGCCGTGGTGGCATGGATCGACGAACAGGCGATGTCGCGCGAATGGCCGGGGGCCGCGGCCTGGCGGCTATCGCCTCTGCAGCGCCACTACTTTGCCACGACGCGGGCCGGTGTTGCGTTCTTTGAAAAACTTGAAGCCCTGCCCGATGGCGCCGTCGATGTGCGCGAAGTGTACGGCCTGGTGCTGCTTGCGGGCTTCCATGGGCGATACACGCATCGAGCGCCTGGCGAGTTGACGGAATACCGCCGCGCATTGCTCGAGCGCATAGTCCAGGAACGCCAGATCGCCCCCTTGAGCGCGGAACAGCCCTTGTTCCCGCAATCGGGCACGGGCGCCAGGCGGCCGTTGCGCCATACGCGCGGCCTGGCGCCATCGCTGGCAAGCCTGTTATTGATCGTGCTGCCCCTGTGCGTGTTGCTGGGCCTTTATCTGTTTCTGGACTATCGCCTGGCGCAGATTGCTGCGCGGATGATCGCGCCGCTCGTCGGCCGTCTTTGAACGCTATTGGGCAATGCCCCTGATTCCATGATGTTCAAGAAACTGCTTGTTCTGATCGCTTGGCTGCTGGGCCTGATCCTGCTGGCGCTGGGGTGCTGGTTGGCGGGGCTGTACCTGCAATGGCCGTTGTGGCAGTCGGCGATGCTGTTTGCCGGCATCATCATCGGTCTTTGCCTGCTGGCCTGGCTGCGCCGCCGCTGGTTGGCGTGGCGCCTGCGCAGACGCCTGGCACGGCCGGTAAACGGCAGCACTGTCGACACGCGACGCCTGGACGCCGATTGGCGTGCCGGCTTGAATGCGCTGAAAAACTCGCGGCTGTCGCGCTTCGGCTCGCCCTTGTATGTGTTGCCATGGTATATGGCGCTGGGGCCTCAAGAGACAGGCAAGTCGGAGCTGTTGCGCCGCATCGCCGGAACCGGGCCGGTGCACGGCGATGGCGAAGAGGCGCCCGTGCTGCAATGGTGGTTGCTGCGCCACTGCGTAGTGCTGGATCCCACCGAGGCAATGGGTGAAGAGCATCTTGCCCCCGCCTCGGCCAATTGGCGCCGCCTGCTGCACTGGATGATGCGAACGCGCCGGCGGGAACCGTTGAACGGCCTGATCCTGGCGTTCAGCGCCGACTGGCTGATGAAAAGTGACGAGACCCAACTCAACGACACCGGCCAAGGCCTGCGCAAGCGACTGGATGAACTGACGCGTGTCTACGACGCGCGCATTCCGGTCTATATCGTGCTGACCGATTGCCAGGCGCTGCCCGGCTTCGTGCCGTGGACGGCCGGCCTGGGGCCCGCTATCAACAGCCACGCCATGGGCTTCCTGAGCCTGTCGCCTGCTTCGGGCGTGGGTCAATTCATCAGCGATGCGTTCAATAGCATCGTGCACCGCATGTTCGACCTGCGGGTGTTGCAGGGCATCCAAGGCCGGCCCAACGACGAGGCATTCGGACTGCCCGAGCGCATGGCGCCGCTGGCCATGCGATTGGGCAGCGTGCTGCGGCCGGCGTTCCAGGCCACGCCCTACGCCGAGACGCCGCTGTTGCGTGGCCTGTACCTGACAGGCCGCCCTGCCGGGGCCGATCACGGCGAGCCTGCCTGGTTCAGCCCGGGCTTGTTCGACCAGGCCCTATCGGCTCAGCGGCACGCCTGGCAGCCACTGGAGCGTTGGCGCCACTGGCGCCGGCTGCTGCGGCATGTCGTGGTGGTTGTCTGGCTGCTGGCCTGCCTGGGAGCTGGGGCATTGCTGATCCATTCCAGCCGCGTTGCCGAACAGCAGTTGCACGCGGCAGACCTGCCGGGGCTGGACGAACGGCCGGATTTCTCCGGGCCGATATCCTCGGACTTGCATTCGCTGCAGACGGTGCGTGGCGCCGTGCACAAGCTGCTGGTCCGTCCGCAATGGGAGCAGCGTTGGTTGCCATTCCAGCGCCGCGTCAACCAGGTCCAGCAGGCGCTGGCCGACAATTATGCCCGTAGCTTTCACCAGGAAGTCATTTCTGCCGACCTGGACCCGCTGCTCAATACCAGCCTGCCCCAGTTGGCCGAAAATCGCAACGACAAGCTGCTGGCCGCCTGGGTCCAGACCCTGGTGCGCCGCATCAACTTGCTCGACGCCGCGCTGCAAGACCAGAATGTCTATGCCCTGCCCGCGCCGGGAACCGAGTTGTCGTTTCTGTTCGCCAGTGCCAAAGGCCCGAGCCCCGATCCGATCGATGGCCTGCTATTGGGCGATATGTACAAAGACTATCTGGCCTGGCAGCCCAACCACGAAATGCTGGTCTCCGAGCGGCAGGCGCTGCGGCAGGTACTGATCAATCTGGATCTGACCGACCGGCCAAGCCACTGGATTTACGCGTGGGTGGATTTGCAAGGCTCTTTGCAGCCCGTGCGGCTGACCGATTTCTGGAACATTCCGGCAAAACCCGGTCAACCCTTTGTTCCGGCTGCGCTCACGCCCGCAGGCGAACAGGCCGTATCCAGCTTCGTCAGCGAGTTGGGGCGGGCTTCGGGCAATGGCCAGCTCTGGTCTCAGCGCCGCGATGAATTCCGCCAGCAGTACCTTAAAGAAGGGCTTGACGCCTGGTATACGTTCGCCGATGCCTTTGCGTCAGCTCCCAATCTGCTGGCTGACGGCACGGCGCGCCGCACGGCGCTGTCCACGCTGTTCACGGCCGATGATCCGTATCGCCGCCTGCTGGGCCTGCTGGCCACCGTGGGGAACCGCTGGCCGGCAGCGTCGCGGCCAGACTGGATGCAGCAAGCCATTCAACTCAATCACCTGCTGATCCTGGCCCAGAAAGATGCCGGCTCGACTGACACCCTGGCATCCAGCGTGAAGCGGCAGATTGGCGTGGCGCAGCAGTTTGGCGGCAGCCTGCTCCAGCAACTGCCCAATAGCGGCTCGGTGCACGACAGCCTGGTCGAATTGCGCATGGATCAGGACGCCCTGAACCTGCTCAACGCCTATCGCAAGAACGTGACGGATGCCATCGTGCCGCTGCAGCAAGGCGATGGCAATGCCATGAAGGCCGCCATTGATATCTGGTCGTACGGGCATGATCCCAATGTAAAGTCGGTGCCGCTGATCGATGCGAGTACTGCGTTGGACAAGCTAAGGAAACAGGCCGGTAGCTCAGCCGGGCCGCGCACCGACGTGGTCTGGAAACTGGCCTCGGGGCCGCTCGATTTCACCCTGGACTATGCCAGCCGCAGCGTGGCCTGCCGCTTGCAGCAAAGCTGGGAAAACTCGGTACTGAGCGTGATGCAGGGTGTCAACGATGCCGAACTGGCCAATGACATGCTGTTCGGCGACCGTGGGCAGGTGAAGGCGTTCATGGACGGAGACGTCAAGCATTTCATTGACCAGAACGCCAACCGTTACCAAGGCCGAGTCGCCCTGGGCCGCACCATTCCCTTGAACGGGCAGTTCTACGCCTTTGCCAGCCTGGCTCAACTGCGGCAGGTCACGCTGGCCGGCCAGCAGCTGCAGTCCAAGCGATCCCAGGACGAAGTGCAAGCCCTGACCACGCAGCAAGGCGAGGTGGACAAACAGATCGCCAAGCTCGAGGCCACCACGGCCAATGTAACGCTGCGCACCGTACCGCCCCAGACTAATCCGGAAGCCCGTCTCTTGCCGGAAAGCGTGACGCTCAGCTTGCAATGCGCCAGCGGCCGTATCACCCTGGAGAACCTGAATTTTCCGAACCAGGCTGTATTTCCATGGGCGTTGGCCAACTGCGGCGACACAGCGCTCAGCATCCGCTATCCCGGTTTTGATCTGAATCGCCAGTGGAGCGGCGCGCGGGGTTTTATCGATTTCCTGCGGGAATTTTCCAGCGGGCAGCGCCGCTATACCACGGCCGATTTCGCCGACCAGGCCGCGTCGATGCAGCAGGCTGGCGTGCAATGGATCGTGGTGACATACCAGCAAGAAGGCCAGGCGCCGCTGGTGGCGGCGTTTGCCGATGCGGACAAGCTGGCCGCGCAGGCCGGCGAGGTCAAGGCCCGCCTGGAGCACCTGCAGCCCGGTACCGCGCCCGGCTCGACGATGCCGCCGCGGCAGCCCGCGCCCGCGCTGCCGCGGCAGATCATATCGACCTGCATGGGGCCGATCAACATGCCCGACGCTACGCTGCCGGCCGAGACCTTGCCTGCCAAAGCTGCCGCGCCATCGGCAGTGCCTATGCCGCCTCCGCCTCCGCCGGCCCCGGCTCCATCGGGCTCAGGCGCCTACGCGGTGCAAGTGGGCATCTTCGCGCACCCGGATCCGGTGCGTGCGCAATTGGCACTCAACGGCTATGAGGCTACCGAATCCGCCATCACCCTCAAGGGTCACGAATACCGGCGCATCCGGATAGAAGGGTTTGCCACCCGGGCGGCGGCCAACGCCGCGGCGACAAAAATCGGGCAGTTGCTCAAGCTCAAGCCGGCCGTGCTGCACAACGGAAAAGTGGAGTGAGCATCAATGCCCTCCTCGCTGCCATGCGCCGGGTCGGCACTGCCCGATCGGCCCCTATGGCAGCCGTCTGTATAAATAAAAATTCACATTAATTCAATTGGTTATAATGTATTTTTAAGGTAAAAAATTAGATGTAAAGCATGCACTTTCGACCCGGTGCGCGGCCCGCTACTTGCTGATGGCCGGGATCATCCATCCTTGCTTTCACCACCCACCATGACCCGCCCCGCACACGCAAGCGCCATCCGCATCGGCATCTCGGGTTGGCGCTATCCGCCCTGGCGCGGCAGTTTCTACCCAGAGGGCCTGCCCCAGGCGCAAGAGCTGGCCTATGCGTCGCACCAAGTCTCTACCATCGAGATCAATGGCACCTTCTATTCGCTGCAGCGCCCGGAATGGTTTGCGCGCTGGCGCGATGCCACGCCACGCGGCTTCGTATTCAGCGTCAAGGGCACGCGCTTCATCACGCACCGGCTGCGGCTGCGCAATATCGAGACGCCCCTGGCCAATTTCCTGGCCTCGGGCCTGTTCGAGTTAAGAGAAAAACTGGGCCCCATTCTGTGGCAGTTCCCGCCGTCGATGCGCTTCGACGCGCAGCGTTTTGAGCATTTCCTGGGTTTGCTGCCACACGACACCGATGCCGCCTCACGGCTGGCCCGCCGCCATGATGCGCGCATGAACGATCGCGCCGCAGTACAAGGCGGGCCACGCCGACCGCTGCGCCATGCCGTGGAAATTCGTCATGAAAGCTTCGCATGCCCCGAGTTCGTGGCCATGCTGCGCACCCACGGGGTGGCGCTGGTGACGGCCGACACGGCGGGAAAGTGGCCGCTGCTGGAAGACGCCACCGCCGATTTTGCCTACCTGAGACTGCATGGCGACAAGAAGCTGTATTCCAGCGGCTACAGCGACCATGCACTGCATCACTGGGCGAGCCGCATCCGCTACTGGTCGCGCGGCCGCGAACCTGGCGATGCCCACCGGGCCGGCGCGCGGCCGCCCCGGGCGTACGGGCCGCGCGACATCTATTGCTACTTCGACAACGACATCAAGGTGAAGGCACCCGGCGATGCGCGCAGCCTGGCCGGGCTGCTGGGCCTGCCTTTGGCGCCTGAGGAACCTGCGACGGCTGAAGGCCAGCAATAGCCGTATCCGGCGGCAAATCAGAGCCTGCCATTGCGGCGCGAAACGCGTTTAACAAACGTTAAACCGATTGCAGGGAATGGCTTCAACCTTTCCGATTCGCTTCAACGGCACATTAACGACGGGTTCCTAACATGCTGAAAAGCCCCCGGAACCGGTGGGCGACGACCGAAGCATTTTCAACCCGCGGCTTGGCCGCAACTGACCGGAGAGGTTCAACCATGAAGAAAAGCGCGATCTATGCAGTATCCATGTGCCTGGCCCTGGCTGCAGGCGCCGCCTATGCCGCCGATGACATGTCCAGAAAAGACATGAAGAAAGCTGGCGTATCCCACGACGACATGTCCAAGGGCCAGATGAAGAAAGCCGGCGTATCGCGCGACGGTATCTCCAAGGGGCACATGAAGAAAGCCGGCATATCCCGCGACGGTATCTCCAAGCCCGATATGAAGAAGGCATGAAATAGCCACCCATGGGCAGCATGGCCGGCGCACTTCGGCTATGCCTTGCGCCTTGCGCAGTCATGCACCCGTGGGAGCTCGCCCCGCCGGCAACAGAAACCGAAATACCGCGCCCTGCCCCGGCTCGTCGAGCAGGCGGATCTCGCTGCGGTGCAACTGCAGGATGCGCTGCACGATCACCAGCCCCAATCCGCCGCCATCGCGCCGATGCGGTCCCAGGGCCGAGGCACGGGTGAACAGTCCTTCGCGCAGTTCGGCAGGGATACCCGGGCCTGTATCGCTGACGCGCACCTCGACCGCCGAACCCGCGCTGCCCAGCCGCACCTGGATGCCGGTGCCCGGCGGACTGTGGCGGATGGCGTTGTCCAGCAGGTTGGTCAGCACCCTTTCGATCATGCCCAGGTCGGCACGCACCGGGGGCAGCTCACGCGGAAAATCGGTGCTTAGCCGCTGGCGGCGGGCTTCGGCTGCCAGTTCGAACTTCTGGATGACGTCCTGCACCAGTTCGGTCAAGGCAAAGGTGTCGAGTTCCGGCTGCACCAGCCCGGATTCGAGCCTGGCCAGTTCAAACAATTCCTGTGCCAGCCGGCCCACCTTGCGGCTTTGCCCCAGGGCAATATCCAGGTAGCGGCGCCGCTCGTCGGGTTGCAGCGATTCGTCTTTGACACGCAGGGTTTCCAGGTAACCGTGCAAGGATGTCAGCGGCGTGCGCAGGTCGTGCGAGATATTGGCGACCAGATCGCGCCGCTGCTGGTCCTGGCGCGTCAATTCGCGCCACTGCTCGGCAATTCGTTGCCCCATCTGTGCGAAGGCGCGGCGCAGCACTGCGATCTCGTCGCCGCGCCCGCCGGCGTCGCTGTCCCGGTGCAGCGATGCCGCAGCAACGCCATCGCTGTCGAAGTCACGCACCGCCTGGGTCAGCGCACGCAGTGGCCGTGTGATCAGCGCGAACGCCACCAGGCCGGCCGCCAGGCCCAGCAGTGCCACCAGTGCAATCGACCAAAGCGTGGTGCGCAAGACCGCGCTGGCAGATACGCTCGAGGCCAGGGCGTCGTGCGCTTCGCCCTGCAACACCACATAGACGTAACCGCGATCCTGGCCATCGATGCGGACCGGTGCGGCACTGAATACCTTGCGCGTACCGGTATTGCGCGGATCGACGCCCAGGATGGGCAAGGCATCGCCCGCCAGGAACCGGTGCACCGGTTCCATATCTACCTGGGTCAGCTTGACGTGGCCGGCAGGCGCCGCATCGGCCTCGATGCGGCCGTCGTTGCTCAGCAGGTAGACTTCAACAGCGGGGTTCACCGCCATCAGCTGGTCGAACAGCGTGCGCACCGATTCCGGCTTCCAGCCTTCTGCGTCCATCAATGGGCGGCTGCCCGCGATGTGTGCGGCCAGGCCGCTGGACAACTGCTGCACGACTTCCTGCTGATAGCGTTCATTGGCCGCCATGTGCAGCCAGGCGGAAGCCCCGCAGCAGGCCAGCAGCAACAGCGCGAATACGGCCGACAGGCGTTGGGTCAGGGTCAGGCGCTTCATGAAGGCTCTCCGGGGCCCGGCGCGGCAAGCTTGTAGCCGCGGCCCCATACAGTCAGGATGCGGCTGGGCTCGGACGGATCGCTCTCGATCTTGGTGCGCAGCCGGTTGATGTGGGTATTCACGGTGTGCTCATAACCTTCGTGCTGGTAGCCCCAGACCTGGTTCAGCAGGTCCATGCGCGAAAACACCTTGCCGGGATGGCGGGCAAAGAAGTACAGCAAGTCAAATTCGCGCGGCGTCAGTTCCAGCAGCCGGCCATCCACCGTTGCGTCGCGTGCCACCGGATCGATCGACAGGCCCGGCAGTTCCAGCCGGCCGGCGTCCAGGCGCGCATTGCGTTCCAGGGCGTCGGCGCGGCGCAGCAGCGCCTTGATGCGTGCCACCAGTTCCAGCATCGAGAACGGCTTGGCCAGGTAGTCGTCGGCCCCCAGCTCAAGGCCCAGGATGCGGTGCACCTCGCTGGAACGCGCGCTGGTGATAATGATAGGTGTGTAGCGCGCCATGGCGCGGGCGCGCTTGCAGATCTCCAGCCCATCGATGCCCGGCAGCATCAAGTCCAGCACCAGCGCATCCCAGCGCTCGTTTTCCAGTTGGCGCATACCCGCCTCGCCGTCGGCCGCATGTGTGACCGCATAGCCCTCGTCGCGCAGGTGCAGCCGCAGCAGGTCTGCGATATGGACATCGTCTTCGACGATCAGAATGCGTTTGGACATGGCAAGGTAACGGAAATGCAGGTGGGTACCCACTATTGTCGCCAATTGCGACGCGCCAGTTATCACATTTAATTTAAGTTTGCGTGAGGACTTCGCCATGCGGCGCGGGCAAGAATGCCCCCATGGCTACTCCATTGCATCCCTACCCGCAGGCCGGCGCGGCCGGCAATACCCAGGCAATACACCCGGCCTGGCTGCGCGTTACCCACTGGCTGAACGCCCTGGCCGTGCTGGTAATGATGACCAGCGGCTGGCGTATTTATAACGCGTCGCCCCTGTTCGATTTTTTCTTTCCGCCCGGCGTGACGCTGGGGGGCTGGCTAGGCGGCGCCCTGCAGTGGCATTTTGCCGGGATGTGGCTGCTGGCCGGCAACGGACTGCTGTACCTGGGCATGAACGTGGCCAGCGGCCGGTTGAAGCACCGCTTCTTTCCCTTGTCGCTGCACGGGGTTGCCGCCGACCTGGCCGCCGCCCTGCGCGGCCGCCTGTCGCACGCCGACCCGCGTCATTACAACGCCGTGCAGCGCCTGGCCTACCTGTTCGTCATGATGGCCATCGCCGTACTGGTGCTGTCCGGCCTGGTGCTGTGGAAGTCTGTGCAATTCGAGACCCTGCGCGTGCTGATGGGCGGCTACGAGGGGGCGCGCTACGTGCACTTCATCGCCATGGCGCTGCTGGCGGCTTTCGTGGTCGTGCATATGCTGATGGTGGCCTTGGTGCCCCGTACGCTGCTGGCCATGATTCGAGGCAAATAAGGAACCATCAGGATGGCCACGCGCAAACCCCCCGCTATTCCCGGCCTGGACGGCCCCGCCATCGTGCAGGAAGCGCGCAAGCTGCTTGCCCCGCGTATCGAGCAGCCCGCCCGCCGCGCATTCCTGCAACGCACCTTGACGCTGGGCGGGCTGGCCATGCTATCGGGCTGCAGTCTCAGCGACAACGACAGTGTCGAACAGGCCCTGGCCGCCGTATCGCGCTTGAACGACCGGGTGCAGGGATGGATTTTCGATCCCGGCCAACTGGCTCCCACCTACCCCGAATCGATGATCACGCGGCCATTTCCGTTCAATGCCTATTACGGCATTGAGGACGTGCCGCAGGTGGATGAGGCCGGCTTTCGGCTGGAACTTGCCGGACGAGTGGCCGACAAGCGCCCATGGCGCCTGGCGCAGCTTCGGACGATGGCGCAGGTGGACCAGGTTACGCGCCACATCTGCGTAGAAGGCTGGAGCGCCATCGGCAAATGGGGCGGCGTGCGGTTCTCGGACTTCCTGCGGCAGGTTGGCGCCGACCTGCAGGCCAAGTATGTGGGCTTCAAGTGCTCCGATGATTACTACACCAGTATCGACATGCCTACCGCGCTGCACCCCCAAACCCTGCTGGCCCTGACCTACGACGGCCAGCCGCTGCCGCCCGAATACGGTTTTCCCATGAAGCTGCGCATGCCGACCAAGCTTGGCTACAAGAATCCCAAGCATATCCAGGCCATCTACGTCACCGACACATTTCCCGGTGGCTATTGGGAAGACCAGGGATACAACTGGTTCGGTGGCAGTTGATGCCTTTTCACCCCGCGGCCATGCCGCAACAATCTGGAGATTTCATCATGAAGAAACACGCGATCTATGCTGTCTCGATGTGCCTGGCGCTGGCCGCAGGCGGTGCCTATGCGGCCGACGCAATGAGCAAGGACGGAATGAGCAAGGATGGTATGTCCAAGAGCTCGATGTCCAAGGATGGCATGAGCAAAGACAACATGGCCAGGCACCAGGGCATGGCCAAGGACGGCATGAAGAAGGACGGGATGGCCAAGGACGGGATGTCCCACGGCGGCATGTCGAAGGACGGCATGTCGAAGGACGGCATGTCGAAAGACGGCATGTCGAAGGACGGCATGTCGAAGGACGGTATGAAGAAATAAGTCCCCGGCCGCGCGGCCCGCCGTATGCAGGCCATGCTGGCCATTATGGAGCGGATCATGAAATCGACTCGCAGGCTGTTCCTGGCCGCGGGCGGCGGCGCTGCCCTGGCTGGATTATTCGGAGCCCTGGCCGGCCCTCGCGGGCAGGCGCGCGCGGCGCAGCAGGCCTTTGCCGTCACACACAGCGATGCCGAATGGCGCGCGCTGCTGACGCCGGCGCAGTATGGCGTGCTGCGCCAAGCCGGCACCGAGCGGCCCTATTCCAGCCCGCTGGACGATGAGCATCGCGATGGCACCTATGCCTGCGCGGGCTGCGGGCAGGTGTTGTTCTCGTCGGCAGCCAAGTTCGATAGCGGCACCGGCTGGCCCAGTTTCTGGCAACCGCTGCCGCATGCCATCGGCACCACGCGCGATCGCAGCTTTGGCATGGTGCGCACCGCCGTGCATTGCGGCCGCTGCGGCGGGCACCTGGGCCATGTCTTCGACGATGGCCCCAAGCCCACCGGATTGCGCTATTGCATGAATGGCCTGGCCCTGGCATTCGCGGCCGCGGCTACTTAATAGACGACCCAAGGAGCTCCCGTATGAAATCCCCACGTGCCGGGCAAGCCGTGCCGCTTGATTCTCCTTCCCGCCGCACTGCCTGCCTGAAGCTGGCGGCAGCGGGCCTGGTGGCGGCTACCGCCTGGTTTGCCTTGCAGGCGCCTGGCCGGGCAGCCGAGACTGCCTTCGAAATCCCGCCGCCCGTGGCCGACCTGCCCGCTGGCGACGCCCGGACCGCCACCGCCGTGCTGGCCGGTGGCTGTTTCTGGGGTGTGCAGGCGGTATTCCAGCATGTCGACGGCGTCACACAGGCCCTGTCGGGTTACGCGGGCGGCAGCGCCGCCACGGCGAGTTACGACACGGTCAGCGGCGGGCACACCGGACACGCCGAAGCCGTGCAGGTTACCTACGACCCCAACCGCGTCACCTATGGGCAATTACTGCAGATCTTTTTTTCGGTCGTGCACGACCCCACCCAGCGCAACCGGCAGGGGCCGGATGTGGGCACCCAGTACCGGTCGGCCATTTTCCCGACCGACCCCGCCCAGCGGCGGGTGGCCGAGGCCTACATCGCCCAGCTCGACCGATCGGGCGCGTATCCGCGTCCGCTGGCAACCACCGTCGAAACTCTGCAGGGTTTCTATTCGGCCGAGGACTATCACCAGGACTACCTGATACGGCACCCGGACAGCCTGTACATCGTGATCAACGATCAGCCCAAAGTCGAGAACCTGGCCAGGGTATTTGCCGACCGCTACCGTACAAAGCCGGTGCTGGTGGGCGGCTGACACGTCGGCGGCGCCGGCCATTTTCAGGCCGGCGCCGCCGGGGTCATGCTGTCACAGGCGACTTTTTTTCAAGCCTTCTTCATGTCGGCCTTGGACATGCCGTCGCGGGACAGGCCAGCCTTCTTCATGTCGGCCTTGGACATGCCGTCGTGGGACAGGCCAGCTTTCTTCATGTAGCCTTTGAACGTGCTGTCATGGGAAATGGCAGCCTTCTTCATGTCGTTCTTGGGCATGCCATTGCCGGCATAGGCGCCGCCGGCCGCCAGGGCCAGGCACATCGAAACTGCATAGATTGCGCTTTTCTTCATGGTGAAACCTCTCCTGTTTGTCGCGGCACAGCCGCGGGCCTGAATTTGCCGCCGCCCCGATTGGCGGTCGGCATGACACAAGTTACATATTCCTCAACCGCCCCGCCTGACCGAGAGATCACGATTTCGGGTGGTTGGAAGCATCTTAGGAATCGCTCGTTTATGTGCTGTTTAACGAAGTCGTAAAAGCCGAGTCATTCCCTGCAATCGATTCAACGCTTGTTAAACGCTCCTGGCACTAGGCCGGCAGGCGGCCTATCGAGTCGATATCAACCCGGAAGAACAGGGCCCGCAGCGGTACAAACCGGCTTGACGTTGCCCGGCACCCGGGCATAACCTCGGACCCAGATCCAGGTTACGGAAGGGATAGTGTCCTCGACTTCGTCAGTGCATCATTGCGTGGGCGTTTTGCTGGCGGCGGGCGAAGGCCTGCGCTACCGCGCCGTGCGCGAATCGGCGCACAAGCTGCTGGCCCGCCTGCCTGACGGCCGTGCCGTGGCGCAGGCCAGCGCCGGCACGCTGGTGGCTGTCCTGCCCGACACCATCGCCGTGGTGGCCGATCGGCCGCCCGAGCTTCCCGCCCTGCTCGCCCGACTGGGCTGCGCCCTCTTGCAAGCACCGCCGGCACCGCGTGGCATGGGCGTGTCGCTGGCCGCGGCTGCCCGGCATCTTTTGACGCGCCCCGCCCCCGCCGGCCAGCTGCCCGGCTGCGTGGTCGCGCTGGCTGACATGCCCTGGCTGCGGCCCGATACGCTGCGCCTGTTGCTGCAACAGGCGGCCAGCGACCGCATCGTCGTACCGGTACGCCAGGGCCGGCGCGGCCACCCTGTGGTGTTCGGCGGGAACTACCTGCCCGATCTGGCCGAGCTTGACGGGGACACCGGCGCACGCGGCCTGCTGCAACGCCATGGCGCCCTGGAAGTCGAGTGCGACGACGCCGGTATATTGCACGACATCGATACCCCCCAAGACCTGCTCACAGGAAACACTTCCGGATGAATCCTCTAGACATGGACGTCTTGCGCCAGGCGCGCGACTGGGTAGCCCAGGGCCACGCCGTACATCTGGCCACCGTGGCACAGACCTGGGGTTCGGCTCCCCGCCAGGCAGGCGCGCTGATGGCGCTACGCGGCGATGGCCGCATGATCGGCTCGGTGTCAGGCGGTTGCGTCGAAGACGACCTGATCGCGCGGGCCCAGGCGGGCCAGCTACCGGCCCACCCAGAACGTGTGACCTACGGCGTGACCGGCGACGAGGCCGCTCGCTTCGGCCTGCCCTGTGGCGGCACGCTGCGCCTGGTGGTCGAACCGTTGGCTGACGCGCAATGGCTCGACCCCGTACTTGCCGGCATCGACGAACAACGACTGGTGGCGCGCACGCTGGACCTGCAAACCGGTAGCTGTACGCTGGCACCCGCGGAGCCATCCGACGGCCCCGATTTTGACGGCCGGATCCTGCGTGCGGTGTATGGCCCGCAGTGGCGGCTGCTGATCATCGGCGCCAACCAGACCGCGCACGCGCTGTGCGGCATTGCCACCATGCTTGATTTTCGCGTGCTGGTCTGCGACCCGCGCGAAGAGCTGTACGCCGGCTGGAATGCCCCGCACTGCACCCTGTTGACCAGCATGCCCGACGACGCTGTGCTCGAAATCGGCGTAGATGAACGTACGGCCATCGTTGCCCTGACCCACGACCCCAAGCTCGACGACATGGCCTTGCTGGAAGCCCTCAAATCGCCGGCGTTCTATGTGGGTGCGCTGGGTTCGCGCCCCAACCAGGCCAAGCGGCGCGAACGCCTGCGCCAATTCGACCTGGACGATGCCCAGATCGCACGCCTGCATGGCCCGGTAGGCCTGCGCATCGCCAGCCGCACGCCGGCCGAGATCGCCGTGGCGGTAGCCGGCGAACTGGTGTGGGTACGCAATTCGCTGGGCACCGCGCAGGCCTCGTCGTACCTCGATGTAGGCAGCCTGCCTGGCGGAGCACCGCACCTCAAGGCCGATCCGGCTTCCTAGCCGCGCCCGCCCGGCGCATTATCGCGCCGGCTCTGGATGCCACCACCAGGAGTGCCGTAATGCCCCTTGCCAGCCCGTCTCGCCGCTCGTTCCTGAAAACCGCAGTGATTGGCGGCGTGACGATCTATGTTGCCCCGCTGGGCAGCAAGGCTTATGCGGCCCTGTTCGAGCAGCAATTGCTGACACCGGTGCAATGGAACGCCGCCGATGGCCGCGCCCGCTTTCGCATCGACGGCATTGCCAAGGTAACGGGCTCGAAGATCTTCGCCCGCGACATCCGCGCGCGCGACCTGCCCAATTGGCCGCGCCAGCAATCGCATGCCCTGATCCTGCGCACCACCCTGGCCGACCGGACCTACGCCGGCCTGGATCTGTCGGTACTGGAGCCCGACCTGAAACCCGACCGGATGGTGACCGCCCAAGACCTGGCGCGCGACCAACTGGCCTTTCCGGCGTTCTATGGCGACGACATGCTGTTGCCGCCAGGCAAGACGCCTGCCTATCTGGGCCATGCCGTGGCCATCCTGATCTACCACGACTTCGTGCGTTTCCGGTATGCCAAAGACAAGCTCAAGTTCCGCGACGATGTAGTGCGCTATGGCGAGCACACCGGCCCGCTGCAGCGCGATCCATGGGGCACGTTCCGCTACGTGCGCATTGGCGGGGCCACGGGATACGACGACGATGTCTATTCCAGCCTGAAGGACGCGCCCATTTTTCCCAGCACCATGCGCAAGCACCTGCCGGTGTGGCCTGACGGCGTCGACCATGGCAAGCTGGGCGAACAGGGCATGTACTACGCCGGGCAGATCGCTGCCGAACTCGACCAGCCGCCAGCCGACTGGCTGGTCATGCAGCGCGACTACCAGACCCAATCGGTGGACACCGCCGCGCTGGAACCCGACAACGCCAATTGCTGGTACGACGCAGCCGCCCAGGCCCTGCATATGGTGGTGCCCACGCAATCGCCGCAGGAAGTGGCCGAGAGTACCGTCGAAATGACCGCGAAGGGGCGCTACCCGGTACGCAAGGTGTTCCTGCACCCCTGCTATACGGTGGGCTACGGCTCGAAAGACCACTGCAACATGCCCTTCTATGGGGTCGTCTGCGCCTTGTATGGCGAGGGGCGGCCGGTGCGCATCGCCAACGATCGCTACGAACAGTTCCAGACCTCGCTCAAGCGCCATGCCTTCGCCATGCACTATCGCATCGGTGTCGATCGCAAGACAGGCCTGATGCAGGCTTTCCAGGGGCATTTCGAGGCCAACGGCGGCGGCCGCGCCAACTTCTCGCCGTCGGTCGCCATGGTGGGCGCCACCGCGGCGCAATCGATCTACTATTTTCCCAAGAACGATTTGACGGCGGTGGCCCTTGCCAGCCGCGCCATCGATGCCGGCTCGGCGCGCGGCTATGGCACCCTGCAGAGCATGGCCGCCACCGAGATGATGGTCGACGAAATGGCGGCACTGCTGCAACTCGATCCCATCGAGTTCCGCTTGCGCAACGTGCTGCAGTCGGGCATGAAAAACACGCAAGGCGCCATACCCGCCGGCGCTGTGCGGGCCGACGAAATCCTGCGGAAGGCGGCCGGGCATCCCTTGTGGACCAGCCGGGCCGTGCAGAAAAAGAACTACGAGGCCAAGCATCCAGGCCAGCGCTACGGCGTGGGTTTCGCCTGCGTGCAGAAAGACTTCGGTACCGGGGCCGAGTCGTCGTTCGCGCGTGTCGAGATCGATCCGCAGGGCCGCATCAGCCTGTTCCATAGCGGCACCGAGATCGGTACCGGCATGAGCACTTCGCAAGCGCTGATATGTGTCCAATGGCTGGGCATGCCCGCCACGCAGGTGCTCACCTCGGTCACCGACTGGCCCGAACTGCCGATGCAGGCCAGCGGCGATCCCTACTTGATAAGCCAGCACGAACAAGACTCCCTGTCGCGCGACCCGCACTGGACCCCCGCCTTTGCGTCGCCGTCCAGTGCCACCAATTCGGCCTTCTATTTCGGCCACACGACGCGAGAAGCGGCCCGTGTGGTCTTTCTGCATGGCCTGTGGCCCGCCGCCCTGGATTTCTGGCAGCACGGCCTGGGCGGCGGCCAGGCCGCGCCGCTGGTCGTGCGGCCCGAAGATGCACGCTGGGTGGAAGGCGCGCTTACCTGTGCGGGCATGCAGCCCTTGCCGCTGGCCCGCTTGGCACAGCGCGCGCACGAAATGGGCCTGGTAACGGGCGCGGTGGTGCATGGTTTCAACCGCTGGCAGTGGACCGAGGCCGACTTTCCGGTAAACGGCCAAGTACAGCGCCTGCCTTTGGACGGCCTGGCGCTGCGCCATGGCGCCGGGGCCGGCCAGCCCGCCCCCGCCCAGGATGCGGGCGAACCAGGTGCCAGCGGCTACCGCATGATCGAGCGCACGCAGGTGTTCATCCCGCCCGTGCAGCGCAACAACGCGGCCGTCACCTACTACACCGCTGTGGGATCGCTGGTTGAATTGGCTGTGCATGAGGCCACGGGCAAGGTCGAACTGCTTACGCACCATTCGTTGATGGAATGCGGCAACATGATCTCGCCCGAACTGGTATCCAGCCAGCTGCAAGGCGGGCTGGCCATGGGCATCGGGCACGCCCTGCACGAATACCTGCCCTTGTATGAAGACGGCCCCGGCGATGGCACCTGGAATTTCAACCGCTATCACTTGCCGCTGGCCAGCGACGTGGCTTTGTGGACGCAGACGGCCGACATATTGCCCCCGCTGTCCGAGACCGACCCACCCAAGGGGGTGGCCGAAGTCGTGATGATTCCCATCGTTGGCGCCATCGTCAATGGCCTGGCCCATGCCATCGACCACAGGTTTACCGCCTTGCCCGTCACCCCCGGGCACATACTGGAGGCCCTGGCATGAGCATCCCCACCGAACCCCTCAGCCTGACCATCAACGGCCAGGCCGTTGGCCCCCTGCAAGTGCCGGCCAACCTGATGATGATCGACTTCCTGCACGAGTACGTGGCGCTGACCGGATCGCGGCTGGGCTGCGGCCAGGGCATCTGCCATGCCTGCGTCGTCATCCTGGACAAGCCCGACGGCACCAGCGAAGAAATCCGCACCTGTATTACAGGCGCCCTGTTCTTCCAGGGCAAGCACGTGCGCACCGTAGAGGCGCATGGCCGGCGCAATGTGCAGGGCGAAGTCGTGGCCCTGTCGCCCATCCAGCAGAAATTCCTGGATCACTACAGTTTCCAGTGCGGCTACTGTACGCCGGGCTTCGTCAACGCTGCCACGGTCTTGGTCGAACGGCTGCAACGCCACCCCATCGAGCGGGCGCAGGTCGAGCAGGCTGTCACCCAGGCGCTGGACCACCACATCTGCCGCTGCACCGGCTATGTCCGCTATCACCAGGCCGTAAAAGACGTGGTGCTGAACACGCCCGGCCTGACGACCGGAGTCTGACCATGGCACATTTGCTTCCGATGCGCGCCATGTTGGCGGCCGCCGGCCTGGCTGCGCTGGCCGCCTGTGGCCGGCAGGACGACCCGCTCCCGCCCCCCTCCCCGCCAATCGCCGCTGGCCAGGATCAATTGCTGCGTGGCCGCTACCTGGTGCAGGCGGCCGATTGCGCGGCCTGCCATACGGCCGACGATGGCGCGCCCTTCGCGGGCGGCGTGCCACTGGCTTCGCCGTTCGGCAAGTTCTACGGCACCAACATCACGCCCGACGCCGAAAATGGCATCGGCAACTGGAGCGCCGACGATTTCTACGCTGCGCTACACGATGGCGTGGCGCCGGACCGGCAGTTGTATCCGGCCATGCCCTACACCTCGTACCGTCAACTGACCCGCGCCGACAGCGACGCCATGTTTGCGTACCTGCGCACCGTCAAGCCCGCGGCCGTGCCCAACCGCGAACCCGAGCTCGATTTTCCCTATAACCTGCGCTTCGGCGTGCGGTTCTGGGACTGGCTGTTCCTGGAAGACAGCCTGCCCGATGCCTCGCAAGGCAGTTCGCAGGCCTGGCTGCGCGGCCGCTACCTGGCCGGTGCGCTGGGTCATTGCGCCGAATGCCACACGCCGCGCGGGAAGCTGGGCCAGCTCGATCCCGACCAGCCTTTGCAGGGTGGCGCCCTGGGCCGCATCAAGGCGCCCGATATCTCGCCCGCCGGCCTTGCCTCGCGGGGCTGGACGGCCGATGACCTGAACATCCTGTTCGCCACCGGCATCGCCCCGCAAGGCGCGGTGTTCGATGAAATGTTCCCGGTGGTGCACCTGAGCACACAGCACCTGGCCAAGCAAGATATCGCAGCCCTGACCACCTACCTGCTGGGCGATACGCCGCCCGCACCCAAGGCGGTACAACCGGCGCAGGTCGAACCGCGGCTGCGCGACAGCGGCAAGGGCCTGTATACCGCGCTGTGTGCCGGCTGCCATGGTTTCGAGGGCGAAGGCAAGCCCGGGGTGGCAGTTGCCATGCAAGGCAATGCCACCTTGCGCGACCCCGATGCGCACAACCTGGTCGCGGTGATGCTCGACGGCATCAAGGCGCAGGATTTTCCAGGCACCGCCGCCATGCAGGCAATGCCCGGCTTTGCCGGTACACTGACAAATGCGCAGTTGGCTGACTTGTCCAATTATCTGCGTGCCCGTTGGGGCGGACAGGCTGCCGACGTCACCCCCGAGTCGGTCCAGGCGCTACGGCAATGATTGCCCGCCGCGCTTGACGTCGGTCAATAGACCCTCAGCCTGATCCGCTATCCTGAAACAGAGGTTCCTACCCGTCCCCTACTTCACGGAGCAGCCTATGTTCAAGATCCTAGTTCCCATCGACGGTTCCGAATGCGCAACGCGCGCGCTGCAGGCGGCCATCGCCATGGCCGGGCAGCAGAGCGAAGCCGAACTGCACTTGTTGAACGTGCCCTTGCCCATCCTGTCCGGCCACGCCCGCATGTTCCTGGACAAACAGGAAATCCAGGATTACTACAACGAAGAAGGCACCAAGGCGCTGGCCGATGCACGAAAAATTGCCGAGCAAAGCGGCGTGCCGTTTGTTACGGCCGTGCAGCCCGGCCAATCGGCGCAAACCATCGCCGCCTATGCCCGTGCGCAGCAATGCGCCCATATCGTCATGGGTACGCGCGGCTTGAGCGCCCTGCCAGGCATCCTGCTGGGTTCGGTCGCCAACAAAGTCATCGCGCTGGCGGAAGTGCCTGTCACGTTGGTGAAATAGCCTGGCCGCGGCCTCCGGAGCCCGACATGCCCACTGCTTCCCCTTTTGCGCCATCAGGCATGACCCGTGCCCGATTCCTGCGACTGGCGGCCGGCGCCGCCGGCGGCGCGGCCTTGGCCAGGCTGGGCCCTGCCACGGCCTCGGCAGCCGCTTCGCCCTTGCCCTCCCGCTCCATTCCCGTATCCGGCGAGCCCCTGCCCATCGTCGGTTGTGGCACGTACCGCGGCTTCGACGTGGATGTAGGCAGCACCGAATACCAGGAACTGGCCGACGTGCTGTCGACCCTGTTCGCCGCCGGCGGGTCCGTGCTCGACAGTTCGCCCATGTACGGCCGCGCAGAAGCGGTCACCGGCCAATTGCTGGCGGCCTCGAACAGCCATGCGCGTGCCTTCCTGGCGGCCAAGGTCTGGACCCAGGGCCGCAGCGCCGGCATTACCCAGATGGAAGACTCGTTCAAGCTGTTGCGCACCCCGCGCATCGACTTGATGCAAATCCATAACCTGCTGGACTGGCGCACTCACCTGCCCGTGCTGCGCGATTGGCAGGCCCAGGGGCGCCTGCGCTATGTGGGCATCACCCATTACACTGCCAGCGCCTACGACGACGTCGAGGCCGTGCTGCGCGCGGAACGGCTGGACTTCCTGCAGATCAATTATTCCGCCGATGACCGTGCTGCCGAACAACGCCTGCTGCCGCTGGCAGCCGAGCGCGGGGTAGCCGTGCTGGTGAACCGTCCGTTCGGCGGTGGTGGCTTGCTGCGCCGCATGCAAGGCCGCCCGTTGCCGGCTTGGGCCGCCGAGATCGGGGCGGCCAGTTGGCCGCAATTACTGCTGAAGTTCGTGCTGAGCCACGCGGCGGTCACGTGCGCGATTCCCGGCACGGGCCGGGCCGCGCACATGCGCGACAACCTGGCCGCTGCAATCGGGCCCTTGCCCGATCGTGCTTTCTGGACCCCTCATTTGCCGGAAATGGTGGCGTAAGCCTTACCGGGCCATCAGTCGGGCACGGTTCACAAGCCCTTCCAGAGGCGCAGCAACGGTTCGGGCGCCCGTGTCTCGGGAACCTGGAACCGCACGGTGGCGGTGTCATCCACAAACCAGATCTCGATGCGGAAGTAGCGCTGGTCGCCGCCCGGCTCGGCCTCGCCCGTCGCCAGCGGCGCGGCCTGCTGCAGTGCCTGGCATACGTCGCGCCGCACGTCTTCGGGACAGGCGCGCAGGTCGATATCGCGTGGCGCGGCCCGCCCTGGCACATAGGCAATGCCGCCCTGGCGCGATACCCGCACCAGCGTGGCATCTGACAAGGAAGGCAGTTCGATCATGGCAGTACGCCGACCTGGCGCCATGCCTCGTGCACCGCCTGGTGAGTGGGCGAGTCGGCGCTGGCGGCCTCGACCGTCAATGTGGCGAACGCCACGAAATCGGCCTGGGCACCCAGCCGCTTGTCGCGCAGGGTGTCATACCAGACACGTCCGGCCCGTTCCCAGGCCGGCCCGCCCAATGCGGTGGCGGCCAGATAGAACGCCCGATTGGGAATGCCCGAGTTGATGTGCACGCCGCCGTTGTCGTCGGCGGTGTCGACGTAATCTTGCATGTGGCCGGGCTGCGGATCTTTGCCCAGGGCGGGATCGTCATAGGCAGAGCCCGGCTGGGCCATCGAGCGCAGCGCCCGGGCATTGACGGCCGCGGTGAACAGGCCGGCACCGATCAGCCAGTCGGCCTGTTCGGCGCTTTGGCCGGCACGATGCTGCTTGACCAGCGAACCGAACACGTCCGACAGCGATTCATTCAGCGCACCCGATTGCCCCTGATAGCGCAGGCCGGCTTCATGGTCGACGACGCCGTGGCACAGCTCATGTCCCACCACATCGACTGCCAGGGTGAAGCGGTTGAAGACTTCGCCATCGCCATCGCCAAACACCATTTGCGTGCCATTCCAGAAGGCGTTGTCGTAGTCGTCGCCATAATGCACGGTACCGATCAGCGGCAGGCCTGCATTGTCGATGGAATGGCGGCGATACACCTGCCAGAACAGCTCGTAAGTGGCCCCCAGGTGCTCGTAGGCTTCGTCGACCGCCGCATCGCCACTGGGCGGCTGGCCTTCGGCCCGCACCAATTGGCCGGGCAAGTTGGTTCCGTTGGCCGCGTTGAACACGGCGCGGCTGACATGGCCCGGCGACAATATTGTTGCGGCTGGCAAGCGGGCACTGGCTGCGGCTGTGCCTTGGATGGCGCGCAGGCTGCGCTCTTGCTGTTCGATGCGCAAGGTGGCCAGGGCGCGCTGGCGTACGCGCGGGCTGGCATGCTGCGCCAGGCGATCCAGCATATACGGAGGTATCACGCCAGAACACCAGGGGTCGGACATGACGCGAGACATGAACGGGCCTCCTTTGGTCGAGGTCGGAACGACACGACTTCACCTTAGCAGAAAAGTGTTGCACCGGTCTCGCGGGGCTGGCGTATTGCCGCCCGCTGGGGTATACCCTTGCCATTGGCGAAAGATTTGCAATAATGAGTGCGCTCACGGCGCGGGAACCATGCCGGTCCGGCGGGCTCTGATTACGGGCTTTTCCTCCTGAACAAACAAAGAGAATCACCATGATCAAATCTGATGACACCGGCAAGCTGATCCTGCGCCTGAGCGTGGGCATTCTGGTACTGATGCACGGGCTGATGAAGCTATCGAGCGGCGTGGGCGGCATATCCGGCATGCTGTCCGCAAACGGCCTGCCCGGCTTTCTGGCGTATGGCGCCTACGTGGGTGAAGTCATCGGGCCGCTGCTCGTCATCCTGGGTATCTATAGCCGCCTGGGTGCCCTGTTTATCGTGATAAACATGGTGGCGGCCATTCTGTTGGCGCACACGGGACAACTGTCCGGCCTCACCCAACAAGGTGGTTGGGCCCTGGAGCTACAGGGCATGTTCCTGTTCAGTGCGCTGGCCGTGGCGTTCATGGGCGCAGGCCGTTTTGCCCTGGGCGGATCTGGCGGTCGCTGGAACTAAGGCCGGCACCCGCCTACGGCAAGCACGACGGGGCCGCGCGAGCGGCCCCGTTTGCATTGGTGCTAGCATGAAGCGGCACATTGTCCGGCGAGCATGGCCCCGGCGCTCGCCTTGACGACTCCTGGAGACCCACCATGAAGCATCATCTTGCCTGGTTGGCATTGACCGCCGCGCTGTCCGCCCCACTGGCCACGCGCGCCGAGCTGCCCACCGGAGCCCCCGCCCCCGATTTCTCGGCCCCCGCCTCGCTGGGCGGGCAAGTGTTCACCTTCAAGCTGGCGCAGGCGCTGGCACAAGGGCCGGTCGTTCTGTATTTCTATCCGGCTGCCTTCACGCAGGGCTGCACCATCGAAGCCCGCAACTTTGCCGAGGCCACCGACGACTACAAGGCGCTGGGTGCCACCGTCATCGGCGTCTCGGCCGACGATATCGATACCTTGAAGAAATTCTCGGTGAGCGAATGCCGCAGCAAATTCGCCGTGGCGGCCGACGGCGACCAATCGATCATGAAAGCGTACGATGCGCAGCACGACCGTCGGCCGGACTATGCCAAGCGGGTGTCGTACGTGATTTCGCCGGATGGCAAGATCCTGTATGCCTACACCGACATGAACCCGGACCACCACGTTGCCAATACCTTGCAGGCCCTGCGCGACTGGCGGGCCAAGCAGCCGCAGGCCAGCAAGTAGCCGCTGCGGCCCGGCGGCCCGGCGGCGCGGATGTCAGCGAGTGGCGCCAGGCAGGATTTCCAGCACCAGTTCGGCCGGACGGCACAGGCGGGCGCCCTGCTCCGTGACCACGAACGGACGGTTGATCAGGATGGGATTCTCGATCATGGCATCGAGCAGTTCATCGTCGGACACGTTGGCGGCGTCCAGGCCCAGCTCTTGGTACAACGATTCCTTGCTGCGCACGGCTTCTCGTACGCTGAGGCCGGATTGCTGGATCAGGCCCGCCAGCGTCTGGCGCGAAGGCGGCGATTTCAGGTATTCGATGACCGTGGGCTCGATCCCCGCGTCGCGGATCATCTGCAGCACATTGCGTGACGTGCTGCAGCGCGGATTGTGATAAATGGTGGCGGACATACGTGCTCCTTTCCCAAACCGACAGTCTACCCAAACCCGGCCGGCCGCGGCAGGCGGCAAACCCCTAAGGCCTGTCTGCAGGCCCTAGCTGAATGGCCACACCGTGGGGTGCGAACCCGGCGGCATCGAAGGCCGCACCCAGCGCGCCGGCGTCAACGAGAATTGTGCCGCATGCCGCACCGCGGCCAACTGCCCAAAGCCCGACGGCCCGGTTTCCAGAAAGCCCGCGATCGGCGGCATGGGACACTGCAGGCCGTTGGCCACGCGGCCCAACGATCGCAGCCAGCGCGCCGTCTGGGCCAGCGATACGCGCACATGCCATGAGCCACCTTCGGTCGCCTGGCGCGCCAGGGCCACCTGCGCCCCGTACGCCATCAGGTGGCCGGACGTGTGGTCGAGTATCTGCACGGGCAGCGGCTTGGGCGCGGGTGCGCCTGCCGCTTGCGCTTCGGCATGGTTGAAGCCCGTGGCGGTTTGCACCAGTGAATCGAAGCCGCGCCGCTGCGCCCAGGGCCCGCTGTCGCCGTAAGCGGATAGCGATACGTAGACAATGCCCGGCCGTAGTTGCGCCGCTTCCAGCGGTCCGAAGCCCAGCGCTTGCATCGCGCCAGGCCGGTATCCCTGCACGAAGACATGGGCGCTGCGCAGCAGATTGGCCAGGGCGATGCGCCCATCGGCGGTTTCCAGGTCGGCGTGCACCGACAACTTTCCACGGCTGGTTTCAGCGATCGTTTCGATGTTGGGCAAGTGCGGCGAATTGATCAGCATCACGTCGGCACCGTAAGCCGCGAGCGCGCGGCCGCATACGGGGCCGGCAATGATGCGCGTCAGGTCGAGCACCCGGATGTCTTTCAGCGGCCGGGCGTCGTGCGTATAGCGCGGCAAGGGCCTGGGGTCGGCCTCACCGATGCGCTCGACAGTCATGACCGGCTGGCCGGCCAGCGCCAGGCATTGGGGGTGCCGGTCCCATTCTTCGAAACTACGCATGGCGGCCACCACTAATCCCGCGTCGGCGGCCTCTTGCTCGACGTCGAGCGCGCGCCGTTGCGACAAGGCCTGCTCGACCGCCTGCCGTGTCGTGGACGGGCCCGTGGGACAGCCCAGCAAGGCGAGCGCGCCATCGCGATGGTGAGCAAAGTTGGCATGGATGCGTACCCAGCCGCCATCGCCGCACCGGTACACGCCGGTGAGCTTGTCATGCACTTCGGGCGCCACGCCATCGAGCGTGAAATAGCTGCGGCATTCCTGGGCCGCGTGCAGCATATCGACCGCCACGCGTTGCCGGGGCGCGCCCCGCAGAGTCCATAATTCAGCCGCCGCGAGCGCCGCCGCCGCCATGCTGGCCTGGGCCGCCGTGCCCACCGCGAACGAAGAAGGCAGCACCGGTTCGCCGCCCGACAGGTCGACGTAATCCATGGCTTCGTCGGGCATATCCAACGCGCGCCACAAGCCCTGCAGCGCATCGCGCGCGGTCTTGCTGGTGCGGGATTGCCCGTTGGGCGGTAGCGGGCGGGAGTCCATCAAATTTTCCATTCGTCGGTGTGTCGCGATGCGCCCTGATTACAGAGCGGCCAGCCGGGCGCGTCAATATGCCTGCATCCCGTGCGGACGCGCGGGACACATATATTCATAGGTTTTACATATGTTGGGCGCGATCCAGGCGCTTGAGGAACACCTGCAATTCCTTGACCACCTGCTGGTCGCCGCGCGCCTGCGCGGCATCGACCCCGGCTTGCCAGGACGCCCGGGCGCCGGCCAGGTCGCCCTGCCCTTGCTGTGCCTTGCCCAACCATTTCCAGGCCACCGAGTAGCCCGGGTCGAAGGCCAGCGCGGCGCGCAGATGGGGAATGGCTGTGCCGTAGGCCTCGCGCTCGGCATATGCCTTGCCCAGCGAAAAGCGCAGAAGCAGGTTGTCTTGCCCTTGGGCCAGCATTGCTTCCAGTCGTTCGATCAGGCCGTCCATAGTGTGCTCCGGGTGCGTGCGCATGGATGCATCATAGGTCAAGACACCGTAACCAAACGCATAGCCAGGGTTGCACCAAGGGAAATCGCCATCGCGCGGCGCTACACTGAAGGCATGGGTTGCCATGGGTAGTGCGGCGGCCCGCTACATGAGGGTTTCGCCATGAGCACAATCTACGATTTTTCCGCCCTGGACATGAATGGCGACGAGCAGGCGCTGGACGCATACCGCGGACAGGTGCTGCTGGTGGTGAACGTGGCATCGCAATGCGGGTTCACGCCGCAGTATGCCGGCCTGGAAGCGCTATACCGCGACTATCGTGCGGCCGGGCTGACAGTGCTGGGCTTTCCCTGCAATCAGTTCGGGCACCAAGAGCCCGGCGACGAGGCTGCCATCCGCGAGTTCTGCACGACCCAGTACGGCGTGACGTTTCCTGTGTATGCCAAGATCGAGGTCAATGGCCCTGGCGCGCACCCGCTGTACCGCTGGCTGAAGGGCGAAAAGCCCGGTGTGCTGGGTACCGAGGCGATCAAATGGAACTTCACCAAGTTCCTGGTGGGCCGCGATGGGCAAGTCATCAAGCGCTACGCGCCCACCGACAAGCCTACGGCCCTGAAAGACGACGTCCTGGCCGCCTGCGAAACGGCAAGCTGATGCCGCACGGGGGCCTTGGTCGTTAAGGCCGCGTGGCCTGTAGTGGCGGCAAGCGCCGCCGTACCGGGCTGGACTTGACGATGGCTGTATTGGTTTCGGCATATTCAGTAATTCGATCCAGCACCCCATCCAGCTGCGAAATGGACTTCAGCAGCAGCCGTGCGATGAAGCAGTCGTCGCCGGTGACCTTGTCGCATTCGACGAACTCGCCGATGCCGGCGATCAACTTCTCGACTTTGCGCAACTGCCCTGGTAGCGGACGGATGCGCACGATTGCCGTCAGCGTGTATCCCAGCGCCACCGGATCTACATCCAGCGTATAGCCTCGCACCACCCCCGATTCTTCCAGCCGGCGCAGGCGATCTGCCACGCTGGGGGCCGACATGCCGACCTGGCGTGCCAGGTCGGCGGTGGTGGTACGAGCGTTGGTGGTCAGCAGCTGCACCAGGCGTCGGTCGATACCATCCAGTACGTCATTTTCGATATTTAGGTGGTCTGTCATAAAAATCACTGAAACGAAGGTAGTTGGTTAGAAATTCCGCTGATTGTGCCTATTATGCCGCAATACCGCCTAGGATAATTTACTCATCGATATCGGCGCAGCGTAGCGCCATTCAGGAGTCATTCGATGAAGACAACAAGCGAACGCGGCGGCCTGGCGCAAATGGCTGCCGCCATGGCGATCTCGGGCACGGTGGGGGTATTCGTGCTGGAATCCGGCCAAAGTGCCTGGAATGTGGTGTTTTTCCGCTGCGTGTTCGGCGCGCTGGGCCTGCTGGCCTATTGCCTGGCGCGCGGACTGCTGCGGCCAGGCATCTTCACGCGCGCCACGCTGGGCTGGACCCTGGTGGCAGGGGTGGCCATCGTGCTGAACTGGGTGTTGCTGTTCTCGTCCTATGGACTGGCATCCATTTCGCTGGCCACGGCGGTATACAACTTCCAGCCGTTCTTCCTGATTGCGCTGGGGGCCATCTTCCTGGGCGAACGGCCCACGCTGGGCAAGCTGGGCTGGTCAGTGATGGCCTTTGGCGGACTGGTGTTGGTCTTACGCATCGAGCCGGGCGAACTGGCGCAGGCCGGCGGGTACTTGCACGGGCTGGCATTGGCGCTGGGCGCAGGCGCGCTGTATGCGGTGACCTCGATCATCGTCAAGCGGCTCAAGCATATCGCCCCCCACGTGCTGGCGCTGGTCCAGGTCAGCCTGGGGGCGCTGCTGCTCCTGCCCATGGTGGATTTTAGCGCCCTGCCCGCTGCGCCGGCCCAATGGGGCATGCTGGTGGCAATCGGCCTGCTTCATACCAGCCTGACGTACATCCTGTTGTATTCGGCCATCCAGAAGCTGCCCACCACATCGGTGGCGGCGCTGGCATTCATCTATCCGGCAGTGGCCATCCTGCTGGACTACATGGTGTACGGCCAGCGCCTGGCAGGGTCGCAGGTGGCCGGGGTCAGCCTGATCCTGCTGGCCGCGGCAGGTGTCAGCCTGAACTGGCGCTTTCCCGCCCGGCGCGGCGGATCGCACCAAGGCGCAGGGCCGACCCGGCCGAATTCGGCCTGACGCCGGGGCGACGGTGCAAAGGCCTACACGCGCGGCGGGGCTTGCGGCCCCCCCGCGCCAGCAACCCGCTATCATGGTCGCCTACGCGCCGTCCGCCTCGGGCGGCCTTGTTGCTGAAGGATCCGCGCCATGATCGACCTCTATTACTGGACCACCCCCAACGGCCACAAGATCACGATGTTTCTCGAGGAAACCGGGTTGCCGTACCGGATCATTCCCATCAACATCAGCAAAGGCGAGCAGTTCCAGCCCGATTTCCTGGCCATTGCGCCGAACAACCGCATCCCCGCCATCGTCGACCAGGCGCCTGCCGATAGCGGCGCGCCGGTCGCGCTGTTCGAATCGGGCGCCATCCTGCTTTACCTGGCCGAAAAAACCGGCAAATTCATTGCGCAAGACCTGCGCGCCCGCGCAGACACCCTGCAGTGGCTGTTCTGGCAAATGGGTGGCCTGGGCCCCATGGCCGGCCAGAACCACCACTTCTCGGGCTACGCACAAGAGCGCATCGAATACGCCATCAACCGCTATGTGAATGAAACCAACCGCCTGTATGGCGTGCTGAACAAGCGGCTGGCCGACCGCGAATTCGTGGCGGGCGAATACTCTATTGCCGACATGGCGGCCTACCCCTGGGTCGTGCCGCACGAGCGGCAAGGCCAGGATCTGAACGACTTTCCGCACCTGCAGCGCTGGTTCCAGGCCATCCAGGCCCGGCCCGCCACGCAGCGCGCCTACGAAAAGGCCAAGGAAATCAACAGCGCGCCGTCGGTGCATACCGAAGAATCGCGCCGTATCCTGTTCGGCCAGACGGCGCAGAACGTGCGCTGAGCAGCCCATGTCCGATACTTCCCTGCAATTTCGGCGCGCTCGCGCGTCCGACCTGGATACCATTGTGGCCCTGTTGGCCGACGATATGCTGGGCAGCGCCCGGGAAGACCCGTCGGTACCCGCCGCTGCCTGCTACGTACAGGCGTTCGAGGCTATTGAACGCGATGCCAATCAATTGCTGGCGCTGGCCGAGCGCGCCGGCACCGTAGTCGGCTGCCTGCAACTGAGCTTCATTCCCGGCCTGTCGCGCCGCGGCCTGTGGCGCGGCCAGATCGAGAGCGTGCGCGTGGCGGCCAGCGAACGCGGCGCGGGCACGGGCCGCGCCATGTTTGAATGGGCCCTCGGACAATGCCGCGAACGAGGCTGCGGCATAGTCCAGCTGACTACTGACAAGACGCGCGCCGATGCCCGGCGTTTTTATGAATCATTGGGGTTCGTGGCCACCCATGAAGGCATGAAGCTGGAACTGGCCGCCTGATCCGGAGTCCGATCTCTATGCATGGCGAATACAAAGTCCCTGGCGGCAAACTGGTGGTCGTCGATCTCGAAGTCGAAGACGGCAGGCTGGCCGGCGTACGCCTGAGCGGAGATTTTTTCCTTGAGCCGCCCGAGGCCCTGGAAAACATCAACCAGGCTTTGTGCGGCCTGCCGGCCGATGCCGATGAATCCCGTCTGGCCCAGGCCGTACAGGACGGCCTGCCCAGCGGCGCAGAGTTGTTCGGATTCTCGCCACAAGCGGTCGCGATCACCGTCCGAAGGGCCGTAGCATGAGCCCGCCGGGCCGCCCCGACGGCGAATACCGGCGTGCGGAGCGCCAAGGTACGCCAATGAACACCCGCACCCACTGGAACGACTATCAATGGCAGCTCATCCATGAAGGCCCGCAGCCTCCCGCGTTGCACATGGCCCTGGATGCCGTGATTACCGACGAGGTCGGCGCGGGCGTGCGGCCCCCAACGCTGCGCATCTGGGAATGGTCGCAGCCGGCGGTCATCATCGGGCGCTTCCAGTCGCTGAAAAACGAGGTCGATCCGCAAGGCGCACAGCGCCATGGCGTCACCGTGGTCAGGCGCGTCAGCGGCGGCGGGGCCATGTTCGTGGAACCCGGCAATACCATCACGTATTCGCTCAGCGTGCCGCAGGCCCTGGTGCAGGGCCTGAGTTTCCAGCAGTCGTACGAGTTCCTGGACGGCTGGGTGATCCGTGCCCTGCACGAACTGGGCATCAAGGCCTGGTACCAGCCGTTGAACGACATTGCCTCGGAAAGCGGCAAGATCGGCGGCGCTGCCCAGGCCCGCCGCGCCGGCGCAGTGCTGCATCACGTGACCATGTCCTACGACATCGACGCCGACAAAATGGTGCAGGTCTTGCGCATCGGCCGCGAGAAGCTGTCCGACAAGGGCACTACCAGCGCCAAGAAGCGGGTCGATCCGCTGCGCAGCCAGACCGGCCTGGCACGCGACACCATCATCGAACGCATGCTGCAGACTTTCCGTAGCCTGGCCCCGCTGACTCCGGTGCAACTGGCCGAGGCCACTCTGGAAGAGGCCAGGCGGCAGGCTCAGCACAAGTTTTCCAGCCCCGAATGGACTGCCCAGGTACCGTGATGCGATTCTTCCCTGCTCTCTCCGGCACGCCGCGCCGTGCGCGCATGTACATGGCGGGCACCGTGCTGGCCGTGCTGGCCGGCTGCGCCAGTTCGCCGTCAGGCAACATCAGCCTGCCTTCCGCCACGCCGCAGCCCACCACGACCGATACCCAGGTGGCCGGGCTGGCGGTGGAAAAGATCCAATGGCAAGGCGCCAAGCCCGGATGCGAAGGCCAGTGCCCGCGCATCGAGATCGACAGCGTGGCTTTCCCGGACATTCCGAAGCTGACCGAGCTGGTCGATCATGTTCTGGCCTACATGACGGGCGTCGACCCGGACCGCCCTCGCCCGTATGGCACGCTGTCCGAATACACGCAGTACTTCTGGCAAACCGCGCAATCGCGCGATCTCACGGTCTTCAAGGCCAGCGTGAAAGCGGTGGTGGGCAATATCGTGGCGGTCGAACTGCATACCGGCCAATACCTGACCGGCGCCGCGCATGGCATTCCCGCCACCCAATACTTGAACTGGCAGCGCGATCAATCGCGTGTGCTGGCCCTGGACGAAGCGCTGCAGTCTGGCGCGCACCCCGCGTTCGTCGAGGCGCTGCAGCGCGCCCACGCCGCCTGGCTGGCGCAGAACCCGGACGCGCAGCGCGACCCCCAGGCATACAACCGCATGTGGCCGTTCCAGGAAAGCAATAATTTCGCCCTGACGCCCGAAGGCATGGTGATCAAGTACGACGCCTATTCGATCGCGCCGTACTCGCACGGAGAGCCGGAACTGCTGATCCCGTACACAGAACTGCAGGGCATTCTACGGCCCGAGTTCCTGCCGCCCGCATAAAATACCCACCCCCGAGCGCTACGCGCTTCCCCCTTGAGGGGGCGACGCTGGCGGACCGGCAAAGCCGGCTCCGCGGCGTCCCCGGTCGAGCCGCAGTTGTTTCATTCCCGGGCGGGTCGCACGGCGCACAATGAACGACTGATACCCGCCTACGTTTCTACTTCAGGGGTACAAGCCGCGCACCTGGCGCGCCTGCAGGATGCGCGTGCAAGCCACGATGAAGGCCGCGGTACGCAGCGTCACCTTGTGTTCCTTGGCCATTTGCGACACCGCCGCGTAGGCTTCGCGCATCAGGCGCTCCAGGCGGTGATTGATCTCTTCCTCGCTCCAGAAGAAGCTGGAGAAATCCTGCACCCATTCGAAGTAGCTGACCGTCACGCCGCCGGCGTTGGCCAGCACGTCGGGCACCACGAACACGCCGTTTTCACGCAGTATGTCGTCGGCCTCGGGGGTGGTCGGGCCATTGGCGCCTTCGACCACGACCTTGGCACGCACTTTGTGGGCGTTGGACTGGTTGATCTGCCCTTCCAGGGCGGCGGGGATCAGGAAATCGGTTTCCAATTCCCAGAACTGCGCGTTATCGAGGGCTTCGCCGCCGCTGAAGCCGCTCGCGCCGCCTTTCTGCGAGACATGCGACAAGAGCTTGTGCACGTCCAGGCCGGCCGGGTTGTACACGGTACCCGTGTGGTCTTGCACGGCGATGACCTTGGCGCCGGTTTCGTGGAACAGGCGTGCCGCCGTACCGCCTACGTTACCGAACCCCTGCACGGTGATCCGCGCCTGCGACACATCGATATTGCAGTCGCGCGCCGCTTCGCAAGCGGTGACGAACACACCGCGGCCCGTGGCTTCGACGCGGCCGAGGCTGCCCCCCAGCGAAATGGGCTTGCCGGTGACCACCCCGGTGGCGGTGGAGCCTTCGTTCATGGAGTATGTGTCCATCATCCACGCCATGGTCTGCGCGTTGGTGTTCACATCGGGGGCCGGGATGTCTTTCGACGGCCCGATGATGACGCCGATTTCCGAGGTGTAGCGGCGCGTCATGCGCTCGAGCTCGGACTGCGACAGTTGGCGCGGATCGACCCGGATACCGCCCTTGGCGCCGCCGTAGGGCAGATTGACGGCCGCGTTCTTGACCGACATCCAGGCCGCCAGGGCCATGACCTCGGAAAGCGTGACGTCCTGGTGAAAGCGCACCCCGCCCTTGCCCGGCCCGCGCGACGTATTGTGCTGCACGCGATAGCCCTCGAAGTGGGCAACGCTGCCGTTGTCGAGTTCGATGGGCACATCCACGATCAGGGCGCGCTTGGGCCGCTTCAGCGTTTCCACCCAGCGCGCCAGCGGGCCCAGGTACGGCGTGACCCGGTCGACTTGTTGCAGGTAAATGCCCCAGGGGCCAAGGTGTTCAGCATCCAGGTACGACGGCAAGGCGTGGGTGGGTCTATCGGACATGAGAAGAATCTCCAGGCTAGGACTGACGCCATTGTAGCCAGCAAAATTTATGTCGTCCCCATTAAATTGAAAGAATATTAAAAGGGGACGTATAAAGGACAAGCGTCCGATGCAAGGCGCAAATCCATCTTACGGCGCCAGTAGCTGCCATGCCAACCGGGCAGCCACGCGGGCGGTGCGCTGATCCAGATCAAGGGCCGGATTGCATTCCGCCAGGTCGGCCACCCGCAGCTTGCCGCTGCGCTTGACCCGCAATGCAATCTCTTCCACGACCGTCAGCGGTACGCCATAGGCGGCCGGAGCCGACACGCCCGGCGCCACCGCCGCCGGCAGCACGTCGATGTCGATGGTCAGGTAGACATGCCCCGCCGCGGCCAACAGGCTGTCGAGCCCGGCCAGGCACGGTTCCAGGTGCCGTTCCTGCAGGTCGTGGTCTTCGATCCAGACGGCGCCGACATCGGCGGCGCGCGCATACAGGGCGGCCGTATTGCCCAGGCGCGAAACGCCGTAGCAGGCGTACTGCCAGGCGTGGCCGCCCGCGGCACAGCATTCGGCGATCTGGTCGAACGGCGTACCGGAACTGGCCGGCCGGCCGGTGCGCAAGTCGAAATGGGCGTCCAGGTTCAGTACCAACACCGGCAGCCGGTCGCCCTGCCCGTCCAGCCAGCGGCGCAGCCCCTGGAAGGTGCCCCAGGCGACCTCATGGCCGCCGCCCAGCACCAGCGGCCGCGCACCCGCTTGCAGCACTGCGGCCACGCGGTCGGCCAGGCGGTCTTGAGCGGCCTCGAGCTGGCCGTCGTCGCAGGCCACATCGCCCGCGTCCACCAGCCGGCGGTAGCCATGGGCGGGCAAGCCGGCCAGCACGCGGCGGATGGCCGCCGGCGCCTGGGCGGCGCCGATACGCCCCTGGTTGCGCGCCACGCCGGCGTCGCAGGCAAAGCCGATCAGCACCGCATCGCCGGCGGCAATGCCCTGCCCGGCTGCCGTTGCCACATGCGCCAGCCGGCGCGTATCGCCGCGCTCGGCGCTATCGTCGCGCGCGCGCCAGATGGCGGGATCCAGGCCTGTATTCATGCCACCCCCTGTTGCGAGGCGCTGAGCACCGCTTGCAGGAATGCGCGCGTGCGCGCTTCCCGGGGCCGGGTGAAGATCACATCCGGCGGACCGGATTCGACGATGACCCCGCCGTCCATCACCACCACCATATCCGCGACGTCGCGCGCGAAGCCCATTTCATGGGTCACCACCATCATGGTCATGCCCTCCCGGGCCAGGACTTTCATCACTTGCAGGACTTCACCGACCAGTTCGGGATCCAGTGCCGACGTGGGCTCGTCGAACAGCATCACCTCGGGCTCCATGGCCAGTGCCCGCGCGATGGCCACCCGTTGCTTCTGGCCGCCCGACAGGCTGGCCGGCATGGCCTGCATTTTCTCGCGCAGGCCGACCTTGGCCAGCAACTGTTCGGCCTGGGCTTCGGCTGCCGCCCGGCCCATGCCGCGCAAGGTACGTGGACCGACCGTGACGTTGTCCAGCACCGACAGGTGCGGGAAAAGGTTGAACGACTGGAACACCATGCCTACCCGCATGCGCAGGCGGTTGAGTTGGGCTTGCGCCATTGGCGTGCCATGGTCCAGCAGCGACTGCCCGCAGATATCGATGGTGCCGCCCTGTGCCACTTCCAGTCCATTGCAGCAGCGCAGCAAGGTGCTCTTGCCCGAGCCGCTGGGGCCGATCACCACCACCACCTGCGATCGCTGTATGTCGAAGTCGATGCCGCGCAGTACTTCCGCCGCACCGAACGATTTGCGCAGTCCGCGGATGCGGATCATTTCCTGTTGGCTCATTGGACCATTCCTCCGGCACGCAAACGATGCTCGACCCGGCGCAGGACAGTGGTCGTAGCCGTGGTCAACACCAGGTAGATCAATGCGATCACCAGATACGTCTCCAACGACCGATACGACACGCTGATGATTTTCTGGCCCTCGTGCATCAGGTCGTGAATCGTCAGCAGCGACACCAGCGCCGAATTCTTGATCAGGGCGATGAATTCGTTGCCCAATGGCGGGATCATGCGCACCACGGCCTGCGGCAGGATGATGATGCGCATCGCCTGCCCGCTGGACATGCCCAGCGAACGGGCCGCTTCGGTCTGGCCGCGATCGACCGACTGAATCGCCCCACGCACGATCTCGGACACATAGGCCCCCGAGTACATGCCCAGGCCCAGCACGCCGCAGGCAAAGGCCGGCAACATGAGGCCGAACTGCGGCAGGCCGAAGAACCAGATGAACAACTGCACCAGCAGCGGCGTGCCGCGGAAACACAGCAGGTACAGGCTGCACAGGTTGTACAGGATACGCCGCTGCGGATTGAGCCGGCCCACGCCGACCAGCAGGCCGATCACGCATCCCAGCAGCAAGGCGCAGGCGGTTACCTCGACCGTGACCGCGGCGCCTCGCAGCAGTGCGTCGAAGTCGGCGAAGACGGGGGAAAAGTCCAGGTTCATCGGGGCGCCGCCTCGAACCACTTGTCGACCACCTTATCGTACGTGCCGTCGGCCTTGAGCTGCTTGAGCGCGGCGTTCAGCGCGGCGGTCAATTCGGGTTGGCTCTTGGCCACGGCAATGCCGTACTGCTCGGTGGTGATCTGCTCGTCGAGCACCGTCAGGTCTTGGGTGCTTTGCGCAAACAGCTTGGCCGCCGGCTTGCCGGTGACTGCCGCATCGGCGCGGCCCACTTGCACCAGGTTGAACATCTCCTGGTTCTTTTCGACCTCGACGCGCTGCACTTCCGGATGGTGCTCTTTCAAGTAATTGACGGACTTGGTGCCCACCTGCACCGATACCTTGCGGCCATCCAGGTCTTTCAGGGCCTTGATGGGCCCGTCCTTGCGGGTCAACACCACCAGGCCGCCGGCGTAGTAGGGATCGGTGAAATCGACCACCTGCTTGCGCGCGTCAGTGATGTAGATGGCCGATACGGCCATGTCGGCGCGGCCGGCCTGCAGCGCAGGTATCAGGCCCTTGAAATCGATGTCTATCCATTCGATCTTCTTGTTCATGGCCTTGCCCAGCGCCTCGATCAGTTCGATGTCGAAGCCCGTACGCTGTCCATTCTTGACGAACTCCATGGGCGGGAATGTGGCATCGGTAACCACGCGCAGGGTGTCTTGCGCATGGGCGGCACCGGCGCCCCAGGTCAGCCCCAGCGCAAGGGTGGCGGTCAGTAGTTGGCGACGAGTCTTCATCGGGCTTCCTTTGGAGTATGAGTCTGTATCTGTAAAACAGCGGGAACGGCACCCATGGGGTGCCTCAACGATTCTGCAGCCGGCCCGAGATGCGCCGGGCCGCGGCAGTTGTCATATCGATCAGTGAGGACGCCCGCGCAACCGCGCGGGTGGATGGGGCCATCAGCGTGATGGATGCCACCGCCAGGTGCGGACGCTGGAACACCGGCACGCTGACACCCCAGACGCCGGCGTCTACTTCGCCATCGGTAACGGCATATCCCGCGGCACGGATCGGATCCAGGCTGGCGACCAAGTCGGCCACATCCGTACCAGCCCCGCGGAAATCGTCAAGCAAGGCCCGCAAGCGGGCTTCCGGCATGAAGGCCATCAGCGATCGCGCCGAGGCGCCGCGCACCAGCGGCAGCCCGCGCCCTTTCACGATCGAGCAGCGCAGGGAATGCTGGCTTTCGACCATGTCCAGGCACACGGCCTGGTCTTTCATGGCAACCAGCAGCCCTACGGTTTCGCCGGAGTCGGCGGCCAGGCGAGCCATGTCGGGTTGCGACTCTTGCACCAGGAACGAAGATTGATCGAATCCCCAGGCTAGTTGGACGCATAGCGGACCCGGGCCATATTCGCCCCCCTGCTCTGCGACAAAGCCCCAGCGCTTAAGCAAGGCCACCTGCCGGTACAAGGTGCTTTGCGCCAAGCCGGTTTTCTCGGCCAGGGCATGGATAGCCAGCGGCCCGTCGTTGCGCGCCAAGGTGGCCAGCACGTACAGGATCCGGTCGGCGCCTCCGGTAATTGCATGGTCCTGCATAGGCTAAGGCTCCCGATGGGGCGTATGGATTGGCCGCAGCTTAGCTGTTTTTCTCAATTTTTATAGCTATTATTCCCAATAAATGAGAATTGATCGGGAAAATCCCGAGAAATTTCTACGCTGCTGCGCGGGCGCGGAGTAGCTTCCCGTTCATTGCAAGCGTGTCAGTGTCTTGCAAAGCGCAAGAGCCACCAGGCCTGGCAGGCAGCCCCACGCTCGCGCGCCAGCATTTGGCGCGGCCCGGTTCGGCCTGCCCACAGGGAGCGCCGCGGGTTTACATCGTGTTGCCGACCGAGGCTGTCCTGCAATATTGGGCTCTATAGAGGCTCTATAGAATGAATTCGCTTTAATCGCCGCCGCGTGTCGTCCACCGCCGCGAGTACTCATCCCGTCGCCCTGTTTTGCGCGAGGCCACTATGTCCACCGGCTTTCATTCCCCATCCGTCGTCCTGCGGCGCTCGAACGACGTCTTGACGCTTACCCCGTGGCAGACGGGCAATTACCGTGGTACTGGCCGGCACGCCGATCGCCGTGGGGCCGAGTCCATGCTGCAACTCTTCATGCACGACGACAGCAATCGCCTGGCCGTCATGCGCCTGTGCAACGCCGTCGAGCCTGGCTATACGCTGGCCGGCGCGCAAACCACGGCGGGCGCGGCCCGCCATATGGCGGGCCTGATCGCTTCTGGCAAAGTGGTGGCCGCGCGCACGGGCGAATTGGCTCAGTACGTCAATGGACAGTTTGCCTACAGCTTGCGGCAACTGGCCTATCTGCCCGCGCGTGGCACCGGCGTCGACGGGTCGTATTTCCTGCGCGGGCACTACACGGTGAAAGACCGGGCCATCACGGTCTCGGCCATGGGCTTCACCTCGGCCATGCAGGCAGGGTCGGTGCGGTTTTTTGCCTCGGCGCGCATTTCCATCGACGGCCAGCAAGGCCAGGCCCATTCCTTGACGCAGGA
This sequence comes from Bordetella sp. BOR01, assembly GCF_019218885.1. Classification (GTDB taxonomy): domain Bacteria; phylum Pseudomonadota; class Gammaproteobacteria; order Burkholderiales; family Burkholderiaceae_B; genus Bordetella_A. Next base: position 396,179 of record NZ_JAHUWT010000004.1, on the reverse strand, counting down.
CGAGCCCGGCTATTGGCCATCGGATGAGTACGCCCCCATCGGCGCCGCGCAATGGGATTTGCCCGAAATCCGCCACGGCCAGTCGATCGCCCTGGTGGTCACGGCGGGCTATGTGTTCGACAGCGCCGCCGGACGCGCGGTGCCCATGCCCGCCACGACCGAACGTGAGTTCCCGCTGGCCCTGACCTGAGCGCATGGCAGCGCCACGCTTGCCGGCGAGCTCGATTCTGGGTGCGGCGGCACTGCTCTCCGCGTGGGCCTGGGCCTGGCCCGTGGCCAGCCGCATATACCATCAGTACTTGTTCAAGCGCACCCCGGAAACGCCGGACAGGCTGGGAGATTCCCCTTCGGCGGATGGCTCCGGCGCTGCCGCGCCGGGCTTGGCCTGCACGGCAGGTGCCGGTGCGGCAGCCGCCGGCGCTTGCCCTTGCCCTTGCCCTTGCCCTTGCCCTTGCCCTTGCCCTTGCCCTTGCCCTTGCCCTTGCCCTTGCCCCTGGCGCTGCGAGTCGCGCCGCTGTTGCGCAACGGCGATCATTTCAGTCAATTCGGCACTCAGCTTGCCTGCCTTGCCCTCATGGGCCCAATCGGCAGCGTTCTTGCCCTTCAGGTCGCGCGTCGTGACGTCGGCTCCGGCATTGAGCAGCAATTGCACCATATCGCGGTTGCCCGAAAAACCCGCCATCATCAGGGGCGTGGTGCCATCGGGTGACGGCGCATTCACCATGGCCTGGTGCGCCAACAGCAGCTTGGCTGTATCCACGCGGCCCTTCGAGGCTGCATAGTGCAACGGCGTCCAGCCCAGCCGATTCACCTGCGCGCCGCGGGCAATCAGGGCGCGGGCGCGTTCGGTCTGGCCAGCCACGGCCAGGTACATCAGCGCCGTTTCATTGGCCGGGTTCACCGCTTCCAGGTCGGTACGCGGGTCGGCCGCCAAGGCGTCGAACACGTTCCAGGCGCCGTCCACGACGGCGCGCATCAGTGCCGGCTGGCCATTCTTGTAGCGTACGTTGGGGTCGGCGCCGCCGGCGAGCAGTTCGCGGATCTCGGCAGCGTTGTCGTTGTGGACATAGACCCACCAGTTGCCTGACGCCGCCGCAGCCTGGGCCTGCGGCATGACGCAGGCCGCCGCCACCGCAAAGGCGCAAGCCGCGCAAAGCCGGCGGACAGTCGAGTGCAGAAAGACGAAACGATTCATGGCGGCCACTCTTAAAGTAATACTTTAGCTATTTGACTTTAGATATTTAACTTTAAATAAAATAGATTAAATTATCTATCTATCTTATTGAATAAATTGAAAAAATTATCTGTTGACGCCTGTGCTACCTGGCCGATGTCGATCCCCTTCAAGGTGGCAATCTTCTCGGCCACGTGAATGACCTTGGACGGGTCATTACGCTTGCCCCGGAAGGGAACGGGCGCCAGGTAGGGCGAATCGGTTTCGATCAGCAGGCGCTCAAGAGGCATTTTGGTGGCCACCTCGTGCACGATGGCCGCATTCTTGAAGGTGACGATGCCTGACAGCGAAATATGGAAATTCAGGTCCATGGCGGCCTGCGCCATGTCCCAGGACTCAGTGAAACAGTGCATTACTCCCCCGACTTCGGCGGCATTTTCTTCGCGCAGAATGCGCAATGTATCGGCAACCGAGTCGCGGGTATGGATGATGAGCGGCAGGTTCGCCTGGCGGGCTACCCGGATATGGCGCCGGAACCGCTCGCGCTGCCAGTCCAGCGGCTCGCTCAAGCGGTAGTAGTCCAGGCCGGTTTCGCCGATGGCAACCACCTTGGGGTGCCGCGATAACTGCAGCAGTTCGGTTTCGGTAGGGTCAGACGTGGCCTCGTAGTCGGGATGCACCCCTACCGATGCCCACAGGTTGCGATGCGGCTCGACCAGTTCGATCAGGCCGGGCCAGTCAGGCAGGTCGACGCTGACGACCAGCGCGTGCGTCACCCGGTTGGTGGCCATGCGCTGCAGGATATCGGGCAATTCCTGCGCCAGCTCGGAAAAGTTCAGATGGCAATGTGAATCGACGTACATGGAAGACTACTCAATGTGATCGGACGCCCCGGCACCGCATGCGCGCGGCGGCCGGGACCACGCGCCTATCCCTGGCAGGATAGCACCATGCGCTGCAGGGTCGCGTGAGCGAACAGTTTGGCATTCAGCGGGTGTGTGGCCAGGCGTCGCTGCTGGGTCAGCCAGCGGGCTCCTTCTGCCAGCCGCACCGCGTTGGCGCGTGCCGCGGCCTGCCCGACCGGCTTGGCCAGAGAGGGGAAGTAGCGCACTGGCGCACCGACCCCGGCCAATATCAGGTCGGCATACAGGCGCTGCAGGGCGTCGATCCATTCGGCAGGCGCGCTTTTTTCCAGCCCTTCGGCCAATGCGCCGATATCCGGCGCCTGCCCCTGCGCCATGGGCCCGACCAGTTGCGACAACCAGGCAGGGCATGCCTGATCGCCGTCCTGCGCCAGGCGCACCGCGGCCAATGGCGCTCCGCCGGCGGCGGCAAGCCAATCTTGCGCCTGGCTGACGCCTTGCTCTTGCAGCCATTGCAGCGATTCTTGCGCTCCGGGGGCCGGTAGCGGCAGCCGCCGGCAGCGCGACACCAGGGTGGGCAGCAACCGGTCGGGGGCATCGGCCACCAGCAAGAACACGGTATGCGGCGGCGGTTCTTCAAGCACCTTGAGCAAGGCGTTGGCGGAAATGACGTTCAAGGCCTGCGCGGGATACAGCAGCGCAACACGCCAGCCGCCCCGGTGGGTTGCGGTATTGAACCAGGATTCCAGCGCGCGGATCTGGTCGATGCGGATTTCCTTCGAGGGGGCCCGCTTGGCGGCGGCCCCGCTCGCGGGCTCGGCTTCTTCGGCACCTTCGGTGGCGTTGGCGCCTTCCAGCACGGCGATGGCCTCAGGACGGATGCGCCGCAAGTCGGGGTGGTTGCCGCTGGCCACCCAGGTGCAGGCCGGGCACTCGCCGCAAGCCAGGTGCTGGCGCGGTGACTCGCACAGCAGGCTGGCGGCCGCGGCCGAGGCGAATTGCAGCTTGCCGATGCCGGCCATGCCATGTACCAGCCAGGCATGCGCAAAGCGTTCGCGCCCGGCCAGCCAGGCACTCGCCGTTTCTTGCTGCCACGGCAGAAAACTCGCCGCGGTCATTGAGCCTCCTGGACCAGGGCCTGCAGCTCGGCCAGTAATTGCGTCCGCACCTGGGCCACCGGCCGGCTGGAATCCACGATGCGGATACGTTCGGGCTGGGCCGCGGCACGCGCATGATAAGCAGCGCGCGTTCGTTCAAAGAAAGCCGCCTCTTCGCGTTCGAAGCGATCGGGCTGGCGGGCACCGGCCAGCCGTGCGCGCGCCAGTTCCAGCGGCACATCGAACAGCCAGGTGCGGTCGGGCTGCAGCGCGGGCCGCATCCACTGTTCCAGCACGGCGACGCGGTCGGCCCCCAGCTGCCGTCCGCCCCCTTGGTAGGCATAGGTGGCATCGGTGTAACGGTCGCAAACCACCCAGTCGCCGCGCGCCAGGGCCGGCGCGATCACCTGCGACAGGTGCTCGCAGCGCGCCGCGAACATCAGCAGGGTCTCGGTATCCAGCGTCATGGACTCGGACAGCACCAGCGCGCGCAGCGTCTCGCCAAGCGGCGTGCCGCCCGGCTCGCGGGTGGCCACGACGCTATGCCCCATGGCCCGCAGGGTGTCGGCCAGCCAGGCCGCATGGGTGCTTTTGCCGGCGCCATCGACGCCTTCGAGGGTAATGAAACGTCCGCGTGCAGTCATCGATCACGGCCCAGAATGTAGCGCGCCACGTTGCGGTTGTGTTCGGACAGGTTAGCCGAAAACTCGCTGGTGCCGTTGCCGCGCGAAACGAAGTACAGGTATTTGTGGCGCTCTGGCTGAACGGCTGCCAGCAGCGAGGCGCGCCCGGCGGCGGCGATGGGCGTGGGCGGCAGCCCCGCGCGCGTGTAAGTGTTCCAGGGTGTGTCGGTTTGCAGGTCGGCGCGCCGGATGCGCCCCTGGTAGCGGTCGCCCATGCCGTAGATCACGGTGGGATCGGTCTGCAGCATCATGCCCAGCCGCAAGCGGTTGACGAACACGCCTGCCACGCGGGTGCGCTCGGGGCCATGGCCGGTTTCCTTTTCAATGATCGAGGCCAGTACCAGCGCTTCGTACGGCGAGTCCAGCGGCAGCTCGGGCTGGCGCTCGGCCCAGATTGCTGCCAGCACTTGCTGCTGCTGTTGATAGGCCCGGCGCAGCAAGTCGAAATCGGTTGTGCCGGGCGTGAATACGTAGGTGTCCGGGAAGAACAGCCCTTCGGGCTCTTCGACGGACGAGCCCAGGCGGCTCATCAGGGCCGCGTCGCTGATATCGCCCAGTGTTTGCTTGACGTCGGGATTGGCGCGCAGGGCCTGGCGAAACTGGGCGTAAGTCCAGCCTTCCAGGAAGGTGATTTGCCGCTGCACCATGTCGCCGCGCGCCAGGCGGTCGAGCACCAACCAGGGGGAATCACCGGCGCGCGCCTCGTAGCCACCGGCCTTGATCAGCTTGTCGCGCTCGGACAACCGGGCCATCCAGGCAAAGCCGTCTTCCCAGACGGGAATGCCGGCGTCGTTCATGGCGCGCGCCACGGCGCGCGGTGTGCTGCCAGGCGCCACGATGAATTCGACTTTTTCGGCTGGCAGGTCCATGGCCCGGTTCATCCAGGTCCAGGCCCCACCCGCAGCCACCGCAGCCAGCAGCACCGCCGCCAGGCAGGCCAGCAGGAAATAGAAACTTAGCTTTTTCATAGAGTGCGCAGTTTAATGGATGATGGCGGATCGGGTTCCCGCCGGCGTCCCTGCTGTGGGCGCGGGTTTGCCGCCGGCGCCTTGCCATGGCGGGTATCATGGTTGCATCAGGCGCCGCACCGGCGCCCCGCCCTTTTGCCCGCCTTTGCCATGCATGCCTTCTTCGATTCGATTCCCGCCCAGGCCGATGGTTCGGCGCACTGTGCCCCCCTGCCCGATTACGCCGTCGTTGCGGCCGCCGGTGCCGATGCACTGCCGTTCTTGCATGGGCAGTTGACACAAGACGTCACCGGCCTGCCTGCCGATAGCGCCCGCCTGAGTGGTTATTGCACTGCCAAGGGCCGCCTGCTGGCCACCCTGGTGCTGTGGCGAGCCCTGCCTGTGGCCGATCCCCAGGCCCAGCCAGATGCCCCGCAACTGTATGCGCTGGCGCGGCGCGACCTGACCGACACGCTGGTAAAGCGCCTGTCGATGTTCGTGCTGCGCGCCAAGGCCAAGCTGGCGACCGCCCCCCTGCACGTGGCCGGGGTCTGGTGCGAACCCGAAGCCCTGGCCGCATTGCAGGACGCCGTGGGCGGTACCCTGCCGGCCACGCCGTGGCAACGCGCCGAACTGGCCTGCGGCACCTGGATCGGAGCCCCTGCGGCCGGTACCGCACTGCGTTGGTGGTGGATCGCCAGCGACGCCCAACTACAGCAGGCCGGCTCGCTGGCGACGCGCCTGGTCCGCGGCAGCCCCGACCTATGGCGCAGCGCCGACCTGGCGGCCGGACTGCCGTGGGTGGGCGCGACCACGCAAGACCTGTTCATTCCGCAGACCTTGAATCTGGACCTCCTGGGCGGCGTCAGTTTCACCAAGGGTTGCTATCCGGGCCAAGAGGTCGTGGCGCGCAGCCATTACCGCGGAACCGTCAAGCGTCGAACGGCGTATGGGCGCCTGGACGGCACTACCGAACCGCCAGCGCCCGGCACCGACATCTACGATGCCACCCAGCCGCAAGAGCCCTGTGGCCGCGTCATAGAGGCCTCGCGCGACAGCGTATTGTTCGAAATCGCCCTGGCCGCGCTGGCGGCGGGTGAGCTGCGTGTCGGCGCGCCCGATGGCCAGCACATTGCGGTGGCGCCGTTGCCCTACGCGCTGGCCGAAGGCGCCGTCACCTGACTGTGGGCGGCGCTATACCGCCACGCCGAACAGCGCACCCACGCCCGCCGTCAACAGCATGGCCAGGCCACCCAGCACCGTGACTCGCAAGGCGGCCGGCAAGACCGGGGCCCCGCCGGCTTGCGCCGCAATGGCGCCCAGCACGGCCAGCCACACCATCGATGACGCCGTGACCATCGCGACGATGCTGTCAACCGGGATCAACGCCGCCGTCAGCAGGGGCAAGGCGGCCCCCGTGGCGAAAGACACGGCCGAGGCGATCGCCGCCTGTACCGGACGCGCCCGGTTATGAACCGAAATACCAAGTTCGTCGCGGGCATGGGCGTCCAGCGCATCGTGGCGGGTCAGTTGCTGGGCCACCTGGCTGGCCAGTTCAGGTGCCACGCCACGTCCCACGTAGATCTCGGTAAGTTCTTGCAGTTCCTGCGCCGAATTGCCTGTCAAGGCGCGTTGTTCCAGCCGCAGGTCGGCCGCTTCGGTATCGGCCTGCGAACGCACGGAAACATATTCGCCTGCGGCCATCGACAGCGAACCGGCCACCAGCCCCGCCAGCCCGGACGTCAGCACGGCTTCGTGCGAGGCACTGGCCGCGGCTACGCCCGCAATGAGACTGGCCGTCGAAACGATACCGTCATTGGCGCCCAATACGGCAGCTCGCAGCCAGCCGGCGCGGAAAATGCGATGGTGTTCTTTGGCGGGCATGCTTCGTGGTGATTTGAGCGGTAGGGCCTAGCGCGGCGTTACCCGCACGGCGGTCATCAGGCCCACCAGGCACAAGGTGGATTGTGCGCCCCGGCAGGCCTGGACCTCGACCTGGCATATCGACAGGCGCCGGCCTGGCTTGATGACCCGTCCGGTGGCGACAAAGCGTTCGCCGTCGGCCGGTGCCAGGAAATTCATCTTGAACTCGGATGTCAGCACATCGTCGCCCGGATCGAACAATGAGAACGCGGCATAGCCGCCCGCGCTGTCCGCAATGGCCGCGGAAATGCCGGCATGCAAATAGCCGTTCTGCTGGCATAGGTCGGCCCGGAACGGCAGTTCGATATCGACCTGCCCCGGCTCGACCCGCGCCAGCCTTGCGCCGAATGCAGCCATGACGGTTTGCCGGGCAAAGCTGTCGTGAACCCGCTGCCGCGACAACTGCGCGGCATGCGGGTCGGTGCTGGCGTTCATGCTGATTTATGCGTGTAGAGGTTGACGATGCTGGAGAAATCGAGCTTGCCGCTGCCCCCGCTGCTATGCAGCGAATACAGATTGCGCGCCAGTTCGCCCAGCGGGATCGACGAGCGAGAGGCCAGCGCCGATTCGGCGGCCAGGCCCAGGTCCTTGAGCATCAGGTCGACCCCGAAGCCGCCCGTGTAGCCTTTCGAGGCGGGGGCGTGATCCATGACGCCCGGCCAGGGGTTGTAGAGTTCGGTGGCCCAGTTGCGGCCCGAGCTCTTGGCAATGATGTCGGACAGCACGTTCGGGTCGAGGCCGTTGGCCACGCCCAGCGCCAAGGCCTCGGACGTGCCCGCCATCAGGATGCCGAGCAGCATGTTGTTGCAGATCTTGGCCACCTGGCCAGCGCCGGCGGTGCCGGCGTGGAATATGTTCTTGCCCATGTTCTGTAGCACCGGCATGGCCCGCTGCAGCGCGGCCGGTTCGCCCCCCACGATGAAGGTCAGCGTGCCGGCCGCGGCCCCGCCAGTACCGCCCGAGACCGGTGCGTCGATCATGGCCAGGCCGAGCGCTTGCGCGGCGGCGGCAACCTTGCGGGCCGAATCGGGCGCGATGGTGCTGCATTCGATCACCAGTGCGCTGGGATCGATGGCGCCCAGCAGGTCGTCGCCCAGATACAGCGCTTCAACGTGCTTGCTGGCGGGAAGCATGGACACCACGATCTCGGCGCCACGCACCGCGTCGGCAGCCGAGCTGGCCGCCTGGGCGCCGACGTCGGTCAGGCCTTTTACCGCCGCGGGCACCAGGTCGAATACGGTCAGTTGATGGCCCGCCTTGACCAGGTTGTGCGCCATGGGCGCGCCCATGTTGCCCAGGCCGATAAACGCAATACTGCTCATGATGGGAGTCTCCTGTTGGTGTTGTACGCAGGCACCTTGCGGGCAAGGCGGTTCAGTTTTCGGCGGGGCCCAGGTCGGCCAGCGGATGCGGTTGGCCTTCGGGCCAGGGGGCTTTGAAGTAGCGCCGCACCCAGGCATCGGAGGCCTGCTCCAGCGTAGCCGGGTTCCATTTGGGCTGCTTGTCCTTGTCGATGAGCAGCGCCCGTATGCCCTCGGCAAAATCGCCTTGCACCGTGCAGGCCAGCGCGGCCACGTATTCGGTGCGAAAGACATCGGCCAGCGAGCGCAGCCGCGTATGCTGCTGCAGGGCAAATGCCAGCCGCGCCGATCCCGGCGCCCCGGCCAGCATGGTGGCGGCCGCACGTGCCAGCCAGGGGTCGGCGTGGTCTTTCAAGGCGGCGACACCTTGGTAGATTTCGGCCAGGTCGTTGCCGCTGCACAGGTTGTTGATCTGGAAAGCGTGCTGGCGCAACGGCCCGGGCAGCAGCGGCGTATCGGGCTCGTGGGCCAGCAGCGCGCGGCGCAACAGGCCGTCGTTGATGGCGCGCGGTGGCGGCGCACCGTCGCCCGGGCCCCCCGCGTGCCCGACCCAGGGGGTATCGAGCAAGGCTTCGGCAAAGCGCGGCCAGTCGGCCGAATCGACGCGGAAATCGGCAATGCCGGTATAGAAGGCATCGGATGCGTTGACTTGCGCGCCAGTCAGGGCCAGGAACAACCCGGTGCGCCCCGGCATGCGGTTCAGCAGCCAGCTTCCGCCGACGTCGGGAAACAGGCCGATGGAGATCTCGGGCATGGCGATGCGGGTGGTTTCGCTGACCACGCGATGGCTGGCGCCCATCATCAGGCCCACGCCGCCGCCCATGACGATGCCGTGCCCCCAGCACAGCACAGGCTTGGGGTACGTATGGATAAGGTAATCCAGCCGGTATTCGCGCTCGAAGAACGCACGCGCATGCGTATTCGCCCAGGCGCCCTGGCCCTGGTGCTGCTGCATGCTGTGATACAGGCCATGCAGGTCGCCGCCGGCACTGAAGGCCTTGCCGCCGGCGCCTTGCAGCACCACCAGCGCCAGGCCGGCATCGTGCGCCCAGGCATGCAGGCGTTCGGCCAGCAGGTCGACCATTTCCAGGGACAGCCCATTTAGCGTCTGGGGCGCGTTGAGCGTGGCAAAGCCCAGCCGCATGCCATTGGCAGCGGTTTTTTCTTCGAACAGCACCGGGGAATTCATCGGATATCGGCTCCTTTGTCGAGCAGTTGGCGGGCCACGATCACGCGCATGATCTCATTGGTGCCTTCCAGTATCTGGTGAACGCGAGTATCGCGCACCAGGCGCTCCAGCGGATAGTCGCGCAAGTACCCATAACCACCGTGAATCTGCTGCGCATCAAGGCAGACCTGGAATCCCATGTCGGTGGCAAAACGCTTGGCCATGGCGCAATAGGTGCCCGCGTCGGGCGAGCCCGAATCGAGCTTGCAGGCGGCCAACCGCACCATCTGGCGCGCCGCCACCAGGTGCGTGGCCATGTCGGCCAGCTTGAACTGCAACGCCTGGAACTCGGCCAGGCGGCGCCCGAACTGGCGCCGCTCGTCCATGTAGCGCCGCGCCGCGTCCAGCGCGCCCTGTCCGGCACCCACCGAGCAGGTGCCGATATTGATGCGCCCGCCATCCAGGCCCTTCATGGCGATCCTGAAACCCTCGCCCTCGTTGCCCAGCATGTTGCCCGCCGGCACCCGCACGTTCTCGAACGTGATCGGACGGGTGGACTGGCTGTTCCAGCCCATTTTCTCTTCTTTGCGGCCATAGGTGATGCCAGCGCCGTCGGCCGGCACCGCGAAAGCGCTGATGCCGCCCGGGCCTTCGCTGCCGGTGCGCGCCATCACCACCAGCAGGTCTGTGTCGCCGCCGCCGGAAATGAACGCCTTGGCGCCGTTCAGGATGTAATCGTCGCCTTCGCGCTGGGCGCGCGTCGCCAGCGCGCCCGCATCGGAGCCGGCGCCGGGTTCGGTCAGGCAGTAGGACGCCAGCTTCTGGCCGCTGGCCAGCAATGGCCCCCAGGCCTCGCGCAGGGCCGGCTGGCCCCATTGGCCCACCATCCAGGTGGCCATGTTGTGTATGGTAAGAAATGCCGTGGTAGACGGGTCGACCGCCGCCATTTCCTCGAACACCAGCGTGGCGTCCAGCCGCGGCAGCCCCAGGCCGCCGATGTCTTCGGCTGCATAGATGGCGCAGAAGCCAAGTTCGCCTGCGCGCGCGAACGTTTCGCGCGGAAAGATGCCTTCGGCATCCCAGCGCGCGGCGTGCGGGGCCAGCTCACCCTGGGCAAAATCGCGCGCAGCCTGGGCGAAGGCGCGCTGCTCGTCGGTCAGTTCCAGATCCACGGCTTGTCTCCTGTTGGTCGGTCTGGGGGCGCGGCGGTCTTGCGGATGCGCGCCTCACCAGCGCCGATTTTGCATGACGTTAACGTAAACGTAAACCTATGCCCACCATCTTACGACGGAATCATGGCCCGATTTTGTCCGGCCCGCGACAATGCGGCGCCCAGTAGCGCCCTGACCCGCCGGATGCCCCCCTACAGCAGCCCTGCCGGCCGCTCGCGGCCCATGCGGGCAGCCTTGGCCCGGCGGTGCTCGGCGCGGCGCCGGCGCGATACTTTGGGGTCGAACGCCAGCGGCCGGTAGATTTCCACGCGGTCGCCATCGGCCAGGGGGGTGTCGGCCTGGCAGCTTTTGCCAAACACCCCTACCCCCAGTGCCCAGGCGTCGCGGCCGGGAAATTGCGCCTCGAAGCCACTGGCGCGCACGGCATCGCCCACCGTGGCTCGCGGCGGCAAGGCCAGCGTGCACTGCCATACCGCCGCAGCGGATTCGGCGTGACATACGCATACCCGCAGCAGGCCAGGTTCATTCGCCATACACCGCCTGCGCCCGCTTGGTGAACGAATCGATGAAACTGCTGGCGATGCGGTTGAATACCGGCCCCACCACCATCTCGAGCGCCCGGTTGGAAAAGGCGTATTCCAGGGTGAACAATACCTTGCAGGCATCGTCGGCCAGCGCCTGGAATTGCCAGTGTCCCACCAGCATCGAAAACGGCCCGTCGACCAATTCCAGCTCGATACGGTCGGGGTAGTCGTGCGTGTTGCGGGTGGTAAAACGCTGCTTCATGCCGGCGAAACTGATCAGTATCGAGGCCTGCATGCCGTTTTCGGTGCGCGACTGCACCTCGGTGCCGCCACACCAGGGCATGAATTCGGGATACTTCTCTACGTCGGCCACCAGGTCGAACATCTGCGCGGCGCTGTAGGGAACCAGGACGGATCGCTGTACTTTGTGCATCGGCTATCGCAAATGGCTAGAATGGTCAGATTTTACCGGTAGCGCCGCTACCCCGGATTTCCAGCCTCATGAGCATCATCGACAACCGCAAGGCCACGCACGACTATTTCATCGAAGACCGCTATGAAGCCGGCCTGGTTCTGCAAGGCTGGGAGGTCAAGGCGATCCGCGACAACCGCGTGCAGTTAAAGGAAAGCTACGTCATCGTGCGCGATGGCGAACTGTTCCTGCTGGGCATGCACGTCAGCCCGCTGCCCACGGCATCCACCCACATCCACCCCGATGCCATGCGCACCCGCAAGCTGCTGCTCAAGGCCGAGGAAATCAGCAAGCTGATCGGCAAGGTCGAGCAACGCGGCTACACCCTGGTGCCCCTGAACCTGCACTACAAGAACGGCCGCATCAAGCTCGATTTCGCGCTGGGCCGAGGCAAGAAGCTGTACGACAAGCGCGATACGGCGCGCGACAAAGACTGGCAGCGTGAAAAAGAACGCATGATGAAGCACGACACGCGCACCTCACGCAAAGACGACTGAAGACACGCCGCGACGCGCATCGCAAGAAACAGATGCGGCCCAATCGGGGACGCCGCGGAGCCGGCTCTGCCGGTCCGCCAGCGCTTCGGGGGCGGGTCTCACTTGCTGGTCTTTACTATGGCCATTGCCGAGGCAATCAGGCCGCCCACGTCCGACAGGTTCGACGGCAGGATCAGCGTATTGCCTTCCTTGGCCACGTTGCCGAAAGCCTCTACGTAGCGTTCTGCCACTTTCAGGTTCACCGCTTCCATGCCGCCCGGCTGGCGCACGGCCTCGCCGACTTGGGCAATGGCCTTGGCCGTGGCCTCGGCGATGGCCAGCACTGCCGCGGCCTCGCCCTGCGCCTGGTTGATCTGCGCCTGCTTCTCGCCTTCCGAGCGGGCAATGGCGGCTTCCCGTTCGCCGGTGGCGATATTGATCTGTTCCTGGCGGCGGCCTTCCGACGCGGCAATCAAGGCCCGCTTTTCGCGTTCGGCGGTAATCTGCGCCTGCATGGAGCGCAGGATCTCGTTGGGCGGCGTCAGGTCTTTGATTTCATAGCGCAGCACCTTCACGCCCCAGTTCAGCGCGGCCTCGTCCAACGAAGCCACGACGGTGCTGTTGATGATTTCGCGCTCTTCGAAGGTGCGGTCGAGTTCCATCTTGCCGATCACCGAGCGCAGAGTGGTCTGCGACAACTGCGTGATGGCCGAGATGTAGTTCGACGAGCCGTACGAGGCCCGCATCGCGTCAGTGACTTGGAAATACAGCACCCCGTCGACCTGCAACTGCGTGTTGTCGCGCGTGATGCAAACCTGGCTGGGTACGTCCAGGGGAATTTCCTTCAGCGAATGCTTGTACGAAATCCGCTCGATGAACGGTATGACGAATCCCGCGCCCGGCGACAGCACGCGATCGAATTTGCCCAGCCGCTCGACAACCCAGGCATGCTGCTGGGGCACGATGGCAATGGCCCTGATAATGATCAGCAACGCCAGGACGACCAGTACGATCAGGGCGATGGTGGAGGTATCGAGCATCATGGAAGATATCCTGCGTGGAAGAGAGAGTGAACCGGCTCAGGGACGGCCGGCGGTTTGCCTGGGGGCCAGCACCAGGCGCGTGCCGCGGACTTCGGCAATGACGTGCAAGCCCGGCGCGCTGGGCTGTCCGGCGGCCAGTTCGGCCTGCCAATGGGCGCCCCGGTACCAGACTCGTGCCAGCCCGGCCTCGGACCAGGCCTCGACTTCGACCGTCTGGCCGATGTCCATGTTGACATCGGCATTGCGGCCAGCGTCGATTTCACGTTTTTTCAGTACGCCCGTGCGGCGCAGCACCAGCAGCCCGGCCAGCGCCACGACGGCGCAAACCACCAACTGCCACTCGAAGCCGGCGGCCAGCCAGGCGGCAATGCCGCCAGCCACCAGGCCCAGCGCCACCAGCAGCAAATAGAACGTGCCGCTGGCGACTTCGCCGATCAGTGCGGCCGCGGCCAACCCGAACCAGATCCACATCATCATTGCCTCGTTCAAGTTGAATACCGCGTCGATTGTACGGATTTCCGCCCTGTCCCGGTGCGAAATCGTGCCATGGCGACTATCATCACACTCATGAACGCTCCTGCCGCCTCTACACTGCCGGTCCTTATCCTGCACACCGGCGACCCCGACGACGCCCTGCGACTATGCCATGGCGACTACGCGCAAATGCTGCGTCACGCCGCCGGCCTGGAACCCGAGGCGGCACACATCGTACGCGTCCACGCGGGCGAGCAGCCCCTGGCACCGTCGGCCTACCGGGCGGCGCTGATCACCGGTTCGCCCGCCATGGTCACCGACCACGAACCCTGGAGCGAACAAGCCGCGGCCTGGCTGCAGCAAGCCGCGCTGGCAGGCACGCCCATATTCGGCGTGTGCTACGGCCACCAGTTGCTGGCCCATGCCCTGGGCGGCGCCGTCGATTACAACCCACAGGGACGCGAGCTGGGCACGCAGGCCATCGAATGCCTGCCGGCAGCCGCAGGCGACCCCCTGATGTCCGGCCTGCCGGTCACCTTCCCGGCGCAGTTGCTGCACGCCCAGACCGTCACGCGGCTACCCGCCGGAGCCGTCGCCCTGGCGCGTTCCGCGCTCGATGCGCACCAATTGGTTCGGTGGTCGCCGCGCGTCTATTCGGCTCAATTTCATCCTGAATTCGGCCCGGAGTTCATGCACGATCACTTGCAGCGCTACCAGGCCGACTATGCACGCGAAGGACTCGATGCGGCCCGCTTGGCCAGCACCTTGCGCCCTACTCCCACCGCGGCCGGCCTGCTGCGCCGATTCCTGGGGCTGCGCCAATCGGCCACTGCAGCACGCCCCTAGCATTGCCAGCCTGGCCCGGGTTCAGAACTCCGCCGATACGGACAGCGACGCGGTGATCGGCGTCCCCACGGTCAATGCCCGCTTGCCGGGGCGGTGGCGGCCGCAGGCCAAAAAAAAACCCTGCGCCGCAGCGCAGGGTTCGAAGCTTGGGGGGCCGCCCGCTTATTTGGCCAGCCGCTGCCAGGTATCGACCACCGTATCCGGATTCAGCGACATGGACAGGATGCCCTCGTCCTTGAGCCACTGGGCGAAATCGGGATGGTCGCTGGGGCCCTGGCCGCAGATGCCCACGTACTTGTTGGCCGCCAGGCACGCCTTGATCGCGCGGCGCAGCATGAACTTGACCGCCTCGTCGCGCTCGTCGAAGTCGGCCGCCAGCAGTTCCATGCCCGAATCGCGATCCAGGCCCAGCGTAAGCTGGGTCATGTCGTTCGAGCCTATCGAGAACCCGTCGAAGTACTGCAGGAACTCATCGGCCAGAATCGCGTTGGACGGCACTTCGCACATCATGATCAGCTTCAAGCCGTTCTCGCCGCGCGCCAGGCCCCGTGCGGCCAGCAGCTCGACCACGCGCTCGGCCTGGCTCAAGGTGCGCACGAACGGCACCATGATCTCGACGTTGGTCAGGCCCATTTCGTCGCGCACTTTCTTCAGGGCCTCGCATTCCATGCGGAAGCACTCGGCGAAGTCCGCGGCGATATAGCGCGATGCGCCACGGAAACCCAGCATGGGATTCTCTTCCTCGGGCTCATAGCGCGAACCGCCCACCAACTTGCGGTATTCATTCGACTTGAAATCCGACATGCGCACGATGACCGACTTGGGCCAGAATGCGGCCGCGATGGTGGCAATGCCCTCAGCCAGTTTCTCGACAAAGAAGGCGCGTGGGCTGGCATAGCCGCGCGCGGCCGATTCGACGGCCTTCTTCAGTTCGCCGTCGACGTTGGGGTAGTCGAGCACCGCCTTCGGGTGGATGCCGATGTTGTTGTTGATGATGAATTCCAGCCGGGCCAGGCCCACGCCCGAATTGGGAATCTGCGCGAAATCGAACGCCAGTTGCGGGTTGCCCACGTTCATCATGATCTTGATGTCGATGGGCGGCATTTCGCCGCGGCGCACTTCCTCGACCTCGGTCTCGATCAGGCCATCGTAGATGCGGCCCTCGTCGCCCTCGGCGCACGATACGGTGACGGCCTGCCCTTCTTTCAGCACGTCGGTGGCTTCGCCGCAACCCACCACGGCGGGGATGCCCAGTTCGCGCGCAATGATGGCTGCGTGGCAGGTACGGCCGCCACGGTTGGTCACGATGGCCGAGGCACGCTTCATGACCGGTTCCCAGTTGGGATCGGTCATGTCGGTGACCAGGACATCGCCAGGCTGGACCTTGTCCATTTCGGAAATGTCGCCCACCACCCGCACCGGGCCCGCCCCGATCTTCTGGCCGATGGCGCGGCCCGTGATCAGCACCTGGCCGGTGGCCTTCAGGCGGTAGCGCTGCTGCACGTCATTGCCGCCTTGCTGCGACTTCACGGTTTCGGGACGCGCCTGCAGGATGTAGATCTTGCCGTCGATGCCGTCGCGGCCCCATTCGATATCCATGGGGCGGCCATAGTGCTTCTCGATGATGACGGCGTAGCGCGCCAGTTCGGACACTTCGTCGTCGGTAAGCGAATAGCGATTGCGTTCGGAGACCGGAACGTCCACGGTGCGCACGGCACGGCCCTCGGGACGTTCGGGGTCGAACTCCATCTTGATCAGCTTGGAACCGATGCGGCGGCTGACAATGGGATAGTGGCCCTGCTCGAGCGTGGGCTTGAAGACGTAGAATTCGTCGGGATTGACTGCCCCTTGCACCACGGTTTCACCCAGGCCGTACGACGAGGTGATGAACACCACTTCCTGGAAGCCGGACTCGGTATCGATGGTGAACATCACGCCGGCGCTGCCCTTGTCGGAGCGCACCATGCGCTGCACGCCCGCCGACAGCGCCACTTCGGCATGCGCGTAGCCTTTGTGCACGCGGTAGGAAATGGCGCGGTCGTTGTACAGCGAGGCGAATACGTGGCGAATCTTGTCCAGCACATCGTCGATGCCCACCACGTTCAGGAAGGTTTCCTGCTGGCCGGCAAACGAGGCATCGGGCAAGTCTTCGGCGGTAGCCGACGAGCGCACGGCAAACGAACCCTTGCCGTCGGCATCGAGCCCGGCAAAGGCGGTGCGGATCTGTTGTTCGAACTCGGGCGAGAACGGAGCCTCGATGATCCATTGCCGGATCTCGGCGCCGGCCGTGGCCAGTTCGCGAACGTCTTCGGGGTTGAGGGTACTGAGGCGGGTGGCGATGCGCTGATCGAGGCCCGATGCCTTGAGGAAATCGCGGAATGCTTCGGCGGTCGTAGCGAAGCCGCCCGGCACGCGAACCCCCGCGCCGGACAGCTGGCTGATCATTTCACCTAGCGATGCGTTTTTGCCTCCTACCGAGTCCACATCCGTCATCCGGAGCTGCTCGAACGAAACGACATACGACATTGAAGTCACCTTTTACAATGGAGAGAAAGCGAGTTTGGTCAATGCATCAGGATGCGCTGACCAAACTGGCCTTGGACCGCTCTTGGGGTGACTTATATCGGGGTCAGATTGTACCCGGTCGGGCACCATGGCTTTCCTCTTTGGTTGGAATATTTTACATATGGCTTCGACCCCTATCGAACGGACTGTCTACATCGTTTCAGACAGTACCGGCATCACCGCCGAGACCTTTAGCCACTCGGTGCTTTCGCAGTTTGAACAGGTCCGTTTCAGGCCGATTCGCCTGCCCTTCATCGACACGCTGGATAAGGCCCGGGAAGTGGCCGCCCGCATCGACCGCAATGCCCTCGAAACAGGGGTGCCGCCGATTGTGTTCAGCACCCTGGTCGACCCGCTCAGCATGGAATGCGTGCGCGGCGCCGATGGCATCTTCCTGGACCTGTTCGGCACTTTCGTGGGCCATATCGAGCAAGCCCTGGGCCTGAAATCCAGCCACTCGATCGGCCGTTCCCACATGGCGGCGAATTCCGAGCAATACCGCAACCGAATCGACGCCATCAATTTCAGCCTGGCCCACGATGACGGGCAGTTCATTACCCAGCTGGACCAGGCCGACGTCATCCTGGTGGGCGTATCGCGCTGCGGCAAGACACCCACCAGCCTGTACCTGGCCATGCAGTACGCCATCAAGGCGGCCAATTTCCCCCTGACCCCCGACGATTTCGAGCGCGGCACCCTGCCCTCGACGGTGGTGCCGCACCGGGCCAAGCTGTTCGGTCTGTCGATCCAGCCCGAACGCCTGGCCGAAGTCCGCAACGAACGCCGTCCCAACAGCAAATACGCCAAGCTGGAACAATGCCGCTACGAAGTGGCCGAGGCCGAACGCATGATGCGGCGGGAAGGCATTTCGTGGCTGTCCAGCACCACCAAGTCGATCGAGGAGATCGCCACCACCGTCATGCAGGAAGTCGGGCTGGGGCGCTCGAATTGAAAGGCCCCTTCCGAAGCGCTGCGCGCATCCCGCCTCGCGGCGTCCCCGGTCTGGCCGCACCTGTTGATCATGCGCGGGGTGCGTGGATCTGCCGGCGTTGCTCGAAGAGGCATAGCGCGACTGCCACCGCCACGTTCAGCGACTCGATGGCCGGCGCGTGATCGATACGCACGCGTAGCGCGGCGGCCTGCTGCAGGGCGGGCTCCACGCCCTGCCCTTCGTGGCCGAACACCCAGGCGCAGGCCGGCGGCAGGCGGGTCGCGTACAGGTCCTGGGCGCCCTCCAGGGTCGTGGCGGCCAGCGGCACTTCCAGCCGTGCGGTACAGGCCTGCAGATCGGCGCGTTCGTGCAGGGCCAGCACGAAATGGGCGCCCTGGCCGCCGCGCAGCACCTTGGGCGACCAGGCCGCTGCGCAGCCCGCTGACAGCAGTACCCGCTGGATGCCCGCCGCCGCGCATACGCGCAAAATAGTGCCGACATTGCCGGGGTCTTGCACCCGGTCGAGCCACACCATGGGTTCATCCAGCCGGGCTGGCAATTCGGGGGCCGGCGGGTCTACCAGGAACAGTACGCCCTGGCCGGTTTCGACGGTCTCGAGCTGGCGCAACAGCCGGGGTTCGAGCAACAGCACCTGGCGCGGCGGTACCGCAGCCAGCAACTCGGCCAGTTCGGGCCGCTGCACCCGTTCGGCGTCGAACACGGCCAGCGCCGGCGCGCCGCTCTGGGCCAGCCAGGCCTGGCACAGATGCACACCTTCCAGGATGGCCTGCTCGCCGCGGCGCCCGGCATGCTGTGCCAGGCGCTGCAATTGCTTGAATCCGGGATTATCGCGCGACGCGATCTGCTTCATGGCACGATGACCAGGCGCTCGCGCACCGGCGCGAAGCTGCGCCGATGCTCGGGGCACGGGCCATGTTCGCGCAGCCGTTCCATGTGCTGCGGCGTGCCGTAGCCCTTGTGCTGATCGAAGCCGTACTGCGGATACAAGGCATGCAGGCGCAGCAAGTCGGCGTCGCGGGCGGTCTTGGCCAGGATCGAGGCTGCCGATATGGCCGGCACCAAGGCATCGCCCTTGATCACGGTTTGTACTGTGCAGCGCAGCCGGGGGGCCTGATTGCCGTCGACCATGGCCACCTGGGGCACATGGCCCAGGCCTTCGACTGCACGCTGCATGGCCAGCAAGGTCGCGCGCAGGATATTCAGCGTATCGATCTCGAGTACCGTGGCGCTGGCGACGCACCAGGCCATGGCGTGTTCCTGGATTTGTGCGGCGAGCTCTACGCGCCGCTCGGCGGCCAGTACCTTGGAATCGGCCAGGCCGTCGATGGGCCGGCCCGGATCGAGGATCACGGCGGCGGCATAAACCCCGCCGGCCAGGGGCCCGCGCCCGGCCTCGTCCACGCCTGCCATCAGTATGCCGGCGAAATCGGGGGCCTCGGCGAACAGGCTATGCTGGGCCATGGGCCACCTCGAGGATGGCGCGCGCGGCCAGGCTGGCCGTATCGCGCGTCAGGTCGCGATGCATTGCGGTAAAGCGCGTTTCGACCCGTGCGGCCTGCGCATCGTCGGTCAGGGCGGTCCAGGTGGCTTCGGCCAGCTTGTCGGGCGTGGCATCGTCCTGCAACAGCTCGGGCACCACGAAATCGCGCAGCAGCACATTGGGCAGCCCCACCCATGGCAGGTACGGCCGCTGCTGGCCCGACTTCCAGGACATGATGCGGCGCATCCAGGGCGACAGGTAATACGAGATGACCATGGGCCGCTTGAACAGCGCGGTCTCGAGCGTGGCCGTGCCACTGGCCACCAGCACGGCGTCGCTGGCTTCCAGGGCCGTCCAGGCCACCGGCCAACCATCCTTGCCGGAGGGCTGGTCATCGGCGGTCAGGCAGCGCAACCCGCGCACCGGATATTGCGCCAGCACGGTATCGAATTCGCGGCGCCGCTGCGCATTGACCATGGGCACGATGCATATCAGGCCAGGATCGCGCCGCTGCAATCGTTGCGCCGCCTGCAGGAAACGCGGCGCCAGGATGCGGATTTCCGAAGAGCGGCTGCCCGGCAAAATGGCCAGCACGCGGGCGTTTTCATCCAGGCCCAGCCGCCGGCGGGCCGCCTGGCGGTCCGGCTGCACCGGGATGGCGTCGGCCAGCGGGTGTCCCACGTAGGTGACCGGTATGCCTTCCTTGCGGTACAGGTCCTCCTCGAACGGAAACAGCACCAGCATATGCGACACGGCTTCGCGGATCTTGTGGATGCGTTCGTAGCGCCAGGCCCAGATCGAAGGCCCGACGAAATGCACCGTGGGGGTGCCGGCCTGGCGCAACTGATGCTCGAGCTTCAGGTTGAAATCGGGCGCGTCCACACCCACGAACACCGATGGCGGCTGGTTCAGCCAGCGCCGCTTGACGTCGCCATAGGTACGCAACAGGCCGGGCAGGCGCTTGATCGCATCCACGTAGCCGAAGACGGTCAGCGCGTGCATGGGATGCCAGGCCTCGAAGCCGGCGGCATCCATGGCGGGGCCGCCTATACCCTGGCATCGCAGGCCGGCATCGCGCTGGCGCAAGCCCGCGATGACGCGGCTGGCCAGCAGGTCGCCCGAGGGCTCGCCGGCGACCATGCCAATGGAGAGGCTCATGGCCGGATGAGGCCCCGGTTCGAGGCATCGACAAAGTCCAGCAGCACCTGCAGCGCCTGGTCGGCATCGGGATGCGACTGCTGCCGGGCGCGCAGCTCGGCACGCGCTTCATCGAGCGACAGGCCGCGCCGGAACATGATCTTGTAGGCTTCGCGCAGGCTGGCGATGACCGATGCGCTGAAGCCGCGCCGGCGCAGGCCCTCGACGTTGACACCCACGGGCCGGCATGGGTTGCCGGCGCCCAGTACATAGGGAGGCATGTCTTGCATCAGCGAACTGTTGCCGCCGGTCATGCTATGGGCACCGACCTTGCTGAACTGGTGCACGCCGGTCAATCCGCCCACGATGGCCCAGTCGCCCACGTGAACGTGCCCGCCCAGTTGCACCGAGTTGGCCAGAATCGTATTGCTGCCGATATGGCAATCGTGCGCAATGTGCACGTACGCCATGATCCAGTTGTCGTCGCCCAGGGTGGTGGCGCCGCCGTCTTGCACGGTACCGGTGTTGAACGTGGTGAACTCGCGCACGGTATTGCGGTCACCGATCACCAGCCGGGTGGGTTCACCGGCGTATTTCTTGTCTTGCGGCATGCCGCCGATCGAGCAGAACCGGTAGAAGCGGTTATCGCGGCCGATCGTGGTGATGCCATCCAGCACGCAGTGCGGGCCGATCTCCGTCCCGGCACCGATCGTGACGCCGGGGCCCACGACGCAATACGGCCCGATACGCACGCTGCCGTCGATTTGCGCGGCCGGGTCGATCAGGGCGGTGGGATGGATGCTTCCGGACATTTAGGCTTCCAGGCTGCGGATCGCGCACATCAGCTTGGCTTCGGCCACGACCTGGCCATCGACCAGGGCCCGGCCCTGGTACTTGCAAATGGCACGGCTCAGGCGTTCTGCATGCACTTCCAGGCGCAATTGATCACCCGGCACGACAGGGCGGCGGAACCGGGCCTCGTCGATACCGACCAGGTAGTAAGCCGTCTTGGCGCTGTCGCATTTCAGCCCGCCGTCATCGTCGGTGAACGAGAACAGCGCAGCCGCCTGGGCCATGGCTTCGGTGATCAGCACGCCGGGCATGACGGGATGGTGCGGGAAATGGCCTTCGAAGAACGGCTCGTTGATCGTTACGTTCTTGATGGCGACAATGGATTTGCCGGGCACGATATCCAGCACGCGATCGATGAGCAACATCGGATACCGATGCGGCAAGCGCTCCATGATCGCCTTGATGTCGAGTTCCATTTCGTAAAATTTCCTACCGTTTTGAATTATGTTGACGCACCGCCGCTTGCCGGCGGCGGGTCAGGCCTTTTCCAGCGTCCGCAGGCGGCGGCGCAGGTGCGACAGTTGTTGTATCACGGCGGCGTTGCGCTGCCATTGCCCGTGCTCGGCGTAAGGATACACGCCCGTATAGCGCCCCGGCTGCGAAATGCTGGAGGTTACGGCGGTACCGCCCGAGATATGGACATCGTCGGCCAGGGTCAGGTGGCCCGACAGCATGGCCGCCCCGCCTATCGTGCAGCGGGCGCCGATGACCGTGGAACCCGCCACGCCCACGCACGCCGCCATGGCGGTGTGCGCGCCGATGCGCACGTTGTGGCCCAGCATGATCTGGTTGTCGAGCTTGACGCCGTCGCCGATATCGGTGTCTTCGAGGGCGCCGCGGTCGATGGTGGTATTGGCACCGACCTCGACATCGTCGCCGATGCGTACACCGCCAAGCTGGGCGATCTTGCCCCAGGCGCCCTGCCCCAGCGTCGGGTCGGGTGCGAAGCCGAAGCCATCGGCACCCAGCACCACGCCGCTATGCAAGATGGCGCGCGCACCGATGCGCACATTGCCATACAAGGTGACGCGGGCATGCAGCAGGCAGTCGGGGCCCAGGCTGGAGCCGGGGCCGATAACGCATCCCGGGCCCAGCGTGCTGCCACGACCGACGCGCGCACCGGACTCCACCACGCAATGCGGGCCGATGCGGACGTCTTCTTCGATCATGGCGTCGGGCGCCACGACAGCCAGCGGATGGACGCTGGCCGGCAGCCTGGGCTGGCGCGCGGCGTCGAACCATTGCGCAAGCCGCGCATACAGCAGATAAGGATGGGGGCAGACCACCCGCGCGCAGGCGGGGGCCTTGGGGTCGTCGGCCAGCGCCTGGGCGGCGTCGGGCGTGACGATGACGGCAGCCGCCCGCGTACCCGCCAATTGGCTCTGGTAGCGCGGGTTGGTCAGGAAGCTGATTTCTTCGGCCCCGGCCGATGCCAGGGTGCCTATGCCGCGGATCCGGGGCAGCACGGCGCCCGGAACCGCTTCGATACGCCAGTCCAGGCCCTGCGTATTGGCGGCAGCCAGCAAGTCATCCAGGGCCGGCGCGCGGGCGAGATCCAGCAGGATCGGCATGCGTACGGCGCCTGCGCTTACTTACCGAGAGCCTGGATCACCTTGTCGGTGATGTCGACGCGCGGATTGACGGTAACCGCATCCTGGACGATCAGGTCGTAGTTTTCCTGCTCGGCAATGCGCTTGATGGCCTGGTTGGCCTTGGTCACGATGGAAGAAAACTCTTCGTTGCGACGGCGATTGAAGTCTTCCTGGAACTCGCGGCGCTTGCGCTGCAGTTCGGTGTCCATGCGCGACAGATCGCGTTGGCGATTGACGCGGTCGGATTCCGACAGCACCGGCGCGTCTTTGTCGAACTTCTCAGCCTGGGCACGCAGGCCGTTGCTCAGGCGCTGGAGCTCGTCGTCGCGCTTCTTGAATTCGGATTCGATCTTGCTTTGCGCAGCCTTGGCCGGCCCCGATTCACGCAGGATGCGCTCGGTGTTCACGAAGCCGATCTTGGTGCCTTGTGCGTGCGCCGGCAGCGCTACGACGGAACCCAGGAGCAGCGCACCCGCCAAGGCCAGCGTACCGCGCAGTTTGCCGACGCGTTTGACGCGCGTAGGACTCGAGGTGTTGAGTGCGAAATCAGACATCATGAAAATCTCACCTTCCAATGAGGTAAAGCAAAACCGATATTGTGCCACTAAACGGGCAAAATCCCGGCGCGCGGCGCCTTGCCCGTGTGATCAGGCGTAACCGTCACGGCGGCTAGAAGCCCGTGCCGATCTGGAACTGGAAACTCTGGCGGTCGTCGCCCGACTTGGCATTGAGCGGCCGCGCGTACGACAGCTGCAGCGGACCCAGGGGCGACTGCCACGACAGGCCGATACCGGCCGAGTAGCGCCAGCCGCAGGGGTCTTCGACCTCGTTGCCCGGCTCGCCGGCGGTACATTTCATGCCGCTGCCGGCAGCCACCTGGCCAGCGTCGGCGAACACGAACCAGCGCAGGGTACGGTCTTTCGAAGCCCCCGGGAACGGCAGGTAGAGCTGCGCGTTGGCCACGATACGCCGCGAGCCGCCCAGGTAGTCGCCGGTAAGCGAATCGCGCGGACCCAGCGAGGCGCCGTCGTAACCGCGCACCGTACCGATGCCGCCGGCATACACGTTCTTGATGACCGGGTAGTCCAGGCTGCCATAGCTGCGGCCGTAATCGATCATGCCGTTGAGCGCCAGCGTATAGCTGCGGCCCAGCGGGATGTAGTACTGCTGCTGGGCGGTCAGCAGATAGTACTTCAGGTCCATGGTCGAGAAATCGCCCTTCAGGCGGGTGTACGAACCCTTGGTGGGCGCCAGGCCGCTGTCGCGCGTGTCTTTCGACCAACCGGCGTTAAAGATGAACGCATTGGTGCTGTCGCCGTACTGGTCGACGAATTCGCGATAGGCCAGCGGCGAGTTGTTGTACAGGTCGATCTGGTTGCGCTCGAACGTGCCGCCCAGGAAGATGCGGTCGTACTCGGAAATCGGTACGCCGAAGTTCATGCCCAGGCCCATGGCCTTGACGCGGTAGTCGCCGTCGTTGTTGTCCCAGGGCTCGGTAACGCGGTAGTACGCCGACGTCGTGCGGCTGATGCCGTCTTTGGTGAAGTACGGGTCGGTGTGGGACAGCACGGCCGCGCGGTTGGTCTTGCTGGTGTTGAACTGCAGCGTCAGGTTGGTGCCGCTGCCGAACACGTTGTCTTCGCTGATACCGGCCGACAGGATGGCCTTCTCGGACGAGCCGTAGCCCACGCCCAGGTTGATCATGCCGGTGGGTTTTTCTTTCACGTCGACGTTGACGTCGACCTGGTCGGGCGAGCCCGGCACCGGGTCGGTGGCGACGTTGACTTCACTGAAGTACCCCAGGCGGTCGATACGGTCGCGCGAGACTTTCAGGTCGCCCGAGTCGTACCACGCGGACTCTTCCTGGCGCATTTCACGGCGCACGACTTCATCGCGGGTGCGCGTGTTGCCGCCGATCTGGATGCGGCGCACGTAGACACGGCGGCTGGGATCGACGTAGAACGTGACGTCGGCCTCGTGCTTGGCGCGGTCGAGCGTGGGGTTCGGGTTGACGTTGGCAAACGCGTAGCCCAGTTCGCCCAGATAGTCGGTAATGGCCTTGGCGGAATCGTTGGCCTGCGCGGCCGAGAACGTTTCGCCTTCCTTGACCTGCACCCGGTTGTTGATTTCCTTGTCCAGGCCCAGCAGGTTGCCGGCCAGCTTGACGCTGCGTACCTTGTAGGGCTCGCCCTCGTGCAGCGTGACCGTGATGTAGATGTCTTTGCGATCGGGCGAGATGGTGACTTGCGGAGGCTCGACCGAGAATTCCAGGTAGCCTTGGTCCAGGTAGAACGAACGCAGGCGCTCCATGTCGCCCTCGAGCTTTTCGCGCGAGTACTTGTCGGTGTTGGTATACCAGGTCAGCCAGCCGGGCGTGGTCAGGTCGAACAAGTCGAGCAGTTCGCTTTCCGAGAACGCCTTGTTGCCCACGACGCTGATCTGGCGAATTTTGGCGACCTCGCCTTCGAACACGTCGAAGCTCACGCCGACGCGATTGCGCGGCAGCGGCGTGACGGTGGAGGTGACCTCGACGCCGTACTTGCCCTTGCCCAGATACTGCTCTTTGAGTTCGAACTCGGCCCGTTCGAGCATGGACTGATCGAAGATGCGCCCTTCGCCAAAGCCCACCTGCATCAGCGACTTGGTGATGGCCTTGGAATCGAACTCGCGCATGCCGCTGAACGTGACGGACGCGATGGTCGGGCGTTCTTGCACCACCACCACCACGACGTCGTTGTCGGTTTCGATCCTGACGTCGCTGAAGAAGCCCGTGCCGTACAGCCGGCGCACGGCCTCGGTAGCCTCGGCATCGGTGAATTGCTCGCCGACCTTGACCGGGATGTACCCGAAGACGGTGCCGGCGTCAGTGCGCTGAATGCCTTCTACGCGGATATCCCGCACGACAAAAGGGTCGAACGCATGAGCCAGGGCCGGCAAGAGCAGCGCGGCGAGCAGGCTCGGCATGACGCCCTTTTTGTGATGAAACATCCGAAAAGACATGTCCTTGGCTATCCTAGGTCGAGCAAATGGCGGAGGATTTTATTCGATCGCCGGTCAAGTGAACAGACGGGCGAAATCGTTGAACAGCGCCAGTCCCATCAGCCCCGCAAGCAAGCCGATGCCGGCACGCTGCCCGATATCGATCCATCGGTCGGGCGGCGGACTGCCGCGCACAATTTCGACGAGATAGTACAGCAGATGCCCACCGTCCAGCATGGGAATCGGCAACAGGTTCAGAACGCCCAGGCTGATGCTGATCAGGGCCAGATAGGCCACGTAGGCCGCAATGCCTATGCGTGCGGTTTGGCCTGCATAGTCGGCGATAGTGACGGGACCGCTGATGTTGCGCCAGGAAACCTCGCCGGTCACCATGCGCCCCATCATGCGCAGCGACAGCCAGGCGGTGTCCCAGGTGCGCACCGTTGCGCGCCCAATACTCTCGAACAGACCGTAACGGACCGTCACCATGGGCAGGTCGCCGCCCAGTTGCACGCCAATGCGGCCGATGGTCTGCCCCTGCACGGTTTCCGCCCGCGGCACCACCGTCAGCGACACGGGGGTGCCGTCGCGCAGCAGCGTCAGTGCCAGCGGCTGGCCGGCATGCTGCTGGATGATATTTACCAGTTGGCCGGTGTCCGGCTCGGGGGTATCGCCCACGCGGACGATGCGGTCGCCCTGGAGCAGACCGGCGTGTTCGCCCTCGCCGCCGGCCACTACCTCGCGTACGACGGGCTTGGGCTGGGCCAGGCGCAGCCCGGTATCGGCCAGCGGGTCGCCCTGTGCGGGGTCCATGCGGTTGCCAGGCACCTGCAGCGAGCGCTGCTGCGTTGCGCCATCGGCGGCGCGCACGTCGACCTGCGCCTGGCCGCCGGTGGACAGTACGTCCAGCAAGCGCCAGCGTGCGTCGTTCCAGGAGGCTACCTGGCGGCCATCGATGGCCAGGATGCGGTCGCCGCCCTGGAAGCCGGCCTGCTCGGCCGGCGTGCCGGCCGCCGGCGGGCTGAGCACCGCGGCGGGTTCCTGGGTACCGGCCAGGTTCAGGCCGGCATACAGCATGATGGCCAGCGCCAAGTTGAATAGCGGCCCCGCCGCCACGATGGCGATGCGCCGCCCCACCGGCTGGGTATTGAACGACTGCGCGGCCTCGGCACGCGAGGCGCCGGCTGGCGGGTCGTCTTGCATCTTGACGTAGCCGCCCAGGGGAATGGCCGAAACCGCCCACTCGGTGCCATGGCGATCGATGCGGCGCAGCAGCACCTTGCCGAATCCTACGGAAAAACGCAGGACGCGCACGCCGCACAGGCGGGCCACCCAGTAATGGCCCAACTCATGGAACGTAATGAGTATGCCCAGGGCGACGATAAAGGCAAGCAGGGTGAAAAGCATGGATCGATGTCAGAGGGCGTGGCCGGTTCAGGCCAGGCCGAGATTGCCCGCATAGGCGCGCGCTGCGGCATCCAGTGCCAGAACGTCGGCCAGGTTGTCGAGCGTAACAGAAGACTGACGCTGCTGCCATTCGAGCGCGGCCGTGATTACCCGCGGGATCCAGGTGTAACGCAGCCGGCCGGACAGGAACGCTTCAACCGCCACCTCGTTGGCGGCGTTCAGCGTCACGCAGGCGGCCTGCCCCGCCCGCAGGGCGTCGAACGCCAGCTGCAGGCACGGGAAACGCTGCATATCGGGGGTTTCGAATTCCAGCTTGCCCCAGCGGGCCAGGTCCAGCGGCCCTACCCCGCTGTCCAGGCGTTCGGGAAACCCGAGGCCGTACGAGATGGGGGTACGCATGTCGGGCTGGCCCAGTTGCGCCAGCACCGAACCGTCTTCGTACTCGACCATCGAATGCACCACGCTCTGAGGATGGATCAGTACCTCGATGCGGTCGGCCGGCATGGCAAACAGCCAATGCGCCTCGATGACCTCGAGCCCCTTGTTCAGCATGGTGGCCGAGTCGACCGAGATCTTGCGCCCCATGCTCCAGTTGGGATGGGCACAGGCCTGGTCGGGCGTGACATCGTGCAGGTCTTGCGGCGCCTGGCGCCGGAACGGGCCGCCCGAGGCCGTCAACAGCAGGCGGCGCACGCCGCGCGCCGGTTCGCGGGGCGCGGCGGCGCGCTCGCCGTGCGGCATGCACTGGAAAATGGCATTGTGCTCGCTGTCGATAGGCAGCAATTCGGCACCGTGCTCACGCACGGCACGCATGAACAAGCCGCCGGCGGCCACCAGGGCTTCTTTGTTGGCCAGCAGCACACGCTTGCCGGATTGCGCCGCGGCCAAGGCAGCCGGCAGGCCGGCAGCCCCCACGATGGCGGCCATGACCGTGTCGCAACCGGTGTCGGCGGCCGTGTCGGCCAACGCCTGGGCCCCGACGCGTACTTCGGGCAGCGTACGCCCTGCGGGCCAGGCAGCCAAAAAGCGGCCGCGCGCGGCCTGGTCAGGCACGACCACCACCGCGGCCGCGCTGGCGGCAGCCTGTTCGGCCAGCCGTTCCATCCGGCTGTGGGCGGACAAGGCAAACACCGCCAGGCGCTCGGGGTGGCGGGCGATGACGTCCAAGGTGCTTTCCCCGATGGAACCGGTGGAGCCCAGGACAGCAACGCGTTGGAAACGACTCAAGACAAGACTCCAGACAGCAGCAAGGCAAACGGCGCGACAGGCAGGATGGCGTCGATGCGGTCGTAGACCCCGCCATGGCCCGGCAGGAGCGCGCTGGAATCCTTGCGGCCGGCCCGGCGCTTGAGCAAGGACTCGAACAGATCGCCCACGATGGATATGGCGCCCAGGAGCGCCGCCGCCGGCAGCGCCAGCCAAAGGGAACCGCGCTCGACCAGGGCATGGCCGAAGCTGCCCGTCCACAGGCTGGACAGCCAGACCCAGGCCACCGCGGCCAGAATGCCGGCCACGGCGCCGGCGATGGTCTTGCCCGGGCTGACCCTGGGGGCCAGTTTACGCTTGCCGAACGCCCGGCCCGCAAAATAGGCCGAGATATCGGCTACCCACACCAACGCCAGCAGCGACACCACGAACCAGCCGCCCCGTGCCATGAACATCAGCGCCAGTACCGACCAGGCTGCCAGGACGGCCGGCACGCTGAACAGCGACCAGGCCAGGCTGGCCGGCGCGGCATCGGCACGACCCCGGACGACGGCGGTCGGGACGGCCAGCAGCCATACCAGCGCCACCGCCGGCACCAGCCAGCGCACCACGGCAGCCTGCAAGGCGGCCGCGGCGGGGTGGGACGACAACCAGGCCCAGGTCAGCCAGAGCATGACAGCCAGCAGCACGGCAGCAAGGCCTACGCATAGCGCGCGCGATGGCGGCTGAGGCACGGTAAGGCGCAGCCATTCCCAGCAGGCGCAAGCCGCGCCCGCGGCCAGCAAGGCCACGAACCACCAGGGATTGCTCGATGCCAGGGCGGCTGCCAACACGGCCAGCAAGACGACAGCGGTAAGGACGCGTTGGCCGAGCATGGGGAGTCTCCGGTG
The DNA here is from genome assembly GCF_019218885.1 of Bordetella sp. BOR01. Taxonomy (GTDB): domain Bacteria; phylum Pseudomonadota; class Gammaproteobacteria; order Burkholderiales; family Burkholderiaceae_B; genus Bordetella_A. The sequence continues at coordinate 366,896 of NZ_JAHUWT010000004.1, read as the reverse complement.
ATTCAGGGCCTGTGGAAGGGCCTAGCGTGCGGTATCGCCGCGCAGTTGTGCGCTGGTGCGCCCGAAGCGACGCTCGCGGGTGCGATACCACTCGAATGCGGCATCGAGTTCGGCCGCGCCAAAGTCGGGCCAGTAATGGTCGGTGAAATACAGCTCGGCGTAGGCCAACTGCCAGATCAGGAAATTGGAAATGCGCTGTTCACCCCCGGTGCGGATGAACAGGTCGGGCTCGGGCGCCCAGGCCATCGACAGATGTTCTGCCAGGTGCGCCTCGTTGATGCCCTGGGGATCGCGCGCGAGTTCCGGGTGTTGGTTGAGCATGGCGCGCGCGGCCTGCAGGATGTCCCAGCGCCCGCCGTAGTTGGCCGCCACCGACAAGTGCAGGCGGTCGTTGTGCGCGGTACGCGCCTGGGCGTCGGCGATCAGTGCCTGCAGGCGCGGCTCGAAGCGCGACATATCGCCCACCACGTGCAGCCGCACACCTTGTTCGTTGAGCTTGTCGACCTCGCGCTCGAGCGCCTGCACGAACAGGCGCATCAGCAACGAGACTTCTTCGGGGGGGCGGCGCCAATTCTCGGAGCTGAACGCGAACAGCGTCAGGTAGCGCACGCCGCGCCGCCCGCAGGCCTCGACCACGCGCCGTACGGCCTGCACACCCTTGGCGTGGCCCGCTGTGCGCGGCAAGTGCCGGCGCGTTGCCCAGCGGCCGTTGCCGTCCATGATGATGGCGACGTGCTGGGGAACGGCCTGGGTGGCGGGGATCGCCTGGGTAGAACTGATAGCCATGAGCAAGAAGCGTCGTGCCGGGAAAGCCCGTGCGGGCCGGGGGACCCAAAGAACTGCGCCGCCTTGCCGCCACCGCGCTGGTCAGGCTAGCAGCGGTACGGCACGGGCGGCGCGCGGAATCGGTACCTGGCCCCGATTATACGGTCATGATTTCCGCTTCTTTCTGGGTAATGAGCTTGTCGATCTCGGTCACGTTGCGGTCGGTGAGCTTCTGGATGTCGTCTTGCGCGCGGCGCTCGTCGTCTTCCGAGATGTCTTTGTCCTTGACCAGCTTCTTGAGCGATTCGTTGGCTTCGCGGCGCAAGTTGCGTACCGCGATCTTGGCGTCTTCGCCCTCGCCCTTGACCACTTTGGTCAGGTCGCGGCGGCGCTCTTCGGTCAAGGCAGGCATCGGCACGCGGATCGTTTCGCCCATGTTCATGGGGTTCAGGCCCAGGTCGGATTCGCGTATGGCTTTCTCGATGGCCGCGGCCATGGGCTTTTCGTAGGGCTGGACGCTGATGGTGCGCGCGTCGACCAGGTTCACGTTGGCAACCTGGCTCACGGGCACCGGCGAACCGTAGTATTCGACCTGGACGTGGTCCAGGATGCCCGTGTGGGCGCGGCCGGTACGGATCTTGGACAAGTTGAGCTTCAACGTGTCAAGCGACTTGGCCATCCTGGTTTCGGCGGATTTACGGATTTCTGCGACGCTCATGAGGATTTCCTTTGCTTAAACGTGTACCAGAGTGCCTTCGTCTTCGCCGCTGACTGCGCGCTTGAGCGCGCCGGACTTGTTGATCGAAAACACCTTGATGGGCAATTTCTGGTCGCGGCACAACGCAAACGCGGTGGCGTCCATGACTTCGAGCCGGCGCACGATGGCTTCATCGAAGCTGATGCGCGCATAGCGCGTGGCCGTGGGGTCTTTGTTGGGGTCGGCGCTGTAGATGCCATCGACCTTGGTGGCCTTGAGCACGATCTCGGCACCGATCTCGGCCCCGCGCAGCGCGGCCGCCGTATCGGTGGTGAAGAACGGGTTGCCCGTGCCCGCCGCGAAAATGACGACCTTGCCTTCTTCCAGGTAGCGCAGCGCCTTGGGGCGGATGTAAGGCTCGACCACCTGGTCGATATTCAGCGCGGACTGCACGCGGGTATCGACACCTTTGTGTTTCAGGGCATCTTGCAAGGCCAGGGCGTTCATGATGGTAGCCATCATACCCATGTAGTCGGCCGTGGCGCGGTCCATGCCCTGCGCGCCGGGAGCGACGCCGCGGAAGATATTGCCGCCACCGATGACGATGGCCAGTTGCACGCCCAGCGCGACCACTTCGGCAATTTCATCGGTCATGCGCACGATGGTGCTGCGATTGATGCCAAAGGCATCTTCACCCATCAGCGCCTCGCCGGAAAGTTTGAGAAGAACCCGTTTGTATGATCTGCTGCTCATAGGTGATGCCCCAGGGAACGATCCGACGAAAGTGTAAGACAAGAAATAGGGCCGGACTAGTGTTTATCTAGCCGGCCCCGGGTACCACGACCGCTCAGGCGCGACCGGCGGCAGCAGCGGCGACTTCGGCGGCGAAGTCGCTGGTTTTCTTCTCGATGCCCTCGCCCACGACGAACAGCACGAATTTGCTGATCGACGCGTTCTTTTCCTTGAGCATCTGTTCGACCGTTTGCTTGTCGTTCTTGACGAAGGGCTGCGACAGCAGCGTGACTTCCTTCAGGAACTTCTGCACCGAACCTTCGACCATCTTGGCGACGATCTCGGCGGGCTTGCCCGATTCGGCGGCCTTTTGCTCGGCGACCGAGCGTTCGGCGGCGATATCGGCGGCCGGCACGCCGTCGGCATTCAACGCCTTGGGCTTGGTGGCCGCGATGTGCATGGCCAGGTCCTTGCCGATTTCTTCGGCGCCAGCGTATTCGACCAGCACGCCGATCTTGCCGCCGTGCACGTAGCTGGCCAGGGCGTTGGCGGTTTCGATGCGCTCGAAGCGGCGTACCGAGATGTTCTCGCCGATCTTGCCGACCAGCGCGGTACGGGTGGTTTCTACCGTGCCCTCGCCCAGCGGCAGCGCCGACAGCGCAGCCACGTCGGCGGGCTTCTGCGTGGCGACCAGTTCGGCCAGCTTGTTGATGAAGGCGACGAAATCGTCGTTCTTGGCCACGAAGTCGGTTTCGCAGTTGACCTCGATCACGGCGCCTTGCTTGGCGTCGGGCGAGATATACAGGCCGATCAGGCCTTCGGCGGTGACGCGCGCGGCAGCCTTGCTGGCCTTGTTGCCCAGCTTGACGCGCAGGATTTCCTCGGCGCGGGCCAGGTCGCCTTCGGCTTCGGTCAGGGCTTTCTTGCACTCCATCATGGGCGCGTCGGTCTTTTCGCGCAGTTCCTTGACGAGGGCGGCGGTAATTTCAGCCATGATTGCTCCAGTTTCGCTAAGACATGCCCCGGCAGCAGCCGGGACACATGGATTGATTCGACAAGACGCCCGCACGGGCGGGCCATGAGACGGGAGCCCGTCTCGAGACTTCCGGCCGGCATGGCCGCGGGGCGCTATCGCCCGCCGCGGCCTGCCTGCCGGATCGGGCTTCAGCCCTGGTTGTCCTGCACTTCGACGAACTCTTCCGAACCTTCGGCGACCTCTTCGACCGGGCCGTTCCGGTTTTGCTCGCGGCCTTCCAGCACGGCGTCGGCGATACCCTTGACGTACAGGGCGATGGCCTTGGCCGAGTCGTCGTTACCGGGGATGACGTAGTCGATGCCGTCGGGCGAGTGGTTGGTATCGACCACGGCCACGACCGGGATGCCCAGCGTGCGGGCTTCGGCGATGGCGATCTTGTGGTAGCCGACGTCGATCACGAACAGCGCGTCGGGCAGGCCGTTCATGTCTTTGATGCCGCCGATGGACTTGTTCAGCTTGTCGAGTTCGCGCTCGAACAGCAGGCCTTCTTTCTTGATCATGCGTTCGGCACCGCCTTCGGCGACGACCGCTTCCATGTCTTTGAGGCGCTTGACCGAGGTCTTGACCGTCTTGAAGTTGGTCAGCATGCCGCCGAGCCAGCGGGCGTCGACAAAGGGCATGCCGCAACGGGCGGCTTCGATGGCAACCAGTTCACGGGCGGCGCGCTTGGTGCCGACGAACAGGATGTTGCCGCCGCGGGCGGTCAGCTGCTTCACGAACTTGGTGGCTTCCTGGTACTTGGCCACCGTCTGTTCGAGGTTGATGATGTGGATCTTGTTGCGATGGCCGAAAATATACGGGGCCATCTTGGGATTCCAGTAGCGGGTCTGGTGACCGAAGTGGACGCCAGCTTCCAGCATTTCGCGCATAAGGGACATGAAGTTCTCCGAGGGTTGGTTCTTGCGCTACACCTGTACCGGCCCATGCATGGCATGGCCGACACCCTGGGTGGCGTAGCACGCGATTTCCTGATATCAGGATGAAACAAGCCCGAAACCCGGTCGGCCGATCGCAAAGCAGTGGCGAACCCCTGCGGCGAACAAACCCAGACGGCCGTGGCGGCCGAGGCTCTACAATGCAATGACGCCAGTAGTAGCCCCGTGCCGCGGGCGTAAGCCTGAAAACACATCTCTTGCACCAGCAATTTCACCAGATCATTCGCCAAATATTCAGCATATTCAACGATATTCGGATGAAACCGCCCGCAAGGAATGCACTTGGGCTTTGCCCCCGGTTTTTAGGCAAGCCTATAATTCTACTATTTTTCCACCCAGTTACTCAAGCCAATACATGGGCATAGTCACCAACCCCGCCGATCTCGACAAGATGCGCGCCGCCTGCCAGGACGCCGCGAAGATCCTTGATTTCATTACTCCCTACGTCAAGCCTGGCGTCACCACCGGTGAACTCGACCGCTTGTGCCTGGAATACCTGACCGACGAACTCAAGGTGAAATCGGCCACGGTGGGCTATGCGCCGCCGGGCTACCCCCCCTTTCCCGGCGCCATCTGTACCTCGGTGAATCACCAGGTCTGCCACGGCATTCCGGGCGACAAGGTGCTGAAAAACGGGGACGCGCTCAATATCGACGTCACCATCATCAAGGATGGCTGGTTCGGCGATACCAGCCGCATGTACCACGCGGGCGAACCGTCGATCCAGTCGCGCCGCCTGGCCGAGATCACATTCGAATGCATGTGGAAAGGCATCCAGCAGGTGCGTAATGGCGCCACCCTGGGCGATGTGGGCAATGCCATCCAGAAGCATGCCGAATCCAGTGGCTATTCGGTGGTGCGCGAGTTCTGTGGCCATGGCATCGGCCAGCGCTTTCACGAAGACCCCCAGGTCCTGCACTATGGCAAGCCAGGCAGCGGCGTGCCCCTGACCACGGGCATGATTTTCACCATCGAGCCCATGATCAACGCCGGCCGCCGCGAAATCCGCCAACTGGCCGACGGCTGGACGGTAGTCACGCGCGACCATAGCCTGTCGGCGCAATGGGAACACACCATCTGCGTGACCGATACCGGCTATGAAGTATTGACCTTGTCGCCGGGCGTGCGCCAGCCGCCGGCATTCGTGACCGAGCCCCTGGTCCTGCCCGCGGCCTGAACCGCCCAGCTTATGAGCCCCGCCGCCCCGCCCTCGCTGCCCGACCTGCGCCGGCGGCTGCAGCTTGCCCGCGGCGAGGCCATCGCCCAGTTCCGCCAGCATCGGCGCCCCGACACCCTGCTGTCGGAATTGCGGCGGATTGTCGACCAGGCCTTGCGCGACCTGCTCAAGCTGCATCCCCTGCCCGCTGGTGCCACCCTGGCCGCAGTGGGCGGATACGGGCGCGGCGAGCTCTACCCGCATTCCGACGTCGATCTGCTGATCTTGCTGCCGCACGCGCCGGTATCCCGGGATGCCGAGGCCATCGAGACGCTGGTGGCCGCCTTGTGGGACCTGGGCCTGGAGCCCGGCCATAGTGTGCGCACACTGGCCGATTGCGAACAAGAAGCCCAGGCCGATATCACCGTCGAAACCGCCCTGCTGGAATCGCGCTGGCTGGCGGGCAGCCGCCCCCTGATGAAGCAGTTCGAGGCCGTCATCCAGGCCCAACTGGATGTCCCGGCCTTCTTCCAGGCCAAGCGCGTCGAAATGCAGCAGCGCCACGCCCGCTACCAGGACACGCCCTACGCGCTGGAGCCCAATTGCAAAGAATCGCCCGGCGGGCTGCGCGACCTGCAGGTCATCCTGTGGATGGCGCGCGCCGCCGGCTTCGGCTGCAACTGGCGCGAAGTGGCCCAGGCCGGCCTGCTGACGCCGTCCGAGGCGCGCGACCTGCGCCGCGCCGAACAGGCATTCAAGCGGCTGCGCATCGAGCTGCACTTGCTGACGGGCCGCCGCGAAGACCGCGTCCTGTTCGACCTGCAGCCGGGCCTTGCCGAGGTCTACGGCATCCAGGCCACGGCCACCCGGCGCAGCAGCGAATTGCTGATGCAGCGCTATTACTGGGCGGCGCGCCTGGTGACGCAATTGAACGCCATATTGGTGCCGAGCATCGAAGAACGGCTGTACCCGCGGCCCGACACCGACGCGCGCGACATCGACGACGAACTACGCAACCTGCGCGGGCGGCTGGATATCGTGCGCGACGATGCCTTCGAACGCAATCCCACCCTGCTGCTGCGTGCCTTCCTGGTGATGCAGCAGCATGCCGAACTGACCGGCATGTCGCCGCGCACCTTGCGCGCCATCTGGCACTCGCGCCATCGCATCGACGCGCAGTTCCGGCGCAATCCGGTCAATCGCCGACTGTTCCTGCAGATCCTGCAGCAGCCGCGCGGCATCGTGCACGAGCTGCGCCGCATGACCATGCTGAACATCCTGCCCCGCTACCTGCCGGTGTTTCGCCGCATTGTCGGGCAGATGCAGCACGACCTGTTCCATGTGTACACGGTCGACCAGCACACGCTGGCCGTGGTGCGCAATATCAGGCGCTTCACCATGCCCGAGCATGCGCAGGAATATCCGCTGGCCAGCCAACTGGTCGCCAACCTGGAGCGTCACTGGCTGCTGTACGTGGCGGCGTTGTTCCACGACATTGCCAAGGGGCGCGGTGGCGACCATTCCGAACTGGGCGCGCGTGAAGTCCGCCGCTTCGCCCACGAGCACGGCCTGGACCCCGAAGACGCTGAGCTGGTCGAATTCCTGGTGCGCCAGCACTTGCTGATGTCGGCCGTCGCGCAAAAGCGCGACTTGTCCGACCCGGGCGTCATCAAGGAATTCGCGGCCACGGTGCGCGACGAGCGTCGCCTGACGGCGCTGTACCTGCTGACCGTGGCCGATATCCGTGGCACCAGCCCCAAGGTCTGGAACGCCTGGAAAGGCAAGCTGCTGGAAGACCTGTACCGCCTGACGCTGGCCGCGCTGGGCGGCTCGCCCGCCGATACGCATACGGTGCTGACCGAGCGCAAGGAAGAAGCCGCGCGCCTGACCCGCCTGGTGGGCCTGCGCGACGACGCGCGCGCAGCCTTCTGGAACGAGCTGGACGTTGCCTATTTCCTGCGCCACGATGCGTCGGATATTGCCTGGCATACCCGCCACCTGTATTACCAGGTGGCCCCGGACGGCCCGGTGGTGCGTGCACGCCCCACCGAACAAGGCGAAGGCCTGCAGATCATGGTGTACACGCGCGATGTACCCGAACTGGTGGTGGCCATCTGCGCCTATTTCGATGCCAAGTCGCTGGGCATCCAGGATGCCCGCGTCCACACTACGCGGCACGGCTGGGCACTGGACAGTTTCATCGTGCTGCTGCCCGAAGGCAGCACCGACCTGCGGGCCCAGGCCACCCTGGTCGAACACGAGCTGGCGCAACGCCTGCGCGACCCCCAGGGCACGGCCACGGCCCGTGGGACGTACGGCGCCCCCGCGCGGCGGCGACAGTCGCGCATCTCCAGGGCCTTTCCGGTCATGCCGCAAGCCGAACTGCAGCCCGACGAACGCAGCCAATCATGGCGGCTGTCGGTGACCGCCACCGACCGCCCCGGCTTGCTGCATGCCTTGACCCGTGTCTTTGCCGAGCATGGCGTCAGTGTCAGCATGGCCAAGATCATGACACTGGGCGATCGGGTCGAAGACGTGTTCATCCTGACCGGATCGGCGCTGGAACGGCCACGCAGCCAGATGCAGTTCGAACGCGCCGTGCTCGGCGCGCTGGCCGGCGACGAATCGCGGCAACAGGCGGCCTGATCCGGGCCGCGCGGCGCCTGGGCTACGCCGCGGCCCGAAGCCGCGGACTGCCGGCCTGCTGCAGGCGGGCGGCCGCATCGCGCAGCGCGGTGCGCAGGCCCTCTTCCACGACCGGATGGTAGAACGGCATGTCGAGCATCTGCGCGATCGTCAGCTCTTGCTGCACGGCCCAGGCCAGCAGGTGGCCGATGTGCTCGGCCGACGGGCCGACCATTTCCGCGCCCAGGAACCGGCCCGTTGCGATATCGGCATACACATGCAGCATGCCCTTATTCTTCAACATCACGCGCGAGCGGCCCTGATCGCCGAAATCGACTTCCCCGATCACGACGCCATCTTGCGGCAGCCGCGCATAAGGCGTGCCCACCAGCGCAATCTGCGGATCGGAAAACACGACCGCCAGCGCCGCGCGCCGCAATCCAGCCCGCACATCCGGGAAACGCGCGGCATTCATGCCGGCAATACGGCCTTCGTCGGCAGCCTCGTGCAAGAGCGGTGCATCGGCGTTGGCATCGCCGGCGACGAAAATCGGCGCATCGCCGGCCTGCAGGGTGCTGCGGTCGAACTCAGGCACGCCGCGGGCATCGCGTGCCAGGCTGGTGTGGTGCAGGTCCAGCCGGTCGACGTTGGGGCGCCGCCCGGTGGCCACCAGCGCGTAATCGAAACGTTCGGTGCGCTCGGTATTGTCCAGCGCCACGTAGCGCACCTCGACCTGGTCGCCGATGCGGGCGGTGGACAGTACGCGCGCATCCGGATCCAGGTAGAACTCGTCCTGGAAGCTGCGGCGCGCGCGCTGGCGCACTGCCGGATCGCTCAGGCCGCCCAGGCTGCCGCTGACCCCGAATACCCGCACCCGTACGCCCAGCCGCGCCAGCGCCTGGCCCAGTTCAAGGCCGATGACGCCCGGGCCGAACACGGCCACGCTGCGCGGCAGGTCTTGCCAATTGAATACATCGTCGTTGACCACCAGGCGATCGCCCAGCGCCTCGAACGACGGCGGCACCGACGGCCGCGAACCGGTGGCAATGACGACGCTGCCGGCACGCACCTCGATGCGGTCGTCCACGCGCAGCACCGTATCCGATACGAAGCGCGCGTAGCCGGCCAGCTTGTCTGCGGCGGGAATGTTCTCGACGCCCTCGAGCACAAATCCCACGAATCGGTCACGCTCGCTGCGCACGCGCGCCATGACTTCGCGGCCGTCCACGCGTATGGCGCCCTCGACGTGCACGCCGAACGGGGCCGCGTGCGCAACGCCATGCGCGGCCTCGGCGGCAGCGATCAGCAACTTGGAAGGCATGCAGCCCACGCGGGCGCAAGTGGTGCCGTACGGGCCGCCCTCGATCAGCAAGGCACGCTTGCCGGCGGCGCGCGCCGCACGATAGGCCGCCAGGCCGGCCGTGCCGGCGCCGATAATGGCAATGTCGGTGTGCAGAATATCCATGACTGTCCCATGCAATGCTGGCGCCGCGCATCATGCGGCCGCGTGACTCGATCGGGGACGCCGCGGAACCGGCTTTGCCGGTCCGCCACGCCGCGCTTCGGGGGTGGGCCTCACAAGTAGGATTTCAGGTCTTCCAGGCCGCCGATCAGGGCGCCGTTGATGAACACCTGCGGGGCCGTGCCCTTGCCCGAGACCGCGCCGATGACTCGGCCACGCACCTTGTGTTCCAGCGGGATCTCGATCGGGTCGTAGCCCTTGTCGGCCAGCAAGGCCTTGGCTTCGACGCAGAACGGGCAGCCGGGCTTGGAGAACACCACCACCTGGTCGGGCTTTTTGGCCTGCGGGGCGATGTGGGCCAGCATGGTGTCGGCATCCGACACTTCGAACGGGTCGCCTTCCTTTTGCGGCTCGATGAACATCTTCTGGATCACGCCGTCTTTCACCAGCATCGAATAGCGCCAGCTGCGCTTGCCAAAGCCGAGATCGCGCTTGTCGACCAGCATGCCCATGCCTTCGGTGAACTCGCCATTGCCATCGGGCAACAACGTGATGTTGGCCGATTCCTGGTCTTTCGCCCACTCGTTCATGACGAACGTGTCATTGACCGACACGCACACGATGGCATCCACGCCCTCGGCACGGAATGCCTGCGCCAGTTCGTTGTAGCGCGGCAGGTGGGTGGACGAGCAGGTGGGCGTGAAAGCACCGGGCAGCGAGAAAACCACCACAGTCTTGTTCTTGAACAGGTCATCGGTAGTGACCTGTTTCCAGTCATTGTCCTGGCGGACGGGGAAGGTCACGTTGGGGACCCGTTGGCCTTCGCGATTCTGCAGCATTCGATCATCTCCTGAAGTGGTTGCCTGGCCTTGCGACCATGTAGAGATGATAAATAATTACTATCAATATATCAAATATAATTATTTAAATTAATTGATAGCCTGGGTCAATCAGGAACGCGCCGCCTCGCGCCAGCGATCAGGCCACCGGTTGTGCATCGTAGCCCGCCTGGACGATGGCGGCACGCACGACATCGGCCTCGGAAGCGTTCTCGACCGTGACGCGGCGGGCGGACAGGTCGGCCGTGACGCGGGCGCCTGGCACTGCCTGCTGCACGGCCTGGGTGATCGTGCTGACGCAATGGCCGCAAGACATATCGGGAACGCTGAACTGAATGGACATGAGGACTCCTGAAGGTAAATGACTGCGCGGATTGCACATTGGAATTTAGCTTAAACCTTCCCATGATGGGAAAGTCAAGCCTACAATAGGCCTTGACCTTCCCATCATGTCAAGGATGAAACTCGCCATATATTCCTTGCCGGAGCGCAGCATGAACGCCGCCTTTCCTACCCAGACCGAACTTGCCATTGAAGGCATGACTTGCGCCTCGTGCGTCAAGCGCGTCGAAAAAGCCCTGGCCGCCGTACCGGGCGTCAGCACGGCCAGTGTCAACCTGGCCACCGAAAGCGCCCGGGTAGACCACGACGGCGGCACCGACGCGCAGGCACTGGCGGCCGCCGTGGCGCGTATCGGGTATGCGGCCCATCCCATCGCCGCCCAGGACGGCCACGAAGCGCGCCAGGAACAGGCGCGCGCCGACGAAGCCCGCGGCCTGCGCCGCGCGTTCGTCATCGCCCTGGTATTGACCCTGCCCGTGTTTGCGCTGGAAATGGGCGCGCACGCTTTTCCTGCCGTGCACCACTGGGTGGACTCCCGGCTGGGCCTGCGCAATAGCTGGCTGCTGCAATGCGTGCTGACCACCGCTGTGCTGGCCTGGCCCGGCCGGGCGTTTTTCCGCAAGGGCCTGGTGGCGCTGTGGCGGCGCGCGCCCGAGATGAATTCGCTGGTCGCGGTAGGGGCCGGCGCGGCCTGGGCGTACTCGGTGGCTGCCACGTTCGCCCCGCAATGGCTGCCCGAGAATGCGCGGCACGTCTATTACGAAGCGGCCGCGGTCATTGTGACGCTGATCTTGCTGGGCCGCATGCTGGAAGCCCGCGCCAAGGGGCGCACCAGCGCCGCCATCAAGCGGCTGATCGGCCTGCAGCCCCGCACCGCACGCGTGATGCGCGACGGCCATGCCCAGGACGTGCCCATCGAAGCAGTGCGGCTGGGCGAACACGTGATGGTGCGCCCCGGCGAAAAGATACCCGTCGACGGCGACATCATCGAAGGCAGTTCGTATGTCGACGAATCGATGCTGACAGGCGAACCCATGCCCGTGGACAAACGCGTCGGCATGCGCGCCACCGGCGGCACGCTGAATACCTCGGGCAGCTTCACCCTGCGTGTCACGCATACCGGCGCCGACACCATGCTGGCCCGCATCATCCGGATGGTGCAGGCGGCCCAGGGCGCCAAGCTGCCCATCCAGGCACTGGTGGACCAGGTCACGGCATGGTTCGTACCTGCCGTCATGGCCATCGCGCTGCTGACGTTCGCCGCCTGGCTGGCCTGGGGGCCCGCGCCCGCCCTGCCCCACGCGCTCGTCAATGCCGTGGCCGTGCTCATCATCGCGTGCCCGTGCGCCATGGGCCTGGCCACGCCGACCTCGATCATGGTGGGCACCGGGCGCGCCGCCGACCTGGGCGTCCTGTTTCGCCAGGGGGATGCGCTGCAAGCGCTGCGCCATGTCGATATCGTGGCATTCGACAAGACCGGTACGCTGACCCTGGGCAAGCCCGCGCTGACCGACCTGGAGGCCGCACCCGGCTTCGAAGGCGACCAGGTGCTGGGCTGGTTGGCCGCGGTGCAGCAAAGGTCCGAGCACCCCATCGCCCATGCCATCGTGGCGGCGGCACGAGAACGGAACTTGCCCATACCGCCCGCCGAAGCCTTCCAGGCCATCACCGGCGCAGGCGTGCAAGCCGTGGTGGCGGGCCACCGCATCATGGCCGGAGCAGCCCGCCTGATGGCCCGCCATGGCGTCGACCTGACGGGCTTCGGCGATCGCGCCGCGGCCTGGGGCACAGCCGGCAAGACCCCGGTATACGTCGCCGTGGACGGCCGTGCCGCCGCCATGGTGGCGGTCAGCGATCCGCTCAAGCCTTCGGCCGCCGGCGCCATCGAGGCCCTGCATGGGCTCGGCATCAAGACAGCCATGATCACGGGCGACAACGAACACACGGCACGCGGCGTGGCGCGGCAACTGGGCATCGACGAAGTGCGCGCCGAAGTGCTGCCCGACGGCAAAGTGGCGGCCATCGACGCATTGCGCAGCGGCGGACGCCGGCTGGCCTTCGTGGGCGACGGCATCAACGACGCGCCCGCGCTGGCGGCGGCCGATGTGGGCATCGCCATCGGCACTGGCACCGACGTGGCCATCGAGACAGCGTCGGTCGTACTGATGGCCGACGACTTGTCCGGCGTGCCCAATGCCATCGGCGTAAGCCGCGCCACCTTGGCCAATATCCGCCAGAACCTGTTCTGGGCATTCGCCTACAACGTTGCCCTGATCCCGGTAGCCGCCGGCGCGCTGTATCCGGCCTTCGGCGTGCTGCTGTCGCCGATGTTCGCGGCGGCGGCCATGGCGCTGTCCAGCGTGTTCGTGCTGGGCAACGCGCTGCGGCTGCGCACGTACCGCCCCGCTGGCAAGGAGGCCTGGCGATGAACATTGGACAAGCTGCCCGGACGTCGGGCATATCGGCCAAGATGATCCGCTATTACGAAAGCATAGGCCTGATCGGGCCGGCCACGCGCACCGAGGCCGGCTACCGCGTGTACAGCGAAAGCGACCTGCACACCTTGCGCTTCGTGCGCCGCGCGCGCGACCTGGGGTTCTCGGTGGAACAGATGCACGAGTTGCTGGCGCTGTGGCGCGACCGCGGCCGCGCCAGCGCCGACGTCAAGCGCATTGCGCTCGGCCATGTGGAAGGCCTGGAGCGCAAGGCCGCCGAGCTGCAGCAGATGGCCGACAGCCTGAGGCACCTGGCGCGCCATTGCCACGGCGATAACCGCCCCGATTGCCCCATTATCGAAGAGCTGGGCGGCGGCACGGGCTGAACGCACCGGTGCCGGCCGTTCAGGACTTGACCATCGACTTCGGCAGATTGATCAGGAAATCGGCCAGGCCCCGGGCCCCTTGCGCCAGGCTGATATGCCGCATCATCATTTGATGCGCACGTTCGGGGTCATTGGCCAGGATGGCCTCGACCAATTCACCATGCTGCTCATATGAGGCACGCACCCGGCCCACTGCAATGAAGGCATGGCGCAGATAGGCCCCCGTGCGTGCGCGCAGGGCCAGCAACTGCTCGCGCAAGTACGGGTTGCGGCAGCCGTGATAAAGCACTTCGTGAAAGGCGTGGTTGGCTTCCCGCCAGGCCTGCGCGTCATCGGCCCTGGCAATGGACGCCGCTTCGCGATGCACACGAGCCAGCTCTTGCCGTTCTTCGGTGGTCATGCGCTGGCAGGCCATGCGCGTGCATACGCCCTCCATCTCGGCCATCAGTTCCCAGATGGCCAGCAGCTCTTGCACATCCATGCGCGCCACCACCATGCCATTGCGCGGCTGGCTGTCCAGCATGCCCTGCACCTTGAGCTGCAGCAGCGCCTCGCGCACGGGAGTGCGCGACACCTGGTAGCGTGCCGCCAACTCCTGCTCGTCGATCGCGTCTCCTGGCAGCAGCACCCCGTTGCGGATGTCGTGCTCCAGCGTAAGGCGTATCCGTTCGCTGACCTTCATGCGTCCCACACAAGAAAATAAAAAAGGGTTTGCATAAAATTATCCGTTCTTTTATAAATATATTTATAGCAGCACAAAATAATACACCAAGGGGTATTTGAGTATGCAAAAGCCGCCGTCTGGCCAGACAGGCCGCAGCAGCATGGAAGCGTCGCCCGACACCGCGGCCATCCAGGCGCTGTTGCAGCGCGCCGGTATCGCCGCCACCGAAGCCGAGGTCCGGACGGTGGCGAAGATGCTGGCACGACTGGCCCCGCCCGCCGAGACCCGGGCATGACGCCGGCCGGGCTGCCTGACACGATCGATGGCCTGCGGCGCCTGCTTGCGGGCGCCGAATTGAGCGTGGACGAGGCGATCGACCGGCAGCAGCGCGCCTTTGCCGCCGACACCAGCCATTGCACCGTCAGCCTGCTGGGCGGCGCGCCCGCCGCGGACCGGTCGCTGCCGCTGGCTGGCGTGGGCCTGGCGCACAAAGACATCTACACCCTGCCCGGGCGCGTGCCGGAGTGCGGCGCCGGCCGCCCATGGCCGGATTCGCCGCCGGTGGCCGCGACGGTGATCAGGCGACTGCAAACCGCCGGCAGCACCCCGCTGGCCGCGCTGGCCATGGCCGAGCATGCCTGCGGGGCTACCGGCGAGAATCCCCGCTACCCGCTGCCGATCAACCCGATCGATCCGGCAGCCGCAGTCGGCGGCTCGTCCAGCGGCTCGGCAGTTGCCGTGGCCCGCGGGCTTTGCTACGGCTCGCTGGGCACCGATACGGCAGGCTCGGTGCGCATCCCGGCGGCGACTTGCGGTGTGCTGGGCCTGAAGCCCACGCGGGACCTGCTGCCCCGCGACGGGGTCGCTCCCCTGGCGCCGTCGCTGGATACCGTAGGCATCATGGCCCGCACCGCCACCGACGCGCTGGCGCTGCTGCGGGCGGTAAACCCCGCCGCCGGCCCCATCGGTTCAGCGCCGGCGCCGCGAAGCTGGCGCATCGCCACCTGCTGGAACCACCCCGACCCCGCGGTGCAGGCCGACACCGCCATCCTGGATGCACTGGACGGTTACGCGGGCGAATGCACCGCGCGCGGGCAGCGCCGCGAGCACCGCCTGGGCCGGCTGCCCGAATGGACGCGGCTGGCGCAAACCTTGCTGTATGCCGAAGCGGCCACCAGCCACGCAGCGGCGCTGCGCGGCAAGGCGGCTGCGCTATCGCCTTTGCCGCGCACGCTGGCACTGGCCGGCGCCGCCCTGCCCGCGGCCTGGCACGCCCAGGCCATGCGCCTGCGCGCGGGTCATACGGACGCTTTCCTGGCCGATGTACTGGAAGACTGCGACGTGCTGCTGACTCCGGCGCTACCGCGCGGCCTACCCGATTGGACCGAGGTCATCACAACGTCACCGCACTTTGCGCCGCGCCGCCTGCTCGACCTGTTCTGCTGGCTGTCGTTTGTGAATTACCTGGGCCTGCCGGCCATTGTGTTCCCGGTTGCCCAGGGGGCCGACGGGCGTCCAGTCAGCGTACAGGCCATTGCGCGCCCCGGCGCGGAAGACTTGCTGCTGGCGCTGGCCCGCCAGGCTGAACACAGCCGTTTCGGCGCATCGGGCTACACCGGAATGCGTCCTGCTTTTCCATCAGGAGGTTGAACCGCATCATGCCATCGCTCTCTGCCTCGCCCGCGCTGCGCCGTTTCCGTGTGCTGGACTTGTCCCGCGTGCGCGCGGGCCCCACCTGCGTGCGCATGCTGGCCGATTTCGGCGCGGACGTCATCCGCATCGAGCCGCCCCCCGGCATCGACCCGAACGAAGCCATGTTCGCGGCAGACCGCTGGAGCGGCGACTTCCAGAACCTGAACCGCAACAAGCGGTCGCTGACGCTGAACCTGAAAAAGCCCGAAGGCCTGGCGGTGCTCAAGCGCCTGGTTGCCGGCGCCGATGTGGTGGTCGAGAACTGGCGGCCCGATGTCAAGGCCCGGCTGGGCGTCGACTACGAGGCGCTGCGCGCCTTGAACCCGCGCATCATCCTGGCCAGCATCTCGGGGTTCGGCCAGTCGGGCCCCTACGCCAGCCGTCCGGGTTTCGACCAGATCGTGCAGGGCATGGGCGGGCTGATGTCGGTAACCGGCCTGCCAGGCCAGGGGCCGGTGCGGGCCGGCCTGGCCGTGGCGGATTCGAGCACCGGACTGTATGCCGCGATCGGCATCCTGACCGCCCTGCTCGAGCGCGAAGTATCCGGCCAGGGCCAGTGGGTGCACGCATCGCTGTTGCATGCCCAGGTGGCCATGATGGATTTCCAGGCCGCACGCTACTTGAACGACGGCGATATCCCCAGGCAGGAAGGCAACGATCATCCCACCAGCAGCCCGATGGGATTGTTCCAGGCCAGCGACGGCCCATTCAACCTGGGCGCATCCGGCGAGGGCAACTGGAAGCGATTCTGCGAGGCGCTGGGCCGGCCCGGCTGGCTGGCCGATCCGGACTATGCCACCGAGAAGCTGCGTGTCAGCCACCGCCAGCGACTGAACCAGGAGATCCAGGATGTCTTCATGACTGCAACGGTGGCGCATTGGGTCGAACTGCTCAATGCGGCCGGCGTGCCGGCCGGGCCGGTGTACACGGTGCCGCAAATGTTCGAAGACGCCCAGATACGCCACCTGGGCGCCGCGCGACGCTGCGATGCCTGGCAAGGAGGCGAGCGCACCATGGTCACGCAGCCCGTCACACTCGAGCGCACCCCGGCCGACATTGCCCGCACGGCGCCCGGATGGGGCGAACACACCGACGAGGTATTGCGCGAAGCGGGCTATGGCGAGAACGACATACGCCGCCTGCGCGACGCGGGCGCGATCTGAACAACGACCACGAGCACTGACCCATGCCTACCGATACCGTTTCCCCTGGCCGCCTGTTCATCGAAACCGATGCCGGCCTGCTGCGCATCCGCATCGTCAACCCGGCACGCTACAACGCCATGTCGCTCGGCATGTGGGAAGCACTGGGCGCAGCCGTTGCCGATGCACAGACGCGCCCGGACGTGCGTGCCATCGTGCTTGAAGGCGACGGCGAACGCGCCTTTGTGTCGGGCGCCGATATTTCAGAATTCGGCGCGCAGCGCCGCGACCCCGCTCAAGTGGCGCGCTACGATCGGGCCGTGGCCGGCGCGCAGCAGGCGTTGACGGCCAGCGCGGTACCGACGATTGCACTAATACGCGGCATCTGCATGGGTGGCGGAATGGGCCTGGCGCTGGCCTGCGACCTGCGTTACTGCAACCAGGGCGCGCGCTTCCGGATGCCGGCCGCCCGCCTTGGACTGGGCTATGCCCTGAGCGGCGTCAAGCGCATGCGCGATGTGCTGGGCAGCGCCCGCGCGGCAGACCTTTTCCTGACGGCCCGCACCTTCGACGGCCTGGAAGCCGCCCGTATCGGCCTGGTGCAGGAAGTGTTTGCCGATGCGGACTTCAACGCCCTGGCCGCCGAGCGCTTGGCAACCGTGGCCGCCAACGCCCCGCTGACGCTGCGCGCCGCGCGGTTGGCATTACATCATCTGCAGGGCGGCAGCCAGGCGCCTGCGTCCGAGGCGGTGGACCAGGCCGTGCAAGCCTGCTTCTGCAGCGAAGACTACCAGGAAGGACAGGCCGCTTTCCGCGACAAGCGAGCACCGGTTTTCAAGGGCCGCTGACGTGCCTTGCGCACGCCGGCGGCCGTCATCGATCGGCCACGCAGTTTCATCGGCCACAGTGTAGCCAGCACAAGGGGAAACGTATGAAAACGCTCTACCGGACAGCCACGGCCGTCCTGATTTCCGGATATATGGCAAGCGCCGCCGCGGTCGGGCCGCAGCCTGCCGCCGCGCCGCAAAAGCAAGTCCTGACCATCGGCTATGTGAAGGTCGGCCACCTGTCGCCCATGATCTTCATTTCCGAGCCGCTCAAGGCCTGCAACGTCGAAGTGCGCCCGGTCGAGTTTGTGCGTTATGCCGACGCGCGGACGGCCCTGTTGTCGGGGTCGATCGACGTGTCGGGTATCGGACCGGCCGACCTGGCGATCGCCCTGGCCCAGGGCAGCGACAAGCTGGTGGGCCTGACGGGCGTGGCCTCGTCGCCCAAGTACCTGGTCACGCGCAAGGGCGTGAAAATGGACGACTGGAAAGACCTGGCCGGCAAGCGCGTGGGCATCGCCCCTGGTTCAGCCGTATGGTTCCAGTGGGCGGCCACGCTGGCCGAAAAAGGCATCCCGTACAACACGTTCACGGCCGTGAACATCCAGGGCGGCGGCACCGCCTTCGTCCAGGCCCTGCAGCGCGGCGATGTGGACGCGGTCGCCCTGTGGGAACCGTTCGAATCCCAGTTGGTTGCCGATGGCACGGCATTCTTTGCCAAGAACCTGGAATACAGCGGTTCGAAAGCCGTGGGCGCCGAACTGGGCCTGCTGGCCGCCACCCGCGATGCGCTGCAGAACAAGCGCGAAGCGGTCAAGTGCTTCTTGTGGGCCTACAAGCAGGCCGAAGAGCGCCTGGAGAAAGACCCCGAGGCATTTGCCGAAGCCTACGCAAAGTACACCAACCTGCCCCTGCCGGTGACACGGGAATCGGTCAAGCTGATCAAGCTGGGCGGCGTTCTGGACCTGGACCAGTTGCGCCGGCAAGCCAAGACCTTCAACGAGCTGGGCGTCATTCCGAAGGACGTCAGCGGCGAGATCGACAAGGTATGGGACCCGACCCTGGTGCAGGAAGTCATGTAAGACGGCCGCGCGAGGCAGCGCCATTCCGGGGGAAGCGCGCTGTCCGCCCAAGGAGATGCAGGTGAATTCATCCACATTGAAGCAGCCGGCCACGATGCGCGGACGCCAACCTGGCCCGGCGCGGGGCACGCGGGCATTGCGGCGGGCCGGCCTGGGACTGGTCGTGCCCGCATTGATCCTGATCGTGTGGCAACTGGTCGGGCAGTCCGATGCCATGGCGGGCGTGGTGCCCACGCCCATGCAAGTCGCCCGCGCCTGGTATGCCTGGATATTCGGCAACCCGGGCATGGGCCTCAATCCCTACCAGGGCACCTGGCTGGCCAATGTGCAATATTCGTCGCTGCGCGTGGCACAGGGATTTGCCCTGGCGATGGCGCTGGGCATTCCCCTGGGGCTGGCCATCGGCTGGAGCCGGCTGACCTCGCAACTGATGGATCCGCTTATCCAGGGGCTGCGCCCGATTCCCATCACCGCCTGGCTGCCCTTTTCGATCGCCTTGTTCGGGATCCGCGACATGGGTTCGATTTTCCTGATCTTTCTTGGCGGTTTCTACGCCATCGTGGTCAACACCACGCAAGGTGCGCGCGACGTAGACCGCAACCTGGTGCGCGCAGCCAGCATGATGGGCGCCTCGTCGCCACAGCTGCTGCGCCGCGTCGTGCTGCCTGCGGCGATGCCATCGATATTCACCGGCCTGCGCATCGGGCTGGGCATTTCCTGGACAGCGGTGATCGTGTCCGAGATGGTTGCCGTGAAATCCGGCCTGGGATACGTACTGTGGGATGCCTACTACGTGGGCCGCATGGATATCGTGCTGGCCGACATGGTGTCCATCGGCCTGATGGGTTTCCTGAGCGACCGCCTGATCGTCGCCATCGAATATCGCGTCCTGGCATGGCGCATCCTGCAGAATCATTGAGGTCGGCATGTCGCACATTTCTATTTCGCAACTCAGCAAGACCTATCCAGGCGCCGCGCCTGTCCATGCGCTGGATGGCATCGACCTGCAGGTCGCCCAGGGAGAGTTCATCGCCTTGCTCGGACCTTCGGGCTGCGGCAAATCGACGCTGCTGAACCTGGTTGCGGGCTTCGAGGCGCCCTCTGCCGGCCAACTGCAGGTCGGTGGCAGCGACATCGAGCGGCCGGGCCCTGAACGCGGGGTGGTCTTCCAGGAAGCCGCGCTGTTTCCCTGGCTGAATGTCTGGGAAAACGTGGTGTTCGGGCCCAAGATCGCCGGCCAGTCGAAAAGCGAATACAGCGCGCGCGCCGACGAAATGCTGGAAATCACCGGCCTGTCGGCATTCAAGCAGCACTTGCCGGTGCAGCTTTCCGGCGGCATGCGCCAGCGCGTGGGCATCGCACGGGTGCTGACGCTGGGTTCGAAGGTGCTGCTGATGGACGAGCCTTTCGGCGCGCTGGATGCGCAGACGCGCCTGACCATGCAGGAACTGCTGCTGTCGGTATGGCAGAACCTGCGCACGACCGTCATATTCGTTACGCACGACATCGACGAGGCCATCCTGCTCGCCGATACCATCTACGTGATGTCGGCGCGCCCGGGGCGCATCGCCACCCGCATCCCGGTACCGATAGAACGGCCTCGCTCGCTGGACCTGATCACCGGCGAAGTATTCAACACGCTCAAACGCGACATTCTCAAACAGATGCGGCACTGACCCGCCCCCACTCCGGAGCCAGCCATGTCCAACCCCCGCATTCCGCATGCGTTTCCCGACGATCGCGGCCCGTGTGCTGCGCCCGACGGCGGCCGCATCATGGTGCACCTGGTGGTAAATGTCGAGAACTGGCGATTCGACCAGCCCATGCCACGCGCCATCATCACGCCGCCGCACGGCAAGGAAACCGTGCCCGACGTGCCCAACTTCAGCTGGGCCGACTACGGCATGCGCGCCGGGCTGGCGCGCATGCTGCAGGCCATCTCGGCGCGCGGGCTGCCCGCCTCGACCAGCTGCAACGCCAGCGTCATCGATGCCTACCCTCGCGCCGCCGAAGCCATGCTCAAGGCAAGCTGGGAATTCATCGGGCATGGCATGCACCAGCAATCGCTGGACGCGGGATCGGGCGAACGCGAGCTGATCATGCAGTGCCTGGAAAAACTGCGTGCCTTCACCGGCACCTTGCCACGCGGGTGGCTCAGCCCCGGCCTGCGCGAAACCGCCGATACGCCGGACCTGCTGGCTGCCGCCGGCGTCGAATACGTGTGCGACTGGGTAGTCGACGACCTGCCCAACTGGATGCGCGTCAAGCAGGGCAGCTTGATCCAGATGCCGTACAACCTGGAGCTGAACGATTCGGTGATCTATGCCGTGGAGAAGCACTCGTCGGCGGAATTCCTGCTGCGCCTGCAGCGCACCCTGGAACTGTTCGAGCGCGAAGCGCGCCGCTGGCCGCGGGTGCTGGCACTGGGCCTGCACCCGCACCTGATGGGCGTGCCCCATCGTTTCGGCTACTTCGAGCAGATGCTGGACCTTCTGGCCGGGCATCCCGACGTCGTGTTCATGACTGGCGGCCAGATCGCCGACTGGTTCAAGTCCCAGTATCCCGCGCCCTCCCCCTGAACCTGCCCGGCCCTGCCCGGTCCCGTCCGGCACGAGGCCGGGCCATGCAAGGAGAAACTGCCATGCCTTTCGCGTCCACCGACGACGGCGTCAAGCTGCATTATGAAAGCGTGGGCGCCGGTATTCCGGTGGTGTTCGTCCACGAATTTGCCGGCGACCACCGCAGTTGGGAACCGCAACTGCGCGCCTGCGCGCGGCGCCACCGCTGCGTTGCCTTCGCGGCGCGCGGCTATCCTCCATCGGACGTGCCGGCCGACCCTGCCGCGTATTCCCAAGATCGGGCCGTACGCGACCTGGCCACGGTCATGGATGCCGCGGGCATCGACAGCGCGCATATCGTGGGCTTGTCGATGGGGGGCTTCAATGCCCTGCACTTCGGGCTGGCGTACCCTGCCCGCGCGCGCTCATTGACGATAGCCGGAGCCGGCTACGGCGCAATGGCCGCCGACCGCCCCGCATTCCAGCAAGTGTCGCGGGACGCCGCCGACCAGTTCGAGCAACTGGGCAGTGCCGCCTACGGCCCGGTCTACGCTGAAAGCGCCGCCCGTGTGCAGTACCAGAACAAGGATCCGCGCGGCTGGCACGAATTCGCCACCGCCCTGGCGGCGCACGATGCCCTGGGCTCGGCGCTGACCCTGCGCGGCGTACAGGCACGGCGGCCAGCCCTGGACACCATGGCCGACACCCTGCGCACCCTGCAGGTGCCCGCCCTGATCGTCGCGGGAGACGAAGACGACCATAGCCTGATGGCCTCGCTGTTCCTGAAGCGCGCATTGCCGGCCAGCGGCCTGCTGGTGTTGCCCAAGACTGGGCATACCATCAACCTGGAAGAGCCCGGCGCATTCAATCGCGCGGTGCTGGATTTCATCGCCCAGGTCGAGGCCGGCCGATGGCCAGCCCGGGATGCCCGCGCAACAGGCGAGGCATTGAAGGTCAGGTAGCCGCCGTTACGCAGCCACCTCTTCCGCCTGCCGGGCTTGCTCCTGGGCGACCAGGACTTCCTCGGCGGGCAGGGACTCGAACACCGCGATCGACTCCACGTGGCCAGTATGCGGGAACATGTTGATCACCCCCGCGCTCTTGAGGACGTAGCCCCCCTCGTGCGCCATGATGGCGGCATCGCGCGCCAGCGTGGCGGGGTTACAGGACACGTAGACGATGCGTCGCGGCCGCTCATGCGGGGCCAGCAGGGCCAGCGCCCGCGCGACCGCATGCGCGCCCTCGCGCGGCGGGTCGATCAGCATGCGGTCGAAATGGCCCAGGCCGCGCAGCCAGTCGACATCGATGTCGAACAGGTTCAGCGTGGCGAAACTGGTGCGCGCGGCCAGGCCGTGGCGCTCGGCCGCGACCAGGGCACGATCGGTCAGCGCCTTGCTGCCCTCGACGCCGACCGCCTCGCGCCCGCGCGTGGCCAACGGCAAGGTGAAGTTCCCAAGTCCGCAGAACAGATCGGCCACGCGATCTTCGGGCTGCACGTCCAGCAGCATCAGCGCGCGCGACACCATGGCCCGGTTGATGGCATGGTTGACCTGGGTGAAGTCGGTGGGTCGGTAAGGCATGCGCAGGCCGAACTCGGGCATGGTGTAGGACAGCGTGTCCGCGTGCTCGGGCTCGAGCGGATGCACGGTATCGGGCCCTTTGGACTGCAGCCACCATTGCACGCCATGCTCGCTGGCGAACTGCCGCAGCAGCGCCAGGTCGCCATCGGCCAGGGGCTCGAGATGGCGCAGCACCAGCACGGTGGTGTTGTCGCCCAGCGCGACCTCGATCTGCGGCATGCGGCTGGGCGCCGACATCGACGCGATCAGGGCACGCAACGGCATCAGCATGCGGCTGACATGCGGGGGCAGCACGTGGCATTCGCGCATGTCGGCCACGTAGCTGCTCTTGCGTTCGTGAAAACCCACCAGCACCCCGCCCTTCTTGGGCACCACGCGCACCGACAGGCGCGCCCGGTAGCGATACCCCCACGTGGGGCCGTGCAACGGCGGCAGGATGCGCTGGGGCCGGATCTTGCCGACATGCCAGAACGTATCTTCGAGCGCCCGCTGCTTGATCGCCACCTGGGCGCTGGGTTCCAGGTGCTGCATGGCACAGCCGCCGCACACGCCGAAATGCGGGCAGCGCGGCGTCACCCGCAAGACCGACGGACGCAAGACTTCTTCGACGCGGGCGATTTCATACGAGGGCTTGCGCCGCACGGTATGCGCCGTGACGCGCTCGGTGGGCAGCGCGCCCTCGACGAACACGACCTTGCCGTCTCGGCGGGCGATTCCCCGGGCTTCGAGGTCCAGGGATTCGATATTGAGTACTTCGGCCATCTCTTGTGCAATCCAGGCTGATACAGGCAACCGGGCATTGTAAAAGAGGAAGCCGAAACATGCCGCGCCCTGGCCGGCGGCGGCCGGCCTAGAACGACCGGGCCACCGAGAATACAGCGCCCAGCCGGCCCGACGGATGGCCATTCTTGGTGGGCAACCAGTTGTCTTCGGTGGCGCCCACGGCAGCCAGGCCCAGTACCCAGCCGTTCAGGTCCTTGGTGACGCCCAATTTGTAATCCACGTAATGGCCGATGGAATCGCCGTCCATGTCGACCTGCTTCTTGAGCTTCTGATAGCCCAGGTGGGCCACCAGCCCCCAGCCGTCGCCCAGGTCGAAATTGGCGGTGCCGTCCAGGTACCAGGTGCCCTTGCTGTCCGGAGTGCTGAAGAAGTCGCTGGGCGTATACGAGTACTTCAACGAATAGTTCTCGTAGCTCAGGCCCACGTACAGATCGGTGTTGTTGTAATTGCCGCCCTTGGGCGAAGACGAGCCGGGATAGTAGTAGTACAGCGCGCCGACATCCAGGCCCAGGCCATGGCCCAGGTCGCCTTTCCAGCCGCCGTAGAAATCCATTTCCAGGTTGCCTTCGGGAAAGACGTAGTCCGATACGTTCGAATTCCAGTTGCCCAGGTAGAAGCCCGAACTGTGGGCCAGATCGAAACCCACTTGCACGGCGGGGCGAAAATTCGTCTGGGAATAGCCGCGGAACCGGTAGTCGCTGACTATGGCGGCGTTGCCGCTGAGCGAAAAACCTGCACCCAGGTCGGTGGGCTCGGCATGAGCGGGGGCTACGGCGGCGAAACCAGCGCAAAGCGCCAGAGGCAGGGCAAGCAGCGTGCTTTTCATGGTGCAGATCCTGTACGGAAAGAGCGGGTACCGGCGGGACTGCCGACCCGGGGGGCCGGTTTCTTTTCAAGAAAATGACACCGGCTCGCTACTCTTTAAGCACCTTTCGTGCCAACTCTGCTTGCGCGGGCCACGCCGTGGCATCGGGCCGCCGCGCGCACCACTGCGGTGCGTGCAAGTGCGCAGCGGCACAGTTTCGGCGCAGCGCACCAACGCCATGCGCCAAACTGGCGAAAAAAAACCGCGCGGCATGCGGCTGCGCGGCGTGGAGCGTGTGACGTACGGCACCTTTGCCGTACGTGGATTGGACCGGGATCAGTTGGC
Source organism: Bordetella sp. BOR01 (assembly GCF_019218885.1). Taxonomy (GTDB): domain Bacteria; phylum Pseudomonadota; class Gammaproteobacteria; order Burkholderiales; family Burkholderiaceae_B; genus Bordetella_A. The sequence continues at coordinate 342,008 of NZ_JAHUWT010000004.1, read as the reverse complement.
GGGTACCGCCTGCTTGGCCTCGGGGGCCGCTTTACCGGCACGGCGGTCCTGCCGCTTGGCGTGGCGCTCTTGCATCTTGGCCTGACGCGCCTTGACCAGTTCGGTCACTTGCTGGCGCTGGCCATCATTCAGGCTGTCCCATGCCGCCAGCCACTTGCCGCGCACTTGCTCGGATTGCTGGCGAAACTGATCGCGGCCTTCGTCCTGGCGGGCGGTCAGGGCGTGCGGATCGAGCTTGCCGTTGGTCAGTTGGCTGTTCAGCAGTTCATGCCGCTTGGCGCCAGCCTCGCGCATCGACTTGTGCAAGGCGCCCTGGGCCTGCTTGGCCTCGTCGAAGGCTGCCTGTTGCTTGGCATCGAGCTTCAAGGATTCGATCTGCTGCTTGGACAGCGGGCCGACCCCAGGAACCCAGAAGCCGTCGTGCATTTTCATGCGGGCGTGATGGCGGCCATGCTTGCCGTCATGATGCTTGCCCTGCACCTGCCGCACGGTATCGGTATCGGTATCGGTGTCGGGTGCCGCAATTGCGGTGCCAGACAGGCCGGCGGCGGCCACGATGAAACCCAGGGCAGCCAGGGAAGAACGGATTGCGTAACGGGACATGGTGGTCTCCTGAAAGAGTGGAACGCGAGACCATTGTGGGCTGGGGCCCGTTACAGGTGGGTTTCTTGCGCCCGCCCCATATTTCAGTCGGTTGCGGGTCTGGACCGGACGGGCAATTCAGCCTGCCGCATCCCAGGTAGCCAGGTATTCGCGCCAGTGCGCCGCCTCGCTGGCCGACAAGGTATCGCGCACCAGGTCGACCTCGGCCTGGTAGGCCGCGGCATCGAGCTCGCCGCGCAGAAAACGAAAGCGGCAATACACCAGCCAGGTATTGACCACGTCGGTTTCGCAATAAGCGCGGACTTCGTCAGCCTTGCCCTGCTGCCATGCGGGCCATACCTGGCTGCCGTCCATGCCCAGCTTGCCGGGAAAGCCGCAGAGCTTGGCCAGTTCGTCCAGCGGCGCATTGGCCCGGCCGTTGTACTTGGCCAGCAGGTCCATCAGGTCGATGTGGCGGGTGTGATAGCGGCCGATATAGTTATTGAACTTGAATTCGCGGTCGTCGTCGCCCGTGTCCCAGTAGCGCGGTGCCGGCACGCCATGTATCAGGCTGCGATAGTGCAATACGGGCAGGTCGAAACCGGAGCCGTTCCAGCTGACCAGGCGCGGCGTATAGCGCTCGATGGTCTTGAAGAAACCGCTGATCAGCACGCCCTCGGGGTCGTCGGGTTGGCCCAGCGTCTTGACCCGGAAGCCCTGGTCGTCGCGGAATACGCAACCGATCACGGCCACGCGCTGCAGGTGCAGGGGCAGGAAGTCGTGCCCCACCGCCTCGCGGCGCGCCTGGAAGGCGCGTTCGGCGACCTCGGCATCGGGCACGTCGGCCCCCCAGCCGTTGAGCTTGCGCAGCCCGTCTATGTCGGGCAGCGTTTCCAGGTCGAAAACCAGCGTCGGCGTCATCGCGACGGCAGATACTGCAGCGGGTCGACCGGCGTGCCCTGGCGGCGGATCTCGAAGTGCAGGCGCGGCGACGTGGTGTCGGTCTGGCCTACTTCGGCGATCTTGGTGCCGCGCTTGACCGTCTGGCCGGTCTTGACCAGCAAGGTCTGGTTGTGCGCGTAGGCGGTAATGAAGCCGTTCTGGTGGTTGATGATGATCAGGTTGCCCAGGCCGCGCACCCCGTTGCCGCTGTACATGACCTTGCCGTCGGCGGCGGCCGTGACCGGATCGCCCAGGGAGCCGCCGATGTCGATGCCCTTGGTGCTGCTGTTGAAGGTTTGCGTGACTGGCCCGCTGGACGGCCAGCCCCAATTGATCAGGCTGGCATCGGAGGCGCGTGGCGGCGTGGGAACTGGTGCGGGCGTCTCGGCAGGCGGCGTGGCGGCCGGCGTTTCGGGTTCGCCCAGCGGAATCGGCTTGGTCTCGGTGGCGGGCGCCGGCGCCGGCGTGGTGGGGGCCGTTGCGGTACTGGTGGCAGTGCCCGACAGCTTCAGCACCTGGCCTACGGCAAGCTGGTTGGGGTCACTGATATTGTTCAAGCGCTTCAGGTTGTCGATATCGACATTGTTGGCGCGGGCAATCTGGTATAGGGTGTCGCCGGGCTTGACCACATAGGTACCGCCCGGTTGCGCGGTTGCCGCAGGCTGGTTCGACAAGTCGACGACAGGGGCGCGGTTCTTCGTGACCGAGCACCCGGCCAGCAGTGCCAGGCTGAACATCCCTGCCAGCCAGACAGCGCGCGGCAGGCGCGCGGCACACGCCGCGGGGAAAGTAAGATCGGTCAGTGGCAACTGCCCGTTGAGCATGTGCTTCTCCTTGTTGCTCAAGATTGTATTCCTGCCCTTAGCGGTACAAAACGCACGGCTTCAAGCTCGGTGCGCTTCCACGTCGAAGTGCCGGTGCGTTCGATCAGCACCAGCCTCTGGTTGGAGGCACCTTCGGGGGCGATCAGGCGTCCGCCGGGAGCCAGCTGAGCCAGCAGCGCTTGCGGGATGGCCAGACCGGCCGCAGCCACAACAATAGCATCGAACGGCGCCACGCCGGGCAGGCCCAGCATGCCGTCGCCGTGGATCAGGCGCACGCGCGTGGCCAGGCGCAGCGCGCGCAGATGGCTGCGGGCCAATTCGAACAGACCGCGGATGCGTTCAATGGCGTGCACTTCGCGCACGAACTGGGCCAGCACCGCGGCCTGGTAGCCGCATCCGGCACCGACCTCGAGCACGCGCGTGGGCGTACGGTCTTCGCAGGCCGCCGCGATCATGCGCGCCACCACCCAGGGTTGCGAAATGGTTTGTGAATGACCGATGGGCAGCGCGGCGTCTTCATATGCCCGGCTGGCCAGCGCTTCGTCTACGAAGAGGTGGCGCGGTACGGCGGCCATGGCGTTGAGCACGCGTTCGTCGGTAATGCCCTGGGCGCGCAGCCGCTGCACCATGGCTTCGCGCAGGCGATCTGAATTCAGCCCCAGGTTGCCGCCCTGCCCGGCTGCGTCGCCCGCAGGCTGGGGCCGCGCCAGCGTGGGGGGCGAGATGCGCGTGTTGCTGTTGGTGGCCGTGACGCCCGGTGCCAGGCCTGTGGGTCCGTAGTTCGAGGTGCGCGTACGCGGGGCGCCGCCCGGGGGGGTCACTGGCTTGCGCATAGGGGCTCCGCCCAGTGCCGGACTTCGTCCAGCTGGCTGTGCTGTGTCAGGTCCAGGCGCAACGGCGTCACGGATACGGCGCCCTGGGCCACGGCGTGGAAGTCGGTGCCCGGCGCGGCATCGGCCGCCAGGCCCACCGGACCTATCCAGTAGACCGTGTCGCCGTAGGGCGTGGTGGTGCGCACAACGGGTTCGGAGGGGTGGCGCTTGCCCAGCCGGGTCACCTGGAAACCGTCCAGCGTATCGAACGGCCGGCTGGGAATATTGACGTTGAGCAGTACCGGCGCCGCCAATTGCCTGGCGATCTGGCGCTCGACCACCAGGCGCGCCACCCGCGCGGCCGACTCGATGTGCGCCCAGCCTTTTTCGGCCAACGAAAACGCGATCGCGGGGATACCGAACAGATAGCCTTCGGCGGCGGCTGCCACGGTGCCTGAATACAGGGTGTCGTCGCCCATGTTGGCGCCGTTATTGATGCCGGAGACCACCAGGTCGGGGCGCGTGTCCATCAGGCCGGTCAGGGCCACGTGCACGCAGTCGGACGGGGTGCCGTTGACGCACACGAACCCGTTGGCGGCGGTGCGCACAGTAAGCGGCCGGTTCAGGGTCAGTGAGTTCGAGGCGCCGCTGTGATTGGTTTCGGGTGCCACGACGGTAAGTTCGCCCAGGCCTTGCAAGGCCTGGACCAGCGCCTCCAGGCCGGGAGCGGTGTAGCCGTCATCGTTAGAAACCAGAATTCGCATTGTGCATCCAGAAGAAAACGCGCTCGATGAAACGCGACCGATTGTACCGCCGGAACGTTGCCGGCTTGTGCGACGGCGCGACGACCTTGTCCCGGGCTGCCCTATGGATAACCCGCAGACGCCGCCCCGGACTGCGCGGTAGAATCCCGCAGCCACGATCCTCTACGTTACGGACGCTACTCATGGTGCAGACCGCTCCCTCGTTCTTCTTCAGCGCCGCGCTCGTCGCGCTGTCCTATCTGATCGGATCGATTCCCTTCGCGGTCGTGGTCAGCAAGCTGATGGGCCTGCAAGACCCGCGCAGCTACGGATCGAAGAACCCCGGCGCCACCAATGTGCTGCGCACGGGCAACAAGGCCGCCGCGGCGCTGACGCTGCTGGGCGATGCCGCCAAGGGCTGGTTTGCCTTGTGGCTGGCCCAGGCACTGGCGCCCGGCCTGTCGTGGATGGTATTTGCCTTGGCGGCGCTGGCGGTCTTCCTGGGACACCTGTACCCGGTGTTCCTGCGTTTCAAGGGCGGCAAGGGAGTTGCCACGGCCCTGGGCATCCTGCTGGCGATCCATCCTGGCCTGGCGCTGGCCACGGTGGCCACCTGGATCATCATCGCCATATTTTCGCGTTACTCGTCGCTGGCCGCCCTGGTGGCCGCGTTCTTCGCGCCGGTGTATTACCTGTTCGGTTCGGGCGTGGCCTGGTACGCGCAGGCGCCGGTCGCCGCGGCGCTGGCCATCATTGCCGCGCTGCTGTTCTACCGCCATCGCGCCAATATCTCGCGCTTGCTGGCCGGCACGGAAAGCCGTATCGGCGCCAAGAAGAAATAATGCCGCGCCAGGGCCTGCGCGCCTGGCATGCCGCCCGATTCCCGGCCAGTGCGCGGCCCCTTCCAGCGGTAAACAGGCCCTAGGCAGGCGCACTGACGCAGATATCGGCCAGGTCCCAGCGGGGCTTGACCGTGAAGGCATGCTGGCCAGGCTGCAGCGACACCAGGCCTGCCTTGACCCGTTCGGCGGCCGCGAAGGCAATCATCGCCCCGTTGTCGGTGCACAATGCCAAGGGCGGGAAATACGCCCGGGCGCCCAACGGCCCCAAGGCCCGCCCCAGCAGTTCGCGCAGCGACTGGTTGGCCCCCACGCCACCCGCCACCACCAACCGTTTCAGGTCGGTTTGCTTGAGCGCACGCACGGCCTTGGCCACCAGCACCTCGACAATGGCCGCCTGGGTTGCCGCAGCCAGGTCGGCGCGGGCCGTGTCGTCCAGGCCGCCCGACCGCTCGGCTTCTTTCACGCGCGTCAGCACCGCTGTTTTCAGGCCGCTGAAGCTGAAATCGAGGTCGCCGCTGTGCAGCATGGGGCGCGGCAGCACGAATCGCTTCGCATCGCCGCTGACGGCCAGCCGCGACAGCGCCGGTCCGCCGGGGTAGCCCAGGCCCATCAGCTTGGCGGATTTATCAAAGGCCTCGCCGGCCGCATCGTCGAGGGTTTCGCCCAGCAAGGCATAGCGCCCCACCCCGTCGACCTGCATCAATTGCGTATGGCCGCCCGACACCAGCAACGCCACGAACGGAAACTCGGGTCGCGGATCGTCCAGCAGCGGGGACAGCAGGTGGCCTTCCAGGTGGTGGATGGGAATGGCGGGCAGCCCGCGCGACCAGGCAAACGCCTGCGCCACGCTGGCGCCCACCAGCAGGGCCCCGGCCAGGCCCGGGCCGGCCGTATAAGCCACCGCATCGACATCCTGCAAGCCCAGGCCCGCCTCTGCCAGCACCTGGCGGGCCAACGGCACGGCGCGGCGGATATGGTCGCGCGAAGCGAGCTCGGGCACCACGCCACCGTATTCCTGGTGCATGGCGATCTGGGTATGCAGGGCGTGCGACAGCAGTCCGCGTTCGGTGCTGACGGCGGCTACGCCGGTCTCGTCGCACGAACTTTCGAAGCCAAGGATGATCATGGCCGGAAGTTTACATCTGGTGCGAAAATGGCGGCTTCATAGCCAACCACCGATCAACCACCGGGGACCTGAAAAATGCTGGAGAAGCTATTCCAATTGCGCGAGCACGGTACGAATGCCCGTATCGAACTCGTGGCCGGCTTGACGACATTCCTGACGATGTCCTACATCATCTTCGTCAACCCGGACATCCTGTCGTCGACCGGCATGGATCGCGATGCGGTCTTCGTCGCCACTTGCCTGGCGGCCGCGCTGGGCTCGCTGATCATGGCGCTGGTGGCCAATTGGCCGATCGGTATGGCGCCCGGCATGGGGTTGAATGCCTTCTTCGCCTTCACGGTCGTCAAGACCATGGGCTACACCTGGGAACAAGCGCTGGGCGCGGTGTTCATTTCCGGGATCATTTTCCTGCTGCTGACCGTTACCGGCGCGCGGGCCTGGCTGATCAAGGGCATCCCGCATTCCCTGCGCAGCGCCATCGCGGCCGGTATCGGATTGTTCCTGGCCATTATTGCGCTGTCCAACGCGGGCATCGTGGTGCCGCACCCGGCCACCAAGGTCACGCTGGGCGACCTGCGCGGGCACGGGCCGCTATTTGCCATCCTGGGCTTTTTCATCATTGCCTCGCTCGACGCGCTGCGCGTGCGCGGCGCCATCCTGATCGGCATCCTGGTGGTGACGCTGCTGTCGATGGCCCTGGGCTACAACGAATTCCACGGCGTGTTCTCGGCCCCGCCGAGCCTGGCGCCCACCTTCATGAAGCTGGACATCCTGGGGGCCCTGCACACCGGCTTCGTGCACGTCATCCTGGTGTTCGTGCTGGTCGAGGTGTTCGATGCCACCGGTACGCTGATGGGCATCGCCAAGCGTGCGGGCCTGGTGCCCGAAAACCGCCCCAACCGCCTGGGCCGCGCGCTTTTCGCCGACAGCACCGCCATCGTGGCCGGCTCGATGCTGGGTACCAGCAGCACCACGGCCTACGTCGAAAGCGCCTCGGGCGTGCAGGCTGGCGGCCGCACCGGCCTGACGGCCCTGGTGGTCGGGCTGCTGTTCCTGGCCGCGCTGTTCATCTCGCCGCTGGCGGGCTCGGTGCCCGCCTACGCCACCGCGCCCGCCCTGCTGTACGTGGCCGGCCTGATGATGCGCGAACTGACCGAGATCGACTGGAACGATGTCTCCGAGGCGACGCCGGCGGCACTGACGGCGCTGGTCATGCCCTTCACGTACTCCATCGCCAACGGGCTGGCTTTCGGGTTCATCAGCTATGTCGTGCTGAAAACCTGCACGGGCCGCGCACGCGAAGTGCATGCCGCGACTTGGCTGGTGGCCGTGCTGTTCGTGATCCGCTACGCCTTCTTTCCCGAGTAGCGGACAGCCGCTAGCACCCGGCATGCCGCTTGCGTGGGTCGTCATTGACTCAGGCTATCGACCCGATCGACCGCAAGGTTGATCGGGCCCGGGATTGATTTCGCCGATACACTCTCCATGTAGAGAGCAGGCGCCCACCATGGTTCGGGCGCCTTTGCGCAATGATTTCCAGGAGACCACCACCATGACCGAACTGGCCCGCGTGCCGTTTTCCGTACTAGACCTTGCACCCATCGTGCAGGGCGGCGATGCCGCGGGTGCCTTCCGCAACACGGTCGACCTGGCCCGGCATGTCGAGCGCTGGGGCTACCAGCGGTTCTGGCTGGCCGAACATCACAACATCACGGGTGTGGCAAGCAGTGCCACCGCGGTCATCATCGGGCAGGTAGCGGCGCACACCCAGACCTTGCGCGTGGGCTCGGGCGGCATCATGCTGCCCAACCACGCGCCGCTGATCATCGCCGAACAGTTCGGCACGCTGGAAAGCCTGTTTCCCGGCCGCATCGACCTGGGCCTGGGCCGCGCGCCCGGTAGCGACGGCGCCACGCAGCAGGCCTTGCGGCGCGGCCCGCGCAGCGGCCTGGAGTTTCCCGCCCTGCTCGACGAGCTTCGTGCGCTGCTGGCACCGGCGCAGCCGGGCCAGGCCGTGCGCGCCATTCCCGGTGCCGGGCTGGACATTCCCATCTGGCTGCTGGGCTCCAGCGACTTCAGCGCCCGCCTGGCCGCCGAACTGGGCCTGCCCTTCTCGTTCGCCGGCCATTTCTCGCCCGAGGGCATGGCGGCCATGCGGCTGTACCGCCACCTGTTCAAGCCATCGCCCGGGCTGGCGCGCCCCTACGCCATGATAGGCGTACCGGTGATAGCCGCCGACACCGACGAGCAGGCGCAGTACCTGGCCACTACGCAGCAACAGAAATTCCTGTCGCTGATTCGTGGCAACCGCCTGGCGTTGCAACCACCTGTCGACAGCATGGACGGGCTGTGGAATGAATGGGAACGCCAGGCTGTGCAGCAGAAGCTGGCCGCATCCATCGTGGGCGGCCCCGATACGGTCAAGCAGGGCTTGCAGGACTTGGTTGCACGAACCGAGGCCGATGAAGTCATGATCGTTTCCGACTTCCATCACCACGCCGATCGCCTGCGTTCGTACGAAATAATTGCCGCGCTGAAAGATGGCGCCGGCACCGCCACCCAGGCCGCGGCATAGGCCTGTACGGCCCGCCCCAGGCGGGAACCCGCGTGGGCCAACGGCCCGCCCAATCGGCCGATCCGGCCATGGACACCGCCCATCCGGCGGTAAGGACGCCAAGCATGAGCAGTATCGTTGAACTGACCAAAGATTCCTTCCAGGAAGCCATCACGCCCGACAACACCCTGATCGTCGATTTCTGGGCCCCCTGGTGTGGCCCTTGCCGCGGCTTCGCCCCGGTGTTCGAGAAGGCCGCCGAGCAGAATCCCGACGTGACTTTCGCCAAGGTGAACACCGATGTCGAACAAGAATTGGCCGGCGCGCTGGGCATCCGTTCGATCCCCACGCTGATGGTGTTCCGCGAGCAAGTATTGCTGTTCTCGCAGCCGGGCGCCTTGTCGGGCGGCCAGCTCGACGAGCTGCTCGAGAAGATCAAGGCGGTGGACATGGAAAAAGTGCACCAGGAAATCGCCGCTGCACAAGACGGCAGCGACGCCGGCAACGACAAATAAACCCGGGGCGCATCATCCCGCTGGCGGACCCTGCACCTGCCAGCGGGCCCGCCCGCGCGTGATGTCGGCCACGGTGCGCGCCAGGCCGTCCAGCACGTGTCGCGGCACGACCAGCTCCAGCGCGACGCCGTCGCCATCGAACGATTCGTGCTGTACCACGGCGCCGGCCTGCGCGACGCGCGCTTTCAAGAGTGGCAATTCGGCATAGTCGCAGCGGCAGCTTACTGCCACGGTATCGACGATCGCCACGCGCGGCCCCAGGCGCAGGCATTGCGCCGCGCAACCGCCGTAGGCGCGCACCAACCCGCCGCCCCCCAGCTTGATGCCGCCAAACCAGCGCACCACCAGCACGGCCACCTGATCCAACCCCTGCCCGTCGATGGCTTGCAAGATGGGCCGCCCGGCGGTGCCCGCGGGTTCGCCGTCGTCGTTGAACCGGTAGGCTTGCCCGATACGATAGGCCCAGCAGTTGTGCGTGGCCGCCGGGTCGCTGTGCGCCGCAAAGAATGCCATGGCCTGGTCGACGCTGGCCACGGGGGCCGCATGGACCGCAAAGCGGCTTTTCTTGATGTCTTCGTGGTAGGCGCAGGATGCGCTCAGTGTGTCGCTCATACGCCGCGATTGTAGGCGCGCCAGGCTCGCCCCTGGGTCGATTCAGCCGCCGTGGCAGTCGGGGACTTCCTGGTCCAGGTAGACATCGAAGGCCACGTCGCGTGCCCATTTGCCTGTCATGGCACGCCAGGCGCCCTGGCCCTGCCATTCCCGCATGGCGGCGGCCAGCCACCGGCCCGCCGCCGTATCGTCGGCGCGCACCAGCCAGACACGCTCGGCCTCGGGCCCATCGAGCGGCAGCGTGGCCGAGAATTTCTTCCATTCGGGAAACTGCATCAGCGCGGCCCAGGTCGTGTCATCGACCAGGCCGATGTCGCAAGCACCCTCGCGTACGGCGACCAAGGCATCGGACGGCACCCGGTATGTGCGCACGATGGCGCCCCAGTGCGCCGCCAGGGCTTGCGCCTGGACCGCGGCGGTCGACATGCACACGCTGCGGCCTTTTACCTGCCGCCAATTGCGCAATGCGGTATCGCTGCGAATGACGGCCTTGGGGCGGGCCCGGTACCCGGCCGGCACCACGGCCACATCAGCCGCATCCAGGCCCGGTGCCGACTGCCCGGCCACGCGATCGGCCAGCAGCAGATCGACCGTGCCGTCGGCCAGGACCGACGCGCGCAGGGTCGGCTCGACCTGCACGAGCTCGACCGGCAGGCCCAGGTGTTCGCCCAGCTTGGTCGCCATGACGCCATCCAGGCGCTCGGGCGTGCGGATCTTGGCGCCTGCCACGGCCGGCGGCGCCAGGTAAGGCACCCCCACCACCAACACCCCGCGCTGGCGTGCCTGCGCAAAGGGTAGGCCGGCCGGCTCGGCAGCCGCCATCGCGGATGCGCACAACAGCCACGCCAGGCCGGCGGCGGCCAAGGCCGCCACCGGGCGGGATCGGCGAACGAAGAAGCGCAACCTGGGGATCATGGCATGCGGCGGGCTTGCGCCCGCCTTCCCTTTTCTACACGTACTGGTACCGCAGCAAGCGGTGCTTGAGGTTCTCGAGCACGAACTGGTCGATCAGCGCGGCCAGGATGGCAATGACCAGGATATTGGCCATGACGCCTGTCATGTCGGCGATCTCGCCCGAATAGGCCAGCGAACGGCCCAGGCCCTTGCCGAAGCCGATCAGCATCTCGGCCGAGATCAGGGCCCGCCACGCATTGCCGAACGCCAGCTGGGCGCCGGTGATCAGTTCGGGCATGACCGCGGGCAAATACACGCGCTTGATCAAGCCCCAGGGCGTGGCCCCCATGACGCGGGCCGCCGACACATGCACGCGCTGCACCGACTCGGTGGCGTTCATGACGCTGAGCGCGGCCGGGAAGAACGCCGCCAGCGCCACCACCACGATGATCGGCGTGTTGCCGAACCCCATCACGATCAGGAACAGCGGCACCCACGCGATCGACGGAATCGATTGCAGGATGACGATGGCGCTGCGCAGCACTTCGCGAAAGAAGTACAGCACGGCGGCCACCAGCCCGAAGCCGATGCCCGCCAATAGCGCCAGGCCATAGCCGGCGCCCAGGCGGCCCAGCGTACCCAGCAGGCTTTGGTGGAAAGCCGATTCGCCCAGGTCCTGCACCAGGCGCGCCACCACGGCAGGCACGCCCGGCATCAGGAAATCGGGCAAGGCCCAGGCGGCCGCCTGCCACAGCAAGAAAATGAAGGCCACGCCAAGCACCCCGGCCAGGTGCTTGCGCAGGCCGGTGACACGGGTCGAGGAGCTCAAAGCTTGCGCGCCTCTTGCCAGGACAGGTCGACGATGCCGGACACGTCGTACGGCTTGCCGTCACGCGTCTTCAGCGAACCCTGGTCTTGCAGGATGCCGGCGATTTCCTGCATGCGGGCGGTATCCTTGTCGGTCAGCTTGGCGGTAAAGACCTGCGTCTTGATCGCTTCGGCAATGACCGTCTCGCGCGGCAGCTCGCCACGCTCGCGCGTCTTCAGGGTCGGTTCGGCGATGAAATACGAGGCGATCAGCTTCGAGGCCTGGGCGGGATCCTGCTGCAGCAGGTCGATGGCGGCCTTCTGGGCGTCGAGCGCCTTCCAGACGTCATCCTTGCGCTTGGCCAGCACATCGCCCGAGGTGATCACGACCATGCACGGGAACGGCCACGCCTGGCCCACTTCGTAGATCTGCTTGACCGGCGCCACCAGTTGGGCGATGCGGTCGTAGGGCTCGAACAGGAACGCCGCGTCGACGCGCTGGCCCACCAGCGACTGCACGGCCACGGCGGGGCTGACGCCCATGATATTGACGTCCGACGGCTGCAGGTTGCCTTCTTTCAGTACCACGCCCTTGAGCACGACGTCGGCCGTGCTGCCCTCTTTCTGCGAGGCCAGGCTCTTGCCCTTGAGGTCGGCGATGCTGTTGATGCCGGAATCATCGCGCACCACCAGCGAGTGGTAGCCCTGCTGCGCGCCACCCACCACTTTCAGGTCGGCGCCCTTCGAGGCCCAGGCCACCGCATTGGTGAAACCCAGCACGCCGATATCGGCCTGGCCGCCCACGATGGCCTTGATCAGGTCGGTACCCGACTTGAATTCGATCAGCTCGGTATCCAGGCCGGCGTTCTTGTAGAAGTCGCCCTCTTGCGCCACGATGGCTTGCGCATCGTCCATGACGCGCAGGTAGCCGATGCGGAATTTCTCGGCGGCCATGGCCGGGGCTGCCGCCACCAATGCCGCAGCCAGCGGCAGTGACAGCCATTGCTTCAATTTCATAGTGTGCTCCAGTGCGTGGATATATAGGTATGGGTATGGATTCGGCCGCTACACCTGGGCCTGGCCCCGGCGCCTATGCCGCCAGCGATCAGGCGGCCAGCGCCACGTCGCCGTCGGCGACCTGGATGCCCAGCAGACTGAGAATTTCGCGTTTTTCGCCGGCTAGATCGGCCAGGTCATGGGTCTTGCGGCGATGCATGAGATTGAATTCGCGCAGCACGCGTGCCGGGCGCGGGCTGAAGACCACGATGCGGTCAGCCAGAAACAGGGCCTCGTCGACATCGTGGGTCACCAACAGCACCGACGGTTTTTCCTGCTGGATCAACTGGCGCAGCACGTCTTGCAGGCTAAGGCGGGTCAGTGCGTCCAGCGCGCCGAAGGGTTCGTCCATCAGCATGGTCTTGGGCTGGGCGATGAAGGCCCGGGCCAGCGCGGCGCGCTGGCGCATGCCGCCCGATACTTGCTGCGGGAAATAGTGCTCGAAGCCGACCAGGCCCACGCGGTCCAGCCACGCCATGGCTTTCTGGCGTGCTTCGGCCTTGGGCACGTTCTGGAATTCCAGTGCCAGCGACACGTTGTCGCGCAGCGTCAGCCATGGGTACAGGGCGTGTTCCTGGAATACCAGCGTGCGGCTGGGATGCGGTCCGGCCACCGGCGTGCCGTCGGCCAGCACCTGGCCCTGGCTGGGCGACTCCAGGCCTGCCGCCATGTGCAACAGCGTCGACTTGCCGCAGCCCGACGGGCCCACCAGGGCGACCAGCTCGCCGGTCTTGAATTCACTGGAGAACCCGTCCACGACCTGCAGCGCACCGAAGTTCTTGTGGACGTGATCGAAAGTAAGGTTCATAAGGCGGGCTCGCGCGCGGGTAGCGTGGAAATAGACAAGCCCTAATCTAACAACCTGTTATATGAACCCAAACGATATTTTTATAATTCATTAAGAAGTTTTGGTTATATAGAAATGCCGGCCAGGTGCGCCCCCTGGCCCTGCCCGCCGTCAGGCCTCGATACCCCGCGAGGCCAGGTAATCTTCGTAGCCGCCGCGGTAGTCGATGATTTGCCCGTCGGCCAGGATCTCGATCACGCGCGTTGCCAGGCCGGACACGAATTCGCGGTCGTGCGACACGAAGATCAGCGTGCCCTGGTACTTTTCCAGCGCGAACTGCAGCGATTCGATCGATTCCATGTCCAGGTGGTTGGTGGGCTCGTCGAGCAACATGACGTTGTGCCGGCCCAACATCAACCGCCCGAAGGTCATGCGGTTCTTTTCGCCGCCGGACAACACCTTGGGCGCCTTGGGCAGGTCGTCGGCCGAGAACAGCAGGCGGCCCAGCACCGAACGGATGGACTGGTCGTCATCGCCGGGCTGGCGGTATTCGCCCATCCAGTCGAACAAATTGATATCCGTATGCTGGAATTGTTCGGACACATCCTGGGCCATGTAGCCCAGATCGGCGTTGTCGGACCACCTGATCGCGCCGGAATCGGCCGCCAGGTCGCCCGCCAGCATCCGCAGCAGCGTGGTCTTGCCCACGCCGTTGGCGCCGATGATGGCGATTTTCTCGCCTGCGTCGATCATGGCCGAGAAATCGCGGATGACCGGCGCATCGTACGACTTGGACAGCCCTTCGATCGTGGCCGCCAGGCGGTGCATGACCTTGTTCTGTTCGAAGCGGATATACGGATTCTGCCGCGACGAGGGCTTGACCACCACCTGCTCGGCCTTGATGCGGTCGATCTGCTTCAGCCGCGAGGTGGCCTGGCGCGACTTGGACTTGTTGGCAGAGAAGCGGCGCACGAAGTCCTGCAGTTCGGCCACGCGTTCCTTGGCCTTGGCATTGTTGGACACCAGGCGTTCGCGCGCCTGGGTCGAGGCCAGCATGTAGTCGTCGTAGTTGCCGGGATAAATACGGATCTCGCCGTAGTCCAGGTCGGCCATGTGGGAGCAGACCTGGTTCAGGAAATGGCGATCGTGGCTGATGATGATCATGGTGCTCTGGTAGCCATTGAGCACCGTCTCGAGCCAGCGGATGGTATTGATGTCGAGGTTGTTGGTGGGTTCGTCCAGCAGCAGCACGTCGGGGTTCGAGAACAGCGCCTGGGCCAGCAGCACGCGCAGTTTCCAGCCCGGCGCGATTTCGCGCATGGGCAACTGGTGCTGGTCGACACCGAATTCCAGGCCCAGCAGCAGTTCGCCGGCGCGGGCTTCGGCGGTGTAGCCGTCGTATTCGGCGAACTTCGCCTCGAGCTCGGCCGCGCGCATGTAGTCGTCTTCGGTGGCCTCGGCGCTGGCGTAGATGGCATCGCGCTCGGTCATGGCGGCCCACATTTCGGTGTGGCCCATCATCACGACATCAAGCACGCGCAGGTCTTCGAAGGCGAACTGGTCCTGGCGCAGCTTGCCCAGCCGCACCCCGGGCTCGAGCGAGACATTGCCGGCGGACGATTCGAGGTCGCCGCCGATGATCTTCATGAAAGTCGACTTGCCCGAGCCGTTGGCCCCGATCAGACCATATCGGTTGCCCTCCCCGAACTTGACGCTGACGTTCTCGAAAAGGGGTTTGGGGCCGAACTGGATAGTGAGATTGGCGGTAGAAATCACGGATTTTGTATGAAAGGCAAGGCGCCCGCAGACGCGAGGGCTAAACCGGGTAGTGTAGCAAGGATGCGCTTCGGAGGTGGCGCGCCGGGCGAAGGCGGGCAATCGCGCCAATGGCCAAGCGTGGTGGCGTGGGGCCGGATGAGTACGCAAACAGCCTTGCAGCCTGCACACCAATAGGGGTTATTCCCGAGCGTCAGACAATTGTCAGGACCCGTTCAGCACGGTTTAATCCTGATGCGGCCTTTCATTTGGTATACCACGCCCTTTCAACGGGCCGGCCGCCTCGCTTCATGCATTGCGCTTTGTTCTTGCTGCACTCTCAAGCTGTCCATAACAAGCTGTTCAAAACAAGCTGGTTCATGCAGTCCACTCCGGAGACAACAAGCCATGCAACACGCTACATCCTCCCGTCGCCGCTTCATCGCCGGTGCCACTTCCGTCGCAGGCACCGCGGCGTTGGGGTTCCCCGCCATTACCCGTGCCCAGGGCTCGCCCATTTCCCTGCGTTTCCAGAGCACCTGGCCCGCCAACGATATCTTCCACGAGTTCGCGCAGGACTACGCCCGCAAGGTCAATGACATGGCCGAGGGCCAATTGAAGATCGAAGTGCTGCCCGCCGGCGCAGTGGTCAAGGCCTTCGACCTGCTCGACGCCGTTTCCGCCGGCACCCTGGACGGCGGCCATGGCGTGGTGGCGTACTGGTACGGCAAGAACACCGCCGTGGCCCTGTGGGGGTCGGGCCCCTCGTTCGGCATGGATGCCAACATGCTGCTGGCCTGGCACGAATATGGCGGCGGCAAGGATCTGCTGACCGAGATCCAGAAGGCAATGGGGGTCAACGTCGTATCGATGATGTATGGCCCCATGCCGACCCAGCCGTTCGGCTGGTTCAAGAAGCCGGTCACCAAGGCCGAAGACGTCAAGGGCCTGAAGTTCCGCACCGTGGGCCTGGCCATCGATATGTATTCGGCAATGGGCGCCGCAGTCAACGCCCTGCCCGGCGGTGAGATCGTGCCGGCCCTGGACCGCGGCCTGCTCGACGGCGCCGAATTCAACAACGCCTCGTCCGACCTGTCCCTGGGTTTCCAGGATGTATCGAAGATCTGCATGTTGCAGAGCTTTCACCAGAGCGCCGAGCAATTCGAGATCCTGTTCAACAAGAACAAGTACGAAGCCCTGCCCAAGCACTTGAAACACGTGCTGGCCTATGCCGCGCAGGCTGCCAGCGCCGACATGTCGTGGAAAGCGGCCGACCGCTATTCGGCCGACTACATCAAGCTGCAGAAGGATCACAACGTCAAGTTCTACAAGACGCCCGATGCCGTCTTGCAGCAGCAGCTCAAGATCTGGGACGAAATGATCGAGAAGCGCTCGGCCGAAAACCCGCTGTTCAAGAAGGTGCTGGACTCGCAACGTGCCTTCGCCCAGCGGGCAGGACGCTGGCATAACGACACGTCCGTCAACTTCCGGATGGCGTTCAACCACTACTTCGCGCGTAAGCCTGCGGCCTGACCGGCCGTCGGCTGATGTACTGCCGCGGCACCGCACCCGCCTGCCCGGCGCCGGATTCCACTCCCGGCGCCGCGGGCGGGTGTGTCTTTGCCGCCGCCCCGCTCCCTGACCTGGATCGCGCCCGATGCTCAAGCTGATACGCATGGTGGACCGCCTGTCCACCTTCGTGGGCCAGGCTTTCGCCTGGCTCATCGTAGTACTGACCGTGCACATATGTTGGGAAGTCACGGCCCGGTATTTGTTCAATACGCCCAGCGCCTGGGCCTTCGACCTGCAACTGATGTATTACGGCATTCTGTTCATGATGGCTGGCGCATACACGCTGGCCAAGAACGGCCACGTGCGCGGCGACATCCTGTACGGCTTCCTGCCGCCGCGGGTGCAGGCGGGACTGGACATCGTTCTGTACATTGCCTTCTTCATTCCCGGTGTCGTGGCCATGGTATGGGCCGGCTGGTATTACGCGGGCGAATCGATCGCCATCCGCGAGCATTCGTCGCTGATGGCCGACGGCCCCCCTATCTATCCATTCAAGTCCTTCATTCCCATCGCCGGCGCGTTCTTGCTGTTGCAGGGCCTGGCCGAGATCGCACGCTGCGCGCTATGCCTGCGCAACGGTGCCTGGCCCTCGCGCGCCGAGGACGTCGAGGAAGTCGACGTCGACAAGCTCAAGGAGATGGTGCACGTCAAAGACGAAGACATCGCCAAACTCGACCGTTATGTCATCGATGAGGAGAAGGCCAAATGAAGATCCACAAGGCACTGTGGTTTGGCCTGAGCTGCATCGGCATCGTAGTGGCGATGATAGGCTTCCTGACGCCCTGGCACGACATCACCACCGGCCACCTGGGGCTGCTGATGCTGGCGCTGATCGTGGTGGCCATCATGCTGGGCTTTCCCACCGCGTTCACGCTGATGGGCATGGGAGTGATATTCACTTTCCTGGCCTATTACCTGCAGGTACCCGACATACAGCATTCGGTCAGGCAGACACTGGACCTGATGGTGCAGCGTACCTACGCCACCATGACCAACGATGCGCTGATCTCCGTACCGCTGTTCGTATTCATGGGCTACCTGGTCGAGCGCGCCAACCTGATCGAGAAACTGTTCCGCTCGATGCACCTGGCGCTGGCGCGGTTGCCGGGCGCATTGGCCGTGGCCACGCTGGCGACTTGCGCCATCTTCGCCACGGCCACCGGTATCGTCGGCGCGGTGGTCACGCTGATGGGGTTGCTGGCCATGCCGGCCATGCTGAAGGCCGGCTACAGCGTGCGCCTGACGGCGGGCTCCATTACCGCGGGCGGCTGCCTGGGCATCTTGCTGCCGCCTTCGGTCATGCTGATCGTGTACGGCGCTACCACGGGCGTATCGGTGGTGCAGCTCTATGCCGGCGCATTCTTTCCCGGCCTGATGCTGGCGGGCCTGTACGTGCTGTATGTGATGCTGGTGGCCAAGCTGCGGCCGGACATGGCACCGCCACTGACGGCCGAGGAACGGCGCATCGCCCTGCCGGCCGGCGCCGACGCCCTGTCCAGACAGGGCTATACCCATGCCATGACCGGCATGCTGGCCGCCATGTTCAAGGGGCGCCGCAACAGTGCGATATCGATGAGTTTCCTGTCGCGCAATATGTTGCTGGCCTTGGCGCCGCTGATGGCCTTTGCGCTGCTGACCGGATCGGTCTACCACCTGGTGACCCAGCCGCCGGTGGTGTATGAAATTCCAGATGAACTGCGCCTGGGCGGCGGCAACGACTACAGCGGCGGGTTGGCCGAACCACCCATGGAAGACGGTCTGGCCGAGCCGCCGGCCGATGGCGGCCTGGCTGAGCCGCCTGGTGCACCGGCCGAGTCCGCCGCCGCACCGCCGGCCGCGCCTGCATCCGAACCGGGGCTCACGCACGTGCCCGCGCCCGCTGGCTACTGGATCTTCTTCGGCATCTGCCTGGCCATACTGGCGGTCTTCTACGCCATGCTGACCTGGGCCCGCCTGGAAATCTTCAAGATGCTGATGGGCTCGTTCTTTCCATTGGCGATGATGATCGCTGCCGTGCTGGGCTCGATCACGTTCGGGCTGGCCACGCCCAGCGAGGCGGCGGCCATGGGCGCCATGGGCGGCGCACTGCTGGCGCTGGCGTACCGGCGCCTGAACATGCCCGTGCTGAAAGAATCGGTCTTCCTCACGGCCAAGACCAGCGCCATGGTGTGCTGGCTGTTTGTCGGGTCGTCGATTTTCTCGGCTGCGTTCGCGCTGCTGGGCGGCCAGCGCATCATTGAAGAGTGGGTGCTGTCGATGGGGTTGACGCAGATCCAGTTCATGCTGCTGGCGCAGGCCATCATCTTCCTGCTGGGCTGGCCGCTGGAATGGACCGAGATCATCGTGATTTTCATGCCGATCTTCGTGCCGCTGCTGATCACCTTCGATATCGACCCCTTGTTCTTCGGCCTGCTGGTGGCCCTGAACCTGCAGACGGCCTTCCTGTCGCCACCGGTGGCCATGTCGGCCTTCTATCTAAAGGGAATTTCACCGCCGCACGTGACGCTGAACCAGATTTTCCTGGGCATGATGCCCTTCATGGGCATCCAGGTGCTGGCCATTTTCCTGCTGTACATGTTTCCGGGAATCGGCCTGTGGCTGCCCACCGCCTTGTACCGTTGACACTCATCCGCTATTGAAGGAAACCCGCATATGCTGCAAACGCTGGAAGTTGCGTACGGGCCCCAGACCGCCGTGGTCTGGCTGGCCAGGCCCGACGTGCGCAACGCACTGGATGCGCGCCTGATCGCCGAGCTGACCGAGACATTCATGACGCTGGGCGATGACAACGAGGTGCGCGCCATTGTGCTGGCCGGACGTGGCAAGGCCTTCTGCGCCGGTGCCGACCTCAACGCCATGCGCCGCAGCGCGACGGCCAGCGAGGCCGACAACCGCGCCGACGCCCTTGCCATGACCACGCTGCTGCACACTATCCATACCTGCCCCAAACCCACCATTGCGCGGGTGCATGGCCCCTGCATGGCGGGCGGCATGGGCCTGGTCACGGCCTGCGACATTGCAGTGGCTGCCCGCGAGGCGCGCTTTGCCTTGACGGAAACCCGGCTGGGGCTGATACCGGCGATGATCTCGCCCTACGTCTTGCGCGCCATCGGTGCACGCGCGGCCAGCCGCTGGTTCCTGAGCGCCGAAGTATTCGATGCGGCAGAGGCCTGGCGCATGGGGCTGGTGCACGAGCTGTGCGAAGCCGACGAGCTGGACACCCATATCAATGCGCTGCTGGGCAGTTTCATGCTGGCGTCGCCGCACGCGCTGGCCGAATCGAAGCGCCTGATCCGCGACCTGTCGGGCCGCCCGATCGATGCCGCGGTACTGGAAGACACCGCGGCACGGCTGGCGGCCCAACGGGCCACCGATGACGGCCAGGAAGGTGTCGCGGCCTTCCTGGAAAAGCGCGCGCCGCGCTGGGTGCCGCCAGCGCAGGAATAAGGCGGGTCGAGCCGCCGGCGGGGCCTGGCACCTTGTGTGGCAGGCCCCGCCGCATCGCTCAATGATGGTGTTCGTCGATGACCAGGTGCGCCATGCCCGGCTCGGTGGCCAGGCCGACTTTCTTCCCGATGGGCAGGGTAGCCTTGGTGTCGATGTGTCCGTACGGCAGCCCCGTGACCACGGGCACCTTGACGGTGCGCCGCAGCCACTTCAGGACTTCGGGCATGTCATAGCCCGCATCGTGCGGCGCCAGGCGGTAATTGGTGAAATAGCCCAGCACGATGGCTTTCTGGCGCTGCAGGATGCCGGCCTGCCACAACTGCGCCAGCATGCGTTCGACGCGATACGGGTGTTCGGCCACATCTTCCAGGAACAGGATGCCGCCGCGTATGCGCGGCATGTACGGCGTACCCAGCAGCGATACCAGCGTGGCCAGGTTGCCGCCCCACAAGATGCCGCGGCAGTCCACCGGATCGGCGTCCTGCGTTTCGAAACTCAGGATCTCGAGCTCGCCGCGCATCAGTTCGCCGAACAGCGCCGCGGTCAGGTCGTCGACCTGCTTGCCGCCGAAATCGGCCACCGCGGTTGCCCCCGAATAGCTGACCGCTCCGGTCTGCGCCAGCAGCGCCAGGTTGAACGCCGTGAAGTCGCTCATGCCCACGAAGCGCTTGCCACTGTCGGCCATGGCGCGCCAATCGATGCCGGGCAGCAGGCGACTGAGGCCATAACCGCCGCGCGTGACCATGACGATGGGATGCTTCTGGCCTGTGGCGCGCGCCAGGCCGGCAAGACGCTGCTTTTCAGTACCGGCGAAACGCTGATGCACGGCCAGCGCGGCGCGGTCTACGGCGGTCTTGAAACCCTGTTCGGCCAGGCGCTGGCAGGCACGCGCCACCGCGGCCGGATCGCGCACGGCCGAAGATGGCGAAATCAGGTAGATGCCGCTGGCGGCGGGCACGTGGTCGTGATCGTGGCCGCAATCTTCGGCGCAGACATGTCCATGCTGCCCATATGCCGGGCGATGGGGGGTGCTCATGAAAGGGATTCCTTGGTGCGGCGCTCGCGGAAGAACCGGCGCAGCAGGTCGCCGCACGGTTCGGCCAGCACGCCGCCGGTGATGGTGGTGTGATGATTCAGCCGCACGACCGCGCCCACGTCGAGCACGCTGCCGCACGCGCCGGTCTTGGGGTCGGAGGCACCGTAGACCACGCGCGCCAGCCGGGCGTGCAGCATGGCGCCTATGCACATGACGCAGGGTTCCAGCGTGACATACAGGCTGAGGCCCGGCAGCCGGTAATTGTGCAAATGCCGCGCGGCGGCGCGCAAGGCCACGATCTCGGCGTGTGCGGTGGGATCGTGGTCGGTAATGGTGCGGTTGTAGCCCGTGCCCAGCACCTGGCCTTGTGCGTCGACCACCACGGCCCCCACTGGCACTTCACCGGCCTGCCGGGCGGTTTCGGCTTGCTGCAGCGCCAATGCCATCCAGTTGATGTCGCCAGGCTGCGGGTCGGCTGGCAAGGGCGCCAGGCCGGCATCAGCCACGGTACACCCGCGATTTCAGGGTGATGCGGCCGGCCAGGCTGGTGACGGCCTCTTCCAGCCATTGATACAGCTCGGCGTGTTCGTCGTAGCGGGCCTGGTTCAGGTTGGACACGCGGCCTTCTTCGATAAACCCCCAGGCCCGGCTGCGCTTGTCGCGATGTTTGGGGTCCCATACGCCGAAAGCAAAGCCGCCGGCGCGGCGGATCAGCGAGAAGCACGGAATGTCGGTATAGCCGTCGCCCACGAAGACCATCTGGTCGAACGGCACGCGCAAGCGATCTTCGGGGATCTTGCGGTTGACCTCGAAAGGCTTGTTGCGGAACTCGCGCCCGATGATGCCTTTCTGGATATGGAACAGGTAGCGGGTCTTGTCGGTGAAGCTGACCAGCCGCCGCGGGAATTCGATGCCGCCATCCGGGCCGTAGACGAATTCGGACGCCCAGATTTCGGTGAATTCGTGCGCAATGGGCGTCGCGCGCACGACGTCGCCGATGCCGCTGGAGATCAGGTAGAACTCGAGCTGGACTTGCGGATGCTCGGCACGCACCGCCGCGCGCAGGCGCTGGAACAGCGTGGGCACGCCATCGTGCAGCGGCAGGCCGGCGCCCCATTGCGCCAGCCGTTGCTGCGTGATCAGTCCGTTAGTACCGCTGCGTGACAGCTCGATCATCTGGTACAGGTAGGCCGGCACCGGATCCCAGTCTTGGTCGGCCAGCAGCGGGCCCACCTTGTCTTTCCAGAACGCAGCCGTATCCACCCCCAGGCTCTCGAGGAAGCCGGACGTGCTGTCGGGGGCCAGCGTGTCGTCGAAATCGAATATCAGGGCGATGACGTCGGACATGAGTACGGCGGAAAGTCGGCAATAGGCGACATTTTGCCTGATTGCGGCCGCGGGCGGTGCCGCGGCCGCCGCCCTGCCCCTGCCGCCTTACCGCACGGGCACCGGCGTGGCGGGCGTACCCGGCATGGGGGTGCCCGGCACCGCCCCCGGCACGGGGGCAGGCGCGGCCGTGCCCGGTACCGCGGGAGGGACCGTCGTGCCCGGCGCGGCGCCTGGGGGCTGCGTCATCGTGCCCGGCGCGGCGCCGGGAGACTGGGCCGGCACCGGGATCACGGTTTCGCGCAGCACACCACCGCCTTCGACGCTGCCCTTCACACTGCTGGGGGCCGACATCTGGCGCATGCAATCCTGGCGCTGGGTCTGCGGCAGGTTGTTGCAACGCGCCGTGGCGTTGGTGCCGTAGTTGGCCGACTGACCATTATCCAGACGCTTGCGCGCGGCTTCTTCACGCGCCGCGCCGGCTTCCTGCAGGCAAGTGGCCCGGTCCTGGTTGGTCTGGCCGGTATTGCACCGCTGGACGTCGAGTTCGTACTGGGACTGGACGGAGCCGGACGTCGTCGTGCCGGCTGCCTGGGCAACCGTCGCACCGGTCACGCCCGCTGCGCCCAGGATCAGGGCGCAGTACAGTTTCTGCATACGTCGCATGTTCATATTCCGCTCCTAAAGCTTCTACCGCGCCAGGCGCGGCGGTCTTTTTACGTTACGGGAAAGCCGCCTGCGATTGGGAATGCAGATGTTACAAATCCGTCCGACCGTTACGGGTACGGGGTGACGTAGCGGTCGGATACGATTCACCGCGTTTGCGTCGGCCGCGATAGACCGCTGCGCGCATCAGCAGCATGGCCGTAACAGGCGAAGATATCAGCAGCAGCAGCGTGATCAGGATCTCGTGCACCACCGGCCGCTGCTGCAGCGCCGAAAATATCAAGATCGAAGCCAGCAGCACGCAGCCGGCTCCCATGGTGTTGCCCAATGTGGGGGCATGGATGCGGCAATGGAAATTGTTGAAGCGCAGCAGGCCCGCCGAGCCGATCAAGGCCAGCAAGCCCCCCATCACCAGCAGGATGCTGGCCGGGATGCTGGCCCACAGGGGGATGTCGACGTTCATGGTTCGATCACCTCGCCGCGCAGCAGGAACTTGGCCATGGCCGTAGCGCCCACGAATCCGAACAAGGCGATCAGCAGGGCCACGTCGAAGTACACCGGCGTGCCCGACCGCACACCGAAGGTCAGCACGGCCAGCATGCCATTGATATAGAGGGCATCGAGCGCCAGCACCCGATCTTGCGCGGTGGGCCCGCGCACCAGCCGCACAGTGGCGCAGGCCATGCCCAGCACGAAGCACAGCAAGGCGAACGATGCAGCCCAGTACAGGACGAGATTCATTCGAAGATCTCCTTCAGGGTGTGCTCGTAGCGCTGCTTGATCAGGTCGATCCAGGCCTGTTCGTTTTCCAGGTCGAGCACATGCAGCGTCAGTATGTCGTCGGACACATCCACCCACACCGTACCGGGCGTGTAGGTCAGGATGCAGCCCAGCAGCGCCCGTCCATGCGGATCACGCAGTTCGAGCGGAATGTGCACATAGCCGGGGGAAAACTCGCGCCGGGGGTCCAGGATCAGCTTGCCCACCGCGATGTTCGAACGCACCACATCGACCGTTACGCGCCAGGCCAGGCCAGGCACCAGCCACAGCTTGTGCGGCCGGCTGCGTAATGGCCGCAAGCGGCTCGATGCAAAGCCCAGCCACAGGGCCAGGGCGATGCCCAGCGCCACCTGGCCCGCCGAGAACGACTCGTTCAGCAACAGCCAAAGCAGCAGCAGCATGGCCGGCAGCAGGAGTTTGTACCAGCGCCGCATCACTGGCCCTCCAGGCTACGCACCGTGTCGGCCGACAGCACAGCGTCGATATACAGCGCCGGCTGGTCGAGCACGCGCGCCGCTTCGTCGAGGTAGGCCGATACGGGCCCCGCGCCGGCGGCCAGGCCCACGCACAACAGGATCAGCACGGCCACGGGGCCCGCTTCGCTGATGCGCAAACGCGGCGTGCTGCGTTCGTCGGCGCTCCAGAAGATGCGCATGCCGACCCGGCCGAATGCCACGATGCCCGCCAGGCCCGACACCAATACCGCCGCGACCAGGATCCAGGCGTCGGCCGGCTGCGAGGACGCATTGGCCGCGCTGACCGCGGCCGACAGCAGCGAGAACTTGGCCACGAAGCCCGACAGGGGCGGCAAGCCGGTAACCAGCAGTGCGCAGGACACGAAAGCCAGCCCCAGGAAAGCCATGGCGGCCGGAATGGCCACGCCCACCACGTCGTCGGAACGATTGGGGGTCTCGGGATCGTCGAGGTCGAACATATCCATCGTGACCGCCAGCACGTTGGCACCGAACGTGCGCGTGCGCTCGACCAGTTCGACCAGCAGGAAGAAAGCGCCGGTGGTCAGCACCGAGCTGAGCAGGTAGAACAGCGCCGGCCCGGTCAAGGTGACCCCGGGCATGCCCAGCGCGGTCAGCAGCGTGCCGGCCGAGATGATGACGCAGTACCCGACCATTTGCTCGAGCTGCTGGGTGGCCAGCAAGCCGATGGCGCCGAAGACCAGCGTCGCCAGCCCGGCGGCGAACATCCAGTCCAGGCTGAACGCCGCCGGCGCGCCCGTGGGCAGCAGCAGCGACCCGATGCGCAGCAAGGCATAGATGCCGACCTTGGTCATGATGGAGAACACGGCCGCCACAGGCGCGCTGGCCGAGCTGTAGCCGCGCACCAGCCAGAAGTTCAGCGGCCAGGCCCCGGCCTTGACCAGGAAGGCCAGGCCCAGCACTGCCGCCCCGGCCTCGAACAACAGCCGCTCGCTGCCGTGGAGCGTACCCGCACGCACCGCCAGGTCGGCCAGGTTCAGCGTACCGGTGACGCCGTAGATGAGCGCGATGCTGATCAGCAGCAGGAACGAAGCCACCAGGTTGACCACGATGTAGTGCAGGCCCGCGCTGACCCGCGCGACGCCCGACCCGTGCAGCATCAGCCCATAAGAGGCGGCCAGCAGCACTTCGAAGAACACGAACAGGTTGAACAGGTCGCCGGTCAGGAAGGCGCCGTTGAGGCCCATGAGCAGGAACTGGAACAGCGGGTGGAAATGCACGCCCAGGCGGTCCCAGCGCGCCAGGGCATAGATGAGCGCCGCCAGCCCCAGCACGGCGTTGAGCGCCAGCATGATGGCCGACAGCCGATCGACCACCAGCACGATACCGAACGGCGCCGGCCAGTCGCCCGGCAGGTAGACGCCGACGCCGGTGGGCCAATGGCCCCCTGCCCCGGCCGCCAGGGCCAGCAAGGCAATGGCGGCGGCCAGCTGGACCAGCCCCGAGGCCACCGCGATACCGGCGCGCAGGCCGCGGCTGGTATCGGCCAGCAGCAGCATCGCTGCGCCGGCGATCAACGGTACCGCGATGGGATAAATGGGAGCGTGTTGCAGCCAATCGATCAAGATTCCGACTCCCTGCCATCGACGTGGTCAGTACCCGTCAGCCCCCGCGAAGCCAGCAGCACCACCAGGAACAGCGCGGTGGTGGCGAAACCGATGACGATCGCCGTCAGCACCAGGGCCTGGGGCAGCGGGTCGGCCATCGCGGCCGGATCGGGGGCAACGGCGGGATCGATGACCGGCGGAAGGCCCACCGTCAGGCGGCCCATGCCGAAAATGAACAGGTTGACGGCATACGAGACCAGCGTCAGGCCCATGATGACCTGGAAGGTACGCGGGCGCATGATGAGCCATACGCCGGATCCCGCCAGCACGCCGATTGCCGCGGCGTATATCAATTCCATCAGGCAGCACTCCCGGATTGCGTGGCCGCCTGGACTTCGGCGGCCGCCTTGCGTTGCGCGCGCAGCGATTGGTGAGCCAGCGCGACCAATATCAGCAACGTACCCCCGACGACCAGCATATAGACACCTATGTCGAAAAACAGCACGCTGGAAAGATGGATGTGCCCGATCAGGGGCACCGGGATATCCCAGGCCAGCGCCGACAGGAACGGCCGCATGCCCAGCCAGGCCGAGGCGGCGGTAAGGCCGGCCAGCAGCAAGCCCAGCCCGATCCAGTGCTGAGGATTGAGCCGGCTGCGCGATTCAACCCAATAGACGCCGCCCACCATGTATTGCAGGATGACCGCCGTAGCCATCACCAGGCCGCCGACGAAGCCGCCACCTGGCAGGTTATGGCCGCGCAGCAACAGGTAGGCCGATACCATGGCCGCGATGGGCAGCACCAGGCGCACCAGCACGGCCGGCAGTGCCATGGCGTCGTCCGGCAGTAACGCCTGGATGTCCGGCGCCACGGTCGGCGCGCTGGCCTGGTCGCGCTGCTGGTGCGGCAGATCGGCGCTTTCGGGGGCCGGCCGAAAGCGCCGAAGCAAGGCGTACACCGTCAGCGCGACGATGCCGACCACGGTAATCTCGCCCAAGGTGTCGAAGCCGCGGAAGTCGACCAGGATCACATTGACGATGTTGGTGCCGCCGCCTTCGGGCAAAGCCTGGTCGACAAAGAAAGACGAGATGGTCTGCTGCGGCGAGCGCGTCAGCATGGCGTAGGCCAAGGCTGCCATCGAGGTGCCCGCGACAGCCGCAATGATGACGTCGCGCGTGCGGCGCAGGCGCGCGCGCGTCTCGTGCCGCTGGCCTTCGATGCTGCGTTCGATGCGGCGCGGCAGCCAGCGCAGGCCCGACAGCAACAGCACTACGGTGACCACCTCGACGGCCAACTGCGTCAGTGCAAGGTCGGGGGCAGAGAACCAGACGAACGTCAGGCAGGTGGCCAGGCCCGCCCCGCCGGCCATGATCAGCGCCGCCAGGCGGTGGTATTTGGCCTGGAAAGCCGTGCCTATTGCACAGATGCCGCCCACGATCCAGAGCACGGCAAAGGCCGGGTCCAGTGTCGTGATGCCAGCCGGGGCATCGTTCCAGCGGCCGTGGTGCAAGGGCAGCCAGGCCACCAGCAGCGCGCCGACCACGATCAGCACCATCTGCACCTGCAGGCGCGGCGAGGCGATGCGGCTTAGCAGCCAGCTGGCCGCCACGCTGGAATAGTCGAGCAGAAACTCGAACGAGCGCCGGCCGTCCATGCCATAGATGAACGGCACCCGGCCCGGCAGCGCGCGCTGGCGCGCCCGCAGCCCCAGGTACAGCAATATGCCCGCGATCATGGCCGCGAAGCTCATGACCAGCGGCAGGTTCAGCCCGTGCCATACCGACAGGCTGTAGGCGGGCATGGTGGGGCCCAGCACGCTATAGGCCGCGGTATGCAAGAACGGGCCGACGGTAATGCCGGGAATGACGCCCACCACCAGGCAGGTCAGTACCAGCAGCGCGCTGGGCACCAGCATCCAGCGCGGCGGCTCGTGCGGCGCGCGCGGCAGGTCCTGGGCGGGCGGGCCGAAGAAGACCTGCGCGATGAAGCGCAGCGAATACGCCACGCTGAATGCGCTGGCCAGTATGGCCATGGCCGGCAGCCCATACTGGATGACGGGATCGCCGCTGACGAAGGTGGTCTCGGCAAAGAACATTTCCTTCGAGATGAAGCCGTTGAGCAGCGGCACCCCGGCCATGGCCGCCGCCGCCACCGTGGCCAGCGTGGCAGTGATGGGCATGGCCCGCCGCAGCCCGCTGAGGCGACCCAGGTCGCGCGTACCGGTTTCGTGGTCGACGATGCCCGCCGCCATGAACAGCGACGCCTTGAAGGTGGCATGGTTGACCATGTGGAAGATGGCGGCCACCAGCCCCAACGGGCTGTTCATGCCCAGCAGCAGCGTGATCAGGCCCAGGTGGCTGATGGTGGAATACGCCAGCACGCCTTTCATGTCCTGCTGGAAGATTGCCGCGTACGCTCCCAGCACCAGCGAGCACAGCCCTGCCCCGCCAATGATCCAGAACCATTCTTCGGTACCCGCCAGTACCGGCCAGAAACGGGCCAGCAGGAACACGCCCGCCTTCACCATGGTGGCGGAATGCAGATAAGCCGACACCGGCGTGGGCGCCGCCATGGCATTGGGCAGCCAGAACTGGAAAGGGAATTGCGCGCTTTTGGTGAGCGCACCCAGCGCCACCAGGATCACTACCGCGGGGTACCAGGGGTCGGCCCGCACCAGGTCGCCGGACGCCAGCACGCGATCGAGGTCGTAGCTGCCGACAATATGGCCCAGGATGAGCACCCCGGCCAGCAGGCACAGGCCGCCCGCGCCGGTGACGGTAAGCGCCATGCGCGCGCCCCGCTTGGCGTCGAGCCGGTGATGCCAATAGGCAATCAGCATGAACGAGGCCAGGCTGGTCATTTCCCAGAACAGTACGAGCTGGATGAGATTGCCCGACAGCACCACGCCCAGCATGGCGGCCATGAATGCCTGGAAGAACGAGAAAAAGCGCGGCACCGGGTCTTCGGGAGACATGTAGTACCGCGCGTACAGCACCACCAGCGCCCCCATGCCGGAGACGATCAATGCGAACAGCCAGGCAAAGCCGTCCATGCGCAGGGTGAATTGCAGGCCCAATGCGGGCGCCCACGCCAGGTCGGCCCGAATGACACCACCATCGGCGACCTGCGGATACAGGCTGGCGACCAACAGGGTGCATGCCAGCGCGGTAAGGCCGGCCAGCCAGGCCTCGGCATTGCGGGCGTTGGACGGCAGCAGCGCGGCGCACAGGCTGCCGATAAACGGCAGAGCGAGGATAAGAATCAGCGACATGGCGTTCCGGGAGGGCCGGCAACTTGTCTCGTGGAATTGAGGCAAGCATAAAGCCGGGATGACGTTACTCGGAAGCCTGACTTGGCGCGCCGTTGCAGCGACGCCGCGACCGCGGCGCCAGGGCGTCGACAGAGCCGGCCAGGAATCCACCCCGAAAAATATCAGATTCTTGTAAGGTTCGCACGGCGCAATAGCGCGCCTTCATGCCGCCTCACTATGGCGACAGGCACTCAAGAGCCCCGATTTGACCAAAAAAACTTCCCTCAAGACCGCCCAGGCACGCCCCGTACCCCTACCCCCATGTCTTGCCAGGCGTCGGCATGGCAGGTGAACAGCAGCACCTGATGGCGCGACGCCGCGTCATACAGGGCGCGCTTCATCAACTCGCGCCGGCCCTCATCCGCGTGCACCAGCGTGTCATCGAGTACCAGCAAGGTCGGGCGGCCGGCCTGTTGCAGCAGGTCGGCATAGGCCAGCCGCGCCAGCACACCCAGTTGTTCGCGGGTGCCGAAACTGAGCGCCTCGATCGCGTCGTCGCCATTGCCGCGCGCCAGGGCCGCGGGCATCAGCGCATCGTCCAGGCGCCACTGTGCCCCCGGAAACAGCAGGCCCACATAATGCTGCAGGCGGCGCGCCAACGGGTCGAGCAGGCGTTGCGTCGCGGCGGTGCGGCGTTCGCCCAGCAACTGCCATAACAAGTCCAATGCCTGTGCCCGCGTGGCAAACTCGTCGCGCCGGCGGGCCAGCCGCTGCGCGTCGGCCTGTGCCTGCAGCAGCTGTTCGCCCACGCCCTGCGCCTGGGCTTGCTCGAGCTTACCCTGCAACTGCAGCAGTTCCGCATGCCGGCGCTGCTGCACCTCGCGCGCCAGCACGGCCGATTGTTCGAAGCGCTGCGCATCCTGCTCGATGAGTTCCGGCTGGTGAGCCTGCAAGGCCGCCTGCGCCACCTGGAAGCGCTGCGCCAGCGTATCGCGGCGGGCCCGCGCCTCGACCAGCTTGGCGCCACGCTGCTCGCGCTGTTCGGCGCGCCCGGCGGCCATGAACTCACCCTGCTGGGCCGTCCATTGTGCCTGCAGCATCTGCGCCCGCGCCTGCTGCGTATCCAGCGCCGTACGGGCGGCGATCACCCCCTGCGCAGCGTGCTCGGCTTCGGTGGCAGCCATGCGCAAGCCCTGCTGCGCCTGGGCCAGGTCGAGCGGGTCGAGCGCTTCGGGCAGGCTGGCGCGCAGCGCCTGAAGCTGCGTGCGCCGCGCTTGGGCCTGCGAATGCGTCGCCTGTAAAGCCTCGGCACCTTCCGGCGCCTGGATCCGCAAATGCTGGTGCGCCATCTCCAGGTCGCGGCGTGCCTGTTCGTGGGCGACGGCGCGCGTCTCGGCCTGGGCCAGGCTGGCCACGCCCAGACCAGCCAGCACCGCCTCGCGCTCGGTCCGCGCCGCCTGCAGTGCGGCCTGCACGGCGGGCAGGTCTTGCCCGCCCGGCTCGATACGCAAGGATCCGAGGCCCGGGATGTGCAGCTCGGCCGCTTCGGCCAGCAGCACATCGCCCTCGCCCACCAGCACTGCGCCATCCAGTTCCACTTGCTGGCCGGCCGCCAGGCGATGGTGCAGCCGCGTCGCGCCGGCACGCTGCTGCATCTGCAATTGCACGATGCGCTGTTCCAGATCCCGCAGGGCACGCAAGCTGCCTGCATCGATCGCCAGGCCGGCTGCCGTGTGCTGCAGTGCGTGGATCTGCTGGGCCAATCGCCCGGCCTGGGCGATGGCGTCTTCGGTACGCTGCAATTCGCGGTCCAGCCGCGCCAGTTGTTCGTCGCAATCGTGCCGCTGGGCCGCCTGCTGCGCGGCCGCGACCTGTGCCTGGCAGTGCGCCAGGCGCTCGGCACCCTGCTGCTGCAGTTGCAGTGCCCGTTGCAGCGCGGCGCGGGCCGGCGACAGGCCGCTGGCGGCGCTTTCTGCCTGGGCTTGCAGGTCGCGCAGTGCCTCGCTGTCGCGCTGATCGCGGTCGACCTGCTCGTGCAGCAGGCCCAGCGTATCGTCGGCTTGCGCCAGCTCGCGCTGCAAGCCCGCCAGCGCCTCGCGTTCACGGCCGATTTCGGACAGGCGTACCCGCGCCTGCGCCGCGCGCTGTTCCAGGTCGAGCCAGGGCTGTTCTTGCTGGGCTTTGTCGTAATCGCGGCGCAACGCGGCCAGGCGATCGACATCGGCATCCAGCGCCCGCTTGGCCGCGGCCAGCGTGTCAGCGGCCTGCGCGGCACGCTGGCTTGCATCTTCGGCCTCTTTGTAGGGGCCCTTGGGCCGGCCGCTGCGCGCATCGCGCAGCGCGGCACGCTCGGTCTCGACCCGCCCGTAGAGATAATCGCCGTCGGCCGACGCCAGTTCGCCGGTCAGGCGCGTCAACGCGTCGCGCAGATGCGCTTGTGCGTGGCCGGCGGGGTCGGCCAGGTTCTGCCCTTCGCCTTGCTGGGTCCAGAGCAGCCCGGGAATGCCGCCGTGTTCCGGTCGGCTGTGCCCCTTGGCGGGAAATTCGAAACCCAGCAGGCTGGCCAGCGCGTTCTCGGCTGCCTCGCCCTCGTGGCGCTCGGCGCCATCGTCGACCAGCAATTCGCAACGCGCGCGGCTGAGGAAGGTCTTGCGCAGCAAATAGCGATGCTGACCATGCTCGAAAGCGATCTCGACCGAGGGCCTGGCGCCCTGCATGCCCCACGGCGCCAGGCCGGCCACCTTGGTGGTCTTGTAGCGTTCCAGGAAGGCGGCACGGATGGCAGCCACGAAAGTGCTCTTGCCGGCCTCGTTCGGGCCGGCGATCACGTTCAGGCCGTCGGCCAGTTCGTCCAGCACGACTGGGGCGCGAAACTTGCGGAATTCTTCCAGCGCGATACGACGCAGCTTCATGGCGATTCCGTGCGTTCGCGCTGGAACTGCACCAGCAGGCGCAGGGCCTGCCGGGCGGCCCCGGCCTGGGCCGGGTCGTCTTGCAGCGCCTGCAATTGCGCGGCCACTTCACCCACGTAGCCGCTTGCGCCCAGGGCAGCCAGGTCGTGCGAATCGGGCGCCAGCGACAAGTCCGCG
The DNA here is from genome assembly GCF_019218885.1 of Bordetella sp. BOR01. Lineage (GTDB taxonomy): Bacteria > Pseudomonadota > Gammaproteobacteria > Burkholderiales > Burkholderiaceae_B > Bordetella_A. The sequence continues at coordinate 309,950 of NZ_JAHUWT010000004.1, read as the reverse complement.
GTATCGAGCAGCAGCGCGCGCGTGCGTGCCGCGGCGCGGGCAATGGCCTCTTGCAGCGCGTCCCAGGCCTCGAGAGACAACTGCCCCGACAGCTCGAGCCGCAGCACATCGTCGGCGCCCACGGCCTGCAGGCGATGCGCCAGGGATTCGGCATCCGAAGGCAGCGTCAACGATTGAGCCCATTGCGCCCACCGATAACGCGCCACCGGCAAGGTCTCGACCACCGGTTCGGCGCCGTTACCCGGCAGCCGCACGTCCAGGATGCTGCCCGACGCATTGGCGCGGAAGCGATCGGGCTCGGGCGTGCCGGCATACCAGGTGCGGGCATCGATCTGCAGGCAGCCATGCCAGTCGCCCAGCGCCAGGTACTCGAGCCGGGCCCGCTGTACGCGATCGGCGGCAATGGGGTTGGCCGAATCGACGGTATCGGGCAGCCGGCCCGCCACGCTGCCATGGGCCAGGCCGACACGCACGCGGCCCGGTGCCGTGGCCAGCGTGTCGAAGACAGCCGTGGTGTCGTCGTAGGTGTGGCGCTGCGTCAGGGGCGCAGCCAGTACGGCCAGGTTCAGTCCAGGCAGGTCGACCACGCCGGGCCGCAGCGGCACGTGCACATTGGCGCCAATACAACCCAGCTGGTGCGCGCGCGACCACACGCTGTCGGCCAGTGCCGCGTCGTGGTTGCCGGCGATGAGCACCCAGGGGCCGGCATAGGCCGCCAGCGCATCGAACAGGCGCCGGATACTGCGGTCGGACACCGCTTGCGTATCGAACACATCGCCAGCCACCAGCACCGCATCGGCGCGGCGCTCGGCCGCCACGGCGGCGATGCGCGCCACGGCCTCGTAGCGGGCCTCGGCCAGCATGGCGGCGTCATCGGTATCGAACTGGCCGTACTGCCGTCCGATCTGCCAATCGGCGGTGTGGATGAGATGGATCACGAGCTACCCGGATAGTGCCTGCGCCGCAACGGCGGCCATGGCGCGATTGTGGCACAAGGCGCCCTGGCCGCCGTTGCGGCGCAGGCACTATCTATCGGGTGGCGGGCCGGCGCACTTATGCGGTCGAGCGCTCGCCCAGTGCCGGGCCGGTTCGGCGCGCGCGCGACGCCTGGTAGCGCGACAGGGCCAGGTCGTCGGCGCGGATGGCGGGCCGTTGGCCGATGACCAGGTCGGCCACGACCTTGGCCGACCCGCAGGCCATGGTCCAGCCCAGCGTGCCATGCCCCGTATTGAGAAACAGGTTGACGTAGCGCGTGGCGCCGACAATGGGGGTGCTGTCGGGCGTCATGGGCCGCAGCCCGGTCCAGAACTCGGCCCGCGCAAGATCGCCGCAACCAGGATAGAGGTCGTTGACCACGTGTTCAAGGGTGCGGCGACGCGCCGGATTCAGGCGCAAGTCGAAACCGGCCAGCTCAGCCATGCCCCCCACCCGTATGCGCTTGTCGAAGCGCGTGACGGCCACTTTGTAGGTTTCGTCCAGCACCGTCGACACCGGCGCGGCGTCAGCCTGGGCGAGCGGGATGGTCAGCGAATAACCCTTGACCGGATACACGGGCAGGTCCAGGCCCAGTGGTGCCAGGAAGCCGCGCGTGTAGCTGCCGAACGCCGCCACGTAGCGATCGGCGGTGAGAATGTCGCCGCCGACGCGCACGCCGCGGATCTCGCCGTCGCTGGCCTGCAGGCCAGCGACATCCTGGCCATAGCGGAATTGCACGCCCAGCCCGGCCGCCAGCGCGGCCAGGCGGCGCGTGAACAGGTGGCAATCGCCGGTTTCATCGTTGGGCAGGCGCAAGCCGCCTGCCAGTTTGTGCGCGGTCTGGGCCAGCGCCGGCTCGGCCGTCTGCAGGCGGGCGCTATCCAGCAGGTCGTATGGCACGCCGCAGGCATCGAGCACCTTGATATCGCGCTGCGCCGCGTCGTACTGGGCCGCGGTACGGAACAGTTGCAGGGTGCCGCGGGTGCGCGCCTCGTACTGGATGCCGGTATCGGCGCGCAGTTCGCGCAGGCAGTCGCGGCTGTATTCGGCCAGCCGCAACATGCGCTCTTTATTGACGGTGTAGCGGCCGGCCGAGCAATTGGCCAGCATGGCGGCCATCCAGCGCAACTGGTACAAGGTGCCGTCGGGCCGGATGGCCAGCGGCGCGTCTTTCTGGAACAGCCACTTCAGCGCCTTCAGGGGGATGCCGGGGGCCGCCCACGGGGTGGAATAGCCTGGCGAGACCTGCCCGGCATTGGCATAGCTGGTCTCGCGGGCCGCCTCGGGCTGGCGATCCAGCACCGTGACGCTGGCGCCCTGGCGGGCCAGGTAATAGGCGGTGGTGGTGCCGATGACGCCGCTGCCCAGGACGATGACGTGCATGAGAATTCCCCGTTTTAGACATGTCACACGAACAAAGGAATAGTCTAGAAGCGGTCTGGCAGTGAAAAGCACTAAAATCGCTCGTTCCAATCCATTTTTCGACTGGCGGGGTGGGCCCGGGCGGCCCTGCAAGAGTGAAATGCGCGAACTCGATCGTATCGACCTGAAAATCCTCGACATCCTGCAACGCGACGGGCGGATTTCCATCACCGACCTGGCCGAGCGCATCAGCCTGTCGGCCACCCCCTGCTCCGAGCGGGTCAAGCGCCTGGAGCGCGAAGGCGTCATCGCCGGGTATCATGCGCGCGTCAATCCCGCCGCCCTGGGCCGAAACTTGCTGGTGTTCCTGGAAATCAAGCTATCGGCCAAATCGGGCGACGTGTTCGACAAGGTCAAGCAGGAACTGCTCTACGTGCCCGAAGTCATGGAATGCCACCTGGTGTCGGGCGACTTCGACTACCTGGTCAAGGCCCGCCTGACCGAAATGAATGAATATCGCCGGCTGCTGGGCGAAATCCTGAAACGCCTGCCGGCGTCGGCGGAATCGCGCAGCTACGTGGTCATGGAAGAGATCAAGGAAACCCTGATCCTGCCGACCAACAGCCATTAATACGCCTTACCGGAGATCCGTACTCATGACGCGCCTGTATCGATACTTTTTCCGCGGGCTGATTACCGTACTGCCGATCGCGCTGACGCTCTATCTGCTGTATATATTCCTGGCCTGGACCGAACGCGTCTCGATGGCCCTGCTCAGCCCGTTCATCGGCAACTTCTACATACCCGGCATGGGCCTGGTGCTGGGCATCCTGGGAATCCTGCTGATCGGCTACCTGGTCTCGAAAGAACGCGTGCAGCGGATACTCCACCTGGTCGAGATGCCTTTCACCAACCTGCCGGTGGTCAAGAGCATCTATTCATCGCTGAAGAGTTTTGCCGACTACTTCTCGCCCAGCGCCAAGACCGACACGCAGCACGTGGTAGTGCTGCGCCTGCCCGGCCAGCCGCTTGAACTGGTGGGCCTGATCACCCGGCGCGGCACGGCGGGCCTGCCCGAGGGCTTCATGCAGGGCGAGCGCGTGGCGGTGTACTTGCCCATGGGCTACATGATCGGCGGCTACACGGTGTTCGTGCCGGTCGACTGGGTCAAGCCGATCGACATGTCGGTCGAGGAAGCCATGCGCGCCTCGCTGATCGCCTGGATGGCGCGCACGCCGGACGGCACGCCGGCGGTACGCCCCGTGCCTCCGCAACCGCCCGCGCCGCCGTCCGGCACGCCGGCCCCCTGAACTTCACGTCTTGCTGCCCAGGAACATTCCATGAAATTCATGGCCAAGAACTCGCTGTTCGCCATCTTGCTGCGTTCCCCCTGGTGGATCAGCATGCTGGTGGCGGCCGCGCTGATCGTCATCGGGCTGGCGGCGCTGCCGCCCGCCTATGCGCCCTTTCCGATCTTTGCGGCGATTCCTTTCCTGGCCATTGCCGGCATCGCCGCCTGGAAACAGCGCGGCAAGCCATCGTCGGCGCGTGTCGAACAAACCGCGACCGACCTGGCGGCCCTGCCCTGGGCCGCCTTTGCCGACGTACTGGAAGCGGCACTGCGCCGTGACGGCTGCGAGGTCAAGCGCCTGAACGGCGCGGCGGCCGACTTCGAAGTGACGCGGACGGGCGGTGGCCGTGCCTTGCTGACGGCGCGGCGCTGGAAAGCCGCCCACACGGGCGTCGAACCGCTGCAGCGCCTGGAGGCAGCCCGGGCCAGCGCAGGTGCCAGCGAAGGCATCTACGTGGCACTGGGCGCACCTTCGGCCCCCGCGCTCGACTACGCAACCCGCCACAACATCCGTTTCATGGACGCCGAAGCCCTGGCCCGCCTGTTGCCCAGGGGTGTACCGCAAGCCCCGCCGCAGCGGTAGAATCTGGCGCCTGACGGCGCGCGTCGCCTCCCGGCCAGCCGGGCGCGCACCGGTCCACGGAGCCGACGCATGCCCTCGCCCCAACCGCTATCCGAACCCACTGGCCGGCAAGGCATCCGCATCGCCGCGCCCAGTGCCGGCGTACTGCAGACCGAACGCCAGGCCGCCTGCGACATCCTGCAGACCTTGGGCTTGGCGCCCTACGTACAGGCCGTGCCCGACGGCCCCTGCGCGGTGCATTTCGAGCCCACTCCCGCCTTGCTGGCCCTGGCGCCGCAGCGCGACACCACCGTGCTGTGCGCCGCCCTGGGGCTGGACACCGAAGCCCGCGCCGACGACCTGGCGCGCGAGATCCTGCTGGCCATGCTGTTGGGGCCGGTGGCCTTTCCGTTTCCCAGTGCCGCCGAAATGCACAGCGCCGTGCGTATCCGCCAGCACATCGTGCAGGCCGCGCGCAAGACCGCCCTGGCCTTCGATACCGAACAGGCCGAACGGCCGGCCGGCTACTGGCGCTACGACGAGGCACGCGGCTTTACCATCGAGCCGGGCGTGTCCTTGATCGATGCCCTGCAAAAGGCCACGCAGCCAGATGCGTCGGGCAAGCTTTATTCGTTTTCGTGCTATCGCGCCACCGAGTATGTCACGCTGCTGGGCATCGCCCTGGAACTGCGCGACGCACATCCGGCGCTGTACGCCAGCCTGCAGCGGCAATGGGAAACACGGGCCGTCATGTCCGGACAGTTCCACGATGTCTTCCTGCGCGAGTACGGCTCGATGGACGCGCCGCTGCCGTCGCGCTACTACGTGCCCGGCGACCGCCTGTGGTTTCGCAACCCCGATGCCCATTCATCGAACGTGGAAGGCTACGAGGGTTCCTGGGTGTTCTACCTGGGCAGCGGACTATTCAACAATTTCTGGAAGCGCGACCAGCCCTACACCCTGACGGCGAAGTGCGTCGAGATCTTCCACTGGCGCAACGGCGCGAGGCGGGATGCGCAAGGCCGGCTGGTGCTGGACGAGGCCATCGTCGAAGCCCGGGTGGCGCGCACATTGGCCGACCCGGCCGCCGTGCAGGCGATCCTGGCACGCATGCTGCGGCGGCGCGATCCCCAGGGCGTCTATGCCGAAGGCGGCTGTATCGACGCCACGCGGGAATGCGCGCAATGGATATTGCCCGGCACGGCGCAGATCGTGCTGCCGGATGGCGCGGCGCCGTAGCGTGGGGCGTTGCGAAGCGGCCTTCTTGCCAGGTGTCAGGCTCCGCAGGTGCCTGACACCATTGTGTGGCAAGGCTGTCTCAATCATAGGGTGTCAGGCACCTGCGGAGCCTGACACCTGGCACAAGTGCGGCCACCCGGCGGCCTCATCTCATCAGCGCACCTTCCCCTCCTTCCAGGCCTGTAGCAACTGATCGTACGGAATCGTCTGGCCCTGCGGCTTTTCGTTGGCCAGCTTCTTCCATGGCGCGTGCTGGTCGGACAGCCATTTCGACGGATCGCTCTTCTTGTTGAGCTTGGGCGCGCATTGGGCCATGCCGGCGCGTTCCAGGCGGGCCATCACGCGGTCCATCTCTTCGGCCAGGTTGTCCATGGCCTTCTGCGGCGCCTGTTCACCCGTGACCGCCGTGGCCACGTTCTTCCACCACAACTGGGCCAGCTTGGGATAGTCGGGCACATTGTTGCCGGTGGGCGTCCAGGCCACCCGCGCCGGGCTGCGATAGAACTCGATCAGGCCGCCATAGCGGTTGGCGTTCTTGGTGAAATAATCGCTATGGATGTCGCTGTCGCGGATGAAGGTCAACCCGGTGATGGATTTCTTCAACGATACGGTCTTCGACGTGACGAACTGCGCGTACAGCCAGGCGCCGGCCATGCGGTCGGGGTCGGTGGACTTGAAGAACGTCCATGAGCCCACGTCCTGGTAGCCGTTCTGCATGCCGTCTTTCCAGTACGGTCCGTAGGGCGACGGAGCCATGCGCCATTTGGGCGTTCCGTCTTCGTTGACCACCGGCAGGCCTTTCTTGGTCATGTCCGCCGTGAAGGCGGTGTACCAGAAGATCTGCTGCGCGATGTGGCCCTGCGCCGGCACCGGCCCGGATTCCGAGAACGTCATGCCCATGGCTTGTGGCGGCGCGTACTTCTTCATCCAGTCGACATACTTGGTCAGCGCGTAGACCGCGGCCGGGCTATTGGTGGCCCCGCCCCGCTCGACCGAGGCCCCCACCGGCGTGCACTTGTCGTCGGCCACGCGGATGCCCCATTCGTCTACCGGCATGCCGTTGGGCAGGCCCTTGTCGGCCGCACCCGCCATCGACAGCCATGCGTCGGTAAAGCGCCAGCCCAGCGATGGGTCTTTCTTGCCGTAGTCCATGTGGCCGTAGATTTTCTTGCCGTCCAGCTCCTTCACGTCGTTGGTGAAGAAATCGGCGATGTCCTCGTAGGCCGACCAATTGGTGGGCACCCCCAGTTCGTAGCCATACTTGGCCTTGAACTTCTCGCGCAGGTCCGGGCGGGCGAACCAGTCGGCCCGGAACCAGTACACGTTGGCGAACTGCTGGTCGGGTAGCTGGTACAGCTTGCCGTCGGGCGCGGTGGTGAACTTGGTGCCGATGAAGTCCTTCAGGTCCAGGTCCGGGTTGGTCCAGTCTTTGCCCGCGCCCGAGATATAGTCCGACAGCGGCAAGATGGCGCCGTACCGATAGTGCGTGCCGATCAAGTCCGAATCGGATATCCAGCCGTCATAGATGGACTTGCCCGACTGCATCGACGTCTGCAGTTTCTCGACCACATCGCCTTCCTGGATCAGGTCATGGTTGACCTTGATGCCGGTGATCTCGGTGAAGGCACGCGCCAGGGTCTTGGACTCGTACTCGTGCGTGGTGATGGTTTCCGAGACCACATTGATCTCGTTGATGCCTTTGGCCTTGAGTTTGGCGGCCGCGTCGATGAACCACTGCATCTCGGCCATCTGCTTGTCCTTGGACAGCGACGACGGCTGGAATTCGGAGTCCACCCACTTCTCGGCCTCGGGCACTCCGGCCCAGGCGGCTGACCACCCGATCAGGGCGATGCCCGCCGCCACGGCTTGCCTGCGCAATTTCATGACCTTTCTCCTCGATGTACCTTCCCGTCTACGCTGCGGATCCGGGCCTGGGAAGATGCCGGCCTGGGTCGTTCGCTACAGCTCGTTCTTGGTTTATCTGCCTGGCCTATCCCTTGCGCATGATCCACACCAGCAGCAGCATCGATGCCGCGAAGCTGATCCACACCGTGGGGGGATCATCCAGCGTGAACCAGTCCATCATTTGCTCGCCCAACCCCACATACGCCAGGTTGACCCAGGCTGCCGCCATCAAGCCGATGAACAGCCGGTCGCCACGCGTGGTGGCAATCGGCAGGAACCCCTTGCGCAGGCGGGTGGGCGACTTCAGTTCCCACACTGTCATGCCCGTCAGCATCAATACGATGCAGATGAAGAACACCGCCACCGGCGTCGTCCATACCATCCACTGGAACATGGCCTGGCCTCCGTATTGCTATACCCGGCCCATCGCGAAGCCCTTCGCGATGTAGTGCCGCACGAACCAGATGACGATGCCGCCCGGCACGATGGTCAACACACCCGCCGCGGCCAGCACGCCCCAATCCATGCCCGATGCGGACACGGTGCGGGTCATGGTGGCCACGATGGGCTTGGCATTGACCGAGGTCAGCGTGCGCGCCAACAACAGTTCGACCCAACTGAACATGAAGCAGAAGAACGCCGCCACCCCCACCCCCGACTTGATCAGCGGCAAGAAGATGGTCAGGAAAAACCGCGGAAACGAATAGCCGTCGACGTACGCGGTCTCGTCGATTTCGCGCGGCACGCCCGACATGAAGCCTTCCAGTATCCACACGGCCAGCGGCACGTTGAAGACCAGGTGCGCCAGCGCCACCGCCAGGTGCGTGTCCATCAGCCCCAGCGAGCTGTACAACTGGAAGAACGGCAGCAAGAACACCGCGGGCGGTGTCATGCGGTTGGTCAGCAGCCAGAAGAACACATGCTTGTCGCCGATGAAGCGGTAGCGCGAGAACGCGTAGGCGGCCGGCAGCGCCACGGCCAGCGATACCACCGTGTTGATGGCCACGTAAATCAGCGAATTGATGTAGCCCGAATACCAGGCGGGGTCGGTGAATATGGTGCGATAGTGTTCAAGCGTGAAATCGCGCGGCCACAGCGTCAAGGTGCTGACGATCTCGGTATTGGTCTTGAACGACATGTTCAGCATCCAGTACAGCGGCAGGATGGCGAACACCAGGTATATCGCCAGGAAGGCCGTGCGCCAGGCCGCGCCCTGCTTATCCATGCGTGGTCTCCTCGGCAGCGGTGCCGGCCCGCTGCATCCAGTTGTACAGGATGAAGCACAGCAGCAGGATGATCAGGAAATACACGATCGAGAACGCGGCGGCCGGGCCCAGGTCGAACTGGCCCACGGCCTTCTGCGTCAGGTATTGCGACAGGAAGGTGGTGGCGTTGCCCGGTCCGCCGCCGGTCAGCACGAAGGGCTCGGTGTAGATCATGAAGCTGTCCATGAAGCGCAGCAGCACGGCGATCATCAGCACGCCGCGCAGCTTGGGCAGCTGGATATAGCGAAACACCGCCAGGCGCGAGGCCCCGTCGATGCGCGCGGCCTGGTAATAGGCCTCGGGAATCGCCCGCAGGCCCGCATAGCACAGCAGGGCCACCAGCGGCGTCCAGTGCCAGACGTCCATGGCCAGCACCGTTAGCCAGGCATGCAGCGAGTTTCCGGTGTAGTGGTAGTCGACGCCCAGCCAGGTCAGCGCCGCGCCCATCAGGCCGATGTCGGTTCGCCCGAACACCTGCCAGATGGTGCCCACCACGTTCCAGGGAATCAGCAGCGACAAGGCAATGATCACCAGCACTGCCGAGGCGCGCCAGCCCGAGGCTGGCATGCAGAGCGCCAGCAGGATGCCCAGCGGGATCTCGATGGCCAGCACCGCCAGCGAAAAGCCGATCTGGCGCAGCAATGCCCCATGCAGTTCTTCGTCCTGCAGCACCATGGCATACCACTCGGTGCCCACGAACACCCGGCGGTCGGGCGCGATGATATCTTGCACTGAATAATTCACGATGGTCATCAGCGGCAAGATGGCCGAGAACGCCACGCAGATCACCACCGGCAGCACCAGCAGCCAGGCGCGTTGGTTGATGGGCTTCATGGAAGGCGCTCCTCGTTGCGGTAAAAACAGGTGTGCGGGTTGAGCAGCGGCAGCCACACGGTTTCGCCAGCCTGGACGACGCTGCCGGCGCGTGCACGGGCCCGCAGCACGGTGCCTTCGAAATCGCCGGTCAACAGCAGGTACGTGCCCAGGTCCTGTACACGCGCGACGGGCACCGGCACGGCTCCTTGCGCGCCTGCCGTGCAGGGCTGCAGGTACTCGGGCCGCACGCCCAGGCGCACCTGGCCCGCCGCGGCCAAGGTATCGGCAAGTTGGCCGGATACGCCCGACAGCCGGCGCGAGCCCACCGTCAGCGCGCCATCGCACCACTGCGCCGGCAGAAAATTCATGCCGGGCGAGCCAATGAAATGGCCCACGAAAGTATGCGCCGGCCGCTCGAACAAATCGTCGGGCGTGCCGATCTGCACCGCCTTGCCACGCGACATCACCACCACCTGCTCGGCAAATGTCAGGGCTTCGGTCTGGTCGTGCGTCACGTAGATCAGCGTCAGCTTGAGTTCCTGGTGGATCTCTTTCAGCTTGCGCCGCAATTGCCATTTCAGGTGCGGGTCGATCACCGTCAGGGGCTCATCGAACAGCACGGCCGATACATCGCTGCGCACCAGACCGCGGCCCAGCGAGATCTTCTGCTTGGCGTCGGCACTCAGCCCGCTGGCACGCCGGTCCAGCTGCGTCGACATGTCCAGCATTTCGGCGATGCGGCCGACCCGTTCGCGGATATGCGCTGGCGGCATGCCACGGTTGCGCAATGGGAACGCCAGATTCTGCGCCACCGTCATGGTGTCGTACACCACCGGGAACTGGAACACCTGGGCGATATTGCGCTGCTGCGGCGTCAGGCCCGTGACATCGCGCCCGTCGAACAGGATGCGGCCTTGCGACGGGCGCAGCAGGCCCGATATGCAATTGAGCAAGGTGGTCTTGCCGCAGCCGGACGGCCCCAGCAAGGCGTACGCGCCGCCGTCCTGGAAGGTGAAGCTCAGCGGCAGCAAGGCGTAGTCGTCGTCCGATTGCGGATGGCTGACATACGAATGGGCCAGGTCGAGTTCGATCGCGGCCATCAGGCGGCTCCTGCGCTGCCTGCCGCCAGCAGGCGGCCGCCGGCATCGAAGGCGTACAGGCTGCCTGGATCGAAATACAGGGTCAACGGGTCCTCCAGCCGGTAGCGGTGCACGCCCGGCAACTGCGCCACCACGAGCCCCGCTATGGTCATCGCGTGTACATAGGTGTCCGACCCCGATATCTCGGCCAGCTTGGCCGTGCCCGGCAAGGCCAAGCGGCCCGCTGCCGGCGCCAGGTGGAACGCGCCAGCCCGCAAGCCCGCGGTGATGGCCGCCGCGCCATCGCCTTCGGGTAGCGTGCGCGCTGCCGCCACCCCGCCTGGCAGCACCAGGCCGCCCGGCTGGCGTTGCGCGGCAAACAGGTTCATGGGCGGGTCGCTGAACGCCTGCGCCACGCGCAGCGAGGCCGGCCGGTGGAAAACCTGCGCGGCCGGCCCGTACTGCAGCAGTTCGCCAGCATCCATGACCGCCGTGTGGCCGCCCAGCAGCAGCGCCTCGGCCGGCTCGGTGGTGGCATACACGACCGTCGCGCCGCCGTCGGCGAACAGCCCCGCCAGTTCATCGCGCAATTCCTCGCGCAGCTTGTAGTCCAGGTTGACCAGGGGCTCATCGAGCAGCACCAGCGGCGCCTCTTTGGCCAGCGCGCGCGCCAGCGCCACGCGCTGCTGCTGGCCGCCGGACAGTTCGGCCGGATAGCGCTTGAGCAGGTGTTCGATGTGCAGGCGGGCTGCCATGGCTTGCACCCGCACGGCGATATCGGCGGCGCCGCGCAGCTTCAGCGGCGAGGCGATGTTGTCGTACACCGACATCGACGGGTAATTGATGAACTGCTGATACACCATCGCCACGTTGCGGCGCCGTACCGGCACGCCCGTGACGTCGATGCCATCGGCCAGCACCCGGCCCTCGGTGGGGCGATCCAGGCCCGCCATGATGCGCATCAGCGAGGTCTTGCCAGCCTGCGTGGCGCCCAGCAACACCGTCATGGCGCCGGGCACGGGGGCCAGGCTCATGGGGTACAGGTGAGTCTGCGAACCCGCCTGCAGGGCGATCTGGTCCAGCGTCAACTGCATCGTTCTCCTCCGGATGGACGGATGCGCTTCGCTTTCGTTGTTTTTTTGCTTTTTTGCGTTTTACCCAACAAGCGAAAGAAAAACAATCTTGCAGTGCGTCATTATTTTTCGCTTTTGTTGTTTTATGATGCGAATATGACACTGAATCCTCGACAAAGCGCCCTGGTGGAAATGGTCCGATCCCAGGGATCGGCCACCATCGAAGCCCTGGCCCGCCACTTCGACGTCACCCTGCAAACCGTGCGGCGCGACGTGAACCTGCTGGCCGAAGCCGGGCTGCTGTCGCGCTTTCATGGCGGTGTGCGCATCGAGGCTTCGACCATCGAGAATATTGCCTACCGCAAGCGCCAGGGGCTGCATGCCGAAGCCAAGCAGCGCATTGCGCAAGCCGTGGCGCAGGCCGTGCCCGACGGCTGCTCGCTGATCCTGAATATCGGCACCACCACCGAAGCCATTGCGCGCGCGCTGCTGCGCCACCGCGGCCTGCGGGTCATCACCAACAACCTGCACGTGGCCGACATCCTGTCCGACAACCCCGACTGTGAAGTCATCGTGGCCGGCGGCGTAGTGCGCCCGCGCGATCGCGGCATCGTCGGCGAAGCCACGGTGGACTTCATCCGCCAGTTCAAGGTGGACATCGGCCTGATCGGCATTTCCGGCATCGAGGCCGATGGCACCCTGCGCGACTACGACTTCCGCGAAGTACGGGTGGCGCGCAGCATCATCGAGCAATCGCGCGAAGTCTGGCTGGCGGCCGACAGCAGCAAGTACCGCCGCCAGGCCATGGTAGAGCTGGCGCACATCTCGCAGGTCGACCGCTTCTTCACCGACGCTTATCCGCAGGAACCCCTGGCCCAGGTCTTGCAGGAATCGGGGGTGCGCTGCGAGATCGCGGCGGCCGGCGCCGAAGCCGCCCCCGCCACGCCCGCCGACGACCAACCCGTCCAGCCCTGATCCTTCCATTTCCTGCTCCGGCCCACGCCATTCCCACATGACCCCCGTTCCTGCTTCCCCGCCTGCGCCCAGCCGCGCCGCCCTGCTCGACACGCTGAACGACACAGCCACCTGGGACGTCATCGTGATCGGTGGCGGCGCCACCGGGCTGGGCACCGCGGTAGATGCCGCCGCGCGCGGCTACCGTACGCTGCTGGTCGAGGCCGACGACTTCGCCAAGGGCACTTCCAGCAAGGCCACCAAGCTGGTGCACGGCGGCGTGCGCTACCTGGCCCAGGGCAACATCGGACTGGTGCGCGAGGCCCTGCACGAGCGCGGGCTGCTCAACCGCAACGCACCGCACCTGGTGTGGCCGCTGGGGTTCGTGGTGCCCGCCTACGGGCTGTTCGACCAACCGTTCTACGGCATCGGCCTGAAGATGTACGACATGCTGGCAGGCAAACTGAACCTGTCGCCCAGCCGCTGGCTGTCGCGCAGCGAAACGCTGGCGCAGGCCGCCACCGTGGCCCCTTCGGTGGGCGGCCGCAGCCTGCGCGGCGGCGTGCTGTACTACGACGGCCAGTTCGACGATGCACGGCTGGCCATGGCGCTGATGCGCACGCTGTTCGACCTGGGCGGCACCGCGCTCAACTATGTGCGCGCCACCGGCCTGACCCGCAACGACAAGGGCGCCATCGACGGCGTGGTCGTGCAGGATGCCCTGGGCGATGCCCAGTACACGCTGCGCGCGCGCTGCGTCTTCAATGCGACGGGGGTGTGGGTGGACAGCGTGCGCCGCATGGATGACGCCCAGGCGCAAACCATGGTGGCCCCCAGCCAGGGCGTGCACCTGACCCTGCCGCGCGATTTCCTGCCCGGCGACAAAGCCATCCTCATTCCCAAGACCGATGATGGCCGCGTGCTGTTCGTGGTGCCCTGGAATGGGCACACCATCGTCGGCACCACCGACACGCCCCGCAACGACTTGCCGCTGGACCCGCCTGCCACGCGGGTCGAGGTCGATTTCATTTTGCAGACCGCCGCGCGGTATCTGAGCCGCAAGCCCACCCGGGCCGACGTCACCAGCGTCTGGGCCGGCTTGCGGCCGTTGGTCAAGGCCACTGGCGGCGAAGCCGCTACCAAGACCCTGTCGCGCGAACATACCATCGTGGTGTCGCGCGCCGGCCTGCTTACGGTCACCGGCGGCAAATGGACCACCTATCGCAAGATGGCCCAGGATGTCGTCGATACCGCCATCCAGCACCAGTTGCTGCCGCAAGCACACTGCCGCACCGCAGACCTGCCGCTGCACGGTGCCAGCCACGGCGGCGAGCCGGACGCCCCGCCCCGCGGCACGCCCGACAGTTACTACGGCACCGACCTGCCGGCCTTGCGTGCCCTGCCCGGCATCGAGCACATCCTGGTCAAGTCCAGCGGCCTGACCGAAGCCCACGTGCGATTCGCGGCCCGCCAGGAACTGGCGCGCAGCGCCGAAGACGTGCTGGCGCGCCGCAACCGCGCGCTGTTCCTCGACAGCCAGGCCGCCATGCTGGCCGCGCCCGAAGTGGCCCGCATCCTGGCCGAAGAACTGGGCCTGGATGCCGACTGGCAGCGCGCCACGGTGGAAGATTTCGGGCGCACGGCGGCGCATTACCGGCTGGATTGACCAGGTGGCGCGTGGCCAATGGCCACCAATTGGATCAGTTTCCTGGATTATCCATCCAGCCCCAGGCGGTTGATCCTTCAACCTTGCTTGCCTAAGCTGAGGCCTTCATCGACACGTGAAGGAGATTTCGCATGGCAGACCATTCCATCAAGGGCAAAGTCGTGCTGATTGCCGGCGGCGCCAAGAATCTCGGCGGCCTGATTGCGCGCGACCTTGCCCGGCATGGGGCCAAGGCGGTGGCCATCCACTACAACAGCGCGCAGAGCCAAGCCGATGCCGAGGCCACTGTCGCCGCGGTCAAGGCCGCCGGTGCCCAGGCGGTGGCGATCCAGGCCGATCTTACTACCGCGGGCGCGGTCGAGAAGCTGTTCGTCGATGCCACTGCTGCGGTGGGCCGGCTCGACATCGCCATCAATACGGTCGGCAAGGTCCTGAAGAAACCCTTCACAGAGATCAGCGAGGCCGAATACGACGAAATGACTGCCGTCAATTCCAAGGCGGCCTTCTTTTTCCTTAAGGAAGCGGGCAGTCATGTCAACGACAACGGCAAGATCTGCACGCTGGTCACGTCGCTCTTGGGCGCATTTACGCCATTTTATGCAGCCTACGCCGGCACCAAGGCGCCCGTCGAGCATTACACCCGCGCAGCATCCAAGGAGTTTGGTGCGCGTGGCATTTCGGTGACGGCGGTGGGTCCAGGCCCGATGGATACGCCGTTCTTCTACCCGGCCGAGGGCGCCGATGCCGTGGCATATCACAAGACGGCGGCGGCGCTTTCGCCATTCTCGAAGACCGGCCTGACCGACATCGAGGACGTCGTGCCGTTTATCCGCCATCTGGTCAGCGATGGCTGGTGGATCACCGGGCAGACCATCCTGATCAATGGCGGCTATACAACCAAATAGACGCGCCGGCCTTCTGTGCAAAGCCCAGTCCACCGTTTGGCAAACAGGAAGATGGATAGACTAGACCAGTACAAGGTATTCGTGCAGGTTGCAGAGCGAGGCAGCTTCATCAAGGCGGCGCATGCCCTGGAACTGCCGCGCGCCTCTGTCTCGGCCGCCATACAGCAACTGGAAGCCCAGGTCGGCACCCGCCTGCTGCACCGGACCACGCGCCAGGTGCGCCTGACGGTCGATGGCGCGCAGTTGCTTGAACGCGTGCGCCAGTTGCTGGGCGAGGTGGAAGAGATCGACCTGTTGTTCCAGGCCAGCCCGCGCCAGGTGTCGGGGCAGCTCCAGATCGACGTACCCAGTCGCATCGCCCGCCGCTTGATCGCTCCGGCCCTGCCCGCCCTGCTGCGACGGCATCCGCGGCTGCGCCTGTTCGTCGGGTCAAGCGACCGTGCCATCGATCTCGTGCATGAAGGCGTTGACTGTGCGGTGCGCGTCGGCACCCTGCAAGACAGCAGCCTGGTGGTGCGAACGCTGGGCACCATCGCGTTGGTCAACTGCGCCAGCCCCGCCTATCTGCGGGATCACGGCGCCCCCGAGCGGCCTGAAGACCTCGAGGCCGGACACTGGATGGTGGGCTACGCGTCGCCTACGACTGGCCGGGAACTGCCGTGGAAATACCAGTCCGAAGACGAAGCCGAGCATGGGGTGAATGTTCCCAGCCAGGTCGTGACAAACAACGCCGAAAGCTACATCGCCTGCTGCCGGGCCGGGCTGGGGGTGATCCAGATCCCACGCTTTGACGTGCAGCACCTGCTGGACGCAGGAGAACTCATGGAGATCATGCCGGCATACCGCGCGGCCTCTATGCCGGTGTCGCTGCTTTACCCGCACCGGCGCCAACGCTCGCGGCGGCTGGCGGTTTTCCTGGACTGGTTCGAAGAACTGATGCAGGGCCATCTGGAGGCATGACGTCCGGCCGGCCGCGCCGCCGTGCCGATCACAAGCAGGCCGGATGCGTCCTCAGGTTCCCATGGCTCGGAATCGGACACTTTTAATTAATTAAATAATTAATTAAACTGCCGGCATGATCAAGCCCACGCAGCCGCCGGCCCGCAGGCTCGGCCGTCCCGCCCGCCCCCAGCGCGCCGATAGCCGCGACGCCATGCTGGACGTCGCCACCGCGCTGTTCGCGTCCCAGGGGGTGGCAGCCACCACCATCGCCCACATCGCGCGGCGCACCGAAGTCACGCCGGCGATGGTGCACTACTACTTCAAGAACCGCGAGCAGCTCATCGATGTGGTGGTGACCGAACGCCTTGCGCCTGTCATCGCCTTTGTATGGGCGCCCGCCGCCTTGCCGCGGGCCGATGCGTCCAGCGCAACACCGCCCGACCCGCGCACCGTGGTGGCACAGGTCGTGACGCGCATCGTGCAATGTGCCGCCGAACGTCCCTGGCTGGCACCGCTGTGGATGCGCGAAGTCGTCAACGAAGGTGGCCAGTTGCGCGAGAAAGTCTTCCGCTACCTGCCGGTGGACCACTTGCACGCATTCGCTGCAATGATCGCCACAGGCCAGCGCAGCGGCACCGTCAACCCCGGCATCGAGCCACGGCTGGTGTTCCTGTCCATTCTGGGCATGACGCTGCTGCCCATGGCCACTTCGGCCCTGTGGCGGCGCATCTGGGCCGAGGGTGCCACGGCACTGGATACCGATGCGATCGCCGCGCATGCGGTCGCCATGCTTAGCGGCGGGCTGTTCCCGCCTGCCTCGAGTCGCCGGCGCCCCGCCGCGCGCCGCACCCCCCAACGGCCAGGACCCTGACGCCATGCCCGTCCGCTCTCGCTTGCCCGCCCCTTCCGTCTTTCCCGCCTTGCGCCGCCTTGCGGCAGTGGCCTGCCTGCCGCTGTGGCTGGCCGCCTGCGGCAACGATGCCACGCCTTTCTACCAAGGCTACGTCGAAGGCGAATTCGTCTACATGGCGGCCTCGCAGCCCGGGCGCCTGCAAGCCTTGCATGTGGCGCGCGGGCAGCAGGTGCAAGCCGGCACCCCCTTGTTCGCCCTGGAAGCCGAACCCGAGGCCGATGCGCAGCGCGAGGCCCATGCCCAGCTGTTGGCGGCGCAGGCGCAGCGCCAAGACCTGGATACCGGCCAGCGGCCGCCCGAAATCAGCGTGGTGCGCGCGCAATTGGTGCAGGCCGAAGCCGAGGCCGGCCGCGCCGCCGCGCAACTGGCGCGCGACCGCGTGCAGTTCCAGGCCGGCGGCATCGCTCGCGCCCAGCTCGACGATAGCCGCGCGCAGGCACAATCCAGCTCGGCCCGGGTACGCGAGTTGCGCGCCCAGCTGGAAGTGGCCGCCCTGCCCGGCCGCGACCAGCAACTGCGCGCCCAGGACGCGCAGGTCGAGGCCGCGCGCGCCGCGCTGGCACAGGCCGACTGGGCCCTGGCGCAGAAGCAGGTGGCGTCGGTCCAGGCGGCGCGGGTCTTCGACACCCTGTTCCGTCCGGGCGAATGGGTACCGGCGGGCAGCCCGGTCGTGCGCATGCTGCCGCCCGGCAACATCAAGCTGCGCTTTTTCGTGCCCGAGACCACGCTGGGGGCGCTGCATGTGGGCGACCGCATCCTGGTGCGCTGCGACGCCTGCGGCGAGCCGCTGCCAGCCTCGGTCAGCTACCTGTCCACCGAAGCCGAATACACGCCACCCGTGATCTACAGCCGCGACAGCCGCGGCAAGCTGGTCTACATGGTCGAGGCCCACCCCGCCGCGCAAGATGCGGTGCGCCTGCATCCCGGCCAGCCCGTCGAGGTCACGCTGCCATGAACCCGCCCGCATCCAACGACTGGGCGATCGACGTGCGCGGCCTGAACAAGCATTTCGGCGACAAGCACGTGGTCAACGATGTATCGCTGCAAGTGCGGCGCGGCGAAATCTACGGTTTTCTGGGCCCCAACGGCAGCGGCAAGACCACCTGCATACGGCTGATGTGCGGCCTGCTGACGCCCGACTCGGGCAGCGGCACCTGCCTGGGCTACGACATCCTGACGCAAAGCGCCGACATCAAGCGCCACGTCGGCTACATGACGCAGAAATTCTCGTACTGGGAAGACCTGACCATCCGCGAGAACCTCGATTTCGTCGCGCGCATGTATGAAATGCCCGACCGCCGCCAGGCCGTGGAACAGGCACTGGAAGGCCTGGGCCTGCAAAGCCGCGCCGACCAGCTTACCGGCGCGCTGTCAGGCGGCTGGAAACAGCGCCTGGCCCTGGCCGCCTGCCTGCTGCACGAACCACAGTTGCTGCTGCTGGACGAGCCCACCGCCGGGGTCGACCCCACTGCGCGACGCGACTTCTGGGAAGAACTGCATGCCCTGGCGGCGCGCGGCATTTCGGTGCTGGTCAGCACCCACTACATGGACGAGGCCGAGCGCTGCCACAAACTGGCCTACCTGGCCTATGGCCGGTTGCTGACGCAAGGCACCGCCGAAAGCGTCACGGCCGAACAGGGCCTGGCCACCTGGGCCATTCATGGCCGCGATCTGGTGCCGCTGGGGCAGCGCCTGCGCGGCAGTCCCGGGGTGGACCAGACGGTGGCCTTCGGATCCTCGCTGCATGTCAGCGGCAAAGACCACGCGCTGCTCGAGCGCACGCTGCGCCAGGCGGTGCAAGGCAACGACCTGCGCATCGAACCGGTCGACACCAGCCTGGAAGACGTCTTCATCTATTTGATGAACCGTTCTGCCGACAACTACGGGAGCCGGGCATGAACGCCGCCGAACGCCGGTTCTCATGGACACGCTGGTGGAGCATGGTGCGCAAGGAATTCCTGCAATTGCGGCGCGACCGCATCACCTTCGGCATGATCGTCGGCATCCCCATCATGCAGCTGGCCCTGTTCGGCTACGCGATCAATACCGACCCCAAGCAGATGCCGACCGCGGTCATCGCGTCGGACCACAGCGAATTCACACGTACTTTCATGGCCGCCATGAAAGCATCGGACTACTTCAACATCGTCGAGGAACTGCCCAGCGAAGAGGCCGGGCGCGCAGCGCTGGCGCAAGGCCGCGTGCTGTTCGTGCTGACCATTCCCCCCGATTTCACCCGCCGCCTGCTGCGCGGCGAACGTCCCGCGCTGTTGATCGAGGCCGATGCCACCGACCCCATGGCCACCGGCATGGCGATCGGTGCGGCCACGCAGCTCAGCCAGGCTGTCGCGCGCCGCGACCTGACCGGCCCGCTGGCCCAGCTGGCGGGCGGGCAGCCGCCTTTCGAGGTGCGCGTGCATCGGCTGTACAACGAAGAGCAGATCGCCCAGTACAACACCGTGCCGGGGCTGATGGGCGTGATCTTGAGCATGACGCTGGTCATGATGACGGGGCTGGCGATGACGCGCGAACGCGAGCGCGGCACCATGGAGAACCTGCTGGCCACGCCCGTGCGCCCGCTGGAAGTCATGACCGGCAAGATCGTGCCGTACATCGCCATTGGCCTGCTGCAGGCCACCATCATCCTGCTGGCGGCGCGCTATGTGTTCCATGTGCCCTTCATGGGCAGCCTGCTGGCCGTGTACCTGGCGGCGCTGCTGTTCGTCGCGGCCAATCTCACGGTGGGCATCACGCTGTCGTCCTTGGCCCAGAACCAATTGCAGGCCATGCAGCTCACCATGTTCTATTTCCTGCCCAATATCCTGTTGTCGGGCTTCATGTTCCCCTTCAAGGGCATGCCGATATGGGCGCAGTACCTGGGCAACCTTCTGCCGCTGACCTACTTCAACCGGCTCATCCGCGGCATTCTGCTCAAGGGCAACGGCTGGGCCGACCTGTGGCCCAACGTATGGCCGCTGCTGCTGTTCACTGTCCTGATCATGGGACTGGCCGTGAAGTTCTATCGCCGCACGCTGGATTGAAGCCATGATGCCAACCGCTGTTTCCCTGCCACGTTTTTCCGCCGCGCAGGCCGCGCTGCCGGCACTGGCCCTGCTGCCGGCACTGGCCCTGCTGCTGGCCGTGGGCGGCTGCGCCGTGGGCCCCGATTTCGAACGCCCCGCCGCGCCCGGCACCGACCGCTATACCGCCACGGCCGCGCCGCCCGCCACCACTGGCAATGCGCAGGTGCCCGCGCAGCGCCTGCATGCAGGCATGGACATTCCCGCTCAGTGGTGGACGCTGTTCCGCTCGCCCGAGCTCGACCAACTGGTGCGCGAGGCCCTGGCGCACAGCCCCACACTGGAACAGGCCCGGGCGCGCCTGCGCCAGGCGCAGGAAGAACTCAGCGCCGAAACCGGCACGCGCACCCTGCCCTCGGTCGACGCCAACCTGTCGGCGGCGCGCCAGAAAGTGGATCCGTCGGCGTACGGCGTACCTGTCACCGAACTGCCGCCGCCCTTCACGCTGTACAACGCATCGATAGACGTGTCGTACACGCTGGACCTCTTTGGCGCCGAACAGCGCGCGCTGGAAGGCCTGCGGGCCCAGGTCGACCACCAGCAGCATGAACTGCAGGCCGCCCGCATGATGCTGGCAGCCAATGTGGTCACGGCCGCCATCCGGCAGGCCGGGCTGCAGGCCCGCCTGGATGCCACGCAGGCGCAACTGGATGCGCAGGCCCGTCAATTGGCCATCATGCGCCAGCGCCATCGGGCCGGCGGCGTGGCGGCGCTGGACCTGCACAAGCAGGAATCGCTGCTGGCGCAGACACGCGCCGGGCTGCCCGCGCTGCAACAGGACATCGATCGCACCCGGCACCAGCTGGCGGCCTACCTGGGCCGCCTGCCCGCCCAGGCCGACTTGCCGGCGCCGGCGCTGGACACGCTGGAACTGCCCCTGGACGTGCCGCTTGGCGTACCGTCGCAATTGACGCGCCAGCGGCCTGATATCCTGGCCGCCGAAGCACTGTGGCACCGCGCCGCGGCCGACGTCGGCGTGGCTACCGCCAACCTTTACCCGCGCTTCACGCTGACCGGCAGCTTCGGTTCGCAGCGTACCCGGGCCGGCGACGTGGCCGATGGGGTCAATGTCTGGAACCTGGCCCTGGGCTTGACCCAGCCGTTGTTTCACGGCGGCGAACTGCGTGCGCGCCAACGCGCCGCCGAGGCAGCCTACCAAGGCGCTGCCGCGGCCTATCGCGATACGGTGCTGCAAGGCTTCCAGCAGGTCGCCGACGCGCTGCGCGCCGTGCAAGCCGATGCCGACGCCCTGCAGGCCAGGGCCGAGGCCGAACAACAGGCCCTGGCCGCCTATGACATCACGGCCCGGCAATACCAGGCCGGCGGCGTCAGCCAACTGGCGCTGCTCGATGCGCAGCGCGAGCAACTGCGTACCCGCGCGGACCGCATCCAGGCCCAGGCGGACCGCTACGCCGACACGGCCGCCTTGCTGCAGGCGCTGGGCGGCGGCTGGTGGAATGAGCCGGAAAGCGTATCATCCCTGCATTCGCCGCCCAGCCTACCCGCCTGCCATGGATGTCTTCCTGCAACTGCAAGCCCTGCTGACTGAACATCAAGTGCCCTACCGCCTGCTGCGGCACGAGCCCGCCGGCAAATCCGAGACAGTCGCCGCCATTCGCGGCACCGCCGTCAGCCAGGGCGCGAAGGCGCTGGTGTGCCGGGTAAAGATCACGTCCAACCAGCGCCTGCATGTGCTGGCCGTGTTCCCGGCCGACAAGCAGGCCAACCTGGCCGCCATCGCATTGGCCGCCGGCGGCAAGAAAGCCTCGCTGGCCTCGCACGAGCAGGCGCGCGAACTGACCGGTTGCGAAATCGGCGCCATTCCCCCGTTTTCGTTCAACCAGGACCTGGCGCTGCTGGTCGACCCCAGCTTGCGCGACCGGCACGACGAAATCGTCTTCAACGCAGGCCGGCTCGATGCCTCGATCGTGATGCGCACCGACGACTACTTCCGCCTGGCCCAACCCCGGCAAGCTTCTTTCGTAAACGCCTGAACGGACCCTGCCATGTGTCTTGCCGTGCTGGCCTTGCATAGCGTTGCCGATCTTCCGGTATTGATCGCCGCCAACCGCGACGAATTCCATGCGCGCCCCACCCAGCCTGCCACGGCCTGGCCCGGCCGGCCCGCCATCTACGCCGGCCGCGACCTGCGCGCCGGCGGCACCTGGATGGGCGTGGACGAACGAGGCCGCTACGCGGTCGTCACGAACTTCCGCGACCCCCTGCACATCCTGGCCGACGCGCCCTCGCGCGGCGCGCTGGTCGAGGACTACCTGCGCGGCAATGCCTCGCCCGCCGATTATGCGGCGGCGGTGTATCAGCGCGGTGCGTGCTACAACGGCTTCAACCTGATCGTGGGCGATACGGCCACGGCCTGGTACGCCGGCAACCGCGACGGTGGCCCGCGCGCACTGCCGCCGGGCATCTATGCCGTGTCCAATCATTTGCTCGACACGCCCTGGCCCAAGCTGGCGCGCACCAAGGCGGCCTTCCGGCAAGTCTTGCGCAGCGCGCCGCAGCCCGACCTGCCAGCGCTGTACGCCACCCTGTTCGACCGCACGCCGGCCGACGACGCCAGCCTGCCCGACACCGGCATCGGGCTGGCACGCGAACGGCTGCTCAGCAGCCCGTTCATCGTCAGCCCCGACTACGGTACGCGCGGCTCGACCATACTGGCCCTGCACGCCGACGGGCGCGGCGAGCTGCACGAGCGCCGCTACGGCCCGAACGGCGTCCCCACCGGCGATAGCGACCTGGCGTTTCAATGGCGCGCCTGACTTAGGGTTGGCCTGTTCAGGCCGGTGTGAGTTTCCCTTCCAATATTTACCCTGTGAAACACCCTTCGAACTTCACTCAAGCACAATGATCTGAAGTATTTGCCCCGGGGCTGCCCGGGCACCGCCGGGCCCGACCGCGGCCAAGCGCCGGGCTTGCAGGAGAACATCCATGAACAAACGCAATGAACGATCACGCATGGCCGCCATGCTGGTGGCCGGTTGCCTGGCCCTGGCTGCGGGCACGGTCGCCGCGCAACCGGCCGCCGCCTTGCCTGCGGTGCAGCAACAAGGCCAGGTGCAATATCTGATGGGCGGTTTCGGCCATGACGAATCCGAAGCCATCAAGGCCGCCAGCAGTAGCTACCCGCTGGCATTGACCTTCGCCGCCACGCAAGGCGGCGCCTATCTGGCCGACGTGCAGGTCGCCATCACCGACGCACAAGGCAAGGCGGTGCTCAGCACCACGGCCGACGGCCCTTATCTGCTGGTGAAGCTGCCGCCGGGCAATTACAAGATATCGGCTCGCTTCAAAGACAAGGAACAAACCCGCCAGGTGACAGTATCCGGGCAAGGCACCGTGCGCCAGACCTTCAACTGGGACGCCTGAGCGCCGCGTTGCGCCCCCCGGCTCAGGCGCTGGCGAACAGCATGGCGATATTCACCGCTACCGCCGCCGCCCACACCAGGGAACGCAGCGTCCCCAGGCCGGCCAGGTACAGGCCGACATAGGCCACGCGCAGCACCAGCCACGCGCCGGCCAGGCCGACCAGGTATGACGTGTCGGCACCGTTGTGCAGCGCCAGCAGCAGCGCGGCAAAGAAAAACGGCAAGGCCTCGAACGTATTGGCCTGTGCCGCGTTGGCACGCGCGCGCCATCCCTGCTGGCCGGCCAGCCAGACGCGCGGCTCGTTGTTGTCGAATGCGCGGCCGCCGGCCTTGGCGATCAAGGCAGTCAGGGCAGGCAGCAGCGCCGCCACCAGCATCAGGCAAGTCAGGGTCGTCATGGTCGCCTCGGGTTCCAGGGGGCTATTGCATCCGACTGTAAACCAGCCGGTCGCGGCGTGGTCGGTTTGGCGGTACGCTTGCCGGTCCGCCGTCGTATTGCCGCCACCATGCCGCTGCCCTTGCCCGCCCTGTTTCCATGGATTTCCCTATGTGTTGCCGCGGCCATGGTGTGGCCGGCCGCCACCCGGACTTACGCCCTGCTGCCGCTGGCCGTGGGCTATGCCTGGGCCCTGGGCCAGGGCGCGCTGGAACCCGTGGCGCTACTGTGGCTGGCGCTGCTGTGGGCGGCCGGGCTGGCCGTGCGCGCATCGGGGCCTGCGTGGCGTATGGGGGCGGGCCATGCCCTGTTCATCGTGCTGGCTGCCGGCCTGAGCCTGCACCTGCTGCCCGGCTTTCATAACGTGCAGGCGATCGCGGGCGCGCGCTACACGGCCGACGCCGTGCCCTTCAATATGTACCTGAACCTGGACAAGCCGCTGGTGGCGTTCTGGGTCTTGCTGGCGCTGGCGCCGCCCATGGCCGCCGCCGATGCCGCCACCACGTTGCGCAGCGCGCTGCTTGCCTGCGCGGCCGCCGCCGCCGTCTGCCTGGGGGTGGCGCTGGCAGCCGGCCTGGTGGGCTGGGCCCCCAAGTGGCCGGCCCAGGGCTGGCTATGGCTGGCCAACAATGCCTTGCTGGTCACCCTGGCCGAAGAAGCGCTATTCCGTGGCTATATCCAGCAGCAATTGGCGGCGCGCTGGGGCCATCGGCACGGCGGCGCGGCCCTGGCCATCGCGGTAGCCGCCGCACTGTTCGGGCTGGCCCACCTCGGCGCCGGGCCGCAATGGGTGGTACTGGCGGGCCTGGCCGGCGTGGCCTATGGGGTGGCCTACCGGTATGGGGGCCTGGCGGCTGCGGTGCTGGCCCACCTGGGCCTGAATACGCTGCATTTCGCCGCATTCACCTATCCGCTGCGTGCCCTGCCGGGCTAGGGGCCTGCACCGGCCCCAGGCTTGAGGCTGTCGGCCCATTCGCGCGCCAGGTCGCGCCGCGTGCCCCGGTTGGCCAGCGCCGTGACCAGCATGGCGATGCAGGCGCCGGTGGCGGCCAGCGCCATGTCTTTCTGCGCATCCCAGATATCGCCCTGCATGCCCAGGTAGGCGGCCCCCAGCTCGCCGCCGAACCAGGCCGCGGCGCCCCATTCGATCAGTTCGTACAGGGCCGAGGTGGACAAGGCCACGTCCAGCGGCAACAGATAGCCCCAGAAACCGCGCACTTCGACCACGCGCAGGAAGATCTCGCGGATCGGATAGGCAAACAACAGTCCGTACGAAAAATGCACCAGCCGGTCGAAGTGGTTGCGATCCCAGCCCATGGCCTGGTTCAGGCTATGGCCGGTCAGGGCGCGCCACCAATCGTCATAGGGTACGTTCGAATAGGTGTAGTGGGCGCCCACGGCATGCAGGCACAAGAACAGGAATATCAGCGTGTATGACACCCGCGAAAACACGAACCAGCGCCGCGTCACCACCAGCACCGCGCCGAACATCAGCACCAGTGCATTCTCGAGCAGCCAGTCGGAACGGTCGGCGGGCCGGATCGCCAATGCCACCCACAAGACCGCATAGATAGCGGCCAGCACTCCCAGGTAAGCATGGCGGGCAGAACGGATCATGGATCAGTCGTCGGTGATCCTGCCGCGCAGGCGCTTGACTTCGCCATGCAGCACTTTGCGCTGCACACGGCGGCGCTGCGAAGCCCGGGTCGGGCGCGTGGGCCGGCGCGGCTTGGGCGGCTGCGCCACGGCCCGCACCATCTCGGCCAGGCGCTCGAGCGCCTCGCTGCGATTCTTGTCCTGGCTGCGAAACGCCTGCGACTTGATGACAATGACGCCATCCTTGGACACGCGGCGGTCGGGCAGCGCGCACAGCGCATCCTTGATGTGCGCGGGCAGGCTGGAAGCGCGCACATCGAAGCGCAGGTGGACGGCGCTGGATACCTTGTTGACGTTCTGCCCCCCCGCGCCCTGGGCGCGGATCATGCCGAAGTCGATATCGCGCTCGTCCAGATACAGGTCATCCTGGACGTGATACATAGGCGGCAAGTCTACGCCAGTCGGCCCGCGGCCGCGACCACCGCGCCATGCCGGTAAAATGGCAGTTTGGACAGGGCCGGCACAAGCCGTAGCCATTGCATGACTTATTCCGCCAAAGAAATTTTCAAGACGCTGCAGGGCGAAGGCGCCCAGGCCGGCCGCGCGGCCGTGTTCTGCCGGTTTGCCGGCTGCAACCTGTGGTCCGGCCGCGAAGCCGACCGCGCGGGCGCGGCCTGCACGTTCTGCGATACCGACTTCATCGGCACCGACGGCCCGGGGGGCGGAAAGTTCGCCACCGCGGCGCGGCTGGCCGACGCCATTGCCGCGGCCTGGGGGCCCGGCACGCAAGACCGCTACGTCGTCTTCACCGGCGGCGAGCCGCTGCTGCAGCTCGATGCCGCGCTGCTGCAGGCCGTGCATGCCCACGGCTTTACCGTTGCCATCGAAACCAACGGTACGCTGCCCCCGCCACCCGGCATCGACTGGATCTGCGTCAGCCCCAAGGGCAGCGCCCGCGTGGTCGTCGAGCGCGGCCACGAACTCAAGCTGGTCTACCCGCAGGTCGAAGCACGGCCCGAGGCCTACGCCCACCTGGACTTCCAGCATTTCTTCCTGCAGCCCATGGATGGCCCGGCGCGCGCCGCCAATACCGAACGGGCCGTGCAATACTGCCTGCAGCACCCGCAATGGCGGCTTAGCCTGCAAACCCACAAATACATAGGCATTCCATGAGTCACCCCCGCATCTTGCGGAGCCCCGCATGATCTCGGTTACCCGCAAGCTGGAATTCGATGCCGGCCATCGCATTCCCGATCACCGCAGCCAATGCCGCAACCTGCACGGCCATCGCTATGTCCTTGAAGTGACACTGGCGGGCGACATCGTCGATGCGCCCGGCCAGTCCGATAACGGCATGCTGATGGACTTCTCGGAAATCAAGGCGATCGCCAAGCGCCATATCGTCGACCCCTGGGACCACGCCTTCCTGGTCTATCGCGACGATACTGCGGTGCGGGGCTTCCTGGATACCTTGCCCGGCCACAAGACCGTGGTGCTCGACTGCATTCCCACGGCCGAGAACCTGGCCCGCGCCATCTTCGCCACCCTGGCGCCGCACTACCATGGCCACTACGGCGCCCAGTTGCGGTTGGCGCGCGTGCGCCTGTACGAAACCCCCAATTGCTGGGCCGACTGCAACGGCTAGCCTCGGCGCTGCGCCGGGGGCCTACAGGCCTTTTTCGCGGGTGGCCATCAAGTAGTTTTCGGCCGCGCCATCGTTGACGCTGGCCCACAGCAACTGGTCGTTGCGAAATGCCTTCCACGACACGAGCACCTTGGCAAAGGACGGATTCTTGGCGGCATAGTCGTCCAGCACTTCGCGGGTGGCGCGCTGCATGGCGTGCATCACTTCGGGCGGCCAGGCTTTCAGCTTGACGCCCTGCCCCACCAGGCGCTTGAGCGCCGGGATGTTGTTGGCGTCGTACTTGGCGAGCAGGTCGTCCGCCGCGGTGGCGCTGGCGGCACGCAGGGCCTCTTGGTAGCGCGGCGGCAGCTTGGCCCAACTGTCGCGGTTGATCGCCAGGCACAGGCTGGCGCCCAGTTCCAGTACGCCCGGCCCGTAGTAATAGCTGGCCACCTTGGCGAACCCCAGTTTCTCGTCGTCGTAGGGGCCCACGAATTCCACCGCGTCCAGCGAGCCTTTTTCCAGGGCTGGATAAATATCGCTGCCCGCTATCTGCTGCGGAATGGCGCCCAGCTTTTCGTACACCATGCTGAGCAGGCCGGGCGTGCGGATGCGCAGGCCTTTCAGATCGTCGGGCGTATTGATTTCCTTGCGGAACCAGCCGCCCATCTGCGCGCCGGTGTTGCCGCAAGGAATTGCCAGCGCATTGAAGCCGGCATACAGCTCATCGATCAGCGCCGCCCCGCCGCCGTGCAGCAGCCAGGCCGTATGCTGGCGCGGGGTCAGCCCGAACGGCACGCCGGTATCGAAGACCAGCGCCGGTTCTTTACCCAGGTAGTAGAAGCCGGCAGTGTGGCCGCATTCGGTGGTGCCGTTCTGTACCGCATCCAGCACCTGCAGGGGCGGCACCAGTTCGCCGGCCGAAAACGGCCGGATATTGAATTTGCCATCTGTCAGCGCGGCCACGCGCGCGCACAGGAATTCGGCCGCGCCCCAGACTGTGTCCAGCGAACGCGGAAAACTGCTGGGCATGCGCCAGCTGATGGCGGGAGCCTCTTGCGCCACGGCGGGCGCGGCCAGCGCGGCGCCGCCGGCGCCGGCCAGGGTCAGGAATCGACGACGTTGCATGGCACGGCTCCTTAATCGATGCAATCGGGCGCTTCGCGCAAAGCGCGACGGGCAAAATAGGCAAAGGTCAGCGCCAGTATCTTCGGCTTGACCAGGAAGTCGTGCGATTCGCGCGCCAGTTCGGCCGGCACCGGCTTGACCGGCCCGATGGCGCGGGCGCGCAGTTGCAGGGCCGCCACTTGCTCCAGCCAGATCGCCATGACCGTGGCTTCTTCGATGGATTTGCCGGCGGTCAGCATGCCGTGATTGGCCAGCAGGATGGCGCGCTTGTCGCCCAGCGCAGCCGAGATGATCTCGCCTTCGTCGTCGCCGATGGGCAGGCCCGGCCATTCGGGCAGGTAGGCGCAATCGTCGAAAAATGGCGTGGCGTCCATGTGCGCCACCACCAGCGGCTCACCCACCATCGACAGCGCCGACACCGCCGGCGGATGCGTGTGCACGATGCATTGCACCTCGGGCCGGTGCCGGTATACCCAGGCATGGAAACGGTTGGCCGGATTGGGCAGCGACCTGCCGTCCAGCGGATTGATATCTTCGTCGATCAGGATCAGTTCGCTGGCGCGGGCCTCGTCGGCACCCATGCCGAACGGCAGGGTCAGGATCGTGCCGGGCGCCTCGCCTCGCGCGGTGATCTGGCCGGCCAGGCCGCCATGCCAATGGCCTTGCGCGGCCAG
Organism: Bordetella sp. BOR01; assembly: GCF_019218885.1. Taxonomy (GTDB): domain Bacteria; phylum Pseudomonadota; class Gammaproteobacteria; order Burkholderiales; family Burkholderiaceae_B; genus Bordetella_A. Next base: position 281,022 of record NZ_JAHUWT010000004.1, on the reverse strand, counting down.
CATGCGGCAGGCCAGCGCCATTTTCTGTGCGGGGGACCAGGCCGCCTGCGGGGCCGCGCGCTCTTCGATCTCGCGATCGACGCGGCGACGCAAGGCGTCCTTGTCCTGGGAAGCGTAATTCGACATTTGATCATCCTGGTAATGGCAGCAGCAGTGCTGTCTTATAGGTTGTCTTATAGACAACTTGTTGCCCAACATACAAATAATTGCCCGATGATTCAACGGGGGGAAACCCGCAGCCAGGCGCTGCCGGGGTCGACCAAAAGTGGCATCATGCAGCCTTCGCCCGCCTCGATTGACGCCTGTCCATGCCGCCCAAACACTTGCCGCCGCCCGCCGCCGCCCCCGATGCCCAGCAGGTGGGCCTGCGGATGCGGGCCACGCGGCGGCGCCGCAAACTGACGCTGGCCCAGCTATCGGCCCAGACCGGGCTGGACAAAGGCTTCCTGTCGCGCCTGGAACGAGGCGAGAAATTTGCTTCGGTGGGCTCGCTGCATACCGTGGCGGTCGCCCTGGGCACGTCGCTGTCGGCGCTGCTGGGCGAAACCGATCCGCAAGACGAGATCCACATCGTGCGTGCCGGCGAACGCCACCGCATCGCTTCGTCGGCCACCGATCCGGGCGAACATGCCTACGAGGCCATCACCATGGGCGGCACCAATGGCGGCCTGTCGGTGATGGTGGTCCAGGTGGGCACCCATGGCGAACGCACGGTGGCCCATCATGGCGGCGACGAACTGATCTTCGTGCTGGAAGGCCGGGTGCGCGTGCATTTCGGCGAACACACCGTCCTGCTCGAGCGTGACGACAGCGTGCGCTTTCCCGGTTATCTGCCGCACAGCCTGTGCGCCGAAGGCCGCAAGACCGCCCGCGCGCTCATCATCATCGCTAATGGGTAGCCCCCCGAACGCGGCGCGCATCCGCCTCGCGGCTGGCAGGCCGCTCGGATTCGCAGGTGGCAGACACTTGGTAAATATTGCCGGCTTTGTTTTTGGATATTGATAGGATGCTAATAGATAGGATACAATCAATATCATGAACCCGCCTTCCGACTCCCGCCTCATGGCCGCCACGGCCAGCCTGATGGTCTTGTCGCGTGCCTACCGCGGCGCTGCCGATGCTGCCTTGTCTGAATACGGCCTGTCGCAGGCCACGGCATGGCCGGTGATCATTGCCGGCCGCCTGGGCGACGGCGTGCGCCAGGGTGCCCTGGCCGAAGCACTGGGGGTCGAAGGCCCTTCCCTGGTGCGGGTGCTCGACCACCTGGTCTCGGCCGGCCTGATGGAGCGCCGCGAAGATCCGAACGACCGCCGCGCCCGCACCCTGCACCTGACGCCCGACGGCCAGGCCTTGCGCGAACGGGTCGAGTGCGTGCTGGCGACCCTGCGCCGCCAATTGTTCAAAGATGTCAGCGATACCGACCTGGAGGCCTGCCTGCGGGTGTTCGACATACTCAAGACCACCTTGGGTCGGCAGTCGGCCTCGGCCACCGAAGAGGACACCCGGCCATGAAACTGCCCAATGCCGACGAACTGCTCTTCTCGGTGAAGTGTTATGTGGGCGCCATCACGGCGCTTTATCTTTCGTACACCATGGGCCTGTCGCGCCCGTTCTGGGCCATGACCACCGCCTACGTGGTGTCGCAGCCCTGGGCGGGCGCGGTGCGCTCGAAAGCCGTGTTCCGCCTGGGCGGCACCTTCTTCGGCAGCGCCGTGATGGTGTACCTGGTGCCGCGCCTGTCCAATGCGCCCGTGCTGATGATCCTGGCCATGGTGCTGTGGGTGGGCCTGTGCCTGTATATCGCGGTGCTGGACCGCACCCCGCGCTCGTACCTGTTCATGCTGGCGGGCTATACCGCCGCCATGATCGGTTTCCCCAGCGTCACCGATCCCGGCACCGTGTTCGACACCGCGCTGGCACGGGTCGAGGAAATCAGCCTGGGCATCGTATGCGCCACGCTGGCGCACAGCCTGGTGCTGCCGCGCGGCATCGCCAAGCCGTTGATGGCCCGGCTGGACGCCACGGTGCGCGATGCGCGCAACTGGATCCGCGAAACGCTGACGCAGCGCGACGACGCGCGACGCGGCAAAGAACGCCGGGTATTGGCCGAAGACATCACGCTGCTGCGCATGCTGTCGACCCACGTGCCGTTCGACACCGGCAATATCCGCTGGACGGCTGGCGCCGTGCGCGCCATGCAAGACCAGATCGCCGCCCTGACGCCGCTGGTATCGGCCGTGGACGACCGCTTGCAGGCGCTGCAGGACGGCGGGCGCGAACTGCCGGGGCCGGTGGCCGAGGCCCTGAACGATATTGCCGCCTGGATAGACGCCGGACCACAAGCCGAACGCGCCCAGGCCGCCACGCTGCGCGCCGCCCTGTCGCGGCTGGCGCCCGAGATCGGCCCCGCGGCCAGTTGGCGCGACGCCCTGCTGGCCAGCCTGGTGGTGCGCCTGCGCGAACTGGTCGACGCCTATGACCGCTGCCTGGCGCTGCGCCACGATATCCGTGCCGGGCTGGCCGGCACGCCGCGCCACGGCGCCCGTCCTGTCCGCCTGGCCGCCGGCGCGATCCTGCACCGCGACCGCGGGCTGGCTCTGCTGTCGGCCCTGGCGGCCGCCTTGGCCATATCGGTGTGCTGCGTGTTCTGGATCGGCGCCGCCTGGACCAACGGCGCCACCGCCGCCATGATGGCCGCCATCTTCAGTTGTTTCTTCGCCGCGCAAGACAACCCCGTGCCCGGCATCATGCAGTTCCTGGTCTACACGATTTATTCGATTCCGCTGTCGGCCCTGTACCTGCTGGGCATCATGCCGGCCATTCACTCGTTCGAGATGCTGGCGTTGTCGATCCTGCCGGTGGCGCTGGTGCTGGGTGCGCTCATCCCGCGGCCGGCCTATACCCTGCGGGCCATGGCGTTGCTGTTCGGCTTTCTGGGCACACTGGCGCTGCACGACACCCACACCGCCGACCTGGTGTCGTTCGTGGACACCATGGTCGCGCAGATCATCGGCGTGGCCACCGCCGCACTCATCGCGGCAATCTTCCGCACCATCAGTGCCGACCAAAGCGCGCGCCGCATCCAGGCCGCCAACTGGAAAGAACTGGCCGCGCTGGCCAGTGCCAGCCGCGCGCCCTCGCGGTCGGCCTACACGCTGCGCATGCTCGATCGCATAGGCCTGCTGCAGCCGCGCCTGGCGATGGCCAAGCGTTCCGACGACCAACTGGCCGCCGATGCGCTGAAAGACCTGCGCGTGGGCAACGACATCGCCGAATTGCAGCGCGCGCGGCGTGTGCTGCCCGCGGCCGAGAGCGCCATCCGCCCCGTGCTGGGCGGCCTGGCGGGGTTTTTCCGGCAACGCTCGGCAGCCGGCCACAACGCTACCGACTTTCCTGTCTTGCTGGCCGACATCGACCGCGCGCTGGCGCGCGTCACGGCCACGCCGGGCGCCCTGGCCGCACGCGACCGCGCCGTGGTGGCGCTGGTGGGCATCCGACGCGCCCTGTTCCCGCAAGCCCCTGACTATCAGTCCGACATATTGCCGGCGCACGCATCATGATTGGCGAATTCAATTTCTACGGCATTTATTTCCCCTGGCTGCTGGTGCTGGGGCTGGCCACGCTGGGCGTGGCCTGGGCCGTGCGGCGCCTGCTGGCGCGCGCGGGTTTCTATCGGCTGGTGTGGCATCCGGCGCTGTTCGATGCCGCGCTCTACGTCGTACTGCTGTACGGCGTCTACCTGATTTCACCTTACGTACTGAAGTAGCACCATGAATATCCTCAACACGTTGCGCCGCCCCATCGTGGGCAAGTTTCTCGTGACGGCATTGACCGTCTGCGCGGCGGTCTATGCCGGCTGGCACCTATGGACGCACTACGAAGTCGAGCCCTGGACGCGCGATGGCCGCGTCAAGGCTTATGTCGTGCAGGTCGCGCCCGATGTGTCGGGCCTGGTCACCGCCGTACCCATACACGACAACCAGGACGTCAAGGCTGGCGATGTGCTGTTCGAAATCGATCGGGCCCGCTTCCAGCTGGCCTACGACCAGGCCCAGGCCGCGGTGCGCGCCCAGCAAGTGGCGCGCGACCAGGCCGCGCGCGATGCGCGACGCAACCGGTCGCTGGGCAAACTGGTATCGGCCGAAGTGCTGGAACAAAGCCAGGCTCACCTGCAACAGGCCGAGGCCGCGCTGGCCGAAGCCCAGGTGCAGCGCGAGACCGCCAAGCTGAACCTGGCCCGCAGCCGCGTGGTGGCCCCCACTGACGGGCGGGTCACCAACCTGGACCTGCGCGTGGGCTCATATGCCACCGCGGCGCACGCCGTCATGGCGCTGGTCGACGCCAGCTCGTTCTACGTGGAAGGCTATTTCGAAGAAACCAAGCTGGTGCATATCCATGAAGGCGATACCGTGTCCGTGACGCTGATGGGCGAATCGCGCCAGATCCGCGGCCACGTCGAAAGCATTGCCATGGGTATCGCCGACCGCGACCGCAGCACCGGCGCCAACCTGCTGCCCAACGTCAACCCCACTTTCAACTGGGTGCGCCTGGCGCAACGCATTCCGGTGCGCGTGCAGATCGACCAGGTGCCCCAAGGGGTGCGGCTGGTAGCAGGACAGACCGCCACCGTGGAGGTCGACGCATCATGACCCTGCGCCCGCTTCCTGCACTGGCCCTGTCCCTGGCGCTGGCCGGTTGCGCCGCCGTCGGCCCCGATTACCACGTACCCGAGAACGCCGCCGTCAATCGGCCCACGGCCTCGGCGGGCTTTCTGCAAGCCCGCGAGACGGCATTCCGGCAAGACGCCGTGCCGGGCACGTGGTGGCGGCTATATCAAGATCCGGCGCTGGATGCGCTGATCGGCCAGGCGCTGCAAGCCAATACCGACCTGCGCATCGCGGCGGCCAATCTGCAGCGGGCCCAGGCTGCCACGCGCGAAGCACGCGGGCAGCAGCAACCCACCGTGGGCGTGAATGCATCCCCGACGTTCGGGCATGCTTCGGGGGTGCAAGCCGGCGCCCCCGATACCCGGCCCACCGACCGCTGGTCGTATTCCAGCGGCATCAGCGTGGCCTACCAGGTCGACCTGTTCGGCCAGATCCGCCGCGCCATCGAAGCGGCGTCCGGCGACGAGCAGGCCGCCCAGGCCGCCTACGATGCCGCGCGCGTGACCGTGGCGGCCGAAACGGCGCATGCCTATGCCGACATTTGCGCGGCCGGCATGGAACTGGCCTCGGCCCGGCATTCGGTCGACCTGCAGCGCGATTCGCTCGATGCCGTGCAGCAGTTGCAGCAAGCCGGCCGCGGCACCGTGCTGGATGTCACCCGCGCGCGCAGCCAGCTTGAGCAACTGCAGGCCGAATTGCCGCCGTTCCAGGCCAGCCAGCGCACGGCCTTGTACCGCCTGGCCGCGCTGACTGGCCATACCCCTGCCGACATGTCTGCCACGCTGCTCGATTGCGCCCATCCACCGCGCCTGGCGCAGCCCATCCCGGTGGGCGATGGCGCGGCACTGCTGCGCCGCCGGCCCGACATCCGCCAGGCCGAGCGTGCCCTGGCCGCCGCCACCGCCCGCATCGGCGTGGCGACAGCAGATCTGTATCCCACTGTCACGCTGGGCCTGTCCGGCGGATCGGCGGGCCCCGCCTCTATCGTGGGCGAGCGCGGCACATTCAGTTGGAGCGTCGGCCCGCTGATTTCCTGGACCTTGCCCAACACCGGCGCGGCACAGGCGCGCATTGCCCAGGCCCAGGCCGGTGCGGGTGCAGCGTTGGCGCGCTTCGATGCCACGGTGCTGGGCGCCCTGCGCGAAACAGAAAGCGCGCTGGTCACGTACGCGCGCCAACTCGACCGCGATGCCGCATTGCAGGCGGCACGCGATCAAAGCGCACTGGCCGCGAGCCAGGCCGAGCAATTGTTCCGCGCCGGCAAGACCGACTACCTGACCATGCTGGACGCCCAGCGCACGCTGGCCTCCAATGAAAGCGCACTGGCTGCCTCGCAGGCGGCGCTGAGCACCGACCAGATCGCGTTGTTCCTGGCGCTGGGCGGCGGCTGGCAAGACCCGCCCGCCGCCGCCGCGGGCGCATAGGCAAGAGGCAGCCGGTCGATGGGCCGGCCGCTCAATGCAGGGTCGACCCCGCGGGCGGCGCCTGGTTCAAACCCAGCGCGGCCTCCCAACTGCGCAGCGGCACGCAGGTTTGCAGGCGCTCAATGGCACGCCGCATCAGCGCCGGATGCAGCACATGCCCCACGCGGCTGGCCACATCGATCGTGGCATCGCCATGCAGGCTATCGAGCCGCGCCTGGGCCGCCTGGGCATGCGATACCGCCATCACTGCGTCATCGGCGCCATGCAGCAAATGGATCGTGGTGTATTGGGGCGCGCTCTTGGGCAACTGCGCATAGCGGCCAGAAAAGGCCAGCACGCGCCCGGCCAGGCCATCGTGGGCCTGCACGGCTTCCAGCGCCATGACGGCCCCTTGCGAGAACCCCGCCAGCGCGGTGTCGGACTGCAGCAACCCCAATCGCGCCTGCGCCGCCCGGATGTAGTCGACCAAGGCAGGCAAGGCGTGCGCAACGCGTTCGATGCGGTTGCCTTCATCGACCCCGCGCGTCGAAAACCATTGGCGCCCGCGGGCTGCGCCGTCATAGGGCTCGAATCCGGGCGGCACGAGAATAGCGGCCTGCGGAAATGCCGCGCGCAAGGCTTGCGCCAGGGGCTCCATGTCTTGTGGCATGCCGCCCACACCGTGCAGCAGGACAAACAGCTGCTTGATCTCGGTGCCGGAATCAGGATCGGGCAGGAACTCTAGGGCGGCTGCAGTGGACATGCGGGGCTTCCTGGCGTGCTGTGTACCGGGAGTGATTGTAGAACGGTGGACTCTTCAGGCGTTCTGGCCGGGCAAGCGGGCTGTGGCTAATGGTTGAGGCAATGACGCGGAAGGAATGTTGATCGTGTTCCGTTTGCGCCTACAAGTCGCCTCGCCGTCCTGGGCGTGGGGCCGGCGAGGCTGGCAGTGTCGTGCAATGTCGCACAGAAGCAGTCCCGTGTCGCTCGGGACAGGGCAAGGAGAGGAACAACCCCGCAAACCCAGCTCTCCTTCCCCGCTATCAGCCTAGCCATCGCTCTACCGCACCAGCCCCACAAATACTGTATATTCATACAGTATAAATACACCCCCATCATGAAATCCCCCGAACACATCCACCCCGCCCTCTGGCGCGCCACGCAATTGGCGCGCAGCGCCGATCGCGGCGTTCCCACCGGCCATGCCGGGCTGTCCGCCCAGTTGCCCGGCGGCGGCTGGCCGCAGGGGGCGCTGGTCGAACTGCTGTCCCCGCATCCGGGCATTGGGGAAATCCGCCTGTTGCAACCCGCCCTGGCCCAGCTCGACAGCCGCCATGCCATTGCGCTGGTGCAGCCGCCGCACGTACCGCACCTGGCTTGCTGGCAGGGCTGGCGCCTGGACCCTCGCCAATTGCTCTGGGTGGCACCCGAACGCCCGGCCGACGCCTTGTGGGCCGCCGAACAGATCCTGAAGCATGGCAGTTGCGGCGCGCTGCTGTGCTGGCTGCCCCGGGTACGCCCCGAAGCGCTGCGTCGTCTGCACCTGGCCGCCCAGGGCGGCCACACGCTGTGTTTCGTCCTGCGCCCCGCCACGGCCGCGCAGCAGGCCTCGCCCGCCCCCTTGCGGCTGGCGCTGGCCCCCGCGCCGGGCGGGCTGTCAGTGCATATCCTGAAGCGGCGCGGGCCGGCTTGCGCCGAACCCCTGAACATCGTTTTCGAGCCCGCCTCGCCGGCTTCCGTACCGCCTCGCCATGCCCCTCTGGATCACCGTCTTCCTGCGCTGCCTGCCGCTGGACACCGCGCGCCCGCAATGGCCTCGTGACGCGGCATTCGCGGTGCTGGAACAAGAACGCATCGCCGCCCTGACGCCCGCGGCCATGGCCGCTGGCTTGCAGGGCGGCATGCGGCGCGCCGGCGCAGCAGCCATGGCGCCAGAAATCACGCTGCTGGCGCGCGACATCGCGGCCGAAAACCGTGTCCTGCACGAAGCGGCGCTGGCCCTGCTGCAATACACGCCAGAGATCGCCCTGGCCGAACCCGATGCCATCCTGCTGCAGGTCGGCGCCAGCCTGGCGTATTTCGGCGGCCCGCGCGCGCTGCACCGGCGTGTGGCCGCCACGCTGCATGCCATGGGCCTGCATGCCTCGCTGGGCCTGGCGCCTACCGCCCAGGGCGCATGGCTGCTGGCGCGCCAGGCCGCGCCCCGGGCACCGCGCAAGGCGCTGCGGGCGGCAACGCTGGCACGCCGGCTCGACGCCCTGCCTTGCGCCCTGTTGCCCGATGCCCAACCGCGCCTGGACTGGCTGCATGACATTGGCTGCCACACGCTGGGCGCGCTGCGCGGCTTGCCGCGCGCCGGCCTGCAACGGCGCTGCGGCACCGAACTGGTGCGGGCGCTCGATAGCGCCTATGGCGCCACACCTGAATGCCATGCCTGGATCCAGCCCCCGGCGCGTTTCCGGCAACGCCTGGAACTACCCGACTACATCGAGCACGCCGACGCCGTGCTGGCCTCAGCACGCCGCCTGCTCGAACAATTATGTGGCTGGCTGGCCGCCGGCCGGCGCGCCGTACAACACCTTACGCTGGTGCTGGAACATGAACGCGGCCGGCGTGCGCGGCCCCCTTCCGAACTCCCCCTGAGCCTGGCCCAGCCGGCCTGGCAGCAGTCGCACCTGCTGGACTTGCTGCGCGAAAAACTCGGCCGCCTGCAACTCGAGGCACCGGTCATTGCCTTGGTGTTGAACGTGGCTGAAACGGTCGAGCAGCCGGCCGCCAGTACCTGCCTGTTTCCCGAACCCGGCGGCACGCCGGCCGAGCACGCACGCCTGCTGGACCTGCTTAGCGCCCGGCTGGGCCGCGAACGCGTGCTGCATGCGCGGCCCGTGGCCGACCATCGGCCCGAGGCCGCCAATGGCTGGCAAGCGGCGCAAGACGGCGCTGGCGGCCCAGACACCTTGCCCGGACCGCTCGACCGCCCCTTCTGGCTGCTGGACCCGCCCATCCTGCTGCAGGTGGTCCGGCACCGTCCTGCCTATGCCGGCCAACCGCTGCGGCTGGTGCGCGGCCCGGAACGCATCGAAAGCGGCTGGTGGGACGCCGCCCTGACGGTACGCGACTACTTCGTGGCCGAAGACGCCGCCGCCGCACGCTACTGGATCTACCGCGAGCGCGATACCGAGCACGCCCGCTGGTTCCTGCACGGACGCTACGCCTAGGCTGCCGCATGATGCCGTCCCCATCCCTGCCCGGCCTGCTGCCGGCCTATGCCGAACTGCAATGCCTGTCCAATTTCTCGTTCCTGCAAGGCGCCTCGCACCCCGCAGAATTGGTCGAACAGGCCGCTCAACTGGGCTATGCCGCGTTGGCCATCACCGACGAATGCTCGCTGGCAGGCGTGGTGCGCGCGCTCGTCGCGGCCGAGGCGTGCAAATTGCCGCTCATCGTCGGCAGCACCCTGGCCTTGCAGCACACCGCCGATGCTCCTGCCCTGACGCTGGTGCTGTTGGCGCAGAATCGCGAGGGCTACGGCAACCTGTCGGAACTGATCACGCTGGGTCGCTCGCGCGCGCCCAAGGGCGAATACCAGTTGTTTGCAGATGACATCGCCGCGCCCGGCCCGGGCCATGCCCACCTGCGCGGCATGCCCGATTGCCTGGCCATCCTGGCGCCGCCCGATGGCGTCGATGCCGAAGCGCTGGCCCAACAGGCAGCCTGGCTGGCGCGCACCTTCCCTGGACGCGCCTGGGTCGGCCTGGCCCAGTTGCATCACGCGCGCGACGACCTGCATCGCACCGTCGTGCAGCAGGCCGCACAGGCTGCCACGCTACCCATCGTGGCGCTGGGCCGGGTGCAGATGCACCTGCGTTCGCGCAAGCCGCTGCACGACACGCTGGCGGCCATCCGCAGCAAGCGCAGCGTGGCGCAATGCGGCTACGACCTGCAGGCCAATGCCGAACAGCATCTGCGCACCCGCCTGCGCCTGGCGTCGCTGTACCCGCCCGACGCCCTGGCGCAGACGCTGATCATCGCGCAGCGCTGCAAATTTTCGCTGCGGGAACTGCGCTACGAATACCCCGACGAAATCGTGCCCGCCGGCGAAACTCCCGCCAGCTACCTGCGCCGCGAAACCTATGCGGGCGCCCGCGGCCGTTACCACGGCGATGTTCCTGCATCCGTCGTCACCCAGATCGAAAAAGAACTCTCGCTGATCGCCGAACTGGAATACGAACCCTATTTCCTGACGGTCTACGACGTTGTTCAATACGCGCGCAGCCAGAACATCCTGTGCCAGGGACGCGGTTCGGCGGCCAATTCGGTGGTCTGCTATTGCCTGGGCATCACCTCGGTATCGCCCGAGCAAAGCAAGGCCCTGTTCGAACGCTTCATCAGCAAAGAACGCAAAGAACCTCCCGACATCGACGTCGATTTCGAGCACCAGCGCCGCGAAGAAGTCATCCAGTACATCTACAAAAAATACGGGCGGCACCGCGCCGCGCTGACGGGCGTGGTGATCTCATACCGCCCGCGCAGCGTGCTGCGCGACACCGGCCGCGCGCTGGGCGTCGACCTGGGCATCATCGACGCCGTGGCGCGCGCGCACCAATGGTGGGATGGCAAGCAGGCCATGCTGCGCACGCTGGGCGCCTGCGGCCTGGATCCCGAATCCCGCGTGGCGCGGCACTGGGCCGTGCTGGCCGAGACGCTGATCGGCTTTCCGCGCCATCTGTCGCAACACCCTGGCGGCTTCGTGATCTCGCGCGGCAACCTGGCCCGCCTGGTGCCCATTGAAAATGCCGCCATGCCCGAACGCAGTGTCGTGCAATGGGACAAAGACGACCTGGACGCCCTGGGCCTGCTCAAGGTGGATATCCTGGCCCTGGGCATGCTGTCGGCGCTGCATCGCGCGCTGGATTTCGTCGAGCAACGGCGCGGCCAGCCGCTGGCATTACACGAGATTCCCCAGGATGACACCGCCACCTACGAGATGATCTGCAAAGCCGATACCGTCGGGGTTTTCCAGATCGAATCGCGCGCGCAGATGAGCATGCTGCCGCGCCTGAGGCCGTGCAAATACTACGACCTGGTCGTGCAAGTGGCCATCGTGCGGCCCGGCCCGATCCAGGGCGGCATGGTGCATCCCTACTTGCGGCGGCGAAACGGAGAACCGCCAACCTACCCCAGCAAAGAAGTCGAAGGCGTGCTGTTGCGCACCCTGGGCGTGCCCATTTTCCAGGAACAGGTGATGCAGATCGCCGTGGTGGCTGCCGATTTCACACCGGGCGAAGCCGATGCGCTGCGGCGCTCGATGGCATCCTGGAAGCGCAAGGGAGCCATCGACAAACACACCGACAAGCTGGTCGCCGGCCTGCTGAAAAACGGCTATAGCGCCGAATTCGCCGAGGCCATCATCCGCCAGATCGAAGGCTTCGGCGAATACGGTTTTCCTGAAAGCCACGCGGCCAGTTTCGCACTGCTGGCCTACGCCAGTTCCTGGCTCAAGTGCCACGAGCCCGAGGCATTCCTGGCGGCGCTGCTCAATTCCCAGCCCATGGGCTTCTATGCCCCGGCCCAACTGGTGCAGGATGCCCGCCGCCACGACGTGGTCGTGCTGCCGGCCGACGTCGCTGTCAGCGGTTGGGAAGCTGCGTTGGAAGCCCTGCCCGGATCCGCTGCCCGGCCCGCCGTGCGGCTGGGCCTGAACCAGGTGCAGGGCCTGTCGGAAGAGGCCGGACGGCGCATCGAGCAGGCACGCGCCGCGCGCCCATTCGCCGATACGCGCGAACTGGGCCGCCGCGCGATGCTGTCCCGCCATGAGCTCGACGCGCTGGCCGCCAGCGATGCCCTGCACAGCCTGGCCGGCCATCGCCGCCTGGCCAGTTGGGAGGCCAGCGCCAGTGTTCCCAACCGCGACCTGTTGCGCGATGCCGATATCGTCGAAACCAGCACGCCCGCCTTGCCGGCCCCCACCGAAGGGCAGTCCATTTCGGCCGACTACCGCAGCTTGCGCCTGACGCTGCGGCGCCATCCGGTCGAACTGCTGCGGCCACGCTTGCAGGCGTTGCGCTTCGAGCCCGCCGCCGTGCTCAACGATTACCCAAACCGCCGCCTGGCGCGAGCCTGCGGCCTGGTCACCGTGCGCCAGCGGCCGCAAACCGCCAAGGGCACCATTTTCGTCACACTGGAAGACGAAACCGGGCCAGTCAACGTCGTGGTGCGCAATGAGCTCATCGAACGCCAGCGCCGCGAATTGCTGGGCGCCACCCTGCTGGGCGTATACGGCACCTGGCAGAACGTCCAGGGCGTGCGCAACCTGGTGGCGCAGCGGCTGGTAGACCTGTCGGCCCTGCTGGGCGGGCTGTCGGCGCGCAGCCGCAACTTCCATTGAAGCCATGCCCGTTGCCGGCGGCTACGGCTACGGTTTGAAAGGCAAGGCGTCGACAGGCAATTCCAGGCCCGACATCTGCGCAGTCAACAAGGCCGCGCTACCGCATGCCAGCGTGAAACCCAGCGCCCCCTGGCCAATGTTCAGCCACAGGTTGTCGGCTACCCGGCTGGCGCCGATCAGCGGCTTGCCGGTCGGGGTGGCCGGACGCAGGCCGGCCCAGGGCACGGCCTGGCTCAGGTCCAGATGCGGGAAGGCCTCGCTTACCTGGCGCTTGAGCAAGGCAATGCGGGCGGGATCGATATCGGCATCCTGGCTGCCGATATCCACCATGGCCGCGATGCGCAGCATCCGACCCACGCGGGCATAGACAATGCGCCGTTCGTAGTCGGTCACGCTGATGGCCGGGGCCGTATCGTCGTCGGACGCCAGGGGCACGCTCAGGCTGTAGCCCTTCAGCGGATACAGCGGCACGTCCTGGCCCAGCGGTTTCAACAATGCGCGCGAACCCATGCCGGCGGCCAGCACCACCGCATCGGCGCCGATATCGCCGTTGGCGGTCTCGACGGCAACGATCTTGCGGCCGTCGCGGCGCAGTCGCTGCACCGGGCTGGCCATGCGGCATTCGACATTGCCCAGCTCTTTCAGGCGCCGGAACAGCGCCTCGGTAAACTGCCGGCAATCGCCGGCTTCTTCACTGGGGGTATAGACCGCCCCCGCCAGGCTGCGGCCCAGCCCGGCCAGGGCCGGCTCCAAGGCCAGCGTTTCCGCCGCATCCAGCACCCGCTGTTCGGCCCCCAGCCCCGCCTGGTAAGACACCAGCCGGCGGGCTTTCTCAAGCAATTCAGGGTTGCGATAGGCAATCAGCTTGCCATTGCGCACATGGCCGAAATCCAGCTCTTCTTGTTCGAGCAGGTGATGCATCACATCGCGGCTCAGGTACGACAGCGCCTGCAACTGAGCCGTGGACGCCTGCGCCACCGATGCGCGGCACGCCAGCGCAAACTGCAGGCACCACAGCCACTGGTGGGGATCCAGGCGCGGCCGGAAGCGCAAGGGCGAATCGGCACGCAACAGCCAGCCCGGCACGCTGGGCAATACCCCGGGGCCGGCCAACGGCGCCACATAGCTGTAACTGAGCTGCCCGCCATTGGCATAGCTGGACACCGTGGCCGGACGGGCCCGGCTGTCGAGCAGCACGACGTCGTGCCCTTGCCGGGCCAGAAAATAGGCCGAGGTCACGCCGACCACCCCGGCACCGATTACGCATACCCTCATGGAAAACCCTGAATAACGATATAAGAGCCATTCTGGGATGCCGCCCCGCCCCGCGGCAAATGCCAAACTGACGGGTAGCCATAACCTAAGGTTTCTTATCGGTGCTGCCCTGGGGTAAGAGTTGGGTCCTCGCGGCGGGGGCGGTGTTCTTCTGCCGTCGTGATGCGGGCCTGGGGCTGGCTTTACGCGGCGCGGTGCAGGCGGATGATGGCGGCTGACGTTGGCGCGCGTACCAGGTCGGCCAGGGTATGGCGATTCAAGGTGTCGTAGAACACTTGCAGGCTGTCGGCCAGCACGCCGGACAGCCGGCAGGCGCCGTTCAGGGCACAAGGGGGCTCGGCGCAATCGATCAGGGCGCCCTGGTGTTCCAGGGCGCGCACCAGGTCGCCCACCCGGTACGAAGATGGCGCGTGCGCCAGCCGCAGGCCGCCGCCCTTGCCGCGGGTGGTGGCTATCCAGCCTTGCTGGGCCAGGAAATGCACCACCTTCACCATATGGTTGCGCGACACCCCGAAACGCCCGGCGATCTCGGGGATCGTCACGGGCGTGTCGCGGCCATTGTCCTGTGTCAGGTACATCAGGACACGCAGGCCGAAGTCGGTGTATCGGGTCAGTTGCATGCGGCCAGACTATACCGGCTAAGCGCCCGGCCCGCCCGTGCCGAAGACCTCGGCATGGATGCGGTCGGGCTCGACGCCCAGTTCGGCCAACGCCTGCCGCTGCGCGTTCATGAATGGCAGCGGGCCGCACAGGTAATAGTCGGCGTCGGGCAGTACCGCGACATCGCGGATGGCCTGCAAATTCATGCGGCCGGTGTAGTCGTAGTCATGGCCATGCCGGTCATCGGCGGACACGGTCTCGTAATAGATCACCTTGCGCACATTCGGCCACGCCTGCGTCACAGTGTTGATATGCGCTTTCATGGCGTGCACCGAGCGGTCGCGGCAAGCATGTACGAAACGGATCTGGCGACCGTCGTCGCGCGCCACCAGATGGTTCAGCATCGACACCATGGGCGTAAGCCCCACGCCACCGCTGACCAGCACCACCGGCGCGGCACGCTGCTCATCCAGAGTGAAATCGCCCTGCGGCGGCGCCAGGTCCAGCACATCGCCTTCTTGCACGCGGGCATGCAGCAGATTGGATACGCTGCCCGCCGGGGCGCCGGCGCCGGCGACGCCGCCTTCGCGCTTGACCGAGATGCGCAGCCGGCCCTGGCCTGGCGCATCGGACAAGCTGTACTGGCGCGGCTGCATCAGCCCCAGTTCGGGTACGTAGACGCGCAGCGAAATGTATTGGCCGGGCAAATACCCGGGCACCGGGCCGCCATCGGCCGGCACCAGGTAGAACGAGGTGATCTCGGCGCTTTCGGGCACCTTGCGCTCGAGCCGGAAAGCCCGCCAGCCCGTCCAGCCCCCTTCCTTGCCGGCCGACTGCGCATACAGGCGGGCCTCTTCGGCGATCAGCAGATCGGCCAGTTGGCCATAGGCCGCCGCCCACGCCGCGATCAATTCATCGGTGGCCGCCTCGCCCAGCACTTCGCCGATCGAGGCCAGCAGATGCTTGCCCACAATGGCATAGTGCTCGGGCCGTATGCCCAGGCTGACATGCTTGTGCACGATACGCGTCACCACCGGCGCCAGCACCGACGGATCGTCGATATGCTCGGCATAGGCGGCCACGGCCGCCGCCAGCGCCTGCTGCTGCTGCCCACCGTCCTGGTGCCCCTGGTTGAACACCTGCTTCAGTTCCGGATTGTGGCGAAACATGCGGGCATAAAAATGGCGCGTCAGCGCCTCGCCATGGACCTTCAGAACGGGCGCGGTGGCCTTGACCAGCGCGCGGACTTCCTGGCTCAACATGAGTACTGCTCCTTCGTCTGCGAATAAGGCTTTAAACATGTATTTATAATACATCTTAAAGACGCTTCTTGCTGGCGGCGTTTGCGTGGCGCACCGGCAGCCGGTTAAAACATCGGTTCAGCCGCATCCACTACAAAGGTTTTGCCATGAGCAGTACTACGCTCAAGACCCGCTTGTCCGACGCCATCAAAGACGCCATGCGCGCACGCGATTCGCAGCGCCTGTCCACCCTGCGGTTCCTGTTTGCCGCGGTCAAGCAGAAAGAAGTCGACGAACGCCAGGAAATGGGCGACGCCGAAATCACCGCCATCATCGAGAAACAGGTCAAGCAGCGGCGCGAATCGATCGCCGCCTTCGAACAGGCCGGCCGCCTGGAAACCGCCGCCCAGGAAACCGCCGAGCTCGACGTGCTGCGCGAATTCTTGCCGCAGGCCGCCACGCCCGAAGAAATCGAGGCCGCCATCAAGGCCGCGCTGGCCGAAGTGGCCGCGCAAGGTGTCAGCGGCGGCCCCGCCATGGGCAAGATCATGGCGATTCTGAAACCCGCCCTGGCCGGCCGCGCCGACATGGCCGCGGTGTCGCAGCAGGTCAAGCAGCGCCTGGTGTAACCGCCGGCCCCTCCGCCGCATGGCCGAACAGGTCCAGGTCGGCCTGGCGCGCCAGCGCGGCGGAATCGTCGAAATTGCTCATTCCCACTCCTGCCAGCCGGTAGCGCGTGCTTGCCGGCAGGTCGACGCGCGCGCACAGCTGTCGCGCCACCTCGGCCAGGGCCTCGGCCGCGGCGGGTGGACGCGTCAGCGTCAGCGTGCGCGTCAAGATGCGGAAGCGGTCGGTCTTCAGTTTCAGCACCACGGTGCGGCCGACCGCGCCCTTCTTCACCGCCTGGTCCCACACCTTGACGGCCAGCCGCCCCAGCGTCTCGTCCAGCGCATGCAGCGGCTGGTCGATGGCAAAGGTGGTCTCGGCCGAGATCTGCTGCAAGGGAGCATCCGGTTGCACGTCGCGTTCATCGATGCCCTTCGACAGTTCATGCAGCCGTACGCCATAGCGGCCGAAATGGTGCTCCAGCTCGGCCGCCGTATAGCGCGACAGGTCGCCCACGGTCTGCACGCCCAGCGCCTCGAGCCGGCCCTGCATCACTTTGCCCACCCCCGGTACCTTGCGTACCGGCAGGGGCTGCAAGAACGCCAGCACCTGCCCCGGCTTGATGACGAACAGGCCGTCGGGCTTGTCCCAGTCGGAGGCGATCTTGGCCAGGAACTTGTTGGGCGCCACCCCCGCCGACGCCGTCAGGCGGGTTTCCTGCAGAATCTCGCGGCGGATGGCCCGTGCGACGTCGGTGGCCGAGGCCAGGCCGGTCTTGTTGACCGTGACATCCAGATAGGCCTCGTCCAGCGACAAGGGCTCGATCAGGTCGGTGTGGCATGCGAATATCTGGCGCACCTGGCGCGACACATCACGATAGCGGTTGAAATCGGGCGGCACATAGACCGCGTCCGGGCACAGGCGCTGCGCGCGCGCCACCGACATGGCCGAATGCACCCCGTAGCGGCGCGCCTCGTACGAAGCCGCGCACACGACAGAACGCGGCCCTTCCCAGGCCACCACCACGGGCAGCCCGCGCAGCGCCGGGTTGTCGCGCTGCTCGACCGACGCGTAGAACGCGTCCATGTCGATGTGTACGATTTTGCGCGTGGACGATGGCATGGCAGGTACCCGGCGGGCGATACAAACGGCGATATGGCAGAAAAAAGAATATTATGGCGCGCTATCACGCCTCGATTCCAGCCCGCCCGACCTCATGACTTCGCCCGCTACTTCTGATTACTTCGGCCTGACAATCCCGCTGATGAGCCTGATGGGGCTGATCCCGGACAGCATCGGGCCAGACCACGCCCGCACCCGGCTGCCCTGGCGCGAAAACCTGACCAACAGCCGCGGCGATATCCATGGCGGCACCCTCATGAGCGTGCTGGACTTCACCTTGAGCGCGGCCGCCCGCGGCAACGACCCCACCCTGGGCATGGCCACCATCGACATGAACACCAGTTTCATGGCGCCCGGCACCGGCGACCTGGTCATCGAGGCGCGATGCCTGCGGCGCGGTACCTCGATCGCCTTCTGCGAAGGCGAGGTGCGCGGCACCGACGGCCAACTCGTGGCCAAGGCCAGCGCCACATTCAAGGTCATCAAGCGCCGCCCCGGCGGCGACTGACACCGCCCGGGCGCCAGCAGCGTAAGATCGTTCTGATTCCAGCCGTCTGCCACG
This sequence comes from Bordetella sp. BOR01, assembly GCF_019218885.1. GTDB lineage: Bacteria > Pseudomonadota > Gammaproteobacteria > Burkholderiales > Burkholderiaceae_B > Bordetella_A. Next base: position 263,158 of record NZ_JAHUWT010000004.1, on the reverse strand, counting down.
AAAACAGGCGCCTGCCGCGCTAGTCTCCTGCTCCACCATAAGGAGCAGACATGGCGCCAACAAGCCACCCTCCCATTGCCAACCCGGCCCCCTTTGGGCCTGGCGGGCTTTGCCCTCACCACCATTCTCCTGAATATCGATAACGCCGGGTTCTTCCCATTGAGCGTCATGATCCTCGGCATGGGCGTATTCTACGGCGGCCCGGCCCAACTGATCGCCGGCATCATGGAATACAAGCAGGGCAATACCATCGGCAAACTGGTGGCTAGCGCGGGTCGGGCAGCGTCCAGGCCTCTTCCTTGGGCCGCGGATCGCCCGGCATGTACGCCACGCACGACGGCACGCCATAGGTAATGGCCTCGCGCATGGCACGCAGGGCATCGGTATTCCAGATGCCCCGCCCCCACATCACGATATCCACCTTCGACTGGCGTTCGTCCAGCGCGGCAATGCGCACGCGCGCCACGTCGTCGCCCGTAAACGGTGCCACCACGCGCACCAGGGCGCCGCGCGCGGCGTCATCGAGCTCGCCGTGCACCGTGTAGGCACCCGTGCCGCGCAGGCAGCGTTCGGCCTGCGCGGTGGCGGCGCCGTAGGCATCGCGATAATTGGACTGCGCCGTGAAACTGCCGGATGGCGAGCTGCTGCCGGATATTCCGGTCGAGCATGCCGCCAGGCCCGCGGCGGCCACTGCCGCCGCCACTGCAACTCTGATCATGTTGACTCCCGTGACGTGGCTGCGATTATCTCGCAAACGGCCGCCTGCCCGCCAGTTGGGGCGGGCCCCGGTTCGACGCGGCCGCCCGGCCTGTGGCATGATCGACGGATATCGCCGGGCCCGCCCGGCCCAGGAGACCCGCCTTGCCTCATGCCCCGTCCCCGGCCGCCCGGCCGCCGCGCCACTACCCGCTGAAAGATTTCTTCCGCAATCCCGACCGCGGGTTCTTCCGCCTGGCCGACGACGGCAAGACACTGGGATTCATGCAGCCGGTGGCGCTCGACGAACAGCCGGCCCGCATGAACATCTACGTGCAAGCGCTGCAAGACGGCCGCCCCGTGGACGAACCACGCCGCCTCACCAGCGAAACCGCGCGCGACATCAGCAATTTCTTCTGGAAAGGCGGCGACATCGTGCTGTACCAGAAAGATTTCGGCGGCGATGAGAACTTCCATGTGCTGGCCGTCAACGCGCGCACCGGCACCGCGCACGACCTGACGCCCTACCCTGGCGTGCGGGCCGGCATCGAAGACGACCTGCCCGACGATCCCGATCACGTCCTGATCAGCCACAACCAGCGCGATCCGCAGGTATTCGACGTGTACCGCGTCAACGTGCGTACCGGCGCGGCGGTGCTGGTCGCGCAGAACCCGGGCAATGTGGTGGGCTGGCAAACCGACCATGCGGGCAAGGTGCGCGCCGCACTGACCAGCGACGGGCTCGATACGACCCTGCTGTACCGCGACGACGAGGCCACGCCGTTTCGCCCGCTGATCACCACCGACTACCGCACCACCGTCAGCCCCGCCTTCTTCACCTTCGATGACCGCAAGCTCTATGCCCTGAGCAACCGCGGGCGCGACAAACTGGCGCTGGTCATCATCGACCCCGCCCGGCCCGACGACGAAGAACTGGTGTACGCCACCGACGAAGTCGACCTGGACGCCGCCGGCTATTCACGCAAGCGCCGCGTATTGACCCTGGCCGCCTACCAGACCGACAAGCCGCGCCGTCATTATTTCGACGCCGAGACCGAAGCGCTGTACCGGCAACTGGAAAGCCTGCTGCCCGGCTACGACCTGGCCATCCAGGGCTGGAACCGCGCAGAAGACACCTACATCGTGGCCGCCTACAACGATCGCACTCCGGGGTCGCGCTACCTGTTCCAATGTGGCGCGGGCGTGCTGCACAAGCTGGCCGACATCAACCCGTCGATTCCCGAGGCTGACATGTCGCCGGTACGGCCGGTGCGCTACACCAGCCGCGACGGCCTGGAAATCCACGGCTACCTGACCCTGCCGGCAGGCCGCGCGCCGCGCGGCCTGCCCTGCATCATCAATCCCCATGGCGGCCCCTGGGCGCGCGACGCCTGGGGCTACAACCCCGAAATACAGTTCCTGGCCAACCGCGGCTTCTGCGTGCTGCAGATGAACTTTCGCGGTTCCACCGGCTACGGCCGCCGCTTCTGGGAAGCCAGCTTCGGCCAATGGGGCCTGGCCATGCAGGACGACATCACCGACGGCGTGCGCTGGCTGATCGATCAGGGCATCGCCGACCCGGCGCGCATCGGCATTTATGGGGGCAGCTATGGCGGCTATGCCACGCTGGCCGGTGTCGCCTTCACCCCCGACCTGTACGCGGCCGCCGTCGATTATGTCGGGGTGTCGAACCTGTTCACCTTCATGAACACCATTCCACCGTACTGGAAGCCGCTGCTGGCCAAGATGTACGACATGGTGGGCCATCCCGAGCACGATCACGAGCGCCTGGCGGCCACTTCGCCGGCCCTGCACGTCGATCGCATCCGCACGCCGCTCCTGATCGCCCAGGGCGCCCAGGACCCGCGCGTCAACAAGGCCGAAAGCGACCAGGTCGTGCAGGCCCTGCGCGAGCGTGGCGTCGAGGTCGAATACCTGGTCAAAGACAACGAAGGCCATGGTTTTCACAACGACGAAAACAAGTTCGAGTTCTACGCGGCCATGGAAGCCTTTTTCGTGGAACACCTGAAACCATAAAAAACGGGACATGATCCCGGCCGGAATGGCGATGCGCCCTGTTGGCATGTTTAGTTACGAAAACTAATTGCCCGCGGGCGGGTCTATTCGGTTCTGACCTAGAATCGGCAGCAATGAATACCCCTGAGCACTCCCCCCGCCCCCCTCGCCGGGGCATCAAGCAGTTCCTGCACAAGCGTATCCTGGTCAAGGCCGCCGTGGCCTTGGCCGGCCTGGGCGTGTGCGGCGTGCTGTTCCTGGGCCTGGCCGTGGCGCTGGCCTGGCCCAGCCTGCCCGCGCTGCACGCCATGACCGACTACCGGCCCAGCGTGCCGCTGCGCATCTACACCTCCGACCATGTCCTGATCGGCGAGTTCGGCGAAGAACACCGCAACGTGCTGCGCTTTCCGGAAATTCCCCTGGTCATGAAGCAGGCCATCCTGGCCGCCGAAGACGACCACTTCTACGCACACGGCGGCATCGACTGGATGGGCATGCTGCGCGCCGGCCTGGCCAACCTGCTCAGCATGTCGAAGTCGCAGGGCGCCAGCACCATCACCATGCAGGTGGCGCGCAATTTCTATCTGTCGTCCGAGAAGACCTATTCGCGCAAGCTCTACGAACTGCTGCTGACCTTCAAGATCGAATCCGAGCTCACCAAGGACCAGATCCTTGAGCTCTACATGAACCAGATCTACCTGGGGCACCGCGCCTATGGCTTCGCGGCGGCGTCGCGCACCTATTTCGGCAAACCGCTGGCCGAGGTCACGGCCGCCGAAGCCGCACTGCTGGCAGGTGTTCCCAAGGCGCCGTCACGCTCCAATCCCATCACCAATCTCGACCGCGCCAAGATCCGCCAGCATTATGTGCTGGGCCGCATGCAGGCGCTGGGCTACCTGACGCCCGAGCAGGCGCAGGCCGCGCTGGAACAACCCCTGCTGATCCGCGGCAGCGAAGGCGCGCAGTCCAATGGCTTTGCGGTGCATGGCGAATATCCGGCCGAACTGGTGCGGCAGATCATGTACGGCATGTTCCAGGACGAAACCTATACGCGCGGCATCGACGTCTACACCACGATCGATTCCAAGTCGCAGCAGGCCGCCTATGACGCCGTGCGCACCGGCGTGCTGAACTACACCCGCCGCGCTCCCTACCCCGGCCCCGAAGACCAGGTCGACCTGCCCGACGGCATCGAACAGGACGCGCAGGCGTTCGAAGAAATCCTCGATGGCGTGCAGGAAGAATCGCCCGACAGCGGCGATCTGCTGGCAGGCGTGGTGCTCGCGGCCAGCCCCACCGAAGTCAAGGTGGCACGCAGCGCCAACGAAATCATCACCGTCTCCGACAAGAAAGCGCTGGCCATCGTCGCGCGGGCCCTGGGCCCGCAGGCCGACGACGATATACGCATCCGGCGCGGCTCGGTGGTGTACCTGCACAAGAACGGCGACACCTGGGAAATCGTCAACATGCCCACGCTGCAGGCGGCGCTGGTGTCGCTGGCGCCGCAAGACGGCGCGGTGCGCGCCATGATCGGCGGCTTCGATTTCTATCGCGGCTCGTTCAACCGGGCCACGCAAGCCTGGCGCCAGCCGGGCTCGACCATCAAGCCCTTCGTGTATGCCGCTGCGCTCGAACGCGGCATGACCCCGGCCACCCAGGTATCCGACCTGCCGTTCGAACTGACCGTCCAGCAAACCGGCTCGCGTCCCTGGACCCCGAAGAACGACGGCAACGCGTACGAACCCATGCAGACGCTGCGCCAGGGGCTGTACCGATCCAAGAACATGGTGTCGATCCGCATACTGCAGGCCATCACGCCGCAATACGCGCAAGACTACCTGACCCGTTTCGGTTTCCAGAAAGAGCGTTGGCCCGCCGTCCTGCCGCTGGCCCTGGGCGCGGGCGGCGCCACGCCGCTGCAAGTCGCCAACGCGTATGCCGTGTTCGCCAACGGCGGCTACCAGGTGCCGCCATACCTGATCGACCGTGTCACCGATCGGTCGGGCAAGGTGCTGATGCAGGCGCAGCCGACCGTGGCGGGCGATGCCGCGGTCCGTGCCATCGATCCGCGCACCGCCTGGGTCATGGACGACATGCTGCGCGACGTGGCATCCATTGGTACCGGCGCGCGCGCCAAGCGCACGCTCAAGCGCAGCGACGTGGCGGGCAAGACCGGCACCACCAACGATGCGGTCGATGTGTGGTTCGCCGGCTATACATCCACCCTGACCACCGCCGTCTGGATGGGGTTCGATCAGCCCCGATCGCTGGGTACCAATGCATTCGGCAGCGGCCTGGCGCTATCGACCTGGCTCGATTACATGCAGCCCGTGCTGCAAGGCGTGCCCGAACAGCCGCAGCGCCCCATGCCCGGTGGCCTGCTCGTGCACAACGACGAATACTATTTTTCGGAATTCCCCCCCGGGCAGGCGGTGGCGTCGCTGGACCTGAGCACCGGCGATGCGCTGACCGATTTCCTGAACAATATGCGTCCCAGCGATGGCTCCCCCACCCAGGTACGCCCGCAAGATGCCGCGCCGCAAGGCGGGCTGCCCATGCCGCCCGTGCCGGTACCGCAAGTCGGCCAGGCCGGCCCCCCACCGGCCGTGCCGGCGACGGCATCGCCCCCGCCCGGCAACGGGCGGGGGCCAGGGCCCGCCCCCATCCTGAGCATTCCCATTCCCACGGCGCCTGGCCCGGCCAGCGCCCGGCCGATCACGGCGCCCGGGTCAGTGGAATCGCGGCCGCTCTGAACGCGTCAACCGCATCAACGCATCAAGAAATGCCCGATGTCCGGCTCCGCAAGGAAGCCGGCACCGGCAGGGCCGCATAAGAGGCAGGCACGGGGCAAGCGCGGCCATACGGCCACAAATTCATGCGCAGGGCCCATCATTACGATGAGAATAGATATTGTTCATGATATCGTTCAGGTTTCAGTCAATCTGCGCCCGCCCCATGACCGCTGCAACCACCGTCAAGACCTGGTACCTGGTCCATAAATGGACCAGCCTGGTCTGCACCCTGTTCTTGCTGGTCATCTGTTTGACCGGGCTGCCGCTGATCTTCCACCATGAAATCGAGCATCTGCTCGACGAAGGCAAGCCGATAGCCGAGCTGCCCGAAGGCACGCCCAACGCCAGCCTGGACCAGATCGTCGCGCAAGGTAAGGCGCTGTATCCCGATGAGTACGTCGACTATGTCTTCATCGACGACCACGAACCGCAGGCCTACGTCGGCCTGGTGCCCGAACTGGGCCAGGCAGTAGAAAAAGGCCATGCCGTGCGCGTCGACATGCGCACCTCGGAAGTGCTGCACGACGGCCCGCCGTACGCCGAAGACCGTTTCTCGTTCATGGGCATCATGCTGGCCTTGCACGTGGACCTGTTCGCCGGCCTGCCGGGCGAACTGTTCCTGGGTTTCATGGGCCTGCTGTTCGTGGTGGCCATCGTGTCCGGGGTCGTGCTGTACGGCCCCTTCATGAAGAAGCTGGAATTCGGCACCGTGCGCGCGTCGCGCTCCACTCGCCTGAAGTGGCTGGACCTGCACAACCTGCTGGGCATCGTCACGCTGGTCTGGGCCTTCGTGGTGGGGCTGACCGGCGTCATCAACGAATTGTCCACGCCGCTGTTCCGCCTGTGGCAGTCCACCGAGCTGCCGCGCATCGTGGCGCCCTACCAGGGCCGCCCGGTACCCACCACCCTGGCGTCGGTACAGAACGCCGCCGACACCGCCATGAAGGCGCTGCCCGGCCGCGAAGTATCGTTCATTTCCTTCCCCGGCAACGCCTTCGGCAGCCCGCACCATTACATCGTATGGCTGCGCGGCAACACGCCCCTGACATCCAAGCTGAACAGCCCGGTGCTGGTCGATGGCGTCACCGGCGAACTCAGCGCCGTGGCGCGCATGCCCTGGTACCTGACGGCGCTCGAAGTCTCGCGCCCGCTGCACTTCGGCGACTATGGCGGCATGCCGCTGAAGATACTCTGGACCCTGCTGGACCTGGTCACCATCGTGGTGCTGGGTAGCGGCCTGTACTTGTGGATTGCGCGCCGCAAGGCCACCGATGCCCGCATCGCCGAACTGGTGCGCCGCCACCAGCAAGTCGCCCCGCAACGGAGCCCCGCATGACCCCGCGCAACCGCTTCCTGTTCATCTGGGGCGCGCCCATCCTGATGGGCGTACTCAGCACATTCGGCCTGCTGGCAGCCCTGCTGGGCACCGGCCTGTGGCACTGGGCATCGTGGCTGTCGCTGACGGTGCTGCTGATGGTCATTGCCAAGTATTGGTGGTTCCCCGCCAAGACTTGAGGCCGGCCGCTGCCCCCGGCGCTTTCAGCCGCTGAAGCGTTCGGGGTCGGGCCCCAGGCGCGCACCCTCGGGCAGGTCGTCGATGGCCGTCATGTCTTCGGCCGACAGTTCGAAATCCAGCACGTCGATATTGGCGCGGATGCGCGCTGGCGTGGCCGACTTCGGAATCACGATCAAGCCGTTCTGCAAATGCCAGCGCAGCGTCACCTGGGCGGCCGATTTGCCGTATTTTTCCGCCAGCCCCGTCAAGGTCTTGTCTTGCATGACCGTGCCCTGGCCCAGCGGGCTCCAGGCCTCGGTAGCGATACCCTGCTCGGCATGGAAGGCACGCAGCGGCCGTTGCGCGAACCCCGGGTGCAGTTCAACCTGGTTCACCGCCGGGGTAACGCCGGTTTCGTCGATCAGGCGCTGCAACTGGGCCTGCGGGAAGTTCGAGACCCCGATCGAGCGGGCGCGGCCATCTTCCTTCATGGCCACCAAGGCACGCCACGCGTCCAGGTATTTGTCGCTGCCGGCCACCGGCCAGTGAATCAGGTACAGGTCGACATACGCCAGTCCCAGCTTGCTCAGGCTGTCGTCCATGGCCTGCTGGGCCTGGTCGTAGCCATGCTTGTCATTCCATAGCTTGGTGGTGACGAACAGGTCTTTGCGCCCCACTCCCGAAGCGCGCAGGCCTTCGCCCACGCCGGCTTCGTTGCCGTAGATGGCGGCCGTATCGACCAGGCGGTAGCCGGCGGCCAGCGCCTCTTTGACGCAGCGTGCCGCCTCGTTATTGGCCACCTGCCAGACACCCAGGCCCAGTTGCGGAATCGAGTTGCCATCGTTCAATTTCAGTACGGGTACCTTCGCCATGAGACCTCCGAAAGTCAGTGGGTGGGACGCGGATATGCCCGGCGCTTGGCGGGCTGCATTCTTCGATGATAGCGCCCTGCCCGCCCACCGCCTCAAAACAACCCCTTGCGCAAGGGGGGTTCAGCGCGCCAGCGAATGGCGCAGTATCGAGCTGCAAGACGCTACCAACAGCCGCGCGCACTCGGCCATGGCGCCTTCCATGCGGTGCTTGGGGCCGGCCACCGCAATAGCGAACGTCTCTTTGTTCAATACCAGCGATGCGGCCATGGCCCATACGTCGTCGACGCTTTCGCCACGGGTCTGGAAATAGCCCAGGCGCCGGCCCTGCTGGATGTCGGCCAGCAAGGCCGGCGGCTCGGTCAGCGTGGCGCGGGTTACGCCCTGCAGCGGCCGATCATGCAGCCAGGCCTGGAGCTCCGGGTCTTTCATGCAGCCCAGCATGGCCTTGCCGATAGAACTGGAATGCAGGGGCTTGATTTCACCCGGCCTGGCCGAATAGCGGATCGAATGCGCGCTTTCCACCACCTGCAGGTACACCACCGCATTGCCCTGGCGCTTGCCCAGGATGACCGTCTCGCGCGAGGTGTCGCGCAGGCGTTCGAGCACGGGCGTGATGCGCTCGACGAACGGGTCTTTTTCGACAATATCGCGCGTCACGTCGAACATGCGCCTGGTGGGGTACAGGGCGCGCGGACGTGTCAGGGAATAGAGATACCCCCGCGCAATCAGCGTGCCCACGATGGCATGGCAGGTGCTCTTGGGCAGGCCCGCCAGTTCGGCCACCTCGGTCAGCGACAACGGCCGCTGGCTGGCCTGAAAAGCCTCGTAGATATCGAGCAGGCGTTCAATGGCAGTGACGTTCGTGGTGGGCATATCCGGATCCGGAATGGGGGTTGGGCGCTGACTCAGCCCGTTGGACAAATCGCGCCGGCGCCGGGCCAGCAGGCACGCCGGCGCAATTTGTTCAGAATATCGAATATTTGTCCTTGATGCAGAAAAAAACTGCCTAGAATGCATCCAGGTCCGGGCACTTCGTCTTGCCGACGCGCTTGCCCGGGCTTCTTGCCTGCCGGCCCACTGCCGGGCGGGCCGCAGCATTCCCACGGCCAACCATAAGGCCGCTTCTACAAACGGAGAGACACATGCGATATTTCCCCTGGGCGATCGCCCTGCTTTTATCCGCCACCCTGGCCGCGCCCGCCGCCGCGGCACCCGACTTTCCCACCAAGCCGGTACGCATCATCGTGCCGCAAGCACCGGGCGGCGCCTCGGATACGCTGGCGCGCATCATCGGCCAGCAACTGGGCGAAAAATGGAAGCAGACGGTGGTGATCGAGAATCGCGCCGGAGCCGGCGGCAACCTGGGCATGGAAGCCGTGCTGGCCGCCCCCGCCGATGGCTACACCTTGTTGATGAGCTACGTCGGCACCCAGGCCATCAATGGCGCCCTGTACAAGCAGTTGTCGTTCGACCCCGGCACCGACTTCACGCCAGTGGCCACGCTGGCCACGCTGCCCTTCGTGTTGATCACCCGCCCCGATGCCCCTTTCAAGACAGTGGGCGACCTGGTGCAGGCGGCCAGGAAGGGCAACATCACGTACGGGTCGGCCGGCAATGGCTCGGTCAACCACCTGCTGGGCGAGATGTTCAGCAGTGCGGCACAGGTACCGATGCAGCACGTGCCTTATCGAGGCGCCGCGGCCGCGCTGCAGGACTTGCTGGGCGGCCGCATCGACGTGGTGTTCACCAGCCTGCCGTCAGTGGCCGGCTCGATCAAGAGCGGCGCGGTACGCCCGCTGGCAGTCACCAGCGCGCGACGCGCCGGATCCTTCGCCGACATTCCCACGATCGCCGAAGCGGGCTTCAAGAGCTTCGACGTGAACCCGTGGTTCGGCCTGATGGCGCCCAAGGACACGCCGGCCGACCGCATTGCCCGGATCAACCAGGACGTCAATGCCGCCCTGCGCGACCCCAAGGTGGCCGAGCACTTCGCCGCCCAGGGCGCCGAGCCCTACATCACCAGCCCCCAGGAATTCACCCAGGTGCTGAACGCCGACGTCAAGCGCTGGGGCGAAGTCGTCCGGGCCTCGGGCGCGCAGGTGGACTGAGGCAAGGCCCCTGCGGACGGCGGGGCTTTCAGGCGCGCCCCGGCAAGGTGGCCGATAATGCCGCCTGCACGGGCCTCTTCGAGGCCATGCAGACCTTGCCGCCTTTTCCATGCCCCTGCCTACCGATACGCCCACGCCGCGCGGCAGCATAGCCACGCTGCGCACCCTGCTTCCCTATCTGTGGCCGCCAGGCCGCACCGGCCTGAAAGCCCGCGTCATCATCGCCTTGCTGTGCCTGCTGGTGGCCAAGGCCGCCGTGGTGTACGTGCCGCTGCTGTACAAATCGGCCATCGACGAACTGGGCAAGAACACTGGCGGCGCCATCGTGGTGCCCGTCGGGCTGATCCTGGCCTATGGCGCCGCGCGCGTGTTCTCGCTGCTGTTCTCCGAATTGCGCGACGCCGTGTTCGCCCGCGTGGGCCAGCATGCCATCCGGGCGGTGGGCCTGCAGATCTTCCGGCACCTGCACGCCCTGGCATTGCGCTTTCATCTGTCGCGCCAGACGGGCGGGCTGACTCGCGCCATCGAGCGCGGTACCAAGGGCATCCAGACCCTGCTGTCGTTCCTGCTGTTCAATGTGCTGCCCACCTTCTTCGAAATCGGCCTGGTCTGCGCCGTGCTCTGGAAGATGTTCGATTTCTGGCTGGCGGCCGCCACGGCCCTTACGGTCAGCCTGTACCTGGCCTACACGCTGGTGGTCACCGAATGGCGCACCAAGTTCCGCAGGCTGATGAACGAAACGGATTCCGAGGCCAATACCAAGGCCGTCGAAAGCCTGCTGAACTATGAAACGGTCAAGTACTTCGGCAATGAAGAACACGAGGCGCGCCGCTACGACGCATCGCTGACCCGCTACGAGCGCGCCGCCGTACGCAGCCAGGTCAGCCTGTCGATCCTGAACATCGGCCAGGCGGTAATCATCTCGGCAGGCCTGACGGCAGTCATGTGGATGGCCGCGCAAGGCATCGCCCAGGGCCGCTATACGCTGGGCGACTTCGTGCTGGTCAATACCTACCTGCTGCAGTTGTACGATCCGCTGAGCTTTTTCGGCTTCATATACCGCGAGATCAAGCAGTCGCTGATCGACATGGAACGCATGTTCGAACTGTTGGGCCAGCAGCGCGAAATCGGCGACAAACCGCACGCAGCCCATTTGCGCCTGGCCGGCGCCAGCGTGGAATTCCGGGATGTGGGGTTCGGCTACGACGCCCGCCGGCCGATCCTGAAAGGCGTCAGTTTCAGCATTCCGGCCGGCCGTACCGTGGCGGTAGTGGGCTCGTCGGGCGCCGGCAAATCCACCCTGGCACGCCTGCTGTTCCGCTTCTATGACGTCGAGCACGGCGCCATCCTGATCGATGGCCAGGACATCCGCGACATCACGCAGTCCAGCCTGCGCGCCGCCATCGGGGTAGTGCCGCAAGACACCGTGCTGTTCAATGACACGATCCACTACAACATCGCCTATGGGCGCCCCGGTGCCACCGATGGCGAAGTGCAGGCGGCGGCGCGCCTGGCCCATATCCATGACCTGGTCATGAGCATGCCCGACGGCTATCGCACCATGGTTGGCGAACGCGGGCTGAAATTGTCCGGGGGCGAGAAACAGCGCGTGGCCATTGCCCGCACCATCCTGAAGAACCCGTCGATTTTCTTGTTCGACGAAGCCACCAGCGCGCTGGACACGCACACCGAACGTGAAATCCAGGCCAATCTGCGCGAAGTCAGCCAGGGCCGCACCACGCTGATCATCGCGCACCGCCTGTCGACCATCGCGGATGCCGACGAAATCATCGTGTTGGGCGATGGCCGCATCGTCGAACGCGGCCGCCATGCGTCGCTGCTGGCCCAGGGCGGGCCCTACGCGGCCATGTGGGAACGGCAGCAGGCCCACACCGGCGATCCGTCGGCCTGAGCGCGGGTTTGACACGGTCGGGTATCCTGGCCGAATATCGCTTCCTTTTTCCGGCCGCGCCCGCATGTCCCATACCGCCCCGCCCTGCGCCGTACGCATTTGCGCCAGCACCGCGCTGGTCGACGGCGGCCTGGGCATGAAATTTCCAGCTACCGATGGCATCGGCCCCACCACGGTATTCTTCGTGCGGTACCAGGGCCGCGCCTACGGCTATGTGAACCGCTGTGCCCATGTAGGCGTCGAACTCGACTGGGAAAACAGCTTTTTCACGCGGGCTGGCAATCTGCTGATGTGCGCCCGCCATGGCGCCACCTACCAACCCGATACCGGGCTGTGCGTGGGGGGGCCCTGCAAGCATGGCCGCCTGGCGCCCTTGCAAGTGCAGGAACGCGACGGCGCGGTGTATTGGCTGCCCGGCGAGCGGGTCCGGCCACGGCTCCCGGACGCCCCAGGCCCTGCCGCTACGGCGCCAGCTTGAACCCCAGATCGGTTCCCCACTTATCGGTTTCGCGCAGCCACTTCGCACCGCATTCCAGGCAGCGGAAGTGATCCTCGCGGCAGCCCTCGCGCCCCTTCTGGGTAGGATGAAGAAAACCCTGGTGCCCCAATCCGGCATGCGGCTCGATGCCGGCCAAGCCGGGCGCAATGGCCTGGCACGATATACACATGATGCTCATCGGCAACCTCGCGACCACAATTAGCAAATTGTAAAGGATTTGACCAATTGTTGACGACGATGGCGGCGACGGCGCCCGCGCCCCTAACCGGCGGGCAAGGCGGCGTAGCAGGTTGCCAGGTGGTAAGGCGTCGTCGACGGCATATCGATCCGTGCCAGCGCGCCGTTGGCATCCAGGCACTCGTGCCAGCCTCCGGGATGCAGGAATCGGGTATGCAGGGCCACCGACTGCGCGGCCAGCGCCGGCTCGTCGCCGATGGCCGCCAGATAGCGCGCGTATTCGGCCTGGGCCCAGATGCGTTCGGTGGCGTCGCGCACCTGGCCATCCAGGTCCAAGGCGGCGCGTACGCCGCTGGTGCCGTCCACCACGCCATGCTGGCGCGCCCATCCGCAGCCACGCGGCACGGCAAGCGCCAGCTCCAGGCCGGAAAATACGGCGGGCGCGCTGTCGAGCAGCACGAACCATTCGAACTGATGGCCCGGCTCGATGCGGTTGCCCGGCGTACCCCGCGGGGCTTCGGCAATGCACTGGCTGGGGGCATGCAGGAAGGCATCAGCCACGCCTTGGGCCATGCCGCGCAAGAGTTGCGCGAACCAGGCGGGCTCGGCCACGCGGGCGGCGGCCAGGTAGGCTTCGGTCAGGTGCATCACCGGGTTCTGCGCCGGCCCCTGGCTGACCTGGCGCCAGTCGGCCGACATGGCGGCGTGGTACAGGCCATCGGGGCGCCGAAAGCGCGACTCCACGGTCTCGACCGCCTGCAGCAGCGCCTGGCGCGCCTGGGTATTGCGCGAGCGCTCGAAATACGCCGTGCACGCAAACACCACGAAGGCATGCGTGTACAGGTCTTGCGTGTCGTCCAGCGGCCGGCCGTCGGCGTCGATGCTGTAGCGCCAGCCGCCGTGCCGGTCATCGCGGAAATAGCGCAGCAAGGCCTCGAACAGCCGGTCGGCATGCCGCGCGTGGGCCGGCGCGGGCGCGATGGCGTACACATACAGTTGGCGCGCGCAAGCCATCGCACGATAGCGCTGCGGCGCCACGGGCAGGCCGCTATCGCCGGCCAGCGATTCGTACGGCAAGCCCATGCGTTCGTTGTAGCCCCGCCCGCTCCAAAGCGGCAGGACCACATCGTTGAAGTGCCCGCGCAGGGCGCGGATGGTACTGGAAAGTTCAACGGAAACGGAAGCGGCCATCGATGTATGGCGCGCAGGAGGCGCGCGCCGTAAATGACGAAGCAGCGACGATAACCCGGATTTGTGCCGCAGCCGGGCCAGGTATCGGTTCAGCGTCATGGGCGCGCGCGGCCTGCAAGGTTTCCGCCAGTGGCGTGGTCAGCGGAAGATGTTTTCCTCGACCCAGTTCTGGGCGAAGATTTCTGCGCGATCGCGTGCCTCGTGCAAAGAGGCGCAATCGCCCAGATAGGAAAAGGCGGCATCGACTTCGGTGCCTCCTTCGGCCGTTACCGTCAGCAGTACGCCGTATCCGCCGGTATCCATGGCCGCTGTGGATACGTCGATCAGTACTTCCTGGTCATGATGCTGCATGGCTTCCTCCCAGTCGGTTACTTGTACGCGTGAATCCACGCGTGGCGCTGGCGGGGTCCATTATCAGGTCCGCATGACAATTGGACCCGCAGGCGACACGCAAGTTCATCTTACCCGGAGCGCGGCCCGAACCGATACCCTGGCATCCCCTTAGCCAGTGCAGCGGGGCCTTGGTAAATTCCTAACCGAGATGAATGGCGCCGGGGGCTTCCATGCGCAGGGCCAGGTGCCCCTTGTCGGTCAGCACCAGCCGCTGCTGTTCGCTCTCGCGCACGCAGCGCAGGATCAGCAGGCTGTCGGCCACATGCGCGGGGACTTGGTCGCGCGGCACGCCGGCTGGGTCGCCGTCGGCGACGAACTGCAGCCAATGGGCGAGTTCGCCCTGTTGAATATTGATGCGCGCCATGGTGGGTCCACGATTGAAAAACCTATGGCTACGATAGCATGCGCCATGCCTGCCCCCGGGGCCGTTCAGCGCAGCAGCACGGGCAAAGACGAGGCCAGCAGTGCCAGGCCCGATACCGTCACCATGCCCAGCACAATTTTGCGAAACATTGCATCCGTAACCCCAAGGTAAGCGCGCGCGCCCAGCCAGCCCGGCACCAGCATGGCGGGAATGGCCACGGCCAGCGATGGCCACATGGCGCGCGTAATCACCCCGCTGGCCGCGTACGAGGCCAGGGTCGCCGCCAGCATGGCCAGATTGAAGTTCTGGATGACCGAGCGTTGCGCGTCTTTGTCGAAACCGCGCAAGGTGCACCACAGCGTAGGCAGCACGCCGGTGAAGCCACCCAGCCCGCCCATGATGCCGCCCAGCGCCCCTACCCCGGCATCAGCCAGGCGCCCGCCGGCGGTCACGCGCGGCAACCGGCCGGCCGCCAGCATGAAGGGGCACCATGTCGCCAGAAAGCCGCCTATCAGCGCCTTGAACAGCGCCGGATCCAATAGCGGCAATATCGCGACTCCCACGGGGATGCCCGCCAGGCCGCCAGCCACGAACGGCAGCAGGCGCCTTGCGTCGAAACCGCGCCGCACCGTGACGGCCGCCAGTATCTGCCCGGCCAGGCCGCAGGCCACCGCCAGCACGGCTGCCAGGCGCGGGTCCAACGTCCAGGCCCAGAACGACATGGCCACCATGCCAAACCCGAAGCCGGCCAGGCCTTGCACGAAGCCAGCTACGGCGGCCCCTGCAACAATCAGGACAAGCAGCGTATCCATGGGCGACAGTTCCTCGGGCTGTACAGTTACAGCCGCGGATCGTAACGCCTGAAACGATTTTCCGCTTGCATCGCCAAAAACGCGGGACTAAATTTAAAGCTGCCAGGCGTTCTGACACCCATGCGTGCGAAGCTTGGCAAGAGCGCCCCAGACTCGTCCCGAGATGGGGCGCTCTTCATTGTGCGGCCCCTGATGTGCCGCGCGCCCTGCCCGCCAGTCAGCTGCTATATAAGGGCTCGCCGGCAGCGCCGACCCGCTTGATGCTCTTGAGCACGGACACCGCGCGCTGCTGCGCTTCGGCCAGCTGGCTATAGGGTTCCCAGTCTGGCGCGTGCCATGCGCGCTCGGTATCCGGGCGGCCTTCTTTGTAGGACGCGACCACCAGCCGGTATTGGCCGCCGGCCGACTCAACCACGTCGCAATGAATGCGGTAGTCTCCGATACGCACGCCTTTTGCGATATTCATGAATAGCCACCGGTATGAAAAACCTGGTCATGTATTGACGGTATACGGTACGTGCGACAGCTTTATGACTTCCATTGCCCAAGGACACAAATGATCGATCACCTGGACCACCTGGTGCTGACCTGCACCGACCCGGACGCCACCGTCGATTTCTATACCCGCATCCTGGGCATGCGCCTGGAGACCTTCGGCCAAGGCCGCCAGGCGCTGCGCTTCGGCAACCAGAAGATCAACCTGCACGTGCGCGGCAGCGAATTCGAACCCAAGGCGCACTTGCCCGTGCCCGGCGCGCTCGACCTGTGCTTCATCGCCGATCGGCCGCTGGACCAGGTCATCGAACAACTGGGCGCGGCGGGCGCGCATATCATCGAGGGGCCGGTAGCACGCACTGGCGCCACCGGCAAGATCCGCTCGGTATACCTGCGCGATCCCGACTTGAACCTGATCGAAATATCGCAACTGCAGGCGCCGTCCTGAGCCGCGCCGCACGCCGGGTTCTTGGTAACATCGCGGACATGAACCGCCACTTCCATCATCGCAACCTGCCCCATTTGCTGCTGTATGCGCGCGAGGCGCTGATGGCGCACTTCCGGCCCATCCTGAACCAGGCCGGGGTTACCGAGCAACAGTGGCGCGTGCTGCGCACGCTCAGCGACCTGGAACCCATGGAACCCAACCAGATCGCCGCCAGTTGCCAGATATTGCGGCCCAGCCTGACACGCATGCTGCTGGGCATGGAACAGGCAGGCCTGATTCAACGGGAACGCTCCAGCGCCGACCAGCGTCGGCAAGATATCTCGCTGACGCCCAAGGGGCGCAAGCTCATCGAGCGCATGCGTCCGCTGGTGGACAGGCGCTACGAAAACCTGGAAAAAACCGTGGGCAAAGACCGGCTCGAGCGCCTGTACCGCGACATCGACGCGGCCATCGAACTGGTCAAGCGCGAACCGCCAGCGGTCTGAGGCCGCGCCGGCGGCCACGCCATCAGGGGCGCGGCGGTACCGGCCCGCCCTGGTGGGCAAAGCATCCGACGTCCAGCACGGTGCCGGAAATCGTGGCGGCCGCATCGGACAACAAGAACGCCGCAGCAGCCGCCATGTCTGCCGGCACCACGGGCCGGCCCGCCGCCGATCCCACCGCATTGCGGCCGAACCTCGACGCATCGGCGCCCATGCGGCCCAGGCTCATGCCCGACACGATGCCGCCGCCGCCCGGGATCAAGGTATTGACCCGGACATGCTGGTGGAAGTGGTCGTATGCCATGGCCGCCCCCAGCGCCACCAGGCCGCCCTTGCTGGCGCTGTAGGCTGCCATATTGGGCTTGCCCCAGCCGGCCCCGGAACCGACGTTGACGATGGCGCCGCCGCCCTGGCGGGCCATGTACGGGATGACCTGGCGTGCACACAAGTACACGCCCTTCAGGTTCACCGCCATGATGCGATCCCACAGCGCCTCATCGGTGTCCAGGATGGTGCCCAGCGGGCCGATGGCGGCATTGTTCACCAGGCCGTCGATGCGGCCATAGCGGTCCAGCGTATGGTCCACGACGCGCGCCACGTCTTCGGCGCGCGAAACGTCGGCCTCCAGCAAGTCGGCCTGTACGCCGGCCTGCTCGAGTTCGGCCCGCACCTGCCCGATGCCGTCGCGGGCCGTGCTGGACACCTGCGCCGATTCCAGGCCGAATGCCACGACCCGCCAGCCGGCGCGGGCCAGCCCCACGGTAAGGCCCGCCCCGATACCGAAGGTGCCACCGGTAACGATGACAGTCTTCATTGCGCGGCCCCTTGGCGCGGCAAGGGCAGGATCGCGTTGATCTGCCCCGTGCCGGAACTGGCGAAGTACTCGGTGACGATCTCGGCCGGCTGGTCGTAGGCATCCCAACCCAGCAGGCCCAGCAGCATGGCCGTGTCATGCATGCCGCCCTCGCCTTCGCACAAGTGCGCGTATTCGGGCAGCATCGCGCAGAAGGTCTTCCAATCGCCCTGGCGCCACAGGTCCACCACGCGCAGATCCACCTGGCGAAAGAACTCCCGGCTGATGCTGTGGATGGATTCCTCGGGGCTGCCATTGTCATTGAAACGGTGCGACAGCGACCCGCTGGCCAGCACCGCCACGTTGCTGTCGCTGCGCCCGATGGCCTCGAGCACGGCTTCGCCCAGCCGGCGGCTGTCTTCAAGCTTGTGCCAGGCGCACCAGCCGGCCATCGAGACCACCTTGAAATGGCCGTCCTGGTTCATGTAGCGCATGGGCACCAGCGTGCCGTATTCCAGTTCCAGGCTGTCGATCTCGTGGGCGCGCGTGGCCACGCCGCGCGCATTGGCGGACTCGGCGATCAGGTGGCCCAGCGACGGATTGCCCGGGTAGGCGTAGCGCATGTCCTTGATGAAATGCGGCAGTTCGTTGCTGGTGTACACCCCCGAGAATTGCCCATTGCAGTTCACGTGGTAGCCGGCATTGACCAGCCAGTGCACGTCGAATACCAGCAAGGTATCCACGCCCAGCTCGCGGCAGCGCCGGCCGATGATGCGATGCCCCTCGATGGCCGCCTCGCGGCAGCCCTGGTGCTTGCCGGGCAGTTCCGACAAATACATGGACGGCACATGCGTGACCTTGGCCGCCAACGACAGTTTTCCCATTTTCCTCTCCTGGCTCTTTGCGCCTTTATGCCTGGCGGCCCCAGCCCCGCTACACGCCCCACTTCGGGATGTGATGGCCGCCCATCGATACGCAGACGTTCTTCACTTCGGCGAAGACTTCGTAGCTGTATTCTCCCCCCTCGCGCCCGGTACCGGATTCTTTCATGCCGCCGAACGGCTGGCGCAGGTCGCGCACGTTCTGGCTGTTGACGAACACCATGCCGGCCTCGATGCCGCGCGCCAGGCGATGCGCGCGGCCCAGGTCGTTGGTCCAGATGTACGATGCCAGGCCGTACTTGATGTCGTTGGCCAGCGCCAGGCCGTCGGCCTCGTCCTTGAAGGGCAGCAGGCAGGCCACCGGCCCGAAAATCTCTTCCTGGGCGCAGCGCATGCGGTTGTCCACGTCGGCAAGCACGGTGGGACGCACGAAATTCCCCTGGCCCAGGTGTGCCGGCAGGCCCTGCGGCTTGTCCGGGCCGCCGGCCACGATGCGCGCACCCTCTTGCTCGGCCAGGCGGATGTAGCCGGTGACTTTCTCCCAGTGCTGGCGGGTGATCATCGAGCCGATGTTGGTCTTTTCGTCGGTGGGGTCGCCCACCACCAGGCGCTGCGCGCGCTCGGCGAACTTGCGCACGAAATCGTCGTAGACGCTTTCCTGCACGAAGATGCGCGACCCGGCGGTGCAGCGTTCGCCATTGAGCGAAAAAATGGTGAACAGGGCGGCATCCAGCGCGCGATCCAGGTCCGCGTCATCGAACACCAGCACGGGCGACTTGCCGCCCAGTTCCATCGAGAACTTCTTGATGCCATCGGCCCCGGCAATGATCTTCTTGCCCGTGACAGTTCCCCCGGTGAACGAAATGGCGCGCACATCGGGATGGCGCACCAGCGCATCGCCGGCGGTGGCGCCATACCCGTGCACCACGTTCAGCACCCCGGGGGGAATACCGGCCTCGAGGGCCAGCTGGCCCAGCTGGTCGGCGGTCAGCGGCGACAGTTCCGACATCTTCAGCACCGCGGTATTGCCCAGCGCCAGGCAAGGAGCGGTTTTCCAGGTGGCCGTCATGAACGGCACATTCCAGGGCGAGACCAGGGCGCACACGCCCACCGGCTGATACAGCGTGTAGTTCAGCATCTGGTCGTCCACCGGATACGTGTGCCCGTTCATGCGCACGCACACCTCGGCGAAGAAATTGAAGTTCTCGGATGCGCGCGGAATCAGCTGCTTGCGCGTCTGGGAAATAGGCAGGCCGGTATCCGCGGTTTCCAGTTCGGCCAGGTGCGGTACGTTCTTGTCGATCAGTTCACCCAGGCGCCGCATCAGGCGCGCGCGCTCGCGTGCCGGGGTGTTGGCCCAGCCGGGAAAAGCGCGCTTGGCGGCGGTCACGGCGGCATCGATTTCACGCGCGCCACCGGCCGCGACCTCGGCGATGGCCTCGCCGGTGGCGGGGTTGTAGGTGGTGAAGCGGTCGCCGCTGTCGACTTGCTTGCCGTCGATCCAATGCTTGATGGTCACGAATATTCTCCTTGCGCGTCTGTGCCTGTCGACGGGAATTCCCGTTGCCGTGAAAAAATAATTAACTAGTTAATGATCTATGGTTTGGGACAGGCTGTCAATGCGGCCGAACCCGCCTGCGCAGGTCATTCGATCCATGAACAAACACGATGAATGAATAAAAAACTTTCGATTTATTTATGACCCGGCCCGTGCTGCAATCTTCTTCCACAGCGCCCGCCCCGGCGCGCCACCAGGAGACATTGCATGACGACCCAGCCCACCCAGACCGACGTACTGATAGCCGGCGCCGGCCCGGTAGGCCTGGTGCTGGCCATGGAACTTGCCGCCCGCGGCATCGGCGTCACGGTCCTGGAACCGCGCCAGCGGCTGGAGCCGCCCAACGTCAAATGCAACCATGTGTCGGCGCGTTCGATGGAGATCCTGCGCCGCCTGGGTGTGGCCCATACAGTGCGGCAGGCGGGGCTGCCTGAAGACTATCCGCACGACATCGCCTACCGCACCACCGCCACCGGCCAGGAACTGGCGCGTATTCCCATTCCCTGCCGGCGCGACCGCTACACCGCTACCAAAGGCCCGGACACCGGCTGGCCCACGGCCGAGCCGCCCCATCGCATCAACCAGATCTACCTGGAACCTATCCTGTTCCTGCACGCCGAAGCGCAGCCGCGCATCCGCATCCTGAACCGCGTGGCGCTGCGCGGCTTCGAGCAGCACGAGCATGGCGTGCGGGCCGTGGCCGAACAGGTGGACACCGGCGAACAATTGGACTTCAGCTGTGCCTACCTGGCCGGCTGCGACGGCGGCCGCTCGATGGTGCGCAAACATATCGGTGCCCAATTGCGCGGCGACCCGGTAGTGCAGCGAGTGCAATCCACCTATATCCACGCCCCGGACCTGCTGGCGCGCTTCCAGCACACGCCCGCCTGGGCCACGTTCTCGCTCAACCCGCGCCGCAGCGGCAACATGTATGCCATCGACGGCCGGGAACGCTGGCTGATCCACAACTACCTGCGCGAAGACGAACCCGATTTCGAGTCGGTGGACCGCGACGCCGCCATACGCGCCATCCTGGGGGTGGATGCCGGCTTCCGCTACGACGTCATCAGCAAGGAAGACTGGTACGGCCGCCGCCTGGTGGCCGACCGCTTCCGCGACCGGCGCGTGTTCCTGTGCGGCGATGCGGCCCACCTGTGGGTGCCCTACGCAGGCTACGGCATGAACGCGGGCATCGCCGACGCGGCCAACCTGGCTTGGCTGCTGGCCGCGCGATTGCAGGGCTGGGGCGCCCCCGGCATCCTGGACGCCTATGAGGCCGAGCGCCTGCCCATTACCGAGCAGGTGTCGCACTTTGCCATGAACCATGCGCATGCTATGGCCAGCCAGCGCAAGAGCGTGCCGGACGGCATCGAACAAGCCGGCCCCCAGGGCGAGGCGCTGCGCACGGCGCTGGGCCGCGCCGCCTATGACCTGAACGTGCAGCAGTACTGTTGCGCCGGGCTGAACTTCGGTTATTTCTACGATCGTTCGCCGCTGATTGACTACGACGACGAGCCGGCGCCGGGTTATTCCATGGGTGCCTTCACGGCCGCCACCGTGCCCGGCTGCCGCACGCCGTACTTCGAACTGGAGGACGGCACGCCTCTTTACGATGCGCTGGGCCCGGGCTATACCTTGCTGCGCTTCGACCCCGCCATCGACGCCGGACCGCTGCAGCGCGCCGCCCAGGCCCGCGGCCTGCCGCTGGCCGTGCTGGATGTCGACCGCCGCGACCCGCGCGCCGCGGTGTACCGCCATGCATTGCTACTGTCGCGCCCCGACCAGCACGTTGCCTGGCGCGGTGATGCCCTGCCCGCCGATTCGAACGCCCTGGTGGCGCGGCTGTGCGGCGCCGCGCACTGAACTGCAAGACGACATTCCTGCAAGATGAGACTCGCGGCGCAGCCGCGCCATTCAGCGCGGCTGCGCCAGCATTTCATTGAAGATGCCGATCAGCGCCGTGGCGGCCGGCGACAGCGCGTGCGCCTTGCGTGTCACCAGATACAGGCTGCGCTCGACCGCCGGCTCGTGCAGCGGCCGGGTCAACAGATTGGGATACTGGAACCCGCTGACCAGGTACCCCGGCAGCACCGACACGCCCAGGCCGCGCGCGGTCAAGGCCAGTGCAGTCGACAGGAAGGACACTTCCCAGGCGGGATGGAAATCGATACCGGTCTGCGACATGGCGCTGTCGATCAGCGTGCGTATGCCGTTGCCGTGCCGTACGGTAATCAGCGGAAACTCTCTCAGGTCGCGCCAGCGCAGGCGCTTGCGGATGGCCAGCGGCGAATCGTCGCGGCACACCACGCCAAGCTGGTCGCGCAGCAGCGGCGTCAGCGTAATGCCCGGGGCGCGCGCATCGGGCGTGCCGATACTGAATTCCACATCCTGCTCGAGCACCGGCGCGATCAGCCTGTCGGGGCTCATGTCGTGCATCACCAGGCGGATATCGGGATAGCGCTGTTGAAACTGTTCGATCACCACCGGCATCAGCGTAGCTGCCACCGAAGTGGTCACCGCGAAATGCAGCAGCCCGCGCCGGCGGTCGGCCAGCCCGCGGGCGTTGCCAACCAGCTGATCGACATCGCGCAAGACGCGCTGCGCCATGGCGTAGGCTTCATGGGCGGCATCCGTGGGGCGCAGCGTGCGAGAGGTCCGGTCGAACAAGCGCACGCCCAGCGCCTCTTCCAGCTGCTGCAACAGCACGCTGGCGGCCGACTGCGTCACATGCATGGCTTGCGCGGCCTGGGTCAGGCTGCCCAATCGATAGACGTGGGCAAAGGCCTGCAATTGGCGCAGGGTGGGTGTCATGGCCGGTGCGCCGGCCGGCCGACACGCCAATACAAGACAATCTGCGCGGGCTTTTTCATTGTGGGGCATGGCGGATTTGACTATCATTAACATGATAATCAAATTGCTCGGAGACCGCCATGCCCCATATCTGGATCGAGTATTCCAATAACCTGCGTCCGCGCCTGGACGTGCCCCAGCTGATGCGCACCGTGCAGGACAGCGCCATCGACGACGGCAGCGTGTTCCCCCTGGCCGGCGCGCGCACGCGCGCCATTGCCATTGAAGACTACCTGATCGTCGATGGCCATCCGGACAACACCTTCATCCATGTCACCATCAAGATCGGTCATGGCCGTGACGCCGCTGAAAAACAGCGCGCGGCCGAACGGGTGTTCGCCGCGCTGCGCGCCTACACGGCGCCGCTGATGGCGCTATTACCGCTAGGCCTGAGCCTGCAACTGGAAGAGGCCGACCCGGTACTGAACCTGAAGCACAACAACTACCGCCAATACCTGCAGGCACGCCAGGCCTGAAGCACGGCGCCGCGGCCCGCTGGTGCCGCGGCCTTGTGCCGCCGGCTTATTCGAGCTGGATGCCGGCGTCGCGCGCCACTTTGGTCCAACGTTCGATATCGGTGGAAATGGCCCGGCCCAGCACTTCGCCGTCGGCCGAACCCGTATCCATGCCCAACTGTTGGTAGCGCTCTTTGATCTCGGGTTGTTTCAGGATATCGGCCAATGCGGCATTGAGGGTGCGCACCACTTCAGGCGGCGTGCCCGCCGGCGCCACCAGCGCGCTCCAGATCGGCACGTCGTAGCCGGCCAGCCCCGATTCGGCCACTGTGGGCACATCGGGCAGCACCGGAGAGCGTTCGATGGTGGTCACGGCCAGCGCGTGCAAGCGCCCCGCATTCACCGACGGGATCACCGCGGCGCTGTCCAGGAAGGCCAGGTCGATCTGCCCGCCGGTCAGGTCCACCACCACCGGCCCCGAGCCCCGGTAAGGCACATGGGTGAAGTCCACACCCGCCATCGTCGCCATCAACTCCGCCGCCAACTGGAACGTCGACGTTGCCACGCCATGCGTCAGCGGCATTTTCTGCGACTTCTGCAGCGCGATCAGCTCGGCCACCGACTTCACGTCCTTCAGCTTGGGGCCGGTGGTGATCACCAGCGGGAACTTCGCCAGCAGTGCGATCGGCGTGAAGTCTTTTACCGGGTCGTACGTCAGCCGTCCGGGCTTGTACACCGCCGGGTTCACCGTCAGGCCGCCACTGGATATCACCAGCAGCGTGTAGCCGTCATTGGGCGCAGCCTTCACGTAGTTGGCCGAGATCATCGAGTTGGCGCCGGGCTTGTTCTCGACGATGAAAGGCTGGCCCAGGCGCTTTTCCAGTTCCGAAGACACCAGGCGCGCCAGGATGTCGTTGGTGCCGCCCGGCGCGAAGCCGACCACCACATTGACGGGCTTGTCCGGGTAGGCCGCCGCGGGCAGCGCATGGGTAACGGCCGCCAGGCAGCAGGCCGCAATCAAGTGGGGAAGTCTCATGATGTCTCCTGGAATGCGTTGTGATTAACTTGTTAACTTATTTATGAGATTTAAGTCCATACAATGGACTATGATCAATCTATCGAAAACCCTTACCCAGCCCATTGCCATATCGTCCATGGAAAAAATTCCCGAAGGCGTGCGCGCCGTCGATCGCGCCCTGGCCATCCTGCAAGCCTTTACCCCCGAAGATTTCCAGCTCTCTGCCATCGAACTCGCCCAGCGCGTCGACCTGAGCCGCCCCACGCTGTACCGCCTGCTGTACACGCTGGAAAACCAGGGTTTCATCGTGTCCGAGGGCGATCCCCAGCGCTTCAGCCTGGGCCCCGCGGTGGGCCGCCTGGCGCACATCTGGACGGCCGGCCTGGACCTGCCCCGCCTGGCGCAGCCCGTGCTGCAGCGAGTCTGGGAACAAACCCGCGAAACCGTGGCCTTGTTCATCCCCCAGGGCGAACTGCGGCTTTGCGTGGCCGAACTACCCTGCCCCCAGCCGCTGAGCTTCAAGCGCGGCGTGGGCTACAGTGAAAAAATCGAACGCGGCGCCAGCGGACGCGCCATCCTGGCCTTCTCCGGGCCATCCGGGGCGCAGCTCGCGCGCTACAGCCAGAACCTGGACATCGAGCCCGCCCGCCTGCAGCGCGACCTGGCGCAAGTGCGCAAGAAGGGCTATGCCGAAAGCCACGACGAACTGATCCGGGGCGCTACCGCCGTGGCCGCGCCGTTCTTCGACCAGGCCGGTATGGTGGCCGGCTCGATCGGCGTATTCGGCCCGGCGGTGCGGCTGGACAAGGACCGCGTGGCGTCATTGGCCGCCCTGGTCACCCAGGCATCGGCCGAGCTGTCCGCCCTGCTGGGCCATGCGGGCAAGGCGCCCGGCGCGGCTTAGAAGAACACGGTAAGGTTCTTGGCCAGCAGCACGTTCTGGTCCAGGATGATCTCGCGGCGGGCCAGCTGCCAGGGCCCGCCCGCCTGGCGGCGCAGCGTGTCGTTGCGCTTGCCCACGAAGAAGTGGGTCTCGTACTCGACGCGGTTCTGGTACACCAGAAAGCGCGATCCCACATCGACCTCGCAACCGCCATCGGGCAAGTCGCGTACTGCGTGCACGCGCACATTGCTTACCGTATGGCAGACGCGCGACAGCGGCTCTTCGGCCCAGTGCACGCCCGTCTGGATCTGTTCGACGCGCTTGCGCAAGGTCCACTTGTCTTCGTCGAACCAACTGATGTCGCGGCCCTGCCGCGTGTTCTCGCGCTCGTCATGGGTGCCGAACTTGACGTTGCGGCGGATCGGCATGAAATAGCTGAGATCGTCGGCCAGCGTGGCCAGCCAATCGTCGAAACGCCGCGTATCGATCAGGTCGGCTTCGCGATAAAGAAATTCTTCGACCTCCAGCCGCAGCAGCAAGCGCTGCATGGCGGCCGGCTCGTGGCGGGTGGCGTCGCCGTGCGCCTGGCGCGCCGGCACGGGGGAAACCTGGGTGTTCATCACATGCTCCTGGAATGGCTGCCGGCGGCTCAACCCTGCGTGGGCTGGTACATGGGATCGTTCTTGCCCAGCAAGTCGTCCCAATCCTTGCCCTCCATGTAGTCGCGCCAGCGGTTGTACAAAGCACGCGGGTTCTCTTCGCCCACTTGCAGGCAGACATTGCCCGGCACCGGATCGTTGACGGCCGACTTGCCCAGCGATTGCTGGTAGTTGTACGGGTAGCGCCGCGCGATGGTGCCGCGGCTCGCGGCCGTGGCGTAATTCCAGTTTTCCATGTCGTCCTGTTCGGTCATGCCGGCCGGGCCCGAATAGCGCATGTAGTAGTGGCGCAGGAAATCCTTCACCGCCGGCGGCGCATCCTTGTCCACCAGGAAGAAGCGCCAGACCTCGACGCTGTCGGGCCCGTGCGGGTGCCATACAAAGATCGAGCGCGGCTGGTTGCCGTGAAACGAGGTGTTCGGAAAAATCGTGCCCACGAACGGGCGCAGGCGCGACTTGTCGCCCAGGCGCTTGCGCCGTTCTTCGAAGCACTGGCGGAAGTAAGCCTCGACCTCGGGGTTGTCCTTGAATGACTCCACGTATTCCTGTCCCTCGGGCATGATGGCGCTATGCACGCCGTGGCCCTGCGGGAAGTTGATCCACAAGTGCTTGGCGTGTTCCAGCTCGTTGTCGCGCCGGCCCTTGACATCGGCCTTGGCGCTGGGCCCGATGCCGATCAGGTCCACCGATTTATGGCTGACGTTGTGGTATGTGTCGCCCATGAAATTCTCGGCCGGGAATTTCCAGTTGCACGGGATGATCCACTTGGTGATGCCGCCAAAAACTTCCGAGCCCCCCTCGCGGCCATCGCGGCAATCCAGCGCCAGGTCCAGGTGCTCTTTGGCATCGCCCAGGTAGGCCAGGAAATCAGGCGCTTCCGGATCCCAGTTGGCCCAGATGGTGCCCTTGTAATTGCACAGTTTGGGCGGCTCGATCAGGCCCCAGTCGGCCTTTTCCATGCAACCTTCGTAAATGGTCTTGTACATGGGCACGCCCTGCAGCTTGCCGTCGAGCGTGTAGCTCCAGGCATGGTAGGGGCAGGTAAACAGCGACGTATTGCCTTCGTCGTACAGACAGACCTTCATGCCACGGTGGCGGCACGAATTCAGGAACACGTGGATCTGCTGCTTTTTGTCACGGCACAGAATCACCGATTCCTCGCCCATGCGCGAGGCGAAATAGTCGCCAGGATTGGGAATCTGGCTTTCATGGCCGACAAACTGCCACACCCGGGGAAACAGTTTTTCCAATTCGTCGCGATACACGCCTTCCTGGAAGAACATGTCCCGGCTGACCAAGCCCTTTTTCAGGTCCACATAGTGTTCGTAAGTCTTGCCGCTCATTCAGGCCTCCATTGAAATCAACAAGAAGCACGCACCTGGCGGTACGCGCCATATCTGGTTCAACTGAATCTTTCGCACAGCACGTCGGTCCCCGCCGCGCCGGCCTTGACCACCGATTGCCGCACCGCTTCCACCATGGCGGGCGGACCGCAGACGTAGGCGCGCGTATCGGCGGCAAGCGCCATGGCCTCGATCAGGTCGGTGACGCGGCCGGCATGGCAGCCGGCCGGCGCGTCGTGCTCGGCGGCCCAGTGCACCTGGGCGCCGGGAATGCGCGCCGCCAGCTCGGCCAGTTTGTCGCGGGCAAACAAGTGGGCGCCGCTGCGTGCGCCGACCACGATGTGCAGGGGCGCCTCTGGCGCGGGCGAGTCCGCCAGCACCTGCAGCATCGACATGATGGGTGCCAGGCCCGTGCCGCCGGCCACGAACAGGCGCGGACGTGCTTCGTCACGCAGGAAGAACGCGCCGCGCGGCGCTCCCACGCTGATCTCCTGTCCGATGTCCACCTGGCCCAGCCAGCCTGAAAAGCGCCCGTTATCCAGTTCGCGCACATAGAAACTCAGGCAGTCGGCGCCCGGTGCATTGGCCATGGAAAAGGCGCGCGTCCAATCGGCCTGCGGCGGCCCCAGGTGCACATACTGCCCCGGCAGGAAATCGGGGGCCTGCTCCAGCGTCACGTCCAGCCGCAATGTCTGCGCCGCCACGCGCTGCACCCCGGCAATACAGCCCCGCGCGGGCGCCGCCTGGGCCGCCATGCATTCGGAGAACTCGTACGGAAACTCGATCACGCAGGGGCCATCCAGCGAACTCACGCACGGCAGGATCGCGCCGCTGGCGCGGTCTTCGTCCACCAGCGTGTATCGGTCGTACTCGCCCAGGCTGACCGACCCGGACAGCAGCGAGGCCATGCAGGTGCCGCAGTTGCCTTCGCCGCAATCGGCCAGCAAGTGATAGCCGGCCTGCTCGGCGGCCGGCACCAGCCCGGCGCCCGGCTCGGCATCGAAGCGGCGCGACTCGCCGTCGGAAAAAATCAAGGTGATGGCGTGGCGGTGCATGGGAAATCTCTCGTCAATGGCAGCATGTCCGTCTGATGGACTGAATTCTCATTTTTTATTCTTCGCCCTTTGCACGATGCTTGTCAAGCCCGGGGTGCCACTTGCCAGCACGCGGCAGTTTCCGGATAATAGATAACATGTTAATAATATGCAGGGACTAGCCTGCAGGTACCACGGCCGACGCGACAGCACGCATCGCCCCAAGGAGACCCCATGACCCGTTCGTTTTCTTATGCGGCGCTTTGCCAGCCCCCCACGGGCGAGCAGCCGCGCACCGTGGCCGGCGTGCTGCTCAACGACGCCGATGCGCTGGCCGCCTTGGGCGACGCCGTCAATCAGGCCCCGTACAAAGCGCCGCCGCGCGCGCCCGTGCTGTACATCAAGCCAGCCAACACCTATGCCGCCGATGGCGACGATATCGCCCTGCCCCCCGACGCCGGCACCGTCGTCGTGGGTGCCTGCCTGGGCATCGTGTTCGGCCGCACTGCCAGCCGCGTGGATGCCGACCATGCGCTCGACTACGTGCAGGGCTATCGCATCGTGGCCGATCTGTACGTGCCCCATGCCAGCTATTACCGGCCTGCCATCAAGCAGAAATGCCGCGACGGGTTCTGCCCCATGGGGCCGGTCGTGCCGCGCAGCCAGGTGGCCAACCCCGACGACCTGGATATCCAGGTGTCCGTCGACGGCCGGGTGGTGCAACATGCATCTACCCGCAACTGGGTAAGGCCCGCCGCCCGCCTGATCGCCGATGTCACCCGTTTCATGACCCTGCAGGCGGGCGACGTGCTGCTGGCCGGTATACCCGCGGGCGAGCCGCAGGCGCGCGCGGGCCAGCAATATGAAATCACCATCGGCAAGCTGGGCCGCCTGGCCAATCGCCTGGTCGCCGCGCAGGAGCTCCAGTGAAACACGCCCGCATCCGCTACCAAGGCAATATCCACCTGGCTACCGAGCATGGCGGCACCGGGCTGCGCCTGGCCGACGGCCGCACCGTGGCGCAAGACCAGGTCGAATGGTTGCCGCCCATCGAGCCGCGCACCACCTTCACGCTGGCCATCAACTACGCCGACCATGCCAAGGAACTGGCCTTCAAGGCCCCCGAAGAACCGCTGGGCTTCCTGAAGGCGGCCAATGCTTTCGTCGGCCATCGCGCGCAGACTCATCGGCCCGCCGATGTGGCCATGATGCATTACGAGTGCGAACTTGCCGTGGTAATCGGCAAGTCCGGCCGCAACATCCCTCGCGCGCATGCCTACGAACACGTGGCCGGCTACACGGTGGCCAACGACTATGCGCTGCGCGACTACCTGGAAAACTGGTACCGCCCCAACCTGCGCGTCAAAAGCCGCGACACATGCACGCCCCTGGGCCCCTGGCTGGTGGATCGCGACGACATTCCCGACCCCATGAACCTGATGCTGCGCACCACGGTGAACGGCCGGGAAACCCAGCGCGGCAACACGCGCGACATGGTCTTCGACGTGCCCGCGCTGATCGCGTACTTCAGCAGCTTCATGACGCTGTCGCCTGGCGACCTGATCCTGACCGGCACGCCCGATGGCATCGTCAACGTCCTGCCCGGCGACGAAGTCGTCACCGAGATCGAGGGCGTGGGCCGGCTGGTCAATACCCTGGTGGCCGAACCCGCCTGATCCCCTTATTCATTCACCCGGAACACGCCCATGCTCGACGCATCCACCATCGAAGCCCTTGCGGCGCGCCTGCACCAGGCCGAACGCAGCCGCACCCAGGTCCGCCAGATTTCGCTGGACCACCCCGAAATCACCATCGACGATGCCTACGCCGTGCAGCGGCAATGGCTGGAACTGAAAATCGCCGAAGGCCGCAGCATCAAGGGCCACAAGATCGGGCTGACCTCGCGCGCCATGCAGCAGGCATCGCAGATCGACGAACCCGACTACGGCACCCTGCTCGATGACATGTTCTTTGGCGAAGGCGATATCCCGGCCCAGCGATTCATCGTGCCGCGGCTGGAAGTCGAATTGGCTTTCATCCTGGCCAAGCCTTTGCGCGGCCCGGGCGTCACCCTGACCGACGTCTACAACGCGGTCGACTATGTGGTGCCGGCGCTCGAGATCATCGATGCCCGCTCGCACCAGATCGATCCCGATACCAAGCGGCCGCGCAAAGTATTCGACACCATCGCCGACAACGCCGCCAACGCGGGCGTAGTGCTGGGCGGACGCCCGGTGCGCATCCACGAGATGGACTTGCGCTGGGTAGGCGCCATCATGTCGCGCAACGCGGTGGTAGAAGAAACCGGCCTGGCCGCAGGCGTGCTGAACCACCCCGCCCATGGCGTCGTGTGGCTGGCCAACAAGCTGGGGCCGCGCGGCGTCACGCTCGAACCCGGGCAGGTGATTCTGTCGGGCTCGTTCACCCGCCCGGTATTCGCGCATCCCGGCGACACCTTTGCCGTCGATTACGGCCCGCTCGGCTCCGTCAACTGCCGATTCGTATGACACCAGCCCCCATGGACATCCTGACCAATCGATTCAAGCGCGCCCTGCGCGTCGGGCACCCGCAAATCGGCCTGTGGGCCGGCCTGGCCAATGCCTATACCGCGGAAATCTGCGCCGGCGCCGGCTTCGATTGGCTGCTGCTCGATGGCGAGCACGCGCCCAACACACTGCAAACCCTGCTGGGGCAGTTGCAAGCCGTAGCGGCCTACCCGGTTGCGCCAGTGGTGCGCCCGCCCTGGAACGACTTCGTCCAGATCAAGCAGATACTCGACGCCGGCGCGCAGACCTTGTTGGTGCCCATGATCCAGTCGGCCCAGGAGGCCGCCGCCGCCGTGGGCGCCATGCGCTATCCGCCGCATGGCATACGCGGCCTGGGCAGCGCCCTGGCGCGCTCGTCGCGCTGGAACCGCATTCCCGGCTACCTGCAGCGCGCCAACGACGAAATGTGCCTGTTGGTGCAGATCGAGACGCCACAGGGCGTACAGGCGCTGGATGACATCCTGGCGGTGGATGGCGTAGATGGTGTATTCATCGGGCCTGCCGACTTGTCGGCCAGCATGGGGCACTTGGGCAATCCGGGCCACGCCGATGTCTGCGCCATGATCGACGATGCGATCGTGCGCATCGTGCAGGCAGGCAAGGCCGCCGGCATCTTGCATGCCGACCCCGCGCAAGCGCGCCACTACCTGGAACTGGGCGCCACCTTCGTGGCCGTGGGCGTGGACGCCACGCTGCTGGCCCGCGCCACGGAAAAGCTGGCTGCGGACTTCAAGGGCCAGGCACCTGCCGCGCCTGCGTCAGGCAGCGGCCCCTACTAGCTTCCACGCCCCTGCAGCAGGTGTGGCTGGTGCCAGGCATCCGCGGGTGCTGGCACCGTATTCATCAGGAAGCGCCGCTGGTGCGCGGCACGGCGGGCGTCGTGGTGGCCGACGTGCCCGACTCCATCAGCTTGCTGGCGCACAGGCCGGCGGCGCCGTCCACTGGCGCCTTGGCATCGGCAAACGTCACCCAGCCGCCTTTTTCGATCATCGAGTCGCGCTTCCACGAATCGGCGCCCTGCAGTGCGGCCAATGCGGCCTGCGCATCGGGCGCGGCCATGAAGCGGTGCACGCAAATGCCTGCCGCCAGTTGGGCCACGGCCGTTTCGGTAGAAGCCTCGGCCTGCTTGACAGCGGTGCTTCCGGTTACCCAGCCGCCGGCGCTGAAGCCGACAATCATCGTCAACACTGCTGCGCCCACGCAGGACCATAGCCAGATGGTTTTGCTCGGTTTGTAGTCGCTCCAGGCCTTCATAGGGCTATTGGACATATCGTTCTCCTTGGTGGTTGCGCCGATCAGAAAACTCACGGCGCGACCCACTGTAGTGCAGTTGGCGCTTCAAGGTAGGACGGAATTACCCTTACTTGATGTAACAGCCCCAGGGCATGGTGCTTGCTGGTATCCATGGCAACTGACCTTGCAAGGAGATTTCCATGAACGACAATTTGCACGACCGGGGCCCGCGCGATCGGTCACGCGTGAACATCGACGAAGAATGGGAACGCCATTACTGGAGCCAGGAACTCGGCATCACCGTCGAGCAACTGCAAGAAGCGGTGCACCAAGTCGGTCCTTCTGTAGAAAACGTGCAGGCGTACTTGGCCACGCCCGCTACGGGACGCACCACGTAGCGCCCGGCTCGAAGCGGCGCGATCACGTTTTGAACAGGCTGGCTATGCGAGCCTTCACGACAGACTCGTCAAAGGTTTTTTGAACCAGATCCCGATTCAAGACCTTTTG
Source organism: Bordetella sp. BOR01 (assembly GCF_019218885.1). Lineage (GTDB taxonomy): Bacteria > Pseudomonadota > Gammaproteobacteria > Burkholderiales > Burkholderiaceae_B > Bordetella_A. Next base: position 230,646 of record NZ_JAHUWT010000004.1, on the reverse strand, counting down.
GCGCGCATCGTCGGGAAGCTCGTCCCACAAGCTCAGGACCGAAGCCCCCAGGAACGCAAGAATGCGTCGCTCGGAGTCCTCTAGCCGCTCTATGGCAAATGATCTGGCCAGCTCGGCAATTTGCGAACCGCCTTCGTTATCCCAGCGATCTTTCGCGGCTCGGTCACTTGGCTTGGGCATGGCGATCTCCTGGAGCATTTCAATTTATTCAGTGTATAGCTGGTTGCCCAGCGATTGTTTCAATTAACCATTAGGCAATCCAGTAACGACGGCGCACCCTGGGCCAGGGCAAGCGCCCGACAAACAGCAAGAGCAGCAAACGCAGCAACAGAAGGACGACGCGGCAAGCAAGACGGCTCAAGCCGAGCCGAACAAACCGTCCGCGTGATGATCGGCCTGCGATAGGAAGTTGACGGAAATGGCCACGCACTGCCCATGAATACGTTACTTCAGCCTTCGATGAGGCCCTCTAGAACTCTGCGCCCTGCTTCCCGCGCGTCATCCTCGGTAGCGAAATCCTCATCCGAGAAGTCGACCTGGCCGCGCGTGCCCGGAAATTCCATCGTGGTGATGCGCCACCGGTAACGACCCGCGTCCTCGACGACCTCAAATGCGTATCTCTGCTCGTTTGCCATGATCCTGCTCTCCTGGGTTCAGCCCGGCAACGCAACCGACGAGCTGCGGGTACAGGCTCGCGATGGCGCGAAGCCTTCGTGCGCACCTGCCAGGATCGCACGAAGGCTGGCGCCATTTTTGCTATGAAAGCAGGAAGGTTGGTTGTCCTGCCTCGTCAATCGCCCAGACCGAACGCAAGACAGCCCTCGCCTCGTGCTCAGCTTCATCCTGGACGATGAACACCCGGGCTCGGGGTAGCTGCCATACTCGTTCCGCCATTTCGGCGTCCTTGGGTCGGGTCGTGATTTCGAGCTTGAATAGCCCCGTCGATAATTGGATGACGTCACAATGGACATTGTGTCCGTCTACCAGCCTACCTTTTGACATGTCCATATGGCTCTCCAAAAGGTGTGCCACAAGTTCTATAAGTGGCAAATCTCTTGTAGCACGGCGAGCCGGAGGCGGACACGAAGTATTTCGTGCCCGCATCGCAGGATTCTTACCCTTTGCAGGCTTGCATGCCTGCCAGGAAATTCGCGCGCAGTTCATCAATGTTGTTGAAGCTCTTCGAATAGAAGAGCGTGCCGGTGCTGCCGTTCTCGGACCGAGGCTCGAACTCGGTCAGGTATACGGTGCGAGTGCCGTTGGTGGCATACAGCCGCCATGCCTCCCACCGATCGCCAAATACCTGCATGCGCAATTCCGGCTTGCTGTCGCCCACCGAAGACGTCTTCTCAAGGTACGGCCTGACACATGTCGCAAGCGCCTTGGGCGCCAGATCGCTGTTGCGGCTTTCCCGCCCGTCAGTGTCGGCCTTGAACTCAGAGATAAGGTTCGACGAGCAGCCCGTCAAGGCCAGCAGGCCCCCCAGCGCAAGCAGTGCCAGTTTGTTGGCCATAACCGTCCTTTCTGTGTGGGTCGCAAGGACGTGATCATAGCGTCCCCGGGGTGCTTGCGCGGTTTTCTTCACGCGGAGGAATATGATTGAAGCCTTGCAACAGCAACTACCCACCGAGACTGACCATGCCTGAAAACCCGTTTGAAAGCGGCCCCACTCCCGCCCAGCAGAGCAACACCCCCGAGCAAGGCAATTATCTCATCCTGATTTCTGCATCGAAAGACAATCTCGCTCTGGCTCAGCGCTTGGTGAAGAACATCCAAAACCGCATTGACGGCAATGCGGCTCCGTTGTGGATCGACTCAAAAGGAATTGGGGTGTTCGCGAAAACTTTTCTGGTCGCCCATGAAATTTGGCAAGAGGCCTTCCGCGATATGGGTGATGTCGGCGCTCACGAGACCAAGGACGTTCTCGTCCTGAAAATCGGCGACGACTGGGCAGCACGCAAAGAGGCGCCAACAACCAACTGGTTGACCATTAATGCTGGTGCTCCCCGGCTCGCTTCACGTCGCGTGGGCAAGCCTCGCTGAATTCACTTGCCCAGTAATAGTAATGCGCCCCAGCCACAAAACCACAACGCCACAAAGAGAAAGGCCGTTAGTGATTACTATCACTAACGGCCTTGGAACTGCTGGTCGGGACGGCGGGATTCGAACTCGCGACCCCTTGCACCCCATGCAAGTGCGCTACCAGGCTGCGCTACGCCCCGAAAGAAGAAGAGTATATCAGAACTGAAAAAAACCTGCACCGTACGGGGCAGGTTTTTGCGTACCGAAAAAGCCGGATTCAGCGCGCGTCGTTGCCGGTGGGCTGCGTGCCCAAGGCCTCGGACAGCATGGCCGACACGTTGCCCAATTCGGCGCGCAAGGCCTGGATCTCGGCACCGGTCAGGCGCACGGCGGCGTCCTGGTCGTGCGGCGTATCACGCGCATCGCCCAGCCGGTTGCGTGCGCCGCTGATGGTGAAGCCCTGCTCATACAGCAGCGAACGGATGCGGCGGATCAGCAAGACTTCGTGGTGCTGGTAATAGCGGCGGTTGCCGCGGCGCTTCACCGGCTTGAGCTGGGTGAATTCCTGCTCCCAGTAGCGCAGCACGTGCGGCTTGACGCCGCAGAGGTCACTGACTTCGCCTATCGTGAAGTAACGTTTGGCGGGAATGGGAGGAAGCGCAACGGTGGGTTCGGGACGAGTCATGGGAAGATTTTATGCCGTGGTGCGTCATGAGCCGATAACAATTGCCGACAAAGCGTATCACTCCCCGCCGTCGTCTGCACCCGATGCGGGTTCGGCTTGCTCGACCACGCTCTTCAATTTCTGGCTGGCATGGAAGGTGACGACGCGCCGTGCCGCGATGGGGATGGTCTCGCCCGTCTTGGGGTTGCGCCCGGGACGCGGCGGCTTGTTGCGCACCTGGAAATTGCCGAAGCCCGACAGCTTTACCGAATCGCCGCGCGCCAGGGCATCGCGGATTTCTTCGAAGAATGTATCGACAATATCTTTGGCTTCGCGCTTGTTCAGGCCAACACGCTCGAACAGCAATTCGGCGAGTTCGGCCTTGGTCAGGGTACGCGGCTCGGCAAGCATAGTAGTCCCCATGGTTCAAGTACGCTGGCGCGCGCCGTGGGCATCGGCCAGCGCCTGGTTGATGCGGGCCAGGCAATCGGTGACGCGGGCTTCGTCCAGCGTGACCTCAGTGTCCTGTAGCCAGAAACGGAACGCAAGGCTTTTTTCAGTGGCCGGGCGGCCCTCTTGCGGCTTGTCGCGCCATACGTCGAACAGGCGGGCATCTTGCACCACGGCCAGTTGCGGGTCGGCTGCGATGGCAGCAGCCACCGTGTCCAGCATGGACTGGGCGCTGACCGACAGGCCCACCCACAGCGCCAGGTCGCGCACCACCACCGGCTGGCGCGACAGCTCGCGCACTTGCGGCAGGCGCCCTTGCGACAGTGCCTCGACCTCGAGTTCGAATACCACCGGCGGGTGCGGCAGGTCGGCCTGCTGCGCCCAGCGCGGATGCAGTTCGCCGATCCAGCCCACCGCCTGCCCATCCAGGTCGATGCGGGCGCTGCGGCCGGGATGCAGCGCGGGATGGCCGGCAACCTCGAAACGCAACTGGGCCGCACGCGCGCCGAACAGTGCCTGCACGTCCATTTTCACGTCGTAGAAGTCCACATGCCGCGTCGGCACGCCCCACTGCTCTTCGACTGCCGGGCCCCAGGCCGCGCCGGCCAGGCGCAGCGGCTGGCGCACGCCCGCCACGTCGAGCGGGCCGTCTTGATGCGCGGCATCGCGCAGGAACACGCGTCCCAGCTCGAACACGCGCACCCGCGATTGCTTGCGGTTGGCGTTGTAGCGAATGTTGGCCACCAGGCCCGCGATCAGGCCGGAACGCATTACCGACAAATGGCTGGCAATGGGATTGAGCAGCCGCACAGGATCGTCGTTGCCGGCGTAATCGCGTTCCCAGTCGGCCTCGACGAAGCTGTAGTTGACGACTTCTTGATAGTCTTGCGCGGCAGCCAGGCGGCGCAGCGCGTGCGGGCCGCGCCGTTGCTCGGGCTGAGAGAACATCTGGGCGCGCGCCATCGGCGGCACGTCGGGCAGGCGCTCGAAGCCGTAGATGCGGGCGACCTCTTCGATCAGGTCCTCTTCCAACAACAGGTCGAAGCGGTAGGACGGCGGCTCGACGATGAAATCGTCGCCCTCGACCCGAAACGGCAGGCCCAGGCGGGTGAATATCTGTGCGACCTCGGCCTGCGGCACGGGCACGCCCAGCACGCGGTGGCAGCGCGACAGTCGCATGCGCACCGGCTCGCGGTTCGGCAGGTTGGCGACCTGGTCGTCGATCGGGCCGGCCTGGCCGCCGCAGATGTCGATGATCAGGCGCGCGATGAATTCCAGGTGCTCGGGAATGCTGGCGTAATCGACGCCGCGCTCGAAGCGATGGCTGGCCTCGGAACTGAACTTGTAGCGACGTGCGCGGCCCGCAATCGACTCGGGCCACCAGAAGGCGGCCTCGACATAGATGTTGGCGGTATCCAGCGTGACAGCGGTCGCTTGGCCGCCCATGATGCCGGCCAGGCTCTCGACCTGCTGGCCCGCTACCACGACGCCAACCTTGCTGTTGAGCTCGACCGTCTGGCCATTGAGCAGTTCCAGGGTCTCGCCTTCGCGCGCCCAGCGCACGTCGATGCTGCCGTGGATCTTGTCGAGATCGAACACATGCGAGGGGCGGCCCAGCTCGAGCATGACGTAGTTGGAAATATCGACCAGTGCCGAAACAGACCGTTGCCCGGCGCGTTCCAGGCGCGTCTTCATCCAGGCTGGCGTGGCGGCACGCGCATTCACGCCGCGGATGACACGGCCGGCGAAGCGGCCGCACAGGTCGGGCGCCTGGATGGTGACGGGGATGCGGTCGGCCAGCGTGACGGGCACCGCCACGGCGGTGGGCACCGACAGCGGCGCGCCGGTCAGGGCGGCGACTTCGCGCGCCACGCCCAGGATGGACAGGCAATCGGCGCGATTGGGGGTCAGCTTCAGGGTGAACAGCGTGTCGTCCAGGTCGAGCGCCTCGCGCAGCGGCTGGCCGGGCGCCAGGCTGGCCGGAAGCTCGAGCAGGCCTGCATGATCTTGCGACAAGCCCAATTCGCGCGCCGAACACAGCATGCCGGCCGACTGCACGCCGCGCATCTTGGCCTGGCCTATCTGGATGCCGCCGGGCAGTTCCGCGCCCACGCGTGCCAACGGCACCGTCAGGCCTTGCGCCGCATTGGGCGCGCCGCACACGATCTGCAAGGCCTGGCCCGATCCGTCGTCGACCTGGCAGACGCGCAGCTTGTCGGCATCGGGATGCGGGGCAATGGCCGTGATACGCGCCACCACCACGCCGGTAAATGGCGGCGCGGCCGGTGCGGTTTCTTCGACTTCCAGGCCGGCCATGGTAAGCCGGTGTGCCAGTTCGTCGGTTGCGATCGCGGGATTGACCAGGGCGCGCAGCCAGGATTCGGGAAATTGCATGATCAGCCGTCGGTTATTCGTTGAACTGGCGCAAGAAGCGCAGGTCGCCTTCGTAGAACTGGCGCAGGTCGTTGACCCCGTAGCGCAGCATGGTCAGGCGCTCGAGGCCGGAGCCGAATGCGAAGCCGATGTAGCGCTCGGGGTCGAGGCCGAAATTGCGCACGACTTGCGGATGCACCTGGCCCGAGCCCGAGATTTCCAGCCAGCGGCCGCGGTTCGGGCCCGAGGTGAACATCATGTCGATTTCGGCCGATGGCTCGGTGAACGGGAAGAATGACGGACGGAAGCGCACGACGAGATCGTCGCTTTCGAAGAAGCGACGCAGGAAATCGGTGTAGACCCCTTTCAGGTCGGCAAACGAGATGTCTTCGGCGATCCATAGCCCTTCCACTTGGTGGAACATGGGCGAATGGGTGGCGTCGCTGTCGACGCGATAGGTGCGCCCCGGTGCAATGACCTTGATGGGCGGCTGGTGCATGCGCGCATAGCGCACCTGCATGGGGCTGGTATGCGTGCGCAGCAGCAACGGCAGGCCGTCGCCGTCTTGCAGGTCGACGTAGAACGTATCCTGCATGGAGCGCGCCGGGTGGTCCAGCGGATTGTTCAGTGCCGTGAAGTTGGTCCAGTCGTTCTCGATCTCGGGGCCGTCGGCCACATCGAAACCAATCGAGCGGAAGATCTCTTCGACGCGTTCCCAACTGCGGGCAATGGGATGGATGCCGCCCAAGGCCCTGCCACGGCCGGGCAAGGTGACATCAATGGTTTCGGCAGCCAGGCGCGTGTCGAGTTCGGCCTGTGCCAATTGGGCGCGGCGCTCGTTCAGCAGGGCTTCGATCCGCTGCTTGGCCTGGTTGATGCGCGCGCCCGATTCGCGCTTCTGTTCGGGGTCGAGCTTGCCCAACTCTTTGAGCAGCATGGTCAGTGCGCCCTCTTTGCCCAGGAAACGCGCCTTGGCGTTTTCCAGGGCAACGGCATCGGGCGCCGCGGCGAAGCGTTCTTGGGCCTGGGAAACCAGGTCATCAGCCAATAGAGTCATGGAATCACAGCCTAAAAACAATGCCCCCAACGCTACGCCCGGCGGCAAAACGCAAACGGGGCCAACAAGCCCCGTTTGCAGCGATGCGCGATGCGATCAGCGCACGATCAGGCGGCCAATGCTGCCTTGGCTTGCTGCACGATGGCGGCAAAGCCGGCCTTGTCGCGCACGGCCAGATCGGCCAGCACCTTGCGGTCGAGCTCGATCGAGGCCTTTTTCAGGCCGGCGATGAACACGCTGTAGCTCATGCCCTGTTCACGCACGGCGGCGTTGATACGGGTGATCCACAGGGCGCGGAAGGTGCGCTTCTTGTTGCGGCGGTCGCGGTAGGCATATTGCCCGGCGCGCATGACCGCCTGCTTGGCGATGCGGAATACATTGCCGCGGCGGCCACGGTAACCCTTGGCAGCAGAGATGACTTTCTTATGACGAGCACGGGCGGTAACGCCGCGTTTGACGCGAGGCATAGTGGATCTCCTATCAAGCGAAAGGCATCATGGCCTTGACGGAGGCCACGTTGGTTTCATGAACCGCCGTCGAACCGCGCAGCTGGCGCTTGTTCTTGGTGGTCTTCTTGGTCAGGATGTGGCGCTTGAAAGCCTGGCCACGCTTGATCGACCCGCTGCCGCGAACCTGAAAGCGCTTCGACGCGCTTTTCTTGGTTTTCATCTTGGGCATGATGATTCCTAGTTTTGTTAAATACATGAACCACAGGTGCTTGCTCGGGGCAAGGCTTGCCGTACCTGGATCCACTTCTGGTTTTTCCCTGGCGAACCAGGAAAAGCCCTTGATTATATGGTGGTTTTGGGTTTTTTGTCGAATCTGCGGAAAAGACGGGACCTTAGCGCAGGGTGCAGCGGTATTGCAGGGCCTCGGCCACATGGCGGACCTGGACGCGCTCCTGGCCGTCCAGGTCCGCCACCGTGCGGGCCACCCGCAAGGCCCGCAGGGACGCCCGGGCCGAGCCGTGCAGCCGCTGCATGGCTTGCTGCAGCAGGCCGCGCGCGTCGGCATCCAGGGCGCAGCAGGCGTCCAGGTCGGCCCCCTGTAATCCCGCATTCGGCCCGCCCTGACGGCCCTCTTGGCGCTCGCGGCAGCGGGCCACCCGGGCGCGCACCGCCTCGGACGACTCGCCGGGCGGGCTGTCAAGCCAGTCCGGGGCGGCGGCCGGCAATTCGATCGCCAAATCCAGCCGGTCGAGCAGCGGTCCCGACAACTTGCCGACGTAGCGAGCCACCTGGTCGGGCGTACAGGTACAGGGCCGCGCCGGGTGGCCACGCCAGCCGCATGGGCAGGGATTCATGGCGGCCACCAGTTGGAAACGCGCCGGATACTGCACGGTATGCCGAGCCCGCGCGATGGCCACCCGGCCCGTTTCCAGCGGCTCGCGCAGCGATTCCAGGGCCCTGCGATCGAACTCGGGCAGCTCGTCAAGAAACAGCACGCCATGGTGCGCCAGGCTGACCTCGCCAGGCCGGGGACGGGTGCCGCCGCCGACCAGGGCGGCCGCCGATGCCCCATGGTGCGGCGCCCGGAACGGTGGCTGCCCCTGCAAGACCGCGGCCGCGCCGCCCGGGCTGGCCAGCCCCGCCAGGGAAGCCGCCTCGAGCGCCTGGGCACGCGACAAGGGCGGTAGCAGTCCGGGCAGGCGCTGGGCCAGCATGCTTTTTCCGGCGCCCGGCGGCCCCACCATCAACAGGCTGTGCGCACCGGCGGCCGCCACCTCGAGCGCGCGGCGCGCCATGGGCTGACCCCGGACGTCCGACAGGCAAGGCGGCATGGCCGCGGCTGGCCAGGCACCGGGCTCGGCCTGGGCCAGCGAGGCGGCGCCCGCCAGATGGGCGGCTACCTGGGCCAGCGTCGCCGCAGCCAATACTCGCAGCCCGGGCACCCAGGCAGCCACCGAAGCGCTGCCGACCGGCAGCACCAGCGCCGCGCCCGGCTGCTCGCGCGCCACCGCCAGCGCCAAAGCCAGGGGCGCGCCCATGGGCACCAGGGCCCCCGTCAGCGACAGTTCACCGGCCAGCACCAGGTCTTGCAGGCCGGCAGGCGCCTGCGCACCGCCCGGGCCGGGCACGGCGACCTGGCCCGAGGCCAGCAGCACGCCCAGCGCAATAGGCAGGTCAAAGCGCGCCGATGCCTTGGGCAGGTCGGCGGGCGACAGATTGACGGTAATGCGGCCGTTGGGAAAATCAAAACCGCTGTTGAGAATGGCCGCCCGCACCCGCTCACGGCTTTCGCGTACTTCGGTATCCGGCAGGCCTACCACGGTGAAGGCCGGCAGCCCCGGCCCCAGGTGTGTTTCCACACGCACGGCCGGCGCGTCCGCGCCCGACAGGGCGCGGCTGGCAAGTATGGCAAGAGTCATGGCGGCCCCAAGGATGGATCAGCCGCCAGTATGCGCAAGGAGGGGCCGCCTGGGCGGCGCCGATGCGACCGGAATGTCGCGCCTTGCGGGCCGGAACCGCCCTACTGCTTGCCTTCCAGCGTGGCGACTCGCGTTTCCAGTTGGCGCACCTGGGCGTCAAGTTGGTCAACCCGTTCGCGCGCCCGGGCCAGCAGTTCGGCCTGCACGTCGAATTCCTCGCGCGTGATCAAATCCATCTTCGTGAAGGCCTGGCCCATCATGGCCTTCGCATTGCGTTCCAGATCGGCAGCCGGGCTGCGCGCGATCAGGTCGGACAGGTTCTTCTGGAAATCTTCGATCCATTGTGTGCGGTTCATGACATCCTCGCATTCATCTTCGGTGCCCACAGTGTAGACCCGAACGACGATTGCCTGACGGCGGCCCGATGGCAAAAAAAATGGGCGGGCCGCACGCGGCACCGCCTCAAAGCACAGGAGAAAACCGAATCGCCATCTGGCGACTCCCAGAAGCAATCGCACCCGGAGGTGCTGGCCGCACGCAAATGCGGTATGGCTTGATTCTTCCTGACCTGAAGGTCTGTCACAAGCGGGCGCATGTAATGCCGCGTTTCAGGCGACCCGATACATTTATATCGAAAGTGCACCGAATTTTGACGCATGTGCAGCCGGCTGAATTGCTTTTCAGCCTTTGCATGCCGCATGCACGAGCCATTCGCGCATCATGGGACGGGTCGCTCACCATGTATGCAAATGATCAGGGCAGCAGCCCGATTTGCTGCAATTCGATACAACAAGGGTGCGGGCAAAATATTCTGTTGCACACCTCCCTGCCACGGTGCCACGCACCAGGACGGGGATCGCACGCACGCTACTTTGCACCGCAATGGGGCATTCGGGCACGATGCCGGGGCCTGCGCCGAGCAACTGCCCGCCGTGGAGCCGGAAAAAACATGGCATGGATATTGCTTGATTGGGCATGCCTGAGTGCAACCACGAGAGGAATTGCCATGAAACTCATCATCGCCATCATCAAGCCGTTCAAGCTCGACGAGGTGCGGGTGGCTCTGTCCGGGATCGGCGTCCAGGGACTGACCGTGACCGAAGTCAAAGGGTTCGGCCGCCAAAAGGGCCACACCGAACTGTATCGGGGCGCGGAATACGCCGTCGATTTCCTGCCCAAGTTGCGCGTCGAAGCCGCCGTGCCCGATCACCTGGTCGACCAGGTGATCGACGTCATCGAACAGGCCGCGCGCACCGGCAAGATCGGCGACGGCAAGATCTTTACCGCGCCGCTGGAGCAAGTCATCCGTATCCGGACAGGCGAGTCCGGCGAAGCCGCACTGTAACGACAACGATAAAGAAAGATGCATTGGAGCCTGAAAAATGGATAAAGCGGATATCTCCTGGTTGCTTGTTTCCACCCTGCTGGTCTTGATGATGGCCGTGCCGGGCCTGGCCTTGTTCTACGGCGGCCTGGTGCGCAGCAAGAATGTACTGTCGGTGCTGATGCAGGTGCTGTGCACTTTCGTGCTGGGACTGGTGCTGTGGTTCGTGTACGGCTACTCGCTGGCATTCACCGAGGGCAACGCCTTCTTCGGCGGCCTGTCGCGCACTTTCTTCTCGGGCATGTTCACGCCCGCCGATGGCACGTACTCCATGTCGGGCTCGCTGACCGAAATGCTGTTCGCGTCGTTCCAGGCCACGTTCGCGGGCATCACTTGCGCGCTGATCGTGGGCAGCTTTGCCGAGCGCGCGCGCTTCTCGGCAGTGCTGGTGTTCACGGTGATCTGGTTCACCTTCGCCTACGTTCCCATCGCACACATGGTGTGGTTCGCATCGGAAACGGCGCCGGGCCTGCTCAATGCCCGCGGCGCGCTGGATTTCGCCGGCGGCACGGTGGTGCACATCAATGCTGGCGTGGCCGGCCTGGTAGGCGCCTATGTGGTGGGCAAGCGCGTGGGGTATGGCCGCGAAGCGATGCAGCCGCACAACCTGCCCATGACCTTCATCGGCGCGGCGCTGCTGTGGGTGGGCTGGTTCGGCTTCAATGCGGGCTCGGCGCTGGCCGCCAATGAAGGCGCGACCCTGGCCTTCTTCAACACCATGATCGCCACCGCCGGCGCGGTACTGGCCTGGCTGTTCACCGAATGGGCGCTCAAGGGCAAGCCCTCGATGCTGGGCGCGGCGTCCGGCGCGATTGCCGGCCTGGTCGGCATCACTCCGGCCGCGGGCCTGGTGGGCCCTGGCGGCGCGCTGGTCATCGGCATCGTGGCGGGCGCCGTGTGCGTGTGGGGCGTGAACGGCTTGAAGCGGCTGCTGCGCGCCGATGATGCGCTGGACGTGTTCGGCGTGCATGGCGTGGGCGGCATCATCGGCGCCCTGCTGACCGGCGTGTTCAACGCCCAGGCCCTGGGCGGGCCGGGCCTGGCCAGCACGGGCGAGATCCTGGGGCAGGTCTGGGTGCAATTGGAAGGCGTGCTGCTGACCATCGTGTGGTCGGGCGTGGTGGCATGGGTTGCCTACAAGATCGCCAACGCACTGTGCGGATTGCGCGTGCCGGAAGACCAGGAACGCGAAGGGCTGGATGTCACCAGCCATGGCGAATCGGCCTACCACAGCTGATCGCGCTGCGGCTCGACTGGCCGACGAGGTGTCTGGCTTCCCTGCGGGAGTCAGACACCTTTTTTATTACCGGAACGCCGGCGCACGCTCGCATCGATCAGCCGGCCGGCGGCCTCGGGCAAATGACGCGCCGGACCGCCGCGGCCGAACAACTGGCTGGACACGAAGGCCCCTTCCAGCAACAACAACAGGCCGTCGGCCAGCATGTCGGCATCGTCAGCCCCCATGGCGCGCGCCAGTTCCGCCATGCGCTTGCGCAATTGCGCCTTGTGCGCCACGGCGACCCGGCGGGCCGGATGATCGGGCTCGGGGTATTCCACCGCCGCGTTGGTCAGCCCGCAGCCGCGATAGCCGCCACTGCTCGCGGCGCGCTGCGCCAGGCCGTCGAAGTACACCATCAACGCGGCGCGCGGATCGTCGGGATGCTGCTGCCCGCCCGCCTCGAACTTGCTCCAGAACTCGGCTTCGTAGTCGCGCAGATACGACGCGGCCAATTCATCCTTGGATGAGAAGCTGCGATACAGGCTGGGCTTGGTGACGCCGGCCTGGGCCACCAGTGCGTCGACCCCCACGGCCCGGATGCCATCCTGGTAGAACATGCGGCGCGCGGTCTCGCGGATGCGGTCGGCCGCCAGCTTGGGCGAGGCGGCCGGCGGCGATGGTGCGGCAACGGATGGGGTCTTGCGGGCCATGGCGTGCTCCTGACATCGGATCAAAAAATTTCACTTGACGATGTTACTGACCGGTACGTAGCATACGAGTTCCATTACGTACCGGTCAGTAACATGAGTATATCCCAGCTTCCCCGCCCGTTCCGGCACTACGGCCAGGCGTATGCCTTCGTGGTGGTCGCCGTGATTTTCCTGGCGTTGCTGGTTTCCGCCGGATTGCGCTCCACGCCCAGTGTCCTGCTGGTTCCATTGGAAGAATCGTTCGGCTGGAGCCGGGCCACGATTTCCTTCTCGGTGGCGATCGGCATTTTCCTGTATGGCCTGGTGGGCCCCTTCGCCGCGGCCGCCATGGAACGCTTCGGCCTGCGCCGCGTGCTGATCAGCGCGCTGGCGCTGATGGCCGTGTCCACGGCCGCCAGCACGTTCATGACCGAATCGTGGCACCTGCTGCTGAGCTGGGGCGTGTTCTCGGGCATCGGCTCCGGCGCGGTGGCCGTGGTGCTGGGCGCCACGGTCGTCAATCGCTGGTTCAGCACGCGCCGCGGCTTGATGATGGGCCTGCTGACCGCCAGCACCGCCACCGGCACCCTGCTCTTCTTGCCCGGGCTGGCCGCGCTGGCCTCGTCGGGCGACTGGCGCCGCGCGGTGTGGGCGGTGGCCGCAGGTGCCGCGGCGCTGGTGCCGCTGGCCTGGTGGCTAGTGCCCGACCGACCCGCCAGTGTGGGTCTGGCGCCCTACGGTACGCCGCCCGGCACGCCGCCGGCGGCGCCGGCACCGCGCACCGGCTTGCTGGCGGCCACGTTCGGCACGCTGAACCGGGCTATCCGCACGCGCACGTTCTGGTTCCTGTTCGCCACTTTTTTCGTGTGCGGTTTCACCACCAATGGCCTGGTGGGCACGCACCTGATCGCGCTGTGCGGCGACCATGGCATTCCCGAAGTGCGTGCCGCCGGCCTGCTGGCCGTGATGGGTGTATTCGACCTGGTAGGCACCACCGCATCGGGCTGGCTGACCGACCGCTATGACCCGCGCAAGCTGCTGTTCATGTACTACGGCTTGCGCGGCCTGGCGCTGATGTACCTGCCCTATTCCGATTTCTCGTTCTACAGCCTGTCCATCTTCGCCATCTTCTTCGGCCTGGACTGGATCGCCACCGTGCCGCCCACGCTGCGCCTGACGACCGAGGCCTTCGGCGATCGCGACGCACCCATTGTGTTCGGCTGGATCGTGGCCGGCCACCAGGTGGGCGCGGCCACCGCGGCCTGGATGGCCGGCTATGTGCGGGAAACGCAAGGCAGCTACTTGATGGCGTTCGTACTGGCCGGCGCCACCGGTCTGCTGGCGGCAGTGATCGCGCTGATGATCCGGCGCAAGCCGTTGGACGCTGCCGCAACCGCAGCGGCATAAGCCATCGATAAAGCGGCGGCCGCGCATACGGCGCGGCCCCGCTTTTATTTCGCTTTCTCGGGCGGCGTGGCCGACGCCCGGTCGTGCCGCCTGCGATACCACGGCGGGCGCTCGGCTTCCAGCCTGACGGTCATTTCGGGCGTACGCTCGTGTTCCATGCGGGCGAATATCTCGATCAGGAAATCGATGAACAGACGCACCCGTGGCAGGCGCCGCTGGCTGGAACGATACATTGCGCTGATCGGAGGCGCATGCTTGGATTCCCAGTCGACCAGCACCGGCACCAGCTTGCCCGTGCGTAGCGGCTCACGGATAGAAACATCGGTAAAACGCGCCACGCCCACGCCCGCCATGGCGGCATCCAGAATGACATCGCGGTGGCTGCTGACCAGCCACCCACTGACGGCAACTGCCACGCGCTGGCCATCGCGCTCGTGATCCCAGAAATCGATGACCGTGCCCTCCTGGTCGCGAAACAACAGGCAATTATGCTGTTTCAGCTCGACCATCGTCTTGGGAACGCCATGTGCCGCCCAGTACCCCGGCGAAGCGCAGATAAGCGAGCGTGTATTGATCAAGTGCCGGTGCACCATGCCGGGTTGTTGCGGCCAGCCGTACAGCACCATGATCTCGGCCGCGCCGGCATCCTGCGACGCCGGGCGGTCGACATTGCGCACGTCGATCTGGATGTCGGGATAGCGCGCATGGAACAGCGGTAGCGCCGGCAGAATGCAGTGCTGGGAGATGATGGGCGAGGTGCCCACTACCAGCGTGCCGCGAGGGCGCACCGCCGCGCCGCGCAGCGCCTCGTCTGCGGCGGCCAGTTGCTCCAGCACCGGCTGGCACGACTCAAGGTAGCGGCTGCCGTCGGCCGTGAGCGACAGGCCATGCACCGTACGCTCGAACAGGCTGACTCCCAGGCTGTGCTCGAGCGTGCCTATCATGCGCGCCACTGCCGGCACGCTGATGTCCAGTTGCCGCGCGGCGCCGGAAAAACTGCGTTCTTGTGCCGCTGCCACGAAATATTGCAAGGCGCGTAGCTTGTCCATGCGACCCCCCTTTATTCTTTACTTTATGCCGCTGGGATTAAACAAATAGTTAAAGCCGATTTTATCCATTTGAGAATTCCGCGCCCTCTTCCTCGTGCCTAAGATGGCTTCCTATCGCACCCGAGGAGAACGGCAGTGATTACGATAGGTAGTGACATCGGCGGCACCTTTACCGATTTCGTGGAAATCGACGAAACCAGCGGACGGTTCGAGGTGTACAAAACGCTGACCACGCCCGACGACCCGTCGCGCGCCGTGGACGAAGGCGTGGCCGAACTGACCTCCCGCCAGAACCGCACCGCCCGCGCCATCGACGTGATGGTGCACGGCACCACCCTGGTGATCAATGCCGTGATCGAGCGCAAGGGCGCGGTCACCGGCCTGATCACCACGCGCGGCTTTCGCGACGTGCTCGAAATCGGGCGGGAAAAACGTTTTGACGCCTACGACCTGCAGATCGAGTTTCCCGCCCCGCTGGTGCCGCGCCACCTGCGCCTGGAAGTCGACGAACGCATGCACGCCAGCGGCAAAGTGCTGACCGCGCTGGACGAGGCCAGTGTCCGCACCGCCGTGCGCAATCTGCTTGAACAGGGTTGCGAGTCGATCGCCGTATGCCTGATCAACGCCTATATCAATCCCGCGCACGAACAACGCATCCGCGACATCATCCGCGAGATCGCCCCGGACTGCCCCGTCAGCCTTTCCAGCGAAGTGCTGCCCGAGATGAAGGAATATGAACGCGCCAGCACCACCACGCTGAACGCCTATGCCAAGCCGGTGGCCTCGCGCTACCTGACGCGCCTGCAGCAGAGGCTGGAGGGCGCCGGCTTCGGCGGAGAACTGCTGCTGATGCAGTCCAGCGGCGGAATCAATTCGGTGGGATTCGCGCGCGAGTTTCCCGTACAGATCATTGAATCGGGGCCCGCCGCGGGCACGCTGGGCGCGGCGCATTTTGCGCGCCTGGCGAACCTGGACAAAGTGCTGGCATTCGACATGGGCGGCACCACCGCCAAGCTTGCGCTGGTCGAAGACGGCCGTGCCATCCGCACCAATGATTTCGAAGTGGCCCATATGCATCGCTTCAAGCCGGGCAGCGGCATTCCCGTGCGGATATCGGTGGTGGACCTGATCGAGATCGGCGCGGGCGGCGGCAGCATCGCGCATCGCACGCCCGTGGGCACGATCCAGGTCGGGCCGCAAAGCTCATCGGCCGTGCCCGGCCCCGCCTGTTACGGCCAGGGCGGCACGGACCCGACCGTATCCGATGCCGACCTGATGCTGGGCTACCTGGACGCCGAGCACTTCCTGGGCGGCCGGATGAAGCTCGATGCCGCGGCGTCGGGCACTGCCATCGAGATGACGCTGGCCGCACCGCTGGGTATCACCGCCGATGAGGCGGCCTATGGCATCTACGCCATCGTCAACGAGAACATGGCCTCGGCGGCCAAGGCCTACATGAGCGAAAAAGGCGAGAACCCGCGCTCGTGCGCTCTGGTGGCCTTTGGCGGAGCGGGGCCGGTGCATGCCTGCGACCTGGCCGCGAGGCTGGGCGTGCGCACCGTGCTGATCCCGCCTCGCGCCGGCGTGGCGGCTGCCTTCGGCATGATCGTGGCGCCCGTCACCTATGACGCCGTGCGGTCGCGGCGCATGCTGCTCGACACCCTGACGCCCCAGGTACTGGATGACGTCTACCAGGAAATGAAAGACGAATGCGCGCGGCGCCTGCCTGCCACCATCGACCGCGACCAGGTGTCTTATGAATGCAGTGTCGACATGCGCTACCTGGGCCAGGGCTACGACATCAACACCCTTATCGATGCCGATGGCGGCGGCATGTCTGCCGTGGCTGCCATACAGACCGCTTTCGAACGCGCCTATGGCAAGTTGTACGGCCGCGTGTTTGCCGGGCAGCCGCTCGAGATCATGAGCTTCAGGCTGAGCGCGAGTGCTTCGCGGCATGTGGCCGATGTGGCGGGAACCAACCCGGCCGCCCGCGGCGACGGCAAGCGCGGCAGCCGCCGGGCATTCTGCCCCGCCTTGCATGCCTGGACCGAGTTCGCCATCCATCGCCGCGACCAGATCGAACCCGGCGTGGCGTTCAGCGGCCCGGCCATCGTCGAAGAGAATGAATCGACCACCGTCATACCCAGCGGCGCCCGCGCGCGCATCGATGAACACGGCAGCCTGATCGTCAGCTTGTCTGCCTGAAGGAGAAACACAATGCATGCATCAGCCAAGATCGACCCCGTGACCCTGGAAATGCTCTGGCGCCGCATGGTGTCCATCGTGGGAGAGCTGGGATCAACCCTGCGGCGGACGTCATTCTCGACGGTCGTGCGCGATATCGGCGATTACGGTTGCGCGGTGTTCGATGCCGACAGCCGGCTATTGGCCCAGACGCCCGACAGCACACCCGGCTTGTGCGGCCCGCTGGGTTCGATGCTGCGCTACCTGCTGGCGGCCCATCCGCCCGCCACCCTGGCCGAGGGCGATGTCATCATCGGCAACGATCCCTGGGCCGGCAGCGGGCACCACAACGATGTCAGCATCATGGTGCCTGTATTCCACGCGGAAACCCTGATCGGATACGTCATCACCTGCTGCCACCATGTCGATATCGGCGGACGCCGCGCCACGACGGAAAGCCGGGACAACTACGAAGAGGGCCTGCGGATCCCTGCCCTGAAGTTCTACCGCCAGGGTGAAGTCAATGCCGACGTCCGGGCATTCATCGAGGCCAATGTGCGCTCGCACGAAACCGTGCTGGGCGACCTGGGCGCACAGGTCGCCGCCTGCCATGTGGGCGGCGAACGCCTGCGCGAGATCTGCGCCGAAATGGCCTGGCCCGACCTGCAGGCGCTGTCCGACGAGATCGTCTCGCGCAGCGAAACCGTGACCCGCGCCGAGATACGCAAGCTTCCCAATGGCGTGTATCGCCACGAAGCCAAGGTCGACATCGTGGGCGGGCACACCGTGGTATTGCACACTGCCGTCACTATCGACGATGACGAGATCACGGTCGATTTCGCGGGTTCGTCGCCCCAAGTGGCGCCCGCCATCAATTGCACGCTGACCTATACCAGCGCCTATACCGTATTTGGCGTGCTGTGCATGCTGAACCTGCCGGTCTCGGTCAACGAAGGCACGTTGCGGCCGATCACGGTGCGCGCCGAGCCGGGCAGCATCCTGAATTGCACGTTTCCGGCGCCGGTGTTCGGCCGTACGGCAATCGGCAACTTCCTGCCCGACCTGGTCTACCTGGCGGTGGCGCCAGCCGCGCCCGAACGGGTGTGCGCCGGCGCCGGCGCCACCCCCATGTGGGGCCAGTACATGTTCGGCAAGCGCCGCGACGGCGCCAACTTTGCCCCCTTCAATGTCTCCAGCGGCGGCCTGGGCGCGCGCGCCGGCAAAGACGGCGTATCGTGCCTGGCGTTCCCGTACAACGTCGGCAATACACCGGCCGAAGTCATCGAAAGCGAGGTTCCCCTGATCGTGGAAGAGCGTTCGCTTTGGCAGGACTCGGCCGGCCCCGGGAAATTCCGCGGCGGCTTTGGGCAAAAGTATGTGCTGCGCCTGCTCGAAGGCGAACTCGGCCCGGTGGGCGATGTGCTGGCCAGTTTCCGTGGCGGGCGCTTCCAGTTTCCACCGGAAGGCGTGCTGGGCGGCGGCTGCGCGCCCAATGGCTTTCTGTCGATCCGTGGCACCGCCGAAGATGCGGGCCGGCAAGTGATCGTGCGTGCCGGCGACCGCATCGTCAGCCACATTCCGGGCGGAGGCGGCTACGGCGACCCCGCGCAGCGCAGTCGCGCCGCCATCGAGCAGGACATCAAGAACGAATTGATCACCAAGGAGCACGCCCGCAAATACTACGCCTACGAAGCCGCCTAGCGGTACGAATGGACGGCAGATATTCCTGACAGACCATACAAGGGGAAAGCGCCATGACGCTCTCGATCCGGAAGTGCCCAGTTACCATGCTTGCTGCGTTCGCCTGTGCAGCCATGCTGCACGCCGCGGCCTCGGCCGCACCCGCTGGCCCGGCGGATTATCCAACCCGGCCCATACGGCTGGTAGTGCCCTGGACGGCCGCCGGCACCACCGACCTGGTTGCGCGTTCCGTGGCCGAACGGCTGGGCGCCCGGCTCGGCCAGCCCGTGGTGGTAGAGAACCGCCCAGGCGCCACCGGCCTGATCGGCACGCAACAGGTAGCGCAGGCAGCCCCCGACGGCTATACGCTGCTGCTGATGTCGGCCACGGTTCATACCGTGTCGCCCAACCTGAAGAAGTCCTTTCCGCTCGATCCCATCGACGACTTCACCCCCATCTCGCAGGTCGTCTCCTTTCCGTATGTCATGGTGGTGCCCGCCAATAGTCCTTACCACAGCGTGGCCGACGTGGCCGAAGCGGCGCGCAAGGCGCCGGGCAAGGTGTCTTACGGATCGTTCGGTTTGAGCAGCAGTCCTTTCCTGATCAGCGAGCTGTTTGCGCTGTCCACCGATACCAAGCTGCTGCACGTGCCCTACAAGGGCGCGGCGCCGGCCATACAGGACCTGCTGGGCGGCTATATCTCGTTCTTCATCGACTCCCTGCCCTCGCCGCTGGGCCAGATCCGCGGCGGGCAGCTCAGGGCGCTGAGCGTGACCACCCCCCAGCGCGCACCTATTCTTCCCCAGGTGCCCACCATGGCCGAGACCATCCCCGGCTTCGAGGCCATCGCGTGGATAGGCATAGGCGCACCGGCGAACCTGCCCGCCCCGATCGCCGACCGCCTGAACCGCGAACTGCAGGCCATTGCGGCCGAACCCGCATACGCGCAGAAGCTGCGCGACATGGGCCTGGAAGCCGTGTCGAACAAATCGCCCGCGGAATTCCGCAGTTGGCTACAGGCGCAAAAACAGTACTGGGGCGATTTCGTCCAGAAAGCCGATATCCCGCTCAGTGAATGAACACCAGCACACAGGAGACTCGCTTGAATCCGGATACGCCTGCCACCGCATCGATCCGCGCGCGCCCGCAGCGCACGTACTCGATGCTGATCGACGGCACATGGTGCGCGGCGGCCGACGCGCGCACATTCGCCAGCATCGACCCCTATACCGGCCAACCCTGGGCCCTGGTGCCCGAGGCCGGCACGGCCGACGTGGAACGCGCCGTATCCGCGGCGCGCCAGGCGCTTGAAGCCGGCCCGTGGGCCGGGAGCCTGCCGGCCTACCGCGCCAGGCTGTTGCGGCGGTTGGCCCAGCTGATCGCCGACAATGCGCAGGAACTGGCCAACGTCCAGGTGCTCGAGAACGGCAAGCTGATGCGCGAAGTGCTGGCGCAGACCCACGGGCTGGCCGCGCACTGCCATTACTTCGCCGGCGCGGCCGAGCTCATGCATGGGCACACGGTCCCCATCAGCATCCCGGACATGTTTACCTATACCGTGCGCGAGCCGGTCGGGGTGGTTGCGGCGATCACGCCCTGGAACAGCCCGCTGTCCCTGCTTTTCTGGAAGCTTTGCCCCGCGCTGGCGGCCGGCAATACGGTGGTCGTCAAGCCATCCGAGATCACCCCGGTATCCACGCTGGTACTGGCCGAGCTGTTCGAGCAGGCGGGCTTCCCGCCCGGCGTCATCAATGTGGTCACCGGCGGCGGCACAGTAGGCGCGACGCTGGCCGCCCATCCGCAAGTGGACAAGATCGCCTTCACGGGATCCACCGCCGTCGGCAAGCAGGTCGCGCAGACTGCCGCCGCCCGCCTGGCGCGGATCTCGCTTGAACTGGGCGGCAAATCGCCCAATATCGTTTTCGACGATGCCGACATCGATCGGGCTGTCAACGGCGTGCTGGCCGGCATTTTCTCTGCAAGCGGCCAAACCTGCCTGGCCGGTTCGCGCGCCCTGGTGCAAGCGGACATCTACGATGAGTTCGCTCGCCGCCTGGTCGCCCGCGCGCAACGCGTCAAACTGGGAGACCCCTTGCTCGAGGACACGGAAATGGGCACCGTGGCCTGCCGCATGCAGTACGACAAAGTACTGCGCCTGATCGAGGCCGCCCGACAGGAAGGCGCGCAACTGCTATGCGGGGGCGGCCCGCCGGACGACCCGGCGCTGGCGGCGGGCTTGTTCGTGCTACCGACCATTTTCGGCAAGGTGCAGAGCGACATGCAGATCGCGCGCGAAGAGGTGTTTGGCCCGGTGCTGTGCCTGATCCCGTTCACGAGCGAAGACCAGGCCGTGGCCATTGCGAACGACACCCGCTTCGGACTGGCCGCGGGCGTCTGGAGCCGCGACGTGGCGCGTGTGCACCGTACCGTCCGGCGGCTGCGGGCCGGCACGGTGTGGGTCAATACTTATCGCCGCACGCACTACAGCATGCCCTTCGGGGGCATGAAGGAAAGCGGCCTGGGGCGCGAGAATGGCCTGGAAGCCATTTACGAGTACACCGAAACCAAGGCGGTCTGGATCGATAGCGGGCCCGGCATCGCCGACCCCTTCAATCCGCGCGCCGGCTGACAGCCGGCCGCCAGGCGCGGCTCAGGCCGCGTCTTCGACTTCGCCCAGGTAGGCGGCGCGCACCTTGGGATCGGTCAGCAGTTCGCGCGCCGGTCCCGACAGGGTCAATTCGCCGGATTCCATCACATAGCCGCGATGGCTGTGCTCGAGCGCCAGCTTGGCGTTCTGTTCGATCAGCAGGATGGTGACGCCCTCGGCGGCAATGGCCCGCACCACCTCGAACACTTTTTCCACCATCAAGGGGGCCAAGCCCATCGACGGCTCGTCCAGCAGCAGCAGCTTGGGCCGCGCGATCATCGCCCGGCCCATGGCCACCATCTGCTGCTCGCCGCCCGACAGCGTGCCGGCAGCCTGCTTGCGCCGTTCGGCCAGGCGCGGAAACAGCGTGAACACGCGCTCTGTGTCCTGGCGCACCTGCGCCGCATCGCGCCGCACGTAGGCGCCCATGGCCAGGTTCTCTTCGATGGTCAGTTGCCCGAAGATGCCACGGCCCTCGGGCACCATGACCAGGCCGCGACGCACCAGTTCGAATGACTTGCGGCCGTTGATGGATTGACCGTCGTAGACAATATCGCCGCCGGCCAGCGGCACCAGGCCGCAGATGGCGCGCAGCGTGGTGCTCTTGCCCGCGCCATTGGCCCCGATCAGGCAGACCAGTTCGCCGGCATCGACCCGCAGGTCGATGCCGCGCACCGCGCGGATACCGCCGTAGGCCACTTCCAGCCCCCGCAGTTCCAGTAAGGCTTGGGACTCGCTCATGATGGCGCTTGCTCCGATGATTGCGCGGGCGCATCGTGGGCCGCGCCCGCGCCCAGGTAGGCCTCGATCACTTTGGGATCGCGCTGAACCTGGGCCGGCTTGCCCATGGCCAGCACCTTGCCGTATTCCAGCACCAGCACCCGGTCGCACAGCCCCATGACCAGCTTCATGTCGTGCTCGATCAGCAGCACCGTGACGCCGTCGTCGCGGATCTTCTCGATGAGCTGGCGCAGCACCACGGTTTCCGAGGCATTCATGCCGGCCGCGGGCTCGTCCAGTGCCAGCAGCTTGGGATCGGTGGCCAGCGCCCGGGCGATTTCCAGGCGCCGCTGGTCGCCATATGACAAAGAGCGGGCCACGTCGTTGGCGCGCACGCCTATGCCCACGTAGTCCAGCAGTTCGTGCGCGCGGCGTTCGATGGCGGCCTCTTCGGCGCGCGTGGCGGGCGTGCGCAGCACCGCGCCCAGCACGCCCGCGCGAGTCCGTGCATGGCGCCCGATCATGACGTTCTCGATGGCGCTCAGGTTGGCGAACAGGCGAATATTCTGGAACGTGCGGGCCAGCCCGGCCTGAGCGACCTCATGCGGCTTCAGCCCGGTGAGCGGCGTGCCGTCGAAAGTGCAGCGCCCTTCTTCCGGAATGTACAGCCCGGTCAATACGTTGAACAGCGTGGTCTTGCCGGCGCCGTTGGGGCCGATCAGCCCGTAGATCTCGCCGGCACGGATGTCGAAACTGACCTCGGACAAGGCCCGCAGGCCGCCGAAACGCTTGCCCAGGCCTTCCGCTTGCAGAATGAAGTTCATGCCTGGCCTCCCGCGGTGCCCGCCAGTTCGCGTTTGCGCACCGCCGACGGCCACAGGCCGGCCGGACGGAACAACATGACGCAGACCATTGCCAGGCCGAACAGCAGCATGCGTATCCCTTCGGGATCGAGCACCACTTCGCCGAACACCAGCCGCTGCACGGGTTCGACCACCGCGCGCAGGAACTCGGGCAAGGCGGACAGCAAAATGGCGCCCAGGATCACGCCGGGGATGTTTCCCATGCCGCCCAGCACCACCATGCACAGCACCGAGATGGATTCGGTCAGGCTGAAGCTCTCGGGGCTGACGAAACCCTGCATGGAAGCAAACAGCGCGCCCGCCACGCCGCCGAACGAGGCGCCCATCGCGAAAGCCAGCAGCTTCACGTTGCGGGTGTTGATACCCATGGCCTTGGCGGCGATCTCGTCTTCGCGGATGGCTTCCCAGGCCCGGCCAATGCGCGAATTCTGCAGGCGCATGCACACCAGCACGATCAGCAGCGTGATGCCCAGCAGCAGGTAATAGTACTTTTCGGGTCCGGTCACGCGGATGCCCAGCAAGGTCTCGGTGCGGCCGAACATGAATTCGCCCACCTTGAAGCCGTCGATGCGGTTGATACCCTGCGGCCCGTTGGTGATGTTGACCGGCGCGTTCAGGTTATTGAGGAAGATGCGGATGATTTCGCCGAAACCCAGCGTGACGATGGCCAGGTAGTCGCCGCGCAGCTTCAGCGTGGGCGCGCCCAGCAGCACGCCGAACACGCACGCCACGCCCAGGCTGATGGGCAGGATGGCCCAGAAAGGCAGGTGCAGCCCGAAGTGCGGCGAGGCCAGCAATGCCCAGGCATAGGCTCCCACCGCATAGAAGGCGATATAGCCCAGGTCGAGCAGCCCGGCAAAGCCCACCACGATGTTCAGGCCCAGCGCCAGCATCACGTACAGCAGCGCGAAGTTCAGGATGCGCACCCAGCTTTGCCCGGCCATGCCCAGCACGAACGGCAGCACCGCCAGGGCCACGCCCACCAGCACGATGCCCAGCAAGTTGCGGCGCGACAGGCCCCGGCTCTTGAGAATGGCGTTCATGCGCGGTCTCCCACGCGTTCGCCCAGCAGGCCGGACGGACGGAAGATCAGCACCAGCACCAGCACCACGAAAGCGAACACGTCCTGGTAATGGCTGCCCAGGAAGCCGCCGGTCAGGTCGCCGATATAGCCGGCGCCCAGTGATTCGATAATGCCCAGCAGCAGGCCGCCTGCCATCGCCCCGACCATGTTGCCGATGCCGCCCAGCACAGCGGCGGTGAAGGCCTTCAGGCCCAGCATGAAGCCCATGGTGTATTGCGCCACGCCGTAGTAGGTGGTGACCATCATGCCGGCCACGGCCGCCAGGGCCGAACCGATCAGGAAGGCGGCCGAAATCACGGTGTTGATATTGACCCCCATCAGGCCGGCCACCTCGCGATTCTGGGCGGTAGCCCGCATGGCGGTGCCCAGCCGGGTCTTGTGCACGACAGCCAGCAAGGCACCCATGATCAGCGCGGCGATCAGCACGATGGCCATCTGCAGCGAGCTCATGCGCGCGCCGGCCAACTCAAATACCTGCGGCTGCAGCACCTGGGGGAAATTCAGGTAATTCCGGCCCCATACCATCATGGCAAGGTTCTGCAGGATGATGGACACGCCAATGGCGGTGATCAGCGCCGCCAGCCGCGGCGCCCGCCGCAGCGGCCGGTAGGCCACGCGTTCGGCCGTCCAGCCCACCGCCATGCACAGCGGCACCGATATCAGCAGCCCGGCGCCCAGCACGGCAAAAGCCGATACGGTGGGGTCGCCGCCCACCATGGCCGAGGCAATCATGGTGGCCGCCATCGCGCCTATCATGACGACATCGCCATGCGCGAAATTGATCAATCCGATGATGCCGTACACCATCGTGTAGCCCAGCGCGACCAGCGCATACACGCTGCCCAGCGTCAGGCCATTGATGAGTTGTTGTATGAAGATGTCCATAGAGGCCGAGCCCGCCTGGTGCTTGCAGAGAAAGAAGCCGCTGCGCGCGGGCAGGATGCCCGCGTGGTGATGCGACAACGCGGGCGCGCGGCGCCCGCGTGCGGTACACGCCGGCCGTTCAGTTGGCCTGGCTGATCATGGTCTCGACCATTTCCCACTTGCCATTCTTGACTTCGTAGATGGTGACCGAGATTTCTTTCAGGTCGCCCTTGGCATCGTAGGCGATATGTTCGCTGGTGGCACCCTTGCGTTCCAGCTTGGCCAGCTTGGGCAGGTAGTCGGCGGGATCGGCCGAATCGGCCTGCTCGATGGCGGTGATCATGTTCCAGGCGCCGTCGTAGGCATACGGCGCGTATACGCCGGGCGCCTTCTTGAAGCGGGCTTCATAGCGCTGGGCGAAATCCTTGCCGGCCGCCATTTTTTCCAGCGGCACGCCAGCCAGCGAGGCATAGGTGCCGTCGGCGGCATCGCCAGCCAGCTTGATGAAGGTATCGCTGCGAGTCATTTCGCCCGATACCAGCGGTGCCGTCAGGCCCAGGCGCACCAGTTGGCGCTTCATGGGGCCGGACTGGGCATCCAGGCCGCCGTAGAAGATCGCGTCGGGCGCGGCAGCCTTGATGTTGGTCAGGATGGACGTGAAGTCGTTGGCCTTGTCGGTGGTGTACTCGCGGCGCACGATCTCGCCGCCCGCCTTCTTGACGGCCTTCTCGACTTCGTCGGCCAGGCCTTGTCCGTAGGCCGTGCGGTCGTCGATGATCGCGACCTTCTTCGCCTTCAGGTTCTCGACGATGAACTTGCCCACCGCCGCGCCCTGCTGGGTGTCGCTGGTCATCATGCGGAAAGTGGTGTCGTAGTTCTGGTTGGTGTATTCGGGCGAAGTCGCCATGGCGATCTGCGGCAGGCCGGCTTCGTTGTACACCCGCGAGGCAGGAATCGTGGTGCCCGAATTGAAGTGGCCCAGGATGCCGTCGACGTCTTCATCGACCAGTTGTTGCGCCACTTGCACGGCCGTGCGCGGGTCGGCCTGGTCGTCGCGCGAGACCAGCACGAACTTGGCGGTTTCGCCATCGACCTTGATGCCCTTCTTGTTGGCCTCTTCGAGCGCCAGGGTCAGGCCGTTCTGCATGTCTTCGCCGTAGTGCGACTGCGGGCCTGTCAGGGGCGCGGCAAAGCCGAACTTGATCTCTTCGGCATGGGCGCCGCCAGCCAGGCAGGCAACGGTCAGCGCGGCTACCAAGGCCGGGCGGGAAAATGCGAGTTTCATATGAATCCTCCTGTGTGAATGAGGTGGCACAAAGACACGCCGCTGCTTGTGGCGCGGGTGGCTTTTATTGATAGGCAGACGCTGGCAGGCCGATGGCGACGGTTACGCCATGGCTTACCGTGAGTGCCGCCTGAAAAGTTGCACCGGATTTTGGATCAGGTGCAACCCTCTGTGCTATTGGAGATAACCCGCGCCCGGCCAGGCCGTATCGTGCTTGCATGGCGAATCTTCCCTCAGCCTATGGACATCAGGCTGGCGTTGCCGCCGGCCGCGGCCGTGTTGACACTGATAGACCGTTCGGTTACCAGCAATTCCAGCGTATAGGCCGCGCCAGCCGCCAGGGCGTCGGACGTAAGGCCCTGCACCGTCAGGATGGGTCCGCCGCGCGCCGCAATACGCTCATTCCAGGTGCGCAGCGCATCGCCGTCGCCTTCGAACAGTACGCCATGGAACACTGCATCGTCGACCTCGGCGTCGGCCAGCAACGACACGGCTGCCGCCCCTGCCCCCGCACTTGCCTGCCAGGCGCGCGCGGCGGGCGTATCCAGCAACAGGGCCGAGTTGCCGGTGGCCTGGACGGCGGCGCCTTGGGCATGCGCGCCGGCTTCGGTAGCCGCCACGCACAGCACCGCGCCGCGCGCCTGCAGGCGATACGTGTTCTGTTCGCCGGTCGGGCCAGGCAAGGTCAGCACGCGCGGCAGCGGACCGGCGCCATCGGCGCCAGCCGGCAAGCCGGCCGGCCGCGTCGCCAGCAAGCGATACAAATACAAAGGGCCGCCGGCCTTGGGGCCGGTGCCCGACAGGCATTCGCCGCCAAACGGCTGCACCCCCACCACGGCGCCGACGATGTTGCGGTTCACGTACATATTGCCCGCGTGCACGCGTTGCGTGACATGGCCGATGGTCTCGTCGATGCGGCTGTGCACGCCAAAGGTAAGCCCATAGCCGGTAGCGTTGATCTGGTCCAGCACCTGGTCCAGGTCGTCGCGGCAATAGCGCAGCACGTGCAGAACCGGCCCGAACACCTCGCGGGTCAGCTCGCCCACATTGCCGATCTCGATCAGGGTGGGCGGCACAAAGGTGCCGTAGCGGCACTTGCCGTCGAGCTCGACCTGGTCGACGCGGTGTCCGGCCGTGCGCATGGCATCGATATGGCGCACGATATTGTCGCGCGCCTCGGCATCGATGACCGGCCCCACGTCGGTGGACAACTGGTCGGGATTGCCCACCCGCAGTTCGCGCATGGCGCCGCGCAGCATGTGCAACACATGATCGGCGCTGTCTTCCTGCAGGCACAGCACGCGCAGGGCCGAACAGCGCTGGCCGGCGGAATCGTAGGCGGAATTCAGCACATCGAACACCACCTGCTCGGCCAGCGCCGACGAATCGACGACCATGGCATTCTGCCCGCCGGTCTCGGCGATGAGCGGAATGGTGTGGCCGCGGTCGTCGAGCCGACCGGCCAGCGTACGCGCGATCAGCCGCGCCACATCGGTAGAGCCGGTGAACATGACGCCGTCGATGGCCGGGCTTTCAACCAGTTGCGCCCCGACCGTTTCGCCGCGCCCCGGCAGCAACTGCACGGCACCCGCCGGCACGCCGGCCAGGCGCAGCACTTGCACCGCCTGGGCGGCGATCAGGCAGGTCTGCTCGGCCGGCTTGGCGATCACGGTATTGCCGGCCACCAGCGCCGCGGCAACCTGCCCCGTGAAGATGGCCATCGGGAAGTTCCAGGGGCTGATGCACAGCACCGTGCCCAATGGCCGATGCGTGTCGTTGCCGAACTCGCGCTCGGCCTGGTCGGCGTAATAGCGCAGGAAATCCACGGCTTCGCGCACTTCGGCGATGGCGTTTGGCAGCGACTTGCCCGCCTCGCGCACGATCAGGCCCAGCAGCGGCTGCATGCCTTCTTCCAGCAGTTGCGCCGCGCGGCGCAGGCATTGCGCCCGCTCGCCCACCGGCGTGGACTGCCAGATCGGCGCGGCATTGCCGGCCACCTGCAAGGCCTGGTCGACCTCAGCGGCGCGCGCCTCGATGACGTGGCCGACCACGTCGCGGTGATCGGCGGGGTTGCGGACTTCGGCGGCGCGTTCGGTATCCCAGGCGCCGGCGTCCTCGCCCAGCATCGGCATGGCCTGCCACGGCGTGGCGGCGCTGGCCAGCAAGGCCGCCGCCAGCGAACCCAGGCGGTGTTCATTGGTCAGGTCCAGGCCGGCGGAATTCAGCCGCGCACCGCTGCCGGCCGGGCCGTACAGCTCGCGCGGCAGGGGGATTTTCTCGTGCGGAGCGCCCAGTGGCGAGATGCGGGCCGCCACGTCGACCGGGTCGGCCACCAGCTCGTCGACCGGAATGTCCTCGTCGCCGATCAGGTTCACGAACGACGTATTGGCGCCGTTTTCGAGCAGGCGGCGCACCAGGTAGGCCAGCAAGGTCTCGTGCGTGCCCACCGGCGCATAGATGCGGCATGGACGGTTCAGCTTGTTCTGCGAGACAGGGCCGACCACTTCTTCGTACAGGGGCTCGCCCATGCCATGCAGGCACTGGAACTCGTACTGGCCGGGGTAGTAGTTCTGCCCCGCCAACTGGTAGACCGCCGCCAGGGTGTAGGCATTGTGCGTGGCGAACTGCGGATAGACCGCTTCGGGCGCGCCCAGCAGCTTGCGCGCGCATGCCAGATACGCCACGTCGGTATAGACCTTGCGGGTGTAGACCGGATAGCCTTCCAGGCCATCGACCTGGGCCTGCTTGATTTCGCTGTCCCAGTAGGCACCCTTGACCAGGCGCACCATGATGCGATGGCGGCTGCGGCGCGCCAGGTCGATCACATAGTCGATCACGAATGGCGCGCGCTTCTGGTAGGCCTGCACCACGAAACCGATGCCGTTCCAGCCGTCCAGCTCGGGGACCAGGCACAGTGCCTCGAGCAGATCCAGCGAGATTTCCAGCCTGTCGGCCTCTTCGGCATCGATGTTCAGGCCGATGTCGTAGCTGCGGGCCAGCAAGGTCAGCGCCTTGACGCGCGGCAGCAGCTCTTCCATGACGCGTTCGCGCTGTGCGCGCGAATACGTCGGGTGCAGCGCCGAGAGCTTGATGGAAATGCCCGGCCCTTCATAGATGCCGCGCCCTGCCGCCGACTTGCCGATGGCATGGATGGCCTGCTCGTACGATGCGTAGTAGCGATCGGCGTCTTCGCTGGTAGTGGCGGCCTCACCCAGCATGTCGTACGAATAGCGAAAGCCTTTGGACTCCAGCTTGCGGTTATTGGCCAAGGCCTCGGAAATGGTCTGGCCCGACACGAATTGCTCGCCCATCATGCGCATGGCCATGTTGACCCCCTTGCGCACCAGGGGTTCGCCGCCCTTTCCTATCAGGCGCGTCAAGGCCTTGGACAACGACTGTTCGCTGTTGACGGCAACCAGCTTGCCCGTCAGCATCAGCCCCCAGGTGGCGGCGTTGACAAACAGCGACTGCGATCCGCCCATGTGCGAGCGCCAGTCGCCGCGGGCGATCTTGTCGCGGATCAGGGCGTCGCGGGTGGCGCGGTCGGGAATGCGCAACAAGGCCTCGGCCAGGCACATCAGGGCCACGCCCTCTTGGCTGGACAACGAAAATTCCTGGATCAGGCCTTCCACCCCACCCCCGCCGCGCTTGTCGCGCAGCGTCTGCACCAGGCGAGAAGCCAGGGCGTGGATCTTCTCGGTGTTGGGCATGCGCGCCTGCCCCAGCAGCAGCGGCACGCATTCCGGCTCGGGGCGGCGGTAGGCGGCCGTGATGGCGGCGCGCAGTACAGACTGCGGCTGCACATCCTGGCCGAATTCGAAGAAAGGCGGGGTCACAGGCTGCGCGCCCAGGTCGATATCGTCGAGATCGGCCTCGTCTTGCGACAGGTGCGAGATTTCGGCGGGCAACTGGCCGCGCTCGATCTTGTCCAGGTATGCCAGCAGCGCCTGCTTGTGCAACCAGTGCGGGGTGCAACTCAGTTTCCGCGCGGCGGCTTTCAGGCGATCGCGCAAGGTGTCGTCCACCTTGACGCCCAATGTGGTACTGGCCATGATGAATTCGGTTCCTCAGCTCATGCGGCAATGCCATGGCCCCACTGGGCCATGTATTCATTCACCGCTTTCCGGTCAAACCGGAATACTAAGGAAGATACAACCCGGATTGAATTATGGTTAACCTTTAAGGGTTTACCCTTGGTTCAGGCGCAATCCCAGAGCTGTACTTGCTGGCCCGCCGGGATAGCCCGCGTCCCGCCCGACTGGATGGCCGATGCGATAGTCTGGGCCATCAGCGCCACCGCGCGTTGCTGGGCCTGCACCAGCGCGGGAATGTCCTGGCCGTCGGCCGGCATTTGCACGGCCGCGCGGCATATCAGCGTGCGGGCGCCCTTCAGGTTGATGGGCCGCACCCGCCACGTGGCATCCAGGCGGGCCGGGCCGCCGGCCACCATGTCAAAGCGCTGCACGTCCACCTGCACCCGCCAAACTGGCGTGCTGTCGGCGGGTCGCAGCGTCTGGACGTCCAGGGCGCCCAGGGTACGCGTCAGTACATCGGACATGGCGGCCCCGATCTCATCGGACAGCGGAGCGCTCCAGCGATGCGAAT
Source organism: Bordetella sp. BOR01 (assembly GCF_019218885.1). Taxonomy (GTDB): domain Bacteria; phylum Pseudomonadota; class Gammaproteobacteria; order Burkholderiales; family Burkholderiaceae_B; genus Bordetella_A. Next base: position 200,029 of record NZ_JAHUWT010000004.1, on the reverse strand, counting down.
ACAAGGGAGCCAGCGCGCCGTCGCCCTCGTGCTCGCGCAGCATGATCTGCGGCTGGTCGGCCTGCATGGGCACCGATACCGGTACAACCTCGATCTGGAACCCGGCCCGACTGGCCTCCGGCGACACCGCCTGCGGCGCGGTTTGCAGCGTGTAGAAGTGCGCGGGCGGCGACCCGGCGCAGCCGGACAACAAGGCCGACAGCGCCAGGATGGACAGCGACAGCGGGACGTATCGGATGGTACGCATGGATCAGTTCCTGGTTTCGCCGGGCAGCGGGTCTTGGCCCCGGCCGCGGATCAGGGCTTCCGGATTGGCCTGCAAGTAATCAGCCAGGGCGCGCAACGAACGGGCGGCGCGGCCCAGCTCTTGCATGGCGCGCTCGGCGTTGGCCGGCAGCGCCGCATCGGTGGCCAGCAGCTGGTTGATGTTGTCCAGCGACTTGCGAGCCGCACGCAAGGTCTCGCGCGCTTCGGGCGCCAGGGTCTTGTCAAGATTGGACATCAGCCTGGATGCACTGGACAGCGAGGTGCGCAGGTCGCGGCCGATCTGGTCGAACGGGATCTTGTCGATCTTGTCGACGATATTGGTGATCTGCTGCTGCAACTGTTCCAGGTTGCCGGGAATGGTCGGGATGACGATGGGGTCGGAAATATGGAATTCGACCGGTTCGGCCTTGGGGAAGTGTTGCAGCACGATGTACAACTGCCCGGTCAGCAGGTTGGCCGTGCGCAACTGACCGCGCAGGCCGTGCTCGACCATCGAGGCCAGCAGTTTGCCCTCGGTGTCGTCGCCGGCTTCCAAGGCGCGTTCGTGGACCCGATCGTAGACCGACCCCAGGCGCTCGGGATACAGCGAGGCATCGACCAGGGCATAGAAGCGCTTCTTCTTGGAGTCGAAATCAATCGTGATGCGCGTGACTTCGCCCAGTGCGATGCCCTGGAAGTCGATCGTTGCCCCCACGCTAAGGCCGCGCACCGACTGGTCAAAGCGCATGCGGATCGGAACCGGCTCGCCATCGGGATTGGCCTTGGCCTCGGCCTCGCTCGAATACAACTGGAACTGGTTACCCTGCGCGGCAGTACCGGGGTCGTTCTGGTTGACCGGAGCAAAGGCCACCCCGCCCAGCGCCAGCGATAACAGAGATTGCGTATGCAGCTTCAGCCCGCTGCCATCAACCGACAGATCGACGCCGCTGGCATTCCAGAACCGTGTGCCCTGGGTCACGAACTTGTCGTTGGGGGCATCGATGAACACTTCCACATTGACGGCGCTGCCGGTTTCGTCGAGCTTGTAGCCGATCACCCGCCCGACATTGATGCGGCGAAAATACACTGGCGATCCGATATCCAGCGACCCCAGGTCGTGGGCCTTCAGGGTGAACCGCTTGCCATCGCGGTCATGCGTGACCGGTGGCGGCGTTTCCAGGCCTATGAATTCGAACTTGGTGGCGGTGGTCGAGGCGTTGGGCCCATCGACGGCGTCCACGCCTATGTAGGCGCCCGACAGCAGCGTGCCTAGCCCCGAGACCCCGCTGATGCCCAACCGGGGCCGCACCACCCAGAAATTGGTGCCCTCGGTCGCCAGGCCGGCAGCGTCCTTGGCCAACTGTGCCTGCACGATGACCTTGGACCTGTCGTCGTTGAAGCGGATGTTGTGCACCGTGCCCACCACCACGTCTTTGTAGCGGACCTGGGTCTTGCCGACCTCGATGCCCTCGGCGGTGTTGAATTCGATGGAGATTTCCGGGCCTACTTCCATCCAGGTCCGGACCACCAGCGACAAGCCCGCCAACAAGGCCACAATCGGCACCAGCCATATCCATGAGATGCGCCGCTGCTTCTTGTGCGTGACTTCCGGCGCGTCGATGCCGTCGTTGGATGGTGGGGGATTCTGGTCGGCCATATCGGGAATTTGTGTTGGTCGGAACTATGCCGTGTTTTGCCCAGTTGCCGCACGGATATTGCCGTCGGCCGGCCGGCTGCGGCGACTGCCGCGGGATTCCTGGTCCCACGCACTGCGCGGATCGAAGCTCATGGCCGCCAGCATGGTAAGAATGACCACCAGCCCAAACGCGCCGGCCGCCGGGCCGGCGGAGATTTCCATGATGCCCTGGAAATGCGCCAAGGCCGACAACAATATCACTACGAAGACATCGAGCATCGACCATTGGCCGATGAATTCGATCATTTCGTACAGCCGCGTGCGCGGGCGCAGGTTGAACTGGCTGCCCCACTGTACCGCGCCGGCCAGCACAACCAGCGCAAGAATCTTGGTCAGGGGCACCACGATGCTGGCCACGAACACGATCAGGGCAATGTCCCATGAACCTGTGTGCCAGAGCTCGACCACGCCGCCCAGGATGGTATGGCCACTGTCGCCGAGGAAAATCGAGCTGATGTTCATGATGGGCAGCATATTGGCCGGCACATACAGCACGGCCGCGGCCAGCAGCAACGCCCAGGTTCGTGCCAGGCTATTGGGCTTGCGGTAGTGCACGACTGCGCTGCAACGCACGCAATGGTGGGCCGGGCCGTCATGGTCGTGGGACGACAGGGCCTGCACCTGGCCGCAGACGTGGCAGCCCGCCAGCACCTGGCCCTGCTCGAGGCTGGGCACGTGCACCGGCACCGCGCCGCTTTGTTCGGCAAAGCGCCACACGGCATGGGGCGAAAGGCGGTCGAGGATGGTAAGCAGCACGGTCAGGGCCCCAAAGGCATACAGGCCCGGCGCGGGACCGACCGCCGCCATGCCCGCCAGCTTCACCACGGACACCAGCACACCAAGCAGGAATACCGGCACCATGCACCACGGCCGCAGCATGCCCAGGATCCGCATGGCGGGACGGAACCCCAGCGGCTCGCGCCCCTGGGACAACGGCCACAGCACCCATGACAACACACACAGCTGCAGCAGCGGCAACGCAAACCCGGCCAGGCCGGTCATGATGGCAGTGGCGTTATACCCCTGTTGCCAGGTCATCGACACGGCGTCGAGCAGCGAGGCGTCGCGCGTCATGCCCTGCACGGACATGCTGATGACCGGGTAGGCATTGGCCACCACGAACACGATCAGCGCGGCCAGCGTCAAGGCCAGCCAGCCGGACAGGCTTACGCTGCTATAGCGCCACAGGATGGTACCGCAGCGCGAGCAAGTGGCGGTCTCGCCCGGCTGCAATTCGTGGCGCCTGAAAACGCTGGCGCAGTGTTCGCACGAGATCAGGGGCTCACGGCTCAAGGTGATCAGTCGACCAGTTCGACTTCCTGCTTGTCGGGTGCGCCGGAACCCGGCGTCTTGCCTGCACCGTCGAAGTTCAGTCGCACCTTGCCGGCCTCATCGAGGTCCACGGTCACCGTACCGCCATCGGCCAGTTTGCCGAACAACAGCTCATCGGCCAAGGCCCTGCGTATGGTGTCCTGGATCAGGCGCTGCATGGGCCGCGCGCCCATCAACGGATCGAACCCTTCTTTGGCCAGGTGCTGGCGCAGTTCGTCGGTGAACACGGCCTCGACACGGCGCTCGTGCAACTGGTCTTCGAGCTGCATCAGGAACTTGTCGACCACGCGCAGGATGATCTCGCGCGACAGCGGAGCAAACGGAATGATGGCGTCGAGCCGGTTGCGGAATTCCGGTGTGAACATCCGGCGGATCTCGGCCATTTCATCGCCCACGACGCGGCTGTTCGAGAACCCGATGGCCGGCCGGTTCAGGGTCTCGGCACCCGCGTTGGTCGTCATGATGATGATGACATTGCGGAAGTCGGCCTTGCGCCCGTTGTTGTCGGTGAGCGTGCCGTGGTCCATGACCTGCAGCAGGATGTTGAATACATCCGGGTGGGCCTTCTCGATCTCATCGAGCAGCAGCACGCAGTGCGGCTGCTTGGTGATGGCTTCGGTAAGCAGGCCGCCCTGGTCGAAACCGACGTATCCGGGCGGCGCGCCGATCAGGCGCGACACCGCATGACGTTCCATGTACTCGGACATGTCGAAGCGCAGCAGCTCGACACCCATGGTGAAGGCCAACTGGCGCGCCACTTCGGTCTTGCCCACGCCCGTGGGGCCCGAGAACAGGAAAGAGCCGATGGGACGGTCTGGCTTGCCCAGCCCCGAGCGGGCCATCTTGATGGCGGCCGCCAGGGCATCGATGGCGTTGTCCTGGCCAAACACCACCGTCTTGAGATCACGGTCGAGCGTGGCCAGCTTGCTGCGATCGTCGTTGGACACCGACTGCGGCGGGATGCGCGCGATCTTCGAGACGATGTTCTCGATGTCGATCTTGCCGATGACTTTCTTCTGGCGCGAACGCGGCAACAGGCGCTGCGCGGCACCCGCCTCGTCGATGACGTCGATGGCCTTGTCGGGCAGGTGGCGGTCGTTGATATAGCGGGCGGACAATTCGGCCGCGGCGCTGAGCGCGGCTGCCGAATAGCGCACGTTGTGATGTTCTTCGAAACGGCTTTTGAGGCCGCGCAGGATCTGCACCGTTTGCTCGACGCTGGGCTCGGACACGTCGATCTTCTGGAAGCGGCGCGACAGCGCGTGGTCTTTTTCAAAGACACCGCGGAATTCGGTATACGTGGTGGCGCCGATGCACTTGAGCTGCCCGGACGACAGCGCCGGCTTGAGCAGGTTGGACGCATCGAGCGTGCCGCCCGAGGCCGACCCCGCACCGATCAGGGTGTGGATCTCGTCGATGAACAGGATGGAGTCGGGGTTGCCGCGAATCTGCTTGAGCACGCCCTTCAGGCGCTGCTCGAAATCGCCCCGGTACTTGGTACCGGCCAGCAGCGCGCCCATGTCGAGCGCAAACACATGCGCGCCCTGCAGGATTTCAGGGACTTCGCCGCGCGTGATGCGCCAGGCCAGGCCCTCGGCAATGGCAGTCTTGCCCACGCCGGCTTCGCCGACCAGCAGCGGGTTGTTCTTGCGGCGCCGGCACAACACCTGGATGACGCGCTCGACCTCGTGCTCGCGGCCGATCAGTGGATCGATGCGGCCCGCCAGGGCGGCGGCGTTCAGGTCGTTGGCGAACTGGTCCAGCGGCGATTGGCGCGATTCGGACGGCTCTTCCAGGCTGGGCTGTTCTTTCGGCGCAGCCCCGGACTCTTCCTGGGGTTGCTTGGTGATGCCATGTGACAGGAAATTGACCACATCCAGCCGCGTCACGCCCTGCTGTTGCAGGTAGTAGACGGCGTGGGAGTCTTTTTCGCCAAAAATGGCCACCAGCACGTTCGCGCCCGTGACCGGCTTCTTGCCAGTGCCGCCGGCCGACACATGCATGATGGCGCGCTGGATCACCCGCTGGAAACCCAGCGTGGGCTGCGTATCGACTTCTGCACCGGTGGGAATGACCGGCGTGTTCTCGGACACGAACTGGCGCAGGTTGCGGCGCAAGTCATCCATATTGGCGGCGCAAGCGCGTAGAACTTCCACGGCCGACGCGTTGTCCAGCAACGACAGAAGCAGGTGCTCGACGGTAATGAATTCATGCCGGGCCGAGCGGGCCTCAACAAAAGCCATATGCAGGCTGACTTCAAGCTCTTGGGAAATCACGCTTCCTCCGTAACGCATCGAAGCGGTCGAAATACACGATTCATATTCTAAGCTGATCAGGGCGTAACGCCAGCGATTTCAAAAACCACACGGTCGTATCGACCTTGCTCATCCATGGCGGTCAAGGTATAGCGGCCATTGTGCACCATCGACAATGTCAGGGGTGTGGATGCCGCGCCGCGTTCACGCACGCGCCCGTCCAGCATCCACCACACCTGGCCGCGTGCGCCCTGCACGCTTACATCCAGTACTACCTCTTGCCTGCCCGGCACCGGCCTGAGCACCGACCCGTTGGCCACGCCCTGCAACCGCAGCGGCCCGCTGGCCACGTCAGCATAGCCCGCAAACGCGGGCGGCACTGTGTCGTCCAGTGCCCAGGCGGCGCGCGGCTGGGCACATGGCCCCGCTTGCACGCTACCCTGCCGCCAGCCCGACGGCCAGCAAGTGACCACCGGCTGTACGCTGGACGGCCGCTGGACGTGCGGCGCGACGCTGCCGGGCAAGGCCGCGACGATGTCCTGCAACAACGGCGCCGCCACGTTTGCTCCGAAAAAACCCGGATTGGGCGTGCCATCGGGCCGTCCTACCCAGACGCCGATGGTCCAGGCGTCGGTGACGCCCAGCGCCCAGGCATCGCGGAACCCGAAACTGGTGCCGGTTTTCCAGGCCAGCGGCCGGCCGGCCTGAACCAACGGCCGGTCGGGATGGCCGCCACCCTCGAGAATGTCGCGCACGATCCAGGCGGCCCCAGGGCTCATCATACGGGACTCGACCCGGGGCTGTCCCGGCGCCAGGCGCGGCCGGCCGGCCAGGCCGCCGCGGGCCAGCGCCCGATAGGCGCCGACCAGTTCTTCCAATGTGGTGCCGGCACCACCCAAAATCAAGCTCAGGTTGGGCTGTGCCCCGTCCGGCATGCGCAGGCGCACGCCGCCCGCCATCAGCATCGAGGCAAAACGGGCCGGCCCCACCCGGTCCAGCAGGTCCACCGCGGGCACATTCAACGAACGCTGCAGCGCTTGCGCCACACTGACCGGACCGGAAAAGGCCGCCTGGAAGTTGCCCGGCGCATAGCCGCCGAATGACAGCGGCGCGTCGAGCAGCAGGCTTTCGGAATGCACCAGCCCGGCATCCAGCGCCTGCGCATACAAGAACGGCTTCAGCGTCGACCCCGGCGAGCGCACCCCGCGCACCATGTCCACATGCGCATAGCGGCTATCATCGGAGAAATCGGCCGAACCGGCATAGGCCTTGATCGCCAGCGTGTCGTTGTCCATGACCAATACCGCCATCGATACCTTGGGCGGTAATCCGTCGACCCGGTCCAGCAACATGCGCTCGGCCGTGGCCTGGATGTCGGCGTCCAGCGTTGATGCCACGATGGCCGGCTGCCGGCCGGCCCTCCGCTGGCTCGCCAGCAGCCGCTGGGCCGCCAGCGGCGCCAGCCAGCGCGCCCGCAGCGGCGGCGCCACCACGGTCTCGATTTTGGCGTCGGCCACGGTGACGGGGCTCCAGCCGCGCGCCACCATCCGGTCGAGCACTTTGTCGCGCGCCACCTGGGCGGCCTGCGGATGGCGATCGGGACGCAGGCGCGAAGGCGCCTGCGGCAAGGCCGTAAGCAAAGCGGCTTCGGCACGGCTGAGATCCTGGGCAGACTTGCCCAGCCAAAGGCGGGCCGCCATCTCTACACCTTCGACAATGCCGCCCATCGGGGCATGCGTCAGGTACATGGCAAGGATCTCGTCCTTGCTGTAGTGCCATTCAAGCTGCAAGGCCCGGATAATCTGGCGCAGCTTGGCCACCGGCGATCGCGAGGACAGCGCGGCCAACTGCGGATCGAGCAGCCGGGCCACCTGCATGGTCAGGGTGGAACCGCCGGATACGATGCGCCCGTGCGCCAGCCATTGCCAGCCGGCGCGAGCCAGCGCCACCGGATTGACGCCCGGGTGCCAATAGAACCAGCGGTCTTCGTAGCCCAGCAAGGTTGCCAGGTACGCGGGCGCCACCTGGCCGGGCATGACCGGATAGCGCCACATGCCATCGCGGCTGGGGTACGTGCGCAGCGGCGTGCCGTCGACCGCCACGACGACGGCCGCTCCACCGCTGCCCATGGCGGGCAAGGGAAACAGGCGGTCCAGCGCAAATAGCGACGCCACTCCCGCCAACAATACGCCGGCCAGCAGCAGCACGCACCGCCGGCCCGGACCGCCGCGCCCTAGCGAGGCGCGGCGCCGCGGTCGCGGATTTCGATCGGGCTCCATCGTTCGCCTACGCCTCGCAATTCGGGCCGGTACATGTCTTCAGCCACGGTCGACGGCACGGCATACCGCCCTGGCGTGACCACCCGCGCCATATAGAACACCTCGACCGCCTTGCGATCCAGGGCCATGGCCGCCACGTAGCGGTCGTCGCGGAATTCGCGGTGCTTGATGGCCGGGTTGGCCATCGCATCGGCCACCCGCGTGCCACCGATCTCCCAGTCTTGCATGTCGGGGCTTTGTGACAGGTTCAGGTTCTCGACTTCGAAGCCTGCCGGGACGCGATCGACCACCAGGGCATCGGGCAGCAGCTGGTTGGCCGAGGCCCGCAGCCTGACCACCAGCAGGTCGCCGGTATGCAGCACGCCGCCATCCCAGGGCTTGCCATCGGGCGTATACCAACTGCGCTGCAGGCGAATCACATCGCTGCGCGGCGCGGGCGGCTCTTGGCGGGTACCCTGCAGATCGAGCTCGACAAATAGCGGCTGCGTGCCGGTGTTGGTCAGTTGCAAGGCAGCCAGATCGGCGCCGCGCAAAGGCACGCTGCGATCTTCGGTACCGCCCAGGTCCTGGCTGCCATGGGCGGTGGCCAGCGTGGCCGCCCAGGGCGTGCTGGCATCGCCGCCGGCTGCCCGCGCGGCCAACAGCAAGGCCATCTGCTCTTGGGTCGACAAGTACGAGCGCCCTTGCAGGCGGCTATCGAGCTGCGCCAGCAAGGGCTCGCGGCCTTGCTCGGCCAACTTGTATTGCACTGCCAGCGCATAGGCAAGCGCGTAATCGCGCACCGCGCTGCCATAGTCGCCCAGCCATTCGTCCGAATAACCGGCACCGCCATGGTGCCGATAGCCATAGGCGCGCGCCAGCGCCAGGTCGACGGCCTGTTCCATGCGCCCGGCATCGCCCATCAGTTGGAAGGCCGCCGCCAATTGCATCAGCGGCAAGGGCGACAAGGCGCGCTCCTGGTAGCGGTCGAACAACTGGCGCACGGTCGACAATGGTGCCTGGCGGTCGCGCGCCAGCACCAGCGCGGCAGCCGCGAATCCGGCGAAACGGCGATGGTCATTGCGCAGCGTGTCGGCATTGTCGCGATCGACGCGGCCGCTTTGCAGGTCGCGGCGCAGCTTGTCCGGCCAGGTGCCGAAACTGCCCGCGCTTTGCTGCAGTTGCTCCAGCAACCACTGGCGCGGGCGCGCCAGCGCGGCCTCGGGCACGGCGAATTCGTGGTCGCGCGCATCCTGCATGAAGCCGGTGGCGTAAGCAGTCAGCCAGATGTCGCGCGACGAGGCATCGCCCCATAACGAATAGGCGCCAGAGGCATTGCGCATGCCGGCCAGCCGGCCCAGCGCGCCAGCCACCTTGTCGGCCCGTTCCTGGCGGGTATGCGCGGGCAGGCCGAAGCGCTTGGCATCGGCATCGTCAATCAGTATCCAGGGCAAGGCCGCGCTGATGGTTTGCTCGGTGCAGCCATAAGGGTAGCTGAGCAGGCGCTGCACCAGGCGTGCCACGTTGATGGGCGGCCGGTTCGACAAGCTGAGGCTGGCCATGACGGAATCCGGGTAATAGCCCGCCGCCAGTTCGGCCCCCGGCGCGAAGCGTTCGCCCGGCGCCAGCCGCAGGCGCCGCAACTGATTTTCGGGTGCATGGGCCGGTTGCACTTGCAGCACCGATTCGCGCACGATATGCACGGGCTTGGCCCCGCCCTTGCCGTCGATTTGCAGCCGCACTTGCCCCAGGCCATACGAACCAGTGGCACTGGCAGTAAAGCGCAAGGTGGTGCGCTGGCGGTCTTTCAGCGTCACGGTGCGCGTGCCGTCGGCGATAGCCAGCGGATCGAGCGCGCGCAGATTCACCGTGACCTGCTGCGTGGCGCCGCTGAGATTGGTCAGGTCCAGCGCCACGGCAGCCTGGTCGCCCGGGGTGATGAAACGCGGCGTACTGAGTTCGGCCACGATGGGTGCTGCCACCACCATTTCGGTATCGGTGCTGCCGTATTTCTCGTCGTTGAAAACCACCGCCATCAGGCGCAGCGTGCCGTTGAAATCGGGCAGGTCCAGCGGGATCTCGGCTTCGCCCTGCTCGTTCAGCGCCACCGGTCCCGAAAACAGGTCGACCAGCTTGACCTTGCGGGGCAAGCTGCGGCTGTCGCCGCGCAACGCCGCATCGCCGCCCCATTTGAGGCGGCCGGTGGTGCCATCCATTTTCTCGATCAGCTTGCCGTACATGTCGCGCAGCTCGGCTGCGTAGCGATGCTTGCCGAAGAAGAAATCCAGCGGGTCCGGCGTGGCATATTGATTGATATTCAAGATGCCCACATCGACCGCCGAGAGCGTGACCGTGGCCTGCTTGCCCTGGGCGCCGTCCACCTTGACGCGCACCGTGGTGCGCTGTTCGGGTTCGACTTTGCCGGGCGCGTCGAGCGTCACGCCCAGCTTGCGCTCGACGCTGGCAATAGGCAGGAACGCCAGGCCCAGTGCGCGGGCCGGCGTGACCCGGTCGCCGGCGCTGCCGGGCCGGAACACCACGGCCGATACGTACAGGTCGTGCCGTTTCCAGGACGGGTCGAGCGGAATGTCCACCGGTGTGCCCGAGGCCTGCACCGGCACCCAGCGCGACCACAACATGCGGTCGCCTTCGACGGTAACCAGTGCCTGCCCATCGTGCGGCGGCGTGATGGTCAGCTTGACCGTATCGCCAGGCCGGGCGGGCACGCCTTCGAGTTTCATTTGCACGCGGTCGGGCCGGTTGCCCACCGCCTCGGCATCCTGGGCTCCCCAGCCGGCGTAGAAGCGGTAGCGCGCGACCTGGCCGGTCTGCGGGTCGGCGATCTCCAGCCGGTAGCGTCCCCAGTCGACCGGCAGCGCCAGCGAAGTGCGATCGGGCAGCGCGATCACGCGCGATTCAACCAGTTCTTCGGTATCGGTATAGCCGCTGTTCCAGCCGCGCTGGTCGTCGTAGCGCCAGTAATAGCGGCGATGCTCGCGATACAGTCGCAGTTGAGCCTCGGGCAGCGGGACCACCTTGCCGGCCGCGTCCAGGCGCACCACCTCGAATCCGGCCGGCGCGCCTTCGCGCGTGACATCATCGTCAAAGAGCGGCCGCACGGCGATCAGCTTGTCGGCCGGCCACACGCTACGCTCGATAGACCGCACCACCGGCCGCCCGCCCGATTCCAGCAGGCTGGCCGACAGGCGCACGCGCAGCGGCGAATGCGCGGCACCCGCGCCTTGCGGGTCTACGCTCAACCGGGCCGTGCCTTTGTCATCGAGCTTGCCTTCAGGCAATTCTTCATAGTGGCGCAAGGTGTCGTCGGCAACATCGCCGAACACGAAGCCCGGCCATTGCTGAGCCAGCGCAAAGCGATCACGCCGCACCTGGAAGCTGGCCAGCAAACGATTGCCCGCAGCGGGCGCACCGTACAGGTAATCGCCCTGTACGTCGATCTGCCAGGGCTCGCCCGGTGTCAACACCGCCTGGGTGGATTCCAGCTGCAGCTTCATGCGTTCGGGCATGAACTCCTCGACCTGGAACCACCACGATGCATCTGGCACCCGGGCGGCCGGGTCGACCCGCAGTTCCAATAGCCACTTGCCGGTCTGCGCATCGAGGGGCAGTTCGACGCCGTGCTCGATGTAACCGGCCACCTTCGAGGCAGGTTGCCACAGCTCGCTGCGCACCACGCGGCCATCGGGGCGCTTGAGCGTGGCCGTCAGCGGGGCTGGCGCCAGCGGCCGGCCGTCGGGGTCGCGCGGCAGTACCGATACCTGGAACGTCTCGCCCGGCCGATAGAGATTGCGGCCCGCATAGACGAACAAGTTGTTGTTGCGGGCGGGGTGGCCGCCTATGTCGTATTCGGACAGGTCGAGCGCCGGCTCGCCCAGGGCCAGCACCGTCATTTCGCCGCCACGTACCGCGCGCACCAGGCGTGCCCTGGCCGGATCGCCGTCGAAGCGCACATGGCCGGCCTGGTCGGCACGTGCCCGCGCCAGCACCTTGCCGGCGCCATCGACCAGTTCCACGTCCGCATCGGACACCGGCTGGCCGCTCTTGAGCGACACGGTGTAGGCCTCGATGCGATCGGCATAGCGTCGCGTATGCAGGCCGATGTCGCTGACATAGAAGTAGGTAACCTGGTATTCGTAACGGAAACGCCCCGGTTCACTCATGACCGCGACATAAATGCCCGGCTGGCGCAGTTCGGCAATGGTCTCGACCGGCAGGAACGTGACATGGCGCCGGTTGGCGCGCTCGTCGGTCAGGAAACGCCCCTGGTAGGCGCTGGTGGTCAGGCTGTGCAACCGGTCGAGGTCCCAGTTGCTGACCGAGCCTTTCAGGCTGCGGTTGTCGGCATACCGCCACTCATCATCGTCATCGTCTTCATCGCCCGAGGTGCGGCCCAGGCCGAGCACATCGTCGAAAAATTCAGACATATGCTCGGGTGCGACGCGCAGGAACTGCACATCGACTTCCGGCACATTGACGGTTGTCACGGGCAGGCCACCGTTCTGCCCGGCCGGCAGCACCACGCCGCGGCTGGCGAAATAGAACGACGGCGGCATGGCAGGCGTCTGCACGCTGCATTGGCGGTCTGCCCCCAGCGTGACGCCAGCCTGGGCCCCCGGCAAGGCCGCGCCCACCCGCACGGCATAGCTGCGCTGCGGTTGTACATAGGGGAAATACACCATGCGCGGGTTGTCGCCCGCCACCCAGGCGCCTTGCACCGGCTTGCCCTGGGGGGGCGCTGCGCTCGCAGCCACCGGGGACGCCGCGGCGGGCGCCGCATCCTGGGCGTCATCGGCCGCCTTGGCCGCGCCGGTATCGATCACGCCAAGAAAAGAATCCAGGTTTGCCTTGCGGTCGACCGGCTGGGTGAAGGTGACCGCCAGCGCCAGCGTGTCGTTGTATTCGCGCGATTGGCAATCGAGCACGGCAAAGGGATCAGCCTGGCCCACGGTGGCGGCGGCAGGTTGCGCGGCCGGGGAAGGCTGCGGAGCAGGCGCCACGGCCGGCGCGCGCGCTGCCGGTGTCACGGAAGCCGCCGGGTCGACCGATGCCGGCACGCCCCCGCGCCCGGCCCACCACCCCAATCCGATGGCGATAGCCACCACCACCGCCAGTATCCCGACGGTGCCCCCTCTTTCACTCATGACATGCCCCTGTACAGCGTGTGCGAGCGCCGTGCGCCCTGAACCATCGCGCCGGCCTGCGCCGGCGCGCGGCGGATACGAGACAGCTTCTTCTTAAACCGGCTCCATGACGCACTGCAACGGATGCTGGCGGGCGCGCGCATATTGCGCAACCTGCGCAATGCGCGTGGCCGCCACATCGTGCGGATAAACGCCACAGGCGCCGCGTCCCTCGTGGTGGACTTGCAGCATGATGCGGGTAGCGTCTTCCTGGTTCTTGCCAAAAAACTTCTGCAGAACCTTCACCACGAATTCCATCGGCGTGTAGTCGTCATTGAGCAGCAATACTTGGTACATGGGAGGCGGCGCGGTGCGGGCCGGCGCCTTTTCCACAGCCACGTCATGCTGGGTATCCAAGGTCGAACTCATAGGGCGGGATTCTATTGAAACAGGGGGCAGTAACGCCGGGACTTACGTAAAATTACACGCAGAAATGCGTAGTTTCCATACTTGACGCCGGAAAGAAAAGCAGAGCATTATCCACGCATTCGGGGGTCCTTAGCTGCAGGGAGGCCCACCCGGAAGCCGGAAGGCTGCCGGCTCAGGCCGGGATGCCTTCTGTCAAACATATACGATTCAATGAGGCAGTCCGCATGTCTGATACGACCGCAACCGCCGTCCAAGGGGACAATCCCAAATCGACGGGTACCGTCAAATGGTTCAACGATGCGAAAGGTTTCGGCTTCATTACGCCCGATGACGGCGGTGAAGATCTGTTCGCGCATTTTTCGTCCATCCAGATGAACGGGTTCAAGACCCTGAAAGAAGGCCAGAAAGTGGCGTTCGAAATCATCCAAGGCCCTAAAGGCAAACAGGCTTTGAATATTACGTCGGCCTGACGCCCAGTATCCATATCGCGCCGCCCGTGCGCCGGCCCACCGGCAACGGGCGGCGTTATTGCCCGGGCGGGGCGCAATGCCCCGCCCTTGTTATTTTCCGCTGTTTCCCCATCTCATGTCGACCCATCGCCTGCCGCCCTTCCCGCAACTCTTGATCAAGGCGGCCATGGCCCTTGCCGCATTGCTGGCATCCCTGCCCGGGGCCCAGGCCCAGCATGGGCCTGCCGCCCCCCAGCGCGGCCTGCCAATAACGGAATTATCGGCCGGCATCCATATCATTCGCGCTGAAGTCGCCAGCACCGACGACACTCGCCGTGTCGGCCTGATGCACCGGCAAAGCCTGCCGGACAACCAGGGCATGCTGTTCGTGTTCGAGACTCCCGACCTGCAGTGCTTCTGGATGCGCAACACCCCCCTGCCCCTGTCGATTGCCTTCATCGCCGATGACGGCACTATCGTCAACATTGCCGATATGGCACCGCAGACCGACGATGCCCATTGCTCGGCCCGGCCGGTACGCTATGCGCTCGAAATGGCGCAGGGCTGGTTCGCGTCGCACGGCATCCAGGCAGGCAACCGCATCGGCGGCCTGCCCTGATTCGCCGCCTGGCTGCCGCCCAGAACGAAAAAGAGCCGGCAAACCGGCTCTTTTCGTTGCGGCGAAGCGTGTTCAGACGCGTTCGAGAACCAGCGCAATCCCCTGGCCCACACCGATACACATCGTGCACAGCGCATAGCGGCCACCGGTGCGATGCAACTGGTTGATGGCGGTGGTTGCCAGGCGGGCACCGCTGGCGCCCAAGGGATGGCCCAGCGCGATGGCACCACCATTCGGGTTGACGCGTGCATCGTCATCGGCAATGCCCAGCTCGCGCAACACGGCCAGGCCCTGGGCGGCAAACGCCTCGTTCAGCTCGATGACGTCGATCTGGTCGAGTTTCAGGCCGGTGAGTTCCAGCACCTTGCGGGTGGCCGGCGCCGGGCCGATACCCATGATGCGCGGGGCCACGCCGGCGGTGGCCATGCCCACCACGCGCGCGCGCGGCGTCAGCCCGTGGCGGGCAGCGCCGCGCTCATCGGCCAGCAGCAGCGCCGCGGCACCGTCGTTCACGCCCGAGGCATTGCCGGCCGTGACCGTACCGCCTTCGCGCACGACGCCCTTCAGGCGGCCCAGCGCTTCCAGGCTGGTTTCGCGTGGATGTTCGTCTTTGGACACCACGATCGGATCGCCCTTTTTCTGGGCGATGGACACGGGCGTGATTTCGGCATCGAAAAAGCCTTCCTTCTGCGCGCGAGCGGTCTTTTGCTGGCTGGCCAGGGCGAACTTGTCCTGGTCTTCGCGGTTGACCTTGAAATCGTCGGCCACGTTCTCGGCCGTCTCGGGCATGGAATCGACGCCGTATTGGGCCTTCATGAGCTTGTTGACGAAGCGCCAGCCGATGGTGGTGTCGTAGATGGCGGCGTTGCGCGAGAACGCGCTGTCGGCCTTGCCCATGACGAAGGGCGCGCGGCTCATGCTTTCGACGCCGCCCGCCAGCATCAGGCCGGCCTCGCCCGCGCGGATGGCGCGTGCCGCGGTGCCCACGGCGTCCAGCCCCGAGCCGCACAGCCGGTTCAGCGTGGCGCCCGGCACCTCGGTCGGCAGCCCGGCCAGCAGGGTGGCCATGCGGGCCACGTTGCGATTGTCTTCGCCCGCCTGATTGGCGCAGCCGAGGATCGCATCGACCAGTTCATCCCAGTGCACGCCCGGGTTGCGGGCCATCAGCGCCTTGATCGGTACAGCGGCCAGGTCGTCGGCACGCACCGGCGCCAGGGCGCCGCCGTAACGGCCGAAAGGAGTGCGAATGGCATCGCAAATGTAGGCATGCACGGTCATGGATCGAAACTCGAAAAGTGTTGGAAGAAAAAGCCGAATTTATCGATGTTACGCCAGCGGGGGCTGCCCCGGGACGGTGCTGCCCCGGTGTGTCCATATGACGGACGGTGCCTGGCGGCCGGACACTAGGGCTCACCGCGGCCGGCTCGGCCGGCCTCGACCTGCGCCTGCCGGCGATAGCGTCCCGCTGCAAAATGATAGAACGGTTGCGGGCAGAACTGCCGCGCCACCACCGAGGCCGACAATGCGCCCACCAGCAGCCAGAACAGCATGGGTTGGCTGCCGGTCATTTCCATGACGATCACGCTGGCCGTCAGTGGCGATTGCGTGGCCGCGGCCAGGAATGCCGCCATGGAAATCAGCACCAGCACGCGGCGGTCGACTTCGCCGCCGCTCAATTCCCACAAGTGCTGGCCCACACCCGCGCCGGTAGTCAGGGCGGGCGTGAAAATACCGCCGGGGATGCCGGCCCAGTACGACACCACCGTGGCGCCCAGCTTGGCCAGCCCGAAGGCCGCCGGGCCTTCGGCTTCACCCGAAAGCAGTCCGCCGGCCACCGCGTAGCCGGTGCCATATACCGTGTTGCCGCTGAGAGCTCCCAGCACCGCCAGCGCCAGGCCCATGGCGGCCGCGGTATAGATGGGGTGGCGGCGGATCCAGCCGCGCCACGAGGCTGGCGCGACGCCCGAGGCGCCCCTGCCCAGCAGGCGGCCGAACACGCCGCCCAGCACGCCGTTGACCAGGCCGCACAGCAATACCCACATCGCCATGTGCTTGGGCAAGGCCTGGCCGCCGAAGGTACCGAAATATGGATTGTTGCCGGCCAGCGCCACCACCAGGAAGCCCGCTGCCAGCACACCGATCAATACCAGCCGCTGCCAGCGCAGTACCGTGCCACGCCCCAGCTCTTCAATGGCGAAGATGACGCCCGCCAGGGGCGCGTTGAATGCGGCGGCCAGCCCGCCGGCGGCGCCGGCGGCGATCAATTCGTTGGCATGGAAGCCGCGCAGCGGCACGCCCATGCGCCGCCAGAAACGCCCCCAGGCCAGCATGAGCGCGGCGCCCACCTGCACCGACGGACCTTCGCGCCCGGCCGAAGCGCCAGCCGCCAGCCCCAGGAAGGTCAGCGGGATTTTCCAGGCGGTCTGCCGCAGCGATACCAGGCTGCTCTGGGCCGGCCCGGGAGCCAGCGACAACGCACCGATCACCTGGGGAATGCCGCTGCCGGCCGCATTGGGCGCCAGCCGCAGGGTCAGCCAGCGCAATGCGCCGAATGCCACCGGAATCAGCAGGAAGGCCAGCCAGCCGTGGCTGGAGGTCCAGGCACGGTTCCATTCCAGCGCCAGGTCGGCCAGCCAGGCAAAGCCCAGCGACATCAGGGCCACCAGCGCGGCGCCCCCCAGCAGCAGCCCCAGTTGCAGGCTTTTGCGCGACAGGCGCCCCATCTGGCGCGCCTTGCGGCGAGCCAGCAGGCGCAGGCGGGACATCAGGCGGCTTGGCGATTGCATGGGCGCATGGCAGGCAAACGGTAATGAGGAAAGAGGGCTCGCGGTGTGGCCGCTACCTTACCACCGGGACGGCCCGCGCCGCACCCAGGCTCGGGCTCGGACCAGCATGGCTGCGGCCCAACGAAAACGCCCGGCACAAGCCGGGCGCACGCATGAGCAGCAGGCCGATCAGGCAAAGTTCTTGGCAGCGAAGTCCCAGTTGACCAGCGCCCAGAAGTTTTCCAGGTACTTGGGACGCGCGTTGCGATAGTCGATGTAGTAGGCGTGTTCCCAGACATCACAGGTCAGCAGCGGCTTGTCGGCCGTGGTCAGCGGCGTGGCGGCGTTGCTGGTGTTGACGATGTCGAGCGAGCCGTCGGCTTTCTTGACCAGCCAGGTCCAGCCCGAGCCGAAGTTGCCCGCGGCGGACTTGTTGAAAGCTTCCTTGAAGGCGTCGAAGCTGCTCCACTTGGCATTGATGGCGTCGGCCAGCTTGCCCGAGGGCGCACCGCCCGCGTTGGGAGCCAGGCTGTTCCAGTAGAACGTGTGGTTCCAGATCTGGGCCGCGTTATTGAACACGCCGCCAGAGGACTTCTTGACGATGTCTTCGAGCGAGGCGTTTTCGAATTCGGTGCCCGGGATCAGGTTGTTCAGGTTGGTGACGTAGGTCTGGTGGTGCTTGCCATAGTGAAACTCGAGCGTTTCTTTGGAGATGTGCGGGGCCAGTGCGTCCAGCGCGTAAGGCAGGGGGGGAAGAGTATGTGCCATGTGGGTTCCTTCTGTTGAGTGCACGATCAAGCGGGATCATTGTATCGGCTCTTGCCACGGGTACCGGCTTAACCCTGCTTGGGCGTGGGTTAACGCCACCCATGGCCGCTTGGAGCCGCGCCTGGAGCCGGTTTACTGGCGCTTGTCCAGCACTTGCACCTGGGCGCCACCCTGCGCGAACGTCAAATCCAGTTCCTCGCCCCGCGTCAACGGGGCGGCATCGCGCAGGATGCGGCCCTGCGCGTCACGCACGATGGCGTAGCCGCGGGCCAGAGTGTGCTGGGGATCGAGCGCGCGCAGATGCGCGGCGAGCGCGGCGACACGCGCCTGCCGGGTAGCCAGTTGGCGCGCCTGGGCCTGGTCCAGGCGGCGCGCCAGCGCGGCCAGCCGTTCGCCGGCGCGGTCGAGGTCGGGGGTCGCATGCGCCAGCCGTTGCGCCAGCAATCCGGTGCGCGCGGCCCGGTGGCCGTGCGGGCCCTTCCAGGCAGACGCCAGGCGGTGGCGCAGCGTGTTCAGGCGTTCGGCCTGGTGCGCCAACCGGCGGGCCGGCGACACCAATTGTGCGGCCGCGCGATCCAGCCGCTGCGCAGCCATATCCAGCCGGCGCTGCTGCCCGCGCGCCAGGCGCTGGGCCGCCTGTCCCACCCGCCCCAGCAAGTCGGCGCGCGACACGCAAGCCAGTTCGGCCGCCGCAGTCGGCGTAGGGGCACGCACATCGGCCACGAAGTCCACGATGGTGAAATCGGTCTCGTGGCCGACACCACTGATCACGGGAATGGCACTGGCGGCCACCAGGCGCGCCAGGGTCTCATCGTTGAAGCTCCACAAGTCTTCGATGCTGCCGCCGCCGCGTACCAGCAGCAGCGTGTCCACTTCCTGGCGCGCATTGGCCAATTGCACCTGGGCCGCCAACCGGGCCGCCGCATCGGTGCCCTGCACCGGCGCGGGATACACCACCACCGGTACTTGCGGCGCGCGCCGGGCCAGGGCCGACAGCACGTCGCGCAGCGCGGCCGCATGCAGCGAGGTGATCACCCCGATGGCGCGCGGCAGCGATACCGGCACCCGCTTGACGGCAGGGTCGAACAGCCCTTCTTCAGCCAGTTGCGCCTTCAGGCGCAGGAATGCCTCGTACAGGTTGCCCAGGCCGGCGCGCCGCATGCCGTCGGCCTGCAGTTGATAGTCGCCGCGCGGCTCGTACAGCGAGACCCGCGCGCGCACTTCCACTTGGTCGCCGGCACGCGGCACGAAGCCCACGGCCGTGGCGCGGCTGCGGAACATGACGGCGCGAACCGCTGCCCGGCTGTCCTTCAGCGTGAAGTACCAGTGGCCCGACGCGGCCTGGGTAAAGTTGGAAATCTCGCCGCGAACCCACAACGACGGAATGTTGCGCTCCAGCAATTGGCCCACGGCTTGATTTAGCTGGGCAACCGTCATGATATCCCGCATAAATACGTCGTTTCTTACGGGAAATTCAACTGTCATAAGGCTTTCCGAAGAGATATCTGTCCACAGGGCTTGCCACGCGGGCTCAAATGATATCGCAGCCACACCGGCAAGCGCCCGACTGCCCGCAACGCCAGCAATTTAGTAGCAAGTACTTGTTTTTTATACAGAAAATAGCTGAGCACATATGGGCGCCCCCCCTTCAATCCAGCTCAGAACCAGCATCCGTCCGTGTTTACGGGAAGTTCTGCACAGAATTATCCACAAAAACTGTGGATAGATTCGACATCGGAAGCGGCCTTGCCACGTGCCCCTTCCGCCCGTTACAGTTCGCCCTTGAAATCGGGCTGCGCCGCCAGGCGCGGTCACCCCCGGGAGCCCACGTCTTGCTGTCCATTTTCCACGAAGCCGGCTGGCCGATCTGGCCGCTGCTTGTCACGTCCGTGCTGGGCCTGGCCCTGATCGTCGAACGCCTGCTCTCGTTAAGACGCAGCCTCATCCTGCCGCGCGGACTAGCCGACCAGGTACTGGACATGCACCGCAACGGCCAGGATACCCCCGAGGCCCTGCTCAGGCTCGAGCGCAACTCGCCGCTGGGCCGCATTTTGGCCGAAGTGCTGCGCCAGCGGCGCCAGCCGCGCGAAGTGCAGCGCACGGCGGTCGAGGATATCGGCCGCGCGGTGGCCCACGACCTGAACCGCTACATCCCGGCCCTGGGCACGGTGGCCGTCATCGCCCCGCTGATGGGCCTGTTCGGCACCGTGGTGGGCATGATCGAGATATTCGGTTCGTACACGCCCGCGGGCGGCGATCCGGCGCAATTGGCGCGCGGCATTTCGATCGCCCTGTACAACACCGCGTTCGGCATCCTGATCGCCATCCCGGCCATGATCGCCCACCGCT
The DNA here is from genome assembly GCF_019218885.1 of Bordetella sp. BOR01. Classification (GTDB taxonomy): domain Bacteria; phylum Pseudomonadota; class Gammaproteobacteria; order Burkholderiales; family Burkholderiaceae_B; genus Bordetella_A. The sequence goes on along the minus strand of NZ_JAHUWT010000004.1, from coordinate 179,722 downwards.
ACCTGCGCGGGCGGGTCGACGGCCTGCTCAATGCGATGGAACAGATTGCCGCCCGGGTGGCGCGGGCTTGCTCGCCGGCCACGCAACCCGGGAACCTGCCATGAACTTCCGCGGTGTCCGCGGTGAACGCGACGATCTCGAGATCAACCTGATCCCGCTGATCGACGTACTGCTGGTCATCCTGATCTTCCTGGCCGCCACCACCTCGTTTGCGCGCTATACCCAGTTGAAGGTCACCCTGCCCGAGGCCGCCATCGAGCAAGACACCCCGCCGGCCATCGAAGTCGCGATCAGCCGCGATGGCCGATACGCGGTCAATGGTACGCTGGTAGACGCCGCCGGTCCGGCCGACATGGCCCAGGCCTTGACGCTGGCCGCTGCCGGCAAGGCACAGCCGCTGTTGCTCATCAATGCCGACGCCCAGGCCACGCACCAGTCGGTGGTCAACGTGATGGAAGCCGCCCGCCTGGCAGGCATCGGGCGCGTCAATTTCGCCGCTCAGAACGCCAGGTGAAGCCCCCTTCTTCCCGCACCGCATTTCCGCATCGCCATTGGCAGCACGATGGCTGGCTTGCCTGGCTGCTGCGACCACTGTCGGCCCTGACCGCCTGGCACGTGACGCGGCGGCGCGCCCGATACCAGGCCGGGCGCCGCGCGGTGTACCGTGCGCCCGTGCCCATCGTCGTCATCGGCAACATCTATGTGGGCGGCACCGGCAAGACCCCCGTGGTCATCGCCACCGTACAAGCCTTGCGCGAGCGCGGTTGGACGCCGGGGGTGATCAGCCGGGGGTACGGGACGCGTGTCGGCCCGCAAGCCCGGGTCGGCCAGGGCGAACTCGACCCCTGCCACTTTGGCGATGAACCGGCCCTGATCGCCCGTGCCACGGCGGCGCCCGTGGCCGTTCACCCGCGCCGCGCCCTGGCTGCCCAGGCCCTGCTGCGGCAGCACCCCCAGGTCAACGTCATCGTGTCCGACGACGGCCTGCAGCACCTGGCGCTGGCGCGCGATGTCGAAATCGTCGTCCAAGACGAGCGCGGCATCGGCAACGGCCGCCTGTTGCCGGCCGGCCCCCTGCGCGAACCCGCTGCGCGGCTGGATACAGTCGATGCGGTCATCACCAACCGCAGCAATGGCCCGCCTGCGCCGGCCCATCCCGATGGCGGGCCGCGGCGCGCCGACATGCGGCTCGAACCCGGCGCGGCCCGGCACCTGCAAAGCGGTGCCTGCCGCCCCCTGGCCGATTTCGCCGACCGTACCGTGTTTCCGGGCGTCGCCGCCGCAGCGGGCATCGGCAATCCGGGGCGCTACTTTGCCACGCTGCGCGCCGCGGGCATACGGGCCGACCCTTGCCTGGCCCTGCCCGATCATTACGATTACCGCCGCTCGCCCTTTGATGCGGTACACGCCGACGCGATCCTGATCACATCGAAAGACGCCATCAAATGCCGCGGCCTCGATGACGCGCGTCTCTGGGAAGTCCCCGTGCAGGCGCGGCTGTCCGACCCGGGCCTGTTCGACTGGCTGGCGGCGCGCCTGCGCCGGGCTGCTGCCGAAATCGCGCGCTGAAGCGCCGCCCGCCCCCCCAAACTGTTTTAGAATCGCGGCATGGAATCCCGCCTTCTCGACACTCTCGTGTGCCCGCTGTGCAAGGGCCGCCTCGACTATGACCGTGCCCAGGCCGAACTGGTCTGCCACGCCGACCGCCTGGCCTATCCGGTGCGCGACGGCATTCCAGTCATGCTCGAATCGGAAGCCCGGCAACTGGATGCCGCACGCCCCGACAATCCGGCCTGAGCCGTGAGCTTCATCGCCCTGATCCCCGCGCGCATGGCGTCCACGCGCCTGCCCGACAAGCCGCTGGCCGACATCGCCGGCAAGCCCATGGTGGTGCGGGTGGCCGAGCGCGCCGCCCGCTCGGGCGCCGCCCGCGTCTACATCGCCACCGATGACGCCCGGGTCGAACAGGCGGTGGCGGCGCATGGCCACATGGCGCTGCTTACCCGCGCCGACCACCCCACCGGCACCGACCGGCTGGCCGAGGCCGTCGAGCAACTCGGCCTGCCCGACGACGCCATCGTGGTCAATGTGCAAGGCGACGAACCCCTGATCGATCCCGCCCTCATCGACGCCGTGGCCGCTTCGCTGCAAGACCATCCCGGCGCGGCCATCGCCACCTGCGCCAGCCCCTTGGCCGACGCCGAAGCGCTGTTCAATCCCAATGTGGTCAAGGTGGTGTGCGGCACCGACGGGCGCGCACTGTATTTCTCGCGGGCTCCCGTGCCGTGGGCGCGCGACGCCCTGGCCTCCGGCCAGCGGGTCCTGGCACCCGGCCTGCCGGCCTTGCACCACATCGGCCTTTATGCATACCGCGCAGGATTCCTGCGCCGCTTCCCGACGTTGCCCCAGGGCATGCTGGAACGCTACGAAGCCCTGGAACAACTGCGCGCCCTTGAACACGGCCACGCCATTGTCGTGCATTGCACGCTGCAGCCCCCGATGGCAGGGGTGGACACGCCTGCCGACCTGGAGCGGGTGCGGGCGCTGTACGCTGATGGGTTATAAGGGGTTTCCCTTGATAGCCGCGGCCACAAGGGCTGCTGCGTTGCGGCATAATCGTTCCCGGTCATAAAAATTCCCAATCATTCAGGAGCACCCATGCGTCTCATCCTGCTCGGACCGCCCGGCGCCGGCAAAGGCACCCAGGCCGCATTCGTCACCCAGCATTTCGCCATTCCGCAGATTTCCACTGGCGACATGTTGCGCGCGGCTGTCAAGGCAGGCACGCCGCTGGGTCAGGAAGCCAAGAAAGTCATGGATGCGGGCGGCCTGGTATCCGATGAAATCATCATCGGCCTGGTACAAGACCGCCTGGAACAACCCGATTGCACCAACGGCTACCTGTTCGATGGCTTTCCCCGCACCATCCCGCAGGCCGACGCGCTCAAGAGCGCCGGCGTGGCGCTCGATTACGTAGTCGAGATCGAAGTTCCCGAAGAAGACATCATCGAACGCATGAGCGGCCGCCGCGTGCATCCGGCCAGCGGGCGCAGCTATCACGTACGCTTCAATCCCCCCAAGCAGGACGGCCTGGACGACGTCACCGGAGAAGCCCTGGTGCAGCGCGACGACGACCGCGAAGACACCGTGCGCAACCGCCTGGCCGTCTACCAAAAGCAAACCCGGCCCCTGGTCGACTACTACGCCTCGTGGGCCCAGGCAGGCGACGGCAAGGCCCCCAAGTACCGCAAGATCTCGGGCGTGGGCCCCGTCGACGATATCAAGGCCCGCCTGTTCCAGGCGCTGGCAAGCTGAGCCGGCATCGCTTTCCACTTGCGCCGCGGCATGCCGCGGCGCCTCACTGAACTCATCTGCTTCCAAAGACCCGACATGGAAATCGCGAACAAGGTATTCATCGTCACTGGCGGCGCGTCCGGCCTGGGCGCCGGTACGGTGCGCATGCTGGTGGAAAACGGCGCCAAGGTCGTTATCGCCGACCTGCAAGACGAACCCGGCCAGGCCCTGGCCAACGAACTGGGCCAGCGCTACGTGCATTGCGACGTTACCCAGGAAGCCGACGGCAAGCAGGCCGTGGCCGCCGCGCTCGAGATGGGCGCGCTGTTCGGCCTGGTCAATTGCGCGGGCGTGGCTCCGGCCGCCAAGATCGTCGGCAAGAATGGCGCGCACCCGCTCGACCTGTTCCAGAAAGTCGTTGCCATCAACCTGATCGGCAGCTTCAACATGATGCGGCTGGCCGCCGAAGCCATGAGCGCAAACACGCCCGAGCCTACCGGCGAACGCGGCGTACTGATCAACACAGCTTCGGTGGCGGCGTTCGACGGCCAGATCGGCCAGGCCGCCTACGCGGCCTCGAAGGCCGGCGTCGCCGGCATGACGCTGCCCATTGCGCGCGACCTGTCCAAGACCGGCATCCGCTGCATGACCATCGCCCCGGGCATCTTCGGCACACCCATGATTTTCGGCATGCCCCAGGAAGTGCAGGATTCGCTGGCCGCCAGCATCCCCTTCCCCGCGCGCCTGGGCCGCCCTGAAGACTACGCCAAACTGGTGCGCAGCATCGTCACCAACGATATGCTCAACGGCGAAACGATCCGCCTGGACGGCGCGATCCGCATGCCGCCCAAGTAACTGTTTCCTGCGCGCCTGCCTTGCTGGCGCGCGCTTTCCTTTCCTGTCCATGAGCCTGTTCCGCTCGGCCGCCACTGTCAGCAGCTTCACGCTGCTGTCGCGCATTACCGGCCTGGTCCGCGACATCCTGGTTGCGCGCGCTTTCGGTGCCGGCCCGCTGACAGACGCCTTCTGGGTCGCGTTCCGCATTCCCAACCTGCTGCGCCGCCTGTTTGCCGAAGGCGCATTCGCCCAGGCCTTCGTGCCCATCCTGGGCGCCGCCCGCAATGAACGCAGCGATGCCGAGGTACGCACCCTGCTCGACCGCGTTGCGCTGCTGCTCACGCTGGCGCTGATGGCCGTCACCGTGCTGGGAATCCTGGCCGCCCCGTGGGTGGTTACCGCCATGGCCAGCGGCCTGCGCGGCGATGCCCGCGACACTGAATTCGGCGCCGCCGTCTGGATGACGCGGGTCATGTTCCCGTACATCTTGTGCATGTCGCTGGTGGCGTTCGCCTCGGGCGTGCTCAATACCTGGCGGCGCTTTGCCGTCCCCGCCTTCACCCCCATGCTGCTGAACCTGTCCATGATCGCAGCCTGCCTCTGGCTGGCGCCGCGCATGGACATCCCCATTTACGCGCTGGCCGTCGGCGTGATGGCCGGCGGCATGGCCCAACTGGCCATGCAATGGGCCGCGCTGGCGCGCCTGGGCCTGGTGCCACGGCTTTCCACCAACGCGCGGCAGGCCTGGCGCGACACCACCGTGCAGCGCATTCTCAGGCAAATGGCTCCCGCCACACTGGGGGTATCGGTGGCGCAGATATCGCTGCTGATCAATACCAATATCGCCACCTGGCTGACGCCCGGCAGCGTCACCTGGCTGTCGTTCGCCGACCGCTTGATGGAATTTCCCACCGCCCTACTGGGGGTTGCGCTGGGCACCGTGCTGTTGCCCAGCCTGTCGGCCGCGCATGCCCGGCAAGACGACACCGGCTATTCGGCGTTGCTGGACTGGGGGCTGCGCCTGGTGCTGTTGCTGGGCTTGCCCGCCGCCCTGGGCCTGGCCTTGCTGTCCGACGGGCTGGTAGCCACGCTTTTCCACTACGGTGCGTTCCAGGCCCAGGACGTCGCCCAGACCCGCCTGGCTGTCATTGCCTATTCGGTTGGCCTGATCGGCATCCTGGGGGTGAAGATCCTGGCCCCGGGGTTCTACGCCCAGCAAGACATCCGCACCCCGGTGAAGATCGCCGTGATGGTGCTGGTGGCCACCCAACTGATGAACCTGGCCCTGGTGCCTGTCCTGGCCCATGCCGGCCTGGCGCTGGCCATCGGGCTGGGCGCCACGCTGAACGCCCTGGCATTGCTGATCGGCCTGCGGCGGCGCGGCGTGTACCGCCCCTCGGCAGGCTGGCCGGTGTTCCTGCTGCGCATGGTGCCTGCGCTGGCGGCCCTTGCGCTGGTACTGGTCTATGCCGACCACCGCCTGGACTGGGTAGGGTTGCAGGCCCAGCCGGCCCACCGCGCCCTGTGGCTGGCCGCGGTACTGGCCGCCAGTGGCCTGGCCTACTTTGCGGCCCTGTTCGTATGCGGCTTCCGGTTACGGGATTTCGGCCGGCGCCGTGCCGATTGAGCGCTGCGTTACCCTACATTTGCCTCTTTTCGCCTCAAATCTGCCAAAAAGGTAAAAAACTGCGCTCAGACTATGTAATCTAAAGTAAAAAAAGCATTATTATTTAATAATGCAACTGCTCGGTAGTCCTTCGGGTTCGCTCATGGCACCGGATCCCTCGTCCAGTCAGACGCCGCCTCTCGCAGACCAGGTCATAGACTGGCTCCTGCTGTTGCGTTCGGGCCGCGCAACGCAACACGACTACGCCGAGTTCCTGGCTTGGCGCGATGCCAATCCACAACATAACAACGCTTGGCAACAACTGACGGGAACCCTGGGCGGCGCGACGTTCGGCCGGCTGGGCGATTCGTACCCGGCAGGCTACGACTCCGATCTGCCCCCGCTCGAACTGCAACCGGTGTCCCACGCGCGCCGGCGTTTCCTGGGCGGCGCTGCGTTGCTGGCGGCCGGCGGCATGTCGGCCGCGTACGTCGGCAACATGTTCTTCCCGCTGGGCAGCCTGGCATCCGATGCCGCTACCGGTACCGGCGAACGCCGCCGCTACATGCTGTCCGATGGCAGCGAACTGCTGCTGGACGCGCGCAGCCGCATCGACCTGAACTACACCGCCAATACCCGCAAGCTGAAATTGCTGGCCGGTGCGGTCACGGTGGCGGCCAGTACCGACGACAAGCGTCCGTTCACGGTGGAAACAGCCGAAGGCACCATCCGCTCGGGCGGCAGCCGCTACATGGTGCGCCAACAGCCGCATCGCACGCTGGTGGTGGCGCATGACGATCCCATCACCATCGAAACCCTGGCCGGCGCTCACGACACCCTGCGCCCGGGCCTGGGAGTACGCTTCGATGCCGTACGCGTCGGGGTTCCGCGCGCCGAGCTCGCCGCCCAATCCGCCTGGGAAGACGGCCTGATCGACGCACGCGGCCAGCCCTTGGGCGAAATCGTCCAGGCGTTACGTCCCTATTATTCTGGCAGCCTGCGCGTGTCCATGGCAGCCGGCGGCCTGCCCGTCTTCGGCGAATACCCGCTGGACGACGTCAATGCCACCCTGCGCACCCTGGAAGGCGACATGCCGATCGATGTGCGTCGCTTCACCCCCTGGTTTGTCACCATAGGCGTGGTCTCGGCCTGACGCCTCTTGTTGCCCCGTACGGGCAAAGATCTTGCAATCCCCGGCAGAGTTGCTACAATGTTGGACTTTGCCGAATTCACTAGATACCGCAACATGGCCAATACCGCCCAAGCACGCAAACGCGCCCGTCAATCGGTCGAGCGCAACAAGCACAATTCCAGCCTGCGCTCGATGCTGCGCACCGCTATCAAGCGCGTACGCCAGTCCATCGCTGCCGGCGACAAGGCCACGGCGGGTGAAGTGTTCCAGAAAGCCAGCAGCGTGATCGATCGCGTGGCCGACAAGAACATCATCCACAAGAACAAGGCCGCTCGCCACAAGAGCCGCCTGTCTGCCGCCATCAAGGCGCTGGCCTGATCATTCTGCCGCCCTGAACGGGCGGCATGAATACGGCAAAACAAAAGGATGCCCGCGGGCATCCTTTTGTGCTTCTTGCCGCCCGCCAGGCCAGGCCGGCCCTCAGGTAGGAAACGCCTCGCGCAGCGCGAAAGTAGCCTGCTTGAATACGCCCAGGTCGGTACCCACCGCCACGAAATGCATGCCCATGTCCAGGTAGCGGCGCGCATCCGCGTGCACAGGTGCCAGAATGCCCACCGCCTTGCCCTGCGCGCTGGCGCGCTGGTACAGGTGGCGTATGGTGTCCTGCACCTCGGGGTGCCCCGGGTTGCCCAGATGCCCCAGCGCAGCTGCCAAGTCTGACGGGCCGATGAAAATGCCGTCCACGCCCTCTACGGCGGCGATCTCGTCCACTGCCTCGATACCGGGCCGGCTTTCGATCTGCAGCAGCACGCAGATGTTGTCGTTGATGGTGTGCAGGTAATCAGGCACCGTGCCGTAGCGATTGCTGCGCTGCAAGCCAGCCACACCGCGCATGCCTTGCGGCGGATAGCGCGTCGCCGCGACCGCGCGGCGCGCATCTTCTTCGGACTCGATGAACGGAATCAACAGGTTGTAGAAGCCGATATCCAGCAAGCGCTTGATCTCGACCGGATCGTTCCACGATGGCCGGCCCACCGCCGCGCTGGCACTGCTCTGCAAGGCCTGCAACTGCTGCAGGAACATCGGAACATCATTGGGCGAATGCTCGCCGTCGAGCAACAGCCAATCGTAATTGGCCAATCCGACCAGTTCGGTCGTGATGTGGCTGGACATGCACATCCAGAAGCCGATGAGCCGCTCGCGCGCCAGGATGCGCTGGCGAAAACGGTTGGGCAGCGGTGTAGTCATGGCGATTCCTTGTCTGGTAGTAAATATGTGGCGTCAATGGATCTCGGGCTCGCCGGCGGCTTCCTGGCGCTGGTCGGTCTGCAGGAAATCGAAATCGCAGCCGGTGTTGGCCTGCCCGACATGCTTCAGGTACAGCACGCCGTAGCCGCGCTCGAAACGCGGCGGCGGCGTCTGCCAGGCTGCCTTGCGCTCGGCCAGCTCGGCCTCCGACAACTGCACGTCCAGGCGCCGATTCGGAACATCCAGGGTGATCAGGTCGCCATCGCGTACCAGCGCCAGCGGGCCGCCCACGTACGCTTCGGGCGCCACGTGCAGCACACAGGCGCCGTAGCTGGTGCCGCTCATGCGCGCGTCCGAAATGCGCAGCATGTCGCGCACCCCTTGCTTCAGTAATTTCTGCGGAATCGGCAGTTGTCCCCATTCGGGCATGCCCGGTGCGCCTTGCGGGCCGGCATTCTGCAGCACGATCACGCTATCGGCATCGACATCCAGGTCCGGGTCGTCGATGCGCGCGACCATGTCGTTGTAGTCTTTGAACACCACTGCACGGCCGGTATGGGTCTGCAGGTGCGCCTCCATGGCCGGCGGCTTGATCACCGCGCCGTCGGGCGCCAGATTGCCACGCAGCACGGCGAGGCCGTCGCAGGCAACGAGCGCCTGTTCGCGCGTGCGGATCACGTCGTCATTGAAGACGCGCGCCCCGGCGATGTTCTCGCCCAGCGTGCGGCCATCGACGGTGCGCTGCGAGGTGTCCAGCAGGTCGCCCAATTGCATCATCAGGGCGCGCAGGCCGCCAGCGTAATAGAAGTCTTCCATCAGGTACTTGCCCGCCGGGCGCAGATTGGCCAGCACCGGGGTACTGCGCGCCAGGCTGTCGAAGCGGTCCAGGTCGAGCGGGAATCCGCAGCGCCGCGCCATGGCGATCAAGTGCACCACCGCATTGGTCGAGCCCGACAAGGCCAATACCGTACGCACCGCGTTGTCGAACGACGCGGCCGTCAGCAAGCTGGACGGCGTGATGTCTTGCCACACCATCTCGACGATGCGCTTGCCCGACAAGCCGGCCATCTGGGCATGGCGCGAATCCGGCGCCGGAATCGACGAATAGCCTGACAGGCACATCCCCAGCGCCTCGACCGCCGCCGTCATGGTCGAGGCGGTACCCATGGTCATGCAGTGGCCGGGCGAACGCGCAATACCGTCTTCGACGCCCTGCCAGTCTCCTTCGGTAATGTTGCCGGCCCGCAGTTCGGCCCAGTATTTCCAGGTATCCGAACCCGACCCCAGCGTCTGGCCATTCCAGTTGCCGCGCAGCATCGGCCCGGCCGGCACGAAGACCGTGGGCAAGTCCATCGAGGCCGCGCCCATCAGCAGCGCCGGCGTGGTCTTGTCGCAACCGCCCATCAGCACACAACCGTCAGCCGGATAAGAGCGCAGCAGCTCTTCGGTTTCCATGGCAAGCAGGTTGCGATAGAGCATCGTGGTGGGTTTCTGGAACGGCTCGGACAAGCTCATGGCCGGCATCTCGACGGGGAAGCCTCCTGCCTGCCAGATGCCGCGCTTGACCTCTTCCACACGCTGCTTGAAATGGCTGTGGCAGGGATTGATGTCGCTCCAGGTATTGATGATGGCGATCACCGGCTTGCCCGCATAGTCGGACCGGTGATAGCCCATCTGCGCCGTGCGCGAGCGGTGGCCGAATGAACGCAGGTCTTTCACGCCATACCAGCGATGGCTGCGCAGGTCTTCGGGGCGCTTGCGCTTGGAGTTGTCAGTCATGATGAGGCGGAGTCCTTCGATGAGTCGTCGTGGTCCGGCGGTATGGCCGTGTCGTTTCGGGAAGTTCGTCAGGCACCCAGCACATAGGGTACGCCGCCGCGTTCGCACAATGCCCGCAACCGCTGTGCCAAGGCTTCGGGAATGGGAATGCCGTCGCGCAGGCGGCGCTGGCGCTCGGCGGCTTCGGGCTCACCCGCCACCTGCACCGGTTGCGCCGGATCGGCAGCGGGCGTGTCGTGCAACAGGTCGATCACGTCGTCTACGTCTTCCTCGAATGAGCCCGATTCCCGGAAGGCATCTGGATTGAGCGCCAGGAAGAAATGGCCTATGTCATCGGGCTCGCCAGGCTGGCGCACGGCGGCACGGCGTGCCGCCATGGCGCTGCCGCCCAGGGTGCCGCCCAGTATCTGGGCCATTACGGCCAGGCCATAGCCTTTGTGGCTGCTCATGGCAGCGGTGCCGCCCAGCGGCGTCAGGCCGCCGTCGGGCCGCTCGAAGATATATTGCATGGCCCGCGCAGAGTCGGTCACGCTTGCCCCCTGCCCGTCCACCGCCCAGCCTTCGGGCAGGCGCTTGCCATGGAAGTCGTACACCTTCACTTTGTTGGCCGCCACCGTGGTGGTGGCCATGTCCAGCACGAAGGGTTCGTTCTGCGCCGCCGGCGCGGCGAAGGCGATCGGATTGGTGCCCAGCACCGGGGCCGTGCCATGGGTCGGCACCATGATCAAGGTGGTGGCGCTGCTGGTCACCAGCCCGACCACCCCGCGCCGCACCGCAATGCGGGCGTAGACGCCGGCCGCGCCGAAATGATGCGAGTTGCGTACCGCCACCGCGCCCACGCCATGCTCAAGAGCCTTGTCCACCGCCAACTGCATGGCCTGCGCCGCCACCGGGTAACCCAGCCCGCCCATGCCGTCGAGCAACGCGGTCGACAACGCATCGCGCACCACGCGCGGACGCGCATCGATGCGCAGCGTACCCGCCCGCAGCTTGGCCTCGTACGAGGGCAGCATCGAGATTCCGTGCGAATCGATGCCCAGCAAGTCGGTCTCGGTCATCAGGTCGGCCGTGGTGGCGGCCAGGTCGGCCGCCATGCCCCAGGCGTTCAGAACCTGCAGAATCTGTTCCCGCACCTGTCCGGCAGGCACATCCACCGTTGCCAATTGCACACCACTGCTGCCCTGCACTGCTCGTCTCCTTCGGGCCTTGCGCCCATTTTATGCTTGCACGATCGGCCCGGTGCGGGCGACCGCCTAGTCTCGTTCGCGGTCGACCAGGCGATGACGAGCCTGGCCCAGGTGGAACTGCATGGCTACGCGGGCCCGTTCACCATCCTGTTCGCGAATCGCGCCCAGGATCGCGGCGTGCTCGTCGGCCACGCGTTGCGCGCGCTGGCGCGAACCGGTGCGGGTCAGGCTGAGCGTCAGGCGCATGAAGCCGCTGATGGATTCGTGAATGGATTCCAGCACGCCCAGGTAGTAGTCGTTGCCGGTGGCCTGCGCGATGCTGGCATGGAACGCCAGGTCGGCCTCGGGCGATACGTGGCCACGCTCGAGTTCGTCGACGAAGGCCGCATGCGCATCGGCAATACGGCGCAGTTCTTCGTCGGTGCGGCGCTGCGCGGCCAAGCGGGCCGCGTCGCCTTCCAGGGCCACGCGCACTTCTTGCGCTCGCAGATAGGCGCCGACATTCTGCACATCGCTGAATGTCTTCAGGCGCGGCGCGGGCTGGTGGCTGACGAAGGTGCCCAGCCCTTGATGGGCGGTGACCAGGCCATCGGCGCGCAAGCGCAGCAGCGCCTCGCGCACGACCGGCCTCGACACCCCGAAGCGTTCGCAAATTTCGTGTTCCGAAGGCAGCTTGTCGCCTACGTTCAGGCTGCCGCCGGCGATCTGTTCGAAGATCTGGCCGTACAGTTGGTCAGCCAGCCGCACGCGCTGGCCACGCTCGAGCACCAATGTGCCGGCCTCTGTCGCTGTTGCTGCCGCGGCCGGCGCCGGTGCGCCAGCCGATTTCTTGCGTATCACCTCACTCCCCTTTCTGCGTTGCGAGATACCGGCGCGTTGCGGGCGCCATTCATCTATATACCACTGTCGGGCGCCGGTCGCTCAGCCGGCCGCCGCCCCTTGTGTGCTGACGTACAAGGCATAGATCGAATGCGAAGATGCCATGAACAGGCGGTTGTGCTGGGCGCCGCCAAAGCAAAGGTTGGCGCAGCGTTCGGGCAAGTGGATATGGCCCAGCCGCTTGCCCTGCGGCGACACTACCATCACGCCATCCTTGTCCTCGCCCATGCCCCAGCCACACCACAGGTTGCCATCGGCATCGCAGCGCATGCCGTCGATGGTGCCGCCCTGCGCATCCAGGAACACGCGGCGATTGCCCAACCCGGCCCCGCCATCGGCCACTTCGTAGGCGTGGATCAGCCGATTGGGGGTGGCGCGGCCTTCCACCACGTACAACTGCGACCCATCCGGCGCAAAGCACAGCCCGTTGGCGCCCTTCAGGTCGGTGATCATGGCCTCGCCCTTGCCCGAGGCCGCATCGATGCGGTAGACGGTATGCGGCAATTCGGCCGTGGCCTTGCGGCCCTCGTAGTTGCCACCGATACCGAAGGGCGGGTCCGAGAACCAGATCGAACCATCGGAATGGCAGACTACGTCGTTGGGCGAGTTCAGCGGCTTGCCCTGGTAGTTGTCCATCAGTACCGTGACCGATCCGTCGTATTCCGTACGCGTGACGCGACGCGTCAAGTGTTCGCACGTCACCAACCTGCCCTGGCGATCGCGTGTATTGCCATTGGCGTAGTTCGACGGTTTGCGGAATTCGCTGACCGCGCCGGTTTCCTCTTCCCACTTCATGATGCGATTGTTGGGAATGTCACTCCACAGCAGGAAACGGCCATCGCCGAACCAGACCGGCCCTTCGGCCCAGCGCATGCCGGTGGCGATGCGTTCCACGCCGGCATTGAACAGGCGGTAAGGCTCGAAGGCCGGGTCCAGCACCTGGATAGCCGGATCCGGATAGGCCGCGGCCGGCTGCCAGGCGTACGCCTGGCCCGGCAGCACGGCCACCGCAGCGGCACCCGCGCCGGCCAGCAGCCGGCGGCGCGACGGATCCGCCGGCGCATCGCCAGCGGACAGCATTCCCTGGAAGGCCGGCCGTGGCGGCCGCATATCGGCATCGTGCATGCATGTCTCCGGTTTGTCGTGGTGCGGGAAAACTTGCGCGAGTGCGGGCGCGCGCCAAGAAAGCTAGGCGGTGGCGGGCTCCTTGTCCCATTCCAGCAGGCTGCGCACCACCGGGCCCACGCGCTGGCGTTCGGCTTCGGACAGTCCGGTCAGGAGCGGCAGCATCGGTCCCATGCCGGCCACGCCCGACAGCGTCACGGCATCGTGCAGCACGCGGATCGGACTGATCTCGTCGCGGCAGTCTTCCAGCCCCAGGTAGTGCGTGCGCACCTGCTCGGCCTCGTCGAAACGGCCTTCATGCAGCAGGCGCAGCAGGCGCATCGAGCCGCGCGGCGCCACGCACACCGACCCCGACGTGAAGCTCTTGAGCCCGAACTGGCGAAAGTGCGTAATGGCCGGACGTTCGCCACTGCCGCTGACCAGCCAACGCGAATCCACGGCTTTCAGCAACGTCGACAGATACGGGTCGTCGCTCGGGTCGTCGCGCACCACGGCGTATTTCAAGGCCACGATGCGGCCTTCGTCGACCAGGCCGGCCACCGTATCAGGCGCCAGGTAGCCGGACGATTTCAGGTACACCACCACCGGCTTGCCCAGCGCGTCGCTGAAGCGCCGGATGCCGTCGGCCAGCCCGGCATCGGTATACGGGAATGACATGGGCAGCAGCATGGCGGTGGGAAACGCGCGCGTGCGCAGGATGGCCGCCTGGTCTATCAGCTTGCCGTAGTCCGGCCCGGCCGAGGGCAGCACCCAGGTGTCCTCGCCCGCCGTCTCGGCCAGGAAATCCACCACGCGCGCATATTCGCTTACGCCCACGTTGTAGAAGTTGGCATTGCCGCCATACATCACGCTGCGCACGCCGCCTTGTTCCAAGTGGCGCAAGAGCGCCTGGTTGGCGTTCGTATCCAGCGACAGGTCGGCCTTGCGCGCCAGCGGCGGAACGGCAATAACGGAACGCTGCAGATCGGCGGCGGTGACCGGGGTGGTTTTCATGGCGGTAACTCCTGGAAGCCCTGTTGTCGAAGTAGATGTCGAAAAAAGTATACTTGGTTGACAAGTAAAAGCTCAATACCTATATTTGTCTTACAAGAGTCCAACCATGGGAATTGCGCCGCTGCGGGCCGTGTCGACGACCCGCCCCACTGCACGGCGTACCGCCCGCAAGATGCGCCACCAGGCGCACCCCGAGGAGACACCACAATGCTTGTCGATTTTCCATTCCGTACCCTGTTGGCCGGCATATGCGCGGCCGCAGCGCTGGTGGCTGCACCCATGGCGCAGGCGGCCGATGCCTACCCCGCGCGCCAGGTCACCATCCTGGTGCCATTCCCGGCGGGCGGCACCACCGATATCGCGGCCCGCGTGGTGGCTGCCGAATTGGGCAAGACCTGGAAACAACCGGTAGTGGTCGAGAACCGCGCCGGCGCGGGCGGCAACGTGGGCACCGCCGAAGCGGCCCGTGCCGAGGCCGACGGCTACACCCTGCTGATGGGCACCGTCAGCACCCACGCCATCAACCAGTCGGTGTATGCCAAGCTGCCCTATGACCCGGTGGGCGACTTCACGCCAGTGACGCTGGTGATTCCCGTACCGAACATCCTGGAACTGAACCCGGCCTTCGTCGACAAGCACAATATCCGGTCGGTGGCCGATCTGATCGCCTACCTGAAAGCCAATCCCGGCAAGGTCAACATGGCCTCGACCGGCAATGGCACCTCTACTCACTTGTCCGGCGAACTGTTCCAGGCCATGACCGGCACCAGGATGACCCACGTGCCGTACAAAGGCAGCAGCCCGGCGCTGACCGACGTCATGAGCGGCTCGGCCGATCTGATCTTCGACAACCTGCCGTCGTCGATGGGCTTCCTGAAAGCCGGCAAGCTGCGCCCGCTGGCCGTCACCAGCGCCGAACGTTCGCCGGCCCTGCCCGACGTGCCCACCCTGGCCCAGGCCGGCGTGGCAGGCTACGACGCCTCTAGCTGGTTCGGCCTGCTGGCGCCCGATGGCACGCCGCCGGCGGTCGTCGACAAAGTGCAGCGCGACGTGGCGAAAATCCTGCAAGACCCCGCCGTGCGCGAGCGCTTTGCCGCGCTGGGCGCGGTTCCGTCCGCCATGACGCCCGCGCAATTCAAGCAGTTCATAGCCGCTGAAGCCGCCAAGTGGGCCAAGGTCGTCGAACAATCGGGCGCGCGGGTCGACTGACCCGCCCCCCGCCGCTTTCCCAAGCCGCCGGAGCGCGTGGCCGGCGGCTCATCCAACAACACGCGCACCAGGAGACATCGTGAACAAACTGATCAGCGCTATCGCGACCGCCAGCCTGGCCTTGCTGGGCGGCCCCCCCGCCCACGCGGCCTCGTTTCCCGAAAAGCCGGTCACCATCATCGTGCCTTTCGTGCCAGGCGGCTCATCCGACATCACCGCGCGCTCGGTCATGCCGGGCATGCAGAAGCTTCTGGGCCAAAGCTTCGTGGCCGAGAACAAGCCCGGCGCCAACAGCGCCATCGGCGCCCAGGCGCTGGCCCGTTCCACGGCCGACGGGTACACCATGATGGTGGGTTCGATCGGCACCTTCGCCATCAACGAGGCGCTGTACAAAGAACTGGCCTACAACCCCAGCAAGGATTTCGCGTACCTGACGCAGGCGGTGCGCAACCCCAATATCCTGGTGGCGCCGCCCTCGTTCCCGCCCAACACCGTGGCCGAACTGGTGGAATACGCCAAGAAGCATCCCGGCGAAGTCTCGTACGCCTCGTCCGGCACGGGCTCGTCGGACCACCTGTCGGCCATCCTGTTCCGCCAGCGCACCGACACCACCGGCGTCGATGTGCCCTACCGTGGCGGCGCGGCGGCCATCGCCGACCTGCTGGGCGCCCAGGTCAATGTCTCGTTCCAGAACCTGGGCGCGGTGCAGAAGCACGTGCTGGCGGGCAAACTGAAGGCACTGGCCATCACTGGCGATACGCGCGCCGCCGAACTGCCCGATGTGCCCACCCTGGCCGAAGCCGGCATCAAAGACATGGTCGTCTATTCCTGGCAAGGCTTCGCGGTGCCCAGGAACACCCCGGCCCCGGTCGTGAAGACGCTGTCAGATGCATTGCGCAAGACGCTGCGCGAACCGGACGTCACCAAGACCCTGCAAGGGCTGGGTTTCGAGGTCGTGGCCAATTCGCCCGAAGAATTCGCCCAGTTCCAGCAGGCTGAAGTCAAGCGCTGGAAGCAGGTGATCAAAGACGGCGGCATCCAATTGCAGTAGGCCGCAAGCCCGGCGCGGGCGGACATACTGGCCGCCCGCGCCCCGAATCAAGTAGCATTTGCGTTTTCCTCCACGATCCGCGCGAACGACATGACCAAGCAACGCATACTCCAGGTCGGCTCCCTGTCCGGCTCTCCTTCAGCGAACCAGCGGCTGGCCGACGGCTACGATGTCTTCGAACTCTGGAAGCACGGCGACCGCAAGGCCGCGCTGGCCGAACACGGCAAGGGCATCACCGCCCTGGTCACTTCGGCATCCATCGGCGCCGACGCCGAACTGATCGCCGCCCTGCCCGACCTGAAGGCCATCTGCAGTTGGGGCGTGGGTTATGAAACCATCGACGTACAGGCCGCCCGCCAGCGCGGCGTGCTGGTCAGCAATACGCCGGACGTGCTGACCGACTGCGTGGCCGACCTGGCCTGGGGCCTGATCATCGCGGGCGCACGCCGCATGACGCTGGGCGACCGCTACGTGCGCGCCGGCCGCTGGGGCCAGGTGCATGGCAGCATTCCGCTGGGTACCCGTGTCAGCGGCAAGAAGCTGGGCATCATCGGGCTGGGCCGCATCGGCCAGGCCATTGCCCGGCGCGGCGACGGCTTCGACATGGAGGTCCGCTACCACAACCGCCGCGCCCGCAGCGATGTGCCGTACGGCTACGAGGCATCGCTGGTCGAGCTGGCCCGCTGGGCCGATTTCCTGGTGGTGGCCACGGTGGGCGGCCCGGACACCCGGCACCTGGTCAACCGCGCGGTCATCGAGGCGCTGGGGCCCAAGGGCATCATCGTCAATATCGCGCGCGGCCCCGTCATCGACGAACAGGCCCTGACCACGGCGCTGGAGAACGGCAAGCTGGGCTGCGCCGCGCTGGACGTGTTCGAGCACGAGCCCAACGTGCCCGATGCCCTGAAGGCCAGCGACAACTCGGTGCTGTTGCCGCACATCGGCAGCGCCACCTACGAAACCCGCCTGGCCATGGAAGACCTGATGCTGGAAAACCTGCAATCGTACTTGCAGACCGGCAAGCTGGTCACCCCGGTCGATTGAGCAGGCTTGCGGGCGTGCCGGCCCGCAAGCCGTCGCCCGCCAATGAAAAAAGCCGCGTGTCCCGCGGCTTTTTCGCTGTGCGCCTCAGATTTCGCGCTCTTCCGTCTTGAGCTTGTTATCGTGGGCGAAGTCGACCACGAACTTGTAGGCCAGGGGTTCGAGGTCGCGCAGGCGCAAGTCGACCACGACGCCACGCACGTCATCGATCATGACGGGCAGGACATAGGGCGAATAGGTCAGGTGGCTGCCGGTCGAGCCGGGCGGACGGAACTGTGCCATGACGCCGGCCAGGCGTTCGGCCCAGTCGCTGGGACGAAACCGGGCCCCGCTCTCGGTGACACCGTGGATGACGAATTGTTTGACGCGAGTTGCCATGATTTTTTCACCACGGGCTGCGTATGCAGGTTCCAGACTGGCCATGCATCAAAGATGCGGCCCGCGCCGCGAATTGTATATGATTGGTCTTTTGGCTTCGCCGTTCCGATCATGACACCTCCCACGCACCAGACTGGCCCCTTGCGGCATTTCCTGCAGTTCCGGGACTTCTCTCCCGCCGAAATCGCCTATGTGCTCGACCGTGCCCGCTTGATCAAAGACAAATTCAAGCGCTACGAGCCCCATATGCCGCTGCACGACCGCACCCTGGCCATGGTGTTCGAGAAAGCCAGTACCCGCACCCGGGTCTCTTTCGAGGCGGGCATGTACCAGATGGGCGGTTCGGTCATCAACCTGACCTCGAACGATTCGCAACTGGGCCGCGCCGAACCCATCGAAGATACCGCGCGCGTTATTTCGCGCATGGTCGACATCGTCATGATCCGCACGTTCGAGCAAACCCGTATCGAACGCTTTGCCTCGCATTCGCGCGTACCGGTCATCAACGGCCTCACCAACGAATACCACCCTTGCCAGATCCTGGCCGATATCTTCACCTATATCGAGCATCGCGGCCCCATCGCCGGCAAGACCGTGGCCTGGATCGGCGACGCCAACAACATGTCGTACACCTGGCTGCAGGCGGCTGAAATGCTGGGTTTCGCCCTGCACGTGTCCACCCCGCCCGGCTATGAGCTCGACCCGGCCCGCGTGGGCACCCCGCCGGCCGGCGTGCTGCGCCAGTTCGCCGACCCCATCGAAGCCTGCCGCGGCGCGCACCTGGTCACCACCGACGTCTGGACCAGCATGGGTTACGAAGCCGAAAACGACGCGCGCCGCACCGCCTTCGCCGACTGGTGCGTCGACGCCGAAATGATGGCTGCCGCCGACGCCCAGGCTGTCTTCATGCACTGCCTGCCGGCCCACCGCGGCGAAGAAGTCACGGGCGAAGTCATCGACGGCCCCCAGAGCGTCGTCTGGGACGAAGCCGAGAACCGCCTGCACCTCCAGAAGGCCCTGATGGAATTCCTGCTGCTGGGCCAGCTCGACTGATTTCCAAGCCCTGCCAAGTGCCTGACATCCAGCCAAGACAGGTAAAGCCCTTCGCAAGCCAGTGCTCCCGACGATTCGATTGATCACCATCGCCGTCCCGTGGCGCACGGGCAGGCAGCGGCGGTGGCGAGCCGGGCGGCGGGGCAGCCTGCCCGTGCGCCACGGGACGGCGCAAGAACAATCCCCCCACCCAAACGCGCTAAAATGCCAGGTTCAACCGCATAACCCGCAGCCAGCTGCCGCCCTGATCACACAATGACCACTATCCTCCCTAACCTTCCCGTCGGCCAGAAGGTCGGCATTGCCTTTTCGGGCGGCCTGGACACCAGCGCTGCGCTGCTGTGGATGCGCAACAAGGGGGCCATTCCCTACGCTTATACGGCCAATCTGGGGCAACCCGACGAAGCCGACTATGATGCAATCCCGCGCCGCGCCATGGAATACGGCGCCGAGAACGCCCGCCTGGTCGACTGCCGCGCGCAATTGGTGGCCGAAGGTATCGCCGCGCTGCAAGCAGGCGCCTTCCACATTTCCACCGCCGGCATCACCTACTTCAACACCACGCCCATCGGCCGTGCCGTCACCGGCACCATGTTGGTGGCCGCCATGAAGGAAGACGGCGTCAACATCTGGGGCGATGGCAGCACGTACAAAGGCAACGACATCGAGCGCTTCTACCGCTACGGCCTGCTCACGAACCCCGACCTGAAGATCTACAAGCCCTGGCTCGACCAGCTGTTCATCGACGAACTGGGCGGCCGCGCAGAAATGTCGGAATACATGCGGCAAGCCGGCTTCGACTACAAGATGTCGGCCGAGAAAGCCTATTCCACCGACTCCAACATGCTGGGCGCCACCCACGAGGCCAAAGACCTCGAGCACCTGAACTCGGGCATCAAGATCGTCCAGCCCATCATGGGCGTGGCCTTCTGGCGCGACGACGTGCCGGTCAAGGCCGAAGAAGTCACGGTGCGCTTCGAAGAGGGCCAGCCCGTGGCCCTGAACGGCGTCGCATACAGCGATCCGGTCGAGCTGATGCTGGAAGCCAACCGCATCGGCGGGCGCCACGGCCTGGGCATGAGCGACCAGATCGAGAACCGCATCATCGAGGCCAAGAGCCGCGGCATCTACGAAGCCCCGGGCCTGGCGCTGCTGTTCATCGCCTACGAACGCCTGGTCACCGGCATCCACAACGAAGACACCATCGAACAGTACCGCGAAAACGGCCGCAAGCTGGGCCGCCTGCTGTACCAAGGCCGCTGGTTCGACCCGCAAGCCATCATGCTGCGCGAAACCGCCCAGCGCTGGGTGGCGCGCGCCATCACCGGCGAAGTCACCGTCGAACTGCGCCGCGGCAACGACTATTCCATCCTGAACACCGTGTCGGACAACCTGACGTACAAGCCCGAGCGCCTGACCATGGAAAAAGGCGAGTCGACCTTCTCGCCGGCCGACCGCATCGGACAGCTCACCATGCGGAACCTGGACATCATCGACACGCGGGATAAGTTGTTTACCTACGTGCAGACGGGGTTGCTGGCGCCGGCTACCGGGGCTGCGTTGCCGCAACTGAAGGATGGCAAGAAGTAGATCGCGTTGTAGTTCGTGTTGTTGAGCTATCGAGGCGTCGGTCCGGGTGGCGGGGGTTCTTGCGCTTCGTAGGCCGATCAACGAAAAGAAGAGAAATGCACGGTGCCGCAATCGTCGGCCGCCCAGCGTGGCCGACGATTGCATTCAGATGGTGACATGCGCGGGGCACCTTTCAAGTATCAGTGTCGAATACTTGGCGCGCCGAACCATCACCTGTCGAATTCGAGCCTCCTCGCCAGCCACGTACTGAATGACCGCGCCCATCCCGGCAATGGATGGATGGCATTCGGTGCGAGTCGGGGCGGGGCCAGAAAAACAACCCACAGCGAGACTACAGTTCCACCTGCATTCCCATTTCCACCACCCGATTAGGTGGAATCTTGAAGAATTTCGTACTCCGCGTGCCGTTGCGCGCCATGAAGGCGAATATGCTGCGCCGCCAGCGCTGCATGGCTGGCCGCTTGGCGGCCACTACCGTCTGGCGTGACAAGTAATACGACGTGCGCATCGGCTCCAGGTCGATCTCGGGATACGCCTCGGCCACCAGCCTGAGCACCACGGGCACGTCCGGGTCTTCCTTGAAGCCGTAGTGCACCACCACCTGCCAGCACGATGGACTGATCTGCTCTACATCGAAACGCTCGTCCGCCGAGGCGTACGGCACATCCTCCACCCGTATGGTCAGGAACAGCACGTGCTCGTGCAGCACCTTGTTGTGCTTCAGGTTGTGCAATAACGCAGCCGGCACGACGCCCGGATTCATCGTCATGAAGATGGCCGTGCCCGGCACCCGTGCCGGCGGGAATGCCTCGAGCTGGGTCATGAATTCCGTCAATGGCTGGTGGTCGCGCCGCTGCATGTTGGCCAGCAGGGTGCGGCCACGGCGCCAGGTCATCATCAGCATGAACACCACCGTGCCTACCAGCAGCGGCAGCCAGCCGCCTTCATGGATCTTGAAGATATTGGCACCGAACAGCAGCAGGTCGACCACCAGCAGCACGCCCAGCACTGCCAGCCATAGCACCCGACGCCCGCCGGTGGCGCCGCGTGGCAGCACCGAGAACGCCAGCACCGTGGTAACGAGCATGGTGCCGGTCACCGCGAAGCCGTAGGCAGCCGCCAGGCTCTCGGAATCCTGGAACAACAATACCAGGATCAGCACCGCCACCAACAGCAAGGCATTGACCTGCGGCAGGTAGATCTGCCCCTTCTCGGCCGCCGACGTGTGCAAGATCTGCATGCGCGGCCAGAACCCCAATTGCACGGCCTGGCGTGTCACCGAATAGGCCCCCGAGATGACCGCCTGCGAAGCCACGACCGTGGCAATCGTGGCCAGCACCACCAGCGGCACCAGGCCCCATTCGGGCGCCATCAGGAAAAAGGGATTGCGGATTGCCTGCGGCTCGCGCAGCAGCAATGCGCCCTGGCCGAAGTAGCAGAGCACCAGCGCGGGCAGCACCATGGCAAACCAGGCGCGCCGGATCGCCGGCCGGCCAAAATGGCCCATGTCGGCGTACAAGGCCTCGGCCCCTGTCAGGGCCAGTACCACCGCGCCCAGCAGCAGGAAACTGCCCAGCGGAAAGTCATCGATGAAACGCAGGGCCCACACCGGATTGAGCGCCTGGAGTATCTGCGGGGCCTGCCAGATCTGCCAGCCGCCCAGCAGCGCCAGCGTGACGAACCATACCCCCATCACCGGGCCGAACAGCTTGCCCATGGCGCCCGTGCCGCGCGATTGGATGGCAAACAGCAGGATCAGCACCACCAGCGACATGGGCACGATCCAGGGGTCCAGTGTGTGCGAGACCACCCCCACGCCTTCGATGGCCGACAATACCGAGATGGCCGGCGTGATCATGCTGTCGCCATAGAACAGCGACGCGCCGAAAATGCCCAGCACGATCAGCAGCCAGCGGGCCGGCCCCTGCCGCCCGCGCACCGCCAGTTCCAGCAGGGCCAGTGTGCCGCCCTCGCCCCGGTTGTCGGCACGCAATATCAGGGTGACGTACTTGAACGACACCACCAGCATCAGCAGCCAGAAAAGAATCGACAGCACCCCCAGGACATGGGCGGGCTCGAGGTCGGCAAAGCCCACCAGACAGGCGCGCAGCGTGTACAGGGGGCTGGTGCCGATGTCGCCATAGACCACGCCCAGCGCCCCCATGATCAACGCCGCTTTCGACGAGGGTACCTGGCCGTGAGGCGCCAGGACGCCTGGATGTTGTGATGTCATAAAGCGCGATCGTGACGAGTCAGTTGCGCTCCCTTGCGGGGGCCGGGAAATACCACGGACAAACGGGTGCCGGGATACTCGGGGCGGCTGGTCAGCTTCCACCACGCGCCGTGGGCATGGGCGATCTCGCGCACGATCGCCAGGCCCAGCCCCGAACCGCCCGCGGTACTGCCCGGCGACCGGTAGAACGCCTCGAATACGCGCTCGCGCTCGTCGCCCGGGATGCCGGGGCCGTCGTCCTCGATGGTCAGCGTCGGCGGGTTCACGGCCACGGTCAGCGTGATCCGCCCGGCTCCTTTGCCGTAGCGCAGCGCGTTGTCGATCAGGTTGCCCAGCAGTTCATCCAGCAACAGCGGGTCGCCATCGATCCAGACGGCGTGGTCCGGCGCCACCAGGTCGATCTCGAACTGCGCGGCGCGCGCGTGGGGAATCCATTCTGCGCCGCTGGCCCGCACCCATTCGCACAAGTCGATGCGCACGAAACTGTCTTGCGGGCGCGCATTCGGATCGGAACGCGCTAGCACCAGCAATTGCTGCCCCAGGCGTATCATGCGGTCGCTGACCGCCTTGATGCGCTCGGCACGCGCGCGCACGTCGTCCGGCAATGGGCGCGCCAGCATCAGTTCGGATTCCATGCGCAGGCCGCTCAGGGGTGTGCGCAGTTGATGCGCGGCATGCCCGATGAAGCGCCGCTGCGCCGCCAGTGAAGCATCCAGGCGCCGCAGCAAGTCATTGGTGTGGGTGACCAGGGGCTCGATCTCGACCGGCACGCCGGCCACTTCCAGGGGCTGCATGTCGTCGATGGAGCGCTGCCGTATTTCGTCGGACAGGTGGTTGACCGAGCGCAGCCCCGAACGCACCCCCTGCACGATCACGCCCGCGAACACACCCACCAGGATTGCCTGGCCTCCCACCATCAGCCAGAAGAAGTCTTCCAGCATCCAGCCCGCCATGTCGAACTTGTGGCTGATGACCCAGGTAGCCAGCAAATCCAGCGCCACCAGCACCAGGATGGGCGGCAGCAGGCGCTTTACCAGATAGCGCGCCAACGAGCCGCGAGGCAGTTGCCAGCGTGCGCCGAGCGGCGCGGCAGAATCGGGGGAAGAGGAATCCGGCATGGTGGAAGGCGCCGGCCGGGCGACAGAGCGCGTGGGCCGGCGCGGTGTATTCACGCCGGATCGGTGTCCAGCATATACCCGAAGCCGCGCACCGTCTGGATACTGGCACCGGTGCCTTCCAGGCGCTTGCGCAAGCGATAGACATAGACTTCCACGGCGTTCTCGCTGAAGTCGGCGTCCCAGGCTGAAAGAGAATTGACGATCTGGCGCTTGGTAACCACGCGGCCGGCGCGCGCCATCAGCATTTCCAGCACCGACAGTTCACGCACCGATAGCGACAGGCGCTGGCCATTGGCCCGCACTTCGCGGCCCACGGTATCGAAAGTCAGAGTGCCGGCCTCGATCAGGGGCTGCGCCTGGCCGGCGCGCCGCCGCCCGAAGGCTCGTACGCGGGCCGCCAGCTCGGGCAGGTCGAAGGGCTTGGTGACGTAGTCGTCGGCGCCGGCGTCCAGGCCCGCCACGCGGTCGTCCAGGCCGTCGCGGGCGGTGACGATCAGGATGGGCACCTGGTTGCCGTCCTGGCGCAACTGGCGCAGCACATCCAGGCCGCTGCGGCCGGGCAGGTTCAGGTCGAGCAGCATCAGGTCGTAGGACTGCCCTGCCAGGGCGCCCAACACCTTGTCGCCATCGGTCAGCCAGTCGACCGCATAGCCTTGATCGGCCAGGAATTCCTGGAGCGCATGGCCCAGGGTCGTGTCGTCTTCGATTACAAGAACTCGCATGCGGCGATTCTAGCGCGAAGATGGCACGGACGGGTAATGGCGCATGAAGCCGGCCGGTCAATTCGCCGGAGCGGGTGTCGCAGCCGGCGCCTGAGCCGGTGCCGGCGTGGCAGCCGCCGGAGCCGGCACGGCTCCCGGAGTGGCGGGCGTGCCGCCAGGTGTCGCCCCGTCCACCGGTGCAACCCCGCCGGGGGTCGGATTGGTAATGAAGCCGATGCGCGACAAGCCCGCGCGGCGGGCCGCCCCCATCACCTTGGCCAGCGTCTCGTAACGCGTATTCATGTCGGCGCGGATACGCAACTCGGGCTGCGGCTTGGTCT
The DNA here is from genome assembly GCF_019218885.1 of Bordetella sp. BOR01. Taxonomy (GTDB): domain Bacteria; phylum Pseudomonadota; class Gammaproteobacteria; order Burkholderiales; family Burkholderiaceae_B; genus Bordetella_A. The sequence continues at coordinate 154,927 of NZ_JAHUWT010000004.1, read as the reverse complement.
GCGCCAGGCTCAGGAAGCGGTTGGGCAGATCGTCGATGGCAACCGGCTTCTCGTCCCAGAACAGGTCGCCGGCCGGATTGATGGCCAGGTCGATGCTCTTGGGCTCGTCCTGGATCTGCTCGGCGCTGACTTGCGGCATGTTGATGCGGATCGAGTGCGCCATCAAAGGCGCCGTGATGATGAAAATCACCAGCAGCACCAGCATCACGTCGATCAGCGGCACCATGTTGATTTCCGACACGGTGTGACTGCCCGGACCCTTGCTGTCGAAGCTGCCGAAAGCCATTATTCGGCTCCCCGGGTGGCCGCCACATTACCCTGGCGGCGCAGGGCGCGCACCTTGCCATCGGACAGCACCACTTGCTGGCCGGTGCTCAGGAAGGCGAACAAGTCGTGGGCAAAGGCATCCAGGCGCGACAGGAACACGCGATTGCCGCGTACGAAGGCGTTGTAGGCCAGCACGGCGGGAATGGCCACCGCCAGGCCCAGGCCGGTCATGATCAGGGCTTCGCCCACCGGCCCGGCGATACGGTTGATGGTGACGCCGTCGGCCAGGCCGATGCCGACCAGCGCGTGGTACACGCCCCACACCGTGCCGAACAGCCCCACGAACGGCGCCGTCGAGCCCACCGATGCCAGCACGGTCAGGCCGTTTTCAAGCTTGGCTGTCTCTTCGTCGATGACCTTGCGCATGGTGCGCATGACAAATTCGCCGTTGGCGCCGCTTTCTTCGAGCTTGGTGGCGCCGAACTTGGCATGGTGGGTCTGCGCATGCACGGCATGGCTGGTCAGGTGCGAGAATGGGTCGCGCGCGCCGTGCGTAACGATCTCGTTCTCGACCTGCTCGAGCGAACTGGAATTCCAGAACTTGTTCAGGAAGTCTGACGAACGGCGGCGCATGCGCAGGTTGCTGACGAACTTCACCAGGATCAGGTACCAGGTGACCAGCGACATGATGATCAGGATGGCGAACAGCGTCTTGCCGACAAAATCGCTCTGGGCCACGAAATGCAGGAAGCCCATGTCGGCCGGTATGGGTAGCGGCGGCGGCAGCGCGGCGGCTGCTTGCTGGGCCGTGTCGGCAGCCTGCGACAGCGCCGGAGCGGCCTGGTTCAGGGCGTCGGCAGCTTGCTGCACAGCCGGCGCGGCTCCGGAAACCGCCGGCGCGGCGGTGGCGGCTGCCGCCGGGGCGGCGGCGCCAGGCGCCGCTGGCGCGGTGCTCGCCTGCGCCACCAGAATGGCGTTATGCATAGCGTTGGACATCTCAGTTCCTCATCACGAAATCGAACGGTAATTTGGCTTTGGCCGGATACGCCACGCCATTGCGGGTCAGGGGCTTGAAGCGCGCCTTGCGCGCCGCCGTCAGGGCCGACTCATCGAGCCGGGTATGGCCCGACGACTGGTCGATGGTGGCCCGCTCGACCAGCCCTTGTGTATTGATTTCCACCAGCACCACTACCCGGCCCTCTTCGCGCAGGCGCTTGGAGGTCATGGGATAGACCGGCAGGGGACGGCGTCCCAGGTACTCGACGCTGGACACCATGATGGGTTCGTCCGGCGGCGGGCCCTGCACCGGAGCCTGCGTCACCTGCGCACCTTCGGGCGCGCCGGTGGGCGGCGTCTCGACCTTGGGTGCCTCGACCGGTTTCTCGATCTTGGGCTTGGGCTTCGGCTTGGGTTTGGGTTTCGGTTTGGGCTTCGGCTTGGGTTTGGGCGCCGGCTCGGGCGCTTTTTCCACCACCGGCTCGGGTTCGGGCTCGGGTTCGATGACTGGCTCGGGCTCGGGCTCTATCACCGGTTCGGGTTCGGGCTCGGGCTCAGGTTCTGGCTCGGGTTCCGGCTCGGGTTCGGGCTGCGGCTCAACCGTGGGCTCGGCCTTGGCGACTTGCGGCAGGGGCGCCTCGATCACGCTGACCATCACTGCCTCGGGTTCGAGCAGTTGCGGCGGGCTTTCGTCGGGCATCCAGTAGATCGCCCCGATCACTGCCATGTGCGCCGCCAGTACCGTAAGACCGGCACCAGCGCGTAAAGCCAGGGAAGACTGCGAACGAGCGGACCAACCGTGTTGAAGACGAGGCATGAATCAGCCGAAAAGCATCAATGATGTCCGGCCGCGCAACCGGCACCACGCCGGGAAACGCCGGGGCCGGCAAATTCCAAGTCCAACATATTATATTAAATGCGAATGATTCGCACACACTTTCTGGCACGGCCTGCCGCAGTTCAATCGCCGGTCCGCCCCGCGCGGTCGATGTGCCCCAGGTCGCGCTGCGGATCCAGGCGATCGCGCACGCGCTGCTTCAGGACCTTGGCGTCGGGGAACCCGCCGTCGACTGTGCGGTCCCAGAGCAGGCTGTCGTCATAATGGATGCGGAATACTCCCCCCGTGCCCGGCACCAGCGTCACCGCCCCCAGGTCGGTGCCGAAGGTCGACAACAGCTCCTGCGCCATCCAGGCGGCTCGCAACAGCCATTGGCACTGCGTGCAGTATTCGATGCCGATACGGGGACGATTCGATTCAGTCATGAAGCACTCCGAGCTGGGCCAACGGGCGCTGCAACCGGACGCCCCAGGCGCCAGTATGCTTGCGCCCGCCCGGGGCCGGCAACCCGTTTTCGCTGCAGCGCAGCAGCGGGCGCCAATTCGCAATACAATGCGGCAACCGCGCCCAGTCCTTGGGCGCGCGCCTTGTCCCGCCCAGCAGCGGGCAACTCCGGCCGCGGACGCCACCCTGCGTCCGGCTTCCCGGCCGCCAACCGGCCTGCGCCGGTCCCTGGTTTTCATTATGTCCGGTAGTTCCGCCAATTCCTTCCTGCGCACCCTGTGCAGCCTGCGATGGCTGGCCATCGCAGGCCAGGCCGCGACCGTGCTGGTCGCCAGCGGCCTGCTGGGGCTCGAATTGCCGCTGCAACCGCTCTGGAGCGGCGTGGCGGTGCTGGTGGCATTCAACCTCTACGCCAGCTTGCGCGTGCGCCGCAGCCGCGGCCAAATCGCGCCCGGCACGGCCTTCGCGCATTTGCTGGTCGACATTACCGTGCTGTCCTGGATGGTCGGCTGGAGCGGCGGCATCCACAATCCGTTCGGCCTGATGTTCCTGATCCTGATCGCGCTGGCCGCGCTGGCGTTGCCGCGCGGCTGGGCGCTGGCCGCGGCACTGGCCTGCCTGGTCGGGTACGCGGTCTCGGCGCTGATGGGCCGCCCGCTGGAAGGACACCACAATCCCTATGCGCTGATCTTGTGGGGCATTGCCACCAGTTTCCTGATCTCGGCCATGGTGGTGCTGTATTTCTCGACCCGGCTGGCGGCAGACCTGCGCAGCCGCGAACGCGAACTGGCGGCGCTGCGCGAACGCTTCACCCGCAACGAAGGCATTGTCGCGCTGGCCACCCATGCCGCAGCCATGGCCCATGAGCTGAACACGCCGCTTGCCACCATGACGCTGCTGGCCGACGAGATTGCCGCCGAAGTCCGCACCGACGACCTGCAGGCCGATGTCGCGCTGCTGGGCCAGTTGCTGGCTTTGTGCCGCGAACGCATCCGCAACCTGGCGGTGCCCACCGAGGTCGACCTGGTACGCGTGGTGGGCCAGTGGCGCCTGGTGCGTCCCACCATCGACTTGCACCGCACGGGCGAACTGCCCGCTTCCCTGCGGGTCGAGCCGGCCATCGCGCATTTGCTGCAAGCCCTGCTGAACAACGCGGCCGACGCCGGCGAGGCCGAAGGGCACTCGCGCGTCGACCTGCATCTCGAATACCGCGACGGCGCGCTGCAAGGTGAAGTGCGCGACCATGGCCGCGGATTCGATCCCGACCATTCCCTGCTGCCCGCCACCAGCTTGTTCCATAGCGGCAAGCCCGGCGGACTGGGCGTGGGGTTGGCTTTATCGCACGCTACCGTAGAACAATTGGGCGGCGAAATGACCATGACTGCGGCCGACGGAGGAGGCGCCCGCATCCGCTTTTACTTGCCGCTGGAGCCCCGTGCTCCGCGCGCCTCCGGAATTCAAGCATGAACCCAACCGACGCCGGCCTGCTGATCGACGACGACGAACTCTACGTACGCACGCTGCAGCGCAGCCTGACCCGCCACGGCCTGGAAACACGCGTGGCCACCAGCATCGCCGAAGCCCTGCGCGTGGCAGAAGAAATGCTGCCCGCGTTCGCCCTGGTCGACCTGCGGCTGGGCGAAGACTCGGGCCTGACGCTGATCCGGCCGCTGCGTGCGCTGCGGGCCGATATGCGTATCCTGCTGGTCACCGGCTATGCCAGCGTGGCCACCGCCGTCGAAGCCATCAAGCGCGGCGCCGACGACTACCTGCCCAAGCCCGCCACCGCGCCCATGATCCTGCGCACCCTGGGGCTGGCCAAGGCCGAATCCGTGGCCATCGAATCCACCATGACGCCGCTGCACCGGCTGGAATGGGAACACATCCAGCAAGCCCTGCACGAGTGCGGCGGCAATGTGTCGGCCGCGGCCAGGCTGCTGGGCATGCATCGGCGCTCGCTGCAACGCAAGCTGGCCAAGAAGCCCGGCCCCGAACGCGATCTGACCCTCGATTGAACCAAATCGGGTGCGACACGTTGTCGCACCCAGTTGGCCGGGGCAAATACTGTTCCTGCAGGGGTAACCGGCCCTTACGCCGCTATACCTGGCCTCTCGCGCCTGCTCGATGCGACTTTTCGTCGCATCTTTGCGCTGCAGCAAACAGCTAGCATGGCGCCTTCACCGCATCTTTGCCCTTACGCAAGGCGTGTGATGCGATTCTTGCCGGCCACGGCGTCATCCTCAAGGCTGTACGTGAAACACCCCTTCTTTGCCACCTGCGGGCGCATGCTCGGTGTTGGTGCGCTCATGCTGCTCGGCGGCTGCACGATGGAAGTGCTCTCTCCCAAGGGAGACATCGGCGCCCAGGAAAAAACCCTGATTCTGACCGCCCTGGGGCTGATGCTCGTGGTGGTGGTGCCCGTCATCATCATGACGCTGTATTTCGCCTGGAAATACCGTGCCTCGAACACGCAGGCGGTGTACATGCCGCGCTGGGCGCACTCGACACGCATCGAAGTAGTGGTATGGACGGTGCCCTGCATCATCGTGGCCATCCTGGCGGTATTGACGTGGCGCTCGTCGCACGCGCTGGATCCCTACCGGCCCATCGCATCCACCGTCAAGCCGGTGAACATCGACGTGGTCTCGCTGGACTGGAAGTGGCTGTTCATCTACCCCGATTACGACATCGCCACGGTCAACGAAATCGCGTTCCCGGTCGATGCGCCCGTGCAATTCCGCATCACATCGGCCTCGGTGATGAACTCGTTCTTCATCCCCCAGCTGGGCAGCCAGATCTACTCGATGGCCGGCATGGAAACCAAGCTGCACCTGATTGCCCGCGAAGCAGGCACCTACGCCGGCATTTCCGCCAACTACAGCGGCGGCGGCTTCTCGGGCATGCGCTTCAAGGCCATTGCCACGTCGCAGCAGGGTTTTGAAGACTGGATCGGCCAGGCCAAGGCGGCCGGCAACCCGCTCACGCCCGAGGCCTACCAGGCCTTGACCACACCCAGCACGCACGCGGCCGTCACGCAGTATTCCAGCACGCCCACGGGCATGTTCGACTACATCATGCACAACCAGATGAGCAAGATCGCCGGCCTGGATCCGGCGACCTGCACGCCCACGTCGCAGAATTTGATCGCAGGAAACAACTGATGTTCGGCAAACTCACCCTGGATTCCGTTCCGTACCATGAACCCATTGTCATGGTCACGCTGGCCATGGTGGCCATCATGGGCCTGGCGCTGGTGGGCGCCATCAGCTATTGCGGCAAATGGAAGTACCTGTGGACCGAATGGTTCACCACTGTCGACCACAAGCGCATCGGCATCATGTACATCATCGTGGCCCTGGTCATGCTGCTGCGCGGCTTTGCCGACGCCATCATGATGCGCACGCAACTGGCCGTGGCCTCGAGCGATTCCACCGGCATCCTGCCACCGCACCATTACGACCAGATTTTCACCGCCCACGGCGTGATCATGATCTTCTTCATGGCGATGCCATTCATCACGGGCCTGATGAACATCGTCGTGCCGCTGCAGATCGGCGCGCGCGACGTCGCCTATCCGTTCCTGAACTCGCTGAGCTTCTGGCTGTTCGGGGCGGGCGTGGTGCTGATGATGATGTCGCTGTTCGTCGGCGAATTTGCGGCCACCGGCTGGCTGGCCTACCCGCCGCTGTCCGGGCTGGACTACAGCCCCGGCGTGGGGGTCGACTACTACCTGTGGGCCCTGCAGATATCGGGGCTGGGCACCACACTGAGCGGCATCAACTTCATCGTGACCATCCTGCGCATGCGTGCACCGGGCATGGGCCTGATGAAGATGCCCGTGTTCACCTGGACCGCGCTGGTCACCAACGTGCTGATCGTAGCCGCCTTCCCGGTGCTGGCGGCCACGCTGGCCCTGCTGACCGCCGACCGCTACCTGGGCACGCACTTCTTCACGAACGACATGGGCGGCAACGTCATGATGTACGTGAACCTGATCTGGATCTGGGGTCACCCCGAGGTGTATATCCTGATCCTGCCGTGCTTCGGCGCGTTTTCCGAGATCGTCGCCACCTACTCGAAGAAGCCGCTGTTCGGCTACAAGTCGATGGTCTATGCCACCGCGGCGATCGGCGTCCTGTCGTTCCTGGTATGGCTGCACCACTTCTTCACCATGGGCTCGGGGGCCAACGTCAACGCCTTCTTCGGCATCATGACGATGATCATCTCGGTGCCGACCGGCGTGAAGATATTCAACTGGCTGTTCACCATGTACCGCGGCCGGGTGGAAATGACGACGCCCATGCTGTGGACGCTGGGCTTCATGGTCACCTTCGTCATCGGCGGCATGACCGGCGTGCTGATGGCGATCCCCGCGGTGTCGTTCGTGCTGCACAACAGCCTGTTCCTGATCGCGCACTTCCACAACGTCATCATCGGCGGCGTGGTGTTCGGCTGCATCGCCGCCATGACCTACTGGTTTCCCAAGGCCTTCGGCTTCAAGCTCAATGAGCGCCTGGGCAAGTACTCGTTCTGGTGCTGGCTGGTGGGCTTCTACCTGGCCTTCATGCCGCTCTATGTCCTGGGCTTCAAGGGCATGACGCGGCGCCTGAACCACTACGACAACCCCGAGTGGCAGCCGTACCTGATCGTGGCCCTGATCGGCGCCTGCTTCGTGGCCCTGGGCATCTGGTTCATGCTGCAGCAGGTGTTCGTCAGCATCCGCGACCGCAAGCAGAACCTGGACACCACCGGCGACCCCTGGGGCGGTCGCACCCTGGAATGGTCCATTCCTTCGCCCGCGCCGTTCTACAACTTCGCCCACGTGCCGCATGTCGAGCACCTGGACCAGCACTGGGAAAACAAGCAGAACGGCGTGGCCGACACCCCGCCCGCGGGCTACGAAGACATCCACATGCCGCGCAACACCGGTGCCGGCGTCTACATCGGCGCCTTCGGACTGGCGATGTGCTTCGGGCTGATCTGGCACATCTGGTGGCTGGCCATCGTCGGTTTCCTGGGAATGATCGGCTCTTTCCTGGTACGAGCCTATGACCGCGACATCGACTACTACGTCCCCGCGCAGGAAGTCGAGCGCATCGAGTCCGCCCATTTCGCCAATATGCAAAAGGCCGCCTGAGCCATGACCCAAGCCGTCACCACCCTACCCCAGGGGTCCGGGCACGCCGGACACCACGACGACGGATCCAAGACCGTATTCGGGTTCTGGATCTACCTGATGAGCGACCTGCTGATCTTCTCGGTCCTGTTCGCCACCTTTGCCGTGCTGTCGCAAGCCACCGCCGGCGGTCCCACCGGCAAGGAACTGTTCGACCTGTCGTTCGTGCTGGTCGAGACCATGCTGCTCTTGATCAGCAGCTTCACGTTCGGCATGGCCATGCTGAACCTGCATGCCGGCCGCAAGAGCCGCGTCATTGCCTGGCTATGGGTCACCTTCCTGTTCGGGGCGGGTTTCATCGCCATGGAAGTCTATGAATTCCATCACCTGATCAGCGAAGGCGCCGGGCCGCAACGCAGTGCCTACTTGTCGGCGTTCTTCACCCTGATCGGCACCCACGGCCTGCACGTGACGTTCGGGCTGGTCTGGATCGTGGTGATGATCGACATGCTGCGCCGCCACGGCCTGGATGCGATCAATACGCGCCGCCTGGCATGCCTGAGCCTGTTCTGGCACTTTCTGGACATCGTCTGGATCTGCGTGTTCACCTTCGTCTACCTACTGGGAGCGCTCTGATGTCGCACGACGCCACCGCCACGGCAAGCCACGATCACGGCCACGACAGCGCCGCCCATGGCACCCTGAAATCGTACCTGGTGGGTTTCGGCCTTTCCATCGTCCTTACCCTGCTGTCGTTCGGCCTGGCCATGTCGGGCGCGGTGCCGCGTTCGCTGGCCTTGCCGGGCATCATCGTGCTCTGCGTGGCGCAGTTGCTGGTGCAATTGGTCTTCTTCCTGCACATGGGCGCCTCGCACTCGCAGCGCGACAATCTGTCGGCCTTTGTGTTCGCCGTGTTCGTCATTGCGATCATCGTGGGCGGTTCGGCCTGGGTGTTGCACAACATGAACGCCAACATGATGCATCCCATGCCCGCGGGGATGTAGGCCTGCCCGATTTGCCGCGGCCTGCCGGCTCCGGTATACTGCCGTCCGCGCTGATGAACGCGGCGCAACCGCCGTCGATAGCATCGGCGGCCATGCAAATGCGGCACCGGGGGTGCTTAGCTCAGTTGGTAGAGCGGCGCCCTTACAAGGCGTAGGTCACAGGTTCGACCCCTGTAGCACCCACCACCCCCACATCAGGCACTCGGTCTCGTCCGAGTGCCTTTTTGTTTCCGGGACCCGCGAAAACACAAAAGCCCTTGAAGTCTCAGCGCGGCACGCCGATTCAAGGGCTTTTTCGGGTCACGGCGCCAAGCGCCGCGCGACGCCGTTTTTAGTTGACAGCGTCTTTCAGGGCTTTGCCCGGACGGAACTTCGGCACCTTGGCCTTCTTGATCTTGATGGTTTCGCCGGTGCGCGGATTGCGGCCCGTACGAGCGGCGCGCGCCGAAACGGCAAACGTGCCGAAGCCCACCAGCGTGACCGTACCGCCCTTCTTGAGCGTGGTCTTGACGGCACCGATCAGGGCGTCAAGCGAACGGCCGGCGGCAGCCTTGGAAATATCGGCCTTGCTGGCGATATGATCGATGAGTTCGGTTTTGTTCATTCAGGATTACCCCTCACAAGGTATTGGTTCTGTCGGGTGTGCACTGGCGTCGCATGTAGGCGTCGACGCCGGCAAACGGAAGAACGGACGAGTGGAAAGCTTCTGGGCACGGCCAAGCGCAACTGCAAAATTGCTGCGTCGCGGAGACTTCAGCACAACAAATGCTGTGATGAAGTGTCAGCGACGCAGAGACGTATTAGGCCTTGCGTCGAAGCGGCTGTCAAGAGGAAAGCTTGTGGCAAGCCGCGCCAACACTGGCTTTTACGGCTTTCCGCAATAAGCTTACTTATGAGTAGGTGTTTCCGTGACTTGCCCGCAACGCCGCCGTGCGGCGCCTCACACATCGCCCCAACGGCGCAGCAAGTTGTGATAAATACCCGTGAGCTGCACAATCGAGGGATGCCCGGGTGTATCCTGGTTCAGGCGCTGGATGGCCACGTCCATGTCCAGCAACAGGCTGCGCTGGCCATCTTCCCGCACCAGGCTCTGCATCCAGAAAAAGGCGCTGATACGCGCGCCGCGCGTCACCGGGTTGACCTTGTGCAGGCTGGTGCCGGGGTACAGCACCATGTGCCCGGCGGGCAACTTCACCGTGCGCGGACCATAAGTATCGTCAACCACCAGTTCGCCACCCTCGTACGAATCGGGGTCGGAGAAAAACAGCGTGGCCGACAGGTCGGTGCGCACTTGCTCGGACGTACCCGGCACCACGCGCACCGCATTGTCGACGTGATAGCCGAACGCCTCGCCCCCTTCGTAACGATTGAACAGCGGCGGAAATATTTTGCGCGGTAGCGCCGCCGACATGAACAAATTGTTGGCCGACAGGCGCTGCAGGATCAGCCCGCCCAGTTCCTGGGCAAGCGGATGCTGCTCGGGCAACTGGCGGTTGTGCTTGACCTGCGCCGACTGATGGCCGGCCGTGGCCCGGCCATCCACCCAGTCGGCCTGCTCCAGGCGCTGGCGTATCCGCACCGCTTCATCGGCGCTGAAAACATCGGCAATTTGTATAAGCATGGGGGGCCCGCAGGAATGAAAGGCGCGGAATTACGCCAGACAGGCCTGCAAGGCCTGATCGAAATCGAACAGCAGATCGGCCTGGTCTTCGATCCCCACCGACACCCGGATCAGGCTGTCGGCAATACCCATCTGCGCGCGGCGTTCGGCCCCCATTTCGTAATAAATGGTGTGCGCAGCGGGTAGCGCCAGGCTGCGCGTATCGCCTAGGTGCGTGGCCATCAATACGATCTTCAGGCGGTTCAGGAAATCGAAACAATCGACGCCGTCCGCCAGCTCGATGCCCAGCAGGCCGCCGAAGCGCTGGCCGAAGAGCTCGGCGGCGCGCTGGTGTTGCGGATGGCTGGGCAGGCCCGGATAGTGCACCTTGGCCACGCCCGGATGCGCTTCGAGCATGCGCGCCAGCGCCAGGGCATTGCTGCAATGTGCGGCCATGCGCAAGGCCAGGGTCTCGGCCCCGATGGCAATACGGTGCGCCGAATCGGCCGACAAGGTGCCGCCCATGTCGCGCAGCCCCTTCTTCTTGACCTGCAGCAAGCCCCAGCCGGTGGGCGGGCCCTTGCGATAGCTGTCGTAGATATTGGAATAGTCCGACCAGTCGTACAGGCCGGTGTCGGTGATGGTGCCGCCCAGGGCGTCGCCATGGCCGCCGATGTACTTCGACAGCGAATTCATGACCAGCGAAGCCCCTACCGTACGCCCCTGGAATAGCCAGGGCGTGGTAAGCGTGTTGTCGATCATGTAGACCAGGCCGCGTTCGCGGCACAGCGCGCCGATGCCTGCCAGGTCGGCCAACTGGGTGCCCGGATTGGCAATGGTTTCCGTGAACACCATGCGTGTATTGGGCCGCAAGGCGGCGTGCACCTGGGCGATATCGGTAGGATCGACGTAACTGATCTCGACGCCCAGTTCGGCCAGGGTGCCCAGCAAGCTGTTGGTATTGCCGAACACATACTGGCTGGACAACAGGTGATCGCCCTTGCGCAGCAGCGTACTGAATACCGCCGCCAGCGCCGCCATGCCGGTGGCGAACGACACCGAGCTGGTGCCACCTTCCATCTGGCTGATCTTGGCTTCCAGGGCGCTGGTGGTGGGCGTACCCTGGCGGCTGTAAGTGAACCCGGCCTTGCCCTGGAACACCGCCGCCAGTTCGCGCGCGTCGGCGTAGGCGAACTCGGACGACGTGTGAATAGGCTTGTGCACGGCGCCGTGCTCGACGGACTGCTGGCGGTCGGAATGAAGAATCGTGGTGGTAAAGCCGTTCTGGTGCATGATGAAGACTGGAAGTGAAGGCGGCAATCGCCGCGCGGTGATCGACGCAGGCGGAAAAGTTTACTCCTGCCGTTGGCGCACGGCCTCGTAAAGGCAGACGGCACTGGCCACGCTGACATTCAGGCTCTCGACCGAGCCCAGCATGGGGATATTGACCAATTGGTCGCAGGTTTCGCGCGTCAGGCGCCGCATGCCTTCGCCCTCGGCGCCCATCACCCAGGCCAGCGGCCGGCGCGCGTCGACGGCATGCAGGCTGGCGGTGGCCTGGTCATCGGTGCCCACGACCCATACATCCCGCTCTTTCAGGGCGCGCAGCGTGCGCGCCAGGTTGGTCACAGTGATGTAGGGCACCGTATCGGCCGCGCCGCAAGCCACCCGCTGCACAGTGCTGTTGAGCCCTACCGCGCGGTCGCGCGGCGCGACCACCGCGTGCACGCCGGCGGCATCGGCGGTGCGCAGGCAGGCCCCCAGGTTATGCGGGTCGGTGACCCCGTCGAGCACCAGCAGCAGCGCCGGGCCCTCGATGGTGTCCAGCACTTCATCGACGTCCACCGCCAGCAGACGCTCTTCGGCCAGCGCCACCACGCCCTGGTGGCGGGTGCCGTGCGCCAGGCCGTCCAGCCTCTCGGCCGACACCGGGTGCACGCGCCGCCCTGCCCGTTCGGCCTGTTCCAGGAAGGACTGCATGCGCTTGTCGCGGCGCGAGGCCTCGACATAGATGTCCTTGATCGATTCGGGCGCGTGCCGCAAACGCGCCACCACCGCGTGAAACCCCGCCAGTACTTGGGCCGACGCCATGAATATTCACCTTGTTGTGGATAGCAAAACCCCGGCCGCCTGCGGCCGGCCCGCCGGGGCGCAATGATGCAAACCCGGCGGCATCCGCAATGTTACTGCTTGCGGCAGGCCGGCGCCCGGCGCCGGCTTACCGGCGGCCGTGTGGCGCGGCCTTCTTGGCGGGAGCGTGCTTCTTGGCCGCGGGCGCCGGCTTGGCCGCCTTCTTGGCCTGGGCGCGCCGCTGCTTGGCGGTCTGCCCCTTGAGCGCGGCCGGCTTGGGCGCGGCAGCCTTCTTAACCTTGCGCGGCTCGTCGGGGTTGCGCGAGGCCGCCTTGCGCAGCGCGTCGAAGCTGGTGCCCTGGACCAGGCGGAACTCGATGCGGCGCGCTTCCAGGTCGACGCGCGACACCTGCACCTGCACCTTGTCGGTCAGCCGGTAGCGCATGCCAGTGCGTTCGCCGCGCAATTCGTGCAAGGCCTCGTTGAACTGGAAGTACTCGCCGCCCAGCTCCGACACATGCACCAGGCCCTCGACGTGCAGCGTATCCAGCGTGACAAACACACCGAAACTGGCCACGCCCGTCACCGTGCCGCTGAAGTCCTCGCCGACCCGCTCTTTGACGAACCAGCACTTCAGCCAGGCCTCGACATCGCGCGAGGCCTCGTCGGCGCGTCGTTCGCTGGCCGACAGCAGCAGCCCCAGCTTTTCCCAGGTGGCATGCTCGTGTTCGCGCTGCGTGCGGCCGATGACCAGCGGCTGTTCTTCCAGGCCCGGAACGTAGCGCCTGCCCGCCAGCAAGGCCTTGATCACCCGATGCGTCAGCAGGTCGGGGTAGCGCCGGATCGGCGATGTGAAATGGCTGTATGCCGGATAAGCCAACCCGAAATGGCCGACGTTATCCGGACTGTAGATGGCCTGCTGCATCGAGCGCAGGCACATCGTCTGCAGCAACTGGAAGTCGGGCCGGCTGCGCACGCTGTCGAGGAATTCGCCATAGTCCTTGGCGGTAGGCGCTTCGCCGCCGCCCAGCGATAAGCCCATCGTGCGCAAGAACTCGCGCAGCGAGGTCAGGCGCTCAGGCGTGGGGCCTTCGTGAATGCGGTACAGGCCCGGATGTTTGCTGCGACTCATGAAGTCGGCCGCGCAAGTGTTGGCGGCCAGCATGCATTCTTCGATCAGCTTGTGCGCATCGTTGCGCACCACGCCCACGATCTGTTCGATGCGGCCCAGTTCGTTGCATACGATCTTGGTCTCGATCGTATCGAAATCGATGGCGCCGCGTTTCTTGCGCTGCTGCACCAGCAGTTGGTAGAGCTCGTGCAAGTGACGCACATGCGGCATCACCGCGCCCAGCGCATGCGCCACGGGGCCGCCCGGCTGCTGCAGGGCCTCCCATATCTGGGTATAGGTCGTGCGCGCATGTGAATGGATGACCGCGTTGTAGAACTGGTAGGCCGAGATGGTGCCCGCCTTGGCGCCCGAGGCCGGAATCACCATGTCGCACACCAGCACCAGCCGGTCGACTTGCGGGTTCAGCGAACACAGGCCATTGGACAGGGATTCGGGCAGCATCGGGATGACCCGGCGCGGGAAATACACGCTGGTGCCGCGCTCCAGGGCGTCGTCATCCAGCGCGTCGTGGGGCGCCACATAATGGCTGACATCGGCAATGGCCACCAGCAGGCGCCAGCCCGGCCGCTTGCGCTGGCCGGTGCCCAGTTCCACCGGTTCGCAATAGACCGCGTCGTCGAAGTCGCGCGCGTCCTCGCCGTCGATCGTGATCAAGGGTACGTCGCGCAGGTCGATGCGCTCTTTCAGGTCGGCCTTGCGCACCGTGTCGGGCAGGCGCGAGGCTTGCTTGGCGGCGGGCTCCGAGAACTCGACCGGCACGTCGAACTTGCGCACCGCAATTTCGATCTCCATGCCGGGGTCGTCGATCTCGCCCAGCACTTCGGATACGCGGCCCAGCGGCTGGGTATGGCGGGTCGGCTGTTCCATGATCTGCACCGCCACCACCTGACCGTGCTGCGCACCGTTGGTATCGCCCGGCGGGATCAGGATGTCGTGCTTGATGCGCTGGTCTTCCGGCACAACGATGGACAAGCCGTGTTCGTGCAGGAAGCGCCCCACCAGCTTGTTGGTGCGCCGCTCGATGACCTCGACGATCATGCCTTCGGGCTTGCCACGGTATTCACCCGAAGGCTTGACCAGCACGCGGTCCCCGTGCAGCACCTTGAGCATCTCGCGCGGCGACAGGAACAAGTCGGGGCCGCCGTCATCGCGCAGCAGGAAACCGAAGCCGTCGCGGTGCCCCTGCACCTTGCCGGCCACGAAATCCAGCTTGGTGGCCAGCAGCAGCACACCCTTGCGGTTGGGCATCAGTTGGCCGTCACGCTCCATGGCGCCCAGGCGGCGCTCGAAACCGACCAGCGTGGCCGGTCGTTGCACTCCCATGCGCTCGGCCAGTTCAGCGGGCGACAGCGGCGATCCGGCTGACCGCAACGCCTTCAGAATGGCCTCTCGCGAGGGCACATCGGGGTCGAAGTCGGGGGGCGTTTCGGGCGAGACGGATCCTGATCTGCCGTTGTTATTGTTATGAGAATCTTTACTCGATCGTTTTGCCAAAGTTGGTAATCCTGTATATAATCTTTTGCTTCTGTGGTCTGCCCAAGGCTGATCACTGCGGCAAGACCGGATGGTAGTACATTGTGATGCGTCGCTAGTTGGTTGCAGCGTATCATACAAATCTGCAAGGTTTTGCTCAGTGCCCAGGTGGCGGAATTGGTAGACGCGCATGGTTCAGGTCCATGTGCCGCAAGGTGTGGAGGTTCGAGTCCTCTCCTGGGCACCACGGAATTCAGGCGGTTCGGGCCATGCCCGGGCCACCACCCCAAACCCCCGGCAACCGTCAGGTTGCCGGGGGTTTGTTTTTGCCGTCAGGCCTCCTCAGGGCGGGGCCTCTATTCACACTTTGCCGCCCGGCTGCCGGCACGCCGCACGTGGTCGCGCTGATAGCGCTCTTGCCCCATCGCGGCGATCTGCCCGGCCACCAATATCTCGAAAGGCTTGAGCAACGCGACGAACGAGTGCGGCGCCTCCAGTGCGTCCAGCGCCGCTGCCACGGCCTCTATCGTGGCAAGCGCCTGCGGGTGCCCGGCATGGCGCACCCGGTAGCGCGATAGCTGCCCGTCGGCCAAGGTCGCGCGCGGCAATGCCGCCAACCCGGGGTGCGCGGCCAGCAACTGGCGCGCATGCCGCCACGTGCCATCCGGCACCACCAGCAACCGCGGCGGCGCTTGCGCCGGATCAGCCGCGTCGGCGGGAGCCAGGACTTCGGCGCCTTCGCCCGGGAACAGCAGCCAGGGCTGGTAGCCGGCCACTTGCCACAAATCGGCATCGAAATGCCGGCCTACGTGCAGGCTGGCATTGCGCAGGCCCAGCACCGCCAGCCGTGCGGTATTCAGCGCATGGCGCGCCTCTTCCGGATGCTGCAGCACCAGCACGCGGGTACGACTGCCCAGCGACGGGATCCAGCTGCACAGGCAGTGCGCCAGCGGCCGCAAGCAGCGCCGACATGCCGGCCGCGCCGCCCGCTCGCCCAAGTTGCGCCGCGCCTGGAATGTGTGCATAATGCGCGTCCTCTGATGTTCAAACGCAATTAGACAACAACGCGCCCGAACAACAGCGCCCAGGTGGCGGAATTGGTAGACGCGCATGGTTCAGGTCCATGTGCCGCAAGGTGTGGAGGTTCGAGTCCTCTCCTGGGCACCAATTGCTACATCGCGACCTACCTGCGCGATGCGCCAGGAAAACCCCGATCGCTCGCAAGGCGTCCGGGGTTTTTCTTTGCCCGGCGGTGATCCCGAGGCCAGGCTCAGCCCCCCAGGACATGGGCCATGGCAATGTGGTTGATGCCGGCCTCGACGAATTCCTCGCCCTGCGCCATGAACCCATGGGCCTCATAGAAACCGCGAGCGTGGGTCTGGGCGTGCAGCAGCAACATCCGATGGCCATCGCCATGCCCCTGCGCGATCAGCGCATCCAGCACCTGCCCCCCCACCCCACTGCCGCGAGCCACCTTGCGCACGGCCATGCGGCCGATATGGCCATCGGGCAACAACCGGCCAGTGGCCACGGGCGCCCCATCGGCGCCATACGCCACCGCATGCACCGCCAACGGATCGTCATCGTCGAGTTCGATGTCGACCGGCACCAGTTGCTCTAGCACGAACACCTCGTGGCGCACGGCGTAGGCATCGTCGCGCAGGCGCTCCCAGGTTCCCAGGACGATACGGATAGTGGGCGGGATAGGCATGGCGGGTCTCCGGCAATAGTCGATAAAGGCGAGTGCCAATCAGGCACACCCGGATTTTCGCAGGCAAAGCGCCCGCCTGGAACCCACTGGCGCACAGTAGAATGGGCGCTCTTCAAATCCCCCGCGCCATCCTGCTGTCGACCATCCTGTCGGTACCGACGGTGTCACTGCTGGTCGCCTGGATCAGCACCTGCTCTCCTTCCCGAACTACGCCGCCATGCTGCTGCCCGCCGCCATCTTCATCGCCACGCTGACGTTCGTCATCTGGCAGCCACGCGGGCTGGGCATCGGCTGGAGCGCCACCGCAGGCGCAGCGGTGGCGCTGCTGACCGGGGCGGTCCAGCTCGCCGACGTGGCCGCGGTCTGGCAAATCGTCTGGAATGCCACCGCCACGTTTATTGCCATCATCATCACCAGCATCATCCTGGATGCGGCCGGCTTTTTCGAATGGGCCGCCCTGCACGTGGCGCGCTGGGGACGCGGCCGGGGCCACTGGCTGTTCGCGCTGATCGTGCTGCTGGGCGCCGCGGTATCGGCCTTGTTCGCCAACGACGGCGCCGCCCTGATCCTGACGCCCATCGTGATGGAAATGCTGCTGGCGCTGGGCTTCGGCCCCGGCGCCACGCTGGCGTTCGTGATGGCTGCCGGCTTTATCGCCGACACGGCCAGCACCCCGCTGGTGGTATCGAATCTGGTGAACATCGTGTCGGCCGATTTCTTCGGCATCGGCTTCGGCCGCTACGCCTCGGTCATGGTCCCGGTCAACTTCGCCGCGGTGGCCGCCACCCTCGCCGTGCTGTTCCTGTACTTTCGCAAGAACATCCCGGCTCGCTACGATGTAGCGCAATTGCCCGCGCCGCGCTCGGCGATCCGCGACCCGATCACCTTCCGCACCGGCGTGGCGGTACTGGGGCTATTGCTGGTAGGTTTTTTTGTCCTGGAACCCCTGGGCATTCCGGTCAGCGCCATTGCGGCCGCGGGCGCTCTCGCGCTGCTGCTGGTGGCGGGCCGCCAGCATATCGTGGGCACGCGCCGCATCATGCGCGAAGCGCCCTGGCACATCGTGGTGTTCTCGCTGGGCATGTACCTGGTGGTGTATGGGTTGCGCAACGCCGGCCTCACCGCCTACCTGACCGAGCTGCTCGAGAGCTTTGCCCGCCATGGCATCTGGGGCGCGGCGATGGGCACGGGGCTGGTGACAGCATTCCTGGCCTCGGTGATGAACAACTTGCCGGCCGTGCTGGTCGGCGCGCTGGCCATCGCCGACACCAGCGCCACCGGCGCCGTGCGCGACGCCATGATCTACGCCAACGTCATCGGTACCGACCTGGGCCCGAAAATCACGCCCATCGGCAGCCTGGCCACGCTGCTGTGGCTACACGTGCTGGCACGCAAGGGCCTGCGCATCACATGGGGGTACTACTTCAGGGTCGGCATCGTGCTGACCTTGCCAGTGCTGTTGGCTACGCTGGCCGCGCTGGCGCTGCGCCTGCACTACCAATAGTTATCAACAATAAATAATTCTATTTCCATAGCCATTTTCCACGCTGGCACTGTCGTCCCTCCCGGCCGAGCGCACGCCGGCCGCCTCGTTTTGGCAAACCGCCATCCAGCATGGCGCGCATCACGCGTGCCGCGTCTGGTGGTATGGTTGCCGTCATCCGCAATCAGGAGACGGGCATGAGCTGGATGGTCGGCCGATACACAAGCTTTGTTTTGGTGCTGCTGGGCACCGTCATCACCACCCTGCTGGCGATAACGTCGCCCGCCTGGCTGTGGGCAGCCGTGCCGTTGGGGCTGCTGACGCTGCTGGGCGTCTACGACATGATCCAAGTCCGCCATGCCATCCGCCGCAACTACCCGGTACTGGGCAACCTGCGTTTCCTGTTCGAATTCATCCGCCCCGAGATCCGCCAGTACTTCCTCGAAGACGACACGCATGCCGCGCCATTCTCGCGCTCACAACGTTCTATCGTGTACCAGCGCGCCAAGCAGGAGATCGACAAGCGCCCGTTCGGTACCCAGGAGGACGTCTACGGAGACCGCTACGAATGGATCAACCATTCGCTGGTAGCGGCGCATGTTGCCGACCCCGACTTCCGCGTGACGGTAGGCGGTCCCGACTGTACCCAACCGTACTCCATGTCGGCGTTCAATGTCTCGGCCATGAGTTTTGGCGCGCTGTCGGCCAACGCGATAATGGCCCTGAACGAAGGCGCGCGGCTGGGCAATTTCGCGCACGACACCGGCGAAGGCGGAATCAGCCGCTATCACCGCCAGCCCGGCGGTGCACTGGTCTGGAACATCGGCTCCGGCTATTTCGGATGCCGCGACGAAAGCGGCGCATTTTCCGAAGCCGCCTTCGTGCGCAACGCCTGTACTCCCCAGGTGAAGATGATCGAAATAAAACTGTCGCAAGGTGCCAAGCCTGGCCATGGCGGCATCTTGCCCGGCGCCAAGGTCACGGCCGAAATCGCCGAAGCGCGCGGCGTCGCCGCCTGGCAGGACTGCAATTCGCCGTCCAGCCACAGCGCATTCGACTCGCCGATCGGCTTGCTGCACTTTGTGGCGCGCCTGCGCGAACTCTCCGAAGGCAAGCCGGTGGGCTTCAAATTGTGCCTGGGCCATCCCTGGGAATGGTTCGCCATCGTGAAGGCCATGCTGGAAACAGGCATCACGCCCGACTTCATCGTGGTCGACGGCGCCGAAGGCGGCACCGGTGCCGCTCCCGTCGAGTTCGTCGATCATGTGGGCACACCCTTGCGCGAGGCGCTGCGCCTGGTACACAACACCCTGATCGGTGTGAACCTGCGCGACCGTATCCGGCTGGGAGCATCCGGGAAGATCATCACCGCATTCGACATGGCTCGCGTCATGGCCATGGGTGCCGACTGGTGCAATGCCGCGCGGGGTTTCATGTTCGCCATCGGCTGCATCCAGGCGCAAGCCTGCCACACGGGCAAGTGCCCCACCGGCGTCACCACCCAGGACCCCTTGCGCCAGCGGGCCCTGGTGGTGCCCGACAAAGCACAGCGCGTGGCCAATTTCCATCGCAATACGCTGCACGCGTTGGCCGAGTTGCTGCAGGCCGCCGGCCTGAGCCACCCCAGCCTGCTACGGCCCCACCACATTGCACGGCGCGTTTCCTCCAGCGAAGTACGCCTGCTGTCGGCATTGTTCCCTGAACTGGAGCCGGGCGAATTGCTGCGCGGCGAATTCCGCCACACCTTGTTCAAAGTGGGTTGGCCGATGGCGCGGCCCGACTCGTTCCAGCCTGCGCATGATGTGACCGTGGCCCTGGCTGCCATCCATCGGGCCCAGACGGCGGCAGCCACAGCCTGATCGGTGCGGGCGGGCCGCCGCTGCGGGCGATCTATAGCCAGCGTTCGAACAAGCGCGAAAAGAACTCCATGAACCTGTCATCGGGGCTGCGCTTGTGCCAGTCCTGCAACGTGACTTGCTGGGCCGCGGCCACGTCGCTATCGAACAGGGCCTCCATCTCGGCACCGAATTGGGGCCCCAGGATCACCGCGTTGATCTCGTAGTTCAAGGCAAAGCTGCGCCAGTCCATGTTGCTGGAACCCACCGTGGACCACACCCCATCGACCACGACAGTTTTGGCATGCAGCAGGGCATCGCGACGCTCGTAGATCTTGACACCGGCCTCGAGCAGGCCTTCATAGTGCGAACGCCCGGCATGGAACACCAGCGACGAATCGCTGAAACCCGGCAGCACCAGCCCGACATCCACGCCGCGCTGCGCGGCGTTTTCCAGCGCCTCGACGAAGGCCGGATCGGGCACAAAATATGCCATGGTGATGTGAATGGATTGCTGAGCGCTTTCAAAGGCCGACATCAGCGTCAAGTACACCGTGTAGCCATCGCTGCGATCGGGCTGGTTGGCCAGGATGCGCACCGTCAGGTCGCCTTGCGCGGCGATCTTCGGAAAAAAGTCCCGCGGCACCAGCGGCGGCCCCTTCTGGGATTCCCAGCCCGCCAGGATGACACGCTCGAGTTCGGCCACCGCCGGCCCCGCAATGCGTATGTGGGTATCGCGCCAGGGTTGCGCGTCGCGGCCACCGCTGGCCGGCCGCGAGCCCGACGAGTACACGCTGCTGACATTGATGCCGCCCAGGTAGCCGACCTTGCCGTCCACGACCAGCAGCTTGCGGTGATTGCGCTGATTGGGCGACCAACCCGCCCGCGCCTCGGCTGGATTCACCGGATTGAACACCGCCACTTGCACGCCCGCGTCGCGCATCCGGTCGAACAAGGCATCGGGGGTACCCAGCGTGCCCACCGCGTCGATCATGACGGCAACCGCAGCGCCGCGCCGATGCGCCGCGATCAACGCGTCGGCGAAACGCTGGCCCTCTTCGTCGTCGTCGAAAATATAGGTTTCCATATGCACGTAATGCCGCGCATTGTCGATGGATTCCAGCATGGCGCGAAAGGTGCCCGGCCCATCGGCCAACAGGCGTACTTCATTGCCACGCACCAGGGGCGCGCCGCTGATGGCCTGTTCGACAGCCTGGTGGCGGGCGTGGAAATCTTGCGAGCGAGCATCCGCATGGGCCACGATATCCCTGCCCTTTTCATAGCTGGACCAGCCCGTATCGGCCGATTGCCCGGCCTGCTGCTGGCGAAGGCGGCGTTCTTGCGCATCCGGGACAGAGGCGCACGCCGCCAGCGCGGATGCCAGCATCAGCCACGCCAGGTATTGCGCCGTACGTCCAAGATCGCCGGCCTGCATAGCTTTTGTCTCGTTGTGTCAGGGCTGCCACTGAGTGCGATGCGATACCGTCGTACGGCGCGACGACGTATTGCGGCGCCCCGACTCTCGATCGGTCCAGCGTCCGCCACGCCAGCGGCCATGTTCGCGGTCGACCTGGAAGCCGCCCGCATCGCGCAGCAGGCCCATGACTGCTTCTTCTTCATCTGGCTCGACATGCACGGCCAATAGCACCGCCTGCTCGACGGCGGGCACATTGTGTAGCCGCGCATTGCGTGCCGCCATCAGGCGCAGGCCTGCCCACCATGCACCGATGGCCGCCCCTGTGCAGGCACCCAGCACGGCACCGCCTATCACCGCGAAATCGCCGCGCACCAGGAACATCGCGGCCAGGGTGCCCAGCAGCGCCCCGGCGGCGGCCAGCGCCGCCGCGCGCCACGCCATGCCATAGCGCACATGGCCGGCCGGGGCCTCCGGATCTTCATCCCACGATTGGACCCGCCCCGTACGGCGCCCGCCCCGGAACAGGCTTACCGCCTCTTCCCGGAAACCTTCGGCAAAAAGGGCATGCGCCGCGCTTTTTGCCGACGGAACACTATCGAAACGCGCCACGATCATCGACGACATACGCAGTCCCTTGGCATATTGCTCTGGGCTTTATTCTGCTCGTACCGCCCCGTGCTGTCCTGTGGTTTCGCAACCAGCAGTAATGCGGTATTTCGGCCCCCCGCGGCGTGGACACACTTTCTCGCCAGCGCCACAGCCTGCTTGCGTTTCGTTAAAAAACATTGCAATCCGCGCGCGGGGCTTGACAGTGCGACGGGGTCAGCGGCCACAATAAGTGCCGCGCCAAGCGCTACTGCAAGGAAGCAACCGCATGGTCCAGCCCCGCAGCATGCTCGCCACTGCGCCATCCTCGTTCCTGGAACCCTCGCCCAATGCGGCCAGCCAAGCCCTCCAGGAATTGCAGGCTGGCCTGCTCGCGCGCCCAGCGCATATCGACCCAAAATACCTGTACGACCGCCTGGGCTCGAGCCTGTTCACCGCCATCACCCAGTTGCCCGAGTATTACCCCACCCGCTGCGAAGCAGAAATCCTGCGCGATCATGCCGCCGACATCGCCCGCCACGTGGGCACCGTGAATTCGCTGATCGACCTGGGTGCGGGCGATTGCGTCAAGGCCGAGCGGCTGTTTGCCGACCTTCGGCCAGGGCGCTATGTTCCCATCGACATCTCGGCAGACTATCTGCGCGGAGCCGTCCAGCGCCTGGAACATGCCCACCCAGGGCTCGAGATCATCGCAGTGGGCCAGGACTTCCATCATGCGCTGAATCTGCCCGACTGCATCCCGGCCGCGGGACGCCTGTTTTTCTATCCTGGTTCAAGCATCGGCAACCTGGATCCTGGCCAGGCCCTGGCAATGCTGACACGCATACGGGCTGCCTGTGCCGACGGCGGCCTGCTGGTCGGCATAGACCGCGTCAAGCCGCGCAGCATCCTGGAGCCCGCCTACGATGACGCGCTGCACCTGACCGCCGCGTTCAACCTGAACCTGCTGCGGCACGTCAACGGCATACTGGGCAGCGATTTCGATGTGCACGGCTGGAGCCACGTCGCCCACTACGACGAAGCGCACTCGCGCATGCAAATGTACCTGCAGGCGCTGGGCGATGTAAGCGTCGGTTGGCCGGGCGCACAGCGGCGCTTCGAAAGCGGCGAGCGCATCCATACCGAGAATTCCTACAAATACACGGTGGACGGCTTTCGCGACCTGCTCGTGCGCGCCGGCTACTCCCGCATCCAGCACTGGTCGGACACACGCGACTGGTTTTCCGTATTCAGCGCGCACGCCTGAACTCGCATTACGCTCTTCTACGCGACAAGATACCGCCATGGACCCCGCTTGCCTGCTCACCCAATCCGCTCCGCATCAAGATGCCACCGCGCCCAGCCTGGCACAGCGCTATAGCCGTGTGCGCGCCCAATCCCGGGCGCTGGCCGATCCGCTCAGCCCCGAAGACTGCCAGATCCAGTCCATGCCCGACTGCAGTCCCGTGAAATGGCACCTGGCCCACACCACCTGGTTCTTCGAAACATTCATCCTGGCGCGCTTCTTGCCCGCGCACCCGCCGTTTCATCCGAACTACCGGATGCTGTTCAATTCGTACTACAACGCCATCGGCGACCGCCACCCGCGTCCGCAGCGCGGCATGCTGTCGCGCCCGCCGTTGGCCGACGTGCTAGGCTATCGCGAGCACGTCGATGCGGCCATGGCCGAATTGCTGGCCCGTCCGGATGAAACCGACGCCGCATTCGCACAACTGGTGGTATTGGGCCTGAACCATGAGCAGCAGCATCAGGAACTGATCCTGACCGACATCAAGCACGCCCTGTCGCTCAACCCGCTCAGGCCCGCTTACGCTCGGGCCCGGCAAGGCTCGCTGCCCGCGGCCACGCCCACGGGATGGACGCGCTACGAAGGCGGTTGCGTACGCATCGGGCACGAGCCGCCAGGGTTTGCCTTCGACAACGAAGGCCCCGCGCACGAGGTGCTGCTGCGCCCTTTCCACTTGGCCGATCGCCTGGTGACGCAGGGCGAATACCTGGAATTCATGCGCGACGGCGGCTACCGCCGCCCGGAACTGTGGCTGTCGCTGGGCTGGGACCGGGTCTGCGCCGAACAATGGCGCGCACCGCTGTATTGGGAAGGCCAGAAAGACGACTGGCAGGTCTTCACGCTGCTGGGCATGCAGGCGCTGGACCCGCATGCACCGGTAACCCATGTCAGTTATTACGAGGCCGATGCGTACGCCCGCTGGGCTCGCGTGCGCCTGCCCCGCGAAGCCGAATGGGAACATGCGGCCCGCGCCAGCCAGCCCCCCCTGCACGCCAACCTGCTGGACAACGGCCACCTGCACCCTCGCGCGGCGCCCCAGCGCCCGGCCGCGGGCGGCCCGGTGCAGCTATACGGCGATACCTGGGAATGGACCAGCAGCGCCTACGATGCCTATCCCGGCTATGCCCCGCCCCCTGGCGCCGTAGGCGAATACAACGGCAAGTTCATGTGCAATCAGTACGTGCTGCGCGGCGGTTCGTGCGCCACGCCGGCGGGACATATCCGTGCCACCTATCGCAACTTTTTCCCGCCCGAAGCGCGCTGGCAGTTCTCGGGTATACGCCTGGCGCGCGACACCTGAAGGGTTTGCGCGGCAAGTTAAGGTCATGCTAGAATTTCGTTCTTTCCCAGGCGTCTGTTGCCTGGAAAGGCTCGCAAGATAGTACGAATTTTGTGCTTCATGCTTGGCACATTTTGGCGCATTAGCTCAGCCGGTTAGAGCGACGGAATCATAATCCGCAGGTCCCCTGTTCGAATCAGGGATGCGCCACCAGAATTCGAAGGCCCGCAATCGCTTGCGGGCCTTTTTCATTGGCTTGCGGTGAACGGCCACTGCCAAGCAGCGGCAACGGCAACGATAGCGGCAACTGCATCGACGAAGCCTTCCGCCTCCCGGCAGGTAACAAATCAATTCTTCCGCCGGACACAATTCGATTATCGATTATTAAGGCTGAGTAGCACAGGGCGATAATTACTAACGCATCTGCTATTTTCTTGTTGATTATCTGGATGACATTTTTATTATCTCAGGCTTGCGCCAGCCCCACATAAGTTACATTATATATCGTTAATTTACGTAACAAAACACCACTTTCCCTCTGCAGCCGAATCGCGCGGGATTGCAATTTTTTAGCCTAATTGACATTTTCCACCCCCTGCCTCTAACGACAACGTCAGTGAAGATGATGAATTGCCGCAACACCAATGATGCAAAAAAGTAACATAATTAATTAGAAATGTGCTGAGAATGACAAAAATATGCACAAACTCTCATCGAATCATCGCAAGTTTGAGCATTTATCGAAACCTGACGGATTGAGACTTGATGAAAATCAGAAAATCGGCCAATGTATAGCGAAATCAGAGAGACACACGCCTGATTTTTGCCCTGATATCGCGTTGACGGCGATACAACGGGTTACGAGCGTCAATGGGGAGGATTGTCATGTCGTATCCGCACTTCAAACCGTCCGACACTTACGATAGCCGCCTGTGCCCGGCCGAACTGCGAGCTGCCAAAACAGCCGTAGCATCGCGGACCATGGCGGCGAACTATCTGCGACAGCGCTCCACTGAAGAAGAGCTGGCGCAATACGTCCGCGAAAAGTACGCCCGAAAAGATCGCATCTAGGTTGCTTGCCTCCGGAAGACTCCATCCGACCGGGAAACAGGTTCGATCGCGAAACACACCGCCGAGCAACGTTGCACGCGATCATGGCGAACGCCCGCCTTTTCCTGCCTATTCACTGGCCAACCGCGGGAGCCAGCATGTGCGGCACAATCATTCAGAAATCCGGGCCCATGGATTACATGGAAGTCTTGTTCACTGGTCTCGACCCTGGCTCGCGGCGCTTGTCCCCTGCCTGGGAGGAAAGCACTGACTCATGCTCCCGGCCACTGGCTATCCATCGTCTCGGCGATATGCCGGCCATGGACAGATTCCACTGGGGCTATGCCCCTAGCTGGTGGAAGCGCCGACCGGTTGCCAACGCACCCCTGACTACGCTCCTGCGGGGCTCGGCAGTGTGGCGCCCGCTACTTTCACAGCGTGTGCTCGTGCCGGCCGACGGTTGGTACGAACCCGCCGAAGACGAGGGCAAACCCGGCCAATATATTCACGCATCGGATGGCAAGCCGGTATACATCGCAGCAATCACTGCTTGGCGCCCGGGTAACGCGCACGGCAAGCAGGATGGCTTGGCCATCATCACCGACGGCGGCAAGTACGACGGCCAGGAGCGGCCTGTCGTGTTGCCGGTAGATGCCGCCCGGGTCTGGGTGGATCCGGCCACGCCCATCATCAATGCCCTGGGGCTAGCGTGCACGCCCTGGGCAGACTCGTCCTTCCGCTGGCGACCCGCCGCGCTGCAATAGCGCGGTATCGCCGGCAGAAAGCCCGCCTTAGGCAGCCACTTTCAGATGCCGTTTTGACGGACCGCCCTTGATGCGCCGCAGCAAGCTGCTGGGCACATCCAGAACCAGTTCCGGTTCGCACCGCACGCTGACCTGCCCCGGCAAGATCCAGCTCTTGCCGTGGCGGCATTCGGTGTCCTGCAGATGCTGCGCCAGGCGCAGCGCGTCGAGCTCGGCACGGTCGCGGCCAGAACGCACCATGTCGCAAAATCGTGCAAAGCTGAACGCATGGGCGCCTTGGCGACCTATGACATCGGCGCAGCCACGAAACTCGCCAAAGCCGACTTCATGCACGCGCGGGCGTATGGAATAGCTCACCCTGGAAGCAAAAGCAGAAAAGGTATCCATGGCTTGATTCTCCCTGATGAAGTACCACAGGCCCAGGGTAGAGCAAAAACATGGCAGTTCCGCCGCGGCTTTGCAATCTTTGAAGAGGATTACCCGCCTGTTACAAAAGCCATAATTGACTACATGCGCCACTTCCTGGGCGCAAACGCCGGGAATCAGTGCCGATTGGAAGCGCCGTCAGCCGACTCCGCATCGACCAGATCAGACGCGAATAAGTCCCAACACGCGATGAACAATGCCGCGATCAGCGGTCCGATTACGAAGCCGTTCAAGCCGAACAGCGCCATGCCGCCCAGCGTGGAGATCAGCACCACATAATCGGGCAGCTTGGTATCTTTGCCCACCAGCAGCGGTCGCAGCACGTTATCGACCATGCCTATCACCAGCACGCCAAACAAAATCAAAGTCACGCCTTGCCAGATCGCGCCGGTCACCAGGAAATACACTGCTACAGGCGCCCAGATCAGCCCTGCGCCGATGGCGGGCAGCAGGGACAGGAACGCCATCACCACTGCCCACAACACCGGCCCCTGGATTCCCAGAATGTAGAAAATCACGCCGCCCAAGGCGCCTTGCATCGCGGCAACCGCGACGTTGCCTTTGACAGTGGCACGTATCACGGTGGTGAATTTGCGCAGCAAATGCATTTTGTGGCTGTCATCCAGGGGAATCGCGGCGCGCAAGCGCGCCGATAGCACGGACCCGTCGCGCAGCAGGAAGAACAGCAGGTACAGCATGATGCCGAAACTGATCAGAAACTGGAAAGTGTCCTGCCCGATATTGAAGGCCTGCGTGGCCAGGTACTGGCTGCCTTGCATCGCGCCGGCAGTGAGCTTGTCTTGCAAGCTGGTGATGTCCGCCATGCCGAAGCGCGTCAGCAGGCTGTGCACCGAGGCCGGCAGCGCATCGAGCACCTGCTGGAAATAGGCGCCGAAGTTCAGGTTTCCCGACTTCACGCGCTGATACAGGTTTGCGCCTTCCTGCACCAGCGAGCCGGTAATGAAGGTCACCGGTACGATCACCACCAGCAACACCAGCAGCAGCGAGGTCAGCGCGGCCAGGTTGCGCCGCTTGCCCAGCTTGGCGGCAATGCGCCTGTGCACGGGCGCAAAAATAATCGCCAGGATCGCGCCCCAGAACACCGCCCCGTAGAAAGGCCACAGTACCCAGCCAAAAGCAATCGATACCAGTATCAGCAACAGTATGAAGAAACGATAATACAGGCTAGACCCGTTCATGTTCGATCCCGTGCGCGACGATTGCCGCGTGAAGCGCAATTGTACAAATCCGGCATGACGGCTTGTATCACGCCGGTGCCAGGGCCCTCAGGCTGCGCTGCGCCTGGTCGATCGCCGAGGCATGGCCGTTCAGGGCTTCCAGCAGGCGATTCAATTCTTGTTGTACCGACGGGTCGCGCACTGACGCCGACTCGGCATCGATGACGATCTGTTCGCGATGCCGGGCAACAAAGTCCGCCACCCGCAAGGCGTCGTCCAGCGCCGCTGCCGTCACCGCCAGCAAGGGATCCAACTGCGCCGCACTGTGGTTGACGGCCCGTTCGTATGCCTGCGCATAGACTGGCTGCAAATCGGCCGGCTGCTCCAGCTCGGCGCGTTCAGCCTGGGCTTGCCGCAGCGCCTTGTCCAAACTGGTGCGCGCCTCGGACAAGGCCTGGCGATCGGCCAGCAAGTCATCATGCCGCGCCTGCAATTGCGCCAGCGAGTGCAGCTCTTCATGTTCCAGCGTGCGTGCCAGACGGTCTACCACCGAAGCTGCCACCGTGTCGAAATCGGCCAAGATGTCATAGTGCTCGGCATAATCGCCAAACGCATCGCGCTGCGCTTCATCCAGTGGAGGAACGGCCGCGCCGGGCGTATCAAGCACCTTGGCCTGCAACCAGGCCATGAATGCAACGCGCTGCTCTGGCTCTTTATTCACACAGCCGGCCAGCACCAGGCTGGCCACCAGTAGCCACATGAAACGAAACGCGATACGCATGATCCCCCCATTTACGCCGGCTGGCGCAGCGCCCGGCCGGTTCGGAACATTACCCCAACTGGCCCAGCCCATACAGCGCTTATAGGATTTGTTGCCTCGGAATCGATATGTGACACGGCAGCCGCAAACCGCCCCACCCCCGTCCTACAATGCTGGTTGCTCGTCTCGCATTCATCGATTTTGCCGACAATGACCACCACTTCCGATAATCCTTCCGCGCAAGAGCCCTGGGGATACACGCATCCCGAATGCCGTGGCGCCACGGCATTCCTGTTTTTTACCTCGGACCTGGCTCGCACGGTAAACCAGGAACTGGCCGGCACAACGCTGGATGCCGCGGCCCTCGAACAGGCGCAGCAGGCCGTGGATGCGCTGGTGCAACGCTACATCGACATCCAGGCCGCGCCGGCGGCGTTTGCCGGCCAACGCATCCGGCTCAAGCTCGAGGCCGCCGCGGGAACCGCCCCGCAAGTGGCCCTGGAAATGTCTGCCGAGCTGGAAGACCAGATTATCGAGGCGCAACGTCTGGCCCATCAGCAGGCCGCGACGCCGCATTGAGCCTTGAACGCGAAAAGTATTGCCAAAACAAGGATTTATCCGTATAATCGAAGGTTTGGCAGTAGAACAACGTAGGCAGTGGTTAGGCATTAGACCCTGTTGGTGCAGGTCACTGCAGGCAATTATTCGCAGGCTTGTCGTCCGTCCATGCCTGCTTTATTACAAAGCCTGCGGTAACCAAACACCCGCCTGCAAGAGCCCGCGGCCCGGCGCAAAACCATCCCAAGTCAGCCAGGCCCGGCAATCGTTCTACCGCCTGTTTGCGCCAGCTTGTCTGGCAACCCGCCAGCAGCTTTCCCTGCGCGAACCCTGCGCCCCGCACCCAACCGGGGCGCCCGAAGCGCGCCGCGCTTGCGTACCGCTACAGATCTCGTTGCCCACCTTCGACTGGTGGCGCCTGCCTCTGTACGTGCGCCGGCCCCGCGCTGCATTTTCCATAACGAGAACTC
Organism: Bordetella sp. BOR01; assembly: GCF_019218885.1. Lineage (GTDB taxonomy): Bacteria > Pseudomonadota > Gammaproteobacteria > Burkholderiales > Burkholderiaceae_B > Bordetella_A. The sequence continues at coordinate 125,162 of NZ_JAHUWT010000004.1, read as the reverse complement.
GAAAGAGAGAAAAAATGAACCAATCCATCCATTCCATCACGGCCGCGCAATTGCTGCCCCGCCGTACGCACAGCCGGCTCGACCACATCCCCATCCATGTGGGCGACATCGTGCACCTGAAGCCTGCCGACGGCCCGGAGATCCGCGCCACGGTCATCTACAACGCGCCGATCAACGGCATCGTCACTTACACCACCGATGTGATCCGTCCGTGCGGCCGCCTCAATGGGCCCGGCATGCGCATCCGCTTTCGCCACGAACACGTGCATCGTATCGAGCCCCTGCGCCGCAACGCCGCCCTGGCCGCCTGAACGCCGGCGCAGCAGGCATGGCGCGCGGTCGCCATGCTAAATTCAGCCTCATCATTTGCCGGTTGACCCGCCATGCAGCACACGCGCTCATCCATACGTATCTGGGACCTTCCCACCCGCCTCTTTCACTGGGCCCTGGCCCTATGCGTGGTGGGCGCCTATGCCAGCGTCAAGCTGGGCGGGCTGTACATGGATTGGCATGTGCGTTTTGGCCTGGCCACGCTGGGGCTGGTGGTCTTTCGCATCGTATGGGGCATGGTGGGCCCGCGCTACGCGCGGTTTGCCACGTTCGTGCGCGGGCCCGGCGCCATCAAGCGCTATCTGCAAGGCGCCGCAGCGCCGGCCGGCCACAATCCGCTGGGCGCGCTGTCAGTCATTGTCCTGTTGGCCGTGCTGGGCTTCCAGGCCACCAGCGGCCTGTTCGCCAGCGACGACATCATGACGCAAGGCCCGCTGTACGCCCGCGTAGACGAAGCGGTTGCGTCCTGGTTCACGTCCTGGCACCACACGAACGAATGGCTCATCATTGGCCTGGTCGTCCTGCATGTGCTGGCGGTACTCTGGTACGCCGCGGTACGGCACAAGCGGCTGGTGCGCCCCATGATCACCGGCAATGCCCGGCCGCACGACCTGCCAGCCGGCACCCCACCCGCCGATGACGGCCCGGCCATCTGGCTGCGCGCTGCACTGGTGGCCGGCGCCGCCGCCGCGCTGGTATTCTGGATCCGCTCGCTGGAAATCGTGGCCGACTTTTCCTTTTCGTAACCGGTACCAGGCCGCCCTATTTCTTCTTGCGGTACGAGTCGTGGCATGCCTTGCAGCTTGCACCCACGTCACCGAAAGCCGCACGCACCTTGTCCAGGTCGCCCGAATCGGCTGCCGCCGTGAGCTTGGCCAGGTTTTCTTTCAGGCGATCGCGCTTTTGCTGGAAGCCCGCAGCATCGCTCCAGACCTCAGGACGCGCCTCGCCCCCTTCGGTGCCCGGGCCGAAAGCGGCCCACGGCAATTCGGCCAGGGTGTTCAGGATCTGCACATTGGCCTTGATCTGGGCCGCGTCATAAGGCGCCTGGCCCTTCATCACCGGCTGCATGCGGCCGAAATGCGATCCGATCAGCGTCAAGGCGGATTGCCGGTACTTGATGGCATCGGCGGGCTTGGCGAACTGTGCCAGCGTAGGCGTGGACCACAGCGACATGACGCTGGAACAGGCCACGGCGGCCAGCAAGGGGAACTGCTTCATGGACGATCTCCCGGTAAGTGCGACGATGCCGGCCAGGCCGGCAGTGCCGACTATACCTCCCGGGCAAGTCCGGCGGCCAGTCCCACATAGGCGCGCGGGGTCAGCGCCAGCAAGCGCTTCTTGGGCTCGTCGGGCAACTCGAGGCCGCCCACGAATTCGCGCAGCGCGGCCTCGGTGATGCCCTTGCCGCGCGTCAGCGCCTTGAGTTGCTCGTACGGTTGCGGCAAGCCATAGCGGCGCATGACCGTCTGTACCGGCTCGGCCAACACTTCCCAGCAGGCGTCGATATCGGCGTCGATGGCCGCGGTGTTGACTTCCAGCTTGCCCAGGCCGCGCAAGCAGGCGTCCCATGCCACCAGGCTGTAGCCCAGGCCCACGCCCAGGTTGCGCAGCACGGTGGAGTCGGTCAGGTCGCGCTGCCAGCGCGATACGGGCAGCTTTTCGGACAGGTGGCGCAGCACTGCATTGGCCAGGCCCAGGTTGCCTTCGGAATTCTCGAAGTCGATGGGGTTGACCTTGTGCGGCATGGTGGACGAGCCCACTTCGCCTTCCCGCAGGCGCTGCTTGAAGTATCCCAGTGCCACGTAGCCCCAGATATCGCGGTCCAGGTCCAGCACGATGACGTTGGCGCGCGCCACGGCGTCGAACAGCGCGGCCATCCAGTCGTGCGGTTCGATCTGGATGGTGTGGCGGTTCTGGGTCAGGCCCAGGCCCCCAAGCACGCGGGCGCTGAAGGCTGGCCAGTCGATTTCGGGATACGCGGACAAATGGGCGTTGTAATTGCCGGTGGCGCCATTGAGCTTGGCCAGCGGCTCGACCGCCTCGACGGCGGCGATGGCCCGTTGCAGGCGGACCGCCACGTTGGCGAATTCCTTGCCCAGCGTGGTCGGGCTGGCGGGCTGGCCGTGGGTGCGCGACAGCATGGGCTGGTCCGCGTGCTGGCGCGCCAGGCCGGCCAGGGTATCGGCGATCTGGCGCAGGCGCGGCACCACGACCTCGGCGCGTGCGCGGCTCAGCATCAGCGCATGCGAGGTATTGTTGATGTCTTCAGAGGTGCAGGCGAAATGGATGAATTCGGCCGCACGGGCCAGTTCGTCGTCGCCGGCGACTTTTTCCTTCAGCCAGTACTCGACCGCCTTGACGTCGTGGTTGGTGATGCGCTCGATATCCTTGATGCGGGCCGCGTCGGCCTCGGAGAAGTCGTGCACCAGTTGCGCCAGGCGGGCACGGGCGGCTTCGGAAAAGCGCGGCAGCTCGGGCAGGCCAGCGTCGGACAGGGCCACCAGCCAGGCTACTTCGACCTCGACCCGGTGCGCCATGAAGCCGGCCTCGGACAACAGGCCTCTCAGTGCGTCTCCCTTGGTGGCATAGCGGCCGTCCAGCGGGGACAGGGCATTGAGGTGGCTGATCTGGTCGGCAATCTGCATGGCGTGAAAAGAAATCAAGGGAGTCCAATGGCGGGACCCGATTTTATCATTCGCCCCGATGTAACAATGGCCCAAAAAGCGTTGCGCAATGGGAACTTCGCATTTTTGGGACAGTTGCTCCTGCTATACTTCGGCCGCTTTCCGACTTCGCTTGTGGCCTCCATGAAACTGATCGGCTCGCTTACCAGTCCCTATGTTCGCAAAGTGCGGGTCGTCATGGCCGAGAAGAAGCTGGACTACCAGCTGGAGCTCGAAAACGTCTGGTCCCCCGATACGCAGATCCAGGCCTACAACCCGCTGGGCAAAGTTCCCTGCCTGGTCATGGAAGACGGCGGCGCCCTGTTCGATTCGCGCGTCATCGTTGAATACCTGGACACCTTGTCCCCGGTAGCGCGCCTGATCCCGCAGCCTGGCCGCGAACGCGCGGCAGTCAAGTGCTGGGAAGCCATCGCCGACGGCGTGCTCGACGCCTGCGTCACCATCGTCAAAGAAAACCAGCGCCCTGAAGTCCAGCGCAGCACCGACTGGGTCGACCGCCACTACCGCAAGATCCACGCGGGCCTGGAAGCCATGAACACCAGCCTGGGCGAGCAAGCCCACTGCATGGGCGTGAACTACAGCCTGGCGGACATTGCCGTGGGTTGCGCGCTGGGCTACCTGGACCTGCGCTTCGCCGCGCTGAACTGGCGTGCCCAGCACGCCAACCTGGCCCGCCACCACGAAAAGCTGGCGGCGCGCCAGTCGTTCGTCGACAGCGCCCCACCGGCCGCCTGAGCGGCCGGCCTGGCCCGGGTCAGCCGCCGAAGGCCTGCCAGGCCTTGAACAGCATGTACGCCGCCAGGGCGAACAACAGCCCCGCAAACACCCGCTTCAGCGTGCCCACCGGCAGGCGGTGGGCCATGTGCGCGCCAGCCGGCGCGGTAAGCACGCTGGTGACAACCAGGGCCAGCAAGGCCGGCCAGTAGATGTAACCCAGCATGCCCGGACGGGCCACGCTTTCGTTCAGCCCCGACACGACATAGCCGATGCTGTTGGCCAGCGCGATGGGAAAGCCCAGCGCCGCCGAGGTGGATACGGCGGCATGCAGCGCCACGTTGCACCAGACCATGAAGGGCACCGACAGGAACCCGCCGCCGGCACCCACCAGCCCGGACAGGAACCCGATGCCCGCGCCCGCGGCCGAGGTGCCCACCATGCCAGGCATCTGGCGCGACGGCTTGGGCTTCTTGTTGCGCAGCATGCTCCAGCCCGAATAGCCGACGAACACGGCAAAGAACAGCGACAGCCAGGCCGTGCTAAGTGCAGCGAACACCGCCCCCCCCGATAGCAGGCCGCCCACGATGATGCCGGGCGCCATGGCAAATACGATTTTCCATTGGATGGTGCCCCGGCGCTGATGCGCCCGCACGCTGGAAAGCGAGGTGAACAGGATGGACGTCATCGAGGTGGCGATGGCGGCATGCACAATCAGGTCTTGCGGCATGCCTTGCCAGGTGAACAGCATGGTCAGGAACGGCACCAGCAGCATTCCGCCGCCGATGCCCAGCAGCCCTGCCGCGAACCCGGCCACGGCGCCCAGCGCCAGCAGGCAAACCAACATCGCTACATCCACTTCGACCTCCTCAGAGTAATGAACAAACCTGGCGCCGCCCCCTCCGGGCGACGGTTCAGGCGATGATGCCGCCGCCCAGGCAGACCTCGCCGTCGTACAGCACGGCCGATTGGCCGGGTGTCACGGCCCATTGGGCCTGGGTAAACGACAATTCGAACGCGCCCTGCGCGGCGGACTCCAGCGCGCAGGCCGCGTCGGCCTGCCGGTAACGCGTCTTGGCGCCGTAGCCGCCCGCTTGCGGAGGCCGGCCGGCAACCCAACTGGCATCCAGGGCCTGCAGGCGATTCGACAATAGCCAGGGATGATCGTGACCCTGCACGACATAAAGCCGGTTGCGCGGCAAATCCTTGCGGGCCGCGTACCAGGCGTCGGCGGTGCCGTCCTCGCGCTGGCTGCCCTTGACGCCACCTACTCCCAGGCCCTTGCGCTGGCCCAGCGTATAAAACGACAGGCCATGATGCCCTCCCACTCGCTTGCCTTCCGGGGTCAGGATGTCGCCGGGCTCGGTAGGCAGATAACGGTTCAGGAACTCGCGAAACGGCCGCTCGCCAATGAAGCAGATACCGGTGGAATCTTTCTTGGCGGCATTGTGCAGGCCGATTTCGTGGGCAATGCGCCGTACCTCGGTCTTGCGGATCTCGCCCAGCGGAAACAGCGTGCGCGACAGTTGCGCCTGGTTCAGGCGATGCAGGAAATAGCTTTGGTCCTTCGTGGCGTCCAGCGCCTTCAGCAATTGGTATTCGCGCCCATGCGGCCCGGCGATGGCGCGCACGCGGGCGTAGTGGCCGGTGGCGATGTGCTCGGCGCCCAGGGTCATGGCGTGATCGAGGAACGCCTTGAACTTGATCTCGGCGTTGCACAGCACGTCGGGATTGGGGGTGCGGCCCGCGGAATATTCGCGCAGGAACTCGGCGAAGACGCGGTCTTTATATTCAGCGGCAAAATTGACGTACTCGAAATCCACGCCCACCAGATCGGCCACGCTGGCAGCGTCGAGCAGGTCCTGGCGAGTAGAGCAGTATTCGGAATCGTCGTCGTCTTCCCAGTTCTTCATGAACAGGCCGATGACTTCGTAGCCTTGCTGCTTGAGCAGCCAGGCCGTCACGGACGAATCGACGCCGCCGGACATGCCGACGACCACGCGGCGGCCTTTGCCGGAAAATGAGCTTAACGATGCAAAAGACATGGTGGCGCTATTTTAGAGCGCGACGGCTTGTTCGGCAGGACGCGGCTCGGCTGCCAGCGAGACCTCCATCAGCCAGGCCCGGAACGCCTGCAGGATGGGCAGGTTGGCCTTCTGCTCGGGATAGCACAGGTAATAGCCCTGGCGGGCGCGGATCGGCGCCTGAAGGGCGACGGCCAGCTTGCCGTCGCGCAATTCGTCTTCGATCAGGCAGCGCGGGATCAGCGCAACGCCGAAGCCCGCCGCCGCCGCCTGCGACAACAGCGAGTATTGGTCGAATCGCGCGCCCTCGAGCGCGCGGCGCGCATCGCAGCCCGCCTGCTCGAACCATTCGCGCCAGCCCTCGAGGGCCGAAGTATGGTGCAACAATGGATAGCGCAACAGTTCGTCGGCGTTGTCGCAACCGTTGCCGATCAGGCGCGGGCTGCATACCGGCACGACGTCGCGCCCCACGATATAGTCGGCGCCGCTGCCTGGCCAGATGCCATCGCCGAAGCGCACTGCGGCATCCAGTTCGGGAGTGGAAAAATCGTAGCCCTGGCGGTGCGGCAGGAACTCTACGTGGATATCGGGCCGCACCCGCATGAATGTGGCCAGCCGTGGAATCAGCCAGCGGGCGCCAAAGGTCGGCATGCAGGTCAGGTGCAAGGTGCCGCCCTTGCCCTGGTGGGCAATCAGTTCTACCGTGGCGGCCTCGATCTGGCCCAGGCCGGCCTGGATCTTCTTCAGGTAGCTTTGGCCGGCCTCGGTCAACACCAGCCCTTGCCTGATGCGCAGGAATAGTTCGACGCCCAGGAAGGCCTCGAGATGTTTCACTTGTTTACTGACGGCGCCCTGCGTCACACAAAGTTCCTGGGCGGCCCGGGTAAAGCTGCTGTGCCTGGCAGCGACTTCAAACGCTTGCAAGTCAGTCAGGGAAGGACAGAATCGGCGCATGGGTGTGGCGCGAACGATGTAATTACTTACAACTTCCGGCATGAGAAAAAGGAATAGCTTACGGAGAATCTTTCGTTTGCGCAAACCTGGTACCCCGCCCAAAATCTTAAGGTTTGCAAATCGCAACGCTCGATAACTTCCTACAGGGGAATTCATGCAACGTCGCCATGTCATCCTGGGCCTGTCCCTTGCCGCCGCGGTACTGGCCGCGCCGCTGACCGCCGGCATCGCCCACGCACAAGACGCCTACCCGACCAAGCCTATCCGCTTGATCGTGCCCTTCCCGCCCGGAGGCACGACCGACATCGTCGGCCGCCTGTTCGCCGACCAGCTCACCCAGGCGCTGGGCCAGACCGTCGTGGTGGAAAACAAGGCCGGTGCCGGCGGTTCGATCGGCAGCGCCCAAGTCGCCAGCAGCGACGCCGACGGCTATACGTTGGGCATCGCCACGGTCAGCACGCACGGCATCAACCCGGCCATTTATCACAACCTGCCGTTCGACGCCGAAAAGGACTTCACGCCGATCTCGAACCTGGCTGCCGTGCCCAACGTCATGGTGATCAATCCCAAGGTGCCGGCCAAGAATATCAGCGAATTCATCGCCCTGGCCAAGAAAGAACCGGGCAAGTTCGCCTACGCTTCGGCCGGCAATGGTTCGGTCTCGCACATGATGGGCGAACTGTTCAAGATGGCCTCGGGCACCGACCTGATGCACGTGCCCTACCGAGGCGTGGGCCCCGCCCTGAACGACACCTTGGCCGGCCAGGTCGACGTGCTGTATGACAACCTGCCTTCGTCGCTGCCGCACGTGCAGGCCGGCAAGCTGGTGGCGCTGGCCGTTGCATCGCCCAAGCGCGTGGCCGCCCTGCCCGACGTGCCCACCTTCGCCGAAGTCGGCCTCGTGCCGGTCAACGATTCGTCGTGGTTCGGGCTGATCGGGCCGGCCAACCTGCCCAAGCCCATTCTCGACAAGCTGCATGCCGCCGTGGTGAAGGTCAGCGCCGAACCGGCCGTGGTGCAACGCCTGGAAAGCCTGGGTGCCTCGCCGGTGGCCAACACGCCGCAAGAATACGCCCAGCAGATCTCGGCCGAAATCGCCAAGAACAAGCGTATCGCCAAAGAAGCCAATGTGAAGATCGACTGATCGATCTGCGGCCCCGCCACGGCGGGGCCGTTTCCTGTATTGCTGCCGTATCGATTCCATGCTTATCAACGAACCTCTGTCTTATCGCCTGGCGTTGCCGGCGCGCTACCCGGAAGCATCCGCCGCACTGGTGCTGGATTCGCCGCACAGCGGCACGACCTATCCGCCGGACTTCGCCTCTTCGGCGCCGTTTGCCGCGCTGCGCACCGCCGAAGACACCTGGGTCGACGACCTGTGGAGCGATGCCGTCGACATGGGCGTGCCGCTCATTGCCGCCGCGTTTCCGCGCGCCTATATCGACGCCAATCGTTCGCTGGAAGAAATCGATCAGCAGTTGCTGGACCAACCCTGGCCCGAACCGCTGCCCGATTCTCCCAAGGTAAAGCTGGGCAAGGGCCTGATCTGGCGCATGCTCGATGACGGCACGCCGCTGTATGACCGCAAGCTGAGCCTGGACGAAGTACGGCATCGCATCGATGCCTGCTGGAAGCCCTATCACGCCCAGGTGGCACGCCTGATCGACGCGGCGCACGCGCGGCATGGCAAGGCGTGGCATATCAACTGCCACTCGATGCCCAGCGTGGCCGGCGCCTACGCCACCGACAAGCCCGGCCTGGTCCATCCCGATTTCGTGCTGGGCGACCGCGACGGCTCTACCAGCGACCCGGCCTTCCGTGAGTTCGTTGCCGCCTGGCTGCGCGAGCGCGGCTATGACGTCAGCGTGAACGATCCCTATAAGGGCGTGGAACTGGTGCGTGCCTTCGGCCGTCCGGCCGAAGGCCGCCACAGCCTGCAGATAGAAATCAACCGCAAGCTGTACATGGATGAAACTACGCTGCGGCCTTCGGCCGGCTACAGCAAACTGAAGGCCGATCTGCGCGGCCTGACCGCCGCCCTGCTCGACTGGACGCGTGCGCAAACGGCCTGACGCCGGACGTTTGCACGCCCGTGGCCGGCGCCCGCGCCGGCCTTCCTGGACGCCCTGCCCTGCAGGGCGTTTTTTATGCCCCTTGCAGCACGGCGATTCAGGTCGTGGCCAGTGTCGAGGCCGATCTGGGCAAGGTGCGGCAAGCCCTGCATGGGCTTGGATACGGTCCCGACCGAAAAGGGACGCACGCGCCTGGCAAGCGCCCAACCGGACTACCAACGGGCCCTGGATGCCGCGCTTAAAAAACACCGCGGCGGGAAACTGCTGTCGACGCATGCCCCGAAGGCCAGACAGGCCACGACCCGCCCCTACCCTGCCGATTCGTGTATAACTACGCGAACTCAGGGAGGAGTAGCGATGCAGATCGGGATACCGCGAGAAACCCGTGAGGGTGAGACTCGTGTTGCAGCAACGCCAGAAACCATAAAGAAGTACATCGGCGCCAACCATACTGTCGTGGTCGAGCACGGAGCGGGCCAGGCGGCACGCTACCCCGACGAGGCCTATGCCGCGGCGGGCGCCACGCTGGGTTCCGCACAACAGGCATTGGGCAGCCCGCTCGTGCTCAAAGTGCGCGCGCCTTCGGCCGACGAACTGCCGCACATGAAAGCCGGCACGGTCGTGGCCGGCATGCTGGACCCCTTCGACACGGAAGGCCTGGCGGCGCTGGCGGCAGCCGGCCTGACCGGCTTCGCGCTCGAGGCCGCGCCGCGCATCACCCGTGCGCAAAGCCTGGACGTGTTGTCTTCGCAAGCCAACCTGTCCGGCTACAAGGCCGTGCTGCTGGCAGCCCATTATTACGGGCGCCTGTTCCCCATGATGATGACCGCCGCCGGCACGCTGAAGGCCGCGCGGGCGATCGTGCTGGGCGCCGGCGTGGCAGGCTTGCAGGCCATCGCCACGGCCAAGCGCCTGGGCGCCGTGGTCGAGGCCTCGGACGTGAGGCCCGCCGCCAAGGAGCAGATCGAATCGCTGGGCGCCAAGTTCATCGACGTGCCCTTCGAGACCGACGAAGAACGCCAGATCGCCGAAGGCACCGGCGGCTACGCGCGCCCCATGCCGCCGGGCTGGATGGCGCGGCAGGCGGCGCTGGTGTCCGAACGCTGCAAGCAGGCCGACATCATCATCACCACCGCCCTGATCCCGGGCCGCCCGGCACCCACCCTGCTGTCGGCCGAAACCGTGCAGGCCATGAAGCCCGGCTCGGTCGTGGTCGACCTGGCGGTCGAACGCGGCGGCAACTGCCCGCTGTCCGAACGAGGCCAGGTAGTGGAAAAGCACGGCGTCACGCTGGTCGGCCTGACCAACCTGCCCGGCCTGGTGCCCACCGATGCCTCGGCGCTGTACGCGCGCAATCTGCTCGATTTCCTGAAACTCATTACCGATCCCGAAGGCGCACTGGCCATCCGCCGCGACGACGAAATCGTCGCGGCCTGCCTGGTATGCGAGGGCGGCAACGTCATACAGAAACAGAAGGGCTAGGCCATGGAAGCGATCAATCCCACGCTCGTCAACCTGATCATCTTCGTGCTGGCCATCTACGTGGGCTACCACGTGGTATGGAACGTCACACCTGCGCTGCATACGCCGCTGATGGCGGTCACCAACGCCATTTCGGCCATCATCATCGTCGGCGCCATGCTGGCCGCCGCCCTGACCGAAGGCAGCCTGGCGCGCGGCATGGGCGTGTTCGCGGTAGCGCTGGCCGCCGTGAACGTATTTGGCGGCTTCCTGGTCACCCGCCGCATGCTCGAGATGTTCAAGAAGAAAGACAAGAAGCCCGCGCAGGAGCACCGTTCATGATCTCGCTGAATCTGGTAACCCTGCTGTACCTGGTGGCCTCGGTGTGCTTCATCCAGGCATTGAAAGGGCTGTCGCATCCCACCACGTCGCGGCTGGGCAATGCTTTCGGCATGGCTGGCATGGCCATTGCCGTCCTGACCACCGCCGCGCTGATCGTGCAACTGGCGCGCGCGGGCAGTGCCGGCATCGGCCTGGGCTGGGTGGTGCTGGGGCTGCTGGTGGGCGGCTCGATCGGCACGCTGATGGCCAAGCGGGTCGAGATGACCAAGATGCCCGAGCTGGTGGCCTTCATGCACAGCATGATCGGCCTGGCCGCCGTGGCCATTGCCGTGGCGGTGGTGGCCGAGCCCCACGCCTTCGGCATCGCCGCGCCGGGCGCACCGCTACCCGTGGGCAACCGCCTGGAGCTGTTCATCGGCACCTTCGTGGGCGCCATTACCTTCTCGGGCTCGGTCATTGCATTCGGCAAGCTGTCGGGCAAGTACAAGTTCCGCCTGTTCCAGGGCGCGCCGGTGGTGTTCGGCGGCCAGCACACGCTGAACCTGCTGCTGGCGCTGGCCATGCTGGGTTGCGGCTTCTGGTTCATGGCAACGCAAGACTGGACGCCGTTCATCATCATGACCGTCATCGCCTTCGTGCTGGGCGTGCTCATCATCATCCCGATCGGCGGCGCCGATATGCCGGTGGTCGTGTCCATGTTGAACAGCTACTCCGGGTGGGCGGCCGCCGGCATCGGGTTCTCGCTGAACAACCCGATGCTGATCATCGCCGGTTCGCTGGTGGGCTCGTCAGGCGCGATCCTGTCGTACATCATGTGCAAGGCCATGAACCGCTCGTTCTTCAACGTGATCCTGGGCGGCTTTGGCGGCCAGGCCGCGGCCGCCACGGCGGCCGGCGACGGCCAGCAACGCAGCGTGAAATCGGGCAGCCCCGAAGACGCGGCGTTCCTGATGACCAATGCCGAGACCGTCACCATCGTGCCCGGCTACGGCCTGGCGGTGGCGCGCGCCCAGCATGCGCTGAAAGAGCTGGCCGAGAAACTGGGCGAAAAAGGGGTGACGGTGAAATATGCCATCCACCCGGTGGCCGGCCGCATGCCCGGCCACATGAATGTCCTGCTGGCCGAGGCCGAGGTGCCCTACGACCAGGTGTTCGAAATGGAAGACATCAATGGCGAGTTCGGCCAGACCGACGTCGTGCTAGTGCTGGGCGCCAACGACGTGGTCAATCCGGCCGCCAAGAACGACCCGGCTTCGCCGATCGCGGGCATGCCCATCCTGGAAGCCTACAAGGCGCGCACCGTGATCGTGAACAAGCGCTCGATGGCGGCGGGCTATGCCGGCCTGGACAACGAGCTGTTCTACATGGATCGCACCATGATGGTGTTCGGCGACGCGAAGAAGGTGCTCGAAGACATGGTCAAGGCGGTGGAATAGCACGACGCGGGCGCGGGCGGCCCCCGCGGCCCGCCTCGGCCGACCGCGTGCCGCTAGCCCTGCTAGCCCCGCAAGCGCTCGTCGACCACTTCGATCCAATGCCGCACCGGCGTGTCGGTGCCGCTCTGCAAATGCGACACGCAGCCGATATTCGACGATACGATCACCGGCGGCGCATGCGGCGCCATCGCCGCCAGCTTGCGGTCGCGCAATTCCAGTGCCATGGCCGGATTCAATACTGAATAAGCCCCGGCCGACCCGCAGCACAAATGCGAATCGGCAAAGGGCTGCAGTTCGAACCCCAGGTCAACCAGCAGGCGCTCGCTCAAGGGACGCAGCCCTTGCCAGTGCTGCAGCGTGCACGGCGGATGAAAAGCCGCCCGCCCCCCGGGCGCCATGCGTTCGCGCAGTACCTGCGCATGCGGCGCCAGTATTTCGGCCACGTCCTTCACCAAGGCCACGACGCGCGCAGCGCGCTCGGCATAACGCGCGTCGCCACGCAGATGATGGGCGTATTCCTTGACCATGGCGCCGCAGCCCGACGCATTCATGACGATGGCCTCGACCTCGCCGCGCTCGATCGGCGGCCACCACGCGTCGATATTCGCGCGCATCTGGTCCAGTGCCTTGGCCTGCGCATCCAGGTGGAAATTGACGGCGCCGCAGCACCCTGCCCCTGACAGGCGTGCGCCGATACCCACCGCATCCAGCACCCGAATTGTTGCGCTGTCGATAGTGGGCATCATCGCTGGCTGCACGCAGCCGGTCAGCATGAGCACCTGGCGGGTATGGCGCGTCGAATCGGGCAGCAAGCCGGGGTTGCGCCAGACAGGCACCTTGCGCTTGAATGCCGCCGGCAACAAGCCGCGCACCATCTGTCCGGCTCGCATGGCAGGCCCGAACAACGCCGAATTCAACCCTTTGCGCAGCAGCGCGCGGCGCAGGCGATCGCGCCATGGGCGCTGCACTTTCTGGTCGACCAGATTGCGGCCGATATCGACCAGATGACCGTACTGCACGCCCGATGGGCAGGTGGTTTCACAATTGCGGCACGTCAGGCAGCGGTCCAGGTGCTGTTGCGTGGCGAGCGTGGGCTCGCTGCCTTCCAGCACTTGCTTGATCAGGTAGATGCGGCCGCGCGGGCTGTCGAGCTCATCGCCCAACACCTGGTAGGTTGGACAGGTTGCCGTGCAGAACCCGCAATGCACGCAGCGACGCAGAATCTCATCGGCCTCGCGGCCATAGTCTGTATCGCGCGCCCAGGAAGCAAGATTGGTCTGCATACTGCGTTATAGCTCCAACACCAGACGGCCCGGATTGAACAATCCGGCCGGATCCAGCTCCTGCTTCAGGCGCCGGGTAATCGCCGCTACGCCGGGCGACAAGGGATGAAACACACCATCGGCGGGAACAGCCGCGCCGGCCGGCCGGAACAACGTGGCGTGGCCACCCAGGCCTTGCGCCAGTTCGCGCATCGCCTGCGCGTCGGCGGCACCGCTTACCCAGCGCTGGCCGCCGCCCCACTCGAGCAAGGTCGGCAGGGCCAGGTCCTGCACCGGCGCGGTGGGCGGCAAGGCCAGGCGCCACAAGGGTCGCCCGCGCCCGAAGAACGGATGGGTATGCTCGCGCAGCGATGCCCACCATTGCACGGCCTGTGCGGCATCCAGTTCCTGCCCACCGATGCGATGAACCGCATTGCGCACCGCCGGCGGCGCACCCGATAGCCGCACCGTAACGTGTCCACCAATGCCGTCGTCAGCGGGGCTCCAGCACGTGGCCGACACAGCCAGCGGCTGGCCGCGCCATTGGGTGAAATGCGCCAGCGCTTCTTGCTGGGTAGCTTCGAAGCGCAACGTGCGCTCTTCGAATGGCCGCGGCGCAACTTTCAGCGATACCTCGAGAATGGCGCCGAAAATACCATGCGAGCCTGCCAGCAGGCGCGACACATCGTAGCCCGCCACGTTCTTCATGACCTCGCCACCGAACGACAGCATGCGGCCCTGGGAGTCGAGCAGGCGCGCACCCAGCACGAAATCGCGCACACCGCCCGCTGCCATGCGGCGCGGCCCGGCCAGGCCGGCGGCCACGCACCCGCCTACCGTGGCCGACGAACTGAAATGTGGCGGCTCGAATGCCAGCATCTGGCCATGCTCGGCCAACGCCGCTTCCAGAGCGGCCAGGGACGTACCGGCGCGGGCCGTCACCACCAGCTCGGACGGCTGATAACTGACGATGCCGCTGTAGGCGGTCATGTCGAGCAGGCAATGGCCATCTTGCGGCGTGACCGGCCGGTAATTGCCATAGAAGGATTTGCTGCCGCCTCCCATGACGAACAGCGACTTGTGGCCGGCGCGCGCCGTCATGACCTGGTCGCACAACTCCGACAGGACGAAATCCATGGGGCGCGCCTTAGAAGCGTGCCAGGTCGGGAAAGCTCAGCGCTCCGCCATGCACATGCATCTTGCCGTATTCGGCGCAGCGTGCCAGGGTGGGAATCACCTTCTCAGGATTCAACAGGCCCGGCGGATCGAACGCCCGCTTCACGGCAAGGAACGCGTCCAGCTCATCACGCGAAAATTGCACACACATTTGATTTATCTTCTCCATACCCACCCCGTGCTCACCAGTCAGGGTGCCTCCTACTTGCACGCACAGCTCAAGAATCGCTGCGCCGAATTTTTCCGCCCGCTCGACTTCGTCGGGCTTGTTCGAGTCGAACAGGATCAACGGATGCAGGTTGCCATCGCCCGCATGGAACACATTGGCGCAACGCAATCCGAATTCGTCTTCCATTTGCTCGATGGCACCCAGCACGCGCGCCAGATGACGGCGCGGGATCGTGCCGTCCATGCAGTAATAGTCGGGCGACACGCGCCCCGCGGCCGGAAACGCATTCTTGCGCCCGGCCCAGAACCTGAGCCGTTCGGCCTCGTCGCGCGAGACCTGCAGGCGCGTGGCGCCAGCCTTGCGGAACACGGCCTCCATGTGTTCGACCTCGTGCGCCACCTCTTCGACCGTGCCATCGGATTCGCACAGCAGGATAGCCTGCGCCGAGACGTCGTAGCCCGCGTTCACGAATGGCTCGACCATCTGCACCGCCTGACGGTCCATCATTTCGAGCCCGGCCGGAATGATCCCCGCCGCGATAATGTCGGTGACCGCCTGGCCGGCCGATTCGGCGCTGGAGAAACTGGCCATGACCACTTGCGCGCACGCCGGCTTGGGGATGAGCTTGACCATGATCTCGGTCACTACGCCCAGCATGCCTTCCGAGCCGACGAACACCGACAGCAAGTCCAGCCCGGGCGCGTCGGGCGCCTCGGACCCCAACTCGACAATATCGCCATCGATGGTGACCACACGTACGCGCAGCACGTTGTGCACCGTCAGGCCATACTTCAGGCAATGCACGCCTCCTGAGTTCTCGGCAACGTTGCCACCTATCGAACAGGCAATCTGGCTGGACGGATCGGGGGCGTAGTACAGGCCGTAAGGCGCAGCCGCTTCCGAAATGGCCAGGTTGCGCACACCCGGCTCGACCACCGCCATGCCGCTGGCCGGATCGATCTGCTTGATGCGATTGAATTTGGCCAGCCCCATCAATACACCCTGGGCGTGCGGCATCGCCCCGCCGGACAAGCCGGTACCGGCGCCGCGCGCCACCAGCGGCACGTTCAGGCGCTTGCACAGGCGCACGATGGCCACCACCTGCTCTTCGGTTTCAGGCAGGGCCACCACGGGAGGCAGCGCACGATACAGAGACAGGCCGTCGCACTCGTATGGGCGGGTATCTTCTTCGCGGTGCAGCACGCAATGTGCGGGCAGCACGCCATGCAGTGCGTCGATGACCTGGGTCGCGGAAAACGGCTGCTGAGCGTGACTGAGGTTCGGTTCGACCAATGAATTCATGAGCGCAACAATAGCGCGTGGCTATCTTTCCCGGCAGAGCGGATTTACCCGCACCCGCCGCCATCAAAACACCCCACGACGGACGTGGGTTTACCAGTTGATGATCTTGCCGGGGTTGAGGATGTTGTTCGGGTCGAACGCGTGTTTCAGGCTGCGCATCAGCGCCAGCGCGTCTTCACCGTGTTCTTCGGCCATGAACTGCATTTTGTGCAGGCCCACGCCATGCTCGCCGGTGCAGGTGCCATCGGCAGCAATGGCGCGCCGCACCAAATTGTGATTAATAGTTTCAGACTCTTTCCACTCGGCCTCATTGTCGGCATCCAGCAACATCAGCACATGGAAATTACCGTCGCCCACGTGGCCCACGACGGTGTATGGAAAGCTGGCGCGGTCGAGTTCATCGACTGTTTCGCGCACGCAATCGGCCAAACGGGAAATCGGCACGCAGACGTCGGTGGTGCTGGCGCGGCAGCCGGGCCGCAATTGCAGGCCGGCAAAATAGGCGTTATGGCGCGCGGCCCAGAGCCGGCTGCGATCTTCGGGGCGTTCCGCCCATTCGAAATCCATGCCACCGTGTTCGGCGGTAATACCCTGCACAGTCTCGGCCTGCTCTTGCACGCCGGCCGGGCTGCCGTGGAATTCGAACACAAGCATGGGCGTCTCGCGCAGCGTCAATTTGCTGTGCAGGTTCACGCTACGCACGGCAGCCGAGTCCATGAACTCGACACGCGCCACCGGCACACCCATCTGGATGATCTCGATGACGCTTTGCACCGCATCGCCCAGGGTAGCAAAATTGCACACCGCGGCCGAGACAGCCTCGGGCTGCGGATACAACCGCACCGTGACTTCGGTGATGATGCCCAGGGTACCTTCGCTGCCCACGAAGATGCGGGTCAGGTCGTACCCGGCCGCCGATTTACGGGCGCGTCCAGCGGTACGCACGATGCGGCCATCGGCCGTGACCACCGTCAGCGACATCACGTTTTCGCGCATGGTGCCGTAGCGCACGGCGTTGGTACCCGAGGCGCGCGTGGCGGCCATGCCGCCCAGGCTGGCGTCGGCGCCGGGATCGATGGGAAAGAACAGGCCCGTGTCGCGGATTTCTTCGTTGAGCTGCTTGCGGGTGACGCCGGCTTGCACCGTGGCGGTAAGGTCTTCGGCGTTGACCGCCAGCAGGCGGTTCATCTGCGACAGGTCGAGGCTGATCCCCCCCTGGATGGCCAGCAGGTGCCCTTCCAGCGACGACCCGGCGCCGTAGGGAATCAGCGGCACGCGGTGTTCGTTGCACAGGCGCGCCACGGCCGCCACTTCTTCGGTGCTGTGGGCGAACACCACGGCCTCGGGCAGCATCGGTGGATACGGCGATTCGTCGCGGCCGTGATGCTCGCGCACAGCCTGCGACACGGACAGGCGATCGGCGAACTGCGCGCGCAGGGCGTCCAGGCAGGCAGCGGGTACCGGGCGGCGCAGGGATTCGGCAGAGGCAGGAGCATTCATGGCGGCGTGAAAGCAAGCAAAGGACGAGAATCTTGCATTCTACGCCGGCAGCGGCACGAAGGCCGGGTTCGGGCTTGATGGACGATGAGGTGCTCGCGGCCCGATTATCCCCGCTACTTTCCTGCCGTCGCGGCCGCGCGGCGGCGTTCTTTGATGGCGCGAGCCAGGCGCTCGAGTACCTGCACGGAAGCGTCCCAGTCAATGCATCCGTCGGTGATGCTCTGCCCATACACCAAAGACTCGCCCGGCACCATGTCCTGGCGCCCGCCCAGCAGATGGCTTTCGACCATGACGCCCACGATGCGCGCATCGCCGGCCTCGACCTGGCTCGCCACATCGTCTATCACCAGCGGCTGGTTCTCGGGCTTCTTGCTGCTGTTGGCATGGCTGGCGTCGATCATCACGCGCTGCGCCAAGCCCGACTTGGCCATGTCCTGGCAAGCGGCCGCCACACTGGCCGCATCGTAGTTGGGCGCCTTGCCGCCACGCAGGATCACATGGCAGTCTTCATTGCCCGCGGTGGACACAATGGCGGAATGCCCGCCTTTGGTGACCGACAGAAAATGGTGCGGCTGCGACGCGGCCTTGATGGCATCGACGGCGATCTTCACGTTGCCGTCGGTGCCGTTCTTGAACCCCACGGGACACGACAGCCCGGAAGCCAGCTCGCGGTGAACCTGGCTTTCGGTCGTGCGCGCACCGATGGCGCCCCAGGACACCAGGTCGGCAATGTATTGCGGGGTGATCATGTCCAGGAACTCACAGCCGGCGGGCAAGCCCTGGCTGTTGATGTCCAGCAGCAGCTCGCGCGCCACGCGAATGCCGCGGTTGATATCGAAGCTGCCATCCAGGCCCGGGTCGTTGATCAGGCCTTTCCAACCCACCGTGGTGCGCGGCTTCTCGAAGTACACCCGCATCACGATTTCAAGTTCGCCCTGCAACCGGTCGCGCACCGGCTTGAGCCGGCTGGCGTATTCCAGCGCCGCCTTGGTGTCGTGGATCGAGCATGGCCCGATGACCACGATCATGCGATCGTCCATGCCGTGCAGGATGCGATGCATGCCCTGGCGCGCCGCGAAGACGGTTTCGGAAGCCTGCTGGGTGCAGGGAAACTCGCGCATCACATGCGAGGGCGGGTTCAGTTCTTTGATTTCGCGTATGCGAAGATCGTCGGTATTGTGCGACACGGTGTGGCTCCTGGGTTGCCCGCCAGGCTGACGGCACAAAAAAGCCGCCAGGGAGCTGGCGGCTTTTTCGAGGGATTCTCTACGGACTTCAGATTGAGCGCGTCCCTTCCTCCGCCAGCGGCTTCAGAAAACCATAAAAATAAAAATAAAAAGCGGGGGACGCGAATTTCATAACGAGAAACTCTAGCACAAAGCTACCAACGCGTCCACGGCTTTTGCTGGCAACTGAACCACTGCCCTTGAGCGGCATCCAATCAACAAGTAATAGCAAGTCATAGGCAATGAAAAATGACCGCCATCCCGACTGTCCTGCGCACCGTCGCACGCATTGCCGCCCGCCTGGCGTTGCTCGGCCTGCTTGGTGCTGGCGTCTGGTGGGGCTGGCCGCGCCTGCCCGATACCTGGCGGGCGCCCTGGCACGTGCTGCGGCTTTCCCTGCAGCCTATTCCCACTGCCTTGCCCGTACCGGTAGCGGGGGTCGCCCCGCGCCAATTGGCCGATACCTGGAAGGCAGCCCGTTCCGCCGGCCGGCAGCACGAAGGCATCGATATCTTCGCCGCGCGCCGCACCCCGGTGCTGTCGGCGACAGAAGGCGTGGTGACGCGCGTGGGCCGCAACACGCTGGGCGGCCAGGTAGTATGGGTACTGGGCCCCGGGCGGCAAATGCACTACTACGCGCACCTGGACGGATACGCCGACGTGGCACCGGGCGCCCTGGTCATGCCGGGCACGCCGCTGGGCTATGTCGGGAACACCGGCAATGCGCGCACGACCCCGCCGCACCTGCACTATGGCATCTACCAGGCCGGCGGCGCCATCAATCCCTATCCCCTGCTGCGCGCCCCGTAAAGCTGCGCGCCCCGGGAAAATATCGAGGCCATCGGAACGCGCCCAGGTGTCCGCTCAGGCCGTGCCGCCCACCGTCAGCCCATCCATGCGCACCGTGGGCATGCCCACGCCCACCGGTACGCTTTGGCCGTCTTTGCCGCAGGTGCCCACGCCCGAATCCAGTTGCAGGTCATTGCCGATCAGGCTGACGCGGTTCATCGCGTCAGGCCCGTTGCCGATCAGCGTCGCACCCTTGACCGGATAGGTGACCTTGCCGTTCTCGATCATGTAGGCCTCAGAGGCCGAGAAGACAAATTTGCCGTTGGTGATGTCGACCTGGCCGCCACCGAAATTTGCCGCGTAGACGCCGTGCTTGACCGAGGCGATGATTTCCTCGGGCGGCGTCTGGCCGGCGAGCATGTAGGTATTGGTCATGCGCGGCATGGGCAGATGGGCGAACGATTCGCGCCGCCCGTTGCCGGTAGCCGGCGTCTTCATCAATCGCGCATTCAGCGTGTCTTGCATATAGCCGCGCAGGATGCCGTCTTCGATCAGCACATTGCACTGCGTGGCATTGCCTTCGTCATCGATATTGAGCGACCCGCGGCGATCAGGCAGCGTGCCGTCATCGATGACGGTAACGCCCTTGGATGCCACGCGCTGACCGATACGGCCGGAAAACACACTGGACCCCTTGCGGTTGAAATCGCCCTCAAGGCCATGCCCCACGGCCTCGTGCAACAAGATGCCGGGCCAACCCGACCCCAGCACAACCGTCATCTCGCCGGCCGGCGCGGGGCGGGCGTCAAGGTTCACCATCGCCTCGTGCACAGCCCGCTCGACGTAGCCCTGCAGCATTTCGTCCGAGAAATAGGCCAGCCCCAGGCGCCCGCCCCCGCCCGCATGCCCCATTTCGCGGCGGCCGTTGCGCTCGGCGATCACGGTCAGCGACAGGCGCACCAACGGCCGTACGTCGGCGGCCAGGCGGCCATCGCTACCCGCCACCAGCACCACGTCGTATTCAGCGCCCAGCCCCGCCATCACCTGGATGACGTGCGGGTCGCGCGCCCGCGCCATGCGTTCGATCCGTTCCAGCAGCGCGACTTTCTCGGGCGCGCTCAGCGTGGCCAGCGGATCGAGATCGCCATACAGGCTGCGGCCGGCTTCCGGCGGCACCTGGGCAGCCACCTTGACCTTGCCCGCGCCACGGCGGGCGATACTGCGCACGGTGCGTGCCGACGACAACAGAGCCTCGGGCGACAGCGAATCGGAATACGCAAAGGCGGTTTTCTCGCCGCTGATGGCGCGTACCCCTACGCCTTGGCCGATTGAAAAACTGCCCGTCTTGACGATGCCTTCTTCCAGGCTCCAGCCTTCGCTGCGCGTGTACTGGAAATACAGGTCGGCATAATCGACCTTGTGGGTGAAGATTTCGCCCAGCGCGTGAGCCATATCGGCCTCGGTCAGGCCCCATGGGTCGAGCAGCAGCGATTTGGCGGTAGCCAGGGATTGAATATCGGGATCGATCAGATTCATGAAATTTCAGCCTTTACAGGACTCGATGACGCAATGCGGGCAGCGATGCGCGCACTTGCGCCAGGCGCTCAGGCTCTATGGTACCGCTGACCACGCCCGGCCCGTCGGCCAGGACCTCGACAATCTCGCCCCACGGGTCGACCAGCATGGAATGACCCCAGGTGCGCCGGCCGTTCGGGTGGTGCCCGCCCTGCGCCGCAGCCAATACGTAACATTGGTTCTCGATCGCGCGTGCCCGCAGCAGCAGTTCCCAGTGTGCCTTGCCTGTGGTGTATGTGAAGGCGGCCGGCACCAGAATCAAGTCCACCTGGCCCAAGGCCCGATACAACTCGGGAAACCGCAAGTCGTAGCATACTGACAGTCCCACCCTGCCCCATGGCGCGTCGAAGGCGCGCACCGAATCGCCGGGGCGGATGGCAATAGATTCATCGTAGGCCTCGGCCCCGCGCTGGAAATTGAATAAATGGATCTTGTCATAGCGCGCCACCGACTGCCCGTCGGGGCCATAGACAAAGGTCGTATTGAAGACCCGGCCCGGGTCGGGGCAAGCCAGCGGCAAGGTGCCGCCTGCCAGCCAGATACCGTGCCGCCGGGCCTGTGCCGACAGGAATTCCTGGATTGGCCCCACGCCGGGCTGTTCTTTTATTTCCAGTTTCTGAAGGTCGCCCTGCCCCATAAAGCAGAAATATTCAGGCAGGGAAATCAGGCGCGCACCCGAGGCAGCGGCCGCTTCGATTAATTCGCCGGCCTGCCGGAGATTATCCTGCACATCGGGGCTGGAAATCATCTGGATGGCAGCCACTGCCACTGAATTCGACCCGGAAATACCCATTTTTCGGCCCTCTGAAATGACGATTACGACTCATAATAATGAATCGATCGCATAATTTCTGTATTATGGTAAACACAGCCCTGACCGGGGCCAACTATGGCACCAGACCGCTCTTATTATTATCCAGGACTCTTCCATGCCTCGTGAAACCTACGCCGCCCTGCAGGCAAAAATAGAAAAAGAAATCAACAAACTGCAAAAGAAAGCAGAAGTTCTGCAGACCAAGCGCCGCAAGCCCGTTATTTCGTCGATTGTGGCGTCGATGCGTGAATACAATATTACCCCCGAAGAAATCATTGCCGCTTATGGCGGCACCCCCAAGGCGCCGCGCGCTTCAGCCGGCCGTAAATCCGCGCCGGTCGCCAAACGCCAGGTCGCACCCAAGTACCGCCATCCCAAAACCGGCGAAACCTGGAGCGGGCGCGGCAAAGCGCCGCGCTGGCTTACCGCCGAAGAGGCCGAAGGCAATAGCCGCGATACCTTCCTGATCGCCGAATAACGGCCACAGGAAATATCCGGCGATTTTGACCGATATTATTCCAATACGCGGACCGGCAATAAGAAAAGCCGGCCCCGTTTGGCGTTCCGTCGCGGCCGCCTAGCGGTTCAGCTGATATTCGACTTCGCGTTCCGAGCCATTATTGCCAGGAAAGCCGTCGAAGATCGCACGAACCAGATAGGGCATGGTGCGAACCAGGTCTTCCTGGCCGGTAACTATATAAGCGGTCGAGCGGTATACCTCGGCCCCATTGCGCTCGGTATCGTGGATTTGCACGCTGAGGCGGTTGCGATAAGCCACCGTCGGAACGTCGATCCAGTCGGGTCCCCAATATCCCATACCGCCGCCCCACCAGCGCGGGCCGTAAAAACCGCCAAACCCGCCATAAAAATACGGATCATAGGCGCGGCGCACCATCACCTGGGTTTGCTCGGACCCATACTTGAACGAAACCTTGAATCGCGCCGGCTGTCCGGGCTGCGCCTCGACCAGCCCGGTAGGCCCGATGCCGGCACGCATGGTGTCTTGGTAGGCCTGGTATTCCAGATTGCCGGCCTGGCCAGGAACCGAATCGACGAATCGGTACGTCTGGCCGACGACATCGGCTGGCCATTGCTGGAATGACGTCACGCGAGCCTGCACCGTGGGCGCGGCGCAGCCGGTCAATAACCCGGCCGACAATGCGACTGCGATGCCCGCCCATCGCCAAAGGCCGAGCCAGGATTGGGTTTGAAACATGGTGTTCTCCTGCGAGGGCGCCATCATACGTAGATTTCGACCACCCTGGCCGATGAAAGTTTTCAACCGGATATTTCCGCTGATATATGGCCGGCGGGGTACTACTACAATACGTCATTCCCTATTCTGGACTGATCCACGCATGCGCACCGAAACGCCTGTAACCGTATTTCGCAAGGATTATCAGCCCTATCCTTATGCCATTCCGGAACTGGCGCTGGCGTTCGAGCTGGACCCCGCGTCCACCCAGGTGCACAGCACGCTGCGCATCGAACGCAAGGCCGATGCGCCTGCCGAGGCGCCGTTGGTGCTGGACGGCATCGAACTGGAACTGGTGTCCCTGCAGGTGGATGGCCAGGCTTGGCCGGCCACGCGCTATACGCTGGACGACCATACCCTGACCCTGTCGGGCCTGCCGGCCCGCGCCACGATCGACATCGTCAGCCGCTGCCGGCCCAGCGCCAATTCGACGCTGATGGGCCTGTATGTGTCGGGCGGCAATTTCTTCACGCAATGCGAGGCCGAGGGCTTTCGGCGCATTACCTGGTTTGCCGACCGGCCCGACGTCATGTCGCGCTACCGCGTCACGTTGCGTGCCGCTCCCGACTATCCCGTGCTGCTGTCCAACGGCAACCTGTTGGCCACGCAAACCCTGCCCGACGGCCGCCAGGAAGCGCAATGGGAAGACCCGTTTCCCAAGCCCTGCTATCTGTTCGCGCTTGTGGCCGGACGCCTGACGCATCGGGAAACCACCGTGCAGACCGCCAGCGGGCGCCCGGTGCTGCTGCAGGTATACAGCGACCCCGGCTCGGAAGACCGCACCGAATGGGCGCTGGAATCGCTGGTGCGGGCGTTGCGGTGGGATGAAACCCGCTTTGGCCTGGAACTCGACCTGGACCGCTTCATGGTGGTCGCCGTGCGCGACTTCAATATGGGCGCCATGGAAAACAAAGGCCTGAACATTTTCAATGCGGCCTACGTGCTGGCCGACCCCCACACTGCCACCGATGCCAACTACGAGGGCATCGAGGCGGTCATCGGCCATGAATACTTCCACAACTGGACCGGCAACCGCGTCACTTGCCGCGACTGGTTCCAGCTCAGCCTGAAAGAAGGCCTGACCGTATTCCGCGACCAGGAATTCACCGCCGACATGATGGCGCGCGAACTCGATGCCGCCGCAGCCGCCAGCGCGCGCGCCGTCAAGCGCATCGACGATGTCGTCACCTTGCGCGCGGCCCAGTATCCGGAAGACGCCGGCCCGATGGCCCACCCGATCCGCCCCGAAAGCTATCAAGAGATTGGCAATTTCTACACCGCCACGGTGTATGAAAAAGGCGCCGAAGTGATCCGCATGCAGCACACCCTGCTGGGCGCGGAGGGCTTTCGCGCCGGCATGGACGAATACTTCCGGCGCCACGACGGCCAGGCCGTGACCTGCGACGACTTCGTGGCCGCCATGGAATCGGTATATGCACTCCAGCATCCCGGCCGCGACCTTGCCGTGTTTCGCCGCTGGTATCGCCAGGCCGGCACGCCGCGCGTGGCGGTGTCGTTGGCCTACGATGCCGCCGCCCGCCGTTGCACCGTCACCCTGACCCAGCGCTGCCCGGCGGTGGGCGTGGAAAAGCGCGCCGGCGACGGCTATGCCAAGGCCCCGTTCCACATTCCGTTTGCCTTGGGCCTGCTCGATCCGCAAGGCCGGACGTTGCCGCTGCGCCTGGCAGACGGTACGCAGGATACGGTGCTGCTCGAGTTGAACCAGGAAACCCAGCAATGGGTCTTCGAAGATATCCCCGCCCAGCCGGTGCCGTCATTGCTGCGCGGCTTTTCCGCACCCGTCATCGTCGAATACGACTGGAGCGATGCCGAGCTGGCCTTGCTGTCGGCCCACGACAACGATCCTTTCGCACGCTGGGAAGCCGGCCAGGAACTGGCAACCCGCCAGATCATGGCCCTGGCCGCACGACATCAGGCAGGCGCGCCCCTGATGGCCGACGCCGCCTTCATCCAGGCCTGGCAAGCCCTGCTGACCGACCCCGCGCTGGATGCCGGCTACCGCGCTCGGGCGCTGGCGTTGCCAACGGAAAAAACCCTGGCCGAGCGCATGGAAGCCATCGATCCGCCAGCCCTGTCGGCAGCGCGCGACTTCCTGCGCGCCGCCCTGGGCCGTGAACTGGCGGCCCAATGGCGTGCCGCGTTCGACGGCAACCAGACGCCCGGCGAGTACAGCCCGGCGCCCGGGCCGGCCGGGCGGCGTGCCCTCAAGAACCAGGCACTGGGCCATTTGATGGCCGCCGGCATCGATGGCGCGCAGGCCCTGGCCCAATCGCAGTTCGACCAGGCCGGCAACATGACCGACAGCCTGGCTGCGTTGTCCGCGCTGGTGAACTACGGCCAGCCCGATGTTGCCGCACGGGCGCTGGATGCCTTTTACAGCCGCTGGCAGAACGACCCGCTGGTCGTCGACAAATGGTTCACGCTGCAGGCCACGGCACACAGCACCGACATCGAGAGGGTGCGTGCCCTGATGGCGCACCCTGCCTTCACCTTGCGCAACCCCAATCGCGCCCGTGCACTGGTATTCCAGTTCTGCCTGAACAATGCACGCGGCCTGCATCGCCCCGATGGCGCGGGCTATGCCTACTGGGCCGAACAGGTACTGGCGCTGGATGCATTGAATCCGGAAATCGCCGCCCGGCTGGCGCGTGCGCTGGACAACTGGGGCCGCTTCGTACCGACGTTGCGCGCCCCCATGCAGGCCGCGCTGCAGCGCGTGCGCGACCATGCCGGCCTATCGCGCAACGTGCTTGAAATCGTATCCAAGGCGCTGGAATTCGCCGCTTGAATCCCGCGCCCTCATTCGCTGCTAACGGAGACCGCTCTTGAAACGCAAAACCCTTACTCAATACCTGGTCGAGCAGCAGCGCTCGGCCAGTGCCCTGGCCCCCGAAGTGCGGCTGCTGATCGAAGTCGTGGCGCGCGCCTGCAAGGCCATCAGCCATGCGGTCAGCAAAGGCGCGCTGGGCGGCGTGCTGGGCAGCCTCGAATCCGAGAACGTGCAGGGCGAGGTACAGAAAAAGCTCGACGTGCTGTCCAATGAAATCCTGCTCGAGGCCAACGAATGGGGCGGCCACCTGGCTGCGATGGCATCCGAGGAAATGGAAACCATCCACCTGATTCCGAACCGCTATCCCAAGGGCGAATACCTGCTGCTGTTCGATCCGCTGGACGGCTCGTCGAACATCGACGTCAATGTGTCGATCGGCACCATCTTCTCAGTGTTGCACGCGCCGCCCCGCGTGGCCGGCGCCGAAGTCTGCGAACAGGATTTCCTGCAGCCCGGCAGCCGGCAAGTGGCCGCCGGCTATGCCGTGTACGGCCCGCAGACCATGCTGGTGCTGACCATCGGCACTGGTGTGATGGGCTTTACGCTGGATCGCGAAATGGGTTCGTGGGTACTGACGCACGAACAGATCCGCGTGCCCGAAGACACCAAGGAATTTGCCATCAACATGTCGAACATGCGCCACTGGGCACCGCCGGTCAAGCGCTACATCGACGAATGCCTGGCCGGCAAGACCGGCCCGCTGGGCAAGGACTACAACATGCGCTGGATCGCCTCGATGGTGGCCGACGTGCATCGCATCCTGACCCGCGGCGGCATCTTCATGTATCCGTGGGACGCACGCGAACCTGGCAAGGCCGGCAAGCTGCGCCTGATGTACGAGGCCAATCCAATGAGCATGATCGTCGAACAGGCCGGCGGCGCGGCCATCGACGGCAAGCAGCGCATCCTGGACATCCAGCCCGAAAAGCTGCATCAGCGCGTCAGTGTGATCCTGGGCTCGAAGAATGAAGTCGAGCGGGTGGGACGCTATCACGCCGAGGAAAAAAGCGCCTGATTGCCATCAGGGCTGGTGCGGAGCGCCGGGCGCATTATGCGCCCGGCGCTGCCACGCTTACTTCACTTCCTCGATACTCTTCACGTCGTCCTTGTTGACCTGGACTTTCTGGCCGTCTTTCTCGTATTCGTAGAAGCCTGTGTCTTCGTTGTATTGCGGTTTGTCGGCGGTGAAAACCTGGCTGCCGTCCCGCGTATGTACGGTAGAAGGCGTCGAGCAGCCTGCCAGTACGCCGACTCCGGTCACTATCAAGGCGAGCGTCGTGGTCTTCAGGTTCATGGGGCGTTTCTCCGTCAGTCTTGAATGAGTTTTCACTGTAGGCCCGGGCCTCCCCCCATTCGGTGACGGGATGTCGTCAAAATGCATAAGTCTGTAATGACACGGCCATACAGGCGGCCATGCCCGATGCAGACGCGCTGCCCCCTGCCGGTACACCCCAAAGCAAAACCCCGGCCTATCCTGGCCGGGGTGCTGCCACCGTAAACACGCAGCAATGAAGCTTACACTTTGGCATTGGCCTCGATGTGGCGCCGTACCAACTGTGCGTCGCAATCCATTACGGTGACGCGTTGCGGCAGCGACTCAAGATTGGCCAATGCGGGCGGCGGCGTGACTGGCTTGCCCAGCGCCGCTTCGATGGTGTCCGAGAACTTGGCCGGCAAGGCCGTTTCCAGCACCAGCATCGGCACACCGGGCTCGATGAATTCGCGCGCCACTTTCACGCCGTCGGCCGTATGCGGATCAACTAGTACGCCCGTGGCGTCATAGGTGCCGCGAATCACGGCGAGGCGATCCGCATGGGTGCTGGTGCCCGCCACAAAACCGTATTGCGATTCGAATGCCGGCTTCAAGGCCGACAAGTCGAAGTAGCCCTTGCGTGCCAGATCGGCCCACAACGCCTTCACCCGTTGCGGATCGCGGCCCGTCAGGTCGTAGACAAAACGCTCGAAGTTCGATGCGCGCGAGATGTCCATGGATGGGCTGGACGTGGCATAGGTATGCTCGGCGCCACGCGGCCGGTAAATGCCGGTGCGGAAGAACTCTTCCAGCACATTGTTCTCGTTGGTGGCCAGCACCAGCCGGCGCACCGGCAGGCCCATGGCGCGGGCGATATGGCCCGACAGGATATTGCCGAAATTGCCGGACGGCACCGCAAACGACACCTGCTGGCCGGGGCCCGATGTGGCCCGCAGCCAGCCATGGAAGTAGTACACCACTTGCGCCGCGATGCGGGCCCAGTTGATGGAGTTCACTGCGCCGATGCGATAGCGGGCCTTGAAGTCGAGATCGCCCGCCAATGCCTTGACGATATCCTGGGCTTCGTCGAACACGCCGTGCACGGCAATGTTGTGGATGTTCGGGTCTTGCAGCGAGTACATCTGCGCCCGCTGGAACGTGCTCATGCGGCCATGCGGCGACAGCATGAACACGGCCACGCCCTGTTTGCCGCGCAACGCGTATTCAGCCGCCGAGCCGGTATCGCCCGAGGTGGCCCCCAGGATGTTCAACGTGGTGCCACGCTGCGTCAGCACGTATTCGAAGACCTGGCCCAGGAACTGCATGGCCATGTCCTTGAAGGCCAGCGTCGGGCCTTCGGACAGGCCCAGCAACTGCAGCCCGCCATCCAGGGGCCGCAAGGGCACGATGTCTTCGCTGTTGAATATGCCCTGCCGATACGCCGCGCGCGTCAGCCGGCGCAGATCGTCGGCCGGGATATCGGTGGCGAAGCGCGACAAGACCTCGAAAGCCAGGTCGGCATACGACAGGCCGCGCCAGCTTTCGAGCGTATCGGCCGCCACCTGCGGCAAGGCTTCCGGTACGGCCAACCCGCCGTCGGGCGCCAGGCCCTCGAGCAGGATGTCGCTGAATGCTTGCGGGGCCATGCCTCCGCGAGTAGAGATGTATTTCATGTCAGTCCGTATTCATGCATGCCGGCGCCGGCAGGCGCTTATGCCAAGGTCTCGACACGCAGGCGCGTGACGCTGGAACGCACGAATGGCAATTGCTCGATGCTGCGGATGGCCAGGTCGACATTGCCCTCGACAGCCTGATGCGTCAGGAAGATGATGTCGGCGCCGCCGATATGCGAGGGCTGCTGGATCATCGAGCCGATGGAAATGCCGCGTTCAGCCAGTTCGCGAGCGATGTCGGCCAGCACGCCGGGCTGGTCGTCCACGCGCAAGCGCAAGTAGTACGAGGTGCTGATCTTGTCGATCGGCAGGATCGCCAGGTCGGACAGCGCATCGGGCTGGAACGCCAGGTGCGGCACGCGATTGCCGGGGTCTGCCGTGTGCAGGCGGGTAACATCGACCAGGTCGGCCACCACGGCCGACGCGGTGGGCTCTTCGCCCGCGCCCTGCCCGTAGTACAGGGTCGGGCCGACAGCGTCGCCGCGCACCAGCACGGCGTTCATGGCGCCTTCGACGTTGGCCAGCAGGCGCTCGGCCGGCACCAGGGCCGGATGCACGCGCAATTCGATGCCGTCGGTACGGCGCTTGGTGATGCCCAGCAGCTTGATGCGGTAGCCCAGGCGTTCGGCATGGGCGATATCTTCCTGGGCCAGATTCGAGATGCCTTCGATATAGGCCTTTTCGAACTGGACCGGCACGCCGAAGGCCAACGAGGCCAACAGCGTGAGCTTGTGCGCCGCGTCCACGCCTTCGACGTCGAAGGTAGGGTCGGCTTCGGCATAACCCAGGCGCTGCGCCTCGGCCAGCACCTCGGCAAACGGCAGGCCGCGCGAACGCATCTCGGACAGGATGAAGTTGGTGGTGCCGTTGATGATGCCGGCCACCCACTCGATGCGATTGGCGGTCAGGCCTTCGCGTATGGCCTTGATGATGGGAATGCCGCCCGCGACGGCCGCCTCGAAGGCCACCATCACGCCCTGTGCCGATGCCGCGGCGAAGATCTGGTTGCCATGCTTGGCCAACAGTGCCTTGTTGGCAGTGACCACATGCTTGCCATGCGCAATGGCTTCCAGCACCAGTTCGCGCGCGAGGGTGTCGCCTCCGATGAGCTCGACCACGATATCGATCTCGGGGTCGCGCACCAGCGCATGCACATCGGTATCGACCTCGACCGCATCGCCGACACGGCTGCGCGCCTTGGCCACGTCGCGAACCGCGACACGACTGACTTCGATGCGCCGGCCGGCGCGGCGGGCGATTTCCTCGGCGTTGCGGGACAGCACGCTCCAGGTGCCGCCACCCACCACGCCCAGGCCCAGCAGGCCGATCTTGATGGGCTTGATGTCGGCAGCCGGCCGGGAGGCATCCGCGGCGGGCAGCGAATGCAGCGTACGTGTAGCGTTTGTCATATCAGGTATCCAGAGTGCGACGCCCCGTCTGCGGCGCGTAAATCAGCAAAAGCCAAGGTCATTTCAGCAGGCCGTCCTTGCGGAACATGTCTTTGATGCCGCGCACGGCCTGGCGCGTGCGCTGTTCGTTTTCGATCAGGGCGAAACGTACGTATTCGTCGCCGTATTCGCCAAAACCGATGCCTGGCGACACGGCCACCTTGGCATCGGACAGCACCCGCTTGGCGAACTCCAGCGAACCCATGGCGCGATACGGTTCGGGAATCTGCGCCCAGATGTACATGGACGCCTTGGGGATCTCGACGTTCCAGCCGGCCTCGTGCAGGCCGCGCGCCAGCACGTCGCGGCGGCTGCGGTACTGCTCGACGACCTCGTTCACGCATTCTTGCGGGCCGTCGAGCGCGGCGATGGACGCCACCTGTATCGGCGTGAACGTACCGTAGTCGTGGTAGCTCTTGATGCGCGCCAGCGCATTGACCAGTTCGCGGTTGCCCACCATGTAGCCGATGCGCCATCCAGCCATGTTGTAGCTCTTGCTCATGGTGAAGAACTCGACGGCCACGTCGCGCGCACCCGGCACTTGCATGATGGACGGCGCCACGTAGCCGTCGAAACAGATGTCGGCGTAGGCCAGGTCGTGCACCACCAGGATGTCATGCTCTTTGGCCAGCGCCACCACCCGCTCGAAGAACGACAGGTCGACGCATTGCGCCGTGGGATTGCTGGGAAAGCCCAGGATCATCATCTTGGGCTTGGGAATCGACTCGCGCACCGCGCGCTCGAGCTCTTCGAAGAAATCGACGCCCGGCGTCATGCGCACGGAACGGATGTTGGCGCCGGCGATGACCGCCCCATAGATATGGATGGGGTAGCTGGGGTTGGGCACCAGCACCGTATCGCCGCGGTCGAGCGTGGCCAGCATCAAGTGGGCCAGGCCTTCTTTCGAGCCGATGGTGACGATGGCCTCGCTGTCGGGGTCGAACTCGACCGCATAGCGGCGCTGGTACCAGTCGCAGATGGCCTTGCGCAGGCGCGGGATGCCCTTGGACACCGAATAGCCGTGGGTGGTGGGCCGGGTCGAGGCCTCGACCAGCTTGTCGACGATGTGCTTGGGCGTGGGGCCGTCGGGGTTGCCCATGGACATGTCGATGATGTCCTCTCCGCGCCGCCGGGCGGCCATCTTGAGCTCGCCGGTAATATTGAACACGTACGGGGGCAGACGCTCGATGCGGGAGAACTTCCTCATGGGATGATCCTTGATTAAGGCGGAGGTGACAAAAAGAGGTTTGCGGTGCAGCAAAACTTAGTAATCTAGCGCAAGCGGGCGCGGGCGGCAAATGGGTATATTCCGTCCCCGTTGCCCGTGGATACCCTGCAACATGGCCTCATTCTGATGCGCTATGATCGGAATCATAAAGCCGGAGTTTTTATTGAAGCTGCACACCGACCCTGCATCGGCCCTCAATACCGTTACCGCCTACGGTGACGGCTATATCGAGGTGAACCAGGTACGATTTTCCCACGCGATCGCCTTCGGTCCCGAAGGCCCCGTCGCCGAATGGCCGGTCCGGGCCGCCACCGACATCACTTCATCGCTGCTGCGGCAGGCTGCCGGGCTGTCCGAGGCCCCGCGCGACCCCATGGCGTTCCTGGACACCCCCGAGACGGCCGCCCCAGCCACCGGGCCAGGCCCGGAAGTGCTGCTGGTGGGCACCGGCAGCCGCCAGAGGCTGCTGCCCCAGGACGTGCTGCGCCCCCTGCTGGCGGCCGGCGTCGGTGTCGAGGTCATGGACACCCAGGCGGCCGCCCGCACCTACAACATCCTGATGGCAGAAGGCCGGCGTGTCATCGTCGCGCTGTTGCCTACCCAAGGAGATCCCCCCGCATGACGCCGCACATAGGCAAACCCGCCCCGCAGTTCACCGCCGAAAGCACCATCGGCCCCATCAGCCTGGAACAATGCCAGGGCCGTGCCGTGGTGCTGTACTTCTACCCCAAGGACAACACCCCGGGTTGCACCACCGAAAGCCAGGATTTCCGCGACCTGCATGCCGACTTCCTGTCGGCGGGCGCGGTCGTGGTGGGCATCTCGCGCGATTCGCTGAAGTCGCACGAGAATTTTCAGACCAAGTACCAGCTACCCTTCCCTCTCATCTCTGACACGGACGAAACGGTATGTAATCTGTACGGCGTCATCAAGCAGAAGAATATGTACGGTAAACAGGTACGCGGCATCGAGCGCAGCACGTTTCTGATCGATGCCTATGGCAGGCTGGTGCAGGAATGGCGTGGGGTCAAGGTGCCGAACCACGCCAGCGAAGTGCTGCAGGCAGCCCGCAGTATCGGTTGAGCCCGTACTGGAATCATTGTCAGGCGCTATAGCCGGCCCCACAGGAGAATCACCTATATGCCGCTACCGAAGTTGCCCTCCCGACCCGCAGCCATCCTGACATTCCCCTCGGGCGAAGCCGCCCGAAGCAAGACCCGGCCACCAGCCAAAACGGCCGCTCCGGCCGCACCCGCGGCCCCTGTTAGCACTGTCAAGCCCTTGACGGTGCAACCCGAGCTCGACGGCCTGAAGCCACAGGCAGCGGGCGCCGCCGCGCCCGCCCCGGCGCCCGTCGCCGCGGTGCGTCCGGCCAGGCCGGCGGCAGCGGCGCGCAAACCCAAGACACGTGCCGAGCATGCCGCGCGCAAGCTGTTCGTGCTTGATACCAACGTGCTGCTGCACGACCCGAGTTCGCTGTTCCGCTTCGAAGAACACGACATTTTCCTGCCCATGATGACGCTGGAAGAACTCGATCACCAGAAAAAGGGCATGTCGGAAGTGGCGCGCAATGCGCGCCAGGTCAGCCGTTCGCTGGATGCGCTGGTACACGATGCCCAGCAGCTCGACGACGGCCTGGAACTGAGTGCGCTGGGCAATAAAGACGCCACCGGCCGCCTGATGTTCCAGACCACGGCCATCCATAGCACCCTGCCCTCGGACCTGCCCATGGGCAAGGCCGACAACCAGATCCTGGGCGTGGTGCGCGCCCTGCAGGAAAAATTCCCGCAGCGCGAAGTCGTGCTGGTGTCCAAGGACATCAACATGCGCCTGAAGGCCCGCACGCTGGGCATGGCGGCCGAAGACTACTACAACGACCACGTCCTGGAAGATACCGACCTGATGTATTCGGGCGTGATGCAGTTGCCCGAAGACTTCTGGAACCGCCACGGCAAGGACGTCGAGTCCTGGCAGCAAGGCGGCACGACGTTCTACCGCGTGCATGGCCCGCTGTGCTCGCAGTTCATGGTCAACCAGTTCGTGTATTTCGAAGGCCAGATGCCGCTGTATGCGCAAGTGCGCGAAGTCAGCGGCAAGACGGCGGTGCTGGCCACGCTGCGCGACTACACCCATGGCAAGAATAATGTGTGGGGCATCACCGCGCGCAACCGCGAGCAGAACTTCGCCCTGAACCTGCTGATGAATCCCGATTGCGACTTCGTGTCGCTGCTGGGCCAGGCCGGTACCGGCAAGACCCTGCTGGCCCTGGCGGCCGGCATCACCCAGGTGCTGGAAACCAAGCGCTATACCGAGATCATCATGACGCGCGTCACGGTGCCGGTGGGCGAAGACATCGGTTTCTTGCCGGGCACCGAAGAAGAGAAAATGCTGCCCTGGATGGGCGCGCTGGAAGACAACCTGGACGTGCTCAACATGGGCGATGGCGACGGCGGCGACTGGGGCCGCGCCGCCACCATGGACCTGATCCGCTCGCGCATCAAGGTGAAGTCGCTGAACTTCATGCGCGGCCGCACGTTCCTGAACAAGTACCTGATCATCGACGAGGCGCAGAACCTGACGCCCAAGCAGATGAAGACCCTGGTTACCCGGGCCGGCCCGGGCACCAAGGTGGTGTGCCTGGGCAACGTCGCGCAGATCGATACCCCCTACCTGACTGAAGGCAGTTCGGGCCTGACCTTCGTGGTGGACCGGTTCAAGGGCTGGCCGCACGCCGGTCACGTGACGCTGCAACGCGGCGAACGTTCACGCCTGGCCGACTACGCGGGCGACGTCCTGTAATGCGCGAGCCTGTGCCGGTAGGCATCACCATGGGCGATGCCGCCGGCATCGGCCCGGAGATTATCGTCAAGGCCTGCGCACAGGGCCTGAAGGCCCCCGCGGTGGTCTACGGCGACGCCGGCGCCATGCGGCGCGCAGCCGCCTTGCTGGGCGCACGGCTGGACATCGCCGAAATCGTCGATGCCAGCCAGGCCCAGGGCGGGCCGGGCCGTATCGAGGTCATATCCTGTACCCCGCCCTTGCCGGCCGACCTGCCGGTGGGGCGCGCCAGCGCGGCCGCGGGCCAGGCCGCCTACGATTACCTGTGCGCAGCCATCGACGAGGCCCAGGCCGGACGCATCCGCGCCATTGTCACTGCGCCGCTGAGCAAGCATTCGATGCACCTGGCCGGCATCGACCAGCCGGGCCATACCGAAATCCTGGCCGAACGGTCGCACACGGCCGATTTCGCCATGATGCTGGCCAACGACGAACTGCGCGTGTTGCTGGTCACCATCCACATGGCGCTGGCGGACGTACCGGCGGCCATTACGCCGCAGGCCGAGGCGCGCGCCATCCGGCTGGCCGACCGCGCCTGCCGCCAGATGGGTATCGAGCGGCCCCGTATCGCGGTAGCCGGGTTGAATCCCCACGCGGGCGAAGATGGCAAGTTCGGACGCGAAGACCTGGACATTATCGCCCCGGCCATCGCCCAGGCACACGCCGATGGACTGGATGCATCCGGCCCCTGGCCTGGCGATACGATTTTCATGCGTGCGCGGCGCGGCGAATTCGACATCGTGGTGGCGCAATACCACGACCAGGGCCTGATTCCGGTGAAATACCTGGGTGTGGACCAGGGGGTCAACGTCACGGTAGGCCTGCCCTTCGTGCGCACCAGCGTCGACCACGGCACGGCGTTCGATATCGCCTGGAAAGGCGTGGCCGACCACGCATCGCTGGTGGCCGCCTTCGATCTGGCGCTGGCCATGACGCCTTAGTCTTGGTGCTAGTGCTGGTGCTACGACCAGGGCGATTTCGTACCGTTTGCGTTCCTGGGTCGCCTTGCCGTTCTGGACGTGGTCTCGCCACGCAAAACACCCCCACACTCGAACACGATCATCGAGTCCATACAGCCGATGGTTCGAAATCACATAGACGCAGTCCCGCGCCGCTGGGGCAGGCGGTGGCGGCGCGGGACGGGGCATGAAATCAAACCACCCTCCGCCCCACCCAAACCCTACAACATCCTGAACGAAAAACCTCTAACAGGCCGTCTACAATAGCGCCCTTTAGCCGCCGAGACGGCGACCGCCCTCCATGTCCCGCTACGCCCGTTTCCTGCCTGACCGCTTCACGCTGTTCCTCGTCATCACCATTCTCGTCGCCAGCGTGCTACCGGCCCACGGCAAGGGGATGGCAGCGTTCGAATGGATCACCAACATCGGCATCGCCCTGCTGTTCTTCCTGCATGGCGCCCGCCTGTCGCGCGACGCCATCATCGCCGGTTTCACCCATTGGCGGCTGCATCTGACGATTTTCTCGGCCACCTTCATCATGTTCCCGTTGCTGGGCGTGGCGCTCAAGCCGTTGCTGCAACCCATGGTGACGCCCGAGCTCTACACTGGCGTGCTGTTCCTGTGCTGCCTGCCCGCCACGGTGCAGTCGGCCATCGCTTTTACGTCCATGGCGCGCGGCAACGTCCCGGCCGCAGTGTGCAGCGCCTCGGCATCCAGCTTGCTGGGCATTTTCCTGACGCCGCTGCTGGTGGGTACAGTGGTGGTAGCCAGCGCCAACGCCCCGATTTCATTCGATGCCGTGGGCAAGATCATGCTGCAGCTGTTGCTGCCGTTCGTGCTGGGACAGTTCATGCGCCGCTGGATCGGCGCATGGGTATACCACCGCAAGGCCTTGCTGAAGTTCGTCGACCAGGGCTCCATCCTGCTGGTGGTGTACACGGCGTTCTCCGAAGCCGTGAACGAAGGCCTGTGGCGCGAAACGCCCGTGCCCGCCCTGCTGGGCCTGGTGTTGTGCTGCGCGGTGCTGCTGGTGCTGGCGCTGCTGGGCTGCATGGCCCTGGGCCGCTTGTTCAATTTCAGCCTGGAAGACCGCATCACGCTCTTGTTTGGCGGATCGAAGAAAAGCCTGGCCAGCGGCATCCCCATGGCCCAGGTGATCTTCGCCGGCCAGGCGGTGGGCGCCATCGTGCTGCCGCTGATGCTGTTTCACCAGATCCAGTTGATGGTGTGCGCCGTGATGGCCGCGCGCTACGCCAAGCGGCCCCGCTAGAGGCCATCGGCCGGGCAGATGTCAGCCCGCCATCAGCTTGCGCCAGCCTTCCCACCCAAGCCGCTGCAGCGTTTCGATGTTTTTCTCGTAGATGTCGGCGGCGTCGGCGAAAGCATCGACCGCACGATCGATGCTTGCTTCACGCAGCAGGTGCAGGATAGGATGCGGCGACCGGTTGGTGCAGTTCTCGATATCGTCGGGCTCGGTATCGGCGAACTGGAAAGCCGGATGAAACGTGGCAACCTGCAGGTCGCCCACCAGCCGCAGGCGCTTGAGCAAGCGGTCGGAAAGCTCGGCGAAATCGTTGAACTCGTAGAAATCGTCAAACGCATCGGGCACGATCAGCAGCGTGGTGTCGACCTGTTCGGGGTTGGCCTGCGACAACAGCAGCAGTTCGTCTTCCAGGTCGGCCAGCACGCCCTCGGCATCGGTGACGTCGCTGGCGACGTAGCGCACCTGTTGCCTGACTTGCACCGCCTTGGCGAACGGGCATAGATTCAGGCCTATGACGGCCCGCTCCACCCACAGGCGGGTGTCGTCGATGACGTGCTGGTAGGCACCGGCGGTGTGCGTCATGGGTGCATCAGGCCGGCATGGCCGCCATGGTTTGCGCCACGGCGGCGGTCAGGCGCTTGCCATACGGCACGTGCAGGAATTCATTGGGACCGTGCGCGTTCGAGCGCGGGCCCAGCACGCCGCAGACCATGAACTGCGCCTTGGGAAAACCTTCCTGCAACAGGCTCATCAGCGGAATGGTGCCGCCCTGCCCGATGTAACCGCAGGGTGCGTCGTAGTACTGGCGCGATGCCGCGTCCAGCGCCTGGGTCAGCCACTGCGCCGAGGCGGGCGCGTTCCAGCCGGTGGCGGCGCCCTGGTTGGCATGGAAAATGACTTTGGCGTTGTAAGGCGAGTCGGCTTCCAGCAGCTGTTTTATTTCCTGGGAGGCGGCAACCGCATCGATCAGCGGCGGCAGGCGCAGCGACAGCTTGAACGCGGTGCGCGGGCGCAGCACATTGCCGGCGCTGGACAGCGGCGGCAGGCCTTCGGCGCCCGTCACCGACAGCGTGGGACGCCAGGTGCGGTTCAACAGGGCCTCTTCGGGGTGCGTGGTCATGGGCAGGACCAAGCCGCCATCGGCGCCACAGCTCCAGGGAAAGCGCCGCCACACTTCGTCGCCCAGGATGCGGGCGGTTTCGACCACCTGTTCGCGGCGCTCGGCGGGAATCTCGCAATGCAGGCTCTGCGGCAGCAGGCGGCCCGTGGAGCTGTCTTCCAGGCGGTCGAGCAGATGGCGCAGGATGCGGAAGCTGGAGGGCACCACACCGCTGGAATCGCCCGAATGCACGCCCTCGTCGAGCACTTGCACTTCCAGCGTGCCCGCCACCATGCCGCGCAGCGAGGTCGTCATCCAGAGCTGGTCGTAGTTGCCCGCCCCCGAATCCAGGCAGATCACCAAGGCAACGTTGCCCAGGCGATCGCGCAGCGCATCGACATAGGGCAGCAGGTCGTAGCTGCCCGATTCTTCACAGGTCTCGACGATGCCCACGCAGCGCGGGCGGGCAATGCCCTGGGCGTCCAGGGCCATGATGGCGGTCAGCGAGGCATAGATGGCATAGCCGTCATCGGCCCCGCCGCGCCCGTAGAGCTTGCCGTCTTCGTACTTGGGCGTCCAGGGCCCCAGGTCGGAGCGCCAGCCCGAGAACTCGGGCTGCTTGTCCAGGTGCCCGTATAGCAGCACGGTGTCGCCGTTGTCGGCGCGCGTGGCGGGCGCGTCGAAGAAGATGACCGGGGTGCGGCCCGGCAGGCGCACCACTTCCAGCTTCAGGCCCGCGACCTTGCGCGACTCGACCCACTGCGCCGCATCGCGTACCACGCGCTCGATGTAGGCGTTCTTTTCCCAGTCGGCATCGAAGGCCGGGCTCTTGGCCGGCACGGCAATGTAGTCGGTCAGCGCGGGAATGATCTCGTCATCCCACTGGCGGTCGACGAACGCCTGCAGGGCGTCGGGATCGAGGGCGGGCGGCAATGCGTCGTCGGGAATGCGGGCGTTCATGGCGCGGATCCTGTCGAAAGGGGCGAAAAGTTGATTTTATGCCTGATTTTGTGCCGCTACCCACGAAAATGGGGCGGCTTGCCGCCGCCCCATTGGCCCCTTGCACTTGCCCGCCGCCCGCCCGGCGGCTTATCCCACCCAGACCCGCGCGTTGCGGAACATGCGCATCCAGGGGCTATAGGCACCGCCGCTGTCGGCGGCACCCCATTGCTGGGGCGCCCACGACATCATCACGTTGCGCGTGACCCGCTCGGGGTGCGGCATGATGACAGTGAAGCGGCCATCGGCCGTCGTTACCGACGTCTGTCCGCCCGGGCTGCCGTTCGGGTTGAACGGATAGGCCTCGGTCGCCTGGCCACGGTTGTCGATATAGCGTGCGGCCACCAGCACCTTGCCGGCATCGCCCTGCTGGGCATAATTGGCATAGCCTTCGCCGTGCGCCACAGCCACCGGCACCCGCGTGCCTTCCATGCCCGCGAAGAAAATAGAGGGCGTCGCGGCGATTTCCACCAGCGACAGGCGTGCTTCGTACTTCTCGGACTGGTTGCGGGTAAAGCGCGGCCAATGCCCTGCGCCGGGGATCATGGGCGCCAGGGCGGCCATCATCTGGCAGCCGTTGCACACACCCAGCGCGAAGGTATCGGACCGGGCGAAATACGCCGCGAACTGATCCGACAGCCGGCTGTTGAAGCGGATGGTGCGCGCCCAGCCTTCGCCGGCACCCAGCACGTCGCCGTAGCTGAAGCCGCCTACCGCCACCAGGCCTTGCATGGCGCTCAGGTCGATGCGGCCGGCCAGCAGGTCGGTCATGTGCACGTCGACGGCATCGAAGCCCGCGGTATCGAAGGCCCAGGCCATTTCGACCTGGCTGTTGCAGCCCTGCTCGCGCAGGATGGCCACGCGCGGGCGCTTGCCCGTGGCGATGAAGGGCGCGGCCACGTCTTCTTGCGGATCGAACGCCACGCGCGGCGCCAGGCCGGGGTCGGCCACATCCTGCCAGGTATCGAGCTCGGCTTGCGCGCAGGCCGGGTTG
Organism: Bordetella sp. BOR01; assembly: GCF_019218885.1. GTDB lineage: Bacteria > Pseudomonadota > Gammaproteobacteria > Burkholderiales > Burkholderiaceae_B > Bordetella_A. Next base: position 85,469 of record NZ_JAHUWT010000004.1, on the reverse strand, counting down.
TCGCGGCGCGCCATGATGCGGTAGCTGGCTTCGCTCCAGGCATGGCCCAGGTTGGCGCGCGGCTCGCTCCAGACTTTTTTGCCGTCGCGGAAGAATTCCACCGTGTCGGCGTCGTTGAGCCCACCGATGACATGCGAGTGGGCCGACAGGCCCGCGCCGCGCAGCACCTGCATGACCGCATCGCGCTGCGCCGCCGGCACCTGGATCACGGCGCCGGCCTCTTCCGAGAACAGCGCCTTGAGCGTCAGTTCCTCGCGCTGCACCGAGACCTGCTCGGGACGGATCTTGTAATCGCCCCAGTCGGCCGAGTCCGGATCGAAGGTCAGCATATCGAGGTTGACCGAGATACCGGTACGGCCCGCGAACGCCATTTCGCACAAGGTGGCGAACAGGCCGCCGTCGGAACGGTCGTGGTAGGCCAGCAGCACACCGGCTTCAGCCAGGGTGCGGATGGTGACGAAGAATGCGCGCAGGTCTTGCGGCGCATCGATGTCGGGCACGCTGACGCCCACCTGCTTGTAGGCTTGCGCCAGGATCGAGCCGCCCATGCGATGGCGTCCGCGGCCCAGGTCGATGACGATCAGCACGCTATCGCCCGCATCGGTGCGCAGTTGCGGCGTCAAGCTGGCGCGCGCATCGCCCACCGGCGCGAAAGCGGTGACGATGAGCGACACTGGCGCCACCACCTGGCGCGTTTCGCCGTCCTGGTCCCAAGTGGTTTTCATGGACAGGGAATCTTTGCCCACGGGAATAGACAGGCCGGTGGCCTGGCACAGTTCGCTGACCGCGGCCACGGTGTCGTACAAGGCGGCGTCCTGGCCATCGACCCCGCAGGCCGCCATCCAGTTGGCCGACAGCTTGATGTCTTCCAGGCTGCCCACGTCGGCGGCCGCCAGGTTGGTCAGGGCCTCGGCCACGGCCATGCGGCCCGATGCGGGCGCGTTCAGTACCGCCAGCGGCGTGCGCTCACCCATGGCCATGGCTTCGCCGCGGAAACCTTCGTAGTCGGCCAGGGTAACGGCGCAATCGGCCACCGGCACCTGCCACGGGCCCACCATCTGGTCGCGGCTGGACAGCCCGCCCACGGTACGATCGCCTATGGTGATCAGGAATGACTTGTTGGCCACCGTGGGGTGGCGCAACACGCGGTATGCAGCCTCGGTGAGGTCGATGCCGACCAGGTCCAGCGGCTGCGACACGCCGGGCTGGCGCTGCACGTCGCGCGTCATGCGCGGCGCCTTGCCCAGGATGACGTCGATGGGCACGTCCACGGGACGCGTGCCGGCGCTGCCCGCCGATGCCTCGGGATCAACGCCGGGCAGGCCCTCGCCGTCGACCACGCGCAATTGGCGCGACTCGGTCGCCACGCCCACCACGGCATACGGACACCGTTCGCGCCGCGCTATGGCATCGAAGCGTTCCAGGTCTTGAGGCAAGATGGCCAGCACGTAGCGCTCTTGCGATTCGTTGCTCCAGATCTCGGCCGGCGACAGTCCGGACTCTTCGAGCGGCACGCGTTTCAAGTCGAACACGGCACCGCGCCCGGCATCGTTGACCAACTCGGGAAACGCATTGGACAAGCCCCCTGCCCCGACGTCGTGAATGGCCAGGATGGGGTTGTCTTGCCCTTGTTGCCAGCAGCGGTCGATGACCTCTTGGGCACGGCGCTCGATCTCGGGATTGCCGCGCTGCACCGAATCGAAGTCCAGTTCGGCCGAGTTACTGCCCATGCTGATGCTGGATGCCGCGCCGCCGCCCATGCCAATACGGAAACCCGGGCCGCCCAACTGGATCAGCAGAGCGCCGGGCGGGATGATCTCTTTGTGCGTGAGCTCGGCATCGATGCTGCCCAGGCCGCCGGCGATCATGATGGGCTTGTGGTAGCCCCAGCGCGTGCCGCCGGCGCTTTGTTCGTAGGTGCGGAAGTAGCCCAGCAGGTTGGGACGCCCGTATTCGTTGTTGAAGGCCGCAGCGCCGATGGGGCCATCGATCATGATGGACAGCGGCGAGGCAATGCGCGCCGGCAGGCCGTGGTGGTCGGATTCCCAGGGCTGCAGGGCGTCGGGGAAACGCAGGTGCGACACGGTAAAGCCAGTCAGGCCAGCCTTGGGCTTGGAGCCGCGTCCGGTGGCGCCTTCGTCGCGGATCTCGCCGCCCGCGCCGGTCGAGGCCCCCGGGAACGGCGCGATGGCGGTGGGATGGTTGTGCGTCTCGACCTTCATCAGGGTATGCACGATGGTATCGCGGCGCACGTAGCGCGCGGCACCGCCATCCTGCCCGCCCGCCTGCGGCAGGCCTGCCTGGAAACGCTGCGCGGCACCGCCTTCCATGACCGCGGCATTATCGGAATACGCCACCACGGTGCCGGCCGGCTGCGCCTTGTGCGTGGCCCGGATCATGCCGAACAGGGTCTCGGACTGCGGCTGGCCGTCGATGACCCACTGCGCGTTGAAAATCTTGTGGCGGCAGTGCTCGCTGTTGGCCTGGGCGAACATCATCAGCTCGACATCGGTGGGATCGCGGCCCAGGCTGGTGAACGACTGCGTCAGGTAGTCGATTTCGTCTTCGGACAACGCCAGGCCCAGCGAGGTATTGGCCTCGGCCAGCGCATCGCGGCCGTGCGCCTGCACCGCCACCGTGCGCATGGGCTTGCCGGCCAAGGGCTGGAACAGCGCCTGACCGTCGAAGTCGGCGCCCACCACGGTTTCGGTCATGCGATCGTGCAGGCAGTCGGCCGCGCGCGCCAGCATGGTGTCATCGAGCGCCTTGGCGCCCCCCAGCAGGCCGCGTTCTGGCACCAGGAAATAGCGCACGCCGCGTTCGATGCGCCGTACCGCCGCCAGGCCGCAGTTGCGGGCGATGTCGGTGGCTTTGCTGGCCCATGGCGATATCGTGCCCAGGCGCGGAATGACCAGCAGCGCCAGGCTTTTGGCCGGTGTGTCGCCGGCGGGCTCGATGCCGTAGTCCAGCAACTGCGTCAAGTGCCGTTGCTGGCTGTCATCCAGGGCAGTGTCAGTGCAGACGAAATGCTCATGGCGAGCGGCAACGTCGGCAATGGGCAGGCCGGCTTCCCGAAGCTGTGCCAGCAGGCGTTCGCGGCGAAACGCGGAAAGGACGGAAGAACCGGGCAAATGCTGGACGAGAGACACGATGCGGGCGCCGTTTGAAGGTAAGAAGAAGCAAAACGGGGATTTTACCTTTTCAGGGATTTCCCCGAGCGCCGCCCCCCGGAACCCGCGCAAAGGGCCGTGCCCCGGGGGCATCCAAGGAAAGTTACAAAATAATTCACTCGCGGTGGGGCCTTGTTTATCGCAGCGCAGCAAACTAGTGCCTGCCCAGCCAAACTTGGCGCCAAAGAATGCAAGCCGGCAAGGCGTCCGGCCTTCCATGCTGCTTCGCAGCATGTTGCAAAAGCCCTTCACCCACGGGAAAACACGCACTAACGCGGTGCCTCGCGAACGGTAGGATGCTGCGATCCCGACTCGCCCCGCCTTACCGCTGCTGTTGCCAATGTCCCGCCCTGACGTCCCCGTCGAACCGGCCGAGCCGGTTGAGCCCATCATCCCCGTAGAACAAGATCCCGCCGTAAAAGTCCCGCTGGCCGTGGAGGACTGGCTGGCGGTTGCCGTGCTGGCCGTTCTGGCGCTGATCACTTTCGTCAATGTCCTGGTGCGCTACTTCACCGACCAGTCATTTGCCTGGACGGAAGAAATCTCGGTCTTCCTGCTCATCGTGCTGACCATGGCCGGCGGCAGCACCGCATTCGTGCGCAATCACCATATCCGTATCGAGGCCGTGGCCGATGGCGGCACGCCGGCGCGCCGACACAAGCTGGCACTGGCCTCCAATACCGTGGTGCTGCTGTTCTTCATCCTGCTGGCCGTGCTGTCGGTGCGCCTGGTCATCGACGAATACGTCTACGAAGAAACCTCGCCAGCTATTGGCGTACCCACTTGGTGGTATTCGATCTGGCTGCCGGTGATGGCCACGGCGATCGCGCTGCGCACGCTGGGCACGCTGCGCCGCCTGCTGCGGAGCGGCGCGCAATGATCGCCACCCTGCTCTTCGCGGTGTTTGCCGTGCTGATGGTCATAGGCGTGCCCGTATGCGTGGCGCTGGGCGTGGCCGGCACCCTGGCCATCGTATTGTCCAACCAGGACGTCGCCTGGTTCGGCCTGCTGGCGGTGCCGCAGAACTTCTACGCCGGCCTGGCCAAGTACCCGCTGCTGGCCATCCCCATGTTCGTGCTGGTGGGTTCGATTTTCGACCGCTCCGGCGTGGCCCGGCGCCTGGTCGACCTGGCCATTTCGATCGTGGGACGCGGCCCGGGCATGCTGCCCCTGGTGGCCATCGCCGTCGCCATGTTCCTGGGCGGGATCTCCGGCTCGGGCCCGGCCTGCGCGGCCGCTGTGGGCGCGGTCATGATCACCGCCATGTCGCGCGCCGGCTATCCCGCCCCGTTCTCGGCCTCGGTCGTGGCGGCAGGGGCCGCCACCGATATCCTGATCCCGCCGTCGATTGCCTTCATCATTTATTCGGTGCTGGTGCCGGGCGCCTCGGTGCCGGCATTGTTTGCCGCGGGCATGGTGCCGGGCCTGCTGGCGGGCTTCGCCCTGATCGTGCCCGCCGTCTGGCTGGCGCGCAAGCACAAGATGGGCATGCTGGAAGCGCATCTGCCGCGTCCGCCCTTCTGGGCCAGCCTGCGCCAGGCCAGCTGGGGCCTGGCCGCGCCCGTCCTGATCCTGGGCGGCATGCGGCTGGGCTGGTTCACGCCCACCGAGGCGGCCGTGGTGGCCGTGTTCTATGGCCTGTTCGTCGGCATGTGCATCCACCGCACCATCCAGGTACGCGACCTGTTCGGCATTCTGCGCGAAGCGGCAGAGCTGTCGGCGGTGATCATGCTGGTCGTGGCATTAGCCGGTATCTTCGCGTGGGCCCTGTCCACGCTCAGCATCATCGACCCCATTACCCACGCCATCGTCAATTCGGGACTGGGCGAATGGGGCGTGCTTGCATTGTTGATCGTGCTGTTGATGACCATGGGCATGTTCCTGGATGGCATCTCGATCTTCTTGATCTTCGTGCCGCTGCTCATGCCGATCGCCAATGCCTATGGCTGGGATCCCGTCTGGTTCGGCGTCATCCTGACCTTGAAGGTGGCACTGGGCCAGTTCACGCCGCCGTTGGCCGTGAACCTGATGGTGTCTTGCCGCATCGCGCGCGTGCCCATGGAATCCACGATCCCCTGGGTACTGTGGATGCTGGGCGCGATGTTCCTGGTGCTGGTCGCGGTATTGGTATTTCCGCAACTGGCCCTGTGGCTACCGCATCGCCTGGGGTACTGAGGCGATGGGCCGTATTCTCATAACCAATCAACGTCATATCGCGAGGAGAACTCAATGAAGCTGCACAACTTGATCGGTGCCGCGCTGTGCGCTGCCGCCACGCTGGCCATGGCGCCGGTACAGGCACAGAACTACAAGCCGGAATACAAGCTTTCCATCGTGGTGGGCACGACCTTCCCGTGGGGCCAGGGCGCGCAGATATGGTCGGACCTGGTGCGCGAGCGCACGGAAGGACGCATCAATATCAAGGTGTACCCGGGCACGTCGCTGGTGCAAGGCGACCAGACGCGCGAGTTCACCGCGATCCGCCAGGGCGTGATCGACATGGCCGTGGGCTCCACCATCAACTGGTCGCCACAGGTCAAGCAATTGAACCTGTTTTCGCTGCCCTTCCTGATGCCCGACTATGCCGCCATCGACGCGCTGGTGCAGGGCGAGGTGGGCAAAGAGATGTTCAAGATCATCGAGAAAGCCGGCGTGGTGCCGCTGGCCTGGGGAGAAAACGGCTACCGCCAGCTCAGCAATTCGCGCAAGCCGGTGTCGACCCCCGAAGACTTGAAAGGCATGAAGCTGCGCGTGGTCGGCTCGCCCTTGTACATCGACACCTTCACGGCCCTGGGCGCCAACCCCACCCAGATGAGCTGGGCCGACGCCCAGCCTGCGCTGGCCAGCGGCGCGGTCGATGGACAAGAGAATCCGCTGTCCATCTACACCGGCGCCAAGTTGTATGACGTGGCCCAGAAATACCTGACGCTATGGAACTACGTGGCCGACCCGCTGGTGTTCGTGGTGAATCGCGAGGTCTGGGAATCCTGGTCAGAAGCCGATCGCAAGATCGTGCGCGAAGCCGCGCTGGAAGCCGGCAAGCGCGAAATCGCCATCGCGCGCCAAGGCGTCACCCCGGAAGACCCATCGTTGCTGAAGGAAATCGAAGGCCACGGCGTTACCGTGACTTCGCTGACCGAAGCCCAGCACGACGCATTCGTGAAAGTGACCAAGCCGGTCTACGACAAGTGGAAGCCGCGCGTCGGCGATGAGCTGGTCGAGCTGGCCGAAAAATCGATCGCGGCCCGCAAGAAATAAGCAGCAGCCCAGGGGAGAACGGCGGCGCAAGCCGCCAACGGAAGGCGTGGGCACCAGAACCCCGCCTCCAGCACGGACGCCGGCATCGGCGTCCGTGTTTTTTTGGGGACCAGGACAACACTGAATGGCCGGTGCCAGGCACCGGAGCATCGTCAGCCCTGCCCGGGATACTGCACTTCCAGGATATCCAGTTCTTCGACCCCGCCCGGCGTACGCAGCGCCACGGTATCGCCTTCGCGCGACTTGATCAGCGCGCGCGCCACCGGTGAGATCCAGCTGATCTTGCCCGCCAGCGGCTCGGCCTCGTCGACCCCCACGATGGTCACGGTGTGGGTCTCGCCCGCCGTGTCCAGGTACGTGACCGTGGCCCCGAAGAACACCTGGTCGCGATTGGGCTGCGTCGCCGGGTCGACCACTTCGGCGATATCCAGCCGCTTGGTCAGGAAGCGCATGCGCCGGTCGATTTCGCGCAGGCGTTTCTTGCCGTACAGGTAGTCGCCGTTCTCGGAGCGATCGCCGTTGGACGCGGCCCAGGACACCACCTGCACCACCGATGGACGCTCGACGTTCATCAGTTGCGTCAGCTCGTCGCGCAGGCGCTCGTACCCGGCAGGCGTCATGTAGTTGCGGGTGCCGGCCGGCAGCGCCTGCGCTTCGGGCAGGTCATCGTCGTCGTCGCGATCCGACTCTTTGACAAAAGCCTTGTTCATGGAAATTTCAGAGCCAGTCGTGCCAGACCGGCTTCAGGTCGTCGGGCAACGCAGGCAAGGAGCCCAGGTCGGCACGGCTTTCCTGCGGGCTATGGAAATCGGACCCGCGCGAGGCCAGAAAACCGTAACGCCGCGCCACTCCGGCGTACTGGCGGGCCTCGTCGGCCGTGTGGCTGCCCGTGGTGACTTCGATGCCCACGCCGCCACACTGCAGGAACGCATCGAACAGCGCGTTGAACTGCAGCGGCGAGTATTTGTAGCGTCCCGGATGGGCGATCACGGCTCGCCCGCCGGCGTTGCGGATCCAGCCCACCGCATCGGCCAGCGTGGCCCACTGCATGGGCACATGGCCGAGGCAGTCGTCGCCCAGGTACTTGTTGAAAACGGTTTGCACATCGGGGCAATAACCGGCCTGCACCAGATAGCGTGCAAAGTGGGTACGGCTGACCAATTCGGGATTGCCGGCAAACGGCAAGGCACCTTCGTAGGCTCCCGGCATGCCCATGTCGGCCAGGCGCTCGCCCATGCGGCGTGCGCGCTCGGCCCGCCCGGACCGCGTATCGTGCAAGCCCTGCACCAGTGCCGGATTGGCGGCATCGAAGCCCAGGCCCACGATATGGACGGTTTGGCCCGCCCAGGTCACCGAGATCTCGGTGCCGGTGATGAAACGCATGCCCACTTCGCGAGCGGCGGCCTCGGCTTGCGCCAGCCCGCCGACTTCGTCATGATCGGTCAGCGACCAGACATCGACGCCGTTGGCGTGCGCACGCCGCGCCACCTCGGCCGGCGGCAGTACGCCGTCGGACACGGTGGAATGGCAATGCAGATCGACGTTCAGGGCAGCGGATTGCATGCCCCTATTGTACGGCTGTCGCGCCGGACGGGGGCAGTGGTCGTCAGGCCGCCGGGCGGTCCAGCAGGAAATCGGCCACCGGCCCGATCTGTGCGTCGTCCATGAGGGTGGGCGCGTGCCCCACCCCGGGCACATCGACCAGGCGGGCATGGCGGTTCCGTGCCAGCATCTCTGTCGCCGTGGCTTCGGTCAGCAGGTCGGATTGCGCACCGCGCAGGATCAGCACCGGGCAATCCAGGGTCTCGTACGCGCGCCACAGTATCTGTTCGCCAGCCGAATAGGCATCGGCGGTCTGCGACGCCAGTGGCAGCGCCAGGCCCAGGTCGTAGTGCTTCGTCCATTTGCCGCCGCGCTCGATATAGACGTGGCGCGTCAGGGCTTCCCATTGCGCATCGGTATGCGGTCCAAACGAGGCGGACACCTGGCGCACCGCCTCTACGGCTTGCGCGAACGAGGCGAATTCGGTCGGCTGGCCCACATACTGGCCGATGCGCCCCAGCGCCGCCGGGTCCAGCCGCGGGCCGACGTCATTGAGCACCAGGTGGCTTAGGCGTATATCGCGGTCGGCCGGCCATGCGTCGCCATGCGCCTGTGTGGCGCGCACCGCGCGCGCGTAAGTGGCCGCGCCGGCCAGCGCCAGACCGATCAACCCGCCCATCGACGTACCCACCCAAGCCAGCGAAGCCGGCCGCAGGCGGGCGATCAGCGTCACCATGTCCGACACATACTGCGGCACGGTATAGAAGGCCGGGACAGACAGCCAATCGGACCGGCCGCGGCCCACCACGTCGGGGCAGACCACGCGGAAATCGCCTGCCAGGCGCCGCGCCAGGTCATCGAAATCGCGTCCGGTGCGTGTCAGGCCATGCACGCACACCAGCACCCTGTCGTTGTCGGGATCGCCCCATTCGCTGTAGGCCATGCGGTGCAAGCCGGCCGGGCTGGCGCATGTGACGAAATCGAATCGGGGTTCCAGCATGGGGGCTCCGGATGGTGCGCGATAAAGAGCCCACATCTTATAGCAGCCCAGTCAGGGACTTGCACGATGCCAGTAGCGCCGCGCGGCATCGACCTGGGCGGTCGCGGCCAGCCCCGCCGGACTCGACGCGACGGTGACGGCCCCGTGCCGGTCGGTGCGCCAGAACATGGCGCCGGCATGCTGCCAGCGTGCCTGTACCTGCGGCGAGGGATGGCCGAAGCGGTTCAGGTGGCCGGCCTGCGCAATCACATGGGCTGCCGCCGTGGCTTGCACCAGATCGGCACTGGAGGACGTGGCCGAGCCGTGATGCGGCGCCAGTACCAGGTCGATGGGCGGCAGGTGCGGTGCCAGCCAGCGTTCCTGCGCCGCGCCGATGTCGCCAGGCAGCAGCACGGCATGCGACCGGCCCTGCAGCAGCAACACGCAACTCTGGGCATTGCCCTGCCCGCGGCCTGCATTCGCCCCCGCCGCGGGGTGCAGGAAACGGAATGCCACGCCATCCACCTGCCAGGCTTGTCCGGCCTGGCAACGTCGCACCGACGCGGGCAAAGGCGGCAGCGCCGTCCCGCCGGCCGGATCGGCCTGTCTGCGCAGCAACCCCGCCAGGTCGAACGAGGCATAGGCCAATTCGACGGGTACGGCAGCCAACACACTGGCCAGCCCGCCGGCGTGATCCAGGTCGGCGTGCGAGACCACCAGGCCGTCCAGGCGCCTATGGCCGCGGACGCGCAAGAAAGGCACCACGGCGCGTGCGCCTGCATCCGTGGCCTCGCCGTGGCGTGGCCCGGTATCGAACAGCCATGCCTGCGTGGCGGTTTCGATCACGACGGCGCTGCCCTGACCCACATCCAGCGCCGTGACCGTCCAGTGCCCGGTTGACGGCCGGTCGGGCCGCCAGCACAGCATGGGCAGCATCAACAACCAACCCGCCGCGCGCACCGGCCAGCCCGGTGGCTGCAGGGCCCAGGCCACGCCCGCCAGTGCCAATACCGTCAAGGGCCATGGCGCGGCGGCCACATCGACTACTGCCCAGCGCGACGCGCCGATCCAGGCCACCGGCACCATCGTCCATTCGAAAATGGCATGGCCCGCGATGCCGCAGACCTGGGCCAGGATTGCCAGCCCGGGCACCGCCGCGAACGCGGCGCACAGCAATGCCAGCGGCGTGACCAGGAAGCTGACGATGGGAATCGCAAAAACATTGGCCAGCGGCGATGCCAGCGATACCTGTTGCAGCAGGTAGGCCAGCAACGGCACCAGGCCCAGCGTAATGGCCATTTGCACGTGGCCGAACTCGCGCAGCAAGCCACCCAGGCGTGCTTGCCACCCGGGCCGCCGCGATGCATGAGGCGCACTTGCCGAGGCTGCCGCGCGCAGCAGGATCGCCACCGCGCCGAACGACAACCAGAAACCGGGCGCCAGTACCGCCCAGGGGTCGAACACCGCCACGGCGGCCGCGGCCAAGGCCAGGATGCGCGACGGACACAGCGGCAGGCGCGCGATGGCCGCCAGGGCCACCACTGCCAGCATGAAGAAAGTGCGGCGCGCCGGTACGCCCCAACCTGCCAACAGGCAATACAGCAACGCCACCACCAGGGCCGCTGCCGCGCCCACGACCTGGGCCGGCAGCATTTCCGGCAGGCCGGTGCTGCGCCAGCGAGCCCGTCGCCAGGCGCTGGCCGCCAGTGCGCCGCCCAGGCCGGCGATCAGTGTCACGTGCATACCGCTGATCGATACCAGGTGCGTGATGCCGCTGCGGTTGAATATCTGCCAGTCTTCGCGGGCCACGGCGGCTTGGTCGCCCATGGCAAGCGCGATCAGCACGGGTGCATAGCGACGCTCGCCCATGGCTTTGCGCATGCCTTTGCGCACATGGTGGCGAATGCGCTCGATGATGACGCCGGCACTCGACCAGGGCTCGTCGCGCAGTAGCGCGGGAACACCGCGCACCGTGGCGGTTGCGCGGATGCCCAGCGCGAACAGCCGGGCTTCGGCGTCATATCCATGCGGGTTGCGCGCGCCATGCGGATGCCGCAATACCAGCGCCATGCGCCACACCTGGCCCGGCAGCAGCGCGGGCAGGCTGGCCCCGGGCGGCGCACGCCAGGACACTGCTATCCGTTCGGGAATCCCGGCCGGGCGCCGGGCGTCGGTTTCGGCCATGAACCGCCACTGGCTGGCATCGCCCTGCGGCAGATCGATAACGCGCACCGCCAGGCGGCTGACGACGTCATGGTGGTTCGATGCCAGCCCGTCATCGAGCCGGACCTGGCCCTGCCAGACGGCCCAGGCCACGCCCAGGCCGAAGCCCAGCCAGGTCGCGGCCCAGTGCCGGACCGGGCCGCGCCGTCGACCGTGCCATGCGGCCAGGCCGGCTGGCAACAATGCCGCCGCCCAGGGCAGCCACCAGCCCGCCTGCGGCAGCGCCGGCATGTGTTGCACGGCGGCCGTGCCTGCCACCAGGCCCAGCAAGAACAAACGCCCGACGATGCCGCTCTCCCAAAGCGCACAGCGTAGGGCGCGGCAGGGTCATCGGGGGCGTCCGGTGAACGGCAATGTCCATGCGTGGCAGCCGCAGGTTGGCGCGCTTGTGCCGGTACGGGGCGCGCCATAGCAGTCGACGCAACGAGAAACAGATGGGATGAAAGAGTCGGGTCAGACGACCAGGCGAGGCAACACGCGCCGGGCGGTTGCGGTGGTGGCCAAGGCGATCTCGGCGGCATCGGCGCCGCGCAATTCGGCCAACACTTGCGCAATGCGCGGCAATTGAGCCGGATCGTTGCGCCGCATGGGGGGATGCAGCCAGGCGGGCGGAATATCCGGTGCATCGGTTTCCAGCACCAGGCAGTCCAGTGCAATGCCTGTGGCATGACGGCGTATCTGCAGGGCGCGCGGGTAGGTCATGGCGCCCCCCAGGCCCAGTGCGAAACCGCGCTCGACGAAGGCCTGTGCCTGCTGGGCGCTGCCATTGAATGCATGCGCGATGCCGCCACGCACGCCCGGCCGGCGGCGCAGATACTTGAGCAAGATGTCCTGCGAGCGCCTGACGTGCAGCAATACCGGCAGGTCGAATTCGGCCGCCAGGGCAAGCTGTGCGTCGTAGAAACGTTCTTGGCGGGCGCGGGGTTCGCCCGCGGCGATGGCGGGCACGAAGAAATCCAGGCCGATCTCGCCTATGGCAACAAAGCGCGGATCGTCCAGCGCGGCGACCACCGCCTCGCGCAATGCCTGCAGGTCGTTTTCGTGCGCACGCCCGACATACAAGGGGTGTATGCCCAGCGCGTAGGCCCCGCCTGCAACTCGATGCGCCAGCTCGCGCACGACGGTGAAATTGCCGCGCTCGATCGCCGGAATCACAATGGCCCGCACGCCGGCCGCCTGGGCCTGGCACGCCACGTCCAGGCGGTCGGCATCGAATTCGGCGGCATCCAGGTGGCAGTGCGTGTCGATCAGCATGGCGTGTCAGTCAGGCCGCGGCGCCAGCGCTATCCCGAGACCAGTTGCCCGCGTTCCATCAGCAATTGGCGGTTGGCCAGCGCGGCCAGTTCGGCATCGTGCGTCACGATAGCAAACGCTGTGCCGGATTCACGGTTCACCTGGGTCAGCAGCTCGAACATCTTGTGCGCCGTGCCCCGGTCGAGGTTGCCTGTGGGCTCGTCGGCCAGCACGCAAGCCGGCCGGGTCACCAGCGCACGCGCCAGTGCCACCCGTTGCCGTTCGCCCCCCGACAACTGGCCGGGAAAATGGCCTTCGCGCTCGGCCAGGCCCACCAAGGCCAATACGTTGCGCGCCGCCTCGCGGGCAGTATCGCGGCGTTCTCGACGCACGATCAGCGGCATGGCAACGTTATCCAGCGCAGAGAATTCGGGCAACAAATGGTGGAATTGGTAGACGAACCCCAGGCTGCGGTTTCTCAGGGCGCTTTTCTGCGATTCGGACAGGCCCGCGGCAGCGACACCATCCACGGTAACCGTGCCCGTGCTGGGCACGTCGAGCAGGCCCAGGATGTGCAGCAAGGTGCTCTTGCCCGATCCCGAGGCCCCCACGATGGCCACCATCTCGCCGCGGGCGACGGTCAGGCTGACATCGTCGAGCACCTGAATGCGCGCCGGGCCTTCGTCGTAGACCTTCACCAGATTGCTGGCCTGCAGGGCCGGAATATCGCTGCCCGGCGTCAACAAAGCGTCAGTCATGGCGAAGCACCTGGGCGGGTTGCAGGCGCGATGCGCGCCAGCTTGGATACAGGGTGGCCAGCAGCGACAGCACCAGCGAGGTCACGCCGATGGTGATGATGTCGCCCGATTGCGGATCCGACGGCAATTCGCTGATGAAGTAGATCTCGCGCGGCAGGAAATGAATGCCCAGCAGGCCTTCGATGAATGGCACGATGATGTGGATGTTGTAGGCAATCAGCATGCCCCCCAGCACCCCGACTATGGTGCCGACCACGCCGATCAGTGCGCCCTGCACCAGGAAGATGCGGGCCACTTCGCCAGGGCCGGCCCCCAGCGTGCGCAGGATGGCGATATCCGATTGCTTGTCTTTCACGGCCATGACCAGCGACGACAGCAGGTTGAACGCGGCCACCGCCACGATCAGCGCCAGGATCAAGAACATCATGCGTTTTTCAGTCTGCACCGCGGCGAACCAGGTGCGGTTGTTGCGCGACCAGTCGCTGGCCATGACATAGGGCGGCAGCACCTTGGACAATTCGCTTGCCACTTGCGGGGCGCGCTGCATATCTTGCACGCGCAGGCGCACGCCGGCGGTGCCGCTGTCGCGGAATACCCGCGCTGCGTCCTGGGCGTCGATGAACGCCAGGCTGGAATCGTATTCATAGTGGCCGGACGTGAACGTGCCCACCACCGTGAACTGCCGCATGCGTGGCGTGAAGCCCGCCGGGCTGATCGATCCTTGCGGGGCCAGCATCAGCAGCGTGTCGCCGACATGCACGCCCAGGCCGTCGGCCAGGTCGCTGCCCAGCACCACGCCGAAACCGCCCGCCTTCAGGTCGGATAGCTTGCCGCTGCTCATCTGGCGGGGAATGTCGGACACCTGGCCCTCGGTACCCGGATCGATGCCGCGCACCTGCACGCCCCGCAGCGCCTGGCCGCGCGCCAGCATGGCCTGGGCGGCCACGAATGGCGCCGCGCCCTTGACTTCCGTATTGCGCTCGGCGGCATCGGCGAACTGCCGCCATTGCTCGAGCACCCGTTCGGGTACGGCGCCGGGGATATACAGTTCGATATGCGGCAGCACCGACAGCATGCGGTCGCGCACTTCTTTCTGGAAACCGTTCATCACCGACAGCACGACGATCAGGGCCGCCACGCCCAGCGCAATACCCGCCATCGAGGTGGCGGCAATGAAGGATATGAAACGATCGCGGCGGCCGCGTCGCTGGCGGATCCGGGCCATGCCCGCGTAGCGGGCGCCGATCCAGAGTTCGTAGGGTATTTTCAGCACCCAGGCATTATGGCATTAACCGGGACACAAGCCCGCGGGCAGCCTGCGACTACAATCGGCTCCATGCTCATCGTGATACCGGGCGCCCTGCCGCCCCTGCCCGTCGCCGGCGAATTGGCACGGCTGCTGCCGCAGCGCGCGCCGGTGCTGCATGGCTGGCTACAGGCCGGCGCCGCCCGGGTGGCGGGCTTCGACCCACGCTTGCACGGCTGTACGCCCTTTGAGGCCTGGCAACTGGAGCAGGCAGGCTATCAGCCGCCACCCGGTACGCCCCTGGGCGCCGGATTGGGCCCGCTGCACGCCGGCACGACCGCCGCCGATGGCCAGCCGGTCTGGCTGGCCGAGTTGACCCATTTGGCCTTGGGCACCGACCAGGCCACCCTGCTCGATCCCGAACAGATGGATATACGCTCCGACGAAAGCGTAGCCCTGTTGAACGACGCCCGCTCCAGCATCGAGGCGGCCGGCTTCGCGGTGCAATTCCTGGTACCGCGGCGCTGGCGGCTGCGCCTGCCCGAAGGGCTGGCGCCTGTCACCGCCAGTCCCGCCGCGGTGGCCGGCCATCCGCTGCGAGACTGGTGGGGCCAGGATCCCACCATGCGCCCGTGGCGCCGCCTGCTCAATGAAATCCAGATGGTGTGGCACGAACACCCGGCCAACGAGGCGCGCGCAGCCCGCGGCGTGGCGCCGATCAACGCTTTGTGGCTGTATGGCGGCGCACCGGCCTGGCCCGCCCACGAGGCCGCCGCCGCACGGGTGGCTGCCGAACTCGACGCGCCCCACCGGGCCGCCGATTGGGCCGGCTGGCTCGATGCCCTGGCCGATCTCGACCGGCGCCACCTGCAGCCGCTGGCCAACTCCGCCGGGCAGCCTGGCCAGCCCGTACAACTGATCCTGCTGGGTGCCGATCGACGCGCCACCCTGACCCTGCAACCGCGCGGCCGCCTGCTGGCCTGGCTGCCCGCGCCCAAGAAAAACTGGAACACCTGGTGGTCTCGCCCCGTCTGACAGTCCGCTCGACCAACCCCGATGCCCGCCGCGTGCTCGAAGCCGCGGGCATCCATCCGCTGCTGGCCCGGCTATGGGCCGCGCGCGGCGTCACTCACCCCGATCAGACCCGCCTGGCCTGGCCCGCCCTGCTGCCGCCGGCCGGCCTGACGCATGTCGACCATGCCGCTGGCATCCTGGCCGATGCCATTGCCCAGGGCAAGCGGCTGCTGATCGTGGCCGACTATGACTGCGACGGCGCCACCGCGTGCGCGGTCGGCCTGCGCGCGTTGCGGGCGTTTGGCGCCGACGTCGATTTTCTGGTGCCGAACCGCTTCGAGACCGGCTACGGCCTGTCACCCGCCGTGGTCGACCTGGCATGCGTCCACCACAGCGGCAAGCCCGACCTGATCATCACCGTGGACAACGGCATCGCCAGCGTCGATGGCGTGGCCGCCGCCAACGCGGCCGGCATAGGCGTGGTGGTCACCGACCACCACCTGCCGGGCGACACGCTGCCCGATGCCCTGGCCATCGTCAATCCGAACCAGCCGGGTTGCGGCTTCCCGTCCAAGAACCTGGCGGGCGTGGGCGTGATCTTTTACCTGATGCTCGCGCTGCGCGCCGAGCTGCGCCGCCGCGGCACCTACCCGCCCGACGGCGGCCCGCGCCTGGACGCATTGGCCGACCTGGTGGCGCTGGGCACGGTAGCCGACGTGGTCAAGCTCGACGGCAATAACCGCCTGCTCGTCACCCAGGGCCTGCAGCGCATGCGCACTGGCCGCATGCAGCCCGGCCTGCGGGCCTTGTTCGCGGTGGCCGCGCGCGAGCCCCGCAGCGCCAGCGGCTTCGACCTCGGCTTTGCCCTGGGGCCGCGCATCAACGCGGCCGGCCGGCTGGCCGACATGAGCCTGGGCATTGCCTGCCTGACCACCGATGACGAAGCGCAGGCGCTCGACATGGCCCGCCAGCTCGACCAGATCAATCGCGAACGGCGCGGTATCGAAGCGGAAATGCGCGAACAGGCGATGGCCGCCATGGATGCGGCCGGCAGCGCCGGCGGCGCTACCGTATGCGTGTTCGATCCGGGTTGGCACCAAGGCGTCGTAGGCCTGGTGGCCTCGCGCCTGAAAGAGAAATACTGGCGTCCCACACTGGCTTTCGCCCCTGCCGGCGACGACGAAATCCGGGGCTCGGGCCGCTCGATTCCCGACGTACACCTGCGCGATGCGCTCGACCTGGTCTCCAAGCGCCATCCCGGCCTGATCCGCAAGTTTGGCGGCCACGCCATGGCCGCCGGCCTGACCCTCGGGCTGCACGATTTTCCCGCCTTCGGGCCGGCTTTTGACGCTGCGGTGCGCGAGCTGACCGGCCGCGACGCATTCGAGCCGCTGCTCGAGACCGACGGATCGCTCGAATCGGGCTATGCCAACGCCGACGTCGCCACGCTGCTGCAGCAGCAAGTCTGGGGAGCCGGCTTCGCAGCCCCCTTGTTCCTGGACGAGTTCATCGTGCGCAACCAGCGCCTGGTAGGCGAAAAGCACCTGAAGCTGTCGCTCGAACGCAGCCACCAACGCTTCGACGCCATCTGGTTCGGGCACGACCAGTCGCTGCCCGAGCACGTCCAGGTGGCCTATCGCCTGGAACCCAACGTATGGAATGGCATGGTGTCGGCCCAGCTTGTCATCGAGCACGCCGAATAAACCACGCTAAAATGCTGGGTTTCGCACTAATACCCACCAGGAAGCACCATGGAAGCCGAACGTCAGAACCAGCTCGCCGCCCGCATTGCCGACTACGCGCAGCGCGAGCAGGCGCTACGGGGGTATCTTTGACTACGATCTGAAGGCCGAACGCCTGCAGGTCGTCAACGCCGAGCTCGAAGACCCGGCCGTCTGGAACGACCCCAAGCACGCCCAGGACCTGGGCCGTGAAAAAAAATCCCTGGAAGACGTGGTCGACACCCTGACCGCCCTGCGCACCGGCATCGCCGATTCCCAGGAATTATTCGACCTGGCTTCGGCCGACGACGACGACGCCACGCTGGAATCCATCGAGGCCGACGCCGACGGCTTCCAGCAACAGCTCGAGGGCCTGGAATTTCGCCGGATGTTCGCCAATCCGGCCGATCCGCTGAACTGCTTCCTCGACATCCAGGCCGGCGCCGGCGGCACAGAAGCGCAAGACTGGGCATCGATGCTGCTGCGGCAGTACCTGAAGTACGCCGAGCGCAAGGGCTTCAAGGCCGAGATCCTGGAAGAATCCGAAGGTGAAGTCGCCGGCATCAAATCGGCCACCATCAAGCTCGAGGGCGACTACGCCTTCGGCTACCTGCGCACCGAAACCGGCGTGCATCGCCTGGTGCGCAAAAGCCCGTTCGACTCCTCCGGCGGTCGGCACACCTCGTTCGCCAGCGTGTTCGTCTACCCCGAGGTCGACGACTCGTTCGAGATCGAAGTCAATCCGGCCGATCTGCGCGTCGATACCTATCGCGCCAGCGGCGCGGGCGGGCAGCACATCAACAAGACCGACTCGGCCGTGCGCCTGACCCACATACCCACCGGCATCGTGGTCCAGTGCCAGAACGATCGTTCCCAGCACCGCAACCGCGCCGAAGCCATGCAGATGCTGAAATCCAAGCTTTACGAGCTCGAGATGCGCAACCGCATGGCCGAACAGCAAAAGCTCGAAGACTCCAAGACCGACGTGGGCTGGGGCCACCAGATCCGCTCGTACGTGCTCGACCAGAGCCGCATCAAGGACCTGCGTACGAACGTGGAAATCTCCAATACCCAGAAGGTGCTCGACGGCGACCTGGATCCCTTCATCCAGGCCAGCCTGAAGCAAGGCGTGTGATCCCGCGGGTGCCCGCCGGCACCCCCTATCCTGAAGAGGCAAGCGCATGACCGACACGATCGCAATCCTGACCGGCGCCTCGCGCGGCATTGGCGCCGCGCTGGCCCGCGGCCTGGCCCGGCCCGGCACCCGGCTGATCACCCTGGCCCGCCGCGCCGACCCCGAGCTGGCCGCCCATGCCCAGGCCCAGGGCGCCGACCTGGAACAGATCCAGGTCGACCTGTCCGACCTGCAGGCAGCCGCGCAAGCCGCCGAGCGCATCGGCGCCGCCCTGCCGCGCGATGCCGGGCGCTACCTGCTGATCAACAACGCCGGCACCGTGCAACCCGTGGCCGCGGCTGCTGCGCTGGCAGACGGCCCGGCCATCGCCGCTGCGTTCAACCTGAACGTGTCCGCAGTGATGCTGCTGACCGCGCATTTCGTCACGGCCGTACAAGGCCTGCAGGCCGATCGCCGGGTACTGAATATTTCGTCTGGCGCCGGCCGCAATCCCAATGCCGGCTGGGGTGTGTACTGCGCCACGAAAGCCGCCCTCGACATGTACACCCGTGTGCTCAACCAGGAACAAGGCGCCCAGGGCGTGCGCGCCGTCGCCCTGGCTCCCGGCATTGTCGATACCGGCATGCAGGAAACCATCCGCGCCAGCGACCCCGCCAGCTTTCCGGCGTTGGCCAAGTTCCAGGAATTCCATGCCACCGGCAAGCTGGCCGCGCCCGCCGGCGTGGCCGCCCGCATCGTGGCCTACCTCGACCGCGACGACTTCGGCACCACCGAAATCGACGATATCCGCAATTACGACTGACCCATCATGACCGATCACTCGCCCGCCGCGGCCCCCCAGGACGAAAACCGCTTGATCGCCGAACGGCGCGCCAAGCTGACCAAACTGCGCGAAGCCGGCGTTGCGTATCCCAATGACTTCGTGCCGGACGCGCGCGCCGCCGACCTGCATCGCCAATATGGCGAACAAGACCAGGAAACCCTGGCCGCTGCCGGCGTGCAGGCCAAAGTGGCGGGCCGCATGATGCTCAAGCGCGTGATGGGCAAAGCCAGCTTCGCCACCTTGCAAGACGGCAGCGGCCGCATCCAGATCTATCTCGACCGCGGCACGCTGGGCGACGAGGCCTATGCTGCCTTCAAGCAATGGGATATCGGCGACATCATCGCGATCGAAGGTTCGGTGTTCAAGACCAACAAGGGCGAACTGTCGGTGCATGCCGCCACCGCCCGCTTGTTGTCGAAGTCGCTGCGGCCGCTGCCCGACAAATTCCACGGCGTGGCCGACCAGGAACTGCGTTACCGCCAGCGCTACGTCGATCTCATCATGACCGACGCCACGCGCCGCACATTCGAAGTGCGCAGCAAGGCGGTGGGCAGCATACGTCAGGTCATGCTCGATGCCGGTTTCCTGGAAGTCGAGACGCCGATGCTGCACCCGATTCCGGGCGGCGCGGCCGCCAAGCCGTTCGTCACGCACCACAATGCGCTCGACATGGAAATGTTCCTGCGTATTGCGCCCGAGCTATACCTGAAGCGCCTGATCGTGGGCGGCTTCGAGCGCGTGTTCGAGGTCAACCGCAATTTCCGCAACGAAGGCGTCAGCCCCCGGCACAACCCCGAATTCACCATGATGGAGTTCTATGCTGCCTACGCAGACTACCGGTGGCTGATGGACTTCACCGAGAAGATCCTGCGCGAGGCGGCCATTGCCGCCACCGGCAGCGCGGTACTCACCTACCAGGAACGCGAGCTCGACCTGTCCAGGCCGTTCGATCGCCTGACCATCTGCGAAGCCATCCTGAAGTACGCCCCGGGCTACACCCAGGCCCAGCTCGACGACGCCGGCTTCGTGCGTGCCGAACTGAAGAAACTGGGTGCCGACGTGAACGGCCCGGTGCTGTCGCGGGCTGGCCTGGGCGCGCTGCAACTGGCGCTGTTCGAGGAAACCGCCGAAGCGCAGCTCTGGAACCCCACCTACATCATCGACTACCCGATCGAGGTGTCGCCGCTGGCCCGCGCCTCGGATACCCGCCCTGGCATCACCGAACGCTTTGAACTGTTCATGACCGGCCGCGAAATCGCCAACGGGTTCTCCGAGCTGAATGACCCCGAAGACCAGGCCGAACGCTTCCGCGCCCAGGTCGAGGCCAAGGACGCGGGCGACGAAGAAGCCATGTATTTCGATGCCGACTACATCAGGGCGCTCGAATACGGCATGCCTCCCACCGGCGGCTGCGGCATCGGCATCGACCGCCTGGTCATGCTGCTGACCGACAGCCCCAGCATCCGCGACGTCATTCTCTTTCCCCACCTGCGGCCCGAAGACTGAACCCTGGCAACACGCACTAAAAGGATCCGGCCACCATGCTCGTCAAGCTGCTGATCATCGTGGCCTTCATCGTTCTGCTGCTGTATGTGGTGCTGCCCAAGCGCCGCACGCTGACAGCGCCGCCGCGCGCCGGCCGCCTGATGCTGACGCTGCTGGCCAGCGCGGCCGTGCTGCTGTTCATCCTGGCGCTGTTCTGCGCCCTGCTCTGGCTGGGCGGCATATCCGACACAGTGGTCGGCGGTGGCGATGTGCTGGGCGGCACCGGCTTGCTGCGCATTGCCGCCCTGTTGTTGGTACTGTCGATTGCCTGCGCGATTGCCGCGCTGATGAAACGGCCACGCTAAACGCGTGGCCCCGCCTCAGGCGCCGCGGCGCTCCATGGCCTGGGCCCAGCGCCGCGCCACCGATGGCGAAGTCGCACAGATGGCCGAGGCCGTCACCACGCGCACCGCACGCTCCAGCAACTGGATGTCGGCCTCGTGCTGGCGCGCGACGTGCGGATCCTCGAAGAAAATGACGCGCTGGCATTGGTGTTCCAGCACCAGTTCGGCAATCTGGGCATCGCCGCCCAGCGGGCCGCTCAGGTAGCGCTGCACCCACGGACGATCCGCCGGCCAGCCGCGCGACCACGCCAGCTCGTTCAGGCGCGCACCAGTGGTGCCCGTGGCCACGCGCCGTGCAAACTGCGACAGCAGCTCGAAATGATCGGCGGCAAATGCCACCATTTCGTCTTTGAGTGCGTCGTGAGAAATCAACGCCAGCGTGTGGCGGCCGAAATCGAACAGGCGCGCCACCGACGGATCAGGCACCCATCCGGCATGCAGCCGCTCGACCTCCATCCATTCGATGGCGCCCGCCAAGGTCGAAATGAACGGCCGCCCATGCGTGATGCACTGACGCTTCAGCGCCAGGGCCTCGGGAAAGATCGATGACGGGTCGACCGGATCGATCAGGTAAATGGCGCCGTCGAATGGCGCCTCGCCGTCGCGGCCCTCGGTCACCCGCGCCACCAGTTTCATCAGGCCGCCTTCGCGGCCATAGGGATAGCGGATCAGGCCCGGATACCCCTGCAACATGCCTTCGCGCACGATCGCGTCGTGGGTTCGCCCTACCGTATGCAGTTGCACGCCCAGTTCGCGGATGGCCGGCGAACTGGTCCGCAGCCAGTTGAACAGCGCCGCATCGGGCGTTTCATGGTGCAGGCGATTGGCGGCCAGGCCGAAGCGCAGTCGGGTGGGCGTGGTCATGGATCAGGCCGCTTCGTCGATCCAGGCCATCTGGATGGCCTCCAGGATTTTTTCGCCGCTGTGGGAGGGATCATCATCGAAGCCGGGCAAGGCAATGACCCACTCGCGCAACTGCGTAAAACGCACCGTGTTCGGATCCACGTCGGGATGCGTATCGGCCAATGCAGCGGCGATATCGTATGTGTCGACCCACTTCATCAGTGTTCCTCTTTGGCGTGGTTGATCGTGTACTTGGGAATCTCGACCGTCAGGTCGGCATCGGCAACCAGGGCCTGGCACGACAGCCGCGACGTGGAGCTCAGGCCCCAGGCCTTGTCCAGCAAGTCTTCTTCGTCGTCGGTGGCGTCTTCCAGCGAAGAAAACCCCGCGCGTACGATCACGTGACAGGTCGTGCAGGCGCACGACAATTCGCAGGCATGCTCGATCTCGATGTGGTTATCGAGCAGCACGCGGCAGATGGATTTTCCTTGCGGCGCGTCTTCGATCACAGCGCCCTCGGGGCACACGTCTGGATGAGGCAATACAGTCAGTTTGGGCATACTTCGGGCGGTTCGATCAGGCGATTTCGTCCAGTTTACGGCCGGCCAGGGCCGCGCGGATACCGCGGTCCATGCGCCGGGCGGCAAATTCCTCGGTGGCGTCCGACAGGGCCTTGACAGCGCTTCGGACGGCATCCGCATCGTCGGCGTCCTGGGCCGCGGCCGCCGCCTGCAGGCACTCATCCACCAGGCGGCGCTCGTCGGCATCCAGCAAGTCGCCATCGGCGGCCAGCGCGGCATGCACAGATTCGACCAGCCGGCGGGCTTCAACCTGCTGCTCGCGCAGCATGCGGGCTTGGGCGTCGCTGTCGGCCTGCGCAACGCTGTCGGCCAGCATGCGCGTGATTTCGTCGTCAGACAGGCCGTACGACGGCTTGACCGACACTGCCGCCTCGACACCGGTGCTTTGTTCGCGGGCCGTGACGCTGAGCAAGCCATCGGCATCCACCTGGAAGGTCACGCGGATACGCGCCGCGCCTGCCACCATGGGTGGAATGCCGCGCAACTCGAAACTCGCCAGCGAGCGGCAATCGGATATCAGCTCGCGCTCGCCCTGCACCACGTGCAAGCTCATGGCGCCCTGCCCATCTTTGAATGTAGTGAATTCCTGGGCGCGCGCGACCGGAATGGTGCTGTTGCGCGGAATGATGCGCTCGACCAGGCCCCCCATGGTTTCCAGGCCCAGCGACAAGGGAATGACATCGAGCAGCAACCAGTCTTCGCCGGGCAGGCGATTGCCCGCCAGCAAATTGGCCTGCAGGGCCGCTCCCAGTGCCACCACCTGGTCCGGATCAAGCTCGACCAGCGGCTCGGTGCCGAACAACGCGCCCACGGCCCGCTGGATGACCGGCATGCGGGTCGCACCGCCCACCATCACCACACCCTTGACGTCGGACACGGTCAAGCCGGCATCGCGCAGCGCCGCCCGGGCTCGATCCAGGGTACGGCGCACCAGCGGCTCGGCCAATTGCTCGAACTGTTCGCGAGTCAGGGTCAGGTCCAGCGCGCGGCCGTCTTGCAGCGTGGCGCGCAGCGCAACGGACGACTCTTGCGACAACGCTTCGCGCGCCGCACGGGCCGCTACCAGCACCGTGCGGCGGTCAGCCGGTATCAACGGCGCATCGCCCAGCGTGGCGCGGGCGAATTCGCTGATGGCCCAGTCGAAATCGTCGCCACCCAGCGCCGTATCGCCGCCCGTGGCAACGACTTCGAACACGCCCTTGGTCAGGCGCAGGATGGACACGTCGAACGTGCCGCCTCCCAGGTCGTATACGGCATACGTGCCTTCAGCCGCCTGATCCAGCCCATAGGCGATGGCGGCTGCCGTGGGCTCGTTCAACAGGCGCAGCACGTTCAGGCCGGCCAACCGCGCGGCATCGCGCGTAGCCTGGCGCTGGGCATCGTCGAAATAGGCAGGCACGGTAATGACCGCGCCCACCAGGTCGTCGCCCAGTACGTCTTCGGCACGCTGGCGCAATACCGCCAGGATCTGCGCCGACACTTCCACCGGGCTGAGCTCGCCCTGTACCGTACGCAGCCGCACCATACCGGGGGCCTCGACGAACTCGTAAGGCGCACCGCTGGCGCGCGCCTCATCCAACGAGCGCCCCATGAAGCGCTTGACCGAGACAACGGTATTGAACGGGTCGGCAGCTTGTTGTGCCAGCGCTTGCCCGCCGATGGCCACCTTGCCGTCGGCGAAATAGCGCACCGCCGAAGGCAGCAGCGCCTGCCCATCGGCATCGCGCAGCACTTCGGGCGTGCTGCTGCGCACGGCGGCGACCAGGGAATTGGTCGTGCCCAGGTCGATGCCCACCGCCAGCTTGCGTTGGTGCGGCGCGGGCGACTCGCCAGGCTCGGAAATCTGCAATAAGGCCATGATTAAGCTTGGGATAGGAAAGCGGGGAAACAGCGCGGCGCGGGCCGGGCCGATGCGGCTAGTCGGTCGGCCGGGCGGCCGCCAGCTCTTGCGCCAGTTTTTCGACGAACATCCATTCGCGTACCTTGGCACCAGCGGCAGCGTAGTCTTGGCGTTCGTCGAGCAGCGTGGCCAGGGTGTCGCGCATCTGCCGGCGCGCCTCGCCAAGTTCGGTCTCCAGCGTGGCAAACACGGCAGGATCGTGGCGCGCGTCATCCAGCATCTCGCGCCATTGCATCTGCTGCATCAGGAACGCCGAGTTCATTGCGGTGTTGCTTTCGGTCTGCAGATCCACGCCCCCCTGCTCGCACAGATAGCGCGCCCGCAAGAGCGGATCGCGCAATTGCCGGTAGGCCTCGTTGGCGCGCGCCGCCCACTGCATGGCCACACGGCGCTCGGCCGGGCTGGCGGTGGCATAGCGGTCGGGGTGCACCTGGGCGGCCACGGCACGCCAGGCGCGTTCAAGTGCCTGGACATCTACATCGAACCGTGCGGGCAGGTCAAACAGGCTGAAATGGTCGTCTGCCACCAAGACCTACACCGTGAACGACTCGCCGCAGCCGCAGGTCGCCTTTTCGTTGGGGTTGCGAAACTTGAAGCCCTCGTTCAAGCCGTCGCGCGCATAGTCGAGCTCGGTGCCTTCCAGGTAAGAGAAACTCTTGGGGTCTACGAATACCTTGACGCCGAAGCTCTCGAAAACCATGTCTTCGGCCGTGGGCTCATCCACGTACTCAAGCTTGTAAGCCATGCCCGAGCATCCGGTGGTGCGCACGCCCAACCGCAGGCCTACGCCCTTGCCGCGCTTTTGCAGGTAGCGCCCGATGTGCGAGGCCGCCTGCTGGGTCAGGGTAACGGACATTTCAGTTCACCGCCGCAACTGCCGCGGCGTCGGCCTCGGCCGGCGACGCGTGCTTTTCCTTGTAGTCCTGCACCGCCGCCTTGATGGCGTCTTCGGCCAGGATCGAGCAGTGGATTTTCACGGGCGGCAAGGCCAGCTCTTCGGCGATATGGGTGTTGCGGATGTCGAGCGCTTCGTCCAGCGTCTTGCCCTTGACCCATTCGGTAACCAGCGAGCTCGAGGCAATGGCCGAACCGCAACCGTAAGTCTTGAAGCGCGCGTCTTCGATGACACCCGACTCGCTGACCTTGATCTGCAGTTTCATCACGTCGCCACAAGCGGGCGCGCCGACCATGCCGGTACCCACCGAGTCGTCGCCCTTGTCGAACGAACCCACGTTGCGGGGATTCTCGTAGTGATCCAGAACTTTGCTGCTGTATGCCATGATGTTTCTCCTGTGTCGATCGCGCGGGCGCTCAGTGGGCGGCCCACTGTACAGTGTTCAGGTCGATGCCCGCCTGGGCCATTTCCCACAGCGGCGACATATCGCGCAGCTTGCCCACGCGGCTCTTGATCAGTTCGATCGTGTAGTCGATTTCCTGTTCGGTGGTGAACCGGCCCAGGGTGAAGCGGATCGAGCTGTGCGCCAGTTCGTCGTTGCGGCCCAGTGCGCGCAGCACATAAGACGGCTCGAGACTGGCCGAGGTGCAGGCCGACCCGCTGGAAACAGCCAATTCCTTGATGGCCATGATCAGCGACTCACCCTCGACGTAATTGAAGCTGACGTTCAGGTTATGCGGCACGCGCTGCTCGAGACTGCCGTTCAGATAGGTTTCCTCGATTTGCGACAAGCCCACCCACAAACGGTCGCGCAGCATGCGGATGCGCTCGTTCTCGGTTCCCATTTCCTCGCGGGCCAAACGGAAAGCCTCGCCCATGCCGACGATCTGGTGGGTAGCCAGCGTGCCCGACCGGAAGCCACGCTCGTGGCCGCCGCCGTGCATCTGCGCCTCGATGCGCACACGCGGCTTGCGCCGCACATACAGCGCGCCGATACCCTTGGGGCCATAGGTCTTGTGGGCCGAGAACGACATCAGGTCGACCTTGAGCTTCTGCAGGTCGATTTGGACCTTGCCCGTAGCTTGAGCCGCGTCCACATGGAAAATAATGCCCTTCTCGCGGCAGATTTCCCCCAGTGTCTCGATGTCCTGGATCACGCCGATTTCGTTGTTCACCATCATGATCGACACCAGGATGGTATCGGGCCGCAACGCCGCCTTGAACGCATCCAGATCGACCAGGCCATCGTCGCGCACATCCAGATAGGTAAGCTCGAAGCCCTGGCGCTCGAGCTCACGACAGGTATCCAGTACTGCCTTGTGCTCGGTCTTGACCGTGATGATGTGCTTGCCGCGCTCGGCGTAGAAATTGGCAGCGCCCTTGATGGCCAGGTTGTCCGATTCGGTGGCGCCCGAGGTCCAGATGATCTCACGCGGGTCGGCGTTGACCAGATTGGCCACTTCCTGGCGGGCGTTCTCGACCGCTTCCTCGGCTTCCCAGCCGAAAGCATGGCTGCGCGATGCCGGATTGCCGAAGTTGTCGTACAGCCAGGGCACCATTTTCTCGACCACGCGGGGATCGACGGGCGTGGTGGCGGAATAATCAAGGTAGATCGGACGGGTGGTCATGTGTTGCTACTCCTGCTTATACGGTGGCGTCAACGGCGATGGCGGGGCTGGAAACCGCGGGGGCGCCTGCGGCACCGCGCTCTACCCGCACGGCGGTGCAACCCTGCGCCGCCTTGGTGGCCTCCTGCAACTGGCGCAGTCGCTGTTGGTCGACCAGGTCTTGCAGGGACACGGAATCCAGGTAATCGACCATCTTGCGATTCAGGGTCGTCCAGAGCTCGTGCGTCATGCACTTGCCTGACTTGCCGTCGTTGCCGCTGGTGCAGTCATGCTTGCCGCCGCAGTTGGTGGCGTCCAGGGGTTCATCGACCGCAAAGATGATGTCGGCAACCGTCACGTTACGAGCCAACCGGGCCAGCGAATAGCCGCCGCCGGGGCCGCGTACGCTGTCGACCAGTTCGTGCCGGCGCAATTTGCCGAACAACTGTTCCAAGTAAGAAAGCGAAATATTCTGGCGCTGGCTGATGGCCGCGAGAGTCACCGGACCGCTGTGCTGCCGCATGGCCAGGTCGATCATCGCAGTAACCGCGAAACGCCCTTTCGTAGTAAGCCGCATGGTGGATTCCTGTTGAAACCGGCTGGGCGCCCGAATGAAGCGTCCAATACCTGAGTAATTGCGTCAAGTATAGCAAATTCCCGACTAAATTGCTAAGCCATCTCAATCGCAAAAAACCGCGCCATAGCGCGGTTTTTCAGGGCCGGCCAACCGGCGATCAGGCTGCCTGGTATTGGGTGGCCCGCTTGCGGACCAGTTCCAGGACGCCTTGACAGGCATCTTCAAGATAGTCGAGCACTTTGCCGAAACCTTCGGGGCCGCCATAATAAGGGTCGGGCACCGTGGCTTCTTCGAATTCGTTGGCAAAACGCATCAACAACATCAACTTGTGCTGATATGCCTTGGGGCACTGCTGCTGCAGCGCCGACAGGTTGTCCCAATCCATGACCAGGATGAGATCGAACTCGCGGAAGTCGTCGGCGGTAACCTGCCGGGCCTCGCAGTGGTTGATCTCATAGCCGCGCTTGCGAGCGGCGGCCTGGGCCCGGGCGTCGGGGGCCTCGCCAATGTGATAGGCATGCGTGCCTGCGGAATCCACACGCACGACATCGCTCAAACCGGCATCGTTCACCAAATGGCGAAAAACGCCCTCTGCGCTTGGGGAGCGACAGATATTACCCATGCAAACGAAAAGTACCTTGGTCATCATGGGTGCAAGTCTGAGGGAAAACCCGGAATATAGCAAGTTTTTTTTGCAATTGCGCAAGCAAGCCCAACTGCCCGGCATTGATTATTTTTATTTATAAAATCAATAGCTTAATACAATGATCGAAAGTGACACATCAACTATTTTTCAGCCCAGCAGTAACAAAACCGTGGGTTTGCCCGCAATGCAGCACTGCCCCGCCGCGGGGCCGATTCGACCTGCCGCCGGGCGCTAGCCAATGCCGTCGAGCAGCACCCGCTGCTTGAGCGCATTGAGCGCATCGCGCGCAGCCGCGGCCTGCTCGAATTCCAGGTTGCGGGCATGGTCTGTCATGAGTTTTTCCAGGCGGCGGATCTCGCGGGCCACGGCCTTTTCGTCGGCCAGCACTTCGGGCGCGATGCCCGCCTCAAGGGTATCGTGGCGAGCCGGCGCGACAATACCGTCGATGAGTTCGCGCACGGCCTTGCTGACGCCGCGCGCGGTAATGCCGTGATCGACGTTGAATTGCAACTGTTTGTTGCGTCGCCGCTCGGTTTCGTCCATGGCACGCTTCATGGAAGCAGTGACGTTATCGGCATACAGGATGGCATGGCCGTTCAGGTTGCGGGCCGCCCGCCCGATGGTCTGGATCAGGCTGCGCTCGGAACGCAGGAAGCCTTCCTTGTCAGCATCCAGAATGGCCACCAGCGACACTTCGGGAATATCCAGGCCTTCGCGTAGCAGGTTGATACCCACCAGCACGTCGAACGTGCCCAGGCGCAAGTCGCGCAGGATCTCGACACGCTCGACGGTATCAATATCGGAATGCAGGTAGCGCACGCGCACCCCATGCTCGGCCAGGAAGTCGGTCAGGTCTTCGGCCATGCGCTTGGTCAGCGTGGTGACCAGCACGCGCTCCTGGAGCGCCACGCGCTGCTTGATCTGGCCCAGCAAGTCGTCGACCTGCGTGCGAGCCGGACGCACTTCGACCTGCGGGTCGACCAGACCGGTGGGCCGCACCACCTGCTCGACCACATTGTCGGCGTGTTCTTGCTCGTAGGCAGCCGGCGTGGCCGAAACAAACACGCACTGGCGCATGCGCGCCTCGAACTCTTCGAGGCGCAGCGGCCGGTTGTCCAGTGCCGATGGCAGCCGGAAGCCGTATTGCACCAGCGTTTCTTTGCGGGAGCGGTCGCCCTTGTACATGCCGCCCAGCTGGCCGATCGTGACGTGGCTTTCGTCGATGAACATCAGGGCGTCGGCCGGCAGGTAATCGATCAGGGTGGGCGGCGGATCGCCCGGCGCCGCGCCCGACAGGTGCCGCGAATAGTTTTCGATGCCCTTGCAGAAGCCCAGTTCCTGCAGCATTTCGAGGTCGAAGCGGGTACGCTGTTCGAGGCGCTGCGCCTCGACCAGGTGGCCCTCGGCGGTCAGCAGTGTCAGGCGTGCGCGCAGCTCTTCTTTGATGGTCTCGATGGCCCGCAGGACCGTATCGCGCGGCGTGACGTAGTGCGAGCCCGGATAGACAGTAAACCGCGGCACTTTCTGGCGGACCCGGCCGGTCAGGGGGTCGAATAATTCGAGCGATTCGATCTCGTCATCGAACAGCATCAGGCGCAGCGCCAGTTCGGGGCTTTCTGCCGGGAAGATATCGAGCGTCTCGCCACGCACCCGGAACGTGCCGCGCGTGAAGTCGGCGTCGTTGCGCGTATATTGCATGGCCACCAGCCGCGCCAGCACCTCGCGCCGCGAAATACGATCGCCCGAGCGCAGGATGAGCACCATGGCGTGGTAGTCGCCGGGATTGCCGATACCGTAGATGCACGAGACGGTGCCCACGATAATGGTGTCGCGGCGCTCGAGCAGGCTTTTGGTCGCCGACAGGCGCATTTGTTCGATGTGCTCGTTGATGGACGAGTCTTTCTCGATGAACAGGTCGCGAGTGGGAACGTATGCCTCGGGCTGGTAGTAGTCGTAGTAGGAAACGAAATACTCGATTGCATTCTTGGGGAAGAACTCGCGCATTTCCGCGTACAACTGCGCCGCCAGCGTCTTGTTGGGCGCCAGCACCAGGGCCGGCCGGCCCAGCCGGGCGATGATGTTGGCCATGGTGTATGTCTTGCCCGAGCCGGTCACGCCCAGCAGGGTCTGGTACATCAGGCCATCCTGGATGCCCGCTGCCAGGCCCTCGATCGCGGCGGGCTGGTCGCCCGCTGGCGGATAAGGCTGGTACAGGTGAAAGGGGCTATCAGGAAAATCGACGAATCCAGGATCGGTCATGCTAGACTGTCTCAGGGTAAACCCCCCATTATCCACAGCAGCGCCCCCCGCGTCCACATACCCTTACCGAACCTCATGAGCTCTCTTTTCGATTCCGTCGAACTTGCGCCGCGCGACCCCATCCTGGGGCTGAACGAACAGTACAACGCCGATACCCGCCCCGGTAAAGTCAATCTGGGCGTGGGCGTGTATTACGACGACGACGGCCGCATTCCGCTGCTGGCGGCAGTCCGCAAGGCTGAAATTGCCCGCGTCGAAGCAGCCGCCGCACGCGGCTACCTGCCCATCGAGGGCATCGCCGGATACAACAAGGGGGCCCAGACCCTGCTGCTGGGGGCCGATTCCGCCCTGGCCGCCGAAGGCCGGGTACTGACGGCCCAGGCCCTGGGCGGCACCGGGGCACTGAAGATCGGCGCCGATTTCCTGCGCCAACTGTTGCCGCAGTCCAAGGTGCTGATCAGCAACCCCAGTTGGGAAAACCACCGCGCCCTGTTCGAGCGCGCGGGCTTCCCGGTCGAAAACTACGCCTACTACGATGCCGCCACGCACGGCCTGGACTTCCAAGGCATGCTGGCTTCGCTGCAAGCCGCCCCGGCGCAAACCATCGTGGTTTTGCACGCGTGCTGCCATAACCCCACCGGTGTCGACCCCACTGCTGAACAGTGGCAACAGATCGCCCAGGTGGTCAAGGCCCGCAACCTGGTGCCCTTCCTGGACATCGCCTATCAGGGTTTCGGCTCTGGCTTGCAAGAAGATGCCGCGGTGGTGCGCCTGTTCGCCGACCTGGGGCTGACCATGCTGATCAGCTCGTCGTTCTCGAAATCGTTCTCGCTGTACGGCGAACGCGTGGGTGCCCTGACCGTCGTGGCCGGCAATCAAGACGAAGCCAAGCGCGTGCTCAGCCAGCTCAAGCGCGTGATACGCACCAACTACTCCAATCCGCCCACCCATGGCGGCACAGTGGTGTCCACGGTGCTCAACACGCCCGAACTGTACGCGCTGTGGGAACAGGAACTGGCCGGAATGCGCGACCGTATCCGCCTGATGCGCCAGCAATTGGTCGAGAAGATCAAGGCGGCCGGCGTCACGCAGGATTTCAGCTTCGTGCTGCAGCAGCGCGGCATGTTCTCGTATTCCGGCCTGACCGCCGCCCAGGTCGATGTATTGCGCGAAGAGCACGGCATCTACGCCGTGTCCAGCGGCCGCATCTGCGTGGCCGCCCTGAACAGCCGCAACATCGATGTCGTAGCAAAGGCCATTGCCGCGGTCATCAAGCAATAAGCACGCTTGTCACCTGACAGGGGCCCCGCCGCAAGAACGGGCCCCTTTTTCATGGGCGCCCCGCCCGGCTTGGCCCGGGCCCTTGCTTTTTTGCGCCGGCTCATCCAGAATCGCTGTATATCCATACAGTCCGTTTTCCGGATCATCGCCATGGCCAGCAAACTCACCGACCGCCAACAGGAAATCCTGGATCTCATCCGGCAGACCGTCGCGCGCACCGGTTTCCCGCCCACCCGCGCCGAAATCGCGCGGGCACTGGGGTTTCGTTCTCCCAATGCCGCCGAAGACCACCTGAAGGCCTTGGCCCGCAAGGGCGCCATTGAACTTACCGCCGGCGCATCGCGCGGCATCCGCCTGAAAACCCCGGTCGAAACCGGTGCCTCGCCCGTGGAAGCGGCGGCCTCCGCGGCAACTGGGCTGGCCGATGCCATGGGCCGCCTGTTGTTGCCACTGATAGGCCGGGTGGCGGCGGGTAGCCCCATCCTGGCGGCCGAACATGTCGAACGCGAAATCGGTGTCGATCCGGGCCTATTCGCGCAAACCCCCGACTACCTGCTGAAAGTCCGCGGCATGAGCATGCGCGACGCCGGTATCCTCGAAGGCGACCTGCTGGCCGTCAAACGCGCGGCCGACGCTCGCAACGGCCAGATCGTCGTTGCCCGCCTCGGCGATGATGTCACCGTGAAGCGCCTGCAGCGTCGTCAAGGCCGCATCGAACTGCTGCCCGAAAACCCCGACTTCTCCCCTATTCTGGTCGACGGCACCCAGGAATTCGCTCTGGAAGGTATCGCAGTGGGCCTGATCCGCACACAGGCGCTGCATTAACCTGGATAGCGCAGGGCCACGCGCAATAAAAAGGGGCGCCGCAAAGACGCCCCTTTTGCCATGACCGCAAACCGCGCGGCAGCTTAGTGCTTGAACATTGGGTCCCCGGCCGCGTCCGCCTCGGCAGGCTTGGCCACCAAGGATTCTTTCACCGCGTCCTCTTCGGCCAAGGGCTCGGGCTGGCGCTCCAGCGCCAGTTCCAGAACCTTGTCGATCCAGCGCACAGGCACGATCTCGAGGTGGTTCTTGACGTTGTCCGGAATCTCGGCCAGGTCTTTGACGTTTTCCTCGGGAATCAGTACGGACTTGATGCCGCCGCGATGCGCCGCCAACAGCTTTTCTTTCAAGCCGCCGATGGGCAATACTTCGCCACGCAGGGTGATTTCACCCGTCATGGCCACATCGGCGCGCACGGGAATTCGCGACAAAGCCGACACCATGGCCGTGGTGATGGCAATACCCGCCGACGGGCCATCCTTGGGGGTGGCGCCTTCGGGCACGTGCACGTGCATATCGTGCTTTTCGAACACGCTATCGGCAAAGCCCAGGCGGCGTGCGCGCGAACGCACCACCGTGCGGGCAGCCTCGACCGATTCTTTCATGACATCGCCGAGTGAGCCGGTACGCTGGATGACGCCCTTGCCCGGCATGTCGGCCACTTCGATCGTGAGCAGGTCGCCACCCACCTCGGTCCAGGCCAGGCCGGTTACCTGGCCCACCTGGTTTTCTTTTTCGGCCATGCCAAAGGCGTAGCGCCGCACGCCCAGGTAATCGCTGAGATTGTCGGCATCTACATGCGCCGGCGCGCCCGTCTTTACGGACTGGCCTTCGGCCTTGGCCTTGTCGGCTTGCGCCAGCAGTTCCTTGACGACCTTGCGGCAAATCTTGCCTACTTCGCGCTCGAGCGCCCGCACGCCCGCCTCGCGGGTGTAATAGCGAACGATATCGCGCAGCGCCGAATCATCGACCGTCAGCTCGGATTCTTTCACGCCGTTGTTCTTCAGCAGCTTGGGCAGCAGATGGTCCCGTGCGATATGGACCTTCTCGTCTTCGGTGTAGCCCGACAGGCGGATCACTTCCATCCGATCCAGCAGCGCCGGCGGGATATTAAGCGTGTTGCTAGTCGCCACGAACATGACATCGGACAGGTCGAAATCGACCTCGATGTAGTGGTCCTGGAAGGTGTGGTTCTGTTCGGGGTCGAGCACTTCCAGCAGCGCCGAAGATGGGTCGCCGCGGAAGTCCATGCCCAGCTTGTCGATCTCGTCAAGCAGGAACAAGGGATTGCGTACCGCGACTTTGCTCATGTTCTGCACGATCTTGCCAGGCATCGAACCGATGTACGTACGACGATGGCCGCGAATCTCGGCTTCGTCGCGCACGCCGCCCAGCGCCATGCGCACGAACTTGCGATTCGTGGCGCGCGCAATGGACTGCCCCAGCGAGGTTTTGCCCACGCCCGGAGGGCCCACCAGGCACAGAATGGGCGCTTTGACCTTGTCGACGCGCTGCTGCACGGCCAGGTATTCCAGGATGCGCTCCTTGACCTTTTCCAGCCCGTAGTGATCGTCGTCGAGCACTTTCTCGGCATTGCCAATGGAGCTGTTGATCTTGCTCTTTTTCTTCCAGGGAAGATTGATGAGCGTGTCGATGTAGTTGCGCACCACCGTCGCTTCCGCTGACATGGGCGACATCAGCTTGAGCTTCTTGAGCTCGGCATCGGCCTTCTTGCGCGCCTCTTTGGGCATGTGCGCGGCAATGATCTTCTTTTCGAGCTCTTCGATGTCGGCACCCTCTTCGCCTTCACCCAGCTCTTTCTGGATAGCCTTGACCTGTTCGTTCAGGTAGTAGTCGCGCTGGCTTTTTTCCATCTGCTTCTTGACGCGGCCACGGATGCGCTTTTCGACCTGAAGAATGTCGATTTCCGTTTCCAGTTGCGTCAGCAAGCCTTCCAGGCGCTCGGACGTACCCAGGATCTCGAGCATTTTCTGCTTTTGCTCGAGCTTCAGGGGCAGGTGCGCCGCGATGGTGTCGGCCAGGCGGCCGGCATCGTCGATGCCCGCCAGCGAGGTCAGGATCTCGGGCGGGATCTTCTTGTTGAGTTTGACGTACTGCTCGAACTGGGCCACGATCGCGCGGCGCAGGGCTTCGGTTTCGGAACCCTGGACAGCATCAGGAGCCACCGGGGTGACCTGGCAGACGAAATGCGATTCGGCGTCGTCGATGCTGTCGATGCGGGCGCGCTGGGTGCCTTCGACCAGCACCTTGACGGTGCCATCGGGCAGTTTCAGCATCTGCAGAATGCCGGCCACGCAACCGATCTCGTATACGTCTTCGGGCGTGGGATCATCTTTGCCGGCAGATTTCTGTGCCACCAGCATGATGCTCTTGCCCGCTTCCATGGCCACTTCCAGCGCCTTGATCGAGCGCGGACGGCCTACGAACAGCGGGATGACCATGTGCGGAAACACCACCACGTCGCGCAGCGGCAGCAGCGGCAGGTCGATGGGTTCGGAAGGCAGGGTCTGGCTGGCAGACATAAAAGATTCCTTGGTAAGACTCGGCGTATCGGTATCGGACAGGGGGGTAGGACCCATTTATCCGTGTCGGCTACGTCTGATATGGGAACGATAGCCGAAAAATCAAGCCATCGGCATCCGCTCGGCCACCCAAGGCAAAAAAACCCGTTACAGAACGGGTTTTTTGCTTTGTTTTCAGGCTGCTGCGCCGCGCACCTGGTTGCGCGCCGGCTTGTCTGGGGCGGCGGCCTCGTCGGCGTAGATCAGCAAAGGTTTGCTCTCGCTGTCGATGACGTTCTCGTCCAGCACCACCCGGCTGACGTTGCCTTGGGAGGGCAAGTCGTACATGGTGTCGAGCAAAGCGGCCTCGATGATGGAGCGCAGGCCCCGAGCCCCGGTCTTGCGCTTGAGCGCCTTGCGGGCAATGGCCTTCATTGCCCCCGGGCGCACATCGAGTTCGGCGCCTTCCATGGCAAACAGCTTCTGGAACTGCTTGATCAGGGAGTTCTTGGGCTCGGTCAGGATCTGGACCAGTGCGGCCTCGTCCAGTTCGTCCAGCGTGGCCACGACCGGCAGACGGCCGACCAGTTCGGGAATCAGGCCGAACTTGATCAGGTCTTCGGGTTCGACTTCGCTGAATAGCTCGCCCACCCCGCGCTCGGACTTGGCTCGTACGGAGGCCGAAAAGCCGATACCGGACTTTTCAGTACGGTCGCGTATGACTTTCTCCAGGCCGTCGAAGGCGCCACCGACGATGAACAGGATATTCGTGGTGTCGACCTGGACGAAGTCCTGGTTGGGGTGCTTGCGGCCGCCTTGGGGCGGCACCGATGCCACCGTGCCCTCGATGAGCTTGAGCAGCGCCTGTTGCACCCCTTCACCCGATACGTCGCGAGTGATGGACGGGTTGTCGGACTTGCGCGAGATCTTGTCGATTTCATCGATATAGATAATGGCGCGCTGCGCCTTCTCGACCTCGTAGTTGCAGTTCTGCAGCAACTTCTGGATGATGTTCTCGACGTCTTCCCCCACATAACCGGCTTCGGTCAGGGTGGTGGCGTCGGCCATCACGAACGGCACGTTCAGCATGCGTGCCAGCGTTTGGGCCAGCAGCGTCTTGCCCGAACCAGTCGGGCCGATGAGCATGATGTTGCTCTTGGAGAGCTCGACCTCGTCGCCCTTGATCTCGCCGTGGCGGATGCGCTTGTAGTGGTTGTACACGGCCACCGCCAGCATGCGCTTGGGCAAGGTCTGGCCGATGACGTATTGGTCCAGGAAGGTCTTGATCTCGGTGGGCGTAGGCAGTTCGGACCGTATGGCCGCGCGCGCAGTCGCCTGCGCCTCTTCGCGAATGATGTCATTGCAGAGGTCGATGCACTCATCGCAGATGAATACCGACGGCCCCGCGATCAGCTTGCGGACTTCGTGCTGGCTTTTATTGCAGAACGAGCAATGCAGCACTTTTGCGTCGGCCGATCCCTTTTTGTCAGGCATATGTGTTTCGTATCTCTGGTGGGAATGCGCCCGCCGATGAGCGGCCGACGCATTCAACGCTTACTCGGACGTGACGGCACCGCATAGCCCGGGGTGTTTCCGTTCGCTTAACCCTCGGAACGGGATGCGAGAACCTTGTCCACCAGGCCATACGATACCGCATCTTCGGCCGACATGAAGTTGTCACGCTCGGTGTCCACGCCGATACGCTCGACGGGCTGGCCGGTGTTCTCGGCCAGGATGCGGTTCAGGCGCTCACGCAGGTCGAGGATCTCGCGAGCCTGGATCTGGATATCGGAGGCCTGCCCCTGGGCGCCGCCCGAAGGCTGGTGGATCATGATGCGCGAATTGGGCAGCGTGAAACGCTTGCCCTTCTTGCCGGCAGCCAGCAGGAAAGCACCCATGCTGGCAGCCAGCCCCGTGCACAAGGTGGAAACGTCGGGCTTGATGAACTGCATGGTGTCGAAGATGGCCATCCCGGCATACACCGACCCGCCGGGCGAGTTGATGTATAGCGAGATGTCCTTGTCAGGGTTCTCCGATTCCAGGAACAGCAACTGCGCCACGATCAGGTTGGCCGTATTGTCATTGACTGGACCGACCAGGAAAATGAGACGCTCGCGCAACAGGCGGGAATAGATGTCGTAGGCGCGTTCGCCGCGCCCCGACTGCTCGATGACCATGGGGATATAGCCCAGGCCAGTAGGCGTGACCGACGCCCCGCCGTGCATTGCCGCATAGAAATCGGTGAAACGCTGCATACTTACGCCATCCCCATCAACTGATCGAAAGGCACCTGTTCTTCGGTGACCTTGGCTTTGTCGAGCACGTGCTGCACCACGTTGTCTTCGAGCACGATGGCTTCGATTTCGGCGCGGCGCTGGCGGTCGGCCAGGTAGTAGCTGACCACCTGGGCGGGTTGCTCGTAGTTTTGTGCGAACTCTTCGATGCGCGTGCGCACCTGTTCGGGCTTGGCCTGCAACTGCGCCTGCTTGACCAGTTCGGACACCAGCAAGCCCAGGCGCACGCGGCGCTCGGATTCGGTGGAAAAGGCTTCAGCCGGAATGGGCACGGATTCGGCATTGGGCACCCCACGCTGCTTGAGCTCTTCGCGGGCGGCTTGTACGCGGTTCTGCACGTCGTTGTCGACCAGCGCCTTGGGAACGTCGAACTTGCCGGCCTCGACCAGGGCGTCCATGACGCTGGCCTTGGTGCGGCCTTGCGTGCGCGCCTTGACCTCGCGTTCGATGTTGGCGCGAATGTCGGCCTTGAGCTTTTCGACGTCGCCTTCGGATTGGCCCAGCGACTTGGCGAAATCACCATTCACTTCGGGCAGCACGCCTTCGGCGACTTCCTTGACGCTGATGGTGAACTCGGCGGTCTTGCCTGCGACTTCCTTGCCTTGGTAGTCGTCGGGGAACTTGAGCGAGAACACCTTGGTTTCACCCGCCTTCAGGCCGCTGGCGGCAGCTTCGAACTCGGGCAGCATGCGGCCCTGGCCCAGCACGAACGGGAAGCTTTCGGCTTTGCCGCCTTCGAACGGCACGCCATCGATGGTGCCGGCAAAATCCAGCGTGACGCGGTCGCCATCCTGGGCTGCGCGGTCTTCGCGTGCCTCGTAGTTGGCGCGCTGCTTGCGCAGGACGTCGAGCGTTTGCTGCACTTCGGCCTCGGAGACGGCGGTGTCGTAGCGCGTAACGGCCAATCCGGCGAGTTCAGGCACGGCCACTTCGGGGTAGACCTCGAAGGTGGCGGTGAAGGCCAGGGTATCGTCCGTAACGCCTTCGGTCTTGGGCTCGAGCGTGGGCGAGCCGGCCACGCGCAGCTTGGCGCCGTCGACGGCCTGTTCGAAGGCGCGGCCGACCTGGCCATTGATGACGTCGTAGCGGATGCCGGGGCCATGGCTGCGCTCGAGCATGGCCAGCGGGGCCTTGCCAGGACGGAACCCAGGCACCTTGGCCGTGCGGGCCACGCGCTTCAGTTGCGCCTGGACTTCCTTTTCAACGTCGGCCACGGAAACTGCCAGATCGACACGGCGTTCCAGACCAGAGAGGGTTTCAACCACAGGCTGCATCAAAATATTCCGAAAGTAAGTGAACGAACAAATAAACAGCGCATTTTACCGGAAAGTTCAAGCCCCCTGCGCGAGCAGGGCGGCAGCACTGGGGAAGTCCCCAACGCAGCCGCCCTGCGGGAACCGAAACGCCGCTTATTTGGCGGCGGCGATCTTGTCTTCGATATGCTTGGCGCGCTTGGTCGACGAGGGGTGGGAGCTCATCATGTCGCTCTTGCCGCCGTCGAGTTCAGCCAGCTTCTGAAACGCCGTCACCAAACCGCGCGTATTGAGCTTCTTGGCCTGCAGCAAATCGAACGAATAGTCGTCGGCACCGCTTTCCTGCGATTGCGAGAACTGCGCATTGATGAATTTCTCAGTCAGGTCGCCCAGTTGCGACGCGCTCAGGGCCGCCGCCGCGTTGCCGCCGGCCGCGCCAGCCGCATCGCGCGCCGCCGAGACCGTATAGGCGGTCTGCATGGCCTTCTTGGTATGGCCCAGCGCCACGTGGCCGATTTCGTGGCCGATGACGCCCTGCAATTCGTCATCGGTCATCATGTCCATCAGGCCGCTGTATACGCGGATGCAGCCATTGGCCATGGCCCAGGCATTGACATCGGAAGTCAGGTAGACCTTGTAGTTGGCTTTTTGCCCGTTAACCGTGCCTCCCAGCGCCTTGGCCAGCTTCTGCAGGCGTGCATCGTACTTGCTGCCGGATTTGGCGATTTTTTCCTGCTTGTCGCTCTCTGCGCAGGCCTTGTCGGACAAAGACTTGATGTCAGCATCGCTGAGCGTAGCCGCTTGCACGACTTTACTGCCCGCACCGATCAATCCGCCTATATCCAGGGCCTGCGACGCAGAATAAGGGGCCAGAACCAGGGCGAGCGCTGCGGCGCCATGACGCATCTTCATTCGTATTATCTCCGGTATACCGCTCGACGCGAGCGGGCGCGGCAATTCTATCGGCGGGGTGATGCGGCCCCTGCTTTTCGTACATAAATTCGCAAATGCGAAATTTACTTACATATTATTCGGACGAAGCGCAGTTTCCAGACGACAAAACGCCCCCGCCGGCACGAGACCGACGAGGGCGACAGTCGAAACGGCCGGCGTTAGCCGGCGTCAGGCCGTGACTTTGATGTTCTTGGCGCTGGGACCCTTGGGGCCCTGGCCGACTTCGAATGTCACGCGCTGGTTTTCCTGCAGCGACTTGTAGCCTTCGCTGCTGATTTCCGAATAATGCGCGAAAAGATCTTTGCTGCCGTCATCAGGAGTGATGAAGCCGTAGCCCTTTTCGGCATTGAACCACTTGACGATGCCTGTTGCCATGAATGTGTCCTTCACCTTCGAGTAGCGATTGCTCGCGGAGTGCCAGATGATCAAGGATGGGGATGGGCAACTGGGTACCAGTAACGGCGACAGGAGTAACGACCACGTCGCTTGAAAATCTCGCCCGCCCAGTGTATGAGGGAATCTCGAAAGACGTCAAACCTTTAAAGAAGGCCAGCGTTCCGGCCCTACTTTTCGACCAGGCAGCAAAAAAGCCCCCGAAGGGGCTTTCCAAAGCGTCAGGGGCTTACAGCACCTGGATCTTCGTCGCTTGCGGGCCCTTGGGACCATTCGCCGTCACGAAGCTCACACGCTGATTTTCTTCCAGGGACTTGAAGCCGTTGGCCTGGATTTCCGAGAAGTGCGCGAACAAATCTTTGCCGCCCGCTTCCGGGGTGATGAAGCCGTAGCCTTTTTCCGAGTTGAACCACTTAACAACGCCGGTTTCCATACTGTATTTCCTAGAGATAATGGGCAAATGCCCGGGGGTCACGAATCAATCAAGGAGGGGACAGTAGAACAATAACTCTGGCCGGAAAAGGCACTGCACTGAACGAAAATCGCAACGCTTGAGATCGTGTGCCGTCACTATCGTTAGGTTCCCCTCACAAGTCAACATAATCCTCAAAAATACGTGCCAATAATGCAACAAAGCGCAACGACATCCGGTTGATTCCGGAACTATTCAGCTGTCGCGAGGTCTTGCGCGCGCACGAAGTGATCAGGAATCGACCGGCAAGCCCAACAGGTCGAGGGCGGCGTTATAGGCGTCATCGCCGGCACACAGGAACACTGCCACGTCGCCAGGATTGAGGCTCTCGAGCACCTGGTCGATCTGCTCTTGGGCGGTATCGACCGCATCGACCGCTGCGACATGGATTTCGGCGCCGGCCTCGACTTTCTCGCGCGGCACGATATCGGCGATGGCCTCGAGGTCGGTCACGCCCGTGACCACATAGGCGTCGATGCGCTCGCCGTCGAGCAGGGTTTCCAGGGAGACTCCGCCGGCAATGGCGGCGATTTGGCGGCTGATGATATCCATGTCGATACATTCTTTGGTGCGCGGGGACGCGACTATACCAGCCCTACTGTACTGCTGGTATGGTGTCCACTGGCCACACAAAACCGGAGGAACCAGCCATGCAACGCGATTTTGATCTAGTGGTGACCATACTGGGCGAACTGCGCGACGCCGATGCC
The DNA here is from genome assembly GCF_019218885.1 of Bordetella sp. BOR01. Taxonomy (GTDB): domain Bacteria; phylum Pseudomonadota; class Gammaproteobacteria; order Burkholderiales; family Burkholderiaceae_B; genus Bordetella_A. The sequence continues at coordinate 44,469 of NZ_JAHUWT010000004.1, read as the reverse complement.
GCGTCGTTGTCGCACGCGGATATCGAGACAGCGGTGCAGGCCAGCATGCCCGATGCGCCACCGACCGCGACGATTGCCCATCATCTGGATATTCTGGCCGATGCGGGGCTGATCACGGCTGCCTCGGGTGAGCAGGATGGCAGCCCGGACGCCACGCAATGGCGCCTGACCTGGAAAGGCCACGATGCGCTGGACCAGCAGGACGACGATGAAGACGATGAAGACGACGACGATTGATGTCGAAGGCAGGTCAGGACGGGCCGGCCGGAGAATGCCTGGCCAGCCGGCGGCGCCATACTTTGCGCGACACCAGGGTGGCCGCGGTGCCGATTACCAGCGAGAACATGAAGGCAGCCACGGCCAGCAACGCCACGATGTCGCCAAGCCCGGCCTGTGCCGCCAGGTAGCCTACTGCGGCCAGCACCGCCAACGACAATACGGCTACACCGGCCAGGCTGCGGCCGGTGGTGGCGCAGCGGCCCAGCAATGCACCGCCTGCCAGGGCCGACGCAACCACGGCAGCCATGGCCCAGAAAAGATATTCGTAGTGTTGCAACGCGGCTACCCTGCCCGACTATCCGGTCCGATTGAGGCCGTCCGCGCCAAAGGCGGGCCGGCAAAGAACTGGTGCGAAGGGCGGGACTCGAACCCGCACACCTGTTACGGCGTCAGGACCTAAACCTGGTGCGTCTACCAATTTCGCCACCTTCGCAAAGCCAAGCCCGGTATTGTAGCTTGCTTGCTAAAATCTTGCGCCATGAACTCGCGCCTTGATGCCCTGCACCCCTATCCCTTCACCAAACTGCGGACGCTGCTTGAATCAGCCGGCCCTGCGCCGGCCGGCCTGACGCCGATCGATTTGTCGATCGGCGAGCCCAAGCACGCGGCACCGCCTTGCGTGGCGCAAGCGCTGTGCGCCAATCTCGCAGGCCTGTCGGTGTATCCCGCCACCAAAGGCGAGCCGGCGCTGCGCGTGGCCATTTCGCAGTGGCTGGCGCGGCGCTACAGCATCCCTGCACCCGATATCGACACCCAGGTGCTGCCCGTGCTGGGCTCGCGCGAAGCGCTGTTCGCCTTCGCCCAGACGGTCGTCGATGCTGCCGACCAGCCGCTGGTGGTGTGCCCCAACCCTTTCTACCAGATCTACGAAGGCGCGGCGTTGCTGGCCGGGGCCCAGCCCTACTACGTCAATGCCGATCCGGCCCGCAACTTCGGCTGCGACTGGCTCGGCGTGCCCGCCGAGGCCTGGCAGCGCACCCGCCTGGTGTTTGTCTGCACACCGGGCAATCCGGCCGGCAATGTGATGTCGCTGGACGACTGGCGCACCTTGTTCGAACTGTCGGATCGCCATGGCTTTGCCATCGCCTCTGACGAGTGTTATTCCGAGATCTATTTCAACGAAGGCGATGCGCCGCTGGGCGCGCTGCAGGCCGCTCGTCGCCTGGGACGCGACGACTACAAGAACCTGGTGGTGTTCTCCAGCCTGTCCAAGCGCTCGAATGTGCCCGGGCTGCGCTCGGGCTTCGTGGCCGGCGATGCCGCCTTGATGGCCCGCTTCCTGCTGTACCGTACGTATCATGGCAGCGCCATGAGCCCTGTCGTGTCGGCGGCTAGCATCGCCGCCTGGAACGATGAAGACCATGTGCGCGAGAATCGCACCCAGTACCGCGACAAGTTCGCGGCGGTCGTTCCGCTGTTGCAGCCTGCACTCGATGTCGACTACCCGCAGGCGTCGTTCTACTTGTGGGTGGCCGTGCCCGGTTCGGACACGGCCTTTGCCCGCGACCTCTACGCCCGCACCGGCGTAACCGTCCTGCCCGGCAGCTACCTGGCGCGTGAAGCGCACGGAACCAACCCCGGGCAGGGCCGGATCCGTATCGCGCTGGTGGCGCCACTGGCGCAATGCGTCGAAGCCGCCGGCCGGATTGCCCAATTTGCCCGCACCACGCTTTGATCAACCCTTTCTTTGATAACTGAGCCGTTATGACTCTCGACCTGCAGACCACCATCGAAAATGCCTGGGAAAACCGGGTCAACCTGTCGCCTGTCGACGCCACCGCCGAAGTACGCGAAGCCGTCGAACAAACCATTGCGGCCCTGGATCTGGGCCGCCTGCGAGTCGCCGAGAAAACCGAGGCTGGCTGGATTGTGCACCAATGGATCAAGAAGGCCGTGCTGCTGTCGTTCCGGCTGCAGGACAACGCCATCATGGGCCAGGCCCCCATGCAGTTCTACGACAAGGTGCCGCTCAAGTTCGCCGAATATGGCGATGCCGCCTTCAAGCACGGCGGCTATCGTGTCGTGCCGCCGGCGGTGGCCCGCCGTGGCGCCTTCATCGCCAGCAACGTGGTGCTGATGCCGTCGTACGTCAATATCGGGGCCTATGTCGATGAAGGCACCATGGTCGACACCTGGGCCACGGTCGGATCGTGCGCCCAGATCGGCAAGAACGTCCACCTGTCGGGCGGCGTGGGTATTGGCGGCGTGCTCGAGCCGCTGCAGGCCAACCCCACCATCATCGAAGACAACTGCTTCATCGGCGCACGCTCGGAAGTCGTCGAAGGTGTGGTGGTCGAAGAGAACTCGGTACTAGCCATGGGCGTGTTCCTGTCGCAAAGCACCAAGATCTTCGATCGTGCCACCGGCAAGGTGACGTATGGCCGCGTACCCTCGGGCTCGGTGGTGGTTCCTGGATCGCTGCCGTCCGAAGATGGTTCGCACAGCCTGGCCTGCGCGGTGATCGTCAAGCGTGTCGATGCCCAGACCCGTGCCAAGACCAGCATCAACGAACTGCTGAGGGCCTGATGACTACCGACCGCGCCGTTCTCGCGCTGGTGCGCGAACTGATCGCCCGCCCGTCGGTCACGCCCGATGATGTCGACTGCCAGTTGCTGCTGACGCAGCGCCTGGAGCAGGCCGGCTTCCATTGCGAGACCATTGCGCGGGGTGGCGTCACCAACCTGTGGGCCAGGCGCGGCAACGCCGGTCCGCTGGTCGTGTTTGCCGGGCACACCGACGTGGTGCCTCCCGGCCCGCGCGACAAATGGGACAGCGATCCGTTCGTGCCTACCGAGCGCGACGGCTATTTGTATGGCCGCGGCGCGGCCGACATGAAGAGTTCCATCGCTGCCTTTGTCGTGGCGGCAGAGGAATTCGTGGCGGCCGACACTGACCATGGTGGCTCGATCGCCTTGCTGCTCACCTCGGATGAAGAAGGCCCGGCTATCGACGGCACGGTGATTGTCTGCGACGAACTCAAGGCGCGTGGCGTGCAGTTGGACTACTGCATCGTGGGCGAACCCACCTCGGGCGACGTGCTGGGCGACACCTGCAAGAACGGCCGGCGCGGCTCGCTGTCGGGCAAGTTGACGGTAAAGGGCATCCAGGGCCATGTGGCCTATCCGCATCTGGCGCGCAACCCGGTGCACCAGCTGGCCCCCGCCCTGGCCGAACTAGCTGCTACCGAATGGGACCAGGGCAACGAGTACTTCCCACCCACGACGTTCCAGGTCTCGAACCTGCGCGCCGGCACCGGCGCCACCAACGTGGTGCCGGGCGAGGCCGTGATGCTGTTCAACTTCCGGTTCTCGACCGCCAGCACCCCCGGCGGCCTGAAGCAGCGCGTGCATGCGCTGTTCGACAAGCATGGCCTGGAATATGACCTGGACTGGGAATTGGGCGGCGAACCCTTCCTGACCCCGCGCGGCACCTTGACCGATGCGCTGGTCGATGCCATTCGCGCCGAGACCGGCGTGGCGGCGCAACTCTCGACCACCGGCGGCACGTCCGACGGTCGCTTCATCGCCAAGATCTGTCCGCAGGTCATCGAGTTCGGCCCGGGTAATGCCACCATCCACAAGGTCAACGAGCGCATCGAGCTGGCCTCGCTTGAGCCGCTGAAGAACATATACCGGCGCACGCTGGAAAACCTGCTGCGCCCCCGCTGACCATCCACTTATGCCCTTATCTTCCCGCTCTGAATTGCAGACGCTGCGCGACTTGATCCGCTATGGCGTATCGCGCCTGCGCGAATCCGGCGTCGCGCTGGGCCACGGCAGCGACAATGCCTGGGACGAAGCCGTCTACCTGGTGCTGCACGCCCTGCACCTGCCGTTGGATACGCTCGATCCGTTCCTGGATGCGCGCGTCCTGCCGCAAGAGCGCGCCCGCGTACTCGAATTGCTGGACCGGCGCGTGGCCGAACGCCTGCCCGCCGCCTACCTGACCCAAGAGGCCTGGCTGTGCGGCCATCGCTTCTACGTCGACGCGCGCGTCATCGTGCCCCGTTCACCCATCGCCGAATTGCTCGAACAGGGCCTGGCGCCCTGGATCGAACCCGAATCCGTGCAAGCCGTACTGGACATGTGCACGGGCTCGGGCTGCCTGGCGATATTGGCGGCGCTGGCCTTTCCCGATGCGCGGGTCGATGCCGTGGATGTGTCCGACGACGCCCTGGATGTGGCGCGCCGCAACGTCGCCGACTATGGCCTGCAAGAGCAACTGACCCTGCACCGCAGCGACCTGTTCGATCAGTTGCCGGCCCATGCCTATGACGTGATCGTATGCAACCCGCCCTACGTGAACAGTTCGTCGATGGCCGCCCTGCCCGATGAATACCGCCATGAGCCCGCCCTGGCGCTGGCTGGCGGCGTCGACGGCATGGACCTGGTGCGGCGCATTCTGCAGGCGGCTCTCCGATATCTGGCGCCCCGGGGCGTGCTGGTGCTGGAAATCGGCCACGAACGCCCGCACTTCGAGGCGGCCTTCCCGCATCTGCAGCCCGTATGGCCGGATACCGAAGCCGCCAGCGACCAGATATTGCTGCTTACCCGCGAGCAACTGTTCCAGGATTCCTCTGCCCCGTGATACGCGCTTCTGGATTGACCTTGCGCCGCGGCACCAAGGTGCTGCTCGACGGCGCGGACTTTGTCGTGCATCCAGGCGAACGGGTCGGCATCGTCGGCAAGAACGGGGCCGGCAAGTCGTCGCTGTTCGCCCTGCTGACCGGCGCGCTGGACCTGGACGCGGGCAACATAGACCTGCCGGCCGGCTGGCGCATTGCCAGCGTGCAGCAGGAACTGGCCGCCGATGCGCGGCCGGCACGCGAGTTCGTGATCGACGGCGATACCCACCTGCGGCATCTGCAAGCCCAGCGCGCCACCCTGCGTGACGACCAGGGCACCCAGATTGCCGAGGCGGAATCCGCACTGGTCGAGGCCGGTGCCTGGAGCGCGGCCTCGCGCGCCGAACAGTTGCTGGCCGGCCTGGGTTTCAAGCCGCACGAATGGATGCAGCCGGTGGCCAGCTTCTCGGGCGGCTGGCGCATGCGCCTGGCGCTGGCCCGCGCGCTGATGGCACCGTCCGACCTGCTGTTGCTGGACGAACCCACCAACCACCTCGACCTGGATGCGATGCTGTGGCTCGAGAAATGGCTGGCAGCCTACCCTGGCACGGTGCTGTTGATTTCGCACGACACCGAATTCCTGGACGCGGTGGCGCGTGCCATCCTGCATTTCGACCATGGCAAGCTGGTGCGATATCGCGGCGGCTACCAGGACTTCCTGACCCAGCGCGCCGAGCGCCTGCGCCAGACCAGCCTGGCGCATGAGCGGCAGGCGCGCGAGACGGCACGGCTGCAGGGCTTTATCGACCGCTTCAAGGCCAAGGCCAGCAAAGCCAAACAGGCACAAAGCCGCGTCAAGGCGCTGGCGCGCATGGAGGCCCTGGCGCCGCTGCACGCCGAAGCCGGCATCGACATCCGCATCCCCTCGCCCGACCACATGCCCGACCCGCTGCTGGCACTGGAGCACCTGTCCGCCGGCTACAGCGATGCGGCCGGCCAGGCGGTGCCCATACTGCGCGACGTGACACTGATGGTTCGCGCCGGCAGCCGCATCGGCATATTGGGTGCCAACGGCGCCGGCAAGAGCACGCTGATCAAGACCCTGGCTGAAGAACTACCGGTGCAGGCCGGCCAGCGGCGCGCCTCGCGCGGGTTGGCGATCGGCTATTTCCACCAGCACCAGCTCGACATGCTGGACCTGGACGCCACACCGCTGGCCCATCTGGCGCGGCTGGCCCCCGACACCCGCGAACAGGAATTGCGCAACTACCTGGGTGGCTTCGGGTTTTCAGGCGAGGCCGCCACCGGCCTGGTGGGGCCGATGTCGGGCGGCGAGAAAGCTCGCCTGGCCCTGGCGCTGATCGTGTGGCAGAAGCCCAATCTGCTGCTGCTGGACGAACCCAGCAACCACCTGGATGTGGAAACACGCGAAGCGCTGGCCACCGCGCTGGCGGAATTTTCCGGCAGCATGCTGCTGGTATCGCACGACCGGCATCTGCTGCGCACCACGGTCGACACTTTCTGGATCGTGGCCGACGGCGCCGTACGCGAATTCGATGGCGACCTGGAAGACTACCGGGACTGGCTGGCCGCCCGCAACGCCGAGGAAAAAGCGGCCGATGCGGCAGCACGCGACCCGGCCGGTGCCGCTGAAACCGTGAACCGCAAGGCGCAGCGCCGGGTCGAGGCCGAGCAGCGGCAGCGGCTTGCCGCCTTGCGCAAGCCTCTCGAGACCGAACTGGCCAAGGTCGAGGCCGGCATGGACAAGACGCGCACGGCCTTGCAGAAGCTGGACGAGGTCATCGCCGACGCTGGCTTGTATTCAGACGCGCGCCGCGCCGAGCGCCAGCGGGTCATGGCCGAACACGGTGAACTGGGCAAGCGCATGCAGTCGCTGGAAGAGCGCTGGCTGGAACTGCAGGAAGCACTGGAAGACATCCAGCAGGCCGGCTAGCTGGCGCCCCGGGCGCAGCCCTGCCAAGCTGCCCGGCGCCTATTCGCCGAATACGTCGCCGACCGTTTGCCGCAGCCACTGGTTGGCTGCTTCGCGATGGTTGCGCGCATGCCAGAACACATTGATTTCAGATTCGGGGATCTTGACCGGACAGGCCGCGGCGACCAGGCCAAACGGTACACAGACGCAATCGGCAAAGCGCAGCGGCACCACGGCGATCATATCGGTGCTTTGCAGCACCGGCCCGACAGCCATGAAGTGCGGAACCGTCAGACGGATACGGCGCGCGACGCCGGCACGCTGCATGATGTCATCGACCACCCCGTGCCCCGTGCCCTCGGCCAGGATCGCCACATGCTCGGCCGCCCGGAACTGGCGCAGCGACACGGCGCCGCGGGCCAGTGGGTGCCCGCTGCGGAACAGGCAGACATACGGCTGGCGAAACAGGCGGCGCTGGAAGAATCCACTCTTGAGGGCCGGCAGGAACCCCATGGCCAGGTCGATGCGGCCACGTTCCATTTCGTCTTTCACATCCACGGACGTGGTGCGCGCCGTACGGATGGTGACACCCGGCGCGCTTCTGCCCAGGTGCTGCATGAGCCGAGGCAGGAAATAGGTTTCACCCACGTCGCTTACGCCAATGACAAAGCCGCGCCGGCTGCTGGCCGGGTCGAAGGCGGCGCGCGCATTGAGCGTATCGCGGATAGCATCGAGCGCGCCGGCCAGCGGCTCAGCCAGCGCGTCGGCATAGGGCGTGGGGACCATGCCGCGCGAGGTGCGCAGGAACAAGTCATCGCCCAACAGGCGGCGCAGCCGGTTCAGGGCATTGCTGACCCCGGGCTGCGATACCCCCAGGCTGGCCGCGGCGGCCGAGACACTGCCCTGCTTGAGCAACTCTTCGAAGACGACCAGCAAATTCAGGTCGATGTCTTTCAGATTCATGCCTGGTCTCCTCCATTATTGATTTTGGTTATTTTGCTTATTCATCGAATTCTATTTATTAATTCGGCGCCGCGCACGATGATGGCCGCATAAGCACCATAAATGGAGAGACATCATGCGCCACCACGCCTGGCTGCCACCCCCCGCCCCATCCTGTAACCGGAGCGCGCCATGAGCACGGCGCCCTCTCTGGCCCCGGTGGCATGGCCCGACAATGGAACCAGCCGGATCCCCTTCGGCGTGTATACCGACTCGGCCCTGCATGCGCGCGAGATGGAACGTTTTTTCTACCGCGGGCACTGGAATTACGTCGGCCTGGAGGCCGAAATCGCGCAACCGGGCGATTTCAAGCGCACCGCCATTGGCGAGCGGTCTGTCATCATGGTGCGCGATGCGGACGGAGCGGTGCGCGTGCTGGAAAACGTGTGCGCGCATCGGGGCGTGCAATTCTGCCGCGAACGCGCCGGGCACCGCACCGAATTCGTCTGCCCCTATCACCAATGGAACTACGACCTGCAGGGCAAGCTGATCGGCGTGCCCCTGCGGCGCGGCATCAAGCAGGACGGGCGCGTCAATGGCGGCATGCCGCCAGACTTCGACCCGGCCGAACACAGCCTGAACCAACTGGCCGTAAGCTGCCGGCATGGCGTGGTGTTTGCGTCGTTCGATCACCAGCTCGAGCCCCTGGAAGACTTCCTGGGCCCCGATATCCTGCATTATTTCGATCGCGTCTTCGATGGCCGGCAATTGATGGTGCATGGCTACAGCCGCCAGCGCATCGGGGGCAACTGGAAACTGATGCAAGAGAACATCAAAGACCCCTACCACCCCGGTTTGCTGCATACCTGGTTCGTCACGTTCGGCCTGTGGCGCGCCGATAACCGGTCCGAATTGAAGATGGACCGGCATTTTCGCCACGCCGCCATGATTTCCACCCGTGGCCAAGGTGGCAAGGGTTCTGCCACGCAGGGGGTGTCCAGCTTCAAAGAGCAGATGCAGCTCAACGATGACCGTTTCCTGGACATCGTGCCCGAACCTTGGTGGAACGGCCCGACCGCCGTGCTGATGACCTTGTTTCCCAGCCTAGTCATCCAGCAGCAGGTCAATTCGCTGTCGACGCGACACATCCAGCCCGTCGGCCACGACGCATTCGATTTTGTCTGGACCCATTTCGGGTTTGCCGACGATACGCCCGACATGACGCGCCGCCGCTTGCGGCAGGCCAATCTGTTCGGTCCGGCCGGATTCGTGTCGGCCGACGATGGCGAAGTCATCGAACTGTCGCAGGCCGGTTTCAAGCAGAAGCCGCAGCACCGCGCACTGGCCGAACTGGGCGGGCGCACGGTAGAGAACACCGACCACATGGTGACAGAGACCTTGATACGCGGCATGTACGCCTATTGGCGACGCATCATGGAGGCCTGACGAAGATGGTCGATTTCCAGACTTATCATTCGCTGGTGCGCCTTTACACCGATTATGCGGCCGTGGTGGACGCCGGCCAATGGCAGCGATGGCCGGAGTTCTTCACCGACGATTGCGTCTATCGCATCGTGCCGCGCGAGAATCATGAACGCGGCTTTCCGCTGGCCACGCTGGCCTTCGAAAGCAAGGCCATGCTGCAGGACCGGGTCTACGCCATCAGCGAAACCATCTTCCATGACCCTTACTACCAGCATCATGTCATTGGCGCACCACGCATACTGTCGGCCGACGGTAGAAAGATCGAATCGGAAGCCAGCTATGCGGTATTTCGTACCAAGCCCAGCCAGCCGACTACGGTGTTCAATGTCGGGCGCTACCTGGACGTCATTGAACAAACGCCGCAGGGCCTGAAATTCGTATCGCGGCAATGCGTCTTCGACAGCGAGCTGATTCCCAATTCATTGATCTACCCGCTCTAGGTTCCGCCCATGCCAGATACCGAAACCCCGCCCATGACGGCAGGCTGTTGGATTGAAGCCCTGCCGCATAGCGAACTGGCGGCAGACGATGTGACACCGTGCCAAGCCGGCGGGCACGAGCTTGCTTTGTATGCGGTGGGCGATGCCGTATATGCCACCGACAATCTGTGCACCCACGGCCTGGCCCGTCTTTGCGATGGCTTTCTGGAAGGCCATGAGATCGAATGCCCACTGCACCAGGGCCGCTTCGATGTGCGCACCGGCAAGGCGCTGTGCGCGCCGCTGACGCAGGATATTCGCAGCTATCCGGTCAAGATCGAAAATGGGATGGTGTACGTGCAGCTATGACGAAACCGCACGCAGGTCAGGAATAGCGTCGCTCGCGCTGTTGGCGGTGATGGTCTACCACCGTATCGATAATGGCGCGCAGCACGGTGGCCGCCAGGTCGGGCGGCACACCCGCATCGATGGCAAGGTGGCGGATGCGGTCGATCTGCTGGGCCGCCCGTTGGGGGTCGGCCGGATCGAGTCCGTGTGCTTGCTTCAGTTCGCCGATCATGTCGGTGCATCGGAAGCGCACACCCAGCAATAGCATGATCTGCTGGTCGATTTCGTCGATCTCGGCGCGCAGAGCTGCCAGTTCGGACTGTGTTGCCTCGCTGCTGTCCATGATGCTTATCCCTGGATGATGTCCAGCTTGGCAATGCCCAGCGCCAGAGTCTTGGCGCCGACATCGCGAAACTGGATTTGCGCCTGGGCGTCCTGGCCGGAGCCGCTCAGGCCGATGATGGTGCCGTCGCCGAACCGGGCGTGCCGCACCCCCTGTCCGATACGATACTGCCGATCGCCTACCGTGACACCGCTGGCCACGCCACGCGGGGTACGCGGCGCGATGGTGCCCGTGGGCCGGCGCCCGAATGCGTCGTTGCGACCATTCCAGGCTGCCGACTGACCGAAACCCGCGTGCGCATGCGGGGTACCCGCACGCGGCGTAAGCCATTTCAGGTGCTGTTCGGGAATTTCTTCCAGGAAGCGCGAACGCATGGCGTAGCGTGTCTGGCCATGCAGCATGCGGCTTTGAGCCAGGCTAAGGTACAGGCGCTGGCGCGCCCGCGTGATCGCCACGTACATCAGGCGCCGCTCTTCTTCCAGGCCGGCCGGTTCGAGAATGCTGTTCTCGTGCGGGAACAGGCCTTCTTCAAGCCCGGTGATGAAGACTGCATCGAATTCCAGGCCCTTGGCCGCGTGCACCGTCATCAACTGAACGGCGTCCTGGCCGGCCTGCGCCTGGTTGTCGCCGGCCTCGAGAGCGGCGTGCGACAGGAAGGCAGCCAGGGGCGTCAGTCCGTCGGGCGGTGTATCGGGCCCGAGCTCGGGCACCCGGCCGGCAGGCAGGCCGTCGAAGTTCTCTTCCGAAGTGAAAACAGCCGCGGCAGTGATGAGTTCGTTCAGGTTTTCCAGGCGCTCGGCACCTTCGCGCTCGGTCTTGTAGTGCGCCGCCAACCCGCTGGTCTCGAGCATGTGCTCGACCAGTTCGGGCAGCGGCAGCTCGCGCGTCTCGTGGGCCATGCGGCCGATCAATTGGGCGAACTGCGCCAGGTTGGCGCCGCCCTTGCCCGCCACACGCGCCACCGCTGCGAACAGGCTGGTATCTTGCGCGCGAGCCGCGTCGCTCAGTTGCTCGAGCGTACGCGCGCCGATGCCGCGAGTGGGAAAATTCACCACTCGCATCCACGAGGTATCGTCGTCAGGGTTGGCCATCAGGCGCAAATACGCCAATGCGTGCTTGATTTCCTGGCGCTCGAAAAAGCGCAGGCCACCGTACACCTTGTACGGGATGCCAGCGGAAAACAACGCGTGCTCGATCACGCGCGATTGCGCGTTGGCGCGATAGAGTACGGCGATCTCGCGCCGCAGGCTGCCTTCGTTGATCAGCGAGCGCACCTCGTCGACCAGCCACTGCGCCTCGATACCGTCAGAGGGCTGCTCGATGACGCGCACGGGCTCGCCTTCGCCCTGTTCGGTCCAGAGATTCTTGCCCAGGCGCCCATTGTTGTGGCCGATCAGGGCATTGGCCGAATCCAGGATATGGCCGTACGAGCGATAGTTCTGCTCCAGCCGGATGACCGTGCCCCGCGCGTAGTCGCGCTCGAAGTCGGCCATGTTGCCGACATTGGCACCGCGGAATGCATAGATGGATTGGTCGTCGTCGCCCACCGCGAAGATCGCGGCCCCACCACCGCCCAGCAGCCTCAGCCACTTGTACTGCAGGGTGTTGGTATCCTGGAATTCGTCGACCAGGATGTGGCGGAAACGCCGTTGATAGTGTTCGCGCACGGGCGCATTGCGCATCAACAGTTCGTAGGCACGCAACAGCAGCTCGGCAAAATCGACGACCCCTTCGCGCTGGCACTGGGCCTCATAGAGCTGGTAGATCTCGATCAGGCGGCGCCGGTGGCTGTCGTGGGCGTCCAGGTCACCAGGACGCTGGCCGTCTTCTTTGGCGCCGCTGATGAAACGCTGCACATCGCGCGGCGGATATTTTTCATCATCGACGCCGTTGGCCTTCAGCAGACGCTTGATGGCAGCCAGTTGGTCGGTGGTGTCGAGGATCTGGAATGCTTGCGGCAGGCCTGCGTCGCGATGATGAGCGCGCAGCATGCGATTGCACAACCCGTGGAAAGTGCCGATCCAGAGACCGCGCGTATCGATCGGCAATATGGCCGACATGCGCGCCAGCATCTCGCGCGCCGCCTTGTTGGTAAAGGTGACTGCCAACAACCCAGCAGGACTGGCCTGGCCGGTTTGAATCAGCCAGGCCATGCGGGTGGTCAGTACCCGGGTCTTGCCGCTGCCCGCCCCGGCCAGGACCAGGGCGTGCTGCGGTTCGAGTGTTACAGCGGTGCGTTGTTCAGGATTGAGCTGCTCTAGCATCATGCCGCGTAGCGGCTCAGGCGTTGCGCGAATTGCTCGAGCCCGGCGATGCCGCTTTGCTGGGCGCGCTGGCACCAGGCCTGCAGATCGTGCAGCAGTTGCTCGCTGCTGGCGCTGGAGCTTTCCCACAGGCGGCCAAGTTCGCGACGCATTTGCACCAGCGTGGACAGCGACTGGTTCTGCGCGATGGCCTGGTCGACCTCGGCCCGCTGTTCGGGCTGCAGGACTTCTTCGTTGCGATGCAGCCAGCCGCGTACGCGGTGCAGGTGCGACGCCGAACCGTCTTGCGCAGGCTTGAGCTTGTCGAGTTCTTCGCGCACGGCCGTCTTGACGATGTCGGCGTAACGAGCCATGACTTCGTAGCGGTGCGTGATGACGCCTTGCAGCGTACGCAGATCGATGGCCTTGCCGCTGGATTCGAGCTTGAGCTTGGGCGCGACCTTCTTGATCTTGGCCAGGCCGAAGAACTTCAGCACGCTGATGTAGCACCAACCGATGTCGAACTCGTACCACTTGGCCGAGAACTTGGCCGACGTGCCGTGGGCGTGGTGGTTGTTGTGCAGCTCTTCGCCGCCGATGATGATGCCCCACGGGATTACGTTGGTGCTGGTATCGGGGCTGTTGTAGTTGCGATAGCCCCAGTAGTGGCCGATGCCATTGACCACGCCCGCGGCCCAGAACGGGATCCAGGCCATCTGCACGGCCCAGACGGTCACGCCGACCGCGCCGAACAAGGCGACATCGATAGCCAGCATGATCATCACGCCCATCAGGCTGTGCTGGGAATACAGGTTGCGCTCGAGCCAGTCGTCGGGAGTACCGTGGCCGAACTTGGCCATGGTTTCCTTGTTGGCCGATTCAAGGCGATACAGCTCGGCCCCGCGAAACAACACCTTCCAGATGCCGAACAGCATGGGCGAATGAGGATCGCCGTCTTTTTCGCATTTGGCGTGGTGCTTGCGGTGGATGGCGACCCATTCCTTCGTGACCATGCCAGTGGTCATCCAGAGCCAGAACCGGAAGAAATGCATGACTGCCGGATGCAGGTCCAGACCACGGTGCGCTTGGCTACGGTGCAGGAAGACCGTGACCGCCACGATGGTGACGTGCGTCAGGGCCAGCGTGTACAGGACGATCTGCCACCAGGTGGCTTGGGTAAAGCCCCCGGAAAGGAAGGATAGGATTTGATCCATATACTTTTTGCGAGCCTCGCTTGAAGAATGGCAGGCAGTTTAGCCTACCTGGTTTGCTTATGACAGTCTGTTTTCAAAATAGTTTTCAATGACAAATCAAGGACTAAGCCTGCATATCGGAGCTCACGGCGGAGCTTGCGGCGGAGCTCGCAAGCGAAGCCCGGGCAGCCTTGTACAGATGGGGCCGTCCGCCGTGGGGACCAGCGGATTGTACGTTTTGCTACATAACGGCTGGCAGAATGTGGTCTTTGCCTGGCCTTCGCACCCGCTTGGACGCCTAACCCATGATACTGCTGCCCTCCAGACGAACAATCTGGCCCTTTTTATTTTCATGTCTGGGCGTTACAGCCACCGCGGCAGCCGACGTCACGGCTTCGGCAAGCGCCGGGCAGGACGTGCTGCTGGCCAGCTATTACGAGATCCGCCAGGCCGGATGCCTGGCGTTGCAGGCCCCGCGGGTTCGAATCACCGCCCCGCCCGCCCTGGGCAAGGCCACTGTCGTGCGTATCCAACAACAACCCGTCCAGGCTGGCGGACGCTGCGGCACCCTGGCCGTACCGGTCGTCCAGGTACGCTACCGCGCGCGCCAGGCCGGCACCGATAGCCTGGCCTGGGAAGTGCGCTATCAGGCGGACAATACCGCCGGCGACCGGGTGGCTGCCGAAGTGCGGGTATTGCCGCCTCGCCCCGTCCGCTAGGCTTGGCCGGCCGGCTCGGCCGGTTTGTCGCCCGCCACGGGTGATGGGGCTGGCCCGTCCGGTTCAGCCGCTTCGGGCGCTTCTGTTGCCTGCGGCACCGCTTCGACCGCAGCGGCTTCTTCGGCCTGGGGCGTCTGGGCGGTTTCGGCTGCCGGCTGCCTGGCCGTGGCAGCGCCCTTCTTGCGCTCGAACACCGCCGCGAAAAAGCCGTCGGTGCCGTGTACATCGGGACGCAATTGCACGTAAGGGCCTTCCAGATGCAGGTCCGGGCAGCGGTTCTCGAGCAAGGCGGCGCCGTCGATCAATTCGAAATCGGGGTGCGTGGCCAGAAATTGCTGGACCTGGTCCTGGTTTTCTTCGGCCAGCAGGCTGCACGTGGCATAGACCAGCCGCCCGCCGGGTGCCACGCAGCGCGCGGCGCTGTTCAGGATGCGGGCCTGCAGCGCGCACAATTCGGCCAGCGCCTCGGGATGCTGGCGCCATTTCAGGTCGGGGTTGCGGCGCAGCGTGCCAATGCCGCTGCAAGGCGCATCGACCAGGACGCGCTGGGCTTTGCCAGCCAGGCGCTTGACCCGGGTATCGTTTTCGCCGTCGATGGCTACCGGCACCACGTTGGACAAGCCGCTGCGTGCAAAGCGCGGCTTGGCCCGCGCCAGGCGGGCCGCCGAGACGTCGAAGGCATAGAGGCGGCCGGTGGATCGCATCAGCGCCCCCAGCAGCAGGGTCTTGCCGCCCGCGCCGGCGCAGAAGTCGATGATCATCTCGCCGCGCCGTGGCCCCACCAGCAGGGCGAGCAACTGGCTGCCTTCGTCCTGCACCTCGATGCTGCCATTCTCGAACTGCGGCCAACGATTGACCGAGGGCCGGCCGGCCAGGCGGATGCCCCAGGGGGAATGCGGGGTGGGCTGGGGGTCGAAGCGGGCCGCCGGGCTGTCGACCAGGGCTGCCAGCGCGGCATCGCGCTCGGCCTTGAGCGGGTTGACGCGCAGATCCAGCGGCGCCGGGCGGTTCAGCGCGGCCATCAGCGCATCGGGATCTTCCAGGCGCCCCAGGCGTTCGTCCAGCCAGTCCGGCATGCTAGCGCGCACCGCGCGCGGCAGCGTGGCCGGATCGATGCGGTCTACACGCTGCAACCATTCGCCTTCGGCGGCGTCCAGTCCATCGCGCAGGGCCTCGGTGCCCAGCGTGGCCGCCAGGCCCAGGATGGCAAGGCGCCGCGAGGCCGGCCCGCTGCCACTTTCGGATAGCTGGCGATAGCGGCGCAGGTGGCGCAGCACGTTGTAGACGGCTTCGGCGACTTCGCCCCGGTCGCGCCCCCCCAATGCCGGGTGGGCGCGCAGCCAATGCGACAGTGTGGCGTCGGCCGGATAGCGCCATTGCAGGATTTCTCCGAGTACACGCTGAACCTGATCGATGCGGATGACCGCGGGCGGGGTACGCGGCTGCGTGGACGGCGGCGCGGCCGGCCGGCCGGACGGCCCACGCCGGGCACCGCCGCGCGCGTCGGGCCGCTGCGCGGCAGAGGTGCCGGCGTTGCGCGGCCGGGAAACGGAATTCTTGGTCATGATGCTTCCAATCGGGGCCGAGGCGACAGCCTCGGCCAGTCAAACTACCGGGGATGCAACGGGCGGTCTCAGACCGCGCCGGATCCCATGAACAGGCGTTGCGGTTCGCCGTCGACTTCGACCCGCTGGTCGGGGGTCAGATGCACCCGCCCTTCGGCGAGCCAGCGTACCGCCGCAGGATACGCCAGATGCTCAACCTGCAATACGCGCTCGGCCAGGGTTTCGGGCGTGTCCCCGCCCAATACCGGTACGCAGCCCTGGGCGATGATAGGCCCCTGGTCGAGTACGGGGGTGACGAAATGCACAGTGCAGCCATGCAGGCGCACGCCCGTGGCCAGGGCTTGGGCGTGCGTATGCAAGCCTGGGAACATGGGCAGCAGCGACGGGTGGACGTTCACCAGCCGGCCGGCATAGTGGTTGACGAAGGCCGGCGTCAATACACGCATGAACCCGGCCATCAGCACGTAATCAGGCTGGTGCCGGTCGATTTCACGGGCCAGGGCGGTATCGAAGGCCTCGCGACTGGGAAAATCCTTGTGATACAGCGCACCTGTGGTGATCCCCTGTTCGCGCGCCCACTGCAGTCCGGCGGCGTCGGGCCGGCTGGCGATGACCGCGCAGACGGTGGCCGGCCAGGCCTGGTCGCGACAGGCCTGTACCAGGGCTTGCATATTGCTGCCCCGGCCCGATATCAAGATGACCAGGCGGCGCATAAAGGTGGAGGATTCCGGCAAGATAAGGTATTCCAAGGGCGAACCAACCCAAAATTGTAAACTCTCGGTCGTGAAAACCTCGCTGCACCTCTATCGATCCGCACCGCCGCCCGAGCGGCGCACGCCTTGCGCGCTGACCATCGGCAATTTCGACGGTGTTCATCGCGGCCACCAGGCCATCCTGGCGCGCGTCCGGCAAGCCGCACGCGAACGCGGGCTGCTGCCCACGGTCATGACCTTCGAGCCCCACCCGCGCGAGTACTTTGCCACCCTGAACCAGCGTCCCGAACTTGCGCCCACCCGCATCTCGGGACTGCGCGACAAGCTCGATGCCCTGGCCTGCCAGGGCATGGCCCAGGTGGTGATCGAGCGCTTCAACGCGCGCCTGGCCGAAATGTCGGCCAACGCCTTCATCGAAGACCTGCTGGTGGGCGCCCTGCAAACGCGCTGGCTGCTGGTGGGCGAAGACTTTCGTTTCGGCCGCAAGCGCAGCGGCGACATCGACCTGCTGCGCGAAGCCGGCATGGTGCACGGCTTCGAGGTCCAGACCCTGGCCGACATTACCGATCAGCACGGCCACCGGGTGTCGAGCTCGGAAGTCCGCACCGCGCTGGCGGTGGGCGACCTGGCGCGCGCCCAAGACCTGCTGGGCCGCCCGTTCCAGATCAGCGGCCATGTCATCCACGGCCAGAAACTGGGCCGCACCCTGGGCTTTCCCACGATGAACCTGCGCGTGGCGCCCCGCTGCGCGGCGCGCTCGGGCATCTATGTCGTGCGGGCCCATGGCCTGGACGCACACCCCCGCCCGGCCGTGGCCAGCCTGGGCGTACGGCCCACGGTCGAAGACCACGGCCGCGTGCTGCTCGAGGCCCATGTGCTCGATGGGCCCGTCGACGCATACGGTAAACTCGTGCGAGTCGAGTTCCTGCATAAACTGCGGGACGAAGAAAAATTTCCCGATCTCCCATCCCTGACTGCCGCCATCGCCGAAGACGCGCGAAACGCGCGCGCCTATTTTGCCGTTCATGGACTATAAAAAAACCCTCAACCTGCCCGATACCCCCTTCCCCATGCGGGGCGACCTTGCCAAGCGCGAACCCGCCTGGGTGGCCCAGTGGGAAGAAAACCACGTGTACCAGGCCATCCGCGCGGCCAGCCGCGGGCGGCCGCGCTTCGTGCTGCACGACGGACCGCCGTACGCCAACGGCGACATCCATATCGGCCATGCGGTCAACAAGATCCTGAAAGACATCATCGTCAAGAGCCGTAACATGGCCGGCTATGACGCGCACTACGTGCCGGGCTGGGATTGCCACGGCATGCCGATCGAAATCCAGATCGAAAAGAAGTTCGGCAAGCACTTGCCAGTGACCGAAGTGCAGGCCAAGGCGCGCGCCTACGCGCTCGAACAGATCGACCGCCAGCGCAAGGACTTCAAGCGGTTGGGCGTGCTGGGCGAATGGGACCGCCCCTACCTGACCATGAACTTCAGCAATGAAGCGAATGAAATCCGGGCACTGGGCGGCATCCTGCAGAAAGGCTACGTATTCCGCGGCCTGAAGCCGGTGAATTGGTGCTTCGACTGTGGCTCGGCGCTGGCCGAGGCCGAGGTCGAGTACGCCGACCGCGTCGATCCGGCCGTGGACGTGGCCTTCCCGTTCGCCGACAAACCCGGCCTGGCGGCCGCTTTCGGCCTGGACACGGTCGATGACGGCGCAGTGGTGATCTGGACCACCACGCCCTGGACCATTCCGGCCAACCAGGCACTGAACGTGCACCCCGAGCTGGAATACGCGCTGGTGCGCATAACACCGGCCCCCGCGCATGGTCCGCTGCTGCTGCTGGCAGCCGAACGCGTCGAAGCCTGCCTGAAGGCCTGGGGCCTGCAGGGCGAGATCGTCGCGACTGCGCCGGGCACCGCCCTGGCCGGCCTGCGCTTCCATCACCCGCTGGCCCAGGCCGATGCCGGCTATGCACGCACCTCGCCTGTCTACCTGGGCGACTACGTAACGCTGGACGCGGGCACCGGCGTGGTGCACTCGGCTCCTGCGTACGGGATCGAAGACTTTGTCTCGTGCAAGGCGCACGGACTGGTCGACGACGATATCCTGAATCCGGTGCTGGGCGACGGCAAATATGCCGAAAGCCTGCCGCTGTTCGGCGGCCTGTCGATCTGGGATGCCAATCCACGCATCGTCGAGGCCCTGAAAGCGTCCGGCTCGCTGATGGATGTGCAGAAGCTCTCGCACAGCTACATGCATTGCTGGCGCCACAAGACGCCCGTCATTTATCGCGCCACCAGCCAATGGTTTGCCGGCATGGACGTCAAGCCGGCCGATGGCGGCCCCACGCTGCGCGAAAGCGCCCTGGCCGGCATCGATGCCACGGCGTTCTACCCGTCGTGGGGACGCGCGCGCCTGCACGCCATGATCGCCAACCGCCCCGACTGGACCTTGTCGCGGCAGCGCCAATGGGGCGTACCCATGGCCTTCTTCGTACACAAGGAAACCGGCGCGCTGCACCCGCGCACCGCCGATCTGCTCGAGCAAGTCGCGCAGCGCGTCGAGCAGCACGGCATCGAAGCCTGGCAATCGCTTGACCCGCGCGAGCTGCTGGGAGACGAGGCCGACCAATACGAAAAGAACCGCGACACGCTCGACGTGTGGTTCGACTCGGGCACCACTCACGCCACGGTGCTGGGTGGCAAAGACCAGGTATTGGGCGGCTCGCACGGCGCCGAACTGGCATGGCCGGCCGACCTCTACCTGGAGGGTTCGGACCAGCACCGCGGCTGGTTCCACTCGTCGCTGCTGACTGGCTGCATGCTGTATGGCCAGCCGCCGTACAAGGGCTTGCTGACGCACGGCTTCGTGGTCGACGGCCAGGGCCGCAAGATGAGCAAATCGGTGGGCAACGTCATTGCTCCGCAGAAGGTGTCCGACTCGCTCGGCGCCGAGATCCTGCGCCTGTGGGTGGCATCCACCGACTACTCGGGCGAGCTGTCGATTTCCGACGAGATCCTCAAGCGAGTGGTCGAAGGCTATCGGCGCATCCGCAACACGCTGCGTTTCCTGCTGGCCAACCTGGCCGATTTCGACGCGGTCACCCAGGCTGTGCCGTACGGCGAACTGCTCGAGATCGATCGCTACGCCCTGGCCATGACTGCGCAGATGCAGGGCGAGGTGCTGGCCCATTTCGAGCGTTATGACTTCCACCCCGCCGTGTCGCGCCTGCAGACTTTCTGCTCGGAAGACCTGGGCGCGTTCTACCTGGATATTCTCAAAGACCGCCTGTACACCACGGCGACCGGCAGCGCGGCGCGGCGCTCTGCCCAGACCGCCCTGCTCGACATCACCCAGACCCTGCTCAAGCTGATGGCGCCGGTGCTTTCGTTTACCGCCGAAGAGGCCTGGAAAGTGCTGGCCGAATCGGCCTTGCGGCACCAGGCCGACCTTTCACGCACCACGATCTTCGCCGAGGTCTACCACGCGCTGCCGCCCTACGCCGATGCCGAAGCATTGACCGCAAAGTGGGCGCGGCTGCGCACCATTCGCGCCGAGGTGCAGCGCAAGCTGGAAGAAGTGCGCACCGCAGGCGGCATCGGTTCGTCGCTGCAGGCCGAAGTCGACCTGTATGCCGATGGCGACGACCACGCTTTGCTGGCCAGCCTGGGCGATGACCTGCGCTTCGTGCTGATCGTTTCGCGTGCTACCGTCCATGCCGACAGCGGCGCCTTGCGGGTCGAGATCGCGCCGTCGACGCACAAGAAGTGCGAACGTTGCTGGCACTGGCGCCCGGATGTGGGCAGCGATGCCGATCATCCCGAAATCTGCGGCCGCTGCGTGAGCAACCTGTTTGGCTCGGGCGAGCTGCGTGACAAGGCCTGACACCATGGCAGCCGCTTCCGCCGGAAATGCCACCACCGCAACGGGCCGTGCGCCTCGCATCGGGCGCTGGCTGGCCCTGGCCGCATTGCTGATCGTCCTGGACCAGATCACCAAACTGTATTTCGACGCCGCCTTCGACTACGGCCAGCGCGTCAATGTACTGCCGGTGTTCGATTTCACGCTGATGTACAACCGCGGCGCGGCCTTCAGCTTCCTGGCCTCGGAAGCGGGCTGGCAACGCTGGTTCTTTACTGCGCTGGGCATCGTGGCGGCCGTGGTCATTGTCTGGCTGCTGCGCCGCCACGATGGGCAGACGCGCTTCAGCCTGGCGCTGACCCTGATCCTGGGCGGCGCCCTGGGCAATGTGATCGACCGCGTGGCATACGGCCACGTCATCGATTTCCTGCTGTTCTACTGGAACGACTGGTACTTCCCTGCCTTCAACCTGGCCGATGCCAGCATCACGTGCGGCGCCATATTGCTGGTGCTGGACGAGCTGCTACGCGCCCGCAAAGCGCGTAGCGCTTAGAATTGTCATATTCCATCCACCGCCTCGACTGACGGCGCCCCGCGCGCTGGCCCACCATGCTCGATCTTGCCCGCAAACGCATTGTCCTCGGCCTGACCGGCGGTATCGCCTGCTACAAGATTGCCGAGCTGGTACGACGCCTTACCGAACAGGGCGCCGTGGTCGATGTCGTCATGACCGAAGCCGCCACCCATTTCATCACGCCTGTCACCATGCAGGCCTTGTCCGGCCGCCCGGTGTATGTCAATGCCTGGGATGCGCGCATCGACAACAACATGGCCCACATCGAACTGACCCGTGGTGCCGATGCCGTGCTGGTGGCCCCCGCCAGCGCCGACTTCATGGCCAAGCTGGTGCATGGCCTGTCTGACGACCTGCTGTCCACGCTGTGCCTGGCGCGTGCCTGTCCGTTGCTGGTGGCGCCCGCCATGAACCGGGAAATGTGGGCCAACCCCGCCACCCAGCGCAATGTGGCGCAGTTGCGCGCCGATGGCATATCCGTGCTCGGTCCGGCATCCGGGGAACAGGCATGCGGCGAAACCGGCGACGGCCGCATGCTGGAAGCGCACGAGTTGCTTACTGACTTGATCGCGTTCTTCCAGCCGAAGGTGCTGGCCGGCCGCCACGTGCTGCTGACCGCGGGCCCGACATCCGAGCCGGTCGATCCGGTGCGGGTACTGAGCAACCGCTCGTCTGGCAAGACGGGCTACGCATTGGCGCGCGCGGCGCGCGAGGCCGGCGCCCGCGTCACGCTGGTGACAGGCGCCACGGCGCTGTCCATGCCGCGCGGGGTCACCGCCCTGTCCGTCACCACCGCGCGGCAGATGTACGACGCGGTCATGGCCAATGCCCACGACGCCGACGTTTTCATCGCCGTGGCCGCCGTGGCCGATTGGCGCGTCAAGAACGTCAGCACCCAGAAGCTGAAGAAAACCACCGAAGGCGGTGGCGCACCCGTGCTCGAATTCGAGCCCAATCCCGACATCCTGGCCGAAGTCGCCAAACTGTCCCATGGCCCCTGGTGCGTCGGCTTTGCGGCCGAAACCGAAAAGCTGGCCGAGCATGCCGAAGCCAAGCGGCTGCGCAAGGGTATTCCGCTGCTGGTGGGCAACCTGGCGCACAAAGTCATGGATGCCGATACCACCGAACTGGTGCTGTTCGATGCCGGCGGCACGCATCCGCTGCCGTCGGGCTCCAAGCTGGATGCGGCGCGCCGGCTGATTGCCGAAATCGCAGCGCGCCTGCCCACGCCGCCCTGACGGCGCCCGGACCCATGCCAGGCATACCGGCCACCGACGCCCGGCGCCTGCATGATGTCGATGCGCTGCGCGGCTTTGCGCTGCTGGGCATCCTGGTCGTCAATATTGGCGTTTTCGCCTCGCCCTATTACGGCAGCAGCCTGACCGATCCGGTGTTCGACCGGCCACTGGACCACGCCGTGCGCTGGCTGGTGGCCTTCCTGTTCGAGACCAAGTTCTACCTGCTGTTCTCTTTCCTGTTCGGCTACAGCTTTACCCTGCAGATGGCGGCCGCCGAACGGGCCCAGGCGGCTTTCGTGCCGCGCTTCGGCCGTCGCGTGGCAGGCCTGGCGGTGCTGGGCCTGCTGCACGGCCTGCTGCTGTTCCAGGGCGACATACTGTTGACCTATGCGGTGCTGGGCCTGGTGTTGCTGCGGTGGCGCGACCTGGCTGCGCGTCGCGCGCTGCGACGAGCCGTGCTGCTGGTCCTGGCCTGCGCGGGCGCCTGGCTGCTGCTGGGGCTGTTGGTGGCCATGACGCCCACCGATACGGCAGATGCCGCGGGTACGGCATGGCAACACGCCGAGATCGCCGCCGCCTTGGCGGCCTACCGCGGCACCATCGCCACCACGATCGCCCAGCACAGCCTGGAATTGCGCACCACCATGTTGTTCGCCTTGCTGACGGTCCAGGGCCCCTGTGCGCTGGCCATGTTCCTGGTCGGGCTGGCGGCGGGACGCCATTGCGCCTTGGCCGACACGACCGCCCATGCTGGCCTGCTGCGTCGTCTTGTGTGGATCGGCCTGCCCGTGGGCATGGCCGGCGCCGGCTTGTACGCCACGCTGTCGCTGCTGCCCATGGCCCTGGACCTGTCTGTGCTGGGCCTGGGTATCGGCTTGTTGACTGCCCCGTTCCTGACGGCGGCCTATGCAGCGGCGCTGCTGCTGGCCCTGCAGACTGGCCGCGCAGCAGCGCTGGGCGCCGCACTGGCGCCGGCCGGCCGGATGGCACTCAGCAATTACTTGCTGCAGTCGCTGGTTTGCGCGATTGTCTTCAAGGCCTACGGAGGGCGGCTGATGGGCCAGCTATCACCCTTGGCGGTACTGGCGATCGCGGCCATGCTATATGCCGCGCAGCTGGCACTATCGGCGGCCTGGCTGCGGCGTCACCGTTACGGGCCGGTGGAATGGGCGCTGCGCGCCCTGACCTACCTGCAGTGGCCTGCCTGGCGCACCTCCGCCCCTAATTCGCCGCCGGGCTGAGCCGCGCCTGGGCCGTGCCGTCGCCCTTGATCAGCCGTGCCAGGAACGCCACCACCGCCAGCGTCAGGGCAATGCGCCCCACCAGGATGACCCAGATATCCGCGCCCAATGTCAGCAACAGCGCAGTGTCTTCGATCAACGAATGCGACAGGGATATCCAGGCCAGTGCAAGGAATCGCGTACGGGCCGGCAGTTGATTCTTGTCGGCCTCTTCGATGATGAGCGCTCCGCCGTAGCTCAAACCCAGCAATACGCCCACGGTAGTGACCGGCGCCACGCGGGCGTCCAGCCCGGACAGGCGCAGCAAGGGCATCAACAGGGCAGTAATGGCACGCGTCAGGCCGGTGCGCTCGAACACGTCCAGGAGCACCAGCAGGGCCACGATCACGCCGTAGGTGAATACCAGCGATATGGCGGTTCCGCGCAACCAGCCTGCCAAGCCGCCGGCTTGCGTATCGGCCGCCAGCGCCGACCCCTGCAGCCACCCCAGCGACACCGGCTGCTGCAGCCAGCCGCCCCAGCGGCAGGCCCAGGCTACCGCCGCGCCATACAACACAGCGGCCCCCAGGCGCAGGGCCGCGGTGGCCCAGAAACTGGCGCCGGCGCGCCGTACGATGGCCTGTTCGACCGGCAGGCCATGCGCGAACAGCACCATGGCGCACAGCACGCTGAGCTGCGCCACGTTGAGATCCAGTTGGGGCGCCAGCCCGATCAACGCGGCAATGGCGCCGTACACACCCACGCACACGCCGGCCACCCAGATCATGCCTGCCTCGGGCGGCAGGTCCAGCAACGCCATGGCCGGCGCAATGGCCTGGCCCAGCACGTCGATCCAGCCCAGCCATTGGCCAATCTGTACCAGCACCATGACCGGCACCATGACTTTGATCAGGACCAGAAATAAACGGCGGCTACGGCGCAGCAGGTTCAGAAGGTAAGGCACGGGCAATCCGGTGATGGGCAGAAAAAACAGAGGCTCCAGCATAGATTGACCCGCACGAAATAGGCACGCATTTATTGCTTCTACTCAAGCTTTATTGTGCTATTTTTTTGTTTTATCACACAAAAATTGTGCCATGGAACTGGATAGCCTGGATCACCGCATCCTGACGCAGTTGCAGCGCGATGCCGACCTGTCCAATACCGCACTGGCCGGCCGTGTCGGCCTGTCGCCGTCGGCTTGCCTGCGGCGCGTGGAGCGCCTGAAAAAACAGGGCGTCATCCGCCGCATCGTAGCGGTGGTCGATCCGGCACAGGTCGCGCACGGCTTGTCGGCCATCGTCACCGTAGAATTCGCCCGCCACGGGGCGGCCCACCGCCAGGAATTCATGGCTCGTGTGCGGGGCGAGGCCGCCATCACACAGTGCTACCTGGTCACCGGCGACGTCTGTTGCGTACTGATCGTCCATATGCGCGACATGGACGATTACCTGGCGCTGGCCGAACGGTTGTTCGAACAAGATGACAACGTGCAGGCGTTCTACACCCATATCGTGATGCAGACCGTCAAGCACGAACCCGGCATCCGGCTATAACAGCGCCGGCCGCACACTGCTAGGGCACCGCGCGGAATTGGGTGGCGTACTCGGCCCAATCGGCCAGCGGCAAGGGTGTGCCACTGTTGAATATGCGCGCCAGCAGCAACTGCATCTGCGGCCAGCCGCCGCGCCCGCTGGGCCAGCGGCGCGGCGTCACGGCGTGCCATATGCCATCTGCGTCGCGCTCGGCCATCACGAAACGGAACGTATAGTAGCCAGCCACCCCCATGCGCAAGTCCGTGACGACCAGCGTGTCATCGAGCGCGTCGTAGCGCAGCCAGTCGTTGGTGAACCAGCGCAGCCGTTCGTGCAGCGCCACGCCTTTCAGCGCATCGGCTTGCGGCAGGTGCAGCGGCAGGCGCAGCATTTCGGGCGGATCGCGGTCGAACCAGCCGCTGACGGCCTCGTAATAGTGTCCTTCGCCATCTTTGGCGATCGCGCGCCACAGCAAGGTATTCAATGGCATGGGAGTCGCCAGCAAGGCGGTGGTTTGCACGCCCTGCTCGCGCAAGGCCTGGGCGACCTGCTGCTCGGCATGCCAGCGGCCGGCCAGCGACACGCCCAGGTACGCCGCGCAGAACACCAGCACGGCGGCCAGCACCCGCCGCGTGCGCAGCGTGCAGCCAACCACCGCCGCACCGAGCACCGCGGCCGCCAGCGGCACGGTGAATAGCGGATCGATGATATATACCGCCGACCAGCTTTCGGGGATGAGCGGCAGCGGCCAGAACAACTGCGTGCCGTACACCGTGAAGGCATCCAGCACAGGATGCGTAACCAGCACCAGGAACAGCGTCAGGAACAAGCGCCCCGCGCTGTAGGGAGCACGCGGCCATTTCTTGCGCACCAGCCAGGCCAGGACCGCAGCCAGGGCGGTCAATACGAATACCGAATGGGAAAAGCCCCGATGGTAGGTCATCAGCGAGACCGGATCGGGATAGCGCATCAGCACATCCAGGTCGGGCAGCGTGGCCAGCAAGCCGCCGTACAGCAGGGCCTTGCGGCCCTGGTAGCGACCCAGCAACGCCCCCTGGATGCCTGCGCCCAGCACCGCTTGTGTCAGGGAATCCATGTGGTCAAGACGTTTTTCTGCAATCAATGATGAAGGCGCCATGCGCCACGCCCGATGGCGCCGCGGCGGCAGGCGTTAAGATACCGCATCGGCCGTCCGGCCGGCTTTCACAGGACTCGACCCATGGCCATCGATGGCGAACCCAAAGACGGTGATTTCGTGCGCTACATCGACATGCTGAACCGCCAGGCGGGCATTGCCACTCCTGGGCAGGTGCAACGCCGCGAGGGGCGCGCATCCCGGCGTGGCGCCACCCTACCGGCCGATATCCTGCCGTCACCCAACCCTGCCCCCGTGCCGGCTACATCTGGCGGTACGGCCTCCGACGCTGCGCCGGCGAACGCCACGCTGGCCGCACGTACCGGCCAGCGCCGCATTGCCCTGGGCCTGACCATCGCCGGCGTGTTCGCCCTGTGGCACGCCGTGGGCATGCTGCTGACAGCCCTGGACCGCGACCCCATCGAGGTCGACGACCTGATACCGGTGGTCTTCCTGGCGGTCTGCGCTTTCATGCTCTTCAAGGGTGGCAGCCGCTTGCGCGCGGCGCAGCGTGCCCCGCTGGCCAAGCTGCCGCCCCTGTCCACCCTGCCCGGCGGCAAGAAGCACCGAACCTGAGCCAACGGCGGGCTTGCCCGCTTGGTGCTAACATTTCCGGCCCATGGCGGCCACGCCTATAGATATTGCGGAGCAAACGTGAGCGACACCCCGGCCGGATTGACCGAAGCCCAGGCGGCAACCATGCTGAAATTGCAGGACCGCCTCAACAGCATCATCAATCCTCAGTGGATCAGCGGCGGGGCGCGCTTCCTGCGCGCCGCGTTCGTCGAATCGGCCGAAGCACTCGAACACCACGGCTGGAAATGGTGGAAGAAACAGACCATCGACCTGCCCCAGGTACAGATGGAACTGGTCGATATCCTGCACTTCTATCTGTCGCATACGCTGGTGTCGGCCGGCGGGTCGGCCGACGATGCGGCGCTGCTGCTGGTGGCCGACCTGGCCTCGCCGGATGCCATCGCGCTGGACGGCAACACCTACCGCCTGAACGAACTCGATGTACCGCAACTGCTGGAATTGATCGGTGGGCTGGCGGTATGCGGCCGTGCCAGCTACAAGACGCTGGAACACACCATGGCACGCTGCGAGCTGTCATGGAATGACGCATTCACGCAGTATGTATCCAAGAACGTACTGAACATCTTCCGCCAGGAAAACGGCTACAAGGCCGGCACGTACGTGAAAATCTGGCAAGGCGAAGAAGACAACGTCGTGCTGGCGCGCCTGATGTCGGGCCTGGACCCTGCCCGCCCGGATTTCGCCGAAGCCCTGCACGCAGGCCTGCAGCAAGCCTACGCGCAAGTGCGCTGAACGGCGCCGGGCCGCTGGCCCGGCAGCCCGGCCTTATACGGCTTCGATGACCGACTGCAGGAACTGCTGCGTGCGTTCTTCGCGCGGGCGGGAAAACAGCACACTCGATTCCGCATCTTCGACGACATTGCCCTGGTCGAAGAACAAGGTGCGGTCCGAGCTGCGCTCGGCAAAGCCCATCTGGTGGGTCACGATGATCATGGTCATGGTGCGCTTGGCCGCCAGGTCGCGCAGGATCTGCAAGATCCCGCCCACCAGCTCCGGGTCCAGCGCCGAAGTCACTTCGTCGAACAACATGATCTCGGGATGCATGGCCAGCGCGCGCGCAATGCCCACACGCTGTTTCTGGCCGCCGGACAACTGCGCCGGGTAGGTGTCCAGCTTGTCATCCAGGCCCACCAGTTCCAGGTATTCGCGCGCGCGTTGCGATGCCTCGTCGCGCGGTACGCCGCCCACGTACATGGGGGCTTCCATGACATTGCCCAGCGCGGTCTTGTGCGGAAACAGATTGAAGTGCTGGAAGACCATGCCGATCTTGCCGCGCACGCGCCGCACGTGCGCCGAATTCGGCCCCATGCTGCGGCCTTGCGCGTCGACCCACATCGATTCGTCGTCGATCAGGATCTCGCCGCTGGTGGGCCGGTCCAGCGTCATCAACAAGCGCAGCAACGTCGACTTGCCCGACCCCGAAGGGCCGATGATGGATACGGTCTGGCCCGCAGGAATCTCCAGGCTGATGCCACGCAGCACTTCAAGTTCGCCATAGCGTTTGCATAGATTGTTCAGGCGGATGCTTGCGCTCATCGTGTACCTCCGAATTTTTTCAGCCACGCTTCCAGGCGGCGCACACTCCAGGCGGCAACCAGGCTCAGCAGCAGGAACAGTATGCCGACCAGGGTCAACGGCTCGGTATAGCGGAACGTGGCCGACCCAATGATCTTGCTCTGCTGCAGCAGTTCGACCACGGTAATGGCCGACAGCAGCGGCGTGTCCTTGAACATGGCCACCAGGTAATTGCCGAGAGCCGGCACCACCGGGGGAATGGCCTGGGGCAGCACTACCCCGACCGCCGTGCGCCAGGCCGACATGTTCAAGGCCGTGGCCGCCTCCAACTGGCCGCGCGGCACCGATTCGATGCCGGCGCGGTAGACCTCGGCGCAATAGGCGGCATAGTGCACGCCCAGCGCCAGGATGCCCGTGGCCAGCGGCGACATCTGCACGCCACTTTGCGGCAGCACGTAGAACAAGAAATACATCTGCACCAGCAGCGGCGTACTGCGCACGAACTCGATCAGCACGGCCACCGGCGCGGAAACCCAAAACAGGCGCACCCGGCGCAACATGGCCAGCACCAGCCCCAGCACCACGGCAAGCAGCATGCCCAGCACGGTTGCCTGTACCGTGATGATCAGCGCCGAACCCAGCGCGGGCAGGATTTCCCAGGCGAACGCCCAATCAAAGATGGGACTCATCGGACTCGGAACCTCCGCTCGAGCAGGCGGATACCCGCCGTGATCACCAACGCCACGGCGAAATACAGTAGCAGCAGCAGGATAAATATCTCAGTGGTACGCAGGGTTTCGGCCCGCAGCATCTGGCCGCGGAATGTCAGGTCGGTGATTGTGATCAGCGACACCAGCGCGGTGTTCTTCAGCAGTTCTATCAGCAGATTGCCGGTCGGCGGCAGCATGGCCGGAAAAGCCTGCGGCAATACGATGCGCCGCATGGCCTGCGCCGACGTCATGTTCAGCGCAATGGACGCTTCGCGCTGCCCTGGCGCCACGGCCTGGATGGCGCCCCGTACCACTTCGGCGCCATAAGCGCCGGCATTGGCGGCCAGCACGACGATGCCCACGGTCACGGCGGGCAGCTTCAGGCCGAACAGCGGCAGTACGTAATAGAACCAGAACAGTTGCACCAGCGCCGATGTGCCGCGAAAGACCTCGACATAAGCCAGTGCAGGCCAACTGAGCCAACGGTGCGACGACAGCCGCGCCAATCCGGCGGCCAGCGCCAGCGGTACCGCCAACACGGCCGCGCCCACCGTGATGCGCAACGTCATCCACAAACCATCGAGCAGCGGCGGAACCAGCGCCGCAAACCCTTGCATCGAGACCGCCACGCCTTACTGGCCGCCCGCGGCGCACAGCTTGGCTGCAGTCACGTCGCCAGGCAGTTCCTCTTTAGTAAAACCGAAGGGCTGCACCACTTTGGCATGCTCTTCAGTACCGATGAACTTGGCCAGCTCGGCGTTGAACGCGTCGACAAATTCCTGGTCGTCCTTGCGGAACGCAAAGGCGCCATAGCCACGCACGCTCTTGCCGTCGATCACAGGGTCGGTAAAGGGATCAGCCTTTTCCAGGTCGCCGGTGGCGGTCTTGTTCATCAGGTCGTTGACCGTCATGGCGGTGGCAGCGTACGCGTCGGCCCGGCCGGCCTGGACGCCAGACAAGGCGCTGACCACATCAGGAAACACCACCACCCGATCGACCGGGATGTCCATCTTGCGGGCGTACTCGCCTTCTATGGCGCCCACCACGACGCCCAGGCGGGCGTCATCCTGCTTGGCGATATCTTCGTAGCTGTGCAGGTTCTTGGGGTTGCCCTTCTGCACCAGGAAAGATTCGCCCACGCCATAGGTGGGATTCGAGAAATTCGCCTGTTGGCAACGCTCGGGCGTGACATACATGCCGGCCGCGATGATATCGAACCGCTTGGCCTGCAGGCCGGGGATCAGCGAGCCGAATTCGGTCAACACCCCTTCCACTTCATTAATGCCCATGCGCTTGAGCACGATCCGCGCGATTTCCACCGCTTCGCCCGTGATCTCGTTCTTACTACTGTCCATGTAGGCATAGGGAGCCTCATTGGCATAACCGATACGGATCTTGCCGGCGGCCTTGGCGGCTGCCAGCGTGCTCTGGGCTGCCGGCGGATTGCTGGCGGCGGGCTTGGCCGCTTCGTCGTCGGACCCGGAATCGGAGCACGCCGCCATCAACCCGAGACTCAGTGCCAGCACGGCCCATTTCGTCGTGTTCAAAATGCGTGTCATGCGCGACTCCCTTTGAAAATATTTATGTACAGAACCAATTCACGCGAAATAGTACGTCAATTAATCATTTCAGCACAAAGTATATAGCGACAAAAAAGCAGGCTCCCGGCCTGCCCCATCAGCCCGCAAACTATTGCGGGGCAGGCGCGGCAGCGTATGCGGTTGCCTGCGCCCGCTGTAACGGTAATGTTACTGAGCGTAGGAAAAACGTCCGTTGCGTATCACGCCCATGACGCGGGCACGCTCATCGAACCCTTGATGGTCGGTCTTGGAAATGTTCAGCACGCCATTGGGCACCACCAGATCCTGGGTGCTTTCCAGCGCGTCGCGCAGCGCCGCCCGGAATTCCGGCGTGCCCGGCTTGGCCCCGGTTTTCAGGGCACGGCCCACCGCCGAATCAAGCAGCATCCAGGCGCCATAGGCATCGCCGGCGAATTGGGTCAGCGTGTTCGGGCCATGCACGGCTTCGTATTTGTCGGCAAACGCCACGGCCACTGATTTCACCGGGTTGCTGTCGGGCAATTCGCGCGCCACCACGCCGGGGCCGGTGGGAAACAGCGTACCTTCCACATCTTTGCCCCCCACTTTCAGGAATTCCAGCGTGCCGATGCCGTGGGTCTGGTAGACCGGCCCCTTGTAGCCTCGCTCGACCAGGGTTTTCTGCGGCAAGGCAGCCGGCGTGCCCGACCCGGCGATCAGCATGGCATCCGGCTTGGCCGCCATGGCCTTGAGCACCTGCCCCATCACCGATGCGTCGTTGCGCTGGAAGCGTTCATGCGCCACCAGCTTGATATCGTTGCCGGCCGCCTTGCCGAACTCAGTCCACCAGCTGTCGCCGTACGAATCGGCGAAACCGATGAAGGCGACGGTCTTGATCCCCTTGCTGCGCATGTCTTGCACCAGCGCGGCGGCCATCAGCGAATCGTTCTGCGGCAGCTTGAAGGCCCAGCGGCGCTTGGGGTCGTCGGGCGGCTCGACAATGACCGCCGAGGCCGCCAGCGCCACCATCGGCGTGCCGGTTTCGGCCAGCACATCCAGGCCGGCCAGGGCCGCCGCGGTGATATTGGGGCCCACGATGGCATCGACCTTGTCTTCCGAGGTGAGCTTGCGCATGTTCTTGACGGCCCGGCTGACGTCGGTGCCATCGTCCAGCACGATATAGCGCGCCGGCTCGCCGCCCAGGGTGGCCGGCCACAGCCGCATCGCGTTGCTGGTCTGGGCGCCGATGGCGGCGGCGGGCCCGGTGGTCGAGAGGTCGACCCCGATCACGACTTCGGCGCGGGCCGACCAGGACAGCATCGGCAGAATGGTGGCGGCAACAGCGGCCAAGCGTAGCAGCGGAGTGGACATAGCGGATATCCGGCAAAAGTTGGAAGGGAAAGGTCGCTTCAACGACCGCACCAGGCGCTATTTTGCCCCAGGCACGGCCTGACCGCCTGGTTGCCGGGCCTCGTAGGCCATTGCGGCCAGCGTCAGGTCTTCCAGTGCGCTGCCCACGGCCTTGAACACGGTGACCTGGCTGGCGTCGCGCCGGCCCTGCACCCTGCCCGAGATCAGGTCGGCCAGCGTTCCCCGTATGTCCGATTGCGCCAGCGTGCCGGCTTCGAATGCCGCCAGCAGGTCGCCCGCCTTGGTCGGCGCCTCGTCGGTATCCACATAGACCTCGGCGCCCGCAAAACACGCCGGATCGGTTTCTTTCATGTCGGGCTTGAAGCTGCCGATCAGGTCCAGGTGCGTGCCTGGCTGCAGCCAGGCGCCGCGCACCAGGGGTTCCGTGGACAAGGTGGCGCAACTGACAATGTCGGCCTGGCGCACGGCGGACTCCAGGGAATCGGCCATCTGTGCATCGAAACCCTGCGCTGACAGCGACTCGGCCAGCATCCTGGCGCCGGCCGGACGCACATTCCAGACCAAGACGCGCTCGATGGGCCGCACGGTGCGCATGGCGTGCGCCAGCAATCCGGCAATGCGCCCCGAGCCCACGATCAGCAGCACCCGCGCATCTTGCCGCGCCAGGTACGATGCGCCCAGCGCCGCCGCCCCCGCCGTGCGGAATACGGTAACGATATCGCCGTCGACCTGTGCCAGCGGCACGCCGGTGCGCGCGCTATACAGCGTATAGGCGGCGTGCAGGCCCGGCAGCCCCTGGCGGGTATTGTCCGGGAAGATATTGATGACCTTCACGCCGAAATAGCCCTGCTGGTTCCAGGCCGGCATGATCAGCGACGTACCATGCGCCCCGCCCGACTCAATGGCGTGGACATGGCGCGGCGGCACGCTGGCGCCCGCGCGGAACGCCTCGCGCAGCGCCGGGATCACCGCGGGAAACGCCAGGGCGCGGCGGGTCTGTTCGGTATCGATGACAAGCATTCAGGGCCTCCGGTGGAGGCCTATTATCGCTGGCCGCGCCCATAACAAAATGCCAGCCGCGAGACTGGCATTTTGCCTGGCTGCAGAAGGCCAGTTCAGCGGCGGGGATTGTGGTAGGCCGAAATCGTGGGATGGACGTGCCTTGCTTCGTCCATGCCATGCAGTACTTCGCCGATCGACTCCAGGAAGCTGGAAACCCGCTGCTGAAAACGGCGCCAACCGTTAGGCGCCCCGCCCGCCGGCTTGCCCGGCGACACGGCCCTGCTTGTGGAATCTTCCATGACCTACTCCTTGAGAAGAATGAAAGGGAACCACGCAAAGCCATCTTAGACCTGAAATTGCTGCTCCACAACATAATTTGATGCATCAGCTAATTCGTTGTTTATTCGGGACGATGCCCGTTATTCCGCATCCTGTCGGCCTGTGTACGCCTGAGCAGCAGAAATATTTGTGCATTGCAACATTAAATGGCCGGATCCGGGCTCGCCGAATCGTGCAAGGCATGGGAAGGATCGCAGCGCCGCGACGAGCCGGAATCAGCCCTGCAGCAGGTCCAGGTCGACCGGTATCGCCCGGTTCAGTGCCGTAGCCACTTTGACGCGCAAGTCGTTGCTATGGGCGCGGCGGATTTCCCGCTTCACGTCCAGCAATTGCTGCGGATGCATGGAGAACTCGGTCAACCCCAGGCCCAGCAGCAGGCGCGTCAGGTGCGCATCGCCCGCCATTTCGCCGCACACGGCTACCGGCTTGCTCAGCCGGGCTCCGGCGTTGATCGTATTGGCCACCAGGCGCAACACAGCCGGATGCAGCGGATCGTACAGACCGGCGACGTCGTGGTCGCCCCGATCGATGGCCAAGGTGTATTGGATCAGGTCGTTGGTGCCGATGGACAGGAAGTCCAGCGCCTGGGCAAACGGCTCGATGGCAATGGCGATGGCCGGTACCTCGACCATGGCCCCCACTTCCAGGCGCTTGGCATACGCCTGGCCGCGCGCATCGAGCTCGCGGCGCGCAGCCTCGATGGCGGCCAACGCCGCCGTCACCTCGTGCATATGCGTCACCATGGGCAGCAGCAGGCGGACATGGCCATGCGCGGAAGCCCGCAAGATGGCACGCAACTGGGTGGCGAACATCTCGGGATGAGCCAGGCAGTAGCGGATGGCACGCTGGCCCAGCGCCGGATTGGTAGCCACGGTGGCTTCGTCATCGAGCGTCTTGTCGGCGCCGATGTCCAGGGTGCGGATCGTGACCGGCCGGCCTGCCATGATGCGCGCCACCGACGCATAGGCCTGGTACTGCTCTTCTTCGTCGGGCAAGGACCGCCGCCCCATGAACAAGAATTCGCTGCGGAACAGGCCGATGCCATCCGCCCCCGCCGCCAGTGCCCCGGCCGCTTCGTCGGGCAGTTCGATGTTGGCATTGAGCACGATATCGATGCCGTCCAGCGTGACGGCGCGTTCGTCGCGCAACAACGCCAGTTCGGCGCGTTCGGCGGTATAGGCAACCTGCCGATCGCGGTATTCCTGCAGCATGCGCTGCGACGGATTCACCAGCACCACGCCGGCGGCGCCGTCGACCACCAGGGTATCGCCGTCGCGGACCAGCTCGCGTACATTGCCCAGCGCCACCACGGCAGGCACGCCCATGCTGCGCGCCACGATGGCAGTGTGCGAAGTGGGCCCGCCCAGGTCGGTAACGAAGGCAGCGAAGCGGCCGCCGCGCAGCCGCAGCATGTCGGCCGGCGAGATATCGTGCGCCACGACCACCAGAGGATCATTGCCGTCCAGAGAGCCGGCATCGGGCAGCATGGCTGTGCTGCCCGACAACACCTGCAGCACGCGCTCGATGACCTGCCGTACATCGGCGCCGCGCTCGCGCAGGTATTCGTCTTCCATGGCGTCGAACTGCTCGCCCAAGATCTGGCCTTGCGCAGCCAGCGCCCACTCGGCGTTGTAATGGCGCTCGGCGATCAGGGCAAGGGTTTGCTCGGCCAGCAGGGGGTCGCCCAGCAGCAGGCGATGCACGTTCAGCATGGCACCCAGTTCGCGGGGAGCATCGGCGGGCAGGGTATCGGCCATTTGCAGCAGGTCGGCCTGGGCCTGGCACAAGGCCTGGGTCAGGCGATCGCTTTCGGCGACGACATCTTCGGGGGCGATGCGATAGTGGGCCACTTCCAGCGAAGCAGCGCCCATGACGACTGCGCGGCCAATGGCGTATCCGCGCGCCACACCCTTGCCATGCAGCGCCACTACTGCGCACCCCGGGGAGCTCGATGCCGGGGCGGGGTCGGAAGACGTGTTATTCGTGCTCACCGAATTTGCTGTCGAACAAGTTCTGGATTTCGGAAAGTGCCTGCTCGGCATCGCCGCCCGACGCGTCAAGCCTGACGGTGACCCCTTGCCCGGCCGCCAACATCATCACGCCCATGATGCTCTTGGCATTGACACGTTGCGCGCCGCGCGAGATGAAGATTTCACTGCCGAACTTGCTGGCCAGCTGGGTCAGCTTGGCAGCCGCGCGGGCATGCAGGCCCAGCTTATTGGAAATGGTGATGTCAGAAATAGGCATAGAAATCAGGTGAACACAGCCCGGCATGGCCATTCCCGCCGCGGCATTCGCATGCCGCCATACGGCCTTAGTCATGCATCGACATAATAGGACAAAAAACCGCTGCTCAGTCTACTCGCAAACAGCCCTGCACGCCGCCTGCCAGGGCCTTTTCGCGGGTTTCCGCCAAACTGAGATCGCGCGACGTCAAGGCGCGCAGCAGCATCGACGTATTCAGGCCCGCAACAATGCAGCATTGGGTACCTTGCGCCTGGGCGCCGGAAACCGCTCGCTTGGCGATGTTGGCCGGCGTGGCACCTATCAGGTCGGTAAGCACCAATACGCCATCGCCCTTGTCGGCAGCGCGGATATCGCGCAGCACCGCAGGTACGCGGCTGTCGGGCATGTCGTCGGGCTGGATGTCGTGCACGGCCATCTGGACACCAGCCTCGCCCAGCACGTGTTCGGCGAACTCGCGCATGGCTTCGCCCAGCGGGGCATGCACGACGATGACGATGCCAGTCATGGCTTGCCTTTACGCCGCAGCGCGTTCCAGGGCCTGAGCAAAGGTGCCGGCCACGTCGAAGCCGGTTTGCTCGGCGATCTCGACAAAACAGGTGGGGCTGGTGACGTTGACTTCGGTGACGTAGTCACCGATGACGTCCAGGCCCACCACCAGTAGCCCGCGCGCGGCCAGCTTGGGAGCCACGATGGCGGCGATCTCGCGGTCGCGCGCCGATAGCGGCTGCGCCACGCCCCGGCCGCCCGCGGCCAGGTTGCCGCGGGTCTCACCGGCCAGCGGAATGCGCGCCAGCGCAAAGGGCACGGCCTCGCCGCCGATGAGCAGGATGCGTTTGTCGCCCTGGACGATTTCCGGAATATAGCGCTGCGCCATGATCGTGCGCGTGCCGTCTTCGGTCAGGGTTTCCAGGATGGCGTTCAAGTTGGGTTCGCTGGCCTGCAAGCGGAAAATGCCCGTGCCGCCCATGCCGTCCAGCGGCTTGACGATCACGTCCTGGTGCAAGGCATGGAATGCCTTGATACGGGACATGTCGCGCGTAACCAGGGTGGGCGCGGCCAGTTCGGTGAACTCGGTGATTGCCAGTTTTTCCGGATGATTGCGGATGGCAGCGGCATCGTTGAAAACCTTGGCGCCCTGCCCCTGCGCATATTCGAGCATGTGCGTCGAATACACGTATTCCATGTCGAACGGAGGGTCTTTGCGCATCAGTACCGCGTCGAAATGCGACAGCGATACGTCTTGGGCCGCGCCTGCATCGCGCCACCAGTCGTGGCCGTGCAGGTCGGCGCCATCCACCAGTTCAATGGGCGTGGCGCGCGCCTGAACCACACCGGCATCGATGAACAGGTCGCCCTGCAGTGCCACGCTGAGCGTATGGCCGCGCGCGACCAGCGCGCGCATCATGGCGACCGAACTATCCTTGTAGGCCTTCAGGCACGGCAAGGGGTCGATTACGAATAAGACATGCATGGTATGGACATCCCGGTCGCGCGCCGTGCCAGGCACCAGCGCGCCAAACCGACATCGTAGCGTAAATGGAAACCCCGCGCCGGCCACCCGCCGGCATGGCCGGCCGGGTTGCGGCACGGCCAGCCATGTGCCTACGGCAAGAGATCAGGCGACGGCGTCTTTGCCTGGCGTGCTCTTTTTGCGAGGGGCCAGCACCATCACCATCTGGCGCCCTTCCAGCTTGGGCATGGCCTCGACCTGGGCCAATTCGGTCAGGTCGTCGCGCACGCGTTCGAGCACGCGCATGCCCAGTTCCTGGTGAGCCATTTCCCGGCCCCGGAAGCGCAACGTGACTTTGGCCTTGTCGCCTTCTTCCAGGAAGCGGCGCAGGTTGCGCAGCTTGACCTGGTAGTCGCCCTCGTCGGTCGCCGGGCGGAATTTCACTTCCTTGACCTGGATGACCTTCTGCTTGGAGCGCGCTTCGGCCTGGCGCTTCTGTTCCTGGTACTTGAACTTGCCATAGTCCATCAGACGGCAGACTGGGGGCTCGGCGTTGGGCGCGATTTCGACCAAATCGACGTCGGCTTGCTCGGAAAGACGGAACGCGTCGGCCAGCTTGACGATACCGAGCTGTTCTCCGTCCAGACCTATCAGGCGCACCTCGGGAACACGGATTTCACCGTTGATGCGATTGGCTTTTTCAGTGGCGATGTTGACGACTCCTAAAAGATTTAAGTAGCACTGCTTTCAGATTGAATGACATTCCGGCGGGTGGCAACGTCTTCGGCCAGGCGGGCCGCGAAGCCATCGAGCGCGATGACGCCGAGATCGAGCCCTCCTAGGCCGCGGACCGCAACCGTGCCGTTCTGCTTTTCCTTGTCACCCACGACAAGGAGGTATGGCACCTTTTGCAGGCTGTGCTCGCGGATTTTACGAGTGATTTTTTCGCCACGCAAATCAGACTGCACCCTAAAGCCTTGTTTTTTCAGGGTTTGTGTTATTTGTGCAGCATAATCGGCCGAAGGCTCGGAAATGCAGCACACCACAGCCTGCACCGGGGCCAGCCAAGGCGGCATCGCCCCGGCGTGGTTTTCGATCAGCATGCCGATGAAACGCTCGAGCGAACCCAGGATGGCCCGGTGCAGCATGACCGGCGCGCGGCGCTGATCCTGGGCGTCGACATACTCGGCGCCCAGCCGCACCGGCATGGAAAAATCCACCTGCACGGTACCGCATTGCCAATGCCGGCCGATGGCGTCTTTCAGCGTGTATTCGATCTTCGGGCCGTAGAAAGCACCCTCGCCCGGCGAAATCTCGAAGTCGCAGCCGGTGCGCCGCAGGCTTTCCATCAGGGCCGTTTCGGCCTTGTCCCAGATCTCGTCGCTGCCGATGCGCTTGTCGGGCCGGGTGGCCACCTTGTACAGCACTTCGTTGAAACCGAAGTCGCGGTAGACCTTCTGCAACAGCGCGGTGAAATCGGCGCACTCGTCCTGCAACTGGTCTTCGGTACAGAAAATATGGCCGTCGTCTTGCGTGAAGCCGCGCACCCGCATCATGCCGTGCAGCGAGCCGGACGGCTCGTTGCGGTGGCATTGGCCGAATTCGCCGTAGCGCAGCGGCAGTTCGCGATACGAATGCAGCCCGGCGTTGAAAATCTGCACGTGGCCCGGGCAATTCATGGGCTTGAGCCCGTAGACACGGTTCTCGGACTCGGTCGTGAACATGTTTTCACGATAGTTGTCCCAGTGCCCGGTCTTCTTCCAGAGCGACAGATCGAGGATCTGCGGCGCCTTGACTTCCTGGTAGCCGTTGTCGTTATACACGGCGCGCATATATTGCTCGACTTGCTGCCACAAGGCCCATCCCTTGGGATGCCAGAAGATCAGGCCGGGGGCTTCATCCTGGAAGTGGAACAGATCGAGGTCGCGGCCGATCTTGCGGTGGTCGCGGCGCTCGGCCTCTTCCAGCATGTGCAGGTAGGCATCCTGGTCGTCTTTGGTGGCCCAGGCCGTGCCGTAGATGCGCTGGAGCATCTCGTTGTTGCTGTCGCCACGCCAATAGGCGCCGGCCACTTTCATCAGCTTGAAAACCTTGAGCTTGCCCGTGGACGGAACGTGCGGGCCGCGGCAAAGGTCGATGAAATCGCCTTCGCGGTACAGGCTGAGCGGTTCATTGGAGGGAATCGACGCGATGATCTCGGCCTTGTAGGCTTCGCCGATGCTCTTGAAATAAGCGACGGCATCGTCGCGCGTCCATTCCTCGCGCGTGACGACTTCGTCCTTGCGCGCGAGTTCGGCCATTTTCTTTTCGATCGCCGCCAGGTCTTCGGGCGTAAACGGCCGCTTGTACGAAAAATCGTAGTAGAAGCCGTTGTCGATGACCGGCCCGATGGTGACTTGCGCATCGGGAAACAGGGATTTCACGGCATAGGCCAGCAAGTGCGCGGTCGAATGACGGATCAGGTCGAGCCCGTCGGCGTCCTTGGCGGTCACGATGGCCAGTTGCGCGTCCTGGTCCAGGCGGAAGCTGGTGTCGACCAGCCTGGGTTCGCCGCCCGGCAGCGTCACGCGGCCACCCAGGGCGGCCTTGGCCAGCCCGGTGCCGATGGACTGCGCAACCTCGGCGACCGTCACCGGTGCCGGAAACTGGCGCTGCGAACCATCGGGCAATGTGATCTGTACCATCGAAAATTCCTGGGGAAGAAACGACAAACGCGGCTGTCCGCCGCGTTTCGTCTGGTTGCTTGCTTGGGCCTGCCGCCTGCCTGACATGGCGGGGCCCGACGCTCGATAAGAAACTAACGCGACATGGGGCGGAGGTTTCCTGTCGGAGTTCGCGTCGGGCAAAGAATCATGCTCTGGGCCGCCTTGAAGCTGGCACGCAACAACGCATGCCGATAGTCAGACATTGTAGCATCTCCGGCGGCCGGCGTCCCCTGCCGGAGCAGTGGGGCGCTATATGTGAATTTCGGCATTTACGTCAAGCAACGCATGAAATGTCTGACACCGGACATGTCCTATTTGTCCGATACTCAGGTGGAAATCATCCGATCTCAGGCCTGTATCGATGATTCTGCGCCCGAACGTTCCGCCGCCGCCCGCCATACGCCCATGATTCCGCCTGTATTTCCGGCCCCCAGCCCCGCTACTTCGACCACCCCACCCCATGCCGTGGGGCGCCGCTACATGCTGCTTTCCGGCTCCAGCGACCGGGTGCGCATCGCCATCCTGGACGACCATCCGGTCATCACCCTGGGGGTTGCCGCCTACTTGCGCTCGCAGCCCGATTTCGACATTGCGCATGTCGAAACCACGTCCGAGGGACTCATCCAGAGCCTGAAACGCCAACCTTGCGATGTTGCCGTGGTCGATTTCTACCTGCCCAGGCAGGCCTGGGACGGCATGGATTTCATCCGCCGCCTGCGCCGCAAGCACCCGGACATGGCCGTCATTACATTTTCCGCGGGCGCAGCGGCCGAAACCGAATATGCGGCCTACCGGGCCGGCGCCAACGGCTACCTGCCCAAGTCCGCCTCGATGCCGACACTGGTCGAAGTCATACGCGCGGCCTGCAGCCGCAGCTTCAACGGCTTCATCACCCACCAGAACGGCGCCGTGCACATGGCGGTGCCCCGCCACCCCGACTCCCGCCTGACGGCAGCCGAAATCGAGGTGCTGCGCCAGATCGCCCAAGGTTTGTCGGTTACACAGATCGCCAGCCGCCTGCTGCGCAGCAAGAAAACCATCAGCACCCACAAGCGACGCGCGATGAAAAAGCTGGGGCTGTCCGACGACCTGGCCTTGGCGTTGTACCTGAGCGAAAAATTCGATCAAAAAGCGGGGCCCTGATCTCCATGCCCCATATTGACGCCGTACTGCCCCTGTACCCCGACCTCGCCACCCGGCAAACCCTGCTCGAGCTGGCCGTGGCACAGACGCGTACCGACTTGGCAGATATGCGCCGCGCCATCGATGCAGGCGACCACGCCAGCGCCCGCCAGCAGGTACACCGAGCCAAGGGCACAGCCAGTTTTCTGGGCCGGGGCGAACACGAAATACAGGCCTTCGACCTGCTGGCCGATGCCCTGCGGGCGCAAGATATGACGCGCATCGGCCCGGCATTCATGGCGGTCGAGGCCGCCCTGCGTGAACTCGAAGCCATGTTGCTGACTCGGTTGAATCAGTTGCCCGGCACCGTACAGGCTGCCGGGCATGGCCACATCAACGGCCTCCGCCATGAAAAAAGCCCTCCGTAGAGGGCTTTTCGATACCGAATCCGTTACAGG
This sequence comes from Bordetella sp. BOR01, assembly GCF_019218885.1. GTDB lineage: Bacteria > Pseudomonadota > Gammaproteobacteria > Burkholderiales > Burkholderiaceae_B > Bordetella_A. The sequence goes on along the minus strand of NZ_JAHUWT010000004.1, from coordinate 3,104 downwards.
ACGCGAATCTTGGTGGCCTGCGGCCCCTTTGCGCCTTGCGACGCAACGTAGCTTACGCGCTGGTTCTCTTCCAGAGACTTGAAGCCCTCGCTTTCAATGTCCGAGAAATGCGCAAACAAATCCTTGCCGCCATTCTCGGGCATGATGAAACCGAAGCCCTTTTCTGCGTTGAACCACTTGACGATGCCAGTTTCCATGAGTACTTCCTTAATATCAACAACATGCGAGCGATCGCTCGAAAAAGACGATCAAGGAAGGACTGTGGACAATGATGGCACGTTAACCGTGCATGACCGCACTACGATCACGACACTTGAAGATCAGGCCCACTATGGACGCCTTGCGCGCAGAAGTCAATCAACGTTTCACAACGCAGCAATTCACGACGCGATTGGCGCGCAAAGACTCGCACGCGATAACGCAAGCCCGGAATCAGTGAAAGCGGTCCTGCGGCTTACCTTGGATCCAGCGCAGTGCATTAGCAAGCTGCAACGCCAGATCTTCTGCCTGGTCGTTGGTCAAGGCATAGATCTTCACGGGCGGAGTGGCGGCATCATTCTTGGAAGCGACACTGTCGTCGCTGGCGCAGGTGATGCGCAGCATCACCGTGTCGCTGGGGCCCGTCAACGCCCCGACCTGGATATTGACAATGCGGATGGAAGCATCGATCTGTGATTTGCTCATGATTCGACGCCTCTATAGGGTTCTAGATTTACTACAGTACCACGCATGCCGGCCAGTCTTGCTGGCTACCATGGGAAGTCGCTGCACCACCCCGCCCCACCCTCGCTTGCGGCAATTCCGACTGGATTGCGATAACCGCCCTATGCAGGCGAATTACGAATTGCGCACAGGATCGTGGCCTCGGCCACCAACTCATCCTCGACAAACGCCTGACCGCGATATTTGCAAATGGCACGGCTCAGCCGCAATGCCTCGACTTCGATGCGCAACCGGTCGCCCGGCACCACGGGCCTGAGGAACGTTGCGGCATCGATGCCGAGAAAATAGTAGACGGCTTGCCCTTGATCCGGGCGGCGCCCGTTGCCTTCGTCTGCAAAAGAGAACAATGCGGCCGCCTGCGCCATGGCCTCGACAATCAGGGGCGCAGGCATGTATAGCCCACCGGCGATGAAAGGGTCATTGGCCGAGACGCTTTTGATCGCGGTGATCTTGCGCTGCGGGACGATCTCGGTCACATGATCTATTAACAGCATGGGATAGCGATGCGGTAATCGCTCCATGACTGCCTTGATGTCCAGGTCCATATAAACCTTCCGCTTGTATCACTGGGACCCGTGACGAGGGGGCGTCCCGACGCCGGGAAAACCGAATTGTCCAGTGTCACACAAAAGCGTGGGACGCACGACCTTTATTGCGGCCCCGGACACCAGGCCCCAAGCACGTTCCGCGGGCATGTCCATGTCCCCGAATGATTAAGTGTTTCAATTCATCATTAGCTTATCGAACTGCCGGCGCGCACCGTGAAGAAGTGGCATTCAGCCACGACAACCCAAGAGGCACCAATCATGACATTCCCGACACGTTTTGGAATTTCCGCTGGCCCCACCGATCAGCCTGGCCAGCCCCAACCCGCCGAAAAGCCGCAAGAACAGCAAACGCAGCAACAAAAAGAAGACGCTGCGCGCAAGCAGGCCCAAGGTGATCCGGACAAGCAGCGCACCCCTCAGTAGGTGTGCCAGGTTCGAGGTGATGCCCGCCCGCGTCGACTTGGCGTTGTCGACAAACAGACTGCATAGGCAGGTCTGATGCACTAACGGCTGGGCTGCGCGGCAACCCATCGGCCGACTACTGTGTGCTGACTCATCGCCTGGACGCGAGAGTCGGCGACACGGGGCAACCGCAGCACATGCGAGTTGCACATCAACACTTCAAGCATTAAAAAAACAGGAAGCCATCACGGACTCGCGCGCCTGAACCAGGCACCTCGCGAGATGCATTGCGTTGGCAGTGCGAGCCTGCATCCGGCAACGAAAACAAAGCGCCGGAAAACAAAAAACCGCCCGGTTGACGACTGGGGCGGCTATGCGGGCGGTGCTGGGCACGGCCGGTATTCTCTGAATTCTGGCCGTGAAATTTTGGCGCTGAAATCTTCGCAGTGAAATTTTGGCAGTGAAATTTTGGTAGGCGGTATTGGAATCGAACCAACGACCTCTACGATGTCAACGTAGCGCTCTAACCATCTGAGCTAACCGCCTGCAAAGAGGAAAGATTATATATGGTTCTTATTGGCCGCGCAAGCGGCCGTCGGCGCCATGCACTGCATCGAACAGGGCGCGGATCTTGTCTGGCGACTTCTGGCCTGGTGCGGTTTCGACGCCACTGCTGACGTCGACCGCCCAAGGACGGATCGCTTCGATGGCCGGCTCGATGTTGACCGCATTCAGGCCGCCAGACAGAATCACCGGACGCGCAGCCGCATCCGCCCGTACCCCGGCCAGCAGGTTGTGATCGAAGGCTTGCCCGCTACCGCCGTAGCCTGTGCTGTAGCTGTCGAACAACCAGCCGGCCGCCTCGCCATACGGACGGCAGGCGGCAGCCAGGCTTTCGGGAGTATCCAGGCCTGGCGCGCCAGCGCGGAACGCGCGCATGAAACGCATGCCATAGCGCGCGCATTCGTGTGGCGATTCGTCACCGTGGAACTGCAACAAGTCTGGACCGACTTGCTCCAGCACAGCTTGGACCTGGGCCGGATCGGGATTGACGAACAAGGCCACCACGTCCACAAAGGCAGGCACGGTGCGGCGTAGCCGCGCCGCCTGCTGAGGCGCGATGTAGCGCTTGCTGCCAGGATAGAACACGAAGCCGATCGCGTCCGCCCCGGCCTGCACGGCCGAAGCGATGTCTGCTTCGCGGGTCAAACCGCAGATCTTGACGCGAGTACGCATGACGCTACTTGAATGCCGCGGCCGGATCGGCCGCATCGTTGCCATATATATTAGTCCCGTACGTGTTCTCGATCTCGATCTTGACCGTACTGGGATCGACGGTAGAGGCGCCGGCCTTGTAGTGCATGACCATGCCGGGGAAGATCATCACCGCGGCCACCATGATCAGCTGGATCACGATGAACGGCACCGAGC
>NZ_JAHUWT010000003.1 GCF_019218885.1 Bordetella sp. BOR01 | reverse complement strand
ACGCGTTCGAGCTCGTCTCGAACACCTTGCGAACCAGGGCGTTGCCGGCGCTGACCAGCACCACCAGCAAGGTGATCCACGTCACGGCTCGGCCAACCCGCAGATTCAGCGCGTCTATGGCGCGCGACAGCGTTAGTAACGGCTGCATGGAATTCCCCTTGTGGTTTTCAGCGATCGGCGTCATGGCGACGCCAGGGCGTGGCCTTGCGCTCGGCCCAGGCCAGCAGGCCGAACAGCGCCATGCCCATCAGCGCCAGCACGAACAGCGCGCTGAAGACCCGCACTGTGTCGAAAGTGCCCTGCGCGCTCATGATGACGTAGCCCAGGCCGCGCTGCGACGACACGAATTCGCCGACGATGGCACCCACCAGCGCCAGCGAGATCGCCACTTTCATGCCGGTCACGATAGAAGGCAGCGCGGCGGGCAGGCGCACCTTGAAGAAAAAGTCGCGCCGCGAGCCCTTGAGCACCCGTCCCAGGTCCAGCACGTCTTGCGGCACCGACTTCAGCCCATGCACGGTATCGACCACGATGGCGAAGACCGCGATGAGAAAGGCGATGGCGATCTTGGGCTCGGCGCCGGTGCCCAGCCAGATGACGAACAGCGGCGCCACCGCCACCTTGGGCACGCTGTTGAGCGCAACAATCAAGGGATAGAAGATGCTTTCGAACCAGCGTGACCCCACCAGCAGCACTGCCATCAGCACGCCGCCCAGCACGGCGGCCGCGAAACCGGCGGCCGTGGTCAGCAAGGTGTACCAGGCATGCCCGGCATACCAGCGCCAGTCGGTGGCCAGCTCGACGGCAATCTGCGAGGGCAGCGGCAACATGATGGGGCGCACATGCAGCGCGCGCGCCAGCACTTCCCACAACAACAGGAACAACAGCAGCGAAGCCAGCCCGGCCGCGCCGTGCAGCAGTTTTCGGGACATTCGACTCATGGGGTGCGTACTCCTTCGTCGATCAGCCCCATCTGCTGGAACAGGCCGCGGATATGGCTGACATAGCGGCCGAACCCGGGGGTTTCGCGGATGGCCAGCGGGCGCGGGCGCGGCAGGTCGATGGCGATGGTCTCGACCACGCGCCCGGGGCGCGGCGAGAACACGATCACCGTATCGGCCAGGAACACGGCCTCGGCAATGCCGTGCGTGACAAACAAGACGGTATTGCGGATGTCCATCCAGATACGCTGCAACTCGACGTTCATCTGGTCGCGCGTCAGGGCATCCAGGGCACCGAACGGCTCGTCCATCAGCAGCAGGCGCGGGTCGTCGACCAGCGCGCGGCAGATGGCGGCACGCTGGCGCATGCCACCGGACAATTCATGCGGATAGCATTCGGCGAAATCCTGCAAGCCGGTCAGCGCCAACAGCGCCCGCACCTTGTCGGCATAGGCGGCCACCGGCTTGCCCGCGAACTCGATGGGCAGCAACACATTGCGCCGGATGCTGCGCCAATCCAGCAGCGCATCGCGCTGGAACACCATACCCACCCCATCGGGGGGGCCCTGTACCCCGTGGCCTTCGACCTGCAACTCGCCCTGGGTAATGGTCTCGAGGCCGGCCACGCAACGCAGGAAGGTACTCTTGCCGCAGCCGCTGGGCCCCAGGATGCTGAGAAAGCGCCCCGCCGGCAGTTGCAGCGACACCGTATCCAGCGCGCGCACGCCGCGCTCGCCCGGATACTGCTTGCCGACCTCGCGCGCCGCCACGGCCCATGGCGTCATGGCCGCACCATGGCGTCGTAGCGCTGCGGCTCTACCAGGCCGGGCACGTAAAACCCGGCAGGGTCGGCATCGGCACGCATCAGCCCGACCGAAGACAAAGTCTTGACGGCCTGCACCCAATCGGCCGGCACTGGCGCGCCCAACCGCTGGCCCGCAGCCGGCGTGCCGAAATAGTCTTGCAGCGCGTCGATCTGGCCGCGCAGCACGCGCGCATCCAGGCGCGCCTGCGGGCGCTGGGCCAGGATGGCCGCCACCGCCTCGTCCTGGTGGCCATCGTAGATATATTCCCAGGCGCGCGCGCTGACGCTGGCAAAGCGTGCAATGGCCTCGCGCCGCTCGGCCAGCTTCTGCTCGCTGGCGAACAGCCCGAAACTGGGCATGTCCAGCCCGAAATCTGCGAAGCGCACGGCCTTGGACGGCCGGTTCTGCGACACCACCGGCAAGAAGAACGGAATGGTCGAGAACGCCGCATCGGTACGACCCACGGCATAGGTAGAGGCCTTGCTCGCGGCATCGACGCTAACCAGGCCGAGATCATCCTTGGTCAGCTTGCCATGTGCCAGGAAGGCATCGATGAAGGGCGCTTCCAGCGATCCGGCGGTGTAGGCCACCGTCTTGCCTTTCAGTTGCGCCGGGCCGGTGATGCCGGAATCGGCCGGCACCAGCAGGCCAATGTCGCTATGCCGCGCGAACACGGCCACTGCCTTCACCGGCAAGCCCTTGTCACGCGCGATCATCATCGAGGCCAGCGCCGCGTGGCCCAGGTCGAAGCTGTCGCCCGCCCCCACGATCTGCACCGTGGTGACCGAGCCATTGCCGTCTTCCAGAGTGACGTCCAGGCCAGCCTGCTTGTACCAGCCCTTGTGCTGCGCCAGGTGAAAGGCAGCCTGCACGCCCCAGGGCGTCCAGTCCAGCCGCACCTTCAAGGGCTCCAGGGCCTGGGCGGCGGTGGCCTGGCATGCCAGCGCGGCCGCCAGGCCGATCATGGCCGCTCCGATGCGGCGCCCCATCATTGCCATCAGCGAGTCCATCGATTTCCCCCTGTTCATGGTTCGCGGCGCGGCAAGGCGCCGTGGTCAGCTTGCGCGGCCGAACCAGCGCTTGATACGCATCCACAACACGCTGAAGAACATGCCCACCGCATTGAACTCCGCCTGCGCCGGCGGACCGTCGCCGACGCCACTGCCCAGCCGCGCGCCGACGTTCTTGCCGAAATCGGCGATCATGCGGCGCACGAAATCCTGCACCAGCCCCGACCGCGAGAACTGCGCCAGCGGCCCCTGCAAGGTGTATTGCAGGTCGACGTCCACGCGCGTGTGCCCGTCGTCCAGCGCATGCACCAGATAGGCGATATCGCCGGTGGCGCGCGACTGGCTCAGGGAATCCTGGCCGGCGCCCCGGAACACGGCCCGCTTGGCGGCATCGTCGCGCTCGAGCCGCGCGGCGCCGTTGAAGGCGGCTGCCATGGGGCCGAACTTGATGGCGATCTTGCCCTTGACGCGATCGCCCTCGTGCTCTTGGATGACGGCACCCGGCAGACAGGCCGCCACGGCGGGCAGATCGACCATGAAAGCCCAGACCTGGTCCGGCGGGAACGGCACAGTGAAGCCGCCTTCGATGCGGTTGCCCTTGCCGGGCGCGCGGGCAGGCGAGGCTGCATCCGGTACGGGCGCAGCCGATGCCGGCGCGGCGGGCGCGGGCGGCGCGGCCACGGGCGCGAATGCCTGGAAGACGGCAGGCGCAGCCTGGGGGGCCGCCGGCGCGGCGCCGCGCCCCTGCGCCAGCGCATCGCGCAAGGCCGACACCGCGGCATCGGGCTGGGCGCGCAATCCGGCCAGCACTGACATCACCGCCGCCACGATGCCCATATAGCCCGTGCAGCGGCACAGGTTGCCCGACAACTCGATGCGCACGCGAGCCTCGTCGGCATCCGGCAGGCGCAGCACGATATCGCGCGCCGTGGCCAGCATGCCGGGTGTGCAATAACCGCACTGCAAGGCATGGTGGTGGGTGAAGGCGGGCCGCAACCGGGCCATGACGGGGTCGTCGTCATAGCCTTCGATGGTGGTGACATGCCGGCCCTCGCAAGCTGTCGCGTAGGCGATGCACGAACGCACCGGCTCGCCGTCCAGCAGTACCGTGCAGGCACCGCACACGCCGTGTTCACAGCCCAGGTGGGTACCGGTCAGGCGCGCCTGGTCGCGCAGGAAGTCGCCCAGGTGCATGCGCGCGGGAGCTTCGTGGCAGACCCGCTTGCCGTTGATTTCCAATGAAACTTGAGCCATTTGTCTTCCTATGCGGCCAGGGCCTGCGCCAGGCAGCGCGCCACGGCGGTGGCGTGCAGCTTGCGATGCAGCGGGTCTTTGTCGGGCATGACGCCAGCCAGCTCGTCCAGGATGTGCTTGTCATCGGCAGGCGCCATGCCGGACTGCGCCACCTGTGCGGCCAGCACCGGCAGCAAGGCAGGCGCGCCATTCAGGGCGCCGACGGCAACGCGGGCCACTTTGGCCGCGGGATCGAACCAGGCGGCGCAACTGGCCTCGGCAAACTCGCCCGTCTTGCGGCAGAACTTGTAGTAGCCCCAGCGTGCCTGCGCGGTGGAGCGCGGCACGTGCACGGCCGCGATCAGTTCGTCGTCGCCGACGGCGGTGGTGTAGGCGCCCTGCATGAATTCGCCAGCGGCCACGCGGCGCGAAGAACCCGCCGGCCCGGCGATCTCGATCTGGGCGCCCAGCGCCACCATGGTCAGCACCCAATCGGCAGCCGGATCGGCATGCGCCAGGCTGCCACCCACCGTGCCGCGATTGCGGATAGCGCGATAGGCGATGCCGCCGGCCACGTGCTGCAATGCCGACCCGCGCAACAAGGGATGCACGCCGTCTTCGAGCTCGGCGTGCGTCACCCCGGCGCCCACGCGCAGGCCACCCTCTTGTTCGGTGACGGTGCGCAGCTCGGCCAGGCCGGCGATATCGATCACCACGGCCGGACGCGCCAGGCGCAGGTTCAGCATGGGCCCCAGCGATTGCCCGCCCGCCATCAGCTTGGCGCGTCCTTCGTGCTCGCGCAGCAGTTCGACGGCCTGCGCCACGGAACCGGCACGCACATAATCAAAACGCGCGGCTTTCATGCGGCCTCCGCGGCGGCAATGGCGGCCAGCACCCGCAGGGGCGTCAGCGGCGTATGCGACAGCTCGGCCGCCCCCACGCGTCCCAGCGCGTCGTTGACGGCGCCGAACAGCACCGCCGGGGGCGCAATGGCACCGCCTTCGCCCATGCCCTTGGCGCCGAACTCGGTGTGCGGCGACGGGGTCTCGAAATGATGCAGGCGCAGGTTGGGCACTTCGGTGGCGCCGGGCAGCATGTAGTCGGCCAGGGTCGAGGCCAGCGGCTGGCCGTTGCCGTCGTAGGGCACCTCTTCCAGGAACGCCGTGCCTATGCCCTGGGCTACGCCGCCGATGGTCTGGCCTTCGACCACCATGGGGTTGATCATGGTGCCGCAGTCTTCCACGATGGCGTAGTCCAGGATCTCGACGGCACCCGTGCCCGGGTCCACGGCCACCACGGCGGCCTGGCTGGCATAGGTAAAGCAGCCGGTGTCCACCTTGGGCTTGTAGCCCACGTGCACCTCCAGGCCGGCCGGGTCCACGTCGGCAGGCAGGCGATGCGGCCGCAGGTACCAGGCATCGGCCACCTCGCTGCTGGGCACCGATTTGCCGGCGGCGCTGTAGCGGCCGTCTTGTTGCACCACCTGGGCCGGATCGGCCTGCAGCAAATGCGCGGCAATATGCGTCATGCGCGGCAGCAGCCGCTTGCACGCCTGTGAAACGGCCCCGCCCGACATCACCAGCGAACGCGAAGCGTAGGTGCCGGTGGAAAACGGCGTCTGTCCGGTATCGCCATGCAGCACCTTGATGCGCGCAATGTCGATGCCCAGGATCTCGTTGGCGATCTGGGCAAAGGTGGTTTCCATGCCTTGGCCGTGCGAATGCACGCCGACGCGCACTTCCAGCCCGCCGTCGGGCGTGACCCGCACCGTGGCCTGGTCGTGGCCCGGGATCACCGGCGTGCCCCAGGCCGCGAACACTGACGTGCCATGGGCCGCCTGTTCGGTATAGGTGGCCACGCCCAGGCCGATCAGCCGGCCGTCGGGTTCGCCCGCCGCCTGACGCGCCCGCACACCCGGCGCGTCTATCATTTCCAGCGCCTTGCGCAGGCTGGCCGGGTAGTCGCCGCTGTCCAGGTGCTTGTTGGTGACGTTCACATAAGGCATCTGTTCGGGCTGCACCAGGTTTTCCAGGCGCACTTCCCAGGGTTCGCGGCCCACTTCGCGCGCGATGGCGTTCATGGTCAGCTCCATGGCAAAGCACACGCCGGTGCGCGCCACGCCGCGGTACGGCACGAAACCGGGCTTGTTGGTGGCCACGCAGCGGGTTACGCAGCGGTAGCCCTTGAACCCGTAAGGCCCCGGCAGATTGCCGATCGCCTGGCCGGGCTCCAGCCCGATGGTGAACGGCCATACCGAATACGCGCCGCCATCGATGGTGACCTGCGCATCCAGCGCCAGCAGCTTGCCGCGCTTGTCCACATAGGCGGCCATCTCGTAATAATGTTCGCGCGAGTTGGCGCCCGCCGTCAGGTGTTCGCGGCGATCTTCAATGAAGCGGAACGGCCGCTTGTGGGTCTTGGCCAGCCATGCCACGCACAGTTCTTCCTGCTGCAGCACGCACTTGTAGCCGAACGCGCCGCCCACGTCGGGCGAGATCACGCGCACGCGCCCCTGGTCCAGGTCCAGGCATTGCGCCAGGATGCTGCGGATCATGTGCGGCACCTGGGTGGCGCTGACCACCACCAACTGGTCGGCCTGGTGGTCCCAGTACGCCAGCACCGCCTTGCCTTCCATGGGCACCATGCACTGCCGCGCCAGGTCGACCTTGCGGCGCACGACCAGGTCGGCCCGGGCGGCGTTGGCCTCGAAATCCTTGTCGATATTCAGCGTGACGAAGACGTTGTCGCGCCAGTGGGCGTGCATGAGTTCGCTGGTGGCCGCCTGGGCGCTGGCTACGTCGGCATACACAGGCAGGTCGTCGTAGTCCACTTCGATCAGTTCGGCGTAGTCTTCGGCCTCGGCGCGGGTGGGCGCGTAGGTCATGGCCACCGGTTCGCCCACGAAGCGCACCTTGCCCGAGGCCAGCGGCGGCTGGCTGGACGACTGGTAGGTAGGCAGCGTGGAATCGGCCACGATATCGCGCGCGTCGGCCATCATGTCGCGCAGCACCACACAGGCGGCCACGCTGTCGGGCACGCGCACGGCATCGATGCGCGCATGGGCCAGCGGGCTGCGTAGAAACGCCACTTCGCACAGGCCCGGCATGGCCATGTCGGCCACGAAGTTGCCCTTGCCATGCAGGTGGCGCGCATCTTCCTTGCGCGGCACGCGCGCGCCCACACCCTGGCGCGCGCCGGCCGGTGCCGCATGGCCGGCGGTTTCTGTCTTCATCTGCTTCCTTTATGGTGAATCGGGGCTATTTGGAATGGGCCCGCGCCACTGCCGCAAACGTGTAGTTGTCCAGGGCGTTCTCGGCCACACGGAACCAGCTTGCCTCGTCGACCTGGAATTTTTCCCAGCCGGGGTAGATCGCCTTGAAATCGGGGTTCTTGTCCGACAGCTCGACCCACAGTTCTTGCGAAGCCTTGTATACCGCATCCATGACTTCCTTGGGGAAGAAGCGCAGCTTGGCGCCGCCGGCAACCAGCTTGCGCAGGGCCAGCGGATTGCGGGCATCGTAGTTGGCCAGCATTCTCATGGTCTGTTCGCCGCAGGCGCACTCGAATGCCGCCTGGTAGGCGGGCGGCAGGGCCTCCCAGGCCTTGTCGTTGACCATGGAGGTGATCGATGCGCTGCCCTCGAACCAGCCGGGCGAATAGTAGAACGGCGCCACCTTGTTGAAGCCCAGTTTTTCGTCGTCGTAGGGCCCGATCCATTCGGCGGCATCGATGGTGCCTTTTTCAAGCGCGGGATAGATATCGCCCGGCGGAATTTGCTGGGGCACCGCGCCCAGCTTGGACAGCACCATGCCGCCGATGCCGCCGATACGCATGTTCAGGCCCTGCAGGTCGGCCACCGTATTGATCTCTTTGCGGTACCAGCCGCCCATCTGCACGCCGACGTTGCCACAGACGTGGTTGACGATGTTGTACTTCTTGTACAGCTTGCGCAGTTGTTCCAGGCCGCCGCCGTAGTGGATCCAGGCATTGTGCTGGCGCGCATTCAGGCCGAACGACAGGCCCGTGTCGAAGGTCAGCGCCGTGTTCTTGCCGACGAACATCGTGCTGAGCACGTGATTGCATTCCACCGTGCCGTTGCTGACGGCATCCATGTTCTGCGGCGACGGCACCAGCTCGCCGCCCGGGAACGCGCGGATCTCGAACTTGCCGTCGGTAAGCTGCGACACGCGCTTGCAGAGTTCGTCGGCCGAGCCGTAGATGGTGTCCAGGCTTCTGGGCCAGCTGGTGGACATGCGCCAGCGCACGGTGGGGCTGCCTTGCGCCAGCGCGGGCAGGCTGGCGGTAGCCAGCCCGGCACCGGCGGCGCCGGCGGCTTGAGCAAGAAAACGGCGTCGTTGCATGAATAACTCCTGGTCTTTCCGATAATCGTTCCGGAGGAACGGTCTGTGGTGACGCCGGCGAGAGTCTGGTTGCCTGCCGGCTTATAAAGAAAGCTTGCACAAAGACGGGTTGCCGCTACCGCAAGAGCCCTGGCCGGCGCCGCGCATTCGCGCGGCCTGCGCATGATCAAGGTTCCGCCCAAAAAAAGCAGTATGCTGATTTTTTATTCAGCATACTGATAGATTTTTCGAGTGTCAACGAGGTAAAGCCCGCGGGTTGCCGGCCCCTTCCAAGGGCATCGCGACGCCCCGGCGCGGCTGCTTCATACCGGGCTTAGAGCCTTTGCTGGCGCGGGTTTCTGTAAAACGCGGCGACACTTCCCGGCACCTGTCCGAAGCAGTTCTGGCATCGCCCGCGCTTCGGGAAATCCCTAAGACCGAATTTCGATTTATAGGCAGTACACTGTGCATATTTACTCAGCACACTGAATATATAAGCCGCCATGACCTGGACCAAGATCGCCACCACCGACCAACTGGAAGACGACGACGAGATCCTGCCGGTCTCGATTGCACAGGCGCAGCTTGCGCTGTACCGCAGCGAAGGCGAGTACTTCGTTTCCGACAATGTCTGTACGCATGCCCACGCCTTGCTGTCGGATGGCTTCCTGGAAGACGGCTGCATCGAGTGCCCGCTGCACCAGGCCAAGTTCGACATCCGCACCGGCCGCGCCATGTGCGCGCCCGCCACCAGCGATATCCGCGTCTATCCCGTCAAGATCGACAACACCGACATCCTGGTCGACCTGGAAACCTGAGCTGACCCTGAAGAGGCCCCCATGGAAACGCTATCGTCCATCGTGATCGCCGGCGCCGGACAAGCCGGCGCGGTGGCCGCCGCCACGCTGCGCGAGCTGGGCTATACAGGCACGCTGACGCTGGTGGGCCAGGAACCGCATCCGCCCTACGAACGCCCGCCTTTGTCGAAGGCAGTGCTGCAGGACGAGGCCGCCGCGGCCATGGCGGCCGTGCATCCCGCCGATTTCTACCGCTCGCGCGATGTGCAACTGATGACCGCCACGCCGGTGCGCGCACTGGACCCTGCCGCCCGCACGCTGCGCCTGGCCGACGGAAGCTGCCTGCGCTACGATCGCTGCCTGCTGGCCACGGGCGGCCAGGCACGCGAGCTGCCGGGGCTGCCGCGCGGCACGCCGGGTGTGCATTACATCCGCACGCTGGACGACGCGGCGGCGTTGCGACAGGCGTTGCGGCCCGGCGCGAGAGTGGTCGTGGTGGGTGGCGGCTTCCTGGGGCTGGAAGTGGCATCGACCGCCAGGGCGCTGGATGCGCACGCCACCGTGCTGGAAGCCGCGCCACGCTTGCTCGAGCGCGCCCTGCCCGGTCCGCTCGCCGACTGGCTGGCCGCGCGCGCGCGGCAGGCTGGCGCCGCACTGCACCTGGGCTGCCGGCTGCGCCGCATCGTGCCCGGCCTGCCGGCCCGGGTAGAACTGGAAGACGGCACGGTGCTGCGCGCCGATGTGCTGGTGGTTGCCATCGGCCTGGCGCCTTCGGTCGAGTTGGCGCGCGATGCCGGCCTGGCCATCGACGCCGCCACAGGCGGCATCCAGATCGATGCCGCCTGCCGCAGCAGCGACCCCCATGTCTATGCCGCCGGCGATTGCACCAGCCAGCACCGCGCCGCCCTGGGCGCCAGCCTGCGCCTGGAGTCGTGGCAGAACGCCAACGAGCAGGCCCGCATCGCCGCGGCCGCGCTGCTGGACCTGCCGCCGCCCGAACCGGCCTATCCCTGGTTCTGGACCGACCAATACGGTTGCAACGTGCAAATGCTGGGCATGCCGCAACCGGGGCTGGCCTACACCTGCCGCGGCCTGGCCGACCCTGCCGCGGATGCGCCGCGCTTCATATGGCTGGGCCTGCGCGATGGCGTGCCCGTGCACGGCATCGCCGTCAACGCTGGCGGCGACCTGCGGCAGTTGCGCGTGCTGTTCGAACGCGGGCTGCCGATCGACCCCTTGCGTTTCGCCGATGCGGCCCAGCCGCTCAAGCCGCTGGTCAAGGCCTGCCAGGCCGCGGCCGTCGGTGCCTGAACCCCTTTTACCGCCTGGACTGGAGCCTGTTCCATGTATCAATCGCAAACCGTCATCGGCCGCACCCTGGCGGCCAAGGATGCGGCCCTGGAAGACTGTGTATGGCCGCAAGACGCCCTGCACGCCATTCCCGACTGGGTCTACACCAGCTCGGCCGTGTACGAGAAAGAAATCGAAGCCATCTTCCACGGCAACACCTGGAACTATGTGGCGCTGGAAGCCGAGATTCCCGAGCCGGGCGATTACAAGCGCTCGTACGTGGGGCCGACACCGGTGGTGGTGTCGCGCGCCGAGGACGGCTCGGTCAATGTGTTCGAGAACCGCTGCGCGCATCGCGGGGCCGAGTTCTGCCGCCACAGCCAGGGCAACGCCAAGGAATTCGTGTGCCCCTACCACCAATGGTCGTACGACCTGAAAGGCAATCTGCAGGGCATTCCGTTCAAGCGGGGCGTCAACCGCGCCGGCGGCATGCCCAAGGACTTTCGCAATGAAGAGCATGGCTTGCGCAAGCTGCGCGTCACTACCCGCCATGGCGTGGTATTCGCGTCGTACTCGGACCAGACCGAACCGATCGAGGAATACCTGACGCCCGGGATCCTGGCCGATTTCGACACGGTGTTCCCGGGCAAGCCGCTGAAAGTGCTGGGCTATTACCGCAACGAGCTGCCGTGCAATTGGAAGATGTACCACGAGAACCTCAAGGATCCCTATCACGCCACCTTGCTGCACTCGTTCCTGGTCGTGTTCGGCCTGCTGGTGGCCGGCAACAAGTCGGCCATGCTGGTCGATTCGGTGCACGGCCGGCACGGCACCATGGCCTCGGCCAAGAGCGAAGACAAGTACGCCAAGGTCAGCGACGAGAACAAGAAAGAAATGCGCTCGTTCCACGACGGCTTGTCGTTGCGCGACGACCGTTTCCTGGAGTTCGTGAAGGAATTCGATTCGCCCTGGTCGGTCACCATGCAGACCGTCTGGCCGAACCTGGTCGTGCAGCGCGAGATGAACACCCTGGGCGTGCGCCAGATCGTGCCCAACGGGCCCGACAGCATGATCATGCAGTGGACCATGTTCGGCTACACCGACGACACGGCCGAGATGCAGCGGCACCGGCTGCGCCAGGGCAACCTGATGGGGCCGGCCGGCTTCCTGGGCCTGGAAGACAACGAAGCCATGAAGTTCGTACAGGAAGGCGTGCGGCGCGCCAGCACCGGCGTCAACGTGCTGAAGCTGGAATCGGGCAAGCTGGGCACGTCGGACACCTTGATTTCCGAAGCCGCCATCCGCTCGATGTATGCCTACTACCGGCAGGTCATGGGCTTTGCTGTGGAGAACGCGCAATGAGCCGGCCGCTTTCGTACCCCGAACGCCAGATCGACCCCGCGCGCGCGATTGCGCTGAAGCTTGAGGTCGAGGAATTCAACGCCGACTACTGTGCCGCGCTGGACGGCGGCGAGATCGAGCGCTGGCCCGAGTTCTTTACCGAAGATGCGCTGTACCGGGTGACGGCCCGCGAAAACGCCGAACGCGGCCTGCCGGTGGGCCTGGTCTACGCCGAAGGGCGCAACATGATGCATGACCGCGCGGTGGCGATCTCGCGCACGCAGATGTTCGCCCCGCGCCACATGCTGCACCTGCTGAGCAATACGCGGGTCACGCGGGAAGCGGACGACGGCGAGATCACAGCCACGGCCAGCTTCCTGCTGCTGCAGACGCTGGTGGAAGGGCCATCTACCTTGCACCTGGCCGGCGCGTTCTACGACCGCTACGCGCGAGTCGACGGTGCGCTGAAATTGCGGGAAAGGCAGGTGGTCTACGACACCGCGATCCTGGCCAATGACTTGGTGTATCCGGTCTGAGGGATTCCTACAAAGCGTCCAGCGCTGCCAGGGCTTGGTCGCGCGGCATGACGGCGGCGTATTTCTGTTCCATGTCGAACAGGCTGGCGTCATGCGGCGCCTGGGCGCGGTCGCCAACGCAGTCGGACGCGACCAGCGCACGCAGGCCGTACGACATGGCATCGACCACGCTGGCGCGCACGCAGCCGCTGGTGACGGCGCCGGCCACCACCAGGGTCTGCACGCCGCGCTGCGCCAGCCACGCCGACAGCCCAGTGCCGAAGAATGCCGACGGCACGGTCTTGCGTACCACCAGCTCACCCGCCTGCGGGGCCAGCTCGGGCACGATGGCGCTGGCGGGGCTGTCTTCTTTCAGCGTCAGCATGCCCGGCACCTTCAGGCTGAAGATATTGTGATCGGCATCGTCGTCGGCATACACGATGCGGCTGTGCGCCACCGCCCAGCCGCGCGCGCGGGCGTGCTGCAGCAGCGGCACGGTGCAGGCGATGGCCCGCGGAATGTTGCCGCCGCCGAACACGGCCGGGTCGGCAAAGCCATTGACGAAATCCACGATCAGCAGCCCCACAGGGGCCTTCAGTTCCAACGCCGCGCCAAAGCCCTGGCGACGATACGTACCGACTTCCCTGTCCACGCTCATGCCGGGTCTCCGTCCAATACCTTGCCGCGCGCCACCACGTCCACGCCATCGAGCCGCACAGTGCAGCGGCGCAGCGGAATGTCGATATGGCAGGTCGTGGTGCGCTGGCCGCCCGCCTCGTTGTTGGGGCCCAGCGAAAACAGGAAGTTGCCCTCGTAGGCGCGCGCGTCCATGCCGATAGTGGCCTCGCGGTCGTACAGGCCCAGGGTCGTCCAGTGCGCGCGCGGCTGCAAGCCCCAGCCGATGTGCGAAATGGCGTAGGCCTCGGGGTCGTTGAACGAGGCCACGTATTCGCTCAGCAGCTCGGCATCCACGCCGCCCTCGATACGGGTCGCATAACCGTTCTCGACCGTCAGGCGCACCGGCTCTGCCACGTAGCACTTCTGCGGCAGCAGGATGTCGCCGCGATCGAGCACGATGGTGCCATGCGCGCCGCCCTCGTTCGGAAAGGTCAGCACGAAGCCGCTGGGCCAGTGGTCCCACCGGCCGGGTTCGTCGACGAATCCGTATTCGCTGATGGCCGGGAACTCGCCCAGCGGACAGCGCAGGTCGGTACCGGCATCCGAGACCACGGTCATCTCGCGCGCTTGCGACAGGCGCCCGGCAGCGCGCTTGACGCGTGCGCGGTCGGCCTCGGTGGGCACCAGGCGGACCAGTACCTCGGGCGGTTCGACCGCCAGCAGGATCTTGGTTCCGGTTTTCAGGATCTCGTGCTGCTCGGGCGAAAACAGCAGCGTCATCAAGTCCAGCACCAGGTCGCTTTCTTTCAGGGCGGCAATCGCGGCGCGGTTGCCGGTCAGGGGCGTGGTGCCCAGGTAGGCCAGAGAATCGCGGCTGAGCGCCTTGTCGCCGTTGACCGGCGGCAAGTCCAGCCGGTTGACCACCGCGCCCATCGACTGGGCGGCGATCAGGGCCGTGGACAGGTTCTGCGGATGCGTGGCCGCGCTGGTCAGGATGGTGACTGTCTGGCCGGCTTGCAGCCTGGACAGGGTCAGTACCTGTTTCCAGGCACTGATCATTTCATGATCGCTCACAGGCATGGTTGGCTCCTAGTCAGAGGGCAACGCCCAGGAAATCGCCGAACGCGGCATAAAAGCCCGCTTCGTTGTCCCACGGAATCATGTGGCCGGCGCTGGCCACCCGCACGTGCGCCACGCCGGGCGCCAGGCGCTGGATCTCGTTCACGTCGTCATCGCGCACCACCTCGCCGCGTTCGGCCGTGACCAGCAGGCCGGGCACGCGCAAGGCCGGCAGGTCGGCATGGATGTCGTCGGTATGAAAACCCTCGAAGCTGGCCAGCACCGCGCGTTCGTCGCAGGTATGCAGCCATTGGGCGCGCAGGCGCAATTGCTCGTCGGTCCAGGTGGGGCAGAAGGTGCGCATGGCCTGCGCATCCATGCCACGACGCGCCTGGGCCATGGAATCGACATACCAGGGCAATTGTGCCGGATAGGCGCGCCGGCCCGGTCCGGACACCGGCGGATCCACCATGACCAGGCGGGCCAGCCCGGCCGGCGCCTGGCGCGCGGCGCGAATGCCGATGCGCGCGCCCATGGAATGCCCCACCAGGCTGTAGCGCGCCAGGCCCAGTTCCCGGGCGAAGGCAATCACGTCAGCCGCCTGCGCATCCAGGCTGTAATCCAGGCGGTCCGAGGCTTCGGACAGGCCGCGGCCGCGCACATCCAGGACATAAGTGTCGAATGCCTGGCCCAGGCGTTCGCCCACGAAGCCCCAGGTCACGGCCGGACTGGTGATGCCAGGCACGATGATCACCGCGTCGCGGCCGGCGCGTTCGCCGCCATAGCGCAGATAGTGCTGGCGGATACCGTTGGCGTGCACATGCGCGCCGTATTGCAGAGTGCTCATGGCGTGTTCTCCTTAGTAGGCGCCCGACAGCAGGGCCCCTGCGCCCGGCACGACGGGTTCCAGGTCCAGCGCCTTGAGCATGGCGTAAGTCGTAGCGACGGCAGCCGTGACCACCGGCTTGCCGGTCAGCGCCTCGACCTTGGCCACCGCGGGCAGCGACGGCATTTGCACGCAAGCCGACAGCACAATGGCGTCGACGTCGCGCGTATCCATCTGCGCCACGATGTCCGGCAGGCGCGCCGGGTCGTGCCGTCCCACGTCCAGGTTATCGGGAATCTCCAACGCCCGGTAATCGAGCACGTCGTAGCCTTCGTTGCGGATGTAATCCACCACCAGTTCGGTCAGCGGCTTCATATAGGGCGCCACCACCACGATGCGCTTGGCGCCGATGACCTGCAAGGCATTGACCAGCGCGCCCGCGCTGGTAATGACGGGCGCATCGGCGCCGTTGGCCGCGGTGTGTGCCTGCAGGCGTTGTTCCGACACGCGGTGATAGCCGTGCCCCATGGCCATGATGGCCACCAGGCAGGCGTAGCCCAGCACGTCCACGCGCGCGTCGCTCAGTTCGACGGCGCAGCGGTCGGACTCGGCATCCATCGCGGCCAGTTCTTCTTTCACCACTTTCTTCATGCGCATGCGGCTGGAATGGAAGGTGAACCGTTCGGGCCGGATCTGCTGGCGCGCGCCCAGCATGGCGGGAATCTCGGTTTCCATCGTGGTATTGGAACTCGGCACGATCTGGCCGATGCGGTAGATCTTCTGCATGTCGTCCTCCGGAGCGTCGAATCAGAGCTTGAACAGGCGCTGGGCATTGCCGCGACAGACCAGCTCGCGCGTGGCCTCGTCCAGCGGGGCGGTCTCGATGAATTCCACCGCCAGCTCGGTGGATTCGTAGGGGTAATCGATAGAGAACATCACCGCTTCGGCGCCCATTTCGGCAATGGCGCCGACCAGCGTGGCGTGCGAGCACACGCCGGATGTCGTGATCAGCACGTTCGAGCCTATGTATTCGGACGGCTTGCGCTGCAGTTTGACGCCATACGGGTACGCGGCGAAGCGGCTGTCGAAGCGCCAGCGCTGGAACGGCAGGCCCTCGCCCATGTGCCCCAGGATGACCTTCACGCCCGGATAGCGGTCGAACACCCCGCCGAAGATCAGGCGCAGGGTATGGGTTGCGGTTTCCACGCCCCAGCCCCAGGTGGCGCCCGCCAGCTCGGGATGGCCCTGGTAGGCATGCGGCTCGGTATAGGCATAGAAGGGATGCAGGTACAGCGGCACATCCAGCGCCTGCACGCGTTCCCAGAAAACGTCATAGGCAGGGTCGTCGTAATAGACGCCATTGGTGTGGCCGTTGACCAGGGCGCCCTTGAAACCCAGTTGCTCTACGCCGCGCTGCAATTCGGCGGCAGCGGTGGCCGCATCGTGCATGGGCAGGGTGGCGAAGGCGCCGTAACGATCGGGACGCGTGGCCACCTGGGCGGCCAGGAAATCGTTGTTCTCGCGCGCCCGCTTCAGGGCCACGGCCGGGTCGCGTTCGCCCTGTACGCCAGGGCCGGTCTGCGATAGGATGACATAGTCGATACCGGCGCGGTCCATCAATGCCAGCCGTCCGGGCCCGAAATCGGTCAGCCGGGCGCCCAGCTCGGCCGAGGTGGCCGGGTCCAGGTGTTGCACGAACGCTTGTGAATAATCGCCAAAGCCGACCGCCGTGTAGTGTTCCTCGAAGGCGATCTTGCGCACTGTAGTCATGCCTCTACTCCCCTGGTGTCGGGCGGCCGCGGATGGCCGGGGCCGCCATATGCTCAGTATACTGATGATATGTAAATGAGTTGCCCGCTTGGCTACCTTGGCTGGCAGGGTCCCGCGGGTGTGATTTACTTCAGTATACTGATTTTATAGTCAGCATACTGACAATTAAAAGGGTTTTTTTGAACGGGCGTGGGGCAGTGCCGATCCCAAGCCGCCGCTGCCCTTTCGGCGAGGTATCACAGAGACGCGTCAGGCCCCGTCCGCAAGGGGATATCCGCTTTCATCCGGCCGGGTGCGCAGCAAGGCCTGCTTGAGCCGCATTGCCGGTTCGAAGCCGGCGGCTTCTTTCAGCGTGAAAAACGATAATTGCGTGCGCCCCGTATCCAGTTCGCCGCCGCGTAATGCGCGGATGCCGTGGCTATCCCGGTATCGGGCGATCAGGCGGTCGGGGCCGATGCTGACGAACGGGCCGGCGGCCACCATATGCACGCCCGTATGGATCGACGTGCACACAAGCTGCGGGCGCGGCGCGGCCAGGCCGCTGTTCAGGAACAGGCGCTGGAAGGCCGCATAGGTGCGCGAGCCGCGATGCGGCACCACCCAGGGGCATCCGGCCAGTTCGGCCATGCGGACCTGCTTGCGCGTCGCCAGGGGATGGGCGGCCGAGGCGAACACCTGCATCCGGCCCGACCACAAAGGCTCGACATGAATCCTGTCCAGGTTCACGGTGGACGCGATGGTTTCGTCCAGCCAGCCGATCACGCAATCGAGCTCGCCGGCCGCCAGCGCCGCGATCAGTGTCACGGCCTCGGCCTCTTCGATGTGCATATAGGGCAGGGCATCCTGCGCCAGCAGGCGTGCCAGTGCCTGGGGCAGCGAGCTGAACCCCACCAACTGCACGCACCCCACGCGCAGCATGGGCGCGCCTGCGGGCTGCTGGGCCGCGCCGATGGCGGCATTGACGGTGGCCATGGCAATGACCAGGCGGTCGCGCGCATGGCGCCCCGCCATGGTCAGCCGGCCGCCGCGCGCATCGCGCTCGACCAGCCGCGCGCCGAATACGTCTTCCAGCTCGCGCAGCAACAGGGTGACAGCGGGCTGGCTGATGCCCAGCTCGCGTGCCGCGGCACCCAGCGAGCCTTCGCGGTCGATCACTTCAAGCAGGCGCAGGTGCCGCAGGCGCACGCGGTCCAGCCGGTACGCGGCAGACCGCGAGACCGACCAGGCATCAGGCTGGGAAGGATGCAGGCCACTCATACGAAAATTATATGAGCTAATGAGATCTTCATAATTGATGCTTAACGCTGTGCTGCTGATAATCCTTGCGTATACCGCCGCAGCCTTCAACAGGCCCGACCAGATGGCGGCAACCACAAGGAGACACCATGCGCGTACCCCCACCCCCCACACGGCGCCAGTTCCTGCAAGGAACGGCGCTGGCCACCATGGCCCTGGCGGCGGGTGTGCGGGCAAATGCCCAGCCCGCCTATCCCGGCCAGCCCATCCGGCTGGTCGTGCCCTTCTCGCCCGGCGGCGCGGTGGATATCTATTCCCGCATCATGTCGCCCGAACTGAGCAAGGAACTGGGCCAGACCATTATTGTGGAAAACCGCCCGGGTGCCAGCGGCAACATCGGCGCCGAACTCGTCAAGCGCGCGGCGCCCGACGGCTACACCCTGCTGGTGGGCAACATCGCCATCCTGGGCATCAACCCGGTGGTCTACAAGAACAACCCGATCGATCCGCTGGCCGACCTGGCGCCCATCACCAAGACGGTGAACGTCAATTACGTGCTGGTGGTCAACCCGCAGGTTCCGGCGCGTACCGCTGCCGAACTGATCGCCTATGCCAAGGCCAACCCCGGCAAGCTTACTTACGGGTCGTCAGGCACCGGCAGCATGCAGCAGATGGCCGCCGAGCTGTTCCAGTCGCGCACCGGCACCAAGCTGCTGCACGTGCCCTACAAGGGCACTGGCGCCCTGGTGGGCGACCTGGTGGCGGGACACGTGGACATGATCTTTGCCGACCAGGGCTCGATGATGCAGCAGGTCAATGCCGGCAAACTGGTGGTGCTGGGCGTGTGCGGCCTGACGCGCCGGCCCGAATACCCCGACATCCCCACCATTGCCGAAGCGGCCAATCTGCCCGGTTTCGAGGCCGTGGCCTGGCAGGGGCTGGCCGGCCCGGCCGGCTTGCCCGCCCCCATCGTCGACAGGTTGAACCAGGCCTTCAACAAGATCCAGGCCGAGCCCGCCATCAAGGCGCGCCTGGCCGAAGCCGGCCTGACCACTGACGCGGGCACGCCCGAAGCGTTCCGGCAGTACATCGGCGACGAGCTGAAGAAGTGGCGCAAAGTGGCGACCGACATCGGTATCTCGGTGGAGTAAGCGGCGCACCCCATGACCGTACAGAAAGTCGAATGCTGGGTGTACCGCGCGCCCATAGACCAGCCCGTTGCCGCGGCCGTGGGCAGCATGACCAACCGCCCCGCCGTGTTCCTGCGCATCAGTGCCCGCGACGGCGCCTGGGGCTGGGGCGAGGTGTTCTGCAACTTTCCCACCGTGGGCGCCGAGCATCGCGCCCGCATCGTGCGCGAGATCATCGCGCCGCTGGTCGAAGGCACGCCCAGCGACCAGCCCGCCGCCACCTGGAACCAGTTGACGCAGCGCCTGCGCCGCATGGCCCTGCAGGCCGGCGAACCCGGGCCGTTGGCGCAGGCCATTGCCGCCATCGACCAGGCGCTGTGGGACATGCAGGCCCGGCGCGCCGGCCTGCCGCTGTGGCGCCTGCTGGCCGATACGCCGCAAGCCGATGGCCGCGTGCGCCTGTACGCCAGCGGGCTGGGGCCCGAGAACGTCGCCGGCACCGCGCTGGCCCGGCAGGCGCAGGGCTATACCGCATTCAAGTTCAAGGTGGGCTTCCAGCCCGATAAAGACATTGCCGACTTCCAGGCCATGCGCGACGCGCTGGGCCCGCAGGCGCAGATCATGGTCGACGCCAACCAGGCCTGGGAAGCCGACACCGCCGCCCAGCGCATTGCCGCGCTGGAACGCTATGACCCCTACTGGATCGAAGAACCGCTGGCGGCCGACGAACCCCTGGATGTATGGCGCAAGCTGGCCGACAGCACCCCGATAGCTCTGGCGGCGGGCGAGAACATCCGCGGGCAGGCGGACTTCGAAGCGGCCGCCAACAATGGGCATCTGCGCTTCCTGCAACCCGATGTCGCCAAGTGGGGCGGGATTACGGGCTGCCTGGCGGTGGCCCGTCATGCCGAACAGGCGGGGCTGGTGTTCTGCCCGCACTGGCTGGGCGGCGGCATCGGACTGGCCGCATCCATGCAACTGCGCGCGGCGCTGGGCCCGGCGGGCCTGGTCGAAGTGGACGCCAACCCCAATCCGCTGCGCGAGCGGGTCTGCCCGCTGGGCAAGCTGGAAAATGGCTGGCTGCGGCTGCCCGATACCCCTGGCATCGGCATCGAGCCAGACCTGGCGGCACTGGAACCCTACCGCGTGGCCTAGGTATCGAGCCTGGCCCGCCGCCTGGAACTAGAACGACTTGAGCGCCGTGCGGCTGTACTGGTTATTGGCGTCGACCAGGGTCGAGAGCAGCTTCATGAAGATTTCCTGGTTGCGCGGCGTCAGCGGCTCGAGCAGGCGCTGCTGGGCGCGCGCCATGCCCCCTTGCAGCAACCCCATGATGCGCAACCCTTCCTGGGTGATCACCGCCTGCCGCGAGCGCTTGTCGTTGGGATTGACGCGCCGCTCGACCAAGCCGCGCTCCTGCAGCCGCTTGATCACATCGGCCGTGGTGGTGCGGTCCAGGCCCAGTTCCATGCCGATGGCGGTCTGGTCCAGCCACGGGCTGAGCGACAAGGCGGTCAGCACCCCGTATTGCACGGGCGTGACGTTCTGCGTCTTGCACTCTTCGTAGAACAGCGCGTAGTGGATCTGGTTCAGGCGGCGCACCAGGTAGCCAGGGCGCGACCACAATACCTGCTTGGCCGGGTCGAACACCGTATTGTCGGCAATCCGGGTCGTCCCGCGCGCCTTTCTGGCCTGGTGGTTGTCTCGTTCCGGCATGGGAAACATCGCCTTATATTGTTAGTACACTGAATATTACACCACCACCATGACAAGGCCAGGACCCGCTATTTGCGCCAGAACATAGGCATGAACAACACCACGACGGTCAGCAATTCCAGCCGGCCGATCAGCATCGCGAACGTGCACACCCAGGTCTGGAAATCGGTCAGCACCTGGAAAGTGCCCATCGGCCCCACCGGCCCCAGGCCCGGGCCGGTGTTGTTGACACTGGCAAGCACCGCCGAGAACGCCGTGATGGGTTCCAGGCCCGACACCAGCATCAGGCTGGTCAACACGCCGATCGACAAACCATACACCAGCATGAAAGCCAGCACCGATGCCATGACGCGCTGGTCGACCAGGCGGCCGCCCATGCGTATGGGGCTGACGGCATGCGGGTGCAGCATGGTGACGAGTTCGTTGCGGGCCTGCTTGACCAGCAGCACCGCACGCACCATCTTGATGCCGCCGCCGGTGGAGCCCGCCGATGTCACGAAGCCCGACAGCAACAGCATGGTCAGCGGCGCCACCAGCGGCCAGGCGGCGTAGTCGACGTTGGCAAAACCCGTGGTGGTGGCCACCGAAATCGTGTTGAACATGCCGTAGCGCAAGGCCTGCAGCGGCTCGGTATAAACGCCGCGAACATACAGGTAGCCCGAGATCGCCAGCCCCGCGCCCAGCATGATCACAAGATACGGCACGGTTTGCGGGCACACCAGGTAGGCGCGCAGGCGCCCTTGCCGCAGGGCGCTGAAATGGGTGGCGAAATTGATCCCGGCCAGGGTCATGAAGACCATGGCCACGACTTCGACAGACACCGAATCGAAATAGACAAAGCCTTCGTCGCGCGTGGAAAAACCGCCCAGGCCCATGGTGGTGGCGGTATGGCACCAGGCATCGAACCACGTCAGCCCCACCCCCCGGTAGGCCACCAGGCACAGCAGCGACAGGCCGAAATACACCGCGTACAAGGCCTTGGCCGTGCTGGCGATGCGTGGCGTCAGGCGCTCGTCTTTCATGGGGCCGGGTGTCTCGGCCCGCACCACCTGGTGGCCGCCCACGCCCAGCAGCGGCAAGATCGCCACCGCCAGCACCAGGATGCCCAGGCCGCCGATCCAGACCAGGGTGGCGCGCCACAAATTGATGGACGCGGGCAGTTGATCCAGATTGGTCAGTACGGTGGCACCGGTGGTGGTCAGCCCCGACATGGCCTCGAAATAGGCGTCGGTGAAGGACAGCGGCAGCCCGGCCCGGTCGAAATAGATCAGGAACGGAATGGCCGCCAGCAACGGCAGGCAGGTCCATACCACCGACACCAGCAGGAAGCCGTCGCGGGCATGCAGTTCGCAGCGCCCGCGCCGCGTGGCCAGCCAGACGGCACCGCCGCCGCCCAGGGCCAGCAGGAAGCCATCGAGAAAGGCGGTGAAGCCGGCGTCGTCGCCCACATAGGCCACCAGCAGCGGCAGCAGCATGGTCAGCGCGAACACGACCATGGTCAGGCCGGCCACGTAGAAGGTTGCCAGTAGCCGCCTCATGCGATCCGCCTAGCGTGCGTGGCCGGTTGGCGCATCAATGGATCCGTCCGCAAGTCAGAAGAAAGAGGCCGATACCTGGAACAGCTTCTCGACGCGCCGCATCATCTGGCGCGACGGCACGAATACGATGACGTGGTCATCGGTCTGGATGACAGTGTCGTCGTCGGGCATCAGGATTTCATCGCCGCGAGCCAGGGCGCCGATGCTGGCCCCCTTGGGCAGCCGGATGTCGCCCACCGCGCGCCCCACCACCTTGGAACTGCTGCGGTCGCCATGCGCCACGGCCTCGATGGCTTCGGCCACGCCCTGGCGCAGCCGGTGCACGGCGGCAATGTCGCCGCGGCGCACGTGGCGCAGCAGTTCGCTCATGGTGGCCTGCGATGGCGACACGGCAATATCGATATGGCTGCCCTGCATCAGTTCGCCATAGGCCTGGCGGTTGATCAGGGCAATGACCTTGCGCGCGCCCAGCCGCTTGGCCAGCAGCGACGACATGATGTTGTCTTCGTCGTCGCTGGTCAGCGCCAGCCAGGTATCCATGTCGCCGATGTTCTCGCGTTCGAGCAGTTCTTCATCGGTGCCGCTGCCGTGCAGCACCAGCACGCTGCTGGGCAGTTCGGCCGCCAGGTATTCGCAGCGCTTCGCGTCGCGCTCGATGATGCGCACGCTGTAGCTTTCGTCGGCCAACTGGCGCGCCAGGCGCAGGCCGATGTTGCCGCCGCCGGCGATCATGACGCGATGCACGGATTTCTCGGCCTCGCGCAACTGCCGCACTGCGCGGCGGGCGTGGCGGGAATCGACCACCAGCACGACCTCGTCGCCGGGGGCGATGACGGTGCCATGGCCGGCCTGCAAGGGCCGGCCGTCGCGCACGACATCGACCACGCGGGCGGCCACGTCGGGCCATACGTCGCGCAGCTGCGCCACGGGATGGTGCGCCATGGGGCTGCCATGCCCGACCCGTACCGTGACCACGCTGATGCGGCCATCGGCGAATTCCACGACCTGCAGGGCCTCGGGGAACTCGATGAGGCTGTGCAAGTAGGTGGTAACGCTGCGCTCGGGACTGATCAGCGCATCGATACAGAAGCCTTCTTCGCCCATCAGCTCGGGATGTTCGGCGAAATCGGGCATGCGGATGCGGGCGATGCGCCGCGGCACGTTGAATAGCTGCCGCGCGATCTTGCAACCCACCATATTGGCCGCATCAGAGGCCGAACAGGCAATGAACAGGTCGGCATCGGCGGCGCCGGCGGATTCCAGCACGGCAACCTGGGTGCCATCGCCATGCACCACGCGCAGGTCGAAACGTTCCTGCAAATAGCGCAGATGATCGACGTTGGTGTCGATGACCGTGATGTCGTTCTGTTCCGACACCAGGTTTTCGGCCACGCTGGTACCCACGCGGCCGGCCCCCATGATGAGGATCTTCATGTGCCTCGCTTGCGCGCGGATTCGATGCCCAGTTGCTTGAGCTTGCGATACAGGTGGGTGCGTTCCAGCCCGGTGCGCTCGGATACACGCGTCATGCTGTGGTTCTCGCGCGCCAGGTGGTATTCGAAATAAATGCGTTCGAACTCGTCGCGGGCCTCGCGCAGGGGCTGGTCCAGGGGGATGGAGCCCAGCTTGCCGCTGGACAGCGGAGCGGCCTCGGCCACGGCCGGTGCGGCGGCCAGCGCGGTGGGGGGATCGAGTTCGTCTTCGAGCGCCACCGCCAGCGCGGCCGGGGCCAGCGGCGTCGCGGCTGGCGTGGCATGCGACACGCGCCCGCGCGCCAGGCCGGCGGCAATGGTCTTGAGCAGGCGCTGCAGCGTGATCGGCTTTTCGAGGAAATCCATGGCGCCGATGCGCGTGGCCTCGACGGCCGTGTCGATGGTGGCGTGGCCGCTCATCATGATGACAGGCATGTCGAGTAGGCCCTGCGAGCCCCATTCCTTCAACAAGCTGACCCCGTCGGTGTCGGGCATCCAGATATCGAGCAGGACCAGATCAGGGCGCATGCGCAAGCGCGCTGCGCGCGCTTCTGCCGCGTTTTCAGCCAATTCGACCGTGTGACCTTCGTCGTAAAGAATCTCCGACAAAAGTTCGCGAATGCCGACTTCGTCGTCAACCACCAGAATTCTGGCCATAAACCATCCACCTATTGCGTAGCCGCATTATCCTTTTCTTGCGCGGTCACGTCCATAGTAACGGCCCTGGACGCCAGCCGGGTCAGCAGTATCGAGACCCGCGCCCCGCCTTCCTTGCGGTTGGCAAGATCGATTCTGCCACCATGCTCTTCGATGATTTTGCGCACAATGGCCAATCCTAACCCAGTCCCGTGGGCCTTTGTGGTGACATACGGCTCGAAAGCCCGCTGCATGACCTTTTGCGAGAACCCAGGGCCAGTGTCGGCCACGGTGAAGCGCACCGCCGGCTGCGCCTCGCCTTCGCCATCGGGGCCGCCCATCAACTGCGTCACTACGCGCACGCGCCCTTGCTCGCCCTGTTCGGCGATGGCATCGCGCGCATTTGATAGCAAATTGTGGATGACCTGCCGCAGTTGGGTGGGGTCGCCTTCGATGTTGGGCAGGCCGGGCTCGAGCTCGACATCCAGGTTCAAGGCCGGCGTGCCCGGGCGTGCGGCCGTCTTTTCGCCGGGTTCCCAGCCATAAAGCGCCAGCACGTCGGCCACCAGGGCATTGAAATCGATCGATTGCATCACGGCCGGCGGCGTGCGGGCATATTCGCGGAAATCGTCCACCATCTGCTTGAGCGAGCCCACCTGGTTGACGATGGTATTGGTGGACCGCTCGAGCATCTGCCGATCGGCCGGCTGCAGGCGATCGGCCAGTTTCATGGCCAGCCGCTCGGCCGAGAGCTGGATCGGCGTGAGCGGATTCTTGATTTCGTGCGCCAGACGGCGTGCCACCTCGCCCCAGGCCACGGTGCGGTTGGCCGAGATGACTTCGGTAATGTCGTCGAACACCACCAGATAGCCGTTGCCGCGGCCATCCACGCGCAAGTGCGTGCCACGGGCCAGCAGCGTCAGGGGTTGCTGCACTTCGCCGGAATCGGCCGCGGGCGCCAGCGTGATCTCGAATTGCTGCTGCCAATGCAGGCGTTCCGAGCCCACCGCGGCATGCTGGGCAAAGGCCTGGCGCACGACCTGGATGAACTCCAGCATGCCGTCCACGGTTTCCAGCGGCCGCCCGATGACCGAACGCAGGTCGGCCTGCAAAATGGACTGCGCCCCCTGGTTGACCGTGGTGACGCGGAACCCTTCGTCGAACACCAGCACCCCGGACGACAGGTTCGACAGCACGCTTTCCAGGTAGACATTCGAGCGCTCGAGCTGGCGCCGGTTGCTTTCGACCATGTGGCGCGCCTCATCGAGCTGGCGTGTCATGGCATTGAAAGAACGGGTCAGCTGGCCCACTTCGTCGCGCTCGGGCGGCTCGGGCAGCGGCCGGTAATCGCCCACGCCCACCGCCTGGGTACCCGCGGCCAGCCGCAGCAGCGGCCGCACCAGGCGCTTGGACAGCGACAGCGCCACCGCGATGGCGGCGAACACCGCCAGCAACAGCGTCAGGGTCAGGGTGATGCCGTACAGCTTGCGCAGGCCCAGCCGCGACAGGGCCAGTTCTTGATAGTCGCGGAACCCTTGCTGCACGCGATTGGCGTTGTCGGCAATCTGCTCGGGCACGGGCTGCAACAATTGCAGCCAGCGCGGCTCGGACGGCAGCGCGGTCAGGCTTTCGAACCGCGCGGGCGCGCTCAGCGGGATCACCACGCGCAGCAACAGCCGGTCTTTGCCGCCGGCCACGTCGATGTCATCGGCCTCGGCAGCCGAATAGCCGCGCCCCAGGCGCAACTGGTTCAGCACCGTGGCGGGCGGGATCTCGGGCAGCAACTGGCCGTACTGGTCGGTGGAAAACGCCACCAGGCGGCCGCTACCCGTAAAGACCATGACATCGCGCACCCCGCTGGATTCGCGCAGCCGGGTCAGGGCCAGCGGAATATCGCGGTCGGCCGTGTTGTTCAATTCGGCCGCCATGGCGCGCGCCTTGGCATCCATGTCGGCCAACAGCGAATCGAGCGCCGCGCGCCCCAGGTTCAGGCCCGATTCGAGCGCGCTGTCGACCCGCACGTTGAACCAGGACTCGATCGAGCGCGACATGAACTGCACCGACACGGTGTAGATCAGCGCCCCCGGCACCACGCCGATCAGGGCGAAGGCCAGCGCAAAGCGGGCTGTCAGGCGCGCGCCGAACTGGCGGCGCCGTATCTGCCGCAGCAGCCGCGTGGTCAGCGCCGCCACCCAGATGAACAGCGCCAGCGCGAAAACGCCGTTCAGGATCAGCAGGGTGTCGTAGTAACGGGCGAAGCGCGAGGCATTGCCGGTGGACCAGGCCAGCAGGCCCAGCAGGGCCAGTCCGCTGATCGCCCCGATGATCAGCGCAACGCGCAGCAACATCCTCATGAGGGATCCTGGGGCTCGGCCAGCGAGAACGAGAAGTCGGTCCACGGAGTGGCCAGCGACCACGAGCTGCTGTTGAGCGCGTTGACCTGGAATGGCCGCGCCAATTGCGAGGTGTCCAGGCGCAGGCGCATTTGCCCGCTATAGGACACGTCGTAATCGAGCTCGGAAACATCGACCAATTGCCAGCCCCGGATGTGGCGCACCATGTCCATGGCCTGGTCCAGCGAGGCTACCGGCAGGCTCAACTGGCCCGCGCCGGCCCGCCATTGGCGCGTCAGGGCGTTGTAGACCACGCGCCAGGTCAGGGTGGCGTCGACCACGGTATCGTCGAACCACCACCAGCGCGACCGGCTGATGACGACATCGGCCGTGAAATACAGGGGCAGCCCGCGTTCGGCCGCGTCGCGCAATTGCTCATTGAGCTGGAAATCGACTTCGGCGTTGATTTCCAGCTTGCCGTCGCGGATGAGGGGTTCGATACGCGTCACGCGCGGTTCATCAGCATAGGCCTGCCCGCCCGCCCCCAGGGGAAGCAGCAGGAATGCCAGCAGTAGCGCACAACATAGGCGGGAAATCATCGATATTGGTAACTCGACAGGGGTATTCAGCTATTCTTGGCGATTCATGACTGCTTGGCAAACAGCGCATAGAAAAAGCCGTCATGCTGGGCCCGGGGTGTTGCGCCAATAGCAACAGGCAACAATTGGCCGGGGGCATCCAGGCGCCTGGCGTCGGCATGGCGGCGCGCAAAGGCCTCGGCCTGCCGCACACCTTCGGCCGGAAACACCGAACACGTCACATACAGCAGCCGCCCCCCCGGGGCCACGGTGCGCCACAGCGCATCCACGATGCGGGCCTGCAGCGCGGCCGTGCGGGCCACATCGGGCGCGCGGCGCAGCCAGCGGATGTCAGGATGGCGGCGCACAATGCCCGACGCCGTGCAGGGCACATCGGCCAGCACGGCATCGAACGGCCGGCCATCCCACCAGGCATCCAGGTCGGCCGCGTCGGCGGCCGCCAGCGTCACGCGACCCGAGCTCAACCCCAGGCGGTCAAGGTTCTGGCCCACCCGCTGCAGGCGCGCGGCGTCGGCGTCCAGGGCCAGCAGGTCCAGGTCGGCCAGTTCCAGCAGATGGGCGGTCTTGCCGCCTGGCGCGGCGCAGGCATCCAGCACGCGCTGGCCGTCGCGCGGCGCCAGCAGCGGGGCCGCCAGTTGCGCGGCCGCGTCCTGCACCGACCAC
Source organism: Bordetella sp. BOR01 (assembly GCF_019218885.1). Lineage (GTDB taxonomy): Bacteria > Pseudomonadota > Gammaproteobacteria > Burkholderiales > Burkholderiaceae_B > Bordetella_A. Next base: position 1,400,358 of record NZ_JAHUWT010000003.1, on the reverse strand, counting down.
CAGCCCTCGGCAAAACCGGGCAGTTGCGTCACCGGCCGGGCCTGGGCCAGCACCAGCCCGGCCTCGCCCACCGGCTCGGCCGCGATGCCGGCGGCCTGCAAGGCCTGGCGCACCTGGTCGCGCGTGGCGCGCCGCGGGTTCACGCGCAGGATCAGCGGTGCCGGCACATTGGCCGCGGCCAGGATGGCCTGCCATTGGTCGGGGTAGGCGGCGCTCAGCTGGTCGACCCACCAGCCCGGGTGGTTCCAGCGCACCTCGGGCTGGCCGGCCACGGCGGCCTCGAGCGTCGCGCGTTCGCGCAAGAAGCGGCGCAGGCTGGCATTGAGCAGGCCCTTGTAGGCCGCCAGGCCGCGCTGGCCGGCGGCGGCCGCCACGGCCTGGTTCACCACCGTGTGCGGTGCATAGACCGGCATGCCGGGCACGGCGGGGGCCTCTTCGGCGAGGCCGTCTTCGTCCTGCGGCATCCACAGCAAGGACAAAGACACTTGCAGCAGCGCGTCGAACAAGGCCCCCGGCGAACGCTGCACCAGGCTGCGCGCGATGGCGCCGGCCCAGCCCAACCGGCGCATGGCATGGAACGACACTGCCTGCGCGGCGGGGCGCAGCGCCTGGGGCACGCCGGCCAGGGCGTCGGTCAGTGAACGGCCGTCTTCCACCGCCTGCACGGCGCCGGCGGCGGCCAGCAGCACGGCTGACAGCGCCGGCCGGGGCGGCGGAGAATCAGAAAGACCTGAAGCAGGGGAAAGCAGGGGCATGGAAAGCTACGCGGTGATGCAACCCCGCTATGGTAGCCGCTGACTGGACGAATCCGCCGCGACGCCTCACACTGGAGGCGCCCCTTGCAAACCCGCCAGCCTGCCGTTGTTCGCCATGACGCTTGCCACCCTGCTGTTGTTCGCCCTGGCCTCGGGCATCACCATCGCCACGCCCGGCCCCACCGTGCTGCTGGCCATGAGTAACGGTTCGTACCACGGCGTGCGCGCAGCCGCCTGGGGCATGGTGGGTGCCGTGCTGGCCGACATGATCCTGGTGGCCGTGGTGGCCTCGGGGCTGGGCGTGCTGCTGGCGGCCTCGGAAGCCGCCTTCCAGGTACTGAAATGGGCCGGCGCGGCCTACCTGGCCTACCTGGGCTGGCGCCTGCTGCGCACCGATGCGGCCGCCGCCCTGCCGGGCCGGCACGGCACCGCCGCCCCGGGCGTGCAGGCCCTGTTCCTGCGCAGCTTCCTGGTCGCCATCACCAATCCCAAGGCGCTGCTGTTCATGTCGGCGTTCCTACCGCAGTTCATCCAGCCGGCCGCGCCGCTGCTGCCGCAGTACCTGGCGCTGGCGGCCATCCTGGCGGTGCTGAACCTGGCCGCCATGCTGGCCTACGCGCTACTGGGCGCGCGCATGATGCGGGCCCTGAACAGCGGTGGCCTGCGCTGGATGAACCGCTTGTGCGGCGGCGCGCTGATCGGCATGGCCGCCACCCTGGCACTGTACCGGCGCAGCGGGCCGTAGCCCCCGCCGGCCTGGGGTCGGCAAAGCGCATCTCTACCTGAACTCAAAGGCTCATCAGCATCTGCTCGATCAAGGGCTTTGAATAGGATGGATTTGTCCGCAGAAGGTTTTTACCTGCAGGGGCCATCCTAGAATGAGGACACATGATGACCACCGGCGCACAACTGGCTACGCCCAATAAGCGGCGTCCGCCTTTACGCTCGGCGCGTATTTGTATAAAATTTTATACATATTTGGCGTATGCAGCACGAGAAGGAGATTCATTGGGTTGGATCCGCCTACGACGACCTCGTTAAATTCCCCGACGATCCGCGCCGAGATGCCGGTTTCCAGTTGAGCAAGGTCCAGGCGGGCCTGGAGCCTGAGGACTGGAAGCCGTTCGATGACGTGGGTGCCGGAACGCGGGAGATCCGCATCCGCGACGCGAGCGGCATCTTCCGGGTGATGTACGTCGCCAAGTTCGAGGAAGCCGTGTATGTCCTGCACTGCTTTCAGAAGAAGACACAAGCGACCAGCACGCGGGACAAGGACATCGCCACGGCGCGCTATCGTGCCGTGGTCAACGCAAGAAGAGACAGGCCATGAAAATCGACACCGACATTCGCCATGTCACGAAACCGGGCACGAACCTGTTCCGCGAACTGGGGTTCCCGGCCGAGGAAGCCGCGCGGCTGCAAGCCGCTTCGCGCCAGCAAATCAACGACACGCGGCTGCTCAAAGAGCAACTGATGTCGGAGTTGGCCGAGTGGATTGCGCAGCATCACTTGAAGCAGGCCGAGGCCGCCGAGATCCTGATGGTGTCGCGCCCGCGTGTGTCTGATGTGGTGAACAAGAAGACAGCGAAGTTCACCATCGACACGCTGGTAGAGATGTTGAGCCGGGTTGGGAAACCGGTTCGGCTGGCGATTGGCTGACACACGCCACGGCCTTGTTAGAAATGACCGGTCAGATAAATGCTTGGCTGCCTGCGTCAGGTAGGGGCTAACGCGGTATCCAACCCAATGTCCGCGACATCACACAGCCCGGAATTCTGCGACAAGCTAAAATTTGAGTTTGGCTTCGTATCTCTGGGCACCCCACTTCGCTCGGTCCGGGCCACACACGGAAGCCCACATGAAAACCCCTTCTAATTCAACGGATCACAAAAACCATACTCCAAAAGTGGGTTTCGTCAGCCTCGGCTGTCCGAAAGCCCTGGTCGACTCCGAACGCATCCTGACCCAGCTGCGCACCGAAGGCTACCAGGTCACGCCCGAATACAACGACGCCGACGTGGTGGTCGTGAATACCTGTGGCTTCATCGACAGCGCCAAGGCCGAATCGCTGGAAGCCATCGGCGAGGCCATCGCCGAGAACGGCAAGGTCATCGTCACCGGCTGCATGGGCGTCGAAGAATCCGTCATCCGCGATGTGCACCCCAGCGTGCTGGCAGTGACGGGCCCGCAGCAGTACGAAGAAGTCGTGCGCGCGGTGCACCGCGCCGCGCCGCCCAAGACCGACCACAATCCGTATGTCGACCTGGTGCCGCCGCAGGGCATCAAGCTGACGCCGCGCCACTACGCGTACCTGAAGATATCCGAAGGCTGCAATCACCGTTGCAGCTTCTGCATCATCCCGTCGATGCGGGGCGACCTGGTCAGCCGGCCGGTGGGCGATGTCCTGAACGAGGCCGAACGCCTGGTCAAGGCGGGCGTGAAAGAACTGCTGGTGATCTCGCAAGACACCAGCGCCTACGGCGTCGACTTGAAGTACCGCAGCGGGTTCTGGAATGGCCGGCCGGTCAAGACGCGCATGACCGAGCTCTGTGCGGCCTTGTCCGAACTGGGCGCCTGGACGCGCCTGCATTATGTGTATCCCTACCCGCACGTCGACGAGGTGATCCCGCTTATGGAACAGGGCAAGATCCTGCCCTACCTGGACATCCCGTTCCAGCATGCCAGCCCGCGCATCCTGAAGGCCATGAAGCGCCCGGCCTTCGAAGACAAGACCCTGGCGCGCATCAAGCGCTGGCGCGAGCAATGCCCCGACCTGACGCTGCGCTCGACCTTCATCGTGGGGTTCCCGGGCGAAACGGAAGAAGATTTCCAGTACCTGCTCGACTGGATGAGCGAGGCGCAACTGGACCGTGTCGGCTGTTTCCAGTATTCGCCCGTCAATGGGGCGCCCGCCAACGAACTGGCCGGCGCGGTGCCCGACGACATCAAGCAGGATCGCTGGGACCGCTTCATGGCGCACCAGCAGGCCATCTCGGCGGCACGCCTGCAAACCCGGGTGGGCCGCGATATCGACGTCCTGATCGATGAAGTGGACGCCGATGGCGCGGTGGGCCGTTCCAGCGCCGACGCGCCCGAGATCGACGGTAACGTGTATGTCAGCAGCGAACGCACGCTGCGGCCGGGCGATATGGTGCGCGTGCGCGTCACCGGCGCCGACGAATACGACCTGTACGGCGACTCAGTCTGAGGCCGGATGCCTCAGTGTCAGGCTGCCTGCGGCCGCCTGACACCGGCACACCGCTTTAATTCTTGGCGAGGAAGTCCGACAAATCGTCGGCGTGCTCTTCCTCGACCGCTAGAATCTCTTCCAGCAGCCGGCGCGTGGTGGGGTCTTTGTCGCCCACGTAGTCCACCATCTGGCGATAGCTGTCGATGGCAATACGCTCGGCGATCAGGTTTTCCTTGATCATTTCCTTCAGCGTATGGGCCTCGACGTATTCCGAATGGCTGCGCTCCAGCAGGCCCACCGGCGACAGGTTGGGCTCGCCGCCCAGTTGCACGATGCGCTCGGCAATGCGGTCGGCGTGGCTGAGTTCCTCGGTGGCATGCTCGGCGAACTCGGCTGCCACGGGCTCGGCGTTCAGGCCGCGGGCCATGAAATAGTGGCGCTTGTAGCGCAGCACACAGACCACTTCGGTGGCCAGCGCCTCGTTCAGCAGCTTCAGCACCGTTTCGCGATCGGCGCGGTAGCCGTCGGTGACGGCACCCGATTCGATGTCCTGGCGCGCCTTGGCGCGGATCGCGGCCACGTCCATGTTGAACGAAGCGCCTTTGGCGGACTTGATTTGGGGGGTAGCTTGTTGCATATCGCTGGCTCCTTGTTATGTGGCATAGGGCAAGACGACTACGGCGCCCAGTGCGCCTGCCAACCCAGTGTATAGACCCCGCCGTGCCCACGCTGTGTCCAAACATTGCCCCGCCCGTCCTGGGCGGGGCCGCCAAGTTGCGTAAACTAGTTACTGAACGCCAGGCAGGCGTTCGATGTATTTTGTAACGGGTGCATATCTTTCGATCATGAAACTACAGAACATCTGCGTTTATTGCGGTTCCAATGGCGGCCGTATTCCCGCGTACGCCGATGGCGCGCGCGAGCTGGCCCGCGAACTGGTGCGGCGCGATATCGGTTTGGTATACGGCGGCGCCAGCGTGGGCATCATGGGCATCGTGGCCGATGCGGTCATGGCCGAAGGAGGCCGTGTCATCGGCATCATCCCCGAGCCGCTGATGCGCAAGGAACTGGGCCATGGCGGCCTGACCGAGCTGCACGTGGTGCAGTCCATGCACGAACGCAAGACCATGATGGCCGAACGGTCCGATGGTTTCGTGGCGCTGCCCGGTGGCGCCGGCACCCTGGAAGAAATCTTCGAGACCTGGACCTGGGCCCAGCTGGGCATGCACCAGAAGCCGTGCGGCCTGCTGAACATCGCCGGCTACTACGACCAGTTGGCCGGGTTCCTGGATCATTCTGTGCAAGAGTCGTTCATGCGCGCAGAGCATCGCGCCATGCTGGTCGTTGAAAGCCAGCCCGCCGCATTGCTGGACCGATACGCCGCCTACCAGCCGCCCACCGTGTCCAAGTGGATCGATCCGGGCGAACACTGACACCGAAACTTCGTCCATCGCGACCTTCGCCATCCATGCCAACAGCCACGGTCACCCCAGCCAGTACGGCGTCCTTGATGCGAAACTATCTTCACGCCAAGGACGAAAACCGCCCTCTCTATATGGCGCGCGCCTTCGCCGCCGACGCAGTGCTGAAAATGACGCTGCGTACCCAGGCCATCGCCTTTCCGCCCGAGGCCCGCGGCCTCGACGCCATCACCGAAGCCCTGGTGCGCACTTTCGGCCAGACTTACGAGAACGTGTTCACCTTCTACCTGGACCATCCGGGCGAAGACGCGGTGTTGCCGGACTACATCTGTGACTGGTTCGTGGGCATGACCGAAAAGGCCACCGGCCAGGTACGCGTGGGCTGTGGCTGCTACGAATGGGAATTCCAGGCCTCGCCGCACCTGGCACGCCGCCTGACGATCACCATCGAAGCCATGCAGAGCCTGCCCGCCGACACCGCCCCGGCCGTCTTTGGCTGGTTGACGGCGTTGCCTTACCCCTGGACCGATGCGCAACGCGTGGTCAACAGCGCCCCGCCCATCGAGGCCCTGGCGCCGGTGATGCACTGGATCCGCCGCGCCGACCGCGATGCTTACCCGGTGGACGGAACTGCTTGAAATACGATCTTGCGGCATTCGATTTCGACGGCACGCTGGCCGACACCCTGCCCTGGTTCGAATCCATTCTGGATGGCGTGGCCGACAAATACGGCTTTCGCAAAGTCGACGCGGCCGAACGGGCCCGGCTACGCCAGCGCAGCGCCCACGAGATCCTGAAATACCTGGGCATCCCATTGTGGAAAATGCCGGCCATCATGGCGCACGTGCGCCAGTTGATGCGCGAGATGGATCCCGGCGTGCGATTGTTCGATGGCATGGCCGACGCCCTGACGCAGGTGCGCGCCACGGGCTTGCGCCTGGCGGTCGTGAGCTCGAATTCGGCCGCCAACGTGCAGCGGGTGCTGGGCCCGCAGGCCACGCAGTGGTTCGACGACTTCGAATGCGGTACCGATATGTTCGGCAAGGCCGCCAAGCTCAAGCGCCTGCTGGCGCGGCACCGGGTGGCACCGCAGCGCTGCGTCCTGGTCGGCGACGAAATGCGCGACATCGATGCCGCGCGCAAGGCCGGCGTACGCGCGGCCGCAGTGGCCTGGGGCTACAACCACCCCGACGCGCTGAGCACCCACGCCCCCGACGACCTCATCCTGACCGTGGCCGCCCTGCCGGCCATCCTGACGCGAGCCTGAGCCTGAACCCGACCATGCATATCGACGACGCCCATCGCATCACCGACCCCGACGCCCTGCTGGCCCTGTACGGCCAACCCAGCGAAGCATCGATCATGAAGGAAGTGGATCACGTGCATCCGCACTACCGCGCCTTCATCGAGGCAGCGCCGTTCGCCGTGCTGGCCACCGTGGGCCCCGCCGGGCTGGACGCATCGCCCCGGGGCGATCCCGCCGGCTTCGTGACCGTGGCCGACGACAAGACCTTGCTGATCCCCGACCGGCGCGGCAACAACCGCATCGACAGCCTGCGCAATATTCTGGCCGATCCGCGCGTGGCGCTGCTGTTCCTGGTGCCCGGCGTGGGCGAGACCCTGCGGGTGAACGGCCGCGCCAGCATCAGCACCGATCCGGCGCTGCTGGCGTGCTTCGCCATGCAAGACAAGCCGCCCCGCTCAGTGCTGGTTATCGAAGTGGAAACCGTGTTCTTCCAGTGCTCGCGCGCGCTGGTGCGTTCGGCGCTATGGGACCCTGCCACGCAGGTCGAGCGCAGTGGCCTGCCCACCGCGGGACGCATCCTGGCCGACCTCAGTGCCGGCACGTTCGACGGCGAAGCGTATGACCGTGCCCTGCCAGGGCGGGTGCGCGATACCTTGTATTGACAGGAATCCGGAAGCGGCGCGACTGGGCGGTACGCAGCGCCCCATCAAGCGGCAGGCTGCCAGCCCCGCACGAACACGTCCACGGGCTGGCGCTTGCCGCCGGCTTTCTGCAATTCCAGCAAACGCAGCACGCCCGCGCCGGTGGCGATGTCGATGCCTTCGGTGCCTGCGTGCAGCACGCTGCCCGGGGCAGCGGCCACCGGCGATTCCAGCGCTTGCGCGCGCCACACTTTGACGGGATCGTCCAGCCCGGGCAGGCGCAGCGTGGCGCCCGGTACCGGATTGAACGCGCGCACCCGCCGCGCCAGCAGCGTGGCGGATTGGGTGCAATCGAGCGCGGCTTCGGCCTTGTCCAGCTTGGCGGCATAGGTCACGCCGTCGGCGGGCTGCGGCCGGGCCGGCAAGCGCCCGGCCTGCAAGGCCTGCAGTGCCTGCACGATGGCCTGGCCGCCGGCTGCGGCCAGCGCGTCGTGCAATTGCGCCGCGGTGTCTTCGGCCCCGATGGGCACGCGGTGCTCGAGCAGCATGTCGCCCGTATCCAGGCCCTGGTCCATTTGCATGATGGTCACGCCGGTTTCCGTATCGCCTGCCTCGATGGCGCGCTGGATCGGTGCGGCGCCGCGCCAGCGCGGCAACAGGCTGGCATGGATGTTCAGGCAGCCGCGCGGCGGCAGCGCCAATGTCCAGGAAGGCAGGATCAAGCCGTAGGCGGCCACCACCATGAGCTCGGGGGCGGCCTGTTCCAGTTGAAGCCGGGCCTGCGCGGCGTCATCGGGATAGCGGCCGTCCAGCCGCAGGCTGCGGGGCTGGGCCACCGCGATGCCGGCCGCCAGGGCGGCCTGCTTGACGGGGCTGGGCGTCAGTTTCAGGCCACGGCCGGCCGGCCGGTCGGGCTGGGTCAGGACCAGGGGGATATCGTGGCCGGCGGCCAGCAGCGCATCAAGCGCGACACGGGCGAATTCCGGCGTTCCGGCAAAAACCAGGCGCATGGGGATCAGGCCCGCAGCGCTTCGCGCTCGGCCTTCTTCAGCTTGGTCTTGATGCGGGTCTGCTTCAGGTTGGATAGGTATTCGACGAACACCTTGCCATCCAGATGGTCGAGCTCGTGCTGCACGCACACCGCCAGCAGGCCGTCGACCTCGGCCTCGTACGGCTTGCCGTCGATGTCCAGCGCCCGGTAGCGGATACGCGCGGCGCGTTCGACCTCGTCGTAGATGCCCGGCACCGACAGGCAGCCTTCTTCGTACGTCTGGCGCTCGTCGCTTTTCCAGGTGATCTCGGGGTTGATCAGCACGCGAAGTTCGGTGCCGGCCTCAGAGACATCGATGACCACCACGCGCTCGTGCACGTCGACCTGCGTAGCCGCCAGGCCGACGCCGGGCGCTTCATACATGGTGTCGGCCATGTCGCGCACCAGTTTCCGGATGCGGTCATCCACCACCGCAACCGGCGTGGCCTTCTTGTGCAGGCGCGGGTCGGGATAATGAAGGATAGGAAGCAAAGCCATGGCGAACGAAAATGGGGAAGCTGATGGGCCAGCAAAGGCTTAATGATAATTCATTAGAAGTTTGATTTCTAATAGTTTCCGGCTAATCCGGCCATTGCCGGGCGCAGGCTGCGGGCGGTTTTGGTCCCGCCGCCGCCTGCGCCGCGCGGGCCTCGTGCGACACTAGCGCACCGCCTTGCAAGACCCTTAGCCAGAACCATGCCGCTTACGCATTCCCACGCCGAACTGTCCGCCTGGCTGCGCCTGTCGCTGGAGCCCGGCCTGGGGCCGGCCACCGCCTACCCGCTGTTGTCGGCGCTGGGCCTGCCGGAACAGATCTACGCCTTGGGCGCGGCGGCCCTGGCCCGCCATGTGCCACAAGACCTGGCGCGTCAATTGGCGGCATCGGCCCCCGCCGACATGCAGGCGCAGATCGATCTCGCCCTGCAATGGGTAGAGCAGCCAGGCCGGCATGTGCTGACCCTGGCCGATCCGGCTTATCCGCAAAGCCTGCTTACCACCGCCGACCCGCCCATCCTGCTTTACGTCAATGGCAACCCGGCCCACCTGAGCCGCCCGGCGCTGGCGGTGGTGGGCGCGCGCAACGCCACGCCGGGCGGCTGCGACAATGCCCGCGCGTTCGCGCGCCACCTGGCCAGCCACGGCTGGTGCGTAGTCAGCGGCCTGGCGCAGGGCATCGACGCGGCGGCCCACGAAGGCGCGTTGCAGGCCGGCACCGAAGGCGCGGGTACCGTGGCCGTCATGGGCACCGGCATCGACCGCGTGTATCCGGCGCGTCACCGCGAGCTGGCCCACCAGATCGCCGCGCAGGGCGCGCTGGTTTCCGAATTGCCGCTGGGCATGGGCGCGCTGCCACATCACTTCCCGCGCCGCAATCGCCTGGTGGCCGGGCTGGCGCGCGGCGTACTGGTGGTCGAGGCAGCCCGGCAAAGCGGTTCGCTGATCACCGCGCGGCTGGCCGGCGAAAACGGCCGCGAAGTCTTCGCCATTCCGGGCTCGATACACTCGCCGCTGTCGCGCGGCTGCCATGCCCTGATCCGCCAGGGTGCCAAGCTGGTCGAAACCGCCCAGGACATCACCGACGAACTGGGCGGCGGGCAGCCCGCCATGCGCCAGGACACGCCCGCCGCCCCCGCGCCCGCCGGGACCGACACCCCGGTGCTGCAGGCGCTGGGTTACGACCCGCTGCACCTGGACGCCTTGCAGGCACGCACCGGGCTGGACATCGCGGCGCTGAATGTACAACTGCTCGAGCTCGAACTGGCCGGGCGCGTGGCCCGGCTCGATGGCGGACGGTTCCAGCGCCTGAAATAGCGGCGGCGCTACTATTATGGTTACCCCTCTCGGCGCGTCCGCCCGGCGCGACCCGCCTTTACTACAGGAAGAGACATGTCGCTGCCTACCCGAGTCAAGATCGTCGAGGTTTCGCCCCGCGACGGCCTGCAGAACGAAAAAGAACTGATCTCCACCGACATCAAGGTCGAACTGGTCGACCGCCTGACCGCTGCCGGCTTTCCCAATATCGAGGCCACGTCGTTCGTATCACCCAAGTGGGTGCCGCAAATGGCCGATGCCACCGACGTCATGGCCCGCATCCAGCGCAAGCCGGGTGTGATCTATTCGGTGCTGACTCCCAACATGAAGGGCCTGGAAGGCGCGCTGGCGGCCAAGGCCAACGAAGTGGTGATCTTCGGCGCGGCCAGCGAGGCGTTTTCGCAGAAGAACATCAATTGCTCCATCGCCGAATCCATCGCCCGCTTCGAGCCGGTGGCCCAGGCCGCGCGGGCGGCTGGCGTGCGCGTGCGCGGTGCCATCAGTTGCGCGCTGGGCTGTCCGTACCAGGGCGAAGTGCCCGTCGATGCGGTGGTAGACGTGGCGCGTCGCCTGATGGCCCTGGGTTGCGACGAAATCGACGTGGCCGACACTATTGGCGTGGGCACGCCGCAACGCGTGCGCAACGTGATGGCCGCGGTAACCCAGGTGGCCGACCCGGGCCGCGTGTCGGCGCACTTCCACGATACCTATGGCCAGGCCCTGGCCAATATCCTGGCGGCGCTTGAAACCGGCATCAGCATCATCCACACCTCGGTGGCCGGCCTGGGCGGCTGCCCATACGCCAAGGGCGCCACCGGCAACGTCGCCACCGAAGATGTGCTGTACATGCTGCGCGGCCTGGACATCGACACCGGGATCGATCTGGATGCCGTGGTCGACACCGGCCAGTGGGTGTCGGCCCACCTGAACCGCAAGGGCGGCAGCCGGGCGGGCAATGCCATCGCGGCCAAGCGCGCGGCCTGAGCGCGCCAAAGCCACGTAGAATGCGCGCCAGGCACGGCCATCCGGCCGCCGCCTGCATTGCGCCATCGGGAATCGTCCGCCATGACTTCACTTTTTTCTGCCCCCTCCACGGACGAACGCGACGCCCTGCTGCGCGAGATCGGCCCGCTGCCGCTATCGGGCCAGGCCTGGCCCGACTGGGTGCGCATCCTGGCCTGGGTGATCCTGGCCATCATCGGGGTGCAGATCGTGTCCTCGGCTATCCGCCTGGCGCCCGGGCAGGTCAGCACTGTGCTGGGGGTCATCGTGGTGCTGTGCTTCCTGGGGCTGGTGCTGGTGTCCTGGCACATGCAGAAGTCCATCACCACCATCGACGAGACCGGCCTGCGCCAGACCTGGATCACGCGGCGCGAAGTCGCCTGGCAGGAAGTGCAGTTCGCCAAGTTCGTGCCGCTGCTGTTCTCGAAGCGGCTGGTGGTGTTCACGCAGCGCGGCCGCCCGGTGGTGTTCCAGGGCGGCACGCGTGAACTGCAAATTGCCTTCGCGAAGATTTCGCTGCTGTACCGGCGCAAGCGCTAGCGCCGCGGGCGCCCGGTAACGGGCGCCCCTGTCAGGCTGCCAGCGACACCGATACCGGCGCGTTGGCCTCGCAGGCATCCAGCGCCTGGGCCAGGCGCTGGATGCCCTGGGTGATCAGGCCTTCGTTCATCGTGGCAAACGACATGCGCATGGCGTTCAGGTCGGCCTGCTGCGGGTCGGCGTAGAACGCCTTGCCGGGCACGTAGACGATGCCTTGCTCGATGGCATACGGCAGCAGCCGCGTGGCATCGACCTCGCCGTTCAGGCGCCCCCAGAAGAACATGCCGCCCTCGGGCTTGCGGAACGTGACGCGGCCAGCCAGGTATTGGTCCAGCGCTTGCGCCAGCGCGTCGCAACGGGCCCCGTAGGCGGCGCGGATGCGCGGCACGTGCTGCTGGTAGCGGCCGTTGGCCAGGTACTGCGCCACCACTTCCTGGATCCAGGCCGACGAAGCCATGTCGTCGGCGGCCTTGGCACCCACGCAGCGGCGGCGCACCTCGGCCGGGGCCACCAGCCAGCCGATGCGCAATGCCGGCGCCATGGTCTTGGACATGGTCGAGATATACACCGCCCAGTGGCGTGCCTGGCCTTCGGCCAGCGCGGCAATGGGCGGCACTGGTTCTCCCGCGAAGCGCAATTCGCCATAGGGGTCGTCTTCGACGATCAGGAACTGGTGCTTGACGGCCAGTTCCAGCAGGCGCAGGCGGCGCTGCCGGCTGATGGTGGCACCGCACGGGTTCGAGAACGACGCCACCACACAGACGATCTTGGGCTTGAGCCGGGTGGCCATGTCGTCCAGCGCGTCGATATCGATGCCGTCCGGCCCGGACGCCACGGGGTGGACCGTGGCGCCGGTGTAGCGCAGCGCCTGCACCGAATTGGGAAATGCCGGGCTTTCGATGAAAGCATGGTCGCCCGGCTGCAGCATCACCCGGCTGACCAGCGCCAGCGCCTGCTGCGATCCGCCGGTAACGGCCAGTTCGGTATCCGGGTCGCACACCAGCCCCCGCTCGGCCGTCAGGCGTCCCAGTTCGGCGCGCAGGCTGGCCTGCCCGTCGATGTTGGAATACTGCAGGCAGGCCCCCAGGCGGGCCAGTACCTGGTTCGACGCGGTGGTCAGGCCGTCGATGTCGAACAGTTCCTGGGCGGGATAGCCGCCCGCCATGGAAATGCTGCCCGGGCGCATCGCATACGACATCAGCGAGCGAATGGGCGAGGCGGCGGGCGTTTGGAAGGGGGTGGCGAACGCGTAGCTGGGTGCTGCGGAAGACATGATGGAAGGCGGGGCCGGCTAGGAAGAAGAGAGCATCGGCGTGGCGGCGGGTACCGTGACTGCGCCGACGGCATAGAACTTTGGAATATAAGCAAATGCCAGACGATTCTATGCCTGCCCCCAAAGGCGGTCAACGCACTGGCGGCCCGTTGCCCCGGCCGGGTGCGCGGGCGGCGATTATGATGGGCTTTTTGTATGGAATCCCCCACAGGCATGAGTTCCGACGACGCTATGACAGCCCGCGTGGCACAGTTGCGGCAGCGCATCGAGGCGGCTTGCGCACGATCCGGCCGCGCACCGGACAGCGTAGCGCTGCTGCCGGTCAGCAAGACGTTCGGGCCGCAGGCGGTGCGCCAGGCGGCCGCGCTGGGCTTTCGCCGGTTCGGCGAGAACAAGACCCAGGAAATCCGCCAGAAGGCCGGCCCGCTGGCCGACCTGGATATCCAATGGGTAATGATCGGCCATCTGCAAACCAACAAGGCCAAGGATGCCGCGCGCGACGCGGCCGAAGTGCAATCCCTGGACCGCCTGGACCTGGCCTATGCCTTGCAGCGCCGGCTGCAGGCCGAGGACCGCGCCCTGGATGTGCTGGTGCAGGTCAAGACCTCGCCCGAGCCCAGCAAACATGGGCTGGATATCCAGGCAGTGCCGGACTTCCTGCGCATCGTGGCCAGCGAATGCCCGGCCCTGCGGGTGCAGGGGCTGATGACGCTGGCAATGCAGTCCAATGACACCGCGGCCGTGCGGGCGTGCTTTCGGGCGTTGCGGGAATTGCGCGACCGGTTGCGGGCAGAGAGCATGGCCGGCGTGCGGCTGGATCGGCTATCGATGGGGATGAGTGGGGATTTCGAGGTCGCTATTGAAGAGGGGGCGACTGAAGTGCGGATTGGTAGTGCGGTGTTTGGGGCGCGGGGCTATGTCTAGTTGCGTTTGAGGGCTTGTTCTGGTGATGGGGTGGCGTGAGCGCCTTGCCGCTGGGACGTGTCGCGTTTTTGCATCCTGGGCGCCGCTTTTGAGAAGAAGAAAAGCGGGCGGGGCCGGCCCATTCCAGCCACCCTGCGCGGCTGGAATGGGCCATTCGTTTGATGGATGCGTGAGGCGGGCCGTGCTGGAGGGGGTGCTCAGTGCTTCATGTTCATGCCGTGCATGCCGGGGTTGTGGCCGATGGGCTTGACCTTGAATTTGACGGCGACTTCGCCGGCGTTCTGGAACTTCAGCGTGGCGGGCACTTCGGTGCCCTCGGCGAACGGCTGCTTCAGTTTCAGGAACATGACGTGGTAGCCGCCCGGCGCCAGCTTGACCTCGCCATTGGCCGGCACCGCGATGCCGTCGGGCAGGTGGCGCATGCGTGCCACGCCGTTTTCGGTTTGCACCGTGTGCAGTTCGACCCGCTCGGCCGCATCCGACGTGACGGACAGCAACTGGTCGGCGGTCTTGGCGTCGTTGTCGATTTCCATGTAGCCGGCGCCGTTGGCCTGGCCGGGCGCAGTGGCCCGCACCCACAGGTCGTCGATCTCGATCTGGCCAACCTTGAAATCGCTGGCCCAGGCCGACGTGGCAGTGCACAGGCCCAGCGCGGCGACCAGCGCCCACTGACGGATTTTCATGAGAGACACCTCCGATGCTGCCGGCCCGCGATCGAGCCTGGCGGGTTAACGCCGCCGGACCAGGCTGCCGGCGGCCGCCAGGACCGAATCGGTCAAGGCTTCCATAGCCTGCGAGTTTACCCGCCAGTGCTGCCAATAGAGCGGCACGTCTTCCGTGGCGCGTGCGCGCAGGGGCACCAGACGACCAGCATCAAGGTCGTCGCGAATCATCGGCAGCGGATTCATGGTCCAGCCCAGGCCGTCCAGCGTGGCCTGCACGAAGGCGCGCGACGAAGGCAGCCACCACACCGGCGGCTGCCACGCGGCATTGCCCATCACCTTGCGCGCGAAGCGCGCCTGCAGCGCGTCTTTGCGGTTGAATACCAGCACCGGCGCGCTGGCCAGCGTGCGGGCATTGACGCCCTGCGCGAAGTGCCGCGCATGGAACTCCGGCGTGCAGCTGGCCACATAGCGCATGCTGCCCAATGCGTGGATGCGGCAACCCTGCACCGGGTCGGCCAAAGCCGTCACGGCGCCCAATACCGAGCCGTTGCGCAACAGGGCGGCGGTATGGTCCTGGTCTTCGGATTGCAAGTCCAGCGTAGCGCGGCTGTGCGCGGCGAACAACCGGGCCGCGTCCATGAACCAGGTTTCCAGGCTGTCGTGGTTGACCGCCACCGCGATGCTGGCGTACGGCACGGCATCGCCTTCCAGGCCCAGGCGATCGAGCGCGTCGTGCTCGAGCAACGCGGCCTGCTCGGCCAATTGCACCAGCACTTGCCCATCGGGCGTGGCCACGGCCGGCACGGTGCGCTGCACCAGCAGGCGGCCAATGCGGGCTTCCAGTGCCTTGATCCGCTGCGAGACGGCCGACGGCGTCACATTCAGCGCCGCCGCGGCACGCTCGAAGCTGCCTTCGCGCACCACCGCGGCCAGCGCCCGCAGATTGCCATGATCGAGTTTCATACATTAGATATTCTTAATCAGCTTAAATAAAATTAGCTGTATTTCATATTCCAGGCAAGTCAGAATGCAGTCTCTGGCCGCGGCGAATTGCCGCGGCGCTGTTTTTTTCGGACCGCCTGGCCATGTTCACGCTTGCTTCGTTTCCCACCTTGTTGACTGCCTGGGCCAGTGGCACCGCCACGGGCCTGGGGCTGTTCGCGGTGGTGGGCGCGCAGAGCGCGTTCATCCTGCGGCAGGGGCTGATGCGCGCGCACTTGCTGAGCGTGCTGGCGCTGTGCGCGGCAATAGACGCGGTGTTCATCTTTGCCAGCGCATGGGGGCTGCAAGCGGTGGCCGCGTGGTTCCCCTGGCTGACGCACGCCATATTGTGGTTCGGCGTGGCGTTCCTGGCCTGGTATGCACTGCAGTCGGCGCGGCGCGCGCTGCGGGCGCAAGGCGGCCTGGTGGCGGCGCGCGAGGCGGTGCCGTCACGCCGCGCGGCGCTGCTGGGCGCGGCGGGCTTCACCCTGCTGAACCCGCATTTCTGGCTGGACATCATGGTGGTGGGGTCGCTGGCGCACGGCTTCGACCAGGCCAGGCTGGCCTTCGCGGCCGGGGCGCTGACGGCCAGCCTGCTGTGGCTGGCCGTGCTCGGCCTGGGGTCGCGGCTGTTCGCCCCGTGGTTTGCGGATCCGCGAGCGTGGCGCATCCTCGACGGTGTCATCGCCGTCCTGATGGCGGCGCTGGCGGCGCGGCTGGCCTATAACGGGCTGGGTTGATACGCCGCTGGCGCCTGGGTGGCACCCCTGGTCCTGATGCCTTTTGTCTTTGTCCGGCATTTGATATCATAACTGATATATCAAATCAGCATAATAAAGATAAGGAGACATCAGAGATGAAACGGAACCTGGCGGTATCGCGGCGAGAGGCGTCGCAAATGCTCCTGGCCCTGGGCCTGTCGGCGCTGTCGCCTGCGTTGTACGCTCGTCCTGAATGGCCTGGCCAGCCGATTCGGCTGGTTCTAGGCTGGCCTCCCGGCGGGGGCGCCGATGTCATGGCTCGCATCGTGTCCCAGGCGCTCAACGAACGAATCAGCCAGCCGGTATTGATTGAAAACAGATCGGGCGCCAGCGGCAACATCGCGACAACCCAGGTCGTGCGGGCCCCGCCCGATGGCTACACCTTCCTGCTTGGTCCGTCCACCCAAGTAACGGCCAACCCCTTTCTTTTCAACATGGATTCCAGTGCGGTGAATAGCCTGGAGCCGTTTGCCGCCCTGGGACGATTCCAGCTGTATCTCATTCTTAGAAAGGACTTTCCCGCGCAGAACCTCAAAGAGCTGATTGCCCATGCTCAGGCCAACCCCAGAAAAGTGACGTATGCCTCAGCCGGCCCCGGGTCTCCGCCCCATCTGGTGGCGGAAATGTTCTTGAAACAGGCGGACGTGACTGCGCTCCACGTTCCCTACCGCGGCTCGGCGGCGGCATTGCAGGCGGTGCTTGCCGGCGAAACTGATTTCGCCATCGATCCGGGAATCTCTTTTCCCCACGTCCATGCAGGAAATCTCAAGCTCCTTGCCATTACCAGCAAAGAACGCAGCGCCGCCTTTCCCAATGTACCGACCATGATCGAAGCGGGGCTCTCCGCGATGGATTTCGATACCTGGATCTGTCTTTGGGCGCCCCGGCAGACGCCGCCGGAAATTCTCAAGCGGTTTTCCAACGAACTGCGGGAAGTCCTGGGCACGGAGTCAGTCAAGGCGCAATTCTCAAAACTCGGCGGAGAGGCCCGCTACATGGATGGCGCTGATATTAGCCAGACCCTGCACCGAGAGGCCGATGCGTTTTCGACACTGATCAAGGAACTGAATCTGAATCTGGCCTGAATCCGGCCACACGCCCTGTTGTATTGGTTGGCCACAGCCATGTGGACTACATCAAAAGGATGAAGAGTGACAACGACAACCAAACAAGTAGCGGAATACGTGCATGGCATGAACGTCGAACAGTTCGATGCCGAGGTGGTGAACAAGGCCAAGGCACTCTGTGTCAGCGCCCTGGGGATGACTGTCGCAGGTTCACGCATCCACGCAGGGCAAGTGCTGGCAAGCTACGCGCGCGGCCACGGCGGGCATCCGCATAGCAGCGTTCTGGGCGCCGGATTCCGTACCTCGGCGGAACTTGCCGCCTTCGTCAATGCCACGGCCGCGCACAGTACCGAGCTGGAAGACGACAGCTGGCCCGAGTCCATGTACACCTGCCATATCATTCCCGCCGTGTTCGCCTTGGGCGAAGAGCTCAAATCAACAGGGAAGGACATTCTCGAAGCCTTCGTCCTGGGATACGAAGTCCAGGCACGGCCCGGCATGATCCTCACAGACAGCGGCGCCACCGGCAGGGGATGGCTGACGGCCCCTCATCTGGGCACCATCGGCGTGGCCGCCGCCGCGGCAAAGCTGTTCAAACTGGATGCCAAGCAAACTCAGATGGCGATCAGCCTGGCCGTTTCCCAGGCCAGCGGCTCGACGCGGCAGATGGGCACGGGCGCCCATCTTTACGAGGCTGGGGTCGCCGGCAGAAACGGCATCAATGCGGCGAGGCTTGCCAAGTTGGGACTGACCGGTGTCCCCGACATTCTGGAAGGTGTCAGAGGATACTTCGACGCACTGGCAGGCCAGCCGGATATCGACTTCGAGCTTGGCACCGGCAAAGATTTTCGCGTGATGCAGATCGGCTTCAAGAAGTACACCGCCTGTTATCTCATGCAACGCATCATCGACGGTGTGATTGAGTTGGTCAATCAGCACGATATCGCCGCCGACGACGTAGAAACCGTTGCCGTGGAAGTGAACCCGACCTTCCCCGAGATCATCAAGTTTCCGGAACCGAAAAATGGGGAAGAATCGCGGTTCAGCCTGCATCATTGCGTGGCCGCCGCACTCATGCGCGAGGAAATTTCGGTCCATACTTTCACCGATGAAGGGGCCCGTGATTCCCGGCTGAAAGCGCAGTGGCACAAGACGAGAATAATCGTCAACCCAAGCTGGGAACGGGCGATATTGGGGAAAATGAACCCGTTGACGATCACCACCAAGGACGGGCGCCAATACCATAGAGTATGCGTTACATCGCATGGCGATCCGGAAGATCCCCTTTCCGACGATGAGGTCAAGCACAAATACCTGACTTGCGTCGAGGGCATCATCTGCACAGAGCACGCACATCGCGGCGCCGAGCTGATATTCGAGCTCGATACCTTGAACGATGTATCCGAGCTCATGCGGCTGTTGACCTTCCCCTCTTCTAAAGACGGAACGCATACTGATTGCAATGGTGACATGCATGGCTGACAGCAATCGAACCGGGTTCGTGGGCCTGGGCAACATGGGCGGGCCCATGGCGACCAGTATTGCCAAGGCCGGAAGGCACCCGATGGTCTACGATCTGCGCAAGGAAGCCGTCAGGACGCAGGTGTCGCACGGCGCGGTCGCGGCAACATCCCTGGCCGAATTAATACAGGAATGCGACATCATCGGAACCTGCCTGCTCCACGATCACCAAGTGAAAGAGGCATTCCTGGGCGAGAACGGCATCGTCGCCCTGGGCCGCCCAGGGCAGATCGCCATGATCCACAGCACGGTCCTGCCCCAGACGGTGCTTGCGATCGCCGCTGCCGCAAAAGAAAAAGGAATCGGCATCGTCGACGCGCCGGTCAGCGGGGGCGGAGCACGTTCTCGGGAAAGCGCCCTGGAAGGCACCCTGACCCTCATGGTCGGCGCGGAAGATTGGGCGTGGGAAAAAGCGCGGCCGATTCTGGAAATCGTCGGAGCGAATGTGATCCGGGTGGGGGCTCCGGGTGCAGGCCAGGTCGTCAAGCTGGGCAATAACATCATGGCGCTCTGCAACCAGGTCCTGCATATGGAGGCCATCCGCTTTGTCCAAGCGTATGGCGTGACCCGAGAAGCACTGGATACAGTCGCAAGAGTCAGCTCGGGCGACTCCTGGGCTGTCGCCAATTACGAATTCTTCGACAAATTTGGTGTCGACCACACGATGGCTGGCCCAGAGTTGTCGCATGTGCTCGGAAAGGACATTCGCTATGCCGTCGCCGTAGCGCAAGAACAGGCGACTTACCTGCCTGCCGTCGCCCTCTGCTCACAACTGTTGCCTGGCATGTTCGAGGAACGCTGGGCCAACAACAAGCGCCGGGGATCGCAATAACTCACCAGCCGCCCGCTACTCATACGAACGCACATCGTCGATCACCTTCCCGTCGTTGGGCAAGCTGCCCGCGTCCACCCATTGCACGTCGGCCCGCAGCTTGGTGATGTCTCGCACGGATTCGGCGATACGCTCGGCCAGTTCGTCGGATTGCCCCTGCGCCTCGACCTGCAGCACCATCCGGTCTGAGCCCATTTGCCCGCTGACCACCAGCCGCGCCCGGCCGATATCGGGGTGGCGGGCCAGCACCTCGGCCACCTGCGACGGATGCACGAACATGCCGCGCACCTTGGTGGTCTGGTCGGCCCGGCCCATCCAGCCCTTGATGCGGATATTGGTGCGGCCGCACGGCGACGCACCCGGCAAGATGGCCGACAGGTCGCCCGTGCCGAAACGCACCAGCGGATAGTCGGGATTCAGCGTGGTAACGACGACTTCGCCCACTTCGCCGTCAGGCAACGGCGTGCCCGTACCGGGGCGCACGATTTCCAGGATGATGTCCTCGCCCACCACCAGGCCCTCGCGCGCCTCGGTCTCGAAGGCGATCATGCCCAGGTCGGCGCTGCCATAGGCCTGGTAGCCATCGATGCCGCGCGCGGCCAGCCAATCGCGCAGCGACGGCGGAAACGCCTCGCCCGACACCAATGCGCGCCGCAGCGAGGGCAAGCGCACCCCCAGTTCGTCGGCCTTTTCCAGGATGATCTTCAGGAAGCTGGGGGTACCCGTATAGCCGCTGGGCGCCAGGTCGGCAATGGCGCGCACTTGCTGCTCGGTCTGGCCGGTGCCCCCGGGGAACACGGTGCAGCCCACCGCATGAGCCGCGGTTTCCATCATCGACCCGGCCGGCGTGAAGTGATACGAGAAGCAGTTGTAGGCCAGCTCACCCGACCGGAAGCCGGCCGCATACAAGGCGCGCGCAAAACGCCAGTAGTCGGCGCGCGCGCTCTCGGGTTCGTAGATGGGGCCGGGTGAGGCAAACACGCGCACGGCCTGGCCCCAGCCGATGGTGGAGAATCCGCCGAAAGCCTTGGCGGGCCCGGCCGGGCCCGTGCCCGCGCGGCTGCGCTGCTGCCGTTCCAGCAGTTCGTGCTTGCGCAGTACAGGCACGCTGGCCAGCGCCTGGCGCGTAGCCACGCCGCGCGGGTCGATACCGCGCAACTGCTCGGCAATGGCATGGGCGCCCTCCATGGCGCGTTCGACAGCGCCGGGCAGCGCCGCCATCAGGTCGCGTTCGCGCTGCTCGGGCGCGCGGGTTTCCAGTGCATCAAAAAACGCAGGCATGGGATCGCACTCTTCGGAATGCCGGATAGGCGGAATAAGGGGCCGAAAAAATCAGGCCAGCCAGCGCTTGCGACGCCGGTAAAACTTGTGGTCGCGGAAGTTCTTGCGCTCGCCGCTGGAAATACCCAGGTAGAACTCCTTGACGTCTTCGTTGCGCCCCAGCTCGGCCGCCGCGCCATCCATCATGACGCGGCCGTTCTCCAGGATGTAGCCATAGTCGGCATAGCGCAGGGCAATATTGGTGTTCTGCTCGGCCAGCAGGAAACTGACCCGTTCGCGCTGGTTCAGGTCGCGCACGATCTCGAAGATTTCCTCGACGATCTGCGGCGCCAGCCCCATCGACGGCTCGTCGAGCAGGATCATGTTCGGGTTGGCCATCAGCGCGCGGCCGATGGCGGTCATCTGCTGTTCGCCGCCCGAGGTATAGCCGGCCTGGCTGGTGCGCCGCTGCTTCAGGCGCGGGAAATACTGGTAGACGCGCTCGAGCGCCGTCGCCATGTCGCCGCGGTTCAGGTCGCGTGTATAGGCGCCAGTCAGCAGGTTCTCTTCGATGGTCAGGTGGGCAAAGCAGTGGCGGCCCTCCATGACCTGCACCACGCCGCGCCGCACCAATTCGGCCGGCGACAACCTGTCGATGCGCTGGCCGCGATACTGGATAGAGCCCTTGGTAACGTCGCCGCGCTCGCCCTTGAGCAGGTTCGACACCGCGCGCAGCGTGGTAGTCTTGCCGGCGCCGTTGGCGCCCAGCAGCGCCACGATGCGGCCTTCAGGCACTTGCAGCGACACCCCTTTCAACACCAGGATGACGTGGTTGTAGATGACTTCGATGCCGTTCACATCGAGCAGCATCTGGTCGGGTTGGACAGCGGTGGCAGCGGTCATGGCAATTCCTGCGCGGAAGGCCGCCGGCGCCAGGGCGCCGGCGGCCGGTTCACATCAGCCTTCGCACTTGCGGGGCGTGATGTTCTTCTCTTTGGCGTACTTCGCCGCGGCTTCCTGCACCAGCGCGCGCGTTACCGCCTTGTCGGACTGGTACCAGTCGGACACCACCTTGAACTCCTTGCCGTCCCATTGCACGATGCGAGCCCAGTCGTCGCCCATGTGGTTGTCGCACGAGGTCTTCACCGGCCGCATGATGTCGCCGAAGCCCAGCTCGTTCAGGCGTTCCTGGGTGATGTTCAGGTTCTCGAACCCCCAGCGCACCTGTTCCGGCGTCATGTGCTTGCCCTTGCCGAACTTTTCCTGGGCAGCGCGGATGGCCTCGACCTGCAGCATCGAGATCATCATGCCGCGCGTATGCGCGATAGTGTCCAGCGTGTTGCCGCCCGATGCGTCGCTGCCCTGGCCCTTGTCGTAGACGTACTTCTTCAAGTCGTCGTACACCTTGCCGGTTGCCGAACTGTTATGGATGGTGATGGCGTTGTAGCCCTTGGCGACCGTGCCCAGGTCCTTGACGTCGCCTTCCGAGCCGGCCCACCAGATGGCGTACATCTTGTCGCGCGGGTAGCCGCTGGCTTGCGCTTCGCGGATGGCAGTGGGCGTCATGATGCCGGCGCTCCACAACAGCACGTAGCTGGGACGCGACTGGCGGATCTGCAGCCAGGTCGATTTCTGCTCTACCCCCGGCGCGGTCACCGGATACAGCAACAGCTCGAAGCCTTGCGCCGCGGCGCGCTTCTGCAACAGCGGGATCGGCTCTTTGCCGTAGGGCGAATCGTGATAGACCAGGGCGATCTTCTTGCCCTTGAGCTTGTCCATGCCGCCTTCTTTCTTGGCGATGTCCTGGATCATCACATCGGC
Organism: Bordetella sp. BOR01; assembly: GCF_019218885.1. Classification (GTDB taxonomy): domain Bacteria; phylum Pseudomonadota; class Gammaproteobacteria; order Burkholderiales; family Burkholderiaceae_B; genus Bordetella_A. Next base: position 1,377,616 of record NZ_JAHUWT010000003.1, on the reverse strand, counting down.
CGCCGTCCAGTAGGTGCCCAGCAGCGGGAAATTCCATTCGAACACGCTGCCGTCCACCGACTGCGACAGCCCGTAGCCCATGGTCTCGACCGGCACCTTGTCGGCCACGGCCTTGTCGGTAACCGCGAAAGTGATGCCGGTGGACTGGGTATCGAAGCCCGACGCCCCGCCGCCCTTGGCCTTCAGGCGCTCGTAGCATTCCACGCCGCGGTCGGTGGCGTAGGCGGTTTCACATTCTTCGTACGTGATCTTCACGCCGTTGACGCCGCCATCGCGCGCATTGACCAGTTTCAGGTAGTCGAGCTTGCCATCGGCCCACGGTATGCCCAGCGGCGCGAACGAACCGGTGCGATACACCAAGAGCGGAACGAATTGCTCTTCGGCCGCCAGCGCCGGCGCAGCGGCCGCAGCCAGGCCGCCGGTGACGGCCATGACGGCCGCTGCCCACTTCAGGTTAAGACGCTTCATCTCCATTTACCTCCTGCTTGGTGCGTTTGACACCGGGATTGGCCCGGTCTGAAGCCGGGTAGTCGAATGACCGCCGCGCCGCTTGTGCCGGCACGGCGGCCGGGAATCAGTGCGGGAAAGGCCAGATGCGCAATTTCTCTTTGCCTATGCTCCACAGGCGGGCCAGCCCGTGCGGCTCGGCAATCAGGAAGAACACGATCAGCGCGCCGAACACCATGTGCTCGATATGCGCGGCGGTATCCACCGACAGCGACAGGCCCAGCAAGTGGGGCACGTTGGTCAGTGCCACCGGCACCAGCACGATGAACGCCGCGCCGAAGAAGCCGCCCATGATGGAGCCCAGCCCGCCGATGATCACCATGAACAGCAACTGGAAGGAGCGGCCCAGGTCGAAGGCCAGGGGCTCCCACGAGCCCAGGTGGATATAGCCCCACAACGCGCCGGCCACGCCCACGATGAACGAGCTGACCGCGAAGGCGGTGAGCTTGGCGTACATGGGGCGGATACCGATCACCGCGGCCGCCACGTCCATGTCGCGGATCGCCATCCATTGGCGGCCGATGGCGCCGCGCACCAGGTTCTTGGCCAGCAGCGCGAACACCACCACGATGGCCAGCACGAACAGGTAGCGTTGCAGCGACGTCTGCACCGGCAGCCCGAAGGCCGTCAGTGCCGGCACCGACACGCTGCCCGACGACGAATAATTGGTAAAGAACTGGATGCGCAGGAATGCCCAATCGACGAAGAACTGGGCGGCCAGCGTGGCCACCGCCAGGTACAGACCGCGGATGCGCAGGCTGGGGATACCGAACAGCACGCCCACCAGCGTGGCGAAGCAGCCGCCCAGCAAGATCTGCAGCAGCAGCGGCATGCCGGGAAAGCGCACCCCGAAATTCCAGGCCGCGTATGCACCCACTGCCATGAAAGCACCGGTGCCCAGCGAAATCTGGCCGCAATAGCCCACCAGGATATTCAAGCCCACGGCGGCCAGCGACAGGATCAGGAACGGGATCAGGATGGCGCGCAGCAGGTAGTCGCTGGCCAGCAAAGGCACGGCCACGAAGGCCACCGCCAATAACAGGCCGATGAAGATGCGGTCCTGGCGGATCGGGAAGATCTGCTGGTCGGCGCGATAGCCGGTCTTGAATTGGCCGTTTTCGCGATAGAACATGGTGTAGACCTCGTCAGACCCGATCGATGATTTTCTCGCCGAACAACCCTTGCGGGCGGAACAGCAGGAACACAAGCGCCAGCACGTAGGCGAACCAGATTTCGATGCCGCCGCCCACCAACGAGCCCAGGTAGACTTCCGACAGCTTTTCGCCCACGCCGATGATCAGCCCGCCCAGGATGGCGCCCGGCACCGAGGTCAGGCCGCCCAGGATCACCACCGGCAACGCGCGCAGCGCCGCGGTCGACAGCGTGAACTGCACCCCGAACTTCGACCCCCAGATAATGCCGGCCACCAGCGCCACCAGCCCCGCCACGCTCCAGACAATCACCCAGATGCGGTTCAGCGGAATGCCGATCGATTGCGCGGCCTGGTGGTCATCGGCCACCGCGCGCAACGCCCGGCCGGTGCTGGTGTACTGGAAGAACAGCGCCAGCGCGGCTACCAGCAGCGCGGCCACCACGGCGGCGGTCAGGTCTTCCAGGTTGATCAGGATGCCGCCCTCGAACATCGATTCCAGGATGAAGGCCGGGTCTTTGGGCATGCCCACGTCGATGCTGTAGACCGAACTGCCGAAGGCGATCTGGCCCAGCCCGTCCAGGAAGTAGCTGATGCCCAGCGTGGCCATCAGCAGCGTGGTGACTTCCTGGTTGACCAGGTGGCGCAGCACGTAGCGCTCTACCGCCACGGCCAGCAAGAACATCAGCGCGGCGCTCACGATGAAGGCCAGCACGTTGGCCAGCAGCAGGTTCTCGAATCCCAGCCAGGCGGGAATCCATTCGGAAAAACGCGCCATAGAAAGGGCAGCCACCAGCACCATGGCGCCCTGCGCAAAATTGAATACGCCCGATGCCTTGAAGATCAGCACGAAGCCCAGGCCGATCAGGGCATACAGCATGCCGCTCATCAGGCCGCCGAACAGGGTTTCCAGGAAAAATCCCATGTCTCTTCCGCCTTCTTAGTGCGACACGCCCAGGTAGGCCTGGATGACAGCTTCATTGGCGCGGACTTCGTCGGGCTTGCCGTCGCCAATTTTCTTGCCGTAGTCCAGCACCACCACGCGGTCCGAGATATCCATCACTACGCCCATGTCGTGTTCGATCAGCACGATGGTGGTGCCGAACTCGTCGTTCACGTCCAGGATGAAGCGGCTCATGTCCTGCTTTTCTTCGATGTTCATGCCGGCCATGGGCTCGTCCAGCAGCAGCAGGCGCGGCTCCATGGCCAGCGCGCGGCCCAGGTCCACCCGCTTTTGCAGGCCGTAGGGCAGGCGGCCCACCGGCGTCTTGCGATGCGCCTGGATCTCGAGAAAGTCGATGATGTTCTCGACGAATTCGCGGTGGCGGATTTCTTCGCGCTCGGCTGGCCCCCAGCGCAGCGCCTGCGCCAGCAGGCCGCATTTCATGCGCAGGTTGCGGCCGGTCATGATGTTGTCCAGCACGCTCATGCCCTTGAACAGGGCCAGGTTCTGGAAGGTGCGCGCAATGCCCATTTCGGCGGCGCGGCGCGGGTTCATGCGGGAATAGCGCGTGCCTTCGAACTCGATGCCGCCCTGCTGCGGCGTATACACGCCGTTGATGACGTTCAGCATCGAGCTCTTGCCGGCGCCATTGGGGCCGATGATGGCGCGGATCTCGTGTTCGCGCACGTCGAACGAGATATCGGTCAACGCCTTCACCCCCCCGAACGCCAGGGAGATATTCTGCAGGTCGAGCATGACCTTGCCGATGCGCTGGTCGCGGTCTGGGTGAGTCATCGTCTACGCGGCCTGGGCGGTAATAGGAGGAAAGGTCTTGACCGGCCGGATCTTCAGGTCGGCGGCGATCTTGCCGGCGCGCCCATCCTCGAATTTCACTTCGGTCTCGATGTATTGCGATGACTGCCCGGCGAACAGCGCCTCGACCAGCACCCCGTACTTCTGGGCAATGAAGGCGCGCCGCACTTTGCGGGTGCGGGTCAATTCATCGTCATCGGGGTCGAGTTCCTTGTGCAGGATCAGGAAACGGGCAATCTGCGAGGCGGCCAGCTTGGAGTCGCCGGCCAGGTCGGCGTTGATCTGCTCGATGCACTCGCCCACCAGTTGGTAGACCTCGTCCTTGGCGGCCAGGTCGGTGTAGCCGGCATAGGGCAGGCCGCGGCGCTCGGCCCAGTTGCCCACGGCTTCCAGGTCGATGTTGACGAAGGCGCAGACGTGGTCGCGGTCGGCACCGAAGGCCACGGCTTCCTTGATGTGCGGGAAGAACTTCAGCTTGTTCTCGAGATACTTGGGCGCGAACAGGCTGCCATCGGCCAGCTTGCCGACGTCTTTGGCGCGGTCGATGATCTTGAGCTGGCCATCGGTGTCCAGGTAGCCGGCATCGCCGGTGTGATACCAGCCGTCGGCGTCGCGCGCCTCGACCGTGGCTTGCGGATTGCGGTAATACTCTTTGAACAGGCCGGGGCTCTTGACCAGGATCTCGCCATTGTCGGCCACGCGGATCTCGACCCCGCTGACGGGCGGCCCCACGGTGTCGTCGCGCACATGGCCGTCGGGCTGCACGCACACGAACACTGAGGTCTCGGTCGACCCGTACAACTGCTTCAGGTTGATGCCGATGGATCGGTAGAACACGAACAGGTCGGGGCCGATGGCTTCGCCCGCCGTGTAGGCCACGCGCACGCGGCTCATGCCCAGGGCATTGCGCAGGGGGCCGTAGACCAGCACATTGCCCAGGGCATAGCGCAGGCGGTTCCAGGCGCTGACCGGCTCGCCATCCAGGATGCACACCCCCACCTTGCGCGCCAGGCCCATGCAGGCGCGAAACATCATGCGCTTGATGGCGCCGGCGTCTTCCATGCGGATCATCACATGCGTCAGCAGCCCTTCCAGCACGCGCGGTGGCGCGAAATAGTAGGTGGGCCCGATATCGCGCATATCGATCGCTACGGTATCGGGAGACTCGGGATGGTTGACCGTGAAACCGCTGACCAGCAGCTGCGTATAAGAAAACATGTTCTGGCCGATCCAGGCCGGCGGCAGGTAGGCCAGCACGTCTTCCTGGTCGGTCAGTTGCTCCATGTCGGCCACCGCGCGGGCGCGGTCGATCAGGGCATGGTGGGTCAGCACCACGCCCTTGGGCTTGCCGGTGGTGCCCGACGTATAGAACATGGCGGCGGCGTCGTGCGGCTGCACGGCGGCCACGGCCTGGTCGTAGAAACCGGGATGCGCCTCGGCATGCTCGCGGCCGGTGGCCTCGAGCTGCTCGTACGAGCGCAGCATCGGGTCGGCGTAGTGACGCATGCCGCGCGGGTCGTCATAGACCACATGGGCCAGCGCCGGGCATTGCTCGCGCACGTCCAGCATCTTGTCGACCTGTTCCTGGTCTTCCACGACGGCCACGGTAATGCCGGCATCCTGCAGCACGTAGACCATTTCCTGCGCCACCGCGTCCTGGTACAGCGGCACCGGGATCGCCCCCAGCGCCTGCGCGGCCATCATGGCGATATACAGGCGCGGGCGGTTCTCGCCGATGACGGCGACGTGCATGCCCGGGCCTATGCCCAGCGCCGCCAGGCCATGCGCCGTCAGCCTGACATGGCGCGCAACATCGCTCCAGGTCAGGGTCTGCCAGATGCCCAGGTCTTTCTCGCGTATCGCGGGCCGCGCCCCACGCACACTGGCATGCTGCTGCAGCAGGCCAGGAAAGGTATGGGGCATGGCCGGCGAAGGGCCGGCTGCAGGCTGTACTTGCGCCACGTTGTCTCCTCCGGTTTGGGGGCCGCCCCGTGTGGCGCTCAAGCTGGCGGCATGAACACCGGGGCGGCACTTGACCAGTTCATCTTCGATATCGGCAGCCGTTAAGGTATAAGGTTGGGTGGCGACCGACTGTCACGATTGCGACATTCCAGGAACATTTAGGGTATTCCCGATGCAGCTAGCCGATTCCCTGCACCTTGCCGCTGCCTGGTTCCGCGTCCTGACCGACGAGCAGCGATCGCGCGTCGAGCGGGATATCGCGGTCCAACCCGCCCAGGCTGGCACGATCATAGAACGCAAGGGCGAACTTGCGCAGGTATGGATCGGCGTCCTGGCCGGGCTGGTAAAGGTCTCGGTGGGCAATGCCGAAGGCAAGGTTGCCTCGCTGACCGGCGTGCCGGCCGGCGGCTGGATCGGCGAAGGCTCGCTGCTCAAGCGCGAGGTGCGCAAATACGACGTGGTGGCGCTGCGCGATTCGGTGGTGGCGCGCCTGCCGGCGGCTACCTTCGACTGGCTGCTGGACACCAGCATTCCCTTCAACCGCTATCTGCTGCATCAACTGAACGAGCGCGTGGCGCAGTTCATCGGCAAGGCCGAATACGACCGCCTGCTGGACCCGGACGCCCGCGTGGCGCGCTGCCTGGCGGAATTGTTCAATCCGCTGCTGTACCCCGGCATGGGGATGCGGCTGGCTATCACGCAGGAAGAGGTCGGGTACCTGGCCCGGGTGTCGCGGCAGCGGGCCAATCAGGCGTTGGGGAAGCTGGAAGAGGCCGGATTGCTGCGGGTGGAATATGGGGCGGTGCGGGTGCTGGATTTGGAGGGGTTGAAGGGGTACGGGGGGGATGTGGTGGCCGGCGAGGGGGGGTGATCTCTCTCTTCGCTTCGATATGGCTGGGTGTTTTGTTCTTAGGGCGCCGTAGCGGCAGGCCGCCCTGCGTTGCCTTTGCGGTCAGATGGTGGCTTGCGCAGAGTGTGGGGGGCTGGAGCTTGCGTCGGCAAAAAATATCCCGCAACATCAACGCATTGCCACATGGCCCTGAACGCGTCACCTCATGTTTGCAGAAGCGCAGTCCGACCCGTCGCTGTCCAAGGATGCCTACGAAGCCCATGAAGCACGCCTGCGCGTGGCGCTGCTGAAGGCCCAATACCGCCAGCTGGAACGCGCCGACCGTGCGCTGTTGGTGGTGGTGGCCGGTATCGACGGGGCGGGCAAGGGAGCCACCATCAATCTGCTGAATGAATGGATGGATCCGCGCCACATCAAGACGATGGCGTTCGGGCCGCCCGAAGCCGACGAACTCGAGCGGCCGCCGATGTGGCGCTACTGGAACGAACTGCCGGCCAAAGGGCGTACCGGCATCGTGTTCGGATCCTGGTATGTGCCGCTGCTGCAAGAGGCGGTGCGCAAGAAGCCCCGCCAGCGACGCATCGAGGCGCATGCCGAGGCTATCCGCCGCTTCGAGGCGGTGCTGGTCGCCGAGGGCGTGCAGATCATCAAGCTTTGGTACCACTTGTCGGCGCAGGCGCAGGCCGAACGCACCCAGCGCCTGCTGGCCAGCCCCGAGACCGCCTGGCAGGTAACGCCGGCCGATCGCAAGGTGCACAAGAAATACCACCGGCTGTGCGATGCGGGCCGCCTGGCCATCGGACTGACCCAGGGCGCGCATGCGCCCTGGACTGTCATTCCCAGCGCTGATGACCGGCTGCGCGCGGTGCGCAGCAGCGAAGCCGTGCTGGCGGCGCTGCGCCGGCGCGGCACGCCGCGCGTAACGGCCGAGTTCGCCAGCCCGCCGCCCGCGGTGGCGCGCCATGCCCCCCGGCTCGATCGCATCGACTATCAAGCCAAGCTCGACAAAAACGACTATGAATCCATGCTGGGACTGCTGCAGGGGCGGCTGGCCAAGGCGGCGCGCTCGGCCGCATTTCACAAGCGCAGCCTGGTACTGGTGTTCGAAGGGCAAGACGCCTCGGGCAAGGGCGGCACCATCCGCCGCGTCACGCATGCGCTGGATGCGCGGCAGTTCGATATCAGCCCCATCGGCGTGCCGGCGCCGCACGAACTGGCGCGGCCCTATCTGTGGCGGTTCTGGCGCCGCCTGCCGCGGCAAGGCCGCATCGCCATCTTCGATCGCTCCTGGTATGGCCGCGTCCTGGTCGAGCGCGTCGAAGGCCTGGCCACACCCGCCGAATGGCGCCGCGCCTATGCCGAGATCAACGACTTCGAACACCAGCTTGTAGGCCATGGCGCCATCGTGCTGAAGTTCTGGCTGGCCGTCACGCCCGATGTGCAGCTGCAGCGGTTCCGCGAACGCCAGCACTCACCCTTCAAGCATTTCAAGATCACCGCCGACGACTGGCGCAACCGCAAGCAATGGGCCGGCTACGCCGCCGCCACCAACGCTATGCTGGCGCGCACCGACACGGCCCGGGCCCCCTGGCATGTGGTGCCGTCCAACGACAAGCGCCATGCCCGCGTGCAGGTGCTGCGACACATCGTCGATGCCCTGGAAGACGCTCTCTGACCCCTCTGCCCACACGTCCCACGTCCATACGCCCAAATGCCCATGAAAACTGCTGCAAAACCCTCTGCCGACATCCGCCCCGTAGGCGCCGCCAATTTCGAGGCCTGGCTACCGCTGTGGAAGGGATACCAGGCGTTCTACAACGTCGACATCGCCGACGCCGTCACGCGCACCACCTGGGAACGCTTCCTGGATCCGGCCGAACCGATGCATGCGGCGCTGGCCTACGACAACGGCCGCGCGGTGGGCCTGGTGCACTGGGTGCTGCACCGGTCGTGCTGGACAGCCGGCGACTACTGCTACCTGCAAGACCTGTTCGTGGCGCCCGACGTGCGCGGCGGCGGCCATGGCCGCGCCCTGATCGAACATGTGTATGCCCAGGCCCGGGCCGTCAATGCCGCCCGCGTGTACTGGCTGACGCACGAAACCAACCACACCGCCATGCAGCTCTACGATCGCATCGCCGACCGCCCCGGCTTCATCCAGTACCGGAAGGCGCTGTGAGCACGCGCGACCCCGACTGCCCTTTATGCCGCGAAGACGGCGGCACCTTGCTGTGGCGCGGCGCGCACCTGCGCGTCATCGAGGTAGACGACGCCGACTACCCCGGCTTCACCCGCGTCATCTGGAACGGCCACCTGCCCGAAATGACCAGCCTGTCCACGCACGGGCGCGACTTGCTGATGCGCGCCGTGTACGCCGTGGAACAAGTCCAGCGCGACATCCTGGCGCCCGACAAGATCAACCTGGCATCGCTGGGCAACATGGTGCCGCACCTGCACTGGCACATCATCCCCCGCTGGCGCGGCGACCGCCATTTCCCCGACGCCATCTGGGCCCCGCCACGCGTCCCTCCCGGCACCGAACCGCCAGACTGGCACACCCGCCAGGCGCGCACCCACCAGTTGCTACCCCGCTACCGCAACCGCCTGCCGGAAGCCCTGAACGCCCTGCTATGGCATTGAAATAAACCCGCGCACACCCGACACCAAGAGCTACCACTGATACCCCACCCCCACGGCCCCCCCCATGTCACCGCGCGACGACCCGTTGGCCGCGGCCTTCACCACCCAGCTACCGCTGGACGACACACGCGACACGCCCAGCGCATAGCCCGATTCGCCGTTCCACGCGCCTCCGGCCAACGACACCATATTGCGCCCGGGCAGATACGCTTGCGGCAGGCCGGCCGTGGCCATGGCCGCCGCGACCCCGGCCCGCAATTCGCGGTCCATGCTGTGCACCTGCGATCGCAGGCTGGACAGGCCCCGTTCGGTGTTCTGGGTCACGGATCGCAGTTGCCCCACATTGGCCGCATCGGTATCGGCACTGCCGGCGGCCACGCCGGTAATCTGGCGGCCGCCCACGTTCAGCTCGCCAGTCGATGACTGCGGGCTGGCCATGCCATAAGCCTGGTAGTCGGCCCGGGCGCCGCGCACGGCCTGGGAACCGGCGCCCAGCGCCACGCTGTTGGCCGCCGATGCCTGGGCGCTCGTGCCTATCGCCACGCTGTCGCTGGCGCCTCCCACCGCGGCGCTGCCGATCGACACCGCGCGGTCGGCCGTGATGCCGCGCCCTGCCTCCGATCCGATCGACACGTTGCCGCTGCCCTGCACGCCCAGGCCCGCGCCCGTGCCTTGCGCCACGTTGTTCGAGCCCCGGACCCCGCGGCCGGCACCCAGGCCGCTGGCCTGGTTGTTGCTGCCCGTGACATCGCTGCCGGCGTACGAGCCCGTGGCCAGGTTGTTGTCGCCCGCAACGGCCTGGCCGCTGTTCATGCCGCTGGCCTGGTTGCCGTTGCCCCGCACCTGCTGCCCGGCATTCTGGCCTGCGGACTGATTGTTGTTGCCGGCCACATCGCGGCCTGCGTCCTGGCCGATGGCCTGGTTGGAATCGCCGGTGACGTTGCGCCCGGCGTTGGACCCCATGGCCGTGTTCTGGTTGCCGCGCGTATCGGTGCCGGCCCAGAAACCAAGACCGTTGTTGTAGTCGCCGGTGACGTTCTGCCCGGAGCTGCGCCCAAACGACTGGTTCCAGCCACCCTGCACATTGGTGCCCGCGTAGTAGCCAATGGCCTGGTTGGCATTCTTGCCGCCCACATTCGAGCCTGCGCCCTCGCCGATGGCCACGTTCCAGTTCGTGCTGACGTTCTGTCCGGCGCCGTTGCCCAGCGCCTGGTTGTTGCTGCCGGCCACGTTGCGGCCCGCATTCGAGCCGATGGCGGTGTTCTGGCTGCCGGTCACGCCGGTGCCGGCCCAGAAACCCACCGCGTTGTTGTAGTTGCCGGTGACATCCTGCCCGGCACTGCGGCCGATCGACTGGTTCCAGCCGCCCTGCACGTCCTGCCCGGCATTGAAGCCGATGGCCTGGTTGGCATTGCCGCCCGACACATTCGAGCCCGCCGCTTCGCCCACCGCCAGGTTCCATTGTGTGGAAACATCCTGGCCGGCATTGTTGCCCACGGCGTAGTTGCTGCCGTCCCACTGTACCGGCTGTGCCTGCGCCAGCCCGCTGGCAACCGCCCATATCGCGGCCGCGATGGCCGAGTGCGCCCCCGGCCCGCGCGGGGCCGTCTTGATGCGTTTCATGTCTAGCCTCGGAAAGTAAACGTATGCAGGTGCCGCGACGCAAGCACGCGGGCACGCACGCCGTCGGGCGTGCGTCGCGGCGCCCAGGGTTCAGAGGGTGGTGGCCATGGCCGGGTCGCTGACCGTGTGGCTGCCGGTTTCGACACGGCCTGCAAAGCGGCGCGCCAGTCCGTCGGCCTCTAGCGTGAAGTCGTACCAGTTGCCACTGTCGGCCAAGACCCAATGCTGTTCGGCCACCTGGCCGGCCGGCACGTCCAGCGCCCAGGGCCCATCGGTGCGGTAGGCATTGGCCTGCAGCGTGACGCGGGCTGCCGCGGTGCCGTTGTTGGCCACCTTGGCATAGACACTGCCTTCTTTCACGTCGTAGCAGACCTGCGCTTCCACCTTGGCGCCCGTGCCGCTATTGCCGCTGAAGGTACGGACGAAGCCGTTGGTACCGTATACCCACAAGTCGTAGTCGCCGCCGTCGGCCGGCGCATCCCAGTCGTCTTCCAGCATCTTGCCGGCCTCGACCGTGTAGCGGCGCGGGATCAGGTCCAGGTGATTCTTGTCGTACACATGGAACACGGCGCCAGCCTTGCCGGTGTTGCTGAAGATCAGCTTCACGCGGCCATCGTCGCCCACCCGGGCGCTGACATGCAATTCATACGGCAAGGCGCGCGAATAACGGGTACCGGGCTCTTGGTACAGCGGCTGTGGTGTCAGGGGCGGATCGGCACGCGGCATGGTGCGCTGCTGGGCCTCTTGGGCAGCGTAGTCGCTATTGTCGGGCAGGGTGGGAAACGACGGGTCATTGGGGGTTTCGAAATCGAAGGCCGAGGTCAGGTCGCCGCACACGGCGCGATGCCAGGGGCTGATGCTGTCGACCGTGATGCCGAAGCGCTTCTCCAGGAAACGGCCCACCGACGTGTGGTCGAACGCTTCGGAACTGACCCACCCCCCGCGGCTCCAGGGCGAGATCACGTACATCGGTACGCGCGGGCCCAGGCCCCAGGGGCGCGTGGTGCCGCTGATGGTGTCGTCGGCCTTCAGGTACTTGCGCGCCGGATCCGAGAAGTACTCGCCATCGAGCGCCACGGTGGACTTGCCCATCAACTTGCCGTCGGCATCGTAAGAAGGCACGGCGGGCGGCGGCAGGTGGTCGAACAGGCCATCGTTCTCGTCGAACGTGATGAAGAACGCCGTCTTGGCCCAGACTTCCGGATTGGCCGTCAGCGCGTCCAGCACGCGCGAAATGTAGTCGGCCCCCTGCGAGGTGCTGCCGCCGCCGCCCGGATGCTCGGACTCGGGCGGCGAGGGCAGCACCCACGACACCTCGGGCAAGGTGTTGTTGCGCACATCGTTGGTCAGGGCTTCCAGGCTGTAGTGGCTCATGCCCTTTTCGTACAGCGGCGAGCCTGGCTCGGCCGTGCGGAACGATTCGAACGCCAGGCCGCCGTGCATGGCGCCTGTCCAGTTATTGTTCGGGTCTTGGTAAAAGCGCCAGCTGACGCCGGCCTTTTCCAGCAGGTCGGGCAGTGTCGGCCACTTGAACGACGAGCCCTGGTAGGTGTAGCCGGGCTCGGGCAGCGCGCCGGTAATCCAGCAGCGCAGGTTGTTCGGCTCCGAATCGGAATCGGTGCAGTTGATGCCCAGGCGGCCCAGTTCCGGATTGAAGTTCGAACCCGACCAGAACACGATGCGATTGGGATCGGTGCCGGTGGTAATGGAACAGTGGTAGCCGTCGCAAATCGTGAATGCCTCGGCCAGCGCATACTGGAACGGAATGTCGGTGCGCCGGTAGTACCCCATGGAATGCACATTCTTGTACTGGGGCCAGAAACCGAACTTGCCCTGGTTCCAGGCGGCCTGCGCGTCAGAGAACGAATGCGGCGTGCCCGGCACGAAAATGGCGTTCATCGATTCGCGGTCCAGGTGATAGGGCGGCACTTCTTTCGTGCCGTCCGACTGGAACCACACCGACTTGCCGCTGGCCAGCGGAATGGGAAACCGGTCGCCGAAGCCGCGCACGCCGCGCATGGCGCCGAAGTAATGGTTGAAGGCACGGTTTTCCTGCATCAGGATGACCACGTGCTTGACGTCCTGGATGGTGCCGGTTTCGACAGCCGCCGAAATGGCCAGGGCGCGTTGAATGGAAGCGGGCAGCAGGGCGGCCGCCGACAGGGCGCCCATGGCGCCGGCCGATTTGCGCAAGAAGTCGCGGCGGGCCGCATGGCGGGGCGCACTGTCGCCAGGCGCAGGAAAAATAGGCTTGGTCATGAAGGTCTCACGCGGAATGGGAAGAAGGGGGGCATGCAGCTCGCGATTGGGGGCGGCCCCGCTCAGGGCGCACAGCGCAGTTGCGCCGATGGGCCCGGGTTCTCGGGCGTTTCGGGTTGGCTGGAAGAATCGTCGTCGTCGCTGCCGCTGCCGCAGGCAGTCAGCAGGCATAACAGCAGGCTGGCCGCCAGGGCGGCCCAGGGGCGGGAAGATAGCGAGTTCATGTCGGGGTCCTCTTGCGGGTGGGATGCAGCAGATGGGATGCAAGATTAGGCAGGCAAGATGACAATGAAATGAATGATGCTCAAATATTATTTATTACAAAATGAGCTTTATTCAGCTAAACTGGCTGTGTTGTTGTCGTCCCGATCTCGCCCGCATGACTGCCTACGATTCGCCTTCCCTGGCCTGCCCCGCCGCATCCGCACCCAACCCTGAAGACACACCCTGGCACGCCGGCCAGCCCAGCTTGATCCTGGACCTGGACGGCACGCTGATCCGCGAACATGAACCCATTGAAGGCGCGGCCGAGCTGCTGCGCGCTTTTCACGGGCGCTTCGTCATCGTGTCGAACAATTCCACGCATACCGCGCACCAGATGGCGCGGCGCCTGCGCGGCATGGGGCTGCCCGTGCGCGCCGGCGACCTGGTGCTGGCGGGCGAACAAATGGTGCAATACCTGCGCGCCCACCATGCGGGCGCGCGCATACTGATGCGCGCCACACCGGCCCTGAAACGCCAGGCGGCGGCACGCGGGTGCCGGCTAGTGGAACGCGATGCGGATGTGGTGGCGCTGGCGCTGGACAAGACCTTCGACTATGCGGCACTGGCCGCCATGGCCCGCGAGCTGGCCCGTGGCGCCAAGCTGGTGGCCAGCAACATCGACCGCACCCATCCCGGCCCCGACGGGCAGATCGTGCCGGAAACCGGCACGCTGCTGCAGGCGGTAATGGCCTGCACCGGCAACCGGCCCCGGCACGTATGCGGCAAGCCCGGGCCCGCCATGTTCGCCGAGGGGTTGCGCCGGCTGGGAAGCACGCCGGCCGCCACGCTGGTCATTGGCGACAATCCCGCCACCGATGCGGCGGGCGCTGCACGCGCCGGCCTGCGATACGTGCTGCTGGGAACCGGCCCGCAAGCCATGGCCGCCACGCCGGCGCAACTGCTGGCGCGCGATTGCACCGCGCGCTCGGGACTGCCGGGGCGCGGTGCGGCCTAGTACCGCTTGAGCGACAGCACGTTGAACGTGCTTTTCAGCGTGGCCACGGATTTGTCGTAGTTCGACAGCGCCAGGCAGGCGATCAGCGCATCGATGATGGCCAGTTGCGCCAGGCGGCTGGTCATGGCCTCGGTGCGAAAGCGCGTTTCGCGGGCGATGGTGTGCAACAGCACATCGGCAAAGGCCTGGATCGGCGACTTGCCAAAATTGGTAATGCAGATAGTACGCGCGCCGGCCTCTTTGGCCAGGCGCGTGGCCAATACGGTTTCGTGGGTGCTGCCCGAATGCGAGATCGTCAGCACCGCCACGTCGGGGCCGGTCAGCGATGCGCTGATCGCCTGCACGTGCGAATCGGTAACCGCGGTGGCGTTCAGGCCGATGCGCAGCATGCGGTAGTGGGCGTCTTCGGCAATGGTGGCCGAGCTGCCTATGCCATAGATCTCGATGCGACGGGCCTGGGCCAGTATCTGCACGGCCTGCTGCAAGGCCTGGGTGTCGAGCACCGAGGCGGTTTCCTGCAGTGCCTGGATGTTGCTCTGGAAGATCTTGGCCACCACGGTGCCGGCGCTGTCTTCGGGAGCCAGGTCTTCGTGGATGTACTGCACCGGCCGCACGATTTCCTGCGCCAGCGCGATCTTCAATTGCTGAAAGCCGGTTGCGCCCACCATCTTGCAAAAGCCGATGACGCTGCCTTCGCTGGATTCGGTTTTCTCGGCCACCTCGCTGACCGACATGTGCACCACTTGGCCGGGATTGCGGATGACGAATTCGCCGATACGCTGCGTGGCCGGCCCCATGGTCGGCAGCAGGCCTTCGATGCGCGCCAGCATGGCGGCCGGGGCCGCTTGCGGGGCAACAGGTTCGGCGCTGGAGGCTGCGGGCTTCTTGGTAGTGGCCATGGACGTGACGGTCTGGAGTGCGGCCATTTTCTCACAGCCGCATGACCGTCACAGGGATTCAGCCCGGCTTGCCGTCGACGCGCGGACGCGCCAGGCGCGGCGCGTAGGTCAGGGCATACAGCGCGAAGCCGATCACCCAGCACAGCGCCGCGCCGTAGACCCAGTGCAGGTAGCCGGCAGGCCACAACAGCGGCCCCCCTACGCGCAGCAGCGTGGCCACCACGATCAGCCAGTACGCGGCCACCTCGGAACGCCCCGCCACCAGCCGCCGGCCGGTATGGCCCAGCGCCGTGCGCGTGATCATGGCAATGATGGCCGTGCCCACCACCCCTACGGCAAACGCATGTTCGGCCACGCCGGGCATCACCCAGCCCAGTGCGCTGGCCGCCAGCAGCAGGAAGCCCGCCGGCAGCCAGGCATAGGCCAGGTGCAAGATCCACAAGATGGGCCGGTTGCCTACGGCATAGCCGCGCCAACCCGCCACGCGCACGGCCAGCAGCACGCCCGTCAGGGCCGACAGCGGCGCCACCACCCAGCCGGGCGCCGCCAGCACCCAGGCAACCAGCGCCGCGATCGTGGCCGCCACGATGGGCTTGCCCAGCCGCGGATGGGCTTTCAGGCGAAAGCCGGGCACGGCATTGGTGGTGAACATGGGCAGCACGCGCGCGCCGATCACCGTCACGAACAGCACGGGCAGGGCCAGCCCGGCCACGCAGGCGCGCAATGCCAGGGCCGCATCGCCTTGCCAGGCATAGGCGTGGTACGCCAGGTTGAGGGCGGCATACACCCACAAGGCCAGCGCAATAGGATAGTTGCGGCGGTTGCCCGCGCGCATCAGCACCCGGGTGAACGCCAGCGCCGCCAAAGGCAGGAACAGGCCATCGAGCAGTGCCGCCAGGGGCGGCGGGGCGAACCACATGGCCAGCCGGCCAGCCAGCCACAGCGCCGTCAGGGCGGCCAGGGCACCGCCGGCGGGCGTTTCCACGCCGGTCCAGGCACGCCCGGCGGTAAACAGGAACCCCACTACGATCACTGCCGCAAAGCCGAACACCATTTCATGCGCATGCCACAGCAGCGCCAGGCCCATTGAGCCGGCCGGCGGCGGCACCACCCCGGCCAGCTGCGCCGCCCAGATGGCGATCGCCAGGGCAGCGAATATCGCGCCGCCCAGGTAGAACGGGCGGAACCCCAGCGCGAACAGGGCCCAGCCCGACGGCGGAGGCTGTTGCGGTTCGCTGGGCCGGTGCAGGGCAGACGGGGAAATGGAGATTTGGGCCATGGCGTATTGAACTGAAGGAAAATACCGTGCAGAAAGCACGGTTGCGAACGAGTCTACCCCTGCTGCGCAACGGCATTGGCCTTAAGGCCCGGCCGGGCAGCCTATTGCAAGAACGTTTGCGGTTTCGCAATATCCACCGTCGCGAATATCTTACGAAGATTGGGTTATTTGGCGAGCCCCGGCAAGCTCGCTACTCTGTCGGGTTCGATACCAGGCCGGCATTGTCGCGGGCCTGCGCCTACGGGAAGCACACCATGAAGATTGCAAAAGTAATGATCGGCGCCGCACTGCTGCTGAGCGCCATGGCCGGCGCGCAAGCCGCCACCCTGGATGTCGTGAAAAAGCGCGGCGAACTGCGCTGCGGCACCACTACAGGCTTTGCCGGCTTCTCGGCACCGGATGCAAAAGGTGTGTGGCGCGGCCTGGATGTGGACCTGTGCCGCGCCATCGCCGCCGCCGTCTTTGGCGATGCCGCCAAGATCAAGATCGTGCCCCTGAATTCCCAGCAGCGCTTCACCGCCCTGCAGTCGGGCGAGATCGACGTGCTGACGCGCAATACCACGGTAACCCAGCAGCGCGACACGGCGCTGGGCATCATCCACGCAGGCATCAATTTCTACGATGGCCAGGGCTTCCTGGTGCCCAAGTCGCTGGGCGTGAAAAGCGCCACCGAACTCAATGGCGCCACCATCTGCCTGCAAACCGGCACCTCGAATGAGAACACCCTGGCCGACTGGGCCCGCGCACACAAGGTCGACTACAAGCCGGTCGTGATCGAGACGTTCAATGAAGTCGTCAACGCCTTCGCCACCGGGCGCTGCGATGTATTCAGCACCGACGCCTCGGGCCTGGCCTCGATCCGCATCTCGAAGCTGCAGAATCCGGACGACTACCTGGTGCTGCCCGAGATCATCTCGAAAGAGCCCCTGGGGCCTTTCGTGCGCCAGGGCGACGATGCCTGGCTGAATATCGTGCGCTGGTCGCTGTCGGCCATGATCGAAGCCGAGGAATACGGCATTACCACGGCCAATGTCGATGATCAGGCGCAAAGCCCCAACCCCAACATCCGCCGCATCCTGGGCGTCACGCCCGGCGCCGGCGCCAACATGGGGCTGGACGAAAAATGGGCCTACAACATCATCAAGCAAGTCGGCAATTACGGCGAAAGCTTCGACCGCAACGTGGGCGCCGGCAGCCCCCTGAAAATCGAGCGCGGCCTGAACGCCCAATGGACCCAGGGCGGCCTGATGTACGCCCTGCCGATTCGCTGACGTGCAAATCCCATCCTGCGCCAGCACGCTCCTAGTTGATGCTATACCCGCGCCCCTTGAAGCACGCCCCCATGGCGCGGCTGTACGACTCGGTGGATACGCTGGTGGTGTATTCGCTGATGTTGCCGGGATCGAAGCCGCTTTGGTTCATGGCCCAGCGGCTGCATTCCTGGCGGTCGCGCGCCTGCTGCGCATCGCTTTGTCCCTTGGCCGGATACGCGATCACATCCAGGCTGGACGACGCCACGCGCGGTGGTGCCGAATACGTCACCCGCGGTGCCGGATACGCCACCGCGGGGGCCGGGTAGACAACTGACGGAGCCGCATATACCGGTGCGGCGTACTGCACGGGCGGGTAGTACACCGGCGGCGACACATACGTGACACCGCTATAGCCGTAGCCGTAGCGAGGGCCGCTGCTCAGGGCCAGCGCCACGCCCGTGCCCAGCAGGGCCGCGCCGCCGATCCACCAGCCGCTGTTGTAATAGCCGCCGTGATAGCGGTGCCCGCCATGCGCCATGGCCTGGCCACTGAGTGTTGTCAGCGCGACGGCGACCGCGGCCGCGCGCCAGAATCGGGACTTCATGTTCGTCTTTCCTGAAAACCGCTGGCCGGCGGCGCCTGCAATAGGAATAGGTGCCTGGCCGGAACAGCCTTGTTTACTTTACTCCCGGGCCACACGCCTGTCTTGCGCCAGGGGCATGGTGCGGTGCAGAAAGAGATTCATGCTGTTTCAGGCCGCGCGGCCTGCCTTGTCCGCGCATTACCCCGGCGCGCCTGCCGCTATGCAAGAATCCCGCCCATGGCATATGACAACCGCTTGCAGAAAAACTCCCTGGCCGAGCAGGCCGCCCGCCTGCCGCACGCCTGGCAGGCCGCCTTGCAAGGCCCTCCGGTGGCGCGCGCCCTGGCCGATGTCACCGCGTACGTCGAACAGCGGCTGGCCGCCGGTGCCGTGGTGTATCCCGCTACGCCGTTCCGGGCGCTGGACGGCCTGTCGCCGGCCGACGTGCGGGTGGTGATACTGGGCCAGGATCCCTACCATGGCCCCGGCCAGGCCCAGGGCCTGGCGTTCTCGGTACCCGACGACTGCAAGCGCCCCCCCAGCCTGCGCAACATCTTCAACCAGATCGCCCAGGACTGCCCCGGCACCGCACTGCCGCAGGGCAATGACCTGTCGCGGTGGGCGCGCCAGGGCGTGCTGCTATTGAATACCTGCCTCACGGTAGAAGATGGCCAAGCCGCCTCTCACGCCAAGCGCGGCTGGGAAACCGTGACCGATGCGCTGATAGGCCTGGTGGCGCGCGATCCATCGCCCAAGGCGTTTTTACTGTGGGGCGCCCATGCGCAGGCCAAGCAAGCGTTGCTGCCCAGCAACAGTGGCCACCTGATCCTGACGGCCAACCATCCCTCGCCGCTGTCCGCCCGGCGCCCGCCGGTGCCCTTCCTGGGCTGCGGCCATTTCGCGCGGGTCAACGCCTGGCTGGCCGGACAAGGCAAAACCCCTATTGACTGGACCACAGAAAATACAACCTATATACGTCAAACAGAATTCGGGTTATGATCGCGGCACTGCACAAATTTGTTCCGGCATAAATCCCGCGTCATTGCGCGGCTACTTATGCAGTTCGTTGGGTCAGCATTCCGACCCCATGCCGGACATCATCGATTCCTGACCTCCTTTCCTTTCGCCTCGCGCTCCATGCAGTGCGCCGCGCGCACGGTTGATTCGGTCGGCACGATGCTCCATCAACCGTCGCCCGGATCCGGCCGCTTTCCTTCGGCTTTCCCGGCACATGCGCCGCTATGCGCGGCAAGGACAAGTGATGTCTTTTGAAACCCTGGGTCTTGCGCCCGCTCTGCTGTCGGCCCTGCAAGACGCCGGCTTTTCCGCCCCCACCGCCGTCCAGGCTGCTGCCATCCCCCAAGCGCTGGCCGGCCATGACCTGATGGTGTCTTCGCAAACAGGCAGCGGCAAGACCGCCGCCTTCATGCTGCCCGCCCTTCATCGCATTGCCGGCCAGCCCGGCAACAAGGGCGTCGGCGTGCAAGTACTGGTGTTGACCCCCACCCGCGAACTGGCCCTGCAAGTCACCGAAGCCACCAGCTCGTACGGCCGCAACCTGGCCGGCCTGCGTACCGCCACCGTAGTGGGGGGCATGCCCTACGGCGCCCAATTGAAGGCCCTGTCGCGTCGCGTCGACGTGCTGGTGGCCACCCCCGGCCGCCTGATCGACCACCTGAAGGCCGGCCGCGTCAAGCTGAACACCGTGCACACCCTGGTGCTGGACGAAGCCGACCGCATGCTGGACATGGGCTTCATCGAAGATATTGAAACCATCGTCGGGCGCCTGCCCCAAGAGCGCCAGACGCTGCTGTTCTCGGCCACCCTGGACGGCACCGTGGCCAAACTGGCCGCGCGCATGATGCGCGAACCGCAGCGCATCGAATTGGCGAGCCAGAAAGAAAAGCACACCAACATCACGCAAAGCCTGTTGTACGCCGACGACGCCAGCCACAAGATGCAGTTGCTGGATCACGTGCTGCGCGATGCCAAGCTGGACCAGGCCATTGTGTTCACCTCCACCAAGCGCGGCGCCGATGACCTGGCCGACCGCCTGGCCGACCAGGGCTTCGCGGCCGCCGCCCTGCATGGCGACATGAACCAGCGCCAGCGTACTCGCACGCTGACCCAACTGCAGCGCGGCCAACTGCGCATCCTGGTGGCCACCGACGTGGCAGCCCGCGGCATCGACGTGCAAGGCATCAGCCATGCCGTCAACTTCGACCTGCCCATGCAGGCCGAAGACTACGTGCACCGCATCGGCCGTACCGGCCGCGCCGGCCGCGATGGCCAGGCTTTCACGCTGGCCACGCATGCCGAGCGCCACAAGGTGCGCCGCATCGAACACTACATTGGCCGGTCGATCACGCCCGAGACCATCGTCGGCCTGGAACCCAAGCGCACGCCGCGTCCCCATACCGGGGCTCCCGGCCGTAGCGGCAAGCCGTTCGGCAAGCGCCCCGGCGGCTTCGGCGGCGACCGTCCGCAGTTTCGTGAAGGACGCGGCGGCCATGGCGGCCTGCGCACCGACGCACCGCGTGAAGGCGGCTACAAGCCCCGCGAAAGCGGTGCTCGCAGCGAATTCCCGCCGCGCGAAGGCGGTTTCCGCAGCCGTGACGACCGGCCGGCTCGCCCGGCAGGCGACCGCGAATTCCGTCCGGCGCGTGCCTTTGGCGACCGCCCCCAGCACAGCGACTGGCGTGCCGAACGCGACGCCCGGCCCGCAGCCGGCGGTTACGAGGCGCGCCCGCAGCGCGACAGCGCCCGACGCGGCGAGTTCCAGCCCCGTGGCGAATTCCAGGCCCGCGGTGACTTCAAGCCTCGTGGTGAATTCCAGCCGCGCCCGGCACGCACCGAAGGCGATTCCCGTGGCGCCGAGCACCGTCCCAGCGGCTTTCGCCCGACGTCCAAGCCGTTCGCGCAACGCGCCGGCGGCCCCGCCAAGCACTACGGCAAACCCGGCGGCGCCCGCCGCGGCTAAGCGTATGACAGGGGTGGCATGGGACAATAACGCCCATGCCTCGCCCTGCCGCCGCCTCTTTACCTGCCCTTGATCCCGACAGCGCGCGCCACAGTGCGCGCGTGGCCGCGCACCTGCGCCAGGCCATTGCCGACCACGGCGGATGGCTGCCCTTCGACAGCTGGATGGCGCAAGCGCTTTATGCGCCCGGCCTGGGCTATTACACCGCCGGCAATATCAAGCTGGCCTCGCCCCAGGCCACTGCGCAAGGCATTCCCATCGCGCCGGGCGATTTCGTCACCGCCCCTGAACTGACCCCGCTGTTCGGCCAGGCCGTGGCGCGGCAGGTTGCCCAGATCCTGGCCGACACCGGCACCCACACCGTCCTGGAGTTCGGTGCCGGCACCGGCGCCCTGGCCGACAGCGTGCTGGCTGCCCTGGACGCGCTGGGGGTGGCCGCGCAGTACCGCATCCTTGAAGTATCCGCCGACCTGCGGGCACGCCAGCAGGCGCGCCTGGCGCCTTATGGCGCCCGCGTGCAATGGCTGGACGCACTGCCCGAGCGCTTTGCGGGCTGCGTGCTGGCCAACGAAGTACTCGATGCCATGCCGGTATCGCTGTTTCGCTGGGGTGAGGACGGCACCGTGCAAGAGCGCGGCGTTACGCTGGACCCGGCCGGCGAGTTCGCCTGGCAAGACCGCCCCGCAGGCGGCCCCCTGGCCCGCGCCGTGGCCGGCCGCATGCCGCCCTTGCCTGGCTACGTCTCCGAAATCAATCTGCAGGCCGAGGCCTGGATGCAGGCCATGGGCGGCTGGCTGGCGCACGGTGCCGCGCTACTGCTGGATTACGGCTTCCCGCGCCGCGAGTACTACCACCCGCAGCGCGCCAGCGGCACCCTGATGTGCCACCTGCGCCACCACGCCCATGCCGATCCGCTGACGGCGCCTGGCGTGCAGGACATCACCGCCCATGTCGACTTCACCGCCATGGCCGACGCGGCGCTGGACGCGGGACTGCAGGTGCTGGGCTATACCTCGCAGGCGCGGTTCCTGATGAATGCAGGGCTGGCCGAACTGCTGGCCGGCCACGATCCGGCCGATGCACGCGCTTATGCGCAGCTTGTTGCGCCCGTGCAGAAACTGCTGAGCGAAGCCGAGATGGGCGAGCTGTTCAAAGTGCTGGCCGTGGGACGCGGCATCCCGTCGCCGTTGCGCGGCTTCGTGCGCGGAGACCGGCTGGCGGCGCTTTAGTGCGAACGCACCCTAGCCCGCAGGGCCGGCCAACGCCGCCAGGCGGGCCTGCTGCAGCGCCGGCTTGATGCGGGCGGGGTCGCCCGCGCACAAGCGCGCAATGGCACCGGCATCCACGCCGCGCACGGCATCGACGCGGCGCTGCCAGGCGGGCAGGTCCACGCCGGTGACCACGGCGGCGGCCTGCAGCAGCGCGGCAAAGCGATCCGGCTTGCGCAGTGCATCGCACGACTCGATCAGCGCCAGTTGTGCCGGCGGCTGACCGGCACCCACCCCATCGACCACCTGCGGCAACAGGCGCGCCTGGTCGGCGCACTCGGTGGGCACGCGCAGGCGGCGGCTCATGGCATCGCGCTCGGGGGTCTGGCGGCACAACAAGGCGTAGCGGCCCGGCAACGCCAGCCCGGCGCGGGCGGCGCGATCCAGGTCGATGCCCACGCCTGGCACGCCTTGCAGTTCGGGCATCACCCGCGCCAAGGCGCCCGATTGCGCCAGCACGTCCAGCATGCGCGACGGCGCGGCGGCCATCAGCCCGCGCGACAGTTCTTTCCAGACCCGTTCCGGCACCAGGGCGTCGGCTTCGCCCGCATCGACCATGCGGCGGCACAGCGCCAAGGTTTCGGGCGCGACCGTGAAATCGCCGAAGCGCGCGGCAAACCGGCCCAGGCGCAGGATGCGCACCGGATCTTCGGCAAACGCTTCACCCACGTGCCGCAGCACGCGGGCCCGGATATCGGCCGACCCGTCCAGGGGATCCAGCAACTGGCCCTGCGGGGTGCGCGCGATGGCGTTGACGGTCAGGTCGCGCCGCAGCAGGTCTTGTTCCAGCGTGACGTCGGCCCCGGTATGGAACGTGAAACCCTTGTAACCGCGGCCCGATTTGCGTTCGGTGCGGGCCAGCGCGTATTCCTCTTTGGTGCGCGGGTGCAGGAACACCGGGAAATCGCCGCCCACGGGAATGAAGCCGCGGCGCGCCATGTCTTCGGGCGTGGCGCCCACCACCACCCAGTCGCGGTCGCCGGCGGGCAGGCCCAGCAACGCGTCGCGCACCGCACCGCCCACGATATATACCTGCAGCCCGTCGCAGTCCGGGTCGCCAGACGGCTGGGCGGACGCGCTCACGGCAGTTCGGCCGTGCGCACCGAAGGCGGCTCGATCTGCCCCAGCCGGGCCTTCAGCGATTGCGGCTGCCCCGAGAACATGGCGGCATAGTAGGTGGCATTGGACATCACGTGCTTGACATACAAGCGGGTTTCCGTGAACGGGATGGTCTCGGCGAAAATGGCGCCTTCCACGGGATGCGACAAGGTGGCGCGCCAGTTGCGCGGCCGGCCCGGCCCGGCGTTGTAGCCGGCGCTGGCCAATACCTGCGACCCGTCCAGGCCGGTCAGCACGATATTCAGGTAGTTGGTGCCCAACAGGGTGTTGGTGTCGAAGTCGTTGACGCTGGACGGCGAGAAATCGGCCATGCCGATCTTGCGCGCCACCCACTTGGCAGTGGCAGGCATCAATTGCATCAACCCCGAGGCCCCCACGTGCGAACGCGCGTCCATGACAAAGCGCGATTCCTGGCGGATCAGGCCGTATACCCAGGCCGGATCCAGCGAGATGGCATTGGCCTGGGCCGTGACACGACCTTCGAAGGGCGCGATGTAGCGCTGCGTGAAGTCCACCTCTTTGGCGGTGCGCTCAGACGTGTTGACCACCCGGTCGTAGATGTCTTCGGCGCGCGCCAGCTCTGCCGCGGCCAGCAATTGGCGGTCGGACATGCCGCGCAAGGCGAAATTCCATTCGCCCACGGCCTCGGAACGCCACCCCAGGCGGAAAAGGTGCACGGCACGCTGCAGGCCCGCGTTGGCGCGCGCCTCGCTCATTTCCTGGTCGGTGACGGGCGCCGGGCGCGGCGGCACCGTGATCGAGCGGCCCAGTTCTTCGGCCGCCAACTGCCCGTAGAAGTTGTACTGGTCGGCGATATCGGCGTAGGCTCGGCGCGCCTGCGTGTCGCGGCCGCGCGCCGCTTCGCCGCGCGCCTTCCAGTAGACCCACACGGACTCGGCCTGCTGGGCCTTGGGCATGTGCTCGACAGACTCGATGACCCAGCGCCAATCGACCTTGGGCTGGCGCAGCGCCGAACGCACGCGCCAGGCACCGTTGTAATCGGTGAGCTCGACCGTGTTGCCGGCCTCGCGGTACCAGCCATCGGCGCGGCTATCGAGATTCAGCGCGGCGATCAGCGCATACTGGTTGCGTACCCAGGCCAGGTTCGACTTCGGCAGGTTGCCGGCCCATTCGCGGCGCAGGTACGCATCGGCCACGTCGAGATCCTGCCGAGCCAGCCGGGCCAGCGCCAGGGTGGCCAATTCTTTTTCATTGCGGCCCACCAGCTTGTGGTCTTGCCGGGTCAGCCACTTCATGGGGCTTTTCAGCAAGGCATCGAAGGCCTTCTGGTCTTTGGGCTCGAAGATGTAAGCGACGAACTTGCGGGCATCGCCGGTGCGGTCGGTTTCAATGGCCGCACGCAATTGCGGCTGGAGCTCGTCCCAGCCCAGGATGTTGTCGGCCACCATCTGGTCGAACAGGTTCCAGCAATCCCGGCCGGGCGCGAAAATGGCCAGCGCCTGACTGGCCGTGGCCCGCTGGCCCGTCAGGTGCCGGGCTTCGAGCATGGCGCACTGGGTTTGCGCGTTGGCATCGGGCAAATCGCCCAATTCACGCACGGTTTCAAAATCGCCACGGCGCGCCGCCGCCAGGATCCAGCTTGAGCGCAGGCGCTCGGCCATGTAGGTGCCGGCGTTATCTTGCAGGAAACGGGCCACCTCGGCCTTCGGAACCACGTTGCCCGGCGGTGACCACACTTGGTAGCGCAGCAGCCAATACTGCGGATAATTGCCCAGTATGTCGCCGCGCGCCTGCGGCACCAACATGCCCAGCACCGACCACTGCTTGCGGCTATTGGCCTCGCGCGCAGCTACCACCGCCTGCAAGGCGGGGGTCTGCGGCGTGGGCGGCAGGCCGGCCAGCTTGGCCGGCGGCACCAGGATTGCCGGGCGTGCCGCCTGCGTCGGCGCCGCGGCCGCCTGGCGCGGTTGCTGTGCATCCACCGAGCTGCAGGCGGCCGTGACCAACGCCAATACCGGCAGCCACCGACGGCCCCGTGGCTCGGCCCGCGCCGATTTCTGATAACGTCCCGATTCAAGCCACTGACGCATTGCCGACCCGCATGAATACTCCAAATTCCGAACAGAATAACGCAGTCGCGCTACGGACGCGATTACGACAGGCCCGCGCCGAGTTGCCCGAGGCCCAACGCAGCCGTGGCGGCCTGCTGATGCGAGGCCGCCTGTACACCTGGCTGAATGCCGTGCGCGAGCAGGCCGCCAAGCACGGGACACCGGCGCCGGGCTCGGTAGCGGCCTTCTGGCCGCTGGACCACGAGCCCGATCTGCGCCCCCTGCTGGAGCAATGGGTACAGGCCGGCGTCGCCGTGGCCCTGCCGGCCATCCGCGCGGCGGGCGCGCCGCTCGAGTTCCGCGCCTGGACGCCCGGCGACACGCTCAGCGCCGGCCTTTACAACGTGCAAGAGCCGGCCGCCGACCGCCCCGCGCTGCGCCCCGACGTCATCCTGGTGCCCACGCTGGGTTATACCGTCCAGGCCGACCGCCTGGGATACGGTGGCGGCTACTACGACCGCACGCTGGCCGACTTGCGCCAGGCCGGGCACGACTTCACCGCCATTGGCGTTGCCTGGAACGAAGGCCTGCTCGATGCCGACTACCAGCCGGCCGCGCACGATGTGCGGCTCGACGCGATACTGACGCCCGATGGCTGGGTGCCCGAGCCGCCCTTGCTCGGGCCCGGCGCGCCATCGGGCCGCACGATCGGGTCGTACGTGCTGCGCTGAACGCCGACCGCACACCAGGCGGTCCGCGCCGTCTTTGCGATACTTGACGCTGACCCATGCCGCACGGGGAAAGCCCTGCACCGCCTTGTCCCACGGCCTGCGCGACGATGGTGCGCGCACTGCTTTGGTGCCACCCCCGGGCCAACCCGGCTACCTGCGCGGCAGCCCTTCTGCTACAACGTTCCCAGGCACCGGCATGGGTGCGCATGATGCGCAATCCCTTGCCAGAGTTGGCACAGGGGTTGCTTGAGCACTGTACGGCGCATGCAACCCATGCCCGCGCTTCGGGCCGCAGGCTCCATCCGGATCACGCGGCAGGCCCGGATCGCATACAGGAGGAGCCATGCAGCATCCCCAGCCTGCGCCCATCGCGGCGTATGACGAAATGGTTGACGCCCAGGGCCAGGTACGCCCTCATTACCAGGCGTTTTCGCAATGGCTGGCGCAAGAACCCGCCGACGCCATGGCGACGCGGCAGATCGAGGCCGACCTGAGCTTCCGGCGCGTGGGCATCACCTTCTCGGTGGCAGGCGACGAAGCGGGCACCGAGCGGCTGATTCCCTTCGACCTGATCCCGCGCATCATTCCCGCCGACGAATGGCAGCGCCTGGATGCTGGCCTGAAGCAGCGGGTGCGCGCCCTGAACCTGTTCATCCACGACATCTACCATGGCCACGACATCGTGCGAGCCGGCGTGATGCCGGCCGAGCAGGTCTTCCTGAATGCGCAGTACCGCCCCGAGATGCAGGACGTGGATGTGGCCGAGGACATCTACTGCCATATCGCCGGCGTGGACATCGTGCGCGCGGGCGCCGGTGAATTCTATGTGCTGGAAGACAACCTGCGCGTACCGTCAGGCGTGTCGTACATGCTGGAAAACCGCAAGATGTCGATGCGCCTGATGCCCGAGGCGTTCGGCCGCGTCAGGGTCAAGCCGGTGGCCCACTATCCCGACCTGCTGCTGGACAACCTGCGCGAAGTGGCGCCGCACAGCAGCGACAACCCGACTGTGGTGGTGTTGACGCCGGGCATGTACAACTCGGCCTACTTCGAGCACGCCTTCCTGGCGCAGCAGATGGGCGTGGAACTGGTCGAGGGCCAGGACCTGTTCGTGGAACAGAACACGGTGTACATGCGCACCACGCGTGGCCCGCGCCGGGTAGATGTGATCTATCGGCGGGTGGACGATGATTTCCTGGACCCGCTGACCTTTCGCGCCGATTCCGCACTGGGCGTGCCGGGGCTGCTGTCGGTGTACCGCGCCGGCCGCGTCACGCTGGCCAACGCCATCGGCACCGGCATCGCCGACGACAAGTCCACGTACCCGTACGTGCCCGACATGATCCGCTTCTACCTGCAGGAAGAACCCATCCTGGCGAACGTACCCACGTGGCGCTGCTCGCGGTCCGACGAACTGTCGCACGTGCTGGCCAACATGCACGACCTGGTCGTCAAGGAAGTGCATGGCGCGGGCGGCTACGGCATGCTGGTGGGCCCGGCCTCGACGCGCGCGCAGGTCGAGGCCTTCAAGGAACGGGTGCGCAGCCGGCCGGCCCATTACATCGCCCAGCCCACGCTGGCGCTGTCGACCGTGCCCACCTATGTCGAATCGGGCGTAGCACCGCGCCACGTCGACCTGCGCCCCTATGTGCTGTGCGGCAAGGATATCCGCACCGTGCCAGGTGGGCTGTGCCGCGTGGCCCTGATCGAGGGCTCGCTGGTGGTCAACAGCAGCCAGGGCGGCGGCACCAAGGACACCTGGGTACTGGGAGACTGACCATGCTGAGCCGTACCGCCGACAACCTGTTCTGGATGTGCCGCTACATCGAGCGGGCCGAGAATACCGCCCGCATGCTGGATGTGAACCTGCAGATGTCGCTGCTGCCGCAGGACGCCCAGGCGCGCGAAGGCCTGTGGCGCGCCGTGCTGGATATCTCTGAACTGCAGCACGGCTACGACGCGCGCTACCCCGCCGTGACGCCACTGGACGTGCTGCAGCACATGGTGCGCGAACCGTCCAACCAATCGTCCATCTACGCCTGCCTGCGCGCCGCCCGCGAGAACGCCCGTGCCGTGCGCGGCAGCCTGACCACCGAAGTCTGGGAAACCTACAACACCACCTGGCTGGAACTGCAGCGGCACCTGCAAGACCAGTTACCCGAACGCAATCCGGGCGAGTTCTTCGAATGGGTGAAATTCCGCGCCCACCTGGCGCGCGGCGTCACCATCGGCACCATGCTGGAAGACGAAGCACTGTATTTCCTGCGGCTGGGCATGCACCTGGAACGCGCCGACAACACGGCGCGCCTGCTCGATGTGAAGTTCCACGAGGCCGACGGCGACACGCCGGCGCGCGCCAGCGAGTTCTACCGATGGGCGGCGCTGCTGAGCTCGGTATCGGGCCTGGAGATCTATCGCAAGGTATATCGCGACGTCATCACGCCGGACCGCGTGGCCGAATTGCTGATCCTGCGCCCGGATATGCCGCGCTCGCTGCTGGCCTCGGTGCAAGCCCTGACCTGCGACCTGGCGCTGGTGTCCAACCAGCGCTCGGCCGAGACCGAACGGCGCGCCGGCATGCTGCATGCCGAGCTGCGCTACGCCCGCGTCGAAGACATTCTGCGCGGCGGCCTGCACCGCTATCTGGAACGTTTCCTGGACCGCATCAATGACCTGGGCAACCGGATCAGCCAGGATTTCCTGGTGCCGCTGGCGGCCTAGCCTGCACACACGAAAGAGAGCCGCGCATGAAACATCTCATCAGGCACGTCACGCAGTATCGCTATACGGCGCCGGTCGGCTACAGCATCCAGACCCTGCGGCTGACGCCGCGCCCCGACGAACACCAGCGCACCTTGCGCTGGCGTATCGACGCCCCTGGCCCACTGGAACAACAAGTGGATGCCTACGGCAATATCACCCACATGCTGACGCTGCCGCGCCCGCACGACAGTATCGACTTGTGCGTGACCGGCCAGGTCGACATCGCCCCGCTGCCCGATGGCCGCCTGCGCCCGGAAGACAACCGCCTGCCCGTGCACGCTTATTGCGTGCAGACGTCGCTGACCCAGGCCGACGATACGATTCGCGATTTCGTGCACCGCGCCCTGCCCGGCGGCCTGCGCAGCGCGGCCGATGTGCTGTCGCTGGCCGGCGCCATATCCGACCGGGTGGCCTATGAGCCCGGCACCACCGACGTCACGACCGCCGCGGGCCAGGTGCTGGCGCTGGGCCATGGTGTATGCCAGGACCATGCCCACCTGTTCCTGGCCTGCGTGCGCGGCCTGGGCGTGCCTGCACGATACGTCAGCGGCTATCTGTACACCGAGGACGAACACGCCGCCAGCCACGCCTGGGCCGACGTCTGGCTGGCCGACATCGGCTGGACCAGCGTCGACATCACCAATCGCCAGTTCGCGTCAGAGTGCCATTGCCGGCTGGCCGTGGCTCGCGATTACGACTCGGCCTCGCCCGTGCGCGGCGTGCGCCACGGCGGCGGCGAAGAGTCGATGACCGTGTCGGTGCAGGTACAGGCGGCTCCCCAGCAGTAAATGGGGCCAGTACAAGCCGGGGGGGCGGTGCCGGCACGCCGGCCTGACTACCCCTACAATACGCCAGCCGTTTTCCATTGCCAGACCATGACCTACTGTGTTGCCGCCCGCCTGGACGCGGGCCTGGTTTTCCTGTCCGACTCGCGCACCAACGCGGGCGTGGACCAGATCAGCATTGCCCGCAAGCTCAATGTCTTCGAACAACCGGGCGACCGCGTCATGGTGCTGCTGACCTCGGGCAACCTGGCCATCAGCCAGGCGGTGGTCAACCTGCTGGCCCAGCTCGATGGAAACAGCCCCGATTCGCTGTGGTCGGCGCCCGACATGTACGAAGCCGCCCGGCGCGTGGGCGAAGCCGTGCGCCGCGTGCACGAGCGCGACGCCGAGGCGCTGAGCGAACATGGCATCGATTTCAACATCAGCCTGATCTTCGGCGGCCAGATCGGCACCGAACGCGGCCGGCTGTTCCAGATCTATTCGGCCGGCAACTTCATCGAGGCCAGCCCCGACTGCCCTTATTTGCAGATCGGCGAAGCCAAGTACGGCAAGCCCATCCTCGACCGGGTGCTGCGTCCCGATACGCCGCTGGACGAAGCCGCCAAGTGCGCGCTGATTTCCATGGATTCGACGCTGCGCTCGAACATCTCGGTGGGCCTGCCGCTGGACATGCTGGTGTACGAAAGCGGCGCGCTGCGCGTGACGCATTTCGCCCACATCGATGAAGACAACGAATACTTCCGCATGATCCGCAAGTCCTGGGGCGAACGCCTGCGCCAGGTGTTTACCGAGATCGCCGACCCGACCTGGACCGACGCCGGCGCGTCGGGTTCGCTGGCCGCCGCCGGCCGCCTGCACCAGCCGCACCGGCTGACGCCGGACGGCAACAACGCCGAACCCGCGCCGCTGCAAGTGCTGGCGCAGGATCCGGGGCAATCGCAGGCCAGTTGATCCTTCAGGCACCTTGAGTCTATTGCCAGGTGCCAGGCTCCCGCCAGGGTGCCTGGCACCCTACGACTGAGACAGTGGCGGCACACAAGGGTGTCAGGCACCTGCGGAGCCTGACACCTGGGACATAGGACTGCGCCATGAACCTGCGCCAAATCGAAGTGTTCCGTGCCGTCATGCTGGCCGGATCCGTCAGCGGAGCTGCCCAGCTCCTGCATGTGTCGCAGCCGGCCGTCAGCCGCCTGCTTTCCTATACCGAACAGCGCCTGGGCTTTGTCTTGTTCCAGCGCCTGCGCGGCCGCCTGCACCCCACACCGGAAGCGCATAAGCTGTTTGCCGAAGTCGAGGTCATCTACCAGAACATCAAGCGCCTGCAGGGGCTGGCCAATGACATGGCGAATCAGCAGGGCGGCGTCCTGCGCATTGTCTGCAGCCCAAGCCTGGCCTATGCCCTGATGCCGTTGGCGATCGCCTCTTTTGCCACCCGTCACCCGGACGTCCAGGTGCTGGTGGAAGGCATGTTGTCCGATCCGCTGATCGACGCGGTGCTGACCCAGCGCGCCGACATCGCCGTGGCAATGGTGCCGCTGCAGCACCCCCGCATCCAGATACACAAATTGTTCCGCAACCGGATCGCGGCGGCGCTGCCGCACGGCCATCGCCTGCTGGGCCGCAAGCGGCTGCGCATCGCGGACCTTGCCCGCGAACGTGTCATCGGATATTCCGCCGACACGCCGCTTGCGCATGCCATCGGGCGCTTGTACGACGGCGCCCAGGTCGCGCCGCGCTGGGTCGCGGAAGTCAAGCAGACCCACGTGGCCTGCGCGATGGTGCAGCAAGGCTTGGGCATCGCGCTGGTGGACGAACAGGCGCAGCTCGCCGGCGCCTGGCCCGGCTTGGAACTACGCGAGATCAGCCCGACCATCGATCTGCAGGTGCGCATCGGGTATTCGCGACACGAACCTTTATCGACGGTGGCGCAGGCATTCGTCGACGACCTGCAGGCCCTGCGGCACCCCTTGCTGGTGCCCGCCAACTGATTCATCGCCATCCAGTTCTGTGCAGAGCCAATAGCGGCGCGGGTCTTAACGTCGTGTTATGGGAATTTTCCATATCGGAATGCGACAGCCGCAACAGGCCTACCTAGAATTTCCCTTGAGTCGTCGCCAAGACGGCCAGCCGAAATCGGCACACAAGCCAATACAAGGGGTTAACGATGAAGCCTGCATTCAAATGTACGCGCAGAGGCCTGATTGCGGCGGCGGCCTGCCTGGTTCTACCCATGTGGTCGCAAGCCGGCACGTTTCCCGATCGTGCGGTCACCATGGTGGTTCCCTACCCGGCCGGCGGTTCGCTGGATACCGTGGGCCGGCCTCTCACGCAGATGTTCGAGCAAGAAACAGGGCAGTCGCTGATACTGGAGAACGTCGGTGGCGCCGGCGGCCTGATTGCAGCGGCCAAGGTCGTGCAAGCCAAGCCTGACGGCAATACGCTGTTGCTGGCCAGCAATGGCCAGGTCACGATCGCGCCCTTGATGTACAAGGACATGGCCTACGACCCGCAGACCGATCTGCTGCCCATCGCGCACCTGGTGGATCAGACCGCTGTGTTGTATGCCAGCACGAAATCACCTTACCGCACGTTCGATGACGTAGCGAAGGCTGCGCAATCCGGTTCGGGCCGCCTGCAATTCGCCTCTAGCGGCACGGGCAGTATCTCGCACCTGGCCCAGGAACTCCTGGCGCAGCAAATGGGCGTGCAATTCACGCACGTGCCATACCGGGGCGCCGCGCCGGCACTGCAGGATGTGGCCGGCGGCCAGGTTCCGCTGCTGTTTACTTTTGTTGGCTCGGCCAAGGCGATGACGGCTTCCGGCATGGTGCGCCCCCTGGCGGTGGCCGCCGCCGAGCGCTTGCCCGCGCTACCCGACGTTCCGACCTTTGCCGAACTGGGCTATCCCGGCGTACAGGCCTCGGTCTGGATCGGCCTGATGGCGCCCAAGGGCACAGCGCCCGACCGCATCGAACGGCTGGCCACGGTATTCAACCATCTGCTGCAGCAGCCCGGTTTCAAGAAGCTGATGACGGACAACAACATGGAAGTCAAAGGCGGATCGGTCGCGCAGTTCACCACCATGATGGCAGAAGACGGCAAACGCTGGGCCGACCTTGCCAAGGCGGTCAACCTCGCGGCCAATTGACCGGCCTGCAGCCGGCGTTTTCCGGCGGGCGCATGCCCGCCGGCGATTCATCAATCAAGGATCAACATGAAACAGATCACGGGCGTCGCGCCGTCGGGCTCGATGGGCAGCGGCTATAACCTGGCCTCGTTCAAGCGTGCCATGCAAGCCAAGCCGGACTTTATCGGCCAGGATGCCGGTTCCACCGACATGGGCCCCTACTACCATGGTGCCGACCAGGCTTTTCTGCCGCTCTCCGCCTATCGCCGGGATCTCGCGGTCATGCTGGCCGCCGCGCGCGCCGCCAAGATCCCGCTGATGATAGGCTCTGCCATCACCAACGGGTCGAACACCACGCTGGAGTTGATGATCCGCCTGGTGCGCGAGGTGGCCGCGGAACAGAAACTCTCATTCAAGCTCGCCGTCATCAGTGCCGAAATCGACAAAGCCTATCTGAAACGCAAGATTGGCGCGGGCCCTCTGGAATCGATCGGCCCCGACGGCATACTGACGGCCGACACAGTAGACGCCGCGGGGCCCATCGTGGCGCAAATGGGCATGGAGCCGTTCATGCGGGCCCTGGACGCCGGTGCCGACGTGATCATCGCGGGACGCGCCTGCGACGACGCCATTTTCGCGGCCATGCCGGTGCTGCGCGGCTTCGCTCCGGGCCTGTCGCTGCATTGCGGAAAAATCCTGGAATGTGCAGGCCTGTCGGCGGTTCCTTACGATCTCGGTGAACCCATGATAGGCCGCGTGTACGAAGACCATTTCGAAGTCGAACCCGGCAATCCGGACAGCCGCTGCACGACTGTGTCGGTGGCAGGCCACTCGCTGTACGAGCGCAGCGACCCCTTTCTGCAGGCCGGCCCGGGCGGCATCAATGACCTGACCCATGCAGAGTTCCAGCAGGACGGCCGCAAAGTACAGGTGCGTGGCAGCGCTTATCTGCCGGATACCCGCTACCGCGTAAAACTCGAGGCCGCAGAGAAACTGGGCTATCGCAGCATCGTGGTGGTGGGCATACGGGATGCGGTCATGATCGCGCAACTGGACCACGTGCTGGACCATGCCCGCGAACGCGCTGAAGAACGCTTCGGCCTGGCCCAGAACGGCATCAACCTGCTGTTTCGCAACTATGGCAAGAACGGCGTCATGGGCGATCTGGAACCGGATGTGTCGCACGTACCCAAAGAGATCGGCTTGGTGATCGACGTCGTGGCGCCCGACCAGGATACGGCAACAGCGGTGGCGATGTTCACACGCGGCGTGCTGCAGCACGCCGACTATCCGGGCATCCTGACCACGGCAGGGAACATGGCTTATCCGTTCTCACCCTTCGGCATCCCGGTGGGGCCCGCTTACCGGTTCTCGATTTATCACCTGATGCCCGTGTCAGAACCGTGCGAGTGCTTTCCGATCCATTATGAAGACATCAAGAATTGAAGCGGCCCCCGAAGCGCTGCGCGCTTCCCCCCAGGGGGGCGGAGCCGGCTCCGCTGCGCCCCTGGTCTGGCCACGCCTGTTTCATGCGGCGCATAACACAAGGAAAAAATGACATCATGACTTCAGACACTAGAGCGCTGACCACCTACGCCAAGGTGATACGCAGCAAGAACTCCGGGCCCTTCGAACTGACGTTCGACATCATGTTCGACGCCGATGAGCCCTACTTTCATGTCAAGCGCAGCGGCGTCATCACCCTCGAGAACGTTGCCACGGCCTTTTCGATCGCACCCGACCAGGTGTTGGTCTGCAAGGCGTTCGATGCCGCGCGGGCATTCAAGGTCACCATCAAGCGCCCGGTAAGCTCGGGCGACCTGACCGACCGCGATGTCTACGGATGCCAGCAGCACGTTCCCCTGACCCGCATCCAGGTGCCGGTCAAGGCTTGATAGCTCCGAGGGCGGTGGACCATCGTCCCCAGCCTCTTTACGAGACTGGGTCCGCTTACGCCCCAGGATGCAAAGGGTCATCGCAGGCTAGCTGACGCAATAAGTTTCGGGATACCGAAATTTTCGGACTACCGTAGGATTTTGGCCGATAATTTCGGTTAGCCGAAATTATCGTGACTTTCTAGATATTCTGCGCTTTAATTTCGGCATACCGAAATTAAAGCTGCCATGAACCGTCTCCCACCCCCCGACACAAGCTCCCCGGCCTCGCCCATCTCTGACACGAGGGCATTGGGAGCGCTCGTCCGCGCCGCCCGGCTCGCCCAGGGTTTTCGGATCGATGACATGGCGGCATTTTGCGGCGTGTCGCAGGATTTGATGTCCAGGCTGGAAAACGGCCGCCCGGTGACATCGGAAAAGCTACTGCAGGTATTGCACCGGATGGGGTTGGCCATGCTCGTCTTGCCCAAAGCCGATATACCGGAAGCTAACAACAGGCTCGCATCCGAGGAAAACCCACATGGCTGAGCACATGTTGATCACGGCAGGTAGTGCGCAAGTCGGGACACTGGGGTTTGATTCCCGCCAGGACGAATTCGAATTCAGCTATGCCCCGGGCTGGCTAGCGCATCCTCAACGCTTCCCGCTTTCGCCATTTTTTCCTTTGGATGGCCCGCCCGCGGCGCCTGCCACCGTACGCCGCTTCCTGGATAACCTGATGCCCGAAGGCCGGCCGTTGAGAATAGCGGCTCAGCATCTCAAGATATCCGAGCAGAACATCGTCGGCCTGCTGATCGAACTGGGTCGGGAAACCACGGGCGCACTCAGCTTCCAACTCGACAATGTCGCGCCGACCGAGCCTGTGCCGATGCGCGAGATCACGCGGGATGAACTCGCGCAGCGGATTGCGCAACGAGCCTGGATCGAGTTCGCAATCTGGGATGGCAAAGTCAGGCTGTCGACTGCGGGCGTACAAGACAAACTCGCAGTGCATCGAATCGATGACGCGCTGTTCCTGCCGGACGACGGCCACCCTTCGACCCATATTCTCAAACCAGAATCCGAAGATCCGAGAACAACCCATTTGGTCGCCAATGAATTCTGCTGCATGCGCCTGGCAAGCGCCATGGGCCTGGCAGCCGCACCTGTCGAAATTCTGCGCTTGCCGGAGCCCGTTCTGATGGTCCAGCGGTTCGACCGCCACAAGCATGAAGGAGAGATCCGAAAAGTACATACCATCGACGCCTGTCAGGCGTTGGATCTTCCGGTGACGTACAAATATGAACGCATTTATGGCGCCTCACGCGATGTGGCGCACCTGCGCGATGGCGTTAGCGTGGCCAGATTGGCCAGTATGGCTGACACATCTGCCTTGGCGCCCGCGCAATATCTGCGCAGTATGCTGCAGTGGGTCTTTTTTCAGTTCTTGATTGGCAATAGCGACGCCCACGGCAAGAATCTGTCGTTCTTTTGTACAGCGCAAGGGCTCCATATGACGCCTTGGTATGACTTGGTCAGCGTGGCCCAATATCCGCATTTTGATCAGGAAATGGCCATGGCGATCGGCGATGTGTTCGAGTTCGACGCCATCCGTCCATTCGACGTCGCGGATATGGCTGCGCGGCTCGCCATGCCGCGCAACGCCTTGGCCCGCCTGATGACCAGCCTGGCAACCAAGGCACAACGTGCCTTGCCCCACCTGGTTCAGGCTCCCGAGCTTGTTGCCGACGAACGCCTCATGGCTGAATCGATCGCTGGTCTGGTCCGCACGCGTAGCGAGCGGTTGATGCAGCTCGCCCACGACATGCCGCAAGTATCCGAAGACCCGCTGTAAGCGCCATCAAGCCTATCTTTCTGCATGCCCCGTCTGGCTAGACCAAATCCAGCTCGCGCCAGATCGCCAACGGCGCCTCGGCGTGGTTCAGCGTATAGAAGTGCAGCCCCGGCGCGCCGTTGTCGAGCAGGTTCTGGCAAAGCTCGCCGATCACATCCACCCCGAAGGCGCGGATAGAGGCCTTGTCGTCGCCGAACTCGGCCAGCCGCAGCCGTATCCAGCGCGGGATTTCCGCGCCGCACATTTCCGAGAACCGCACCAGTTGCGTGTGGTTGGTGATGGGCATGATGCCCGGCACGATGGGAATGGACACGCCCTTGCCCTGCGCACGATCGACGAAATCGAAATAGGCGTCGGCGTTGAAGAAATACTGCGTGATGGCGGCATCGGCCCCGGCATCGACCTTGGCCACGAAGTGGTTCAGGTCGGCCGCCGGGCTGGTGGCCTGCGGATGCATTTCGGGGTAGGCCGCCACTTCGATGTGGAAGGCATCACCGGTTTCGGCGCGGATGAAGGCCACCAGGTCGGCCGCATAGCGCAGTTCGCCCGCGTCGCCCCCCATGCCCGAGGGCAGATCGCCGCGCAACGCCACCAGGCGGCGCACGCCCTGGTCGCGATAGGCGGCCAGGATATCGCGCAGATTCTCGCGCGTGGCGCCGATGCACGACAAATGCGGCGCGGCATCGCAGCCCAGGTTCTGCAACATGCGCACGGTATCGGCCGTACCGGCGCGGGTGGAACCCCCCGCGCCGAACGTGACGCTGACATAGCGCGGCTGGATGGCCAGCATCTGCTTGGCCGCGCGCACCAGCCGCTCTTGGGCGGCGATGTCGCGCGGGGGGAAAAACTCCAGGCTCAGCGCCGCGGGGGAAGGTCCGGTCATCAGGAAGAGAAAATCAGGGGATCAGGCGCGAAAGCAGGCCGGAAATGATGCTGTACAAAATGGCACCCGCCACGGCCCACCAGAAGCCGTTGACCTGGAAGCCGCGCAAGATCGAGCCGGCCAGCCAGAACAGCAGGGCATTGAGCACGATCAGGAACAGGCCCAGCGTAACGATGGTGATGGGCAGCGTCAGCAGCACCAGCACCGGCTTGACCAGCATGTTCAACAAACCCAGCACCAGCGCGGCTATCAGCGCCGAACCGAAGCTGGCCACGGTAATGCCGGGCAGCAGATAAGCGACGGCCAGCAGGGCAACAGCGTTCAACAGCCAGACGAGTATCAAGGTCATTGCGATCTCCGGTAAGGCGCCAGAATATTGGCAAAGCCGCCGCGCATGGCGCGCGGCGTGCTTCTATTGTGCTACAGGTTCAATAGCGATAGTGGCCGGGCTTGTAGGGGCCCTCGACCGGCACGTTGATGTAGTCGGCCTGGTCCTTGCGCAGCGAGGTCAGGTTGACGCCCAGCTTCTTCAAGTGCAGGCGCGCCACTTTCTCGTCCAGTTGCTTGGGCAGCACATAGACCTGGCCGCGCACGTAGGCGTCGTTGCGGGTGTACAACTCGATCTGCGCAATGGTCTGGTTGGCAAACGACGACGACATCACGAACGAGGGGTGGCCCGTGGCGCAGCCCAGGTTCACCAGCCGGCCCTTGGCCAGCAGGATGATGCGCTTGCCATCAGGGAACACCACGTGATCGACCTGCGGCTTGATCTCTTCCCATTGGCAATCATCCAGCCCGGCAACGTCGATTTCGTTGTCGAAGTGCCCGATATTGCAGACGATGGCCTGGTCTTTCATGGCCTGCATGTGCTCGCGGGTGATGACGTGATAGTTGCCCGTGGCGGTGACGAAGATGTCGGCGCGGGCGGCGGCTTCTTCCATGGTCACGACCTTGAAGCCTTCCATGGCGGCCTGCAGTGCGCAGATCGGGTCGATCTCGGTGACCCACACCTGGGCGCGCAGCGCGGCCAGCGCCTGCGCGCAACCCTTGCCCACATCGCCATAGCCGGCCACCACGGCGACCTTGCCGGCCACCATCACATCGGTGGCGCGCTTGATGCCATCGACCAGCGATTCGCGGCAGCCGTACAGGTTGTCGAACTTGGACTTGGTGACCGAGTCGTTGACGTTGATGGCGGCAAAGGCCAGTTCGCCCTTCTGCGCCATCTGGTACAGGCGATGCACGCCGGTGGTGGTTTCTTCGGTTACGCCGCGGATTTCCGCCAGGCGGGTCGAATACCACTTGGGGTCGCGCGCCAGCGTGGCCTTGATGGCGGCGAACAGCACGCGTTCTTCTTCGCTGCCCGGCTTGGCCAGCACCGAAGCGTCTTGCTCGGCGCGCGCGCCCAGGTGCAACAGCAGGGTGGCATCGCCGCCGTCGTCCAGGATCATGTTGGCATGGCGGCCCTGGGGCCATTCGAAGATGCGGTGCGTGTACTGCCAGTACTCTTCCAGGGTTTCGCCCTTGACCGCGAACACCGGCGTGCCGGTGGCGGCAATGGCGGCGGCGGCGTGGTCCTGGGTGGAAAAGATATTGCACGAGGCCCAGCGCACTTCGGCGCCCAGCGCCACCAGCGTCTCGATCAGCACGCCGGTCTGGATGGTCATGTGCAGGCTGCCGGCGATACGCGCGCCCTTCAGCGGCTGGCTGGCCGCGAACTCGTCGCGGATGGCCATCAGGCCCGGCATTTCGGTTTCGGCAATGGCCAATTCGCGGCGGCCCCAGGCGGCCAGGGACAAATCGGCAACGAGGTAATCGGCAACGGCTTGGTCGGGTACGGCATTCATGGTGTGTGCTCCGGTAAAGAATCAACGGCAATGCGCAACGCGGACGGCCGTACGGAACACCATGATGGAACAGGCGCCCGCCTTTATCGTCCGCTGCGACAAAGGTGAGCGCCGTTACAGGGCACCGCCGTGGCGGTGCCTGATGAGATTCCTGAGCCTGGCAACCCCTGCTGGCTGGCCCGCGCGTGGGGGCAGCCGGGGATCGTCGCAGCGCTCCTCAGGACTGACCCGAATTGTACCGGCTGGCGCAAAGCGTGCAACACCAGTCAGGCGCTCGTCAGACGTTCACCGATACAGTGACCGGGTACGAAAACGGAGACACATCATGCTGAAATTACCCCGCTGCCTGGCCCGTTCGCTATGCGGGCTGGCCCTGCTGGCCTGGGCGGCCGGCGCCCAGGCTGCCTGGCCCGACCGGCCCATCACCCTGGTGGTGCCCTTTCCGCCAGGCGGCACCACCGACATGGTCGGCCGGCCGCTGGCGCAGGCGCTGTCGCAGCGGCTGGGGCAGCCGGTCATCGTCGACAACCGCTCGGGCGCGGGCGGCACCATCGGCGCGGCCGACGCGGCGCGCGCCAAGGGCGACGGCTATACGCTGTTCCTGGCCACCATCGCGCACACGATCGCGCCGTCCACCTATGAGCACCTGCCGTACGACTTCCAGAAAGATTTCGCGCCGGTCACCACCATCGCGTCGTCGCCCAATATCCTGATCGTGAACAAGAAGCTGCCGGTCAAGTCGGTGCAAGACCTGCTGAAGTACGCCAAGGCGCATCCCGGCGAACTGAACTACGGCTCGGCGGGTATCGGCAGCACCGAGCACCTGGCCGGCGAACTGTTCAAGCGCATGGCGCACATCGACATCCAGCACGTGCCCTACAAGGGCGGTGCGCCGATGATGTCGGACCTGATGGGCGGGCAGATCCAGATGGCCCTGGAAACCAGCGGATCGGCCATTGCCCAGGTGCGGGCCAAGACGGTGACGGCGCTGGGCGTCAGCAGCTCCAAGCCCAGCCCGTACTTTGCCGGGATCCCGGCCATCGACGAATCCGGTGTGCCGGGCTACACGTTCGAGACCTGGTACGGCCTGATGGTACCGGCCGGCACGCCTGCCGATGTGCAGGCCAAGCTGTACCAGAACACGGTCCAGGCCTTGAAGTCGCCCGAGATGCAGCAGGTCATGAAAACCATCGGCGCGCAGGCGGGCGGCGAGCCCCCGGCCGAGTTCGGCAAGTTCATCGCCAGCCAGACCAGGAAATGGCATGACATCCTGAAGGGCGGCTGACAACCGGCCTGGCGGCGGCCGTGCGACGTGCCCGGCATCACGCCGTGCTTGCCGACCCCGCCGCCACGGGCCAGTCGGCCGCGCCGGCCGGCGTCAAGGGCACCAGGGCGGCCAGCAGGTCGTGCGCGATTTTTTCCCAGGTGCGCTTCAACGCGCCTTCGCGCACCCCGGCACGGTCCAGTTCCAGCGCTTGCCGGCACGCCATGGCCAGGTCGTCGTTGACGAAGCCGGTGGCACCGGCCTCGATCACCGCCAGCGGCGCCTCGCTGTGGAACGCGGCCACCGGCGTGCCGCAGGCCATGGCTTCCAGCATGACCAGGCCGAAGGTATCGGTCAGGCTGGGAAACACGAACACGTCGGCCGCCGAATAGTAGGCCGGCAGCTTTTCGTCGGGCTGCATGCCGGTAAAGTGCGCAGCCGGGTAGGCCTTGCGCAGGCGCGCCTCGTCGGGCCCGGCTCCCACCACCACTTTGCTGCCCGGCAAGTCCAGCGACAGGAAGGCATCCAGGTTTTTCTCGCGCGCCACCCGGCCCACGCTCAGGAAAATGGGCCGCGGCAGATCGGCGAAGGCATCGCGCGGGCCGGGGCGGAAATGCGCCGCGTCGACGCCGCGCGACCACACTCGCAAGTTCGCCAGGCCGCGCGCCGCCACGATGTCGCGCACAGTGGGCGTGGGCACCAGCACGCAGGCCGATGGCCGATGGAACCAGCGCATGTATTTCCAGGGCAGCGACGCCGGAATACCCATGCGGGCCTGCAGGTAGTCGGGAAACAGCGTATGGAACGAGGTCGTGAAGCGCCAGCCGCGGCGCATCGCCATGCGCCGCGCCGCCAGGCCCAGCGGACCTTCGGTGGCGATGTGCAGGGCATCGGGCACGGTGTCGCCCAGGATGCGGCGCAGTTGCCGGCCCGGTGTCAGACACAGGCGCAGTTCCGGTTCGGACGGCGCGGGCACGGTGCGCGCGCCATTGGGGTTGACCACGATCAGTTCATGGCCCCATTGGGTCAGCAGGCGCTGCATGGTGGTCCAGGTACGAACCACGCCATTGACTTGCGGCGGCCAGGCGTCGGTGACGAGCACGATGCGCATGCGGGTCCTCCGGGGCGGAAGAGTGGACAATGGCGGGATTTAGCCTGCGGGATGTTACGGGGGTGCGACGGGAATGTGACGGGGTTCTGACAGGGGTGGGTGCGTTAAGGCATCATGGATTCGGATAATCGGGAGCAGGGCAGCCGCCAGTATCACTTTATCGAGAATGCTAAATTCTTGTTCGACGATGACGGAGGCCGTATGGCTGAGCGGGGCTTTTTCCGGGACGAAGGGCGGACATCGCGCGGCATGATGGAGAGCAACGCCACCGGCGAGCGGGACGGAACATTGACGATCGAGGCCCCGATCGACTTGCAGGACCGGATAGCGGCCGCGCTCTTCACCTATTCCGATCTGTTCGCCGCAGGGCGGCGGTGCCTGCTGCACCTGCTGGCGTGGGTGGTGATCGTGCTGCTGCTGGTGATAAGTTTCTCGTCCTGGCAAGAGAGCGGCCGTCAGGGCATCGGTGCTTTCGCTTCCCGCTTCATTCCTGACCTGTTCGGCCTGGACGGCTTGCCCATTCTGATCGTCGCCCTGCCGGTGCTGCTCTTCTACGCCATCCACCCCGCGATCGTTCGCAATCGCTTGCGGCGCTGGTACCGCGACGAGCGGTTCGACCAGCCCGTCGACGCGACCTATCGCTTCGAACCCGGCGGCCTCGCTGTGACGCTACCCGGGCGCAAGACCGTTCTCGCCTGCTCGCGCATCAAAGGCGTCGTCCGGACACCCACGCATCTTCTCGTCTCACTCAAGGACATCGAGGACGTCTTTGCCTTGCCGCTGCGCGTGCTGTCCGACGAGCAGGTCGCGCGTATCGAGGCATGGGCCGCATCCTGCCATGCCGGCCTCGCCGCGGCGGATCACGGCCTGCTGGAGCGAGAAGCACGCTCTGATCAGCAATCGTTGCTGACATCCCGGTTCCAGTTCAACGAGACCGACCGCGCCGTCGCGATCGGCTGGCAGATGGAACGCCCCGGCATGCGGCGGCGGCGGCGGCGCGGCTTCATCCTCGCCTTCCTGGTCACCGCCTTCATCGTGCCGCTGATTTTCGGCTTTCTCTGGTTGCTGGATCCCGCGCGTGTTCCCTTCCGCTACGCCTTTCCACTCTTCATCGAGCTGTCCACCGGCTTCTTTTGGCGATATGTGCTGGGTGTCTGGGCGATCATTACCATCATCATTCTCTTGCACCCGTGGTCACGGCGGCGGCAGGGGTACCAGCTTGCCCAGCGGATGCACAAGCGGGTGCAGGCCCATGAGTACAAGGTGCAGCTTTACGAGGACAGGCTCGAAGTCTGCCAGGACGGCTGGTGCAACCACTTCGAGGCGATCGGCTTCGAAGGGATCGAGCGCCAGGGCGAGCATCTCATCGTGCTGTGGGAGAAAAGCGAACCCCTGATCCTGCCCCTGCGCGCGCTCGACCTCGACAAACTGGCCATCTTCGAGCGCACCGTCGATCGCTGGGGCGACAAGGAAGACCACCGACCGGAGGCCGAAGCATGAGCAAGCCACGCATACCTCCCCTCGTCGCGCTGTTCGCCGCGCTGGCGCTTTCGGCCGGAGTGCAGGTCTCGCGGGCCGAGACCATCGTGATGCCCTACGGACTCTCTATCGCAATACCCGAGGGCTGGGTGGTGGACGGATCGCCGCAGGGGAAACTTTCCAAGACCGGGCTCCGCCGGGTGCAACTCGTTTGCGAAAGCGAAGCCTGCAAACAAACGCAAGAGACTTGCACCATCCTGATGCGCGCCAAACAGATGGAAGGCGACGACGACATCGCCAAGCTGCATTCGCTCTATGCCTCGCCGCTCCAGCAGTACTTCCGCCTGCGCGCCGTGCTGCGCGCAACCGGCCGCGATGCCGGGATTCGCAAGCCGCTCGATCTGGTACGCATCGGCGATCGGGAATGGTATCGGGTCGAGACTGATGCGCGGCACAACTACAAGTCGGGCTTGTTTGCCGAGACCGTCATCGATGGTCTCTACGTCGGCGGAATCTGCAAGTCCTGCGAAACGGGTGAGATCCGCCATCAGAGCGGCTTGCAGATCCTGATGAGCCTGAAGAAATCGAACGCCGCTTCGCTGCGATGATGGTGCGGCTTTCAATGAGCGACAGGGTGCGCACGTACTTGTCGACGCTGACTCGTGCCAAGTCGAACAGCGGTCACCCCTTGCGCCGCGGATATCCCTGCGCCCGGATGCGCTGCCAGACGGCTTGTTTTTCTTCGTCGGTCATGAACACCCAGTTGGACACTTCCATGGCCGTCCGTCCGCAGCCGCGGCAGATTTCGTCGAACAGGGTCGAGCAGACCGCCACGCAGGGCGAATCGGTGGCGATGAAGGCTTGCTGCGAGGCGTCGGCGCAAATGGAATCGGGCGCGTTGCCGCCCTTCGAAGGGGTGTTGCTCATGCGGCGCAGCTTACCATCCGCAGTGCGTCCCTTTTTAGATGGCCCTGCTGGCGTAGCGGGTAGGTTTCCCCCCGCTGCGCCTCTTACCCTTGGCCGAACAGTCTGGCCGCTTCTTCCAGCACCTGCTCGGGCA
The DNA here is from genome assembly GCF_019218885.1 of Bordetella sp. BOR01. Taxonomy (GTDB): domain Bacteria; phylum Pseudomonadota; class Gammaproteobacteria; order Burkholderiales; family Burkholderiaceae_B; genus Bordetella_A. The sequence continues at coordinate 1,333,478 of NZ_JAHUWT010000003.1, read as the reverse complement.
CTTCCTCGGCCAGGTAATGCGCGCCCGGCAGGGCGCGGCCAGTGACGTCGTCGGCCACGGCGCCCCACAGGCCCAGCACATCGAAATTGCGCCCTACCGCGCCACGCTCGCCCCAGAACACCCGCACCGGCTGGCGCAACCGTTCACCACGCTGGCGGCCGTCGCGGTCGTGCTGCAGGTCGATGGTGGCCGAGGCGCGGTAGTCTTCGCAGATACCGGTGGCCCAGCCCGGCAGGCGCGCGCAGCGCTCGTACTCGGCCAGGGCCTGCGGCGCGAACAGGGCCAGCCCGCCAGGCCGCCCGCCCATCACCGACCGCACGTAGAAGGCCGGATCGTGCCCGATCATGGTCTCGGGCAGCGGCGCCGGCTGGATCAGCCAGAACCAGTGGTAATACGCCTGGGCGAAGGCGCGCGTCGTACCTTCGTACATATCCAGCGTCGGCGCAATGTCCAGCAGCATCATGCGCCCGACCCGCGCCGCATGGTCCAGGGCCAGGCGATGCGCCACGCGCGCGCCGCGGTCGTGCGCCAGCACGTCAAAGGTATCGAACCCCAATGCGCTCATCAATTCGGCCATGTCGCGCGCCATCTCGCGCTTGGAATGTGCCGCGTGGTCGGGCGAGGCCGGGGGCTTGCCGCTATCGCCATAGCCGCGCAGGTCGGCCGCGATACAGGTGCGATAACGCGTCAGCCCGGGCCACACGCGGTGCCAGATCACATGGGTTTGCGGATGCCCGTGCAACAGCAGCAATGGCGGCCCCGAGCCCTGCACGCGGGCAGCGATGCGGGTGCCATTGACCTGGAAGGTTCGCAGCGGCAAATCGAATAGCGTCTCGGACAAGGTGTGCTCCCAGTGAATAGCGTTAGCGCGTCAGCCCGCGGCGTCCAGCCGCGCGCGCACGCGCTGCGCGACGTCCCGCATCCAGGGATGGCGGGCCCAATGCCTGGCCTCGTAGCGCTCGATGTCATCCAGCTGCCGCAGCGAGGCGCCCACCATATCCTGGTTATGCGCGAACATGTCGCGATGCCGGGCCGACATCGGAAACGACGCGGTCCAGCCGTCGGCGGCCTTGACCGTCGCGGCCAGCACGTCGATCTCGACCCCGGCGTCGGCGGGCCGGGACACGCGCTGCAGCAGCGCGTCCACGTCCGCAGCGGGCAGCGTCACCAGCAGCAGGCCGTTGTTCAGGGCATTGAAGAAAAAAATCTCACCGAAGCTCGGCGCGATCACGGCCCGGATGCCGAATTGCTGCAGCCCCCAGACCGCGTGCTCACGGCTGGATCCGCAGCCAAAGTTCGGGCCCGCCACCATCACCGACGCCCCGGCGTAGGCCGGCTGGTTCAGCACGAAATCGGTGCGCGGCGCACCGGTTTCGTCAAAACGCAGGTCATACAGCAGGCCGCGGTCCAGCCCGGCCTTGTCGACGATGCGCAGGAACTGCTTGGGCATGATCTGGTCGGTGTCCAGATTGCTGAAAGGCAAGGGCGCCGCGACGCCCGCGATGACAGAAACCGTGCTCATGCTGCCTGCTCCAGTGTGCGCGCATCGACGATCCGGCCGGCCAGCGCGGCCGCGGCGGCCATGGCGGGGCTCATCAAGTGCGTGCGTCCGCCGCGTCCCTGGCGGCCCTCGAAATTGCGGTTGGTGGTGGATGCGCAGCGCTCGCCCGGACGCAACATGTCGTCGTTCATGGCCAGGCACATCGAACAGCCGGGCTGGCGCCATTCGAAGCCCGCCTCGATCAGCTGGGCGGCAATGCCTTCAGCTTCGGCCTGCGCCCGCACGGCGCCCGACCCCGGCACGACCATGGCGCGCACCCCCGGCGCCACCTTGCGCCCGCGCACCAGGCCGGCCACCACCCGCAAGTCTTCGATACGGCCATTGGTACAGGAACCGATGAACACGCGGTCGATCGGCACGCCGGCAATGGGCATGCCGGGCGCCAGGCCGATATAGTCGATGGCCTTGCGCAGGGCGATGCGCGCCAGCGTGTCGGGCTCGGCATCGGGATCCGGCACCGTGCCGGTCACCGGCACCGCCTGGTCGGGGCTGGTTCCCCAGGTCACGAACGGCGCGATCAGGGCGGCATCGAACACATGTTCAGCCTCGAAGCGCGCGCCGGCATCGGAATACAGCGTGCGCCAGTGTGCGCGCGCCAGGTCCAGGTCGGTGCCGGCCAGATGCGGCGCGTGGGCCTCTACATAGCGCCGCGTGGTGTCGTCGGGCGCGATCAGCGCGGCGCGCGCACCGGCTTCGACCGTCATGTTGCACAGGGTCATGCGGGCTTCGGCGGACAAGCCGTCGATGGCCTGCCCGCAGTATTCGACCGCATAGCCCCGCGCGCCCTGCGCGCCCAGGCGATGCACCACGTAGATCACCAGGTCCTTGGCCGACACGCCGGCGGGCAAACTGCCGTCGATGCGCACGCGCATGTTGCGCGCCACGCGGTACACCAGGGTCTGGGTGGCCAGGATGTGCTCGACCTCGGACGTGCCGATGCCGAATCCCAGCGCCCCCAAGGCCCCGTATGTGGTGGTGTGGCTGTCGCCGCACAGCACCACCATGCCCGGCAGGATCATGCCGTGCTCGGGCGCCACCACATGCTCGATGCCTTGCAGCGGATCGGTGGTGTCGAACAGCACGATGCCCTGCTCGTCGCAGTTGCGCTTCAGGTTGCGCGCCTGCAATGACGAGGCCGGTTCCTGGATCACGCGCGCCGCCGATGGCACGGCATGGGTGGGAATCACGTGGTCCACCACCGCCATCTGCTGGCCCGGCCGCAACACACGGCGGCCGCGGGCGGCCAGGCCGCTGAAGGCCTGCGGGCTGGTGTACTCGTTCATGATGTGCAGGTCTACGTAGAGCAGCACATGCTCGCCGTCGATGCGGGCCACTTCGTGGCTGGCCACCAGTTTGTCGTATAGAGTCATGCCGCGCATGATCGAAGTTCCTCGGTAAGGTACGGCCCGCGGCCGGTCGCCGCGAACGTTGCCGGCATCAGTTGGGTTCGATGCCGGCGGCCTTGATGATCCCTGCCCAGCGCGTCATCTCGGCGGCCACCATCTGGTCGGCCTGGGCGGGGGTGGATATCAGTGGCTCGAAGCCTTCCCGCTTCATGCGGTCGACCACTTCGGGCGAACGCAGCGCATCGCCCAGCTTGGCATTGAGCGTATCCACCACGGCCTGCGGCGTGCCGGCGGGCGCGCTGATCACGAACCAGGTGTTGAATTCATAGTCGGGCAGCCCCGATTCGGCGATGGTGGGCACGTTGGGCAATAGCGGCGAACGCGTCTTGCCGGTGACGCCCAGGGGCTTGAGCTTGCCGCCATCGACTTGCGGCTTGGCGGCCGACAACACCGGGAAGCTCATCTGCACTTGGCCGCTGATGGTGTCCAGCATGGCCGGGCCGCCCCCCTTGTAGGGCACGTGCAGGATCTGGGTCTGGGACACCGACTTGAACAGTTCGGCGGCCATGTGGAAAGTGCTGCCGGTGCCGGCCGACCCGAAGCTCACATCGTTGGCCGGGCGCGCGCGCACGTATTCCAGCAGTTCGGCCACGCTATTGACCGGCAAGCCGTTGGTCACGGTAAGCACGTGCTGCGAGGTAGCCACCGTGCCCACCGAGCGCAGGTCTTTCACCGTGTCGAAGGGCATGGTCTTGAACAACGACGGGTTGATCGCCAGCGACATCGTATTGATCGCCAGCGTGTAGCCGTCGGGCTGGGCCCGGGTCACGGCGGTCATGCCGATATTGCCGGACGCGCCGGCGCGGTTCTCGATCACCACGCTCTGGCCCAGCTGCTTGGCCCAGGCATCGGCGATCAGGCGCGCGGTGATGTCCACGCTGCCGCCGGGCGCGAACGGCGCCACCAGCGTGATGGCCCGCTGCGGAAAGTCCTGCGCCAGGGCGGGCACCGCCGCGCTACAGCAGGCGGCCAGGGTGGCCAGAAGCACGGCGCGCCGGGAATGAAATGGGGTCATGAATCGAGTCTCCTTTGGGCTGGGCAGCGGTGAGCCACCCTGGTTGATGTTGTGCAGGCAGTGTATAGGCCTATTTTGTTCTTATAATTAATTCATAAATAAAGCTTTATTTAAATTTATTTAATAATTGAAGCAAGGTGCCTCATGGATGCCATGTCCGACCTGGCTTTCTTCTCGCTGCTGGTCAAGCACGGCAACCTGTCGGCCGCCGCGCGGGAACTGGGCCTGACGCCGCCTGCGGTCAGCACCCGGCTGGCGAACCTGGAGCGCCGGCTGGGCGTGCGCTTGCTGAACCGCACCACGCGACGCGTCAGCGTCACCCAGGAAGGCGAGCTGTACCTGGCCGAAGGCGGCCGCATCCTGGCCGACCTGGAAGCCCTGGAACGCAATGTCGCCAGCGCTCGCGCACAGCCGCGCGGACTGCTGCGCCTGAATGCCACGTTCGGATTCGGCCGCGCCCACATCGTGCCGGCCGTGTCCGACTTCGCGCAGCAGTACCCCGAAGTGGAAGTGCAGATGCGGCTGACCGACAGGCCGGTCAACTTGATGGACGAAGGGTTCGATGTGGCAGTGCGCTTCGGCGAGATTCCCGACGCGCGGCTGACGGCCCGCAAGATCGCCTCGAACCACCGCCTGCTATGTGCCTCGCCGCACTACCTGCGCGCCCACGGCGAACCGCGCACGCCAGGCGAACTGCAGCGGCACCGCTGCATCGTGGTGCGCGAGAACGATGTGGCTTATGGCACCTGGCACCTGCAGGCGGGGCAGCGCGTCGAAACCGTGAAAGTGCGCGGGCCGCTCAGTTCCAACGATGGCCAGAGCGCGCTGGAATGGGCCCTGGCCGGCCATGGCATCGTGATGCGGTCGGAATGGGAAACCGCGGCCTATCTCAGGTCGGGGCGCTTGCGGCCCGTCTTGCCCGACTGGAACACGCCGCCCGCCGATATTCACGCCCTGTACCCCGAACGCCTGAACCTGCCGGCCAAGACCGTGGCGTTCGTGGACTTCCTGGTGCAGCGCTTTGCCAGGCACGTGCGCCCGCCGGGCAGCGACGATTCCGTGTGGTAGCCGCCCGTCTACTTGCCGTCAGGCGACTTCCCGACCTTGAGCTTGCCCAGCACTTGCTCGACACTTTGCGTTTCCGCCGCCAGCATCTCCGAGGTTTGCTGCGCATCCAGGAAACGCGGCGCCCACTGGTTTTTCTCAAGGAAAACGCGCCAGTCTTCGGTATCCGACACTTGCTTCAAGGCCGACTCCCAGAACTTGACCTGGGCGGGCGAAATGCCCTTGGGCGCCAGCACGCCCTGCGGCGATGAGGTCACGACATCGATGCCCAGCTCTTTCCAGGTGGGGGTATCGCTCAACACCCCCTGCAGGCGTTGCGGCGCGCCGATCACCAACAAGCGCACCTTCCCGGTCTGCAGCGCCGGAATGATGGTGGGCGTGGTCGCGCCCACGACATCGACGTTGCCGCCGATCAGATTGGTAATGGACTCGCCAGACGACTTGAACGGCACGAACGTCAGCTTCGAGATATCGACCCCCGCATGCATCAAGGGCTTGGCCACCCCCACATGCACGTCATTGCCCAGGGTCGCGGCGATGGCGATATTCAAGTCGTCGGGGTCTTTCTTCAGGTGCGCCACCAGATCCATGGCCGTCTTGAACGGCGAATCGCTGCGCACCAGCACCCCGACATAGCCATCGAGCAGCATCGCGACCGGCGTGTAATCTTTGTACGAGACCTTGATGTTGCCCAGATAGTTGTTATTGACCATCGACGTGGCCAGGGTCATCAAATAATGCGGATCCCCGACATGCTGGTCCAGTACGTTCAAGGCCATCTGGGTCGATGCCCCGGGCTTGTTCAATACGACGATATCGCTGACCAGCTTTTTCGCCACCAGCAGTTCCTGCAGCTTCCGGGCTACCGCATCCAGCGAACCGCCGGGGCCGGCGGGCACAATGAACTGCACTTCCCTGTTTATTTCGGATTGCGCAACGGTGCCCTGCAGCGGCAACATCGCGAGAAAAGCCAATACCCCAAGAACGTGTTTTCTCATCTTAGTGTCTCCTCGGCCTGAAAGTGCCGTAAAGCAGGGCTTGTCTCAGGGCGGCCAGGCCTGTGCCGCATGCCCTGTCACAGCAAGCGCTGCATCGGATGCTTGCTGTACATGTGCTCTTTGATGAACCGCGTGTGCACCTCGTTATTCAGGAAGGCGGGTTCTTCCAGCAGGCGCCGGTGAAACGACAGCGTGGTGGCGAACCCTTCGATGCGAGCCTCGGACAAGGCGCGGCCCATGCGGGCCAAAGCCTCTTCGCGGTCCTGTCCCCAGACCACCAGCTTGGCCAGCAACGAGTCGTAGTGCGCGGGCAGGCAATAGCCCGCGTAGGCATGGGTATCGACCCGCACGCCCGGTCCGGCCGGCATTTCGAATTCGACGATGCGACCGCTGCGGGGCAGAAAGCCCTTGTCCGGGTCTTCGGCATTGATCCGCAGTTCGATGGCGTGCCCGCGCAGGTCTACGTCTTCCTGGCGCAAGTCCAGGGGCCGGCCGGCGGCGATCGACAATTGCAGTTTCACCAGGTCCAGGCCGGTCAGCAGTTCCGTGACCGGATGCTCGACCTGGATGCGGGTATTCATTTCAATGAAATAAAACGCCTGCGTCACGGGGTCTACGATGAATTCCACCGTACCCGCGCTGCGATAGTGGATCGACTCGGCCAGCTTGGTCGCCGCCGCCCGTATCCGCGCCTGCGTCGCCGGGCTCAGGATGGCAGCGGGAGCTTCTTCAACCAGCTTCTGGTGCCGGCGCTGCAACGAGCAGTCTCGCTCGCCCAGGTGGATGACGCGCTGGCCGTCTCCAACCACTTGCACCTCGATGTGCCGGACCCGCTCAAGGAATTTCTCGATGTAGACCTCGCCCGAACCGAACGACGCCTGGGCTTCGGCGACCGCGCGCTCCATGCTTTCGGCAAGTTCGGCATCATCGTGCGCAACACGCATGCCGCGCCCGCCGCCACCTGCCGCGGCCTTGATCAGCACGGGGTATCCCACCCGGTGCGCCATGGCCACGGCTTGTTCCACCGACGCAACCGCCGCGGCCGACCCCTGTATGACGGGCACGCCGGCAGCCTCGGCGCACCGCCGCGCGGCGATCTTGTCGCCCATCGTGCGAATGACCTGGGCCTGCGGGCCGATGTACACCAGCCCGGCCTGTTCGACCTGCTCGGCGAAGTCCGCGTTTTCTGACAGAAACCCGTATCCGGGATGCACGGCATCGGCCCCCGTGCGGCGGGCGGCCTCGAGCAGCGCGGCGGCGTTCAAATAACTGTCGGCGGGCTTCGGGCCGCCGATGCATACGGCCTGGTCGGCCATGCGTACTGCCCTGGTTTCCTGGTCGGCCTCGGAATAGGCCTGCACAGACTGCAGGCCGGCTTCGCGGCAGGCCCGGATAATCCGCAACGCGATTTCTCCCCGGTTGGCAACCAGGACTTTGCGGAAAGGACGAGGCATGGTCATGGGGTCTCCGGGCGCGACTGGCGAAAGCGGGAATACCTGTGCAGGGCGGCCAGGGCTTGCGCCACCGCCGGCAAGCTGAAGAAAACCGGAATGCCCGATTGCATGGCCAGGCTGGCATACGTCTGGCGCTTTGCTTCCAGCTCTGGCTGGCCGGTCGAACGCAGCACCAGCAACAAGCGAACCGCGGCGGGCAGCATGGCTTTGAGCCCGATGGCGGCGTGCACCAGTTCATCCAGCAATTCGCCCTGTCGATAACCCAGGATGACAGGCAGGTTCAGGTGCATGACCACGGCGCCGGGCCGTTCGGTGGCGGCCACTGTGTCAAGAATGCGGCGCGCCAGCGCCCCGCGGTCGCGCTGCAGGATATTCGCGGGCACGTCCAGCGGATTCTCGATACCCGCCCCCGGCGGAATGCCGAGTTGCTCCAGGGCGGCAACCGTGCCGGCCCCGAGCGGCGGCACATCCACGCCCAGCCTGCCCAGCGCATCGGCGGCCAGCACACTGGCGCCGCCGCCATTGCCGAACAGGATCACGCGGCCGTCGAACGCGCAGGCACGCGTGCTTTCGTGTTCCAGCGCAACCAGTGCGTCGATGAAGTCCTCCATCGTATCGGCCAGGATCGAACCCGTCTGTGCCGCCAGCGCACGCCACACTTGGTCATTGCTGGCCAGCGAACCGGTATGCGATGCCGCCGCCCGCTGCCCTTGCCGGGTACGCCCCCCCTTCAACAGCACCACGGGCTTGCGCGCCCGCGCGCCGCGCAGCAATTCAAAGAAGCGGCGCCCGTCGCGGATGTCTTCGATATAGGCGCCGATGACACGCGTGCCGGGGTCGTCCAGGTAATGCTGAAGCAGGTCGCTGGAGTCGACATCCAGGCAGTTGCCCAGCGATACCACCCCGCTGAAGCGCAACCCCCGGTATTCGCCGCTGCGCACGATGTCGATGGACAGGCCCCCGCTTTGCGACAGGATGCCCACCACGCCGGCATCGCCCATCTGGCCATCCGTGAACGTGACCCGCCCCGATGGCGAGTAGATGCCCATGCAATTGGGCCCCAGCAGTCGCATGCCGCCCTGTCGCACGGCCTGCAGCAGGGCGGCGCGCAGGCCGCCGCCGCGCCCGCCTTCGCCAAAACCGCTGGACATGACCTGCGCGTAGCGGACCCGATGCTTGGCCGACGCCAGTAACGGCGGCACCGCTACGGCCGGAATGGCGATGAAGGCGTAGTCGATCGGTTCGGGCGTGTCCGCCAAGGACGGATAGGCGGGCAGCCCTTCCAACTGGCTTTCGGTGGGATGAATGGGGTAGATCTTTCCTGGGTATCCGGCTGCGCGCAGGCGCTGGATGAACTTGTTGCCCTGCCCGGCGCTCTTGGCGGACACGCCGGCCACCGCGATGGTGGCCGGACGGAACAGCGCCTTGAAGTTTTCAGGCGGGCGGGCGCCAGGCCAGACATGCTGCGAGTCGAGGATCACGTTGGCTCACCGTGCGGGCAAAGCATCAGGCGCGCATCGACGGCCACCGCGCCGTCGGCCGATACGATCAGTGGGTTGATGTCGAGCTCTGCGATGCTGTCGGCGTGCTGGGTCAGCAGGCCGCCATCGCCGCCGATGGCCAGCAGCGTCGCGGTCAGCACTTCGTCGGGGATGCGCGTGCCGCCCCGGGCCCCCCGCAACAGCGCGGCGCCCTGCAGTTCATCGAGCATCTCGTGGGCATCCAGCGGGGTAATCGGGCAAATGCGAAACGCGACATCGCGCAAGACTTCGACGAACACGCCGCCCAGGCCGATCATGACCACCTGCCCGAATGACGGGTCTCGAAAACCGCCGATGACCAGCTCAACCCCGGGCGCGGCCATCTCTTCCAGCAGGAAACCGCTTAATCGGTGGCCCGCCGTGGCGCAACGAGCCGACATCGCATCCATGCCCGCAAGCACTTCATCGGCATGCCGCAGGCCAAGCTTCACCCCGCCAAAATCGGATTTGTGCAGTACGTCGGGGGACATCAGCTTCAGCGCGAACGGGCCCCGCAGGCTTTCGGCCGCAGGCCGGACATCTGCCGCCCCCCTGATGACCATGGACCGGGGCACCCGCAGTCCATACAAAGACAGAACGTGTTTTGCCGTGGGCTCGTCCAGCGACCGCCCGCCCTGGCGGCGTGCCTGTTCGATGATGGGCCCGGCCGCTGAGGGCGATGGCATGGATTGGCTCCTGGCGGAAACGGGATTGCGGCTCAAGCTTTCAGCACGGCCACCAGCTCGCCTTCCGAGATCGTCTGCCCTTCGGTCACGCATATCTCTTGCACGGTAGCGGCCTCGGGTGCCGTTACCGGGATCTCCATTTTCATGGACTCCAGGATCATCAGCGAGTCATCCTCCGCAACCTTGTCGCCCGGCTTGACCAGGATTTTCCAGACCGTACCGGTGATGTCGCTGGGAATGTTGATAGTGGACATGGCGGCGTTTCCTTGAAGATCGTTATCGGGTTCAGTAGCTGGTGGGCCAGCAGGCCAGCCGGTGCGCGCCGATGCCCCCCGAGGGTTTGCGCGAATGGATGGCCAGCAGGCGCTTCAAGTAAGCACGCGTTTCGCGCGGATCGATCACGTCCTTGGCTTCATACAAGGACGCCAGCGCCCAGGGGGCGTTGTCCTGGTTGATCTGCTCGACCAGCTGCTGGAATTTCTCGGGGTCTTCGTCGTGGCGCACGCCGTACAGGACGTTGACGGCGGTTGCCGGATCCATGAAGCCGAAATCGGCACATGGCCAGGCCGCGGCTTCATCGCTATTGCGCCCGCCCCCCATGTTCAGGTATGCCTGGCCGTAGTTCTTGCGCAGGGTGATGACAAACCGCGGCACGGTCACCTGGGAGAGCGCGTTCATCCAGTTCATGATGCGCCCTGGCGCGCCGCGCTTCTCGCCATCGATGCCGATCAGGAAGCCGGGCTGGTCTGCCAGGAAAACAAGGGGAATATTGAACGAGTCGCACAACACCAGGAAGCTGGTGGCCTTCGCGCAGGCGTCCACATCGATGGCGCCGCCCTTGAACTTGGGATTATTGGCCAGCACGCCCACCGTGCGCCCGGCGATGCGGCCCAGCCCGGTAACAATAGACTTGCCGAAGCGCGGCTTGAGCTCGAACAGGCTGTCCGTGTCGAGCAACCGGCGGATCACCTCCCGGCTGTCGTAGGTCTTGGCGCGAGACTCAGGCACGATGTCCAGGATATCGGCCATGGCGTCATCGGACCCTGCCGGCACGGGTGCCACCGGCGGTGCCTCGCCGCTGTGGCTGGGCAGGTAGCTCAGGAAACGCTTGATGACTTCCAGCGCTTCCTCATCGGTATCGACCGCGACATCGACAATGCCGGTCGTGCCGGTGTGCAGTTTCCAGCCGCCCAGGTCTTCGGCATCCACCGCCTGCTTGATGGCCAATTCCGTGACGCGGCTGCTGGCAACCGCCATGGTGGCGCCCTTGCGCATCACGACAAAATCGGACAGGCAGGCGTACCAGGTGGACGAGCCATAGCAGTTGCCCAGCAGGGCCGACACCCAGGGCGTGCGGCGGTCGCGCAGATATTCGGTGGGATCCTGCCCCAGGATGGCGCGGCCTGCCGCGCCCATCCGGTCGGGCATGCGCGCGCCGGCCGATTCGCCCAGCAGGACCAGGGGCATGCCGGAATCGGCCGCCACCTGCCGCACATGCTTGATTTTCTTGCCGTTGACGACACTGCTGGATGCCCCCATGACAGTGAAATCGTTCGACACGACTGCCACTGGGCGGCCGGTGATCGCGCCGAAGCCGGCGATCTTGCCATCGGCCGGCGTCTTCTCGCGCGCTTCCGGACGATACGACGTGGCCAGCAATCCGGACTCGCAGAAACTACCCGGGTCGAGCAGCGCATCCAGGCGTTCGCGCGCGTTCAGGACACCTTGGGCGCGACGCTTCGCAAGGCGTTCTTCCCCGCCCATGGCGTAGGCCTTGCTGCGCCGCTGCTGCAGTTCCTGGATGTGGGTTTCATGGCTCATGGTCGTGCGTTGCCTCCGGGCTAAAATTAATAGTAGTTATAGCTACTACTAAAAGTCAAGCGCGTGACGGACGCTGCCATCGTGGCGTGCGGGCAGCCCATCGCCGCCAGGGTTCGGCATTACACTTTGTGGCCCAGGGATTTCTTGGAAAGCACCTCAACAAGGGCGCGTCATATGTCAAAGAGCGTAGCGGCCAAGCCTGCCGCAAAACGCAGGAACGCTGCGGATCCGGTCCATGATCTACAGCGCCTGGGTTTCTCCGAATACGAAGCCAGCGCATACATAAGCCTGCTGCAAGCCAGTCCGGCCACGGCCTACGAAATCAGCAAGCGTTGCGGCCTGCCTCGCGCCAATACGTATGGCGCGCTGGAAGGCCTGGCCAAGAAACGCGCGGTCCAGCCTGTCAGCGAAAGCCCGGCCCGCTATGTGCCCGTGGATCCGGCGGTGCTGCTGGGCGATATCTCAGATGACATCAGCACCGTCTGCAGCCGCCTGAAGCAAAGCCTGGACAACCTGGGGTCGGAAGAAGATCCGAATGTCGTCTGGAGCATCGAAGGCCAGGAACGCATCCAGGAAAAAATCAATGAACTGATCGACGGCGCCTCGGAACATGTGTGGATCAAGGCGTCGACAGACATCCTGCGCGAGCATGCCGCCAAGATGAAAAAAGCCGCGGCGCGCGGCGTGAAACTGGTGTTCGTCGTGTTTGGCGAAGACGTGGAATTTCTACGCTTCGGCGCCAATTCGAAGATCTACCTGCACGAAGGCAATGGCTTTCGCGTCGGTGGCGCCGACAACCTGTTCACGCTGGCCATCGACTACCGGGTCGCGCTGACGGCCAACCTGGGCGAGACCCTGACGGGCGCCTACACCACCAATTCCGCCATCGTGCGCATGGCCGAGACCCTGATCCGCCACGACATCTACATGGCCGAAATGATGTCCGCGTTCGGGGACCAGATCGAGAAGAAATTCGGCAAGGCCCTGGTCCAGTTGCGCAAGCAGCTGTTTTCGCCGCAACAGATGGCGCTGCTGCGAACCAACCTGCCGCAAGCGGATATCGACCCGGCCGCGAGAAAACCGGCGAAGTAACCAGCCCGGCCCCAAGAAAAACGGCCCAGCGCCCTGTGCATTCCAGAGGCTGGGCCCAGGGCCGGGACAGGCCCTGCGGTTTCTTGCTGCCGGATCAGGCCGCTTGCTTCAGGGTCTGGACCTTGTCGGCGGTTTCCCACGAGAACTCGGGTTCGGAACGGCCAAAATGGCCGTACGCCGCCGTCTTGGTGTAAATGGGGCGCAGCAGGTCGAGCATGTTGACGATGCCCTTGGGACGCAGGTCGAAGTGCTCGCGCACCAGCTTGGCGATCTGGTCGTCGGGGATGACGCCGGTGCCTTCGGTATAGACCGTGATGTTGATGGGTTCGGCCACGCCGATAGCGTAGCTGACCTGCACCTGGCACTGGCGCGCCAGGCCCGCGGCCACCACGTTCTTGGCCACGTAGCGCGCCGCATAGGCGGCCGAACGGTCGACCTTGGACGGGTCTTTGCCCGAGAACGCGCCGCCGCCGTGGGGGCAGGCGCCGCCGTAGGTGTCGACGATGATCTTGCGGCCGGTCAGGCCGCAATCGCCTTGCGGGCCGCCGATGACGAAGCGGCCGGTGGGGTTCACCAGGAACTTGGTCTTGGGCGTGATCAGGCCGTCGGGAAAACTGGGCTTGATGATGTCTTCGATGACGGCCTCGTGGATGGCCGACTGCGAGATTTCGGGCGCGTGCTGGGTCGACAGCACCACGGTATCGACTTCGACCGGACGGCCGTCGACGTAGCGGAAGGTGACTTGCGATTTGGCGTCGGGGCGCAGCCACGGCAGGCGGCCATCTTTGCGCAGTTCGCTCTGGCGCTGCACCAGGCGGTGCGCGTACCAGATGGGGGCCGGCATCAGGTCGGGGGTTTCGTCGCAGGCGTAGCCGAACATCAGGCCCTGGTCGCCCGCGCCCTGGTTCAGGTAGTCTTCCGAGGTGCGGTCCACGCCCTGGGCGATGTCGGGCGACTGCTTGTCGTAGGCCACCAGCACCGCGCAACCCTTGTAGTCGATGCCGTAGTCGGTGTTGTCGTACCCGATGCGGCGAATGGTGTCGCGCGCCACCTGGATGTAATCGACATTGGCCGTGGTGGTGATTTCGCCAGCCAGCACTACCAGGCCGGTATTGCACAGCGTTTCGGCGGCCACGCGGGCGTTGGGATCTTGCGTAAAGATGGCGTCGAGGATGGCGTCGGAAATCTGGTCGGCGACCTTGTCCGGATGCCCTTCCGAGACGGATTCAGAAGTAAAGAGGAAATCGTTGTTGGCCACGGATACGTCCTTACGAGACCGGCGGCGCCGGCACACAGGTTTAACGAGGCGCGTAGCGCCCCGGATCTGAACCTGCCTTTGACGATCTGGGCGCGACGCTTTAGCGGATTTTGCCTGAAACGCGCACCGCGCCCCAGACGTCGCCCCGCAAGTTGTCGGTTAACTCGGCGACTGGGGGCATTTTAGGCGAAAATGCCCACTTCTTGCTGATCGCTTGAATCTATAGATATATACCGCGGCACGCGTCCGGCGCGCCGCACTTGCTCCTGGCCTCGCATGCTGCTCCTCGCCTTGTTCCGCGCCGTCGCCCTGCTTCCCCTGCCCCTGCTGCATGCAGTGGGGCGGGTTGCGGGCCTGTTCACCTATGCCTGGCCGGGCCGGTACCGCCAGCGGCTGCGCGCCAACGCGGCCCAGGCCGGCTATGCCGATGCCGCCTTCGCGCGCCGCGCGGCGGCCGAGACCGGCGCCATGATCCTGGAAATGCCCAAGGTCTGGTTCCGCAGCGCCGAAAGCCTGGCCAAGACCACCTCCGACGAATTCCACGTGGTCGAGGCCGCCCTTGCCGAAGGCCGCGGCATTCTGTTCCTGACGCCGCACCTGGGCTGCTTCGAGATCATCGCGCGCTATGCGGCGGTGGCCCGCCGCACCCCGGTCACCGTGATGTTCCGGCCCCCGCGCATCGAGGCGCTGGCCCCCTTGCTGGCCACCGCACGCAACACCTCGGGCCTGAAGGCCGTGCCGGCCACCATGCAAGGCGTGCGCGAATTCGTGCGGGCGCTGCGGCGCGGCGAAACGGTGGGGCTGCTGCCCGACCAGGCCCCCGGCGAAGGCGAGGGCGTGTGGGCACCGTTCTTCGGCCGCATGGCCTACACCATGACGCTGCCGGGCAAGCTGGCCGCGCAAACAAAGGTGGCGGTCGTCGTGGTGGCGGGCGAGCGCCTGCCGCACGGGCGCGGCTGGCGCGTGCATTTCGCGCGCGTGCCCGAGCCCCTGCCGGACGACCCGCAGGCCCGGGCCGCCCTGTTCAATGCCTCCATGGAAATATTGATCCGGCGCTTTCCGCATCAATATTTGTGGAGCTACAACCGCTACAAAACCCCGCGCAACGCCCCGCCCATCCCCCCCATGGCCGCCAGCACACCCCCTGATACCCCGGCTTCCCATGACTGACTTCAAGACGCGGGCCTTGGAAGCGCTGTTCGCAGGGTTCGGCCGCATGCGCCCGGCCACGCGCCAGCGCATCGGCGCTGCGCTGGGCTGGCTGGCCCCGAAACTGGCCCGATCGCGCGCGCGCATCGTGCGCCTGAATCTGCGGCTGTGCTTTCCCGACCAGCCCGAGGCGGTGCGCGAACGCTGGCTGCGCGAGCACTTCCGCGCGCTGGCGCAAACCATCGTCGACCGAGGCGTGCTGTGGTATGGCACCCCCGAAGCCGTACGCGAACTGGTCACCGAAAATGGCACCGAGCTCGTCAACACCCTGGTGGCCCAGGGACGGCCCGTGCTGTTGCTGGCGCCGCACTTCGTGGCCCTGGACGCCGCGGCCACGCGCCTGACCCTGGAACTGCCCAGCAGCGCCACCATGTACACCCCGCAAAGCGACCCGGCGGTGGACGCCATCGTGTGCAAGGGCCGAGCCCGCTTCAATGAAGTGTTCCTGGTCAGCCGCAAAGAAGGCGTGCGCGAACTGATCCGGCACCTGCGCAAGCCGCGCCCGGTGTACTACCTGCCCGACATGGATTTCGGCCGCAACGGCGCCGTGTTCGTGCCGTTTTTCGGCGTGCCGGCTGCCACGCTGCTCGCCACCGCCCAACTGGCGCGCAAATGGAACGCCGCCGTCATGCCCGTAATCGACTTCTGGGACCCGGCCACCGGCCGCTACCATGTCGAAGTACTGCCGCCCCTGGAAGATTTCCCTGGCAACGGCACCCTGGAAGACGCCACCGCGCGCCTGAACCGCGACATCGAGACCTGGGTGCGGCGCTGCCCCAGCCAGTACTACTGGGTGCACCGCCGCTTCAAGACCCGCCCGCTGGGCGAGGCCAAGTTCTATTAGCACTATTTGGCGGCCGACACCGCCGCGCCGTAATGGGCGATAATCGGCCAATGATCTGGAACTTCACCAAGATGCATGGCGCGGGCAACGACTTCGTCGTGCTCGACGGCGTGCGTCAAGCCATAGCCATGACGCCCGAGCGCGCGCGCGCCCTGGCCGACCGCCATTTCGGCATCGGCGCCGACCAGATCCTGCTGGTCGAGCCCGCCACCCGGCCCGATGCCGACTTCCGCTACCGCATCTTCAACGCCGACGGATCCGAGGTCGAGCACTGCGGCAATGGCGCGCGCTGCTTCGTGCGCTTCGTGCACGAGCAGCACTTGTCCGACCGCAACCCGCTGCGCGCCGAAATCGCCACCGGCATCCTGGTGCTGGACGAGGGCGACGACGAACAAGTCACGGTCGACATGGGCGTCACCCGGTTCGATCCGGCCGCCCTGCCATTCGACACCGCGGGGCTGGCATCCACCGTTCAGGGCGACGACACCCTGTGGCAGCTCGACCTGCCCGACGCCCCCGCCGGGCTGCCGCGCAGCGTACTTGTGTCGGCCGTGGCCATTTCCAATCCACATGCCGTGCAGCAGGTCGACGACGTCGACACCGCGCCGGTGGCCGCCGTCGGCCCGTTGGTCGAGCGCCATCCGCGCTTTGCGCGACGCGTGAACGCCGGCTTCATGCAAGTGGTCGATCGCCACACCATCCGCCTGCGTGTCTACGAGCGCGGCGCCGGCGAAACGCTGGCCTGCGGCACCGGCGCCTGCGCCGCCGTGGCGGCCGGCATCCGGCGCGGCCTGCTCGATACGCCTGTACGCGTGCACACGCGCGGCGGTACGCTTACGGTCGACTGGAACGGCGAGCGCCTGCGCATGACCGGCCCGGCCGCTTCCGTCTTCACGGGCCAGGTCGATATCGACAAACAGGTTTTTTCCATGGCCCTAGCCCCTACGCCTTCATGACCGATACCGCTTTCACCGCCCAGGACGTCGCGGATTTCCTGCAGAACAATCCGGACTTCTTCGACCAGCACGCCGAGGTCTTCGCCACCTTGCAGGTGCCGCACCCGCATGGTGCGCGCGCCATCTCGCTGGGCGAACGGCAGATCCTCACGCTGCGCGAGCGCAACCGCGAGCTCGAATGGCGCCTGAACGAACTGGCCCACCATGCCGATTCCAACGAGGCCATCGGCGAACACGTGTCGCAGTGGTGCTGCCGCCTGCTGGGCGAAACCGAACCGCAGCACCTGCCCGGCGAGATCGCCCTGGGCCTGGCCGAACAGTTCGACCTTAATCACGTTGCCTTGCGTCTTTGGAACCTGCCCGGCCAGCCGCCTTCAGGCTACGGCCTGCCGGTATCGCCCGACGTGCACGCTTTCGCCGACAGCCTGAAAGCGCCTTATTGCGGCCCCGATACCGAATTCGAGGCGGCTGGCTGGCTCGACGCCAAGCCGCAATCGCTGGCCCTGGTACCGTTGCGGCTGGAACCCGACCAGCCCAGCGTCGGCCTGCTGGTACTGGGATCCGACGACCCCGATCGCTTCAGCCCCGAAATGGGCACCGTATTCCTCGAGGCCATCGGCCGCCTGGCATCGGCCACGCTGCGCCGGCTGGCCGTGCCCGCCGCGCAGCCCTGACCGGGCTTGGGCGGCAACCGGCCTGCCACGCTATGAGCCACGCCGATCCCGCCCCGCCCGAAGCCCTGCCGCGGCCCCTGGACGAATGGCTGCACCACCTGCGGGCCCATCGGCGCTACTCGCCCCATACCCTGGACGCCTACCGGCGCGACCTGCGCCAACTGGCTGACCTGGCCCAGGCAACGCACCTGCCACTAGAGCAACTGGCCAACGGCCACATCCGCCAGTTCGTGGCGCGCCTGCATGCGCAAGGCCTGGGACCGCGCAGCCTGGCGCGCGTGCTGGCGGCCTGGCGTGGCTTCTATCAATGGTGGGCGCCCACGGCCGGGCTGGCCGGCAACCCGGTCGCCGGCGTGCGGGCCCCCAAGGCCCCGCGCGGCTTGCCCAAGGCGCTGTCGGTTGAACAGGCGCAGGCGCTGCTCGACCACGCCACCAATCGGCTGGCCACCGACCCGGCCGGCCTGCGCGACCGCGCCATGTTCGAATTACTGTATTCCAGTGGCCTGCGCCTGTCCGAACTGGTGGGGCTGGACCTGCGCTACGAACGTGCCGACGGCTACGAATCGCGTAGCTGGCTGAACCTGGCCGACGCCGAAGTCGTGGTGCTGGGCAAGGGCGGCAAGCGCCGCACCGTGCCCGTGGGCAAAGCGGCGCTGGCCGCGCTGCAGCGCTGGATCGAGGCACGCCCCCAACTGGCCGCCGCGGCGGCGCCCCCCACCGATGCCGCGGCGCTGTTCGTGGGCACGCGCGGCCGACGCATCGCTCCGCGCGTCGTGCAGGTTCAATTGGCCAAGTTGGCGCAGGCTGCCGGGCTGCCGGCCCACGTACACCCGCACGTCTTGCGCCACAGTTTCGCCAGCCACGTACTGCAGTCCGCGCAAGACTTGCGTGCCGTGCAGGAAATGCTGGGCCACGCCAACATCTCGACCACGCAGATCTACACCCGGCTCGACTTCCAGCACCTGGCCAAGGCGTACGACCAGGCACACCCGCGCGCCGGCCGCAAGTCGTAGCGCACCCCGCCTAGTACGTTACCCGCACCCCCAGCATCACGCTGCGGCCCGGCAGCGGCGCCACTTTCGAAATGAACGACGCGTGGTTGTAGGCCAGCTTGTCCAGCAGGTTGGTGCCGCGCAGATAGACTTCGTAGGCAGCATCCGCGCCCAGGCCGTCGCGGTAGCTGACCACGGCATTGACCATGTCGTAGCCCGGCGTGCTGGACTCGTACGACGCAATGTCGTTCTGGCGGAACACGTGGGCGTATTCAACGCCACCCGACCATTTTTGCCACTTGGCATTGGCGCGCACACCCAGCCGCGCGGCCGGGATGCGCGGCAAGTTGCCATCGCCGCCGGTCAGCTTGCCGCGCACATAATCGCCAAACACCGCAGCCGAAAAAACCTTGGTGAACTGATGCCGGACCTCGCCTTCCAGGCCGGTGAATTCGGCATCGCGCTGCGTGTATTCGATCAGGCGGAAGTCCTCGAACTGGTCCAGCGTATCGGCATAGATGTAGTTCTTCACCTTGTTGTGGAACGCGCTCAGGCTGAAGGTGGTGTCGCCCTCGTGCTTGCGCAGCGTCAGGTCGATATTGTGCGAGGTCTCTTTGCCCAGATCGGGGTTGCCGATTTCATACGTATTGGTGGCCAGGTGCACGCCGTCGGCATACAGCTCTTGCGCCGACGGCAGGCGCTGCGAACGCGACAGCGACAGGGCCACGGAATACTGGGGCGCGAAGTCCCAGATGGCCGAGGCCGACAACGACGTGCCCGACTCGCTCGAACGCGGCTGGCCGCCCTCGGGCGTGATGCGTTGCCAGTCCTGCCGCGCGCCGACTTCGAAGCGCCAATCGGCCAGGCGATATTCTTCCAGCAGGAAGATGCCGGTGGAACGGGTCTCGCTGCGCGGCAGGAAGGCTTCTTCCCCCTCTGCGCTGAAGTCGCTGTAGGCGTTCTGGACGCCGATCACGCCGCGCCATCCGTGCCAGGGCTTGTGCTCCAGTTCCAGGCGCGCATCGTAGCCGCGGTTCTTGAACGTGGTGCCCACTTCGCCGCCTTCGATTTCCTGGTGCTGGTAATCGGTCAGCCCGCCACGAAAGCGGATTTTCTCGAAGCCGGCGAATGGATCGGCATATTCGGCGCGCAGGTCGATGCGGTTGCTGCGCAGCTTCACGTAGGGCGGATCTTCGTGCTCGTGGTCATGATCGTGATCATGGTCGTCGTGGCCGCCATGGTCATGGTCGTGCCCGCCGCAATGCAGGTGCGTGCCGTGCGGATGGCACCCTTCGTATTCGTGGTTGTGCCCGGGCAGGCCGTATTCGCTTTCCAGGTAGGTGTATGCCACCCCCACGTAGCCGCGCGGCGTTATCCACGACAGGCCCACGGAGCCTTGCGAAGACTCGCTATACGAGCCTTCCAGTTCGCCGCCCGGCCAGTCGGGTACGTTGTAGTCGTCGGACCGGCGCTTCAGGCCTTCGACGCGCACCGCGAATTCCCCCGTGCCCGCCGTGATGCCCACGGTGCCGGCGCGCTCGCCGGTGCCGGTGGCGCCGCGTACTTCGGCTTCGGCTTCCACGCCTTTTTCGGGCACGGCGGTGGGAATCTTGCGGTCCAGCACATTGACCACGCCACCGATGGCGCCGCCGCCGTACAGCAGCGTGGCGGGGCCGCGCAGCACTTCGATGCGGTCGGCCAGCAGTGGCTCAGTGGTTACGGCATGGTCGGGCGAGATGTTCGACGCATCCATCAGTTCCGATCCATCGGACAGCACTTTCACGCGCGGCGCCGTCTGGCCCCGGATTACCGGACGGCTGGCGCCGCCGCCGAAAGTGTCCGAATGGATGCCGGGCAGGCCGTTCAGGGTGTTGCCCAGCGTGTCCTGGCGGCGTTCGATCAGGGCATCACCACTTAACACCAGCGCAGGCAGCGCCATGCTGTCGGGGTCCAGGCCCAAGGGGTTGGCCGACACCGTGATCGGCGCCAGCGTGGGCGCCTGCCGAGCTTGCGCCACATCGGGCAGGGCCTGATCCTGGACCTGGACCTGTTGCGCCTGAACGGCAGGGGCCAGCACCAGCGAAAGCGCCACGGCCAGCGGCAGCGGTTGGATATGCATTTCCCGTCCCATTAATGTTATATCATTCCAAAAACAAACGAATGATATAACATCTCAAAATTGATTGCAGGGGAAATCCACTTGTCGACGCCGCCGGCCGCCATGTCGGCACTCAGACACCCGATATCAGGCGCCGCCGGCCACCTGCCCACCCAGCAATAACAGGCCCAGCAGCAGGATGCAGAGCGCGGCCACCGCTTCGATCAGCCCCCGCAGGCGCGCCGCCCAGGCGGCCGACAAGCGGGCGCTGAAACGCGTGGCGGCCCCGCCCGCCATGACCGCCACGACGGCCAATGCCGCCACCGTCAGCCCCGTACCCACTCCCATGGCCAGGGCGGCCGCAATACCAGCGACGAAGAAGCCTTGCGACAAGGCAAACACCAGCACAATCAAGGCACCGCTGCATGGCCGCAGGCCCATCGCCAGGATGGCCGAGACGGCCTTGCGCCATTCCAGCGGGCCGGCCACCTGCTCGGCGGCGGGCGCATGCGCATGGCCGCAGCCGCAGTCGGCAACGTCATGGCCATGCCCATGACCCTGGTCGTGGGCATGGCCATGCCCGTGCGAGTGTCCCGGCGCCGGTTCATGCGCGTGGCGGCCCGCGCGGCGCAGCCAGCGCCGCACGGCCTTCTGCCAGACCAGCCAGGCCCCCAGCGTCACGATCAGCGCGTATGACGCGGTTTCCAGCCAGCGGGTGGCGCGATTCATGGTGGGCGCCGTGGCATTGAGCAGCCAGGCCAGCACCGCTACCAGGCTGATCGCCACCAGCGCCTGCAGCAAGGCCGACAACAAGGCCAGCAACGCACCATTGCGCGCGGTCTGGCGGTTGGCCAGCACGTACGACGCGATGACGGCCTTGCCGTGGCCCGGCCCCAATGCGTGGAACACTCCATAGGCGAACGACAACCCCAGCAAACCCCAGGCGGCGGCGCCATCGGCCTGCCAGGCACGCACGGCGCCGGTCAATTGCCGATAGAAATGGGTTTGCCAGGCCGATACCTGGCCCAATAGTGCAGTCAGCCAGTCCGGGCCGCCGGCCAGGCCGCCGCCGCCGCTTTCGGGCACGCCAAAAGGATGGCTGGCCTGTGCCCAGGCCGCCAAGGGCAGCAACAGGCCCAGCAACCCCAGCAACGACAGCGCGCAACGACTACGCCTCATCGACACGCCACCTCGATGCGGTGCGTCAACCCTTTGGTGATGGCGAACAATTCTTCAGGCAAGGCGTCGGGGTCGGCCGGAATGGCCGCCAGTTGCTGCATGGTTTTCCAATCCAGTTCGCGCGGTGGCTGGTAGGCCTGGGTGCAGCCAGCCGGCGCATCGGCCAGGGCCAATGCGCCCGATGCATCGAAGGCGTAGGCCACGAAGTACGTGGGATCATAGATATCGAAGCGCACCCCCTGCTTGCCCGGCGCCACCGGCTGCGCCAGCGGCAGCGTGAATGACAAGGTCAGGCGCTGGCCTTGCGGATTCCAGCGTACGACGGCGTCGCGCGGTTCGCCAAACGCCAGCACCTGGTCGCCGACGGCCGCGCGCGTGAAATAGTGCGACACCGGTTCGCCCAGGGCATTCATCCAGTCGCGCGCCATGCCCTGCAAGGTTTGCGCCGACAAGCTGCCATCCGGGCCTTTTTCCAGGCCTTGCGTGGTGTAGGTACCGAACATTTCGTCGAACAGCCAATCCTGGTGAATGGCGGCGATGCGGCCCTGCCCGTCAAAGGCGATGCGCGCGCGGGCATCGATCCACATGTGCGGGTGGGCCTGCGCCGCCGGCGCGGCGCAGGCCATGATCATTGCGGCTGCAAGGCAGCGGAGAGCTGGCGCGCATTCCATTCGAACATTCCAAGGTAAGTCGCGGCCGGCTTTCCGGACGGAGCCAGCGCGTCGGAATAAAGCGTACCACCCACCCGGGCGCCGGTTTCGCGCGCTACCTGCTGCACCAGCGCGGGGCTGGTGATGTTCTCGACAAACACCGCCGGCACATGCTCGCGCTTGACCTGCTCGATGATGCGCGCCATGTCGGCAGCCGACGGCTCGGCATCGGTGGACATGCCCGCCACAGCGATGAAGCGCACGCCATAGGCATCGCCGAAGTAGCCGAAGGCATCGTGCGAAGTCACGACCTGCCGCCGCGCCGCCGGGATATCGGCAAAGGCCTTGCGGACCTGTGCGTCCAGCGCTTCGATGCGTGCGATATAGGCCTGTGCACGCTGGCGATATGCCGCGGCCCGGGCCGGATCTGCGGCGGCCAGGCCCTCGGCGATATTGCGGGCGTAGATCGCGCCATTGGACAGGCTCTGCCAGGCATGCGGGTCCACGTCGCCGTGCTGGTGATGGTGGCCATGATCATGGTCATGGTCATGGTCATGGTCGTCATGGTCATGGCCGTGCCCGGCCCCGGCCAGCTTGCGCGGCGCAACGCCGTTCGATGCCACCACGGCGTGCCCGTTGAAGCCGGCCGCCTTCACCAGCCGCGGCAGCCAAGTCTCGAAATCCAGGCCATTCTCGACCAGCACGGCGGCGCCGGCCAGTTGACGCGCGGCCGCCGGCGTGGGCTCGTATCCATGCGCATCGCCATCGGGGCCGACCAATGTGGTCACCGCCGCATCGGTGCCGCCGATCTCCCGGGCCATGTCGCCCAGTATCGAAAAACTGGCCACGACACGCAGCGGCTCGGCGGCGCGCGCCATCATGGGCGCGGACACGCAGGCCGCCCCCAGCGTCAACATCATCAGCACGCGGCGACGCGCCTGCGCGGCAAAGAATCCATGCATGTTGTTCTCCTTTCAGCGATAGCGTGCCCGGCCATGAGCGGCCAGGCCGTGCAGCAGCCCGCCCTGCGGACCGCAGGCGACCGACACCAGATAGACCCCGCCTGCCGCCAGGATGATGGCGGGCGAGGCGGGCAAGTTGTAGTGATACGAGACCAGCAGGCCGGCAATGCCCGCGGCCACGCCCAGCGCGGCCGCCAGCACGATCTGGCCGGCCACCGACGGCACCCAGAAGCGTGCCGCTGCGGCCGGCAGCATCATCATGCCCACCACCATCAGGGTGCCCAGCACCTGGAATCCGGCCACCAGGTTCACCACCACCAGCACCAGGAAGGCCATATGCGCCAGGCTGCCGCCACCGCCGCTGGCGCGCAGGAAGCCGGGGTCCAGGCATTCGGCCACCAGCAATCGATACAGCACGGCCATGGCCAGCAGCGTGGCGCTGGCCGCGCCGGTGACCAGCAGCAGGGCCGCGTCGTCCAGGCCCAGCACCGTGCCGAACAGCACATGCAGCAAGTCCATGTTCGAGCCACGCACCGACACCAGCAATACACCCAGGCCCAGCGATATCAGGTAGAACGCCGCAAAGCTGGCGTCTTCGCGCAGCGGCGTCAGGCGCGCCACCAGCCCTGCCAGCACGGCCACCGCCAGGCCCGTGGCCAGCCCGCCCAGCAACATCGCGCCCAGCGACAAGCCGGACAGCAGGAACCCCGCCGCCACGCCGGGCAGAATCGCATGCGACATGGCGTCGCCCATCAGGCTCATGCGCCGCAGCACCAGGAACACCCCCAGCGGCGCCGCGCCCAACGCCGCGGCCGATGTGCCGGCCAGGGCGCGCCGCATGAAACCGTAGTCGACAAAAGGCGCCACCGCCCAATCCAGCAGGCTCATGTCCATTCCTCTTGCGCGCCGCGTGCAACGGCCAGGTGGGCCGGTGTCAGCACCTCGGCGGTCGGGCCCCAGGCCACTTGGCGCCCGGCCAGCAGCAAGGTCTGGCCGAAATGCCGGCGCACCAGCGCCAGGTCGTGCAGCACGGCAATCACCGTGCGGCCTTGTCGGTGCCAGGCGCACAGCAACTGCATCAAGGTATCGGCGGTATGGCTGTCGACCGCCGCAAACGGCTCGTCCAGCAGCAAGACCTGGGCGTCCTGCAACAGCAGGCGGGCGAACAGTGCCCGCTGCATCTGCCCGCCCGACAAGGCCCCCACCAGCCGCCCGGCCTCGCCGGCCAGGCCGACGGCATCGAGCGCCTGCCAGGCCCGCGCGGTTTCGTCGGCGCCGAACCGGCGCCACGGCCCTACCCGGCGCCAGCCACCCATGGCCACCATGTCCAGTACCGTGATGGGAAACGTGCGATCCAGTTCGGCGGCCTGCGGCAGCCAGGCCAGGCGGCGGCGCTCGGCGGCAGCGATATGCAGGCTGCCGGACAGCGGGCGCAGCAGCCCCATGATGCCCTTCACCAGCGTCGACTTGCCCGCCCCGTTTGGGCCGGCCACCGCCGTCATTGAACCGCGTGCGAAACTGCCCGACACGGCCTGCACGGCCGCCTGCCCGCGCCAGCCGAACGCCACGCCATGCAGGTCGATCACCGTGGCGGCACCCGGTTTATCCGTCATGCCGTGGCCCACCAGCCCAGCGCCCAGCTGGTCAGGGCCCACAGTGCCAGCGCGGCGGCCAGCGCCACGCCCAACCGGGCAAGCGCCGAAGCACGCAAGGCGGAGCGGCCAGCCCGGGCCGTCACGGCCGAAACGATATGAGACATACCAATGCGCAATACGTGCCGGCCGCCCGATGGCGGATGGCGATTAATGTAGATATGTTATATCATAACAAATATGGCAGGGTATGGCCGCCACCCGCCGGTCGCGTTTTCTGATACCTTCGCGGAATCGCCCCTGCCGGCCGCAAGATTCCGATGCCCACCTCGCCCAGCACCTCTCGTTCCGACCCCATAGGCGATCAACTGCGCACCGCCGAATCGCTGTGCGCGCAGCGCGGCCGCAGGCTGACGCCGATCCGCCGCAAGGTGCTGGAACTGCTGCTGCAGCACGGCCGCAGCCTGAAAGCCTACGAACTGCTCGACGCCATGCGCGCCGTGCACCCTGGCGCAGCGCCGCCCACGGTGTACCGTGCCCTGGATTTCCTGATGGACGAAGGCCTTATCCATCGGCTCGATGCCGTCAACGCCTGGACCGCCTGCCACGATGCGGCCGGCGCGCCGCACGACCTGCTGGTGGTGTGCACGGGCTGCGGCGCCGTGGCTGAAGTCAGCGATCCGGCCATGAGCCGGCAACTGGCCGAACGGGTCTCCCGCACCGGCTTTGCGCTGGCCACCCACGAAACCGAGATCCGCGCGCTGTGCCCCCAGTGCCAGCAGCAGTCCCCCGAGACGGGTCATCGCCACCACGGCCACGCGCACTGATCGCGCCTGGGGGCGGCGCGGCATGCTTGATATGCCGCGATCCATCCCCATATAACCGTATCTATCGGATTACGGCGGCGTTTTTCGACCTTCTCCGGAAAGCGTGGCTGGGGTTGGCCCGGGGTTTGCCCCCCCGCCCCGACTGTGCTGTAATCCTGCGTCCGGCCGCAACAGTGGCCCCCCTGTAGTCCACGCCCGAGCGGTGCCCCGTGCGCCCCAGGCCTTCAGCTTGCCGCCTTGCCATGAATACCCAGCGCAGTTTGGACAAAATGGTTCCCGTCACCATCCTCACCGGCTTTCTCGGTGCGGGCAAGACCACCCTGCTCAAGCGTATCCTCACCGAATTCCACGGCCGTCGCGTCGCGGTCATCGAAAACGAATTCGGGCCGGAAAGCATCGACAACGACCTGCTGGTGCAAGACAGCGATGAAGAAATCATCGAGCTCAGCAACGGCTGCGTATGCTGCACCGTGCGCGGCGACCTGATGCGCACCCTGGCCGAGCTGCGCACCAAGCGCCAGGCGGGCGAGCTCACGTTCGAACGCGTCATCCTTGAAACCACTGGCATGGCCAACCCCGGCCCGGTCTGCCAGACGTTCTTCATGGACGACGAGATCGCCGAATACTATCGCCTGGACGCCGTGGTCACGGTGGTCGATGCCAAGCACGGCATGGCCACGCTCGACGCCCAGCCCGAAGCCCAGAAGCAGGTCGGCTTTGCCGATCGCATCCTGGTGTCGAAGAAAGACCTGGTCAACGAAGCCGACTACGAAGCGCTGCGCGCCCGCTTGGTGCGCATCAACCCGCGCGCACCGATCTCGCCGGTAAATTTCGGCGACGCCGACCTGAAGTCCATCATCGACATCAGCGGCTTCAACCTGAATTCCATTCTCGACATCGACCCGGAGTTCCTGGCCGATGAACACCCCGACGCGGCGCACAGCCATGCCCACGGTCACGATCACGGCCATGACCATGGCCACGATCATGACCACGAAGGCGAATGCGGGGCGCATTGCCATCACGACCAACACCACCATCACCACCACGACGACGAAATCGGCGCCTTCGTCTTCCGCTCCAACAAGCCGTTCGATCCCGCGCGGCTTGAAGAATTCCTGGGCGGCGTGGTGCAGGTCTATGGTCCCGACCTGATGCGCTACAAAGGCATCCTGTACATGAAAGGCATCAATCGCCGCATGTTGTTCCAGGGTGTGCACATGATGATGGGTGCCGAACCCGGCAAGCCGTGGACCGCGGCCGAGAAACCATCCACCAAGATGGTGTTCATCGGCCGCAAACTGCCCCAGGAAATTTTCACCCGGGGCTTGGAGCAGTGCCTGGCGGGCTAACGCCGCAATCCCGACGCGCGCGTCGCGCCAGGATCGATTCATAGTGGAGTGTTTTCATGGCTACCAAGGCAGCAACCAAAAAATCAAGTAAGTCGGCGAGCGATACGGCGATTGATCTGCCCAGCGAACAAGAATTGCTGGCCATGCCCGAATCGGACTACATGAACGACCGCCAATTGGCGTTCTTCAAGGAACGGCTCAAGCAACTCGAACAAGACATCCTGGCCAATGCCGGCGAAACCACCGAGCACCTGCGTGAAACGCAATTCGTGCCCGACCCCGCCGACCGCGCCACCATCGAAGAAGAGCACGCGCTCGAACTGCGCACCCGCGACCGCGAGCGCAAGCTGCTGAAAAAAGTGCAACAGTCCATTGCCCGCATCGACAGCGGCGAATACGGCTGGTGCGAAGAAACCGGCGAACCCATCGGTGTGCCTCGCCTGCTGGCACGCCCCACCGCCACCCTGTCGCTGGAAGCGCAAGAGCGACGCGAAATGCGTCAGAAGCTGTACGGGGACTGATTCCTTTTCTATCGCTTGCCACGGAAAAGGGCAAGCTGGGTTCTGAACTGCACCCCAAAAGTTGGACACTGGTCCAACCTTTGGGGTGTTTTTCATGGCAAGCGCAACGGCACGAGGCTACGTGGCAGCAGCCAGGCCATGGCTGGCGGCATGCTCGACCGCCTGAACCAGTGCCGAATGATCCAGCTGAGCAATGTCCAGCGCCTGGCAGGCATTCATCAACTGCACCACCCCGGCGGTCTGCGGCAATGCCACGCCCAGGCTGCGCGCACCGGAAAGCGCCAGGCCCAAGTCTTTCTGGTGCAGCCGGATCCGGAAGCCCGGCTCGAAAGTGCGCTTGATCATGCGTTCGCCATGAACTTCCAGGATGCGCGAAGAAGCGAATCCGCCCATCAGCGCCTGGCGCACCTTGGCCGGGTCGGCGCCAGCCTTGCTGGCGAACACCAGCGCCTCGGCAACCGCCGCGATATTCAACGCAACGATGATCTGGTTGGCAACCTTGGTCGTCTGGCCGTCTCCATTGCCGCCGACCAGGGTCACGTTCTTTCCCATCAGGTCGAACAGCGGCTTGACGCGCTCGTACACCTGGGGCTCGCCACCGACCATGATCGTCAGGCTGCCGGCCTTGGCACCCACTTCGCCACCGGAAACCGGGGCGTCCAGGTAGTCGCCGCCCAGGGCGTTGACGCGGACCGCGAAGCCTTTGGTGGCGATGGGATCGATGGAACTGCAATCCACCACGATCTTGCCCCGGGACATGCCCTGGGCCACGCCATCGCCGCCGAACAGCACTTGCTCGACATCAGGGGTGTCGGGAACCATCAGGAAAATAATGTCTGCCCGTTCGGCGACTTCCCTGGCGTGGGCGCAGACCGTGGCTCCGCCCTTGACCAGCGTCGCTGGCACCGCGCTGCGCGTATGGGCAAAGAGCGTGTGGCCGGCGGCCAGCAAACGGCCGGCCATGGGCGTGCCCATGATGCCCAGGCCGATGAAGCCCAGCTTGAGTTTCGCTTGCGTCATTCGATGGCTCCTGTTGCATCCCGATGAACGGCCGGTATAGCGCGCCAACCCAGGCCGGCTTCGGTGTGACCCTGCGGCTTGTACTCGCACCCTATCCAACCCTGGTATCCCAGCGCGTCGATGTGCTGGAATAACCATGGATAGTGGATTTCCCCGGTGCCCGGCTCGCCGCGCCCCGGATTGTCTGCCAGTTGGATATGGCCGATGCGCCCGATGTGGGCGGCAAGCGTATTGCCCAACTCCCCTTCCATGCGTTGTGCATGGTAGATGTCGTACTGCAACCGCACGTTGGACGAGCCCACCTCATCGATGATAGACAGTGCCTCGCGAGTGCGCGTCACGAAAAAACCGGGAATATCGAAATCGTTGACGGGTTCGAGCAGCAAGCCTAACCCCGCCTCTTGAAGTGCGGCCGCGGCGAAACGCAAGTTCGCCACCAGTGTGCGACGGGCATCGGCAGCTGTCACGCCAGGCGGCAGCTTGCCCGCCAGGCAATTCAGTTGCGGGCAGCTCAGCGCGGTCGCATATTCGATTGCGTGGCCCACACCTACGCGAAATTCCGCCGCCCGATCGGGGTGGCAGGCAATGCCGCGCTCTCCGGCTTCCCAATCGCCGGCGGGCAGATTGTGCAGAACTTGCTCCAGGCCATTGGCGCGCAACGCATGGGCCAGTTCATGCTTGTCGCAAGCGTAAGGAAACAGATATTCCACCGCCTTGAAGCCAGCGCGCGCGGCCGCTTCGAAGCGCTGCATGAACGGCAGCTCGGTAAATAGCATAGTCAGGTTGGCGGCAAAGCGGGGCATTCGGTCTCCTTAGTCGTCGGCCCGCAGGCTCGCGTTCGGCAGCACACCGGCAAGCGCCTTGCGAATCGCGGCTTTCTGCGCGGGCGTGACCGCGGCCACCGGACGCAAGGTATGGCCAGTGGGCGCTCCCTGCAACCAGAGCGCGTATTTCGTGGTTGCCACCCGGTTGTCCGCATACAGGGCGTTCCAGAGGCGCAACAAGCGCGCGTGCATGTCTCGCCCAAACTCGTGGTCGCCTCGCTTGACCGCATCCCACAATTGCACAAGCGCCGAAGGTACCGCGGTCGTCAGGATCGAGATAACACCATGCGCGCCAAGTGCAATGCACGGGTAAAGCAATGCATCGACGGCAGCGAAGATGCGGTCCGTGGGGCGGGCGTCGACCAGCAAGTCGGCCAACGCCTTCAGGTCGCCGGCGCTCTGCTTCACACCCACCACGCCAGGCACTTCGCGCATGGCCTGCAAAAGCAGCGACGGGCTCAGGTAGTTCCAGGGAATCACGTTGTAGATCAGAATCGGCACATCGGTTTCATCGGCGATTTCACGGAAGTGACGCAGCATCGACGCGTCGTCGGTCTTGTAGATGTAATGGGCTGGAGTGACCTGCAGCGCCGACACACCCAGCGACGAAACAGCCTTGGCCTTGGCAATGGCATCGCGCGTGCTATTGGCAATGACTCCAGCCACCAGCGGCACACGGCCGTCGATTTCCTCGGCGGCGAGTTCGGTAATGCGCCGCAGTTCGTCGACACCCAGCGTGTACCCTTCGCCGGAACTGCCGCCCACCACCAGGCCGTGCACACCCTGGTCCAGCATGAAGCGTGTTGTTTCGCGCAAAGCTTGCTCGTCAAGCGAACCGTCGGCAGCGAACGGCGTAACCAGAGGCGGGACGATTCCCTGGATTTGTTCGGGAGAGAATATTTTGTTCATAGCGGATATGTGTTGAATGACAAGAAGGCTGTATCGACCTGCGCAATTACTGTGGCTCGACGCCGGCAAGTTTGATCAGGCGGTTGAAATTACCGATCTCGCTGCTGATGAATGCCTCGAATTCCTGCGGCGACGACGGGGCGGCTTCCAGGCCCAACTGCAGAAGCTTGGCTTTCACTTCGGGCGCATTGACGGCGCCAGCCACCGCAGCGTTGAGTTTGGCAATCACATCGGGCGGCGTACCTGCCGGGGCAACCACGCCGTTCCAGGTAATGACTTCGTAGCCGGGGAACATTTCGGCAACGGCGGGCACCTCGGGCAACAGGGGAGAGCGCCTGGCCGAGGTGACGGCGATAGCCTTGAGCTTGCCGGCCTTGATATGCGGCACCACCTCCAGGATCGGGCTGAACGACAGCTGGATCTCGCCGCTGAGCAGATCCGCATTGACCTGGCTGCCGCCCTTGTAGGGAATGTGCGTCATGCGCACGTCGGCAAGCGATTCGAACAGCACAGCTGATAGGTGTGGCGACGAGCCCGCGCCGGAAGTGCCGTAGTTCACTTTTCCGGGATTGGCCTTCAGATAGGCGACCAGCTCTTTCAGGTTCGAAGCGGGAACCGTCGGATGCACCACCAGCACGCCGGGGCTGGTGGTGGTTCTGGCCACGGGCGAGAAATCCTTGACGGAATCGTAAGGCAGCGACTTGTACAGGCCGGGATTGGCGGCCAGCGGCCCGCTGCTCAGGAAACCCAGCGTATAGCCATCGTTCTTTGCCCGCGCGACCGCGGTTGCGCCGATCGCACCGGCCGCCCCGCTGCGGTTCTCTACCACGACGGGCTGGCCCAATAGCTCACCCATGCGTTCTGCGATGATCCGTCCGGAAACATCGTTGTTGCCCCCGGCGCCGAACGGCACGATAAGCGTGATGGCACGCGAGGGGTATTGCTGCGCCTGTACAGTAGCGCACACAACGGAAAGCGCGCACAACGCCACCGCCTGTTTGAACAAGCTGATCATTTTGTTTGTCTCCTCTGGTACTTGAAAGTCAGCCGGTGCGAAGTCGGGGCGTATTGCTCCCTTCTTCCTCGAGCCCGCTGGCGCGGGCTACCACCCGCCGTTTTGATGCAGAAATGTGTTGTTCCATCAGCGCCACGGCGCGAGCCTCGTCGCGCGCCTGCAGTGCTTCGATGAACGACAGGTGTTCCACCATGGCGGGCAGTACCCGCATGGGCTGCGCAAGGTCGCTGTCGATACGGATGAGCTTGATGTGCAGGCTGTTGACTCGATAAATGTCCGAGACGATTTCGTTGTCCATGGCATCGACCATGCGGTGGTGCAGGCCCCAGTCCAACGCCTGGGCGTCTTTGTCGAGCTCGGCGTCCTGCGTGGAACGCTCGGCCCGCAACAGCATGTCTTGGTGAGCCTTGGCGATGCCCGCCAACTCTTCGTCGGTGGCGGATCGCACGAAATGCGCCACCGCCTCGCGTTCGACCATCGAACGCAACTGAAAGGCATTGCGGATGAGCTTCAGATCGACATGCGCAATCTGCAGCCCCCGCTTGGGGATCGTCGACAGCAGCCGCGCCGCTTCCAGCCGTGGGATGACTTCACGCACCGCCCCCAGGGGCAGGCCAAGCATCAAGGTAAGGGCTTGCTGCGAAACGAACTGGCCCGGGCTGAGCCGGCCGGCAAGCACCTGTTCGCAGAACCGCTCGTAGGCAAGATGCCGCAACTTGGCGGGGCTGGTGGCGGGCGGCTCGGCAGAGTACGGGGAAGGAATCGATTGCATGGCCGCAGTATAACTACTCACTAACATGTTATCAACATGTTTAAGAATCAACGGCCTGCGGCCTTCGCACGGCATCGGGCGGACGGGATAATGCAATGAGCCGCGCCCTTGCCACGCCTTGAAATCCGGCACCTCTGCCCTCAACTAGGGGCTTCAAAGGAAGGAACGCATGGAACAATTTCACGCCACCACCATCGTCTGCGTGCGCCGCGGCAACCGTGTCGCGCTGGGCGGCGATGGCCAGGTCACTCTGGGCAATGTCGTCATCAAGGGTACGGCCCGCAAGATCCGCCGCCTGTACCACGACAAGATCCTGGCCGGCTTCGCCGGCGCCACGGCTGATGCCTTCACGCTGCAAGAACGCTTCGAGGCCAAGCTGGAAAAGCACCAGGGCCACCTGATGCGCGCCGCTGTCGAACTCACCCGCGACTGGCGTACCGACCGCGTGCTGCGCCGCCTGGAAGCCATGCTGATCGTGGCCGACGCCGAACACACCCTGGTGCTGACCGGCAACGGCGACGTGCTCGAACCCGAGAACGGCCTGGCCGCCATCGGTTCGGGTGGGGCCTATGCCCAGTCGGCCGCGCTGGCGCTGCTGCGCAATACCGAGCTTGCGCCGCAAGATATCGTCAAGCAATCGCTGGAAATCGCCGGCGACATCTGCATCTACACCAACCAGAACCACGTCATCGAAACGCTGGGCGACTAAGCGGCCGCACACGGCCGCCCGCAGCAAGGATTCCGCTTATGTCCGCATCCACCATGACCCCCGGGGAAATCGTCTCCGAACTCGATAAATACATCATCGGCCAGAACCGCGCCAAGCGCGCGGTGGCCGTGGCCCTGCGCAGCCGCTGGCGCCGCCAGCAGGTCGACGAGCCGCTGCGCCATGAGATCCACCCCAAGAACATCCTGATGATCGGGCCCACCGGCGTGGGCAAGACCGAAATCGCCCGGCGCCTGGCCAAGCTGGCCAATGCCCCCTTCATCAAGATCGAGGCCACCAAGTTCACCGAAGTGGGCTACGTGGGGCGCGATGTCGACACCATCATCCGCGACCTGACTGAATATTCCATCAAGCAGACGCGCGAACTCGAAATGCGCCGGGTGCGCACCCAGGCCGAAGACGCGGCCGAAGACCGCATCCTGGACGCCCTGGTGCCGCCGGCGCGCAACACCGCGGGTGAACCCGAGCGCGGCGAAGAAAGCAACGCCCGCCAGACCTTCCGCAAGCGGTTGCGCGAAGGCAAGATCGACGACCTGGAAGTCGAGATCGAGGTCTCCCAGGCCATGCCCCAGATGGACGTCATGACCCCGCCCGGCATGGAAGAAATGGCCGAGCAACTGCGCGGCATGTTCGCCGGCCTGGCGCGCGACAAGAAAAAACCCAAGAAAATGAAGGTGAAGGAAGCCTTCAAGTTGATCGTCGAAGAAGAGGCCGCCAAGCGCGTCAACGAAGACGACCTGCGCACCGTGGCCATTGCCAACGTCGAACAGAACGGCATCGTCTTCCTGGACGAGATCGACAAGATCGCGGCGCGCCAGGAAACCGGTGGCGCCGACGTGTCCCGCCAGGGCGTGCAGCGCGACCTGCTGCCGCTGGTGGAAGGCACCACGGTCAACACCCGCTACGGCATGGTGCGCACCGACCATATTCTGTTCATCGCCTCGGGCGCGTTCCACCTGTCGCGGCCCTCGGACCTGATCCCTGAACTGCAAGGGCGCTTTCCCATCCGGGTCGAACTGGAATCGCTGTCGGCCCAGGACTTCGTGCGCATTCTGTCGGATACCGACGCCTCGCTGATCAAGCAGTACTCGGCCTTGCTGGCCACCGAAGACGTGCACCTGGAGTTCACGCCCGATGGCATCGAGCGCCTGGCCGAACTGGCGTTCTCGGTCAACGAGCGTACCGAGAACATCGGCGCGCGGCGCCTGTATACCGTCATGGAAAAGCTGCTGGAAGCCCTGTCGTTCGATGCCACCGCCAGCAGCGGCCAGAACATCAAGATCGATACTGCGTATGTCGATACGCAATTGTCCGAGGCGGCCGCAAGCCAGGACCTGGCGCGCTACGTGCTGTAGCCGCCCGCCTGCCCGCGGCATGGCGCAGGCCGCGGGCAAGCCGGCACAATAACAAGAGGCCCCATGGACAAGCTTTGGGCAATGGAAGTGTTTGCGCGGGTGATGGAATGCGGCGGTTTCGCGCGCGCCGCCGAATCGCTGAACCTGGCCAATGCCACGGTCACCGCCAGTGTGCGCAACCTGGAAAAGCACCTGGGCGTGACGCTGATCCAACGCAATACGCGGCACCTGCGCCTGACCGAAGAAGGCCGCCTGTTCTTGCCGCGCTGCCTCGACATCTTGAACGCCGTGTCGCAGGCCGAGGCCGACGTCCAGGGTAGCGCCGCCGATATCTCGGGCCCGCTGCGCGTCGAGGCGCCCTTTGCCATCGGCCAAAGCCTGCTCGGCCCGGCGCTGGTCGAGCTGACGCGGCGGCACCCCGGCCTGGCGGTGTCATTGACCCTGACCAACGAGCCGCACAACCTGATCGAACGCGCCACCGACGTGGCCCTGCGCATGGACCGCGTCGAAGACGCGGACCTGGTCGGCCGCCCCATCTATGAAGCCCATTACGTGGTGTGCGGGGCGCCCGCCGTGGTGGCCGCCGCGCTGGCGGCCAGTCCTACCCCGCGCGAACTGATCCCGGCACGCTGCCTGGGCCTGCTGCAGGGCGCCCGCCAGGCGCCCAACCCGTGGATATTCACGCTGGGCAAAGACCAGGTCCTGGTGCCGCCCGAAGGCGTCCTGCATTTCAACAACACCGAATCGCTGATCCAGGCCGCGCTGCGCGGCGCCGGGCTGATCTACGTGCTGGACATCTTCGTGGCCGACCTGATCGACCAGGGCAAGCTGGCACGGCTGTATCCGGAATGGACGACAGCCGTGCGCACCTTCTACGCGGTCACGGTGAAAACGCGCTACACCGCACCCAAGGTGCGCACCTTCATCGACTTCCTGCTGGAAATCTTCGATGCGCGCCGGCGGCCGCCTGTCAGGACGATGATCCCGGTCGGTCCAGGCCGTAGAACGAAAAGACCTCGCTGACGCGGTCCAGGTCGGGCGGGGCATGGTAGAAGCCCTTGCGCGAGGCCCGGATGCCGCACAGGCGGCGCAAGTCGCCCAGGGCTTCGGCCTGCTTGATCCAACTGGCCAGCGAGTCCAGCACCGGCACGCCGTCGACCTCGGTCACGCCGTTCTTGGCCAGCAGCACGTTCATGGGCGCCTCGCCGGGAATGATCACATCGGCCCCCTGGGCGATCAGCCGCCGCGCCGCCGCGCGGAAGCGCTCGATCAGTTCAGACGGATCGTCGAACCCCTTGAGCACGTCCTGGAACGTGAAACCCACCGGCATGGCGCCGGCAAAGCGCGAGGCCAGGCCATGGCCATGCGCGTTGTCGGCGATCAGTTCATTGAGGTCGTCGATGAAAACCAGCACGCCGAACTTGCGGCCCAGCATGCAGGCGGTCAGCATGGCCGATTCGCCATAGCCCACCACCGGGATATCGACCATGCCGCGTATCTCGCGCAGGGCCGGCTCGGGCAGCGTGCTGATGGCGTAGACGTCGTAGCCCTTGCGCTGAGCCTGCACGGCCGCGGTCATGAATTGCAGCGCGTGCACGTACTGCAGCGATGCATGGCGGATATCCGTGCCCGGATAATTCGATCGGTATGTGCCCGGATGCATGCCGTGCAGGTCGATCTGCGTATCGGGCCGCGCCACGCGCGCAAAGTGCTGTTGCAGGGCCTGGTGGTAAGCCCCCAGGTCGTCCAGGACGGTAAAGCTTTGATGCCAGATTCGCATGATAGCCACGGTTAAGTTGAAAAGCCGGGTGCGGCCGCCAGGGCCGCAACCCTAGTCGATCTGCACGTTGGCGCGCTGGACCACCTCGGCCCACTTGGCGACTTCTTCCTTGAAGAACGCCGCGAACTCCGCCGGCGTCGAGCCCACCGGTTCGGCGCCCACCTTGCGCAAGGTTGCGCTCACTTCTGGGGTCTTGACGGCCTGCACGGCCGCTTCGCCCAGCTTGCTTACGATGTCGGGCGGGGTGCCGGCCGGCACGAACAGGCCGAACCACGAAGTGGCGTCGTAGTCCTTGACGCCCAGTTCGGCCAGCGTGGGAATATCGGGCGCCGCCGGCGAACGCTGCGCGCTGCTGACGGCCAGGGCGCGCAGCTTGCCGGTTTCGATCAGGGGCAGCGTGGTGATGATGTTGTCGAAGGTCAGCGGCACCTGGCCGCCCAGCACGTCAGCCATGGCCGGCGCCGCGCCGCGGTAGGGTACGTGCGACAGTTCGATGCCCGCGCGGGCGCTGAACAATTCCATGAACAAGTGCGAACCCGAACCATTGCCGGCAGTGGCGTAGTCGGGCGCGCGGCCCTTCTCGGCATGCTTGGCCGTGTCGATCAGGTCGGCCACCGAGTGAATGGGCGACTTGGGGTTGACCACCAGCAGGAAGGGCGCGGACGACAATTGGGATACGGGCGTCAGGTCGCGCACCGGATCGTAGGGCAGGCTCTTGTACAGGCTGCCGTTGATGGACAGGGAGATCGTGCCGAACAGCATGGTGTAGCCATCGGGCTTGGCCTTGGCCACCGCGTCCGAGGCAATGTTGCTGGCGGCGCCCGGCTTGTTCTCGACCACGACCGGCTGGCCCAGCAGGGCTTCCATCTTGGCCGCCACGGCGCGTGCCGCCACATCGGACGCGCCGCCGGCAGGAAAACCCACCAGCATGCGCAACGGTCGTTCGGGGTAACCGGCCGCTTGGGCGGTACCCGCCAGCGACAACAGCCCGGCCGCCAGCAAGGGTTTCCAGCTTTTCATGTCTCGCTCCTGTTTATTCTGGATATTGAATTGACAGGCGAGATTGTGCGCGCGTACCGGGTAATGGAACACCGCGCAAAGCCGAATAGGCTATTCGGTATTGTTGAATACTGGCGGGCAGCGGCCTGCCCGCCCGGGCTACTTGCTGATCTCGGTCACGACGTAGCGGCCGCTCTGTCGGGCGGCCGTGAAACGCACCTTGTCGCCGGGCTTGATACCGGCCAGCAAGGCCGGATCGGCCTGATACACCAGGGTCATGGCGGGCAGGTCCAGCGCCGAGATCTCGCCGTGCCTGATCGTGACCTTGCCCGCCGCCGCGTCCACCCGGCGCACTTCCCCACTGGCAGAGGCCGAGACGGCCGCTTCCTGGTTGGCGGACTGGGCCTGGGCGAGCGGTGCCGCCCAGACGGCCAGCATGCCAAAGGCCGCCAGGCCGAGACACATGCGACCTGCCATCTTGAACACCTTTCCCATCTGCATTGACTCCTGCGGTACGTATGGCTTGGACTCTCGCCCAAGACACAGGATAGCGCCTGCGCAAGGCTTCTTGCAGATGACTAACAAAATTTACTTGTTAATTAACTTTATATTCTTGTTTTACTTATTTATTGCCTGCGTTTCAAATATCCGCTCAAACGATAACAACCCCTGGAGACAATCATGATGTTCATTCGTCGCCTATTCGGCTGCGCAACCGTGCTGCTGGCCTGTGGTGTTGCGGGCGGCCCCGCGCAGGCGGCTGCTTACCCGGCAAAGCCCGTCACTATCGTTGTGCCCTTCGCGGCCGGCGGCCCCACCGATACCTCGGCCCGTGTCGTGGCCGAAGCCTTGGCAAAACGGCTGGGCACCCCGGTGGTGGTCGAGAACGTACCGGGCGCGGGCAGCGTGGTCGGCACCACCAAGGTGGCGAACGCCGCACCCGATGGCTACACCTTGCTGTGGGGCACGGCCAGTTCACTGGCGATCGCGCCCCACTTCAATCAAGCGGTCAAATACGACCCCAACACCTCGTTCGCCCCGATCAGCGAGATCACGGCGGCGCCGTTCGTGCTGGCCGTGACCTCGAAGTCGAAGATCAGCACGCTCGACGACCTGGTCAGCCAGGCCAAGGCAGCGCCTGAAAAGCTGAACTACGGGTCGACCGGTGCCGGCGGCAGCGCCCACATGATCAGCGAACTGTTCAATTCGCAGGCCGGCATCCGCACCGTGCACATTCCATACAACGGCGGCGCACCCATGATGCACGCGCTGCTGGCTGGCGACGTCGACTTCATCTTCGACACTCCAACAACCATTGTGCCCATGGTGCAGGGGCAGCGTGTCGTCCCGCTGGCGGTAACCAGCCTGGAACGCTGGCCTGCCCTGCCGCAGGTAAAGACCTTGGACGAACTCGGCCTGCAAGGCTTTGACGCAACGACCTGGTTCGGGCTGTTGGCCCCGCGCGGCACGCCAGACGAGCGCATCCGCATCCTGAACGAGAAAATCGTCGAAACCCTGCAAGACTCGTCTGTCGCCCGTACCCTGCAAGAAGCGGGCTTCTTCGTGCATTCATCCACGCCGCAGGCATTCGCCAAGAAAATCCGCGATGAAGGCGAACGCTGGGGCGACATCATCCGCACCGCCAATATCCGCATTCAATAGGCCAGCCATGACGCAGCATTCCGACCCCCGGCGCCTGGTGCAAGATCATGCGCCGCCCTCTTTCCTGGTGCACCGCGACATCTACCGCGACCCGGAAGTCTTCGAATGGGAAATGCGCTACTTGTTCGAAGGCACCTGGAACCTGATCGGCCTGGCTACGCAGGTACCCAGGCCCTACGACTTCATGACCACGCACATCGGGCGTTCGCCGGTCATCGTGACGCGCGACGGGCACGGCAAGCTGCATTGCCTGCTGAACAGTTGCCGCCACAAGGGCGCCATGGTGTGCCACCGGCGGCAAGGCAGCGCGAAGAATTTCGTCTGCCAGTATCACGGCTGGGCATACGACAGCGGCGGGCGCAACATTCTGATCAAAGACCACAAA
Organism: Bordetella sp. BOR01; assembly: GCF_019218885.1. GTDB lineage: Bacteria > Pseudomonadota > Gammaproteobacteria > Burkholderiales > Burkholderiaceae_B > Bordetella_A. The sequence continues at coordinate 1,294,298 of NZ_JAHUWT010000003.1, read as the reverse complement.
GAAGGCGGCTATGCGGCCTGCTTCGATCAGCAAGACCACAACCTGCAGCCGGTGGCCCGCTTTGCCGAATACCGTGGCGTGCTGTTTGCCAGCCTGCATCCCGACGTGCCCGACCTGGAAACGTACCTGGGCGACCTGCGCACCATGATCGACCTGGTCGTCGACCAAAGCCCGCAAGGGGTGGAGTGCATTGCAGGCATGGGCAACTTCACTTTCGAGGGCAACTGGAAGCTGCAATTGGAAAACGGCGTGGACCCCTATCATTTCTCGTCCACCCATCCTTCCTATATCCATGCGCTGCAGAAGCGCGGCACCATGGGATCCGTGTATTCCACATTCCGCAGCAGCGCGCTGGAACGCGGCACCTTTGCGTTCGGGCACGGGCACAACGCTATGTGGGGCCCCGCGCCGACAGACAAGGCTACGCCGCTGAGCTTCGCACGCGAAGAACTCGAGCAGCGCGTAGGAGAAGTCCGGGCCCGGTGGATGACATATGTCCGCAATATCACCGCCTTTCCCAATGCTCAGTTTGCCGAGAACGCGTCGCTGCAACTGCGCATCTGGCGGCCGTTGTCGGTAGGCCGCACCGAGATGAAGACCTTCTGCCTGGCCCCTGTGGGCGAGCCCGCCCAGGCGCGCAGGCTGCGCATCCGGCAGTACGAGGAATTCTTCAACCCCACCGGGCTAGCCACGCCCGACGATATCGCCAATTACGAAGACTGCCAGCGCGGCATGGCGGCACGAACCATCGAATGGCAGCAGGGCCATGCGCGCGGCGCCCTGCACGCCAGCACCGACGTACCGCCGGCCGCGGCCGAACTCGGCGTCGCGCCGCAGTCGTCTGTGATCGGACCATTCAACCTGGGCGACGAGACCGTCATGCAGCACACCTACCGTTATTGGCGTGAGCAGATCACGCGCGGCCTGGCTCGGGATGGGAAGGAGCCCCGCCATGAATCTTGAACTCCGCCTGCAAGCCTGCGACCTGGTCTCGCGGGAAGCGCAATACCTGGACCAGCAACATTGGCAAGAGTGGCTGGCGCTGTACGCGGCAGACGCCGTGCTGTGGGTTCCCACCTGGAAAGACGAAACCGAGCTGACCTCGGATCCGATGACCGAGCTGTCGTTCATCTACCTGGAAGGCCGCGCCTTCCTGGAAGAGCGCGTACAGCGCGTGATCTCGGGACGGGCAATATCGTCGGTGCCGATCCCGCGCACCACGCATGTGGTCGGCGGTACCTTGGCCCATTCCGACGACGACGGCGCGACCGTAACGGTTGATTCGGCCTGGAGCAGCCATGTCTATTTGCACAAGGACGCGGGATTTGTTTCCTATGCCGGCCGCTACGAGCACATCCTGCGGTGGGATGGCAGCGGCTACCGCATCGCCAGGAAGAAAATCATTCTGACCAATGATTTCCTGGCCTCGAAACTGGACTTCTTCTATATCTAAGTTCGCAGGACTGGACACCTTATGAATTCGCCAAAAGTATTGATCTCGGGCGCCGGAATCGGTGGCCTGACCGCGGCGCTATGCCTGGTGCAACGGGGCTTCGATGTCACGGTATTGGAACAGGCGGCCGAACTGAAAGCCGTGGGCGCGGGCCTGCAGCTCAGCGCCAATGCGACCCGCGTGCTTGACGATCTGGGCCTGGGCCCCGCGCTGGCCGACGTTACGATAAAACCGGGCGGCAAGTATGTGCGGCTGTGGAACACCGGCCAGGAATGGCAGTTGTTCGACCTGGGCACGGAATCCCTGGTTCGCTACGGCCACTCCTACATGATGCTGTACCGGCCCGACTTGCATGGCATTCTGGCGCAAGCGCTGGAATCCCGCGCGCCCGGGTCATTGAAACTGGGCGCCAAAGTGGTGGACGTAGGCCAGGATGCACACGGCGTGCATGCCGTGCTGGCAGATGGCACCCGCCATGCGGCCGACGTTCTGGTAGGCGCCGACGGCGTGCACTCGGTGACCCGTGCCAGGCTCATCGCGGAAGACCATCCCCGGTTCTCAGGCTGCATCGCGTGGCGCGGCGTCATCCCGCTGCAAGCCCTGCCGGCCAGCATGCAGGGCACGGCGGGCGTGAACTGGGTTGGTCCCGGCGCGCATGTCATCCACTATCCCGTGCATGCGGGCAAGCTGGTCAGCTTCACCGGCATTGTCGAGAAAGACGGTTGGGGCCGCGAATCCTGGACCGAACAAGGCTCGACCGAAGAATGCCTGGATGACTTCAAGGGCTGGCATGCCGATGTGCAGGCATTGGTTCGGCAATTGCACGCCCCGCTGCGCTGGGCCATGATGGTGCGCGACCCGCTCGAGAACTGGACCAATGGCCGTGTCACCTTGCTGGGTGATGCCGCCCATCCTACCTTGCCGTTCCTGGCGCAAGGCGCGGGCATGGCGATCGAAGACGGCTGCGTGATCGCGCGTGCCCTGCAAGCCTATCGCGACGATCCGGCTTACGCCCTGCAGGCATACCAGGCCACCCGCCTCGAACGCACCACCCGCATCGTCAACGGCTCGGCCGCCAACACCAAGCGTTTTCACAATCCCGAGCTGGCGCATGCCAGCGGCGCAGCCGCGTATATAGAACGCGAGTGGGCCGAAGACAAGGTGCGCCAACGCTATGAGTGGCTGTTTTCGTACGAACCCGAGAACGTGCCTTTGGCCTCCCCGCGGGCGACGGCTACCGGGAGCACAGGCTCTTGATCACTTCGGCCAGCGTCGCCACGAAGGGCTGCACCATCTCGGGCAGTTGGTGCCCCTTCTTGGCGATCTGGTAGAACGGCAGCGGCGCAACCGGGTCGGTCATATAGGCCACGTCGAACGCTTCGGCCGGACATGATGGCAGCACCATGGAAGGCAGGATGGCCATGCCATGGCCCGCGGCCACCATGCCGATGATGGTCTGCATCGAATTGCAGACCGGACGCGGCTCGTTGGCGCGGCCGACTCTGGCCAGGTAGCTGTCCATGGCCTGCTGGATCAGCGTATCGGCCGGCAGGCCGATCAACTTGTGCGGCGGCAGGGCCGACCACGCAAGCTCGCCGCGCTGCCCGGCCTTGGCGATATCGCCGAGCATGCCGCGCGGCGCGATGCAGACCAACTGGAACGACAGCAATGACTGCACCTCGATGCCCGCAGCAGGCTTGAGAAAAATGCTGAATCCCACATCGACTTCGCCACGTTCGACCAACCCTTGTATCGCGGGCTGCGGCACATCGCGCATGCGCACTTCGACACCAGGGTCGCGGCCGGCGTGCACGCGGCAAACCAGGGGCATGAGGCTGGAAGCCACGATGGGCGTAACCGCCACGGTCAGGATGCGCCGTGCCGAAGCCGTCGTCGCCCGCACCATGGCGGCCGCCGCTTCCAGCTCGTTGACGATCCGTTCAGCCGCAGGCACCAGCCCCGTGCCTTCGCGCGTCAATGACACCGAGCGGGTGGTGCGGTCGAACAGGCGGCAGCCGAACTGGACTTCCAGGTCGCGCACCATGGCGCTCAGGCCAGCCTGCGTGATGTGCATCTGCTCGGCCGCGCGCGTGAAGCTGCCCAGGCGTGCCACCAGCAAGAAGCCCATCAATTGGCGCATCGATACATTCATGGCGTTCAAGGTTGATCCGACGCCCCGATTTTATTGGTTTACACGCCCATCCCGGCCGACCCCTGAACACGGACCCCTCATGACTTCCCCGCTTATCACTGTACGCCTGGACCGCAAAGTCACGGAAGCGCTCGATATCTGCACGTTCGAGCTGGTCGACGCACACGGCGCCGACCTGCCCGCCTTTACGGCGGGGGCCCACATAGACGTGCACGTGGGCGGCGTCGTACGTCAGTACTCGCTGTGCAACCCGCCGTCCGACCGGCACCGCTACCGTATAGCCGTGCTGCGCGAACCGCAGTCGCGCGGCGGATCGCGCGCCTTGCACGATACGGTGGCAGAAGGGGACATGTTGCGTATCAGCGCGCCGCGCAACCACTTTCCGCTGGCGCCGCAGGCTGGCCACTCGCTACTGCTGGCGGGCGGCATCGGCATCACGCCGCTATTGAGCATGATGGCGTACTTGGCCGGCCGTCGCGACTCATACACGCTGCATTACTGCACGCGCAGCCTGGCCCGTACTGCGTTCCGGCCATGGCTGCAGGCGCCCGGGCAGCGTGGCAGCGTGGTATTCCATTGCGACGAAGACCCCGCGCAGCGGTTGGACCTGGAACGGATCCTGGACACGGCGCCCGCCGATACGCACCTGTATGCCTGCGGGCCCGGCGGCTTCATGGCCCATGTGCTTGAGACCGCCCGCAGCCGGGATTGGCCCATCGATCGCCTGCACTACGAATACTTCTCGGCGTCGCCTGCCGCGGCCGCCACGTCCGCCGACCGGCCCTTCCAGATCCGCATCGCCAGCACGGGCGCCCAATACGATGTGGGTGCAGAAGAATCAGCCCTCGAAGCGTTGGTCCGCCATGGTGTCGATATCCCGATGTCGTGCGGACAAGGCATTTGCGGCACCTGCCTGACCGGCGTGCTGGCTGGCCAGCCTGAACACCGCGATCAGTGCCTGACGCCGGACGAACAGGCCCGCAACGACCGCTTCACCCCGTGCTGTTCGCGGGCGCTCAGTCCGCTGCTGGTGCTTGACCTGTAGCCCCCGCGCAGCTGGCGCTGGCACTACACTAGGGCTTTGTCATCACGCAACCACCAAGCCGAGGGCATCCGCATGGGCAACCGACTTTCCGTCGTGGCAACGCGCACCGGCGATGACGGCACCACTGGCCTGGGCGACGGCAGCCGCATCGGCAAAGACGCGCCGCGCATTGACGCGCTGGGCGAAGTCGACGAGCTGAACAGCGTCATCGGCCTGCTGCGCACCGAGACACTGCCGCAAACCGTACAAGCCGACCTGGGCACCATCCAGAACGACCTGTTCGACCTGGGCGCCGAGCTGTGCATCCCGGGCCACGCCGCCCTGGAAGCCAGCCAGTTGGCCTTCCTGGACCAGCGGCTGGCGTACTACAACGAGGCCCTGCCGCCGCTGCGGGAATTCATCCTGCCCGGCGGCTGCCGCGCCGCGGCCCTGGCCCACCTGGCACGCACCGTGGCGCGCCGGGCCGAACGCTCGGTGGTGGCGCTGGGCCGCAACGAAGACCTCAACGCGCCGGTACGGCAGTACCTGAACCGCTTGTCCGACCTGATGTTCGTGCTGGCCCGCCACCTGAACGGCGCGCAGGGCACGGGCGACGTCTTCTGGGCCAGCCGGCACTCGCGGGTACAGGCCTAGGACATGAGCATTCTCGTCACCGGCGGTGCCGGCTTCATCGGTTCGAACTTCGTGCTGGCCTGGCTGGGCCACACCGATGAGCCTGTCATCAACCTGGACAAGCTGACCTATGCCGGCCACGCCGGCAACCTGGACAGCCTGCAGGGCGATCCGCGCCATCAACTGGTGCACGGCGATATTGCCGACACCCGCCTGGTGGCCCGGCTGCTGCAGGCCCACCGGCCCCGCGCGGTGCTGAATTTCGCGGCCGAATCGCATGTGGATCGGGCCATTCGCGGGCCCGATGCCTTTATCCAGACCAATGTCACCGGCACGTTCCAGCTTCTGGAAGCCGTACGCCTCTATTGGCAGGCACTGGACGAACCGGCACGCAAGGGCTTTCGCTATGTGCAGATATCCACCGACGAGGTCTACGGCTCGCTCGATCCCCAGGCGCCGGCCTTCGCCGAAGGCGGCCCCTACCGGCCCAACAACCCGTATTCGGCCAGCAAGGCGGCCGGCGACCACCTGGTGCGCGCCTATCTGCACACGTACGGCCTGCCGGTACTGACCACGCATTGCCCCAACAACTACGGGCCGCGCCAGTTTCCCGAAAAGCTGATCCCGCTGCTGATCCACCAGGCCCTGGCGGGCAAGCCGCTGCCCCTGTACGGCGACGGCTCGCATGTGCGCGACTGGCTGTATGTAGACGACCACTGCGCCGGTGTGCGCCGTGTGCTGCAAGCCGGCGAGCCGGGCCAGGTCTATCACATCGGCGCCAGCCAGGAACGCAGCAATCTGCAGGTGGCCCAGGCGGTCTGCACGCTGCTGGACGCCTGGCGGCCCCGCAGCGACGGGCGCCCGCATGGCGACCTGATCACCTTCGTGCAAGACCGTCCCGGCCATGACCGACGCTATGCCATCGATGCCGGCAAGATCCGCCGGCAACTGGGCTGGCAACCGGAGCACGCCTTCGACGTCGGCCTGCACGCCACCGTGCAGTGGTACCTGGATCACCCGCAATGGGTGGCCAGCGTGGCTGGCGGCGCCTACCGCCACTGGCTGCAAACCCAATACGCGCCATGAAGATCCTGCTACTAGGGGCCACGGGTCAGATCGGCAATGCCTTGCGCCGTACCCTGCTGCCGCTGGGCAGCGTGGTGGCGCCGCCCCGCCCGCAAGCCGACCTGGCCGACCTGGGCGGCCTGCAGGCCCTGCTGCGGGCGCAGGCGCCCGACCTGATCGTGAACGCAGCAGCCTACACCGCGGTCGACCCGGCACAGGCCGACCCGGCCCCGGCGCGGCGCGTCAATGGCGAAGCCGTGGCGGTAATGGCCGCGCATGCGCACACCAGCGGCACGCTGCTGGTGCATTTCTCCACCGATTACGTGTTCGACGGCGCCAAGCCAGCTGCTTACCTGGAAACCGACGCCCCCAACCCCTTGAACGAATACGGCCGTTCGAAGCTGGCCGGCGAGCAGGCCATCCAGGCCAGCGGCTGCCGCGCCCTGGTCTTGCGCACAAGCTGGATCTACGCCGCGCACGGCCAGAATTTCGTCAAGACGGTATTGCAGTTGGCGCGGCAGCGCGACGAATTGCGCGTGGTGGCCGACCAGGTCGGCGCGCCGACCTCGGCCGAATTGGTGGCCGACGTCACCGCTCTGGCGCTGGCCGCGCACCGCCGGCAGGCCTTGCCCGACGGCCTGTACCACCTGAGCGCGGCCGGCAGCGCCACCTGGCATGAACTGGCCTGCCGAACCGTGCGGCGCGCCCGCCAGCAAGGCATGGCGCTGCGCCTGCTGCCCGAGCATATCCACGCCATCGCCACCGAAGACTATCCCCTGCCTGCGCCACGGCCGCACAACTCGCGGCTGGACACACGGCGCCTGTCGGATGCGCTGGGCCTGGTCCTGCCCGACTGGACCGTGCACCTGGACCGCACCATCGATTGCCTGGCCCGCTGCGCACCAGGCCGCCTGCCGAACGCACCAACACCATGAAAATCACGCCCCTGGCCATTCCCGAGGTCGTGCTGATCGAACCCGACGTCTTCAGCGACGCACGCGGCCATTTCTTCGAAAGCTACAACGCCGCGCGCCTGCAGGCCGCCCTGGGCCGGGCGCCAACCTTCGTGCAGGACAACCACTCGCGCTCCACGCGCCACGTCGTACGCGGCCTGCACTATCAGATCCAGCAACCGCAAGCCAAGCTGGTCCGCGCGATCGTGGGCGTGGTCTTCGACGTGGCCGTCGACCTGCGCCGCTCGTCGCCCACCTTCGGACAATGGGCCGGCGCCCTGCTGTCCGCCGAAAACAAGCGCCAGCTATGGATACCCGAAGGCTTCGCCCACGGCTTCATGGTGCTGTCGGACGTCGCCGAGACCCTGTACAAGATCACCGACTACTACGCCCCCGCGCACGAGCGCTGCCTGCGCTGGAACGACCCGGCCATCGCCATTGCATGGCCGGCAGCAACGAATGTGATCGTGTCAGAAAAAGACCAGCGCGGCCTGCCCTTGGCGGACGCAGAAACATACCCCTGACATCCCCGCGTCACCCGCAACGCCAGAAGAACCAGCAACGTCCCCCGCAAACCGCAGTCAGTCAGTTGACCCCAGCCGCATGTGCCTGCTCATCAGCGTGGTAAGACGACCGCACCATCGCCCCCACCGCCGCGTGCGAAAACCCCATGGCATAGGCTTCGCGCTCGAACATCGCAAAGATGTCCGGGTGCGCATAGCGCAGCACCGGCAGGTGATGCTCGGACGGCTGCAGATACTGGCCTATGGTCAGCATGTCGACGCCATGCGCGCGCATGTCCCGCATGACTTGCAGGATTTCGTCATCGGTTTCGCCCAGGCCCAGCATCAGGCCCGACTTGGTGGGCACTTCGGGGTGCAGTTGCTTGAACTCGGCCAGCAGCTTCAGCGAATGCGCATAGTCGGACCCCGGGCGCGCCTGCTTGTACAGGCGCGGCACGGTTTCCAGGTTGTGGTTCATGACGTCGGGCGGGCCGGCGTTCAGGATAGCCAGCGCGCGTTCCAGGCGACCGCGGAAATCGGGCACCAGGATTTCGATGCGCGTCGCGGGCGACAGCGTGCGGATGCGCGAGATGCAGTCCACGAAATGCGCGGCGCCCCCATCGCGCAGATCGTCGCGGTCGACCGAGGTAATGACCACGTACGACAGTTTCAGCGCGGCAATGGTGCGCGCCAGGTTCTCGGGTTCGTTGGTATCGAGGGGATCGGGGCGGCCGTGGCCCACGTCGCAAAACGGGCAGCGGCGAGTGCACTTGTCGCCCATGATCATGAAGGTGGCCGTGCCCTTGCCGAAGCATTCGCCGATGTTGGGGCACGAGGCCTCTTCACAGACGGTGTGCAGGTTGTGTTCACGCAGAATGCGCTTGATGTCGTAGAAGCGCGAACCCGGCGCGGCGGCCTTCACGCGGATCCACTCGGGTTTCTTCAGGCGTTCGGCCGGCACGATCTTGATGGGGATGCGTGCGGTCTTGGCCTGCGACTTTTGCTTCTGCGTGGCGTCGTAGGCAGTGGGCGCGGCAGCTTGCGAGTCGTTCGAGGAAAGCGTGGGCTCGAGCGTGGACATTCGTCACCTTCGTCATGACCATGCCCGGAAGACCGGGCGCGGTCCGAGAGAAAAGGCCATTTTAGCGCGTTGCGTGCGCCGGCTGCGGCATGGCGGCCAGCAGCCGCTCGGCCAGGCGCTGGCCCACCGGCGCCAGATCGTGCCGCGCACCGCATGCAGCCATGTCTACAGTAACCAGGCCCTCATAGCCGCAGGGGTTGATGCCCTGGAACGGCGACAGATCCATATCGACGTTCAGCGCCACCCCATGGTAGGCATAGCCGTTACGGATCTTGATGCCCAGCGCGGCGATCTTGGCCAGTTCGCCCGCCGGCCCCCGCGGCACGTACACGCCCGGCGCGCCGGGCTTGCGACAGGCGCCGGCGATGCCGAAATCGTCCAGCGTGCCGATGGCCGCGTCTTCCAGCAGGCGCACGTATTCGCGCACGAACAGGCCCGCGCGGCGCAGGTCGAACAGGGTATAGGCCACCACCTGCCCCGGGCCGTGATAAGTGACCTGGCCGCCGCGGTCGCACATCACCACGGGAATGGCGCCGGGGTTCAGCAGGTGTTCGGGTTTGCCGGCCTGGCCCAGCGTGTACACGGGCGCGTGCTCGCACAGCCAGACCTGATCGGGCGTGGCGGCGCCGCGCCCGGCCGTGAAGGCCCGCATGTCTTGCCATACCGGAGCGTAGTCGGCCGGCCGGGTCAGCCACTTGATCATGGCATGCGCCTGGCTGGCCGCCCTACAGGACGATGGACACCATGGGGTGCCCGTGCAACGCGCGATACAGGTTGTCGAGCTGCTCGCGCGAGGTGGCGCGCACGGTGAACGTCAGCCCCATGTAGTTGCCGCCCTTGCTGGGCCGCATCTCGACCGTGGCGGGATCGAAACCCGGGTCGAACTGCCGCACCACTTCGGTCAGGGTGTCGGCGAATTCGGGGTGCTGCTTGCCCATCACCTTGATGGGAAAGTCAGACGGGTATTCGATCAGCGATTCTTCGGGCGGGATAGGGTGCATAGGGCTTCGACCGCGTAGTGCCTACAGGGCGGCGATACGGGCATCATACCCCGCTCGCAGGCGTGCATAAACGGGGCCGGGCTTGCCGCTGCCCACGGGCTTGCCGTTGAACTTGGTGACCGGCAGCACTTCCTTGGTGGCCGAAGTCACCAGCAATTCATCGGCGGTGGCCACGTCTTCTTCGGTGAGGCGGCGTGCCTCGAACGCAATGCCGGCTTCGGCGGCCAGCTCGCTCATCAGGCCGTAGCGGATGCCTTCCAGGATCAGGTTGTTCTTGGGCGGGGCCAGCAGCTTGCCGCCCGACACCACCCAGATGTTGCTGGACGAGCCTTCGGTCAGGAAACCGTCGCGGAACTGCGCGACTTCATCGGTACCGGCCTCGACCGCCTTTTGCCGCGCCAGCACATTCCCCAGCAGCGACACCGACTTGATCTCGCAATGCAGCCAGCGTTCGTCCGGAATGCTGATCAGGCTCATGCCCTGCTCGCGCTGCGCAGCCGAAGGCGGGTTGAACACCGTGGCCATGCCAAACACCGTGGGCGTAATCTCTTGCGCGGGGAAGGCGTGGTCGCGCTTGTAGACCCCGCGGGTGACCTGCAGGTAGACGATGCAGGTGGGCGTGGCCGAACGGCTGGCCAATTGGCCAATAAGCGCGAGCCAGTCGGCGCGCGGCATGGGCTGGGGGATGCTGAGCGCCTTCAGGCTGCGATCCAGGCGGTCGAGGTGTTCGGCCATGCGGAACGGCTTGCCGTTGTAGACCGGCACGACTTCGTAGATGCCGTCGCCAAAAATGAAGCCCCGGTCCAGCACCGAGATCTTGGCCTGGTCGGCCCGCGTGAATTCACCGTTGAGATACACCTGGCTGTCGCCCGGCATGCCCGGAATCATGGATGGCTCCTGAATATGAAAAGGGCGGCGGTGCCGCCCGGATGAGGGGGTGCGTTATTGGAACTTGCGCTTGACCATGTCGACCAGGCGGCCGAAGAACCCGGCGCGCTCGACGTCGTCTTGCACCACCAGCGGTTCGGTGCGCAGCACCTTGCCGTCCAGCGTGAGCTGCAAGGTGCCGACTTGCTGGCCCTTGGTCAGCGGCGCCACCAGCGGATCGGTGCGCTGCGCCACCGGCTTGATCTCGCCGGACTTGCCGCGCGGCACGGTCAGCGACACCGGCTTGGGCGGACCCAGCTTGACGGTTTCGACCGTGCCTTCCCAGACGCGTACTTCCAGGCCGGGCTGGCTCTTGTCGTACAGCTTGACCGTATCGAAGTTCTGGAAGCTCCAGTTCAGCAGCTTCAGGCTTTCTTCGGCACGGGTGGCCTCGCTGTCGGCGCCGGCCAGCACGGTCAGCACGCGGCGGTCGCCGCGCAGCGCCGTGGATACCAGGCAGTAGCCGGCCGCATCGGTGTGGCCGGTTTTCATGCCGTCGACCGACGGGTCGGCCCACAGCAGGCGGTTGCGGTTGGGCTGCGTGATCTTGTTATAGGTGAATTCTTTTTGCTTGTAGTAGTGGTAGTAGTCGGGGTGATCGTTGATCAGCGCAGCCGACAATACCGCCAGGTCGGCCACGGTGGTGACGTGTTGCGGATCGGGCAGCCCGGTGGCGTTCATGAAGTGCGTGTGGGCCAGGCCCAGGCGCTCGGCCTCTTGGTTCATCAGCGCGGCGAAAGCCTGTTCGCTGCCGCCCACGGCCTCGGCCAGCGCCGCCGATGCGTCGTTGCCCGACTGCACGATCATGCCCTGGATGAGCTCATCGACCGTCACGGGCTTGCGCGGCTCGATGAACATGCGCGAACCGCCAGTGCGCCACGCATGCTCGGACACCGGTACCTGCTGGTCCAGGGTGATGCGCTTTTCTTTCAGCGCGTTGAACACCACGTAGGCGGTCATGATCTTGGTCAGCGAAGCCGGCTCGATCTGCATATCGGGGTTGGCCGCTGCCAGCACCTGGCCGCTGTTGACATCGATGGTGATCCAGGCGCGCGCCGCAATGGTGGGCGCCGGCACCGCCGACAGTTCCGACACCGGCGTCATGGCCGCCGCGGCAGGCGCGGCGCTGGCCGCTGGCGCCGCCGGCTGCTGTTGCGTCCAGGCTGGCGCGGATGCCGCCATCATCGCCGACAGCACGGCGCCGGCCAGCACGCGGCGGGAAAACGCAGCAGAAGACGGGAGGGTACGATTTTTTTTCATCGGCAAGAGAAATCCACGAACAAAGGCCGCCCACGCGGGCAAAAAGCTGCATCATTATAGGCAGGCCGATCAGACTGCGCCGCCGCGAAAACGTTCCAGGCCATCCCGGACCGGTAACGCGATGCTACCCGCGGCATGCGCGGCCCGGCCTCGACCAGCGCTAGTCCAGCGCCGCCTTCAGCCGCGCCTGCACCAGCGCGCGCAGCACCAACAGCTTGCCATGGAAGAAATGCGTGGCGCCCGGCACCACCACCACTGGCAAATCGCGCGGGCGGGCCCAGTCCAGCGTTTCGGACAAAGGCACCACGTCGTCTTGTTCGCCGTGCACCATCAGCGTGTCGGCCGGCACCTCGATCTCGTTCGCCTGGAAGCGCTGCACCGCCGCGCCCATCAGCATCAGCGCCACGGGCAACGCCGTGTCGCCCGCATCGGCCAGGCCCGCGTAGGTTTGCGCGGCCACGGCGGTGCCGAACGAGAAGCCCGCCAGCACCCAGGGTTCGGTCGCCAGTTCGGGATAGCGCTGGCGCACCTGCGCCACCAGCGCCAGCATGTCCTGGGTTTCGCCGCGGGCCTTGTCGAACTTGCCTTCAGACTTGCCCACGCCGCGGAAATCGGGGCGTACCGCCACCAGGCCGTGCTGCACGCAGGCACGCGAGATGGTGGTCACGACCTTGTTGTCGCGCGCGCCCCCTTGCAGCGAATGCGGGTGCAACACCAGCGCCCAGCCGCGCGGCGCGTCGGCGGGCCAGTCGATGGCGCAATCGATAATGCCGGCTTCGCCGGTAAAAGCCTGGGTTTCGGTGCGTGCGGGCATGACGGGCATAAAAGAAGAAAATGTCAGCCTGCATGTTACCAACCCCCCCGGGGCCGTGGCCCGCCACGGCACGGTGCCCTACAATCGCCGCCATGCTTACTGATGCCCGCCACACCGACCTGCCCGCGCCCGAGGCGCTGGCGCGCGAGCTGTCCGCGCGGCTGGACGGTTTCCAGGCCATCGCCTGGACGGCCAGCACCGGGTCCACCAACGCCGACCTGCTGGCGCGCGCGCGCGCGGGCGGAGGAACGTGGCTGCTGGGCACCCACCTGCAGCAAACTGGCCGCGGCCGGGCCGGACGCCCCTGGCAGAACCGCACCGGCGCGGCCTTGATGTTCTCGTGCGCCTATCCCGTGCGGATGCCGGCCAGCCGCCTGCCGGCGCTGTCGCCGCTGGCCGGGCTGGCCGCCTGCGAAGCGCTGCGCACCCTGGCCGGCGGCGCCGACGGGCTGTGCGTCAAGTGGCCCAACGACGTGCAATGGCACGACGCCAAGCTGGCCGGCGTGCTGGTGGAATCGACCCGCGACCCGGCCGTGCCCGGCGGCTACACCGTCGTCATCGGCATGGGCGTGAACCTGCGCGATGCCGCAACCCTGTCGCAAGCCCTGGGCCGTTCGGTGGCCGACTGGACCTGCGTGGTCGAACAAGCGGGCAGCGCCCCGGCCAGTGCCGCCGACATCGTCTGCGCCGTCGCCACTGCCTGGCGCAAGGCGGTACGCGAACTCGAAACCACGGGCTTTGCGCCCTTTCGCCCCCGCTTCGACGCGGTGGACGCGCTGGCCGGCCGCGCGATCAATGTCATCGACCAGGGCACCGTGCTGTTCAGCGGCACGGCCCAAGGCCTGGATGACCAGGGCCGCCTGTATGTGCAAACCGCCCAGGAACGGGTGCCCGTGTCGGTGGGCGAAGTCTCGATCCGGCCCGCGGCCGACTTGCCCGGGAACCAGCCATGATCCTGCTCATCGATTCCGGCAACAGCCGCCTGAAAGTGGGTTGGCTAGACGTGCGCGCCCCCGACCCGCGCGAACCCGGCGCCGTCGCCTTCGATAACCTCGACCCGAACGCCCTGGGCGACTGGCTGGGCACGCTGGCGCGCAAGCCCGTGCTGGCGCTGGGCGTGAACGTGGCGGGCGCCGAACGCGGCGATGGCATCCGCACCGCCCTGGCGCGGCACGGCTGCCCGGTGCACTGGATCACATCGCGCCTGCAATTGCTGGGGCTGCACAACCGCTATACGCAGTCCGCGCAACTGGGCGCCGACCGCCTGGTCTCGCTGCTGGGCGTGCGCAGCCGCCTGCCGCAGGCGCATCCGCCGTTCGTGCTGGCATCGTTCGGCACGGCCACCACCATCGATACCGTGGGGCCCGACGATGTTTTCATCGGCGGGCTGATCCTGCCCGGGCCGGCACTGATGCGCAGCTCGCTGGCGCGCGGCACCGCCAACCTGCCCTTGGCCGATGGCCCGGTGGCCGATTTCCCGGTCGATACTCACCAGGCCATCGCATCGGGCATCGCAGCCGCGCAGGCAGGCGCCGTAGTGCGCCAATGGCTGGCGGCCTGCCAGCGCTACGGACGCTCGACCGACATTTATGTGGCCGGCGGCGGCTGGCCCGAGGTACAACAGGAAACTGAACGCTTGCTGGCCCAGGCCGGCGGGTTGGCGGGCACCCCGCCCGTGCCCGCCTACCTCGACCGCCCCGTACTCGACGGCCTGGCGCTGCTGGCCGCACAACCCGATCCGCAATCCCTCTGAGCGTGCCGCGATGCGTGTGCTTTTCGTGCTGATCGTATTGGCCAACCTGTGGGTCTACGCCCTGGGCCAGGGCTGGCTGGGCGCCCGCCCCGACGACGCGGGGCGCGACAGCGCCGCATTCAAGCAGGAACTGAATGCCGACAAGGTGAAGATCCGGCCGTAACGGGGCGCAGGCCCCTACAGCCAGTCGTCGAGCGCCCGCAGCGTGCGCTCGGTGGCGCCGGCATGGGTGGCCGCCCACGCACGCGCGGCCTGGCCGATGGCCAGCCGGCGCTCGTCGTCATCGAGCAGGGCCAGCGCCGCATCCAGCGCCGCCGGCGCGTCGGGGGCGCGCAATACGGCGCCCGCCGCGATGGCGTCTTCAGCCGCCTGCTTGAAATTGAAAGTATGGGGCCCCACCACCACCGGCACGCCTGCCGCGCAGGCCTCGATCAGGTTCTGCCCGCCCAGCGGTACGAAGCTGCCCGCCACGATGGCCACATCGGCGGCGGCGTAGTAGAACGCCATCTCGCCCAGCGTGTCGCCCAGCACCACATCGACGGCGCCATCCACCGGCGGCAAGGCATCGGCGCGCGCCGCCGCCTGGGAGCGCCGCAGGCACGACAGCCCCGCGTCGCGCAATTGCGCCGCCGCGTCGTCGAAACGTTGCGGATGGCGCGGGATCAGCACATACAGCACCGGCCGGCCACCGCCGGCACGGACGCGCATGGCCTGCGCGAACAGGGCGTCTTCGCCCTCACGCGTGCTGGCCACGGCCACCACCGGCCGTCCCAGCGCCTGTCGCCAGGCCTTGCCGGCCTGTACTTGCCCAGCGGGCAAGGCCAGGTCGAACTTGAGATTGCCGGTGACTTGCACGCGACGTGCGCCGGCCTGTTCCAGGCGCCTGGCGTCTTCGGGCGTCTGCGCCAGCACGGCGTCCAGGCCCGCCAGGGCGCCGCGCAGCGCCTCGCCCAGCCAGCCGGCCTGCCGCAACGAAGATGCCGAGAAACGCGCGCTGACCAAGGCCATGTGCACGCCCTGCTGGCGTGCCCGCGCCAGCAGGTTGGGCCATACCTCGCGCTCGATCAGCAGTCCGCAGCGCGGCGCATAGCGTTCCAGGAAGCCGCGCACGGCAGGGGGAAAATCGTAGGGCAGCCATGTCTGGCGCAATTGGCCGGCAGCGATGGCGGCCGGGAACAGCCGTGCGCCTTCGGCACGGCCCGTGGCGGTAGTGTGGGTCAGCAAGACCGGCAGGCCACGCTCGAGCAGCGCCTGGACCAGGGGCTGGGCAGCGCGGGTCTCGCCCAGGCTGACCGCATGCACCCACACTGGAGGCCGGGCGAAGGGCGCGGGTTCGGCCGGGTCGGGCCGCCCAAAGCGCGCCGCCGAGAAAATACCCCACCGGCCGCCGGCCCGCCGGGCGCGCCGGGCCATCCACAGCCACACCAGCGGGGCTGCCGCGTACAGGGCCAGGGTATAGGCGCCGCGCCGCATGTCAGCCGGCCGCCGCGCGGCACCGGAACACAGGAGCGGCGGGCGGCTGCATATCAGTAGGCCGCCAGGGCCTGGTCCACCGAGGCCAGCACGGCCTCGCGCGATGGAGGCGCGCCGCGATCGCCCAGGCTGGCGGTGAAATTCGAGCCGATCAGGGGGGTGCGCACCGGCGTGGACGCCCGGTAAATGCCCACCGTGGGCCGGCCCAGCGCGGCCGACAGATGGGTCAGGCCGCTGTCGAGCCCCACCATGATGCGCGCGCCCGCCAGTTGGCGGGCAATGGCGCTCAGGTCCATGCGCGGCAGCACCTGCACGCCGCCCAGCCCGGCCACCAGCGCCTGGGCTCGCTCGGCTTCCTGGGTATTGCCGGCCAGCAGGCGCAGCGTGCAGCCCGCCTCGCGCAGCCGGGCGAATACGGCACGCCAGTCGTCTTCGGGCCAAAGCTTGTCGTCGCGGCTGGCCGAGGGCATGATGACCGCATAGCCATGGTCGGTATTCAGGTGATGGTGCGGACGGGCGCATTCCTCAGAAACCGCGGCGCAGGCCCGGGCCTGCTCTTGCGCCAATTCCCGGGCCTGGCGCGCAAAGGCCTGCAAACCGAAGTCGGGCGGCCCGCTATAGGTATAGCCGAAGGCCAGCGCGGCCAGCTTGCGCTGGCGAATTACCGCCGGCTGCCAGAACTCGACCCGGTGGCGCTCTTGGTAGAACAGCGAGGCCAGCGGCTCGCGGGCCGAGCGCCAGTCCAGCCCATGGCGCACGCCACGCGTCTGCCGTACCAGCCAGGCTGATTTCATCAGGGCCTGCATATCCAGCACGACGTCATACTGCACGGCGCGCAGGCGCTCGGCCAGGGCACGCCGCTCGGCCTTCACGGGGGCCGACCACCAGGCCTTGCGCCAACGCCGATGGGCCACCTTGATGACCTCGTGCACGGCCGGGTGCCAACTGGGGATCTCGGCAAATGCCTCTTCCGCGACCCAATCGATGACCACACCGGGCACGTGGCGCGCGATATCGGAAATGGCCGGCAGCATATGCACCAGATCGCCGAGCGAGGAGGTGCGGACGATGAGAATGCGAGTAGGCATCAAAGCGGGGCAGTGCAATCAAAGCAGGAAATGTACAACACAACTTAGCTGGCCGCCCTGCTGGCGGCGTTACAGCATCGCCCCCAGACGGTTACGCAAGCGGCGCTTTACCGCCCTATAGGCGCGCAGCGGAAACTCCAGCACCCGCTCCACGCCGCGATCGATCTTGCCACAGACCCCCATCAGCTTCCAGAACACCACAATGGGGACATAGTTGAAAACCCGGGCAATCTTCACCGCGCGATGCACCTTGCGCCCGAAAATGTCCCAGGCGATGCCCGTCTTGAGCCAATCGGATCCGAAATTCTCGTCGGCTACCGCAAATATCTCGCGCAGCGCCTGCAAACGCGGGTATCCATGCAGCGTCTTGACACGCTGAATCCAGGCCACGCAATGCATGCCGACGTACCACATGAGCTGCCGGCGCTTGGCTTCGAACTGGCCTTTCTTGCGGTAGAAGGCCAGCATGTCCTGCAGCGCCGGGACGATATTCAGGATGCGCTTGTCCGTCTGCTGCATCGACTGCGTGGGCCGGGTGATGTCGTAGTTGTAGAGCTCTTTGTCTACGTAATAGATTTTCTTCGCCACCAGATAGCTCTTGGGCGTGAAATTGGCATCGGCAAAGAAAATACCCGGCAGCAGGCGCACGTCGGGGTCGGCAAAAATCGAGCGATGATAAATGCGGCCGCAGGGCGTGGCCCAGTTCCGGTACAACTGGTCGCGGTCTTCGGCGGATAGCTCGCGTTCGGACTCGAACGGCAGGGGCTTGAAAGGCTGGGTGCGATCGCTGAAGCAATAAAGCAAATTGCCGATCAGCAGGTCGGCCTCTGTCGCCTGCGCCTTGTCGTACATGAATTCGATGGCGTCCGGATCGAGAAAATCGTCTCCGTCGACAATGATGATGTACTCGCCAGCCGCGCGGTCTATGCCATAGTTGCAGGCGGCTCCATGCCCGCCGTTGGGCTTGATGAAGGACTTGAAAATGCCTGGATACTGGGCCACATACTCGTCGATAATCAACTGGCTATCATCGGTCCCGCCATCATTGATGACCAGTACTTCAATATCCTGGCAAGTCTGCCGGGCCAAAGAGGCCAGGCAGCGTTCGATGTAGAACTCCAGGTTGAAGACTGGTACGACTACGCTGACCTTCGGCATTAGTTCGGTCCGCCCGCAAGTTCTTTTTCGTATACGTCCAAAGCCCGCTCGATGATGTTGTTCATATCGTAATAGCGGTATTCGGCCAGCCGGCCAACCAATTTCAGTTGCTTGTATGACTCCGCCGCTGCCAGATATTTTGCATACAGCTCGGCGTTGCTGTCTTTAGGAATTGGATAATAGGGAATGCTCTTGGCAGGCACTCGTCGATCGTACTCCTGCGGGTATTCCTTCATGATGGTCGTCTTGGCCGGCTTGGCCTCCATCATGTGCTTGTACTCGGTAATGCGCGTATAGGCCTGGGTATTGGGATAATTCACCGTGGCGGTCGGCTGGTAGTACTCCATCGCGTGCGTTTCCAGGTCGAAGCGCAGCGAGCGGTAGGGCAATTCGCCATACCGGTACTCGAACAGCTCATCCAGCGCGCCGGTGTAGATCACCGTGCCGGCAAACGGATGCCCCTCGAACAGCACGGTCCCATCCGCCTGCAGGCTCAGCACCTGACTGGCCTTGGTACCAAGGCGCACCTCGATCAGAGGATGCGCCAGCATTTTCTCGAACATCGCCGTGTAGCCATCTTTAGGCAGCGCCTGGTGGCTTTCCTGAAAATAGCGATCGTCGTACGACAAGTGCACCGGCACCCGCGCGGTAATGGTTTCAAAGTCCAGATTCTCGGGCTTGTCTCCCCACTGCTTGGTCGTGTAGTTCAGGTAGATATTCTGGAAAATAAAGTCGCCCAGTTCGCTGATACGCGGATCGTCATGCTTGCGAAGCACCGACACGGGCACTTTGACGTCCATGCCAAACTGCCCAACCAACAATTCCTTCAGCTCGGCCGCCTGATCGGGCAGGAGTTTTTCGAGCGAGGTCAGGTTGAATGGCACGGGCACCAGTTGGCCCTGCACTTCGGCCAACACCCGGTGCTGGTAGGGATGCCAACCGGTAAATTGCGAAATATACGCAAGCACGCGCGGACTATTGGTGCGAAACAGATGGGGGCCATATTTGTGTACCCGCACGCCATGTTCGTCCTGGTAGTCGTACATGTTGCCGGCGACATGATCGCGCTGCTCGATCAACAGTATCCGGCGCCCTTGCTGGGAAGCCAGGCGCTCAGCCAATATCGAACCGGCGAAGCCTGTGCCCACGATGATGATGTCGTAATTGCTCATATCTCAAACCTTGATTGCCGACCGGATCGCGCTTTCCATCAATGGCGCGATATTGTCGACGGTGTACTCGTTGTAAACCGAATAGTCGGGGGTAATCTTCTGATCTATGTATCGCTTCAATACATACGCAATGCGATCGATGCGGCCGTCGGCCACCAGGTTTCCCGCACGCGCCATGATCTCGGCGGTTGGTCCCTTAGGCATGGTGACTGACGCTATGGGGCGACGCGCGCCCATGTAGTCCGTCAATTTTCCGGGAAAGAAGGGATTGCAGTCCAGCCCGTCCTCTTCCTGTGAAAACAGACCGTCGATCAGCAACAGAGCGTCTGCCTCGCACATCAAGCGCAGGCTTTCTGCGTAGGACACTGGTTTTTCAAACCGCACGTGGCTGGGATTGCGCATCGCAGCATGCTGATGCAGGTCTTGCTCGCCGGGCGACGCGCCGTAGAATCGGACTTCAAAACGACCGCGGTATTCCGGGTAAATTTCCAGCAGGCGATCCACGGCCCGCAGCACCGGGGTGGCCGTCCGCTTGATGTAGTACAGCATGCCCAAATGAGAAAAAACGAACTTGTCGTTACGATGCGTTGCCGTTGGCGGGTACATGCTCGGGTCAAAACAATGCGGGACAACAACAGATTTGTCGACCAGCGGTGCCAAGTCTCCGGTGAACATCAAGTCGCGCTGGTACGTATTATTGACAATCACCCGATCGGCCAAGCGTAGCGTATCTCGCTCGATAGTACGGTCCTCATCCGCAAGGGGAAATCCCTTGGTGACATAGGGATTGCGCACGAACAAATCACCGAAGTACACAATCCAGGGAATATTCGGGTGTAGTTTCTTGATTTCGGCCGCCGCGGCATGGCTGATTAATTCGTTGGAATGCGAGATGATGAAATCGTAGTTTTCTTCCGATCGCGCAAACGCGTCGAGCACACCCCGCACGAATCCCGCGCGCGCCGACTGGGTGCGAGGATTTGCGTGATCGACCTGCAGCTCGATGCGCTCGATATCGGTCGAGGCATATTTCAATACTTGATCATCGCGCCGTTCGCGCGCAGCCTGCACCACCGTATAAGACAGGTTCGTATCCTTGATGCGCTTGAAAAAATCCAGATCGGCAGAACCGATATAGGGCGCGAAGAACCACGAAACTGCGAAACCTTTGAGTTTTTTCATTTCCATCCCACATTCTTGCCAACCATGGCCTGCGGCATTGCGGCGCAGGCCATGCAGCTAAGCGCTTTTACTTTTATATGTCTGAGCGGAAGCGGCGGCCATGCGGGCCGACCCGTCCATAGGTGGCAGTGCAATCATCAATCGCGAACCCACCGGCCGGCCAGCCTTGACCACCAAGAGTCAAAAGGACCCTTTTCGACCGGGCGCTCACGCTCCAGCAGAGTCTCGAGTTGCGCATCCAGATGCGCCTGCTGCTCGGCCAGCGATGCAATCAGCGGCGCCAGTTCATTCGTTGCGACCAGCCATCGGGCGCGCTGGAAATAGAAGTCAAACGAAGCTGCCAATCCCGCGGAAAAATGCCGGGAGCCGTGCACGACCCGGCCCACCTCGTAGAAGAACGCATCCGATCTCAGATAGGGCAACGCATCGGCCTGCGCACTGTCGGACTGGATCAGGCTGTATAACGGCGCCAGCAGCGGCGCCGGCCGGGCCGGCAGGACGGCAAGGCCGTCGGCAAACCCCTGCCAGATCCGCGACTCTGCATAAGCATTCGCAACCTTGTCATGCAGCTCGGTATTGCTGCCAGGCGGATGGTTGGCCAATTGCGCGCGCAATTGCTCGGCCGAAATATTGGGCAGGCCGCGTCCGGAGAAGTTGGCGGTAACCGCTGCGTCGAATAATGCGCGGTCGACGATACCCTTGACACCGTCGTAACCGACCAGGCAACAGGGTCTGCCGCTAGCCAGGCCTTCTAGCAGCACGCGGCCCATGCCTGCCACGCCGCAACTGGCGCGCATCAGTTCGGGAATATCGGCACGCACGCCCAGAAAACGCACAAACTCCGCCAAGCCGTCCTGCGCCAGTTGCTCTTGCAACTGTGCCTGCGCGGGACCTTCACCCGCGATATCGACGCCCGGCAAGCCGGCCGTACGCGCATGGCTGGCAAACTGCCGGATACCGACTGTCTTGAAGGCATCCAGGCGGCTGACGACCAGCCAGCGCGCCAGCCCGTCCGCCACCGGCGACTGCGGCTGGAATAGCTGCAGATCGACCGCATTGGGCTGTACCAGCAAGCATTCATCATCCATGTAGGACGCAGCCAGGGCACGCACCTCTTCCGAGACGGCGACGACCCGGTCGGCGTGAGGCAATACCACGCCAGACAGCAGAAAGTCGTTGAGCGGGCCATAGCCGCCGCTTAGCGAACTGGGGCCGTGCAGGGTTGCCACATAGGGCAACCCTTCGAGCTTGGCTGCCAGCAGCGCCGGAAACAGGCAGATAAAAGGATGCGCGTGCACATGGGTAATACCATGGCGCTGGATGAACGTCCGCAAGGTCCGTGTCGCGCGCAAGAGGTCGGCGGCAGTGGCCTCGACGCCAAGCGACAGGCCTGGGCACAATGCGGTGATTTCCGTGGGCAAGAGTTCGGTACGCGGCTCACCGCCGCACGCCATGTACACACGCCACCCCAGCCGGGCCATGGCCCGCACCTGCCCGCGGATGTACGTTTCCAGGCCGCCTATGTCGAAATGTTCGGTGATGATCAACAGGGAAGGCATGAGGCACTCACAGTTTGGCTACGCTTACCGACGAGCGCAGTGCTGCAATGCCGCCGCCCAGCAAAGGCCGCTGGCTGATCTTCAAGATAATGGCGTCAGTCTTGCGATCAAGGTATTCCATATGCGCCTGCGTCACTTCCTCGGCGATTGCCAAGGTGACGAAATAAGTGCCCTCGCCCAGCGTCAAATCCAAGGCAAATTCGACCCGCAAGCGATCCCCGGATTGGGGCGAAGGATAGCTGGTCCCGTGATAGAGCGTGCTGGTTCCGAACGCGGATACGCCTTCGATGGTGCGAATCAGCAGGCCGGCCTGCAACATTGTAATAGGGGCAAATACGTCAACATCGACCGCAATAGTGGCTTTCTGCCCGCTATGGAAGGCTTCGCAGGCTGTGCCGCCCTCGTCGCACACTTGCCAGGCACGGATCGCGGCACGCATGTCGCCTTCCGATTCGGCGGCCGGCGTGTCCTGCGCCTGCGAGGTAGTGCCGCTTTCCACGGCCACGGCGCTCTGCTGCTGGCCCTGGTTGGCGTTCAAGTAGCGCAGGTAGGTCTTCTCGTCGGAATACAGCAACGCGTGGTATTGGTCGATGACGTTCTTCGCGGGCCCCAGCGCGTGCAATTCGCCACGATGCAGCAGGGCGGCGCGCTGGCAGAATTTCTCGACCGTCGCGGTCGAGTGCGTCACGATCAAGATCGCGCAACCACCGACGCGCAGCCCCTCGATATAGTCGAAGCACTTGCGCTGAAATTTCTCGTCACCCACCGAGAGTGCCTCGTCGACGATCAGAATGTCAGGCTGCACGCAGGCCTGCACAGCGAAAGCCAAGCGCACGTACATGCCGCTGGAATAAGTCTTGACTGGCTGATCCAGGTGTTCGCCGATATCTGCAAACGCCGCGATCTCATCGAACCGGGCATCCATCTGCGCCGTCGAGAAACCCAGCACCGAACCGTTCAGGTAGACGTTTTCGCGCCCGGTGAACTCGGGGTTGAATCCCGAACCCAGTTCCAGCAGCGCGGCCAACTTGCCCGTCACTTGCACATCGCCGGTAGTGGGCGAGAGCGTGCCGGCGATAATCTGCAGCAACGTGCTCTTGCCACTGCCGTTGCGCCCCAGGATACCGACGGTTTCGCCCTTGCAGACGTCCAGCGACACGTCGCGCAGAGCCCAGAATTCTTTGAAATACTGCCGCCGGCCGAAAGAAAGAAACTGCAGCAAGCGGTCACGCGGCTGCCCGTACATCTCGAATCGCTTCGAGACCTTGTCCACCGAGATTACACGTTCACAAGACATCGGCGAACCCTTTCCTTGTTTTCTGGAACCAGGCGAATCCCAGTGTCGCAACAACGATGGCGGCAATCATGTATAGCGTCCAGGTACTCCAGGTAATGCCCTTGCCCCAGAACAGCACATCGCGCCCCTGCTCGATGATCAGCGTCAGCGGACTGATATGCAGAAAGGGACGATAGCGCTCCGGCAGGACCTCGGCCGAATAGAAAATGGGCGACAGGAACATGAGCACCGTCGTGACGATGGTGATGAACTGCGTTACGTCGCGCAAATACACCCCCAACGCGGCCAGAAACCAGCTCAGGCCCAGTGTCATCACCATCAGAGGCAATATCACCAGGGGAAACAGCAGTACCGTCAGGTGTGGAACGCCGAACAGGAAGATGTAGAAAATCAACCAGACCAACAAACTGACCAGCATGTGAAACAGCGCCGACCCGAGCGACACACAAGGCAGGATCTCGAGCGGGAAGACGACCTTTTTCACATAATTGGCGTTACCCAGGATCAGCGACGGCGCCCGGTTGATACACTCGGCAAACAGGTTGAAAATGATCAGCCCAGCGAACAGCACCAGGGCGAATTCGGCCTTAGATTCGGTGCCGCCCGGCCAGCGCGCCTTGAACACCACGCTGAAGACGAAGGTATAGACCAGCAACATCAGCACCGGGTTGAAGAAAGACCACAGCAGGCCCAGCGCCGAGCCGCGATAACGTCCGACCACCTCGCGCTTGATCAGATTGTTGATCAATTGCCGATTGGTACTCAGGCTTTTCAGCAAATACAACAATGAGGGACTATGTTTGGATTGCCGAGACACGACTGCTTGATTCCACTTGAATTTGAATGGTTATTGAAACATGCCGCGCAATGATCGCCGCTTGCGCACGGCTGCCAGGGCATAGCAGGTAAACAAATAGGCGCTGCGGGTATACGACAGCCCCAACGCTTCGCGATAGATGCGCCACTGCCAGCCGGCCGCGCGCAGCTTGTTGGCCGACAGCGACCCCGCACTGGTGCGGTAGTGCGCCAGCGGCTCGTCTGATGGCGTGGCCCGCGCCTGGCCAACTCGTGCGAGCGCGCGCAGCCAAAACAGATAATCTTCATGGCGCACGGACTCGAACCGCAGGTCGGCCAAGGCCGAACGCAAGAAAATGCCGGTCAGGTTGCCGATCTGGTTGGATTTGAGCATATCGGCGTACCCCACCCTGGCGGGACTGCGCACGCGCGACAATATGTGTCCAGCTTCGTCGACGCGCAGGTAGTCAGCATAAGAAACCAGCGTACCGGATTGCTCCATGAACGCGACCTGGCGCGCAAGCTTGGTCGGCTCCCAGAGATCGTCGCTGTCCAGGAACGCCACATAACGCCCTTGCGCCAACTCCAGCGCCCGATTACGAGCAGCCACCACGCCCTGGTTGCTGGACATGCGCTCATAATGTACGCGCGGGTCACGCTGCTGGAAGGCGCGCAGCAGGCCAGCGGTGCCATCGTCCGAGGCGTCATCGACGACGATGAGCTGCCAATGCGTATGCGTCTGGGCCAATACGGACTCGATCGCCGCGCCGATGAAGCGCTGCGCATTATAGGCCGGCATGACGATGGACACGCCAGGAGGTTCAGGCAACATCGGCGCCCTCCTGGTTGAGCAGTGCACGGATGCGCGCGACATAAGCCCCGCAATAGTGGGTCTGGAAATATGCGGCATAGCGCTGCTGCCACAAGGCATAGGCCCGCTCGCCAGCCTGCCGCACCGCCTGGCTGGTCAGGGTATCGAGCCATTGACGCAGCGCCGCGGCCCCGGGCTCGAGCGCCCACCCGGTGCCATGCTCCACCACTCGGCGGCCCGGCGGCGTGCCGCGCGTGGTCACCATCGCGCGGCCCAGCAGCAGGTGTTCGTAGTACTTGTTGGGCGACGCATAGGCATGGTTGGCCACCGACGGGTAATAGCAACCCACGATCACGTCGGTGCGCGCCATCAGCGCCAACCCCTGGTCGCTGGGCAGGGGGCCATGGAAAAACACATTGGCGCACTGACGCGCGGCTGCGCTGAAATCGTCCTGCAAGGCGCCGTAGCCTGCAACGTGCAACTCGACATCGGCACGCTCGGCACATACGGCCAGCAGGTCTTCCAGGCCCCGATGGCGGGCTTCGAGCACACCGAAATAGCCAAGTTTCCAGGGCGGCCGGGCATCGCCCGGCACCGGTTCAGGCATGCTGGCGTAGGGCACATTCTCAAGCACCAGCACATTGGCGCGTCCCGCCGGAATGCCATGCTGCGCCAGGCGGTCCTGGCTGGCCAGCAGGGTCAGTGGCGCAGCAAAGGCTACGCGGCGCTCGAGCGCATCCAGAGTGCGCCCCAGCAGGCCTCCGATGTTGCGCACGGCCGTGTACTTGTCGTAAATGTCGAATACCAGGCTGCGCCGGAAGATGGCGCAGAATAGCCAGCAAGCCAGCGCACAATCCAGGTCTACAGCGTGCACCACGCGAACCTGCGCGCGATGGCGCAACAGGTGGCGCAGGATATACAGGTTCCACAGCATCAGCGCCGCGGCGTTGGCCCAGCCTGCGCCCAAGCGCGCACGGCGTTCGAAATAATCGACCCGGGGATCCGACGTCTTTGCAACCGCGCCGGTTTTGTTCCATCCGATGAAGCGAAACGGCAAACTGGCAGCGTCCAGCGCCTTGAAATACTTGGCTAGGCGCGCGTCCAGATCGGCGATGTAAGAGCGTACGAAGATAATCATGCCGTGCCGTCTCAGGCCCTGTGCCGCTTTTTCTTTTTCAGCACCATCCACTTGGGCATGCGAAACAGCACCAGCCGGCGGTACAACACCACATAAGTGATCGAAAATACCGCCACGCACAGCATCAGCATGATGGGCATCTGCCAGAACAGCACGGCCGGAATCACCGCCAGCGACGACAGCAGCCACAGATATGGCGAAGTCAGCGAATTGCGCCAGGTCAGATGATGGGCCTCGCGCGAGCCCACCACCCAGCGAACCACCCGCTTATAGATCAGCATGTGCAGATGCACGCCATCGGGCGCGCCGGGCGAGCGGCCACGCAACCACCGCTTGCGATAGATGGAGAACAGCGTCTCGAAGATGGGATAAATGCACAGCAGCAAGGGAAACCAGGCCGATACGTCGGGATGGCGCGCCAACAACAGCACCGACAGTTCGCCGATCATGAACCCCAGGAAGTATGCCCCGCCGTCGCCCAGGAAGACATGGCCGCGCGGATAATTCCAGATCAGGAACCCCACCACGCCGCCCAGCATGCCCAGGGCAACGATCAACAGCATGCGGTCGCCCAAATAGAAGCAGACATAGGCGAAACCCGCGAAGATCATCGCCGACACCACGGCAGCCAGGCCGTTATAGCCATCGATGATATTCATGGCGTTGGCCGCGCCACTGATCGCCACGATCGTGAAAACAAAGGATATGGCGCCGAACTGCAGCAGCCAGTCCAGCCCGATGATGTCCACGCGGGTGACCGCGGCCCCCAGCAAGAAATACGCAAGCGCCCCGGACGCCATCGCCAGGAGCAGGCGGGTCAGTACCCGTACGCGCTTGGTCAGGTCTTCGGCCAGCCCGCCGGCGAAGGCCGGAGTGGCAGCCGCCAGCAGCAACAGCATTTCAGGCAGCTCTTGCGGTTCGCGCAAGGCCGCCACCGTACAGGTGGCCGCCATGGCAACCACCAGGGACACCCCGCCGATGCGCGGAACGGGCTTGGTGTGGTATTTCTGCACACCATGGAGTTCATGGTCCGCCGTCAGGCCGTTATGCAGGCAGCGGCACCGCACGATGAGTGCGGTGAATACCAGTGAAGTTAGAAACGCGGTCAACAAATATTGCATGTCATAGCTACATTAGGGCCCCATTGGCGCAGGACCCGGGCGGATTGTATGGGTTGCAAGCGGGGCGTGCGCATTTCTGAATGCTCGATTGGTCCGCAGATGCTACGGGGCATGGGGCAACCGGCGGAAAGAACCCACCTGCCAGAAATTTGGGCCTCTTGGCTATACTCCGCCCGGTAGTTGGGTTTTCATGGGCAGAATGTGCTCTCCTGGATACGTTGCGCTACCATGACAGCGACGATTTTTTCTCTACTCATCCGTATGGCAATTCGCACAGTCGTGTAAATTACGGATAAATTTTATTTCATTTTCTTCATTTTGTAGCATCATCCGCCTATGTGTGGGCCACTTGAAGGCACCCATATCCCGGCGGCGGCTTTTCATGACGTATCCGATCTCACGCTACACCACCTGGGTCGCCATCCTGGTGGGCCTGCTGCCCGTGCTGACACTGACCATCGGCGGCGGCAGCGGATTGTTTTATTTGCTGGCCCTCATCTGTGCCCTCGTTCTTGCGGCTACGCCGGCGCCGCAACGCTGGCAGCCGCTGCGCCCTTATCGCCACCTGGCTCTGGCACTGTGCCTGCCGCTGGTGGCAGCGGTGTTCAGCCAGTTGCTGAATGCAGAATGGAGCGGCGCAGAAATCGAGCGCGGACTGCGCATCGCATTGGGTTTTCCGTGCCTGCTGGCAGCCTTTCTGCTGCTGGACCGCAATCGCCTGCGCCAGTTCGCCTGGGGCCCCTTGATTGCCGGGCTCGCAGCCACGGCCGTGGCTGCCTACCTGACGGGGCCCATGCTGCAGCGTCCACTTACCCCGCAGTTCAATGCCGTCGGCTATGGCAACCTGATGCTGCTGATGGCGGTGTTGTGCTTGTACAGCCTGGGCTGGCAACTGACGCGCCGCCCCAAGGCGGAACGTGTGCTGAAAATCGCAGTGGTCGTGGTCACGTTCGGCGGGTTCATCCTGACCCAGACCCGCACAGGCTGGATGGCGATTCCTGTTTTCGCTGCCATCGGCCTGGTACTGGCGCGCTGGCCCCGCCAGCCGCTGCGGGCCGTGGCCGTACTGGTGGCCATCGTGCTCGCCGCGGCGGCCATAGGTGCTTCGAGTTCAGCGTTGCGCGAGCGCGTAGCCAACGGCGTGCATGAAATCCGGCAATGCCTGACCGTGGCCCCCACCGCCGACACCTCGATGTGCATCCGCCTGCAATTGTGGGGTGCATCGGCGAAGCTCATTGCCGGCGACCCCTGGTCTGGCATAGGCGGGGGCGCGAGCTTCGCGCATGCGCTGCAACGGCGTGCCGCTGCCGGTGAAGTTTCGCCCTATGTTGCCGACAATTTCGGCGAGCCGCACAACGACCTGTTGATGGCCCTGGTCACCTACGGCCTGCCGGGCGGCATTGCCCTCTTGGTGCTGTACCTGGCGCCAGCCTGGTCGTTCGTGCGCCGACTGCGCTACGGCTTGCCGCAAGCGCAGCGTACCGCTGCCGCGATGGGCTTGGCCGTATGCCTGGGTTTTGCCGTTTTCGGGCTTACCGAGCTGATGTTCCGCGGTATGCGTTCGGTCAGCCTGTACATCACGCTGATCGCCCTGCTGACGGCCCTGTCGGCGCCCGCCTCTAGCCAAGCACGGGATTTAGGGCCAGAATAGGTTCAAAAGACCTGAAGACTGAAGACCTGCAGGCTCGCAGCTAGGAGACAGCCGTGCGGATAGCCGATGCCCAATGGATTCCCTCCACGCCGCACCAGACGTGGGATGCCTTGATGGACCCTGGGGTGCTGCAAAAGTGCCTGCCCGGTTGTGTCAACGTCGAGCGGCGCACCCCCACCGAATACGCCTTGTCCCTGCACGCGAACGTGGCCGGCCTGGAAGCCAGTTACGAAGGCGAGGTGCTGCTGTCCGAACTGAACCCGCCCCATGGCTGCTCATTGGCCTTCGACGGCAAAAGCCAAACCGCCTGCCTGGCCATCGGCACCGCCCAGATCACCCTTACCCCCAAAGACGAAGGCACCCGCCTGGCGTACACCGTAGCCGCCATGGCGGGCGGATCGCTGGGCAAGGTGGGCGAGCCTGTTCTCATGAAGGCCGGCGGCAAGCTGGTCGAGAAATTCTTCGCCGCCTTCATCGACCACATGGCCAAGCAACCGCGCACGGCCCCGCCGCCCGAGCCCGAAGAGCCGGAACGCGGACTGGTATCCTCGCGCTGGTCGTGGCTGGCAGTGGCGGCCGTGGTGCTGGTCATCCTGGGGTATCACACGCTTTACAAATAGGTGAAATCCCTAAGCACGCGGTGATATGCTTGGCGCCATGACGACGCCCGCTCCGCCTGCGCCCAATACTCCCCCCGACACTCCCCGCTCCCGCCGCGACCTGCTGATGGCCATGGCCGGCGTGTCCGCCACGGTGGTGCTGGCCGCCTTCGACTCCACCATAGTCAGCACCACCCTGCCGCGCGTGGCCGCGGCGCTCAACGGCATGGCCCTTTATGCCTGGGTGGGTACGGGCTATCTGCTGGCCACGGCCGCGTCCATCCTGATTTTCGGCCGCCTGGGCGATCTGTTCGGGCGCAAGCCCCTGATGCTGCTGTCAGTGTCGATCATCGCACTGGGCTCGATCGCCTGTGGGCTGGCGCAGTCCATGGAACAGCTCATCGCGTTCCGGACCCTGCAGGGGATAGGCGGAGGCATGATGATCGCTACCGCCTTCGCCGCGCCGGCCGACCTGTTCCCCGACGCCAAGGAACGGGTGCGCTGGCTGGCGCTGGTATCGGCGGCCTTCGCCATGGCCAGCGGCGTGGGCCCGCTGCTGGGCGGCGCGGCCACCCAGGCGCTGGGCTGGCGGGCGGCGTTTTTCATATCGCCCATCGCCGCGGTGATGGCGCTGTTCCTGCTGGCGCGCTACTTTCCGCGCATTCGGTCCCTGCATGCCGGGCAAGGCAGGCGGCGGGTCGACTGGCTGGGCAGCCTGCTGCTTGTCATCGCCGTCAGCGCCCCGCTGGCCGCCATGGAACTGGCTTTTGCCCCCGGCGAGCACGCGCAACCCATGCTGGCGCTTGCCCTGGCGCTGGCCGGGGTGGCCGCCATCGCCCTGCTGCTGCCCTACGAGCGGCGCGTGTCCTCGCCCATTTTCCCGCTGCGCGTCATTGCCCAGCGCGAGCCGCAGTTGCTCAACCTGGCCGCGCTGGCGGTGGGCGCGGTGATGTTCATCCTGATCTTCTACAGTCCGCTACTGCTGCAGACGGAAATGGGCTACACGCCCAGCCAGGCCGGCCTGCTGCTGACACCGCTGGTGGCTGCCATTCCTATCGGCAGCATCATCAACGGCTACCTGTTTCCCAGGCAAAGCGAACCGCAGCGCCTGATGGTGTTCGGCGGCTGCCTGTTGGCGGTGGGATCGCTGATGGTGCTGGCGTTCGGGGCCGACACCTCTACGGCCTGGATCCTGGCGGCGTTTTTCGTCAACGGCTGCGCCCTGGGTTTCCTGCTACCGAACCTGACGCTGTTCATGCAGATGCTCAGCGAGCGGCACGACGTGGGCGTGGCCTCGGCCCTGGTGCAAACCACGCGTGCCATCGGCAGCGCGGTCGGCACGGCGCTGGTCGGCATCGTCATCGGGCGCAGCTCGGTGCTGGACGGCGTGCGCATCGGCCTGGTGATCTGCGCGCTGCTTGCCCTGGGCAGCGCCTACCTGGCGCACCGCGTCAAAATGAAGAACATCCTGACCCGCGCCGCCGACCGGCGCAAATCCTGACCGGACACTCCATTCATGCGCTATCGCGACTTGCGGGACTTGCTGCTGCTGGCAGCGGTGTGGGGCGGATCGTTCCTGTTCATGCGCATAGCCGTGCCCGAATTCGGCCCCGGTCCGCTGATGGAACTGCGCGTCGGCCTGGCCGCGCTGACCTTGCTGCCGCTGGCCGCGCTGCGCGGCAAACTGCCGCTGATCGCGCGCCGCTGGAAGGCAATCCTGGTGGTGGGCGCCCTGAATTCCGCCATTCCCTTCCTGCTGTATGCCTACGCCGCGCAGTCGCTGGGCGCGGGCTTCATGTCGGTGGCCAATGCGGTAACGCCCGTGTGGGGCGCCGTCATTGGCTGGCTGTGGCTGAAAGACCGCCTGCCCTGGACTCGCGCGCTGGGCCTGGCCATTGCCCTGCTGGGCATCGTGGTGCTGGTGTGGGACAAGCTCGACTTCGGTGCCGGCGGCCATGGCCCGGCTGTCCTGGCAGCGGTATCGGCCCCCCTGTTCTATGGCATTGCCGCCAACTGGACCAAGCGCTTCCTGAGCGACGTCGACGCCCTGTCCAATGCCACGGGCAGCATGGTGGCCGCCTCGCTGGTGCTGGCGCCGCTGGCCATCGCCACCTGGCCGGCCCAACCGGTGTCATGGCAGGCCTGGAGCGCCACCATCGCGCTGGCGCTGGTGTGTACCGGAACGGCCTACATTGTGTTTTTCCGGCTGATTGCCAACGTGGGGCCTACCGCCGCGGTCAGCGTCACCTTCCTGGTGCCGGTGTTCGGCGTGCTGTGGGGCGTGTGGTTCCTGGACGAAGTGCTGACCACCCAGATTCTTTCCGGGGCGGCGGTGATTCTGGTGGGAACGGCCCTGGTACTGGGACTGGTGCGCTGGCCGGGGCCGCGGGTGCAGGCGGGCTGACGCTGGGTATTGTCTGGTATCTGGCTCGCCAGCCTGCCTGACACCGCTGTCGACCAAAGGCCGCGCCACCTTTCAGTATCTGACACCCGGGCGGGAGTCAGGCACCTGCCACAGACACAGAAGTGGCAGAACGCGCCCCTGCCGATCAATTCGACGCGGTTCTTTCCGCAAATCCCACGTAGCTCTCAGGATGTCAATCTGAAACAAAAGCGACAATTTTTGTAGTTTCCCGATGCCTGGTGGCAAAGATTGTTAGGATTCCGCTGCCCCGGCGCGGTTCCGCCTGGCCCGCATCCGTGGGCACGCCCGGGCTGCGCTGTACCGGTTTCCACCGCACAACGACATGCCCCATGGACGTCAGATCACTTGAAAGGTCCGGAGACGTCGCCGCGCTTCGCGGTGGCGGTGAGCTCCTGCTAATCGGCCCCTGGAACGTATTCCAGGGCGTCTCGCAATCGCTGATCATCCGCGACCCCGCCCGCTTGCGCACCGTGCTGTACCCGCACCTGCGCGACGACGCCTCGCTGGCCAAGCTGGCCGCCCTGTACCGCCGGCTGATCTGCACGGGTTCCGTCGCCGGCCACTATTCGCCGCAGCAGACCACCGAGCAGATGATGGCGCTGATGCAGGTCGGCCAGATTGCCGCGGTGGCGCTGCCGGATACCTCGGGCAACGACGGCAATGGCAACGTGCAGCCGGCCGTGCTGTCCGGCAACCCGGTCGGGCCTGTAACGCAGTGGTCGCTGGCCGACCGGTTCAGCTATGTGCTGAACAAGTCCCCCCAGTACATGCCCGCGGCATTGGGCAACGAGCTGCTCAATGCGCTCAGCGGCAGAAGCCTGGCCATCGTAGTGGGCGTGCTGGTGGTGTGGGCCGGCTCGCATGCCATCGGCGTGGGCTTCGTGGCCGACGCGGCACTGCTGGCCATCGGTTTCACCCTGGCGGGCTGGGCCATTTTCGACGGCATCAAGTACCTGATGCGGTTTTTCAACCTGACCATGAATGCGTCCAGCACAGGTGAACTGGACCAGGCCGCCGAGCAGTTTGCCAAGGGCGTCATCGCCATGGGGGTGGGTGCCGTCATCGCCTTGCTGACGCGCGGGGCGAACCGGCTGGCGCCGCGGCCGCTTGGGCGGTCGACGCCGCGGCCCTCGGCGGAAACGCCGCAGACGCCCAGGCAAGCGACCGGCCCCCGGCCTGCCGAAACCGTGCCGTCCACGCCCGATTCACTGCGTTGGGGATCATGGAACGACTATCCGAAAGTCGCCCAGGGCGACCGAACGTATGCGCAGATCGGCGATCGCCTCTATTCCCAGCATGCCGTGGATCGCATGCAGCCTTCGGGGCTGGGCGCCCCGGCAGGCACGGTCGGGGCCGGCCGCAACATTTCTCCGAACATCGTCGAACACGTCATTCGCACGGGAGAGCCCACCAGCAGCATAGTGAACGGCGTGACCCGCACCACCTACTGGAGTGGTAACGTTGGCGCTGTAACCGAGAATGGCGGAAATACCGTCGTGACCCTACTTCGACGGGGAGGACAATGAATACGTGGCTATACCCAGAATCTGTACAACGCGTGGAGCAAGCCTGCCACGCGTTCCTGTCCAGGCAGTCCAGCATCGAGCAAGTGCAAGCCGCATTGCTCCAGTCCGAACAGGAAATCGTGGCGCTCGATGAAAAATGGCTGCGGTCTGCACTATTCGAGGCCGAAAACAAACTGGAAGAAATCAAGTTCACTGTTTCGGATGACAAGCAGGCAGAAGCCGCCGACGAGGTCGTGCGCCATGTTCTGCAAACCATGAAGGCCCCGCCTGCGTAATGCAAGACATTCCGCTGACGGTCTTGTTCTCTTGTTGAATCCGGGATGACGTCCGGCGACAACGTAATTACCATGGCCTATCGCCGTGCCGACGGCGCGCGGCGTTTCTCGTACCGGATGCCGTTCATCTTCCACGAGTTCCTGCGTACCGGCGATCCGCTGATCGCACGCGATGAGCTGGGCTTTGTGGGCCTGGCACCGGACGGCGCACAGACTCAATATTCCCCCGACCGCCCCGTCAGCGCCACACCGATGCGCAGCAAGGTGTACGACGCGGCATCCACGCAGCGCCGCCACCAGCCGCGCCGGTGGTAGTCCAGCGGCCGCACGAAACGCCCGCCCAGGACAATGGCGTCTTCCAGGCGGTGCTGCAGGTCCCATGCAAACGGCTGGTCATCGACCACCACGTTGGCCTCGCGCGCCAGCAGCAGGCTGAACGGGTCCAGGTTGGACGAGCCCACCATGGCCATGTTGTCGATGACGGCCACCTTGGCGTGCAGGTAGCCGGGCATGTATTCGTAGATCTCGATGCCGCCGCGCAATAGCTGGTCGTACAGCGAGCGGGTGGCGTAGTACTGCATGTGGTATTCGATCTTGCCCTGCAGCAGCAGGCGCACGCGCACGCCGCGCGCGGCGGCCTGCAGTAGTGCCTTGCGGAACTGGCGGCCCGGAAAGAAGTACGCGTTGCCGATCAGGATGTCGCGCCGCGCATGCTGGATGCCGTACAAGTAGGCCCGCTCGAAAGTTTGCCGAAAGCGCAAGTTGTCGCGCAGCACCAGCGCTGCGCGCTGGCTGCCCACCTGTCCGGCGGACGGCGGGCGCGGCCGCCCCAGGCGCAGGCGTGGCCATTCACGCGGATGGCGGCGCAGCCGGGTCCAGTTCAGCCGCACCCACAGCAGGTCTTGCGCATGCACCGCATAAGCCACCAGCGGCCCCCGCGCTTGCACGGCAAAATCGAAACGCGCCGCGGGGATATCGTCGCTGGGGTCCAGGTCGTCGTAGTCGTCGACGATGTTGATGCCGCCGACAAAGGCAATATCACCATCCACCACCGCTACCTTGCGATGCAGGCGGCGCAGCCGGCTGCGCGACGGCACCAGGCGGCCGTACCAGGGCGGCTCGGGCCGGTAGACGCGGCAATACCCGCCCGCCGCCACGATACGGTCGCCGATGGCGCGGGCCGTGTCGGCGCTGCCGAAGCCATCGAGCACCACCCGTACTTTCACGCCGCGCCGCGCCGCCTGTTCCAGGCTTTGCAGCACAAGCTCGCCAGTACGGTCGATCACGAAGATATAGGTTTCCAGGTGCACGCTGACGCGCGCGGCACCGATGGCGCGACACAGTGCCGGAAAGAAGTCAGCGCCATTCTGCAGCAGTTCGATGGCGTTGTCGTCGGTCCAGTCCAGCCTGACGATGTCCGCCTTCACGGCAACTCAAGCTCCGCCAACAGGGGCGCGTGGTCGGACAGCCGCGCCCATTCGCGGCCGCGCAGCACCCGGGCACTGCGTACGGCGAAGCCGCGCTGGTAGATGCGGTCGAGCCGGAACCATGGGAACACCGCCGGGAAAGTGCGCGGCGGCGGCAGTGGGCAGTAGGCACCGCCCATGCCAAGCTGGTTGTTGCGTTCCAGCACGGCCACGTTGTTGGGCACGCCGCGCAGCACGTTGCCCAACCGCCGCACCGAATCGCGCAGGCGCGGCAGGTCGCCGCCATGGCTGCGCGGGGCATTGGAAAATACTTCGTACAGGCCCAATTGCTGCACGAACAAGGGCGCCAGGCGGTCGCCCCAGTCGTTGAAATCGCCCGCCACCAGGATGGGATCGCCCTCGGGCACCAGCCGGCCGATGCGGTCGGCCAGGGCCTGGATCTGGCGGGTGCGGCTGCCGGCGAACAGGCCCAGGTGCACCACGAAGCAATGCACGTCGCGGCCATCGACCTGGATGCGGGCATGCAGCAGGCCGCGCTGTTCCAGCCGATGGTCGGAGATGTCCTGGTTTTCGTGTTCCAGGATGGAATAGCGCGACAGCAGCGCATTGCCATGGTCGGAGCGGTTGCGGATGGCATTGCAGCCATAGGCTACGTCCAGGCGCAGCGCCGCGGCCAGCGATTCGTGCTGGGCATCCAGGACGGACAACTGGTCGTTGCGGCCCTGCACTTCCTGCAGGAACACCAGGTCGGGACGCAGGCCGTACAACCCCAGGCGCAGGTCGTTCAGCGATTCGCGCCGGCCCAAGGCCGAACGCCCTTTATGGATGTTGTAGCTGACTACGCGGATAAGCGACATAAACCGAATGGCGCCTTTTCTTATGCGGCGGGCCGGGCGGCTTGAACCGCCCCGGCCCTGGGGTAGCGGGCGGGTGCCGCCTTGACGCCGGCGGCACCCTCTGCCCGCAGATTACTTCATTTCACTTCAACATTGCGCAGGCGGATATGCAGCTCGCGCAGTTGCTTTTCGTCGACCTCGGACGGCGCCTGCGTCAGCAGGCACTGGGCACGCTGCGTCTTAGGGAAAGCGATAACATCGCGGATGGATTCGGCGCCGGTCATCATGGTGACGATGCGGTCCAGGCCGAAGGCGATGCCGCCGTGCGGGGGCGCGCCGTATTGCAAGGCGTCGAGCAGGAAGCCGAACTTCTCGCGAGCTTCTTCCGGGCCGATCTTCAGGGCGCGGAATACCTTGCTCTGCACTTCTTCGCGGTGGATACGCACCGAGCCACCGCCGATTTCCCAGCCGTTGAGCACCATGTCGTAGGCCTTGGCGAAGGCCTTGCTGGGATCGGATTCCAGGAAGTCTTCGTGGCCGTCTTTGGGGCTGGTGAACGGATGGTGCGCGGCGGTGTAGCGGCCGTCTTCTTCGTCGTACTCGAACATGGGAAAGTCGACCACCCACAGCGGCTTCCAGTCAGTGGAAGCCAGGCCGGTCTTCTTGCCGAATTCGCTGTGGCCGATCTTCACGCGCAGCGCGCCGATGGCGTCGTTGACGACCTTGGCGCGGTCGGCACCGAAGAAAATGATGTCGCCGTCTTGCGCGCCGCTGCGCTTGACCAGTTCGGCCAGCGCGGCATCGTGCAGGTTCTTCACGATGGGCGATTGCAGGCCTTCGCGGCCCTTGGCCGCGTCATTGACCTTGATATAGGCCAGGCCCTTGGCGCCGTAGATGCCCACGAACTGCGTGTAGGCGTCGATTTCGCTGCGCGACAGCTCGGCGCCGCCCGGCACGCGCAGGGCAACCACGCGGCTGCCCGCCGCCGTGGCGGCGGCCGCGAACACCTTGAAGTCCACATCGCGCATGATGTCGGTAACATCGGTGAATTCGAGATTCACGCGCAGGTCGGGCTTGTCGGAACCGTAGCGCTGCATGGCTTCGGTCCAGGTCATCTTGGGGAACGGCGCGGGCAGGTCGACATTCTGCACGGTCTTGAAGACGTGGCGGATCATGTCCTCGAAGATCTGGCGGATCTCGACTTCGTTCAGGAACGAAGTCTCGCAGTCGATCTGGGTGAATTCGGGCTGGCGGTCGGCACGCAGGTCTTCGTCGCGGAAGCACTTGGTGATCTGGTAATAGCGGTCAAAGCCCGACACCATCAGCATCTGCTTGAACAACTGCGGCGACTGCGGCAGCGCGAAAAAGTGCCCGGCGTTCACGCGCGAAGGCACCAGGTAATCGCGCGCGCCTTCGGGCGTGCTCTTGGTCAGCATGGGGGTCTCGATATCGATGAACCCGAGCTGGTCCAGGAACTTGCGCACTTCGATCGACACGCGGTAGCGCAGCATCAGGTTGCGCTGCATCTGCGGGCGACGCAGATCCAGTACGCGATGCGTCAGGCGCGTGGTCTCGGACAGGTTGTCGTCGTCGAGCTGGAACGGCGGCGTGATCGAGGCGTTGAGAATCTCGACTTCTTTGCACAGCACTTCGATTTCGCCCGAAGCCAGTTCGGGGTTGGCCGTGCCTTCGGGACGCGGGCGCACCAGGCCCGTGACGCGAATGCAGAACTCATTGCGCAGGCGCTCGGCGGTGGCGAAGGCGGCGTTGTCGGGGTCGAACACGATCTGCGCCAGCCCCGCGCGATCGCGCAGGTCGATGAAGATGACCCCGCCGTGGTCGCGGCGGCGGTTCACCCAGCCGTACAGGGTGACAGTCTGGCCGAGATGATCACGGCAAACCTCGCCGGTGTAGCAGGTACGCATTGCGGGATGACTCCTAGGTGCTGTGTTTTCAGCGTAAAAATTACGAATCGACGGCCGGGGCAGTCGGGATGGGGGCGGCGGCCACGGCCGGTTGGGCCGGTGGCGCCACGACGCCCATGGAAACGATGTACTTCAAGGCGGCGTCCACGCTCATCTGCAATTCGACGACGTGGTCGCGCGGCATCATCAGGAAGAACCCCGACGTGGGGTTCGGCGTGGTGGGCACATAGACGCTGACGTGCTCGCCCGGCAGGTAGCCGGCGACTTCGCCGCCGGGCACGCCCGTCAGGAAGGCGATGGTCCATGAGCCGGCACGCGGGTACTGCACCAGCACGGCCTGGCGAAACGCCTGGCCATTGGGTGCCAGCACCGTATCGCTGACCTGCTTGACCGAATTGTAAATGGAGCGCACCAGCGGAATACGGCCCAGCAAGGCTTCCCATTGCTCGACCAGGGTGCGGCCCAGCAGGTTGGCGGCAAACATGCCGGTCAACAACACCACCACGATGACCAGCACGAAGCGAAAGCCGGGGATGTCGATGCCGACCAGCGACTGCGACGACAAGAAGCTGGGCACAAAGCCTTCCAGGGTTGCGATCAGCAGGCCCAGCACCCAGAGGGTGATGGCCAGCGGAACCCAGATCAACAGCCCGGTGATGAAGTACTTCTTGATGACGCGCATACGACGTGGCCTACATATGGGTCAGGGATCAGGACGACGCGGGGGCCGCAGGAGCAGCCGGCGCGGCGGGCGTGGCGCTGTCGCTCTTGGCGGGCGCGTCGGCCTTGGCGGGAGTAGCACTGGCACTGTCGGTGCCGGCCTTGGCGTTGTCGGTCTTGGCGGCGCCCTGGTTGCCCGGCCCGTTGCGGAAATCGGTGACGTACCAACCCGAACCCTTGAGCTGGAAGCCGGCGGCGGTCACCTGCTTGGAAAACGTGGCCTGGCCGCATTCGGGGCAAACCGACAGCGGCGCATCGGACAACTTCTGCAGTACGTCTTTGGCATGGCCGCAAGCGCTGCATTTATAGGCATAGATAGGCATGTTGGGAGTTTCCAGGCGCACCGGCGCATCAAAAACCGCCGTTTCACTACCCACGGCAAGCGGGCAGCGGCCAGGCGGCGCCGGATCAATACGGGAAAGTGTTGAATTTTAGCGGTTTTTGCCAAAAAGGCCGGTTCAGGTTTCCCGACAGGGGGTTTCCAGCAGCCCGGCATGCTGGCGTATCGACGCCATGACCTTCCGCATTAACGGGGGCGGATCACATTCGCGCCGGGTCACGAGCCCGATGGCGCGCTCCGGGGCGCCCTCCAGGGCGGTGATCTGCAACCCGTCGGCCCAGGCCAGGCGCGCGCCGGTGAGGGGCAGCAAAGCCACCCCGCAGCCGGCCTGCACGAAGCGCGAGATGCTGGCCAGATTATGCAGTTCCAGAATGGGGCGGAACGCCAGGCCCTTGCGCAGGAAGGCGGCCTCGCTATGGCGCCGCGTGCCGGTACCGCGCGGCATGGATATCAGCGGCAAGGCGCCGATCGCCTCTTCGGACCATACGTGCGAATCAAGGTGCAGGGCAAAGCCGGACGAAGACAGCAGCACGAAGGGTTCGCGCAGCAGTACCTCGTAGGCCAGGTCGGATTCTTGTATATCGGTGCCGGTCAGCGCCAGGTCGACCTTGCGCGCGCGCAGCAGGTCGATGGCGTGGTCGGTGAACACATCATGCACCTTGATCCGTGCCCGGGGCATTTCCTGGCGCAGCGCCGCCACCGCCGGCGGCAGTAATGCCGCCGCCACCGTAGGCAGCGCGGCAATGGCAATGCGCTGCGTATTGCGCCGCGCGATTTCGTCGAGCTCGGTGATGCCCGCGTCGAACTCATGGGCGATGCGGCTGGCCACCACCGTCAAAGACGCGCCTTCTTCGGTCAGCGTGACGTTGCGCGTATTGCGATCGAACAGGCGCACGCCGATTTCCGCTTCGATCTCGCGCACGATGCGGCTGAGCCGCGGCTGCGTCACGCAGAACTGGGCAGCTGTGCGACTGAAGCTCAGCGACTCTGCCAGGTAGATGAAGATGCGCAGCTGGCGTGGAGATAGATTCATTCTTTTAGAGCATCAATCCAGGTGAAAAAGCAATTTCCAACGCCTGCGCTGCTTTATTACCATGGATCGGCAGGGTAGAGAAGCAAGGCGGCACGCCATCATGTGGCCGCCGCAACCAATGGAGCGCATTGTGCTGAGACTGGATGGACAGGTGGCTTTGGTAACGGGCTGCGGATCACTCGGGCCGGGATGGGGCAACGGCAAGGCTATCTCGGTATTGCTTGCCCGCCAGGGCGCCCGGGTATTCGGCTGCGATCGCGATCTCGATGCCGCCCGCGCCACGCAGGCCATCATCGACGACGAGCAGGGCACTGCCGATACGATGGCCGCCGACGTGACCGATCCTGTCCAGGTGCGTGCGCTGGTCGATGCCTGCATGGCCCGCTACGGCCGCATCGACATCCTGGTCAATAACGTGGGCCGCTCCGAGCCTGGCGGCCCGGTAGAAATGGATATCGACACCTGGGACGAACAGATGGATGTCAACGTCAAGTCTGCCTACCTGACCTGCAAGCATGTGCTGCCCATCATGCAGGCCCAGGGCGGCGGAGCGGTAGTGAACATCTCGTCGGTGGCGGGCCTGCGCTACGTGGGCAAGCCGCAAGTGGCGTACGCGGCGGCCAAGGCGGCGCTGATGCAATTGACCCGCACGACTGCCGTGCTGTATGCCGACCGCGGAATACGCATGAACTGCGTGGTACCGGGTCTGGTGTTCACGCCCCTGGTCAAGCGCCTGGCCGACAAATACGCACGGGGAGACTTCGATGGATTCGTCGCCCATCGCCACCAACAGGTGCCGATGGGGCGCATGGGCGATGCCTGGGACGTCGCGCATGCCGCCTTGTTCCTGGCCAGCAAAGAAAGCCAGTACATCACGGCGCAAGCCCTGGTGGTCGATGGCGGCCTGATCGCCGCCACGCGTTGAAGTGCCGCGACTTTTCAGTGCGGCCCGACCGGCAGCAGGAACATGCCGGCGGCCACCAGGGTAGGCAGCAGCGCCGACAGGAACAGCCGGCCCGCCGAGATGGCCTCGTTGGGAAAATACGGCCGCAAAATCGCGTAGCCGGCAGGGTTGGGAGCATTGGCGATGACGGTCAGCCCGCCGCCTGTGACGGCGCCGGCCACCAGCATGTAATGCCAGGTGGGGCTGGCGCCTTCCACCAGCGAACCCAGGTAGGTCAGCGCAGCATTGTCGGTAATGGCGGTCAGCGCGGTGGCGCCCCAGAACAGCACGGTGGGTTCCAGGCCGCCCAGGAAGTCTTGCAACCACCATTTCTGCAGGCCGCCCAACACCACCAGGCCGGCCAGGAAGAAGCCCACCATCAGGCCCTCGCGGATCAGCAAGCGGTCTTGATGGCGCCGATAGGCGTGCGAAAAACCGATGAACATCATCATCAGGCCCAGGAACACGGCGGGATGATGCGCCGTCATGACTACGCCCACCAGGAACACCAGGTGGATCAGTATCACGGGCCAGGGCACCGGCTCGCGCCCTGAAGGCGTATCGTCGGCGGCATTGACGCCGCTGCCGGTGCCGATACGGTGGTCGGTCAGCGCGTCGCGGCAGATCCAGGTCAGGACTGCGGCGTTGATGAACACGGCAATGGCGGCGCGCCAGCCGAAATGCGCGGCCATGAAGGCCGTGTCCCAGCCGAAGGTCGAAGCCACCATCAGCACCGGCGGGGCCGCATAGGCAGTCAGCACGCCGCCGATCGACACGTTGACGAACAGCACGCCCAGCGCCAGGTATTTGAAGCGCGTATGGCCGGCCACGCGGAAGTAGCCGTCGCGCAGCAGGATGGCGGCCAGCGTCATGGCGGCCGGCTCGGTAATGAACGAGCCGCCCAGCGGCACGATCGACATCACCACGAAAAAGGTGGCCACTTCGCGCTGCAGCGGCAGCAGGCGCGCCAGGCTGCGCACCACCACGCCCACCAGTTCCAGGATGGGGCGGCTGGCGGCCACCACCATGATCACGAACACGAACAGCGGCTCGGTGAAGTTGCGCGTGTCCATGTACTGGATGGCGGTCTCGCTGCCGCGCAGCAGCGCCATGCAGACGATCAGCACGAAGGCCCACACGCCGAATACGGCCTCGACTTCGGACAGCAGGTGCCAGCATCCCGCATGCGGGCCGTTGCGGTGCGCCAGCCGCGCGAAGACAGGTACCGAGAACGTATGGATCACGGCCACCGCGAACAGGACGGTGGCGAGCAGT
The DNA here is from genome assembly GCF_019218885.1 of Bordetella sp. BOR01. Classification (GTDB taxonomy): domain Bacteria; phylum Pseudomonadota; class Gammaproteobacteria; order Burkholderiales; family Burkholderiaceae_B; genus Bordetella_A. The sequence continues at coordinate 1,251,910 of NZ_JAHUWT010000003.1, read as the reverse complement.
TCGATTGTGTCAGGCATCAGAAGTGAATCCCGGAACGGACCCGCTCGCGCGGGGCCAGGATGAACGAACCTGGTGCCGCTGCGCGCGCGAAAACTGTCGGACTATACCCCAGCGGCCTCTCATCGCAGCAGGTGCGCGCCTTTCTCGGCGATCATGATGGTGGGCGAATTGGTGTTGCCCGACGTGATGGTGGGCATGATGGACGCGTCGATCACGCGCAGCCCTTGCAGGCCATGCACGCGCAGTTCGGGGTCCACCACGGCCAGGGCGTCTACGCCCATCTTGCAGGTGCCCACCGGGTGGAAGATGGTCGTGCCGATATCGCTGGCGGCGCGCGCCAGTTCCTCGTCGGTCTGGCAAGCGTTGCCCGGCTTGTATTCTTCCGGCGCGTAGCCAGCCAGCGCCGGCTGCGCCACGATATGGCGGGTCAGCCGCAGGCTTTCGGCCGCCACGCGCCGATCGGCCTCGGTGGCCAGGTAGTTGCACAGGATCTCGGGGTGGTCGTCGGCCTGCGGGCTGGTGATGCGCACATGCCCCCGGCTGGTTGGGCGCAGGTTGCAGACCGATGCCGTGAACGCCGGAAATGCGTGCAGCGGTTCGCCGAATTTTTCCAGGGACAGCGGCTGCACATGGTATTCGACGTTGGCGCGCGCCTGGTCCGGCCCGGAACGCGCAAAGGCCCCCAGCTGCGACGGCGCCATGCTCAGCGGACCACGCCGCCACATAGCGTACTGCGCCGCCATCATCGCCTTGCCCCACAGGGTGCCGGCAATGGCGTTCAAAGTCTTGGCACCCGTCACGCGGTAGATCATGCGCAACTGCAAGTGGTCTTGCAGGTTCTCGCCCACGCCGGGCAAGTCGTGCACCACCGGCACGCCGCGTGCCTGCAGCAAAGCGGCCGGACCCACCCCCGAGACCTGCAGCAACTGGGGCGACCCGATGGCACCGGCCGCAAGGATGACCTCGGCGCGCGCGCGGGCGACCTTTTCCGTACCATCGTCCAGGCGGAAAGCCACGCCATCGGCGCGGCGGTTCTGGAACACCACGCGCGACACTCGCGCGCCCGTCATGACATGCAGATTCGGCCGGGCGGCCGCGGGTTTCAGGAAGGCGCTGGCCGCGCTCCAGCGCACGCCGCGGCGCTGGTTCACTTCGAAATAATCGCAGCCTTCGTTATCGCCCCGGTTGAAGTCGGACACCGAAGGGATACCGGCCTGCGCAGCCGCGGCCCGGAAAGCATCGAGCAGGTCCCAGGACAGGCGCTGGCGCTCGACCCGCCATTCGCCGCCGGCACCGTGAAAACCGCTGGCACCGGCATGATGGTCTTCGCTGCGCGTGAAGAAGGGCAGCACTTCGTCCCAGCCCCAGCCGGCATTGCCCAGCGCGGCCCAGCCATCGTAGTCGGCGCGCTGGCCGCGCATGTAGATCATGCCGTTGATCGACGAGCTGCCGCCCAGCACGCGTCCGCGCGGATAGCCCAGGCTGCGTCCGTTCAGGCCGGGATCGGGATGAGTGCGGTAGCACCAGTCGGTGCGCGGATTGCCGATGCAATACAGGTAGCCCACCGGGATGTGGATCCAGTGCCAGTTGTCGCGCCCGCCGGCCTCGAGCAGCAGCACGCGCTTGCTGGCGTCGGCCGACAGGCGGTTGGCCAGCAGGCAGCCGGCCGACCCGGCGCCCACCACGATGTAATCGAACACCAGATCGGTGCCGCCAGGATCGAGGGCCATGGAACTTGTCTCCCGTTGTTGGTACGCCGGCATGGGGACGCCAGCCTTGCGCGCGGCCGGTCGCCTGGTGCAGGGTTGTAGAACACAAGCGTCCCGCTGCCTACCCGGATACGCCCTAATCATCCCGCTTGGCGCGGCGCCGCACTCGTGCGGTGCAGGGCGTTGACGAGACGTAACAAGGGTTGAAAGATCCGAGCGTAGCATTGATGATCTTGTTCAGTTTATTGTCAGCAGCGTGCCGGGCCGGTAGTTGCAAGGCCAGTCGCACGTCCACCGGAGCCCCCCAATGCCCGCGACTCGACCCGCCCCGTCCACGCCCGCCTTTTCACGCCGCCATGCGCTGGCCGCGCTGGCTGCCACGCTTGCCCTGGCCACCTCGCCCGCCTGGGCCGCCGACCCGGTCCGGCTGGACGTGCCCTTCGTGCCTACGCCCAACGATGCGGTGGCCAAGATGCTGGACATGGCCTATGTCGGCCCGCAAGACACAGTCATCGACCTGGGCTCGGGCGATGGCCGCATCGCCATCGCCGCGGTGCGCGACCGCAAGGCCACGCAGGCCACCGGCATCGACATCGACCCCGAACGCATTGCCGAAGCCCGCGCCAACGCCCAGAAGGCCGGGGTACAAGACCGCGTGCGCTTCATGCAGCAGAACCTGTTCGAGACCGACATCTCGAAAGCCACGGTGCTGACCATGTACCTGCTGCCCGATGTGAACCTGAAGCTGCGCCCGCGCATTCTCAGCGACCTGGCGCCGGGCACGCGGGTGGTGTCGCACGCGTTCACCATGGGCGACTGGGACAGCGACCAATACGAAAACGTGGATGGCCGCTCACTGTATTTGTGGATCGTACCTGCCAAGGTGGCCGGCACCTGGCAGATCCAGCACCCCGACGGCCCTATCACGGTGCAGATGTCGCAGCACTTCCAGAAAGTCACCGCCACCGCGCGGCGCAACGATGCGCAACTGGGCGTGTCGCAAGCCCTGCTGCGCGGCGACCGCCTGAACCTGGTGTTCGATGACGGCGGCAAGCCGCTGCAGTTCGTGGGCCAGGTACGTGGCGACGCCATCGTGGCGCTGGCCGCCGACGGCGCCGAGCAAGGTTGGCAAGCCAGCAGGCAAGCACCATGAGTGCAGCCGCTCCCGCCCAGGGCCGGCCCGCCGGCCTGTCGGTGCTGGATGGCGTGGCCGTACTGGTCGGGGTCGTCATCGGCATCGGCATTTTCGGTTTCCCGCCCCTGGTGGCGCAGCATGCCAGCTCGCCTGCCATGTATATCCTGCTGTGGCTGGCCGGCGGCGGCGTGATGCTGCTGGGGGCGCTGTGCTACGCCGAACTGGGTTCCACCTACCCGGATTCCGGCGGCGAATACCGCTACCTGACGCTTGCGTGGGGCGCGCGTACCGGGCTGATGTTCGCCTGGGCGCGCTGCACCGTCATCCAGACCGGCGCCATCGCGGCGGTGGCATTCATCTATGGCGACTACGCCCAGCAACTGCTCGACCTGGGTGCGCAAGGTGCCACCCTGCACGCAGCCCTGGCCGTCGTGGCGCTGACCGCCCTGAACGTCGCGGGCACCCAGCCGTCCAAGCGGCTGCAGATCGTGTTCACCGCGATCACAGTGACCGCGCTGGTGGCGGTGGTGGTCGCCGGCATGCTGGCTGGCGATGCCCCCGCCCAGGCGCTGGCCGCCAACAGCCCGCCGCCGCAAGAGGGCCTGGCCAGCATGCTGGGCCTGGGCATGGTGTATGTGCTGCTTACCTACGGAGGCTGGAACGAATCGGCCTACCTGTCGGGCGAGCTGCGCGATCCGGCCCGCAACATGAGCCGCGTGCTGTTGATCGGCACGGCGGTGGTCACCAGCGTCTACTTGCTGGCCAATATTGCGCTGCTGGACATGTTCGGCCTGCAAGGGCTGCGCCAGGCCAACGCGGTGGGAGCCGACGTCATGCAGATCGCCGCGGGGCCGTACGCCGCGGTGCTGCTGAGCCTGCTGGTGTGCTGCACGGCGCTCAGCACCATCAACGGCACCATCATGACCGGCGCGCGCGTGTACGTGGCGCTGGGCGACGATGTTCCGGCGCTGCGCCGGCTGGGTGGCTGGTCGGCGCGCGGGCAGGCGCCGACCCGGGCCTTGCTGGTGCAAGGCTTCATCACGCTGGCGCTGGTGGGCTTCGGGGCGCTGGCCGATAACGGCGTGCAGGCGATGGTGGCCTATACCGCGCCGGTGTTCTGGTTTTTCATGCTGCTGGTGGCAGCCTCTTTATGGCGCCTGCGCCGCCTGCACCCCGATCGCGTGCGCCCCTTCAGTGTGCCGCTGTACCCGCTGACGCCACTGCTGTTCGCACTGAGCTGCGCCGGCCTGGTGTGGTCCAGCGCGCGTTATGCGGGCATAGGAGCGTTGGTGGGAATCGTGGTGTTGATAGCGGGACTACCGTTGATTTGGATCGCGCGGGGAAAGGGACTCAGGGATCCAGGGTAGCTGGGTTGGTTCTTTTGGCGTCGTCGCGGACCGGCGTGAATGCATAGGCGCGGTTCGGTCTACATCAAGCAGCGGGCTTCGCTTCAGTCTTCATCTGCATCAACAAACTATGCAGCATCTCTGTCGACAGCCCGTGCAGCACCAGCCGATAGCCGGCCCGCAGGGTCGACATGGGTACCAGGGGATGTTTGTTGTTGACCAGGATCAGGTGTTGCGGGGCGCCCAGTATCTGCGCGGCGTAGATGCCTACGGTTTCGTCGAGCTGCAGCGAATTGGCCGCGCGCCAGAAATCGTTGTCGGTCAGCATCAGTTGATAAAGCGGCGTGAACAGCTCGATGGCGCTTTGCAGGTCCAGCAAATTGCGCCGGCGCCGCGGCATGTCGGCCAGTTGCAGGCCGGGGTCGCGCACCATCGAGAAATCCACCTGCGCGGGCGCCTGCATTTCCACACCGGCCTCGCGCAGCGTGCGGTTCAGGCGGATCACGAAATTGAACAGGTTCAGGTCGTGCTTGACGAACATTTCGTCTTTCAGATCGGCGATGCCCTGCGGTTCCAGCGGCGTGGTCGTTACCGGCACCGGCGCATTGCGCGCGATGAACGCCAGGATCTGCGAACCCAGGTGGAAGTGGCGCAGGATCAGCCAATTGGCCTCGGGCGATACGAAGTGCTCCAGCCCCCACGCCAGAATGCGGTGCAACAGTTTCGAATGCGACCACTTGCGCGGCAGGAACGTCTTGACGATCTGGATCAGGATGATGAACGCACGCGCCAAGGGCCGCAGAAAAGGCAGCAAGTATTGCCGCGACCCGCAACTGGAATCGGCCAGCCAGGCTTCTTTCACGGTGTCGGGCAAGGGCGTGCTGCGGTCCAGGTACAGCGCCAGCCAGGGGCTGGGATCGGCAGGATCATGCTCGCGCGTCAGGAAATCGGGCGTGCGGGGATTCATGCGGGGTCGGCCTCCATCACGTGATGGAACTGCATCAGGTAAAGCGCCGCGGTGCGGCGGGCGGTGTCCACGATACGGCGTTCCGCTTGCCCGCGGTCGTCGGCGTCCAGCGCCAGTTCCACCGCCATCAGCCAGCGCGCCAAATGGTTTTCGTCGTTGTGGCCATGGTATTCCAGGAAGCGGAACCGGTCGGGCGGCAAATCCAGGCTGGCTTTCAGCAACGGCAACAGCGCCGGCACGATGCGCTGGCCGGTGCCCTCGATGATATAGATGGCGCCCAGCAGGCCGATCGGGTCACGCGTGGCCGCCAGCGCATGCAGGTAGGCATTGAGCGCCTCGCCGCCGGGGTTGCGGCGCAGGGTATCGATGTCGGTCTCGGTGCCGCCCGCCTTGCGATAGTCCTGGAACAGGATCTGGAAATCGTCCTGCTCTTCGCCGGCATGCACGCCGATCAGATCTGCCAGCGGCCGATAGGTATCGCCCAGCGATGCCGCGCCCTCGCGCATCCACTTGCTGCCTTCGCGCACTTGCGGAATCCAGTGCGCCATCCAGTTCACATAGTCGGCCGCGGTGAAGCGGCGTTCGCGCAGGTGGCGCACCACCGGCGTGCGCCACACGCGCGAACGATAGTCATGCCAGATCGACGCCAGCTCGGTCAGCAGCGGGCCCAGGCCCTGCGGCGCGCTGCCGGGATCGTGCGGCGGGGCAATGGCATCGGCATCGTCGCTGGCAACTGGGGCGACCGCCGGCCGGGCGCTACCGGCGGCTACGGCCGGCGCATCGACGGCCTCGGCTTCGAACAGCATGTAGGCCGTCATGAAGCGTCCCGATTCCGGGATATAGCAAAACACCTGCTGGCCCGGCTTCAGCGCATGCGTCTCCAGGAACTCGGCCAGCATGATCAGGATAGACGCGGCGCCGGTGTTGCCGCGCCAGGCCAGGTTGCTGAACCAGCGTTCGCGCGGTATCGACAAGCCGGCCTTGTCCATCAGGTCTTCGACCACCGGGATGAATTTCTCGGACGAGTAATGGCACAGGAAGTGGTCCACGCGCCCGGGATCGACCCAGCCGTCGCGCACCAGGCCGGCGTATTCATGGATGCCGATATCGAACAAGTGCGGCAGCAGCCGGATGTCCTGGCGCAGCGCCAAGGCGCCGGCCGCTTCGGCTTCGGCCCACGAACCGTAGTCCAGGTGGGCCTGGCCGCCCTCGGCCGCCAGGCCCAGCTGCATGCAGACCGGGTAGTCGCCCGAGAAGGCGCGCTGGTGCACCCACCTCAGCCGCAGCCGCACGCCCGCCGAAGCGCCCGGCAGCGGCGCGCCGCGATGGCCCAGCAAGACCGCGCCGGCGCCGTCCGACAGCATCCAGCGCAGGAAGTGCGCGTCGAAGTCGGCGTCGTAGCCGCGTGCCGCGAACCGCGAACGCTTGAACAGGCGCGACGGCATTTCGCTGGCCACGGCCAGCGCGCGGCGGTGCGCCCCCAGTTCGATACCTTGCGCGGCCGCCTGGATGGCCGACACGCCCGCCGCGCAAATGCCATGTACCGACACGACTTCCATGGGCGGGGCCGCCAGCTCGCCCTGGATCATGTTGGCAAAACCAGGCATGAGCGCATCGCCGCCCGACGACCCGCTGGCCAGCAGCGACACGTCGGCCAGGCCGCGGTCCTGCCGGCGCAGGCAATCGCGGATGGCCTGCGCTGCCTGCGCGGCGTTGGTAAAGCGCGTATCGCCCGCCTCGTCGATGGCGTAATAGCGCTGCTTGATGCCATTCTCGGCCAGGATGCGCTGTTTGATACGGCCCGACATGCGGTTCAGGGGTGCAATGTAGCGGTCCATGTCCTGGTTGGCCACGGGCTCGCCCGGCATGAAATAGCCGGCGCTTTCCAGATAGACGCGATCGAAGGCAACAGGCATGGGAAGAACGGGCTCCTAGTCTTGGACGATGTGTTCCGGGCGCATCAGGGTACGGCTGCGGCAACGGGGCCAGGCCAACCCCAGCACGAACACGCGCAGCATGTACGGCACCAGGCCGGGTTCGACCAGCGCCGGATCGAGGCGATGGCGATAGTGTCGGGCATGCAGGCGCGTCAGTTCCGACCAGTGAGCGCGCGCATGTTCGTGATGCGCCGTGTGCAGGCCGATATTGAACAACAGCGGATTGACCAGCCCTTCGAAATTGCGGGCATAGCTCAGGCGCGCGTGGCGCTGCGGGCCGCCGTCGGTGTGGGCGTGCTGCAGATAGTTGGTGGCCAGCAGCCAGTGCAGGCCATGCAATTGCGGCAAGATGACCAGCACCAGCGCCTTGCCGGGATTGGCCGCCAGCAGGCCGCCCCACAGGCCCAGCCAGGCCGCGTATTGCCACAGGCAATAGCGCCAGGCGCCCGGACGATGGCGGCGCAGCCGCCCCAGCCAGCGCCAGAACAGCGGGTACAGCGTCCAGGCGGCCTGCAACGGATGCAGCAGGTAGCCCAGCAGATGATTGGTATCGCCACCGTAGCGATAGGTACGCGCCAGGTCGCGGGCGCCGTGCTTGTGGCGATGATGATTGCCCGCGTGCGCGGGAAAGAACACGAAGGTGGGATGGCCTTGCAGCAGGGTCAGCGCCATGTCGGTCGCGCGGTTGGCCGCACGGCGGCGCCACATGCGCAGGTGCGCATGGTTGTGGTGGACCACGCCTATGCCCAGCGTCAGGAACAGCATCAGGCCATACGGCAGCCAATGCAGCCCGTATATCCATTGCCAGGCCGCCAGCGCGGGCAGCGCCACCATATAGGCCAGGCTTTGCAGGTCGCGCCCGTTGCGCAGCACGCGGCGACGCCGGGCCGGCGGCCTACGCGCGGCGGCCAAGCGCATCTCGCTGCCGGGCCGCGCCCAGTTGCGCGGCCGCCGCGTCGGCCTGCAAGCGCGTGCCGAACAACCGGTCCATGAACGTGAACTGGAACCCGTAGTTGCCGTGATAGCAGGCATGATGCAGGTGGTGCCGGCGGCTGGCGGCAAACCAGTGCGCATACGACACGCCCGGGAAGAAATCGTAGTTGGCGTGCCCCACGCAATTGAAGAACAGGCTGAACAGCGGCACCGAGAACAGCGACCAGAAGCTGAAATCGTGCAGCATCATCGGCAGCAGGATCACATTGCCCAGCATCAGGGCCTCGATGGGATGGAAGCTGTAGGTCGAGAACGGCGTGGTCACGACCGAACGATGATGCGGCAGGTGGAAGCGGCGCAGCAGGCGGGTATGCAGCAAGCGGTGGTTGACCCAGAAGTGCACGTCATTCCAGGCCACCAGCACCAGGATCTCGAGCGCGATCCGCCCCGCGCCGGCATCCGGGTCCAGGTGCGCCCAGCCCAGTTGCAGCAGGCCCCACGGGAAGACCATGCCCAGGCCGAAGATCAGCACCGAAATGCCCGACTGCGCCAGTTCGCGCCGTAGCTGGCCTGGCGCAAGCGGGCGCGGGTCCAGCACGCGGCCGATGCCCAGCGCCGGCAGCACATGGCGGGTCAGCAACCATGTGGCCGCGCCGAACAGCAGATAGATGCCCCCGAAGAACAGCAGGCCCGCGAACATGACCTGCCAGGCCGACAGCGATTGGAATGCTTGCGCCATGAAAGTCCGTAGCCCGCCTCCGGGCTGCCCAGGATCGCCGCATCATAGCAATCTGCCGGCGCGGTGCCACGGCGGGCGCCGCCTGCCGGGTCTTGTCAGGTGTCAGGCTCCCGCCAGGGTGCCTGACACCATACGACTGAGACAGCCTTGCCACACAATGGTGTCAGGCACCTGCGGAGCCTGACACCTGGCACCGTCGGTGTCCGACACCTGAAGATTCCTTGAGCTTCACGATCACGCTGCCGCCTGGCTGGGCAAGGGCGCCGCGCCGGCCAGCGCTGATGGCGGAAACTGCCGGTCCAGTTCCGCCACGGCTTGCGCCAGCCTGCCCGCCAGGTCTGCGCTGGCGCGCGGCATGGGCGGACGCAGCACGTCTTGCAGCAGCCACTGCCCGGCCAGCCAGGCCTTCAGCGGCCCCGGATTGGGCTCGGCGAACACCAGCCGGATCACCGGCGCCAGGGCATGGAACAGGCGGCGCGCGGTATCCAGGTCATGGGCGCGCACGGCACGGTCCAGCGCCACGAACAGGTCGGGGCGAATGTGGGCGGCCGCCGCGATCATCCCGCTGCCGCCCAGGCACAACGTAGACAGGGCATGCAGGTCTTCGCCGGCCATCACCTGCAACCCGCCGTGGGCGATCAGGGCGGCCGTCTTGTCCAGCGAGCCGCCGCAATCCTTCACGGCAGCGATATTGCCGTGCGCGGCCAAGGCCAGCAGCGTATCGGTGTCCAGCGTCGCGCCGGTGCGATACGGAATGTCGTACAGCACCAGCGGCACGCGCGAAGCGTCGGCAAGGGCATGGAAGTAGGCCTGCGCGCCCTGCTGGCCGGGTCGCACATAGTACGGCGCCGGCACCAGCACACCAGCCAGCGGCCGGGTGCCGAAGGCGGCCAGCCGCTGCAGCGCATGCCCCTGATGGTTGCCGGCCAGGCCCATCACCACCGGCAGGCCGCCCGCCTCATCCAGCACGGTATCCAGCACCGCCAGTTGCTCGGCATCATCCAGTGCGGCCGCTTCGCCGGTACTGCCGCACACCACCAGGCCATCCACGCCGGCCGCAGCGCAGTGGCGCACCAGGCGCCGCAACGCGCCGCCGTCGATGCCGGTGCCGGCACCGGAAAAGGGCGTCACCAGCGGCACCCACACGCCCTGGAATATCGCTGCCGAAGAAGAAAGAGAAGAAATTGCCATGACATACTCCTGCAAGACGGACCGCTAGGGGAAACCGTGCAGAAGTGCCAGGGATGCAGTGGAAAGCACGCAGCGCGCCGCGCCGCCGGATTGCCGCCGTTCCGTCGCCCATCTGACGGAACAGCCAGCTCCGGTCAGATGAGCTGCTGTTTTTTGGATTTCAGGCCGATGCAACGCACCGCCGCGCCGGGGGCGCGAAAGCAGGTAGCGAAGCAATGGGCCGCAATCATGGGAAGAAAACGCGCGGGCGCGAAAACCATTGAAGATACGGAAATCTACCGGGCGCCCCGCACGATGTCAACGCGCCCGTCACCCCAAGCCAGGGCCGTAAAAGGCTAGGCCAGGCTGTCCAGGAACACGGCGCACAGCGCCTGCATGCCCTGGCGGTCGTCTTCGTCGAAGCGGCCGGGCTCGGGGCTGTCGACGTCCCACACGCCAATCAGTTGGCCGGCCTGCACCAGGGGCACCACGACCTCGGAACGCGAGGCGGCATCGCAGGCAATATGGCCCGGGAAAGCGTGCACATCGGCCACCAGCTGGGTTTGCCGCTGGCTGGCGGCCGCGCCGCACACGCCGCGGTCCAGGGCAATGCGCACGCAAGCCGGCTTGCCCTGGAACGGGCCCAGCACCAGTTCGTAGCCATCGTAGAAGTAGAAGCCGGCCCAGTTGATGCGCGGCAGGGCCTGGTAGGCCAGGGCGGCGAAGTTGGCGGCGTTGGCAATGCGGTCGGTTTCGCCATGCAGCAGCGCGCGCGCCTGGGCGGCCAGTTCGGCGTAGAAACGCGGCTTGTCGTCGGTGGGCAGGTCGGTGGCGATGAACATAAAATGTAACTGTACAGGCAACTATCGAACCAACTGATTTTAGAGGCGGCACCGCATCATGCAGTGCAGTGTCGGCGTTGTGGGACAATATTTGCTCTTTTTTCCCGTTCTTTCGTCAAGAAGCCCTTCCATGGACAAGCCTTTCGAACCCGTGTGCGCATTTTCCGAACGCGCCAAGCAACTCACCAGTTCCGCCATCCGCGAAATCCTCAAGGTCACCGAGCGGCCCGAGGTCATTTCCTTCGCGGGCGGCCTGCCCGCCCCGGGCGGCTTTCCGGTCGAGGTAGTACGCGCGGCGTTCGACAAGGTATTGGCCACCAACGGCCGCGCCGCCCTGCAATACGGGCCCACCGAAGGCTATGCGCCGCTGCGGCAATGGGTGGCCGACGACCTGAACCGGGCCGGCGCCAATGTCGCCCCCGACCAGATCCTGATCGTCTCGGGTTCGCAGCAGGCGCTCGACCTGCTGGGCAAGGTGCTGATCGACGAAGGCAGCAAGATCCTGGTCGAAGACCCCAGCTACCTGGGCGCGCTGCAGTCGTTCAGCCTGTACCAGCCGCAATACGTGCCCGTGCCCACCGATGACGGCGGGCTGATCCCCGAATCCATCACGCCCGAACTGGCCGCTGGCGCACGCTTTCTTTATGCGCTGCCCAATTTCCAGAACCCCACCGGCCGCACCCTGAACCTGGCGCGCCGCAAGGCGCTGGTACAGCAGGCCGCGCAACTGGGCCTGCCCATCATCGAAGACGACCCCTACGGCGAACTGCGCTACGCTGGCGAGCCTCAGCCTGGCCTGCTGGCCCTGGCCGGCGAATACGGCGCCAACGTCATCCGCCTGGGCACGTTCTCGAAAGTGCTGGCGCCGGGCCTGCGCCTGGGCTACATCGCCGCCCACCGCAGCATCATCGACAAGCTCGTGCAGGCCAAGCAGGCCACCGACCTGCACACGCCCACGCTGACGCAAATGGCGGTGTACGAAGTCGTGAAAGACGGTTTCCTGGAAGAACACCTGCCCACCGTGCGCGAAATCTACCGCGCCCAGGGCCGCTGCATGCTGGAAGCCATCGAACAGGAATTCCCCGCCACGGTCAGCTGGACCAAGCCGGAAGGCGGCATGTTCCTGTGGGTGACGCTGCCCGAGCACATCGACAGCGCCCAGTTGCTGACCCAGGCCGTCGCGCAAAATGTAGCCTTCGTGCCGGGCGGGCCGTTCTATGCCGGCAAGCCCCGTGCCAACACGCTGCGCCTGAGCTTTGCCACGGTACCCGAAGAGCGCATCCGCACCGGTATCGCCATACTGGGCAAGCTGATCAAGCAATACGCCTGAACGCCGGGCGGCGGCCCGGCCGCCACCCCCGTTTCTTTTTAACGCCCCACGCCTACCCGTCGCATTGTCATATGGTGAGCGCGCCGCACTCAACGTCCCCCGATCTCAACGACATCGTCTTCACCGACTGGGTCGAACGCTGGCTGCCCCGCGCTTGGCGCCCCTATGCGCGCCTGTGCCGGCTGGACCGTCCCATCGGCACCTGGCTGACGCTGCTGCCGTGCATCGCCGCGCTGATCCAGGCGGCCGGCGGCCTGCCCGACCTGCGCCGCCTGATCATTTTCTCGCTGGGTGCGCTGCTGATGCGCGGCATCGGCTGCACGGTCAACGACATGTGCGACCGCGACATCGACAAGCACGTCGAACGCACGCGCTTTCGGCCGCTGACCAGCGGGCAGCTCAGCATGCGCAACGCCGTGTGGTTCTTGCTGGGCCAATTGCTGGTGTGCGGCTCGCTGCTCTTCTTCATCAATGACATGAGCCGCTGGCTGGCGGTGGCCGTGCTGCCCTTCGTCTTCATCTACCCGCTGTGCAAGCGGGTTACCTACTGGCCGCAAGTGGTGCTGGGCATCTGCTTCAACTGGGGCATGCTGATGGCCTGGTCCGATACGCAGAACATCTTGCCGTTGGCCGGCATCGCCATGTGGCTGGGCGCCGTGCTGTGGCAGGTGGGATACGACAGCATCTACGCCTATGTCGATGTGCGCGACGACCAGCAACTGGGCCTGCGTTCCACCGCCATGCGGTTCGGCGCGCAGGGCAAGCTATGGATCGGCGGCTTCTATATCGCCACCATTGCGCTGTGGGCCTGGGGCGGCTATGCCATGGGCCTGGGCTGGGGTTATCAGGTGGGCATTGCCGCCGTGGCCGCGCACTTGGCCTGGCAGCTGTATACGTTCAACCTGCAACGGCCCGACCGCAATTTCATGCTGTTCCGCGCCAACCTCTGGACCGGCGCCCTGCTGGTCGTGGCGGCGCTGGCCGGCACCCTGATCTGAACCCCGGCCACGGCCGGCATCCGACAACCCTGCAAGGATTCGCCATGCCCGCACGCGTTCGATTCTCTTTGGCACTGACTGCCGCCACGCTGGCCACGGCTGCGCTTTCGGCCGGCGCCCAGGCCGCGCAAGACTGCACCGCCCTGCGCGGCTGCGCAGCCAAGTTCTGCCATATCGAGAACGACATCGCCGCCGCGCAGGCGCAGGGCAACAGCCACCGCGAAGCCGGCCTGCGCCGCGCCTTGTCCGAGGCCCGCGGCTCGTGCACCGATGCCTCGCTGCGCGCCGAACGCCAGGACGCCATCGCCGAGCGCCGCGAAGAAGTCACCGAGCGCGAGGAAGAACTGGCCGAAGCCCGCCAGGACGGCCGGCAAGACAAGATCGACAAGGCGCTGCGCAAGCTGAAAGAAGCCCAGGACGACCTGAAAAAAGCGCAAGACGACCTGCTGCGCTAAGCTGCGAACGTACAGACGCCAGCAGGCTGAAGGCCCAGCCTTTCGTCGAATGAAGGATCGCTGCGCAACTTCCGACTTGGATGAAGTTCCGCAACTCTTTGAAGAAGCCTAATGAGGCACACTTGCCGCCTCACAGATTCTCAAGAGCGCGGAAGGGACGATGGGGGTCAACTGGAACGAAGGCATGATGCGCTGGGCGCCGTATATTGACGCGAACGGCCGGGCTATCCGCAAGTGCGGTTACGCCAAGGACGAAAACTACGTGCGTCGCGCAGGGGTTGACCACGCGATAGATTGAGCTGACCCTGCTGGGCGTTAAGCCACGCCCTCGAAGAACTAACGGCCCCGGAAAAGCGAAGGCCCCCGAAGGGGCCCCGTAGTCTGGTGGTCTGTTGCCTCCGCTTTTGGCGGAACCGCTTGCACGGCAGTCAACGCTTTTGCCCGAAGGCTCACCAGCTATTGCGTTGCTCTTGTTGTTACTCAAATTTGAGTCATGAGCAACCCAGCAAACAGAGGCGCGTAGAGTTTCACCGCCCAAACAGGCTCAATCCTTTCAGCAAACTGCGATTAGTCGTTTATTTGGAAAAATATTTTCAGAAAACTAGGGTTTATCCCAATCCCTCGCAGGTCCAGAATGTCTTCACCGGGAAACATTCGCACCCCAAGAAATCACCCAGGTGCGATGTCCCAACAAGACAACTGGAGATCTGCCATGAAGAACATTGCCACTGCCATCCTGCTTTCCCTGGGCGTCGCTGCCGGTGCCCAAGCCGCCGATACCCAATCGCAACCCCTGACCCGCGCCCAGGTGCAAGCCGAACTGGCCCAAGCCAAGGCCACCGGCCAATACAGCTTCGGCGAACTGGACTACCCCGCTCCCGCCCCCGCCGCCCAGGCATCCAGCGTCAGCCGGGCCCAGGTCCAGGACGAACTGGCCCAGGCGCGTGCCGCCGGCCTGATCACCTACGGTGAAGAGCAGTATCCGCCCCAGGTCGCCGACCAGGGCAGCCACCTGACCCGCGCCCAAGTGCAAGCCGAGCTGGCCCAGGCCAAGGCCGAAGGCCACTACTCGTTCGGCAACCTGGACTATCCGTCGCAAGGCTGATCCGGCCCCGCCGGCCCCAGCAGGAACGCAGGCCTTTTCTTCGGAAGGCCTGCGTGCTTTTGCGGGACGGTTATCACCCAATCAGACATATCAACCAATTTTCCAGTCTTTTTGTCTGAATTATTAGAACGAATCGATGTTTTGTACCCTACATATCGACTCAAGCTGGCGCTAGGATGAAGGCACACCTTCCACCAGGAGCCCGCCATGCCTCGCACACTGCAACCGGTCACCGTCCTGGGTGCCGGCAAGATCGGATACGCCATTGCCCTGCTGCTGCAACGCACCGGCGACTACGCGGTCTGCGTGGCCGACCAGGATGCCGCCCGGCTGGACGCGGTAGCGGCACTGGGCTGCCAGACCCTGCACATCGGCAATGATGATGCCGCCCTGCAAGACACGGTGGCGGGCCGCTACGCCGTATTGAACGCTCTGCCGTTTCACCGCGCCATCGCCGTGGCCGGCTTGTGCGCCCGTCACGGCGTGCACTATTTCGACCTGACCGAAGACGTGGCCAGCACGCATGCCGTCAATGCCCTGGCGCGCGAGGCCAGCACCGTGCTGATGCCGCAATGCGGCCTGGCGCCTGGCTTCATCGGTATCGTCGGCAATGACCTGGCGCGCCGCTTCGACACCTTGCTGGACCTGCGCATGCGGGTGGGCGCATTGCCTCGCTATCCCACCAACGCCTTGCGCTACAACCTGACCTGGAGCACCGAGGGGCTGATCAATGAATATTGCAACCCTTGCGTAGCCATTGTCGATGGCCAACTGACCAGCGTGCCGCCGCTCGAGGGCTACGAGACCTTCGCGCTCGACGGCGTCGAATACGAGGCCTTCAATACCTCGGGCGGGCTGGGCACCTTGCCCCAGACCCTGGCGGGCAAGGCCCGCAATGTCGACTACAAATCGGTACGCTACCCTGGCCACGGCGCCATCATGAAACTGCTGCTCAACGACCTGCGCCTGCGCGAGCGCCGCGAGCTGCTGCAAGACATCCTGGAAAACGCCATCCCCGCCACGGGGCAGGACGTCATCGTCATTCTGGCGACGGCGTCGGGCTACCGGCAGGGGCAATTGCTGCAAGAGTCGTATTCCACGCGCATCTACGGCGACACCGTGGACGGCCATGCCCTGAGCGCCATCCAGCGCTCGACGGCGGCCGGTATCTGCACCGCGCTGGACCTGGTGGCGCAGGGCACGCTGCCGCAACGCGGTTTCGTGGGGCAGGAAAGCATCGCGCTGGACGCGCTGCTGGCCAATCGCCACGGCCGCATCTATGCGGGCCAGGCCGTGCCCGACGCGCTGGCGGCCTGAAGCCGCGCGAGTCTAGGCCCAGCCTTCCAAGCGCAGGGTGGCGCGCACCAGGCGTTGTTCTTCTTGCTCGATCTCGCCCAGGCTTTGCCGCACGCTGTTGACGTGATCGGTGGCGGCCTTGTGGGCCTGCTCGGGCAGCCGCCCGATCACGGCATCGAACACGCCCGCATGCTGCAGGTCGATCTGGCGCTTGTGCGGCTCGCGGTGGTACAGGTTGTTGACGCAGGCAAACACCGACCCCAGCATCAGGTCGGTGAGCGATTGCAGGGTGTGCGTCAGCACCGGATTGTGCGAGGCCTCGCAAACCGCCAGATGGAAAGCGTGATCCAGGTGGGCATGCGTGGCGATATCGGTATCCTGCCCATGCGCGGCGATCATTTCTTCATAGCGGCGGCGGATCATGATGAAATCGGCCTCGGTGCCGCGTATGGCGGCCAGCCGCGCCGATTCGCCTTCCAGCAGGGCACGCACTTCCAGCAGGTCGTACAGCGTGCGCGGCTGCGAATGGAACAAATGCACCAGCGGGCCGGCGTCGACCTGCGAAATGGGCGCCACGAACGAACCCTTGCCCTGCTCGGTGCGAATGATGCCGCGGGCGCGCAATAGCTTCAGGCCCTCGCGCAGCGCGGTGCGCGACGCGCCCAGCTTTTCGGTCAGGCGGCGTTCGGACGGCAGGGCCTGGCCCGACTTGAGCACGCCGTCCATGATCAGACGCTCGATTCGTTCGGCCACCACATCGGCCACTTGGCGGCCGGTGGCCGCGACATCAGTTTCCATGCCACTCCAACTGGTATGACCAGATTGCACCAAGCTGCGCAACCGATCGATGCTTGCTCGGGCTCTTCCTCTCAAGATACTGAAATAAAACCATAAAAATTACCCGACGCGCAAATCGGGGGTAAATAAACTGGTATGACCAGTGTCCTGGGATATGGACATGGCTGGCTGCAGCCCCGATGATGTAGGTTCGCTGTGCCGGTTGAGCCGGCCCCGATTTTTCTTTTCCGAGACCCGCATGACTGAACGTATCCAGCAAGACGGCCTGCAAGTGGCGGCCGTGCTTCATCGCTTCATCGAGGACGAGGCGCTGCCCGCCAGCGGCATCGACGCTTCGCGCTTCTGGGCCGGCTTCGCTGCCCTGGTACGCGACCTGGCGCCCCGCAACCGCGCCTTGCTGGCCGAACGCGACAGCCTGCAGCGCGAACTCGACACCTGGCATCGGGCGCATCCCGGCCCGGTGCGCGACCTGCGTGCGTATCGCGCCTTCCTGGAACAGATCGGCTACCTGCTGCCCCAGCCTGATGCGGTGCAGGTTGAAACCGCCCATGTCGATGCCGAGATCGCCGAGCAGGCCGGCCCGCAGTTGGTGGTGCCCATGTCCAACGCGCGCTATGCGCTGAATGCGGCCAATGCCCGCTGGGGCAGCCTGTACGACGCCCTGTATGGCACCGACGCCATTGCGCCCACGCCGGGCGACACGGGCCGTGGCTACCATCCGCAGCGCGGCCAGGCCGTCATTGCGCGCGCCCGCGCCTTCCTGGACCAGGCCGCGCCACTGGCGCAAGGCTCGCACGCCGACGCCACAGGCTACAGCGTCGGCAACGGCCAGTTGCGCGTGGCGCTGGCACAAGGCAGCACCGGCCTGGCACAACCCGGACAGTTCGCCGGCTACCAGGGCGATGCGCAAGCGCCCCATGCCATCCTGCTCAAGCAGCACGGCCTGCACATCGAAATCCAGGTCGACCGCGCCCACAGCATCGGCGCCACCGATGCCGCCGGCATCAAGGACGTGGTGGTCGAAGCCGCGCTGACCACCATCATGGACTGCGAAGACTCGGTCGCCGCGGTCGATGCCGACGACAAGGTGCAGGTCTATCGCAACTGGCTGGGCCTGATGAAGGGCGACCTGGCCGAGCAAGTCACCAAGGGCGGGCAAACCTTCACGCGGCGCCTGAACGATGACCGCGAATACCGCACGCCCGGCGGTGGCACGCTGACGCTGCACGGGCGTTCGCTGATGTTCGTGCGCAACGTGGGCCACCTGATGACCAACCCCGCCGTGCTCGATCACGACGGCAAGGAAATCCCCGAAGGCATTCTCGATGCCGTGGTCACCACGCTGGCGGCCCTGCCCGACCGCGCCACCCGCCGCAACTCGCGCGCCGGCTCGATCTATATCGTCAAGCCCAAGATGCACGGCCCGGCCGAGGCGGCCTTTGCCAATGAACTGTTCGACCGCGTCGAAGACCTGCTGGACCTGCCGCGCCACACCCTGAAAATGGGCATCATGGACGAAGAGCGGCGCACCAGCGTCAACCTGAAGGCCTGCATCCAGGCCGCTGCCGGGCGCGTGGCGTTCATCAATACGGGCTTCCTGGACCGCACCGGCGACGAAATGCATTCCACCATGGAAGCCGGCCCCATGATGCGCAAGGGCGACATGAAGTCCAGCGCCTGGATCGTCGCCTACGAACGCAGCAACGTGCTGGTGGGGCTGGATTGCGGCCTGCGAGGCCGCGCCCAGATCGGCAAGGGCATGTGGGCCATGCCCGACCTGATGGCCGCCATGCTGGAACAGAAAATCGCCCATCCGAAGGCGGGCGCCAATACCGCCTGGGTGCCTTCGCCCACCGCGGCCACGCTGCATGCGCTGCACTATCACCAGGTCGACGTGCAGGCCGTGCAGCAGCAGCTCGAAGGCACATCGCTGGCCAGCGTGCGCGACGAGCTGCTCGACGGCCTGCTGACGGTGCCGGTGGGCAACCCGGCCGACTGGAGCCCCGACGACATCCGCCACGAACTCGAGAACAACGCGCAGGGCATCCTGGGCTACGTGGTGCGCTGGATCGACCAGGGCGTGGGTTGCTCGAAAGTGCCCGACATCAACAACGTGGGCCTGATGGAAGACCGCGCCACGCTGCGCATTTCCAGCCAGCACATCGCCAACTGGATGCGCCACGGCATCGCCACGCGCGACCAGGTGCGCGACACCTTCGAACGCATGGCCGAAGTGGTCGACCGCCAGAACGCCGGCGACCCCCTGTACCAGCCCATGGCGGGCCACTTCGATACCTCGGTGGCGTTCCAGGCGGCCTGCGCGCTGGTATTCGAAGGCCTGGCGCAGCCCAACGGCTACACCGAACCGCTGCTGCACCAGTACCGCCTGGCGTTCAAGGCCCGGCTGGCGGCCACCCGCTGAGGCAGTCCCGTCCCCGCGCCCGCCCATAAGGGGAAACCTGGATAGGCGGCGCGGGGATTTTTGCGCAAATTAGCGTCTTTGATTTTTGATCAAAGATCTAAATGGCCGGCCACCCCGATCTGGAACCCCTGGTCCACACCTCGGTCAACGAAGCCGTCTACCGCCGGCTGCGCGACCACCTGATGCGCGGCGACTATGCCGCCGGCGAGGTGCTGGGCATACAAGAATTGGCCGACGCCTTCGGCACCAGCGCCATGCCGGTACGCGAAGCGCTGCGCAGGCTGGCCGCGCAACGGGCGCTGGAGCCCATGAAAAGCCGGTCCATGCGCGTACCGGTCATTTCCCGCGCGCGCCTGGAAGACATCCGCCGTGCGCGCGTGTTGATCGAAGGCACGGTAACGGCTTGGGCGATCGAGCACATTACCGCCGAAGCGCTGGAAACCTTGCGCGGCCTGGCCGCGCAGATCGGCCAGTCGCTGGCCGACCCCACCTCGGTACGCGACGGCCTGGAAAACAACCAGCTTTTCCATTTCACCATTTATCGCGCGGCCCAGTCGCCCTCGATGATGGCCACCATCGAAAGCCTTTGGCTGCAATCGGGCCCGTATCTGCGCGCCACGCGCGAACTGATGCATTCCGACGAGCGCCCTACGGCCGAATTCCATGCCGCGATCGTGCAGGCTATCGCACAGCGCGACGCCGACAAGGCCCGCCTTGCCATGGAGCGCGACATCTGCTGGGCATTCGACAAACTGACGGCCCACCGCGCCATGCTGGCCGGCTGACTCACCAAGGAACCCCCGCATGTCATTGCACAAGCACCGCTCCAGGATGGTCACCGATGGCCTGACCCGGGCGCCCCACCGGGCCTTTCTACGCGCCACCGGTTTCGACGACGAGGCCCTGCAGAAGTCGGTCATCGGCATTGTCAGCACCCAGGGCGAGAACACGCCCTGTTCCATGGGCCTGGCTCCCCAGGCGGACCGGGCCCGGCTGGGCGTGGCGGCCGCAGGCGGCGTGCCGGTCAGTTTCTCGACCATATCGGTGTCTGACGGCACCTCCATGAACCATGCCGGCATGCGCATGAGCCTGCTCTCGCGCGAGACGATCGCCGACAGCGTAGAGCTGGTGATCCGCGGCCATGCCTATGACGGGCTGGTGGCCTTCGCCGGCTGCGACAAGACGCTGCCGGCCATGATGATGGCCATCGTGCGCCTGAACGTGCCGGCGGTATTCCTTTATGGCGGGGCAACGCTGCCCGGTCATGCACTGGGCAAGCAGGCCACCATCCTGGACACCATCGAAGCCGTGGGCCGTGTGCAGCATGGCGGCATGGCGGCCGCCGATCTCAAGGCCATGGAACGCACCTGTACGCCGTCGGCCGGCTCGTGCCCAGGCCAGTTCACGGCCAATACCATGGCCATGGTAGGAGAAGCCCTGGGCCTGTCGCCGCTGGGCACCGCCATGATGCCGTCGGTGTACAGCGAACGCCTGGCCATCGCGCAACGGGCGGGCGCACAAGTCATGCGCGCCCTGGCGCAGGGAGGCCCCCTGCCGCGCGACTTGGTCACGCGGGCCAGCCTGGACAACGCCTGCGCGGCGGTCGCCGCGACCGGCGGTTCGACCAACGCCGCGCTGCACATTCCCGCCATCGCCCACGAAGCCGGCATCCGCTACACCCTGGATGACGTCGCCACTGTATTCCAGCGCACGCCACTGATCGCCGACCTGCAGCCGGGCGGGCGTTTCCTGGCTCGAGACCTGCACGAAGCCGGCGGCGTACCCGCCGTGCTGAAGGCCTTGCTGGAAGGCGGCTATATCGACGGCAGCGTACTCACGCTGGACGGCCGGCCCCTGGCTGAAGCACTGGCCGACGCGCCCGGCCCCGATGGCGAAGTGGTGCGCCCCTGTGGGCGCGCCATTCATCCTTCGGGCGGTGTGGCGGTTCTGAAAGGCAATCTCAGCCCGCAGGGCGCGCTGCTCAAGATCGCGGGCCTGAAATCACTGCAGTTCTCGGGGCCGGCGCGGGTATTCGAAAACGAAGAAGATTGCATGCGCGCCGTATCGCAGCGCACCTACCGCCCGGGCGAGGTGCTGGTCATACGCAACGAGGGCCCCAAGGGGGGGCCGGGCATGCGCGAAATGCTCAGTGTGACGGCCGCCCTGTACGGCCAGGGCATGGGCGAAAAAGTGGCCCTGTTGACCGATGGCCGCTTCTCGGGCGCCACGCGCGGCCTGTGCATAGGCTATGTCGGCCCCGAAGCGGCGGCCGGCGGCCCCATCGGCCTGATCCGCGATGGCGATCTCATCCATATCGATGCCCAGGCCAACTCGTTGCGGATCGAGGTCAGCGATGCCGAGCTGGCATCCCGCCGTGCCAGCCGTGTACCGCCGATACGGCCGCGCCTGGCGGGCGCGCTCGAAAAATATGCTGTGCTGGTGCGGCCGGCGCACGAAGGCGCCGTCACGCACTCGGGCGGAATGCAATGGCCCTACGAAACCCCGGAGAACGAATGAGCGCGACGCTGGCCTTTTGCGGCACCGGCCTGATGGGCGCCCCCATGGTGCGCCGGCTGCTCGCGGCCGGGCATCGGGTGCGGGTCTGGAATCGCAGCCCCGAGAAAGCCCGGGCGCTGGCGGCCGACGGCGCCGAACCGGCCGATACGCCGGCCGAAGCGGCAGACGGCTGCGCAGGTGTCTTCCTGTGCCTGACAGACGAGCAGGCCGTGCAAGACACCGTATTCGGCGCGCAGGGCGTGCATCGCGCCTGTGGCGCCTGGCTGGTGGATCATTCCAGCATCGCCCCCGAAGCCGCGCGCCGGTTCGCCGCACAACTGCAGCCAATCAACGGACGCGTCTGGATCGATGCGCCGGTCTCGGGCGGCGTGGCGGGTGCGCAGGCCGGCACGCTATCGGTGATGGCGGGCGGGCCTGCCGACACGGTCGAGGCCGCTTCGGCCTGGATGCGCGCATACGCCGCACGCATCACCCGCCTGGGCCCGGTCGGCGCCGGGCAGATCGCCAAGCTGTGCAACCAGACTATTGTGGCCAGCACCGTCAACGCCATCGCCGAGGCCGTGGCCCTGGCGCAGCGCAGCGGCATCGACGCCGCCGCATTGAATACCGCGCTGGCCGGCGGCTGGGCCGATTCCACACTGCTGCAGATCTTCGTGCCGCGTATGACAGCCCCTATCGATCAGCCATTGGGTTCGGTGGCCACCATGCTCAAAGACGTAGAAAACGTGGCGGCGCTGGCACGCGCCACCGGCACCGAACTGGCCGGCCTGAACGGCGCGCTGGCCAGCTACCGCGCCGCCGCCGCGCAGGGCCTGGGGCCGGCCGATCTGTCAGACATCGTGCACGTGGCATGGCCCGAACGGCCCCGGACCGGAGAGGCAGCATGAATATTCTTGTCACCGGGGCCAACGGCTACATCGGCAAGGAACTCGTTCGCCAGCTCTGCGCCATGCCCGCCGTGCCCGGATACGGCGCTGCCGAAGCCATCACGCTGTGCGACCTGGCTTTCGACGATCCGCCCGCCGACCCGCGCGTGCGCTGCATCGACGGCAGCTTTGCCGATGCGGCGACGCTGGCCGCCATCACCAGCCCCGCACCGGACCTGGTCTTTCACCTGGCCTGCATTGCCAGCGGACGAGCCGAACAAGAATTTGAACTGGGATTGCACGTCAACCTGGAAGGGTCGCTGCGCCTGCTGGAACGGCTGCGGCAGCAGGGCCGCTCGCCGGCGCTGGTGTTCACCAGCAGCATCGCCGTATTCGGCGCCCCGCTGCCTGAACGGGTCGACGACCATACACCGCTGGCGCCGGCCCTGAGCTATGGCGCACACAAGTACGCCATGGAGATACTGCTGGCCGACTACACGCGGCGCGGCTTCGTGCGCGCTCGCACCGTGCGCCTGCCCGGCATCGTTCCGCGCCCGCCCGCGCCCAATGGCGCCTGGTCGGCGTTTTCCAGCACGCTGATACGGTCGCTTGCGGCCGGCGAGCCCTGCACGATGCCGGTAAGCCCGCAAGCCACGCTTTGGCTGATGTCGTTGCGTTGCTGCATTGCCAACCTGTTGCACGCCGCCGAACTCGCCACGCAACCGGCCGGCGAGCACACGGCATGGACCCTGCCCGCCCTGCGCGTATCGGTGCAAGAGATCGTGCGGGCCTACGATGCGCGCGGCAATGGCCAGGCCGGCAAATTGGTGCGCTACGCGCCCGAGCCGGCCATCGAAGCGCAGTTCGGCACGCAGCCGCCATTGCACACCCCGGCTGCCGAAGCAGCGGGCTTTCGCCACGACGGCAACCTGCCGGCCTTGCTGGACCACGCAGCGCCAGAACCACCATAGCCCCAGCCCGAAGCATAAAACCGAGACCATACCGAGGAGACACCATGATCAAATCCCTGGCCATCATCTTGACCGCCGGCGCGGCGCTGGCCGCCCCGCTGGCCGTCCAGGCCCAGAAGGTAGAGCTGACCGTATCGAGCTGGCTACCCCCCACCCACGCCGTGATCGCCGATTTCATCGTGCCCTGGGGAAAAGAGATCGAACAGGCCACCGAAGGCCGCGTCACGCTGCGCCTGCTACCCAAGGCGGTCACCAACCCGGCGGGCCATTTCGATGCGGTACGCGACGGCCTGGTGGACATTTCGTTCGTATCGCACGCCTACTACCCGGGCCGGTTCCAGTTGACCAAGTTTGCCGTGATGCCGTTCTCGGGCAACACAGCGGTATCACGCTCGGTCGCGGCATGGGATACCTACGAGAAATATCTGCTGGGAGCAGACGAGCACAAAGGCGTACGGTTGCTGGGCATCTATGCCCACGGGCCCGGCATCGCATTCACGACCAACAAACCCATTACCAGCATCGACGACTTCCGGGGGCTGAAGATCCGCGTGGGCGGCGGCATGGCGGCCGACGTCGCCCAGGCGGTCGGTGCCAGTCCAATCGCCAAGCCGGCTCCCGAATCGTATGAACTGCTGAGCACAGGCGTCGTCGACGGCGTGTTCTTCCCGGCCGAATCCCTGGTCTCTTTCAAGCTGGACGGCATCATCAAGCATGCCACGGTCTTCCCGGGCGGGCTGTATTCCGACACTCACGCCGTGATCATGAATCGCGACGCCTTCGCGCGCCTGTCCAAGAAAGACCAGGCAACCCTGCTGAAGCTGTCGGGCCGCCATCTTGCCGAGCTGGCCGGCAAGGCATGGGACAAGCACGACGCCGAGGCCCACAAGGTACTGGCCGGCGACACCATACAGCTCGTGAAAGCCGACGATGCCTTGGTGGCGGCCGTGCGGGAACGCACGCAAGGGTTCGAGAAAGCCTGGCTGGACGCCGCCGCCGCCAAGAACATAGACGGCCCGGCGGCGCTGGCCTCGTTCCGCGCCGAGATCAAGCAGCTCGACGGCCAATGACCGTGGCCAGGCAGGTTCGGCCGGCCCCGGCCGGCCAACCCGGATGGCCGGGGTCCGTTACTGCGAGAACACCATGAAATACCTGAATTGCGCCGTCATGACGGCGCTGAAGGCCATCGCGGTGGCCAGCCTGTGCGGCATGAGCTTGCTTACCGTGATCGACGCGGCAGGCCGCTATCTGTTGAATCGCCCCATCATCGGATCGGTGGAGTTGGTAGAACTGATGATGATCGCGGTGATCTTCTCCAGCATTCCCCTGATGACCCGCGCGCGCGGCCACATCACCGTGGACGGGTTCAGCCATTTGTTCTCGGCCCGCGCGGTGCGCCTGCAAGACCGATTCGGCGCGTTGATCGCCACGGCGGTCAGCGGCTTCCTGGCCTGGGTAACGTGGGCCAAGGCGGAAAGCACCGCCGAATACGGCGACATCACCGCCATGCTCGGTATTCCGCTCGCCCCGTTCGTCTACTTCATGGCGGTCATGCTTGCCCTGGATGCCGTCTGCCAGGCGGCCAATTTCTTCCACGCCGGACCCGCCACAGGAAGCCATACGCCATGACCGAATCACTGATTGCCCTGGGCGTCATGCTGACGCTGGTGTTCCTGCGCGTACCCGTGGCGTTCGCCATGGCGCTGGTCGGGTTCATCGGCCTGGGGCTGCTGCGCAACTGGAATGCCGCTTATGCCAGCGCGGGGTCGGTCATCTATGAAAGCGGGTTCCAGTATCTGCTGTCCGTACTGCCGCTGTTCATCCTGATGGGCAACTTCGTGACCCAGTCGCGCATGTCGCGCGAACTCTATGCGGCCGCGCACGCCATGCTGGGGCATCGCCGAGGGGGGCTGGCCATGTCCACCATCGTTGCCTGCGGCGGCTTCGGCGCGATTTGCGGCTCTAGCCTGGCCACCGCCGCGACCATGGCCAAAGTGGCCTACCCGGAAATGCGCCGCATCGGCTATAGCGAGAAACTGGCTGCCGGCTCGATCGCGGCAGGCGGCACGCTGGGGATCTTGATTCCCCCGTCCATCATCATGGTGGTGTACTGCCTGCTGACAGAACAAAGCATCGGCAAGATGTTCGCCGCTGGCGTGCTGCCCGGCCTGCTGGCCATCGCCTGCTACATGGGTGCCGTGGCCTGGGTGGTGCACCGCGACCCCGGCGCCGGGCCGGCAGGCCAGCGCAGTACGTGGCCGCAAATCCGCCACGCGCTGGGCCAGGTGTGGGGGGTGCTGGCACTGATCGCCATGCTGATGGGCGGCATCTATGCCGGCGTATTCACCCCCGCGGAAGCGGCCGGTATCGGCGCCTTCCTGGGCTTTGTCTTCGCGTGCTGCCGACGCACCATGAACTGGCGCACCTTCGTCGAGGTGGTAGTGGAATCGGCCAAGACCACCGGCATGATATTCCTGGTGATGATCGGTGCGCTGATGCTGGCCAACTTCATCAACTTCACCTCGCTGCCGAGCGACCTGCTCGAGCTGGTGCAGCACTATCACCTGAGCCCGCTGGCGGTGATCTTCGCCATTTGCGGCATCTACATCGTGCTGGGCTGCGTACTGGAAAGCATGTCGATGATTCTGCTGACCGTACCGGTGTTCTATCCGCTGGTGCAAAGCCTGGGATTCGATTTGATCTGGTTCGGCATCATCGTGGTCGTGGTAACCGAGATCAGCTTTATCACCCCCCCGTTCGGCATGAACGTGTTCGTGCTGCGCGGCCTGCTGCCCGGCGTCAGCACGCAAACGATATTCCGCGGCGTGATGCCGTTCGTGGTAAGCGATATCGGGCGCCTGACCGTGCTGATCCTGTTTCCGGCGATATCGCTGTTTTTGCCCCGGTTTGTCAGCTAGCGCCATTGCCGGGCCGCAGGGCAACCCGTTTCTGGCTGGCGCGCTGGCTGCCCCGATCGCCTCAGTAGCCCTTGGCCGGGTCGTACAGGTTGGGCAAGGCCTCGCCGGCCTCGCAGCGGCGGATCAGTTCGGCCACATAGCGGGCGCGCTCGCGGCGGGTGGGCGTGGCGGCGCAATGCGGCGTCACCATGACGCCCGGGTGCCGCCACAGCGGCGAATCGGCCGGCAGGGGTTCGATGTCGAAGACATCCAGCACCGCTTGCGACAACTGGCCGCTGCCCAGCGCCGCCAGCAGGTCGGGCTCTACCATGTGCGAGCCGCGCCCCACGCTGATCAGCGCCGCGCCGCGCGGCAATTGCGCGAATGTCTCGGCGCCCAGGATGCCGCGCGTGGCGTCGGTGCCGGGTAGCAGGCATACCAGGATGTCGGTGCGCGCCAGGAACGCGGCCAATCGCTGCGGCCCGGCGTAGCTTTCCACACCCGGCAGTCGCGCCGGCGAACGCGACCAGCCGGCGGTGGGAAAACCGGTGCGCGCCAGCAGCGTGGCCGTGGCCGCGCCCAGGTATCCCAGCCCCATGACGCCGACGCGCATGTCGCGCATCATGCGCGGCACTTCGGGCGTATCCCAGCGGCCGATTGCCTGGTCATTGGCAAAGCGCTTGAGGTCCTTGGTGATGGCCAGCGCCGCCGCCAATACGAACTCGCTCATCTCGCCCGCGGTTTCCTGGGTCACCAGCCGTGCAATGGGCACGTGGACGGGCCGCTGCGGATCGGCCAGGATGTGGTCTACGCCGGCCCCCGAACTGATGATCAGCTTCAGGTTGGGCAATGACGCCAGCCAGCCGGGGTCGGGTTCCCATACCAGGGCATAGCCGATCTGGCCGGGATCGGCCAGCGGTTCGTGGCGGCCGCAGATTTCCAGTGCAGGCGCAAACTCGCCGAAATACTTGCGCCATTCGGGCAGGCCCTGCGGCCCCCCGGAGTTGATCACCAGCCGCATGACTACCGGATGTTCCTTGTTCAGTTGCCGAGCCGGGGCGTGGACTTGCGTCCATGCCCCCCGCGCGTTACACCAGCTTCCACTTCTTGAGCAGCGCATCGAGTTCGCCGTTGCGCTTGATTTCGTCCAGCGCAGCCTGCAGCTTCTGCTTCAGCGCGTCTTCGCCCTGCCGCAGCCCCAGGCCGATCGAGCCGGGCAGCGAGGCCTTGTAGCTTTGCACCAGGCGCGTACGCGGAAACTGGCCCAGGCCCAGATAGTAGGAAAGCGTGGGGTAATCGGCAATACCGGCGTCGATGCGCCCGGCATTCACATCGCGGATGATGTCCGGAATGGTGTCGTAGATCTTCACCTCTTTGAACAGGCCCGTGTTCTTGAGCGATTCGCCGTATACCGTGCCGACCTGCGCCCCCACCACGCGGCCCTTGAAAGCCTGGTAGGAGTCGTAGTCGGTCTTGTCGGTGGCAGGCACGATCATGCCTTCGCCATAGGTATAGACAGGCTTGGTGAAGTCGATGACCTGGCGGCGCTTGTCAGTGATGTACATGGCCGAGGCAATGATGTCGATTTTCTGGGACGTCAGCGACGAGATCAGCGCCGAGAAATCCATGGCCTCGACAGCCGGCGTGAAGCCGGCATGCTTGCCCACGGCCTGGATCAGGTCGACCATGAACCCCTGCATCTGGTGGGTGGCCGGGTCCAGGAACGAAAACGGCACGCCGTTCGTCTCGGTACCCACCTTCATCACGGTCTGCGCGGCCGCGGGCATGCCCACGGCCGACAGCGATACCGCTGCGGCGGCCAGGGCAAACTGCATTCTTCTAATCATCTTCGTGCTCCAGGTCATGGCTTGCGCCGTTGGTGAACGCGGAAATGCCTGGGCCATTGTCCTACTTTTTCGCGGGATTGCAGCCTGCCGCAGACCCTAGCGCGCCACCGCGACGTGATGGGTGCCATGCGGCATCGGCAGGCGCCCCACGTGCCGCAGTGCAGGCGTACCGTCGCGCACGACGCGGAATACTTCCAGCCCGCCCCCTGCCGGCCCGCCGGCGTGATACTGGAACACCGTGACCAGCAAATAGTTGCCCGAGGCATCGAAGGTGGCGCCCTCGGGCAGCACGCCCTCGAACGCATAATCCGCCACCTTGGACAAATTCCCGGTAGAGGCATCGAGCGTCAGCAACGACACGCTGGCTTGGCGCGCAAACCGTGGGCTGTCCGGCGGGAACGGCGTGCCGCGCATGTTCACCGTGGCCACCAGCCCGCCATCCGGGCTGACGGCCAAGCCCTCGGAAGACTCGTCGGTCTGTGTGCGGCCCACCTGCGCATGCCGCGTGCCATCGCCATCGGCCAGGCGGATGACGCTGATCGACGACGGCCGGGCGGGCACGCGGCCATCCAGCGTCGTGGCGCTGAAATCGCGCCCCCAGTTGGCGGCCAGATAGTAGCGGCCATCTGGCGTGAACCGGCCCACGAACGGATCGGTGCCCACCACGACAGGTTCGCCCCATGGACGCAGCGCCAGCGCGCCATCGCCAGCCTCGTCCACCTGGAAAAACGCGACACGATTCAGCGTGTTCAGGTTGACCGCCAGATACCGGCCCGAGGGATGCCAGTGCACATTGGTGGCCGTAAGCCCCGCCCGCGGGGCGGTGCTGGTGACCTCGACGCCCAGTTCGCGCAGCGTGAAGCGTTGCACGCCATCGAACCGGCCCTGCTCGTAGCGCGCCAGGGTAAGCAGGCTGTCGTCCGGCGAATTGGCCACCACGGCGACGCGACGGCCATCGGCGCTGACGGACAACGCTTCCGGCAAGGGCCCGACATCCAGGGTGGCGGCGATGCGCGGCGCCTGCGGCGCGCCCAGGTCCACCGCGAACAGGCGGCTGCCTGCCGGCAGGTCGCGCACGGTCTGCGCATCGCCCTGGCGCATTCCCAGGCGTTCGACCACGAAGGCAGTGGCGCCCCCGGGCGCCAGGGCCAGGATCTCGGGCGCCGCCGTCACCGAGTTCGATACCGGGATGCGGCCGTGCGTCCAGGCGCCGTTGCGGCGCGTCCAGACCGCCAACGTGTCCTGCCAGCCCGCGTCAACCGGCGCCAGGCGGCCGGTGGCGTAGGTTTGCGCAACAAAGTCGCCGTCGGCGATAACGGCCAGTGTGCCGGCATCGATATCGGCGGCCCAGGGGGGCAAAGGCGCGGCCCAGGCGGCCAGCGGCAACCAGGCCGCACACAGCAAGTAACGTGATTGCATGATGGATCCCCGTGAAGATGGCGCGCAGCGTTGTCCGATGCTCACGCCGATGGCATGATCGAACAAATGCCTGATCACCGTCCAATCGAAAATTACCGGCCTGTGATCAGGTTTCCTGATCAGCCTCATACCGGCCTTTCACCATGGACATGCGCAGCCTGGCCTGCTTCATCACCGTCGCCGACACGCTCAACTTCCGCGGCGCCGCACAGCAGTTGCACCTGACACAACCGGCGCTGAGCGCCCGCATCCAGAACCTGGAAGACGAGATCGGCACTGCGCTGTTCGTGCGCGACCGCCGCCACGTGGCCTTGACGGCGGCCGGCGCGGCCCTGTTGCCGCATGCGCGCGCCGCCCTGGCCCGGATCTCGGCGGGCAAAGAACAGGCGCGCCGCGCCGCGCAGGGTGAAACGGGGCTGCTGCGTATCGGATTCACGCTGCTGGCAACGTACGGCATGGTGCCGCACTGCGTACGTGAATTCCGCGCCCGCTATCCCGACGTGCATGTCGAACTGGCCGAGATGAACTCGCCTTCGCTGGAAAACGCACTGGCAGCCGATGCGCTGGACGTGGCGGTACTGCACCCACCGCTGTACACCCCGGGCCTGTCGACGGCCAGCCTGCCCGGCGAACGCCTGGTGCTGGCGTTGCCAACCACGCATCGCCTGGCGCGCCGCAAGACCGTGGCCGTGCGCGACCTGGCCGGCGAACCTTTCCTGATTGCGCCGCGCGGCGTGGGCCCCAGTATCTACGACCGCGTCATCGCGATGTTCCACGACGCCGGCATCAGCCCGCACATCGTGCAAGAGGTCACGCCCATGACCTCGCTGGCCGCGCTGGTATCAGCCGGCATCGGCATGGGGCTGGTCACCGCCGGCATCGCGCGGCTGCCGCGGCCGGATGTCGCGTATCGCCCGCTGCGCCCCGCCGGGCCGGTGTTGCCCTTCGCGCTCGGTTGGCGCGGCACACTGGCGCCCGCCGCCCAGCGCTTCGTGGATTCGGTACGAGCCTGGCCGGCCTGAAGCGCTGCCTGGCCGCCGGCATGCTGGGGCTTGACACTCACTTATGCTCAGACGTAGCATAAATACGCACGCCTCTTTTTTTGATCTATAAATGCTCTATATGAGCATAAATGGGCGGCCTACCGGACCACCGCCCTGGAGACCTCAAGCATGGAAACGCCCGCCACCCGGCCGGTTGAATTCGATCTGCCTGCCACGCCCATCCAGGCATCCCATTGCCCCACTTCGGTCGGGCAAGCCTGGGCCCGTGTACCCCAGCCCCTGCCGGCCACCCGCAGGGCCGCTGTCATCGCGCATATCCGCGACCTGCTGGCGCGCGAACGCGCCGTGCTGGTGGCCCACTACTACGTCGATGCCGATCTGCAAGAGCTGGCCGAGGCCACCGGCGGCTGCGTGGGCGACTCGCTGGAGATGGCCCGCTTCGGCCGCGACCACCCCGCCCGGACACTGGTCGTGGCCGGCGTGCGGTTCATGGGCGAAACCGCCAAGATCCTCAGCCCGTCGAAGCGCATCCTGATGCCCGACCTGCAAGCCACGTGCTCGCTGGACCTGGGCTGTCCCGATGACGACTTCGCCGCCTGGTGCGATGCCCACCCCGACCGCACGGTGGTGGTCTACGCCAACACCAGCGCCGCGGTCAAGGCACGCGCCGACTGGGTGGTTACCTCGTCGATCGCGCTGGACGTGGTGGCCGACCTGCATGCGCGCGGCGAGCGTATCCTGTGGGCGCCCGACCGGCACCTGGGCAACTACGTGCAACGCCAGACCGGCGCCGACATGCTGCTGTGGCAGGGCGCCTGCATCGTGCACGATGAATTCAAGGGCACCGAACTGGAACTGCTGCGCGCCGAGCATCCGCAGGCCCGGGTGCTGGCGCATCCGGAATCGCCCCAGGCGGTATTGGCCCAGGCCGACGTGGTGGGTTCCACCACGCAGCTGATCGACGCCGCGCGCGAGCTCGACGCCGGGCAGTTCATCGTGGCCACCGACCAGGGCATTCTGCACAAGATGCGCGCCGCGGCGCCGGGCAAGGCCTTCATCGCCGCCCCCACCGCGGGCAACAGCGCCACCTGCAAAAGCTGCGCACACTGCCCGTGGATGGCCATGAACGAGCTGGCCGGCCTGGCCGACGTGCTGGAACACGGCCGCAACGAAATCGTGCTGGACCCGGCATTGGGCCGGCGCGCCAAGGTGCCCATCGACCGCATGCTGGCGTTCGCCGAACAACGCAAGCAGCGTGTGCGCGCCAGCGGCGACCTGGCCCGCGACATGCCCTTGTACGAACGGGTCGGCCCCGCCTGACAGGAGCAAGCACCATGACATACGACGTGCTTATCGTGGGCAGCGGCCTGGCCGGCCTGGCCACCGCCCTGGAGCTGGCCCCGCACTGCCGCGTGGCGGTACTGGCCAAGGGCGGCATCGAACACAGCGCCAGCCATCGCGCACAAGGCGGCATCGCCGCCGCGCTGGACCCGCAAGACAGCGTGGACGAACATGTGCGCGATACGCTGGCCGCCGGCGGCGGCCTGTGCGATGCCGAAGCCACGCGCCGCATCGCCGCCGATGCACGCCGTGCGATTGGATGGCTGCAAGACCAGGGCGTGGCCTTTTCCACCGACGCACCCGCCCAGGCCGCGCTGCACCTGACGCGCGAAGGCGGGCATACCCGTCGACGCATCGTGCACGCGGCCGACGCCACCGGCCGCGCCGTGGTCGCCGCGCTGGGCGAGCGGACGCGCCGGCATCCGAACATCACGCTGCTGCAACAGCACTACGCCATCGACGTGATACTGGCCGGGCCCGCGCACTGCCAGGGTCTGCGCGTGCTGGATGCCCGACACGACCGGCTGCTTACACTGGCCGCGCCACACGTAGTGCTAGCCACCGGCGGCGCAGGGCAGGTCTATGCCCACACCACCACGCCCCCCACGGCCACGGGCGACGGCATCGCCATGGCCTGGCGGGCCGGCTGCCGCGTGGCCAACCTGGAATTCATGCAATTCCATCCCACCAGCCTGTATCACCCGCAGGGCGATGCTTTCCTGATTTCCGAAGCGGTGCGCGGCGAGGGCGGCCTGCTGCGCCTGCCCGATGGCACGCGCTTCATGCCGGCGCACGATGCGCGCGCCGAACTGGCCCCGCGCGACGTGGTGGCGCGCGCCATCGATACGGAAATCAAGCGCCACGGCCTGGATTGCGTGTACCTGGACATCACCCACCGCCCGCGCGACTTCCTGCAGGAACACTTTCCCAACATCTATGCGCGCTGCCTGGCGCTGGGCATCGACATGGCCACCGACCCGATCCCGGTCGTGCCCGCCGCGCACTACACCTGCGGCGGCGTGGTCGCCGACACTGCCGGGCGCACCGACCTGCCCGGCCTGTATGCCGTGGGGGAAACCGCCTGCACGGGCCTGCACGGCGCCAACCGCCTGGCCAGCAACTCGCTGCTGGAATGTGTGGTGACGGGCCATGCCGCGGCGCAGGCGATCCTGGCCCTGCCCGCCGCCGCGCCCGCTGCCACCCCAGCCCATGCACCGGACATACGCGTCAACGACACGCCACACCCGACACTTGCGCACGACCGCCAGGCCCTGCGGCAATTGATGCGCGACGAGGTGGGCATCGTGCGCAGCGATGCGTCACTGGCCCGCGCCGCGCAACACCTGGCACAACGCAGCGCCGACATCACCCGACGCTGGCAAGCCGGCCACATCAGCCCCGACCTGCTGGAACTGCGCAACCTGCTGCAAGTCGCAACCCTGATCGTGCACGCCGCCGCCGCCCGCCGCGAAAGCCGCGGCGCCCATTTCAACCAGGACTGGCCCGCCACCCTGCCCAACGCGCGGCCCAGCATCATGCAAGACCGAGCCTCGCAGGCAGCAGCCGCCTGAATTCGACCTTGAACTCAACGCGCCAGCGCCCAGCGACCGCAAGCCACAAGACCAGCCATCACGCCCCCGCCCGCACACCAAAGCAATGCTCCGCCGCCGGAAACGCCCCCGCGCGCACATCCGCCGCATACTGCGCCGCCGCCCGCTCGATCTCGCCCCCCAACTGCGCGTACTGCTTCACAAACCTCGGCACCCTGGCACCCGACATGCCCAGCATGTCTTCGGTAACCAGGATCTGCCCATCGCAGGCTGGCGACGCGCCGATGCCGATCACGGGAATCTGCAGTGCTTCGGTGACGCGGCGGCCCACTGCCTCGGCGGTGCATTCGACCACCAGCGCGAACGCGCCCGCAGCCTGCAGCACCTGCGCATCGTGCAGGATGCGGTCGCTGCCGTCGGCCTGCATGCCTTGCGCCTTGTAGCCGCCCACCGTGTTGACCTGCTGCGGCATCAAGCCGATATGGCTGACCACCGGCACGCCGCGTTCGGTCAGGAACTGCACCGTGTCGGCCATCTCGGCCCCGCCTTCCAGCTTGACCGCCTGCGCGCCGGTTTCGGCCAGCACCCGCGCGGCCGACTGGAAAGCCTGCATGGGCGATGCCTGGTAGCTGCCAAACGGCAGGTCCACCACAATGCACGCCTGCGTCGAGCCCCGCACCACCGCCGCGCCGTGCGCGATCATCATGTCCAGCGTCACGGCCAAGGTGCTGGGCAAGCCATACACCACCATGCCTAGAGAGTCGCCCACCAGCAACAGATCGGCATGCGGATCGAGCTGGCGCGCCATCGGCGCAGTGTAGGCCGTCAGGGCCACCACTTTGCCGGGACCCTTGGCCTGGCGGATGGCGGTAATGGTCTTGCGGGTTTGCTGTTGCTGCGCACTCATGATTCGCACCTGCCCCATTGCGGTTCTGAAGAATCGCTTATGGTAGCGCCACGGCCCGCCGCCCGCACCGCGGCGCAGTCAACGGTATGATCTGGCCATTCGCGTCGCTACCCTGAAACACCCATGACCGGTTTCGAACATAATCCATTTCTGCACTCGCTGGGCGCCATCATCCAAAGCTGGGGCGATGGCCAGATAGTGCTCAGCATGGACCTGCACCCCCGGCACCTGAACCGCCAGGGCGCGCTGCAAGGCGGCGTAGTCTGCGCCCTGCTGGATGCCGCCTGCGGCTATTCCGGCCTGGTGCCGCAAGCCGACGACAGCCAGGGCAATGCGGTCACGATTTCGCTGGCCATCAACTTCATCAGCTCGGTCACCGCCGGCAAGGTCATCGCCACCGGCACGGTGACCGGGCGGGGCCGCAAGATCTATTTCGCACGCGCCGAAGTCTGCACGCCCGATGGCCGCGTCCTGGCCTCGGCGCAAGGCTCATTCAAATATGGCGGGCCGCAACTGGTTCCCAGCGCCCCCGCCGATGCCGACGCCGAGAACCCGCGCGCGGCTCCTTCAAGTGTGAACAGGCCTTAGCCATGAACGATACGCTGCACGCCGTCGAACAAGCCATCGTGTCGCGCCAGAGCGTGCGCGGCTTCCTGCCCAACCCGGTTCCGCCCGACCTGATCCGCCGCATTCTGCAGGCGGCGGCGCGCGCGCCCAGCGGCAGCAACATACAGCCCTGGAAAGTACACGTCGTCACGGGCGCCAAGCGCGATGCGCTGGCGCAGGCGCTGATACAGGCGCACGCGCGCGGCGAGCCCGAACGCCGCGAGTACCAGTACTACCCGGTCAATTGGCGCAGCCCCTATATCGACCGGCGCCGCGCAACGGGCTGGGGCCTGTACAGCCTGCTGGGCATCCAGAAGGGCGACCGCCAGGCATCGGCACGCCAGCATGCCAGGAACTTCGACTTCTTCGGCGCCCCCTGCGTGCTGCTGTTCACCATCGACAACGACCTGGACAAAGGTAGCTGGCTGGACTACGGCATGTTCTTGCAGAACATCATGGTGATGGCGCGCGGCGGCGGGCTCGACACCTGCCCGCAGGCGGCGCTGGCAAACTATCCCGACATCATCAAGCAGCACCTGGGCATCCCCGATGACCAGGTGGTGGCCTGCGGCATTTCAATCGGCTACCAAGACCCCGACGAACCCGCCAACCAATATCGCACCGACCGCGTGGCGGTCGACGAATTCACGATCTTCCACGATGCGTAGCGCCGACGGCCCGCGGCGATACGCCGTAATGCCTGCGAAACGCCGTGGAGAAATTGCCGGCATGGTCATAGCCGACTTCAAAAGCCACCTGCGTCACCGGTAGCTGCGCGGCGCGTATCAGCACCATGGCATGCCGCATCCTGATGGACAGCAAGTATTCCGACAGCGTGGCGCCATGCACGGCCTTGAACGTGCGCGACAGCTTCGACACGCTGACGCCGGCCTGGCCGGCCAGTTCCCGTACGCTGGGCGGATCGCGAAACGTATCGGCCAGGCGTGCCGCCACCCGGTCGGCCATCGCGCGATCGCGCGGCCGGACCTCGCCCGCCGCGTCACCCGCGCGCATGCAGGCAAAAAAGTGCCTCACGATATCTTCGGCGCGCGCCTGCAAAAGCAAGCGGCGCATGTAGCGATCGTCTATCGGTTCGAAAAAGCATTGCGCGGCCTGCTGCATGGCCGCTGTCATCCCGGCCCGGAACAACGCGAACGCAATGGGATCGTCGTCCAGGTAGCGGCCCAGCGCGCCGCCGTAGCGGCCGGCATCCAGCCCCAGTTCGTCTACCAGGTAATCGCGCGTACATGAAATAGTGACCGACCGTTCGCGATCGCCGGTGCCGAAAATCTCGATCTTGCGGGCGCCGCAGGGCTGCAGCAGGGCACTGCACGACAGCGCATCGACGCCATGCGGCACCTCGCCGCCGTCAGTCACCGACGAATAACCGGCCATGCGCAGGTGTATCTTCAGCGCGCCGCTGCAGTCGTAGTGCTCTTCCATGGCGCGTGGCCGGGTCACGTCGGCCCAACTGGCCGACAGGCCGGCCCCCAGCACCAGCGTATCGCGGTAGCCCGACATTCCGGAGCCCACCGGCCGCGTCTTGATGAAGCAGGCCGACCCGGCGGGTTCCAGGCCGACCACCTCGTAGGTGTGCGGCACATAGGCATGCAAGCGATTGGCGACTAGGTTATTCACAGCGAAGCAGTCCAGGCGGAGCCCGAGGGGGCCGGCAGTAACGTTACCGGGGCGCTTTGCGCAGCGTCAAGCCAAGGTGTGATTCATGCCGTCAACTACGGGAAAACCCGAACAAAACGCGCGATTGCGGCGATTTCTACCATTCGGCAAACAAAGCATGCACGTGCGCATAAGCGTACCTATGCGCAGACAGCTAAGCTGCCCCCACCGATCCGTCTGGAGTTTTCTGATGCAGCACGATGCCACGGCCGCTTCCGCGCCCCGCCGCCAACCGCACTTTTCCATGATCCGGCGCGCTGGCGAACTGGTCTTCGTATCGGGCCAGATGGCCTTCGGCGAGGGTTTTCGCATCGTGGGCGACGACGTGGCGGCGCAAACCCGCACCTGCCTGGACAACATCGTGCGCCAGCTCTCGGCCGCCGGGCTGGGCGCGGGCGACATCGTCAAGACCACCATCTGGCTGACCCGCGTCGAAGATTTCGCCGCGTTCGACGCGGCCTATGGCGCTTTCTTCGGCAATATCGTGCTGCCCGCCCGCTCGACCGTGCGCGCCGACCTGATGGTGCCCGGCGCTCTGGTCGAAATCGAAGCCGTGGCCTGCCACGCCGGGGCGCAATCATGAGCGTCGACCGTGCCGCGCCGCAGGCGGCAGTCGACTGGATCCAGCGCCTGGTCAGCATCGACACCACCAGCCGCAATTCCAATCTCGGCCTGATCGAAATGGTGCGCGACGAACTGCGCCACGCCGGCATCGAATCGCACCTGAGCCACGATACCAGCGGCGCCAAGGCCAACCTGTATGCCACCGTGCCGGCCGCCGACGGCAGCACGCAGGGCGGCATCGTGCTGTCGGGTCATACCGACGTCGTGCCGGTCGATGGCCAGGACTGGGACAGCGACCCGTTCCGGCCCGAGGTCCGCGACGGCAAGCTGTACGGCCGCGGCACCTGCGACATGAAAGGCTATATCGGCACCGCGCTGGCGCTGTTGCCGCGCATGACCGGCACGGACCTGAAGAAGCCGGTTCACTTCGCCCTGTCGTATGACGAAGAAGTGGGCTGCGTGGGCGCGCCACTGATGCTGGCCGAGCTGAAGGCGCGCGGCGTGCGGCCCGACGGCTGCATCGTCGGCGAACCGACCTCGATGCGGGTGATCGTGGCCCACAAGGGCATCAATGTGTGGCGCTGCTGCGTGCGCGGGCATGCCGCCCACTCGTCATTGACTCCCAAGGGCCTGAACGCCATCGAATACGCAGCGCAACTGATCTGCTTCATTCGCGAGCTGGCCGACCACATGCGCGCCGCCGGTCCGTTCGACGAGGCCTTCGATGTGCCCTTCAGCACGGCCCAGGTCGGCACCATCCAGGGCGGCATCGCCGTCAACACCATTCCCGGGCTATGCCAGTTCGAGTTCGAACATCGCAACCTGCCCGGCGCCGATCCGGAACAGTTCTACGCGCGCATCCAGTCTTACGCACAGGACACGCTGCTGCCGCGCATGCGCCGCGAGCATCCGGATGCGGCCATCGAGCTGACCTCGCTGGCCAGCGCGCCGTCGCTGGACGCATCCGAACAGGCCGCCATCACGCAACTGGTGCGCGCCCTGACCGCCGATACCGCCCACCGCAAGGTCGCCTACGGCACCGAGGCCGGCCAGTTCCAGCAAGCCGGTATTCCAGCCGTGATCTGCGGGCCGGGCGATATCCAGCAGGCCCACCGGGCCAACGAATTCGTCGCACTGGAACAGGTCGCGCAATGCCACGCGTTCCTGTCCAACGTCATCGACAGTCTTGCACAACCATAATCACAAGTTCCAGGGAGAGCCATTCATGAATACCGCAACGACGTTCCAACCGGTTGCCGGCAGGACGTCACCCCCCGCGTGGCGCATCATCGCGGCCGCCTCGATCGGCAATGCGCTGGAATGGTTCGACCTGGTGGTCTATGGCTTCTTCGCCGTCACCATCGCGCGGCTGTTCTTTCCCAGCGACAACGAAAGCATGTCGCTGCTGCTGACGCTGGGCACCTTCGGCGTGTCGTTCTTCATGCGCCCGCTGGGTGCGGTAGTGCTGGGCGTCTACGCCGACCGCGTCGGCCGGCGCGCCACGCTGACGCTGTCCATCATGCTGATGATGCTGGGCACGCTGCTGATCGCAATCATGCCCACCTACGCCACCATCGGTATCTGGGCGCCCATCGGCATCGTGGCCGCCCGCATGATCCAGGGCTTCTCGGCCGGCGGCGAATTCGGCAGCGCCACGGCCTTCCTGGCCGAACACACGCCCAACCGGCGCGGCTTCTTCGCCAGTTGGCAAGTGGCCAGCCAGGGCCTGACGACACTGCTGGCCGCCGGCTTCGGCGCCGGCCTGAACGAATGGCTGACGCCCGACCAGATGGAATCCTGGGGCTGGCGCATTCCGTTTTTCTTCGGCCTGCTGATCGGCCCGGTGGCGTATTACATCCGTACCCGCATCGACGAAACCCCCGAATTCCTGGCCACCGAACGCACTGAAACACCGTTGGGCGACACCTTCACCACGAACCGCTTGCGCCTGGTGCTGGCCATCGGCACCGTGGTGCTGGGCACCGTGGCCACCTACCTGGTGCTGTACATGCCCACCTTCGCGGTCAAGCAACTGGGCATCCCGCCCGCGGCGGCCTTCGCCGCCACGCTGGTCACCGGGGTGGTGCAGTTCATCTGCGCGCCCATGGTGGGCCACTGGTCCGACCGCCATGGCCGCACCGGCGTCATGGTGACGGCGGCCCTGCTGTTCCTGGTGCTGATCTACCCGCTTTTCCTGCTGTTGGCGGCCTCGCCCACCTTCGGCACCATGATCGTGGTGCAGATCATCATCGGCATCCTGCTGTCGGGCTACTTCGGTGCGCTGCCCGCGCTCTTGACCGACCTGTTCCCCACCCAGTCGCGCACGACCGGGATGTCGTTGTCCTATAACATTGCGGTAACCATCTTCGGCGGCTTCGCGCCCTTCATCATCGTGTGGCTGATCGCCGCCAGCGGCAACAAACTGGCGCCCAGCTTCTACCTGATCTTCGCGGCCCTGATCAGCCTTGCCTCGCTGTTTGCCGTACGCAAGCGCCTCGGATTGCGCTGAAAGCAAACTGTCTCCATACGGTGTCAGGCTCCGCAGGTACCTGACACCCTCCGTTTCAAGCAGGACCCATCATGACCCAGCAACTAGACACCACCACCGTCCCCGACCTATCCACCATCGCCGACCTGCATGCCCAGTTGCAGCGCTGGGTGCGCACCACGCCCATCATGGAAAAGGCCGACTTCGAGCCCGTGGCGGGCACGGCAGTGAACTTCAAGTTCGAACTGCTGCAGGCCAGCGGCACGTTCAAGGCGCGCGGTGCATTCTCGAACCTGCTGGCGCTGGACGACACGCAACGCGCGGCCGGCGTCACTTGCGTATCGGCGGGCAACCACGCCGTCGCGGTGGCCTACGCCGCCATGCGCCTGGGCATTCCGGCCAAGGTGGTCATGATCAAGACCGCCAGCCCCGCGCGCGTGGCACTGTGCCGCCAGTACGGAGCGGAAGTGGTGCTGGCCGAGAACGGCCAGGCCGCCTTCGATACCGTGCATCGCATCGAAAGCGAGGAAGGGCGCTTCTTCGTGCACCCGTTCAACGGTTACCGTACGGTGCTGGGCACCGCCACGCTGGGCTACGAATGGCTGGAACAGGCGGGCGAGCTCGATGCCGTGATCGTGCCCATCGGCGGCGGCGGCCTGATGGCCGGTATCAGCACTGCCGTGAAGCTGGTCGCCCCGCAATGCCAGGTCATCGGCGTGGAACCCGAGGGCGCCGATGCCATGCACCGCAGCTTCGAGACCGGCGGCCCCATCAAGATGGGCCCCATGCAAAGCATTGCCGACAGCCTGATGGCGCCCCACACCGAGCAGTACAGCTACGAGCTGTGCCGCCGCAACGTCGACCGGCTGGTCAAGGTGTCCGACGACGAACTGCGCGGCGCCATGCGCCTGCTGTTCGATCAGCTCAAGCTGGCCATCGAGCCTGCCTGCGCCACCGCCACCGCAGCGCTGGTGGGCGCACTGAAGGCCGACCTGGCCGGCAAGCGCGTCGGCGTGCTGCTGTGCGGCACCAACACCGACCCGGCCACGTTCGCGCGTCACCTGGGCATAGGCTGAACACCCGTGCGGCCCGGGGCCGGCCGGGTAGTGGCCGGCCTGCCGGGCAAGCGGTACGTGCCGCGAATGCGGAAGTGGTACTTTGGGCCGCGTCGATTCTGGTTCACAATGCCCTGCACGCTTGCCGCTCCGGGCACCGCCCGGCAACCCGCCACCCCACGGACCGCCATGAAAGCCTACTACCATCCCGACCAGGCCCTGCACCATCCGCAAACCTATTTCTCGCGCGGCAAGATGCGTACCCCGCAAGAAGTGCCAGACCGTGCCAGTGCATTGGCCGGCGCGGTCAAGCACATGGGGTTCGACGTGCGCCAGCCGCCCGATGCGGGCATGGCGCCGCTGACCGCCGTGCATGCGCTCGACTACCTGCAGTTCCTGAAGACCGCCCATCAAGAATGGAAGCAACTGCCCGAAGACTGGGGCGACGAAGTCGTGTCCAACGTGTTCGTGCGCGAACCCAATGCCCTGCGCGGCGTGCTGGCCAAGGCGGCGCGCTACCTGGCCGACGGTAGCTGCCCGGTGGGGCCGTCCACCTGGCATTCGGCCTATTGGTCGGCACAGTCGGCCGTGGCCGGCGCCGATGCCCTGCTGGCGGGCGACCGCCACGCCTACGCGCTGTGCCGCCCGCCCGGCCACCATGCCCGCCGCGACGCCGCGGGCGGCTTCTGCTACCTGAACAACAGCGCCATCGCCGCGCAGCGCCTGCGCGGCAAGTACGGCCGCGTGGTCGTGCTGGATACCGACATGCATCACGGCCAGGGCATCCAGGAAATCTTCTACCAACGCGACGACGTCTATTACGTGTCGATCCACGGCGACCCCGAAAACTTCTACCCGGTGGTGGCCGGCTACGACAACGAAAAAGGCGCGGGCGCGGGCTTCGGCTACAACCTGAACCTGCCCATGCCGCATGGCTCGGCCGAAGCGGTGTTCTTCGACAAGCTCGCCATTGCCGTGGACGCCATCCAGGTGTTCCAGCCCGATGCGTTGGTGCTGGCGCTGGGCTTTGACATCTTCGAACGCGACCCGCAGGCCAAGGTCGCGGTCAGCAGCGCCGGGTTCGAGCGCATCGGCCGCGCCGTGGCCGGCTTTGGTGTGCCGGTGCTGGTGGTGCAGGAAGGCGGCTATTACATCGAGGGCCTGCAAGAAAACGCCGAAGCATTCTTCGCAGGCCTGCGGTAAAGCACGGTGCTGCCAGGTGTCAGGCTCCGCAGGTGCCTGACACCCGTGTGTGCCAAGACTGTCTCAGTCGTATGGTGTCAGGCACCCTGACGAGAGCCTGACACCTGGCAGCACCTGGCAGCGCCGCACGGCGCCGAGAACACCATGCATACCGGGCTGCCGGTTGCCACCGACAGTCCGGTCGGCGACAGGGCGCCGGTCGCGGCGTCGACATCGAACGCCACGATGCTGTCGCTGTCTTCATTCAAGGCATACATGAAGCGGCCGTTGGGCGACAGCACCATATAGCGCGGCGTGCGCCCGCCGCTGGGCCAGGCCCCCGCCCACGACAGCAGGCCGCTGGCCGGGTCGATACCAAAGGCGGCAATGCTGTCATGGCCACGGTTCGAGGCATACACATAGTGGCCGTTGCGATCCACCTCGATCTCGGCGCCGCGGCTGTTGCCCGTGTACGTCGATGGCAGAGACGGCAGCACTTGCAGCGGTGCCAGCGCACCGGCGGCGGCGTCGCAGCGATACACGGTGACGGTCGAATCCAGTTCATTGATGCAGTACGCATACGGCGCCGCCGGGTGAAACGCGACATGGCGCGGGCCGGCCGCCTCGCGCGCCAGCGCGGGTTCCGACGGGGCCGGGTGAAGCTGGCCGCCGGTAAAGCCGAACACGAAAACGCGGTCCAGGCCCTTGTCGGGAACGACCACGTGCCGGCCGCCGGGCAGGAACGGACAGGCATGCGGCTTGGCTTGCGTCTGCTCGAGGCGATGCGGTCCGATCGGCCCGGCAATCGGCACCTGCTGCGATACCGGCCGCAGCGCCCCATCGGGCGCGATCGGCAACACCACCAGGCTGGCGCCGATGTGGTTGCACACGATCAGGTACTGCCCACTGGGATCGATGGCCAGGTGCACCGGGTTCTTGCCTTGCGTATCCTGGCTGTTCAGCAGCGCCAGCTTGCCGCTGGCCCGATCGATGGCAAACGCGCTGACGCGGGTAGTGTCGCCGTGCACCGCGTACAGGCGGTCGCCCCGTGCATTGAGCGCCAGGAACGACGGGTTCTCTTGCCCTGGCAGCAGTTGCACCAGCGCCAGGCCGCCCGTGTCCGGGTCGGCCTGGAAAACGCTGATGCCCTGGCCCCGCGCATGTCGTTCGCGCGTGGTGCGGCAGCCTACGTAGGCAAACATGGTGGCGGTTCCTTCTAAATGCCGCGCGATCAGTTCTCGGCGGAAATATCGGCCTGGGTCACGATAGCCTGGTATTGC
The DNA here is from genome assembly GCF_019218885.1 of Bordetella sp. BOR01. GTDB lineage: Bacteria > Pseudomonadota > Gammaproteobacteria > Burkholderiales > Burkholderiaceae_B > Bordetella_A. The sequence continues at coordinate 1,208,557 of NZ_JAHUWT010000003.1, read as the reverse complement.
TTGCTTTCGTGCTGGATGAATTGCTTGAATTCAGCCACCGGCATCGGCGCGGGCTCGCCGCCTTGCTCGCGCAGGCGCTGCGCCAGCTGCGGGTCTTGCAGCGCGCCGCGCACCGCCTGGTTGATGCGGTCCAGTACGGCGTCGGGCGTATGGGCCGGGGCGAACAGGCCGAACCAGTTTTCCAGGCTGTACGCGGACAGGCCCGGCGTTTCGGCAATGGCCGGAATATCCGGCGCAAAGCTGGCGCGCTTGCCCGAGGTCACGGCCAACGGCCTGACCTTGCCCGCATCGATAAAGGCCTTGGCCGCCGCATAGCTGACAAAGGTCATGTCCACGCTGCCACCCGCCACGTCGGCCAACTGGCCCGACGCGCCCTTGTACGGTACGTGCACCATGTCGATGCCGGCAATCGATTGCAGTAACGCGCCGTTCAGGTGCTGCGGATTGCCCACGCCGCTGGTGGCATAGGTCAGCCTGCCCGGATGCGCCCTGGCTTGCGCCACCAGCCCGGCCACGTCGTTTGCCTTCAGCGACGGCCCCGCCACCAGCACATTGGGCACGCGCGTCACCAGCGATACCGGCGCCAGGTCCTGTTCCGGCTGGTACAGCATGCGCGCCTTGTATACGTAGGCATTGATGGCCGTTTCGCCGGCCGAGCCCAGCAACAGGGTATAGCCGTCGGGCGCGGCCTTGGTCACGAACTGAGCCCCCAGCATGCCGCTGGCGCCGGGTTTGTTCTCGACGATGATGCTCTGCTTGAGCGTGTCGCGCAGCTTCTCGGCCAGCAAACGGGCCATGACGTCCACGCCGCCGCCGGCCGAGAATGGCACGATAAGGGTTACCGGGCGGTTCGGGTAGTCCTGCGCCATGGCCAGCGGGGCCTGGCCCAGGGCCGCCAGCAGCGTCAAGGGCGCCAGCGCGCGAAGTTTGCGGATAAAGGGCATGTCAGCCTCCTGTGTCGATCTGGGTATTGACTAGATTTTTCTGCCAGCCAATCGGGTGACGAAGGCCGTGCTTTTTTATATTGCATTTTATAAGATCAAAATGCAATAATGGTTTCCATGCATCCCGCCAGCCCAAGCCCGATTGCCACCGCCGCGCTTGCCGCGGGCGGGCAGACGTATCGCATCGTCGACCTGCCCGGCCCGTTCGGCGCCCACTACACCCGCCTGCCCGTCGTGCTGCGGCTGCTGCTGGAAAACGCGCTGCGCAACATGCAGGGCCATGAACGCGATGCCGCCGTGGGTGCGCTGTTCGACTGGCTGGCCAGCGGCACCAGCAAGGCCGAGATCGCCTTCCAGCCCGGCCGGGTACTGATGCACGACACCACCAGCACCCCCGCCCTGGTCGATATCGCCGCCATGCGCGACGCCCTGGCCGAAGCCGGCGTCGACCCGGCCGTCCTGAACCCCTGCCTGCCCGTCGACGTGTCGGTCGACCATTCCCTGGCGGTGGAAGCCTATGCCCGGCCCGACGCGGCACAACAGAACATGGGCCACGAGATCCGGCGCAACCAGGAACGCTACCGCTTCCTGCGCTGGGCCTCGCAGGCGCTGCAAGGGGTGCACATCAATCCGCCGGGCACCGGCATCATGCACACCATCAACCTCGAGCAACTGGCCACCGTCGTGCGCGTCGAGCAGCGCGACGGCCAGCCCTGGGCCGTGCCCGACATGATGATCGGCACCGACAGCCACACACCCATGATCAACGGCATAGGCGTGCTGGGCTGGGGCGTGGGCGGCCTGGAAGCGCAAACCGTCATGTTCGGCATGCCGACCCTGCTGCGCATTCCCGATGTCATCGGCGTGGAACTGACAGGTGCGCTGCGCCCGGGCGTGCTGGCCACCGACCTGGCCCTGACGGTCACGCAGCGGCTGCGCGGCATTGGCGTATCGGGCGAGTTCGTCGAGTTCTTCGGCCCCGGCGTAGCCACGCTGTCGGCCGGCGAACGGGCGGTAGTGGCCAACATGGCTCCGGAATACGGCGCCACCACCGGATATTTCCCGGCAGACGAGCACACCCTGGCCTACCTGCGCCAAACCGGCCGCAGCGCCGATGCCATCGACCTGGTGCGCGCCTACCTGCAGCGCACCGGCCTGTGGTTCGACCCCGCCGCGCGTCCGCGCTACACGCGCACCCTGCCTATCGCGCTGGACCGGATCGACATGCACGTCGCCGGCCCGCGCCGCCCGCAAGACCTGCTGGGCTACCGCGACGTGCCCGCCGCCTTGCGCACCGGCGGCTTCCCACCCGCCGACGCGCCGGCGCGCCTGCCGCGCCACCCCGTGGCCATTGCCGCCATCACCAGTTGCACCAACACCAGCGACCCGGCCCTGCTGATGGCCGCCGGGCTGGTGGCCCGCAAGGCGCGGGCGCGTGGACTGAAGGTGCCGTCATGGGTCAAGACCTCGCTGGGCCCCGGCTCGCCGGCGGCGGCCAGCTATCTGCAGCGCGCCGGCCTGGCCGACGACCTGGCCGCCGTGGGCTTCGATATCGTCGGCTATGGCTGCACCACCTGCATCGGCAATTCGGGCCCGCTGCCCGAGGTCATCGCGCAAGCCGCGCAGGCCGGCAGTATCCGGCCCGTGGCGATGCTGTCGGGCAACCGCAATTTCCCTGGCCGCATCCACCCCGACCTGGAACTGGGTTTCCTGATGTCGCCCCCGCTGGTCGTGGCCTATGCCCTGGCGGGCGATGCCGAACGCGACCTGGGCGCCGAACCCGTGGGCGTGGGCAGCGATGGGCAACCGGTAGCGCTGCAAGACCTCTGGCCCACGCGCGCGGAAGTCCAGTCCTGTCTGGCCGCCGGCCTGGACAGCGCCGATTTCCGGCGCGACTTCCAGATCGCGCTGGCCAACCCAAGCTGGCAAGCACTGGCCGCTCCGTCCACGCCGCAATTTCCGTGGGACCCCGCATCCACCATCTTGCGCCGGCCGCCCTTTGCCGCGGCGAACGCCGGCAGCCAGCTGGGCCACTACACCGCGCATCCCTTGCTGGTGGTGGGCGATGACATCACCACCGACCACATATCGCCGGCCAGCGCCATTCCGCGCGACAGCCTGGTGGCCGATTTTCTGGTCGAGCGCGGCGACGACCGCAACGACCTGAATGTATTCGCCTCGCGCCGCGGCAACTGGGAAGTGATGCTGCGCGCCGCTTTCCACAGCAAGACGCTGGTCAATCTGCTGTGCCCCGGCGCGCCGGTGGCGCACACCCTGCACGCGCCCTCGGGCGACGTCATGCCCATCTGGGAAGCCGCGCAACGCTATCGCGACGCGGGGCAAGCCGTGGTGCTGGTGGCGGGCGAACGCTACGGCACCGGTTCATCGCGCGACTGGGCGGCCAAGGGCCAGCGGCTGCTGGATATCCGCGCGGTGCTGGCCCTGAGCTTCGAACGCATCCACCGCTCGAACCTGATCGGCATGGGCGTCCTGCCGCTGCGGCTGCCCGCCGGCACGGGGCCGGATGCCCTGCAGTTGCAGCCAGGCGACCGCATCGAGATCGATGCCCCGGCCGATGCCATCCATCCACGTTGCGACGTGCCCGTGCGCATTCACCGCAAGAACGGCACCACGCAAGCCTTTACCGCCCAGGCCGCGATCGAGACCCAGCTCGACGCCGAACTGCTGGCGGCGGGCGGTGTCATTCCGGCCATACTGCGCAACACGCTGGCCGCGCAGGGCCGCGCTACGGCGGCGCCATGATTCTGGGCTACATTGCCGTCCATGACCCCGCAGAAACCCCTGGCCGCCCAGATCGTTGAGCTGATCCAGGCCGACGGCCTGGCCGTGGGCGCCCATCTGCCCGCGCAAATGCTGGCCGACCGCCTGCGCGTATCGCGCTCGCCCATCAACGAAGCCCTGCAACACCTGCACGAAATGGGCGTGCTGGCGCGCGAACGCAACCGCGGCTATTTCGTGGCCCGGGACGTGCCGTCCGGCAGCGGCGACCCGAGCACCGCGCTGGGCCTGCAGGCGCACGACGCGCTCATCGACGTCTACTTCCGCATCGCCGATGACCTGCTGCGCGGCGAACTGCCCACCTCGTTCACCGAATCCCAGATGCGCGCCCGCTACGCGCTGACGCCCGCCCAGCTGAACGCAGTACTGGGACGCATCGCAAACGAAGGCTGGGCCGAACGGCGGCCCGGTTATGGCTGGGAATTCTCGGGCATGATGCGCACGCCCGACGCCCTGCTGCAGTCATACCGACTGCGGCTGGCCCTGGAGCCCGCCGCGCTGCTGGAACCCGGCTATCGGCTGGACCCGGCCGTGCTGGCGCGCTGCCGCCAGGCAGAACTGCACCTGCTGGCCGGCGGCATAGAAACCGATACCGCCGACCAGCTGCACGATCGCGGCGTGCGCTTCCATGAATCGCTGGTCGAGGCCTCGGGCAATCCATTCTTCATCGACACCGTGCGCCGCGTCAACCGCGTGCGCCGGCTGCTGTCGTACCGCTCGATGCGCGACCGCAAGCGCTACAGGCAGCATTGCGAGCAGCACCTGCACGTGCTGGAACTGCTGGAGCACGAACGCAACGAAGATGCCTCGCGCGCGCTGCACGAACACCTGCTGAGCACGCTGAAGAACATCGGGCAGTTGACAGACATGCTGCAAGCAGCGCCGGCGCCCGGCAAGCCAAGGTAGCGGCAAGCGCATTACCCGCGGCCTGGCGGCCTACCTGGGCGCGCCTGCCTACGCCTTGCGCCCGCGAACGCGGCTCGAACGGGTGTCGTTGGCCTGGTGCAGGCTGCGCAGAATGCTCAGGAACAGCTCGGCGCGATGGCTGAGCGGGCGGGAAGCCAGCGTAACCGCGCAGCCCGCATGGGAATACTCATGGCCTCCGGCGGCCAATTGAAGGCCGAAGCGTTCCTGCAGCAGTTCTCCGTAATGCGTCGGCAACAGCCCTTGGTAGTAACCAGTGGCAACCAGGGCGCCGATCGCATCCAGGCCGCCGGCCTCGGGGCCGCGCTGATAGCGGCCGGTGGCCAGTGCCTGCTCGACATAGGGATGCGACCGGTAAACCAGCGGCAGGCGAATCTGCTCGGCCGGCCGCCTGACCTGGCTGGACACGTACACACGATGCGTTTCCACATACAGCGGCAAATAGGCGAAATCGCGGTCCTCGCGATATTTGCCGCGTATGGCGATATCGATCCGCTGCGTGCGCAATGCCTGGTCCAGTTCATTGAACGACATCACCAGGATTTCAGGCTGCACGTGGGGCGCCTGCCGGTGCAGCTCTCTCAGCGCCTCGGGCAGCCTACAGGTTGGATGCGTCAGCGAATGTTCGCCCATGCCTATGGTCAGCGGCCCCGACAACACGCCATGAACCGCATCGACTTCGGGGCGGATGCGGCTTAGCGCGTGCAGCGCGCTGGTCGCCAGGTTCAGCGCCACGATACCTTCGGGCGTCAATCTGAACCCGCCGGGTCCGCGTTCGCACAGCCGCACCCCCAGGCGTGCCTCGACTTCGCGCACGTGGCGGCTGATCGACGCCTTCGACATCAACAGGCGGGGTTCGGCGGCAGCGAATCCGCCCGCCTGGGCAACATGGCAGAACACGCGCAGCGCCCGCAAATCGCGTTCATCGAAATCCAGTTTGAGCATGGTGGGAGCCGGCGCAGGCCGCAGGGAAAGGTTTCATATTTCGAGACTATCCCAACAAAAATATCATTTTTTGATCTGGAATCCCACACGTAAAGTGGCCAGGCATTACCCATGCCACCACGCACCGCGGAGCCCACCTTGCCACCCACGCCAACGAAGCCGCTTACTGCCGCACCCAAGACAGGGCACAAGACCCTGCTCTATTCCGAGTTGGTGACCGACCTGGAAACGCTGCAGGCCGACATTGCCATCCTGGGCATGCCATTCGGCTCGCCCTATACACCGCAGGCATTCAGCAACGACCAGACGCGTGCGCCCCAAGCCATCCGGGATGTCACCGACCGCATCGTCAGAGCGCCCGAACATTACGATTTCGACATCGACGGCCCGTTGCTGCAAGGCCGCTCCGACATCCGCTTCGTCGATTGCGGCGATGTGCTGCCCGACCTGAACGTACCCGGAGACCACTACCGCCGCTGTGAACAGGCGGTACGCCGCATTCTGCGCGCCGGTGGCTTGCCCATCGTGCTGGGCGGAGATCACGGCATCACCAATCCCGTGCTGCGCGCGTACGAAGCGCTGGGCGAAACCATTACCCTGGTTCATGTCGACGCGCATCTGGACTGGCGCGACGAGGTCAACGGCGTGCGCGATGGACTATCAAGCCCCATACGGCGCGCGTCCGAACTGCCCTACGTCGGCAAGATCATCCAGATCGGCCTGCGCGCCCAGGGCAGCGGCCGGCCGGCCGATTACGAAGCTGCCCGCGCCTACGGCGCCGAGCTCATCACCGCCTACGAGCTCCATGACATCGGCATGCAGGCCGTGCTTGACCGTATCCCCGACGGGGGCAACTACTATCTTTCCATCGATGCCGATGGCCTGGATGCCACCGTGATGCCCGCCATCGATGGCCCGGCGCCCGGCGGCGTCACCTTCGTGCAGGCACGCAAACTGATCCACGGCCTGGTCTCCAAAGGCCGTGTGGTCGGCATGGACATCGTGGAGATCCAACCGTCCAAAGACACGCCGGCGCGCCTGACCTGCGTCACCGCGGGCCGCCTGATCGTGAATCTGATTGGCAGCACTATCCGCGCCGGCTATTTCGACCGCGCCTGACTGCCACGCCGCCTTCCCATAGAATCGACACCCACACAGCACACGCCATGGCACACACCCGCATCCGCAAATTCAATACCAGCGAAACCTATCCGGAACAGAAACTCGACAATGATCTTTGCCAGGCCGTCGTGGCACGCGGCACTACCGTTTTCTTGCGCGGCCAGATCGGCCAGGATCTCGACACATCCGAATGCGTTTGCATCGGCGACGCGGCCGGGCAGGCCGAACAGGCCATGAAGAACATCGACATGCTGCTGAAGGAAGCCGGCAGCCAACTGGACCACATCTGCAAGCTCACGATATACATCACCGATCCTCGCTACCGCGAGGCCGTCTATCGTGTCGTCGGCAAGTGGCTCAAGGGCGTCTATCCGGTTTCCACGGGTCTGGTGATCAGCGCGTTCGCCCGTACCGAATACCTGGTCGAGATCGATGCCACGGCCGTGATTCCCGACTGACACCCACGCCTTGCCCGGACCGGGGCCATAGAGTCCCGGCTTATATCCAGCGTCATCCTCAAGGGGAACCCGGGGAGACCATCGCGGCGTTCCGTGCGGCCCTGCCAATAGGGCAAAGCTGGCGCCGGGCCAACACAGCAACACTTTCGTAAGGACGTGATATGCATATCAAGAAATGGATTCTCGGGGCCATTGGCACATTGGCGTTTTCCATGATCGCCCCCGCGCATGCCGCGGATGCGCTCGACGACATCCTCGCGCGCGGCAGCATCCGCGTGGCCATCCCGACCGATTACCCTCCATTCGGATTCGTGGGGCCCGACATGAAGCCGCAAGGCCTCGATGTGGAAATCGCCCGGCTCATCGCCGACAAGCTGGGCGTCAAGGCCGAACTGGTCCCCGTGACGGCGCCCAACCGCATTCCCTACCTGCAGACCAGCAAGACCGACCTGACCATCTCGTCGTTGGGCAAGACGCCTGAACGCGCCAAGGTGATCGACTTCAGCATTGCCTACGCACCCTTCTTCGACGCGATATTCGGCGCCAAAGCCAATCCGGCCAAGACATACGACGACCTGGCGGGCAAGGTCATCGCAGTGACGCGCGGTTCGATGCAAGACCACGAACTCCAGGAACTGGCGCCCAAGGCCGTCATCAAGCGCTACGAAGACAACAACAGCACGATCTCGGCTTTTCTGTCCGGGCAGACAGAGATGTTCGCCAGCGGTACTCCCGTGGCTGCCACCCTGACGCAACGCAACCCGGACCTGGACCTTGAATTGAAGGTCGTGCTGGCGAACGCACCGTGCTATATCGGTGTGCGCAAAGGGCAACCCCGGCTCATGGCCAAGGTAAACGAAATCATCCGGCAGGCGAAGCAGGATGGCAAGATCGATGAGCTTTCACAGCGCTGGATGGGGGCGCCGGCGGGCGACTTGCCCGAATAAGCCGCCACGCGGCGCCGCGGTGTACCTGCGGCGTCGACGATAACGCCGCCAGGGGCCGCCGCGCGCGCCTGCGAAAAGAAGGGGAACAGCGTGGACACTGACGCCACCACCGCCGGCATGCGCCTGGCTCGCTGGGTGAGCGGGCTATCGGACATTGACGTGCCGCCCGGCATACGGCGCAAGGCCGTGGCCTGCGTTCAGGATACCTTGGGCGTCGCCATGGCCGGCAGCCTGTCGGGCCCGGCACGCGCGGCTCGGGCGTTGTGCTGCGAGCACGACCGGGGCCCCGCCACCGTGCTCGGCTCGGCCCATGGCCATAGCCCGCGCGCTGCCGCGCTCGCCAATGCCACGGCCGCCCATGCGCTGGACTTCGACGATAACTGCTATGCCGGCTTTGTCCACGGGTCGGCGGTCATCGTACCTGCGCTGCTCGCCTGCGCGCAGGCCGTGCGTGCGCCAGGATCCCGCACCATTACGGCCCTTGTGGCCGGTGCCGAATGCGAGTACGCAGTCGGGGCGGCCACTCTGGGCCACCTGTACGACCAGGGCTGGTGGACAACCGGCGTGCTGGGACCGATCGGCGCGGCAATGGCCACGGCTCACATCGTCGGGCTGGACCTGCCGCGCACGCATCATGCACTGGCATTCGCAGTTGCGATGGCGTCGGGCACCAAGTCGTGTTTTGGCTCTGACGCCAAACCGCTGATGGCGGGCCGGGCGGCCGAAACCGGCGTGCTTTGCACGCTGCTGGCGGCGGCGGGAGCCAGCGGCCCTGGCCGCCCGTTTGAAGACCCGCACGGTTTCGTGGCCCGGTTCAACGGCGGCGTCTTTGACCACGACGCGCTGGCCAGCCTGGGCACCGAATGGTACTTGAGCAATCCCGGCGTGGACGTCAAGCGCATCCCGGTTTGCCTCTCGTCCCATGCGGCCGTGGACGCAGTGCGCGAACTGGCCGAACGCCACCGGCTGTCAGCCGGCGACGTCGCCCGGGTGATATGCGACGTACCGCCCATCGTCGCGTCCAATTTGCGATACGCCGATCCCCGCTCGCCGGCCGAGGCCCGCTTCAGCATGCAATTTGCCGTGGCCATGACGCTGTGCGATCCAGACTGGGGGCTTTCCGCCCTGGATCCGCAACGCCTTGCGGATCCCGCACTTCGTGACTTGATGCATCGCGTCAGCATGGTGACGGGGCCATCGTGGCAGGCACCGGAACGCAGCACCAACGCCCCCGAAGGCGCGAGTGTGCGCCTGGATCTGCATGATGGCCGGGTGCTGCGCGGCTATCGGGCCAAAGCCGTCGGCAACGCCGGCGAGCCCCTGAGCGACGCACAGATGGATCGCAAGTTCCTGGAATGCACCGGACCCGTGATCGGCGCGGAACGCGCGCATGCGGCAATGACGGCAATACACGCGATGGACAGCGCCCGGCCGGTGCAGGCGCTGCTGGATGCGCTTGCATCCGGCCATTAGTCAACGCGGCTGCAAGCACTCATGAATGAAGGGGAACACCATGCTTGATTTCACTGGCGTATTCGCCGCCTGGCCATCGTTCCTGACGGGGCTGGGCCTGACTATCGTACTTACCCTGTTTTCCTGCTCGCTGGGGACGCTGCTGGGCATCGGCTCCGCCTGGGTCCGGGTTTACGCCTGCGGCCCGCTGCGGATCGCCGTGGCCTGGTACGTCGAGTTCTTCCGCAACACGCCATTCATCGTGCAGATATTCTTCATCTATTTCGGGCTGCCCGCAACGGGCCTGAAGCTGGCGAGTTTTCCGGCCGCCATTGTGGCGCTGACGATCAACCTTGGCGCCTATGCCTGCGAAATCATTCGCGCCGGCATACAGGCCACCCCGCGCGGGCAACTCGAGGCAGCCCAGTCGCTCGGACTGAACCGCTGGCATACCTTCACGCGCGTCATATTGCCGCCGGCGCTGTCGCGTGTCTGGCCCGCCATGATCAGCCAGCTGGTGATCATCATGCTGGCCACCGCGATCTGCAGCTTGATCTCGACCGAAGAACTGTCGTATGCCGCGAACCTGGTCGCCAGCCAGACCTTCCTGCGTTTCGAGTCCTATATCGCCGTAACGGCGCTGTACCTGTTGCTGTCCATCTGCTTCCGCCATTTCCTGCAATGGCTGGGGCCCCGTTGGTTGTTCGGCTGCGCCCCGACCGGAGGTCCGCGATGATGCAATTCACCCTGTGGGATATTGTTCGCAACCTGCTGCTGGCCGTGCCCTGGACCTTGCTGCTGTCGGCCATCGCGTTCATCGGCGGCTCACTGATCGGGCTGTTGTTGCTGATTCTGCGATTGGCCCGCCCGCGCGTCTTCGCACGGCCGGTGGCCGCCTACGTGCAGCTGTTCCAGGGAACGCCATTGCTGATGCAACTGTTCCTGGCGTACTTCGGCCTGGCGCTGATAGGCGTGGAAACGACGCCCATGGTCGCCGCCACCTTGTGCCTGGTGCTCTACGCCAGCGCCTACCTGACCGATACATGGCGCGGCTGCGTCGAATCGATTCCCAAGGGGCAATGGGAAGCCTCGGCCAGCCTCGCGCTGACATTCCGCGAACAGCTGCGCTATGTGATCTTCCCGCAGACCATACGTTTGTCGATTCCGCCAACGGTGGGGCTGCTGGTGCAGATCATCAAGAACACCTCTCTGGCGTCGGTGGTCGGCTTCGTGGAGCTGACGCGCGCAGGCCAGATGATCGCCAACGTCACCTTCCAGCCCTTCCTGATCTACGGGCTGGTCGCCTTGTTCTATTTCGCGCTGTGCTTCCCATGCTCGCTGGCGGGCGGCTGGCTTGAAAAGCGCACGCGCATTCAGTATTAAGGATGAATCCATGAATACAGATCACGACACTACCTCTTTGGTCGATGTACGCGGGCTGCACAAGCGCTTCGGCCCGAACGAAGTACTCAAGGGCATAGACCTTCAAGTCGCCCGCAGCGAAGTCGTCTGCATCATCGGCAAGAGCGGCTCCGGCAAGAGCACGCTGCTACGCTGCATCAACGGCCTGGAAACGTTCGACCGGGGCGAGATCGTGGTGGGAGGCCAGCGCGTCGAGACAGCCGACGATACCGCGCTGCGCGAACTGCGCCAGAAGGTGGGCATGATATTTCAGCAGTTCAATCTTTTCCCATCGATGACGGCTGGCGAAAATATCATGCTGGCCCCCCACTTGGTGCGCCAGCGCAGCCGCGACGATTGCCGTGCGTTGGCCCAGCGGCTATTGACGCGCGTCGGCCTCGATGGAAAGTTCGATGCCGCGCCGCATCAGCTTTCCGGAGGACAGCAACAACGCGTGGCGATTGCGCGGGCCCTTGCCATGGACCCCGAAGTGTTGCTGTGCGACGAGATGACCTCGGCGCTCGATCCGGAACTGGTCGGCGAGGTGCTTCAGGTCATCGAGCAACTGGCCCGCGACGGCGCGACGCTGATCATCGTCACGCATGAAATGAGCTTCGCCCGCAAGGTCAGCGACCGGGTCATATTCATGCATCAGGGCTGCGTGCACGAGCAAGGGCCGCCGGAAGTACTCTTTTCATCTCCGCGTACCGCCGAACTGCGCAGCTTTCTTTCGATGTCGCATCAGGCATAGCTGCCGGGAAGCGGGACAGGGCACGCCTGACTCTGGCAAGGTAGCGGCATGGGATTCCGCACACCCGTTATCATGCTAGGCCGATATCCCGTAATCACCGTGCCGGATCCCGCTCCAGCGGCCTTGCCCATGATCGACCCCGCGAACCTGCTTGCCATCGTCCTGATGGCCGCCGTTACCTACCTGACCCGTATCGGCGGCTACATCCTGCTGCGCAACCGCAGCCTCGGCCCGCGCGCCATGGCGGTGCTGGAAGCCGCGCCCGGCTGTGTGCTGATCTCGGTCATCGCGCCGGCCTTCGTATCCGACCGGCCGTCCGACCTGATCGCGCTGGCCCTTACCGTCATCGCCGCGACCCGCTTGCCGCTGCTGGCCACGGTCGTCATCGGCGTGGGCAGCGCCGCGCTGTTGCGCCACCTGTTCGCATGACGCCCCGCGCGGGCATGCCTGCAGAATGAGCCCATCGACAACACGCCGCGCCGGGACGCGCGACATCCCCGGCCAGGCCACCACCTGGACGCAATGCTGTGCCGGCGCCACGGCCAGCCTGCCCGTCCTGTTCGGCATCGCCCCTTTCGGATTGGTGCTGGGCGCCCAGGCCGCGCAAAAAGGGCTGACGCCATTCGAAGTGCCGCTCATGACCGGCCTGAACTTTGCCGGCGGCTCGGAATTCGCCGCCCTGGGCCTGTGGAGCTCGCCGCCGCACTTCTTGCTGATCATGGCGGTGACCTTCCTGGTCAATAGCCGCATGCTGGTCATGGGGGCCGCGCTGACGCCCTTCCTGCATCACCTGCCCAAGCGCAAGGTATTGCCCGCGCTGTTCCTCATGACGGATGCCTCTTGGGCCTTGTCCATGTCCGATGCCCGGCGTCGTGCCGAACAGGGCGTGGGGCCCGCCTTCAGCCTGGCCTACTACATGGGCTCGTCGCTGGTGTTCTACGTGGCCTGGATCGGCTGTACGACACTGGGCGCCATCCTGGGCCCGCTGCTGGGCCACCCCGAGGCCTACGGCCTGGACATGGCGTTTCCCGCCGTGTTCCTGGTCATGCTGCGCGGCATGTGGCGCGGCCTGCGGCGCGCCTGGCCATGGCTGGCCAGCCTGGTCGTGGCCGCCCTGGCCAGCAAGCTGCTGCCCGGCGCATGGTACGTGGCGGCCGGCGCGCTGGCGGGCATCCTGGCGGCGCTGGCCTGGGCACCCACGCAGCCGGCATCAAAGGCCCAGGGCCCGCGGCCGGGCCGATGAAGGTCAGGCGTCAATAAGTTGCGGGTTCCAGGCGTGCACCGCCTGCGCCTGCTCTCCCAGCCCCGCGATACCCAGCCGCATCCGGTCGCCCGCTTCGAGATAGATCGGGGCGGGCTTCTGCCCCATGCCCACGCCCGGCGGCGTGCCGGTCGTGATCAGGTCGCCGGGATACAGCGTCATGAAGCGGCTGATATAGCTGACCAGGTGCGCCACGCCGAAGACCATCGTCCTGGTGCTGCCAGACTGGAAGCGCTTGCCATTGACTTCCAGCCACATGTCCAGATTCTGGGGGTCGGCGACCTCGTCCGACGTCACCAGCCACGGGCCGACCGGGCCAAAGGTGTCGCAACCCTTGCCCTTGTCCCACGTTCCCCCCCGTTCGATTTGATACTCGCGCTCGGACAGGTCGTTGACCACGCAGTAGCCCGCCACGCAGTCCAGCGCATCGCTTTCATCTACGTAGCGCGCCTTGGTGCCGATGACCACGCCCAGTTCGACTTCCCAATCGCTCTTGACCGACCCTTGCGGCAGCACGACGGCATCATTGGCGCCGATCACGCAACTGGTGGGCTTCATGAACAGCACCGGTTCAGCGGGAATCGCCATGCCCGTTTCTGCGGCGTGGTCAGAATAGTTGAGCCCCACGCAAATGAACTTGCCCATGCCGGTGTAAGGCGGGGCGATGCGCACCGGGTCGCTCACCAGCGGCAGGGTCGCCGGGTCTATGGCCGCCAGGCGGGCAAGTGCGTCTTTGGCCAGCAAGTCGGCCGTCAGGTCGCCGATGACCGCCGACAAGTCTCTTAACTGTCCCTCGCGGTCCAGCATCCCGGGCTTCTCCCGGCCTTTCACACCGTAACGCATCAATTTCATCGAATTTCACCTTCTACTTGACGTTGCGGCGTCCGGGACGCCGACAGTTGCAGATCTGTGCGCGCGGAAAAGCAGGCCGTCAGCCCTGATAGCGCAGCCGGCGAACCACGTCTTCATCGACGTCGATACCCAGTCCGGGCGCCGAAGTGGCCGCCACAGTGCCGGCCTGCTGGCCGATCGCCCCCCTGGCAAGCTCTTGCTGCACAACCACCGGAAACGGCTTCAACTCGAAGAGCCGCGCATTCGGCGAGGCAAGCGACAGGTGCAGGCTGGCGGCCGTCGTGATGGCGGTGCTCCAGGCATGGGCATTGATCGCCAATCCGGCCTGTCCGGCCAGGGTATCTATCTTGCGGAACCCCGTCACGCCTTCGGCCCGGGCGGGGTCCACGCCCAGCACATCGACCGTGCCGGTCTCGATCAGGCGCTGATAGCCCGTGACGGTCCATTCGCGCTCGCCCGTGGCAATCGGTACGCGCACGGCGGCCTTGAGCTGGCGGTAGTCGTCGATATGGGTCGGATAGAAAGGCTCTTCCACCCAAGCGATGTCGTGTTGCGCCATCCGGCGTACGGTGTCGATCGCCGTGCCGGCATCCCAGCGATGCCCATTGCCCACATCCACCAGGATCTCTACCCCAGGTCCGGCTTCGCGGCGGATGCCGGCGACCAACGCAATGCTGCTTTCGGGATCATGGCCCACCGTCGACAGCGACTTCTTGGCCAGGCCCAGCTTGACGCTGCGGTAGCCGTTCGCAAAAAACCCCAGTGCCTCGTCAATACAGGCAGACAGGCTTTGCTTGTTGACGTGGCAGCTCGCGGTGGCCGGCAACGCATCGCGCATCTGGCCGAACAAGGCATACAGCGGCTTGTTCTCGATCTTGCCCTGTATATCCCACAGCGCCATATCGATGGCGCTGCAGGCAAACGACGCGATGCCGCCTTCGCCGTACCACCATGCGTGTTCGCGCATGGCCTTCCAGGCGGTCTCGCACGACAGGTCGTCTTGCGCAAGCAGCAGGGGCGCCAGGCCGTCTTCGATCACCGCAACCGTTGCACGGCAGGCCTCGGGCCACATGGCGATGCCTTCTCCCCATCCGACGACACCGTCGGCCGTTTCCACGCGAACCAGCACCGTCATCCGGGGCCGGTCCAGGTCATTGGGGTCGGGATATCGGAGCACATGGCACTCAATGCGTCCCAGCTTCATTTACACCTCGGGGCTTGACGAATTCGGAGGCCACGATATAGGCTTGCGCCGTTATTTGTCAAGTTGCCAAGTTGCCTGGCCAATTTACATTTACACACTTTGCGGCCAGATCCCCGGTCCGCTGTTTTTGGAAATACGTAGCCATGACCACCCCATCGTTCAACGTCACCAGCCTTGAGCGCGAACCTGTTTCCGAACAAGTCGTCGCGCAGTTACTGGGCATGGTGAAAGCCGGCAACCTGAAGTCCGGGGACCGCCTGCCGCCCGAACGGGACCTGGCCCAGTCGTTCGGCGTCAGCCGGCCGACCATCCGCGAGGCGGTCCGGGCGCTTGCCGTGCTGGGCGTGCTGACCACCCGCCAGGGCGGCGGCATCTATGTGTCCAACCTGCGCGCCGAAACCCTGCTCAGCCCGCTGCAGTTCTTCCTGTCGCTTGAAGAAACCTCGGTGGACGCCCTGTACGACGCGCGGCAATTGATCGAAGGCGGCATCGCCTTCCGCGCCGCCCGCGCGGCAACATCCACCGATGTGCAATACCTGCACGACCTGATCGCCCGGCAGCAAGAGGCCATCAAAGACCCGCAGGCCTACCGGAAACTGGATATCGCCTTCCACGAGCGCATCCACGGGCTGGCCGCCAACCCCTTCTTGTCGCGCGCCGCCACCAGCCTGAACACGCTGGGCCTGGAATTCCGTACCGTTGCCTCCGAGTCGCCCCAGGTCATCGAGCAAAGCCTGCTCGATCACGCCGCCATTGCGGCTGCGCTGGCGGCCAATGACCCGGCCGCCGCCGAGGCCGCGATGCGCCAGCACATGCAGAACGTGCTGGAGTCCACGCGCGCATCCATCGCGCTGCGCGCCCAGGGGCAGACGCCGGTGCCGGTACCCGTACCGGAACCGCAAGGCCGCGTCGGTTGACGCTTCCCTCCCCGCATCAAGGAGACTGCGATTGAATATCACCAGACTGGACGGCAAGACCGTCGCAATCACCGGAGCCGGGCGCGGCATCGGCGCAGCCGTCGTGCTGCGCCTGCTGGAACTGGAAGCCCGCGTCATCGCAATGGTGCAGCCGGGCACCCGGCACCCCGACCTGGACGCGATCCCGGCCGCGCTCGCGGCCCGGCTTTCGGTCGTGCCGATCGACGTGACCAGCACCGAAAGCGTGTCGGCGGCAGCGGCAAAATGCCGTGAACTGGCCAAGGGCGTCGATGTGCTGGTCAACAACGCCGGCATCATCGAGCCGATCGGCAAGCTGGCCGACGTCGATCCCGACCGCTGGGCCCAGGTGCTGGCAGTCAATGCCGGGGGGGCCATGCGCTGCGCCCGGGCATTTCTGCCCATGCTCATCGACCGCCAGGGCGCCCTCATCAACATGAGTTCGGGCGCCGCCTACAAGCCCATGGAAGGGTGGAGCGCCTACTGCGCCAGCAAGGCCGCCCTCGTCATGGTGTCGCGCTCGATCGATCTCGAATACCGCACGCAAGGCGTGCGCATGTTCTCGCTGGGCATCCCGCCCACCGACACCTCGATGCAGGCCTCGATTCGCCATTCCGGCATCAACGAGGTCAGCCTGATTCCGCAAGGCGAGCTGCACCCGCCCGCCAAGACGGCCGAAGTGGTCGCCTGGCTGTGCAGCCCCGAGGCCCGTGGCTTCGACAAGCTTGAAATCGACGTGCGCGACGAGGCATTCGCGCCGATCCTGAAGGAATGGCAATGAGCAGCACCCAAGCACGCGTGGTCATCACCGATTACACCTTTCCGAACGTCGACCAGGAGCGCGCCGCGGCGCAGCAGCACGGCGCCGGCTTGTTCACCTTCCAGTGCAAGACAGCCGAAGAAGTGGCCGATGCAGTGGAAGGCGCCAATGTCGTCGTCGTGCAGTTTGCCCCGCTGACCGAGGCCGCCATCGCCCGCATGGCGGAAAACGCCGGCATTATTCGATACGGCATCGGATACGACAACATCGACGTGCCGGCTGCCCTGCGCCGGAATTTCTCGGTGGGCTACATCCCCGACTACTGCACCGCCGAGGTCGCCGACCACACCGCATCGCTGATCCTTGCCTCGTTGCGAAAACTGCCGCAACTCGACGCCTCGGTGCGGGCGGACGATTGGAACGCGGTGGCCACGGCACGGCCGATGATGCCGTTTGGCGAGATCACCGTGGGCTTTCTGGGGCTGGGCCGTATTGGCAGCAGCGTGCTGGCCAGGCTGAAGGCCTTCGGGTTCCGGTTCCTGGTTGCCGATCCCCAGCTGGACCGTGCGCAGGCAGAATCGCTGGGCGTGGTTCCCGTCGACCGCGCAGCGCTGTTTGCGCAATCCGACCTTATTTCGTTGCACGCCCCGGCCACGGCCGAAACGACGCATGTCATCAATGCGGCAAGCATTGCCACGATGAAAAAACACGCGGTCATCGTGAATACCGCCAGGGGCAAGCTGATCGATGAAGACGCCCTGGCCGACGCGCTGGCGTCGGGCTCGCTGGGCGGCGCCGCGCTGGACGTGTTCGAGGCCGAACCCCTGCCCCAGGCATCGCCCCTGCGTACCGCGCCGAACCTCATCCTGACGCCCCACGCAGCCTGGTATTCCGATGCCGCAATCATCAGGCTGCAAGAACTGGCCGCCGAGGACATCGCGCGGCTGCTATCCGGGCGCGGGCCGCGCTGCCCGGTACCGGGATCACCTCCCTGAACACCAACCGGCGGCCAGCCATGGCCGCCGGGCCGCCTTTTTTCAATCAGCCGGCCCAGGAATGGACCAACGGAGACATTCATGCCGCAATACACCGCCGCGAAACGCCGCATCACCATCGAAGAAATCTGCGCCGGCGGCTTCTCGACACCGCTCGACGCGCCGACGATTCCGCCGTTTCCCTTTGAATTCCGCAACGTCGAAGTCCTGACGCTGGCCTATCGTTCCGATCCGCAGAAAATGGCATGCCTGCTGCCTCCGCCGCTGGAACTGGACGGCGACGTGGTGTTGATCCACATCTACAAGATGAACGACACCGACTGGCTGGGGCCGTATGGCGAGGCCAACGTCATGTTCGGCGCGCGCCTGCCGCAGGCCGGGATGGCCGGTGCCTATTCCCCCTATCTTTACCTGAGTTCCGACGTGGGGGTCTCGCATGGGCGCGAGGTGCATGGCCAGCCCAAGAAACTCGGGCAACCCAGCCTGGCGGCCCGCGGCGACGCCTGGGTCGGCACCGTGTCGCGCAACGGCATCGACATCATCACCGGAACCTTGCCCTACAAGCAGAATCGCGGCGATCTCGCCACGCTTTCGCAACTGATCGATTTCAGCAACAACTTCAATCTCAAGTCTGTCGACCATATCGACGGCAAACCGGCGATACGCCAGATCACCTCTCGCCGGCTGACCAGCGTGACCGTGCACGAATGCTGGGAAGGCCCATGCACCGTCGAGCTGCGCCCGAACATCCAGGCACCCGTCTACCGGCTACCGGTGGTCGAGATGTTGAACGCCTTTTATTGGCGTGCGGACTTCACCCTGGTGCAAGGCGAAGTCTTGCATGACTACCTGGCCAACTGATCTGAACCAACGAATTCAGCGAACATCAAGAGGAGACAACAATGGCGATATCTGACTCTGACGCGCTGCCGGGTGGCGCCCCGGCCGGCACCGGCGCCCCCGTCGAAGTGTCACAGAAAAAAGTACGGCAAGTCCTGGGGGCGGCAGTCATCGGCACGGTCATCGAATGGTATGACTTTGTGCTGTTCGCCGTGGCCTCGGGGCTGGTATTCAACAAGCTGTTCTTTCCTGAACTGTCGCCCACGGCAGGCACGCTGGCGTCGTTCTTGACCTTGGCGGTGGGCTTCCTGGCCCGCCCGCTGGGCGGCCTGATCATTTCCCACTTCGGCGACAAGAAAGGCCGCAAGCCGGCGCTGGTGTTCACCATCGCCTTGATGGGCCTGTCCACCGTCGCCATAGGCTGCCTGCCCACCTACAGCCAGATCGGGATACTGGCCCCCATCCTGCTGGTCATCCTGCGCCTGTTGCAAGGCCTGGGCGCCGGCGCGGAATACGCGGGTGCCCTGATCCTGGTCGCCGAATACGTGCCCGCCAGGCGCAAGGGCTATTACACCGCCTTTGTGCTGTCCGCCACGGTGGTGGGCCTGCTGCTTGCCTCGGGAATCTTTCGCCTGCTGGCGCAATTGCCCGAAGAAGACATTCTCGGCTGGGCATGGCGCGTTCCCTTCTTCTTGTCCGCGATACTGGTCGTGGTCGCGCTGTATATCCGCAAGCGCCTGGAAGAAACGCCCGAATACACGCGGGCGGTAAGCCATGCCGACGCGCACCGGCGCGCCGCCTCGCTACCGCTGGGCGAAGTGCTGCGCAAGCAACCCAAGGCGCTGATCTGCGGCTACCTGGCGATGGCGGGGGCCAACGCCGCCACGTACATGCTCAATACATTCGCGCTGAGCTATATGGTGAACAACCTGGGCTTTCCGCAATCCCAGGCCCTGAACGTGCTGATCCTGGCCGCCGTCGCCGGCATCGTCTGCACTCCCATCATGGGCGCAGTATCAGACCGGCTGGGCTACGCCAGGGTCTACATCCTGGGTACGCTGTTCATCCTGTTGTACACGGCGCCGATGTTCTGGCTGATGGATACCCGCAACATCATGCTGGCCACCGTGGCAATGGTCATCGGCTACGGGCTGGGATTCGGTTCAGTGGCGGGCTCCCAAGGCGCCTTCCTGACCAGCCTGTTCCCGACACGGTATCGCTTTACCGGTATCGCCTTCGTCCGTGAAATCAACGGAGCGACCGTGGCCGGGCTGACCCCCTTCATAGCCACCTGGCTGACCCAGCAAGCTGGCGGGAAGTCCACCTACCTGGTGGCCTACCTGATGGGCTTGTGCCTGATCTCCATCCTGGCCGTCCTGGCACTGAAGCGCGGCCCGCAACCGGCAGACGTCGAGTAACCCGCCGGCGACGGTGCGATGACGCGCGCGCGTCATCGCACCGCATACGATTTCTCGTATAAATAATACGAATATTTCATTTTTTGAGGCATACCTGGCAGCACATAATGGTTGTGCGCCGGCGGCCTGCCATGGCTGTACGGCTGGAATTCACGGCACTGCATGCACGGCGCCCGACCCGGGCCCTGCCGAAGACGACAACAGCCCCTGGAGACAACCATGCCATCCCGCACCCGCCGCACCCTGCTGGCTGCCACGCTGGCCGCAAGCTGCCTGGCCAGCACCGCCTGGGCCCAGGCACCCGCTTTCCCTGCCAAGCCCGTCACCCTGTATACCGCCTTCTCGATCGGCAGCGGCCCCGACGTGGTGCTGCGTATCCTGGGCCAGGAACTGAGCAAAGTGTGGAAGCAGCCCGTGGTCATCGAGAACCGGCCCGGCGGCGGCGGCTTCATTGCCCTGGAGGCCGTGGGCAAGCTGCCCGCCGATGGCTACGCCCTGCTGCAGCTCGACAGCGAACACGTATCGGCCCTGCCTCACCTGTACAAATCGCGCCACTACGTCACGCTGGAAAAGTTCGACCTGGTGGCGCCGCTGTTCTACACGCCATTCATGATCGCCGTCAGCAGCAAATCGCCCTGGAAGAATGTGGCCGACCTGGTCAACGCCGCCAAGACCAAGCCCGACAACCTGACCTATGGCTCCTGGTTCGTGGGCAGCCCAGGGCACCTGGGCGGCGAATGGCTGGCGTCGCTGACCGGCACCCAGATGATTCACGTGCCCTACAAGGAAGTCAGCCAGCTGTACACCGCGGTGGCCAACGGCGAAGTCGATTGGGCATTCGGCACGATTCCTTCCACCCGCCCCGTGTACGACAGCGGCAAGCTGCGCTACCTGGCCATCGCCGCCCCGCGGCGCAACGCCCAGTACCCCGATGTGCCCACCGTGGCCGAAGCCGGCGGCCCGGCCGAACTGGACGTCAATTCCATCGTGTCGCTGCTTGCCCCCAAGGGCATCCCCGCCGGCGTGCGCGACAAGATCTACACCGACGTCACCACCGTGCTGGCCGACCCCGCCATACGCAAGCGCTTCGAGACCTTTGCCTTCGAGCCGCTGGATTGGCCGCTGGCCCAGTTGCGCCAGCGGCTCGACGCAAAGTCGGTCACGTATGAAAAGCTGATCGAGAACGCCAGGATCAGCCTGGACTGAAGCCGGCGGGAAAGCGGGTGGCCTACACGCGGCGCCTTCGAAATGCTATGGGCTGGGCCGCCCCGCTGCGCCGCGAAATGCGCGGCGCAGCAAACTCAGCAAGAACCCGCCCGTGAACATCCCCAGGATGTACACGCCAATGACCAGCACGGAAGCCGGCAGCGTGGCGGTGGAAGACCAGAGCGACAGCGTAACCGAGTCGAAATTCTGGATCTTGAACGAAAGTACGATTGCCGTGAACAACACAATTAATACGATGTAAAGGTATCTCATGTTCCACCTTTCGTATCTGTAGGCTGAATCGCACCAAGCCGGGAAGGCTGATTGTGCCGAAAAACTATGCCATTCATCAGGGCAGATGACAAGCAATATGCGAGTAATTGTCGCGAACTTTGAATCGGTCCACAATGAGTGCGCCATCGATCATGCCGATGGATGGCCGGCCCGCGAATGAATAATCGCAAGGTGCTGATCTATCTTGCGCGGACCGCATATAGGGACACGTTCATGAAAGCGATCAACGATTGTTGCATGGCAAGTCACCCTCAGCATCAAAGCCGGCGAACCTGGTTGAAAGCAGGTGCAATAGCGGGTACGGCCGCCATGCTGGCGACCATGGCGGTCGTGCCGGGCGAGGCCGAAGCGGCGTCGCTCACGCAGGCCCAGCGAGACGCGATGACACCGGATCAAGTCATCGACATGATGAAACAGGGCAATGCGCGGTTCCGTGCCGGCAAACCCCAACAACACGATTACCTGGCCCAGAAGCGTTCCAGCGCGGCAGGGCAGTTTCCCGCCGCGGTTATCCTGAGCTGCATCGATTCCCGGGCGCCCGCCGAGATCATCCTGGATACCGGGATAGGTGAAACCTTCAATGGGCGTATCGCCGGCAATATCGCGAACAACGACCTACTGGGCAGCATGGAATTCGCCTGCGCGGCAGCCGGGGCCAAAGTCGTGCTCGTCATGGGGCACACCGCCTGCGGCGCGGTAGCGGGCGCAATCGACAATGTCGAACTGGGCAACCTGACCGGCCTGCTCAAGGTCATCAAGCCCGCGGTAGACGCCACGCAGTTCTCAGGAGAGCGCAGCGCGAAAAACCCGCAGTTCGTCGATGCGGTCGCCAAGACGAATGTGCAGCACACGATCGACGCCATACGCAAGAACAGCCCGATCCTGGCAGACCTGGAAAAGCAGGGAAAGATCAAGATCGTCGGATCCATGTACGACCTGAGCAACGGCATGCTCACCTTCCTGGGCTAGCCGCCGCCCGCTTGAACGCCAGGGAAACAGGCCCGGCAGGTCAGACACCTGCCGGGCCTTGTCGTCTGGATCGGCGATTGGTGCCCAACAGGCAACACCATGATCCCCTGCCCGCGTCTACCGCCGCATTTCCTCCAAGCCTACGATGGGTGTGTTGCATGAACGCACGCAGCTTACGCACCACATCAACCCACCGAGGAAATCATCATGAGTCAACGCGTCAACGCCTACTCGCAATCCCCCGAGCTGTTCAAGAAGTTCGTTGAGTTCGGCGCGCTCGTAAAGTCGGGCGCCATCGAATCGTCGATCCTGCATCTGGTCGAGATCCGGGCATCGCAGATGAATGGTTGCGCCTTCTGCCTGGACATGCATGTCAAGCAGGCCAAGATTCACGGCGAGCGCGAGCTGCGCCTGCATCACGTCGCCATCTGGCGCGAATCCACGCTGTTCTCGCCGCGCGAGCGCGCGGCCCTGGCCTGGACCGAAGCGCTGACCCAGCTGCCGGCGCACGGTGTGCCGGACGAAGTCTATGAGCGCGTGCGCACGCAACTGTCCGAGAAAGAAATCTCGGATCTCAGCTTCGCGATCATGTCGATCAATGCCTGGAACCGCATCAATGTGGGCTTCCAGACCGTACCGGGCTCGGCCGACAAGGCTTTCGGCCTGGACAAAGCCAAACTGGACTGAGGACATTGCCATGAAAATCCTGGTCATCGGCGGAACCGGCCTGATCGGCTCCAAGCTCGTCAACATTCTTGCCCAGCGCGGCCATGACGCCATAGCCGCATCCCCGGCAACGGGAGTGAACACCATCACTGGCGAGGGCCTGGCTGAAGCGCTGGCCGGTGTCCAGGTCGTGGTGGATGTCGCCAACTCGCCCTCGTTCGAGGACCAGGCCGTACTGGAATTCTTCGAGACTTCGGGCCGCAACCTGCTGGCGGCCGAGGCCGCCGCCGGCGTCAGCCACCACGTGGCGCTTTCGGTGGTGGGCACCCATCGCCTGGCGGAAAGCGGGTATTTCCGCGGCAAGATCGCCCAGGAAAAGCTGATCAAGGCCAGCCGCATCCCTTACACCATCGTCCACAGCACGCAGTTCTTCGAATTCCTGGGCGGCATCGTGCAGTCGGGCGCGGATGGCGACGTTGTGCGCCTGTCGCCGGCCTACGTGCAACCCATCGCCTCCGATGACGTGGCCCTGGCCATGGCGGACGCCACGCTGGCCTCGCCTGCCAATGGAACCGTCGAGATCGCGGGCCCCGAACGGGTACGGCTGGCGGCCCTGGTCCAACGCTACCTGAACGAAATCGGCGACGCACGCAAGGTCGTCGCCGATGAGCAGGCGCGGTATTTCGGTGCCCTGCTCAAGGACGACACGCTCGTGCCGGGTGCGGACCCACGCCTGGGTAAAATCGACTTCACCACCTGGTTCAGACATTCGAACGCCAGAAAATAAGCCGAGTTCATTGGCGACATATCCATGACCAAACTGCAACCACCTTCTCTGGCCCTGTTGGACAAATACCGGGGAGGAGACTTCCAGCCCCTGTACACCACCAGTGTCACGGTGCGGGGCGGCGAAGCCGCCCACGGCCGGGCGTCGGGCATCGCACAGTCCGACGACAATCAGCTGCAAGTCGCATTGCGGCTGCCGGCCGAGCTGGGTGGTCCCGGCGGAGGCACCAACCCCGAACAACTGTTCGCGGCTGGCTATGCCGCCTGCTTCCATGGCGCGCTCAGCCTGCTGGCCGCCAATGCCGGCCTGCCCATTCCCCAGGACACCGTGGTCAAGGCATCGGTTGCCTTTGGGCGCGATCCCGTCGACGGACTTTACGCCCTGACGGCGCACGTCGACATCCATTTACCCGGCATGGATGAGGCCGTGGCCCAGGAACTGGTGCGCAACGCCGAACGCTTGTGCCCGTATTCCAAGATGGCGCGACAGGGCATTCAAAGCGTGGTGGCGGTGACGCAATAGCGTTTGTTCAGGCTTGCTTCAATAAGAAGCTCTCCAGGCTTTGCAGGTCCAGCGCGCGGATGTGCTCGGTCATGTAGTCGATGAACACGCGTATGCGTCCCGGCAGGTGTTGGCGGCTAAGGTAGCAGATGTAATGGCCGCGATCGTCGGGCGCGTATTGCGGCAGGCATGCCACCAGCGTGCCGGCACGCAGGTGATCGCAGATCTGGTAGCCGGCCATTTGCGCGATCCCCTGGCCATCGAGCACGGCCTGCAAGACCAGGTCGGCGTCGTTGAAAGCCAGCATGGCCTCGGGCGCCTGCGGCACAAACTTGCGCATATGGCCGCCAATCTTGAATTCCCATTCGTACGTCCGTCCCGAGGCCAACAGAAAATTCACGCAGCGGTGGTTGGCCAGGTCGTCGATGTCGCGCGGCAATCGATGCGCGGCAATATAGCCTGGCGATGCACACAAGAACATCTGCATTGGAATCAACTGCTTGGCGATCACCTGGCTGTCTTCCATGCGGCCGTTGCGAAACGAAACGTCGATCCGGTCGGTCGTGAAGTCGGTCGGGCCGTCGTCCAGCAATAGTTCAACCAGGACATCCGGATAAGCGGCGCGAAAGCCCTTCAGCAGCGGCCCGACGACCTTGCGGCCGAAGCCCGCCGTGGCGCAAATGCGCAGCCGGCCCGAAGGCGGCCCCTCGCGTAGTTCGCGCATTTCGTCCATGGCCCGCACGATGCGCTCGACGCCGGGATGGCAGTTTTCGTAGAACCTCTCGCCCTCGCGGGTCAGCGTCGTGCTGCGCGTCGTGCGCACGAATAGCCGGGTGCCCAATTGGTCTTCCAGCTTCTGCACACTGCGGCTGACTGCCGAGCGGCCGATGCCCAGGCGGTCGCCAGCCTTGGCGAAATTGCCTTCAGACGCAACCGCGATAAAGGCGACGACCCCCGCGTAGCTGGCGGCGAAACTGTGCGCCAGCGAGTCCGGGCCGGCGCATGAAGGGGCCGGTCCGGAAAAGGTATTGGATGGCTGGACCGCGGTCGCGGCAGCGGGGGTATCGTCTTTGGTGTCCATTCCCCTAAGACGGGCGGGCCGGCGGTTTTGTGACGTCGCCCACGAAAAAAGCATGCGGCATTCCCATGATGCGAAATCCCATGGCGAAATGGCATGCTTTCCCCGGTTTCAGGCGGGCACTTACTTCACCGGCAGCACGACCGGAGCGCCCTTGTTCTTGATCAGCAGCACCAGGAACTTGGCCGGCCGGGTCTGGCTGGCATTGCGGCCAACCGTATGAATATCGTCCGGGCCTTCGTAGAAGGTCTGCCCCGGGGTCAGCGTCACTTCCTTGCCGCCCTGCAATTGCATCACGATGCTGCCTTCCAGCACATAGACGAAGGCGTGCGCGTCATGGCGGTGAATGGGGTCGGCCGCACCCGGCGGGTAGTCCACCGTGATCATCAGCACGTCCTTGCCGGCGATATCCGGCAGGTCCTTGGTCATCAGCTCGGTCACGATGGGGTCGGCCGGCTTGGCGGAATGGGCCGCGTGATGGGCGGGCGGCGCTGCCTGGGCCAGCTGGCCCACCAGCAAGCCGGCGGCAAGAAGGGGTAATCCGGTTTTGACGATCTTGAACATGGCCTTTTCCTGGGTGGTGGAGGGAACGGTTCTATCGTAGAAAGCCTGGCAACGCGGCGGTAGATCCGCGCAAGGGATCGCCATGTTGCCCAGGCGGCACCAATCCCGCGGCCCGGTTCAGCCTTGCTCGAACGCGGCCGCCACCCGTGCCAGCTTGTCCGGATTGCGCTGCACGAGCACGCGGACGATGCGCTGGCCGTCGGTTTCGTAAGACTGCACCGACTCGAGGGCGCCGTGGATGAAGCGCAGCAGTGCCCATTGCCCATTCACCTGCACCACTTCTACCCGCAGATCGTCGCCATAGCGGCGCTTGCCGGCATAGAACAACTGGGCCAGGCGCTTGCCACCCACCAGGCTGGAGAAGCTGGGCACCTTGCCGCCGCCATCGCCCACCAGTTCGGCCTCATCGTTGAGCAAGGCATGCAGGCCATGGAAGTCGCCACGCCGCATGGCGTCGGCAAAGCCTTCCATCAGGCGGTGGTGGGTTTCGCGCGACACGGCGCGGCGGGGGCTATCCTGGCGCAACTGCTGCTTGGCGCGCCGGACCAACTGGCGGCAGGCAGGCTCGGTCTTGCCCAGGATCTGCGCGATATCGTCGTAATCGGCGTCGAACACTTCGCGCATCAGGAATGCCGCGCGGGCTTCGGGCGACAGCCGCTCCAGCACGAACAGGAACGCTATCGAGACTTCGTCGGCAAACTCGCGGATTTCCTCGGGTGTGGCCGGCGATGGCATCAGCACGGGTTCGGGTAGCCAGACGCCCGTATAACTTTCCCGTTGCATCTTGGCCGCGCGCAGGCGATCGATGGACAGCCGCGTGGTGACGGTGACCAGCCAAGCTTCCGGGTTGTCCAGGCCAGCGTGGTCGGCTTCATGCCAACGCAGCCACGTGTCTTGCACCACGTCTTCGGCTTCGGCCACGGTACCCAGCATGCGATAGGCGATCGCGTGCAAACGAGGGCGGTGGCGCTTGAACAAGCTGGTGGAGTCGATCATGGAAGGCAGCCACCGCCAGGGGGTGCACTAGGCTGGAAAGTGCCATATTTTGCTGTCCCTTCCCGAAAACAGCAAGGCCGGCCTGCTTACCTGCCCCTCGGTCTCTCATTGAGCCGGCAGGCAGTTGTTCCTTATTGCATGAACCAGCCATGGCTGACCACGATGGATTGCCCGGTCAGCGCGTTCGACTCGAAGCCTGCCAGGAAGGCAACGGTATTGGCGACATCAGCCACCGATGTGAACTCGCCATCGACCGTCTCTTTCAACATCACGTCTTTCACGACCTGTTGTTCAGAGATACCCAGTGCCTTGGCCTGCTCGGGAATCTGCTTTTCGACCAGCGGCGTCCTGACGAAGCCCGGGCACACGACGTTCGCGCGCACGCCACGCGGGCCGCCTTCCTTGGCCACTACCCGGGCCAGGCCCAGCAACCCGTGCTTGGCGGTCACGTAAGCCGACTTGAGCTGCGAGGCCTCGTGCGAATGCACCGAGCCCATGTAGATGACCGCGCCGCCTTTGCCAGAGGCGTACATATGCTTGAGCGCCGCCTTGGTGGTCAGAAATGCGCCGTCCAGGTGTATGGCCAGCATCTTCTTCCAGTCGGAAAACGCGTAGTCCTCGATGCGGTTCACAATCTGGATGCCCGCGTTCGACACCAGGACGTCAAGACCGCCCAGCCGGTCGACCGCATCGGCAACGCCCGCGTTGACGGCTTCTTCGCTGGTCACGTCCATCGCGACAGCGATGGCCTTCCCGCCGCCCGCAACGATATCGTCGGCTACCGCCTGTGCTTTCTCGATATTCAAGTCCGCAATCACGACCGCTGCCCCATCTACCGCAAACTTGCGGGCACACTGCTCGCCTATGCCGCTTGCTGCGCCCGTAACGAGCGCGACTTTGTCTTTCAATGCCATACGTCCTCCGTGAGGCCTACTGGTTAACCGCGAGCTTCATCGGCTCGTCCGGTGCGAGATAGTCGTAGGCCACCTCGCCCACATCGAGCGTGAGATTTGCAATGACGTGACGGGCGCCGATCACTTTGCGCACCGGCAGGTCGGCAACCGACGCAAGCGCGTGCGGACGCAGTTCCAGCGCAGCGGGCCCTTCCCACGCCCCGATTACGTCGACATCGCGCAGGAAAAAGCGCACCAGCTCGCAAATGCGAGGCGAGCCGTCGACGTGCGGAATGACCTTGAGCAAGTAGTTGGGCGTATCGGCAAGCTTGCGGCATTCCGCAGCCGTATCGAGCGCGCGATACTTGTAGCCCATGGTGCCGGTGGCAACACGCTGCGTTCCGTAGTCAAGCGTGCCCAGCAGCGTGTCCTTGCCATCGACGCACAACCCGGGCGTCGCAAGCTTTTTCGGGAAGCCCCAGATTTCCCGGCCGCCCGCGATGGCGCTTTCATCGTCCAGGTACATGGCGTGCGTGAAGCCGGCGCTCTTGCCATCTTCATCGGTAACCGAGATCACCTGGCCACTTTCCGTATAAGCACCCAGGCCCGATGAATCGGGCATGCGTATGAATTCGTAATGGACAATGGGGCTGTCGACCCTTAAGGGTTCGGGAACGACGGCCCTGACCGCGTCCATGTCCGTCTCGTACGAGACGATGAAGTATTCGCGGTTGATGAAGCGAAAGGGCGGGCGCGGGTAAGCCGGGTTGTGTATCGGCATCGCAAAAGCGTTCTTGCGAATGTATTCTTTTTTCATGGTCGGTGCTCGGTTGGATGCGGCGTGTCGCGCATCGGTTCGTATCAGGCCGCTTGCGCGGCCGCCGCCAAGGCTGTGCTATGTAAAACTTGGTTTCCAGCATTAATAGAAGATGCACACCGGCCGGTCGGCGGATCCTGTCTTCGCAGGGAAACGCCGTCGGTCATGACAAACTCAAGACACCACCCATCGCGATTGACGGCGCACCCGTGCATGGCGGCCTATCGCTGTCAAGAAAGTGAACTTTTTCACGCCTAGGATTGCGCACCTGACAACCGCAGTCTGCCCCTATTTTTTGACCGTTTCGGGACCATCTCTGGATAAGCACACCGCGGCCCGGCTATTTCCGGACGGCAGGGGGTTTTCTTGCGTAAGTCGCTGGACCATTTTCCATGGTTTATCAACGTGCGCGCACGCTGCCCATCGGGCGCGGGCACGTGCATTTTCCAGGCGATATAAGACGATGATGCGAAGTAGCTTAGAGGGTTGGCCCGCCATGCGCAAGCTGGCATGGGCGCTGGGCCTGTCGTTGGCCGTGTTGGTGGCGGGCTGCGGCAGCGGCGATTCCGACGACGACGATCCGGGCACCCCGCCGCCCGGCGGCGGCACCGAATGCGCCGCCGATGCCCATTGCGCACCCGCGCCCTGATCCCGCCCGCCAACCCACGACTTCATCGAACCGACATGTCCTTTGATCCTTCCAAGCGCGGATTCCTGCGCGCCTCGCTGGGCACCACCGCCGCGCTGGCCGCGCTTTCCACGTTGCCGCTGTCGATCCGCCGCGCCCTTGCCATCGAAGCCAATAACGCCACCGGCACCCTGCAGGACGTCAAGCACGTGGTGCTGCTGATGCTGGAAAACCGCTCGTTCGACAGCTACCTCGGCACCTTGCCCGGCGTGCGCGGCTTTGGCGACCGCCACCCGATCCCGCTGGCCAACGGCAACAATGTGTTCTACCAAACCGATGCCAACGGCAATATTGAAACGCCCTATCACCTGGACAGCAGCAAGGGCAACGCCCAGCGCGCCGGCGGCACGCCCCACGTCTGGGCCGACGCGCAGGCCGCCTGGGACCATGGCCGCCTGAACCGCTGGCCCGTGGCCAAGCAGCCGCTGTCGATGGGCTACCTGGAAGAAGCGGAAGTGCCGTTCCATCGCGCGCTGGCCGAAGCCTTCACCGTGTGCGACGCCTACCACTGTTCCATGCACACTGGCACCATCCCGAACCGCCTGTTCTACTGGACCGGCACGAACGGCCCGTCGGGCGACAACTACGCGGCCATCGTGAATGAGTACAACGGCGGCAACGATGTGGGCCCCTCGACCGAAGGCTGGACCTGGACCACGTATGTCGATCGCCTGCAGCAGGCCGGCGTGAACTGGAAGGTTTACCAGAGCCTGGCGGACAACTTCGGCTGCAATGAGCTGATGTCGTTTCGCCACTGGCGCGCGGCCATGGAATCAATGCCGGCCGATCGCCGCCCGCTTGCGCTGCCGGCCGTGTCGCCTGCTTACGACCCGGCCATCGACGACCCGCTCAGCCCGCTGGCCAAGGGGTTCGGCAACACCATGCCCGACGGCTTTCTGCAAAGCCTGCGCGACGACGTGAAGAACGGCACGCTGCCGTCCGTGTCGTGGATCATCCCGCCTTCCACCTACAGCGAGCACCCCGGCCCATCCAGCCCGGCCCAGGGGGGCTGGTACGTGCAAGAAGTACTGGACGCCCTGACCTCGAACCCGGAAGTCTGGGCAAGCACGGTGCTGCTGATCAACTACGACGAGAACGACGGCTTCTTCGATCATGTGCCCCCGCCGTCGGCACCGTCGCGGCGCGACGACGGCACCCTGGCCGGCAAGACGACGCTGGGCGAGGCCGAGATGGCTTTCGAATACCACGACTATGCACCCGCCTCGCCGAAGCACACGCCGCCGGATGGCAAGCCATACGGCCCCGGCCCGCGCGTGCCGCTGTGGGTGGTGTCGCCGTGGAGCCGGGGCGGCTGGGTCAATTCGCAAGTGTTCGATCACACCTCGACCCTGCTGTTCCTGGAAAAGCGCTTCGGCGTGAAAGAGCCCAATATCAGCGCGTACCGCCGCGCCATTTGCGGCGACCTGACCACCGCCCTCAATTTCACCAACCCGAACGGCGAAGTGCTGCCCACGCTTGCGGGACGCACCACCAAGGACGCCGCCGATCAACTGGTTGTCCAGCAGGAAGCCGCGGCGCCCATCCCAGTGCCCACCGATCCCGCGCTGCCGCGCCAGGAAGCCGGTACGCGCCCTTCGCGCGCGCTGCCATACGAGCTGCACACGACCGCGCGGGCCGATGCCGCCGCCAGCACCGTCACACTGGCCTTTGCCAACAGCGGCCAGGCGGGCGCGGTCTTCCATGTGTACGACAAGCTGCACCTGGACCAGATTCCGCGCCGCTACATGGTCGAGGCGGGCAAGACGCTGGACGACACGATCGACGCAAGCATGGACCAAGGCCGCTACCATTTCTGGGTGATCGGCCCCAATGGCTACCATCGCGAGTTCGTCGGCGACTTGCGCGACGCCGCCACGACAGGGCTGGAAGTACAGGTGTGCTACCAGTCGTGCGAACCGCCGCAGGTCCAGGTCAAGCTGTACAACCGCAGCGCCAGCACGATTGCCTTCTCGGTGACCGCGCTGGCATACCGCGGCGACGGCCCCTGGACCCGGCAAGTCGAAGCAGGCCAGAGCGGCGAACTGACCTGGGAACTGGGCGACAGCGGCAACTGGTACGACTTCGCGGTAGCGGCGGGCGACGTGAAAACCTGGTCGCGCCGCTTTGCCGGCCGTGTCGAAAACGGCCAGGACTCGGTCTCCGATCCCGCAATGGGGCAAGGCTGACGCAGGGCGGGCGGGGCTCGACTGCGTTCAACGCCCGCGTGTCATCGACTGCAGTACGCCGTCGCGCCGTATCCAGCCATGGAACAGCGCGGCGGCAAGATGCAGCAGCACGGTGGCAAACAGCAGGAAGGCAAGATACCGGTGCGCGCCGCGCAGCCATGCGAACAGCGCGGCGTCGGCAGGCGCGATAGGCGGCAATAGCCAGTTTCCCACCACCACCGGATAGCCCCCGGCCGACACCATCGCCCACCCGATCAGCGGCATGGCGAACATCAGCGCATACAGCAGCACATGCGAGGCATGGGCCGCCTGGCGTTGCCACGCCGGCATGGCGGACGGCAAGGCCGGCGTTCCCTTGTACAGGCGCGTGGCCAGGCGTATACAGACCAGCGCCAGCAATGCCACGCCCAGGGGCTTGTGGATCTGCATCAACCACTGATGCCGCTCGGAAACCGACGCGACCATGCCCACGCCGATGAACAGCATGGCAAGAATGCCGGCCGCCATCAGCCAATGCAGCAGGCGCGCAAGCAGGCTGAATCCCGCCGGATACCGTTGGGGTGCTGGGCTCATTGTGCGTGCTCCTGGCGGGTCGGATGGGATGGCGCCGGGGCAGCCGGCGGCGGCCCTTCGCTGGTGCGGCGCTCGTAAGATGCGGCATAGGCGGCCGAACGGGCCGCCAGTATCGGGTCGTCAGAGATGGCGATGCCGCGGGGCAGCACGGTCGGGTCGTAATTCACGTCGCGGCAGGGGCCTTCATCTTGCGAGGCGCTGCGCGTGATGACGACGGTGCCCGCATCGACGGTGGGCCGGTCCGCCGGCCACTGCTGGGTCGCGTCGCTGGTGGAGTCGCCCGGCGCGCCCAGGGTGACCAGCAGGCGCCAGCGCAGAGGCCCTTGGGCAAGGCGTTGCTGCAGGTCGGCTTGCAAGTAATCGGCATCGTGCTGCGGCAGGGCAGCAGGTGCCGGTGTTGCGTCCAAGGGCGCCAAGTGCCAGCGTACAGGCTGCCGCTTGCCTTGCGCATCGATGAAATAAAAGGCATTCAGGCCGTGATAGCTCTCGGTGGCGTAGCTGGCCGATGGCTTGGCCGTCTTGGCCCATGCCCGGAAGGCCGCGGTTTCCGGATGCGCGGCAAAAAAGGCCTGCATGCGCTGCGGATCGGGCTTGCCTGTCTTGGGATCGGGATGCGCGGCCAGTTGCTGCTCGTAGAACGCCTGTGGCGTCGCCACGACGAATACCGGCATGCTGTTCATGCCGGTACGCCATTGTTCGCCGTTGGCAGAAGTAAAGCGCAATGCAAAGCTGCGGATGGGCGCGCTGGAGTCCGATGCGTACGGATTGCCGCCCGGCACGGCCAGCCGCCCCACGACCGGGGTGTTGCCCGGCGCAAAGACCGCTGCCGTGGACAGGGCTTGCGCCGCGCCGTTGCTTTCGAAATGGCCCGCGACACAGACGCCTTTTGCATGGTTGCGGCGGTAGCCTTCATGGCGGCCGCTATTTGCTTCCAGGGCATCGACCACCCGGTCGGGAGTCAGCCGCTGCGGGTCCAGCCAACCGCCCACGAACGCGAATGCGGTACCCGACACAAGCACGACGGCACCGATCGCGCCCAGGCGCAGGCAGATTTGCCGGGCATCGAGCGGCCGGGCTTCGCGTTGGGGTTCTTGCTGCATCAGGTAAAGCTCCTTGGCCCTGAGGGCGACGAATACCCTGTAAGACGCATCGTCCAAGGAAATTATTCCCCGATGGAATAAACCGATTCGAGCGGCGTCTTACTATATTGGCCTGTAAGTCTGTAGCGCCGCGGGCGCTGGTCTGAACAGGAACCCCCCACATGATCCGGCCGGCACGCTCTTCTTTACCCCACCCCGTATCTGACGATGCCATCCAGGGCGATGAGCTGTCCGATGCCGTGCTGCGCCTGCTCTTGCCGCGGCTGCGACGGTTTGCCTTGCGGCTGACGCACGACCCGGCGTCGGCCGACGACCTGGTCCAGTCAACCCTGGAAAGAGCCTTGACGCGATGGCCCGGCCGGCGCCCGGAAGGAAACATCCGGGCCTGGTTATTCATGATTCTGTACCGCCAGTTTCTCGATTCCCAACGCCGGGCGCGCCGTTATGGCCGGCTGCTCGATTGGTTCGCCGGTACCGATGCGACAGCACCGTCGGCCGAACGCCAGGCGCTGGCCCGATCTTCGCTGGACGCCTTCGAGCGCCTGCCCGAAGCCCAGCGCACATTGCTGTGGCTGATCAGTGTGGAAGGCCTGAGCTATAAGGTGGTGGCCGATCTGTTCGACATTCCGCTGGGCACCGTGATGTCGCGCCTGTCGCGCGCGCGGCGCGCATTGCGGGACTTGAGCGAGGGGCAGCCCCCCCATTTGAGGATACTGAAATGAACGAGCGCTCGATGGACGATCTCACGCGCAACGCGTTTGTGGATGGGAAGCTCGATGCCGCGCAGCGGCAAGACATCGAAGCCTATCTGCAGGCACATCCCGATCAGGCGAAAGAGCTCGGTGCCTGGTCGCGCGATGCGCAGCGGCTGCGCTTCATCGCAAGCCAGGATACCCTGCCGCCCAACCCCGCCCTGGATCCCGCCGCCGTGCGGGCGCGGTTGCGCGCCCGCACCCGGCGCCGGCTGGCAACGGCGGCCAGCCTGGTCGCGGCGCTGGCCATCGGCGGCATCACGGGTTGGGGTGTGCGCGATACGGCCATGGCACACCGCGTGCTGCCCATGCAAGACGCGGTTCAGGCCTATCGCCTGTTTGCCTCGGCGCAAGCGCCGCGGCCCGATGTGCGCGCCGACGCGGGCGACCTGCAGGGCTGGCTGGACGATTATTTCGCCGATGCGCAGCGCTTGCCCGACCTGAGCGCCAGCGGCTTCAAGCCGGTTGCCGCACGCTTGCTGGCCACTGACCAAGGGCCGGCCGCCATCGTGATCTACGAAAACGCCGGGCAGCGAGCCACCTTCTACATTCGTCCGCCCGGGCCCGGCAAGCTGATGCTGCCGCAAGGCAGCCGGCGCGATGGCGACCTGCTGGCTCGCTACTGGTCGGGGCAGGGGTACAACTATGCGCTGGTCAGTTCGGGCGACGGCATGGCCGATCAGCCCCTGCCCATGTCCACCCAGGTGCGCAGCTAGCCCTGGCTGGCAGTTTGCCGGATGGGAATAAAGCGCTTGGTGGCGAATGTCCGGATCTGTTAAGTTGATGGCACGTCCTGATTCGGGAGGTTTCCATGATTGCAAGCATCCGGGTCCGTCCATGGCATTGCGCCGTGGCTCTTCTCATATCCGCGGCCGCCGTGCCGGCGTGGGCGCAATTCACCGGCCAGGGCGCCCAGGTGGCCACGCCCACCGTGGCGGACATTCTTTCCAAGCCCGTCGATGGGCAGATGGTACGTGTGCAGGGCCATTTGCTGCGCAAGCTCAAATCGGAAACTTATATTTTTTCCGACGGCACGGGCGAGATCGTCATGGAAATCGATGACGACGACTTCCCCCAGCAGCCGGTCTCGGAGACGACCAAGATCGAAGTCGTAGGCGAGGTCGACACCGGCTTGCGCCGCCCGCCCGAGATCGAGGCCGAATCGGTGCGCGTGCTTCCTTGAAAGGTGCCGGCGGCGCACCTGCGCCGCCGGTTCTGCCGCATCTCAAGCCAAATCCAGCCGAAGTGAATATGCGGGGCCTAGCCGCGAATGGCACTGGCCGCCTGCAGTAATCCGGCCGCGCATTCGTGTTCGAAGCGGCGCCGCTCACGCAGGTCGGCGGACAACTGCACACCAACGATCACCACGCCGCTTCTGTCGAGCATGACGACCGGCGCGGCGACAAAGCCCATGCCGGGCCGCCATCCGCCAAACGAGGTGCACGTGCCGCCCTGGGCAATGTCGTGGAATGCCTGGTAGATGGCCGCTGCGCGCGCATTGTCGCTGGGGGTCGTCGATGCGCGCATCCGGGCCAGCCATTCGCCCTGCACCGCGGCGGGCTGAGTCCACAGCCAGGCATGGCCCGGTGCGGTGCAGGCAATCGGCAGCCGCGTGCCGGCACCCAGCGCGCAATTGGCGGCGCCAGCGCCGGCCTGATGGACAAGCACCAGCATATCCTCGCGGTCGCGCACGCACAGCAGGCAATGCATATCGTGCTGGTTCGCCAACAGCTGCAGCACCGGCGTCGATTTTCGCACCAGCGCCGAACCGGCCAGCACCGCCTGGCCCAGCACGAAGCAGGCAACGTGCAGGCGAAACGCATCGCGGTCCGGCACGCGAAACACGAAACCCTGCATGGCCAGCGTATCCAGAAGCCGTCGCGTGGTGGTGCGCGGCAGCGCCAGCCTGCGGGCGATTTCGGTCACGGTCAACGCGTTCTCGCCTGGCTGGAAGCAGCGAAGAATCTCCAGCCCCCGCTGCAGGGAATCGACGCCGTGGCCGTCGCTCGCGCCGATAGGGGTGTCCGTGGATTGGCTGCGCTTGCGCATCAGGAACGACCTTCTTCGCCGGCCGGCGCCAGGTCGGCCTCGATCCGGCTGCGCAACGCCAGCAGCAGCGGGCCGATCTCGGCTTCGCAGCGTTCGCGTGGATACCGGAACGCGGGCACGGAACAGCCGAGTATGTACTCGCCCGGCGACTGCGCGAAATCGACGGGTGTCGCAACGCTGTTGACGTCCGGCTCCAGCGAACTGACGGTGACACAGAACCGGGACCTGGCAATTTCCGCCGCCGCCTCGTCCAGCGCCGGACGCAGCGCGCTTGACGGAAATTCGACTTCCAGCTCGCGCAGCACGGCAGCGTGGCAGGCCGGCGACAGCGTAGCCATCCACGCGCGGCCCATGGCCGAATGCGGCAGCTTCAGCCGCGAGCCGGTGGCAACGCGAATCGTCAGCGCGCCCCGGCCGCGGCAGACTTCGTGGCAGACCATCGCCATGCCTTCGCGCACCGCCAGCACGACCACCAGATCGTTGTCATCCGCGAAACGCTGCATGTGCACCCGGGCCCGCACCCGGATGTCCAGGGTCGACAAGGCGCCAAAGCCCAGCGCCACGGCGGCGTGGCCCAGCCGGTATTGGGCCGTCTCGCTCAGGTAGTCGAGATAGCCCAGACGGGTCAGGGTGGCGGTAAGGCGCGACACCGTGGCCTTGGGCAGGCCGGTCTCTTGCGCCAGTTCGCCATTCGAGCGCGCGGTGTTGCGCGGGAAAAACGCTTTCATCAGCGCCAGCCCGCGAGCCAGGACACGGACCTCGCCGCCGGGTGCCGCTGCGGCCGCCGGATCGTCCGCGGCCCTAGGGAAAATCCCTAAAGGTTCGCTCATAAAATGGAATTTGAGGCTATAGAAAGGAATATTCTTACAGGATTCGCACGCAATATCAATGACTTCGTGAAATTCACGATCTCCCAAGAATGTGAAATTTGCCGGTTCGGCAGATATGCATCGGCAAGATCATCGCAATCAAAACGGAATTAGTACGCATAAAACGAAATCTCGAACCTAAAATCAAGTCCATGGAACCCACCCATCCCATCGACTTCGAGACCAATACCCCCGAACACGTGCTGCTGCGGCGCGAAGGCGCGATCGCAACGATCACGCTGAACCGCCCCGAGCGGCGCAACGCGCTGTCTTACGCGGCGAACCGACGCCTGCATGCGCTGTGGGAGGAAATCGACGCCGATCCCACCATCCGCGCCGTGATCCTGACCAGCGCCGACTGCGGCACTTTCTGCGCCGGCATGGACCTGAAAGAGGCTGCCGAGCTGCGTGCCCGCACGGGCCAGGACATCCTGCAATTGCTGCAAGACCCCTTCTACGAGCGCATGCGCACGGTACGCGTGCCGATCATCGCCGCGATGACAGGGCATTTCACTGCCGCGGGCATGGTGCTGGCCGCCAATGCCGACCTGCGCGTGGCGCTGGCCGGCACGTCGGGCGGCATCACCGAGGCCCGCGTCGGCCGCGGAACGCCCTGGGCCGCGCCCATGGTTGCGATGCTGCCGCTCGCCGTCCTGATGGAGCTGGCCACCACGGCACACCCCCTGCCAGTGGAACGACTGCACGCCCTGGGCTTCATCAATGTGCTAGCGGCAACACCCGCGGCCGTGCGCGAGAAAGCAGCCGACTATGCCCGGGCCATCGCCGCCAATGCCCCGCTTTCCGTCGCGGCGGCCAAGGCCGGCTTGCTGGCCAGCGTGGACCTGGGCGCGCATGCCGGCTACGCGCTGTCCAAGGCCCAGCACCGTGAGGTCTATGCCAGCGAAGACGCCGTCGAAGGCCCGCGCGCGTTCGCCGAGAAGCGGGCGCCCCGCTGGCAGGCGCGCTGATTCCCTTTTTTTCCAACCTTGTGGAGCCCTGGATTCGATGATCGACATGCCTTTTGATGAACTCTCGCTCGGCCAGCGCCGCCAGTCAGGCGGCCGCACCATGACCGAGACAGACGTCGTCAACTTCTGCGGCCTGACCGGAAACTGGCTGGCCATCCATTCGGACGCAGAATTCTCCAAGCGTTCGCTGTATGGCCAGCGAGTCGTACAGGGCGGCCTGGTATTCGTGGTCGTCAACGCGCTGCTCGGTTTCGATGCCAGCGTGGTCGAAGCCTTCTATGGCGTGGACAAGCTGCGCTTTCTCAAGCCCACGTTCATCGGCGACACCTTGCATGCCGAGAGCGAGATCATCGATCTGCGCGACAAGGGCGAACGGCACGGGGTGGCCACCACGCGGCTCATCGCCGTCAACCAGCGCGGCGACACCGTGCTGAGCTGCGAGTTCAGCCTGCTTATACGCCGCCGGCGCCTGCTGCCCCAATGACCACCAATCCCACACTGGAATCGTGAGCACGAAATGGACTTTCTGAACGAAGAGCAAATGCTGTGGCGCGACACCGTCGCGCGCGTGATGGAACAGGAGATCGGCCGCGAGTACGTGCGCCAGTGCGACATCGAGCGCGCCTATCCCTACGACGCCTACGACAAGGTGGCCAAGCTGGGCTGGCTGCGCCTGTTGATCCCGGAAGAACAGGGCGGCGACGGCGGCACGATCTTCGACTATGCGCTCATGTGCGAGGGCCTGGCGCGCTACGGCTTCGATTTCGCGACCGCGTTCATGGTGTCGACGTTCACCGGCATGAACATCGTCAAGTTCGGTACGCCGGAACAACAGCAGCGCTATCTGCCGGCCTTCATGCGGGGCGAGCTGCGCTTCTCGATTTCCATATCCGAGCCCCAGGCCGGTTCCGACGCCGCCTCGACGCGCACGCGGGCCGAACCCCGCGACAATGGCTGGGCAATCAGGGGGCAAAAACTGTGGTGCTCCGGCGCAGCGGCCCGGGACGTGGTGATCGCCATGCTGGTGCGCACCGACAAAGAAGCCAAGAAGCACGCGGGCCTGTCGGTGCTGTTGGTGCCCAACGACACGCCGGGGCTGGACATCCGGCGCCTGCCCACGATGGCACGCCGCGCCACCGGCACCACCGAGATCTTTGCCGACGATGCCTGGGTTTCTGACGCCAACCTGCTGGGCGAGGCCGGCAAGGGTTGGCGCATCATCACCGACCATCTGGAACTCGAACGGATCGCGGTGTCCGCCGCCTACGTCGGTAACGCCCAGCAGGCGGTCACCGACGCGTTGCGCTACGCGCACGAACGCATACAGTTCGACCAGGCCATCTACGACTTCCAGGTGATACGGCACATGCTGGCCGACATGCAGACCGCGGTGGACGCCTCGCGCCTGCTGGTCTACCGCGCCGCCGACCTGGCCTCGCGCGGGGTGCCTTGCTCGCGCGAAGTCAGCATGGCCAAGCTGATGGCGTCCGAAACCCTGCAAACCGTGTCGCGCCAGGGCATGCAGATACTGGGCGGGCACAGCATGCTGCCAGAGTCCGACATGGAACGCTATTTCCGCGAAGGCATGCAGTCGACCATAGGCGGGGGCACCTCGCAGATCCAGCGAACCATCATCTCGAAGGCGATGCGCGTGTGATGCAGAACAACCACGACAACGCCGCGCTGCCGCTGCAGGGTGTACGCGTGCTCGACATGACGCGCATTCTGGCCGGGCCCTGGGCCACGCAGAACCTGGCCGACCTGGGCGCCGAGGTAATCAAGATCGAGAACCCCGAAGGGGGCGACGACACGCGCAAGATGGGGCCGCCGTTCGTGCGAAATACCAGCACGGGCGAAGAAACCGATGCGGCGTACTTCCTGTGCTGCAACCGGGCCAAGCAGTCGGTGGCCGTCGACATCACCAGCCCGCGCGGCCGCGCACTGGTGCGCCAGCTGGCGGCCCAATGCGATGTGCTGGTCGAGAACTACAAGGTTGGAAGCCTGGTGAAGTACGGACTGGATTACGAAACACTGCATGCCGAACTTCCGGAACTCGTCTACTGCTCGATCACCGGCTTCGGGCAGACCGGGCCCTATGCCCAGCGCGCGGGCTACGACTACCTGATCCAGGGCATGGGCGGGCTGATGAGCGTGACCGGCGAACGAGACGGCACGCCTGGCGGCGGGCCGCAGCGCGCAGGCGTGGCCCTGGCCGATATCCTGTCCGGCATGTATGCGGCGCTTGCCATCGTTGCCGCGCTGCGGCACCGCGATGGCGGGGGCGGTGGGCAGCATATCGATATCGGCATGCTGGACGTGCAGGTCGCGGTGCTGGCAAACCAGGCGATGAACTACCTGACCACCGGTATCGCACCCGGCAGGCTGGGCAACGGGCATCCCAACATCGTGCCGTACCAGGCGTTTCGCGCTTCCGACGGGCACTTGATCCTGGCAGTCGGCAACGACGCGCAATTCCGCAAGATGGCACAGGCAATGGGGCGGCCCGACATCGGCGAGGACGCGCGCTTTCGCACCATCGCGCTGCGGGTCGCGCACCGGGATGAACTGGTTCCCATGCTGGCTGAAATCATTGCCTCGCGCACCATCGACGAATGGGTGGCGGCCATGGCGTCGGTGGACGTGCCCTGCGGGCCGATCAACACGGTAGACCGCGTATTCGCCGATCCGCAAGTAGCCTCGCGCGGCGCCAGGCTGACGCTGGCGCATGCGCATGCCGGCACCGTGCCGTCGGTAGCCAACCCGATACGGATGTCCGCCACGCCGATGCGGTACGAGGCGGGGCCGCCGGTACTGGGCCAGCACACGGCCGGCGTACTGCGGCGCCTGCTGGGCACATCGGAAGAAGAACTCGCGGCCCTGGCCGAAGAACGCGTGATCAAGGATACCTTCATATGAACCCCGAAGAAGACCGCGGCGCGGAAATGGCCTGGCCCGAGGCACCCGTGATGGGCATGGGGCTGTACTGGGACGACGTGCGGGTCGGCCAGCGTTTCCAGACGCTGGGCCGAACCGTGACCGAGGCCGATATATCGATGTTCGTCGCTGCCACCGGCATGGTCGAAGAGATGTTCACCAACCTCGAATACATCAAGAGCGCGTCCCGGATGGGTGCGCGCCCCGTTCCCGGCGCACTGGTCTACTGCATCGCCGAAGGCCTGCTCATGCAATCGACCATGCAGCGCACGGGAATCGCCTTCCTCGAATGCGACCTGAAGATCCTGAAACCCACGCTGGCGGGCGACACGCTGCACGTGCGCGCCGAAGTGGTGCAAGCCCGCGCCACCAGCAAGCCTGGGTGCGGACTCATGCGCACGATGAACCACGTGGTCAACCAGCGGGGCGAGGTGGTGGCCACGTACAACCCGTTGCGCATGGTCAAGGGCCGGCCCTCCTGACCCACCGCGCAAACCACCAAAGGAGACAGACATGAAAATAGCCCGAAGACTACAAACCCTGCTGCTGGCAGGATCGCTGGCGCTGATCGCGGCGCCCCAGGCCCAGGCCCAGGTGGGAAATTTTCCCAGCAAGCCCATCACCATCGTCGTGCCGTTCGGCGCCGGAACCACCACGGATCTGGCCGCCCGGTTCATCGGCAAGCATATTACCGACGCCACCAAGCAGCCCGTCATCGTCGACAACAAGCCCGGCGCCAATGGCACCATCGCCTTGCAACACGTACTGCGCCAGCCCGCAGACGGATACACCATCGTCGTGGGCACGAACACCACGCATGCCGCGAACCTCAGCCTCTTCAAGAAGCTTCCCTATGACCCCGTTGCCGACTTCGTACCGATCACGGCGATGATCGTCGGCGGCGTGGTGCTGACGGTCGCGCCTGGCGCCCCCTACAACAACGTGCAGGAACTCATCGCCGTTGCCAAGAAACATCCCGGCAAGCTGACGTTCGGCGCCGGCAACTCCTCGTCGCGGGCTGGCGGCGAAGTGCTCAAGGAATTGGCCGGCATCGACATCCTTCATGTCCCGTACAAGACGTTGACGCTGGCCGTTACCGACCTGATGGGCGGGCAGATCGACATGGTGTTCGGCGACGCGCCGGCGGTGATGCCGCATGTGCGCGCCGGCAAGCTCAAGGCGCTGGGCGTGTCCACCCCCACCCGCATGCCGGGCTACGAAGACATCCCCACGATAGCGGAACAAGGCGTGCCGGGCTACGAGGCAAGCGGCTGGCTGGCGGTGTTCGCGCCCAAAGGCATCCCGGACGATGTTGCCGACCAGCTCAACGCGCTCATCGTGCCCATCATGAAGTCGCCGGAAGCCGCCAAATATTTTGGCGACAACGCATGGAAGCCTATCGCGGGCACCCGCCAGGAACTTGCCCAGTTCCAGAAAAGCGAGATCGCCCGCTGGGCACAACTGACCAAGGCGGCCGGTATCGAGCCGCAATGAAGGAGCATTCATGAAGCCTTACAGCGATACGGGTGCGGTCCGCCTGGGCGCGGGCGGCGGGTTCTGGGGCGATGCACTGGACCCCGCGGTGGAAGTGCTGGAAAAAGGGCAGGTCGACTATCTCTGCTTCGATTTCCTGGCCGAACTGACGATGGCGCTGCTTCAACGCCAGCGGCAGAAGAACCCCGCACTGGGGTATATCCCCGACGCGGTGGCCGCGATGAAGGCGCTCATGCCCGGCGCACGCGAGCGCGGCACGCGCCTCGTGTCCAATGGCGGCGGCGTCAATCCCAAGAGCGGCGCGCAGCGCATCGTGGAAGAGGCGCGCGTGCTCGGCCTGAAGGGCACGCGCGTGGCGCTGGTCGAAGGCGACGACCTGCTTGCACGGCTGGACGAACTGATGGCCGCCGGCATCCCGCTCGTGAACATGGAAACCGGCGACAGCGATTTTGCACGGGTGCGCGATCGCGTGGTGGCCGCCAATGTCTACACCGATGCCAGCGGCATCGTGGAAAGCCTGTCCGCCGGCGCCGATGTGGTGCTGACCGGACGGGTGTCCGACAATGCCCTCTATGTAGGGCCCATCATGCACCACTTCGGCTGGCGGCACGATGCGGCGCATGCGGACCGTATCGCCGCCGCCATTACGCTGGGGCATATTGCGGAATGCGCATCGGCCTGCACCGGGGGCATGTCCTCGCGCTTTGCCGAGATGCCGCATATGGGCCGCGTGGGTTTCCCCATTGTCGATTTCCACGCGGACGGCACCGCCGATTTGTCCAAAGTGGCGGGCTCGGGCGGACGCCTGGACGCGCACACGGTCAAAGAGCACCTGGTCTACGAGATCGCCGATCCACGCCGCTACATCATGCCCGACGGCATTGCCGATTTCACTACCCTGGCGCTGACCGAGACAGGTCCCGATCGCGTGCGCGTATCGGGCGTGCGCGGCTTGCCGCAACCCGACACCTTGAAGCTGGTGATCGGCTACCAGGACGGCTGGATCGGCGAAAGCATGGCGTTCTTCCCATGGCCGCACGCCTACCAGCGCGCGCTGAAGGCGCAGCAGACCATGCTGGAACGCTTCGAACGCATGGGCCTGGCGGCCGACCAGATCCATTTCGATTTCGTCGGG
The DNA here is from genome assembly GCF_019218885.1 of Bordetella sp. BOR01. Taxonomy (GTDB): domain Bacteria; phylum Pseudomonadota; class Gammaproteobacteria; order Burkholderiales; family Burkholderiaceae_B; genus Bordetella_A. The sequence continues at coordinate 1,165,030 of NZ_JAHUWT010000003.1, read as the reverse complement.
CTGAACGTGCTGCACGGCCCGGCGGCCCCGCTACCCGATGACGAGCGGCTGGCCGAATGCAACGAGATCGGCCTGCGCTGCGCCGTCCGTACCCGCAGCGCGGAAGAGGCCGAAAAGGTGCGCCGTGCCGGCTCTCACCTCTGGATCATGGGCCCGGGCGGCACCTCGTTCGGCACTCCCATGAAACCCCGGCCGGTGGTATCGCTATGGCCCACCCTGATTCCGCGGGACCTGGTACGACAAACCATAGAGATTATGGAGGCATGAAGATGGCCAGGCTGCTCAGCGATATCTGCCATGTGCGTTCCGGCGACAAGGGTAATACCTGCACCGCTGGGCTGATCGCCAAGGCGCCGTCGGACTACCGCGCGCTGCTGGCGAGCGTTACGCCCGAGAAGGTCCGGGCGCTGTACGGGGACTGGGTACAGGGACAGGTATGTTGCTATCCCATGGACAACATCCACGCGCTGGTCGTCGTGATGCATGCGGCGCTGGACGGCGGCGCAACCAGCACGCTGCGACTGGACCAGACAGGGAAGTCGCTCGGGCACGCGCTCTTGCGGCTGCCTGTGGCGGATGATTGATACACGCCTGCCGCCAACTCCAGGGCGCCGTGCCTATCGAATGGCCGGCCGGCGCAGCAGTACACGGCGTACGCATTCGATGGTCCAGATCCAGAGAGCCGTACCCACGAGCTCTGAAATGACGCCGGCCGTGCCAATGTCCCAGGGACGCGGCGCGACTCCCAACAACGGAAGCACGATGCAATGGGCCCCCACCGAGGCGATAAGCCATCCGAATGGCACCCCCCACCAGGCGCCTGCCTTGGGGCACCGTTCGACCAACCAGACATAGACCACGGCGATGACCATGGAGAACAGGATATGGAACCCGTTGCCGCCCCAATTCACCGCAGTCTGGTTAAAGACATAGTTCATCGTTGCCCCGTCAAAACCCATCATGTCGAGCAGGCCAATCGGCGGGGGCACTGCGGTGGGCGGCCGGGGAGGAAGAATGGTTTCAACTCCGGACTTGACCATGGCAGAAATGAAGCCGGCTACGATGCCCACGCTGACCAGGGTGCCCAGCGCGCTCTTGTGGGGGTGAAACGTGTCAGATGCCTGCACGATAAATTCCTTTGAGAAAGAATCCGGCTACTGGCCAATAGTAGCCGTATCGCCCGCATCCGCCCCGTACGAATTTTTCTTCAGGCAACGCCAACAACCGGCTGGGCGTGGTCAGACTCTTTGAATCACGGTCGCGGTGGACATGCCGTGGCCCGCGCAGAACACGATAAGCCCTATCTCTCCATTCGTTGCCTGCAGGCCGGCAAGGGCTTTGGCGATCAGCCCCGCACCGGTTGCGCCCAGCGGGTGGCCGTGGGCAATCGCACCTCCCCACAGGTTGAAATCGTCCTGGCTGGTATTGAATTCACGCGACCAGGCCAGCGGTACGCTGGCGAAAGCCTCGTTGATTTCGATCCAGTCGATATCTTTCATTGTTAACCTCGCGCGGCGCAAGGCTTCCCGAGTGGATGCGTAAACGCCATCCAGTTGCATTTTCGGGTCTGAACCGATGGCGACTCTTGCCAGGAAACGCGCCTTGGGCTGCAATCCATCCGATCGTGCACGCTCGGCATTGCCTATCAATACAGCCGCCGCGCCATCTGTCATCTGGCTGGAATTGGCTGCAGTGATCACGCCTTTCTCGGGATCGAAAAGCGGGCTCAGCGCCGCGATCCGTTCAGGGTCCAGCTTATGGCGAATGCCCTCGTCGTGCATGACCTGGGACCCCGCTCCTTCTCCCGCTGGCAACAAGACAGGTACGATTTCCGTGTTCTTGCCGGCCGCCATGGCTACACTGGCGCGTTGGTGGCTTTGCATGGCGTACGCGTCCAGTTCCGACCTGTTGATATTCCAGTGCCGGGCCAAGAACTCTGCGCTAATGCCTTGATGGGGCATTTCATACTGCTCGAGCAGGTCGGGATTCAGGTTGCTCCAGTCTACGAACGCAGGCCCCAGCGTGACATCGATAAACATGGGGACGCGGCTCATATGCTCTACCCCTGCGCCAATGGCGTAACTCGCATCCCCCGCGGCAATGGATTGGGCCGCGAAATGCACGGCGGTCTGGCCCGAGCTGCACATGCGATTCAAGGTGACGCCAGGCGTACGAATCGGCAATCCGGCCAGCAATGAGGCCTGGCGTGCGACATTCCCGCCTTGTTCTGCCGCCTGGCTGACACAGCCCACGATGACATCGTCGACCGCCTCGGTAGTGACGCCGCTTCTGGCAACAAGTGCCGCCAATACTTGCGCCAGCAAGGCGTCCGGCCGAAGGCCGGCAAATACTCCGCCGCGCTTTCCAAACGGGCTTCGCACTGCATCGATAATGACGGGGGTGTTCATTTCCATGGCTCCACGTATCCAGGCAGGGGGCGTCAGGCCGGCTACTTTTGCAGGTTGAGTTCGCGCACCAGATCGCCCCATTTCTTGTCCTCTGCTGCGATGAATGCCGTGAATTCGGCCGTATCCATGGGCGAAACTTCAGATCCCGAACCCACGATCTTCTGCCGGGTTTCCGGCATGGACAGCACGGTGGCGGTGGCCTCAGCCAATGCCTTGATGATGGACGACGGGGTTCCCGCCGGTGCCAGCAGGCCGTACCACACCGTGGCTTCGTAATCGGGCTTTCCCAACAGCTCTGCAAGGGTGGGCACATTCGGCAGTACGCTGGACCGTTCCCGGGTTCCAACGGCCAGCGCATTGAGCCGTCCCTTTTGAACCTGCTGGGCCGCGGCCGGAAGAACGGGAAAATAGAACGATACCTCGCCGCTGATGACGTCGGTCAGCGCTTGGGAACCGGTGCGATAAGGCACGTCTCGAATCTGTATGCCCTTGAGTTTCGCCAGCATGGCTGCTTCAAGGTGGCTGGGCGAGCCTTTGCCTGACGTCGCATAGTTCAAAGCATCGGGGTGCTGCTCGGCTTCTTTCAATAGCCCTTCCCAGGTCGAGAACGGCGCCTTGGTACCGGACACCAGCAGCATCGGCAAGGTCGCAACCCGCATTATCGGAGCGAAATCCTTTGTTGCGTCGTATTTGGGTTTCACGTCCATATGGGGGCTGACCGTCAGGGTCGTCGGGGCAAACAGCAAGGTATAGCCATCCGGCGCGGCAGACGCTGCGGCCACGGTTCCAAGCTCGCCTCCGGCGCCAGGCATGTTGTCGATGACGATCGATTGCTTGAGTTTCACGGCAAGCTGGTCGCCCAGGATTCGAGCGACCGTATCGGCTCCACTACCGGCCCCATACGCCACGATGATTTTCACCGGGCGGTCCGGGTATGCGGCCGCTGCAGAGTGTGTTCCGGCCAGGATGGTCAGTCCTATCAAGGCACTATTCGCCAACCCTTTTGCGTATTTCATGGTTGTCTCCTTTTCTCCAGCGTCTGCATCAGCAGTGGTGTCGTGTTGTCCGCTAAGTTGCTCTAGGTTCGTTGCGTCGTTCAAGCTCCTGCACAGGTGATGACTCCCTTGTCATGCAGTCTCTGCATGGTCTGCTGCGATACGCCCCAGCCGGTGCAAAGCACCTGCTCTGTGTGCTCTCCCAATTGCGGCGCTGCATGGGGCTCGTGCAGCGGGTCTGCCGTTTTCAGAGGGTTGGCGATATTCGGCATTCCATCGCCCGAAGCTGCCGGCAGTGTGTGGATCAGCTTGTTATGAACAACTTGTGGGTCGTTGATCAGGTCCGGATAGCTGTTCACGGGTGCGCACAGGATATCCATGGCCCTGAGCCTTTCTATCCACTGCGCCGACGTCTTCGCTTTGAAGACCGGCGCCAGAATCGCATTCAATGCGTCGCGATGTTTCTGCCGCGCCTGCGACGAGACGTAATCAGGATCGTGTTTCAGTTCTGGCAAGCCCAACCCATCGCAGAACGTCTGCCATTGGTGGTCGAATACGGTGAAGGTGATACTGCCGTCCTGGGTGGCGATGGCTCCCGACGGGGCAATCAAAGGATGGTCGTTTCCCATTCTTTCCGGGGCAACGCCGGTCTTCAGGAACTCCATCAAAGGTGGCGCTTGAAAGGCGACCAGAGAATCGAGCAGGGATGTCTGCACATGCTGTCCGGCACCGCTGCTGGCCCTGGCCATCAGGGCCAGCAACACACCGGAAAAGGCATTCATGCCTGCCAACATGTCGGAAATGACGTTGCCCAGTCGCAATGGAACGCCACCACGCTCGCCGTTTATGCTCATCAGGCCGGCATAGGCCTGCATGATCGAGTCTCCGGCGGGCAGATGAGCGTTGGGGCCGGAAGCCCCGAACCCTGTCACCGAGCAGTACACGAGCTTGGGGTTGTGCTTGCGCAGGGTCGCGTAATCCAGCCCGAACTTGCGCATCACGCCCGGCCTGAAACTTTCGACGATCACATCCGCCTTCAGTGCCGCGGCGCGTACCAGGCCTTGAATTTCATCGTCCCGCAGATCCAGGCATACGCCGCGCTTGTTGCGGTTGACACTGAGAAAAACCCCTGCCCCCGTCCCCATGGTGCGCGACCAGTCGCCCCGGGGGGGTTCGATCTTGATGACATCCGCCCCATGATCGGCGAGAAACTGTCCGCAATAAGGCCCCGCTACCCCTTGCCCAAAATCCAGCACTCGAATTGCGGTCAGGACAGGCATGGTCAGAGATTTCCCTTGCGCATCATGAATGCACCGTGAAAAACGCACGGCACGGCGCCTTCCTGATTGACCACCTCGATCTTCACGTTGATGACGCCGCGATCCGCGGTAGAGGTGTCTTTCAGCCCTTCTACCGTGATGCGGGTATGCAAGGTATCGCCTGCCTTGACCGGAGCCGAGAACTTGAAACGATCCAGGCCCAGGGCAGCCAGCGTGTACTTGCCCAGAATGTCTTCCAGCATGCCCGCTGCGATGGAAGCGGTCATCAGCCCAGGGGCGACGCGCGTCTTGAATAGGCTGTGCTTTTGGGAAAACTCTTCATCGATGAACATCGGCAATTTCAGGCCGGCAAAGCATGTGTAATTGACGATGTCTGCCTCGGTGATCGTGCGCCCGTAGCTTTCAAACACTTCACCGACTGAATATTCGTCATAGGTTTTCTGGGCCATTGCTCCACTCCGTTGTCGTGACTGTTATACGAATATACGTACTAGATATGTATATAAGTACAAAGAGTAGGTGCACAACCCTCGGCTGTCAATAAGCCCTGGCGCGCTTGATGGCGTGTGGAAAAGGGAAAACCCGGGTTCGGGAACGGCTTTGCCCGCCAGGCGGCGGGCAACCAGAGGGCAGGAACTTCAGATGATGGAGCTGAGCATCTTCCGCGGCACATTGCCGGTCAGGCGCTTGATGGCTGTCGCCTCGTGCTTCAGGGCTTCAATATGGCTGGCACTCGCAGCAACCATGCGTTCCGTGGGGCCTGCCAGGCCAAGCCCGAAGAGCAGCGAGCCGTCTTTACCGGTCACCGCGACGGCAATGCCGCTCGAGCCGACGACGCGCTCGTCTATGGATTGGGAAATGCCGGTTTCCCGGATCATCTGCAGTTGGCGCAGCAGGTCGGCTTTATTCAATATCGTGCGGGGCGTGTAGGCATGCAAGGTCTTGCTTTTGAGGTAGAGCTTTTGCTTGCCAGGCTCCATATGGGCAAGCAGCAATTTCCCCATGGCCGTGCTGTATAGCTCTTCCCGCTTGCCGACGGGCGCCGTGTAGCGGACGGGATGCGTGCTTTCTTCTTTGGCGAAATAGATAAGGGTCTGGTCATCGCGCGCCACTTGGCCCGCAAGCGCCGTTTCGCCGGTGGCTTCCATCAGTCGGCGCAGCGATGGCGCAACCAGCGCTGGCAACTGCATATTCGCCACGATTTGCGTGGCAAGCACGAACATCTCTTGGCCGATATGGTAGGTGCCTTCCTCTCGATCTAGATGCCCTCTATCCACCAGGCCGTTCAACAGGCCGACCAGACTGGTTTTCGGGGCGCCCAGCTCTTGAGCGATAGCCGTTAGCGTCATCCCCTTGTCGCGCGTAGCCAAGGCGTGAAAGATATCGAGAATACGGTGTACTGATTGTGGGCCTGAGGTTGGCATTTTCTATTGCTGGCACATCAAGCAGGAAAACGGGCCGATTGTACTGTGTAGGGGGAACACAAAAAGCGGAGCCAAATCCATGGCTCCGCTTCGTTTGTGGACACCGCTATGAAACGTGCGCGTCAAAACGGTTAGAACGGAATATCGTCGTCCATATCCGCCAGATTGGCTGCGCCACCTGCGGCCGGCGCGGCCGCAGCCGGTGCCGGGCGCTGCGCCGGCGGACGCTGGGCCGGGGCGCGCTGCTGGCGCGGCGCGTCGTCGTAGCTGCCGCCGCCACCGCCGCCGTAGCTGCCTTCACCGCCGCCTTCGCGGCCACCCAGCATCTGCATCTGGTCAGCCACGATTTCGGTGCTGTAGCGGTCGGCGCCGGTGTCCTTGTCTTGCCACTTGCGCGTCTTCAGGCGGCCTTCGATGTAGATCGAACGGCCCTTTTTCAGGTATTCGCCCGCGATCTCGGCCAGGCGGTTGTACATGACGACCCGGTGCCATTCGGTTTCTTCGCGGCGTTCGCCGCTGGCCTTGTCCTTCCATTGCGAGGTAGTGGCGATGGAAACGTTGCAGATCGCCGCACCATCGGGGCTATAGCGCACTTCGGGGTCGCGCCCCAGGTTGCCGACGAGTATGACTTTATTGACCGATGCCATGGCGATTTTCCTCTGGTGGCGGGCCCGCCCGTCCGCGCAAAGACGGCCGCGCAGGCAAGCACCCTAAAAACGATGATTCAAGACCGGTTTGAACAAACACGCCGGTCAGCGTGGGCATGGACCGGCGGGCGGTAAAAACCGAGTGGATTGGGGTCTATTATCCGCGAAAATCGCCTGCCGCCCAAGCCGGCAGCGCGACAGAAACAGCTCGTCGCACGCGCGATGGCAGGCCGGCTCATGGCCGGGCCAGCTCGTCGCGCAACCGTTGCTCGATGTTGCGGGCTTCGGCCTGCATCAGGGCCAGCACCTCTTCGCGCCGGGGCGGTTGCATCCGGCTGCGTATGGCGGCGATCGAGAGTGCGCCACAGACCTGGCTACCCGGTTCCCGGATGACGACGGCCAATCCCGCCATTTCCGGCAGCATCAGCCCGTCATTGAGGGCGTATCCCTGATGCCGGGTTTGCAGTACCTGCTGCCACAGGGCGTCCGGGCAATAGTTGGGATTGGCCTCCAGGTCGCCCCGGTTGCGCGCGATGCTCGCCTTGCATTCCTCGTCGTCCAGGGCCGCCAGCAGCGCCAGGCTGCCCGCCCCCAGGCCCAACGGGCGGAAATCGCCCACCTTCAGCGTCAGGGTGCGGATGGGAAAGTCGCCAATGCGGCGCGCGACGCAAATACTGTGGTCGCCGTTGCGCGTCGAGAGATGCACCGTGTCGCTGGTTTCCTGCGCCAGCCTTTCCAGGCTGGGCAGCGCGATGCGCAGGATGTCGAAGCGAGCGCCCGCCGCCAGCCCCATCTGGTAGAAGCGGAAAGAAGGCGAGAACAGCCGGGCCTTGACGTCATAATCGATCACGCCGGCATTGCGCAGGCCGGTAAGCAACCGGTGGGCGGTGGGCCGTTTCAGGCCGGCATGCTGGGCGGCCTCGCCCAGGGCGATGCCCGCGCGCGCATGCTTGACCACGATGTCCAGCAAGACCAGGGCGCGATCCAGGCTCTGGGTGACCGACCCCCCGCCACGTGCATCGGCGCCGTCGGCAAACGCGGCAGCCAGGTTGTCTTGCGTGGGCGTGGTGTGGGTTGGCATGGGTTTCCTTTTCCGAAGAGCTTGCATCTCATTAGATGATATATCCGATCTCATTTCATGGGTATTTTCCCTGAAATTGGCATCTATTCCGTTTCTTTGTCTCGATAACAGAGATAGCATGCGGGTCGAGTGGCAAAGTGACGGCTTTGCGCCACCAGAAATCAGATACAGGATCCGCACCATGCATAGCAGCCAGACAACTTCTGACCATCCGCCCACCCTTTCCATGTCGGGAGGCGAAGCCATTGTGCGCATCATCCAGGCATTCAATGGCGGCCCGATGTTCGGCATGGGCGGATTCCAGTTGCTGCCGCTGTACGATGCGGCGCGCCGCCTGGGTATGCAGCATCACCTCATCCACGACGAACGAAACGCCGTGTTCCTTGCCGACGCCTACGCCAAGGCCACAGGCCGCGTCGGCCTGGCCGACGCCACTGTCGGGCCCGGCGCGACCAATATGGTGACGGCGCTGACCGAAGCCTTGAACGCCGGCAGCCCGGTGGTCTGCGTCGTGGGCGATACCCATCGCGACCATGCCTGGAAAAACATGACGCAGGAAAGCCGCCAGGTTGAAATCCTGCGACCGGCTTGCAAGGAAATCATCCGAGTGGAAATGGTGTCGCGCATCCCCGAGTTGATGCGCCGCGCATTCGCGGTCGCCACCACCGGCCGTCCCGGCCCCGTCGTGGTGGATGTCCCCGAAGACATCATGCACGATACGTACGAATACCTGGCGTCCGAATTCGTCGTCGATGCCCGGTATGAGGCCGCCCCGGCATTGCGCACGCGCCCCGCTGCGGAAGAACTCGCGCAGGCAGCGGCATTGCTGGCGCAGGCCCGGCGCCCGCTCGTGCTGGCAGGCGGTGGCGTGCACCTGTCGGGCGCCGCCGAGGCGCTGACCGCATTATCGAACGCGCTGAACCTGCCCGTGGCGCACACCCTGACCGGCAAGGGCGCCATTGCGTGCGACACCCCCCTTAACGCGGGGCTGTTCGGCCGCTACGACCGTATCGCCAACAAGCTGATCGAAGAAGCCGACGTGCTGCTGGTGGTCGGCTGCAAGCTGGGGGAAATCGCCACCAAGCGCTACACCGTGCCGGGCCCCGGCAAGCGCATCATCCATCTGGATATCGTGGCCGAGGAATTCGGCAGGACCCTGGCGCCGGAAATCCTGTTGTGGGGCGATGCCAGGCTGGGCATCCAGGACCTGCACGACGCCCTGCGCGGGCAGGCCGAGACCATCCACGCGCGGCAGCAGGCCTATGCCGATGATGTGTCGGTGCGCATGCATGCCTGGCGCGAATCAGTGGCCGACAGGCTGTTGTCCGGAGAAAAACCGATCAACGTGGCCCGCCTGCTGACGGAAATCCAGAAAGTGCTGCCCGCCGACGGCTACCTGGTGGCCGATGGCGGCTTTGCGGCCCACTGGGGCGGCCTGCTGTTCGACACCAAGGCGGCCGGCCGTCATTTCATTCCGGACCGCGGCTTTGCGTCCATCGGCTACGGCCTGCCGGGAGCCATGGGCGTGGCGCTTGGCCAGCCGGGCAAGCCGGTGCTCAGCCTGACCGGCGACAGCGGCTTCTGCATGGTGCTGGGCGACCTGGAAACGGCCAGGCGCCTGGCGCTGGACATCGTCATCGTGGTGGTCAACAACGCCGCGTCAGGCTACGTGAAGGCATTGCAGCACCTGATGTATGGGGCAGACAGCTACCTGTCGTCGGACCTGGAAGAAGTGGACTTCGCCCGCGTCGCCCAGGCGATGGGCTGCACCGGTATCCGCGTCGAAGATCCCGAACAGCTCGAGTCCTCGCTGCGCCAGGCGCTGGCAACCCGTGGGCCGGTGGTGGTGGATGTGGTGGTGACGCGCGATCCGTCCCGCATGCTGCCCGGCGTGGACAATCGCGCCGCCGTGATCCGCAAGGGGGATCGAATTGCGTAGTGCGGCAGTGAGCGGCGCGGCGCCAGCCGCCTGCGGCGACCGTGTGGCGTGCATCGGCCTGGGCATGATGGGCGGGCCGATGGCTGCCCGCATGGCGGCCAACGGCTATGCCGTGCATGGCGTGGACCTGCGGCCCGACGCCCTGGACCGACTCGTTGCAAGCGGCGGGCACGCGGCCGGCACGCCGGCACAGGCAGCGCGCGGCGCCCGTTTCGCGGTCATCGTCGTGCATAACGCCGAGCAGGCGGACGCGGTCCTGTCGGGGCCCGAGGGCTTGCTGGCCACCCTGCAGCCCGGCGCGGCGGTCTGGCTGGCGTGCACTGTCGGGCCGGATTATGCGCGTGCGCTGGCCCGGACCCTGGACCAGCGCGGCATATTGATGCTGGACGGCCCGGTCAGCGGCGGGGTCGCCGGCGCCCGCACCGGCACGCTGTCGGTGCTTGCCGGTGGCAGCAACGAGGCAGCGGCCGCGCTCGGCCCGCTGATGAGCACGTGCGCGATGCGCGTGCACCACGTCGGCGAGGCGGGCACCGGTTCCGCCGTGAAGATGATCAACCAGGTGCTGGTCGCCTCGCATATCGCGCTTGCCGCCGAAGCGCTGGCGCTGGGACAGCGCACAGGCGTGGACCTGCAACAACTGGTCCGGGCAGTGCGGGATAGCTCCGGCAATTCCGTCATGTTCGACAAGCGTGCATTGCGCATGGTGAACGGGGATCACGAGCCCCAGGCAACGGTAGGAATATTTCTCAAGGATCTCGACATCGCCTTGCACGAAGCCGGGGCAGTCGCGCAGGCAATGCCCATGGCCCGGGCCGCTCGCCACGTATTCGCGTCGGCGCAGGCACAGGGGCTGGCAGCGGCCAGCGATACGCGATTGTTCGATATTTATCGGCAGTTGAAGGCCGTGCAGCCTTCCGAAGGAGCATCGTCATGACGGACTTCAAGCAACGCTTGCGCAGCGGCCAGACCGTGGGCCTGGTCAATGCGGACCACGCGTGCGCCGGCTTGGCGGCTTTCGTCTGCCGGCTCGGCATCGACGCCATCATGCTCGACGCCGAGCAAGGCAACCCCAGTTTCGAAGACATCGAGGACATGGCCCGCGCGGCGCGCCTGCATGGCGTCAGCGCCCTGGTGCGCATCCCCTCGGTCGAGCCATGGACCATCGAGCGCTACCTGATGCGCGACATCGACGGCCTGGTCATTCCCCGATTGAACAGCGCGCAGCAGGTGAAAACCGCGCTGGCCGACATCCGCTATGTGGTGCCGCGCGAGATCGAGGCCAAGACCATCATCGTGCAGATCGAATCCGCCCAGGCAGTGGCCGAACTCGACGAGTTCCTGGCCCTGCCCGAAGTGGACTGCTTCTTCATCGGCGCGGTCGACCTGGCGAAAAGCATGGGGTTTGCCGGCGACTACCGCCAGCCGGCGGTCATGGACACCATGACGCAGGTGCTGCAGCGTATTCGCGCGCAGGGACGCGCCGCCGGGTTCCTGGTCAAGGACCACGACCTGCAGTACTGGCAGGCGCGCGGCGCCACCATGCTCTATACCCACGTCAATGACTTCATCCAGATGGGCCTGCGGCAATGGAATACGTTGGCGGGCCTGCCTGCGGAACTTCGCGCCCGTCCGCCAGGGAACCGTGCGCGGTAATAAATCCAGGCCTGTCCGATCAGGCCGTTGCATTCCGTTCTATCGAGAAAGAGGAGAGTCCGAGTGAATCGCTATGCCATTGCCACCCTGAAAGTCGCCTGCGCGGCGATCCTGGGCCTGGGCGCCTGCCAGGCCGGCGCGCAGACGCCGAAGCCCCAGAAACTGACCTACGCCACATTCTACGGATCCAACGACTTCTACGAGACGTCGGCGAAGTACTTCATGGACGAGGTAACTAAGCGCACCAACGGCCGCATCACGTTCGAGCCCTATTACGGCGGCAGCCTGCTGAAGACGGCCGAGATGAGTTCCGGCCTGGCTTCGGGCGCCGCCGATATCGCCTCGGCCGTTCCCGCCGCATTCAACCCGCGCGAGTTCCCGCTGACCGGCGTGGTGCTGCCTTTCATCTCGGAGAACCCGCCCGCCGTCACGCAGGCATTCTCCGACCTGTACCAGCGTACGCCGGCACTGCAGCAAGAGTACCTGGACAACAACCAGCGGCTGCTGTGGGCATTGGGCTCGGGCGAGAACACGCTATGGACCAACAAGCCCATCCACACCGCCGAAGATCTCAAGGGCGCGCGCGTGCGCGCCATCACCGGCGTGGCCGACGCCATCCGCGCGCTCGGCGGCACGCCCATCAGTATTCCCTGGGTCGAGGCGCTGGAGCTGGTGCAGCGTGGCGGGGCCGAAGGCGTCAGCGGCACGCCGTTCAACCAGGCGATCATCACCAAGGTTTATGACATGGCGCCCCATGCCTCGAATGCGGGCCGCATGGGGGTCTACACGCTGGTGACCTGGGCCATCAACCAGGACACGTGGAAGTCGCTGGACCCCGAGGCGCAGAAGGTGATCACGGAAGTGGCCGCCGAAACGCCCAAGGTGTACTTCGACGGATATCGCAAAGAAGTGGCCCGGGCGGTCGAGTTGGCGCGCGCGACGCCGCGCATGGACTACGTGCGCATGGACGAGGAAGAAGCCGCGCGCTGGAAGGCGACGGCGCAACCGGCCGTGAACCAGAAATGGATGGACACCGTGCGAGGCCGGGTCGATGACCCGCAGAAGTTCCTGGACGATTTCATCGCCCTGACGCGCGAGCACGAGGCCCAAACCCCCTATACGACCGGCTTCGATCAGTTGGCCGCCGGCAAGTAACGTTCCACATCGCGGGCGGCGGCAGCCGCCTGCTTCTTTCCTGTTTTCAGGCATGCCATGTATATCCGATTGAATCATTGCATCCGCCGCTTCTGCGTCAGGCTGGGAATGCTCTCCGGCATTGCGACCGTGCTGCTGATGCTGTCCGTGGTGCCAGATATCCTGGCGCGCAGCCTGTTCGGCGAGGCCGTCTACGGCATGGCTGAAGCGGGCATCATGCTGTTGGTCCTGATCGTCTTCCTGGCCATGCCCGTGGCGCAGGTCAAGCGCGAGCATTTCCAGGTCACGGTGCTCGATGCCTTGCTGCCGGCGCCCGCCATACGCTGGGTGCAGGCAATCCGCTACCTGGCCTGCACGCTCATCAGCGGCGGCTTCGCCTGGTACGCCATCCGTGGGGCGATTGCTTCCACGCAGCGCCTCGAGCAGTCGTATGCCGTCGTGGCCTTCCCGGTGTGGCCGGCGAAGATCCTGGCGGCGCTGGGGCTGGCGCTGTTGGCCGTCGTGTTCCTGCTGGACACGCTGGATGCGTGCCGCGGCGACGGCGATGCCGCCGCGCCTGTCAACCCTGTGGCCGGAGAAAAAGAATGAGCCCGACCGAGATCGGATATTTGATGATAGGCGGCGTCATCGTGCTGCTGCTGGCGGGAATCCCGGTAGCGCTCACTTTGATGGCCGTCGGCGCGGCGGGGCTGTTTGCCATCCGCGGCGTACGAGGCACGGCGTTCCTGATGGAAAGCCTGCCATACACCAGCGTGGCGAACCTGGCGCTGATTGTCATACCCCTGTTCCTGTTGATGGGCCACCTGGCGTTTTCAGCCGGCCTGTCGGAAAAGGCCTATCGCAGCGCGAAGAGCTGGGTGGGGCATATCGCCGGCGGCCTGCCGATCGCCACAGTGTTCGCCTGCGCCGGGTTTTCCACGGTTTGCGGCTCCAGCGTGGCAACGGCGGCAACCATCTCGAAGGTGACCGTGCCGGAAATGCTGCGCATGGGCTACCCACAGCGCCTGGCGGCCGGGCCGGTGGCGATTGCCGGTGCGCTGGGCATCCTGATTCCGCCCAGCGGCATCCTGATCATCTATTCCATCGCCACCAACGTGTCGATCGCCGACCTGTTCATCGGCGCCCTGATCCCCGGTTTCCTGACCGCGCTGGTCTATGCCCTGGGCCTTTACTTCATGGTGCGCAGGGACCCGGACCTGGTGCGGCGCACGCGCTTGCCCAAAGCATCCTGGAAAGAACGCGCCAACGCGACCCTGGCTGCCTGGGAAGTCGTGGTGCTGTTCATTGTGGTGATCGGCTCCATTTATTCCGGGCTGGCAACCGCCACTGAAGCGGCTGGTATCGGCGCCTGCCTGGCGCTGGCCTTCGCCCTGTTCCGCAAGGACAGGGAAAAGGGCGCCATCTGGCGCGGCCTGCTGGAGACGGGTTCGAGCTCGGCATCCATCTTCATGTTGATGATAGGCTCGGCGGTGTTCAGCGTGGCCCTGGGCACGACGCAATTGCCCGCCTTGCTGGCAAGCACTGTCGCAGGGCTGAACCTGTCGCCGGTCACGCTGTTGCTGCTGCTGATCGTGCCGTACATCCTGCTGGGTTGCTTCATCGACGGTATCTCGATGATCTTCATCACGATGCCGGTAGTATTTCCCATCATCGAGCAAGCCGGCATCAACCCCGTGCTATTCGGCATCATCGTGACCAAGCTCATCGAAATCGGTGCCGTCACACCGCCCGTGGGAATCAATGCCTTCGTTGTCCAGGGTTCCGTGCCGGGACTGAAACTGGGCGAAATCTACCGCGGGGTGGTGCCGTTCATCTTCATGGAACTGCTATTGATCGTCTTGATGATTTTCTTCCCCTCCATCGTCACGGTGGTCTTGCGTTAAGCGGCCCCGTGCCTTTGGGAGAACAACAATGAAGCCACACGATACCGCCAGCCAGCCGCCCTGGAACCAGCCGCTGGGCGACCTTGCACGCGCGTTGCGGGCGCGCACGCTGAGCTCGGAAGCGCTGACCGCCGCCTATCTCGAGCGCATCGCCGCGCGCGGGAATGAATTCCACGCCTACGCCGAAGTATTCGCCAGCCAGGCGCTGGCAGCGGCACGGGCCAGCGACCTGCGCCTGGCCTCGGGCCTGCCGGTGGGCATACTCGAGGGTGTGCCGATCGCGGTCAAAGACCTGGCGGCTGTCGAGGGCTATCGGACCATGGCAGGTTCCAGCGTGTACCGTCAGCGCCAGCCGGCCACGCAGACCGCAACGGTCGTGCAGCGGCTGCTGGCGGCCGGCGCGGTCTTGCTGGGCAAGACCCATCTGGTGGAGTTCGCCTTCGGCGGCTGGGGCACCAACCAGGCTCTGGGCACCCCGCGCAATCCCTGGGACCTGGCGACGCATCGTTCACCCGGCGGTTCCAGCAGCGGATCGGCGGTCGCGGTAGCGGCGGGGCTGGCGGCCGGTGCGATCGGCACCGATACCGGGGGCTCGGTCCGGATCCCGTCCGCCTTCTGCGGGCTGACCGGGCTCAAGACGACCCAGGGCCGCATCAGCAATCATGGCTTCGACCTGGTCAGCCACACGCTGGATACGGTGGGGCCAATGGCATGGACAGCCGAGGACGCCGCCCTGCTGCTGCAGGCAATCCATGGTCCGGACGCCCACGATCCGGCCACCTGGCAGGCGCCGCCCGAGGACTTCATCGGCCAATTGGCCAGGCCCGTGCAGGGGCTGCGCTACACCGTGATCGGCCAAGATGCGCTGGGCGATGTGCAGCCGGCCATCCAGGAAGGGGTACGGCAGGCAGCCGAGATCCTGTCCGGCCTGGGCTGCCTGAAACACGACGCGGCATGCCAGAGGGTCGATTTCGCGGCAGACCAGCAGGAAACCGGCGGCATCATTGCCGCAGAAGCGTACGCCGGGCATGGCGAGCATATTCTCGCCGCGCTAGATACGGGCGATGCGGCCTCGCGGGCACGCGTGCTGCGAGGCCGCGACTGGGACGCGCCGCGCTATGCGGCGGCGCTGGAACAGCGCAGTCAGCGCAAGCGCGAATTCCGCGAGCTCTTCGAGGCCACCGATGTGCTGGTGCTGCCCACCTTGCCAGTCCAGGCCCAGCCGGTGGCAACGCTCGATGAAAATGATCTTGCGCCCAGCAGGTTGACCCGCTTCGTCGGCTACTACGGGCTTTGCGCAATTGCCTTGCCCTGCGGGCTGACCCCGGACGGCCTGCCGATGTCCGTGCAACTGGTGGCTGCGCCCTGGCGCGAAGGCATTCTGCTGCGGCTGGGAACGGCATTCCAGCGAGCGACTGCGTTTCATCGCTTGCGCCCGGCCCTGTAGGCCGGTGCCGGGCCGGCCGCATGCAACGGCCCATTGGCCCCTACGACAGCGGCTTCAACGCCCAGGTCACCGCCAGCCAGACCACGGCCAGGCCGGCCGCCCCCAGGAACACCGCGTTGGCACCGGCATAGGCGGCCAGCCAGCCGCCCAGCGCGCCCCCGCAGAACAGGCCGGCGGCCTGGGCGGTGTTGTAGAAGCCCAGGGCCAACCCCTTGTACTGGGCCGGCGCCACGCGCGACACCAGCGAGGGCTGCAGGGCTTCCAGGATATTGAACACCACGAAAAAGGCCGTCATGGCGATGGCCAGGGTGGTGAAACCGTGGCTGGCAGCCGGCAGCAGCGCACACACCACGGCCAGGCCGGCCACCGAGGCGCGCAGGGCGCCGCGATGGGCGCGATGCCGCTCGGCCACGAAGATCACCGGCACCATCAGCACGAACGACACAACGATGATCGGCAGGTAGACCTTCCACAGGTCTTTCGCAGCCAGGTCGCCCGCGTGCGCCAGCAGGGCCGGCACCACCACGAACAGCGCCACCTGCGTGCAGTGCAGGACGAACACGCCGAAATTCAGGCGCAGCAGGTCGGCGTGCGCCAACACCTGCCGGGGCCTTACATTCATGCTGCGCGCGTCGCTACGGGGCACCACGGGTACCACCCAGCGGGCCACCGCCAGGCTGGCCACGCCCAGGCAGGCAATGGTCCAGAACAGGCCCGACAACCCCCACCAGCCCACCAATACGGGCGCCAGCACCAGCGACACGGCGAACGACAGCCCGATCGAGGCCCCCACCATGGCCATGGCACGGGTGCGCACGGCGTCGCGGGTGGCGTCGGCCAGCCAGGCCGTCACGGCCGCCGAAATCGCGCCCGCCCCCTGGATGGCGCGACCAATGGTGATCCAGAAGACGTCTTGCGCCAGGGCGCACACCACGCTGCCAACAATGAACAGCAGCAGGCCGGCGATCACTACGGGGCGGCGCCCCCAGCGGTCGGACGCCAGGCCGAAGGGGATCTGCATGAAAGCCTGGGTCAACCCGTACATGCCCAGGGCCAGGCCGACCCGCACCGGGTCGTTGCCCCCGGGCAGCCCGCTTGCTGCCACGGCAAACACCGGCAACAGCAGGAACAGGCCCAGCATCCGGCAGGCAAACAGGCCGGCCAGCGCGACGCTGGCACGCCGTTCGGACGGAGTCAATTTCAGTTTTGTATCAGCCGGCATGCAGAAGAGGTCAGGTCAGAGGCCTTATACGGGAAAGGACTCGGCGCGCTATAGTACCAAGTTGGCCTTTGAAATCGCTTAAAGGCCTGTTCACACTGAAGCCCGATGGACGCGATACGCATTCGGGGTGCGCGCACCCACAATCTCAAGAACGTCTCGCTCGACCTGCCCCGCCACAAGCTGGTGGTGGTAACGGGCCTGTCCGGCTCGGGCAAATCGTCGCTGGCGTTCGACACCCTGTACGCCGAGGGGCAGCGCCGCTACGTGGAAAGCTTGTCGGCCTACGCCCGGCAGTTCCTGCAGTTGATGGACAAACCCGATGTAGACCTGATCGAGGGCCTGTCGCCGGCGATTTCCATCGAGCAGAAGGCCGCCGGGCATAACCCGCGGTCTACCGTGGGTACCATCACCGAAATCCATGATTACCTGCGGCTGCTGTACGCCCGGGTGGGTACCCCTTATTGCCCCGACCATGGCCTGCCCCTGCAGGCACAAAGCGTCAGCCAGATGGTCGATGCCGTGCTGGCCTGGCCGGCCGACACCCGGCTGGCGGTGCTGGCGCCCATCGCACGCGCCCGCAAGGGCAGTTTCGAAGACGAATGCGCCAGCCTGCAGGCCCAGGGCTACGTGCGGCTGCGGGTCGACGGCCAGATGCTGGAAATCAGCGAAATGGCCCCGCTGAAAAAAAGCGAGAAACACGACATCGACGTCGTGGTCGACCGCCTGCGCATCAAGCCCGAAAGCAAGCAGCGCCTGGCCGAAAGCTTCGAAACCGCCATGCAGCTGGCCGATGGCCGCACCGTGGCGCTAGAGATGGACAGCGGCCGCGAACAGGTGTTTTCCAGCCGCTACGCCTGCCCCGTGTGTAGCCACAGCCTGCCCGAACTCGAGCCCAGGCTGTTCAGCTTCAACAACCCCATGGGCGCCTGCCCCACGTGCGACGGCATCGGGCAAGTCGGATTCTTCGACCCGAAGCGCGTGGTGGCCTTCCCCGAGCTCAGCCTGGCCGCCGGCGCCATCCGCGGCTGGGACCGCCGCAACGCCTTCACGCATTCGCTGCTGACCAGCCTGGCGGCGCACTATGAATTCGACATCGAAACGCCGTTCGAAGACCTGCCCGAAGAGGTGCGCAACACAGTGCTGTACGGGTCGGGCGACGAAGAAATCGCATTCCTGTACTTGAACGAAAAAGGCCGCAGTACGGTAAAGCGGCACACCTTCGAGGGCGTCATCCCCAACCTGGAACGCCGCTGGCGCGAAACCGACTCGGCCACCGTGCGCGAAGAGCTGGGCAAGTACCGCAACATCAAGACCTGCCCCGATTGCGGCGGCTCGCGGCTGCGGGCCGAAGCCCGCCATGTGCTTATCGGCGACGACGCACGCGAAGGCGAACGGCGCGGCCAGGCCATCTACGAAGTCGAGGCCATGCCGCTGTCGGACTGCCTGGCGTGGTTCCGCGCGCTGACACTGACCGGCTCCAAGCAGGAAATCGCCCAGCGCATCGTGCGCGAAATCGAAGCGCGCCTGACCTTCCTGAACAATGTCGGCCTGAATTACCTGTCGCTGGACCGCAGCGCCGACACCATCTCGGGCGGCGAGGCGCAGCGCATCCGGCTGGCCAGCCAGATCGGCTCGGGCCTGACCGGGGTGATGTACGTACTGGACGAGCCTTCCATCGGCCTGCACCAGCGCGACAACGACCGCCTGATCGGCACGCTGCAACACCTGCGCGATCTCGGCAACAGCGTCATCGTGGTCGAACACGACGAAGACATGATCCGGCTGGCCGACTGGGTCGTCGACATGGGCCCGGGCGCGGGCGAGCACGGCGGCCAGGTCGTGGCGCAGGGCACGCCCGAAACCGTGCAGGACGACCCCGCCTCGCTGACCGGGCAGTACCTGAGCGGCCGGCGCGCCATCGCGGTGCCCAAGCGGCGCGCGGTAACCGACGAGCAGCCGTGGCTGTTGCTGGAAGGCGCCAGCGGCAACAACCTGAAAACCGTGGACCTGCGCATCCCGGCCGGGCGCCTGGTGTGCGTGACCGGCGTGTCCGGCTCGGGCAAATCCACGCTGGTCAACGACACGCTGGCCGTGGCGGTATCTCGCCAGCTGCACCATGCCCAGAGCGAACCCGCCCCGTATGCGTCGATCAGCGGGCTGGAACACTTCGACAAGATCATCAGCGTCGACCAAAGCCCCATCGGCCGCACGCCGCGCAGCAATCCGGCCACCTATACCGGCCTGTTCACGCCCATACGCGAGCTGTTCGCCGGGGTACCCGAATCGCGCACGCGCGGCTACGACCCGGGACGCTTCAGCTTCAACGTCAAGGGCGGGCGCTGCGAAGCTTGCCAGGGCGACGGCGTGGTCAAGGTCGAAATGCACTTCCTGCCCGACATGTACGTGCCGTGCGACGTATGCCACGGCAAGCGCTACAACCGTGAAACCCTGGAAATCCGCTACCGGGGCCGCAATATCAGCGAAGTGCTCGACCTTACCGTCGAACAGGCGCTGGAGTACTTCGAATCGGTGCCCGCCATCGCGCGCAAGCTGCATACCCTGATCGATGTCGGCCTGTCGTACATCCGCCTGGGGCAAAGCGCCACCACGCTGTCCGGTGGCGAGGCGCAGCGGGTGAAGCTGTCGCAGGAACTATCGCGACGCAGCACGGGGCGCACGCTGTACATCCTGGACGAGCCCACCACCGGGCTGCACTTCCGCGACATCGAAATGCTGCTGCAGGTACTGAACCAACTGGTCGACAGCGGCAACACGGTGCTGGTCATCGAGCACAACCTCGACGTCATCAAGACCGCCGACTGGCTGGTCGACATGGGGCCGGAAGGCGGCGATGGCGGCGGGTACGTGGTGGCCACCGGGACTCCCGAAGAGGTGGCCGCCAATCCGCAAAGCCATACCGGGCATTACCTGGGGCGGGTGTTGCGGCGCAACAATTAGCGGTAGACTGGAACCGCCGCCGGAACCGGGGCCACCCCGTGTTCCCGCCCCGGCCGCCTTTCCACCCCCTGACGCCGCCCGCTACCGCCATGTACACCCTCATCATCGGCAACAAGAACTACTCGTCCTGGTCCCTGCGCCCCTGGCTGGCCCTGCGCGCCTGCGGCATCGCATTCCAGGAACAGAAGCTGGCCCTGTTCACCCCCGAGTTCGCCCAGCGCCTGGGAACCCTGACGCCGGCAGGCCTGGTACCGGTGCTGCTGGACGGCGAATTCGCCATCTGGGATTCGCTGGCCATCTGCGAGTACGCCGCCGAACGCCATCCCCAGGCCGGCCTGTGGCCGGCCGACCCGCAGGCCCGCGCGCGGGCACGATCATTGGCCGCGCAAATGCACAGCGGCTTCGGCCAACTACGCCAGGCCATGCCCATGAACATCGAGGCGCACCTGCCGGGCATCGATATTTCAGCGGCGCAAGGCGATATATCGCGCGTACAGGCCATCTGGCACGATACGCGCGCCGAATTCGGCCAGGGCGGCCCGTTCCTGTTCGGCCAGTTCTCGATCGCGGACGCGTTCTACGCGCCGGTGGTGTCGCGCTTCACCACCTACGGGGTGGCGGCAGCCGGCACGGTGCGCGCATACATGGATGCCGTGCTGGCCCTGCCCGCCATGCAAGAATGGACACGCGACGCGCGCGCGGAAGGCACGTTCGTGCCAGATGACGAGCCGTATCGCACGCATCGCTAGCGCACTACAGGCGCAGGAACGCTTCTGCGTTGCGCAGCATCCAGGCTTCGCGCACGGCGTCGCTCAAGGGCAGCGCCTGCAGCTCGGCAACCGTGCGCTCGACCGGCATCATGGGAAACGCCGAGCCCCAGATCATCCTGTGCTTGAGCACGCTCTTGCCATACTGCAACAATGGCTCGTAGCCCGAGTTCGCCTTGCCCAGCAGCTTCGGCCGCACGGCCAGCACGCCGATCCAGACATTCGGGTGCCGCCACGCAACGCCGATCAGCTCCTGGATCCAGGGCCAGCCCGGCGGCGATGCACACACCCGCAACTCGGGGAACTGGCACATGACGCGGTCCAGGCCGCGCGGATGACCGTACTCCATAAGGCAGTGCGTGGAAAAATTGGCGCCGCAATGTATGTTCACCGGGATATCCAGCTCGATGCATTTCGCGTAAAGGGGATATAGCAGCGGATCGTCGATGGCCAGCTTGTGCTCGAAACCCTGCACGTTCAGGCCTTTCAGGCCCAGTTCGCGTACGGCGAACTCCAGTTCTCGCACGGCCGCCATGCCTTTATGCGGATCGACTCCGGCAAACCCCAGGTAGCGCGGCCCATGTTGCTGGCAGAATCGCGCAACATCCTCGTTGGCGATCTTCGCGCCAAAGGTCGATTCCAGGTCGCGCGCCTTGAGCACGACGGCGCGCGCATTCAGGCGCTCGTAGGTCGCCAGGTACTCCGCCAGCGTATCCTCGCCGCCGGACTGTTGCACCTGGGCCTCGCTGGCCTGGTAGACACGCCGGTAGTTGGATAAATGGGAAGCCTGCAGCGTCAGCTCGGGAACCGGCGGGCGGCTCGAGAAATCGATAAGCATCCTGGCCTCTGTTGTTCGGGTGAAAAATCAACGCCAGCGCGCTTCCTGCCGGTCATACACACCGGCAAGGGGATCCTGCACCTGGGCGATCAAGGTTTTCTTGGCGATCTTGCGCGATGGTGTACGCGGGAAATCGTCCACCATGTACTGCAGGTAGCGCGGCACCTTGAAAGCCGCCAGATGCCGCGTGCAATGTTCGAACACCCGCTCCGGCGGCAGGTCATCCCGAGTCAGCCCCTGGCGCAGCTTCAGGTATGCCTTGACCTCTTCGCGTCGCAACGGATCGGGAACCGGCACGACGGCGGCCTCCTCGATGCCATCCAGCGAGCGCAGCACCGCCTCGACCTCGTTGGCGGCGATATTCTCGCCAGCGCGCTTGATCATTTCCTTGATGCGGCCAACCAGGTAATAGAACCCGTCGTCATCGCGGCGAAAAATGTCGCCCGTGCGGAACCACCTGCCGCGAAAGCTCTCGGCATTGGCTTGCGGACGCTTGTAGTAGCCCCAGAATATTCCCCGGCCCGCCACGCATAATTCCCCCGCTTCGCCGTCGGAAACCGGTTGGCCCGCCTCGTCGCAGATCTGGAACTCGCGAAAGACCATCGGCAGGCCGCAAGTCCGCAGTATGGCTTTGTCGTCGGCCCAGGCGGGCACCAGCGACCCGGTACCGATTTCAGTCATGCCGTAGCCTTCGCGAGCCACGACGTTGAAGCGGCGTCGCACTTCCCTGCGCGCGCTCTCGGTCCAGCCATAGATGCTGACGTACCTCAGTTGCACCTGCGCATCGCGTTCCGAGGCGGGATGCTGCGACAAGGCAGGCTCGGGGAAGATGCAGTAATGGATACGGTAGGAAACCAGCCAGTCCATGAAGCGCGTCAAGCTCATGCGATCGGCGATGTAGGCCGTGCCGCCCAGCTTGAGCGTCATGAGAAACTGCCACATCGGATCCATATAGAAAAATGGCGCCCAGATCAGCACATTCTCGATACCGCCTTCGGCAGAGCGCCGATGCCGCGCGGAATTGTTGGCGTGGATCATCCAGTAGTCATGGCTAAGCATGCACCCCTTGGGAAATCCGGTGGTCCCCGAGGTGTATTGCAGGTTCAGCAAGTCGGTGCGGGCGACCGGCGTCGTGGATACGAAATCGGCGCGCCCCTGTTCCACCAGGTCCTCCCAGCGCGGGCCGTCGTGGGCGGCGCCATGCACGATGATGCGGCCGGCATCGAGCAGCGGCGGCAATTCGCGCATGGCCTGGATGCGTGGCAGGAAGGCCGCATCCACGATGAGATACTGGGCATCGGAATCGCTCAGTACGAATTGGATCTCTTCTTCGGTATAGGCCGTATTGACCGGCACCATCACCGCGCCCAGGCGCCCAAGCGCCACCCAGCTCAACGGAAACGCCGGCGAATTGCCCAGCATCAGCGCCACATGCGAACCCTTGCGCACGCCCAATGCCATCAGGCTGTCGGCCAGGCGGTTGGCCTGGACATCCAGTTCGCGATAGGTCAGGCTGCGCTGCTGATCGAACCACACTGCCGCCACGCGCTCGCCCATCAACGCGGCGCGCTCGCGCACGAATTCCCCGAGCGTCTCTGGCAACTCCAGGCTTTCCTCGCGCCGCCTGCGCGCCATTTCCGCTTCCGCTTGCACGGTCCCTGCCGAACTATTCACGTATGCCTCCAACGGGCCTGCCGGCCCACGTTCCCATTTCCATCATGAAGCCGGGGCTTACCGGCCCTACCCGCCCAGCGGACAGGCCCTAGGCCAGCAACTGTCCATCCTCGGCCGCCCAAATCAGGCGCACAGGCATGCCGCGCTGCATGTCCGCGTGCCGGCGATGATTCTGCTGTTGCGCCACGAAGTCCTGGCCACCCGCTGTGCGCACGTGGTAGCGCAACACGCTGCCCAGCACGATCAGGTCCCGCAACGTGCCCTCCACCGCCACCTGGTCGGCCAGCGGCAGCGTATCGCCCCTTACGACGTCGATCGCCTCGGGCCGCACCACCAGCGTGGCGCGCGTGCCGGGCGAAGCGCCCGCAGCAGGCACGCGGGCACGCAACGGGCCCACCTGGGTGGCCAATGTCACCCACCCGTCCGACTGCTCGGACACTTCACCGGCAATCAGATTGGCCGTGCCCAGGAAGTCGGCGGCGAACACGCTCACCGGCGCCGAGTAAAGTTGCGCCGGTGTCGCTTGTTGCTCAATGCGCCCTTCGTTCATCAGCACGATCCGATCAGACATCGTCAAGGCCTCGTCCTGGTCGTGCGTCACGTTGAGCATGGTCACGCCGAGTTCGGCGTGCAGGCTGCGTATCTCCAGCTGCATGTGCTCGCGCAGTTTTTTGTCCAGGGCGCCCAGTGGTTCATCCAGCAGGATCAGCGCGGGGTTGTAGACGATGCAGCGCGCCAACGACACGCGCTGCTGCTGGCCGCCGGACAGTTCGCGCGGCCGGCGCTGGGCGACGTCGGGCAAGCGGATCAGTTCCAGGACCTCGCGCACCTTGCGCTCGATTTCCGGTTTGGGTAGCCGCCGCACGCGCAGTGGGAAAGCAATGTTTTCGAAGACCGTCATGTGCGGCATCAGGGCATAGTTCTGGAACACCATGCCCAGTTCCCGCCGGCTGGGCGGACTGTGCGTGACGTCCTCGCCGCGTATCAGGACGCGTCCTGTCGACGGCGCCACCGTGCCGGCGATCAGGTTGAGCAGCGTGGTCTTGCCCGATCCGCTGGGGCCCAGCAGGGTCACGAACTCGCCCTTCCTGACCTGCAGGTCGATTGGCGCCAGCGCCTGCACCGCGCCGTAGCGCCGCGACACCTGCTGCAATTCCACCATGATCATTTGCTTATTTCCCCAACAATATGACTCGGGCCGCGTTGTAACCGGGCACGCCTGTCACGCCGCCCCCGGGATGCACCGAGGCGCCACACTGATAAAGTCCCGCCACGGGGGTGCGATAGTCGGCTGCGCCAGGAACTGGGCGGCGAAAGAATATCTGGTCGGCACTGAGCTCTCCATGATGGACATGCCCTCCGGGCAAGCTGAATCGCGCCTCGATGTCGGCCGGGCCAAGCACCTGGATGTGCTCTATGCAGTCGCGGATATCCGGGGCGTGGCGTTCCAGTGTGCGCAGCACTGCCTCGCGCAGTTCGTTGCGCGCGTGCTCGTCCCAGTTCCGCCCCCGCAGGCGATATGGAGCATGCTGGCCGAAAATCGTCATCAGGTGCCGCCCCTCGGGCGCCACGGTGGCATCGACGACGCTGGGCGTCAGCACCACCAGGGCGGGTTGTGCCGCGATGCGCCCGTACTTGGCGTCGTCATAGGCCTGCTCCAGCACATCCGTACTGGCTGCCAGCCGAGCCTGCACCGGGTAGCCGCCAGCCACGTCGCCAGCATTCAGCCCGGCAAAGCGTGGCAAGCGCGAAAGTGCGATATGAACCTTGAACGCGTGCGAATGGTCGCGGATCGCATCGACGCGCGCCAGAAAAGCAGCCGGCAGGGCATCCTGCGGCACCAGCTTGCGAAACAGCAGCTTGGCCGGTGCGTTGGATATGACGGCACCGGCCTGGATCTGCTCGCCGTTTTCGAGTTCCACGCCGCATGCCCTTCCTTTGCTCAGCACCACCCGGCGCACCGGCGCCTGGGTGCGGATCACCATGCCGTGTTCCTGGCCCGCGCGCGCAATCGCTTCCGAGATGCTGCCCATCCCGCCGCGGATGAACCCCGCCGGGCCCGCCTCGGTCGTGTGGTCGCGAATGTAGCCACGCAACAGCACATAGGCCGACCCTGGCGCCGACAGGGTGGTAGTGGCGCCGCCACAACCCACGTAGAAACCCAGTGCACACAAGGCTTCGTCAGACCGGAACCAACGGCGCAGGAAGTCGGCCGCGCTCAGTGTCAGCACCTCGTAGATGTCGTGAAGGCGGTCGCCCAGGCCGCGATAACGCCAGGCAAAGCGCAGCAGCGCCAGGCGCGCGGACAGCGATGTCGCTGCCGGATCGGGTGGGATCTCCCAAAGCAGCCGCGACACGATGGCCCCCAGCGCCGCCATGTGCGCCCGGTAGGCGGGGTACGCGCGTGCATCTTCCTCGCTATAGCGGGCCAGTTGCCTCGCCACGGAATCGTCGCCGTCCAGCACCAGGTACTTGCCGGGCTCGAACAGGTGGATCATGGGCGGTGGCGGGACGACCTCCAACCCATGGCGGGCCAACTCCAGATCCAGCATGATGCGAGGCTGCAGAAGCGCCATCGTGTAGGATGCGGTGGAGACTCGGTAGCCCGGCCATACGGCTTCACTGACCGCGGCGCCGCCGATCAGGTCGCGCCGTTCCAGCACGCACACGCGCCGGCCGGCACGGGCCAGATACGCGCCGCACACCAGGCCATTGTGGCCGCCGCCGATGATCACGGCGTCATATTTTTCGGCGTTCAAACAAGCGTCTCCCAGATCGTCAATCGGCGCGCGGCGTCGGCGGCTGCAAGCGGATGATCATCAGGCACACCGCCAGGCTAAGCCCTGTCAGCAGCGTCGAGACAGCCGCAAGTACGGGCGATACTTCCCAGCGGATGGCGCTGTACATCTTGACCGGCAGCGTGGTGGATGCGGGTCCCGTGATGAAGTACGACAAGACGACCTCGTCGAACGAAATCAGGAACGCGAACAACACCCCCACCAGTACAGAGGGCCGGATTTGCGGCAATACCACCTCTACAAAAATGCGCAGCGGACCCGCTCCCATCAAGGTGGCCACCGTCTCCAGCGCGGGATCGGCCTGGCGCAATCCAGAGCCCACCGCCACCATCATGAAGGGCAGCACTACCACGGTGTGCGCCAGGGCCACGCCAGCCAGGGTGTCCACCAATGCCAACGCGGACAAGTGCATGTACATGCCCAGTCCCAGTACGACCACCGGCACCAGCATGGGCGCGATGGCCAGCACCTCGAGCAGGCGCCGTCCCCGAAAACGCGTGCGCGCCAAGGCATAGGCGCCCGGTAGCGCCACGGCCAGCGCCATGACGGTGGTGGCGCTGGCCACGATCAGGCTCTTGACGGCCGCCTGCCACCAGGCGGGCTCGGCGAAAAACCGGCGGAACAAGTCCAGCGAGAAAGAATCGGGCGGAAACCTCAGTTCCTGTCCGCCCCCGAATGAAATGGGCACGATCACCAGGCTGGGCAGCAGCAGGAAGAAATAGCCGATCCAGGCCAGCACGGTGATACAGCGGTTCCAGGTGCGGCGCATGCCGCGGGCCGGATAGGGCGAGCTGGGCGTCATGCCGCCTCCCGGTCGTCGCGCTGCACACGGCCCAGCACCCATAACAGCAGCCCCGACAGCAACAGCAGCAGCATGGCAATAGCCGAGGCCAGATTCCAATCCAGTGTCTGGCGCGTGTAGAAATCGATCAGGTTGGCCAGCATCATGTCGCGCCGTCCGCCCAGCAGGGCCGGCGTGATGTACATGCCCATGGAAAGCGTCATGCACATCAGCACGCCGGCATATACGCCAGGCAAACTCAACGGCAACGTGATGCGCCAGAACACGCGCAGCGGCCCTGCACCCATGATCTCGGCGGCAAGATACAGGCTGCGGTTCTGGTTGAGCAGGCTGGCCATGATGGGCAGCACCATGAAGGGCAGCAGGTAGTTGGTCATGCCGACAATTACCCCCACGCGATTGAACATCATCTCCACATGCCAGGTACCGCCGCTCAGCCATCCCAGCAGTTGGTTCACGATGCCGGCATCGCCCAGCACCACCGTGAACGCGAAGCTCTTGACCAGGATGCTGGTCCAGAACGGCAGCATGACCATGATCAGATAGGGCGCACGCCGCGCGGGCGACATGGACGCCAGGTGCAGCGCGATCGCATAGCCCAGCAACAGACTGGTCAGTGTGGCCAGCACACTGATCTGCAAGGTATTCCACAGCACCCGGTGAATCAGGGTACCGGTCAACACCTGCGCATAGCCCTTGAGCGTGAACTGCTGGTCATGGATGCTGGACCAGCCCACCATTGCCAGCGGCCAAAGAAAGAACACGGCCAGTAATGCACCCAACGGCACCAGAAGCGTGATAACCGTGCGCGGACTGAGCGAGTGCGTCATCCCGGCGGGCCTACATCAGCATCCATTCGGTGAAGCGCCGCTGTAGCGCCTCGTAGTGCTCGCCCCACCAGGCATCATCGACGATGATGCTGTTGGGATCTTTCATATCGGGAATCCGGGCCCGCGCGGCGGGGCTCAGGCTGTCCAGTGCGGCCAGGGCATTGGGCGAGAACTCGACCATTTCGCAGAACGCGGCCTGGCGGTCCGGGCGCAGGCAGAAGGCAATGTAGTCCATCGCCAATTGCGTATTGCGCCCATGCTTGGGAACGGCCAGGTATTCGAAGCTGTTGAGGGTCTGGGCAAGCGACATCTGCACCGACTGCCCATTGCGCTGCGCGGGCAGCACCCGGCTCAGATAGGTATAAGAGAAATCCACTTCGTTATTGGCCAGCAGCGTGACCGTCTCTGGCGTGGTCTCTATCCACTTGCGCACGGCATCCTTGATGCGGTCCATCGACTTGAAGGCACGCTCGATATCCAGGGGATAAAGCGCGTCGGGCGCGACCCCGTCGGCCAGCAGGGCCATTTCCAGGTTTTCGCTAACGCGCGACCGCAGCCCGCGCCGCCCCGGAAACTTCTGGACGTCCCACAGTTCCTTGAACGTTGTGGGGTGCTTTCCGTCCGGGAATCGCTTCGGATCGAAACCGATGCCGCCGGCATAGAAATAGGTCGAGACATGGTCCTTGCCTGGTTTTTGCACCAGGCCACCGCCGTCGATGCGCGAGGTATCGACGGCTTCCCACAGGCCTTCCCGCGATCCCGCCATAATCTGCGGCCCGATGCTGTCGAAGACATCCCAACTGACGTTCTTGCTTTGCACCTGCACCTTCATGCGAGTCAGGTCGGCGCTGTTGACCAGGGTAACCGTCACGCCCTTCTCTTTGGCGAAAGGCTCCACGAATGCGCTGCGCACCGCGGCCTCGTAGCTTCCTCCCCAACACGTCACGGTCAATGTCCTGGACTGGGCGCGAACGAATGGCGCCCAGCCAGCCAGCCCTGCCGCGGCGACGGCCTTCAGCACCGTGCGTCGCGGCACGCCTGCCTGCTGGTCGCTGCCAGCGGTCCTGGAATGATGCTGCGCGTCATGCTTTTTCATGCCTGTCCCCTTGCTGTGTAATCGACCCGTCGTCGACGGATCAGGTTGCCACCCAGATGGCCTTCCAATCCATGTACTTGTCAAAGGCGTGCATGGATTTATCGCGGCCAAAGCCCGACTGCTTGAAGCCGCCAAACGGCGCCGACATGCTGCCGCGGTCGAAACAATTGATCCAGACCACACCGGCCTTCAACCCTTGGGCGGCTCGATGCGCCTTGCCGATATCGCGCGTCCATACTGCCGCCGCCAACCCGTAGATCGTATCGTTGGCCACCTGCAGTGCCTGCTCCACGCTTTCCACAGTGATGGCCGCCAGCACGGGCCCGAATATCTCCTCTTGGGCAATGCGCATGCCGTTCGATACCTTGCCGAACACGGTAGGCTCGATGTAGAAGCCGCCGCTGTCCGGCAGGGCGGGCCCCCCGCCCGCCAGCACTTGCGCGCCGTCGGCGCGTCCGGCGTCGATGTAGGACAGTACGCGGTCGTACTGGGACTGGCTGACCACCGGCCCCAACCGGGTGGCCGGGTCGAGGGGATCGCCCGGACGCATTTCAGCGGCAATCTGCAGGACTTTGTCCAGCAGCGCATCCCGCACCGGCGCCTCGACGATCAGTCGCGAACCGGCATTGCAGACCTGACCCGAGTTGGCAAAGATGCCCATTGCCACGGCTCGTGCCGCCGCGTCCAGGTCGGGGCAATCGGCCAGCACGATATGCGGGCTCTTGCCGCCGCATTCCAGCCCCACCCGCTTGATGTTCGAACGGCCCGAATACTGCATGAACAGCTTGCCCACCTCGGTCGAACCCGTGAAACCCACGCCGTCGACATCCATGTGCAGGCCCAGGGCCTGCCCGGCTGTTTCGCCGTAACCCGGCAAGACGTTGAGCACGCCGGGCGGCAAGCCGGCATCCACGGCCAATTGCGCGATGCGGATGGCCGTCAGCGGCGACTGTTCAGCGGGCTTCAGAATGACGGAGTTGCCGGCTGCCAACGCGGGGCCCAGCTTCCAGGCAGCCATGGACAGCGGGTAGTTCCAGGGCACCACGGCCGCCACCACGCCGATCGGTTCACGCACGACCATGGTCGTCATGCCCGCCGGTGCCGGCGCCATTTCCCCGTACAACTTGTCGATGGCCTCGGCGTACCACTGGATGCAAGTGGCCGCGCTCACAATATCGCCGTTATAGGCATTGGTGATGGGTTTGCCGACATCCAGGGACTCCAGCAACGCCAGTTCCTCGCGATGCGTCATCAATGCCTGGGCAAATGCCAGCAGCACCTGCTTGCGCTCTGTGGGCGCGCGGCGCGACCACACCCCGGATTCGAAGGCCTTGCGCGCGGATGCCACGGCAGCGTCCACATCCTCGGCGCCGCAGGCCGCCACCTCGGCGATCACCTGGCCGGTAGCCGGGTTGATCGTGGCCAGCGTCTTGCCCGACAGCGCCGGCCGATACTGCCCGTCAATGAAGGCACGCCATTCAGGGCGCAGCGTCGCCGCCATCGAGGCCCATTCTTCCTTTGCCGGAATGCTCACCGCTTTCCTCCTTGAAGATTGCCAGGCCGGGGTAGCTCCGGGTCCTGATGCCTGGCAGTGTAGGAAGTGCATCCTATAAAATCCAATAGAATTTTGGCAGCTTCTTCCTGCCAAAAAGTTATGGGTTTCATTATCCACGAGGCCGCCATGATCAACGTCCGACATCTCGAAGTGTTTCGCACCGTGGTCAAGACCGGCTCGGTCTCGGCCGCGGGACGCATGCTCTATGTCTCGCAGCCCGCAGTCACCAAAACGCTGCGCCTGCTCGAGGCAGAACTGGGCCTGACCCTGTTCCTGCGGGTACGCGGGCGCCTGGTTTGCACCCCCGAGGCCGACGCGCTGATGCCCGAGGTAGAACGCCTGTTCGGCAGCGTGGCGTCGGTGCAGCACGCCGCCTCGGAAATTCGCCAGGGGATCCGCGGACGCATTACCGTGGCCGCGGTCTCCACGCTGGCGATGTCAATGGTGGCGCGCGCGGTGGGTCGCTATGCGCAGGCCCACCCGGAAGTCTCGTTTGATGTGCGCGCGCTGCCCACGCGCCATGTGGTGGAATATGTCAACAACAGCCAGGTCGACATGGGCATCCTGGACGTCTCCGCCCCCACCGGTACGCTCGAGATCGAAGAATTCTGCAGCAGCGAATTGGCGGCAATATTGCACCGCTCGCATCCCCTGGCCCGGCATGCGACCCTGACCCCGAAGCTGCTGCGCGGCCAGCCGCTGATTTCATTTGCAGACGACACCCTGACGGGCTGGCGGCTACGCGAGGCCTTCCGGCAGACTAGTGTCGACTACGCAACGCGCCTGGTGTCCAACAGCACGGTCACCACGTATGCCATGGTTGAACCGCTGCGGGCGGTCGCGCTGGTGGACCCATTCACATTGATGTCCAATGCCTGGCCCGACCTGGTGCAGCGCCGCTTTGCCCCCACCATCGATATCCGCCCGCGCTTCCTCTTTCAACGCGAGCGCCCGCGCCCCTTGGTGGTGCGCATGTTTACGCAAACGCTGCGAGAAGTCGCCCACGAAATGACGGCGGGCAAGCTGCAGCCGCTGGCATGACGGGCAATGCCCTTACATGTCGAACAACCGCCGATGCTCGCGAATCGCGTAGCGGTCAGTCATGCCGGCGATGTAATCGGCGATGGCGCGCGCCTGCTCGGGTTCCGGCCGCTGGTGATCCGGCGGCAGCAGCCGGGGATCGGCCAGGAATGCCTGGAACAATTCGCGCACGATGCGGCGCGCCTTGCTGGTCATGCGCACCACACGATAGTGCCGATACAGGTTGTCGAACAGGAAACGCTTGAGTTCATCGGCTTCGCGGCGCACGCTGTCCGAAAAGCCCGCCAGCGGCGGTGCGCGGCGCACCGCATTGGCATCGGCCGGGGCCGTATCGGCAATGCGCGCCAATGAGGTCGCGGTCAGGTCCGTGATCAGCGTGTTGATCATGCGCCGCACGGTTTCGGCGATGGCGCGGCGCGCCGCCAGTTGCGGATAGCGTTCGGCCACGTCGGCGTAATGGCGCGCGAAGATGGCCACATCCTGCATCTGTTCCAGCGTGATCAGGCCCGAACGCAGGCCGTCGTCGATATCGTGGTTGTTGTAGGCGATCTCGTCGGCCAGGTTGGCCAGCTGGGCCTCCAGCGACGGCTGGGTACGGTTCAGGAAGCGTTCGCCCACATCGCCCAACTGGCGTGCATGCGCGACCGAGCAGTGCTTCAAGATGCCTTCGCGCGTCTCGAAGCACAGATTCAGGCCGCTGAACTCGGCGTAGCGCTCTTCCAGCTCGTCGACCACGCGCAGGCTTTGCAGGTTGTGCTCGAAGCCGCCTGCCTGCGGCGCCAGTTCGCGCATGCAGGCGTTCAGTTCGTCTTGTCCGGCATGGCCAAAAGGCGTGTGGCCCAGGTCGTGCGCCAGGGCAATGGCTTCGGTCAGGTCTTCCGACAGGTGCAGGCTGCGGGCCAGCGTGCGGGCAATCTGTGCAACTTCCAGGCTGTGCGTCAGGCGCGTGCGAAACAGGTCGCCTTCGTGGTTGACGAACACCTGCGTCTTGTATTCCAGCCGCCGGAAGGCCGTGCAATGGATGATGCGGTCGCGATCGCGCTGGAATTCGGTGCGGTTCTGCGGAGCGGGTTCGGCATGCCGGCGTCCGCGTGTGACAGAGGGATCGGATGCGTAGCAGGCCAGTTCGGTCATTGGCATCGTCCCTCTTGGGTCATTGCACCGTGCGGGCCAGGACGTCGCGCACGGCGTCCAGCGGCGCGGCCCGCGTCACCGCCTGGCCGATACGCGGCATCAACACAAAGCGGATCTCACCACCCTCGGTTTTCTTGTCTACCTGCATCAGTGCCAGCCAGCGGTCGGCCCCCAGGTCGGGGGCCACCGTGGGGCAGCCGATGGCATGCACCAGGTCACGCACGCGCGCCACGTCGGCACGCGGAAAACCCGCCACCTGGGCCGACAATTCAGCCGCCTGCACCATGCCGCAACCCACGGCCTCGCCGTGCAGCCATTCGCCGTAGCCCAGGCCCGATTCGATGGCATGGCCGAAGGTGTGGCCCAGGTTCAGGATGGCGCGCAGGCCGGATTCGCGTTCGTCCTTGCCCACCACTTGCGCCTTCAGTTCGCACGAACGGCGAATGGCATGGGCCAGCGCGGCGGGATCCAGGGCGCGCAGGGCGGCGGCATTGGTTTCGCACCACCCCCAGAACTCGGCATCCAGGATCAGGCCATATTTGATCACCTCGGCCAGGCCAGCCGACACTTCGCGCGCCGGCAGGGTGCCCAGCACATCGGTGTCGATCTCGACGGCCACCGGCTGGTAGAAGGCGCCGACCATGTTCTTGCCCAGCGGGTGATTCACCGCCGTCTTGCCGCCCACTGAAGAATCCACCTGCGCCAGCAGCGTGGTGGGCACCTGCACGAAACGGATGCCGCGCATGTAGACCGCCGCGGCGAAGCCGGTCATGTCGCCGATCACGCCGCCGCCCAGCGCCACCAGCACGGCGCGGCGGTCCAGGCGGTGGGTAAGCAATGCGTCGAAGATCAGGTTCAGGGTCTGCCAGTCTTTATGAGACTCGCCGTCGGGCAGTTCGATGCGCAGCACGCGGCGGCCGGTGCGCGCCAGGGCCGCCTCGACGCGCTCGCCGTACAGGGCCGCCACGGTGGGATTGGTGACCACCGCAATGGCCGTGGCATCGGCCGGAATGGATTGGTCCAGCGCATCCAGGCGGCCTGGGCCGATATGGATGGGATAGCGGCCGCCGGGGGTGTCGACTTCAACAACGGTCATGGATTCTTCTCGTAGGCTTGCAACAGCGGCAGCAGCGATTTCACCAGGTGCGAGACCGGCATGGTGCCGGTTTCCACCACCAAATCGGCGACTTCTTCATACAGGGGTTCGCGCTTGCTCATCAAGTCGCACAGCGTGCCGCGCGGATCGGGGTTGGCCAGCAGCGGACGATTGCGGTCGCGGCTGGTGCGCCGGACCAGTTCATCGAGGCTGGCGCGCAGGTACACCACCACGCCGCGTTCGCGTAACAGCCGGCGGTTCTCGGGCGCCAGCACGGCCCCGCCGCCCGTAGCCAGCACGATGCCGCACCGCTGGGTGCAGTGGTCCAGCGCGGCGGCCTCGCGTTTGCGAAAGCCGCCTTCGCCTTCGATTTCAAAGATGACCGGCACCCGCACGCCGCAGCGCGCTTCCAGTTCGTGGTCCAGGTCGATGAATTCGCGCCCCAGCGCGCGTGCCAGCCCGCGCCCGATGGTGGTTTTGCCCGCCCCCATCATGCCCACCAGGAAAATGGGCAGGTCGTGCGGCAAGTGCGCGCGCGGACTCGCTTCGGCCGCCGTGCCGGGGCTCTCGCAAGGACCCGCGTTGGCGGCAGGATCTGTATTGGCCAATACATTCATGCCCGCATTATCCCATCGCCAGCCAGTTGCCCGCTTACCACACTGAACGAATTTGTTACAGAAACCCGGTAGCGGCGGCCAAGCGTGCCTGCAGATGCCCGTAAAATCGCCGCGATGAGCAAGTCGCAGAATTCTTCCAAAAAAGCCCCATCTCCCAAGAACGGATCGCCCATTTTGCGGTTTTTCGTGAAGATGGGCATTTTCTTTGGCGGCCTGGCGCTGTGTGGCATCTTGCTGGGCGGCATGGCACTGGCGTTGGCCTGGCCCAACCTGCCAGACCTGCACGCCATGACCGACTACCGGCCGCGGGTGCCGCTGCGCGTCTATACCAGCGATCACGTCCTGATCGGCGAGTTCGGCGAAGAACGACGCAACGTGCTGCGCTTCAATGAATTTCCCGACGTCATGAAATCGGCCGTGCTGGCCGCCGAAGACGACCGCTTCTACCAGCACGGCGGCATCGACTGGGCAGGCGTGGTGCGCGCCGGCCTGGCCAACCTGCTCAGCATGTCGAAGTCGCAGGGCGCCAGCACCATCACCATGCAGGTGGCGCGCAATTTCTATCTGTCGTCCGAGAAGACCTATTCGCGCAAGTTCTACGAACTGCTGCTGACCTTCAAGATCGAATCCGAGCTCACCAAGGACCAGATCCTTGAGCTCTACATGAACCAGATCTACCTGGGGCACCGCGCCTATGGCTTCGCGGCGGCGTCGCGCACCTATTTCGGCAAACCCGTATCGGAAGTCACGGCGGCCGAGGCCGCCATGCTGGCGGGCATTCCCAAGGCGCCCTCGCGCTTTAACCCCATTGCCAACCGCCCGCGCGCCGAACTGCGTCAGAACTACGTGCTGGGCCGCATGCATTCGCTGGGTTACCTGACCGACACCGAATACCAGCAAGCCAAGGCGCAGCCCATCGTGATGAAGGCCGCCCAGGGCACGCCGGCCGGAGGCTATGCCATCCATGGCGAATACGTGGCCGAACTGGCGCGCCAGTTGCTCTACGGCATCTACCAAGACGATCTGTATTCGCGCGGCATCAATATCTACACCACGGTGCACTCGAAAGACCAGGAATCTGCCTACCACGCGGTGCGCGATGGCGTGCTGCAGTACACGCGCCGCTCCATCTACCCCGGCCCGGAAGAACAGCTCGACATGCCCGAGGGCATCGAGAACAACCCCCAGGCACTGGACGACTACCTGGACGGCGTATTCGAAAAATACCCCGACAGCGACGACCTGCTGACCGGTGTGGTGCTGTCGGCGTCCCCCACTGAAATCAAGGTGGCGCGCAGCGCCAATGAAATCATCGTCATCAACGACAAGAAGGTCTTGGCGGTGGTGGCGCGCTCGCTGGGCAGCAAGGCCTCGGCCGAACGACGCCTGCAGCGCGGCTCGGTGGTGTACATCCATAAGTACGGCGACGGCTGGGAAGTCATCAACATGCCGGCGGTGCAAGCCGCGTTCGTATCGCTGTCGCCGCAAGATGGCGCAATTCGCGCCATGGTGGGCGGCTTCGACTTCTACCGCGGCAAGTTCAACCGCGTCACACAGGCCTGGCGCCAGCCCGGCTCGAACATCAAGCCGTTCATCTACGCCGCCTCGCTCGAACGCGGCCTGACGCCGGCCACGCAGATATCCGACCAGCCGTTCGAGCTTACCGCCGGGCAGACCGGTTCCAAGGCCTGGCATCCCAAGAACTACGGCAACGTCTACGAGCCCATGCTGACAATGCGCCAGGGCCTGTACAAATCCAAGAACATGGTGTCGATCCGCATCCTGCAGGCCATCGGCCCGCAGTACGCGCAAGACTACCTGACGCGTTTCGGCTTCGACAAGGCACGCCAGCCCGCGGTACTGCCGCTGGCATTGGGGGCAGGCTCGGTCACCCCGTTGCAGCTGGCAGGTGCTTTCTCGGTGTTTGCCAACGGTGGCTACCGCATCGCGCCCTTCCTCATCGAACGCGTCACCGACAGCAGCGGCAAAGTGCTGATGCAGTCCAAGCCCATCGTGGCGGGCGATGCCACGGCCCGCGCCATCGACCCGCGCACGGCCTACGTCATGGACGACATGCTGCGCGGCGTAGCCACCAGCGGTACCGCGGCGCGCGCACGCGCCACGCTCAAGCGTTCGGACATCGCCGGCAAGACGGGCACCACCAACGAATCGGTCGACGCCTGGTTCTCGGGCTATACGCCCAGCCTGGTGGCTACCGCCTGGATGGGATTCGACCAGCCCAAGTCGCTGGGTTCGCGCGAAACAGGCGGCGGCGTGGCCATGCCGATCTGGCTGGACTACATGGCGGATATGCTCAAGGGCGTGCCCGAGCAAAAAGAACGGCCGCGTCCCGACGGCCTGCTGGTCGAGCGCGGCGAGTTCTATTTCTCGGAATTCCCGCCTGGGCAGGCGGTGGCACGGTTGGGGCTGTCTGAACCCACCGCCCCCGAAACCGACCAGTTGGGCGAGTTCCTGAACGGCCTGACGGGTGGCGGCGACAACAGCATCCGTGTGTCGCCCGACCTGAACCCCCAGAAACAGACGCCCTGGTCGCAGAAAATACCGTTCTGACCGTGCGGCTGTAACGCCGGTCGGTAGCGCAGTAGCGGCCGGCGTTACAGCCGCACGGTCACCGGCACGCCGGCGGCTTCGGAGCAGATCTGCGACAGCGCGTCGTGCAGCGGCGGGCCGCCCCGGGTATCGTTCCAGTGCTGGCCGTCGTAGCGGTAGTGGAAACCGCCGCTGCGGGCGGCGACCCAGATCTCCTGCATGGCGGCCTGGCTGTTCACGACCACGTGGGTGCCGTCTTCGAACACCAGCGTCAGCACGTTGCCGCTGCGGCTGGCCTCGACATCGACATCCAGCGAGGCCGCCCAATCGTCGGCCTGGCTCTCGATGCTGTCCAGTATTTGGTCGACCAACGCAAGGAATTCGGTTTCAGTCATAATCGAGCCTGCAAGAATTACGGAGTTTCGAGTGTTCCATTTGGCACGCAGCCGCATGGTTTTACGCATTGTAGCCACGCTTGCCGCGACCGGCCTGGTCGCCGCCTGCGGCTTCAAGGGCCCGCTGTACCTGCCGCCGCAGCCCGGCCAGCCCGAACCCGAGCAATCCGAGCCGCCCCACATCCCCGCCCCCGACTCGCTTCCATGACATCCCCGAATTCCATGCGGCCCGGCCTGGTCGGCCATCCGCATTTCCATTACCAGAACGGTGTCCTGCACGCCGAAGGCGTGGCGCTCGACGCCCTGGCCAGCCAACTTGGCACCCCGCTGTACGTATATTCGCGCGCGGCGCTGGCCCAGGCCTGGCACTCGTATAGCAGCGCCATCGGCGAACGCCCCGTGCTGGTTTGCTATGGCATGAAGGCCAATTCCAACTTGGCCGTGCTGAAAGAATTCGCCCGCCTGGGTGCCGGTTTCGACATTGTTTCGGGCGGTGAGCTCAAGCGTGTGCTGGCTGCCGGCGGCGATCCGGCCAAGATCGTATTTTCGGGCGTGGGCAAGCAAGTCTGGGAAATGCGCGCCGCCTTGCAAGCCGATGTGAAATGCTTCAACGTCGAATCCCAGGCCGAACTGCAATGCCTGTCCGACGTGGCGCAGTCCGTGGGACGGCGCGCGCGCGTGTCGCTGCGCGTCAACCCCGATGTCGATGCGCAAACCCACCCGTATATTTCCACCGGCCTCAAGGAAAACAAGTTCGGCATCGCCATCGAATCGGCGCTCGAGGCCTATCGTACGGCCGCCTCGTTGCCGGGGCTGGAAGTCGTGGGCGTCGACTGCCATATCGGCTCGCAGCTTACCGATATCAGCCCTTACTTCGACGCACTGGAAAAGCTGCTGGACCTGATCCAGCAACTCGACGCCGCAGGTATTGCCATCCAGCACCTGGACCTGGGCGGCGGCCTGGGCATCCGCTATACCGACGAAGTGCCGCCTTCGCCCAAGGCGCTGCTTGACCAGGTATTCGAACGCCTGCAGGCACGCGGCCTGGCGCGGCTGCACCTGGTGCTGGAACCGGGCCGATCGCTGGTGGGCAATGCCGGCGTGCTGCTGACCACGGTGCAGTACCTGAAGCACGCGCAAGCCCGCAATTTCGCCATTGTCGATGCCGCCATGAACGATCTGCTGCGCCCGGCGCTGTATGACGCCTACCATGGGGTGCAGCCGGTGGCGCCACGCGATGGCACGGCCACTGAGTACGATATCGTCGGTCCGGTGTGCGAAAGCGCCGATTGGCTGGCCCGCCAGCGCAAACTGTCGCTGCAGGCCGGCGACGTGCTGGCGCTGGAATCGGCCGGCGCCTACGCCATGGTCATGGCCAGCAACTACAACACCCGGGCGCGCGCGGCCGAAGTCATGGTCGATGGCAGCCGCCACTATATCGTGCGCCAGCGCGAAACCCTCGACGACCTGCTGCGCGGCGAAGCCACGCTACCCTGAAGCCGCGCGGGGGCACCCGCGCCTACAGTTCCCCGTACGAGTGCAGCCCCGACAGGAACATGTTCACGCCCAGGAAGGCGAAGCCGGTGATCAGCAGCCCCACCAGGGCCCAGTAGGCTGCCAGGTGGCCGCGCAGGCCCTTCATCAAGCGCATGTGCAGCCATGCGGCGTAGTTCAGCCACACGATCAGGGCCCAGGTTTCCTTGGGGTCCCACTGCCAATAGGCACCCCAGGCATCGGCGGCCCACAGCGCGCCCAGGATGGTTGCCACCGTGAAAAACGCGAAGCCGACGGCGATGGCCCGGTACATGATGTCGTCCAGCACTTCCAGCGACGGCAGTGCCTGGGCGATACGGCGCCGGCCCAGCAGGATGGCGCCCACGATGACCACGCCCACGCCGAAGTAGATCATCCAGGTGGCCGACAAGCCATCGGTGCGGAACACCATGGGTTCCACGCACAGCAGCACGCCCAGCACGAACAGCGGCGCCAGCTTGGCCCATGAAGTCGTCGTACCATGCTGCTTGACCAGGTAGGCAAAGCCCACCATGGCCGCCAGCGAGAATGTGCCGTAGCCAATGAAATTGGCCGGTACGTGCAGCTTCATCCACCAGCTTTTCAGGGCCGGTACCAGCGGCTGGATCTGGGCCGCATCGCGCGTGAATGCGTACCACAGCAGGAACACCGTGGCCGACGAGATCACCAGCAGCACGAACCCCCCCAGCGCGCGGGTGGCGTATTTGCGTTCGTAGTACAGGTAGAACAGCGCCGTAATCAGCGAAAACAGCACGAACACTTCATACAGGTTGCTGACCGGGATATGGCCCAGGTCGGGCCCCATCAGGTGCCCTTCGCGCCAACGCACCAGCATGCCCGTCACGCCGGCGAACACCGCGCCCCAGGTCAGGGCCGTGCCCAGCCAGGCGGCGGTCGGGCTGAAAATGCCGATCCAGTAGCAGGCCGTGGCCAGGATGAACAGCGCGCACATCCACAAAATGGCCGACTGCGACGAAAACAGGTACTTCAGGAAGAACACCTGCTCGGCACGCCCCAGGTCGCTCTGGTACAGCACCAGCGCCAGGCCGGCGGCCAGGGCGCAGGCGATCATCAGGCGCCGCAGCGGGCGCCACAGCCAGCCCATCCAGGTCAGCGCGAACACCGTGCCGCACAGGATGATTTTTTCGTAGTAGTCCATGGCGCTGCCGTAGCCGGTCAGCGCATAGCCGGCGCCCACGGCCAGCAGCAGGAAGAAAACCAGGTCGGTCCAGTCGGGCCTGCCGCGCTGCGCGCGCGCGTCGCCGGTAGGCGACAGATCCGGACGCCACAGGACGTCGGAAGAATGGGAGGAAGTGCTCACAGACATGGAAAACCTCAGGACCTGTTTCGGCGCAGCAACGCCTGTTTGAAGCGGTCGAACTCGTGGTTGAAGTCCAGTGTACGCTTCTGCGAAGTCATTGCGGCCTGGATGTCGCTGCCCGCGCCATCGGCGGCCGGCTTGATCCAGACCCAGACACGCCGGTCACGGATATAGAACATCGAGAACACGCCCAGCACCAGCAGCAGGCAGCCGATGTATACCGCCGTCTTGCCGGGCGTGCGGCTGACCTGGAATACGCTGGCCTGCACGTGGTTGAAATTGGAGAGCGCCAGGAAGACCGGAGCCGGATAGACATTCAGGTCGGACAGCGCCGCCACCGCCAGGCGCGACCACTGCGCCGCGCGCTCGGCCTCGGGGCCGTCGTCGGGCAGGCGCGGCATGCCGGCGCGTTCCCGCGCCACTTCGCGCAGTTCGGTCATCGAAACGCCGATCAGGCGGATGACCACATCGGCCGCGCGCTCCAGGTCGGCGGGCGGAGTATTGGCCTGCAGGAAATTGGCAATGGCCTGCAGCCCGCCCGTGGCGAAGGTGTCCAAGGCCCGCTCGGCCGCCGTCTGCAGTGACTGGCGTTCGGCCTGCGCCGAGCTGTTGCGCTCGGCAAAACGTCGCGCGGCTTCGCGGCGCGCGGCCGGGTCGGCCAGCGCGGCGCGCAATTGCATGAATTCCCCCAGCGAGCTGTCGGCATCGGCGGGAATGCGCAGATAACGGAAGTTCTCGGAAGCATTGTCGCGCACGCCGGCCAGGAACACCGCGGCGCCATCCAGTTCGACGGGCAGCATATAGTTCATGAACTCGTGCGCCTGGCCGGCCTGGTCGACCAGCCGGTATTCGACACTGGGGCCCACATTGCGCAAGTTCTCGTTCTTTTTGCCGGCAGCGCTACCGGATACCGAGGCCACGTGCTCGCCCAGGGTCAATTGATTGCCGCGCGGCGTACCGCCGGTCAGGTCTTCGACGTTGATGGGCCGCAGCGCCGTGATCTCGACCTGCATGCTGCGGGCGCCGCCGTCGGCCCCGCGCGCGGTGATTTCCGCGGGCTTGCCCACCGTGCCGTCGACGTCGAAGGCAGCGGCGGTAGCGCCCACCAGCGGATAACCCTTCAGGCTGACGCTGCTGCCGCCATCGTCGAAGCTGGACTGATAGACCGTTACGCCCTTGTAGCGCAGCGGTTCGTTGACCTCGATGGTCGACTCGAAGGTCTTGCCGGTATCGGGGTCGGTGACTTCTACTTCGCTGGCAAATCGGCTGGGCATGCCCGTAGAGTAGTAGTCGATCAGGAATTTCTTCAGTTTCAGGGTGAACGGCAAAGGCTGCACCAGGGCGCCATCGCCCACCATGACCACCGCCGTACTGGCCTGCCCGCCCTCGGGAACCAGCACGCTGGCACGGAAGCTGGGGTTCGCCATCGACAAGCGGCCGCTGGTCGGTACCTGCGAAATCAGCATGTTTTCCACGATGGGCTGCTTGCCGGCCAGCAGCACCTGCAGGCGCACCGCCAGTTCGCTGTCGAGCAGGCCGCCCAGGCAGATGATCACCATGGCCGAATGGGCGCAGATGTAACCCAGGCGGTTGGCGCTGCCTTTCTTGGCGGCCAGCATCACGCCATCGCCATCGCGGCGCTCGCGCACCGCATAGCCCAGCTTGGTCAGCAGCCCCCTGACGCCGCTCACCGCCTCATCGACAGGCGCCGCTTCGGTGAGTTCGACCCGATGCGGGAAAGCGCGCAGGCTGCTGGCGCGTACATGTTCGCGAAACGACCGGGCCTCGTGCAGCATCTTCGGGGTATTGCGGATCAGGCACAGAGAGGTGGACACCACCAGGAAGCCCATGATCGCCAGGAACCACCAACTGTTGTAGACGTGCCAGATCGAGAACTTGTCGAACACTTCGAACCAGAACGGCCCGAACTGATCGATATAGGTGTTGGACGACCGATTCTGCACCAGCACCGTGCCCAGCACGCTGGCCACGCAGATGAACATCAGCAGGCTCACGGCAAACCGCATCGAGCCAAGCAACTCGAAAAGGTCGCTGGGCAGGCTGCGCAGGGGGCGGGAGGGCTGGGAGGTCGTATTCATGAAAAAAAAGGGGGGCCGCACTACCGGCTTCCCCCCTTATTGACAGCGCCCACCGGAATCCGGTTCCGGGTGGACGCGAGTATTGCTGCGCGGGCCGGCCGCGCGTGGATCAGGCCGGCGTCTAGCGCAGGCCGGCCGCGAAATCGGACACCGCCCTGATGTGCGTGTCCGACATACGGTCGGCAATGGTGTGCATGGGTTCGTTGTTGGCACGATCGCCGCTGCGGAACAGCTTCAGTTGCTCTTCGATGTACGAAGGGAACTGGCCCGCCAGGCGCGGATATTGGCTGGGCACCCCGGCACCGTTGGCCGAGTGGCACGATGCGCAGGCCGGCACGCCGCGATCGGGCAAGCCGCCGCGCCAGATGCTGCGGCCCAGCTCGACCAGGTCTTCGTGGCCGGCGGTGGCTGGTTCTTTCAGCGGCTGCTCCGCCAGGTACAGCGCCACATTGCGCATGTCTTCGGGCGTCAGGTTCTGGGCCATGGCAGTCATGGGCGTGGGATTGCCGCCCGCGCCATTGCGCGCCGGCTTGTCGGCGCCTTGCTTGGTCTGGAAGTCGGCCAATTGCTTGGCCAGGTATTCGTGCGACTGCGCGGCCAGGTTGGGGTTGGCGGGGATGCTGCTGTTGCCCGCCGCGCCGTGACAGGACGCACAGGCCACGATGCCGCGCGACGCATCGCCCTGGTCATACAATTGCGCACCTTTGGTGGCATCCGGCTTGGCCGGGGTCGCAGCGCCTTCGGCGGCGAAACTGGAAGAAATTACGGACGCACCGAGCATCAGCCCGCTTGCTACCAACATCCGGGACAGCACACGCTTCATTGAAAACCTCGACGATCGGATCTCGATCAAGGCGCCAAGGCGCCCCATGCCTGCCCCATGCTGTGCCAGATCGAACATACATTCGCCCTGGGCCGTTTACGCTGTCAACAGGCGGAAAAAGCCGGCGCAATGCAGGGGGACCACTGTTGCAAACGCACGATTATACAATAGGGTTCGCAACCAACCGTATCGGCCCCTCCTGTGTCCCTTCTGCACCGCGCCTCTTTCTTTATCTCGGCAGCCCGCCTGGATCAGCTGCCCGCCCCTGGTGCGCCCGAAGTCTGTTTCGTGGGCCGCTCCAATGCAGGCAAGTCGTCGGCCATCAATGTGCTGTGCAATCAGCGCCGCCTGGCCTTCTCCAGCAAGACGCCCGGGCGCACGCGCCTGATCAATCTGTTCGGCCTGCCCGACCCGCTGGAGCCCGAACAACCGCTGGGTTTCCTGGTCGACTTGCCCGGCTACGGCTATGCCTCGGTGGCCCACAAAGAAAAAGAAAAATGGGCCGACATCCTGGGCGGCTATCTGCGCGACCGGCCTTCACTGGCGGGCATCGTGCTGATCATC
Source organism: Bordetella sp. BOR01 (assembly GCF_019218885.1). Taxonomy (GTDB): domain Bacteria; phylum Pseudomonadota; class Gammaproteobacteria; order Burkholderiales; family Burkholderiaceae_B; genus Bordetella_A. The sequence goes on along the minus strand of NZ_JAHUWT010000003.1, from coordinate 1,121,405 downwards.
GACATCCGCCGCGGCGTCACCGAACTCGACCGCCGCCTGGCCGACTTCATCGCCCCCACCGGCCGTCCGGTGCTGGCCCTGCTGACCAAGGCCGACAAGCTTCCGTTCGGGCAACGTCAGCGCACCGTATTCGCCGTGCGCAAAGACCTGGCCGATATCGGCGCCCTGCATACGGTGCCCTTCTCGGCCACCGAACGCATCGGGCTGCCCGAAGCGACCCAATACATCGAGAACTGGATTTCTCCCAAGGTAGTGCCATGAATCCGCATATCATCTCTCCCGCCTTTCCCGTATCGCGTCCACGCCGGCTGCGCCGTGACGACTTCACCCGCCGCCTGGTGCGCGAGCATGCACTTACCGCCAACGACCTGATCTACCCGGTGTTCGTGGCCGAAGGCAACGGCCTGCGGCAAGCCGTGCCTTCGCTGCCCGGGGTGGTGCGCTACTCGCCCGACACCCTGCTGGCGGCCGCCGAAGAATGCGTGGGGCTGGGTATTCCGGTAATGGCGCTGTTTCCGGTGATCGACCCATCGCTCAAGACGCCCGACGGCGCCGAGGCCGCCAACCCCGACGGCCTGATCCCGCGCGTCGTCGCAGCCCTGAAACAGCGCTTTCCCGAACTCGGGGTGCTGACCGACGTAGCGCTCGACCCGTACACCAGCCACGGCCAGGACGGCGTCATCGACGAAGACGGCTACGTGCTGAACGAGCCCACGGTGCAGATCCTGATTCGCCAGGCCCTGGTGCAGGCCGGCGCCGGCGTCGACATCGTGGCACCCAGCGACATGATGGACGGCCGCATCGGCGCCATCCGCCAGGCACTCGAAGCCGACCAGCACATCCACACTCGCATCATGGCCTACTCGGCTAAATACGCCAGCGCCTTCTACGGCCCGTTCCGCGACGCCGTGGGCTCGGCTTCCAACCTGGGCAAGTCCAATAAAATGGCCTACCAGATGGATCCGGGCAACCTGGACGAAGCCCTGCGCGAAGTGGCAGCCGACCTGCAAGAAGGGGCCGACATGGTCATGGTCAAGCCCGGCATGCCTTACCTGGACGTGCTGCGCCGGGTCAAGGACACCTTCCGGGTGCCGACCTTCGCCTACCAGGTCAGCGGCGAATACGCCATGATCAAGGCCGCTGCCGCCAATGGCTGGCTGGACCACGACAAGGTCATGATGGAAGCGCTGCTGGGCTTCAAGCGCGCGGGCGCCGATGGCATCCTGACCTACTTCGCGGTGGAAGCGGCCAAGCTGCTGAAGCAGCAGTAAGGCGTCCTAATGCGACCTAACGCGCCAGTACGCGATCGAGTACCGCGGCAAAGCGCGGTGCATCCTGGAAGCCGATGACGCGCGCATCGGCGATGGCCGCCCCGCCCGGCGCGAAGAACAGAATGCCCGGGGGGCCGAACAGCCGGAAGCGCTTGAGCAGCGCGCGATCAGCGGCGTTGTTTTCGGTAACGTCGGCTTGCACCAGCAGCATGCGCGACATGCGGCTGGCCACGGCCGGATCGGAAAACGTGAAGCGCTCCATTTCGCGGCACGACACACACCAATCGGCATAAAAATCCAGCATGACGGGCTGGTTGCTCTGTGCCAGCAGGGCATCCAGCTCGGCATTGTTGCGTACCCGCACGAACTCGACCGGCCCCCCGGCCACCACCGCAGGCGCCGGCCCGTCGGCGCGTTGCGCCAGATGCGACAGGGGCTGCAGCACATCGCGCCCACCGCTGGCCGCTCCCACCAGCCAGGCCACGCCAGCCAGCGCCAGCAGCAAGCCCAGGCCCTTGGCGAACATGCGCGGCGCGCCGGCTCCGGCGGGCAGGGCATCGAAGGCACGCAACATTACCGCGGCCACGATGGCCAGGAATGCCCAACCCATCATTTGCAGCCAGGTCGGCAGGATGGGAATCAGCATCCACCAGGCGGTCGCCAGCAGCAACATGCCGAACACGCGCTTGACGCCATCCATCCAGGCCCCGGCCTTGGGCAGCAAGGCACCCGACGAGGCCCCCACGATCAGCAGCGGCACGCCCATGCCCCACGCCATGGCGAACAGCGCGGCGCCGCCCAGCACCACGTCGCCGGTCTGCGATATATACAGCAAGGCGCCAGCCAGCGGCGCCGCCACGCAAGGCCCCACGATCAGCGCCGAAATCGCGCCCATGGCCAAGGCCCCGGCGGCCCGCCCGCCGGGTATGCGCGCCGAGCGGGCTGACAGCCAGCTTTGCACCGAGCCCGGCATCTGGAAATCGAAAGCACCGAACGTGGCCAGCGCCAGCACCACCAGGATGGCCGCAAAAATCGCCAGCACCCACGGCGTCTGCAACCAGGCGGCCAGCCCGGCGCCGCTCAGGCCGGCAGCCACGCCCAGCGCGGTGTACACCACCGACATGCCCAGCACATAGGCCGCCGCCAGGCCCAGGCCGCGCCAGCGGCCGGGACGCGCGTCACCGGTACCGCCCACCACGATGGACGACAGAATGGGAATCATGGGTAGCACACAAGGCGTGAATGCCAGCAACAGCCCCAGCACCCAGAACACGCCCGCGGTCTTGAGCCAGCCCAGGCCTCCGATTGCGTCGGCCAGGCTCAAATCGCCCGCGGCCAGCAGCGAACCCAGCCCGCCCGAGGCACCCGGCGCGGCGCCGCCATCGGCCTGCGCGGCACCCGCGCCGTCCACCGCATAGCCGCCCGCCACGGGCACCAGCTTCACGGTATGGTCGGCGGGCGGGTAGCACAAGCCCGCATCGGCGCAGCCCTGGCTGGTAACGGTCAGGGTGAAAGCCTGTTCACCGGCCACCGGCACGGCAATCGACACCTGCTGGTGGTAGACCTCCATGTTCTTCTCGAAGGTCGGGTCATACTTGACATCGCCCGGCGGATACGTGGGCGTGCCCAAAGTGGCCGCCCCCTGCGGGCTGATCGACAGCCCGAAGCGCTCGCGATACATGTAATAGCCGGGCGCGATGCGATAGCGCAATTCCAGGGTATCGGGGCCGGCCATGGCGGCGCTGAATACGAAGGCTTGCTCGGGCGGCAAGAAATCGGCTTCGGTCAGAGCGGCAGCCGGGCGCCAGGCAAGCAGGGCCCATGCCGCCAGCAGGGCCAGGCAGCCCACCAACCACCCGCGCCAGGCGGGCCGCGCACGAACCATGTACTGATGCATCGAATTCTCTTTGTTGCTTGCGGCCCCGCCGCCTGAACGCGAACCGGCCGCGAAGTCTGTGGACACTACTGTGCGCCGTTTACCTGCGCCCGCACCCAATCCAGGTACGGCGCGCTGCCGCCTATGACCGGCACGACGATGATCTCGGGCACGTCGTAGGGGTGCAGCTTGGCCAGCGTCTGTATCACGGCCTGCTGGCGGCCTGCGGTGGTCTTGATCCACATGGGAATCTCGTCCGCCCCTTCGATTTCGCCCTCCCAGCGATAGATGGACAAAATGGGCGCGCCAAGGTTCACACAAGCCGCCAGGCCGTCCTCGACCAGCACATGGGCCATGCGTTTGGCCAACAGAAGATCGGGCGCGTTGCTGATCACCAATACGATATCGTCGTCGCGCAACATGGTTGCTCCTTGGAAACGGCCTATACCGCCCGGTCAATGAGGTATTTTATCGGGACTGCCCGAGGCGCCGCGCGCCCACCCTAGCCGAGACCCTGTTGCCATGTCAGACAACTGCCTGTTCTGCCGCATTGCCCAGCACCAGATTCCCGCCCACATCATCCACGAAGACGACCAGATCCTGGCATTCCTGGACATCCAGCCGGTACGCCCCGGCCACGTGCTGGTCATACCCAAGCAGCATTACGCGTACTTCGAAGACATGCCTGCCGCGGTGGGCAACCGCATCCTGGCGCTCGGCCAGCAACTGGCGCGCGCCATGAAGGCGTTGTACCAGGTCGAACGCGTGGGATTCGTATTCACGGGCATCCATGTGGCCCATGCCCATGCGCACCTGATCCCCATGCATCACCCGCAAGACGTCACATCCACACAGTACATCGCCCAGCAGGACCTGCAGTTCGTGATGCCGCCGCAATGCCCCCCCGACCAGTTGGCGGACACGGCAGCGCAGTTGCGTCAGGCGCTGGCGCCCTGATTTGCTTTCGCCCTGGGGCGGGGCCCCGGCCGCCAAAAAACAAGGGCGGACCCGTGGGTCCGCCCTTGCGCTTATCCACTGGCCGGATTATTCGGCAGCGTTGTCGGCCTCGGTTTCCTCGACTTCAGGACGATCAACCAGCTCCATGTAGGCCATGGGAGCATTGTCGCCCTGACGGAAACCCATCTTCAGCACGCGGGTGTAGCCGCCGTTGCGGGCCGCGTAGCGCGGGCCGATTTCGGCAAACAGCTTTACCACGGCATCGCGATCGCGCAGGCGGGCAAACGCCAGGCGCTTGTTCGCCAGGGTGGGTTCCTTGCCCAGGGTAATAAGGGGTTCAACGACGCGGCGCAGTTCTTTCGCCTTGGGCAGCGTGGTCTTGATCGCTTCGTGGGTAATCAACGAAACGGCCATGTTGCGAAACATGGCAAGACGGTGGCTGCTAGTACGATTGAGCTTACGCAAACCATTACCGTGACGCATGATAAGTTCCTTACGAATCTAAAGACGGCGCGTGCGCCGCCAGGTTATCCGGATCTTCTATCGGCCTGCTGCCAGGCCGCGGTCCGGTGGAAGACGGGGTAAATAATTAAGGACGTTCCAGGCCCAGGGGCGGCCAATTCTCGAGCTTCATGCCCAGGGTCAGGCCACGTGCAGCCAGCACTTCCTTGATCTCGTTGAGCGACTTGCGACCCAGGTTCGGGGTCTTGAGCAGTTCGTTCTCGGTACGTTGGATCAGGTCGCCGATGTAGTAGATGTTCTCGGCCTTCAGGCAGTTGGCCGAACGCACGGTCAGCTCCAGGTCGTCGACCGGGCGCAGCAGCACGGGGTCGATCTGCGGCGTACCGCGAACCGGGGCTTCGTACGAATCGCCAGCGCCTTCCAGGGCGGCAAACACCGAGATCTGGTCCATCAGGATGCGGGCTGATTGGCGTACCGCTTCTTCGGGCGAGATCACGCCGTTGGTTTCAATGTCCAGCACCAGCTTGTCCAGGTCGGTGCGCTGTTCGACACGAGCGCTCTCGACGGCGTAGCTGACACGGCGCACCGGGCTGAACGAGGCGTCCAGCACGATACGGCCGATGGTATGGGTGCGGTCTTCAGACAGCGCACGCACGTTGCCCGGCACGTAGCCACGGCCCTTCTCGACCTTGATCTGCATTTCCACCTTGCCGGCTTCGGTCAGGTTGCAGATGACATGGTCGGGATTGATGATCTCGACGTCGTGCGGCAGTTCGATGTCGCTGGCCAGCACCGTGCCCGCGCCGTTCTTGCGCAGCACCAGGGTGACTTCGTCGCGGTTGTGCAGCTTGAAGACCACGCCCTTCAGGTTCAGCAGGATGTCGACGACATCTTCGCGAACGCCGGGAATGGTCGAGTATTCGTGCACCACGCCCGTCATCTGCACTTCGGTGGGCGCGTAGCCCGTCATCGACGACAGCAAAATGCGGCGCAGAGCGTTGCCCAGCGTATGGCCGTAGCCGCGCTCGAACGGCTCCATCACGATCTTGGCGTGGTGGGTGCCGACCGGTTCGACTTCAATGGAACGCGGCTTCAGAAAACCTTGAGTGGACATGTACAGAATTCCTTTTCAATACCCTCGGCTCGTTACACCGATAAGGCTGATGGAAACAAGAAAAAAGCACGGCAGGAATGCCGCTTGTTACTTACCGCAAAGCCCGCCCCGCAAAAATTTGCGGAAGCGGGCTGTTGCGGAGCCTGCAATCAGGTATTCGGCGCAAATTGCACGGCCGCCGGGCCGTGCCTGCATCGATTAACGCGAGTACAGTTCGACGACCATCGATTCGTTGATGTCGCGGGCGACATCAGCGCGATCGGGCATCGACTTGAACGTACCGGCCATCTTGCTGGCGTCGACTTCCACCCATTGGGGGATGCCGATGCTGGAAGCCAGGTCGAGCGATTCGCGGATACGGCCTTGCTTCTGGGACTTTTCACGCACGGTGATCACGTCGCCGGCCTTCACGATCAGCGACGCGATGTCGGCGGTATGGCCATTGAGCTCGATAGCGCGGTGGCTGACCAGCTGGCGAGCCTCGGCACGCGTCGAGCCGAAGCCCATACGGTACACCACGTTGTCCAGGCGCGATTCCAGCAGTTGGATCAGCGTTTCGCCGGTGTTGCCACGACGGCGCTCGGCTTCGGCGAAGTACTTGCGGAACTGCTTTTCCAGCACGCCGTACATGCGCTTGAGCTTTTGCTTTTCACGCAGTTGCAGACCGTAGTCGGAAGTGCGGGCACCCGAAGTGCGGCCATGCTGACCGGGCTTGGAATCCAGCTTGCACTTGGAATCCAGCGAGCGGCGGGCGCTCTTCAGGAACAGATCGGTACCCTCGCGGCGCGAGAGCTTGCATTTGGGTCCAGTATAACGAGCCATGTGGATTCCCTTTAGATACGACGACGCTTCGGCGGACGGCAGCCGTTGTGCGGCACGGGCGTGATGTCGGCAATGCTCGAGATCTTGATGCCCAGGGCATTCAGAGCACGCACGGACGACTCACGACCGGGACCAGGACCCTTGATGCGAACTTCGAGGGTCTTGATGCCGTACTCCAGTGCAACGCGGCCAGCGGTCTCGGCGGCCACCTGAGCAGCGAACGGCGTCGACTTGCGCGAACCCTTGAAGCCCGCGCCACCCGAAGTCGCCCACGACAAGGCGTTGCCCTGACGGTCGGTGATGGTGATGATGGTGTTGTTGAACGACGCGTGAACGTGCGCAATGCCGTCCGAGACGTTCTTCTTGACCTTTTTGCGTACGCGCGAAGCGCCGCTGGTGGAAGCTTTCGCCATAATCCAGTTCCTCGATTATTTCTTCAGGGACGCAGCAGCACGACGCGGTCCCTTGCGGGTGCGGGCGTTGGTGCGAGTGCGCTGGCCGCGCACGGGCAAACCGCGCTTGTGACGCATGCCGCGGTACGTGCCCAGGTCGATCAAGCGCTTGATCGACAGTTGCACTTCGCGGCGCAGGTCACCCTCGACCGAGAACACGCCCACATGTTCGCGGATGCGTTCCAGTTCAGCGTCGGTCAGGTCCTTGACCTTTTTGGAAAGGGGTACATTTGCTGCTTCGCAAATTTTGCGAGCGCGCGTACGACCGATGCCAAAAATGGCGGTCAGGCCGATTTCGGCGTGCTGTTGCGGCGGAATGTTAATGCCAGCAATACGGGCCATGACTGTTCCTTGAATAAATCCGTTGCGTGTCGCTAACCAGGGTTAGCCTTGACGCTGCTTGTGACGCGGGTCGGTGCAGATAACGCGCACCACGCCGTGACGTTTAATAACTTTGCAGTTGCGGCAAATCCGCTTAACCGATGCCATTACTTTCATGGTTGACTCCTAATTTTCCGTAATCCGGTCTGCTCATTTAGAGCGGAAAACAATTCTTGCCCGCGTCAGGTCATAGGGCGTGAGCTCCACAGTGACCTTGTCGCCCGGCAAGATCCGGATGTAATGCATACGCATCTTGCCGGAAATATGGCCTAGCACCACGTGGCCGTTTTCGAGCTTGACGCGAAAAGTCGCGTTGGGAAGGTTCTCGAGAACCTCACCTTGCATCTGAATGACGTCGTCCTTAGACATTCTCTTTGCTATCGCATCGGCAAACCCGAGGAACCCTTGAAGTTCGCTTTCTTGAGCAGCGAGTCGTACTGGTGCGACATCATGTAGGCCTGAACCTGCGCCATGAAGTCCATCGTCACCACCACGATAATCAACAAGGACGTGCCACCAAAATAAAACGGTACGTTCCAGCGCATCACCAGGAATTCGGGCAGCAGGCACACCAACGTGATGTACAGCGCACCTACCAGCGTCAAGCGCATCAGGATCTTGTCGATGTAACGCGCCGTTTGCTCACCCGGACGAATACCAGGAACGAAAGCACCGCTCTTCTTCAGGTTATCTGCGGTTTCGCGGCTATTGAACACCAATGCCGTATAGAAAAAGCAGAAGAAAATGATAGCGGCCGAGTACAACGTAATGTAAAGCGGTTGGCGGGGCTCGAGAGCCGCAGCCAGGTCACGCAACCACAGCATGCGATCACCGGTCGAGAACCAGCTTGTGATCGTGGCCGGGAACAGAATGATCGACGATGCGAAGATCGGCGGAATCACCCCAGCCATGTTCACTTTCAGCGGCAAATGCGAGCTCTGGCCACCATAAATCTTGTTGCCCACCTGGCGCTTGGCGTAGTTGACCGTGATCTTGCGCTGTCCGCGTTCCACGAACACCACGAAGGCGGTCACCAGCACCACCAGCGCCACGACGAACAGCGCCGACGGCACCGACATCGCATTGGTACGGACCAGATCCAGCAACCCAGCCAGTGCCGAAGGCAAGCCGGCCACGATACCTGCGAAAATCAGGATCGAAATACCGTTGCCCAGGCCCCGCTCGGTGATCTGCTCGCCCAGCCACATCATGAACATGGTGCCGGTCAGCAGGGTTACGACGGTTGTGAAGCGGAACAACATGCCCGGATCGATCACCAGGCCCGGCTGGGATTCCAGCGCCACCGAAATGCCCACCGCCTGCACCAGCGCCAGCACGACCGTGCCGTAGCGAGTGTATTGGGTGATCTTGCGGCGGCCGGCCTCGCCCTCTTTCTTGAGGGCTTCCAGCGAGGGCACCACCACGGACATCAGCTGCATGATGATCGATGCAGAGATGTACGGCATGATGCCCAGGGCGAAGATCGAAAAGCGCGACAACGCGCCGCCCGAGAACATGTTGAACAGGCCCAGGATCCCGCCCTGGTTCTGGCGGAACAGGTCCGCCAGCGCGTCCGGGTTGATGCCCGGAACAGGGATGTGCGTACCCAGCCGGTAAACCACCAGGGCGAGCACCAAGAACACGAGCCGACGCTTCAAGTCGCCGTATCGTGCTCCAGTTTTGCCCAGTGCCTGTGCGTTAGCCACGTGTTACCCCGCAATCAAGCAAGCGAGCCGCCCGCGGCTTCGATGGCGGCGCGCGCGCCAGCCGTCGCGGTGATGCCCTTGAGCGTCACTTTGCGCGAGAGTTCACCCGACTTGATGACCTTGGCGTAGCGAACCGCCTGGCCAACGACACCAGCGGCCTTCAGCACTTGCACGTCGACTTCGTCGGCGGTCAGGGCTTGCAGCTCCGACAGGCGAACCTCGGCGTACAGATGCTGACCCAGCGGCGTAAAGCCACGCTTGGGCAGGCGACGCTGCAGCGGCATCTGGCCGCCTTCGAAACCGACCTTGTGGAAGCCGCCCGAACGCGACTTCTGGCCCTTGTGGCCACGGCCGGCGGTTTTACCCAGACCCGAACCGATGCCACGGCCGACGCGGCGCTTGGCGTGCTTGGAGCCCTCGGCGGGCTTCAGCGAATTGAGTTGAATATCCGACATCGTGATTCCTTAGGCTTCCGAGACGGAGATGAGATAATCCACCTTGCGGATCATCCCGCGCACCTCGGGCGTGTCGACCAGAACGCGGCTGCTGTTGATACGGCGCAGACCCAGGCCGCGCACGGTGTCGCGATGGGACTGCTTGGTGCCGATCACCGAGCGCACGAGGGTAACTTTGATCTGCTTCTGAGCCATGATTTACCCCAGGATCTCTTCGACAGTCTTGCCGCGCTTGGCAGCGACTTCCGACGGAGTCAGGGAAGCGCGCAGGCCATTCAGCGTGGCACGGACCATGTTGTAGGGATTGCTCGAGCCGAGGCTCTTGGCAACCACGTTGCGCACACCCATCACTTCGAAGATGGCGCGCATCGGGCCGCCGGCAATCACGCCGGTACCTTCGGCCGCGGGCGAGATCAGCACGGTGGAAGCGCCATGCTTGCCCACCACGGTGTGGTGCAGCGTGCCGTTCTTCAGCGCAACCTTGAACATGCCGCGACGGGCCTGTTCCATTGCCTTCTGGACGGACACCGGCACTTCACGCGCCTTGCCCTTGCCCATGCCGATGCGGCCGTCGCCGTCGCCCACCACGCTCAGCGCGGCGAAGCTCATGGTGCGACCACCCTTGACCACCTTGCTGACGCGGTTGACCGCGATCATCTTTTCGCGCAGGCCGTCGTCGTTCTCTTTTTCCGCGGCGCCTTTGCCTTGTACTTTAGCCATTTGACAGATCCTCGCTTAGAACTTCAGGCCGGCTTCACGCGCGGCATCGGCCAGCGCTTTCACGCGGCCATGGTAACGAAAGCCCGAGCGATCGAAAGCCACCAGTTCGATACCGGCTGCCTTGGCCTTTTCGGCAACGCGCTTGCCCACCAGCGTGGCAGCGGCGGTGTTGCCACCCTGGCCGCTTTGGCCAGCCAGTTGCGCACGCACTTCGGGCTCCAGCGTCGAAGCGCTGACCAGCACGCGATCGCCCTCCGGCGAAATGATGTTGGCGTAAATGTGCAGGTTCGAGCGGAAAATCGAGAGGCGGTGAACGCGCAGCTCGAAGATCTTCCGGCGGGTCGGAACCGCACGACGCAAACGGGAAACTTTTTTGTCCATGATTCGTCCTTGCGTGCGCCGTTATTTCTTCTTGGTTTCTTTGATGACGACGCGTTCGTCCGCATAGCGCACGCCCTTGCCCTTGTAGGGTTCGGGTTCGCGATAGGCGCGGAGTTCAGCGGCCACCTGACCAACGACTTGCTTGTTGGAGCCCTTGATGACGATTTCCGTCTGGGTGGGGCACTCGGCCTTTACGCCAGCAGGCAGCTTGTGCACGATGTCGTGCGAAAAGCCCAGCTGCAGCTTGACAGCATCGCCTTGGACCTGGGCGCGATAGCCCACGCCGACCAGGTTCAGCTTGCGTTCGAAGCCCTTGCTCACGCCGGTAACCATATTGGCCACCAGTGCGCGCACGGTACCTGACATGGCGCCAGCATGGCGCGAGTCGTTGGCAGCCACAAACGTCAGCTTGCCATTGTCCAGCGCAACGGTAACGTCGCCGGTCAGTGTCTGGCTCAGGGTGCCCAAGGGGCCCTTGACGGTGATCTGGTCCTGTTGGAGGTTGGCTTCAACCCCCTTGGGCAGCTCGACCGGATATTTAGCGATACGTGACATTCGAGTATCTCCTTAGGCCACGTAGCACAGCACTTCGCCGCCGACGCCATTGGCACGGGCCTTGCGGTCGGTCATGACGCCGCGCGAAGTCGAAACGATAGCCACGCCCAGGCCATTCATGACCTGAGGAATGTTGCTGCGGCCCTTGTAGATACGCAGACCGGGGCGCGAAACGCGTTCGATGCGCTCGATAACCGGACGGCCAGCGTAGTACTTCAGGGTGATTTCCAGCTCAGGCTTAGCCTGCGTACCCTTGACGGCAAAGCCATCGATATAGCCTTCATCCTGCAGCACAGCGGCAATAGCCGCCTTCAGCTTCGAGGAGGGCATGTTCACCGTGACTTTGTCAACTTGCTGCGCATTGCGAATGCGAGTCAGCATATCGGCGATGGGATCGCTCATGCTCATGTTTTTTCTCCTACCAGCTGGCCTTGGTGATGCCGGGGATTTCCCCCTTCATCGCCATTTCACGCAGTTTGTGGCGGGTCAGCCCAAACTTGCGGAAGACGCCGCGCGAGCGACCCGTGACGACGCAGCGGTTACGCTGACGCGTGGGGTTGGCATTGCGCGGCAGTTGTTGCAGCTTCAGCCGAGCTTGGTAACGGTCTTCGTCGCTCTTCGACTGGTCGTCGATAATCGCTTTCAGTTCGACACGCTTGGCGGCGTACTTGTCAGCCAGCTTGGCGCGCTTGATGTCGCGATTGATGAGGGAAAGTTTAGCCACGTCATCAGCCTCTTAGTTACGGAACGGGAAGCTGAAGGCGGTCAACAGCGCCTTGGCTTCGTCGTCGGTCTTGGCGGTGGTGGTGATGCTGATGTTCAGCCCACGCAACGCGTCGATCTTGTCGTACTCGATTTCGGGGAAAATGATCTGCTCTTTCACACCGATGTTGTAGTTGCCACGGCCGTCGAACGCACGACCCGAGATACCGCGGAAGTCGCGCACACGAGGCAGCGCAACCGCCACCAGGCGATCCAGGAATTCGTACATGCGTTGGCCACGCAGCGTAACCATGCAACCGATCGGGTAGTTTTCGCGGATCTTGAAACCGGCGATAGCCTTGCGGGTCTTGGTCACGACAGGCTTCTGGCCGGCAATCTTGGTCAGGTCGGACACGGCGTGTTCGATGACCTTCTTGTCGGCAACCGCTTCCGAGACACCCATGTTCAGGGTGATCTTGGTGATACGCGGCACTTCCATCTGGCTCTTGTAGCCAAACTTGGCCTGCAGGTCGGGAGCGACCTTGCTCTTGTAGAAATCTTGCAAACGAGACATGTCTGTCGCCCCTTACGCCTTGGCGCCGACAACGGCACCATTGGAACGGAACACACGGACCTTGCGGCCGTCGACTTCTTGCACGCCGACGCGATCGCCCTTGCCCGTGGCCGGGTTGAACAGCGCCACGTTGGAGATATGGATCGGCAGGGTCTTTTCGACGATACCGCCCGGGTTGTTGGCCATGGGATTGGCCTTCACGTGCTTCTTGACGACGTTGACGCCCTCGACCAGGACATGGTCGGCATCGACGCGAGCCAGCACGGTACCGCGACGCTTCTTGTCGCGGCCGGTCAGGACGATGACTTCGTCGCCTTTACGGATGTTGTTCATCGAGGGCTCCTTACAGCACTTCGGGGGCCAGCGACACAATCTTCATGAAACGCTCGGTACGCAGTTCACGCGTAACGGGTCCGAAGATGCGGGTGCCGATGGGCTCCAGCTTGGCGTTGAGCAACACGGCGGCATTGCCGCCGAAGCGGATCAGCGAACCGTCTTTGCGGCGCACGCCCTTGGCGGTGCGAACCACCACGGCGTTGTAGATTTCGCCTTTCTTGACGCGCCCGCGCGGGGCCGCATCCTTGACGCTCACCTTGATGATGTCGCCGATACCGGCATAACGGCGCTTAGAGCCACCGAGCACCTTGATGCACATGACAGCGCGCGCACCGGTGTTGTCGGCCACGTCCAGCGTGGTCTGCATTTGGATCATGATTTTTCCTGTTCCAACTTAACCGGAACTACGGCTTCCACCTGGAAACACCGCACTTCCTGCCAGTTTTGGTCCCGTCAGGTCCGCCGCCCGCTTCGAAGACAATCTTCAAAGGCAATGCCGCGACCCTGGGTTGAAATCCTGCGAATACTTCCCCCGGCACCCTTGCTGGCCTGCCGCAGCCTATGGGCTGCTGCACGAATCCGGTAATGGCAACTCGGGAAAGCTGGTAATTCTACCCCGCAGAGAGAAAAAGCGCAAGCCTCATCTGGAAAACCTTGCCTGGGTGCGCTACGCATGTGGCCAAATGGCCATTTGATACGTCACTATTTATACTTGTAATAGCGGGCTTCCCAGGCGTCGTGGTTGGCCTTGCCCCGCCGGATCTCGTCGGTCAGAGGCGCCACTTTCAGTACCAGCCGGTTCAGCCAGCGCACCGGCGCCCGGCAGGGGCGCTCGAAATCGACGAACAACACCGCCCGCAGCCCTGGCGTGTCATTGTGGACCTGGTGCGGATACAGGTCATCGAAGACCACCGCGCGCCCTTCTTCCCAGGCATATCGCTGGCCGCCAACCTCGATCCAGCAGCGTTCGCGCGGTTCGGGCACCACCAGGCCCAGGTGCAACCGCAGCACGCCGTTGTAGGGGCCGCGATGCAGGGGAATCCGCTTGCCGGGTTCAAGGATGGAAAAGAAGGCCGTGCGCAGGCCGGGGATGCTGGCCAACGCCCGGGCAGTGGCTGGGCACCGGGCCAGGTTGCGCTCGGACCGCAGGCCGTAGGCCAGAAACAGGAAGGTCTTCCATTGGTCGTCCGCCGTGATCATGCCCACGTCTGGAGAGATTTCGTGAAAGGCCGGCAGGCGTTCGCGCTCTTGCAGCAAGACTTGCAGCTCGTCGCGGATGGCGGGCGTGTGCGCTTCGAGGGCGCCTATCCAGGCAAACGCGGCATTGTCGAAGATGGGGCTGTCGCCCACCAGTGATGCCCGGGCGATGCGGCGCTGCAGCCAGTCGAGGAACCGGAAGAAAACGCGAGAGAAAAGACTGCGCGGGGCGGCGATATCCTGGCTGGGCAATTGCATAGCATGGCGGATCGAATGTGCGCGAGTATACGGCAGTCCCGGGCCCCGTTGCCTGGCCGGCGCCTCTCGGCCGGCCCGGTGCCCGCAGGCAATTGGCCCCCGCCGCGCGCGGCGCAGTGGCCCATGCGCGGGCGCCCAAGCTGGTTTAGACTGAGAGGTACTCACAGCTATTCCCACCCTTTTCGCAAGGAACTCTGGCATGTATGAACAGTTGGCGCTGTATATCGACGGTGAATTCCTGACCGGCGACGGTCGCCGCACCCAGGACGTCATCAATCCGGCCTCCCTGGAAGTATTGGGCCAGCTGCCGCACGCCACCGAGGCCGACCTGGACCGCGCCCTGGCCGCCGCGCAGCGGGCCTTCGAATCCTGGAAGCACAGCTCGCCCATGGAGCGCTCGACCATTCTGCGCAAGGTGGCCTCGCTGTCGCGCGAGCGCGCCAAGGAAATCGGCCGCAACATGACCCTGGACCAGGGCAAGCCGCTGGCCGAGTCCGTGGGCGAGATCACCGCCTGCGCCGAACATGCCGATTGGCACGCCGAAGAATGCCGCCGCATTTATGGCCGCGTCATTCCGCCGCGCAACCCCGACGTGCGCCAGTTCGTTGTACGCGAACCCATTGGTGTATGCGCTGCCTTCACGCCCTGGAACTTCCCGTACAACCAGGCCATCCGCAAGATCGCCGCGGCGCTGGGCGCCGGCTGCACCGTCATCCTGAAAGGGCCCGAGGATTCACCCAGCGCAGTGATGGCGATCGCGCGCATGTTCCACGACGCCGGGCTACCCAAGGGCTGCCTGAATATCGTCTGGGGTGAACCTGCCAAGATTTCCGACTACCTGATCCGCTCGCCCATCGTGCGCAAGGTGTCGTTCACGGGTTCGGTGCCGGTGGGCAAGCAACTGGCCGCGCTGGCCGGCGCGCACATGAAACGGGTCACAATGGAACTGGGCGGCCATTCGCCCGTGCTGGTGTTCGACGATGCCGACGTGGGCCGTGCCGCCGAGATGCTGGCCAAGTTCAAGATCCGCAATGCCGGCCAGGTGTGCGTGTCGCCCACCCGGTTCTACGTGCAAGAAGGCGCCTACGAACAGTTCCTGGCGCGCTTTACCGAAGTGCTCAAGGGCATCAAGGTTGGCGACGGCCTGGAAGAGGGCACTCAAATGGGCCCGCTGGCGCACGAGCGTCGCGTTCCGGCCATGAGCAAGTTCGTGGAAGATGCCAAGAAGCATGGCGGCAAGATCGCGCTGGGTGGCGAACCACTAGACCGCAAGGGCTTTTTCTTCTCGCCTACGGTGGTCACCGAGCTGCCCGACGATTCGATGCTGATGACCGAAGAACCGTTCGGCCCCGTGGCACCGGTGGTGCGTTTCAAAGACACCGATGAAGTGCTGCGCCGTGCCAACAGCCTGCCGTTCGGCCTGTCGTCGTATGTATTCACCAACTCGCTGCAGACCGCGACCAAGGTCAGCAACGGCCTCGAAGCAGGTATGGTCAACATCAACCACTTTGGCAGCGCCCTGGCTGAGACCCCGTTCGGCGGCATCAAGGACAGCGGCATCGGCAGTGAAGGCGGCCTGGAAACCTTCGATGGCTACCTGGTCACCAAGTTCATCACGCATATCTGAGCCCACCTCCGAAGCGCTACGCGCTTCCCCCTCAAGGGGGCGACGCAGGCGGACCGGCAAAGCCGGCTCCGCTGCGTCCCCGGCCTAGTCGCCGCGTGCGGTGAATTACCGACACCTGGAAGGACGGTAATAAAAAAACGGCAAGGAAATGATCCTTGCCGTTTTTCATGGCGGAGCGGCAAGCCGCTCCGTTTGCATCAATTAGATGATGCGTACCGCTTCGACCAGGCGCACCACGTTCCAGGACTTGGAACGCGAGATGGGACGGCCTTCCGCGATTTCGACAGTGTCGCCTTCGTTGTATTGGTTCGATTCATCGTGCGCCTTGTACTTCGCCGAACGCATGACGATCTTGCCGTAGATGGGGTGCTTGACGCGGCGTTCGACCAGAACGACGACCGTCTTGTCCATCTTGTTGCTGACGACCTTGCCAACCAGCGTACGCTGGCGCTTGGTTTGAGTGTTTTGAGTTTCGCTCATGATTATTTCCCTGCCTGCTCGGTCAGCAAGGTACGCACGCGCGCGATATCGCGACGCACGTTGCGCAGCTGGCTGGTATTGGCAAGCTGCTGCGTGGCCTTCTGCATACGCAGACCGAATTGAGCCTTCAGCAGGCTCTCGAGCTCTTTGCCGAGCTCGGCGGCGTCTTTCGAACGGAGTTCGCTGGCTTTCATTGTGTACTCCTTAAGCACCGATATGACGCGCGACGAACGTGGTCGAGATCGGCAGCTTGGCGGCAGCCAGGCGGAACGCCTCGCGCGCGAGCTCTTCGCTGACACCTTCCATTTCGTAGAGCACCTTGCCGGGTTGGATTTCGGCGACCCAGTACTCGGGGTTACCTTTACCGTTACCCATCCGGACTTCGGCAGGCTTCTGCGAGATCGGCTTATCCGGGAAAATGCGAATCCAGATACGGCCGCCACGCTTGATGTGACGGTTGATGGCACGACGCGCCGCTTCGATTTGGCGTGCGGTCAGGCGGCCACGACCAGTGGCCTTCAGACCGAACTCGCCGAACGACACATGCGTGCCGCGGGTCGCCAGACCGGTGTTGCGGCCCTTTTGCTCTTTGCGATATTTTCTGCGAGAGGGTTGCAGCATGGTTATTCTCCTTCAGGCGCCGGAGCTGCGTCCGCCTTGCGGGGACCACGGCCACGACCACCTGGACGACCGGGACGACCGCCATCGGGACGATCGCCACGCGGTGCGCGACGCGGACGGCGTTCTTCTTCACGCGGGGTAGCGGCTTCCGGCGGCAATTCGCCGTTGGCCAGCATGTCGCCTTTGTAGACCCAGACCTTGATGCCGATCACACCATAGGTGGTGTGGGCTTCCGAGGTGCCGTAGTCGATATTGGCTTTCAGCGTGTGAAGCGGCACACGGCCTTCGCGATACCACTCGGTGCGTGCGATTTCGATACCGTTCAGACGACCCGAGCTCATGATCTTGATGCCCTGGGCGCCCAGGCGCATTGCGTTCTGCATGGCGCGCTTCATGGCGCGGCGGAACATGATGCGCTTTTCGAGCTGCTGCGAGATCGAATCGGCGATCAGTTGAGCGTCGGTTTCCGGCTTGCGGATTTCCTCGATGTTGACGTGCACAGGCACGCCCATCAGGCGCTGCAGATCGGCCTTCAGGTTTTCGATGTCTTCGCCGCGCTTGCCGATCACCACGCCCGGACGAGCCGAGTAGACGGTGATGCGGGCGTTCTTGGCGGGACGCTCGATGATGACTCGGCCAACCGAGGCGCTCTTGAGCTTCTTCTTCAGGTATTCGCGAACGCGGATGTCTTCGGCCAGCATGGTGCCGAAAGCTTTGTCATCGGCGAACCAACGCGAGGACCAATTACGGGTGACCGCGAGACGGAACCCTGTGGGGTGAATTTTCTGACCCATCGTGACTCCTTAGGCTCCGACCTTGACCGTGATATGGCAGGTCTGCTTCTCGATGCGGTTGCCGCGGCCCTTTGCACGAGCCGAGAAACGCTTCATCGATTGCGCCTTGTCGACGAAAATCGTGGTGACTTTCAATTCGTCGATATCGGCGCCGTCGTTGTGTTCGGCATTGGCGATAGCGGACTCGACAGCCTTCTTCAGGATGCCGGCGGCCTTCTTCGGGGAAAAGGTGAGGATGTTCAGCGCCTGGGCAACCGACTTGCCGCGGATCAGGTCCGCAACCAGACGGGTCTTCTGCGCCGAGATGTGAACCCCACGGATAATGGCAGTAGTTTCCATCGCTTACCTCTTCGCCTTCTTGTCCGCAGCGTGGCCCTTGAACGTACGGGTCAGCGCGAACTCGCCGAGCTTGTGACCGACCATGTTCTCGTTGATGTACACGGGAACGTGCTGGCGGCCGTTGTGCACAGCGATCGTCAGACCGATGAACTCGGGCAGGATCGTGGAACGACGCGACCAGGTCTTGATCGGCTTCTTGTCTTTGCCCGCAACAGCCGTGTCTACCTTCTTGATGAGGTAGGCATCGACAAACGGGCCTTTCTTGATCGAACGTGACATAGTGTTCGCCTCTTACTTGCGCTTGCGCCGTTGGACGATCATGTTGTTCGTCCGCTTGTTGCGACGGGTCTTGAAACCCTTCGAGGGCGTGCCCCACGGGCTGACCGGTTCGCGTGCTTCGCCGGTACGGCCTTCGCCGCCGCCGTGCGGGTGATCGACCGGGTTCATGGCCACGCCACGAACCGTCGGACGCACACCGCGCCAACGCATTGCACCGGCCTTGCCGATCTGGCGCAGGCTGTGTTCTTCGTTACCGACTTCACCGATGGTGGCACGGCACTCGATATGCACGCGACGGACTTCGCCCGAACGCAGACGCACTTGAGCATAGGTGCCTTCACGGGCCAGCAGCACCGCCGACGCGCCAGCCGAACGCGCCATCTGGGCGCCCTTGCCGGGAATCATTTCGATGCAGTGGATCGTGGTACCCACCGGAATGTTGCGAATCGGCAGCGTGTTGCCGGCGCGGATCGGGGCTTCAATGCCCGAGATCAGCGTGGCACCCACTTCCAGGCCGCGCGGCGCGATGATGTAGCGACGTTCGCCGTCGGCGTAGCACAGCAGAGCGATGTGCGCCGTACGGTTGGGGTCGTACTCGAGGCGTTCCACCTTGGCCGGAATGCCGTCCTTGTTGCGACGGAAGTCGACGACGCGGTAGTGCTGCTTATGACCGCCGCCACGATGACGGATCGTGATGTGGCCGTTGTTGTTACGGCCCGAGCCACGAGTCTTCTTTTCGAGCAGGGCGGCATGCGGCGCGCCTTTGTGCAGATTCGGGCTAACTACCTTCACCATGCCACGGCGGCCAGCCGAAGTCGGTTTTACTTTGACGAGGGCCATTTACTTCACCTCCGCAAAGTCGATTTCCTGGCCATCCTTGAGCGCAACATAGGCCTTGCGCTCACTGCGGCGGCGACCCACGAAGCGGCCAAAGCGCTTGACTTTGCCCTTACGGTTGAGGACCTGCACGGACTCGACCTGCACTTTGAACAGCAGTTCGACGGCAGCCTTGATTTCCGGCTTGGTAGCGTCAGCCACGACACGGAAAGCGACTTGCTGATTCTTCTCGGCGATGAAGGTGGCCTTTTCGGTCACGATCGGGGCCAGAATGACTTGCATCAAGCGTTCGGCGTTCATCCCAGCATCTCCTCGAGTTGAGCGATGGCCGGCTTGGTGATCAGCACTTTCTTGTAGTGGATCAGCGACAACGGATCGGCATAACGGGGCTCGACCACGGCAACGTGCGGCAGGTTGCGGGTAGCGAGGTAAACATTTTCATCGACGGCGTCGGTGATGATCAGCACCGAATCCAGGCCCAGGCTCTTCAGCTTGGCAGCAGCCAGCTTGGTCTTGGGCGATTCGAGGTCGAACGTGTCAACGACGGCGATGCGGTCTTCGCGGGCCAGCTGCGACAGAATCGAGCGGATACCAGCGCGGTACATCTTCTTGTTGACCTTCTGGCTGAAGTTTTCTTCAGGCGAGTTCGGGAAAGTGCGACCACCCCCACGCCACAACGGCGACGAGGTCATACCGGCGCGAGCGCGGCCGGTACCCTTTTGGCGCCAGGGCTTCTTGGTGGAGTGCTTGACTTCGGCGCGGTCTTTCTGGGCACGGTTACCACTGCGCGCGTTGGCCTGGTAGGCCACCACGACTTGGTGAACCAGCGCTTCGTTGAAATCGCGACCGAAGATGGTGTCGGGCGCGCTGAACGTAGCGGCCTGACCTTGGTCGTTCAGGAGCTTGAGATCCATGTTGCTTACGCCCCCTTCTTGGCCGGCGCCTTGATGGCCGGACGCACGACGACATCGCCGCCCGCATGGCCGGGGACAGCGCCCTTGACCAGCAGCAGGCCACGCTCGGCGTCAACACGCACGACGTCGAGGTTTTGAACGGTACGGGTCACATCGCCCAGATGGCCAGCCATGCGCTTGCCGGGAAAGATGCGGCCCGGATCTTGCGCCTGGCCGATCGAGCCGGGCACGCGGTGCGACCGCGAGTTACCGTGCGAAGCACGCTGCGAACCGAAGTGGTGGCGCTTGATCGTGCCGGCGAAACCCTTGCCGATGGTGGTGCCCGTGACGTCGACCTGTTGGCCGGCTTCGAAGACGGATTCCACGGCAATGACGGCGCCAGGCGTGAATTCGGCCAGACGGGCCGGATCCAGGCGGAATTCCTTCAGGATGCTGCCGGCTTCAGTGCCAGCTTTGGCGTAGTGGCCGGTTTGCGGCTGAGCCACACGCGAGGCACGACGAGTGCCATAAGCCACTTGGACCGCGGCATAGCCATCGGCTTCCAGAGACTTGATCTGGGTCACGCGATTGTTCGACACGTCCAGCACGGTTACCGGGATGGATTCACCTTCCTCGGTAAAAATGCGGGTCATGCCGACCTTGCGACCCACCAGACCCAACCGATGCGCGGCGGGCGTGGACGTCGAATTCGACATTGTTTTCTCCATTCCCGACTACGATTGGTCGGGGCTAATCGGGCCGGGAACGGCTCCAGCCCTACAAATTCAGGTAACCATTGGCCAAACTACCGGCCACGGCATCTGTTGCCAAAACGGCAAGCTTGGCATAATAGCACGCTAAATCAAAGGACTGCAAGCCGTGCGTCAAGAAAGCGCGTCCAGCAGGCGGTACCAGGTGACGCCGGCGGCCAGGTAGGCCCGTTGCAGGCCATGGCCGGGAATGCGGCGGATGGCGGTTACCGGGTAAGGCAGCCCGCCGCGGGATCCGGCGGCGATATACGAGGCGATCACCTTGCCCAGCGTCGTGGCCAGCGCGACGCCGCGGCCATTGTAGCCAAGCACCACGTTCAACCCGGGTGCCGGTTCATGCACATGCGGAAGCCCATCGGCCGTGATCGCCAGGCGCCCAGCCCAGCGATAGTCGAAACCCACGCCAGCCAATTGGGGAAAAAGCAACTGCAGCGCACGTTCGACGTGGCGCCACTGCGCCGGCGAATGCGGATCGGAAAATGGCCCGCGCCCACCCAGCACCAGGCGGCCGCTCGCGTCGCGGCGGAAGTAAACCAGCAACCGCTTGGAATCGGACGATACTTCGCCTCCCTCGAGGATGGACCGTCCCTGTTCAGCCGACAGAGGCTTGGTGGCCACGAGGTAGCTGGTGGCGGCCAGTATCGAACGGCGCAGCCCCGGCCACAACGTGTCGGTGTACGCATTCGTGGCAAGTAGCACCCGTTCGGCGTTTACCGTTCGCCCCGCCTGGGTGGTGACCGTCCAGCCCCGGCCGCCGCGCTCTAGCGCGGCGACTCGCGTCTGCCCGTATATCGACGCACCCAGGCCGCGGGCCGCGGCGGCCAGCCCGCGCGCATAGCTCAAGGGCTGTACGCTACCGGCCCGGTAATCCACCCAGCCGCCCACGAAACTGCGCGTACCGGTGCGCTGCGCAACGGCGTCGCGGTCGAGCAGTTCGACGTGGGCGCCTCGGCGCTCCCACTGGCGCGCGCGCTTCTCGACAAGCCGCATCATCGCAGGCGAATGCGCCGTCTGTATCCATCCCTTGCGTACGGCATCGCAAGGAATATTGAATTGCTCGATCAAGCCGAACACGGTGTCGGCCGCAGTCCCGGCCAATTCGATCAGCGAGTCCGCATCCGGCCCAAACCGCCGCGCAATGCCATCCGGGTCGTATTTCAGCCCGGGGATGACTTGCCCGCCATTGCGGCCGGAGGCCCCCCACCCGACTTGCTCGGCCTCGAGCACGCACACCTTCGCGCCGTTCTGAGCCAGGTGCAGCGCGGCCGAGAGGCCGGTAAAGCCGGCACCGACGATGGCAACATCGACGCTGCAATCATCCTGCAATGGTTCGTCCGGGCCGGCCGGCGTGGCAGTTGCATGCCACAGCGACGGCGGAAAGGGCCGTTCGGTATAAGAAGCGGTATGGGTCATAGGAGCGCTTCCGCGTAACCCCGGCTGAACGGGTCGATCGCCGCACGTGCATGAGCACCGTCATGCAGGGCGACCAGGGGACGAGCCAGCTCGTAGCCATACCCCTGGTGCTGCTCATCGACCTGGAGAGCGGGATCGAAATATTGCGGCAGGGCTGCCACCAGATCGCGCAGGCGTTCGGAATACAGCAGCCCCGTGCCGCTGGCGTCGATGCGCGGCGCGGAAATCGCCGCCTCGGCATCCATGGTGCGATCGACCAGGTTGATGACGACCTGCACGACGGCATCAATGATGCGACGCCCGCCGGGGGCGCCGATCGCCGCATACCTGCCGCCGCGCTCTAGCAGGACCGGCCCCATATTGGCCAAGGGCCGCTTGCCGCCGGCGATACTGTTGGCGGCGTCCGGGCAGGCGTTGAACCAGCCCATCGCCGCATCGAGCAGCAGGCCGGTCCGCTCGCAGACGACCTTGGCTCCGCAGTGATTGGCGGCCGTGTGAGTGATGGCTACCGACATCCCCTCGTTATCGGTGACAGAGACGTGCGTGGTGCCTGCGGTGGGCGAGCTTGCCCCTTGTGGGGCCCACTGAATGGGAGCGGCACCCGTGGCGTCGAAGGCCCAGGGATCATGCGCGGCATGCCGGGCGAAGTAGTTCCAGGGTGTCTCCGCAATGCCACCTTCCGGGGCCGATGCCCGCGGTGGGGGGTCGCCGCGCAGAATGCACTGCGCAATGCTGTCGGCATAACGTTGCGAAAGCAGACCGGCTTCCGGAACCGGCACCAAGGCGGAATCCCCCAGCCAGTGATAGCGGTCGGCGAACGCGTGCCAGCTTGCCTCGGCCAGCCGCCGCAAGGCCTCGGCATCGAAGCGCATCGAGGCGGGATCGGGATACAAGGCCTGCCAAATGTTCAGTATCTGCAATTCCGTGACCGCCCCGCACGGCGCGCAAGGCGCCAGGATGCGTGCATCGCGGTATGCCAGGGTGCGGGGCTTGATGAAGGCCGGTGCCACAGCCAGCAGGTCTTCGCGCTCGAGCAAGCCACCGCGATCGCGGTGTGTGCGAAGAAACGCTACGCCCAATTCGCCCTCATAAAAAGCGCGGATACCGTGGGCGGCGATGCTCTCCAGGGTTCGCCCCAGCGCGGGCTGGCGAATGCGCTCTGGCCGTGCCAACGTCGTTTTGCCCAGATGTGCGGGAACCGGCGGCACGCCATCGCGCAGGAATAGCGCCGCGGCGCCCGGGTCCGCACGCAGTGCCGCCAGGTTGTCGAGCGCCTCGAGAGCAAAATACGAGTCGCACTCGAACCCGTCATAGGCAGCCCGGATGGCGGGCGCCATCACCGTGGCCAGCGCAAGGCGCCCGAAGCGCCCTTGCGCACGAGCCAGGCCCGCCAGGGTAGCCGGCACGCCCGCGGCCTTGGCGCCCTGTACGTTCTCGTCGTCCACGACGACCGACACGCCCAAGCCGCGATCAATCTGGCGGCTGGTGTCGATGCGATACATGCCGGCATGGGCGCGCTTGGGCGCGCGGGGGCCGAACTCGACGCTATGGGCTTGCCCACCGGGTAAACCCACCAGCATGAAACCCGAGCCGGCCAGCGTAGTTTCCATGGGTTCCACGACACCTGCCACAAAAGCCGCGGCCACGGCGGCGTCGATGGCGTTGCCGCCGGCTTCGAGCATGCCGATGGCAGCCTGTACAGAGGGATACCGGGCCGCGGCCACGGCCCCCCTGCCACCGCACGCGCCGCTGCGAGTGATCCTTTGGTACGATTTCATGGCTATCTCCTTCGCGGCCGCCGCACTGGCACGAGCCGGCTAATACAATGCCGGCGTGACGGCCCAGATCACCTCACAGTCCGTATCGCCGACCGCCCAGAATCTGTACTGCGCATTCGCCTTGAATGCGAAGGAATCGTCCTGGTTGAGGATATGTTCCTGGCCGTTGATCTCCAGCCCCAGGCTGCCCGACAGTACGGTTCCACACTTGGCGCCCGTCGGGTGCTGTGCCGGGCTGTCGCCGGAGCGGCCGCCGGGATGAATGACGAACCGCATCAGCTGGATCTCGGAAATGGAGTCGGGCGACAGGATATCCTTGATCATGCTTCCCGAACCCAGGTTCATGCGCCGCCGCTGCGCCTGACGCACGACCCAGGGTTCAGGTTCCAACTCACGGTAAGCCTCTTTGTCGAACAGCCACGACATGGGCATTTCCAGTGCTTCGCATATTTGCTTGAGCGAGCGCAGCGACGGCGATGAAATACCCCTTTCGATCTGGCTAAGCAGCCCGATGGAAAGGCTGGACCGGGTCGCCACTTCTTTCAAGGACTTGCGCCGGACCTTGCGCCGCTGGCGCAGTTTCTGGCCGATGCCTTCGGTCCATGTGGCAACGTCGCCATCCAGGCGTGGGTCGGCACCATTTTCCGGCAGTTCGCTCGCGATCGAGCGAGCTTTACTGTATGTCATTGGGTTTTCTCGCTTACGACATCATGTTGGGCAGTACCAGCGAGATCCACGGAAAGGCCACGAGCAACGCCAACGTGATCAGATCGGTAACCACGAACCAGCCTACCCCGCGGAATATAGTAGTCAGGTCGACCAGGCTGCCCAAAGCGCTTTTTGTGACATAGACGTTCAGGCCAACGGGCGGCGTGACCAGGCCGAGCTCCAGCAGTTTGACCAGAATGATTCCGAACCAGATCAGGTCCATGCCGGAGTCGCGCGCCATGGGCAGCACGATGGGCAGCGTCAGCAGCAACAGGCCGATCGAGTCCAGGAAGCACCCCAATATCAGATAGAGCACCGACACGGCGACGATAACGGCCAGTTGCGAGGCGCCCAGGCCCATGAACCATTGAGTGATGACTGCCGGCACGGTGCTCAGCGCCATGAACTTGCCCAGCAGCACAGTGCCGATGACAACCATGAAGATGCTGGCCGTGCCTGCCAGGGTCAGCAGCAACGAGCGTTTCAGAATGGGCCACGTCAGCGAACGTCGCGTGGCAGCCAGCAACAGCGACAGCAGGGCGCCCACGGCGCCGGCTTCGGTGGGCGTGAAGAACCCGGCGAAAATACCGACCAGCACGCCGATGATCAAGACCGGCAGCGGCCAGATTTCCCGCAGTGCGGCGAGCTTCTCGGCGCTGCTGACCGTGTCGTCGACGGGTGGCGCCAGCTTGGGGTTGAGCTTGACGCGGATGATGATCATCGCGGCAAACATCAAGGCCGACAGCAAGCCCGGCAGGAAGCCGGCCATGAACACCTTCGCGATCGACACCTCGGCGACATAGCCATAAAGAATCATCAGAATGCTGGGGGGAATCAGCGAGCCGAGTGTGCCAGCCGCAGCGACCACGCCACTGGCCAGGCCGGGGTGGTAGCGATAGCGCAGCATTTCCGGCGTTGCAATACGGGCAAAGGCCGCCGAGACCGCGACGCTGGATCCAGAGGCGGCCGAGAGCAAGCCGCACGCCCCTACGCTGGCAACCGCCAGGCCACCGGGCAGGCGGGAAAGAAAGATCCGGGCGGCGCTGAACAGGCCTTTGGACAGACCGGTCGCCCCTGCCACGTAGCCCATCAGCAGGAACATCGGTATGGCCGTCAGGTTCCAATCGCCGACAAAATTGAACGGCACGGCCGTCAACATGCCCCAGGCAGCGCGCGCATTGAGGATCGTGGCTATTCCCAGGAACGAGACTGAGCCAAGGGCCACACCGATGGGAACCCGCAGTGCGATAAGAAGCAGGCCCGCGCCCAGACCGATGAAGCCAATGGTGACGTTATCCATATTGCGTTCTTCTCCTGCTTCATCCGTCGCAGATCACTGCGGTTCGACATCGGGGCCGGCGGGTGCCGGATTGAAACCCGGATCGGTGATCGCCTTCAGGATGTGAAACACCAGCACCAGGAAAATGGCGGCGAACCCTATGGGCAACGAGAACTTCGACGGCCAGATCTCGACATACACCGAGCCCATGATCACTTCCCTGATTTCGTAAGAGTTCAAGGCATCAAGCCAGGTTTGCCAGGCGAGCACGGCAAAGAACAGGCACGATATCAGCGCACCGAATACGTACATCGCACGCCGCCAGCGCGGGGGCATCAGGCCGACCACAATGTCGGAACTGATATGTTCATGCTTGAGCTCGACGTAGGCCAGCGGCAGAAAGACCACCAGGACCATGTGATAGGCGGAAATAACTTCCAGATTCCCCTCGATGGGTGCGCCTACCAGATTGTTCAGCAGGACGTCGACGACCGTCTGCAGCATCATCATGAGCAGGCTGGCGGCGGCCACGACGGTCAATGCATAGGCCAGTGCCTTGATAATCTTTTCGAATGTGCGCATGGCGATCCTTGGAATAACGTTCCGTGCCCGCCACGGACACGGGTATCGTCTGCAAGTGTCGTTCAGGAACCGTCGGCGACCATGCCATAGACAGCATCCGCTGCCTTGCGGCTGACGTAGCCATGCTGGACGTCGTACTCGATGTCTTCGCGCTTGCGCTCGGAAATGGAGCCATACCCGCCGCCACCCGCCGTGCGGATCGTGACGATATCGCCCTTGCGCAAGACCTGGGCGTCTTTGCTCTTCAGTGAAATTCTCTGGCCGTCGCGCAGAATGTCCGCTTCTCCGGGGCATCCATCGGTGCCCCCGAACAAGCCATAGGGCGCGATCCGGAACCGGTCGGCGTACATGGCAAAGTTCACGCCATCCTTCAGAATCTCGAAACGGCGATAGAACCCGAGCCCGCCGCGATTTCGCCCATGGCCGCAAGAATCGGGCAGCAACCCATAGCCAATGATGCGGAAGTGATCGAAGTCCATGTCCGTCGCTTCTATCGGCGTGTTGGTGCAATTCGACAGTGGCGAGTCGACAGCATCGCATCCATTGCGACGGGGCGAGGCCCCGAATCCCCCGCCGTACACCTCCAGGTAAACCTTGTATTTTCCGTCGTGCTGATGCGACAGCGATGTGACCAGCGTGGCATCGTTGCCGCCTGCGATGACCTGGTCCGGGGCAACCTGCGCCAGCGCTTTGAGCACGGCATTGAAACACCGGTATCCGGCTTCCATGCGGGCGCGAACCGGGGCGGGGTAGTTGGGATTGACCAGGCTTCCCTTGGGCGCCCGGATACGCACCGGCTTTTTCAAGCCCTCGTTGAACGGGATATCGGGGCTGGTAAGCGAAGCCTTCACCGCCGACAGCGCGGCGGATATGGTCGACGAGAAGGGGCAATTCAGGTTGCGGGATACCTGCGGGCAGGTTCCATCGAAATCGATCTCGATCGAATCGCCGGACACCTTTACCGCGACCTTTACCGTCAGCGGCGCCTCGGACACTCCGTCGTCATCGACAGAATCTTCACCGTAATAAACACCGTCGCCCAGTTGCGACAGTGCCATGCGAAAGCGTCGCTCCGAGTATTCGATGAGCTCGCTCATGGCGGTACGAAGCGTCTGCGTCCCGTACTTGCGGCACAACTGCCGCACGCGCTCGGCGCCCACCGAATTGGCCGCAAACTGCGCGTCGAAATCGCCGATGGTCTGTCCTGGCACTCGGATATTGGCGGCCACCAATCGCTTCAGCGGGCCGTTGCCGGCCCAGTCACGGGCATGGTTGTAGCGCGTCGGCGGAAAGATCAGGCCTTCGGCATGAACATCGACTGCCTCGGTAGTCAGGCCGGGGTTGCCGCCGCCCAGGTCCAAGTGATGCGCGACCGTGCCGGCAAAGCCCACCAGCTCGCCTTCGAAGAAAATGGGGGAATAAATGAACACGTCCTGCAGGTGCTGCCCGCCCGAGTACGGATCGTTGGTGATGTAGAAATCCCCTTCCTGCATGGTATGGACCGGATCCGCCGCCGCGCAGGCGCGAAAGATCTCCGACATCGGCCCCAGCTGCATGGGAATGAGCTCGGCCTGTGCGACCACGTTCCCGTCACGGTCGAACAAGGCGGCAGAAGCGTCGGCGGCTTCGCGGATAATCGTCGAGTAGGCCGACCTGATCAACTTCACGCCCATTTCCCGCGCAGCGGCAATCAGCCCCTGGCTGATGACCGCGTAATCCACCGGATTGAGTTCCCCCTTCGATGCCTGCGGGGAAGGCTGGACCGAATCAGGCATTTTGTTCACCTTTGAGCGTCAGAATAACGTTGTCGTTGGCGTCGCGGCGGGCCACCCACCCCGAGGGAACCAGCAACGTCGAAGTCGAGTCTTCCAGTATGGCCGGCCCGGCCAGGGCCTGATCCACCTTCATGGCGGCCCGGCTGATCATCGTGGCCTTGCGCCAGGCCCCCTGGTCGAACAAGTCGATTTCCTGCGCATGGCTGAACTGGGCTTGCGGCTCGCGCAGTTGAGGCACGGATTTCAGTGGCACAGTCAAGCCCAGGCGGAACGAGACATACTCGATGGGCTTGTCCCCTTCTGCGCCGAAGAAAAACAGCTTGTGGTGCATCGCCCCGAACAGCTCGCGCAGTCTTGCACTGGTGAGCCGCTCGAGGTCGGCCGATGCCAACTCTACCGGCACTTCGAATGCCTGCCCGACGAAACGCATATCGACGACGAAACTCAGGATGGGTTCGCCGTCTAGCCCCATCTCATGGGCGCGCGCTATCGCGCGCTGGCTCATTTCCTGGTAGACGGCGCGAATCCCGGCTGGCGTGTCTTCGCCCAGCACGCCTCGCTGCGTCAGGCTCTCGAATTGAATGAAGTCGCTGGCCAACAAGCCATAAGCCGATATGACGCCCGAATTGGGCGGCACCACAATGGTACCTACGCCGAGATCGCGCGCGACCTCGGCGGCGTGCAGCGGCCCGGCCCCGCCAAAGGGCACCAGCACGTTGTCGCGAGGATCATGACCGCGCTCGGTCGAGATAACCTGGATGGCGCGCACGATATTGGCATTGGATAGGCGAATCGCGGCATCGGCGGCTTCTTCGAGCGTCATCCCGAAATGCGTGGCGATGGGCTGCAGGGCGTCACGGGCTGCCGCGATGTCGATGGGCATCTTGCCGCCCAGGAATGTCTCGGGCATGATGGCCCGCCTGACGACATGCGCATCCGTGATGGTGGCAAGGGTGCCGCCCTTGCCATAGCAGGCCGGGCCTGGCTCGGCGCCAGCCGAACGGGGCCCGACACGCAACATGCCTCCCTCGTCTATCCATATGATGCTGCCCCCGCCCGCGCCCACCGTGTTGATATCGAGCACAGGGATGCGCACCGGCAGACCATCGATCGAGAATTCATTGGTCAGCTGCGGCTTGCCATCCACCACCACGCAAACATCGGTCGAAGTGCCGCCCATATCCAGGGTAATGAGGTTGCGGTAGCCAGACCTCGATACCTGGCGCGCCGCACCCATGACGCCGGCGGCCGGCCCCGACAACAATGCCGTAACCGCATTGGCACGCATGGCCTGGGCCGGCAATTTGCCTCCGTTCGATTGCATTACGCTGAATCGCCCGCGGAATTCGGACTCTTGCAGCCGCTGGGTAAAGCGCGAGATGTACCGATCCATCACCGGCTGCACATACGCAGACAAGGCGGTTGTCGATGCGCGTTCGTATTCGCGGAACTCTCTGGTTATGTCAGATGAAATCGTTACGTGAATATCCGGCTGGCTGGCCTGTATCAGTTCACGCAATTTGTGTTCGTGTGCCGGGTTGACATACGCATTCAGCAGGCAGATGGCCACTGCCTGATAATCGCCGCCCTTGAGCTGGGGCACAAGGACGTTGCGCACCGCTTGCTCGTCCAATGCGACAAGGATCGATCCGTCGGCCAGAATGCGTTCTTCGACTTCCAGGGTATTTGCGCGCTCGACAACGGGCTCGGGCTTGCGATATTCCAGGTCATAAATATTGCTGCGGCCATGGCGCTGCAATGACAGGATGTCGCGAAATCCCGCTGTAGTGATGAATGCGGTCAGAAACCCCTTGCGTTCAAGCACCGCGTTAGTCGCCACCGTGGATCCGTGCGAAAGATCGCTTACGGAACTCAGCGGGATCCCACTTTCGATAAGCGCATTGAATGCGCCCTCGTCCGGATGGCTGGGCGTGCTGGGCACTTTGAGTACCCGCACACCGGTTTCATCTATCGCAACCAGATCCGTGAATGTACCGCCTACTTCAACCCCGATACGCATACTTGTACACCTCGAAGAATCATGTGGCCCGGCAAATGGCACGCCCTATCGATTGTGGTCAGCCCCCATAGGTTTTCTCATCGACCTTGTCGTATAGATTTTCCTTGAGTACCTTGGTCAAGGCCGCAGCGTCAGTCTTGTCGACACCCGCAAGCAGGCCTTCCCATTTCTTCAATGTGGCGTCGAACCGCGAGACCAGCCCCTCGGTGTCTTTCAGCTTGAAGCGCTCCGCCCCTTCTTTCAGTGCCATGGCGTGCGCGTGCTCATGGAAATTGGCGATCGATTGCACGATATCGGCAGCAGGCTGATACACCGTGACGCCGTGCTGTGAAGATTCCTGGACAGCCTCGTCGCCAGCCTTGACGTACGCGATTTCGGTCTCTACGGTGGATTCGGCAATCGTGTCCAACAGGATGCGGCGCTGTTTGTCGTCCAGCGATTTCCAGGTATTGCCGTTCATGGCCCATAACCAGCCCGCAAAGTAGGGCCCCAGGTTGGCCATGTTGATATGCTTGGCCACATCCCACAACGAGCGTGTCTTCAACTCATTGGCGCCCATGACCGCACAGTCGATTTGCCCTTTGTCCAGGCCTGTGAACATTTCGCTGGAAGGCACATTCACCGGTGTAGCGCCCACGGACTTCGCCCATTCGGCGTGTACCGGGCCGGGCGTGCGCAGCTTCAGGCCTTTCAAGTCGGACAACTGCGCCACTTTCTTGCGGCAGATAAGGTTGTACGGAACGCTGGCGTAAGCGCCCAGGAAGACGATTTTCTGGCGCTTCCACCGGGCCTGCATGGCCGGGTCGTTGATGTAGAAGTCCGCTACGGCGAAGGTCGTCAGTATCGGATCGTCCAACGAGATTCCCAATACCGCCAGGACATTGTCCTCGGGCAGATCCGCGGGAGTGTAAGTGCCGGCGTGGTAGGTGATGTCGGCTATACCGTCGCGCAGGCCGCTCAGGTGCGCCACGACGGGAAGCAGGGTCGTGTCAGTAAAGACCTTGATCTTCAGGTCGCCACCAGACGCCTGCTCGACTTTCTTGGCCCATTCCTGATAACCGTACCGGGTCAGCGGTTGCGTCTCAGGAAACCAGATGCTGGCATTGAGGGTGGTTTCGGCCATTGCGGCCGACGTCGCGCCGATAGCGGCGCACAGCGCCAGTCCTGCGCAGAATCTGTGAATCTGCATGGCTTGCTCCGGTGAGCGTGCAGGCCGCTGGGAACCACGTAGGCGGCGTATTCACGCATTGAAGATAGAGTGAACTATTTCGGCCAAAATTTCATTTTTATTTTAATTTGATGGTTTTTTTTCCATATAAGTGAAATCCCTATGGGTGGATTCCACTAGATGCCTGGCGCGGCGAACAAAGACGTCGACCCAAAAACAAAGGCCGCACCCTTGCGGGTACGGCCTTGTTCTGCATACCGCTTACCGAAGCAAGCGGTTCCGGCAAACTTACTGCAGCGCGATTTCCACGTCGACACCGGCCGGCAGGTCCAGGCGCATCAAAGCGTCCACGGTCTTGTCGGTGGGGTCCACGATGTCCATCAGGCGCTGATGGGTGCGGATTTCGAACTGGTCGCGCGACGACTTGTTCACGTGAGGCGAACGCAGCACGTCATAGCGGCGGATACGCGTAGGCAGCGGAACCGGGCCGCGCACCACAGCGCCAGTGCGCTTGGCGGTGTCGACGATCTCGGCCGCGGACTGATCGATCAGCTTGTAATCAAAGGCTTTCAAGCGGATACGGATCTTCTGGTTTTTCATGGTGTTTCCCAAAGAACGAAAAGCGAAGGCGGTAGAAGAGGACCCGCCGCCTTCGCTGGTTTGTGTGCGCCTTAGGCGATGATTTTGGCGACGACGCCGGCGCCGACGGTACGGCCGCCTTCACGGATGGCGAAACGCAGACCTTCTTCCATGGCGATCGGGGCCAGCAACTTGACCGTCATCGACACGTTGTCGCCCGGCAGCACCATTTCCTTGTCCTTGGGCAGGTCGATCGAGCCGGTCACGTCCGTCGTGCGGAAGTAGAACTGCGGACGATAACCGTTGAAGAACGGCGTGTGACGCCCGCCTTCTTCCTTGGACAGAATGTACACCTCGGCGGTGAATTCCGTGTGCGGCGTGATCGAACCCGGCTTGGCCAGCACTTGGCCACGCTCGACGTCTTCGCGCTTGGTGCCGCGCAGCAAAATACCCACGTTGTCGCCCGCCTGGCCCTGGTCGAGCAGCTTGCGGAACATCTCCACGCCCGTGCACGTCGTCTTGACCGTCGGCTTGATGCCCACGATCTCGATTTCCTCGCCCACCTTGACCACGCCACGCTCGATACGGCCCGTCACCACCGTGCCACGACCCGAGATCGAGAACACGTCTTCGACCGGCATCAGGAACGCACCGTCGACCGCACGCTCGGGCGTCGGGATGTACGTGTCCAGCGCCTCGGCCAGCTTCAGGATCGCCTGCTCGCCCAGCTCGCCCTTGTCGCCCTCGAGCGCCAGCTTGGCCGAACCCTTCACGATCGGCGTGTCGTCGCCCGGAAAGTCGTACTTCGACAGCAGTTCGCGGACTTCCATCTCCACCAGCTCGAGCAACTCGGCATCATCGACCATGTCGGCCTTGTTCAGGAACACGATGATGTACGGCACGCCAACCTGGCGCGACAGCAAAATGTGCTCGCGCGTCTGCGGCATCGGGCCGTCTGCGGCCGAACACACCAGGATCGCGCCGTCCATCTGCGCCGCACCCGTGATCATGTTCTTGACGTAGTCCGCGTGACCCGGGCAATCAACGTGCGCGTAGTGACGGTTCGCCGTCTCGTATTCCACGTGCGCCGTGTTGATCGTGATGCCACGTGCCTTCTCTTCGGGCGCCGCGTCGATCTGGTCGTAGCCGCGGGCTTCCCCGCCGAACTTGTTCGACAGCACGGTCGTGATGGCCGCCGTCAACGTCGTTTTGCCGTGGTCAACGTGACCAATCGTACCCACGTTCACGTGCGGCTTGGTACGTTCAAACTTGCCTTTTGCCATGATCTCTATCCTTTGACTTTCAAGGAAACTGGGATGATTTGCCGCGCCCCCGGATCACGGAGACGCGGCGACGGTTATTTACTTGGCCCGAGCGGCGATGACTTCGTCAGCGACGTTCTTGGGGGCCTCGGAGTAATGCTTGAATTCCATCGTGTACGTGGCACGACCTTGCGTCAGCGAGCGCAGGTTGGTGGCGTAACCGAACATCTCGGCCAAGGGAACCTCGGCCTTGATGGTCTTGCCGCCGCCGACCATGTCTTCCATGCCCTGCACCATGCCGCGCCGCGAGGACAAATCGCCCATCACGGTACCAGCGTAGTCTTCAGGCGTTTCGACTTCAACAGCCATCATGGGCTCGAGCAGCACCGGGCTGGCCTTGCGCATGCCGTCCTTGAAGGCCATCGAAGCGGCCATCTTGAACGCGTTTTCGTTCGAGTCCACGTCGTGGTACGAACCGAAGAACAGCGTCGCCTTGATGTCCACCACCGGATAGCCGGCCAGGATACCTGCGGGCAGGGTTTCCTGGATGCCCTTGTCGACCGCGGGAATGTACTCGCGCGGCACCACGCCGCCCTTGATGGCATCCACGAACTCGTAGCCGCCGCCCGGGGGGAGCGGCTCGAGCTTGAGCACCACGTGACCGTACTGGCCACGACCGCCCGACTGCTTGACGAACTTGCCTTCGATTTCGTCGCAGATCTTGCGGATGGTTTCGCGGTAGGCCACTTGGGGCTTGCCGACGTTGGCTTCCACGCCGAATTCGCGCCTCATGCGATCGACCAGGATTTCCAGGTGCAGCTCGCCCATGCCCGAGATGATGGTCTGGCCGGATTCTTCGTCGCTGCGCACGCGGAACGACGGGTCTTCCTGGGCCAGGCGCGACAGGGCCAGGCCCATCTTTTCCTGGTCGGCCTTGGACTTGGGTTCGACGGCCTGGGAAATCACGGGTTCGGGGAACTCCATGCGCTCGAGCAGGATGTGCGAATCGATATCGCACAGCGTTTCGCCGGTGGTGACGTCTTTCAGGCCAACCACGGCGGCGATGTCGCCTGCCAGAACTTCCTTGATTTCTTCGCGGTTGTTGGCATGCATCTGCAGCAGACGGCCAACGCGCTCTTTCTTGCCCTTGATCGGGTTGTAGACGGTGTCGCCGGACTTCAGCACGCCCGAATACACGCGCACGAACGTGAGTTGGCCCACGAAGGGGTCGCTCATCAGCTTGAACGCCAGCGCCGACAGTTTTTCGCCGTCGTCAGCCTTGCGCGAAACAGGATTGCCATCGTCGTCCTGGCCATCGACCGGCGGGATGTCGATCGGGGAAGGCAGGTAGTCGATGACGGCGTCGAGCATGCGCTGCACGCCCTTGTTCTTGAAGGCGGTGCCGCACAGCATCGGCTGGATCTCGCCGGCGATGGTGCGCTGGCGGATCGCGACGTTGATTTCGGCCTCATCCAGCGAGCCTGTCTCGAGGTACTTGTTCATCAGTTCCTCGGTGGACTCGGCAGCCGCTTCGACCAGCTTTTCACGCCATTCGTTGGCGGGGCCTTCGAGTTCGGCCGGAATGTCGGTGTAGTCGAACTTGGTGCCTTGGCTGGCTTCGTCCCAGACGATGGCCTTCATCTTGACCAGGTCGATGACACCCTTGAAGGTGTCTTCGGCGCCGATCGGGATCACGATGGGCACGGGGTTGGCGCGCAGGCGCGTCTTCAACTGTTCGTAGACCTTGAAGAAATTGGCACCGGTGCGGTCCATCTTGTTGACGAACGCCAGGCGGGGCACGCCGTACTTGTTGGCCTGGCGCCACACGGTTTCGGACTGCGGCTGCACACCACCCACCGCGCAGTACACCATGCAAGCGCCGTCGAGCACGCGCATGGAGCGTTCCACCTCGATGGTGAAGTCCACGTGGCCCGGGGTGTCGATGATGTTGATGCGGTGTTCGGGATAGTTGCCAGCCATGCCGCGCCAAAACGCCGTCGTAGCGGCCGACGTGATGGTAATGCCACGCTCTTGCTCTTGCTCCATCCAGTCCATGGTGGCTGCGCCATCATGCACTTCGCCAATCTTGTGGTTGACGCCGGTATAGAACAGGATGCGTTCGGTCGTGGTGGTTTTCCCTGCATCGATGTGCGCAGAGATACCAATGTTGCGATAGCGCTCGATCGGGGTTTTGCGGGCCATGGTAGGTTGATCCTTAAATTACCAGCGGAAATGGCTGAAGGCCTTGTTGGCCTCGGCCATCTTGTGCGTGTCTTCGCGTTTCTTCATCGCGGCGCCGCGCCCTTCCGAGGCGTCGATCAGTTCGCCGGCCAGGCGCAGATCCATCGACTTTTCACCGCGCTTCTTTGCGGCTTCGCGCAGCCAACGCATGGCCAAGGCCAGGCGGCGCACGGGGCGCACTTCAACCGGCACTTGGTAGTTGGCACCGCCCACGCGGCGGCTTTTCACTTCGACGATCGGCTTGATGTTGTTGATCGCCAGGCTGAAAACCTCGATCGGCTCTTTGCCGGTCTTGGCTTGCACTTGCTCGAGCGCGCCATAGATGATGCGCTCGGCGACGGCCTTCTTGCCGTCCAGCATGACGACGTTCATGAATTTGGCGAGCTCGACGCTGCCGAACTTGGGATCGGGCAGGATCTCGCGCTTGGGTACTTCGCGACGACGGGGCATGTTGCTTCCTTGTGTCTGTTCAGTTGAACCATGTCTGGTGACACGGCCATGGCCGCCCAATGGGACGACCCCTTACGTGCCGCGCACCGTCCCGACGGGGGGGTGGCGCGGTTGCACTGTCCTGGTGGCGCTTGCGCGCAACCGGGGGTACTGCCAAAAATACGGTATCAGGCCTTCTTCGGACGCTTGGCGCCGTACTTCGAACGTGCCTGCTTGCGATCCTTGACGCCTTGCAGGTCGAGCGAGCCACGCACGATGTGGTAGCGCACACCCGGAAGGTCTTTCACACGGCCGCCGCGCACCAGAACCACCGAGTGCTCTTGCAGGTTGTGGCCTTCACCGCCGATGTACGAAATCACTTCGTAGCCGTTGGTGAGACGCACCTTCGCAACCTTACGCAGGGCGGAGTTCGGCTTCTTGGGGGTGGTGGTGTACACGCGGGTGCACACGCCGCGGCGTTGCGGGCAGTTTTCGAGCGCGGGGCTCTTGCTCTTGATGATGCTGACTTCGCGCGGCTTGCGCACGAGTTGGCTAATGGTAGGCATGACCTTTGAAATCCCTTTTACGTACCACTGGTAAGTACTTTATGTACTCGTGTCCCTGGTGAATTGCCTGACCTGAAGTGAAGGACAAGGCCGCTGCACCAGCGAGAGGCAGTTCACGCAAAACCGCCTCAAACGTTCCGTACGTAAAAGAGCGGGTCTTGCAGACAAAAACGCACAAAGACCGGCAGCCATGAAAGTGACTAGCCTTCTTTATGCGCAAATAAAGCAGTAAGCCCGTCAGCATAACCTAGAACAATAGGTATGTCAAAGCCCGGGGCAGGGCCCCCTATTCGGCCCGGCTGGGCGTCATGTGCCGAGGCAGGAACGGCGAAGGCGGCAAACCAGGAGCTATCGATCGGCGAACAGGTAGCCGCTGCCGTAGACCGTGCGGATGGGCAGGATGACGCCGGCCAGCTCGGCCTTGCGGCGCAGGCGGCTGACGATGACATCGATGCTGCGCGCCCCGCCGGTACGGCCAGTATTGCTGTCGGTCTCGAGCTGCTGGTTGAGTTCGGCACGGCCGACCGCGCGTCCCGTAACATCTAGCAAAGTCCGAACCACGAGCCGCTCGTTGGCCGACAGCGAAATCGCTATGCCGGCGGGCGACACCAAGGTCCAGCTCTGGTCGCGCAATTCCCAGCGGCCGGCACCCTCGGGGGCGATTTCGGGCTCTTCAGCGACCCGCGCCGCGCGGCCCGGCAGCCGCCGTGCCAATGCCAGCAACACGCAGGCCAATTCGCGGCAGTCCAGCGGATCAGGCAGGCAGATATCGGCACCGCTTTGCAGACAGCGAAGGCGGCTTTCCACGCCCAGCGTGGCGCCGATCACGACGATGCCCAGCGCCGGGGAAGCGCGCAGGCGCGACAGCAGTGCGTAGCCGATCTCGCCCAGCTCGCAGATGTCGAGCACGACGGCATCGAATCGGTCGGCGCTCAGCTGATTGAACAGTTCGAGTGGCGTGCCGCATCCTTCCGCGGCGATGCCGGCCTGCAACATCGTTGTTACCGAGTGCCCACGGATTGTTGCATCGGACACCATGATGAGTACTTTCAATTGCTTCATAACATTGTCCCTGAAGCCCGCTTTTTCCGCGTAGTTCCTGGTTTACGGGCCTTTGCGCAACGCGGTATATCTGAGACAGTGTGGCTTCATCTTGCGCGAATTCGTAGTCAATGTTTGTCAACTTGACATTGCTTGACATTCACAATGTTGCAGAATCGGAGAATGCGCAACAGCGAGTTATCATCGCAGTGCAGTATGGCCTCGCTAATACATCGCGCGAGCCTGGCTACTGGGCGAAGAAGCGCTCTTCTAAACAAAGAATTTGACTATGCAGATAGCCTCGCTGGAAGACGACCTGGACCAGGCACGGCATATTCAGCAGGTTCTGGATTCAGCCGGCTACACCTGCCATAGCTATCAGTGCAGCCGTGACCTGCTGGCGGCCCTGCGCGACCAATCGTTCGACTTGATTCTGCTGGATTGGCATGTGCCGGATATGGACGGCGATGAAGTGCTGCGACGGCTGCGCGCCACACTGGGCATGCAGATTCCCATCATTTTCGTCACGAGCCGCAGCCAGGAGGCCGACTTGGTACAAGGCCTGCAGGCGGGTGCCGACGACTATGTCGTCAAGCCCCTGCGGCCGGCCGAGCTGCTGGCGCGCATCGCGGCATTGCTGCGGCGAAGCCAGGCGGCACAAGCTGATCACAACCCATTCTCGGTTGCCGCATATCGCATCGACCCCACTGGCCGAACTATCACGTTGAGCGGCGAAGCCGTCATGTTAGCGCCTAAAGAGTTCGAGTTAGCGCATTTGTTCTTTCGCAATGTGGGCCGCCTGCTGTCGCGCGATGTGCTGGCCGAGAGTGTCTGGAATCGTGAAATTCCCGCAACGTCACGCACGCTGGACACGCACTTGTCCAATATCCGCCAGAAGCTTCGGTTGCGTCCGGAAAATGGCGTGCGGCTGGCTTCGTCATATGCACTGGGATATCGGCTTGAAGTCCTCAATGATGGCGCTAACGCGACGAAGCCGCCATACAAGACATAGAACCTGGCATCGGAGACTTTGATACATGCTCTCGCGTTTCATACGCATATTCATCACCTTGAGTGCGGCCGCGTCCGGCACGCTTGCATCGGCGCAGCCCGCCGGGGCGCTGGGTGATGATTTCAT
Source organism: Bordetella sp. BOR01 (assembly GCF_019218885.1). Taxonomy (GTDB): domain Bacteria; phylum Pseudomonadota; class Gammaproteobacteria; order Burkholderiales; family Burkholderiaceae_B; genus Bordetella_A. The sequence continues at coordinate 1,082,567 of NZ_JAHUWT010000003.1, read as the reverse complement.
TTACCGTATCCGCCAAGGAGACACGCTGATCCGCCTGGCTGGTACCTATACGCGTAACGAATCGAACTGGGCGACCTTGCAGCGCCTGAATTCCGTCGACGACCCCTATCGCCTGGTGATCGGGTCCGAACTGCGCATCCCGCTTGCCCTGATTCCGGAAATTCCGGCCCAGGCGCGCGCCGTGCACGTGAGCGGAAGCGCCAGTATGGATGGCACGCCGCTGCGCGTGGGCATGCCAGTGGCCGAAGGCTCGACCATCACGACATCGGCCAATGGCTTTGTTACCCTGCAACTGGCCGATGGCAGCAAAGTCACGCTGCCCCAGGAAGGCGCTACCCACCTGGAGCGCTTGCGTCAGTTCGAAGGCGAGGCACTGACCGATTCGGTCCTGAGGGTGGAGCGCGGTGTCGTGGATTCGCATGTCGCGCCGTCCGGGCAAGGCGTGGGCCGCTTCGAGGTGCGCACACCCGTGGCCGTTACAGGCGTGCGCGGCACGCGCTTTCGCGTCCAGGCCCATGTGCAAGGCGCACGCAGCGAGGTTATCGACGGCAGCGTAAGGCTGCAGCCGCACGCACCCGACAACGCGCCGGGCCGGGCCGTTGCGGTCGCAACTGGCTTTGGCGCCGCCGTCGGCGCCGACGGCGTGCTCTCCGGCATCCGGCCCCTGCTGCCCGCGCCGCAACTCGGCGCCCCGCAACGCGCCGGTTCGGGCCAATGGACGGCGGCCGTCTCGTCCGTGCCAGGCGCGGTGGCATATCAAGTGCAAGTATCGCGCGATGCCGAAGGCCTGGAACTGACTTCGTCCAGCCGCTTCAACAGCACAGACATCCGCTTTTCGGCGCCGGGCAGCGGCACCTACCATGTCGCCGTGCGTGCCATCGATGAAGCCGGGCTGCAGGGCCGCGATGCGCGCCTGACATTCGAGGGAACCAATATTCTGATGACTGTGTCGGGCTTGCCCGTATCGTTGTCCGATGGCGGCGCCGTCACGTTGGCCGACTATTGAGACGCTCATGCCGACCATGGCTGACAGCCGCCGCACCAGTCCGCACGCGCGGCGACTGCTGACTGTCATCCTGGTAGCCCTGGCCGCCCTGCTGGGTGCGGTCAACGGATTGGGCCGCATCGACCAGATGATCTATGACCGCGCCATCTCGCTGACGAGCCGGACGGCGCCGGACGATGTGCTGATTGTCATGATCGACGACCTGACCGTGGCGGCTTTGGGGCGCTGGCCTTGGCCGCGCGCGATACATGCGGCGTTGCTGGATCGTTTGCACGGCGCGCGCGCAGTGGGGCTGGACATCGTGTTTGCCGAGGCCGACGAACACAACCTTGACAGCGACCGAATGCTGGCCGACGCGATCCGCCGGCACGGACGCGTCGTGCTGCCGGTGGTACTGGACAATCTCGGGCAGCCCGCGCATGTCGACCTGCCCCTGAAGCCGCTGGCTCAGGCCGCTGCGGGATTGGGTTATATCAATATTGGCCTGGACGACGATGGCGTCGTGCGACGCACCACCTGGACTCGCCGCGTAGGCGGCGAGCAATGGAACCATTTTGCCTTGGCCATGCTGCAGGCCGGCGGCCACGCCTCGACGGCACGCGACTTTCTTGGACAGTTGGCACCGGCCGACACCTCGCTCATCCCCTATGCAGGCCCGCCCGGCCACTTCCAGGCGGTGTCTTACCTGGCCGTGCTGCGCGGCGAAGCACCGCCCGAGCTCTTCCAGGACAAGTACGTGCTGGTGGGAGCCTGGGCCACAGGCATGGGCGACATATTCCCCGCCCCGGTATCGCATCGTGCGAGCGGGATTTCGGGCGTCGAGATCATGGCCAACTTGCTGCACTCGGCCCGCCAGGGCCTGGTGGTACAGCCGGCACAAGCCTGGCAGACCGCGCTGGCCAGTGCCATTCCCGTATTGTTGCTGTGCCTGGCATTGCCCCGTCTGTCGCCGCGCCATGCGGTGTTCTGCAGCGCGGCGCTGCTGGCGGCCGTTCTGGCTGTCGCGCTGGCGGCATTGTGGTGGGGCAATACATGGATTCCGCCAACCGCGGCGCTGCTGGGCGTTGCAACGTGCTACCCGCTATGGAGTTGGCGCAGCCAAGAGGCCGCTTTGCGCTATATGGACGGTGAAATGAAGCGGCTACGCCTCGAGTATCCGCCTGTCCTGGATGAGGCAGGACCCCAGGTCGGGCGCATCGGGCGATCGCTGGACCAGCATGTGGATGAACTCGACCGCACACTGAGCCGGGTGCGCAACCTGCGGCGCTTCCTGATCGATGGCCTGGACGGCATGCCCGATGCCACGCTGGTCATCGACCAAGCCGGCCGGCTGCAGTTTCGCAATCGCCCCGCCATCATGTATTTCCTGAACCTGAGCATCCGGCCGCCCCGCATCGGGCGGGCGCTGGCTCCAGCCCTGGTGCAGGCCTTCGACGAGTCCGCCATCCAACAATTGGTGCGCGAGGCCTTGCGCGTGCATGGCCATGAGACCGGCCTGCACGGTGCAGCCCCGTCGCGCACCAACGTTGAAGTACGCGACCGTGCAGGACAGGATTTATTGCTGCGATGTGCGCCTATCCGTACGGCGCAAGGCGCCCACGCCGGATTGGTGGTGACGCTGAGCGACGTTACCAACGTACGCCAGGCCGAGCGGCAACGCGAAGAGACCCTGCGATTCATCTCGCATGACATGCGGGCGCCGCAGAATTCGATATTGGCCCTGGTTGCGTTGAACCAGGCGGGCCACGCCGATGCCCATCCGGTCGACGCGCTGACACGTATCGCGCATCTGGCCAACCGCACGCTGCGGCTGGTCGACGATTTCATCCAGCTTACCCGCGCCGAATCGATGGACATTGCGCATGCAAAGCTGGACCTTGCCGATCTGGTGCGCGAGGCTACCGACGAATTCTGGGCGTCGGCCCAGGCACGCGGCATTGCGCTGGATGTGCAGGCCCCAAAGTCCGCGGCACTGGCCTACGGCGATCAGATGCTGATCATGCGAGCCCTCTACAACCTGCTGGATAACGCCATCAAGTACAGCCCCGACGGCAGCCGGATACTGTTGCGCGTTCGTGCCGCCTCGGACAGCTGGGATATCGAGGTCGAAGATGCCGGCCCAGGCATTGCGCCAGAAGACCAGGCACGCTTGTTCGAGCCGTTCTTTCGTACGGGAGAGGCGCATCGTTCCAGCACCAGCGGCGCTGGGCTGGGCCTGCCGTTCGTGCGCACGGTGGCGCTACGCCATGGTGGCCGCATTTCCGTACATAGTGAGCGCGGCGCCGGTGCGCGGTTTACCTTGAGCCTGCCCATGGCCCTGGACGACGAGGCCTACCAAGCCTGACCATGGACGGCCCGGCTGGGTGCGCTCATCGAAATATGTGAGTGATCATGGCGGGCTTGCCCGCCTTCACTTCCAGTGTCGTGCGATAAGGCGGCTGCGCAGTATTGCGTATGGTCACGGAATACTTGCCAGGCGCCAGGCGCAGAGTCTTTAGCGGCGGCGTCACGCCGCGCGACACGCCATTGACCAGAATTTCGCCCCATGGCCGCACATTGATGCTGACCCGGACCGGGGACGGTGGCGGTGGTGGTGGCGGTGGCGCCGCTTCGGCGGGTTTATCATCAGGCGCCGACTCGGCCAGCAGCGCTGACGCGGCGGCGGCCTCTTCGGCGGTGGGGTAGCTCGTTTGCCATTGCGCCAATGGGGCAACCGCGGCCGGTGCAGGCGCGGCCGATGGCGGCGACGACAAAGCTGGCGAGACCGCCGTGTCGGGTACCCGGACCTGGGTCAGGGCAGATTCAGAATGGGTAATTACGCCTTCCGGCGCCTTTGTCAGGCGGCCCCACCAATAAGCGGATACACCCAGGGTTGCGATACCCAGCAGCGCTGCATGCATGAACGAACGGAAGTTGCCGCGCCGTGGCGTATAGGGAGTTTCGGCGGCCACCGCAGGCGCGACCGTTTCCGCAGCCGCGGGAACCGCCTGGGATGCCTGCGGTGCGGACGGCAACGCCAGCGAATCCGCGAATGCCTGCATGGTTTGCGGACGGTCTGCCGGAATGATCGCCAGCCCTGCATCGATCGACGCCAGGAAACTGGCGTCGTACTTGGCCAGGCCCAATGCCGCCAGGGGACGATAGGTTTCCGATACGCGCCGTTCGGACGCCGCTGGCGGCCGCCGGCCGGTAACCAGGGAATAGGCCATCGCGCTCAAGGCGTAGATGTCTGTCCACGGGCCGCGCGGCCATTCCGGTGCTTCGGTATACAGTTCGAACGGCGCGTAGCCGGGCGTCAATGCAGGCTCGCCAAGACGAGAGTAGCCGGACAGCGCCATCAGGTGCGCCCGTCCGGCTTCATCCATGCCTACCGAATGGACCGAGATATCGCCACAGATGCGGCCATCCCGGTGCAGATCGTCGAGCACCGGAATGAGTTCGGCGATGATGCGCTGGATGCGGGCCTGCGGTACACCGCCGGCAGTGGTTGCCGCAATGGCACTAAGCGGGCGATGAGCTAGGGGCGCGGCACCGGCGAACGGACCACGCGGCGAGGTAAAGCCGGCGGAGGAAAACATGACCGATAAACTGGAATGGACGGTAAACCATGCGCCATGTGACAGGCGTTCGATTCTCGCGTAAGCGTGGCGCTGAGTTTACCGAAGTTACTTTTTATAACCTAACCTAGCAGTAGGACGCATATTTAGTGCGCTGCAGCATGTGCCATTGATTCATACAACGGATATTATCCGAGCATCCTGCCGGGCTTCATTTCATAATGACTACGCCAGGAACAGGATGTGACTCTTTCCTCCCACAGGCACAGGCTCAACCGCTCATGAAGACTCGCGCTTTCTTGCCCTCTTTGTTTTGCCTTTTAGTGCTTCTTGGTGGCTGCACCAGTATGGGCACCGGCTTTGAAGCACCGCCCTCGCAAGCCGCCGAGGATACGATGACCCAGGTCCGGCAGCAATATGCGAGTGGCCAGTACGGTACTGTCATCCGCACCGTTGCCACGTCTGGCGATATCGCAACCGCACCCAAATCCATGCGGGTCGAAGCGTACAAATTGCAGGCTTTCAGCTATTGCGTGCGCAACTACGCGCAACTGTGCGAAGACACCTTTGTACGTATTTTGCAATTGGATTCAGCGTTCACGCTGGCGCCCAACGAAGCAGGTCATCCGCAGTGGGGGCCGGTATTCAAGGCTGCACAAGCACGCGCGGGTAGCTGACCCACAAAAGTACGGCCGCGGCGGGGGCGAAGCCCCCTGGCTGCGCCCTTCGGCTTGCTGCCGCCCCCCAAAGGGGCGCTTTCTTTGTCTTGTGGCCGGGCGAAAAAAGACCGCTGATTGCTCAGCGGTCTTTTGCATGGTGCCGGCGGCATGGCCGCCGGCACCCGCCGGAACAGAAAGGCGCCTTTATTCGGCAGGGCCTTCCTGGCCAGCGCCAGACTGCGGCGCATCGGCATCGACGGTAACCGGCGCATCCTCGAACGGATTGGCCAGTTGCCGCGCGGCTTCGCGCTCGGCGGCTTCCAGGGCTTCCTTGTCCTTGCGGGCAATGTGATAAGCCAGGCCGGTACCCGCCGGGATCAGGCGGCCGACGATGACGTTTTCCTTCAAGCCACGCAGGTCGTCGCGCTTGCCCATGATGGCGGCTTCGGTCAGGACACGAGTGGTTTCCTGGAACGAAGCGGCCGAGATGAACGAGTCAGTCGACAGCGAAGCCTTCGTGATGCCCAGCAGCACGTTATCGTACACAGCCGGACGCTTGTCTTCAGCCGTGACGCGATCGTTTTGGTTCAACAGCTCGGAACGCTCGACCTGTTCGCCCGGGATGAACTCGGTGTCGCCAGCATCGACGATGTTCACTCGGCGCAGCATCTGACGAACAATCACTTCGATGTGCTTGTCGTTGATCTTCACGCCTTGCAGACGATAGACGTCCTGGACCTCGTCGACGATGTAGGTCGCCAGCTTCTCGATACCCTGCAGACGCAGGATGTCGTGCGGATCGGCGGGGCCGTCGACGATCATTTCGCCCTTGTTCACCACTTGGCCATCGTGCACCAGCACCTGCTTTTCCTTGGGGATCAGGAACTCGTGGCTGACGCCTTCCAGGTCGGTGATCACCAGGCGCTGCTTGCCCTTGGTGTCCTTGCCGAACGATACGGTACCCGTCACGTCGGCCAGCATGCCGGCGTCCTTGGGTGAACGTGCTTCGAACAGCTCGGCCACGCGCGGCAGACCGCCGGTGATGTCGCGGGTCTTTTGCGATTCTTGCGGAATACGCGCCAGCACCTCGCCCACCGACACTTGTTGGCCGTCGCGCACGGTGATCAGCGCGCCCACCGGGAACGAGATGTTCACGGAGTGATCGGTACCGGCGATCTTGACGTCTTCGCCGCTATCGTTGACCAGCTTGATTTGCGGACGGGTAACGATCTTGCCGCCGCGCGTCTTGGGCGTGATCACCACCAAGGTCGACAGGCCGGTGATCTCGTCGAGCTGCTTGGCAACGGTAACGCCTTCTTCGATGTTCTCGAAGCGCACCGCGCCGCCGTACTCGGACACGATCGGCCGGGTCAGCGGATCCCAGGCCGCCAGGCGGGTGCCGGCCTTGACGGCTTCGCCGTCGCCGACCAGCACCGTAGCGCCATAGGGGATCTTGTGACGTTCGCGTTCGCGGCTGTTGTCGTCGTAGATCGCCAATTCGCCCGAACGCGAGATGGCCACGCGCTCGCCCTTGGCGTTGGTGACGTAACGCATCGTGCTGGCAAAACCGACCTTGCCGGTGGACTTGGTTTCCACCGCGCTGGCCAGGGCCGAACGCGACGCCGCACCACCGATGTGGAAGGTCCGCATGGTGAGCTGCGTACCCGGTTCGCCGATGGACTGGGCAGCGATGACGCCCACCGCTTCGCCCACGTTCACGTGCGAGCCGCGGCCGAGGTCGCGGCCATAGCAGTGCGCGCACAGGCCATGACGGGTTTCGCAGGTGAGCGGCGTGCGCACCTTCACTTCGTCGACGCCGATGCGATCGATCAGATCGACCAGGTCTTCGTCGAGCAGCGTGCCGGCGACGATCGCGGTTTCCTGCGTGTCGGGGTTGACCACGTCGATGGCAGCCACGCGGCCCAGGATGCGGTCGCGCAACGGCTCGATGACTTCGCCGCCTTCGACCAGCGCCTTCATGGCATAACCGTGGGTGGTGCCGCAATCGTCTTCGATAATGACCAGGTCTTGCGTCACGTCGACCAGACGGCGGGTCAGGTAGCCCGAGTTTGCCGTCTTCAGTGCGGTATCGGCCAGGCCTTTACGCGCGCCGTGAGTCGAGATGAAGTACTGCAGTACGTTCAGCCCTTCACGGAAGTTCGCGGTGATGGGCGTCTCGATGATGGAACCGTCGGGCTTGGCCATCAGACCGCGCATACCCGCCAGCTGGCGGATCTGGGCGGCCGAACCGCGGGCGCCCGAGTCGGCCATCATGTAGATCGAGTTGAACGATTCCTGGCGCACTTCTTCGCCGTGACGGTTGGTCACGGGCTCGGTGGCCAGTTGTTCCATCATCGCCTTGCCGACCTTGTCGCTGGCCTTGCCCCAGATGTCGACCACATTGTTGTAGCGTTCCTGGGACGTGACCAGACCCGACGAGTACTGCTTGTCGATTTCCTTCACTTCGCGGCTGGCCTCGGCCAGGATGCCTTCCTTGGCCTTGGGGATCAGCATGTCGCCCATGGCGATGGAAATACCGCCGCGGGTCGCCAGGCGGAAGCCCGACTGCATCAGCTTGTCGGCGAAGATCACCGTGTCGCGCAGGCCGCAGCGGCGGAACGACTGATTGATCAGGCGCGAGATTTCCTTCTTCTTGAGTGCCTTGTTCAGCACCGTGAAGGGCAGGCCCTTGGGCAGGATCTCGGACAACAGCGCACGCCCCACGGTGGTTTCGTGGCGGCGCAGCACGGGCTGGAACGCGTCGTTGTCGTCGCGTTCGTATTCCGTCAGGCGCACGGTGATGCGCGACTGCAGCTCGACTTCGCCGTTGTCGTAGGCACGCTGCACTTCGGCAACATCGGTGAAGAAAATGCCTTCGCCCTTGCCGTTGATGCGCTCGCGGGTCGTGTAGTACAGGCCCAGCACGATATCCTGCGACGGCACGATCGACGGTTCGCCGTTGGCCGGGAACAGTACGTTGTTCGAGGCCAGCATCAGCGTACGTGCTTCGAGCTGGGCTTCCAGCGACAGCGGCACGTGCACGGCCATCTGGTCACCGTCGAAGTCGGCGTTGAACGCCGCGCAAACCAGCGGGTGCAGCTGGATGGCCTTGCCTTCGATCAGCACAGGCTCGAACGCCTGAATGCCCAGGCGGTGCAGCGTGGGCGCCCGGTTCAGCATGACCGGATGCTCGCGGATGACTTCTTCCAGGATGTCCCAGACCACCGGCTCCTGGCTTTCGACCAGTTTCTTGGCGGCCTTGATGGTGGTGGCCAGGCCCATCATTTCAAGACGATTGAAAATGAAGGGCTTGAACAATTCCAGCGCCATCAGCTTGGGCAGGCCGCACTGGTGCAGCTTGAGCTGCGGGCCCACCACGATGACCGAACGGCCCGAGTAGTCGACGCGCTTGCCCAGCAGGTTCTGGCGGAAGCGGCCGCTCTTGCCCTTGATCATGTCGGCCAGCGACTTCAACTGGCGCTTGTTGGCGCCCGTCATGGCCTTGCCGCGACGACCGTTGTCGAGCAGCGAATCGACGGCCTCTTGCAGCATGCGCTTTTCGTTGCGCAAGATGATTTCAGGCGCCTTCAGTTCGAGCAGGCGCTTGAGGCGGTTATTGCGGTTGATGACGCGGCGGTACAGGTCGTTCAGGTCGGACGTGGCGAAACGGCCGCCATCGAGCGGTACCAGCGGACGCAGGTCCGGCGGCAGCACGGGCAGCACTTCCATGACCATCCATTCGGCCTTGATGCCAGACTTCTGGAAGCCTTCCAGCACCTTCAGGCGCTTGGAGATCTTCTTGATCTTGGCTTCGGAACTGGTGGCCTTGAGCTCGCCGCGCAGCGTTTCCACTTCACGGTCGATATCGATGGTACGCAGCAGTTCGCGCACGGCTTCCGCGCCCATCAGGGCACGGAAGTCGTCGCCGTACTCTTCGGTCTTGGCCAGGAAGTCGTCGTCGGACATGATCTGGCCGCGCTTGAGCGGCGTCATGCCAGGTTCGATGACGCACCAGGCTTCGAAATACAGCACGCGTTCGATGTCGCGCAGCGTCATGTCGAGCACCATGCCCAGGCGCGACGGCAGGCTCTTCAGGAACCAGATGTGCGCGACCGGGCTGGCCAGCTCGATGTGGCCCATGCGCTCGCGGCGCACCTTGGCCACGGTAACTTCGACACCGCACTTTTCGCAGATTACGCCACGGTGCTTCAGCCGCTTGTACTTGCCGCACAAGCACTCGTAGTCTTTGATCGGGCCAAAGATCTTCGAGCAGAACAGGCCGTCGCGCTCGGGCTTGAACGTGCGGTAGTTGATCGTTTCGGGCTTACGGACTTCGCCGTAGGACCACGAGCGAATTTTCTCGGGCGAGGCGATGCCGATCTTGATGGCATCGAACTGCTCGTCTTGCGAGACTTGTTTAAAGAGGTCGAGTAGCGCTTTCATCAGTTACGCTCCAAATCCATGTCGAGGGCCAACGAGCGGATCTCTTTGACCAGCACGTTGAACGATTCCGGCATGCCGGCATCGATGACGTGGTCGCCCTTGACGATGTTTTCGTATACCTTGGTGCGGCCGGTGATGTCGTCGGATTTCACCGTCAACATTTCCTGCAGCGTGTAGGCGGCGCCGTACGCTTCCAGCGCCCACACTTCCATTTCGCCGAAACGCTGGCCGCCGAATTGCGCCTTGCCGCCCAGCGGCTGCTGGGTCACCAGCGAGTACGGGCCGGTGGAACGGGCATGCATCTTGTCGTCGACCAAGTGGTGCAGCTTCAGGTAGTGCATGTAGCCCACGGTGACCGGACGCTCGAATTGCTCGCCGGTACGACCGTCGAACAGCCACGCCTGCGTACGCGATTCGGTCAGGCGCATGCGCTGGGCGACGTCGTCGGGGTAGGCCAGTTCGAGCATCTTGCCGATTTCTTCCTCGGTGGCGCCGTCGAACACCGGCGTCGCGAACGGCACGCCGTTCTTGAGGTTCTGCGCCAGTTCCATGACTTCGTCATCGGTCAGGGTGTCGACCTGCTCGCCCGTGCCGGAGGTGTTGTACACCTTGTCCAGATAGGCACGCACGTTCTTCACCTGCGCCGTGCGCTCGTCGCGCAGCATATCGGCAATACGATGGCCCACGCCCTTGGCAGCCCAGCCCAAGTGCACTTCGAGCACCTGCCCGACGTTCATCCGGGAAGGCACGCCCAGCGGGTTCAACACGATGTCGGCGGCGGTACCGTCGGCCATGTGGGGCATGTCTTCGACCGGCGTGATGCGCGAGACGACACCCTTGTTGCCGTGGCGGCCGGCCATCTTGTCGCCAGGCTGCAGGCGACGCTTGACGGCCAGGTACACCTTGATCATCTTGAGCACGCCCGGGGGCAGCTCGTCGCCTTGGGTCAGCTTCTTGCGTTTTTCTTCGAACGCCAGGTCGAACTGGTGGCGTTTCTGCTCGAGCGATTCCTTGGCCTGTTCCAGCACCACGGCGTGGGGCTCGTCGGCCAGGCGAATGTCGAACCACTGCCAGCGATCCAGGTCGGCCAGGTAGGCCTTGGTGATCGTGGCGCCCTTGGCCAGCTTGCGCGGGCCGCCGTTGACCGTCTTGTTCACCAGCAGCTTCTCGATACGGTCGAACTGGTCGTTCTCGACGATACGCAACTGGTCGTTCAGGTCTTGGCGATAGCGGCGCAGTTCATCATCGATGATGGACTGGGCGCGCTTGTCGCGCACGATGCCTTCGCGCGTGAACACCTGCACGTCGATGACGGTGCCGACCATGCCCGAGGGCACGCGCAGCGAGGTGTCTTTCACATCGGAGGCTTTTTCGCCGAAGATGGCGCGCAGCAGCTTTTCTTCCGGCGTCAGCTGGGTCTCGCCCTTGGGCGTGACTTTGCCCACCAGCACGTCGTCGGCAGTGACTTCGGCACCGATGTAGACAATGCCGGAATCATCCAGGCGGTTCAACTGCGTTTCAGCCAGGTTGCTGATGTCGCGAGTGATTTCCTCGGGCCCGAGCTTGGTGTCGCGCGCAACGACCGTCAGCTCCTCGATGTGGATCGAGGTGTAGCGGTCGTCGGCCACGACTTTTTCCGAGATCAGGATCGAGTCTTCGAAGTTGTAGCCGTTCCAGGGCATGAACGCGATCAGCATGTTCTGCCCCAGCGCCAGTTCACCCAGGTCGGTGGACGCGCCATCAGCCAGCACATCGCCCTTGGCGACCTTGTCGCCACGCTTGACGATGGGACGCTGGTTGATGTTGGTGTTCTGGTTGGAACGGGTGTATTTGATCAGGTTGTAGATGTCGACGCCCACTTCACCGGCGACGTTCTCGTCGTCGTTGACGCGGATCACGACACGTTCGGCGTCGACGTGATCGACCACGCCGCCACGCAGCGCCTGCACGGTCGTGCCGGAGTCAACCGCCACGGTGCGTTCGACACCGGTACCCACCACGGGCTTTTCAGGACGCAGGCAGGGCACGGCCTGGCGCTGCATGTTGGCGCCCATCAGTGCACGGTTGGCGTCATCGTGCTCGAGGAACGGGATCAGCGATGCCGCCACCGAAACGATCTGCGACGGCGCCACGTCCATATAGTGCACGTTGGCCGGTGCGGTCAGCATGGTTTCGCCTGCTTCGCGGCAAGCGACCAGGTCGTCGACAAAACGGCCTTCGCTATCGAGCGCGGCGTTGGCCTGCGCGATGACGTAGTTGCTTTCTTCGATGGCCGACAGGTAGTCGATCTGGTCGCTGACCTTGCCGTCGATGATCTTGCGGTAAGGCGTTTCCAGGAAGCCGTACTCGTTCAGGCGAGCGTACAGCGCCATGGAGTTGATCAGGCCGATGTTCGGACCTTCCGGCGTTTCGATCGGGCAGACGCGGCCATAGTGCGTGGGATGCACGTCACGCACTTCGAAGCCGGCGCGCTCGCGGGTCAGGCCGCCCGGGCCCAAGGCGGACACGCGACGCTTGTGCGTGATTTCCGACAGGGGGTTGGTCTGGTCCATGAACTGCGACAGCTGGCTCGAGCCGAAGAACTCCTTGATGGCGGCCGAGATCGGCTTGGAGTTGATCAGGTCATGCGGCATCAGGTTTTCGGTCTCGGCCTGGCCCAGACGTTCCTTGACGGCGCGTTCGACCCGCACCAGGCCGGCGCGGAACTGGTTTTCGGCCAGTTCGCCCACGCAACGCACGCGGCGGTTGCCCAGGTGATCGATATCGTCGATCTGGCCGCGGCCGTTGCGCAACTCGACCAGCACCTTGATGGTTTCAAGGATGTCTTCGTTGCTGAGCGTCATGGGGCCGGTGATGTCTTCACCACGACCCAGTCGGCTGTTGACCTTCATGCGGCCCACGCGCGACAGGTCGTAGGTTTCTTCGCTGTAGAACAGGCGCTGGAACAACGCTTCGACGGCGTCTTCGGTGGGCGGTTCGCCTGGACGCATCATGCGGTAGATGGCCACGCGCGCGGCCATCTGGTCGGCGGTTTCATCGGTGCGCAGCGTCTGCGAGATGTACGGGCCGCGATCCAGGTCGTTGGTGTACAGCGTCTGGATATCGTGCACGTTGGCCGCACGCAGGGCGCTCAGCACGCTTTCGGTGATTTCGTCGTTGGCATGCGCCACGACTTCGCCAGTGTCGGCATCGACGATGTTCTTGGCCAGCACGCGGCCATACAGGAACTCTTCGGGCACCGAAATGCGCTGGATGCCCGCAGTGGCCATGTCGCGCAGGTGCTTGGCGTTGATGCGCTTGTCTTTTTCGACGATGACGTTGCCGTCGCGGCCGGCGATATCAAAGCGGGCCATCTCGCCCTTCCAGCGCTCGGGCACGAATTCAATCATGCCGCCTTCGCTCTTGAGCTCGAAGTTGTCGAAATCGAAGAAGTGCGCCAGGATCGACTCGGGCGTCATGCCGATGGCTTTCAGCAGGATCGTCACGGGCATCTTGCGGCGACGGTCGACGCGGAAGAACAGGACGTCCTTCGGGTCGAATTCGAAGTCCAGCCACGAGCCACGGTAGGGAATCACGCGGGCCGAGAACAGCAGCTTGCCCGAGCTGTGCGTCTTGCCGCGATCGTGTTCGAAGAACACGCCGGGCGAACGGTGCAGCTGCGAGACAATGACACGTTCAGTGCCGTTGATGACGAACGAACCGGTGCCCGTCATGAGCGGAATTTCGCCCATGTAGACTTCCTGTTCTTTCACTTCCTTGATGGTCGGCTTGCTGACTTCACGGTCGAGCAGCACCAGGCGCACCTTGGCGCGCAGCGGCGACGCGTAGGTCAGGCCACGTTGTTGGCATTCCTTCACATCGAACACCGGCTCGCCCAGCACGTAGCTGACGAACTCCAAGCGCGCCATTCCGTTATGGCTGACAATCGGGAAAATCGACGAAAACGCCGCCTGCAAACCGTCGCTTGCGCGATCGGACGGAACAGTATCCGCCTGCAGGAAAGTTAGGTAGGATTGAAGCTGAGTCGCCAGCAGGAAAGGAACGTTTTGAACGTCTTCACGCTTGGCGAAGCTTTTGCGGATGCGCTTTTTTTCGGTGTACGAGTAAGGCATGAGCACTCCGACTCGAGGTTGCATGGGCCGTCAACCACGGCCCCAGGTGATACGACTCCAGAAAACCCCTCTACAAAGACAAAGGGCACCCTGGCAGTAGGGGTTTCCTGGAAACGCAAAAGCCCGGGGACGGCAAACTGCGCTGTCCCCGGGCAGTTGACGCAGGTCTTATTTGACTTCGACCTTGGCGCCAGCTTCTTCCAGCTTCTTCTTGGCAGCTTCGGCGTCAGCCTTGGCAATGGCTTCCTTGACGGGCTTCGGCGCGCCGTCGACCAGGTCCTTGGCTTCCTTCAGACCCAGGCCGGTCAGTTCACGCACGGCCTTGATGACGCTGACCTTGTTGGCGCCGGCTTCAAGCAGCACGACGTTGAATTCGGTCTGCTCTTCAGCAGCGGCGGCAGCGCCACCGGCAGCGGGGGCAGCCACGGCCACGGCGGCGGCAGCAGCCGACACGCCAAACTTCTCTTCCATTTCCTTGATCAGCTCGGACAACTCGAGCACGGTCATGCCAGCGATGGCGTCAAGGATTTCAGCTTTGTTCAGTGCCATTTTTTAGAACTCCAGAATTGGATAAATGCCAGGTTGGGTGTCGCTCGGTCGTTCAACGAATTCCGTGGGCAGTGGCTTACGCCGCTGCCTTCTGGTCGCGCACGGCAGCCAGGCCGCGGGCGAACTTGGTGGGAACTTCGTTGAGCGTACGCACGAATTGCGCGATGGGGGCTTGCATGGTGCCCAGCAGTTTCGACAGCAACTCTTCGCGCGAGGGCATGGTGGCCAGGGCCTTCACGCCTTCTTGGTTCAACAGGTTGTTGGGCAGCGAGCCCGCCTTGATGACCAGCTTGTCGTTGCTTTTTGCGAAACCAGCGAGAACCTTGGCCGCCGAAACCGGATCGTTGCTGATGCCATAGATCAGCGGACCGGTCAGTTGTTCGGACAACGGCTCGAAAGCCGTGCCGGCAACTGCTCGACGGGCCAGCGAGTTCTTCAGAACACGCAGATACACGCCCGATTCACGCGCAGTTTTGCGCAGTACGGTGACAGAGGCGACGTCCAGACCACGGTACTCGGCGATAACGATCGACTGGGCCTTGGCAACAACTGCCGAGACTTCTTCGATCACCACCGCTTTCTCTTGACGATTGAGACTCACGGTTTGAACACTCCATCAAAAGACGCCTGGGGCCTGTGGCCTTGCGCGTCAACCGAATGCGGCGCCTGGTTGAGTTCTTCGGGTAAAGAAATCTTCCTGGGGACGCCGTCTACGCTGGATCCGGACTGGGTAAGCTCCGGGATTAAGCGGGGCAGCGGCGATGCGGCTGCCGATACCCTGCTCCAGCGGTCTTTGACAGCAGCATCCGGAAATCCGGATGCGGCCCAAAGTTCGTTTTTGCCCGCGGCCGATTAACTGGCCGAGAGCGAAGCTACTTCCACGCGCGCACCGCCGCCCATGGTGGACGACACGGCGAGCTTGCGCAGATAAATACCCTTGGCAGCAGCGGGACGAGCCTTTTGCAGGGCGTCGACCAACGCAGCCAGGTTGGTTTGCAACTGTTCCACGCCGAACGAGGCGCGGCCGATGGTGGCGTGAATGATGCCCGCCTTGTCGGTGCGATACTGGACCTGGCCCGCCTTGGCGTTCTTCACGGCCGTGACGACGTCAGGGGTGACGGTGCCGACCTTGGGGTTCGGCATCAGGCCACGGGGGCCCAGGACCTGGCCCAGGGCGCCCACGACACGCATGGTGTCTGGCGAGGCAATGACCACGTCGAAATCGATCTGGCCACCCTTGATACGCTCGGCCAGGTCATCCAGGCCGACGATGTCGGCGCCGGCGGCACGCGCGGCTTCAGCCTTGTCGCCCTGGGCGAACACGGCGACGCGCACGCTCTTGCCGGTACCGGCAGGCAGCACCACGGAACCACGAACCAACTGGTCGGATTTCTTGGGGTCGATACCCAGCTGCACGGCGACGTCGATGGATTCATCGAACTTGGCGGTGGCGGTTTCCTTGACCAGGGTCAGGGCTTCGGACACGGGGTACAGCTTCGTGCGATCGATTTTCTTGGCGATGGCGGCGGCGCGCTTGGACAGTTTGGCCATGATTAGATCCCCTCAACCGTGATGCCCATGCTGCGGGCGCTGCCAGCGATCGTGCGAACGGCGGCTTCCAGGTCGGCCGCGGTCAGATCGGGTTCCTTGGTCTTGGCGATTTCCTCGGCCTGGGCGCGCGTGAGCGTGCCGACCTTGTCGGTGTGCGGCTTGGCCGAACCCTTTTGCACTCCGGCAGCCTTCTTGATGAGGACCGTCGCGGGCGGGGTCTTCATGATGAAGGTGAAGCTCTTGTCGGCGAAAGCGGTGATCACCACCGGAATCGGCAGACCGGGCTCCATGCCCTGGGTCTTGGCGTTGAACGCCTTGCAGAATTCCATGATGTTCAGGCCACGCTGACCCAGTGCCGGGCCAATCGGGGGAGAGGGGTTAGCCTTACCAGCCGGTACTTGCAGCTTGATAAAGCCGACGATCTTCTTCGCCATGCTTTGCTCCTTGCGGGTTCAAACGCTCGCCGCGCTACGCGACGGGCTCCCCGGGGGTTGAAAAATCAGGTCTTCTCGACCTGGCTGAAATCGAGCTCGACGGGCGTGGCGCGACCAAAAATGGTGACAGACACACGCACCTTGCTCTTTTCGTAATTGACTTCCTCGACGTTGCCGTTGAAGTCTGCAAACGGGCCTTCTTTGACGCGAACCATCTCGCCCACTTCGAACAGGATCTTGGGGCGGGGTTTCTCGACACCCTCTTCCATCTGGGAGAGGATTTTCTCGACTTCCTTTTCGGAAATCGGCGTGGGACGGTTACCCGAGCCACCCAGGAAGCCGGTGACACGGTTGGTGTTCTTGACCAAGTGCCAGGTTTCGTCAGTGAGATCCATCTCGACCAGGACATAGCCCGGGAAAATGCGGCGCTCACTGATGGACTTCTGGCCGCCCTTCATTTCGACGACCTCTTCCGAGGGCACCAGGATCCGGCCAAACGACGTCTGCAGGGCCGCGCGCTCGATGCGCTCGATCAAGGCCTTGTGGACGCTTTTTTCCATGCCCGAATACACATGGACGACATACCAGCGTTTACTCATTCGGCGTCCTTATCTCCAGCCCAGCAGCAGGCCATAGAGCACCCATTCGATGCCCTTGTCGAGCACCCACATCAATAGGCCCATGACTGCGACGAAGGCAAAAACTATGCCCGTCATCTGGGTGGTTTCCTTGCGGGTAGGCCAGGAAACCCGTTTGGCTTCGTTATACGATTCGCCGGCGAAGCTCAGGGTGCGGCGGCCGGGTTCGCTGAACCAGGCAATCAGGGCGGCAACCACCAGGCCGCCGACGAACACGCCGACACGGGCGGCCATGGGTTGGGCGCTAAGCACCGAAAAACCCACGATGCCAGCAATGATGACCAGAACCGCCAGCCCGAGCTTGACCCGGTCGGCGGTACTGGTTACGGTTTCTACGCTGGTATTAGACATTTTGCGACGCGAGCCGGCCAAGATTGCACGACTTGCGGTGATCTCCCGGCGAATTAAGAGCGAGCGGGGTTGACAACGAACTAGGCCTTGTTAGCCATGACTTTGGCCGCCAGGGTGGCAGGGGCAGTAGGAATCGAACCTACAACCTTCGGTTTTGGAGACCGACGCTCTGCCAATTGAGCTATACCCCTAAAACGCTTAAAGTGCGATGCATGGCAACTTGCGGAACCATACATAGTACTACTTTTTTGACAAACATGGGAAGCGGGCCCAAAACGGGCCGGCTTCCCCATGCAGAACGCCGATTTAGGCGATGATTTTGGCGACGACGCCGGCGCCGACGGTACGGCCGCCTTCACGGATGGCGAAACGCAGACCTTCTTCCATGGCGATCGGGGCCAGCAACTTGACCGTCATCGACACGTTGTCGCCCGGCAGCACCATTTCCTTGTCCTTGGGCAGGTCGATCGAGCCGGTCACGTCCGTCGTGCGGAAGTAGAACTGCGGACGATAACCGTTGAAGAACGGCGTGTGACGCCCGCCTTCTTCCTTGGACAGAATGTACACCTCGGCGGTGAATTCCGTGTGCGGCGTGATCGAACCCGGCTTGGCCAGCACTTGGCCACGCTCGACGTCTTCGCGCTTGGTGCCGCGCAGCAAAATACCCACGTTGTCGCCCGCCTGGCCCTGGTCGAGCAGCTTGCGGAACATCTCCACGCCCGTGCACGTCGTCTTGACCGTCGGCTTGATGCCCACGATCTCGATTTCCTCGCCCACCTTGACCACGCCACGCTCGATACGGCCCGTCACCACCGTGCCACGACCCGAGATCGAGAACACGTCTTCGACCGGCATCAGGAACGCACCGTCGACCGCACGCTCGGGCGTCGGGATGTACGTGTCCAGCGCCTCGGCCAGCTTCAGGATCGCCTGCTCGCCCAGCTCGCCCTTGTCGCCCTCGAGCGCCAGCTTGGCCGAACCCTTCACGATCGGCGTGTCGTCGCCCGGAAAGTCGTACTTCGACAGCAGTTCGCGGACTTCCATCTCCACCAGCTCGAGCAACTCGGCATCATCGACCATGTCGGCCTTGTTCAGGAACACGATGATGTACGGCACGCCAACCTGGCGCGACAGCAAAATGTGCTCGCGCGTCTGCGGCATCGGGCCGTCTGCGGCCGAACACACCAGGATCGCGCCGTCCATCTGCGCCGCACCCGTGATCATGTTCTTGACGTAGTCCGCGTGACCCGGGCAATCAACGTGCGCGTAGTGACGGTTCGCCGTCTCGTATTCCACGTGCGCCGTGTTGATCGTGATGCCACGTGCCTTCTCTTCGGGCGCCGCGTCGATCTGGTCGTAGCCGCGGGCTTCCCCGCCGAACTTGTTCGACAGCACGGTCGTGATGGCCGCCGTCAACGTCGTTTTGCCGTGGTCAACGTGACCAATCGTACCCACGTTCACGTGCGGCTTGGTACGTTCAAACTTGCCTTTTGCCATGGCTGACTCCTGACCTGGATTGAAGCTTCTGACTACGAAGAGAACAAAAAGTAGTGGTGCCCATGACGCGGATCGAACGCGTGACCTCTCCCTTACCAAGGGAGTGCTCTACCACTGAGCCACATGGGCAAATTCTGGAGCGGGTGAAGGGAATCGAACCCTCGTCGTAAGCTTGGAAGGCTTCTGCTCTACCATTGAGCTACACCCGCGGGCTACCCTTTCACCACTCACCCGTATTCTGCAGTGCCTGCCGCACAGCGAACCATGCGAAAAACCCGGGCCTTACATTGAGAATCCAGGCTTTGGCCTGGATTCGGAATATGGGTCTCTGGTGGAGGAGGTTGGATTCGAACCAACGTAGGCGCAAGGCCAACAGATTTACAGTCTGCCCCCTTTAACCACTCGGGCACCCCTCCAGCGGAGAACTAGGGATTATGGACACTTTTGAAGTAGAAGTCAAATCCCACAATCATTGCGCCCAGGGGGCTTAGTACCGGTCGAAAAAGCCCTGCAGCTCGGCGGGATCCTGGGTCAGCGCCAGGCCCAGCATCAGCAGGATGCGGGCTTTCTGCGGGCTGAGTTCGCCGCCAGCGATGAATCCGGCAGCATCGTCATCGACTTCGATGTTGCGGCCAACCCGGCCGCTGCCCGTGCGGCTGGCCCGCACCACCGCCACGCCGTCCGCCGCGGCGCGCTGCAGCGCCTGCAAGGCCGCATTGGTGGCGTTGCCGTCGCCCACCCCGGCCAGCACGATGCCGCGCGCCCGGGAGGACAGGAAATCGATCAGGTCGGCCCCCAGGCCGACACCGGCATGGACGACCTCGACCCGTGGCCAGCCGGCCGCTTGCAAGGCCTGGAGCGTAAATACGCTGGCGCGGCCATGCACGGTGTCGTTGCGCGAGAAAAAACAGGCCTGCGCACTGCGCATGACCCCTGCCCTGCCGCGATTGGGCGAGGCGAAGGCGTTGATACCGGCGCAGGCGATTTTCTGCACTTCGCGCGCGTAATGGATGTCTTCGTTCATGACGACCAGCGGGCCACGCCCGCGGGCGGCGGCGCATCCGGCCAGTGCCACGGCGTGATACAGATTGGCCGGCCCGTCGGCACCCGGCGCGGTGGCCGGGCGCATTGCGCCGACCAGGACCAGGGGTTTGTCTTGGCGGATGACCAGGCTGAGGAAATAGGCGGTTTCTTCGAGGGTATCGGTGCCGTGGGTAACCACGATGCCATCGATAGACGGATCGCTGCACAAGGCATCGATACGCTGCGCCAGATCGGCCCATACCGCATGGCTCATGTTCTGGCTGCCCACGCTGGCCACCTGTTCGGCCTGGATGTGGGCCAGTTGGCCCAGCCCCGGCACGGCATCCAGCAGGTGGCCGACAGCCAATGCACCGGCACGATAGGCATGCGAGGCGCTCTCGGCCTGGGCGCCGGCAATGGTGCCGCCGGTCGCCAGTACGGCGATCGTCGGCAGGCGCGCGTCAGGCATCCAGCACCCCGGACAGGCCCTGGCGCTCAAGCAGCGAATTGAGGTGTTCCCAGCCGTGGAAGTCGATGACGAGCTGGCCTTTGTCGCGGGCGCTGACTTTCAGGGCCACGCGGGTGCCGAGCTGGTCGGACAGGGCTTCTTCAAGGCGCGCCACATCGCGTGAGGCACCGTTGCTTTTCTTGCGCAGGGGTGTTTCGGATTCTTTGGCGGCCTTGGTGACCAGTTTTTCAGCTTCGCGAACCGACAGGCGCTTGGCAATGATCTGGTTGGCCAGCTGGATCTGCATGGCCGCTTCGACAGCCAGCAGCGCGCGCGCGTGGCCCATGTCGATATCACCGGCCAGCAGCATGGTTTGCACGGGCGCAGTCAGGTTCATGAGGCGCAGCAAATTGCTGGTAGCCGAACGCGAGCGGCCGATGGCCTGGGCGGCTTGTTCGTGGGTCAGGCCGAATTCGTCGAGCAGGCGGCGTACACCCTGCGCTTCTTCCAGTGGGTTGAGGTCTTCACGCTGGATGTTTTCGATCAGCGCCATGACGGCTGCGTTTTCGTCGGCGACCTCGCGCACCAGCACGGGCACTTCTTTGAGGCCCGCCAATTGCGCGGCGCGGAAACGACGTTCGCCGGCGATGATCTCGTAGTGGCCGGGTTCGTCGCTGAGCGCACGCACCAGGATGGGCTGCATGATGCCCTGAGTGCGAATGGACTCGGCCAATTCGTTCAAGGCGCCTTCGTCCATGCGCGTGCGCGGCTGATACTTGCCGGCGCGCATCTTCAGGATGGGCAGCGTCGACGGCGGCCCTTCGGTTTTGGCCGAGACCTTGCCGATGGTATCGATGGCGGGCCCGTCTGCACCGAGCAGGGCATCCAGCCCGCGGCCCAGACCCTTGGGTTTTTTGGTGGCCATGTCGAATAGATCCTTTCTACAACTTTCGATTCTTGCTGCGGCCGTCAGGCGCAACCTGGAACGATACGCCCGGCCGCGAATGCGGTGAACGTGTGGATAACCCCAGCATGGCGATCAGGATGGCCATGGCGCGGCGTCAATCCATGCTTTCGACGCGCTTTACCATCTCGGCGCCGAAAGAAATATAGGCCTGGGCCCCGCGCGAGGCCTGGTCGTACACCACGCCCGGCAAGCCGTAGCTGGGTGCCTCGGCCAGGCGGACGTTGCGGGGAATGACCGTGGAAAAAACCTTGTCGCCGAAATGCGATTCGAGCTGCGCAGACACCTGCTGCTGCAGCGTCATGCGCGGGTCGAACATGACGCGCAAGAGGCCGATCAGCCGCAGTTCGTCGTTGATGTTGCGATGCACGCGCTTGATCGTGTTGACCAGGTCGGACAAACCTTCGAGCGCGAAGTATTCGCACTGCATGGGAATGATGACGCCATGCGCCGCAGCCAGGCCATTGAGGGTAAGCAGCGACAGCGTGGGCGGACAATCGATCAGGACGAAATCGTACTGTTCCACGACCGCGTCGATGGCCATTTTCAATTGGCGTTCGCGCTCGTCCATGTTGACCAGGTCGATCTCGGCACCCGAGAGTTCGCGATTGGCAGGCAGCACATCGTAGCCGCCCGCTTCCGAGCGCACCCGTGCCTGGTCAATGGAAGCATCGCCGATCAGCACCTGGTACAGATTGGATTGCAGCGTGCTCTTGTCGATGCCGCTACCCATGGTGGCATTGCCTTGCGGGTCGAGGTCTACCAGCAGTACCCGCTTGCCGTACGTGGCCAGGCCCGCAGCCAGATTGATGGCGGTGGTGGTCTTGCCGACGCCACCTTTCTGGTTCGCAATGCAAAATACGCGAGCGGTACGCGGGCTGGGCGATGTGGTGTTCATAGAGTTCCTTGACAGCGACGCATCCAGATCAGGCAGCGTTGTGCATCCAGTGCCGGCACCTGCAGTGCCTGGATGTTTTCTACGCGCCATTCGCCCTGCTGGTGCAGGGCTTGAATCTCGTCTTCCGGGACCTTCCCTTTCATGGCGACGAGCGTACCATCGTTGCGAACGTGGCGGCCCGCCAACGACGCAAAATCATTGAGCGAAGCGAACGCGCGCGAGACGACGACATCGCAGCCGGCTGGCGGCAAGTCTTCTACCCGTGCATGTATCGCACGCAAGTTGGGCAGCGACAGCACGCCTGACATCTGGCGCACGAAGGCCATTTTCTTTTCCACCGCGTCCACGCAGCCTATCTGCCAGGTGGAGCGCATGATGGCCAGCACGACGCCGGGCAACCCGCCTCCCGAACCGATGTCGTACACGGTGGCTGGCGCGTCTGTGGCGATGACACGGCACAGAGGGTTGACGACACTGAGGCTGTCGACCAGATGCTGCACCAGCATCTGTTGCGGGTCACGAATGGCCGTGAGGTTGTAGGTGCGATTCCAACGCTGCATCTGCGCCAGATAGGCCAGCAACTTGTCGACCTGCTCCGCATCCGCCTGCAGGGCCAGTTGGTCGCAGGCTTGCCGCAGGCGCTGCGCCAGGCCAGCGTCCGACGCGGGGCTCGTTGGCGAGCCTTCGTGCTGCGCACTCCGGTATTCGCCCTTGGGGCGGCCCGGCGGGCTTATGACGGTGCCTTCGTGCTCCGCACTCCGGTATTCGCCCTTGGGGCGGCCCGGCGGGCTCATGCGGCTTGCTTGCGCGTGCCGTAGTGCAAGCGCTTGAGGTGAATGAGCAACAGCGAAATGGCTGCGGGGGTCACGCCGGAAATGCGGGCGGCTTGTCCTATGGTTTCGGGACGGTGCGTCTTGAGTTTCTGGCGCACTTCGAACGACAGGCTGCTGACCGCGTCGTAATCGATATCGGCGGGAATGCGCTGTTGTTCGTGCGCCAGGTGCTTCTGTACTTCGTCTTGCTGGCGAGCGATGTAGCCGGCGTACTTGACTTGTATTTCGACCTGCTCGGCCAGGATCTCGTCGGCCATCACGCCGGGGCCGGCCAACAGGCTGCCGTCACTACTGCACGCCTGCATGAGGGCGGCATAAGAAACCGCGGGACGCTTCAGCAAGTCTGATAGTGAGTACTCACGTTCAATTGCTTTCCCCAATAAAGGCTCAGCCGCTTCGGCGGGAAAACTGCGCGGATTCACCCAGGTGGACTTCAGCCGCTCGATTTCGGCCGCCACGGCATCGCGCTTGCGGCTGAAAGCATCCCAACGCGCGTCGTCGACCAGCCCGAGCCTGCGCCCTGCTTCGGTCAGACGCAGATCGGCATTGTCTTCGCGCAGGCTGAGGCGATATTCCGCGCGGGACGTGAACATTCGATAGGGCTCGGTAACGCCGCGCGTCACCAAGTCATCAACCAGCACGCCCAGGTATGCCTCATCGCGGCGCGGTGTCCAGGTGTCGCGATCCAGGGCCTGAAGCGCCGCATTGGCGCCAGCCAGCAGCCCCTGCGCTGCGGCTTCTTCGTAGCCAGTGGTGCCGTTGATCTGGCCGGCAAAGTACAAGCCGGAAATAGCCTTGGTTTCCAGCGTGCTCTTGAGGGCGCGCGGATCGAAGTAGTCATACTCGATGGCATAGCCCGGCCGCAGGATATGTGCGTCCTCGAGCCCCGGCAAAGAATGGATCAGATCCCACTGGACATCGAAAGGCAGGCTGGTGGAAATGCCATTGGGATAGACCTCATGGGTATCCAGCCCTTCGGGCTCAAGAAATACCTGATGAGATGCCTTGTCGGCGAAACGATGAATCTTGTCTTCGATGGATGGGCAATAGCGCGGGCCCACGCCTTCGATCACGCCACTGTACATCGGTGACCGGTCCAGCCCGGCTCGGATGATGTCGTGAGTACGGGCGTTGGTGTGGGTGATCCAGCAAGGCAACTGACGCGGGTGCATTGCGGCATTGCCCAGGAAGGAGAAGACCGGCATGGGGTTCAGGTCGCCCGGCTGCTCTTCGAGCACGCTGTAGTTGATAGTGCGCCCATCGATGCGCGGCGGTGTACCCGTCTTCAAGCGCCCTTGCGGCAATTGCAGCTCTTTCAGGCGCTGGCCCAGCGAGATCGCAGGCGGATCGCCGGCACGGCCCCCAGAGTAGTTTTGCAGACCCACGTGGATCAGGCCGTTCAGGAACGTGCCCGCCGTCAGCACCACCGTACGGCCGCGGAACTTCAACCCGATCTGAGTCACCGCGCCGACAACGCGATCGCCTTCCACCATCAGGTCATCTACTGCCTGCTGGAAAAGCCACAAATTTGGCTGGTTTTCCAAGCGGGTACGAATAGCCTGGCGATACAGCACACGATCTGCCTGGGCTCGCGTAGCGCGCACGGCGGGCCCTTTGGAACCATTCAAGATACGAAACTGAATGCCTGCTTCATCCGTGGCGATTGCCATGGCGCCACCGAGTGCATCGACTTCTTTGACCAAATGCCCTTTGCCTATGCCGCCGATGGACGGATTGCAAGACATCTGACCGAGCGTCTCGATGTTATGCGTCAGCAACAGGGTCTTGGCGCCTATGCGGGCCGCGGCTAACGCGGCTTCGGTGCCAGCGTGGCCGCCGCCAACGACAATAACGTCAAATTCGCGGGGGTAATCCATGATGAAGAGCAGGGAGGAAGAGCTGATTGAGCTCCATTATAGAGGCCAGCAAGGCTATGTTTCACGTGAAACCTGCAGCGGATTTGCAACGACTGGAGTCAGATAAGCTCGTAGATGTTCCACGTGGAACATCGATCGATCCCAGCGCGAGCTACGCTTGGTTTCACGTGAAACAATCACCTCCAACAATGACGGCACTCCAATCCGATACCAACGATCTCTGGGCAACAAGATTGCGCGAGCCCTGAAGTGCCATTGGGGAAGGGCTATCCACAAACTACCCACAGGATGGTTCGAGCCTAATTGACCTGTCAAACGAGCAGGATCAGCCTGGGGATATCTCTGTGAACAACTTCTGATGACGTGCCGCGGCGCAATAAGAAGAGGGCCCTGTCATAGGAGGATGCGCTGCGAAACCGACCTGATAAATAAGAGCCTGGTGCCCTTAACCCCCGGAAAACTCAGCTGATTTTCCAAGCAATGCGTATCTGCGAAAGCACGTGCCAGCCGATAGCCTGCTACCTATGGGCTCGCATATCTATATAGCATCGCTGTGCAGAAGTGGCCGGTCGGCCCAGCTGCGATTGCCATGCCGGGACATCGCCCCCAAGCAGCGCACCATATCTATCCACAGAGTTATGCCCGTAGTTACCCACAGGCGCCGCAAAACCGTACGCGGTGTGGAGCAGCATGGGCAGGGCAGGAAATGACAACGCCCCGGAGCCATACAGCCTCGGGGCGTTGCGGCCAGGGCGTCCCTGGCTAACGGGAAAGCGGGATTTCCCGATTTAAAGCGGGCGAATATCGGCCGCTTGAGGTCCTTTCGGACCTTCCTTGACTTCGAATTCAACTTCCTGGCCTTCGTTCAGGCTGCGGTAGCCGCGCCCTTGAATAGCCGAGAAATGCGCGAATACATCGGTGCCACCGGTATCCGGCGTGATGAAGCCGAAACCTTTATCGGCGTTGAACCATTTGACCTTGCCCTTCTGAACCATTTGTGTAGCGTCCTGGTAATAAAAACGAATGCAAGTGAATCAAGGACGCCGACGCGTGTAAGGGCCTGTGCAACACTTGAATCAACCGCGAAAGTCAGCATACTCACGCGTCTTGGACTAAACAAATAGTTGTTTACCCCTATGTGGCTTTTTTTCCATGTCCATCGTGGGAAATATGCCTGTCACGACCGCTGGCACCGGCCGGTGTTAGTGGGATACTTACGCGGTTTCTTTCCCATTCTATCCACGTTGCTTCATTGCCATGATCCGATCCAAGCTGCCAGATGTCGGCACGACTATTTTCACTGTCATGAGCCGGCTGGCCATCGAGCACCAAGCCATCAACCTGGGGCAAGGCTTTCCCGATTTCGATCCCGACCCCAAGCTGTGCGACCTGGTTGCGCGCGCCATGAGTGCCGGCCATAACCAGTATCCGTATATGCCAGGGGTTGCGCCCCTGCGCCAGGCAATTGCCGAGAAAACCCAGGCGCTATATGGCCGCACCTACGATCCCGAAACCGAGATCACGGTAACCAGCGGCGCCACCGAAGCACTGATGGCCACGGTGCTGGCCGCCGTCAATAGTGGCGACGAAGTCGTGGTGATCGAGCCGTGCTACGACTCGTACCTGCCGGCCATCCGCCTGGCCGGCGGCACCGCTGTGCCCGTGCCGCTGCGTGCTCCGACGCAAGACGATCCGTACTACCGCATCGACTGGCAGCGGGTCCGCGATGCGATCACGTCGCGGACCCGCCTGCTGATGCTTAATTTCCCGCACAACCCCACGGGTGCCGTGCTGGGCGACAGCGACCTGGACGCATTGGAAAGCATTGTGCGCGACACCGGGGTGCTACTGTTGTCCGACGAGGTCTACGAGCACATTGTGTTCGATGGCAGGCCGCACGCCAGCCTGGCTCGGCGTCCGCTGCTGGCCGAGCATGCTTTCGTGATCTCGTCATTTGGCAAGACGTACCACACCACCGGCTGGAAAGTGGGCTATTGCTGCGCCCCGCGCCAACTGAGTGCCGAGCTGCGCAAGGTGCACCAGTTCATGGTGTTCACGGTATCGTCGCCCATGCAGTTTGCGCTGGCCGAATATATGCGCGATCCCAAGCCGTATGGCGATCTGCCGGCGTTTTATCAGGCCAAGCGCGACCGCCTGGCGGCCGGCCTGGCTGGTACGCGTTTTAATCCTTTGCCCAGCCCGGGCACGTTTTTCATGCTGGCCGACTACAGTGCCATCTCGAAGCAGTCCGAGGCCGACTTCGCTCGTGACCTGACGCTGCAGCACGGCGTAACGGTCATACCCGTATCGGCGTTCTACCAGCACCCCGACGCTGAATCGTCCAACCATCAGTTGGTACGGTTCTGCTTTGCCAAGAAAGACGCCACACTGGATGCCGCCATCGAGCGCCTGACAAGCGTATAGCATCCAAAAAAAGGGCCGGATGAGGTTGACCCCATCCGGCCCGGAAGATGCAGCAAGTGGTCAGGCCGCGGCTTTGCGGGCCTGACGGCGCTCGCGAATCCGGCGCATCGACTGCGGGACGATGACCACGGCTGCGGCGGCAATCCACAGGCCTACCGATACCGAACTGGCGTACAGCACGGAGACATCGCCATCGGTGATGGACAGCGCGCGCCGCAGGTTCTGTTCCATCATGTCTCCCAACACGACGCCCAGTACCAGCGGCGCCATAGGCACCCCGAACTTGCGCAGGAAATAGCCGATCGTGCCGATGCCAACCACCATCAACAAATCGAACGTGCCCGAATTGATCGCATATACGCCGATATAGCTGATGCTGAGAATGCCCGGCACCATCAGCCAGCCGGGCACCGACAATACTTTGGAGAACACGCGCACCATGGGCACGTTCATCAGGAACAGCATCACGTTGGCAATGAACAGCGAAGCAATCAAGCCCCACACCAATTCGGGCTTGGTTTCGAACAGCACGGGCCCCGGCGTGATGTTGTAGAGCGTCAGTGCGCCCATCATGACCGCCGTGGTGCCCGAACCCGGCACACCCAGTGTCAGCATGGGCACGAACGAACCGATGGCCGACGCCGTGGCGGCGGACTCGGGCGCGACCAGGCCTCGCATATCGCCCTTGCCGAATTTCGCGTTGGGATCCTTGTTCTCGATGATGCGCTTTTCCTGCGAATACGCGACGGCCGCGGCCACGCTGGCGCCGGCGCCAGGTAGCACGCCCACGCCGAATCCAACCAGGGAACTGCGCACGATGCTCCACCAGGTGAAGGCCAGTTCTTTCAGGTTGAACAGCTTGCGGCCGCTGGGCTTGACCTCGACGCTATGGCCAGCCACGACTTTTTCAAGCATTTCCAACATTTCAGCCATCGCGAACAGCGCAATGACCACCACTACGAAGTCGATACCGTCGGCCAAATGCACCGAATCGAAGGTGTAGCGATAGACTCCTGAATTGGAATCGACCCCGATTACCGAGATGCCCAGGCCTATCATGGCGGCCAGCACGCCCTTGATGGGCTGCTTGCCCAGCAGGCTGGTCAGGCAGCAGAACGCGAACACCATCAGCACGAAGTATTCGGCAGGGCCGAATGCCAGCGCCCATCTGGCCAGCAACGGCGCCAGCAGGATGATGCCGGTGACAGACACAATGGCCCCCACGAACGCCGAAGCCGCCGATAGGGACAGAGCCACGTTGGCCAGGCCCTGCCGGGCCAATGGATAGCCATCAAGCGTGGTCATGATGGCACTGGCCTCGCCCGGTACGTTCAACAGGATCGAGGTGATGCGTCCCCCATATTCAGCCCCCACATACACGGCGGCCAGCAGGATCAGCGCGGTTTCCGGCGGCAAGTTCATGGCGAATGCGATGGGAATCAGCATCGCCACGCCGTTGATAGGCCCCAGCCCGGGCAGCACCCCGACCATCGTGCCTATGAACGAACCAATGGCCGCGACCATCAGGTTGGTCAGCGAGAAAGCGACGCCGAAGCCTATGGACAGGTGGTCGACGATGGAGCTCATAGCAGGTCTCCCAGCAGGCCGGTAGGCAGGACCACGTCCAGCGCCTTGTCAAACAACAGAAAGAAGAATACGCCCATGATTACCCCGCCCAGGGCGCACTTGAGCCAGGACCCGCCGAACAGGCGGCCCACGAAAATCGTCATCAGGGAAGTGGAGAGGATGAACCCCAGCCACTGGAACAGGAATGCGTAGCCGGCCGCGGCCACCACCATCAGCGCGATACGCGAGTTCGCGCCCACCGAATTGGCCTCGACCGGATTGCCGCCCTTGATGGCCAGGCGCAGCCCGCATAGGCCGATGATCAGCGCCACCAGCATCGGGAACGCGCGCGGCCCCACGGGCTCGTAGGCAAAGGGGGCTTCGATATCCCAACCGGCCCACGTCATGAAGGCAGCCAGGATCAGGGCGAAAATACCCAAAGTTCGATCATTCATGATCCAGTTTCCAAAAATCGGAAAGCCACCGGCACCGGTAGACAGGTCACGGACGCCGGCAGCATGGACGGAGCGGCCGGGCGCCGCCCCAGATGCTTATTTCTTGATCAGGCCGAAGCTGTCAGCCAGTTCGCGGTACATCTGCACACGTTCCTTGACGTACGCGTCGAGTTCGGCGCCAGTCTTCCTGAACGGGAACAGGCCCTGCTGCTCGCGCAGCTTGGCGTATTCGGGCGAATCCATGGTCTTGTTGAAGGCATCTACCCAGAATTGGTAGTCTTTGTCGGACACTTTGGGCCCAACGTAGAAGCCACGGATAATGGGCCAGTCGATGTCGTAGCCTTGCTCCTTGGCCGTAGGCACCGAATTCAGCTTGCCGGGCAGGCGCTCGTTGTTGAATACGGCCAGCACGCGGATCGGTGCGCCGCCTTCAAGCATGGTGAAGGCCTCGGCGGCATCGCCCATGTAGGCCTGGATATGGCCGCCGCGCAATGCCGTGACGGCCTCGCCGCCGCCTTCGAACGCCACGAAGCGCATCTTGCGGAAGTCGACACCGGCCGCCTTGGCGGTCAGGGCGGCTTTCATCCAGTCCTGGCTGCCCACGGTACCGCCGGCGCCCAGCACGATCTTGGTGGGATCTTTCTTGAAGGCCTCCATCAGGCTCTTCAGGTCGGTATAGGGTGAATCGTTGCGCACCACGGCCACGCCGTAGTCGGTGCCGATGCCAGCCAGCCAGCGCACATCGTTGACGTTGTACTTGCCGAACTTGCCTTGCGCCAGGTTCAACAGCGAGCCACCCGAGAACGCCACGATGGTGCCGGGTTCGTCGGGGTGCTGGGCAACGATGTTGTTGTAGGCAACCGCGCCGATGCCGCCCGGCATGTAGACGATGCGCATGGCGGATTGCAGCGCGCCGCTTTGCTTCAGGCCTTCGGTTGCCAGGCGGCAGGTCAGGTCGAAGCCGCCGCCAGGCTGGGCCGGTGCGACGCACTCGGGCCGGCGCGGCTCGTCGGCCGCATGGGCAGCCAGGCCCAAGAACAGCGCACACGCGCCAAGTACCGCCGCCAGGCGGGCTTTCAGAAAGGTATGCATCTTGCGGTCTCCGTGAATCGCTTTTTGGATGTCATCGTCGGCGGGCCAAGATGCCTGTCACAGGCACATGGCCAACGGATCAGAACCGTACCCAACGCAGGCTTTCCGGAAGCTTTCAGATTTCCGCAATTTCATGCCGCACCGCAGCATTCGGGAATGAACCTAGGGTAAACACCAATGCCGCACGCAGACCCGGCAGCGGCGCGCGATTCTCCAACACCATCGTGCCGCCGTGGATCTCGACTATCGTGCCCACGATGGCCAGGCCCAGCCCGGCGCCAGGCTTGTTCTTGCCGGCGGCGCCGCGGCGAAACCGGACGCTGGCCCGCGCGATGTCTTCGGCCGACATGCCGGGCCCGCTGTCTTCCACGGTGACCCGGGCATGGCGTTCGTCGGCGTAGACCCGCACCGTCACCTGGCTGGCTGGCGGGGTATAGCGTATGGCGTTGTCCACCAGGTTGCTGAGGGCTTCGCGAAGCAGCCAGTCGACGCCCTGGATGCGTACCGGCAAGCTGGACGCCTCTAGACCCAGATCCAACTGGCGCGCCCGCGCGGCAGGCAAAAGGGTGCGGATGACCCCTTGCGCGATCTCGGCCAGATCGACCGGTTCGGGCGCCAGGCCGCCTTCGGCCAGCGGCGCATCCTTGGCGCGCGCCAGCGCCAGCATCTGGTTGGTTGTGCGCACGGCGCGGTCCAGGCCTTCCTGCATGGCCAGCAGCACGGTGCGTACTTCCTGGGGATCGGATTCGCGCAAAGCGTAGGCTGTCTGGGTGCGCAAAATCGACAATGGCGTGCGCAACTGATGCGAGGCGTCGTCCAGGAACTGCCGCTGCAGCCTCGCCTGGGCCGCAAAACGGGCCATGTGGAGGTTTACGGCGTCGACCAGGGGTACGACCTCACCTGGGATGTCGGGCGCGTCCACGGGGCTGAGATCGTCTGCAGACCGGCTTTCGACTTCCTGGCGCAAACGCTCGAGGGGGCGAACCGCCATGAACACGCTCCAGACCACCACCAGGATGACGATGGCAATGACGACGATGTCGCGCTCGAGCGCCCGCAGCAATGCCCGGTCGAGGAAGTCTTGCCGCGATTCGAGTGTTTCGGCCACCTGCACGATGACCCGGCCCCCGGTGTCGTTGTACAGGGGCGGATCCATCGGGCGCGCCAGCGCCGCCACCCGCAAGGGTACGCCCTGGTATTCGGCGTAGAAAAACTGCGGCTGCCCCGATACCAGCGGTTTGTCGGGCAATGGCAGGTTGGGGCTGCCAATCTCGGCCAGGCCGTCTTCGGTGGCCACCCGGTAATACACGCTGCCGTTGGCGGTGAGCTCGAAGAATTCGAGCATCAGGTACGGCTGTTCCATGGCCAGGCCGCCACTGGCTGTGGATATGTTGTGATCGATGGATCGCAGGGCGCCCGACAGCGACCGGTCGTAGGCCAGGTCGACCTGGTGCCGCAACTGGTAGTTCGACAGCCACAGGGCGACCAGCATGATGAAGACCAGGGCC
The DNA here is from genome assembly GCF_019218885.1 of Bordetella sp. BOR01. Lineage (GTDB taxonomy): Bacteria > Pseudomonadota > Gammaproteobacteria > Burkholderiales > Burkholderiaceae_B > Bordetella_A. The sequence goes on along the minus strand of NZ_JAHUWT010000003.1, from coordinate 1,050,682 downwards.
GGGATCAGCCACCACAGCAGCAGCGATTTCAGGGTGCGGTGATGCGCAGGCTTTGCCCAGCGGCCGGCCCTAGTTTTCAAGAAGAGCCTCCAGGCAATAGCCCATGCCGCGCAAAGTGACGATCTGCACGCCGGTATCGGCCAGTTTCTTGCGCAATCGGTGCACCAGGACTTCGATGGCTTCGAGATTGATGTCGGAATCGTCGGTCTGGATGCGATCCAGGATTTGCTGCTTGGTCATGGGTTCGCCGCTGCGCTGGATGAGTACGCGCAACACGGCATGTTCGCGCGGCGAAAGCTGCAGGGGCTGGCCATGTACCGTGAAACGCTGCGCCGAAGTATCCAGCATCAGGTTGCCCAGCGCCAGCCGCGGGTGTTCGCGGCCACGGCTGCGCCGGATCAGTGCCGTGAGCCGGGCTTCCAGTTCTTCCAGGATGAAAGGCTTGGGCAGGAAGTCATCGGCGCCTTCGTGCAGGGTGCCCACGCGTTCGGCCAGCGAATCGCGGGCCGTGAGCACCAGCACTGGCGTGCGGTCGTCACGGGCGCGGATTTTCGACAGCAAGGTATGCCCGTCCATGCCTGGCAGGCCCAGGTCCAGGATGACGGCATCGAATTCTTCGACGGCCAGGCGCCTTTCGGCCAGCAGTCCATCGTCGGCCCATTCCACCACGAAACCGGCATGGCGGGCCAGGCTGCGCGACAGCCATCTGGCCAACTCGGCTTCGTCTTCTATGAGCAGGATACGCATGGTTTGAATTCTTGGATTGGCGCGTGGCGGTAGCGCATGAGTGTTTTTTCTCTTCTCTTCTTCTATATATAAAGACTAATGATTAATAAGGCCTGTGGATAACTGCATTAACTCAAAATTTCCCAATATTTTCATGTCCTTGAAACGGTTTTTGGCTGTGCAGGACTTCTGTTTTGTACAAAGGGCCAAGTTGAACAACTTTTAACGACGCGGAAAAACGCTTACTTGTTCAATCGGGGTCCACATGCTGTGCACAGAGCGCTGACTTAGAGGTTATCCACAGGCCGTATGTTTCACCCGGGAAGTTTTTAGTGACGGTGAATACTTACTTCAACCCAACGAAAGCAGACGAGGATGCTGGCACAACGCCGCTGACTAGTATTGCAAACGGCCGATACTGCTTTGTAGGAATGAAACAAATTATGCGAAAGTCTAAAATTTGAGCCTGCATTGAGCCTACAATGTGATGCTTTCCTGCTGCCTATTCGAGTCCCGCTGTGTCTGATTCGACCTTCGAGCGGATACTTTCCGAGCTTGGCCAATTATTAGGGATTTCAAGCCTTGCTCCCACGGGGGACGGCTTGTGCCAGCTCGTTTTCGACGGCAGCCTTGCGGTGCAACTGGTCGACATGCGTGCCCACAGGCAAGTGCTGCTGTCGTGTGCCCTGGACACGGGGCCGGCCAATGCGGCGCATGCCGAACTGATGGCCAAGGCGAACTTCATGCAAGCTGGTTGTGGCGTCGTGGCTTGTCTTGCGCCTGACGGCCGCGCCCATCTTCAATTGTCAATACCCCTGACCGAGTGCAATGGGCAAGCACTGGCAACAGCGCTGGAAACCCTGCTGAACCAGGCCGAGACCTGGCAGATGCGGCTGCGCGACCAAGCAGCCAACATTCGGGAACCGATTCGCAATCCGGCGGTATACCTGCAATCGGTGTAATTCCCCAGACGGCGACGGAACTGATCCCGACCCCACGGTTACTGAACGGCCAGGTCCCTTGCGATATACCAGACGCATGGGCCTTGTTCCATTCGCCCATGAGGTCGGTCCATGCAAGCATCTACTCTCGTTGCGTTATTTGGCCAGGAGGCCGGCATTGAATTGTCGTTGGGAGACACCGGCACTTTGGCGCTGGCCTTCGAGAACGGCATCACGCTGAACCTGGAGCACGATGCGGCGGTCGATCGGCTGCATTGCTATGCCGTCGTCGGCTTGGAACCTGCAGATCCTGCACAACGGCTGACGTGGTATCGCGCCATGCTGGCCGCCAATGCATTTGGTTACGATACAGACGGCGCTACGTTGGGGCTGGACGAGGTTACCGGCGATCTGCTTCTGACGCGCCGGCTGGACTTGGATCGGGCCGATGTGCAGGCGCTGTCGCAAATGGTGGAATCGATGGCACAGGTAGCCCTGGAATGGCGCGACCGGCTTGTCACCACTGTTTCCGTGGGTTCGAAGCCGGAACCGACAGGGCCATTGACTGCATTCGAGCAACGCGCCTGAGGGGAGCCAACCATGCCCATACGCAATGTAGACGCCGCAACCGTACAGCGTGCGGTGCAGCAGGATTATGGCGACGCGGCCTTGGGGCGCGTCGGCAATCTGAGGTTTCGCGGGAGCCCCGGAGCAACACCGCGGGCCAGACGGCCCAACATATTCAAGCGTATGGCGGCCAGCCTGTCGGCGATGGTTGTCTCTATCAGGCAAACGCCGCAGCAACGCGCGCAGACGGAAGCGCTGGCCGCCGCGCGCGAGTTCAGCCGCAATACAGGCAGCTTGTTGGGGGCACTGACTGCAAATGGGGATACAGGCAAAGACAAGCGGGCCGTCGTGGCAGCCCTGAAACGGATGCAGGTCGATGTGGAAAAGCTGTCAGCGGGCGGTACCCCAAGCGAACTCCTCGGGCCTGTGCTGCGACGGCATACGCGTGCTCTTAGCGATGTGGACTTGCAGGCATTGAGGAACGGCATCTTATCCAAGAGCTGGGTGCGCCAGGAAATCGCGCAGACATTAACGCCATTGGTCCGATCCGAAGCGCAGGTGTGGCTTGATACGATCGAGCAGAATGTCGTCGACGAACATGCTGCGCGCGCAGGCGAGGCGTTCTGCAAGGTGTTCCTGCCGGCCATCAGCAGACGCAATAAAATCGATGGAGGCAAACTGGATGACGCACTGCGAGCACTTACCATCGCGGCCGACAGCCTGGACTTTACGAAATATCCCTCTGAGGACTTCGCAACACGGGCCATGCAACGAGTGCCGAACAAAGAGTTGGGAGCACTAGTGCGGGCTTTATCTTCGCGCCGTGATGGCGATAGCAAAACGGCGTTCGAAGATATGAAGACCATCGTCCGGGAACATTGTCAGAATGAGGCGTCGAGTTACATTCCCCTGCTCGAGGACATGCAAAAAGCGGTCTACCAGACGGCGGGGGCGCGCCTGGATGATGAAGTCCAGCGACAAGGCAGCGCGATGAAAGACGGCATCGCACAAGGTCACGACGCTCAAATGGTATATGACATGGCCCAGCGGGAGGTGGCAAAGCTTGGCGGTCGTGAGCTGGGATTGGGCGATCTGGCCGATGAAGTGGCGGTGTCCAGAGCGATGGCGGCGGCCGGCCAGGAAACGGCCGAGCGTTTGATTACGAAATTGGACTACGTGCAGCTGGCCGCGATAGCGAAGGCGGCCGCGCAACTGGGACCAGACGAGGCCGGGATTGTGCAGCCAATCGTCCAGAATGCTTACGACGTGCTCGCCGATGAGTTCCACGCAGGCGTGGACCTTGCCTTGTCTAACCTGGAGTGGGCGGCAAGCGAGGGCAATCGCGGTTTAGCGGCAGAAGCCTTGCGCGCATTGAGTGGCGCAGTGAACGCCTCGCGGATATTTCATGACACGTTCGGAGAAACCATGGACGGTGCGAGGCGGGATGCGCTTTGCGCCGCAGTTAGTGGCGCTCAGGCGCTGTTCCGTGCCGCGGATGACAGGGATGGACCCTTGTCCGAGGCTTCGTTGAGAGAACTGACGCATCGTGAACTGGGACACCTGCGTGCTGCCAGCGACGAGCTGACCGAATTCGGGCTGGACTTTTACGCTCGTGCCATGAAATCTGAAGTCACGCTTCGTGGCAACGCATTAATGCAGCCCCTGCATCGGCCTATTACCGATCTGGTTACGCTGTTGGCCGGCGACGCCGATATCGCCACTCTGATGCGTGCAGTGCGCGACGTGGCTGGACAAGCCGCAGACGGGATGGACAAACTGAGCGTATTCGGAACAGGCATGGGCGGCGACGACCGGGTCCAGGCGCTGGATAGCGTCATCGAAAGCACGATAGCCAAGATGGCGGGCAATGACGACATATTACGGAACGCAGCGCGCTACATCGGCCCGCGGTTAGGATCGGCCAATCAGGTGCTGCAAGAGGTGAAGATGGCGCTGGCGCACCAAGGCTTTGAACATACACAAGATGCCGATACCGTGCGCGAATACGTGACAAGTGCCGCCGATGGGCAAATTGCCTTGCTGGACATGGCTTCGACTTTGTTGACTGCGTTGGCGAGCGCGCTGAACGGCCCAGCCAATATACAAGGACAGGCACAATCACCTGTTGTGGTGTCCCCCGAGCTGGTGGCGGTGCTACGCACGGAATTTGGCATGGATTACGAGCCTGTGTCGGGTGAGGCGAGAATGACGCTGGCCCGCGCCGCCCGCGAAAAGCTGGACGCTGAGCTGGCGTTGCCCGCCAGTAAAGACACCTGGCCGAATCAAACGATAGAACTCAGCAACGGTACGCGCATGCAGTCGTTTACGGTCAGCCACCAGTTCGTGCTCGATGCCATCGAACGGCCTAGCGTGACATTCTCGGTGTTGGGACAGGACAAGCAGAATCGGCCGATCAGCGAATCGTCGTTGGTGGGCAAGCTGGTCGGAAGCAAGCGCGAGCAAGCCGTGGCGCGATCGCTTGACGCCCTGCAAAGGGTGGCCGGGGAAGTCACAACCGAAAAGCTGACGCATATCATGAACCAGCAGATTGCCGGTGCATTGCTGACCGGCCTAGACACGATAGGCACGGATTCTCCGCTACAGCTGCCCGACGGCACTACCGCGATACCGACCGGGCCAGGCTACATGCATTTCGACGTCGAAGGCTTGGCGGATGGACGTTTTGCGCTTGATGTGCGCATGCATATTCCGGAACTGGGGGTAGCGTCGATATTGTTGCCCGAAGGCATGCGGGACGGCGTCCCCCTGGACCCGACCGGCAGCGATGTAATCGTGACCTTCGGGTTGCTGGTGGCAGTCGATGCCCAGGCCATGGAAGTGGCCAAGCCGGTCCAGATGCGTTATCGATTCTTGCCTGCCTGATTCGCATCAGGCTGGCGGGGCCCTTGGTGGCTCAGGACGCCTTCTGAATGACGCCCTTGAGCGAATCGGCGATCTGCTTGGTGATGGTGCTTTGGATTTCCACCATCATTGTCCATTGCTGGATCCGTTGCTGCATCTGCAGCATGTCGGCTTGCGATACGCTGCCGTCTGCGTTGCTGCCGATGTTCGACATGGTTTCGCGCAACTGGGTTTCCTGGGTGCGGATACCGTCGTAGATGGTGTTGTTGACGTCGTTGAAATTCAGGCCGGACGAACCGGTAAGACCGTTCAGCGCCATGGATGTCTCCTAGCGGGATGGGAAAGGGGGGATGGCCGCCGCTTGCGGCAACGCCTGGCTGGCGTGAGGCGGCGACAATGGGTACGCGGCAAGCACTTCCTGCGCGGCCGCGGCCGCGCTGGCGGCCGCTTGCCAGGCCGGAAAGTCAGTGCGAGACAAGCCCGCCGCCATGCGGGCTTGCAGCCGCGCTTCGAGCACCCTTGCTTGCGCGATCAGTGCATCGCGCACGGCGGGGCCATCGGGGGCCGCGAGACGCTGTTCGAGATCGGTGAGAGCAGTGGCGTTCATGGTAGGTAGATTGGCAACATGGGGCTGCGAGGCGCCTTAGCGCAGGATGATGGCCGGCCGGGGCCCTTCGAAAATGATGCGCGTGGGTTCTATGGCCGTCAAGCGATATTGGCCATGCACGCCTCCCACCAGCAGTTTGCTGCCGTCCTGCAGCACGATGAAAGGCTGCGGGCCGCTGACCACACTACGTATGGTGAACGGCACCGAATCGGCATACTGCCGCTCGCCCGTAGACTGAGCCACTTGCACAACGTCTACGTGAGTCGTGTTGAAACGGGCAATCAGTGTCTGCAGTTGCTCCAGTTGATAATCGTCCAGGGCTTGTGCGCCAGCCTCCAGAAAATGGGGCTTCCAGGTCAGCGATACCCCGGACAACCCGGCTTCGGCCAATTGCCGGGCAAAATCGTCGGCGACCTGGGGGGCCAGCGCGATGTCATTACCCAATACGGTCATGCCAGGCAGCTGCGCGCGCAGCGCATCCAGCGCCGAAGCACGTTCTCGCGCGCTGGCGGCAATACCCAGGATCGTCAGGCGTCCATCGCCATCGTAGCGGGGCACATATTTGACGCTGAAGGCTTTCAGCGCATTTGCCGCGGTTTCGATGGCTACGTCTTCGACGCTGACGCGCATGGCGGGCATGGGCCAGATCTGCGACAACGTGGCTGCCAGCCGGTCTTGTTCGGCCGCATTGCGTACCCAGCCTGATACCCGTACGGTGCCATTGGGCAATATGGCGATGTGCAGCCGCGAACTCAGGCCCAAGCGGTCGATGGCGGCCGAGATCTTGCCCAGCGACTGCTGGGCCGCGGCGCGGGGGTCGACAGGTGGCGTCGGCCGGGGATCGCCGGGCAGCAGTTGGCTCATCAGGATGACGACCAGCACCGCCAGGACGACTGCGCCCAGCCCCAGAACCATGGGCCAGGTATCCCGCTTGCGCGGCGGAGGAACGATCGGCCGGCTGGGTACGGGTGGCGCGGGTCGAGCCGAGAGCGCATCGGCCGCCGGGGCAGGCATCGCCTCTGCCGGGGGGGATTCGTCGTTAGCCGCCAGCGGCAGCGCCGTCCATGGGTCGGCGCTGTGCGCGACGGTAATCCAGATAGGGCCCAGCGGCAGGGGCCGATTGAAGGGCGTCGCGGGGTCGCCTGGCGCGAGGGGGGGGGCGGACGCTGCATCGGGGTCAGGCACCAGGTCCCAGCCATGAGTGCCGACGCGCAGCCGCGCCGCGCGCGGTCCCAGTCCGGTATCGGCCAGCACGATGTCGCAATCGGGGTCGGCGCCCAGCACCGCGCCGTTGCTGGCGGGGCAGCGGGCTTCGCGGTGCATGCCCGACAGGACGCGCAGTTCCAGGGCCGGACTCATCGGCGGCCTCCGGGGCACAGGCGGGGACGGCCATGCATTACAGGTCCACCCTGGCCAGCGGCTGCACGTTGATTTCCTGCGTCAGCTCCTGGTAGGACAGTACTGGCAGGTCGTACAGGTCTTGCTCGATCATTTTGCGCAGATAGCGCCGGATGTCCATCGATGTCAGCAACACGGGCTTGCGCGCCGCGCCCGACAGGTCGCCCACGGTGCGCTTGATGTTCTCGACCAGTTTCTTGGATGCGGACGGATCAAGCGCCAGGTAACTGCCGGCCGAAGTTTGCCGGATCGCGCTGCGCACGGTTTCCTCGACGTTGGGCGCCAGCAGATAGGCCGGCAGGATGTTCTGCCCGCTGGAATATTTGTAGCTGATGTGGCGCTTGAGCGAGACCCGCACGTACTCGGTCAACAGAACCGAATCTTTTTCTTTCTGGCCCCATTCGATCAGGGCTTCCAGCACCGACCGCAGGTTGCGCACGGAAATGTCTTCCGACACCAGGCGCTGCAAGATCTCGGCGACTTTCTGTACCGGCATCACTCGCAGCGCTTCCTTGACCAGGTCGGGGTAGCGTTCTTCCATGGCCGAGAGCAGGAAGCGCGTTTCCTGGATGCCGATGAAGTCCGACGAATACTTCTTAAGAACGAAGGCCAGGTGCCAGGTCAGCACCTGGTGGGCATCCAGGAACGGGATACCGGCCGCTTGCAGCGTGGGGGCCAGCGCCGCTTCGACCCAGATAGTGGGCAGGTCGGGCAGGAAGCGTTTATCCGTCTCGTAAGCGACTTGCAGGGCCTGCAAGTTCTGTTCGGTGTCGCGCACCAGCACATTGCCGGGACGCAACCGGCCTTGCGAGACCGGGACTTCGGACAGCAGGATCGTGTAGGTCTGTTCCGGCAATGCATCGTTAAAGCGCAACTGTATGCCGGGAAACGGCACGCCCAGGTCGAAATACAGGGCCCGCCGTATCTTGAGTAGTTCGTCATTGAGTTCGTTGGCATTGAAATGGCGCTGCAAGCCTGCCGCCACGTCGATCATCAGTGGCAAGGTGGGGGCGAACTCGGCACTGCCGTCGGTCTTGGGCGCGGCCTGGGCGGGTTGGCCATCGGCCGCCAGCGCCGGAATCTCGGTGATGACGCCGGTTTTCTCATCGACGACCTTGCGGGTACCGCGCAGCAATACGAACCCCACCGTGCCTACCGCGGCCGCCAGCGCCAGAAAGGTAAACGTGGGCATGCCGGGAATCAGCCCCATGCCGACGGCGATAGCGGCGGCGATCAGCAAGGCGCGCGGCTGGGCCAGCACCTGAGCGCCAATGTCTTTGCCCACGTTGGATGGACCGTCGCCGGTTTGCACGCGAGTCACGATGATGCCTGCGCAGATGGCGATGAACAGCGCCGGGATCTGCGCAACCAGGCCGTCGCCTATAGTCAGGATGGAATACACATTGACGGCTTCGCCGGCGGTCATGCCGCGCTGCATGGTGCCGATGAGGATCCCGCCCAGCAGGTTGACGGCCACGATGATAAGGCCGGCAATCGCATCGCCCTTGACGAACTTCATGGCGCCATCCATGGCGCCGTATAGCTGGCTTTCCTTCTCGACCACGCCGCGCCGCTTGCGTGCCTCGTCCATGTCGATGGTGCCGGCGCGCAGGTCTGCGTCGATCGACATCTGTTTACCGGGCATGGCGTCCAGCGAGAAGCGCGCCGCCACTTCCGCCACGCGCTCGGCGCCTTTGGTGATCACCACGAATTGCACGATGGTCAGGATCAGGAAGACCACCAGGCCGACGATCAGGTTGCCCCCCACCACGAAATTGCCGAACGTCTCGATGATGTGGCCGGCATCGCCTTGCAACAGGATCAGGCGGGTGGTGGCGATGGAGATGCCCAGCCGGAACAGGGTGGTGACCAGCAAGACCGAGGGAAACGACGAAAACGCCAGCGGCGACGGCAGATACATGGCCACCATCAGCAGGATGGCGGACAGCGTCATATTGGTGCCGATCAGCACGTCGACCAGGGGCGTGGGCAGCGGCAGGATCATCATGAAGATGATCGAGACGATCAGCACCGCCAGGACAATGTCGTTGCGGCTGGTGACGACGGCGACGGCGCGGTTCAGAGCTTGCATCAGGCGGGTCATCGTGAGGAAGTCAGGGACGCGACGGCCGGCGTGCCGGCACGAGAACGCAGCGCGACATAGGCCCGCATGGCGGCCCCGGCCTCATCGCGGCGGTCTTGCGCCAGCAGGGCTTGGGCGCGCACCAGATGAAAAGCGGCATCGACACCACCGCGCATGGCGGTTTTTTCAAGTATGGCCAGGGCGCGATCCGGCTTGCCGACGCGAAGCTGGGCCAACGCCAGCGAAACTTGCTGACGCGAATCGGCCAGGCCCAACGTGTCCAGGGCGGCCAGCAAGACGACGGCTTTGTCCGGCTTCTGATTCTCCAGGTACACGTAAGCCAGCAGCCCGAGCAGGTCGGCGCCGTCGGCGTCCAGGGCAAGAGGTGCGGCACTCATCCTTGATAGAGCGCGCTTCGGTACATGGCTACGAGCTCACGCATTCCAGTTTCTTCCTTGAGCAGGCGTACGGCGCGATTCAACACGCGGGCATCCTCGCCGCCCTGCTCCGCGGCCGCCGACAGGCTGTCCAGTGTGGTGGCCAACATTTGCGAGAAGCGGCCAGGCATGAGCAGATCGTGATTGCCGATGGAGGGCTTGAGCGCGTCTTCCAGGAATCTTTCAATGTTGGGCTTGTCGAGCAGTTGTGCCAACTGGGCCTTGACACCGTCGGACGAAGGCGGCAGGTCTTGGCGCTCGGGCAGGTGTTGCGTGCTGGTTTCTTTGCTCGCATAGGCAATCGCGTCGATACCGCGGTCGAAAGTCAGGCCGGTGATGTGCAGGTCGGGCATGGCGTTCCTCGGTCCAGCTTAGTAGGCGTCGTCGCGCACGGCATCGAGCCAGCGCGCCAGGTAGTCCAGCGCCTGTTGCAGGCGCTGTGGGCTGAAATCGGCATCGGCGATGCGGGTAAGCGCCACCAGGTGGGTATTGCCGTCGCGTTCGCTCAGGGCAGCCTGTACGGGCCAGTCTTCCTGGCAACTGTAGTGGTTGCGTCTCCAGGCGCGCCGCAGCCAGGCGCCGGCATCGTATGGCAAGTGATGCGACACATAGACCGCGATGCCGCACGGAGTGTGCTCCAGGCCCGCCCTGCGCCCGGATTCCAGTTGGACCAAGGCCGCACCGCGCTGGCCGAAGTCCTGCCCGTCAAATCCGGCGGCTTCGGCAGCATCGACCAAGGCGGCGTCGAGATGGTTCATTGATCTTCCTCATCGATAGCGACGTCCAGCGCTTCCTGGGCGGCATTGAGAATGCCGTGGCGGGTATCGACATCGGGATAGATTTGCACGGGCAAGTCTTTGAGCATGGCGCGCACGCCGGCCAGGAAGGCAATGCGGCCTTCTGCCGGTACGACGCCGTGCTGGGCGGCCAGGCCGGAAAAGCGCGATTCCGCCACCCATTTCTCGCCGCTGACCGACACCAGGTCGCGCATCAGGTTCGAGCTATCCACCGCACAGCCGAACTGGCTGTCCAATTTGGCGGCCAGTTCGCCGCAGCCGTCCAGCACGGTGGCGGCCACTTCCAGGTAATACAGGTCGGCCACCAGGGCCTGCAGCCGGTTGGGATCAACCGAGGGCCGGGTGGCGGCCAGGTCTTGGCCCAGCGCGGCGATAAGTTGTTTCAGCCCGCGGGCCACCCCGGTGTCTCCGAAGCGTTCCAGGGCCAGGTTCAGTGTCTTGGCCAGCGAATTCTCGCCCAGTACGACATCCCGGTACGTGCGCTGGAATTGCACGACCCCGGCGGCATCGGCCGCATACGCTCCGGCGGCAGGCAGGCTGTTCAGGCCGGCTCGGATCTCGGGCCCGCTTTCCAATTCCAGGTCTGCCAGCGCGTCGCGGATGGCTTCCAGGATGTCCGCCGGTGCGCCCTGCCGTTCGCCTTCGTGCAAGGCTTGCTGAAGGCCCAGGTATTGCTGGGATACCTCGCCGAATGCCTGACTGGCGGCCTGCCTGGGGCTGGCCTGGCCACTGAGCAGGTGCTTGACCAGCTCGGTCAGCTTTTCTTGGGCATCGGGGTCGTGGGTCTGCTCGAGCAATTCGACGATTTCGTCGGTGCGCAGCAGTTCGGCGGGCCGTTCGCCCTTGATCTTGCGTTCCGCGTGGTGCTTGTCCTCGGCTTTCTCAGCCATGTGCAGGCTGAGTTCCTCGGCGGCGTTGGCCAGCGAGACGCCGCCGGGCACGGTGATGGCCTTTTCGCCCAGCATCGTACCGGCACGCGTATCTGACCCGCCCGCGCCGGGCTGCGGCGTGGTCGAGGCAAAGGCTGGAGATAGGGTTCCGGCGTCGATTCGGTTCATAAGCGGGTAGCGGGGGCGCCACTGGGGCAAGCCCGTTCAGCGGTAGTAACAAACGGGTCCGGTTTGGTTCCATGACAACCGTCCGGTTCTACGGAACCAAAACCGGGCGCGCTGTTACTTACCCCAGGTCGGCGTTGGCCTGCCAGCCGGTCTGGCGGGCGGCAGCCCTGGGAACCCGGGGGCGCGCCGCCCTTACACACTGGAGAGAACCATGTCGATTTCGGGATTGGGCATCACTAATGCGACGGGCATAGACCTGTCGTCGATGGATCTGGAGACCGCTTTGATGACGGTACAGACTCAGAGGTCGCAATTGCTGGAGGCAACCCTGAAACAGCAGTTGGACACGGTCAATTCCCGCAATCAGCAGATTGCCGGACTCAGTGAAGACAATTCCAAGCTGGCGGCCACCAATAGCGGGCTGGACAAGACCAACGCCGACATGACCGGCCAGATCGCCGAGCTGAAAGACCTGCAGGGCCGCCTGGCGGCCAGCAAGTGCCCGGACCCGGAAGGCTTCTATGGCCTGTCGTGGGGCCAGGGCGACGATCCTGCGCTGTCATACAAGACGCTGGACCAGATCAAGGACGCCGGATTGACGATACCTACCGGCGCCGATGCGCCCCGCAACGTAGACGGCAACGGCACCATGGATGCCAAGGGCCGCGTCGTGCAGGGCTGGGTGGACCAGATCAATACCAAGGTGGCCGAGCTGGAAGCCAAGATCAGCACGAATACCACGGCCATCGATGACAACAAGAATGCGATCGCCAGTAACAAAAGCACCATCGACTCGCTTGGTAATACCCAGCAGATGGAGATGCTGCGACTGCAAAGCTTGACCGGCAAACGCAACGAGGCGTTCGAGACGATGACAAACTTCCTGAAGAAAATGCAGGACAGCCGCTCGTCGATCATCGGCAATATGCGTTGAGCAACCTGTAACAAGGACGCGACATGACCAATCCCATTCCGCCCGCATCCAGCCCGTCGCTTGCTGGCGTGGGGTTGGACAGCAATTCCCGGGTGCAGGGCGCGGACCTGGTCGGCGCCGACCAGGAAACCGCAATGATGACAGTGCAGACCGAGCGCACCCGCTTGCTGGACAAGGAAATCGCCAGCCAGATCGAGGAGCTGCGGGCCATCAACCGCAAGCTGGAACTGCTGAACGAAGTGCTGTCGGGCCTGAAGGCCGTGCAGGCCCAGTTCCGGTCCAGCGATGACTATGACGACGAGTGGGACGACAAGGGCGACGGCTGGAGTTACAAACTGGCCGACCAGATCAACCGCGCCGCCATGGCGGCCGATATCAACCTGGGGTTCGACTCGGACGACAACACTTACCGGTTCTATACCCATATGAGCGACCTGGATGAGTACGCCACCGCGTATATGCCGTCCGGTATCCGTCTCGCCATTATCAAGTTCCGGGAAACCGGCATGCTCGATCCCGCGGTGCTGCCCAATTATTTTCGCGATAACGGCTCGCCAGGCGGCCAGGGCTTCCTGATACCCGACCGCCCGGGGCAGGCCGTAAACCGCTGTCCGGGCGGCATCCGCTACGACTCGGAGAATGGCGAGATCCGCAAGGTCGTCACCAAGGTGACAGGGTTGGTGGACAACCTGTCGAGTGTGCAACAGGACCAGATGGTGCGGCTGCAGGCAATGCTGAACCGCCGCAACGAAGCCGCCGACATGACCAGCAACTACGTGCGCAAGCTGCACGAGAGCCGTGCCGGCATTGCCGAGAAGATCCGTGGAACTTGAGCGGGCTGGCTGTTACTTACCGGACATGGCTGTCCGATATCGTTGAAACCGGGCGCCCGCCGCCCTACCAAGGAGTCCGTCTTGAACACTATCGTTCCTAATTCCGGCGTTTCCGGCATCGGCCAGATCGATCTGTCGTCGATGGATATCGAAACCGCACTAATGATGGTCCAGCAACAGCGGGTCGGCCTGCTGGATGCACAACTGAAAGACCAGATTGGTGAAGTGCAGAAGCGCAACGAGCTGACCGGTTCGCTGAACCAGATGCAGGCCCAGCTCAATGGCATGAAGGCGGCGTTGAAGAATGACGCCAAGCCGGGCGACCGCATCTCGGATAGCGATGCCAACAAAGCCCTGTGCAACGAATACGCGAAGCTGGCCACCTCGCTGGGCATGTCGACCTCGCCCGTGGAGTGCGATCCGAAAACCGGCCAAGTCAACACCGACAAGATGCCCAAAAAAGAAGATATCGAGCGCGTGGTGGCCGATATCAAGAGCAAGCTCGATACCGCCAGCAATAGCCAGCAGATGGACATGCTGCGGCTGCAGAGCATGTCGAACAAGCGCAACGAGGCGTTCGACGTGATGACGAACTTCATCAAGAAGATGCAGGACAGCCGCTCATCCATTATCGGCAACATGCGCTGACGCGCCCCCCGCCACCTTTATCGGAGATAACTGGCCATGGCCTCCCCCGAGCAAGATAACCCGACCCAGAACATCATCGACCGCGCCGAGCAGGCGGTGCAGGAAGCGCAGCGTTCGCTGGAGAAATCAGATGATGCGCTGCGCGCCCTGGGCCTGGACCCGGCGAAAGTGAAATCGGTGCTGCAGGCGCAGCCGCTGACCGATGCGCAGCGCGACGAAGCCGAGAAGCTTTTCCGCCAGGACATGGAAGACATCGAACGCGAGGTCACGCAGGAATCGGCCTACGCCCGGCAGCGTTCCACCGCGCGGACCACTACGCCGGGCAAGCGTCCCCGCACCATGGTCTGAGACGGCTCATCGACGGAGCGACGAGCATGACCCAGAACGCCGGCTACACGCCCGAGGAATTCGCGGCATTGCACGACCAGATCGTCGACACGTTCGCGCGTGGCGGCACGCTGGCCGACTTGCGCGACATTAGCGACGACGAGTGCGAGGCACTATATACGTTGGGCCACGGGCTGTACGAAAAAGGCCGCTACGCAGACGCCCTGAAGGTGCTGGGCTATCTGGTGGCGCTGAATCACAGCGAGCACCGCTATCTGGTGGCGCTGGGCGCGACGGCGCAGGCACTGGGCAAGTATCGCGACGCGGTGCAGCAGTACATGGCCGCCACGCTGCTTGATCCCCTGGACCCCACTCCTGTGTTCTATACCGGCCAGTGCATGCTTGAGCTGAACCAGTACGCCGCCGTGATCGAGTCGTGCGACCTGGCGATCGCCATGTGCAAGGGTGAACGGCACGCTGTGCTGCTCGAGCGCGCCAAGGCCATGCGCGCCACCGCCGCGGCCAAGTCCTCCAAGGAGAGTTGATATGAACCCCATCGGCAACCAGCCTGTCCCGAATGCCGCATTGCTGGACCAGCTTGCGCCCATTCCGCCGCGCGACGCGGGCTCGGCGGGCCCGACACAGATCGACCTGTCCAGCCTGGTACCGACGAATTCGCCCGGCACCGACAAACTGGCCCAATTGGGCCTGACCCTGCCCGACTTGCCGCGCGGGGTGTCCGACCCGGCGGTATCCGACCTGGCGGCGACCTTGAACGGCCTGCCGGCATCAGGCCCCGGGGATATCTACGAGATGATGTCGCTGTTCCAGAAAATCGCCCAGGAACAGCGCAATTCCGCTCGCATGGAGCGCCAGTCGAGCATGGCGGCGCAGGTTGGCGCCCTGCAAAGTGCTGCCGACAAAATCCGTGACGCCGCCGAGGAACGTTTCAAGGGCGCGCTGGCACAAGGCATTGCGCAGATCGCGTCTGGTGCGGTGTCTATTGGCGCGGGGGCCGTATCGATCGGGACAGGCGCGGCCAGCGCGGGGCTGTCGTTGAAGGCCAATTCGGCCGCCAAGACCGAATTCAACAACCAGATGGGCGCCAAGATGAGCCCTGAAGTCGCCAGCGGGATGGCGTCACGGGCCGGAGCGGAACTGAGCGCCCAGGCGTCCAAGTACGGCGCCGTGTCGCAGTCCGTCAATGGCATCGGCTCGGGCGTGGGCGGCATGGTAGGAGGCATCGGGTCGATTGTGCAGGCCAGCTTCGAGCGCGAGGCGGGCCAGATCGATGCCCAGAAAGCGCGCCTGGAGGCCGATGCCAAGGTGGCCGAGACCGGCGTGCAGCAGGCCAACGACATCATGCAGCAGATGATGCAGATCATCCAGGACATCCGCGAGAAGCTGGGTTCGATCGAGCAAAGCCGCGTAGAGACTTCGCGCGGGATCGCGCGCAATATTTGACGCCCGTCGCGGCCAGGAGCCTGACCATGGAAATCCGTTCCACCCCTCCGATGTCGGCTGGCGTGCCCGATGCCACGGGTGCCCCGATTGGCGCCGAAGCGGCGCTGCGCCTGGCGCAAGGCATCGACCTGAGCGCGCTGGCATCGCAATGGGCCAGCATGGTGACCTCGTCCAAGGGGTCTGCGCCTGGCGCGTTGGCCAATGCCAACGGCCAGCCGGCCATTGCTTCCCCCAGCCGCGAGTTCACCGCCGACGAGATGGTGGATTTGCTGCGCGCGCTAAAGACCAAGTCGCAAGACCGGCAGCTTGAGAGCGCCAAGGAAAACATCGAAGCCAATCGCATCAATCAGCAGAAGAACAACGAAAAGCAGATCGCGAAGATCAATGAATGGATCGAGAAGAGCAAAGAGGCTGAAAGCGGCGGCATCTTCGGCAAGATCTTCGGCTGGCTCGGCGCCATCGTGGCGGCATTGGCCGCCGCGCTGATGGTGGTGGCCGCGGTGGCGGTCACGGCGGCTACCGCCGGGGCGGCGGGCCCGATCATGTGCACGCTGGCGGCGATTGCCGTGGCGGCCGCGGTATCGATGGTGGCTACCCAAATATCGTCCGAATGCGGCGGCCCCGAGATCAGTATCAGCAATGGGATTACCCAGGCTGTGGCGGGTTTGCTCACGGCCTTCGGGGTGGACCCCGATCTGGCCCAGAAAATCGGCGCCATCGTGGCCGGGCCTGCCATGGTGATGACTGGCACGATTCTGGTGGATCCCGGCGGCCTGGGCAAGATGGCGGGCGCGATCGCGTCGGTGGCGGGCGCGGATGAAGCCACCGCGGGTTATGTCGCCATGGGGGTGGGGCTGGCCGCGACCCTGACCGTGGCGGTGGTGATGACGGTGGCCTCGATGGGTGCGGGCGCGTTTGCCGGCGCAGCCAATGCGGTCGGCAACGTCAGTGCGCAGACCGCACGTACGGTAACCGACGTGCTCAAGAGCACTACCGAAGTCGTGCGCGGCGTGGCCGCGGTGGTGCAGGGCGTGGGCTCGGTGGGCCGGGGCGTGGAAACCATCAAGACTGCCGAGAAGCGCGAAGATGCCGACAAGGCCTTGGCCGACAAGAAATTGCTGGAAGCGCTGATGGCCAAGCTGCAGGCGGCCATGAACGAAGATCGCGAAAAACTGAAGGAAATCCTGCAAGCCATGGACGAATCCATGCAGATGGTAAGCAAAATGATCAATGCCGCGGCCGACAGCATGAGCCAGGTCACCGCCAATATCAGCAAGCGGGCCATGGTTTGAACACTGGCCGCAAACCGGAGACGACGTTGTCCCAATCCCCTGCCCCTACCGAGCGCTCGCCCTTCGGCCAGGCCTTGCATCAAGGCTTGTCAGAGTTGGCAAGCAGCAAGCGGATGAGCGCGCAGCAGCTCGAAGTGATCTACGCCCTGGCATACGCCCACGTGGCGCAACACCAATATGCCCAGGCGCTGCCGCTATTCGCGTTTCTGTCGCAGTACGGCGCGACGCGCAAGCATTATCTGTCCGGCCTGGCCTTGTGCTTGCAGATGGTTGGTCGCTATGACGAAGCGATCTGCATTTATTCGCTGATCGGCACCCTGTACCCTGACACGCCGGACGCGGCGTTGCGGGTGGCCGAGTGCCAGTTGGCCCAAGCCGACACCGAGTCGGCTCGCGCAGAGTTGGTACGCGTGCTGGAGCTGGCCGGCACCTCGGGCCGGCATGGACAGGCGCGGGCCCGCGCCCAGGCTCTGCTGAATTTGACTGCGCGCGAGGCCGGCGCATGACGGCTATGCGATATGCCTGACATGCCACGCGCCCCGCAGGGCGCCACCGGAACAGCCGTCTCAGCCGAGACGGCTTTTGTGCTTGATGCGGACGAGGCGCGCCTGCTTGCCGAGATCGGACTCCTGGCGGCAGCGGCTGGCGACGTGGCGCGTGCCGGCACCATCTTTGGTGCCCTGCGGCAAGTGCGGCCCACGCGCGCCTATCCCAGCATCGGCCTGGCTGTGGCCTACATGAATGCGGGCCAGGCCGCGCAAGCCGTGCAGTTGCTGGAGAATGCGCCCGCGGCCGATGCCGGCGAACTGGGCACGCTGCATGCCTGGCGCGGCCTGGCGTTGCAGTTATCCGGCCGCAACGCCGAAAGCCGCCGGGTGCTGCAAGCCGTGGCCGGACAGGATGGCGAAGGCGCGCGCTTGGCGCGCAGCCTGCTGGGATTGGATTCGAGTCAAACAACATAAGATGCCCGCCGTTTGCTCAACGGCTGATCACGGAGCTGGGAAAACATGGAAATAGCTGCGCTGTCCGCCGCCATGGCGCCTGTACTGACACCGCCGGTTGCGCCGGCCGAACCCACCGCGCTGGCCACGGCGCAATTCAATTCGCTGATGAATGCGCCCGTTCCTGCCGAGCTGACGGGAGTGCAGGCCGCGCTGCAGTCGGCGCTGGGGCCGGCAGCCGAGCCTTTGCCTACCTTGGGCAACCAGATTCTGGCCAGTTTGCAATCCACAATGACCGAGTTTTCGCAGAAATGGCAGGGCATTGCCGGCAGCCTGGAACAGGTGGCCGCGCGGCCGGCCATCGGCGACATGCTGAAAGTGCAGGCAGACCTGTTGCAGGTGTCGGTGCAATACGAACTGGTCGGCAAGGCGGTATCGCGCACGACCCAGAACGTCGATACGCTGGTCAGGATGTCGTGATGCAGGCCTTGTCGTACCCTTTGGGGCCGATGTCGGGCCGGCGTGCCGGTTGGTACGGTGTGGGACGCCTGCGCATGCTGTTGGCCGCCGCCCTGCTGGTGTTGCTGGCGGCGTGCGGCTCGCGCGTCACGCTGTTTGCGGCTGCCAACGAGAGCGAGGCCAACGAGGTGCTGTCGGTGCTGCTGGATTCAGGCATCCAGGCCGAAAAAACCGCTACTAAAGAAGGGGTGTCGGTGTCGGTGGCCGGCAATGAAGTCGCTCGTGCGCTGGATATCCTGCGCGCCCGGGGCCTGCCGCGCGAACGCTTTGACGGCATGGGCCAGATATTCCGCAAGGAAGGCCTGGTGTCCTCGCCGCTGGAAGAGCGCGCCCGCTACATCTATGCCCTGTCGCAGGAATTGGCCAACACGCTGTCGCAAATGGACGGCGTGCTGGCGGCCCGCGTACATGTGGTGCTGCCCGAGCGCGGTGGCGTGGGCGAGAACACTACGCCTTCGACCGCGGCCGTGTTCATCAAGCACCAGATGGGCTACAGCCTGGATGCGCTGCAGCCGCAGATACGCAAGCTGGTGACGCATGCGATTCCGGGCCTGACCGAAGACCGGGTGTCGATTGCCCTGGTGTCGGCCCAACCGGCAGCCACGCCCACGCACGCGCCGACCCTGACCAGCGTTCTCGGGTTCCAGGTCGGCGCCGGTTCGGCCACGCCGCTGGGTGTGGTGCTGGCCCTGCTGATCTTGCTGGCGCTTGGGCTGGCTGGCGCGCTGGCTTACCTGCTGTGGCGCCAAGGCTGGCCATTCGGGCCAAAGCTCAAGCCGTCTCCGCGCCGCGAGCCGGGCTCCGAGGGTAGCACCGCATGACGGACTTGGCGGCCCTGTTCGGTGCCAGGCTGGTGGCGTTCAACCAGCTACCCAGCCGTACGCTGCACCCCAGTCGGCATGCCGAGTTCGCCCCGGATGGTATCGCCCTGCCCGGCCGGTTGGATGGCGCCTGGCATCGCCACTGGTCGCGCGAGATCCTGGCCCGCATCGGCATGCTGCATCGTCCGGTGCGCGATCCGGCTCAGCCCGCGCTGGCGCTGGCACTGCTGCCGGCCGTGCGCCTGGAACACTGTACGCGCATGATCGGGGTGACCCTATGCGCGCCGCATCTGCGCCAAGTGATCGCCGGTTCTGAAGTCAGGCAACTGATTGCCACCCTGGGGCAAGACGCGCTGGCCTTCGCACGTGAACCGGCTGCTGCTTTGCATCCCGGTTGGGCAGCGGGCAACACCCTCAGTGCGACCGTATCGGCACAGGAGGTCGACCAACTGGGGCGTGCCACGCTGGTGGCTGCCCTGCGCCCGGGCGGGCCGGAAATACTGGCCCGGGCCGAACTGAAGCTGCCCGCCATGCCCGTCGGCGATGCGCCCTGCAGCGAGCCCGAAGCCTTGGCATTGGCACTGGGCGTCCTGAAAACAATTGAACCATCATGGCATTCCTCATTCCCCGCGATCCGCTGACCCCCCGGCAACTGGCCACCCGTGTGGATCCCGCCGTCCAGGTGCTGCGGGCGGCCGATCATGCCGCGTTGGTCGAGGCGCAGGCCATGCTGGAGAATGCGCGGACGCAAGCCCAGGCCGTTCTGGATGGCGCGAACGCCGCCTTCGAGGCCGAACGCCAGCGCGGCTACGCCGATGGCAAAGAAGAGGCGCTGCTGGACCAGGCCGAGAAAATGATCGAGACGGTCGGCCGCACGGTCGAGTATTTCGCCAGTGTCGAGAATGAAATGGTCGACCTCGTGATGGCGGCAGTGCGCAAGGTGGTCGACGGTTTCGATGATCGCGAGAAGATCATGACTGTAGTGCGCAATGCCCTGGCGGTCGTGCGCAACCAAAAGCAGATGACGCTGCGGCTGAACCCGGCCGAGGTAGACGCCGTGCGCGAGCAGATCAATGAATTGCTGGCCGCGTATCCCGGCGTGGGCTACCTGGACATCCTGGCAGACGGGCGGTTGCCGCGCGGCGCGTGCATCCTGGAAAGCGAGATTGGCATGGTCGAGGCCAGCCTGGACGGCCAGATCCAGGCGCTGCGCGGTGCCTTCCAGCGTACGCTGGGCAGCCGGATCTAGGACGCGGCAGTCATGCGGCAATTCGACTACATCACCGAGATGCTGGAAATGGCGCTGCAGGATACGCCTACCCTGCGCATCAAGGGGCGCGTGACCCAGGTGATCGGCACCATCATCAAGGCGGTAGTGCCCACAGTAAAAGTGGGCGAAGTCTGCATCTTGCGCAATCCTGGCGAAGACTTCGAAATGAAGGGCGAGGTGGTGGGCTTCGCCCGCGATGCCGCCCTGCTGACCCCGATCGGCGATATGTACGGCATCTCGTCGGCCACCGAGGTGATTCCCACCGGCCGGGCGCACATGGTGCCGGTCGGCGCCGGCCTGCTGGGCCGGGTGCTCGACGGGCTGGGGCGCCCGCTGGACGAGGCCGAACTGGGGCCGCTCGAGGCCAACAAGTTCTACCCGGTGTTCGCCGAGGCGCCCGATCCGCTGACGCGACGCATCATCCGGCAGCCGCTTGAATTGGGCGTGCGCGCCCTGGATGGGGTGTTGACCTGCGGGGAAGGGCAGCGCATGGGCATTTTCGCCGCGGCCGGCGGCGGCAAATCCACCCTGATGGGTATGTTGGTAAAAGGTGCCGACGTGGACGTGACCGTGGTGGCCTTGATCGGCGAACGCGGCCGCGAGGTGCGCGAGTTTCTGGAACACGAGCTTGGGCCCGAAGGCCGCCGCAAGAGCGTGATCGTGTGCGCCACCAGCGATAAATCGTCGATGGAGCGCGCCAAGGCGGCGTATGTGGCCACGGCCATTGCCGAATACTTCCGCGACCAGGGCAAGCGGGTGCTGTTCTTGATGGATTCGGTGACGCGCTTTGCGCGCGCCCAGCGCGAAATCGGCCTGGCGGCCGGCGAGCCGCCGACGCGGCGCGGGTATCCGCCGTCGGTGTTCGCCACGTTGCCCAAGCTGATGGAGCGTGCTGGCATGAACCAGCATGGCTCGATCACCGCGCTGTACACCGTGCTGGTGGAAGGCGACGACATGACCGAGCCTATTGCCGACGAGACGCGTTCGATTCTGGACGGGCATATTGTGTTGTCGCGGCGGCTTGGGGCATTGAACCATTATCCGGCGATCGACGTGCTGGCCTCGGCGAGCCGCGTGATGAACGCCGTGATCACCCCGGAACACAAGCGCCTGGCCGGCCGGTTTCGCGAGCTAATGGCCAAATACCAGGAAGTCGAGCTGTTGGTGAAGATCGGCGAGTACAAGCGCGGCGGCGATGCCGTTACTGACGAGGCCATCGACAAGATCGACGCGATCAACACCTTCTTGAAGCAGCGCACCGACGAGCACACGACCCTGGCCGAGGCGCTGGCGAGCATGACCGCCATTGCGGGGGCGGCACCATGAGCATGTTCGACGAGCTGCTGGCTATCAAGCGGTTTCGCGAAGGCCAAGCCGAACTGGCCGTGGTCCGCCAGCGGCAGGTGCATGCCGATGCCGAGCAGGCACGCTTGGCGGCCGAGCATGATTTGCAGCAGTTTCGCCACTGGGCGCAACAGCGCGAGTCGGACATGTATGGCGATCTGTGCAGCCGCCTGGTACGGGTGCGTGACATCGAAGACGTGCTGCAAGGCGTGGCCGGACTGCGCGAGGACGAGCGCCAGCACGAGACGGTGCTGGATGAGGCAGGCAAGCAAGTCGAGCGCGAAGCCCAGGCGCTGGCCGAGCGCCGCACGCACCACCGCGACGCGACGCGCACGACCGAGAAATTCGTCGAGCTGGCCCAAGTGAACTTGGCCGAGCACCTGAAGGAAATGGAGCGCAAGGAAGACCTCGAGATGGAAGAGGTCGCGGCGGTGGCGCGCGACCGCAACGATTGGGAACAGCACGAGGAATACGAGCCGGCATGAGCATTGATCGTCGCATCGGGCTGGAAACGGCCATTCCCCAAGGCATGCCCGACTTGCCTGAATCAGGCGCGGAAACGCGGCGCGACGCCTCTGATGCGGATCGCCGGGCGTTCGAGCAGGCGATGGCCCAGGGCGATGGCGCGGCGCCTGCCGACACGCCCGCGGCCACGCCGCGGCCGTTCGCGCTGTTCGGCGTGCCGCAGGGCACCGCTGCGCCCGGTACTTTCGATCCGCCAGAAGGCCTGGCCGATATGTTGGCCAGCTCGGCCGACCGGCTGCTGGTGGGCGATGGCAGCGCTGGCCGCCGCGAAGTACGCATCGAGCTCAAAGACGACATGCTGCCGGGCGTGACGTTGGCCGTATATGAGGAAGCGGGCCGTCTGGTGGCCGGATTCGTGTGCGCCAATGAAGCCTCGCGCGAGCGGCTGTGCGGTTCCGCCCGCGTGCTTGCCCAAGAGATGGCGCAGTCGTTGGCGCGGCCCGCGCTGGTGCGCGTGTCGACCGACGATCCCGAAGATCCCTGTTTATTAGAAGAGGCGGCTGATCCGGGCGCGCCATGACGATTTTGTAGGCATGATGGATTCGATGAACCTAGCGCCGCGCATCGCGCTGCCACGCCTGAACGGCAACGAGGCGCAGGCCCTGAGCCTGATTGCTCGCCACGGTGCCGATCTGCGGGTGGCGCTGGCGCCATCCGGCGGGGCGACAGCGGACGCCCCGGCCTCGGCATGGCGGCTGGCATTCACGCCCGGCGCCGTGGAACCGCTGGTGCAGGCCGCCAGTTTGCATGCCGAGCTGGAATGGGCCGGCGCCGCCCTGCGGTTGAGCCTGCCGCCCGCGGCGCCGGCGGCCTGGCTGGCGGCGCGCCTGCCCGACCTGCAGCCCGGCCCGGTGCCCGAAGCCCTGCAAGCCATGGCCTTCGAAGCCCTGCTGGGCGAAGTGCTGGCCGCGTTGGAACAGTCCTCGTCGAATGGGCCTGCCTATGTGCGCAGCCTGGATGCCGGGGCGGCGCGTCTGCCGCACATCTGGACGCTGACCGTGCGCGCCGAGGCGACCGGCGATACCGGGTACGCGGTACTCGAGACCGACGGGCTGGGCCTGATGCTGCTGGCCGGTCTGTTGTCGCAGACACCGAAACCGGACAATTCCATCGACGTCGACGCCCTGCCGGTGGCGCTGCGCGCCACCGTGGGGGCGGTGCAGTTGCCCGCTGCGCAATTGCGCAGCCTGCAGCCGCAGGATGTCGTGCTGTTCGACGAGTATTACGTCGGCCCGCAGGGCGATCTGTGGCTCACGCTGCCGCAAGGCCAGGGCTTGCGCGTGCGTGCCGAACAATCCACTTATATCGTGACTCAAGGCTGGACTTCGATCATGACCCAGACTACCAATGCAGAACCGGCCGATGACGGCACGACGGATGAGCCGCTGGACCTCGATGCCGTTCCGGTACGGCTGACGTTCGACTTGGGCGAGCGCAGCCTGTCGCTGGCGCAGCTCAAGCGGCTGCAGCCCGGCGAAACCTTCGACCTGCAACGCCCGCTGGCCGATGGCCCGGTCATGATCCGCGCCAACGGTGCGCTGGTGGGCACCGGGGAACTCGTCGAGGTGGACGGCCGTATCGGCGTTACCATCGCCACCCTGGGCAAGGGTGCCGCATGACCTCGTTCGATCCGATCAGCCTGGCCGTTGTCCTGGCCCTGCTGGCCCTGGTGCCGCTGGCCGCGGTGATGACCACGTCGTTCCTGAAGATCGCCATCGTGCTCACGCTGGTGCGCAATGCGCTGGGTATTCAGCAGGTGCCGCCCAACATCGCTTTGTACGGCCTGGCCCTGATCCTGTCCGCGTATGTGATGGGCCCTGTCGTCATGCAGATGGGTACCGAACTGCGCACGGTTGGTGTGGCCATGGAGTCGGCTGAGCCCGGGGTGCCGCCACCGAACCGCATCACCAGCATCATGGACGCCGTGACGCGGGGAGCCGAGCCCTTGCGGGGTTTCATGTACAAGCACAGCCGTCCAGAACAGCGCGACTTCTTCGTGCGCACCGCACGCGAGCTGTGGGGGCAGGAACAGGCCCGCAACCTGAAGGAAGACGATCTGCTGGTGTTGATCCCGGCATTTCTGTTGTCGGAACTGACTGCGGCGTTCCAGGTGGGATTCCTGCTGTACCTGCCCTTTGTGGTCATCGACTTGATCGTATCGAACATTCTGCTGGCGATGGGCATGATGATGGTGTCGCCCGTCACTATCTCGATGCCGCTCAAGCTGTTTCTGTTCGTCATGGTGGATGGCTGGACCCGCCTGATCCAGGGCCTGGTGCTTTCCTACGGCTAGGGGCCGCGCATGCAAACCGTCGATCTCGTCTCTTACATGACTCAGGCGCTGTACCTGGTGCTATGGCTGTCACTGCCGCCGATTGCGGTGGCAGCGATCGTGGGCACCTTGTTTTCGTTGTTCCAGGCGTTGACCCAGATCCAGGAACAAACCCTGTCGTTCGCGGTGAAGATGATTGCGGTGTTTGCCACGCTGCTGCTCACGGCGCGCTGGCTAAGCGGTGAGTTGTACAACTTCACGATTGCCGTATTCGACCTCTTTTACAAAATTCGCTAGCGCCACAAGGAACCGAAATGATGTCCGGCGTTACGTATGCGGAGGCGAAGATATTCCTGGGCACGCTGGCCCTGACCCAGCCCCGCATCCTGGCGATGTGCCTGATGCTGCCGCTGTTCAACCGCCAGTTGCTGCCGGGACTGCTGCGCTATGCGATCGGGGCCGCCATGGGGCTGATCCTGGTGCCTGCGCTAGCGCCGCGCTATGCGGCCATCGACCTGGGCTGGATCGAATTGGTATTGCTGGTGGCCAAGGAAGTCTTCGTCGGGCTGGTGCTGGGGTTTCTGGTGGCCATTCCGTTCTGGATCTTCGAGGCCGTGGGTTTCGTCATCGATAACCAGCGGGGGGCCAGCCTGGGCGCCACCATCAATCCGGCGACCGGCAATGATTCGTCGCCATTGGGCATACTGTTCAACCAGGCATTCCTGGTGTTCTTTCTAGTCGGAGGGGGCTTCACGCTGATGCTTACGATGCTGTACGACAGCTTCCGACTGTGGGACCTATGGGATTGGGCGCCAACCTTGCGGCGCGAAAGCATACCCCTGATGCTGGACCAGCTCAGCCGCTTTGCCCGCCTGGTGCTACTGTTTGCCGCGCCAGCCGTGGTCGCCATGTTCCTGGCCGAACTGGGGCTGGCGTTGGTCAGCCGTTTCGCTCCCCAGTTGCAAGTGTTTTTCCTGGCCATGCCGATCAAGAGCGGATTGGCGCTGCTGGTTCTGGTGCTGTATATGAGCACCTTGTTCGAGTACGCGGGCGACGCCACGCGGCAGATCGATTCTATTCTGCCGTTCCTGGACCAACAGTGGCGGGCGCCATGAGCGGCGAAAAGACCGAACAGCCAACTAGCAAGCGGCTGCGCGAATCGCGCCAGAAAGGCG
Organism: Bordetella sp. BOR01; assembly: GCF_019218885.1. GTDB lineage: Bacteria > Pseudomonadota > Gammaproteobacteria > Burkholderiales > Burkholderiaceae_B > Bordetella_A. The sequence continues at coordinate 1,024,841 of NZ_JAHUWT010000003.1, read as the reverse complement.
ACGTCGCGTACAGCAAGGACTTTACTCAGACGTTGCTGATACTGGCCTTGTTCGGCTATCTGCTTGCCGATGCGCACAGCATCGTCGAGTCTTTGGGGAAGCTGATGCTGGTGCCGGCCACCCTGACCGGCATGCCGTTCGACGAGGCGCTCAAGACGGCCCTGGATGCATCGCTGCGCGAGGGCGTGGCGCTGGTGCTGCCGTTCGTGCTGATCGTGCTGGGCGTGGGTATGTTTGGCGACTTCCTGCAGGTTGGCATTGTGCTGGCGTTCGAGAAGCTCAAGCCCTCGGGCAAAAAACTGAACATCCTGAGCAATCTGAAGAACACGTTTTCCAAGAAAAACCTAATCGAATTCCTGAAGTCGATCCTGAAGATTGTTTTCTTGTCGGCACTGGTTACCTTGGTGGTGCGCGATGCGCTGCCCGAGCTCATGACCGTTCCCCATAGTGGCCTGGCCGGCTTGCAGTCCGGCGTGAGCGGTATGTTGCGTACCCTGATCGTCAATGTGGGCGTGGCCTACGTGGTGATCTCGTTGGCCGATTTCGCGTGGCAGCGCTTCGAGTACCGAAAGGGCCTGATGATGAGCAAAGAAGAGGTCAAGCAAGAATACAAAGAGATGGAGGGCGACCCTCACATCAAGCAACAGCGCAAGCATTTGCACCAGGAAATGGCCATGCAGGGTGCGGTCGAGGGTGCGCGCAAGGCAACGGTGGTTGTGACCAATCCCACGCATTTGGCCGTGGCCATCTATTACGAACCCGACGAGACTCCCCTGCCGCGCGTGCTGGCCAAGGGTGAAGGCGCATTGGCCGAACAAATGATGCGCGCTGCGCGCGAGGCAGGAGTGCCCGTGATGCAGAATATTCCGTTGGCGCGTTCGTTGATGGAGAACGCCCAGCTTGACCAGTACATTCCCAGTGACCTGATCGAGCCCGTGGCCGAAGTCTTGCGCCTGGTTCGCAAGCTGGCCGCCCAGGAGCCGCCGCCATGACCGCCGCCCCCCACCCCCTGATCTCCCGCTATGTGGCCCGTCACGATATTGCCGGGGCGCTCCGCGCCGATGGCCGTGCCACCCTGGTGGTCGACGACAAATATCGGATGCACCTGGCTGCTGCGCGCAATGGCTGGCTGGCAATCAGTTCGCGCTTGTGCGCCCTGCCTCCCGAGGGCATGGGGCGCGATGCCTTCCTGGAAACCCTGGGACTGCAGGCAGAGGGCATGCTGGCTGGGCATGCCTCGGCCTGCGTGATCGATCCGGCTGCCGATGCATTGTGGCTGCAGCAGATGTTGCGGCCCGACAGCACCGATATCCAGTTGGATGAAGCCGTAGGCCAGTTCGCCAACGCCCTGTCGTTCTGGACGGGCGCCGTACGGCGCGCGGCATGAATATGTGGCGACGGGATGGCATCGAGGAGAGAAAGGCATTGAAACGGATAATCCTGGCAGTTGTGCTGTCGCTGTCGATAATCGGTCCGGCGCAGGCTCGCCCTTCATGGCCAAATGCGCCCTATAGTTACTACGCGAAGAACGAGAGCCTGCGCGAAGTGCTGCAAGGGTTTGCCGGCGGGTTCAGCCTGTCGCTGCAAATGGGGCCAGGCGTGAACGGCGTGGTCAATGGCAAATTCAACGCCAACTCTCCCACCGAATTCATGGACCGCTTGGGAGGCGTGTATGGCCTGACCTGGTTCGTGTATGCCGGCACCTTGTTTGTCAGCCGGTCCAGCGACATGGCCACGCACGCGGTCAGCGCCATGGGCAGCTCGATTACCGCCCTGCGCGATGCATTGATGCAGTTGGGCGTGCTCGATGCCCGCTTTGGCTGGGGCGAATTACCCGAGCAAGGCATTGCGTTGGTGTCGGGGCCGCCGGCCTACGTCGATCTGATCAACCGCACGGTGTCGGCCCTGCCGATCGGGGCGGGCGGGCAGCAAGTGGCGGTATTTCGCCTGAAGCATGCGTCCGTCAATGACCGCACCATCCGCTATCGCGACCAGTCAGTCGTCAGCCCTGGGCTGGCCACTGTGTTGCGTAATCTCATCCTGGGCTCGGGGTCGGGTGCCAACAACGAGGTGCTGTCGGCCATTGCGGCGCCGCTGCGCGACAACCCACCGGCGTTCGAGACGGGCAGCGGCATGGCCCCTCCGCTCGATGGCTCGGGCCCTCCCAGTACTACCGTGCTCGATGCGAGCGGACCAGGGCGGCGCGTCTCGAATGCCGGTGGGCTGCGCCTGCGGCAGCCGACCGTGCAGGCCGATCCGCGCTTGAACGCCATCATTGTGCAGGACATACCCGATCGCATCCCAATCTACCGCCAGCTCATCGAGCAATTGGACCAGCCCAGCACACTGATCGAGATCGAAGCCATGATCGTCGACGTGAACTCGGAACTGGTCAACGAACTGGGCGTGACTTGGGGCGCGCGAGCCGGTTCGGCCACCTTCGGCTACGGCGATTTCAGCCTGGCGCCCGGCGGGTTGCCGATCGACAGTGGCGCCGACCTGATGCCCGGCACGCTGGGCCTGAGCATCGGCAATGCGCTGGTGGCGCGGCTGCGTGCGCTGCAATCGCGTGGGCAGGCCAATATCCTGTCGCAGCCGTCCATCCTGACGGCTGACAATACCGGCGCGATCATCGACCTGTCTGAAACGTTCTATATACAGACCCGCGGCGAACGCGTGGCCACGGTGACGCCGGTGACCGTGGGAACCTCGCTGCGCGTGACGCCTCGCTACATCGAGGGCAAGCAGCGGCGCGAGGTCGAACTGACTGTCGACATTGAAGATGGGCGTATCCAGGAAGAACGCCAGATCGACAACCTGCCTACCGTGCGCCGCAGCAGTATCAGCACCCTGGCCATCGTGGGTAACGACGAAACGCTGTTGGTAGGCGGGTACAACACCAGCCAGGATTCAGAGCAAGTCGACAAGGTGCCGTTCCTGGGCGACATCCCCGGCCTGGGCTTGCTGTTTTCCAGCAAGTCCAAGACGGTGCAGCGTCGCGAACGCCTGTTCTTGCTGCGCCCCCGCGTGGTGGCGATCAATGGCGAAGTGGTTGCCCCGCCGCAGGGCGCGACGCCGGGCGGGCCTGTCCTGAACACCACCTGGGGTAAGCAGGGCGAATCGATGACGCCTGGCCAATATCTGGACCTGGTGCGCGGCCAGCAGACCCGCGTGCTCTTTGAATCGGTACCCGTCAGCGTGCAGAGTGGGCCGGTGCGACCGTCGCGCGATTATTCGAGCGACGTGCCCCCTGGCGGGGCGGTATTGCGCGTGGAGACCTTGAATGCGCCTGGAACTGGACGCGAGCCTTGATGCGCGCGGCAATGCTGCGATTCAGGGATCGAGCGCAATGCCTTTTTGCTGCAGCTTGCTGCGCAGGGCATTGCGCGCGCGCGACAACCGGCTGCGTACGGTGCCGATGGGCACGGTGAGCATGGCGGCCGCTTCTTCGTACGAGATATCTTCCAGTCCGACCAGCAGCAGGATGTCGCGCATGTTCTCGGGTAATTCGTTCAACGCTTCTTGCAGCAGACGGATGGTTTGGGCCTGTTCGGCCGCCGATTCGGGCGTGGCATTGGACGAGGCGTGATTGACCAGGCTGTCTTCGCTGACGAAATCGTAGCGGCGCTCGGGCGCACGCGACAGATGATTGCGCACCAGGTTCAGCGCAATGCCGTACAGCCAGGTGGACAACTGCGATTCGCCCCGGAAGCTGCCGTACGACCGTGCGGCCTCGACGAAAGTTTGCTGTGCCAAGTCTTCGGCTTCGCTGGTGTTGCCAATGTGCTTGATGATGAAACGTTGCAGGCGGCCGCTGTGTTCTCGTACCAAGTCGCGCAACAAACGCTCATCATGGGCCGTCCAGACCTCTTCCTTGCCAGAAACCGGCAAGGACGCTTGCAAGGAAGCGTCAGCGAGATCGCGAGGATCAACCATGGACAGACATGGGAATATTGGGCGGGATGGACGGCAAATTACAGCAGATCTAGCCAAAAACGGATCAATTGTGGAACAAAGTTACTACATATTTGCTTTCAGATATATGCGGAGAATTGCGCTCCCACCCGACGTTTTCATTTCGTAATAAGTGCGCCGGGGTCGGGATCAGGAGGGACGGGTAAGCAATTCCGCCAGCCAGCCACGGACGGTGTCGTGCGCAACCGGAGTTTGCCCGCTGGATGCGGCGTCATCGAAGCGCCGTTGCATCGCGCTGTCGATGTGCTGGCGCTGGGCCGCCGTCAACGAGTCGGCAGGTACGCCGGCGCGTGCGCAGGCGTCGAGAAACAGTGGGGAATTCATGCTGGCCGAACTGGCCAACCGGGTGGCGAAGTCCACGCCTTCGAGTGCCTGGCGCGAGGTTTGCGCCATATCGAGTGCCTGGGTAATGACGCGGGCCGACAAAGGCTTGCCGGGAGTGGCTGTCAGGCCCAGTTCGCGCGACACGGCGTTGGCGATGCCATTGCCATAGGTGTTGGCCAGTGCCTGGGAAAACATGGAAGTGATGTCGATATTGGGCGCTACCCACGCCACGCTGCGCCCGCTGGCGGTAGTACCGGTACCCAATACTTGCAGGGCCTGGCCGTCAATCGAGATATAGACATCTCCACCTGCTTGAGCCGCCTTGCTGAAGGCGTCGAGGGCGATGGTACTGGACAGCGAATGGGTGACTGGATCGATTGTCATGCGACCGGTGAGCCTTGCGGGTCGAAACGGAACGCGGCGCGTGTACGCACCCCTGTTCCAGTAAGTAACCGACAGCCGAGTTTGGTTCCGTGAATAAACAATGCGCTCATGACGCTCCTTCATATTAAATCATCGCCTGCCAACTGCCGCTCGGGAGGCAACCCGATATGACCAAAAGCAAGACAGGGAGCCTATTAGGCCTCGAGCTGGAAATGGTGCCGGTATGCCTGGGCAGCGGGCACAGCCATCCGGTGAGGGGGTATTTCGAAGCCTTGGCCGCCATTAAGCGTACCCGGAATGAGACGGTCACTGTGCGCTGTCTGGGCGGCCGGCCTTGCGGCGTTTCCGGCGAGCATGGTGAAAGCGGCCTGGACAATGGCTACAACTTGCTGGAAACCGCGTTTGCCCCCATCGAGGGCGGCGCAGGTGGCCTGGATCGCCTGGCCGGTCGGGTGGCCGGGGAGCTGGCCGATGTGGTGCAGGCGCTCGGCCAAGAAGACGCTTGCTTGCTCAATGTGTCGGAACATCCGGCCTGCACGCTCGATACACGCTGGTACACAGAAGTGCGCCTGCCGCGGCCGATCTACCGCGAGCTGGTCGAGCACCGAGGCTGGCTGCATCGCGCGGGCATCGACGCCAAGGCACAGAATGGGCCTTGCACCGCCGTGGATGTGCAAGAGGCGGTGCAGGCGCTGAATGCCATACTGGCGCTGGCGCCGGCCAGCGCAGCCCTGTTTGCCAACAGCCCCTTGCAGGCCGGCCGCATTACCGATTGGAAAGAAAACCGGCTGACACTATGGGACCGTATGTTCCGCCACGCTCGTTATGCCGGCGACCATTATCTGCAACGTCTGCCCGAACGGCCCTTCCTGGATCTAGGAGACCACTTCCGCTGGATGTTCGGGGTCGGCACCGTCAGCCGCGCGTTGCCGCTGGCTGCCTCGCAAGACTACAAGAGCGCCGTCACGGCTTACCTGACGGGCGATCCTTCACTGCAGCAGTTCCTGGCCGCGCCGTCGTGGCGAGGTCGGCGCACCGATACCGACGAATGGGTCGAGCTGCGGCCGCACAGCAGCTATTTCGAGTATTCGCAGTTCGCGCATTTCCTGGATGCGCGATGGCGTTATCGGTTGGCTTCGCCGCCACCGCTGCAGGAACTGCTGCAGGCCTGGAACCAGCCCAGGGGTCTGGAAGCGCTTTTTGCGCGTTGCGGCGTCGACGGTTATATAGAAGGGCGTGCACCGGGGGCCGTGTTTGCCGACGCGCAATTGCGCGATGAAGCCGGCCATGCCATTGCGTCTTGCGCACCGTTGGCACCTTCGGCGCTGCAGCTGGGGTTGATGCGCAACCTGGCGCAGGCCGAAAGCCTGTGGCGCGACTGGGGCTGGCTGCGGTTGCGGGCGCTGCGGGCCACGGCTATACGCAACGCCTTGGACGACGACGCTGTGTGGGCCCTGGCGCGCGACGTGCTGGCGGTGGCGCGCGCTGGCCTGCGGGCCGGTGAACGCCATTACCTGGACTACGCCGATTACGTGCTCCAGACCCGCCGCACCGGCGCCGATCGCCTACTCACGTTGTGGCATGAAGCCACGGGCAGCCTCGATGAAAAACTGGCGCAGATAGCGCCGCGCCGCGCAGTGCTTGCCTAAGTGCGGCGAGCGCCCTTCAGCGCGATTCGTAGACTTCATCGGCGGCCAGCAGGATATCGATCGGGGGGTCGAAACCGATGGCGCGCGCGGTATCCAGGTTAAGGGCGATCTTGGCGGGATCGATCCAGATCTGGCTTAGCTGGCGCGGCTTGGCGCCGTTGAGGATGCGTGCCATTGTCTCGGCATGGAACAGGCCTACATAAGAGTAGTCGGCCTGGGCCAGGCTCATCAATAGCCCTTGCTTGACCTGTTCGGATCCCAGCATGGCGAAGCTGGGCACCTTGGCTTGCCGCAGTACCTGAGCCACATCGCCGACACTGTTCGCGGTAATGCCGCGGTGCACGGTGACATAGATGGCGTCTACGCTGCCGGCCAACTGCCGGTAGCATTCGATGGCGTTATGCGTGGCCTGGGCTTCGCTGACGCCGTTGGACGGAGCATCGCAGGCGCGGATCTGAAAGCCCTCTTCCTGCGCCACCTGCTCGACCGCTGCCACGGCGGCATAGGTACGGCCTTCGGGGCTGTCTTCGTAGACAATACCCAGGGTCTTGAATGGCACGATTTCGTGAAACAGCCGCACTTGGCGCTGGTAGCGTTCGGGCTGTACCCGGGCGTGCAGATTGTCCAGCCCGCTATCTTCGGCACTTTGGACGATGCGCGCTCCTACGGCGTCGCTGGTCGAGGCCACCACCGTGGGCACCGGGGCGTCCAGCGCCGCCATGTCTTGCCCGGCCCAGGTGCCCATGGCGATGATCAGGTCGACGTCGTGCTGCTTTGCCAGGCGTTGCGAAATCGCCTGCTTGACCTGCGGCCGCTGCAAGGCGTCGAAGTTGCCAGGCTGCCACCAGGCGTCTTCGACGAATTGCAGCGTATCGCTTCGGACATTGTTCGCCAGGAAGCTCCACATCTGCCTGCCGTTCAAGCCTTCGGGAATGGCCGGCACTGTCAACCACCCCAGTTGCTGCAGGCCGGCCACGATGACGCGCAGCGTGAGCGGATATTCGCTGTAGTCGCCGCTTTCGAAGTAGCCCAGGCGCCATTTGCCGCCATCAGGCTTGGCCGCGGGGGCGGTCGAGAACACGGGCCCGGATGCGTCCGGCGCGGGTTGCTGCGCTGTTGCCGCGGCCGGCATCAACAGGCAACCCAGGAACAGCAAAGTAGAGAGGGATTTGTTCATGTGCGTCGAACCACGATCAGCGTGATGTCATCGGATTGTTCCGCGCCGGCGGCAAATGCCTGTACGTCTTCGAGTAGCCGCCGGGCCAGCCCGCTGGCCGAGGATGGTGGACCCGACAGGATCTGGAACAGGCGGGGCTCGCCATACTGGGCGTCATGGCTGCTGAACGCCTCGGTGACGCCATCGGTATAGCCTACCAGCACTTCGCCCGGCGCCAGACGTGTGACCAGGCGCCGGTAAGGCATGTCTTCCTGTACTCCGCAGGCCGGGCCGCTGCGGCCTTCAAGCAGGCGCACGACGCCATTGGCATCGATGACCGCAGGCGGAAGATGCCCGGCGTTGGCCCACACCAGTTCGCCGCTGTCCAGGTCCAGCACGCCCAGCAGCAGCGTCACGAACATCATGTTGGGGTTGTTTTCCGCCAGCCGGTTGTTGATCTTCTGCATGATCAGGGCCGGGTCGGTCTCGTCTTCGGCGGTGGCGCGGATCAGGGTGCGCGTGACCGCCATGAACAACGCCGCCGGCACGCCCTTGTCGGAGACATCGCCAATGGCCAGGCACAGCTTGCCGTCGGGCAGCACGAAATAGTCGTACAGGTCGCCGCCGACTTCCTTGGCGGGCAGCATGATGGCGTGCAGGTCGACCTGGCGCTGCACCGCAGCGGGCAAGGGAATCGGCAGCAGGCCGAGCTGGATGGCGCGCGCGATATTGAGCTCGCTTTCAAAGCGCTCGCGGGCCGAGGTTTCGTGCATCAGATCGGCTACGTTTTCGCGCAGCTTGCGATCCATGAACAGGAATGACGCGGCCAGGCGGCCCACTTCGTCGCGGTGCCGCTTGGGTAACGCCGCCACGTGCGCAGGCACCGTGGCCGGCAATGTCAGGTCTTGTTCGGGCAACTGCCGGGCATAGTGGGTCAGCGTATTCAAGGGTCGCACGATGCGCGTGGCGACCAGCCAGGCAAACAGCAGGGCCAGCACCAGAGTAATGCCGAAGATAGTGGCTTGCCGGTTCAGCAGCCGCTTGGCCGGCGCCGTCAGGTCGCTTTCGGGCACAGCGGCTACCACCGTCCAGCCGAGCGGCTTGTGGCGCACGGCCTTGATCTGCCACAGCTCCTGGCCGTCATCGAAGCGCAGCGATGCCGATGCCGATGCGGGCGCGGGGGGCGCCGCGCGCAGCAGTTGCCGTAGCGGCTTGTCCGAGGCGCGGTCTACGGTATCGAGCAGGCCGGTGCGGTTGGCGGGCGGTGCCACCACCATGCGGCCGTCGTCCGCCATGATGAACACGAAACCCGAGCGGGCCAAGGTCAGTTGCGATAGTGTCGCGCGCATGGCGGCTTCCATCCGGGTGCGCCGGTCTTGTACCTGGCGCAGCACGTCTTGCGCGCTGTCGGAAATGGCAAACACCCAGTCCCAGGGGCGGAAATAACCAAAGTACGCGTAGCGCGTCTCGGTGTCGCCCGGCGAGCCGGCCAAGGGCCATCGGTAGATGGCAAAGCCATAGCCGGCGCGGCGGCTTTCTTCATACAGCGCCTCGGCCAGCGGGCGGCCCTTCAGGTCTTGCTGGCCGGACAAGTCCTGGTCGATCATCGGCGCGCTGCCGCTGGCCAGCACGGAATAACTGGCATCGTAGATGAATACGTAGCGCTGATCATCCAGCCGCAGCTGGTTGACCCAGGCGCGGGCCTGTCCCTTGGCCGCGCCGGTCGTCATTACGCCGCGTTCGGCCATGGCGGCATAGCTGGCCAGCACCGAGGATATGGTGGCGCCCACTTGCACCAGTTGCCGCCGTCCGCTGCGTACCGTGTTGATCTTGTCGTCGAGCAGCGCGCCCCAACGCGCTTCGGTATCGCGCATGACCAGGTCCATCACGTTGTCTACGGCGTGCTGTTCGCTGGCGGCGACAGTGCGCGTGACGTCGCGCTGCGACACCAGCATGACGAGTGCAGCCACGACCAGCAGAATTGCCACGACCAGCAGGAAAATCTTGCTGCGTAGGGAACGAATGAGCATGGAGTGATCGGCAGGGTGGGCAATCCGATGCTGTCAGAAATCGACAAAAAGGATGCAAATTGCATCAATTGTAAATACCATTGAAGTCCGCGTGTGAACTTTGTGCCGTTGCCGATATGCGTAGTGAACCCTTGCAGGTCGTGCTGGACGGTCTGCGGCGCCGCCCCGTGTTGGAAGTCACCCTGGCCTGCCTGACGGTGTTGCTGCTGGCGCAAGCCCTGATCGGCGCATTGAGTTTATCGGCCCTGAACCGGTTAGTGGCCGATACCACTGCCGACCGCGTTGAAGTGGCCGCGCGCCAGGTGGCCGGCAATATCCAGAACGGGTTGCGGTTGGGCAAGCCGCTGGGCCAGTTCTTTGGTTTGCATGAACTGCTGCACGACGGTATCCGGCGCACGCCTGACGTGCGCGGCGCGACCGTGATGGTGGCCGACGGGCGTATCGTGGCCGCGCAAGGCCAGGCGATCGCGTCCGCTGGTGCGTTGGCGCGTGTGCTGGGCGGCCCGGCAGGCAGCGCCTTGCCCGATGGCGCAGTCCGTCGTGACACGGGCGCCGTGGTGCTGGCCGCGAACGGCCAGATTACGGTGGCGGTGCGGCTCTCCAGCGCCGGTAAAGTGGTCGGTACGGTTGCCCTGTCGGTAGCCGGTGATACCGGCGCGGGTCGGGCGCTGATCCTGGACAATCTGCGGGCCTTGTTCCTGGTCACCGTGATTGCCGGCCTGGGGTTAGCCGCGGCATTCAAGTACGCCATCCCGCTGACCATGCTGGCCGCCGGTGGCCGCGCGCGCTTCCTGGTACCGCTGTTGGCGCTGATGCTGGCGCAAGGTATCTACGCGGGCTACACGATCTCGACGTTTCGCAGCGCCTCGCTACAAGTGGCGCGCGAGAACGTGACCATGCTGGCCGAAGGCTTGCAGCGCGATCTCGATCGCGTGTTGGGCTATGGGCTGTCGATCGACCGGCTGCGCAATGTCGAAGCGCCATTCGCCCGGTTGGCCGGCACGTTTCCGGCCATCCAGACCATCGAACTGACCGACGCCAGCGGCCTCGTCTTGAACCGGGCCAATGCCCAGGGGGCCTTGCCGGTCGACCACGGGCTGGCCGGAGCATCGCCCGCCAGCTTGACGTTGGCGCTGCCGCTGGGCGCCGAGCAGGACCGGCCCGACGCGCGCGGCAGCCTGGTGCTGCATTTGGATGGCGACGTGATTGGCGCAGGCGTGCGTAGCCGCGTCATCGATGCGGCAACCGTGGTGGGCGTGGCGCTGGTCTCGGCCATCGAGATGCTGCTGTTGCTGTCGCTGCTGATGAATCGCGCGTTTTCGGCGCGTGGCGTCACTGAGGCCGGCACACGCGTCGGCCCCGATGATGTGTCGGAGATCGGCCGCATTGCGCGGCCGGTCATGTTTGGTTTTCTATTTGCGTGGGCCCTGCCGCTGGGCTTCTTGCCCTTGTACGCGCGCAGCCTGCCCACGGCTGGCCTGGACCTGGCGCCCCACCTGCTGCTGGCACTACCCATTTCCGTGGAAATGGGTTGCGGCCTGCTGGCCGCGCTGCTGGCCGGCGGACTCACCGACCGCAAGGGTTGGCAAGTTCCCGTGTTGGCCGGGCTGGCAGTCACGTTCGCAGGCATGGCCGCATGTGCCGCCGCGCCCAACCTGCCTTGGTTTGCCGCTGCCCGCGGCCTGGTCGGGCTGGGATACGGTTTGACCTGGATGGGCTTGCAGGGCTTTATCGTGACCCGCAGTCCGGCGCAGTACCGCGGCCGCAATATGACCAGCGTGATCGCGGGTCTGTTCGCCGGCCATTTGTCCGGCGCGGCGGTGGGCGCCATGCTGATGGAGCAGGCAGGCTTTCGGGCGGTATTCGTCGTGGGCGCCGTGATGCTGGTGTTGCCGCTGGCTGGGGTGCTGGTATTGATGCGTCCTTACATGGAACGCCTGACGACCGCCATGCGCATGGCCGTTGCCCAGCCGCGGGCCCGGGTGGCCGACACGCTGCGGCTGCTGTGCACGCGCGACTTCGGCTTGCTGCTGCTGGGCAGCGTCATTCCGTTTTCCATTGCGCAGGTAGGCCTGCTGTCGTTCGCGCTGCCGCTCTACCTGGAGGCCGAGGGCGTTGCCGCGTCCAGCATTGGCCGGGTGCTGATGATCTACGGGCTCTGCGTGATTTACATGGGCCCATTGATGGGCCGGCTGGTCGACCGGTCGGCCGTGAAGAAGCGCTGGATCGTCGTGGGCGGCGTGATCGGTAGCGCGGGCATGCTGGGGCTGTATTTCGACAGCGGGTTGATGGCCGCCTCCGGCGCCGTGCTGATGCTGGCGCTGGCAAGCTGCTTCTCGGGCGCGTCGCAGGCACCTTATATGCTGGCCTTGCCTGATGTGCAGCGCTACGGCGCGGCCGGTGCCACCAGTGTGCTGCGCGCGGCCGACAAGCTTGGTCAGATGGCCGGTCCGCTGGTGGTGGGCGCCATGTTCGGGGCGGCGGGAATGGGGACGGGCCTGGCGATCACGGGGGTCATCTACCTGGCGGCCACCCTGTTGTTCCTGGTTTTCGCGCCGGCCGGCGCTCGCGCGGTCGCGGCGCCGTCGACACCGGCCTGAGCCAGGGGGCGCTAGGCGGGATGGGCTGCGTGCGCCACCAGCGGCACGCGCGCGGTCAGGCCGCACAGCAGTTCGGCCGCGATAGTGCCGGCGGCGGCCGCCACGGTTTCCACGGGCAGCCCAGGCGCACCCCACAACGTTACTGGCGCACCGGGCACGGCGTCGGCAATACCGGTCAGGTCAATCATCGTCACGTCCATCGTGATGCAGCCCAGCACCTGGCTGCGGTGCCCATTGACCAGCACCGGCGTCCCGCTGGCTGCATGGCGGGGGTAGCCGTCGGCATAGCCGCAGCCAACCAGCCCAATGCGTGTGGCCTGGGTGGCGACGAACGATGACCGATAGCCGGCGCTTTCGCCGGCCGCCACGGTTTGCAGCGACATCAGGCGCGCGGTCAGTGTCATGGCCGGCCGCAGGCCCAGCGCCGGGCCATGCGTGCCGGGCAAAGGGCTGGCGCCATACAGCGCCAGGCCCGGACGGATCCAGTCGGTCTCGGCCATGTGGCCGGCATGCCGCCACATGGCCGCGGAATTGCAGGTGGATATTGGTCCGGGCAGATCGCGCGTGGCTTGCCGGAACAGGGCATGCGCCGCGGCGATGCCATCTTCGTCTTCGGCGTGCGCATAATGGTTCAGGTGTCCGATCTGGCCGATGCGATGTTGCGCCGCCAGTTCGCGGCAGCGCGCATCCGCGCGCCCATAGGCCGCGATATCGAAGCCCGCCAGGCGCAGGTCGCCGCAGAAGCGCAGCCAGACATCCGGCGCCTCGGGGCGGGGCGGGCGGGCGGACAGCCAGTCGATCTGGGCCGCATGGGAAATCACCAGGTGCAGGCCGGGAATATTCAGCAAGGCCGCTTCGCTTGCGCTTTGCAGGCCGGCATACACCAGGATCGGGCCCTGCCAGCCGGCTTGCCGGCAGGCATGGGCGTCAGACAGGTATTGGACCGCGATTCCGTCGGCGTCGACCAAGCCGGGTAATACCAGGGCCAACCCGTGGCCATAGGCGTCAGCCTTGACGGTGGCCCAGATGCGGGGCGGACGGGCGCATTGCCGGGCACGCTGGCGGATCAGCGCCAGATTATGGGCAATGGCCGTCGCGTCGATGCTTGCCTGGATGCGGTGATCCGCTGTCAGCGACGCGTGCCAGCGGGCATTCACCGCCGAGCTCCGCAGAAAAGGGCGCGAGAGCGTATTGGGGCGCGCATGAGGGGCTCCGCTTCAATTCGGATCAACCCGGTCATGGTAACGGAAATTGTGTCTATACATTGCAAAAAATTCAAGACTTGCACCCATTCCGGGGGGCCGGCCCTGTGGCAGGGTCAGCCCTGCACGATCAGGGTCAAGCGATTCCAGTCGCCATCGCGCGCATAACGCAGGTCATCCAGATAATGGTGCATCAGCCGCAGGCCGTGGCCGCCGATCTCTGCCTGGTCCAGGTCGGCAGCCAGGGGGGGCGGTGCGGCCGAAGTGGGATCGTAGGGCCGGCCGTTGTCGGCCAATTCGAGTTGCACCCGATTGCCTTCGCGGTGGCAGGAAAGCCTAACGGCGGGAGCGTGTGCGGCAGAAGGCGCAGCGAACGCGTACGACACGATGTTGGTCAGGGCTTCGTCCAGACTCAGCGTCAGCCCGAAATTCATCTTGGCGGGCCAACCGTCGCGTTCGGCGATGCGTTCCAGCCACTGCGTGGCAAGCGACACTGCCTGGTCGTCGGGCACGAGCTGCAGCGTATCGGGCTGGGATGGCATGGGCGGCGCCTTGGCATCTAGGGTCGTGGGCAGATACAAGTATGCACGAATGCGCCGTCGCCGGGCGAGCGTCTGTGTGTATTCCCGTAGTGCCCCGGGGGCGCTGCTCGCGTATCATCGGCCGGTATGCGCGCCGCCGGCCGGCCATCCCGAATCTTTACCGGAAACCACCATGAATCTCACCATCGACAAGCTCGGAGACGTGCTGCTTGTCTCGCCCGAAGGGCAGATCAACAGCGCCAATGCGGCCGGCATCGAGGCCGACCTGCTTACCCATGTCGACAAAGGCGAACGCAAGGTTGTCCTGGACTTGGCCCGCCTGGACTACATTTCCAGCGCCGGTTTGCGCGTGGTGCTGGTGGTGGCCAAGCGCCTGAAGCAGGCCGGCGGTGCGCTGGCGCTGTGCAGTATGCAGCCACAGGTGCGCGAGGTCTTCGATATCAGCGGCTTCCTGGCCATTTTGACGGTAACCGACACCCCTCAGCAAGCTGCCGAAAAACTGGCCTGACGCCTGGCAGGCCATCACGGCCATAAGCACTTACCGCCCGAATTCGACCGCAAGAGACGGGATTCTTGCGGTCGAATTCCGCATTACACTGGGATCTCGCTGGTTTTTGCGGAGACGGCCATGATCCTCGCCGATGCCGATACCCTGTCGTCCGACGCCATTGAATACCTGACCGACGATGCCCGCTGGCTGGCAGTACGCCAACGCGACACCGGCGCCGATGGCCATTTCGTCTATGCCGTGCGCACCACCGGGGTGTACTGCCGCCCCAGCAGTTCGGCCCGTCTGCCGCGCCGCGAGAATGTCGAGTTCTTCGATACCGCACACGCGGCCGAGGTGGCCGGCTACCGGCCCAGCCGGCGGGCGGCCGCCGACCGCAGCGACGCCGCGGCCAGGCGCGCCACGCTGGTCGAACTGGCCTGTCGCCAGATCGAGCAGGCCGAGACGCCGCCATCGCTGGACACATTGGCCCGCCAGGCGGGTGTCAGCCCCTTTCATTTCCATCGCCTGTTCAAGGCCGAAACCGGACTGACGCCCAAGGCCTATGCCAACGCCCATCGGGCGCAGCGATTGCGCGCCGAACTCAGTGAGTCCGAAACCGTCACGCAGGCTATCTACGAAGCCGGGTTCAATTCCAACAGCCGCTTCTATGAAGCCTCGGACAGCCTGCTGGGCATGCGGCCGCGCGACTATAAGGCAGGCGGGCACAATGCCGATATCCAGTTTGCGGTGGGCGAATGCGCATTGGGTGCCATTCTGGTGGCGCGCAGCCAGCGGGGGCTTTGCGCCATTTCGCTGGGAGACGATCCCGATACCTTGGTACGCAGCCTGCAAGACCGTTTTCCCAATGCCCGGCTCAATGGCGAAGACCCCGACTTTGAACAACTGGTCGCCCAGGTGGTGGGGTTCGTCGAGGCGCCGGCGCTGGGGCTGAACCTGCCGCTGGACGTACGCGGCACGGCTTTCCAGCAACGTGTATGGCAGGCGCTGCGCGATATTCCCCCGGGAACAACCACCAGCTATGCCGATATTGCCCACCGCATCGGCGCGCCCAAGGCCGTGCGGGCAGTGGCCCAGGCGTGCGGCGCCAATCTCCTGGCCGTGGCCATTCCTTGCCACCGCATTGTCAGGCGCGATGGCGACATCTCGGGATACCGGTGGGGGGTGGATCGCAAGCGCGAGCTGCTGCGGCGCGAAGCGAAAGAGGTTGTGGCGTGAACACGTCGCAGCCCGGCGGCCAGGGCAACGCGGCACAGTGGACGCTCATCGGCGCGGACGGCCGGCCCCACGCCAGCCCCCGGCCAGGCACCTTGGGCGGCCACCGAGGCACTCGGATATATGGCCGGCTGGATTGCCGTGCGGCGCGCCAGGCGCTGGCACGCGGCGGTTACGTGAAATACCGCGTGTTCTTCGCCGATGAAGCCACCGCGGTGGCGGCGGGCTATCGTCCCTGCGCTGTCTGCATGCCTGGGGCCTACGCCGCCTGGAAGGCGCGCCAGCCGGTGGCCGGCCGGTCAGCCGGCAAACCCGCCCTCGGCTAGAAACGCCTGTTCTTCTGGCGTGGTCTCGCGTCCCAGCAAGGGATTGCGATGCGGAAAGCGCCCAAACCGCTCGACGATGCGAAGGTGGTCTTCTGCGTGGGGCAACCATGGCGAACCCAACGGCTTGTTCAGGGCGACCGCCCGGCGCTGGTCGTCCAGGCTTTCGGAATGCGACAGCGGCAGGTAGCAGAAGACGCGCATGCCGGCTTCGATGTCGGCATCTTTCCCGGCCTGGATCAGCCGCCGCGCGTAATAGCGTGCCAGCGGATCGGTGGCATACATGTGGCCGGTGCCGCGAAAGGCATTGCGCGGGAATTGGTCCAGCAATAGCAGCAAGGCCAGGCCGTCGTACGCGCTGTCTTCCCAGGCGTCGAGTTCGCGTCGCGCGGCTGCCATGTGCAAGTCCAGGAAGCGCGCGCTGAACGCGCGGTCGAAGGCTTCGTCCTTGCGGAACCAGCGTTCCGGGCCGGCCTCGCGCCAGAAGTCGATCACGGTGCTTGCGTCGTTGGGGTTCCTGTTCACGTGCTCATCCTGCCATAACGGGGTCGATAGGGATTGCGAGCCAGCATACCCGGCCGGTGCGAGAAGGACTAGTCACATTGCCGTGGACCGGCAGGTCTGTCGGCGAATGTTCAGGGAAGGGGGGCGTGCGTATCTTGATTGACATGTCCAATGACATGCGAGGCCATCATGGCACACCCACCGACAACGGGCGCCGCGACCCGAGTCCTGATCTCAAGTACGTTCGCTTTCACGATCTGTTTCGCGGTATGGATGATATTTGCCGTACTCGGCATACCCATCAAGACCCAACTAGGCTTGTCCGAAACCGAATTCGGCCTGTTGGCGGCCATGCCCGTGCTGAGCGGATCGCTGATTCGCGTGCCGCTGGGCATCTGGACCGACCGCTACGGCGGCCGCATTGTCTTCTTCTTGCTGATGCTGGCCTCGGTGCCCGCCATCTGGCTGCTGGCCTATGCCACCGAATACTGGCACTTCCTGGTGCTGGGCCTGTTCATCGGCCTGGCGGGCGGATCGTTCTCGGTAGGTACGCCCTATGTGGCGCGCTGGTTCCCGCGCAACCGCCAGGGCCTGGCCATGGGGATATTCGGCGCCGGCAATTCCGGTTCGGCCGTGACCAAGTTCGTCGCCCCGGCGCTTATCGCCGCTGCCGGCGGCGCATGGATCATCGTACCGAAGGTCTATGCCGTGGCGATGCTGGTCACCGCCATCCTGTTCTGGATGTTCTCGGCTACCAACCCGGCGCACAGCGTGCGCGGGGGCGCCAGCCTGTCGGCGCAAATTGCAATGCTGCGCGATCCGCGCGTGTGGCGCTACTGCCAGTACTACTCAGTGGTGTTCGGCGGCTACGTGGCGCTGGCGCTGTGGATGACCAAATACTACGTCGGCGAATACGGTTTCGACATGAAGATTGCCGCCCTGCTGGCCGCGTGCTTCTCGCTGCCGGGCGGCGTGCTGCGCGCCGTGGGCGGCTGGATCTCCGACAAGTACGGGGCCTATCGCACCACCTGGTGGGTGATGTGGGTCTGCTGGGTGGCGTTCTTCATTCTCAGCTATCCGCAAACGCACTTCATCATCGAGACCGACGCGGGTCCGCGTGAACTGTTCCTGTCCATCGGGCCCACGCTGTTCACCGTCCTGATGTTCGTGGTGGGTATCGCCATGGCCATCGGCAAGGCTTCGGTCTTCAAGTTCATCTCGGATGAGTTCGGCGACAACATCGGCGCCGTGTCGGGCATCGTCGGGCTGGCCGGCGGCCTGGGCGGGTTCGTGCTGCCCATCCTGTTCGGCGTGCTGCTCGACCTGACGGGCGTGCGTTCCAGCGCCTTCATGTTGATGTACGGCACGGTGTGCGTCTCGCTGGTCTGGATGCACTACAGCTTCCGTCCCGCATCGCGCCCCACGGCGCTGCAGGCTGCCTGATATCCCTCTTCCACCCTCTTGCCGGACGCCATCGCGTCCGGCACCCCCGACCGCGAGAACACCATGTCCAGCTATGTACTGACCCGTTGGGAACCCGAGAACCAGAACTTCTGGCGCAACACCGGCGCCCGCATCGCCAACCGCAATCTTTGGATATCCATTCCCGCGCTCAGCCTGGCGTTCTGCATCTGGATGCTCTGGAGCGTGGTTGTCGTCAACCTGGACAAGGCAGGCTTCGAATTGTCCAAGAACCAGATGTTCTGGCTGACGGCCCTGCCCGCGCTGTCCGGCGCCACCTTGCGCATTTTCTACTCGTTCCTGGTGCCCGTGTTCGGCGGGCGCCGCTGGACAGCCATTTCCACCGCCACGCTGCTGATCCCGGCGCTCGGCATGGGCTTTGCCTTGCAAGACCCGACCACCTCGTACCCCACCCTGCTGGCCCTGGCGCTGTTGTGCGGCTTTGGCGGCGGCAACTTCAGTTCCAGCATGGCCAACATCAGTTTCTTTTTCCCGAAAGAAAAGAAAGGCTTCGCCACCGGCATGAACGCCGGCATCGGCAACCTGGGTGTGTCGGTGGTGCAGTTCGTCGTGCCGGTCATCATCACCATGGGCGTACTGGGTACGCTGGGCGGCGATCCGCAGCGCTTCATGGTAGACGGCGTCGAACACCAGATCTGGCTGCAGAACGCCGGCTTCATCTGGGTGCCGATCATCCTGGCCTCGTCGATCGCGGCCTGGTTCGGCATGAATGACATCGCCGACGCCAGGGCATCGTTCGCCGACCAGGCCGTGATCTTCAAGCGCAAGCACAACTGGCTGATGTGCTGGCTGTATGTCGGCACGTTCGGCTCGTTCATCGGGTTCTCGGCGGGCTTTGCCATGCTGACCAAGGCGCTGTTCCCCGAAATCAATCCGGTTACCTATGCGTTCCTGGGGCCGCTGGTCGGGTCGTTGACGCGGCCGATCGGTGGCTGGGTGTCCGACAAGATCGGCGGGGCGCGCGTCACGCTGCTGGTGTTCGCCGCCATGATCCTGGCGGTGCTGGGCGTGCTGGCTTTTGCCCCGACTGCCGGCAGCGGCGGCAACTTCCAGGGGTTCCTGGCGATGTTCATCGTGCTGTTCGCGCTGACCGGCGTGGGCAACGGTTCGACCTTTCGCATGATTCCGGTGATCTTCCTGCAGGAACGCATGCGGCAAGCACGCGGGCGCGGCGCGCGGGCCGAAAAGCAGGCCCTGATCGATGGCGGCAAGGAATCGGCCGCGGTGCTGGGCTTCTCGGGCGCCATCGGGGCCTACGGCGGCTTCTTCATTCCTCGCAGCTTCGGCAGCTCGATCGAGATGACCGGCAGCGTGGGCGCGGCGTTGTATTGCTTCATTGCCTTCTATGTCAGTTGCCTGTGCATCACTTGGTGGTACTACGCGCGCCGCAATGCGCCGATGCCTTGCTGATGCTGCCCGGTGACTAGTCATTTCGGTCAAGTGAACTAGTGCGCCTGGCGTGCCGACCTTGTACCAGCGATGAATGGTCGGCCGCGCCTTGCCTCAATACAGTAGTAGCTAGAACGCGCCGGTGTTGCCGGCGCACACGGAGAAAAGAATGAGTCATTTCCTGGACCGGCTGAAATTCATGTCGCGGGTGAAATCCACCTACTCCGGCGGCCACGGCGAAGTCGTCAATGAAGACCGTAGCTGGGAAAACGCCTATCGTAGCCGCTGGCAGCACGACAAGGTCGTGCGGTCCACGCACGGCGTCAACTGCACCGGCTCGTGTTCGTGGAAGGTGTACGTCAAGAACGGCCTGATCACCTGGGAAACCCAGCAAACCGATTACCCCCGTACCCGCCCCGACCTGCCCAACCATGAGCCCCGTGGCTGCCCGCGCGGCGCCTCGTATAGCTGGTACGTCTATTCGGCGCAGCGCGTGAAGTATCCAATGATTCGCGGCCGCCTGGTGGAAATGTGGCGCGAGGCGCGCAAGACCATGAACCCCATCGCCGCCTGGGAATCCATCAGCCAGGATCCGGTCAAGGCCAAGCGCTACAAGTCGGTGCGCGGCCTGGGCGGCTTCGTACGGGCCGACTGGGACACCGCCACCGAGATCATCGCGGCCGCCAATGCCTACACCATCAAGCAGTTCGGCCCCGACCGCCTGATCGGCTTTTCGCCCATTCCCGCCATGTCGATGGTCAGCTACGCCGCCGGGGCGCGCTACCTGAGCCTGCTGGGGGGCGCCTGCCTGAGCTTCTACGATTGGTACTGCGACCTGCCGCCTGCCAGCCCGCAGGTGTGGGGCGAACAAACCGACGTGCCCGAGTCGGCCGATTGGTACAACTCTACCTACCTGATGGTATGGGGCTCGAATGTGCCCCAGACGCGTACCCCCGATGCGCACTTCTATACCGAGGTTCGCTACAAAGGCACCAAGACGGTGGCCGTTTCCAGCGACTTCGGCGAAATGGTCAAGTTCGGCGATATCTGGCTGGCGCCCAAGCAGGGCACCGACGCGGCGCTGGCGCTGGCCATGGGCCACGTCATACTGAAAGAATTCCATCACAGCAACGCTTCCGACTACTTCCACGACTACGCCCGCCGCTACACCGACATGCCCATGCTGGTGCAGTTGAAAGAGCGCGATGGCTGCCTGGTGCCCGACCACTTCCTGCGCGCCTCGCAACTGGTCGATGCGCTGGGCCAGCACAACAACCCCGACTGGAAGACACTGGTCATCGATTCCCAGACCGGCGAACTGGTGGCGCCCAATGGCAGTATCGGTTTTCGCTGGGGCGAGGCGGGCGTCGATGGCGGTGCCAGGCTCGGGCGCTGGAACCTCGAATCGCACGACGGCGGCAGCGGCCGCAAGATCGACCCCGCCCTTACCTTGCTGGACAACCACGACGCCGTGATGGGCGTGGGCTTTCCGTACTTCGGCGGCGAACACGGCAGCGTGCTGGTGCGCAACGTGCCCGTGCGCCGCATCACGCTGGCCGATGGAACCCCGGCCTGCGTGGCCACTGTTTACGACCTGCAGATGGCCAGCTACGGCGTCGACCGCGGCCTGGGCGGCGAGAACGTGGCCGCCTCGTACGACGACGATGTTCCCTACACGCCGGCCTGGCAGGAAAAGCACACCACCGTGCCGCGCCACCTGGTTATCCAGGTGGCGCGCGAGTTCGCGCAAAACGCCCACGACACCCAGGGCAAGTCCATGGTGATCGTCGGCGCCGCGCTGAACCACTGGTATCACATGGACATGACTTACCGGGGCATCATCAACCTGTTGATGATGTGCGGCTGCGTGGGCAAGAGCGGCGGCGGCTGGGCGCATTACGTGGGCCAGGAAAAGCTGCGTCCGCAGTTCGGCTGGGCGCCGCTGGCCTTCGCGTCCGACTGGTCGCGCCCGCCGCGGCACATGAACGGTACCTCGTTCTTCTACGCGCACACCAGCCAGTGGCGCCACGAGAAATTGCCGATCAGCGACATCCTGGGCCCTACCGCCGATGCGGCACGCTACAACCAGGTCAGCATGATCGACCTGAACGCCAAGTCCGAACGCATGGGGTGGCTGCCGTCGGCGCCGCAGCTCGAGACCAATCCACTGGACGTGGTGGCGCAGGCCGAGGCCGCCGGCCAAGACCCGGTGGCCTACGCTGCCCAGCGCCTGCAAGGCGGCCACCTGAACCTGAGCTGCGACGATCCCGACAACCCGGCCAACTTCCCGCGCAACATGTTCGTGTGGCGCTCGAACATCCTGGGTTCCAGCGGCAAGGGCCACGAGTACTTCTTGAAATACCTGCTGGGTACGCAGAACGCCGTGTTCGGCGACGAGGCCGATGCCATCAAGCCATCGCAGGTGCGTTATCGCGCAGAGGCGGCGGAGGGCAAGCTCGACCTGCTGACCGTACTCGATTTCCGCATGAGCACCACCTGCCTGTACGGCGACATCGTGCTGCCCACTGCCACCTGGTACGAGAAAGACGACCTCAACACGTCCGATATGCACCCCTTCATCCATCCGTTGTCCGAGGCGGTGCAGCCCTTGTGGGAAAGCAAGACCGACTGGGAAATCTACAAGCTGCTGGCGCGCAAGTTCAGCGATATCGGCGGCCCCTACCTGGGCAAGCGCAAAGATCTGGTATTGACGCCGTTGCTGCACGACACGCCGGGCGAACTGGGCCAGGCCTTCGAACCCAAGGACTGGAAGCTGGGCGAATGCGACCTGGTGCCGGGCAAGACCGCGCCGTCCATGACGGTGGTCGAACGCGACTACAACGACATCTACCGCAAGTTCACGTCGGTGGGGCCGTTGCTTGACAAGCTGGGCAACGGCGGCAAGGGCATCAACTGGAATACCGAGCACGAAGTGCACGAACTGGGCGAGCTGAATCGTCGCGTCGACGACGCCGGTGTCAGTTCCGGCCGGCCGCGCCTGGATACGGCCATCGATGCCGCCGAAATGATTCTGACCTTCGCCCCGGAAACCAATGGGCATGTATCGGTCAAGGCCTGGGAAGCGTTGGGCAAGATCACCGGCCGCGACCACACTCACCTGGCAAGAGGCCGCGAGCACGACAAGATTCGCTTCCGCGATATTCAGGTGCAACCGCGCAAGATCATCTCGGCGCCGACCTGGTCGGGCCTGGAAAGCGAAGAGGTCAGCTACAACGCCGGCTATACCAATGTGCATGAACTGATCCCGTGGCGCACCCTGACCGGCCGCCAGCAGTTCTACCAAGACCATCGCTGGATGCTGGATTTCGGCGAAGGGCTGTGCGCCTACAAGCCACCTATCGATACGCGCACCGTGGCACCGATGCTGGGCAAGTATCCCAATGGCGAACACGAGCTGGTGCTGAACTGGATCACGCCGCACCAGAAGTGGGGCATTCACAGCACCTATTCCGACAACCTGCGCATGCTGACGCTCAGCCGCGGCGGCCCGCACGTCTGGGTATCCGAAACCGAGGCCAGGCAGGCCGGCCTGGTCGACAACGATTGGGTCGAGGTCTTCAACGTCAACGGCACCCTGACGGCGCGGGTGGTGGTCAGCCAGCGCGTGCCCGTGGGCATGTGCCTGATGTACCACGCCCAGGAAAAGATCATCAACGTGCCTGGCGCCGAAACCAGCGGCATGCGCGGCGGCATCCACAACTCGGTGACGCGCACCGTGCTCAAGCCCACCCACATGATCGGTGGCTATGCGCAGCAGGCCTACGGCTTCAACTACTACGGCACCGTCGGCAGCAACCGCGATGAATACGTGGTGGTGCGCAAGATGAAGAAAGTCGATTGGATGGAAGGCCCGCTGGGGCAACAGCTCGAGGAAGGAAGCGCAACATGAAAATCCGTGCCCAAGTCGGTATGGTCCTGAACCTGGACAAGTGCATCGGCTGCCATACCTGCTCCATTACCTGCAAGAACGTCTGGACCAGCCGCGACGGTGTCGAGTACGCCTGGTTCAACAACGTGGAAACCAAGCCTGGCATCGGCTACCCCAAAGAATGGGAAAACCAGTCGCGCTGGAATGGTGGCTGGACGCGCACGCCCGCGGGCAAGCTCGAGCCGCGCCAGGGCGGCAAGCTGAAGATCCTGGCCAATCTTTTCGCCAACCCCAACCTGCCCGCCATCGACGACTACTACGAACCGTTCACCTACGACTACGAACACCTGCAGAATGCCCCGCTGAGCCAGACACCGCCCACGGCTCGCCCCGTGTCCGTGCTGACGGGCCGGAAAATGGACAAGATCCATTGGGGCCCCAACTGGGAAGACGACCTGGGCGGCGAATTCAGTTCGCGCAGCCGCGATGCGCTGTTCGAGGGCGTGCAGAAAGAGATGTACTCGACCTTCGAGAACACTTTCATGATGTACCTGCCGCGCCTGTGCGAACACTGCCTGAACCCCGCGTGCGTGGCCAGTTGCCCTTCCGGCTCGATCTACAAGCGCGAAGACGACGGCATCGTGCTGGTCGACCAGGACAAGTGCCGCGGCTGGCGCATGTGCATCTCGGGTTGCCCGTACAAGAAGGTGTACTACAACTGGCAAAGCGGCAAGGCTGAGAAGTGCACCTTCTGTTATCCGCGCATCGAGGCCGGCCAGCCGACCGTATGTTCCGAAACCTGCGTGGGCCGCATCCGCTACCTGGGGGTGCTGCTGTACGATGCCGACCGCATCGAGGCCGCCGCCGCCAGCACTGACGAGAAAGACCTGTACCAGGCGCAGCTCGACATGTTCCTGGATCCGAATTCGCCCGAGGTGATCGCCCAGGCGCGCCGCCAGGGTATAGCCGAATCCTGGCTGCAGGCCGCGCGCCAATCGCCCGTATACAAGATGGCCTGCGAATGGAAGGTAGCCTTTCCGCTGCATCCCGAATACCGCACGCTGCCCATGGTCTGGTACATACCGCCGCTGTCGCCCATCCAGTCGGCGGCCGAAGCCGGCCACATGCATCACAAGACGGTCGGCAAGGCCGGCGTGATTCCCGATGTGTCCACGTTGCGCATTCCCATGCGCTACCTGGCCAACTTGCTGACCGCGGGCGATGAGGCCCCTGTGCAGCGGGCCCTGGAACGCCTGCTGGCCATGCGTGCCTACATGCGTGCCGAATCGGTGCATGGCGAGCGCGACGAGGACATCCTGGCCGATGTCGGGCTGGACCGTGCCACCGTGCACGACATGTACCGCATCATGGCCATTGCCAACTACGAAGACCGTTTCGTGGTGCCGTCCAGCCACAAGGAAATGGTCGAGGACAGTTTCAACGACAAGGGCAGTTGCGGCTTCACGTTCGGCAACGGCTGCTCGGGCGGCGTATCCGACGGCGCGTTGTTCGGCAAGAAGCCGCGCGGCAGCGAGATTTTCATCGAGATGCCCAAGTCGCGCAAGAAAACCGCCCTGACCTGAGCACGGAGCCAACACCATGAGCCCATACCGCATACTTTCCGCGCTGCTGGCCTATCCCGAGCAAGCGCTCATCGATGCCCTGCTCGAGATCGACGATGCGCTCGATGCCTATCCCGAGGCCCAGGACCAGCTATCGTCCCTGACCGACTACCTGAAGACCCACGGCCTGATCGAGCTGCAGGAAAACTACGTCGCCACGTTCGACCGCAACCCATCGCATTCGCTGCATCTGTTCGAGCACGTGCATGGCGAAAGCCGCGATCGCGGCCAGGCCATGGTCGACTTGCTGCAAGAGTACCGCCGCCACGGGTTCGAACCGGACGTGGCCGAGTTGCCCGACCATGTGCCGCTGTTCCTGGAACTGCTGGGGCTGATCGACCCCGAACAGGCCGGGCCGCTGCTGGACGAAGCCATTCATGTGCTGGCAGCCATCGGCGCACGTTTGGGGCGGGCCGGCAGCCCCTACTCGACGATCTTCGCCGTGCTGCGCGGCATGACCAAGGTGGTGCCGCGTGAACAGACCGAGCCGCCGGTGCGCGACATGGACGAGGCCATGGAAACCTACGGCGTAGGTGCCGATGGCGTCGAGCCCCTGTTGCCGCATGCCGCCGCGGGCACGCACGTGGTGCATTTCCACCCCCGCCCGCGCGGCGCCCAACAATAAGACCGGGATACCATCCATGAATACCGTGCATCAGTTCGTATTCGGCATCTACCCTTACATCGCGCTCAGCATCTTCCTGCTGGGCAGCCTGGCGCGCTTCGAACGCGAGCAATACACCTGGAAAAGCGATAGCTCGCAATTGCTGCACCGGGGCCAGCTGCGGCTGGGCAATATCTTGTTCCACGTGGGCATCCTGGGGCTGTTCTTCGGGCACCTGGTGGGCCTGCTGACCCCGGTGGTGGTGTGGGACACGCTGGGCGTGTCGCACAGCGTCAAGCAGGGCGTGGCCATGGTGGCCGGCGGCGTCATGGGCGGGTTGTGCCTGGCGGGCCTGCTGATCCTGCTGCATCGCCGCCTGACCGATCCACGCATCGCGCGCACCACCCGCCCGGGCGACAAGATCCTGCTGCTGTGGCTGCTGGTGACCTTGCTGCTGGGCCTGTCCACCATCGCGGTGTCGGCTGGCCACATGGATGGCCACATGATGGTGCTGTTCATGACCTGGGCCCAGCACATCGTTACGTTCCAGGGCGATGCGGCCGGCTATATCGCCGATGCGCCGGCGCTGTTCAAGGCGCACCTGTTCATGGGCCTGACGCTGTTCGCCATCTTCCCCTTTACCCGGCTGGTGCATGTCTGGAGCGGATTCGCCTCGGTGGGGTACCTGGGTCGTGCCTGGCAACTGGTGCGGCCGCGCTGAAGCAAGGCGCCGCCGGTTCGTCCGGCGGCAACGGGAGCAAACATGCCTGTCATCGTCAATGGCGTCGAACTCAGCGACGCCGACCTGGAACAAGAGCTGCCTTATCACGGCGACGCGGCCAATCCGCAGCGCCGCGCCATTACCGCACTGGTGCTGCGCCGGGTAATGCTGGACGAAGCCCGGCGCCTGAGGGTGTCCGGCGCCAGCGACGCAGCCATCATCGATGCCCTGCTCGATACGCACGCGACTTCGCCCGAGCCCGACGATGCCGCGTGCCGCCGCCATTACGACACCCACCCCGAACGCTTCACCGTGGGCGAACTGGTCGAGGTGGACCACATCCTGTTCCAGGTGACGCCCCAGGTCGACCTGCAGCGCCTGCGCGAACGCGCCGAAGCCGTGCTGCAGGAAGTGCAGGCCCAACCCACCCGTTTCGCGGAACTGGCGCGCGCGCTGTCGAACTGCCCGTCGGCCGCGGTGGGCGGCAGCCTTGGACGGCTTGGCCGCGGCGACACCGTGCCCGAATTCGAGCGGGCCGTGTTCGGCCCGCCCGCCGGCGCCGTGCTGCCGCGCCTGGTGGAAACCCGCCACGGGCTGCACATCGTGCGGGTGGCCCGGCATGTGGCGGGCCGCTTGCTGCCATACTCGCAAGTGGCGCCCCGCATCGCCCAGGCGCTGGCGGCGGCCAGCCGCGACACGGCCTGGCGGCAGTACGCGCGCATGCTGGTCGGGCGTGCGCGCATCGAGGGCATTGAACTGGAAGGCGCCGATGGCCTTCTGGTGCAGTAAGGGGATGGCGATGCCCGGCTCTGCTTCCCTGGTGGATCGCCACGGGCGGCGCATCGATTACCTGCGCGTGTCGGTGACCGACCGTTGCGACTTGCGCTGTACCTATTGCCTGCCCGCCGATTTCAAGAATTTCGATGCCCCCGCGCATTGGCTCGACCATGCCGAGATGGCACGCCTGGCTGGCCTGTTCGTGGGCCTGGGCGTGCGCAAGCTGCGCCTGACCGGCGGCGAACCCCTGACGCGCGGCGGCCTGCCTGTCCTGGTGCGGGCGCTGGCCGCGCTGCCCGGCCTGCAAGACCTGTCGCTGTCTACCAACGGCACACGGCTCGAGCGCCATGCCGCTGAATTGCGCGCCGCGGGCGTGGGCCGCCTGAATGTCAGCCTGGATACGCTGGACGCCCTGGCGTACGCCCGCATCACGGGTCGCGATTGCCTGGGCGACGTGCTGCGCGGCCTGCACGCCGCGCACGCCGCTGGCTTTGCACCCATCAAGCTCAACGCCGTGGTGCAGGCGGACACGCCCGAGAAAGAGCTGGACCTGCTGCTGGACTATGCCCGCCGGCACGGGTTCATCCTGCGGTTGATCGAGCCCATGCCGGTGGGCCGCACCGGCCGGGGCACCACCGGCATCGACCTGACCGAGCTGGGCCGGCGGCTGGCGGCCCGCCACGGCCTGGTGCCGTCGGTAGCGGGGTCGGGCGCCGGCCCTGCACGCTACTGGAGCAGCGCCGGCCAGCGCCTCACGCTGGGAGTCATCACTCCGATGTCGCAGCATTTCTGCGCCACCTGCAACCGCGTCCGGCTGGGCGCCGACGGCACGCTGTACCTGTGCCTGGGCTGGCAAGACAGCGTGCCGCTGGGCGCCATGCTGCGCCAGGGCGCCAGCGATGCCCGCCTGGCGCAGGCCATCGTGGCCGCCATCGCGGCCAAGCCCGAGCGCCATGATTTCAATACGCACCCGGAGCGCATCGTGCGCTTCATGTCGCAGACCGGAGGCTAGCCGTGCCCAACACCGATACCCAGGACCTGCAACGCCTCATCACCGGATTCCAGCGCTTTCAACAACATTATTTCGACGACTCGCCCGCGCTGTTTCGCGACCTGTGCCGCGGCCAGAACCCCGGCACGCTGCTGATCGGCTGCTGCGATTCGCGGGTCGACCCGGCCTTGTTGCTGGGGTGCGATCCTGGCGATATCTTCACCGTGCGCAACGTGGCCAATCTGGTGCCGCTGTCCGAGGGGCACGGCGGACAGCAGGGGGTGCTGGCGGCCATCCAGTTTGCCGTAGAGCAACTGCAGGTTGGCCGCATCATCGTGCTGGGCCACAGCCAATGCGGCGGCATCCGCGCGCTGATGGAACAGCGCCTGGACAGCGAGGGCGAAGACGACTATATCGGGCGCTGGGTCAATATCGCGGCGCCCGCCCGCGACCAGGTGATCCGGCAGTTGCCGCATGCCGGCCTGGCCGAACAGCGGCGTGCCTGCGAACAGGCGTCGATCCTGATCTCGCTGGGCAACCTGGAATGCCTGGATTGCGTCAGGCAGCAAATGGAACGCGGCGCCATCAGCCTGCACGGCTGGTATTTCGACCTGGATGCCGGCGCCCTGCTGGCCTATTCGCCGCGCGCCGACGCCTTCCTGCCGCTGGTCTGATCCGCTGGCCGGCCAGGCCTGATTCCCTGTTTGGCAACCATGAAAAAAGCTACACTGCCGGTGTCCACTCGCTGGCGCCGTGACATGACTTTTTCTGAATTTCCCGTGGGCCCCGACGGCCTGCCCACCCTGCGCGACAGCCTGCCTACCCGCATCATCGCCAGCTCGCTGGTGGCCTTGGCAGTAGTGCTCAGCATGGTGGCCTGGACGCTATGGCTGTCGTGGGGGCTTGAAGGCGCGGGCGCCGCGATCAACGATACGGGCAGCCTGCGCATGGTGGCCAACCGCGTGGCGGTCGAACTGATGCGCCCAGGCACCGATCGCACCACCTCAGTCGATGAATTCGTACACACCCAGGACGAAACCCTGGCGTTGCTCGAACGCGGCAACCCTGCGCGGCCGCTGTTCCTGCCCGCCGACCCCGATATCGGCGCCCAGTTGAGCGTGGTGACGCGGTTCTGGAACCAGACCATGAAGCCGGCCGTGGCGCATGCCCAGCAAAGCGGGGACATGGCCGGCTACCTGGATGCCCTGCCGGGCTTCGTGGCCCAGGCCGACAAGCTGGTGCGCATGATCGAGCTCGACAATGCCGACAAGACGGTCCTGCTGCGCCTGTCGCAGGGTGTGCTGGCGGGTATCGGCAGCGTGGGCACCGTGGCCATGATCTACCTGTTGTACCTGTGGATCATCTCGCCGGTGCTGCGCCTGCGCGATGGCCTGCAGCGCATGACGGCCGGCGAATTCAGCACCCGCCTGCCCGTCGAGACCCGCGACGAATTCGGGGTGCTGGCGCGCGGTTTCAACCTGATGGCCGACAAGCTCGAGAGCCTGTACCTTGGGCTGGAAAACCGCGTGCGCCGCAAGACCGCCGAACTCGAGGCGCAAAATCGCGATATCTGCGCGCTGTACGACATGGCGGCGTTCCTGAACCAGCCCAACAGCATCGAGGCCGTCTGTCGAGGCTTCCTGCAACGGGTGATGAGCCAGTTCGATGCCGAAGGCGGCACGATCCGTGCCCTGGATCCGTCGGACGAGAAACTCAACATGATGGTGTCCGAAGGCCTGTCGCCTGAACTGGCCGAGGCCGAACGCTGCATGCGCGCCGATCACTGCTATTGCGGCGTGGCCACCCAGGAAGGCACGCAAATCGTGCGCGACCTGCGCAAGATCGCACCCATCGAGGCCTTCCATTGCGCCAACGACGGCTTTCGCAGCCTGGCGGTGTTTCGTATCGTGGCCCGCGACGAGGTGCTGGGGTCGTTCTCGTTGCACTTCAAGATCCAGCGCCAGGTGTCGCCCGCCGAAACCCAGTTGCTGGAGACGCTGGGCCAGCACCTGGGAGTCGCGCTTGAGAACCGCCGCCTGGACGCCAAGGCGCGGCAACTGGCGGTGGTGCGCGAACGCAGCCTGATGGCCCAGGGCCTGCACGACAGCATTGCGCAGGGACTGAACTTCCTGAAACTGCAGCTGCAACTGCTGGACGACGCCGTGGCGCGCGGCGACCAGGACGACCTGCGCCAGATCGTGCCCTTGCTGCGCACCGGCGTCGAAGAAAGCTATCAGGACGTGCGCGAACTGCTGGTGAACTTCCGCACCAAGCTCGACCAGGGCGAACTGCCCGATGTCATCGAAGACGCCGTGCTGCGGTTTCGCCGCCAGACCGGCATCGAGGTCGACCTGGACATGCAGTACGGCACTGATCGGCCCTTGGCACCCGAACAGCAACTACAGGTGCTGTTCATCTTGCAGGAAGCCTTGTCGAACGTGCGCAAGCATGCCCAGGCCAGCCACGTGCGGGTGTCGCTGAAAAACAACCAGGATTTCGAGATGGAGATCGCCGACGACGGCGTCGGCTACGATCCCGAGGAAGTGGGACAGCGGGAAGAAAGCCATATTGGCCTGCATATCATGCGCGAGCGGGCCGCCCGGCTCAACGCTGTGATAAAACTGACGTCCCGGCCTGGCGCCGGCGCCACGGTGCGGCTGGTCTTGCCGCGCGCCGAACGCCGGGCGGCCTGATTTTCGCTACCCCATGGCTATCCGTATCCTGCTAATCGATGACCACAGCCTGTTTCGTTCGGGCGTGCGGCTGCTGCTGCAGCGCCAACCCGATTTCGAAGTCGTGGCCGAGGCGGCAGACGGCGTGGAAGGGATCAAGCGCGCCAAGGAATTCCAGCCCGACGTCATCTTGCTGGACCTGAACATGCCAGGGCTGTCGGGCCTGGAAACCCTGCAATTGCTGGTGCAGGACGTACCCGGCAGCGCGGTGGTCATCCTGACGGTCTCGGAAGAGACCGACGAACTGAGCCAGGCGCTGCGCGATGGTGCGCGCGGCTACCTGGTCAAGAACATCGATGCCGAGGCGCTGACGGCGGCGATCCGCCGGGCCGCCGCGGGCGAGCCGGTCATTGCCGACAACATGACGGCCAAGCTGGTCGACCGGTTTCGCGAGCAGGCCACGCTGGGCACCGGTGCCACGAGCGGCGAGCGCGCGCGCCTGACCGTGCGCGAGCGCGAGATCGTGCAATGCCTGGCGCATGGCGCCAGCAACAAAGTCATTGCGCGCCAATTGGACATTGCCGAAAGCACCGTTAAGATCCACGTCCAGAACATTCTGAAGAAGCTGAACTTGACCAGCCGCGTACAAGTGGCGGTATACGCCGTCGAACACGGGTTGGCCACCGACGATTGACGCCGGCCGCGGGCCGGACCACAGGGGAAATCATGGCGGTAGAAGGCGACGCAGGCGAACTAGCCAAGGTCGTGGTGTTGTTGGGCGCCGCGGTGGTAGCGGTACCACTGTTCCGGCGGCTGGGCCTGGGGTCGGTGCTGGGGTATTTGGCCGCGGGCCTGGTCATCGGGCCGTTCGGCCTGGGCCTGTTCCGCGACCCGCAGACCATCTTGCATACCGCCGAACTGGGCGTGGTGATGTTCCTGTTCATCATCGGCCTGGAAATGCGTCCGTCGCACCTATGGGCGCTGCGCGGCGAGATTTTCGGGCTGGGCAGCCTGCAAGTGCTGGTTTGCGGCCTGCTGCTGACCGGCGTGGGGGTGGCCTTCGGATTCCCGCTGGCGGTGTCGTTCATCTGCGCCATGGGGTTCGTGTTGACCTCTACCGCGACCGTCATGCAGTTGCTGGGCGAACGGGGCGATATTGCCGCGCCACGCGGGCAGAAGATCGTTTCCATCCTGCTGCTCGAAGACTTGCTGATCGTGCCGCTATTGGCGCTGGTGGCGTTCATTGCGCCGCCGGGCGCGCAGCACGCCGCGGCGCCCAGCGCGGCGTCGCGCTGGCTGGATGTGGGCATCGGCGTGGGCGCGCTGGCGGCGCTGGTGGTGGCGGGGATCTGGCTGCTGAACCCGTTGTTTCGCCTGCTGGCGCGCGCCAAGGCGCGCGAGGTGATGACCGCTGCGGCATTGCTGGTGGTGCTGGGGTCGGCCCTGCTGATGCAATGGGGCGGCCTGTCGATGGCCATGGGCGCCTTCCTGGCCGGCGTGCTGCTGTCGGAGTCGACCTTTCGCCATCAACTGGAAGCGGATATCGAACCCTTCCGCGGCTTGCTGCTGGGGCTGTTCTTCCTTGGCGTGGGCATGTCGCTGGATCTGCCGGTGGTGGCGCGCAATGCTTTCCTGATCGTGGCGGGCGTGCTGGTGATGATGGTGGTGAAAGCGCTGTGCATCTATGGCACCGCGCGGCTGGCCAAGAGTTCGCGGGCCGAGGCGCTGGACCGCGCCGTGCTGATGGCACAGGGCGGCGAATTCGCCTTCGTGCTGTTTTCTGCCGCATTGGTCAATGGCGTCATCGACCCCGTCATCAACGCCAATATGACAGCCATCGTGGTGTTGTCGATGGCGCTGACTCCGCTGGCCGTGCTGGCCCACAAGCGCTGGGCGCCGCGCGCAGGCGTGTCCACCGAAGGGCTCGAGGCGCCCAGCAACCAGGTTGGCCGCGCGCTGGTGATCGGTTTCGGCCGCGTGGGGCAGATTGCCAGCCAGCACATGCTGGCCATGGGGGCAGAGATCACCATCATCGATAACGACCCCGAAATGATCCGCAGCGCCGCCGACTTCGGCTTCAAGGTCTATTACGGCGACGGCACGCGCACCGATGTATTGCATGCCGCCGGCGCCAAGCATGCCCAGGCCATCCTGGTGTGCGCCGATGGCAAAACCACGGTGACGCAGATGGTCGAGCGCATCAAGGCCATATGTCCGCATTCCCAGGTGCTGGCACGGTCGTTCGACCGCGAGCATGCGCTGGAACTGCACAAGATCGATGTCGATTTCCAGATACGCGAGACCTTTGAATCGGCCATGGTGCTGGGCCGCCAGGCCACCATGGCGCTGGGCGCCACGCCCGAGGCATCGGGCGAGATCGCCGAAGATATCCGCCGCCGCGATGCGGAGCGTTTCCAGCTGGAAGTGACGGGCGGCCTGTTCGCCGGGCGCGCCCTGCTGCTGAACAACCAGTCGGCCGAGCACGAGCAAGACCGCTAGGCTGGTTTGCAGCGCGCGGCGGTTTCAGCGCAGCGCCAGTGCCAGCACGAGAGCCAGCGCCAGCAGCAGGCACAGGCCTTTCCAGAAGGCCAATGGGTTGCGTTCGAGCAGTGGCGGGCGCGTGCCGGCGTTGAGCGCCATATGAGGATGGCGCAGCGCGTAGGTGAATTCCGATAATTCCTGGTACCGCGCTTGCGGGTCGGGATGCACCGCCTGGCTGAGCACGCCGTCCACCCAGGCCGGGATGGCGCGTTGATCGTCCAGGGCCGATTCATAGCGCAGGTTGCGCTGGGCCGCGCGCGTGCGGGCCTGGGCGACCTGGGTGCCGTAGGGCAGCCGGCCGGTCAGCATCTGATAGGCAATCACGCCCAGCGAATAAATATCGGACACGGTGCTGCCCGGCTCGCCCAGGAAATACTCGGGCGCCGCATATTGCGCCGTGCCCAACATCTGCGGTACGTCGGCCGCCGACGCGATTTCGGCAATGCCCGCCACCCGCGTGGAACCGAAGTCGATGATGCGTGCGATGCAGGCGGCATCGATCAGGATGTTGTCGGGGCGCAGGTCCTGGTGCACCATCGCTTGCCGGTGAAACGCCTGCAGGCCGCGGGCAACCTGCTCGATGATGCCCACCACCTGTTCCAGCGGCGGCGTGTGATGCCCGGCCATCCAGCGCGTCAGGGTGGTGCCTTCAAGGTACTCGCTGACCGTGTACAGGCTGCGACGCGGGCGTGTCGAGGGCCAGGCCTTCACTACATGGTGGCTGTCGATGCGGCGCGCAATCCATTCTTCCATCAACAGGCGTTCCAGGTAGACGGGGTCATGGCGCAGGTCCAGCGACGGGATCTTGATGGCCACCGGCGTGCCGGTGTCGATGTCGATGGCGTGGTAGACGTGGCTGCGGCTGCTGGCATGCAGTTCCCGGTCGATGCGGAACCCTTCGAATTCCATGCCGGCCTGCAGCAGCGGCGGGCATGGCAAGGCGCCAGCCTGGCGGGCGACTTCGCCGGCATCGGGGGCCGGCAGGCCATCGACGCGCACGATCTGGACGGTCAGGTTGTCGGTGCTGCCGCAGGCGTAGGCCAGGTCGGCCAGCGATCCGGCAGCGCCGTCCAGGTCTTGGGCATGCATGCGCACCGCCTGGATCATCGCGGCGGCATCCACATGTTCGTACACGCCGTCGGTGGCCAGCACGAACACGTCGCCGGATTCGATGCGCCGCGTGTGGTAGTCCACTTCCAGGTGCGGCGACAGGCCCAGCGCGCGGCCCAGGTAGCTTTTGTCGCGCGATACCCAGATGCGGTGGTCGTCGGTCAGTTGCTCCAGTGTGTTGCCGCGCATCCGGAAGATGCGCGCATCGCCGATATGCAGCACATGCGCGGTGGTCGATTTCAGTACCAGCACGCTCATCGCGCAGACGTAGCCGCGGTCCTGGTCATGGCGATGCGGGCCTTGGCGGGTTTGCGCATGCAGCCAGGCATTGGCGGCCGACAGCACGCGCTGTGCCGATTTCTTCACCGGCCAGGATTCCGGAGTGCAGTAGTAGTCTTCCAGGAAGCTGGCTACGGCGGTCTCGCTGGCGATATGGCTGACATCGCTGCTGCTGATGCCATCGGCCAGCGCCACGGCGATGCCCTTGGTGCCCAGCAGCGGGCCGTCGGGAATGCACAGGCCGTGGAAGTCCTGATTGGATGGCTTGCGGCCCCGGTCCGAATATTGGCCCACCGCCACGCGCAACTGCTCGGCGGCGGGACGGGGCGCGGGGCGATCCATGCGCGCGGCCTGTTATCAGTTGAAGCGGCGCTTGGGCGCGGTCTTCATGTGCGTGGTGTACAGCGTCAGGCCGGTCAGCGAGATGCCGCCCACCAGGTTGCCCAGCACCACCGGGATCTCGTTCCAGATGAGGTAATCCATGATGGAGAAATTGCCGCCCAGGATGAGCGCCGACGGGAACAGGAACATGTTGACCACCGAGTGTTCGAAGCCCATGTAGAAGAACAGCATGATGGGCATCCACATGGCGATGACCTTGCCGCTGACGGTGGTGGAAATCATCGCGCCCACCACGCCCAGTGACACCATCCAGTTGCACAGCACGCCCCGGATGAAGATCGTCAGCATGCCGGCCGCGCCGTATTCCTTGTAGCCCAGCGTGCGGTTTTCGCCGATATGGGCGATGACGTCGCCCACTTTGCCGGCCGGGATCGAGAACCCGTAGGTAAACACAATGGCCATCAGCACCGCCACCGTCAGCGCGCCCAGGAAGTTGCCCACGAACACCACGCCCCAGTGCTTCAGGATGGCGCGCGGCGTGACGCCCGGCCGCTTCTCGAACCAGGCCAGCGGCGTCAGCATGAACACGCCGGTCAGCAGGTCGAAGCCCATCAGGTACAGAATGCAGAAACCCACCGGGAACAGGGCCGCGCCCAGGATGGGCGAGCCGGTCTGCACATTGACCGTGACGGCAAACACGGCGGCAATGGCCAGGATCGCGCCGGCCATGTAGGCACGGATCAGCGAGTCGCGCGTGGCCATGTAGATTTTCGATTCGCCCGCATCCACCATCTTGGTGACGAATTCCGAAGGGACCAGGTAAGACATGATGTGTTCCTGTAGGGATGAAGCAAGACGGGAATCCCTGTGCGCAAAACAAAAAGGCGCCCATGACCTTGGGGTAGGTCAAAGGCGCCGTTGCCTGGGACTTGAACGAGTTGTGGTGCCGAACGTGGGTTCGTCAGAGGGAATCAAGCAACATGTGTGCCAGGGCGGCGGCCTTGACGGCGCAGGCGCGCTACGCCCGGGACGCCGGCGTCACGCGCCGCACGTTCATCAAAGTGGTGCAGGCGAAGCCGGCGCGGTGCACGGCGATGCACCGGAATGGCGCAATGACCCGGGCGCGTCGGTGGCTGACAGGATGCTGAACCTTTGGGCGACGAAGAGGTCGCATGGGTTCGTTCATTCAGTGAGGGCTCGCATGTACAAACCCATCATCGCCGTTGGGGCGCTATCTTTCGCCGCCAGTGTCCACGCCCAGCCCGCCGTGCCCGACTACGGGACCCGGCTCGAACGCTTCGACTATCCGTACCAGGTCGGCGAGTTCAACCTGGCTTCGCAGGGGCAGCAGCTATCCATGGCCTACATGGACATCTGGCCGGAACGCTCCAATGGCCGCACCGCCGTGCTGCTGCATGGCAAGAATTTCTGCGGCGCCACCTGGGAAGGCACCATCCGCGCCTTGACGCGCGCCGGTTATCGGGTGGTGGCGCCCGACCAGATCGGCTTCTGCAAATCGAGCAAGCCCGCCGCCTATCAATACAGCTTTCACCAGTTGGCCGCCAACACGCACGCCCTGCTGCAAACACTGGGCATCGAGCGCGCGGTGGTCATGGGCCATTCCATGGGCGGCATGCTGGCCACGCGCTATGCCTTGATGTACCCGGGCCAGGTCGACGCCCTGGTGATGGTGAACCCCATCGGTCTGGAAGACTGGAAGGCCAAGGGCGTGCCGTATCGCACCGTGGACGAATGGTATGCGCGCGAACTGAAGACGAGCTATACGGGTATCAAGAAGTACCAGCAGAATACCTATTACGCCGGCACCTGGAAACCGGAATACGACCGCTGGGTCGCGATGGCGGCGGGCATGGTCCAGGGAGAGGGGCGCGAGCAGGTGGCCTGGAGCCAGGCCCTGACCTATGACATGCTGTATACCCAACCCGTGGTGCATGAGTTCGGCCAGATCCGCGTGCCGACCCTGCTGCTGATCGGCGAACAAGACAACACCGCACCGGGCAAGGATGCCGCTACGCCCCAGGTGGCGGCCACGCTGGGCAACTATGCGGCGCTGGGGCCCGCCACCGCCCAGGCCATTCCCGGCGCCCGGCTGGTGGCCTTTCCGGAACTGGGGCATTCGCCGCAGATCCAGGAGCCGCAGCGCTTCCATGAGCGTCTGGTGCAAGAACTGGACCAGATGCTGTAGCGCGCATCCGGCCAGCCGCCACGGTCCGGCAGATGCTGCCGTGGCGGCACGCCTGGAACGCCCGCCGCACGCGATTGCATACCCTGCTGGCGCGTGGGTTGACAGAAAATAGATTCATATGAAATAATTTTCTGACAGGTACATCGGAGACAGGCCGTGGCAAGAAGCGTCGCGCTAAATGGGGATCAACTGCTGCGGGCCGTCAGCGCCCTGGGCAGCCATCAGCGCATGCGCATCGTTGCCGAACTGCATCGCGGGGGGCGCGCCTATGTCAGCGATCTGGCTCGCACGCTGGGCATCAGCCGTCCCTTGCTGCACCTGCACTTGCGGCGCCTGCTCGAAGCGGGCCTGGTAACCAGCCGCATGGAGGTATCCCCCGATGGCAAGGCGCTGAATTACTTCGAGAACGCGCCCTTCGCGTTGACGCTGACGCCGGCGTCGATCGCGCAGGCCGCCTTGTCGCTAAGTGATGAAGCGCCACCCGTCAAACCAACAAGGAGCAACTGAGATGGCAGAAGCAGACTGGGGCATGGTCATGGGAATCGTGGTGCTTGTCTTGGGCACGATCCTGGCGGTCACGTTGATTACGCAGGTGTTCGGCACCTGGCGGGCGCGCGCCGCGCTGGCGCGCGAAGAGGCCTATCGCCAATTGGCGCAGCAAGTGGCCGAGCAGCAGGCGGCCCTGGCAAAAGGCATGCATGACACCACCGAGACGGTCAAGGACATGCAGCGGCGTGTGACGTCGATCGAAAAGCTGTTGAGCGAAGTCGGGTAGGCCGGCCAGGCCGGACCTGGAACGCGGGCCTTATTTCCCGATACAGAAACTGGAAAAAATCTCACCCAGCAGATCGTCGCTGGTGAACTTGCCGGTGATGCTGCTCAGGCTGTCGTGCGCCAGCCGCAGCTCTTCGGCAAACAGGTCCAGCACGCGGTCGTCCTGCGCCGCATGTTCGGTGGCCGTGGCCAGGTGCCCGGCGGCGGCCTGCAAGGCATGCAGGTGCCGTTCGCGCGCCAGCCAGGGCGATTCGGCCCCGGGGTTCCATCCGGCCAATGCCAGCAGGCGGGCGCGCAGTTCGTCCAGCCCCGCGCCTTCACGCGCGGAAATGCCCAACTGCCCGGCACCGGCCGCAAAGGGCCTGTCCAGCAGATCTACCTTGTTGAACACGGTCAGCAGCGGCGTGCGCGCCGGCAGCCGCGCCACGATCTGCGCATCCAGCGCATCGGCCGGTTGGGTGGCATCCTGCAGGTGCAGGATCACGTCGGCCCGCTCGATTTCTTTCCAGGTGCGCGCGATGCCCATGCTTTCCACCGTGTCGTCGGTCTCGCGCAGCCCGGCGGTATCGACGATGTGCAGGGGCACGCCTTCGATGTGGATTTCTTGCACCACCTTGTCGCGCGTGGTGCCGGCGATGGGGGTGACGATGGCGATATCATCGCCGGCCAGGGCGTTCAGCAGGCTGGACTTGCCCACGTTGGGCTGGCCGGCCAGCACCACGTGCAAGCCTTCGCGCAGGATGACGCCTTGCCGCGCCTGCGCGATCAGCGTGTCCAGGTCGGCCGCCAGCGCCTGCAGCGTGGGGCGGGCCTGGTATTTTTCAAGGAAGTCGATTTCTTCTTCGGGAAAGTCCAGCGTGGCCTCGACCAGCATGCGCAGGTGCACGATGCGGTCCGACAAGGCGTTGACGCGGGCCGAGAATTCGCCCGACAGCGACGCCATGGCACCGCGTGCGGCGGCAACCGATGATGCATCAATCAAATCGGCCACGGCCTCGGCCTGGGCCAGGTCCATGCGGTCGTTCAGGAAGGCGCGGCGGGT
Source organism: Bordetella sp. BOR01 (assembly GCF_019218885.1). Lineage (GTDB taxonomy): Bacteria > Pseudomonadota > Gammaproteobacteria > Burkholderiales > Burkholderiaceae_B > Bordetella_A. The sequence continues at coordinate 985,988 of NZ_JAHUWT010000003.1, read as the reverse complement.
GAATTCGCCCGGCTCGGCCAGGCGCAGGCCCAGGTCGGCGCCGGCCTGCAGGCAGCGGTCCAGAATGCGCCGCAGCACGGCCGGCCCGCCGTGGCCCTGCAGCTCGAGCACGTCTTCGCCGGTGTACGACTGCGGCGCGCGGAAATACAGGGCTATGCCTTCGTCCAGGTGCTCGCCGGTGTCGGCCGTAAATGGCAGGTAGTGCGCGTGGCGTGGCGTCAGTTGGCGCCCGAACAGGCGCCGTGCCAGGCCCGACAAATCGGGGCCGGAGACGCGCACCACGCCGATGCCGCCGCGGCCCGGTGCGGTGGCGATGGCGGCAATGGGAGCATGCGTGGACGAGGCCATGGATAGGTAAATTTCTTGGACGAATTCAGGACGGCAATAAGGGAATATAACTGTTGCGTGCCTGTGTGTTTGCTGGTTAAGGTGTGCCGGCGGTCTACCCTACAGAACACATCGGGAGAGCATCATGGCATCTCAGTGGTTACGTTTATTGGCTGGCGGCACACTAACCATGGCCATGGCGCTGGGAGCCATGACGCCGGCGGCGGCGCGCGACCTGGTGGTGGCGCTGAAGACCGAGCCCAGCTCAATGGACCCGCAATACCATGCGCTGACCCCCAACACGCAAATATCGCAGACCTTGTTCGACCCGCTGGTGCGCGCCGATGCGAAGCTGCAGCCGCAGCCCGCGCTGGCCGAGTCCTGGACGGTGGATGGCAATGTCTGGACCTTCAAGCTGCGTCCGAACGTGAAATTCTCGGATGGCTCGCCGTTCACGGCGGAAGACGTGGTGTTCACCTATGACCGTATCCCGAAGGTGCCCAACAGCCCGTCGCCGTTCACGCTGTACCTGGGTTCGGTGGCCAAGACCGAGGCGGTCGATCCCCTGACCCTGCGCATCACGACCAAGGCGCCGGCGCCGCTGCTGCTGATCAACCTGGCGCAGTTGCCCATTCTGTCGAAGCAGGCGGCCTCGGGCCCCGCGCCCGAGGGCAAGACCACGACCGAACTGAACAGCGGCAACGGCCTGGTGGGTACCGGCCCCTACAAGTTCGTTTCCTGGAAGCGCGGCGCCGAACTGGTGTTCGCCCGCAATGAGCACTACTGGGGCAAGAAGCCCGATTGGGACAAGGTGACGTACCGCCCCATGTCGAACGCCGCCGGCCGGGTGGCCGCCTTGCTGGCGGGCGACGTGGACATGATCGAGGATCCCCCCACCGACGACCTGCCCAACCTGAAGAAGAACAAGGGCCTGTTCGTCGAGGAAACCCCTTCGGTGCGCGTGATGTACGTGGCCATGGACCAGTACGCCGAGCCCACGCCCGGTATTACCGGCCTGGACAAGAACCCGCTGAAAGACAAGCGCGTGCGCCAGGCGCTGTCGCTGGCCATCAACCGCGATGCCATCGTCGACCGCGTGATGGGCGGCGTGGCCAAGGCGGCGGGCAATGCGCTGCCGTATCCCATGTTCGGTTCGTCCAAGGAACATGCCGAGGCACCCAAGGCCGATCCGGAAAAGGCCAAGGCGCTGTTGAAAGAGGCGGGCTACCCCGATGGGTTCGCGATCACGCTGGGGGCGCCCTCGGGCCGCTACGTGAACGATTCGAAGATCGCGCAGGCCGTGGCGTCGATGTGGTCGCGCATCGGCGTCAAGACCAGCGTCGAGGCGCTGGCGCCGTCGGTATTCTTCAAGAAGCGCGACAGCTATGGCTTCAGCGCCTACATGGCGGGCTGGTCGGCCACCAGCGGCGAGATGTCCAACCCGCTGACCTCGTTGCTGATGACGCGCAACCCCGACGCGGGCGAAGGCACCACCAACCGCGGGCGCTATTCGAACCCCGAGATGGACAAGCTGGTGCGCCAGGCCGCGTCCACCATGGATGACGACCAGCGCGCCAAGCTGCTGCAGCAGGCCAGCAATCTGGCCATGGATGACTTCGCCATGCTGCCGCTGCATTTCGAGCTGTCGGTGTGGGCCATGAAGGACGACATCCGCTACGAGGGCCGGCCCGACCAGACCACCCTGGTGCAGTACGCGACCCTGAACAAATAGGGCCACGAGCTGCGTCGACATGCTGGCAACCATCATCCGCAGGCTGCTGCAGACGCTGATCGTGATGCTGGTGATGTCGGCGCTGGTGTTCGCCGGCATCTATCTGGTGGGCGATCCGGTCTCGATGATGGCCAGCCCCGAGGCCACCGACGCCCAGCGCGAAGCGATCCGCGTGTCGCTGGGGCTGGACAAGCCCCTGGTCATGCAATACCTGGTGTTCATCAGCCAGGCGGTGCAGGGCAACTTCGGCAACAGCTTCCTGACCGGCGAGCCGGCTATGCGCCTGATCCTGGAGCGCATGCCGGCCACGATGGAACTGGCCACGGTGGCCATGCTGCTGTCGGTGCTGATCGGCGTGCCGCTGGGTATCCTGGCCGGCCTGCGGCCCAAGGCGGTAGGCTCGCGCGCCATCATGACCGGCTCGGTGCTGGGGTTTTCGCTGCCGAACTTCTGGGTGGGCCTGATGCTGATCATGCTGTTCGCCGTGACACTGGGCTGGTTGCCAGCCAGTGGCCGCGGCGCGACCGTGCCGGTGCTGGGCGTGCCATTGAGCGTGCTGACGCTGGACGGCTGGGCCAGCCTGATCCTGCCGGCCGGCACCATTGCGCTGGCCAAGTGCGCCATGATCGTGCGGGTGACGCGCGCGGCCACCCGCGAATCGCTGCCCATGGACTACATCAAGTTCGCGCGCGCCAAGGGCCTGTCGGAAAAGCGCGTGCTGGGCGTGCATTTGCTCAAGAACATCCTGATTCCCATCGTGACGGTGGCAGGGCTGGAATTCGGCCAGGTGGTGGCCTTTGCCGTCGTGACCGAGACCGTGTTCTCGTGGCCCGGCATGGGTAAGCTGCTGATCGACTCCATCGTCAACCTGGACCGTCCTGTGGTGGTTGCCTACCTGATGTTGATCGTGTTTTTCCTGGTCATGCTGAACCTGGTCGTGGACATCATCTACACCGTGCTGGACCCGCGCGTACGCCTGGAGCGCCGAGCATGACGACGCCTGTTTCTTCCGCCCCGTCCGCCGCCCCGCCCGCCGTCCGCGTCGAGACCCCGCTGCGCCGCTTCCTGGTGGATTTCTGTGCCAGCAAGCTGGCGCTGGTGGGCGTGGCGCTGTTGCTGGTGACCGTGGGCGCGGCTGTGTTCGCGCCCTGGATCGCGCCGCAGAACCCGTTTGACATCGGCACGCTGGATATCCTGGATTCGAAGCTGCCGCCGGGCAGCGTCAGCAGCGACGGCAGCATGACCTATTGGCTGGGCACCGACGGGCAGGCGCGCGATGTGTTCTCGGCCATTCTTTACGGCATGCGCACCAGCCTGATGGTGGGCACGATTTCGGTGCTGGCGGCTTTTGCCATCGGCGCCACGGTGGGCCTGATCGCCGCGTATTTCGGCGGGCGGATCGATGCCTTCCTGATGCGCGCGGTGGATATCCAATTGTCGTTTCCGGCCATCCTGGTGGCGCTGATCCTGCTGGCGATCCTGGGCAAGGGCGTGGACAAGGTCATTATTGCGCTGGTGGTGGTGCAGTGGGCCTACTTCGCGCGCGCGGCCCGCGGCGCGGCGCTGGTCGAGCGCGGCAAGGAATACGTCGAGGCGGCCCGCTGCATGTCGCTGAGCTGGGGGCGCGTGCTGTTCCACCATGTGCTTCCCAACTGCATGCCGCCCCTGATCGTGATCGCCACCATCGACCTGGCCCACGCCATCGCGCTGGAAGCCACGCTGTCGTTCCTGGGGGTGGGCGTACCGGTAACCGAACCTTCGCTGGGCATGCTGATCTCGAACGGCTTCGAATACCTGTTGTCGGGGCTGTACTGGATTTCGTTCTTCCCGGGCATTGCGCTGGCCCTTGCCATCATCGGCATCAACCTGGTGGGCGACCACCTGCGCGATGTGCTGAACCCGCACAACGCGGCCTGAGCGGCGAAACGGCCATGGACAATCACGCCACGACGACCGACGCACCGCCCATGCTGCAAGTGCAGGGGCTGAAAACCCATTTCTTCACGCGCGCCGGCGTGGTCAAGGCGGTGGACGGTGTGGACCTGTCGGTGCGCCCGGGCGAGATACTGGGGCTGGTGGGCGAATCGGGGTCGGGCAAGAGCATCACCGGGTTCTCGCTGCTGGGGCTGGTGGATGCCCCGGGCCGCGTGGTCGAGGGCGAGATCCGCCTCAATGGCGAAGACCTGCGCCAGGCTTCGCCGCGGCGCTGGCGCGAGTTGCGCGGCAGCGACATCGCGATGATCTTCCAGGATCCGATGATGACGCTGAACCCGGTGCTGCGCGTCGATACCCAGATGATCGAGACCGTGCGGGCGCACCGCCGTGTCAGCCGGGCCGACGCGCACGCGCGTGCGCTGGATGTGTTGACCAAGGTGGGCATCCCGTCGCCGCAGGAACGCCTGCGCGCCTATCCGCACCAGTTGTCCGGCGGCATGCGCCAGCGGGTGGCCATTGCCATTGCCCTGCTGAATGCCCCGCGCCTGATCATTGCCGACGAGCCCACCACCGCGCTGGATGTGACCATCCAGGGGCAGATCTTGTACGAAATGCAGAAGCTGTGCCGGGAGACCGGTACCGGGCTGATCTGGATTACGCACGACCTGGCCGTGGTGGCGGGCCTGGCCGACCGGGTGGCCGTGATGTATGCCGGCCGCGTGGTGGAAACCGGCACCACGGCCGACGTGATCGGCCGGCCGCTGCACCCGTATACGCATGGCCTGATTGCGTCGATACCCACGCCGCAGACGCGCGGCCAGCCGCTGGACCCCATTCCGGGCATGACGCCTTCGTTGTTGAACTTGCCGCAGGGCTGTGCGTTTCGCACCCGCTGCCCACGCGCCACCGATGCCTGTATGCAGGCGCCGCAGGCGGTCGAGCACCGGCCCGGTCACTGGGCCCGCTGCTGGCATGCAGGAGAACCGTAGTGCAAAGCGCCGCGCCCCTTTCGCCGCAGCGGGCATCGCCATTGCCCGATGCACCCGTCGCCGCGCCGATTCTGTCGCTGCGCCAGGTCGAGCAGCATTTCGTGCAACCGGTCGACCTGGCCGGCCGCATTGCCAACCTGTTCGGCGCGGGCCTGAAGACCCTGGTGGTGCAGGCGGTGGCCGGGGTGGACCTGGATGTGCGCGCGGGCGAGGTGATCGGCATCGTGGGCGAATCGGGTTGCGGCAAGTCGACGCTGGGCCGCATGGTGTCGGGCATCTTGCGGCCGACCGGCGGGCAGATCCATTACCAGGGCAAACCAGTGGCGCAGATGCCGGCTGCCCAGCGGCGCGCCTATGAACTGGGTGTGCAGATGATCTTCCAGGATCCGTACGCGTCGCTGAACCCGCGTATGCGGGTGCTGGACATCATCGGCGAGGCACCCGTGGCGCACGGCTTGATACGCGCCGGCGAGAAGGCCGACTACGTGGCCGGCCTGATGCGCCAGGTGGGCCTGGATGCCGGCTATGCGCAGCGCTATCCGCACCAGTTCTCGGGTGGCCAGCGCCAGCGCATCGGCATTGCGCGCGCACTGGCCCTGAAGCCTTCGGTGATTGTGTGCGATGAAGCCGTGGCGGCGCTGGATGTGTCGATCCAGGCCCAGGTGTTGAACCTGTTTGCGCAATTGCGGCGCGACCTGGACTTGACCTATCTGTTCATCAGCCACAACCTGAGCGTGGTCAGCCACATATCGGACCGGGTAGCCATCATGTACCTGGGCCGCATTGTCGAGCTCGCGCCCACCGAGGCGGTGTTTTCTCGCGCGAACCATCCTTATACGCAGGCCTTGCTGAAAGAGCTGCCCGACTTGCGGCCGGGGCGGCGTGATTACCAGCCCATCAAGGGCGAACTGCCTTCGCCGCTGGCGCCGCCCTCGGGCTGTGCCTTCCATCCCCGCTGTCCGCATGCGATGCCGCGGTGTTCGGTGGAGCGGCCGTTGTTGCGTGCGGTGGCGGCGGGGCATGTCAGTGCGTGTCATTTGAATGACGAGACGAGAGGAGCGGCGGCTGCCTAGCTGGGGTAATTGCGTTGTTGGGCGTGATGGTTTGGGTACTGGCCCCACCCCCAAGCCCAGGGCGGCGAGGCGACCCAAGAACGCACCCCGGCCAGCACCCCAAACCCGCCGGTATGCTACAAAACCTGCATATATACATATCCATTTCAGAGCATCGCCATGAAAACCCTAGACGAAATCGAACGCGCCCATGCCGACCTGACCGCCCTGCGGCGCGACATCCATGCGCATCCCGAGCTGGCCTTCCAGGAAACCCGTACCTCGGCGCTGGTGGCCGAGCGGCTGCGCAGCTTCGGCATCGAGGTGCATACCGGCTTCGGCAAGACCGGCCTGGTAGGAGTGCTGAAGTCGGGCACCAGCGGCAAGACCGTAGCCTTGCGGGCCGACATGGACGCCCTTCCCATGCCCGAGCACAACCGCTTTGCGCACAAGTCCACGGTGGACGGCCGTATGCACGGCTGTGGCCACGACGGCCATACCACCATGCTGCTGGGGGCTGCCGAGTACCTGGCCAAGCACCGCGACTTCGACGGTACGGTGATTTTCATTTTCCAACCGGCCGAAGAAGGCGGCAATGCGGGTGCCCGCGCCATGATGCAGGACGGCCTGTTCGACAAATTCCCGTGCGACGCGGTGTTCGGGCTGCACAACATGCCCGGCATGCCGGTGAACCAGTTCGGTTTTCGCAGCGGGCCGGCCATGGCGTCCAGCAACCGCTGGGACATCACCATCCGCGGCGTGGGCGGCCATGCTGCGCAACCGCACAACGCGGTGGATTCCATCATCATCGCGGCCGACATGGTGCATGCGCTGCAGACGCTGATCTCGCGCAGCAAAGACCCGCTGGAATCGGCTGTGCTGACCATTACGCAGGTTCACGCGGGCGACGCCTATAACGTCATTCCCGGCGAGGCCGTCCTGCGCGGCACGGTGCGCACCTATACGGTAGACGTGCTGGACAAGATCGAAGACGGCATGCGGCGCATTGCCACCACCCTGCCGCAGGTCTATGGCGCCACTGGCGAACTGGACTTCGTGCGGGCCTACCCGCCGCTGGTGAACTGGGAAAAGGAAACCGCGTTCGCCGCCCAGGTGGCCCGCGAAGCCTTTGGCGACCAGCAGGTCAATTGTGACATTCCCGCTTTCATGGGCGCCGAAGACTTTTCCTTCTACCTGGAACAAGTGCCGGGCTGCTACCTGTTCCTGGGCAACGGTGACGGCGATCACCGCATCGCCACTTACCATGGCATGGGCCCCTGCCAATTGCACAACTCCAATTACGACTTCAACGACGCCCTGCTGCCCGTGGGGGCCACTTACTGGGTCAAGCTGGTACAGAAGTTCCTGCCGGCGGGCTGAGCCGGCCGCGGCGTCTATATGACGCCAAGCTCTGATTAAACGCCGATAACTTCGTTTGAGTTGGCTGGCGGGCTTTGCATAATGGATCGTTCTGAATACCGGAGCGATCCATGTCTGTTGCCAATAGCGCCTTGCGCCGCGATGCGCTCGCAAGCGATTCGCAGGATTTCGATGTCCGGCCGCTGGCCGGCGGCATCGGCGCGGAGATCGTTGGCATCGACCTGGGCCGCCCGCTGGCCGACAGCGACTTTGCCCGCGTGCATCGTGCGCACCTGGACCACCACGTGGTGGTGTTCCGCGACCAGGACATCACCCCCCGGCAGCACATCGACTTCAGCCGCCGCTTCGGCAAGCTGATGATCCATGTGCTGCACCAGTTCCACCTGGCCGGGCACCCCGAGGTCCTGATCGTCTCGAACATCATCGAGGACGGCAAGCCCGTGGGCCTGGGCGATGCGGGCAAGTACTGGCATTCGGATATTTCGTACAAACCGCTGCCCAGCCTGGGCTCGTTGCTGCATGCGCAGGAATTGCCGGCCGAAGGCGGCGACACGCTGTTCGCCGATATGCACAAGGCCTACGACACCCTGCCGGCGCACCTGCGCCAGGCGATCGAGGGGCGGCAGGCCGCGCATTCGTACCTGGCCAAGTACGGCCAGATGCAGAAAGAAGGCAACTGGCGCCCCAACCTTAGCGCCGAACAGTTGGCTCAGGTGCAAGAAGTGGTGCACCCAGTGGTGCGCACGCATCCCGAGACCGGACGCAAGGCGCTGTTTGTCAGCGAAGGGTTCACCACGCGCATCGAAGGGCTGCCCGCCGACGAAAGCCGGCAGGTGCTGGACGAATTGTTCGCCCATAGCATCCGGCCCGAACACATTTATCGCCATGCCTGGCGCGAGCGCGACCTGGTGTTCTGGGACAACCGCTCGCTGATCCACCTGGCCGCGGGCTGTCCGGCACACCTGCGCCGCAAACTGTATCGCACCACGATTGAAGGCGACCTGCCTAACTGAGCCGGATTGAACATGACGAATTTCCCCACTACCAAAGAACGCTGGGCGCGCTACGCCGGCGCCACCATGCTGGCCCTGGTGATTGCGCTGCTGGCGCTGGCCTCGCCCACGCCGGCGCTGGCCGAGGGCCGCCTGCGTATCGCCGAGCAATACGGCATCGTGTACTTGCTGTTGAACGTGGCGCGCGACCAGCAACTGATCGAGAAGCACGGCAAAGAAGCCGGTGTGGATATCGATGTGGAATGGGTCAAGCTGTCGGGTGGCGCCGCGGTGAACGATGCGCTGCTGTCCGGCGCCGTGGATATCGCCGCCGCCGGTGTCGGCCCCCTGCTGACCATCTGGGACCGCACGCATGGCCGGCAGAACGTGAAAGGCGTGGCCTCGCTGGGCAATTTCCCGTATTACCTGGTGACCAACAACCCGGCCGTGAAGACCATCGCCGATTTCACCGACAAAGACCGCATCGCCCTGCCGGCGGTGGGCGTATCAGTGCAGGCGCGGGTGCTGCAGCTGGCGGCCGCCAAGCAATGGGGCGATGCCGAGTACGCCAAGCTGGACGCGATTTCCGTGGCCGTGCCGCACCCGGACGCCACGGCCGCGATCATCTCGGGCGGCACCGAGATCACCGCGCACTTCGCCAATCCGCCCTTCCAGGAACAGGAACTGGCGCAGAATCCGCAGGCCCGCATCGTGCTGAACTCGTACGACGTGCTGGGCGGACCCAGTTCGTCCACGGTGTTGTTCGCCACCGAGAAGTTCCGCGACGGCAACCCGAAGACGTACGCCGCGTTCCTGAAAGCGTTGCAAGAGGCGGCCGACTTCATCACCGCGCATCCGCAGGAAGCCGCCGAAACGTACCTGCGCGTGCAGGGCGCCAAGCTGGATCGCGACTTCCTGGTCAAGGTCATTACCAACCCGGACGTGTCGTTCACGCTGCAACCCAACAACACGCTGGTGCTGGCCAAGTTCATGCACCAGGTCGGCGCCATCAAGAACCCCGCTGCCAGCTGGCGCGATTACTTCTTTGAAGATCCGGCCATCGGGCAGGGCAGCTGATATGGCGGCGTCTCATCCGCTGCTGCAGGTGCGCGACCTGACGCTGGAATACAAGACGCCGCAGCGCCGCGTGCGCGCCACGCACGAAGTCAGTTTCGATGTCTATGACGGCGACCGGTATATCTTGCTGGGGGCCTCGGGTTGCGGCAAATCCACCTTGCTGAAAGCGGTGGCCGGGTTCGTGCCGCCCGCGGCTGGCCAGGTGCTGCTGGACGGCACGCAAGTTGCCGGCCCGGGCCCGGACCGCATCGTGGTGTTCCAGGAATTCGACCAGTTGCCGCCCTGGAAGACCGTGTTGCAGAACGTGGTTTTCCCGCTGGTGTCCACGCGCAAGCTGGGCCGTGCCGAGGCGCGCGAGCGCGCCCGCCATTATCTGGACAAGGTGGGCCTGTCGGCTTTTGCCGATGCCTATCCGCACACCTTGTCGGGTGGCATGAAGCAGCGCGTGGCGATCGCCCGGGCGCTGGCCATGCAGCCGCGCGTATTGCTGATGGACGAGCCCTTCGCAGCACTGGATGCGCTGACGCGCCGCAAGATGCAGGAAGAACTGCAGGCCCTGTGGGAAGAGGCGCGCTTCACGCTGCTGTTCGTGACGCACTCGATCGAAGAAGCGCTGGTGCTGGGCAACCGCATTCTGCTGCTGTCGCCGCATCCGGGCCGCGTGCGGGCCGAACTCAACGCGCACCAATTCGACCTGCATGCCCAGGGTTCGGCCGCCTTCCAGGCAGCGACCCGGCGCATCCACGATCTGTTGTTCGACGTGCCGCCGCGCCACGAGCCGCAGCGGGCCGCCGCCTGACCCCCTATCCCCGAGGATGGCGATGACTTCTATCGCGCAAGGGGGCGTATTGCGCCCCGAAATCGAACACGAACTGCCCTCCTTGCCCGGCCTGGCGGCCGAAGCGCCGCTGGTTTGGCACGAGCGGCTGCGTCAGCACGCGGCCGTGCGCAAGACGCTGATCTTGCTGGTGCTGGCCTTGCTATGGGAAGCGGCCGCCCGCTATACGGACAACGACCTGCTGCTGCCCGGCGCCTGGCAGACCGCGCAGGCCTTCATGCAGGGCCTGGCCGATGGCGAACTGCCCGCGCGGGCGCTGCTGTCGCTGTCGGTGCTGCTCAAGGGCTATGTGGCGGGGATTGTGCTGGCTTTCCTGTTGACCACGCTGGCCGTGTCCACGCGCGTGGGGCGCGATGTACTGTCGACGCTGACGGCCATGTTCAACCCCCTGCCCGCCATCGCCCTGCTGCCCCTGGCCCTGCTGTGGTTCGGCCTGGGCGAAGGCAGCCTGGTGTTCGTGCTGATCCATTCGGTGCTGTGGGCGCTGGCGTTGAATATCTATTCGGGCTTTCTGGCGGTGCCCGAGACCCTGCGCATGGCCGGCCGCAACTATGGCCTGAAGGGCCCGCGCTATGTGGTGGGCATCCTGGTGCCGGCCGCCCTGCCGGCTATCCTGGCCGGGCTGCGTATCGGCTGGGCCTTTGCCTGGCGCACACTGATCGCCGCCGAGCTGGTGTTCGGCGTATCCAGCGGCAAGGGCGGGCTGGGCTGGTACATCTTCCAGAACCGCAACGAGCTCTATACGGATCGCGTGTTTGCCGGACTGGTGGCAGTGGTGATCATTGGCCTGGCAGTGGAGAACCTGGTGTTCAACACGCTGGAACGCGTCACCGTGCGGCGCTGGGGCATGCAGCGCTAGCGCCGCCGCTCAGCGCGCGCCGGCCGACTGCAGCACCAGGCGGGCGCCCTTTTCCCCGATCATGATGCTGGCAGCGTTGGTGTTGGTGGACACCATGGTCGGCATCACGGATGCGTCGATGACCCGTAGTGCGCCGATCCCGCGTACCCGCAGTTCGGGGTCCACCACGGCCGAGTCATCCTGCCCCATCTTGCACGAGCCACTGGCGTGGAACACCGTGCCGCCGTGGTGACGCGCGAAGTGCTCCAGGCTTGCGTCGTCGGCGGCCGTGCTGCCGGGCAGGTATTCGTCACCGGTGATCAGGTCGCGGAACGACGGCTGGTGGAAAATGTCGCGCAGTATTTTCAGGCCCGCGACCACTACCCGCGCATCGTGCGGCTGGGTCAGGTAGTTGGTGACGATCGCCGGAGGCTGCAGCGGGTCGGCTGCGCGGATCCGGACATGGCCGCGCGACAACGGTCGGCATTGGGTGGCCGATGCCGAAAAACCCGAAAACCGGTGCAGCGGGTCGCCCGGCTTATCGACTGACAAGGGCATGACATTGAGCAGCAAGTCGGGCCGGCCCTGCGTCGCGTATTCGCTGCACACCATGCCACCCACTTGGCCCGCGCCGACCGTCAGGGGACCGGACCGGGTAAGCAGCCAGCGCGCGCCCATCGACATCAGGCCCAGCGCGCTGCGCGACTGATCATTGAGCGACATCTTCTTGCGCAGCTTGACGATGACGCGCGCCTGGTAGTGGTCCTGCAGGTTCTCGCCCACGCCCGCCAGGTCCGCATGGACGCCAATGCCGTGTTGTTGCAGCAAGCCGGCCGGCCCGATTCCCGACAACTGCAGCAATTGCGGCGTTTGCAGCGCACCCGCCGCCAGCAGGACTTCGGCGCTGGCCCGTGCAGATTCGATCATGCCGTCGCGCAGCCATTCCACCCCTGTGGCGCGGCCATGCCTGATGAGTACGCGTGTGACGTGCACACCGGTCAGTACGGTCAGGTTGGGCCGCTCCAGCACTGGCGCCAGAAAAGCCGAGGCCGCATCGCAGCGCCAGTGGCCACGCAAGGTCAACTGGTACGAACCCAGGCCTTCGGTGCGGGCGCCGTTGAAATCGGGGTTGCGGCCAAAGCCCGCCTCGGCGCCAGCTTCCAGCCAAGCGTGGCAGTATGGATGGTCGTTGCGCAACTCGGATACGCACAGTTCGCCCGACCCGCCGTGGTATTCGCTTTCGCCGGCCTCATGGCGTTCGGACCGTTTGAAGAACGGCAGCACCTCGCGGTAATTCCAGCCCGTGGCGCCCAGCTGGTGCCAGTCGTCGAAATCGGCGTGCTGGCCGCGGATGTACAGCAGGCCGTTGATGGCGCTGGACCCTCCCAGCACGCGCCCCCTGGGCCAGACGATGTTGCGGTTGCCAGTGGCGGGCTGGGCTTCGGTCTGGAATTGCCACGAGAATCGCGGGTCATAGATGGTGCGGAAATACCCGATGGGCAGGCGCAGCCAGAAATTGCCGCCCTTGCCCCCGGCCTCGAGCAACAGCACGCGGCAGCGCGGGTCGGCGCTGAGCCGGTTCGCCAGTACACAGCCAGCCGAACCGGCTCCCACGATGATGTAGTCGTAGCCGCGCTCGGCCTGTTTGCCGCCGTTCATCGCGCCGGCGCCTGCAGGCCCAGGCGTTGGTAGGCTTCGGGCGGCGCGTCATTGTCGCGCATGATCTTCGTCATCAGTTCCTGCAGCCGGCGCTCGATGGCCGCATCGCGGAAGGGATGCTGCTGTGCGTAGTCGTTGTCCAGGTCGTAGAGCACCGTGGTGGTGTCTTCATAGCCGCCGCCCTGGCCCTGGTGGCCCGTGGGTTGCCCGCGATCGTTGCGGCGCGCCGGCACTTTCAGTACTGGCACGCCCTGTGTGAAGGCAAAGGGTGGCGACAGTTCGGCGCCGCGCAGGTCATCGACATGGAACATCGTCTTCAGGTGCATGGGCATCAGCGTGTATTCGTATAGCTGCTGGCGCGTCATGTCCTCGGGGTACAGGAAATAGGTATAGCGCCCATCGGTGATGTTCGTACCGGCGCCGAACATGCCGTATAGCGCCGCCTCGCGACCCGGCCCGTCCTGCTTCAACAGCGGCAGCAGCGACCGGCCATTGCAGGTCGGGGGCACATCCACGCCATGCAGCGCCAGTAGCGTGGGCATGATGTCGATGGTCTGCGTCAATGCCTGGCGGCGCTCGCCGGCATGGCTCGCGTAATCCGGGTGGTGGATGATCAGCGGGATGTGCGCGATCTCGTTGTAGAACGGCATGCGGTTCTTGCCCCACCAGTCGTGTTCGGCCAGTAGAAAGCCATGATCGGTCGTCAGGACGACGGCCGTGTCTTGCCACATGTCGTGCTCGTCCAGGAAGTCGAGCAAACGGCCGAAATGGTGGTCGCACATGGCTACCAGCGCGGCGTAATTGGCGCGCAGCTCGGCGATTTCACTGGCGGACTCTTCGTTGCGCTTGTAGCGCGGCCAATCCAGGATGGGGCCGTCGTAATCGCTGGGGTAGTGCTCGCGATAACGCGCCGGCGCATGGAATGGCTCGTGCGGATCGAAGCATTCCAGGTGCAGCAGCCAGTTGTCGGCTTCGCGGTTGCGTTCCAGAAATTCAAAGCCGGCAGCAAACGTGCGGGGGCAGCAATAGTCGGCTTCGTCGCGCATGAACTCGCGGTTCACCATTGCCTGGATGCGGCCATCGCCCTTGCCGGCTGGCTGCTGCATCGGGTGGTACATGGTGCGGAAGCGCTCCAGTGGCGGCTGCACCATCGCTTTCCACTTGTCCCATTCCTGGCCGCGCACGAATTCCCAGGTACTGTAGCGGTTGTGATACGTGGCGCCGCCGTCTTCCCAGTAGTGGTAGTGATCGGACACCAAATGCGTATAAACGTCCTGCGCGCCCAGCAATTGCGCAAATGACTGATCAAAGGGCTCCAGCGGCCCCCAGCTCCGATGCAGGAAGTTCAAGCGCCCCGTATGCATCTCGCGGCGTGCAGGCATGCAAGGCAGGCTGCCCACGAAGTGGCGCTCGAAGGTAATGGCCTGTCGCGCGAAACGGTTGAAATTCGGCGTTTCGATGGCCGTGCCACCGTAGCATTGCAGCGCCGATCGCATCAATGAGTCGAACAAGACAAAAATCGTGCGCATGGCCTCACTCCACTTTGATATGCGCGGTGCGGACGATGCTCGTCCATTTATCCAGGTCTGCGCCCACCACGGCGTCGAACTGGGCGACGCTGGCGGGGTCGGCCGCCGTGATGCCGCTGCGTGTCATGGCCTCGCGCACCTGGGGGTCGCCCAGCGCTTTTGATGTTGCCTCGTTCAGCCGCTCGATCACGGCGGCGGGGGTCTGCCTGGGTGCCAGCAAGCCGATCCATTGGTCAGTGTTGAAGCCCGGTTCGCCTGCCTCGGCCATGGTTGGCACTTGCGGTAGTTGAGGCATGCGCCTGTCGCTGGCCACGGCCAAGGCGGTGATCTTGCCGGCCATGATCTGCGGCAACGCCACGGCGGCGTTGGCGAAATGGAAATCCACCCGGCCTCCAATCTGGTCCGTCATGGCTGGTGGCCCACCCTTGTATGCGATGTGCAGGATGTCGAGTTTTTCACGCGACTTCAGCCATTCGCCTGCCAGATGACCGGGCGTGCCGTTGCCGGCCGAAGCATAGTTGAGTTGGCCGGGCCTCGCCCGGGCCCGGGCGATCAGGTCGGCAAGGGATTGCGGCCCCAGGGTGGGATGGGTGACCAGGATCAGCGGGGCATAGGCCAGCGGCGCGACAGGCTGGAAGTCTTGCCGCAAGTTGAATGGCTGCGGCAGCCCCACCGCCTGGTTGATGGCAATGGCACTGGTTGTCACCATCAGCGTGTAACCGTCGGCCGGGGCCTTGGCGACGGTATCGGCGCCGATCGTGCCTCCCGCGCCCAGCTTGTTCTCGACGATGACGGTAGCGCCCAGTTCCGCCTGTAGTTTGTCGGCAAGCAAGCGGGCAGGAAGGTCCACCAGGCCGCCCGCCGGCCACGGGACGACGATGCGTATGGGTTTATCCGGGTAGCCCGCACCCAGGGCGCTGGCCATGCTGCCGGCCAGGACTGCTCCTAGTGCGCCAGTGATTATCCGGCGGCCCAACTGGCTGCGCGTGCTGTGGGCATGATGCCTCATGATGTCTCTCTCCTCGGGTCTGCCTGGCCGATGGGCCGATGGCGTGCCGGACAAAAATGCGGGGGTTGGCGCTCGTCGGTCCACCCCGGTCCGGGCGGGGTTGTTTTTATGCACAGGGTGGGCCGTGGGGTTAAATCATCTAAAGGTTCTATAAACCATACGACCGACACACAGGGAATGTCAATGGGGGCTTGTACGCGCCTACTGGGAGGGGAAACGCGAATGCCCCCGGGGCACTCTGTACCCAGGGGGCATTCACGGGGTCAAAGCGGCGAGGCAGGCGCCAGTGCACTGGCCCCGCCAGCACTACGCGGTGTTATTGCAAGCCCAGCGCCTTCGCCACGCCGGCGGCGTAGTCCGGATCGGCCCGGCGGAAGTGTTCCAGCTGGCGGCGCTGGATGTATTCGGGCACACCGGCCATATGGCGCCCGATATTGCCGAACAACTGCTGCTTCTGGTCGTCGCTCATCAAGCGGAACAGGGCACCGGGCTGCGAATAATAGTCGTCGTCGACTCGGTGGTTCCAGCGGTCGGCCGCCTGGCCGTCCAGTGCCAGGGGCGGTTCGGCCGCGGCCGGCGATTCCTGCCATTCGCCGGCGCTGTTGGGCTCGTAGTTGATCGTGCCGCCCTGGTTGCCGTCGGCGCGTACCGCGCCGTCGCGATGGAAGCTGTGGAACGGGCAGCGCGGCGCGTTGACGGGCACCTGATGGTGGTTCACGCCCAGGCGATAGCGATGCGCGTCGCCATACGAGAACAGGCGACCCTGCAGCATCTTGTCGGGCGAGAAGCCGATGCCCGGCACTACGTTGGCGGGCGTGAACGCGGCTTGCTCGACGTCGGCAAAGTAGTTTTCGGGATTGCGGTCCAGTTCGATGGTGCCCACGTCGATCAGCGGGTAATCGGCATGCGGCCAGACCTTGGTCAGGTCGAACGGGTTGATGTGGTAGGTGGCCGCGTCGGCTTCGGGCATGACCTGGATCTTCATCGCCCAGCGCGGGAAATTGTGCTGTTCGATATTGTCGAACAGGTCGCGCTGCGCGCTTTCGCGGTCATGGCCCACCAGTTCGGCGGCCTGCGCATCGGTGTAGCAGGCGATGCCCTGCATCGACTTGAAGTGGAACTTCACGTAGAAGCGTTCGCCTTCGGCGTTGACCAGGCTGAAGGTGTGCGAACCGAAACCGTGCTGTTGCCGGTAATTCTGCGGCAGGCCGCGATCGCTCATGACGATGGTGACCTGATGCAGCGATTCGGGATTCAGCGACCAGAAGTCCCAGGCGGCGCTGGCGCTGCGCGTGTTGGTCTGGGGATCGCGTTTCTGGGTGTGGATGAAATCGGGAAATTTCAAGGGGTCGCGCAGGAAGAACACGGGGGTGTTGTTGCCAACCAGGTCCCAGTTGCCTTCTTCGGTGTAGAACTTCATGGCAAAGCCGCGCACGTCGCGTTCGGCATCGGCCGCACCGCGTTCGCCGGCCACGGTGGAAAAACGGATGAACAGTGGCGTTTGCTTGCCCACCTGCGAGAACAGCCTGGCGCGTGTGTAGCGCGTGATGTCGTGCGTGACGGTCAGCGTGCCGTAGGCACCCGAGCCCTTGGCGTGCACGACCCGCTCGGGAATGCGTTCGCGGGCGAAGTGCGCCAGTTTATCGATCAGCCAGACGTCTTGCAGCAGTACCGGCCCGCGCGGGCCGGCCGTCATCGAATGGTTATTGTTGGCGACCGGCGCGCCGGCGGCGGTGGTCAGTGTCTTGTCGGTCATGGCGGTTTCCTAACTTGAAATGGCAGCGATGTTGCTTGGCGCCGCGAGCCTGGAGGCGGGCAGTGCGCCGTACCGCTGCAATAGTAGGATTGCCTTATGACCGCAGGGAAATTGATTTATTGCCGGTTGACCATAAACAAAAACTAATAGACTCTGCCCCACAATAAATTTCGCCGTGCCCTTTTTTGAAGGCACGGCGAAATCGGGCAGGTGCCAGGCACCTGCGGGGCTACGCGGGCGGCTGTGCTACTTATTGGCCGCGGCAGCCGTCTTGCGTTCAAGATTGCGCGTGATGGTCCACTGCTGTGCGATGGACAGCGTGTTATTGACGCACCAGTACAGCACCAGGCCGGCCGGGAAGAAGAACATCATCCCGCCGAACACCAGCGGCATGATCATCATGACCTTGGCCTGGATGGGATCGGGCGGCGTGGGGTTCAGCTTGATCTGCAGGAACATGGTGGCCATCATGATGGCCGGCAGGATGAAGT
The DNA here is from genome assembly GCF_019218885.1 of Bordetella sp. BOR01. Classification (GTDB taxonomy): domain Bacteria; phylum Pseudomonadota; class Gammaproteobacteria; order Burkholderiales; family Burkholderiaceae_B; genus Bordetella_A. The sequence continues at coordinate 968,384 of NZ_JAHUWT010000003.1, read as the reverse complement.
AGGGGTCGCGCACCGACAGGTCGTGCACCCACAGGATCCATGGCGCACCGCGCATTTCGACGCTGGCCAGCAGCACCCAGTACAACGCGATGAACACCGGAATCTGCACCACCATGGGCAGGCAGCCGCCCAGCGGGTTGATTTTCTCGGTGCGGTACATCTCCATCATGGCCTGGTTGAGTTTCTGGCGGTCGTCGCCGTACTTCTCTTTCAGGGCCTGCAGGCGCGGCGCCACTTGCTTCATGCGCGCCATCGAGCGGTAGCTGGCGGCAGCCAGCGGGAAGAACACCGCCTTGATGATGACCGTCAGGGCGACGATGGCCCAGCCCCAGTTGCCCAGCAGGCTGTGCAACCAAGTCAGCAACGAGAACAGCGGCTTGGCGATGATGGTCAGCCAGCCGTAGTCGACCACAAGTTCCAGGCCCGGCGCCAGGGCGCCCATGGCTTTCTGGTCTTGCGGACCCACCCACAGGTGGGAATCGACCTGGGCGGTGGCGCCCGGCTGCACCGCGCCGACAGCTTCGATGCTGCGCGCGGCGTACAGGTTGGGCTGCACCTGCAGCAGTTCGTTGGTGCGCGGCTTGCCCTGCGGGGGCACCCAGGCCGTGGCGAAGTAATGCTGCACGATCGCCAGCCAGCCATTATCGGCTTGCTTGACGTAGTCGCCCTTGTTCTTGGCGATGTCCGAGAAGGTGATCTTCTGGAATTTTTCCTGTTCGGAATAGACCGCCACGCCGGTGAACGTGTGATAGAAGCTGGACGTGTCGGCCGGATCGTTGCCGTCGCGCTCGAGCTGCAGATACAGCGACGGCGAAAGCGCGGCGTCGGTGGTGTTGGCCAGGGCATGCTGCACGTCGATGTCGTAACGGCCGCGATGCAGGGTGTAGGTCTTGGTGACCGTCAGGCCGCCCGATTCGGCCTCGAAGATGACTTGCAGGTTGTCGCCGGTCAGTTCATGGTCGGTGGACACCAGGCGGAACGGCGTCTGGTGATTGGGAAAGCTTTGCCCATCGGGGGCGCCAACCAGGCCGGACTGCACCACGTAGGTCATCTCGGGTGAACGGTCCAGCAGCACGGTGGGCTTATTGGCCTGGCCGGCGGTCGGATACTTGAGCAACTCGGCACGCACCAGCTGCGCGCCGGTGGTGTCGAAGGTCAGGCGCAGCACGTCGGTGGTGACCACGACCTGCTGGGCCTTGGCCGCGGCCGGCGCGGGCGTGGCGCCGGGCACCGTGCTGGCGGCCGGGGCGGGACTCGTAGGCACCGAGGGCGTGGCAGCCTGGCCGCCGGCGCCCGGCTGCTGGGCAGCCGCCGGCTCGTTGCTGCTGGCCGCCGGCGGGCCGCCAAACAACGACGGGTTGCCGTTATGGATTTGCCAGTTGTTCCACAGGAGCAACAGCGAGAAAGAGAAGATCATCCAGAGGATGGTTCGTCGGATATCCATGGTGCCTACGGTAAGTATGCGGGCCGGCCGGAAACGGAACGGCAAACCCGCGAGTTTAGCGTCAATTGGGACCGGTGCGGCGCTGATGCGCGCAGCACGCGGGCTCGTCGGGGTGGTGCGGGGACGGCACGGGGTCGTGTCCGCCCGGCGACCACGGGTGGCAACGGCCGATGCGGCGCACCGCCAGCCAACTGCCGCGCCAGGCGCCGTGCTGCTCGATGGCCTGGATGGCATAGGCCGAGCAGGTGGGCGTGAAACGGCACTGCCGCCCCAGCCAGGGGCTCAGGAAAAACCGGTAGAACCGGATGGGTGCGATCAGCAGGGCCTTGATCATGGCTTCACTCGAGCGAAGTGAGCATCCACTTCGGTACGCGCCAGGCGTTTCAGCGCAGTGAGCGAGGCCGGGGCCGGCTTGCTGTGCAGCCTTAGCACGTAGTCTTGGGGCGGCAGTTGCAGCCGGCAATGCCGGAAGGCCTCGCGGATGACACGCTTGAGGGCGTTACGCGTGCTGGCATGCATAGCGTAGCGCTTGGCGATGACCATGCCCAGGCGTGCCTGGGCAGCCGGCCCAGGGGGCAGGCTGCTGGGCGCGGCGCTGAGAATGAAGAAAGCCCCTCGGGCCAGCCGGCGCCCTTTCAGGGCAGCGGCAAACTCAGAGGGGCGATGCAGCCGCGCCTCGGGAGGAAGCGTGGCGCGAGGCATGAACGACCGGTGCGGCGATACGCGAAAGGCGGAAAGACCCGGTGCCGGCCTTAGACGGCCAGGCGCTTGCGGCCCTTGGCGCGGCGGGCGTTCAGCACGGCACGGCCGGCGCGGGTTTTCATGCGTACGCGAAAGCCGTGAGTGCGCTTGCGGCGGGTAACGGAAGGTTGGTAGGTGCGTTTCATGGACGATCCACAAAAAGAACAACGTCAGAAGGGACCTGCCCGACGGGTTCTCGGCCAGGGCATGCCCTGGCACAAATAACGGCGGGGACGGCCCCCGGCGTACATAAAAAGAACCTTCTGACAGACAGAATTCGGAAAAGCCCATCATTTCAGCAAGTTTTCTCTGCCTTGTCAAACAGTTACGGCCCGAAGACAGGGACGTAACAGCCGCAGCCTGTGGATAACCCACCCCTAGGCAAGGTAGAATCGAGGTTTGAATAAGAGCGACATGAAAGAATTCTGGCAGACCTGCGTCAGTCGTCTAGAGCAGGAACTTCCCCCCCAACAGATCAGCGCCTGGATACGGCCGCTGGTTCCGCTTGCGTACGACGAGACGCAGGCCGTGTTACGCGTTGCCGCGCCCAACCGGTTCAAGCTGGATTGGGTGCGCAAGAATTTTTCTCATCAAATAGAGGCCCTGGCGGCCGAATGGTTCCAGCGGCCGGTGCAAGTGGCGTTCGAACTGCCCGCCGGCAGCGCGGCACCGCGCATGCCCGCGGCGCCCCGCGCCCCTGTGGCGCCCGGGCCCAATGGCGTGCCTGCCGCCGCGCCCGCTGCACCCATCGCCCCGTCGCCCGCCGCCTCGGTCGCCGCCGTGGCGGCGGCGGTACAGGCCGACGCGGCCGGCGCGGTGTACGAACGCTCGCGCCTGAACACCGACCTGGCATTCGAGAATTTCGTCACCGGCAAGGCCAACCAGTTGGCGCGCGCGGCGGCGCTGCAGGTGGCCGAGAACCCGGGTATTTCATACAACCCGCTATTCCTGTACGGCGGCGTTGGCCTGGGCAAGACCCACCTCATCCACGCCATCGGCAACGCCATGGTCGCTGCCGGCACCGGGGTGCGGGTGCGCTATGTCCATGCCGACCAATACGTGTCCGACGTGGTCAAGGCGTACCAGCGCAAGGCCTTCGACGACTTCAAGCGCTACTACCATTCGCTCGACCTGCTGCTGATCGACGATATCCAGTTTTTTTCGGGCAAGAGCCGCACGCAGGAAGAATTCTTCTATGCGTTCGAGGCCATGGTCGCGCAGCGCAAGCAAATCATCATCACCAGCGACACCTATCCGAAAGAACTGGCCGGCATCGACAGCCGCCTGATCTCGCGGTTCGATTCCGGCCTGACCGTCGCCATCGAGCCGCCCGAACTCGAAATGCGCGTGGCCATCCTGCTGCGCAAGGCCGAGTCCGAAGGCGTGCCCATGCCCGAAGAGGTGGCTTTCTTCATCGCCAAGCACCTGCGCAGCAACGTGCGCGAACTGGAAGGCGCGCTGCGCAAGGTATTGGCGTATGCCCGCTTCCACGGCCGCGACGTGGTGTCGGTCGACGTTTGCAAGGAAGCCCTGAAAGACCTGCTGTCGGTGTCCAACGGCCAGATCACCGTCGAGAATATCCAGAAGACCGTGGCCGATTTCTACAAGATCAAGGTCGCCGACATGTATTCGAAACGGCGGCCGGCAAATATTGCCATGCCGCGCCAGGTGGCCATGTACCTGGCCAAGGAACTCACCCAGAAGAGCCTGCCGGAAATCGGCGATCTGTTCGGTGGCCGTGATCACACCACCGTACTGCACGCCGTGCGCAAGATTTCCGATGCCCGCGCCAAGCAGGCCGAGCTGAACCATACCCTGCACGTGTTGGAACAAACTCTAAAAGGATGAACATGCAACTCGTACAAACCACACGCGATGCATTGCTGAAACCGCTGTCGACCGTGGCGGGAATCGTCGAAAGACGCCATACCCTGCCCATCCTGGCGAACATCCTCATGCGCAAAGAAGGCAACAAGGTTTCCTTCATTGCGACCGACCTCGAAGTCCAGATCACTACGCACGCCGATTTCGGTGTGGGCCAGGACAACGAATCCACCACTGTGGCGGCGCGCAAGCTGCTCGATATCCTGAAGGCGCTGCCCGATACGGGCGAGGTCAAGCTGGCCTTGGCCAACAACAAGCTGTCGGTGAATTCGGCGAAAAGCCGCTTTGCGCTGCAAACGCTGGCCGCCAGCGAATTTCCCACGGTTGCGCAACCCGAAAAATGGGATGTCTCCCTGACGTTGCCGCAACGCACGCTGCGCCACGTGTTCAACATGGTGCACTTCGCCATGGCGCAGCAAGACATCCGCTACTACCTGAATGGCATGCTGCTGGTATTCGAAGCCGGCTGCGTGCGCGCCGTGGCCACCGATGGCCACCGCCTGGCGCACTGCGCCACCGAAGCCGACGGCATCGCCGAGCGCCATGAAGTCATCGTGCCGCGCAAGACCGTGCTGGAAATGCAGCGCCTGCTGGAAGATTCCGACGAGCCCGTCTCCATCGACGTGGCGCCGGGCCAGATCCGTTTCCGTTTCGGCGACGTCGAGCTGGTTTCCAAGCTGGTCGAAGGCAAGTTCCCCGATTTCACGCGTGTGATTCCCACCAATTACACGCGCCAGTTCGTGATCAGCCGCGAAGCCCTGCAGGGCAGCCTGCAGCGCGCGGCCATCCTGACCACCGACAAGTTCAAGGGTGTGCGCCTGCAATTGGCGCAGAACCAGATGAAGATCTCGTCTTCCAACGCCGAACAAGAAGAGGCGCAGGAAGAGCTCGACATCGACTACGGCCACGAAGCCCTGGATGTGGGCTTCAACGTCAGCTACCTGCTCGACGTGCTGGCCAACGTCAAGACCGAGAACATCCAGTGGTCGGTCATGCCCGATGCCAATGCGTCGGCCCTGATCACCCTGCCCGACGACGACCAGTTCAAATACGTCGTCATGCCCATGCGGATCTGATCCGCCTCTCCGGGTTTATGCCGCGCGGGCGCTTGCCGCCCGCCGCGGTCTGGCCGCCAGGCCGTCTTTTGAAGTGTTAGCGATACAAACATGTCAGATCAGCAGAACAGCAATCCCGAGAACACCGGCTACGGCGCCGATTCGATCAAGATGCTCAAAGGGCTGGAGGCCGTGCGCAAGCGCCCAGGCATGTATATCGGCGACACTTCCGACGGCACCGGGCTGCACCACATGGTGTTCGAAGTGGTCGATAACGCCATCGACGAGGCGCTGGCCGGCCACTGCGATGACATCGTGGTCACCATCCATACCGACAACTCGATTTCCGTCACCGACAACGGCCGCGGCATCCCCACTGATATTCACAAGGAAGACGAATTCGGCCGCAGTGCGGCGGAAATCGTCATGACCGAACTGCATGCCGGCGGCAAGTTCGACCAGAACTCGTACAAGGTGTCCGGCGGCTTGCATGGCGTGGGCGTGTCGTGCGTGAACGCGCTGTCCGAATGGCTGCGGCTGACCATCCGCCGCAACGGCCAGGTGCACCAGATGGAATTCCGCCAGGGCGAGCGCGTGGCCCCGCTGGCGGTGACCGGCACCACCGACAAGCGCGGCACCGAAGTGCGCTTCCTGGCCGACCCCGTCATCTTCAACAATATCGAGTACCACTACGACATCCTGTCCAAGCGGCTGCGCGAGCTGTCGTTCCTGAACAATGGCGTGAAGATTCGCCTGGTGGACCAGCGCCAGGGCAAGGAAGAGAACTTTGCATTCTCGGGCGGCGTGCGCGGCTTCGTGGAATACATCAATCGTTCCAAGACCGTGCTGCATCCCAATGTGTTTGCCGTCATGGCCGAGTCCAGCGCCGGCGGCATACCGGTGGGTGTGGAAGTGGCCATGCAATGGAACGACACGTACAGCGAAACGGTGCTGTGCTTCACCAACAACATTCCGCAGCGCGATGGCGGCACGCACATGACCGGGCTGCGCGCGGCCATGACGCGGGTCATCAACAAGTACATTGCCGACAACGAGCTGGCCAAGAAGGCCAAGGTCGAGACCTCGGGCGATGACATGCGCGAAGGCCTGGCCTGCGTACTGTCGGTGAAGGTGCCCGAACCCAAGTTCAGCAGCCAGACCAAAGACAAGCTGGTGTCCAGCGAGGTGCGTCCCGCGGTGGAAGATGCCGTGGCGCGTACGCTGGAATCCTGGCTGCTGGAACATCCCAACGATGCCAAGGCGCTGTGCGGCAAGATCGTCGAAGCCGCGCGTGCGCGCGAGGCCGCCCGCAAGGCGCGCGAGATGACTCGCCGTAAAAGCGTGCTGGAAGGCGCCGGCCTGCCGGGCAAGCTGGCCGACTGCCAGGAAAAAGATCCGGCGTTGTGCGAGCTGTACATCGTCGAGGGCGATTCGGCCGGAGGCTCGGCCAAGCAAGGCCGCGACCGCAAGTTCCAGGCCATCCTGCCGCTGCGCGGCAAGGTGTTGAACGTGGAAAAGGCCCGCTTCGACCGCTTGATCGCCAGCGAGCAGATCGCCACGCTGATCACGGCCCTGGGCACCAGCATCGGCCCCGATTTCAACATCGACAAGCTGCGCTACCACCGCCTGATCATCATGACCGACGCCGACGTCGACGGCGCCCACATCCGCACGCTGCTGTTGACGCTGCTGTATCGTCAGATGCCCGAACTGATCGATCGCGGCTATGTGTATATCGCGCAGCCGCCGCTGTACAAGGTGAAGGTCGGGCGCGACGAACGCTATCTGAAAGACGACCAGGAAGAAGCGCAGTTCATGCTGCAGCTGGCGCTGAAAGACGCCCAACTGGTGCCCGCGCAAGGCGCGGCGCCCATCGCGGGCGAGGCGTTGGCCGAACTGGCGCGCCAGTACGTGCTGGCCGATGCCGTCATCGCGCGCCTGACACGCCTGTTCGACGTGGACGCCCTGTCGGCCATGGCCGAAGGGGTCGAGATCGACCTGTCGTCGGCCGAGGCGGCTGCCGCGTCGGCCAAGCGACTGTCCGATGCCATGCACGAAGCCGTGGCGGGCAATGGCGTCGATGTCACCGCCGAATTCGACGAGGCCCATGAATTGCATCGGCTGATGGTGCGCCGCATGCACCACGGCAATGTGCGCTTGAGCGTCATCGACGCCGATTTCGTGCAGGGTGCCGACTACGCGGTGCTGGCCAAGTCGGCCAAGACCTTCCTGGGCTTGATCGGCGCCGGTGCGATCGTGGCGCGTGGCGAAGGCGACAAGCGCAAAGAGCAATTCGTGGCCGACTTCCGCGAGGCCATGCAGTGGTTGCGCAACGAAGCCGAGCGCGGCATCTCGAAGCAGCGCTACAAGGGCCTGGGCGAAATGAACCCCGCGCAGCTCTGGGAAACCACCATGGACCCGACCGTGCGCCGCCTGCTGCGTGTGAAGATCGAAGACGCCATTGCGGCCGACGAGATCTTCACCACCCTGATGGGCGACGATGTCGAACCGCGCCGCGCGTTCATTGAAACCCACGCGCTGTCGGCGTCGAATATCGACGCATGACGTGCAGGATCTCGTGAGTAGTTGGATTTTTCTCGGGAAATCCAGGCGGTGAGGATAGGGCTGCATTCGCAGCCCTATTCTTTTATAAAAAGCATCTAAAATCGCCTCTGCATTCCGGCACATAGACGATATAAGTAGTGCGGAAACGCGTAAGCGGGTGGGTTGATCCCGATGGAATCCCATGACGAAACCTGACGCCCGCAACGCGGGCGGCCCTGCAAAAAAACCCAGCCATCCCGGCTGGGTTTTTTTATTGTCCCTTGCCGGTGCGGCTAGGGAAAACCCCGGTGCGGCAGGCGCTGCATAGGCGTTGACACCGTACACGCGGCCCCTTACCTTATAGCGTATATCGATTTAATCGTATCGATAAACGATAAATAGAAAATGCGCTTTCCGTTCAAGATTTCTATTCGAGGGGTTCGTGATATGTCTGAAGCATTGCAAGTGGCCGTGGACATCGGCGGCACTTTTACCGATGTGGTCGGGCGGGATGCAAGCGGGCGGCTGCGCTACTTCAAGATTCCGACGACGCGCCAGGACGAAAGCCTGGCGGTCTTCGACGCGATCGGACGTATTCGCGACGAGTGGGGGGTCGACCCCAAGTACATCGAGCGTTTCGTGCACGGCACGACGGTCGCCACCAATGCCGTGCTGGAACGCCGGGGAGCCAAGGTCGGCCTGATTACCACGCAAGGGTTCAAGGACGTGTTGGAAATCGGGCGGCAGATGCGCCATCGCATGTATGACGTGATCCTGACGTCAGAGACGCCGTCGTTCCTGATTCCGGGCGGCTTGCGCAAAGAGGTGCCCGAGCGGGTTGCCGCCGATGGCTCGATCGTGACGGCCCTGGATGAAGAGGCGCTGATGCAGCGGGTAGCCGAACTCGTCGCACAGGACGTGGATGCGCTGGCTATCTGCTTTCTGTTTTCTTTTGCGAATCCGCAGCACGAGCAGCGCGCCAAGGCCTTGATATCGGCCGCCTACCCGGACCTTACCCTGGCGGTGTCGCACGAGGTGGACCCGGCCTTTCGCGAGTATGAGCGCACGGTGGTCACGGGTTTCGACGCCTACGTCAAGCCAGTTATCGATCGCTATTTATCGCGGCTGGAGAACGGGCTGGAGAAAAGCGGCGTGCAGGCGCCTTTCCAGGTCATGCAGTCGCGCGGCGGGCTGATGGCCTCGAAAGTGGCGCGCAGCCGCCCGGTGCGCCTGTTCCTGTCGGGGCCGGCTGCCGGTGTGATCGGGGCCCAGATCGCCGGGAAAGCGGCCGGCACGGAAGACCTGATCACGGTGGATATCGGTGGAACCAGCAGTGACATCGCGTTGATCAGCAAAGGCAAGGCGATGATCCGTTCTGAAGGCCTGATCGACGGCTACCCGGTGCGTGTTGCCATGGTGGACGTGAATTCGATCGGGGCCGGCGGCGGCTCGATTGCGTGGATTGACGGTGCCGGCGGGCTGCGCGTGGGGCCGCGTTCGGCCGGCTCGGAACCCGGCCCGGCCTGCTTTGGGCGAGGCGGGGAACAGCCGACCGTGACCGACGCATCGATCGTGCTGGGCTACCTGAACCCCGATTACTTTGCCGGCGGGTCGCTCAAGCTATATCCGGAAAAATCGCATGAAGCGATCATGGAAAAGATCGCGCGCCCATTGGGAATGACTGTCGAGCAGGCCGCGTTGGGCATACACCGGATCGTGAACGCCCAGATGGCCGAGGGTATCCGGTTGGTATCTATCCGCCAGGGGCTGGATCCGCGCAAGTTCACGCTGATGCCGCTGGGCGGCGGCGGTGCGGTGCATATCGTGCCGCTGGCGCACGAGCTCAGCATATCGCGCGTGGTCGTGCCGCGTTATCCGGGGGTGCTGTCGGCCGCAGGGTTGCTGGCTGCGCCCATCGAGCACGAAAGCTCGCTGGCTTTCGGCAAGGCATTGGATGCCGGCGAAATACCGGCTATCCGCGCCGTGCTGGATACGCTGGATGCGCAATGCGCCGAACTGATGCGCAACGAGGCGACACAACCGCACAGCAGTGCCGTACGGTACTACGCCGACATTTGCTATGTCGGCCAGGCGTATTCGATCGAAGTGCCACTGCTGCCCGACGCCGACGATCCGTGCGGCCTGCTGTTGGAAGAGTTTCTGCAGGCCCATGCCCGAATCTACGGCTACAGCACCCGCACACCCGCGCGCATTGTCAACCTGCGCGCCGTGCACCAGGCTGGCGGCCAGGACAGCATCGACAGTTCGGCCTACCAGAGCACAGGCGAGCCGCCGCTGCGCGGACAGCGCAGCATCCTGGTGGCCGGCCAGGATGGCCCCGCGCAAGCCGATATCTATCGCCGCGAAGCCATGCCGGCCGGTTTCGAGTTCCAGGGGCCGGCCATCGTCGAGCAGGCCGATACCACCACGCTGGTCGAGCCGGGCTGGCAAGGCCGGGTGGACGACAACGGCAATCTCATCCTGACCCGTTAATCACGACAAGCCAGAGAACACATCATGACGAATCAAGCTACGCTCGAACGTCCGGCGCCGCCGCCCGGCAAGGCGGCTCAGGCCGGCCCCGATCCGGTCACGCTGGAGGTGGTGCGCAACAAGCTGGAAGGCATTGCCAACGAGATGGAGTCGACGCTGCTGCGCAGTTCGTTTTCTCCGATCGTGAAAGAAGGGCTGGACGCGTCGGCCAGCCTGTTCACGACCGCCGGCGAATCGCTGGCGCAGGCCTGCGCCGTGCCCATTCACCTGGCGACGCTGATCCCCATCGTGGAGACCCTCTTGCGCGAGTATCCGCTGGATACGATGCGGGATGGCGACATCTACATCATGAACGACCCGTATCTGGGGGGCACGCACTTGCCGGACATCGCGCTGGTGGCGCCGGTGTTTGTCGATGGGCGGGTGATTGCGATGTCGGCCACGATGACGCACCACCAGGACGTGGGCGGCATGACGCCCGGGTCCATTCCCACCAACGCGACCGAAATCTATCAAGAAGGGATCCGGATCCCGCCACTGAAGCTGTTCGACGCTGGCGAGATCAACCAGACGCTGGTCAGCTTGCTGCGGCTGAACGTGCGCATTCCCGATACCTTCATGGGGGACATCAACGCGCAGATTGCCGCCTGCCGGATCGGCGCACGCCGCCTGGTCGAGCTGACCAAGGTATACGACATCGCCTTGCTCGAATCCGTATTCGCCGCATTGCTGACGCATTCCGAGGCATTGACGCGCGCGCAGCTCGACATGATTCCAGCCGGTGTGTACCGCTACGTGGACTGGCTGGACAACGACGGCATCGATCTGGACCAGCGCGTGCGCATCGAAGTGGCCGTGACGGTGGGCAACGGTGCCATGCATGTCGATTTCACGGGCTCCAGCGCGCAGTTGCGCGGCCCGTTCAATTGCGTCAAATCCGGGTCGCAGGCGGCCGCGTACTTTGCGGTGCGCGCCTTGACCGATCCCGAGATCCCGACCAATGCCGGCTGCTTCCGGCCGGTGTCGCTGCACCTGCCCAAGGGCTCGCTGGTCAATCCCGAAGAGCCGGCACCGGTGGGTTCGCGCACTGCCACCATCAAGCGTATTACCGGCTGCATCCTGGGCGCCTTCAAAGAGGCGCTGCCCGACAAGGTGCCCGCGGATTCGGCTGGCGTGCTGCTGGCATTGGCGTTCGGCGGCAAGCAGGCCGATGGCAAGTCTTATGTCGTTGGCGAACTGATCACGGGCGGCAGCGGTGCCAGCCGTCGCTGCGACGGGGTGGATGTGGTCGAGACCGACGCATCGAACTGCATGAATCTGCCGGTCGAGGCGCTGGAACTCGAGGCGCCGATTCGCGTGCACCGGCTGGAACTGCGTCCGGATTCGGGCGGCGCAGGAACGTTCCGCGGCGGGCTGGGCCTGGTCAAGGAATTCGAGCTGCTGGGCGACAGCGCAGTCTTTACGCACCGCGGAGAGCGGCACTATTGCCCTGCACAGGGTTCCGCAGGCGGCGCCAGCGGCGCCTGCGAGCATTCGGTCATCGTGCGTGCATCCGGCGAGGTGGAAGAGATCCCTTCCAAGCAGGTGGCCGATTTGCGCAAGGGCGACCGCGTCATTGTGCAGACGCCCGGCGGCGGAGGCTACGGCGATCCGGCCAAGCGCGAGCGCCAGGCCGTGCGGGCCGATATCGCGGACGGCAAACTTTCAGCGGCGCAGGCCGAGGCGTTATACGGCTTCACCGGTTGACGGCGTGCCGTGGCCTGGCTGCGGCACTCATAAAGCAGTATCTCGACATACCTGAATCACATCAAGGAGATCGCGATGCACAAGGGGAAACGTTGGACCGGCCGGCTGCTTGCCTGGATGGCAGTGGCCGCAACCTGGCTGGTGGCGGGCACGGCGGCCGCGGCAGCGACGCAGTGGAAAATGCATATGGTGTGGGTGCCGGCGCGAGTCGAAGCCCAGTACTACCAGAAGTTCGTCGATGAAGTGAACAAGCAGGCCAGTGGCAAGCTGCACATCCAGCTTTTCCCGGGGGCGACATTGGGCGTCAAGGACGTCGACATGCTGCGGGTGCTGCCGCGGGGCAATGTGATCCAGATCGCGGGCCTGTACCCCGGCTACATGACGCGCGACGAGCCCGAGTACGCCGTGACGCTGCCTCCCGGGGTCGTGCCGCAGCCCGAGCAGCTGGACAAGCTGGCGCCGACTTTGAAAGACATCTACCAGACCACTTACGACAAGTGGGGAATCAAGCTGTTGGGGTTCGTGGCGCATCCGGTGCGCGACACCCACCTCATGTGCAAGGAACCGATCAATACGCTGGAAGCCCTGAAGGGCAAGAAAGTGCGCGTCTGGGAGAAAGCCCAGGCCGATACCTTCGCCAAGCTGGGGATCTCGGCCCAGATCGTCGGGCAGAACGACCTGTACATGGCGATGCGCACCGGCGTAGTCGACTGTTCCGTCTACCCGATCCACTTCGGCCTGACCGTGTCGCTGCAAGAGGTGGCGCCCAATGCGGCGTACCTGTTCCCGTATGTGCTGCATCCGCTGAACATCATCGTGTCCCGCAAGGCGTATGACGCGCTGCCGCCGGACGTGCAGCAGATCTTGCAGAATGCGGCCAACAAGATCGAGCAGGAATCTTTCGCGGCCTACTTGCAGGGCCAGGTCGACAAGACATCGGAAGACGAATGGAAAAAGAAGGGCGGCACGGTACTGGCGCCGTTTCCCGAGGCCGACCAAAAGCGCTTTGCCGAGGCCTCTCGCGAAGTCTGGAACGCGTCGTCCCGCCAGGCGGGCGGCAAGGCCCAGGAAAACCATGAACGGGTGGTCAAGGCCCTGGGCTGGTAAGCCCGGGCGGCAATCATGACGCGGCGGTGGACACCCGGGGTGTCCACCTTCTGGAGCAGATTCATGTACACACTTGCAAAAGGCGTCGCGACGGTACTGCTGCGCCTGTCCACTTTTTGCGGCATCGCCCTGACTTTGTTCGTGGCCTTGTCGGCGGTGATGCGCTATGTCGTGGGCTCGCCATTTCCCTTCACCGAGGAACTGGTTGGCCTGTTGTTCTCCGCATTGGTATTCCTTGCGCTGCCGTACGTCACGCTGCATCGCCAGCACATCGAAGTGACGCTGGTGACCGACTGCTTTCCGCCCGCTGTCAGGCGCTGGACCGACCGCCTTGCCAACGGGCTGGTCATCTTGTTTGCCTTCTGGTTCGGAAGCTACGCCTTCGACTTCGCGCTGGTGTCGTATCAGATCCAGGCACGCACCGATATCGCCGGCATCGTGCTTTGGCCGTGGATGGCGCTGATCGTGCTGGCCTGCGTGCTGATGGCCGGATTCATCTTGTTCAAATCCCGGCGTGCGCCGGCCGAGGACGGCACCCTGCCGCCCAGCGGCGTCTGAGGAGAGCCGAGCATGGTGTGGATGCTATTGCTGACGGGGCTGCTCGTCACCGGGCTGACCGGGGTGCCTATCGGCATCGGCCTGGCACTGACGGGTTTGTCGATCCTGCGATTCGGCGCCGGCGGAGGTGAAGACCTGGCCATTACGGCGGTGTGGAATGTGTTCGTCGACTTCACGCTGTCGGCGGTCCCGATCTTCATTTTCATGGGCGAGATCCTGCTGGTCAGCGGGGTGTCTTCGCGTATCTACAATGCGGTGTCGCCCTTCTTCAGGCAAGTGCCGGGCGGGCTGCTGCATACCAATATTGCCGTGTGCACCGTCTTCGGCGCAGTCAGCGGCGCCAGTACCTCGACTGCCGCCGCCGTGGGCTCGGTGGCTTATCCTGAACTGCGCAACCGTGGCTACAACCGCGGGCAGGTAGTGGCCACGCTGGCCGCCGGCGGCACGCTTGGCCTGCTGATCCCGCCCAGTCTTTCGCTATTGCTTTATGGCGCAACCCAAGGGGTGTCGATCGGCCGTCTGTTCCTGGCGGGGGTGCTGCCGGGCTTGATGCTGGCGTCCATGTTCATGTGCATCATCGCGCTGCGCGCGCGGCGTTTCCCCGAAGAAATGGGCCACGCCGAGCCGGCCATGCCGCTGGCGCAGCGGCTGCGCGGGCTGGTGCGCATCTGGCCGGTGGCATTCCTGGCCTTTGCCGTGCTGGGCACCATGTACATGGGCCTGGCCACGCCCACCGAGGCTGCCGCCCTGGGCGTCGTGGCGGCCATTATCACCGGCTTCTGCTGGGGCGAACTGACGCTGCGCAAGGTCGGGCGCGCCTTCTTCACCTCGGCGCGCGTGTTCGGGGCGATTGCCACGGTCATGTTGGGGGCGCTGGTGCTGGCCCAGGCACTGACGATCATGGGTACTCCGCAGGCGCTGGTGGGTGCCGTGACCGACATGGGTTTGTCGAAGTACGCCGTGTTGGTGTTCGTGGTGGCTGCCTATCTGGTGCTGGGCTGCTTTTTCGACGGCATCTCGCTCATGCTGATGACGATTCCCATCGTCTATCCGCTGATGATGGCCGCGGGATATGACCCAGTCTGGACGGGCGTGATCATCACCATCCTGATCGAGATCGGCATGCTGACCCCGCCCGTGGGCATGAACCTGTTCGTGTTGACCGCGATCACCAACGGCGAAGTCAGCCTGGGCCGTGCGGCGCTGGCGGCGATTCCGTACTGGATCATGATGCTGGTCGGGGTGCTGATTCTTGCAATGGTGCCCGACATCGCGCTGTGGCTGCCGAACCTTGTGATGAAAGGCGGCACATGACTGCCCCGGCGTCGGCTCGCATACTGTGGAACGACGATACGCAGCCCCGTGTCGCGCAGCCCTTGGCCGCGGGTGCGCATGCGTGCGACGTGGCCGTCATCGGTGGCGGCTTTACGGGTTTGTCGACGGCATTGTCGCTGGCAGAGGCGGGGGCGCGGCCGATGCTGCTGGAAGCCGGCCCGCTGGCCGGGGGCGCCTCTGGCCGCAATGGCGGCCAGGTGGTGCCGGGCTTGAAGCCCGCCCCCGATGCGCTGGTGGCGCGATTCGGTGCATTGACCGCTGAGCGCATGCTGGCGTTCGCGCATTCCGCGGCCGATTACACCTTCGACCTGATCCATCGTTTGTCGATTGGCTGCGATGCGACGCGCAATGGCTGGATTCAGGCCGCCGTGACCCCGCGCGCGTACCGGGCCCTGCATGCGCGGGCCCGGGCCCTGCAGCAAAGCGGCGCGGTGGCGCTGGATGCCGATGAGATGGCGGCGCTGACGGGATCCACGCATTACGTGGGCGGCTATATGGAGTCGGCAGCCGGCGCGGTTCAGCCTCGCAAGCTGGCGCTGGGCCTGGCGGCCGCGGCGGTTCGCGCCGGCGCCCGCCTGCATGCGCACAGCAGCGTCAGGGAACTGCGCCGCACGCCAGACGGCTGGACGCTGCGGCTGGACCAGGGCAGCATTGCCGCCCGGACCGTGGTGCTGGCAACAGATGCCTACACCGATGCGCTGTACCCTGCCCAGGCGCGTTCGATGCTGCACGTGACCAGTGCCCAGGCGGCCACCGTGCCGCTACCCGATGACCTCAGGCGCGCGGTGCTGCCGCGCATGGCAGGCGTATCCGAGGCGCGCAAGCTGACGGTCTATTGTCGCCTGTCGCCCGATGGCCGGTTCTTGATCGGCGGGCGAGGGCCGCGTTCGGGGCTGGCCGGGTCTGACACGCTGGCACGCCTGCGGCAGGCGGCCCATGTGCGCTTTCCGCAACTGCGGGGCGTCCCCTGGGACTGCGTGTGGTCGGGCCGTGTCGCGCTGACCTTGGATGATGTGCCCCATCTGGGCAATCCCGAACCCGGGTTGTGGACGGCTTGCGGTTTCGGCGGACGGGGTGTGGCCCTGGCAGTGCGTTTCGGGCCCACGCTGGCCGAAGCGGCGCTGGGGCGTGCCCCGGCCGCGTTGGACTATCCGGTTTCTTCCATTGGCGCCCTGCCCTGGCATGCCTTGCGCGGGCCGGCAGTGGATGCCGCTATTCACTGGCATCGCCTGCGCGATGCGCTGGGCCTTCCTGCGTGAGATCCATGGACAATGTAGTTGCTGTTGACGCTTTGCCCCATGCCCCTTCCATCTGGAATGCGACCGCGGTTCCGCCGCCCGCGCTATATCCCTTGCGGGGTGAGCTGCAGGTGGATTGCGCGATTGTGGGCGGCGGATTCACCGGACTGAATGCCGCGCTGCATTTGAGCCGGCGGGGCGTCCAGACATGCATCCTGGAAGCCAACGACGCTGGCTGGGGCGCCAGCGGCCGCAATGGCGGCATGGCGGTGCTGCGCTACAAGTCGGGCTGGGCGGCGTTGGCTCGCCAGTTCGGCCATGAGCAGACGCGCCTGCTGCACAGGCTGGTGTTCGACGCGGTGGACGCCTTGGAACAAAACGTGGCCGACTTCAATCTGGACGGCGGTTTCTCGCGTTGCGGGCATATTACGGCTGCCTATACGCGGCAAGACGCGCAGGCGCTGCGCCAGGACATCGCCTGGCTGGCCGCCGAGGCCGGCGATCGCCACCCGCGCTATCTGGAGCCTGACGAAACCACCCGCCTGATCGGTTCGGGCGCGTACCGGGGCGGCTATCTGGATACGCGCGCAGCGGGCATCCATCCATTGAGCTATGCCCGCGAACTGGCGGCCGCCCTGGCCGCGACCGGTGTGCCGATTCATGTCGGTACGCCGGTTGTGCGCATACGCGAGCACGCCCAGGGTTGCGTGCTGGAAACGCCCGAGGCGTGCGTGCGCGCCACCACCGTGATTGTGGCCAGCAATGCCTATACGGAATTGTTCCCCTTGCCCGCGGGGCTGAGGCGGCGCATTGTGCCGGTGGCAACTTCTGTCGTGGCGTCGCGCCCCTTGCCTGATGACCTTTATGCCACGATGTTCACAGAAGGCCATCTGGTAACCGACACTCGCCATCTGGTGAACTACTTTCGGCGCGTGCCCGGCCAGCGCATTCTGTTCGGCGGCCGGGGCGCGCTCAGCGGCATCGAGACACCGGAGATCTATGGCAACCTGGTTACGGGCCTGCGCCGTTTGTTTCCCCAGTTGCAGGACGTGCCCATCGAGCACCAATGGTCGGGCAAAGTGGCGGTAACCCTGGACGATTTTCCGCATGTCGTACGCCATTCGCCACGGGTGATCTTTGCCGCGGGATATGGCGGGCGCGGCGTGGCCTTGACCCATTTGCTGGGCAGGCTGGCGGCCGACATGGCGCTGGGCGCCACCGTATCCTGCGGTCCCATGCAGGGTGCAATGCCGGCACTGCCTTTCCATTCGTGGCGCTTGCCGGTCATGAACCTGATGGCGGCCTACTACAAACTGCGCGACCATCTGCGAATATAGGTAGCGGCCGGAGCCCCCATTCCCATGACAAGACGCGACCCTGTTCCTGCCCCCACGCGCGACCCCGGTTGGACCGGCGGCAACCTGGCCGCCACGCTGGGCTACGCTGCGCTGGTGGTGATTGCCTGGGGCTCGAATTATCCGTTGATGAAGCGCGCGTTCGTCGATATGCCTCCTTTGACGTTTTCGGCAACGCGCGTGGTGGGCGCGGCGGTGGTGGTCGCGCTGCTGATGCGCATCAAAGGCGAGGCGGCACTGCTGCCACCGGCCGGCGAGCGCGCCCGGCTGGCCCTGATAGGTTTGCTGCAGTTCGCGTCGGTGCTGGGGCTGGTCAGTGTCGCCCTGCAATTCCTGCCCGCGGGCCGCACGGTCACCCTGGTCTATAGCATGCCGGTGTGGGCGGCATTGTTCAGCAGCCTGATGGGCAAGGGGCGGCTTGCCTGGCGGCAACTGGCGGGCGTGGGCCTGGGCCTGGCAGGCCTGGCGCTGTTCCTGGACCCTTCGGTGATCGACTGGAACAGCCCCGGCGTGCCGCTGGGCATGGCGATGGTATTGGCGGCCGCGGCGCTTTGGGGGCTGGGCGCCGCTTTGTACGGAGGGCGTCAATGGCGTGCCTCGCTGCTGTGCCAGACGTTCTGGCAATTGGTCGCGGCGGCCTGTCCGATCGGGGTGGCGGCGGTAATACTGGAATCCGGCCGTGCAACCAACCTGACTTTGCCGCTGGTTGCCATCATCGTGTGGAACTGGCTGGTGCCTACCGCCATGGCGGTCTGGGCCTGGAGCCGCCTGTTGAACCGCGTTCCGTCCACGGTGGCGGGCCAGCTGCTGGCCTTGACGCCCTTCGTGGGCATCGCGTGCAGCAGCGCGCTGTTCGGCGAACGTCTGCCGCCGGTCTTCTCGCTGTGCGCCGCGGTCATTGCACTGGGCAGCTGCCTGGTGCTGTGGCCATCGCGCGTTCGCAAACAGGCGCCGCAGAGCCCTGGGCAGCAGATCTGACCGCTACAATTCATCCCATTGGAGACAGGGCTCGCCTTATGGTCGGACGCAAGAAAAAAGAGAATGATGTGGCCGTGGAAGATCCCACGGCCTCGCCGCTGTTCAGCATGTCTTTTTCCAAAGGAATCGACGTGCTCGCCGCGTTCGGGCCTGACCGCCCTCTCATGAACCTGCCGGAAATGGCCGCTGCCGCAGGTATTTCCAAGAGTTCGGCCCAACGTTTCGCCTATACCCTCGAGACGCTGGGTTTCCTGAACAAAGACCTCGAAAGCAAGCGGTATTCGCTGACGCCGAAGATCTTCGAACTGGGCTACCGGTACCTGCTGGTGGATGCGCTGGTCGAGCGCGCCAACCCCTACCTGCTGGACTTGAACCGCCAGATTTCCGAGACCGTGAATCTGGCCGAGCCCTATGGTACCGACATGATCTACGTGGCGCGTTGTGCCACGCACCTGACCACGGGCGTACACATGCCCCTGGGCCGCCGCCTGCCGATTTTCTGCACTTCGGCGGGACGGGCCTGGTTGTCGATGTTGCCGCCCGAGCAGGCGCGCGACCTGCTGAAGGCATCGCCCCGGCCGAAGTACACACCCAATACCGTGACCGACCTGGGCCAGCTGATGGACATGGTTGCCGAAGCGCGCGAGCAGGGCTATGCCTATGCCAACGGCGAGTATTACCGCGGCGACCTGAATGTGGCCGTGCCGGTGTTCGACAAGCGTGGCCAACCGGCAGCGGCGGTCAATATTTCGGCCCCCAGCACGCGCTGGACGCTGGCGCGCATGAAGCGCGAACTGGTGCCGAATCTGCTGGCGACAAGCCGGCTGATTTCCACCACCCCGCCCACCCCGGGCGCGGCGGCGCCGTTCCGGCGCGGCTATACAGGCTGACGGGTCCAGGCCGGGCAGCGGGCCGGTGAATCGAGGCACGGCCAGGTTGCCGGGGCGCCGCCGCTGGCGCATTGCTGCCTATGGCAGGTAGTAGCCGTTTCTTGCATACTACAAGCGTAGTCCCGGGCTTCCGGACGACTGTGAGACCACATCGTGGCACGCACCGACACAAAGAATCTATCGCGCTATTGGTGGGATAGGCACACACCCGGCCTGAGCCTGATGTGCGCCGATTTCACGACTCAGGAGTATCCGCCGCATACGCATGACGGCTTGGTGATAGCGGTCACCGAGACGGGCGGGTCGGTGATCAAGAGCCGCGGCGTGGTCGAGGAAGCGCGGTCGTCGACCTTGTTCGTCTTCAATCCGGTCGAAGCGCACGCGGGCTGGATGGGTTCGAGCGAACGCTGGCGCTACCGCTCGTTCTATCTTACGCAGTCGGCAATCGATGCGGTGGCGCGGGGCCTGGGTATCGAGGATGTTCCTTATTTCATGAGCAACCGGTTCGGCGACGCCGACCTTGTCGGCGGCTTCCTGGCCCTGTATCGGGCACTGGAGGACGGCTGCGACCTTTTCCACGAACGGGAGCTGCTGTTCTCGACGTTCGGACGCCTGTACCGACGGCACGGCAGCGGTGGGGGGCGCATCGATCCGCCGCCGCGGGACCGGGCGCTTATCCGGATCGTGACCGAACTGGTCAATGACCGGCACGCGCAGGACCTGCTTCTTGAAGACTTGAGCGCCGCCGTCGGCCTCACGCCCTTCCAGCTGATCGGGCTGTCCAAGCGCTGCCTGGGCCTGACGCCGCACACCTACCTGACCCAAGTGCGCCTCAAGCGTGCCTGCCACTATCTGCGCCGCGGGATGCCGATCGCGCAAGTGGCCGCGGCGACGGGGTTCTATGACCAGAGCGCGCTCACGAAGCAGTTCAAGCGGTGCTACGGCATCACACCGCTGCAATTTGCCAAGGCGGCTGCCGCGGGGGCGGTGCATTAGGGCTGACCGGCCCGGTCCCGGTTTTTCAATTTTTGCCAATACGCCGGCGACGCCATTGCCAATACTTCCTGTTCGGTAATACCCGCTAGGGAAGCAAGCATGCCAGCACGTTCGTTCTATCACGCAAACCCCGAGACGTTCACAGTCGAAACCCGGGTGATCGACGCCAAGCCGGGGCGCGTTCTGCTGGCTGAATCGCCCTTTTATCCTGGTGGCGGCGGCCAGTTGGCCGACCGCGGCGTGCTTGGTCACAACGGCGGGGAAATCGCCGTGGCAGGATTCGACATGGCGGACGGACGGCCTTGGGTTCTTTTGGCCGAGCCCGGCGCCGAACTCACCGGCACCGTGCAGGCGGTCGTCGATCCGGTCTTTCGCCAGATGATGCGCGAGCTGCACACGGGCACGCACATCCTCAATGCCTTTGTCTTCCAGGCCTTCAATGGCGCGCTGGTAACGGGCGTGCAGATGAACGGCGATGGCACGGCCCGAATGGATTTCGACGTGCCCGAGGCCGACAATGATCGCTTGCGGGCACTGGAGGGGCCTATCAACGACGCCATCAGGCAGAACCTTCCGGTTCGAGACAGATACTTGCCGTTGGCCGCGGCAGGCGCCGAACATGGGCTGATCCGCTCCAAGTCGGTTGCGCCTGCGCCCAGTGCCGATGGCGAGATCCGCATCGTGGAGATTGTCGGCCTGGACCACCAGGCTTGCGGCGGAACGCACTTGTCGGAAACCGGCGCGTCCCGTGGCATCCGCATCTTGAGAATCGACAACAAAGGGCGCCACAACCGCCGCGTGCGCATTGGCCTGGTAGACGCATGAACACGCAGGTGCGGACGGAAAAAGCGGCCCATCCGCGAGCGCAGTTGCGCCGGGCGCTGGGGTTGCGCGGCGCCGTCGCGCTGGGTGTGGGCGGGACGATCGGCGGCGGCATCTTCGTGCTGGTCGGACACATCGCCGCGCTGGCCGGCCCGGCGGCCCTGCTGGCATTCGCATTGGCGTTCGTGGCCTCTTTGCTTATCGCGCTGCCTTATGCCGAGCTGGCGTGCCGATATCCGCAAGCCGGTGGCGGCTATGCGTTCGCGCGCGAAGTCCTGGGCCGTGGCTGGGGTTTCCTCATGGGCTGGGTATTCTGGGGGGCCTATATCTTCGTCAGCGGCTACGTGACGCTGGGATTCGGCGGCTACTTCAACACGCTGACGGGCCTGCCCCCGGTGTGGGGTGCCGTCGGGTTGATACTTGCATGCATCGTGGTCAATGTCGCCGGCGTCAAATTCTCTGGGCAGTTGCAGGTACTGGTGATAGGGCTGGCGCTGGCCGGCCTGCTTGGCTTCGCGGGGGCTGGCATGCCGTCAGTGGATACGGGCCGGTTCACACCGTGGATGCCGAACGGGTTTCCGGGAATACTCTCGGCTGCCTTGATCGCCTTTCTTGCCTTCGGTGGATTCGACATGGTGGCCGCGGCAGGCGAAGAGATCGAGCGGCCGGAAAGGAATCTGCCGTTGGCCATTCTCCTGACGCTTGCCATCGTGCTGGTTGTTTACCTGCTGGTTGCCTTTGCCGCGCTGGGCACGCTGGACTGGCGCACGTTGGGCGCATCGGCCGCGCCGCTGGCCGATGCGGCGCAGGCCTTCCTGGGCCAGGCCGGTGGCCGGATAGTGGCCGTGGTGGCGGTGTTGACGACCGCCGCCACGGCCAATGCAGTGCTTGTGGTGACTTCCCGCATCAGTTTCGCCATGGCGCGAGACGGCCTGTTGCCCGCGTGGCTGGCACGAGTGGGCCCGGCAACGGGCGCGCCGTGGGCCGCTGTCCTGGCAAGCGGCGGCATGCTGGTGCTGGTGGCGTTGTTGGGGTCCCTGCATATATCCACGGCGATCGGCGGTTTTCTTTACGTGGTGCATTTCATTGCGCCGTTGTTTGCCTTGTTGAAGCTGCGCCGGCGTGGCGGGCACCCGCCCGTTTTTCAGATGCCGTGTCCGTCGGTCTTGTTGCCGCTCGCGTTCATCATGTCCCTGGTACTGCTTGTATCCAGCGGAACAACGGGGTTTGCCGGCGGCGCGGCATGGCTGGCGATCGGGCTGGCGGTGGCCTGGGCAAGGCACGCCGGCCGGCACTCTGCAAAGCAGGCATGAGGCAGCGGCTTGGTTCGCGCCGGACCGCTGTCGGCCCGATGCGCTGTATGAACGGAAGCTACGCCTTGGTGCGGGGCAGCAGCAAGTCCATGAAGCGCGGCACCGCCGGGTTGCGGCTGTCGTGGCGGCGCACGGCGTACAGCGTGGATATGGCGGCCGGCCCGGCATCGAGCAAGGGCCGGTAGCGCACCGCGCTGCCGCGCAAGCCGGCGACCGAGGCCGGCACGAGCGCGACGCCGACCTCGGCCTCGACCAGTGCCAGGATGGTGGGCAGGACGCTCTGGTGGACGATGTTCGGGCGTACGTTGGCACTGGCGAAGAGCTTGGCCAGCAGCTCGTGGAAGTACCGCGACCCGCTGACGGAAAACCCCACCAGGTCTTGCCCGTGCAGGTCTTGCAGGGCAATGCCGCGGCGCCGCGCCAGGCGGTGGCGTGCGGGCAGCGCGGCGATCAGCGGCTCGCGTTCGGCGATCTCGAACAACAGGCGGGAATCGTCCAGCGCATCGTGACGGCGCATCAGGGCGACATCGATGCGTTCGGCCAGCAGGCCGTCGAGCAAGTCGGCGGATTCGCGCTCTACCAGGGCCAGTTCGATGCCGGCATAGGCCTTGCGATAGCGCGCGATGATGTCGGGCAGCACCCGGTACGCCGCGCTGCTGGTGAAGCCGACGGTCAGGGCGCCCAGTTCGCCCCGGGCGGCACGCCCGGCGCGTACCAGCGCCATGTCGCCGTCGTGCAGGATCTGCCGCAGGCTGGCGAGCAATTGCTCGCCAGCCAGGGTCAGTTGCACCGAGCGCGTGTTGCGCACGAACAAGGGCGTGCCGACCTGCTGTTCGAACTGTCGAACTTGCTGGCTGAGCGGCGGCTGGCTGATGTGCAGGCGTTGCGCGGCGCGGCCGAAATGCAGCGCTTCGGCGACGGCCATGAAGGCCCGGGCCTGCTTCGACAATAATGAGATCGCGTCCATCAAGATAAAAAACGACCTAATAAGTCGAAAATTTTATATTGGATATATCAATTCCGGGTTTTTATGATGCGTCGTAGGTGCCGGGGCTTGGGCCCACGCACGGATTCGTGATTCGTCATTTGTCATTCGACATGGCCGCCAGGCCAGGATAACCGGGGAAATTCATGCAGCTATCTCTACTTCAAATGATCCGCGCGGGCATTGCCGCGCTGGCCGTCGTGGGCGGGAGCGCCGCGGCGCAGGCGGGCTCGTATCCGGACAAGCCGGTACGCTTGATCGTGCCTTTCGGCCCCGGCAGCGTCACTGACCAATTGGCGCGCATCACGGCCGATAAACTGGGCAAGACCCTGGGCCAGACTGTGATCGTCGAGAACAAGGCCGGCGCGGGCGGCAATATCGGGGCGGGCTACGTGGCCAGCGCCCCCGCCGACGGCTACACGCTGCTGCTGGGGCCGGCCAGCACCAATGCCGTGAACCCCAGCCTGTACCACGACCTGAAGTACGACCCCATGAAGGACTTCGTGCCGATCAGCAACGTGGCCTCGGTGACCAACGTGCTGGTCGTGCCCGCCGAAGTGCCCGTGCATACGGTGCAAGAGTTGATCGCCCAGTTGAAGCAGAGCTCGGCCTACAGCTATGCATCCGGTGGCGCGGGCGGCACGCAGCACCTGGCGGCGGAATTGTTCAAGTCCATGTCCGGGACGCAGATGCTGCACGTGCCGTACAAGGGCGGCGGCGCCGCGCTGGCGGACTTGTTGAGCAATCGGGTGCAGGTGATGTTCTGCAACTTGCCGGTGTGCCTGCCGCATATCAAGGCGGGCAAGTTGACGGCGCTGGGTGTGTCGTCGGCACGCCGTTCGGAGCTGCTGCCCCAGGTGCCCACCATCGCCGAGAGCGGCCTGCCGGGCTACGAGGTGGATGGCTGGTTCGGGCTGTTTGCGCCGACGGGCACGCCGGACGAGATCGTGGCGCAGCTGAATGCGGAAATGACCAAGATGCTGAACACGCCCGAGGTGCGCCAATTGATACTGGCCCAGGGCGCCACGGCCGAGCCGGGCAGCCAGCAGGATTTCGCGCGCTTCGTGCAGGGTGAGCACGACAAGTGGGCGCGGGTGATCAAGCAGGCCGGCATCACGCTGGAATGATTCGGATATGAAACCACTGATTCAACTGACTGCCCTGCAGGCCGCGGCTGCGCTGGAAAACCGCGCGACCACGGCGGGTGCCCTGGCCCAGGCTTATCTGGACCGCATCGAGGAACGCAATGGCCAGGTGTGCGCCTATGTGGCGCATGACCCGGACCGCGTGCGCGGCGAGGCCGAGCGGGCCCAGGCCGGGGGCGGCCTGTTGCGGGGGCTGCCGTATGCCGTGAAAGACATCATCGCCACCCGCGACTACCCCACCACCTTCGGTTCGCCCATTTACCAGGGCTACACGCCCGGGCGCGACGCCGGCGTGGTGGCCTGTGCGGCCGAACAGGGCGCGGTGCTGCTGGGCAAGGTGGCTACCGGCGAATTCGCCACCCAGACCCCCGGGGCGGCACGCAACCCGCGCAACCTGGCGCATACGCCGGGCGGGTCGTCCAGCGGCTCGGCGGCGGCGGTGGCCGACGGCATGGCGGTGGCGGCGCTGGGTACCCAGACCACGGGTTCGATTGTGCGGCCCGCCGTGTATTGCGGGGTGGTGGGCTACAAGCCGTCGTTCGGCATGTTGTCCAGCGCGGGAGTCAACGTGCTGAGCCCGTTGCAGGATACGGTCGGGCTGATTACCCGGGACGTGGCTGACGCGGCATTCTTCGCTGCCGGCTTGCACGGCCATCGCCTGCTGCCCGGCGCGCTGGACCGGCCGCGCGTGGGCATCTGCCTGTCGCGCCAATGGGAGCATGCCAAGCCCGAGACGGTGCAAGCCATCGAGCGCCTGGCAGAGCGGCTGGCGCGCGCCGGCGCGCAGGTCAGCCGCATGGAACTGCCTGCCGCCCTGGAAGACCTGCTCGAGGGCCAGGGCCGCATGGTGGCCTACGATGCACGCCAGGCATTGGCCTATGAGCGCACCCGGCATCATGGCCAACTGAGCCCGCGGCTGCAGGCGCGCATGCAGTATGGCGAGCAAACGACCTTGCCCGACTACCTGGCCTTCGCGCAGCGTGCCATGCAGGCCCGCGTACAAGCCCATGCGCTGTTCGATGGGCTGGACGTATTGCTGTATCCGGCCGCCGAGGGCGAGGCCGAACACGGGCTGGACAATTCCGGTTCGCCGCGCTTCGGTGCGCTGTGGACCTTGCTGCATGTGCCGACCGTGTCGTTTCCGATTGCATCGGGGCCTGGCGGGCTGCCGCTGGGCGCGCAGGCCATCGGCGCCTATGGCGACGACTTCCGCACGCTGGCCGCGGCGCAGTTCATCGCGGCCCACGCCGAACCGTTCTAGCGGTGGCGCGGGCGGCCTGGCCGCCCGCGTTCACTGCGGCTTACTTCTGCTGCGTCAGCGTGCTGTAGCTGGTGATCAGGTTGCGGTAGTCGGGGATGTGGTTCGAGAACAGCGTGCCCAGGCCCTCGATATCGTTGCGCCAGTCGCGATGCAGTTCGCATGCCACGCCGAACCAGGTCATCAGTTGGGCGCCGGCGGCGCTCATGCGGTCCCAGGCGGCATCGCGGGTCAGGGCATTGAAGGTGCCCGAAGCATCGCCCACCACAAATACCTCGAAGCCTTCTTCCAGCGCGGCCAGCGCCGGGAATGCCACGCACACTTCGGTGACCACGCCGGCGATGATCAGCTGTTTCTTGCCGGTGGCGCGGACGGCCTTGACGAAGTCTTCGTTGTCCCACGCGTTGATCTGGCCGGGCCGGGCAATGTAGGGTGCGTCGGGAAACAGGGCCTTGAGTTCAGGCACCAGGGGGCCGTTGGGGCCGTCTTCGAAGCTGGTGGTCAGGATGGTGGGCAGCTTGAAGTACTTGGCCAGGTCGGCCAGGGCCAGCACGTTGTTCTTGAACTTGTCCGGATCGATGTCGCGCACCAGTGACAGCAGGCCTGCCTGGTGGTCTACCAGCAGTACGGCGGCGTTGTCTTTGTCCAGGCGAACATAGGGCTTGGTCATGAAACTCTCCAGGGAAACGTAGGAAAAAAGCCCGCATGGGCAGGTGAACGTCCGCGCCGCCACGGGCGGCGGCGCGGACAGGGTCAGTGGGCCAGCTGGCCGAACCGGCCGTGGTTGAAGTCGTCGATGGCCTGGCGGATCTCGGCCTGGTCGTTCATGACGAACGGACCGTAGCCGACGATGGGCTCGTCTATCGGTTCGCCGCTCAAGAGCAACAGCGTGGCCTCGTTATTGGCCTCGATCTGCACCTGGCCACCCTCGCGCGACAGATGCACCAGTTGGGCCTCGCGCACGATCTCGGTGCCGTTGACCAGTACCGTGCCGTGCAGCACGGCCACCGCAAGCGTGCGGCCCTCGGGCAGGCTGAAGGTGGCGGTGCCTTGCTGGTGCAGGCGTACATCCCAGACGTCGATGGGGGTATGCGTGCGCGCCGGGCCGCGCCGACCGTCGAACTCGCCCGCGATGACGCGCACCCGGCCGGCTTCGCCGGGCAGGTCCACTACCGGAATGTCGCGGTCCAGCAGCGTCTGGTAGCCCGGTTCGGACATCTTGTCGCGCGCCGGCAGGTTGACCCACAGTTGCACCATTTCCAGCGCGCCGCCCTGGCGGGTGAAGGCATCGGAGTGGAATTCTTCGTGCAGGATACCGCCGGCCGCCGTCATCCACTGCACGTCGCCCGGGCCGATGTGGCCGCCGGCGCCGGTGGAGTCGCGGTGATCGACCTCGCCCTGGTAGACGATGGTGACGGTTTCAAAGCCGCGATGCGGATGCTGGCCGACGCCGCGCGGTTTCGCGGCCGGTGCAAACTGGGCCGGGCCCGCGTAATCGAGCAGCAGGAAGGGGCTGAGGTGCCGGCCATGGCTGTCGTAGCCGAACAGCGAACGCACAGGAAAGCCGTCGCCCACCCAATGGGGACGGGGCGCGCTGTAGACACCGAGAACTTTCTTCATGGCTTTTCTCCACTGCGGGTTGCGACCCGTGCCGCAACCACCATTCAGAAACTATAAATTCAGGACAATATGTGCGGTAGACCCTAAAATTCCGTCTTAGAGTTCTATTGAAAGAACGATGGGCACACCATGCAAGACCTGAACGACCTGTACTACTTCGTGCAAGTGGTGGATCATGGCGGCTTCGCGCCGGCTGGCCGCGCCCTGGGCGTGCCCAAGTCCAAGCTCAGCCGCCGCATTGCGCTGCTGGAATCCCGGCTGGGTGCCCGCCTGTTGTTGCGCACCACGCGCCAGTTCGCCGTCACCGAGATCGGCCAGACCTACTATGCGCATTGCAAGGCCATGCTGGTCGAGGCCGATGCCGCGGAAGAGGCCGTGGCGCTGACCCGTGCCGAGCCGCGCGGCACGGTGCGGCTGACCTGCCCGGTGGCGTTGCTGGATGCGCAGGTGGCCGACATGCTGGCCGCGTTCATGGCGCAATACCCGCTGGTGCACATTCACCTGGAAGAAACCAATCGGCGGGTGGATGTGGTGGCTGAAGGGATCGACGTGGCGATACGGGTGCGGCCGCCCCCGCTGCAAGACAGCGACCTGGTCATGCGCGTATTGGCCGAGCGCGGCCAATGCCTGGTGGCCAGCCCTGGCCTGCTGCGGCAAACCGGCGTGCCGAGCGCGCCGGCCGACCTGACCGGACTGCCCAGCCTGGGCCTGGGCTTGCCGCAGGGCGAACACGTGTGGAATCTACAGGGGCCGGAGGGCGCCCATGCCGCCGTGCGCCACCAGCCGCGCCTGATCACGCGCGGGATGCTGGCGCTGCGGGCCGCGGCCGTGGCGGGCGTGGGCATCGTGCAACTGCCGACCATGCTGTTGCGCGACCAGTTCGAAGCTGGCGAACTGGTGACCGTGCTGCCCGATTGGGCGCCGCGCCGCGAGATCATCCATGCGGTGTTCGCCTCGCGTCGCGGGCAACTGCCGTCGGTCAGGGCGCTGATCGATTTCCTGGCCGACCGCTTTGCGGCGCTGAACGACGACTAGGTGGAGCGGCCGGCCGGATACAGCGCCGATACCTGCAAATGCCGAGCCGCGGCTACCGGGTCGGGCTGTGCCAGGCACGGCACGCTGCCTATCAAAGGCGCCGCCAGGCGCCGGGCCAGCGCCTGCACATTGGCGGGCGCCTGCTGCATGGCCGGATCGACATGGTTGGCGACCCAGCCCGCCAGGTGCAGTCCACGCGCTGCGATGGCTTCAGCGGTCAGCAGGGCGTGGCTGATGCAGCCCAGCCGCATGCCCACTACCAGTATCACTGGCAGGCCCAACTGCTGCGCCAGGTCGGCGGTATCCCGGGTATCGTCCAGCGGCACGCGGAAGCCTCCTACGCCCTCGACCACCACGGCGTCCGCATGGGCCGTGGCCAAGCGGTACGCCTGCCGTATCGCGGCCGGGTCGAGCACCACGCCGGCGGCGGCCGCCGCGATGTGCGGCGCCACGGCCTGGCGCAATACATACGGGCAGCGTACGGCGTCGGGCAAGGCCACCGAACTGGCGCGGCGCAACTGTTCGACATCTTCGTTGATCCAGCGGCCGCCCTCGCGCCGGGCGCCGGCGGCCACCGCCTTCATGCCGGCGGCGCTCCACCCCTGGCGCGCCGCGGCGTGCAGCAACGCGCAAGCGATCAGTGTCTTGCCGATCTCGGTATCGGTGCCGGTAACGAAGTAGTCGCCGGGCCGCTGCGGGGTATCAGGATGCATGGCCGGCCTCGCTGTCCAACTGGTTCAAGGCGGCGGCCAGCCTGTCCACATCGTCGGCGGTATGCGCCGCCGATAGCGTGACGCGCAAGCGTGCCGTGCCCGGCGGCACGGTGGGGGGGCGGATGGCGGGTACCCACAGGGCATGCCGCTGCAGTTCGGCGGCGGCGCGCAGCGCCTGGGCGTTCTCGCCCAGCACGATGGGCTGGATGGCGGTGCGCGTGGCCCGGTAGTGCCAATGGCGCAGCTGCAGCGCCGCCTGCAACTGCTGCGTCAAGGCGCGCAAGTGCGCGCGCCGCCGGCTGCCTTCGCTGCCTTCGATCAGGTCCATGCTGGCCAGCAAGGCGTGCGCTTGCGCCGGCGCGGCGGCGGTACTGAAGATATACGGCCGGGCGCGGTTGACCAGCCAGTCGATGACGGTGGCGTGCGCCGCCACGAAGGCCCCCGCCACGCCGGCGGCCTTGCCCAGCGTGCCGATCATGACCAGATGCGGGGACCGCAGGCCGGCATGTTCCAGTACGCCGTGGCCGTGTTCGCCCAGCACGCCGAAACCGTGCGCGTCGTCGATCACCAGCCAGGCACCGTGGTGTTCGGCCAGCGCCAGCAATTCACGCAAGGGGGCGATGTCGCCGTCCATCGAGAACACGCCGTCGGATACGATCAAGCGGGTCTTTGCCTGGCTGGCGGCCAGCATCTTTGCCAGCGCGTCCATATCGGCATGGGGATAGACCTGGACGCGGGCGCGCGACAGGCGTGCGCCGTCGATCAGCGAGGCATGGTTCAACGATTCGGAATAGATCTCGGCGTCTTTGCCCGCCAGGGTGCCCAACACGGCCAGGTTGGCCATGTAGCCAGTGCAGAAGTACAGCGCGCGCGCCTGTTCCAGGTGCGGCGCCAGCATGGCCGCCAGCCGCTCTTCCAGCTGCGCGTGGGCGCGGCTGTGTCCGCTGATCAAGTGCGATGCACCGCTGCCCGCGCCGTAGCGCGCAGCCCCTTCGGCCAGCGCCGCGATCACGGCGGGGTGGGCGGCCAGCCCAAGGTAGTCGTTGCTGCAGAACGCCAGCATGTTGCGTCCGTCGACGCGCACGTGCGGTGCGCACGGCGATTCGGCGGTGCGCCGGTGCCGGCGCAGATGCTGTGCATCGAGCTCGCGCAGGGCGGCGTCCAGGGTATCCAGTAGCTGCATGTCAGCGCTCCTCGAGTGCATCGTCCAGCGTGGCCAGCGTCTCGCGCGCCAGCCATGCGGCGGTGTCGTCATCCAGCACATACGGCGGCATCAGGTAGACCGTGTTGCCGATGGGCCGCAGCAACAGCCCGCGCGCCAGTGCCGCGGCGGCATAGCGCGGCCCGAAACCGGGGTCGGCCGCGACGTCGAAGGCCCAGATCATTCCCGTGCGCCGGAAATGGCGCACGGCGCGGCGCGCATGCAGCGGCGCCAGGGCCGCGTCCAGGCCGGCGGCCCGTATGCGGTTGCGCGCCAGCACGTCGTCAGCATCGAAGATGTCCAGGGTGGCCAGCGCGGCGCGGCATGCCAGGGGATTGCCGGTGTACGAGTGCGAGTGCAGGAAGCCGCGCGCCACGTCGTCGTCGTAGAAAGCCGCGTGGATCGCATCGGTGCTCAGTACCAGGGACAAAGGCAGGTAACCGCCCGTGATGCCCTTGGACAGGGTCATCAGGTCGGGCCAGATGCCGGCTTGCTCGCAGGCGAAGAACGAGCCGGTGCGTCCGCAGCCCACCGCGATTTCGTCGGCGATCAGGTGGACCTGGTAGCGGTCGCAAAGCTCGCGCACCTGCCGCAGGTACGAAGGCGCGTGCATGGCCATGCCGGCCGCGCATTGCACCAGCGGCTCGACGATGACGGCGGCGATATGCGGGTGCCGGTCTTCAAGCAAGGCCTGCAATTCGGCCGCCGCGCGCTGTGCCGCGGCGTCGGCCGGTTCGTCCGCATGCGCGGCCCGTGCATCGGGCGAGGCCACGACATGGGCCTGGCGCAGCAGCGGCCCATAGGCATCGCGGAACACGGCGACATCGGTCACGCCCAGTGCGCCCAGGGTCTCGCCGTGATAGCCGTGGCGCACGCAGACGAATTCGCGCTTGCCGGCATGGCCCTGGTTGCGCCACGCGTGAAAACTCATTTTCAAGGCGATTTCCACCGCCGATGCACCGTCCGAGGCGTAAAAGCAGTGGCCCAGGGCGGCACCGGTCAAGGCCGACAGGCGCTCGGCCAGTTCGACCGCCGGGGCATGGGTGCAACCGGCCAGCATGGCATGCGGCAAGCGGCCAAGCTGGTCGTTCAAGGCGGCATTGATGCGCGTATTGGCATGGCCGAACAGGTTGACCCACCACGAACTGATGGCATCCAGGTAGCGGCGGCCGTCCATGTCGACCAGCCAGGGGCCTGCCCCATGCGACAGCGCCAGCAGCGGCATCGCTGCCTGGCGCTTCATCTGCGTGCACGGATGCCAGACGTGGCGCAGGCTGCGCTGGCGCCATTCGGCTGTGCTTGAGGTGTGTGGGCGATCGTGCATGCGCGGCTTCCCCGAAACAATGCCTGGCCGGTCGCCGCGCGACAGGCGGCAAAACTCGGAAAGCCGGCAGGGCTGTCAAGGGGCGGATAGTAGGAAGGCGCGCCAGGGACTGCAATCCCCTGCTATTGATCGAAATTATCTGGTAGATACCAGAAGAAGGCGTGACTTGAGCCCACGTTGAGGATATCGCGCTCGCATCGGGCGTGCATCGGGCGGCTATCCGCAAGGCCAGCCAGATGAAACAAATTGTGAATCAGTGCGCCCGCGGCCGGCAGCGCCGTGCGACGCTAGGCCGTGCGCGCCAGGGCCAGGCGCCGCACATGGCGCTCGGGCAGCGGGGCCGAAGCATGCGCCTGCGCGGCGGCCTGCAGCGACTGCACCAATGTGTCGGGGAAAGGCTGGCTGCGCCGCGTATCCAGGTTCACGTGCACCGAGAGTTGTTCCATGGTGGCGGCCAGGTAGTTGTCGCGGGTCTGGAACAGTTCCATCAGGCACAGCAGGCGCTTGGTATCCGCGCCCAGCACGCGCAGCCGCAGTTCCAGCGGGTCGCCGACCAGCAATTCGCGGCGGTAATTGACGGCGATGTCCACCGTATAGATGCCGCAGCGCGATGTACGGGTGTAGCTTTCGCCCACCCCCAGCGCATCCAGCAGTTGGTAGCCGGTGTGATCGAACACCCCCACATAACGAGCGGCGTTCATGTGGCCGTACAGGTCGATCCAGGCAGGGTCGACGGTCAGTTGCGTGCGGGGCAGTTCAAGGGCGGACGCGGGCATGACGGGTTCCGTAGAGAGGGCGGTTACCCTAGAGTTGTTCGAAGCGCACGTAGCGCTTGTCGGTGTAGTCGCGCTCGGTGATCAGGTCGCGCACGATGGCGGCCGGGGGGCCGCGGCGCAGCCATTCGAGCATATGGTCGACCTGGTCGGGGGTGCCTTGCACCAGGGCCTGGACGGTGCCGTCTTCCATGTTCTGCACCCAGCCGGTAACGCCCAGCATATGGGCGCGCCGCACGGTGGCGTGCCGGTAGCCCACGCCCTGCACCACACCCTTGATGATGACGTGCACGGTTTCGTGTCGGGGGACTTGCATGCTGCGATTCCTTTCGATACTAGGGGCGCGCGTATACTTGCTACGCCCTTTTGGTCCTCTATTTTCCCCAATAGTGTCCCATGAACCCGAACCTTGCCAAGATCACCTGCATTGAAGATTTGCGCATCCTCGCGCAGAAGCGCGTGCCGCGCATGTTCTACGACTATGCCGATTCCGGTGCCTGGACTGAAGGCACTTATCGCGCCAACCAGGCCGACTTCCAGGCGATCAAGCTGCGCCAGCGGGTGGCGGTGGACATGGAAGGCCGTTCGCTGCGTACCACCATGGCCGGCGCCGACGCGGTGATGCCGGTGGCCATTGCGCCCACCGGCCTGACGGGCATGCAGCATGCCGACGGCGAAATGGTGGCCGCGCAGGCCGCCGCCGAGTTCGGCGTGCCCTTCACCCTGTCGACCATGAGCATCTGCTCGATCGAAGACGTGGCGCGCGCCACCGGCAAGCCGTTCTGGTTCCAGCTGTATGTGATGCGCGACCGCGAGTACGTGGCCAACCTGATCGATCGCGCCAAGGCGGCCGGCTGCTCGGCGCTGGTGCTGACGCTCGACCTGCAGATACTGGGCCAGCGCCACAAAGATATTCGCAACGGGCTGTCGGCGCCGCCCAAGCCCACGCTGGCCAACCTGCTCAACCTGGCCACCAAGCCGCGTTGGTGCCTGGGCATGCTGGGTACGCCGCGCCGCACGTTCGGCAATATCGTCGGCCACGCCAAGGGCGTGACCGACCTGTCTTCGCTGTCGTCCTGGACGGCCGAGCAGTTCGATCCGCGGCTGAGCTGGGCCGACGTCGAATGGATCAAGCAGCGCTGGGGCGGCAAGCTGATCCTCAAGGGCATCCTGGATGTCGAGGACGCGCGCCTGGCGGCCGACAGCGGCGCGGATGCCCTGATCGTCAGCAACCATGGCGGGCGCCAGCTTGACGGTGCGATGTCGTCGATTGCCGCCCTGCCGGCCATCGCCGATGCGGTGGGCTCGCGCATCGAAGTATGGATGGATGGCGGCATCCGCTCGGGACAAGACGTATTGAAGGCCGTGGCGCTGGGCGCGCGCGGCACGATGATCGGGCGCGCGTTCCTGTATGGCCTGGGGGCGTATGGCAAGGCGGGCGTCACGCGCACGCTGGAGATTCTATACAAGGAAATGGACGTCACCATGGCGTTGTGCGGGCGCAAGTCGCTCACGCCGGGCGATCGCAGTGTGTTGCTGCCGGGCACGTATCCCCACTGATCTTGCGGGTTTGGTGCCTGGCCAGGCGCTTCTTGGCAAAACCGCAAAATCTGCAAAGTGGTGGCCGATACAGTGGAAGCCCTGGAGGACACATGAAATCCAAGACCCGCATCCACTACGCCAACCGGCTGGAACCGGTGCTGCAATGGTTGGCCTCGCATCCCGACGCGGCGCCCGACCTGTATTACCTGGCCGACTTGGCATGCCTGTCGCCGTATCATTTCCATCGCGTGTACCGCGCGTTGATGGGCGAGACGGTGAACGCCACGATGCTGCGCGTGCGCATGCACCGGGCGTCGGTGGACCTGGCGGGTGACCGGCCCATGCAGCAAGTGGCGCAACGCGCCGGATACACGTCGCAAGCCGCTTTCAACCGGGCTTTCGGCACCGTGTTCGGGGTGCCGCCGGGCCGTTATCGTCATGCGCGCTCCAGGCCTTTCAACCCTCAGGAGCTTGGCATGTATCCCACTACCATCGAGCAATTTGCCGGCGCGTCGCTGGCCACCCTGGCGCACCAGGGCGACTATCAACACATCGGGGCCACCTTCGACCGCCTGTTCATGCTGGCTTCCAGCCGCGACCTGGTCGGACCCGCCACGCGGTCGTTCGGCGTGTACTACGACGACCCGGCGCAGGTGCCGGCCGACAAGCTGCGTTCGCGCGCCGGCCTGACCCTGCCCGACGGCGCTGCGGCCGATGCGGTATTCGAACCGTTCGCGCTGCCGGCCGCGCCCTGCGCGGTGCTGGAGTACACCGGGCCCTATAGCGAAATCGAAGCCGCCTACCACTGGCTGTTCTCGGAATGGCTGCCGGGCAGCGGCCACGAGACGCTGGATTTCCCCATGTGGGAAGAGTACGTGAACGATCCCAAGACCACGCCCGCGGCCGAGCTGAAGACGCGCATCTATCTGCCGCTGGCCTGATTCATGGGGCGGTGGGGTGCGGCGGATTGTCGTTGATCTTGACGCTGAAGGTGCCGTCCAGGATGGTTTTCTGCCGGGCCTGGACGCTGGCCATCAGCCCGCCGGGCAGTTTGTCGGCAAAGGTGCCCAGCGGCGCCAGCATCGAGCCCTGGTAGCGCATCTGCGAATACTTGCCGTAGTCGTCGGCCTTGAAAGTGCCGCGCCTGACCATGGTAAGCGCCCGTTCGATGGTGGGCTCCATGTTCCACAGCGCCGAGGTCACGACGGTGTCCGGATATTGCGGCTGGGTGTCGATGACGTTGCCGATGGCCAGCTTGCCGCGCGCTTGCGCGGCCTCGGCCACGCCGAAGCGTTCGGCATATAGCACGTCGACCCCCTGGTCGATCATGGCAAAGGCAGCTTGCTTGGCCTTGGGCGGGTCGAACCAGGAACCGATGAACGTCACGTAGAACCGCGCGTCGGGGTTGATTTCGCGTACGCCGTCCATGAAGGCGTGCATCAGGCGGTTGACTTCAGGAATGGGGTAGCCGCCCACCAGGCCGATCTTGCCATTCTTGCTCAGGCCGCCGGCGATCATGCCGGTCAGGTAGGCGGCTTCCTGGATGTAGTTGTCGAACACCGAGAAATTGGGTTGCTGGGGGCGTCCCGAAGATCCCATCAGGAAGGCGATTCGCGGGTAGTCCAGGGCCACCTTGCGGGCGGCTTCTTCGGCACGGAACGCTTCGCCCACGATCAGTTGCACACCTTGGTCGGCATGCTTGCGCAAGGCGCGTTCGTACATGCCGTGAGACACGTTTTCCGAGTAGGCGTAGTCGATATCGCCGCGCGTGCGGGCCAGGACGAGCGCCCGGTGCACGCGCGAGACCCATTGCTGTCCGATGGGCACGGTATAGACCGCGGCGACCTTGATCTGGCTTGGCGCCCGGGCGTACGTCCGGCCCGCCGCCAGCCAGGCGCATGCCGCGCCCAGCCGCAGTATCGTGCTGCGCCGCATGCGTCCGGTGACCGACAGGGAAGTGCGGAATGTCATTGACAAGGGCTCCTGCACGCAACGCGATAAGAGTCGAGGCGTGCCACACCAGATTGGTTTTTTTGCGCACCGCGAATGATTATAGGCAGCTTGTTCCGCGCAAGCATCGCCCGGGTGCATAATCTTGTGTCGTGCGCGCCGCATGGCGAGGCGGCGCCGAATTTTTCCAGCGGAGACACTGATGCGATTGTTGTTTCTTGGCGCCGGCGGTACGGGCGGCTATTTCGGCGGACGGGCTGCCCAGGCGGGCGCCGACGTCACCTTCCTGGTGCGCGAGGCGCGTGCGCAAAAGCTGCGCACGCAGGGCTTGCGCATCGAAAGCCCGCGCGGCGACGCGGTGCTGAGCCCCAAGATCGTGACCGAAGGCGAACTGGACGGCGCCTACGACGGGGTGGTGATCAGTTGCAAGGCCTATGACCTGCCCAGTGCCATCGCGGCAATCCGCCCGGCGGTGGGCGAGCATACGGCCATCTTGCCCATCATGAACGGCGTGCTGCAGTACGACACACTGGATGCCGAGTTCGGCGCGGCACGGGTGCTGGGCGGCCTGTGCCAGATCAATGCCACGCTGGGCCCCGACGGCCAGGTGCGGCACCTGGGCCAGCATGCGGCGCTGGTGTTCGGCGAACGTGCGGGCGAACCGCGCAGCGCGCGCTGCGTGGCACTCGAGGCGGCCTTCACCGACGCGGCCTTCAGCAGCCGCCTGAGCAGCGCCATCCAGCAGGACGTCTGGGAAAAATACGTGTTCCTGACCACCATGGCGGCGGCCACCTGCCTGATGCGCGGGCCGGTGGGCCAGATCGTGTCCACCGACGATGGCGAGGCCATCGTGCGCGATCTGCTGCGCGAATGCCAGCAGGTGGCGGCGGCTTCGGGCCACACCGTGCGCGCCGAGGCCGATGCGGCCGCCCTGAAGGTGCTGACCGACCGCGAATCGTCCATGACGGCATCCATGTTCCGCGACCTGAGCCAGGGTGGCCGGGTCGAGGCCGACCATATCGTGGGCGACATGGTGCATCGCGGCCGCAACCTGGGGCTGGACATGCAGACCTTGCGCATGGCCTATGCGCATCTGCAGGTGTACCAGGCGCAGCGCGCCATTGATGCATGATGTGCAACTGATTATCGCGCGCGGCGGTCTTTGTGCGCGCGGGCGGCGCGGCTAGCATGGAGTATCCCTACTGTTTCCGGAGCACACCATGAACATCGCACTGATCGGTATCACGGGCCGCGTGGGTTCGCGCATCGCCGACGAACTGCTGCGCCGCGGCCACCAGGTCACAGGCATTGCGCGCAATCCCGCCGAGGTGGTCGAACGGCCCGGCCTGGTGGCCAGGCAGGGCGACGCCACCGACCCCGCCGCGCTGGCGCCGCTGCTGGCCGGCCACGATGCGGTGATCAGCGCCGCCAGGTTCGTATCGACCGATGCCAAGCCGCTGGTGGCGGCCGTGCAAAGCGCCGGCGTACCCCGCCTGTTGGTGGTGGGCGGCGCGGGCAGCCTGCGGGTCGCACCGGGAATGATGCTGATCGATACGCCCGAATTCCCCGATGCCTACAAGCCCGAGGCGCGCGCTGGCGTGGTGTTCCTGGATACCCTGCGCCACGAACACACGCTGGACTGGACCTTCCTGTCGCCGTCGGCCCTGTTCGAGCCGGGCGAGCGTACCGGCAAGTTCCGCGTGGGTGGCGACGAACTGCTGGCCGATGATGAGGGCAAGAGCTGGATCTCGATGGAAGACTACGCGATCGCGCTGGTCGACGAACTGGAATCGCCGCGCCATGCGCGGCGCCGTTTCACGGTCGGGTATTGAGTCCGGCCGCATGATCATGAAGCGCATCTACCTGGCCGGCTTTGATGTGTTCCGCGCCGATTCGCTGGCGCATGGCGAATGGCTGAAGCTGCAATGCCAGAGCCATGGCTTCACGGGCCTGTATCCGCTGGATAGCCAGGCGCCCGCGGGCCTGCCGGCCCGGGCACTGGCCCAGTGGATCTACGAAGCCAATACGGCGCTGATCCGCGCGTCCGATGCGGTGTTGGCCAACCTGAACGCGTTTCGCGGCGCCGAGCCCGATTCGGGCACGGCCTTCGAGGTAGGCTATGCCGTTGCCCTGGGCAAGCCGGTATGGGCGTATGTGGACCATGCCGATACGCTGGTGCAGAGGCTGGCCGTGGCGCAGGCGGACGACCCGCCGCGCCATGTCGATGCACAGGGGCACACCGTGGAAGACTTCGGGTTGAACCTGAACCTGATGCTGGCGTGCAGTGCCACGGTGGTGGTGGGCGATGCCGCGCAATGCCTGGGCCGCATGGCGCAGGCACTGCGGGACTGAGCGCGGCTAGGCGACAGCCAGGGCTGGCTGTACCGGGGCTTGCGCGCCCAACTGCCGGCGGTGGTCGGCCAGTTCGGCGATGGTCAGGGCCACCAGGCCGTGTTCGGCGGCGTAGCGGGCGATGCTGGGCCCGCGCGACATGGTGCCGTCGGGATTCATCAGCTCGCACAGTACCGCGGCTGGACGCAGGCCTGCCAGCATGGCCAGGTCGACCGAGCCTTCGGTGTGGCCGCGCCGTGCCAGCACGCCGCCGGGTTGGGCACGCAGCGGGAATACGTGGCCGGGGCTGACGATGTCGCCGGCCTGCGCGCCGGGGGCGATGGCGGCACGGATGGTGGTGACGCGGTCGGCGGCCGATACGCCGGTGGATACGCCCAGGCGCGCTTCGATCGATACGGTGAATGCCGTGCTGTAGCGGCTTTCGTTGTGGGCGACCATGGGTGGCAGCTGCAGCTGTTGCAGCGTGTCGTCGGTCAGGCACAGGCAGACGATACCGCTGCAATCGCGGATCAGTTGCGCCATGACGGGCACGCTGAGCTTGTCGGCGGCCACGATCAGGTCGGCCTCGTTCTCGCGGTCGAAGTCGTCCATCAGGATGACCGGGCGGCCCAGGCGCAGGTGATGCAGCGCGCGCGCCAGGCGTGCCTTGAAGGGCTGGGCGTACAGGTCCGGGGGAAGGTACGGTACCGAGGGGATTGCGGTGGACATTGAAACGCTCTCGCAAGTGGAAGTTGGCGAAAAACGTTTCAGGGCTAACGACAGCCAAACGCAAATCCGCGCGCCGGCAGGGCTGCGCCCCGGCAGGTGGCCGACGCGCGCACCCCGCCTGCAGGCGGGAATGAGCTGGCACATCTTCTTTCATCCGGACTATGACCGTCGGCCCTGGCATCGCACCAGATCTGCTGACCCCGGCTGCCGTAAGGCACGCCGGGCGCTCGCGGGCTTGCCGCATTGCGGCTTACCGCCGGTGGGGATTTTCGCCCCGCCCTGAAGACGTACTGCTATGGCCGCACGGTGCGGCCACCGCCATTGTACGCCTGGGCGGGCAGGCCCTATTTCTGCTTTTTCTTCAGGGCCAGCATGGTGCCGCGGCAAGCCGGCGTGCCGCACAGGCACAGATAGGCAGCCTTCAGTTTCTTGGTGATCCGGCCATCGAGCACCAGGCCGTAGTCGTAGAACAGTTCTTCGCCACGGGCAATGTCGCGCAGCGCCGTGATGTACACCCGCTTGCCGTGGCGGCCTTCTTGCGCCTCGCAATTGGGTTCGCACGAATGATTGATCCACCGTGCGTCGTTGCCGCTGTCGCCGCCGTCGATCACGCGGCCCGTAGTGAGCGCGAAGAAAAACGTGTGGAACGGATCGTCGGGATTGGTGGGATGGCGGCGATCGGCTTCTTTGGCGCTGATGCGCTCGCCGCCGTATTCGATGATGCGCGTGCCGGCCGGGATTTTACGTGCGGCAAACACGCCATTGCCGTGCAGCTTGGAGCGGCGCACGGCGTGCCAGGGCTTGGTGGGTTCAGCGTTGGTCATGAAAGATGGCAAGAGGCATGTAGCTGGGCAGCGGGGATTATATCGGCGCAGGGCGCGCGCGGTGATGACAGCCGCGAGGTTTATTCTGCCACCGGTGCTGTCAGCGGCAGCTGGGTTTCCTTCAGGCGGCGCAGCACGAAGCAGGACTTGCTGTGGCGTATGCCGGGAATGCGGTAGAGCCGTTCGCGCAGCAGCCGTTCGTAGTCGCGCGTATCGCGCACCGCGATGCGGATGTAGTAGTCGTAGTCGCCCGAGACCAGGAAGGCTTCCAGTACTTCCGGAATCTGCGCCAGCGCGCGGCCGAATTCGTACAGGGTTTCCTCGCTGTGGCTTTCCAGCGTGACGTGCACAATGACCGTGTCCATGAAGCCCAGGCTGGCCGGATCGATGTCCACCGTGTAGCCGCGGATGACGCCGGCCGACTCCATGCGCTTGATGCGATTCCAGCAGGGCGTGGACGACAGGCCGACCTCGGCGCCGATTTCATTGAGGCTGGCACGGGCGTTCTGTTGCAGCGCCTTGAGAATGGCGAGATCGAACTTGTCCAGTTTCATTTTCTGGATTTCCGGTGAAATAAAGATGAATTTACTGGAAAATCCAGGAATTCGTAGAAAAGAAGAGAAATCTTCTTTGCAGATCGGCATAACATATTCAGTATGAATGACCGCCTCCACGCCACCGCCCTTGCCGCCTTGCGCCACGACGAATCCCCTGCCCGCAACGGTGCCGAAATTCTGCTCGACACCCTGATCGAACGGGGTGTCGATACGGTGTTCGGCTACCCCGGCGGGGCCGTGTTGCCGCTGTACGACGCCTTGTACGCCGAGCCGCGCCTGCGCCATGTGCTGGTGCGCCATGAACAGGCGGCGGTGCACGCGGCGGAAGGCTACGCCCGCACCACGGGCCGGCCGGGCGTCGTGTTCGTGACCTCGGGCCCGGGCATGGCCAACACCACGTCGGGCCTGCTGGACGCCATGTGCGATTCGATTCCGGTGCTGTGCGTCAGCGGCCAGGTGGCCACCTCGGCCATTGGTACCGACGCGTTCCAGGAATGCGACGCCATGGGGATCTCGCGCTCGGTCACCAAGTGGAATACGCAGGTTCGCGTGGTTGAAGATGTGGCCGACGTGGTGGGCCGGGCCTTCGACCTGACCCGCCAGGGGCGGCCCGGGCCGGTGCTGGTGGACTTCCCGAAAGACGTGCAACTGGCCAGGCCGGTGCATGCCGCGGATGCGGCGGCATCGGAGCACCGGCGGTTGGCCGTGCTGCGCGCGCGCCGCCAAGCCGGCAAGGCGCCCCTGAAGTTGCCGCAGACGGCCGTGCGCCGCGCCGCGACGCTGATCGCGCAGGCGCGCCGGCCGGTTTTCTATGGCGGCGGCGGCCTGGTCAATTCCGGCCCCGAGGCCTGCCAGGCCTTTACCGAACTGGTGCGCCACACGGGCGCGCCGTGCACGCTGACGCTGATGGGCCTGGGTGCCTTCCCGGCGTCGGACCCGCAATTCGTGGGCATGCTGGGCATGCACGGCACGCTGGAAGCCAACATGGCCATGCACCATGCCGACCTGGTGGTGTGCATAGGCGCGCGCTTCGATGACCGCATCACCGGCAAGCTGGCCGAGTTCTGCCCGCATGCGCGCAAGATCCATATCGATATCGATCCCGCGTCGATCAACAAGGTGGTGCGGGTGGATGTGGCGTTGGTGGGCGATTGCCTGCCGCTGGTCCAGGCGTTGCGGGCTGCCCTGGACGAGCAGCCGTTGCCGGCCGGCCGGCTGGCCGACTGGTGGCGCCGCGTCGAGGCCTGGCGTGCCAAGGACTGCCTGGCTTGTCCGCCGGCAGGCGAGGCCATCCTGCCGCAGCAATTGATGCAGCGCCTGAATGCCGCGCTGGCCGGCCGGGATGCCATCGTGTCCACCGATGTGGGCCAGCACCAGATGTGGGCCGCCCAGTACCTGCGCTTTGACCGCCCCAACCGCTGGCTGACCTCGGGTGGCGCGGGCACCATGGGCTATGGCGTGCCCGCCGCGATCGGCGCCCAGGTGGCGCACCCGGACAAGACGGTGGTGTGCGTCAGCGGCGATGCGTCGGTGCTGATGAATATCCAGGAACTGTCTACCGCCATGCAGCACGATACGCCGGTGAAAGTGGTGTTGTGCAACAACGGCTACATGGGCATGGTGCGCCAGTGGCAAGAACTGATACATGGTGGGCGCTACAGCCACAGCTATAACGCATCGTTGCCCGATTTCGTGGCGCTGGCCAAGGCGTTCGGCTGGGGCGCGGCGCGGGTCGATGATCCGGCGCGCCTGGACGAGGCACTGGCGCAATGCCTGGCGCACCCGGGGCCGTACTTCCTGGACGTGGCGGTGGCCGAGCAGGAAAACTGCTTTCCCATGATGCCGGCCGGCGAAGGGCACCATCGGATGATGTTGGGCGACGGCGTCTGGTACGAAGACGATACGGCCTGATCCCCGGCGCCCGCCCGGCGCCGCTTCCAGGTTCGGCGAACCTGGCTTAGAGCGTTTCGAACGCTTCCTTAGAACATTTGAACTGGACGCGTCGCGGGCCGCTTCCTAGACTCCCGGTCACGAGTTGACGATGATCGAGGAGACAACGTGCTGAGTCGGGCGCTGGACAATATTCGCGTGCTGGATCTGTCGCGGATCCTGGCGGGACCATGGTGTACGCAGAACCTGGCCGACCTGGGCGCGGACGTCATCAAGGTCGAGCGTCCCGGGCAGGGCGACGATACCCGCAAGTGGGGGCCGCCCTATCTGCAGTCCCGCGATGGCGAAGAAACGCTGTCCGCCTATTTCACGTGCTGCAACCGCAACAAGCG
The DNA here is from genome assembly GCF_019218885.1 of Bordetella sp. BOR01. Taxonomy (GTDB): domain Bacteria; phylum Pseudomonadota; class Gammaproteobacteria; order Burkholderiales; family Burkholderiaceae_B; genus Bordetella_A. The sequence continues at coordinate 925,616 of NZ_JAHUWT010000003.1, read as the reverse complement.
CTCGATCTGCCTGGATTTCTCGCAGGCCGACGGACAACGCGCGCTGCATGAGCTGGTGCGCACCTGCGATGTCCTGGTCGAGAACTACAAGAGCGGCACGCTCGAACGCTACGGGTTGGGCTACGACAGCCTGAAGGCACTGCGCCCCGATCTGGTGTACGTGTCGATCACCGGCTACGGACAGGATGGCCCGCGGGCGGCGCAGCCGGGGTATGACTATATTTTCCAGGGCATGGGCGGCCTGATGAGCCATACCGGCGTCGCGGACGGCGAACTCGGTGCCGGCCCCCTGCGCGCCGGTATCCCGGTGGTGGATATCTCTACGGGCATGTATGCCACTTCGGCCATCCTGGCCGCGCTGCTGCAGCGCACGCGCACCGGCCAGGGGGCGCACCTGGATATCGCGCTGCTCGATGTCGCGGTGGCAATCAATGCCAACCAGGGGGCGAACTTCCTGGTGTCCGGCCGCAACCCCGGGCGCAGCGGCAATGCGCATCCCAACCTGGCGCCGTACGAAGTCTTCAAGGCGCGCGATGGCTATTTCATCCTGGCCGTGGGCAACGACAACCAGTTCGCCAAGCTTTGCACGCTGTGCGGCGATACGGACCTGGCGCGCGACCCGCGCTTCGCCACCAATGCCGATCGCGTGCAGAACATGGGCGCGCTGCGCGAAGTGCTTGGCAAGATCATCGCTGCGCAAGACCGCGCCCATTGGGCCGGGGGCCTGGAGTCGGCCGGTATCGCGTGGGGGCCCGTCAACGGGCTGGATGAGGTCTTCGCCGACGAGCAGGTGCGCCACCGGGCCATGCTGAGGCACGCGTCGCACCCTCGTTTCGGCGACATCCCGCTGGTTCGCAATCCGATGCTGGGCCGCGACAGCACCGCGCCGATGCGTCCGCCGCCATTGATGGGCGAACACACCCGCGAGGTGCTGGGCGAACCCTGAGCGGGCCCGCCTATGCCGCGCCATGGCATTCCAACGATTCGACCAACACAACACTGGAGACAACACATGAAATTCAAATTCTGGAGCGCCGCCGCGGCGCTGGCTTTCAGCGCCGCGAGCGGGTCGGCGAACGCCGCCTATCCGGATCGCGCCGTCACGCTGGTGGTGCCCTATGCGCCCGGCGGCACGACCGATCTCATGGCCCGCGTCGTGGCGCCCAAGCTCGGCGAGGTATTGGGACAGACCGTGGTGGTCGTGAACAAGCCGGGCGCCGGCGGCGCCGTGGGTAGCGGGTACGCGGCGCGCGAACGGCCGGACGGCTACACGCTGGTCATGGCGGTGGAAAGCTCGCACGCGGTCAACCCCAGCGTGCATGCCAAGTCCCCGTACGATCCGATCAAGGATTTCGCGCCCATCAGCAACCTGGCCAATGTGCTGGGAGTGCTGGACGTGCCCGGCGACTCCGGCATCAAGACGTTCGACCAGCTCGTCGCCGACCTCAAGGCCCATCCCGACCGCTACTCTTTTGGTTCGTCGGGCAGCGGCGGCTACAGCCATCTGTTCGGGGAACTGTTCTTGAGCGCCACTGGCACGAAGATGTTGCACGTGCCGTACAAGGGCCTGGGCCCGGCGCTGGTCGGCTTGATGGCCGGGCAGGTGCAGGTGGTGTTCGACAACCTGCCTTCGTCGGCGGGGTTCCTGGCATCGGGCAAGCTGCGTGCGCTGGCGGTGGCCTCACCGAAGCGGATCGCGACCATGCCCGATGTTCCCACCTACGCCGAGGTCGGCTACCCGCAATTGAATACGCCTTCGTGGTTCGGCCTGGCCGCACCCGCCGGCACGCCCGATGCGGTGCTGGACAAGCTGAACCAGGCCGTGAAGCAGGTGCTGGCCGATCCGAAAGTGATCGCCGACATCGAGCGTCTGGGCGCCGTGCCGGATTACATGTCGCGCGAGCAGTTCGCAGCCACGATCGAGCGGTCCAATGCCGTGTGGCAGAAGGTCGTGAACGACATCGGTTTTGAAAAACTCTAGGATTGCCATGGCCATCGACATTCCCACTTATCCCCATGCGGCCTTTTCGCTGCGCGACGACGGTGTCGGCACGCTGGAGATCCGCGAAGCGGGCAAGCTCAATATCCTGAGTTCCGCGGTCGTGGAAAGCCTGATCGGCATGCTGGCGCATATCGACCGGCGCGACGACGTCAAGGTGCTGGTGCTGCGCGGGGCCCAAGAAAAGGCCTTCGTCGCGGGATCGGACATCAAAGAGATGGCGTTCTTCGACCACGCCGCCGCAATTGCCTACATAGACCGGCTGCGGCAACTGTGCGATGGCGTGCGCTTGCTGCGCATACCGGTGATCGCTCGCATTCCCGGCTGGTGCCTGGGAGGCGGCATGGAGCTGGCATTGTCCTGCGACCTGCGCATCGCCTCCGACCAGGCCCACATGGGCATGCCGGAAGTCAAGGTCGGCGTGCCGTCCATCATTCATGCCGCGCTGTTGCCGCGGCTGATCGGCAAGGCGCGCGCGAACTGGATGCTGCTGACCGGGGAAGTTGCCGACGCGAAGCAGGCCGAATCGTGGGGGCTGCTGGACCGCGTGGTGCCGGCTGCCACGCTGGATGCCGAAGTCGACCGTATAGCGAGTATGCTTGCCGGACTCGGCCAAGGCGCGCTGGCCCAGCAGAAGCGCCTGCTGCGCGAATGGGAAGACGAGCCGCTGGATGTTTCGCTGCAGAATGGCGTGCTGGAGTTCGGCGCGGCGTTCGACACGGGCGAGCCGGGGCGCTATATGCGTGCGTTCCTGGACGAGAAGGCGCGCAAGACGGGCGCCTGATCCCGCGTCGCAGGGCCGCGCCAATGCGGCCCGGGAGGACAATCCCGTCTTGGCTTGCGGCGGTGTTCGCACAAAGAGGGATCGATGTCCTATGAGCTGAAAGATCTGCGCCTGTTCAAGGCCATTCTCCAGGCGGGCAACCTGTCCGCGGGCGCGGCAGCGATGCACATGACCGCTCCGTCGGCCAGCTATCGCCTGAAGAACCTGGAATATGCCGCGGGCAGCCCGCTGTTCGTGCGTTCCGCCAGGGGCATGAGCCTGACGCCCGCCGGCGAGGCGCTGGCGCGCCACGTCGACATCCTGCTGGCCGACCTGCAAGCCATGCAGGCCGAAGTCAGCGCCTACGCGCGCAACCTGAAGGGCAATGTGCGGCTGCTGGCCAACAGCAGTTCGCTCAACGGCTTCATCATTCCCAGCCTGGCGCGTTTTCTGACCTCAAATACCCATATCGATGTAAACCTGAAAGAGCAGGACAGCCTGTCCATTGCCGGCAAGATCCAGCGTGGCGAGGCCGATATCGGCATTTGCGCGGGCAAGGTCAACGATGCCGACCTGCGCTGCGAACTCTATGCGATCGATCGCCTGATCTGTGCGGCCCCGCCCGACCACGCGCTGGCGCAACGCCCCCGCGTGGCCTACGCGGATGTGCTGGCGCACGGGCAGGTCTGCATGGACCGCGCCAGCAGCAATTTCCAGTTCGTGCAGGCCCAGGCCGAGCGGCTGGGCAAGAGCGTCAGTGTGCGCGTGCATGCACACGATTTCAGTTCGGTGCTGTACCTGGTACGCGCCGGCGTGGGCGTGGCGGTGGTGCCGTCCAGCGTGGCCCAGCCGTTGGCGCGCGAGGGCGCGATCATTGCCATACCCTTGCAGGACGGGTGGGCGCTGCGTGACCTGCACCTGGTAACGCGGCAGGATGCCGAGCCATCAGGCCTGGTGCGCCAGTTTGCCGAGGTATTGCTGCACGATCCGCAAGTCGTGGCGGCCCGCACCGGCAAGAGCTGGCAGTAAGCGTAGCGGGCCAGTGCTGTTTCAATCTGGCGGTGCCAGGCACCTGGCGTGCCTGGCACCGTTGCGATGCTTCAGTCGTGCTTGATCGAGATGGTCTTCAGCACGGTGAACCCGTACAACGCCTCGAACCCTTTCTCGCGGCCGTGGCCGCTGGCCTTCACGCCGCCGAACGGCAGCTCGATGCCGCCGCCCGCCCCGTAGTTGTTGATGAATACCTGGCCGCTGCGCACTTTGCGCGCGATGCGCAATTGGCGCCCGCCATCGCGCGTCCAGACGCTGGCGGCCAGGCCGTATTCGGTGGCGTTGGCGATGCGCACGGCGTCGGCTTCGTCATCGAAGGGCATGGCGGCCAGCACCGGGCCGAACACTTCTTCCTGGGCCAGGCGATGGCCGACCGGCACGTCGCGCAGCAGCGTGGGCGCCTGGTAATAGCCATCGGCCGGCGCGCCATCGGCGATCTGGCCTTGCGCGGCGGTGGCGATGCCGTCGTCGCCGGCGGCCTTCAGGAAGCCCTGCACGCGTTCCTGCTGGGTCTTGCGGATCAGCGGCCCGCAGTCCAGGTCCAAGGTGGCAGGGCCCGCGCGCAAGGCCGAGAAGGCCTGCGACAGGCGTTCCAGCACACGGTCGTAGGCGCTGCGCTCGACCAGCAGGCGGCTGCCGGCCGAGCAGGTCTGGCCGGCGTTCTGCACGATGGCGTTCACTGCCACCGGTACCAGCGCGTCCAGGTCGGCGTCGGCGAACACGATTTGCGGCGACTTGCCGCCCAGTTCCAGCGTGACCGGCACATGGCGTTCGGCCGCCACCTGGGTAACCAGCACGCCTATGCGCGGCGAACCGGTGAACGAGATGTGGTCGATGCCCGGATGGCGCGTCAGCGCGTCGCCGGCTTCGTGGCCGTAGCCGGTGACGATGTTGATGGCCCCCGGTGGAAAGCCCACGTCGGCGGCCAGTTCGGCCAGCCGCAGCAGCGACAGGCAGGCGTCTTCGGCGGGCTTGACCACGCAGGCATTGCCGGCCGCCAGCGCAGCGCCCACGCTGCGCCCGAAAATCTGCAGCGGGTAGTTCCAGGGCACCACGTGGCCGGTAACGCCGTGCGGCTCGCGCAGCGTCAGCACCGTGTAGCCGTTCTGATAGGGCAGGGTTTCGCCGTGCAGCTTGTCGGCCGCGCCGCCGTAGTATTCGAAATAACGGGCCACCGCCGTGACGTCGGCGCGGGCCTGCCGGGTGGGCTTGCCGCAGTCGCGCGATTCGATATCGGTGAGCTCGTCGGCGTGGTCCAGGATCTTCACCGACAGCTTCAGCATCAGGCGGCCGCGCTCGGCCGCGGTAAGCCTGCCCCAGGCGCCTTCGTCGTAGGCGCGCCGGGCGGCCTGCACCGCCAGGTCGATGTCGGCGGCGTTGCCGCGCGCAATGCTGTCGTACTGCTGCCCGGTAGAGGGATCCATTACGGCAATGGATTCGCCCGAGGCGCCGGGTACCGGGCGGTTATCGATGAAATGCTGCTTCATGCCAATCAACCTCTAGAGTGTCGTTGCAGAGTATGCCGGCTGCGCAGCCCGGCGCACGGTGGCCCGTTCATGGCGCGATGGCGGAACAGGCCCTAGAACAAGATGGACAGGCCTCCGTCCACGGTCAGCACCTGGCCATTCACGTACGAGGCCGCGGGCGAGGCCAGGAACACCGCGGCGCCGGCGATTTCCTCGGGCTGGCCCCAGCGCCCCATGGGGTTGCGGGCGGCCATCGGGTCGTGCAGGGCCGGGTTGGCCATGAAGGCCGCATTGGTTTCGGTGGCGAAGGTGCCAGGCGCGATGGCATTGCTGGTAATGCCCAGGGGGCCGAATTCGGCCGCCAGTGCGCGCATCATGCCGGTCAGCCCCTGCTTGGCGGCCGGATACACGGCGTCGCCCGCGCGCGCCAGTTCGCCCACCACCGAGGTAATGGCGATCAGGCGCCCGGCGCGCTGGGGCACCATGCGCCCGGCCGCCAGCTTGGCCAGCAGGATGCCGGCGACCAGGTCGGTGTCGATCAGCGCGCGGATCTCGGCCGGTGCCATGGCTTGCAGCGTCTTGCGATTGCGGGCGCCGACGTTGTTGACCAGGATGTCCAGCCGGCCGTGCTCGGCATCGATCTGCGCGAAGGCGCGCGCCATGGCGTCGTCGTCGCCGATGTCGAAGGCCAGGGCCGAGGCGGCCAGCCCGTCGTTGCGCAGCGCGGCCACCGTGTCCTGTACCGCCGCGGCGTTGCGGCCGTTGATCAGCACATGGGCGCCGCAACCCGCCATGGCGCGCGCGATGCACAGCCCCAGGCCGCGCGCCGAGCCGGTCACCAGCGCCACCTGCCCGGCCAGTGAAAACTGCTGTAAGTAAGCTTGGGCAGGCGCGGCGGTGGTCATGGTGGTCTACGTCGTATCAGGCGGTTTTCTTGGGGGCTGCTTTCTTGGCCGCCGCTTTTTTGGCGGGTGCTTTCCTGGCGGCGGTTTTCTTGGCCGGAGCCTTCTTCGCAGCCGTCTTGGTGGCGGTTTTGGCGGCGGTCTTGCCCGCGGCCGTCTTGGCCGGCGCTCGGCCAGGCTTGACGGGGCGCGGTTCGAACTCGAAGCCGACCTTGCCGTCGGGCTGGCGTACCAGGAAGGCCTTGAACTTGCGGTTCGTGCGGCTGGAGACAAAACCGTCGAGCAGGTCGGTGCGGCCGTCGGTCAACAGTTTGTGCATTTGTTCGCGCGAGATCTCTTGCTGCAGGATGATCTTGCCGGAACGGAAATCGCAGGTCTTGTCGGGGCCGACCGATTTTTCGCACACGTAGCTCAGGCCATGCTCGAACACGCGCGAGCTGCACTTGGGGCAGGTGCCCACTGGCGTATGGCCGGAGAAGTCCACCGGTTCGGTGTCGTCGTCGTCATTCTGGCCGAAGTCGAATTCCAGCTTGTCTTCATCGCCGATGCGCAGGATGGCCGCGAACGGCCGGCCCATCTTGCTGATGAAGCCTTGCAGCGGGCCGATTTCGCGCTTGGCCAGCAGTTCTTCGACTTCGGGCAGTTCGAAGGTGCGCCCACCGGGATGCTTGCCGATGGAGAAGTCGCATTGCGTGCAGGCATAGCGGCGGTAGTTTTCCTTGACCACCCCGCCGCATTTGGGGCACGGGGTTTGCAGCGTGGCGTAGTCGCCGGGCACGGTGTCGCGCTCGTATTCCTTGGCCCGCTTGACGATCACTTGCGTCATCTGGGCGATTTCGCGCATGAAGGCTTCGCGGCCCAGCCCGCCCTGCTCGATCTGCTTGAGCTTGTGTTCCCATTCGCCGGTGAGTTCGGGCGAGGTCAGTTCGGTGACATCCAGGCCGGACAGCAGCGTCATCAACTGGCGTGCCTTGGCGGTGGGCACCAGGTCGCGCCCTTCGCGGCGCAGGTAGCCTTCGCCCAGCAGGCCTTCGATGATGCCCGCGCGCGTGGCCGGTGTGCCCAGGCCGCGCTCGGACATGGCTTCGCGCAGTTCTTCGTCGTCGACCAGCTTGCCGGCGCCCTCCATGGCCGACAGCAGCGTGGCTTCGTTGTAGCGCGCCGGCGGCTTGGTCGACAGGCCCACGGCCTCGATGTCTTCGGTGCGTACGGCTTCGTTGTCGGCCACCGGCACCAGGTTGGCGTCTTCGCCCTGGGCTTCTTTGCCATACACCGCCAGCCAGCCCGGTGCCACCAGCACCTTGCCTTCGGTCTTGAAGCGGTGGCCCTGCACTTCGGTCAGGCGCGTGGTGACGCGGTATTCGGCGGCCGGGAAGAACACCGCCAGGAACCGCTTGAGCACCAGGTCGTACAGCTTGGCCTCGGCCTCGCTGAGGTCGTGCGGGATCTGCAGCGTGGGGATGATGGCGAAGTGGTCAGACACCTTCTTGTTGTCGAAGATGCGCCGGTTGGGCTTGACCCAGTTCTGCGCCACCACGGTGCCGGCATGCCGCGACAGCTGCCCGACGGCGTTCGAGCCGCCCTTGGACAGGGCCTGCATGGTTTCGCGCACGGTGGCCAGGTAGTCTTCGGGCAGGTAGCGCGAATCGGTACGCGGGTAGGTCAAGGCCTTGTGGCGTTCGTACAGGGTCTGGGCCAGCGCCAGGGTGGTCTTGGCCGAAAAGCCGAAACGGCCGTTGGCATCGCGCTGCAGCGAGGTCAGGTCGTACAGGGCCGGCGACATCTGGGTCGACGGCTTGGACTCTTCGGTCACGTTGCCCGACTGTTCGCGGCACGCCGCCACCACGCTTTGCGCGGCGGCTTGCGACCACAGGCGCGATTCGCGCCTTTCGGGATCGCGCTCGTCGCGCTTGAAGTCGGGGTCGATCCAGCGGCCCTGGTACAGGCCCGCGGCGGCCACGAAAGTGGCGTGCACTTCCCAGTAGTCGCGCGGCACGAAGGCGCGGATGCGTTCTTCGCGCTCGGCCACGATGGCCAGCGTGGGTGTTTGCACGCGGCCCACGGGGGTCTTGAAGAAGCCGCCGTCCTTGCTGTTGAAGGCGGTCATGGCGCGCGTGCCGTTGATGCCCACCAGCCAGTCGGCCTCGGCCCGCGAGCGGGCGGCGGCTTCCAGCGGCTTGAGCTGGACGTCGTCGCGCAGGTTCGCGAAGGCCTCGCGGATGGCGGCCTGCGTCATGGATTGCAGCCACAGGCGCTTGATGGGTTTCTTTACCCCCGCGTACTGGATGATGTAGCGAAAGATCAGTTCGCCCTCGCGCCCGGCGTCACAAGCGTTGATGAGCGCGTCCACGTCTTTGCGCTTGGCCAGCCTGACCAGCAGCTTCAGGCGCTCGGCGGATCGCTTGTCTGCAGGGCCGAGTTCGAATTCGGGCGGGATGACCGGCAGGTGCGCGAAGCTCCACTTGCCTTTGACGGGGTCGTTGGGCGCGACAAGGCCGAGCAAATGCCCGATACTTGAAGCGAGCACGTAACGTTCGCTTTCAAAATAGTCGCCCTCGCGCGCGAAGCCTCCGAGGGCGCGTGATATATCAAGGGCTACCGAGGGCTTCTCGGCAATAATCAGCGTTTTGCTCATGGGTATCCAGTGGCGGTAGACCCGCCGGTGTAGCGCGGATGATACGAGGGGAGATTCGCCGCATGCAAGTCGGGGCTGGGGGACAGGCGGGATCAGAGCTGCACGCTTGGCGGCAATTCCTGGCCCGAAGTACGGTTTGGCTGGGTGTCTGGCTGCTGGGCAGCGCCGTTATTTGCTGGGTGGCCTCCAACTGGCAAGACATGTCGAAAGTGCAGCGCTTTGCCGGCGCGCAGGTGCTATTGGCGGTGTGCGTGCTGCTCGCCGCATGGGCTGGATGGCGCCTGCGGGCGGCTGCCGGCCCACGCCGCTACGCACCCGGGGCACTTCTGGCGTTGGCCGGCCTGCTGCTGGGTGCGCTGCTGGCATTACTGGGACAAACATACCAGACAGGAGCCGATACCTGGGAACTCTTCGCCTGGTGGGCGGTGCTGCTGCTGCCCTGGGCGCTGGTGGCGGCCAGCCAGGCCGTGTGGCTGCTGTGGGCGGGGGTCGTCAATGTGGCGGCCTTTCTTTATCTAGGGGAATCGGGGGCGCCGCTCTGGTGGGCAATCGGCCCCGGCCTGCCCACCTTGCTGCTGGCGGCCCTGAACCTGTTGCTGCTGGCGGCCTGGGAATGCGCCGCCTGGCGCTGGCACGCGGACACCCGGGTGGGGCCGCGCGCATTGGCGGCCCTGATCATCGGCACCTTGGTGCTGGCGCTGACCTTCGGCGATTCGGTGTTGCGCGGGCTGGGTTCGATCACCGGCGTGGCCTGGGTGGTCGTGACGCTGGGCCTGGGCTATTACTACCAGCGCGCGCGGCGCGACCTGCTGATCCTGGCCATGTTGGCCGCCGGCGTCATTTGCGTATCGATGCGCCTGGCGGGCGAATGGCTGCTGAGCCTGGAACCCGGTGTCTGGGCCATTTTGCCCTTGGCCGGCCTGTTGATGGCCGAAGCGGTGTGGGCGGCGCGCTGGCTGCGCCGGCTGGCAGCCCAGCCGCCGGCAGGACGTGCGCTGGCCGATGCCGAGCCGGCAGGCGTGTCGGCCGGCAATGCCGTGGCGCCGGCCGTCGCCGGCAGCCCGGTGGCCGGGCTGGACGACCCGGACGTCGAGCCCCAGTTGGGCCCGGCCTGGTACGTGCAGGCGCTGCTGGGCCTGAGCGCCTGGCTGACCACGTTGCTGCTGCTGTTGTTCCTGGGGGTCTCGGGCCTGGTCCAGTCGCTGCAGGGGGCCATTGTCGTGGGCCTGGTGCTGAGCGCCGTGGGCGTGGCCGTGCTGCGTACCGATGCCGGGCCGTTCTGGCGGCAATGCGCCACGGCCATGGGGTTCGCGGGGCAGATACTGGTGGCGTTCGGCCTGTCCGAATCTGCATCCCTGTCCAGCGCCTGCGCCTTTGTCCTGGTGCTGGGCGTGGCGGTGTACGCGCTGGCGCCCGAGGCGCTGCTGCGCTTCCTGAGCGCCTGGATGATCGCCCTGGCGCTGGCCGGGCTGATCTGGCTGGGCCTGGTGCCCGGACTGATGGACAACAACGATCTGCTGGGCATGTGGCTGAATTTCGACACGGTGCGCGCCACGTTCGTCTGGTTGCCGGTGGCCGTGGCCGGAGCCTGGACGGCCGCCGCCGCGTTCTGCGTCGGGCACCGCCTGGCGCGCACGCGGCCGAATGTGCTGTTGCCGCTGGCCTGGGCCTTCGTGCTGGCGGTGCAGGGCATGGTGTGGCTGGCGGGCGGCGCCTCGCTGATGCAGTTGCCGGTGATCTGGAACCTGAATCCGCTCACGGCGATACTGACCGTGGCCGGCGCGCTGTTGCCGGTTGCCTGCGCCGTGGCGGTATTGTGGCCGCGCCGGCACATGCTGACCGCGGGCGTGCTCTGGGGCGTGCCATTGGGCCTCTTGGCGCTGGCGTTGTTCTGGTTGCCCAGCCCGGGCATTGCCTTTGCGCTGGCCTGGATGCTGCTGGGCTTCGGCCTGAACCGCTCGCGCCTGGTGACCTTCGGCGGCCTGAGCCTGCTGGCGTATCTGGTGGTGTATTACTACCAATTGCAGGTGCCGCTGCTCGACAAGGCCTTGTGGCTGGGCGGCGCCGCGCTGCTGCTGTTCTTCCTGCGCGCCCTGGTCTGGCTGGTGCCGCGCCTGATGCGCACCATCGAGGCGCCGTCCGCGGCCGTGGCGGGCCCTGCGTCGGCAGCGCTGCGCTGGCGCACGGCCGTGGTGCTGGGTGGCCTGGTACTGGCCCTGGTCGTGGTCAACGGCGCCATCTGGCAGCGCGAGGCCTTGCTGGCCCACGGACGCGTCGCCATCCTGGAATTGGCGCCGGTGGATCCGCGTTCCTTGATGCAGGGCGATTACATGGCCTTGCGGTTTGCGGCCGGCAATGACGTCATGCGGCACTTCGCGTCGGCCCCGGATGCCATGCCGTCGCTCGACGGCTATGTCGTGCTGGTGCCCGACGGCGAGGGCGTGGCGCGGGTGGCGCGCATCCAGCCCGATGTGCAGCCGCAGGCCAGCCAGGAAATCGCCCTGCGCTACCGCCTGCGCAGTGGTGAGGTGCGTATCGTCACCAACGCGTATTTCTTTCCCGAGGGGCAAGCCGATCGCTACGCCGCGGCGCGTTATGGCGAAGTGCGAGTCGGAGACGACGGCACGGGGTTGCTGGTGCGGATGCTCGGGGCGGACAAGCAGCCGTTGTAGGGGCCTGGCGGACAGGTTGGGTTGGCACGCGCATTCGCATCGGCGTCAGCGCGCCTTGATGTGAAAGCGGGCGGCCCAGCGGGCGGTGGCTTCGGCCAGGAAGGCGGCCGGGGTGTCGGCCGGGCATGGGGCGAAATCCAGCGCCCGCCAGGCCTGGGCCAGCATGGCCATGGGCCGCGCGGTATCCAGGGGCGCGGCACCGTTCTGCTTGGACAGTTTCAAACCGGTGGCGGGATCGGCGATCAGCGGCACGTGCATGACGCGCGGCGGCGTGGCGCCCAGCAGCCGCGCCAGCACGCGCTGGCGTGCGGTAGAGCTGAGCAGGTCGGCGCCGCGCACGATGTCGGTGATGCTTTGTTCGGCATCGTCGACCACCACCGCCAGTTGATAGGCCCACAGGCCGTCGGCACGGCGCAGCACGAAATCGCCCACGGCCTGTGCCACGTCTTGCTGCTGAGGCCCCAGCCAGCGGTCGGTAAAGGTCTCGACGCCTTCGGGTACCCGCAAGCGCCAGGCGCGCGCCTGGCGGCCCGCAGGCAAGCCGTGGCGGCAGGTACCGGGATAAGGGCGTTCGCCGTCGGCGGCCAGGCCGGCGCCGCGCAGCGATGAGTCGGCGATCTCGCGACGGGTGCAGCCGCAACCATAGACCAGGCCCTGGCCTGCCAGCGCATCGAAGGCGTGCTGGTAGGCCTTGCCCCGCTGCGATTGCCACATGATGTCGCCGTCCCAGTGCAGGCCCAGCGCCCGCAGCTGCTCCATGATGGTGTCGGCTGCGCCGGCTACGGTGCGGGGTGTGTCCACGTCTTCGATGCGCAGCAGCCAGCGCCCGGCATGGGCGCGCGCGTCCAGCCAACTGGCCAGGGCGGCGGCCAATGAACCCAGGTGCAGCGGCCCGCTAGGGCTGGGGGCGAAACGGCCTGTGTAGTTCACGGCTCAGTGGAGCCGGCGCGTACCGTCGTCGTCGAGCAGTTCTTCGAGTACCAGGTTGTCGATCTCGGCTTCCTGGCTCCAGAGGACCATCAGGGCGATGATCTTGATCTTGGCCAGCGACACCGGGGTTTCGGGCGCGGCCAGGGCACGGTCGATGACGATTTCGCGCAGCGGGGCAGGCAGCACGCCGGCCGACTCAAGGAAAGCGATGAAGCCGATGGATTCGGTGCCCAGCTGGTGGTATTCGCCGTCGGTGTAGATGCGGATGCCGCTGCTGGGAGCTTGCGCCAGGTCGACGCAGCGTTCGGTGGTTTCGGCCAGGCCATAAAGCCAGCCCAGTGCGTCGTCGATGTCTTCGTGCTCGAAGCCTGCCGCCGCAAGGCGTTTGGCGAGAACGTCGGCCGCGGGACAGGCTTGCGGCGTGTAGTAGTTTTCGAACAAATAAACGAGGATGTCGAACATATGGCGCATTGTTAGTGCCAGTTTGCACAGTCGGCCCGCGGATCGGCAAACCAGCAAACATGCATTTAACTGTACGCTGAATCGTCATCCGGGGCAACTTCAGCCCCGTGGGTTGGCGATATACAACGGACCATTGGCGTCGTTTTCCAAGGGGGACGGAACGATCCGTCCCCCACCGGAGTTCAAACTGCCGGAATGGCCTTTTCCGCCTTCAATTGGGCCAGTTGGCGCACGAATACGGGAATGCAAAGCGCCAGGCCCAGCAGGCCGCTGGCCAGGCCCGGAATGATGGTCAGCAGCGCGCCGATGGTGCACAGCCAGCGTTCCCAGGATTTCATGCCCACCAGCATGTAGCGCGAGAAGGCCGCCGACAGCAGGACCAGGCCGACCATGCAGCCCACCAGGGTGGTGAAGAAGGCATACCAGGTGAAGCCCTGCACCGAGATCAGCAACGATGGCGAGAACACGAACACGAACGGCACGATCAGCTTGGTAATGCCCAGCCGGAATGCCGTGACGCTGGTGCGCAGCGGGTCGCTGCCCGCCATGCCCGCTGCCGCATAGGCCGCCAGTGCCACGGGTGGCGTGATGTCGGCCAGGATGCCGAAATAGAACACGAAGAAGTGGGCGGCAATGGGCTGCACGCCCAACTGCACCAGGATGGGCGCGGCCACGGCCACCATGATCAGGTAATTGGCGGTGGTGGGCACGCCGCAGCCCATCAGGACGCACACGATACCCGTCATGACCAGTGCGGCCAGCAGCGTCATCGTCTGCATCGATACCAGGATGTCGGGAATGACCGTATGCAGGCCGCCCGAGATGAACTGGGCCGCCGAGATGACGATGTACGACACCTTGAAGCCCACGCCGGTCAGCGTGACCACGCCGATCACCAGGCCCACCGTGCCGGCCGCCGCGCCGACGGCCAGCGCATACTTGGCCCCGGTCTCGAACGAGTCGTACAGATCGCGCAGCTTCAGGCGCTGGTACGGATTGAGCAGGCCCACCAGGATGCAACCCGTGATGCCGGCAAAGGCCGCCAGGTAAGGCGTGCGGCCGCTGGCCAGCACCGCGATCAGGGCCACCAGCGGCAACAGCGTGGGCCAGCGGCGCTTGAACGAGTCGCGCAAGTTGGGCATTTCGTCGACGCGCAGGCCGCGCAGGCCTTCGCGCTTGGCTTCGAAGTGCACCTGCATGAACATGCCGAAGAAATACAGGAAGGCGGGGAAGATACCCGCCAGGATGATCTGCTGGTAAGGGATGTCCAGGAACTCGATCATCAGGAAGGCCGCGGCGCCCATGATGGGCGGGGTGATCTGCCCGCCGGTGCTGGAGGCGGCTTCGACGCCGGCCGCGAAATGGCGTGGATAGCCGATGCGGATCATGGCCGGGATGGTCAGCGAACCCACGGTGACCGCGTTGGCCACCGACGAGCCCGACAGCATGCCGAACATGGCCGAGCCGAACACCGATACCTTGGCCGGGCCGCCGGCATAGCGGCCGGCGATGGTCGAGGCCACGTCCAGGAACAGTTGCCCCAGCCCGATGCGGCTGGCCAGCACGCCGAACAGCACGAAGTGAAAAACATAGGTTGCCACCACGCCGACCGCCACGCCGTAGATGCCCTGGCTGGTCAGGTACATATGGTTGACGATCTGCGGCCAGGAATTGCCCGCGTGCTTGAGCAGGCCCGGGAATATCGGGCCGAATGCCGCATAGGCCAGGAACACCAGCGCAATGATGGGCAGCGGCCAGCCCATGGCACGCCGCGTGCCCTCGAGCAGCCCCACGATGAGCACGCTGCCCATGAAGACATCCAGCGGCAGCGGATTGCCGACACGGAACGCCAGGTCTTCGAAGATGTACGGGATATACAGCACGCTGAAGGCCAGCGCGATGGCGATGATCCAGTCGTACAGCGGCACGCCGCCCGGCGACAGCAGGGTCGAGCGAGGTTCGCGCTGGTAATGCGCCTTGCTGAATCCGAACACCAGGAAGATCAGGCTCAGTACGAAAGCCAGGTGCACGCCGCGGTGCGTGGCTTCGCGCAGCAGGCCGAAGCCCGCCGTGTAGTAGTGAAACAGCGACAGCGTCACCAGCAGGAACGAGACGATCGCGGTGGCGGTCTTGGCCAATGGCCGGAAGCGGATTTCGGAATCGAATTTTTCCGCCAGTTTCTGGGTTTTGTCGTGATCGATTTCCATCGCCAGGCCTTATAGGAAAGCCGCGCGCCGGGTCAAACGCCCGGTGCGCTGGAGGGCTTTGCAGCGAATTACTTCAGCAGGCCGGCTTCTTTGTAGAACTTCTCGGCACCCGGATGGAACGGGATGCCCGCACCCTTGACGGCATTTTCCTTGGTGATCAGCTTGCCCTTGGCGTGGCCGTTGTCCAGTACCTTGCGGGTGGCATCGCTGTACATCGCCTTGGTGATGTCGTAGACGGTCTGTTCCGACATCTTGGTGGACGTGACCATCTGCGCGTTGACCGAGATGGTCTTCACTTCGCCGACGCCCTGGTACATGCCGGCGGCGATGGTATCGGGCGTGAAGAACTGCTGCTGGCTGCGCAGCTTGTCGATCTCGGGTCCCTCGATGGATATCAGTTCGATGCCTGCGCCGCTGGAGGCTAGTTCGGCAATGGCGCCGGCGGGGGCGCCGCCCACGAAGAAGAAGGCGTCCAGGCCGCCGTCCCGAAGTTTGTCGCCGGCCTGGTTGGGTTTCAGGTATTCGGCCTTGATGTCTTTGTCCGTCATGCCGAAGGCGCCCAGGATCAGGCGCACGTCGACCAGCGTGCCCGAGCCGGGTTCATCCATGGATACGCGCTTGCCGCGCAGGTCGGCCACCGACTTGATGTCCGAACCCTTGCGCGCCACCAGATGGATGCTCTCGGGATACAGCGTGGCGATCAGGCGCAGCTTCTCGGCCTTGGGCTTGCCGTCGAAGGTGCCGGTGCCGGTATAGGCCCAGTACGCCACGTCGGACTGCGTGAAGCCGGCTTCCAGCGAGCCGCCCAGGATGCCGTTGATGTTGGCGACCGAGCCGTTCGAGGCCACGGCTGTGGCGATCAGCTTGCCGGGTTGCGAAATGGCGTTGGCGATCATGCCGCCCACGGGGTAGTACGTGCCGGCGGTTCCGCCGGTACCGATGCGGAAGAATTCCTGCGCATGGGCGGGCCCGGCCGCGCCGGCTACCGCCAGCGCGACCGTCAGGGTCTTGATCCAGTTCTTCAAAGACATGAAGCTTCTCCAGGTACGGCGCTGTCGGATGGCAGCGCCCTTTTGCCCTCGGGCTGTTCCAAGGCAAAGCGCCCATGGAGGGGCAGCAAGCCGTAGGCGCAGCGTGGGGCCTTGTTTTGATCCCCGGAGATTTTGTCATGCGCGGCAGCCGCGGGTGCCTAGGGTTTGCCTGGGGATACACTACGCGTTTCCGTGCGCCGCCCGTTTTGGGCGGCCCGCTTGTTCGTACGAAAAGGAAGCGCGCATCCATGGCTGCCATCCCTGCTGCACCGATTCCGGCACTGCCGCCCGCGGCGGTGCCAGGCGATCCGCTGGCGCGGGTCGATACCCCCAGCCTGGTGCTGGACCTGGCTGCGTTCGAATCGAACCTGCGCCTGATGCAGGCCTGGGCCGACCGGCATGGCGTGGCCTTGCGGCCGCACGCCAAGGCGCACAAGTGCCCCGAGATTTCGCGCCGCCAGCTGGCGCTGGGCGCGCGCGGCATCTGCTGCCAGAAGGTCAGCGAGGCCCTGCCTTTCGTGGCGGCGGGCATCGACGACGTGCATATCAGCAACCAGGTGGTGGGCTCGGCCAAGCTGGCGCTGCTGGCGCAACTGGCCCGCGCGGCCCGCCTCAGCGTGTGCGTGGACGATGCCGGCAACCTGGCCGATATTTCCGCGGCCATGGCGCACGCGCGGGCGCAGATTGAAGTGCTGGTCGAGATCAACGTGGGCCAGGGCCGTTGCGGCGTGCCCGATGCGGCCGCGGCGCTGGCCCTGGCGCGCCAGGCGCAGGCGCTGCCCGGCGTGTCATTCGGCGGCCTGCAGGCCTACCATGGTTCGGTGCAGCATGTGCGTGGCCACGCCGAACGCGCCGCGGTGGCGGCCCGCGCGGCCCAGGCAGCCGCCGACTGCGCGGGCCATCTGCGCGCCGCCGGCATCGCCTGTGACCGCATCACCGGCGCGGGCACGGGTAGCGCCGAATTCGACGCGGCCTCGGGCGTGTACACCGAGATGCAGGCAGGTTCGTATGCGTTCATGGACGGCGACTACGGCGCCAACGACTGGTCCGGTCCGTTGGCTTTCCGCCACAGCCTGTACCTGCTGGCCACCGTGATGAGCATGCCGGCCGCGGGCCGCGCCGTGGTCGACGCCGGGCTGAAATCCACCACCATCGAGTGCGGGCTGCCCCGCGTGGCCGGCCGCGACGGGCTGCTCTATGCCGCCGCCAACGACGAGCACGGCGTGCTGAAAGTGGCCGCGGACGCCGCGGTGCACCTGGGCGATACCCTGCTGCTGATTCCTGCGCATGTCGATCCGACCTTCAACCTGCACGACAGCCTGGTGGCCTATCGCGACGGCGTAGTCGAGGGCGTGTGGGACATCGCCGCCCGCGGGCTGAGCCGATAGCCCGGCCCAGCCCGGCCAGCCAGCCGCGCCGGCCCGCCGGTTGCCACCATACGGTGCTAAATTCCTTGTTTTCCACCCCTCTTGTTTTCCCCATTCCGTAGGAACCGCCATGGAATTCAGTCAGTTCAACGTCAACGCCCTGATGGAGATCACCTCTCGCCCGGACCTGGTGTTCGTGCGAGGCCAGGGCTCTTGGCTGGAAGACCATGCCGGCAAGCGATACCTGGACTTCGTGCAAGGCTGGGCCGTGAACACGCTGGGCCACTGCGCGCCCGAAATGCGGCGCGCCCTGCTCGAGCAGTCCGACAAGCTGATGAACCCCTCGCCGGCGTTCTACAACCAGCCTTCCATCGACCTGTCGCTGCGCCTGACCGGCGCCTCGTGTTTCGACCGCGTGTTCTTCGCCAACAGCGGCGCCGAAGCCAACGAAGGCGCCATCAAGCTGGCGCGCAAGTGGGGCCGCGTCAACCGCAATGGCGCGTACAAGATCATCACCATGAACCACGGCTTTCACGGCCGCACCCTGGCCACCATGTCGGCCTCGGGCAAGCCGGGCTGGGACACGATGTACGCGCCGCAGGTCGACGGGTTTCCCAAGGCCGAACTCAACGACCTGGATTCGGTGCGCGCCCTGATCGACGGCCAGACCGTCGCCATCATGCTCGAGCCGGTGCAGGGCGAGTCCGGCGTCATCCCGGCCACGCCCGAGTTCATGAAGGGCCTGCGCCAATTGGCCGACGAACACCAGCTGCTGCTGATCGTCGACGAAGTGCAAACGGGCATGGGCCGCACCGGTACCCTGTTCGCCTACCAGCAGTACGACGTAGTGCCCGACATCATGACGCTGGCCAAGGGTATTGGCGGCGGCGTGCCGCTGGCCGCGCTGCTGGCGCGCCAGGACGTCTGCGTGTTCGCGCATGGCGACCAGGGCGGTACCTATAACGGCAACCCCCTGATGGCCGCGGTGGGCGTGGCGGTGTTCGACACCCTGACGGCGCCGGGCTTCATGGATGCGGTGCGCGCGCGCGCACAGCAGTTGTCCGAAGGCCTGCTGGCCCTGTCGGCCAAGTGGGGCATGGGGGGCGAACGCGGCATGGGCCTGCTGCGCGCGCTGATACTCGACCGCGAGGACGGCCCCGCCATCGTCGAGGCCGCGCGCAAGCTGGCGCCGCAAGGCCTGCTGCTGAACGCGCCGCGCGGCAACCTGCTGCGCTTCATGCCGGCGCTGAACGTCAGCGTACAGGAAATCACGCTGATGCTGTCGCAGCTCGACGGCGTGATCGGCGCGCTGCGCAAGAGCTGAGCTTCTTTGCAGGTCGAAGCAGGTGCCTGACTCCCTTGCGGGAGTCAGGCACCTGCACAGGTCAGTTGCCGCCCTGGACATCCAGCCCGGCGGCCTGGCTGCGCAGGATGAACTTCTGGATCTTGCCGGTGGCCGTCTTGGGCAGCGGGCCGAAGACGACGGTGCGGGGCACCTTGAAGCGGGCCAGGTGCTCGCGGCAGTGGCGCAGTACCTCTTCGGCCGTACACTGCGCGCCTTCTTTGAGCGTGACGAAAGCGCAGGGGGTTTCGCCCCAGGTTGCGTCGGGGCGCGCCACGACCGCGGCTTCCAGGATGGCGGGGTGCCGGTACAGCACGCTTTCGACTTCCACGGTGGAAATGTTCTCGCCGCCCGAAATGATGATGTCCTTGGCGCGGTCCTTGATCTCGATGTAGCCGTCGGAGTGCACCACGCCCAGGTCGCCGGAATGGAACCAGCCGCCCGCAAAGGCATCGGCCGTGGCGGCGGGATTGTGCAGGTAGCCCTTCATGAGCGTATTGCCGCGCAGCACGATTTCGCCCAGGGTCGTGCCATCGGCTGGCACGGGCTGCAATTGGTCGTCCACGACCCGCACATGCTCGACGTTGAGCTTGCGCACGCCGATGCGCGCCTTCAGCGCGGCGCGCTCGGCCAGTGGCCGTTCATCCCATTCGTCGTGCCAGGCGCAGCTGATCGACGGCCCGTAGGTTTCGGTCAGCCCGTACAGGTGGGTGACGCCGATGCCCAGTTGTTCCATGGCCTCGATGACGGCGGCCGGTGGCGCGGCGCCGCCGGTCAGCGCATGCACGGAGTGCGCGGCACGATGCTGTACCTGGGCAGGCGCATTGATCAGCATGTTCAGGACGACGGGCGCCGCGCAGAAGTAGCCGACGCGGTGCCGGCGGATGGCCTCGAAAACGGCCGCGGGCTCGACCCGCCGCAGGCAGACGCTGGTGCCCGCCAGGGCCGCCAGGGTCCAGGGAAAGCACCAGCCGTTGCAGTGGAACATGGGCAATGTCCACAAGTACACGGCGTGCGGCGGCATGCCGCAGGCCAGCACATTGCCGGTGGCGTTCAGGTACGCGCCGCGGTGGTGGTAGACCACGCCCTTGGGGTTGCCCGTGGTGCCCGAGGTGTAGTTCAGGCAGATGCTCTGCCATTCGTCGGCGGGCCATTCCCAGGCCGCGCCGGGCGGCTGCGCGGCCAGCCAGGATTCGTATTCGGCATCGCCCAGCGTGCCGTGGTTGCCCTGGTATTCGCTGTCTTCGATGCGTACGGTGCGCGGCGGCGCCGCCAGCCGGGCCAGCACCTCTTGCACCAGGTCCGCGTACTCGCTGTCGTACAGCAACACGGCCGCGCGGCCGTGTTCCAGGATGAAGGCCAGGGCGGCCGCGTCCAGCCGGGTATTCAGGGCGTTGAGCACCGCGCCGGCCATCGGTACGCCGAAATGCGCTTCGTACAGCGCGGGCACGTTGGGCGCCAGCACCGCCACCACGTCGCCGTGCCCGACGCCCCAGGTGCGCAGCGCGGCGGCCATCTGGTGGCAGCGCTGGCGCGTGGCTTGCCAGCTTTGGCTGCGCTCGCCGTGCACCAGTGCCGGCCGCTGCGGATAGACATCGGCCGCCCATTGCAGGAAACCCATGGGTGTCAGTGCCACGTGATTGGCGGCGTTGCGCGGCAAGGCATCGTTGGATCGGGCTGTCATCGGCTTGCTCCTTTCAGTGTGACCGGGCCCTAAGACTGGCGGGCGGTCTCGCGGCTGGCGGCCTGCCACCCCAGCGCTGCCAAGGGTGCGACGCGGGCGCCCATTTCCCGGGCGTCGTCGCCTGCGGCATTGCCGGCCCGGCCGCGCGCATACACGCCCTGCAGAATGGCGGCGATGCGAAAGAAGCTGTAGGCCAGGTAGAAGTCCCAGTTCGCCGGCGCGCCAATGCCGCGTGCGCGGCAATAGGCGGCAACGAAACCGGCCTCGTCGGGAATGCCCAGCGCCTGCAAGTCCAGGCCGGCGATGCCGCGCCACAGGCTGGGCGGGATGCGCCAGCACATGCAGTGATAAGCCAGGTCGGCCAGGGGATGGCCCAGGGTGGATAGTTCCCAGTCCAGCAGCGCGATGGCGCGGGGCGCGGCGGCGTCGAACACCAGGTTGTCGATGCGGTAATCGCCATGCACCAGGCAGACCTGGCCGTCGTCGGCGGGCAGGTGGCGGGGCAGCCAGTCGATCAGCGCGTCCATCGCCGCTATCGGCCCGGTCTCGGTGTCGTGGTATTGCCGGGTCCAGCGGGCCACCTGGCGCGCGTAGTAGTCGCCCGCGCGGCCATAGCCGTCCAGCCCGACCTGGCCGGGCACGACGGCGTGCAGCGCGGCCAGCACCCGGCCTGCCTCGGCGTACAGGGCGCCGCGTTCGGGCGGAGCCAGCCCGGGCAGGGCCGGGTCCATGAAGACGCGGCCCTGTGCGTAGCTCATCAGGTAGAACGGCGTGCCGATCACGCCGCGATCTTCGCAGTAGTGCAGCATGCGCGGCACGGGCACCGCAGTGTCGGCCAGGGCCGACATCACGCGGTACTCGCGGTCGATCGCATGCGCCGAGGGCAGCAGCGTGCCCGGCGGTTGCTTGCGCAGCACGCGGCGCCCGGTGGCGTCTTCCAGCAAGAAGGTCGGGTTGGACTGCCCACCGGCCAACGGATTCGCCTGCAGGCTGGCCGCATCGCCCAGCCCGCGGGCCGACAGGTATGCTGCCAGCGCGGGCAGCCAGTCGGGCTGCGGTGCGGGGCGATGGGCGGACGCATTCATACCAGGGCCTTGCGCGGGGCGTCGGCCGCGTCCCAGCGCCAATAGGCATCGCCCTCGTCCATCAGGTAGCGTGCCAGCACCATCTTGTGCACTTCCGAGGCGCCATCGACCAGGCGAGCCTGCCGCGCATACCGATAGATCCATTCCAGCGGCGTGTCTTTCGAGTAACCGCGCGCGCCATTGAGCTGCAGGGCCGTGTCCACCACTTTCTGCAGGGTTTCCGACACGACGATCTTGGCCATGGAAATTTCCTTGCGCGCGTAGTCGCCCTGGTCCAGGCGCACGGCGGCGCGCATGGTCAGCAGGCGGCCGATCTCGATCTGCATGGCGGCATCGCCCAGCAACCATTGCACGCCTTCGCGCTCGGCCAGCTTCTGGCCGAAACTGCTGCGCTGGCCCACGTAGTCGACCCCGACTTCCATGGCGCGCCGCGCCAGGCCCAGCCAGCGCATGCAGTGCGTCAGCCGTGCCGGCCCCAGGCGGATCTGCGTCAGCTTCAGGCCGTCGCCGACTTGCATCAGGCGATTTTCGTCGGGAATCTCCAGGCCGTCGAAGACCAGTTCGCAATGGCCGCCGTGTTCTTCGGGGCCCATGATGGGAATGCGGCGCTCGATGCGCCAACCCGGCTGGCTGGCATCGAACAGGAAGGCGCTGAGCCCTTTGCGCGCATCGTCGGACGTGCGTGCGATCAGGATGAAGTGGCGCGCCACGCCCGCGCCGGTAATGAACCACTTGCGCCCGTTGACGATCCACTTGTCGCCCTGGCGCGTGGCGGTGGTGCGCATCATGGAGGGGTCCGAGCCGCTGCCGGGGCTGGGTTCGGTCATCACGAACGATGACCTGACCTTGCCATCGATGATGGGTTGCAGCCAGCGGTCTTTCTGGTCGGGGCGCGCCACCTGGGCCAGCACGCGCATATTGCCGTCATCGGGTGCCGCGGCGTTGAATGCCACCGGCCCGAAGATCGAGCGGTTCATCTCTTCGTAGCAGGCGGCCAGGCCCACCATGGGCAGGCCCTGGCCGCCGCGCTCGCGCGGCATCTGCAGGGCCCACAGACCGGCATCGCGCGCCTGGGCGCGCACGCGCTCCAGCGTGGCCTCGGCGATGTTCTCATGGGCATCGTAGTTGCCGGGCTCGGCTTCCAGCGGGATCAGTTCCTGGTCGACGAAGCGGCGGACGCGGCGTCGATAGTCCTCTAGCTCTGGGGGCAGAGAGAAATCCATGCAAAGTCTCCATACAGTGTGCCGCCGGCGGCGGCGATATGCGGTGATTCAAAGCGAACTGACCAGGTGGCCGCCGTCGACATCGATGACAGAGCCCGTCATGAAGCGGGAGGCGTCCGAGGCCAGCAGCAGCAAGGGCCCATCCAGGTCTTGCGGCTGCCCCAGGCGGCGCTGCGGCACGCGTTTGATCAGCGCCTGGCCGGCGGGCGATGCAAAGAAATCGCGATTCAGGTCGGTGGCGATGTAACCCGGCGCCAGCGCATTGACGCGGATGCCGTGGCGCGCCCATTCCAGCGCCAGCGCGCGCGTCAGGTGCAGCAGTCCGGCCTTGGCCGCGGCGTACGGGGCGACTTGCGAGGCCACGCGCTGCCCCAGGATGGACGCGATGTTGACGATCGTGCCGGGCCTTTCCTGCGCGCGGAAGTGGCGGGCGCTGGCCTGGGCCACGCGCCATGCACCATTGAGATTGACGTCGATGAGATCGGTCCATGCCTGCTCGGAGATGTCCAGCGCGGGTTCGCTCAGCGCGACGCCGGCGTTGTTGACCACGATGTCCAGCGGGCCCAGCTCGGCGGAGGCCTTGTCGATGGCGGCTTGCACGCTGTCAGGCTGGGTGACGTCCATTTTCACCACGCAGGCCTGGCCGCCTTGCCGGCGGATCGCGTCGGCCACTTCGTGGCCCAGTTCGGTGCGGCGCCCGCACAGCGCCACGCGCGCGCCGGCGTCCGCCAGCAGGCAGGCGAAGTGCCGGCCCAGTCCGCTATAGGCGCCGGTTACCAGCGCGGTCTTGGCTTTCAAGTCTTCGAACATCCACTGCCCCTTTGATCTGCTTTCGGTCCGCGCAGCAGGGGTGCCCAAGTGTCCGGCACCTCGAGTTCCAAACGTAACACAGCACTGGCCAGCGCCTTGCCGTAATTGTCGATGGCCAGGCTGCGCGAGACGCCGCCGCCCAGGGCCCCTTCCAGCACAAAATTCAGCACACCCAGGCCGTCGACCTCGTAGCGCGTGATGGGGCCGTGCACGGCCGTTTCGTTATAGATCGCACGCAGGGCGGCGACGGTAACGGCCTGCTTGATGTGGGGATAGAAGTGCGGCTCGTAGGCGATCACGGCGATATTCGACGTGTTGCCCTTGTCGCCCGAGCGTGTGTGCGCAATGCGCCGCAAGCTGACTCGCATGATGTCTCCTCAGACGAATTCGACGGTGCAGTCCACCGAGCTGCGCGGCACCAGCGTGGACCACAGCCCGATCACTTCGCGCACCCGGTCCTGGTGGGGCACGCGCTTGCCGGTGGACGCCAGGCCGCAAACGGCCATGCCATCGACTTCGCGGCCGATTTTCTCGGCCTGCGCGCGCGTGGCACAGCGCGCCGCGATGCGCACGGCGATCTCGGCGGGTTCGCATGCCGGGGACGCGGACGCAGCGCCGTGTACCGCGTTGACGCCGATGAAGTCGATGCGCAGGTCATCGGCCTGCAGGCCGGCCATGCGCAGTCGTTCGCGCAGGATGGTCTCGGCCAGCCGGGCTTTTTCAAGGCAGCCGGGGCCGGCGAAGAAAAACATGTCTTCACCGATATGGCCTTCGGTGCAGCCCATCGAGACTTTCAGGGTGGCGGTGCGCGGGTGGCCCGCGATGCCGCCGACGCGCACGCGATCGGGGCCGGCCTGCTCCAGGCGTGCCGTGGTGAAATCCACCACCACGTCGGGGGTGATGTAGCGCGCGGGGTCGTGCACTTCGTAGAACATCTGTTCTTTCACCGTACGCAGGTCGATGCAGCCGCCGGTGCCGCTGACCTTGCCGAGCTGGGCGGTGCCATCCGCCTCGACATCGGCGTAGGGGAAGGCCAGGTTCCAGGGATCGGGCACGTCTTTGTAGCCGGGGTCGCCAAAGTAGCCGCCGGTGACCTGCGCGCCGCATTCGAGCAGGTGGCCGATGCCGCTGCCCTGCCCCAGCCTGGCCCAGTCGTCGGCACGCCAGCCGAAGTGATGCATCATCGGCGCCAGGAACAGCGATGGGTCGGCCACGCGGCCCGTGATGACGATATCGGCGCCGCTGTCCAGCGCCTGCACGATGGCCTCGGCGCCCGCGTAGGGTTCGGCCGAGATCAGCGTATCGGCCACCGACGAGACGGGCTGGCCGGTTTCCATGATGGCCAGCCCCTGGCTGGCAATGCGGGCGCTGAGATCGGTGGCGCTGACAGCCGCCACCCTGGCGTGCTTCCAGCCGGCTTCGGCGCATAGTTCGGCCACGCGCCGCGCAGCGGCCAGCGGATGGATCCAGCCCTGGTTCGAGACAATGCGTGTGCCCTGGGCCATGCAGTGCGGCAGCACGGCCCGCATGCGCTCGTCCAGCCAGGTGTCGTAGCCCGGGAAGGCCGGATCGCGGCGCTTGCGTACCTGGGCGGCCGAGACCGTGGCTTCGGCCATGGTCTCGAAGCATAGAAAATCCAGTGCGCCGCGTTCGGCGTTCCAGCGCGCGGGGTCGATGCGGTCGCCCCACCAGCCCGCGCCCGAGCCGATGCGCAGCTTGCCTGCCTTGTCGTTCATGTGGGTCTCCTTGCCATACCGTTGCGCTGCCTATTGCGGACCAATGCCCGCGTCGTGGATGACCTGCCGCCATTTTTCGGTATCGGCGCGGATGATGTCGCCGAATGCCTGCGGTGTGTTGGCCACCGGAATCGCGCCCAGGCTCTCGACCTGGCGGCGCGTGTCCGGATCGGCCAGGGCGTCGGCAACCGCCGACTGGATGCGCCCGACGACCGCATCCGGCGTGCCGGCCGGCGCCAGCAGGCCGAACCAGGCATTCACCTCATAGCCCGGCAGTCCGGCTTCGGCCACGGTGGGCACGTCGGGCAGCAACGGCACGCGCTCAGGAGTGGTGACCGCCAATGCCTGCACGGCTTCCGACTGGATCTGCCCCATGGCCGAGGGCAGGTTGTCGTACATGAGCTGCACCTGGCCGCCCAGCAAGTCCGTCATGGCCGGCGCCGAGCCCTTGTACGGCACATGGCGGATATCCACCTTGGCCATGCTGTTGAACAGTTCGCCCGACAGGTGCGGCGATCCGCCCAGGCTGGTCGAGGCGAAATTCAGGCTGCCCGGCGCGCGGCGCGCCCGCTCGATCAGTTGCGCTACCGTGGACACGCCCAGCTTGGGGTTGACCAGCAGCACATTGGGCGAGTTGGCCACCAGGGTGACCGGCGTGAAATCGCGCGTCGGGTCGTAGGGCACTTCTTTGTAGATAAACGGGTTGGTGACTTGCGTGCCCAGGGTGCCCATGACCAGCGTGTAGCCATCGGGCTGGGCGCGCGCCACGGCGGCTGCTCCGATGCCGCCGCCCGCGCCGGGGCGGTTTTCCACCACCACGCTTTGTCCCAGGCGGCTGCCAGCCGCGCGTGCAACCAGGCGCGCCAGCAAGTCGGTGGTGCCGCCGGGCGGGAACGGCACGATCAGCGTGATGGGGCGGGTGGGCCATGCCGGCGCCGCCTGTGCCTGGGCGACAGGCGCCACGGGTAGCGCCAGGACGGCGGCAAGCAGAAAGGGGTATGCATGCATGGGTCTCTCCGGGGGATGATGGGGTCAGGCGTTGGCAGGGGCGGCCAGTTCGACCAGGGCATCGACCGCCACCGCGCCTTGGCCCCGCGCACTCACCAGCACCGGGTTGATGTCTATGGATGCCAGGCGGCCGCCGGCCGCCAGCGCGCAGCGGCCCAGCAGTACGGCCTGCCTGGCCAGCGCCGGTACATCGGCGGGCGGATCGCCGCGCACGCCGGCAAGCAGCTTGCCGATGCGCAGCCCCTGCAACTTGTCGATGACATCCTCGGCGCTGAACGGCGGCAGCAACAGCGCGATGTCTTGCATGGCCTCGACGTACTTGCCGCCGCTGCCGACCATGACGATGGGCCCGAATACCGGATCGTGGCGCATGCCCAGCGCGCATTCGTGCAGGCCGGCATGCATGCGGGCCACGATCCATTCGGCATCGTCCACGCCCAGGGCGGCCAGCGCCTGCCCCTGTTGGGCCAGGGCGGCGCGCAAGGCCTGCTCATCGTTCAGGCGCAGCGCCACCAGGCCGTGTTCCGATTTGTGGGGCAGCCGCGCCGAGCAGGCCTTGAGCGCCACTGGCGCACCGATGGCCCGCCAGGCGGCCACGGCCGCATCGGCGTCGGCGCAGCGGGCGTGCTGGGCCACGCTCAGGCCCTGGCGGGACAGCAGGTCCAGGCTTTGCGCTTCGGACAAGAAGGCGGCTTGCGATGGCGGCAGGGCAAGCGGGCCCTGGGTGGGCCACGGCGCGGGCTGGCGGGCGCGCCAGCGATGCAGGCGGTACAGGCCAGCCATCGTGTCGGCGGCCTGCTGCTCGTCGGCATAGACGGCCACCCCGCGCGCGCGAAACACCTCGGCCACGTTCTCTTGCCATGCCACGACCGCGACGGGCTTGGCGGCGGCCGCTGCGAAGCCGGCCGTGTCGGCCGCGAAGGTGGTCACGTCATAGCCACGGCCCGCCACCGGGATATCGATCAGGAACATGTCGGCGGCCGGGTCTTCGGCGATCACCGGCAGCACTTGGCCGAACAGCCCGTTGTTCGACAGCAGCGCGGCCGTGATATCCACCGGATTGACGGTGGTGGCATAGCCGGGCAGGCGGCTGGCCAGTTGCCGCTGCGTCGAGCCGGCCAGCGGCGCGATCTGCAGGCCGCGCTCGACGGCGGCGTCCGAGGCCAGTACGCAACTGGCGCCCGAATTGCTGACGACCACCACGCGCGGCCCTTGCGGCAACGGGCCGCGCAGCGCCAGTTCGGCAAAGCGCACCAGCTCTTGCGGATCGCGTGCCCGCAAGATGGCGTGGTGCTCGAAATAAGCATCCACGGCCCGGTCTTCATTGGCCATCGCGCCGGTGTGCGAGGCGGCGGCGCGCGCCCCCGCTTCCGAACGCCCCGCCTTGACCGCGATCAGCGGCACGCCGCGGGCGCGCGCCAGGGCCGCCGCATCGGCCAGCGCGCCGGCATCCTGCAGCGATTCCAGGTACAGCAGCACGATGCGCACCTGCGGATCGCGCAACACCGCGCAGGCCAGTTCGGCCACCGTGACGTCGGCCTCGTTGCCGGTGGCATGCACATGGCGCACACCCAGGCCGCGCTGGCGCAACAGGCCGTACACCATGGCGCTCATGCCGCCGCTCTGGCTGATCACCGCCACCGGGCCGTCGGCCGGCGCGATTTCCAGGAACATGGTCGAGAAGCTGGCGATCGCGCCGTTGCCGAAATTGGCCAGGCCCTGCGAATTGGGGCCGACGATGCGCATGCCGGCGGCGCGCGCCCGCGCGGTCATGGCGTCTTGCAATGCCCGGCCCGCGCTGCCGGTTTCGGAGAACCCGGCCGAGATCACGATGGCCGCCGCCACGCCCAGGTCGGCGCAGCGGTCCACCGCCTGTACCGCCTGCTCGCCCGCCACGGCCACGATGGCCAGGTCGGGGGCGGCGGGTAGCGCGTCCAGGCTGGGCCAGGCACGTTCCCCCTGCACTTCGGCGCGCTGCGGGTTGATGGGATACAGCGTGCCCGCATAACCATGTCGCCGCATGTAGTAAATGGGCCGCCCGCCTATCTTGTCGGGGTTGTCGGACGCGCCCACGATGGCGATCGATGCCGGATCGAGCAACCGGTCCAGGCGGTCGTGCGGGGGGTGTGCAAAAGCCATGAAGACTCCTGTGGCAAAAGTGGTGGGGCTTCAGGTGTCAGGCACCCTGCCGGGAGCCTGACACCTGGCGCGGCTGTATTAGTTGACGGTGGCCCCGGACACCTTGACGACTTCCGCCCATTTGCGGATTTCGTTGTCCAGGAACTTCCCGTAGTCGGCCGGGGTCATCCATTCGGCGTCGAAACCCTGCTGTGCAAATTGCTTCTGCAGATCCGGGCGCCCCAGTACTTTGCGCAGCGCCGCGCTCAGTGCCTGCACCACGGCATCGGGCGTGCCGGCCGGTGCCATCAAGCCGTTCCAGGCGGTGGCCTCGTAGCCGGGCAGGCCGGACTCGGCCACGGTGGGTATGTCGGGCGCGGCGGGCGAACGCGCAGCGCTGGTCACGGCCAGTGCACGCAACTTGCCGTCTTTCACGTAGGGCATCGACGACAGCATGGTGTTGAACATGATGTCGGCCTGTCCGCCCATCACGTCGGTCATGGCCGGGGCGCTACCGCGATAGGGCACGTGCACCATGCGCACGCCGGCCATGGTGTTGAATAACTCGGCCGCCAAGTGCGTGGACTGCCCGTTGCCGGACGATGCAAAGGTCAGCTTGCCGGGCGATGCTTTCGCCAGGGCGATCAGCTCGCCCACATTCTTCGCGGGCAAGTCCGGCCGCGTGACCACCACCAGCGGGCCCTTGGTCAGCAGCGACAAGGGGGCAAAACTCTTGCGCGTGTCATAGCCCAGGTCCTTGAACAGCGACATGTTGATGGCATGCGCCGTGGTGGCCAGCAGCAGGGTGTAGCCATCGGGAGCGCTCTTGGCCACCATGTCCGCGCCGATGTTGCCGCCTGCCCCCGACCGGTTGTCGACGATGACGGTCTGCCCCAGTTCTTCGCCCAGCCCTTGCGCGACGGAACGAGCCACGATGTCGGTCGGGCCGCCCGGCGGGTAGGGCACCACCAGGGTAATGGGCTTGTCGGGCCACGTCGCGGCGGTGGCCGCGGCATTGGCCGCCAGGGCGAAAGCGGCCAGAACGGCGCGCCAGTTGGCAATTGCAGGCATGAGTCTCTCCTCCGTCCTCGCGGGACGTTTTTTGTTGTTGCGTCTGTCGTGGAAAAAACCGCTATCGCGGCCGGTGCATCAAGGCGGGTGGCATGTCTCGAACTTGAGCAGCACGCGTCCGTTCAGCTCGGCTGCGCGGCCGCTGACTTCCTGGCCGATGGCGATGCCGGATTCGGCATGCCCCATCAGCGTCACGTTCTCGCGCAGTTGCACGAGTACCAGCACATAGGGCGCCAGGGCGCGCCATTGCGGGTCGGGGGCGCGATGCACCTCGCTGCGGGCGATCACAACGCCTTCGCCCGTGGCGCGGTGCCAGCGCAAGGCAGTGCCGCCGCAGGCCGCGCAGGCGTAGGGGCGCAGGGCCCACCAGGCGCCGCAGTCGTCGCAGCGTTGCAGATCCAGGGGGTGCCGGGGCGGGCTCATGTTGCGCCCTCGGCCTGCAGCACCAGGCTGACATGCGCCGACAGCACGCCGCCGTCGGCATGCACCAGCGCGCGGCGGCGCGGCGCGATCTGGCGTTCGCCGGCGCGGCCGGCCAGTTGCGTCCATGCCTCGACCACATGGGCCAGGCCGCCGGCCACGCCCGAATGGCCGAACGACAGCAGCCCGCCATGGGTGTTCAACGGCAGGGGGCCCGAGGCCGCGAAGTCGCCGCGCCGCAGCCGTGCGCCCGCGCCGCCGCGCGGTGCGTAGCCCAGTTCTTCCAGCAGCATCAGCAAAGTGATGGTGAACGAATCGTAGATGGCCAGGTAGTCGATCTGCGCGCGGTCCAGCTTGGCGTCGGCCAGGGCCCGGCCGCAGGCGCGCGCCGCGCCGGTGTCCAGCACATCGCGCATGGCCGAAAGATGCTGGTGGCGATGCGCCTGGCCGGCCCCGATGACCTGTACCGGGCCTTCGTCGGCGCTAAGTACCAAGGCCGCCGCTCCATCCGATATCGGACAGCAGTCCAGCAAGTGCAGCGGGGTGGCAATCGGCCGCGACGCCAGTACTTGGTCCACCGTAATGGGCTCGCGCAGGTGTGCATGGGGGTGCCCGGCGGCGTTGTGCCGCATCAATGCCGCGAACCCGGCCATTGCCTCGCGGCGGGTGCCGGTGCGGTGCATATAGGCCGAGGCCAGCAGGGCGTAGTAGGCCGGCACCGACGCGCCGTTGGGCACTTCGGTATCGGCTTCGCCGACCTGCGCCAGGGTCTGGATGGACGTGTCCACGGCCTGTCCGGTCAGCCGGTTCTCGCCAGCCACCACCAGGATGCGGCGGCAGGTGCCGGCACGCAGCAGTTCGCGCGCCAGCATCACCATGGCCGCGCCGGTGGCGCCCCCCATGTGCATGCCGTGTGCATAGCGCGGGTCCAGCCCCAGTTTCTCGCTGAGCAGCGTGCCCAGCATCAGGTGCGGAAACGTGGTGGCGTAACCGCACAGCACGCCATCGATATCGCCGCGCGCCAGGCCGGATTGCGCCAAGGCGCTGTTGGCGGCCTGGGCCATCAGGTCCAGCGCGCTGGCGCCTTCGTGGCGGCCGAAGCGCGTGGTGGCCGCCGCCAGCACGTAGGCCCGTTGCGTATGGCGCTCAGGCATGCGGCAACCACGCGCGTTCGATTTCGCGTGCCTCGTGTGACAGCGCCAGCGCCAGTTCCTGTTCGCGCGATTCGATGCGTTCGTTCAGTGCGGCCACGCTCAGCGCGGCGATCGCCCGTCCGCTGGGCCCGCGTACCGCCACGCCCAGCCCGCCCATTTTTTCCACCACCACGTCCAGCAGCATGGCGTGGCCCAGGCTGCGGGCGCGCTGCGTGGCCGCGGCCAGGTCGTGCTCGGGAAAGCGCGGATATTTGGCGGCCAGGCGCTGCCGCACCATGGGCAGTACCGCGTTCGATTCGAATTCGTCCAGCGTCGACAACAGCGCCAGGCTGCCGGCACCCACGCCCAGCGGCCGGCGGCTGCCCACTTGCAGGTAGTTGGCGCGGATGGGGTAGTCGCCAAAGCACAGGTCCAGGCAGACCGATTCCCAGCCCATGGGCAGCGACAGGATGACGGTGTCGCCGAACTGGCGCGCCAGGCGTATCAGGGCGGGCCGGGCCAGCCCGCGTAGGTCCAGGCCGTCGACCATGGCGTGGTGCATGGCGTATACCTGCGGGCCCAGCATGTAGTGCTTGCTGACGGGGTCTCGTTCCACGAAGCCTTCGGCTTCCAGGTCTTTCAGGATGCGCCGCGCCGTGGAGATATCCAGCGAGGCGCTTTGCGCGACATCCGTCAGCCGGTGCACGCGCTGGTCGGACAGGCTGGCCAGGATCCGGCAAGTCTTTTGCGTGGCGGAAACTGCGGTGGCGTCTTGCGGTGGCATCAGTGTGGCCAGGCCAGGTCGGGAAACATGGCGACAAGATAAGAAGCCAGGCGGGCACCGGTAAAGTTGCAGTGCAACAAATGTTCGTCCAGCGACAATGCGGGTGGTCTGATCGGCCTCATTCGGCGCTTGCACGGGTAGGGCGGGGTACCGGGCAGGGGCGCCAGGCGCCGCTGGCACCCCGCTCGAGCCCTTCGCAGCCTGGTCTCCCGCGGCGAGAACACGGCCTGCACCTTGCCGTCGGCGGCTGGCTTGGCGATCTTCCGATACTCAATGGGGGGCCAGGCCAGCAGCCTTCACGACTGCCGCATATTTCTTGATTTCTTGTTCAAGGTAGACCGCAAACTCCCCGGGAGACCGCGGGTCTGGTTCCGCACCAATCTGGCGCAGTTGCTGCTTCAGGTCGTCTGAATCCATGACGGCGGACATGGCGGCCTGCAAGCGCTGCAACGTCTGCGCGGGAACCTTCGCCGGCGCGAATACCGCAAACCAGGCGCTGACTTCGAAGCCAGGCATGCCGCTTTCCGCCACCGTAGGTACGCCGGGCAGCAGCGAGCTGCGTTGCAGGCTGGTGACGGCCAGCGCGCGCAGTTTGCCTTGGCGGATATTGGGAATCGACGTGGTCTGCAGGTCGAACATCAGCGGCACATGGCCGGCCATTACGTCCACCAGGGCAGGCGCGCTGCCGCGATACGGAACATGCACCAACCGGACCTTGGTGGCGTTGGCCAGCATCTCGCCCGCCAAATGGTTGGACGTTCCCGGACCGGCAGAGGCGTAGTCCAGGGGTTCCGGCTGCCGGCGCGCCGCGGCGATCACGTCCGACAGGGTCCGAAACGACGATGCGGCAGGTGTCACCAGCACGAAGGGCGTCGATGCCACAGGGGCCACCAGCGCGAAGTCGCGGATCGGGTCATAGCCGACTTTCGCGATTGCCGGGTTGATGGCGTGCGAGCTGACCGTGCCCAAGAGCAATGTGTAGCCATCGGCCGGTGCCTGTGCAACATAGCGCGCACCTATTGCCGTTCCTGCGCCGCTTTTGTTCTCGACGACGACCGGCTGGCCCAGTTTTTCTCCCAGCTTCTCGCCGATGGCGCGCGCCAGGATATCGGCGGAGCCTCCTGCCGGATAAGGAACCACCAGTGCGACAGGGTGGGCAGGGAAGTCCTGGGCTGCCGCCTGTCCCGCAAGGGCGGGCAGGATACAGGAGGCCACAGGCGCAATCAGTCGGCACAGTCGGTTCATGCAATTCATCCGTCACGGTGACATTCCATTGCTGGGCGATGATCTTGACTTGTGCCAGATGCTCCCAACTTAATACCTGCTTGTCTAATACCGATCAAGGCAGGCGTTGATACGTCCGACGAATCACGCCCCATGCCTTGCTCACGCCGGATCAGTGCCGTCATCCTGGTTCCCCGCGGGATGCGCCGAGCCCAGCGCGCTTGCCAGGAAAGCCTGAATGACGGGGTTGTCATTCCCGGTGCCGTAGGCAAATACCAGTTGATAGGTGGGCGGGTTTCTCGGCTCGGCAATCTCGAGAAAGCACACGTCTTCCATATGCAGGCGGCGCATGGAAGACGGTACCAGCGCGATGCCCAGTCCGCCGGCCACCAGGGTCAAGATGGCCTGCATCTGCGAGGCTTCCTGGACGACCCTGGGCATGAAGCCCGCGGCCTGGCAAGCCCCCAGCAGCGCGCTGACAAAGCCCGTTCCCTCGGCTGCGGGAAAGGAGACGAATGGTTCCGCTGCCAGCTCTTTCATCTTTACTTTCTGGCGCTTGGCCAACGGATGCCCGATCGGGACGGCGATAACGAAGTGCTGCGGACGCAGCCCGACAAGCTCGAGCCCCCGCGAGTCGTACAGCGGCCCGACCAGCAGCGCGAGGTCCGAGTGTCCGTTATGGACATCCTCGAGTTGCCGGCGCGTGGTTTCCGCCGTCAGCGTCAGCTGCACGGTCGGGTAGTCGAGCTGGAATCGCTTGAAGATTTCCGGCAGCACATCCAGTGCGGCACTAGGCACGAAGGACAGGCGTAGCGCACCTTCAAGGCCGCTGCCTGTCCGGCGGGCGCGCTCGCGCGACTGTTCGGCAAATTGCAGCAGCCGTATCGCATCTCTATAGAAGATTTGCCCTGCCGGTGTCAGCCTTACGTGGTGCTTGCTGCGATCGAGCAGGGCCGTACCGATATCGGCCTCGAGATTCTGCATCGCGGTCGACAGCGGCGGCTGCGACATATGCAGCCGCTCAGCCGCCCGGCGAAAGTTCAATTCTTCGGCGACGACGACAAACTGGCGAACCAGGCGGAATTCGAACATGGGCGTCACCGAGTATGCGAAGTCAGGTTGGCAATATCTGACACGAATCACCCGCCTATGTAAATAGTATTGGATAGATCAAAATCACCCCCCTAGCATGACCCTCTTCAAGGCCTTTCTCTGTTTCCACTTGAGGATCGATCAGATGCAACCGTCCTTGCTCGAAGAAATTCCCCAGGTTCCCAATCCTTATCCGGTGGTCGCGGCGATCGAGTACCCGGAAGTCTGGCGCCTGTGCACGCAAGCGCGGGATCTCGCCTGGGACCCCGTTGCCGATATCGACTATTCCGATCTGAAGGAGGCCGATCTTCCTGACGAGGTACGCGTTGCGGGGGCAGAATGGTGGAGCCTGCGTGCCTGGATGGAGCATGGCGCAACCCCCTATGGCGCCGAACGCTTGCGCGACGCGATCTTTTCGCACCAACCCTTCGAGATAAAGCAGCACATCACCAACTTCATCGCCGAAGAATTCCGGCATCATGAAGCCAGCTTCCGAATCGCCGAGCATCTGAATGGCTATGAGGCCATACCGCGGGCGGACTACTTCAAGGACATCATCCCTCGCTTCCACGACGAGAAAGACGAGAAGGCGATGAGCTTCTACGCAGGCCTGTCGGTCAATACCTTGTTCGAGCAGCTTTCCGGCGAACTGCTTCAGGCACGCTATGAAAATGCGCGATTCGCGTCGATTCGCGAAGCCTGTCGGCTCATCCTGCGGGATGAGGCCCGCCATATCCAGTTTGGCCGCATCATCATGCGCCGCTTTTTCTCTGAACTGCCGGCAGCAGAGAAACACACCATTGGAGAGAAGGTAGCGAAGAAACTCAGGGGCAGCCTGCTTAACGGCGTCTATGCGGTGGTCAATTTGCCGGACGACGAGCGGGCCAGGTCGGGGCGCAATCGCGCCCTGGCCGCAGACCACGGCCTGGGCGCAACCCATCCAGACCAGGAGTTGGCAATCATCCGCAAGGGCTTGAACCAGATCCGTGAAGATGTGGGCGCATATGGCGTCGAGATTCCCCGTGTGCCAGAAATAGACGATAGCGTTCAGTGAGCCGCCCCATGTCGAACCGCATCCTCGCCGCAGCCGAGGCAGCCCCTCCGCTGGGCCCGTACAGCCTGGCGATTGCATCCCACGGTCCAGGGACCTGGCTGCATATTGCAGGCCAGGTCGGGGTGGATCCAGGCGGCAAACTGGTGGATGGCTTTGACGCCCAGGCGCGCCAGGCATGGTCAAACCTGGTGGCTGTCTTGTCAGCTGCCGGCATGCAGGTCGAGCACCTTGTAAAGGTCAGCACGTTCCTGACCCGGCCATCGGATCTGCCGCTGCTGGGCCCGATTCGGGCTGATTTCATCGGCGAGGCCAGGCCGGCATCCACGGTCTTGATCGTGCAGGCCTTGGCCCGGCCCGAGTGGCTGGTGGAGATCGAGGGCATCGCATTCCTGCCCGCATCCGCCTGACTCCGCCAGCACCATGCCAATGCGCCCCGAACTTCTCACACGGCGGCTGCGCGACATCGGTGCGCGGTGGCAGCAAGACATACGCCAAGCCGGGGATGAGACCAAGGCGCTGTACTTGCCCTTGCTGGCGCGGTCGCCTAAAACAAGGGTCGATGTCGTCGGCAACCTGGCTTATGGCGATCACCCTCGTCAGGTCCTGGACGTGTATCGGCCAACCGGGGCGCATCGCGCGCCTGTGGTTCTCTTTGTGCATGGCGGCGCCTTCATCAGGGGTGCGAAAGATATCAATGCCGAGATGTACGGTAACGTGCTGACTTGGTTCGCGCGCCACGGATGCATCGGTATCAACGTGGAATACCGGCTTGCGCAGGATGCGCCCTACCCTGGCGGCGCAGCCGACGTATCGCTGGCATGCCAATGGGTCGCTCGGCACGTCCACGCATTCGGCGGAGACCCTGGCAAGGTCTGCCTCATGGGCCATTCTGCCGGAGGCACACATGTTGCCACCTTGGCGTGCGACCCGTTCCATGGATTGGCGCCGCTCGCTGCACGCTGCGCCGTTCTTGTTTCTGCGCGGCTGAAGGCAGACACCCTTGCCGTGAATCCCAACGCAGCCGGCGTCAGGGCGTACTTCGGAAACGACCCGGCGCGCTACGATTCCTGGTCGCCGCTGGCCCATGCCGCGCGTGCAAGCGTGCCCGTGCTGGTGGCCAATGCCGAATACGAGAACCCATTGCTGGATATCTACGGCCTGGAATTCGCCTTGGCGCTAGGCAAGGCCCGCGCGGCGGCGCCCCTGCACATTGCCTTGCCCGATCACAACCACGTATCGATCATGGCCCATTTCAATACCCCCGAGCAGTGGCTGGGCGAACAGGTACTGGCATTTTTCGAGCAGTCGTGCGGCTGATGGCCGGCAGGAAAAGCCCTGCCGGCCGGCCGCGGCACTACTCGATGGCCACCAGCTCCGCCCCTTCGGCCACCTGGTCGCCGACGGCATAGAACACTTCCTGTACCTTGCCGTCGGCGGGGGCCGAAATCGTGTGTTCCATCTTCATGGCTTCCATGACCAGCAGCGCCTGGCCCTTGGACACGCTGTCGCCCGCCCGCACGGCGATCGAGATGATCTTGCCCGGCATGGGCGCGGTCAGCCCGCCGGCGTGATCGGCCTGGCTATCCTGCGCGTGGGCCAGCGCATCATGCAGGCCCAGCACCTGCGTGCGGCCCTCGCGAAACACATAGGCCTTTTCGCCGTGCAGTACCACCGTGCCCGCGTTTTCGCGGCCGTCCAGCGCGATGCGCAGGCCGTACGCCAGGTTGGGGTTGGCGCTGGGCTGCGCGCGCCATGAGAAAGCCTGGGGCTGGCCGTCGCAGGCCAGCGTCCACGCCTGCCCCTCGCGCGCGACCGCCACGTCGCGCAGCGTGTCGCCATCCAGCCATTGCACGGCCTGCCGGTAGCGCCCGCCCAGGCGCCAGCCGTCGCGCACGTCCCAGGGGTCGGTGGCCGGCCTGGCGGCCTGCAGGCCGGTGGATTGCGCCTGGCCCTGGCGTACCAGGACGGCGGCCGTGGCCAGCGCCAGGGCCGTTGCGTCGGCGTCGGCCGGCGTCGGCAGCAGGGTCTGGCGCCGGCGCTCGATCAAGCCGGTGTCCAGGTCGGCCGCGGCGAAGGCATCGTCCTGCATCAGCCGGGTCAGGAAGGCCACGTTGGTCTGCACGCCCACGGCATGGGTGTGCGCCAGTGCCTGGATCATGCGTGCGCGGGCCTGGTCGCGGTCGGCGCCGTGCACGATCAGCTTGGCGATCATGGGGTCGTAGTACGGCGTGATGGTATCGCCCATGCGCACGCCGCCGTCCACGCGGACTTCGCCGTTGACGAAGGCGGCATGCGGCGGCAGTTCCAGGTAGGCCAGCGTGCCGATCGATGGCAGGAAGCCCTTGTCGGGGTTCTCGGCATAGATGCGCGCCTCGATGGCATGGCCGCTGATGCGCAGGTCTTGCTGGGCCGCCGGCAGCGGCTGCCCGGCCGCTACCCGCAGTTGCCATTCCACCAGGTCGTGGCCGGTGATCATCTCGGTGACCGGATGCTCGACCTGCAGGCGGGTATTCATTTCCATGAAATAGAAGCGCCCGTCGGGTTCGGCGATGAACTCCACCGTGCCCGCGCCCACGTAGCCCACCGCGCGCGCCGCCGCCACGGCGGCTTCGCCCATGGCCTGGCGCCGCTCGGGCGTCATGCCGGGGGCCGGCGCTTCTTCGATGACCTTCTGGTGGCGCCGCTGCACCGAGCAATCGCGCTCGAACAAGTACACGCAATTGCCCTGTGTGTCGGCGAACACCTGGATCTCGATGTGGCGCGGCTTTTGCAGATAGCGTTCGATCAGCACGCGGTCATCGCCAAAGCTGGACGCCGCTTCGCGCTGGCACGAGGCCAGTGCATCCAGGAAGGCTTCGGCCGATTCCACCACCCGCATGCCCTTGCCGCCACCGCCGGCACTGGCCTTGATCAGCACCGGGTAGCCGATGGCGTCGGCCTGGGTTTTCAGGAACTGCGGGTCCTGGTTGTCGCCGTGGTAGCCGGGCACCAGCGGCACGCCGGCTTTTTCCATCAGCGACTTGGCGGCCGACTTGCTGCCCATGGCGGCAATGGCTGAGGCCGGCGGCCCCACGAAGGCAATGCCGGCATCGGCGGCGGCCTGCGCGAAGGCTTCGTTCTCGGACAGGAACCCGTAGCCGGGGTGGATGGCTTGCGCCCCGGTATCGCGCGCCGCCTGCAGGATGGCGTCGGCACGCAGGTAGCTGGCACGCGGCTCGGGGCCGCCAATATGCACCGCCACATCGCAAGCCGCCACATGCCGCGCCCCCGCATCGGCATCGGAATATACCGCCACGGTGCGGATACCCAGGCGGCGGGCGGTGGCAGCCACACGGCAGGCGATTTCACCGCGGTTGGCAATCAGCAAGGTATCGAACATGTGTCTCATCCAGTCTGGAATTCTTCGTTAGTACGGCGGTGCTTCGCTGCAGCATCAGTGCCATCAGGGGCGTCACGGAGCCGGCTCCGCCGGTCCGTCGACGCCGCCCCCTTGAGGGATGAGCCCGCGCCTGACGAATCCGCGCGGCCTGCAGGCCGCGAGGTGGGGACGCGGGGCACATCGGGGGTGGGTCCCATTCACATCCGGAAAACACCAAATCTCGTCTCTTCGATCGGGGCATTCAGGGCGGCCGACAGCGCCAGGCCCAGCACGCGGCGCGTGTCGGCCGGCGCGATGATGCCGTCGTCCCACAGCCGCGCCGTGGCGTAGTACGGATGGCCTTCGCGCTCGTACTGTGCGCGGATGGGCGCCTTGAAGGCTTCTTCGTCTTCGGCCGGCCATTGCCCGCCCTTGGCCTGGATGCCGTCGCGCCGCACGGTGGCCAGCACGCTGGCGGCCTGCTCGCCGCCCATGACGGAAATGCGCGCGTTGGGCCACATGAACAGCATGCGCGGCGAAAAGCCGCGGCCGCACATGCCGTAGTTGCCGGCCCCGAACGATCCACCGATCAGCACCGTGAACTTGGGCACATTGGCGGTGGCCACGGCGGTTACCATCTTGGCGCCGTGGCGCGCGATGCCTTCGTTTTCGTACTTGCGGCCCACCATGAAGCCGGTGATGTTCTGCAGGAACACCAGCGGGATCTTGCGTTGCGCGCACAGCTCGATGAAATGGGCGCCCTTCTGCGCCGATTCCGAAAACAGGATGCCGTTGTTGGCCACGATACCCACCGGCATGCCGTGGATGTGCGCGAAGCCGGTTACCAGGGTGGTGCCGAAGCGCGCCTTGAATTCGTCGAAGTCCGAGCCGTCGACAATGCGGGCGATGATCTCGCGCACGTCGTAGGGCTTGCGCGTGTCGGCGGGAATGATGCCGTTGAGTTCGGTGGGGTCGTAGCGCGGTTCGCGCACGGGCGCCAGCGCCAGCGGCGCGGGTTTCTGGCGATTCAGGCGCGCTACCGCGCTGCGCGCCAACTGCAGCGCGTGCAGGTCATTGGCGGCCAGATGGTCGGCCACGCCGGACAGGCGCGTGTGCACGTCGCCGCCGCCCAGGTCTTCGGCGCTGACTTCCTCGCCGGTGGCCGCTTTTACCAGGGGCGGGCCACCCAGGAAGATGGTGCCCTGGTTGCGCACGATGATGGACTCATCGCTCATGGCGGGCACATAGGCGCCGCCGGCCGTGCACGAGCCCATCACCACGGCGATCTGGGCGATGCCTTGCGAGGACATCATGGCCTGGTTGTAGAAAATGCGGCCGAAGTGGTCGCGGTCGGGGAACACCTCATCTTGCTGCGGCAGGTTGGCCCCGCCCGAATCCACCAGGTACACGCACGGCAAGCGGTTCTGCGTGGCGATCTCTTGCGCACGCAGGTGCTTCTTGACGGTCATGGGGTAGTAGGTGCCGCCCTTGACCGTGGCATCGTTGCATACGATGACGCATTCGGTGCCCGCGATCCGGCCGATGCCGGTGATGAGGCTTGCCCCGGGGGCCTCGCCGTCGTACATGCCGTGCGCCGCCATGGGCGACAGTTCCAGGAACGGACTGCCCGGGTCGACCAGGCGCTCGACGCGCTCGCGCGGCAACAGCTTGCCGCGCGCCACATGCTTGGCGCGCGAAGCTTCGCTGCCGCCCAGCGCGGTCTGCGCCAGCAGGCGGGCCAGGTCTTCCAACTGCGCCTGCATGGCATGCGCGTTGTCGGCGTAGTCTTGCGAGCGCGGATTGATGCGGGATTCGATGGTGGGCATGAAGCTCTTCCTATGCGTGTCAGGCTCCCGGAGGGTGCCTGACACCGGGGTGTGTACTGCGGTATAGATCAAATCTTGTGGGTGTCAGACACCCTGCGGGAGTCAGACACCCAAGGGGTTTTGCTGGTTACATCATCTCGATTGCCATCGCCACCGCTTCGCCACCGCCGATGCACAGCGTGGCCACGCCGCGCTTGCCGCCGGTCTTGCGCAGCGCGCCCACCAGCGTGGCCACCAGGCGGGCGCCCGAGGCGCCGATGGGGTGGCCCAGCGCGGTGGCGCCGCCATGCACGTTGACCTTGTCGTGCGGCAGCTTGAAATCGTTCATGGCGGCCATGGCCACCACGGCGAAGGCTTCGTTGATCTCGTACAGATCGACGTCTTCGGCCTTCCAGCCGGTCTTGGCGAACAGGTTCTTCAGCGCGCCGACGGGCGCGGTGGTGAACCAGCCCGGTTCTTGCGAATGCTGGCTGTGGGCCACGATGCGGGCCAGCGGCTTTACACCCAGCTCTTCGGCGGTGGACGCGCGCATCAACACCATGGCGGCCGCGCCGTCGGAGATCGACGACGAATTGGCGGCGGTCACGGTGCCGTCTTTCTTGAAGGCCGGCTTCAGGGTGGGGATTTTTTCCGGCATGGCCTTGGCGGGCGCTTCATCGGTGTCGACCACGGTGTCGCCCTTGCGGCCGGCCACCGTGACAGGGGCGATTTCCCACTTGAAGCTGCCGTCCTCGCTGGCGGCGCGCGCGCGGCGCAGCGATTCGAGCGAATAGGCATCTTGCTGCTCGCGGGTGAAGCTGTACTTGGTGGCGCAGTCTTCGGCGAACACGCCCATGGCCTTGCCGCGGTCGTAGGCGTCTTCCAGGCCGTCGAGCGCCATGTGGTCGTAGACAGTGGTATGGCCATAGCGATAGCCCTGGCGGCCCTTCAGCATCAGGTAGGGGGCGTTGCTCATGCTTTCCTGGCCGCCGGCCACCACCACGCGCGCCGATCCGGCCGCCAGCAGATCGTGGCCGAACATGGCGGCCTTCAGGCCCGATCCGCACACCTTGTGAATGGTGGTGCATGCCACGCCCAGCGGCAGGCCCGCGCCCAGCGCCGCCTGGCGGGCCGGCGCCTGGCCCTGGCCGGCCTGCAGCACGTTGCCCATGATGACTTCGTCGACCTGCTCCGGCTTCAGGCCGGCGCGCTCGACGGCGGCCTTGATGGCGACCGAGCCCAGCTCGTGGGC
The DNA here is from genome assembly GCF_019218885.1 of Bordetella sp. BOR01. GTDB lineage: Bacteria > Pseudomonadota > Gammaproteobacteria > Burkholderiales > Burkholderiaceae_B > Bordetella_A. The sequence goes on along the minus strand of NZ_JAHUWT010000003.1, from coordinate 883,933 downwards.
GGCCAGGCCGGACAGGCTGCCCAGCATGCCTCCCATGGGGGTGCGGGCAACCGAAACGATGACGACGGGATCAGACATGATGAACTCCTGGAAATCAAGACAAGGGGACTGGCGTCACGATGCGGCGACGCGCTGCGGGGCGCTGTCGCGGCGCAGCCGCCTGTCGGTATCGTACGGGAAAAACTCTTCGATCCGACCCTGCGCCACATGGGTGCGGCAGGCCTGCCACCACTCGGGTTGCAGCAGGTCGGGATGGTGCCGCAGGAAGGCCCGCCGTACGCGCGGGTCGCCCAGCAGAAAGCGTTCGAACTCTTCGGGAAACACGTCATTGGGCCCCACGGCGTACCAGGGCTCGCTGGCCAGCTCGGCCTCTTCATTGGGGGCGGGCGGAATGCGCCGGAACTGCATTTCGGTCATGCGCTGGATTTCGTCGTAGTCGTAGAACACCACGCGGCCCAGCCGGGTGACGCCGAAGTTCTTGTACAGCATGTCGCCCGGGAAAATATTGGCGGCGGCCAACTGCCGGATGGCATCGCCGTACTCGCGCATGGCCTGGTCCAGCAACGGCTCGGGCGCACGTTGCAGGTAGAGGTTCAACGGCGTCATGCGGCGCTCTATATACACATGGCGGATCACTACCGTGTCGGCGCTTTCTTCCAGCAGGCTGGGCACGCGTTGGCGCAGCTCATCCAGCAATGCCGGCGCGAAGCGCGCGCGCGGCAGCGCCACCTGCGAGTATTCCCAAGTATCGGCCATGCGCCCCACGCGGTCGTGCAGCTTCACCATCTGGTACTTGCGCCGCACCGTGGCATGGTCGATGCCGTCTTTGTCGATGTGATCCTTGATCAGCTTGAACACGTAGGGATACGACGGCAGGGTGAACACGCACATCACCATGCCCTTGATGCCGGGCGCAATGTCGAAGGCATCGCGCGAGTGCGCCAGGTGGTGCAGGAAGTCGCGGTAGAACAGCGTCTTGCCCTGCTTTTGCAGGCCGATCATGGTGTACAGCTCGGCCTTGGGCTTGCGCGGCAGCAGGCTGGACAGGAAGCTGACCACGGCGGCCGGCGTTTCCATGTCCACCAGGAAATAGGCGCGCGTAAAGCTGAACAGCGTGCTCAGGTCGTCGGCGCCCAGCAGCAGTGCATCCAGCTCGACCTGGCCGGCGGCGTTGCGCGTCATCGCCACCGCAAAGGGGTGCACGCTGCCCTGGTTGACCAGGCGGCCGACGATATAGGCGCCCTTGTTGCGAAAGAACAGCGAACCCACCACCTGCACCTGGCAATCCGAGGCCAGCCGCCCGCCCAGGTGGCGCGGCCACTGGGCGCGCAACTGGCGCACCGCGGCGCGCGCCAGCAGGCCAGTGTCGCGCGGCAGGTCGGCGTATGGCACCGCCAGGCCAAAGTCGGCCACCATGCGGATCAGGCTCTTGCGCAGGCCTTCGGCCAGCGGGTAGTACACCCGGTACGAGGGGATACGGCTGTCCAGGTAGTCGGTGGCGACCGCGGGCCGCACGAACAGGAAGTCGTTGTGGAAATAGTCGCGATGCAGAATGCGGCACGACACCGAATTGAAGAACGTCTCGGCGCATTCGGGCTGGCGGTGGCCCGCCAGCAGTCCCACGAACTGCTGCTTCACGTCTTGCCAGAAGGCGGTTTGCGCCGGCGTCAGGCTGGCCGCCGCGCCCTCGGGCGCCGCCGAGTCGCGCAGCACCCGGTGCAGTTGCGTGGCGCATTCGCGCACGCGCATGTCGTAGTATTCGATGCGCTCGCGCGACAACTGCTGAATGCCATGCCAATCGCCCGATTCGAACAGTGCCTTGGCGCGCTGCGCGCTGTAGCGGAACAAGGCATAGTGGCGGTCGAAACCCGCCAGGATCTGATGCGCCACGGCCAGCGGCTGGGGCTGGGGGGCCGCAGCCGGCTCGATGCGCTGGACGTCGCCGCTGTAGATCATGGCCGGTGGGTCAGGCGGTCTCGGCGTACAGTTCGCGGCCGATCAGCATGCGGCGGATCTCGCTGGTGCCCGCGCCGATTTCATACAGCTTGGCATCGCGCCACAGGCGGCCGGTGGGATATTCGTTGATATAGCCGTTGCCGCCCAGGATCTGCACGCCTTCGCCGGCCATCCAGGTGGCCTTCTCGGCGGTGTACAGGATAAGCGCGGCGCAGTCCTTGCGTACCTGCCGCACGTGTTCGGCGCCAAGCTGGTCCAGGTTCTTGCCCACGGCATAGCAGAAGGCCCGGCTGGCCTGCAGCGTGGTGTACAGGTCGGCTACCTTGCCCTGGATGAGCTGGAACTCGCCGATGGCCTGGCCAAACTGCTTGCGGTCGTGGATATACGGCACCACCACGTCCATCACGGCCTGCATGATGCCCAGCGGCCCGCCGGACAGCACGGCCCGCTCGTAGTCCAGGCCGCTCATCAGCACCCTGACCCCGCCGTTGACCTGGCCCAGCACGTTTTCCTCGGGGATTTCGCAGTCCTGGAACACCAACTCGCCGGTATGACTGCCGCGCATGCCCAGTTTGTCGAGCTTCTGCGCCACCGAGAAGCCCTTGAAGGATTTTTCCACCAGGAAGGCCGTGATGCCGCGCTGGTGAGCCTGGGGATCGGTCTTGGCGTAGACCACCAGGGTGTCGGCATCGGGGCCGTTGGTGATCCACATCTTGGTACCGTTGAGCACGTAGCGGTCGCCCTTTTTGTCGGCGCGCAGCTTCATGCTGACCACGTCGGACCCCGCACCCGGCTCGCTCATGGCCAGGGCGCCCACGTGCTCGCCCGAGATCAGCTTGGGCAGGTAGCGGGCTTTTTGGTCGGCCGTGCCATTGCGGTGGATCTGGTTCACGCAAAGATTCGAATGGGCGCCGTACGACAGCCCGACCGACGCGCTGGCGCGCGAGATTTCTTCCATGGCCACCATATGCGCCAGGTAGCCCAGGTTGGCGCCGCCGTATTCCTCGCTGGCGGTCATGCCCAGCACGCCCAGCTCGCCAAACTTGCGCCACAGATCCATGGGGAACTGGTCGCTGCGGTCGACTTCGGCGGCGCGCGGCGCGATCTCGGCCTGCGCGAACGTGCGCACGGCGTCGCGCAGCATGTCCAGGTCTTCGCCCAAGTCGAAGTTCAAACCGGGAAGATTCATCGAAGTCTCCGTGAGAGTGTGTGCTTACATTGCAGAGTCCTGCGCAGGCTCGGGTACTGGCCGGATCCATGATGCGCCGCAGCGCACGCCCAGGCAATGGCGAGGCTTAATATTACGTTTACGTAAACGTAAAGTGGACACGGGTTTTCCCCTAAGAAAAAACACCCGGCCCACTTGTTTGACCATGCAAGAATTTGGGGGCTACCTGTCATACAGGTCAGCCTCGACTCCGGGCGCCTGGCTTCCAAGGGATACCAGGCATCCGGGGTTGAAGCGGCCTGGGTACCCGAATGCCTTACTGGAGAACTCTGCCGTGATCGAACTCGCCGACCTGGACGAAATTGTTGCACTGCGGCGCGATATCCACGCCCACCCCGAACTGGCCTACGACGAGCATCGCACCGCCAGCCTGGTGGCCGAGCGCCTGCGTGCCTGGGGCATCGAGACCCACACCGGCATCGGGCGCACCGGCGTGGTGGGCGTGCTGAAGGCCGGTACCGGCAGCCGCGCGATACTGCTGCGCGCCGACATGGATGCCCTGCCCATCCAGGAAGCCAACGAGTTCGCGCACCGCTCGCGCCATGACGGCAAGATGCACGGCTGTGGCCACGACGGGCATACCGCCATGCTGCTGGCGGCGGCCCGTCACCTGAAGCAGGCCGGTGGCTTTAACGGCACGGTGTACCTCGCGTTCCAGCCCGCCGAAGAAAATGGCGGCGCCGGCGCGCGCGCCATGATCGAAGACGGGCTGTTCGAACGCTTTCCGTGCGAGGCCGTGTTCGGCATGCACAATTGGCCCGGCCTGCCGGCGGGCAGCTTCGGGGTGTGCAGCGGCCCGATGATGTCCGCCGCCAACGCCTTCAAGATCACGGTTACCGGCCGCGGCGGCCACGCCGCCGCGCCGCAGGATTGCGACGACCCCGTGCCGGCCGTGCTGGCTATCGGCCAGGCGCTGCAAACCATCCTGACCCGCAGCAAGCGCCCGCTGGATGCGGCCGTCATCTCGATCACGCAGTTGCAGGCGGGCAATGACGTCACCAATATCATCCCGGGCAGCGCCTGGCTGGGCGGCTCGGTGCGCGCCTACAACACCGGGGTGGTCGACTTGATCGAACGCCGCATGCACGAGCTGGCCGAGCCGATCGCCGCCGCCCACGGTTGCCGGGCCGATGTGTACTTCGAGCGGCGCTATCCCGCCCTGGTCAATACCCCCGACGAAACCGCCTTCTGCCTGGATGTGATGCGCGACGTGGTCGGGGCCGACCAGGCCCGCGTCATCGAGCCGGCCATGGCGTCGGAAGATTTCGCCTTCATGCTGCAGGCCAAGCCGGGCTGCTATGCCTTCCTGGGCAATGGCGACGGCGAGCACCGCATGGCCGGGCATGGCCTGGGGCCCTGCATGCTGCACAACACCAGCTACGACTTCAACGACAGCTTGATCCCGGTGGGGGCTTCCTACTGGATCCGGTTGGCGCAGCAGTACCTGGCCTGACGGCAGCGCCTGAACCCGGTGCCTGGCGCCCGCAGCAGGCCAGGCACCTTGCCCGCAGAAGCGGTGCGCCGCCGCACACCCGTATTTGTTGTCCATTGCGTTTTCAACCGGAGCCGTCATGACCAGAACTGCCGTGTTGTCGAGATTCGCCCACGCCTTGGCCGTCGCCGCCATCGCTGCCGTTGCCGTGGCCACCCCTGCCCAGGCCCAGCCGGCCTGGCCGGGCAAGACCCTGACCCTGGTGGTGCCCTATACCGCGGGCGGCACCAATGACACCCTGGGCCGTGCCCTGGGCGAAGTGTTGCGGACCGCGCATGGCACGGCCACGATCATCGAGAACAAGCCTGGCGCGGGTGGCAGCGTGGGGGCCGACGCCGTGGCGCGCGCCAAGCCCGATGGCACGACGCTGCTGTTGGCATCGACCAGCCCGCTGACCATCTTTCCCAACCTGGTGAAGACGCCGTACGACCCGATGAAGGACTTGGTGCCGGTGGCCAGCGTGGCCGTCGGTCCGGTGGCCATCCTGGCCACCAAGGCCCTGCCGGTGCGCACCTTCGCCGAACTGGTCGATTACGCCAAGAAGCATCCGGGCAAAGTCACCTTCGGCGTGCCGGGCCTGGGCACGGTGGCCCACATCGGCATGGCGGCCCTGAACAAGAAACTGGGCATCGATATGCTGCAAGTGCCCTACCGGGGCGGCAGCCAGGCGGTTTCCGATGGGTTGGGCGGGCAAGTGGACCTGCTGGTGGTCAACACCGACATTACCCTGCAGCACGTCGAAGCCGGTACCTTGACGCCGTTGGCGGTGATGGCGCCGCAGCGGCTGGCGCCCTGGCCCAAGGTGCCCACCATGGCCGAATTGAACCTGCCCGACATCCGCTATTTCTCGAATTTCGCGCTGTTCGCGCCGGCCGGCGTGCCGCCCGAAGTCATGCAGCCCATGCTGGACGAGGTCGGCAAGGCCTTGGCCAGCCCGCAGTACCAGCAGATGCTGGACAAGAACTTCATGCAGCCCGGTACCGGCATGGGGCAGGATTTCGTCGAGCAGGTGCGCGCCGACTACGCGAACAACCAGCGCGTCATCCGCGACAGCAACATCCGCGTGCAGTAAGGCTGGCGCCACCTTGGGCGTCAGGCGTGGCGTGGGCCGGCCATGATCAGCGCCATGCCGGCCAGGCACAGGCCTACGCCGGCCCAGTCGGTCGGCGCCGGCCGCACGCCGTCTACCGCCCATAGCCACAGCAGTGCCATGCTGACATAGACGCCGCCATAGGCGGCGTACACGCGGCCCGAGGCGGTAGGGTGCAGGGTCAGCAGCCAGACGAACAACGCCAGGCTGCACGCGGCCGGCACCAGCAGCCAGGCCGAATGCCCTTGCTTGAGCCACAGGTACGGCAGGTAGCAGCCCACGATCTCGGCCACCGCGGTCAGCGCGAACAGGCCCAGCGCGTGCAGCAGCGTCATGGCTCAGGCCTCGTCGGGGTAGCCGGCCACCAGGCGCGCCATGGCGGCGGGCCCCGCCTGGCCGCGCTCGCGCAGCCCCTGCGCCGCGCCGGCCCGATTGGCGGCCGGCTGGTTCTGGCTGACTTTCCACTTGCCGGCGATCTGTTCTATGGGCAGTTCGATGCCCACGACGGCAGCCACCATTTTCTCAATGAAGTCGGCCGGCGCGTCGGCCACCGACCAGGGTTGCGCGAAAGCCGATTCGTGCTCGCCGGTCAGGGTATCGAGCAGCCCGCGCAGCCAGGCGGCATCGTCGATGGCGCGCAGGGTGCCGCGTGCGTGCACCACCACGTAGTTCCAGGTGGGCACGGCTTTGCCGTGTTCGTGCTTGGACGGATACCAAGAGGGCGAGACATAGGCCTCGTCGCCCTGGAAGATGGCCAGGGCGGGGGCGCCGTCACCGATCAGGCGCCATAACGGGTTGGCGCGCGCCACATGCCCGCGCAGCACCCCGTGCGGGCCGGCGGCCGGGTCCAGGTACAGCGGGATGTGGTTGGCGTCGAAGCCGCCCGCGCCATCGCCGGTGACCAGCGTCGCCAGAGGCCGGGCGCGCATCAGCCCATGCAGCGCGGCGGGACGGGTTTCTTCGAAATGGCGGGGCAGGTACATCGGGGTCTCCGGCACGCCGCTGCCGGGCGCGGCGCGTTCAGGGTTTCTGCGTCAGCAGCAGGTGGCACTGCCGCTCTTGTTCGGCGATTTCCGACAGGGTGTCGTCGATATCGCGCCGCTGCTGTTCCAGGACCGAACGGTGCTTGGCCAGCACGTCGAGATATTGCCGCAATTGAGTGGCGTTGTCGCCCGGGCCGTCGTACATATCGATCAGGGCGCGGATTTCCGACAATTGCAGGCCCAGCCGCTTGCCCCGCAGCGCCAGCTTCAGGCGGGTGCGGTCGCGCGCGCCGTACACGCGGTTGCGGCCATCGCGCCCGGGGCTGACGATGCCCTGGTCTTCGTAGAAGCGGATGGTGCGCGGCGTGATGTCGAACTCGCGCGAGAGTTCTGAGATCGTCCAGGTAGGCGACATGCGGTGTTTGGCAGTTTACGTAAACGTAAATTATGATGGCCTGGAACAATCGTCAAGCATATCCGAGAGCCTACATGAATCCCAACGAGCATCAACTGCAGTATCCCTGGGGCGATGTGCAGCCCGAACCCGGCCGCGCCCAGCAGGTTGCCGACGGGGTCAAATGGGTCCGCATGCCGCTGCCTTTCGCGCTGGACCACATCAACCTGTGGTTGCTGCGCGATGAGATCGACGGCCGCCAGGGCTGGACCATCGTCGACTGCGGCATCAGCCGCGACCAGGTCAAGGAACTGTGGGAACAGGTCTTCGCCAACGAGCTGGAAGGCCTGCCCGTGCTGCGCGTGGTGGTCACCCACATGCACCCCGATCACGTGGGGCTGGCGAATTGGCTGTGCGAACGCTGGGATGCCCCCTTGTGGATGAGCATGACCGATTTCGTGGTGGCGACGCTGTGGAGCTCGCGCCGCGGGGGCTCGGGCCCCAATGGCCAGGCGGCCGTCGAGCACTTCGCGCGCCACGGGCTTACCGACCCCGAGGCGCAAGAGCAAATCCGCCGCCGCGCCGGCTACTATCCCGACCTGGTGCCCGCCATGCCGCCGCGCTATACGCGCCTGCTGCATGGCGACCAGGTCGTCATCGGCGGCCGTGCCTGGCGCGCCATCGCCGGCTACGGCCACGCGCCCGAACACATATCGCTGTTCAGCCCCGACCTGGCCACGCTGATCTCGGGCGATATGGTGCTGCCGCGCATTTCCACCAACATCAGCGTGTTCGACTACGAGCCCGATTCGAACCCTCTGCCCCTGTACCTGAATTCGCTGGACCAGTACGACGGCCTGCCGGCCGACACGCTGGTGCTGCCGTCGCACGGGCGTCCGTTCAAGGGCCTGCACGAGCGCATTGCGCAGCAGCACCAGCACCATGCCGATCGGCTGGAAGAAGTGCTGCAGGCATGCGCGCAACCGCAGTCCACCTCAGACATCGTGCCGGTACTGTTCAAGCGCAAGCTCGACCTGCACCAGCTTACCTTCGCCATGGGCGAGGCGCTGGCGCACCTGCATGCGCTGTACTTCGAGGGCAAGGTGGCGCGCCGCACCGATGCCGACGGCATCGTGCGGTTCACCGCGCGCTGACCCGCCTTCGGGCAGGTGAAGCGGCCGGCGCACCGGCCGTTTTTTTGCCGCCTAGAATTTCAGGCTGGCGCTCAAGCTGTACGTACGCGGGTCGCCGGCCTTCACGTAGTCTGGCGACTGGTATAGCCAGTAGCGCTTGTCCGCCACATTGTTGATGCCTGCGCGGAAGGTGGTTTCGTAGCCATAGATGCGGGTGTCATAAGTGGCGCCGATGTTCACGATCGCATAGTCGGGTACCTCGACCTTGTTCGAGGCCCCCAGCATGGTGGCGCTGGTGTATTTCACATCGGCCCGCAGCCGCAGCCCCGGCAAGTTCGGCACCGAATAGGCGACCTGCGCGGCGGCCACGAACTTCGGCGCGCCCGCGACCCGGTTGCCCGTGAAATCGGAACCCCGCTTGTATTCCGAATCCAGGAACATCACGCTGCCGCCCACGTTCCAGTTATGCGCGATGCGCTTCGATGCACCCAGTTCCAGGCCTTGGAAGATCGACTTTCCGTCTTGCACCAGCTCGTTGCCCGCGTTGGTGTATTCCGCTTTTTTCTCGATGCGGAACAGGGCTGCCGTGGCGGCCCAGTCTTCGTGCTCGGTCTTGATGCCCAGTTCGTACTGCTTGCTCTTGAGCGGATCGAGTAGTTCACCGAAGTTCGCATGCACATTGCTTACCGTCGAGCCGGGTTCCAGCGCCTCGATATAGCTGGCGTAAGCCATGGTTTGCGGCGTGAAGTTGTACATCAGTGCCACGGTAGGCGTCAGCACGCCATTCTTCTTGTAGCGGGAAGACTGCGTGCCGTCCGGATCGAAGCCCTTCTGCTCGTAGTCGGTGTAGCGCAAGCCGCCTAGCACCGACCAGCCGCCCGTCAGGTCGATCGTGTCGCTGGCGAACACGGCCTTTTGCGTGATCTCGGCGGCGCGGTACAAGTCCAGGCTGCCCTGGCTGTAGTACCTGTTGGTATTCTGCGAATGCAGGTTGCCCGTACCCTGCAACTGGTACACGCCATTGCTGCTGTAGTCGTTCTTCTGCTTTTGCCATGACGCGCCCAAGACCACCTGGTGGCTCAGGGGCCCGGTGTTGAACTTGCCTTGCACCATGGCCTGCCATTGGTTGAACGAATAGTTCTCGCCATAATCCGATCGATAGTCGTCATAATCGCCGGCCTGGTTCTGCAAGAACAACACTGACTCATTGCGGCGCGTGTTGGTCGAGTTATAGGTGTAGTCGGTGCGCACCGACCAGCCGGGCGACAGTTCGTAATTCAGGCCGGTCGAGTAGTAGCGGAACTCGTTGTCGGCAAACGGGCCTTCACCGACCAGCCTGCTGCTGTTTCGCACCGGAGAAGGCAGTTCCGTGCCCTCCATGGCCCCGGCGTAAATGGTGGGTTCCTGGCCGATCACCTTGCGGTCCTGGTAGATCGACTGGAAATCCCAGGTCAGTTTTTCGCTCAGGCGCGCGTCCAGCGCCAGCGATACCGCGGTCTGGTACAGCGAGCCATTGTTATACGTGTTGCCCTCGTTGTGCGTGACATTCAGCCGATAGCCAAATCCCCCTTCTTCACCCACGCGCCCGCCCACGTCGACGTGCTGGCGGAACAGGCCCTTCGAGACGTAACCCAGCTCGACTTTGCGCACCGGGGTGTCGGTGGGGCGCTTGGTCACGTAGTTGACCAGGCCGCCTGGCGAGCCAAACCCGAACATGAAGCCGGAAGCGCCTTTCAGCAGGTCGATCTGTTCAAAATGATCGTAAGGCAAGGTCACCACGTAGCTCAGGAAGGGCCGGCCGTCGATGCGGAACGAATTCTGCCAGTCCAGCGGCAGGCCGCGCACACTCATGTAGCTGGCCCAGGCGCCGTAGGATGCGCTGTTGTCCGTGACCGAGGCATCCAGGGCAAACACGTCGCCCAGCTTGTTGACCTGCCGCTCTTCGATATCGGCCGCGGTTACCACCGTGGTCGAATACGGCGTTTCCAACTGGGTGCGGCTGCCCAACGCGCCCGTATTCACAGGCGCGTTCAGGTGCTCCAACGAGTCATCGATTGGCGCCGCCTGGACAGTAACGGCGGGCAGTTGGGCAACGTCTTGTGGGCTCGATGCTGTACCGGTCTGCGGGGAAGATGCCGACTGGGCATGGGCGCCGGCGGCGTAGGTCAGGGCCAGGGCCAGGGCAAGCGTGGTAGGCGTAGCGGCAAGATTGCGCGCACGAGCCTTTGCGGTAGAAGCAGGGCGAGCCACGTCGAAGTTCTCCAGAATGGGGAAAAAGACGACGTTGTATCGCAAATGAGAAACATTTTCAAACGCGTTAGCGATTTTGAATGTGCGCGGGAAGGATCGGGCGCCTGCCCGCCAGGGGGCGGCGGACGGTGGCGGGCCTTACCGGCTGGCCGTGGCCAGCCGCACGGCCAAACCCAGGAATACCACGCCGGCCACGCGGTTGAGCCAGCGTGCGGCCGTGGGCGAACGCTGCAGAAGCTGCCCGAAGGCGCCGGAAAAAAATGCGACGGCGCCGAACACCAGCAGGGTGGCCACCATGAACACCGCGCCCAGTTCGATGACCTGCAAGCCCACCGGCCCATGTGCCGGCGAGGTGAATTGCGGCAGGAATGCAAAGAAGAACAGCAGTACCTTGGGGTTGGTCAGGTTCATGATGATGCCGCGCCGGTACAGTGCCCCGCGTGTCATGGGCGCCGGCCGCTCGGCATGGGCCGGGCCGCCGCGCGCGCGCAGCGCTTGCCAGGCCAGGTAGGCCAGATAGGCCGCCCCGATCAGTTTCAGCGCTGTAAAGGCGTGGGGCGATGCCGCGAACACCGCCGCCAGGCCGGCGGCCACGGCGGCCGTGTGCCCCAGCAGCCCGGTGCACAGGCCCAGCACCACGAACATGCCGGCCGCGCGGCCCCAGATGGCCGATTGCATCAGCACGAACAGGTTGTCGGGCCCCGGGGTCAGGGCCAGCAAGACGGCAATGCCGAAGAAGGCAAGCAGTGTGTCCAAGGGCAGCATGGCGAAGGCGGCCGCGCGCCAGGCGCATGCCAACGGTCAAAGTGAAATGGGCTTCAAGCGTACTGCGCGCGGGCCGCGCATGGCAATCGGCATGGCCATTGCCCGCAGACGCGGCGAATCTCCTAATATCGGGGTTCCGCTTCCCGTCGTTTCATGTCGCACCACTATGGCCAAAGACCAAGCTCCGCATATCGATACGCTGCTGCAGCACACCGCCACCGCGTCGTTCAACCCGCAAACCGGTTCAGCGCCGGTCAACCTGCCGTCGATGCGGGCCAGTACCGTGCGCTTCCAGAACCTGGATGCCCTCGAGGCCGTCCAGCGCCGCAAGGCGGCGGGCGAACGCGCGGCCACCTATGGCCGCATGGGCATGGACACCCATGCCGCGCTGGAACACGTGTTTCGCGAGCTGGAAGGCGGCACGCATGCCTACCTGGCGCCGTCGGGCCTGGCCGGCATCACAATGGTCATGACCTCGCTGTTGTCGGCGGGCGATCACGCCCTGGTGGCCGATTGCGTCTACGGGCCGGTGTATGAGCTCGATGCGGCGCTGCTCAAGCGCATGAACATCGAGATCACCTACTTTTCCGCTGCCGACGACCTGGAAGCCTTGCTGCGGCCCAACACTCGCATGGTGTACGTCGAGTCGCCCGGGTCGCTGCTGTTCCAGATGCTGGATATCCCGGCCCTGGCCAGCTTTGCGCAACGCCATGACCTGGTGCTGGCGTGCGACAACACCTGGGGGTCGGGCTATGTGTACCGGCCGCTGGCGCTGGGGGCGCACGTCTCGGTCGTGGCCGGCACCAAGTACGTGGGCGGGCACTCCGACCTGATGCTGGGGGCGGTGGTCACCAACGATGCCGGCGTTGCCCAGCGCCTGAACCGCACGCAGTACGCCATGGGCTATTCGGTCAGCGCCGATGACGCCTGGCTGGCCTTGCGCGGCGTGCGCACCCTGCCCATACGCATGGCGCAGCATGCGCGCCATGCCTTGCAGGTATGCGAATTCCTGGCCACGCGTCCCGAAGTGGCGCGCATCTACCATCCGGCCTGGCCGGCCGATCCGGGCCATGCGCTGTGGCAGCGCGATTGCACGGGTTCGAACGGCATGCTGGCCGTCGAGTTGCGCCTGTCGCCCGAGGCCTCGCGCCGCTTCGTCGATGCGTTGCAGTTATTTGGTATCGGTTTTTCGTGGGGCGGCTTCGAAAGCCTGGTGCAGTGGGTCACGCGCGGCGAACTGGCGCGCCACCGCTACTGGACGGGCGGCGACAACGCCCTGGTGCGGCTGCACATCGGATTGGAAGACCCCAGGGACCTGATCGCCGACCTGGCGCAGGCCCTGGAAGCGGCCGCTTGAAGTCGAGTCCCACCCCCGAAGCGCTACGCGTTCCCCGCTCTGGGGGCACGGGCTTGCGCTGCGAGTGGTGAACTACCGACCCAGGTGGCCGCTTGCCTTATTGCTGGCGTGCCATGGGGATGAGCTTGTCGACTTCCTGCAGGGCGCCGTCGTAGCTGTTGCCGGCCATGGCAGGCGAGGTCAGGTACTTGCCGCCCACGCCGAAGGCCGGCGTGCCGTCGATGTTATAGGCCTGGGCCAATTGGTCGGCCCGCTGCACTTGGGTCTGCACGCTGAACGAATCGAAGATCGAATCGAACTTGGCGCGGTCGACGCCCTGCTCGGCCACCCAGTCACCCATGGCTTTCTTGTCGAACAGGCGCTTGCGCTCGACGTGCATGGCGGTGAACACCTTGGCATGCAGGTCGGGGCGGTTGAGAGTTTGCAGGGTGTAGTACAGCTGCTGCAGGGGCTTCATGCTGGCATTGAAGGCGACGGGCACCTGCTTGAGCACCACGTCTTGGGGCGCCGTCTTGGCCCAGGCTTCGACCATGGGTTCCATGGTGGCGCAATGCGGGCAGCTGTAGGCGAAGAATTCCAGCACTTCGACCTTGCCCGGGGTGTCGGACGGCAGCGGCGGGTTGATGGCGGCGTACGGCTGCGCGCCCTGGGCCTGGCTGGCCGGCGCGAACAGGGTGGATGCGGCCAACGCCGCGGCAGCAACAAGGCGGGTAAGCGTAGAGAACTGCATCGGGCGTGTTCCTGAGTGAAAAGTTACGGTTACAGACCAATGGCGTCGCGCATAAGTTCAATGGGCGGGCGGCCGCCGGCTATTGGCGCACCACCGCCGATTCGATCTTGTTTTCGCCCAGGCGGCTGCGGGCGCGGTTCATGTCGTCCAGCCGCGCGAACGGGCCGACCCGCACGCGGTTGATCTGCATCCCATTGACCTCGGCGCGTTGTACGGCCACCGGCAAGCCCAGCAGCAGGATGCGCGCCTTCAGCGCTTCGGCGTCTTCCAGCACGCGGTAGGCACCGGCCTGCAGGAAGTATTTGCCGCTAGCTGGCGCCGGTGCCGGCGCGCGGGCCGGCGGGGTCGCCCGCGCGGCTGGCGCCTGGGGTTGCGCGCCGCCCGGGGGCAGCGTGGCGATCAGCGCGCCGAGTTCGTCGGACGGGCCCTTGGGCGGCGGCGGTACCGAAGGCTGCACCCCCGGCAGCGGCGCGGGGGCCGTGGCGGTGGGGCCACTGGGCGGCGTGCCGGCCGCGCCGTCGCGCCCGTACAGCCCCAGATTGGGATCGGGGGCCTGGCGCGGGTCGGGCAATTGGGTGCGGTCGGGTTCGCGGGTGGCGCGGTCGACGAACGGCATGGGCGCTTTCGTAACGTAGAACGCCACGACGGCTGCGATGATCAGGCCGATCAGCAGGCCTGCCAGGGCGCCGTACATGGTGCTGCCGCGTTGGTTGGGTTGTCGGGACGTTTTTCGTTTGGTGGCCATGGATACAGCTTACATCCGTTGCGGAGCGGACACGCCCAGCAGCGCCAGGCCATTGGCCAGCACCTGCCGCGTCGTGGCGGCCAGGCGCAAGCGGGCCAGTTTCAGGGGTTCGTCGTCGACCAGTACGCGCTCGGCGTTGTACCAGGCGTGGAAATCGGATGCGCAGTCGCGCAGCCAGAACGCGATATGGTGCGGCGCCAATTCTTGGGCGGCCTGCGCCACCACCTGCGGGAAGCCCGCCAGCCGCTGCATCAGCGCGAACTCGGATGGCGCCGCCAGCAGGGCGGTGTCGGCCTGCGCGACACGGGCATCGTCGGCGCCCGCGTTGGCGATCATCGAGCAGATGCGGGCGTGGGCATACTGGATGTAGTACACCGGGTTTTCGTCACTTTTCGATAGCGCCAGGTCGATGTCGAACACGAATTCCGTGTCGGCTCGGCGCTGGATCAGGAAGTAGCGCACCGCATCGCGGCCCACCCAGTCGATCAGGTCGCGCAGGGTGACGTAGCTGCCGGCGCGCTTGGAGATCTTGACCTCTTCGCCGCCGCGCATCACCTTCACCATCTTGTGCAGGACGTAGGCGGGATAGTCTTTGGGAATGCCCTCTTCCAGGGCCTGCAGGCCGGCGCGCACCCGCGCCACGGTGCCGTGGTGGTCGCTGCCCTGGATGTTGACGGCGCGATGAAAGCCGCGTTCCCATTTGGCCTTGTGGTAGGCCACGTCGGGTACGAAGTAGGTGTAGCCGCCTTCGCTTTTGCGCATGACGCGGTCTTTGTCGTCGCCGGTGCCCAGCTCGGTGGTGCGCAGCCACAGCGCGCCTTCCTGTTCGTACGTATGACCCTTGGCGACCAGGGCCTGCACGGTCTGTTCGACCCGGCCCGACGTATACAGCGAGCTTTCCAGGTAGTAGTTGTCGAAGGCCAGGCCGAAGGCCTGCAGGTCCAGGTCTTGTTCGCGGCGCAGGTAGGCCACGGCGAACACCCGGATATCGTCCAGGTTGTCGATGTTGCCGGTGGCCGTCACGGCCGCGCCGTCGGCGGCCTGCAGGGTCTTGCCGGCGATGAAGTCTTGCGCGATGTCGACGAGGTAGTCGCCCTTGTAGCCGTCGGCCGGGTAGTCGGGCGAATCGGGGGCGATGCCGCGGGCGCGCGCCTGCACGCTGATCGCCAGGTTCTGGATCTGGTTGCCGGCGTCGTTGTAGTAGAACTCGCGGGTGACTTCCCAGCCGGTGGCCTCGTACAGGCGGCAAATGGCATCGCCCAGCGCCGCCTGGCGGGCGTGGCCCACGTGCAGGGGGCCGGTGGGGTTGGCCGACACGAACTCGACCAGCACTTTATCGCCCGTGGCGGGCGTGCGCCCGTAGGCCTGGCCCTGGTCGGCCACGGCCTGCACGACAGCCTGGCGGGCGGCGGCGGTGATGCGGAAATTGATGAAGCCCGGGCCGGCGATCTCGGCGCTTTCGACCAGCGCGCGGGCCGCGGTTTCGGCCATCAGGGCGTCGACGATGGCCTGGGCCAGTTCGCGCGGATTGCGCCGCGCCGGCTTGGCCAGTTGCATGGCGACGTTGGTGGCCACGTCGCCGTGGGCGGCGACCTTGGGGCGCTCGAGCAGCACCTGGGCCTGGGCCTCGGGCAATGCACGCGCCACGGCGGCCTGGATCAGCGAGATGAGTTGTTGTTGTTGCTCGGGGAGCATGGAGGAATCAGAAGAAAGTTTTTAGGATCAGCGACAGCACGCCTGCCAAGCCCATGCCCGTCATCCACTTCAAGAGCACGATGTCGGTCTTCACGGGGGCCAAGCCTTCCATGAGGGCTTCTTTGGCGGCCAGGGGGTGACGGCACGCCGTAAGTCGTCTTTGGTGGGCGGCGGTAAGCCGTTTGACGACGGCGTGGGTGTACGTATGCGTGTCGAAAACCATGGCATTCACGGGAATATCCTAGATCATAGCGTGGATTTGGCGTCTTTTCCGATAGCGGGGCCGCATCTTGCGCTCTGGCGGCGGGCCGTCCATCGGACGGCCCCTATGCTCGTATCCTGCCATTGGCGCCAGCCGGCGCATTGCGGTAGTGTATGGAAGTATCCACTGTGGGAGTCCGCAATATGCTCATCAAGTTTCATTCCAAGGCGGTCGCCGAAGTCCTGATGCTGTCGCACAATGCCGCTCCGCTGCTGCGCGCGGCCGGCAAGTCCTTTGGCGACAATGTTCCCGAGCGCGGCGTATTTACCCGCGACCAGCTTCAGGCGGCCATCGACGGCATCGAAGCCGCCATCGCGGCCGACGAACGCGCCCACCCTGGCCAGAACGACGATGCCGACGATCACGACAAGGCGCCGGTGCACCCCGTTGCCCAAACCGTCGAGCTGCACCAGCGGGCGTTCCCGCTGCTGGACATGATGCGCCGTTCGCTGGCCGAAGACGCCGACGTTACCTGGGAGGCCACCAAGGGCTGGTAGGCTTGCGGCAATGTCGCAGGTCTGACAGTCTGCGGCCCCCTTGGCACGGCATACTGGCGCCATCTTTTCTTACACATCCGGAGCCCGCCATGCGCAGCGACGTGACCGTCATATTCGATGCCCGCCGGACGGTCGATCTGTCCGTCGACGTGGCGCCTTCCCCGCAGGCCGCGAGCGATGCCCGCGACTGGTTCGAGGCGGCCTGGGACACCCTGGGCTGCGAGCCGCTGCGGCCCAGCGGCAAGGTGCTGCTGCTGGACAAGATCATGGGCGTGGCCGATGCACTGGGCTACGACGTGCTGTCATCCGATGCCAAGGAAAGCGGCGAATTCGCCCAGCACGCCGCCCTGGCCCTGGACAAGCCACGCATCATCGTCGACTTGCCGGGCCTGTCGGTCGGTTATTGACGGGCGTTCGCCCCTATTGCGGCGCGATGCCGGCGGTCTTGATCAGGTCGCGCAGGCGCGCGATATCGCTGGCAATCAGTTCACCGAATGCTTCGGACGTACTCCATGCCGGCTGCGCGGCCTGCGACTGCAGCGCCGCGATGACGGCCGGGTCGGCGAGCGCCTTGCGCACCGCGCCATTCAATGTCGCGATGGCCGTCGCCGGTGTGCCCGCCGGCGCTACCAAGCCCAGCCATGCCGAGAAGCGATAGCCCGGCAGCGTGTCGGCTACCGTGGGCACGTCGGGCAGCAGCGGGCTGCGAGCCTCGCCCGTGACAGCCAGTGCCAGCAGGCGTCCCGACTGGATGTGCGGCAATGCCACCGCAAGGCTCTCGAACGACAGGTCGATCTGGCCGCCCACCAGGTCTTTCATGGATGGCGCGCTGCCTTTGTAGGCAACATGCGTGGTCTTGATACCGGCCATGCTGTCGAAGAGCTCGCCGGACAGATGCATCGACGTACCCACTCCCGCCGAGCCGCGATTGAGTTTCCCAGGGTGCGCCTTGGCGTAGCGGATCAGCTCGTCCAGGGTGCGGGCGGGTACTTGCCGCGGGTTGATGACCACCACCAGCGGATAGGTCACCAGGGTCGAGATCGGGGTGAAGTCCTTGATCGCGTCGTAGTTCAGTTGCTTGTATAGCGACGGATTGGCGCCATGCGTACTGATGGTGCCCATCAGCAAGGTGTAGCCGTCGGGCTGGGCCCGGGCGGCGGCGGCCGCGCCCAGGCTGCCGCCGCCGCCCGCGATATTCTGCGCCACGACCGGTACGCCCAATTCGCTTGCCATGCGTTCGCCTACGATGCGCGCGGTCTGGTCTGTGGGGCCGCCGGCGGCCGCCCCGACGATGATGTGTATCGGTTTGGCGGGATAGCCGGCCTGTGCCGGCAGCGGCGCCACGGCCAACGCCGCGGCGCAAAGCAGTGCTTGGCGGATATTCATGATGGTGTCCTGGTGGGCCGTTCAGTTCGGCTGGATATGGGCGAGTTCAATGACTTGCCGGGCGCGCGCGGTCTCGTCCTGGATGAAATCGGCAAATTGCTCGGAAGAGCCTGGCCGCGTGATGACGCCCAGGGCATGCAGGCGTTCTTTCATGGCGGGATCATCCAGCGCGGCGCGCACCGCTTGATTCAAGCGTGCCACGATGGCGGGCGGGGTTCCGGCGGGGGCCACCAGGCCCCACCAGACGGCCTCTTCATAGCCGGGCAGGCCGGCTTCGGCAGCCGTGGGGACATCGGGCAAGATGGCCAGCCTTTCCTTGGCGGCCACCGCCAGCGCCCGCAGGCGGCCGGCGCGTATGTGCTGCATGGCCTCGGCGGGATTGACCGGCATGTACGAGATACGCCCGCCCAGCAGGTCGGTCATGGCGGGAGCGGCGCCGCGGTAAGGGACGTGCAGCACGTCGATGCGGGCAGCGATCTTCAGCGATTCGCCGGCCAGGTGCGACGAGCTGCCATTGCCAGAGCTTGCATAGCTAAGCGTGCCCGGCGACTTGCGCGCCGTATCCAGCAGTTCCTGCAGCGTGCGCAGTGGGGAATCGGCGGGCACCACGATCATGAGTGGGGCGTAGCCCACCTGCGCCACCGCTGCAAAATCGCGCAGGCCGTTGAAGCGCAGATCGGGATACAGCGAATTGTTGGTGGCCAGCGAGTTGGCCGCCATCAATAGTGTGTAGCCGTCGGCGGCCGCATGTGCCGCGGCCTCCATGCCGATGTTCGAGCCTGCGCCGGGCTTGTTTTCCACCAGCACGGGTTGCCCGAGGCGCGCGGCCAATTGCTGGCCGGTCAGGCGGGCCAGCGCATCGACGGCGCCGCCGGCGGTATAGGGCACGATGATGCGCAAAGGCTGCGACGGCCAGTCGCCGGCCTGCGCGGTGGTGCCGCAGGCTGCCAGCGCAATGCCCAGCGCCGCCAGCAGCAGCCTGCCGGCCGCCGGTCGGCCACAGGCCATCGAGAGTATCGTCTTGAACATGTTTGTCTCCGGTGTGGCGCTTGCGCGCCTTGTCATAGGTTCCCGTCAGGCGCGTTCGAGCGACATGCAACGCTGCACGCATATCCGGGTAACGTCGGTGGGATCGCGCGCCCACCAGTCGGTCGAGAAAATCTCGACTTCATACGGGCCGCGATAGCCGTTTGCCTCCAGGCGGCGCACCATGCCGGCCACGTCGGCCGCGCCATCGCCGACCATGGCGCGATCAGTGACGGGATGCCGGGTCGGTACGCGCCAATCGCACAACTGCACCGTGGATACGGCCTGCAAATAAGGCGGCGCCAGATAACGGTCCAGGTCCGGATCCCACCAGCAATGGAAAACGTCCAGCACCACGCTGGCGGCAGGGCCCAGGGCATCGCACAAGCGATGGGCCTGCGCCAGCGTATTGACGCAGCCCCGCTCGGCGGCATGCATGGGATGAAAGGGCTCGATGCCCAGGCGTACGCCTGCCTGGCTTGCGTGCGCCTGGGCCTCTTGCAGCACGTCGTACAGCCGCGCGCGCGCAGCGTGCAGGCTGGCGTGCGTACCCATGCCGCCGCCCACGAACACGATCGTGGCCGCGCCGATCTCGGCCGCCTCGTCGATGGCCCGTCGGCAATCGTCGCGTGCCGTATGGGGGCCCTGCGCATCCAGCAATGCAAGATCGCCTGCCTTGCACAGCGAGGGCACCAGCAGGCCAGTGTCGCGCAGCAGGCGGCGAGCTTGGGGCAATCCGCATTCGGCCAACTTGTCGCGCCAGATGCCGATGCCGCCCACCCCCTGCCTTGCGTAGCCCTGTATGGCTTGGGCCAGCGACCAGCGGGGAGTGGTGATCTGGTTGATGGCCAGGCGCTGCAGTTCCATGGTGGCGGTTGCGCAGCGTGGCTAGGCCAGCACGTCGCAGATGGTGATCGTGCGGCTGACGATCCAGTCTTTATAAGTTTCGCGCACGAACTTCAGGCCTGAATTCTCCATGTGGTCATCCAGGGCTTCGCGGCTGGTGTAGCCCTCTACCAGAAAGACTTTGTGCGGCTCGTCATCGGGCAGCAGCACGTCGAACTGCAGGCACTCGCTTTCGCGGCGGGCGGTACGGCTGGCATGGCCGTGCATGATGGTCAGGAACTTGTCGCGATGTTCCGGCTTGATTTCAAACTCGACCACCAGCATCACTTTCTTTGTCATTGCTGTCTCCTTCATTAGAAAAAAGTCATCCCCGCAGGGCATCGATCTGGCGCACTTGCGCCACGCGGTCGATGTATTCCTGTGCGGGGGCTTGGTAAAGCAGCTTGCGGCTGATGTGCACGCCCGTCAGTTCGCGCATGGCCACCGCCAGCTCGGAAGCCTTCACCAGCAGCCGGTAGCAGTCCAGCAAAGGCACGCCATCGACTTCGAAGATGCCGCGCTGGGCTAGCAAGGTGGCAGAGGGGCCGGCGGGGATGACGACCTCGGCACCCTGCGCGATGCAGCGGCGGCTGGCTGCCAGGATCTGCGCCACGCAGTCGTCGCCCAGCGCCGGATCCGTGAACACGGCATCAAAACCGCGGATGTTGTCGAAGCCGATGGCCTCGACGCTACTCAAGCGGTCTCGCAAGCCATAGCCGATGGGGATCTCGCGGTAGCGCGGCACCATCTTCATGTTGGGCACCACCAGCCCGAAGCGTTCGCCCATCGTGCAGGCGTGGAAACAGCACACTTCCATGAACGACACCACGGGGATGTCCATGATCTCGCGCAGTTCGACCAGCGCGGGGTCGAGCGAGTTGGCCAGCACGAAAGCGTCGTAGCCGCCTTCTTTGCGGATGTTTAGCGCGTTGTCGATGATCTCGCGAACGTCGTAGTTCCAGAACAGGCGGTATTGGTCGCCCAGTGCGCCTTGCCGGGTGCCGCGCACTTCCACGCGGGTGTCCGGCAATGCAGCGCCGTCGCACAGGGCCTGTGTGGCGGCAATGAAGTTCTGCATGCCTGTTTCCGAAGACACTAGCTGGTACCAGAGTTTCATGGTCGAAGATTCCTGTTGGTGAAGGGAACGTAAAAAGGGGGCCGGCCCGGCTAGGGGCCATGCAATACACAGGCTTTCTCATCCAGTCGCAAACGCGTGCCGTGCTGGCGGCTGCAGGCTGCGATCTTCTCCAGCAGCCCGATGCCGTCCGCATTGCGGGCCAGGTGCGGCACGCCCGTCGGCGTGTCGTGACCGGGCTGCCACAGCGTTATCGGATGAATCTCGAATGAAGGCGAGCCGTGCCGGTGCAGCGATAGCCGCAGCAGCATCGCTTCCCAGTAGTCGAGCCGCTGAAAGAAACCGGCACGTTCGCGGCGCGCCTGGTAGGCTTGCGCCAGCGTGGCGTCGCGCATTGCGTATGCTTCAAGAAAATCGGCCGGCTGGCGCGGGTAGCGGTACGGTTGAAACACAAAGGCGCCGATGCCGTAGAAGATGGGTTTGCCCTGCCAGATCTCCACGGCGCGCACGCCATGCTCGCCATGGCCGATGACCGCATCGGCCCCGGCCTCGATGGCACGCCGGCAGGCCACTTGGGCAAACGCGGCGGGGTGCTGCGGGTCGTGATCGAATTCGTGGGTGTGCAGGCAGGCCACGACGAAATCCGCATGTTCTCCGGCCTGCCGCACACTGTCTTCCAGGTCTTGCAGATCGTCTGGCGCTGGCCAGGATTCGGTGGCATAACCGTCCGAACGGATGAATTCAGTGCCGAAGAACGACAGCGCGTCGGCCTCGGCGGCGCCATGTTCGCGGTCATAGTCGCGCGCCAACGCTCGCTCGCGATGCCGGCCCTGGGCCTGGGCCGGCAATTGCGCCGCGATGCGTTGCAGGGCCGCGAATGCCTCGGCATCGATCCGATGCGCGGTGCCGAAGCGCAGCGGCGCCACGCCTGGCCGGCCCGGCACGCCTACACCGGGACGGCCGGCGCGGGCTTGCGGCAAATACGATGAGGATGCCGCGATGACCGCCAGTCGTCCGGCCGGCGTATCCACGTAGGCTGGCTGGCGGGCGGCGGCCAGGTCGGTGCCGGTCCCGGCTTGTGCGATACCGAGTTGGCGCAGCGCTTCCCAGGTGCTGGACAAGCCCGCATCGCCGTAGTCGCCGGCATGGTTGTTGGCCGTGGACACCACGTCCAGACCCAGCCATTGCAGTTCGGAGCCCAGGCTGGCCGGGGCGCCCGCCCACGCACCGGGCGCTTGCGCAGCACCCGCGAGGTCGTCGCCCAGCAACAGGCATTCCAGGTTGGCCAGCCGCACATCCGCACTGCGCAGCGTCTGCACGGCGTCCAGGAATGCCGGATGGGCCTCGCCGCGCAAAGGGCTGCCCAGGTACAAGTCACCCACCGCCGCCAGCGTCAGCGTGCGAGGGCATGCATCGGCCGCGCTCTTGCTCATGGCTGGTCCCGCCCGCCGCGCGAGAAGAAGGGGTGGCCGTCGTCGAATACATTGGGCTGGTTGAAAATCGACAGGAACACCGCCCCTTGCGGCGCATGGGCAATGTGGCGGTTGCCCGCCGGGCGCCACACGAAGTCGCCCGCGTTGGCGCTGCCTTCGTCATCGACCAGCGTGCCCTCCAGCATGTAGGTCATTTCCAATGCGGTGTGCTCGTGGCTGGGCACGACCGCGCCTGGCGCCAGCTTGAACAGGATGGCCGAGCGTCCGGCCTCGTCCTGGTACAGGACTTTCATTTCGATGCCGTCGAAGGCCGTGGCCTGCCAGGGCATCTGGGCGGTTTCGACGAAGCGGGAGCGATGTTCCGGTGCATTGATGATCGGCATGGGTAGGTTCGCTAGGGGTTCGGAAAAGGGAAGCGGCGCAGCTCGAAGGGGCGTTCGTGCATCAGCGCGGGCAAGGCCGCTTGTGTGTGGGCGACCTGGTCCAGGTCCAGCTCGCATAACAGGATGTCGGGTGCGTCGCCCGCCTCGGCGATGACCGTGCCCCAGGGGTCGACCACCAGCGAATGCCCGAAGGTTTGCCAGCGGCCGGGATGCTCGCCGCAGGTGGCCGCGGCAACGACGTAGCAGCCGTTCTCGATGGCACGGGCCCGCAGCAGCGTGTGCCAGTGGCCCCGACCCGTTTCCCGGGCGAACGCGGCAGGCACGCACAGCACGACGGCACCGGCTTGGGCCAGCCGGCGATACAGGGCGGGAAAGCGCAGGTCATAGCAAATGCTCAGGCCGACCGGACCCCAGGGGGTATCGGCCAACGCGGCGTGGGTGCCCGCCTGGTAGGCGCGCGATTCGGCGATATCGCGGCCATCCGGCAGGTGCGCATCGAACAAGTGCACTTTGTCGTATTCGGCGACGATATGCCCTGCATCATCGAGCAGTAGGCTGCGGTTGGCCAGCTTGTGCGGCGGTCCGGGCAGTTTTACCGTCAGGCTGCCGGCCAGCAGCCAGATGCCATGTCCGCGTGCGCAAGCTTGCAGGGCGGGCAGCGCCGGATGCTGATTCAAGGCGGCGGCCGCTTGTGTCATGGCGCGGCCGCTACGGTCCAGGAAGGCTGCGAACTCGGGCAGCACGATCAGTTGTGCGCCGGCTGCCGCGGCGGCAGCCACCTGCATGCGGATGGCGTCCAGGTTGGCATCCATGTCGTTGCCTGGACATAGCTGGATGCAGCCGATCTTGAGCATGGCCATGGCGGTTATGCGGCCGCCAGTCCCAGCTTGCGGCGCGCCTGGGCGGGGGTTGCCAGGCTGTGGCCCAGCGCGGCCGCGATGGCTGCGGCCTTGTCGACCAGTTGGGCGTTCGATTGCGCTTGCACCCCCTTGTCGAGATAGAAGTTGTCTTCCAGGCCGACGCGGATCTGCCCGCCCAGCAACAGCGATTGGGCCACCATGGGGAACTCGTGGCGGCCGATGCCGAACGCCGCCCAGATGGCATCGCGGCCGATCGCGTTGCGCAGCAGCAGCATGGTTTCGGTGCTGGCCGGCGCTCCCCACGGAATGCCCAGGGCGAACTGGAAGATCGAATCGGCTGCAATGGTGCCGTCTTCGATCATCTTGCGCGCCAGCGCCAGGTGCCCGGTATCGAATATCTCGAGCTCGATTTTGACGCTGGCCGGAATGGCGGCAGCGATCGCCGCGATCTGGCTGGCGGTATTGATGAGCGCACCTGCGCCGAAATTGACCGAGCCCATGTCCAGCGTGCAGATCTCGGGCAGCAGCTCGATCACGTGGTTTACCCGCTCGAGCGGCGGGCGCACGTTCGAGCCGGGGGCTGCGCCGTTGGCCTGGTCCAGGGCGGGCACATATCGTGCGCCCGGGCCGGTGGTCAGGTTGATGATGACATCCGAGCCGCTATCGCGGATGCGCTGCACCACTTCGCGGTAGTGCTCGCCTGCCATGCTGGGCTTGCCGGTTCGAGGGTCGCGGACGTGGATATGCACGATGGCCGCGCCCGCCCGGGCGGCTTCGACCGAGGCCTGGGCAATCTGTGCGGGGGTGACGGGTAGCTGGGGATACCGGCTGGCGACATCGTCGCCGCCCGTGACGGCACAGGTAAGGATTACTGGCTCGCTCATACTGCCTCTCCAAATTAAAACAATCGATTGATTTATTGTTATCAACAAACCCGGTGCGAGTTCTCTGCGAAGATCTTCATCATTTCGATCGAATCCTAGTATTCATGCGGGATAACGGCAAGTGTTTTCTCATTTTTCATCTGATTCTTATCTGTCGTTCATTGAATTGTTTCGTATTTCGAACCACTGAATTGAGAAATTTGATCAGAAATAGGGCTTTTTCAGTCAAATAAAATAAACATACGTTTTAAATTCAACCCGGACTGCGCGGTAAGATGCCGAACACCGCTATAACTGTCCCCGTATCGCGGTTTGGCCCACCTGTTTCCACGTTGCGCCCGTTTCCATGAACGCTTCCAAGCCGGCCCAACAGGCCGCTCTTGCCGCAGGCCCCTCCAAAGCCAAGACAGCCTTGGGCGAACAGACCCGTACCGAGATCCTCGACGTGGCCGAGGCGATCTGCGCGCGCGAAGGGTTCGAGGGCCTGTCCATCCGCGCGATCGCCAATGTGGCAGGCGTGAACGTGGCGGCCATCAGCTATTACTTTGGGTCCAAGCGGCAGTTGTTCGAGGCGATGTTTCGCCGCCGGGTGGTGCCGGTCAATGAAGAGCGGCTGGCGATGCTGGAACAATGCCGGCTGCGGCAAGACGGCGACTACCTGGAAAGCGTGATCCGGGCCTTTATCACGCCGCCCATGAAGCTGACTGATTTCATCGACCCCAGCGGGCGCCCGGCATTGGTGGTGATGCAATTCCTGGCGCGCGTGTTCGCCATGCCGGGTGAAGACGCGTTTCTGTTGGAATACTACGAACCGGTGCGCAGCCGTTTCGTCGAGGCCCTGTGCCGCGGGCTGCCCGACCTGCACCTGGAAGACGTGATCTGGCGCTACAACCTGATGGTGGGGGCGCTGATCTATGCCATGGCGGGTACCGCGCGCATGACGCGGGTGCCCCAGGCTTTTCCCGACAGCCTGCCCCATCCGCCGGCCTCGGCCGACGAGGCCATCAATCAGATGGTGCGCTTCCTGAGCGGCGGCATGCGCGCACCCAAGGCCTGAGCCGACGCGAAGGGCGCGCAGCCCTGGCTAGCGTATCCCCGCCCGCATGAACGATTGCACGAACTGCCGCTGAAACAGCAGGAACCCGACCAGCAGCGGCGCGGCCGACAGCAGCGTGGCGGCCGTGATCACCGACCAGTCGATGCCCTGGTCGGTGGCCGCGAATACCTGCAGGCCCACGGTCAGCGGGCGCGACTCGACCGAATTGGTGATGATCAGCGGCCACAGGAAGTTGTTCCAGTGGTGGCTGACCGACACCAGCCCGTAGGCTACGTAGATGGGCTTGGCCAGCGGCACATATACCTTCATCAGGATTTGCAGCGGCCCGGCGCCTTCCACGCGCGCGGCTTCTTCCAGTTCGCGCGGGACGGTCTTGAAGGTTTGCCGCAGCAGGAAGATGCCGAAGGCCGACGCGAAGTACGGCAGGCCCACCGCGAACACCGTGTCGCGCACCCCCAGCAGGCTCATCGAGCGGTAGTTCTCGACCAGCAGCACGTCGGGCATGATCATGAGTTGCAGCAGCACCAGCATGAACACCAGGTCGCGGCCGCGGAACTCGAAGCGCGCGAAGGCATAGCCCGCCAGGGTCGACAGCACCAGCTGCGCCGCCAGAACCATGGTGACCAGCATGAAGGTGTTCAGGAAATAGCGCGGGAACGGCGCCGCATGCCAGGCGCGGCTGAAGTTCTCGAGCGTCAGCGGCGCCAGCAGGTCGAAACGGGTGGCGTAGGCGGGCGGATGGAAGGCCGCCCACAACGCGTACGCCAGCGGCAAAATCCACAGCAGGCCCAGCAGCCAGGCGCCCAGGGTATCGAGCTTGTGGGTCATTGGTAGTGCGTCCTGCGGTCGAGCCAGCGAAACTTCACCAGCGCGGTAATGGCCAGTATCAGCAGCAGCACCACGGTCAGCGTGGCCGCATACGAGGTGTCCCAGAAACTGAAGCCCACCTGGTAGATGTAGAACAGCAGCAGCGTGCTGGCGTTATCGGGGCCGCCGCGCGTCATGACCACTACGTGGTCCACCAGCCGGAAGGCATTGATCAGCGCATTGACCAGCACGAACAGCGTGGTGGGCATCAGCAGCGGCCACAGAACCCGCCGGAAGTACTGCCAGCGCGATGCGCCTTCCAGCAGCGCAGCCTCGCGCAGCGAGGGCGATACCGTCTGCAGGGCCGCCAGATAGAAGATCATGAAGAAGCCGGCTTCTTTCCAGACGGTGACGACCATCAGCGCCGGCAGCGCCGTATCGCGGCTGCCCAGCCAATTGGGGCCGGCCATGCCGAACCAGCCCATCACCTGCGCGATCAGGCCGTACTGCGGTGTATAGAAGAACAGCCAGATATTGGCCACCGCCACCATGGGCAGCACCGTGGGCGTGAAATACGCCATGCGCAGGAAGCCGCGCCCGGCCAGGTTGCGGTTGACCCACAGGGCCATGACCAGCGCAATGGCGATCGAGGTGGG
Source organism: Bordetella sp. BOR01 (assembly GCF_019218885.1). Lineage (GTDB taxonomy): Bacteria > Pseudomonadota > Gammaproteobacteria > Burkholderiales > Burkholderiaceae_B > Bordetella_A. The sequence continues at coordinate 856,904 of NZ_JAHUWT010000003.1, read as the reverse complement.
GATCGTGCCCAGCGCAAACCACAGGTTGTTCCATAGCGATTGCCAGAACACCGGGTCGTCACGCATCAGCGCGTAGTTTTCCAGCCCCACGAAGCGCGCCGGCCGGCTGCCCCGTGGAGTGGAAAAGAAGCTGTGCCACAGCGTGGCCAGCGCCGGGTAGTGCGTGAACGCGGCCAGCAGCACCAGGGCCGGCAGCAGCAGCAGCCAGCCATACACCGCTTGCACAGACCGGTTCATCGCGCCGCGGTCCTAGCGGTACGAACGCAGCACACGATCGGCTTCGCGCTGCGCGTCGCCCAGTGCCTGCTGCGGCGTCTTCGAGCCGGTCAGCATGGCTTGCAGGGCATCGTTCAGCGTCTTGGTCACGCGCTGGTTCTCGTGGGTAGAGAACTCGGCCACGCTGACTTCAAGCTGGTCGCGCGCCACCGTGGCGGCCGGGACTTCGGCGGCGTACTTCTTCATCTTGTCGGTTTCCCAGGCGGCCGGGGTCACCGCGACATAGCCGGTGGCGATGCTCCAGTCGGCAGCGCGTTCGGGCGTGGTGGCCCATTGGGCGAACTTCAGCGCCGCGGCCTGCTGCTCGGGGGTGCCGCTCTTGAAGATGTAGAAATTGCCGCCGCCGGTGGGGCTGCCGCCGCGCTTGGCCTTGGGCATCATGGCCACGCCAAACGGGAAATCGGCACTTTTGCGGATATTGGTCAGGTTGCCGGTGGTGGTCCAGACGATGGCGGCTTTCTTTTCCAGGAAATCCTTGGGCGTGGTGCCCCAGTCGACCGTGCCGCGCGGCATGACGCCATGCTTGGCCGACAGGTCGTTCCAGAATTGCGCCGCCTCGATCACGGCGGGCTTGTCCAGGTAGACCTCATTGCCCTCTTCGTTCATCAGGATGGCATCGTTCGGCGTGGTCAGGGCCTGGAACAGCCAGTAGGCGAATGCGCCGCCCGAGGGGATCTTGATACCCCATTGCGTCACGTTGCCGGCGGCATCTTTCTTGGTCAGCTTCTTGCTGTAGTCGACCAGTTCGTCCCAGGTGGCGGGAGCGCGTTCCGGGTCCAGGCCCGCCTCTTTGAACAGGTCTTTGTTGTAGTACATCACGATGGTCGAGCGCTGGAACGGCACGCCCCATACGTGGCCGCTGGCGCGGCTGTTCTGCATGAAGGCGTCGTAGAACCCGCCCAGCCACTTCTTGTCGGTATCGGATTTGGCCAGTCCGTCGATGGGCACGATGGCGTCTTCGTCGATCAGCGTGAACATGTCGGTGGACAACAGCACGGCCAGTTGCGGCGGCGTCCCGCCCTTCAGGGCCGTCAGCGCCTTGGCGATCGAGTCCTGGTACGACCCGGCGTAGATGGGCTTGATGTCGATGCCGGGGTTGTCTTTCTCGAACGCGGCGACCATGTCGTCGACGATCTTGGTGATGGGGCCGCCAACGGCCACCGGATAGTAGAACTCGACTTCTACCGGCTTGGTTTGCGCATACAGCGGCAACGAAAGAAAGGCGCCGGCCAGGCCGGCAGCCAGGGCTTTGAGGGCGATGCGTCGCATGATGGCTTTTCCTAGTGGGAACCGGCGCCGGGGCGCCCGGGGGTGGGGATGACCGCTGTATCGGCGGCGAAGAAATGCTGGTGTTCGGGCTGCCACGACAGGCCCAGCGCGTCGCCGCCGTTGGCGCGCAGGTGTCCCGCCACCCGCACGGCCACGCCGCGGCTGCTGCCCAGGCGGCACACCACGATGGAATCGGCACCGAAGTACTCGACGCTTTCCACGATGGCGGGCCGGCCGTCGGCATCGATGCGGATATGTTCGGGACGCACGCCCAGGCGCACCGCGCCGCCGGGCGTGTGCGCCAAGGGCGGGCCCTGCGTGCCGGCGATCACGCGTTCGCTGCCCTGTTCGGCCAGGTCGACCAGGTTCATGGGCGGCGTGCCGATGAAGCGTGCCGCAAATTCGGTAGCGGGCCGGGCATACAGGCCATCGGGCGTGTCCAGTTGCTCGACGCGGCCATTGCGCAGCAAGACCACCTGGTCGGCCATGCTCATGGCCTCGGTCTGGTCGTGCGTGACGTACACCATGGTGATGCCCAGGGCCTGCTGCAGGGCGCGGATTTCGCGCCGCATGTCGTGGCGCAACTGGGCGTCCAGGTTGGACAACGGTTCGTCCATCAGGCATACCGGCGCTTCGGAAATGACCGCGCGGCCCAAGGCCACGCGCTGCTGCTGTCCGCCCGACAACTGCGACGGCTTGCGGTCCAGCAGCGCCGACAGGCCCAGCAGGTCGGCCACGCGCTGCAGGCGGCGCGGGTATTCGGCCGCCGGTTCTTTGCGCACTTTCAGGCCGAACAGGATGTTCTCGCGCACCGACAGGTGCGGGAACAAGGCATACGACTGGAACACCATCGATATGCGCCGCTGCGAGGGCGGCATGTGGGTCACGTCGCGGTCGCCGATGCGGATGCGGCCCGAGGTGGGCGTATCCAGCCCCGCGATCATGCGCAGCGTGGTCGACTTACCGCAGCCCGACGGCCCCAGCAGTACGGTGAAGCTGCCCGCGGGCGCGGTGAAACCAACGCCCTGGATGGCGGCGGCCTCGCCGTACTGTTTGGTCAGGTCTTCCAGAATGAGCGTGGACATGGTGTTCGATAGGGTGATGTCAGGCTGTCACGGCGCCAGGCTGCTTGCGGCATGCGCGCGAACGGTGCCGCTGTTGCGCAGATGCCCAGCCCTCATTCTGGGGGCAAATGAAATCCTTTTCATTCTGCGGTGCAAACATGACGTCGCCGTGTCAACAGCCGGCCCGGATCATTCGTCGATCAGGGCGCCGCCTTCATGAAAGGGATATGGGCCGGGATAGGCGCCGATATAGGCGTGATGCGTGACCAGCGCGCCCGCCCGCCATTCGTGCAAGTGAAATCCCGGCGGCTCCATGACGAACGCCGACGGGCCGTCGGGCCGCAAATCCAGCGCCACCTGGTGTGCCGGACCTGGGCAAGTCGACGCCACCGTGCCGCCAAAACGCCGGAAAATGGTGCGGTGCAAATGGCCGCACAGTATTCTTTCCACGTTTGGATGCGCCGCGACAATCTGTTCCAGCTCTGCCGCGCCCTCCAGCAGGCCGATCGCATCCATGTGGGCGATGCCGGTGACAAACGGCGGGTGATGCATGGCGATGGCGGTGGGGCGCCCGGGTTGTTCGGCCAACCGGTCGCGCAGCCATTGCAGCCGGCGCCGGCACAGCGCGCCATGGCTTTGCAGGGGCACCACGGTATCCAGCATCAGCAGGCGCAACGGGTGCTCTTCCACCGCGTACTGCACGTAGCCTTCCATGTCTTGCAGGTAGCGGTGCGATGGAAACGCCGCCACCAGCGCCACGCGCGCGTCGTGGTTGCCCGGCATCAGGAAGTACGGTGCGCGCAGGGGGGCCAGCATGTCTTTCAGGTGCGCGTATTCCTGGGGGCGGCCGAAGTCGGTCAGGTCGCCGCTGATGATCACCAGCGTGGGGGCGGGGTCCAGCCGATTCAGCGCGTCGACGGCCGGCGGCAGGTAGCGGTCGGTCTCGACCACGCGGTAGGCCTTCTGGCCCGGCATGCGGATGTGCAGGTCAGTGATCTGTGCGATGAGCATGATGAGAAATATCCGTAATCGACAAAGTGCGCGGCGGGGTGAACTCCCGCCCGTTAGCGAGCCAGGCTGACGCTGACGGTTTCGCCCGCGGCATGGGCGCTGTGCGCGGGCGCCACCACGGGAAAGCGTTGGCCGTCGTCCAGGCCGATTTCATAGCGTACCGAGCCGCCCAGGAAAAAACGTGCCAGCACGCGCGCGGGCAAGGTGCCGGCCCGCGCCGGTTCCAGCCGCGCCTCGTGCGGGCGGAACGCCAGGGCTTCGCCGCCCGGCACCAGCACGCCCTCGTGCAGCCCCGCTTGCACGCGGCACAGGGTGCCCAGGAACTCGGCCACGAAATCGCTGGCCGGCTCGCGGTACAGGGTTTCGGCGGTGCCTACTTGTTCCAGGTGCCCGGCCGACATGACGGCGATGCGGTCGCCCAGCATCATGGCCTCGTCCTGGTCATGCGTGACGATCACGGTGGTGACCCGCAACTGGCGCAGCATCTGGGCCAGCTCGACGCGCAGGTGCTCGCGCAGTTTGGCGTCCAGCGCGGTCAGCGGTTCGTCCAGCAGCAGCACGCGCGGTTCGATGGCCAGGGCGCGGGCCAGCGCCACGCGCTGGCGCTGGCCGCCCGATAATTGGTCGACACGCCGGTCGGCAAAGCCGTCCAGGCGCACCAGCGCCAGCAGCTCGCGCGCGCGCCGGTTGCGCTCGGCTGCGCCGACATCGCGCACGCGCAGGCCATACGCCACGTTCTGCGCGACCGACATGTTGGGAAACAGCGCATAGCTCTGGAACACCACGCCCACGCCGCGCGACTCGGGCGGCAGCGCGGTGACCTCGTCATCGCCGAAGCGGATCGATGTGCCCGCGTCGGCCTGTTCCAGGCCGCAGATCAGGCGCAGCAAGGTGGTCTTGCCACAGCCGGACGGGCCCAGCAGCGCCAGCGTTTCGCCGCCCTGCACTTGCAGGTCGATGGGCTGCAGCGCGCGCGAACCGTCGGGCCAGGTCTTGGCGCAGCGGGTCAGGGTAATGGAAACGGGGTCGGTCATGATGGCAAGGTCCGGGTGGTAGCGATGCGGGATGGACGGTCGCCGCGTGCGGCCAGCCATTGCAGGCCCACCAGCAGCGGCACCAGCATCAGCAGGAACACCAGCGTGTAGGCCGAGGCAACTTCCAGCCGCATCGAGGCGTAGCTGTCGGCCAGGCCGACCGGCAGCGTCTTGGTCAGCGGCGTGTGCAGCAGCCAGGTCAAGTTGAATTCGCCGATCGACAGCGTCAGTACCGTCAGCGCGCCGGTAACGATGCCGGGCGCGGCGTTGGGCACCACGATCTGCAGGAAGCGCTGCGTGCGCGAGGCGCCCAGGGTGGCGGCGGCTTCGTCCAGCGTGGCCAGGTTGGCTCCGTGCATGCTGGCGCGCGCCGCGCGCACCATGAACGGCAAGGTGAACAGCACATGGCCGATCACGATGAACCAGATGCTGCCGCGCAGGCCCCGCACAGTGCCCCAGGAGACAATCAGCGCCAGCGCCGACGCCAGCCCGGGCACCGCCACGGGCAGGGTCAGCAGTTCCTCCAGCGCGCGCGCCAGCCGGCCGCGGTACAGCGTCAGCACCCAGGCCGCCGGCACGCCCACCACGGTACAGATGGCCAGCGTCATCAGGGCCACCGCGAACGAGCGCCAGATGGTGTCGGCATACAGGGACCACACTTGCTCGACCCAGCGCAGCGTCAGCCCGCTGGACAGGCCCACGAAGTAATTCTTGGTCAGGCCGGCCAGCACCGACAACACCACCGGCCCGATCAGGAAGGCCGCCACCGCCAGCGTGACGGCCAGGCCCAGGCGGGTATCAGTCTTGGAAGCGTTCATGCGTGTCCTTCCTACGCCGCCGCGCCCAGGCGCGCGCCGGCCAGGCTGTGCGCCACATACAGCACGGCCCAGGTGGCCAAGCCCAGCACGATGGACAAGGCGGCCGCCACCGGGATGTTGGCGTAGTTGGTGAACTCGTTATAGATGGTGATGGGCAGCACGTCGATCTGCGTGGCCAGGGTGAAAGCCGTGCCGAAGGCGCCCATGCTGGTGGCAAAGCTCATGGCGCCAGCGCCGATCAGCGCCGGCGTCAAGGCCGGCAGTTCGATATCGACGAAGCGCCGCCACGGGCTGGCGCCCAGCGTGCGCGCGGCTTCCAGCAGGCTGGCGTCGATCTGTTCCGCCGCGGCCGCCAGCACGCCGATACAGCGCGGCAGCGAAAAATACAGGTAGCCCAGGAACAACCCGCCCATGCCGTAGGCGAACACCATGCGATCGCCGGTCAGCCAGTCGGTGACGGCGCCGATGACGCCCTGGCGCCCGGCCAGCAAGATGATCAGGAAACCCACCACCACGCCGGGAAACGCCAGGGGAAACATCAGCAAGGACATCAGCAGCCGCCGCCCCGAAAAATCGCGGTGCCAGGCCAGGAAGCGGCCCACGGGCAGCGCCGCCAGCAGCGTCGCCAGCGTTGCGGCCAGCGACAGCGCCACCGTGTTGAACAGACTGACCCAATACTGCGAACGGGTCAGCACCGTCAGGTAGGCCGACTGGCCGTCCTTGATCTCGGCCCCGACCAGCGCCAGGCCCGCCATCGGCAACAGCCAGAAGGCCAGGAACAGCGTCGCCGCGGGTGCGGCGAACCAGATCCATCCGCGGCGTGCCATGTCAGCGGCCTTCGGCCCGTGTCCGGGCGGCGTGCGCCTGTCGCATCAGTTCACCTCTTGTGCGTAGCGCTGCGAGAACGCGCGCTGGCCGGCCGACATCTTCACGTAGTCCACCGTGCCGACGCGCGCGTATTCGGATTCGGGCAGGAATTTCTTCTGCGCTTCGGCCGACATGGCCTCGGGCCGCACCGGCCGCAAGAAGGCATTGGCCCAGATCGCCTGGCCCTCATCCGACAAAGTGAAGTCCAGCACCTTCTTGCCGTTGTCGGCGTGCGGGGCCTTGGTCACCAGGCTCATCACGTAGGGCACGGCAATCGTGCCTTCGGACGGGATCACGAACTCGACATTGCTGCCGTCTTTGTACTTGGCGCGATAGGCGTTGAAGTCATAGTCGATCAAGATCGGGATCTCGCCGGACAGCACGCGCGCGTAGGCTGTCTGCTTGGGCACGATGGGGCGGTTGGCCGACATCTTCTTGAACCAGTCCAGCGCCGGGCCGAAGTCGTCCAGCGTGCCGCCCATGGCGCGATTGATCGCCACGGCGCCCACATAGCCCACGAAGGCCGAGGCCGGGTCCAGGTAGCCCACCATGCCGCGGTACTCGGGCTTGAGCAGGTCGGCCCACGAACGCGGCACCGGCTTGCCGTCCAGCGCGTCGACGTTCACCATCAGGCCCAGCGCGCCGGAATGGATGGCGAACCACTTGCCGTCCGGGTCTTTCATGCCATCGGGAATCTGGTCCCAGTGCTGCGGCCGATAGGCCTGCACCAGGCCGTCTTGCGCGGCCTGTATGCCGAAGGTGACGCCGTAGTACACCACGTCGGCCACCGGATTGTTTTTCTCGGCAGCGATCGAGGCCAGCGATTGCCCCGAATTCTTGTTGTCAGCGGGCACGGTGATGCCGGTGGCCTGCTTGATGGCCTTCAGCTGGGTGCCCCAGTCGGCCCATTCGGGCGGGCAGTTGTAGCAGATGGCGTTCTGCGCCTGGGCCGTGGCGCCGGTCAGGGCCAGGGCCAGCGCCGCCGCGCGCAGCGCGGTGTGGATGAGCGGTTTCATGATGAGCGTTTCCTTGTCGAGGGAACTGGATGGGCAACGGCGGTGGCTGTACCACCGTCGACGATGCGATGCGGCAGGCGCACCGAAGCGGGGGCATCGCCCCCCAGGCGCGCCAGCAGCAGGGCGCAAGCCCTTGCGCCGATTTCGCGGCTGGGCTGTTGCACGGTGCTCAAGGGCGGCACCATCAACGCGCCGATACTGACGCCATCGAACCCGCACACCGCGATGTCATCCGGCACGCGCATCCGCAGCGCGGCCAGTTGCGCAATGACCGAGGCGGCCAGCAGGTCGTTGGAACAGAACAAGGCGGTGGGGGCGTCGCTGCGCGCCAGCAGCTTGCGCAGCGACGGCGAACTGGATTCGGTATGGGCGGCCATGGCCAGGTGGGTCACGGCCGGCAGGCCCAGCTCCCGGGCGCAGGCCTGTGCGCCCTGCAGGCGGCGGCGGGCGCGGTCGGATGCCGTCAGCGGGCCGCTGACGAAAGCAATACGGCTGTGCCCCAGCGCAGCCAGGCGCGCCACCATTTCGTGGGCGGCCGCCCGGTTGTCGACCGATACGAACGGGTGCGTGCCGGATTCGTTGTAGGCCAGCACGTGCGGCATGCCGGCCGCGTCCAGGGCCCGCAGCGTGGCATTGCGCGCCGGGTTGCCCACCGTGAGGATCAGGCCATCGATCTGGTGGTCGATCAGCGCCTGCACCGATTCGGCCTCGACCGACGGGTCGTAGCCGGTGATGCCCATCATCACGCTGTAGCCTGCCGCGCGTGCGTGCTGTTCGGCGCCTTCGAAGCAATCGGCGAATACCGGGTTGGTCAGGGTCGGCAGCAGCAGCCCGATGGTGCGGGTGCGTCCGGCACGCAGGCTGCGGCCCACCCGGTTGGGGCGAAAGCCGCTGCGCTGCGCCACGGCTTCGATGCGGGCCCGCGTTTCGGGCCGCAGCAGTTCGGGCTGATTGAAGGCACGCGATACCGTGGCGGGCGAAACGCCGGCCTTGCGGGCGATTTCCAGAATCGACGGACGATGCGGCAGTTTGTCAGGCACAGCGGGTTCACCAATGAAAACGATTTCATTCTAGGGGTAAAGCATGACAGCCAGATGTCTGAAGATACGGTATCGTGATTTCTTCGCCGCGCCAATCAAAACAGGTGGTGCGGCGCCGCAAGCACCGCCGGCCGTGTGCGGGGTAGAGCGTGCCGATATAAGGTGCGCCATGCATGTGGCGATGCAATAACCGTCATCGGCGGGTGCTAAACAAGAACAAAGCAGTAAAAAGCAGGGGTACGGGGTAATGGCTGTTGAACTGAACCGCTTGAGCGCCACGAAGGCCGCGCAGTTGCTGGCACGCCGCGAGCTGGGTGCCGAACAATTGATGCGCGCGTGCTTCGCGCGCATCGAGCAACGCGACGATGCCGTGCATGCCTGGGCCGCGCTGGACAAGGCGCAGGCACTGGAGCAGGCACGCGTGCTGGATCAATCTGCCACGCGTGGCGTGTTGCACGGATTGCCGTTCGGCGTGAAAGACATGTTCGCCACCTGCGACCTGCCCACCTGCTACGGCTCGTCAATCTACGAAGGCCATCGGCCGCCGCTGGATGCGGCCGCGGTGGCGCTGTGCCGCGAGGCCGGCGCCGTGGTGGCGGGCAAGACCGTCACCACCGAATTCGCCACGTTCCAGCCGGGGCCGACGCGCAACCCCAACAACCTGGCCTACACGCCGGGCGGCTCGTCCAGCGGCTCGGCCGCCGCCGTGGCGGATTTCATGGTGCCGTTCGCGCTGGGCACGCAAACCGCCGGATCCATCATCCGCCCCGCGGCGTATTGCGGCGTAGTGGGTTACAAGCCGTCGTTCGGGTCCATTGCGCGCGCTGGCCTGAAGGGCCTGGCCGACTCGCTGGACACCGTGGGCGGCCTTGCGCGCACGGTCGACGACGTGGCGCTGTTCGCCTCGGTGCTGATGGGCGATCCGGGCCTGCGCGAGCTGGACTACGACGCCCGGCCGCGCATCGGCATGTACCGCACCCTGCAATGGCGTCACACCCTGCCCGAGACGCGTGCCGCCTATGAGCTCGCGGCCGGCGCCCTGTCGCGTGCCGGTGCGCAGATCAGCGAACTGGAACTGCCCGAGGACTTGTGCGCGCTGGTGCAGGCGCACGCCGACATCATGAGCTTCGAAGCAGCCCAGTCACTGGCATTCGAGCGCACGCGTCATGCCGGGCAACTCAGCGGCGCGCTACAGGCCTTGCTGGAAGTCGGCTGCCAGATCAGCGCCGACGAGCATCGCGCCAACCTGGCGAGCGTGGCGCAGGGGCGCGCCCGGGCCGAACCGTGGTTCGATCAGTACGACATCCTGCTGGCGCCCAGCGCCATCGGCGAAGCGCCGTTCATCGACCAGGGCACGGGCGATCCGCTGTTCTGCCGGGTCTGGACGCTGTTCGGCGCGCCTTGCGTGCATCTGCCATTCGATACCGGGCCGCAGGGCCTGCCGGTAGGGCTGCAGGCCGTGGGCCGACCCGGCGACGACCGCCGCACGCTGGCGATCGCGCGCTGGATGCTGAACGTGCTGCGGCCCGACGCCGACGCTTGAGGGCGCCGGTTATTCAACGACAAACAAAAAGGCCCGCCAGGTAAGGCGGGCCTTCGAGCCTGGGACGCGGATCACGCGGCCTGGGCGGTCTCGCTTTCGGTTTGCGTTGCTGAGCCATGGGCCAGGTGCCGGTTCACGGCGCCGAGCACGGCCTGGAACGAGGCGGTGACAATATCGCGGTCGATGCCCACGCCGAAGCCGGTGGCCGAGTCGCCCACCCGCAGTTCGACATAGCTGGCCGCGCGCGTGTCGGTGCCGGTGCCGATGGCATGTTCGTGGTAGTCCATGATGCGCACGGGCACGTCCAGGGCCGCAACAAAGGCCGAGATGGCGCCGTCGCCGCTGCCGGTCACCACGCGGCGTTCGCCGTTGTAGTCCAGTTCGACCTGGATGCTGAATTGCTTGCCCTGCCCTGCGCTCGGGTCGCCATCGATGCGGTGGCGCACCAGCTTCCACGGGCTGTGCTGTTCCAGGTACTCGCGGTTGAAAATGGTGTGCACGTCGTCGGCCGTGACTTCGCGTCCGGTTTCATCGGTAACGCGCTGGATGGCGCGGCTGAATTCGATCTGCAGGCGACGCGGCAATACCAGGCCGTGTTCCTGTTCAAGCAGGTACGACACCCCGCCCTTGCCCGACTGGCTGTTGACGCGGATGACGGCGTCGTAGCTGCGGCCCAGGTCGGCCGGATCGATGGGCAGGTAGGGCACTTCCCATACGGCGTCGGGCTGCTGCTGTGCGAAACCCTTCTTGATGGCGTCCTGGTGCGAACCCGAGAAGGCCGTGAATACCAGGTCGCCGGCATACGGATGGCGCGGGTGCACGGGCAGCTGGTTGCAGTATTCGGCACAGCGGCGCACTTCGTCGATGTCCGAGAAGTCCAGGCCCGGATGCACGCCTTGCGAATACAGGTTCAACGCCAGGGTCACCAGGTCGACGTTGCCGGTGCGTTCGCCGCTGCCGAACAGGCAGCCTTCGATGCGGTCGGCGCCCGCCATGACGGCGAATTCGGCGGCCGCCACGGCCGTGCCGCGGTCATTGTGCGGGTGCACGCTTACGATGATGCTGTCGCGGCGCGCCAGGTTCTTGTGCATCCACTCGATCTGGTCGGCGTACAGGTTGGGCGTGGTGGCCTCGACCGTGGCCGGCAGGTTCAGCACCATCTTGCGCTGCGGCGTGGCGTCCCAGACCTCGGCCACGGCGTTGGACACTTCCAGCGCGAACTCAGGTTCGGTCGTGCTGAAGACCTCGGGCGAGTATTCGTAGCGCCATTGCGTTTCCGGGTGCTGGCCCATGTATTGCTTGATCCACTGCGTTCCCGAGACGGCGATCTGCTTGATCTCGTCTTTGCTCATGTTGAAGACCACCTTGCGGAACGCCGGCGCGCAGGCGTTGTACAGGTGCACCATCGCTTGCCTGGCGCCGGCCGCGGCTTCTACCGTGCGGCTGATCAGGTCTTCGCGCGACTGGGTCAGCACGATGATGGTGACGTCTTCGGGGATGCGTTTTTCGTCGACCAGCTTGCGCACGAAGTCGAAGTCGGTTTGCGACGCCGCGGGGAAACCCACCTCGATTTCCTTGAAGCCGATCTTGACCAGTTGCTCGAAGAAACGCAGCTTGCGCTCGACGCTCATGGGTTCGATCAGCGACTGGTTGCCATCGCGGAGGTCGGTGCTCATCCAGATGGGCGGCTGGGTGATGCGGCGGCTGGGCCAGGTGCGTTCAGAGAAATCGCGCGCGAACGGCGCGAACGGTACGTATTTGGTAGCGGGGTTGGCAAGCATCAGTACACCTTGATCAATATTCCCGATGTGTGGCGGGATGGATTCCGGGTTCGGTTCCGGGGGTCCCTGTTCGGCAGGCCTGGATAATGGTCCGGGGCCGTCAGCAAGCCATGGATGGGCCGGCTGGGGTCAAAGCAATGAACGGGGAACAGGCTTGTGGCGAGCGTGGCTGCCGAGCTACCACAAGGCGCTAGGCCCGGCAACCGATCGGTAGGTATAGCGATAGCGCGATGGGGGAGAGGGACGCGCGCAGGCCGGCGCCCGGCGCGCTGAGGCGTCCGGAGGCAATCGCGAGGGGGAATCGGATATCGGCCATAAGCCGTTAGTCGAACACATTTTTGGCCCCAGCGCAACGGCTGGGGCATCAAAAAGGCCTACAAGTTGGGTTCGATGCGGGTCCCGGCGGGGCGGGCGTCGGGCTGGGCGGTGGCTTGAGAGCTGGGTGGCACGATGGGCGGCTGCGCCTGCGACGGGCCGCCGGCCGGTTGCTGGCGGGCGGCCCGGCCCTCCAGGATGTCGCCCTGCTGGCGCACCAGGTCCATCTTGCCGATGCGGCTGTGGCGCAGTTCGGCCAGGGCCTGGCGCAGGTCGCCCACGGTGAAGGGTTCGTCGCGGCTGCCCCATACCCAGCGCAGCACTGACAAGACTTCGTCAGACAATTGCGAGGCCAGCGTGGCCAGATCGGCCGAGGGCACTGGCCGGGCCCGCGCCGCGGCAATGTCGGAGCCGACCCAGGCACGCACGATAAAGAATACGATCAGGGTCCAGATCACCACCACGCCCCACCACACGTAGGGATTGATGCGCGCCAGGAAGTCGCTGGTTTGCTGGCCCAGGGCCTGCAGGCTGTCAAACGATAGACTGCGGCCGAAGTCCAGTAGCCACGAGGCGACCAGTAGCCACACGATGGCGGCGACGACCAGTACCACCGCCCGGATCAGCAGCCTGGGTAGCGCCAGTTTCAGCAGCGTCTGGCCGATTAGGCGGCAATCTTGGCGGACGCGTTCGGGCGAGGTGGGATTCATCATGCAAAATATTGTACCTATGACTAGGCCAGCGTTAGAACTTCGTACAGGTCAACACCTTACGTTGACCCCGCAACTGCAGCAATCGATCCGGTTGCTGCAGCTTTCCACGCTGGATCTGCAGGCCGAGATTTCGCAAGCGCTGGCCGATAATCCGATGCTTGAACGCAACGACGAGCGTTCCGAAGCCGAGGCGGATGCCCCGTCCGAGCGCGAGGCGTCCATCGAAGACGAGCCCCAGCGCGAGGCCGAGTCCCGCATCGACGAAATGCCCGGATCAGGGGGGGTATACGCCGATGACCGGACCGACGGCCCGGAGACCGCGCGCAGCGACAGCCTGCGCGAACACTTGTTGGGCCAGTTGGGGCTGACCCGGGCCGGGCGCCGCGATGCCGCGCTGGTGGCCTTGCTGATCGACGAGCTCGACGAAAACGGCTATTTGGGTTCGCCGCTGGACGAAATCCTGGGTTGGCTGCCGCCCGAAGCCGAGTGCGACCTGGACGAACTGCGCGCGGCCTTGGCCCTGCTGCAGTCGTTCGACCCGCCCGGCATCGGGGCGCGCGACATGGCGGAATGCCTGGTGTTGCAATTACGCAACCCCGACCTGACGCGCCTGCGCGAAGCGGCCGATCCGGCCGTGCTGGCCTGTGCTCGCCGCTTGTGCGCCGACCACCTGCCGCTGCTGGCCGCCGGCAATGTGGCGCGCCTGCGTGACGCCCTGCGTTGCGACGAAGCCACGGCCCGCGCCGCGCACGCCTTGATACGCCGGCTGGACCCCCGTCCGGGGCGGGCCTGGACCGTGCCCGCGGCCGATTACGCGGTACCGGATGTCATCGTGCGCAAGACGCGCCAGGGCTGGCAGGCGGTGCTCAACAGCGGCGCGGTGCCGCGCCTGCAGGTCAATACGCTGTATGCCCAGTTGCTGGGCAACCAGCGCGAAGCCAGCCACGCAGGGTTGCATGCGCAACTGCAGCAGGCGCGCTGGATGATACGCAACGTCGAACAGCGCTTCGACACGATCTTGCGCGTGGCACAGGCCATCGTGGCGCATCAGTCGGCTTTTTTCAGCGTGGGCCCGGCCGCCATGCGGCCCCTGATCCTGAAAGACATCGCCAACGAACTGGGGCTGCACGAATCGACGATTTCCCGGGCTACCACCCAGAAATACATGCTGACGCCATTCGGCACGCTCGAGCTCAAGCACTTTTTCGGCACCGGGGTGGCCACCGATGGAGGCGACGTCGCATCGGCCACGGCGGTGCAGGCCGTCATTCGCCAGATGGTGGCCAACGAAGACCGCGCCAAGCCGCTTTCCGACAACCAGATCACCCAGCGGCTGGCCGGCCAGGGCATCGTGATCGCGCGCCGTACGGTCGCCAAGTACCGTGAATCGCTGCGTATTGCGCCAGCCAGCCTGCGCAAGGCGCATGCCGCGCGGTAGCGTCCCGGGATAATTTGTCCCTATTTTCAAGTGCTTGCGTGATCCGGGGCGGAGCGTGGCCGCTTGCTTTTATGAGAATAAATCCCGATAATTATTCTCATGTACATTTGCGTATGTAACGCCATCACCGAACGCCAGGTCCGCGCCTCTGTGGACGCAGGCGCCAGCACGCTTTCGGACCTGCAGTTCGAATTGGGCGTGGCCACCTGCTGCGGCTGCTGCGCCGACATGGCCCAGGAATACCTGCCCGGCGGACGCTGCTCGAGCGTATGCAACGTGCAATCGGTGGCCATGGCCGTCGGGCCGGCAGTTGCCGCCGCCGTCGTCGAAGGCGGTGCCCCGGCCGCCAACAGCTTTCCCATCCCCCTGGTCGCCGCGGCCTGAGCGCACCACGCCTTGCGCCTACAGCGTGGCGGCTATCTCTTCGTCACAGAATTCCTTCAAGGTATGCGCCACCTGGCGCGCCGCGGTCGAGGCTGAATTGCCCAGGCACAGCGCCAGCTCGGTAGGCGCCGCGCGTGGCAGCGTGTCGTCGAGCAGCCGGTGCGAGGCCGTGATGCAGCGCCGTTCCAGCAGGGCAATGCCCATGCCGCCGGCCAGGGCGGCTTGCAGCCCGGCCAGGTTGGGGCTTTCGTAGGCCACGCGCCAGCGCCGCCCGGCGCTTTCCAGGGCGTGGATGGCACGGTTGCGGTACACGCAGCCTTGCGGAAAAACCACCAGCGGAATCGGGTCGGCCTGTTCAGGCCGGCTGTCGTGCCCGCTTATCCAGCACAGGTGCTCGGGCCAGGCCGCCAGGCTGGGGCCGGTTCCGGGGTCGCGCTTGAGCAGGGCCACGTCCAGATCGCCGCGAGCCAGTCCGCGCGTCAGCGACATGCTGATATCGCAGCGTACCGACAGCCTGACCAGGGGATGGCGGCGTACGAAGCCGGCCACCACATCGGTCAGGCGTTCTATCGCGAATTCATCGGGCACCCCCAGTCGCACCACATCGACACGCTGCCGCCCGCTGACGGTTTCCCGTATCTCGGTCGACAGCGCCAGCATGCGGCGCGCGTAGCCCAGCAGGCGCTCGCCGTCTTCCGTCAGGTGCACGCGGCGCCCTTCCCGCACGAACAAGGCGCAGCCCAGCGCGTCTTCCAGTTTGCGGATCTGCTGGCTGACTGTGGATTGAGTGCGGTGCACCCGTTCGCCGGCCCGGGTGAACCCCCCGGCGTCGACCACCGAGACAAAGCTGTGCAAAAGATCGAGGTCCATGAAGAGCCGTGATTTCCATTCGAATTTCAAATACTTTTGATCCGAATAAAGAATTTGTCAATGGATGGCGGGCCGCTCAGAATCGGATCACGGGTGGCCAAGCCGGCGCCCTCAACGACATCGGACCCGTAACATGAAGCGTAGCGCAGTCATCGCCCGCCCCTCGGCATCCTGGGGTACGCCTGCCCCGGCCATGGGCCTGTGGGGGCCGATCATGGTGTTCTGCCTGTTGTGGAGCTCGGCATTCGCGGCGGCCAAGATTGCTGTGCAAGAAAGCCCGCCGCTGACCTTCCTGGTGGTCCGCTTCCTGTTGGCCGGCGTGATCATGCTGGCCGTGGCACGGATGACGGGGCCGTGGCGCATGCCGGGGCGGCGCGAACTGGCCGGCCTGGTCCTGCTGGGGGCGCTGAACAACGCGCTGTACCTGGGGTTGAGCTGGTCGGGCATGACCACGGTGTCGTCCGCCTTCGCCGCGGTGCTGATCAGTACCAATCCCCTGTTGATCGGAGTGCTGGCCGGCCCGGTGCTGGGCGAACGGCTGGGCGGGCAGCGGGTGCTGGGCCTGTGCCTGGGGCTGGCAGGGGTGGCCATCGTGCTGCGCTCGCGGCTGTCGGGCGCCATGCCCGAAGATGCCCACGGCACGCTGCTGGTGGCCGGCGCGCTGGCCGCGCTGGTGGCGGGCACGCTGCTTTACAAGCGCCTGCGGCCGTCGTCCGGTCTGTGGCTGTCGACCGGCATCCAGGCCGTTGCGGGCGCCGCGGCGCTGCTACCCTTTGCGCTGTGGCAGGAAAGCGTGGCGCAGGTGCGCCTGACGCCCAGCCTGGTGGGCAGTATGGTGTACATGGTGGTGGCCGTGTCCATGGGCGGCTACTACCTGTGGTTCCTGATCCTGCAGCGCGCCAGTGCGACCTCGGCCAGTTCGCTGCATTTCCTGATGCCGCCGTTGGGGCTGTTGTTCGGCTGGGCATTGCTGGGCGAAACCGTATCGTGGCACGACTTGCTGGGCATCGTGCCGATCGCCCTGGGAATCTGGCTGGCGACCCGTACGCGCTAGCAGCGTTGCAGTTCGCCAACGTGGCGGCCGGCACGCAGGAAGGCACTATCGTGCCGGTTGCGCGGCCATGCAAGGTGTTCGGCGCAACTGTTATGGGATGCAATTTGCGGTAGTGGTGCGTCGCAACGCCCGCAATGACGTCATCGTTGATGCGGGCCGTCCAAAACGCATACTCATTCTCATTCGATTGTCGCTTTCGGATCGCGCTCGCAAAGCCATTTATCAAATGCAGCGCCAGCCTAGCCGCGGCTTGCGCGCAGTGTTAGCCTGCCACCATTGCATGCGCGATATGGCGTACGCAGGGGCGCGGGCGCCGCGCCCCGGATCAAGGAGTTCATCATGAAAGGCGACAAGACTGTCATCCAGTTCCTGAACAAGCAACTGACCAACGAACTGACGGCCATCAACCAGTATTTCCTGCATGCCCGCATCCTGGGTCATTGGGGCCTGAAGAAACTGGGCAAGCACGAGTACGAAGAGTCGATCGGCGAAATGAAGCACGCCGATCGACTGATCGAGCGCATCCTGATGCTCGACGGCCTGCCCAACCTGCAAGACCTGCACAAGCTGCTGATCGGCGAAGACGTGCCCGAAATGCTGTCCTGTGACCTGAAGCTGGAACAAGGCGCCCAGGCCACCGTGAAAGACGCCATCGCGCATTGCGAATCGGTACGCGACTATGTGTCGCGCGATCTGTTCCAGGACATCCTGGACGATACCGAAGAGCACATCGATTATCTGGAAACCCAGATCGAACTGATCGACAAGGTCGGCCTGCAGAACTACCTGCAAAGCCAGATGGAAGTCGAAGACTGATCCGCACTGCCAGGCAACACCCAAGGCCCGCACCAGCGGGCTTTTTTTTTGCCGCGGGCCGCCCCAAGGCAAAAAATGCCCTGTCATGCCCACGCAACCTGTCTTGGCGAACATGCGTGCCAACCCCCGATCTCAGAGGGGCGTACCACCTATTCCCGGAACAGGAAAAGCCATGACCGATTTCGACGACATTCCGTCCAACCCCACTGCCAGTACGCATTTCAATGACATCGTGCGCCATGCGCTGTCGCGCCGCGGCTTCCTGAAGGCCGGCCTGGGCGCGGGTGCGGTAGGTTTCCTGGGCACCGGCCTGACGGCGTGCGGCAGCGGCAGCGACGACGATGACGACGGCAGTTCGGGGGGCGGCGACCCACCGCCACAGCCCGTCGATATGGGGTTCAAGGCCGTGCCCTTCAGCGTGGCCGATACCGTGACCGTGCCCGCGGGCTATGCCTGGGCCGTGATCAACCGCTGGGGCGACAAGCTGCACAACCATTCACCGGCGTTTCGCGCCGACGCCGGCAATACCGGCGATGAACAGGCGCTGCAGATTGGCTACAACCACGACGGAATGCACTTCTTCCCGATCGACGGCAGCAACAGCGTCTCGGGCAGCAGCGACGAAGGCTTGATGGTGACCAACCATGAATACATCACGCCGCATTACTTCTTCCCGCTGGGCGTAGAACCCGGCAATGCCGCCTGGACCTTGGACTGGGTGCGCAAGTCGCAGCACGCGCAGGGCGCATCGGTGGTGCACATCCGCCGCAATGGCACCCACTGGGAACCGGTGCTGGACTCGCCCTTCAACCGCAGCATCAATGGCACCACGGCCATGCAACTGGTCGGCCCCGCCGCCGGCAGCCGCCTGGCACGCACCGTGGCCGATACTTCCGGCACGCGCGTATTCGGCACCTTTGGCAATTGCGGCAACGGTTATACGCTGTGGAACACCTATTTGACCTGTGAAGAGAACTTCACCGATTACTTCGGCGTCGGTACGAAGGATGCGGCCACCGTCGATTATCCGGACGTCGAATACCAGGCCCACATGCAGCGCTACAAGGGTAGCGGCAAGACGGCCAGCAGCTCGTATCGCTGGGACACGCATGACACGCGATTCGACTGGTCGGCCGAGCCGAACGAATACAACCGCTTTGGCTGGATTGTCGAGATCGACCCGTTCGATCCCAACTCGACGCCCAAGAAGCTGACCGCGCTGGGCCGCTTCAAGCATGAGAACGCCGCCATGGCATTGGCCGACGATGGCCGCGTGGTGGTGTACATGGGCGACGACCAGGTCAGCGAATACATCTACAAGTTCGTGTCCGATGGCAAATACGATCCAGCCACGCCCGCGCTGAACCGCTTGCTGCTGGACCGCGGCACACTGTACGTGGCGCGCTTCCTGGCGGGCGATACGGCGGGCGATGCGATGGGCAACGGCGAGTGGGTGCCCCTGAAGCTGGACACCCCGGCGCTGGCCGGCGGCACGCTGGGCGACCTGTTCAACCAGGACATGGGCGAACTGCTGGTGAAGACGCGGCAGGCGGCCGATGCCGTGGGTGCCACGCCGATGGATCGCCCGGAGTGGGTGGCCGTGCATCCCAAGACGCGCGAAGTGTACGTGACGCTGACCAACAACAGCAGCCGCGGCAGCGGCAGCCCGCGCTTTCCGGGCGGCCCCAACCATCCGGGGGCCGACGAGGCCAATCCGCGCGAAGACAACGTCTACGGCCAGATCGTGCGCTGGCGCGAGCAAGACGGCAACCCCACCGCCCTGGCGTTCGAATGGGATATCTTCGTACTGGCCGGCAACCCGAACCTGTACGACGAAGCCGATCCGCGCAGTGGTTCAGACAATATCAACGTGGACAACACCTTCAACAGCCCCGATGGCCTGGCCTTCGATGCGCGGGGCTTGCTGTGGATCGAAACCGACGGCAACTATTCCAATACCGATGAGTACGAGGGCCAGGGCCACAACCAGATGCTGGTGGCCAACCCCGTCACGCGCGAGATCCGCCGCTTCATGACCGGACCCGTGGGTTGCGAGGTGACCGGCATTACCTGGACGCCGGACCAGAAGTTCCTGTTCATCAATATCCAGCACCCGGGCGAAGGCCCCGACGTGGCATCGTCGCAGGCCGACCCGTTGCAGGCCTCGACCTGGCCGGACGGTTCGGCGGCCAGCCGGCCGCGCCCGGCCACTGTGGTGATCTGGAAAGAAGACGGCGGCATCGTCGGCACGTAAGCCGGTTGGCCTGGGGCGGGCCGCATGCCCGTTCCAGGCCGCCGGCCAGCCGGTGCGCGGTCAGGCGGCCTAAGGTATCAATCGGGCCGGCGCGGGCATTCGGCGATGGTGCCCCAGGCGCGATTGGGGCCGCAATACTTGTTGCGGGCGTTCCAGGAACACGTGGGGCGCTGGAAAAAGCCCTGGTTGGCGCAATGCGCCAGTTCGCGTTGCAGCGCTTCTTTCCAGGCGCCACCGTTGGCGTTGGCCGGCGCCTGGGTTGGCGCGGTGACCGGCGGGTTCACCGCATAGGCCTGCTGGTTCGGCGGCGGCACCGTGGTGGTGGGCGGCAGCGACTGCAGGTCTAGCGTGGTGACGTCGGATTGGCCGGACGGCAACGGCACCGGCGATGCGGCCGCGAGTTCGCGTGCTTCGTCCATGCTGATGTTGTCGCGCGAGATGCGTACCGAGGGGTCGGTGGTGGTGTCGAACAGCGACACCGTGGACACCGTCCAGCTTTCGCCCGCGGGCTTCTCGGGCACGCCCAGCGTGCCATCGACCCGCGGCTGGGGCGGTTGCGCCACATACGGCCTGCCATTGGCGTCAAGGATGGGCTCTTGGGATACCCCGCCTTCCTGGCCGGGGGCAGCCGTAGCCTTGGGCGCGTGCGCCACCAGCCAATCACCCAGTTGGATTCCGCCCCACGCCGCGGCGCCCAGCGCGAGCAGGAGCGTTGCGAACAATACACGCCAAGACATTGCTACCCTCATCTTTGCGGCGACCCGCCTAAGCCTGGCTTCCGAAGACCTGGCCGCCGTGCTCGCGCATGGCGTGGAATTTCACATCCGGATACAGGTCTTCAGCCACGCGTAGCTGCGCGGGTGAACCAATCAAAAAAGCCGCCGCATCCACCACATCATAGGCGATGTGTGCCGCGTTGGCATCCATGAACTTGCGCAGCGCGCGCGGGTTCTCAGAGGTGATCCAGCGGGCCATGGTGTAGCGCGACGGCAACATGCGAGCCTCGACACCGTATTCGGTCTTCAAGCGGTGCGCCACGACTTCGAACTGCAATTGCCCGACCGCACCCAGCAGCAGCGTGCCGCCGGACGCTTCCGGGCGGAAGACCTGGATGGCGCCTTCTTCGCCCAGTTGTGTCAGGCCGATACGCAATTGCTTGATGCGTAGAGGATCTTTGACTTCCACGGCCTGGAAGAGTTCAGGCGCGAAGAATGGCAGCCCGGTAAAGCGCAGGCTTTCGCCTTCGGTCAGGACGTCGCCCAGTTGCAGCACGCCGTGGTTGGGAATGCCGATCACGTCGCCCGCGTAGGCCTCGTCGAGCAGTTCGCGGCGCTGCGACAGGAACGACACCACGTTGTTGGGCCGCATTTCCTTGTTGGTGCGAGCCACTTTCAGGCGCATGCCGCGCTCGAAGCGGCCAGAGCTGACGCGCACGAAGGCCACGCGGTCGCGGTGGGCCGGATCCATGTTGGCCTGTACTTTGAACACCACGCCCGTGAACTTGGGCTCTTGGGGCTCGACCAGGCGTTCCAGCGCCTGGCGCGGACCGGGGGGCGGTGCTTGTTCCACCAGCGCGTCCAGCACTTCCTGCACGCCGAAGTTGTTGATGGCCGAACCGAAGAACACCGGCGTCTGCTTGCCGGCCAGGAAGGCGTCGCGGTCGAACGCAGGGGCGGCTTCCTGGATGAGCTCGATCTCGCCATTGGCCTGCTCGAAAGCCGAGCCGAAGCGGCGGTTGATTTCCGGGTTGGCCAGGCCCTGGATGATGTCGTCGTCATCCGAGCGGCGTTCCTGGCCGGGACGGAACACGCGCATGCGGTCGCGGCGGATGTCGAACACGCCGGCGAACGCCTTGCCCATGCCCACCGGCCACGAGAACGGCACGGCGTCCATGCCCAGGTGCCCTTCGATCTCGGACAGCAGTTCCAGGGGTTCGCGCACTTCGCGGTCCATCTTGTTGATGAACGTGATGATGGGCGTATTGCGGGCCCGGCAGACCTGCAGCAGCCGGATGGTCTGCGGTTCGACGCCGTTGGCGGCGTCGATGACCATCAGCGCGGCGTCCACCGCGGTCAGCACCCGGTAGGTGTCTTCGGAAAAGTCCTGGTGGCCCGGGGTGTCGAGCAGGTTGATGACGCAGTCGCGGTATTCCATCTGCATCACCGACGAGGCCACCGAAATGCCCCGCTGCTTCTCGATTTCCATCCAGTCGGACGAGGCATGCCGCGAGGCCTTGCGGGCCTTGACGCTGCCGGCGATCTGGATGGCACCTGCGAACAGCAGCAGCTTTTCGGTCAGCGTGGTCTTGCCGGCGTCGGGGTGGGAAATGATGGCGAACGTGCGTCGCCGGGCGACTTCTTGGGGAATATTCATGGTCGATGCGATTTTACCGGTGCGCATCGTGCGCGCCGGCACCGGTGCCCGTTACGCTTGGCGGCGGAAGGTAGCCAGGAAAACGCCCGCCACGATGAACAGCGAGCCGAAAATACGATTCATCCAGCGGATATGGCGCGCCTCGCGCAGCAACCGCAGCACTTTGGCGGCCAGCAGCGTGTACACGCCCATGGCTACCATGTCGGTGAACACCAGCGTACCCGCCAGCGCCGCGTACTGCGGCGTCAGGGCGTTGGCCGGATTGACGAACTGCGGCACGACCGCCAGCAGGAACACCGTGCCCTTGGGGTTCATGAGATTGACCAGGATGCCTCGCACGACCAGCTCGCGCACCGAGAAATGCGTGGGATTGCCGGTGTCCACGGCCACCGGCGCCGCATCGGTACGGATCTGGCGTACACCCAGGTAGATCAGGTAGGCCACGCCCAGGTACTTGACCACGGAAAAGGCGATTTCAGAGGTGGCCAGCACCGCGCCCAGGCCCACCGCCACGATCACGAACTGGGCCAGGATCCCGATGATCAGGCCGGCGGTGTTCCAGTAGCCGCGCGCGAAGCCGTATTTCAGCCCCGACGTCATGGCCGAAATGGCGCCCGCGCCCGGCGAGAAAGAAATGGCCCAGGCAGCCAGGAAGAAGGTCAGCCAGGTCGAGAGCGTCATGTCGGTTTCCTGTGGCGGCGCACCGCCGGTGTGTAAGGCAGGATACGGATATTACTTGCCCAGCAGCGCTCCACGCGAACCGCCCGCCGGACGGCCCGAA
Organism: Bordetella sp. BOR01; assembly: GCF_019218885.1. Taxonomy (GTDB): domain Bacteria; phylum Pseudomonadota; class Gammaproteobacteria; order Burkholderiales; family Burkholderiaceae_B; genus Bordetella_A. Next base: position 834,187 of record NZ_JAHUWT010000003.1, on the reverse strand, counting down.
GGCCGGTTCGTGCCTTCGGCATGGCGTGCCGTTTGCGGTTGGGCGCGGTTGTCGGCGCGGTGACCGCCAGCGGGGCGTTCGCTGCGCGCGGCCGGGGCCTGGCGCTGTCCGCCCGGGCGGGCCTGGCCGGCGGGCCGGGCCGGGGCAGCCTGGCGAGGCGCCTGGCCGGGCCGGCCACCGCGGTCGCCGCCATTGCCGCGCGGCGCACCTTGGCGGCGCGGCTGGCGGTTGTCTTCATCGCGTTCCTGGCGTTCGTAGGCAGCCGGGTTGCTGCCCGCGGGCGGCGTCCAGTCTTGTACCGGATGGCGCTCGATGGTCTTGCCGATCAGGCGCTCGATGCCTTTGAGCAGCTTGATCTCGCTGCTGTCGACCAGCGACACGGCCGCGCCCGTGGCACCCGCGCGGCCGGTGCGGCCGATGCGGTGCACGTAGTCTTCGGGCACGTTGGGCAATTCGAAATTCACCACTTGCGGCAGTTGATCGATGTCCAGGCCGCGCGCGGCGATATCGGTGGCCACCAGCACGGCCACGTTGCCTTCCTTGAAGCCCGCCAGGGCGCGGGTGCGCGCCGCCTGGCTCTTGTTGCCGTGGATGGCGGCGGCGCTCAGGCCGTCTTTCACCAGTTTTTCGGCCAGGCGGTTGGCGCCGTGCTTGGTGCGGGTGAATACCAGCACCTGGTGCCAGCCGCTTTCACGGATGATGTGGCTGATCAGGTCGCGCTTGTGATGCTGTTCGACCAGGTGCACGGTTTGCGTGACCAGTTCGGTGGCGGTGTTGCGCGGGGTGACCGAGACTTCGCCCGGGTTGTTCAGCACGCCGCGCGCCAGGCTGCGGATTTCGTCCGAGAACGTGGCCGAGAACAGCAAGTTCTGGCGCTGCTTGGGCAGCAGGGCCAGCACCTTGCGGATATCGCGGATGAAGCCCATGTCCAGCATGCGGTCGGCTTCGTCCAGTACCAGGATCTCGACGCCGGACAGGTCGACCGTTTTCTGGCCACAGTGGTCCAGCAGGCGGCCGGGGGTGGCAACCAGGATGTCCAGCGGCTTTCTCAGCGCGCTGATCTGCGGGTTGATGTTGACCCCGCCGAACATCACCATCGAGGTCATGGGCGTGTGCTTGCCGTAGGTTTGCACCGACTCGGCCACCTGGGCGGTGAGTTCGCGGGTGGGGGTCAGGATCAGGCAGCGCGGGCGGCCGGGTTTTTTCAGGGCCGGCTTTTGCTGCATCAGCAGATGCAGGATGGGCAGCACGAAGCCCGCGGTCTTGCCGGTGCCGGTCTGGGCGGCGGCCAGCAGGTCGCCTCCCTTGAGCACTTGGGGAATGGCCTGGGCCTGGATGGGGGTGGGCGCGGTATAGCCGGTATCGGCGATGGCGCGCAAAAGGGTATCGGCCAGACCGAGGTCGGCGAAAGAAATAGTGGCAGTCAAAACAACTCCAGCGGCAGCCTGTCGCTCAAGTTGAGAGACTCCAATCCAGGCGTACGAGATGAGGAGAAAAAATGAAAGGCCCGTACTAGGGGCCAGGCGTGGCGGCTTTGCACCAGCGAATGTGTGCCGATTGGCTGGGCACACCGCAGGCATTGTAGCCCATGCGCGCGCGTTTGCGCGCCCCACCTGCGTGTCGCGCCGTAACAATCGACAGAGGGCGTTACACCCCGCCCTGGGCAAAGCGGCCTTGACCTGCTGTAATGGCGGCACTTCCGCGCCGTGCCCGGTGGGGCGCGGAAGGCACGCCATGTTCCAGGACAGGAATCACGACACCATGAATATCTTCCGTTGGCTGGGCCTTTCCCTGGTCGTACTGACAGCCTCGGTGCTGTCGGGCTGCGGCTACAACAGCATCCAGGCGGCTGACGAGCAGGTCAAGGCGGCCTGGTCCGAGGTGCTGAATCAATACCAGCGGCGCGCCGACCTGGTGCCCCAGTTGGTGAAGGCGGTAGACGCCTACATGACGCACGAGCGCGACGTGCTGACGCAGGTCACCGAGGCGCGCAGCAGGGTGGGCAGCGTGCAGATCACTGCCGACCAGCTCGAAGACCCGGCCGCCGTGCAGCGCTTCCAAGAGGCGCAGGGGCAGCTGACTTCTGCGCTGTCGCGACTGATCGCCGTGTCCGAGAACTACCCGCAGCTCAAGGCCGATGGCCTGTTCCGCGACCTGCAGGTGCAACTGGAAGGCACCGAGAACCGCATTTCGGTGGCGCGTGGCCGCTACGTGCAGTCGGTGCAGGCCTACAACGTACTGGTGCGCCAGTTCCCGGGGGTGATCACCGCCAAGATCTTCGGCTATGCGCCGAAGGCCAATTTCGGGGTCGCCGACGAGGCTGCCATTTCGCGGCCGCCAGAGATCCGCTTCAGCAACGATGCAACTGCTCCCAAGCCTGCCCCTGCTCCGGCCCCGGCCCCGGCCCCGGCCCAGTAACGGGCTGGCGGCGCTGCGGCGAGGCGCCGGCGCCTGGCTGGCCGCCCTGCTGTTCCTGTCGGGCCTGCTGGCCGGCATGCCGGCCGCTGCGCAACCGGCTGCCCCGGCGGCGGTGCCGACCCTGCAGGCGCGTGTCACCGACACCACCGGCACCCTCGATGCCACCCGCGGGCAGGCCCTGGAGCAACGCCTGGCCGCGCTGGAACAACGCAAAGGCGCGCAAGTCGCGGTGCTGATGGTGCCTTCCACGGCACCCGACACGATCGAGCAGTACGCCACGCGCGTATTCGACCAATGGAAACTGGGCCGCAAGAACACCGACGACGGTGTGCTGCTGGTGGTGGCCAAGGATGACCGCGCCCTGCGCATCGAGGTCGGCTACGGGCTGGAAGGCGCCATTCCCGATGCCATGGCCGGCCGCATCATCCGCGAACAGATCGTGCCGCACTTGCAGGCGGGCGACTTCGCCGGTGGTATCGATGCCGGCGTGGCCGCCATTGAAAAGCTGATCGACGGCGAACCCTTGCCGCCACCCGTGCAGGCCCAGGATGACAGCGCGGAAGAGAACTGGCCGTTCTTCCTGATGCTGGGGGCCTTCATGCTGGGGTTGCCGGCCATCGTGGCCGGGCTGGCCGCGGCGGCAGTGTCGTGGATGGCGTTCGGCACCTGGTGGGCGGCCGTGCTGGGCGGCGTGGGCGGGTTTGCGATCAGCGGCCTGCTGGGCGTACTGGGTATCAAGCGCCGCCTGTTGAATTCGGCGCGCCGCGGCGGCCGGGGCGGCGGCGGAGGCTTCGGTGGTGGCGGAGGCTTCGGCGGTGGGCGAGGCGGTGGTGGGGGTTTTGGCGGTGGCGGCGGCCGCAGCGGCGGCGGTGGCGCCTCGGGCCGCTGGTAGCCCCCGCGCTTGCCGTCCGGTGTCCGGTCCCCCGGCCCGGCTCTTACTTCAGCCCGCCCGCCACCAGCATGCCCTGCTTGAACACCGCCACGTGATGCTGCACGTCGGCCGCCTGGCCGATATCCTGCGTGGGATCGCCGCGCACCAGCAGCAGGTCGGCGATGGCGCCTTCGGCCACGATGCCATGGCCGGGCATGCCCATCAGGTCATGTGCCCGCGAGGTGCCCGCCACCAGCGCGTCGGTGGGGGCCATGCCGAATTCCACCATGTAGGCCAGTTCTTCGGCATTGCTGCCATGGCGATTGAACGGCGTGCCCGCGTCGGTGCCCATGGCAATGCGTCCGCCGGCGCGGTAATACATCTGGAACGACTCGCGGTGGCGCTGTTCGACGGCGCGCGCCTTGTCCACCACATATGACGGAATGCCGCGCTCGGCGTTGTCCAGGATGTTGCGCAGCGCCGCGATGGTGGGTACCAGGTAGGTCTGGCGCTCGAGCATTTCATCCAGGCATTGCTGGTCCATGAAGATGCCGTGCTCGATCGAATCGATGCCCGCGCGCACCGCGTTCAGGATGCCTTCGGTGCCTTGCGCATGGCTGGCGGTGCTTTTGCTGAAGCGCTTGGCTTCGTGTACGCCGACACGCATCTCGTCGAAGCTGTAGTGGGCATCCATGGGGTTGACGCCCGGGGTCATGACGCCGCCGGTAGCCATGATTTTCACCAGGTCGCAGCCGGCATGCACTTGTTCGCGCACGGCCTTGACGACTTCGTCGCAGCCATCGGCCACGCGGCCGGTGCGGTTGCCGTGCCCGCCAGTCATGCAGATCATGCGGCCGGCCGCCTTGATGGTGGGGCCGGCAAAGATGCCGCGTGCGATGGCATCGCGCACGCCGAACTCCAGGTAGTCTTTGCCGCCGCAGTCGCGCACCGCGGTGATGCCGCCGCGCAGCGCCGCCTGCGCATTCTCGAGCGCGGTCAGCGTGATCTGCGCGGGGCCCTGGCGGCTCATCTGCGCATGCGGATCGGCGCTGCCGGTGAACACCAGGTGCACATGGCAATCGGCCAGGCCCGGCATCAGCGTCATGCCGGCGGTATCCACGCGCTGGCCGGCGTAGCCTTCGAACTGGCCAGCCGGCGCCACCTTGGCGATGCGCCCTTCTTCCACCAGCACGGCATGGCCGGACAGCAGCTCGCCGCGGCCGTCGAATACGTTGCCGCCCGTAAACAGCATGGGGCCGGGCTTGCTCATGATTCCACCTCCAGTCCTTCTCGGGACATGACGTGCAGTCGCGGCATCAGGCCCAGCAGGTGCCGGGTGTAGTCGTGCTGCGGGGCATTGAACAGGGTTTCGGTGTCGGCCACTTCCAGCAGCTCGCCGTAGCGCATGACGCCGACGCGGTCGCACATCTGGCGGATGACCGGCAGGTCGTGGCTGATGAACAGCATGGTCAGGCCCAACTGTTCCTGCAGGTCTTTCAGCAGGTTCAGGATCTGCGCCTGGATGGACACATCCAGTGCCGAGGTCGGTTCGTCGCAGATCAGGAAGCGGGGCCGGGTGGCCAGCGCGCGCGCAATGCAGATGCGCTGGCGCTGGCCGCCCGAGAATTCGTGGGGGTAGCGGCGCGCGGCGGCCGCACCCAGCCCCACGATGTCGAGCAGGTCGGCCACTACCTGGCGCGCATGGGTTTCGGTGTCGGCCAGCTTATGGAAGCGGATTGGCTCGGCCACGATGTCCAGCACCCGCATGCGCGGATTGAGCGACGAGAATGGATCCTGGAACACCATCTGGATCTGGCGCCGGAAGGCGTTCAGCTTTTTTTCGTCCTTCAGCGCCGTCAGGTTGGTGCCATTGAAAGTCACTGAACCGCCACTGGGCGTGTACAAGCCGGAAATCAGGCGCGCCACCGTGGACTTGCCCGAGCCCGATTCGCCAACCAGGCCGAACACTTCGCCCTGCGCGATCGACAGGTTGACCTGCTTGACCGCATCCAGCGTGCGGCGGTTGCGCGCCAGGAAAGCGTTCTTCAGGATGAAGCGCATGCCCAGGTCTTGCGTCTGCACCAGCGGACCGCCGGCATCCTGGCCGAAATCGCGGCGCTGGCCCAGCCAGTGCGTGGAGATATCCAGCGGCTTGGCCGGCGTCTTCACGTCCTCGATATAGGTCACCAGGGGAAAGCGGCGCAGCTTGATGTCCGGGCGCGGCACGGCCGAAATCAGGCTGCGTGTGTAGGGATGGTCGGGATCGCCCAGTATCTTGGTGGTGGGCCCCTGTTCAACCAGCTTGCCGCGGTACAGTACCGCCACGCGATCGGTCACGTCGGCGATCACGCCCATGTCGTGCGTGATGATGATCATGCCTACCTGCTTTTCCTTGCACAGCTTGCGCAGCAGGTCCAGGATCTGCGCCTGGATCGATACGTCCAGGGCGGTGGTGGGTTCGTCGGCAATGATGATCTCGGGTTCGCAGCATAGCGCCAGCGCAATGACCACCCGCTGGCGCATGCCGCCCGAGAACTGGTGCGGGTACTGCTTGACGCGCAATTCGGGTGCATCGATGCCGACCTGCCGCAGCAGGTCGACGGCGCGCTGCCCGGCCTGGGCGGGCGTCAGGTCCAGATGCACCAGCATGGTTTCCACCAACTGGCTTTCCACCGTCTGCAGCGGGTCGAGCGAGGTCAAGGGGTCCTGGAAGATCATGCCGATGCGGCGCCCCCGCACCTTGCGCTTGTCGGGCTCGGGCAGGGTATCGATGCGCTGGCTGTCCAGGTGCACCTCGCCGCCCGCCAGGCGGCCCGGAAATTCCAGCAGGCCGATCACGGCATTGCCGATGGTGGACTTGCCGGCGCCGGATTCGCCCACCACACCCAGGATCTCGCCGCGGTCCAGCGTCAGCGAGACGCCGTCCACCGCCACCAGCGTGCCCCGCCGGCTGGCGAATTCGATGCGCATGTTGTCGATGTCGAGCATTGCCATGGCGATCCTTCAACGCAGCTTGGGGTTGAGCGCGTCGCGCAGCCAGTCGCCCAGCAGGTTCACCGACAGCACCAGCGCGACCAGGGCAATGCCCGGGAAAATCGAGATCCACCACATGCCCGAGAACAGGTAGCTGTTGCCGATGCGGATCAGCGTGCCCAGCGAGGGCGCGGTGGGCGGCACGCCCACGCCCAGGAACGACAGCGTGGCCTCGGTGATGATGGCGATGGCCAGGTGGATGGTGGCGATCACCAGCACCGGGCCCATGACATTGGGCAGGATGTGGCGGTGCAGGATGGTCAGCGGGCCGATGCCGATCAGCTTGGCTGCCTGCACGTATTCTTTGTTGCGCTCGACCATGGTCGAGCCGCGCACGGTGCGTGCATACTGCACCCAGCCCGAGATGCCGATGGCGAAGATCAGCACGTACAGCGCCAGGTCGTTGTGCATGTCGCGCGGCAGCAGGCCGCGCGCCACGCCGTCGATCAGCAGCGCGATCAAGATGGCCGGAAACGACAGTTGCACGTCGGCGATACGCATGATGATGCTGTCGACGCGCCCGCCCACGTAGCCGCTGATCAGGCCCAGCGACACGCCCAGCACCATCGAGAACAGCACCGAGGCGAAGCCCACGAACAACGACACGCGCGAGCCATACAGGATGGCCGACAATATGTCGCGGCCCTGATCATCGGTGCCCAGCAGGAAGTCGGCATTGCCCTCGGGATTCCAGGCCGGCGGCGTATTGGCATCCATGATGTTCAGCGACGCCAGGTCGAACGGGTTGTGCGGCGCTATCAGGGGGGCGCACAGCGCGCCCAGCAGGATGGCCAGGGTGACAATGGCCGAGATCACCGCGCTGGGCGAACGCTTGAAGCTGTACCACAGGTCGCTGTCGGCCGCGCGCGCGAACCAGGGGGCGATGCGTGCAGTCATAGGGATTCCTTCATTTGCTTTGCACGCGCAGGCGCGGGTCGACCACGACATACAGCACGTCGACGATAAGATTGATCACCACGAAGAAGAATGCGATCAGCACCAGGTAAGCCGCCATGACCGGGATATCGACGGTGCTGATGGCCTGGATGAACAGCAGCCCCATGCCGGGCCACTGGAATACCGTCTCGGTGATGATGGCGAAGGCGATGATCGAGCCCAGTTGCAGGCCGGTAATGGTGATCACCGGTACCAGGGTATTTTTCAGCGCGTGGCGAAAATTGATCAGCCGTTCCGGCAGGCCGCGCGCACGGGCGAACTTGATGAAGTCCGACCGCATGATCTCCAGCATCTCGGCACGCACCAGCCGCATGATCAGCGTCATCTGGAACAGTGCCAGCGTGATCGACGGCAAGATCAGCGCCGCCAGGCCCGATCGCGTCAGCAGGCCGGTGGTCCAGCCGCCGATGGCGATGACTTCGCCGCGGCCGAAACTGGGCAGCCAGCGCAATTGCACGCTGAACACCAGGATCAGCAAAATGCCGATCAGGAAGGTGGGCAGCGAGATGCCGGCCAGCGACAGGGCCATGAAGGCGCGCGACAGCACGCCGTAGCGGCGCAGCGCGGTGTAGATGCCCATGGGAATGCCGAACGCCAGCGCCATCACCGCCGAGACGAACGACAGTTCCAGCGTGGCGGGCAGGCGTTGTTTGATCAAGTCGCTGACGGGCTGGCGCTGGCGGTACGATATGCCGAAATTACCCTGCGCGGCATCGCGCACGAAGCGCGCGTACTGCACCACGAACGGGTCGTTCAGCCCCAGCCGTTCGCGCAGTTCGGCGCGCTGGGCTTCAGTGGTGTCCTGCCCCACCATGCTGACGATCGGATCGCCCACGTAGCGGAACATGGCAAACGCAATCAGCGCGACGGTCAGCATGACCAGCAGGGACTGCAGCAGGCGTCGCCCGATGAAAGAAAGCATGAAGCAATTCCTGATTGAAGGCCGGCGCGTGGCGCCAGCCGGGGAATGTGTCAGTCGTTCGTGCGGGTCCCGAGCATTGTCAGGTGTCTGACTCCGCAGGTGTCAGACACCAAAGTGGGCAGAGATTGTCTCAATAGCACGGTGTCTGACACCTGCGGAGTCAGACACCCGGAAGCGCCAGCGCCGCCTCGTTGAGGCAAGCGCGCAGCGCTTCGGGGGTGGTTCCCCCTCAGGGCATGACGACGTTGCGCAGGTCCAGCACGTCATCGGCGCGCTGCACGACTTCCAGCTTGTCTTTGATGCCCCATGACATGGGTTGCTGGTGCAGCGGGAGATAGCCGTAGTCGTTGCGCACGATGTCGAAGGCTTCCTTGATCATCGCGTTGCGCTTGGCCTGGTCGGTTTCCACGCCGATCTGGTTGGTCAGTTCATCGACCTTCGGGTTGCAGTAGCCGCCCAGGTTGAACTGGCCGGCCGCCGTCTTGCTGTCGCGGCACGCGGCCAGGTTCAGCAGCACGTTGTGCGCATCGGTGGAGCTCGGCGTCCAGCCCAGCATGTACATGCTGGTCTGGTTGCCGGCCTGCAGCAGGATCTTGCCGAAGTACTTGGACTTGGTCTGCGCCAGCAGGTTGATCTTGATGCCGACGCGGGCCAGCATGCCGGCCACCGCCTGGCAGATCTTCTCGTCATTGACGTAGCGGTCGTTGGGGCAGTCCAGCGTTACCTCGAAGCCATCGGCGTAGCCGGCGTCGGCCAGCAGCTTCTTGGCGCGCGCGGGGTCGGGCTTGTAGGGCGTGCCGAACGAATCGTCGTAGCCGTTGACCGAAGTGGCCACCAGCGAGCCCAGCGGCTTGGCCGCATCGCGCATGATCTTTTTGTTGATGGCCTCGATGTCCACTGCCAGCACGACCGCCTCGCGCACCCGCGCGTCCTTGAACGGGTTCTTGCCCTTGATGTTCGAGAACAGCAGCTCGTCGCGATCCTGGTCCATGCCGATGAAGATGGCGCGCGCCTCGGGTTCGGTCAGCGGCTTGACGCCGGGCGCGTCTTCCAGGCGCTGCCAGTCTTGTACCGGCACGGGCTGCACGATGTCCATTTCGCCGGAGATCAGCGCGGCCACGCGCGTGGCTTCTTGCGTGATGGGCTGGAAGATCACCTCGGTGACGTTGGTCTTGATGTTCTTGTCCCAATAGCCGTCGTAGCGCTTGAGCACGGTCTTCACGTCGGGCTGGCGCTCGACCAGCATGAACGGGCCGGTGCCGTTGGCGTGCAGGTTGGCGTAGTTGCCCTGGTTGTCGCCCTTCACATTGGTGGCTTCGGTGGTCTTGTTCTTTTCCGACCACGACTTGCTCATGATGTACAGGAAGGTCCATTCGCGCGGCAGAATGGGATTGGGCGTGGGGGTGATGACTTCGATGGTGTGGTCATCGATCTTCTTCACCTCGGACGCCTTGGCGCCGTAGCCCTTCATGTCCGAGCCGGGTGTCAGGCTGCGCTTCCACGAGAAGATGACGTCGTCGGCCGTGAAGGGCGAACCGTCATGGAACTTGACGCCCTTGCGCAGCTTGAACACCCACTTGGTGGGTTCGGTGTTTTCCCAGCTTTCGGCCAGCAGCGGCGTCAGCTTCATGTCGCCGTCGTAGCCGGCCAGGGTTTCGTAGATGTTGCCTTGGAAACCCAGCGTGAACGTCTCGTTCAGCGCCATCGGGTCCATGGAGGTGGCGTCGCCCTGATAGGCCCAGTGCAGGGTCTTGGCATGCGCGGTGCCTGCCAGCAAGACGCCGCAAACCGCAAGCGCCAGCGCCGATTTCTTGATGAATGGTGTGATACGCATAGCCCTTTGTGCTCCGTGTGATGCGCGTCGATCGCGCGACAGAAGTGACAGGGCCCCCGCCCCTATTCGGTTCAGGCCGGGGGCACGGCGTACTGCTTACGACAACGCGAGGTCTTGCGGTTGAAGGCGGGATGCCGCGCGCGCGTCTGCGGGCGGGGCGATGGCGATCACTGCATAGGGCTTCGGATTCACGATAAACCTGACCTCGGGTGATTCTTGTTGGCGTGGAAGGACCGCGCCAATGTAGGTCGAATCTTATAGAGGCAATGATTTAAGCGTCAATCGTTTTGACTTGGGGTAAGTACTTGGTTGCGGGTGAGGGGAAACGCTGTGTTTGGTTGTTTGCGCGGGGCGGCGCCCGCCCCCACCCGGCACCACGGCTCGACCCGTGATGAGTCAAGCTTTTCCGTCGCTGGCACGGGGCGTGTTCCTGGCTGGGTGGGGGGCAGCGGAGGGGGTGGGGCCGGCAGAGCAAGCCGCCTTGCGCGGCTTGCTCTGCCATTCGGGCGCTGTCATTCGGGGAGCGCGTGGGGGGTGGCGGTCTCGGCGGCATCTTTCGCCAAGGCCTGGGCCAGGTCGGCCACGACGCGCTTGCGGCGCTCGTCGTCTTCGTGGCCTTTGCCCAGGGCCGACCATTCGGGGCGGCTGCGGGCTTCTTTCAGGGCGTCGGGCAGGCGGCCGGACCGCCAGGTCTTGTCGGCCGGGCGGTCCAGGCGCAGCGGGTCGCGCGCGGCGTGGCCGCGGCGTTCCAGGGCGTGGATCAACTGGCGTTGGCGCAGGGCCAGCAGGCGCAGCACGGCATCGTCGACCGTGATTTCACGGTAGCCGCGCAGCTTGCCCAGGATGCGGCCGCCGAAGCGTTCTGCGCCCTGCCACAGCCCGCCGGCTGCCGCGCCGATCAGCATGCCGGTGCCCAGGCTCAGGCCGGCGCTGAACAGGTCGACGGCGGCGCCCGCCATGGCGCCGGCGGCCATGCCGGTGCCGAGCTGGATGCCCATGTCTTTCAGGGCCTGGGGGTGGAACAGGTCCATGCCCCAGCGCGTGCCTTCCAGCGGAAGGTCGTCTTCGGCATAGTCGCTGCGGCGGAAGTTGTACAGCGCCAGCAGGGCATCCACGCAGGCTTGTTCCCGGCGGCGCACCTGGTCGCGCAGCGTCGTGGCATGGGCCTGCAAGGCGGCGTCATCGGCGGGGCTGGCCAGGCGCAGCGCGGCTACGTCCACCAGCAGGTCGGCGGCCAGTTGCCAGGCGGCCTGGCTGCGTTCCTGGCGTTGGCGCGCCAGTTCGTCCGACAAGCGGTTCAGCGTGACGGCATGGCGGTCCAGTAGTACGGCCAGCTTGGCGTACAACTGGCGTTCGCCATCCAGGGGGGGCACCACTGTGTCGAATTCCAGCGCGGCATGCAGGCCCAGCCTGGCCATCGCGTCGCGCCATTCGTCGGCGCGGTGGGCGGGCGCATTGACGAAGTTCAGCACCGGCAGCAGAGGCCGGCCGCACGCCGCCAGCAGGGCCAGTTCGTCGCGATGCTTGCTCAGCACCGGATCGCGCGAGTCGATCACATATAGCGCCGCATCGCAGTCCAGCATCTTGGCCAGCACACGCGCTTCTTGTTCGTAGCGCCGGTGGGCCTCGGGCGAATCCAGGAAGCGGCGGATGCGCGCCGGCCCGTCGATGCGGGTGCCGGGTTCATCCAGCCGCTCCAGGTATTCGAGCAGCGCGATGCTGTCTTCCATGCCGGGGGTATCGAACCATTCCAGCACCGGGCGGCCATCCAGGCGCAGGCGCGCGCCCTCGACGTGGCGAGTGGTGCCGGGGCTGTCGGCCACGTCGCCGAATCCGCTGTTGCGCGTCAGGGTGCGCAACAGCGAGGTCTTGCCGGTATTGGTGTGGCCCACCACGGCGATCTTCAGCATCGGCTCAGCCATCGCCGGTCTCCAGCCAGCGCAACGGCTGGTCGGCATCTTGCAGGATGGCGTCGGGTGCCATGCCGGCGGCTGCCAGCCGGTCGCGCCAGGCATCCAGGCGGGCCGGTTCGCCCGCCGCCGGCTGGCCAGGACGGGTAGACAGCCAGACGCGTGTCTGGCCGGCCTTGCCGGCCAGGGCAGCGATCAGGCCCAGGGTGCCGCGGTCGGGTGTCTGGCGCGCGTCGCAGGCGATCAGCAGGCGCCGGGCGCCGGCCTGGGCCAGGGCATCCAACAGGCGGTTGCGTTGTTCGCGGCTGTCCAGGTTGCCGGCATCTTGTATGCCTGGCGGCAATCCGGCCGGCGGCCAATGCAGGTCGGCGGGCAGTTCCAGCCCGGCCAGCACCGGCTGGTCGCCCAGGTTGGCCAGTTGCCCTGCACCCATTTGCGGCTGGTGCAGCGGGTCGGCCGGCCGGTCGATGCCGATGAATTGCACCGGGGGCAGCAAGCGGTCGCGCAGTACGGCGTAGCCCGGCAGTGCGGTGTCGATGCGCAATCGCCGCCGGGCGCGGCCCACGCGGACCTGGCACAGCGCCCAGGCCAACAGGCGCGGCAAGACGCCATAGACGGCCACTACGCCGATCAGCCAGACCGACCATTGCGCCTGGGCCGCGGCGGGCAGCACCTGGTTGTTGTCGCTGGCGCGCACGATGGCCTCGGCCGGCGTGGCAAAGCCCAGTTGCGCCGGCAGCCAGCCCAGCACGCGGGTAACCGAGACAAATGTATCGGGCTGCAGCAGCGTGGTGGCCCACACAAACCGGTAGCTGGCGGTCGACAGCATCACCAGCAGGGTTGCCAGCGCCGCGGCCAGGCCGGCCAGCCACAGCGCATGGCTGATGGCGCCGAACAGCCAGCGCAGCGCGCCGGCGCGTGCCAGCAGATTCATCAAGGCTTGCGGCACCAGCGCCGCATCGGGGCCGCGCGCCAGCTTGCGGGTGGCCCAGAGCCACAGTCGGCCCAGGCCGGTGGTTGTGCCCGGGCGCAGCAGGAACGAAGCCAGCCACAACAAGAATGTCAGGGCGTGCACGCCCAGCAGCGCACCCACCGCCCACAGCACGTTGACGGGCCGGGTACCGTCGCCCAGCGCACCGGCGGCCGACAGGACGCCGGCAGCCACCGCGATCACCAGCAGGATAGCCAGGCTGAGCACGGCGCCCTGGCGCCAGCGCGACACCAGGCTGTCCAGCCCCTCGCGGCGGCCCAGCAGGCGCGCGCGCAACAGGATGCGGTCTTCCAGGGTGTCGGGGCCGGTGCGAGCCTGGCGCACGGCGTCCGCATCTTCCAGCGGCCCCCAGTGCTCTTCACGCAGGCGGATGGTCTCGGCCAGCCAGTGGGCCTGCCAGGCGCCGGAAGGTTCGGCCGCGGGCGTGGCGCCGGGCGCGGGGGTGGCCATTCAGCCAGCGCGGCGCGGCGTGGCGGAAGCGGGCGCGCCAAACCAGGCCTGCAGCTTGTTGCTGGCCTGTAGCTTGACGTCGTCGTTGATGTAGAACGCCACGGTGGCCAAGGCGGCCGTCATGACGCTCAGGTCGTCGGTATAGCCGACCAGCGGCGCCAAGTCGGGAATGGCGTCCAGCGGCAGCACAAAATAGCCCAGCGCGCCGTAGATGACCCGGCGCGCCCACTTGGGCGTGCCGGGGTTCTGCACGGCGTAATAGAGCCACAGGGCTTTTTCCAGGGCCTGCCGGCCCGCTGCCGACGCATGGCGCGTCGCCTTGCGCCAGAAGCGCTGGTCGGAATAGGCCTTTTCGTAGGTCGGATTGGCGATTGGCATGGTGGGTCGGGCGCTGCGCCCGGTCTTCATGGTCAATAGCCTATTGTAGTCCCCTGGGGGAAACCTCAGCGGCCCCGGCGTGTGGCGGCCCGGTATTGGCCGGGCGTGACGCCGGCGGCCTGCAGGAATGCCCGGCTGAGGTGGCTGGCGTTGCCAAAGCCGCAGGCCTGCGCCACGGCGGCCAGGTCGTCCGCCGTGGACGCCAGCAGGGTGCGCGCCTGCGCCAGCCGGCGGCCCAGCACCCAGGCGTGGGGCGGCTCGCCGAACGAGGCGTGGAACATGCGCGCGAAATGATAGGTAGACAAGGCCGCCACGCCCGCCAGCACGTCCAGTGTCAGGGGCTCGGCCAGGTGGGCGTCGATATAGTCGCGTACGCGGCGCCGCACCACGGGTGCCAGGCCGCCCACCGAAGCCGTGCGGCCTGCCGATCGGCCCGTGCTCTGCGTCAGCAGGTGATGCAGCACGGTTTCGGCGGCGCTGCTGGCGGCCAGGCGCGCTGCGGGCAGGTTCCAGTCGGTGGCCAGCAGGGCGCGGCACACTTGTGCCAGCGACGGGTCTTGAATATAGGTGCGGTCGCGCAGTTCGAGCTCGCGGGGTTCGCGGTCCAGCCGCATGACGGCCTCGCGTGCCAGGCGCTGCGGCGCAATGTACAGGTGCAGGAAGCGCACTTCCTCGTTCATGCTCCAGCGCGAGTGATGCCGGTCGGGTAGCACGCAGAACTTGCCGGCCCCGCCATGCAGGTCGCGATGGCTGAGCCGGAAGCAGGTTTCGCCGCCCTGCAGGTACAGCGACAGGGTGTGATGGCCCGGGGTGTCGTAGTCGATCAGCGCCCGGCCGGCGCGTTGGTCGCGGTTCCACTGGGCCACTGCCAGGCCGACCCCCAGCGTCGCGGCGCGGTCGAGCTGGACGTTGGCGTCGCGCAGGGTATGGAACAGGGCGAAGTCGGACGGTGCCGATGCGATCTTGCTCATGGCCCGCTCATCGTACGCCAGCTTGTCCGCGCCCGCGCGCGCGCAGGCCGGCCGGATGGCAAAAAGCGCAAGAACCGGCAATCGCGCCGTCGGCGGCGCACCTAGACTGCGGTCGGGATGCTCGCGCGTCCAACAACAGCCGCCCGTTTTTTCTTCAGCCCTTATCGTGAACCTGTTCCTGTACCTGCTTACCGTATTGATCTGGGGTTCCACCTGGATCGCCATCAAGCTGCAATTGGGGGTGGTTGCCATTCCCGTGTCCATCTTCTATCGCTTCGCGCTGGCATCGTTGGTGATGCTGGCAGGCCTGGCGATACTGGGCCGGCTGCAGCGGCTGGACCGCCGCGGCCATTTGCTGTGCCTGGGCCAGGGCCTGTGCCTGTTCTGCCTGAATTTCCTGTGCTTCTACAGCGCTACCCAATGGATATCCAGCGGCCTGGTGTCGGTGGTGTTTTCCGCCTCGACCTTATGGAATGTGCTGAACGCCCGCCTGTGGTTCGGCACGCGCATCGCGCCGCGCGTGATGCTGGGTGGTGCCTTCGGGCTGTGCGGGTTGCTGCTGCTGTTCTGGCCCGAGGTGGCCGGCCAGCAGGCCAGCCATGAAACCCTGTTGGGGCTGGGCCTGGCATTGTTGGGCACGCTGTGCTTTTCCACCGGCAACATGCTGTCGTCGGCGCAGCAGCGCGCCGGCATCGGCCCCCTGACGGGCAATGCCTACAGCATGATGTACGGGTCGCTGGTGTTGCTGGCCGGTTGCCTGCTGACCGGCCAACCTTTCGATTTCGACCCCTCGCCCACGTATGTGGGCGCCCTGCTGTACTTGGCTTTCGCCGGCTCGATCGTGGCGTTCACCGCCTACCTGACGCTGGTCGGCCGCATGGGCCCGGCGCGCGCGGCCTACTGCACGGTCCTGTTCCCGGTGGTGGCGCTAAGCATCTCTACCGTGGCCGAGGGGTACCAATGGACGCTTTCCGCGGTGGCCGGGCTGGCGCTGGTGATGCTGGGCAACGTGTTGGTGTTCGCGCGGCGCGCCGCCGCGCGGTGACGCGGGCTTGTCGCGCCAGGCCGCGTCAGGCCTGCGCCACCATGTCGCGCACATATTGCCCAATGGCCAGCGATGCGGTCAGCCCCGGAGATTCGATCCCGAATAGATTCACCAGGCCCTTGGCGCCGTGGTGCCGGGGGCCTTCGATGCGGAAATCATCGGCGCCCGAATGCAGCGGCGCATCCGGCCCGGCCAGCCTGGGCCGGATGCCGGTATAGCCGGGCTGCAGCGCGCCGTCGGGCAGGGCCGGAAAATAGCGGCGGATGCCCGCGTAAAACAGCGCCTCGCGCTCGTCGCCAAAACGGTAGTCCACCTCGTCTATCCATTCCAGGTCAGGGCCGAAGCGGCATTGCCCGGCCAGGTCCAGGGTGACGTGCACGCGCATCGTCGCCTCGCGCGTCACGGGGTACACCAGGTGGCGAAAGGGCGATGCGCCGCTCATGGTGTAGTAGCGCCCCCTTGCATAATGGATGCGCGGCACGCTGCCGGCGGCCAGGTTTTTCAGGCCGGCTGCCACGCGCGTTGCACACAGGCCGGCGCTGTTGACCACGTTCGCGCACAAGATTTCGGTTTGCTGGGCGCCGCCCAGGCGCAGCACGATGCCTTCGTGCGCGATCTCGCCGTCCAGCACCGGGCTGTTCGCGACCAGCATCGCGCCCGCGTTTTCCGCGTCGCCCAGTAAAGCCAGCATCAGGCCGTGGCTGTCCACGATGCCGGTCGAGGGTGAGTGAACGGCTCCCAGGCCCCTGACCGCCGGTTCCAGGTCGGCCAGTTCGTGTTGATCGATCATGCGCAGATCATTGACACCGGCTTCCTGCGCGCGCCTGACGTAGCCTTGCAGGCCGGCCAGGTCGTCCGGGCCGGTGGCCACGATCAGCTTGCCGATGCGCGCATGGTCGATGCCGCGCCGGGCGCAGTACTGGTACAGGGCATGCTTGCCCTGCACGCAGAAGCGGGCCTTCAGCGAGTCCGCCGGGTACGAGATGCCGGCATGGATGACTTCAGAATTGCGCGAGCTGGTATGCGCGCCGAACGTGGGCTCGGCTTCCAGCATGATGACCTCGCGTCCGGCCAAGGCCAGTTCGCGCGCGATCGCCAGCCCCACGGCGCCGGCACCGATGACGGCGCAGTCGATGTTGTGCATGGATGCCGCTCCTGCCGGGGGCTACCGGTCGCCGATGGGCAGGTCCAGGCCCACATCCTGGCTGCGCGCCAGGCGCAGGATGTGCGCGCCCGCATAAATGTCCTGCAGCGCCATGCCGTGCGATTCAAACAGAATGATCTGATCGTCGCGGGTCCGGCCTGGCCGCAACCCGGCCAGCACCTGGCCGAGGTCGGCCAGGTTTTCCCAGTAGACCAGGCCGCTTTCATAGGCGCTGAGCAGGTCGCCGGATTCATGTTGCGCGACCTGCACCGAATCGGCCACGATCAAGTCAGCCCGCCGCACGGTGTGGGTATCGATCTCGCGGCGGTCCAGCGCGTTCGATCCCACGGCCGCGATGCACTGGCCGGGTTCGAGCCAGCGCCCGTCGAACAGCGGTTCGCTGCTGCGCGTGATGGTCAGGATGATGTCCGAGCCCTTGACAGTTTCTTCGCGCGACGCGGCTGGCCGAACCGTGACACCGGTCTGCCGCGCCATCTTGTCGCAGAATTCGCGCACGCGCTGGGCATCGCGTCCGAAGACTTTCACTTCGCTCAGCGCGCAGGCGGCGCAGGCTGCCTCGAGCTGGGTTTGCGCGTGCCGGCCCGAGCCGAACAGGCCCAGCACGCCGGCCTGCTTGCGCGCCAGCGCGCGCAGCGCCACCGCGGTCGCCGCGCCCGTGCGTATCTGGCCCAACCAGTCCGATTGGATGATCGCTTCCAGGTTGCCCTGGCTCATGTTGATCAGGTGCAACAGCGACGTGCGCGATTTGTCGGGCCGGATGTAATAAGCCTTGTAGCCGATGAAGTCGAGCTCGGGCGCCGCCGCCTGCAGGATGTGCAGGTGCCCGCCGGGCTGCCGCGTGCGCACGCGCGGCACGTCGAATGCCTTGCCTTGCGCCCGTGCCATGAAGGCCCGCTCGACCTGGACGATGGCATCCTGCATCGTCAGCAGCTGGCGTACTTGCGCTTCGGAAAGATAGCGGATCATGAGTGTTTTTCCTGTGCGTGTTCCTGTTCCCGCTCGTCTTCGCCGAACGGCAGGCATCCGCCATGGCGCAGCGGCTCGCGCAGGCCTATGGCGCGCAGCGCATTCCACATCATGGCCGATGCACTTGAGATCACCGGCTTGCCCAGGTCGCGTTCCAGCAGGTCGAGTACCGCGATGGTGGGCATGCCGACGCCGCTCAGGAACACCGCCTGCGCTTCGGGGCAATCGACCTGGCGCGCCAGTTGGTAGGCGCGCTCGGCGGTTTCGTCGTAGATGTTCGACACGCCTGGCAGCATACCGTGCGACACGACCTGCAAGCCATGCGACTCCAGATGCGCCTTGCCCCGGGCAGTGACCTGCTGGTTGTAGGGCGTAGCATAGGCAACCCGTTCCACACCCAAGTGCCGCAAGGCCGCCAGCACGCTGCCGAATGCCGTGATGAAGGGGATGCCGTGTTCGCGCCGCATGCGCTCGACCATGGCGGCCTCGCCGTCTTTGCCCAGCGTGTAGCTGGTGGCCGTGTGCGCCATGACGATTACGCCGGGCTTTACCATGGCCAGCAAGGCCGTGTTCTCGGCCAGGTGGGCGATCTGGGTGCGGTTGCGGTCTTCCTGGCCATCGTGCGCGCCGGCGGTGCCGTGCGCCACCATGCGGGTAAAGTGCAGCGACACCCCCTGTGGCGCCAATTGCATCATCTCGGGCTCGACCGTCGGGTTGCCTGGCGGCACCAGAAAGCCAATACGTCCTCGCCATCCCATCATGATGTGTGCTCCTTGATGAACTTTGCCGTCAAGGCCGCGCAGTCGTCCGGATGCGTGGCCGCGATATGGTACGAATCGGCCGGTAGCTCGACCAGCCGCGCGCCGGGTATGCGCGCCAGCCAGCGGCGCACTTCATCCAGCGAGGGCTGCTGCTTGAACGCGGCGGCCTGCCCGGGCTGCACGGGCGCGATCACCTGGGTGGGGCAGCATATCTGCTCCAGCGCCCGCGGTTCTCGCGACGCGGCAATCAAGCGGAAGCAGGCCCTGGCAGTCTCGGCCTGTGTGCGGCCCATGTATTCGGTCCACCAGGCCAGGCCGGCGGCGGGCAAGGCGGCGCCCATGCGCCCTGGCATGGTCGCGCGTGCCCAGCCTTCCACGCCTTGCTCGTCCACGAGTTGCATCCATTGCACCAGCCACTTGCCCAGCGCATCGGCCGGCGAGATCAGCACGCCGGCCAGCGTAAGCGACACCATCCACGGCGCGCGGCGCTGCGCCAGTTCCAGCGCCACTTGCGCGCCCAGCTTGGCGCCCACGACGTGCACGTGCTCGAGCCGCAGATGGTTGGCCAGCGCCTGCACATCGTCGGCCAGCCTGGCAACGCTCAGCGTTTCGCCCTTTTGCACCGGGCCCGACCGGCCGTGGCCGCGCAGGTCCGGGCGGATGACCCGGCAATGGCGGGCCAGGTGCGGTACCCAGCCATTGAACGCCTCGGCCGATTCGGCGATGCCGTGCAGCAGCATTACCTGGGGCGCGTCGATCCACCCGTCGGTAAAGTCGTCCACGCGAAACGCCAGGAGAGTGTCGTCCACCGCAAAATCCGGATCGGTAGTCATGGCATGGCGTCCTTATTGTTTTTCCATGTTGCTGTCTTCGATCACCTGCCGCCACTTGGCAATTTCTTTCTTCAGCAGCGTATCCAGGTCGGCCGCCGGCAGCCCGCGCGGCACGATGCTCTGTTGTTCCATTTGCGCGATCACAGCGGGGTCTTTGGCCGCGGTGGTGAAGGCCTGCTGCAATTTGGCAACGATGTCGGGCGGCAGTCCTGCCGGACCCAGAATGCCTATCCAGTATGAAGTCTCGTAGCGGGGATAGCCGGACTCGGCGATCGTGGGCTTGTCGGGCAGTTCGGCGGCCCGCTGCGTGCTGGTGACGGCCAGCACTTTCAGGCGGCCGTCTTCGACCATGGCGCGCGATGTCGCATAAGCCTCGATCTTGACGTCGACACGCCCCGCCACCAGGTCGGCCTTGGCCGGCCCGGTACCCTGATACGGAACGTGAACCAGCGACAGCCCGGCTTCGTTGGCGAACATGGCCATCGACAGGTGCGGCCAACTGCCCACGCCGGCCGATGAATAGGTCACCTTGCCCGGATTCGCCTTCGCATAGGCAATGAATTGCTCGAAGGTATCGTAGGGCTTCTGCGCCTGCGCCAGGAAAACGCCCGGATGGTCAGCCAGCAGTGCGATCGGGGTGAAGTCTTCGAGCGTGTCGTAGGGCAGGTTCTTGCGCAGCGAATCATTCACCGCGAAACCGGTCTGCCCCACCAGCAAGGTGTAGCCGTCGGGTGCGGCCTTGGCGACGACGTTGCTTCCCACCACGCTGCCGGCGCCGGGCTTGTTTTCTACGACGATGGGCTGGCCCAGCAGTTTCTCGGCGCGCTCGGCCACCGCGCGTGCCACCACAGTGGTGGATCCGCCTGGCGCGAACGGCACCACCAGCACGATGGGCTTGTCAGGGTAGGCGGCATGGGCGGCGGTTGCCGACACGCAGGCGGCGGCCGCCAGGCTGGCTGAAATGAAGCGTATGGGTTTCATGATTCTTCCCTGTGGTGGTCGTTGTGAAGGAATCATCGACAAGCAAGACTGGCATCACAGCGTCTCCAACTGCGCGCTCAGCCCATCGATCTGTTGCAGGTCTTGCAGGCCCAGCACCGTTTGCAGCAGGCGTTCGGTTTTTTCAGGGGCCAGGTCGGCGGTCAGGCGCCGGAATTTGGCGACGACCTTGTCCGCCGTCGGTTTCAGGGTGTCCATTTCCTGGCCCGAGGCTGAGTAGCCGACGCCGTTGCAGGTGATCTGCACGTCGACCCGGCCGCCCTGGCCGGGCTCGGGCTCGAGCAAGTGGATTTTTTCGGCCAGGGCAAGCACCGGGCCGTCGCCGGTGTTGTCGTAGTAGGCATAGGTGTCGACGGGCCGGCCCAACAGGGCCGCCGCCACCGTGAACCGGGCGCTGATGCGCGCCTTCAGCGGCGATGCATAGGGCGCCACATTCTGGTAGCCGGGATTGCTCAGTGTCAGTTCGGGCGCGCGTACCGTAACGCGCGTGATGCCCTGGGCGTCCAGCTGGTGCTGGCTGGCCAGTTGATGCGCAAGCTGCACCGGCGTTTGCACGAAGACGCAGACGGGGCGCTCTTTGTAGACCGTGTCTTCGATCAGGAACCGTTCCCCCAGGTCCTGGACGGCCGCATCCGCATGCCGCGCCGTGCGCGCAAAGGCCTGGTAATAGCCCGACTCGCCCTCGAAAACCGTCGGCGATGTCGTGGCGCCGGCCTGGGCAAGCTGGGCGGCCGACACGCCGCTGCGGCTGGCCCAGCCCACATTCAGCTTGACTTCGGTGGTGCCCGACCGGAAGCCTTCGCCGAAACCGGACGCGAACATTGCCGCGCAGCCCAGGGCATGGGCGGTTTGCTCGGCCGACAGGCCCAATAGCCTGGCCGCCGCGCCCGCCGCGCCGATGGCGCCGGCCACGCCCGTGGCGCGAAAGGCGGGCAGCATGCCGGGGCCGCCCAGGTAGGCGCGCGCCACCAGGTCATAGCCCAGCACGATCGCAGTCAACAGCTCTGCACCCGAGCAGTTCTGTTCATCGGCCACGGCCAGGGCCGCCGGCACCACGACGGCGCCCGGATGCGATTTCTGCAGAAAGTCGTCGTGAGTGCATCCATTGACCAGCGTGGCGTTGACAAAGGCCGCGTCTACCGCCGGAACCCGCTGGCCGCCGGCAATGACGACCGCCCTGCCCGCGTTGTGGCCGACGAACCGGCGGGCGATGCCGGGTACCGGCAGATGGCGCGCCGCGTAAGCGGTGCCCAGGGCATCCAGCAAGCAGGCCTTGCCCAGGTCGACGACGTGATCGGGCAGGTCGTCGAAACGGGTGTCATGGACGAACTGGCCGAGCATCCGGGAAAGAGAGGCGGTCATGGGCAGCCCTGCGGGTGTGGAATTGCCTGGTGTGGGGCGGAGTGGTATAGTTCCGTTAAGCGGAACTACATATCGATTAGTGAAACTATGGTATCTGATGAATCATCGGCCGACAAGCCTGCGGTTTCGCTGGCCGCTGCCCTGCCTACCCTGCCGCGCGGCGGCGACAGCGGCACCGTCAATCGTGTGCTGCGCTTGCTCGGTTGCTTCGCCGAGCAAGAACGCTGGGGGCTCAACGACCTGGCACGGGCACTGAATTTGCCCAAGGCAACCGCGCATCGGCTGCTGGGCCTGTGCAAGCCGCTGAACTACGTCATGCAAGACGACGACGGCCTGTATCGGCCGGGGCTGGCGCTGTACCGGCTAGCGGGCAAGCTGGCATCGGAAATGCCGCTGAACCAACTGGCCGAGCCCATTCTGCGCGATGTGCGCGACCGCACCGATGAAACCGTCATCCTGGCGCTGCTCGATCGCGCCGAACTGCAGATGTACTTCTCGCTGTCGGCCTCGCCCGCGCATCCCCTGCGCTACACCATCCAGCACAATCGCCTGCAGCCCCTGAGCTGGGGCGCCACCGCGCGTTCGCTGCTGGCATTTCTCGGGCCGCAGGAAATCGATGAAGTCATCCGCCGTGCCGAGCCCTCGCCCTTGAACGGTCGGCCTTTGCGGGCCACCGAACTCTGCGCGGCGCTAGAACGCATACGGCAACAGGGGTATGCCGTCAGCTATGCGGAACGCGCACCCGAAGCGCATGGCATTGCCGTGCCCTTTTTCGACAACCAGGGCCAGATACGGGGCAACCTGACGCTCACCGTGCCCGACTTCCGTTTCGATGCCGCCAAGCTGCCGGGCTGGGTGGCGCTGCTGCGCGAAGGCGTGGGGGCGCTGACATCCCGTTTGGGCTGGGCCTGATGCGTGGCACCGCAGCCTGGGCGTGCTTCACGAAACGTGAAGCCCTCTTGAGTCATCGGCAACTACCGGCGGCAGGCAGCGCTACTTATCCTGAAAAAAGGGCCGGCAGGGCCCTCGGGGCCACGGCGTGTTCCCAACCCCGCCAAGACAATACCTATAACGGACCAGGAGACGCAGCATGGACCGAAGGCGATTCTGTGCGGCCGCCGGCATGGCGCCGGCGCTGCTGGCGGGGGCGGCGCCGGCCCGGGCTCAGTCCCCGGCATTCAATAACGGCCAGCCCATCGTGCTGGTGGTGCCTTTCTCGCCGGGCGGCAATCTGGACACCGTGGCGCGCGCGGTCGCGCCCGAGCTGGGGGCCGCGCTGGGCATGCCGGTAGTCATCGAGAACAAGCCCGGTGCGGGCGGTGTCATTGGCGCCAGCCTGGTCGCGCGTGCGGCGCCCGACGGCCACACCCTGCTGGTAACCACGCCCAACGCGATCACCGTGGCGCCCTTCATGGTCGATACGGACTACACCTTGAAGAACTTCGCCGCCGTGGGCGGACTGGGGTCGGCCTCGCAGGTCGTCGCGGTGAATCCGAAAGGCCGGTTCCAGACCATGGCACAGTTGCTCGACGAGGCACGGCGCCACGAAGATGCCGTCACGGTCGGGCATTCCGGGCTGGGCACCACTAACCATATCGCGCTGCTCAGGCTCGAAGAGGCGTCGCATTGCCATTTCACCGCCGTGCCATTCAAGGGCTCGGCGCCGGCCATCACGGCCTTGCTGGGGGGGCAGATCGACGCCATTGTCGATCAGGTGACGAGCTCGTACGCCAATATCCGGGCGGGCAAGCTGCGCGGCCTGGCCGTACTGTCAGCCGAGCGCGACCGCTTCCTGCCCGATGTGCCTACCTTGGCCGAGGCAGGCGTGGGCGGATTCACTTCCATGACGCAGTCCGGCCTGGTGGCCCCGGCCGGCACGCCCAGCGACACTATCAAGCAACTGAATGCCGCACTGAACCAGGCCTTGCAGGCCGCCACGGTACGCGAGCGCCTGCATGGCTCGGGCAGCGTTGCCCTGGTGGTGACGCCCGGCCAATGGCAGCGGATACTGGCCGCTGAACTGGAAACCGCCCGCGCCCTGGATGCCCAAGGCAAACTTGCCGCTGATTAAGGACCGACATGACCCGACCCTGCTTGCCCGCGCGTACCGAAGCCCAGGCGCTTGATTTCGCGCCGCCGCCCCGAAGCTGTGACGCGCATGCGCACATCTTCGGGCCGTTCGACCGGTTTCCGCTGGACAAAGAACGCAGCTACACACCCGAAGCGTATCCGGCCGAGGCCTTCATTGCGCATCTGGACGAGCTGGGGCTGGATCGCGGCGTGCTGGTCACCGGCAGCGCGTCTGGCACCGCCAACGACATCGTGCTCGACGCG
Organism: Bordetella sp. BOR01; assembly: GCF_019218885.1. Classification (GTDB taxonomy): domain Bacteria; phylum Pseudomonadota; class Gammaproteobacteria; order Burkholderiales; family Burkholderiaceae_B; genus Bordetella_A. Next base: position 809,987 of record NZ_JAHUWT010000003.1, on the reverse strand, counting down.
CTGGCGCGCTACCCCCAACGCCTGCGTGGCGTGATCGTGCCCCGCCTGGACCTGCGCGACGCCGAACTGGACCGCTATGCCGAAGCCGGTGTAAGAGGTGTGCGCGCCAACCTGTACCGGCTGGATGGCAAGACCGTGTATCGCAATGGCGTGGGGCTCGAGGTGCTGCAGGCCCTGGCGCCCCGCCTGGCGGCGCGGGGCTGGCACGCGCAAATCTGGGTACATGCGCCCGATCTGCCGGAACTCATGCCGGCGCTCAAGGCCTTGAACTTGCCGCTGGTCATCGACCACATGGGGCGCATGAGCACGCAGCGTGGCGTGGATGACCCTGGCTTCCGGTTCTTGTGCCAACAGTTGGCTCAGGGCGCCCTTTGGGCCAAGATATCCGGCGCCGACCGCAATACAAGCAGCGGGCCGCCTTACCGCGACGTAGACCCGTTCGCGCAGGCCATCCTGCAGGCCAACAGCGAACAGGTCGTGTGGGGAACCGACTGGCCGCACATCAACTATTACCAGGCAGACCGCATGCCCGACGACGGCGCACTGTGCAATCTGTTGTCGCGCTGGGCGCCGGCCGAAGTCAGGCAGCGCGTGCTGGTGGACAATCCGGCCCGCTTGTATGGCTTTGCCGGCTAGACACGATCCGCCGATTCCAAGTATCCGTTATCGGAACGACACGTCAAGCGTGGCGCTGGCTTGAAACGGTCCGATGCGCGGTGTATTGCTCAGCCATTTCAGCGATGCGATGAAGTTGTTCACGGCATTCAGCGCCATTGCCGTATTCATCGGAACTGCAGCCAAGGGGTGGTCGGCTGGGGTCATTACGATGCCAAAGCCACTGTCGTTGTCAGGCAGGATGGTGGTTTTGTCTATGACGGTATGTGAGGTACTGAAACTGCCCACCAGAGACCGTCCATGGCACTCGTCGCCTGCGTTGGGGCCGCTCATGTTGATTTCCACGGCAAAGGGTACCGAACGCGCCACCGCGCCAGGCTGCGCCCCGCTGGCCGCAATCCTGCCAAACTGCACCGCTGAACCGCCGTTGGCCACTACGGTGATCTCGGGATTGCAGGCGATGAAGCGTATGCGCTCCAGGCCGGAAATCGCCGCGCGAAAATTGGAATCGGGCTTGGCATTCAGGTTCGCCACGCCGTCGACCTGGAACAGATCGTATGTGCCTGTATCGGTGATCTGGCCGCCGGGGGGCGGCGAAGCTCCTGTCGCCTTGATGTAGACCGAGAACGTGACGGTAATGACCTGTGACGTGGCGCATGCAGGGGCCGTGGATTTGTTCCAGTACTGCGTGCAGTTGCTCTTGTTGGACGGTGGCGTCGTGGCTGCGCCTGCAAGGACGCGGCCGTTAACGGTAGGCTTGTAATCGACAGATTGGTACGTCACGCCTACCTCGATCGACGGATGGATGTTTCCCAGGACCTGCACGGGATCCCAATACAGATAGGCACTTTCGCCGTATGGCTGCTCGTAGTCATCCACGCAGCGAAAACTCACGGTGTAGTTGAACGAGCGCCACAGGAGCTTGCCTGGGACGATATCGCCGGTCGACACAAAAATGTCTTTGTCCAAGGCGATGACGCTGCGGATCGATTCATTCTGGGCATCTTTGCAGGACAAGGCCAGGGCCGCGTGCGGTGCGGCCAGCAGCGCCGCGGCCAAAGTGACGGTTGAGATCCAGCTCTGGAACATGACGGGTTTCCTTAGGGCCGCCCTTGCGGGCGGCAGAGTAATTCGACGCGCTGGTAGCCTGTGCTGGACGCATCCAGCCGCGCGGCAGGCAGGCTGCCCAGGTCCAGCAGGCAGCCCTCGTCTTCGGCGTCGCCCCAGCGCACCGACAGCACGTCGCCGGGTTGCACGCCGCTGACGAAGATCTGGCCCTGCGGGCCTGCCACGCCGCGATTGAGCCCCTGGGCGTTGAATACATTGGCGCCCAGCGGCACGGCCTGGCCATTGGAGCGGGTGCTGCGGATCATCAGGCTGTTGCCGCGCCGGGTATCGAAATCGATGCGCACGATCGCGCCGCGCGTCGGCACCACATTGGCCGCGACCTTGCTGGCATCGATATCGCCCCCCAGGTCATCGGTGCGCAATGCCACGCGGTTGAAGCGATACGGGCTCATGCCCGGGACCACGGCATAACCGTCATCGTCCACGCGTACGCCAGCCTGGTTCTCGATGCCGATGCCGGCGCCGCCGGGCGCATGCACCACTGCGATGGTGCGCTGTAGCGGCTGGCTGAACGTCATGCCTCCACCGTGCGCCAGCAGGCCGCCGCTCAAGCCCCAATTGAACTGGCTGTACTGTTCGGAAGACGCGGCGCCGGCGCTGATGGCGGCCTTGCCGCCCTGGTAGGCCACGTTGGCCGAGCCGGAAGCGCCCGAGGAATCCGAATGGCCGATATTCATGCCATAGGCCAGGCGGCTGTCGTCCAGTGCGGTGCCATTGATGCCCGTTCGCATGTTGCTACCCGATTCGCGTGAATGGGTGTACGACGAACTGGAACTGAGGCGCGAGCGTTCCCGCCGGCCCAGCGGAATCGCGATGCTCACCCCCGCCATGCGGTCGTTGTAGCCATGCTGGCTGCGTGTGTCGCGCAAGAACAGGCCGTAGTTCACGGTCTTGATGCGGCCGTTCAGGCCTACCTGGATGTCGCGTGCCTTGTCGCCCGATCCCCAGTAGGTCTGGTTACTGTAGTTGGCGTAGAGAGACACCTGGTCGGACAGGCGCTGGTTGATCGCCAGGTCAAGGCGATTGCGCTTGTTGTAGTAGCGGGTGCTGTACGCGTACCGCTCATGCGACGAAGCCCAGGCGGGGGTGCCGTCGTCGAAGCCGCGCGGATCCCAGTAAGCGCTTTCATAATAGCCGTTGCGCCAGCGGTCGCGTTCGGCGGCCGCATCGTTGAAATCGTAGTAGTTCGCGGTCGAGTAGCGGTGGCCCACCAGGCGGAACTCAGTGCCCAGGTCGTTCAGCGATTTGGAATACAAGAAACGATAGCTCTGGCCCGTCTTGATGTCGCCATTGGCCAGTTTGGTACGCGCCGCGGTCACATCCACCGACGCCGAGCCGAATTCGCCCAGGCTTTGCGCCACGCCCAGCGCGGCGGCCGCATAGTGCTCGGCCAGCAGCAGGCCGCCGTAGGGCGTGGTGTTGCTTTCCAGCCCGCGTGCGACCGTGCCTTGCAGGAAAACCGGACGATATTGTGCGTAGCCATTGCGCAGTTCGCCGGCGCTGATTTCGTGGCGCCACAGTCCAGGACGCAGCATGGTTTCCACCGCCGAGAAGGCTTGCCGATAACGTTGCACCGATCCATCGGCCTCGATCACGCTTACCTCCAGGTCGCCGCTCATGCGGTTGGGCACGATGTCGTTGATCAGGAACGGGCCCGGCGCCACGTTCACGGCATAGATCAGGTTGCCGTCCTGGCGGATCTCGACGCGCGCGCTGCTGGCGGCCACGCCGCGCACCACGGGCGCGTAGCTGCGCTGGCTGTAGGGCAGCATCTCGTCGTCGCTGGCCAATTGACCGCCGCGAAACTGCACGCTGTCGAAGACGCTGTTGCTGGTAAAGCCGTCGCCCAGCAGCATGCGGCTGCGGATGGATTGCAGGTCGCGTTCGGCCCAGGTGTTCTGGTTGCGCCAATGGGTGCCGGTGCCGTGGCTTTCATGGTTGACCGTGGCGTTATGGCGCAGGCGCCAGGCTCCCAGGTTGATGCCGCTGCCGAACGAGCCATAGAAATAGTCCGAACGGCCAGACTGCTTCTGGTGATTGTGCATGCCGGTCAGGTTGTAGTTCAGGAACGCCGCATTGATGCCCTGATCGCGCAGTGATGGCGCCACATAGCCGCGTGGCACCGCAGCCAGGTACTGCTGCGGCACGCTCAAGTCCAGGCGCTGCTGGTTGCCGTTGTAGCTGGCGTGTGCGTCCGGGATCAGGGTCTGGAGGTCCACGCAACCGGTGTCTGTCTCTGGCAGCGTCACGCTCCAAGACCGCAATCGAGAGGCGCTCAGACAAGGGGCGACGCGCCCCTGTGCCGTCTTGGCGAACACGACATCTTCGCGGGCCGTCTCGGTACCGTTGATGTAGATGATGAATGGATACGTGCCGGGCAGGACGGCGCCCGGGCTGGCCATGGCCGAAATATCGGCGTCGCGTGCGCTGCCGCGCAGGAATTTCAGGTTGAATTCCGGCTGGGCGGTCGCGGGAAGATAAGCGCCGAAGGCAAGCAGGGCGGCCAGCGAAGCTCTTATCGGGACAAGAAGTTTCCACCCCCCCGTGGGGCGGGATGTACTGAGCAGGGTATCCATGGTGAATGTCGGCCGGGCGGTCAGCGCTGCAGGGTTGCGTCGATGATTTCCGAAGTGCCGCCGTAATCGTTGATGTAGCCAAAGCGCAATACAGAGGCATCGGAAAGGCGCAACTGCGCCAAGGGCACGGCCAGGGTCTGGCCTGGCGCGATCATGTCGAGGTCAATGCCCTGGCCGCCGCCGGCGACGGACTGGCCCTGGACGTGCGAAAAGGTGATGTGCAGCGCGCTGGGGTTTGTAATGACGAGCGTCTTGCCGTCGACGCGCCATTGCAGTGCGCGGGCGGCTTCATCCAGCGAGACCTGCAGCGAGGCCGGCCGGTAGAACAGCTTGATGCGCGTGCGTATGGCGATTTGCAGCGCATTGGAAGCATCCGAGCTGGGCGGAATTTCCTGTACGTTGATCCACAGCACCGACTCACGGTCGGTCGGCAACCCTTGGCCCGCATACACGGCGCGTAACAAGGCCTCCTCGCCTGGGCTCAGGCGCAGCAAGGGCGGCGTGATCGCGATCGGCAGGTCGTCGGGAATGACCGAGGGATCCCCAGTGTCCAGCCAGGCCTGCACCAGGTATGGCAGCGTGCTCTTGTTGGAGATTGCCACCGAAGCCGAAGCCGCCTTGGCGGGGTAGATGACGCGACTGGTCTGCACATGCACGGCGGCTTGCGCTGCGGCGACCACGGCCAGGCCCAGCGCCAGCGTGGCCAATACGCGGGCCGCCAGGCGCATGGCGACGTGGTGGAGTGTTCGCATAAGAATCATGGGGTGTCTTGCCTGAGGTCTTGCCGAGGGGTGTTGCGGTCGAGCGGGAAGTGCGCCGGGTCTTGCCGGCACGGGACACCGCGCCGGCAAGACCCGGTAAGGGGAAGGATCAGCGGTACTCGATCGAGAAGGTCGAGGTGGCGTTGGCTTCGCCGGCACCCACGGTGGACTCGAAGGATTTGTAGCGGGCCTTCAGGTTGACCGTAGCCGAACCGCCTGCGCCCACAGTGACGACGGCCGAGTCGGTGACGTCTTGGCCCAGCGGGAACAAGCGGTCGTTTTGATCCAGGATCTCGATACCTACGCCGGTAGCCTCATTAACGGCCAGCAGCCCCGGCTGCGCGGCGGGGTTTGGCCCGTCGAAGCGGACGGTGTAGGCGCCGGCTTCGCAATTGGCCATGTCGATGGTGAACGACTTGGACGAGGACACATCGCCCACGTTCTGGAACAACGAGGTCGGATACGTGCCAATGACCACGGTTTGGTCTTTGGTGGTGCCGGTGACGTCGCAGGTCGACTGGACGATTTCGCCTTCGAATTCGACCGTGCCCGAGGCGGCGTGCGCAGCCAGGGGCAAGGCGCCGGCCAGTGCCAGACTCGCGGCGGTTTGCTTGATAATGAAAATCGTGCGCAATTTCATAAAATAAAATTCCCAAAAAAGGTATGTGCAGACGCAGCTGAAATAATCCGGCGGCCAGATTTTTTGGGTTCTTTCAATATCCAATACCCGCGAAGAGCATCGCGGCTGATCGTCCAAACCCATGCCGAAAGGCCGGTGCCGTCGCCGTTTTCAGAGGCGCGGGTGGGACTATATGAATAGTCGTCGGGCGTCACTCTGGGGTTGGATCAAGGAATTGGATTTAGTTTTGGGCGGATATCAATATCGCCGTTAATCAAGAATGAATCGAAATCTGCGATTTCTGTTTGGCAGTTTTTATTTATTTTTATTCAGAATTCAAAACAGGCGATTAAGCGCATTCGGCGTCGCCGCGCCGCCGGAGCGCGTCGCCCAGGCAGGTACCTTGAACTGCCAGGCGGGGAAGCTGCGTCAACCGGCCGCGCGGGTACGCGGCCCGGCCGCCACCAGTTCGCGCAGCGCATCGGCGAAACGCACAGTGGCCCGCGATTTTGGACGGTCTTTCGGAAATATCAGGCAGAGGTGCAGTTCGACTTGGGGCCAAAAGGGGCGGAATACGACGTTGGGCAAGGCATATTGATTCACCGTTGCAAGGTCGACCAGGCCCACGCCCACGTCTTCGGCCGCCATCAGGCATGCCGCCAACGATGAGTTCACTTCGACGGACACGGTGGGCGTGGGCAGCCCATGGGCTTCGCACGCTTCTTTCACCGCCACGCCAATCCGGGTGGATCGCCCGGTCGACACGACCGTCGCGCTCGCCAAGTGCCGAGGTTCGAGCACCTTGTGCTTTGCCAGCGGCGACCGGCGATGCAGCGCGCACACCAGGTCAGAGCCTCCCAGGGCCTCCATGACCACGCCGGGATCGATAACAGGCCCGTAGACAAACCCGATATCGACCTCTCGCCGCGCCACCCGTTCAATGGCGATGGCGGTTGGCAGCGACTGTATCGTGACTTGCGCGGCACGTGTCTTGAGCCGGGCAATCGCCTTGGGCAGATAGGCGTTGACCAGTGTCGGAGACGCGGCGATGGCAAGGCGGCCGGTGCGGCCTCCTTGCATCTCTTCCACCATCCGGTTCAGCGTCCCGATGCGGCCGAAGATCTCCTGTACGTCGGGGAAAATGTCGTATGCCTCGGGGGTTGGCTGCAGGCGTCCTGCTATTCGTTCAAAAAGCTTCAGGCCGAGTTGTTGTTCCGCATGGCGCAGCACGTTGCTGACGGCCGGCTGCGTCACGTTCAGCAGATGAGCCGCGCCGGTGACCGAACCCGCCTGCATGATCGCGTAGAAGACTTCGATATGGCGTAGGTTCATGGCGTGGCTTCCCGCTTAGCCCATTTCAATAAGTGATAGGGTACTAAAAATAAATCATTGGCTGCAAATACCCTGCGCGCTCAAAATCAGTTCCGGTTTCAACCCTGAAGGTGATCGGATGAAAACACTGAATGACGCGCGTCTGCAGGCGCGGCCCCTGACCGATTACGGCCTGGGTATCGAAGTGCGCGGGGTCGACCTGGGTGGCCAGCTTCCCGAGACTGTGGTGCAGGCTTTGCGCGCGCTGTGGAGCAAGCACGCGGTGCTGGTGGTGCGTGAGCAGCAGCTGGAACCCCCGGCTTTCCTGCGCGCCGCACAGATTTTCGGTGAGATCCTGCCCCAGCAGCTGGGCAAATTCTCGTTGCCCGGGTATCCCTTGATAGGAACCATCTCCAGCCGCGACCTGCCGGTGCGCGACGGCAAGGTACATGTACGCGGCGAGAACTACCACACCGATCATTCGAACTTTCGCGAGCCTCCGGTCGGCACGATGCTACATGCCATCGAACTGCCATCGCGGGGTGGCGATACGCAATTCGTGGATGTGCGCGCCGCCTATGACGATCTGTCGGACGAGCTGAAGGCCCGGATCGCGGCCCTGCGATCGATGCACGTCTATGAAAGCAGCCGCAGCCCCCGCAAGATGACTGCACTGACGCCGCAGCAACTGGCCGGGACCGCGTCCTGCAGCCAGCCCCTGGTGATCGTGCATCCGACCAGCGGCCGACCGGCCCTGTACCTGAATACCGGCCGCATGGAGGGCATAGACGGCATGCCCGAAGACCAGGGATTTGCCCTGATCAACCAGTTGTACCAGCACGCGACCCAGCCGCGCTACGAGTATCGCCATCAGTGGCAGCCGGGCGACTTCGTGCTGTGGGACAACCGCAGCGTGATGCATCAGGCCAACGCGGACTTCGATCCCGGCGAGTATCGGTATCTTTATCGCCTGATGCTCAAGGGCGATGCACTGAAGGGGCTGCAATGAGCCGCTCGTCGACGCGGGCCCTGCGCATCGGCGCTGGCGCCAGTTTTGCCGATGACCGCATCGCGCCCGCCGTGGCGCTGGCCGAGCGCGGCGAACTCGATTACCTGGCATTCGAGTGCCTTGCCGAGCGCACGGTCGCCCGCGAGAACCAGTCGCGGCTGAAGAATCCGAAGCTGGGCTACACGCCCCGGCTGATGGACCGGATGCGCCTGGTGCTGCCGGTGGCCCTGAAAAACGGCGTGAAGATCGTCACCAACATGGGCGCGGCAAACCCCATCGCGGCGGTCGAATTGGTGCACGAGTTTGCGCGCAACGAAGGGGTGGGCCCGCTGCACTCGGCGGCTGTGCTGGGCGACGATATCACCGACCTGCTGCGCCAGCAGCCCGGGCTGCGGCTGATGGAATCCGGGGCGCCCCTGGAGGACCTGCTGCCGCGCATGGTCAGCGCCAATGCCTACTTTGGCGCCGATGTCATCGTGCGCGGCCTGGCTACCGGCGCGCAACTGGTGGTGACCGGGCGGGTGGCCGACCCCTCGCTTTATCTGGCCGCGGCCATGCACTACTACGGCTGGTCTTACGACGACTGGGACCGCATCGCGGCCGGTACCGCCGCCGGGCATCTGCTGGAATGCTGTGCGCAGGTCAGCGGCGGCTGTTTCGCGGCGCCCGGCCGCAAAGAAGTTCCCGACCTGGCACGTTTGGGTTTTCCTTATGTCGATATGCTCGAGAGCGGCGACTTCACGGTCAGCAAGCTGAAGGACACCGGCGGACGGGTCGACCTGGCGACCTGCAAAGAGCAGCTTATCTACGAGATGCATGACCCGGCCTCGTACATCACGCCGGACTGCGTGCTCGATGTCACCGAACTCGACATGCGACAGGTCGAGGCAGACCGGGTGCGCATTACCGGGGCCAGGGCACGCCCGCGCACCGACACCTACAAGGTCACGGTCGGCTATACCGACGGGTTCATCGGCGAAGGACAGATTTCGTACGCCGGCATCGATGCCGTGGCCAGGGCCGAGCTGGCGGCCAGCGTGGTACAGCAGCGCCTCGCCGATGCGGGCCACCGGTATGGCGAGGTGCGGGTCGACCTGATCGGTATCGACAGCCTGCACGCCAGGCGTGCGCATGACGCGGACCCTTACGAGGTGCGGATGCGCATCGCCGCGCGTACGACCGACCGCAAGGCCGCGGAAGCCGTCGGGTTCGAAACACGCGCGCTGCATGTCAACGGCCCCGCCGGCGGGGCGGGAGGCTCTGACCCGATGGTCAAAGAAGTGCTGGCCGTCCAGTCGGTGTTGGTCCCGCGCGGGAAGGTGGACCCGCGCATCACCATTCGGGAGTTCCGCTCATGATACGTGTCAACGACCTGGCCCACGGAAGGGCCGGCGACAAAGGGAACACATCGAACATTTCCGTCATCGCCTTCGACGGCGCAGGCTGGAAGATCCTGCGCGAGCAGCTTACCGTGGCGGTGGTTCAGCAGGCCTTTGCGCACTTTGCCACCGGTCCGGTGATCCGCTACGAACTGCCTCGCCTGCAAGCCCTGAACTTCGTGATTCATGGCGCGCTTGGCGGCGGCGTGACCCGATCGCTGGCGCAGGATGCACATGGAAAATCGCTGTCCAGCCTGATGATGACCATAGAAATTCCCGGTGCCCAATGAACAAATCCGCCACCTACCAAGTCGTCTTCATGGATGTGCTCGCGCCCGCGGTCCAGCGCGTTATCGCGTCTGTCTTCGGGCCGCCGTTCGAGACCCGGTTTGCGCTCAACTACGACGCCCGCCACCAGACGGAGCTGTGCCGCGCGGCGGATTTCCTGGTGCCCGGCTGGGCGCAGCTGACCGGCGAAATGCTGGAAGCCGCCGAACGTGTGCAGGCGGTGCACAAATGGGGCATAGGAGTCGACCGCATCGATGTGCAGGCAGCGCGCCGGCTGGGCATTCCCGTGGCCATCACCGCGGGCTCGAATGCCGGCCCCGTTGCCGAACTGGCCATCACGCTGATGCTGGCGGTGTATCGCCGCATTTACTACGTGAACCGGGAAATGCGCGCGGGCAAGTGGCCCAAATCCGAGATGCGCGAGACGTGCTTCCAGATCCACGGGAAAACCATCGGCCTGGTGGGTTTCGGCAACATCGGGCGCAAGCTGGCGCGCCGCCTGGCCGGGTTCGAGCCGGGCGCCATTCTTTACTGCGATCGATACGCGGCCCCTGCGGAAGTCGAGCACGCGCTGGGCGCTCGCCGGGTTGAACTGCCGGAACTATTGTCCCGCAGCGACATCGTCAGCCTGCATGCCCCCTATGACGAAAGCACCCGGCACCTGATCGATGCATCCGCGATACGCCGCATGAAGAAAGGCGCCGTGCTGATCAACACGGCGCGGGGCGAGCTGGTCGACGAGGCGGCGCTGGCCAGCGCCTTGAAACGCGGGCATTTGATGGGCGCGGGCCTGGATGCGTTCGATCCGGAACCCCCCGACCCGGGCAACCCGCTGCTCGCCCTGGACCAGGTGATCGTGACGCCCCATGCAGGTGGGGGCGTATTCGACAACGTGGCGCCCGTGGCCGCCCACGTGCTGCGCAATCTTCAGCGCTTTGTCGCGGGCGAATCGATCGCCGCACAAGACTTGATCGTTTCAGAAAACCGGAGAACGCCATGAGCGCAGACAGGCCGCAAGACGTCGTTCCGGCCCTGGCCAACCCATTGATGAACCGCCTGCGCGCCGGCGAGCTCGGGCTGTCGATGATCGTGAAGCAGGTGCACAGCGTCGACATCGCGATAGCAGCCCACACCGCCGGCTACGACGCCATCAATGTCGATCTTGAGCATTCAGTGATTCCCGAGTCGGCCGCTGCGCAAATATGCCTGCTGGCCCAGCAGATCGGCGTGACACCCCTGGTTCGCGTGCCCACGCACGACGCGCACTACATCAATCGCATCCTGGATGCGGGCGCGCTGGGCATCGTCGCCCCGCACGTCGAATCGGCCGATGATGCCCGGCGCGTCGTCAAGGCGGCGCGGTTCGCCCCGCACGGCGAACGATCGGTCTCCAGCGGCTGGCCGCAGCTGGGCTATCGCAAGTACCCGGCCGCCACGGCGCGCCAGTTGCTCGACGATGCGACCACAGTGGTGGTCATGCTGGAATCGCCGCGAGCCATCGAACGCGCCGATGAGATCGCCGAGGTTCCCGGGGTGGATATTCTGCATGTGGGCACGTCCGACCTGTGCGATGCCATGGGTATCCCCGGGCAGTTCGGCCATGCCCGCGTGGCCGAATGCCTGGCGCATGTGGTCCAGGCGTGCCGGCGCAACGGACGGTTCGCCGGATGCGGCGGGCTGGGCAACAACCCCGAAGTCATGCAGTCGATGCTGTCTCTGGGGGTGCGGTTCCTGACGGGCGGAAACGAATGGGCCTTCATGATGACCGAGGCCACCCGGCGCGCGCAGATGTTGCGCGCGCTGCAGGTGCCCACCGCGGCAAGCGGCTGACTGGCCCGCAACCCTGGCGACAAACTAAATCAACAAGGAGAGAGCATGCGAGTAGTGGCGGAAGACCTCTGGTTTCCGGAAGGCCCGGTCTGGGTGGGCGATGGCAGCCTGTTGGTTGTCGAGATCCGGCGCAAGACCCTGACCCGGATTTTCCCGGATGGCGGCAAGCATATCGTGGCGCAGCTTGGCGGCGGGCCGAATGGCGCGGCCATGGGGCCGGACGGCTATTGCTATGTTGCCAACAATGGCGGTTTCTCATTCAGGCAGCGGGCGGATGGCCGCTGGGTCACGAGCGGCACCCCCGACGATTACCGCACCGGCCGGATCGAGCGGGTGGATATCGAAACGGGCAAGGTCGAAATCCTGTACGACAAGATCGACGGCAGGAATATCGGCGGGCCCAATGATCTGGTTATCGATGGCGCGGGTGGGATCTGGTTCACCGATCCGGGCAAGACCCGCCACCGGGACTGGGATCGCGGCAGCATCTGCTATGCGAAGATCGACGGATCGCATATCGAAGAAAAAGTCTTTCCTATTCATAAGCCGAATGGCATCGGGCTGTCGCCCGACGGAAACACACTTTATGTGGCCGAAACCGAAACGGCCCGGCTCTGGGCCTGGGATCTTGCCAGCCCGGGAAAGCTGAAAGCGCCGCCCGAGGCGTCCCCGGCCTCGCCCCATGGCAGCCGCCTGGCCTATGCCAGCCCCGTTTATCAGCGCTTCGATTCGTTGGCGGTGGAAGCGGATGGCGCGGTCAGCATCGGCACGCTGGACCGCGGCGGCATCACCACCGTGCACCCCGACGGCACGGCCGCCTTCACGGCGGTGGACGGCGACACGCACATCACCAATCTCTGCTTCGGCGGGGGGGATTTGCGCAAAGCCTATGTCACGCAATCGTACGCCGGCCGCCTGGTCGAGATCGATTGGCCGCGCGCGGGTCTGGGCCTTTTCCAACTCTGATAACAACCACACGAACCAGGAGACGACAGATGAAATCTCTCTTCAGAAACGGGCTATTGGCGGCCATGGGCGCGTGTGTGGCCTTTGCCGCATGCGCGCAAGACGACTACCCCAATCGCACGGTTCGCGTGCTGGTGGGTTATTCCCCAGGCGGCGCTACCGATCTGCAGGCCCGGATGCTGTCCGAGGGCTTGCAGAAGCAACTGGGCCAGCCCTTTGTGGTCGAGAATCGGCAGGGTGCCTCCGGCGTGCTGGCGGCGCAGACGCTGAAATCGCAACCGGCCGATGGCTATACGCTGATGGTGGCCACGTCGGGAGCGATGGCTATCCCGCAGAACTTCCAGAAACTGCCTTATGACCCCTTGAACGATTTCATTCCGATCGCGCAGATAGTCGCCAACGACCTGGTCATGATCGTGAATAACAAGTCCCCGGCCAAAGACTTGAAGGGTTTCGTCGAGCTGATCAACAGCGAGAAAGGACGCTACAGCTATGGGGTGTCGGGACACGGCTCTATCACCCACGTTGCGGGCGAGCGCTTGAAGCGGGAACTGGGCGTGGACATGCAAGTCGTGCCTTACCGCGGCGATTCGATGGCGTTCGCCGACACGTTGGGCGGTTCTGTGCCGGCCTCTTTCGTGGCCATGCCCTCGGTGGCCCAGGCGGTCAAGGCCGACCAGGTGCGCGCCCTGTTCGTGACGGGCTCGAAACGCCTGGCGTCGTTTCCCCAGGTGCCGACCCTGGCCGAACTCGGCTACCCGGACTTTGTCATGAGTTCATGGATTGCGGTGTTCGCCCCGGCCGGCACGCCGGCGCCCATCGTGACGAAGCTTTCGAATGCGATCGGCAAGGTGATGTCAGACCCCGATCTGGTCGAAAAGCTCGAAAGCACCGGTTCGCGCGTCGAGTACCGAGACCAGGCCAGCTTCGACAAATTCTTCCGGCAAGACGTCGACACTTTCGCGCGGATCATCCGCGAGGCAAACATTGCCGTGAAATAGCGCGGCGCAGGACGATGGTCGCCGTCAGCACGATGCTGATGGCGAGCAGGTATGCCGCGAATGCCCACGACGCGGGCTCCCAGGCAGTAATCGTCAGCAAGGTGATCGTCGCGGCTACGGCAACAAGAACAAAAAACAACGCGCTTTCGGAATCCGGATCGTGCCAGGCCTTGCGCAGGGTCGGCACGGCGCCCGCTGCATCCGCAACCACTGCGAACATCACGGCCAATGATGCCCGACCCAATCCCAGCCAGACAATGAGTGCCATGACCGAAATCGCGCCGCAAACAAGGTCGAACCGGGTGATGCGGGCAGTGCCGTGGCGGCTGATCAATGAGGCCGCCAGGACGATAAGCGGGCCCACCCCGGCAGACAGCGTAAGCAGCGCCGGGCGCCCGATGCCGGTATCGAGTTGCGCAAAAAAGCCGATCAGCGGTGCCGCGGCCCAGAGCGACCACGTGACGCGGTTCGGCCGGACGCGTCCCTGCAAGGTGGCATGGGCGTAACGGGTGCTGCCGAGCAGCCCCAGCGCGACGCTAAGAAAGACCCAGTCGGGGTCAAGCACCGAGGTTTCCTCGGCAGTTGGCCAGCATGATCGCATGATCCTTCTGGTTGGATTCCCTCGCGGTGCCTGACGCCAGGCCGGTCAAGGGCAGGCAATCGCGTACAGAGGGATGGTGCCGGTGAAAGGAATCGAACCCTCGACCTTCTCATTACAAGTGAGCTGCTCTACCAACTGAGCTACACCGGCGGGTGTGCCGCCACGGCGGGCATGGCGGGCAAAGGGGACTGTATTGTAAATAAAAGCGGGCCGAAGCCCGGGCCTTACTTGACGATGGTCAGGTGCGGGCGCTTGGGTTCATCGTCGCCGCCATCGGCCGGGTCCGTAGCCGTGGGCGCGGCTTCGCTGGTGGCTTCGGTGACTGCGGGCTCGGCGGCATCGTCGTGGGTTGGCGCTTCGTAGGGCTGGACTTCAAAACCCATGCCCGCGCCGGTTTCACGCGCGTAAATGGCGCTGACGGCGGCCACGGGCACCCAGACGTTCTCGGTAACGCCGCTGAAGCGGGCTTGGAACTCGATGAATTCGTTGCCCAGCACCAGCTGGTTGGTGGCCAGCGTGCCCACGTTCAGCGTGATCTGCCCGTCGCGCACGTGGGCGACGGGCACCCGTGTGTGCTCGTCGACCTGCACGGTGATATACGGCGTGTAGCCGTTATCGGTGCACCATTCGTGCAATGCGCGCAGCAGATACGGTTTGGTGGAAGTTTCACCCATATTGCACAACCCTCGGCACTTAGCGACGCATCACTTTTTCGGACGGCGTCAGCGCCTCGATGTAGGCGGGACGCGAGAAGATGCGTTCGGCGTACTTTTGCAGCGGCGCGGCATTCTTGGGCAGTTCGATGCCGTAGTGGTCCAGGCGCCACAGCAGCGGGGCCACGGCCACGTCCAGCATCGAGAACTCGTCGCCCAGCATGTACTTGTTCTTGAGCAGCAGGGGCGCCAATTGGGCCAGCCGGTCGCGGATGTTCTGGCGTGCGGTAGCCAGCTTCTTTTCGTCAGGCTTGCTGCTGCGGTCTTCCAGCGTGGAAACGTGGATGAACAGCTCTTTTTCGAAGTTGTACAGGAACAGGCGGGTACGCGCACGCATGACCGGGTCGGCCGGCATCAGTTGCGGATGCGGAAAGCGCTCGTCGATGTATTCGTTGATGATGTTCGATTCGTACAGCACCAGGTCGCGTTCGACCAGGATGGGTACTTGACCGTACGGATTCATCACTGAAATGTCTTCAGGCTTGTTGTACAGGTCGATGTCGCGGATCTCGAAATCCATTCCTTTTTCGAACAGCACAAAGCGGCAGCGTTGCGAAAAAGGGCAGGTGGTTCCGGAATAGAGCACCATCATGGCGGTAAGTCCTTGTATGAAAAGCGAAAGGCCAGCGCTGCTAATCTAGCAAACGCTGGCCCCGATTGCCAGGGTGGGACAGGCGTGCCGCCCTATCGGGATTGTGTCGCCGGTCCGGATACTGCTGGGCCGGCAACCTGGCAGGGCGAAAAATCAGCGCACGTGTTTCCAGTAAGAGGCGTTCAGGCGCCAGGCCACGACCAGGAACAAGCCCAGGAACAGCAGCACCCATACACCCAGTTGCTTGCGGAACAATTGATTGGGCTCTGCCATCCAGGCCAGGAAGGCCGTCAGGTCGGCCACGTCGTTATCGTAGGCCGCCGACCTGGCCGGGTCCAGCGCCTTGAAACGGGCGTCGACCGAGGCATGGCCATGGAAATCGGCAACCGGCTCGGTCTTGACGTCGGTATAGCCCTGGGCGTCGAACGTCGTGGTGATGCGTTCCCAGCTATGGGCGCCGTCCTTGCCTTCGACTTCGTGCATGGCCACCGTGGTGAGCTCGCGCGGGCCTTGCAGCTCCCATAGCACGTGTGGCATGCCCACGTTGGGGAACACCAGGTTGTTCCAGCCCGTGGCGCGTGCCGTGTCGCGGTAGAACGTGCGCAGGTAGGTATAGATGTAATCGGAGCCCGAGGGGCCGGCGTTGACCGACTTGGCGCGTGCGATGACGGACAGGTCGGGCGGCGTGGTGCCGAACCAACGCTTGGCGTCTTGCGGGCGCATGGCGATATGCATCAGGTCGCCGACCTTTTCGCCCGTGAACAGCAGGTTTTCCCGGATCTGGTCGTCGGTCAGGCCGATGTCTTGCAGCTTGTTGTAGCGCATTGCGGATGCGCTATGACAGTTCAGGCAGTAATTGACGAACAGCTTGGCGCCGTTTTGCAGCGCCGAGACGTCGTTGACGCGATCGGGTGCACGGTCCAGGGGGAAGCCGCCTTCGGCGGCGTACGTAGCCGTACACGCGAGCATAAACGCGACGGCACCAATCAGCTTCTTGATCATGGTCATTCCGTTATGGGTTCGTGGCTCAGTGGGCATGGAACGTCACGCGGTCGGGGACCGGCTTGAACGTACCCAGGCGGCTCCAGACGGGCATCAGGAAGAAGAAGCCCAGGTAGATCAGCGTGCCGATCTGCGACGTAAGGTTGTATGCGTCGCTAGGCGGCTGCGTGCCCAGGAAACCCAGCACCAGGAAGTTGACGATGAAGATGCCGTAGAACCACTTGTGCCACGTGGGACGATAGCGGATCGACTTGACGGGCGAGTGGTCCAGCCACGGCAAGAAGAACAGGATGACGACCGCGCCGCCCATGGCCACCACGCCCCAGAACTTGGCGTCGATGACACGCAGCAGCACGGCGACCAGGATCAGCACACCCGGAATGGCGATGCGCAGGAAGCCCTTCAGGTTGCTCTTGACCAGCAGCGCGATGGCGCCCAGTACGGCGGCCCCGGCCAGCACCCACGTGAACTCGTCGGTGGTGGCACGCAGCATGGAATAGAACGGCGTGAAGTACCAGACCGGTGCGATATGCGGCGGCGTCTGGAGCGGGTTGGCCGGGATGAAGTTGTTGTATTCCAGGAAGTAGCCGCCCATTTCGGGGCTGAAGAACACGATGGCCGCGAAGATGATCAGGAAGCCCGCCACACCCATGATGTCGTGCACGGTATAGAACGGGTGGAACGGAATGCCGTCTTTCGGCCGGCCGTGCCGGTCTTTCGGGCCTTGCTTGATCTCGACGCCGTCGGGATTGTTCGAGCCGACTTCGTGCAGCGCCACCAAGTGAGCGGCCACGAGGCCGATCAGCACCAGCGGGATGGCGATGACGTGGAACGCGAAGAAGCGGTTCAGCGTGGCATCGGACACGACGTAGTCGCCGCGGATCCAGATGGACAGTTCGGGGCCGATGAAAGGAATGGCCGAGAACAGGTTCACGATCACCTGGGCGCCCCAGTACGACATCTGGCCCCAAGGCAGCAGGTAGCCGAAGAAGGCTTCGCCCATCAGGCACAGGAAGATCGCGACGCCGAAGATCCAGACCAGTTCGCGCGGCTTGCGGTACGAGCCGTAGAACAGCCCGCGCAGCATGTGCAGGTAGACCACCACGAAGAACATCGAGGCGCCGGTGGAGTGCATGTAGCGCACCAGCCAGCCCCACGGCACTTCACGCATGATGTATTCGACCGACAGGAACGCGCGTTCGGCGTCGGGTTTGTAGTGCATGACCAGGAAGATGCCGGTGACGATCTGGAGCACCAGCACCAACAGGGCCAGGGATCCGAAGAAGTACCAGAAATTGAAATTCTTGGGCGCGTAGTACTCGGACAAATGCGCCTTCCAGGTAGCGGTTACCGGGAAGCGCCGGTCCAGCCAGCCTAGCAGGCCTGTTGTCTCGACGGTTTTTTCGCCAGCCATCAATGGCTCCTTCTATACGGGGCGTATTTTGCTAAGGTCGGGGGAAGGTGATGCGCTTGGCGCATCAGGCCTTGTTGTCTTCGTCAACCCCGACGATGATGCGGGTGTCGCTCAGGTATTGGTACGGTGGGACTTCGAGGTTGTCGGGCGCGGGCTTGTTCTTGTACACGCGGCCGGCCATGTCGAAGGTGGAACCGTGGCAGGGGCACAGAAACCCGCCTTCCCAGGAAGACGGCAGGCCAGCGCCGGCACCGGGCGCGAAGTGCGCGGTGGGCGAGCAGCCCAGGTGCGTGCAGATGCCCACGCACACGAACAGCTCGGGCTTGCGCGAGCGGAATTCGTTCTGGGCGTATTCGGGGGTGAAGCCGGGGCGCTGCGAGTTCGGGTCGGCCACCAGGGGGTCTTGCGTCTTGATGCCGGCCAGTTGGTCTTCGGTGCGATGGATGACCCAGACCGGCTTGCCGCGCCATTCGACGGTGCGCATCTGGCCGGGGGCCAGGTCGCCGACATCGACTTCGATGGGGGCGCCGGCGGCGCGGGCTTTTGCAGAGGGGGCGAAAGTGCTGACAAACGGAACGGCGGTTGCCACACCGGCCACGCCGCCCACCGCACAGGCGGTTGTTACCCAGAAACGGCGCGACGGATCCGGCGGGAGGTTGGGATCTACCGCACCATCATCGTCATGCACCAGCGTATCCTGACTCATCTTCCTATCCTTGTTGATGCGCCCGCACTACCTGTAGCATCAGGCCTGCAGCATCCGTTTTGCGGGGATATGTAACAACATAGCAACCGCGTATTATAGCGCCTGCCCAGTGAAGGGCGAACGACGTAAGGAGCATTCATGAGCAAAGCATCTGGTTTTCTCAAGGAATTTCGCGATTTCGCCGTCAAGGGCAACGCGATGGACCTTGCTGTAGGCGTGATCATCGGGGCTGCGTTTGGCAAGATAGTCGATTCCGTGGTGAGAGACCTCATCATGCCCATCGTGAACTTCATCCTGGGCGGCTCGGTCGATTTTTCCAACAAGTTCCTGGTGCTATCGACGCCGGATGGCTATACCGGTCCCATGACTTACGCCGACCTGACCCAGGCGGGCGCTGTTGTGCTGGCCTGGGGCAACTTCATTACGATTCTCATCAATTTCATCCTGCTGGCCCTGGTGGTGTTCATCATCGTCAAGGCAATCAATTCGGCGCGCCGCAAGGACGAGGCCGCGCCGGCCGAGCCCGCCGCGCCGCCCGAAGACGTGCTGGTGTTGCGCGAAATCCGCGACCTGCTCAAGAAATAACCTGCTGCGCGCGGTGCCGGCCTACACCGGATTGTCGATATCAACGAACTCGACCCGTATGCCGAATTGCTGTGCCACGGCCTGGCCCAGGGCCTGCACGCCGTAGCGCTCGGTGGCGTGGTGGCCGGCGCCGATGAAGCCGGTGCCGGTCTCGCGGGCCAGGTGCACGGTGGGTTCGGACGCCTCGCCGGTGATGTAGGCGTCTGCGCCGGCCTGCACGGCGTCGGCCAGCATGCCCTGCGCCGCCCCGGTGCACCAGGCCACCCGCCCGAGCGGGCGGCCGGGTTCGCCCACGACCAGCGGCGCGCGTCCCAGGCGTTGGTGCACGCGCTGGGCCAGCGCGTCCAGGGTATCCAGGCCCGGCGCGGTGCCCAGCCAGATCAGGTTGTCGGGCCCGCAGGTCAGGGGGGCGCCCGTCGCATCGACGTCGGGCGTCAGTCCCAGTACGCGCGCAAGCTGGGCGTTGTTGCCCCATTGCGGATGGGCGTCCAGCGGCAAGTGATAGGCGAACAGGTTGAGCCCATGTTCCAGTACCAGGGCCAGGCGGGTGCGGCGCGGGCCGCGCACGCGCGGGTCTTCGTTCTTCCAGAACCAACCGTGGTGCACCAGCACGGCGTCGGCCCCGCGTTCGATGGCGGCGCGCAGCAGCGCCTCGGATGCGGTCACGCCGGTGATAATGTGGCCTATGTGCGGCTTGCCTTCGACCTGCAGGCCGTTGGGACAGTAATCTTTGAATCGCGGCGCTTGCAGCGTGGCATCCAGCCAGGCCGCCAGTTCGCGGGTGTCGATTGTTTTCATTGCCTACCTTGTCAGGATCATGCGTCGCTACTGGCTGATATTCGCTCAGGCCGTCACGGTGTGTCTGGCCATTTTATTCGTGGTGACTACCTTGCGGCCGGATTGGCTGCGCCTGTCGGCCCCGATACCGGATGCGGCCACGCGGCCCGCCGTGTCGACGCCCGGCGTGGCGTCATATGCGGCGGCGGTGGCCAAGGCGGCGCCGGCGGTGGTCAACGTGTTCACGTCCAAGCATGTCAATGTGCCCGTCATGCCGTTGCCCGAAGACCCGCTGCTGCGCCAACTGTTCGGCCAGGTGCCGGGCCTGAGCCGGCCCGAGGCCTCTACCAGCCTGGGTTCGGGGGTGATCGTCAGCAGCGAAGGCTATGTGCTGACCAACTATCACGTGGTCGAGGCGGCTGATGCCATCGAGGTTGCGCTGGCCGATGGCCGGCGCAGCAGCGCCAAGGTGGTGGGGGCCGACCCGGACACCGATCTGGCGGTCTTGAAGCTGGATGCCGGCACGCGGCCGCTGCCGGTGGCTACGCTGGCAGCCGACCGCAGCCTGCGCGTGGGCGATGTGGTGCTGGCCATCGGCAACCCGTTCGGCGTGGGGCAGACCACCACCCAGGGCATTGTGTCGGCGCTGGGCCGCAATGGGCTGGGCATCAATACCTACGAGAATTTCATCCAGACCGATGCCGCGATCAATCCCGGCAATTCGGGGGGCGCGCTGATCGACACCGACGGCAACTTGGTGGGCATCAACACTGCCATCTATTCCGAGTCGGGCGGCTCGCTGGGTATCGGTTTCGCCATTCCCGTGGATGCGGCGCGCAAGGTCATGGACGATATCGTCAAGACCGGGTCGGTGCGGCGCGGCTGGCTGGGTATCGAGCCGCAGGACATCACGCCGGAACTGGCGCGCGCCTTCGACCTGCCGCCCGATACGCGCGGCGTGGTGATTGCCGGGGTGATGCGCGACGGCCCGGCCGGCAAGGCGGGGCTGCGGGTAGGCGACATCGTGCAAACCGTCAATGGCGCGCAAGTGCTGGATACGGTATCGATGCTGCGCCTGATAGCGGCGTTGCCGCCGGGCGAGAAGGCCAAGGTGGGGGTCCTGCGCGGGGGCAAGGCGCGAGATGTGACGGTGGCGGTGGGAATTCGGCCGGCGCGGCCGCGTTAGTGCTGGTGCGCGGCGTTTTTCGGCGCGCCGGGCTGCTCGAGGCCGTTGGCGATCAGCCGGACGACGGCCACGACTTTCTTGCGGGCATCGGCCGGCATCTTGTTCATCAGCGAATACAGCTCGGCGGCGTAGCCGTCGGGCACCGTGGCGTCGGCCGGCGGGCCGGCAGGCATGCCGGTGGCGGGTAGGTGGGTATCGACGCCGTCGGTCAGCCAGGGAACGGTGGTATCCAGGGCCTGGGCCAGGCGCTGCAACGTGCTGCGTGCGGGCGAGTAGGCGTCGCTGCGCGTCAGGATGCGGTGGATGGACGACTGGGGCACGCCCGAGATGCGTGCCAGCTGGTTCTGGCTTTTGATGCCGCGCCATAGCATTCGGGCGCGCAGGCGTTGTGCGAGCGTCATGCCTGACAATTTACGAGCACGGGCCGAAACCCGGCAAGGGGGCCGGGTTCGTTTTATTGCGCTCGATCACGTACGTGCACGACAGGCGGCAACGCCGCCCGCGTCAGTGGTGCTCGGTGAGGCTACCGGCGGCGTCGTCGGCGTCTTGGTTTTTCTTGTCGGGGGTGACCAGGCGCGCGCACAGCAGGCCCACTTCATACAGCAGCACCAGCGGCACGGCCAGCATGAACTGGCTGACCACATCGGGCGGCGTGACCACCGCGGCGATGACAAATGCCCCGACCACCACGTAGCCGCGCGCGCTGCGCAGCTTGTCGAGTTCGACGATGCCGGTCTTGACCAGCAGTACCACCGCCACCGGCACTTCGAAGGTGATGCCGAAGGCCATGAACATGGTCATGACGAAGCTGAGATAGGCCTCGATGTCGGGAGCGGGCGTGATGGATTGCGGCGCGAAGGTCGCAATGAAGTGGAAGACGGTACGGAAGACGAAGAAATAGCAGAACGCCATGCCCAGGATGAACAGCAGCGTGCTGGACACGATGAGCGGCAGCGCCAGGCGCTTCTCGTGCCGGTACAGGCCAGGGGCCACGAATGCCCACGCCTGGTACAGCACCACGGGCAGCGCAACCACGAAAGCCGCCATCAGCGTGACCTTGACCGGCACCATGAACGGCGTGATGACGCCGGTGGCGATCATGCGCGTGCCTTCGGGCAGCGAGGCCAGCATGGGCTGGGCCAGCACGTCGTAGATGATCGAGGCGCCGGGATAGATGAACAGCACCACGAAAATGCCGATCACGGCGAAGGCGGCCTTCATGAGGCGGCTGCGCAGCTCGACCAGGTGCGAAATAAAGGTTTCTTGCGGCTGTTCCTGGTCCTGGTCCAGCTCGTCGTGCTTGGCGTCCTGGGTCACGGCGTAGTACCAGTCTTCGGTTGGGCGGCAGGGACCGGATCGGCCGGGGCCGTGTCAGGCGCGGGCGCCGCCTGGTCGGCTGCGGCAGGAGCAGGGGCGGCAGGCAGTTCGGCGGCAGGCGGCTCGGCAGCCGGCTCGGCCGCGGGGCTGCCCGAGACCGCCTGCGTGGCTTCGCGCGCGGTGTCGTTCAGGCTGCTGCGCAGCGAGCTTTCGGTATCGCGCATCGACGACTGCATGCTGTTGGCGGCGTCGTCCATTTCGTTTTTGAATTTACGCAGTTCGTCGAGTTCGATCTCGCGCTGGATGTCGCTTTTTACGTCATTGACGTAGCGTTGGGCGCGGCCGAGCAGATGCCCGACGGTGCGCGCCACTTTGGGCAGCCGTTCGGGCCCGATGACGATCAGCGCGATGACGCCGATTACCATCAGCTCAGTGAAACTGACATCAAACATGCGACATCTGCTCGCTCAAAAAGGGGCAGAAGCAATGCCGCCAGGCATTGCTCCGGGAAGACTCTGTGCCGGGATCAGGAGTTGGTTTTCTCTTTGGCCTGGACGTCGATGGTGTCGTCGGCGGCCTTTTGCTGTGTGACCTGTTCGGCCGGCTTGTCGGTGTTGGCGTCTTTCATGCCTTCTTTGAAGCCTTTGACGGCGCCGCCAAGATCACCGCCGATATTGCGCAGTTTCTTGGTGCCAAATACGAGGGCAACGATGACCAGGACGATCAACCAATGCCAGATGCTGAAGCTACCCATGATGACGGTTCTCCGTGATTATGCGTTGGGAGCCACGCGCCCTTTCCAGGGACGCGGACCGCCGATGATATGGAAATGCAGGTGCGGGACTTCCTGGCCGCCTTCGGCACCGGAATTGGCCAGCAGCCGGAAGCCCCCTTCCGGGCCCGGGCGGCAGCCGTTGTCGGCGGCCAGGCGGGATGCCAAAGTAACCATTCTACCCAACCAGCCGGCGTCGTCGGCGCCGATGTCTTGCAGCGAGACGACGTGGCGGCGCGGAATCAGCAGCAGATGCACCGGTGCCGCGGGGTTGATGTCGTGGAACGCGATGAATTCCTCGTCCTCGTGGACCTTTTTCGAGGGGATTTCGCCGCGGGCAATCTTGCAAAAAAGACAGTTGTCGCTCATTTCAGGTTCCGTGCTCAGGACGCGGGGCGTCGTGCTTTTTCTTCCAGGCCCGACAGGCCTTCCCGGCGTGCCAGCTCGGCCAGCACGTCTTCGGGCCGCAGATTGTAGTGAGTCAAGGTGACGAGGCAATGAAACCACAGGTCGGCGGTTTCGCTGATGATGCGTTCGGGCACGCCGTCTTTGGCGGCCATGACCAGTTCGGTGGCTTCTTCGCCGATCTTCTTCAGGAAGGCGTCGGGCCCCTTGGCCAGCAGCTTCGCCGAGTAGGACGTTTGCGGGTCGCCACCGCGGTCGGGGCGACGGGTGGCCAGGGTATCGGCGATGCGCGCCAGCGTGTCGGCGGTGGAGGGGGCGGTGCTCATTTGTAGATGTGTTCCGGGTCTTTCAGGACCGGGTCGACGGTGACCCATGACGCACTGCCCGCGGGCCCTTCCAGGCGGCGGAAGAAGCAGCTGGCGCGGCCGGTGTGGCAGGCGATGCCGCCTTCCTGGTGCACCTTGAGCAGGATGACGTCGCCATCGCAGTCCAGGCGCAGGTCGTGCACGGTTTGGGTATGGCCGGATTCTTCGCCCTTGCGCCACAGGCGCTGGCGCGAACGCGACCAATACACCGCGCGGCCGGTGGCGGCGGTCTCGGCCAGGGCTTCGTGGTTCATCCAGGCCACCATCAGGATCTGGCCGTTGTCGGCGTCCTGGGCAATGGCGGGGATCAGGCCGTTATCGTCGAAGACGACGTCGGCCATCCAGGCGGGATCGTTTTCCATGGGTGCAGTCTAATCCAGTCTGACGGCGATGCCTTGATCGGCCATGAATGCCTTGCATTCACGTACGGTGTGCTGGCCGAAATGGAAGATGCTGGCGGCCAGCACGGCACTGGCGCGGCCGGCGGTGACGCCATCGGCCAGGTGCTGCAGGTTGCCCACGCCACCCGAGGCGATGACGGGCACCGGTACCGCGTCGGACACCGCGCGGGTGAGTTCGAGGTCGAAACCCGCCTTGGTGCCGTCGCGGTCCATGCTGGTCAGCAGGATTTCGCCGGCGCCATAGGCCGCCATGCGGCTGGCCCATTGCACGGCGTCCAGGCCGGTGGGCTTGCGGCCACCGTGGGTGAAGACTTCCCAGCGCGCCGGTTCGCCCTGCGCGGACATGCGGCGCGCATCGATGGCCACCACGATGCATTGCGAGCCATGATAGCCGGCGGCCGCGCGCACCAGTTCGGGGTTGGCCACGGCCGCGCTGTTGATGCTGATTTTGTCGGCGCCGGCATTGAGCAGGCGCTGTATGTCGGACACCTGCCGCACGCCGCCGCCCACGGTCAGCGGAATGAATACCTGCGAGGCCACTTGCTCGATGATGGGCAGGATCAGGTCGCGGCCGTCGCTGGTGGCGGTGATGTCCAGAAAGGTGAGTTCGTCGGCGCCCTGTTCGTCGTAGCGCCGTGCGATTTCGACCGGGTCGCCCGCGTCGGCCAGGTTCACGAAATTGACGCCCTTGACCACCCGGCCCGCCGTGACATCCAGGCAAGGGATGATGCGGCGGGTCAGTGCCGTGGCTGCGCCCTGCCCCGTGGCGCCTTGCGTGGTGGCGGCGATGTTCATTGGCTGAGTTCGTCGGCGCGGGCCTGCGCCACCTGGAAGTCGAGCGTGCCTTCGTAGATGCTGCGGCCCAGGATGGCGCCTTCGACGCCTTCGTCCTCGACCGCGCACAGCGCTTCGATATCCTGGATGCCGGCGATGCCGCCCGAGGCGTAGACCGGGATGCGCACGTGCTGGGCCAGCCGCACGGTGGCATCGACATTGACGCCGGACAGCATGCCGTCGCGGCTGATGTCGGTGTAGATGATGGCTTCGCAGCCGTAGTCTTCGAACTTCTTGGCCAGGTCGAGCACGTCGTGGCGGGTGAGCTTGCTCCAGCCGTCGGTGGCGATCTTGCCGTCGCGCGCGTCCAGGCCGACGATGATGTTGCCGGGGAAGGCGCCGCAGGCATCGTGCAGGAAGCCCGGGTTCTTGACGGCGGCCGTGCCGATGATGACGTACGAGATGCCGGCATCGAGGTAGGCCTCGATGGTGTCCAGATCGCGGATACCGCCGCCGATCTGGACTGGAATGTCGTCGCCGACGGCGTCGAGAATGGCCTTGATGGGGACGTCGTTCTTGGGCTTGCCGGCGACGGCGCCGTTCAGGTCGACCAGGTGCAGGCGGCGCGCGCCCAGGTCGAGCCAGTGCCTGGCCATGGCGGCGGGGTCTTCAGAGAATACCGTTGCCTCGTCGAGGTCTCCCTGGCGCAGGCGTACGCAGCGCCCGTCTTTGAGATCGATGGCGGGGATCAGCAGCATGGTGGATAGCGAGCGTTGAAAAAAAAACGGTTGAAAAAGGCCGGCCGAAGCTCGTACGGGCGCGGCTATGGGTTCCAGTCTACAAAATTGCGGTACAGGCGCAAACCATGTGCCGCGCTTTTCTCGGGGTGGAATTGCACCGCGAAAATATTATCGGCTGCCACCGCGCACGTAAATGTAACGCCGTAGTCGGTTTCCCCGACGGTCAGGGCGGGATCGGCCGGCGCGGCGTAGTAGCTGTGCACGAAATAGAAATGCGTATGGTCGGGAATGCCCGCCCACAAGGCATGAGAGCGGGTCTGGCGGACTTGGTTCCACCCCATGTGAGGCACTTTCAGGCGTTCGGTGCCATCAGCGGGGGCCTGGGCGTCGGCGAACGGTTCGCCCGCGAAGCGGCGCACCGTGCCCGGGAACAGGCCCAGGCAAGCGGTCTCGCCTTCTTCGCTGGACTCGAAGAGCATCTGTTCGCCCACGCACACGCCCAGCAGCGGCTTGGCGCGGGCGGCGTGCACCACGGCCTGCGCCAGGCCGGATTCATTCAGGGTGCGCATGCAGTCGGCCATGGCGCCCTGGCCGGGAAACACGACGCGGTCGGCCGCGTCGATGTCGGCGGCACGGTTGCAGATACGGATGTCGGCGTCGGGCGCAGCGTAGCGCAGCGCGCGCGCCACGGAATGGAAGTTGCCCATTCCGTAGTCGACGATGGCAATGGTGGTCACTGGGGTCTGCCTGGCGGGTGTGGGGGCTGGGGCCTGTAGACAGGCCCTAGAGCACGCCTTTGGTGGACGGCACCACGCCACCCATGCGCGGGTCGACTTCAAGGGCCATGCGCAGCGCGCGGCCGAAGGCCTTGAAGACGGTTTCGCACTGGTGGTGGGCGTTGACGCCGCGCAGATTGTCGATGTGCAGGGTGACCAGGGCGTGGTTGACCAGCCCCTGGAAGAACTCGCGGGCAAGGTCGACGTCGAAGTCACCGATGCGCGCGCGGGTGAACGGGATGTGATATTGCAGGCCCGGGCGTCCCGAGAAATCGATGACCACGCGCGACAGCGCTTCGTCGAGCGGCACGTAGGCGTGCCCGTAGCGGCGCAGGCCGGCCTTGTCGCCCACGGCCTTGGCAATGGCCATGCCCAGGGTGATGCCCACGTCTTCGACAGTGTGGTGGGCATCGATGTGCAAGTCGCCTTCGGCCTTGATATCGAGGTCGATCAGGCCATGCCGGGCGATCTGGTCGAGCATGTGGTCCAGGAACGGCACGCCGGTGTCGAGCGTCTGCTTGCCGGTGCCGTCGAGGTTGACGGCCACGCGGATGCGCGTTTCGTTGGTGTTGCGGGTGATTTCGGCGGTACGCATAAAAAGGGAGGCGAGCCTAGTTGGAGCTGAGAATGTCTTGCAGGGCACACAGCAATGCGCGGTTTTCTTCTGGTGTGCCCACCGAGATGCGCAGGCAGTCGGCCAGCAGCGGGTGGGCGCCCGAGAAGTTCCTGACCAGTATTTTGCGCGTTTTCAGGGCAAGATGCACGGCGTTGCCGCCCGGCTTGCCGGAAAAGCGTGCAAGTACGAAATTGCCGGCGCTGGGGTACGCCGTAACCCCAGGCAGGGCCGCCAGCCCGCAGGCCAGGGGTTCGCGGTCGGCGCGCAGCCGCGCGGCCTGCTCGTCGAGCACCGGCTTGTGGCGCAGCACCGCGCGCAGGGCGGCCTGGGTCAGCACGTTCAGGTTGTAGGGCGGGCGCACCTTGTCGAATTGCGCGATCCAGTCGGGGTGGCCCGCCAGGTAGCCGAAGCGCAGGCCGGCCAGGCCGATCTTGGACACGGTGCGCAGCACTACCGCGTGTGGCAGCGACGGCAGGCGCGGCATCCAGGTGTGGCCGGCGAAGGGCTGGTAGGCCTCGTCCAGTACCACCAGCCCGGGCGCCGCATCCAGGATGGCCTGGACGGCTTCGTCGGGCCACAGGCCGCCCGTGGGGTTGTTGGGCAGCGCCAGGAAGATCACCTTGGGGCGATGGCGCCCGATGGCGTCCAGCATGGCGGGCAGGTCGAGCTGCAGGTCCGCGGCCAGCGGCACGCCCACGAAGCGGGCATGGTCGAAGCGCGCCGCCATGTCGAAGTACACAAACGATGGCCACGGCGACAATACCGCGTCGCCGGGCTGGCAACAGGCCTGCACGATCAGGTGGATGAGTTCGTCCGAGCCGTTGCCGAACAACAGGCCGGCCTGGGCCGGAATGCCGAAGGCACGGCGTACGTCGTCGGCCAGCGGGCCGGTATCGCCTGGCGGATAGCGGTTGAGCGCGGTGTCGCGCACTGCGCGGGCGATGTCGTCGCGTACGGCCTCGGGCAGCGCGTAGGGGCATTCCATGGCATCGAGCTTGATGCCATCGGCGGCCGGCGGCACGGGATAGGCCGTCAACGCGCGGATGTCGGCCCGGACCGTAGCGGCGATGCGATCGGCCACGGCGGGCGTGTTCATGGAGGGTCCAGCCGGTACTGCGCGCTGGCGGCGTGCGCCGGCAGGCCTTCGCCCAGCGCCAGTTCGGCGGCGATGCGGCCCAGGGTCTGGGCGCCCTGCCGCGATACCTGGATCAGGCTGGAACGCTTCTGGAAGTCGTATACGCCCAGCGGCGACGAAAAGCGCGCCGTGCGCGAGGTGGGCAGCACGTGGTTGGGGCCGGCGCAGTAGTCGCCCAGCGATTCCGAGCTGAACCGGCCCATGAAGATGGCGCCGGCGTGGCGGATGCGGGCGGTCCAGTGTTCGGGCTGCTCGGTGGAGATTTCCAGGTGTTCGGGGGCGATGTCGTTGGCGATGGCGCAGGCCTCTTCCAGGTCGCGCACCAGGATCAGCGCACCACGGTTGGCCAGGCTGACGCGCAGGATGTCGGCGCGCGGCATGGTGGGCAGCAGGCGGGCGATGGCGGCCTCGACCTCGTCGATGAAGGCGGCGTCGGGGCATAGCAGGATGGACTGCGCCAGCTCGTCGTGCTCGGCCTGGGAAAACAGGTCCATGGCGATCCAGTCGGCCGGGGTCTTGCCGTCGCAGATGACCAGGATTTCGCTGGGGCCGGCGATCATGTCGATGCCCACCGTGCCGAATACCCGCCGCTTGGCGGCGGCCACGTAGGCATTGCCCGGGCCGACGATCTTGTCTACCGCCGGCACGGTGGCCGTGCCGTACGCCAGCGCGCCGATTGCTTGCGCGCCGCCGACTGCGAAGGCGCGGTCGACGCCCGCGATGGCGGCGGCAGCCAGCACCATGGGGTTGCGCGCGCCGTCGGGGGTGGGGGTGACCATGATGAGCTCGGGCACGCCGGCCACCTTGGCCGGGATGGCGTTCATCAGCACCGATGACGGATAGGCGGCCTTGCCGCCGGGCACGTACAGGCCCACACGGTCCAGCGGCGTGATTTGCTGGCCCAGCAGGTTGCCTTCGGCGTCGGTGTAGGTCCAGGTTTCGCCGCGCTGGTGCTCGTGATAGGCGCGTACCCGGTCGGCGGCGGTTTCCAGCGCATTGCGCTGGGCCGCTGGCAGCGTGGCCAGCGCCGCATGCCAGTCGGCCTTGGGAATTTCAAGCGCTTCGGCCGTGGTGGCTGCCACGCGATCGAAGCGCTGGGTGTATTCCAGCAGCGCGGCGTCGCCGCGGCTGCGCACGTCGGCCAGGATGCCGGCGGCGGCGCGGTCGATGGATTCGTCTTCGGTGGCCTCGAAGGCCAGCAGCTTGGACAGCGCGGAAGCAAAATCCGGTTGGCGGGAGTCGAGGCGGTTGATCAGGGCAGCCATGGCATCACGGAAAAGCAGGAAAATGCGCCCGCGGCGGTGTTGTTGCGGGTGGCCGCCGCCACAGGCAAAGACATAGTGTAAGCGGGCACGGGCCCGCGCCGGCCGTCAGGCCGGCGTGGTTCCTTGGGCGGCCCGCTGGAATGCGTCGAGCAGGGGCTGCAAACGGGCGCCGCGGGTCTTGAGCGAGGCCTGGTTGACGATCAGGCGCGACGAAATGGCCATGATGTCTTCCACGGCGACCAGGTCGTTGGCGCGCAGCGTGCCGCCCGAGGACACCAGGTCGACGATGCAATCGGCCAGCCCGACCAGGGGGGCCAGTTCCATCGAGCCGTACAGCTTGATGATGTCGACGTACATGCCCTTGGCGGCGAAGTGCTCGCGCGCCGACTGCACATATTTGGTGGCTACGCGCAGGCGCGCGCCCTGGTGCACCGCCGCCTGGTAGTCGAAGCCGTTGCGCACCGCCACGCATAGCCGGCACTTGGCGATATCGAGGTCGATGGGCTGGTACAAGCCGCCGGGTTGCTGGGCGGCGTGCTCGATCAGGACATCTTTGCCGGCAATGCCCAGGTCGGCGGCGCCGTACTGCACATAGGTGGGCACATCGGAGGCGCGCACGATGATCAGCCGCAGCCCCGGATCGCTGGTGGGCAGGATCAGCTTGCGCGAGGTCTCGGGGTTTTCGGCGACCTCGATGCCGGCCTGGGCCAGCAGCGGCAGGGTTTCTTCGAAGATGCGGCCCTTGGACAGCGCCAGGGTGATGGGCGCGGCGGGTACGGAGCTCATGCAGATTCCTTGCCGGTCAGGCGCTGGATGTCGGCGCCCAGGGCGCGCAGTTTGACTTCCATTTTGTCGTAACCGCGATCCAGGTGATAGATGCGGTCGACCTGGGTCTGGCCTTCGGCGGCCAGGCCGGCAATGACCAGGCTGGCCGAGGCGCGCAGGTCGGTGGCCATGACGGCGGCGCCCGATAGGCGCGCCACGCCGCGCACGACGGCGGTGTGGCCGTCGATGTCGATGTCGGCGCCCATGCGGCGCAGTTCCTGCACGTGCATGTAGCGGTTTTCGAAAATGTTCTCGACGATGACGGCCGTGCCTTCCGCGACGGTGTCCAGGGCCATCAGCTGGGCCTGCATGTCGGTGGCGAAGCCGGGGTATTCGTGGGTGCGTACGCCCACGGCGCGCGGCCGGCCTTGCATGGCGCCACGGATCCAGTCGGGGCCGGTTTCAATGGTAAGGCCCGCCTCGACCAGCTTGTCGATCGTGGCGCCCAGGGTGTCGGCAGAGGCGTTGCGCAGCGTGATGTCGCCGCCCGCCGCGCCTACGGCGCACAGGAACGTGCCGGCCTCGATGCGGTCGGGGATGACGCTGTGCTCGGCGCCATGCAGGCTGGCTACGCCGTCGATGACGATGCGGTCGGTGCCATGGCCGCGGATGCGGGCACCCATCTTGATGAGCAGTTCGGCCAGGTCGACGATCTCGGGTTCGCGGGCGGCGTTCTCGAGCACGGTCTGGCCTTCGGCCAGCACGGCGGCCATCAGCAGGTTCTCGGTGCCGGTGACGGTGACCATGTTGGTGCGGATCGAGGCGCCTTTCAGGCGCGATGCCTGCGCCACAACGAAGCCGTGCTCGATGCGGATGTCGGCGCCCAGGGCGGCCATGCCCTTGATGTGCTGATCGACCGGGCGTTGGCCGATGGTGCAGCCGCCCGGCAGGCTGACGCGCGCCTGGCCGAAACGCGCCAGCAGCGGCCCCAGCACCAGGATGGAGGCGCGCATGGTCTTGACGAGGTCATAGGGCGCTTCCAGGTTGTCGACCTGGTCGGCCTGCAGGGTGACGATGCCATCGGCGCCGCGCTCGGCCTTCACGCCCATGCGCGCGAGCAGGCGCAGCATGGTAGCGGTGTCGTTCAGGTCGGGCACGTTGGCCAGTACCACGGGGTCGGCGCTGAGCAGCCCGGCGCACAGGATGGGCAGGGCCGAGTTCTTGGCCCCCGAGATAGCGACTTCGCCGCGCAGTGGCGCGCCGCCGGTGATGCGTAGCTTGTCCATCAGTTGCCCGCCTTGGCGTATTCGTCGGGGGTCAGCGTGCGCATCGACAGCGCATGGATTTCGGCTTTCATGCGGTCGCCCAGCGCGGCATACACCAGTTGGTGGCGCGCGATCAGGCGCTTGCCCTCGAAGGCCGGGCTGACGATGACTGCATCGAAGTGCGAGCCGTCGCCTTGCACGTCGAGGTGGTCGCAGGGCAGGCCGTCGGCTATGTATTGGCGGACCTGCTCGGGGGTGGGTAGCAT
This sequence comes from Bordetella sp. BOR01, assembly GCF_019218885.1. GTDB lineage: Bacteria > Pseudomonadota > Gammaproteobacteria > Burkholderiales > Burkholderiaceae_B > Bordetella_A. The sequence goes on along the minus strand of NZ_JAHUWT010000003.1, from coordinate 778,066 downwards.
GGACATCAGTTCCTGAGTTTGTAGCCGCTGGCCAGCAGTCGCATCGCGGTGATCGCCAGCACGGCGAATACCCCGGACACGACGGCCAGGCTGCGCCACGGCGAGACATCCGACACGGAGAAGAAGCCGTAGCGAAAGCCATCGATCGTGTAGAAGATGGGGTTCCAGTGCGACACCGCCTGCCAGAACGGCGGCAGCGTGTGAATGGAATAGAACACGCCGGACAAGAATGTGGCCGGCATGATCACGAAGTTCTGGAAGACCGCCAGCTGGTCGAATTTTTCGGACCACAGGCCCGCGATCAGGCCCAGCGTGCCCATGATGCCGCAGGCCAGGATGGCGAATGCCACGATCCAGGCCAGATGCGCGGGCGGCAGCGGCGTGAAGCACACGGCCACCAGCCACACACAGGCGCCCACGGCCAGCCCGCGCACGATGGCCGCCAGCAGGTAGGCCGAGAAGATCTCGCGGTGCGATAGCGGCGGCAGCAACACGAACACCAGGTTGCCCGTGATACGGCTTTGGATCAGCGACGACGACGGGTTGGCAAAGGAATTCTGCAGCATGCTCATCATCATCAGCCCGGGGATCAGGAACGCGGTATACGGCACCGTGCCATAGACCATGACGCGTCCTTCGAGCACCTGGGCGAACACCAGCAAGTACAGCAAGGCGGTGACCACCGGCGCTGCGATGGTCTGGAACGCGACTTTCCAGAAGCGCAGCAATTCTTTGCGCAACAAGGTGGGAAAGCCCGAGCCCGCGTCCAGGCGAGGCTGCACCAGTGGCTGCGCGACGGGGGTAAGTGGCGGGGTCACGAGGCGATCTCTTCGGGTTCCAGGTCGGCCACGGGGGGCAGGTCGTCGTGGTGCATGATGCGCACGAAGGCGTCTTCCAGGTCGACGCCGCCCACGCGCGCCAGCAGCGCCTGCGTGGTGTCCAGCGCCACGATGCGGCCGCTCTTGAGCATGGCGATGCGCCCGCACAGCGCTTCGGCTTCTTCCAGGTAGTGCGTGGTCAGCATGATGGTGTGGCCGGCCTTGTTCAGCCGCGAGATGAATTCCCACAGCGTGCGGCGCAGGTCGACATCGACGCCCGCGGTGGGTTCGTCGAGCACGATGACGGGCGGGCTGTGCACCAGGGCCTGGGCGACCAGCACGCGCCGCTTCATGCCGCCCGACAGCGCGCGCATGTTGGCGTTGGCCTTGTCGGCCAATCCCAGGTTGAACAGGATCTCGTCGATCCAGTCGTCGTTCTTGCGCAGGCCGAAATAACCCGACTGGATACGCAGGGTTTCGCGTACGGTGAAGAACGGGTCGTAGACCAGCTCTTGCGGCACGACGCCCAGGGCGCGGCGGGCGGCCTTGTAGTCGGTGGTGACGTCGTAGCCGCACACGCTGGCGCGGCCGCTGGTGGCGCGCGCCAGGCCCGCCAGGATGGAAATCAGGGTGGTCTTGCCGGCACCGTTGGGGCCCAGCAGGCCGAAGAATTCGCCGGGCTCGATATTCAGGCTGACGTCGTTCAAGGCCTGGAAACCGGGGCCGGCGGTATGCCCAAGCAGTTTTTTCCAGCCAGGCGAGCGCGGCGGATAAATCTTGGAGACGTGTTCTAGACTGACGGCGGACATGGCAGCGGCGAGATAGCCCTGGAAAAGAGCGAATCGCCCATTATAAATGGCAGCCCGCGGCCCAGGCGGGCCGCGGCCGGCGCCCGGCCTACTGGTTGCGCTGGTTCAGGGCCTTGATCAGGCCGTCGATACCCGACTGGTTGATCTGCTGGGCGAACTGGTTGCGGTAGTTCTGGATCAGCCAGATGCCTTCGACGTTCATGTCGTAGATGCGCCAGCCCTGCTGGGGGTCTTTTTCAAGCCGGTAATCCACGCCCACCGGTTGGCCGTTGGCCTGCGTGATGAGGCTGCGCACCACCACGTCGTCGGCGTTGGCGTCGCCGCGAAACGGCAGCAGCTTGATCGTGGTGGCCTGCGTGACCCCGGTCAGGGCGCCGCTGTAGGTGCGGATCAGTGTGCCGCGGAAGGCGTCGGCCAGCGCGGTTTGCTGTTCGGGGGTGGCCTGGCGCCAGAAACGGCCCGCGGCCAGCTGGGTGGTCTTGCGGAAGTTGACGTAGGGCAGGATGTAGGTGTCGACCGCCTGGTTGACGCGCGCCAGGTCGCCCGAGCGCAACTGGCTGTCGGCCTTGAGCGCATTCAGGGCCTCGTTGGCCGCGTCCAGCACGAACTTGTCGGGGGCGCCATGGGGGTCGGGCTTGGCGTGGGCAGCGGTGGCGGCCAGCAAGCCGAGCACGCCGGCAAGGAACAGGCGCTGCAACAGGGAATAGACAGGAAACCGCATGAAAACTCCTTGAGGGGGGCGGCGCGCCATTACGGCGTGGGCGCGGCCTTGGGCGCGGGAACGGCCGGTTGGGCCGGAGCCGACGCAGGGGCGGGCGCAGGTGCAGGCGCGGGCGCCGCTGCGTCATCGTCACTGTAGTCGGGCAGGCTGTCGTCGCCGGTGGCGGTGCCGCGTACCATCGCCGCCCGGCGCTGCAGGTAGGCATCGCGCACGAAGCTGTAGGGGTCGAGCGCCACCCGGTCGACCATGTCGGTGGTGTCGAGCAGGCTGGCGCGGGTGTCGACGATGTCCAGGCCCCACAGCGAATTGCGCCACCGGGTGTTTTCGATAGCGCCCGGGTTGGAATAGGTGACCATACCGCCCTGCCAATCGCCGATCAGGCCGACGCCGTCGCGCACCGAGCTGGCGCCGAGCAGCGGCAGCACCAGGTACGGCCCCTGGCCAAAGCCCCATACGCCCAGCGTCGTGCCGAAGTCGTTGGGGATCTTGCGCGCACCGGTGGTCGAGGCGACGTCGAAGCAGCCGCCTATGCCCATGGTGGTGTTGAACAGGAAGCGGCCCAGGGTGTTGACGAAGTCGTGGCCGCGGCCCTGCAGGAAGCTGTTGGCAGCGCCCCAGAGGTCGCCTACGTTGCTGAACATGTTGTGCACGCAACTGCGCACCGGTTGCGGGGTGACGTAGGTGTAGGCCTGCGCCACCGGCTTGAGCAGCGCCCGGTCGACCGTGTCGTTGAACTTGTACACGCCGCGATTGAAGCCTTCCCAGGGGTCGCGCGGGTCGGGCTCGCCAGGAGTGGCGCAGCCCGCCGTCAGGGCGCATATGGCCAGGGCGAAAGCAAAGCGGGCGGAAGTTGTCGTATTCATGATCGGACGGGGCCCCGGTGTAAGGGTTCGGGTCGGTTCTCGGTGCGCCGGGTGCGGCAGTCAGGCGCGGCAACGGGGAATTATGGATGGCACGGCGGGGAAAAGCTTCAATTCCCCGGTGTCGAGCCCTGTTTTTCGGCCGTACCGTACAGGAACTGGCTGATCAGTTGTTCCAGCACGACGGCGCTCTGTGTATAGGTGATCTTGGCGCCATCGGCGAAGTTCTGTTCTTCGCTGCCGGCCGACAGCCCCACGTATTGTTCGCCCAGCAAGCCCGAGGTCAGGATGGAGGCGGACGAATCCTTGGGGAATTGGTAACCCTCTTCCAGGTTCAGCGTGACGACCGCCTGGAAGACCTTGTCGTCGAAGCTGATGTTGCCGACCCGGCCCACCACCACGCCGGCGCTCTTGACCGGGGCGCGCGCCTTCAGGCCGCCGATGTTGTCGAAGTTGGCCGTCAGGGTGTAGGTGGGCGCAAACGAAAAGCTGCTGAGGTTGCCTGCCCGCAGGGCCAGGAAGACCAGCGCGGCAGCGCCCAGCAGCACGAAGAGCCCTACCCAGAAATCGGTTTTTTCACGTGACATGATGAATCCGTATCAATTGCCAAACATCAGGGCGGTAAGTAGGAAATCGAGGCCCAGCACCGCCAGCGAGCCCACCACCACGGTGCGCGTGGTAGCGCGCGCCACGCCCTCGGGCGTGGGCCGCGCCTGCCAGCCCTCGTACAGCGCGACCAGGGTCACGGTAACGCCGAACACCAGACTTTTCAGGACGCCGTTGGCGACGTCGTCCCAGACATCCACGCCGCTTTGCATTTGCGACCAGAAAGCGCCGGCGTCGACGCCGATGAGCAGCACGCCCACCACCCAGCCGCCCAGGATGCCGACCATGGAGAACACGGCGGCCAGCACCGGCATGGCGATGATGCCGCCCCAGAAGCGCGGCACCAGCACGCGTCGCATGGGGTCGACCGCCATGACTTCCATGGCGGCCAGTTGTTCGCCCGCTTTCATCAGCCCGATCTCGGCGGTGAGCGAGGTGCCGGCACGCCCGGCGAACAGCAAGGCCGTGACCACCGGACCCAGTTCGCGCACCAGCGACAAGGCCACCAGCAGGCCCAGGGCCTCTTCGGACCCGTAGCGGTTCAGGGTGTAGTAGCCCTGCAGTCCCAGCACGAAACCCACGAACATGCCGGAAACGATGATGATCAGCAGCGAATAGTTGCCGATGAAGTGCACCTGCTGGGATACCAGCCGGGGGCGCGATACGGCGATGCCGCTGCGCGCCAGCAGGCCACCCAGGAAACGGGTGAAGAAGCCCACGCCGCTGACCTGGGTGAGCACCCAGCGGCCCAATGCGCCCAGCGCTTGCGTCGGCCCGGTCATGCTTTGCGTCCTTGTCGGGCCAGCCAGGCCTGGAAGGCGGGGGTGTCGGGATACTGGAAGGCCACCGGACCGTCGGGCTCGCCGCGCAGGAACTGCTTGACGTAAGGGTCTTGCGAGTCGGCCAGCGTTTGCGGCGTGCCGGCGGCTACCAGCCGGCCCTGCCCCACCAGGTAGACCTGATCGGCGATCGCGAAAGATTCTTGTACATCGTGCGTGATCAGCACCGATGCGCAATGCAGGCGGTCGGCCAGGTCGCGGATCAGGCGGGCGGTGATGCCCATCGAGATCGGGTCCAGTCCGGCGAAGGGTTCGTCGTACAGAATGAGTTCGGGTTCCAGCACCACGGCGCGCGCCAGCGCCACGCGCCGCGCCATGCCTCCTGAGATCTCGGCCACCCGCAGGTGCGCAGCGGCGCGCAGGCCAACCGCATCGAGCTTGTCGAGCACCCGTTCGGTGACTTCGGCTTCGGTCAGGCGAGTGTGTTCGCGCAGGGGGAAGGCGACGTTTTCGAAGACGTTCAGGTCGGTGAACAGCGCGCCCTGCTGGAACAGCACGCCCATGCGCTTGCGCAATGCCTGCAGGCTGTCGCCCCTGGCCTGGCCGACATCAGCGCCAAAGGCCCGCACTTGCCCGCGCAGGGCCCGCAACTGGCCGGTGGCCGCACGCAGCAGCGTGGTCTTGCCCGAGCCCGAGCCGCCCATGACGGCCACGACCTGGCCCGGTTTGACGGCCATGCTGATGTCTTGCAATACCGTGAAATCGCCATAGCCAAGCGCCACCCCGTCGAGAGACAAGGCAAGGTCCGAGCTGCTGGCAGTGTTTTCGGGCATAGGCAATGAAAATGGAGCCGGGGTCGCAAAGGGCAGACCCCGGGCAGGGACGGCCATTGTATCGTGCCCTTGTGTCGTCGCTGATGTGTCCGATCGTGACGTTATTGCAGCGTTATGTTGCCTTTTTTGATCACTTGCGCCCATTTGTCGGTTTCACTGGCGATGAAGGCCCCGAATTCTTCCGGAGCGCCGCCCCCCGCCTGGCTGCCTGTGTCGGCTATGGCCTTCTGCACCTCGGGATCTTGCAGGATGCGGTTGAACTCGCTGTTCAGCTTGGCGATGATGGGGGCGGGGGTGCCGGCCGGCGCCACGATGCCCTGCCAGTTGTACGACTCGAAGCCGGGCAGGCCGGCCTCGGCCAGGGTGGGCACGTCGGGCAGCACGGCCAGGCGCTTGGACGAGGTGACGGCAATGGGGTGCACTTTCTGGCCGCGGATGGCCGGCAGCGCCGAATAGCCCATTTCAAACATCATCGAGATATGGCCGCCCATCAGGTCCGTGGCCGCCAGGCTGCCGCCCTTGTACGGAACGTGGACGATGTCGATGCCTGCCTGTTCGCGGAACATTTCGCCCGACAGGTGGTGCGCCCCGCCCACGCCGGACGAGCCGAACGTCAGCTTGCCGGGTTCTTTCTTGGCCAGGGCGATCAGTTCTTGCAGGTTCTTTACCGGCAGCGAGTTGTTCACGCTCAGTACCAGCGGACTGTTCTCGATCAGGATGATCGGTGCCAGGTCTTGGGCGGCCTGGTAGGGAATGTCCGGCATCAGGGTGGGATTGACGGCCATCGGGGCCAGATTGCCGGTACCGATGGTGTAGCCGTCGGGGGCGGCCTTGGCGATCAGGTTGGTGCCTATCACGCCGCCGGCGCCGGCCTTGTTCTCGACCACCACCGTCTGCTTCAGCGAATCGGCCAGTTTGCGCGCCAGTAGCCGTACGCGCGTGTCGGCGAAGCCGCCCGGCGCGTAGGGCACGATCAGGGTAATGGGCTTGGACGGCCAATCGGCGGCATCCTGGGCGTGGGCCGGCAGGGGGCCGGCCACGGCGGCGGCCAGCAGGCCGGCCAGCAGCGGGCGTAGCGGTTTCATGCGCGGATTCCTCTTTCTGATGTTGCGCGGAACCGGCTCATTATGCCCGTTGCGGGATGGCCAGCGCGCTGGCCGCCAGCAGCACGGCGCTGGTGCCCAGTACGGCAGGCAGCCCGATCCCATGGCGGGCGGCCCATGCCGCGGCCAGCGGCCCCAGGATCTGGCCCAGGGCGAAGGCGGCCGTCATGGCGGCCGCGGCGCGGGCCGCGTTGCCGCCGGCGCCGCGGCGGGCGGCCTGGATGCCGGCCTGGGTGATGACCACGAATGTGCCGCCCACCAGTAGCGCGGCCAGGGCGATCGCCCCCAGCGAGTCCAGCAGTGCCGGGGCCGCCATGCCGGCCGCCATGATCAACTGGGCGGCGCGCCAGATGCGGCGCTCGTCGCGACCGCGCGCCAGCCGGGGTGCCAGCAGGCAGGATACGGCCGCCGCCGCGCCGAAGCAGGGCCATACCCAGCCGAATATGGCGGGATCGGGCACCTGGGCCTTGGCCATGGCCGGCAGGAAGGTGGCTGGCACGATATAGCCCAGCCCGAACATTCCATAGTGCAGCACCAGCCATCGCGCGCCGCGTTCGCCCTGCGTGGCGGCCCGGGTGGCCTGGGCGGGATCGGCAATCGGTGCCGGCCGGGCCACCAGGGCGGGCGAACGCCCCGCGGCGACGGCCACCAGGGCACCGGCCGCCAGCGCCAGCATACCCAGCGCCTGCCAACTGGTATCGGCACTGGCGCCGTGCTGCATCAGCGCCAGGCAGGCCAGGCCGCTGGCCGCGATACCCATGCCGACGCCGGCGTAGGTCCAGTTCATGACCAGCCCTTCACGCGGGTCGCCGGCCGGCACGGGGCGCCAGGCGGCCACACAGATAAAGGTGTAGGCACTGGCGTAGCCGGCTGCCAGGCGCAGCGCCAACCAGGCTGCCATGCCCTCGAGCAGGCCCATGGCCAGGGTCAGCAGGCCGGCGGCGGCCAGGCTGCCCAGCAGCCCGGCGCGCAGGCGCCGGATGGGAAACGCCACGGCAGCCAGTGCGCCCAGCAGGTAACCGGCATAGTTGGCCGAGGCCAGCCAGCCGCCCTGTGCGAGGCTCAGGCCGGCGTCTTGCGCCATCAACGGCCACAGCGGCGTGAAGGCGAACCGGCCAATGCCCATGGCTACCGCCAGGGCAAGCAGGCCGGGCCAGGCCAGAAGCAAAGGCAAGGATGGGCGGGGGATAGAGGCTGTTGACATGACACCAGTCTAGGCGGGTATTATGATCATTAAAAGTGAATAATAAAGAACAGAAATTCTTGAAATGAGAAACTTGGACCTGGATGCACTGCAGATATTCAAGGCCGTGGCCGAGCGTGGCGGGGTCGCGCGCGCCGCCGCGCATTTGAATCGGGTGCAGTCCAATGTATCCACCCGGCTGCGTCAGCTCGAGGCCGGGCTGGGCACCACGCTATTCCAGCGCCAGAACCGCCGCTTGGTGTTGTCGGCCCAGGGCCGCCTGCTGCTCGATTACGCCGAGCGCCTGTTGCGCCTGTCCGACGAGGCCCAGGCGGCGCTGCGCGACGGAACACCGCGCGGCCTGTTGCGCGTGGGCACCATGGAAAGCACGGCCGCAGCCCGGCTGCCACCCATCCTGGCGGCCTACCACGGTGCCTGGCCGCAGGTGCGCATCGAATTGGTATCGGGAACCAGCGGCGGATTGGTCAACAAGGTACACAGCGGCGAAATCGAAGCGGCCTTCGTGGCCCAGCCCTATGCCGAAGACGGCCTGGACGGGGTGCCCGCGTTCACCGAAGACCTGGTGTTGATTTCGCCCCTGGCAGGTGCGCCGGTAACCAGGGCGCAAGACCTGCGCGATACCACCCTGATCGCCTTCAGCACGGGTTGCTCGTACCGGCGCATTCTCGAGGCCTGGCTGGCCCAGGAAAGCGTGGCGGCGGGCCGTATCATGGAATTTGCCTCGTATCACGCCATCGTGGCCTGCGTGGCCGCGGGGGCTGGCGTGGCCGTCGTGCCGCGCTCGGTGCTGGGCGTATTGCAGGCCGGGGCGACGCTGCGGGTGTGTGCCCTGCCGCTGCCCCTGGCCCGGGCGCGCACCATGCTGGTGTGGCGGCGCGGGCACCAGTCGCCCGCGCTCGATGCGCTGCGCGCCGAGCTGCCAGACCGGGTCGCCGGCTAGAAGCGGTACCCCACGCCCACGGTGGCCACCCACGGGTCGATGCGGGTCGTGCCGATACGCTGGCCGTCCAGCTTCACTTTCGACGAGATATCGATATAGCGCAGGTCGGCGTTCATGAACCAACGCTCGCTGAGCTTGATGTCGACGCCCAGTTGCCCGGCCAGGCCCCAGGAATCGCCCAGCTTCAGGTCCGATCCACTGAGCGCGCCGTGCGTCTGGGTGTCGAAGAAGTGCGTGTAGTTCAGGCCGACACCCACATAAGGCTGGACGGTGCCGTCGGGCAGGAAGTGCCATTGCAGGCTGAGGGTGGGCGGCAGGTGCTTGGTGCTGCCGATCTTGCCCAGGCCGCCGCTGCCGCGGACATCGTGCTCGAAGGGCCAGGCGCCCAGCAGTTCGATGCCCACATGCCGCGTGGCCATGTAGGTAATGGTAAAGCTGGGGCGCACACTGCTGTCGATATCGAGGTCGACGGCGCCGCCCAGTACGCTGCCGTTGCCGGACTTGGGATTGACTTGGGTGACGCCCAGCTTGAACAGCCAGTCGCCCGCCTCGTGGGCATAGGCGGGGGCGGCAGCCAGGCCGGCCACGCACAGCGTGGCGGCCAGGATAGTACGTAATGACATGAGGCTCTTCTCCGTAACCGACACATGTCGGCACCTGGAAGGTTCGCAGGCCAGCCCGCGGGCTGGCTTGATCCATGTCAGCAGTAGGGTTATTAGTTAGAAATGGAAATAAAAGCGCCGGGTTCCAAGGAACCCGGCGTGGGGCAGGTGATAGATGCCGGCGGCTTCAGCGTGGCAGTTCGCTGGCACCCATCAGGTATTCGTCGACGGCGCGGGCACATTGCCGGCCCTCGCGAATGGCCCAGACCACCAGCGATTGGCCGCGGCGCATGTCGCCGGCCGTGAAGACCTTGTCGACGCTGGTGCGGTAGTCATCGGTGTTGGCGCGCACGTTACCGCGCGCATCGCGATCCACGCCAAAGGCGTCCAGCACGTTCTGCACGGGCGACACGAAACCCATGGCCAGCAGCACCAGGTCGGCGGGGATCTCGAATTCCGAGCCCTCGACCTCGCGCATCTTCATCTGGCCGGTGGCTTCGTCCTTGAACCATTCGACCCGCGCGCCAACCAGCTTCTCGATCTTGCCGTTGCTGCCCTTGAGCAGCTTGGTGGTGACAGCGAAGTCGCGCTCGCAACCTTCTTCGTGCGAGGACGAGGTACGCATCTTCAGTGGCCAGTACGGCCAGACCAGCGGCTTGTTTTCCGATTCGGGCGGCTGGGGCATCAGTTCGAATTGCGTGACCGAGGCCGCTCCCTGGCGGTTGCTGGTGCCCACGCAGTCCGACCCCGTGTCGCCGCCGCCGATCACCACCACGTGCTTGCCCTTGGCCAGGGTTTGCTTGGTCAGGCGGTCGCCGGCCACGGCCTTGTTCTGCTGCCGCAGGAAGTCCATGGCGAAATACACGCCATCGAGCTCGCGGCCCGGCACGGGCAGGTCGCGCGGGGTTTCGGAACCACCGCTCATGACCACGGCATCGAAATCGGCCAGCAGCGAGTCGGGCGTGCACACCGTCAGGCCGTCGGCTATCGGGTCGGCCGGGTTGCCGATGTAGGTCGAGGGCGCGAATTCGACGCCTTCGGCTTCCATCTGGGCGATGCGGCGGTCGATCTGCGATTTTTCCAGCTTGAAGTCGGGAATGCCGTAGCGCAACAGGCCACCGATGCGGTCGCTCTTGTCGAACACGGTTACTGAATGGCCGGCGCGCGCCAGTTGCTGCGCTGTCGCCAGGCCGGCCGGGCCGGAACCCACCACGGCGACTTTCTTGCCGGTCTTGCGCGCCGGCATCTGCGGCACCACCCAGCCTTCCGCCCAGCCCTTGTCGATGATGGCGTGCTCGATGGACTTGATGCCGACGGCATCGCTGTTGATGTTAAGGGTACAGGCGGCCTCGCACGGCGCCGGACAGATGCGGCCGGTGAACTCGGGGAAGTTGTTGGTGGAATGCAGCACATCCAGCGCGCCACGCCATTCCTGGCGGTACACCAGGTCGTTCCAGTCGGGGATGATGTTGTTGACCGGGCAGCCGCTGTTGCAGAACGGGATGCCGCAGTCCATGCAGCGGGCGGCCTGCTGCTTGGACTGTTCGTCGTTCAGGTGCAGGACGAATTCGCGCCAGTTCTTCAGGCGCTTCTGCGGTGCTTCAGAGGCTTCCTGCAGCCGCTGGAATTCCATAAAGCCGGTAATTTTTCCCATGGTAGATCCTCAGGCCCTAGGCAGCCAGTTGTTCCGGGTTGGCTGCACGCCACATTTCGCCCAATGCACGGCGGTATTCCGTCGGCATGACCTTGATGAACTTGCCACGCGAGGCTTCCCAGTCGCCCAGGATTTCGCGGGCGCGGAAACTGCCGGTGTAGCGGAAGTGTTCTTCGATAAGCCGGCGCAGGATGGCTTCGTCGGTTTCGCGCTCGCCGCCGCGCTGCGCGCTGTGCCAGCCTTCGCGGCTGTTCTGCGCCTGCTGCTCGGCGTGCGGCGCAATGGCCTCGAGTTCGACCATGGACAGGTTGCAGCGGTGCTTGAAGCTGCGGTCGGGGTCCCATATGTAGGCCACGCCGCCCGACATGCCGGCCGCGAAGTTGCGGCCCGTGCTGCCCAGCACCACGACCGTGCCGCCGGTCATGTATTCGCAGCCGTGGTCGCCGGTGCCTTCTACCACCGCGGCCGCGCCCGAGTTGCGCACGGCAAAGCGTTCGCCGGCCACGCCGTTGAAGAAGGCCTCGCCCGCCAGCGCACCGTACAGCACGGTGTTGCCGACGATGATGTGGTCGGGGCCGAAGCCGCGGAAGTCGTTGGGCGAGCGCACGATGATGCGGCCGCCCGACAGGCCCTTGCCGACGTAATCGTTGCCCTCGCCCACCAGGTCCAGCGTGATGCCGTGCGCCAGGAACGCGCCGAAGCTCTGGCCCGCGGTGCCGTTGCACTGGATGTGGATGGTGTCGTCGGGCAAGCCTTCGTGGCCGTAGCGCGCCGCCAGCGCGCCCGACAGCATGGCGCCCACGGTGCGGTTGCGGTTGCGTACCGGCGTGATGAACGACACTTTTTCGCCGCGCTCCAGCGCGGGCTTGCTGCGTTCGATCAGCAGGTGGTCCAGCGCACCGGCCAGGCCGTGGTCTTGCGCTTCGGTCTGGCGCTTTTCGGTATCGATCTGCGGCTGGTAGAACACGCGGGCGAAGTCCAGGCCCTGTGCTTTCCAGTGGTCGATGCTGGCGCGCATGTCGAGCAGGTCGGCGCGGCCGATCAGGTCGTCGAACTTGCGGATGCCCAGCTGGGCCATGATTTCGCGCACTTCTTCGGCGATGAAGAAGAAGAAGTTCACCACGTGCTCGGGCTTGCCCTGGAACTTGCGGCGCAGCACCGGATCTTGCGTGGCCACGCCCACGGGGCAGGTATTCAGGTGGCACTTGCGCATCATGATGCAGCCCTCGACCACCAGCGGCGCGGTGGCGAAGCCGAATTCATCGGCGCCCAGCAGCGCGCCGATGACGACATCGCGGCCGGTTTTCATCTGGCCGTCGGCCTGCACGCGGATGCGGCTGCGCAAGCGGTTCAGCACCAGCGTCTGCTGGGTTTCGGCCAGGCCCAGTTCCCAGGGCGTGCCCACGTGCTTGATCGACGATACGGGCGAAGCGCCGGTGCCGCCGTCGTGGCCGGCGATCACGACATGGTCGGCCTTGGCCTTGGCCACGCCGGCCGCCACGGTGCCCACACCCACTTCGGACACCAGCTTGACCGAGATCGACGACTTGCTGTTGACGTTTTTCAGGTCGTGGATGAGCTGCGCCAGGTCTTCGATGGAATAGATGTCATGGTGCGGGGGCGGCGAGATCAGGCCCACGCCGGGCACCGAATAGCGCAGCTTGGCGATGTATTCCGACACCTTGTGGCCGGGCAACTGGCCGCCTTCGCCCGGCTTGGCGCCCTGCGCCATCTTGATCTGGATCTGGTCGGCGCTGGCCAGGTATTCGGCGGTGACGCCAAAGCGGCCCGAGGCCACCTGCTTGATACGTGAACGCAGCGAGTCGCCGGCCTTCAGGGGCACGTCGGCCTCGATGCGTTCATTGCCCAGCAGCGATGCCAGCGTGTCGCCGTCTTTGACGGTGCTTTTGCCGTCGCGCATCTCGGCGCGGTAGCGCAGTTCGTCTTCGCCGCCCTCGCCCGTGTTCGACTTGCCGCCGATGCGGTTCATGGCCACGGCCAGTACCGTGTGGGCTTCGGTGGAAATGGAGCCCAGCGACATGGCGCCGGTGGCGAAGCGCTTGACGATGTCTTTGGCAGGCTCGACTTCGTCCAGCGAAATGGCGCGCGTCGGATCGAAGCGGAACTCGAACAAGCCGCGCAGCGTCATGTGGCGGCGGCTTTGGTCGTTGATGATCTGCGCGTACTCTTTGTACGTGCGGTAGTTGTTGGCGCGTGAGGCATGTTGCAGCTTGGCGATGGAGTCGGGCGTCCACATGTGCTCTTCGCCGCGCACGCGGAAGGCGTATTCGCCGCCTGCGTCCAGGTCGTTGGCCAGCACCGGATCAGTGCTGAATGCGGCGCGGTGCTGGCGCAGCGCTTCTTCAGCCACCTGGAAGATGCCAATGCCTTCGATATTCGAGGCCGTGCCGGTGAAGTAATTGTCGACCAGGGCGCGTTGCAGGCCCACGGCTTCGAAAATCTGTGCGCCGGTATACGACATGTAGGTCGAGATGCCCATCTTGGACATGACCTTGTTCAGGCCCTTGCCGATGGCCTTGATGAAGTTCTTGACGGCTTTTTCGGGGTCGGCCATGCGACCCAGCGATTCCAGCGCCAGGTACGGGTGGATGGCTTCGGCGCCGTAGCCGCCCAGCAGCGCGAAATGGTGCACTTCGCGGGCCGAGCCCGTTTCCACCACCAGCCCGGTGGCGGTACGCAGGCCGGCGCGGATCAGGTGCTGGTGCACGGCCGAGGTGGCCAGCAGCGCCGGGATGGCCACGCGCTCGCTGTCGACCAGGCGGTCGGACACGATCAGGATGTTGTAGCCGCTTTGCACGGCGTCGACGGCGCGGGCGCACAGGGCCGCCACGCGCGCCTCGATGCCCTCCGAGCCCCACGCGGCCGGATAGGTGATGTCGAGCTCGTAGCTGCGGAACTTCTTGCCGGTCACCTGTTCGATGTCGCGGATCTGCGCCATGGCGGCGAAATCGAGCACGGGCTGCGACACTTCCAGCCGCAGCGGCGGGTTGACGTTATTGATGTCCAGCAGGTTGGGCTTGGGGCCGATGAACGACACCAGCGACATCACCATCTGTTCGCGGATGGGGTCGATGGGCGGGTTGGTAACCTGGGCGAACAACTGCCGGAAGTAGTTGTAAAACGGCTTGGCGCGGTTCGACAGCACGGCCAGCGGCGCATCGTTGCCCATCGAGCCGATGACTTCCTCGCCCGTGGACGCCATGGGTTCCAGGATGAACTTGTAGTCTTCCTGGGTCCAGCCAAAGGACTGCTGGCGGTCCAGCAGCGATACCGACGACTGCGTGGCCGGCGCGGCCTGCTTGGGCGCGGGCAGCGATTCCAGCTTGATCTGCAGGCGCTCGATCCATTGGCGGTACGGGCGGCTGTTGGCCAGCTGCAGCTTGATCTCGGCATCGTCGATGATGCGGCCTTGTTCCAGGTCGATGAGGAACATCTTGCCGGGCTGCAGGCGCCACTTCTTGATGATGCGGTTTTCGGGAATGGATAGCGTGCCGGCTTCCGACGCCATGATGACCATGTCGTCGTCGGTGATCAGGTAGCGTGCCGGGCGCAGGCCATTGCGGTCGAGCGTGGCGCCGATCTGGCGGCCATCGGTGAAGGCCACGGCTGCCGGGCCGTCCCAGGGTTCCATCATGGCCGCGTGGTATTCATAGAACGCGCGGCGGCTTTCGTCCATTTGCGTGTGCTGTTCCCAGGCTTCCGGGATCATCATCATCATGGCGTGGGCCAGCGAATAGCCCGAGTTCACCAGCAGCTCGAGGCAGTTGTCGAACGTGGCGGTGTCGGACTGGCCTTCGTAGACGATGGGGTACAGCTTTTTCAGGTCGTCGCCCAGCACGGCCGACTGCATCATGCCTTCGCGGGCGCGCAGCCAGTTGAAGTTGCCCTTGACCGTGTTGATCTCGCCGTTGTGCGCGATCATGCGATAGGGGTGGGCCAGCGGCCAGGCCGGGAAAGTGTTGGTCGAGAAGCGCTGGTGCACCAGGGCCACGGCCGACACGGTGCGCGGGTCGGCCAGGTCGCGGTAGTAGCGGCCCACCTGGTCGGCCAGCAACAGGCCCTTGTAGACCACGGTGCGCACCGAGGCCGAGGGCACGAAATATTCTTTGCCGTGGGCCAGGCGCATGGCCTGGATGGCGTGGCTGGCCGTCTTGCGTATGACGTACAGCTTGCGTTCCAGCGCGTCGGGCACCATGACGTCGGCGCCGCGCCCGATGAACAACTGGCGGATCACCGGTTCGACCGAGCGCACGGTAGGCGACATGGGCATGTCGACATCCACCGGCACATCGCGCCAGCCCAGCACGATCTGGCCCTCGGCACGCACGGCGCGCTCGAGTTCCTGTTCGCAGGCCAGGCGCGAAGCGGTTTCCTTGGGCAGGAACACCATGGCCACGCCGTATTCGCCCGGCGGGGGCAGCACTACGCCCTGCTGGCCCATTTCGTCACGGTACAGCGTATCGGGAATCTGGATCAGGATGCCGGCGCCGTCGCCCATGAGCTTGTCGGCCCCCACGGCGCCACGGTGGTCCAGGTTTTCCAGGATCTTCAGGCCCTGCTGGATGATGGCGTGGCTTTTGCGCCCCTTGATATGGGCGACGAAACCCACGCCACAGGCGTCGTGTTCATGGTCGGGGGTGTACAGGCCTTGCGGTGCCGGCAGCCCGATGCGGCTGGCATCGATGGGCGCCGCGGCCGGGCGACAGGAAGTATCTTGGGAAGTAGGTGACATGGCGCGCTCCGCAGTGACCTGCGTCGGAATGTTGCAGTGCAAGGGCACGACGATACTGCGGCACGGCAGGGGGCGCAATAAAAACAAATAGGGTGTGTCCCTAAATAATAAATATCAAGTGGTTGATGTAAATATAAAGGGACGCATTAAAAACATATTTAAATCAAAGGATTGATGAAAGGTGTCAATTCTCCGTAGTGGATTCCACTATGTTTTTAGGTGGAAAGCACGGAATGCGTCCCTATAATTTTGTGGCGAATTCACGGCACGACAGCGCATGGGTGCACACGTATGGTGCAGGCAGCGCGTCATGTTGCATCGCGGAAAAAGGAAGAGCCGGGAAACTCAGGTGCCGGGGGTGCCGTTGGGTTCGATGCCGGCTTGGGGTTCGACGGGTTTCTTGCGCGGCCGGCCCCGCTGGCCGGGAGCCACGCGGCGGCTGGCGGTATGGGCCAGGCTGGCAATGAACGCGGGCCCGCCCAAGGCCCACTGGCCCGACACGGCCTGGTCGATGCGTTGGCTTTGTTCGCGCGACAGCCCTTCTTGCAGGCGGCGGCGATAGTTGGCCTGGCGATCGAATGGCGTATTGCCGCACGCCCAGTAATCGGCGTGGTCGGACTGCCATGGCGATGGCGGGGCGGCCGCCGCCGTGTTGCCGGTGTGGCTGCCGGCCGATGACCAGGGCCAGGAATCGGGGTCGTGCGCGCTGCCGCTACGCACCGGATAGGTTTCCAGCCAGACCAGCGCGGGCAGCACCCATACGCCGGGTTCGAGCAGGGCCGACCGGTAGCGCCCGGCAAACACACGGCCGCCGCGCAGGCGGGCGGCCAGGTTGCGGCCCAGCGTCTGCATCAGGCGCGGCAGGCCTTCTTCGTCGGCAGGGGTGGCCAGCAGCAGGATGCGGTCGTTGGCCAGCACCCAGCCGTGCACCGCGACGCGGTGCCGCTGGGCGGAATCACCCAGCCAGGTGGCCAGTTGATTCAGGACGTCTTGCGGCGCCGGCTGCGATGGCGCGGCCAGCGGCTGGACGAAATTGGCCTGCACCAGTTGGGGCAGCCCGGGGGCGTACAAACGGGGCAGACGGGCCATAGGGTCGGGGGGGCGTGCGCAGCCCAAAGAACGTTAGGGTCGATCAACTATATATAAATAGTGCCATAACCGTCGAGGGGTCAAGCCTTCCAGACAAACATTTGCACAAAGCCTGTGCGGGCCGGCCTGCTCATGCAGGTTAACATCGGGCGTTGAAACGCAGTAGCCGTAGATATCCTGGGAGCCTCGCATGAAGACAAAAGCCGCCGTCGCCTGGAAAGCCGGTGCCCCGCTTACCATCGAAGAAGTCGACCTGGACGGGCCGCGCGCTGGCGAGGTGCTGATCGAGGTGAAGGCCACCGGCATCTGCCACACCGATTACTACACTCTGTCGGGCGCCGACCCGGAAGGCCTGTTCCCGGCCATCCTGGGGCACGAGGGCGCGGGCATCGTGGTCGATGTGGGGCCGGGCGTTACGTCCCTGAAAAAAGGCGACCATGCCATTCCGCTGTATACGCCCGAATGCCGCCAGTGCAAGTTCTGCCTGTCGCGCAAGACCAACCTGTGCCAGGCCATCCGCACCACCCAGGGCAAGGGCCTGATGCCGGACGCCACCTCGCGCTTCTCGCTGGACGGCAAGCCGCTGTTCCACTACATGGGCACGTCCACCTTTGCCAACCACATCGTGGTGCCCGAGATCGCCGTGGCCAAGGTGCGTGAAGACGCGCCGTTCGACAAGATCTGCTATATCGGCTGCGGCGTCACCACGGGCGTGGGCGCGGTCGTGTACACCGCCAAAGTCGAGGCGGGCGCCAACGTGGTGGTGTTCGGCCTGGGCGGCATCGGCCTGAACGTGATCCAGGGCGCCAAGATGGTGGGGGCAGACAAGATCATCGGCGTGGACCTGAACCCCGAACGCGAGGCCATGGCCCGCAAGTTCGGCATGACCCATTTCATCAACCCCAAAGACGTCGAGAACGTCGTCGACGAAATCGTCCAGCTGACGGACGGTGGCGCCGACTACTCGTTCGAGTGCATCGGCAATACCAAGGTGATGCGCCAGGCGCTGGAATGCTGCCACAAGGGCTGGGGCCAGTCGATCATCATCGGCGTGGCCGAGGCCGGTGCCGAGATCAGCACCCGTCCGTTCCAGTTGGTGACCGGACGCCAATGGAAAGGCTCGGCCTTCGGTGGCGCGCGCGGCCGTACCGACGTGCCCAAGATCGTCGACTGGTACATGGAAGGCAAGATCAATATCGACGACCTGATCACCCACACCCTGCCGCTGGAACGCATTAATGAAGGCTTCGACCTGATGAAGCGGGGCGAATCCATCCGTTCAGTGGTGCTGTACTGAGCGCTCCATCTCGTCAGCAAGGAAACATGGGCCATGGCAGATCTCGAACTGATTTCGCAGCATCGCTGTTTCGGCGGCTGGCAGCGCTACTATCGCCACGCCTCGGCGCAGATCGGCCTGCCCATGCGGTTCTCGGTGTACATCCCGCCGCAGGCCGAACAAGGCCAGGGCCGCGTGCCGGTCTTGTTCTACCTGGCGGGCCTGACCTGCACCGAAGAAACCTTCATGATCAAGGGCGGCGCGCAGCGGTTGGCCGCCGAACATGGGCTGATGCTGGTGGCGCCTGACACCAGCCCGCGCGGGGCGGGTATTGCCGGCGAAGACCAGGACTGGGATTTCGGCACCGGCGCGGGCTTCTACCTGGATGCCACCGCCGAGCCGTGGCGCGCCCACTACCGCATGGAAAGCTACGTGGCCGACGAGCTGTACGGCATCGCCACCAGCCAATTGCCTGGCGATCCGCAGCGCACCGGGATCTTTGGCCATTCCATGGGCGGGCATGGCGCCCTGGTACTGGCGCTGCGCCATCCGCAGCGGTTCCGGTCCGTATCGGCCTTTGCACCCATCGCGGCGCCCACGCGCTGCCCCTGGGGGCACAAGGCGTTCAGCGGCTACCTGGGGCCCGACACTGAAGCGTGGAAGGCCTACGACGCCAGCGAGATCATGACGCGCGCCAGCCGGCCGTTTCCGCGCGGCATCCTGGTCGACCAGGGCCTGGCCGACGGATTCCTGGCCGAGCAGCTGTACCCCGACGTGTTCGAACAGGCCTGCCTGCAGGCCAACCAGCCCCTGACACTGCGCCGCCACGCCGACTACGACCACGGCTACTACTTCATTTCGACCTTCATGCAGGACCATCTTCGCTTTCACGCCGACCAATATATATAGATATGTAGCGCCGCCCTGGCTGCCGCGGTCACCCGGCCGGCGCTTGCGCCCTTGAGGATTGCCTAGTGATCAATGGTTTTGCCCCTTTCATCTGGATGGCCCTGGCGGCCCTGATCGTGCTGCTGCCTGGCCTGGTGCTGCTGTGTGGCCGCGGCGGGCCGCGCGATGCCAGCGGGCGCAGGGCGTTCCGGCTGCGGCCTGTGCGACGCCTGTGCGGTGTCCTGCTGGTTGCCCTGGCGGGCGTGTCGGCCATGCTGGCGCTGACCCTGGTGCAGTTCGTGCGCCTGACCACCGATGTGCCCGTGGCCAGCGTGCAGATCCACGAACAGGCCCCAGGGCAGTTCCTGCTGACCGCACAGGCGCCTTTGGGGGCGACGCCGCGCATCTACCCCCTATCCGGCGACCAATGGCAGATCGATGCCAAGGTGGTGCGTTGGCGCCTGCCGGCCTTGCTGGCCGGGGTGCCACCGCTGTATGCGTTCGAGCGCATAGCCGGGCGCTACAGCGACGTGGCGCGCGAACAGAGCGAACCGCGCACCGTGCACGCGCTGTCCGACTGGCCGGTGCCCGACCTGGCGACCCTGAAGCGCGTTTTTCCCAATTGGCTGCCGTTTGTCGACGTGCAGTACGGCAGTGCCGCCTACATGCCGATGGTGGACGGCGCGCGCTACCGCGTATTCATGGACGCGCGCGGCGCCGTCGTCATCCGCCCCGACGGGCAGGCTACCGAAGAGGCCTTGCGCCGCCTGGGCTGGTAGGGGGCTGGTTGCGTCAACCGTCGTCGAAATCGCCTGTGCCCAGCTTGATGGGGCCGTCCGAGGGCACCCATTGCGCCTTCTTCGCAAGCGCCTGGATTTTTTCCCGGGCCTGCTCGAAGGCGCGTAGCAATTCGCTGCCGCTGTCATCGGCGGCGCCAAAATAGCGGCGCAAGGCATCTCCTGAAATTTCAAACGGCCGGGTAACGCCATCGGTCTCCAACTCGAAGAAGACGTCATCACCCTGCGCGCGGGCGTGGGTAGTTTTGGCGAATGCACTCATGCAGGCTCCTTGCGTGGTGGGCGCGCGGCAGGCGCCGCCCGGCCCGGAACCGAAGGCGCGGCAAGCGGCGTGCCGGGCGGTACAAATAAGGGACGGCCCAGGCCCGCAGCGGGAACTCCGCCGCATTGCAGCAGTCGAATTAGCACTCGTACATAGAGAGTGCTAACATCAATCTGATATCGTCGTCCCTCTTATCCTGGAGACCGCAGCCATGAAACAACCCAGCAGCTCGTTGGCCCTGTCCGGCAACGCCCTGGCGTTGGCCATCGCCAATCCAGGCTCGCTCGGTACCATTGAAGCCTACATTTCGGCCGTCAACCGCCTGCCGGTACTGACCGCCGAACGCGAAACCGAACTGGGCCGCCGCCTGCGCGACCGCGATGACCTCGACGCCGCCCGTGAACTGGTGCTGTCGCACCTGCGCCTGGTGGTATCGGTGGCGCGCCAATACCTGGGCTATGGCCTGCCGCACGCCGACCTTATCCAGGAAGGCAACGTCGGCCTGATGAAGGCCGTCAAGCGCTTCGACCCGGAACGTGGCGTGCGCCTGGTGTCGTTTGCCGTGCACTGGATCAAGGCCGAAATCCACGAATTCATCATCCGCAACTGGCGCATGGTCAAGGTGGCCACCACCAAGGCGCAGCGCAAGCTGTTCTTCAACCTGCGCAGCATGCGGCCCGACGGCCAGACGCTCGATCCCGATCAGGTAGACCACATCGCCCAGGAACTGAACGTCCGGCGCGAAGATGTCAGCGAAATGGAAGTGCGCCTGTCCGGCCGCGACCTGTCGCTGGAAAAACAGGATGACGACGACGAGTCCTATGCTCCCATCGCCTACCTGTCCGACGAAGGCCGCCAGGAACCCACCCGGGTGCTCGACCGTCGCGACCACGACGAACTGCAAGGGGCCGGCCTGGGCCATGCCCTGCAGGCGCTCGACCCCCGTTCGCGCCGCATTATCGAAGCCCGCTGGCTGCAAGACGACGGCGGCATCACGCTGCAGGAACTGGCACAAGAATTCGGCGTGTCGGCCGAACGCATTCGCCAGATCGAGTCTGCAGCCCTGAAGAAGATGCGCGGCACGCTGGCGCCCGCCTGAAGCCTGGCGGCGCCCGGCGGCGCAGAAACAATCTGATTCAAATTCGTGCCGCCCAATTTCATGGCCCTGGAAACTTAATCCTTATCCAGGCGCCTAAATCTCTGTAGACCGCATTACCGGTACCCGGTACAGCAGTCTTGTCATCCGTTTCGGCTTCTCCTCTTTCCCCTCCCCTATGAAACGGATGCTTGCGGGGCACCTAGCATATCGGTGCCCCATTTTTTTTGCCTGGCCACAAAGGCCCTTGCTTCAGGCCGCCAGCACGTCGCGCCACGCGGCGGTGTCGATGCGCCGCACGCCGGTAGCCAGCGAACCATCGCGATACAGCTTCAGCCAACGGTAGCCCGGCGTGGCATCGTCCAGCACATGCCGGCCATCGCGTATGGCGAACTGGAAGCAGGTCGATGGCGTGGCCAGCATGCGCAGGTGATGGCGCCGGCGGTCGAACGCCTGGTGCACATGGCCCCACAGCAGTACGCGCGTGCGTGGCAGGGTGGCCAGTTGCTGGAACAGGGCCTGGGCGTTGTCGACCATCATGCTGTCGTGCCACTTGCTGTCCATTTGCACCGGGTTGTGGTGCAGGGCCACCAATATGTGGCGATCGCCCGCCAGGGCTGCGGCGCGTTCCAGCAGGTCGAACTGCGCGTCGTCGATATGGCCGCCGTCAGAGCCCGGTACGGTGGAGTCCAGCAGGATGATGCGCCAGGCGCCGATGTCGGTCACCGGCTGCGTCCACAGGCCCAGGGCATGGCGCAGGGCATGGGGCTCGTCGTGGTTGCCAGGCAGGCAGCGCACGGGCCAGTCAGTCTGTTCCAGCAGGTCTCGCAGCCGTTGATAGGCAGCCGGCGAGCCGTCTTGCGACAGGTCGCCGGTGGCCAGCAGCAGGTCGGGCCGGTGGCCATTGGCGCGCACCAGGTCCAGCACGGTGCGCAGGCTGGCATCGGTATTGACCTGGCACACCACGCTCTCTGGCTCGGCCAGCAGATGCGTGTCGGTGAGCTGCACCACCAGGATGGGGGCGTCGGCGCGGCCGGCGCTGGAAGTCGAGGCCGGCAAGGCGCTCTCCTGCGTATCAGAAACGTGAGTACCTTACCGAAAAAGCGCGGGCGCCGGATACGGCGTACGCGGCGACGCGTAACGAAACGTGGACGTCGCGGCCCGGCGGCAAAAAAAGCTATTCTTGTCGTTCCGTACGATACGTGCATTATCCGGCCGCGCTTCATGGATATTGGTTTCATTGTGTTCGGCCTGTCTGGCCTGTTGACGCTGGTGTGCTTCATGCCGCCCTTGGCCGGACGCGTCAAGCTGCCGTATTCGGTGCTGCTGGCCATTGTGGGCTGCCTGTTGGGCATAGGCCTGCACCTGCACGGCTGGGCGCCCCCGGTGCTGGGCGACCTGTTCGACACCATCGAGCGTTTCGAGATTTCGTCGGAAACCTTCCTGATGGTGTTCCTGCCCGTGCTGCTGTTCGAGACAGCATTGGCCATGAACGTGCGGCGCTTGATGGACGACATCGGCCCCATCTTGATGATGGCGATCGTGGCGGTGGTGGTGTGCACGGTGGTGGTTGGTTTCGCGGTCAACGCCGTGTCTTCCTATGGGTTGGTGGCCTGCCTGCTGCTGGGCGCCATCGTGGCCACCACCGATCCGGTGGCCGTGGTGGGCATCTTTCGCGAGGTGGGCGCGCCCAAGCGCCTGACCACTCTGGTCGAAGGCGAAAGCCTGTTCAACGATGCCGCGTCGATCGCCCTGTATTCGGTGCTGCTGGCCGTGCTGGGCGGCAAGGGCACCCTGTCGGTAGGCGGCGTGTTCAACGACTTCGTCTTCCACTTCGTGGGCGGTGGCATTGCCGGCTTTGTCATGGGGCGCGGCGCGTGCTTCCTGTTTGCCTGGCTGCGCGGGTTTCCCACCGCCGAAATCACGCTGACCCTGACGCTGGCATACCTGTCTTTCTTTATCTCGGAACACTACCTGGGCGTATCGGGCGTGGTGGCCACGGTGGTGGCCGGCCTGGTGGTGGGTTCGACCGGGCGCACTCGCATGTCGCCGGTCACGTTCGAGCACCTGGCCAGTTCGTGGGAACAATTCGGCTTCTGGGCCAATTCGCTGATCTTCCTGTTCGCGGCCATGCTGATCCCCAAGCTGATGGCGGCGGCCGATCCGGAAGAAATGTTGTTGGTGATCGTGGTGTTCGTGGTGACGCTGGCCGCGCGCGCCATTGTGGTGTTCGGCCTGCTGCCGCTCTTGGGCTTGACGCCGCTGGGCACCAAGGTCAGCACGCCCTACAAAACGGTGATGCTGTGGGGCGGCCTGCGCGGCGCCGTGTCGCTGGCGCTGGCGCTGGCCGTTACCGAACAAGATGCGGTGCCTGAAGAGGCGCGTCAGTTCATCGCCGTGGTAACCACGGGCTTCGTGCTGGTTACGCTGTTCGTCAACGGCATCACCCTGCGCCCGCTTATCCGCATGCTGGGACTGAACCAGTTGTCGCCCGTGGAGCGCACGATACGCAACCAGGCGCTGGTGGTGGCCCTGGAAGACCTGCAGGACAAGACCGACGAGGTCGCCAAGACCGACCACATCAGTCCCGAGGCCAGCGAGCGCATCCATGCCGTGTTCGATGCCAGCCTGGCCAGCGTGCACGATGGTCAGCTCAGCCAGATGACCGATGAGCAGCGCGTGGCGGTGGGCCTGGCCATCGTGGCGCAGCGCGAGCAGGAAATGCTGTTCGATGTCTTGAAGGCGCAGATCGTCGACTGGCGCATGGCCGAATCGCTGCTGGCGCGCTCCGAGCGCCTGGAAGACGCGGTGCGCACCGGCGGGCTGGAAGGCTTCGAGCGCGGCATCGAGGCCGACGTGCGCTATTCAACTGCATTTCGCCTGGCGCTGCGCACGCATTACATGTTCGGCTTCCAGGGCTGGATGGCGCGCGAGCTGGGGCAGCGCTTCGCCAACCTGATGACCAAGCGGTCGGTGGCGCAGCGCCTGATCGTATTCGCGCGCGAACAGATCGCGCCCCTGCTGGGCGAAGCGGCGGCCCAGCAGATCATGGCCGCGCACCAGCGCCGCCTGGACCTGATCGAGCACGCCCTGCAGGCGCTCAACCTGCAGTACCCGTCGTACGCCCTGTGGCTGCAGGAAAGCCACCTGGGCCGCACTGCGCGCGAGCTCGAGCGCATTCGCTATCACGACATGCTTGAGCAATTCCTGATCAGCGGCGAGGTCTATGCCGACCTGATGAGCCAGTTGAAAAGCCGCTGGCGCCACATCGACCGGCATCCCCCCCTGGACATGGAACTGGGGGCGGCTGAACTGATCACCCGTGTGCCCCTGTTCGAAGGCCTGAGCCCCGACTCATTGCGCGCCATCAGCAAGCTGCTCAAGCCGCGCCTGGCGCTGCCCGACCAGCCCGTGCTGACGGGCGGGCGGCACGGGCTGGAAATGTGTTTCGTGGCTTCCGGCGCGGTATCGGTCGAACTGCCCGATGGCACGGCCATCGAACTGGGTAGCGGCGAGTTCTTTGGCGAACTGGCGCTGCTGGGCGAGCAGCAGATCAATCCTGACGTGCATTCGCTGGGCTACAGCAAGCTGTTGATGCTGTCGCTGCGCGACTTCGAGGCGCTGCTGGCGCGCGATCCCAACCTGCGCGAACGCATCCAGGTAGTGGCCAAGCAGCGCTTGCGCGCCATCGAGGTATGGAAGCAGTTTTCCCAGACCGGCACCACGACCCCGCCGGCACCCGCCAACCCATTGCCGCCGACCACCCCGCCGGCGCCGGCCGACGCCTGAAGATGGCACAAGGGCGGCAGGGCCAGGCCCTGCCTAAGTCGTTTCCCGCTGCACCAGGCTGAAGCCCAGGTCTACATGCGGCTGGGCCGGTGGCTGCCCGGTCAATTGCTGCAACAGCAATGCTGCCGCCGTCAGGCCGATTTGATAGCGCGGCGTGGCGATGGTGGACAAGGGCGGCGTGGTCCAGGCCGTGCCGGCGAAATCGTGGAATCCGACCAGCCCCATGCGCGCCGGTACCTCGATGCCGCGCCGGGCGCACTGGAATACCGCGCCTTGCGCCAGGTCGTCGTTGCAGAAAAACAGCCCGTCGCAATCGGGGTGGGTATCCAGTACCTGGTCCAGCAGTTCCGCGCCCAGGCCGATGGACGATTTCTGGGGCGTCATGATTTCCAGCGCCGGATCGTACAGGCCCGCCTCGCGCAGCGCCTTGCGCGCGCCCTCGCAGCGCCGCAGCGAACGCGGGTCGAGCTGGGCGCCCACGATACCGATGCGCCGGTAGCCGCGCTGGATCAGGTGGCGGCAGGCGGCCAGGCCCGAGTCGAACTGCGAGAAGCCCACGCTCAGGTCGCCGGACTGGGCGGGCAGTGTCTCGATGGTGTGCACCGCGGGTATGGCTGCCGAACGCAGCAATTGCCACACCCCAGGCGTATGGTCGACACCGGTCAGGATGACCCCATCGGGCGAGTGCTGCAGGTAAGTACGCAACTGGGTTTCTTCGGCATCCAGCGAATAACCCGTCACGCCCACCAGCATGTGATAGCCGTGCGCATCCAGGGTTTCCTTGATGCCGGCGATGATGTCCACGAAGACCACATTGCTCAGCGATGGGATAAGCGCCACCACGATGCGCGAGCGCGACGAGGCCAGGGCGCTGGCGGCGTGGTTGGGTACGTAGCCCAGTTCCTGGCAGATGCGCAGGATGCGTTCGCGCAGCGCCGGGGCCACCTTGTCGGGCACCCGCAAGGCGCGCGACACGGTAATGGCGCTGATGCCCGCACGGCGCGCCACCTGTTGCATGGTGACGCGGCCATCGCGGGTGCTGCGGGGCTTGCGTGCCGACATGTCGGGGTCCGTGTCAGGAAAAGTGCGTAGTCTGCCGGAAGGGCTTTACAGTCGCCATATGTTAGCGCTAACATCGCCCAACATTTGAAAAATATCAATCGGAGACAACCCATGCCGCCTGCTTCCCGGCACCGGGCCCGTGGCGTGCGCACGTGGCTGGCGCGCACTGCCGATGCCTGCAGCCGACTGCAGACCTGGCTGATGGTGGCCTGCCTGGCCGCCATGGTCGTGCTGCTGTTCGGCAATGTCGCCTTGCGCTACCTGTTCAATTCCGGCATCAACGTGTCCGACGAGTTGTCGCGGCTGGCCTTTGTGTGGCTGATCTTCCTGGGTGCCGTCCTGGCGCTGCGCGAGCACCAGCACATCGGCGTCACGATGCTGGTGCAGCGTTTTGGGCCGGGGGCTCGCAAGCTCACCCACATTGCCTGCCAGTTGCTGACCCTGTGGGTGCTGTGGCTGATGGCCGACGGAAGCTGGAAACAGACCGTCATCGGCATGGATACCCGCCTGCCGGTCACCGGCCTGCCCATGGCCGTGTTCGATGCGGCCGTACTGTACGCCGCCGTGGCGATGGGGTTGATCGTGCTGGTCGACCTGGCCCGGATCCTGGCCGGCGGCGAACCGCCCCTGGATGCCAGTCCCGAAGACCCGCTCGCCTGAGCGCCGCCCCGACTCTACGCACGCCTTACCATGACACTGACCCTATTCCTGGCCGTGCTGCTGGGGCTGATCGCCCTGGGCATGCCGATCGCGTTCGCGCTGCTGCTCAGCGCGGTCGCCCTGATGTTCCAGTTGAATTTCTTCGATTCGCAGATCCTGGCGCAGAACATGCTGTCGGGCGCCAACAGCTTCACGCTGATGGCCGTGCCGCTGTTCATGCTGGCTGGCGAAGTGATGAACGCCGGCGGCATATCGCGCCGCATCGTCAACCTGGCCGGCATGTTCGTGGGCCACATCCGGGGCGGCCTGGGTTATGTGGCCATCTTCGCCAGCGTGCTGCTGGCCGCGTTGTCGGGCTCGGCGGTGGCCGACGCGGCCGCGCTGGGCACGCTGCTGATCCCCATGCTGCGCGACAAGGGCTACAGCGCGGAACAGGCCTCGGGCCTGATCGCCGCCGGCGGCATCGTCGCGCCCATCATCCCGCCATCGATCTCGTTCATCATCTTCGGCGTGGCCACCAATGTGTCCATTACCAAACTGTTCTTCGCCGGTATCGCGCCGGGCCTGCTGATGGGGCTGACCCTGGTTGCCGTCTGGACCTGGGTGGCGCGCCGGCACGGCGCCCTGGCGCCCACGCCGCGCGAGTCCTGGGGGGCACGCCTGCGTGCGTTGCGGCAGGCCATATGGGCGCTGATGCTGCCCGTGATCATCATCGGCGGCTTGCGCGGCGGCGTCTTCACGCCCACCGAGGCTGCCGTGGTGGCCGCCGTGTATGCGCTGGTGGTCAGCCTGTTCATCTACCGCGAGATCACCGTGCGCGATCTCGGCCGCCTGTTCATCAGCGCCGCGCGCACCACGGCCGTAGTGATGTTCCTGGTGGCCGCGGCCATGGTGTCGTCGTACATGATCACCCTGGCCGACATGCCCCAGGACCTGATCACGCTGCTCGATCCGGTACTCGATCAGCCCAAGATGCTGATGTTCTACCTGATGGTGCTGCTGACCCTGGTCGGCACCGTGATGGACCTGACCCCCACCATCCTGATCCTGGCGCCGGTACTGATGCCGGTGATCACCAAGGCGGGGATCGATCCCGTCTACTTCGGCGTGATGTTCGTCATGGTGGGCTGCGTGGGCCTGCTGACCCCGCCCGTCGGCACCGTGCTGAACGTGGTGTGCGGCGTGGCGCGCATCAATATGGAAACCATCTGCCGGGGCGTGTGGCGCTATGTGGCCGCCTATACCGCCCTGATCGTCATTCTGGTGATCTTCCCGGAGCTGATCACCGTACCCGCGCGCTGGCTTTACTAGAACGGCAACGACCGCCGCCAGCGCTATTGAGCAACCAAAGGAGGAGCATCATGTACAAGACTTGCAAGCACACCCTATTGGCCCTGGCGATGGCCGCGTCCTGCGTGGCCGCCGGTGTGGCCGGTGCGCAGGACATCAAGCCGCGGCTCATCCGCTTCGGCTATGGCCTGAACGACGATAGCGTCCAGGGCCGCGCCGCGCGGCAATTGGCGCAAGAGCTCGAAAAGCTCAGCGGCGGCAAGATGAAGATGAAGACGTTCGGCTCGGCCAGCCTGGGCTCGGACGAACAGATGCAAAGCGCGCTGGCGGGCGGCGTGCAGGAAATGATGGTGGGTTCGACCGCGCCGCTGGCCACCATGGTCAAGGAATTCGGCGTGTTCGACTTGCCGTTCCTGTTCAACAGCGACCAGGAAGCCGATGCCGTGCTGGACGGCCAGCTAGGCGAACGCCTGCTGAAGAAGCTGGAGACCAAGGGCCTGGTGGGCCTGGTGTACTGGGAAAACGGCTTTCGCAACCTGACCAATTCCAAGCACCCCGTGGTCAAGGCCGAAGACCTGGAAGGCATCAAGCTGCGCGTGATGCAGAACCAGGTGGCCCTGGGGGTGTTCAACGCCCTGGGCGCCAATGCCGTGCCCATGCCGTTCTCGGAATTGTTTACCGCCCTGGAGACCCGTACGGTGGATGGCCAGGAAAATCCCGTGACCACCATACAAAGCAGTAAATTCTATGAAGTGCAGCCGTACCTGACCATGACGCGCCACGTGTACACCCCATGGGTGGTGCTGGCGTCCAAGAAATGGTGGGACACGCTCTCGCCCGACGAGCAGAAGCTGATCCGCCAGGCCGCCGTGGCTTCGCGCGATTTCGAACGCAAGGATAGCCGCGCCGATTCCAAGAAGGCGATGGATACCCTGAAAGAGCACGGCATGAAGATCAATGTCGTGTCCGATGAGGAAATCGCCCGCATGCGGCAGAAGGTGCAGCCCGTGGTGGACAAGTACACCCAGGAACTGGGCCCTGAGCTGGTCAAGGAACTGCAAGACGAAATCCAGAAAGCGCGCGGCTGATGCGCGCGTCGTGCCGGGCCCGCATGGGCCCGGCTTCATCGCTTACCGTTGCATCGTAGATTCGCCATGCCCCAGACGCCCCGCAAGCTGCGCAGCCAGAAATGGTTCGACGACCCCTCCCACGCCGACATGACCGCGATCTATGTCGAGCGCTACTTGAATTCCGGCATTACGCGCGGCGAGCTGCAATCGGGCCGGCCGATCATCGGCATCGCCCAGACCGGCAGTGACCTGACGCCCTGCAACCGGCACCACCTGCAATTGGCGGACCGCATCAAGGCCGGCATACGCGATGCGGGCGGCATTCCCATGGAGTTCCCGGTGCATCCGCTGGCCGAGCAGGGGCGCCGGCCCACCGCCGCCCTGGACCGCAACCTGGCCTACCTGGGGCTGGTCGAGATCCTGCACGGCTATCCGCTGGATGGCGTGGTGCTGACCACGGGGTGCGACAAGACCACGCCGGCGTGCCTGATGGCCGCCGCCACGGTCGATATTCCCGCCATCGTGCTGTCGGGCGGCCCCATGCTGGACGGCTGGCACGAAGGCAAGCGGGTGGGGTCGGGTACGGTGATCTGGCACGCACGCAACCTGATGGCCGCCGGCAAGATCGATTACGAAGGCTTCATGACGCTGGCCACGGCCTCGTCGCCATCCGTGGGGCACTGCAACACCATGGGCACGGCCTTGTCGATGAACTCGCTGGCCGAGGCCCTGGGCATGTCGCTGCCGGGCTGCGCCAGCATCCCCGCCCCATACCGGGAACGCGGGCAGATGGCTTACGCCACCGGCATGCGCATCTGTGACATGGTGCGGGAAGACCTGCGCCCGTCGCATATCCTGACCCGCCAGGCGTTCGAGAACGCCATCGTGGTGGCCTCGGCGCTGGGGGCCTCGAGCAACTGCCCGCCCCACCTGATCGCCATTGCCCGCCACGCTGGCGTCGATTTGTCGCTGGCGGACTGGCAGCGGCTGGGGGAAGACATTCCCCTGCTGGTGAACTGCGTGCCGGCCGGCGAATACCTGGGAGAAAGCTTCCACCGCGCAGGCGGCGTGCCCGCCGTGCTGCACGAACTGCAGGCGGCAGGGCGGCTGCATGGCGGCTGCCTGACGGTATCGGGCCGCACCGTGAACGATATCGCGGCGGCCTCGGCGGCGCACGACCGCGATGTGATCCGCGCCTATCAGGCGCCGCTGCTGCATCGCGCCGGATTCATCGTGTTGTCGGGCAACTTCTTCGACAGCGCCATCATGAAGATGTCGGTGGTGGGCGAGGCATTCCGGCGTTCATACCTGGAATCGCCCGGCGACGAGAATGCCTTCGAGGCGCGCGCCATCGTTTTTGACGGCCCCGAGGACTACCATGCCCGCATCGAAGACCCGGCGCTGAATATCGATGAGCATTGCATCCTGGTGATCCGGGGCTGCGGCGACGTGGGCTATCCGGGCAGCGCCGAGGTGGTGAACATGGCGCCGCCCGCGCACCTGATCAAGCGCGGCGTGGATTCCTTGCCCTGCCTGGGCGATGGGCGCCAGAGCGGCACCTCGGCCAGCCCGTCTATCTTGAACATGTCGCCCGAAGCCGCGGTGGGTGGCGGCCTGGGCCTGTTGCAGACCAACGATCGCCTGCGTGTCGACCTGAACCAGCGCTCGGTCACCCTGCTGGTGGATGCCGGCGAGATGGCGCGGCGCAAGGCCAATGCAAAGCCCTTGCCGATTCCGCCGTCGCAGACGCCCTGGCAAGAAATCTACCGGCAACTGGTGGGGCAGTTGTCCACGGGCGGTTGCCTGGAGCCGGCCACGCTGTATCTGCGGGTGGTCGAGACGCGGGGCGACCCGCGCCATTCGCACTGAGCCGCGCGGATATGGCCGGATGCGGCCAGGTGTCAGGCACCTGCGGAGCCTGACACCTGCTGCTGTTGGCCACCTGCCGGACTGCTGCGCCGCTAGATTTCCCCGTGCGCGCGCCGCTGCATGATGTCTTCCAGGATCACCAGCGAGGCTTCCACGGTGAATTCGCCGTCGGCAATGTGGCGCACGGCTTCACTCACGGCGACGTGCGCGATTTCCATGACTTCGCCATCGCGGTTGGCCGGCTGGGTGCCGGCCGGCAGCACGCAGGTGCTGGTCAGCAAGTCTTCGACCTGGTAGCCCTCGGGCAGCCGGCGGTGCATGCGCAGGATCGTGCGCAGCGGCGAGCGGCCGGCCAGCGGGGCGGGGTCCAGCCCGGCTTCTTCGGCGCATTCGCGCAGCAGCGCCTGCTCAAGGTCTTCCTGGCTGCTGACCAACCCGCCCACCAAGGTGTCCCACATGCCGGGATCGGTGGATTTGCTCAGTGCCCGCCGGGCAATCCACAAGCGGCCGTCGGGGGTCCAGGCGTTCAGGTGCACCGCCCGCGTCAACAGCCCCAGCGGCCGCATGGCGGCGCGCTCGATGACGCCCAGGCATTCTTCGGCGGCCGTCACATCCAGCAATTCATCGCGCCAGCCGCGCAGGCAATCGGCCGCGCGCAGCGCCTGCGCGACGTCGGCCAGCAATGCGGTCAGGTCCGGCCCGGCTTCGAGCCCGCTGCCTATGCGCAAGGCATCGGCTTGCACGCGCACCCGCGCCAGGCGGCCCAGGGCATCGCAAGCAGCATGCGTGGCCCAGCCGCAGCAACGGTCGGCGATATACAGCGGTCGGGCCAGCTCGGGTGGATGTTCTTGTACGCGCGCGGCCAATTGCGTGTATAGCGCGGCCAGGCGCGCCGGATCGTCGTGGGGTGGGCTTTTCGGCATGGCGCAGATTTTAGTGTAGGCTCGACAAGGCGGCTCCAAATGGGGGCATCCAGGCATGATTCAAGAGCCCTAAATTACATCGGGTTGCGCGTCCGCTATAATTCTGCGGTTTCTTTGTGATTCGAGTGGGGCAGACCGGCTGTTGTCAGCGTGGGCTCGTACCTGCCGTCTAATAAATTGCGTGTATTCCGTGCCTGAACCAAGGGGCGCGGGAACGCCCGCGCCGTGTTTCGAGGTAAGCATGAAGAAGTGGAGAGGGATACTGGGCGCCTGTGCATTGCTTTCGGGCAGTGTCGTCAACGCGCAGGTACAAGACATGCCCGGCGGCCCGAGAGTCAACCAGCTCAACCTGCACGAAGGCGTGACCCAGATCGCGCAAGACGTCATGTGGCTGCATTGGCTGTTGCTGATCATCTGTGGCGTGATCTTCATCGGCGTGTTCGGCGTGATGTTCTATTCCATCTGGGCGCACCGGAAGTCGCGCGGGCACAAGGCCGCCACTTTCCATGAGCACCTGGGCGTGGAAGTCGCCTGGACCGTCATCCCCTTCATCATCGTCATCGCCATGGCGCTGCCGGCCACCAAGACCGTGGTCGCCATGAAAGACACCTCCAGCGCCGACCTTACCGTGAAGGTCACTGGCTACCAATGGAAGTGGGGCTACGAATACATCGACGGCCCAGCCACCGGCGTCAAGTTCCTGTCCACGCTGGCTACGCCGCGCGCCCAGATCGAAGGCCGCGAGCCCAAGGGCGAGTTCTACCTGATGGAAGTCGACAACCACCTGGTGGTGCCGGTTGATCAGAAAGTGCGCATCGTGCTGACCGCCGCCGACGTCATCCACTCGTGGATGGTGCCCGACTTCGGCGTCAAGCAAGACGCCATCCCCGGTTTCCTGCGCGACACCTGGTTCCGTGCCCAGAAGCCCGGTATCTACCGCGGCCAGTGCGCCGAACTGTGCGGCAAAGACCACGCCTTCATGCCCATCGTGGTCGAGGTCAAGTCGCAAGAAGACTACGGCAAGTGGGCCGAAGAGCAGAAAAAGAAGCTGGCGGCCAACGCCGACGATCCCAACAAAGAATGGACCAAGGAAGAGCTGATCGCCCGTGGCGAGAAAGTCTTCGGCGCCAACTGCGTGGCCTGTCACCAGGCCAACGGCAAGGGCGTGCCCGGTTCCTTCCCCGCGCTCGACGGCGACAAGACCGTCCTGGGCCCGAAAGATGCGCAAATCAAGACCGTGCTGCATGGCCGTCCCGGTACGGCCATGGCGCCCTTCGCGGACCAGCTCAACGATGTCGAAGTCGCCGCGGTCATTACCTATACGCGCAATGCCTGGAGCAATGCGGGCAAGGGTGAAGATCCCGTGGTGCAGCCCAAGGACGTCGTGGCCGCGCGCTGATCGCGCGGCCCCGTTCCCCTGTTAGCAGAACCCGTCAAGAGACACCTGCCGGCCTCCTGGACCGAGACCGGCAATCAGCAGGAAGGAGTCCATCATGAGCAGCGCCACTGTAGACCACGTGTCGCCCGGCCACAGTCACGGTCACGACCACGATGACCACCACGCCATGCCTACCGGCTGGCGTCGTTGGCTATTCGCCACGAACCACAAAGACATCGGGACGATGTATCTCATCTTCTCGTTCGTCATGCTGCTTGAAGGCGGCACGCTGGCCTTGTTGCTGCGTACCGAGCTGTTCGAGCCCGGCCTGCAGTTCTTCCAGCCCGAACTGTTCAACCAGTTCACCACCATGCACGGCCTGATCATGGTGTTCGGCGCCATCATGCCGTCGTTCGTGGGCTTCGCCAACTGGATGATCCCGATGCAGATCGGCGCATCCGACATGGCGTTTGCGCGCATGAACAACTTCAGCTTCTGGCTGCTGCCGGTGGCCGCCATCATGCTGACCGCGTCGTTCTTCGTGCCCGGCGGCGCCACCGCCGCGGGCTGGACGCTGTACGCGCCCCTGTCGGGCCAGATGGGCCCCGGCATGGACCTGGCCATCTTCGCCATCCACATCATGGGCGCCTCGTCCATCATGGGCGCCATCAACGTCATCGTCACCATCCTGAACATGCGCGCGCCCGGCATGACCCTGATGAAGATGCCGTTGTTCTGCTGGACCTGGCTGATCACCGCCTTCCTGCTGATCGCCGTGATGCCCGTGCTGGCCGCCGCCATCACCATGGTGCTGACCGACCGCCACTTCGGTACCGGCTTCTTCAACGCCGCCGCCGGCGGCGACCCGGTGCTGTACCAGCACGTGTTCTGGTTCTTCGGGCACCCCGAGGTCTACATCATGATCCTGCCGGCCTTCGGCATTGTGTCGGCCATCGTGCCCGCCTTTGCCCGCAAGAAGCTGTTCGGCTATGCATCCATGGTGTATGCCACCTCGGCCATCGCCGTGCTGTCGTTCATCGTGTGGGCGCACCACATGTTCACCACCGGCATGCCGGTCACCGGCCAGCTGTACTTCATGTACGCCACCATGCTGATCTCCATCCCCACCGGGGTGAAGGTGTTCAACTGGATCGCCACCATGTGGCGCGGCTCGATGACCTTCGAAACCCCCATGCTGTTCTCGGTGGGCTTCATCTTCGTATTCACCATGGGCGGCTTCACCGGCCTGATCCTGTCGGTGGCCCCGATCGACATCCAGGTGCACGACACCTACTACGTGGTGGCGCACTTCCACTACGTGCTGGTGGCCGGCTCGCTGTTCGCCCTGTTTGCCGGCGCCTACTACTGGGTGCCCAAGTGGACGGGCCGCATGTACAACGAGAAGCTGGGCAAGCTGCACTTCTGGTCGACGCTGATCTCGTTCAACATCACGTTCTTCCCGATGCACTTCCTGGGCCTGGCCGGCATGCCGCGCCGCTATGCCGACTACGCCGCGCAGTTCACCACTTTCCACCAGATCGCGACCATAGGCGCGTTCTGGTTCGGCCTGTCGCAGCTGATTTTCCTGTGGGCCATCCTGCGCTGCTACCGCGGCAAGGGCGAAGTGGCTTCGGCCAAACCCTGGGAAGGCGCTGAAGGCCTGGAATGGACCGTGCCTTCGCCCGCGCCGTTCCACACCTTCATCACGCCCCCGGAAGTGAAGTAAGCGATAAACGGAAGGTAAAGTAAGCTAGTCATGACCCCTGAACAACGCCGCCGCAACAAGACTGTCGGGCTGATCCTGTTGGCAATCGTCATTGCCGTGTTCGCCTGGACGTTCTTTCGCGGCTCGGCCATCATGACCGGTACGGCCGTCAAGTAGGGGCACATGACACACGACATCCGCGACGCCTCGCGCCGCAAGCTGAATTTCCTGCAGACGCTCAAGGCGGTGCTGTGGGGCATGTTCGGCGTGCGCCGGGGTGCGGGCTACGAAGAAGATGGCAGCAAGCTCAACCCCGTGCACCTGATCGTGGCGGGCCTGCTGGCCGGAGTGATATTTGTGCTGGTGCTGGTCGTCATCGTGCGCTGGGCCGTTGCCAGCCTGACGTAAGCAGCAAGCATTTCAACAAATCAGTACCAGGGAGAAGACCATGAGTGCAAGCCACTCGGTTCAAGGTAAAGAGGCACCGTACTACTACGTACCGGCGGATTCGGGCCATCCCGTGCGCAACGCCCTGGCCCTGCTGGCCATGGGCATCGGCGCGGCCGCCTGGGTCAACGATGTCAGCTGGGGCAAGTGGCTGGTGCTGGCCGGCGTCATCGGCCTGGTCACCGTGCTGTATTTCTGGTTCGGCGACGCCATCCATGAATCCGAGAGCGGCCTGAACAGCAAGCGCATCGACCTGTCGTACCGCTGGGGCATGAGCTGGTTCATCTTCTCGGAAGTCATGTTCTTCGCCGGCTTCTTCGGCGCGCTGTGGTATGTGCGCACCATCACCACGCCGTGGCTGTCCGATTTCGACCACCGCATGTTGCTGTGGCCCGACTTCCAGGGAACCTGGCCCAACTTCGGCCCGGCCGGCATCGTCGAGCACTTCCAGACGGTCGGCCCGTTCTGGCTGCCCACCATCAACACCGCGCTGCTGCTGAGCTCGGGCGTGACGCTGACCATTGCCCACCACGCGCTGCGCGAGAACCACCGCGGCAAGACCAAGCTCTGGCTGCTGGCCACGGTGATCCTGGGCTTCGTGTTCGTGGCCTGTCAGGCCTACGAATACCACCACGCCATCACCGAGCTGAACCTGAAATTCAACTCGGGCGTGTACGGTTCGCTGTTCTACATGCTTACCGGCTTCCACGGCTTTCACGTCATCATGGGTGCCACCATGCTGACGGTCATCCTGATCCGCCTGATGCGGGGCCACTTCACCGCCGAGCACCATTTCGGTTTCGAGGGCGCGGCCTGGTACTGGCACTTTGTCGACGTCGTCTGGCTGGGCCTGTACCTGTTCGTGTACTGGTTCTAGGAAGTAGTCCCCCCGAAGCGCTGCGCGCTACCCCCCAGGGGGCGACGCTGCGGACCGGCAAAGCCGGATCCGCGCGTCCCCGCTTCGGGCAGGCCGGTGCGCTAAATGCCCCCGCGAGGGGGCATCGCACGCTGGCAGGGCCGCTGGCTTGGCCTGCGAAAAACCGGAACCGGCCGATCCGGTTCCTATCTAATGCCTGTACTTTCTATCCAGCCCAGGTGATGGGCCAGCAGAACGAACAGGAACAGGGCTACCGATAGCCCGATACGCACGGTCAGTGCGTTGACCGTCCGGTTGGTGGTGCCCTTGTCCCTCATCAGGTAGACCAGGGCTGATGCCAGGCTGGCCAAGATACCGATGAAAGCCAGGGCGACGATTACGCGCATTTTGGCCTCCGGGTAAAACGGGATTATTGCAGACATGGCTCATTCAGTTCGCCGTACCTTGGCAGCCCTGGTGCTGCTGGGCGTGGCTGTCGCGATCCTGGCTTCGCTGGGCGCGTGGCAGTTGCGGCGTGCCGACGAGCGCCGGGCCATCCTGGCGGCGATCCAGGCCGGCCGTGCCCAGCCGCCACTGGCCCTGGCACCGGCCACCGCACCGGCAGAACTGGGCGCCTGGCGCCCGGCCCGGGCCAACGGGCAATGGCTGGCCCAGTACAGCGTACTACTGCAGAACCGCAATCAGGAAGGCAGGCCGGGCTACTGGCTGGCCACGCCGCTGTTGCTGGACCCCGCGCGCCACAGCGCGGTGCTGGTGCTGCGCGGCTGGCTGCCGCGTGCCGAACCGGGCCAGGCCAGCCCGCCACTGCCGGCCACGCCGGACGGCCAGCACGGCATCACCGGCGAGCTATCGCCGCGCGTGCCGCGCTTGTTCGAGCTCTGGGCCCTGGGCGGTTCGCAGCAAGGCCAACTGCCCGCTACACTGCCGGTGGCCGGCGGCGTCGTGCCGCAGGTACAGAACCTTGAACTGTCGGCTTATGCGCAAGCCACCGGCCTGACGCTGTTGCCGACGGTATTGATGCAGACCCGCGGTGACGACGGGCTGGTGCGCGACTGGCCGCAACCCTCGGTGGACTATGACCAGAACCAGGGCTATGCCCTGCAGTGGTTCTCGTTCGCCGCCATTGCCGCCATTGCCTGGCTGGTGGTGGCCTGGCGCGGCCTGCGGCGCAGCCGTCCGGCGGGCTGACGCCTGTTCTACCCACAATACGATTCTCAGGAAAACAATCCGTGGCTCGCGAAACCCCTATTGCCTCCACCCCCGCCAAGAAGCGCTCGCTGGTGCCGCTGGTGCTGGTGTTCCTGTGCTCGCTGGCGCCCATCCTGGCGGCCTTCGTGATGTACAGCAACCCGCAGTGGTGGCCTGACGAGTCCAGCAACTACGGCACCTTGCTCGATCCGCAGCGCCCCGTGCCGGCGGCCCAGGACCTGCAGCTCACCACGCTGGACGGCCAGCCCTTCGACCTGCAAAGCCTGCGCGGCAAGTGGCTGCTGGTCAGCGCCGGCGAGGCGGCTTGCCCCGAAGCCTGCGCACGCAAGCTATTCATCACCCGCAACTCGCACGCCAGCCAGGGCAAGAACGTCGATCGCCTGGCGCGCGTCTGGTTCATCACCGACGACGGGGACGTGCCGGCCAAGGTGCTCGAGGCCTACCAGGGCACCGTGATGGTGCGGGCGCGCCCCGAGCAACTGGCGCGCTTCCTGCTGGCGCGCGACACCGTGGCGGGCCAGCCCGGGCTGCTCGACCCCATCTGGGTCATCGACCCGCTGGGCAACCTGATGCTGCAATTCCCCGCCGACGCCGATGGCGTCAAAGTGCGCAAAGACATCAGCAAGCTGGTCTACAGCTCGCGCATCGGCTAGCAGGCCTGCATTCACGCCATGTACCGCATCAAGCAACGCTACCGCAAGCTGGTTTTCTTCACCTGGTTCCTGACACTGGACCTGATCATGTTCGGCGCCTTCGTGCGCCTGACCGATTCCGGCCTGGGCTGCCCCGATTGGCCCGGTTGCTACGGCAAGGTGACGCCCCTGGGCGCCATGGGCGACATCCATCAGGCATCGCAAGCCATGCCCTTCGGACCCGTCACCCTGTCAAAGGCCTGGATCGAAATGATCCATCGCTACGTCGGCGCCTTCCTGGGCATGCTGATCATCGCCATCGTGTTCATGGCGTGGCGTTATCGCCGCGAACTGGGCCGTTCGCCCGCGCTGGCGATCACCACGCTGGTGGCCGTGTGCGTGCAGGGCGCCTTCGGCGCCTGGACCGTCACGCACAAGCTGATGCCCGCGGTGGTCACCGCGCACCTGGTATTCGGGCTGTCGGTGCTGGCACTGATGACCTGGCTATCGGCTCGCGAACGCCCGCACCTGCCATTGCCGGCCCGGGCCGCGCGCTGGCGGCCCTGGCTGGTGGGCGGCATGCTGCTGCTGCTGGTGCAAATCACCCTGGGTGGCTGGGTCAGTACCAACTACGCCGCGCTGGCTTGCCTGGATTTCCCCACCTGCCACGGCCAGTGGCTGCCCGACATGGACTTCCATAGCGGGTTCTCGGTCATCCGGGGGCTGGGCGAACTGCCGTCGGGCGAAATGATCTCGCAGAACGCCCTGACCGCCATTCACTGGGTACACCGCAATTTCGCCTTTGTCGTACTGGCCTACCTGGGCGTGCTGGCCTGGCGGCTGCGCGCCGAGCCCGGCCTGCGCGGCCCGGCCACCCTGGCGCTGGCGCTGCTGGCCGCGCAGTTGTTCACCGGCCTGACCACCATTTTCTTCCAATGGCCGCTCTTGATCGCCGTGCTGCACAATGGCGGTGCGGCCGGCCTGACCCTGGCCTGCGTCGTCATGCTGGTGCGCCTGTCCTCCGCCGGGCGCGCCCCGGCGTCAGCCCCTGAGCGCCAGCACGTTTAAAATAGCCTTATGACCAGCCTTGCCGCCTCCCAATCCGGACTACTGCGCCAGTACCTCGTGCTGACCAAGCCGCGCGTGACGCAGCTAGCCGTTTTCTGCGCCATCATCGGCATGTTCCTGGCCGTGCCCGGCTTGCCCGATCCCGGCCGCGTGGTGTTCGGCACCATCGGCATCTGGCTGCTGGCCGCCGCGGCGTTCGCCATCAATTGCCTGATCGAGCAGGAAATCGACGCGCGCATGCTGCGCACGGCGCGCCGCGCCACGGCACGCGGCACGATTTCTTCCACCCAGGTCATCACCCTGTCGGGCCTGCTGGGTGGCGCGGGCATGCTGGTGCTATACCACCTGGTCAACCCCCTGACCATGTGGCTGACCTTCGCCACCTTCGTGGGCTACGCGGTCATTTATACCGTCATCCTCAAGCCGCGCACGCCGCAGAATATCGTCATCGGCGGCCTGTCGGGCGCCATGCCCCCGGCCCTGGGCTGGGCAGCCGTGGCCGACGCCGTACCGGCCGAAGCCTGGGTGCTGGTACTGATCATCTTCATCTGGACGCCGCCTCATTTCTGGGCTCTGGCGCTATACCGCAACCATGATTACGCCAAGGCCGGCCTGCCCATGCTGCCGGTCACGCACGGGCAGCAGTTCACGCGCCTGCATATCCTGCTCTACAGCCTGGCGCTGGTCGCCACCACCACGCTGCCCTACATCATTCGCATGAGCGGGTTGCTGTACCTGGCATGCGCCCTGGCGCTGGGAGGCATGTTCGTGGCCTATGCCTGGCGCCTGTACCGCCAGTACAGCGATGCCCTGGCGCGCCGCATGTTCCGCTTTTCCATCCTGTACCTGGCGCTGCTGTTTGCCGCCTTGCTGGTGGACCACTGGGCCGGCCTGCTGGCCTGATCTCGGAGACCTTGCTTCATGTCCGTGTTTTCCACCCACCGCCGCGCGCTGCTGCGCGGCGCGGCAGCCGTTGCGCTGGCCGGCGCCCTGGCTGCCTGCGGCGACCCCGCCCCCAGCTTCAAGGGTAACGACATCAGCGGCACCCAGTTGGGCAAGGCACTGGCCCTGACCGACCACAATGGCCAGGCCCGTACCCTGCAAGACTTTGCCGGCAAGGTCACGGTGGTGTTCTTCGGCTTTACCCAGTGCCCCGACGTGTGCCCCACCTCGCTGGCCGAACTGTCGCAGGTCATGCAAAAACTGGGCGATGACGCCGACCGCGTGCAGGTGCTGATGATCACGGTCGATCCCGAGCGCGATACGGCCGACATCCTCAAGCAATATGTAACGACGTTCGATCCGCGCTTCCTGGGCCTGACGGGCACGCCCGAGCAGGTCAAGCAGGCGGCGGCCTCTTTCAAGGCTTATTACGCCAAGGTACCCACCGAAGGCGGCAAGAACTACACCATGGACCACACCGCGGCCTTTTACCTGTTCGACGGCAAGGGCGAATCGCGCGTGCTGGCCAGCAACAACGCAGGGGCCGACGCGCTGGCCCACGACATCAAGGCACTGCTGGACTCGTAAGGGGCGGGCAGCCGACAGGTGTCAGGCTCCGCAGGTGCCTGACACCGTACTGTTGAGACAGTCGTGGCACACAATGGTGTCAGGCACCTGCGGAGCCTGACACCCGAAATTAGACCGTCCCCCTATTCAGCCCCGTGGGCCGCGCGCCAGCCCCGGTAGGCGGCCAGGGCCGCCGGGCCTAGTTCTCCTGCCGCAATCTCGCGCCGGTGGCCGATGATCATCAGGGCGTACGGCGTGGCCAGGGCAGCAGCCTGGGCGCACAGGC
The DNA here is from genome assembly GCF_019218885.1 of Bordetella sp. BOR01. Lineage (GTDB taxonomy): Bacteria > Pseudomonadota > Gammaproteobacteria > Burkholderiales > Burkholderiaceae_B > Bordetella_A. The sequence goes on along the minus strand of NZ_JAHUWT010000003.1, from coordinate 737,202 downwards.
GCGATTCATCGCCTTGCGAAGGCAGCCGGTTGCGCCAATAATTAATGGCCTGTTCAAGCTCGGGCAAAGGAATCGGCTTATCCATCTGGCCATTGTCCCAGAATGCGAGCCGATCGTCCGGCCATGTCTTGCAAAGGGTCACTATCGCAATACGCCGATACCGTGGCCAGATGCTATACAACGGGCCGTACTGTCTGGAGAACCATCATGAATACTCCTGTTCCCGCCCCGGGCGAAACTCGGCGCCGCGGCCTGCATCCCCTGGTGGCCACCGCCGCCGGGTCGGTCATCGTCTTGTGCGCAATTGCCGCGGCGGCGCTGGTGGGTTGGTTGCCTACTCCGTGGGCCGAATCGTCCGGGCAGCAGCCTCCGCTTCACGAGGCCCAGGCCCAGGCGGCCGAACAGGGCCAGGCCCAGCCTGCAGCGCCCCCGGCTCCCCCAGTGCCCGCCAAGGTCGCCACCGCCCCCAAGGCTGCCCCGGCGCCCAAGCCGGCGGCCAAGCCTGCCACCTGCGCCGATTGCGGCGTGGTCGAAACCATCCGCCCTGTCCAGGCGCCGGTGCAGAACCAAGGTAATAACGTCGTGGGCACGGTCGCTGGCGGGGTCGTGGGCGGCGTGGTCGGCCACCAGTTCGGCGGCGGCCACGGCAAGGACGCGCTGACCGTGCTGGGCGCCCTGGGCGGTGCTTTGGCAGGTCATGAAATCGAGCGTAATATCAGACAGCAACAGACGGTGACGCACTACGAGATGACCGTGCGCATGAACGACGGCAGCACGCGCATGTTCCGTAGCGCACAACCCTTCGCCTATGCGTCGGGCGACCATGTACGGGTCGAGAACGGCCAAGTGCTGCCGCGCTAGGCGTACCTCGCGCGTTCCTGGAGACTGAATGTCCGATTCGAATACCAACCCGTTCGTCCTGCCCGGCCTGGGGCAAGGCGGCGACCTTTCCGGCAACCCCCTGCTGGCCAGCATGGAAATGATGCGCAAGGCATGGGCCGGGCTGGCGGGCCCGGGCGGCCTGGCCCAGGCCTTGCCTATGACGCCGCCCATGAACCTTGAAGACCTCGAGCGTCGCATCGCCGAGCTGCGTTCCGTGGAAAACTGGCTGCGCATGAACTTGTCGATGCTGTCGAGCACCATCCAGGGGATGGAAGTGCAGCGCGCCACCATTGCCACCCTGCGCTCTTTCGTGGGCGGTGCCGCCGCAGGCGGCGATGCTTCGCCCCTGGAAGTCGTGCTGGGCCTGAAGCCGGCCGCTGCGGCGCCACGGCCCGCGGCGCAATCCGCGCCATCGCCAGCTGCCGATGGCGATGCTTCGGCCGGGCAGGCCAGCCCCGACGCCTCGGCGGCCGACCAGGTCAGCCAGGCCGCGCAGTCGGCGTCGCAGGCATGGTGGAACCTGCTGCAGCAGCAGTTCAACCAGCTTGCCACCGCCACCGCCGCCACCATGCCCGATGCCTCGGCATCGGACACGCCGCCCAAGGCCAAGACGCCATCAGCCGGGCAAGACAGCCCGGCCCCGCGCAAGCGTGCGCCCCGCAAAGCTGCGGCCAAGCGCGCGCCGGCACCACGCAAGTCATAATCTTCCGCTTCAATCGCGCGGTGGGTATCCCACCCGCCCTCTTATGCCGCTTTCACACCTATGCTAAATGTCGTAATTCTTGCCGCCGGACTGGGCAAACGCATGCAGTCCGATCTTCCCAAAGTGCTGCATTCCCTGGCCGGCAAGCCCATGCTTGAACACGTGCTCGACAGCGCCAGCCAACTCGAGCCCGGCCGTATCGTGGTCGTGGTGGGCCATGGCGCCGACCGCGTGCGCGCCGCCTTCGAGGGCCGCGCCGGGGTGAGCTTCGCCTTGCAACAGCCGCAGCAGGGCACCGGCCACGCGGTGCAGCAGGCCGTGCCCTTGCTGCAGGAAGACGGCAAAGACGACGTCACCCTGGTGCTGTACGGCGACGTGCCGCTGGTGCAGCCCGATACCTTGCGCCGATTGCTGCAGGCGCGCGGACAGGGGGCGGCCGTGCTGACCGAGATCCTGGACGATGCTACCGGCTACGGCCGCATCGTGCGCAACGAACAAGGCCAGGTGCAGCGCATCGTCGAACACAAAGACGCCAGCGAAGTCGAGCGCGCCATCCGCGAAGTGAACACCGGTATCCTGGTGGCGCCCACGGCGCAACTCAAAGACTGGCTGGGCCGCATCGACAACAACAATGCCCAGGGCGAGTACTACCTGACCGACGTGGTGGGCCTGGCCGTGGCCGATGGCGTGCCCGTCGGCGCGGCACAACCCGGGGCCGGCTGGGAAACCCTGGGCGTCAACAGCCGGGTGCAGCAGGCCGAACTGGAACGCCGCTGGCAGCACGAACAGGCGCGCCTCCTGCTCGAGGCCGGCGTCACGCTGGCCGACCCGGCGCGATTCGACGTGCGCGGCACGCTGACCTGCGGACGCGATGTATTCATCGACGTGGGCTGCGTGTTCGAAGGCAAGGTCGAGCTGGCCGACGGTGTGCGCGTGGGCCCGCATTGCGTGCTGCGTGACGTGTCGGTGGGCGCGGGTACGCATATCGAGGCATTCAGCCACGTGCAGCAGGCCACCGTGGGCCGCGATGCGCGCATCGGCCCCTATGCCCGCCTGAGGCCGGGCGCCAGCCTGGGCGATCGCACTCATGTCGGCAATTTCGTCGAAATCAAGAACAGCGTGTTCGATGCTGACAGCAAGGCCAACCACCTGGCCTACGTCGGCGACGCTGATATCGGCGCGCGCGTGAATGTGGGCGCCGGCACCATTACCTGCAACTACGATGGCGCCAACAAGCACCGTACCGTCATCGAAGACGATGCCTTCATCGGGTCGGACACGCAATTGGTCGCGCCCGTGCGCGTGGGCCGCGGCGCCACACTGGGCGCGGGCACCACCCTGACACGCGACGCGCCGGCCGGCCAACTGACTGTCTCGCGGGCACGCCAGACCACTATCGAGGGCTGGCAGCGTCCCCAGAAAAAATCGTGAGTGCCGAGCCTGCGGCTTCAACCGGGTCGTGCGCTCGCCACGCGCTGCCCGATGGCCTGCCGACGCCACGCAGGCACTGGGCGGCTGCCACTGTCCTGACCGGCATCAGCCTGTCGGTGCTGGACACCACCATTGCCAACGTGGCGCTGCCCACCATCGCCACCGACCTGGATGCCTTGCCGTCCCAGGCGGTATGGGTCGTCAATGCATACAACCTGGCGGTGGTGGTGCTGCTGCTGCCCCTGTCGGCCCTGGCCGAACGCATCGGCTTCAAGCGTATGTTCACCATCGGCCTGGCGCTGTTCGCGCTGGCCTCGTTGTCGGGCGCCTTGTCGCAGTCGCTGTGGCAGCTGACTCTGGCACGCGTGGTGCAGGGCATAGGCGCCGCTTCGCTGATGTGCATGTTCGGCGGGCTGGTGCGCAATATTTATCCGCTGCACCTGCTGGGCCGCGGCATCAGCGTCAACGCGACAACCGTGGCGGTGATGTCGGTGCTGGGGCCCACGCTGGGTTCGGTCATTCTGGAAATCGCCCATTGGCGCTGGATCTTCGCCATCAACCTGCCCGTGTGCGTGGCGGTGATGTTCGGCCTGCGCTACCTGCCTGAAGTGCCGCGCAACAACGTGCGGCTCGACTGGCTGAGCGCGCTGCTGTGCATGGTGACGCTGGGCGTTTTCATTTCAGGCGTCGACACCCTGGGGCAGAGCCCCGTGCAGGGCGTGACCATGATCGCGCTGGCCACCTTGGCCGGCTGGCTATTGGTGCGCCGCGCCAGCGGGCAGCCCGCGCCGCTGGTGCCGGTAGACCTGCTGCGTATCCGCGCCGTGGGGTTTGCCGTGGCGGCCTCGGCCTGCACCTTCGCGGCGCAAATGGCCTCGTACGTGTCGCTGCCCTTCTACTTCCAGCAAATACTGGGCCGGACCTACCTGGAAGTGGGCATGCTGATGGGCGCCTGGCCGGTGGGCACCGCTATCGTCGCGCCCTTGGCGGGCCGCATGTCCGACCGCTATTCGGCGGCCACGCTCAGCGGCATAGGGGCGGCAGGCATGGTGGTCGGGCTGGCCACGCTGGCCTTCCTGCCATTGAGCGTGACCAATCCATGGATCATGGCCGCCATGTTCGTCACGGGCATGGGCTTCGGGTTTTTCCAGACCCCCAACAATCGCGCCATGCTCTCGTCGGCGCCACGCCAGCGCAGCGGCGCCGCCGGCGGGCTGCAGGCCACCACGCGCGTGTTCGGCCAAAGCTTTGGTACCGCGCTGGTGGCCATCGCCTTTGGCGTCAGCGGCGCGGCGGGCCCCACTTTTGCGCTGATCCTCGCCACGCTGTGCGCGGCGGTGGCGGTGGCAGTGAATGCGGTGCGGGTGAACAAACTGAAGATGAGCTAGCGGCCCCATAGCGGTGTCCTTCTATAATGCGGCCGAATAGACCCCTATAGGCATTGCGCATGAAAATCACGGTTATCGGCACGGGCTACGTGGGACTGGTCTCGGGCGCCTGCCTGGCCGACATGGGCAACGAAGTGATTTGCCTGGACGTCGACGCGGCCAAGATCCAGACCCTGCAGCAAGGTGGTATTCCCATCTACGAGCCGGGCCTGGACGAACTGGTCAAGCGCAATGCGCAGGCAGGCCGCCTGCGCTTCACGACAGACATTGCCGAAAGCGTCGCCTTTGGCGACGTGCAGTTCATTGCCGTGGGCACGCCGCCCGGCGAAGACGGCTCGGCCGACCTGCAGCACGTGCTGTCGGCGGCCCGCAACATCGCGCGCCACATGGACAACCGCAAAGTGGTGGTCGACAAGTCCACTGTTCCGGTAGGTACGGCCGACAAGGTGCGCCAGGCCATGGCCGCCATCCTGGCCGAGCGTGGCGTAGACATGCCTTTCAGCGTGGCCTCGAACCCCGAGTTCCTGAAAGAGGGTGCGGCCATCAAAGATTTCATGAGCCCCGACCGCATTATCGTCGGCGCCGATGATGACTACACCGTCGATGTGATGCGGCGCCTGTACGCGCCGTTCCAGCGCACGCACGAACGCCTGATGGTCATGGACGTGCGTTCGGCCGAACTGGCCAAGTACGCGGCCAACGCCATGCTGGCCACCCGCATCTCGTTCATGAACGAGATGGCCAACCTGGCCGAAGTCCTGGGTGCCGACGTCGAACAGGTGCGGCGCGGTATCGGCGCCGACCCGCGCATCGGCTACCACTTCCTGTATCCCGGCGTGGGCTATGGCGGATCGTGCTTTCCCAAAGACGTGCAGGCGCTGGTGCAAACCGCCGCCGAGCACGGGCTGCCCATGCGCGTCGTGACGGCCGCCGAAGCCGCCAACGATGCGCAGAAGCTGCGCCTGTCGCAAAAGATCGTGGCGCGCTATGGCGAAGACCTGTCGGGCCGCACCTTTGCGTTGTGGGGCCTGGCCTTCAAGCCCAACACCGACGATATGCGCGAAGCCCCCAGCCTGACCGCCATCGCCGAACTGACCCGGCGCGGCGCCCGCGTGCGCGCCTACGACCCCGTCGCCATGCCGCATGCGCGCCAGATCCTGGCGCACAACCCGGCCGTCGAATTCGCCGACGACATGTACCAGGCGCTCGATGGCGCCGATGGCCTGCTGATCGCCACCGAATGGAAAGTGTTCCGTGCGCCCGACCTGGACCGCGTGCGCACCCTGCTGAAGACCCCGCTGGTGATCGACGGCCGCAACCTGTACGTGCCTGCCGATATGCGGGCCCAGGGCTTCGAGTACGAAGGCATTGGCCGCGCATGAAGATCCTGCAGCTCAACTTCGAGAAAGGCTGGCGCGGCGGCGAACGCCAGACGCTGTACTGCATGCGCGCCTTCCGCGCCGCCGGCCATCAGGTTGAATTGCTGTGCCGCGCCGGCGGCCCGCTGGAAAGCCGCGCCGGCGAAGAAGGCTTCGTGGCCCATGGCGTGCGCAACGTGCCGGCGCAACTGGCCTTCCTGGCCCGTGCCGGGCGGGGCTACGACATCATTCACGCGCAAACCGCCAACACCGTCACGTGGGCCGTGTTGACCAAGGCCTTGCACCATCGGCCCGTGGTGTTCTCGCGCCGCACCTCATTCGTGGTCGAGCCGAACGAAGAATGGAAAACCGGCGCCAAGTGGCGGCGCGTGGACTGCTTCGTGGCCATCAGCGAAATGGCCGCGGCCGAACCGCGCCGGCTGGGGCTGCACCCCGTCATCATCCGCAGTGCCGTCGAACCTCACGAGGTCGACCGCGACCACGTCGAACGCCTGGTCGGCGAACTGGGCCTGCAGGGCAAGAAAGTGCTGGCCACTTCAGCCGCGCTGATCCGGGACAAAGACCCCTTGACCCTGATCCGCGCCGTGGGCGAACTGGCCCGCACGCGCGGCGATTTCGTCTTCGTGCATTTTGGCGCCGGGGGCGACCGCGAAGCCGAATCGCGCGCCGAAGTGCACGCGCTGGGCTTGCAAGACGTGTACCTGTTCGCGGGCTTTCGCAAGGGCATCGAAGACTTCTATAGCGTTTTCGACGTATTCGTCATGAGCTCGCAAGAAGAAGCGCTGGGCAGCAGCGTGCTGGATGCGTTCCTGCAGCATGTGCCGGTAGTGTCCACCGATGCTGGCGGCCTGAAAGAAAGCCTGGCCGACGGCCGTGGCGTGCTGTGCGCCACCGGCGACTGGCAAGCGATGGCGCAGGGCATGGCCCGCTGCCTGGACGACGCCGCATTTCGTGCCGACTGCACCAAGCGTGCCTACGACTACGTGCGCACCGAACACGACGTCACCGAAATGGGCCGCCGCTACCTGGCCCAGTTCGAGCGGCTGCTGGCAGCGAAAGCAGGGTAGGCGCGCCAGCCGCAGCCAGCGCAGCCAAGTGTCGCAGCCAGGGGTCAGGCTCCCGTCAGGGTGCCTGACCCCGTACGACTGAGACAGTGATGGCACACGATGGGGTCAGGCACCTGCGGAGCCTGACCCCTGGCTACCCGCCGACACATCGATCCGGGTTTCGAACTTTGCCCGGTGCACCGAAAAGAAGGTGCGCACATTGCGCACGTTCGCCTGTGCCGTGAACACCCGGTGTACCAGTGCATGGTAGGACGGCATATCGCGCACCTGCGCCACCACCACGAAATCCGGCCCCGGCGATACCCGATAGCACTGCAGCACGGCCGGTTCGTCCAGCAGGCTGCGCTCGAACGCGTCCAGGCTTTCCGCCGCCTGCACGTCCAGCGTGATTTCCACGATGGCCGTCAAAGTGCTGCCCAGCTTCTCGGGCGCCAGAATCGCCACCTGCCGCGCGATGACGCCGGATTCCACCAACCGTCGCACCCGCCGCAGGCAGGTAGGGGGCGACGCATGTACCCGCGCCGCCAGCTCCTGATTGGTCAGTGCGCAGTCGCGCTGAAGCTGATCCAGGATGCGGCGGTCCAGATCGTCCAGTTCAACAAGGGGAAGGGCCTGTTCTTGCATTTTTATTTCATAAAAGACTGATTTACGAAAATATATTTAATCACGTATTTGTAAGAAAATCAGCTTTCACATAAGACAAAATAAAGAAATCAAATTTCAGGCCAGCAAGTGCACAATGCGCCGATACGCAAATCATCGGAGATTGCCTTATGTGCGGCATTGTTGGCGCCGTCGCCCAGCGCGACATCACCCCCATCCTGGTCGAAGGCCTGAAGCGGCTGGAATACCGCGGCTACGACTCGTGCGGCGTGGCGCTGTACATCGACGGCCACTTGCGCCGCACGCGCAGCACGCAGCGCGTGGCCGAACTGGCCGACCAGGTCGCCCAGGACAAGCTGGCCGGCTTCACCGGCATCGCGCACACCCGCTGGGCCACCCATGGCGTGCCCGCTACCCACAATGCCCACCCGCATTTTTCGCACCTGGGCAAAGACGAGCCGCGTATCGCGCTGGTGCACAACGGCATCATCGAGAATCACGACGAACTGCGCGCTGAACTGCAGGCCGCTGGCTACGTGTTCGAAAGCCAGACCGACACCGAAGTCATCGCCCACCTGGTCAACCACCTGTACAACGGCGACCTGTTCGATGCCGTGCAACAGACCGTGCGCCGCCTGCATGGCGCCTACGCCATCGCCGTGTTCTGCCGCGACGAACCGCATCGCGTGGTCGGCGCGCGCCAGGGCTCGCCCCTGGTCGTGGGCGTGGGCCAGAACGAGAACTTCCTGGCCTCTGACGCGCTGGCCCTGGCCGGTACCACCGACCAGATCATCTACCTGGAAGACGGCGATGTCGTCGACCTGCAGCTCTCGCGCGTGTGGATCACCGATACCGAAGGCAAACCCGTCGAGCGCAAGGTGCACACCGTGCAAGTGCACACCGGCGCGGCCGAACTGGGCCCGTATCGTCATTACATGCAGAAGGAAATCTTCGAGCAGCCGCGCGCGGTGGGCGATACCCTGCAAGACATCGAGGCCATCTCGCCCGAACTATTCGGCGACGAGGCCCACAAGGTCTTCAAGGAAATCGATTCGTTGCTCATCCTGGCTTGCGGCACCAGCTACTATGCCGGCCTGACCGCCAAGTACTGGATCGAATCCATCGCCAGGATTCCGGTGGCCGTCGAGATCGCCAGCGAGTATCGCTACCGCGACAGCGTGCCCAACCCGCGCACTCTGGTGGTGACCATCTCGCAGTCGGGCGAAACCGCCGATACCCTGGCCGCGCTGAAGCACGCGCGTTCGCTGGGCATGGAACAGACCCTGACCATCTGCAACGTCGCCACCAGCGCCATGGTGCGCGAGTGCAAGCTGTCGTACATCACCCGGGCCGGGGTCGAGATCGGCGTGGCGTCCACCAAGGCATTTACCACCCAGTTGACGGCGCTGTTCCTGCTGACGCTCGCGCTGGCCCAGACGCGCGGCCAGCTCACTGCCGAACAGGAAGCCGAGCACCTGAAGGCGCTGCGCCACCTGCCGGTGGCCATCGGCTCGGTGCTGGCGCTGGAACCGCAGATCATGGCCTGGGCCGATCGCTTCGCCACCAAAGAAGATGCCCTGTTCCTGGGCCGCGGCATGCATTACCCCATTGCCCTGGAAGGCGCGCTGAAGCTGAAGGAAATCAGCTACATCCACGCCGAGGCGTATCCGGCCGGCGAATTGAAGCACGGCCCTCTGGCGCTGGTAACCGACCAGATGCCGGTGGTTACCATCGCGCCGAAGGATTCGCTGCTGGAAAAACTGAAGTCCAACATGCAGGAAGTGCGCGCACGCGGCGGCGAGCTTTATGTATTCGCCGATGCGGATAGCCGCATTGCCAGCGACGAGGGCATGCATGTGATCCGCATGCCCGAACACTATGGCATGCTGTCGCCCATCCTGCACACGATTCCGCTGCAACTGCTGTCGTATCACACGGCATGCGCACGTGGCACGGATGTGGACAAGCCGCGGAATCTGGCCAAGAGCGTGACGGTGGAGTAGTCGTGGAACTTCTTGGTTGATCTGATTGCGTGGAATAAATTTGGTCAGGAATCGGTCGTTACGGCCAACTTTATTTCACGTACGCAGTTAGAAGCAAAATCCAATAGGCATGGCAGTGTTGCCTAGTCAAAGGGATTTGCTGCGACCTTCAGATGGAGCAACTTTCGAATAAGACACGGCCTTGCCGCTCAATCTTCCTGCCTGGGGATTCCTGGCGCTTGTTCCGAAAAATGCTGGCTTATCCACTGCTCACACACCGTCCATAGCTGGGGCGCGCCCCTCTTGATGGCAGGGCCGTACCGAGAAAGCACCTGTTGACATGAAATACCGTTCTCCGTCCAGGTTCCTCCGCCGGTGAATATATTCGTCAGTAGCGGCTGAAAACGATCGAGTGCTTTCGCGAACTTCGCGTCTTCTGTTTCTGCCCGCTCAAATTCTTGCCACAGTCCGAGAAACTCGTCGCGTTGCGACGGCGGCAATCGGCCAAACAACCGCGTTGCCGCTCGGGACTCTTGCTCAGCCTGCAATTCGCTTGCATATCCGCCATGGATGGGAAAGTCACCGACATCTATCTCGACAATGTCATGCAGCAAAAGCATCTGTATGACCCGGTTCGAGTTCACCGCCCCGCAGGCATGCTCGTTCAGTACCAAGGCGTACATCGCCAAGTGCCAGGAATGTTCGGCGGAATTTTCCTTCCGGCTTCCGTCAAGCAAAGGTGATTGCCGTATGACGGTCTTCAGCCTGTCGATTTCTCTTAGAAAGCTCAGCTGCTTATCCAATGTAGGCAATGGCATGATCTTCTACGTATAAAGTGAATTCGCAGATCGTTGGCCCAGGCCAGGCCGAGATCGAGGCTTGGCATCAGGTCTACAATGACAGCCGGCTTTATATGATCGCTGTGAAATGATATAGGAAACATGCTACTTGGCGGCCACAACAAGACCTACACATACAACGCGGGCTTACATCGCAGATACGCTGGCCCTGGTCCTGTTCTTTACAACAACCGGCGCACTGAACGAACGCTTTATAGCTGGGATGACATGGGACCAGGTTCTTCATGCGCGCTTGATCGGCGGCGTCTTGATGATCCCGGTCGGGCGGCCGTACGGTATGTGGCGCGACTGGGTGATGCGCCACGCCAAGCAAACGCGCTCATCGCAGATTCTCTGGGACAGCTTGGCCCTGATGAGCTTCCAGGTGCCTATCTATGCCGCGATCATCGCGTTCAGTGGCGCGACCGGAGATGGCCTGTTGCGGGGAATACTTGGTGCGGCGGCGATGATGCTGTTCCTGGGCCGCCCCTACGGGGCATTCCTCAACTGGATCAGGCACCTTTTCGGCCTGCCGCCCGGCGGCGAGAAACCCATGTCGCTAAACAACTAAGCCAACGTTTGTTCTAGTCCACCTTCGCCCCGGATTGCCTCACGAGCTCGCCCCAGGTCGTGTATTCGCGCTTGAGCAGATCGGCGAACGCTTCCGGGCTGGACGGCCGGGGCAAGGCTCCCAGGGATTCAAGCTTCGCGGCAACCTCCGGGTCCCGCAGGATCGCCTGTAATTGGTCGTTGATGGTCTTTACGCATGCGTCGGGCGTGCCTGCGGGGAACACCATTCCAAGCCAGGCAGCCACGTCGAAGCCCTTGACGCCCAGTTCGTCCAGCGTGGGCGTGTCCGGGAACAGCTTCAGCCGTTCGGGCACAGTCACGGCCAGCAGCTTGAGACGGCCCGAATCGATGAAAGGCTTCGCTACCGTGACGGTCTCGATGCCGACGTCCACGTTGCCAGCGGCGATGTCCGTCATGGCGCGCGCGCTGCCCTTGTAGGGCACGTGGACAAGTTCGGTACCGGTTTCTCGCTGCAGCAGTTCCATGCCCAAGTGGGACAGGGTGCCGCTGCCCGACGAGGTGTGATCCAGTTCGCCCGGATGGGCCTTGGCATATTTCAGGAAACCCTTGAAATCATCGAAAGGCGCATCGGCGCGCGCCACCATCACCAGCGGGAAATCGATCAGGGTGCCGATGGGCTTGAAATCTTTCAACGTGTCGTAGCCGACCGACTTATACAGGTGCGGGTTGGTGACATAGGCCGCAGTCGCGGAAAGCACCATGGTATAGCCATCGGGCTTGGCCTTGGCCAACTGGGCCAGCGCAAGGCTGGCGCCCTGGCCGGGCTTGTTTTCCACGATGAAGGACTGGCCCAGTTTTTGTGCCAGTTTTTCCGCCACCAGGCGGCCCACGATGTCCGTCGCCTGGCCTGGCGGATACCCGATGATCATGGTCACGGGCTTGTCCGGGTAGGCCGCCCATGTGGGCGACGTGGCGGCAAGGGCCAGCGTGCCGGCCGCCATCCATTTGGCAAAAGTCTTCATTTTCCTGTCTCCTGTTTTTTTCGTCGGCCAATAACGGCTTGCATCAAATAACGCCCGCCTCTTTCAGCGCTGCGATGTCTTCATGACTTAGCCCCAGCGCCTGCAGGACCTCGTCATTGTGTTGCCCGATGGAAGGGCCGGCATGTCGCACCGTCCCGGGCGAGTTAATGAAAACCGGCGCCACGCTTTGCATGCGCACGGTGCCCAGTTCGTCATCCCGCACTTCGACCACTGCCTTGCGGGCGGCGAAGTGCGGGTCCGCGAAGATATCCGCGATGTCGTAGATGGGGCTGAACCCTACTTCGTTCTCGTCCAGGCTGGCGCCCAGTTCGTCCAGCGTACGCTTGGCGATCTCGTCCCGGATGATGGTATCGAGCGCTTGCCGGTTCGCCACGCGTTCGGGGTTGGCCAGGAAGCGCTCGTCGGCGATCAAGTCCGTCCGCCCCAGGGTGCGGCAGAAGCGTTCATAGATGCTCTGGGTGGATGCGGCAATCGACGCCCACTTGCCATCGCGCGTCTTGTAGATATTGCCCGGCGCGGCGTATTGGCTGAAGCTGCCGGAACGTTGCCGCACGATTCCCAACTGGTCGTACTCGATGGGCAGGAATTCCATGATCCGGAACATGGACTCCATCAGCGAGCAGTCGATTTCCTCGCCCTTCGCCGTACCACCCGTGTGGCGCTGGTACAAGGCGGCCAGCACGCCGACGGCGCCGAACAAGCCTGCCACCGCATCCGCAATAGGAAAACCCAGGTGCAACGGCGGGCCGTCGGCCTCGCCGCAGATATTGGTGAAGCCGGTCATGGCCTCGAATACCCGTGCGAAGCCAGGCCGATGGTTGTAAGGGCCGGTCTGGCCGAAACCCGTGACACGCAGGATCGTCAGGTCGGGATTGATCTCGTGCATCCAGCCCTTGGTGATGCCCCAGCCATCCAGTCTGCCCGGCCGAAAGTTCTCGACCAGTACGTCGTAGTCCGGCAGCAGCCGTCCCAGCAGCTCGCGACCTTCCGGGCGGCGCAGGTCGATGGTGATGCCGCGCTTGTTGCGGTTGGTGACCTTCCACCACAGGGGCACGCCGTCCTTGTATGGCGGCAGGCTGCGCAGCGAATCGCCCGCGCCAGGCAGTTCTACCTTCAGCACGTCGGCGCCCAGGTCGCCCAGCATGGTCGCCGCGAACGGACCCGCGTACACCGTGGACAGATCGAGTACCCGCAGGCCTTTCAAGGGCCCCGGAAACGTAGAGGGATCGTGCGCGTCAGGCATGGTTATCGCTTCAGTGGAATAATCGTTCCATCGAGTATAGGAAGCCACCCCATACGCCGGAACCTGCATATCCTGGATATCAGCCATGCATGATTTAGATAGCCCATTGCTGGACCTGAGGAACATCCGCTGCTTTGTCGTCGCTGCCGAGTACGGCAGCCTCAGCAGCGCGGCCAGCACGTTGGGCATGGCGCAATCGGCCCTCAGCCGGCAAGTGTCGCAACTGGAGTCCCTGCTGGGTTGCCGGCTGTTTCATCGTACGGGGCGCGGCGTGGCGCTCACGGAAATCGGGCAAGCCATCCTGCCGCGCGCGCAGATCATGCTGCAGACGGCAGGCCAGTTGGTGGACGACGTCCTGGCGCAGCGCAACCAACCGGCGGGCAGCGTCACGATAGGCGTGTTGCCGGGGCTGTCGCGCCCGCTCATGAGCCGGGTACTGAGGCGGTTGCTGGCCGCTTATCCGGACATTCGCTTGAAAGCCGTCGAGGCCTACAGCGGCGAAGTAGAGAACATGCTGGCCGAAGGCCGTGCCGATATCGGCATCTTCAACCGCTACCGTCCCACGCAACGCGATGCCCGCGAAGCCGTCTTCAGCGCGCCGCTGTACCTGGTGGGTAGGGCGGGCGCGCTCGCGCTGGCCAGGCAGCCGGTGCGGCTGGGCGCGATGGCGCGCGTACCCTTGGTGCTGCCGGCGCGGCCTAACGGCATGCGCTCGTACCTGGATGAAGTCTGCAACCGGCGCGGCCTGAAGTTGAATGTGGTGCTCGAAGCGAGCAGCGGTACGCTGATAAGAGAGGTCGTGCTCAATTGTGACGTCTACAGCCTGTTGCCATACCATGCGGTGGCAGACGAAATATGTGCAGGCACGCTTGCCATGGCGCCCATCAAGGACCCTGTTCTTCGACAGGCCGCTTTCGTGGACACCACCCGCAAGCACCCTTTGTCGAACGCGTCGAAAGCGGTACTGAAGGTGGTGCTGGAAGAAATGCGCGCGCTCGATACTACCGTGAAAAAAGCCGACGGCTGAAGGCGCCTGGCCTGTGGCCCGAGCAGCCGCACGTTATTGGGTCGCTGTGCCGCCCGCACGTGGTGGGCATTCAGATACGTCGTGACGAAGACGAGGCCGTCAGGTTGACAGACCTACATGTCGAGTTGACCATGGAGTTGGTCCCGGACGCCTCGCTGCCGCATGAGTCTATGGGCGAGGGCCGAGCGTTTTGACCGCTCCTGATTCTTCGGATTTCCTTCAATCTCACGCGCATGACAGCAGCTCCGAGGCGCATGCCGTTTCCTAGCCGCGCCATGCCGACGCCCCGTGGCTCGCATAGGTGTTATGAAAACTGCTCATAGCCCAAAGCAATATTCATCATTTGTCCCGGTCGCCTGGGAACCGTACGCTCTCAAGTCAGTTGCCTGCCCTCGCAACTGCCATAACTCCTACAACCATGGGACAGCGTATGAAGACCTTGCTTGCATGCCTGCTGGCACTCTCGACGATATCCGCCCCGGCCTTGGCGCAAAACTACCCCGATCGACCTGTGCGCGTGCTGGTGCCTTTCGCCCCCGGCGGCGTCGTAGACATTGCTGCGCGCCACGTCAGCGAACAATTATCCAAGACCTGGAATCAATCGGTAATCGTGGAAAACCGGCCCGGCGGCAACGGCTTTATTGCCACCACCGCGGCGGCGCGGGCTGCGCCGGACGGTTACACGCTACTCATGGCCCATACCGGGGAGTTCTCGGTCAACCCGGCGGTGTTCCCCAAAGTGCCCTACGACCTGGATCGAGACTTTGAGCCCATTACCCTGGTGAGCGATACGCCGTTGGTGCTTGCCACTAAGTCCGACTCCAAGCTCGATTCAATCAAGACCGTCATTGAACTGTCCAAGGCCACGCCCGACTCGCTGACTTTCTCGTCGCCAGGCAGGGGAAGCTTCAACCACCTGGCAGGCGAATGGTTCGCCAATAGCGCTGGCATCGAGTTGATGCACGTGCCTTATCGCGGCGGATCGCCCGCGGCAGCCGCAGTGGCCTCAGGCGAAGTATCGTTGGGAGTGGTAGCGGCTTCGTCCATGGACCAGTTCGTCAAGTCGGGACACGTCAAGATCCTGGCAGTCATGACCAAGCGGAAGATCGCTTCACGGCCCGACTGGCCCACGCTGGAGGACGCGGGCGTTAAGGACGTGGACGCAGCGAATTGGGTCGGCCTGTTTGCCCCCAAAGGTACTCCACCCGAAATTCTCGAGAAGATCAACCGTGACGTGAATGAGGCCCTGCAAAGCCGCAAGCTGCAGGAAACCTTCGCCATGGGCGGTGGCGAGGCGGTGGGCACTACGCCGCAGGAGTTTCGTGTGCGCATCGCGCGGGATCTGCAAACTAACCGAGAAATCGCGCAGCGCGCCAACGTGCAGATGCAGGAATGACACCGCTTTTCCTTGAGGCGGCCGGCCGTCGCCTGGCCACCTCAGCGCCGGCGAGCGATCGAAAAAACAGGAGTTGGCAGCATGTCCTCGAGACCGGATATTACGCCCCAGTACGGCCAGGCCCAGGCTGGCGATGGCGCAACCCTTCACTATCAGATCTATAGAAACAAAGCGAGCGACCAGTGCATCGTGCTTCTGCACTCGTTGGCCATGGACTATCGGTTCTGGCGCCTGATAGCGCCAGCCCTGGCAAGCTGGGCCACCGTGATCTGTCCGGACGTACGCGGACATGGGCAGTCATCCAAGCCGACTGGCCCGTACTCCATTTCGCTGTTCGCCCGGGACTTGAAGGAACTGCTGCAATCGCTAGGCTACCGACAGGCCATCGTAGGCGGCGCATCTATGGGCGGCTGCATCGCGTTGCAGTTTGGCATCGACTATCCCGAACTGGCAACCAGTCTGGCGCTGATCGATACCACGGCCTGGTACGGACCGACCGCGCCAGCGGACTGGAGCGGACGTGGCCAGAAGGCGGTCACCGAAGGATTCGGGGCGCTGGTGCAGTTCCAGACCACGCGCTGGTTCAGCGATGAGTTCCGCCGTGCGCAGCCCGACATTGTGCAAACATGCGTTGATACCTTTCTGGCCAATGACTCCGATGCCTATGTGGCGACCTGTCATGCCATGGGCAGCTTCGACGGGCGTGAAGGAGCCAAGCGCATTGGCTGCCCAGCCGAGGTCGTGGTGGGGGAACAAGACTACGCGGCCCCCGTGTCGATGGCCCAGGACCTGCATGCCGTCATTTCGGGCTCGGCTTTGACCGTCATACCGTCCGCCCGGCATCTCACTCCTCTCGAAACGCCGACGGTGATTGTCCAGGCCTTTGAGCGGTTGCTGGCCGGTGCAGGTGACACCCCTGTATGAGCGCCCGCCTACCCAAGCAAGGAACGCAGCAGTGATACCTTTCGATTATCTGACGCCTCGCACGCTCCAAGAGGCGATCCAGCTCCTGGACCCCGACGATCCTGACATTCGCCCGGTGGGTGGCGGAACGGCCGTCATGCTGATGATGAAAGCCGGCGTGTTGCGTCCAACGCGCCTGGTCAGCCTGAGCAAGGTCGAAGATGCGTACAGGCAGATCCAGGTGGACAGCGAGGGGACGCTTCGCGTTGGCGGGATGACGACCTTGGCCGAATTGGAACGCTCGCCGCTGGTGCTACGCGGCTGGCCCGTGCTCGCACGTGCCTTCAAGGCCCTGTCGAACATCCGGGTACGCAACGTCGCCACGATAGGAGGCAACCTGGCACACGGTGACCCGCACATGGACATGCCACCGGTATTGTCTGCGCTCGGGGCCAGAATCGTGGCACGCGGCCCATCCGGTGCACGAGAAATCGATGTCGAGCAGTTGTGCGTCGGCTACTACGAAACCGTACTCGCACGCAACGAGATCATCGCCGAGGTTGTCGTGCCGCCCATGCGCCAGCAGCGCGGCGCGTACCTCAAGGTGACGACCCGGGCGGCGCACGATTGGCCCGCCCTGGGCGTGGCGGTGACGTTGCAGTCCGAGGAGGATCTTATCCGCCAGGCCAGGATTGTCGTGGCGGCGGCCACCGACCGGCCCATCCGCCTGCTCACCGTCGAAGAGGCGTTGCGCGACGCCCGGTTCGATGAAGAAAGAATCCGGCAAGCCGCGTTGGCCGCAGCCGATGAACTGGATATCGCCAGCGATCAGCACGGTTCGGCACAATACAAGAGACATTTGCTGGGCATTTACCTGGGGCGCGCAGTGCGCGGGGCCCTGGCCGAGCAGGAAGGAGGCGCTTCAAATGAACAGCATTGACGAGCCCGGCCTGGCCCGTGCGCACGTAGGAAAATCCCGGCACCGGCTCGAGAGCCGGGCGAAGGTAACCGGCCGGGCGGACTATACGCACAACCTGGTGCTACCTGGCATGCTGCATGCCAAGATACTGCGCAGCACGGTCGCGCACGGAAGAATCGTATCCATTGACGCCTCCGAGGCGCGACAACTGCCCGGCGTGCATGCCGTGGTAACCGCCGACGACATCCTCAGGTTGATTCCCGAACCCTACTTCGGGCCGGCTTTCCATGACCAGCCTATCCTGGCGATCGGTAAAGTCCGCTACGTTGGAGAGCCGGTCGCGGTTGTCCTGGCGCAGGACCCCTACGTGGCTGAAGAGGCGTTGCATAGTATCCAGGTGGAGTACGACGAACTACTAGCGGTGTTCGATGAGGAAGAAGCCGCCAAGTCCGAGGTGATCGTGCACGAAGTCTTGAAGCCCGCCGGCACCTTTCCCGACCTCAAGCACCTGGCAGGCCAGCGCGATACAAACATCGCCCTGGACTTCACCGTACGAAAGGGCGACGTGGAGTCTGCCTTCGCCTCGGCCGACCACGTGTTCGAGCATACCTTCCGCACGCAGCAGGTCATGCATACCCCGCTCGAGCCCATGGTGACCCTGGCGGAGTTGACCGATGCCGGTATGACGCTGCATACGGCGTCCCAGAGTCCCTCCTTCGTCAGACTGGAGATCGCCCGGCTGCTGAACTGGCCCGAAGCCAAGGTGCGCGTGCGTACCGGCCTGTTGGGTGGTGGCTTTGGCGCCAAGCTATACATCAAGCTGGAGGCCTTGGCCGCAGCGCTCGTCTTGGTGGTCCGGCGGCCCGTCAGGGTGGCGCTGACCATGGAAGAGCAGTTCTATACGATCACCAAGCATGGCACCACTTTCAAGATTAAAACGGCCGTCACCGGCGAAGGCCGCATTACCGCTCGTCGATGTGAAGTGTGGTGGAACGGTGGCGCGTATGCCGACATTGGCCCGCGGGTGACACAGAAATCGGGGTTCACCGCCGCCGGGCCCTATGACATCGAAAGCGTCTGGATCGATTCGTACCAGGTCTACACCAACCTTCCACCGGCCGGAGCCTTCCGCGGCTTCGGCATCACGCAGATGGTATGGGCCTACGAGAGCCAGGCAGACATCATCGCGCGCGCGCTGAACATAGACCCCGTCCAGTTCCGACGCCTGAATCTGCTACGCGAAGGGCAGCCGCATGCGACCGGCACCGTAATGAAGGATGCTGCGCTGATCCAGGCACTGGAGCGCACCGCGGAACTGATGAAGTGGAACGAGCCCCAGGCCAAGGGAAAAGGCACGCTGCGCCGCGGCCGGGGCATCGGTATAGGCTTCAAGGCGCTGGTTGCTCCAACCACCTCGATGGCCATGGTCAACCTGTCGGCCGATGGCAGTTGCTTCATCTACTCCAGCACGGTGGACATGGGCCAGGCATCGGACACGGCAATGGCGATCATTGCGGGCGAAGTGCTGGACATCGAGCCAGACGCGATCCGCGTGATCCATCCTGACACCGATGTCACACCCTACGACATGGCGACCCTGGGCTCCCGCTCGACCTTCCATATGGGGCATGCGGTCCGTCTGGCGGCCGAGGATGCACTGGCCAAAATGCGCGCCCTGCAAACCGAGCTCGGCCTGCCCACCGCGGAAAAGCCCAATGCCGCACAGCTCTTGGTCACGCGCTACGGCATGCAGGCAGGAAACATCATAGGGATAGGCAGCTTCGTGCCCGAATACCTATCTCCGGACAAGCAGAGCGGCCAGTCCAGCAATATCACGCCCAACTGGATGGTGGGCGCGACAGGCGTGGAAGTCGAGGTCGATACCGAGACGGGCAAGTTCCGTGTGATGCGTATGCTCAACGTGGGTGACTGCGGTACGGCAATCAATCCCCGCATCGTCAAGACCCAGCTGTCGGGTGCAGCCATTATGCAGTTGGGTGCTGCGTTGTACGAGGAAATGGACTTCGACGAGAACGGGCAGTTGCGCAATGCCTCTTTCGCTGAATACAAGATCCCGGGCATCCACGACGTACCGCAAGTCTTCGACACGGAAATCGTCGATGCTTGCCAACACAACGGCCCCTTCGGTGCCAAAGGCGTGGGCGAGTCGGGCACCTTCGGCGTAGCCTCGGCGATCGCCTCGGCCATTGAGGATGCGGTTGGCGTACGCCTATACAGCATGCCCCTCAAGTACGAGTTGGTCTGCCAAGCGCTGCACGAACGCCAGCCCGCTCAGTCAAGGAAACAGTCATGAAGGGCCAGACGACCAGAATTCAATTCACGCTCAATGGCCTGCCGGTCGAGGCCGACATCCAGACACACCATAACGCGCTGGACGTACTGCGCAATGCCTTTGCGCTGTATGGCGCCCGAGAAAGCTGCGGCCAAGGCTTGTGCGGCTGCTGCACGATCATCGTCGATGGCAAGAGCGTCAGCGGCTGCCTGTATCTGGCCGCGGCGCTGGACGGATGCGAGGTGCGGACCATTGAGGATCTGGACGCCAGTGGCGAACTGCATCCCGTGCAGCAGGCGTTCATAGATTGTGATGCGTTCCAGTGCGGTTTCTGTACTTCAGGCTTCATCCTGATGAGTCAGCAACTGCTGGCCGAGAATCCCCAGCCAACGCCAACCGAAATCAAGAACTACCTCGCGGGCAACTTATGCCGGTGCGCAGCCTATCCCGAGATCATCGAGGCCGTGCAGCTTGCCGCGACCCGCATTAACGCTTCCAAAGAGGCTATGTAGTGCAACTCAAGGATCAACAAATCATCAACTTGCCGCTCGATACGGTCTGGGCGGCGCTGAACGATCCGGCCATCCTGCAGCAATGTGTGCCTGGCTGCGACACGTTCGAGCCTGCCGGTGAGAATCAGTACAAAGTCGTCATGAGGGTATCGGTCGGCCCCATTCAGGCTAAGTTCACAGGCAAGCTGCATTTGTCAGATATCGTGCCTCCGGAATCATACAAACTAAGCTTCGAAGGCTCGGGCGGCGCCGCTGGCTCAGGCAAGGGCGATGCCGCCGTGCAATTGATCGAAGTGCCCGAAGGCACCCGGCTGGAATACGCCGTTATGGCGACTGTTGGCGGAAAACTCGCCCAGGTCGGCACGCGCCTGATCAATGGAGTGGCCAAGAAAATGGCCGACCAATTCTTTTCGCGACTGAAGGCTCTGATCGAACCGATTCAGGCACCGACAGCTGCGTTGCTGTCCGACGTTGACGCAGGCCAAACGCAGGCGCCCGTCGGTGCGCCAGTGCCCAGGCAGTCCTTGCTATGGCCGGCTGTAGCAGGCGCGGCCGTCATTATCGGCCTCATCATCTATCTGAACTGATACATCGGGCTATACGGAAACGCGAATATGGAATTCATCAACGACCCCAACAACCCGCCCGCAGGGCACTATTCCCAGGCGGTCATCGCCAACGGCTTGGTTTTCCTGTCGGGGGTCCTGCCGGCTGCGCTCGCACCAGGCGACTTCGAGAACCAGGTTCGGCAGGTACTGGCCAAGGCAAACGAGATCCTGGTGCACGCGGGTAGCGCACTCGATCACGCCGTCCAGTGCACGGCCTACATCGTCGGGGTCGAGCACTGGCCTGACTTCAACCGTGTTTACATGGAAGTGCTGGGCCAGCACAAACCTGCCCGTACCGTGGTGCCGGTCACCGAGCTTCACTACGGAAGCCTGGTCGAACTGCAGGTTGTCGCGGCTCTTAGGCAGACCCGTTGAGCCGCTCCGGCGCGAGGCCAGTGCTATTGGGCGAACGGCGGCCGAACTTGCCCAGCGCCCACTCTTTGAAGTACCTAATCTTCGGGACTTCGGCCAAGTCCTTGCAGTAGCCGAGGTAATAGCTCACGCTGAGCCTGACCTTGTTATCGAAAGGTATGACCAGGGTGCCGCTGGCAAGCTCCTTCTGGATAATCCAGGAGCGGCCCATGCATATGCCAATGCCGGCCGTGGCTGCTTCCACCGGAAGACACAATCCGCTGAAACTGATCTCGTCTTTGAAGATCAGCGCCTCCGGACAGGTGTAGGACATCCAAGTAGCCCAGTCGTCCTCCACCAGGGGCGACACTGACCGTAGGATGGTGTGCTGGGTCAGGTCGCTCAGTTTCTTTAACCGGCCGGTAGCCAACAGGGAAGGGCTACATACAGGAAAGATATCGTCGGGCGGGAATGGGTGGATCACAAGATCGGGGATGGTATTCATGCCATACCCAATACACACGTCAAAGTCGTGCTCCTGGATGCGGTCTACGCCGATTACCGGCGTCAGGCGGATTTCGATAGCAGGATGCTTGTATTTGAAATCCTGCAGTTCGGGTACCAGACACCGGGACGCGAAGCTGGACAGGCAGGCGATATGCAGGCGCGAGCGGCGCTGATCGGATATCTCGTCGGCGGCCGTATCTAACATGACCAATGCGGGCTTGATCCGCCTCAGGTAGCTCATGCCGGTATCAGTGAGTGCGACCCGGTTAGTGCTGCGGTCGAACAACTGGGCGCCTACCAGCGTTTCCAACTCCTTGACCTGGTGACTGATCGCCGTTTGAGTCAGATTCAGCTCGCGAGCAGCGCGAGTGAAACTCAGGTGGCGGGCGGTGGCTTCGAATGCACGTAAGGCATTCAACTTCGGGAGGTACTTCGGCATTTTTGTCTCCTCCTGCAGCGATCTTTCAAACGCGAAGAAATTGGCCGACACGACAACACCGGCTCATCTTGGATAGTAGTCTGCGAGGAGAAAAACTTATAGCATGCCACTTCGCCAGCAAGCCGCAGATGTTTGGCAGATTGATGGAATTCATCGAGACCGCGATCATCACGAGGCGAGTGCAGACGAATTTACCGGCCGCCCGCCAGCCCCCATGAAAGATAGTCCCGCCGCTCTGCCGCGAGTTCCATCGAAAAGATGCTCTCTACCGAGGTGTAATCAGTGTAGCCAAGGCGAGCAAGCGGACGGATTTTCAGGATGTCGACCTTCCCATCGGAGCCGATGTACTCGTCCTGAATGTGTACACCGACGACGCGGCCGACGACGACATGATGCGTAGACTTCCAGTCGTTTCCGGGCAGCACCAGCGTCGTGTAGTAGGCACACTCAATGCTGATCGGGCTTTCTGCGACGCGAGGCGCCTTGACCATTCGTGATGGAGCTGGCGTGAGACCTACCGCTTTCATCTCGTCGATGTCGGAATCGACGATCTGCGCTGTCTCGTGCACGGCTTCGCGTAACGCATAGGATGCCATGTTGTAGACAAAGCATCCCGTTTCCTCTGCGTTGATGACCGAGTCTTTCCGGCCGCCATCCGGGAACTGTCCTCCACCTGAGAACATTAGGTATCCCGGCTCGTAGCCCAGGTTATTGAACTGGCTGTACGGTGCTAGATTGATGCGCCCTTGGCGGGACACGGTGGAGATCCAGCCGATCGGTCGCGGCACCATGCAACTCTTGTAAGGGGCATACGGCAGGCCGTGGTTGTTTTTGTCGGGTTCGTAGAACATTTAGCTTCCCATGCTTGCAAGGGAATTAGTGGGGCGCGATGCCGGCATCGCGCGCGAGCTTGGTCCACAGAATTTGCTCGCGAGCAAGAAAAGGCACGAACGTGGCGGGTGGCAGGTAACCGGGAATGACTCCCAGGGACTTCAGGCGAGCGTCGACCGTCGAGTCGTTGAGAACGGTCTTCATCTCGCGTGCTAGTGTGTCCACTACTTCGCCAGGCATGTGCACCGGTCCGAACACGCCGAACCATCCCATATTGTCGTTGCCCGGGCCGAGTACCTCGTTCATCGTGGGCACATCAGGCAAGATCGCCATGCGTTTTTCCGTGAGCACCGCGAGAGCACGTACCTTGCCCGATTCCACCGCACCAAGCCCGGTAGTAATGTCGACCACCATCGCATCGATGTGACCACCCAGCAGATCCTGCACACCTTGCGGGTTTCCTTTGTAGGGAACCGGGATCATCTCTCCGCCGACCGCGCGGCGCAGGGCTTCACCCCCGATCTGACCGCTGGAATTCCCGAAACCATAGCTCACCTTGCCCGGGTTGGACCGAGCACGCTGTACCAGCTCAAGAAGGGAGTCCACGGGCAATGACGGTCCCACGATCACCATCGATGGCAGGTCGGCGAGCTTCACCACGGGAGTAAAGTCCTTCTGGGGGTCGTACGGCACCTTATTGAGCAGGCTGCCAATGATCGAGTGAGTAGTGTTGGTGGTGAACAGAATCGTGTAACCATCGGGTGCGGCGCGCGCGGCCTGCGACGCGCCGATCGACCCGCTTCCACCCGGTCGGTTTTCCACCACGAAGGGCTGACCCAGCCGTTGTGTAAGGTACTCCGTAACGATGCGAGTGACGGTGTCGGTCACGGTACCAGGCGGAAAGGGCAGGATTACCGTAACGGGACGGTCAGGGTAGTCAGTCGCATGTGCGAGACAGGCGCCAGATGCGAGCACGAGTGACGCCAAGGCACGGGCGACACCTCGCGCGGAAGAGGAATGATTCACGGGGCTTGTCTCCTTTGACGCTTATATATGCGTCATTGCGCTGGCAGTTTAGGGCGCGTGGACTTTGCCTCCCAAATGACGAATTTTCATGACGGGATGACATTGTTGAATCGAGATGCCATGGGAACTTTATGAAAATCGTTGATAGCGATCGAAGTGGCGCTTCCCTGCATGCAGACAGCCCTTACGTGAGCAGCTTTGCACAGGAGTCATTCATTCTCTCAGCCGCCATTGCGCGGGAACGTGCGTGCCGGAACGATTTGGCGCCTCGTTCGGCTAAGGCTGAATACGACCAGTTGACGGCTACTACCCGAAATATTCGAGTAGCCACTCGGTGAATACCTTCACGCGTGGGAGGGCGCTCTTATCGGGGCGGCTCACCGCGTAGTAGGCAGAGTCGGACGGCAGTCGTACGCCGAACGGCTCAACCAGGCGCCCATTAGCGAGATCGTCCTTCACCAGTGAGCTGCGCCCGAGACCCACGCCTAGGCCCGCGCGTGTGGAAGCCATCGAGAAAAACAAGCCTTCGCAATAGATTTCGCCGCCGAACTCTGTTGATTCGTGGCCTGTGTGCTGCAACCAGGCGGGCCATTCGTCCGTAATGATGGGCGATACCGTACGCACGACGCTGTAATGGCGTAGATCTGCGGGCGTTTCCAGCTGCGGCCTGTTAGCCAGCAACTGTGGCGAACACACCGGGAAAATCTCTTCCTTCGAGATACGAGCCGACTCGAAACCGGGCCAATCGTTTGGGCCATGCCAGACTGCCACGTCGAAATCGCGCATATCGGGCCGTCCGGTAGCAGCGCTCGGCATCAACCGAAGCGCGATGCCGGGGTGCCTATTCTGGAAGTTCGGCAGCGCCGGTATCAAGCAAGTAAAGGCGAACGCACTCAAGCAGGTGATGTTCAGGCGATTCTCTCGCACCGACGATATGCCGTCGGTGGCGCTTGCGATCTGCGCCAGCGCCGGGCGGATCGAGTCGAGATACGCGCGTCCTTCTTCCGTAAGCGAGATGGCGCTTTGCTTGCGGGCGAACAGCTTCACCATGAGCAGCCCTTCAAGCTCCTTGATGCGATGGCTTATCGCGGTTTGAGTCAGGTTCAGCTCAACAGCGGCGCGCGTGAAACTGAGGTGCCGCGCTGTCGCTTCGAAGGCACGAAGAGCACTGAGCGAAGGAAGATGGCGTCCCATGGAAGCTGCTGATCTCCTGGTAAATACAGAAAATTCTATCGTTCATCCGGTGTGGCTCTTCCGAGCACCAAGTCTTGTCATGCGCCCATGTACCAATTTCATTGGCGGCCTTCGCGCATTGTTCGCATCATACAACTCACCACTAACCAAAGCAGGAGTGAATCAATGAGCGAACAGAAGCAATCCGTCGTGAAGGTCGAGAAATACAACGGCATCAGCACGATCTGGTTCAACCGCCCCCACAAGAAGAACGCCATGAGCCCAGAATTGCACGAGGCCATGGACCAGACGCTGATTGAGCTGGAGGAGGATCCTGATACAAAGATCGTCATAATCCGCGGGGCCGGCGGGAACTTCTCCGCCGGCCAGGATTTGAAGGAGTTCTTCCGCGGCATGGACAACAATCCGCTGAAGGCCAAGCACATGGCCGAAGTGGCGAATCGCTGGCGCTGGGAGCGCTTGTACAACTACGATAAGCCGACGATAGCCGTGATCGAGGGCTATTGCGTGGGAGGCGCGTTCATGCAGTTGTTGGCAACGGACTTTGCCGTCGCCGCCGACAACGCACAATTCTCGTTGGCAGAGGTGAACTGGGGCATCCTTCCCGGAGCACTCGTGGGCAAGGTGGTCGCTGACGCCGTGCTCTACCGCCATGCGCTTTACCATGCGTGCCTGGGTGAAGCCTTTCCGGCCGAGGAGGCCGTTCGCATTGGCCTGATCAACTACGCAGTGCCGAAGGAGAAGTTGGATGCCGATGTGGAGAAGCTGGCCAAGCGTCTGATGGAGAAGAGCCCGGCCGTGCTGCGAGCCACCAAGCAGGCGATGCGCGTGGTTCGCACCATGTCCTTCGACCAGGCCTACGACTATCTGCTGGCGAAGAACACCGCTATCCGCGTGAACGACCCGGAGGAATCGTACAAGACCGGCCTATCGCAGTTTATCGACAAGAAGTCGTACAAACCGGCGCACGGGCCTTTCCAGCTGGGCACTCTGCTGGCGCACAACAAATGATGCCCAACGTATGAGCGATTCAGCGCATCATGATACGAGTGCCGCCGGCCCTCTGGGCGGGGTCCGAGTAATCGAACTCACCACTATGATCACCGGCCCTCTGGCCGGGATGATGCTAGGGGATTGGGGTGCGGACGTGGTGAAAGTGGAGAATCCGAGCGGCGGGGATCCCTTCCGCAGCTTCCGCGACGGCATGTACAGTCCGCACTTTTGTGCGTACAACCGCAACAAGCGCAGCGTGGTGCTAGATCTCCAATCCGGAGAAGGCCACGCAGCGTTGAGTGAGTTGCTGCGGACTGCCGATGTGCTGCTGGATAATTACCGCCCAGGGGTGATGCAGCGACTCGGCTTGGATGACCAGACGCTCGCCACGCTAAATCCGCGTCTGGTCCGCTGCAGCATCACGGGATTCGGGCCTCAGGGGCCCTACGCCGAACGGCCCGCCTACGATGCGATTACACAGGCTGTAAGTGGCATGTCGAGTCTCTTCGTGCAACCGGACGACCCACGCCTCACCGGCCCCACCATTAGCGACAATGTAACGGGCCAGTACGCTTGTCAGGGCATCCTGGCGGCGCTGTTCGAGCGCGAGAAGACGGGGCGTGGCCGGCGCATCGATGTCAATATGCTCGAGGCTACGCTTGCCTTCATGCCTGACCCGTTTGCCTATTACACGCAGATGGGCCTAGTGTCGGATCCCTACTTGCGGGTCCATACGTCGCAGTCCTTTGCCTTCACGTGCCGTGACGGCAAGCTGCTGGCGGTGCACCTGTCGTCCCAGGCCAAGTTCTGGGAAGCATTCGTTCAGGCCATCGGGTGCCCCGAACTACTGGGCGACGAGCGCGTGGCGACACGCGCGCAGCGCATCGCCAACTACGAGTTCCTGCGCGGCTATGCCGCCAAGTTCATTGGTATGCGCCCGCGCCAACATTGGATAGACGTTTTCGTCAACGCTGACGTTCCCTGCGCGCCTATCTATAGCGCTACCGAGGTCTTCACGGATCCCCAGGTCCAGCATCTCGACAGCTTCATGACGTTGAACCATCCTCGAATGGGCGACGTCGTTTCGATCCGGCGGCCAGTCTACCTGGATGGCAGCCGTCGCGAGCAGCCGCAGCGGCCTCCCCCCCTGCTCGGCGAACACACCGCTGAGGTGCTGGCCGAAGTCGGCATCACCTTCCCCGAGAACAACAAGGAGCAAGTATGACCACCGACATCAGCCGGATGCGCGAGTATGGGCTATTCATCGACGGACAGGAGGTGCCAGCTTCCCACTCGATGAAGAGCCTCAACCCCTACAACGGGCAGCCCTGGGCCATCGTGCCCGATGGCACCGAGGAGGAGGTGGACCACGCTGTCGCCGCCGCTCGCCGCGCGTTCGATACCGGTCCATGGGGGAGAATGACGGCGCAGCAGCGTGGCGCCCTCATGCGCAGCCTTGCCGACATCATCAAGCGAGACGCCGAGGAACTGGCCCGCATCGAGAGTACCGACAACGGCAAGCTCTATCGCGAGATGCTGGGCCAATGGCAGTACTTGCCAGAGTATTACTACTACTACGCTGGAATGGCCGACAAGTTGCAGGGCGACACCGTGCCGTCGGATCGGCCAAACTTCTTCATCTACACCCGGCGCGAAGCACTGGGCGTGGTGGGCGCGATCACGCCCTGGAACTCGCCCATGTTGCTGCTTACCTTCAAGCTGGCGCCTGGCCTGGCGGCGGGTTGTACGTTTGTCGTGAAGCCCTCCGAGCACACATCGGTGTCCACGCTGGAATTCGCCAAGCGGATGACGGAAGCAGGATTTCCGGATGGCGTGTTCAACGTCGTGACGGGTATGGGCCATGTCGGCGCCGCACTCGTCAAGCATCCCGGCGTGGACAAGATCGCCTTCACCGGCGCTACCGAGACCGGCAAAGTGATCGCGGCCGGAGCCGCACGCAACCTGACACGAGTTTCGCTGGAGCTGGGAGGCAAGTCGCCCAATATAGTGTTCGAGGATGCCGACCTAGACGTGGCGGCCAACGGCGTCATTGCCGGAATCTTCGGCGCTACTGGGCAGACCTGCATGGCGGGTTCGCGGCTGCTGGTGCAAGAAAGCGTGCACGACGAGTTGCTAGAGAGAATTGTCGGGCGCACGCGCGAAATCCGCCTCGGTGACCCGATGGCAGCCGAGACCGAGATGGGACCGGTCGCCAATCAGCCGCAGCTCGACAAGGTACAGGAGTACCTTGAAGTCGCCTTGAAGGATGGAGCCAAGGTCGCTTGTGGCGGCAAGTTAGACCCGATGTTGGGCGGTCTGTTCGTGCAGCCCACGGTGCTGATCGACGTTACTAACGATATGCGCATCGCGCGAGAGGAGGTGTTCGGTCCCATTCTGTCGGTAATTCGCTTCAAAGACGAAGCCGATGCCGTGCGCATTGCCAATGACACGCGGTTCGGATTGGCCGCGGCGGTATGGACGCAGAACGTGCACCGCGCGCATCGCGTAGCCCATCAACTGCGGGCGGGCACGGTCTGGATCAACGCCTACCGCGTGGTGAGCTACGCGACGCCTTTCGGCGGTTACAAGGAGAGCGGCATAGGACGCGAGAACGGCATGGACGCGATCCGCGAGTACACGGAGACCAAATCGGTGTACGTGGAACTCACTGGGCAGCCACGAGATCCATTCACGCTCGGGTAATCCCGAGAACGCCAGGCCACGTGTCGACCCCGTTGCACGGCATGTGCCAAAAAGAAAAGCAAACAAAGGAGACACAGCATGCATTTACTCAAGACGGCCCTCGCGGGTCTGGCACTATTCGTGACAGGGACGGCCTGGGCACAGCACTTCGCCGGCCATGACGTGACGATGATCGTCAACTACACGGCAGGCGGGCCTACCGATATCGAAGCCCGCATGGTGGCTCAGTTCTTGCCTAAGCACTTGAAAGGCGTACGCAGCATTGTGGTTCTTAATGTCGGCGGCGCAGGTGGCAACATCGGGGTGAACCAGCTCGGCGCTAGCGATGACAAGTACACCTTCGGCTTCTTCACCTGGGATCCGGTAGATCAAATCGTCGAAAACAAGGCCTTGCGCGTCAAGTATAACGACCTGAAGTTCGTCGCCGGTTTCCAGCAAGTGGCCTTGACGTACGCACGCAATGACACAAAACCAGGACTCAAGAAGCCAGCTGACATTGTCAAGTCGCCGCTCGTCCGCGTTGGCGCTCTTTCACCCAGCAATCACCAGACGACGCGTATGCGCCTGGCATTCGATCTGCTTGGCGTGAACTATGAGCTCATCCCGGGCTACCGTGGACTTCGTGACATCGAGATGGCAGTGCACCAAGGTGACATCAATGTCGCAGGTACGTCGTTGCCAGGCTGGTACGCGACAGTCAAGCCAAACATGGCGGACTCCGGAATCGTCATGCCGCTCTTTCAGTTCGATTCCGACCTAGGCAACGGCAAGCTGGATCGCAATCCAGACCTGCCGGACATGCCGAGTTTCCTTGATGTGTACAGGGACGCGAAAGGTGCGAACGCTATGCCGAGTGGTCAGCGCTGGGAGTCGATGCTTATGTTGGGCCGAATCATGGATGCGATGTATAGAACGGTCTTCATGACGCCCGCGGCGTCGCCGGAAGCGGTGCATGAAATGCGGCAGGCATTCGAAGGACTAGCCAAGGATTCGGACTTCATCGCTCAGTACGAGCGCATAGTCAAGACCAAGCCGCGTGTCCTGGTGGGCGAGAAGGGCGAGGATATCATCGGCGAGCTCGGCCGGATCTCGCCTTCGCAATTGGCTTTTTTGCGCGACTACGTGGAAGCAGCGAGGTAAACACTCATGGATTTCGAACTTCCCGAAGAGATGAAGATGCTGCAGGAAACCTTGCGGCGCTTTGTTGACAAGGAGCTGATTCCGATCGAGCGCACGGCGCAATCAGGCTCGGACCTGAAGCCGGCGCTACGCGAGGAGCTCTCGGCCAGGACGCGGGAAATGGGTTTGTGGCACTTTGCGACTCCGGTCGAGTATGGCGGCCAGGGACTGGGCATGCTGGCACGCGCAGTGGTGTGGGAGCAGATGGGCCGCACGATTGCGCTGCCCACGCGCAAGTGGCAGGTGTTCGGACCAGAACCCAGCCCGACGCTGTACTTGCTTGACGAAAGGCAGAAGCCAGAGTACTTGCTCCCGGTGATCCATGGCCAGAAGACCGATTGTTTCGCGCAAACTGAACCCGACGCGGGCGGCGACCCCGCTGCCATGAGGACTAGCGCCATCCGAGACGGCGACGACTACATCATCAACGGCAGCAAGCGGTTCATTACCTCGGGCGACACCGCTTCGTTCGCACAGGTGATCGCCAAGACCGACAAGAATCGGGGCAACCATGGCGGCATCTCGGCGTTCCTCGTCGATATGAATACGCCTGGGATCAAGGTGGTGCGCAAAGAGCAGACCATGATGGACGACGAACCCTGCGACATCCTTTTCGACAATGTTCGAGTCCCTGCCTGGAAACGCATCGGTGCGGAAGGGGATGGCTTCAAAGTGGGCCAGGCCTGGATCAATCAAGGCCGCGTCCGGCATGGTGCCCGTGCGCTCGGAGTAATGGAGCGCTGCATAGAGTTGGGGGCGAAGTATGCGAAGCAGCGCGTCACCTTCGGCAAGCCGCTCGCCGAACGTCAGGCAATCCAGTGGATGTTGGTGGACAGCTACATGGCGCTGCAAGCACTGCGGTTGATGGTGTATCGCACTGCGGATAAGTACGACCGCGGCGAGGACGTACGCTACGATGCCTACATCATCAAGATGCAGGGCGATCGCCTAAGTTGGGAATGCGCCGACAAATGCCTACAGATCCATGGTGGCGCGGGCCTAACCAAGGATCTTCCTGTCGAGAAGTTCTGGCGCGACCAGCGTAGCATGATGATCACCGAAGGTCCGGAAGAGATTCTCAAGAGTGCGCTGGCCCGCCGTGTGTTCGAGCTGTACGTATGAACAGAGAAGCATGAAGTGATGGCGCTGGGCCGCGCTGAAGTTGTCCGGTGACCGAAAGCGGCCAATTCAATTCACTGCGGCTCAAGCTTCGGCCCCTCACAATAGCCGCGTATTTCTTCATCTCACTGCGAAAGTAATCCCCCGTCTCCTTCGGGTCTTTCAGCCAGATACTGTTGCCTTGCGCGTCCATGGCCTTTTTGACTTCCGGGTCTGTAAACGCGGTACGCAGGTAGCCGTGGATGGTCCGAACCTTCGATTCCGGAAGTTCCTTGGGAGCAATCACGGCAAACCATCCCGACGCGTCGTAATCCGGCAGGCCTTGTTCGCGTAGCGTCGGCAGGTCGGGTAGCATCGCGCTGCGTTCTGTACCGCAAGCGCCTACGGCCCGCAGCGCACCGCTTTTGAGATTGCCGATCATGGACGGCAGCGAAAGCACGCCGAATTGCACTTGGCCGCCTGTGGCCACGAAGAAAGCTAGTTCAATAATGTAGGGGGGTTGCCGCGCCGACCCGCACGCTTGACCGCCGCCAAGGAAAATGACCAATGCCGAACGAGGCCAGCATCAAGACAATCCGCAGCAAGACGCCGGAATCAGCCGCCATGGTGGACAACGCCAGGCGGGCAATGGCGATCACTGCCGCGCTCAACCGTTTGACGTTCAACGACGCAGATGAAGTCCGGGCCTTGTTCAGCGAACTCATCGGAAAAAAGGTAGACGACAGTTTCCTGCTCATCCCGCCGTTCTATACCGCCGGCGGAGAAGAGATCCGCGTCGGGCATAATGTCTTCGTCAATCAAAACTGCACGTTCTATGATCTTGGCGGGCTCGATATCGCCGACGATGTCATGATCGGGCCGAATGTGAACATCATCACGACAAGCCATCCCCTTGATCCTTCGCAGCGCCGCGCCACCACGCTTGGCAAGCCCATCGTGATCGAGAGAAACGTCTGGATCGCGGCCGGTGCAACGATCATCGGCGGGGTGACGATAGGCGAAAACTCGGTTGTGGCCGCGGGCTCGGTCGTTACCAAGAGCGTTCCCCCGAATACCCTGGCCGGAGGAAATCCGGCGCGGATCATCCGTTCGATTGCCTGCGGCGCGCGTAGTTAAGCACCACCACCAAACCTGCCGCCACCGAAAACAAGTGCTTGATCGTATGGCCACTAAGGTAGGCGAAGTCCTGGAAAATCTGGTGGTCCAGTAATTCAGCGGCCTTGGCCAGTGCATAGAACCCGATAGCCGCGGCGAAATATAAGCGCTCTCTGGGGGGCGTCTTGTTCTGCCATTGCAGCAGCGGAATCAGCAAGAGCGGCATGAACTGCACATACAGGTAAGGGCGCAGGTCGCCTGCCTGGTTGTTGTCCGTGTACCACCACCAGATCACACTGACGACCGCAATAATGGCCCATAACCTGTCGACCCAGCGGCCATCGCCCAGGGTCTCCCGCCACACGGCCGACAAAATGCCCGCGCATGCCAGGGCAATGGGCAGGCGATCCCAGATCAGGCGGGCATTGTCCGGCAGCAGGTGATACCAGCCCGAACCAAACGCCGTGAGTATCAAGGCGAATGAAAACAAGCCGTAGCCCGGGCGAATGGCGTCCAGCGCAGGGTTGTTGCGGCTATGCAGCACAAGCGCCAAACCATACCAGCCCACTACCGCAAACCCCAGGTTGGACAGGACATCCGCCGCGTTGGGAATGCCCAGCCAGGACCGGTGATCGGCAAAGTCATGGTAGTGCTCAAGCTGCGCAATCGGCCCGTACCAGGCAAGCCCGGCTGCCACCAGCACCACCACTGCCCAGGGCAGCACATGGCGTGTATCGATATAAGCCTTGAAGCCGGAACCGGCTTGTGCTGGATCTGATTGAATGCTCATGCAGATTCACTCCCGGCGTACGGGTTGGCTTGGCCCATTGCCGCATGCCAACCGCATTGTTGTGCGATTTTAAATTGTCTTGGCAACTTTCCGCCGATTTTCTCCTGACATAGAGCTGATAGCCTTCGCCGGTGGGTTCTGTAGCCCTACAAACAGGGGATCAATGTGTCTACGCAGCCGACCTGCCTTTCCGGGCTGATTGCTGTCCTGGCATTACTGGCGTTCCAGTCTGCGCCCGGCAACGCCCAGCAACTTGACGGCGAACGTCTCTTTCGGCAGCGCTGCGCCGCCTGCCACGCTATCCAGCCTGGACAGAATCGCGTCGGGCCCACCTTGTTCGCGGTGCTGGGGCGCGCAGCGGGCAGCGTAGCGGGCGCCCGGTACTCAGAGGCCATGCGGCGCTCCGATGTGGCGTGGGACGAGCAGGCCTTGGATAAGTTTCTCGCCAATCCTCTTCGGCACACTCCTGGCACCACCATGAGCGTTGCGGTTCAAAACCCGAATGAGCGGAAAGCGCTCATCGATTTCTTGGCAACACTGCGCTGACGCGGCATCCGTGCCCGGCTATTCATTCGAAGGAGCAAACATGGCTAGCGTGACCATCAATGGACGGCCTGTCGACGTACAAGCCCGTCCTGAAACACCACTGCTATGGGTATTGCGAGAACATCTGGGCCTGACCGGTACGAAGTTCGGCTGTGGCGCGGGGGTCTGCGGGGCCTGCACCGTGCACCTCGATGGCGAGGCCATTTTCGCGTGCCAGACGCCATTGGAAGCCGTGGCCGGACGGTCTGTTACCACCATCGAAGGCCTTTCGCCGAGCGATGAACATCCCTTGCAGAAGGCATGGATCATCGAACAAGTTCCACAGTGCGGATACTGCCAATCCGGGCAGATCATGCGTGCCGCCTCGTTGCTTCGAGCCAACCCTGAGCCGAGCCGCGAGGAAATCATCGACGCCATGGCTTCCAATCTGTGTCGCTGCGGCACTTACCACCGCATCGTCCGGGCCATCGAGCACGCCGCAAAAGGGGCGCAATCATGAAGGCCGCCGTCGGTGTGTCGCGACGAGACTTCCTTCGCTCGGCAAGCGTATTGAGCTTTGCCATCATGGCCGAGGGAGCCGTCCAGGTCTTTGCAGGAAAAGCCTATGCCCAGGATGCCGCGCCGAAACCGGCGAACGCCTGGGTGACGATCAACGCGGATGATGAAATCACGATCCGTTTCGCGTCGACCGAAATGGGCCAAGGTGTCATGACATCCCTGCCGATGATCCTGGCTGAGGAAATCGATGCGGATTGGTCGAAAGTCAGTGTAGAGCAGATCGACAAGGGCGCCGAAAGTACCTACGGCAATCCCCAGACCGGCGGATTGCTGTTTACTGCGGGAAGCTCTTCCGTCGCCGGATATTTCGACATAATGAGGCGTGCCGGCGCCGGTGCGCGCCGGATTCTTATTTATTCTGCCGCCGCGGCCTGGAGAGTTCCGGCTGGCGAGGTCACGACCGAGCCAAGTGCGGTGGTGCATCCGTCAAGCGGCCGTCGAATGACGTTCGGCGAGGTGGCGGCCCTGCCCAGGATCGTCGACAAGGTTCCCGGAATTGCCGATTCGGACCTCAAGCCCCGGTCTGCGTATCGCTTGATCGGCACCAATCTTGAGCGTCGCGACATTCCAGGGAAAGTCCGGGGCGACGCGGTTTACTCGATCGACGTGCGGCTGCCGGGCATGGTCTACGCTGCCCAGTTGCACCCTCCGGTCGAGGGCGAGGTGCCGCTGGCCGTGTCCGGTGCCGAGGCAAAGGCCCTGGATGGCGTGGTCGATGTGATCAAGCTGGCTCACTCTATTGTCGTCGTGGCTGAACGCTGGGAAACGGCGCTGCAGGCGCGGGATCTCTTGAAAGTCGAATGGAGCACCGAGTCGCCGTTTCGCTCGGCAAACAGTGAAACCGAGCTTGCTGCAACAGTGGCGGCCGTCAACGATGCGCAACGTGCCGCGACAGCATGGGAAGCACGCGGGGATGCCGCAACGGCCTTCAATGGCGGCCGTCACCGGCGCCTGACAGCCAATTTCACCACCGAATACATCTACCATGGGCAGATGGAGCCGCTGAACGCAGTAGCGGCCGTCGACGCCGATGGCAAGGGCGCCGAAATCTGGCTTGGTACTCAAAGCCAATCTGTTTCCGTTGCAGCGGCGGCGCAGGCATTGCAGACCACCCCTGACCGGATCCGCTTCCACGCCATGCAGATGGGAGGATCGTTCGGGCGTAGAACTTTCTTCGCGCGCGACAATCTGCGCGATGCATTAATGATATCGCGGCAGGTAAAGCGGCCTGTCAAGCTGATGTGGACGCGTGAAGACGACGTCAAGAATGGCTGGCTTCGTCCGGCCACTGCCCATAAGCTGCAGGCAGCCTTGGACGAAAACGGTCGTGTCGTGGCATTTCACCATCGCGTCGCCAGCCCCTCGATTCTGGCCTATGCCGCGCCATCGCGCTGGCAGCACGCCAAGAATCGCGATGTGCTGGTAATGGAAGGAACGGAAAGCACTGACTACGATATACCCGACCTACTCGCCGACCATGTGATTCTTGAACGAGGCTCACGCGTTTCGGCATGGCGGGGTATCGGTTGGGGGCCAAACTGTTTTGCGCGTGAATGTTTCGTGGACGAACTCGCTGAAGCGGCCAACAGCGACCCGGTGGCATTCAGGCACAGCCTGCTCGCGAAAAGTGCGCGCGGCCGGGCGGTATTGGATGCGGTTGTCTCGATGTCGAACTTCGGCAATGCGCCCAGTGGCCGGGCCCACGGGCTTGCATTCGCTGGTTATAAAACCACTGTCGGGGCCGGCGTCGCCGAGATTTCGATAGATCGCGAATCGGGGCAGATCCGCTTGCACCGATTCTGGGCCGCTGTCGATCCCGGAATGGCCATTCATCCGAAGAATCTCGAGGCGCAGGCCGAGGGCGGCATCATCTTTGGCCTTTCTGGCTTGCTGAAGGAACGAGTCACCATCATCCAAGGCCAGATTCAACAAAGCAATTTTTATGACTACGAGCCCCTGCGCATCCATGAGGTTCCGCAGATTGAAGTCCGGATTGTCGAATCCGACGCCAATCCGTCCGGGGCAGGCGAGATCGGCGTACCGATGACGGGGGGAGCCGTCGCCAATGCCGTCTACGCGTTGACGAAGAGACGCCTGCGCGATATGCCGTTCACTCCCGAGCGGGTCAAGGCTTTGCTCGACGCATGACTACTGTAATGGCGCAATGACGTGAAAGCGCCTGTGCCTGGCAATGTGCAGGTATGATCGGCTACAGCCGCCGCCCTGGCGGCGGCCATACGAGCATCGCGGATAATCATCTCATCACGCTTTGAAAAGCTGGTCCATCGTGAAAGCACCAAGTCGCTTGATAAGGGCGCTGTTTTGCGGCGCAGTGGGTGTTGCGGCGTTGCTGGCTGCCACTGCTTGCGCGGTAAGAGATCAGGCAGGCCACGCGCCGCGCCAGGTCTCGTTCGATACCTATCGGCAAGATGCCCTCCAGACGTTGCAACAACGGCGCGTCCGTCAAGACGGCGATTTCGCGCTCGAGCTCGCCTGGAACGCGCCTCGGGAATGGCGCCCTGCGGGGCAGCCCCACCGGGGTGTGTTGCTGGTTCATGGGCTGGGAGACTCTCCCTGGTCCTTTCACGATATTGGCCAGCAATTGGCCGCGCAGGGGTTTCTGGTTCGCGCGGTCTTGCTGCCCGGTCATGGAACGCGCCCGGAAGATCTGCTGGACGTAACGCTTGAAGATTGGCGCCGTGTGGTCGACGAGCAGGCCGAGGCGTTGCGCCGCGAGGTCGAACAGGTCTACCTGGGAGGCTTTTCAACAGGCGCCAACCTGGTTGTCGATTATGCCTATGCGCACCCCGACGTGGCGGGGCTGCTTCTCTTTTCACCGGCCTTCATGTCGAATAGCGCCTACGACTGGTTGACCCCGCTTATTGCGTGGGCCAGGCCCTGGCTGCGCGAGCCGGACGATACTCGACCGCTGCAGAATGCCGTGCGCTACATGACGGTTCCGACGAATGGTTTCGCGCAGTTCTATCGCAGTAGCCGGCAGGCGCGCCAAGCGTTGCGCGGTGCGCCCTATGGCAAGCCTGTCTTGATGGTGGTGGCCGAACATGATTCGGTGCTTGATACGGCATACTTGTCGAAAGTGTTCAATTCCCGTTTCACTCATCCAGCCAGTCGGCTGATCTGGTACGGCAACGACGACGGCCAGCTTGGCCGGGACCAGCGCGTACTGGTCCGGACGGACCGTCTTCCCGAACTGCAGATCAGCCAGTTTTCCCATATGGGCTTGTTGTTTTCGCCTAGCAACAAGCTCTATGGCACGACGGGAAGCCTGCGCCTTTGCTGGAACGGGCAGAGTGAAGCGGCGCGGGTCGCCTGCCAGCAAGGTGGCCCTGTCTGGTTCTCGGACTGGGGCTACCAGGAAGAAGGAAAGGTCCATGCGCGCCTGACCTTCAACCCGTATTTCGATTGGCAAAGCGACGTGATGAGGCAGGTTCTGAAAACGCCCGATTGACCTCTAACGGACATATGCTGTGAAATTGCTGCGGTTGCACGGTGTCCACCAACTACTGGCCTCTTATGGACCGCTTTCTTGCATTGCAGTTATTCAACCGTATCGTTGAACTCGGCAGCTTCACAGAAGCCGCGGAAGTGCTGGAAATTCCGCGCGCGACTGCCACCCACGCGATCAAGAAGCTCGAGAGCCGGCTGGGAGCGCGACTGCTGGATCGCACGACACGCCAGGTAAAGCCGACCCTGGATGGGCAAGCCTTCTACGAACGCAGCAAGCGGGTTCTGGCCGAACTCGAAGACGCCGAGTCTTCAATAAGCACTCATATCGCCAATCCTCATGGAACCTTGCGGCTGGATGTGCACGGTGCGCATGCGACGATGATCATCCTGCCGCGTATCGGCGAGTTCAGGGCGCGTTATCCAGATATCAACGTGATTCTCAGCAGCGGCGACCGCCTGGTCGATCTGGTCAAGGAAGGCATCGATTGCGTAGTGAGGGCGGGACGGCCGCGCGACTCTTCGCTGGTCATCAGGAAGCTTGCAAGCCTGCAAGAGATTATCTGCGCCAGCCCCGATTACCTGGCTCGATACGGCGCACCCAAGCATCCCCAAGAATTGGAACAGCATCAGGGAATCGGTTTTTTTTCGCGAGGCAATGATTACCGCTATCCGTTTTCCGTCATCGTAGACGGCAAACTGCAAGAGTTCGAGGCCAGCGGCTGGATCTCTGTCAGCGATGCCGAATGTTATACAAGTGCTGCGCTAGCCGGCTGCGGGCTGATCCAGGTGCCGCGCTTTCGATTGGAAGAGCATCTGAAGGCGGGGCGGCTGGTCCAGGTCTTGTCGGAATGGGCCTGCCCAGACTTGCCCATCTGTGCCCTCTATCCCTCTCATCGCCAGCTATCCCCTAGGGTCCGTGTCTTCGTGGACTGGCTGCGCGATCTCTATGCTGAAAAATTCGACGGCTGATCCAGCAACCGATGTCCACCTGTGGCCGGCAGCGGCCGACGTGCAATGTCCAACCATTTCTTGTCCATGCCTCGCAATCCCATCGGGGACACCGGCTGCGCTTCATGGCGTAGCCGCTGCTGCTGCCTGCCGGTGAATTCGATCCGGCGTTGCCGCCATCGCCGGTTCAGATAGCCATCCGCCAGGCTTGCGGGCTAAGGCCATAAATCGGCTTATCAACGCGCCAGTGGAACGCTATGATGGGCTGTTGCCGCCTATCATGGCGTTTCTTCCGGTTGGCGTAGAGGAAACCGCAATGCCATCTGGCGCGGCCTGTTTATCCCCAAGGGGCGATCATGAAAGACCTGGCTCCGATCGATGCGTTTTTTGACGAAGCCACCCAGACCGTAACCTATCTGCTTGCCGATGCCGCGACGCGCCAGGCGGTGGTCATCGATCCTGTACTCGATTACGATCACGCGTCGGGTGAGGCATCCACTGCAT
Source organism: Bordetella sp. BOR01 (assembly GCF_019218885.1). GTDB lineage: Bacteria > Pseudomonadota > Gammaproteobacteria > Burkholderiales > Burkholderiaceae_B > Bordetella_A. The sequence goes on along the minus strand of NZ_JAHUWT010000003.1, from coordinate 698,202 downwards.
CGGCCGATCGCGTGCTCGATGCCGCGCGGCAAGCAGGGCTGGCAATCGCCTGGGTGCTCGAGACACATGTGCATGCCGACCATCTCAGCGCGGCCCCCTATATCAAGCAGCGCACGGGCGCCCGGGTCGGTATAGGCGAATATGTACGCCAGGTACAGAACGTCTTTCGGCCAATATTCAACCTGGAATCGGTATCGGGCGACGGCAGCGAGTTCGACCGCCTGTTTAGCGACGGCGATGTGCTTGCCATCGGCAGCCTGGCCGTCGAAGTCATCCATACTCCGGGCCATACACCCGCCTGTGTGTCGTACAAAATAGGCGACGCCGTCTTCGTGGGCGATACGCTGTTCATGCCTGACTACGGCACGGCTCGTGCCGATTTCCCGGGTGGCTGCCCCCAGGGCTTGTATCGTTCGATCCGGCGCCTGCTGGCCTTGCCCGGGCACACCCGTCTTTACATGTGCCACGATTACAAGGCCCCGGGCCGCGATACCTATGCCTGGGAAACCACTGTTGCGCTACAGCGCATGCACAACGTGCATGTGCACGACGGGGTGACGGAAGACCAGTTCGTGGCGATGCGCCGGCAACGCGACGCCACGCTGTCGGCCCCCAGGCTGATGCTGCCTTCCATCCAGGTCAATATCCGGGCGGGCCGCTGGCCACAGGCCGAGGCCAATGGCGTGCACTATCTGAAAATTCCCATGCGCAGCGCCGGCAGCGCGCTGTCTTGATGGTGATGGGCCCACGCGCGGCGCGGGCCTTGTCCGGTTGCATCAGGCAGGGCGGGCCGTGCGCCCGGGCGTGCCGGAATCGCCACGCGGTTCGCGCGGCAGGAACACCAGTACCAGCAGCGTGCATGCGCCCGCGCAGATAAAGGCGTAATCGTAGCGCCCGCTGACCGCAACAAACGCCGCGAAAGCCGTGGGCGCCAGCATATTGATCAGGTTGACCAAGATGCTGGATCCCGCCGCCGTTTCCGAAATCAAATGGGATGGCGATCGCCGCGCGACTTCCGCGATCTGTACGCCGTTCCAGCTTGCCGCCGAACAACCCGCAATAAACGCCAGCAAGATAACCGTCCATAGCGGCCATTCAGGGTTGGTCAGCCCCAGCAGCGCCGTCGTAGCCGCCGAAAATATTGCCGCGATCGACAATGTGGCGGTGGCCGAACCCAAGCGGTCCGACAACCAGCCCAAGGCAATACGGCCAATCACGCCACCGGCCTGCATCACGGCGAACACCATCCCGGCCAGGCCCAGGGAATAGCCCAGGCCGTCTATCAGGTAGATCACCGTGAAGGTGAACCAGCAGCTTTGCGACACGGCAAACAAGCTACCGACTAGCGATATCTTCAGCAGGCCGCGGCTGCGCATCAACGAAGCCAGCGGCACGCTCAGCGTGCGCAGGGACTGCAAGGTCGGGATGGGGGACGCGACGCGCTTCTTTGCCGGGGTTTCATCCAGGCCGGCGCTTAGCCGCCAGGTCAGCCCGGTTGGCAGTATCACGATAAGCGCGCAGATAAAAAGGGCAATACGCCATCCGGCCAAGGCCACCACCGCGGGAACCAGCAGCCCCGCAATCACGCCGCCCAAAGGCACTCCGGCCTGTTTGATCGAAAACATCAGATTGCGCATGCCTGGCGGCGAATACCGCTGCAGGACTTCGCTGCCGGCCGGATTGGCGGCGCCATTGCTCAAGCCCATGGCAAAGCAGGCCACCAGGGCGATTCCCAGGCTGGGATACAACAAGAACGCCATGCAAGCGGCGCCCAGGACCAAGGTAAGTTGCAGGGTGCGCATGCCGCCTATCTGCCTGAGCATGGCCGAGCCCGCAACCAGGATGGCGAGCCCTCCCAGGGAATTGCTGGCGGTCAGGTAACCGATGGAACTGCCACTCCAGCCGAACTCGATAGCCATTGCCGGGGCAATGATGGGAATAAGCCGGGTCAAGAATGACGAGGTGGTCTGCAGGGTGAAAATTGCCGCTACAGGCATAAGCCAAGCAGGTGCTGCGGTGGTCATTGAGTCTCTTGGGTCATTCTTGTCGGGGTGTGTGGCCAGATCCAGGCTGGAACAGGGCGGTTCATTCCAGATGGGGATGACGATCCGCAAGGCGTTGGCGGCGCTGCCGCAGTGCCTCGAGTTTTTCTTCCATCGTCGCGATCTCGGTCTCGATATCCGCCAGGCTTTCCTCGATATGCTCGTACGCTTGCTTCAGCAGGGCCTTGGCCTCGTGGGGGCTGGACGCGTTCGGCGTATCGCCTCGCATCGGCCGATTTGCCGTCTCGGGAAGAAAGAACGACGTAATGAGGCCGATCGCGGCTGCCACCATCAGATAGAAGGCGGGCATCATCAAGTTGCCGGTTTCCTCGACCAGCCACGCGGACACGGTGGGAGTCAGGCCGGCGACGATGATCGCGATATTGAAAGAACTTGCCAGCGCGCTGTAGCGGATGCGCGTCGGGAACAGCGCCGGCAGCGTGGACGCCATTACGCCGGTCAGGCAGTTCAGCAACACCGCGATGAACAGCAGGCCCAGGAAAATCAGGCCAGTATTGTCGCTGCCGATGAATTTGAACGCGGGCAGCGCCAGCAACAGCAAGCCGATGCTGCCGACCAGCAGAAAGGGCTTGCGGCCAATCTTGTCGCTGGCAAAGCCTACGACGGGCTGCACGAACAGCATCCCTATCATGACCACCACGATGATCAGCACGCCGTGCTCTTCGGAATAGCCCAGGCTGCGCGACAGATAGGTGGGCATATAGGTCAGCAGCATGTAATAGGTGATGTTCGTCACCAGGACCATGCCTATGCAGATCAGCAATGCCTTGCGGTACTTGGAAAATATCTCGCGAAAGGATACCGTCGGCCGCTCTTGCAAGGCGTCGCGGTCTTCCTTTGCCATCTTTTCCAGTTGCTGCGTGAACGCGGGCGTTTCTTCGGCGGCATGGCGCAGATACAGGCCCAGCAGCCCCAGCGGCCCGGCTACGAAGAATGGCACGCGCCAGCCCCAGTCCAGGAAGGTCGGTTCGCTAAGCATGGTTTGCAGAAGCACCACCATTCCCGCGCCCAGCACGAAACCGGCAATAGAGCCGAAATCCAGCCAACTGCCCAGGAACCCGCGCTGGCGGTCGGGCGCATACTCGGCAACGAAGATCGCCGCGCCCGTGTATTCGCCCCCCACTGAAAAACCCTGGGCCAGTTTGCACAACAGCAGCAGGATAGGCGCCCACAAGCCGATGGTGTGATATGACGGAATCAGCCCGATGCAGAAGGTACTGATCGCCATGATGATGATGGTGAGCGACAGCACTTTCTGCCGGCCAAAGCGATCGCCCATCACGCCGAAAAAGACACCGCCCAGGGGGCGAACCAGGAACGGCACCGAGAATGTGCCCAGCGCGGCGATGGTCTGGACCGCGGGCGAGGCATCCGGGAAAAACACCTTGCCCAGCGCGAAGGCGACAAAACCATAGACGCCGAAGTCGAACCACTCCATCGCATTGCCCAGTGCGGCGGCCGTCACGGCCTTCTTCAGCTTGGTATTGTCGATGACGGTAATGTCGTCGATCTGCAAGGGCCGGGCTTGTTGTGACGCTGCGGATGTTTCGGTCATGAATCTGCTTCCCGTGGTGTGCAAGGCATGATGATTGCGGACATGAAACCATTGCTCGGCCAGCCTGCCTTTGACCCGATAAGGGGCTGGCGGCTGAATCTGGCGTCTTCGATCGGTAGCTCTCTTTCACTCGAAAATTCTACTCGTTCGTCGAGTGATGCACTTCCTGGGGATAAAACGCGGGCAGGGCGGCCTTTTATCCTGCCTGGGGCCCGCGGCCTTCGGCGCCGAAATATGAGAATAATCATGAGCGCCTGAAGGCTTGTTTTGTGGCCTGGACCTTGTCGCCGTCGAGCCGCGCCTCGCTGAGCCGGCTCATTCGCCACTATCGCGCCTGGCGCCCAGAGGCGATTCTGGCTGAAGACACAAGCCGCCGGGCCTGGCCGGTTGCGCCACACGATGGCAGGGGCTCCGCCAGGCGGCGCCTTTTTCATGGTGCCGGATCGACCCGCAGGGCATCCCGCACTCTCGGGCCCCTGGCCTGGCGATAAGGCCTGGTACTTGGCCTGGCGGCCGATAGGCGGCTGGATCAGCCAGTTGAACGGTGCGCCGCGCACAACCGCCCCGGTGTGGCCGATGGGCACCGGACCGATGCTGCCGCGGAAGATCCGCATTCCAATGGCCGCTCCACGGTCTGGCTGGATCCGCGCAGCGGCGCGGTGCTGGCAAAGCATCGCTTGAACGAGCTGGACCCGGGCATGCGCGTGAATTCCATCATCTACCCCTTGCACACGGGCGAGCGGGGGGGGTGTGGCATGGCAGGCCGGCGTGGCGATGCTGGGCCTGGGACTGGGCGTGGTGGGCGGCAGCGGCGTTTGGCCGTGGTGGTGGCGTCGGAGTGCGATCCGGCGGGCACGCTGGAACACGACGCCAGCGCTCAAGCGTAGGCCGAAACCTGCGCAATAGCCTGGTGCACGACGTCGCGAACGATGCTGTTCGCGGCTCGGGCGCGATTCTTCGACAGCATGATCAAGCCGACCGTCGGCATGCGAAACGGAGCGGGAAAGGCCAGGCAACGGACTTTGCCCCAAGTCTCGAGTTCGCGCCCGATATCCAGGGGGAGCAGGCCCAGGCCTGCGATGCCGGAACTGATTGCCGAATGTACAACCCGCGCCGAGGTGGCCTCGATGCGGGCGGTGGGCGCAACCGCGTCGCGGCCGACGAATGCCTCGACGAAGGCCAGGCGCGTGGGGCTGTTCGCTGGCGGCAAGACCCACGAGAATCGATGCAGCGCTTCCAGATCCAACTTCGCTCGCTGCTTGTAAAGCGCCTCGCTGACGAGCATCGAGGCTGTTTGCGTGAACAGCTTTTCCTGCGACAACTCATTGGATAACGCATCTACCGAAATTCGGCCGAGCACGATATCCAGTTCCTGGCGACGAAGTGCGGCAACAAGCTGATCGGTCGAGGCTTCATAGGTGCTGACCGACATGCGCAAGGGTTCCCCGGCAAGTTGCCGGAGCAGTGTTTCCAGCAGTGTGTTCGAAACAAAGGGAATCACACCTATGCGCAGGTGCGAACCGCTTCCTTCCTGGAAGGCACGCAGTTCGCTTTGCAGCGCGCCGGCATCGGCCAGCAGCAGGTCCACGCGGGCGAGAACCTGTCGCCCGATCGGTGTCGGCTCAAGCCGGGCGCCCTTCTCGCGCGAGAACACCTGGACTCCCAGGGCGGCCTCGGTATCGCGCAGGGCACGGCTAAGCGCCGGCTGCGACAGGCCGCGGGATTCTCCTATTGCCGTCAACGACCGCATGGCCGCAATTTCTCGCAGCAGCAGAAGATCCTTGAATCGCAGCTTGGTAAATAGCGCATTCTTGGCCAGCAGATTCATCGCAATCTCCGGGAAAACCCTTGGTTTTGAATAACGAAATAGTTATGACCCAAAACCATTCGATTACATCAAAATTATGTCCCGGAAAGCAAAAAAACTCATCCAAGGGGTGTGCCCATGAAAGACCATCAAAGCCATTCGACCTGCTGGAGCCTGGCCGCTCGGCTGTTCGCCGCCGCGGCGGTGTCAGCCGCGGCCCTGGCGAGCCCCTTCGCCGGTGCCGCCACGTCCTACCCTGACCAGCCCTTGCGTATCATCGTGCCCTACGGTCCGGGCGGCACCGGCGATGTCATCGCGCGACTGGTCGCGAAGAAGTTGGGCGACGACCTGGGTCAGTCGGTGATCGTGGAAAACAAGGGCGGCGCCGCGGGTTCGATCGGGACAATGACCGCCGCGCGTGCGGCGCCCGACGGCTACACCATCTTGCTGGCCTACACATCGGAAATGGTCATCAATCCGATCGTGCAGAAAGGGGTCAACTACGATGTGGCGCGCGACTTCGCACCCGTGGCAATGGCCGGCTCCACGCCGCTGTTGCTGGTGGCCAACCCCAGCCTGGGCGTCGAATCGATCCAAGACCTGGTCCGGCTTGCCAAGGCGTCCCCCGACCGCGTTTCCTATGCGTCGGCCGGCCCAGGCAGCCCCGCGCATATCGCCGGGGCACTGTTGGCCAAGGAGGCCGGCATCCAGATGGCGCACATTCCCTATAAGGGCGGCAGCCAGGCTGTGGCCGACACGGTGGGCGGGGTGGTCGATGTGTATTTCTCGGGTATGCCACCCGCGATTCCGTTCGTGAAAAGCGGCAAGCTGGTCGCGCTGGGCGTGGCCTCGAAGCAGCCCAGTCCTGCCCTGCCGGAAGTGCCCGCGCTGGCCGCAAGCGGATATGCCCGGCTGGATCTGTCTGGCTGGTTCGGGTTTTTCGTTCCCAAAAATGTGCCGCTGGAAATCCAGGCGTTGCTGCACGGGAAAATCGCCGCGGCGCTGCAGTCCGAAGACATCAAGACCAAGCTTGCCATGCAAGGCGTCGAGACGAACGCGATGAGTTCCGCGCAGTTCCAGTCGTTCGTCGAAGCAGAGCAAGCCAAGTACAAGCAATTGATCCAGGAACTCGGCATTGGCGCCGAATAAGGACGGACATGAAACTCTGGTTACTTGGCACGGGCACGCCCACGCCTTCGCTGCGCAGGATGTGCTCGGGCTATGTGGTGCGCGTGGGCGAGACATACATCGTGTTCGACCACGGGTTTGGCGCCCACCATCGATTGCTGGAGCTGGGCATCCGTGCCACCGAGGTCTCGCATGCATTCTTCAGCCACCACCACTATGACCACATGGGAGACTACCCGCGCCTGCTGCTTACCCGGTGGGACCAAGGCGCGGGAAAGATCGACGAACTGGACGTGTATGGCCCGCCGCCGCTCAAGCTGATTACCGAGCGCCTCATTGCCGATGACGGCGCCTTTGGTCCCGACCTCGTTTCGCGTACCGAGAATCAGGCCAGCATCGACGTCTATCACGCCCGTGGCGGGCAGGGGATGCGCGCCAGGCCCGCTCCGCGCCTGCATGAGCTGACGGCCGATGCCGCGGTACAAGCACCCGGATGGACCGTGCGCGTCGCGCCGGTGAACCACTTCGCGCCGCATCTCGTGTCTTACGGCTACCGGCTGGATGCCGACGGCCAATCCTTTGTCTACTCGGGAGATACGGGCCCCAGCCGCGCCCTCGGCGAACTGGCAAGGGACTGCGATGTGCTGGTTCATATGTGCCACTACATGTCGGGAACGGCGCCCAGCAAGACCTTCGCCGCGTTCACCATGGGTCACCGCGAACTGGCGGAGATGGCCGCGGAGGCGAACGTGCGCAACCTGGTCATCTCTCACGTGACCGAGCAGTTCGACCACCCCGGGTTGCGGGAACAGATCGTTCGAGATGTGGCCGAGATATACAAGGGCAATATTTTCTTCGGTGAAGATTGCATGGAAATTCCTTTCACCGCCCCTTGTCCCGTGAAGTTGGACTAAGGCTTGTACGCTGATAGATGTCCTGGCAATGCACCAGGGGCCGGAAACCCGGCCCCTGCAACCATGGGAACGTCCCGCGCCGAGGCTAGCTCCGCGTCGCGCTCCAGGTACCGTTGCCGTCAATGGTGCCTTGCATGGTCTTGTCCGACACCTGGCCGGTATAGCGTTGCGTTCCTACCATGAACTGGATCTGGTCGCCGTTGAGCCACGCATCGCTGATCGGTGTGGCCTTGCCGCCGTCCTGCAGCGATCCGGCGAGCTTCTGGTACGTTTGCTCAAGCACCAGCTCTTTGCCTGACAGCTGCCAGGTGCCGGCGACCTTGGCCGGCACCACCCACTTGTAGGCGCTGCAATAGGCCGAGCACTCGCCACCCGCCTGTGCGGTTTCGTCGGGCTCCCAATCGTCCATGGTGAACGAGTTGGAGACGATTCGGGTGCCCGGTGGCATGTCCAGCAGGATGGGGCGCAGCTTGACGTTCAAGTCGGGCAGCAGGAAAAGCGTAATCACCGTGGCCTCCGAGAAATCCGACTCGAAGATATCCGCCTGCTCGAACTTGGCGCGGTCGGCCACGCCCGCGGCCTGGGCGGCTTGCCGGGCCAGGGCGACCATGTCGGGATTGAACTCGATGCCGCGTGCGGTGGCGCCTCGCTGGGCGGCGGTGATCACGGTTCGGCCATCGCCCGAGCCCAGGTCGACCAATCGGTCTTGCGGGGTAAGCGCCGCCATATCCAGCATGCGGTCGACCAGGGCCTGCGGCGTGGGTACCCACACCACATCTTTGCCGGACTGGCCTACCGTTGGCTTGTAGGGTGCGGACTCGGCGTTCTGGGCCTGCGCCGCAGCATTGCCATGCAGGGCAAAGGCGCAGATCGCGGCAGCGGCCAAGGATTTGTGCAGGGCTTTCATCGTCACTCTCCTGTTTGGGTCGTCACTTCAAGAAGGAATATCGTGCCGCGAGGAAGCGGCCACGACAGGGTCTGCAAGCTTTCTCTTGAACAGCAGAATCGGCGTGCCGGCGGCCAGCACGGCCAGCCCGATCAGCGCCGCCGTGCCGGTGTACTTGATGCTGGCGTGCAGCATGTACAGGCATGTCAGGCAGAACACGATGGGCGTGAAGGGGTAGAGCGGAACGCGATACGGCAGCTTGCGTTCAGGGTGCCGCCACCGCAGCACGAATAGCGCCATGCCCACCATCAGCAGGAAGCCCCAGAACACGGGCGCCGTATAGTCGACCATGGCCTTGAAGCCGTCGCGCGTGAAGGCGCCCATGGCGATCAAGGCAAGCGCGATGATGCCCTGGGCGATCTGTCCGTTGGCGGGAGACTTGCCCCGCCCGTCCCATATGCCGATCCAGCGCAGTATGGCCAGGTCCTGGGCCATGGCATAGAACACCCTGGCGCCGGTGAAGATCGTCGCGTTGAGCGTCGATACTGCCGCTATCACTACCGCCAGGGTAACGATGACCTCGCCGGCCGGCCCTGCAACGATGCGCATCATGTCCGCGGCCACGGCTTCCGATCCGCGCAGTCCATCCAGGCCCAGTATCGACAGCAGGGCCAGGTTGGCCAGGGTATACAGCCCGATCAGGATCAGCGTGCCCAGCGTCAGTACCTTCGCGATATTGCGGGGCGCATCGTTCAATTCGCCGGTCAGGTATGCGGCTTCGTTCCAGCCGCCGAAGGTCAGCAGCACGAAGATCATGGCCGTACCCAGGGCGGCCGTCTCGACGGGCAGTGGCTGGATGGCTGGCGTGCCGGCGTCGGACGTGCCGAACAGGCCGAACAGAATGATCGCGGCCAGCGCCGCCACTTCGATGAAGGTTACCAGCACCTGCAGGGTCTTGCTTTCGGCGGTTCCGATGATGTTGATGCCGGTGAACAGCAGCACCGCCAGCGCGGCGTAGATGGCCGATCCATAGGGCCCCAGCGGGAAAATCTGGGTGATGTAGTCGCCAAGCATGAAGGCCACGCCGGCTATCGCGCCGGTCTGGATCACCGTGCACCGGGCCCAACCGAACAACATGGCGAACGATCGCCCGTAGGCGCGCGACAGGAAGTGATATTCCCCGCCTGCATGAGGCTCGGCGGCGGCCAGTTCGGCATAACAAAGCGCGCCCACCAGGGTGATCAGCCCGCCCGCGACCCACACGGCAAGAAAGGCCCATTCAGAGCTCACATTGGCGGCGACGATCGAGGGGGTCTTGAAAATGCCCACCCCGACGACCAGGCCCACCATGATCGTTATCGCATCGAAGACCGACAGCACGCCATCGGGTTTGGCCTGGGACGGCGGCGGGGCCGGCATTGCCGGCGCGCCCGGCACGGCGGCCGAGGCGTGGGCGGATGCGCCATTGAACTGAACGGCCAATGTTCCCTGCTTGTTCTGATGAGACCGATTCATGAGTTTGTCAGGTTCTGGACCAAGGGGGGCGGGCGGTGGGCATCGGAACAGGCATGCTCAGATAGACCGCAGCAACGAAAAGCCGAAGGTGTTGATGCCTTGTGCGCTGCGCACGAATACCGTGCCCCCGTGCATGGAGGCGATCGCGCGGACGATGGACAAACCCAGCCCGTGGTGTACGCCGCTGCGCGTGCGGGCCGCATCGCCCCGGTAGAAGCGCTCGAACAATCGAGACTGCTGGTCTGCGGGGATCGGGTCGCCCCGATCGGATACCGAGATCCATACGTATTCGCCACGGGCCTCGATGGACACGGTGACTTCCGTATCTGCATGGGCATGCCGCGCGCTGTTGGACAGCAGGTTGGCCAAGGCGCGATGGAACAGGCGCTTGTCGGCCCGCACCTGCACGTCGCCTTGCACGCGAACGGCCAGGTGGCGTTCCGCAAAAGAGTACTCGACGTATTCCACCGTCTTCTGTGCTTCTTTTTGCAGGGAAAACTCGCTGAGCTCGGCGGCGCGGTGGCCGTTCTCGGCGCACGACAGGAACAGCATGTCGTTGACGATGCTGCTCATGCGCTCGAGCTCTTCCAGATTCGATTCCAGCACGTCCTGCAATACACCCAGGTCGCGCTCGCGTGCCAACGCAACCTGGGTCTGTCCGATCAGGTTGGTCAATGGCGTGCGCAGTTCGTGGGCAACGTCGGCGTTGAACCCTTCTAGCTGCAGCCACGCCGACTCGCGGCGTTCCAGGGCATTATTGAAAGAGACGGCCAATTCGCGGATCTCTGGAGGCAGGCCGGCGATGTCCAGCCGTTCTCGCGGGTTGTTGGGCGGCAGCCCATACGCCTGGCGGCTGAGCCTGCGCACGGGCAGCAGGCCCAGCTTGGCGATCCAGTATCCCAGCACCGCCACCAGCAGAATACCCAGGCCGGAGGCGATGCCCATGACACGCGTGAAATTCTCTTTGGTCTCTATGTATGCCGTGGCGTCCAGCGCCACCAGGAATTCGATCGGCGGCCGGCCTTCGTAGGCGGGAATGGTGCGGCTCAGCACGGCCCATATCTTGACCGGGTCGCGTACCTTGACGAACCCGAACTGGCTCTCGGGCATTTTCCAGCCTGTTTTCAGCACGAAAGGCTCGCCATACGAATACCGGGCGTCGGGCGACTTGATCCAGTAGCGCACGCGTGAGCCTTCCTGGGCCATGCCGTCGAGCTTGCGATGCACGAACTGCCATTCCTGCTCGGTGTGGCGGGTTTCGATGACCGGGTCGAGCAGGGTGTGGTGGAATTCCAGCTCGGAACGCACTTGCGCGCGAATCGAGTCCGAAAGAAAGTGGTACAGGAAGAAAGCCACGCCCGAGAACACCACGGCCGCGGTGATCGCGAACATGGTGGCCAGGCGCCACGCGATGGGCAGGCTGAGTTTCATGTGGCCTCGGCGGGCCCGTTGGCATGCCTGTCCTCGAGCACATAGCCCATGCCGCGCACCGTGTGCAGCAACTTGCGAGGATAGGGCGCATCGACCTTGGCACGCACGCGCTTGATGGCCACTTCGACGACATTGATGTCGCTGTCGAAATTCATGTCCCAGATTTGCTCGGCGATCATCATCTTGGACAGCACTTCTCCTTGATGGCGCGCCAGCAGGCTTAGCAAGGCGAACTCTTTGGCGGTCAAGTCCAGCCGCTGCCCGGCTCGGATCACCCTGCGTGCCAGCAGGTCGATGGTCAGGTCATCGATCTGCAACGTGGTGAGCTCTATGGATTCGGAGCGGCGGCGGGTAAGCGCCTGTAGCCGCGCAACCAGTTCCGTGAATGAAAAGGGCTTCGGCAGATAGTCGTCGGCCCCTTTGCGCAAGCCTGTGACCCGGTCGTCGACGGCGCCGCGCGCCGAAAGCATGATGACCGGCGTGGCCTTGTGGCGGCGCAACTGGGTCAGCACGCCATAGCCGTCCAGGCCGGGCAGCATCAGGTCCAGCACGATGGCGTCGTAGGCGAACTCGAGTGCCAGGTGCAGGCCGTCCGTGCCGGTATCGGCGATATCGACGGTATAGCCCAGCTCGGTCAGGCCACGCAGGATGTAGGAAGAAGTTTTTTCTTCGTCCTCGATGACGAGTATTCGCACAGTGCTCTCTTGCGAAAAGAGTGAAAAGCTCGCCACAGGGCGAAAGGCCAGTCTACGCAGGCGCACCGGTCGCGGCCCTGACGGAATGCTGACATTCTTGTCAGGAAGCGGGATGCATATCCGCGTACCGCGAATCAACCCTTGGCCCGTGCCAATGAAGGCAGTTTAGATGATATGGCCCGGCCCGCGTTTCAATTGAATGACATCACCCTCTTTGTCGATGTGGTGACGTCTATGTACAGCCCTTGGATCATGGCATTACCCAGCCGCAGGCTGACAAGAATGTCCATTTGCGGTCAAGGTCGGGTCAGTCGCCGCTGCTTAAAGTAGGCATACGGGTCGCCGCCTGGGTGTGCAAGACCGAAGCGTTGGCCCTTACCCACGTTACCTTATCGAGGAATACACCATGAACAAGTCGATTTCGATCAAGTATGCAATTCCCGCTGCCTTGGCCGCCATGCTAATGGCCGGCACGGCCCACGCCACCGAAGAAACCCAGGTTCCCGCCACCGAAAGCACCCAATCGCGCGAGGCGGTACGCGCCGACTTGCGCAACTGGAAGGAAGCCGGGCTGGACAAGCTGTCGCATGGTGAACAGACCGCCGATATTTCCAGCGCCGAATATCGGACCGCAGAGCGTCATTATGCAGAGCTGAACAGGAACGGCGCTTTGGCGTCGGCATCTCGGTAGCGCGAGAGCCTGCCGGTTCGCAGCAATGCGGGGGGCTGTCATGCAACCATCAAGGCATGAACTGCCCGCCCGCTACATCAATGACGGTGCCAGTCAGGAAACTGGCATCGGATGAGGTCAGGAACGCCACGGCTGCGCTGACGTCGGCGGGAACGCCGAGCCGGCCCAGCGGCGTTTCGGCGATGAACTGGGCGTCGATGGCCGCGGGATTCGCGACCGTATGCGCCATCGGGGTCGAGATGCGCGATGGAGCTACCGTATTTACGGTGATGCCCAGCGGCCCCACTTCGTCGGCCAGGATGCGGGCAAAGCCCAGCAGGCCCGCCTTGGACGCCGCGTAATGGGCTGACGACAGCTTGGACCGTGTCCGTCCCCCGCGCGAAGATATATTCACGATGCGCCCTGAACGAGAGCGCTTCAGTAGCGGCAGCGCGGCGCGGGTGACCAGGAACGTGCCGGTCAGGTTGACGGCAAGGGTGCGATTCCAGTCCGCCAGCGTGGTCTCTTCGACCCGCGACTTGGAGCCGTTCACGCGCGGCGCAATACCGGCGTTGTTGACCAGAATATCCAGCCGGCCGTGCCGATTGTCGATCTCGCTGAATAGCCTGGCTACGCTGTCTTCGCGCAGGACGTCGAGTTCCATTCCCTCGACGCTGCCAGCCCCTTCGGCCCGCAGGCTCTCGGCCACTTGCTCGATGGCATCGCGCCGGGTGGCCGTCAGGACCACGTGGCAGCCATCGCGTGCCAGGCGCCGCGCGATGTCCAGGCCGAGCCCGGCGGAAGCGCCGGTCACCAGGGCGACGCGAGGTCCTGCCTGTTCTGCTGTCGTGGTCATCGAGCTGCCTGCGCGTTGCTGTCCCGGATTACCTGGGCCCATTTCGCCGTGTCTTTGCTCACGAAATCAGAGAATTCCTCGGGTGTGTCCTTTTTCAGTTGCATGCCCTGGCCCTCGAGTTGTTTGCGCACCTCGGGGTCATCCATGGCCTCGTGCAACGAGTCGCTCAGCCGTCGCAGGATATCCGCGGACGTTCCTGCGGGGGCGAACATGCCATACCATGTGCTGGCAACGTACCCCGGCACGCTTTCTTCGTTGATGGTCGGCACATCAGGCGCCAAGGGCGAACGCTGGGCACCTGTCACCGCCAGCGCCCGTGCTTTGCCGGACTGAACGTGCGTCAGCATGCCGGTCAGGCTGGTGATCGAATACTGCACTTCGCCGGCCAGCAGTGCGAGTGTCGCCGGTCCGGCGCCCTTGTACGGAATGCTGGTGGTATTGATGCCGGCCATTTTCTTGAATAGCTCCGTGGCGAGAAAGGTAGTACTGGCCGATGTCGCGCTGTTGTATTTACCCGGGTCGGCCTTGGCCAACGCGATCAGCTCGGCGGCTGATTTGGCAGGTACGGAGGGATGCACGACCAGAAAATTGGGCGAGCTGCCGATCAGCCCGATCGGTGCGAAGTCCTTCACGGGGTCGACCTTACTGTCTGGATACAGTGTTGGGTTGATAGAGTGGCTACCAGACGCCACCAGCAAAGTGTAGCCGTCGTTCTGCGCTTGGGCCACGAATTGCGTCGCGATCAAGCTGTCGGCTCCCGCGCGGTTTTCCACCACGATGGGTTGTCCCAGTATGTCGCTCATTTTTTTGGCCAGTATGCGGCCGATGATATCCGTCGATCCGCCCGGAGAGAAGCCGATCACAAACCGGATAGGCATGGATGGGTACTTGGATGCGGCAGTCGAAGCGGCGGGCATGAGCAGTGATGCGGCAATGGCCATACCGGCCAAGGGACGCAGCAGTTTGTTCGTTGGCATGGGTTCCTCCTTGGGGTTGCAAATCGAGTTGCGTACGGCAACTTTTCTTATGAAAACTCGGCAATACCTCTGTCGAGTACGCGTGTCGACCGGTCTATCGCATCGGCGCAGAAACGGGCGGTGCCGCCGCGCTCGTGCCATAGATGAAAGCGCAAGGTTTCACCGGGATAGATCGGGGCGGAAAATCGCACGGCCAGGCGCCGCAGCCGCTCGGGTTCATAGTTGCAGCAGGCGCGCAGTACGGCATGGGCTGCCATGCCGAAGCTGCCCAGGCCATGGAAGATCGGCCGCGCGAAGCCCGCGATACGGGCCACATCGGGGTCTGCGTGCAGGGGATTGGGGTCACCGCTCAAGCGATAGACAAGTGCGGCCTGCGGAATGATCGGCAGGCAGACTTGCTTGTCAGCGGGGCCGGGGTCAGCGGGCATTCCGGGCAGCCGAGGAGGTGCTTCATCATGCGTGCCTGCTTGCGCCGAGAAGCCGCCGTCGAGACGCAGTATTTCGATGCGACTCGCACGGGCAACCAGTGCGCCCGCGCTGTCGTGGATCTCTCGCGTCAGGCCCGCGACCGCGCCGCGTTCGCGCCCACGATCGTGCAGGTGCGTGACGCGGTTTCCCGCCGTCATGGTGGCGGCTGCCGGCAGTGGGCGGTACAGGCGAAGATCCTGTTCGGCATGCAGGACATGTTCCCAGGCTACGCCGGTGCCAGGCAGCCGCCACCACGAGCCGGGCGTGCCGATGACCGCCGCCATGCTGGGCATGGCGACCAGCCCCTGGTCGTACACGAAGCGCAGTTGGCGTCGATCCATCGGATCATGGCCCATGCCGCAGCCGAGCGCGTACAGCATGGTGTCGCGAGCTTCGTAGCGATGCTTGATAGTGCCGAAAGGCCAGCTTTTGAGCGCGTGATAGTCGACCATGTTGTCTGCCCCGTGCAGGGCCCTCAGGCAATAGTGCCCGCGGCGCGAAGCGCCTTGATGCGTTCAGGCGGCAACCATTTGGCCAAGGCCGCTGCATTGTTGTCCGAAGACATGTCGCGCGGCGGCGTGGGCAATCCGGCGGGAGTGCGGCTGAAGCGCGGCGCCGTGGCCGGCTGCCACACATCATCCACCTGGCAGAAGCTGCCCCGTTCATGCAAGTGGGGGTGCTGCACCGCCTCATCCCACGAGAGCACCGGGGCAAAACAGGCATCGCTGCCTTCCAGCAGCTCACACCATTCATCGCGCGTACGTTGGCGGAAGCGGTCCGCCAGCAGCGTCTTGCCCTTGGGCCAATTGCGGGGGTCCATGTGATCGCCGATCTCGGCCAGATCGATACCGATCCGCTGCATCAGTTCGTCGTGGAATCTCTTTTCAAGTGCCGCCACTGAAATCCATTTATGGTCGGCGCACTCGTAGACGTTGTAGAAATGGGACCCGGAATCGATAGGATTGTGGCCGCGGCGCGAGTCCCAGATTCCCGCGGCATGCATGCCCAGGAAGATCGTCTGCAGCGAGATGACGCCGTCCACCATCGCCGCGTCCACAACCTGGCCCTGGCCGCTCGAGCGGGCCTCGATAAGGGCGGCCAGCATGCCGAAGGCGAGATAGAGCGCCCCACCTCCGAAATCGCCGATCATGCTCAATGGCACAGTGGGAGGTTGTCCCGCGCTCCCCATGGCATTGATCGCGCCGGTCAATGCAACGTAGTTCAGGTCATGCCCGGCAGCCTGGGCGAGCGGACCCGACTGGCCCCAGCCAGTGACCCTGCCATAGACCAGGCGCGGATTACGCTGCAGGCAGGTATCGGGCCCCAGTCCCAGACGTTCCATGACGCCGGGCCGGAATCCTTCTATGAGTGCGTCTGCCTGGCCGATCAACTCGAGCACCAGTGCGACGGACGCAGGGTCTTTCAGATCCACGCCCAGCAGGTCGCGATTGCGCAGCAGCAGGTCATACTTGCGTGGTCGCCGGATTCCGAGATCGGCGGGCTGCCGGCGATCCACGCGGATGACGGTCGCGCCGAGGTCCGCCAGCAGCATTGCGGCCATCGGCGCCGGACCGAGGCCGGCAAGTTCCACGACTTTGATGCCGGCCAGTGGGCCAGAGAATGGGCGCGCCGTTTCGGTCATGGCACATCCCGCCTGACTGCTTCGATCTCGGCCGGGCTGAAGCCGAACTCGCGCAATATTTCGTCAGTGTGTTCGCCCAGTGTTGGAGGAGGGCGGCGCAATTGCGGCGGCGCTTTGGAGAACTTGACCGAGATCGACGGCGTGACCAGGGGGCCGGCCACCGGGTGGCGGTAATGGTGAAAGTAGCCGGTTTCCACCAAATAAGGGTCTTCGGGAAGTTCTTGCAGCGTCTTGGCGCGCGCATGCGGAATATCGGCGGCTTTCATGCGCTGCTCCCACTCGGAGACGGGACGCTTGGCAATCTCGTCGGCGACGATGCCGTAGATCTCCGGAAACCGCGCCGAGCGGGCCGCCACCGAGACGTAGCGTGGGTCGGTTGCCAGTTCGGGCCGATCCAGTGCTCTGAACAGATTCGCCCATTGCTGGTCGGAAGTCGCCATCAGACAGATATGCCCATCCTGGGCGGCGAACGGCCGCCGGTGCGGCATGACGGCCCGGTCGTAGCCCAGCGGGCCCATCGGCTGGTCGAACTGCCCGGTCCAGAGATGTTCGACCAGGTTGAAGGACATCATGGTTTCGAGCATGGGTACTTCGACGACCTGCCCTTCACCAGTACGTTCCCGGTGGTACAGCGCCATGCCTACCGCCGATGCCAGCACATAGCCGCAGAATTTGTCGGCGATCACCGTGGGAAGATAGCGCGGCTGGCCGCCCGTCAGTGCGGCCAACCCGGCGATGCCGCTTTCGCCCTGAATCACATCGTCGTAGGCTGGCGCGTCGCGCTTGGGGCCGTCCGAACGATAGCCTGGCGCACTGGCGTAGATGATCCGCGGGTTGAGCGCCATGATGCGCGCAGGATCGATACCCAGCCGCTTGGCAGCACCAGGCCTGAGGCTGTGCATGAACACATCGCAATTGCCGGCCATGCGCATCAGCATCGCCAGCGCCTCGGGTTGTTTCAGGTCTAGCACCACGCTGCGCTTGTTGCGATTCATGCCTAGGAAAAGCGCTGCCATGCCAGGGTAGCGTTCGGGGCCGATATGGCGGTTCAGGTCGCCATGCGGCGTTTCGACCTTGATGATATCGGCGCCCATGTCGCCAAGAATCTGCGACGCGAGCGGGCCCAGGATGAACTGGCTCAAGTCCAGCACGCGCACTCCGGCCAGTGGACCGGTGCAAGCGCTGTCGTGATCGCTTGTATGGCTCATGGCGTTTCCTTGCACTTGACCATGCGCAGGGGGGTGTAAGTGATGGCAATCGTGCCGTCTTGCTTGACAACATGGTTGCGCGTGCGTACTAGTCCGCGACCGGGGCGGCTCTTGCTCGGGCGGGCCTCTATGACTTCGACTTCAGCGTGGATGGTGTCGCCGACGAAGATCGGGGCCTTGATATCAAGCTCCATGTGCAGGAAGGCCAAGCCGGTGTGCTGCATCGTCGCCTGCACGAGCAGCCCCTCGGCCATGCCATAGGCCAGCATGCCGGGCACCAGCCGGCCCTTGATGTCCGAGTCGCGCGCGCGGAACTCGGCATTGGTGAACAGGACTTCGACCAGTCCCAGGCAATTGATGTAGTTGATCAGGTCGGCTTCTGTGATGGTGCGTCCAGTGGTGCGGAATTTCCTTCCCAGGGGAAGGTCTTCGAAATGCAAGCCAAGTCCGACGATTTCCATTGCGCATCTCCGGGTTCTGCAGTTCGTGGCTGGGGGGGCAGCCGGTCGTATCGCGCGATCAGCCGGCCCGGCCCAGAAGGGCATTGGCGACGATGTTGCGTTGTATCTGGTTGGTGCCTTCTATGATCTGCAGGACTTTCGCATCCCGCATATAGCGGTTGATGGGGTAGTCCGTCGTGATTCCGGCAGCGCCGAAGAGTTGCACGGCATCCGTGGCGACCTTCATGGCGACGTCGGTCGCAAAGCACTTCGCGGCGGCGGCCATGGGTGCCAGCGCCTTGCCGCTGACTCCGTCATCCACGGATTGGGCGACGCTATATACCAGGGCGCGCGCAGCGTCGGTCTGGATCGCCATGTCGGCGAGCATCCAGCGCAAGCCCTGGAAATTCTCTGCCGGCTGGCCGAACGCGCTGCGGTTCTTGATGAACGCGACGGCATGGTCGATCGCACCCTGAGCCAGGGCCACGCCGCGTGCCGCGTGGATCGGCCGGGCCGTGTTGAAGGCTTCCATCACCAGCTTGAACCCGCCGTGTTCGGCGCCCAGGCAGTCGTCGGCAGGCACGAAGACATCATCCAGGAACAGCGGATGGGAGGGCACACCGCGCGCTCCGGTCTTCTCTTCCTTGCGGCCGATTTGCAGGCCGCTGGCCTCGCGCGGCACGCGGAACAGGTTGATGCCTGCGCGCGTGTTGTCTTCTCCGGTCTTGGCGGCCACGAAGATGTAGTCGGATACCGAGGCGCCAGTGCACCAGACCTTGGAGCCTGACAATGTGTAGCCGTCCGGCACGCGCCGCGCCCGGGTACGGATGCCGCCGACATCCGAGCCGCTTTGGGTTTCCGTGACCGATATCGACGCGCGGGCCTTGCCGGTGGCCAAGTCGGGTAACCAGCGGTTTTTCTGTTCGGCAGTGCCGCCAGCCAGAATCGCCCCGAAGGGGGTCCATTGGACGGCCAGCAGGTAAGCGGTGTTGTAGCAGACGCGCCCCAGTTCTTCGATGGCGAGGCATGCCGACACCAGGCTGCCTGCGCCGCCATGCTCGGGCGGGAAGGGCAGGGCGAACAGGCCGAGGTTGCACAGTAGCTCGAACATGTCCTGTGGATACTCGCCGGTGCGGTCGATATCGTTGGCGCGCGGCGCGACTTTTTCCTGGGCGATGCGCCTGACCAGATCTTGGATCTGCCGTTGGTCGTCGTTCAGTTTGAATGCCGTCATTGCTCCCTCTGGGAAGTTGGTAAACGACCATCTGCCGAACGACGCCAGCTGTTCACCCGGAAAGAATGAACGATCGTTCAGTTTCGATGATGATGCCAGCGATGCGCTTTGTCAAGGGCGCGTCGCGGGCGGGTGGACCGCCAGCAGTTGGCGAAAGATGACGGGGCGGGTATCCGGAACGGCCCCGAGTCGTGCCAGCTGTTGCAGGTCGATTGCCGTGACGGCGCTGCGCAATGGGGTGGGATGAGTGGCCTCCAGGATCAGCAGCGCATCGACGGTGCGATCGCCTTGCCGAAGAAAGCGCGCGCCCATCCGCGACGTCAGGGCATGATCTGTCTCGGCCATGCGTGCCGCAACCATCGATTCGCGTGTCAGTAGCGCGGGCAGTTGTACTTGTCCCAGCCACGCGCGCAGCGCATCGTGATCCGGAGCGCGCCACCGAAGAGGGATCAGGGCAGCGTACGCGGCTTCGGCTTCGCCGCACTCGACGGTCAGGGCGCAGAATCCCTTGACTGTATTGTGAAACAGCGGGATGAAGCGTCGGCTATTGTCGTCGGGCCGTCGCTGCAAGGCCTGATAGTGCTCGTCTTCGAAGATCGAGAGCGATGCGGTGCGATACAGGGCCAGGTATTTGGGGCCGCTCCGCATGGCCGCAAAACGCCTGCCCCAGTGATAACCGGGAATGGCGAGCACGCGGTCGCGCACATGTTCGCGGTTATACCAATCATTAAACGCCGGCTCATCGGCCGGCGGGATATCGGTCCAGACAAATACCAGCGCGGCGGAGTGGGTTCCGGGCTTCATTGCAGGGCCGCAACCATTCCGCCATCGACATGCAGGCTGGCGCCGGTGATGAAGCCGGCTTGCACCGACGCGAAGAATGCGACCGCTGCGGCAAGCTCATCTGGGGTTCCCAGGCGCCCGAGCGGTACAGCCTTGATCCGGTCGGCAGCGCTATATGACGTGGTAAGTGCTTCAGTACCGATGGAGGCGGGACATACAGAATTTACCGTAACACCCTGAGCCGCGACTTCGTTTGCCATGTGCTTGAGCATGGCTTGTACGCCGGCGCGATAGACAGTCGAAAGTGCATGCTTGGGCATGGGTTGCTTGACCGATGCCGAGGTCACTCCGATTACGCGGCCCCAGCCGCGGTTCGCAATGGCCGGCACAATGCGGCGAGCGACCCTGACGGCTCCCCATAGCTGGGTTTCATAAGCTTCAGTCCAGCGCGCATCGTCGGTTTCCTCCAATACAGTGCGCATGCCCAGAGGAGGGCGGCCCGTGTTCAACACCAGAATGTCCGGACCGTCGAATGCGGCGCACTCGGCGAGCAACCTGTCGACGTCCGCGGCCTGCGCCATATCGCCAGCCACGGCCAACGCCTGAACGCCATGTTGTTGGCGTAGTTCCGCGGCAGCTGTTTCGAGCTTGTCGCGCGACCGCGCGAATAGCACGATGCGGCAGCCCTCCCGGGCCAACCGGTGCGCGATGGCGTGGCCCAGACCGCTGCTCGAGGCAGTCACGATCGCCGTCTTTCCTTCAATACCCAGGTCCATGTATGGCTCCTCGTTGGCGCCGGCGGCATCGGCCAGTGCACATGTTACAATTGCCGCAAGGCAAAAAAACGAACGCTCATTCATTTTGAGCGGTCATTGTAGGCATAGACTTGCCGAACCGGAACACTTCCAACCATTTCCTTTTGTCCAAAGCGCCGCTGGCGCCTATTCCGATACATGGATCTACCCACCAACCCCCAAGGTACTGTCAAGAGCAAGGTCGACGCTCCTGAGCTTGTGGCCAAACGGCGCAGTCAGTTCATCAATGCGGCCATAGACTTGTTTGGCCAGCATGGATACCACGTCACCACCATCCGGGAGATTGCACAGGCTGCCAAGGTCAGTATCGGATTGATCTATCAGTACGTCGAAGACAAGGAAGACATCCTCTTCCTGGCTCTATTGACCGTGCTGGATACGTATGCGCAAGAGATTCCCAAGGCCCTGGAAGGCCTGGAAGATCCGCTCGAGCGGTTCCGCGCCGCCGTGCATGCGTATTGCCATGTCAATGACAGCAACGCCAACGCTACTGTGCTGGCATACCGTGAAACCAAATCCCTGCGCAAGGAAAGGCGGGTCGCCATCCAGCAAAAAGAGCTGGACAGCAATGCGCTGATCGCGGCATGCATACAAGATTGCATTGACGCCGGTATCTTCGAGAAAACGATCGATATCGAGCTCATGACGTACCAGCTCGTCATGTTTTCGCATGCATGGGCGCTCAAGTCCTGGCGCTTTAGGGGAATGATGAGCGTGGACACCTATGTCGACCGCGGGCTGGACCTGATGCTGGGCCCCGTGTTGACGGTGCGAGGCCGGCGCGTCTATCAGCGGCAGCGTCCTGCTCTGTAAGGCGGCAAGAAGCGAGGGCACGATGGGGGAGTAGTGCGGTATTGACACCGCACTATCGCGCGTGCCAGAATTCGGCCGAGTAAATGAACGATCATTCATTCTATTTTTGATCGCCGCCTGGACTTGCTTTTGCGTGCAAGCCAAATTTCGCCCTGATTAATGAATGACTGTTCATTCTTTTTGGGTGCCGGAACTGCACGGGAGTCGCGTCTTGATCGAAGTGAACGTACATGCCGGCATCGCGACCGCCACATTGGCGCGGCCGCCGGTCAACGCCATCAACAACACCTGGATTGATTGTTTCCATGCCGTGCTGGACCAGCTAGCCGCGCGAAACGACTGGTCGGTGCTGTGGGTTCGGTCTTCTGCCAAGACCTTCTGCGCCGGAGCCGACCTGGCGCAGATTCAAAGTCACTTCGCGGAGCCCGCCGGCGCGAAGGCGATGGTGGCCGACATCCGGCGCTTCCATGATCTTTTCGCGCGACTGGAAGCGTTGCCGCAAGTCACCATGGCCGAGATTGGCGGCGCCGCCTTGGGCGGTGGACTGGAGATGGCGTTGTGCTGCGACCTGAGGATCGCCGCGCACGAAGCCAGCCTGGGATTGCCCGAGGCGCGCCTGGGCCTGCTGCCGGGCGCCGGTGGTACCCAGCGGCTGTCCTGGCTGTGCGGCAAGGGCACCGCTTCGCGGCTGATCCTGGGAGGCGAGGTGGTCGACGGCCAGACCGCCTGTCGTCTTGGATTGGTGCAATGGTCGGTGCCTGCCTTGCAGTTGACCGACCATGCGCGGCAGATCGCATGCCGTATCGCCGATCTTGCCCCGGCCGCGCTCGCCGCGGCCAAGGCCTGCATTGCGCTGGCCGCAGACGCCTCGCGCGATGGGTTCCAGGCCGAGCTCGATGCGACTGAAGCACTCTTCAGCAACGCCGACACACGACGACGCGTTGCGGCTTTCCTCGACAGGTAATTCCACATAGACGAAGGAACGGGCATGTCCAACGAAAAGAATGTAGCGGTGGTCACTGGAGCGGCCTCGGGTATCGGCAAAGCGACGGTGCTTGCGTTGGTTCGCAAAGGCGTGCACGTGTGTGCGCTGGACATCGACCGCGAAGGGGCCGCGCGCCTGGTGGCGCAGCCCGAGGCTGCCGGATCCGTTGAATACTTCTACCTGGACCTGGAGAGCCGGGATTCTGTCTTGCAGGCTGCCGCCCAGGTACTGGAAAAGCACCGGAATATCGACGTCATCGTCAATACCGCTGGATGGGACCGGATTCAGCCATTCATCGACAACACGCCTGAATTCATCGACAAGGTCTTGAGCATCAACCTGGCCGGCCCGGTGCTGCTGACACAGGCGTTGCTGCCATCGATGATCGCGGCGAACCGGGGCAAGATCGTCAATATCGCCAGCGATGCCGGGCGGGTGGGAAGCATGGGGGAAACGGTCTATGCGGCCGCCAAGGGCGGTGTAATCGCCTTCACCAAGTCGCTGGCCCGAGAGATCTCGCGTTACCAGATCCATGTCAACTGCATATGCCCCGGCCCTACCGATACGCCGCTTTTCCATGCGCAGCCGGAAAAGCTGAAGGAGGCGCTGGTGAAAGCCATACCGTTCCGGCGCTTGGCCAAGCCCGAGGAAACCGCCAACGCGATTCTGTTCTTCGCCGGCGCCGAATCCGACTATGTGACCGCACAGGTCCTGAGCGTGAGCGGCGGCCTCACGATGGTGGGCTAGGCAGCGGTTGCGCGAGCATTTTTCCTTTTCCACTAGCAAGTGAAACATCATGACAGCCACCTCCGATCTTTTCAGCCCCCAAGGCCTGAACTTTGCCAACTATCAGCCGCGCCATTTCAAATGGCAATTGGACGGCAAGGTGGCGACCATTACGCTGAATCGCCCCGAACGCAAGAACCCCCTGACCTTTGAGTCGTATGCAGAGTTGCGTGATCTTTTCCGCAATCTGGTCTATGCCGACCAGATCAAGACCGTGGTGATCACGGGGGCGGGGGACAATTTCTGCTCGGGCGGCGATGTACACGAAATCATCGGGCCCTTGGTGGAAATGCAGCGCAACGGCGATATGAATGGCCTGCTGGCATTCACTCGCATGACGGGTGACCTGGTGAAAGCCATGCGCGCCTGCCCCCAGCCGATCGTCGCGGCGGTGGATGGCGTATGCGCCGGTGCCGGCGCCATCCTGGCCATGGCATCCGACCTGCGCCTGGGCACGGCCGCCAGCAAGGTTGCGTTTCTGTTCGTACGGGTGGGGCTGGCCGGCGCCGATATGGGGGCTTGCAACATCCTGCCGCGCATCATCGGTGCGGGCCGCGCGGCGGAACTGCTCTATACGGGCCGCTCGATGAATGGCGAAGAGGCAGAGCGTTGGGGGTTCTACAACCGCCTGTGCGGTGCGGAGACACTGTTGGCGGACGCTCAGGAGATGGCGGCGGCACTGGCCGACGGGCCGACATTCGGCCACGCCATGACCAAACGCTGCATCCACCAGGAATGGAGCATGAGTATCGATGACGCGATAGAGGCCGAGGCGCAAGCCCAGGCGATCTGCATGCAGACCCAGGACTACGAGCGCGCCTACGAGGCATTCGTCGCAAAGCGAAAGCCCGTGTTCCAGGGAAATTGAGACCAGGGCGTTCTGTGCGCGCAGGCCTGGCCGGGTAGCAATGCAATGGAGGAGACGCCATGCAATACCCATTCCGACGCTTCTTGCTGTGTACGGTGCTGGCTTTGCTGTCGGGGCTGGCGTGGGCCGGCTATCCCGAGCGTCCCGTCAAATTGGTGCTGCCTCTTCCTGCAGGCTCGGCCACGGATGTCGTGGCCCGCATTCTTGCGGCTGCGTTGTCCGAATCGGTCGGGCAGTCCATCGTGGTGGAGAATCGGCCGGGCGCCGACGGCGCTATCGCCGGCGCCTATGTCGCCAAGGCAACCGCCGATGGCTACACGCTGCTGTTCGGCACGAACAGTCCCATGGCGGCGGCGCCAGCCATGCACAAAGCACCACCCTATGACCCGGCCAGGGATTTCACGCCGATCTCTCTGGTGGGGCGTTATTCGTCATTTCTTTGGGTCAATGACAGCTTGCCATTCAGGTCACTGGGCCAGGTACTGGACTACGCGCGTGCCAATCCGGGAAAACTGACCTACGCGACTGGCAATACCGGCGGCATGGTGGCCATGGCCCAGATGCTGTCGCTGGCGGGCAAGGTGAAGATGACGCATGTTCCTTACAAGGGCGAACCCGCAGCGCTGATCGACGTCGTGTCCAATCGCGTGCAGTTGATGTTTGCCACGCCCAGTGCGGCGCAAGGCTATGCGCGCGAAGGCAAGTTGCGCGCGCTGGTGACGACTCTGTCAGAGCGCAGTCCGGGAGCACCCGATGTGCCCACGATGGCAGAAGCCGGCCTGCCGGACTTCTCGATCACGCTGTGGGCAGGCATATACGGGCCGTCTGGCGTGCCAGAGGAAATCGTCACGCGCCTGTCGAACGAGATCAACCGGGCTCTCGGGCGCGAGGATGTGCGCCGGCAATTGATGGCACAGCAGTTCTTTCCAGAGGCCTCGACATCACAAGGCTTGGCCGAATTCACCCGGGCTCAACTGGCCTCTTATGCTCAGACCCTGCGTGAGGCAGGCTTCCAGCCCGAATGAACACCGCAGCAAGGAGACCTGCCATGTCCTGGACGAGAAGGTTCCTGTATGGCGCGGCCGTGGCAATAGCCTCGGCGGGGTGGGCTGCTCATGCCGCCGGCTATCCCGACAAGCCCGTGCGCCTGATCGTGTCGTTTTCACCCGGTGGCTCCGTGGATGCAACGGCCCGCCTTCTGAGCGATGCCCTGACCCGGCGCTGGGGGCAGCCCGTGGTTGTCGAGAATCGGCCGGGAGCGGACGGCAATATAGCGGCTGAATTCGTGACGCGCGCGCCGCCGGACGGATACACGCTGCTGATCACGTCGAACTCAATATCGATTTCGCCCGCTCTGCGCAAATTGCCGTTTGATCCGTTGCGGGATCTGACGCCTGTGATACGGGTGCTGTCGATCCCGAACTTGCTGGTGGTGAATCCCGCGGTGCCGGCGCAAAACCTGGCCGAACTGGTGCGTCAGGCCAAGCGTGAGCCGGGCAAGCTGACATATGCGTCCAGCGGAACGGCGACGACTCCCTTCATGGGCATGGCGCTGTTGATCAGCCTGACGGGCATGCAGATGGTTCATGTCCCTTTCAAAGGCACGGCGCCAGCACTGACAGCGACACTGGGCAAGCAGACCGATCTTATGTTCGGCGATGTCAACTCGACGTTGCCGTTCGTGCAAGCCGGCAAGCTACGGGCGCTGGCCATCAGCTCGAGTACCCGGCTGAACCTGTCTCCCGACATTCCCACTGTGGCGGAGTCGGGTTATGCCGATTTCGATACATCCACCTGGGTCGGCATATTCAGCCCGGCGGGTACTCCCTCGCCGGTGCTCGATCGTATAGCGGCCGACATTGGTTCTTTACTGGGGGACCCGGGATTCCGCAAGCGCCTGGGCGACATGGGGGCGCAGGTCAATGGCGAGTCCATGCAGACGTTCGCCCACCTGATCCGGGACGACATTGCTCGTTGGCGCAAAGTCGCCGCCGAGCAGCAGATCTCGGCAACAGACTGAGGAGCAAGCATTTTTCATGGCCTGGAACATTCCCGCTTTCCCGTCTGCCGAGGCCGATGCCTATCGCCGGCAGGGCGTATGGAACGAACGGCTGATCATTGATTACCTGGACGAGCACGCCGCACGTGCTCCGCAACGCACGGCTTTCATCGACAGCCGGAGCAGCATCGACTACACGACGTTGCAGGCCGACAGCTACCGTGTGGCGCTAAGCCTGCATCAAAGCGGGCTGCGTCGTGGCGACGTGGTGGCGGTCCAGTTGCCCAATTGGATAGAGTTTGCGGTGTTGCATATGGCGCTGGTTCGCCTTGGCGCGGTGACGTGCCTGATTACGCCGATCAGCCGCGAGCGCGATGTAGCCATGATGCTGAAGGTGGCGCAGGCGCGGTACCTGGTGGTCGCCGATGTGTTCCGTGGCTTCGATTACGCACGCATGGCCAGTGGCCTGTTGCAAGCTGAAGATTGCATCGTGGTGGGTAACGCCTTGCCCGGCATGCGTTCGTGGCACGATCTGATCGCCTCTGGCAACGACCAGGCCAGGACGCGCCGTGCGATAGACGTGATGCGTCCGGGGGCAAATGAGATAGCCGAACTGGTTTTCACCTCGGGAACCACAGGCGAGCCCAAGGGCATCCTGCATACTCATAACACTTTGCTGGCGCCCCAGCTGGCAATGGCCCGTTCCCTGCAGTTGGATGAAGCGGACGTGCTGCACATGGCATCGACCCTGGGGCACCAGACGGGTTTTCTCAACGGCGTCAGGTTGCCTGTGCAGATCGGCGGCACAGCCGTATTGCAGGATGTCTGGGACCCCGGTGCGTTCGCAGCGCTGGTCGCCCGTCACCGCATCGAAATATCGAGCGGTAGCGCGACATTCCTGTTGGACCTGTTGCGCTCTCCGGCCATGGATCAGCATGACTTGTCCTCCTTGCGCATCTTTCGTTGCGGAGGCGGCCCGATTCCCATGGCCCTGGTGCGAGAGGCGGAACAGCGGTTGCCCGGCTTGAGAGTGCTGCGCGGATGGGGGCAGACAGAGAACGGCGTGGTCACGCTGTCCAGGCTGGAAGATTCGCAAGCCGTTCGTGCCGAGACGGATGGACTGCCTCAGCCTGGCATGCGCGTCAAGGTGCTGGACAAGCATGGTGCGCCCGCTTTGCCTGGCGAAGAGGGGCGGCTGCTGGTTCAGGGTGCATTCATGAGCCCGGCATACGTCGGCACGGCCGGCCCGAGTGCGCACCCGCGCGTCGATGGCTGGTTCGATACCGGGGACCTGGCTGTCCTGGACAAGTGCGGCTACCTGCATATTACCGGGCGGGTCAAAGACATCATCATTCGCGGCGGAGAGAACATTCCGGTCCATTACATCGAGAATGTGCTGTACGAAGACCCGCGCATTCTGGAAGCGGTCGTCGTGGGCGTTCCCGACCCCAGGCTGGGAGAACGCTGCTGCGCGGTGGTCATCTGCCGGGATGGAGCGACGCTCGACCTGGAAGCCCTGCGGATGTTCCTGGGCACCCGCGGGGTGGCGCGGCAGTATTGGCCAGAGAGGCTGCACGTCGTGCAGACGCTGCCGCGCAGCGCCAACGGCAAAGTGCAGAAAGTGGCATTGCGGGCCGCCTTGGCTGCCGAACCACAACGGGAAGCGTAATGAATACGGCACACTATACGGTCGATGGCGAAGTGGCTGTTCTTACGCTGGATAATCCTCCCGTCAATGGCTTGAGCATCGAGCTGCGCATCGCGTTGGCCGCGGGGCTGGACCGCGCGCAGGCCGACCCCGCCGTCAAGGCGATCGTCATTACCGGCGCGGGGGGCGTCTTCTGCGGCGGCGCCGACCTGCGCCAGATCAATACGCCGCAATACTGGGCTTACCCTCGCACCATACAGCTGGCGCATCTGCTCGACCAGATCGCCAAGCCGGTCGTCGCAGTGATTGACGGGCTGGCGCTCGGCGGCGGACTTGAACTGGCGTTGGGATGTCATTACCGTCTGGCGACGGCATCGGCCCGCCTGGCGTTGCCGGAGGTTCGGCTGGGGCTGTTGCCAGGGGGTGGGGCGACGCTGCGGCTGCCGCGCCTCGTCGGCCTTGAGTCCGCGGTGCGGATGATGCTGGACGGAGCCATGACCGGCGCCCGCGAGGCGCTTGCCAGTGGATTGATAGATGCCGTCATCGACGCAGCGCCTCTGCCAGGCGGTATCGCCTATGCACGTGCAATAGCGGCACGCGGCCAATCGGTGAGGCGCGCCCGCGACCTGCCCGTGCCGGCGGACGGGGGGGCCGAGTTTTTCCGGGAATGCCGCCGCGGGTTGGCGCCGGGGCGGGCTCGCGCCGCCATCCTGGCCTGCGTCGAGGCGGGGGTCACCCTGCCGTTTGAAGAAGCCGTCCGGCTGACCGACGAAGCGACGCGCGAATTGATGGAGTCCGACGAGGCAGCCGCGTTGCGTTATCTCTTTTTTGCGGAACGCGAGGCCGGAAAACCCGACTCGGCCACTGTGCCGTCTTGCAGGATCGGCCGCGCGACGCGGGTGCGCCACGCCGCCGTGCCCGAGCGAACCGGCTGGCTGGCGGCAAGCATGCAGGAAGCGGGAGAAATCACGGTTCTGCTGGATTGCACCGGTAATTGGCGTGTCGAGCAATCCAGCGCGGTAGCGGGTGCCGACGACGACGACGCGGCGTTGCGGGCCCTGGTCGGCGCGGATCTCATCGTGGTGGATGCCGACGACGAGACTGTGCAGCGAGAGCTGCTGCGCGCGGCCGGGCACTACATCCGGGCGGAAACCATGGTGGCGTTGATACGAGGGCAAGCGCGGATCGGCGACGCGTCCGTCGACATAATGGCGCGTGATGCGTTGCGCCTGTATTGCGCACCGGTTGGCAAATTGGCCGAGATCCAGCAGCCGGATAGAGCCGATGCGAACTTGGCGGCGGTGGTTCGCTACGTGCGCGATCGGGGCGGAAAGGCCGTACTGACCCGGGGGGCACGGGCGCCGATATGGGAGCTGGTGGTCGAGCAGGCCAG
This sequence comes from Bordetella sp. BOR01, assembly GCF_019218885.1. GTDB lineage: Bacteria > Pseudomonadota > Gammaproteobacteria > Burkholderiales > Burkholderiaceae_B > Bordetella_A. The sequence goes on along the minus strand of NZ_JAHUWT010000003.1, from coordinate 668,623 downwards.
GTCGTGCTTGGCGCAATGCGCCGAAGCTGGGCTGGATCCTGTCGATATCGGCCGTGCCTTGCGGCAGATCGGCTTCGGCAAATCGGCGGTCGACGTGTTGCTGTCTGGCGTATTGCCGGAAAATCGATGCGTCGAGCCTGAAGGCCCTGTCACCGAGGCCGCCAACGAGGCGGTGCGTGTTGCCATGGGCCGCATGGCGCAGGAAGGCGCGCGGTTGCTGGAAATGCGGTGTGTCGCCAGGGCTTCTGATGTGGATGTGGCGATGGTGGGGGCAGGCCTGTTTCCCGCGACGTTGGGAGGCCCCATGTATCAGGTGGCTTGCCAAGCCAAGAAGGATGCTGGCGGCTGAGACGGGCAGTATGTCAGGCTCGTTTTCGCCGGCTTCTACCTTACCCAGGCGGCTGGGTGCTTCTTCAAGTTTTTCCGCCTATCGGAAAAAGTGCGCTTATCGCGCTTGAGGACGGCTAGACCCGACCTCTAGACTGGAACGACCAGTTCATGAGGAGACAGCCATGTCAAGAATCAAAACAGCATACAGGCTGCTGGCGATCACTTCCGTTTTGCTCGCGGGAGGTACGGCCCAGGCCCAACAGTATCCCGAACGACCGATTAATGTGGTCGTGCCATTTCCTCCGGGCGGTCCGGTGGACACGCTGGCGCGGATTCTGTCGAAGTCGATGAGCGCTTCGCTTGGGCAGCAAATAATCATCGAGAACAAGCCCGGAGCGGGCGGCTCGATCGGAGCGGCCCAAGTGGCGCGCTCTGCCGCGGACGGTTATACGCTGCTTATGACGGCGAGTTCATTTGCCATGGATCCGGCCATCCGGTCGAACTTGCCGTTTGATCCCCGGGAAGATATGCATGGGGTTGCCAATGTGGCCAGCGGCCCTGTTGTATTGCTGGCAAAGAAAACCCTGCCTGTCGACACTTTTCCGGAATTGCTGCAACTGCTGAAAAAAGAGCCCGGAAAACTCGCCTATGCATCGACGGGGATCGGCACGGTCAACCATTTCGCCGGCGAGCTGCTCAAAAGCGCGGCGAAGGTGGACGCGCTGCATGTCCCTTACAACGGTGCGGCGCCGGCTACCCAGGCGATCGTGGCCGGCGAAGTCGACTTTTTCTTCAACAATGTCTTGTCGTCCGTTCCCCTGGTGGCGGCCGACAAGGTCAAGGCGCTGGCCGTCACGAGTGAAGAACGCTGGCCGGCATTTCCCGATGTTCCCACACTGCGGGAGTCGGGCGTGCCCGTGGAAATCTCGTCGTGGTATGGCTATTTTGCGCCCGCTGGCACACCCCCGAGCGTGATGCAAAAGTTCTATGCCGAAGTGAACAAGGCGCTGGCGGCCCCCGAGGTCAAGCAGCAGATCGAGCGCCTGGGTTTGAAAATCGAAGGCATGGGTCCGGATGAGTTCCAGATCTATGTGGATAAAGAAATCGACAAGTGGGCCGCGGTCGCGAAGAGCGCGGGTATCCAGCCTCAATAACCGTACATGTAAGGAAATCGAATGCCGTATCTGGAACGCAAAGACCACCCCTCGCTGCATTATCTCGTAGACGATTACACCGACCCCTGGAAAAATTCCCCGACGCTGATCCTGCAGCATGGCTTCGGTCGATCGGCTGAACTCTGGTACCGCTGGGTACCCTATCTGGCGCGGCACTACCGAGTCGTGCGTCCCGACCTGCGCGGGCTGGGAAAATCGGGACGCGATTTCGATCTTGCCACCGGCATGACCGTCGATAACCTGGTATCCGACCTGGCCGCCGTGGTAGACCACGTGGGGGGTGGCAACCCGGTGCATTATTGCGGCGAATCGCTGGGCGGCATGCTGGGTGTGGCGTTGTCTGTCGTTCATCGGGAAAAACTGCGCACCCTGTCTTTGATTGCCGCGCCGCTACGTATCTCGGCCGCTACACAGAAAACCTTTGCGTGCGGGCGGGAAAGCTGGCAAGCCGCGATCGCCGAACTCGGTACCCAGGCGTGGGCTCACGAGATCAACGGCAGCTTGCGCTTCCCCGCCGACGCCGAGCGGGGCATGCAGGATTGGTATGCCGACATGATGGGCGAAACCCACGCCGATTCATTGATCGCGCTGTCGCGCCTGGCGGCCAAGGCGGATATCGAACCTTTGCTCGATCAGGTGTCGGTGCCCACGCTGGGACTGTACCCCGTCGCCGGAACCATCACCGGAACGGATGAAGCCATCATCAAGGCTAAAATTCCCGGCATCAAGTACATCGGGCTTCCCAGCAAGTTCCATGCTATTCAGTTTCTGATGGCCCGGGCTTGCGCCGAAGAAGTACTGCATTTTGCATGCCAGCACGACGGAATCGCTGCGCACGAGTGAGTGTCGCAGGGAAAGACGGGCTTTCGCTGATCCGGTTCCGTCCTTGGCATGGCGGAACCTATTTTCGATCCCATGACTGACGACTCGGTTTACCGTGGTGTTTCACGGACTATCGCCATCCTGAGGGTCATCGCCGCCAGCCAGGAAGGAGGGTTGAGGACCTCGGAGATCAGCGACGAGCTGGGCCTTAGCTACAGCGCGACCAGACGCCTGTTGCACGCGCTATTGGCGGAACAGGCCGTCGAGTTGGCGCCTGACGGCAGGCGGTACCGTATGGGACGGGAAATAACCCTGCTGGGTCTGGCACGCACCCACCATTCAGATCTCAGAAGATGCGCAGAAGGCCATATGCGTCAACTGGTCGGCGACTTCAGGGAGTCCGTCTATTTGACAGTGCGCAGCCACGCGGACTCGGTCTGCATTCACAGAGAGATCGGCACATCCGGGCGCAAGGTACTGTCGATCAGTGAAGGTTCCCGCCGCCCGCTTGGGACCGTTATCGGCAGTATTGCCTACCTGGCCGCACTGGATGCTTCAGAGTGCGAAAGCATCATCGATGAGAACCGGAGCCGATATCCTCATTGGGGAGTCACCTCCAGTCTGGTCATCGAACGTGTCGAATTCGCAAGGCATCACGGCTATGCCTACGCCAGCCAAGGGTTGCGGCCCGGGACCCGTTCAGTGGCGGCCGCCATTCAAGACGGACAGGGCAAGCCTTGTGGATCGCTCAGCATTGCGGCGGTTGCCGATATCATGGACCCGCCGATGATCGAATCGATGGCGCAATCCCTTCGGCACAAGGCGGAACTCATTGCTGCAGTCTTGAACAGCCAGGCCAGCCGCACCCGAGAGCCGCCTGTCAATAGATAAGATCGCCGCTTATGTTGTATGGTGGAACTTACGGCCTGTACTGGCGCTTGGGAGCACGACGACATGACCAAGGCGTTCAAAGTTGGCGATCACGTAAGCTGGAATTCCGAAGCGGGCCGGGTGACGGGCACGATAGTCTCCGTTCACACTGATGATTTCGATTACAAGGGGCATACGCATCGTGCCTCGAAAGACCATCCCCAATACGAGATCAAGAGCGACAAGACGGACCACATCGCGGCTCATCGGGGCGAAGTGCTCAGGCATGTACGTGGCCGTGGCCCGGCATGACGCGGCCGTTCTCTCGGGCAGGCCGGCCGCCACCATGGCGCCCACTACCTTTTCTACACTGCCGGTACAACTCAAGCGGCGGTGGGTTCGATCTCATTGCCCCTCAGCCGCTGCCCAAAGGAGACTTCATGAAACGGCTTTTCCCGTTGTGCGCGGCGATGTTCCTGGCGGCAGTCCAGCCGGCAGTTGCGGACACCTATCCGTCCAAGCCCATCAAGATGGTTGTGCCCTTTGGTCCCGGCAGCGGTACCGACCAGGTCGCGCGCGCGTTGTCAGAGGCCATGTCGAAATTGGACAAGGTCACGGTGGTGGTCGAGAACCGGCCAGGCGGCAACGGTTTCATCGCCGCCCAGGCCGTGTCCAACGCCGAGCCCGATGGCTACACCATGCTTCTGACCACGAACAGCACCCATGCGGCGGCAGAGCATCTATACAAGAACCTGCCCTACGACCCGGTCAAGGACTTCACGCCCGTGGCGCTGCTGCGCAAAGGCTACCTGGTGATGGTGACCCGGCCTGATTTTCCGGCTGCCACGGTGGCCGAGTTCACGGCGTTGGCCAAGCGCGAACCCGGCAAGCTGAATTTCGGCAGCGGCAGTTCCTCGTCGCGCGTGTCGGCCGAGCTGTACAAGCAGCTCTCGGGCACCGACCTGACGCACATCCCGTACAAAAGTAATCCGCTTGCGCTGACCGACCTGCTGGGCGGACAGATCCAGGTGATGTTCGTCGATACCTCATCGGCGGTCAGCCTGGTGAACAACGGCAAGCTGCGGGGCCTGGCGGTGACCAGTGCGCGCCGGCTGGATATTCTGCCCAAACTGCCCACCATGGAAGAGGCGGGCCTCAAGGACTACGAAATGTCGTACTGGACCGCCGCTTATCTACCGCGCAATACCCCGCCCCAGATCACGGCGCGGTTGAGCGAACTACTTGAGCGTGCCATCCATTCCTCCGGGCTGAAGCAACTGATGGACAAGACCGGTACCGAAGTGTCGTTCGGCGATGCCGAAACGTTGAAGCAGTTCCAGGCCTCGGAAACCGAAAAATGGGCCAGGATCATCAAGGCCGCCGGCATTCAACCGGAATAGGCATGGCCAAGCACCGCATACGCGTCGGCGCAGGCTCCGGCTTTTCCGACGACCGCTTCGAGCCGGCCCTGGAACTCGCCCGCCACGGCGACATCGACTACCTGGTATTCGAGTGCCTGGCCGAACGCACCATTGCGCGTGAAACGCTGGCGCGCCTGAAGAACCCCCAGGCAGGCTACACGCCGTATCTTGTCGATCGCATGCGCTTGGTGCTGCCCGAGTGCCTGCGGCGCGGCATACGAATAGTCACCAATATGGGGGCAGCCAATCCGGTCGCCGCCGCGCGCGCCATTCGCGCCGAGGCGCTTGAGCTGGGCCTGGCCGCGCCGGGGGTCGCCGCTGTCATCGGTGATGATGTCACCGAGATCATCCGAGCCAACCCCCAGCTTCGCTTGCTCGACAATGGCGAACCCGTGGAGTCGCTGTTGCCGCGCCTGGCGGCCGCCAATGCGTATCTGGGGGCGGATGTCATCAACGAGGCCCTGTGCCGCAACGCGCAGGTGGTAGTGACGGGCCGGGTGGCCGACCCATCGCTGTTCCTGGGGTGCATGCTGCACGGATTGGGCTGGTCTTACGACGACTACCCGCGCCTGGCGGCCGGCACCTTTGCCGGCCACCTGCTGGAGTGCGCGGCCCAACTGACGGGGGGATGCTTTGCCGACTTGCCGCGCAAGTTCGTGCCCGACATGGCCCGCATCGGGTTTCCCTATGCCGATGTAGACGCCGCCGGAAACGTCAGCTTCGGCAAGGTGGATGGGTCGGGCGGCCGGCTGGACGTGGCCACCTGCACCGAGCAGGCGCTATACGAGATGCACGATCCCGCCAACTACATTACGCCGGACTGCGTGCTGGACATTACCCAGGCCGAGTTCCGCCAGGCCGGCAATGACCGGGTCGACATGCACGGCGCCCAGGCCCGTGCGCGCACGCCGACCTACAAGGTGGTGGTCGGCTATCACGATGGGTGGATAGGCGAGGGCGAGGTCGGCTATGCCGGGCCGAACGCGCTGGGCCGCGCCCGCATGTCGGAACAGATCGTGCGCGAACGGCTGGCGCTGCGCAGCTACAGCTATCCCGAGATCCGGGTCGACTATATCGGCGTATCCAGCCTGCATGGCGATCTGCCGGGCCGGCCAGAGCCCTACGAGGTCAGGTTGCGCGTGGCCGCCCGCACCGCCGATCGCAAGGCTGCCGAGGCGGTGGGCTTCGAGGTGCGCACGCTGAACGTGAACGGGCCGGCGGGCGGCGGCGGCGGCACCCAGTCGGTGCGCCAGGTGATAGGCGTCAGGTCGTTGTTGCTGCCGCGCGAGTATGTCCGCCCCGAGATCATCATGGAAGGAGCCCCGGCATGATCAAGGTCTACGAGCTGGGCCATTCGCGCGCCGGCGACAAGGGAAATACCTCGAATGTCTCGGTCATTGCCTACGACGCGGCAGGTTGGGATGTGCTGCGGCGCGAGCTGACCGTCGAGCGGGTCATGCAGGCCTATCGGCACGTGGCAGCCGGACCGGTGACACGCTACGAGCTTCCCAGGATGCGCGCGCTGAACTTCGTCATCGAAAACGCACTGGGCGGCGGTGTGACGATTTCCCTGGCCATGGACGCGCATGGCAAGACGCTGTCGTACATCATGCAGGATATCGCGCTGCCGGATCAGTCGTCGCACACTGGGCGGTGATCCGCCGGCCTGGCCGGCCGGCGTTTCGCAGGCGACGCTACTTTTCTGCCTTGGCGCCGGAAATCTGCACCAGCTCGGCGGCCTCGCCCATGCCTTTCCGGACCATGTCCCAGTAGGCATCGATGGACATGGGCTCGGCGGGTACCGAACCCATGTCCACGAACTTCTTGCGCAAATCGGGGTCTTGCAGGGTCTTGGCCAGGGCCTCATTGAGCTTGACCAGGATCGGGCGCGGGGTGTCCGCGGGCGCCACCAGGCCGTACCACGATTCCATATAGAAGTCCTTGACGCCTGCCTCGTCGAAGGTGGGCACTTGCGGCAGGGCGGAAATACGCGCCTTGGCGGTGATGGCCAGCGGCCGCACCTTGCCCGAAGCGATGGGCGCCATGGCGCCGGTGGTGATGATCATGTCGACACGGCCGGCCATCACATCGGTCAGTGCCGGCGCCGTGCCCTTGAACGGCACATGCAGGATGTCGATGCCCGTGCGTGTCTTGAAGCTGGCGCCCGCCAAGTGTTGAGATGAACCTACGCCACCCGAGGCATAGGTCAGCTTTCCCGGGTTCTGTTGTGCTTGCGCCACGTAGTCTTGCACCGTTTTGAAGGGGGAATCCAGCGGCACCAGCATCGTGGATGGCGACGTATTGACCAGCCCCACCGGCGCGAAATCCTTGATGGGGTCATAGCCGATGTTGTCGTACAGCGCCGAATTCAGGCCGTGCGAGGCCACTGTGGCCAGCATGATGGTGTAGCCATCGGGCCTGGCGCGCGCGGCGGCAACCGAGCCGATATTGCCGCCCGCCCCGCCGCGGTTGTCTACCACCACTGCCTGGCCCAGATGCTTGCTCATTTCCGCGGCCACCATGCGGCCAACGCCGTCGGCGGGCCCGCCGGCCGCCCAGCCCACGATCATGGTGACCGGCGCGGACGGATAGTCGTCGGCCGATTGTGCCGGGGCGGCAAAGGCCGACAAGCCCAGCGCAAGGGTCAGTCCGGCGAATTTATGGGCGCGTAAGTTGGCACGCATCGTTGCAGTCCTTATAAGAATAGAAGCAAGAGCGTACCTGATCTTCATCTGAATTTTCCGAGGCATTTTCCCTATCCTTTTGATTGCGAGACTTAAGCTGGGATAGCCTGGTGACGTAGATACGGTAGACGGGCGCGTTACTGCGCATACGTGATTCCACTAAACGCAAGGAGCAGACATGGAAGTCATGCGAGCACTGTGGGTCGGTATGTTAGGAGCGGCGTTGACCACGCCGGCATGGGCCACAGGCGGGCGAATACACTTCGTGGGCAGTATTGTGGTTCCGGCTGCCTGCACGGCGGCTGTCCAGATTCGCCGCGGGGCGCCCAACGTCACGGCAGATTGCAGCACGCCGGAAAGCGTGTCGGTGCCGTCATCGTCGCAAGTCCCGTACGCTGATGTGACGGTCCGGCCGTTGCAGGACCATTCGGCCCAGGCGAGCGGCCCACGCAGGTACGTGGTCGATATGACGTACCGCTAGGCGGCGGGCCGGGCGGTAGAGCGGGCCGGGGCACTGGCCCGGCTCAGGATTCGGCGGTCTCGTTGATGCGTCGCGACAACTCGCGGGTAGACACCACGCGCCGTTCGGCGTTTTCCATGGAGGCCTCGTCGTCTGCCATATTGGCAATGATGGCCAGCAATACCTTGCGCGCGGTCTTGACTTCGGTGCCGGTCAGGCCGCGAGTGCCGATGGCATTGATTTCTTCGGCCAGCGGGATCAGTTTTTTTTTCAGGGCCCGGCCATTGCGCGTGAGAAAGACGTGGATGTTCTTGTTGTTGCCCGGCAGGTGCTTGCGTTCGATATAGCCCAGCGCTTCCATCGCTTTCATGGCCGCATAAGTGGTGGGTTCCATGACGCCGGCCTGTTCGCTGAGTTCGCGTTGCGTCAGGCCGTCTTGTTCCCACAGGATGCGCAGGAACGCCCAATGCCCGAACGAGACGTTGTGATCCGACAGGCGCATCTGCAGGCCACGCACCAAGGCGCGAGTGGCGTCCTTGATCAGGTGTGCAAGGCGGTCGTGCGGAACTGCCTCGCGCCAATGGGCCAGTACTTTTCTCGTTTCTTTGGAAGTCATGCGCAGGCAGCGTGATGGAGTCGGAAGGTCGCGGAAAATGATACCGCAAAGCGCCAGCCGCCAAATTGCCGGCGCCGCGGACCTGGTGTCATGCTACCTGGTGGCGCAGCGGTATGTCCGAGCCGGCGCCGTCGGATTGCAGCATGGCCAGGCAGATTTCCAGCGTGGCCTTGGCCCAGCGTCCGTCGTGCAGCGCGGGGCGGTCGCGGTAGATGGCGTCATGCAGCTCGTCGACCACCTCAAGGCGCGGCGCAGCCGGTGCCGGCAAGGGCAGGAACTCGCGGCGTGCGTTTCCATAGACGAAAATGCCGGTGGGCATCGGCCGCAAGTCGGCCTGTTCACACGACACCAGGATGCTGCCGAAGTGCTGGTGCGTGGCCTGTGGCCCACCGGGCGCGGGTGCGCTGTACAGCGGGCCGCCATAGGTGCCGGCCGCTTTCAGGGCGGCTTCGTCTTGCGCAGGGCCCAGGCCGGCCAGCTTGCGGCGCGCCGCGCCGTAATCGGCCGGGTCTTTCGGACGGCCCATTTCGCCGACCCAGTCCATCCATTCATCGGAGTCGAAATGCGCGTAGCCGTTATAGTTCAACGAGGCGTAGGCGCCGCCATCGAACCACAGCAGCGCGCTATAGGCGCCTTCGGTGGGCCGCCCCGGGTCCCAGTTTCCCAGCGCGCAGCGTAGCCGGGCGGGGCGCCGGCCGACCAGCAGGCGCACGATATCGACCTGGTGGGCGGCCTGGCTGAACACTGCGCCGCCGCCTTCCCGGGTGGCCAGCTCTTCGGGACGGCGCGGCCGCAAGAGATAGTCGGTGTAGTTCAGCGCATGCACCATCCTCACGGCCCCGAACTCGCCGCGCGCAATGCGCTCGCGGCATTGCAGGTATGGCGTATCGAAACTGTGGCAGTGGCCTATCACCAAGTGCACCGAGGCGGCCTCGCAGGCCGCGATCATGGTGTCGCATTCCGCCAGGCTGAGCGCCATGGGTTTTTCGACCAGCACATGCTTGCCGTGCGCGGCCGCCAGCCGGGTATGGTCGGCGTGATGCTGGTGCGGACTGGCCACGTACACGACCTGCACCAGGGGGTCCCGGATCAGCGCTTCGGCGGATTCGTAGGCCGGGCCCTGGAAGTCGGCCGTGAATTGCTCGCGGGCGGGGCGGCGGGGGTCGCACGCCGCGACCAGCTGCACACGGGGGTCTTCCCGGAAAGACGGCAACATCAGCGAGAACGCGCGGCCCAGTCCGATGACGCCCAGGCGAAGGGGGGCAATGGCCATGAGTGGGATTCCGAATTCGTGTGGGCCGCGGGCTACAGGTCCAGCACAAGTTTTTCGCAGCTTGCGCGCGATACGCAGACCATGACCTGGCTGTCCTGCTCGTCCGGCAAGAGCACCATGTCGCGATGGTCGGCCGTGCCGGCCAGCAGGCCGGTGCGGCATGAACCGCAGGTTCCGCTTTCGCAGGAATGGCCCACGCGCACGCCGGCTTCCAGCAGCACCGACAAGATCGACTTGCCCACCGGCACCTGCAGCTCGCCGCCCGATCGCGCCAGCGCCACCGTGAACGGCTGGTCGTCGGGTTGCCTTGCCCCGCCCTCGAGGAAGCTCTCGAAGTGGATTCTTCCGGGAGACCAGTGGCCGGACATGTCGCGCACGGCCTCCATCAGCCCGCGCGGGCCGCAGCAATACACATGGCCGCGGTTGGGTTTCTCGAGCACGGGCCACAGGTCCAGCGACTGCGCGGGATCGCCGTGATCGTGGTGTATGCGCACGGATGCCTTCAGCGCGGGGTTGCCCAGTTCATCCAGGAAGGCCGTGCCGGCGGGCGCCTGGCTCAGGTAGTACAGTTTCCAGGGCACCGTGGGCGGCTCGCCCAGCGAGCGGATCATGGAAAGAATGGGCGTGATGCCGATACCGCCCGCAATGAAGATCAGGCTGCCCGGATTGTCGACCAGCGCAAACGCGTTGTCGGGCAGGGACGTGGGCAGCGTATCGCCCACCGAGGCCAGGTCCACCAGGCTGATGGAACCGCCGCGGCCCTGCGCATCGCGCTTGACCGTGATGACATAGCGGTCGCGCTCGGCGGCATCGTTGCACAGCGAATACTTGCGCAGTTCACCGTTGGGCACTTGCACCTTGATATGCGAGCCGGGTGTGAAGGGCGGCAATTCGCCGCCCCTGGCCGGGCGCAGCTCGAACGAACGGATGCCGTCGGCCGCATCGACGATGCTGGCGATGCGCAGCGGCATCAGGGCTTCTGCGCCGTGGGCAGACTCAGTCATGGCAGTGTCCTTGCGCGGATGTTCCGGCCCAGGGCCTGTTCACAGGCCCTAGATCTTGTAGGTTTCATAGGTGCTGGGGTGAAACAGCTCGTCCACCGCCACGTGCCGGGCCGACAGCCCCTGTGCGTGATGATGGTGGGTAAACGCTTCCAGCGTGGCCCGGTTGGCATCGACCCCGTAGGCCCAGTAGTTCTCGCCCAGCGTGTCGCGCGCCGCCTTCAACTGCTCTTCGACGAACGGCAAGGTAACCTTGGTGGCCGAGGTGTCTTCAAGCTTGGCCAGCGCCAGTGCCTTCGATTGCTCGAATGCCTTCAGCAATGCGCCTGGCAGCCATGGATGCTGCTGGGCCAGGGCCTTGCGTATGCCCACCACGTGCATGATGGGGAAAATGCCGGTGCGCCGGTAATAGTCCTTGGCCACGGCCGTCGGGTCATCGAACAGCCAGCCTACGTCGGGGTTGGCGCGCGCGGCGCCGAACGGCGCGCGGGGGGCCATGAAGCCTTCGATCTCGCCGCGGTCCAGCATGTCCGAGATGGTGGTGGACGCCGGAGCGTCTACCATCTTCACGTCGGCGGGCAATTGCAGCTTGATCTTCTCGGGGCGGCCCGGTTGATCGATGCCGCCGCGCACCCAGGTGACGTCGGACGGCTTGACGCCATAGTCGTCGGCAAGCAGCGCGCGTGCCCACACATTGGCGGTCAACTGGTATTCGGGAATACCGATGCGCTTGCCTTTCAGGTCTTGCGGCGATTGGATGCGGTCTTTGCGTACATAGATCGACGTATGGCGAAACGCGCGTGACAGGAAAATCGGCAAGGCAATGTAGGGGCAGTCGCCGCGGGCGTGCTTGACCAGATAGCTACTGAATGACAGTTCGCTGATATCGAAGTCCTGGAAGCGGAACGCGCGAAAGAACATTTCTTCGGGGTTCAGCAACATGAAGGCGGGGTCCACCCCGTCAATCTGCACGGCGCCGTCGTACAGCGCGCGGTTGCGGTCGTAGTCGCCCATGGCGATGGAAAGTGGTAGCTTGGCCAACGTGGTTTCTCCTGGGTTCAAGCGGTGGTCTGGTAATTACCGGCCAGTAGCGGGTCGTGGCTGGGCCGTGCGCCGGCTGGCTGCACCGAGAATTCGCGCCAGTCGGTGGTCTTGGGAACGATGGCCTGGAACGAGCAGACATCGGCCGGAATACGCAGGTCGCCCGTACCGATGGCGGGTTCGCCTTTCTGGAACGCCTGCACGGCATCGAGCATCTGGCGCCGGAACTCCACGATGGCCAGGTCGCTGGCGCCCAGCCGCTCTTCCGGGCGGTTGGCGATCGGCCCCATGGTGACCCACATGGCAATGTCCTGGTTCGGAAAACCCCGTATGCCGGTGAAGTTGCCGGCTTTCATGGCCTGGCGGTCTTGCCAGAAGCGATTGCCGGTATTGCGATGCGGCCGGTAGCGCTCATCCAGGTCGATGCCGACGCTGGTGCCCAGGAACCTGCGCCAGGTCTCGGTATCGGGCGTGGTGGTTTTCTCGCCCCAGGCGATGAAATAGAACGCCGTGTGCGTATCGTCAATGGGCACGTTGACGTTCGCCACGTTGTACAGATTGTTGGGCGGGATCAACACGGTACCCGGCGCCACGAACACGGTGGACCGCACGTAGTCGTTCTGCGCGGCGTTGGTAATGGGCCGGCGGATGGCGGCATAGCGAAAGCCGAACGAGGTGCGCTGTACTTGCAGTCTCGGCGCCTTGTCGGTGGAAGGACGCAGCCAGTTCTTGTCGGTGGCCTCGGCGCCGCCGACGCGGGCCGGCACGAAATCGGACGAGTGCAGGCTGGAGCTGTGCGCGGAATCGATCGCGCCTTCCAGGATCTGCGCCCAGTTGCAGGGAATGAGCACCTTGGCGATGCTGACTTTGGTCTGCGCCGTGGGCGCCCACGAGGGCGGGTTGAACTCAGGAATGTCGTCTTGCAGCCCCATGTAAGCCCAGATGACCCCGCCCCATTCCTGCACCTTGTAGGCCTTGTGCTTCACTTTCTGCGCCATGGTGCTGGCCGCGGGCTCGGAGACCATTTCGATCACCGTGCCTTCGACGTCCATCTTCCAGCCGTGGTACAGGCAGCGCAGGCCGCATTCTTCGTTGCGGCCATACACCAGCGACACACGGCGATGCGGACAGTATTCGTCCATGACGCCGACCCGGCCGTCAGTATCGCGAAACACCACCAGGTCTTCGCCCAGCACGCGCGCCTGCACCGGGTCGCCGTCCGGCTCGCTGACTTCTTCGCTAAGACAGATGGGGGTCCAGTGCCTGCGCATCAATTGGCCCATGGGCGCGTCGCCGACGACTCGGCACAGCAGTTCGTTCTCTTCGGTGGTCAACATACGGATTCCTTCCTGTCGATATGAGGCGCGAGGGGCCGTCCGCGCGAGGGAGCCGGGTGCAGTCCCCCGCGCGGCGCCGTGGCTCGGCTAGTCGGCCTTGATGCCGGCGGCCTGGATCGCGCTTTGATAGCGTCTGGCTTCGTCGTCGATGGCAGCTTCATACTGGGCGGGCGTGCCGCCCACGGGCTCGATACCCAGCGTGTTGAACTGCTTGACCACGGCTGGGTCCTTGACCGCCTTGGCAATGGCGGCACTGATTTTCTGCACGGCGTAATCGGGCGTGCCCGTGGCGGCCAGCGCGCCCACCGTGACGGCAAAGTTGAAGTTGGGAATGAGCTCGGAGATTGCCGGGATATCGGGCGCCAGCGCAGAGCGCTGGCCGGCGTTGGTGGCCAGGATCTTCGCCTGGCCCTTGTCGGCGAAGCCCGACAGCGAAGGCAGGGCGGCGAACACCACGTCCACCTGGTTGCCTATCATGGCGGGCACCGATTGGCCCGACCCCCGGAACGGCACATGGGTCACGTCGAGTTTCAACGCGATTTTCATGGCCTCCATGGTCAGGTGGTGTGAACTGCCGATGCCCGACGAGCCATAGTTCAGTTGTCCCGGCTGGGCCTTGGCACGCGCCACGAAATCCTGCAGCGAGTTGATGCCGGTTTGCGTGCTGGTGGCCAGGAACAGCGGCGACGTGGCGATCAGGGAAACCGGCATGAAGTCGCGCTTGGGGTCATAAGGCAGGTCTTTGTACAGCGACGGATTGATGGACATCATCGACCCGTCGGTGACCAGGTACGAATACCCGTCGGCCGGGCTGCTGCTGAGTGTTTGCGCGGCGACCACGCCGTTGGCGCCGGGCTTGTTTTCCACCACCACCGGTTGGCCCATGCTGATGGTAAGGCCCTGGGCGACCACGCGCGCAACCGTATCGGGCAGGCCGCCTGCCGCGTAGGGAACGATGAATCGAATCGAGCGTGAAGGGAACTGCGCGGCCTGCTCGTTTGCCTGCGCGGCAGAGGGCGCCGCAAGCGCCAGCACGGCGCTTAGCAGCGAAGCCAGGACGATGCTACAGCCCTGAAGGCGTAGTGCTGATCGGTCTTTAATCATGAGTCTCTCTCCGTTTTTTCGTGGCACGTTCTTAGATGGAATACGCCTTTTTTTTGCGGCTTTGCGCAAGTGGCGATGTTTTGGCGTGCCGTTGAATAATATTAGATAGCTAAGAATAATTCAACGCATCGATCCGTATGGAATTGTTTTTCTTGGGATGTTTTTTTTCGCGTTGTGCCGCGTCCGCGCAAGCGCGGCGGGCCCGCTGCAGGCGGCTGCGCGGGCGTGGCGTGCACGCCACGGGTCGGCCGCGCACGATGCTGCGATAGCGTGGAAACTAGCTGAAGCGGCGGACTATCGCGGCGAGAATTTCCAGGGTTCTGCGCCTGTCTTTACACATCGAAGAACACGGTTTCGTCTGTGCCCTGCAAATGGATGTCGAACTGGTATGCAACACACTGGGTATGCGGAAGGCGCCTCGCGATCAGCGTGGCGCGGCGCTCTGGCGGCACGGCCGCCAGGACGGAATCGTAGGCGTGGGCCCGTGCATCGTCTTCGAAGTAGATGCGGGTGTAGGCATGCAGCAGCATGCCGCGCATCATGACGATGACATCGATATGCGGAGCCGATGCGGGGCCCGTGACACCGGGCTTGATGGTTTCGACGATGAAGCGTGCTTGCGGATCGGTGCCGGTACCCACACGAGCGAAGCCATGGAACCCGCTTGCCTCATTGTCTTCCAATGAATGCGCATACTGGCCCGCCGCATCGGCCTGCGTCATTTCAATGATGGCGTCGGTCACGGCCGCACCGCTGCCATCGTAGACCCGGCCCTCGATCGTGATGGGCTGGCCCGCGGCGTGGCGATGCGCCAGCACGGGCGTGAACAGGCTCTTCAGGTCGAAATGGTATTGCTCGGGACACAGCCCGTACGCGAAGAAGGGGCCGATAGTCTGCGAAGGCGTTTGCTTCAGGACGGACATGGCTTACTCCGTGGGGGTTTGCCGCGCGCCGCGCAGCACGATGTCGAACTCATAGCCCAGTGCAAAGCCCTCTTGGGTGGCCTCCAGCGAGAATCGCGAAACCAGGCGCTCGCGTGCATCGGTGGGCGTGCCCTGGAAGATGGGGTCCAGCTTCAGCAGCGGGTCGCCGGGGAAATACATCTGGGTGACCAGGCGCGATCCGAAGTAGTCGCCAAACAACGAGAAATGAATATGGTTCGGGCGCCAGGCATTGGCATGGTTGCCCCAGGGATAGGCGCCGGGCTTGATGGTCAGGAAGCGGTAGCGGCCTTCGCCGTCGGTCAGGCAGCGGCCCGCGCCCAGGAAGTTCGGATCCAGCGGCGCATCGTGCTGATCGCCTTTATGAACGTACCGGCCGGCCGCATTGGCCTGCCAGATTTCCACCAGCGTATCGCGCACCGGACGCCCGCTTTCATCCAGCACCCGGCCCGTGACTACGATGCGTTCGCCCAGCGGGGCCCCGTTCCTGGCGGCGTTGCGGGTCAGGTCGTGATCCAGCGCGCCCAGGCTGCTGGCGCCGTAGACCGGCACCTGGCGGTTCTTCAGCGAGTCGTGCAGGGGAATCAAGGGCAGTGTCGGGCTGCGCAATACCGACGACTTGTAGTCGGGATGGCGGTAAGGCGGATGCGCGTCCCAATCCCGCGGGCTGAGGATCGTGTGACGTGGCGTTGAACCGTCCATGGGAAACACTCCGGCTGCTCAAGATTGATTGAGCCGTCACTGTAATAGGGCTATAAAGTTATGGTAAGTGATGTTTTATGCTGGGAGTTTGCATAAAAAGTTATGGAAAATCCTTTACACGGCGGCCATATCAAGCTGCGCCATATCCAGTGCTTCCTGGCGGTGGCCCAATCGAACAGCTTGCAGCGGGCCGCCGAGCGGCTGTCGATTACCCAACCGGCGGTGTCCAAGACGCTGACCGAACTCGAATCCTTATTGGGAACGCGCCTGTTCGAGCGGGGGCGGCGCGGTGCCGAACTGACCCGCGAGGGGCGGGTTTTTGCGCCGTATGCCCATGCCTGCCTGGGCAGCTTGCGCGACGGCATTGGGCAACTGGCCCATGCGGACGCCGGCGATTCGATAACCGTGGGACTGGGTATCCTGCCCACCGTGGCCAGCGTGTTGCTGCCCGCGGCCATCCAGGTATTTCGCCAGACCTGGCCGATGGCCAGCCTGCGCATCCACACCGGCCGCAACATGGAACTGCTTGAACGCCTGAAGGCGGCCGACATCGAGTTTGCCGTGGGCCGCCTGGGCGAGCCGGATGCCATGGCCGGCATGAGCTTCGAGCATCTGTTTCGAGAGCCGCTGACGGTGGTGGTGCGGGCCGGCCATGCCTTGCTGGGCGAGGGGGCGCTGGTGCCGATGGCGCTGGCGCGCTACCCGCTGATCGTGCCGCCCGAGGGTACGCTGATACGCCAGTCGGCCGAAAGCGTCATCAGCGCGTTCGGGCTGCCGCGCCAGTTGGCACGGGTAGAGAGTTTGTCGGTTTCCCTGAGCCTGGAACTGACGATGCGCAACGATGCGGTATGGTTCGTGCCATCCAGCCTGGTCGAGGCGCTGGTGGCGCGCAATGCGCTGGTTTGCCTGCCCATGCCTTTTGGCGGCACGGATGAACCCATGGGCTTGATCCAGCGCACCGATATCGTGCAATCGCCGGCCGCCATCAGTTTGCTGCACGCGATACGCCAGGCGGGCCTGCAACGCGAACAGGCCCGCCTGGCGCAAGCCTAGCGGCCCGCCGAGGCTGCCCTGCCCGCGCAGGGGGCGGCACCAAGGCTCAGGCCGGGTCGCCGGCCCAGAAGTCTGCTTTCGGCGGGCTGCGGTCCAGCGCCGCCAGGACTTTCAGCACAATGGCCATGCCGGTGTTGCCGGCGGGGACGCCGGCGTACACGGCTGTCTGCAGCAACACTTCGCGGATGGTGTCCAGATCCAGCGCGGCGGCGGCGGGATCGTCGGCCGGCGCTTGCAGGCCACTGCGGATGTGCAGCTCGAATTCTTCCCACCGGCCCATTGCGGCGGTGATGGCCAGCACCAGGATGCGGCGCGTGCGGGGGTCCAGCCCGGGACGGCTCCAGATGCTGTCCCACGCATAGCAGGTGATCATGCGCTGGAATTCCACGTTCAGCGTGTTGGCGTTGCCGACCGAGCGTTCCACCCATGCATCGCCCAGGACGTTGCGCCGGTTTGCCAGGCCGCGCTTCAGGGCGTCGGCAGGAAGGGAATCAGACATGGTGGGGCTCCAGGGTTGAAGGGGGTTGCGGCGGGGTATCCAGCGTGCGCAGCAGCGCCGCGCAGCAGGCGGCCGACGCCTGCACGGCCCGCTGCGGATCGGTGGCTTGCGCCAAGACTTGCGCGGCCAGCCGTGCCTGTTCGGGGCCACGGGTTTCTTCGATCCAGCGCTGCAATAGTATCGATAGCGGCTGGCGCTGCGCCAGCGCCTGGGGGGCCAGGCGTTCGATGGCCTGCTGCGCCGCGTCGCGGCCGGCCAGCGAGGCAAGCGCGTCTGCGCAGGCTTCCGAGAAAATGACCTGATGCAGGGCGTCAATGTGCGCCTGCATGCGCGCCGTGTCGACTTGCAGGCCTTCGGCGGCCAGCCGCAAGGCGGCTGCCGCCGCGTGCACGTGGCGCCATAGGGGCGCCCACGCGGACAATTCGGCCTGCCATTCGCCCAGGGCCCGTTCGTGCGCCTGCGTCATGCAGGCAAGCAAGGTCGACGCCAGGCCCGGCACCGGCTGGGTTTGCGCGACAGCCTGCATGCAGTGCACGGGGTTGCGCTTGTGCGGCATGGCGCTGGACGTTCTGCCGCGCGGCGCCTCGGCCAGCTCGCCTACCTCGAACTGGCTCATCAGCGACCAGTCGCGCGCCAGCTTGGCGAGGCTGCCGGCACAGACGGCGGCTTCCATCGCCAGCCGCATCCACGCATCGCGCTGCGTATGCCAGCTGTGGCCGCACGCCCACAGCCCCAATTCGGCGGCCAGCGTGTCTTCCACCTGGGCGGCCTGGTCTGCCATGGCGGCGCGATTGCCCACCGCGCCGCCCAATTGCACGCACAAGGCGTGCGGCGCAAGCGTGCGCAACTGGCCGGCGCTGCGCCGCACGGCGGCGGCGGACTGGGCGCACTTCAATCCGAAGCTGGTGACCTGGGCGGGCTGCAGCAGGCTGCGCGCCATCATGGGGGTGGCGGCGTGAGTGCGGGCCAGGGTGCGCAGCGCGGCATCCAGCCCGTCCAGCTCTTGCAGCACGGCAGCCAGGGCGGCCTGGGTCAGCAGGGCATGCGCGGTATCGACCGCATCCTGGGTCGTGGTGCCCCAATGCAGGTAGGGCAGCGCATCGGGGGCATGCTCGGCCAGCACCGCCTTGATCGGATCGACCAGCCCGATGCCGAAAGCACCGGTGCGCCGGGCCTGCTCGATGAACCGGGTGCGATCCAGCTTGGCGCGTGCGCAGGCCTGGGCAATGGCCGTGGCTGCCGCGGCCGGTATCAGGCCCGCGGCAGCCTGGGCGCTTGCCAGCCCGGCCTCGAAGCGCAACAGCGCTTGCAGCCATTGACTGTCCGAGAAGAGCTCGGTGTCGCCGGCCGGATTCAGGGATAGTTCTATCAGGGATGTCATCATCGCGGGCCTGCCTGCGTTCATACCGCCGCGCCGGACACCGTTACCACCTGGCCCCATTTGCGGCTTTCTTCCTGGATGCGCCGGGCGTATTCGGTGCTGCCACCCAGCATGGGCTCGGCGCCTTCCACTACCAGCTTGGCCTGGAAGTCGGGCGTGGCGGCGGCTTTCAGGATCCGGGCCTCGAGCTGCCGGACGGCGTCGTGGGGCATGGCCTTGGGGGCCAGGATGCCGTAGGTGAGCGTGCTTTCGAAATCGGCCAGCGCGGGCACGCCCGATTCGATCATGGTGGGCACGTCGGGCAGCAGGTGCATGCGCTTGGCGCTGGTAACGGCCAGGGCGCGCAGCTTGCCGGACTTGACCAGGGCCATGGCGGCCGGAATGACGCTGAAGCTGAAGTCCACCTGCCCGCCGGCCACGTCCGCCAGCGCGGGCGCCGTGCCCTTGTAGGGTACATGCACGGCCTGCGCGCCCAGGGTCTGCAGGAACAGCTCGCCGGTCAGGTGGCCGCCCGTGCCCGCCCCGCTGGACGCGTAATCCATATCGGAATCGGTCTTGCGCAGGGCTTCGGCCAGTTGCGCAACGTTCTGTATGGGCGAGTCGGCCGGCACGACCAGCAGCAGGGCCGATGACGCGAACATGGCCACCGGCTGCAGGTCGGTAGAGGCATTAAACTTCAGGTTCTTGTAGAGCGCCGGGTTGATGGACACCGTGCCTGTGTGACCAAGCAAGAAAGTGTTGCTTTGGGCCGAGGCACGCACCACCTGTTCGGTGCCGAGGTTGCCACCGGCCCCCGGCTTGTTTTGCACGATCACGTCCTGCTTGAACATCTCGGTCAGGCCGTGCGCCAACTGGCGGGCCAGCACGTCGTTGCCCCCACCCGGGGCGAACGGCACGATGATGCGCATGACGGGGCTGCTTCCTTGCGCCCAGGCGGGCGCCAGCGACATGGCGGCCAGTCCGAGCGCGGCGGCCAGCGCATGGCGGCGCGATAGTAAGGACGGGGCGGGGCGGTTCATCGGGTCTCCTTCGGGTTATCAAGGCTGGCAGGGCCAAACATGGCATTTTCGTCCACCGCCGCCGGGGCAATACAGTATGTGTTGCTTTCATCAAATGAAAGAAAATACAGGCAATGGACATCCGCTACCTGAATAACTTCCTGAAGGTCGTTGCCGTGGGCTCGATGTCGGAAGCCGCGCGCCAATTGGACCTGAGCCCAGCCGCAGTGGCCCAGCAGATGCGCGCGCTGGAGCGGGAACTGGATGTCTCGCTGCTGGTGCGCCAGGGGCGCAGCGTGCGGCCCACCGCTGCCGGGCAGCGCCTGGTGGAACGGGGCAGCATGCTGGTACAAGACGCGGAAGCGCTGCGCGACTGGGTGGCCACCGACGAAGACGAAGGCGAACTGCGCCTGGGCACGGTCAATACGGCGCTGCATGGTTTTCTGCCCGACATCCTGCAGGCTTTCACCGAGCGGCATCCCCACGTGCGCGTCGGCCTGCGCATCGGCATCACGCCGGCGCTATACAGCGCGCTGGTGCAATCCGAACTCGACGCGGCCCTGTGCCTGAAGATGTCATTCGACCTGCCCAAGACCGTGTGCTGGACACCGTTGCGCCAGGAACCCCTGGTGGTGCTGGCGCATGCGCGCGATGCCGGGCGCGATCCGCTTGAACTGCTGCGCAATGCGCCCCTGGTGCGCTATGACCGCCAGCTTGCGGGGGGCAGCCTGGCGCAGCGCTATCTGCAAGCCCAGGGCATACGCCCGCACGAGCGCCTGGAGCTCAATTCCATCATGGCGATTGCCTTGCTGGTGGAACGGGGCCTGGGTGTCGGACTGGTGCCCGACATCGGCCAGGGCTTGGCGGGCCAGAGCCTGTGCAAGCTGGCCGTGCCGCCGGTAGCGGGCGACGGCAACGGGTTGGCGCCGCCGCCGCGCGAATTGGGCATGTTGTGGCGCAACCAGTCGCAGCGGGGGCGCTGGGTGCGCACGCTGCTGCAGTGCGCGCAAGCGGCGGTGCAGGCGCCGTGATGGCCCGGCGGGTCAATCGATGTGAATATCGGCCTGCTGCGCCACCTGCCGCCATTTGTCGATCTCTGCACGCAGGAAACGGTTGAATTCGTCGGGCGTGGATGCGATGGGCGTCATGCCCAGGCCGGCCATGGTATGGGCGACCTTGGTCGAATGCACGACCGCGGCCGCGGCGTCGCGTATCGCCGCGACGGTGGCTGGCGGCGTCTTTGCGGGGGCTATCAGC
Source organism: Bordetella sp. BOR01 (assembly GCF_019218885.1). Classification (GTDB taxonomy): domain Bacteria; phylum Pseudomonadota; class Gammaproteobacteria; order Burkholderiales; family Burkholderiaceae_B; genus Bordetella_A. The sequence continues at coordinate 647,658 of NZ_JAHUWT010000003.1, read as the reverse complement.
CCGAACATGCTGCCCACCTCGAATCCCTTGAGCGTTTCGTTCACGGTGGGGTAGCCGGGGAAGGCCGGGTCGCGTTCAGGCGAGGCCAGCGCAATGATCTTCAGCCTGCCGCTTTGCACCATCGGCTGGGCGGATTGCAGCACGTCGAACATGATGTCGACTTGTCCGCCTATCAAGTCGGTTTGCGCCGGGCCACTACCCTTGTATGGAACGTGCACGATATCGATGCCGGCGGCGTGCTTGAACATTTCCCCGGCCAGGTGGGTGGATGTGCCCGCCCCTGGCGAGGCGTAAGTCAGTTGTCCGGGGCGCTGGCGCGCCTGCGCAATGAGCTCGGGCACCGTATTGAACGGCGCGTCGGCGCGCGTGACCAGCACCAGCTTCGAGTCGGCCAGTTGCGTAATGCCCTGCAGGTCGGCCAGCGTGTCATAGGGCATGGACCGGCGCACCGAGGGATTGATGGTGTAGGCGCTGATCACGATGCCCATGGTCTGGCCATCGGGCCGTGCCTTGGCGACATGGTCGGTGCCTATCAATGTGCCCGCGCCGGGCTTGTTCTCGACAATGACGGGTTGGTTCCAGCGTGCCTGCAATCCCTCGGCGAGCATCCGCGCCAGCGTGTCGGTGGGGCCGCCCGCGGGAAACGGCACGACCAGGTGCACCGGGCCGTGGGGATAGGCCGGCGCCGCCTGGATGCATGGCGAGGCGGTGGCCGCGGCCAGACAGAACGCGGCGGCAATGAATGCTTGCTTCATGGTTGTCTCCTTCTTCTCCGCTTGGTACGGATGGTGTCGTGGTTGTTTTAGCGCTTGCGGCGCTTGCCGTGGTCAAGCGACGGCGTCCAAAGTCGTGGTGCGGCGCAGTTCGCGCCTGGCCGAGAGGTCGAACGGCCGGCCGCGATGCAGGGTGCTGCGGTTGTCCCACATGACCAGGTCGGCGGGCTGCCAGGTATGCCGGTAGACGAAACGCGGCTGGGTGGCGTGTTCCAGCAGATCCATCAGCAGCAGCCGCCCTTCGGCGACAGTCAGCTCCAGCACGTGGCTGGCATGGGCGCCGATGAACAGCAGGTGGCGGCCGTTGCCGGGATGGCGGCGCACCAGCGGCCACGCCGCCGGGGGAATCGCCTGCCGCTGGGCTTCGGAATAGTCGGTGTCGCCCAGCAGGAAACGCGAGTGCAGCGCGTAATGCTCGGCATGCAGGCCCTCGAGCCGCTGCTTGTGCGCTGGCGGCAAGGCGTCGTAGGCGGCGCGCATGTCGGCGAATTCGGTTTCGCCCCCTTCGTCGGGCAGCACGACGGCATGCAGCATCGAATAACGGGCCGGGGGAGATTGGAATGAGCTGTCGCTGTGCCAGAGCTGGTTTGCCAGGTTGCCCACGATCTTGCGGTGGTTGCGATCGGCGACCTGGCCGGCCTCGTCCACGTTAGAGATGTCCAGCAATTCTTCATGTGCCAGGCGATTAGGGGCTTTTGATGCTTTTTTGAAACCAAGATCCAGATTTCCGAAGTTCTGGGCAAATTCAAGTTGGGCGTCAGGCGCCAGTGCCTGGCCTCGGAAGACCAGTACGGCGTGCTCGTCCATGGCGGCTTCTATCGCGCGGACGTCGGCGCGGGCCAGCGGCCGGGACAAGTCCAGGCCGCTGGCCCGGGCGGCAAAGCCGGGCTGGATCGGGGTCAGGGTCAAGGGCATGCGCGTCTCTATATAATGGAATTTAGTTTTATTATATTTAATGTAAGGCAATAAACAAGCCTTTTCAAGCCCGGATAGAATTACTTCCTTGGTCGTGCATTTCACAATTCCGGGAATGGCCGCGACGTGATGGAGTTCGTTCTATGTATGAATCCCCCCTTGGGGACTCCGCCGAGGGCGAGGTCAGCGCCTTGGCGCGGGGCCTGGCGGTGCTGCGCTACGTGGGCGCCAGCGATGGCCCTGCCACACTCAAAGAGATCTCGGAAGGCACGGGTATTCCCAAGCCCACGGCGTCACGCCTGGTAAGCACGTTGCTGGCGTCCGGGCTGATCCGGCGCATGCCCGGCTCCGAGCGCTATGCCCTGGGCCCCGGCATCATGGCGCTTAGCAACTCATATCTGGACAAGCTGGATATGCGTGCCGAGGCGCGCGTGCACATGCGCACGTTCGCCGAGGCGGCTGGCGTCACCGTGCACCTGGGCACCCGCGACCGGCTGGAAATGGTGTTGCTGGAAAGCGTGCGCCCGTTGTCGGCTGCCCTGGTCATGCGCATCGGCGTCGGAGACCGGCTGGGGCTGGCGACCTCGGCTTCCGGGCGGGCTTACCTGGCCGCGTTGCCCGAAGAAGATCGCGACCGATTGATCGATACCCTGCGCACCAGCCTGGCGGGCCGCTGGGCGGCCATTGCCCCGCAACTCCATCAGGCCCTGGCGCAATATCGCCAGACAGGCTATGTGGCATCGCATGGCGAATGGCACCCCGATGTGAACGCCATTGCCGCGCCGCTGGTCATGCCCGATGGCGAAATCTATTCCTTGAATTGCGGCGGTCCCGCCTTCAAGCTGCCGCCCGAGACGCTCGCCGGCGAAGTAGCGCCGCGCCTGCTGGCATGCGTGCGCGGCATCATGGCCGATACCGGCGCCACGCGTCCCGCAGCGGTCTAGCGTGCCGATGCGGCCGTCGGCCTGGCTGGCAATGAAGCCAGGCTGGTTCTGAGGGGCAACCAGGGCATGCACGTGGCCTACAAGGGCGGCGCACGCCCGTGTTGCCCGACGTGCCGAGGCTGGCCGAGGCCGCCCCTTTGCCGATTTTCAGAACGGCGCGCGTCCGTCGTATTCCCTTGCCGCGTCTTCCATGGTCATGAAGGTTGCACCCTTGGCAACCAGGCCTTCAAGCAACTGTTCAAGCATCAGCATCCGATGCCCCCGGCCAATGACGTAAGGGTGGCAGGTATAGGTCAAAATGCCCCAGTCGCAGTTTCTGCGCATGTATTCAAAATCGTTGAGCCAGTTTTCCAGGACGCCGCTGGCGTTCTGCAGGCCAGGCATCAGCGACTGCCCGTGGCGCAGGAATTCAAAATGCGGGAAATCGTCCAGCGACCAGCTGACGGGCATTTCGATCAGCGGGGTGGGCTTGCCGAATACCATTGGCGAATCGACCTGCACGACATCGCCGTTGCGTGCACGATAAGGCGTATGGTCATCGCCCATCATGCTGCTTTCATACAGGAATCCGTGCTTCAGCAGCAGTTCCAGCGTGTTGTCGCTAAGGTCCCAGGACGGGGATCGATATCCCACCGGGTTTTTTCCCGTCAGCGCCTTGATCGTATCGCTGCCGCGCAGCAGGCCTTCTTCTTCCTCGTCACGGCTCAGGTTGGCCGGAGGAATATGCGCCCAACCATGATGCGCAATCTCGTGCCCGGCCTTGATGATCTGTTCGCACAGCGACGGATAGGTCTTGATGACGACGCCTGGAACAAAGAAGGTGCCGGAAATATCGAATCGCTTGAGCAACGCCAGGATCCGCGGGACCGCGACCGCTCCGAATTCGCCTCGGGAAACCGGCGTCGGCGTCGTCATGCCGCGTGCCACCAGGCCAGACATTGCATCGAAATCAAAGGTCATGCAGGCGATCAATTTTTTCATGGAGAGCCTCGAAAGTCCTGGATCTATCTTGCTGGATATGACGATGGTTTCTTAAGGTGGATTGATAGGCGCGGGGCCTTGGCCCACGTCGCAGCCTTCCAGAATCGTCATGGCGACCGCTTGCGCGCGGGGCGCCAGCGTATCGATGCGGCACACTTCGTCAACGGTGTGATAACCGGCCCCCACGGGCCCCACCGCGCACAGTGTCGGCACGCCCACCGAAGAGGTGAGGCCACTGTCGGCCGAACCGCCGGCATACTCGCCATGCACCGAGTAGCCCAGCGTAAGGCTCTGGTCCTGGTATTTCTTGAGCAGCCGTTTGCCGGCTTCTGTGGCGGCAAAAGGCAGAAAGCTGCCTTCCCGGGTGACGCGGCCGCAGGTGCAGCTGACGGACTCATCTTCGATGATCTGGTAGATGCGTTCGCGCAGGCGTTCGCGGTCGTGGCGTTCGGTAAAGCGCACATCCAGCTGCGCCACGGCGAGATCCGCGACGGTGTTGACGGACATGCCGCCGCGCATGGTTCCCACGTTGGTCGTGAGGCCGTCTTCGGAACCCGTCAGAGAATGCAAGGCCACGATCTTGCGGGCCATGGCTTCGATTGCGCTGGCTCCTTGCGCGTGGTTGACACCCGCATGAGCCGCCACGCCGTCTACTTCAAAGTCGAGGAATAGTGCGCCTTTCCGGCCGGTGACGACATTGCCGGACGGCCGCCCCGGCTCGGCATTGAATGCGACCAGCGCCTGGCGCGCGAATTCAAGGGTCAGGTTTCGAGACGACGGCGAGGCGATTTCCTCATCGCCGGTGTACAGCACGCGGATGGGCGCGTGGTCGCCGCCGATTTCGGAAAATGCCCGCGCAATGAATGTGTTCATCACCAGCCCCGATTTCATATCGGCGACACCCGGCCCGTAGGCGTTGTTGGCATCAGTGCAAAAGGGGCGTTCGCGTGCGGTGCCGGCGGGGAACACGGTATCCATGTGCCCGAGCAGCAATACGTATTTTCCGGCAGCCGCCCGGGGGCCGGGGATATGGGCAGACAGGCAATTGCCGTGCTTGTCCATGTCATGGACCTGCGTGGCGATGCCGGCACTTTCCAGGTGCTCTCGAAACAGTTCATGAACCCGGTCGACGCCTGCTTTATCGTGGCTGCCACTATCGATGTTGACCGCCGCTTCCAGCAGGCGAAGCATGTCGGATCTGTGGTCATCCAGCCAACCCAGCAGCGCACCTCTAAGTGATTGATCCATGGTAAGCGGCTCAAGTGTGCCGTGCCAGGAACGCAAGCAGGTCTTGCAGCGTGCGCTCGGCATAGCCATCGCAGATATTGTGCGCGGCGGTGTCGTAATAGATCAGTTCCGAGTGCGGTATTCTTTTTTTCATCTCTTCGTAGGCACTGGCATGCCCGATGGCTTCTTTCCCGGCGGCCACGATCATGGTCGGACACTGGATGGCGTCCAGTTCGTTCATGAAATCATGGGTACACATATGGGACACGAAGCGCGCGATGAACGCGGGGTCGTTCGAGCCCGCCTGGTCGATGAACCATTGCACGTGGTTCGGATCGGCATTGTTGTCAAAGCGCTCGGAAATCGTGTCCGACAGGAATTGCCGCAGCCCGATTTCCTTGATTTTCGGCAGCCAGGTGGGGGCATGGCTGTTCTTCAAGCCAGGGGTCGATCCATACAGCGAGAGCGTACGTACCCGCTCTGGGTGCTGGATGGCCAGTTGCTGGGATACATAGCCGCCCGCGGAATTTCCCACGACGTGCAGGTTCTCGATGGCCAGCCGATCCAGTAATTCCAGCACGTCGCCAACCAGGTGCTGCAGCGAGAAGTCATCCGTGTCCCGGGGTATCTGCGAGGCGCCGTGCCCGCGCAGATCAAGGCGAATGACCCGGTACTTGGCCGTCAGCGTGGGCATCCAGTGAAACCAGCGCTGCGAGTTTCCCATGGCGGGATGCAGCAGCAGGACAGGCTGGGGCGTTTCCCACGGCGGGGCAAAGCAATCGTCGTAGTAGGCGACCTGCGCGCCATCGCGGGCGGCAAAAGTATTCATCGGGATTACCTCACTCAGTAAGCGGAGCGGCCACCCTCGGCGGGGATGGCGGCACCGGTGATCATGCGGGATTCGTCAGAGGCCAGGAACAGGGCGATATTTGCCATATCGATGGGTTCGCCGAACCAGAACGGGTAGGCCTTGACCTGCTCGTCCACGTTCATCGGATCATGGAACCGGCCGGCCTGGCCAGGAATGCCATAGCTGTTGCGCACCCGTTCGGTATTGACGCGCCCCGAGCAAATCGCATTGGCCCGGATGTTGTGTTTGGCATAGGTGCCGGCCAGCGCGCGGGTCAGCGAGATGATTGCGCCCTTGGCACTGGTATAGGCGTGCGCGGAACTCGCGCCGCGCAAGGCCGCGCCGGAAGACATGTTGACGATCGAGCCCCCGGCGCTTGCCACCATGTGCGGCAGCGCATGGCGGCAAGCCAGGAAGGTGCCTTTCAGGTCCACGTCGATGGTGCGTTCCCATATTTCCATCGCGACGTCGGTGACCGGCTTGTCTTGCGGGGATGATCCGCCCGCGCAATTGAACAGCACGTCCAGCTTGCCGAAGCGTTCGACGGTGGCCTCGACAGCCGCCTTGACGCTGGCCTCGTCGGTGATATCCGTCACGACGTAGGCGGCGTTGCCTTTTTGCGCGAGTATTCGCTCGGTGATGGCCGTCATGCGTTCCAGGTCAAGGTCGGCCAGCATGACGCACGCGCCCTCGCGGGCGAACAGCTCTGCCGAGGCCCCGCCGATGCCTCCGCCACCACCGGTGATCAAGGCTGCGCGGCCGGCCAGTCGGCCGCTCATTGGGCTTTGATCCCGGCGGCTTTGATCACTCTGCCCCATTTCTCGATCTCCGATTTCGTCAAGGCGGCGATGGTCTCGGGTGTGCCGCCTTCCATGGTGTAGCCCAGGCTGAGTACGCGCTCTTTGACTTCGGGGTCGGCGGCGATCTTGTTGAACTCGGCATTGAGCCGCTGCACCACAGCCGGCGGTGTGCCGGCCGGCACCAGCAGTACCCAATGTGTGCGATTGTCGACTTTCGGCAAGCCTGCTTGGGCGAAAGTCGGAACGTCTGGAAGCGCAGCGGCACGCTGGTCTCCCGTGACGGCCAACCCCTTGAGTTTGCCGGCCTGGATGGCGGGGCCGGCGGTGCTGATGCCGGTAAATATCAGGCTGACCTGATTGCCTATTGCCGCGCTGATGGCTTCCCCGGTTCCTTTGTAGGGCACGTGGGTGATCTGGGTGCCGGCCGTCTGGTTGAAGAGCTCTCCGGACAGGTGGGTGGGGGCGCCTATACCGCCAGATCCATAGAAGAGTGCGCCCGGCCTGGCTTTCGCCTCGGCGATCAGTTCGCCGACGGTATTGGCGGGCAAGGCGGGATTGGCCGCCAGGATCACCGGGCCGGAGGCCACGTGAATGACGGGAATGAAGTCCTTGAGCGCGTCGTAGGGCAGGTTCTTGAACAGGCTGGGGTTGAGCATGATGCTCGAGTCCACCAGCAGCAAGGTATATCCATCCGCGGGCGCTTTCGCGACGATCTGCGTGCCGATGATGCTGGAGCCGCCCGGCTTGTTTTCGACTACGACTTGCTGGCCCAGGGCGGTATACAGTTTCGGCGCGATCAGGCGGGCAATGATGTCCGAGCCGCCTCCGGCGGCGAACGGGACCATCAGCCGGATCGGCGCGGACGGCCAGTCCTGGGCCATGGACGCCAGCGGCGCTGCCAATGCCGCGACGGCAAGCGCGGCAGTGCTGAGCAGTTTTCTTGTATTCATGAATTTCCCCTTGTTCAGGCCAAGCGTTGCAGATTCGCCCTGTCAGGATGGGCGGCGCCCGACTCAATGCATTCGATGAGATTCGCGAGTTCTGCATGGTGCGGCACGGACACTCCCGCTTCCTGGGCCCGGGCCGCGATGTAGCCATTCATATAGGCGACTTCTGTATGACGGCCTTTCTGGATGTCCTGGGCCGTGCCGGATATTGCCGAGTGAGTCAGCGATTCGTATTGTTTCTGGAACACCTCGTGGACACGCAGCAAATCGGCGGTTTCACCGCGAGCCGCCGCTACCCATGCCTCGGCCGGCAGGCCGAAGACGTTTTCCACGTCATAGCCCAGGGTGTCGCCCAGGACGATGGCCTGGGACGCCAGCTGGGTCATCGCCCGACGGCTTTCGGGGTTCAGGAACAGGGCCTTCAAATCCATGTCGGCCACCGCGCACAAGGCCGAGGTCATGCAATTTGCCACCAGCTTGGCCCAGCGCAACCCCCATAGATTGTTCGTGGGCACTGACGTATCGACATGCTGCAGCATGTCGGCCAGGTGACGTGCGCGCGGCGTGATGCGGCCGTGCACCTCGCCCACATAGAAGCACGGCGAAGCGCTTCTGGCGGACGTGCGTGCCCGCTGCAGATGGCCAGGACCCGCAAGCGCGACATGCAGGCCGCTGCCTATGCATCCGACCGTGCGTGCCCAGCCCACGCGAGCGGCAATGGTTTCCTCTATCAAGCCGTTCTGCAGGGTGACCACATAACCCGTCGCCGACAGGTACGGGGCGATCAGCGCCGTGGCCCATTCTGTGTCGTACAGCTTGACGCATATGAAGGCGATATCGGCCGGGTGTTTGTACAGCGATTGAACCTGGCCGATGTGCAGGGCGCGAACGTTCACCGTTCGCGTGTTGCTGGGTTCTTCAAAGACCAGGCCATGGCGTTGGATGGCCTCTACATGTTCTGGCCAGGCGTCGATGAGCGTGACGTCCAGGCCCGCATCGGCCAGCCGGCCACCCACCAGGCAGCCTACGGCCCCGGCGCCGACAATGGCGATGTGCAGGGGCTCAGTCCATGGGTTCAATTTTTGCAGCCTTGGTGATGGCAGAGTATTGCTGCACTTCCTGGGCGATGAAGTCGCGGAACTCGGCCGGTGTATCCGATGCCGCCTCGGCGCCCATGCTCTTGAAACGATCCTGGATTGCGGGGTTGGCCGCCGCATTCGCCATCGATTTCGCCAGCCGGTCGACGATGGCCTGGTCCGTTCCCGCAGGTGCCAGCAACCCCCACCAGGTGCCGATGCTGTAATCAGGCACCCCTGTTTCCATGAGGGTCGGCAGGGTATCGGCGACCGTGCTGCGGGCAGCGCTTGTCACGGCCAGGGCGCGTACTTTGCCGCTGTGGATAAAGGGCAGCATGGGTCCCAGCGAGCCAAATATCATGTCGACGTGACCTGCCGCAACCGCAGTATTGGCGTCGGCGTCGCCGCGAAATGGAACGTGGCGCAGTTGGGTCTGGGTTTTTTCCTGGAACAGTACGCCGGCCAGGTGCAGGGGGGCCCCCACGCCTGACGAGGCGAAGGTAAGTTCCTCGGGCCTGGCCTTGGCCAGGTCTATCAATTCGCGTACCGAGGTTGCCTTGACTGCCGGATTCACCACCAGCACATATGTGCCGATGGCGGCGATGCTGACGGGGTCGAAGTCCTTGATGATGTCGTAGGACAGATTCTTGCGCACGCTGGGAGCCAGCGCGTGCGCGCCAGCCGCCATGAAAAGCGTATATCCATCCGGTGCCGATTTGGCGGCCCGGGCTGCGCCCAGCGTGCCGGCAGCCCCCGAGATGTTCTCGACGATGACCGTCTGGCCCAGGTCTTTCGAGATTTCTTCGGCCGCTGTTCGAGCCACGATATCGTTGGCGCCACCTGCCGGGTAGGCCACGATGATCTTGATCGGCCTGGATGGGTAGGAATCGGCGGCCAAGGCAGGCACCCCGCAAACCAGCAAAGAGGCGGCCAGGCACACCTGGGCAGCCAGACGAGTGTTTTTCATATTTCCCCCTGGAATCGACGTTGTCAGGCCTGGTCTTTTTGTTGTTGCCATTCCAGCTCGGCGGCGACGAAATCCTGGGAGTCGTAATGGGCTCCCAAGGCCGCCGTCATCATGGCAAAGGCCACGTAGTAAGCGGAAGTGAACGAGATGTCTGTCAGTTCTTGCGGTGTCATCACTTTCTGCAGGGCCGCGAACGTGCCGTCAGTGACCGATTCGGCAGACGTGAATTCAAGTACGTACCGCGTTACGGCCTGGTCGGTATCGTTGAATGTGGGGGGCACCGTGCCCTGGCACAGCGCATCCAGTTCGGCCTGGGTAACGCCCGCCTGCAGCGCCAGGGGACCATGGTGGTTGATGGCGTAAGTCGACGCGCGACCGGTAATGACAATCACGATTTCCCGGGTACGGGCGGACAAGGTGGAGTGGAAGCGGGCGTAGTCCCCGACAGCCGCAAAGCGGCGCAGGGCTTCCGGCGCATGCCCCATGGAGCGCAGTGCGTTCGATACGACACCACGGCTTTGCTCCAGTTCTTTCAGGACGGCGGCAAATTCCGGGTTCTGTTTCGTATCGGGCAAGGGTAGGCGAGCCATGGCGGGTTCCATTAAGTGAGGTTGAGCCGCCTGGATCGATGTGCCAGACGCCAGTCGATTGCGCGCTGCAATGACTGAATTTCATCATTCACTTAATGTTTATGCAATGATTATTTCATAAAATATAAGTATTGAAAAATCGATTGCAATAGCTGGCGGCCGGTGAAATATCCGACCAAAATCGGCACCTGTCAGCGTGCGCACTCTGCGCATGCGCACGATGGCAGCGCCTATATGCGTGTGGCTTTGTTCGCAGAATGCTATTTGGAATGCAACTGGCGTTGCAGAAGGGCCAGGCTAGGCCCTTAGTTGCCTTCGACGAAGGTGCCGATCTTGCGCCAGATGTCGTCGCCGCGCGCCAGCAAGGCATCTACGGCTTTTTTCCGACGCCACGATATGGCGGACACCAGCGCGGTGCAAAGGCTGAAAAGCGCCGTGAAGGAATCGAAGGGCGAATTGCTGGCCGTATGAATCAGTAGCCGGTGATCGGCCACGCCGGCGATGGGCGATAGCGGGCTGTCGGTGATGGCAAGCACGCGTGCGCCTGTGGAGTGGAAATGCCGTGCGGCGTGATGGACGGTCCTGGCGTAGCGCCGGATCGAGATCGCCACCAGCACGTCGTGTTCATCTATCCACAGCAGGTTGTCGGCCAGCGTGGATGGTTGAGTGTCCAGGAGCTGCACGTCTTTCATGCACATATTCAGGTGCGTGTGCAAATGTGCCGCCACCCCATAGGCATTCTTGGCGCCCGCGATAAAAACCCTGCCTTTGCGGGGCCGGCTCAGGATATGAACGATGGCCTCGAATTCCGCCATGTCCATCGAGGCCCGCGTCGCCTGGATGTTGTCGATATCCAGCAAGAGGCTGTCTTCGACCACGGACTGCAGGGTCTGTTCGCCGGTCGTTCGAAGCGTGGCGCGCTGCGCGGGTGAGGTCAGTTTGGAGGCTATCTCGTTGCGTGCTTCGCGCTGTGCCTCGGCAAACGAGTCGTATCCGATCTTGGAGAAGAGGCGTACGACAGTCGATGGGCTGATGCCGACCTTGCGCGCAATGACCGTGGCCGTGTCCAGCATGCCATGCGGCTGGCGCGACACCAGGTAATCCACCAGCATCTGTTCGCTCTGGGTCAGGCCTTGGGTTCGGGCGGCGATGCGGTCAAGGAAATTCATAGTGGAGTGTGGCAGAGGGGAAACGGCGATCGAACTGCAATGGCAATTGCATGGAAACATAGCACGTGACAGCAGGTCGTCGAATTTCGTGGTGGCGCGATCGATGGCTGCCAAGGCCGGTGGTGGACGCCTTCGAAAATATCCGGTTAGAATTTAAATGAGAATTATTGTTGTCTTTGGCTTGTCGACGGAATTGTCGATGGCCGGTAATTTCGTCGCCAAAAAAGCCGGTTTCGTCGAAAAAATCTTGTTCCCGAAATGGGGCGCCCGCAGAATCCAACCGAAGCATTTCCATCAGGTACGGGGTAAAAGCCACCGCGGCTCATTGACACCCATGATGCCGTTCTGACGCGGATAATATGCACGGGATGGCACTCTCTGACCACACTTCGACCATATTCACCACTACCAGCCAGGAGCTCAGCCAGGGCGAATCTTCACCGGGTTTCTGGCGCGCACAGGTGGTGGGGTGGATCTTCCTTGCCGTGGTCGGCTTCTTCATCAGGCTGGCCGTATTCGGCAATGCGTCGGCCGCGTTCTGGCTGACGCTGGCGCTCGAGCCGCTGGCGTTCGTGCTGACCAGCGCCGCCGCGGTATGGCACGGACGCAATGCGTCCAAGACCCGCTCGGCCGTCACCACGCTGGCCTGTGCGGTGCTGCTGTGCGTGGCGGCAGCGGCGCTGCTGGCCTCGATCGGCTACGCCATCCATCACCTGTTTCCCGTCGGCGCCATGCGGGTCATACCCGGCAACCAGTACCGGCTGGGGTTCATCTACTACATGGGCATTCTGTCCATCTGGACTTTGATCTACTTCGGCGTGGCGGCCGAACTGGCCGCGCGCACCGAACGCATTTCCAAGATGAAGGCCGAGACGCATGCACTGCGCCTGGAACTGGAAAGCCTGCAGCTGCAGATCGAGCCGCATTTCCTGTTCAACGCGCTCAATACCATCGTGGCCGAGATCGGCGAACGTCCTGCCATCGCCGAAGAAATGACCCGCCGGCTGGCGGCATACCTGCGCTATTCGCTCAACCGCCGCGGCCAGGGCCTGTGCCGGCTCGATGAGGAAATCGAGGCGGCCGAAGCCTATATACGCATACAGTCGCTACGCTTTGACCGGCAGCTCGAATACCGCTGCCATCTCGATCCGGCTTCCCTGGAAAGGCGGCTTCCCCACATGACGCTGCAAGGGCTGGTGGAAAACGCCATCAAGCACGGCATGCAGTCCAGCAGCGAACACTTCCTGATCAACATCCGTACCCGGCTGCGGGGCGACGAGTTGATGGTAGAGGTCGACAACCCCGGGCATCTGCATGCGCCCTACGACTTGGCGCAAGGGGGCGGCGGCCTGGCCAATCTTTGCCGGCGCCTGGCCCTGCGTTATCCCGATCGGTACGAGTTTTCGTTGAACCAACGTGATGATCGGATCGTGGCGGAAGTGAAATTGCAGGGCGAGCCTATTCAGCTGTAATCGTGTCGGTCTACCGTGGCGATCAATTGGGTTACAGGTGCGGCGGGTGCAGGGTATCGAAGCCAGTATGGCGCTGATAGGCTTGCGCTGCTTGAAGCAGCATTCGTTCGTTGAAAAACCTGCCAACAAGCTGAAGCGACAGCGGCAACCCGTCAGAAGACAGGCCCGACATCAACGATATCGCGGGATGTCCTGTCACATTGAACGGAGTGCGGGCCTGCCGTGAATTGACAGGAGAGCCTGAGGAAAACTGATCGATCGGCCCGGCCGGGTCAAGCGAATTGGCGCATAGCAAGAAATCGAACTGGGCCAATTGCGCTTCGATTTTGGCGTGCAGTACAGTACGGCGGCGTTGCGCCGTGACATAGTGCTCGGCCGAAAGAAACGCGCCTGCGGGAATTCTCCTGCGGCAGATCTGGCCGTACTTGTCGGGGTGCGACGTGAACTGCTTTTTGTGGATAGACCACGCCTCGCTGTACAGGATCACCCTGTTGACGGCCGCGAAGTCATCGAGCGGTGGCACACGTATATCGTGTACGGTGGCGCCCAAGACGGCAAATGCCATTGCCGCCTGATCGAGCGCGGCACCGACTTCCGGCGCGGCGATCATGTCAGTTTCATGGAAATTCTTGATGAAACCTATTTTCCAGCCATCGAGCCTGTCGGCAGCAGGGGGACCGGTTCTTGGGCAATGAGGGGTGCCGGCAAGCACATCAAGCAACAGCGAGGCGTCTGCCACCGATCTGGCCATCGGACCTACATGATCCAGTGAATAAGCCAGCGGAAAGACCCCGTCGCGCGACACGAGGTCGTAGGTGGGCTTGAGCCCGACCACGCCGCAAGATGCCGCGGGATGACGGACGGAGCCGCCGGTGTCTGTGCCTATAGCCAACGGGAAAAAGCCTGCAGCAAGCCCGGCGCCGCATCCGGAAGAAGAGCCTCCCGGCTGATGACTGTAACGCCAGGGGTTTCTTGCCGGAGGAACGGGCAGGTCAAATGACGGGCCGCCAAGGGCGAATTCCCATGTCGCGACCTTTCCAAGAATGATGGCGCCTTCACGGCGCAGGCGCTCGACGATCAGCGCATCCCGGTTGGCAATGTTGCCTGTCATCAGATGGGAGCAGCACGTGGTGGGTACGCCGCGCACATTGATATTGTCTTTGATGCCCACCGGGACACCGTGCAATCTGCCTGGCGTGCAACGCGTTGCGCGCAGCGCCCGGTCGGCCCTCTTTGCCTCTTTCCGGATGTCATCGGGATGGAGATCAATGAAGACATGAAGCGCATCGTCGTAGCGGTCTATATGGTCCAGCAGGCTGTCCACATACTCGGACGGAGCTAGTTGTCGCCGTTGGTAGGCATCGACCAGGCTAGCGGCATCAAGCCAATGAAGATCGTTCATGGCCGGTGCACCTGGACCATTTTCCAGGGTTCGTCTGCAGGAGAAAGGTCGTCGCTAAGCGCGCCCGCGAATTGCAGCGCATCGGCCGCGGCGATGGCAATATCGTCCGGGTACGCTTCGTAGGCGTGGCCAAGGCCCTGGTTCATGATCTGGGCTTCGAGTTGTTTCCGATCCATCTGTTTCATCGCCAAGCCTCTACTTTGCTTTGATGCCGGTTCTGCCAGCCACGCCCTTCCAGTTTGAAAGTTCGCTTGAGACGAAGGTGCCGAACGCGGCGGTTGTCATCGGCGTTGCGATCGCCCCGTCTGCAAGCAATGCTTGCTGAAGATCCGCTTCATTCAGGACGGTGTTCAGGCCATCATTGATCTTCTCTATGATCGCACGTGGCGTTGCCGCGGGCGCGAACAGCCCCCACCACTGTGAGATATCGACACCCGTCACACCGCTTTCCAGAAATGTTGGCACGGCCGACAAGACCGGCGATCTTTCGGTGCCCGTAACTGCCAGCACCTTCAGTTTTCCGCCATTGGCATGGGGGGCGATGGTTGCAGCGCTGCTCATCGACATGTTGACCCGATTCGCCATCAGGTCAGTCAAGAGTTCGGGGCCGCCCCGGTACGCGATGTCTTGTAGATGAACGCCGGTTTTCTCCATTAGCAAGAGGCTGCCAAAATGGTCCACGGCACCAGGCCCGGTGGTGCCTGCGAACAGGTCTTTGGTTGCGGCGAGTGCGAGAAAGGCGTCCAGTGTATCGACTTCAAGATCATTGCTGACCGTCAACGCGAGGGGCGACTTGGCGATCAATCCAACAGGAGTGAAGTCTTTGCTCATGTCGAAGGGCAACCCTTCCTGGACGGCGGGAAGCATGGTCAGGGTCACGGGGCCCACCAGCAATCTCAGGCCATTCGGTTTGGCGCTGGCCACACTAACTGCGGCGATGGCGCCAGAGGCACCGCTCCTGTTTTCCACCACGACGGATTGATTCCATAGCTTGCTCAGCCGATGTCCGATCTCGCGTGCGACTTTGTCGTTGGCACCCCCGGCGGTGAATCCCACCACCAACGTGACAGGACGATCCGGATACGTGCTTTGCGCGTGGACGGGCAGCATCGCATGCGTCAGAATTCCTGCAAGGATAAGCCTGGCGATTTTCTTCATCTTGGATGTTTCCCAGTGTGTGATTGCAGCGAAACGAATTATCTGGCAAAAATGGCTATCTACCTCAGAGCCGGCAACTATTGGGCGCGTTGCGCACGATCCGCCGATATTTGCGCCACGAGGTTGCGCATCGACTGAAATACGTGAACCCCGCAGTCCTGCAAAGCGGCGCGCTTGGATTCCAAGGATCCACGTTCGCCCAGTACCAAAGCGCCAGCATGCCCCATCGTTACCCCCTCCTTGGCCTGCGCGCCTGCAATCAGGGCATAGACAGGTTTCGGAGAACCCAGGCCGCGCCATCTGTCGGCAAACTCTTCTTCCTCGGTTCCTCCGATTTCGCCGATCAGCAGGACAGCTTTCGTGGCGGTATGAGTGGCGAACGATTCGGCCAGGTCGGCAAAGCGGAGCCCTTTTACCGGATCCCCGCCGACGCCGATCCATGCGCTTTGACCAATCCCTTGTTGCGTCAGCCGATGGCAGATTTCGTATGCGAGCGTGCCGCTTTTCGACATGACGCCGATCTCGCCCGCAGATAGCGAGACATCAGGAAGGAATCCGATTTTCATCTTGCCTGGGACGGCAAGTCCGGGCGTCGAGGGGCCGATCCAGAATACGCCGGCCTCGCTCGCCAGGGTGCGCATGATCAGCGCATCGTGTACGGGAATTCCCTCGGCGATGGTGATGACGGTTCGTAGTCCGGCACTGATAGCCTCTTCGAAGGCCGCCTTGGTCTGCATGGCGGGTGTCATGACCAGGCTGGTCGTGGCGCCCGTGGCCGCGACCGCGTCTTTGCAGTTGAAGAAAACAGGAACGGGAACGTCCCGGCGTTCGGAACCCGGTGCGCTGACTCCACCGGCGATATGCGTTCCATACTGCAACATCAGCTTCGTGTGCAGTCTTCCCATTCTGCCCGTCACCCCCTGCACCAGCACCGGCAGTGCCGGGGTCAGAATGTCGAGATCAAATTTGAATTCAGGCATTGCTTCGATTATCAGTGGTTGACCGGCGTGCATGGCCGACCAGATCCATGCAGCGATCCAGGTCGGGCTCTACGATGATATCGGGCGCGATGCCAGCCAATAGACGTTGCGCCGCTTCTGCGCCATTGCCGACCAGGCGGGCGATCATCGGAATCTTGAACCCGGGGCGCTGTTCCCTGGCTTGCGCAAGAAGGCAGGCAAACTCTTCCAGATTAGTGATGCCCGCGAAGATGTTGACCAGTACCATCTGCACGTTGGGTGCCGCATTCAACCAGTCCAGAATCCGGATCAGTCGTTCCGGGCTGCCGCGCAATTGGCCCGTGCGGACATCGCAGAAATTGAACGGACGCTCTCCGCGCGCAACCAGTTCGTCGACCAGCATCATCGACAGGCCGGCACCCGTCGTGATCAGGCCCAGCGTTCCCTGATGTTCGATTTCCACAAAGTCGAAATCTTCAGTCAGTTTGAGCCACGCGTCGGGATACAGGTCGCGAGCGTTGGCAATCAGGCTGTGCAGCATTTCGTCCGTGGGCACGGCGTTCATGTCTACGGCTATTTTGGCATCCCCGGCGATGAATGTGCCGTCGGGCATCGCAAAAAGAGGATTGATCTCGGCCAGTGTCAGTTTGTGAGTCAGGAATAGGGTGGCCAGGCATTGGCCCAGGCGCAGGAGTGCGTTGCGGTGCGCGGCGGGAGCGGCAAGCGCGGCACGGCGGGTCATGGCGTCGATCGCCGCTGGCGATAGCGCAGCCACTTCATTGAATCGCATGCAAGACTTCGCATGCGATTCAATGTCGATGCCTCCTTGGTCTGAGTACATCAGCCGGATGCCGCCGGCGCCTGCATCGACCATCAATGCCAGGTAATGTTCCTGGCCTGCCACGCATTCTTCTACCAGTACCGCGCGTGGGTGGCATCCTTTTATCGATAGCTCCAGGATCGCGTCGACACTGGGTTGCAGCGCGTCGATGCCTTGCACGATCTTGATTCCTCCCGCCTTGCCGCGCCCGCCCGCGGCAACCTGGGCCTTGGCAATCCAGGGCGGACCACCTGCCATCGCGGCCGGGGCTTGGCCGGCGCGCAGCAGCATTCCCGCGGGGGTGGCAATACCGTACTTGCGCAGCAACGACTTTCCATCATTTTCGAGAAGCAGCATGACGGGCCTATTGAGTCAGTGCCAGGATGCCTTCCGGACCATCGCCATCAGCAAGGATCTTTCGTCCTATCAGGTCCTTCAGCGTTTCGCTGACGCCGCCCCCCAAGGTGCCATACCGCGCGCCACGATAGAGCCGCGAAACCAGGTATTCGTCGGTGAATCCGTAGCCGCCGTGCACTTGAAGCGCTTCGCTGGTCACGCTGATGGCCATCTCGTTACACGTGATCTTGGCTACTGCCGCAAGGAAAGGGTCGGGAAAGGGATCGGCCGATTCGCAGGCGCGGTATAGCAGGCCTCTGCCGGCCTCGATGGCACGAAACATGTCTGCGAACTTCCAGCGAATGCCCTGGAAGTCGCTAACGGGCTTGCCGAACAGGCCGCGCTGCTTGACGTACCGGACGGCTTCGTCAAATGCGCCTTCGGCCAGTCCCAGTGATATGCTGGGGTTCAGGCACCGTTGCGTGTTGAACGCGGTAAGAAGCTGCCTGAATCCATCTTCGCGGATGACCAGGTTCTCGAGCGGCAGTTCGCAGTCATTGAACTGGACTTCGTGCAGATTCTCGCCGCCCATGGTGTGATAGGTGCCTGTGACCTGGAACCCCGGGGTTTCGGGCTCTAGCAGTACGCAGCCGATGCCCTCCCGGCCTGGTCTACCATCGATGCGCGAGAAAATGACGAACATGCCGGCTTCGTGGGCCCGGCTGATGAGCGTCTTGGTGCCGTTCAATATCAACCTATCGTTTTTGACCACGACGTTTGTCTTGTAATTGGCGACATCCGTGCCGGCGTGGGGTTCAGTCATGCACACGGCAAGAATGCAGTCTCCGCTGACCACTTTGGGCAGAACGCGGCGCTTGATGGCCTGCGGTGCATACTTGGCGATAACCCGGGTTTGTACGCCGGCTTCACCCAGAACGGCCATGGCCGTCACGTAGCAGGTCTTGGCAATTTCTTCCAGGATGAGGGCGGTATCCAGAACGGGCAGCCCCAGTCCCCCGTATTCCTCGGGCACCGTCATTCCCAGTACGCCTAGATCGGCAAGTTTGCGGATGTTCTCCCAGGGAAACGAACCGTCCATATAACGCAGGCCGTTGGGTTTGAACTCTGCCTGGGCTAGTTCTCGTACGCTGTCTATCATCATTTTTCGTTGTTCGTTCATGCGAGCATCCATGTTTCTCAGTGCAAGATAAATATAGAGAGTGAGCAGGCAACGGCCGTCCGATTGATCAACCTCCGGGGACAATTCCGGCGGGCAATTGTTCGATGTGGCTGCAGATCGCGCCGGGGCGTGTCAGCCATATCCGGTCGCGGTGATTCATGATGTGCTCGATCACGCGGCGAAACTGGCGAAGCCGGTAGGGTTGGCCCAGGATGAAGCTATGCAACACAATGGGCATGACCAACGGGCGCCGTTCGGACTCGGCCAGCATCTCGTCAAATTGGTCGATCAGGTTGTTGCAGAAGTCCTGTGACGGCGTGCGTCGAATGATGCATTCGAATGAATCATTCAGGTCGTGTGCGTAGGGAACCGAAAGAATCGGTCCATGCCTGGTGCGCATCCAGACCGGCTGGTCATCGAGCGGCCAGTCCATCATGTATCGGTATCCCGCGGCCTTCAGCAGCTCCAGGGAGTCGTTCGTTTGCGAGATATAAGGCGCCAACCAGCCTTGGGGGGGCTGGCCTTCATGCCGTGCGATGGCCGTCGTGGCTTCTTCAATGCAGCGGCGTTCTTCGTCAATTGCCATATCGGCCTGGCGCTCTGCATTGGTGCGCCCATGCGCTACGATCTCGTCCCCTCGGCCGGAGAAGGCCTGGATGAGCTGGGGGCAGTAGTCATACAGCTCGGTGTTGACCAGCACCGCGTACGGAAGGTCGTAGGCCTCGGCCAATTCCAGTAATCGCCATGCGCCGACCCGGTTGCCATAGTCGCGCCAGGCAAAGCTTCTATGGTTGGGGGCTGGATGAGGCGACGCATAGTCATTGCCCATGCCTTCGCCGAATGCGAAGTGCTCCAGGTTTAAACTGAGATGCACTGCCAGCCGTTGGCCGTTCTTCCAGCAGTAGTCCGGCCGGCGGTTGATGGCCGAATACGAGTAACGTCCGTGCGATTTCAGCATTGCGCTTCGCCTTCAACGAGATTCCGGAATGAGCTCAGAGACGGCCCTGTTTCGCGAGCTGTCTCGCAAGTCCATCTTCCACCTGGAGAAGGTGCTCAAATTCACTGCCTGGCGCGGGATAGACAATGCCGCCGAGTTGGCTGAGCGTCGACGTGAGCTTTTCGTTCTTCAGCGCTTCCTGGAGCGCCTGGGCCAGTGTTGCGAGGATGGTCGGGGGTGTCTGCGATGGGGCAATCAGCCCCACGTACGTGGTCGCGTCGAAGGCCTTGACGTCGAGTTGAGGCATGGCCGGGACTTTCGGCAATGTCGGTTCGTGTTCGGGGCCCAGCACCGCCAGGGCACGCAGCGTACCGGCCTCGAGGTAAGGCATGGAACTCGTGACCTGGTCGAAGACCACGTCAACGTGCCCGCCCAGAAGGCCCAGCAGCGCAGGCGACGAGCCTCGATAGGCGATGGAGTTGAACTTGATATTCGCCGCATCTTCCAATTGCACCATGGCGAGATGGTTGGCTGTTCCCGCACCGGCGTGCCCGGCGTTCACAGCTTCCGATTGCTGCCTCGCCACGGCGAGGAAGTCTGCAAAATCACCAAATCTCTTGTCGTCCGAGCGGACGACCACGATCATCGAGGTTCGCGTGATCATTCCAACCGGCTGGAAAGAGTTGAGCGAGTACTGCGTGCTTAGCATATGCGGCAACGTCGACAACTGCGACGTCGAGGCTACCAGCAGCGTGTGACCGTCCGGTTCCGCGCGCGCCACCACCGCCGTGCCGATGGCGCCTCCGGCACCCGTGCGGTTTTCCACGACTATCGTCTGCTTCAGTTGCCGCGATAGCGGAACGGAAAGCGTACGGGCGACGACGTCCAGGTTGCCGCCCGGAGCAAACGGAACAATCAGGGAAATGGGCTGGGCCGATAAACCCTGGCCCAGGACCGCGGGGGGAAGGGAAGCGGCGCCAAGCGCGGCAGCCCCAAGGACGAAATCTCTGCGGGTGTACGGTCTCATCCGGTTCTCGCCATGAAGTTCCAACACAGCCCGTGTTGCAGGCCGATGACAGAAGCAACTTTATGGCAGTCGCCAACCTATTGGCGAGACGGATAATCGCATCACCTCTTCACGTTTTTTGAATGCCCCCGGAATCCGACACCTCCCGGCTGTACAGGTGCGGGTTATCCCGCCTCGTGGAGGCTGGCGCCGATCCACTTACCGCCACCGATCACATCTTTGATGACTTTTCTTAGTAGACTGCGCAGCGCCAGTCCAGCGGGCGACATTTCTTCTTCGTTCAAACTGATGAGTTGGCTGCGGCGCAACGCGTGCGCGTCTGCTATTTCGATGGCGACGATGCCCGAGTCTTGGTAGCGCGCCATGGCGGCGCCGGGCTGGATAGAGGCCGCTATGCCGGCCGAGACCGTGTCCATCAACATGACGAGTGAATCAATCTCCAGGACGACGCGAGGCGTCAGTTCCATTCGGTTGAAGCAGGCTTCAACAGTGGCTCGAAGACCATGCGAACGCGAAGGCATGACCAGTGGAATATCCGCCATGTCGCCAAATGCGATCTTGCCGCCCGCAGGCATTCCGTTGAGCCCGCGTCTGCCGACCAAGAAGAGTTTTTCAGTCAATAACGGGATGCTCCGCAGGCGATGCGCGGATTCAGCATTGAACAGGACGGCCATGTCCAGTCGCCCGGTGTTGAGCATCGAGATCAAGTGTCCTGACAGTGCCTCGACCAAGTGCAGTTTGATATCCGGGTACTGCTCGCGTGCGGCATCGACCAGGGGGACTCCCAGCAACGAGGCGGTCGTGGGTGGCAGGCCGACGCTGGCATGGCCGGACAGTTGTGCCGTCTTGGCGGCGCGCGCCGCGTCGTTTGCGTGGCGCATGACAAGCTGGGCATGCCGTAGGAACGCCACGCCGGCGTCTGTCGGGGCCACACCGGATGGCGTGCGATGCAGAAGGCGGGTGGACAGTTCGCTCTCGAGCCGGCTGATCTGTTGGCTAAGGGTCGACGGTACGGTGCCAAGATCCAGCGCCGCGCGCCCCATGCTGCCCAACTCGCAAACCGTAATGAAATAGCGTAGCTGGCGGAGTTCCATGCACAGGTCCAGAAAGAGTGCCGTTGGCGATCCGCGTCATGCTATACCAGCACGCCCGAATGCGTCGCTTATTCATAGGTCGGGACGCGTGCGTTGGGGTTTTTCCCGAGGGAGAAGGTGCGACGCTCTGTGCTTTTGCGATCACGCTGGAACCGGCAGCCGGCCTTCATGCAGAAAGCCAGCAAGCGGATAGGTGGCGACTTCGCGCCGGCCCGTGGACGCGGCTTCCATCTGGCCATCGATGAAATCCTGGGCCAGATGCCCGAACTTCGGCGCATCAAGGCCAGCCTGATGTACTTGTTCATCCCGCACACCTCGGCTTCGCTGACCCTGAACGAGAATGCTGCCCCCACCGTGAGCGCCGACTGCGAGCGCTACTTCAATCATGCGGTACGCGAAGACGGGCCCTATTACGAGGATACCTATGAAGGAAGTGACGATCTGCTCGCTCACCTGAAGTCCAGCATCCTGGGGGCCAGCCTCAGTATTCCGGTCGGCGGCGGCCGTCCGTGCCTGGGCACGTGGCGGGGCATCCACTATGCGAACATCGAGATCATGGCGGCGCCCGCACGGTGGTGGCGACAATCCAGGGGGAATGAGCCGGCTCAGCCGCGGGCCAGCCGGCGTCGCGGCGCCGCTTTGTCCGGGGCGGCCACGCGCGGCTGGCCCGCCGGCGGATGCGCGCCGGCGGTGTTGGCCGCCAGCGTGCGCGTCAGTTCTTCGCTGCCGGCGATCAGGGCGTCCAGGTGCGCCGTCAGTTCGGCGTGGCCCAGCCGAGCCGATTCAGCGGAAATGCACAGCGCGCCGAATAGCCGCCGGCGCGCCCCGAAAACTGGCGTGGAAATACTGCACACCAGCGGGTCTCGTTCGCCTACCGACACATGGTAGCCGCGCCGCCGGATGGTGTCGTACAGATCGCCCTGCTGGCTTGAGTAGGCCAGCAGGATGTGGCCCGATGCGCCTTTGTCCAACGGCAGCCGTTCACCCACGCGGATATAGTGCCGCGCCAGGCTGGGCCGTTCCACGCGCGCCACGCAGGTGCGGCTGGAGCCTTCGCGTACGAACAGGGCAGTGGTTTCGCCGGTGGCGTCGGTCAGGGCGCGCAGTACCGAATCGATGACATCGCGGGCATCGAAGGCGGTTTGATAGCGCACCCCCAGCCAGCCGACGGCTGGCCCCAGGCGCCAGCGGCCGTCTTCCCACTGCGCCAGGTAGCCCGAACGCGCCAGCGTGCGCGCGGTGCGCAGCACGGTGGTCTTGCCCATGCCCAGGCGGCGGCTGAGCTCGGACAGTGTCACGCCCTGTTCATGCGGCAGGAAGGCATCGAGCAGCAGCAGCGCGCGCGTGACGGCGTAGACATTCTCGCGCTCGGCCAGGCCGGGCGCAGGCAGGGGAGTAGGGGCGGGTCTCATAGGGTGTTCCGCTATGCACAACACGATTGTAGGGCGGCCACTGGCTGCGGACAATGCAGCGCATTGGACAACCAGGAGCCCCGCATCATGTTGATCGATTCATACCAACCCTCTGCCAGCCCGGGCCAGCGCTTTCGTGCCGCACTGGCACACAGCCAGCCGCTGCCCATCGTGGGCGCGATGAATCCGTTTTGCGCGTTGCTGGCGCAGCGGGCCGGGCACCAGGCCATTTACCTGGCCGGCGGCGGCATGGCGACTTATTCGCATGGCCTGCCCGACCTGGGCCTGACCACCATGACCGAGGTGCTGCAGGATGTGCGGCGCATGACCGACGCCTGCGACCTGCCGCTGATGGTGGATGTGGATACCGGCTTCGGAGGACTGTTCAATATCGCGCGGCTGGTAAAGGGCTTGATCAAGGACGGCGCGGCTGCCATGCACATTGAAGACCAGGTTCAGCTCAAGCGCTGCGGCCACCGGCCGAACAAGGCGCTGGTCAGCACCGCCGAGATGGTCGACCGCATCAAGTCGTGCGTGGATGCCCGCACCGACGATGCGTTCTTCTTGGTGGCCCGTACTGATTCGCTGGCCAACGAGGGCCTGCCGGCGGCGATCGACCGGGCTTGCGCCTATATGGAGGCCGGCGCCGACATGGTGTTCGCCGAAGCCTGCGCCGACCTTGGCCAGTACCGCGGTTTCGTGCAGGCCATCGATCGGCCGCATGCGGTGCTGGCCAATATCACCGAGTTCTCGATGACCCCGACCTTTACGCTGGACGAACTGCGCCAGGCCGGCGTGTCGGCCGCGCTGTACCCGCTGTCGGCCGCGCGCGCCATGGCGGCTGCCGCGCAGAACGTATATCGGGCCATCCTTGAAGATGGGTCGCCGCGCAAGGTGCTCGACGCCATGCAGCCGCGCACCGAACTGTACGAAGTCTTGAACTACCACGCCTACGAGGCGAAGTACGACGAATTGTTTGCGGCCGGCGCAGGCGCATCCAGATAATGATTGACTGAGGAGACCGTCATGAATCAAGCAACACCCTGGACGCGGCGCGGGTTCGCCGCCGCGCTGCTGGCGCTGTCGTCGCTGGCGGCAGCCGGCGCGGTGCGCGCCGAAGAGGTACTGCGCCTGGTGGTGCCGTTTGCCGCCGGCAGCTATACCGACAATGTGGCGCGGCTGGTGGCGCCGGGCCTGGCGCAGCACCTGGGCAAGAACGTTATCGTGGAAAACCGCGCGGGCGCCAACGGCATTATCGGCGCCGATTTCGTGGCGCGCGCCAAACCCGACGGCTTGACCCTGCTGGTGGGCGGCGCCAGCGTCAATACCATCAATCCGGGCGTATACAAGAACCTGCCCTACGATCCCCAGCGCGACCTGTTGCCGGTGGCCCGCATCGGCATCCTGCCCTTCATGTTGCTGGTCAATATGGACCTGCCGGTGCGCTCGGTGGCCGAGCTGGTGCAGTATGCCAAGGCCCATCCCGAAAAACTGTCGTATGGCACGCCCAATGCCGCCACGCTGGTGGGAACCGAGACCTTCAAGCGCGGCGCGGGCATCAGCCTGCTGAGCATTCCGTACAAGTCCAGCCCCCAGGCCATGACAGACCTGGTGGGCAACCAGATCCAGGTGCTGATGGCCGATTTCGCCACCGCCATGCCCCAGGTGCAGGCCGGCAAGGCGCGCCTGTTGGCAGTCACCATGAAAGACCGTTCGGCGTTGCTGCCCGATACGCCGCCCATCAGCGATACCGTGCCCGGTTTCGACTTGTCGGCCTGGACTGGCTTGCTGGCCCCCGGCAAGACGCCGCCCGAAGTGGTCCAGCCCATTTATGATGCCCTGCGCGCCTCGCTGGCCGATCCGGCATTGCAAGCCAAGTTCAAGAATATCGGCTTTGACATCGACCCGATGGGCCCGGCTGAATTCGGTCCGTACATCCACGACGAGATCGACAAGTGGAAAGCGCTGGCCCGCGAAGCCGGCATCGAACCCCAATAAGCATTGCCAAGGATATTGCGCACCATGATCGACACCCGCAACCCCATCGGTGGCAAGCCGCTCTATGCGGTGGACAGCCATGCGCATGTCCTGGATACCGCCGCTTTTCCGTTCAGCAATCCGGTGGGCTACAAGCCGGGGCCCAATGAAATAGGCACGTCCCGGGAATTCCGTACCGTGCTGGCCGCGCATGGCCTGACGCACGCCCTGGTGGTGAACCCGTTTGCCGGCTATGCCACCGACAATCGCTGCATGCTCGATGGCATTGCCGCATCCGGGGGGCGCTGGCGGGGCGTGGCGCTGGTGGGCCATGACGCCACCGATGCGCATCTGCAGGCATTGGCCGATGGCGGCGTGGTGGGCGCGCGCTTCAATACGCTGTTCAGCGGCGCAACTTCGCTGGAAGGTGCGGCGGGACTGCGCCTGCTCGAGCGCATCAGGGAAATGGGCTGGTTCGCCCAGGTGTATTACCACGACGATGGCCTGCTCAGCCTGCTGCCCATCCTGGACGCGGCGGGCATACGCGTGGTGGTCGACCATTGCGGCTGCCCGGCGGTCGAGCAGGGCCTGAAGCAGCCAGGGTTCCAGGCGCTGCTGGAACTGGGGCGGCGCGGCAATGCGGCGGTCAAGCTGTCGGGGGCATTCCGGTCGTCGCGCCAGCCGTGGCCGTACGCCGATTGCGACGAGTATGTGCGGGCGCTGGTCGAGGCCTTCACGCTGGACAACTGCGTATGGGGTTCGGACTGGCCTTTCGTGCGTGTACCGCGTCGCATGGACTACGGGCCGGTGTACCAACTGCTGGAACGCTGGCTGCCCGACCCGGCCGATCGGCAGCGCGTGTTGTGGGACACCCCATGCCGCTGGTTCGGTTTCGACGCACAGGAAGGCAGCCATGCAGGCGCCTGACGTGCAGCGCCGCCGCCTGACGGCCGGCCAGGCGCGCGACCTGTCGGTGCGCGCGTTGCGCGGCATCGGCTACAGCCCCGCGCAGGCAGGCGTACTGGCCAGCCACATGCTGGATGCGGCCTTGTGCGGCTATGAATATTCCGGGCTGCCCAAGATACTGAACCTGGCCGAATATCGCGACAAGCGCCAGCCTGCCGGTCCCATGCGCGTGGCGCATGAAACCCCGCTGTCGCTGATGCTGGACGCCGCCGGCCACAACGGGATGCTTGCCGTGCAAGACGCCACCGAGCGTGTCATCGCCAAGGCGCAGGAGCACGGCTTTGCCGTGGCGGGGGTCTACAACAGCTGGATGAGCGGCCGCAGTGCCTATTATGTCGAACAGATCGCGCAGGCCGGCCTGATCGGCCTGCACACCATCAGCTCGCGGCCGCAGGTAGCGCCGCCTGGCGGGGCGCAGGCGGCGCTGGGCACCAACCCCATTGCGTTCGGATTCCCCACGCTGGCCGATCCCTTGGTCATCGACATGGGCACGTCGGCCCTGATGTTCACCGACCTGGCCTTGCGGGCGCGGCGTGGCGAACTGCTGCCCGAAGGCGTGGCCATCGATGCGCAGGGCCAGCCTACTCGCGATCCGGTGGCGGCCAGCCAGGGCGCTGCATTGCCATTCGGCGGCTACAAGGGGTTTGCGCTGGCGTTGGCCATGCAGGCCCTGGGGGTCTTTGCCGGTTCGGGCTTCGGCGCCGAAGGGGCGGGCTACCTGCTTTTGGCCATGCGGCCCGACTTGATGATGCCGCTGGAGCGCTATCGGGCCGATTTGTCGGCCAACTTGGCACGCGTCAAGGGCACCGCGCGCCAGCCGGGCGTGCATGAGATCCGTATTCCGTCTGAACATGCATTCGCGCGGCGCCGGGCCAACCAGCGCGACGGCATCGAGATCGACGCCGACATCCATGAGGCGCTGCAAGCGTTGGCTGCACGCTGCCGTGGGTAGTCAGGCCGGAATCGGCAGCCTGCCTTCATGCAGAAAGCATGAGAGCGGGTACGTGGCGACCTCGTCGCCGCCGGCCTGCTTGAAGGCGACGGTGTCGCCACTGGCCTGGCACAGCCACGGGCTCATGTGGCGCGGGCGCTTCTGCGCCAGCGCGTGCAGGGTGAACAATGCGACGCAGCAGCCCCCTTCAGGGTCGCGCGCGGACGGGTATTCGAAAGCCTGCACGCCCGCTGCACGCATGGCCGTGCCCAATTGCTGGGCCGCCTGGTAGCGGGCGGGATGCGCGAGCTCTGCCCGGTAGGCGTCGAACGGGGCTGCTTGCAGCCGCACGCCTTGGGAAGCTTTGTATCCCACTGAGAACAAGGTGTGCTGACTGCGGATCTGCGCCTTGGGCGGCGGCGCATCCATCGAGCGCCAGAAGACGAAGCGGTAATAGGCCGATTCCGCCAGCGTCGTGCCGATGCTGCATCCGCCATAGAAAATGCCGGGCTCATGCGTACGCCCGAAGCGCGAGCCCCATGGCAGCGGCGGATACCGGAAGGGCGTGCTCAGCAGATAGTGCAAGCCTGCCGAGTTTTCCGGGTAGGGCGGCTTGACGGCGTCGATCAGGGATTCCAGGATGGCCTGTTCTTCCAGCGTATCCACATAGCCCAGGGTGGCGATCTGTTCCTGGCTTTCGACCAGCCGGTACAGGGTGCCGCCGATAGGGCCGATGTGCCGCGGCCCATCACAGGCTTGCCAGATCATCAGATCTTGCCCCGGATGGCATCGGTAAACCGCAGCACAGTCATCAGGCCCTGGATGCTTTCGATTTGCCGCGCCGGCACGCCGCCCGTGACCGTGTTGGGCGTGTGCATGAAATGGCGTATCCAGTCTTCGTCGCCGCCCGTCAGGGCGTACAGGGCGCGCGCGATGCGCACCAGCAGCAGGGCCAGTTCCCCCTGCTTGGAAGCGGGGTCGAGCGACAGGTTCTGCTTCAGGCGGCTGACCGCCGTACGGTGTATGCCCAGGACGGCGGCCAGGTCGGCCTGCCGCAGCCCCAGTTGATCGGCCGCGCGCAACACCGCCTTGGCCAGGACGGCATCGGGAGACGGTTTGGTGCGACGCAGCGCGGCCATGGAGTTGATGTTCATAATGAACATATAATAGGCCAAATGTGCAAATTCAACAATCCAGCACTCGGCCTGGCCCTGGGCGCGTGCGGACTTGCGAGCAGGCAATATGTGGATTCAGAAATCGCTTACGCTGGCCGCCCGCAAACGCGGCTTCCATCTGGTCACGGATGAAATCCTCAACCAGGTGCCCGAACTTCGGCGCATCAAGGTCGGGCTGATGCACCTGTTCATCCAGCACACCTCGGCGTCGCTGACCCTGAACGAGAATGCCGACCCCACGGTGCGGGCCGACTTCGAGCGTTATTTCAATCATGCGGTGCGCGAGAACGAGCCCTATTACGAGCATACCTACGAAGGCACCGACGACCTGCCCGCGCACCTGAAGTCCAGCATTCTCGGGGCCAGTCTCAGCATCCCCGTGGCCGATGGCGGCCTGTGCCTGGGCACATGGCAGGGCATATACCTGTGTGAACATCGCAACCAGGGCGGCGCGCGCAGCGTGGTGGTGACCTTGCAGGGGGAATAGGCTGGGCGTTGGCTGGTCCCGCTGCAGTACGTATTTTCAAGTGAGGGAAGCCCTGTGCAGTTCACAACCAACTGGCTGGATTCGCGTTTCTTCAGTGTCAGCTACGAGCTCACCGAAGGGCAGTTCTAGTATGGTTAGGTATTGGACAGTTCATTGCCCTGACGGAGACCGCACATGACTACCCCGCAAGACGCGTCTGCTTTCCAGGCGCTGGCTGGCATCACGACCGCCACCCTGACCACCACCCTGCTCAAGAAAGGGCTGCGCAACGTCTGGATACGCGGCGCCTTTCCGCTGACACCGGGCAAGCAGCGCATCGTGGGCCGCGCCTTCACGGTGCGCTTCATCCCGGCCCGCGAAGACCTGGCCACGCCGGAATCCTGGAGTTCGCCGAAATCGACCCGTGCGGCCATCGAGCAGATGCCCGGGGGCTGCATTGCCGTGGTCGACGCCAACGGCGTCAAAGACGCCGGGTTCTGGGGCGACATCTTGTGCGCCCGCATGGCCAAGCGCGGCGTGGCGGCATTGGTCAGCGATGGCGCGGTGCGCGACCTGGCTGGCGTGCTGTCCACCGGCTTGCCGATCTGGGCCAGCGGCGCCGCCGCCCCGCCTTCGGTGGCGGGACTGACCTTCGTCGATTGGCAGCAGCCCGTCGGATGCGGCGGCGTGGCGGTATTTCCGGATGACGTCATCGTGGCCGACCAGGACGGCGCCGTGGTGATCCCGGCCGCGCTGCTGGACGATGTGGTCGGCCTGGCGGTCGAGCAAGAGCGGCTGGAAGGCTGGATCATGGACGAAGTGCAGGGCGGTGCGAGCCTGCCCGGGCTGTATCCGCCCAACGCCGAGAACAAGGCCCGCTACGAAGCGACCAAGAAGCAATAAGTACCGGTATCCCACCAGGTGCCAGGCACCTTCGGAGCCTGATACCTGGCAAGCGGCGTGGCAACGCGCGTAGCGCTATGGCACCAGCTTGCCCGCGCGCGGATCCTTGCGGGCCAGGCGCGCCAGCAGGTGGTCGACTTCCTGGCGTGCCACGGTTGACATCGGGCTGGCCGGCTTTCTTTGCGCGGCCGATGTCAGTATGCCGCGCCGCATCAGCACATACTTGCGCACGGCCAGGCCGGCGCCGGGCTGCTGCTCGTAGCGCAGCAGCGGCAGGTGGGCATCGAACAGGTCGTGCGCTTCTTCGCGCTTGCCTTCCGCATTCAGGCGCACCACGTCGCACAGCATGTCGGGAAAGCAATAGCCCGTATTGGCGCCGTCGGCGCCGCGCTCCATTTCGTAGTCGAGAAACAGCCCGTTGTTGCCGCACAGGATGGAAATGTGGCGCATTTTTCCGTCTTGCTCGAACTTGCGCAGGGTGGATATTTTTTCCAGCCCCGGCCAATCTTCGTGCTTGAGCATCACGCAGGAAGGCAGTTCGTCGACGATGCGCTTGATGACGCCCGGGCTCATCTGCACCGAGAACGTCAGCGGATAGTCTTGCAGCACGAAAGGCACATCGGGACCGATGGCCTCGACGGCCTGCCGGTAGTAGTTGACGACCTGGTCATCGGTGCGCAGCGTATTGGGCGGCGCGATCATCACGCCCGCGGCGCCGCGTTCCATGACATCGTGCGTCAGCGCCCGCATGGCCGCGAAGCCCGGCGCCGACACCCCCACGATAACGGGCAGCCGCTGGGCCCGGGCAATGACCAGGCTGGCCACGGCCAGCGATTCGGCGTGTTCGAGCTTCTGGGCCTCGCCAAGCTGGCCAAGCACGGTGACCCCCGTAGAGCCGCACGCGATGTAGAAATCCATCATGCGGGCGATGGATTCGGTATCAATGCTGCCGTCGTCGAAGAAAGGCGTGGGGGCGATGGGATAGACCCCTTTTGCATCGGTGGTAAGTGGCATGTGCAGTGCTCCGTGGGTGGCATTTCCGCTTGCAGCCGCGGCGTGGCGGGTGGATGCGTCGATTATCGCCTGACTTATATGGGTGATGTACGGGTGTGGCCATCAACCAAGTCCGGGCATATGTTCGCGGGCGATTCTGTCCTGTAGGATGTGACAAACGCGCAGCTTGGGGTCGGCGAGTTCACCCGGCGATTCCAGTCGTCCCATCGGAGACCACCCATGCAATTCCTGGATACTGTTGTGAACAGCGTCAACGGCCTGGTTTGGGGGCCGCCGATGCTGGTGCTCATCCTGGGCACCGGGCTGCTTCTTATGCTGCGCCTGGGGTTCATGCCCCTGACCAAGATCGCGGCCGGTTTCCGGTTGGCCTGGCGCAGCCGTACCAAGCGGGGCGACGATACCGGTGAAATCAGCCCCTTCCAGGCGTTGATGACCAGCCTGGCCGCCACGGTGGGCACGGGCAACATTGCCGGCGTGGCTACCGCCATCTTCCTGGGTGGCCCCGGTGCGCTGTTCTGGATGTGGGTAACCGCGCTGGTCGGCATGGCCACCAAGTACAGCGAAGTACTGCTGGCCGTTCACTATCGCGAAAAGGATCCGCGCGGCGAATTCACGGGCGGGCCGATGTACGCCATTCGCAATGGCCTGGGGCCGAAGTGGGCGTGGCTGGGTATGTTGTTCGCCCTGTTCGGCGGCCTGGCGGGCTTTGGCATCGGCAACATGGTGCAGGTCAACAGCATGTCCGACGCTTTGCACGCATCTTTCGGCGTACCCGATTGGGTCACTGGCGTGGTCACGATGGTATTGATCGGCATGGTGGTGCTGGGCGGCATCCGGCGCATTGGTGCGGTGGCCGAGGCGTTGGTGCCCTTCATGTGCATTGCCTATATCGTGGCATCGCTGGCGGCGCTGGTACTGATGGCCGACGCCATCCCGGCTGCGTTTCAGTTGGTCTTCACGCACGCTTTCTCGCCCGTGGCTGCCACGGGTGGCTTTGCCGGTGCGGCCGTCATGGCCGCCATGCGCTACGGCGTGGCGCGCGGCATTTTTTCGAACGAGGCGGGGCTGGGCACTGCCGGCATCGTGCAGGCTGCGGGCACCAGCAGCAGCCCGGTGCGTTCCGGCATGATCGGCATGATCGGCACCTTCATCGACACCATCGTCATCTGCACGATGACCGGCCTGGTCATCGTGTGCTCGGGCCTGTGGACTAGCGGCGACAGCGGCGCGGTGCTGTCTTCGGCGGCATTCGAGGCGGCCTTGCCCGGCGTTGGCCACTATGTCATTGCGGTGGCGCTGGCGATCTTCGCCTTCACCACCATTCTGGGCTGGAGCTACCTGAGCGAGCGGTGCTGGGAATTCCTGGCGGGCGTGCGCGCCATCTTGCCGTTTCGCATCGTCTGGGTGGTGGCCGTGCCATTCGGCGCCATTGCGCAACTGGACTTTGCCTGGCTGCTGGCCGACACCTTGAACGGCCTGATGGCCATTCCCAACCTGATTGCCCTGGTGATGCTGTCGCCGGTGGTAGTGAAGCTGACGCGCGAACATTTCGCCCAGCCCGGCTCGGGGCAATAACAAGGTCGTAACAGGTGCCAGGCACCCCGCGGGAGCCTGGCACCTGGCAATGTCCGCGCAGCCCTAGCGTTGCGGTTCGGGGGCGGCGCCGACATTCTTGCGCACCTTCGCCACGTCGGCCGCGCTGACGGCCGAGGCCTGGTTACCCCAACTGCTGCGCACGAAACTGACCACCGCGGCGACTTCCTTGTCGTTCAGGCGCCAGTCGAAGCCCGGCATCGCGTACTGCGTGGGGGCGGTAGCCGTGCCCGGCAACTGCGCCCCTTTCAGCACGATATGGATCAGCGAGGTCGGGTCGGCCGAGTTCACGGTGGAGCTCAGCGCCAATTGCGGGAACGTCTGCTCGTAACCCTTGCCGCTGCTGCGGTGGCAGGCGGCGCAGTTGTTCAGGAACGTCATGGCGCCTTCCCCCTGGTCCTTGCCGGTACGCAGCGCCTGGGCCGCCGACGCATCGTAGGCCAGCGGCTCGGTGGCGTCTTCGTTTACCGGCGACAGCGTCTTCAGATAGGCCGCGATGGCGTTCAGGTCGGCATCCGTCAGGTGCTGGGTGCTGTCGGACACCACCTGCGACATGCCCCCGAATGTGGCGGAATGGTCGTTGATGCCGGCTTTCAGGAAGGCCACGATATCTTCTTTCGACCAACTGCCCAGGCCGTCGGTCATGTCGCCGCGCAGGTTCTTGGCCAGCCAGCCTTCCACCACGCCGCCCGACAGGAATGCCGAGCCGTCGGCGTCGGTCAGCGCCTTTTCCTGCAAGGCAAAGCCACGCGGCGTGTGGCAGGTGCTGCAATGGCCCAATCCTTCCACCAGGTACTTGCCGCGCAGCACCTCGGCCTGGCCTGGGTCGGCGGCCTGGCCAGCCGGCGCGGCCTCGACGACATCGGGCGCGAACATCCAGCGCCATACCCCCAGGGGCCAGCGCATCGAAAGCGGCCACGTGATGTCGGTGTCTTTGTTGGCCTGGTTCACCGGTTGCACGCCATGCATGAAATAGGCATATAGCGCCTCGATGTCTTGCGGCGATATCCTGGCGTACGCGGTGTACGGCATGGCCGGGTACAGCGAATGGCCGTCCTTGGCGACCCCGTGGCGCACGGCCCGGTCGAAGTCTTCCAGTGTGTAATTGCCGATGCCCGTGTCCTTGTCGGGCGTGATATTGGTGGAATAGATCCTGCCCAGCGGCGAATCCAGCCCCAGGCCGCCCGCGAACGGCTTGCCGCCCTGCGCGGTGTGGCAGGCGATACAGTCGCCGGCGCGCGACAGGTACTCGCCCTGCTTGATCCGCTGGGCGTCGGGTGGGGCGCCGCCGTCGGCGGCCCAGGCGGAGCCCGCCAGCAAGGCCAGGCTGGCCGCGATGATGGTGTGCTTGATCATCTTGCGTGCCTCCTCAAGCCTGGACCAGCGGGCCGGGGTTCTTCAAGTACTGCTCGCGGATGGCCCGCGCCGCCCAATAGGCCAGCGCACCCACCAGCCCCGTGGGGTTGTAGCCCATGTTCTGCGGGAATACGCAGGCGCCCATCACGAACACATTGGGTACGTCCCAGCTTTGCAGGTACTTGTTGACCACGCTTTCCCTGGGGTTCGAGCCCATGATGGCGCCGCCCGTGTTGTGGGTGCTCTGGTATACGCGGGTGTCGTAGTGCGAACCCTTCTTGCGCACGCCCACGAAGTGCTTTTCCGGCTTCATGGCCTTGGCCACTTCTTCCATGCGGTCGCCCATGTAGGCCAGCATCTTGAACTCGTTGTCGTGCCAGTCGAAGGTCATGCGCAGCAGGGGCTGGCCGTAGATGTCCTTGTAAGTGGGGTCCAACGATAGATACGCGTCGCGGTACGACATCACCGAGCCGGACATGCCGATCGCCATGTAGCGCTGGTAGACGTCCTGCACGGCGCCTTTCCAGGCCGTGCCCCAGGTGGGGGTGCCGGGCGGCGTGGCCGCCTGCTTGATCGGGCGGCCGCCCGTGCGCACATGCCGGATGCTGGCGCCACCCAGGAAACCCAGCGGGCCGTGGTCGAACTGGTCGCCGTTCAGGTCGTCCATGCTGACCCCGCCCGCGCCCGTGCCCATGAACGGATTGAGTTGCGTGCCCTTGGGCAGCAGCACGTTGATCGAGCCGTTCATCTGGTACGCGTAGTTCTTGCCCACCACGCCCTCGTTGGTCTTGGGGTCGTAGGGCTGGCCGATGCCCGACAGCAGCAACAGGCGCACGTTGTGCATCTGGTAGGCCGACAGGATCACCAGGTCGGCGGGCTGTTCGATCTCGCGGCCCTGCGCGTCGATATACGTCACGCCCACTGCCTTCTTGCCGGTGGAATCCAGATTGACCTTGATCACGTGCGAATGCGTGCGCAACTCGAAGTTGGGCTTCTTCAGCAGCACCGGCAGGATGGTGGTCTGCGGCGAGGCCTTGGAATACATGTAGCAGCCGTAGTTCTCGCAGAAGCCGCAGAAATTGCAGGGGCCCAGGCGCACGCCGTAGGGGTTGGTATACGGACCCGATGCGTTGGCGGCCGGAGCCGGAAACGGGTTGAAGCCCACTTCCCTGGCGGCATTCTCGAACAGTTGCGCACCCAGCGTGGTGGCCAGCGGCGGCAACGGGAATTCCTTGCTGCGATGGCCTTCCAGCGGGTTGCCGCCCTCGACGATCTGGCCGTTCAGGTTGCCCGCCTTGCCCGAAGTGCCGCATACATATTCGAACTGGGTGAAGTAGGGTTCCAGCTCGTCGTAGGTGACGCCGAAATCCTGGATGGTCATGCCTTCCGGGATGAAGTCCTTGCCGTAGCGCGTTTCATAGCGGGTACGCAGCTCGAGCTCTTCGGGCAGGATGCGGTAGTGCATGCCGTTCCAGTGAAAGCCCGCGCCGCCCACGCCATTGCCCAGCAGGAACGAGCCGTTCTGGCGGTATGGCACCGCCACGTCGTTGACGCCATGGCGGATGGTGACGGTTTCTTTCGACAGGTCCTGGAACAGCTTGCCGCGCACCGAGTACGCCAGTTCGTCCAGCACCTTGGGGTAGGGCGCATCCGTCGCGGTGTCCTGCATGGCGCCACGTTCCAGCGCCAGCACATGCAGGCCCGCGTCGGTCAGTTCCTGGCCCAGGATGGCGCCGGTCCAGCCGAAGCCCACCAAGACCGCATCGACCTTGTCTTTCTTGATGGCCATGGCTTATCCCCTTTTGCCAGAGATGGACACCGGCCCATAGGGATACTTGACGTTGGGCTGGTCGGTCCAGTCCAGGAAGTCGCCACGCGCGCCCGGGAAGCCCACCATCTTCCAGCCGACCATGTTCTTGTTGCCGCCGTACATCGGGTCGGACAGGAAGCCTTCCTTGGTGTTGGACAGCAGGAAGCTGAAGAACACGGCCGAGGGCACCGTATCCAGTTCGATCTTTCCGGCCTGCAGGTCTTTCAGCACCTGCTCTTGCAGGGTGCGGTCCAGTTCGGCATAGGAATGCCCATGGGTCTTCTTGCACCAGGCGTCACACGCCGCGATGCCGTGGCGGTATGCGTCGCGCGGGGTCAGGTTGAGCTGGTAGCCCAGTTCGGGCACTGAGTCGGGATGGAAGGGGCCCTGCATGTACCAGAGCTTGCCGTGGCCGTATGGCGTTTCCATCTGCCGGTCGATGAACTCGGGCACGCCTGCGTCGATGGCGCCGGGACCGTAGTCGTCGGAAGGAATCAGGTGGTCGACGGCGGCGCTGATGAATGTCCACTCTTCCTGGGTGAAATAAGTGGGCGTATAGGCCTGGGCAGGGCCGGCAACGCGTTCGGTTCCGCTGCTACAGGCCGTTTGCGTGATCGCTGCACCACCCACCAGGGTCGTAGCGGGTACCAGCGCCATTGCCTGCTGAAGGAATCGCCTGCGCGGCCGCGTGTCTTCTGTCATATGACTCTCCGAGGTTGCTTCCTGCTGTCTCGGCCCAACTGAGAGCATGCATTCTGGAAACACGGGACTGCGAGCTGGAGACAGCGCCAACGATGAATCGCCGGCATCTTCCATTAGGGAAGACCCGATTCATTATGCGCTTCTGAGCGCCACGGGCACGGATGCTTGAGTGGATAAGTCGGAATTCAGGGCGATGTAACTGGCCGGGAAATAAAATGGCGCGCGTACTCGCCCGGTGCCTGGCATGTCGCGGCGAACGGCAAGTGTCAGCGTACTATCTCGATAGGGCACACACGCATCGTGCCCAGTAAAAATCCTGGGGGATACCTGACATGCTTCACTCTTCAACTCTGCGCGCCGCCATGGTCTGCGTAGCTTTTGCCTGCGCCGCCGTTCCGGCCGCCCAGGCCCAGCCACCCATCGAGGGCGTGCCTACCATCACCGTGGGCTTCGCACCGGGCGGCGCGGCCGATACCACTGCCCGCATCTACGCCGAAGAGCTGCGCAAGCAAGGCTTTGAAAAAGTACTGGTCGACAACCGCCCCGGCGCATCGGGCCGCATCGCGCTCAACGCCGTCAAGGCGGCGCAGCCCGATGGCTTGACCATGTACCTGGGCGGCTCGCCGCTGTTCACGATTTTTCCGCTTACCTACCAGAACCTGAACTACGACGCCGACAAAGACCTGCGGCCCGTGGCGGTGCTGGTCGAGATTCCCACCGCCGTGGTGGCGGGAGCGGCGGCGCCGTACGACAGCATGGCCGACTACGTGAAGTGGGCCCGGCAACGCGGCGCGCCGACCACGCTGGGCGTGGCATCGCTGGGCAGTTCGGGGCATTTGGGCGCACTGGCGCTGAACAAGAGCCAGAACCTGAACATCGAGCCGGTGGCGTATCGGGGCGCCGCGCCCATGCTGGTGGACGTGGCCAGCGAACAGGTCTCTATCGGCTGGGACGCCGTGGCCAGCATGATGCCGCTGTACCAGAGCAAGAAGATCAAGTTCCTGGGTGTCAGCGGCACCAAGCGGCTCGAGGCCTTGCCCGATGTACCCACCATCGACGAACAGGGCTTTCCCGAGTACCGCGCCGCGACCAGCTGGTACGGCATTTTCGTGCCGGCCAAGACTCCCGACTCTGTGGTCGCGGCGCTGGAACAGGCTTTCCTGAAAGCCTCCGAAAACCCCGAATTGCGCAAGCGCCTGCTCGACAGCGGCCTGGTGGTGGCTCCCGCGCCGGCCGGCGAGGTGGCCCGGCGCATCGTGCAAGAGCGCAAGCAGTGGGAGCCCACCGTGGCGGCGTCTGGCATCAAGATGGACTGACAGGAAACACGCATCATGGAAGACGCGATCAATGCATTGACGGCCGCCCAATTGACAGGCCTGATCCAACAGAAGAAGCTGTCGCCGGTGGAAGTGGTGCAGGCGGCGCTGGACCGCGCCGAGCGCCTGCAACCCGAGCTGAACTGCTTCATCACGATATGTGGCGAACGCGCGCTGGATGAGGCGCGCCAGGCCGAGCAGGCAGTGATGGCGGGCCGCGCGATGGGCCTGCTGCACGGCGTGCCCTTTACCGTCAAAGACCTGGTCAACACGGCTGGCGTGCGCACCACCTTTGGCACGCTGGCCTACCAGGACCACGTGCCTGACCAGGATGCGGTCAGCGTGGCCCGGCTGCGCGCTGCCGGTGCCATCCTGATCGGCAAGACCACCACGCCCGAGTTCGGCTGCCAGTCGCTGACCCGCAGCCCCTTATTCGGCCAGACCCGCAACGCCTGGAGCGCCGAGCGCACCAGCGGCGGGTCCAGCGGCGGGGCGGCGGTGGCCACGGCCGCGCTGATTGCCCCCCTGGCGGTGGCCAGTGATGGCGGCGGCTCGACCCGTATCCCGGCCGCCTGCAATGGGGTGGTGGGCTTCAAGCAAAGCAACGGCGTCATTCCGCACAGCCAGGCGCTGGATGTCTATGGCAACCAGACCTATGTCACGCCGACCACGCGCACCGTGGAAGACACCGGCCTGATGATGCAGGTCATGGCGGGCGAAGATCCGGTAGACCCCTGGTCCATTGGCGTCATCAAGCCGGATTTCGAGGCGGCTGCGCGCGCGCCCGCGGACTTGCAGGGCAAGCGCGTGCTGTATTGCGCGGCGCCGCCGGGGCGCCCCGTATCGGCCGACGTGCAGCGTGCGTTCGACAGCGGGCTGCAGCGCCTGCATGCCCTGGGTGCCGAACTGGAAGCCTTCGACGGCGAAGGCTTCAACATCGAACCCATCTGGCGGGCGGTGAACCATACCGTGTGGCGCACCCGCTTCATGGACATGGTGCAGGCCAGGCCTGAATTGTTCAGCGAGACCTTCCGGCGCCAGGTGGAATCGGCGGCGTCTTTCAGCAGCGTGGACTACCAGCGGGCCATGTTTGACCGTTCAGCGCTGTTTCACAAAGTGCAGCGCCTGCTGCAGCGCGCCGATTTCCTGGCCATGCCTACGCTGACGCGCACGGCGCTGCCGATCGACCAGGATTTGTTCCAGCCCATCGAGATCGACGGACGGCAGTTCGATGACCTGCGATCGCACTGGTATCCCTGGACCATGGTGTTCAACATGACCGGGCATCCGGCCGTCAGCTTGCCATGCGGGACAGGTTCGGATGGCCTGCCCATCGGGCTGCAACTGGTGGGCGGATTTCGGCTGGATGCCGACTTGCTGCGGGCCTCGGCGGCATTCGAGGCGGCGGCGGGGTAGACGGCGCAGCACCGGCCAGCGCGGCCGGACCACCCTGACAGGCCGTCCCTGCCCACGCGGGCAGGGACGGCTCTTTTGTTTCCGGTTTCCATGATTGCCGCCACCGTCCCGGCGTCCCTGCCGGGCCGGGCAAGTCGTCATCCACTCTATTGATGAACCGTTTCATTATGTGCTAGAGTTGCCGAAATTTCTGAAACCGGCGCCTATAAACATGGGTTATCAACAAAAACAGGAGGCGACGTGGCATTCTTCGGTCCATT
This sequence comes from Bordetella sp. BOR01, assembly GCF_019218885.1. Lineage (GTDB taxonomy): Bacteria > Pseudomonadota > Gammaproteobacteria > Burkholderiales > Burkholderiaceae_B > Bordetella_A. Next base: position 608,737 of record NZ_JAHUWT010000003.1, on the reverse strand, counting down.
AAATGAATCGGTTCAATATGCAAGGAAAGAACACGCGCCTGCCTTGATGGGGCGGCGCAGCTTCCTGGCCGCCATGGCCGCGCTGGGGGTGTGCGGGCCCAGCCGGGCGGCGGGCTACCCTGCGCGGCCGCTGACACTCTATGTTCCGTTCGCCGCGGGCGGCATTGCCGACAGCAATGCCCGCCTGGTCGCCGAGAAACTGGCGGGGCGGCTGGGGCAGCCTTTTGTCGTGGACAACCGGCCAGGCGCGGGGGGCAACATCGCACTGGGCGTGGCCACGCGCGCGGCGCCGGACGGATACAGCCTGATGTTCGGCACCAATGGCACGCATGCCGCGAACCGCTATCTGTACAAGGATTTTCCCTACGATCCGGTGCGCGATTTCGTACCCGTGCACGGCTTGTTCGCCGATTTCAATGTGCTGGTGACCGGCACGAAGGCGCCGTTTGCCACATTCGACGAATTCCTGGCGCTGGCGCGCAAGCAGCCTGGCCGATTGACCTATGCGTCGGCTGGCGTGGGTACCGCGCAGCACCTTGTGGCCGAACTGCTGCAGCAGGTGGCCGGTATCCGGTTGCTGCATGTGCCCTACAAGGGCGCCGGCCTGGCAATGAACGACCTGATGGCCGGCACCGTGGACGTGATGTTCGACTACCCCATTACCAGCCTGCCGCTGATCGGCGCCGGCAAGTTGCGTGCGCTGGTCACGACCGGCCCGCAGCCCTTGCCCAGCCTGCCGGGCGTGCCCACCATTGCTGCGGCTGGATATGGCGGGGCGCAGTCGTCAGTGTGGTCGGGGCTGTTTGCGCCGCGCGGCACACCGGCGGATGCCGTCGCGGTACTGTCCGATGCCTGCCGCCGCGTGCTCGAGGATCCGGCCTTGCAGGCACGTGCCGCCCAGAACGGCACCGAACTGTTGCGGCGCCTGGACGCGCAAGCGTTTCCGGCATTCGTGGCGGCCGAGGCCGGTCGCTGGAAAGACATTGTGCAAACCGCGCATGTGCAGTTGTGACGCGCGGGTATGGGACGACAGGAAATGAACCAACGCTGGAAGATGCGACCGCCGCAATCGAACTGGGGCGACTTCGGCCCCGACGATGAACTGGGCAGGCTGAATCTGATCACGCCCCAGGCGGTGCTGCGGGGCGTGCGCGAAGTGCGCGACGGGCGCAGCATCTGCCTGAGCTTGCCGCTGGACCTGCCCGGTGGCAATGTGCTGAACCCGCGCCGGCATCCGCCCGCGCTGGCACCGACGCGGCGCGATGGCCGGCCTGTCTACAACTTGCCGGTCGACCCCACCGGCCATGCGCATACCGATGTGGTCTGCGATGACGCGGTAACCCTGCATACGCAATACTCCACGCAATGGGACAGCTTTGCGCATGTGGGGCACCTGTTCGACGTGGACGGCAACGGCCAGCCCGTCGCGGTCTACTACAACGGTTTCCGCGCCGGTACGGACGTGGTCGGGCCGGCCGGCCAGGCGCCGGCGCGCGCGCACCGGCTGGGCATCCAGACCATGGCCGAGAAAGCCATCCAGTCGCGCGGCGTGCTGCTGGATCTGCACGCGCTGTGCGGCGATGCCCGCCAGTATGTCGGCTATGACTTGCTGATGCGCGCCGTGGATGCGGCCGGCGGCGACATCCAGGCCGGCGACATGCTGTGCCTGTATACGGGATTCGCCGACAAGCTGCTGGCAATGGCCGGCACGCCCGACCTGGCGGTACTGGACAGCAGCTGCGCGGTGCTGGACGGCCGCGACGAACGCCTGCGGCGCTGGGTCGTCGACAGCGGCATTGCCGCGCTATGTGCCGACAACTATGCGGTAGAGGGCATTCCGGCCAGCCCGGCGGCCGAGCCCTGCGCGCGCTTGCCCTTGCATCAGTTGTGCTTGTTCCAGTATGGGATTCCCCTGGGCGAGCTGTGGTATTTCGCCGAGCTGGCGTGCGCCCTGGCGGCGCAGGGCCGTTCGAAGTTCTTGCTGACTGCACCGCCGCTGCGCCTGCCCGGCGCGGTGGGGTCGCCGGTCACGCCCGTGGCCACGCTTTGAGCGCGCCGTCCACCCTACACAGGCCAGGAGCCCTTTCATGAGTGACACGCAAATTCCAACGGCCAGCCTGGCGGGCCGCCGCATCCTGGTCGTGGGGGCGGGCCGGGCGCCCGGCGCACGCGAACCGGCATCCAACGGCAACGCCAGCTGCCTGGCGCTCGCGCGTGCCGGGGCGCGCGTGGCGTGCGCCGACCGGGATCGCGATGCCGCGCAACGCACCGTGGACGACATCGTCCAGGCTGGCGGCCGCGCCACTGCGCTGCAGGCCGACGTCGCGGATGTGGCGCAGATTCCTGGCCTGCTCGAGCAGGCGGCCGCCGACCTGCAGGGCCTGGACGGCCTGGTGCTGAACGTGGGGATCAGCCACCGTGCGCCGCTGGCAGCCCTCAGTGCCGAAAGCTGGGATGAGGTTCTCAACGTCAATACCCGCGCGCACTTGTTCTGCGCCAAGCATGCCTTGCCCCTGATGGCGCCGGGCGGGTCGATCGTGTTCGTGTCGTCTACCGCAGCGCGCCGGCCCGGTGGGCGCAATCCCGCCTATGAGGCCTCGAAAGCGGCGCTGTCGGCCGTGTGCCGGGCGGTGGCGCTGGCAGGGCAGCCGGCCAGCATCCGGGCAAACGTCGTCATGCTGGGCCTGATCGATACCCCCATGGGGCGCGCCGCCACCCAGGCCAGGCCCGACCGGCTGACGCAGCCCATGCCCTTTGGGCGGCAAGGCACTCCTGAAGAAGTGGCGGCGGCGATCCGCTTCCTGCTGTCTGAAGAGGCCAGCTATATCAACGCCATCGAGTTGCCGGTCGATGGCGGCATGTCCGCAGGCATCGTCCTGCGCAAATAGGGCGGCGCGCGCCGCACGCATTACAACGACACAAGGAGACCATCATGACCTCTCGATTTCCCGCGCGCCTGGCGCTGCGCGGCATACAGTGCCTGCTCGCATTGGCCATGGCGCTGGCGGCAGGCTTGCCCAGCATGGCCGCTGCCGCGTATCCCGACCGGCCCATCCGCTATGTGATTCCATTTCCGCCGGGCGGGTCCACCGACACCACAGGCCGCATCCTGGCCGAAGAAATGGCGAAGATACTGGGGCAGCCTGTCGTCGTCGAGAACCGGGGCGGCGCGGGCGGCAATATCGGCGCTGCCCATGTCGCCGGCGCCCCGGCCGACGGCTACACGCTGCTGCAGGGAACCATCGGCACGCACGGCATCAACCCGACGCTGTACGACAACCTGCCATTCGATGCGCGCCGCGATTTCGTTCCCATCGCGCGCATGACGGCAGGCACGAACGTGCTGGTGATCAATCCCTCGGTGCCCGCGAAAACCGTGCAGGAACTGATTGCCTATGCCAAGCAAAACCCCGGCAAGCTGATGATGGGCTCTTCTGGCGCGGGCAGCAGCATCCATATGTCGGGCGAACTGTTCCAGGTACTGACGGGTACCCGCTTTACGCATGTGCCTTACCGCGGCGGCGGGCCGGCCATGAACGACCTGCTGGCCGGACACATCCAGCTGATGTTCGACAATCTGAACGTCTCGCTGCCGCATATCCAGGCCGGCAAGGTGCGGGCCCTGGGGGTGACCAGCCGTACCCGCGCCGCGGTGTTGCCAGACGTGCCCACCTTGATGGAGGCGGGCGTACCCGGGTACGAAGTCACCAGTTGGAGCGGCATTTTCGCGCCTGCCGGCACTCCGCGCGATATCGTGGAAAAGCTCAATGCCGCCATCAACCAGGCACTGAGCACTGATACGGTACGCGCCCGCTTCGACGAAGCCGGCATCCAGATCGATCTGATGGGCGTCGACCAGTTCAAGGCGTTCGTTGACAGCGAGATCGACCGCTGGGGCGATATCGTCAAGAAATCGGGCGCCAAGGCGCAATAGGCGGCCGGATGATGCGCGCTATCGTTCTTGGTGCCGAAGGCCCGGTGCTGGCCGAAGCGCCGGTTCCCGAGGCGGGTGGGGCGCAGGTCCGCGTGCGGGTGCAAGCCTGCGCGCTGAATCGTGCCGACTTGTACATGGCCGAAGGCCGCCGCCACGGCGATACGGGTGGGCGGGGCACGGTCCTGGGCCTGGAATGGGCCGGCGTGGTGGATGCGGTGGGTCCGGATGTCCCGGCGCACATCCACGTCGGGAAACGTGTCATGGGATCGGGCCGCGGCGCCTTTGCCGATTATGCGGTTGCCGATTGGGGACGTGTGCTGCCCATGCCGGACAGCATCCTCGACCCCGCCATGGCAGCCACTTTACCGATTGCCCTGCAGACCATGCACGACGCCCTGGTCACCCATGGCCGCTTGCAGGCCGGGCAATCGTTGCTGGTTCATGGGGCATCGACCGCCGTGGGGTTGATGGCGCTGCAGATCGCCCGCTACATGAAGGCGGGCTGGGTGGGCGGCAGCTCGACCAACGCCGGCAAGCGCCAGCGCCTGCCGGACTGGGGAGCCGACCTGGCGGTTGACCCCACTGCGCCGGACTGGGTGCAGCAAGTGCTCGATGCCACCGGCGGCGCGGGGGCAGATGTGGTCGTGGACATGCTGGCCGGGCCGGTCTTCAACGCCACGCTGGCGGCCACCGCCATCGAGGGGCGTATCGTGAATGTCGGCCGCCTGGCGGGCCGCACGGCAAACTTCGATTTTGACCTGCATGCGCTGCGACGCGTGCACTACAGCGGAGTGACGTTCCGCACGCGCACTGCGGAGCAGGTCAGGCAGATTACCGCGCACATGCTGCGCGACCTGGGCGCAGCGCTGGACGCCGGGCAACTGCGGCTGCCGGTGGATCGCAGCTTTGCCCTGGCGCAGGGCGCGCAGGCCCTGGCATACATGCAGACCAACCGTCATTTCGGCAAGATCATCCTGCGCGTCGCTTGACCGGGCCGCACGACTGGCGTTCGATCAGGGCGTACGGAAACATGTTGCTGCGTGCCTCGGGCGCTTCGCCGTTGCGTGCCTGGATGCGTTCAAGCAGCATGGCGCAGGCACAGTCGGCCACCGATTCCACCGGTGTGCGCAGCACGGTGAGCGGCGGGTCGTAGTTCTCGGCGAAATCGGTATCGCCTATGCCGATCACGGATATGTCGTCGGGGACGCGCTTGCCGGTCATCGAGATGGCGCGCAGGGTGCTGCTAAGGGTTTGCGTGCCCTGGGCGATGATGGCCGTGGGCGCATCCGGCCTTCCCAGCATTTCGGTAACGGCATCGTAGGCAGAACTGGTAGGAGTGGGGCCCTGGACCAGCAGGTCGGGTACCGGCAGGCCGGCCGCCTTGAAGGCCGCCTTGTAGCCTTCGATACGCCGGCGCACGGCGCGGCTCTTGGCTTGCCATAGCACCAGCGCGATCCGGGCATGGCCCAGCGCCATCAGGTGGCCTACCGCCGCCTTGATGCCTTTTACGTGGTCGTAGAGCACGGCGTCGGCATCGACGTTCATGTCGCGGTCGTAGATCACGACAGGCATGGTCAGGTGCTGCACGGCTTCCAGCACGCCGGCATCGCGTTCGTTGCCGGGCGCGATGATCACGCCGTCCATGCCGCGCAACTGGAAAGTATTCAGGATGCTGACCTCGCGTTCGGCGTCGTTCAGCCCATTGGCCAGCAGCAGCATGTAGCCGGCGGCAAAGAAGCGCGCTTCGAGAGCGCGGAAGGCGCGCGCGTACAAGGGGTTGGTGACATCGGAGAACATGCAGCCGATGGTCTTGCTGCTGCGCGATCGCAGCGCCTGCGCCGCATGATTGGGGCGGTAGCGCAGCGCCGCGATGGCGCGTTCGACTTTGGCACGGACTTCCGGCGTGACATTGGCGGCGCCGTTGATGACGCGCGAGGCACTGCCCACCGAGGTGCCTGCCAGTGCAGCGACGTCCCGGATGCTGATCTGCTTTGGTCGCATGAGGGTCCTTTTTCCAGGCGCGAGTATAACCCGCGGCCCATGGCGCCAGGCTCTTGCGGCCGACGTTCCCGCGTACGATTCTGGCGGTGTTGATGAAACGATTCATTTAGAGATATACTCGCCAACCATGAATTGATGGAAATTATGGTGAAACGATGTCTTGGCGCTGCCCAGGACCGGCTTCATCGATACCGGACAAGGATGGCAATGACTACACACCGCGCCCATATCGGCGGCACTATCGGCGACATGATCATCCAGGCGATCGCGCGTTATCCAGACCGGGTAGCGTTCATCGACGATCAGTCGCAGCTTGGCTATCGCCAGCTGGGCGAGCGCATCGGCCAGGCCATGGCCGCCTTCACGGCGTTGGGACTCAAGCGCGGCGACGGGGTGGCGCAACTGTCGGGCAACCGCAGCGATGTGTTCGTGGTGATGGCCGCGGCCTACCTGATGGGCCTGCGCTCGGTGACCCTGCACGGCATGGGCGGGCTGGGTGACCACGCCTACATCATCGGTGACGCCGAGGCGTGCCTGTTCATCGCCGATCGCGGTTACCAGGCCCGCCTGGATGCGCTGCGCGCACACTGCCCGGCGGTACGGCACTGGTATTCGCACGATAGCGACGTACCGGGCCAGGCGTCGTTCTGGGACTACGCAACGGGATTCGAGCCGGCGCCACTGCGCGTGTCGGCCGAGCCCGACGACGTGATCCGCCTGGCCTATACCGGCGGCACCACAGGCAAGCCGAAAGGCGTGATGCTGACCAACCGTTCGGTGTGGATGCAGGCGCTATTGCTGCTGGCGGCGCGGCAGTTGCCAGCCGAGTTGCGGTTGCTGTGCCCGACGCCGATTTCGCACGGAGCCGGCGCCATGCTGGTGCCCACGCTGTGGCGCGGCGGTACGGTCATCCTGCAGCGCGGGTTCGATCCCGAGAAGTACATCGCGGCACTGCAGGCGCACCGGGCGAGCTTCAGCTTCCTGGTGCCCACCATGATCTATGCCATCCTGGATCATCCGCACTGCAAGACAGCCGATTTCTCGTCGCTGCGGCTGCTGTCGTACGGCGCCTCGCCCATGGCGCCGGCGCGTATCGAAGAGGCCATGCGCGTGTTCGGCCCGGTGCTGGTGCAAAGCTATGGCCAGACCGAAAGCCCCAGCAATATCCTGTTCCTGTCGCAGGAAGACCATGCGCGTACCGACGTCAACACCCTGGGGGCGGCGGGCATGCCTTATCCGGGCGTCACCGTGGAACTGCTGGATGACCAGGACAACCCCGTCGAAGCGGGGCAAGTTGGCGAACTGTGCGTGCGCAGCCCGCTGGTCATGGACGGCTACTGGAAACAGCCGGAACTGACCGCCGAAGTGCTGCGCAGCGGCTGGCTGCATACCGGCGACATGGCATACCGCGATCCCCACGGCTACTACTTCCTGGTCGACCGCAAGAAAGACATGATCATCTCGGGGGGCTTCAACGTGTACCCCAAGGAAGTCGAGAACGTGCTGACCGCGCATCCCGCGGTGGCCGAGGCGGCGGTGATCGGCGTGCCCGACGAAAAGTGGGGCGAAGCCGTCAAGGCGGTGGTGGTGTTGCGCGCGGGTGCCACCGCCACCGAAGCCGAACTGCAGTCTGCCGTGCGAGCCGCCAAGGGGCCGGTCAACACGCCCAAGTCGGTCGACTTTGTCCAGGCGCTGCCCCTGACCACGCTGGGCAAGCACGACAAGAACCAGCTGCGTGCCCGCTATTGGGGCGACCGCACCCGCAAGATCAACTAGTGCACAGACAAGGAAAAGGGAAGGCAATGAGCGAAGAATTCCAGCCCGCCAGCCGGTCGCTGGCCGACCGCGTGGCCATCGTGACCGGTGCGGGTTCGCGCGCGGACGGGATCGGCAACGGCCGCGCCGCGGCGATCCTGCTGGCGCGCGAGGGCGCGCGCGTGGCGCTGATCGATGCGATAGAGGAGTGGGCCGAGGCCACGCGCCGCATGATCGAAGACGAGGGTGGCCAGGCGCTGGTGCTGCCCTGCGACGTGAGCGTCGACGAGCAATGCGCCCAGGCCGTCGCCCAGGCCCGGCAGCGCTGGGGCCGGGTCGACATCCTGGTCAACAACGTGGGCGTTGGCGGGCCGGCGGGCAGCGCCGTCGACCTGGACTTGCAAGAGTGGGATCGTGCTTTGCGGATCAACGTCACTTCGATGATGCTGATGGCGCGCCACTGCATTCCCGCGATGCGCGAGCAAGGCCGCGGCGCGATCGTGAACGTGGCATCGGTGGCGGGCTTGATCGGCGGGCATCCCAGCCTGCTGTACCCGACCTCGAAGGGGGCGGTGGTGAACATGACGCGTGCCATGGCCGCCCATCATGGCGAGGAAGGCATCCGCGTGAATTGCGTGGCGCCCGGCATGGTCTACACACCCATGGTGTACGCCCGCGGCATGTCGGACGAGAAGCGCGAGATTCGCCGCAAGCGCTCGCTGCTGTGCACCGAGGGCAGCGGCTGGGATGTCGGGCATGCCATCCGCTACCTGGTCAGCGACGAGGCGCGCTGGGTGACAGGCGTGGTGTTTCCGGTCGATGCGGGTACGACCGCCGGCCGGCATTCATATCAATAAATCAAAAATGAACGACACAGGAGCAGCGTAGATGAAGAACTGGACCACCCTATGGGGCGTCGTGGCGGCGGGGTGCGCCATCTTGGCCGCGCCGCTTGCCCAGGCGCAAGACTACCCCAGCCACAGCATTACCCTGGTCGTGCCGTTTGCAGCCGCCGGGATATCCGACAACCAATCGCGCATGCTGGCCCGCAAGCTGGCCGACAGCCTGGGCCAGCCGGTCGTGGTCGAGAACCGGCCCGGCGCCAGCGGCATGATAGGCGCCGAAGCGGTGGCGCATGCCAGGCCGGACGGCTATACGCTGCTGTATGGCACCCACGGGACGCAGGCGGCCAACCTGGCGTTATTCGACAACGTGCGTATCGATCCGCCCAAGGACCTGCGGGCCGTGCATTCGCTGTTTCGCCAGTCGACCGTGCTGGTGGCCAATGCCGCCACGCCGTACCGCAGCCTGAAGGACCTGGTGCAGGCGGCCAGGCAGCGGCCGGGCGCCGTGAATTATGCGTCGGCCGGCTCCGGTACGCAGACCCACCTGGCGGCGGCCAGGTTGCAGTCGGCAGCCGGCATCAGCTTGACGCACATTCCCTATAAAGGCGCCGGGCCGGCGCTGGCCGACGTGCTGGGCGGCAACGTCGAGATCATGTTCAGCTACCCCGAATCGGTCGACCAGCATATCCAGGCTGGCAAGCTGCGCGCGCTGGCCGTGGCCGGCCAGAGCCGCCTGGACGCGATGCCGCAGGTCCCCACCATGGCCGAGGCTGGGTATCCGGACGCCGCGCTGGAAGGGTGGTCGGGGGTATTCGTGCCGGCGGGCACGCCGGATGACGTCGTGGCCAGGCTGGCCGCCGCGATCAGGCAAGCCACCGAAGCACCCGATGTCGTGGCCTCGATGGCGGCCATCGGCAGTTTTCCCATGGGCCTGTCGGATGCCGACTTCCAGCGCTTCGTCGAGCAGGAAGTGCCGCGCTGGAAAGAAGTGGTAGTGCAATCGGGCGCCCGGCTGGAATAGTCCGGGCCGGGCCAACACCAGGAAGGAATGCACATGTTCAAGAGCAATATCGGCGGCGGAGACGCCGACCACATCACCATCCGCGGCTACGACCTGGTCGATGACCTGATCGACAAGCGCGATTTCATCGACGTGCTCTGCCTGACCGTGCTGGGCAGCTTTCCCGATGCGAACCAGCGCCGCATGATCAATATGTTCCTGGTGACGGCGGCCGATCATGGCCTGACGCCCAGCGCGTTGGCCACGCGGCTGACCCTGCATGGCGCACCCGAGTCGATGCAGGGCGCGGTCGCGGCCGGCATACTGGGCGCGGGCAGCCGCTACCTGGGCGTCGTGGAATATGCCGCAAGGTTCCTGCAGCAAGCCGTTGCCGATTTCGACGGCGCGGATGACGACACGGCCGCGCGCGATGCCCATGCCGAGCGCGTGGTGGTCCGCGAGCGCGAAGCGCGGCGGCGCATCCCGGGTATCGGGCATCCCATCCATGTCGACGGCGATCCGCGCTGCAACAAGATCCTGGCCGTGGCCGCCGATTGCGGCTACCACGGCAGGCATTGCCGCTACGCCCTGGCCCTGGCCGCCGCGGCGACCCGGGTCTTTGGCAGGCCGGTGCCATTGAACGCCACCGGCGCCAAGGCTGCCGTGCTGCTCGACATGGGGCTCAGCCCCGAGTTCGGCAAGGGCATGACGCTGATCGGCCGCGTGGCGGGGCTGATCGCCCATATCATCGAAGAGCGCGAACAGCCCATTTCGCAGGCGGTATGGGATATGGCCAGCGGCAACGACGGCGGCCATTGACCAACGGCACAGCGTGCGCGATCAGGCTTCCAGGCTGGGCACTTCCAGCAGTTGCACGCCCTGCCACTTGTCTTGCTCGACCAGGTCGGCGGTGACCGACCTGATCTCCTCGGCAATGATAGACGCCGATGGCGAGAAGACCTCGCTGGCCAGCGAATAGATGTAATTGCCCCGCACCAGTTGCGCGTCCGAGATGGAATAGGCGCGCCAACTGCGCGACAACTGCCGCTGCGACAAGACCGCCGCCATGGGCTTGATCGTAACGCCCATGCCCTCGTATACGCAGTCCATCAGCAGCGACAGCGAATCGATTTCGGCAATGATGTTCATCGTCAGGTTGCGCTGCTCGAACACGGACGAGATCAGGCGCCGCAAGCCATGCGAGCCGGTGGGCAGGATCATGGGCAGCGCGGCGGCCTCGGCCAGCGTCAAGTGCTTGCGGCCCTTCGGGATCAGGGGCGAGGTCGCCGAGGCCAGCACGAACAGTTCTTCGCGCAGCAGTGGCGTGGGCTCATGGTCGGGCAGGGCATTGCGGTTGAACAGGATGGCCAGGTCCAGTTGGCGCAGCCGCATCATTTGCGCCAGGTGCCCGCTCATGCCCTCGACCACGTTCAGCACTACGTGCGGATAGCGCTCTCGCACCCACCGCACCAGCGGCAGGCCCAGCGCACTGAGTGTGGTGGGCGCCAGTCCCAACGACACCATGCCTTGTATGTGCGGGGTTTCCTGGCGCACGATGGATAGTGCCTGCTCGTGCTGCCTGAGCATCAGGCGGGCATGGTTATACAGCGCGCGGCCGTGCTCGGTGGGAACGACGCCCTTGGCTGAACGCAGCAGCAAGGGCCGGCCCACTTCGCTTTCCAGCTTGGCAATCTGCTGGCTGAGCGCGGGTTGGGCAATGTAAAGCTGGCGTGCAGCCTTGGTCAGGCTGCCGCTTTCGATGATCTGGATGAAAGAGCGTAGCTGACGTAATTCCATGTGCGCGGGCGTAGCATCGATCTAGGGGTATTCATTCTACTTATGCCCGTCAATGGAAAACAGTATTATTTCTTCGCGTTTACCCGCGCGTATTCTTTCTTCGGTCAATGTGAAGGAAGAGGCGAACGGCGATGGAAGTGCATGGTGCGCACGAGATTGGAACGCGGCGGGGCTTGTTGATTGCCGGCGAATGGGTGCAAGGACAGGCGGGCTCGTTCGAGGTACTGAACAAGTACGACAACCAGTGCGTGGCCGAAGTCGGCATCCCCGGCAGTGCCCAGATCCAGGAAGCGGTCCGGGCGGCTGCGCAGGCGTATCGCGCCGCCAAACTCAGCCCCTATGATCGCGGGCTGTTGCTGGATAAGGCGGCGGCCGTTCTCGAGCAGCGCAGCGAGCGCCTGCAGCGATTGCTGTGCATCGAAGCGGGTTTCACCCTGAATGACGCCGCCGGTGAAGTGCGGCGCACCATCCAGACCTTTCGCCTGTCCGCGGAAGAGGCGCGCCGGTTCACCGGCAGCCTGGTGCCCATAGAAGGCGCGCCGGGCCAGGCTGGCCGGGTCTGCTGGACCGTGCAGGTGCCCTTGGGCGTCGTATGCGCCATCACGCCATTCAATGCCCCCTTGAACACCGTGGCGCACAAAGTGGCTCCCGCGCTGGCGGCGGGAAATGCCGTCATCCTGAAGCCTTCGCCGCATACGCCCCTGGTGGCTTGCGAGATGGCCGACGCGCTTATCGAGGCAGGCCTGCCCAGGGCGATGATCTCGGTATTGCATGGCGGCGCCGATGTGGTGGGGGGCCTGCTGGACCAACCCGACATCAACTTCTACGCTTTCACGGGCAGCACCGAGGCCGGTCGCGCCATCCAGCAGCGCGCGGGCCTGCGCCGCACCCAGATGGAACTGGGCTCGATCGCCTTTGGCATCGTCTGCGATGACGCCAACCTTGATTTCGCGCTGGGCCGCATCATCAATGCGGCTTACCGCAAGGCGGGGCAGGTGTGCACGTCGATCCAGATGCTGCTGGTGCACGAGCGCGTATTCGCGGAAGTCGAGCGGCGCCTGACGGAAAAGGTGCGCGCGCTGACCGCGGGAGACCCCTTCGAACCGGGCAACTTCGTGGGCCCGGTGATCAGCGCCGCTTCGGCAGAGCGCATCGAGAACTGGATAGATGTTGCGGTACAGGGCGGCGCCACCTGCCTGGCCGGGGGCAAGCGGCAGGGCAACGTCATTGCCCCGACGCTGCTCAAGGGCGTGGACGACAGCATGCCGCTGGGTTGCCAGGAGGTCTTCGGGCCGGTCATGTCGCTGATTCCGTTTTCAACCCTGGACGAGGCCATAGCCCGGGTCAACGCAACGCCTTATGGCCTGGCGACCGGCGCTTTCACCAATCGGCTGGACGATGCTTTCCGGTTGGCGCGCGAGCTGCGCGTGGGCGGCGTGCATATCAACGAGACCTCGAGTTCACGCGTCGATATGATGCCGTACGGCGGATCAAAAGCCAGTGGTTTTGGGCGGGAAGGTCCGTACTACGCCATGCGCGAGATGAGTGAAGAGCGCGTGATCACCTTCATCCCGGATACCGGATCAGGAGAGCAGTAATGGCAAGTCGTAAGGGCGGAGAAATCATTGTCGACTACTTGATCAAGCAGAAGGTGCCGTATGTGTTCGGCATTTGCGGTCATGGCAACGTCGGCATCCTGGATGCCTTGCACGAGCGCAAGGACGAAATCAAGTATGTATCGCCCCGCCATGAGCAGTGCGCGGGCCATATGGCAGACGGGTACTTCCGGGTGAAGCATGCGCCCGTGGCCACGCTGACCTCTACCGGGCCGGGCTCGGCGAACATGGTCATGTCGCTGGCCACGGCGCTGTCGGATTCGTCGGCCTTTCTGGCGATCACGGCCAACGTGCCGACTTCGCAGGCCAACCGGGCGCCGTTCCAGGAGCTCTACAAGCACAACCAGGCCGATTTCGCCCAGGTGCTGCGGCCGGTCGTCAAGCGCAGCTTCCAGCCGTCGCGCGTGGACATGCTGCCGCTGGCCTTGCGGCAGTCGTTCGACACCATGCTGACTGGACGCCCGGGCCCGGTGAACATGGACATTCCCTATAACGTCTTCCAGGAAGAGGACGACGTGGCCACGCCACCGGCCACGCCGGCCTTCGGCGCGCATCGGCCCGCACTGAGCGAAACCGACCTGGCCTCGGCCCTGGACCTGGTCGCCGCGGCGCAGCGCCCGGTCTTCTTCATCGGCCAGGGCGCCACGCTGGCCGGCGCCGGCCCGGCGCTGACCGAACTGCAGGCCAGGCTGGGCATTCCGGTGATCACCTCGCCCAACGGCATGGGCTGCGTACCGGCCGGGGATCCCCTGACATTGGGGTTCATCGGCCGCAACGGGGCTTATCCCGCCAACCAGGCCGGCCGCCATGCGGACCTGGTCATTTGCGTGGGAACACGCTTTGACGATCGTTCGTCGTCGACCTGGATGCCGGGGTATTCGTGGAACTTCCCGGCCACCCGCTTGCTGCAGGTTGACCTGGATCCCGTCGAGCTCGGCCGCAACTATCCGCCCACGCTGGGGGTGATCGCGGATGCCAGGGTGTTCTGCCAGCAATTGCTGGGCGCGCTGGCCGGGCGTGCCGATATCCAGCGGGAAAATTTCTCGGCCTGGCGCGAACAGGTGGCAGGCTGGTGCAAAGAGTGGCAGGACTTCGTGCGCCCCAATTTCGATGCCATCACCACGCCGATCAGGCCGGAGTACGTGGTGGGAACGCTACAGAAGGTGTTGCCGGAAGACGTGATCCTGACGCTGGATTCCGGGGTGCATCACAACTGGTTCATGCAATTCTGGCAGGCGCGGCGGCCGGCCAGCATGCTCAATAGCTGGGGCTATTCATCGATGGGCTTCGGCGTATGCAGCGTGCTGGGCGCACAGCTTGCCGCGCCGGATCGCCCCTGCGTGGCGGTGGTGGGCGACGGCGGCTTCATGATGGCGCCGTATGTGGTGGCGACAGCGGTCGAATACGAATTGCCTTGCGTCTGGATAGTGTGGAACAACTTCGCTTGGGGGGCGATCCGCGACCTGCAATATGGCCTGTTCCAGGGGCGCGAGATGGGAACCGCCTTCTACAAGGGCGCCCAGGGCCCGGGCGGCGAACGCTACAACCCCGACTTTGCCGCCTGGGCGCGTGCCTGCGGCGCCGATGGCATCACGATCACTCGAAGCGAAGACCTGGCGGCCGCCGTGGAACAGGCGGTGAAGAACCGCCGTCCGTGCGTGATCGACGTCCATGTGGACAGCGAAGTGCGGCCGCCTTCCACCGGCACCTGGCAGTTGCCGCCCATTCCGTATACCGAACCGATGTTCGGTAAGCCGTGGGTGGCATGACATGGAAGATGCCGTCGACAAGCGCCCCTTGAAGGGAATCCGTATCCTGGACCTGAGCCGGGTGTTCTCGGGGCCGTGGGGCACCCAGATCCTGGGCGACCTGGGCGCGGAAGTGATCAAGGTCGAACAACCGGGACGCGGCGACGACATGCGCCGGCTGGGGCCGCCGTTCTTGCCCGACCTGCAGGGTGCTCCGACCGAAGAGTCGTCTTACTACCTGAGCACCAACCGCAACAAGAAATCGATCGCGGTGGACATCTCGACGCCGCAGGGCCAAGAGGTCATACGCGGGCTGGCAGCCGTCTCGGATGTATTCATCGAGAACTTCAAGGTGGGGAACCTGGCCAAGTATGGCCTGGACTACGCACCGATCTCGGAGATCAATCCGCGCATTGTCTATTGCTCGATCACCGCCTTTGGCCAAACCGGGCCGAATCGCCATCGCTTGGGCTACGACACGCTGTTGCAGGCCATGTGCGGTGTGATGAGCGTGACCGGGCATCCCGATCAGCACCCGGGCGGTGGCCCGGTCAAGGTGGGCATGGTGTTGTCCGACATGCTGGCCGGCATGTATGCCGCGATGGCCATCCAGTCTGCGCTGTACGCACGCGATACCGGCGGACAGGGCGACAAGAAGGGGCAATACATCGATATATCGATGTTCGACGCCCAACTGGCCGCGATGTCGCACCAGGCCATGCATTACCTGGTGTCGGGCGAGAACCCGGCGCGCTTCGGCAACGGTGCGCCATCGGTTTCGCCGTCCAATGCATTTCGCTGCAGCGACGGCTACATCGTGATGGTGGCCGGCAACGACGCGCAGTTCAAGAAGCTGTGCGGCGTGATCGGCGCCGACGCGCTGGCCGAAGACCCCCGCTACCGCAGCAACGGAAACCGGGTCGTGCACCGGGAAGCGCTGATCCAGGACCTGGAGCGCATTTTCTGCACCCGCACGAAAGCGCAATGGCTGGCCACGCTGGAACAGGCCAATCTGGTTGCGGGGCCGATCAACGAAATGAGCGACACCTTCGCCGACCCGCAGATTGCGGCGCGCGGCATCGTGACCCAGGC
The DNA here is from genome assembly GCF_019218885.1 of Bordetella sp. BOR01. Lineage (GTDB taxonomy): Bacteria > Pseudomonadota > Gammaproteobacteria > Burkholderiales > Burkholderiaceae_B > Bordetella_A. Next base: position 592,949 of record NZ_JAHUWT010000003.1, on the reverse strand, counting down.
CACGCATGCGTGCGGCACGCAGGTGCCGTTGATTGTCTCGCCGATGCGCATGTCGGACACGCCGCTGGATGTCTACATGGCGCCGCCGACCAGCGGACAGCATACCCGCGAAGTGCTGTCGTCCCTGCTGGGCATGGGCGACCAGGAAATAGCCGAGGTATCGAGACTTCCCCGCGGCTAGGTGAATTCGAGACTCGCCACATTGAGCGAGGGTTCAGGAGGCATGAAAATGAAGATGACGAGACGGGGCCTTGCGGCCATCGCGGCAGCTTTGCTGTTTGGCGCCTGCGCCGTGCCGGGGCCGGCCAGCGCCCAGAACGCGCGAGGCGCGACGCGGTTGCTGGTTCCCTATGCGGCGGGCGGCGCTACCGACATCCTGGCGCGGCAACTGGCTGAGAAGCTGGGCACGTTGTGGGGCACGCCGGTGGTGGTCGAGAACCGCCCCGGCGCGGCGGGAACGATCGCCTCGCGCGAGCTGGCGCAGTCCAAGCCCGACGGCAAGACCTTGATCATGGTGACCAGCGCGCATTCGATCAATGCGCTGGTCTACCAGAAGCTGCCCTACGACACGCTGGCCGACTTCACGCCTATTGTCCAGGTCGCGGACATTTCCAACGTGCTGCTTGCCAGCAAGGCAAGCGGCTATACCTCGCTGGCGCAGGTGCTCGAGGCGGGCAAGGCCAACCCCGACAGCCTGACCTACGGCACGGCGGGGGTGGGAACTTCTGTGCACCTGGCGGGCGAGCTGCTGTCGTCCACGACCGGGGTGCCCATGACACCGGTGCATTACAAGGGCGACCAGGAATCCATTGTTGCCCTGGCCGGCGGCCAGATCCCGCTCAGCATCAATACGGTCGCGGGCGCGCGGGCGCAGATCGAAGCGGGCCGGGTGCACGCGCTGGCGGTCACCGGAAGCACGCGCTCGGCCATGCTGAAAGATGTGCCGACCATCGCTGAAAGCGGCGTGCCCGGCTATGCCGCCGGCAACTGGTTCGGCATCCTGGGGCCGGCCGGCATGGATGCCCAGACGGTCCAGCGGCTAAATACGGATATCGCGAAGGTGCTGAGCGACCCGGCGACGGCGGAACGGGCGCAGGGCCTGGGCCTGACGATCAAGACGGGCACGCCGCAGCAGTTCGACGCGCTGATCCGGCACGACATGGACATGTGGCGTCCGATCGTGAAGAAACTCGACTTGCGCAACGGCTAAGGCGGCACGACATGGAATGGCTGCAGGATAGAAGTATTGCGATCGTGGGCAGCGTGCATACGAAGCTGGCCAGGCAAAGCGGCAAGACCGCGCTGGAACTGGGCGGCGAGGCGCTGGCCGCCCTGATCGAACAGACCGGTGTCGAACGGGACCGGATCGACGGTTTCGCCAGCACCCTGGCCAACGCCGATGCGGGTAACGCGTTCTGGACCAGCGTGGTCTGCGAAACGCTGGGCCTGTCAGTGAAGTGGGCGCAGGTTTCCGACATAGGTGGATGCTCGGTCGCCGGCAACGTCGCGCGCGCCGCGGCTGCCATTCACGCCGGGTTGTGCGAGGTAGCGGTGTGCCTGGCGGCGGATGCGCCGTCCACCCGGTTCACGACGGTGCAAAGCGGATACCGGACAGAGTTCTGCGATCCGTTCGGCTACGGCTTGCCGGTGTCGTTCGGGCTGTTGTCGTCGGCCTATGCCGCCAAGTACGGCCTGCCCGAGCGCGGCATGGCCAGGCTGGCGGTCACGCAGCGCGCCGGCGCGCTGCTCAACGACCTGGCATGCGAGACCCTGCGCACGCCGCTGACCGAACAAGACTACCTGGCGTCGCGCATGATTGCCGAACCGCTGCGGCTGCTGGACTGCGTGATGCGATGCGATGGCGCCAACGCCTTCCTGGTGATGTCCACCAAGCTGGCCCGCAAGCTGGGCATGAAGCGCTTCGTGCATCCCGTGGCCTACCGCGAGCGGCTGAATTTCGATGCGCGCGGCGAAATCGAAGACATCACCGTGACCGGATTCTCGGATGTCGGGCCGGCTTGCCTGGAAGCGGCGGGCTGGCGTCCTTCGGACGTGCAGTCATTTCATCCGTACGACGACTTCTATATCGCGCTGATTCTGCAACTGGAGCAAATCGGCTTCTGCCATGCCGGCCAGGCAGAGGCTTTCATCCTGGACACGGATATCGGGCTGCAGGGCACCTTGCCCATCAACACGGGCGGCGGGCAGATCTCAGCCGGCCAGCCGGGCCTGGCCGGCGGCGGCGTGAACCTGTACGAGGCCGTCGAGCAGTTGATGGGCCGCGCCGGGCCGCGCCAATTGCAGGCCGCGCAGAACGCGCTGGTGACGGGCATTGGTGTCATCCAGTATGCCCGCAACTGGGGATGCAGCAGCGCGCTGGCGCTGGAGGCAGGAGCATGAACAAGAAACCCGCGCTGATCGTCAACAACACCTCGCGGCCCTTCTGGGACGCCGTTGCGCGGCACGAGCTGCTGCTGCAATACGACCCCACGGCCGACCGCTACCAGTTCTACCCGCGCCCGATCGGCCTGCACACGACAACCGCGCTGCAGTGGCGCAAGGCCAGCGGCAACGGCACCTTGGTGGCGGCCACGCGCACGCATTTTGCCGCGCCCGGCTTTGCCGAGCAGGTGCCGTACTGGGAAGGCCTGGTCCGGCTGGACGAAGGGCCGCGCATCTTCGCGCCCCTGGGCGACACGGGCACGGCCTGGCTGCCCGGCACGCGCATGCGCATCGCCTGGCCGGCGCCAGGCGCATCCGGACACCCGTTCTGGTTCGAGGCCATTCCAGGGTAATTCGCGTACAGACTGGCCCGGCCGCCCGCGGTGGCCCCGCCAGCATGAACATCAACGCGCCACCCCGCACGGTGGCGGAACCGAAAAGGATGCAACATGAGCAAGAAACTGGCTTTGGTATTTGGTGGATCCCGCGGCATAGGCGCAGCCTGCGTGCAGGCCCTGGTCGACGATGGCTTCGATGTCGCGTGCACTTATGTATCCAGCAAGCCCGCCGAGCCGGCCGGGGCGGCGGCCGGCCGGGTGGCGTTCTACCAGGTGGACATTGCCGATGATGCCCAGGTGGCCGCGGTGTTCGACAGCGTGGCGCGCGACTTCGGTACCCGCCCGCACTGCGTCGTGGCCAATGCGGGCATCAATGTGCCGCCCGGGCCGGTGCACCAGTTCGACACCGGGAATTTCCGCAAGCTGGTCGAGGTGAACATCGTCGGCGCGTTCAATATCCTGCGCCACGCCGGGCAGCAGGTGGCCGATGGCGGTGCCATCGTGGCGCTGACCACCTCGCTGGTGCGCCATGCCGCGCCCGGCCTGGGGCCGTACAGCGCCTCGAAGGCCGCGGTCGAATGCCTGGTGCGCGCCATGGCCAAAGAACTGGCCGGCCGTGGTGTGCGGGTCAACGCCGTGGCGCCCGGCCCCGTCGATACCGACTTGTTCCGCGCCGGCAAGACTGACGAGGCCAAGCAGCGCTCGGCCGCGATGAGCCCGTTCAATCGCATCGGCACGCCCGAGGAAGTGGCGCAGGTCGTGGCGTTCCTGGCGTCGGACAAGGCGTCCTGGGTGCATGGGCAGATTGTGCAGCCCAACGGCGGGCTGGTATGAACGCATTGGATCCCCGCGCGCCGATCATCGTAGGCGTGGGCGACCTGACCGACGCCGAGACGCCGGCGTCGCTGGGCCGTTCTCCCTACGACCTGATCGCGCAGGCCGCGCGCCTGGCTTTGGCCGATACGCAGGCGCCGGGCATGGCCGACGCCATCGATACCGTGGCCGTGCTGCGCTCTTACGCGGACACCTCGCACCGCTTCGCCACCCGCCTGGGCGGGTCGGCCAATCCGCCCAAGAGCCTGGCGGACCGGCTGGGCCTGAATGCCGCGCGGCATATCTATACCTGGAACGGCGGCAACATGCCGCAGTCCCTGGTGAACCAGTTTTCCGAGGCGATTGCGCGCGGCGAGATGCGCGCCGCATTGGTGGCGGGCGGCGAGGCCCTGCGCACCCAGCACGCCCTGGAGCGCACGCAGGCCGAGATCTCCTGGCAGGAAGACCCGGGCGGCGCGCCGGAACTGATAGGCGACCCGCGCCACGGCTGGAACGACGATGAAGACCGCCACGGCATGCGCGCGGCCATCGCCATGTATCCGCTGTTCGAGAACGCCATCCGCGGCCGGCGCGGGCTGTCGGCCGACAGCCATATGCGCAGCATGGCAAGCCTGATGGCGCGATTTGCCCGCGTGGCCCGCGACAACCCGCTGGCGACCCGTCGCGAGGGCTGGTCGGCCGAGCGCCTGGCCACGATTGACGCGGAGAACCGCTGGATAGGGTTTCCGTATCCGCGCTTCATGGTGTCGAACGCCTTCATCGACCAGGCGGCCGCGTTCATCGTGACCTCGGTGCAAGTCGCCCAGGAATACGGCATTCCCCAGGAAAAGTGGGTGTACCTGCACGGCTGCGCCGACGCGCACGATACCTGGTACACCTCGGAGCGCCATGACCTGCACTCGTCGCCGGCCATGCGCGCGGCTTCGCGGCAGGCCTTGGACATGGCCGGCTGCGTCATCGACGATATCGACATCCTGGATATCTACAGTTGTTTTCCTTCGGCGGTCGAGATCGCGTGCCAGGAACTGGGCATTGCCGAAGACGATCCGCGCGGCCTGACAGTGACTGGCGGGCTGGTCTATTTCGGCGGCCCGGGCAACAGCTATGTGGTCTTGTCCATCTGCGAAATGATGCGCAGGCTGCGCGCGGCGCCCGGCAAGAAGGGTTTGATTACCGCCAACGGCAATTGGGTGACCAAGCACGCTTACGGTATTTATTCCACGACGCCGCCCCGCCAGCCATGGGAACGGGCATCGCCGGCAGCCTTGCAGGCCGAGCTGGACCGCTTGCCGGTGGCGCCCATCGCCCGCCAGCCATCCGGCCGCGCCGCGGTCGAGACCTACACGGTGATGCACGACCGCAACGGCCCGGCGTTTGGCATCGTGCTGGGACGCCTGGCCGCCACAGGCGAGCGCTTCATCGCCAACACGCCGTCTGACCAGGCGACGCTGAACGACTTCCAGGCGCGTGAAAGCCTTGGGCGCGGCGGCTCTGTGGCACAGCGAGACGGCCTGAATATCTTCACGCCCGACTGAGACGATGGATATGTTCGATCACACTGCATCGCTGCGCGCCGCGCTCGATCCCCGCTCGATTGCCGTCATCGGCGCCTCGGAGAACCCCAACAAGGTGGGCGGCCGGCCGCTGCGCTTCCTGACGCAGTTCGGCTTCAAGGGGCAGATCTACCCCATCAATCCCACGCGCACGCATACCCAGGGCCTGCGCACCTGGCCCACGTTGCAGGCATTGCCCCAGGCCCCCGAACTGGCGATCATTGCCGTCGCCGGGCAGGCGGCATTCGATGCCATCGACGCCTGCGCCCAGGCGGGCGTGAAGATTGCCGTGGTCATGACCGGCGGGCTGACCGAAAGCGACCTGGTGAACGGCAAGCAGAAAGAACGTGACATGGTGGCCAGGGCGCAGGCTTGCGGCATGCGCATCATCGGGCCGAATTCGCAGGGCATCGCGAACTTCGGCACCGGTGCCATCGCCAGCTTCTCGACCATGTTCGTCGAAGTGCCGCCCGCCGACGGCCCGGTCGGCATCGTCAGCCAGAGCGGTGCGATGAGCGTCGTGCCCTACGGTTTGCTGCGCCAGCGGGGCATTGGCATTCGCCACAGCCACGCCACGGGCAACGATTGCGATGTCACCGCCTGCGAGATGGCGGCAATCGTGGCCGAAGACCCCGCCCTGAAGGTGCTGCTGCTGTATCTGGAAGGCTTGCCCGATCCGCACCGCCTGGCCCAGGCAGCGGCCATCGCGCGCGACCGCGGGCTGTTCATCATGGCCATAAAAAGCGGGCGGACCGCCGCCGGCCAGGCGGCGGCGCAATCGCATACCGGCGCGCTGGCCAGCGAAGACCGGGTCGTGGACGCATTTTTCCAGCAGCACGGCATCTTGCGCGCCAAGGACATGCGCGAAATGGTCGACGGCGTCGAACTGTACCTGAAGGGCTGGCGGCCCCGCGGACGGCGCCTGGTGGCCATCAGCACCTCGGGGGCCACCTGCGTGATGGCCGCCGACGCGGCCGCCTCATGCGGCTTGAGCCTGGCGCGCCTTTCGGACAGCACGACGGCCGCCTTGCGCCAGGCGCTACCCGCCATCGCGCTGCCCAATAATCCCGTCGACCTGACCGGCGCGATGCTGACCGACAGCAGCCTGTTCGGGCGCACGCTGGATGCGCTGGCGCCTGATGGCGGCATCGATGCGGTCCTGACCGGACTGCCCGTGTCCGGCGCCGGGTACGACGTACCCCGCTATGCGCGGGATGCGGCGGCCTTCATCGATCGCACCCAGCGTCCGTTCCTGTGTTCCGCGGCACAGCCCGGCGTCCGGGAAGCATTTCGTGCCCAGGGCGTACCCGCCTTCGACACCGAGACCGACGCCGTGCAGGCGCTGGGGCGCTTCATCGCGCACTGGGAATTGACCGAAAACGTCAACCGGCGGATCGAGGCGGGTTGTTCTCCCGGCCTGGGCATGCACGATGCCGCGGGCGGCAAAGAGCAGATGCTGGACGAGGCGAACAGCCTGGAGTTGCTGGCGCAGGCGGGCATCCCGACAGTGCCGCACCAGGCATGCGACTCGGAAGAATCGGCGGTGCGCGCCTTCCACGGCATCGATGGCGCCGTGGTGCTGAAAGGCTGTTCCGCGCAGGTGGCGCACAAGACCGAGCTGGGCCTGGTTCGCTTGAATTTGCGCGATGAGCCGGCTGTCAGGCAGGCGTGGCGCGAGGTGGCCGCGGCCATGGAAAGCCATGGCCTGTCGCCGGCGCGGGCAGTGGTGGCTCAAATGGCCAGGGGCTGCCAGGAACTGATGGTCGGCGCCCATCGCGACCCGCTGTTCGGACCGGTGGTGGTGTTCGGCGCCGGCGGCAAATACGTGGAAGCCATGCCGGATGTCGCCATGCTGCTGCCGCCGTTCGCGCGCGATGACGTCAGGGAACGCCTGGCATCGCTGCGGATGGCGCCCTTGCTGCATGGCGTGCGCGGCGAGCCCGCACTGGACATCGACGCGTTCATCGACACGGTCATGGGCGTGCAAGCCTTGATGGTCGACCCCGGGCAACGCCTCAGCAGCATCGACCTGAATCCCGTCATCCTGAAGCCGGTGGAAGAGGGATGCGTCGCGGTGGACGCGGTGGTGTATCGCACCGGCTGACCCTGCCGCAAGGCAGGTAAAAGACCCATGACAAGGAGACACCATGAAACCGATCAACCTGTTGAAAGCCCTGGCCGCAGTCGTGCTTTGCACGCCCCTGGCCGCCCACGCGGCGTGGCCGGATAAGCCCATACGCCTGGTCGTGCCGTATCCACCCGGCGGGATGACCGACGTGTTCGCCCGGCCGCTGGGGCAGAAGATGTCCGAGCTGCTGGGCGTGTCCGTGGTGGTGCAGAACCGCGCCGGCGCGGGCGGCACGGTGGGCTCGGCCGCCGTGGCGCGCGAGGCCCCCGATGGCTACACCCTGATCCTGGGCACGTTCGGCACACATGCCGTCAACGATGCGCTATTCAAGAAGCTGCCCTACAACTCGTTGAAAGACTTCACGCCGGTGTGCACCGTCGCGGCGGTGCCCAGCGTGCTGTCCGTGAATGCGTCCTCGCCCATCCAGTCGCTGGCGCAATTGCTGGATACCGCGCGGGCGCATCCTGGCGACCTGACGCATGCCAGCACCGGCATCGGTGCCTCGCCGCAATTGTTGATAGAGCTGCTCAAGCGAGAGGCAAAGGTCGATATCCGGGATATTCAGTACAACGGCGGCGGCCCCGCCATGATGGCGCTGCTGGGCAACCAGGTGTCGATGATCTTCGACACGATAGGAACGTCGCTGCCGCACATCAAGGCCAAAGACATCAGGCCCCTGGCCATCAGCAGCAAGCATCGTTCGCCGCAGTTGCCCGATGTTCCGGCCGTGGCCGAGACGCTGCCGGGCTTCGAGGTGGTGCCCTGGTTCGCCATCTGGGCGCCGGCCGGCACGCCGCCCGAGATCGTCGAGAAACTCAATCAAGCCATCAATACGGCCTTGAAGTCACCCGACGTGGGCGAGAAGTTCGCCAGTATCGGCGCCGAGGTCATGGGCGGCAGCGTGGCTGACTTCACCGCCTTCCATCGCGCCGAGTACGACAGGTGGGCGAAGTTCATCCAGGAAACCGGCATTACGCTCGAATAGGACTGAAGACATGGCTGCAACCGCATTGTTCTCGCCGCTGCTCCTGCGCGACCTGACATTGAAGAATCGCATCATGCTGTCGCCGATGGCGCAGTACGCCGCGCTGGACGGCAGTGTGACCGACTGGCATTTCGCGCATTTCGCCAAGTTCGCCGTGGGCGGCGTCGGCCTGGTCTTCACCGAGGCCACCAAGGTTGAACGGCGCGGCCTGGGTACTGTGGGCGATATGGGCCTGTGGAAAGACGAGCAGATGGCGCCGTTGTCCCGTATCGTGGATTTCGTTCACGCGCAGGGCGCCGCCGCGGGCATCCAGCTGAACCACGCGGGCCGCAAGGCCGGCACGTTGAGGCCCTGGGAAGGCTACGGAACCCTGGATAGAAGCGCGCCCATCGAAGGCCAGCCACACTGGGAAGTGATAGGCCCCAGCGCCATTGCGTATATGGACGGGTGGCCGATCCCGCGCGAAATGACCGAAGACGATATCGCGGCGGTGATCGATGCGTTTGCGCAGGCCGCGCGCCGCGCCGACAGTATCGGATTCGATGCCCTGGAACTGCACGGCGCGCACGGATATCTGATTCACCAGTTCTTGTCCGAGGCTTGCAACCAGCGCCGCGATCGCTGGGGCGGCAGCCTCGAGAACCGCATGCGTTTCGCGCTGGAGACCGTGGCTGCCGTGCGTCGCCATTGGCCGGCCGGCAAGCCCCTGTTCTTTCGTATTTCCGCTGTCGACGAGGGAGGCTGGACACTGGGTGACTCTGCCCGTCTGTGCGCCGAACTGAAGCAGCGCGGCGTGGACGTGATCGATTGTTCGTCGGGCGGCATAGGCACCCGGTCACCCACCGCTGCCGCCATCAAGCGGCCCATGGGATTCCAGGTGCCCTACGCGCGGCAGGTGCGCAGCGAGGTGGGGGTGGCCACCGCCGCAGTGGGGCTGATCATCGAGCCCGGGCACGCGAACGCAATCATCGAGCGGGGCGACGCCGACCTGGTCGCCATTGGACGGGAACTCTTGTTCAACCCGTTCTGGGCGCACCATGCCGCGGCACATCTGGCCCAGGACCCGGGGTTTGACATGATGCCGCCTCAATATCAGTGGTGGTTGCAGCGGCGGGCAAGGGCGGGCTATGGACCGGCAGCCTGATCGAGCGGGCGGCGCCGGCCGTCCCGTTACCGTGGTCACCGGTGCGGCGGGGGGCATCGGCCGTGAGTTGGTGCACGCACTGCTGGACCAGGGACACCATGTGCTTGCCGTGGTACGCCGGCCCGCCACGTTTGCCGGGCGCCAGCAGGCCGGCCAGGCAAGCCTGGTGCAGGTGGTGGCGGACTTGACGGCGCAGGCGGGACGGCTGGCGGTGGTGCAGGCTGTCCAGCAGCATTTCGGGGGATTGACCAGCCTGGTGAACAACGCCGGCATCGGCATGGGCAGCATCCGGCCGGACTACTACAAGCGGCCTGTGCAGCTCGCCGAGATCGATGCGCAGACGCTGCAGCGCTTTCTGGACGTGAACGCGCACGCACCCATTGCCCTGGCCCTGGCCCTGTTGCCGTGGTTCAACCTGGGATGGGGCAGGATCATCAACGTTGGCACCAGCCTGACGGCCATGCTGCGCCCCGGGTTCCTGCCCTATGCGATGTCGAAGGCGGCGCTGGAGTCGGCTTCGGCGGTATTGGCCGAAGATCTGCGCGGCACGCCCGTCACCGTCAATGTGTTGAATCCGGGCGGGCCCGTGGACACGCCCATGGCAAGACGCGAAGAACAGGCTTATCGGGCGGCGCTGATCGCCCCGGCGCTGATGGCGCCGCCCGTGTGCTGGCTGGCGTCCGCGGCATCGGGCGGGATGCATGGCCGCCGCGTGACGGCAACACGCTGGCATGAAGCGGCGGCGATGGACGGCACCGATCCTGTCGGTTGGCCGCAGTTGGCCAATGACTCTACCTGGGCGGCAGCACCGTCCTGCGGCGCATAAAGGGATGGCAATGAGCGTGGCAATGAACGAAACGGTCGATGTGGTCGTGGTGGGGGGCGGCGGCGCCGGCCTGGCCGCGGCGATCGAGGCCCGGGAAGCGGGCGCGCGGGTGCTGTTGCTGGAAAAAAATCCCAAGCTGGGTGGGTCCACGGCCTGGTCCATCGGGTCGGTGTCCGCAACGCAGACGCCGCATCAGCGCGCCAAGGGTATCGTGGATACGCCCCAGCATCATTGGGAAGACATGCCCGGATTCGCGGGCGAACTGGCGCCGCGCGACAACGACGCCTTGCGCAAGATACTGTGCGATGAAGTGCCGGCGGCATTCCAGTGGCTGCTCGATAGCGGCGTGCGCTTCATGGGCCCCATGCCCGAGCCGCCGCATCGCCAGCCGCGCATGCACAACGTGCTGCCCAACTCGCGCTCGTTCATTTATCACCTGGAGCGGCGCGCGCGGCGCGCAGGGGTGGTGATCCGGTGCAACGCGCAGGTCCGCGACCTGGTGGTGGAAAACGGCCGGGTAACGGCGGTGCGCATCGACCTGGACGGCCAGCCGCATACGGTGGGCGCTACCAAGGGCATCATTCTTGCCGCCGGCGACTTCACCAACAGCCCGGAACTGAAGGCGCGCTTCATGGGGCCGCGCGAGGCCAAGGTCGAGGCGATCAACATGACCGCCACCGGCGACGGGCAGCGCATGGCCGAGGCGCTGGGCGCGGTGGTGCTGAACGGCGACCTGGCCCTGGGGCCGGAATTGCGCTTCATTCCTCCGGCCCGGGAAACCCTGGTGCGGCGCCTGCCGCCCTGGCGCGCGCTAGCCGTCTTCATGCAATGGTCGATGGAGCATATGCCCCAGGCCTTGCTGAGGCCCTTCCTGATGCAGTTCCTGACCACGGCGCTGGCCCCTTCGCTGGCCTTGTTCGAGGCCGGGGCCGTACTGGTCAACCAGCATGGCAAGGCGGTGACGGCGGCGCCCGGCCAATTGGCCTACGCCCTGGCCGACGAGCCCGGCAATCGCGGCTGGATCGTGTTCGGGCGCGAGATCGCCGAACGCTTCTCGGCTTGGCCGGATTTCATTTCCACGGCACCGGGCGTTGCCTACGCCTATCTGCCGGATTACGCGCGAAACCGAAAAGACATCCATGCCCGCGCCGATAGCCCGCGGTCCCTGGCCGACAAGCTGGGCATGGACAGCACGCTGCTGGAACAAGCCATGGCCAACCAGACGGCCAGCGGACCGTTTGTTGCCCTGGGGCCGGTCCGGTCGGTGTTCGTGCATAGCGAAGGAGGGCTCAAGGTGGATCTCTCGCACCGTGTCCTGGACAGCGGCGGGCAGCCGATTCCGGGCTTGTATGCGGTGGGGTCCACAGGGCAGGGCGGCTTATTGCTGAAGGGACACGGCCACCATCTGGCCTGGGCGTTCGTGTCCGGGCGCAGGGCGGGAAAACAGGTGGCCGCATTGTGACGCGGGTATCGGGCCCCTGCGGGGCGACGACATCTTCAATAAAGGACAAGGAGACAGCGATGGACAGAATCGAATCGATGGCGGTCCGCCTGGTACGGCGGACGGGCGCGCGGGGCAGGCTATGGGCGTGCACCGCGCTGATGTGCGCCTCGATGGCCTCGTGGGCGCAAGACAGCGGGCCGGTGAAGATAGGCATGGTCTTTCCCAAGCAAGGGCCCAGCGCGTCGATCGGCGAGTTCCTGTCGCGCGGCGCGATGCTGGCCGTCGAGCAGCACGGCAAGGTACTGGGCCGCGATGTCGATGTGGTGTTCCTGGATGAGCCGAATGCGCAGCTTGCGCAGCAGAATTTCCAGAAGCTGGTCGATGAGCATCGCGTGGCCGGCGTGGTGGGCGCCAACAGCAGCGCGTCCGCCCTGGCGATGATGGGCGTGGCCGCCCGCAGCAAGACGCCACTGGTCGTGGCCGGGGCCGCGGCCCGGGAAGTGACCGGGGCCAACTGCAATCCGTACACCTTTCGCTTCCAGGCCACCGTGCCCGTGCAGATGGCCGGCCTGATGCCCATCGTCGACAAGCAGGGCAAGAAGGTGTACTTCATTACGCCGGCCTATGCCTTTGGGCAGGATATCCTGCGCACCGGCCGCACCATGCTGAAAAGCAACGGCGGCCAGGAAGCCGGCGTGGACGAAGTGCCGCTGAATACCGCCGACTACAGCTCATATGTGCTGAAGATCCGGGCCGCCCGGCCGGATGCGGTCGTGGGCGGACTGGTGGGGCAGGACCTGTCGAATTTCCTGAAGGCCTGGAACGCCATGGGCATGAAAGACAAGATCCCGTACTACGAGATCGCGGTCAGCGATACCGACTTCTGGGACGTGGGCGCCGCGTCATCCGCAGGCACGTACGTCAAGCCCTGGTATTACAACGACCCGGCCAACAGCGAAGCCGAGAAAGCGTTCACCAAGCTGTTCATCGAGAAGTATGGCCGTCCGCCGGCAGACAAGGCGTACTCGGGATGGCTGTCGATGCGCTCGCTACTGGATGCGATCGATGCCGCCAAATCCACCGAAGGCCCGGCAGTGGCCGCCGCGCTGGAGCAATGGAAGGACGACAAGGGCGCGTTTCCCGCCTATTACCGCACCTGGGACCACCAGTTGATCCGGCCGTCGGTGATCGCGAGCATCAAGAAAGACATCACCGACAAATGGGACTTTTTCGATGTCGTCGGCCACACCAGCCAGGCCGAAGAAGACACCTTGCGCGATTTCGGCACCAAGGAAGAGGTCGGCTGCAACATGCCGGCACGGTGATGGGCCGCGTTCCACGTTGAGAGGGTGAGCCGTGTTCAATGAGATTGTGCTGTCCCAGGCGGCCAACGGTATCGTACTGGGCGTCCTGTATGTGTTGATCGCCGCCGGGCTATCGATCACCTTCGGCCTGCTGGGAGTGATCAACTTCGCGCACGGTGCCTTCTTTGCCCTGGGCGCCTATTTCGGCCTGACCCTGTACCAGTGGTTCGGCTGGCTGGCCGTGCCGCTGGCGCCCATCCTGGTCGCCGCGGTGGGCATGTGCCTGGAAGTCGTGCTGATCCGGCGCCTGTATGGCAAAGAGCCTTTGCTGAGCCTGATCGTGACCTTTGCCCTGGCACTGCTCATCGAGGCGATCATCCGCTTCGTGTGGGGGGCGGACGGCAAGCCGTTCAGCCCGCCGCCTTTCCTGACGGGGGTCTTCGAGCTGGGCCCCTTGCTCATGACCAGCTACCGGGTGGCCATGCTGGGGGCAACCGTCCTGACGCTGTTGGCGTTGTGGGCCTTCCTGGTGTTCACCCCCTACGGACGCATTCTGCGTGCGGGCAGCCGCGATCCCGAAATGGTCGAGATGCTGGGCATACCGCTGCCCCGCGTCATGACCGGCGTGTTCGGGCTGGGCTGCGGCCTGGCGGCCATTGCCGGCGTACTGGCCGCGCCGCTATGGAACGTCTCGCCGTCGATGTCGGCCAGCGCCATCATGCCGGCCTTCGTCATCGTGGCGATCGGCGGGCTGGGCTCACTGCGGGGCGCCACCGTGGCGGGGCTGCTGGTGGGGGTCGTTACCTCGCTGACGATCCAGTTCTATCCGCATGCCGCGGGCGCGGCGATGTATGCGTTCATGTTCCTTGTCCTGCTGCTGCGTCCGCGCGGCCTGCTGGGTGAGCGTTGGGAGCGATTCGAATGAAAGGTCATGCATCCAATCCCGTGCTGGTCATCGCGGCGTTCCTGCTGCTGCTGACTGCCGGCGCGTTCGCCATGGGGATGCCGGTCTCGCGCATTACGCAGGTCGCCATCTACGCCTTGTACGGCATCGGGGTGAATTTCCTGATCGGCTATCTGGGCCTGGTGCCGTTCGGGGCGTCGTTCTTCTTTGGCGTGGCCAGCTATGGCGTGGCGATATTCTCGAAGGCCGTGGTGTCGAACGAGATCGTTGCCCTGGCGTTCAGCGCCGCGTTTTCTTTGGTGCTGGCGGTGGCGCTGGGCGCGGTGATCCTGCGCCGCCGCGGGTTGTACTTCTCGTTGTTGACGCTGGCATGTTCGCAGATTGCGTTCGAAATCGCGTATAGCTGGACTTCGGTGACGGGCGGAGAGAACGGCATACAGGACGTGCCGCGCCCGCTGTTCGGCTCCACGCTGGCCTTTCATTTCTTCACCCTCGCGGTGGTGCTGATCGCGGTTTATGCGCTGTGGCGGCTGGTGCACGCGCCGTTCGGACGCGTGCTGCAGGCCATACGCGACAACGAGCAACGGGTGTCCAGCCTGGGGTTCAATGCGCTGGCCATCAAGCTGGCTGCTTTCTGCATATCGGGCATGCTGGTGGGCGTGGGAGGCGGGTTGATGGCCTTGCTGCTGCGCGGCGCCTATGCCAACAACCTGAGCTGGCAGCATGCGGGCGACCCGGTGCTGATGGCGGTGCTGGGCGGGGTGCATCATTTCCTGGGCCCGCTGTGGGGGGCCACCACCTTCATCATTCTCGAGGACCGGCTCAGCGCCATCACCGAGAACTGGTGGCTGATGTTCGCGCCCATCATCATCCTGTTCGCGATCCTGTCGCCGGAAGGCATGCACGGCATACTGCGCCGCTGGATCCGGCGCGACGAGCGCTGGACGCTGGTGCGGCATGGCATTCCGCCGCGGCCGGCAAGCATCGCACCCTATGCGCCGGCCGCGGCACGCACCGTGCAGGGCAGCCAGCCCATCTTGTCGGTGCGCGGCCTGTCCAAGCGCTTCGGCTCTATCGTGACATCCGAGGATATCTCGCTGGATGTACACGACCGCCGGCTGCACAGCCTGATCGGCCCCAATGGCGCGGGCAAGACGACGCTGTTCAATATCCTGACCGGCCTGATGGCGCCCGATGCCGGCACCATCACGCTCGATGGCCGCGATGTCACGCGCTTGCCGGCATACCGGCGCGCCAGGGCGGGGCTTTCGCGGTCGTTTCAGATCCTGAGCGTATTTCCCAATCTGACCACGTTCGAGAACGTGCGCGTGGCCACGCAAGGGGCGCATCGCCCGTGGGGCGGCTTCTGGCGCGACGCCTACGATAACCAGCCGGAGAACGCCCGCGTCTGGTCATTGCTGGATGCCGTGGGCCTGGCCGATCGGGCGGCCGACCTGTGTTCGGAACTGTCGCACGGCGAGAAGCGGCTGCTGGAGATTGCCTTGTCGCTGGCGGGCAGCCCGCGCGTGCTGTTGCTGGACGAGCCCCTGGCCGGCCTGGGCGAGGCCGACCGCCAGGTGGTGTCGGCGCTGATCGTACGGCTATCGCAAACCCATGCCGTGCTGCTGATCGAGCACGATATCGACCGGGTGCTGGCCTTGTCGGACCGCATCACCGTACTGCACCAGGGCCGCTTGATCGCCGACGGCCTGCCGGACCAGGTATCCCGGCATCCGGACGTGATTTCGGCGTATATGGGCAAGCCCGCCGAAGAAGCCGGCGCGCCCCGTGGCGCGGCACCAGCGGTGCCTGTCGCCAGCGCCAGCCGCACGGATGCCGGACACGCCATGCCCTTGCTGGAATTGTCGGGCGTGAAAGCCGGCTACGCCGGCGGCGCGGTGCTCGATGGGTTGGACCTGGTGGTGCAGCCGAACGAGGTGGTGGCATTGCTGGGCCGCAACGGCGTGGGCAAGACCACGACCCTGCGCACGATCATGGGCGTGGTCAAGGTCAGCCAGGGCAACATCCGTTTCGACGGCCAGGACATCACCCATGCCCGTCCGGACCAGATCAATCGCCAGGGCATCGCGGTGGTGCCGGAAGGACGGCGCCTGTTCCCGAACCTGACGGTGCACGAGAACCTGCGCATTGCCGCCCGTGCCGGCGGAGCCAGCCAGGAAGAGATCTACAGCCTGTTCCCCAAGCTGCGCATATTGGCGAAATCAAGGGCCGAGAACCTGTCGGGCGGCGAGCGCCAGATGGTGGCGGTGGCGCGGGCCCTGATGGCGCCGACGCGGCTGATCTTGCTGGACGAACCTTTCGAGGGCCTGGCGCCCGCGGTCGTCAAGGATATACGCGAAGCCGTGCAGCGCATCTCGCGCCAGGTCAGCATGATTATTGTCGAGCATCACGCCGAGTCGGCGCTGGCCCTGGCAGAGCGCGCTTATGTGCTGGTCAACGGCCGGGTCGCCTATGCGGGGCCGGCCCATGCGCTCAGCATCGACGTGGCGCTGCAGCAGCGGCTGCTGGGTGTCGGCCAACAGGAGGCGGCATGAACGCGCGCGTGGCGGGGATCAATACCTACAGCTATATCTGGAGCCATCCGATCCGCGAGTGCCTGGCCGGGCTTGCCGCATTGGGCTACCGCCAGTTCGAGGGCGTCATCAACCCGCCGCACCTTGACCTGGACACCTCGCCGCAGGCCCGGCGCGAGATCGTTGCGCTGATGCGGGGCGAAGGCTTGTCGTTCACGTCGCTGAATCTGCCCAGCCTGGACACCAACCTGGCCAGTCCGTTCGCGGATACGCGCGCGTATTCGGTGGGCATGTTCAAGAAAGCGATCGTGCTGGCCGCCGAGCTGCACGCTTCTTGCCTGGTGACGGTGCCGGGGCGCCTGAGTCCGTTGCTGGCGCCGGCGCGCGCGCTGTCCAGGGCCTGGGTGCAAGATACGGTGCAGACACTGGTTCCGTACGCCCGCGAACATGGCGTGAAGCTGGCCATCGAGAACGTGCCTTTCGCCGCCTTGCCCACCGCGCGGGATATCGGCGATTTCCTGGATGAAATGGGCAATGGCGATGTGCTGTGCGCCTGCTACGACGCCGCCAATGCGCATTTCATCGGCGAGGCACTGCACGACGGCGTGCGCAGCCTGGCGGGGCGCATTGCCTTGCTGCATTGTTCGGACACCACCCGTACTGCCTGGCGCCACGACCCCATAGGCAAGGGGGATGTGCCATTCGGGCAGTTGGCGGCGGCGCTGGGAGCCCAGGCGTACGCCGGGCCGATATTGCTTGAGATCATCGACCAGGATGCGCAAGCATCGATCGTGCAAAGCCACGACGCCCTGGCGGGCGCCGGCGTTGTTGCACCCAGGGAGGGCTAGGCGATGGAACAGATTCCCCATTTCGACCCGCAACGGCCGCGCGTGCTTGTTACCGGCGCGGCGGGCCTGCTGGGGCGCCATGTGGTGCGCGAGCTGCTGCGCCAAGATGTGCAGGTGCGCGGCCTGGACCTGCGTGCCGGGGCCGAGGACATCGAGTGGCAAACCGGCGACATTACCGATCCGGCCGCCGTGGCGCGCGCCGTGCAGGGCTGTTTCGCGGTGCTGCATATTGCCGCGCGGCCCAATATCTGGTCGGGCGACGAGGACGACATCCTGCGCATCAACACGCTGGGTGCCTGGAACGTATTCCGCGCGTGCGAGGCAGCAGGCGTGGGGCGCGTGGTGCTGTGTTCCAGCGATTCGGTCATGGGCTATACCGTGCGCGAAGGCGCCATGGTGCCGCCCGACTACCTGCCTGTGGATCTTGCGCATCCGCTGCGCGCCACCGACCCGTATGCCATCAGCAAGGTGCTGGGCGAAGACATCGGCCGGGCATTCGCGCTGCGGGGTACCCAGGTCATCGCCATGCGCACCGTATTCGTGGCGTACCCCGAGATGGAGGGCGAGATCCGGGCCCGCGCCCGCGACCCAGATGCATATGTGGGGCGCCAGGCGGGCGGGCCTTCGTCGGCGGGCGGCGGTCCGCTGTTCAATTACATCGATCCGCGCGACCTGGCGCATGCTTTCTGGCTGGCCTTGCGCATGGCGTCGCCCGGCACGGGGGCCCTGCCATTCGAGGCCTTTTACCTGGCCGCGGCCGACACGCTGGCGCCCGAACCCACGGTGGGGCGGCTCGAGCGCCTGCTGGGCCGCCAGGTACCGGTGCGCGACCCCGCGCTTTACCGAGACAACCCCCATGCGTCGCTGTACGACCTGGGGCCGGCCCGTGAACGACTGGGCTTCGTGCCGCGGCACAGCCTGCGCCACCTGATAGATGCAGCGGCGTGATTCGATTCCTTATGTTCTTTACCAGCGAGGTACACAAGCATGAACGACAACGGAAAGGCCGAAACCAAGACGGGCGCTTCGTCTTTGCCCTACGCGCCGGCGGTCACGCGCAACCTGGCGGAACTGCTCTGGACCGAGTATCCGGGCCATCATCACCAGGCGCTGTCCAAGGCGATCGTCACCCCGGACCTGAACGGAAGCAAGTTCTTCGATCATCGCATCTCGTGTTACGAGCCGGGCGCCTACGTGGAAAGCCATGTTCATAAAGTGCAAGAGCAGATCTACCATGTGCTGAGCGGCGAAGGCGTGCTGATCACCGACGGCGAACGGCGCGTGGTGCGCGGCAACGACGTGGCCTTCATTCCGCCCGGCGTCGTGCATGAACTGCACTGCACCGGCACGGACACCCTGGTGTTCCTGGTGATCACCACGCCACCCACCGACGAATGAGGCACGCCATGTCGCAACGTATTCTGGTGACGGGCGCCGCCGGCTGGCTGGGAATCGCCATCGTGAAGGCGCTGCTGGCGCGCGGCGACGAGGTGGTGGCACTGGACTTGCGGGTCACCCCGGCACTGGCCGGACTGAAGCAGCGCCATCCCGGCCTGACGCCGGTAGAGGCCGACCTGGGCGAGTGGTCGCAGGTCATCGATGCATTCAAGGCCCACGAGCCGCAGGCGGTGGTGCATACCGCCGCCATCGTGGGTGTGGCATTGGCCGCCGATGTGCCGATCAAGGCCATGCGGGTCAATACCGAGGGCTCGGTGAACCTGTTCGAGGCCATGCGCCATTTTGGCGTGCGCCGGGTCGTGCATATCAGCACGGAAGAAACCTACGGCGATTTCACCGCGCAGATCATCGACGAGAACCATCCGCAGCGGCCCACCAGCATCTATGGCCTGACCAAGCTCGCTGCCGAGCACTACGGCCGCGTCTATGCCGACCGCCATGGACTGGAGTGCATCAACGTGCGCACGTGCTGGGTCTATGGGCCCGACCTGCCGCGTGCCCGGGTGCCCAAGGTGTTCGTGGATGCGGCGCTGGCGGGGGGCTCGTACCATCTACGTACCGGCGGCGACCTGGCAGTGGACCAGGTGTATATCGACGACACGGTGGCCGGCGTGCTGCTGGCGCTGGACAAGCAGCATCACCGGTTCGATGCCTATCACATCGCGACGGGGCAGGCGCCCACCATCGACGACGTGGCGCGTATCGTGCGTGAACTGGTGCCCGGCGCCAATGTGACCACGGCGCCGGGCTGGTACTTGCACGGCGACCGCTACCCCACGGCGCGCAAGGGGGCGCTGGATATCTCGCGGGCGCGCAAGGAACTGGGCTATGCGCCGCAGTACGATCTGCGCCGCGGCATCGAGGCCACCGTGCAGGCGGCCAGGGCCATGCCGGGATAGCCGGCGTGTATGATCGGGCACTCGCCTTGCGCGACCCGCGTCCAGGCTTTCAACAGGGCAATACGAGTGCCAGTTCCGGTTCCGGGAAATCCCAGCCCAGGTTTTTTCATGGGCCCGTGGCGCCGCGGCCGCGCCGCGCGCTGCCTGGGTGCGGCGTTGCTGGCCCTGCTGGCCGGCTGCGCCACCCAGATTCCCGAAGAACCCACGCGCGGCGCCACCGAGATACGCGCCGACCTGAAACGGCTGTTGCCGCCGCAGGTACCAGACCGCGATGGCTGGGCGCGCGATATTGCCGTGGCCTTCACCGCGCAGGGGCTGGATTCCAGCCAGACCTACCTGTGCGCCGTGCTGGCCGTTACCGAGCAGGAATCGTCGTTTCGCGCCGACCCCGCGGTGCCGGGCTTGCCGGGCATCGCGCGGCGCGAGATCGAGCGCCGCACGCAAGCCATGCATGTGCCGGCCTTCCTGGTGAACGCGGCGCTGAACGTGAAGTCGCCCACGGGCAAGACCTACAACCAGCGGCTGGATACGGTACGCACCGAAAAGCAGTTGAGCGAGATCTTCGAAGACTTCATCGGCATGGTGCCCATGGGCCGGCAGTTGTTCAGCGGACTCAATCCGGTGCATACCGGCGGCCCGATGCAAGTCAGCATCGCCTTCGCCCAGGCGCACGCGCAAGACTACCCCTATGCCGTCGAAGGCTCGATCCGCCGCGAGGTCTTCACCCGGCGTGGCGGCATGTACTTCGGCATTGCCCACCTGCTGGGCTATCCGGCCAACTACGATTCGGTGCTGTACCGGTTCGCCGATTTCAACGCGGGCTGGTATGCCAGCCGCAACGCGGCCTTCCAGGCCGCGGTCAGCCGCCTGTCGGGCATCGAGCTGGCGCTGGATGGCGACCTGCTGATCCACGGGTCGATAGACCCCAGCCGCACCGAACGCGCCGTGCGCGCCATCCGGCGGCGCCTGGATATCAACGAGGCCCGCATCCGGCCGTCGCTGCAAAAGGGCGGCACCCTGGAATTCGAAGAAACGCAGTTGTACCGGCGCGTGTTCGAATTGGCGGATAAGGACGCCGGCCAGCGCGTGCCGCGCGCGGTGCTGCCGGGCATCAAGCTGGAAAGCCCGAAGATCACGCGCAACCTGACCACCGCATGGTTCGCCAACCGGGTGCACGGGCGCTGGAAGCAGTGCATGGCGCGGTAGGGGGCGAATCGCCTGTTGTGCTTGTGCCTGCAAGCTACGGTGCCGCGGGGATGTTCAATTCATAGCTGGTGCTGCGCCCGCCGGCTGGCGATCGTCGCAGGACGTCTCGCGCGACCAGCTCGTTGATGTCGCGCAGCGCGGTATCGGCGGAACACTTGGCGATGGCCGCCCACTTGGTGGTGGTCAGCTTGCCTTCGAAGCCGTCGAGCAGGCGGTTGACGAGCCTGGTTTGCCGTTCGTTCATGGGGGTGCCGGCAACCTGCTGCCAGAACCGGGTCTTGCCCAGTACGGCATCGAGCGTGCGTTGCGCCTGGGCGATGGCCCGTTGCAGGGCGGACAAGAACCATGTCAGCCATGCTGTCACGTCCAGCGTACCCTTCTGGGTTTGTTCCAGTATCTGGTAGTAGGCCTCGCGCTCGCGCCGGATCTGCGCGGCAAGGCTGTAGAAACGCTGCGAGGCATTGTCGGCCCGTGCAAGCAGCAGGTCGCCCAGCGCGCGGGCGATGCGGCCGTTGCCATCGTCGAACGGGTGCAGGGTCACGAACCATAGGTGGCCCAGGCCGGCCCGGACGAGGGGTGGTTCGTGGGGCGGGCTGTTGATCCAGTCGAGAAAGCGGCAAGTGTCGGCTGCCAGGCGGGTGGCCGGGGGCGCTTCGTAATGGATGCGATGGCGCCCTACAGGCCCCGATACGACTTGCATCGGGCCATGTGCGTCATCGCGCCAGGCGCCTGCCGCAATGCGTACCAGGCCAGAATGGCCGGTGGGAAATAGCGCGGCGTGCCAACCGAGCAGGCGTTCTTGCGTGACGGGGGCGTGGCAGTTGGCGGTGGCATCGAGCACCACTTCGACAATGCCTTCGACATGGCGGTCGACGGGAGCCAGGGCGCCGATGTCCACCCCCAAGCGCTGCGCAATGGAAGAGCGCACCGATGCGACATCGAGCTTTTCGCCTTCGATTTCGCTGGTCTTGACGACATCGTCGGTCAGGACCGACAGGCTGGCTTGCGCGCGTACCGGCAAGCCGGCGTCGACCAGGCGGCCGGCCAGCAGGCCCTGGGCATGGCTGACTTCGGCCAGCAATGGAGCCAGCGCTGCCAGGTCGTAGCGCCAGTGCGGCCAATCGGGGGCCTGCCAGATGTATAGATAATCTCCGCGATCCATGCGGAGATTATGGGCTGTATTCTCCGCACATGCAATTATTCACCGCAAATAATGCAGAGAATAAGCGGCTTATTCTCCGCACGGCACATGGCTCATCGAAGGGTTGACGCTATTCCATACGTCCTTTAATGTACGTACAAACGTACATTATTCAGGAGGCGAACATGGCTGTTTCCCCCCAGGCCGGGCCGCAGGGCGCGCTGGCTGGCGTGAAGGTGCTGGACCTGTCGAATTTCCTGGCCGCGCCCATGAGCGCGATGTTCCTGGCCGATTTCGGCGCCGATGTGATCAAGGTGGAAAGGCCGGGCAGCGGCGACGAAGTGCGCAATTGGGGGGAAAGCAAAGAGGGGGTGGGCCTGTATTTCAAGGTGCTCAATCGCGGCAAGCGCGCCATCACGCTAGACTTGCGCACGCCGTTTGGCCAAGAGGCGGTCAAGCGTCTGGTGGCCGACATGGACATCGTGGTCGAGAACTACCGCAGCGGCACCCTGGAAAAATGGGGGTTGGGCTATGACGCGTTGAAAAGCATCAATCCCGGCCTGGTGATGATGCGCGTGACCGGCTTCGGCCAGACCGGCCCGTATCGCGAGCGCCCGGGCTTTGGCACGCTGGCCGAGGCGTATGCCGGCTATGCGCAGATTTCCGGCTACCCCGACCAGCCGCCGTTACTGCCCGGCTTCGGCCTGGCCGATTCCACCACCGGCCTGATGGCCGCCTTCCTGGCCATGGTGGCCCTGCAGCACAAGCAACGCACGGGCGAAGGGCAGTACGTGGACCTGGCCATCTACGAAACCCTGCTGACCCTGATCGGGCCGCATGTCATCAACTACGACCAGTTGGGCCTGGTGCAGGAACGCAGCGGCAGCCGACTGCCCTTCACGGCGCCGCGCAACACCTTCCAGACGCGCGACGGCAAGTGGCTGGCGATTGCCGGCAGCGCGCAATCGACCTTCGTGCGCATTTGCCAGGTACTGGAAGTGCCTGGCTTGATTGACGATCCGCGCTTCGCGGACAACCGCCAGCGCCTGAAGCACGTGCGCGAGCTGGACGAGGCCTTGCAGCAGGCAGTGGGGCGCTACGACCTGGACGACCTGCTGGCGCGTTCGGCCGACTTGCAATCGACCATGGCGCCGGTCAACAACGTGGCGCAGATCTTGGCCGACCCGCAGGTGCAGGCACGCGAGAACATTGCCACCGTGCACGACGAAGAACTGGGCGGCCCGCTGCGCATGCAGAACGTGGTGGGCAAGCTGTCGGCATCGCCCGGCAACATACGCGCGCCGGGGCCGGCACTGGGCCGGCACAACCGCGAGATCCTGGTCGAGCGCCTGGGCTACACCGAGGCTGAATTGAAACGCGCCGGCATCGAACTGGCCGACTAAGGCCTGCCGACACCAACACTAAAGGAGCAAGCCATGCCCATGCACTTCCCGGCGCGCGTCCAGGTGGCCGAGGTCGGCCCGCGCGATGGCCTGCAGAGCTTTCCGGCCTGGGTATCCACCGACGACAAGGTGAGCATCATCGACCGCCTGTCGGCCGTGGGTTTTCCGGTGATCGAGGTGACGGGCTTCGCGCATCCGCGCGTCATTCCGAACCTGAAAGACGCCGAAGAGGTCTGCGCCCGCATCCAGCGCCGTGCGGGCACCGTATACCGGGGCCTGGCGCCGAACGCGCGCGGCGCCGAACGCGCCGTGCGGGCCAAGGTCGACGAGGTGGTCGGCCTGACCATCGGCAGCGCCGCGTACCTGAAGAAGAACCAGAACATGGACCCAGGCCAGGCCAATGCGCAGGCGATCGAAGCCTTTCGCATCGCCGACGCGGCGGGCCTGCGCTATGTGCTGGCGCTGGGCATGTCGTTCTGGTGTCCGTACGAAGGCCTGATTCCCGAGGAACGCATCGAGGCCATGGTGGGCGAGTTTCGCAATGCGGGCATCCGGCGCCTGTACCTGGCGGGCTCGGTGGGCATGGAAGACCCGCGTCACGTCAACCGCTTGTACGTGCGGCTGGGCGAGCGCTATCCCGATATGGAACTTGGCTTTCACGTGCACAACCTGTCGGGCATGGCCACGGCCAATATCGCGGCGGCGCTGGATGGCGGCGCGGCATGGCTGGAAGGGGCGATATGCGGCATCGGCGGCGGCATCGCCATGCCGCAGACATTGGGCGCGGTGGGCAATTTCCCCACCGAAGACCTGGTGCGCATGCTGGGCCTGATGGGTATCGAGACCGGGCTGGATGCCGACGACGTGCTGGCGGCCGCGCGCGACGTGGCGCGCCTGCTGGATATCCAGGCGCGCAGCCATGCCACGCACGGCGCCACGCGCGAGGCCGTGACCCAGTGGGGCCGCGACCATCCGCACGAGCATCCGGCGTGAGCCTATTCGTCGGTGTTGTGGGCGCGAAAATGCGAGCTTTGCGTGTAGCGCCCGCTGGGGTAATGGCCCAGGCCCACCTGCACGAGCTGGCCGGCGCGGTCCAGGTAATAGCGGGTGATTTTCAGCGCCGCCTGGCCTTCGGTGGCTTTCAGGGCGCGGGCCATCTGGCGGTCGAGATTGGCCGCGGTGATCTCTTGCTGTACTTCGACGATGCGCACGCCATAGCGGGCTTCCACCAGCGAATAGATGGGTTTGCGCAATACCTTGACCGAGGCCAGCACGTCGGCGAATTCCGGCCGCAGGTAGACCTGCAGATAGCTCATGGGCGTGGTGTTGCCGACGATGGTACGCACGATGTTGGTCTCGGCCCAGGCCTGCCCGGGTTGGCAGTGCAGTTGGGCAGCCCAGGTATCGTCGGCCACGATCTCGCGGCGCGACTGTACGTGCATTTCGGTGGCGTCCACGAATTGCAGCAGGTCGGATACCGAATTGATGCCGCTGAAAAAACGCAAGCCTTGCGGACGGGACCGCACCTTTGTGCCCACGCCGGGACGCGACCAGATGATGCCTTCGTCTTTCAATTCACGCAGGGCCTGTCTGACCGTGTGGCGGCTGACGTTGTAGCGCAGCGCCAGTTCGCCTTCGGTGGGCAGGGTGCTGCCTACCGGATAGCGGTCATTTTCGATGTCTTGCTTCAGGGTGCGTGCCAGCGCCGCGTACAGCGGCTGCCGCCCACCCGAAAACGCATCGAAGGCAACAGGCGGGGACGACGGGTTAGTTGCCATGCGGTGACCAACGTTGGGATTGAGACGGATTGTAATGGAGCACCCGATTCGGGCGTGGTGGCACAAGCCGCGTTAACCCGATATTGACAGTGCCCAGTTTGCTGGATATTGTACGTACATTCGCACAAACAAAAACCCTGTGACGAACCGGCAAGGCGCCCGCCGGCGGTTCGCCCACTTACCCGTGGAGAGTTTCGATGCCTGTGCTGCGGTCCTTCCTGTTTGCCCCCGCCAACCACCCCAGGCGTGTCGAGAAAGCGTTCACCCTGGGCGCCGACGCGGTGATCCTGGATCTGGAAGACGCATGCGCGGTGTCGGAAAAAGCCGCCAGCCGCCCGAAAGTCGTGCAGGCCATGCAGGCGCCGCGTTCGTGCCTGGGCTATGTGCGGGTCAATCCTCTGCCCACCTCTTTTGCGTATGGCGACCTGACCGAGACCGTGCGCCCCGGGCTGGATGGCGTGCTGCTGCCCAAGGTGGAATCGGCGGCCGACCTGCAGACCGCCGATTGGCTGATCGGCCAACTGGAACGCGAGCACGGCATGGTGGCCGGCAGCGTGGACCTGATCGGCTTGATCGAGACCGCGCAGGGCATGGCCCGGCTGCCCGAGATACTGCGCGCCAGCCCGCGCGTCAGGCGGGTGGCATTCGGGGCGGGCGACTACACGCTGGACCTGGACCTGACCTGGACCCGCGACGAGACCGAACTGGCCGCCTACCGCAGCGAGATCGTGCTGCAGTCGCGCGCGGCCGGCCTGGAGCCGCCGCTGGATACCGTGTGGGTGAACCTGAAAGACCCCGACGGTTTCGCCCTGTCGGCGCAGCGCGCGCGCGGGCTGGGCTTCCAGGGCAAGCTGTGTATCTATCCTGACCAGGTGCCCGTGGCCAACGCGGCGTTCAGCCCCAGCGATGCGCAAGTCGCGCATGCGCGACGGGTCATGGACGCTTTCGCGCAGGCCGAGGCCCAGGGCTCGTCGGCCATCCAGCTCGATGGCCAGTTCATCGACTACCCGATTGTTTATGCGGCCCAGCGGGTGCTGGATGCCGCGCAACGGATTGCCGCCGCGCAGACGGCATGAACCGGCGGCGCGCGGCCCGCGCATGGGGCCGCGCGCTTGCCGCCGCAATGCAATACCGAGGAGACAGGCATGCAAGACAAGGCAGCAGGGGTACGGCCGCTGGATGGCTTGAAGGTCGTCGATGTATCGAGCTTCCTGGCCGGGCCGTTTTGTTCGACCCAATTGGCCGAGTTCGGGGCCGACGTCATCAAGCTGGAATTGCCGAAGGTGGGCGACGCGCTGCGCCGTTTCGGCAGCATCACGCCCAGCGGCGATTCGCTGCCCTGGCTGTCGGAGTGCCGCAACAAGAAATCGGCCACGCTGGACCTGCGCACCCCGGAAGGCGCGGAATTGCTGAAGGCGCTGGTGGCGCAGTCGGACGTACTGGTCGAGAACTTCCAGCCCGGCACCCTGGAAAAATGGGGATTGGGATGGGACGTGCTGCATGAGGTCAACCCGCGCCTGATCATGGTGCGCATCTCGGGCTACGGGCAGACCGGGCCCTACAGCGGCCGTCCGGGCTTCGGCCGCATCGGCAATGCGTTCGGCGGGCTGTCGTACCTGGCAGGCTATCCCGACCGCCCGCCCGTCACGCCCGGCTCGGCCACGATTCCCGACTACATGGCCGGCCTGTACGGCGCGCTGGGCGTGCTGCTGGCCATGCAGGCGCTGGCCAAGACCGGCCGCGGGCAGGTCATCGATATCGGCTTGTACGAACCGATCTTCCGCATCCTGGATGAGCTGGCGCCCAGCTATCACATGAAGGGCTATGTGCGCGAACGCATGGGCCCGGGCACGGTGAACGTAGTGCCCCATAGCCACTATCCCACGTCGGACGGACGCTGGATCGCCATAGCCTGCACCAGTGACAAGATCTTCGAGCGGCTGGCCCTGGCGATGGGCGTGCCGGAGTTCGGCGGCGACGGCAAATGGGGCACGATCGGCCAGCGCGAAGCCGAGCGAGCCCTGGTCGACGAGTATGTCGGTACCTGGACGGCACGCTACCCGCGCGACGAGGTGCTGGGCATCTGCGAACAGTTCCAGGTGCCGTGCGGGCCGGTCTACGCGGTGGACGAGATCTTCGAAGACCCGCAGTACAAGGCTCGCGGCAATATCGTCTACATGAAGGACGAGCGCGGCGAGTATGCCTTGCCCAACGTCGTGCCGCGCCTGACCGACACCCCGGGCGGCATCGATCACATGGGACCCACGCTGGGCCAGCACAACGACGAAGTGTTCCGCGAGCGGCTGGGCCTGTCCGAGGCGCGCATCGCCGAACTGACCCGCGCCGGCGTCATCTGACCCGGCATCCGCCGACACTCACGGAGGGAGACCCATCGTGCCTGTCTTCGAACTACTGGTTGCCGGGATACTGCTGGGCGGGCTGTACGCGCTGATGGCTTGCGGCCTGAACCTGGTCTTCGGCGTCATGCGCGTGATCAACTTTGCCCATGGCGATCTGCTGGCCGTGGGCGCGTTGACCGCCGTGTCGCTGGTGGCCGGCATGCACATGCCTTACCTGGCGGCGTTGATCATCGTGCCGCTGATGACCGCGGCGATCGGCCTGGCCATGCAGTATGTGGTGATACGCCACATCATCGACGGCCCGCCCATCATGTCGCTGCTGGCCACCTTTGCGCTGTCCACGATCGTGGTGAACATTTCGCTGCTGATCTGGGGCGGCGGCTTCCATGGGCTGTCGACGGTGCTGGGCGGCTCGATTCCGCTGCTGGGCATGGACGTGCCGCTGGCGCGGCTGGTGTCGTTCCTGGTGGCGATGACAGCCACGCTGGGCGTGTGGTGGTTTCTGCGCAGCACGCGCTTCGGCAAGGCGATCCGATCCGTCTCGCAGGCACCCGAGCTGGCAGTGATCTCGGGCATTTCCATCAACCAGGTGCGCAACGTCACCTTTGCCCTGGGCGCGGCCATGGCCGGCCTGGCGGGCGTGCTGCTGGCGCCCACCTTCGCTTCCGACGCGCAGTTGGGCGCGCGCTTCGGCATCAAGGCGTTCGCGGTGATCATCGTGGGCGGCATGGGCAGCTACCCCGGCGCCATGGCGGCCGCGCTGCTGATGGGGGTGCTGGAAGTGTTCGCCGGCTATATGTACGGCCAGGTGCTGGGCGCGGCCACGGTGTTCCTGGCCATGCTGGTGGTGCTGGTCGTGCGGCCTCGTGGCCTGTTCGGCATAGGAGCGCGCGCATGAAATTCCTGCCCATTCCCATTCTGTGCGTCGCGGCGCTGGCCGTCCTGCCCTTGATGGCCGGGTCGTATGGCATGTCGTTCATGATCCAGACGTTCATTTTTATTGCGCTGGCGTATTCGTGGAACCTGATAGGCGGCTATGCCGGCTATACCCACTTCGGGCAGGTGGCCTTCTTCGGCCTGGGTGCGTATGTGGGGTCGCTGGCCATCCTGGACGGCACGCATTGGCTGGTGGCCTCGTTGTACGCGGGGGTGGCGGCTTCGCTGCTGGCGGCCGTGCTGGGTGGCGTGATGCTGCGCCTGAAGGGGCCGTACTTCGCCATCGGCATGTTCGGCATTGCGCGCGTCTGCGAATCGCTGGCGCTGGGGCTGGACGACATCACCCAGGGCGGCACGGGCCTGTACCTGGTGGTGGTAGAGCAACTGCACCTGTACTACGCGGTGAGCGCGATCGCCGTGCTGATGGTGCTGGCGACCTGGCGGCTGGACAACTCGCGGCTGGGGCTGCAATTGCTGTCGATCCGCGAGGACGAGACCGCCGCCAATGCGCTGGGGGTGCGCACCACCCGCCTGAAGATCGGCACCTTCGTGGCCTCGGCCTTCGTGCCCGGCGTCTGCGGCTGCCTGTACGCCTGCTACCTGGGCTATATCGACCCGGCCACCGCTTTCGCGCCCATGACCGAACTGACCGTGATTGCCATGGTGCTGCTGGGCGGCATGGGCACGGTGTTCGGCCCGCTGGTGGGCGCCGCGCTGATGTCGGTGGTCAATGAAGTGCTGTGGGCGCGCCTGCCCGAGATCTACCTGGCGCTGGTCGGGGTCATCATCCTGATCGCCGTGCTGTACATGCCGCGCGGCATCGTCAACTACGCGCAGCGGCGCGCCTGGCGCTGGGTGCCTGCGGCGCGCGGCCACCTGCGCCGCATGGCGCAGCGCAAGAAGGAGGCGACCTGATCATGAGCGCAACCTCATCGCCCATGTTGTCTGTCGAGAACGTCAGCAAGCGCTTCGCCGGCCGTGTCGCGCTGGATGGCGCCAGCCTGCAGATCGCGCCGGGGTCGATCACCGGCGTGATCGGCCCGAACGGCTCCGGCAAGTCGACCCTGTTCAACATTATTGCCGGCGCCATCCCCGCCGATGGCGGCCGGGTGGTGCTGCAAGGCCAGGACGTCACCCGTGCCACGCCGGCCGATATCTGCCGGCGCGGGGTGGGGCGCACTTTCCAGATCTCGCGGCTGTTCAACGAACTGACCGTGCTGGAGAACCTGGTGGCGATCGCGCATGGCCTGTCCGATGTGGCGGCCGTGGAACGGGCCCTGTCTTTGCTGGACTTCCTGGAAATCTCGGCCTTGCGCGACAAGTGGGGCGCCGAGCTGTCGTACGGCCAGCGCAAGCTCGTAGAGATCGCCCGCGCCCTGATGCTGCAACCCACCATGATGCTGCTGGACGAGCCGTTCGCCGGCATCAACCCGCGCCTGCAGAACCGCATCGTGGAGCACCTGCAGGCGCTGCGCGCGCAGGGCATGACGTTGTTTTTCATCGACCATGAAATGCGCATCGTGCTGGAGATCTGCGACGACCTGTATGTGCTGGCCGAAGGCCGCGTGATCGCGCATGGCGATGCCGACGCGATCCGCGGCGATGCGCGCGTCAAGGATGCCTATTTCTAGTGTCAGCAGACCCTGAGGTTCCGGAGCACAACGTCCCAGGCAGGGACACATAACTGGAGACAAGGAGCAGCCCATGAATCGACATATCGCGAAATTGGTGTTGGTGGCAGCCAGCACCCTGGCCGCCCTGGGGGCGGCGCAGGCAGCCGAGAACAAGCCCATCCGCGTGGGGGTGGCACTGTCGCAGTCCGGCAACCTGGCCGACAGCGCCAAGCACTATTTCCAGGGCGTGGAGCTATGGCGCGACCAGGTCAACGAGCGCGGCGGCTTGCTGGGCCGCCAGGTCGAACTGGTGGTGTACGACGACCGCAGCGATCCCGCCACGGCGGCCCGCCTGTACGAGAAGCTGATCAGCGACGACAACGTCGACCTGCTGTTCGGCCCCTGGGGGTCGGCCTCGGCCGCAACGGCCGCGGCGGTGGCCAACAAGCATAAGCGCGTGTTCCTGAATTCGGGCGGCGCGTCGGAACAGATCCAGGAGCGCGGTTTCAAGTACGTGTTCCAGACGGCCGCGCCCATCAGCGCCTATGTGGCCAGCATCGGCCCGCTGGCCGAGCAGCATCAGCTCAAGAGCATTGCCTTTTTCGGCCGGGACTATGCCGCCGCGCGCGACATGGCCAAGAGCATCAAGAAAATCGCCGAAGACCGTAAACTGGACCTGAAGACGACCGAGTTCTTTCCCGCCGGCACGACGGACTTTTCGTCGATGATCGCCCAGGCGCGGCAGATGCAGCCCGATATCTGGGTGTCGGTGGGCTATCCGAACGAGGCTATCGAGATGGTGCGCCAGATGAAGGCGTCGAACTACCTGCCCAAGGTCTTCATTCACAACGGTGCCTCGATCGAGGATTTCCTGAAGAGCACGGGCAAGGATTCGGAGTACGTGTTCGCCATGTCGCTGTACGAACCCTCGCTCAAGACCAAGGGCAACCCCGAATTCGTCAAGGCCTACCAGGAACGCTACAAGGCCGAGCCGGGCTATTACTCGGCGTTCTCGTATGCCGGCGCCACGGTGCTGGAAGCCGCCGTCAAGCAGGCGGGCTCGGTCGATCAGGAAAAGCTGCGCGAGATACTGACCACGCTGGAACTGGACACGGTGATGGGCCACCACAAGGTCAACCCCGAGACCGGCAAGCAGGTGGGGGTGACCGGGCTGCTGGCCCAGGTGCGCGACGGCAAGCGCGAGATCGTGATGCCGCTGGACGTGAAGACGATGGACGCGGTGATCCCCATGCCCGCCTGGGACAAACGCTGACCCCCGGCCCGGAGATCGCCATGGAACAGCAAACGGACGCCGCGCCCTTCCTGGAGTTGCGCGCGGTGACCACGGGCTACGGCGACGTGCCCGTGGTGCGCAACGCCAGCATGGCGTTTGCGCGCGGTGCGATCACGGCGGTGATCGGCTCCAACGGCGCCGGCAAGTCGACGGCCATCAAGGCGGCCGCCGGCCTGCTGCCAGTCTGGAAAGGGCAGGTGCTGATCGACGGCGCCGATGTGACCGCCGAGGCGCCGCACAAGCGCCTGGCACGTGGCGTGGCATTCGTGCCGCAGGGCCGCATCGTGCTGCCGGATATGACCGTGCGCGAGAACCTGGACATCGGCGCCTACATCCTGGGCGGCGATCGCGCCCGCATCGATGCCGCGTTGGACCGCATGGTGCGCATCTTCCCGGTGATCGGCCAGCGCATGAACCAGCTGGCCGGCACCATGAGCGGCGGCGAACAGCAGATGCTGGCGATTGCCCGTGCCCTGATGACCGACCCCATTGCCGTCATCCTGGATGAGCCCTCGCTGGGCCTTTCGCCCAAGCTGGTCGACCAGGTCTTCGAAAGGCTGACGGCCCTGGCCGGCGACGGCCTGACGGTGATCATGGTCGAGCAGAAGGCCTCGCGCGCGCTGGCGGTGGCCGATAGCGGGTATGTCATGCATACCGGGCAGGTCGTCTATTCGGGGCCGGCGCGGCAGTTGCTGGACAACCCCAATGTGCAGCGCCTGTTCCTGGGCGAGGTGCCCGAGGAAATCGACCGCCTGCTGGCGGCGGTGGAAGACGGGGAGCCGGCTCATGCCTGATGTGTGCGTGCGCCTGCGCCGCAGCCTGCTGATGACGCCGGGCAACCGGCCCGAGCGCCTGGCCAAGGCGGCCGGTTGCGGCGCCGACGTGCTGGTGTTCGACCTGGAAGACAGCGTGCCGCCCGAGCGCAAGGCGCAAGCCCGCGGCTGCGTCGCGCAGGCTTTGCGTGCGTTGTCCGCGAAAGGGCCGGAGCGTTGCGTGCGCATCAACGGCCTGGATACGCCCCACGCCGCGCCAGACCTGGCGGCGTTGCCGCTGGCGCACCTGGATAGCATCATGGTGCCCAAGGTCGAATCGCCCGATACGTTGCGTACCCTGGATGCACAACTGGCCGAACTGGAAGCCGTGCAGGGGCGTGAGCAAGCGCTGGAGCTGATCGTGATGCTGGAGACGCCGCGCGGCATCTTGCGCGCCTTGTCCATTGCCGATGCCTGCCATCGCACCACGGCGCTGTTCTTCGGTTCGGGCGACTACACCTCGGCGCTGGGAGCCGAGGTGGACGACACGACGCTGCTCTACCCGCGCTCGGTGGTGGCGGCCGCGGCCGCCGCGGCCGGCCTGGCCGCGATCGACGCGGCGTATTTCCTGGATGTGAAAGATGCCGCCGCCACGCGCCGCGACGCCGACACGGCACGCTGCCTGGGTTTTGACGGCAAGGTGGTGTTCCACCCCAACCAGGTCGGGCCGGTCAATGATGTGTTCACGCCCGACGCCACGGCGCTCGAGCGGGCGCGCCGCATCGTGGCCGCTTATGAGGCGGGCCTGCGCGATGGGCGCGGCACGGCCGTGGTGGACGGTGTGTTCGTGGCGGTCGACCTGGTGCCGCCCGCGCGCCGGCTGCTGGCGCGGGCCGCCGCCATCGCGGCCCGGTCCGGCGGGACCCGGCCCTAGGCATTCTTGTCTTTTTCATTGCTGACTTGCTACGGAGTCCAGTCCATGACCTGCACCGTTCCATCGCGCCTGCACCGTTCCGAACTGGCGGTGCCGGCCAGCCGTTCGCAGTTTTTCGCCAAGGCGGCGGCCAGTGCCGCCGATGTGGTCTTCCTGGACCTGGAAGACGCCGTGGCGCCGCAGTTGAAAGACCAGGCGCGCAGCCAGGCCATCGCCGCGCTCAACGATATCGACTGGGGCGCCAAGACGCTGGCGGTGCGCGTCAATGGCCTGGATACTCCCTGGGCGCTGCAGGATATTGTCGATGTGGCGCGCCACGCGCCGCGCCTGGACCTGATCTTGTTGCCCAAGGCGGGTTCGGCCTTCGATGTGCAGTTCGTGGACCAGATACTGACCTTGATCGAACGCGAGACCCGCCGCGACAAGCGCACCGGCATCGAAGTCTTGATCGAGACCGCGCGCGGCGTGGCCAACGTGGAAGCGATCGCCGCCAGTTCCCGGCGCCTGGAGGCCATGATCTTCGGCGTGGGCGACTATACGGTGGACATGCGTACCTACGATCCCGTGTTCGGCACGCCCAGCCCGCGCTATGCCATCCTGACACACGGGCAGGGCGCCGCGCGCGAACACCACTGGAACGACCAATGGCATTTCGCCATGGCCCGCATCGCCAATGCCTGCCGCGCCAATGGCCTGCGGCCCATCGACGGCCCGTTTACCGACTACGGCGATACCGAAGGTTTCCAGGCTTGCGCACAGCGTGCGGCCGCGCTGGGCTTCGAGGGCAAGTGGGCCATCCATCCCAGCCAGGTCGGCCTGGCCAACGAGGCCTTTTCGCCCACGGACGAACAACTGGCCTGGGCCACTCGCATCCGCGCGATGATCGATGCCTCGAACCGGCAAGGGCAGGGGGCGGTGGGCGATGACGGCGTGCTGGTGGATATGGCGCACTTGAAGCAGGCCAATGCGCTTGCCGAACGGCAGGCGCTGATCGAGCGGCAAACTGGCAGACGTGCGCCATGAGTGCCGCCGATCCGGTCCCCGCCATCGCCGAGGCGGATGCCACCGGTGAACTGGCGGCGTTGTACGACGATATCCGCAAGACCCTGGATGTGCCGTTCGTGAACCTGGTCTGGCGGCACCTGGCCACCATTGCGGGCGCGCTGCCCTGGACCTGGGCCACGGTGCGGCCGCTTTATGCCTTGCCGGCATTCGACCAGGCGGCCGACACCCTGGCCCGCGTGCCGGTGCTGGATGCCGAGATCGAGCCGTGCCTGCCCGAGGCGTTGCAGCTGGTGGGCGTGGGCACGGCCGAATGCCAGGCTGTCGGCGCCATGCTGGCCGACTATGGCCACGCCAACGCACGTGCCCTGCTGGCCTTGCTGGCGGCCGGGGCCCGCCTGGCAGGCCCCGGTGGCCGCGCGGCACCGCTGCCGCCGGCTCTCGGCGGCCTGGCGCCTGCCCGTGCACGCGTGCCGGGCGCCGCCCTGCCTTTGCCCGGCCTGGATACGCTGTCGCCGGCCATGCGGTGTGTTATCGAGACATTGAATGGCTATGGCCGCATTGCCGACACCGCCATCGTCGGCAGCCTGTATCGCCACCTGGCGCATTGGCCCGGCTTCCTGGCGCTGGCTTGCACCATGCTGGCGCGGCCTCAGCGCGACGGCGTGCTGGCGGCCCAGGTGCGCCGTACCCTGGCCGACGCGCAAGCGGTGGCACGGCACTTGCCCGCAATCGGGCCGGCAACCCTGGCGCCGGCCGCGCGTACGGCCGCCGTGGCCGCCATCGACGCGTTCACCGGACAGGCAATCAGCCGCATGGTGGTCATGGGGGCGGCCATGCAGCGCCTGCTGCCCCCGGGCGGCGCCGCGCCCGCCCGCCGCCGGCCGGCCAGGCTGATCATTCCGCCAGGGGCCGCGTCCACACGGGAAAACGCACGTTTTCAGTAGACCCCATGGCCATCAGCATGGCCATGTGATCGAAACCGGGCAGGGCTGCCAGCGCCTGCACGACGGCCTCACTGCCGATGGCGCTTTGCGGAAAGACGCAGTCAGGCACGCTACTTGCGTGCCTGTGCAACTGCCACCAGCAGTCATCGCCAAAGGGGCCCGTATCGTTGGTTTCGATGACGACGGCTTGCAGATCTGCCATTGGCATGCGGCATGAGTCGCCTCCGGGTTGGATGGCGATGATGGTTTCGCCGTCCAGGCGCGCCTGCCAGCGCCATCGGTTGCGGATCGCGGTGGCGCGACGGCGCAGCCAGGTCAGGATTCGGAATGTCATTGCACAGCCCGCTTGGTCTGCCGTATGTTGAAAATTGCATGCCTGGCCGATTATGCGCCGGGCGGCGCCGCCGATGGCGGCTGATGGAGGATCATGCACAAAGAGACGGATGCTTTCTTGCCGCAGCCGGCCGCCTTGCGGGGCGACGGGCAGCAGCCAGCCGTACCGCATCCGGACCGGATTGCCCTGTTCCTGGACCTGGACGGCACGCTGGCCGAGATCCAGGCGGATCCGGACCTGGTGTCGGTGCCGCCGGATACCATCGGTATCTTGCGGCAGCTCTACCAGGTGCTGGGTGGCGCGCTGGCCATTCTGTCGGGCCGGCCCGGCATCGACCTGGATCGCTTGCTGCATCCTTT
Organism: Bordetella sp. BOR01; assembly: GCF_019218885.1. GTDB lineage: Bacteria > Pseudomonadota > Gammaproteobacteria > Burkholderiales > Burkholderiaceae_B > Bordetella_A. Next base: position 557,249 of record NZ_JAHUWT010000003.1, on the reverse strand, counting down.
GGCGTTGCCGTATGCCGCCGGCCATGGCGCCGAGCGCCGCGACCGCTGCGGCATCTTGATCCAGGCGCCGGCGCCGCCCAGCCTGGGCCTTGCGCGGGCGCAACTGCGCCAGCGCGTGGCCGATTGGCAAGGCGTCTGGATCGAACCCAAGGGCCATGGGCTGGCGGTGCATTTTCGCGGCGCGCCCCGCATGGCGGCCCGGGTCGAGTCGGCAGTACGCGAGACGGCGGCGCGCCATGCGCCGGCCTTTGACGTGCAGCCGGGCAAGATGGTGTTCGAGCTGCGCCCGCACGGTATCGACAAGGGTACGGCCTTGCGTGCCTTCATGCGCGACGCGCCCTTTGCCGGGCGCACACCGGTCATGGTCGGCGATGACCTGACCGACGAGGCCGCGTTCATCGCGGCGGCCCAGGATGGCGGGCATGCCATCAAGATCGGTGCGGGCCCCAGTACTGCCCTGTGGCGGCTGGACAGCCCGCATGCGCTGGCCTGCTGGCTGCAGCAGCTGAGCCGTGCGGGCCTGGAGAGCCCCCCGGCGGCCGCGACAACAACACAGGAGCCCTCATGAGTCGACTGATCGTGATATCGAACCGCGTTGCCATGCCTGCCGGAGCCAAGTCCCCCGGCGGACTGGTGGTGGGGGTTCGCGACGCGTTGCGCGAATCGGGCGGCACCTGGCTGGGATGGAACGGTGAGATCGATGGCGCAGGCGCGGACAGCCCCTTGTCCAGCGTGACGAACGACAACATCACCTACGCCACGTTCCCCTTGGCCCAGCAGGACTACGACCGCTACTACCGCGGCTTTTCCAACACGGTGCTGTGGCCGGTTTTCCATTACCGCACCGACCTGAGCCGCTATCGCCGCACCGACTATGAGGGCTATTTGCAGGTGAACCGCGATTTCGCCCGCCGGCTGGCGCCGCTGGTGCGCCCGGACGATGTCATCTGGGTGCACGACTATCACCTGTTGGCATTGGGCCGCTATTGCCGCGAACTGGGTATGCGCAATCGCATCGGGTTCTTCTTGCACATTCCCTTCCCCGCCGTCGAAGTGTTCAAGACCGTTCCGCCGCACCAGGCATTGGCGCAGGCCATGTGCGCGTACGACGTGGTGGGCTTCCAGACGGCGGCGGACGCGCGGGCCTTCAGCGACTATTGCGTGCAGTGCCTGGGTACCGAGAGCGCGGCCGGCGGGTTGCGCACGGCCGAGCGCCAGGTGCGGGTGGGTACCTATCCCATCGGGATCGACGTCGACGACGTGGCCACCATGGCACGCAAGAAGGGGTCGAGCCAAGTGGTGGCGCTGAAATTGGGGCTGGCCGACCGCAAGCTGATCATCAGTGTCGACCGGCTGGACTACAGCAAGGGCTTGCTGGAACGCTTCGCGGCGTTCGAGCAGTTGCTGGAAATCGAACCGGCGCATGGCAGCAGCGTATCGTTCGTGCAACTGGCGCAGTCCTCGCGTTCGGACGTGCAGGGTTATCGCGATATTCGCCGCGAACTGGACCGCGCCGCCGGCCGCATCAACGGCAAGTGGGGCGAACTGGGATGGGCGCCGTTGCGCTATATGAATCGCGATTATGCAAGGGCGACGCTGATGCCGCTGCTGCGCGCGTCGCAGGTTGGGCTGGTGACGCCCTTGCGCGACGGCATGAACCTGGTGGCCAAGGAATACGTGGCCGCGCAATCGCCGGACGACCCCGGGGTACTGGTGCTGTCGCAGTTCGCCGGCGCGGCCCGCGAAATGGAAGACGGCGCGCTGATTGTGAATCCGTACGACACCGAAGACATGGCCCGCGCGCTCAGCCGTGCGCTGCATATGCCGCAGGCGGAGCGCATCGAGCGCCACCGCGGCTTGCTGCAGGGCCTGCGCACGCATGACCTGGCGGCCTGGAAGAACCGTTTCCTGGCGGACCTGTGCGGAAAAGCGAAATACCAGCACGAGAATTATTCGCTTTAATCGCCATGGCGTCAGGCATACAGTCTCTGTCCAAACGGAGACATGTATGACCCACATAAAGAAAATGCCGCTTTCGCGCCTGGCGGCCTCGCTGGCGCTGGCGGCCGGCCTGGCCGGCGCCGGGCCTGTCCTGGCGGCCTACCCCGAGCATCCCATCAACCTGGTGGCGTCTTATGGGCCCGGCGGCGGCACCGATCTGGTGGCGCGCATGATGGCGCCGTTCCTGCAGAAGTACCTGGGCGGCGATGCCCGCATCGTGGTGCTGAACCGGCCGGGCGCCGGCGGCGCCATCGGCTTTGCCGAGATCGCCAACGCCAAGCCCGACGGCTACACCATCGGCTTCATCAACACCCCCAACCTGTTGACGATACCCATCGAGCGCAAGACGTCGTTCACCTGGAAAAGCTATGACCTGCTGGGCAACCTGATCGACGACCCGGGCGGCTTCACCGTGCATCGCGACAGCGGTATCCGCACGCTGGACGAGCTGGCGGCGTATGCCAAGGCCAACCCGGGCAAGGTCACCGTGGGCACCACGGGCACGGGGTCGGACGACCATATCGCCATGTTGCAATTCCAGCGCGCTTCCGGCACGACACTGACCCACGTGCCCTACAAGGGCGCCGGCGAAGTGCGCGGCGCCATGGCCAGCCAGCAGATCGTGGTGGGTGCCATCAACGTGGGCGAGGCGCTGCAGTACATCAAGGGCGGCACGCCCCTGCGCTTCCTGGGCCAGATGAGCAAGGCGCGCTCGGACCTGGCCCCGGATGTGCCTACCTTCATCGAGCAGGGCTACGCGGTGCAGCAAGCGTCGTTGCGTGGCCTGGCCGCGCCCAAGGGCTTGCCCGCCGAGGTGCGCGACAAGCTGGTGCAGGCCGTGGCCCAAACCGTGCAAGACCCGGCGTTCAAGAAGCAGGCGGCGGCGCTGTATGCGCCGCTGCGCTACCTGGCGCCCGCCGACTACGCCGCCGAACTGGCGGAAAGCGAGGCGGGCTACCAGTCGTTGTGGAAAGAGCTGCCCTGGGTCGATAAGTAGGGTGCCAGTCGTTCACTTCAGTCCAGTGAGACCAGGAACGAGCGATCCAGTTCGGCCAGGCGGGTGATGCCCAGCATGCCCATGTTGCGGGCGATCTCGTCGTGCATCAGTTGCAGTGCATGCCGTACGCCGGTCTCGCCGGCCACCGAGGCCGCGTAGTTGAAAGGCCGGCCCACGAACGCGCCATGCGCGCCCAGCGCCATTGCCTTCATGGCGTCGGTGCCGCGCCGCACGCCGCTGTCGAGCATGACAGTCATGGCGCCGGCCTGCTCCATGATCTCGGGCAGCACGCGCAGCGGCGATACCGCGCCGTCGAGCTGCCGGCCGCCGTGGTTCGAGACGATGATGCCGTCCATGCCCAGTTCGCGCGCGCGCCGCGCGTCGGCGGCGCCCAGGATGCCCTTGATGACCATGGGCCCTTGCCAGCGGCGGCGGATCTGCGCTACGTGGGTCCAGTTCAGGTGGCCGCGGTCCGAGAAGTCGCGCAGCACGCGCTTGGACAGGATGGGGGCGCCCCGGGTGGCGTAGTTGTTCTCGAAATGCGGCATGCCGTGCCGGACCAGGGTGCGCAGGAAGGTGCCCAGCAGCCAGCGAGGATGGGTGATGCCCTGGTAGGCCAGGCCCAGGCCGGGCTTGAGCGGCGTGCTGAAACCCGCTCGCACGTTGTTCTCGCGGTTGGCCTGCACCGGCGTATCTACGGTCAGCACCAGGATGTCCACACCAGCGGCCGCCACGCGGTCGATCAGTGCGCCGATCTGCGATTCGTCGCCGGGCAGGTAAGCCTGGAACCAGGTGCCGGGGGCGGCGTCCATGACTTCTTCCAGGCGGATCAGCGACGAGCCGCTCATGATGCAGGGCACGTTGGCCGCCCGCGCGGCGCGCGCCAGCACGATATCGCCCCGATAGGCCGTCAGCGCCGCGATACCCATGGGGGCAATGCCCACCGGCGAGGCGTAGCGGCGGCCGAACAACTCGACATCCTGGCGCCGCACCGAGACGTCCACCAGCACGCGGGTGCGGAACCCATGGCGGGAAAACGCCCGGCGATTGTCGTGTTCGGCCTGGCGGTCTTCGACCGAGCCGGCCACGTACTCGAAGATGGGGCGTGGCAGGCGGCGCCGCGCCGCGGCTTCGAAGTCGTGCAGCGACAGGAAATGCCGCAGCGGGCGCGGCGGCACATAGGGCGAGCGGGGCGGCGCGTCCAGGGGGTTCAGTTCGTCAGGCAGGGACATGAAGGTTCCAGCGGGCACGTCCGGACGATCCGGGCGGAATGCGCGGACTATATCGGCCTTCAACGTTAGAATAAAGCGAGTTTATTTGGTGGAATTTGTTCGATTTTCTTCACGCATCATGACTTTGAAGCAGCTCGAGGCTTTCTACTGGGCCGCCACCTGCAAGAACTTCTCGGTAGCGGCCAGCCGCCTGAATATCTCGGTATCGTCGCTGTCCAAGCGCATCGGCGAACTGGAGTCGGCCATCGGCGCCGCATTGTTCAATCGCGACAACCGCAGCGCGGTGCTGACGCCGCTGGGCGACCGCCTGCTGACCCACGCCCGCGATGTGCTGCGCAGCGCCGAGCACTTCATGCGCCGCGCCAACGACGCGCGCGCCTTGTCGGGCCGCTGCCGCTTCGGCGTGGGCGAACTGACCTCGCTGACCTGGATGCCGCGCCTGATCGCACTGATCCAGCGGTCGCACCCGAACCTGGCCGTCGAGCCCCATTCCAACCTGGGGCAAGTGCTGGAGACGCAGCTGGAAGACGGCGAACTGGACTTCGCCATCATTGCCGGCCCATCGACCCGTACCGCCATCGCCTCGCACGGCATCGGCCAGGTGCAGTTCGTATGGGTGGCCGCGCCCAGCCTGTATCCCGACGACCCGCCCCTGCATGCGCAGGACGTGGCCGAACAGACGCTGATCACGCTGCCCAACAGCGCAGGCACCGTGCGCATCCTGGACGAATGGCTGGCCGAACACCATGTGGCCACCGGCCGGCGCATGACGTGCGAGAACCTGGGGGCGGTGGCCGGCATGCTGAAAGAAGGGCTGGGCATCGGCTTCCTGCCCCGGGCCTGGGCCGCCGCCCTGGTCCAGCGCGGCCACCTGATCGAGCTGGCGTGGTTTCCGCCGCTGCGGCCGCTGGCCTATACCTATCAATGGCGTCGCGATGACACGCGCCCGATGGTGCAGCAATTGCGCGACCTGGCAACCCAGGCGGTCGACTTCGATATCCTGCCCTGCCTGATGTAGCCCTGGCCGTGGCCAGGGACGCGGGGCGGGTGCGCGGCGTTCACCACAAGGGATGCGGCGCCGCGAAGTCGACTTCGCTCATCACGCGCTCGCGCATGGCGGCCACCAGGGGCCGGATGTCGTCGCGCCGGCACTGGAATGAGTAGTGCAGCCGCCGCAGCGGCGGATCGCTCTCGATGGCGCGGATGGCGTGCTTGTCATACAGCGTGCGCATCCAGCCTTCCGGAAAGAATCCCACGCCCACGCCGGCCGCCACCATGCCGGCGATGGCCCCCATGTTGTTGCACGTCAGTTGGCGCGACACGCTCAGGTTGTTTTCCTGCAGCCAGGCCTCGAAGATGCGGGTCGAACCCGCGCCGGCAGGCATGGTGATGACCGTCATGTCCTGCAGGCTGGCGGGTGTCAGCACTTGTCCTTCTTCGAGCTGGGTGGCCGCGCCCGCCCAGGTGTAGCGCACCTCGGCGATGGTGTGCGAGGCAATCGAGGGCCGCGACGACCAGCCCGCCACCACGGCGAAGTCCAGTTCGCCGGCCTCGACCCGGCGCTCCAGGTTCTGGCCGACGTCCACGTGCGGTTCCAGGCGCAGTTCGGGATAGTCCTTGCGGCAGCGGGCCACGAATTTGGGCAGCCAGCTCATGGCCGCCAGTTCGCCCATGCCGAAGCGGCACACGCCCTGCAGGCCGTCGTCGGTGCCCACCGCCGCGCGCGCCCGGTTGGCCGCGCTGAGTATCTCGCGGGCCAGTGGCAGCAGGGTTTCGCCTTCGCGGGTCAGCACCGAACGATGGCCGCTGCGATCGAACAGCGTCTTGCCCAGGTCGGCTTCCAGCTCGGTGATGCGCTTGGACAGCGATGACTGCGACACGTGGATGTGCGCCGCGGCCGCCGCGAAGCTGGAAGACAGCGCGGCGGCGTAGAAGGCCTCGAGTTGCTTGAAAGTCATGCGGGCTGTTCCAGGTTGCCGCCGTGCGGGCGAGCATGGCGTTGATGCCGGAAATCGATGAAAGTCGAAGGAAATTTATCACTTTCTTCTGAGTATCGTTATTGCTAGAGTGCCTGGGCCTATAACGACAACCCTGCTTCTTGAAAGCGGAGGAGACATCATGAGCACAGCCTCTACCTGGCTGGCCGGCGCCGCGCTGGCCGCCGCCCTTGCCGGCCCTGCCGCCGCGCAGGACTGGACCCCCACCCGGCCCATCGAGATACTGGTGGGCTTCGCGCCAGGCGGGTCGGCCGACCAGATCGCCCGCCAACTGGCCGAAGCGGTGAAGAACACCGTGCCGGTACCGGTGGTGGTGATCAACAAGCCCGGCGTGGCCGGGGTGCTGGCCGCCCAGGAAATCGCCGCGGCCGAGCCCGATGGCTACAAGCTGTTCGTGGGCGGCGGCAGCGAGACCACGTCGGTGGGCAACCACCAGAAAATCTCGTACGATCCGCGCCGCGATTTCACGCCCGTGTTGAAGGCCGCGCGCCTGCCGTCGGTGCTGGCGGTGAACGTGAAGTCGCCGTATCCCGACATGAAGGCCTTGATCGCCGCCGCGCAAGGCAAGCCCGAAGCGCTGAGCTACGGGTCCACCGGCAACGGCAGCCTGTTCCATTCGACCATGCTGGCATTCGAGGCCAATAGCGGCTTGCGCTTTCTGCATGTGCCCTACAAGGGGGCGGCCGCTTCGCTGACCGCGTTGGCGGCCGGCGAGATCGACATGGCCTTCGGCGCGCCCGAAGAGGTGCGCGGCCTGATCGATGCGGGCAAGATCAGGCCCATTGCCTTGTTCTCGAAGTCTCGCGTGCCTTCGCTGCCCGATACGCCCACCATGACCGAGCTGGGCTACCCCGTCGCACTGGACAACATGAAAGGCCTGCTGGCGCCCGCGGGCCTGCCCCAGCCGGTGTACAGCTACCTGAACCGGGTATTCCACGATGCGCTGCAAAGCCCGTCGTGGAAGGCTTATGCCGAACGCAGCGGGCTGACCACCGACTATGCCGACGGCCCCGCCTTCCAGAAAGAGATCGACGACAGTTACACCTTGATCGGCAACTCGCTCGAAGCCACCCGCTCGGCCGCCAAGTCCGCCAAATAGCCACCGGAGACCTGCATCATGACATCGCACGCCAAGCCCGCCACCGTAGGATTCATCGGCCTGGGCATCATGGGGCGCGGCATGGCCGCATCGTTGCTGCGCGGCGGCCATGACGTGGTCGTGCACAACCGCGGCCGCGATGCCGAGACCACGCTGGCCGCGGCCGGCGCGCGCCGTGCCGCCACCCCGGCCGAACTGGGCGGCATGGCGCGAGTGGTGATGCTGTGCCTGTCGGATACCGAGGCTGTCCAGGCCGTGCTGTTCGGCCCCCAGGGCCTGGCATTGGCGCTGCCCGCGGGCAGCTACGTCATCGATACCAGCACCATCTCGGCATCGGCCACGCGCGAACACGCACGGCGCCTGGCCGAGCAGGGCGTGGCCTTGCTGGATGCGCCGGTCAGCGGCGGGCAACAGGCTGCCGAACAGGGCGCGCTCAGCTGCATGGTGGGCGCGGCGCAGGGCGATTTCGACGTCTGCCTGCCGTACCTGCAGGCCATCGCCTCGCGCGTGGTGCACGTGGGCGGCCATGGCGCCGGACAGGTGGCCAAGGCCTGCAACCAGGTGGCCGTCAGCGCGGTAATGCTGGGCGTGGCCGAGGCTTTCTCGCTGGCGCGCGCCAGCGGCGTGGACCCGGCTGCCGTGCGCGAGGCCCTGCTGGGTGGTGCGGCGCGCAGCGCCGTCCTGGAAAAGAACGCGTTGCGCTTGCTGCAAGACGATTACCAGCCGGGCTTTCGCGCCGGCCTGATGCGCAAAGACCTGCGCCTGGCGCTGGATGCCGCGCGCGATGCCGGGGCCTGCCTGCCGGTGGCCGCCACCACGCTGCAGTGGCTCGAGGCCCTGTGCAATACCGGCCATGCCGACGAGGACTGGAGCGCGGTGGGCCGCTTGATCGGCGAACTTGCGCGGCCTGCGCAACCCGCTTGAAGCCTGCCCCGGCGCTCGCGCAGGCGGGGCGAGGCCATGCCAAAAGGTTATGAGTACTGTTGTGTTTGCTATTTGTGCCGCGCCCCGGCCCGATTGCATGATGAGCCCTGCATCGACCCGTTCATACGCGCGATGACGATAATCCGCCCGCCGCGACCCGCAGGCGAGGCTTTTCCCGATTGAACAACAATCCCAGGGGGAAAACATGTTTCAGGCCCCGTGCCGCGCGTTGCGGCACGGAATGCGGTTGCGCACGTCCGTGCCGGCCGCGACACCCTGGCGCGCATGTCCTGCCCCCGCTTGCAGAGGACGATCATGCGAGTATTCAGCGGCGGTCTGGGAACGGAAACCAATACTTTCGCCCCGATGCCCACCAGCCTGGCGTCGTTTCGCGACCGCGATTACTACCCGGCCGGCACCCATCCCGATACCGTCACATTCGCTGGCGCTCCCCTGTACGTGGCGCGCCAGCGCGGCAAGCCGCTGGGCTGGGAACTGTGCGAAGGCATGGTCACGTCGGCGCAGCCTGGCGGCATTACCACGCGGGCGGCCTACGAGACCCTGCGCGATGAGCTATTGGGCGACCTGCAGCGCGCCATGCCGGTCGATATCGTGCTGCTGGGCCTGCATGGCGCGATGGTGGCCGATGGCTACGACGATTGCGAAGGCGACATCCTGGCGCGCGTGCGGGCCCTGGTCGGCCCCGACGTGACCGTGGGCGCCGAACTGGATCCGCATGCGCACCTGACGCCGGCCATGGTGGCCCAGGCCGACGTGCTGGTGTTGTTCAAGGAATACCCGCATACCGACATTCTCGAGCGCGCCGAAGACCTGGTGACTTTGTGCGTGGCAGCCCACGAAGGGCGGATCGCGCCCAAGGCCGCGCTGGTCGACTGCGAAATGATCGTGCCCATGCACACCACGCGCGACCCGGCGCGCGCCTTCGTGCGCCGCATGCAGGAACTGGAAGGGCGCGACGGCATCTTGTCGGTATCGGTGGCGCAGGGTTTCGCCACGGGCGACGTGCCCGAGATGGGCACCAAGGTGCTGGTGTACAGCGATGGCGACGCCGACGCTGCCGCGCGCCTGGCCCGGCGCCTGGCCGACGAGCTGATTGGCCTGCGCGAACAGCTGATGGTGCCGTACCGCAGCATCGACGAAGCCCTGGACGAGGCCCTGGCTTTCGAGGGCGGGCCGGTGGTGCTGGCCGACCGCCCCGACAACCCGGGCAGCGGCGCGCCCGGCGATTCCACCTTCGTCCTGCGCCGCCTGCTCGAACGCCAGGTGCGCAACGTGGCGCTGGGCCCGTTGTGGGATCCGGTCGCGGTGCGCATTGCCTTCGATGCCGAGCCCGGCGCCACCCTGGCCATGCGCCTGGGCGGCAAGATCGGCCCGCTGTCGGGCGACCCGGTGGACGCGTCCTGTACCGTCAAGGCGCTCAAGCGCGACATGGTCATGACCGGCTTGTCCGGCGCGCCCGCGCCGATGGGCGACTGCGCGCTGGTCGAGACGCAGGGCATCGAGATCGTGCTGAGCTCGGTGCGCAACCAGGCCATCAATGTGAACCTGTTCACGCAGCTCGACTGCGACCTGGCCGCCAGGAAGATCGTGGTGGTGAAGTCTGCGCAGCATTTCCATGCGTCGTTCTCGACGGTGGCGCGCCACGTCATCTACGTGGGCGGCCGCGGCGTGGCAACGCCCGATTGGAAGACCTTGCCATACAAGAAAATACGCCTGCCGAAATGGCCGCTGTAGCCGGCGCATCCGCTCAACAGTACCCGACCTATCCAGGGGAGATTCCATGAAAAAAAGACTGCTGGCCACCTTTGCCGCCGCCGCCCTGGCCGCGTCCTGCGTGCTGGCCCCGGCTGGCGCCCAGGCCCAGGACAAGACGCTGCGCATCGTGCCGCACGCCGACCTGAAGGTGCTGGACCCGACGTTCACCACCGCCTACATCACGCGCAACTTCGGCTACATGGTGTACGACACCTTGTTCGCGGTGGATGCCAAGGGCGAACCGCAGCCGCAGATGGTCGACAGCTACAAGGCGTCGGAAGACAAGAAGCAATGGACCTTCACGCTGCGCGATGGCCTGAAGTTCAGCGACGGCCAGCCGGTGACGGCGGCCGATTGCGTGGCGTCGCTGCAGCGCTGGACGGCGCGCGACAACATCGGCCATGCGCTGACGGCCGCCGGCGGCAAGTGGCAGGCGGTGGACGACAAGACTTTCACGCTGACGCTCGAACGCCCCTTCGGCCTGGTGCTCGACGGGCTGGCCAAGGTGTCCAGCTACCCCGCCTTCATTCTGCCCGAGCGGTTGGCCAAGATGCCGGCCGACCGCCCCCTGACCGAAGTGGTGGGCTCGGGCCCCTATCTGTTCAAGCGCGACGAATGGCTGCCCGGCAGCAAGGTGGTGTTCGTGCGCAACCCCGACTACGCCGCCCGCAGCGAAGCGCCGTCCGGCCTGGCCGGCAACAAGCGTTCGCACGCCGACCGCGTGGAATGGGTGGTGCTGCCCGATTCCAACAGCGCCGTGGCCGCGTTGAAGAACAAAGAAGTCGACATGATCGAACAGACCCCGCCCGACTATATCGAACCCTTGCGCGCCGAGAGCAGCATCAGCGTGGGCGTCATCGAGCAGAACCAGGCCTACATGGTGCTGAACCAGGCCTTTGCGCCGTTCGACAACATGAAGGCCCGCCAGGCGGTGGCGCATGTCATCGACCAGGCCAAGTTCGTGGCTGCCATGGGCTATCCGCCCGACCTGCGCCGTGACTACTGCGCCACCTTCTTCATCTGCGGCACGCCCAACGATACCGACGCGGGCGCCAAGCCGTACGCCAAGCCCGATCTGGCCGTGGCCAAGCAGGCGCTGGCCGAATCGGGCTACAAGGGCGAGAAGATCGTGGTGATGCTGCCCACCACGCCCACCTACCTGAATTCGGCCACGCTGGTCGCCATCCAGGCCCTGCAGGAACTGGGCCTGAACCTGGACATCCAGTCGATGGACTGGGCCTCGATGACGGCGCGGCGCAGCAAGAAGGTGCCGTTGAACCAAGGCGGCTGGAACGTGTTCCTGTCGTCGGCATCCGAGTTCAATGTGAATTCGCCGCTGAACAACACCTACCTGGCCGCCAGTTGCGGCAACACGCTGCCGGGCTGGCCCTGCGACAAGGAACTCGACGAGCTGCGCACCCAATGGATCGCGGCGGTCGAGCCCGCCGAACGCAAGCAGTTGCTCGAGCGCTTCCAGGAACGCGCCTACCAGGCTTTCCCGAACATCCCGGTGGGCCAGTTCTCGCGCACGTTCGCCGCCAACAAGTCGCTGAAGCACCTCGACCTGCTCTGGAGCGTGCCGAACGTCTGGGTGCTGGACAAGTGAGCGTCGCGCACCTTCCCGACCTGGCGGGGCCGCCATGGGCTACGTAATCCGTCGCGTGCTGTCGGTGGTGCCGGTCATGCTGGTGGTGGCCATCATCGCCTTCCTGTTGATCCACCTGTCGCCGGGCGATCCGGCGGCGCTGATCGCCGGCGATTTCGCCACCGCCGACGACATCGCCCGGTTGCACACGGCGCTGGGCCTGGACGAACCGCTGTGGCGCCAGTTCGGGCTGTGGGCCGGCCGGCTGCTGCAGGGCGACCTGGGCACGTCGATCTTCACGCACGTGCCGGTTACCCACTTGCTGGCGCAGCGGGTCGAGCCCACGCTGTCGATCGCGGTGCTGACCATGTCGCTGTCGATCCTGATCGCCATTCCCCTGGGCGTGCTGGCGGCCTACCGCGCCGGTTCGTGGATCGACCGGCTGGTCATGCTGTTCGCGGTGCTGGCGTTCTCGGTGCCGGTGTTCCTGGTGGGCTACCTGTTGATCTACGGCTTCGCCGTCAAGCTGCAATGGCTGCCCGTGCAGGGCTATACCAACCTGTCCAATGGCGTCTGGCCATGGCTGCGCAACTTGATCCTGCCGTGCGTGAACCTGGCGCTGGTGTATATCGCGCTGATCACGCGCATGACGCGCGCCACGGTGCTGGAAGTCTTGCATGAAGACTACATCCGCACCGCCCGCGCCAAGGGGCTGTCGGTGCTGCCGGTGCTGGAACACGCGCTGCGCAACGCCGCCATCCCCATCGCCACCACGGTGGGGGTGGGCATTGCGCTATTGATCGGCGGCGTGGTGGTCACCGAGACCGTGTTCGCCATTCCCGGGCTGGGGCGCCTGGTCATCGATGCCGTCGAACACCACGACTACCCGGTGATCCAGAGCGTGCTGCTGATATCGGCGGCCACCTATGTGCTGATCAACCTGCTGATCGACCTGAGCTACCGGTTGTTCGATCCGCGCATCCGTTACTGACCCGCCTTCCGGAAGACCCAGAATGTCAGACAGTACGATTTCTTCGGCAAGCAGCCCGGCCGCGGTGCACCAGGCACTGACGGTTGGCGCGCTGCGCTGGCGCTGGGTACGCAAGCATCCCACGCTGCTGCTGGGCCTGCTGCTGCTGCTGGTGGTGGCGGCGCTGTCGCTGGCGGCGCCGTGGATCGCCACCCACGACCCGCTGGCCATCAATCCGCTGCAGCGCCTGAAGCCGCCTTCTTCCGAGCACTACTTCGGCACCGATGCGCTGGGCCGCGACATCTACAGCCGCGCCGTGTGGGGCGGGCGGGTGTCGCTGGTGGTGGCGATCAGCGTGGCGGTGCTGGCCAGCATCCTTGGCGTGGTGCTGGGGCTGCTGGCCGGTTTCGTGCGCTGGGCCGACGCGGTGATCATGCGCATCATGGACGGTATGATGGCCATTCCCGACATTCTGCTGGCCATTGCGCTGATGGCGGTGATCCGCGCCAGCCTGACCACGGTGGTGATCGCCATCACCGTGCCGCAGATTCCGCGCGTGGTGCGCCTGGTGCGTTCGCTGGCGCTGACGCTGCGCGAGCAGCTGTTCGTCGAGGCCGCGCACGCAATCGGAACGCGGCTGCCGGTCATCCTGTGGCGCCATGTGCTGCCCAACACGCTTACGCCGCTGATCGTACAGGCCACTTTCATCGCCGCCACCGCGGTGCTGACCGAGGCCGTGCTGTCGTTCCTGGGCGTGGGGGTGCCGGCCCAGGTGCCCAGCTGGGGCAACATGATGGCCGAGGGCCGCAATTTCGTGGCGGTGGCGTTCTACACCATCCTGTACCCCGGCATCTTGCTGGCCGTGACGGTACTGGCCATCAACCTGATGGGCGACGGCCTGCGCGATGCGCTGGACCCACGCCTGGCCAACCGGCTCTAGGAGACGACAATGGCTGTATCCCCTGCGTCGCCCCTCGAGGCCGGCCCCCCCTTGCTGGAGGTCGACAACCTGTCGACCTATTTCGATACCGTGACGGGCACGGTGCGCTCGGTGGACGGCGTGTCGTACCGGGTGGATGCCGGGCACACATTGGGCGTGGTCGGCGAATCCGGCTGCGGCAAGAGCGTCACCGCATTGTCGATCCTGCGCCTGGTGCCCACGCCGCCCGGCCGCTATGCCGGCGGCCAGGTGCGCTATCGCGGCACCAATCTGCTGGACCTGACCGAGAAGCGGATGCGGCAGATCCGCGGCAACCGCATCTCGATGATCTTCCAGGAACCCATGACATCGCTGAACCCGGTGCTGACCGTGGGCCGGCAGATCGCCGAGACGGTGATGGTGCACCAGGGCGCCAGCCGGCGCGATGCCTACCGGCGCGCCGAGGAAATGCTGCGCCTGGTGCAGATCGCCGAACCCCAGCGCCGCGTGCACGAGTATCCGCACCAGTTGTCGGGCGGCATGCGCCAGCGCGTGATGATCGCCCTGGCGCTGGCCTGCAACCCGGAAGTATTGATTGCCGACGAGCCCACCACCGCGCTCGATGTCACGATCCAGGCGCAGATCATCGACCTGTTGCGCACGCTGCAGCGGCAACTGGGCATGGGCATCGTGATGATCACGCATGACTTGGGGGTGGTGGCCGAATGCTGCGACCGCGTGGTGGTGATGTACGCCGGCCGCAAAGTCGAAGAGGCACCGGTGGCCGAACTGTTCGATCATCCGCTGCATCCGTACACCCGCGCGCTGATGGCCTCGATGCCGTCGATGAATACCTCGGCCGAGCGCCTGGCCGAGATTCCCGGCATGGTGCCTGCGTCCAGCGAGCTGGGCCACGGCTGCAGCTTCGCCCCGCGCTGCGCCTATGCCACCGAGCGTTGCCGGCAGGAAATTCCTGGCCTGGACGCGCATGGCGACGATCACGTCGTGGCCTGTTTCGAGGCCGCCCGCGTGGCGGCCGGACTGCAAGGAGCCGCCGTATGAACGCACCTGTTCCCGCCGCCGCGCCCTTGCTCGAGGTACGCGACCTGAAGATGCACTTCGCGGCAAGGCGCAGCCTGCTGCGCCGGCGCGAGCGTGTCATCCAGGCCGTCGACGGCGTGTCGTTCTCGGTGGGGCGCGGCGAGACCCTGGCGCTGGTGGGCGAGTCCGGCTGCGGCAAGACCACCACCGGCAAGTCGGTGCTGCGCCTGATCCAGCCCACCAGCGGATCGGTCAAGCTGGATGGCGAAGAGATCCTGACGCTGTCGTCCGAACAGTTGCGCCAGCGCCGCCGCGACATGCAGATCATTTTCCAGGACCCGTATGCGTCGCTGAACCCGCGCATGTCGGCGGGGCAGATCGTGGCCGAGCCGATGCGCAATTTTCCAGGCCTGCAAGGCGCGCGCACGCGCCAGGAGCAACTGGCCTGGCTGTTCGCCAAGGTGGGGTTGCGCCCCGAGGCCATGGTCAAGTTCCCGCATGAGTTTTCCGGCGGACAGCGCCAGCGCCTGGGCATTGCACGCGCCCTGGCGCTGCAGCCCAAGCTGATCGTGTGCGATGAGCCTGTGTCGGCGCTGGATGTATCGGTGCAGGCGCAAGTGATCAACCTGCTGATGGATCTGCAGCGCGAGTTCGGTATTGCTTACCTGTTCGTGGCGCATGACCTGGCGGTGGTGCGCCACATCAGCCATCGGGTGGCCGTCATGTACCTGGGGCGCATCGTCGAGGTGGCCGATCGCGATACGCTGTTCTCGCGGCCGCTGCATCCATACACGGAAATCCTGTTGTCGGCGGTGCCGGTGCCCGATCCGCACAAGCCGGCGCAGCGGCGCCTGTTGCCTGGCGACCCGCCCAGCCCGGCCAATCCGCCGTCGGGCTGCCGGTTCCATACGCGCTGCCCGCTGGCGCAGCCGGTGTGCCGCGAGCAGCAGCCCGCCCTGACCCCACGCCCGGCCGGCGCGGACCAACCCGTGCAGTGGGTGGCGTGCCATTTCCGCTGACCGGCCAATGCCTGCAGGAGTGTGCCATGTTGTTTATTTCCGATGAGCAGATCGCCCCCCCGGGCGCCGGCGATCTGCTGGTGTACAAGTCGGTAGGCATCGGCCTGGAAGACGTGGCGCTGGCGAACCATGTATATCGGCGCATCGCGTCCGCCTGACGCTTGCGGGCCGGGCATGCATGATGACGCCGCCGCATCCGCCGGCCTGCCCGATGCCGACCTGGCAGCGGTCGAGTCGGACATCGCCGCCTTGCAGGCATGGATGGCGCAAGGGATCTTGACGTCGCAGGCGCTGGTGCTGGCCTACCTGCGCCGCATCGCCGCGTATGACCGCCAGGGCCCGGGCCTGAATGCCATCGCCGCGCTGCACCCCGATGCGCTGGCGCAGGCCCGGATGCGGGACGACGAGCGGGCCCGGGGCCAGGTGCGCGGGCCGTTGCATGGCATTCCCTTGCTGGTGAAAGACAACTACGACGTGGCGGGCCTGCCGACCACGGCCGGCACGCTGGCCCTGGCCGACTGGCGGCCGGATCGCGATGCCAGCGCGGTTCGCCGCCTGCGCGAGGCCGGCGCGATCATCCTGGGCAAGACCACGCTGCATGAGCTGGCTTGCGGCATTACCAATATTTCCTCGCTGACCGGTCAGACCCGTAATCCCTATGCGCCCGAGCGGGTGCCGGGCGGTTCCAGTGGCGGCACCGCGGCGGCGGTGGCGGCCAGCTTCGCGGCGGCCGGCCTGGGCAGCGACACCAGCGGTTCGATACGGGTGCCAGCCGCGGTCAACAACCTGGTGGGCCTGCGGCTGACGCGCGGCCTGGCCAGCCGCGCCGGCATCGTGCCGCTGTCGGCCACCCAGGACACCGCCGGGCCCTTGGCGCGTTCGGTGGCCGACCTGGCGCTGGTCCTGGATGTGATCGTGGGCACCGATGCGGGCGACCCCACGACCGCACGCGCATCGCGGCATGTGCCGCCGTCGTATCGGGACGCCTTGCGGCCAGGTGCGCTGGCGGGCCTGCGCATCGGTGTGGTTCGCAGCCTGTTCGGCACGCTGCCCGATGAGGCCGATGTCTCGGCGGTGGCGCATGCGGCGCTGGCGGCCATGGAAAGCCTGGGCGCGCACCTGGTCGATGTGGCCATCCCTCGGCTTGAATCTTTGCTGGCCGGCAGCAGCCTGACGCCGTTCGAGTTCCGGCAGGCCCTGGCCGATTATCTGGCGGCACAGGGCCATGCGCCGGTTGGCGGGCTGGCGGATATCCTGGCCCAGGGGCTGCATCACGAACAACTGGACGCCGTGCTGCGCCAGCGCGACGGCCTGCGCGATCCGGATGGGTCGTGCCATCAGGCCGCGCTGCGGGCGCGACGCGGCCTGAGACGCGCCGTGCTGGCCGGCATGAAGCGGCACGATGCCGACATGTTGGCCTACCCGGTGCTGCGGCGCCGTCCCGCGATGGCCGGGCAGCCACAGGCCGGGGCCAACAGCCAGCTTGCCGCGGCCACGGGCATGCCAGCGCTGAGTTTGCCGGCGGGATTCACGCGCGATGGCCTGCCGGTAGGCCTGGAACTGCTGGGCCGCGACTACACCGAGCAACATTTGCTGGACTGCGCCTGGCATTGGGAGCAGGCCATGCAGCCGCGCCGCGCGCCGTTCACCACGCCGCCATTGCGGCAGGGCCGGTCGCCCTGCCCGCGGCGCGGCACGCTGCGGCTGCAAACCGCGGGGCAGGGCGGCGCGCGGGTACGGTATGAGGTCGATCTGCCTGGCGCCGTGCTGCGCTACGATGCGCAGGCCGAAGTGGCGCCGGACGACGCCGTGGTCGCCCTGGCACTGCACGCCCCCGCGCCCGCCGATGCGGCGCGCGGCCCGGTGATCGCGCACTTGCTGCGCGGCGCCGCGCGTGCGCAGGGCGGGCTGGCCTTGCGTGGCGACATGGTGCAGGCCTTGCAGGGGCAGGGGCTGGTGGTGCGGCTATACACGCGGCGGTTTCCGCTGGGGGCCGCCCAAGGCACGCTGGCGCTATAGCAGCGTGCGCATCACCCCAGCTCGGCGGCCTGGCTGGCGTAGATCGACAGGGCCACCTGGCCATTCCACCAGTACACGCGTGCCACCTGGACGCGGCGGGCGATCTCCAGCGCCTGGGCCATGTCGCTTTCGATGAAATGCGTGTAGCAACCGGCCACGATGGCCTGTGCCTTGTGTTCGGCTGTTTGCAGGGCGCTGTGGCGGGTGGCGTCGCGCATGATCAGCTCGCCATGGAAGCCATGGCGGTGCAGCCAGTCTTGCGTGCGGGCGCGGTCTTGTTCGGGACGGCCCGTGATGATGGTGAGCTGTCTCAGGTCACGGGCTGGCAGAAGCTCGCTGGGCAGCAGCAGGTCGCGCTGCGCCAGGGTCGCGGCCAGGTCGGTGTCGTACAAATGGGGCGCCAGGTCGGGCAGCAGGATGCCATCCAGGTCGATAGCCCACGACGCGTAGGCGTCGGTGGGCAGGCGGGGCTGGTTGTTGGTGGCGTCGTAGGCTGGCGTGACTGACTCGCGCTCCCAGGGAAACCAGGCGCGAAAGCCCGGCGGCATCTCGACGCCGAAGTCGGGCCGCACCCGCGATTCGGCATCGTAGGCCAGTGTGAAAACCTTGAATGCGTAGCCCGATGCGGCCAGGAAGGCGATGCTGTCCGACAAGGTGGTGCCGCGCCCGGCGATGTCTTCTACCAGCAGTATGTGCGCGCCGGCCGGCGGCACCTGCGCGGTGAACCACGATACCTGCCGCGTGCCGCGGTCGTACGACAGCGCGTGCAAGGGCAGGTCGAGTGCCGTGCAGGCGATCAGGGCCGCGGGCAGCCCGCCGCGCGCAATCGCCACGACCGCATCGAAGCCCATGCCCCGCCACTGGGGGACGTGCTCGGCCACCACATGCTCGACCCGGGCATAGTCGTAAGGGAAGGCGGCGCGGGGGATGGGCATGACGTTGGCGGCGTAAGGAAAGGGCTGGGAAATTTTGCCATAGGTGGCCTGCGCAACGCCGTTTTATTTGCTCGCCTGGCCACTGGCCGCCAAGGATTGCGGCCGCGTATCCACCGCCAGGCAAAGCAACCCCGTGAGCAGGGCCAGTGCCACATGCAAGCCGTACACCGGCGTGAAGTCGGCGCGCTGCAGCGTGGCCGCGCCCAGCCACAACACCGTCACCGCCACGCCCATGACCGACCCGATCTGGCGCGTGGCCTGGTTCACCGCGCTGCCCACCGCGTAGTGCCGCGCCGGCAGCCGGCTGACCGCGGCGGCCGACAGCGCGGGCAGCACCATGCCCACGCCCAGGCCGCTAAGCAGCAGGCCGGGCAGCCAATGGCGTAGATAGGCAGGTTCGTGGCCGGGCACCAGCAAGAACCACAGGCCCGCGCAGGCGTACACCAGCGAACCGCCGACCAGGAATGGCCGATGCCCATGGCGCGCCGCCAGGCGGCCCGTGACAATGGCGGCGGGTATCACCAGCAGCGGCCCGGGCGTGATGGCCAGCCCGGCAAGCGGCATGCTGTAGTGCCAGATGCCCATCATGTAGAAGAAGAACGCGAAGAACATCATCGCGAACGCCATGCCGAAGGCCAGCGTGGCCAGGTTGACGTACCGGTAGCTGCGGTGCTGGAACAGGGTCAGGTCCAGCAGCGGCGTGGGCGTGGCGCGGGCCCAGGCGACGAAGGCAAGCAAGGCCACGATGCCCGTGGCCAGTGCCACCAGCAGGTCGCTGCGCTGCCAGGCGGGCGAGTCGGCCTGGACGATGGCCAGGGCGATGGCGCCCACGCCCAGCACCAGCAGCACCATGCCCACCACGTCCAGCGGCCGCTTGGTGTCGGGGCGCGACGACTCGCGCAGCCGCGACGCGCCGCACCACAGCGAAACAGCGCCCAGCGGCAGGTTCAGGTAGAACGCCCATTGCCAGCCGGCGCTGTCTGCCACCAGCGAGCCCAGGCTCGGGCCGATGGCCGCGGCCAGCGCACTGACGGCCCCCCACATGCTGACGACCACAGAACGCCGTGCTTGCGGAAACGCATCCAGCACCAGCGACAACGAAGCCGGCGTCAGCAACGCCGCACCGACTGCCTGCACCACGCGCGCGAAGATCAGCCATTGCACATTGCCGGCCAGGCCGCAGGCCGCGGAAGCCGCCAGGAAGATGGCGACCCCGATCATGAATACGCGCTTGCGGCCATGCCGATCGGCCAGCCCGCCCGACGGGATCAGCATGGTGGCGTAGACCACGGTGTAGGCATTCAGCACCCACGACAAGTCGGCCGCCGAGGCGCCGGGAAAGCCGGTGCGCAATGCATTGAAGGCGGCAAACAGCATGGTGCTGTCCAGAGACACCAGGAACACCGCGACACTGGCGATGAAGAAGATCGGCCAGGGGCTGGTGTCGGGCCGCGCAGTGGCGACAAGGGGGGAAGCGGTAGCAGTCGAATTCATATGATGGTCATCATATTATTGGGTAAGCGAAAATGCGGCGGCCTGGACGCGGGGGTTCAGGTGCTGCGACGTTGCGGGGAAAGCGTGTATTGATCGAGCAGGGTCTGGCGGCAGGCCGCCAGCACGGCCTTGCCTTCGGCGCCGCCCAGGGCGCGCGCCATTTGCAGTGCGCCGACCAGCGTGGCGGCAACGGCACGGGCTTGCTCTACAGTGGCATCGGGCATGGCTTGGTGCACGCGCTGCATCAATGCGCGCACGCGCACACGCGAGGCATCGCGTACCGGAACCGCCTGGCGGGGCATTTCGGAAAGCAGGGCGGCCACGGGGCAGCCGCGTTCGGGCGTGGCAAGATGCGCTTCGGACAGATACGATTCGACCAAGGTGCGCAGGGGATGGACACCCAGGCGCGCCTGTTCGGCGTTGTGCCGCGACAGGCGTTCGGCGTTTTCCTGGCCGGCGCGTTCGATGGCGGCAGCCAACATGGCATCGCGCGACGGAAAATGCGCATAGAAGCCGCCATGCGTCAGGCCGGCCTCTTTCATGATGTCAGCCACGCCCACGCCCCCATAACCGCCACGCCGGATCGCCCGCGCCGCGGTTTGCAGGATACGATCGTGAGTGACTTGCTTACGGGTGGGGGAGGTCGCCACGGCAAGGGGGTGAAAATATGATGATCATCATATTATTGCTGGGCGGGTGGTTGTGTCAAGGGGATTGGGTTCTTGAGCCGTCGCGGTGCAGGGGCCGTGGCCTGCGCCGCGACTCTTCATGGCTTATGCGCGTTGACTCGCTGGGGCGAATGGGGTTCTTGCCTTCGTGGGCCGCGCCATCTGGAGAAGGAAAAATGTGCGGTGCCGCGTTTCCAGTCCGCCCTGCGCGGCCTGGAAACGCATTCGGGTGTGGAACGGGCGTGAGATTGGGAAATGGGGCTCAGGCCCCGTCGCACTTCACCAGCCGATGAGCCTGAAGGCTGCGCGCGGCAGCCTTCAGGCGCGGCCCTTACTTTGCTTCCTCTCCTGACGACGAGGTCCACCCCGACGCCAAAAGAACCCTCACCAACCCAAAACAATAAAGAAATACACCCCCCTTCAGCGCAATCCCTCCCGCCGCGCCATCTCCATCCGATGCAAGGTGATCTTCCGCACCTCGGATTTACTGATCTCGATATGCGACTTCAGCATGCGTGCCGCTTCGTCGGCCCGCCGCGCCAGGATGGCCCGCAGGATGGCGCCATGTTCCACGTAGGTCGCGTCCACCCGGTAGTCCTTGGTGAAATCCATTTGCCGGATGATGCGGATCTTCTCGGTCACGTCGCGGTGGATCTGGGCCATCTCCGGGTTGCCGGCGGCCGCCACCAGGGCGCAATGGAAGGCTTCGTCAAGCTCCGCCACCTGCCTGCCGCCGCGCAGGCGTTCGGCGGGTGGCACCAGCCAGATGCGCTTGAGCGTCGACATCTCACCGCTGGCATCCATATCGTGCAGCCCGCAAAGCCGGATGACCGCAGCCTGCTCCAGCACGATGCGCACGTCGTACAAGGCCTCGAAACGCTCGAAATCGAATGGCCGCACGCGCCAGCCGCTACGTTGGCGCAGCAGCACGAAGCCTTCGCGCTCCAGCCGGTACAAGGCTTGCCGGACCGGCGTGCGGCTGACGCCCAGCCGCGCCACCAGGTCGCTTTCGGTGAATTCGTCACCCGGCAGCATGCGGAACTCGAACAGATCGCGCTTGATCAGTTCGTAGGCTTGTCCGGCCAGCGTCACGCCGGGGCCGGCCTGGACTGGCAAGTCGGGCAGGGCGTTCAGCGTCAATCGCATGTCAGGCTACCGCGCAACCCGCTACGGCATCGATGACCAGCAGCGTGTCTCCGCTATTGACCGGCTTGCCCTGCGCGCAACGGATGGCAGTGACGGTGCCGTCGAAGGCGGCCTTGATGGACAGCTCCATTTTCATGGCTTCCACAATCACCAGCGTATCGCCCGCCGCGACGCGTTGGCCGACGCTGACCGGAATTTTCCACACATTGCCGCACAGGTCCGCGCATACCGCGCGTTCGGTGTCGGAAAGCGCCAGCACGGTTTCTTCCGGCCCCTGCAGTTCGACCGACGCCGATTCTTCGGCTTGCCACAGGGCGACTTCGGCCTCGAACGCGGCTTGCTGGTTGGCCTTGAAGGCATCGATGTCGTCGGCGTGCTCGGCCAGGAAACGCCTATGCTCGGCAAAATCGAAGTCTTCCGTCTCAATGCGCAGCGAGGCGCGGCCGGCGCGGAAATCTTCGCGCAGAACGGCCAATTCGGCTTCGGACACCGGATAGAACCGAACCTGGTCGAAGAACCGCAGCAACCAGGGTTCGCCGTTCTGGAACACCGGATTCTTCAGGAACTTGTTCCAGATCGGCAGCGTGCGGCCCACCAGTTGGTAGCCGCCGGGCGAGTCCATGCCATAGATGCACATGTACACGCCGCCGATGCCCACCGTGCCTTCGGCGGTGAACGTGCGCGCGGGGTTGTACTTCGATGTCAGCAGGCGGTGGCGCGGGTCGATGGGCACGGCGCAGGGGGCCCCCAGGTACACATCGCCCAGTCCCAGCACCAGGTAGCTGGCGTCGAAGATGATGCGCTGCACGTCCTCGCGCGAGGCCAGCCCGTTGATGCGCTGGATGAAGTCCACATTGTTCGGCAGCCATGGCGCACTGGCGCGCACGGTTTCCTGGTAACGCTGCACCGCGCCCAGCGTGGCGCTGTCCTCGAATGCCATGGGCAAGTACACCACGCGCGTGGGGATCTTCAGTGTGGCGGCATCGGGCAGGGTGTCTTCGATGTGCAGCAGCCGTGCCACCAGCGCATCCTGGCCAATGATCCGGCTGTCGTACTGGATCTGCAGCGAGCGCACGCCGGGTGAAAATTCCAGCACGCCCGCAATGGGGGCGGCCGTCAGGGCCTGCATCAGCAGGTGCACCCGCATGCGCAGCACCAGGTCCAGCACATTGTCGCCGTACTCCAGCAGCAGGTAGTTGTCGCCGGCCTGGCGATAGGTGGCCAGTGGCCGGGCTTCGGTGGCGGGCAGGCGGGCCACGATGGGCGATAGCGCGTCCGGCGACTGTTCGGGCGCCGGCGCGCCATGCGCGGCATCGCCAAGCAGCGTGGCAATGGCGGTGTCCTGGCGGGCCTGCAAGGCCTGGGCGTCGGCCATGGCCAGCGGGATGAAGCGGATGCGGTCGCCGGGGCGCACCTGCCCGACCTTCCACAACTCGGCCTTGGCAATCGTTACCGGGCAGACGAAGCCGCCCAGGCTGGGGCCGTCGCGCGTCAAGATGACCGGGCTGTCGCCGGTGAAGTTGATGCTGCCGATAGCGTATTCGCAATCATGGATATTGGACGGATGCAGGCCGGCCTCGCCACCATCCTGCCGGGTCCAGGCGGGCTTGGGCCCCTGCAGGCGCACGCCCAGGCGGTTCGAGTTGTAGTGCACTTCCCAGTCGGCCGCGAAGAACTGCTCCATGGATTCGGGGGTGAAGAAATCGGGCGCGCCATGCGGGCCGACCAGCACGCCGATCTGCCAGTGGCCGGGATAGTCGGGTATCAGGGCCGGCGCGGCCGGGGCCGGCGCCGCCTCGGGCCGGGGCGTCAGGCTGGCCGGCAAGTCGGGCTGCGCCACGGGCAGCATGTCGCCGGCGCGCAGGCAGCGCCCCGCGTGGCCGCCGAACTGGCCCAGCACGAACGTAGAGCGGCTGCCCAGGTAGCAAGGCACGTCCAGGCCGTTGCGCACCGCCAGGTAGCTGCGGCAGCCGGCCAGCGCGCGTCCGATGGCCAGCACCTGGCCTCGCCGAACCTGCAGGGGTTGCCACATGGATACAGGCTGGCCATCCAGCAGGGCCTGCATGTGGGCACCCGTCAGGGCAACGATGGCGTCGCTGTGGAACTTGAGGGTCGGGCCGATCAAGGTGCATTCCAGGCCGGCGGCCTCGGGTGCGTTGCCTACGATGCGATTGGCCAGCCGGAACGCATAGTCATCCATCGGACCCGAGGGCGGAACGCCGATGTTCCAGTAGCCGACGCGGCCGGGATAGTCTTGCACGCTGGTGAAGGTGCCGCCTTCCAGCACTTCCAGCGCGGCCGGCCGGAAATCGAAGTCGTCCAGGAAGCGCGTGGACACCTTGCCGGCCTGGAAGCGCGGGTCGGCCGCCACCTGGCGCAGGAAATCCAGATTGGTGGCGATGCCATGCAACTGCGTGCGCGCCAGCGCGTCGCGCAGCTTGTACAGCGCGTCGTCGCGGTCAGTGCCGTGCACGATCAGCTTGGCCAGCATGGGGTCGTAGAACGGCGGCACTTCGGTGCCCGTGTCCACCCAGCCATCTACCCGCGCATCGTCAGGGAATTGCACGCTGGTCAGCACGCCGGGCGATGGCTGGAACCCCCGGGCGGGGTCTTCGGCATACAGGCGCACCTCGATGGCCGCACCGGTGGGCGGGCGTCGCAAGGCGTTCCAGTCCAGGGCATCGCCGGCGGCCACGCGCAGCATGCATTCGATCAGGTCCAGGCCGGTGACCGCCTCGGTGACCGGGTGCTCGACTTGCAGGCGCGTGTTGACCTCAAGAAAGTAGAACGCATCGCGCGCGCCGTCGTAGATGAACTCTACCGTGCCGGCCGAACGATAGGCCACCGATTCGCCCAGCATCACGGCGGCGCGCAGCAAGGCTGCCCGCGTGGCGGGCGGCAGGCCGGGCGCGGGTGTCTCTTCGATGACCTTCTGGTTGCGGCGCTGCACCGAGCAATCGCGTTCGCCCAGCGCCACGACCGTGCCCTTGCCGTCGCCGAAGATCTGCACTTCGACATGGCGGGCCTGGTCGACATAGCGTTCCAGGAAGGCGCCGCTGTCGCGGAAGAAGGTCTGGCCCTGGTGCTGCACGGCCGCGTAGGCGGCCGCCAGTTCATCGGCATTGGCGCAGCGCGACAGCCCGATACCGCCCCCGCCCGCGGTGCTCTTGAGCATGATGGGGTAGCCGATGCGCTCGGCCTGCGCCTGGGCATCGGCGCTGTCGGCCAGCAGCCCGGTGCCGGGCGTCATGGGCACGCCGGCCGCACCGGCCAGCTCGCGTGCGCGATGCTTCAGGCCGAATTCGCGCAACTGCCGCGGCGTGGGGCCGATGAACGCGATGCCGGCTGTTTCGCAGGCCTCGGCGAATTCCGCGCTTTCCGACAGAAAGCCGTAGCCCGGGAAAATGGCCTGGGCGCCAGCGGATTGGGCCGCCTCCAGGATGCGGTCGATGCGCAGGTAGCTGTCAGCGGCCTTGTCGCCGCCCAGCGCCACCGCCACGTCGGCCTGGCGCACATGAGCGGCATCGCGATCGGCGTCGGAATAGACCGCCACGCTCTTGATGCCCAGGCGCTTGAGCGTGCGGATGGTCCGCACGGCGATCTCGCCGCGATTGGCGATCAGTACGGTATGGAACATTATGGTTTTTCCCCTTGGTGGGCTTCGGTGCCTTGCAGGTGGCGCAGATAGGCGCGCCAGCCGCCGAACTCGGTGATGTCGCGCGCACCGGCGATGCCGCAGGGTTCGCAGATGAAGCCTTTCACGCGGCGGCCGTCGGCCAGTTCCAGGGTTCCGATGCCCAGCGGGGCCGGGATCTCGGCCACGAACTCGCCGAATGCCGCGGATGAAAGTTCCCACAGCTCAAGCGCGATCGCAGCGCCGTCGGCCACGCGCACCATGCCGGGCTTGGGCGGTGTGCTGTTGGCCAGCGCATACAGGCGATAGGCCGTGGCGCTGTGGGTGGCTTCAATGAAGCGGGCGCCGCGCGAGCTCAGTTGATGGTTCAGCGGCATGCCGCGCAGATGGGCGCCCACGACGGCCACCAGCACCGTCTGGCCGTTGCCGGCCGGGGCGGATGGCGTGCCGCCGGCGGGCCTGGCCCGCGCGGTCGCGCCCAGCTTCGTGGTCTGCGCGGCTTCCCAGCGGCGCCCGAATTCGGCCAGCGCGCGGTCTTGCCAGGCCAGTCCGATCAGCGTGATGCCGCACGGCAGGCCATCGGCGCGCAGGCCGCCCGGCAGGGCCAGCGCCGACAGGTCGGCCAGGTTGGCGAAGTTGGTATAGGTGCCCAACCGGGTATTCAGCGCCAGCGGGTCGGCCCGCAATTGGGCAATGGTGTAGATGGACGGCGATGTCGGCACCACCATCGCATCGAACCCCTGCAGGGTTTGCTGGATGATGCGGGCCAGTTCGGCGCGACGGTATTCGGCCTCGAAGGTGTCCACCGCGCTGTAGCGCGCCGCCTGCTCGACGATGCCGCGCACGACAGGGTCCAGTGCATCGGGATCGCGTTCGTGCAGGGCACGCACGGCAGCGTAGCGCTCGGCCACCCACGGGCCCTGGTACAGCAGGTCGGCCAGTTCTCGAAAGGCCGTGAAATCGATGGGCTCCAGCGTGGCGCCGAGTTCGCGCAGCGCCCGCAGCGATGCATCGTAGGCCGCCTGGGCCTGCGCATCGCCGAAGAACTCGGGCTGCGCCGGAATGGCCAGCCGCGGCTGGCGCGCAAGATGGGCGGGCATGGCCGGCATGGGCCGCGAGTACGGGTCTTGCGTGTCGTAGCCGCCGGCCACCGTGGCCACGCTGTCCGCATCATCCACGGTCAGCGCGAAGATCGACACGCAATCCTGCGTGCGGCAGGCCGGCACCACGCCGCGCGTGCTCAGCCAGCCCTTGGTGGGCTTGAGCCCGACGATGTTGTTCAGGCCCGCGGGCACGCGGCCCGAGCCCGCCGTATCCGTGCCCAGCGCGAATACCGCCAGGCCGCGTGCCACGACGCTGGCCGAACCCGAGCTCGAGCCGCCGCTGATGTAGGCGGGATCGAAGGTGTTGGGCACGGCGCCATGCGGCGACCGCGTGCCCACCAGGCCGGTGGCGAACTGGTCCAGGTTGGTCTTGCCGATCAGGACGGCGCCGGCGGCGCGCAAGCGCCGCACGACCTCGGCGTCTTGCTGCGCCACGTACGAAAACGCCGGGCAGGCGGCCGTGGTGGGCCAGCCTGCGGCATCGATATTGTCTTTGATGGCGAAGGGCACGCCGTACAGCGGCAGGCGCGTCAGGTCTGCGCCTGCCTGCGACCGTAACTGCGCGAGGTCGGCCAGTTGCGCCTGCAGCCGGGTGGCATCGGCGCGGCAGATCCAGGCGGGGTCGGCCGGGTCCAGGCTGTCGACCAGCCGGCCCAGCAGGTCGGCGGGTTGTGCGCCGTGCTGGCGATAGGCCGCCTGCCACTCGGCCAGGGTCCAGCCTTGCGATTGATTAATGACGTCGTGGGCCTTCATGCCTGGAATCCTCGCTTGTATACAAGTCATCCAGTCAAAGCAATCGACATGCCAACTCGCCTGGCGGTCTTTGAAAAACCAGCAGCCATGCGGGTTTGCAGCCGATGGAACGACTATCGGGCGGGCTGCTGAGTGCATTGCGTGCCGGCTTTTGGATCATGCGGGCGCACCGGCTTCGCGCATGAGCGCACCGATGCCGTGCATGTGCACCAACATCGACAGCGCGTCGGCATGCGGCGCCGGCCCGCTGGCTGCACCCCCCGGCCTGCCGCGCAAGCCGCGCCCCATGGCGCCTTGCGCGCTGTCGGCCGGTGAGTGGCATCGAGTTGGCATAGGAATTGCTTTGACCCTGATGCACGCGTTGCCGTGGCGTTCGCGATGCGGGCGGCTTTCTTTCGATGCACAGGCTGATCACGCCGGCGCTGCCGGCCCATTCAAGAAAAAGGATCCAAGCGATGAAGCGCAGACTCGTACTGAAGCAGTTGACCGCCGCCAGCCTGATGGCGCTGGCAGGCTGGGCACCCGGGGTGCTGGCGGCCGACACCATCAAGGTGGGCATCCTGCATTCGCTGTCGGGCACCATGGCAATTTCCGAAACCTCGCTCAAGGACGTGGCCTTGATGGCGATCGAAGAGATCAACGCGCAAGGGGGCGTCTTGGGCAAGAAGCTGGAACCCGTGGTGGTGGACCCGGCATCGAACTGGCCGTTGTTTGCCGAGAAAGCCCGCCAACTGCTCGCGCAGGACAAGGTGGCGGCGGTGTTCGGATGCTGGACTTCGGTATCGCGCAAGTCGGTGCTGCCGGTATTCAAAGAGCTGAATGGCCTGTTGTTCTATCCGGTGCAGTACGAAGGCGAAGAGCTGGAGAAGAATGTCTTCTATACGGGCGCGGCGCCCAACCAGCAGGCCATTCCCGCGGTGGAATACCTGATGAGCGAAGACGGCGGCGGCGCCAAGCGTTTCGTGCTGCTGGGCACCGACTACGTGTACCCGCGCACCACCAACAAGATCCTGCGTGCCTTCCTGCATTCGAAAGGCGTGAAGGATGAAGACATCCAAGAGGTCTACACGCCGTTCGGGCACTCCGACTACCAGACCATTGTCGCCAACATCAAGCGCTTTGCCACCGGCGGGCGCACCGCCGTGGTCTCGACGATCAATGGCGATTCCAACGTGCCGTTCTACAAGGAACTGGGCAACGCTGGCCTGAAAGCCACCGACGTGCCGGTGGTGGCCTTCTCGGTGGGCGAAGAAGAACTGCGCGGCGTCGATACCAAGCCGCTGGTGGGGCACCTGGCCGCCTGGAACTACTTCCAGTCGATCAAGAATCCGGTCAACGCCGCGTTCATCGAGAAATGGAAGGCCTACGCCAAGGCACACAACCTGCCGAATGCCGCCACCGCGGTCACCAACGACCCGATGGAAGCCACCTACGTCGGGATTCACATGTGGAAGCAAGCCGTCGAAAAGGCGGGCACGACCGATGTGGACCCTGTCATCGGCGCCATGGGCGGCCAGACCTACGCGGCACCGGATGGATTCACCATCCAGATGGACCAGACCAATCATCACTTGCACAAGCCGGTCTACATCGGCGAGATCCAGGCCGACGGCCAGTTCAGCGTGGTGTGGAAGACCAAGGGGCCGATCCGCGCCGAGCCGTGGAGCCCGTACATTCCCGGCAACGAAAGCAAGCAGGGCCTGTAAGCCCACGGGGACGAGGCGATGATGCGCAGCGCGTTTCTTGCACGGCTCGTGCTGGGCCTGGCGTCGGCCTGGCTGGCCGCGGCTTGGCTGCCGGCCGCCGCGGCGACCGGCCTGTCCCCGGCCCTGCTGGCGCCCCTGGCGGGCGACGATACCGGCGCCAGGCTGGACGCCATCGCCGGGCTGGGGGCGGCGCCCGAGCCACAAGCGGTGATGGTGCTCGAGGCCCTGGGCAGCGACCGCCTGTATGCGGCACCGGATGGCAGCCTGTGGGTGGACACGGGCGCCGGTACGGTCGACGCCGCCACGGGCCAAGCTGGGGTCTTGCCGCCGCAGGCCGGCGCGGTATCGGTGAACAACCGCCTGCGTCGCGCCATCGCGGCCGCGCTGGCCACGGCGCGGCTGCATGCGCCCGATCCCGCGCAGCGACTGGCTGCCGCGCAGAGGCTGCAGCGCGGCACCGAACCGGCGGCCCTGCCCATGCTGGAAAAAGCGTTGGCCGGCGAGCCCGATGCACAAGTGCGGGCCGCGCTGCAGATCGCCGTGGCCACGCTGCAATTGCAGAGCGACGCAGCAGCAGTGCGGCGCCAGGCCGCCGAAACCTTGGGCCACAGCGGCAACGCGGCATTCCGGCCGATGCTGGCGGCGCTGTTGCAGCAAGATGCGCAGGGCCGGCATGCCGAGCCCGATGCCGAGGTGCGCGCCGCCGCCGGCACCGCCTTGCATCGCATCGAGCGCCACCTGTCGATGGTGGAATGGGTGGGCAACCTGTTCTACGGCATCAGCCTGGGCAGTGTGCTGTTGCTGGCGGCACTGGGCCTGGCGATCACCTTTGGCCTGATGGGCGTCATCAACATGGCGCATGGTGAACTGCTGATGATAGGCGCGTACGTCACCTATGCCGTGCAGGCCCTGTTCCGGTCGTGGTTTCCCCAATGGATGGACGCCTACGTGATCGCCGCGCTGCCGGTGGCGTTCGTGGCGACGGCCCTGGTGGGCATGGCGCTGGAACGCACGGTGATCCGTTGGCTTTACGGCCGGCCGCTGGAGACCTTGCTGGCCACCTGGGGCATCAGCCTGATGCTGATGCAGGCGGTGCGCACGCTGTTCGGTGCGCAGAACGTCGAAGTCAGCAATCCGTCCTGGATGAGCGGCGGCTTGACGGTCATGGGCAGCCTGGTGCTGTCGTACAACCGCATCGCCATCATCGTGTTCGCGGTGCTGGTGGTGGCCTTCGTGTGGCTGCTGCTGAACCATACCCGCCTGGGCCTGTTCGTGCGGGCCATTACCCAGAACCGCCGCATGGCGGATTGCGTGGGCGTGCCGACCGGCCGGGTCGACATGCTGGCTTTCGGGTTGGGCTCGGGAATCGCCGGGCTGGCCGGCGTGGCGCTGTCGCAACTGGGCAATGTGGGGCCCGACCTGGGTCGGGCATACATCGTCGATTCGTTCATGGTGGTGGTGCTGGGCGGCGTGGGCCAGTTGGCCGGCACCGTCGTGGCCGCGCTGGGCCTGGGCGCCATCAACAAGTTCCTCGAGCCTTATTCCGGAGCCGTCATGGCCAAGATCACCATCCTGGCGCTGATCGTGCTGTTCGTGCAGAAGCGGCCGCAGGGCCTGTTCGCGCCGCGCGGCAGGAGCGCCGAATGAACGCCGCCACGTTGAACCCGGCCGCCATGCGCCGCCCTTTGTTCAGCCCGCGCGCCTGGGCCGCCCTGGCCATCGCCACGGCCCTGCTGGCGCTGCTGCCTTGCCTGAACCTGGTCTTTCCACCGGGCCACACCCTGCATGTGCCGGCGTATGCGGTGGCGCTGCTGGGCAAGTTCATGTGCTACGCCCTGGCGGCCCTGGCGCTGGACCTGGTGTGGGGCTATGCCGGCATCCTGTCGCTGGGGCATGGCTTGTTCTTCGCGCTGGGCGGCTACGCGCACGGCATGTACCTGATGCGCGCCATCGGCCGCGATGGCGTCTACCAGAGCGATGTGCCCGACTTCATGGTGTTCCTGAACTGGAAAGCGTATCCCTGGTACTGGGCGTTCACCGACCACTTCTGGTATGCCATGCTGCTGGTGGTGCTGGTGCCCGGGGGGTTGGCTTTCCTGTTTGGCTACTTTGCCTTCCGCTCGCGCATCAAGGGCGTGTACTTTTCCATCATCACGCAGGCGCTCACGTTTGCGGCCATGCTGCTGTTCTTTCGCAACGACACGGGTTTCGGCGGCAACAACGGCTTTACCGATTTCAAGCGCATCCTGGGTTTCGACATCACGGCGCCCGGTACCCGCGCGGCGCTGTACTGGGTGACGCTGGCGGTGCTGTTGGGTGCCCTGGTGCTGGCACGCGCGGTGACGCAGTCCAAGCTGGGCCGCGTGCTGACCGCGGTGCGCGATGCCGAAAGCCGGCTGCGTTTCATCGGCTACGAGCCGCTGGGTTTCAAGCTGTTCGTCTGGACCCTGTCGGCCGTGATGTGCGGCGTGGCGGGCGCACTGTACGTGCCGCAGGTAGGCATCATCAACCCCGGCGAGATGTCTACCGAGAACTCCATTGAAATGGTCATCTGGGTGGCTACCGGCGGGCGCGGCACCTTGATCGGCCCCATCATCGGCGCGGGTGCCGTCAATGGCCTGAAGACCTGGTTCACCAGTGTGTTCCCCGAATTCTGGCTGTACGCGCTGGGCCTGATCTTCGTGCTGGTGACCTTGTTGTTGCCGCAGGGCATTGTCGGTCTGGTGCGGCGCTGGATGGCGCGCCGCCAGGAGCACACCGCATGAGTATTGAATCGCGCAACCCCGCGGCCGCCGGGCCGGACGACAACGGCGGACCGAGCGGGCAGGCCTCGTACGGCCGGGTCAATCCGGCGGGCGTCGACACCACGCACGGCGCCATTCTGTACCTGGACGGCATTACGGTCAGTTTCGACGGGTTCAAGGCCCTGAACGACCTGACGCTGGACATAGGCGTGGGCGAGCTGCGCTGCATCATCGGCCCCAATGGCGCGGGCAAGACCACCATGATGGATGTCATCACCGGCAAGACGCGCCCCACCGCAGGCACCGCGTTTTTCGGGCAGAACATCGACCTGGCCACGCTGAACGAGGCGCAGATTGCCCACGCCGGTATCGGCCGCAAGTTCCAGCGGCCCACGGTGTTCGAACAGCACACCGTGTTCGAGAACCTGGAACTGGCCATGAAGACCGACAAGCGGGTGCGCCCCACGCTGTTCGCGCGGCTGACCGGCGAGCAGGCCGACCGCATTGCCGAGACCCTGGCCTTGATACGCCTGGCCGATGCGGCGCACCGGGTGGCGGGCCTGCTGTCGCACGGGCAGAAGCAGTGGCTCGAGATCGGCATGCTGCTGATGCAGGAACCGCAACTGCTGTTGCTGGACGAGCCCGTGGCCGGCATGACCGACGCCGAGACCGAGCGTACGGGAGAACTGTTGAACGAGCTGCGCGGCCGCCATTCGCTGATGGTGGTGGAACACGATATGGATTTCGTATCGCGCATTGCCGACGGCGGCAAGGTGACCGTGCTGCATGAGGGTTCGGTACTGGCCGAAGGGACCATGGCGCAGGTGCAGGCCGACGCGCGGGTCATCGAAGTCTATCTGGGGCGCTGACATGCTGGAAATCCAGGCCATCGATCAATACTACGGCGGCAGCCATACGCTGCGCGGCGTCTCGCTATCGTTGCGGCAGGGCGAATGCCTGGGCTTGCTGGGCCGCAACGGCGTGGGCAAGACCACCTTGCTGAAGTGCCTGATGGGTGTCCTGCCCACGGCCGGCGGCAAAGTCATCTTCGACGGGCGCGACATCTCGCGCTTGCCACCGCACCGGCGGGCCGCGCTGGGCATGGCCTATGTGCCGCAGGGGCGCGACATCTTCGCCCGGCTGACCGTGGAAGAGAACATCGTCATGGGCATGGCGCGCTTTCCAGGCGCCCGGGCACGCCGCATCAAGGAAGAGGTATTCGAGCTTTTCCCGGTACTCGAAAGCATGCTGGGCCGCCGTGGCGGCGACCTGTCGGGTGGCCAGCAGCAGCAGCTGGCCATTGCCCGCGCGCTGGTGGCCGAGCCGCGGCTGATCATCCTGGACGAGCCCACCGAGGGTATCCAGCCGTCCATCATCAAGGATATCGGCCGCGTCATCCGCCTGTTGCGCCAGCGCGGCGACATCGGTATTTTGCTGTGCGAACAATATTTCGATTTCGCCCATGAACTGGCCGACCATTTCGTGGTGCTATCGCGCGGCGAGGTCGTGGCCCAGGGGCCGCGCACCGAGATGGGCGGCGATGACGTGCGGCGCCATTTGTCGGTATAGCGCCGTAGCGCTTGATTCAAATGCACAAGCCTGTTACAGCGTTTCTTGTTACCCTTCTGGGCGAGGATGTTCCCGATTCCAGCCTTTTATACCGATACGCTGTCAGTGCCCGTTATTCCGACCCTACCTGCTTCGCCCGCGGCCGCCCGCCGCCCCCGAACCACGCTTGCCTGGCGCCGCGCCGGCACCGTGCTGTGCGCCAGCCTGCTCATGCTGCTGGCAGCCTGCAGCTCGACCAAGGTCGGGCCAGGGTATTACCGCGTGCAGTCGGGCGACACGCTCAGCAAGATCGCGCGCGCGCACAACACCAGCGTGTCGGAACTGATGCGCTTGAACAACTTGTCCAACCCCAATCGCATCAGCAAGGGGCAAGTGCTGCGCGTCAATGCCAAAGGCGGCGCGGCACCCGCGCCCACTGCCGGCAGCGCGCCGGCCCCGTCGCCGGCGGCGTCCGCGGCCGCCGTGCGCGGCATCAAGCTGGTATGGCCGGCCGACGGCACCGTCACGCATCGCTATAACGGCAGTTCGTCCAAGGGCATCACCCTGGTCAACAAGGCCGGCACACCGGTGCGGGCGGCTGCCGCGGGCAGCGTGGTGTATGCCGGCAATCGCCTGCGCGGCTACGGCAATCTGGTGATCGTGCAGCATTCCGGCGACTTCCTCAGCATCTACGCCCACAATAGCAAGATGCTGGTCAAAGAAGGGCAGAAGGTATCGCAGGGCCAGCAGATTGCCGAGATGGGCAGCACCGACCGCAGCGGCCCGGGGCTGTATTTCGAATTGCGCCATCGCGGCCAGCCGGTCGACCCGTCGGGCGCCTTGCCGCCGCGCTAGCGTTCCCGCAGCAGCGTCCTGACGCGCGCTTCATAGTCGGGCGGAAACGCCCAGAAGCGCAGTCCTCCCGATGTCACATGGGATTCAAGCCCACGTTCTTGCGGAGGCTTGTGCCACAGGAACTGCATGAGCACATCGCTGCTGACCCAGGCATTCCCGTACCAGAACCCATGCGCGCGGCGATGCAGGCCGGGAATTTTGCGCGAGTCGATGTTGATGATGTCGAAATTCTGGCGCTTCGATGCGTCCGTCACGAAGCGCCATTGTTCTGAATCCAGCACCTCGCGGTTGGGTCGGCCCGCTCGTGCGATGCCCTGGTGGCGGGCTGCCAGCCGCAGCGCACTGTCATTCATGTTGGCGCTCAGGGTGACCCGGCTGGTAAATGGGATGTACGTGCTCAGGTCGGCCACGAAGCGGTCCACATCTTCATCGGGTGCTGCAAAATAGACCTGGCCCAATCGCAGGCGGGCCCGGACATCTTCCGGCGACTCGCCCTGGCGCGGGCGCGACAGCACCGCCAGCCCTTCGCTGGCAATCCGCGCGCCCGCGCTGAACGCCAGGATATTGATGTGCTCGGCATCGGTATGCGCGAGCAGCATATCCACCAGCCGGGCAAACGCCGGCACCGATGCGCGGGCCACGCGCACGTCGGTCGCGTATGACAGCAGGCTGCCGGCGGACGGCCACAAGAACGCCAGGACGACCGCCTGCCGGCCGGTAAAGTGATGGAACTGTGCCGCCTGCGCCGTGCCGCGCCACACGGCGTTGTTGAAGCCATGCACATAAACGATCAGGTCTTTTTGCGGGCTGGCGTCCAGCGCCCGGTTGATGTCCGCGAGGAACGCGCGTGTCTGCGCGTTGGGCGCGGTCTCGTTGCCGATGTCGAACGAGGCCTGTTCGTCCAGGCGCTCCAGGCTCAGTATGGGACGCCCGCGCTCGACGTCGGACGTGGACAAGGCCGTTATGCGGTCCCAGTCGAGCGTTCCGTCGCCGATGCGGACCAGCGCCGTGCCCAGGCGCAGCGTGTCGCTGGGGAAAATGGTGTAGACCGGCTGGCGCGATTCGAGGAGCACCGCGCGGTTGGTGGCGTAGAACAGGGAGATGAATGAGCTTTTTCCGTTCTGCCCGCCGCGCGCGAAGGGGTCGACGTAGCCCGTGGTGAATTTCAAGGGCGTGGGCATCAGCCGCACGGGCGATGAACAGCCCGTTAGCACCAGTGCGCAGGCAGCAAGGGCCAACACCCTGATGAGCTTGCAGGTACCCGCCACCGCCTTGCCATTGCCGAGCATCATGTCTGCCGTCATTTGGTTGGAAAAGGCTGACGCTAGTGTTGCATGCGCTATCTTAATGCGAGTGTTTCGATGCGTGCAGGCCTGCGCACCGGCGCGCGGCCGTCACGCCCCTTCGGCATCGGCATCGGCCATGTGCGCAATGACGCGGTCCAGCATGGCGCCCAACTGGGCCTGTTCTTGCTTGCTCAGGCAACCGAAAATCTCATCGTTGCGGCGAGCGATCAGCGCCACGATCCGGGCGTAGCGTGCCTGGCCTTCGCCGGTAGGCATCAGCAGCACGCCGCGCGCATCGTTCTCGCACGCCTGTTTGGTGACCAGGCCGCGCTCGACCAGGGCCTGGGCCGAGCGGCTGGCCTGGCCCTTGTTCAGGTTGGCGGCCCGGGCCAGCTCGTTGACCGACAGGGGCGCGTAGCGGCCGATGGCCGCCAGGCAGCGCGCCTCGCCCAGCGGCAGGCCGCAAGTATCCTGGTACGCGCGGTTGCTGTCGCGGTCGGACACCTTGTTGACCACGTGCATCCGGTAGGTCAGGAAGCGTTCGAGGGCGGGCAGGGAAGCGGGGGCGTTGGCTTGGGCAGGCATGGTCCGGGTGGCGGGCAGGGCCCGCCATCGGTCAGTTGATGGTGATTTTGCTGTCGCGGATGACCTTGCCCCATTTCTCGCGCTCGGCCTGGGCATAGGCGGTCATTTCCTGGGGCGTGCTGGGGATGGCTTCCAGGCCCATGGCCTTGAATTTCTCGCGTACCTCGGGGGTATCCAGTGCGCCCCGCAAGGCCGTATTCAGGCGCTCGACGATGGCATCGGACGTACCTTTGGGCACCGCCAGCCCCTGCCAGGCATAGGCCTCGAAATCCTTCATTCCCAGTTCGATCAGCGTGGGCGTGTCGGGCATCGAATCCAGGCGCTTGGCGCTGGCCACCGCGATGGCGCGCAGACGGCCCGACGCGATGTACTGCTGGCCGGTGGCCGAATCGATGAACATCATGGGTACCTGGCCGCCGATCACATCCTGCACGGCCGGCGCCGCCCCGCGATAAGGCACATGCACCAGGGGCAGGCCGGTGCGCAGGCGAAACAGCTCGGTGGCCAGGTGGTGCGGGCTGCCCGAACCCGGCGAGGCGTAGTCGACCCCGTTGGACTGCGATTTGATCCAGGACGACAGCTCGTCCAGCGTCTTGGCCGGCACCGACGGGTTCACCACCAGGATCATGGCGAAGCGCGCCATCAGGCCTACTGATTTCAGGTCCGTGGCGGGGTCGTACGACAGTTTCGGATACAGCGCGGGGTTGGCGGCCAGGGTCGCGGTGTCGGCCGACAGCATGGTGTAGCCGTCGGGCTGCGCGCGCGCCACATAGTCGGCGCCGATCGCGGTGGCCGCGCCCGGTTTGTTGGCAATGACCAGCGCCTGGCCCAGCGATTGGCTCATCTGCTGGGCCAGGGTGCGGGCCACGATATCGGTGCCGCCGCCGGCCGGATAGGGCACGACCCATTCGATGGCACGGGTGGGGTAGTCGGCAGCCTGGGATGCGGTGGCGCCGGCGGCCAGCAGCAGGGCGGCTGCGGCCTTCAGGTAACGGTTCATGCGTTGTCTCCGTATTGTGGGTGCTGCGATCTTGGCAATGGGTACGGCAGGGGGTGATGCAAACAGGTACTGCTATCGGGTACGGCAATCAGGCCCGCGCGGCTTGCTCGGCCTGCTCGATCAGGGCCAGCACGGGCGCGGCCGCATCCTGCCGGCTGATCAGCGACAGGCAGAGCGCCGACAGGAACAGCGGCGCCTGGGCGTCGCCGACCCGCGTCAGGGCTTGTGCCAATTGGGTGTAAGCCAGGTCCAGGTCGGATTCAGTCATGGCGGGCCTGCTGCGTAAAAGGATGATAAGGCGCCAGCGCCAGGCGCGCGACGGATATGTCTGCCTGCCGCCAACGGCCCAGCACATAGCCGTCGGGGCGAATGGCGTACAGCGTGCCTGGCCGGGCACCGTAGCGCTCACAGGCCTGCCCGTCGGCGTCGTGCAGGGCGGCGCCGGGCGCGCGGCCGATCGACAGGATGCGCAACGGCGTGGCGGCCTGCGCCAGGTCTGCCAGCGGTGCAAGCGCGGCCGGGTCGCAGTCGAAGGCCAGCACGGTGAACGCCCGGCCGAATTGCCGGGTCAGGTGGCAGGTCTTGCCGTCTTGCCGCACCCGTGCCTCGGGCGCGGGTTCGCCGGGGGCGGCCTGCGGGCCAGCCTGGGGCACGCCGTCGGCCGCATTCAAGGCCGAGCCCCGGTACGAAATCGGCGATGACTGGCGCGGATTGATCAGCGAACACACGCTGGGGTCGGCCAGCGACAGGCGCAGCGCGGCCTCGCGCAGCAGCCGGAAACCGTAGTCTGGCGGCGCCATGAATTCGGTGCTTTTCGCGCCATAGCTCAGGTTCTGGCGGGTGGCATGCACGCGTTCCTGGCTGTAGCTGTCCAGCAGCGTATCGTCGGCGTGGCCGCGCAGTACCCAGGCCAGTTTCCAGGCCAGGTTGCCGGCATCGTCCAGGCCGGAATTCAAGCCGCGCACGCCGAAGATCGGCACCAGGTGCCCGGCATCGCCCGCGAACAGCACGCGGCCGTGGCGGTAGCTGTCCAGCGTCAGGCACTTGGCGTTGTACATCGAGATCCACAAGGGCTTCCACGGCTCGGTCTCGCCGATCATGTCCAGGTGGCTTTGCACGCGCGGCAGCACGTTCTCGGGCTGCACGGCGGCTTGCGCATCTTCGTCATCGCCGATCTGGTAGTCGATGCGCCATACGTTGTCGGGCTGGCGGTGCATCAGCAGGGTAGAGCCAGGGTTGGACGGCGGATCGAACCAGGCCAGCCGTTCGGTGGGGCGCGATGACGCCTGCTCGATATCGACGATGACGTAGCGGCCTTCGTACTGCATACCGTGCAGGGCCAGGCCCAGTTGCTCGCGCACGGTGCTGCGGCCGCCATCGCAGGCCACCACCCAATCGGCCCGCACGGTGTGCGAGCCGTCGGCATTGTCGATGCATACCGTGACGCCGGCGGCGTCGGGCCGTACCTGCGCCACCCGGCTCGACCAGGCCACCTGCGCGGGCGCCCGGCCGCGCTGCGAGGCCTGGTGGGCATACGCCTCGATGTAGTACTGCTGGATGTTGACCATCGGCGCATAGCGCTGGGTGGGGTCGCTGGGCATCTCGAAGCGCAGCACTTCCTGGTTGCGGTAGTAGCTGCGCCCGCTGTTCCAGGGCAGCGCCTTGCCCACCAGCGGCCGGTCGGCGCCGATCCACGACAGAATCTCTTGCGAGCGGCGCGATATGCAAATGGCGCGGCTGCCCGTGCAGTAGCCGTCATCGGCCTCGACCGTCAGCGAGGCGATGCCGTACTCGGCCAGCAGCGCCGCCAGTGCCAGCCCCACCGGGCCACCCCCGGCGATCAGGACGGCTACATGGGCAGGCAACGGGGCAGGGTCCGTCATGCCGGGTCTCCTTGTATTAGTTGTGTGCGCAACTATATAAGGATTTGGTTGCGTGCACAACTATTATTGATTTGAGTCAATGCAAAAGGTGTGGTTGTGGCGTACGCCAAGTAACAGGGCAAAAAAAAAGGTGTCAGGCGCCTTGGGGCACCTGACACCTGTTCACGCAGCGTGTCGTCCGTTGGCAGATGCCGGGCGGGTCCGGCACCTGCTTTCGATGCGTCAGTCCTCTTCGACGAAGGTTTCCTGGCGCTTCTTGCGAATCGACGGCAGCGCTACCAGCACCACCAGTACGGCGGCGGCGGCCAGCAGTGAAGCCGACAGCGGACGCTCGACGAAGGTGAAGAAGTCACCGCGCGACAGCAGCAGGGCACGGCGGAAGTTCTCTTCCATCATGGGGCCCAGTACCAGGCCCAGCAGCAGCGGCGCGCCTTCGCACTTCAGTTTCGCCCAGAAGTAGCCGATGACGCCGAAGATTGCCGTGGTGTAGATGTCGAACGTGTTGTAGTTCAGCGAATACACGCCGATCGTGCAGAACACCAGGATGGCCGGGAACAGGATGCGGTAGGGCACCTTCAGCAGCTTGACCCATATGCCGATCAGCGGCAGGTTCAGCACCACCAGCATCAGGTTGCCGATCCACATCGAGGCGATCAGGCCCCAGAACAAGTCCGGGTGGCTGGTCATGACCTGCGGGCCGGGCTGGATGTTGTGGATGGTCATGGCACCGACCATCAGCGCCATCACGGCGTTACCCGGGATACCCAGCGTCAGGAGCGGGATGAACGAAGCCTGCGCGCCCGAGTTGTTGGCCGATTCAGGGCCGGCCAGGCCGGCCGGGTGGCCCTTGCCGAAGCGCTCGGGTTCCTTCGACAGCTTCTTTTCCAGCGTGTAGGACGCAAAGGCCGACAGCACCGAACCGCCGCCGGGCAGGATGCCCAGCATCGAACCCAGTGCCGTGCCGCGCACGATGGCAGGGACGGCTTCCCGGATTTCCTGGCGATTGGGGTACAGCGAACCGATCTTGTCCTGCAGCTCGACGCGGTTTTCCTTTTGTTCGAGGTTGGACAGGATTTCGGCGAAGCCGAACACGCCCATGGCCACGATGGCGAAGTCGATGCCGTCTTGCAGTTCGGGGATGCCGAAGTCGTAGCGGGCCACGCCCGAGTTGACGTCGGTGCCCACCATGCCCAGCAGCAGGCCCAGCAAGATCATGCAGATGGCCTTGGGCAGCGAACCCGAGGCCAGCACCACGGCGCCGATCAGGCCCAGGGTCATCAGCGAGAAGTATTCGGCGGGACCGAACTTGAAGGCGACTTCGGCCAGCGGGGGCGCGAAGGCGGCGATCAGCATGGTGGTGACGCTGCCTGCAAAGAACGAGCCGATGGCAGCCAGCGACAATGCTGCCCCGGCGCGTCCATTGCGCGCCATCTGGTGCCCATCGAGCACTGTCACCACCGCTGATGTCTCGCCTGGCAGGTTGACCAGGATGGCGGTGGTGGACCCGCCGTATTGCGTACCGTAATAAATGCCTGCCAGCATGATCAGGCCGGCCACCGGGGGCAGCACGTAGGTGATCGGCAGCAGCATTGCGATGGTGGGAACCGGGCCCAGCCCGGGCAGCACCCCGACCAGCGTGCCCAGGATACAACCCAGCAGGGCGTACAGCAGGTTCTCGGGGGTGAACGCGACGGAGAATCCGAGCGCGAGGTTATCCAGCAATTCCATGATGTTGTCTTCCCCTGTTTTTTAGTTCAAGCCAAGAAACGCCGGCCACAGCGGGAAGATCAATCCCAGGCCCTTGATGAACGCCAGCCAGCAGAACGCCACAAGGCAAATGCCGTTGATCAGCGACACGCGCCAACTGAATTCGTGGCTGGCAATGCTGCTACCCACGACCAGGATGAACAGCGATACATAAAGGCCCAGCGGGCGCAGCAGCAACCCGAACAGGACGACGGAACCGATGATGATGAACAGGATCTTGAAGTCGAACTTGTCGATCTTGGTTTCAGTGGCCTTGGCGGAGATCGCGCCCAGGGCGACTGTGGCGCCCAGGATGGCCAGGCAGACACCTAGCCAGAAGGGAAAATAGCCGGGGCCCATGCGGGCGGATGTGCCCATGTTGTATTGGGTGGCCCCAAGCGCAAATCCTACGCCGATCAGGGCGAACATCACCCCCGACCAGAAGTCTTGCTTGTTCTTTAGCTGCATAGAAGGTCTCCGTATTGTGCCGTGCCAGGTTGCTGAAACCCGAGAGGCGGAGACGCAGTGCCGGAGGACGCATGAGGCTTGGACATGAAACGTATAAAAAAAAATATGGCACGGCGGCGCGAGCCATATCGGGTTCTGCAAGCGTCCGGACACTCAGCGCACCGCCAGCACGCATAGTCCAAGTCGAATTGATCGTATCACGATGTAGTTTAGAATTCTGTTGGTGAATCCTCTAACTATCCGGGGGGCCGATATCGAAACGCGGGAATTGCAACCGGCCGATTTCGCCACCTTGGCCGAGTTCCGCTACGCGCTGCGGTGCTTCACCGTTTTCAGCGAAGCCGAGGCTCACGGCCAGGGTTTGTCGCCGCAGCAGCATCAGGCCTTGCTTACCATCAAGGGTAGCGGGGCGCAGGCCCTTACCGTGGGCGAACTGGCCGAAAAACTCTGCATCAAGCACCACAGCGCGGTTGAACTCATCAGCCGGCTGGTGCGCATGGACATGGTCTCCCGTTCCATGGATCCGGCCGACGGCCGTCGCGTGCGCGTCACCCTGACGCCACTGGCCGAGACCAAGCTGCAAGCCTTATCTGCCGTGCATCTCGAACAATTGCGCCGCATCGGGCCGCTTTTGATCAAATTGCTGGATAAATTCGGCCCCGCAATTCGTTGAAAAAATGTACGGCAGATGGACACTGGGGGCGAAGGGCGGGCCGTTTGCCAACCGGCCGGCGCGGCGGCAAGCCGCGCCGCGGCGCTCTCTCGGGGCCATGCAAGTGGCCTCGGCGCACAGGGCCGAATACAAAACTAGGGAAAATCCCAAGGCGTTGGCAGCCCTTTTCGTTGCGATGCCGCAACAACGAGCCGCCGATTCCATTTATGCGCTGCTATCCACCGACGGGTCTTGCGCCCGCCGCTTGATTTCCTGGTGATGCTTTTCCATTGCCTGGCGCAGTTCGCGGCGCTCGCGCGCGGCGTCGTGCCGCTGCTTTTCTTCCAGCGTATGCAAGGCTAATTGAGGTACCGCCGTGGGCTGGCCCTGATCGTCCACCGCCACCATGGTGAAAAAGCAGCTATTGGCGTGGCGCACGACCTGTCCGCGGATGTCTTCGGTAATGACTTTGATGCCGATTTCCATCGACGTGCGCCCGGTGTAGTTCACCGATGCCAGGAAAGTGACCAGTTCGCCCACATGGATGGGCTGCCGAAAAACCACCTGGTCGACCGACAGGGTAACGACATAGTGCCCGGCATAACGGCTGGCACAGGCATAGGCAACTTGGTCCAGATACTTCAGAATGGTCCCGCCGTGGACGTTGCCCGCGAAATTCGCCATGTCCGGCGTCATCAGGATGGTCATCGACAATTGGTGGCTGGCTGTCTCTTGCATGGCATGGGGGGCACAGTGGAAAACGCCATGGTAATCGCTGCGCGCAGCGCCGGAATTCCGGGAATACGCTGCGGGCGGCCAGGTGCTCTTTGCAAAGCTTCACTTTGTACTTGATGTGGTTGCGATACGCTCACTGCGGTTTTTCATGGAGAAATGCATCATGTCTTCGTTACCCAAGCGTTGCACGGCCGAGCTCATCGGCACTTTCTGGCTGGTTCTGGGCGGTTGCGGAAGCGCGGTGTTGGCCGCCGGCTTTCCCGAGTTAGGCATTGGTTTCGCGGGTGTCGCATTGGCATTCGGGCTTACGGTGTTGACCATGGCGTACGCTCTGGGCCACATCTCGGGCGGGCACTTCAACCCGGCGGTCACGGTCGGCCTGGCGGTGGGCGGGCGCTTTCCGGCCCGCGAGATCGTGCCGTATGCCGTGGCGCAGGTCATCGGCGCCGTGATCGCGGCCGCGGTGCTGGCCTGGATCGCCAGCGGCAAGCCGGGCTTCGACCTGGTCGCCAGCGGTTTCGCGGCCAACGGCTACGGTGAGCACTCGCCTGGCCAGTACGCCTTGAGCGCCGCGCTGGTGTGCGAAGTCGTGCTGACCTTCGGTTTCCTGTTCGTGATCCTGGGTGCCACCGACAAGCGCGCGCCGGCGGGCTTTGCCCCCATTCCGATCGGCCTGGCGTTGACGCTGATCCACTTGATCAGCATCCCCGTCACCAACACGTCGGTGAATCCGGCTCGTTCTACCGGCCCGGCCCTGTTCGTGGGCGGATGGGCGCTCGAGCAACTGTGGTTGTTCTGGGTCGCGCCGATCGCCGGGGCGATACTCGCGGCGCTGGCTTACCGTTGCGTGGCAAGCGAAGACAAGTAAATTCGACAGTCTGCTGTTACGGCGGCTGTAGCGGTTTCATGGCTTGGCGGGGTGTTGGCGCAGCGGCGCGTATTCTGCCGGTACCCACGCATAGCCCTGGCCATCGGCGCGCACGTGGCCCAGCCCGGGAAAGGGCAGGTGGGCACCGGCTATCCATAGCTGGTTGCGCGCCGCGTCGGCAAAGACTTTCTTGCGGCTGGCCACGGCCTGCGCGCTGTCCACGTCAAACTCGATGGCCACTTCCGGGCGGGCGAACTGCACCGCATGGCTGTGCA
The DNA here is from genome assembly GCF_019218885.1 of Bordetella sp. BOR01. GTDB lineage: Bacteria > Pseudomonadota > Gammaproteobacteria > Burkholderiales > Burkholderiaceae_B > Bordetella_A. Next base: position 513,586 of record NZ_JAHUWT010000003.1, on the reverse strand, counting down.
CGATATCGCCCCAGACCAGCAGGCTTTGTCGTCCCGAGGTGAACAGGTACGAGGTATGGCCCGGCGTATGGCCAGGGGTGGGCACGGCTTGCACGCCGGGCAGCAAGGTGTCGTCGGGCTGGTAGGTCAGGAATCTGCCGGCGGCCTGATAGGGGGCGGCCGAATCGCGCGACATCTTGAAGAACGCCTGGACGTCGGCGGGGGCCTGTGCTGCCACGGTAGCGCTCAGCCAGAAGTCGGCCTCGGCACGGGCCGCGTAGACGTCGGCGTTGGGGAACAGCGTCGTACCTTCGGCGGTCAGCAGGCCGCAGGCATGGTCGGGGTGCAGGTGCGTCAGCAGCACGGCGTCGACCTGCTCGGGCTGGAAGCCGGCGGCGCGCAGATTGTCGGCCAGGCCACCGGCCGTGGGGCCCAGGCAGGGCCCCGCGCCGGTATCGACCAGCACGACCTGCTTGCCGTTCTGCACGACGTAGCCGTTGACCGCGGTCTGCATGCCCGGGTCGAAGGGCACGAACATGCTGGCCAGCAGCGCCTGTATATCTTGTGCGCTGGCGCCGCTGAGAATGGTCGGGTCCAGGTCTACATAGCCGTCGTACAGCGCGGTGACGACGAAGTCGCCCAGCGCCATGCGATAGAACCCGGGGGCTTGGGCAGTCTGGCTCGGGGCGGTGGCCAGCGCGGGGGATGTGCCGCAGGCCAGCAGGGCCGCGGCAGACAGGCTGAGCGCGCACAATGTGCCGCGCGACAGGGAACAGGCCGGAAAGCGCATGAGCAGGGGCTCCGTATGGCAAGCGAGAGTGCGTCGAGAATAGCGCGAATCAACCCGGCACGTGCGCGGTGGCGCGCGCCTGGTCGGCCAGCCAGTCGGCCACGATGTTCACTTCGGCCGAACGCGGCTGCGCGCCGCATATCATCCAGTACGCATGGCGCGCGGCGTTTTGCAGGACGTCGCCCACGGCGACCAGGCGTTGCTGCGCCAGCAGCGGCTCGACCAGCGCGTGCCGGCCCAGCGCCACGCCGTGGCCGGCCAGCGCCGCGTGCACGATCTGGTCGTATTGGTTAAAGCGCAGCATGCCCTTGGGCTGGACCCGGCCCAGTTGGTGGGCCTGCAGCCATTCCGACCATTGCAGCCACGGGCGCGTGGGGTCGTCGAATTCCAGCAGGACCTGGCCGGCCAGGGTGGCCGCGTCGAGCCTGGCGATGCCCAGCAACGGATGCGCCACAGGCACCACGGCTTCGCCGAACAGCCATCGTGCACCGTCGGGCGCCGTCTCGCGCGGGCTGTAGCGGATGGCGATGTCGACGCCATCGCGGTCGATGTCCAGCACGCGGTTGTCGGCCGCCACGCGCACGTCCACCGTGGGGTGGGCGGCCTGGAAATCGCCCAGCCGCGGCAATAGCCAGAGCGACGCCACGCCGATGGTGGTGGTGACGGTGACCGGCGTGCGGCGTTCGGGTGCGCGCCATTGCCCGGCCAGTTCGCCCAACTGTGTCAGCCAGGGGTCGGCCATGCGGAACAGTTGCGCGCCTTCAGAGGTGAACGATACCGAGCGGAAGCCGCGCGACAGCAGCGCGACCCCCAGGTGCGCCTCAAGGGCGCGAACCTGGCGGCTGATCGCCGACTGCGTTACGTGCATGTCTTGCGCGGCGACGGTGATGCTCATGCGCCGCCCCACGGCCACGAACCCGCGTACCAGGTCCAGCGGCGGCAGCTTCGATAAGGGGTATGGCATTCCGGTGGCGCATGTGACTGCGGCGTGGAAATCGGTTGAACAATCATACCCGCCGGGCGTTCAATGGCAACAGACGAGACATGGCCCCCTGGGGCCATGCCGCAGCCAGGAGCCGCCATGGCCAGCCCCGCCATCCAGCTGTATTGCACCCAGGGAATGTCATTGGCCTTGCCGGCCCGGGCTGTCGTGCGCTTGAGGCGCGGCCGCGGGCTGCGTATCCTGTGCGAGTCCGGTACGGTGTGGATATCCGAAGACCGTTGCCGCGAAGACTATGTGCTCGCCGCCGGCGATACCGTGCGGCTGGGCGGCAATCGCGATATTGTCCTGAGCGGCCTGCCCGATGCGCGGGTCGCCTTTATCCTGGAGCCTTCCGCATGAGCGCGTCGCCTGCCTTGCCCTGCGAAATGTGGTTCGATTTCGCCAGCCCCTACAGCTACTTTGCTATCGAGCGGATCGAGCCGCTGGCGCGCCAGGCCGGCGTGCGCGTTGCGCTGCGGCCGTTTCTGCTGGGGCCGATTTTCCAGGCCCAGGGGTGGAACGATTCGCCGTTTCGGCTGTTCCCGGGCAAGGGCGCCTACATGATGCGCGACATCGCGCGCCTGGCCGACAAGTACGGTATCGGCTACCAGCGGCCCAGCCAGTTTCCGCGCATGAGCGTGCTGTCGGCGCGCGTGGCCTTGCTGGGGCAAGACCAGCCATGGGGGCGCAATTTCTGCCGGGCGGTGTTTCGCGCCAATTTCGTCGACGACCTCGATATCCAGGATCAGGACGTCGTGGCCGCCTTGTTGGACGGCCTGGCGCAGGATGGCCCGGCGCTGATCGAACAGGCGTGCCGGGAAAGTACCAAAGAGGCCTTGCGGCGGCAGGTCGACCGCGCGCGCGAACTGGGTATTTTCGGTGCGCCCAGCCTGATGGTGGGCAGCGAAATGTTCTGGGGCAACGACCGCCTCGAAGACGCCCTGCAATGGGCCGCGCGCGGCCCTGCCGCGCAAGCCTAGCGACTTCCCCTTTTCTACGGAGCCCCGCATGCCCTCGTCGGATAAAGTCATGATCGTCACCGGCGCCAGCCGCGGCATCGGCGCCGCCGTTGCCCGGTTGGCCGCTCAACGCGGCTACGCGGTTTGCGTCAATTACCATCGGCGCCGCGATGCGGCCGATGACGTGGTGCGGGTCATCCAGGCCGACGGCGGGCGGGCCATCGCGGTGGCCGCCGACGTGGCCGACGAGGCCCAGATCGTGCAACTGTTCCAGACCGTGGACCGCGAACTGGGCCGTGTCGATGCGCTGGTGAACAATGCGGGCGTGCTGGAAACGCAGATGCGCGTCGAAGACATGGATGCCGCGCGCGTGGCGCGCATCCTGGCCACCAACGTGGTCGGCGCGCTGGTGTGTTGCCGCGAGGCTGTGCGCCGCATGGCGCCACGCCACGGCGGGCGCGGCGGCGCCATCGTCAATGTGTCGTCGGTGGCGGCCCGGCTGGGGTCGCCGGGCGAATATGTCGACTATGCCGCCTCGAAGGGGGCGCTGGACACCCTGACCATCGGCCTGTCGAAAGAAGTGGCGGGCGACGGCATACGGGTCAACGCCGTGCGGCCGGGCACCATCTATACCGAGATGCACGCCAGCGGCGGCGAGCCGGGCCGCGTCGACCGCCTGGCCAGCGCCATCCCGCTGCAGCGCGGCGGCACTGCGCAGGAAGTGGCGGGTGCGGTGATGTGGTTCTTCTCGGACGAAGCCGGCTATACCACCGGGTCGTTCATCGAGGTCTCGGGCGGGAAATAGCCGGCCCCGCCTAGGGCCCCGTGTTCGGATAGTTCGGCCCCGCGTCGTGGAAGCCGCCGTTGCTGTACGGGTTGGCGGCGCCCGGGTGAGGGGGGCCAGGCTGGTGGTCGCCATTGGCGCAACCCGCCATCAGCAGCGCGGCGGCGACAAGCGACAGCAAGCGCAATCGGGATTTCATCGTGTCTCTCCTGGAGCGGATCGTGCACCCATGTTAATCCTCGGCGTGGCCAGCGTGGGCCCGGCTACCATCGCAGCCGGGCGGTCAGCCCATCAGGCGGGCCAGTTCCGTGCCCGGATCTTCCGCGCGCATGAAGGCTTCGCCCACCAGGAAGGCATCGACCTGGTGGCTGCGCATGAGTTTGACGTCTTCGGGCGACAGGATGCCGCTTTCGGTGATGACGCGCTTGCCGGCGGGAATCTGCGGCAGCAGGTCCAGCGTGTTCTGCAGGCGGGTCTCGAACGTACGCAGGTTGCGGTTGTTGATGCCCAGCAGGGGGGTCTTCAGGCTGAGCGCCACGTCCAGCTCTTTGGCGTCGTGTACCTCGACCAGCACGTCCATGCCCAGTTCCATGGCCAGGCCTTCCAGCTCGCGCAAATGGGCGGGCGACAAGGCCGCCACGATCAGCAGCACGCAGTCGGCCCCCATGGCGCGCGCCGAGATCACCTGGTAGGGATCGATGACGAAATCCTTGCGCAGCACGGGCAGCGGGCATGCGGCGCGGGCACGCCGCAGGTTGTCGTGCGAGCCCTGGAAGAACTGCACGTCGGTCAGCACCGACAGGCAGGCCGCGCCATGCATCGCGTAGGTGGCGGCGATGGCGGCGGGGTTGAAGTCATCGCGCAGCACGCCTTTCGATGGCGAGGCCTTCTTGATCTCGGCGATGACGCCGGCCTTGCCCTGGGCGATCTTGTCTTCGATGGCCTGGGCAAAGCCGCGCACGTCTTGCCGGGCCTGCGCTTCGCGCAGCAGTTCGGCTTCGCTGCGCATCTGGCGGGCAGTAGCGACTTCCTCGACCTTGACGGCGAGGATCCTCGCAAGAATGTCGTTCATTTCTGGAATTTCCGGGTATATGCGCAGAACTCTTCCAGCTTGGCGCGGGCCGAGCCGTTAGAAATCGTTTCAAAGGCCAGCGACAGCGCCTGCCCGATGGTATCGGCCTTGTTGCCGGCGTAAATGGCCAGGCCCGCATTCAGGGCGACGATGTCGCGGGCAACGCCGTCGACATTGTCCAGCGCCTGGATGACAAGCGCGCGAGATTCTTCGCGGTTGGCCACCTTGATGCCCCGATTAGACACCATCGAGAGGCCGTAGTCTTCAGGGTGGATCTCATATTCGCGGATTTCGCCGTCTTTCAGTTCGCCCACCAGGGTGGCGCCGCCCAGCGAGGCCTCGTCCATGCCGTCCTTGCCATGCACGATCAGTACATGGCGCGACCCCAGGCGCTGCAAGACGCGTACCTGGATGCCGACGAGGTCGGGGTGGAACACGCCCATCAACTGGTTGGCGGCATTGGCCGGATTGGTCAGCGGCCCCAGGATGTTGAAAATGGTGCGCACCCCCAGCTCTTTGCGCACCGGCGCCACGTTTTTCATGGCGCTGTGGTGGGCCGGGGCAAACATGAAACCGATGCCGACTGCCTGGATGCACTCGGCCACCTGCCCGGGGCTGAGCACCAAGTTGGCGCCCAGGGCTTCCAGCACGTCGGCGCTGCCCGATGACGACGAGGCGCTGCGCCCGCCGTGCTTGGCGATCGGCACGCCGGCCGCGGCGGCCACGAACATCGCGGTGGTCGAGATATTGAACGTATGGCTGCCGTCGCCGCCCGTGCCGCACATGTCCAGCAGGTCTTGCGGGTTGGGCGTGGCGACCGGCGTGGCGAACTCGCGCATGACCTGTGCCGCCGCGGTGATTTCGCCGACGGTCTCTTTCTTGACGCGCAAGCCCATCAGCAGCGCGCTGGCGATCTGCGGCGACATTTCGCCGCGCATCAGCATGCGCATCAGGTGCAGCATTTCATCGTGGAAGATTTCGCGATGCTCGATGCAGCGCGTCAGGGCTTCGGTGGGCGAGATGGTCATGTGTTGTCCCCTTCTTATCGGATGTTCAGGAAATTGCGCAGCAGGTCATGTCCATGCTCGCTCAGCACGGACTCGGGATGAAACTGTACCCCGTACAGGGGCAGCGACTTGTGGCGTACCCCCATGATGTCGCCGTCGGGCGCGGTGGCGGTCACCTCCAGGCAATCGGGCAGGGTATCGGGCGCGATGGTCAGCGAGTTGTAGCGGATCACTGTGTAGGGCGAGGGCAGGCCGGCGAACACATCGGTGCCGCGGTGCGTTACCTGCACCGTCTTGCCGTGCATGATCTGCTGGGCCCGCACGATATCGCCGCCGTAGGCCGCGCCGATGGCCTGGTGGCCCAGGCACACGCCCAGGATGGGCACCTGGCCGGCAAAGCGCTGGATCAGCGCCACCGATACCCCGGCCTCGGCCGGCGAACACGGCCCGGGCGACACGCAAATGCGGTCGGGCTTCAGGGCGGCGATCTCGTCCAGGGTGATCTGGTCGTTGCGGGCCACCCGCACGTCTTCGCCCAGTTCGCCGAAATACTGCACCAGGTTGTAGGTAAAGGAATCGTAGTTATCTAGCATCAAGAGCATGGGGCACCTGCGGAATGGGTTGCGCGGTTGCTTGGAATAGGGGGCGGCTAGGGCGGGCCTTAGATGGGCTCGTCCAGGCCATGCTGCACTTGTTCGGCGGCGCGCAGCACGGCGCGGGCCTTGGCCTCGGTCTCGGCCCACTCGAGTTCGGGGTTGGAATCGGCCACGATGCCGGCGGCCGCCTGCACGTACAGCATGCCGTTCTTGATCACGCCGGTGCGGATGGCGATGGCCACGTCCATTTCGCCGCCGTAGCTCAGGTAGCCGGCCGCGCCGCCGTAGATACCGCGGCGCACCGGTTCGAGCTCGTCGATGATTTCCATGGCGCGCACCTTGGGCGCGCCGGTCAGCGTGCCGGCCGGGAAGGTCGCGCGCAGCACGTCCATGCTGCTCATGCCGGCATTCAGGGTGCCCGTCACGTTCGACACCAGGTGCATCACGTGCGAATAGCGCTCGATGGTCATGGTATCGGTCAGCTTCACCGAGCCCACTTCGGCCACCCGGCCCACATCGTTGCGCGCCAGGTCGATCAGCATCACGTGTTCGGCGACTTCTTTCGGGTCGGCGCGCAGTTCTTCGGCCAGCGCCAGGTCTTGCTCGGGCGTGGAGCCGCGCTTGCGCGTGCCGGCCAGCGGGCGGATGGTGACCTGCGACTTGGCCACGCCGTTGTCGTTGACCTGCTCCTGGCGCACCAGGATCTCGGGCGACGCGCCCACCACCTGGAAGTCGCCGAAGTTCCAGAAGTACATGTAGGGAGACGGGTTCAGCGAACGCAGCGCGCGGTACAGCGACAGCGGCGCATCGCGAAACGGCTTGGCGATCACCTGGCCCACCTGCACTTGCATCAGGTCGCCGGCGGCGATGTATTCCTTGGCCCGGCGCACGGCGGCCAGGTAGTCTTCTTTTTTGAAGTCGCGCCGCTCGTCGGTCTGCATGCTGGCGTGGCTGTACGGGATTTCCACCGGACGGCGCAGGCGCGCGCGCAGGTCCAGCAGGCGGCGCTGGGCGCGGCTGTAGGCCTCGGGCTGGGTGGGGTCGGCATACACCATCAGGTAAGTGCGGCCGGCCAGGTTGTCCACGATCACCAGTTCGTCGACGTGCATCAGCATGATGTCGGGCGTGCCGCCGTCCATGCCCGCCGGGAACGGCTTGACCGCCGGGCCCAGGCGCGGCTCGATGTGCCGCACGGTGTCGTAGCCGAAATAGCCGGCCAGGCCGCCGCAGAAGCGTGGCATGCCGGGACGCACGGCCACCTTGAAGCGGGCCTGGTACTGCTCGATGAAGGCCAGCGGGTCGCCTTCGTGCGTCTCGCTGACCTGGCCGTCGCGCAGTACTTCGGTGGTCGTGCCGCTGGCACGGATCACGGTGCGCGCCGGCAGGCCGATGAACGAATAGCGTCCGAAGCGTTCGCCGCCCACCACCGATTCCATCAGGCAGCTCATGCGGCCGCCTTGGGGGCCGCTGTGGGCCAGCTTCAGGTAGATGGCCAGCGGGGTGTCCAGGTCGGCGTAGGTTTCGGCCACCAGGGGGATGCGGTTGTATCCCTGCGCGGCCAGTGCGTTGAATTCGATCTCGGTCATGTGGGGTCTCGTAGGTTTTCTGGATCTACGGACCGGGCACGCAACAAAAAAGCCCGGTCCAGTTGCGGTTCCGGGCTTTGGCGCTGTTTCTATACAGCTTCGGCACTAGGCGGCAGATGCGTCCAGGGCCGGGAAGGGAATCATCGCCACCCGGAAGACAAACGCCACCAACGCCACGAGGCGTTGCGCATTGGGTTCGAGGGGCGAGCGTTCATGTTACAGATACGAAATTCAGGATAGCCGGTGCGCCTGGGCTGCTACGAGACGGCCGGGCCGGCGACGGGTGCGGCGGGTAGGCCGGTGTCCTGTTTCCGGTCGGCGTTCCACAGCGAAATCCACTGGGCGGCGTCGACGATGCTGGCAACTATACCATCGACATCCAGTCCGCGCACGTCCTGGCCTTCGTTGTAACCGTAGGGCACGGCCAGCACGTGCATGCCCGCGGCGCGGCCGGCCAGGGCATCATTGATCGAATCGCCGATGGCCACGGCCTGCGCCGGGGCCACGCCCAGGCGTTCGCAGGCATACAGCATCGGGTCGGGGTCGGGCTTGCGGCGCGCGCAGGTATCGCCGCACACCACTTCCTGGAAAAAGCCCGCCAGTCCGGTGCGTTGCAGCAGCGGCAGGGTGAACTCGGTGGGCTTGTTGGTGACCACGGCCAGCTTCAGGCCCTGGTCGCGCATGGCTTTCAGGCCTTCGATCACGCCGTCGAACACCGCGGCCTTGTCGCCATTGACCAGGTGGTAGTGCCGGTAGAACGACTCGCGTGCCTGCTCGAACAGGGCCGGATCGGGGTCGGCGTCGTGCAGCGAGCCGGCCAGGGCGCGGCGCACCAGGTTGTCGACGCCCTTGCCCACGAAAGTGGCCACCACGTCTTCGCGCAGGGTAGGCATGCCCAGTTCGATGCGCATGGCATTGGCGGCATGGGCCAGGTCGGGAATCGAGTCGAGCAGGGTGCCGTCCAGGTCGAGCAGCACCGCGTGGAAAGTGGTCATGGCGGTCTCAGGCGGCTAAGGTGCTGGCTTTGGCGATTTCGCCACGCAGTGCTTGAATGACACTGGCATAGTCGGGCTGGCCGAAAATGGCCGAGCCGGCCACGAAGGTATCGGCACCGGCCGCGCGAATTTGCGCGATGTTGTCGATTTTGACGCCGCCGTCGACTTCCAGCAGGATGGCTTGGCCGCCCGCCTGCGTCCAGCGGTCGATGCGTGCGCGGGCGTCGCGCAGCTTGTGCAGCGTGGCCGGAATGAAGCTCTGCCCCCCGAAACCCGGGTTCACCGACATCAGCAGCACCACGTCCAGCAGGTCCATGACGTGGTCCATGGCGTCGAGCGAGCTGGCCGGGTTGAACACCAGCCCGGCCTTGCAGCCATGGTCGCGGATCAGCGACAGGGTGCGGTGCACGTGGCGCGAGGCATCGGGGTGGAAGGTAATGATGTTGGCGCCCGCCTTGGCGAACTGCGATACCAGGTCGTCTACCGGCTCGACCATCAGGTGCACGTCGATGGGCACTTGCACGTGCGGCCGGATCGCGGCGCACACCATCGGCCCGATGGTCAGGTTGGGCACATAGTGGTTGTCCATCACGTCGAAATGGATCCAGTCGGCACCGGCGGCGACGACATTGCGCACTTCTTCGCCCAGCCGGGCAAAGTCGGCGGACAGGATGCTGGGGGCGATGCGGGTGGCGGCCGGGGACGGGGCTGGCATGATGATCGGGGTTTCCGCGGGCATAATGTGCCATTATTGTAGTTTGCCGCACCTGAATGCCGCCTGGCCTGCTTCGCCAACCCTGCGGCATGCCGCTCAACCGCCCTGTGCCCACCGGGAAAGGCCCTTGAAACCGTACGACCTGACCGTCACCGTTGCTCCGCGCTTCGTGCCCGAGCAGTCCGATCCCGCCGAACAGCAGTATGTGTTCGCCTATACCGTGCGCATCACCAACACTGGCGAGCATCCCGCCCAGGTCATCAGCCGCCATTGGATCATCACTGATGGCAACCAGCGCGTGCAAGAAGTACGCGGCCTGGGGGTGGTGGGGCAGCAGCCCTTGCTGGCGCCGGGCGAGACCTTCGAATACACCAGCGGCTGTCCGCTCAATACGCCGGTGGGCACCATGCGGGGCACCTACCATTGCGTGGGCGAGAACGGCATCCCGTTCGAAGTGCCCATCGCCGAATTCCTGTTGGCCATGCCGCGGACGCTGCATTGACGGCCCTGGCTGCCCCTCTTTTCCTGTCATGCCCATGAAGCGTTTTCTTAGCTTGTTGTGTCTGCCGCCGCTGCTGCTGGTGGCGTGCAGTCTGCCCGAAGTCCCGCCCGAACAGGGCGGGCCGGACCAGCCTGGCACGCCGGGCGCCGCCGCCCCCTCGGAAACGGGCCCCCTGGTGGTGCCGCCGCTGTCGGCCTTGCGCGATACGCCCGCACGCACGCTGGGCGGGCGTTTCCAGCGCGCCACCTGGGCCGAGCTGCCGGGTTGGTCCAGCGACGACCTGTCCCAGTTCTGGCCCCTGTTCATCCGCAACTGCAAGGGCCTGATGCGGCCCACCAGCGGCAACCTGGCGGCACCGGCACGCGCCACCCCGCGCGCCTGGCAGCCCGTTTGCGCAGCCGCCGCCGACCCGGCCCGCGCCCCCGCGGATGCTGCCGGCGTGCGCCAGTTCCTGCAAACCTATTTGCAGCCATGGCGCTTGAACGGCGCCGACAATCGCCCGGCGTCGAATACGGTCACGGGCTATTACGAACCGCTGGTACGCGGTTCGCGGCGGCAGGAAGGGGCGTACCAATGGCCGCTGTACGCGGTGCCCGACGATCTGCTCACCATCGACCTGGGGGCGGTGTACCCCGAGCTGGCGGGCAAGCGGGTGCGCGGCAAGCTGGCAGGCAAGCGTGTGGTGCCCTACGACACCCGCGCCGGCATCGAGTCCTCCAGCGAACGGCCGCCGGCCATCGTCTGGATCGACGATCCGGTCGACAATTTCTTCCTGCAAGTGCAGGGGTCGGGCCGCGTGCTGCTGGCCGACGGCCCCGATGCCGGCACGACCATCCGGCTGGCCTATGCCGACCATAACGGCCAGCCCTATGCATCCATCGGCCGCTGGCTGATCGCCCAGGGCGAACTGCGCGCCGACCAGGCGTCCATGCAGAACATCCGCGCCTGGGCGCAGCGCAACCCGGCACGCGTGCCTGAAATGCTCAATGCCAATCCTGCCGTGGTGTTCTTCCGCGAAGAAGCCGTGGTCGACCCCGAACTCGGGCCGAAGGGGGCTTACGGCATCCCGCTGGCGCCGCGCCGTTCCATTGCCGTCGATACCGGCTTCGTGCCGCTGGGCGCGCCCGTGTACCTGGCCACCACCTGGCCGGCATCCGAGCGGCCCCTGCAGGGCCTGGTGTTCGCGCAAGACACCGGCACGGCCATCAGGGGCGCGGCGCGCGCCGACTTCTATTGGGGCTTCGGCGACGACGCCGGCGCACAGGCCGGCCGCATGAAGCAGCGCGGCCAGATGTGGGTGCTGTGGCCGAAGCAGGCCGGGGAGCCCAGCGCGCGATGACCCACCAGATTGTCGTCTGCGGCGCCGGCATCGTCGGGCTGGCCAGCGCGCTGGCCCTGGCGCGGCGCGGGCAGCGGGTGGCCTTGCTGGCGCCGGTTTCCACGGTGCCCGCCGCCGACCCCGACGCCTATCATCCGCGGGTCTATGCCATCTCGCCGGCCAGCCAGCGCTTCCTGGCATCGCTGGGGGTCTGGGACGCCATGCCCGCGGCGCGCATCATGCCCGTGCAGGCCATGGAAATCCATGGCGATGCCGATGGGCGCGTCGATCTCAACGCCTGGCAGGCAGCTCAGCCGCAACTGGCCTGGATCGTCGAGTCCGGTGAAGTCGAGCGCGTGCTGATGCAAGCCGTGCGCATGTTCGGCATTCCCTGGCTGCCCGAGCGCTGCGTGGGCTATCGCGACGGTGCTGTCGAGACCAGTTCGGGCGAGTGGTTGCGGGCCGAACTGTTCGTCGGCGCCGACGGCGCGGCCTCGCCGCTGCGCAACGCCGCCGGCATATCGCACCGCTCGGTGCCTTACCCCGACACCGGCCTGGTGGCGCACCTGGATGCCGAGCACCCGCATCAGGGCACCGCATTGCAGTGGTTCCGCGACGACGGCGTGCTGGCCCTGTTGCCGTTGCCGGATACTTCTGCCGGCCCGCAGGTGTCGATGGTGTGGTCGATGCATGACGCGCAGGCGCAGGCCTTGCAGGCCCTGGCGCCCGAAGCGCAGGCGGCCCAACTGGAACAACTGCTGGCGCGCGCCGCGCACGGGCGGCTGGGCCGCCTGCGCGTGCGTAGCAAAATCCACGGCTTTCCCCTGGCCCTGGAGCAGGCCAGCATGATGGGGCCGGGCATCGCCCTGGCCGGCGACGCGGCGCATCGCGTGCATCCGCTGGCCGGGCAAGGCCTGAACCTGGGCCTGGGCGATGTCGAGGCCCTGGCCCGCGTGGTGGGCGAACGCGAATCCTACCGTTCGGCCGGCGACGCCCGCGTGCTGCGGCGCTACCAGCGCGCCCGCGCCGAATCGGTGTTCGCCATGCGCCTGGCTACCGATGGCCTGTACCGCTTGTTCGGCACGCGCGCCGCACCGCTGGCCTGGCTGCGCAATGCCGGCATGCAATGGGTCGACGCTTCGTCTTTCCTGAAGCGCCATCTGATCGACGGGGCCTCGCGCAACTAGCCCGCCCCAAGGAGCACCAATGAATTTCCGTTTTTCCGTATTGCTGGCCCGTGCCCTGTGCATCACCGGGCTCGCCGCCGCCTGTGGCGCCTGGGCGCAGCAGGCACCCGCCGGCCACGACCAGGTTTATTCCACGGTATCCGGCGCGAAGGCGCCGGCGGCCACCGAATCGGTAGCCGACCCGGCCGCGCAGGCAGTGAAAGAACGCTTTGCGCAGCGCTTCACCGAACTCAGCGTCACCACGGTGCGGCGCACGCCCTACGGCATCTTCGAGGTCCAGCTGGGCAGCGACCTGGTCTATACCGACGAGAAAGTCACCTGGGTCATGGAAGGCCCGCTTATCGATGCCATCACGCGCCGCGACGTCACCCGCGAGCGCCAGGAAAAACTCGGCTCGGTGTCGTTCGATGAATTGCCGCTCGACCTTGCCGTCAAGCAGGTGCGCGGCGACGGCTCGCGCCAGATGGCCGTCTTCGAAGACCCCAACTGCGGCTACTGCAAGCAATTGCACAAGACCCTGCAGGACGTGGACAACCTCACCGTCTACACCTTCCTGTATCCCATCCTGGCACCCGATTCGCATACCAAGTCGCGCGATATCTGGTGTGCCAAAGATCCTGCCCAGACTTGGCAAGACTGGATGGTGCGCGGCAAGACGCCGCCCACCGCCGAATGCGATACGCCCATCGAACAGGTATTGGCGCTGGGCCAGAAACTGATGGTGCGCGGCACCCCCGCGATTTTCTTCAAGGATGGCAGCCGTCTCAATGGCGCTGCCCCGCTCGAGATGATCCAGGCCCGCCTGGGCCAATGACCGGAGCCTTCACGTGAATACTGATGCGATCAAGGTTGCCCTGCTCGACGATTACCATGGCGTGGCCGAGCGCTACGCCGACTGGACCACGCTCGGCCCCCAAGTCCAGGTGCAGTCGTTTCGCGACTACCTGCCCGAAGCCGAACGGGCAAGCGCCCTGCAAGACTTCGATGTGATCGTCGCCATGCGCGAACGCACGCCGTTTCCGGCGCAACTGATCCAAGCCCTGCCCAAGCTGCGCCTGCTGGTGACCACCGGCATGCGCAACCTGGCCATCGACATGGATGCCTGCACGCGGCAGGGTATCGTCGTTTGCGGGGCGCCTGGCAGCGCCGACGCCAATACCGCCACGTCCGAACTCGCCTGGGCGCATATCCTGGCGCTGTTCAAGAACCTGACCATCGAAGACGCCAACATGCGCCGCGGGCTGTGGCAAACCGGCATGCCGCGGCCGCTGGCCGACAAGTGCCTGGGGGTGGTGGGCCTGGGCAAGCTGGGCACGGCGGTGGCCCGGGTGGGCAAGGCGTTCGGCATGCACGTGCAGGCCTGGAGCCCCAACCTGACGGCCGAGCGTGCCCACCAAGCCGGGGTGGAATTCGTGCCGAAGCACGAGTTGTTCGCCAATGCCGATGTCATCAGCGTGCACCTGATACTTAGCGATCGTACGCGCCATGTGGTGGATGCCGCCGCGCTGGCCGCCATGAAGCCCACGGCTTTCCTGGTGAATACCTCGCGCGCCGGCCTGGTCGACCAGGCCGCATTGCTGGACGCCCTGCGCAAGGGCCGCATTGCCGGCGCCGGCCTGGATGTCTACGCCGAAGAGCCGCTACCGGCCACCGATACCTTGCGGGCGTTGGATAACGTCGTGTTGACGCCGCACTTGGGGTATGTGAGCCCTGAGAATTTCACGGCGTTTTATCGGAGTGCGCTTGAGGTGGTGCAAAGTTGGGTTGCGGGCAAGCCAGTGCGGGTGTTGAACGCGTAGCTTGATCCTCGGGGGATTGTTCTTCTGGCGTCGTGGCGTGCTGGCGTGAGCGCCTTGGCTTCACGGTGCCGTCGGGCGCCCTGCGCGCCCGGTTCGGCCCCGAGGCGCCGCGGCACTCACTCCCGCCCGACCCGACGCCAGAAGAGCAACCTATCCCAGCACCAAATCCATCAACCTGACCGCGCAAACACCAGCCTCTGCTCCGTCACGCCAGAATCGGTACAGGTATCGCCCCCCGCAGCTTGCGGATCGACCGGGTCCACCGGATCGAACGCCGTGTCGCCATTGGCGTCCGGCACGCCCGAGGGCTTGAGTCCTGCGAAGTCGAACAGGTCGCGGTCCATCAGGTGCGACGGCACCACGCGCGACAGGGCGTTGAACACATTCCAGGAACGGCCCGGATGCTGGCGGTCCCAGTCGCGGATCATGCGTGCCACTTCCTGGCGCTTCAGGTTTTCCTGCGAGCCGCACAGATTGCACGGAATGATAGGGAACTGCTTGAACTTGGCGTATGTCACCAGGTCGCTTTCGGGCACATAGGCCAGCGGCCGGATCACGGTGTGCCGGCCGTCGTCGGACACCAGCTTGGGTGGCATGGCCTTGGCCTTGCCGCCGTAGAACAGGTTCAGGAAAAACGTGGCCAGGATGTCGTCGCGATGGTGGCCCAGGGCGATCTTGGTGGCGCCCAGCTCGCCGGCCACGCGGTACAGGATGCCGCGCCGCAACCGCGAGCACAGCGAGCACATGGTCTTGCCCTCGGGGATCACCCGGGTCACGATCGAGTACGTATCCTGCGTCTCGATATGGAAGGGCACGCCCAGCGCACTCAGGTACGTGGGCAGCACATCGGGCGGAAAGCCCGGCTGCTTCTGGTCCAGGTTGACCGCCACGATGTCGAACGGAAAGGGCGCGCGCTTGCGCAGGCTGAGCAAGATGTCGAGCAGCGCGTACGAGTCCTTGCCGCCCGACAGGCACACCATGACGCGGTCGCCCGCCTCGATCATGTTGTAGTCGGCCAGGGCCCGGGTGGTTTCGCGCGCCAGCCGCTTGGCCAGCTTGTTGCCTTCGTGGCGGACTTTCTCTTCAGCCGGCGTGCGGACGGTCACGGAAGGGTCGGTAAGGTCTTGCATGGCTGGTCCGGTCTAGCGATTGATCTGGATCTCGACACCCACGGCGGCGCAGTCGGAAAACGCCATGGGCTTGCTGATGCGCAGCCGCAGCGCGCGGACTTCATCGAAGTCGCGCAGCAGGCGGGCCGCCACCTGTTCGGTCAGCGTTTCGATCAGGTTCACGTGCGCCTGGGTGCATTCTTCGACGATGGCTTCGCGCAGTTGCCGGTAGTCGAGCACACTGTGGATGTCGTGGTCATCGACGCTGCGGGTGATGTCCACGTCGAATTCGGCATCGATGTGCAGCGGCTGGGTGGCCCGGCGTTCGTGCTCGAGAATGCCGATGCGGGCATCCAGCGCCAGCCCGGAAAGGATGATGCGGCGTGTAGGCATGATCGATACCTGGAAGAGGGAACCGGAATTGTAAGGCGGGCGGGGCCCCTGGCTACAATCCGCTTGATGCGCCTGCACGGCGCGTAGCATCGCCATACGGAATACGACAGACATGCAGCAATATGACGCGGTGATCGTGGGCGGCGGCCCGGCCGGGGCCTCGTGCGCCATCTGGCTGGCCCGGCTGGGCCTGGCGCCGCTGCTGGTCGAGGCCGACGCGCGCCTGGGCGGGCTGAGCAATGACAACCCGTTCGTCGACGACTGGATCGCCGTGCTGCCCGGCGTCACGGGCCAGCAAGTCGCGGCCAATATTGCCGATAGCGTGCGGGCTGCCGGCGTGCCGGCGCACCTGGGCACGTATGCGCGGCACGCCCGGCGCACCGCTGGCGGTTTCCAGGTGGACCTGGACGCCGGGGCGGCGTCCACCGCCGTGCAGGCGCGTGCCCTGGTGATCGCCTCGGGCGTGCGCGCGCGCGGCCTGCCGGGCTATCCGGCCGATACGGCCTGGCCCGGCGTCTTCGTGGGGCCAGGGTCGTCCATCATGGCGCAAGACTACGCCGGCCTGTCGGTGGCTGTCCTGGGCGGGGGCGACAATGCCTACGAAAACTTCGTCTATGTGCGCAACCGGGGGGCGCGCAGCGTGCACTTGTACGCCCGCAGCGTGCGCGCGCAGCATCAATGGGTTGCGCGGGCCGGGCAAGACGGCGTGCGCGTCGGTCCGTACCGGGTCGATCCGGCGGCACGCACCGTCGATGGGCGCGCTTACGACCTGATCCTGGTGTTCTACGGCTGGGAGCCGCAGGCCGCCTTTGCCGATGGCCTGGGGCTGCAGCGCGACGCGCGCGGCTATATCCGCACCGACATCGCCACGGCCGAAGCCAGCGTGCCCGACGTCTACGCGATAGGCGAAGTGGCCCATCGCATGCATCCCTGCGTGGCGACCTCGCTGGCCGATGGGGTCGTGGCGGCCAAGGCCATCCAGCGCCGCTGGGAACGCGGCGCCGGCTAGCCAGGCGCCAGGCGCCCAAGCGTGCCCAGGTCGTCTCACCCGGACAGTGCCTGGCACCCGGCGGGAGCCGGGCACCTGCGCCGCACTATTTCGCCGACAGCGTGCAGTCCAGCGCCGCGGGCGGCGCCAGCCGGACCTTGAACGCGCGCAGTTCGTCGCGCCGGAACACGTGCACCGTCACACGGTCGCCCGCGCGGTACTGTGCCAGCAGCAAGTCCAGCCCGGCCGGCGCGTCCACGCGCAGGCCATCGACCGCCACCAATACATCGCCGGCCGACAGTCCGGCCTTGTGGGCCGCGCCGCCTTCGAGCACGGTGGCCAGCGCCAGCGATTCGTCTTGCTTGCGCGTGCGCACATCCAGCGACGGGATGTTCACGGTGGACTTCCATTGCAGGCCGACGCCGTGCGGGGCCAGCAGTTCGGCCAGCGGCACGTCGGCCGTGCCATAGGCGTAGCGGGCCACAAAGCGCCGCACGTCCACGCCGGTGGCTTCGCGCACCAGGGCGGGCAGGGCGTCTTCGGGCAGGCCTTGCGGCTTGCCGCGATAGAAATCGCGACCGTAGCGCTGCCACAGCAGCCGCATGACATCATCCAGCGAATGCGTGCCGCCTGAGTCGCGCCGGATGGCCAGGTCCAGCCCCAGGGCCACCAGCGCGCCCTTGGTGTAGTAGCTGACCAGGGCATTGGGCGAGTTCTCGTCCTGCTTGTAGTAGCGGGTCCAGGCATCGAACGAGCTTTCGGCCACCGACTGCTTGCGGCGCCCTGGCGAGCGCGCCACGCCGGTGATGGTCTTGGCCAGCAGGCGCAGGTAATCGGTCAGGCCGATGGTGCCCGAACGCAGCAGCATCAGGTCGTCGTAATACGAGGTGAAGCCCTCGAATATCCACAGCAGGCGGGTCAGGTCGGGCTGCTGCAGGTGATAGGGCACGAAGGCGGCCGGCTTGATGCGCTTGACGTTCCAGGTGTGGAAGTATTCGTGGCTGACCAATCCCAGGAAGCCGCGGTAGCCCTCGCCCTGGCCCTGCTGGCCCAGCACCGGCAGGTCTTTGCGCGTGGCCATCAGCGCGGTGCTGGCGCGGTGTTCCAGGCCGCCATAGCCGTCGCCCACCACCATGGTCATGAAGACATAGCGATCGCTGCTGTCCAGGAACGGCGCGCGCTTGGTGCGCGGCTCGAAGAAAGCGATCTGGGTTTCGCAGATGCGGCGCGCGTCGGCCGCGATGCGGGCCAGGTCTAGGCGGGGCGCCATGCCGGTGAACACCAGTTCGTGCTCGGCCCCGTGCGCCGTGAAGCGGGCCACCTGGGGCGTGCCCATTTCCACCGGGTGGTCGATCAGCGCGTCGTAGTCGGGCGCCCGGTACAGGCCAAAGCCATGGCGGCGCGCTGCGCCAGCCTGGCCGCGCGCCTCGGGCAGGCTGGTGTAGACCTTCCAGCCATCGATGCCGCGCGGCGGCGCCAGGTCCAGCAGGCAGGGACTGTTTTCCTGGCCCTGCACGCGCAGGAACACGCTGGTGCCGTTGAAAAAGCCGTGCGTTTCGTCCAGGTGCGCGCCGCGCACCGACAAATCCCAGGCGTAGACGGTGTACTCGACCTGCAGGGGGCCGTTGCAGGGATCGGCCTGCCAGGTGTGATTGTCGAGCTTGGTGACGGCAAGCTGCCGGCCGCCCGCGCGCGCTTGCAGGGTCTCGACCTGGCGCGAGAAATCGCGGATCAGGTAGCTGCCGGGAATCCAGGCAGGCAGGGCCAGTTGCTGGCCGGCGGGGTCCGGTTCGGGCACCGTCAGGGTGATGCGATAGCGATGGCCGGCGGGGTCGTGGGGCTCGAGGCGGTAAATTACGGGTGTATCCATTGCGCTATCTTACTTTCCTACGCTTATTTCTCCAGGAGACATCCATGAGCGAGTCGTTTGTGCTGGTCGAAACCCGTGGCCGCGTCGGTTTGCTGACGTTGAACCGCCCCAAGGCGCTCAATGCGCTCAATGACCAGCTCATGAATGAGCTGGGTGCCGCGCTGCTGGCCTTCGAAGCCGACGACGGTATCGGCGCGGTGGTCATCACGGGCAGCGAAAAGGCGTTCGCGGCCGGGGCCGACATCGGCGCCATGAAAGACTGGTCGTACATGGACGTCTATGGCAGCGAATACATCACCCGCAACTGGGAAACCCTGAAGCGGATCCGCAAGCCCGTCATCGCCGCGGTGTCCGGCTACGCCCTGGGCGGCGGCTGCGAACTGGCCATGATGTGCGACATCATCATCGCCGCCGACACGGCCCGGTTCGGCCAACCCGAAATCAAGCTGGGGGTCATCCCCGGCGCCGGCGGCACGCAGCGCCTGCCGCGCGCGGTGGGCAAGGCCAAGGCCATGGACCTGGCCCTGACCGCCCGCATGATGGGTGCCGAAGAAGCCGAGCGCGCCGGCCTGGTCTCGCGCGTGGTGCCGGCCGACAAGCTGATGGACGAAGCCATCGAGGCTGCCACCGTGATCGCCTCGATGTCGCTGCCGTCGGTCATGATGGCCAAGGAATGCGTCAACCGTGCCTTCGAGTCCTCGCTCAACGAAGGGCTGCTGTTCGAGCGCCGCGTGTTCCATTCGTTGTTCGGCACCGAAGACCAGAAAGAGGGCATGGCCGCTTTCGTGGAAAAGCGGCCCCCGGCATTCCGCCACAAGTAACGCCTGTTACACGAGCCACGAGCACAAAAACCGTGGCCAGCAGGGCGCGCATAGGGAGACTGGTTGCCGGCTGTAACCTTTGGATGGCACCTTGTTGCAGCTTCCGCGCCTATCCTGGAACGGCGTTATGTTGAAAAGGCCGCCTGCCGCCAGGCGGGTGGCCGGCTCGTTTGCCAACAACGAACAAGGAGCCCCCCATGCATAGTCGTCCGTTCTCTTCTGCCCGCCGCTGGCCCAAGGCCGTACTGGCCGGCGCGCTGGGCACCTGCTTCGCCTGCGCCGCGCTGGCCCAGTACCCGCAGCCGCAGCCCTCGATGCGGCTGGTGTCCGAAACCCCCATGGCCGCGCCCAGCTCGGCCGTCACTGCCGAAGAATTGCAGGACATTGCGGTTGACGCGTACCTGTACGCCTACCCGCTGGTGCTGATGGAAGCCACGCGCCGGGCCTCGACCCAGGTACAGACCTCGCTGGCCGGCAAGGCGCCGATGAACCAGTTCGGCCATCGCACGGTGTTCCCCGATCCGGGCGTTACCGACGTGGCCTGGCCCAGCACCGACATGCTGTATTCCAGCCTCTGGTACGACGTGTCGCGCCAGCCGCTGATCGTGCGCGTGCCCGCCTCGGGCGGCCGCTATTACGCGCTGTCGCTGCTGGACATGTGGACTGACGAGTTCGCCTCGCGCGGTACCCGCACCACCGGCAATGGCGAGCAGACTTTCGCCATCGTCGGCCCGCATTGGAAGGGCACCGCGCCAATCGGCGCCGACGTGGTGCGCAGCCCCACCGACATGGGCTGGCTGATCGCCCGCATCCAGACCGGCGGGGCGGCCGAGTACGGGGCCGTGAACCAGTTCCAGGCCGGCATGACCGCCTCGCCCATGGCGGTGCCGCCGCCACCGCCCACGCCGATCACCCCGCAGCGCCGCGGCGCTGCCAAGCCGGCCGTCTGGCCGCAAAACCAGGCCAGTCCGGGCTATACGCCGATGGGGGGGGCGTCGGCGATGGCGCCCGCGCCGCTGCGCCCGGCCTCGTCGATTACCTGGGACACCCAGGGTTCGCCGGGCCAGCAGGTGGCCGCCATGGATCCGGCCACCTTCTTCACGGTGTTTGCCGAACTGCTGCACGCCAACCCGCCGCATGCCAACGACAATGCCATCCTGTCGCGCATGCATCGCATCGGCTTGGTGGGCGGCCCGCAGCCCTTCTCGTACAGCCGCCTCGATCCGGTCGTGCAGCAGGCGCTGGCCGATGCCCGCCCGGTGGCGGGCCGCCGTATCGCGGATACGGTCGGCCAACTGGGCACACCCATGAACGGCTGGGGCATCGTCCGGCACGGTATCGGCACCTATGGCACCGACTACACGCGCCGTGCCGCCATCGCGTATGCGGGCCTGGGTGCCACCACGCCGCAAGATGCGCTGTATCCGGTCACCACCATCGACGACGATGGCGAATTGCTGCGCAGCGACGAAGACTACGTACTGCATTTCGACAAGGGGCAATTGCCGCCGGTCAATGCGTCCTGGTCCCTGATCTTGTACAACGCCAATCACGGCCTGGCCCCCAACCGCATCGGCCGCTATGCCCTGCGCAGCACCGACCCGCTGCGGTACAACGCCGATGGCTCGCTGGACATCTATATCCAGCGCGACGACCCGGGCCCCGGCAAGGCGTCGAACTGGCTGCCCGCGCCCGACCAAGGCAACTTCATGCTCAACATGCGGTTGTACTGGCCCAAAGACATCGCCCTCGACGGGCATTGGGCTCCCCCGCCAGTCAAGGAAGACTGACCGCCAGGGGCAGGCCATGCCTGCCCCTTTCCCCCGCCCAACTGCCGCAACCGGCACCGGATTGATCCGGTGCCGGTTTCTTCATTTGCTCGAGCAAAACGAATCACGCTATACTCTACGGGTTTGACGCTTGCGGGATGAAAACACGTGGTGAACCCACCGCGCATGTCGTTGCCGCAAGAGCGGGGAAGCTTGATGCAAAGCCTGGTAGAACAGAATCCGGTGCTTACCGATACCGATCGCGCGGTACTCGATGCTCAGGCTTGCCGAGGACTCTTGCGGGTATTGGCGGCGCAGGGAGCCATGGGGCTCGCAGCGGCAGCAATTGCAGGGATCATTGCGGGTACGGCGGCAGGTTTGTCGGCGTTGGCGGGGGCGGGGGCGTATTTCTTACCCAATGCGTTGTTTGCATTGCGTCTGCTCATCAACGTGCTCAAGTCAGGCCGGGCTAGTCCCGTTACTTTTTTCCTCGGCGAGATGGTCAAGCTGCTCATGACGGCACTGCTGTTGTGGCTGCTGTCGCGTGTGGCGCAAGACTGGCTGGTATGGCCGGCGGTGCTGCTCGGGCTGATCCTCACGCTAAAGGGATATCTGCTGCTGTTGCTGTTTCGCAAGTTGTCATAGCTGCTTAAAAATCATGCAAACGGTCGGTTCGCAAGGTCCGGCCACAGAGCAAACAGGGTAGGGTTCAAATGGCTGCTGCCAGCGACGTATCGCCTCAGTCCGCGTACATTCAGCATCACCTGGTGCACTTGAACAATATTGGCGAAAAGCAGTCCGTCATCGCCCAGTTCAATGTCATCAACTATGACTCGGTGTTCTGGTCCGCCCTCACCGGCTTGATCGTGGTTCTGTTTCTCTGGCTGGCTGCGCGCCGTGCCTCGGCTGGCGTACCGGGCCGTTTCCAGGCCTTCGTCGAAATGATCGTCGACATGGTCGACGAGCAGGCCAAGGGCATCGTCACCAACGTCAAGAGCCGCCTGTTCGTGGCCCCGCTGGCCCTTACCGTGTTCCTCTGGATCATCCTGATGAACGCGCTCGATCTCATCCCCGTCGACCTGATGCCCTCGCTGTGGCGCTGGACCGGCCTGGGCGCCCATCACGGCGACGTCCTGTACTACCACCGCATTCTGCCCACCGCCGACCTGAACGTGCCCATGG
The DNA here is from genome assembly GCF_019218885.1 of Bordetella sp. BOR01. Lineage (GTDB taxonomy): Bacteria > Pseudomonadota > Gammaproteobacteria > Burkholderiales > Burkholderiaceae_B > Bordetella_A. The sequence continues at coordinate 491,183 of NZ_JAHUWT010000003.1, read as the reverse complement.
GCATGTCGCTGGGCGTGCTGCTGCTGATGTTCTACTACGGCATCAAGATCAAGCACCCGGGCGGTTTCGTCAAAGAACTCTTCACCGCTCCCTTCCATGCCCATGGCATCGGCGCGGTGGTGCTGGCCCCCGCCAACCTGCTGCTCAACCTGATCGAATACGCCGCCAAGTCCGTGTCGCTGGGCATGCGGTTGTTCGGCAACATGTTCGCCGGCGAACTCATCTTCATGCTGATCGCCCTGCTGGGCGGCGCCTGGACAGGCCTGAACGCGGCCAGTATCGGCCTGGGCATCGGCCACGTGCTGGCCGGTTCGGTGTGGGCCATCTTCCACATCCTGATCGTCCTCTTGCAGGCTTTCATCTTCATGATGCTGACGCTGGTGTACATCGGCCAGGCTCACGAAGGGCATTGACCCCAATTCCTGGCGCGGGCTCCTTGCCCGCGCCCGGGGCGCAAGGTTTTCTTGCATTCCAAGCAGTATCGTTTTCTTACAATTTGACTTCAGATTTCTAACCAAGGAGTTGTCATGACCAACGTTGCTTTCGTTGCTCTCGCTTGCGGTCTTATCATCGGTCTGGGCGCTATCGGCGCTTGCATCGGCATCGCATTGATGGGCGGCAAGTACCTGGAAGCTTCGGCTCGTCAGCCTGAACTGATGAACGCGCTGCAGACCAAGATGTTCCTGCTGGCTGGCCTGATCGACGCGGCGTTCCTGATCGGTGTGGGTATCGCCATGCTGTTCGCCTTCGCCAACCCGTTCGTAGGCTAAGCCCGGCGGTCCATGGCAACGCCCGCCTGCGCAATGGCGGGCTTGACGCCGGCGGTAGCGAAATCCCTACGCTGCAGGTCGGCAAAGTATCGAGTGCTCCGCGACGCCTTTGGTGCGTCCGGGGCCGCAAGGTGTTAAAGGAACGACCGTGAATCTGAACGCGACGATCTTTTTCCAGATGCTCGTGTTCTTCGTTCTGGGCTGGTTCACGATGAAATTCGTGTGGCCGCCCCTGACGAAGGCGATGGACGAGCGCCGCCAAAAAATCGCCGACGGCCTGGCCGCCGCCGAGAAGGGCAAGGCCGATCTGGCCCAAGCCCAAGCGCGCGTCAGTCTGATCGAGGCTTCTGCCAAATCCGAGAACCATGCCCGCATCATCGAGGCCGAAAAGCAAGCCGCCTCGCTGATCGAGCAGGCTCGCCGCGAAGCTGAATCTGAACGCGCCCGCATCGTCGCCCAGGCGGCGCAGGATGCTGCGCAGGAAGTCCAGCGTGCCCGTGATACGCTGCGCGACGACGTCGCCGCGCTGGCTGTCAAGGGTGCTGAACAGATCCTCAAGCGCGAGGTTGACGCCCGCGCCCACGCCGAGCTGCTCAACCAGCTCAAGGCGCAGCTTTAATCCGGGAACGCCATGGCTGAACTTTCCACTGTCGCCAGGCCCTATGCCGAGGCGCTTTTCAGCGCGGCTCGCGACGACAAGGCCGGCTTGCCGGCCTGGGCCGACCTGATCGGCGAGCTGGCCCACGTGGCCGCTCAACCCGACGTGCGCGAAGCGATGTCCGATCCGCGCCTGGGCGATGCGCAGCGCGCCGAGCTGTTCACTGGCCTGATCCAGGCCCAGTTGCCCCAAGCCGTCCGCAATTTCATCGAACTGCTGGTGGCCAACGACCGGCTGCTGTTGCTGCCCATCATCGCCAAGCAATTCGTCGCGCTGCAGAATCACCACGAAGGCACGGCGCAGGCGGAAATCACCAGCGCGTTCGAGCTCAGCGATGCCCAGGTCAAAGAACTGGTCGATGCGCTAGAAACCAAGTTCGGTCTCAAGCTCAAGCCCAGCGTCACCGTCGACAAGTCGCTTATCGGCGGCGTGCGCGTGGCGGTCGGCGACCAGGTGCTCGATACTTCCGTACAAGCCCAATTGGCCCGCTTGCGGGATACGCTGGCCGCCTGACGCGCGCACGGCCAGACAAACAGGATTCCAGGAGTCAATATGCAACTCAATCCCTCCGAGATCAGCGAACTGCTCAAGAGCCGCATCGAGGGCCTGGGCGCTTCGGCTGACATTCGCACCCAGGGCACCGTGGTGTCCGTAACCGACGGCATTACCCGCGTCCACGGCCTGTCCGACGTGATGCAGGGCGAAATGCTCGAATTCCCCGACAACGTCTTCGGCGTGGCGCTCAACCTCGAGCGCGACTCCGTCGGCGCCGTGATTCTGGGCGACTACACCGGCGTGTCCGAAGGCGACCAGGTCAAGACCACCGGCCGCATTCTCGAAGTGCCGGTCGGCCCCGAACTGCGTGGCCGCGTGGTCAACACGCTGGGTGTGCCCATCGACGGCAAAGGCCCGATCGACACCAAAGAAACCGACATCATCGAAAAAGTGGCGCCTGGCGTGATTGCCCGCCGCTCGGTGTCGCAGCCGCTGCAAACCGGTATCAAGGCCATCGACTCGATGGTGCCGATCGGCCGCGGCCAGCGCGAACTGATCATCGGCGACCGCCAGACCGGCAAGACCGCCGTTGCGGTCGACACCATCATCAGCCAGAAGGGCAAGGGCGTCACCTGCGTGTACGTCGCCATCGGCCAGAAGGCGTCGACCATCAACAACGTGGTGCGCAAGCTCGAAGAGCACGGCGCCATGGAATACACCATCGTCGTGGCCGCCTCGGCTTCCGACTCGGCCGCCATGCAGTACCTGGCCGCCTACGCCGGCTGCACCATGGGCGAGTACTTCCGCGATCGCGGCGAAGACGCCCTGATCATTTATGACGACCTGACCAAGCAAGCCTGGGCCTACCGCCAGGTCTCGCTGCTGCTGCGCCGTCCGCCGGGCCGCGAAGCCTACCCCGGCGACGTGTTCTACCTGCACTCGCGCCTGCTCGAGCGTGCCGCGCGCGTCAACGAAGAATACGTCGAGAAGTTCACCAACGGCGCCGTCAAGGGCAAGACCGGTTCGCTGACCGCGCTGCCGATCATCGAAACCCAGGCAGGCGACGTGTCGGCCTTCGTGCCGACCAACGTGATCTCGATCACCGATGGCCAGATCTTCCTGGAAACCGACCTGTTCAACGCAGGCGTGCGCCCCGCCATCAACGCCGGTATCTCGGTGTCGCGGGTGGGTGGTGCGGCCCAGACCAAGGTCATCAAGAAGCTGTCCGGCGGTATCCGTACCGACCTGGCGCAGTACCGTGAACTGGCCGCCTTCGCGCAATTCGCCTCCGACCTCGACGACGCCACCCGTCGCCAGCTCGAGCGCGGCAAGCGCGTGGTCGAACTGCTCAAGCAGCCGCAATACCAGCCGCTGCAGGTGTGGGAACTGGCCGTCACGCTGTACACGGTCAACAATGGCTACCTGGACGACGTGGACGTGGCGCAGGTCCTGGCCTTCGAAAAATCGCTGAAGGATCAACTGAAGGCCAAGCATGCCGGCCTGATCCAGCGCGTCGAAGACACCAAGGAACTGTCCAAGGACGACGAAGCCGAATTGGCTGCCGCCATCCAGGATTTCAAGAAGCACGGTGCTTTTTAAGGCAATGTCTGGCGTAGTGGCGGGCCTGGCGCCCGCCCTACGGTAGGGCGGGGCGAGCCCCGGCCGCATCCCGCCAAGCCGTTACAACAGGAAAGCGCAATGCCCGGAATCAAGGAAATCCGAACCAAGATCAAGAGCGTGCAAAACACGCGCAAGATCACCAAGGCGATGGAAATGGTCGCTGCATCCAAAATGCGCAAGGCGCAGGAACGGATGCGCGCGGGTCGTCCGTACGCCACCAAGGTGCGCGAGATTGCCGCGCACCTGATGCAGGCCAACCCCGAATACAGCCACCCGTACCTGGTCGAACGCGACATCAAGGCGGTGGGCGTGGTGCTGGTTACCACCGACAAGGGTCTGTGCGGCGGCCTGAACACCAACATCAGCCGTGTGACGCTGGCCAAGCTGAAAGACTTCGATCAGCGCGGCATCCGCGTGCAGGCCACGGCGTTTGGCAACAAGGGCCTGGGCCTGCTGACCCGTATCGGCGCCGACCTGGTTTCGCACGAAGTGCAGTTGGGCGACAAGCCCGACCTCGACCGCCTGCTGGGTGCCATCAAGGTGCAGCTCGACGCCTACCTGAACGGCGAGATCGACGCGCTGTACGTGGCGGCCACTCGCTTCATCAATACCATGAAGCAAGAGCCGGTGTTCCTGCGCTTGCTGCCGCTGGCCAGCGGTTTGGATGATCCCTTCCAGACGGGTGTCGAGACCCTGGCTCCTACCGCCGAGGTCAAGTCGAACTACAGCTGGGACTACATCTACGAGCCCGACGCCAAGAGCGTGATCGACGACCTGTTGCAGCGTTACGTCGAAGGCCTGCTGTACCAGGCCGTGGCCGAGAACATGGCCTCGGAGCAGTCGGCCCGGATGGTCGCCATGAAGGCAGCATCGGACAACGCCAAGAAGGTCATCGGCGAACTGCAGCTGGTCTACAACAAGACCCGCCAGGCGGCGATCACCAAGGAAATTTCGGAAATCGTAGGGGGCGCGGCCGCCGTCTGAGCAGCCTGCATCCCGTCAAAATGCTATCAAGCAAGGAATCGACATGAGCAACGGAACCATCGTTCAGTGCATCGGCGCCGTGGTGGATATTCAGTTCCCCCGCGATCACATGCCCAAGATCTACGAAGCGCTTACCCTGGCCGACGACACTTCGCCGTTCGCCGAAAAGGGCCTGACGCTGGAAGTGCAGCAGCAGCTGGGTGACGGCGTGGTGCGCACCATCGCGCTGGGCTCCAGCGACGGCCTGCGTCGCGGCATGAAGGTCGCCGGCACCGGCGCGCCGATCTCGGTGCCGGTGGGCATCGGCACGCTGGGCCGCATCATGGACGTGCTGGGTCGTCCCATCGACGAAGCCGGCCCCATCCAGCACGAAGAAAAGCGCGGCATCCACCAGCCGGCTCCCCGTTTCGACGAACTGTCGCCGTCGGTAGAGCTGCTCGAGACCGGCATCAAGGTTATCGACCTGGTGTGCCCGTTCGCCAAGGGCGGCAAGGTGGGCCTGTTCGGCGGCGCCGGCGTGGGCAAGACCGTCAACATGATGGAACTGATCAACAACATTGCCAAGCAGCATAGCGGCTTGTCGGTGTTTGCCGGCGTGGGCGAGCGTACCCGCGAAGGCAACGACTTCTACCATGAAATGGAAGAGTCGAAGGTGCTGGACAAGGTCGCCATGGTGTTCGGCCAGATGAACGAACCCCCGGGCAACCGCCTGCGCGTGGCCCTGACCGGCCTGACCATGGCCGAGAAGTTCCGCGACGAAGGCCGCGACATCCTGTTCTTCGTTGACAACATCTACCGCTACACCCTGGCCGGTACCGAAGTGTCGGCACTGCTGGGCCGCATGCCGTCGGCCGTGGGCTACCAGCCCACGCTGGCCGAAGAAATGGGCAAGCTGCAAGAACGCATCACGTCTACCAAGACCGGTTCCATTACGTCGATCCAGGCCGTGTACGTGCCCGCCGACGACTTGACCGACCCGTCGCCCGCCACGACCTTCCAGCATTTGGATTCCACCGTGGTGCTGTCGCGTGACATCGCCGCACTGGGTATCTACCCCGCCGTGGATCCGCTGGATTCGTCCAGCCGCCAGCTCGACCCGCAAGTCGTGGGCGAAGAGCACTACGCGGTGGCCCGCGGCGTGCAGCAGACGCTGCAGCGCTACAAAGAACTGCGCGACATCATCGCCATTCTGGGCATGGACGAACTGTCGCCCGACGACAAGCAGGCCGTGGCCCGCGCCCGCAAGATCCAGCGCTTCCTGTCGCAGCCGTTCCACGTGGCCGAAGTGTTCACCGGTTCGCCGGGCAAGTATGTGCCGCTGGCCGAAACCATCCGCGGTTTCAAGATGATCGTCGAGGGCGAGTGCGACGCCTTGCCCGAGCAGGCGTTCTACATGGTCGGCACCATCGACGAAGCCTTCGAGAAGGCCAAGAAACTGCAATAAGGATTTCATATGGCTACCCTGCAAGTGGATGTCGTCAGTGCAGAAGAAGCAATCTTCGCCGGTGAGGCGAAGTTCGTGACGCTGCCTGGCGAAGCGGGCGAGCTGGGCATACTGCCCGGCCATACCCCGCTGATTTCGCGCATACGCCCCGGGACGGTCAAGATCGTCCGTGCCGATGGAGGCGAGGAAAACATCTTCGTCGCCGGGGGCATCCTGGAAGTGCAGCCGGGCATGGTCACGGTGCTGGCCGATACGGCCATCCGTGCCGCCGACCTGGACGAAGCCCGTGCCGTGGCAGCACGCGAGAAAGCCGAAGAGGCCTTGCGCAATACCAAGGACAAGGCCGACATCGCGGTCGTCGAAGCCGAGCTGGCCATGTTGGCAGCCCAGGCTATCGCAGCCCGCAAGCTGCGCCAGACGCGCAACACGCACTGACAGCAGCAAGCAGTACCGCGGCGCGCCGGGCCATGCTCGGCGCGTACGCCACCCGAAGGCGGCCATGGCCGCCTTTTTTCATGTGCCCGCCAAGCACAGTTGGCGTCCCGCCGGCAGCCGTATCCGTATAAGCCGCAGCGCGACAATTGCGGATATCGCTGGGGTGCCCTGAAGCGTACGCTTTCATTTCTTGCGTACGTATCCAGGAGCCTGACTTGCGGGAAACACTTGATTGCGCTGTGCTGATGACCCCCGGCCATGAAGCCTGGGTACAAAATTGGGTGAACAGCCATCACGGCCAACTGGGCCGCGTGCGGCTACATGCCCAGCAACTGTCCGAACTGGCGCCCGGGGCGCCCGACACCCGGCTGCTGGCGCGGGCGCGGTTGGCACTGCGGCGCTTCGACGGCTGCGTCGTACCGGTGGCGCCCGCTTCGCTGTCTTGGGTACGCACGGTATTGGCCAATGCCGGCGGCGAACCGCGTACGCCATTGGTGGCCTTGGTGTTCGACATTACCGCACCCGCCATCCTGGACCTGCTGGCATTGGGCGCAGCCGACTTCGTCCGCGCGCCGGTTTGCCTTGATGAACTACGCGCCCGCCTGGTGCGCCTGCGCCGCGCAGCCTTGCCGGCGGCAGCGCAGGGCGGCACGGGCGGCCCCGCCGGCGCACCCTGCGGGGTGCGCGAACCCGTGCTGTCGTATGGCGCCCGGCCAGGCCCGCGCCGGGCAAGCACACGGGCCCGCCTTGAATCGGCCCTGGCCGCCTTGCACGCGCTAGAGGCCACCCAGGCCGACGAACCCTTCCAGCAGGCCAAGGCCCGCATGGTCGACGGCTTCGAGCGCGAATACCTGCGCCGGGCATTGTCGCGCCATGCCGGCAACGTAGCCCAGGCGGCACGCGCGTCCAGTAAGCACCGGCGAGCGTTCTGGGCGCTGATGCGCAAGCATCGCATCGATGCCACGCCTTATCGCAGTGGGGCCGGCCCCCGCCCCGACGCAACGGGCTAGCCGCAGCCCGCTCGGCCCGAAGGGCTCGCGCACGGCTTGTTGCGCGTCGGGGCCGATGCCTTCCACGAAGGGTAAAATCACGGCTTCCGTTTCCGAAGGATAGTCGTGTCCGCTGCCCCCCTGAAGAACGACGTGTTCCTGCGCGCCTTGCTGCGCGAACCCGTCCCCTATACCCCCATCTGGCTGATGCGCCAGGCTGGGCGCTACCTGCCCGAATACAACGCCACGCGCGCGCGCGCTGGCTCATTCATGGGGCTGGCGCAGAATCCCGACTACGCCGCAGAAGTCACGTTGCAGCCCTTGGCGCGCTACGACCTGGATGCGGCCATCCTGTTTTCCGACATCCTTACCGTGCCGCATGCCATGGGCCTGGGGCTGGATTTCGCGCCCGGCGAAGGCCCGCGCTTTGCGCGGCCCGTGCGTACCGAAGACGATGTGGCCCGCCTGTCGGTGCCCGACATGGAATCGCTGCGCTACGTATTCGATGCCGTGTCGGTCATCCGGCGCGAACTCGACGGCAGGGTGCCGCTGATCGGCTTTGCCGGCAGCCCCTGGACCATCGCCTGCTACATGGTCGAAGGCCGCGGCAGCGACGATTACCGTCTCATCAAGACCTTGCTGTATTCCCGGCCCGATTTGCTGCACCGCATTCTCGAGATCAACGCGCAGGCCACGCTGCAATACCTGAACGCGCAGATCCAGGCGGGAGCCCAGGCCGTGATGCTGTTCGACAGCTGGGGCGGCGTATTGGCCGACGGGCTGTTCCAGCAATTCTCGCTGGCCTACACCCGCAAGGTGGTGGACGGGCTTACGCGCGAACACCAGGGCCGCCGCGTGCCTGTCATCGTGTTCACCAAGGGCGGCGGGCAGTGGCTGGAAGCCATTGCCGGCTGCGGTTGCGATGCCGTGGGCCTGGACTGGACGGTGAGCCTGGGCCAGGCGCGGCTGCGCACCGGCGATGGCGTGGCCCTGCAAGGCAACCTGGACCCCATGACGCTGTTCGGCGGCGCCAATGCCATACGCGCCGAGGCGCGCCGCACGCTGGATGCGTTCGGGCCGGCGGGCCGCGGCGGCCATGTGTTCAATCTGGGGCACGGCATCTCGCAATACACCCCACCCGAAGCCGTCACCGAATTGGTCGACGAAGTGCACGCCTACAGCCGCGCCATGCACGCCTAAGTAAGTGTCCGCTTTCACGCCAGAGGCGCTGCCCGCGTACTTCGTGAACCGACTTGTGCACAGTAGCGAGACAAGTCGGGATAACCCCAAGTAGCTGGCAGCGATTCTGGAAAATGTTTATAACTATATGAATATAAAAAGAAAATAAAGGTGAATTGGCGCCTCGGTGCAATCCGGGACGCTATTCGTCTTGACATCGAGCAAGGTTGTTGGGTGTTTTCCCCAAAGTTATCCACAGGCAGCTGTGGATCTGGCATTTCAGTCCAGCCTGACAATCTCTTAGCTGCAAAACCAAGAATTCACTTTAACTTGTCCATGCCCTTCAGCCTGCTTTTCGTTCCCGCCGCCCATGCCTGACGATTCCGAGGGCATCGGTCCGCGCATGGATGCCTGGGTGCGTGTGGCGCTGGACGTTCCGCTGCCCGGTCCCTTCGACTACCGCGCCCAGGCCCCGGTGCCGGTCGGCACGCGCGTCATCGTGCCGTTCGGGCGCCGCAAGCTGATCGGGGTGGTGGTGGACAATCCCGAGGGCCCGGCGGTCGATGCTGCCCAGGTGCGCGATATCGAGCAAGTGCTGCAAGACCTGCCGCCTTTGCCGGTCGACTGGCTGCGCCTGGCACGCTTTGCGGCCGACTACTACCAACGGCCGCTGGGCGAAGTGATGCTGCCGGCCATGCCGCCGCCGTTGCGCAAGCCCTCGGCTTACCAGGGCAAGCGGTCGGGACAGGGGCCGGTGGCCCGCCTGGAGGCGCGCAAGGCAAAAGCCGCGGACACGTCCGTTGCCACTGTGCCCGACCAGGCCCCCGAACTCAATGCCGACCAGCTCGCGGCCGTCGAGGCCGTAGCGGCCGTGGCAGGCTTCAAGCCGGTGCTGCTGCATGGCGTGACGGGCAGCGGCAAGACCGAGGTCTACCTGCATGTCGCGCAGCGTGTACTGGCCGCGGGCCGCCAGGTGCTGCTGCTGGTGCCCGAGATCAACCTGACGCCGCAACTGGAAGGCGCATTGCGCAAGCGCCTGGAATCCGTGCTGGGCGCCGACGGCCTGGCCGTGCTGCACAGCGGCTTGTCCGACGGCGAACGCCTGCAGGCCTGGGCGCGCGCGCAGCGCGGGCAGGCACGCATGCTGCTGGGCACTCGCATGGCCATCTTTGCGCCGCTGTCCGAACTGGGCCTGATCGTGGTCGACGAAGAGCACGATGCCTCGTATAAGCAGCAGGAAGGCCTGCGCTATTCGGCACGCGACCTGGCGGTATGGCGGGCACGCGACCTGGATATCCCGGTGCTGCTGGGCTCGGCCACCCCGTCGCTGGAAAGCTGGCACCATGCAACACGCGGCCATTACCTGCGCCTGGCGCTACCGGGCCGGGCGCGGGTCAGCACCCTGCCGGCGATCCGGCTGATCGATACGCGCCGCCTGGCCATGCGCCAGGGCATGTCGCCGCAACTGACCGAGGCCATCGGCCAGCGGCTGGAACGCGGCGAACAATCGCTGGTGTTCCTGAATCGCCGCGGTTACGCGCCGGTGCTGCATTGTGCGTCGTGCGCATGGGTCAGCCATTGTCCGCGCTGTTCGGCGTTTACCGTGCTGCATCGAACCACGGGCCATGGCCATCGCCTGCATTGCCACCATTGCGGCTACCAGGCGCCGGTGCCGCGTGCCTGCCCGGAATGCGGCGACCAGGACCTGGAGCCCATGGGGCGTGGCACGCAGCGGGTCGAAGAGCACCTGGCCGAATTGTTCCCGCAGGCGCGTATCTCGCGTATCGATGCCGACAGTACCCGCCGCAAGGGCAGTGCGCAAACCCTGTTCGCCGCCGTGCATGCGGGCGAGGTCGACATCCTGGTGGGCACCCAGATGGTGGCCAAGGGACACGATTTCGCACGCCTGGGCCTGGTGGGCGTGCTTAACGCCGACTCGATGCTGTTCGCGCACGATTTTCGCGCGCCCGAGCGGCTGTTCGCCCAATTGATGCAGGTGGCGGGGCGGGCCGGCCGCCACGGCAGCGGCGGCGAAGTGCTGATCCAGACCGGCTACCCTGAACAGCACATCTACCAGGCATTGCTGCGCCACGACTACGCCGGCTTTGCCCGCCATGCGCTCGAAGAGCGCGAGACCACCGGCCTGCCGCCGTTTGCCTACCAGGCCCTGTTGACCTCAGAGGCGCGCGAGCTGGCGCAGGCGCTGGCGTTCCTGCAGCAGGCGCGCGCGCTGGCGGCCGATAGCGATTTTCCTGGCGTTTCGGCGCTGACCCTGTACGATCCAGTACCCTTGCGCGTGGTGCGCGTTGCCAATATCGAGCGTGCGCAATTGCTGCTGGAAAGTAACAGCCGGCCTGCCTTGCAGGGCTTTCTGGCCGCGTGGTCGGCCTACCTGCCCGCCATGGCGGCAGAAGCCCGCGTGCGCTGGCAATTGGAAGTAGACCCCCTTGAAATCTAGGCCCTGCTCATGCGATGCGTGGCTCCTTTTAGTGTGAACAGATCCTAGCCCTCATGTCCGACAGCGCACCCATCGGCCACGGCCTCAATCCCGCCCAGAAAGAAGCCGTCCTGTACCTGGACGGCCCTTGCCTGGTGCTGGCGGGCGCCGGCAGCGGCAAGACGCGCGTCATCACGCAGAAAATCGCCTACCTGTTGCGCGAGTGCGGCTACATGGGCCGCAACGTGGTGGCGCTGACCTTCACCAACAAGGCGGCGCGCGAGATGGACGAGCGCGTCAAGACGCTGGTTGACCGCAAGCTGGCCAAGGGGCTGACCATCAGCACCTTTCATTCGCTGGGCGTCAAGCTGCTGCGCGAAGAGGCACGCCACGCCGGGCTGAAGCCGCAGTTCTCCATCCTGGACGCGGACGACGCCATGGCCATCATCCAGGAACTGCTGGCCACCACCGACCGCGGCCGGCTGCGCAGCGTGCAGTCGATCATTTCGCTGTGGAAGAACGGGCTGCTCAGCCCCGACGACGCGGCGCGTACCGCTGCCACACCGGGCGAGGTCGAGGCGGCGCACGTGTATCGCAACTACAGTGCCACCCTGGCTGCCTACCAGGCAGTGGATTTCGACGACCTGATCCGCATTCCCGCGCAACTGCTGGAAAGCAACGAAGCCGTACGCACCCGCTGGCAGAACCGCGTGCGCTATCTGCTGGTGGACGAATACCAGGACACCAACGTGTGCCAGTACCGGCTGGTGCAGTTGCTGTGCGGCGACCGGGCCATGTTCACGGCGGTGGGCGATGACGACCAGGCCATCTACGCCTGGCGCGGCGCCACCATCGAGAACCTGGCCAAGCTCACCACCGACTACCCGCAACTGAAGCTGATCAAGCTGGAACAGAATTACCGCTCGGTGCAGCGCATCCTGGCGGCGGCCAACACAGTCATCGAAAAGAATCCCAAGCTGTTCGACAAGAAGCTGTGGTCGGACCTGGGCGTGGGCGAGCCCATCCTGGTGTCGCCCATGGACAGCGACGAGCACGAGGCCCAGTCGATCGCCATGAAGATCTCGGCGGCCCGCTTCGAGCGGCAGGCGCAATGGAAAGACTTCGCCATCCTGTATCGCGGCAACCACCAGTCGCGCATTCTTGAGCAGGCGCTGCGCAACTTGAAAATCCCGTACACCATCGCCGGTGGCCAAAGCTTCTTCGACAAGGCCGAAGTGCGCGATATCCTGGCCTATCTGCGCCTGGTCGCCAACGACGACGACGACCCGGCCTTCATCCGGGCGGCCACCACGCCCAAGCGCGGTATCGGCCAGGCCACTTTGCAGGTGCTGGGCCAGTATGCGGCCCAGCGCGAGGTCTCGCTGCTGGCCGCCGTGGCGGAATCGGGGCTGGAAAGCCTGCTGCAGCCGCGCCAACTCGAGTCGCTGCGTACCTTTGCCGAATACATCCGCCGCATCCAGTGGCGGGCCGGCCGCGGCCGCACCGATGGCAGCGGCTCGGCCGAGCCGGCCGGCGCCATCCTGGACGACATGCTGGGGGCGATCCAGTACGAGCGCTATCTGTATGACATGCTGGAAGAAAAGCCGGCCCAGACGCGTTGGGAAAACGTGCTGGAACTGACCGGCTGGCTCAAGCGCAAGGCCGAAGAAGACGGCATGTCGCTGTTCGACCTGGTGCAGCACGTGGCGCTGATCACCATGCTCGAGCGTGGCGAAGAAGAAGAGCCCGACGCGGTGAAGCTGTCGACGCTGCATGCCTCCAAGGGGCTGGAGTACCCGCACGTGTACCTGGCTGGCGTGGAAGAAGGCCTGCTGCCGCACCTGGGCAAGGATGACGAAGACGGCGATCCGGCGCGGGCGGCCGAGAACCTGGCCATCCGCATCCAGGAAGAGCGGCGCCTGATGTACGTCGGCATCACGCGCGCGCAGCGCAGCCTGAACCTGAGCTGGTGCAAGAAACGCCGGCGCGCCCGCGAGGACATGGTGCGCGAGCCCTCGCGCTTCATCGAGGAAATGGGCCTGGGCGATGTCCGCGTGCAAGAAGACGAAGCCACCCGCGCCATGAGCCCCAAAGAGCGCCTGGGCATGCTGAAGGCGTTGCTGCAGAAGTAAACGCCCGCGTCCGCCGGCGCGCGTCAGGGTACGGGCCGGGCAGCGGCGGGCATGGCGAGCTGCGCATACGACCGCTTCAACAGCAGCAGCCCGGCCACGCCTATGGCCACGCAGACCAGCACGTAGTAGGCGGGCACCATGCGGTCGTGGGTGTATTCGATCAGTGCCGTGTTGATGAAGGGCGCCAATCCGCCGAAAAGCATGACCCCGAAGTTGTAGGCCAGCGAGACGCCGGTAGACCGTATGTGCACCGGCAGCACCTCGGTCATGAGCGCGGGCGTGGGGCCCCAGATGAAGGCCATGGCCATGGCGGCCAGTATCTGTGCCTGCATCAGCAGGCCGGGGCTGGGCGCCTGCAGCACGCGCGCCAGCATCACCCACGATATCAGGCCGAACAGCACCGCGGCCGGCAGCATCATGGCGCGGCGCCCGTAGCGGTCGGACAGTATGCCCGCCAGCGGGCACAGCACCAGGATGACCACCGCGGAAACCGCCGTGCTGAGCTGGGCATCGGCCATCGACAACCCCAGTTCCCTGACCGCGTAGATGGGAAGATAAAGCAGCATTACGTAGTTCGACCCCGTGCCCAGCACAATGACGCAGAACGAGCCGATGAGCTCGCGCGGGTACTGCGCCAGCACGCGCGAAAGCGGCACGCGGGTGGCGTGCGTGCGGGTGGCCTGCCAGCGCAGGAACTCCGGCGTTTCGTCGACATGGGAACGCAGGTAGAAGCCGATGGGGCCGATCAGGATGCCGAACAGGAAAGGTACGCGCCATCCCCAGCTATGCAGCGCTTCGGGCGACAGGTGCGCCGACAGCAAGTACGCCACCGCCGCGCCGGCCGAGAACGCCAGCGATTGCGAGCACATCTGGAAGCTGCCGTAGTAGCCGCGGCGGCCCAGCGGCGCGAATTCCACCAGCATGGCGCTGGCGCTGGCGAATTCCCCGCCTACCGAGAAGCCCTGGATCAGGCGGGCCGCCAGCATCAGCACCGAGGCGGCCAGGCCGATCGAGGCATAGGTGGGCAGCATGCCTATCATGGCCGTTCCGCCCGCCATCATCAGGATCATGAGCGACAGCGCGCGCTTGCGGCCATGGCGATCGGCATAGATGCCCAGCACCAGGCCGCCCAGCGGCCGGATGAGAAACGCCACGCCAAATGTCGCCAGGCCCAGCAGCAGCGACACGCCGGCGCTTTCCGCCGGAAAGTACAACCGGGAAATAATGGCGGCGAACATGCCGTAGATCGCGAAATCGAACCACTCGAATGCATTGCCCAGCACCGAGGCGATGACGACGCGCCGGCGCATGGCAGGTGAAACAGGGACTTCCGTGGATGCGGTGGTACGCATGAGCGTCTCCTGGGGAAGGGCGTGGGCCCGGGTGGGCGGTACGCGGCCGCCTCGTGTTATCGCAGGCGGTCGTACACGATCTCGGCGAAGACACTGGCGCCGATGGGCAGGATCTCGTCGTCGAAATCGAATTCGGGGTGATGGCAGAACGGCCCGTCCTGGCCCACGAAGAAGTAGGCGCCGGGGCGCTGCTGCAGCATGAACGAAAAATCTTCCGAGGCCATCAGCGGCGTGACCTGGTCATCGACCGACGCGGCACCCACCACCCGGGCCGCGGCGCGCGCCACCGCGGCGGCTGGCTCGGCGGCGTTGATGGTGGGCGGGCAGCCCAGTTCGAATTCGCAGTCGATGGTGGTGCAATGGGCTTGTGCCAGGCCGCCGCAGATCTCGCGCATGCGGCGCAGCACCGTGTCGCGGCCCACTGCGGACAGGCTGCGCACTGTGCCCTGCAGTTCGACCTGGTCGGGGATCACGTTGGGCGCCGTGCCGGCATGGAAGGTGCCCACGCTGATCACCGCCGCATCCAGCGGGTCGATCGACCGGCTGACCATGGTTTGCAGCATGCCGGCCAGCTGGCAGGCGACGGTGATGGGGTCGTTGCCCTTGTGCGGCGCGGCGCCATGGCTGCCCACGCCTTGCACGCGGATGCGAAACACATCGCCGGCCGACAGCACCGGCCCGGCGCGTACGCCAACCCGGCCCGTCCCCAGCATGGGATTGTTGTGCAGCCCATAGATCTCATCGCAGCGAAAGCGCTCGAAGAGCCCGTCGTCGATCATGGCGCTGGCCCCGCTCAGGGTTTCCTCGGCGGGCTGGAAGATGAAATGCACAGTGCCGGCGTAGTCGTTGTGCAGGGCCAGGTACTGGGCCGTGGCCAGCAGGATGGCGGTATGGCCATCGTGGCCGCAGCCATGGAAGCGGCCGTCGTGCGTGGAACGGTGGGGCAGGCCAGTGCGTTCCTGCATGGGCAGGGCGTCCATGTCGGCGCGCAGTCCCAATGCGCCGGGGCCCGGCCGGCTGCCGCGCAGCACGCCCACCAGGCCGGTTCCGCCGATGCCGCGGTGCACCTCGATGCCCCATTGCTGCAGCTTGGCGGCCACCAGGTCGGATGTGCGGTGTTCCTGGAACCCCAGCTCGGGGTGGGCATGGATATCCCGGCGCCAGGCAGAAAATTCGCCTCGGCGGGCATCGAACCATGGATGTACGGGCATTGCTGCTCCTTCGGCCGGTGCATCGGGCCGGACGCCTTGCCGTGGGCCGGCGCCGTGGCTTGCACAGATAGTTGAAACTCAAAATATTCTTTAATAATAATAGTTGTTGTATAAGAATAAATTAGTGGAAAACCATTAGCCGGCATTGGCCGGCGCATGGCCGGGACGGTGCCGCTCCCTGTATCGCCTTACACTACGGGCTGTTCAAGTTCGCGGCTTAACGATGATTTTTCTGACGTACCGACTGGAAGCGTTGAGCGAAGAGGCCATCAAGCTCGTCAACGAACACTATGTCCGGTCATGTGGGCTGAGCGTGCGCGAATTGCGCGTGCTGCGCTGTATCGACGACCATCCGGCCATTACGCCCGGCGGGATCGTGGCGTTTACCTACCTGGAAAAGAGCTTGGTATCGCGTATCTTGAACCTGCTTATCAAGCAGGGCCTGGTGCGCCGTTCGGTCAGCCCCAGCGACGCGCGGCAGTTCAACCTGGTCGTGACCGCAAAGGGCCACAAACTGCGGGCCCACGCCGACGAGGTCGGCAAGACGCTGGAAGACGTCATGCTGGCCCCGCTGGATGCGGCCGAACGCCGCGCGCTGTCTGATGTGCTGGAAAAAATGACCCGCTGGGTCACAGGCGAGGGCATGTCGGCCGAGCTGGCAGCCCGGTTTCATACGAAGGGCTGAATGCCGGCCATGCACGCCAGGGCATCGCCCTGGCGCGTTCAAGCCTGGCGCAGTCAACCGGCCCGCTAGGCCAGTTCGCGCAGCAGCAGTTCCCAGAATTTCGCGCGGGCCTGCAAGGTGGACACCAGGATGTACTCGTGCAGCGTGTGCGCGCCGTCGCCATCGGCGCCCAGGCCGTCCAGCGTGGGCACGCCCATGGCCGAGGTGAAGTTGGCATCGCTGCCGCCACCCGTCATGGGGGCTTCTTCCAGCGCGAAACCGGCTACCCGTGCGTATTCCTGCGCCATCGACAGCAGCGCGGCCGCGGCGTCGGTGCGCACCATGGGCGGGCGGTTGAGTTCGACATCGATATCCAGTTCCACATCGGGCCCCACCGCGCACAGGTTGCGCATGCGGCGCAGCACGTCTTCGGCCGCACCCATGTCGGGCACGCGGAAGTCCACCACGCAGCGGCATTGCGCCGGCACCGTGTTGGTCACCGTGCCGCCGGCGATCGTGCCCACGCTGACGGTTACGCCGCGGTCGTAGTCGGTCATGGATTCCAGGGCCAGCACCTGGTGCGCCATTTCGCGGATGGCGCTGCGGCCTTTTTCGTGCTGCATGCCGGCGTGGGCCGGGCGGCCCTTGACGTTCAGGCGCAGCATGCCGGTGCCCTTGCGTGCCGTGACGCACTTGCCCCCGTTGGGGCGGGCCGGCTCGCAAACCAGGCCGTACTTGGCGTTGGCGGCATAACGCTCGATCGACGCGCGCGATGCGTGGCTGCCGGTTTCTTCGTCGGGCACCATCAGGAAATCCACCGGCAGGCGGGTGGCGCCCGGCTGGGCCAGGGTGGCCAGTGCGGCCAGGGCCAGGTAGATTCCGCCTTTCATGTCGTAGCTGCCGGGGCCGTACAGGCGGTCGCCGTCGATACGGCAGGGGTTGTCTTGCAGCGTGCCGATGGGGTGCACCGTGTCCAGATGCGCCAGCACCAGGATGCCGGGCCGCGTGTCGCCTGCCGCCCGATTGGTGGCGTACAGCAGCGGGCCGGTGGCCGCGCCCAGGGGCGTGACCTCGACCGTCAGCCCGGCCGCCTGTGCCTGAGCCTGAACCAGCGCGGCCATGGCGGCCACGCCTTCCGGCGAATTGGACGGCGATTCGCAGCGCACCCACGACTGGATGCCGGCGACGAGTTCTTCGGTAGTGGGCAGGGATGACATGCTAGGCGTTCCAGGTGTGTGGTGAGCGAGGGAAATCAGGCGACCTGCTGGCCTGCCAGCCTGGCCAGTTCTGCGTCGCTGGGCAGTTTGCCTTCGAACCACAGGCTGGCGCAAGCCGCCGACATGGCGCGGCCGTCGTGGCCGATGCCCGGCACGACCTGCAGCGTCCAGCCGAACGGCACGCCGCGGCGCTGCGCTTCGCGCTGGCCGGCCTCGAAATAATTGTGCGCGCGGGCGAACCGGTGCGGCCCCTGGCGTACAGCCGCCGGGTCGGACGGCAGGTTGGGATCGTCGGTGGCGATGTCCTGGTCGCCCGCCAGGATGGTCATGGGATAGGCCAGCAGCCGCACCAGGTGGTCGTCGGTCAGGCCCACGCCGCCAAGGCCTTCGGGGAAGGGATGGTCGAAGGTGGGCAGGGTGTACCACCCGGGGTTGGCGGCCGTGGCCGCGCAGAAGGGCGAGTGCGGTTGGCTGCTCATCAGGCGGTGCACGAACTGGCCGCCCGCCGAATGGCCGAACAGATAGGCCTGCTCGACCTCGGTGACACCGGCGGCGCGCAGGTCGGCAAACACCCGGCCGACCAGGGAGTAGGTCCAGCCGTCGATGTGGCGCGGGTTGCCGCCAGGGCTGAAGACGCGGCCGTTGTTGTAGCTTTCGACCCCGGGCCAGATATCGTCCGAGAAGGTCGGCGCCACGATCAGCACATTGTGCTTGTCGGCCGCGGGGATCCAGAAGTCGCGGTAGTCATCGCCGTTGCGCAGCACGCCGTGCTGCACCATCACCACCGGGCGGTCGGGCGCGTAGCCGTACGGACGGTAGGTCTGCAGCGTGAAGGGGCGATCGGCATTGCGGTCGTCATCGACATAGGCAATGGCATTGCGGCCTGCATGGCCCAGTTCCCGGGCGATACGGTCGGCGTTGGACATCTCTGCTTTCATGGTGGGTGTACTAGGGGTTGAGGTGGCAGGCCGACCAATGGCCGGATGCGATTTCTTTCAGTTCGGGCACCTGCTCGCGGCAGCGCGGCATGGCGTGCGGGCAGCGCGGGTGGAAGGTACAGCCCGGCGGCGGGTTCAGCGGCGACGGGATCTCGCCCTTGATGGGGGTGAACTTGCGGCCGCGCCGGCCGACATCGGGCACCTCGGCCAGCAGGGCCTGGGTGTACGGGTGGTTGGCGCGCGCGAAGATCTCGGCGGCCGGCGCGCGCTCGACGATCTTGCCCAGGTACATGATGGCGACGCGGTCGGAAATATGCTTGACGACCCCCAGGTCATGGCTGATGAACAGGTAGGTGAAGCCATGCTGTTCGCGCAGGTCCATGAACAGGTTGATCACCTGCGCCTGGATCGACACATCCAGCGCGGCCACCGGTTCATCGCACACCAGGAACTTGGGCGCCACCATCAGCGCGCGCGCGATGCCGATGCGCTGGCGCTGCCCGCCCGATATCTGGTGGGGAAAGCGGTCGCGGTATTCGCGGTCCAGGCCCACTTCGGACAGGGCGCGGTCGATGCGCGCGGGAATCTCGGCCGCCGGCGCCAGCTTGTGCACCTTCAGCGCTTCGCCCAGGATCTGGCGCAGGCGCTGGCGCGGATTCAGCGAGGCCTGCGGGTCCTGGAAGATCATCTGCACGCCCAGCGTATAGGCCAGCAGGTCGGCGCCGCGCAGGCTGGCGGCGGGCCGGCCCTGGTACAGCAGTTCGCCTTCGGTCTGGCGGTGCAGGCCGGCCACGACGCGGCCCAGCGTGGACTTGCCACAGCCGGATTCGCCGACCAGGCCCAGCACTTCGCCGCGCTCGATGGACAGGTCTACGCCATTGACGGCATGCACCGTGCGGTGGTCGATGGGCTTGCCGGCCAGCGCCAGCATGCGCTGGGCCAGGTCGGGACGCTGCTCGAAACGCTTGTGGACGTTGCGCAGCTCGATAACGGGCGTGTCTTGCGGGGTCATGCGGTGGCGGTCTCGCGGGCGATCGGTGCGTAGCAGCGGAAATTGCGCGGCCCTTCCTGCGTGGTGGCAGGCGATTGCTCGGCGCAACGCGTGATGGCATTCGGGCAGCGCGGGCGGAACGCACAGCCGGCGGGCCGGCCCGCCAGGCTGGGCGCCATGCCCTCGATCTGGTGCAGGCGCGCGCCCGGCGCGCTGTTGGCCGGCATCGAATCGAGCAGGCCCTTGGTATAGGGGTGGCGCGGCGCGTCGAGCACTTGCTCGACCGGGCCGGCCTCGACGATGCGCCCGGCATACATCACGGCCACGTGGTCGGCCAGTTCGGCCACCACGCCCAGGTCGTGGGTGATCCAGATCAGGGCAGTGTCGTGAGTGCGGCAGATCTCTTGCATGCGATACAGGATCTGCCCCTGGATGGTTACATCCAGGGCCGTGGTGGGCTCGTCGCAGATGATCAGATCGGGCTTGTTCAGCATGGCGATGGCGATCGCCACGCGCTGGCGCATGCCGCCCGAGAACTCGTGCGGGTAGCTGTCCAGGCGCTTCTCGGGCGCCGGGATGCCGACCATGGCCAGGGCCTCGCGGCAGCGCTCGCGCGCCTGGGCGGCGGGCACGTTCTCGTGCGTGAGAATGGCCTCCATCATCTGCTCGCCGATGCGCAGCACCGGGTTCAGCGTCATCAGGGGGTCCTGGAAGATCATGGCGATGCGGTTGCCGCGCAATTGGCGCATGCGTTCCTCATCCAGCTTGCGCAGGTCTTGCCCCTTGAACAAGACCTCGCCCGACACGATTTCGCCCGGCGGGTCGATCAGGCCCAGCAGCGAAAAACCGGTAACCGACTTGCCCGAGCCCGACTCGCCGACCAGGCCCAGTATTTCGCCGCGGCGCACGGCCAGGTCGACGCCGTCGACCGCCGGCCAGGCGCCGGCTTCGGTATGGAAGGCGGTGCGCAGCCCGCGCACCTGCAGGATCGTGTCGTTCATGCTCGTCGCGGGTCCAGGGCTTCGCGCAGGCGGTCGCCCACGATATTGATGGTCAGGATCAGCACCAGCAGGGCCACGCCCGGGAACATGCTGATCCAGTAGTCGCCCGACAGCAGGTACTGGAAGCCGTTGGCGATCAGCAGGCCCAGCGACGGCTCGGTGATGGGCACGCCCACCCCCAGGAACGACAGCGTGGCTTCCAGCGCGATGGCGGTGGCGATCTGGATGGTGGCAAATACCATTACCGGCCCCAGGCAGTTGGGCAGCAGGTGGAACACCATGATGCGCCAGGCCGGAAAGCCCAGGTTGGCGGCGGCCTCGACGTATTCCTTGCGGCGTTCCTGCAGGGCGCGGCTGCGCATGATGCGCGCGTAGTGCGCCCATTGCACCACCACCAGTGCCAGGATCACCTTGTCGACGCCGCGGCCCATCATGGCCAGCAGCACCAGCGCCACCAGGATGGTGGGAAAACCCAGGATGAAGTCGACGATACGCATCAGCATGGTGTCGACGAAGCCGCCCAGGTAGGCGGCGACCAGGCCGGCCATGCTGCCGATGGCGGTGGCCAGCCCCACCGCCGACAGGCCCACCATCAGGCTGATGCGCAGGCCATACAAGATGGCGCTGAACATGTCGCGGCCTTGGTCGTCGGTGCCCAGCAGGTACACCTGGCCGTCCATCGAGGTGGCGCCCGGGGGCAGGCGGCCGTCCAGCAGGTTCAGGCTGGCCAGGTCGTAGGGGTTTTGCGGCGCGAAGAAAGGCGCGGCCAGCACCACGATCATCAGGATGGCCAGTGCGATGGCCGAACCCATCACGGTGGGGCGGCTGTGCAGTTGCTTCAGGATGGCGGCGCGGCGCGGCGTCTCGGCCAGGGGCTGGATAGTGCGCGTGCGTCCGTTGGGGGATGAATGAGCCATGGCGTTAATGTGCGGGGGCGACAAGCTGCACGCGCGGGTCGAGCGCGGCATAGAGAATATCGACGATGAAGTTGACGATCACGAAGATCAGCGTCACCAGCATCACATAGGCCACTACTACCGGGCGGTCCAGCTGGTAGACGCTGTCGATCAGCAGCTTGCCCATGCCGGGCCAGGCGAACACGGTTTCGGTAATCGTGGAATAGGCGATGAGGCTGCCGAATTCCATGCCCACCACCGTGACCACCGGGATAAGGATATTGCGCAGGATGTGCCGGCGCACGATACGGCCGGGGCGCACGCCCTTGGCACGCGCGAATTTCACGTATTCCTGCGACTGGGCCTCGGCCACGCCGGTGGCGGTCAGGCGCAATACCAGGGCGATGTTGGCCAGCGCCAGGTTGACGGCCGGCATGATCACGTGCGACCAGCCATCGGCCGTCAGGATGGACAGCGGCACGCCCAGCACGCTGACCGTGTCGCCGCGCCCCGAGGCGGGCAGCCAGCCCAGCCATACGGCAAACAGCAGGATCAGCATCATGCCCTGCCAGAAGTTGGGCAGCGAGAAACCCAGCACCGAGGTCGCCATGATGCCGCGGCCCAGCGGGCGATCGCGGTGCAGGCCGGCCACCAGCCCCAGCGGGATGCCGATCACACAGGTCAGGGTGATGGCCACCACCACCAGTTCGAACGTGGCGGGTATGCGCTGCACGATGAGCTCGATGGCGGGGATGCCGTGCACGAAGGAATTGCCCAGGTCGCCGTGCAGGGCGCGCCACAGGAAGGTGAAATATTGCTGCCAGATGGGCTGGTCCAGCCCCAGGCGGGCGATGGTGGCCGCGCGGGCCTCCATCGTTGCTTCGGGGCTGACCAGCAGTTCGATGGGGTCGCCCACGGCATACACCGCGAAAAACACCACGACCGATACTGCCAGCAGTACGAACAGGCTCTGGATGAGCCTGCGCAGGGTAAACAAAACCACGTTGTGCGTTCCTTGGGGTCTTGCGAAAACAGCCGTGCGGCCCTACGGAGCCGACTTGACCGATGTGGCCAGAGTGTACTGGTCGGCGCGGCCTTCGTAGGTAAGCCCCTTGCGGAACGCCCAGATGCTGCTCTCGAAATGCAGGGGAATGCTGGGCAGGTCGGCCAGGGTGATGGTCAGGGCCTGTTGCAGCAGCTTTTCCCGCTTGGCGTCATCCACCGTGGTGACGGCCTGGCGGAACACCTTGTCCAGTTCGGGGTTGGAATAGCGGCCGTAGTTGCTGGTGCCCATGCCCAATTCGGGCGCGAACGACGTCACCCAGTACTGCAGGAACGACGAGGCCTCGCCGGTTTCCGACGACCAGCCGCCCATGGCGAAGCTGAATTCGCGCTTGGCGCGCTTTGGGAAGTACACCGAGCGGGTCATGGCGTCGACGTGCGCCTTGATGCCCACCCGCGACAGGTACTGGGCCACGGCCTGGGTGATCTGGCCGTCATTGATGTAGCGGTCGTTGGTGGACGACAGGGTCATTTCAAAGCCGTCGGGGTAGCCGGCCTCGGCCAGCAGCTTCTTGGCGCCTTCGGGGTCGTACTGCAGCTCGGGCGGGTTCGGCAGCGTGCCGAACATGCCGTCGGGCAGGAACTGGTTGGCCGGGGTGGCCATGCCGTCCATGATGCGCGCCACGATGGTCTTGCGGTCGATCGCCATGCTGATGGCGCGCCGCACGCGCACGTCTTGCAGCGGGTTCTTGCCATCGGCCGTCTTGACCAGCGGCGTGGCGTCGCGACCCACGTCGAACTGGAAGTACACCACGCGCACCGATGGCGTGACCACGTAGCCGAAGCCCGGGGTGTTCTTGATGCGCTGCACGTCGCGCGCCGCCGGGCTTTCGATCACATCGAAATCGCCCGCCAGCAGGCCGGTCAGGCGCGGGCCGGCGTTGGGCACCGGAACGAAGGTGACCTTGGCCCATTCGGGCTTGTCGCCCCAGTAATTCTCATTGCGCTCGAGCTCGATGCTGGTGCCCTTCACGTACGACTTGAACTTGTATGGGCCGGTGCCGATGGCGTTCTTGCCGCTGTTGAAGTCGGCCACCTTGGGCCAGGAGCCGGTCACCCCGCATTTCTGGTCCAGGTCGAAGGTGATGGGGCCGTGCTCGACGATGCCGCTCCACAGGATGCCGGTGCGCGTCAGGTCGTTGGCCAGGAGAGGGTAGGGCTTGAGCGTCTTGATGCGCAGGGTGTGCGCGTCGGTGGCTTGGACGTCGGCGAACTTCTGCACCACGGCGGCGTACGAGCCGGCGATGGATTCTTCATTGTTCATCGCGCGGCAGAAGGTGAAGATCACGTCCTGCGGCGTCAGCGGCTGGCCATTCGAGAACTTCACGCCTTCGCGCAGCTTGAATTCCCAGGTCGTGTCGTCCAGCGTTTTCCACGAGGCGGCCAGGCCCGGCACCAGGCTCATCTTGGAATCTTGCGCCACCAGCGTCTCGAAGATCTGCGAAGACATCGCATTGTTCGGCGTGGCCTGGTGGTAGTGCGGGTCCATGGCGGTGGGCTCGGAGGCCAGCCCGATCTTCAGCGACTGGGCGTGGGCACCGGCGGCCAGGCCGAACAGCGCGGCCAGGGCCGCCGCGCGAATGCAGGAAGCGTACATGGGGTGTTTTCTCCGGAGCAGTGGTGCTTTCGTTATCGGTATGGGGCGAAATCAGGCAATGGGTTGGGCCAGGCGCAGCACGGTCACGCCCGGGCGCAGGTTGGCCAGCGAGGGCATGATCAATACGCAGTTGTCGTAGGGGGTGACAAAGGGTTCGCCGGCGTTCCAGCCCAGCAAGGTGCCGGCCTGCGGCAGGTGTTCCAGCCCGCGCCACGGCTGCGCGAAGCGCACGTCGGCGCTTTGGGCGGCAATCGCATGCGTCACGCGCAGCGCCTGCTGGCGCGGCGCCGCGGGCGCGAACCAGTCGGCGGGCAGGTCGGCCCGGTCGAATGTGCCGGCCGCCGCCAGGAAGCGGGCCATCTGGTCTATCGCCACCTCGCGGGCCTGCGGCGCGCCATGAAAGCCGCACTCGATCAGCAGCGACCGCGTGCCGTTGTCGCCGCTTTCGCCGAAGCGGCCGTAGTCGCGCATGCGTACGCCGGCGGCATGGCCGGCGTCGGCAATCAGGTCGGCCGGGTTGCCCAATTGCAGCG
The DNA here is from genome assembly GCF_019218885.1 of Bordetella sp. BOR01. GTDB lineage: Bacteria > Pseudomonadota > Gammaproteobacteria > Burkholderiales > Burkholderiaceae_B > Bordetella_A. Next base: position 466,578 of record NZ_JAHUWT010000003.1, on the reverse strand, counting down.
CCAGTTCGATGTTGCGCGGCTGCAGGCCAGTCAGTTGCAGCGGCACATCGGAATTGCTCATCGAATGGAAATCCATCAGCCAGTCGGCCTGGGCCACCCACGGCTGCAGGGCGGCGGCGCGGCGGCGTTCTTGCGTGGACGGGTCGGCCAGCTTGTCGTCGCTCCAGACCCGGTTCATGTCCTCGTCGACAAAACGGGCCGGCAGGTAGTTGGCCGCGTCGAAGCGGTCGAAGGCCGCCAGATTGCAGAACGCCAATGTCAGCGTGCCGTGCCGTGGCCGCAAGCCGCTGGCCAGCAGTGTTTTCAATGCCCAGGCGCCGCACAGTTCGTTGCCGTGGATCAATGCCGTCAACAGCACCCGCTTGCCCGGCGAGCCCGAATCGAAATGCCACACGCCGGGCGTGTCGGTGTTGCCCAGCCGTTCGGCCGACAAATCCGGACAGGCAAGTTCAAACGGGCGCAGCGTGGCTGCGGCAGCAGGCGTAGACATGGATGCTCCATAAATAAGTGACGGATCGACGGCGCCACGGGCGCGAGGCGGAGCAGCACACAGCGGGAAGCGCGCGCAAAGGAAACCAAGCCCGCCGGCAAGGCGGACCGATGGCTGCCAGGAACATGCATTTCCCCCTGGGCGAGCCGCCAGCCGCGGGCTGGCGCGATGCCGATTCTTATCTTGAGGCAGATTCTAGGAGCCGCCGAGCTTTCTCGGCAATTAGAATATTTGCGAAACTATTTGCCTTTTTGGCAAAGCAACGCGTAGGCATGCCTGCATGCCCGGTCATATTGGTGACACCCTCATGCATGGAATTTCCCTGAAGTACTTCGTGGCCGTTGCCCAGTCCGGCAGCCTGAGCGGCGCATCCCGGCTGCTGCACGTGGCGGTATCGGCCATCAGCCGCCAGATCGCCCGGCTGGAAGAAGAGGTGGGCGCGCCGCTGTTCGAGCGGGCGCCGCGCGGCATGGCCCTGAGCGAGGCTGGCCGCCTGCTGCTGGCCCATGCGCGCCGCACCTTGCTGGAATCGGACGAGGTGCTGCGGCAGATCGCCGGCTTGCAGGGCACGCCGCATGACGAGATCCGCGTGGGCGCGTCCGAAGGGCCGGCGCAGGGTTTCCTGCCGGTCGCGATGGTGGATTTTCGGCAGCAGCATCCGCGTACGCGGTTTTCGCTGCATGTGCTGACGCCACCCGAATCCATGCGCCAGATCGCCAGCGGCGACATCGACGTGTCGGTGTCTTTCAATGTCGAGCCGGCGCAGGGCGTGACGGTGCTGCACTCATGGCGCGCGCCCGTCTATGCCGTCATGGCGGCCACCCATCCCCTGGCGGCGCGCAGCCGGCTGCAACTCGAGGACGTGCTGGCCTACCCCCTGGCGCTGACCGACGACAAGAGCACCGCGCGGCGCTTGCTGAACCGTACCTGCGCACTCGAGGACATGCAGTTGCAGGCGGCGCTGATCTCGAATTATTCACCGGCGCTGCATGGCTTCGTGCGCCATTCCAACGCCGTGATGTTCGCCGGCTACATTTCGGTGGCCTGGCGCCTGGCCCAGGACGGCCTGGTGGCGCGGCCGGTGGTCAGCGCCGAACTCCAGTCGCGCAACCTGCAGATCCAGACCATGGAAGGACGGCTGTTGCCGCCCGGGGTGGCACGCTTTGTCGAGCACCTGAAGGCACGTATCGACGAGGTCGAGGCAACCCTGCCGTAAGGCGGGGCCGCCGCGCCCATGCATCGTTGGGTGTCTACCTGGCCGGCGACGGTTACTTCGGATGTACCGACATGGCCAGCGTGTACTGGTCGCGCCGGCCTTCGTAGGCCAGGCCCTTGCGGAACGCCCAGATGCTGCTTTCAAAGTGCAGCGGGATCAGCGGCAGGTTGTCCAGCGCGATCTGCGTGGACTGCTGCAGCAGTTTTTCGCGCTTTTCCGGGTCGACCGTGACGATGGCCTGTTCGTACACCTTGTCGAACTCCGGGCTCGAGAAGCCGCCGTAGTTGCTGGTGCCCAGGCTGCGCGACGAGTCGGTCGAGGCAACCCAAAGCTGGAACAGCGCCGAGGCCTCGCCGGTTTCAGCCGGCCAGCCGCCCATGGAAAAGCTGAACTCGCGCTTGGCGCGCTTGGGGAAGTAGATCGACGCAGTCATGGCATCGACGTGGGTCTTGATGCCGATGCGCGACAGGTACTGGGCCACCGCTTGCGCCACCTGGCCGTCGTTCACGTAGCGGTTGTTGGTGGACGACAGGGTCAGTTCGAAGCCGTCGGGGTAGCCGGCCTCGGCCAGCAGCTTCTTGGCGCCTTCCGGGTCGTACTTGATTTCGGGTGCCTTGGGCAGGGCACCGAACATGCCATCGGGCATGTACTGGTTGGCCGGGGTCGACAGCCCGTCCATGATGCGGGCATTGATGGTCTTGCGGTCGATCGCCATGCTGATCGCTCGGCGCACGCGCAAGTCTTGCAGCGGGTTCTTGCCGTCGGCGCTCTTGACGAACGGGCTGGGGTTGCGGCCCACGTCGGGCTGGAAGAACACCAGGCGGGTCGAAGGCGTGGCCACGTAGGCAAAATTGCCGTTGTCTTTCAGGCGCGGCAGGTCGCGCGCGGCCGGGTTCTCGATCACGTCGAAATCGCCCGACAGCAGGCCGGTCAAGCGCGGGCCGGCGTTGGGCACCGGCACGAACTTCACTGTTTTCCAGTTCGGCTTGTCGCCCCAATACCCTTCATTGCGTTCCAGCTCGATGCCGGTGCCCTTCACGTAAGACTTCAGCGTGTACGGGCCGGTGCCGATCGCGTCCTTGCCGTTGTTGAAGTCGGCCACCGTGGGCCAGGGGCCGGTGACGCCGCAGCCTTCCTTGGGCGCGAACTTCAGCGGGCCGTGCTCGACGATGCCGTTCCAGATAATGGGCAGTTGCCGCGCCAGTTCGGCCGGCATCAGCGGGAAGGGTTCGGCGGTCTTCAGGATGACAGTGTGTTCGTCGGGCGTCTGCACGTCGGTCAGCAGCTTGGTCACCGTCATGTACGACTGCGAGATGTTGGTCTCGTTATTCAGCGTGCGGCACACCGAGAACAATACGTCCTGCGAGGTGAAGGGCTGGCCGTTCGAAAACTTCACGCCTTCGCGCAGCTTCAGTTCCCAGGTCAGGTCGTCCAGGTTCTTCCACGAGGTCGCCAGGCCGGGCTTGAGCGCCATGTCGGGGCTGCGGTAGATCAGCGAGTCGTAGATGTGCGCCGCAAACGCGTCGTTCTGCGTTTGCTTGTGATAGTGGGGGTCGGCAGAGGTGGGTTCGGACGATAGCGCGATCGTCAGGGACTGGGCCAGGGCGGCGGGGGCGGCGGCCAAGCCGGCGCTGGCCGCCAGCAGGGCCAGGGAAGTACGCAATTTCATGGAAGCTCCGAGTCGACAGGACGGATTGCGCCGCTGCCGGCCGGGTGCCGCCAGATGCAATCAATCGTGACAAGGGGCCGATTATCGGAAGCAGCTTTACGCGTTGTCAATTCGCGTAGATCGGTATTGCTGCGCGATGCCCATGCGTGGGGTAGCCAAAACAACAAGGCGCCGCTCCCCGCTTCGGGGTGCGGCGCCTTGGGGGCGCGAGGCGCTTACAAACGTTGCCGCCCGGCCCTTTTCAGGGGCGGGCGGCAAACCGGCGGGCTATTACCACTGCGAACCGGCGTAGCGGGCGCTGGCGGCGCGGGCGCGATTCATGGCGTCGTGTACTTCGGCGACGTAGTCGGCAAAGGCGCCGACGGCACGGGCAATCGCGCTGCCGGCCTGCTTCAGCAGCACCAGCGGTTGGGCATTCGGTTGGCTTTCCATTGCGCCGCGAAGCAGGTCGCGTTCCAGCGCATCGGTCAGGCGGGCATTTTGGTTCAGGGTCAGTTCGCTCATGGTCTATCTCCAGTCCGTTTCGTCATGGGGTAAACCATTATAGGGATAACCCTATGTGCAATGCAACATGAATCTGTGGATAAGTTGTAACGGTGGTTATCCGTGGCCATTTCGCAACTGACGGGCGGAATCGGCCAGTTCGCCCGCCGTCAAGCCTATGGGGCCGCGCCCCTGGGCCACCCGGGCATCGGCCGCCGCTCCGTGCAGCCAGACCGCGCCCGCCACGGCCTGGTCCAGTTCGATGCCCTGGGCGATCAGGCTGCCCAGCATGCCGGCCAGCACATCGCCCGTGCCGGCCGTGGCCAGGCCCGGATTGCCCGTGCTGTTCCGGCGGCACAGGCCGTCGGGGCGGCAAACCAAGGTGCCGGCTCCTTTCAGCACCACCCAGGCGGCATGGCGGCTGGCCAGCGCACGCGCCGCCGCCGGGCGGTCAGCCTGGACGGCTTGCGTGCCGATGCCCAGCAGCCGTCCGGCTTCGGCGGGGTGCGGCGTCAGTACCACCGGCCCCGGCCCCCAGCCGGGCAGCCGGCCCTCGGCCAGCAGGTTCAGGCCATCGGCGTCCAGCACCAATGGCGTTATATTGCGCTGCACAAAAAGCCCGGCCAAGGCAGCCTGGGCCTGGGCGTCGGTACCCAATCCGCAGCCGGCCACCCAGGCATCGATGGCCAGGCCGGCCTGGTACAGGCCGGCGGCATCGCGCAGCATCAGTTCGGGGTACAGCGGGTCGCAAGGCAGCGGGCAGGCCGGCTGGGCAAAGCCCACCAGCACTTTGCCGGCACCCGTTTTCAAGGCCGCCCGCGCGGCCAGCAAGGCGGCCCCGACCATGCCGGTGCCGCCCCCCACCACCGCCACGGTGCCGAACGTGCCCTTGTGGGAATCGGCGGGACGGGGTGCGAACAGGGCCGGCAGGTCTTGCCGAAGAATGGGGGCGGGCGGCGCGGTCGGGGCGGCGGACATGTTCGGATTCCGGGCTGGCAGGGATGGCTATCCACTATAGTGCCCAGACCGCGCGTGCCACATTTTCGGAGGGGACCATGTCCGATTCATCGCTCGACCACTATGCGCATTATCAGGCCCTGAAATTGCGCCGCCATCCGCAGGGCATTCTTGAAATCATCATGGGTGCCAAGGGCGGGGCGCCCGGCAAGCTTTCCACGGCCGACGAACGGCTGCACCGCGAACTGGCCGATATCTGGCGCGACGTGGACACCGACCCCGACACGCGCGTGGTGCTCATCCGCGGCGAGGGCAAGGGCTTCTCGGGCGGCGGCGACCTGGCCCTGGTGCAGCAAATGGCCGACGATTTCCAGGTGCGCGCACGCGTCTGGCGCGAGGCGCGCGACCTGGTCTACAACCTGATCAACTGCAACAAGCCCGTCGTGTCGGCCATGCATGGCGCTGCCGTGGGGGCGGGGCTGGTGGCCGGCCTGCTGGCAGACGTGTCCATTGCCGCGCGCGACGCCCGCATCATCGACGGCCATACCCGGCTGGGCGTGGCGGCGGGCGACCATGCCGCCATCGTGTGGCCGCTGCTGTGCGGCATGGCCAAGGCCAAGTACTACTTGCTGTTGTGCGAAGCCGTCAGCGGCGAAGAGGCCGAGCGCATCGGGCTGGTGTCGTTGTGCGTGGACGAAGCCGAACTGATCTCGAAGGCGTTCGAGGTGGCCGGCAAACTGGCCAACGGGTCGCAGACGGCAATCCGCTGGACCAAGTACGCGTTGAACAACTGGCTGCGGCTGGCCGGCCCCAGCTTCGATACGTCGCTGGCGCTGGAATTCATGGGCTTCGCCGGGCCGGACGTGCGCGAAGGCATCCAGTCGCTGCGCGAGCGGCGTCCGCCCAATTTCGGCTTGGATTCGCCTTTCTGAGCGCGGCGGGCAGGCTGTTGCCAGGTGTCAGGCTCCGCAGGTGCCTGACACCATGGTGTGCCACGACTGTCTCAATAGTATGGTGTCCGGCACCTGCGGAGCCTGACACCTGGAGGCAATTGCCTTCATTTCTTGTTCAGAAACCGCGCAAACGCGTCCTGCGCTTCCTGTGTCTTCAGGCGGGCGCGGAATTGGGCGGCCTCGAAGTCCAGGGTGTCGTCGACGGCCTGGCGGTCGGCGCGCTTCATCATGGCCTTGGTCAGGCGCAGGGCGCTGCGGGGCTGGGCCGCCAGGTCGGCTGCCGTGGCGCGGGCGGCGGCCAGCGCCTGGCCCGGCTCGGCCAGCGCGGTGACCAGGCCGGCCTGCATGGCCTCGTCGGCCCCGAACGCCTTGCCCTGCAACAGCCACTGCGCGGCCTTGCGGGCGCCGGCCAGGCGCGGCAGCATCAGGCTGGACGCCCCTTCGGGACACAGGCCCAGCGCCACGAACGGGATACGCAGCGTGGCGTTGCGTGCCGCATACACGAAATCGCAATGCTGCAGCAGTGTTACGCCTATACCGATGGCGTAGCCTTCCACGGCGGCGATCACCGGCACGTCGGTGGCGATCAGGGCACGCAGGAAGGTCATGCCGGCGCTGTCGCCGTCGGGCCGGTCAGCCTGGAAGTCGTGCAGGTCGTTGCCTGCGGTGAAATGTTCGCCGGCGCCCGCCAGGATCACGGCCGACAAGTCCCGGTCTTCGGTGGCCTGGCGCAACTGCGCCGCCAGTGCGTAGTAGGTGGCGGTGTCCAGGGCGTTGCGCCGTTGCGGACGATTGATCGTCAGCGTCAGGATGGCGCCATCGCGTTGGGCCTGCAGGCTGTCCGGCAACTTGCTCGCTGCAGTACCTTCGTGCTCCGCACTTCGGTATTCGCCCTTGGGGCGGCCCGGCGGGCTCATCGGGATGCCTTCGTGCTCCGCACTCCGGTATTCGCCCTTGGGGCGGCCCGGCGGGCTCATGCCAACACCTTGCCGCCCAGCCGGGCCTGCGCCTGCGCATATTCCTGGCGCAGCGCGGCGATGATGTCGGCGGCGGGGCGCACGCTGTCGATGCCGCCCACACCCTGTCCGGCGCCCCAGATGTCTTTCCAGGGCTTGACGCGCGTGGATCCGAAATTGGACGCGCCGGTCTCGGGGGCCGGCAGGTTGGCGGGGTCGAGCCCGGCCGCGGCGATGCTGGCTTTCAGGTAGTTGCCCGGAATGCCGGTGAAGAATGGGGTGTACAGGATGTCGGACGCGCTGGCATCGACGATGGCCTGCTTATAGTCATTGGAGGCGTTGGCTTCGGTGCTGGCGATGAAGCGCGTGCCCATGTAGGCGAAGTCGGCGCCCATGGCCAAGGCCGCCAGGATGCCCGACCCCGAGGTGATCGCGCCCGACAGGATGACGGGGCCGTCGTAGAAGCGGCGCACTTCGGACAGCAGGGCGAAGGGGCTGAGCGTGCCCGCGTGGCCGCCGGCCCCCGCGCACACCAGGATCAGGCCATCGACGCCGGCTTCCAGCGCTTTTTCGGCATGGCGCACCGTGGTGACGTCGTGGAACACCTTGCCGCCCCAGGCGTGGATGGCCGCCACCAGGTCGCCCGGCGCGCGCAGGCTGGTAATGATGAACGGCACGCGGTGCTTGCCGCACAGGTCCAGGTCTTGCTCCAGGCGGTCGTTCGACTGGTGAATGATCTGGTTCACGGCGAACGGGGCCACCACCGCCGACGGGTCGGCCTGCCGGCGGGCGGCCAGGCCCTCTTGCACTTCGGACAGCCAGTCGTCCAGCAAGGCCTGGGGGCGGGCGTTCAGGGCAGGGAACGAGCCCACCACGCCGTTGGCGCACTGCGCCACCACCAGCTTGGGGTTGGACACGATGAACATGGGTGAACAAATGACCGGCAGCGTCATTTGCGCATAGAGCTGGTTGACCAGGGCGTGGGGCTGGGTAGCGTCGCGTGCGTTCATGAAAAGGCGGAAAGTTGAAAATGGGCGAGGGGCGTGCGTATAATTACCTACCGGATGTCCGGTAATTAATTATCTACCATTTAACGGCATGCGCCGTCGGCCTGTCAATGCGGGGCCGGCACGCCTGCCCGCCAGGCCCACGCTTGCCATGCCCGATAGTCCAGTTCCCGCCAAACGGCCCCGCGCCGGACGCCCGCCCACGCTGCAGGCGCCCCGCGAACGCATCCTGGAAGAAGCGGCGCGGCTGTTCGCCCGCTGCGGCTACGAAAGCAGTTCGGTGGCCGACCTGGCCGCGGCCATCGGTGTGTCCAAGGCCGCCATTTACCACTACTACACCACCAAGCAAGACATCTACGACGCCATCATTCTGGAGGTACTGGGCGGCCTGACCCGGGCGGTGACACAGGCGGTGGCGCAGGCGCCCACGGCCCGCGAACGGCTGCGCCAGTTCATGCTGGGCCATGCCCGCTACTTTGAAGGGCACCACGCGCAGTTCGTCACCATGCTGGTGGGCTATTCCGGCATGGCCATCACCGAACGCGAAGACGCGGCGCGCCTGCGCGATGGCTATGAACACCTGCTGCGCGACATTCTTTCGGGCGGCGTCGCCAACGGCGAATTCCGCGCGCTGGACGTGGCGTCTACCGGGCGCGCCGTGTTGTCGATGCTGAACTGGATGGCGCGCTGGTACCAGCCCGGCGGCCCTGAGACTGCCGAGACGATCGCGGCCGGCTATTTCGACTTGCTGGCCGGCGGCCTGCTGGCCTAGCGCCTTTACTTCACTTGCTCCATTTCACTGTTTCACCCGTTCTACAGGTTCCCCATCATGGCTCTTGATACCGAAACCCTGACCTTGCTGCTGGATGCGGTGCGCCGCTTCGTGACCGACCGGCTAGTGCCGGCCGAAGAGGCACTGGCCCACACGGGCGAGATCCCGCCCGACATCGTGGCCGAAATGCGCGAGCTCGGGTTGTTCGGGTTGTCGATCTCGTCCGACTACGGCGGCCTGGGCTTGAACATGGAAGAAGAAGTGCGCGTGGTGTTCGAACTGGGCCAGACCTCGCCGGCCTTCCGGTCGCTGGCGGGTACCAATATCGGCATCGGCTCGCAATCCATCGTGCTGGCGGGCACCGACGAGCAACGCAGCCGCTACCTGCCGAAACTCGCCAGCGGCGAATTGATAGGCTCGTTCGCCCTGACCGAGCCCGACGCCGGTTCGGACGCCATGTCGCTGCGCACCAGCGCCGTGCGCGACGGCGAGCACTACGTGATCAATGGCACCAAGCGCTACATCACCAATGCGCCGGTAGCGGGCTTGTTCTCGGTGATGGCGCGCACTGCGCCCGAACGCAAGGCCGGATCGATCTCGTGCTTCCTGGTCGAAGCCGGCACGCCGGGCCTGACCCTGGGCAAGCCCGACAAGAAAATGGGCCAGGCGGGCGCACTGACTTGCGACGTGGTATTCGACAACTGCCGTGTGCCGGCCGCTACCCTGCTGGGCGGCGAAGAAGGCAATGGTTTTCGCACCTCGATGCGCGTGCTGGACAAGGGCCGGTTGCACATTTCGGCCCTGTGCGTGGGCATTGCCGAGCGGCTGGTGCGCGACGCGGTCAAGTACGCCATCGAGCGCAAGCAGTTCGGCCAGCCCATTGCCGAGTTCCAGCTCGTGCAGGCCATGATCGCCGACAGCCAGGCCGAACTGTATGCCGCGCGCTCGATGGTGCTGGACGCGGCCCGCAAGCGCGACCGCGGCGAGAACACGACGCTCGAGGCGGCCTGCTGCAAGCTGTACGCCACCGAAATGGCAGGGCGCGTGGCCGACCGCGCGGTGCAGATCCATGGCGGCGCGGGATACATGTCCGACTACGCGGTCGAACGCTTCTACCGCGATGTGCGCCTGTTTCGCATCTTCGAGGGCACCACGCAGATCCAGCAACTGGTTATCGCGCGCGAGACCATCAAGGCCTATTCGTAGCGCCGGCACGCGTGCCGCGTTGTGCGCGGCGCGCACAAGAACGTTCGGAAAACGGAATACGCCATTGCCGCGGCAAGGGCTAATATCCAAGGTTCCCTGTCGCTATCGCATTCACTCATCGCCCATCATGTCGCAACGACCTGCTCCCCTGACCGGCATTCGCGTGCTGGACCTGACCCGCGTGCTGGCCGGCCCCTGGTGCACCCAGAACCTTGCCGACCTGGGCGCCGAAGTCATCAAGATCGAACGCCCCGGCGCGGGCGACGACACGCGCGCCTGGGGCCCGCCCTACCTGAAAGACGCCGCCGGCGTCGACACCACCGAAGCCGCCTACTACCTGAGCGCCAATCGCAACAAGTACTCGGTGGCGCTGGATATCGCCTCGCCGCGCGGTGCCGAACTGGTGCGCGAGCTGGCCCGCCAAAGCGACATCCTGGTAGAAAACTTCAAGGTCGGGGGCTTGCGCAAGTACGGCCTCGACTACGACAGCCTGAAGGCCGACAACCCCGGCCTGATCTACTGCTCGATCACCGGCTTCGGCCAGACCGGCCCCTACGCCAGCCGCCCCGGCTACGATTTCATGATCCAGGGCATGGGCGGGCTGATGAGCATCACCGGCGAACGCGACGACCTGCCGGGCGGCGGCCCGCAGAAAGCCGGCGTGGCGGTGGCCGACCTGATGACCGGCATGTATTCCACGGTAGGTATCCTGGCGGCCCTGCACGAGCGCGGCCGCAGCGGCCTGGGCCAGCATATCGACATGGCGCTGCTCGATTGCCAGGTGGCCATGATGGCCAACCAGAACCTGAACTACATGACCTCGGGCCAGGCGCCGCGCCGCGCCGGCAACGCGCACCAGAACCTGGTGCCGTACCAGGTGTTCGCGGCCAGCGACGGCCACTTGATCGTGGCGGTGGGCAACGACAGCCAGTTCCGCAACTATTGCCGGGTCATCGGCCTGCCCGAATTGTCTGGCGACCCGCGCTTTGCCACCAATCCACAGCGCGTGCAGAACCGTGAAACGCTGGTGCCGCTGCTGGCCGAGCGCATGGCCACCGGCGAGCGCGACCACTGGCTGGCCGAGCTCGAGGCGGCCGGCGTGCCGGCGGGGCCCATCAACACCCTGGACCAGGTCTACCAAGACCCACAGGTGCTGGCGCGCGAAATGCGGCGCGAATTGCCGCACCCCACCGCCGGCACCGTGCCCATGGCGGCCAGTCCGCTGAAGTTCTCGGGCAGCCCGGTGCAATACCGCCGCGCGCCGCCGCTGCTGGGCGAGCATACCCGGCAGGTGCTGGCCGAGCGGCTGGGTTTGTCCGAAGAGGAAATCCAGGCACTGGGACAGCCGCGCGCGTAGGCATGAACACAGGTGTCTGGCTCCGTAGGTGCCAGGCACCATTCCATTGAGACAGCCTGGCCATACCTCCCGCCAGGTGTCTGACTCCGAAGGTGTCAGATACCGTTCTATTGAGACAGCCTGGCCATACCTTGGTGTCTGACACCTCCGGAGTCAGACACCTGGCATGCCAGACAGACATGAACCAGAAAGGAGCCATCCAATGACAGATATCCAGACGATTGCCATCGTGGGCGCGGGCGCCATGGGGCGTGGCATTGCGCAGATCGCCGCGCAAGCCGGCGTGCAGGTGCGCCTGTATGACACCAGCGCCGAGGCCGTGGCTTCGGCCCGCGAATCGCTGAGCCAGTTGTGGGACAAGCTGGCCCAGAAAGGCAAGCTCAGCGTCGCCGACGCGCAGGCCGCGCTGGCGCGCGTGCAGTCCGCCGCGGCGCTCGAAGACCTGGCCGATTGCCAACTGGTCATCGAGGCCATCGTCGAACGCCTGGATATCAAGCGCGATCTGTTCGCCAAGCTTGAAGCCGTCGTGGGCCCCGATTGCATCCTGGCATCGAACACCTCGTCGTTGTCCATTACCGCCATTGCGGCCGCCTGCCAGCGCCCGCAGCGCGTGGCCGGGTTCCATTTCTTCAACCCGGTGGCCTTGATGAAAGTGGTCGAGGTCATCGATGGCCTGCGCAGCGACCCCGCCGCCGGCGATGCGCTGGCCGCGCTGGCGCGCCGCATGGGGCATACGCCCGTGCGGGCCAAGGACATGCCGGGCTTCATCGTCAACCATGCCGGTCGCGGCATGAACATCGAAGGCCTGCGCACGGCGCAGGAATCGGTGGCCTCGTTCGCGCAGATCGACGCCATCATGCGCGAGCAGGCGGGCTTTCGCATGGGCCCGTTCGAACTCATGGACCTGACCGCGCTCGATGTCTCGCACCCGGTCATGGAATCGATCTACCGGCAGTTCTTCGACGAACCGCGGTTCCGCCCGTCGCCCATCACCACCGTGCGCCTGGCGGGCGGCCTGGTCGGCCGCAAGGCGGGCGAAGGCTTCTACGCGTACCCTGACGGCCAGAAGCAAGTGCCGGCCGAAGCGCCCGTGCCCGCAGCGCAGGCCGGCCTGCGGGTCTGGATCAGCCCCGCGCACGAAGATGGCCATGCACGCGCGCAGGTCCTGCTGGAATCGCTGGGTGCCAGCATTGTCGATGCGGCCGAGCCGCCCGAGCAGGCCCTGATCGTGGTGACGCCATATGGTGAAGACGTGTCCACCTGCGCTTATCAGCAAGGCCTGGATGCCGCGCGCACGGTCGGCCTGGATACGCTGCATCGCCTGGAAGCCGGCAAGCGCCGCACGCTGATGCTGTCGCCGGCCACGCAGGCGCGCTGGCGCGATGCCGCCCATGCGCTGCTGGCCGCCGACGGCACGCCGGTCAGCGTCATCCAGGATTCGCCGGGTTTCGTCGCGCAACGCATCGTGGCCGCGATCGTCAACGTGGCGTCCGAGATCGCCCAGCAGGGCATCGCCACGCCGTCCGACATCGACCGCGCCGTGACCCTGGGCCTGGGTTATCCGGCCGGTCCACTGGCCATGGGCGATGCCTTGGGTGGTACTCGCATTCTCGAGATCTTGCGCAACCTGCAGCGCGTCACGGGCGACATGCGCTACCGGCCCAGCCTGTGGCTGCAGCGCCGCGTGCAACTGGGCTTGTCGCTGCTGGCTGAACCCGCGGCGAACTGATCACGCCAAGCCCGGGCGGCCGTGCAGCGCCGCCACATTTCCAGGCAGGCCGCGCGCCTGCCTTTTCGTTGGGCGCTCGCGCCGCCGTCCACGCGTAGTCAAAGTGTCGTCGCCAAAGACAGTCCGAAGGGCACCGACGACACCCATCATTGACGGTGCCAGCGGGCAGGCCCCGCGGGCGTAGGCGGCAGGCGAGTCTTATCGGCGGGGTGGCATGCTTATTGCTTGAAAGCCGGGGATACATTTCTCGGCGACCACCCCATGAATTTCGACTACAGCGCAGAAGACCAGGCGTTCCGGCAAACGGTCGAGCGCTTCATCGATACCGCGCTGCCCGCAGAATTGCGGCATAAAGTCTTGAACCACCTGCGCCTGGGCAAGGAAGATTTCCTGCAATGGCACCGCATCGTGCATCGCCAGGGCTGGGTGGGCGCCAGCTGGCCGAAAGAATACGGCGGCACCGGCTGGACCGCCATCCAGCAGCACATCTGGCAAGAAGCATGTGCCCTGGCCGGGGCGCCCATCATCCTGCCGTTCGGCGTCAGCATGATAGGCCCGGTGTTGATGGCCTATGGCAGCGCGCAACAGAAAGAGCGCTACCTGCCCCGCATCCTGTCGGGTGAAGACTGGTGGTGCCAGGGGTATTCGGAACCAGGCGCCGGCTCGGACCTGGCATCGCTGTCGACCCGCGCCGAGCGCAGGGGCGGCCACTACGTCGTCAATGGCCAGAAGGCCTGGACCACCTTTGCCCAGCATGCCAACTGGATGTTCTGCCTGGTTCGTACCGACTCTACGGTGTCCAAGCAAAAGGGCATTTCTTTCCTGCTGATCGACATGTCCACGCCGGGCATCACGATTCGCCCGGTCACCATGCTGGACGGCGAACAGGACGTCAACGAAGTCTTCCTGGACGACGTCAAGGTGCCGCTCGAGAACCTGGTGGGCGTAGAGAACCAGGGCTGGACCTACGCCAAGTTCCTGCTGGGCCATGAGCGCACCTCCATCGCGGGCGTGGGTCGATCCAGGCGCGAGTTGGCATTCCTGAAGCGATTCGCCTTGGGCCGAGGCCAGCATGGACAGCCGCTGCTGCGCGACCCGCTGTTCGGCACGCGGGTCGCCGAGCTCGAGATCGACCTGATGGCCCTGGAACTGTTGGTGCTGCAGGCCCTGTCGCGCCACGACCCCGGCCATGCAGGCGGGCCGGAGGCGTCGGTCATGAAGATCATGGGCACCGATATCCAGCAGCGCCTGACCGAACTGATGGTGGACGCGGCCGGCCCGTATGCCGCGCCGCTGGACGAGGCCTATCTGGATGGCGCCAGCGCCGCCAGCGCGTTCGGCGACGACGCTGCCGCGCCGCTGGCCCGGCAATACCTGAGCTACCGCAAGCCTGCCGTCTACGGCGGCTCTACCGAGATACAGAAGAACATCGTGTCCAAGATGATTCTGGGCCTTTAAGAGACATTCATGCATTTCGACTACACCGACGAGCAGCAACAGTTCGCCGATGCGCTAAGCCGCTGGCTGCAGAAACACTACACCTTCGAGCATCGTGTCGATGTCGTCGCGCGGCAGGCCGGTATTTGCCAGGAAGACTGGCGCCAGTTGGCGGAACTGGGTGTGTTCGCCATCACCGCGCCGGACGCGGCGGACGGCTTCGACGGCGATAGTGTCGACCTGATGCTGGTCATGCAGGAAATGGGCCGCCATCTGGTCGTCGAGCCGGTGCTGGACACGCTGGTCGGCATCGATGTGCTGAAGCAGGCCGGCGCCGATAGCGCGCTGCTGGCCGCTATCGGCGCAGGTACCAACCGCGTATCGTGCGCGTTCTTCGAGCGCGACGCGCGCTATGACCTGTCTGCCATCGCCACCACGGCCACGGCTGTCGAGGGCGGCTACCGCCTGGATGGACGCAAGCACCTGGTCACCCACGGCGCCACGGCGGACCTGCTTATTGTGTCAGCCCGCATGGCCAGGCCGGACGGCGCAACCGAGGTGGCGCTGTTCTGCGTGCCGGCGAAGTCAGAAGGCGTCGGCTTGACGGCGTACCGCAGCATCGACGGCCAGCGGGCCGCCGATCTGGTATTGCAGCAGGTGTTCGTGCCGGCCGCGGCCGCATTGCCGGCCGATGGCCAGGCAACGCTGGGGCGGGCCCAGGATATGGCCGCCATGGCGCTGTGCGCCGAAGGGCTGGGCGTCATGCAGGCGTTGAACCAGGCCACCTTCGATTACCTGAAGACGCGCAAGCAGTTCGGCGTGCCATTGGGAACATTCCAGGCACTGCAGCACCGCTGCGCCGACATGTACATGGAATTCGAGCAAGCGCGCGTGCTGACCATGCTGGCCGCTGCCCGCCTGCGGCATGCCGGGTCGCCGGAGCAGCGCCGCGCCGTATCGGCGGCCAAGGTCAAGGTCAACAAGGCGTTGCGCTTCATCGGCGAGCAAGCCGTGCATCTTCACGGCGGCATCGGCCTGACCGACGAGCTGCCGGTATCGCATTACTTCAGGCGCGGCACGCTGATCGCCAAGCAGTTCGGCGACACCGGCCATCACCTCGGCCGCTTCATGCGGCAACCCGGCTTCGATCCCGAGGCCGGACAAGACTGAGCACTGACAGGAGAACACTGTGACGCAGAACACCGAAGGATTCACCGAGATCGGCGACAAGACCCGGCGCACCATCATTGGCGACGAATACGTCGATCCGATGCTTGCCAGCAAGACCGCTTTCGATCACGAATGGCAACTGTATCTGAACAACCAGGTCTGGGGACGAACCTGGGCGCGCGGCATTCTCGAGCACAAGCAAATGAGCCTGATCAACCTGGCCATGCTGGCCGGCATGCATCGCATGGAAGAGTTCGAGCTGCATTTCCGCATTGCGCTCAAGCGCACGGGCGTGCCGCTGATCCAGCTGCGCGAGGTGTTGCTGCACATCGGCATGTACTGCGGCGTGGCGATCGGTCGCGATTGCTTTGCCATTGCCCGCCGCGTGCTCAAGGAAGAACACGTGGACCTTTCGGTGCTGGACGAGAAATAAGCGAGGCGAGCCGTGACTTCAGCTTCCTCGTCCGTGCGCGCGCCAATCGGGTTCATTGGCTTGGGTGACATGGGACGGCCCATGGCGCTGCGCCTGCTGCGCGCGGGCATTGCGCTGGTCGTGTGCGACCGCAATCCCGCCGCCTTGCAGCCCTTTATCGACGGTGGGGCCCAGGTGGCAGATACGCCCGAGGCCGTGGCGTCCATGGCAGAAGGAGTATTGACCTGCCTGCCTTCCCCGGCCGTCAGCGAACAGGTGGCCCTGGGCGAACATGGGCTTATCCACGGATCGCGCATCCGCTGGCACGCCGAAACATCGACGATCGGCCAGGCCACTCTGCAAGCCATCGCATTGCGCATGCAGCAACGCGGCATCCAAGTGCTGGATACCCCGGTCAGCGGCGGCCCGCGGGGCGAGGCCAGCGGCCGGTTGTCGTGTTTCGTCGCATCGTCGGCCGCGGCATTCGAAGAGGCCAGGCCCGTGTTGTCCGTCATGGCTGACAAACTCTTTCATGTGGGCGATCAGCCGGGCCAGTCCCAGGTGCTGAAGCTGGCCAACAACCTGATGAACGCGGCGGCGCTGACCATTTCCAGCGAAATGCTGCAAATGACCGCGGCCGTGGGCATAGACCTGAGCGTGGCGCTGGACGTGATCAACGTCAGTACCGGACGCAGCCGCGCCACGGAAGAGACCTTGCCTGCGCAGGTCCTTAGCGGGGCATTCCATACCGGCGCCAAGCTGGAAATCCTGCACAAGGATGTGGCGCTGGCTATCCAGCAAGCGCGCCAGCTCGGCACCGCCAGCCTGGCGTCCGCCGGGGTGCTGCAAGTCTGGGAGCAGGCGGCTGCAGCCGGCTACGGCGAGCAGGACTTGTCCCGCATCTTCGAGTTCATCGCCCGCCAGGATGGTCGCGCGGCGGCGGACCGCAGCGATTCCTGAGGTTCCGGCGCGCAATGAAGCGCGCCCGGAACTTTTCGACAACATATCCACAAGGAGACTCAATATGTACACCCTTCTGAAACGAATCGGGGCGCCCATGGTGCTGGCCGGGGCCACGCTGGCCTTGCCCGGCATGCAGGCGGCCGCGGCCGAGACTTACCCCAACCGTCCGGTGACGCTGGTGTCGCCCTACCTGGCCGGCGGAGCCGCCGACACCATCGTGCGCTCGATTGCCTCGGCCGCCGCCAGGCAGCTGGGCCAACCCGTCGTCGTGGAAAGCAAGCCCGGCGCCGAAGGGCTGATCGGCTCCACCGATGTGATGCGTGCGCAGCCCGATGGTTATCGGCTGTTGTGGGGCGGCGCGGGGTCGATGATGATCGTGCCGGCGTTGCGCAACAACCCGCCGTTCGACCCGGTCAAGGCGTTCACGCCGGTGGCGGGCTCGGTCGATTTCTCGTTCTTCCTGTATACGCCCGCCGACTTTCCTGCCAACAACATGGCCGAGTTCATGCAGGAAGTGAAGAAGAACCCGAACAAATACAACTACGGCACAGGCAACAACCAGGGTCGGCTGACATTTGCCTACATGAACAAGGAATACGGGCTGGAAATGCAGCATGTCGCGTACCGGGGCGAAACCGCCGTCATCAACGACCTGCTGCCGGGCCGCGTGCAGGCGTTCTTCGGCACCACGGCTGCGCTGCCTTACGTCAAGGAAGGCAAGATCAAGGCGCTGGTGACCACGCTGCCCGAGCGCACGCCTTTGATGCCCGACGTGCCCACCATGAAAGAAAGCGGCCTGTCCGAGGTGCCGTTCTCGCCGGGCGGCGGCTGGCTGGGCATCTTCGGGCCCGCTGGTATGGACGCGTCGATCGTGGCACCGCTGCACAAGGCCTTCAGCGCCGCTTTCGAAGATGAAGACGTCAAGCAGAAGATGTACCAGGCCGGGCTGTCCTATACGCCCATGACAGTGCCCGAGCTGACCGAATTCGTGCGCACGCAGCGCGACCAGTACATCCATGCCGTCAAGGACCTGGGCATTCCGAAGACGGACTGAGGCCACGGCGTTGCCTCAAGCTTCAGGCAGCCTCAGGTGTCAGGCTCCGCAGGTGCCTGACACCTTACGACTGAGACAGTGGTGGCACACCATGGTGTCAGGCACCTGCGGAGCCTGACACCTGGCAATACCGCGCCAAGCACCACACGCGCCGCACGAAACAGGCGCCCCCCGATCGGGGACGCCGCGGAGCCGGCTCTGCCGGTCCGCCAGCGTCGCCCCTTGAGGGGGGAGCGCGAAGCGCTCGGGGGTGGGCCCTTCTACACAGCGCAGTACCCCCCGTCGACCAGCAGGTCCGCGCCCGTCATATATGACGAGGCCGGGCTGGCGAGAAACAGGGCGGCGGCGGCGATTTCGGCGGGGGCCGCGAAACGGTTCAGCAAATACTTGGATTCGGCTTGCCGCTTCTGTTCCGCCGGCATTTCGCCATAGCGAAAGGCGATGCGGCGTGTCTCGACCGCGCCGGGCGACAAGGTATTGACGCGAATGCCCTGGGCCGCATGGTCGACCGCCATGGTCTTGGCCAGCTGCAACATGGCGCCCTTGGCCGATGTATACGAAACGCGTCCCGCGCGTCCCACGCGCGCATGCATGGAAGCAATATGGACGATGGCGCCGCCGCCTGCCCGGATCATGCCGGGCAGGGCGGCGCGCGACATCATGTAGGCACCGCCCAGGTTCACGCGCATCACCTGGTCCCATTCCTGCGGACCGATGTCCAGGATGGTGCCCGACCGATCCAGCATGGCCGCACCGTTGACCAGCACGGTGGGCAGGCCCAGCGTGCGCTCGACCTCGGCTGCCACGGCCTGGGTCTCGGTTTCGCTGGCCACGTCGCAGCGCAGCCCCACGGCCCGGCCGCCGGATTCCCGGATGGCCCGCGCCGCGCTGTCGGCAGCCTGCTCGTCCAGGTCCACGCAGGCGACGTGCGCCCCCACATTGGCGAACAGTTCGCAGATGGCGCGTCCGATGCCGCCGCCGCCTCCTGTCACGATGGCCACCTTGTTGTCCAGCCGGAAGATGCGCTCGTCAGTCATGCCGTGTGTCCTTGTTGTCTCAATGCCGCGATGCGGCGAAGTGCGCGCCCAGGTGCCAGGCGCGCGATATGTACCCAAAGCAAATCCGATGCCAGCCCGCTGTGTATTCTTGCGGGCGGGGACCTGGAATACACAGTGGCCGGCATTGTCCTTTTCAAGGACAGATGCGCGTTCTGAATACAGTGGATGCCGGACGGGATTTCCTGGCGCACACGTACAGCCATGCCGGCCGGCTAGTCGCATGCATGGCATGCTTATTGCTTGATTCCCGTTCGGTACGCAATCCGATCGCACAGGAGACAACTATGTTTGGCCTAATGCAGCAATGGCCGCTTTTATGCCAGCGGGTCATCGAGTACGCCGCGCGCGAGCACGGACAGCGGCGCGTCGTCACGCGCGTGGCCGACGGCAGCCTGCAGGAAAGCAATTATGCGCAGGTCTGCCAGGCTGCCCGGCGCATCTCGAAGCGCCTGGCCGCCGATGGCATTCAGCCGGGCGACCGGGTCGGCACCGTGGCATGGAGCACGGCCCAGCACATGGAGTGCTGGTATGGCATCGCCGGCATCGGCGCCGTTTACCACCCCATCAATCCGCGGTTGTTTTCCGAACAGATCGTGCACATCATCAATGATGCCGCCGACCAGCTGATCTTCGTCGACCCTGCTTTCGTTGCGCTGCTGGAACCGCTGGCCGCCCAGCTTCCCAGCGTGCGCCGCTATATCATCCTGGCCGACGATGCGCAGATGCCGGCTACCGAATTGCCCAATGCGATCTCGTTCAGCGCCTGGCTGGGCGATACCGACGCGGATTTTGCCTGGACGGATTTCGACGAGAACACCGCCGCCGCGCTGACCTACACCTCGGGTACGACGGGCAATCCCAAAGGGGTGCTGTATTCGCACCGATCCATTGTCTTGATGTCGCTGACGGGCTGCGCGCCGGACATGTACGGATTCTCGGCCCGCGACAACGTGCTGCTGGTGGTGCCCATGTGCCACGCCAATGGCTGGACCTGGCCTTTTTCGGCGCCCATGACCGGCGCCGGCCTGGTGTTCGCAGGCCAACACCTGGACGGCGCTTCGGTGGCAGACCTGCTGGTCAACGAACGCGTCACCGTCACCGGCGGCGTGCCGACCATCTGGCAGACTGTGCTGGACCACCTGCACAAGCAGGCGATCCGCCTGACCGATCTGAAACGCGTCTACGTCGGCGGGTCGCCATGCCCGCGGCCCATTCTGGACGCCTTGAATCAAGAGCATGGCGCCGAGGTACGTTCGTCGTACGGCATGACCGAAATGGGCCCGCTGGGTTCGATCTGCACGCTGCGCGTAGAAAACTGCCACCTGGATGGGGATGAGCGCGTGCATCTGCTGCAAAGCCAGGGGCGCCCTCCGTTCCTTGTGGAAACACGTATTGTCGACGCCGAAGCGGCCGACCAGCCGCGTGACGGCAAGCACATCGGCCACTTGCAGGTGCGCGGGCCGTGCATCGTGCAGGCCTACTTCAACCAGGGTGTCGACGCCGTCACCCCGGATGGCTACCTGGATACCGGCGATATTGCCGCCATCGACCCGCTGGGCTATATCCGCCTGAGCGATCGGGCCAAGGACCTGGTCAAGTCGGGCGGCGAATGGATATCGTCCATCGATATGGAGCACGCGGTGATGACGCATCCCGACGTGCAAGAGGCCGCCGTGATTGGCGCGCGCCATGAAAAATGGGATGAGCGCCCGTTGCTGTTCGTGGTGCTCAAGCCGGCAGTCTCGCTGGACAAGGCCGCGCTGTACGAGTATCTGGCCCCGCGGATGGCGAAGTGGTGGCTACCCGACGACATCCTGTTCGTCGAAATCATTCCGCATACCGCTACCGGCAAGCTCAACAAGGCCGCCCTGCGCCAGCAGTTTGGCGACTACCTCATCAATACGCCCGCCATCCATCCCGCCAAAGCACCATGACCCATTCCGCAAGACTTGCCTTCGAAACCGGGATCGCGTTCATCGAGATCGACAGCCCGCCCGTCAATGCGCTGTCGCGCTCGGTATTGCAGCAACTGCGCGACTGCATCGCCCAGGCAGGTGCCCGCGCCGATTGCCGGGCGGTCGTGCTGTATGGGGCTGGCCGCAGCTTCGTATGCGGTGCCGATATCGCCGAGCTCGACAGGGCGCCAGGCGAGGGCGACGCTTTCAACCCCGTGATGGATGCCCTGGAATCGCTGGCCAAGCCAGTGATCTGCTCGATTCACGGCATGGCGCTGGGTGGCGGGCTGGAACTGGCCCTGGCCTGCCATTACCGGGTGGCCCATACGCACAGCACCATGGGGTTGCCCGAGGTAAAGCTGGGCATCCTGCCCGGCGCCGGCGGTACCCAGCGCTTGCCGCGCCTGGTGGGAGCGGCCATGGCGCTGGACATGATATCGAGCGGGAAGCCGATAGATGCCCAGGCCGCGCTGCAGGCGGGGCTGGTCGACCGCCTGTCCGAGCATGATGCCAGAACGGCCGGCCTGCAATACGCGCAAGACTTGCTGCGCGACGCAGCGCCGGCGCGTCCCACGCGGGCCCGCACCGTCGTCGCGGGCGGGCTGGACGCGCCGGCGCTGCAGGCCGCGCTGGCGGATGCGGGCAAGCACGGCGCGTATCCCGCGCGGCTGGCCATCGTGCAATGCATCCAGGCGGCCTTGGACTTGCCCTTCGAAGAAGGGCGGCACGAAGAGCGGCGCCTGTTCGAGCAATGCCGTGCCTCAGAGACTTCGCGGGCGCTGTGCCACTTGTTCTTCGCCGAGCGCGAAGCGGCCAAGTTGCCCGGCCTGCCGGCGCAACTCGCCCTGCGGCCTGTCGAGAAGATCGGCGTGGTCGGGGCCGGGACCATGGGCCGGGGCATCATCATGAACTTCCTGAATGCCGGCATGGCATCGGTATTGCTGGAAACCAGCGCCGAGGCGCTGGAGCGGGGCGTTGAACAGATCCGCGCCACCTACCAGGGGCAGGTCGCCAAGGGCCGGCTCAGCCAAGCCCGGGCCGATGCCGCCCTGGCGCTGCTGCGGCCCACGCTGGACGATGCCGCGATGGCCGACTGCGACCTGGTGATCGAGGCGGTCTTCGAGAACATGGAAGTCAAGCAGCAGGTTTGCCGCAAGCTGGGCCAGTTGTGCAAGCCCGGCGCCATTCTGGCCACCAACACTTCGACGCTCGATGTGGACGAACTGGCAGCGGCAAGCGGCCGGCCCGCCGATTTCCTGGGCATGCATTTTTTCAGCCCTGCGCACGTCATGCGGCTGCTGGAAGTGGTGCGTGGCAGGGATACCGCCACGGATGTGCTGGCCACTGTCATGAAACTGGCCAAGACCATCCGCAAGACCGCAGTCGTGTCGGGCGTCTGCTACGGGTTCATCGGCAACCGCATGCTGGAAAGCTATTTGCGCGAAGCGGATTTCCTGTTGATGGAAGGCGCAACGCCGCGCCAGATCGACCGCGCCATCGAAGCGGCGGGGCTGGCCATGGGGCCGTGCCGCATGCTGGACATGGCCGGTACCGATGTGGCCGCCAAGATCGTGCTCGAGCAAGGCAAGACCGGCATGCTGCCTGACGATCCGTCCTATCGCGCCGTGGTGGGCAAGCTGTTCGAGCACGGCCGCATGGGCCAGAAGGCCGGCCGCGGTTATTACCGCCATGAAGGCCGCAGCCCGGTCGACGACCCCGAGGTCGATGCCCTGTGCCAGGCGCTGGCCGCCCGGCATGGCATCGCGCGGCGCGAGCGCATCGACGACGAAGAAATCGTCGAACGCTGCCTGTATCCCCTTATCAACGAAGGCGCGCGCATCCTGGATGAAGGCATTGCCTACCGGCCCGGCGATATCGACATCGTCTGGACGCATGGCTACGGGTTCCCGGATTATCGTGGCGGCCCGATCTTCATGGCCGATCGCATCGGCCTGCGGCATATCCGCGAGCGCCTGCGCCATTACGGCGCGCGGCATGGCAATGCGCACGGATACTGGACGGTTGCCCCGCTGCTGGACCGCCGCGCCATCGCCAACGAGCCACTGTCGCACGAAAAGGTGCTTCCGGCCTCCCAGGCTTGAATGCCTGCCTGATTGCTCATTGCACATAGGATGTTTCCATGAAAGAAGCTGTCATCGTCTCGACCGCGCGCACGCCCATTGGGCGCGCTTTCCGTGGGTCGCTGAACAACATCAAGTCGCCCACCCTGATGGGGCATGCCATTCGCCATGCGGTGGCGCGCAGCGGCGTGGATCCCCAGGAAGTCGACGACGCCATCGTGGGAGCCGTGCTGACGGCGGGTACGGCGGGCATGAATATCGGTCGGCACGCAGCACTGGTGGGCGGGCTGCCCACCAGCGTGGCGGCCCAGACCATCGAGCGGCAATGCGCGTCCGGCCTGATGGCGATTGCCACCGCGGCCAAGCAGGTCATCGTGGACGGCATGCAGGTCGTGGTGGCGGGCGGTCAGGAGAACATCTCGGCGATCCAGAACACGTATTACCAGCTCGCTTCCGAGGCCCAGGACCCGAACGCCATTGCCGCGGCGCCGCACATCTACATGCCCATGCTGCAGACGGCGGAGTACGTGGCGAAAAAGTATGGCGTCTCGCGCGAGGCCCAGGATCGATACGCCCTGCAGTCGCAGCAGCGCACCGCGGCCGCCCAGGAAGCCGGCCGTTTCGACGCCGAGATCGTGTCCATCGGCGCACAGATGCAGCTCGTCGACAAAGAAAGCGGCAGGGTGTCGCTGCGCGATGTCGAGTTGGCCAAGGACGAAGGCAACCGTCCCCAGACCACTTACGAATCGCTGGCCCAGTTAAAACCCGTCATCGACGGTGGGACGGTCACCGCCGGCAATGCCAGCCAGCTTTCCGATGGCGCCAGCGCGTGCGTGGTCATGGACCGCGCCCTGGCCGAGAAGCGCGGGCTGGCCCCGCTGGGCATCTACCGGGGCATTGCCGTGGCGGGTTGCGCGCCCGAGGAAATGGGCATCGGGCCCATCTACGCCGTGCCCAAGCTGCTCAAGGCCAATGGCCTGAAGGTCTCGGATATCGGTTTGTGGGAACTGAACGAGGCCTTCGCCTGCCAGGCGCTGTATTGCCGCGATCACCTGGGAATCGACCCGGAGATCTTCAACGTCGATGGCGGGGGCATTTCGGTGGGGCACCCCTATGGCATGACGGGCGCCCGCCTGGCGGGCCATGCCCTGATCGAAGGCAAGCGCCGCGGGGCGCGCTACGTGGTGGTCACCATGTGTATCGGCGGCGGCATGGGGGCAGCCGGTTTGTTCGAGGTTGCCTGAGCAGCGTTCGCGATGCCGCCCGTTCAGCTTCAGCCTGCGGCTGCAGATGTTCCCTTATCAGGATAAAGACGATGGAACCGTTCCATAGTTTTGCTGTGCGCTTCATGGGGCTCATTGGACTCATGGGGCGCCGTCTGGCGCCCGCGATGGCCATGCTGCCTATTGCGGTAAGCGCGGCACCCGAGCCGCGCCGCGTCGATGTCGGCGCATCGGTCGAATTGGCGGTCGACATCCGCGGAAGCGGCCCCATCCCCGTGGTGTTCATGCACGGCTACAGCCTGTCGCGCCAGACCTGGGACAAGGTCATCTCCCGGTTACCCGCCGACCGTTATACGACCTACGCCTACGATCTGCGCGGCTTCGGCGACTCGTCCAAACCCGAGAGCGGCCATACCATGCGCCAGCACGCCCAGGATCTGGCCATGCTGATGGACCGGCTGCAGCTGCCGCACGCGGTGCTGATCGGCCATTCGCTCGGCGGCGCCATTGGCCAGGAATTCGCGCTGCGGCATCCTGACCGGGTGCTGGCGCTGGTCAGTTCCGACGCGTTCGCGCGCCATGTGCCGTTGCCGGGTATCAGTGATGCACTGCGCCAGCGTGCTGCCAGCTTCGGCACCCCGGAACAGAACCGGCGCATCCTGGCTTCGGCCGTGCCTCGTTACTTCGATCCGCGCAATGCCTCGGCGAGCGACATCGACATGTTCGTCGGCATGACAATGCAGGCGTCCACGCCGGCGTTGCGCGACCAACTGCTCGATGCCTATTCAGCGCCGACGCTGGACGCGGACCAGTACCGCCAATTGCGTATCCCGGTGCTCGCCATATCGGGTGCAACCGATACCGTGGTGCCCGTGGCCAATGCCATCGCCCTTGGCGACATCGTGCCGGGCTCGGAAATTGCATTGGTGCCGCGCGCGGGCCATACCCCCATGTGGGAACGTCCCGACGACTGGGCGCGGCAAGTGCTGGATTTCCTGGACCGCCGCGTGTCGGCCAGCCCGTGACGCCGGCCGGCGCGGCCTTTGCCGGCCATCAGGCACCGCGCTCGGTGCGTGCCCGCACCGCGTCTTCGATCATGGCCTCGAACTCATCTACCAGGGGCGAGCGGGGGCGGAACGCGGGCCGGTACAGGCTCAGAAAATAATCCACCCCGACCGACAGCGGCCGCACCGCAACCTCGGGGCCGGCGCTGTCCAGCGCGCTGAACGGGTTGATGATCGCCACGCCCAGCCCCTGTTTCACCATTGCGCATACCGCCGCGCTGCTCGATGTCTCGATGCGCAGTATGCGCCTGACGTTCGACTCGGCGAATATCTGGTCGATGCGGCGCCGGTAGGCGTCGTCATCCGGAAAATGAATGCACTCGACGCCGTCGAAGTCTTTGGGGTGCAGCACCTTTTTGCGCGCCAACGGGTGCGACCTGGGCAGAATGCAGACCTCTCGCCCGGCCGGCAGCGTACGCGCGGCGACGTTCTCCACCGGTGGGCCGGGTTCGGCCAGGCCCAGGTCATAGCTTTGCCGGATCAGGGCTTCCATGACCTCGGTCTGCCCGTTGGAATGGATGGTCAGCCTGACACCGGCATGGCCGGCCAGAAACTCGCGGCATACCGGCGGCAGCAAGGTCTGGGCATACGTCGACAGGCAGATGATCTGTATGTGGCCCAGCGTGTGGTCTTTGATGGCCGAGGCGGCGCGCAGGATCTGGTCCAGGCCGGCATACGAGCGCAGCACCTGCGTATGCAATTCGGCGGCTTCCTGCGTGGGGCTCAGCGTGCGGCCCTGGCGGCTGAACAAGCGTAGGCCCAGCGCCCGTTCCAGCGCCTTGAGTTCGCGGCTGATGGTGGGCTGCGAGGTGTGCAGCAATGCCGCCGAACGAGTCACGCTGCCGGTGGTCATGACGGCATGGAATATCTCTATATGTCGAAGGCTGGCAGGCATGGGAAGGGTGGATCGAAAATATATCAGGCTCGGATGGGATGCTGTGAATTTGATATTTTGAGGATGAATATCGCACATGCCATCATAAGTAGCATCGGCGTGTTCCGTGGATACAACGTTCGCGGCCCGGCTACCTAGGATGAATACAAGATGGGAAAGCGTGTGCTGGTCGCTGAATTCATGCACGAGACCAATACTTTCAGCATTCGGCCCACCGGGCTCGAAGCCTTCCAGGCCTGTACCCTGCACTTCGGCGACGATATTCCGCGCCACTATCGCGGCACGCGTTCTTCGATGGGCGCCGCTTTCGAGGCAGCCGACGAATTCGGCTGGACCCTGGCGCACCCGGTGGTGGCCTCGGCCAACCCGTCGGGCCGCGTCACCGACGACTTCTTCGATGATACCTGTGCCCGCATTCTCGCCGCCGCAAGCCAGGCCGACGGCGTACTGCTGCACCTGCACGGCGCCATGAGCGTCGCCAGCCACGACGACGGCGAGGGCGAGCTGCTCGAGCGCCTGCGCAGCCGCATCGGCGCGCAGGTCCCGGTGGTGGCGGTGCTGGACCTGCATGCCACCGTCACGCAGCAGATGGCCGACCACGCCAGTGCCCTTATCGCGTATCGCACCTATCCGCACGTCGACCAATACGAGCGCACCTGGCAGGGCGCGCGGCTGCTGGCGCGTGCCATGGCGGGCGAAATCAGCCCGCGCGTGGCCCTGGCGCGCCGGCCCATCCTGTATGCGCTGGACGGCGGGCGCACGACTTCGGCACCCATGATCGAACTGCTGCGCCGTGGCGATGCCATCGAAGCCGAAGGCCAGGCGCTGGCCGTCAGTATCCAGGCCGGTTTTTCGTCGGCCGACGTCCACGACATCGGCCCCTCGGTGGCAGTCACGGTTGACGGCGACCCGACCGCTGGCCAGGCCATCGCCGAGCAGCTGATGGATTACGTCTGGGACGAGCGCCATTATTCGACCATCCATTTCACGCCCGTGGCAGAAGCGGTGCGCCAAGCCGCCCAGCCCGGCGATACCGGCCAGCCGCTGGTCATTGCCGACTATGCCGACAATCCCGGTGCCGGCGCCTATGGAGACAGCACCACGCTGCTGAAGGCCATGGTCGAAGCCGACCTGCAGAACGTCGCGTTCTACGCCATCTGCGACCCGCAGGCCGCGCGCGAGGCGGCCGCGGCGGGAGTGGGCAGCACCATCACGCTGCAGGTGGGCGGCAAGACCGACCCCACCCAGGGCGGAGGCCCGCTGACACTGACCGGCTACGTGGCCACCATCACCGACGGACGCTTCATCGCCTACGGCCCCATGGGCGGCGGCGTGGCCCGCAACTACGGCCTGAGCGTCCTGTTCCGCGTGGGCGGCATCGACATCGTCTTCATCAGCAACAACGGCCAGGCCACCGATCTTGGCCAGCTCAGTTCCCTGGGCATCGACCCCAACCGCAAATCGACGCTGGTGGTGAAGTCCATGCAGCATTTCCGGGCGGCATTCGAACCCATCGCGCGCCAGGTGCTGGAAGTCGACGCCGGCGCGCTGTGCACCAAGGATTTCAAGGGCCGTCCTTATCAGCGGGTGCGCCGCCCGCTCTGGCCGTTGGACGACATCTAATAAACCAAGGGAGAACAAACATGAAGCCATTGATCCGAACGCTATCGCTGGCACTGGCCGCCAGCCTGACGCTGGCGGCCGCTCCGGCCAGCGCTGCCGGGCAGCCGAAAACCATCAAGGCGGTCATGCATGCCGCACTGACCAACCTGGATCCCATCCAGACCACCGCCGATATCGCGCTGCTGCACGGCATGATGGTGTATGACACGCTGTTTTCCTGGGACGAGAACCTGGTGGCCAAGCCCCAGATGGTCGAGTCCTATACCCTTAGCGATGACAAGCTGACCTACACATTCACGCTGCGCGAGGGCCTGAAATGGCACGATGGCCAGCCGGTCAAGGCCGAAGACTGCGTGGCTTCCATCCAGCGCTGGTGGGTGCGCGACACGCTGGGCCAGCGCATTGCCGCACTGGCCACCGACATTTCCGTGGTCGATGACCGCAGCTTCCGGCTGGTGCTGAAGGCGCCGTTCGGGTACTTGCTGGACGCATTGGCCAAGACGGGCAGCAACTTTCCCGCAATGATGCCCAAGCGCCTGGCGCAGACCAGCCCTTCCGAACAGATCCGCGAAGCGGTGGGCTCGGGCCCGTTCAAGTTCGTACGCGAGGAATGGGTGCCGGGCAGCAAGGCGGTCTATGTAAAGAATGAAGACTACGTGCCCCGCAACGAACCGCCCAGCGGCACGGCCGGTGGCAAGATCGCCAAGGCAGACCGTGTCGAATGGGTAGTGATGCCCGACCAGCAAACCGCCCAGGCGGCGCTGATGAACGGCGAGATCGACTTCATCGAGACGCCCCAGGCCGATTTCATTCCCATGCTGCGCGACACGCAGGGTGTCAAGATCGAGACGACGGCCACCTTCGGCATTCAAGGCATCCTGCGCATGAATCACCTGCAGCCGCCGTTCGATAACCCCGCCGCGCGCCAGGGCCTGCTGGCGCTGGTAAACCAGGAAACGTACCTGCGTGCCATCATCGGCAATCCCGACTTCTACCAAGTCTGCGATTCGATTTTCGTCTGCGGCTCGCCGCTGCAGACCCGCAGCAAGCTGGCCTATGCCGATGACAAGGCGCGCGTCGAGGCGGCCAAGCGCCTGTTCAAGGAAGCCGGCTACCAGGGCGAGCCCATCGTCATCCTGAACCCCACCGACAGCGCGCTGTCCAGCGCGGCGGCGCTGGTCACGGCGCAACTGATGCGAGAAGCGGGCCTGAATGTCGACGTGCAGTCGATGGACTGGGCCTCGGTCGTGGCGCGCCGCCCCAACAAGGGCAAGCCCTCGGAAGGCGGGTGGAACATCTTCATCAGCAACCAGTCGGGCATGACCGCTTCCAACCCGCTGACCAACCTGGGCCTGGCGGCGACCTGCGAGAAGGCCTGGTTCGGCTGGCCCTGCGATGAAAAGATCGAGGCCCTGCGCAACGAGTTCGCCACCGCCGAGACACTGGAAGACCGCCGCAGGATCGCGCAAGCCCTGCAAGACCGGGCCGACGAGTCGGTGCCATATATCTCGTTCGGCCAATGGAGCCAGCCCGTGGCTTACCGCGGCGACCGCCTCAGCGGCATCCTCAAGCTGCCCAACTCCTTCGCGTTCTGGAACATTGCGGTCAAGTAGCCCGCATCCCTCCGGCCTGGCCCATCGAGGCGAGGCCGGCATGCCGGCCCCTGCCTTGCACGGGCCGGCGCCAGCCATCTTGCAGGAGTAGTTCGTGGCGAGTCACATCTTGCGGCGCCTGCTGGCCACGGTGCCGGTGGTCATCATCGTCGCCGTGCTGGTGTTCCTGTTATTGCGCCTGACACCCGGCGACCCCGCCGCGGTGATCGCCGGCGAACACGCGTCGGCGGCCGACATCGATCGCATCCGCGTCAGCCTGGGGCTGGATCGCCCGCTGCTGGAACAGTTCTTCATCTGGCTGGGCACCTTGCTGCAAGGCGACCTGGGGCGCTCCATCATCAGCAACATGCCGATTTCGTCGCTGATCGCGCAGCGCATCGAGCCCACGCTGTCGCTGGCGGTCTCGACCATGCTGGTGTCGCTGCTCATCTCGCTGCCGTTGGGCATCGCGGCGGCATGGGGTTCGCGCACCTGGGTCGATCGGTTCACGATGCTGCTGGCCATCCTGGGTTTTTCGCTGCCGGTCTTCCTGGTGGCCTATACGCTGATTTATTTCTTTTCGATGAAGCTGGGCTGGTTTCCGGTGCAGGGCTACCGGCCCCTGTCGCAGGGTGTGCTGCCCTGGCTGCAGGGGTTGGCACTGCCCACCTTGTCGCTGTCGTTCACCTATATCGCGCTGCTGGCGCGCACGACGCGCGCCAGCATGCTGGACGTGCTTTCTGAAGACTATATCCGCACCGCGCAGGCCAAGGGCGTGCGCACGCGCGCGCTGCTGATACGCCACGCGTTTTCCAACGCGGCCGTGCCGGTGGTCACGATTGCCGGCATCGGTATCACCCTGCTGATCAGCGGCGTCGTCATTACCGAGACGGTCTTCAACATTCCCGGCCTGGGCCGGCTGACGGTCGATGCCATTCTCAGCCGCGACTATCCGATCATCCAGGCCCTGATATTGCTGTTTTCCGCGGTCTATGTGGCGATCAACCTGCTGATCGACCTGCTGTACCTCGTCCTGGATCCTCGCATCGAGTATTGATCGCCATGTCCGCTACTACGAACCTTGCCGTTTCCGGTCCGATGCGCCGCACGTGGATGCCGCAATTCCTGCGCGGCCGGCCCGCGCTGGCCTGTGGTGCCGCGCTATTGATCGTGCTGGTCGGCATCGCCATCGCCTCGCCCTGGCTGAGCGCCAACGCGCAGGCCATTTCGCCGCTGAACCGCCTGCGGCCACCGTCGGCCGACCTTTGGTTTGGCGCCGACCAGCTGGGGCGCGACATCTATGCCCGCACGCTGCAGGGGTCGCGGGTTTCGCTGATGGTGGGCGTCAGCGTGGCCCTGCTCAGCGCCGCCATCGGCCTGGTGGTGGGCGTGTTGTGCGGCTTCTATCGACGCCTGGACGCGGTCGTCATGCGGTTCATGGACGCCCTGATGGCCATTCCCTCGATCTTGCTGGCTATCGCCTTGACGACGCTGGTGCGCGGTGGCGTGCTGCTGGTCATCGTGGCGATCACCGTGCCCGAGATCCCGCGCGTGGTGCGCCTGGTGCGCAGCGTCGTGCTGACGCTGCGCAGCCAGCCTTACGTGATCGCGGCCATTGCGGCCGGCACGCGCCAGCCGCTGATCATGTTGCGCCACATCGTGCCCAACGCCGTATCGCCGCTGATCGTGCAAGCCACTTACGTGTGCGCCTCGGCCATCCTGACCGAGGCCGGCCTGAGCTTCATCGGGGCGGGCGTGCCGCCCGAAGTGCCCAGTTGGGGAAATATCATCGCCGGTGCGCGTTCGTATTTCCAGATCGCGCCCTGGGCCATTTTCTTTCCGGGCATCGGGCTGGCCCTGACGGTGCTGGCCGTCAATCTGCTGGGCGACGGGCTGCGCGACAGCCTGGACCCGCGCGCATCCAGGAGGCTCTGAACGATGGACGCCACGATTGCGACGCCACCCCCGTCCGCGCCGACGCCACCCATGCTGAGCGTGCGGGGCCTGCATACGCGCTTCTACAAGAACGACGCCGTCATCCATGCGGTGAACGGCATGTCGCTCGACCTGTGGCCGGGTGAGGTGCTGGGCCTGGTCGGTGAATCGGGCTGTGGCAAGAGCGTCACCGCGCTGTCCATCCTGCGCCTGATCCCGCGTGCCGCGGGCCGCGTGGTGGACGGAGAGATCCGCTTCGAGGGCCGCGATCTGCTGGCCCTGACGCCGCGCGAACTGGAATCGGTACGCGGCCGCGACATCTCGATGATTTTCCAGGAACCAATGACCTCGCTCAATCCGGTGCTGCGTATTGGCGACCAGGTGGCCGAGACTCTGCAATTGCACAAGGGCATGGGCCGGCGTGCGGCGCTGGCCCGCGCCATCGAACTGCTCGACCTGGTGCGCATCGCCGACCCCGCCCGGCAGGCGCGCGAGTATCCGCATCGCCTGTCCGGCGGCATGCGCCAGCGGGTGATGATTGCCATGGCCCTGGCCTGCGAACCTCGACTGATGATCGCCGACGAGCCCACCACCGCGCTGGATGTGACCGTGCAGGCGCAGATCCTGGAGCTGATGGCAGACTTGAATCGGCAAACCGGCGCGGCAATCATGCTGATCACGCATGATCTGGGCGTGGTGGCCGAGATGGCCAATCGCGTCATCGTGATGTATGCCGGCAATGCCGTCGAAGAGGCTACCGTAGAAGACTTGTTCGCCAACCCGCTGCATCCCTATACCCGTGGCCTGATGGCCGCCATTCCGCGCCGCGGCGCGTGGCGCGATGCGGCGGGCCCGCAGTCGCTGCAAGAAATTCCGGGCATGGTGCCCTCGTTGCGCGCCCCGATCGTGGGCTGTGCGTTTGCGCCGCGCTGCGCCTACGCCACCACGCGCTGCCGCGAGCAGGCGCCGGCCAGGCAGTTGCGCCCGAACGGCCATGCGGTGGCCTGCTGGGAAGCCGACCGCATGCAACAACTGGGGAAACCGGTATGAGCCAGGCACATCACGAGCCGGTGCTGTCGGTAAACGGCCTGAAGATGCATTTCCCGATACGCCGTGGCGTGTTCGGCCGGCAGGCAGGAACGGTGTACGCCGTCGACGGCGTGGATTTCACTCTCGAGCCCGGCCAGACCCTTGGGCTGGTCGGCGAAAGCGGCTGCGGCAAGTCCACCCTGGGCCGCACCCTGGTCAGGTTGATGGAGCCCACCGCGGGCCAGATCCGGCTGGACGGGCAGGACATCAGCCGCCTGACGCCCGGCGAACTCAGGCCTTTGCGCCGCAAGATGCAGATCGTGCTGCAAGATCCTTTCTCGTCGCTCAACCCGCGGCGTTCGGCCGGCGACAGCGTCATCGAGCCGCTGAGCAACTTCGAACGCCTGACGGCCGCCACGCGCCGTGCGCGCATGGCAGAGCTGTTCGCCAAGGTTGGCCTGCCGGCTGATGCCATGCAGAAGTTCCCGCACGAGTTTTCGGGCGGGCAGCGTCAACGCCTGGGCATCGCGCGGGCCTTGTCGGTGTCGCCCCGGCTGATTGTTGCCGATGAGCCGGTTTCCGCGCTGGACGTGTCGGTGCAGGCGCAGGTCATCAACCTGATGGTGCGCCTGCAGCAGGACATGGGCGTGGCCTATGTCTTCATTTCGCATGACCTGGCCGTCGTCGAGCACGTCAGCCATCGCGTGGCCGTCATGTACCTGGGGCGTATCGTAGAAATCGGTAGCCGCAACCAGCTGTTCACCACGCCACGGCATCCGTATACGCAGGCGCTGCTGGCGGCCGCACCCGTGCCCGATCCATTCAACAAGGTGCCGCGCCAGGTCGTGCCAGGAGATGTGCCCAGCCCGGCCAATCCGCCCACGGGCTGCCATTTCCATACGCGCTGCGCGCAGGCCGGACCCCGCTGCCGGCGCGAGGCGCCGGCGCTGCGTGACACGGCGGGCCATGCGGTGGCCTGCCACTTGTACACAGGCGGAACGGCCTAGATTGCCATCGCGCTGCCATGGCCGGCTGCCGCGATACGGCCCGTGAACACGGCATGGGCCGGTCCGGCCAGCCGCAGCCGGGGAACTGATGCCGTCACCGGTTCTATTGCGATACTGAGCACGCCGCCATGGCGGGTGTGCACCCGCACCTGGGTCGATGCGTAGCCGCGCAGCCAGGCCAGCAGGGCGGCGGCCGAGGCACCGGTGCCGCACGCCTGGGTTTCCGCCTCGACCCCACGCTCGAATGTGCGAATGGCCAGCCCATCGGCCGTGCGGGCAACAAAATTCACGTTGGTGCCGTGCGGAAACAGCGGGTGATGGCGCAAAGCGGGTCCCAGGCCGGGCACGTCGACGCGGTCCAGCGGTTCGTCGACCCAGATGACCGCATGCGGCACGCCAGTATTGGCGTAATCCAGGGCCCAACTGCGGCCTGCCGCCGAGACTTGCTGGTTCAGCGCCACGCCGGTCGGGGCGGTCAGGGTGATGCCGACTTCGCCGTTGTCGAGCAGGCGCGCCCCGATCCGCCCGGCCAGCGTGGCGAAATGATGTTGCGGCGGCGCGATGCCGTGCTTGATCGCATAGAGGGCGACGCAGCGCGCGCCGTTGCCGCACATTTCGGCCGGCAGGCCCGACGCGTTGATGATGTCGACTGCATAGGCGGCGTCGGAATCCGTCGCGGCGCGCAGCACGATCAGCCCGTCCGCGCCGATACCCGTGGTGCGCGCACACAGGCGCCGGCCCAGCCCGGACAGGTCGGCGTCCAGGCGTTGGCTGCGGCCGTCGACCACGATGAAATCATTGCCGCATCCTTCCATCTTGGTGAAATCGATCATGCGCATCCCGGCAGGCCGGCGCAGGGATACCGGCTTGCCGATGATGATACCGAGCCGCCGCCGAGGCGAAAAATATCAAATCCGCGGCGTAATCGCCATGCCTGATATGCCAGAGGCGCGGCGGCGAACCGATCAGATCAAACCCAGGCGGCGGCCCAGTTCCGCCACCTGGCGCGCCCGCACGATGAACGGGCCGTCCACCAGCTTGCCATCGACCACGAAGGCGCCCACGCCCTGCGCCGCGGCCTCGTCGGCCGCGCGCTCGACCCGCACGGCATGCGCCAGTTCTTCGTCGCTGGGGCGGAACACCTGGTTGGCCAGCGGCACTTGCGAGGGGTGGATGCAGCTTTTCCCGCTGAAGCCCAGGGCCAGGGCAGCGCGCGCATCTTCTACGTAGCCGTCGGGGTCGCCGATGTCGACGAAGGCGCCATCGTAGGCGGCAATGCCGGCTTCGGCGGCTGCCAGGCGCACTGCCCAGCGTGTCTGGTCCAGCGCGACAGGGTGGCGCTGGCGGATGCCCAGCGGCGCCAACAGATCGCCAAAGCCGATCTGCAAGCCCATGACACGCGGATGCGCGGCCGCGATGGCCGTTGCCCGCCGCAAGCCGACGGGCGATTCGATGTTGGCCAGGATGCCCACCGGCTGTTGCCGGCCGCGTTCGCGTTCCAGGCGGTCCAGCAGTTGCGCCACCTGGTGGATGTCGTCGGGGCTTTCCACTTTGGGCAGGTTGAGAATGTGCAGGCCGGGCTGCAGCACGGCTTCGACGTCTGCCTGGAAGTGCGGGGTGTCGATGGCATTGACGCGCACCACCACCGTCTTGCCATGTTCGCCGGGTGTGGCCAGGAAGCGGCCCAGCTGGCTGCGCGCCTCGTCTTTGCGGGCCGGATCCACCGCATCTTCCAGATCGAAAGACAGGGCATCGGCCTGGCTGGCCGCCGCCTTGGCGAACAATTCGGGGCGCGAACCGGGTACGAAAAGCTTGCTACGCATGACATCTCCTGGTTAGTGCCGGGAAGTATAGCCCGATTTTGTAATTTGTAGACAATTTACAAAAATCCGCGTAGAGTCGATCTTGCCGGCCGCACAGAGCTGGCGCAGGCCGTGCCCAGGCAGGGCCGCCTGATCCCTAACATCTATCCGGAGTGGCTTCCATGCACAGCAGCAGCCGTACCTTGAAACTCCTTGCGATGCTTTCCCTGGCCAGCGGGTTGCTGGCCGTCCAGTCCGCCGCCCAGGCCGCCCAGCCGGAATGGCCGACGCGGCCTGTCCGCCTGGTGGTGCCTTTTGCGCCGGGCGGCAGCAACGACGTCATCGCTCGCCAATTGGCCCAGTCGCTGACCGACAAGCTCGGCCAGACCGTGGTGGTGGAAAACCGGGCCGGGGCAGGGGGCGTGATCGGCGCCAATGCCGTGGCCACTTCCACCCCCGATGGCTACACCTTCCTGTTCACGTCCGGCTCGATCGCCACCAGCGCGGCCGTGCAGAAAACCCCTTACGACGTCACCAAGGCCTTTGCCGGCGTGTCGCGCGTGGCCACGGCACCGTTCGTCATCATCACGCGCCACGACCTGCCGGCCAAGACCGTGCCCGAACTCGTGGCGCTGGCCAAGTCCAAGCCGGGCGAGCTGAACTACGGCAGCGCCGGCCTGGGCGACAGCACGCAAATGGCTACCGAACTGTTCAAGAAAGCGGCGGGCATCGATGTCCAGCAAGTGGGTTACAACGGTATTGCCCCCGCGCAGCTCGACCTGCAGGCCGGCCGCCTGGACCTGATCATCACGACGGTGGCCGCTATCCGCGGGTCGGCCTCGGACCAACTGCCCAAGCTGGCCTTCACCACCGCTCAGCGCGATCCGGCCTATCCCGATATCCCGACGGTGCGCGAAGCAGGCCTGGATTACACCGTGGAAGTGTGGTGGGGCGTGTTTGCGCCGGCCGGCACCGATGGCGCCGTCATCAAGCGCTTCAACCAGGCCATTGGCGAGGTCGTGGCCGAACCCAAATTCGCTGAATTTCTGAAGCAGTCGGGTGCGCAGGCCACGCCGTCGTCGCCCGACGCGATGCAGGCCTCGCTGTTGCACGATGCCGATCTGTGGACCCGCACGGCCAAGGAACTCGGCATCCAGCCTTGAATCGATACCGGAGCAAACGCATGCCCTTTACCCACGCTACCCCAGACCTGGCAGCCGGCCCGCTGGCCGGCATGCGGATCCTGGATCTTAGCGCCTATATCGCCGGCCCGTACGGTTGCGCCTTGCTGGCCGACCTGGGCGCCGATGTCATCAAGATCGAGCCGCCCGCGGGCGACAACCTGCGCAAATACCCCTCGACGCTGGCCGCCGAGGGCCGTGCCTTCCTGGGCGTGAATCGCGGCAAGCGCGGCATCGTGCTCGACCTCAAGCAGCCCGAAGGGCTGGAAGTGCTGCGCCGCCTGGTGGCCGATGCCGACGTGCTGGTGCACAACTTCCGCCCCGAGGTGCCGGGGCGGCTGGGTATCGACTACGACAGCCTCAAGGCCGTGAACCCCGCACTGGTCTATTGCGCCATGACAGGCTACGGAGAGTCCGGCCCCTATCGCAACAAGGCGGGCTACGACCAGGTACTGCAGAGCATGACGGGGCTGTGCGCCATGCAGGGCCCCGCAGGCGACCCGCAGATCCTGTATGGTTCGGTGGTCGATTACTACGCGGCGTCCTTGCTGTCGAATGGCGTTACCGCCGCGCTGCTGAAGCGCGCACGCACGGGGCAGGGCAGCTACGTGGCGATTTCCCTGCTGCGCGCCGCCCTGGCCATGCAGTCGGCCCGCCTGGTGTGGGCCGACGACGAGCCGCGCGACGTTTACCGCGACATGCGCTCGGGCGGCATTACCGGGCTGCATCCCACGCGCGAGGGCAGCCTTTACCTGTCGGCCAACACGCCGCACTTCTGGCAGGCACTCTGCGAGATGACCGGCTTGCAGGACCTGGCCGTCGATCCGCGCTACGACACGGTGCGCAAGCGCGCCCAGAATGCCGACATCCTGGTGGCCAGGCTGCGCGCCGCGCTGCAGGCGCATACCGCCCTGCAATGGGAAGAGCTGTTTGGCGACCGCGTGCCCTGCGCCGCGGCGCGCGCGGTGGAAGACATGTTCGACCATCCGCAGGTGCAGGCCGAAGCCATGATCACGCATTACGAGCATCCGGTGGCGGGCGGCTATCGCGGCCTGGCGGGCGCTTTCAAGCCGGCGGATGCGGGCGGCGATGCGCCGGCGCCGCGGCCCGCCCCGGTGTTCGGCCAGCATACCGACGATGTGCTGGCCGAGGCCGGCTACGACGCCGGGCAGCGCGCAGCGCTGCGCGAGCGGGGAGCCATCGCATGAGCAACGATACCGCCGGGCCGATCGAGGCGGCGCGCACGTGGGTAACGGCGGCCGCGCCCGCCCTGCACGGCGTGGCCTCGCGTACCGATGCCAGCCATATCGCCGCCGAGCTCGTGCGCTTGAATGACAGCGTGCGTCGCGTGGCCGATGCACGCATGGGCTATGCCGACCAGCCGGGCGACTACGCCGCGCTGCTGCTGTCTTGCGCCGATTCCAGCAACCTGCCGGCGGGACCGCAAGACGGCGCCTTGCCCCCGCCTGCCGTGGGCGGGGCCGCAAGCATCGCCCAGGCCGCGGCCCGCTTGCGCCGTGGCGAGACTTCCGCCGTGGCCCTGGCCGAGGCCGCCTTGCAGCGGGCGCGCGCCACCCAGCCCACGCATAACGCATTCCTGGCGTTGATGGCCGACCGCGCCCTGGCGCAAGCCCGCGAGCTCGACCGCGAAGCGGCGGCCGGCCGCTGGCGGGGGCCGTTGCACGGCATTCCGATGGCGCACAAAGATTGCTTCGACCGCACCGGCCTGACCATGACAGTGGGCGGCCGCGTGAACGACGCCGCGCCCGCCACGCAAGATGCTACTGTGCTGGCACGCCTGCGCGATGCGGGCGCCGTGGACCTGGGCGCCTTGAACCTGAACGAAATGGTATGCGGGCCCACCGGGCAGAATCCGCATCATGGCGATTGCGCCAATGCCTGGGACGCGGCCCGCATCGCCGGCGGCTCGTCCAGCGGTTCGGCGGTGGCCGTGGCCCAGGGCAGCGCGTATGCCTCGCTGGGCTCGGACACCGGCGGCTCGATACGCCTGCCCGCCGCCATGAACGGCCTGTTCGGCCTGAAGCCCACATATGGCCGCGTGTCGCGCGCCGGCAGTTTCCCGCGCGCATTCTCGCTCGATGCCATCGGGCCGTTGGCGCGCACCGCCGGCGATTGCGCGCTGCTGCTGGGTGCCATTTCCGGCCACGACCCGCGCGACCCATCCAGTCTGAATGCGCCGGTGCCCGACTATGCGGCCGCGCTGCAAGCCGGCTGGGCCCGCAGCCACCGCGTCGGCGTGCTGCGGCTGGATCCGCCCTGCGATCCCGGCATCGACGCCGTGTTCCGTGGTTTCACCGATGCGCTGGCACGGCACTATGACGTCGACCCCGCCATCGCCTGGCCGCAGATCGAACCCTGCTACGCCCTGGGTGATGTCATATCCAAGGTCGAGGCCGCCACCTTGCACAGCAACTGGATGCGCACGCGCGGCGATGCTTATTCGCAGGCTGTCTTCTCGCGCACCGAGCCCGGCCTGCACGTGCCAGCCGTGCGCTACCTGGAAGCCCTGGCCTTGCGCGCGCGGGTGCTGCAGGACTTCCTGGACGGACCGATGCGCGGCGTCGACGTGCTGGTGTGTCCCACCGTGCCGCTGCCCGTGCCTTTGCGCACCGAGGCCGACATGGAAAAACCCGGCGCGGTATTCGGCGTGGTGGCCGCCATTACCCGCCTGACCCGCGCATTCAGTTATCTGGGCGTGCCCGTGCTGACCATGCCCATCGGGCTGGATGCCAATGGCATGCCCGTTGGCGCGCAGCTTATCGCCCGCCCGCTGGGCGAGGCGCGCCTGCTGGCGCTGGCGCACGCCCTGTCGCAACATATCGGTTGGCCGCGCATTGCGGCGTCGGCCCGCCGCGCACCCCAGCCTTTCTTGCACAAGGACGCATCCTGATGGATATCTGGAACAGCTATCTTTCCGAGGCCGACCGGGCCACACTGGCACGCGGCCGCTTCGGCCGCCGCATGGGTTTCGGCCAGCGTCCGGCGGTGGTGGTCATCGATGCCCAGAAATACATGGTGGGCGAAGCGGGCAATGATGCATCATGGCCGTCCAGCTGCGGCGATGCGGGTCGCCAGGCCGTACAGGCCATTGCGCGCATCGTGCAGGCCGCGCAGGCCAACGGCGTGCCTTGCTTCTTCACGCTGTTCGAACTGGCGCCCGACGGATCGGATATCGGTGGCTATGGCCGCAAGCGCGACCTGCTCGACAGCCCGCACTGGTGCCTGGCCGGCAGCCGCGGCGCTGAATTGGTCGACGAGCTGTCGCCCGCGCCGGGCGACGTGGTGTTCGTCAAGAAAAAGCCCAGCGGCTTTCACGGCACGCCGCTGCTGGGGTACCTGGTCGACCGCGGCATCGACACCGTCATCGTGGTGGGCGGGGCCACCAGCAATTGCATCCGCGCCACGGTGTTCGACTCGGCTTCGTATAATTACCGCACCATCGTGCCCGCCGAGGCGGTGTTCGACCGCATCGCGGTGTCCCATGCGATTTCGCTGTTCGACATGGACCGCCAGTTCGCCGATGTGGTCGCTGCCGACGAAGTGGTCGATTACCTGCGGCAATGCCCCGCGGCAGCCGCCTCCAACCAGACCCATACATGAACGCGCCGGTTCCAGGAACCATTCCGTATTTTCTGCAGGAACAGATTCGCGAGCTGATCATCGACGGCACTTTCCGGCCGGGCCAGCCCTTGCGGGAACAGGAGCTCGAGAAGCGTTTCGCGGCCAGCCGCGGCCCCATCCGCGAGGCCCTGCGGCTGCTCGAAGTACGCGGGCTGGTCTCGCATATTCCGCGGCGGGGCTTCCGCGTCAAGCTCTACACCGACCGCGAAATCCGCGATCACTACATGCTGCGCGCCGAGCTCGAGGCCTTCGCCATCCAGCAACTGGCCGAAGCCGAAGACCTGCGCCCGCTGCTGGCCGAGCTCGAGCGCTGCCGCACCGACCTGGCCGAGGCCCGCGCCGTGGCCGACCCGCGCCGCTACCTGCACGATATCCGCGCCTTCTACAGCACGATTTCCGCCTACACCGGCAACGCCCCCTTGTGCGAAGTGCTGCAAAAATTGAACGACACCATCGAGCCCCTGCGCTATAACGTGCTGGCTCGCAAGCTGGGCGAAAGCCAGACGCTCAGCTACACGCGGCGCATCATCGACGCCCTGGCCGAGCGGCATTTCGACGAGGCGGCGCGCGCCAAGCGTACCCATGTCATGGCAAACCTGCCCAACATCATCGCGGCCTACGCCGAAGCCCGCTACCCGGGGGCCGACAAGCCCCAGGGCGGCTAGCGGCCGCTACGTCAGGTAGCGCTGAAACCAGGCGATCGTTCGATCCCACGCGAGCTTGGCGGCTGCCTCGTCGTAGCGCGGCGTGGAATCGTTATGGAAGCCATGGTTGGTGCCGGGATAGATGTGCGCCTCGTACGTCTTGCCGGCGCTCTTGAGCGCCGCCTCGTAGGCCGGCCAGGTCGCGTTGACGTTCGGGTCGGTCTCGGCGAAGTGCAGCAGCAGCGGTGCGCGGATGCGCGCCACGTCTTCGGGCTTGGCCTGGCGGCCATAGAACGGCACGGCTGCCGCCAGTTCCGGATAGGCCACGGCCGCTGCGTTGGCGACGCCACCGCCATAGCAGAAGCCGGTAATGCCGACCTTGTCGGTGGCCTGGTCGCTGGCCTGCAGATACTCGATGGCAGCGAAGAAATCGTTCATCAGCTTCTTGGGATCGACCTGCTGTTGCAGCACCCGTCCCTGGTCGTCATTGCCGGGATACCCGCCCACCGAACTCAACCCGTCAGGCGCCAGGGCGACGAAACCGGCCTTGGCCACGCGCCTGGCCACGTCTTCGATGTAGGGATTGAGACCGCGGTTTTCATGCACCACGACGATCCCGGGTACCGGCGCGGACACCTTGGCCGGGCGCACCAGATAGCCCCTTACTTCGCCATGGCCGTTCGGCGACGGATAGCGGATGTACTCGGCATGGATGTCGGGATCGGTGAACGGGACTTGCTCGGCCAGCGCATAGTCCGGGCTGAGCGTAGCCAGGATGGCGGCGGCGGTCAGGCCGCCCACGGCGAACTTCGCCGCGCGATCCAGGAAGTCGCGCCGGCTGAGGCGGCCGTGCACGTAGCCGTCATAGAGTTCGAGCAGTTCGGGAGGAAAATCCTGGGCAGTGAGTCGTTGCATGCGTTTCTCCTGGTGGACAGGGGTGCGGCCCGCGCTACTGCACCCCGGGGCTCGTCGGGGGTGAGGAAATCGTCGGCGATCCATTCTACTGGCACACCTCCGGCAGCGGCGGGGAATCCCGCCCTTCAAACAGCGAATCCCGGCGCCGGGGTGTCCCGAAATGCAAAATCCCCCGGCATGCCGGGGGATTGTTGTGCTGCAGCCCTGCCAGCAGGCTTACTTGACCGCGTGCACCATGTATTCGACCGCGGCGCGCAGGTCTTCTGCCGACGCGTTGGCGGCGCCACCCTTGGGCGGCATGGCGCCCTTGCCCGTCATGACGACCTTCATCATGGCGTCGATGCCGGTCTGGATGTACGGGTCCCAGGCGGCCTTGTCGCCGAACTTGGGCGCGCCGGCGACGCCGGTGCCGTGGCAGGCGAAGCAGGTCGACTTGTACAGCTTTTCGCCGGCCGGGTTGACGGCGGCTTCAGCCTTGGGGGCTTCGGCCTGCGCAGGCGCTTCGGCCTCGGCCTTGGGCGCGGCGGCAGGAGCCGCTGCGGCAGCCGGTGCAGGTGCCGCCGGTGCAGGCGCGGCCGCCTGCTTGGCGGCTTCGGGCTCGGCGCCTTCCTGGGCCGGCGCAGCCGGTTCTTCCAGTGACGCGCCGGATTCGTTGGCCATGTACACCACCGCGCGCGCCACCTCGTAGTCGCTCAGGGCAGGGTTGCCGCCCTTGGCGGGCATGGCGCCCTTGCCGTGGATCGCAACGTTCAGCATGGCCTCGAACCCGGTCTTGATGAACGGTGCCCAGGCGGCCTTGTCGCCGATCTTGGGCGCACCCGCCACACCCGCGGTATGGCAGGCCGTACAGACGGCCTGGAAGACTTGTTCGCCGGTCTTGAAGACCTTGGGCGCATTGGCGTCAACCAGTTCGAAGCCGGCCACCGGAGCGATGCGCCGGGCCACGGCTTCTTCGGACAGCGTATCGGAACCCGAGCCGACCTGGGTACCCGAGGTGACCATGTCCACCAGCAAGAGGATGATGATGATCGGGACCAGGAAGGACAGCACGATCGTGACGATCAGCTGTTTGGGTGTCTTGATGGGCGAGGCGTGTTCTTCGTTGTGTTCCTGCTCGTTGCTCATAACCAAATCCTGCAAATCGGGTACCGGGGCGCCTGGCGGCGGCAACAGACGAATAACTAGTGCGCAAGGATTGGCCAAAAACGAGGCCCACCCCGCATGCAAACGCTGGATTATATAACGGCCTGCAGGGTCGGGGCCGAGGGTGGGTCCTATTTGCGCATGGTAGCGGCGCACGGACTCAAAATTTCGGTACAATACCGCCTCTTTGCGCCCGTAGTTCAATGGATAGAATGAGAGTTTCCGAAGCTCTTGATACAGGTTCGATTCCTGTCGGGCGCGCCAGAATCAGGCAGGGCGGGTAAGTACCCGCCCTGTTGCATTTCCAGCCTGATGATATGCCGCCGCCTGCAAGTTCAATGCGATTTGATATGCGCGTCGGTAACCAGTTTTCCCATTCTCTCGTACTCTGCCCGAACGAACGCGGAAAACTCTGCAGGATTGCTCCCGCGAGGTTCTCCGGCAACGGCGGTGATGCGTTCGATGACATCAGGCATTGCCAGCACCTGCGCCACGCTTTGCTGCCACTTGTCGACGATTTCCTTGGGCATGTTCGGCGGTCCGAAAATGCCGTACCAGGTTTGCATCTCAATGCCCGGATAGCCGGCTTGCGCGGTGGTTGGAATATCGGGCAGCGACGAGGCGCGTGACGGAGCGGCAACGGCAAGCGCCTTCAGGTCTCCGGACTTGATGAACCCAAGCGTAGCCGACACGGGATCGAACCCCATCGCGATCGAGCCGGCCATGACGTCGATGATGGCGGGTGCGCTTCCTTTGTACGGAACATGCACCACCTTGACCTCGGCCTGCAGATTGAACATTTCTCCGGCCAGGTGCTGGATCGAGCCGACGCCGGATGAATAATAGTTGAGCTTGCCGGGGCTTGCCTTGGCCAGATCGACCAGCTGCTGCATGGAATTCGCGGGCGAATTCTTGTTTACCACCAAGACAGTGGGCACTTCCATGACTTGGGTAATGGGCGTGAAGTCGCGCAACGGATCATAGCGAAACGACAGCACGTGCGGCCCGGTCGTGTGGGAGTTGGGTGTGGCCATCAAGACGGTGTATCCGTTCGGCTCGGCCTTCGATACCCATTCCGCCGCGATCGATCCACTTGCACCGGTGCGGTTTTCGACCATGACCGGCTGGCCCCAGATTTCCTGGAGCTTCTGTGCGATCAAGCGGGAGAAGGCATCGGCGCCGCCGCCCGCCTGAGAGCCGACAAGTATGCGCACCGGTTCTTGCGGAAAGCCGGCTGCGTGCGCGCTGGGCACCAGCATGAACGCCGACAGCATCGACAGCATGCCTGCCAATCGCCGCATCGGATGATTCAGGTACCTTGGACAGGTAGATTGTGGCTTCATTGTCTCGCTCCTTGATGTGGTATTTGAAACCGCGACCTTCTTCTTCGGTTAGGCTCTTCCCAGAGATTGCATGACCTGCGATAAGCG
This sequence comes from Bordetella sp. BOR01, assembly GCF_019218885.1. Taxonomy (GTDB): domain Bacteria; phylum Pseudomonadota; class Gammaproteobacteria; order Burkholderiales; family Burkholderiaceae_B; genus Bordetella_A. The sequence continues at coordinate 422,528 of NZ_JAHUWT010000003.1, read as the reverse complement.
TGCTCCCTGCTTCAGTCGAGTAGCGGCAAGTTGATCCCGATGCTCGATTTCGGCGGCTTCTTGCAAGACGGCGTCTTCCAGCCCGCTAGGGATAACGACAACGCCGCTGGCATCTCCCAGGATGAAGTCGCCCGAGTGAACCAGCACGCCGCCGCAGCGCAAGGGAACTTTCACGCCGGTCAGCTCCAGAATGCCTGCCTGTCCGGCGGGTACCGCGCCCGTGCAATAACATGCGCAGCCCAGCTCCTTGATCTCATCGGGGTCGCGCACCGGACCATCGGCAACTATTCCGCCCAGCCCGGCCTGCACCGCCGCCGTGGCCATCAGGCCTCCCCAGAGCGCGGCTTCGTCTTCTGCCCGGACCGCATTGAATACAAGTACGGTGCCTTCATTGGCCTGCTCGATTGCATCGATGAGTAACGAATTCGGCAATACCGGACTCTTGCCGGAACCGATCGGCAGGCGCTCCACCGTCAATGCCCGGCCTGCAATCCTGGGCACGCCAAGCGGCTTGATGCGCTGGTGCATGAATTGCCTGAGGCCACGCTTCATCAGCGCGTCGGATACTGAGGATGTCGTTACCTGTTCCAGCATTGCTATCCACGGCTGTTCGTTCATTGCGCTTTCCTCGACGTTTCGAGACGGGACTTCAGGGCTTCGAGTATTCCGCCCTGGTCGATGATGTTGCGCACCAGGGGGCTGAATTGTTCGAGCGCAAGCCCGGTGTTCTGGGTGACGTTCAGCAGCCGGGACCCCTCGATGTCGATGTCCAGCTCATCACCTTCCTGTACGGCATCCAGGATGCCCGGGACTTGGAAGACATAGAAGCCGATGGCCACTGCGTTGCGAAAGAACAGGCGCGCAACGGATTCCGCGATGACTGCCCGAAACCCCAGGCTGACCAGTGCCTTGTTGGCGGGTTCACGATGCGATCCCAGGCCGAAGTTCTTGCCGGCTACGAGGATGTCTCCTGCATGCACTTGCTTATGAAAGCCCGGACGGATGGCGCGAAAGGCGTTTACTTTGACATCGGTGTCCTCGGTGGCGTCACCCAGCCCAAAAGAGATGGTGTCGGCGGGCGCAATGATGTCGGTGTCGATGTTGTCGCCAAACACCCAGGCCCTGCCATGAATATTCGATGTGCGCTGCATTCAAACCTCCAGGGGATTTCGGATTTCGCCGGCCAGGGCAGAGACCGCCACCGTTGCAGGACCGGCAAGGTAAATATCGGCCTTGGGACTGCCCATTCGCCCTTTGTGATTGCGCGTCGTGGATGTCAGGCAGACATCCCCTTCGGCTAGCGCACCTTGCATGCCCAGGCAAAGGTGGCAGCCCGGGGAAATGACCGTGACCCCTGCGTCGAGCAGCGTATCGACATAGCCATGCTTCATGGCTGCGCGATAGACACCCCACGAATTCGGCTGGACGATGAATCGGGTGTTTGGATGCACACGCTTGCCGTGCACGACATTCGCAACGATCTGGATATCTTCGAGATTGCCATTGGCGCACGAGCCGACCATTGCCTGGTCGATACGCCGGCCGGCAATTTCGGATACTGGAACCACATTCTCGAACGTATGTGGCTTGGCGACCTGTGGTTCCAGTGTGGACAGATCGACATTGACGGTCTGGCAATAGACGGCATCCGGATCTGCCGATACCGGGTTTGCCCACGCCAGCTGGTGCCGCATGCGTTTCCTCTGAGAGAGAAATGCCGCGGTCTTTTCGTCGAACTCGAAGAGGCCGAACTTGCCGCCCAGTTCCACCGCGTGCGATGACAACGTGATGCGCGCATCCATGTTCAGGTTCGCGACGCCCGGTCCGCGAAATTCCAGTGCCTTGTAGAGTGCGAACGATGTGCCGTACTCGCCGGCGAGCCATAGCGCGACGTCCTTTGATGTCACGCCTGGACGCAAGTCGCCGTATAGATTGACGGCGATGGTTTCCGGTACTTTGAACCAGAGTTCCCCGAAGACCAGGCCATAGGCAAGCTCATGCTCGCCCATTCCGGAGCCACAGCAGTTCAGGGCTCCCCAGGCACAGGAATGCGAATCCGACCCCAGCCCGAGTTCGCCGGGCAACACATAATCTTCAAGGGCGATCCTGTGCACGACGCCGGGCAGGGCATCGTCGAAGTACTTTACCTGGTACGCCTGGGCGACCTCCCGGATCTTGCGCTGGCGCAATGCCTGAGTTTCATTGATCACGGGTTGGAAGTGATCCAGCACAACATGGAAACGCTCCCGGTCCCAGATATCCGGCAGCCCGTCTTTCAGGCCCCCCGCCACAGCGACCGCATGTATTCGATAGAATTCTTCGTGCGCGATGATTCGGTCGAGCTTGCAATCGACGTACTGCCCGGGATGTATTTCGCTCAACCCGGCGGCGCGCGCCATCACCTTTTCAACAATCGTGTTGCCCATGTTTGATCCTGTTGGATTCAGAAAGCGATTAACGGGGTACAACCTGCTTCTTATTGCTTGTCCAATCGGTAGCGGTTCACCTTGTCGGTGTCCAGGCAGATGCCAAGACCGGGCCCGTCCGGGACGATGACCTGGCCTTGCTCGATGCGCACCGACTCCTGCACGATGTCTTCGGCGATCATGTCAACCAGGCCGGTTTGGAAATCCCCCACAAGTAGAGAGCCTGGCCAGGCGGCCGCGAGATGCGCCACTGCCGCCACATTCAGGCTGGTCGACGGATGATTGCCGGGAAAGATGCCTATGCCGAGCGCCGCGGCCATGTCCCAGAGCCCGCGGATGGCGTGAATGCCGCCATTCTTTGCCGATTTGGTCTGTACTATCCGCGCGGCGCCGCGCCGCGCTATTTCCAGCAGCGCGTGGCTGTCGGTCAGCGATTCGTCCGCTGAAATAGGAATGCGGACCGCGCGCGCCAAAGCGGCCATTCCGTCCAGGTCCCACGCTGCCAACGGCTGCTCGACAATATCCAGGTCCAGGGCTTCCAGCTTGGCGAGCAGGCGCAGGGCATCGCCATATGACATGGCGCCATTGGCGTCGGCGCGCAAGGTGATGCGGTTGTCGAAATGCTTGCGCAGCGCCGCCAGGTCTTCGAAATCCTGTATGGGATCCAGGCCGATTTTGACGCGCAGGTGTCGATACCCTTGCTCGACAGCGCGTTGTGCGGCGTCGAGCATGGCCGGGCTGTCCCCGGTGATGCCCAGTGCGATCCCCACGTCGATACGGTTTCGGCACATACCTCCAAGCAGGTCATAGAGCGGCCGGTTCAGGGTTCTGGCCTTGACGTCGTACAAGGCGTCGCCGACCGCGGCTTGCAAATACAGGCCCCCGGCAAGCTGCTTGTCCAGCGCATGCATCAAGCTGCTGATTTCAGAGCACGGCTTTCCCAAAAGCAGGGGCGCCGCGTGATCGCGGAGCTTGGCATGAAGCCCGGCCAGCGTTTCTCCACTGCCTTGCCGGCGCCAGGCCTGGGTTTCGCCAATGCCGGTCACTCCGTCTTCCGTGGTGATACAGACGACGAACAGCTCGACTTCGTTGCGCACGGCCTGGTGCGGAGCGGCCATGGTGAAGGACCGGGCAAACGGCAGGCGCAAGGGTATGCCTTCGACGCTGCGGATATGAGAACCCTTTGACAATTGGAGCTCCTTGAACGGCAATGTTAGCGTATGACATTGAAATCGATGTTAGCGCATGACATTTTATGCGTCAACATCTCGCGCACCGCTCGTGCCGGCTTGCGAAGCTGCTTGCGTCACGCCTTGGGAACCGGGCAGGCCGCGTATCGATGGGCGGCCAAAAGGATGAGATAGAATCTGCCAATCTATGGATAAAGGCGATACGACTTCCGACCCACCCCGCGGCTCAGTTCGAATGGAGCACGTGGCGCAGCGCGCCGGTGTTTCTTTGATGACGGTGTCGCGTGCCTTGCGTGAGCCATCCCTGGTGGCACAGCCCACCCGGGACCGGATACAGGATGCCATCACAGAACTGGGCTACGTCGGCAGTGCTTTCGCCGTACAGCTTGCCAGTGGCCGGACCCGCCTGGTCGCGGTGTTGTTGCCCGATCTGCGCAATCCGGCGTTCGCTGTCGAGATGCAAGGCTTGGCCGAAGGGTTGGGCGAGGGGCTGGAACTCATCGTCTCCGGCGTTCGCGGGTCCGGTACCCGGCATGACCAAGTCGCGCGTGCGCTGTTGGGGTATAAGCCCGCCGCGCTGGTCATCCATGGCGGCCGTCATTCTCATGAAATGCGGGAGCTGCTGGTCCGTTCGAACGTTCCCATCGTCGAGCTGGGCTCACTGGTCGCACGCCCCATCAACATTGCTGTCGGGTATTCAAACCGAGCCGCGGGCCGGGTCGCCACCGAGCATCTTCTGCAGCGGGGCTACCGCACTATTGGATTCGTCTCGCAGTCCAGGAAAGACAACAGCCGCGCCGACGATCGCTGGCTGGGCTTTCGTGAAGCGTTGCGAGCAGCTGGCATCACGCCACGCCCCGAATTGGAATTGGAAACGTCACTCGGGTATGAGCGCGGCGCAGAGGCTCTCAAAGAGCTGTTGTGCCGCGAACCCAAAATCGATGCCGTGTTTTTTACCGGAGACGGTTGGGCGCTGGGCGCTCTGTTTTATTGTCAACGGGAAAACATCAGTGTGCCAGGCCGAGTGGCTATCATGGGCTTCGACGACCAGGAGCTCGCCTCTCAGACCGTGCCCTCGCTGACCAGTATCCAAGTGCCGCGCTACCGGATGGGCTGGGAGGCAGGAACGCTGTTGCGTTCTCAGCTAGACGGAAAGGCGCCAGAACGCAAGCGCATTGATCTTGGCTTCAAGCTGGTTCACAGACAAACGACCTGACTTCATGCGCAAGACGCTCGGCTAAAAGGGCCTTGATTTCTCAGGGCCCCAGGGCGCTAAACAATCGACCCCAACCCGCGTGAACGACCCAGCGAAAGCTTTCCGGCTACCCGCTTCAGGGCTTCGTCGAGCACCTGCTTTGTGGCAGCTCGCCCCAGGCTCAGCCGCATGGCGTGCGGGATGGGCGCCTCGCCAACCAGGAAATGGGACGCAGGCGATACCTGTACCCCTTCCCGGTAGAGTTCCGCGGCCATTTCGTCGGATCGGGTATCGCCTGTCGACACCCAGATGTGGTACGTCGCAGCGCTATCCAGCGTCTGCATGGCAGGCCCCAGAATACGCTTTGCCAGCGCGACGCGGCGTTGCGCTTCATTGCGGTGCAGCGCAACGCATTGGTCTGCGCGGCCCGATACGATAAGCCGCGTTGCCACCGCAGCCTGCAAGACGGGTTCAGTCCAGGCAAGCATCAGCATGGCATCGCGCATGCGCGGCATCAGGGACGCCGGCGCGGCCACATAGCCCAGGCGCAAGCCCGGCGCGACGGTCTTCGACAGGCTGGTCACCACGACGACGCCATCCGGCCACAGGGTGGCGAGCGGCGGAGCTTCGTTGCCAAGGAACAATCCGTAAATATCATCTTCGACGATCGGCGTTCCCGCGGCGCGCGCGGTGCTTACCAGCGCGGCGCGCCGGCGGGGAGACATCGTCACGGATGTCGGATTGTGCGTGGCAGGCGTGCAGACGATGGCCTTGGCTTGATGGTGTTCGATCAGGCCGGGAAGCGCGTCGACGTCCATGCCTTCGCTATCGACCTCGACACCCACCAGTTTGATGCGCAACAGCTCTCCAATCCGGCGCAGGCCCGTGTAGTTGAGCCGTTCGCACAGGACCGTGTCGCCGGGCTGCGTGAGCGCAAGCAACGACACAATCAGCCCTTCATGGGCACCCTGGGTAATCAGGATCCGGTCGGTGTCGACCTCGTAGCCGCGCCTGGCGAACCATTGGGCCCCCGCTTCTCGATGAAGCAGGCTGCCCGGAATCGGTTGATAGTCGAACCCGCTAGCCGCGTCCATGATATTGGCAACGTCTTTCAGGTTCTCTTGAAGCAGCGCCGCGGTGATATCCACGGGCGGGGCATTCAGCGAGAGATCAAGCACCGCCGATGTGCCGTCCCGCGGGGCATCGGCCGGCCTGGCGGTGATGAACGTTCCGCTGCCTGCGCGCGCCGTCACCAGCCCGCGGCGCATGGCAATGCTGATCGCCTTGGTGACCGTGGCGATCGTGACATTCAGATAGTTCGCGATGTCTCGTTGAGGGGGAAGCCGCATTCCGGGAAGCAGCACGCCGTCGGCCACGCCGCGCTCGATGGCGGCGACGACGGCGGCGTACTTCGTACTGCCTTCGGTTTCAAGCGTGGGCGTCCAGCCCGCCATGAGCGGCACAACCGACATGGGTGCGGAGGGTTCCGCTTCGGCATGCTTTCTTTGCTTGCCTGTTATTGGCATGCGAGCCTCCTACCAGCCTATGGTCAGCCACGACCCCCCTGGGATATACATCAGGCCAAGTAATACTATGAGGACCGCGCCGATGAACGGAAGTGTACCCCTAAATACCTCCATGACCGGGACCTTGCTGATGGCACTGATGACGAACAGATTCAGCCCGATCGGAGGAGTGATGACCGCGAGCTCCATATTCAGGATCAACAGGATTGCGAAGTGCGTCAGGTCGATATGCGAGGCGTTCAGCAGCGGAATCAGGATGGGCATGGTGATCAGGATGACCGAGATCACCTCCAGGAACATGCCCAGCAGCAGGAAGAACAGCATCAGCGCGGTCGTCAGTTGCCAGCCGCTCAAATCCAGCGCCGAGATGAACTCGAAAATCCGCTGCGGCAGCTGTTCCGCTGTCAGTGCATAGCTGAACAGGCTGGCCGCCGCGATGATCAGCATGATCATGCCTGCCGTGGATGCCGACAGCGTCAGCATCGCAGGTACCTTTTTCCAAGGCGTGCGGTATACCAGCAAGGCGATCAGCAAGGCATAGATGCACGCGACGGCAGAGGCTTCCGTCGGGGTGAAGTAACCCGAATAGATGCCGCCCAGGATGATGATGGGCAAAAGCAGTACGCCGCCGGCTTCGCGCGTGCGCTGCAGGCGCACGGCCCGGGATTGCTTGGGGGATGGCATCACGCCAGAGCGCACGCCCGCGATGAACGCAAACAGCACCAGCATTGCCGACAGTGCGATGCCTGGCAGCAAAGCCGCCTTGAACAAGCCGCTGATCGACGTTTCGGTAATCATCCCGTAGATGATCAGCGGTATGGAGGGCGGCAGCACGATACCCAGGCCGCCCGCGGTGGCGATCAGCCCGACCGAGAAGGGCCGCTTGTACCCTCGGGCCAGCATCTCGGGAATCATGACCGAGCCTACTGCGGCAGCGGTGGCGGTCGACGAACCGCAGATCATCGAGAAAAAGATGGTGGCAAGCACTGCCACCACCGGCAGGCCGCCCCGGTTATGGCCGATCCAGGCATCGACCATATGAACCAGCTTGGCGGTGGCCCCGCTGCGGTTCAAGATCTCTGCCGAGAGAATGAAGAACGGGATCGACAGTAGCGTCGTGGAGTTCAGCGCGCCAAAAAGGTACGACGCGAAGGTGCTGGGGTACTCGCCAGCCGCGGTCATGTAGGCCAGGCCGGACAGCGCCAGCGTGAAGGCCACAGGCGCGCCGATCAGCAGGCCGAAACCCAGGACACCAAAGGTGGATAGCATGAGTTCTTGCTCCTGGCTCAGATGTTGCCGGTGTTGGCCGACAGTTCCGGCGTTGCCGGCGCGCCCGGGGCCCGCGGCCCGGCGTGGAAGACGTCGAGCAAGTGCACAATCGAGTGCACCAGCATCAACACGCCGCCAAGCGGCATGATGATTTGCGGAATCCACATGGGGATGCTGATCATTCCCAGGGTGCGGTCGCCGAAAGTCAGGCTCTCGGCTATCAGCAGGTAGCCCGAATAGCAAAGCATTCCCGACATCCCGACCATCAGCAGGGCGCTCAACAGCCGCAGTACGTAGGCGATGGGTGGCGGACACACCATCAACAGGACATCCACGCGGACATGGACATTGCGCTGGATGCCAACGCCCGCGGTCAGGAACACGCTCCACACGGCGCAGAAGGCCGCTATTTCGTATAGCCCGCTGAAACTCAGCCCCAGTATGCGCAGCACGATCTGCACGAACACCAGCGTGGCAGCGATGAAAAGAAGCACCCCGCCGCTGAGATCCTCGATCCACTCCACCACGGTGAGTGCCCTGCCAAGTAAGCTAGCCATGACTCGCTCCTGTCGCCGCTTCAGCGTTGTTGGCGAATCTGGTCGATCAGGGCCTTGGCGTCGTCGCTTTGCGCGGCTTCTGCCGCATCGGCAACCTGCTGCCATCGGCCCAGTTCCTGGGCGTCCGGCGTGAACCATTGCAAACCGTTGTCGGCCAGGTACTTTTCCCAATGCGCAATATTGCTGAGCGCTTGTTCCCGATTCCAGGCGCTGGCCTCATCGGCCGCGCGCAGGAATCCGGCTTTCTGCTCGGGGCTCAACCTGGACAGGCTCTTGCTGTTCACGACGAAGCCGTAGCCGCCCACGCCGAACATCATCTTGCTGCCCGAGGTCAGTACTTCGTTCCATTTGGCCGGCCCGGCGTACGTGGGCGTGGTCAGCACCGAATCGGCGACCCCTTGCTGCAGCGCCAGGTAGACTTCCGTTGCGGGAATCGACACCGACGTGGCGCGGGCGGCCTCGAGCAGGGCCTCGAGCGGCCGCGATGGCGCCATGCGCACTTTGCGGCCTTGCAGCTTGCCCGGCTCGCGAATCGGCTCGCCCTTGGCGAACAAGTACACGGGGCCGTCGTGCCAGATACCCAGGCCGGTAATGCCGCGTGTGGACAGCGAGGCCAGCAAATGCTTGCCGATCGGGCCCGCGAAAATGTTTATCGCATGCTCGGGGCTCTTGAAGAGCAGCGGCTGGTAAAGCACGTCCCACGACCGGTCGATGCCCGAAAAGTAGCTGGTGTACGGTGCCGCGATATCGATCTGCCCGCGTGCCACGGCGCGGATCTCGTCCATGGTCGGAACCAGTTGCCCCCCTGGGTAGACCTGGATCTTTACCGCCCCGGAAGTGTACTGGTCGACCAATTCGGCAAACTTGTTGGCAGTTTGTCCCTTGATCGCGGTTTCGGGTGCTTCGTGGGCGAACTTCAGGACGACCTGGGCAGCTTGCGCGGCTGGCATTGCCGCCGTCGCGAGACATGCCGCCGCCATCCATCTACGTAGATATCTGTTCATGGGAACCCCCTGTGCTCGGTTGCTGATGTCGGGGGTCCATAAAATCATATTACGAAACCTGCATAAATAGGTATAAATACTAGGCTAATCATTAATCTGGCTGGGATATCCTGATAATTACTCTGTGATTTTCATGTGAAACGACGATTTCACCGGGTCTTTTGGAAAATTATGAACCTCAATGTTCATTAATACTAGTTGACCGTCTGAATTGTACTCTTTAATCTCCGTAATTGAACTAGTTTTATTGGAGGAGTGTGAGATGGTCATCCCTAGCAATCAAGCCTTGATCGACGGTGAGCTCTATGTGCCCGGTTTGCCGGCGGAGTATGTCGCCGAACGTTTTGGCATCGCCCCGGCCGATGTTGCCAAGCTGGGTTCTGCCGAGAATCCTCACGGCGCATCGCCGAAGGCCCTGGCGGCCGTCAAGGAAGCCGAGTCGCGCCTGGCCATTTATCCGGACTGGACAGCACGGGCTTTGCGAACCGCCATCGCCGAAAAATATGGATTCGACCCGGACGGCGTAGTCTGCGGGTCTGGCGAGACAGAAGTCATTTCCATGGTGATCCGGGCGTTTGCCGGGCCGGACGATACCGTGCTGATGCACAAGCCCTGCTTTCCGCTGTATCGCATTTACGCTCATTGCGAGGGCCGGCGCCCGCTTTATGCACCGATGGGGCCCGATTTCGAGTTCTGCATGGACGAGTACCTGGCCTTGCTGGCGCAGCGCCCGCGTATCGCATTCCTGACCAGTCCGCATAACCCTTGCGGCCGCCTGATGGAAATCGACGACATCCGCCGTGTTTGCGAGGCGGCCGACGACGCGACGCTGGTCGTGCTGGATGAGGCCTATATCCACTACAGCGAAACCGAGGGGGGAATGCACTTGCTGCGCGAATACCCGAACCTGATCGTGCTGCGTACTTTCTCGAAGGCATTCGGGTTGGCTGGCTTGCGCATCGGCTTTGGTATTGCCAACAATGTGGGCCTTATCGATCCGCTGCGCCGCATCAAGCCCACCTGGAACATGGGCCAGGTGCAGATCGCTGGCGGAGTGGCCGGCATCAATGACGACGCGCACGTGGCCCGTGCGGTGCAGACCATCGTCGAGAACCGCGCCTATGTGGCTTCGGAACTGGCCAAGAGCGACCGGTTCAGCATGGTGCCCGGTTCGCGCTCGAACTTCTTCCTGACGCGGATACTGGATCCCGAGCTCGGCGCAACCCATGTGTTCAACGAATTGCTCAAGCGCGGCGTCATCGTCAAGGACGGCAACGATATCATCGGCCTTGGCGACAGGTATCTGCGGGTCGACGTGAATCTCAAGAAGCACATGGACCGCTTTCTCTGGGCGCTATCCGAAATTCGCCCCCACTGAGGACGATAGCAATGGCAAAACAAGCACTCGTGATCGGCATAGATGTAGGCGGCACCTTTACGGATGCCATTGCGCTCGACCCGGATGCCGGCCGCATCCTGGCCGCGTTCAAGCTGCCTTCTACGCCATCGGATCCGGCAGAGGCGGTAGTCAGCGCCTTGAGGCGTATTGCCGAAACCTTCGATATCGCCGGCGCCACCGTATGCCACGGCACGACCGTCGGGACCAACACGCTGATCCAGCGCAAGGGCGCCAACGTCGCCCTGGTGACTACCGAGGGTTTCACCGACGTGCTCGAGCTGCGGCGCCAGAATCGCCCCACGCTTTACGATCTGGCGACCGCTGTATCCCAGCCCCTGGTCCCGCCGTCGCGCCGGTTGGGGGCGGCCGAGCGCATGGATGCCCAGGGCGAGCCGGTCAAGCCATTGGCCGACCTGGCAAAGCTGGTCGGCGCGATACGGGAATCGGGGGCCGATGCGGTGGCGATCTCTTGCCTGCACGCCTATGCGAACAGTGCCCACGAACAAGCCATTGCGCAGGCTGTGCAGCAAGCGCTGCCCGACGCCTTCGTTACCGCCTCGCACGACGTATGCCCGGAGTTTCGCGAATACGAACGTACCAGTACCACGGTGGTCAATGCCTACATCGGCCCGGCGGTCGGGCACTATATTCGCCGGCTGGCGCAGGCGGCGGCGTCCATGGGCATCAAGGATCTGATGATCGTCAAATCCAACGGCGGGCTGACTTCGCCCGACAATGCGCAGCGCTATCCGGTGCATCTGATCGAATCCGGACCGGCCGCAGGCATGATCGCCACGACCGCCTATGCCCGGGCCACGGAACGCGGCAATGTCATCGCCTTCGATATGGGCGGCACCACGGCCAAGGCCGGTGTGGTCCAGGACTACCAGCCCAAGATCACCGACGAGTTTCATGCCGATCATCTGGTCAATGGCAAGGAAGTCGGGGGTTATCCGATACGCAGCGCAGTGCTGGATATCATCGAGGTGGGCGCGGGGGGCGGCAGCATTGCCTGGATAGACAACGGGGGCGTGCCCAAGGTCGGGCCCGAAAGCGCGGGGGCCGATCCGGGCCCGGCCTGCTACAGCCGAGGAGGGCAGCACCCCACGGTTACCGATGCCCATGCCGTGATCGGCACCCTGAATGCCGAGACATTCGATGGCACCGGCGTGACGTTTTCCCGTGACCTGGCCGTGGCGGCCGTCAAGACGCACATTGCCGACCCCATGGGCTGGTCGGTGGCACGCGCCGCGCATGCCATTATCGCTATCGCCGTCGCCAATATGACCGAAATGGTGCGTTTGGCAACGGTGCGCCGCGGGCTCGATCCGCGCGAGTTCTCTATCGTGGCATCCGGAGGCGCCGGCCCGCTGCATGCTGCCGACGTGGGTGCCGAGGTCGGCGTCAAGGAAGTGATCGTGCCGCCTTATCCGGGGATCTTTTCCGCGCTTGGCGCGATGCTGGGCGAAATCCGGCACGATCTGTCCAGTACGCTGCTGCGGTCATTGGCAGGCCTGTCAATCGACGAGATGTCGACGGCGTTTCATGCGCTGGCTGAAAAGGCCGCCCGGTTGCTGGAGCGGGAAAGCGGCGGTGTCGGATCCACCTCGCTGACCCGCTACGCCGATCTGCGTTTCGCGGGCCAATTGTCCGAACTGAGGGTCCCGCTGGGCGCCTATGGCGAACCCTTGCCCGGGCTGGCCGATATCGAGGCCCGTTTTCGCCAGGCTTACCAGGGCGAATTCGGGTTCGATCTCGTCGACTCCAGCGTCGAGATGGTCAATATCCACCTGGTAGCGGAACGCCTGATCAAGGCCGACGCCGCAAGCGCGTTCCACGGGCAAGGCCTGCTGGCCGGCCCGGCGCAGGCCTACCAGTCGCGCCGCTACCTGGACGTGGAGGGGCGCGAGCGCATGATCCCGGTCTATCGCAGCGCCGATTGCCCGGGCGCATCGCTGCAGGGGCCCTTGATCATCGACCATGCGGGTTCGACGGTATGGGTTCCCGCTGGCCAGACGGCTTCGGTTGGCGCCGACGGCGGCGTCGTGTTTCGTCTTACGGAGGCTTGAGGCCATGGAACTCACCAAATGCGACGGCTCCATACTCGAACGCGACCCCGTCACGTTCGAAGTCGTCAAGAGCGCGCTGTACGCCATCTGCGGCGAAATGAAGAGCGTCATCATGCGCACTTCGTTCTCGCCCTTGCTCAGCCTGTCGGCAGACTTGTCTTGCGCATTGCTCGACGCGCAATGCAACGTCATTGCACAGGGCGTGGATATCCCCGTGCACCTGGGGGCGGCGCGTTTCACCGGCCTGGCTGCGCTGGCACGCTACCCGGCGCAAACATGGCGGGAAGGCGACGGCGTCTTGCTCAATGACCCCTATGAAGGCGGTACCCACCTGCCGGACATGTCCTTGCTTACGCCGGTGTTCTCCCAGGAGCTGCATGTGGGTTTCGTGCTGAGCCGCATCCATTGGCCGGACGTAGGGGGAATCGCCGCCGGCAGCTCCAGTGTCTGCGACGAGATCATCAAGGAAGGCCTGCGCGTGCCGCCCATCAAGATACTGGACCGAGGCGAGATACGCGAAGATGTGCTGAGGCTGATTCTTGCCAACGTGCGCGTTCCGTCTGACCGCAAGGGCGATTTCCAGGCGGCACTGGCAGGACATGCACGTGCGACGGAACGCGTCCAGCAGCTTTGCGAGCGTTACAGCGCGGCGGCCGTGATCGAGATCATGGCCGATACGCAGCGCTACAGCCGGCGCCTGGTCGAGGCTGCGCTGGCTGGCTTGCCCGATGCCGTGGTCAGCCATGCAGAGCAACTGGACGGCGACGGCATCACGCCAGGCGCCGCGCCTTGGGTCAAGGTCACGATTCGCAAGCAGGGCTCGACGATGGCCTTCGATTTCACGGGTTCGTCTGGCTGCGTTGCGGGGCCGATCAACGCGCCCCTGCCGGTGACGGCGTCGGCCGTGTACTACACCGTGCTGAGCTTTCTGGGTGGAGGCATCGCGCCCAATTCCGGTGTGTACGCGGGTATCGATGTAATAGCGCCCGAGGGCAGCATTGTCAACGCAACCTACCCGGCGCCGGTCGTGGCGGCCAATACCGAGACCGCCAATCGTATTGCGGATATCTTGCTGGGCGCACTGGCCCAGGCCTACCCCGAACGGGTCAGCGCGGGCAGCTATGGTTCTGCATGCGTCTACACCATGGGTGGCTACGATGCCGCGCGTGAGCGTCGGTTCGTCCACTATGAAACGATCGGCGGAGGCATGGGCGCTACCGCCACGCAATGCGGCACCAGCGGCTTGCGCACGCATATGGGCAACACCATGAATCTGCCTATAGAAAGCATGGAGGCGCAGTTGCCGCTGCGTTTCATCAATTACGAGATCGTGCGCGGCAGCGGTGGCAAAGGATTGAATGACGGCGGCAACGGCGTGCGCAAGACCGTCGAGATACTGGGCGATGACGTGCAGGCCTCGGTGCTGGGCGAACGCACGCGCACGCCTGCCGCCGGCGTGGCGGGCGGCAGGCAAGGCGCGCTGGCCGTTTTCCGTCTCCATGGGCCCAACGGGGTGCAAGAGCTCGAGGCCAAGAGCGGGCCTCACAAGTTGACCAGGGGCGCCCGGCTCGAGATGGTTACCGCCGGAGGCGGTGGGTGGGGTATTCCGAACGAAACGAAGGAGAAACCATGAGTGTCCATAGATCTGATCCCCGGGTTCGGGTGGCTTTGCTGGTGCCGTCTTCGAACCGTGTCATGGAAAATGACCTGCACGGGGCATTGCCCAAGACAAAGTTCACCGTCCATACCGACCGCATGTACTTGGTGGAGACGACGCGAGAGAAAGAGATCGAAATGATCGAGCGCTTCGCGCCGCAAGCCGCCGCGGATCTCGGAACGGCCCACCCCGACGTCCTGGTGTTCGGCTGCACCTCGGCGGGATCCTTGTTCGGTCTGGACTACGACGCGAAGATATGCCGCGAACTGGGCGCAAAGGCCGGCTGCGAAGGGATCGGGGTCATTTCCTCTGTGGCACGAGCGCTGCAGCGGCAGGGCGCGAAAAGGCTGGCCGTGCTCACGCCCTATAACGAAGACCTCACGGCGTCCGTGGCAAAGGCTGCCGGCGCGGGCCGCGAAGTCGTCTGCGCGTTCGGCATGGGAATCACCGACAACGCGGCATTGGCCGACCCGACGCCAGAAGACATCGTTTCGTTTGCCAGGCAGAAGCTGCAGGGCCACGACTTCGATGGCTTATTCGTCTCGTGCACGAACTTCCGTGCCCTCGAGGCGCGTGAGGCGCTTCAAGACGCGTTCAAGACCTCGGTCGTGACCAGCAACAGCGCCATCATCGATACGCTGCGAGAATACGGGTCGACGATGGCAGGCTAGACCAAGGCCTTATTGCATATGGTAGATCCCGGCTTGCTGCAGGACGCCCTGCCATTTGACGGTATTGGACTCGATGGTCGAGGCCATGTCCGCGGGTGTGCTGCCCAGCACCACATAGCCCAGCTGTTCGAGCTGTTCGCGGTGCGATTGCAGCGAGCCGGCCAGCGCCTTGTACAACTTCATCTGAACCTCTTCCGGTGTGCCGCCCGGCAGGGAAAATCCGTACCAGGTATCTGAGTCGTAGCCTGCCAAGCCGAGCTCGGCGAGGGTGGGCACATCGGGCAGCATCGGGCTGCGCGTGGGGCTGCCGATGGCAAGGATGCGTACCTTGCCTTGTTGCGCGGCTTCTTTGGCCGACGGTATTTGTCCGAACATCATCGACAGGTGTCCGCCCAGCAAATCGGTCATGGCCGGCGCGCCGCCCTTGTAGGGTATGTGCTTGAGTTCCACGTGGGCCAGCTGATTGAACAGTTCGCCGGCAATATGCTGCGACGTGCCGATGCCGGAAGAGCCGAAGGTCAGCGTGCCCGCCGGGTTGTCCTTGGCGAATTCGATAATGTCCTGCACGCTCTTGAATGGCGAGTCGCTACGCACGATCAATACCACCGGCGCCACTGCCGCAATAGTCAATGGCGTGAAGTCCTTCAGTGGCTGGTAGGCCAACTTCTTGTGAATCGACGGGTTGACGGACATGATCCCGTCCGTCGTCAGCATGAATGTGTAGCCGTCGGGTTGCTGCCGGCGCAAATAGTCGGCCGCAATAATGCCCCCGGCTCCTGGCCTGTTCTCTACGATGATGTTCTGGCCCAAGGTCTCGGAAACAGCCTGGCCCATCAGGCGCGCCAGCGTATCCGTGCTGGCCCCCGCCGAGAACGGCACCACCAGGGTGATCGGACGTTCAGGGTAGGCGGCCAGGGCGGTCGGCGGGTTCGCCATTTGCAGCGACAGTACGGCTGCGGCGCTCAATACCAGTGCTTTCAACATCTTCTTGTCTCCGTTGATTATTCAATCGCCGAACCCGTACAAGCGGGCCGGGTTGTCTACCAGGATGGCATCGCGCAGGGTCTTGTCCGGAACCCATTCATGCAATAGATTCAAAAGATCGCCGTCATTGGGGATCACACCGGGTTCGCGCACGTGCGGCCAGTCGCTGCCCCACACCAATTGATCGGCGGCGGCCGCCACCAGGGCTTGTGCGAAAGGGGTCACGCTGGGGTAGGGGGGCGCAGGGTCGCCCATCCGGTTGGCGCCCGACAGCTTGACCCAGCAGCGCCGCTGTTCAAGCAGGCCGAGCAATGCCCGGAAGCCCGGGTCCTGGATGCCCGCCGAGGTGGGCATGCGGCCCATGTGGTCAAAAACCACGGGCACGGGAAGCCTGGCCAGGAAAGGCAGCAATTCACACAGCCGCCGGGCGTCGACGATCAATTGAATATGCCAGCCCCAATCCGCAATGCGGCGCGCCACTTGCTCGATGCCGTCCAGATTGGTTTGCGTGCCGTAGATAAGATTGAAGCGCGCGCCGCGAAACCCGGCGGCGTGCATATCGGCAAGCGCCTGCGGCGCCACGTCGGGGCTGACCAGCGCAATGCCGCGCCAGGCGCCATTGGCGGCCGCCAGCGCATCGCGGGTTGCCGAGATGTCGGTTCCGTACGCCGCCGAATGGACGATGACAGCGCGTTGCAGCCCCAGCGCCTGCAGCATGCCGCGATACTCGTCGATGCCGGCGCGCGGCGGATCGAAGGTGCGCAAGGGATCCAGCCGATAGCGGTCGGGGGGGCCAAATACGTGGGCATGCGTATCGCATGCACCGGCGGGGACCTCGAAACCCAGCTTCGCGTAAACGGATTGCGGTTCTTGCGTAGGTATCAGTGGTTCAGCGTTCATGGACGATCACTCGATCGAGAGGTTCAACTTCCGGATCAGGTCGCCAAAGCGCTTGATCTCGGACTGATAGAAGGCCTTCAGCTGTTCCTGTGTGCGGTAGGTGCCCTCGGCCGATTGGGCGTCCAGGCTCTTCTGCACTTCCGGGTTCGCCAGGGCAGCCTTGTTCGCCGCGTTCAGTTGCTCGACCACGGCTTCGGGCGTGCCGGCCGGAGCGAACAGGGCATACCACTGCGAAAATTCCAGCCCGGGAAAGCCGGCTTCGGCCATGGTGGGCACGTCCGGCAGCGCACGCGATCGGTTCGGATGGGCCACGGCCAGGATCTTGATCCTGCCCGACGATTGCTGGGCGGTGGCCGAAGCCGTGCCCACGAAAGCCAGGTCGACCTGGCCGCCCATGGCGTCGGTTACCGCGGGGCTGTCGCCCTTGTACGGGACATGGACCATATCCAGGCCGGTGGCGGCCTTGAACGCCTCGCCGGTCAGGTGGCCGGTGCCGCCCACGCCGCTGCTGCCGAACGACAGCCGGTGTTTCTTGCCGTACTGCAGCAGTTCTTCAACGTTGTCGATGCCCAGGCCGGCATTGACCACCATCACGATCGGCACCGAAGCCACCATGGCCACCGGCGTGAAATCTTTGCTGGCATCGTAGGGCTGCTTCTTGTACAGCGTCGGGTTGGTGCCGTGCGTGGCGCTGTTGCCCATCAGCAAGGTATAGCCGTCCGGCTTGGCCTTGGCCACCGAGGCGGCGCCTATCATGCCGTTGGCGCCGCTCTTGTTGTCGACCACGATATTGGCCTTCATTTCCTCGCCCATATAGCGGGCCATGAGGCGCGTCAGGAAATCATTGGCGCCACCGGCGGCGTAGGGTGAAACGAACTGGACCGGGCGGTCGGCGGGGTACTCGGCCATGGCCGGCAGGGCAAGGCCCGCGGCCATCAGGGCCGCTGCGATACGGCGAACGAGTCGGGTTCCAAAGGGGGCAAGTTTCAGCATGGGCGTGTCTCCTCAAACAGTGTGGACATCGTTGGATTTTTTTCGCCGGGCGGTCGTCCGGTTCAGGCTGTCCGCAGTCTAAGCGCGCCCATCGGCGTCCCGATCAGCTCGTCCGCGCCCCGCGCAGATACGAGTCCACGTTATGGAATTCTTGGAAATGGCGGTTTTTCCGCGCAGAGGTATGCGTCAAGTCCGCGGTGATGCGGTCCGCATCGTGGACGCCATGCGTTTGCCGCAGGCGTATCAGACCAGCGCCAAGCTGGGCATGGCGTAGGGCACGCGGTCTCGATCGACGTAGTTGCGCAGGTCGGCCTCGATTGCCATCACCGCGTCGCTCAGGCAGCGCACTACCATTTCAAGGCGGTCCTGGCCCAGGCGCGACGCCAGCGTCGAAACACTGACGCCGGCCGCGGGCGTGCCGTCCGGCGACCGGATCACCATGCCCACGGAATGCACCGGCGGTTCATCCATCACTTTGTTGGTGGCATAACCGCGGCGACGCGTGCTCTCGATGCTGGCACGCAGCGCGGCCTCGGTGAAACGGGGGTTCTTGCGACGGGTGCGTTCGACATTGATGCGGCAGATGCGGTCGATTTCCTCGTCGGGCAGCGCGCTCATCAGGGCCAGGCCGCTGGCGCCGACGTTCAGCGGACGGTGCCGGCCCACGTCATGCACGAACATCTTGATCGGGAAAGAGCCGTCGGCTCGTCCCACGCAGATCCCGTCGAAACCCGAACGCACGGTCAGGAACACCGTGTCGCCGGTGTGTTCCGCGACCGCGTCCAGATAAGGCAGGCAAATATCGCGCATTGCGACTTTGGGTGCGGCGGCAAGCCCCAGCTCGTAAGTCAGGCTGCCCAGGTAATAGCGCTTGGTGACGGAATCCTGGCGGATCAGTTTCTCGGCGACCATGCCCTGCAACAGCCGGTGGACCGTGGGGCGTTCCAGTCCGGTGCGGCGATACAACTCGACCAGGCGGCTGCCGGCACGGTTGTTGACGGCAATGATGCGCAGCAGCGCGACGGCGCGCTGCAGGGATTGCGTGCCGGGGGCCGTCTTGGCATTCGTGGGGCGGGCGTCGGTCATGAAGTCTCCTTGCCGGTGGGCCGGCTTCTTGCGCGTATCCGTAGTCTGCATAGTGGACTCGTTTGCCGGTGAATTGTGCCCCTATCTTATGGGCGATCAAATCAAGAGGTCATAATATGGACTTGTTTTCGTGCCTTGTGGGCCGGCCGGGGCCCGTCGGGCGGCCAAAAGCCTGCAACATACAAGCCCTCGCAACTCGCACTTGGAAGGCCATGGCGCACGAACAGGAACTGATCACCCAGGCGCAGGCCGGTGTGCTGTGGCTGACGCTCAATCGCCCCGACCGCCGCAACGCACTCAGCCCCGCTTTGTATGAAGCCCTGTTCGAGGCCCTGGTCTTGGCCGAAAGCGACGACACCATCGGCGCGGTCGTACTGACGGGCGCCGGCTCCAGTTTTTGCGCCGGTGGCGACGTGGCACGCATGAACCGGCAATCCGAAGCCCATGCGGCCCCGCCGGCTACGCCGGCCGAACGGACCGCTGCCCTGCGTCGTCGTACCCGTATCGTCGAATGCCTGCACGGCATGCCCAAGCCCACCATCGCGATGATCCGCGGCGCGGCGGTGGGGGCAGGCCTGTCACTGGCGCTGGCGTGCGACCTGCGCTACGGCGACTCTTCCGCGAAATTGCGCACCGGCTTTGCCAATGTGGGCCTGCCGGGCGACTTCGGCGGCCATTACTTCCTGCCGCGCATCGTCGGTCCGGCCAAGGCGCGCGAGCTGTACCTGCGCTCGCCGATGCTGTCGGCGGCCCAGGCGGCCGGGCTGGGCCTGCTGAATGAGGTGTTCAGCCCCGAGCAGCTGGAATCCGAAGTCGCCGGCATCGCCCGTGCGCTGGCTTGCGGCCCGCAACCGGCCATCGGCCATACCAAGGCCAACCTGAACGACGGCCTGGCGCTGGGCCTGGCCGACTTGCTCGACCGCGAATGCGCGCGCCACGTCCAGTGCGTCGACAGCCCCGACCACAAGGAAGCCGTGCGCGCTTTCGTGGAAAAGCGTCCTCCTGTATTCCAACGTTCGCTCGCAGCCGCTGCCGGCCGGGATGCGGACTGATGCCAATGCATATCTGAAGGAGTCTCATGTCCAAACTATGTGAAGGCCGTGTCGTCATCGTGACCGGCGCCGGCCGCGGCATCGGCCGCGAATACGCGTTGCAGCTGGCGCGCCAGGGCGCCCGCGTCGTCGTCAACGACCTGAGCGTGTCGCGCTCGGGTGAAGACACCAATGAAAGCACCGCCGAAGCGGTGGCGCGCGAGATCACCGCCGAAGGCGGCCAGGCCATCGCCAACCATGAAAATGTGGCCGATTTCACGGGCGCCAGGCGCATGGTCGATGCGGCGCTCGGGCACTTCGGGGCCCTGCATGGCCTGATCAACAACGCTGGCATCCTGCGCGACCGCACCCTGTGCAACATGACCGAGCAGGAATGGGACGCGGTCATCAACGTGCACCTGAAAGGCGCGTTCGCGCCCAGCCATCACGCGGCCGCCTACTGGCGCGACCAGTACAAGCTGACCGGCGAGCCGGTCAACGCCCGCATCATCAACACGTCTTCGTCGTCGGGCCTGTACGGCAATATCGGCCAGATCAACTATGGCGCGGCCAAGGCCGGCATCGCTGCCATGACCATCATTGCGGCCCGCGAACTCAAGCGCTACGGTGTCACGGTCAATGCGATCAACCCGCATGCCCAGACCCGCATGACTGAAGGTATACGCGAGCGTTCCGCCGAGGAAATCGCCTCGCGCCATCCGCGCTGGATCGCCCCGGCCGTCATATGGCTGGCCAGCGCCGACAGCCAGGACGTTACCGGCCGCCTTTTCGAGCTGGGCGGCGGCCACTTGGCAGCGATGGAGGGGTGGCGCCGTGGCCCGGCCGCCGATCCGATCGACGATGTCACGCAAATCGGGCCCGTGATGCGCGACCTGGCCCGGCGGGCCAGGCGCAATGTCGACATGAAAGGCCATGACCTTGACTGACCCGGGAGCAGGCCGTGATTGACAAGCGTGTAAGTTCATTGGCCGAGGCGGTGGCCGGCATCAAGGATGACGCGGTCATCCTGGTCGGCGGCTTCGGTTCTTCGGGCCGTCCGGCGGACCTGATGGAGGCGCTGCTGGACCTGGGCGCCAGGGGGCTGACCATCGTCGCCAACAACGCCACCGTGGGCGACGATATCGTCAGCGAGCTGATGAGCGCCGGCCGCATCCGCAAAGTGATGTGTTCGTTTCCGCGCGGCCTGAAGGGCCGCACGATCTTCGACGAACTGTATGCCGCGGGCAAGATCGAGCTCGAGCTGGTGCCGCAGGGCACGCTGGCCGAGCGCATCCGCGCCGGCGCGGCGGGCATTGGCGGTTTTTTCACCCGCACCGCTGCCGGCACGCGCCTGGCCGAGGGCAAGGAAACCCGCGTCATCGACGGCCAGACTTATGTCCTGGAGGCTCCCATCAAGGGCGACGTGGCATTGCTCAAGGGCCTGCGCGGCGACCGGTGGGGAAACCTGGTCTATCACCGCGGTGCGCGCATCAACAACCCGGTGATGGCCGGCGCGGCCAGGTTGGTCGTCGCGCAGGTGCGCGAAATCGTGCCACTGGGATCGCTGGACCCGGAACACATCGTCACCCCGGGCGTTTTTGTGGATCGTCTAGTGGAGGTGCGCAATGAGCGCAAAGCTTAGTCGCCAGGACATCGCACGCGTCGCCGCCCACGACATTCCGGACGGTGCATGCGTGAACCTCGGCATCGGCCTGCCTACCCTGATCGCCGATTACGTGCCGGCCGGCCGCGAGCTCATGCTGCACAGCGAGCAGGGCCTGCTGGGCCTGGGGCCGGCCCCGGCGCCGGGCGAAGAGGACTACGACGTCATCAATGCCGGCAAATTCCCGGTGACGCTGCTGCCGGGCGCGTCGGTGTTCAGCCACAGCGAATCGTTCCTGATGATCCGCGGCGGCCACATCCAGATCGCCTGCCTGGGCGCTTTCCAGGTGGCGGCCAACGGCGACCTGGCCAACTGGACCGTGGACGCACCGAACCAGATTCCCGGCGTGGGCGGCGCCATGGACCTGGCTGCCGGCGCCGAAAAAGTATGGGTGCTGATGGAGCACTGCACCAAGGAAGGCCAGCCGCGCATCCTGGAGCAGTGCACCTACCCATTGACCGCGCCGGGCTGTGTCGACCGCATTTATACCGACCTGGCCGTGATCGACGTGACCGAGACGGTGCTGGTCGTCAGGCGCCTGGCCGAGGGCTGGACGCTGCAGGCCCTGCAGGCGGTGACCGGTGCCCCGCTGACGCTGGCGGCGGACTGCTCGGTGTACCGCCAACCCGCAACGCAAGGAGAATAAGTTGCAAACCGCAGTTACCCGCATGCTCGGCATCGAGCACCCCATCGTGCAAGGGGGCATGCAGTGGGTCGCCCGCGCCGAACTGGTCGCGGCTGTCTCGAACGCAGGAGCCCTGGGCATCCTGACGGCGCTGACCCAGCCCAGCCCGGAAGACCTGCGGCGCGAAATCGTCCGGGTGCAGGACATGACAGACCGGCCTTTCGGCGTGAACCTGACTTTCCTGCCCACGCTCAAGCCCGTGCCTTACAACGAGTACCGCGACGCCATCATCGAGTCGGGCGTCAAGATCGTGGAGACGGCCGGCAACAACCCGCACGAGCACATGCCGGCCCTGAAAGCGGCCGGCGTGCGGGTGATACATAAATGCACCACGCCGCGCCATGCTCGCAAGGCGCAGGATATCGGCGTGGATATCGTGTCCATCGATGGCTTCGAGTGCGCCGGCCACGTGGGCGAGAACGACATTCCCGGCCTGATCCTGATCCCGGCCACCGTCGCGCAAGTGACGATCCCCGTGATCGCCTCCGGCGGGTTCGGCGACGCCCGCGGCCTGGTGGCCGCGCTGGCCCTGGGCGCCGACGGCATCAACATGGGTACGCGCTTCATGTGCACGCAGGAATCGCCGGTGCACACGGCCATCAAAGAGGCCATCACGCGTTCCAGTGAAACCGACACGCGCCTGATCCTGCGCAGCCTGCGCAACACCAGCCGCGTCTGGCGCAACGACTTGTCGGGGCAGGTCGTCAGCCTGGAAAAAGCGGGCGCGGGCATCGATCAGATCGGCCCGCTGGTGGCCGGCGCCAAAGGCCGCGGCGTTTATGAAAGCGGCGATGTCGAGGGCGGTATCTGGACCGTGGGCATGATCCAGGGCCTGATCGACGATATTCCCACTTGTGGCGATCTGGTGCGCCGTATCGTCGACCAGGCGCATGCGCTGGTCTCCGGGCGCCTGGCGTCCCTTATTTGAAACCGAGCCGGCATGTCCTTCCCGCGGGGCACGCTCTTCTCTTCCAAGGCAAGCCTATGCTGATCCTCGATACCCCCTACGATCTGGAAGCCCATGTGGGCGAAGTCCTGGGCCAGACCGACTGGATAGAAATCACCCAGCAAATGATCGATGACTTCGCCCGTGTCTCGGGCGACCGGAACTGGATCCACATCGATGTCGAGCGCGCCCGGCGCGAACTTCCCGACGGCAAGACCATCGCCCACGGGATGCTGACATTCTCGCTGATGTCCGGCATGGGCGGCGAGGTCGTGCAGGTACGCGAACGTGGCCGCGGCATCAATTACGGTTCGAACAAGGTCCGCTTCACCTCGCCGGTGCAAGTGGGCTCGCGCATCCGCCTGGAGCGCAGCCTGGTGGCGTTCGAGCGCATGGATGGCGGCGTGCGCCTGACCTACGGCAACATCATGTACCGCGAGGGCCAGGAACGCCCGGTCATGATCGCCGAGACCCTCAACCTGATGTACGAAAGGGGCCAGTGATGCAGACGGATGCACAACCCGGCAATGGCGCGCCCTACGCGCGCTATGTACAGCATCTCAGGGCCGGGGAACTGGCCTATCAGTTCAGCCCGGCGGCCGGGCGCGCGGTGTTCTTCCCGCGCGTGCGCTGCCCGTACTCGGGCCAGGACTGCCTGGAATGGCGCATCAGCGCCGGCCTGGGTACCGTGTACAGCACGTCCGTGGTCTACCCGCGCAAGGGCGATCCTTATAACGTGGCCCTGATCGATCTGGACGAGGGCTTCCGCCTGATGAGCCGCGTCGTCATCGACGATCCGATGCAGGTGGCCATCGGCCAGCGGGTCCGGTTCCAGGCGGCTTCCGAAGAAGGCCTGGACGATCCGATTCCTGTTTTCGCACCTTTGGAGCCCGCACAATGACCACCGATTTCCGACCCGGCCGGGCCGTGCTGGTGGGCGCTGCCGAATCCGACCTGGGCGCTGTGGGCGAGGCATACTCGGCCATGGACCTGATGGCGCAGGGTGTCTACCGCGCGCTGGATGATTGCGGGCTGTCCATCGGCGATGTGGACGGCCTGTTCTGCGCTACGTCCCAGAACCGCCTGGCCGGCCTGGCGCTCGCCGAATACCTGAACCTGCCCGAGGCCCACATCGATTCGACCTCGACCGGCGGCTCGTCGTTCATGGGGCACCTGGTGCGCGCCGAGGCCGCGATCGCGGCCGGCGTGTGCGAAGTCGCCGTCGTGGCCTATGGCAGCACGCAACGTTCGCTGGGCCGCAAGAACACCAGCCGCGCGGAATGGAACCCGTACGAATCGCCATTCAAGCCGTTCTTGCCGCCAACCGCCTACGCCCTGGCGGCCGCGCGCCACATGCACGAGTTCGGCACGACCCGCGAACAACTGGCCGAAGTGGCCGTGGCGGCCCGCCAATGGGCGCTGATGAACCCCGCAGCCTGGGAAAAGAACCCGCTCACGGTCGAGGAAGTGCTGTCCGCGCGCATGGTCAGCTACCCGCTGACGATCCGCGATTGCTGCCTGGTGTCCGACGGCGGCGGCGCGGTCGTCCTGGCCTCGCCGGCCCGTGCCCGGGGGCTGCAGAAGCCGCCGGTCTACCTGCTGGGCGCGGGCCACTGCACCACGCACCAGACCATCTCAAACATGCCCGACCTGGTCAATACCGGCGCACGGGTCTCGGGCTCGCTGGCGTACGCCCAGGCCGGCCTGACTTCGTCCGACATCGATGTGGTGGGCTTGTACGACGCGTTCACTATCAACACGATCCTGTTCCTGGAAGACCTGGGCTTTTGCACCAAGGGCGAGGGCGGCGCCTTCGTCGGCAATGGCCGCATCGCGCCGGGCGGGCCCCTGCCGGTCAATACCAACGGCGGCGGCCTGTCGTACTGCCACCCCGGCATGTACGGAATCTTCCTGTTGATCGAGTCGATCCGGCAATTGCGCGGCCAATGCGGCCGGCGCCAGGTCGAGGGCGCCGAGGTCGCGCTGGCGCATGGCAACGGCGGGGTGTTGTCCTCGCAGTACACGGTGATTCTGGGAGGGGCGACCACGATCTAGGGCGGGCCGGGGAAACTGGCATATATTCGTATGGCTTATTCCTTGGCAGAACTACGCACGGAGCCGCGGTGATCACCATCAAGCAGGTAGAGGCCTTCTACTGGAGCGTGAAACTCGGCACGTTCACCGCCGCTGCCGCCAGGCTTCATACGACACAGTCGGCAATCACCAAGCGGATCCACGAGCTGGAAACCGCTTTCGGGGTTGCCCTGTTCGACCGGTCTGGCCACCGCCTGGTGCTGACCGACCGGGCGCAGGGCATCCATGACTTTGCCCGCGGCATGCTGCAGCAACGCGATTCCATGCTGTTGCACCTGAAAGGCAATCCCACCATGACCGGGTTGCTGAAAATCGGAATTACCGAAATGACGGCGATGACCTGGCTGTCATCGCTCATTCGCAAGACCCGGGCCCGTTATCCGTCCCTGGGGCTGCATCCTCGCCTGGATTTGAGCGGCAAACTCCAGCGGCAATTATTGGCCGGCGAGATCGACCTGGCATTCCTGCCCGAGATGTATCTGCACCCCGATCTCCAGGCCTTGCCTTTGGCCCGGGTCGAATTCGCCTGGATGGGCAGTCCCAGCCTGTTCGATGAGAGCAAGTGCTTCAGCGTCGAAGAGATCGGCGAGATGGCCATCCTGGGCCAATCCAGCGATTCGGTGATCAGCGCCTTGTGCGACCGCTGGCTGCAGGTGGATTCGTCCCAGTCGGACATTCTTGCCATCGATAACCTGATTGCGATCGCAGGCCTGGCCGTGGCGGGCCTGGGGGTGGTGTGTCTTCCCAAAGGCTATTTTTCGCCTTATCTGCACGACGGCAGGCTGGTGCTGCTGCGCACCGAGCAGCCTGCGCCCAGTGCGCAGTACTACGCTTTGTTCCGCAATGAGTTGGGCTCGGTGCTTGCCCGCACGATGGCCGAGCTGGCCCAGGAATGCGTCGACTTCGATACCGAGGCGCACTGACCTGCGGCGCCGCGTCAGCGGCGCTTTCCCCCAGCCGGGATGGATTCCGGGATATTCCTTCGTGGAATCGTCGGCAGGAATTTAATTCCCTTTATTCAGGCCGTTTTTCCTCTCATCATCGGAAGATTGTTGCCGTGCCAGCCGCGCCAGCCCATTTCCATGTAGTGAGAGCAATATGCCGAATCCAGATTGGCCTCGAGAGATATACGACGCATTCAAGGCACTGAACGTGCGCCAGGTTTCATACGTGCCGGATGCGGGCCACAGTGCCTTGATCCGCATGTGCGACCAGGATCCCGGGATCCAGTCGGTGTCGCTTACCACCGAAGAAGAAGGGGTGGCCATGGCCGGCGGCGCCTGGCTGGGCGGAGAGCGGGCGGTGCTGTTGCTGCAGTCCAGCGGCGTGGGCAACTGCATCAATATGCTTTCCCTGCAGCACGAGGCCCGCATGCCGCTCTTCATGATAGTGACCATGCGCGGCGAATGGGGCGAGTTCAATCCGTGGCAGGTCGCCATGGGCAAATCGACACAGCGCGTGCTCGAGGATTCGGGGGTGTATGTGTACCGGGCGGACGCGCCGGACGAGGTGGCGGTCAATGTCTCGGCGGGCGCGCGGTTCGCCTACCAGACCGGGCGCAGCGTCGCGGTCTTGATAGGCCAGCGCGTGATCGGCACCAAGAACTTCGATAAGTGAGCAGACCATGACTACGCAGAATCCATCGACGCTGGATCGTCGCCTGGCGGTTGCCCGCATACTGCGCGACCGCGGTGATGCACTGGCCATTTCCAGCCTGGGCAATCCCACTTTCGACCTGGCGGCGGCCGGCGACTGTGCCCAGAACTTCTACCTGTGGGGCGCCATGGGCGGCGCGGTGATGATAGGCCTGGGCCTGGCCCAGGCGCAGCCCGGCAAGCGCGTCATCGTCTTCGTCGGCGACGGAGAAATGATGATGGGGCTGGGCTCGCTGGCGACTGTCGCGGTGCATGGGGCTGCCAACCTGAGCATCGTGGTGATCGACAACGAACATTATGCCGAGACGGGGATGCAGCCCGCCCATGCCGGACGCGGCGTAGACATTGCCGCGGTGGCTACGGCCTGCGGCTTTGGCACGGCCATTGTCGCGCGCACCGAATCCGAGCTCGACCAGGCGGTAGACACGATTCTGCACGGTGCTGGCCCCGTGCTGGCCACCGTGAAGGTGGCGACCGGCCCCCAGCCGACGTCGCTGCCGCCGCGCGACGGGCCGTATCTGCGCAGCCGTTTCCGCGAGGCGCTGCTGGGCGCGGATGCGCATCAGTAGGCAGCAATAACAAAGAGGAGACCATGATGATCGTCACCCGGAATCGTCGCGCAGTGGTGAGCGCAATCGTGTTGGCCGTGGCCGCTTGCGGGCTTGGCATCCAGCCATCTGCCGCGCATGCGGAAGCGGCCTATCCAAGCAAGCCCATCAGGCTGGTGGTGCCGTTCCCGCCGGGGGGCGGCGGCGATCGCCTGGGGCGATTATTGGCCGACCCCCTGGCCAAGGCGCTGCACACCGATGTGGTGGTAGAGAACCAGGGCGGCGCCAACGGCAATATCGCGCTGCAGACGGTTGCGCGCGCCGATCCGGATGGATATGTGCTGGGACTGACGCTCATCGACCATATCGCGGTCAACCCTTTCATCCACAAGAACCTGTCCTATGATCCGTTGAAGGATTTCAAGGCGGTGGGCATGGTGCTGTCCACGCCTTATGTCATTGCCGTGGGGCAAGACGGCCCGGCCACGCTGGCAGACCTGGTCGCCAGGGCGAAGGCCAGGCCTGGCGAGGTAAGCATCGGCTATCCGACGATCAATATCCAGATGGCCATGCTTGAGTTCGGGCGCCGCACGGACACCGAGTTGAACTTGATTCCCTACCGCGGTATTGCGCAGGGCATGCCTGACATGCTGGGTGGCCGGTTGACTGCCTGGGTGGGCACCAGCGTGACCATGCGCGGGTTCATCGAAGGCGGGAAGGTTCGGGGCCTGGGGGTTACGTCGGCCGAGCGTTCGCCGGCCTTGCCCGACGTGCCCACGGTGGCGGAAAGCGGTTACCCGGGCTATGAGCAGGTCACCTGGTACGGCATTGTCGCGCCCGCCAGGACGCCGGACGAGACGATAGGAAAAATCAACCGCGCCTTGAACGAAGTGCTGCATTCGCCCGCGGTGAAAGCTGAGATCGAGCGGGACGGCGCGCGCGTGATCGGCGGGCCTCCCGAGCCGTTCATGAAGGCGCTTGAAGCCGATATGCGCCGCCTGGGGCCGATGATCAAGGCCGCGGGGGTGAAGACGCAGTAACCGGCCGGCGCGGGGCCTGCTGGCGGCAACAGGCCCCGCGACCGCCAAGCGGCTCGCCGCGCCGTCACTGGCTTTCCATCCACACGCGCAAGCCGTGTATGCCCGCGGCCAGGCTTACGCGCGGTTCCCATGCCAGTTGCGTTCGCGCGCGCTCGATCGAGATGTCGAGCTTGCTGTGAGAGGGCGCCTTGGCATCGCGAGTGTCTTCTTTATATGCTGGCTTCAGCGTGCTGTTGTATTCGTCCAGCACCATTCCGACCAGCTTGTTCACACTGGTGGAAACACCCGACGCGATATTGAAGGTGGCCCCCGGCCCGCCCCGGGCCATCATCGCGATGCATCCACGCGCCACATCGCTTGCGTGGATGAAGTCGTGCGACTCTTCGCCCGTGCCGGCAATTACGGGTGGCTGGCCGCGGGCCACAGCCTGCAGCGCTTCCAGAATATATAAGGCATTGACGCCTCTGCCGTGCTGGTTTTCGCCGTAGACCGTAGAGAACCGGGCATTGCATGCGGCAACGCCGTACTTCTGCGCATATAGCCGGCCCAGGTGTTCTCCTACGAGCTTTGTGGAGGCGTAAGTCGAAATTGCCGCATTGACGCCGTATGAGCCAAATGGCGTCTCTTCCGTAATGGTTTCGCTGCGGCGGTCGCCATAAACGGAAATGGAAGAAGCGAATACGATTTTCTTGCCGGCCAGCAGGCGCGCCGCCTCTAGCGTATTAAGCATACCCATTACGTTGACTTCCACGCCGAGGGGCGGGTTGGCGTTCATGGGCAAGGTCAGGTAGCCGGCCAATGCGAAAACACCGTCGACATCCTTCATTGCATGAAGCAGGTCTGGAAGCCGTGTGATGTCTCCCCGGATGACCTTGACGCCAGGCTTGGCTTCCATCACCTGTGCCAGTTCTGATGAACCGAGACTGAAATTATCCAGGAGCCGGATTTCTTTTGCCCCTTTCTCCTGCAATGCATCAACCAGGTGCGAGCCTATCAGGCTTAATCCGCCTGTAATCAGAAACGAACCATTTTCAATCTCGAGCATGTTTGTCTTTCCAGCGTTGTTGAATGAAATTCTGAATCAACAGAAAGGGCAGCCCATAGTACAAGTCAGTACCGCGCGTGACGGGTTTTCAGTGATCTGTTATACGCAATAGTGTGATGCCAAAATGTATGATTCGGCTTTGCACACGCTACGCGGAAAGCCCGGTGAAAAAACGCCTGTTTGACACTCGAACGCTGATCTACTTCTACCTTGTTGCCACCCGGGGTTCGTATCGCCTTGCCGCCCGGGATCTGGCAATCAGCCTGTCTGCTCTGTCTCGGCCGATCCAGCAACTTGAACGGGACCTTGGCGTGCTGCTGCTGGTACGTGGCGGCCGTCACGAAACTCAACTGACGCCTGCGGGGCAGAGTTTTCTTGGTGATGTCGGCCGGATCCTGGGCGAATTACAGGAAATAAGGCTCTGGTCCTGTGAGATCAGTAAATCGCATCGATCTATTGATTAATTAGCATCATCAAGCCCTGGCTTACACGGGGCCCGGCGTGTACCTTGGGCGCTTCGATGATGGAGTGATCAATATGATTCAAATCGGTCTGAAAGATCTGCTGAAACAAGCCCCCGAGTCTGGAAAGACAGTTCTGGGGGCATTTATTTTTTCGCCCGACCCGGATATTTCCGCTGTTTACGGATACGCCGGCTTCGATTTCGTCGTCGTTGACATGGAACACGGTGCCAACGATGTGCGCAGTGTCGCTGGACACGTGCGAGCGTGCCAGGCCACGGGTATTCGCCCGATCGTGCGCCTGGGCGTGGCGAATTTCCCGGATGCCGGGCGCTTGCTGGACGCGGGCGCGGCGGGATTCATGCTGCCCCACTACGGCATGTCCTCTTACGGAGCCAATGAGGTCGTGCGTGCCATGTCATATGCCCCCAAGGGCAGCCGCCCGACTTGCACCGGGGTACCTGCCGCGGGGTTCGGTTTGTTGCCATTTGCCGAGGTGGCGCAGGCTTCCAACGAGAACGTCGTGTCCATGGGCCTGATTGAGGATGCCCAGGTAGTCGAGCGGATAGAGTCGATTCTCGATGAGGTGTCTGTCGACTGCCTGATGCCCGGGCCGGCAGATCTTGCAACGTCCATGGGGCTGCATGGGCAATTGCGCCATCCCGACATTCTCGGGGCTATCGAGAAAATCAAATCAGCAGCCGGCAAACGCCGCATACCGGTAGGGCTGTACATCAACGACCCTGCCGAAATAGAAGGCAGTGATCCGGCCGGCGTGGCGTTCTATGTGTATTCGATCGACTACAAGAGCATGGCCAACCATCTGCGCAATGTCCAGGTCACGGCGCACGAGATCTATAAGAAGGCGACCTCGGTTACCCGGTGACCAGCCCATAAATAATTCTTCTAAATACCAAAGGATGGCAGAGATGATTTTCAAGAAAATGAGGATATTGCGCGCCTTGAGCATGCCTGTTGTAGCGGCTGGAACACTCTTGATGGGTTCAACCCCTGCGTGGGCCCAGGCGGATTATCCGTCCAAGCCCGTCACGGTCATTGTGCCGTTCACGGCTGGAGGATCATCGGACATCACGGCGCGCCGTGTCGCCGATTCCATGTCCAGGATCATGGGTCAGCCTATCGTCATCCAGAATCAGCCCAGCGCCGGAGGCATTGTGGGCGTCAACGCCGCCAAGCGGGCTCCACGCGACGGTTACACGCTCGTTGCGGGCACCATCAGTACCCATGCGATCAATGGCGGCCTGTACAAAGACCTTTCTTATGATGCCGTCAACGACTTCACACCCATCAGCCGCATCGGTTCCTTTCCCAATATTCTTGTCGTTCAAAGCAGCCTGAACGTCAAATCGTTGAAAGACCTCATCGCCCTGGCGAAAGCGCGGGCGGAAGCGGGGCAGCCATTGACCTATGCCTCGGGTGGCGTAGGATCGACCTCTCATCTGGGAGGAGAATTGCTGCAGCAGGTTGCCGGCGTGCAACTGACGCACGTTCCGTACAAAGGGGCTGCGGGCGCGCTCAGCGACCTGCTCGGCGGCCGCATCGATCTGATCTTTGGCAATTCCCAGCTTGTGCTGCCTCATATTCAGACAGGGAAGCTGATCCCTTTGGCTGTCACGACGAAAGAACGGTCAAACCTGTTCCCCGATGTACCCACGGTGGCAGAGGTCGGTTTCCCAGAGGCCGAAATGTCTGTGTGGATCGGCCTTTTTGCGCCGGCCGGCATCCCCCCGGCGGTGGCCGACAAGATCAGCGAGATAACGTTGCAGGCGCTCTCCGACCCCGAACTGGTCCGGGATTTCACGGCGGAAGGCGTTTTCATCGAGCAGGACGAAAGCGTGGCCGCATTCCGCCAAGAGCTGATTGCTCAGAACAAGAGATGGAAGGCAGTGATTGACAACGCTGGTATCGCCATGGATGGCGGCTCATGACAGGCGTTATCCGTAGCTAAGAGATTCTGAGGCCCTGGCCGACTCTTCTGAGCAAATGGGCAAGCAGGCGGGTCGCCGGGGACGGCTGCCCGCCTTCGCGTGTGGCGATATAGAACTTTCGGATCGGTGCGGGCGTGATGGGTATGGCATGTATCAGGCCGCTGCGCAGTTCGTCCTGGCAGACCAGGCGTGAGAACACGCTGCAAAGGCCGTGATGCAATACCAGCAGTTTCTGGATGCCGGGACTGTCAACCTCTGCGACCGGGTTCAGGTGTATGCCCTCTTGTTCCGCCAGGGATTCAAGGATCTGCCGGCTGCCCAGTGGCATGAGCGGTAGCGCCAAAGGAAGCTGAGCCAGCTTATCGAAGGTGATGCCGTCCTTGGTCGCGCCCGCCGGAATCGTGCGGCACATCAGGTAGAGTTCTTCTTCATAGAGAAGCTCGGCACTGATTTGCCTGTCGTGGCTTGGGCCGACAATGATGCCCACATCCACTTCCCCGGCCTTGAGCCACTGGTTGATCTGGCGCGCCGGCCCTTCCAGGATGCTGATGTGGGTCTTCTTCAGGTCCGCGGCATATAGGCTAAGTAATGGGGGCAGCAGAAAGCTCGACAACGTGGCGGGAACGGCGAGCCGTGCCTGCCCGGTGGCGCTGTCCCGGAATTCAATGGCCCTGCGCTGGGCCATTGTCAAGGCAGAGAGCAGGGGCTCGGCGCGCAGCAAGAGTTCGTGCCCGTCCGGCGTCAGGGCAATCCCTTGCCGGGATCTTTCCAGCAGCTTGACGCCCAGGTCGTGCTCGAGCGCCAGGATGCTGCGCGTCAATGACGACTGGCTGACTCCAAGCTTCAGTGCCCCTTCGCGCAGCGACTTTTCCTTCGAGATCACACAGAAGTACTTGAGCTGGTTGAGGTCCGGCAGGGTCTTGATTGCTTCGATCGGGATGGTGTCCAGGTCTTTCATCGTCATCGAGGGATAGGGGCAGGACGTTGGCGCCGGCGCGCCTTGGGCAACTGTATACCGCCAACGGCGAATTCCGCGTCGTGATCAGCGCCAGGGCCGATAATGTACTAATTATGTATTTATCGGCTAGGATTTTCCCTATGTATCAGGTAGGCGCTTAACTTATAGGTATAAAATTGTACTTTTAATGTATTTATTCCCATGAAGATCGTTCTTATCGGCTGTGGCGAAGTCGGGCACTGCTACGCGCAAGCCTGGCTGGCCGCCGGGTATTCCGTGCCTGCTGTCTGTGAACTGCGCCAGGACGGGGCCATGCGTGCCCAGGCGCATGCCTACGGTGCAACCTTGCATACCACGCCGGGGTCGTGGCTGGCCGAGGCAGACCTGGTGGTGTCCGCGGTGTACGGCCATGCCGCCCGTGCTGTCGCCGAACAGGCCATCCCCCATATGCGCGGCGATGCGTGGTATGTCGACTTCACCACCGCCAGCGCGGCCGACATGCGCGCCGCGGCCGAGGTGGCGGACAACCATGGCGTGCCGTTCGCCGATGTCGCCATCATGGGGGCCATTGCCTTGCTGGGTGCCCGTACGCCGCTGCTGTGTGCCGGCACGGCCGCGCCGGCCGTCGTCGAGTTTGCGCAAGGCTGCGGTATTCCTGCCCAGGCCATCGCCGGGCAGGCGGGCGACGCGGTGCAGCTCAAGCTGCTGCGCAGCATCCTGACCAAGGGCATGGAAAGCCTGGCTGTCGAGTGCCTGGTGGCGGCCGAGCAGTTGGGCCTGCGCAGTGCGCTGTACGACGTGCTGGGTGACATGGACCGCACCCCGCTGACGACCTTCCTGGACTCTTTCGTGCGCTCGCACGTGCTGCATGCACCGCGCCGGCTGGCCGAGGTGCGCGAGGCACGCGAGCAATTGGTGCAGGCCGGGCTGCAACCGCTGGTGCTCGATGGGGTAGAGCGCCTGTTCGCGCGTACTGCCGATGGTATCGAGACGGCGCGCGCGGCGACCGGCGGGGCGCCGCTCGAGGTGCCCGACACGGTTTCCGCGCGGCTGGCCTGGCTGACGCCGCTGGCGCGGCAATCCTGAATTCCGCCGCGTCGCCGCAATGGGCGTCGCGGCACGCTCGACACACAATCACAACAGGTGAGGAAGACTATGCAAATCCTGAAGCGCATCATGGCGGCCGCCATGCTGGCATCGTGCTCGGCGGCTGCCGGCGCGGCTGACCTGGGCAATGCGCCCATTACCTTCATATCGCCGTTCCCGCCCGGCGGCGGCACCGATACGCTCACGCGCATGATGGCCACGGCCATCGGGCAGGATACCGGCTGGAACATCGTCGTCGAGAACAAGCCCGGCGCGGGCGGCAACCTGGCGCTGGACGCCACCGCGCGGGCGCGGCCCGATGGGCACACGCTGGTCATGGCCCAGACCGACAACATCGTGCTCAATCCCTGGCTGTACAACAAGCTGAGCTACGACACCTTCAAGGACTTCACGCCGGTAGGGCTGGTGGCTTCCTCGCCCAGCGTGTTCGTCGTGCTGCCGGATTCTTCCTTCAAGACCCTGGACGATGTCGTGCGCGCCGCGCAGGCCAAGCCCGGACAGGTATCGCTGGGCATTCCCGGCATCGGGGGCAGCGGCGACCTGATCGGCCACCTGTGGCGCAAGGCCGCCGGCATGGAACTGATGCATGTGCCGTATCGCGGCTGGTCGCAAGCCTTTCCCGATTTGATGAGCGGCCGCATCGACCTGTATACCGGCTCGGTCGCCTCGCTGCTGCCGCAGATCCGCAGCGGCAAGGTACGTGCCCTGGCGGTAGTGGCCGAAGAGCGTTCGCCGGCCCTGCCGGACGTGCCCACGTTTGTGGAAAGCGGCTTCAAGACGATCAACCAGACGATCTGGTGGGGCTTGATGGCGCCGGGCCAGACCCCCGACGATGTCATCGCCACCCTGAATTCGGCGGTCAACCAGGCCCTGGAAAAACCCGAGCTGGTGCAGAAGTTGCAGCAGGCGGGCTATAACGTCATGAAAGGCACACCGCAGGACCTGGGCAAGCGTCATCGCGCCGACCACGACGTGTTCGGCAAGGTCGTGCAAGAAGCCGGAATTCCACGACAATGACTTTCTTTTTCCCTCTATAGGAACATCACCATGATCGGCTTCGAGATCCACGCCCGCCAACGTACTGTCAGCGCCGAACTGATCGAGCAGTTCCGCCGCATTCCGGTGGCCAACATCAGCGACTGCATGTCGCGCATGACGGCGGGCGGTGCGCGGCTGCGCCCCATGCATGACGGCACGCTGCTGGCGGGGCCCGCGCTGACGGTGCGTACGCGTCCTGGCGACAACCTGATGGTGCACAAGGCGCTGAACCTGGCCCAGCCCGGCGATGTGATCGTGGTGGATGCGGGCGGCGACCTGAGCAACGCCATCATTGGCGAAATCATGACCTCGTACGCGGCTTCGCGGGGCATTGCCGGTATCGTCATCAACGGTGCCATTCGCGATTCGGGCACCATCCGCCGCAATGCCTTTCCGGTCTACGCGGCCGGCATCACGCACCGCGGGCCTTACAAGGACGGCCCGGGCGAGATCAATTGCACGGTTGCGCTCGACGGCATGTCGATCGCGCCCGGCGACTTGATCCTGGGCGATGAAGACGGGCTGCTGTGCGTGCCCTACGAACAGGCCGAAGAACTGTACCGGCAGGCCTCTGCCAAGCACGCGGCCGAAGAGCAGACGCTGGCGCAGATCGCCGCCGGCAAGCTCGATACCTCGTGGATCGACGCCCGCTTGCGCGCGCAAGGCTGCACCCTGCCGGGGCAGGCATGACAGCAATGCCGGAACAGCCCCTGGCGCCGTTGCAGGTCGTGCGCCTGGATCTGTGGACAAACCCGGTATTCGACGAGGTCATCGTCCAAGCGCCGGGCCTGGCGCTTTCGGTGCTGCCGGCCACGGCCGGCGATCCGGCCACCTGGGCCGGGTTGGCGCGGGCCCAGGCCTATCATGTGTCGGCCGCCAAGGATGAGCTGCCGTGCTGCTGGCGGGTCAATGAGGCACTGCTGGCGCGCTGCCCCGGCCTGCTGTGCGTGTCGTCCGGCGGCGCCGGCTACGATACCATCGATGTGGCGGCGTGCACGCGCGCCGGCGTGGCCGTGGTCAACCAGGCGGGCGCCAATGCGGCGTCGGTGGCCGAGATGACATTCGCCATGCTGCTGGCGCTGGTCAAGCGCCTGGCGGCATCTGGCGCCGCATTGCGCAACGGCACCGCGGCCAGCCGCGAGGCGCTCATGGGCAACGAGATCGAAGGGCGCGTGCTGGGCATTGTCGGCCTGGGGGCCATCGGCCGCCGCGTCGCGCGCATTGCCGCGGGCTTTGGCATGCGGTCCATTGCCTACGATCCGCTGCTGGCGCCCGACGAGATCCGTGTGCGTGGCGCCGAACCGGTCGAGTTCGCTGATCTGTTGCAACAGGCCGATGTGGTCAGCCTGCATTGCCCGCTGGATGCCGCCACGCGCGGCATGATGGACGCCGAGGCTTATGCGCGCATGAAAGCGGGCAGCTTGTTCCTGTCGACCGCACGCGGCGGTATCCACGATGAAACCGCCCTGCAACAGGCCCTGGAAAGCGGCCACCTGGCCGGCGCCGGGCTCGATGTGTGGCAGGTAGAACCGCCCGCGCCGGCGCATCCGCTGTTGCGCCGCGAGGACGTCGTGGTCGCGTTCCATACCGGCGGGGTCACGCACGAGGGGCGCCGCAAGGTTGCAGAGGGGTCGGCCCGGCAGATTGCCGCCGTGCTGGCCGGCGAGCGGCCGCCGCAATTGCTCAACCCCGAGGTCTGGCCGCGCTTGCTGCAGCGCCTGGCTGACACCCGCATGGCCCGGGCGGCCTGAGGGCGGGGGCGGCCCGCAACAGGCGGCTGCTCAGCAAGAGTGGCCGGTGCCGGCGCTGGGCTTGCGCTGGTTGCGAAACAGGCGGTGCGTGGCCGCCAGGTGAAAGCGCATCGCGGTCTCGGCGAAATCGGGATCGCGTGCGCGCAGGGCCGCGATGATCTGGCGATGCTGTTCGACACTGTGCAGCATGTCGTCGCGGCTGTAGAAATAGAACGAACCGATGATGATCGGCAGGTCCAGCAGGTTTTCCACCAGCGAGCGTACGCGCGCCGATTGCGCGGCCGCCAGCAGTGCGTGGTGGAAGCGGTTGTTGTAGTGCTGGACCTGCGCGACGTGGTCGGCATCGTCGGACTGCACCGCGCGCAGCATGTGTTCGTTGATTTGCTCGAGCTCGTCGACCTGCTCGCCACTGGCGCGGCTGGCGGCCGCGCGCGCCGCATACGGTTCGAGCAGCAGGCGCAATTCGAAGGCTTCGGTGATGTCGCGGTCGAGCCACCCCAGCACCACGGCGCCACGCCGTCCCTCGCGCGCGACCAGGCCATCTTCGACCAGCCGTTCGATGGCGCCGCGCACCGGCGTGCGGCTGACGGCCAGTTCGCTGGCGATGTGCTCTTCGCGCAGCCGCTCGCCGGGCAGGAAGGCGCCCGACATCAAGCGCCGGCGCAGTTCTCCGTATACCAGGTCGCGCGCGCTAGGCATGCAGCCCCGCCCTTGCCGTGAATCGCTTCGTATGGTCTTTCATCTTCTGGCTCGCCATGAATATGCCGATTATGACCCGAGCCGGCGTACAGGCAAGTGTTCATGCCTTGCGGTCAGCGGCGCGGCATGCGCCGCTACGGCGCCAGGCCGCTGAGGATCTCGGACGCGCTTTCGCGCAGGTGCCAGTCGGCATAGGCTTCGCTGCTCAGCTGGCTGGACAGTTCGGCGGCGCAATGCTGCAGCACCTCTACCTGGACCCGGCGGGGCGGGTTCGGAATATTCTGGATCGACCCCACGACGGCCAGCGCGCCCGCCAGCTGATCGCCATTGCGGAAGATGGGGACGGCGATGGTGTTCACGCCTATCATCATTTCGCCGTCGGAGACCTCGTAGAACTGGCGCCGGATCATGTCCAGGCGCTGGCGGATGCGGGCCGGATCGGTCAGCGACAGGCTGGTCTCGGGCTGCAATGACTGGGCCAGGCGGGCCTCGATCACGGGCTTGGGCTGGAATGCCAGCGTCAGCCGCCCCAATGCCGAGCAATGGGGCAGGGGCCGGTTGCCCGGCTTCACGGTGATCAGGATGCGGCCGTAGATGTTCTCGACCGTGGCGATCACCATGGGCGTGCCGTTGATGGGTACCGCCAGCACCGCGGTTTCTTTCAGCGCATCACGTATGCGCACCATGTAAGGCTCGGCCCGCGCGCGCAGGTCGAACTGGTTGCCCGCCGCTTCGCCAAGCTGGAATACGCGCCATCCCAGGTGGTAGCGGTCGGTGGTGCGTTCCTGTTCTATCAGGCCCATTTCTTTCAGGGTGGAAAGATGGCGGTGGATGCGGGGCTTGGTCTCGCCCAGCGCGTCTGCCAGCTCGGTCACGCCCATGGGCCGCTGCTGCAGCGCCAGTTCGTCGAGCACGCGCACGGCCACCTTCACGGCTTCCACGGAATTGGGGTTTTTTTCGGTCATGGGGCGGTTCGGGCCGGTATTCAACAGGGGATAGACGGGATTCTGACGCATTCGGGCTCCGAACCGGGCATAGTGCCCAGGCATGTGCTGCATTGTTACGTATGTCGATATCGAATTTTCTCTAGCGTAACGTTAAATGATTAGTTATGCTTGTTGAAATAGAATTTCGCTTGTCGATATACGCGTGCTGTGCAGGCAAGCGGCCGGCAGGCATTACTTCAAGAGGCATTTCTGCATGTCCGTGCGTGTTGATTGCGACCTGCTCACGGGTTACCTGGGCAGCGGCAAGACGACGTTGCTGAACGCGTGGCTGCGTTCGCCGCTGTCGGCGGGCACGGCCGTGGTGGTCAATGAAGTCGGCGATATCGGCATCGACCAACTGGTGCTGGCGCAGGTTACCGACAACGTCATGTTGCTGGAATCCGGGTGCCTGTGCTGCACCTTGAGCGGCACCCTGCGGGAAACCCTGCTGGACGTATGCGCCACCGCCCGGACCCGCGGCACCCCGCTGTCGCGCATCGTGGTGGAAACCACCGGATTGGCCGAACCGCTACCCATCCTGCATTCGCTGCTGGGCGACAAGATCCTGGCCGACAGCATCGCGCTGAACCAGGTGATCGTGACCGTCGATGGCCAGCAAGGCCTGCGGCAGTTGGCCACGCAGCCCGAATCCGTACGGCAACTGGCCGCGGCCGAATGTGTCGTGATCACCAAGGCAGACCTGGCGCCGCCGGACGATCTGCGCCGCTTGCGGCAGGCCGTCGTCTCGATGAACCCCACCGCGGTGCTGCGCGAGTCGGTGGCAGGCAATGCGGCCGATGCCACCTTCACGGCCGCGGCTGGCGGCCCGCAAAGGCAGGCCGTGCACGCCGCCATGGCCGCTACCCGCGCCGAACCGCATAGCCATGACCACCACGCCCACGATGCGCACGATGCCCACGGCGACGGCCACGCGCATTCGCTGTTCCATTCACGCGTGAGC
Organism: Bordetella sp. BOR01; assembly: GCF_019218885.1. GTDB lineage: Bacteria > Pseudomonadota > Gammaproteobacteria > Burkholderiales > Burkholderiaceae_B > Bordetella_A. The sequence goes on along the minus strand of NZ_JAHUWT010000003.1, from coordinate 382,985 downwards.
ACCTTGGGTTTCTACATCGATCATCTGATTCCATGGCCCGGCCTGGCGGCCTGGTGGCACCTGGTGTCGAACCACTACGGCGACAACCTGCTGCGCGGCAAGGGGCTGCTGCGCATGCAGGACCCCGTACGCCCATTCGTTTTCATGCAAACCGTGGGCAAGGTCTTTCACCCGCCCGGCCCCGTCGACACCTGGCCCGACCCCGACCCCCGTTCGCGCCTGGTGTGCATCGGGGTGGACCTGGACCCCGCCTGGCTGGAACAAAGCCTGGCGGCGTTGCGGATCGATGAACCCGGTTTCCTTCCGGCCACGCTGGCCGAACTTTCCAGTTTTGTTCCCACCCATTCGGAGTAGCTCTGATGTCCCATGATTTCGTCTTGCGCGGCGGCACTGTCGTCGACGCGCAGAATGAAGGACGCCCTTTGGACCTGCTGATCCAGGACGGTCGCATCGCCGCGCATCTGGCCCCCGGCACCCCGGTAGGGTCGGGGGCGCCCGAGATGTCCGCGCACGGCCTGCATGTGTTCGCGGGCCTGATCGACGCGCATATCCACTTTGGCTTCGGCGAGAAAATCACCGAGTACGAAACCGAGACGGTGTATGCGGCGCAGGGCGGCTTCACGACGGTGCTGGGCTATTTCCTGAATAACGAAGGCTATACCGACGTCTATCGCCGCGAGCAGGAATACGCGCGCACGCGCGCCCATGTCGACTACGGCTTTCACTTCAGCGTGGCCAACGAGATGCACGTGCGCGAACTGGCCGAGTACGTGGAAAAGTACGGTGTGACCTCGTTCAAGTACTTCATGAATTTCAAGGGCGAAGAGGGCCGCTACCTGGGGCTGGACGGCACCGACGATGGCTACTTCTACGATCTGCTTGCGCAGGCGGCGAAGCTGGGCGATGTGAAGGTGGTGTGCCACACCGAGAACATCGAGATCGTCAACCGGTTGCGCAAACGCCTGCAGGCCGAAGGACGCGACACCCTGAAGGATTGGTCGGCCTGCAAGCCGGCGTTTACAGAGGCCGAGAGCTGCGTGCGCGCGATGATGTTCGCCGAGCACCTGAATGCCCGTATTTATATTCCGCACTTGAGCACGCGCATGGCGCTGGACGAAGTGCGCCGGTGGCGCCAGCGCTACGAGCACGTCTATGTGGAAACCTGCCCGCACTACCTGACGCACGACGAGAACGCCGATATCGGGCCGCTGGGCAAGGCCAACCCGCCGTTTCGTTCCGACGACGACGTGCAGGCCATGTGGGAAGGCTTGCGTGACGGCAGCATCGACGTGGTGGCATCCGATCACGTGCCGCGCAAGAAATCGACCAAAGAGCGTCCGATGTGGCTGGCATCGCAGGGTTTCCCGGGCACGGCCACGATTCTGCCGGTGCTGCTGTCCGAGGGCTACCACAAAGGGCGCCTGGGGCTGTCGCGCATTGCCGACCTGCTGACGCGCCGCCCCGCGCAGATCTTCAACCTGGACCCCGACAAGGGGTCGCTGCAAGTGGGCGCCCATGCCGACCTTACGTTGGTGGACCTGGACAAGGTGCGCACCGTGAACGCGCAGGAGCTCGGGTCGTACTCGGACTACAGCCTGTACGACGGCTGGAGCCTGAAAGGCTGGCCGGTACGCACCATCGTGCGCGGGGAAACGGTCATGCAGGACGGCAAGATCGTCGGCAAGCCCGGTCATGGCAAGTATCTGTCACGTGAATTGAAATCGAATTGAAGGAAACCGCAATGAAACCCTGGGACAACATCATCAGCGAGGATGAGCAGCGCGCCTACCGGGCGGCGGGTTTTGGCCGGCCGTCGGGGCTGGGCGTGCGCCCGGCCCTGTTGATCATCGACGTGCAATACCGGACGGTGGGCACCACGCCGCAGCCTTTCTGGGAAGCGATCAAGGAATTCCCCACCAGTTGCGGCGAAACCGGTTGGCACGCGGTGGCGAACATCCAGAAGCTGCTGGCCGTCTTCAGGGCCAAGAACTGGCCCGTGCTGTATCCGCACGTGGCGCCGAAGAAGGCGGCCGAGGGCGGCCGCCTGGCCGAGAAGGTGCCCGCCATCATGAACATTCCGGCCCACGGCTACGATTTCGTGAAAGAAGTGGCGCCGCGCGACGGCGATGTCCTGCTGCCCAAGAAGCACCCCAGCGCGTTCTTCGGCACCGCGCTGGCCAGCCACCTGATCGACCTGCAGGCCGACACCCTGATCGTCACGGGCTGCACCACCAGCGGTTGCGTGCGCGGCAGCGTGGTGGATGCCTTTTCGCTGAACTTCAAAGTGATGGTGCCCCAGGACGCGGTGTATGACCGCAGCCAGGTATCGCACGCGGTCAACCTGTTCGACATGTCCGAAAAATACGCCGATGTCGGAACTACCGAATCGGTCATTGCCAGCCTGCAGAAAGTCGGCGGCTAAGTTGTCCACACAATCGCAAGGGGAATGACATGAAACAAGTTCGCAGAAACCTCGTGGCCGCGCTGGCGCTGGCCGCCGCGTGCACTGGATGGTCCGGCACTGCCATGGCGCAGCCCGCCGCCAAGACACCCCTGAAGTTCGGCCTGGCCATGCCGCTGACCGGTTCGCAGGCGCTGTTCGGCGCCGACCAGGCCAAGGCCGCGCAATGGGCGGTACAGGACATCAACGCGAAGGGCGGGGTCGACGGACATCCGCTCGAGATGATCCTGCTGGATACCCAGGCCGATCCGCGGCTGGGGATCAACGCGGTGAACCGCCTGGTGAACGTGGATAAAGTGCCGGTGTTCGGCACTGCCTGGAGCGCCGTGGTCAAGGCCGTTGCGCCGATCGCCAATCGCAGTGAAGTGCTGGGCCTGAGCGTGGGAGCGAATTCGCCCGAGATCGCCAAGCTGGGCGACTACATCTACACCACCTACCCGCTGGCGGACGTGGACGTCGTCGCGCAGGCAAGATACGCACGCGACACGCTGAAGAAGGAGCGGGCCGCCGTGCTGTATATCCACAACGACAGCGGGGTGGAAGGCGCCAAGATCTACCGTGAAGCGTTCCAGCAGATGGGCGGCAAGGTAGTGGCCTATGAAGCCTACGATGCGCAATCGACCGATTACACGGGGGCGCTGCTGAAGGTGCGGACATCGAACCCCGACATCATCCACGTGCAGGGGCTGGTTTCCGACCTGCCGCAAGTGATTGCCCAACTGCGCCAGCTGGGTATCAAGCAGCCGATCTCCACCTACTCGGCGGGCTACAACCCCAAGGTCATACAGCAACTGGGGGCGGCCGCCGAGGGCCTGCTGGTCTCGGCGCTGGCGCCGTCGGCCGAGCAGAATCCGGAAATCGCCGAATTCGTCGAGCGCTGGAAAAAGACCGAGGGCCGCATCCCCAACGGGCTGCCGTATACCCAATACCTGTATGACATGCCCTACCTGATCAGCGACCTGTACAGCCATCTGCTGAAAACCGGCCAGCCGCTGTCGGGGGCGAACATGCGCAAGGCACTGGTCGATATCGCCGAATTCGACCTGCCCATGACGGGCAAGCTGCTGGTCAGTCCCGACCATCGGGTGAAGAAGCCGGTGTACCTGTTCGAGGTCAAGAACGGTGCGTTCACGCCGGTAGCCACGGTCGAGTAAACGCGCCCATCGCGTCTTCAAGAGGCGGCCCTGGCCGCCTTGCTAGGAGCAGGAATGCTGGATTTCCAGACCCTATTGCAGATCTTCTGGACCGGCCTGGCCAACTCGACCTATGCGGTGCTGCTGGCGGCGGCCTTCGCATTGGTGCTGAAGGTGGTGAAGGTATGGAACTTCGCCCAGGCCGGACTGATGGGGATTGCCTACTACACGATGTACCTGGCCATACAGAAACTGGGCTGGCCGGGCTACGCCGCGTTCGCGCTGGGCGCGGCCGCGGCCATCGCCGCGGCACTGGCCATGGAGGTATACGGATTGCAGACGTTCCGCCGCCGCCATTCGCCGCCGCTGACCTTCTTCATCTTCACCTTGGTGTTGTCCGAACTGGTGCAGTACCTGCTGGCCATGGTTGCCGGCACCGAGCCGGTGTCGCTGGCGGCGACCATCATGTCGGCCTCGTATATCGTGGGTGGGGTGGTGGTCAGCGAATGGGACTTGAAGGCCATTGCATTCACGGTGGTCTTGATGGCGCTGCTGTTCTTCGTCATGAAGCGCACGCGCCACGGGCAGTACATGATCGCGGCAGCCGACAACCCGCACCTGAGCCGGTTGTACGGGGTGAATGTCAGGCGGGTCTATGCGCTGACGTTCGTGATTGCGGCGGTGCTGATCGCCGCCGGCATGTACCTGTTCGGCACGCGGGCGTCGATGGTGCCCAACACGCCCCTGGAAATGATGCTGTTCGCGGTTATCGCAGCCTTGCTGGGCGGCATGGGCAATGTGTTCGGAGCGGCCATCGCGGCCGTGTTCCTGGGGTTGCTGCGCGCCTTCAGCATCCTGGTCATTCCGTCTGCCTGGCAAAGCCTGATCCTGTATGCGCTGCTGTTCATCACGATCCTGTTCTTCCCGCAAGGGGTGCGCCTGGCACGCCGGCGGCGCGGGAAACCCGCGGCCACGTCGGCCGCGGCGGGCACCTGATACGCGGATCGGAGTCACTCATGGAATATGTAGCTTCTTTACTGGTGCTGATCGGGCTGTACGTGATTCTGGCGTCCAGCTTCAACCTGATCATCGGCTTCGGCGGGCTGATCAGCATCGCACATCCGATCTTCTTCGCGCTGGGCGCCTATACCGTGGGGGTCTTGAGCACGCAGTTCGGCCTGCACCCCGTGCTTAGCGTCGCGGCGGGCTTCGTGGTGGCCATGCTGGCCTCGTTCATGCTGTCGCTTCCGTCCTTGCGCATTTCCGGCGATTACCTGTTGATCACCAGCATCGGGTTCCAGCTGGGGCTGCTGGAGATCATCAAGAACCTGGAGTTCGTGGGGGGCGCCAGCGGACTGGGCGGCATACCCAATGTGGTGCAGGAACACCGCAGCCAGGTGTTCGCGGCGGTAGCGCTGGGCCTGGCCGTGCTGGTGGTGGTGGCGCTGCGGGCCCTGGTGCGCGGGCCGTACGGCCGGGCGATCCAGGCCATGCGCGATGACGAACTGGCGTTTCGGGCGCTGGGCCGCAATGCCATGAACATCAAGATCGCCATCTTCGCGGTAGGCTCGGGCGTGGCCGGCGTGGCGGGCGGGCTGTATGCCTACTACTACCAATACCTGACGCCCGATCAGTTCCAGATCTTGCAGTCGGCCATGATCCTGACCATGGTCGTGGTGGGGGGGATGGGGTCGGTCTACGGGCCGGTGGTGGGCGCGGTGTTGCTGTTGCTGCTGCCGGAAGCGATTACCTTCCTGAACCTGCCGTCTTCCGTCATGGGGCCGCTGCAGGGGGTGATCTTCACGTCGCTGGTGATCCTGTTCCTGTTCTTGCGGCCGCAGGGGCTGGTGCCCTCGAGCAAGCGTGTCTCGGCCGGGGGCAACCATGAATAGCGTGCTGAGCCTGCAAGGCGTATGCAAGCGCTTCGGCGGCGTGGTGGTGGCCGACCAGATCACGCTGGAACTCAAGGCCGGCGAGATCCTGGGCCTGATCGGGCCGAACGGGGCGGGCAAGACGTCGCTGTTCAACCTGATATCGGGCGTATTTCCGGCCGATAGCGGATCCATCTTGCTCGACGGGCGGGCGTTGTCGGGCATGCCGCTGTATGCGCGGGCGCGTGCCGGCGTTGCGCGTACCTGGCAGCACATGCGCCTGTTCGGTTCGTTGAGCGTGCTGGAAAACCTGCTGGTGGCGGCCACCGACTACCCGGGCGAATCGCTATGGCGGCTGCTGACGGCGGGTGCCGCCATACGGCGCGCCGAGCAGCAGTCTCGCGAGCGAGCCATGCGGATCTTGCAGCGCATGAAACTGTCGGCGCTGGCCGATGCCAACGTCAACGACATCACGTTCGGGCAGCAAAAGCTGGTGGGCCTGGCGCGCGCGTTGATGAGCCAGGGGCCGCTGTTGTTGCTGGATGAGCCGATGGCGGGCGTCGAGGGCATGGCCTACGAGACGATGCGCGAGATCGTTCGCGAAGAGGCCGCGTCGGGGCGGGCCGTGTGCGTGGTAGAGCACAACGTGTCGTTCATTCGCGATCTGTGCAACAGCGCCGTGTTCATGGCGCAAGGCCGGATCCTGGAACGCGGCGACGTGGCCACGCTGCTGCAAAGCAAGACGCTGGCCGACCTGTACTTCGGCCAATGACCGCCGCCACCGGGGACATCGAATGCTGGAACTGAAAGACCTCAACGTGCACTATGGCAAGCTGCATGTGTTGCACGACCTGTCGATCCAGGTGCCCGATGGGCAGCGCGTCGGCATATTCGGCCATAACGGCGCGGGCAAGACGACCCTGCTCAAGGCCTGCATGGGCGACCTGGAGCGCGTGCAGGGCAGCGTGCAGTATCGCGGCCAGGTGGTGCGCGCCAATGAAGTGCACGTGAACGTGACTTATGGCATGGCGTTCGTGCCCCAGGGCAACAATGTCTTTCGCGACCTGCAGGTGCAGCAGAACCTGAATATCGCCGGCATGCGCCACGACCTGGCGGCGCGCAAGCGGGCCTTTGACGAAGTCCATGCCTTGTTCCCGCTGCTGGCCGAACGCAGCGAGCAAGTGGCCGGCTCGCTCAGCGGCGGGCAGCAGCAGATGCTGGCCCTGGGCATGGCCCTGATGACGCAGCCTTCGATCCTGCTGCTCGACGAGCCCACCATCGGCCTGGCACCCGTGATCGTGCGCGATGTGCTGGCAAGCATCAGCGAGATCAACCGCAGCCGCAAGACCACGATCGTGATCGTGGAACAGAATGTGCAAGCCACGCTGCAGAATGTCGAGCGAGCCATCGTGATCAAGTCGGGGCGCGTGATCTACGACGGCGCCAGTGCCGACCTGCTTGGCCAGGAGAGCCTATGGGACCTGTTCTGAACCCTGATCCCGCGGCGGACGCGGCGGCCCGGCAGGCGGCGGCGGACGCCTTCGCGGCCTGCGTGCGGCGGGTGGTTGCCGCGCAATGGCAAGACCTTGCCGCACCGGTACGCCGGCGCGCCGCCATGATCGTGGCCGACGATGTGTCCGCGGCGTTCAGCGCGCTGGACGAGCCGCAAGTCGCGCAGGCCCGGCAGGTCATGCTGGCGCGGCCGCCGCAGGGCGGCGCGTCGCTGCTTGCTCCGCATGCGCCAGGCGTCGGCCCCTATGCCGCCGCTACGCAGAATGCCCTGGCGATGGGCTGGAACGAACTGGACGAGGGCTATCGCAAGGCAGTGTGCCATGGCGGCCTGTACGTGCTGCCGGCCTTGATGGCCACGGCCGAACAAGAGCGCGCGAGCGCCAGCGACGTGCTGCACGCGCTGGTGCTGGCCTACGAACTGGTCACGCGCGTGGCGCGCGCGTGGCGTTTCACGCCCATGCGCATTCATCCGCACGCCCTGTTGGCGCCGGTGGGAGCCGCCGCCGGCGTCGCCATCTTGCGCCGCTTGCCGCCCGACACCGTGCTGAGTGCGGTGGCGGGTGCCTGCTCGATGGGCATGGCCGGCCCATTCAACCAGGCACTGCAAGGGGTGCTGGTTCGCAATGCCTGGGCCGCGCAGGGGGCAGCCATGGGCATGCTGGCGGTCGAGCAGGCGCAAGCCGGCATAGGCGGCAGTGCCTGTACGCCGTACGACGTCTACGTCACCGCCCTGGGCGCCGCCACCGACCTGGCGGCATTTCACGACGAGGGCGAATGGGCGGTGGCGTATGGCTACCAGAAGATCAACGCCTGCTGCCAGTACGCCCACTCTGCCATCGAGGCGGTGCAGGCGCTGATTGCCGGCGATGCGTCTTTGCTGGGCGGTGACCGCGTTACCGCGATTCGGGTTCTGGCGCATCCGTTGGCCCATGGCCTGGACAACCGCGAACCGACCACGACGCTGGGAGCGAAGTTCTCGCTGCCGCACGCCGTGGCGGCGGCCGTCGTGCATGGGCATGGCGGCGCCACGGCCTTCGACAGCGCGTCGTTGGCTGATCCGCGCATTGCGCGGCTGCGCCGCCTGGTGTCGCTGCAGCCATTTCCCGATCCCAGGCCCTGGCCCCTGGACCGCCCCGCGACGGTGGCACTTGAGACAGCGGATGGCACGCTGGAACAGACGTGCTGGAGCGCGCGCGGCGGGCCGGACCAGCCCTTCGACGACCAGGATGTCTGGTCCAAGATCGAGTCGCTATGCCGTGGACAGGCCCCCCAGGCGCCGCGCGTCCTGCATGCCTTGGTCGACATGGCCGCCGGCCAGGCCCAGGTGCCCCCGGGCGTGCCGCCCTTGCATGGCCCATGGCACGAATGGATGCAGGCACTTACCGCCGCCTGAGCGGCAGGCCGCGCCAGGCGCGGTACCGATGAACCGCCTTGGCACGGCCAGGGCAAGCGGAAGGAACCAGTGATGCAAGCAGTCATCGAGCGGCACGACCCCGGCACCGAATGGGATATGGAGGTGGATGTACTGGTGGTGGGGGCCGGCGCTTGCGGCCTGGCTGCCGCCATCGCGGCACATGACAAGGGTGCCGGCGTGGCCATCCTGGAAAAGCGCGAGCGCCCCGGGGGCAATTCTTCGCTGAGCACGGGATCGGTGCCGGGCGCCGGCAGCCGCTTTCAGCGCGAGGCAGGCATCGCCGACTCGGCCGACCATATGGTTGCCGACCTGGAGCGCATGGCCGGCCACAGTGAGCTGCCTGCGTTGACGCGCCGCATGGCCGCGCTATCGGCCAGCCTGTGCGAATGGCTGGTCGACACCGTGGGTGCCCGCATGGCGCTGATTACCGACTACTGCCACGTAGGTCACACCGTGCCGCGCCTGCATGCGCCGGTGTCGCGGCGGGGACAGGATCTGGTGGACGATTTGCTGGCCGCGGTTGGCCGCCGCGACATCCCCCTGGCCGTGAACAATGCCGTGTCCACCCTGTATGTGGACGATGGCGGCGCGATCGTCGGCGCGGCGGTGACGGGGCCCGGCATCGAGACATCGCGCATCGGCGCCCGCGGGGTGATCCTGGCCACCAATGGATTTGCCGCCAACCGCGAACTGGTGCGAACGTACTGCACCGAGATCGCGGGTGCCGAGTACTTCGGCGCGCTGGGCAGCGAGGGCGAGGCCGTGCTCTGGGGCCGGCAGCTGGGCGCGCGGCTGGCGAACATGCAGGCCTACCAGGGTTATGCGGCGGTGGCCTATCCGCATGGATCGCTGCTGTCGTGGACCACGATAGAGAAGGGCGGCATTCTGGTGAATGCGGCCGGCCAGCGCTTCGGCAACGAAGACCTGGGCTATTCGGGCTATGCAAAGCGGGTGTTGGGCCAGGCAGGCCCGGTGTATGCCATTTTCGACGACCGGATCAAGGCCCTGGCGAGCAAAGAAGAAGAATTCCAGGAACTGGTCGACCACAACGGCGTGAAGGGCAGCGACAGCGTGGCGGGGCTGGCCGCCATTTTCGAACTGCCGCAAGCGGCGCTGGCGCGCACGCTGGCCGATTACAACCAGGCGGCCGGCGCCGAGGGCGCCAGCGCCGATCCGCAAGGGCGCAGGCATTTCGGCATGGCGCCGCTGACGGGAAAACTGTGGATCTGCCGGGTGACGCCGGGCCTGTTCCACACCCAGGGCGGGTTGGCGGTCGACGCGGCCGGCCGGGTGTTGCGTGACGACGGTTCGGCCATCGCCGGGCTGTATGCCGGCGGCGGCGCGGCGGCGGGCATCAGCGGCAGTTCGGGCGCCGAGGGCTATTGTTCGGGCAATGGCCTGCTGACGGCTATCGGCCTGGGCTACCTGGCCGGCCGCGCGGCCGCGGAGCCGCGGGCATGAGCGCCAGCCAGCCCGCCGCAGTGCGCATGGCGGTCTTCCTGCATGGCCTGTCGCTGCGCGATGTTCCGCACGATGTGCAGCAACTGGCCCGCCTGCACCTGGCCGATGCGATCGGCGTGGGGCTGGCCGCGTCCAGCGTGCCGGCGCACCGTGCCTTCCTGGCGAAGCTGCTGGCCCAGTTTCCCGCGCCGGGCAAGGCCGCGGTGCTGGGCATGGGTATCTCCGCGCCCGCCACGGTGGCGGCCTTGGCCAACGGCGCATCCATGCACTCGCTGGAGTACGACGATACGCATATGGGCTCGATCGTGCATGGCAGTTCGGTCATCGTGCCGCCGGTGTTGGCGGTGGCGCAGGAACTGGATCTGGGCCTGCCCGAGGTCGTGCGGCTGACCGTGGCCGGCTGGGAACTGCTGGTGCGTGTCGGACAGGCGGCGGCTGGCGCGTTCCAGCGCCGCGGCTTCCAGGTCACGTCGGTGGGCGGCGCCGTCGTGGCGGCCATGCTGGCGGCTGCCGCGCGCGGCGCGCCGGCCGACATCGTGGCGCGCGCCGGCGGTATCGCGGGTAGCCAGGCCAGCGGCATATTCGAATTCTTGAGCGATGGCTCCAACGTCAAGGCGCTGCACCCGGGCTGGGCCGCGCATGCGGGCCTATGGGCCGCCGGCCTGGCCATGGCCGGCATGACCGGCCCGCTGACGGTGCTGGAAGGCAAGCACGGGATATACGCGGCCTACGCCGACGACCAGGCGGCGGGGGACAGGCTGGCGGCCGGGCTCGACAGCCTGGGGGCCGCCTGGGTCTTGCGCGACGCCGCATTCAAGCTGTATCCCTGCTGCCACTACATTCATCCGTATCTCGAGGCGGCCAACCAATTGCGCGGCGAGGCGCAGGCATTGGGCCGGCGCATCGAATCGGCGCATTGCCGGGTGGCGCACGGCGCTGGCCTGGTCATCGCGCAGCCCTGGGAACGCAAGCAGGCGCCGCGCGATACCAACGACGCCAAGTACAGCCTGCCGTATTGCGTGGCGATGGCCCTGCTGGACCAGCCCATCGATGTCACGGCAATGACCACCGGGCCCCTGAGCGAGCCGGCCCTGCGGCTGGCCGCGCGTATCGGCGTATCCGATTGGCCGGACAGCGGCTTTCCTGAACGCTTCGGTGCAGAATTGTCGGTGACGCTGGACGATGCGACAGTGCTCGCCGCACGCGTCGAGCAGGTGCTGGGCAGCGCCGAGCGGCCGGCCGCGGTGCAGCAGGTGCGCGACAAGTTCCTGCGCAACGCCGGCCTTGCCACGCCGCAGCCGCAAGCCCTGTGGCAGGCGCTATTGGACGGCGATGTGTTGCCGCCGGCGGCGAATGAGGCAGGGGCAGCGGAAGCGGCAATCAGGTAGCGATCACGGCCACCGTCTGGCCCTCCTGTACCGCTTCCCCTTCTTTCACCAGGATTTCGGCAACGCTGCCCGCATCGATGGCCAGCACCGGGATTTCCATCTTCATCGATTCCACCAGGATGATGACATCGTCGGCCTGCACCGCCGCGCCCGGCCGGGCCTCGATCTTCCATACCGTGCCGGTAACTTCGGCCACCACGTTTATGCGTCCCACGTCGGGTTCTCCTTGGTCTATCGCCAGTAAACAGCCTTGGCCGGCGTCAGGGCCTGGCCAGGTTCAGGTCCAGCAGCAGGCCGCGCGTGGATGCATATTCGGCATCCAGCACTTTCTGCATTTCTTCGTGCCTGGCAAAGCGCGGCCGCCACAACTGGGTTTGCAGGAAGTCGTTCCATTCCTTGCTGGCGGCCACCTTGGCCAGCGCGGTTTCCCAGTACTGCAACTGCGCGGGGCTCATGTTCCTGGGCCCCAGCACTCCTTGCACCGAAGTGGATACCGCATCGATGCCTTGTTCTTTCCAGGTGGGCACCGCCGCTAACTGCCCCGGCAGGCGTTCGGCCGTGGTCACGGCCAACAGGCGGATGGTGCCGGCCTTGTACTGCGACAGGACATTGGGCGACGAGGCGGACACCACGTCGACGTGTCCGCCCAGCAGGGCCGTGATGGATTCGCCAGAAGACTTGTAGGGCACGATGACCAGCTTGGTGATGTCCACGCCCGCCTGCTTCAGCGGCTTGGCGATGGCCAGGTGGATGTGGTTGCCTACCGAGGTGGCCACCGCGATCGACAGCGAGTCGGGTTTCTGCTTCAGTTGGGCGACCAGGTCGTGTACGTTCTTCAAGGGCGAGTCGGCCCGCACCGCGACCAGCATGGACTCTTCCAGCAACAAGGCAATGGGCGTCATCTCGGCGTAGGAAAGCGCATCGGGGTGCAGGACGCGGGCGCTGATCATGCCGGTGCTGAACGTGCCCAGCCAGTGCGAATCGCCCTCGTGCGCGCGCAAGGTCTGCAGGCCCACCGCGCCGCTGCCGCCTGGCTTGTTGGTGATGACCAGGGTCTGGTCCAGTATCTTCTGCTTGTCGAGCAGCCGCTGCAGCTCGCGCGCGGCGGTGTCCAGGGCGGCGCCCGGGCCTGCCGGCACCACGAATTCGATACTGTGCTGCGGCTTCCACGACTGGGCATCGGCGGGCCACCCGAAGGTGGCCGCCACGAATGCCACCCACACCATCAAGCTGCGAAATGAAGCGCTCATCTTGTCTCCTTTGCGGAATTCGGCGCGGGCACCCGGCCCAAGGCCTGGTGGCCGGCGCATCCGTCATTGATGGAATAGCGGAATCTGCTGCGTCGGGATCGGGGCAATGGGAAAAAGCGGAACTAGCGGGCTTTCAGGACCTCCCAGGCATCTTCGACCCAGTCGCACAGCACATCGCGCGTTTCGCGCGGGTCGATGACGTCCAGCATGCCGAACTTCTCGGCCGTGCGAAAGGGCGATGCCAGGCGGTGGTAATAGGCTTCCAGCCGGGCCTGTTCGGTCGCGGGGTCGTCGGCGGCCGCGATATCGTTGCGGTGCGCCGCCGCCACGCCGCCTTCGATGGGTATCGAGCCCCAGCGGGCCGAGGGCCAGGCAAAGCGGTGGTTCAGTTGCGGGAAGTGCTTGGGCGCGTGCAGGCCGCCCGCCATGCCGAAGGCCCGCCGCATGATGATGGACACCCAGGGCACGGTGGATTTTTCGATCGTGGTCAGCACCCGCACGGCCCCCAGCAGCGTGCCGCTGAGTTCGGCCTCGGGGCCGGTGGCGTTGCCAGGCTGGTCTACCAGGTGCACGACGGGCAGGTTGAAGGTCTGGCACAGTTTGACGTGCCGCTCGATTTTCCAGGCCGAGGTGGTGGTCATCGCGCCGCCCGATATGCGGGGGTCGCTGCACAGCACGCCGACCGGATAGCCATGCAGGCGGGCCAGCGCGGTTATGGTCGAGCCACCCTGGTAGCGGCCGATCTCGAACACGCTGTCGCGGTCGAACACCGAGGCCAGTATCTTGCGCGGGTCGTAGATCTTGCGGCGGTCTTTCGGTATGGCGTCTTTCAACCAGTCGTCGGCGCGGCCGGGCGGGTCGTCGGCGGCAATGCGGTCGGCCATCAGGCCCGCATGGCGGGGCAGGTACGACAAGAAGCGCCGCACCTGCGCAAAGGCTTCTTCTTCGCTGGTGGCCTCGTTATGCACCAGCGCGCTGCGGCGATGCACCTGGTAGCCGCCCAGCTCGTTCTTGTCGATATCGATGCCGTAGGCCTGCTTGACTACCGGCGGCCCGGCGGCGAAGACCTGCGCCTGGTCGCGCACCATTACCGAAAAATGGGACATCAGCACCTTGATGGCGCCCAGGCCCGCGCAGGCGCCCAGGGCCACGCCCACCACGGGCACGGCATCGAGCAAAGGCACTACCGGCCAGGTCGGGTACCCGGGGATTTTGCTGGCGCCTTGCTGCTCCAGCAGCTTGACGCTGCCGCCGGCGGTGTCCACCAAGCGCACCAGGGGCATCTTCAGGTCCAGGGCCATGCGTTCGGCGTAGATCCACTTGTCGGAAATCGTGGCTTCCGACGAGCCCGCGCGCAGGGTGTAGTCGTCGGCCGAGATCATGGCCTTGCGGCCTTCGACGCGGCCCGAGCCGATGATGGCGTTGACCGGCGACAGGGACTGGAAGAAGCCGTCGGCATCGTAGCGGCCTTTGCCGGCGATGCGCCCCAGTTCGCGAAACGACCCGGTATCGCATAGCAGCGCGATGCGCTCGCGCGCGTTCAGGCGACCGCGCGCCTTGTGCTTGTCCAGCGCTTGCGGCCCGCCCATGGCGGCAGCCTGTTCACGCCGCAGGGCCAGCTCTTGCCGTTCTGCTTCCCAATCCTGGGCGGCGGGTGCGCCGCGCGTGTCTTCCATGCCTGGTCTCCGTTGGATGCCCGCCGGGACGGTGTCTGCGCTACGGGCGGGTCTTGATGAGTTGTTGCGCTTGCAGCGCCTGGATGTCTTCAGCGGTCATGCCCAGCTCTTGCAGCACGGCCTGCGTGTCGGCACCCAGGTCCGGACCGCTGTGGCGGATATGGCCCGGCGTGCGCGACAGCTTGGGCACGACGCCGGCCTGGGTGGTATGCCCCAGGGTGTCGTGCGGCACGCGCACCAGCATGCCGCGCTGGGCGTAGTGCGGGTCTTCGTAGATGTCGGCAATGGTGTAGATGCGCGAGGCCGGGATCGATTCGGCGATCAGCAGCTGTTCCAGGGGTTCGGCATCGTGCTGGCGGGTCCATGCGCCGATGATGGCGTCCAGCGCCGTCATGTTCTGGCGCTCGCCGCGCGCACGGATCGTGGCAAAGCGCGGGTCTGCCAGCAGTTCGGGTTGCCCCATCACCTGCGCCAGCCGGCTGAAGATGATGTTGCTGTTGGCGGCGATCAGCACCCAGGCGCCATCGGCGCTGGGGTACAGGCTGTTGGGCGCCATGGTGGGCAGGTTGGGTCCCACGCGCTTGGGCACGAAGCCCAGCTTCTCGAAGGCCGGCACGTAGGGCTCCATCTGGCTGAACGACGTCTCGTACAGGGCCGCGTCCACCACCTGGCCCAGCCCGGTGCGGCCGCGTTCGTGGATGGCCATCATGGCGCCGAAGGCCGCGTACACGGCGGTCAGGTAATCGGTGGTGGCCAGGGCCACGCGCGCGGGCGGGCGGTCGGGGTCGCCCGTCATGTGGCGCACGCCGCCGAAGGCTTCGCAGATGGCGCCGTAGCCGGGCCGGCCGGCGTAGGGGCCGTCCTGGCCGTAGCCGCTGATGCGTACCATCACCAGGCCGGGATTGGTGGCCGACAGTGTGTCGTAGTCCAGGCCCAGGCGTTCCATGACGCCGGGGCGGTTGTTTTCCACCAGGATGTCGGCCCGGTCTACCAATGCGCGCGTGATGGCGCGGCCTTGTTCAGATTTCAGGTCCAGCGACACCGAGCGCTTGCCGCGCAAGATGGTGGCTGCGTACAGCGACACGTCATCGACATGCCGGCCCATCTGGCGCACGCCGTCGCCTTCCAGGGGTTCGACCTTGGTGACGTCGGCGCCGAAGTCGGCCAGCAGCCGCGCACAGGCCGGACCGGCAATGGTGGAGCAGATCTCCACCACTTTCAGGCCCGCCAGCGGACCGGGCGAGGCCGCGTTCATGCTCGTCTCCGCAAGGGTTGCTGGGCGCTGTCGGACAGGCGTCGCACGACGGCGGTGCCGGATTCTTCGACGCGCTGCCGCGAGATGGCGATATAGGTCTTGGCATCGCCGCGTTCAAGCGCGGCAAGGCCCTTGCGCCACAGCACGGCCGACGCGCGACGCCGTTCGGCCGGTGCCAGGCTGATGTAGGAATAGCGTAGCGTTTGCAGCGACAGCGCGGTCAGCATCTGGGTCAGGCGCGGGTTGTTGCAGTTGCGCACCGACAGGATGGACAGGCGGTACGAGGTTTCGGCGTAACGGCCCTGGTCGTCTTCCAGGCGGGCCAGGGCTTCCAGTTTTTCAACACCGGCGCGCAGGGTGGCCAGGTATTCGGGCGTATGGCAGGCCGCGATCTTGCGCGCCACGATTTCGAGCAGGCCGATGCGGATCTCGAAGATGTCGCGCACCTCGTCCAGGGTCAGGTCGGTGACCACGGCGCCGCGGCGCGGATAGATGGTGGCCAGCCCTTCGCGTTCCAGGATGCGGATGGCATCGCGCACCGGTCCGCGGCTGACATGGAACGAATCGGCCAGGCGCTGCTCGTTCAGGGCTTCGCCGGGCAGCAGCTTGCCCTTGATGATGGCATCGCCCACCTGGGCCGCGATCTGCTCGGGCACGGTCAGGGTAGGGGTGTGCTGGCGGCCTTCGAACAAGCGGAAGGCCACGGCGTTTTCCAGGTCGGTAAGAAGTTGGCTGGGCTTGGACACGATGGGGCGCGGCAGGAAGTGTTGATTCATCTTAGAGCACAATCAGATTGTTAACAATCTTATGATGACCGCGAGAGGGGGTTTTTAGCCGGTTGTCATCCGCTACGGTCTAGACTTGCCGGCAGGAAGTTCCGCTTTCTGCGGACAGAGTCTCAGGGAGACAGGCATGGATCTGCACTTGAAGGGCAAGCTGGCGCTGATATCGGGCTCGAGCAAGGGCATCGGCCATGCCATTGCCGTGGGCCTGGCGCGCGAAGGTGCGCGCGTCATTGTGAACGGCCGCTCGCAGCAGTCGGTGGACGATGCCTTGCAGGAACTGCGTACCCAGGTGCCGGGCGCGTCCGCCGAGGGTGTCGCCGGCGATCTTTCCGACCCCGCGCAAATTGCCTTGCTGGTGCAGCGATTTCCGGCGGTGGATGTGCTGGTGAACAACCTGGGCATATTCGACCCCAAGCCGTTCGAGGATATACCCGACGAAGACTGGCAGCGCTTCTTCGATACCAACGTGATGTCGGGCGTGCGCCTTGCACGCGCCTACCTGCCGGGCATGAAGGCCAAGAACTGGGGCCGGGTGGTGTTCATCAGCAGCGAAAGCGGTATCCAGATCCCGGTCGAGATGATCCACTATGGTGTGACCAAGACGGCGCAACTGGGTTTGTCGCGCGGGCTGGCGGAAAGCTGCGCGGGCACGGGCGTTACCGTCAATGCGGTGCTGCCGGGGCCCACCAAGTCGGCGGGCGTGCACGAGTTCGTGGACAAGCTGTCGGGCGGCAAGCCGTTCGCCGAGTTCGAGAAGGAATTCTTCGAGACCGCCCGCCCCAGTTCGCTGCTCAAGCGCTTTGCGACAACCGAGGAAGTTGCCAACCTGGTGGTGTACGTGTGCTCGGAAGCCTCGTCTGCCACCAACGGCGCGGCGCTGCGCGTGGACGGCGGCGTGGTGCGGGCGGCCTTCTAGGAAAGGGCGCTATTCGCCGGTTTTCAGCACCACGGCATCCAGCGCGCAATACCCTTCGCCCTGGCTTTTCAGCAGAATGGGGTTCACGTCCACGCTGTGGATGTCCGCATGCGTGGCCATCAACTGCCCGACCGCGACCGCTGCGTCGGCCACGGCGCCGATATCCATCGGCGCCTCGCCCCGCACCCCCGCAAAAATTGGGGCAATACGCAATTGCCGTAATTTTTCCAGCGCATCCTGCCGCCTGAACGGGGGCAGCAAAAGCTGCACGTCGGGCAGGGCTTCCACATATTTCCCGCCATCGCCGACGACGACGACCGGCCCGAATACGGGATCCCGGTGCGCGCCTATCATGAGCTCGTGGCGTCCTCGTTCCATCCGCGCAACGATGATTCCGTCCAGGCGCATTTGCCGGGCCGCGAGCGCCGCTTCGATCAGCTGCCAGGCGCCGGCGGCCTCTTCCTTTGTCCGGATGCCGAGCTTGACGATGCCCAGTTCGGTCTTGTGCGCGACATCGCCCGAGCAGCCTTTCATCACGACCGCTCCGCCGAAGCTTTCCAGTGCATCGAGGGCGGCGCCGAGCGAGGTGCAAAGGCGGTGCTCCACCATGGCCAGTCCGTTGCCGGCCAGCAGGCCCAGGCTGTCGGCTTCATTGAGCATGCGGGTCGTGGCGGGGGTAGCGGGATCCCGGCTGTTCGGCGCTGGATATGGGCGGTATTGGCCGTTGGCCGCAGCCTGCCGCGCGGCGGCGCGATCCATCAGTTCGTAGTGCTTCAGGCAGCGTCCCAACGCCGCAATCGCCTGCGCTTCAGTCGGAAAGGTGGGGATGCCTTGCTCGATAAAGTGGGCCGCCACATTCGGCTGGGGCGCCGCGGCGACCACCGGCTTGCCGGTGGCTGCCTCGAGGTGCCCGGCGGCAGCGGCGAAGGCTTGGACATCGTAGCCCGCGCCCGCCACGGGAAACCCTACGAAAAACGCATCGGCGGCGGGGTCTGCGCCTACCGTGCCCAGCGTTTTGCCGAACAGGCTGCTGTCGGTCAGCAGTGCGCCGGTGACGTCGATCGGGTTCGAGATGTTGGCAAAACTGGGCAGTATCCGGCCCAGCGCCGTGCGCGTCGAGGCGGACAGCTTGGCCATGGGCATGTCCGCGCCAGCCGCGGCGTCGGCCGCCAGCACGCAGACCGCGCCGGAATTGCTTACCGCCACCAGCTTGCGGCCGCGTATGGTCCAGCCCTTCAGGTACAGTTCGGTGGCGTCGACCAGTTCATTCATGGTTTGTGCCCGCCAGATACCATGATGTTCGAAGAATGCGTCGACCACCCGGTCTTCGTTGGCCAGTGCGCCGGTGTGCGACTGGGCGGCCGCGCGTCCGTCTGGCGTGCGGCCGGACTTGAGCGCCAGGATGGGCATTTTCCGGTCGCGCGCGATCCGGGCCATGTGTTCAAGGTGGTGGGGGTCGGGAATGCCTTCCAGATACAGCAGCATCAGCTTCACGCGCGTGTCTTCGGCCACCGCCGCGGCCAGCTCGGCGATGGTTACGTCAGCGTCGTTGCCGGTTGCATGGGCATGGCGCACGCCTATGCCGCGCCGCCGCAGGAACCCATATGGGACGACACTGAGCGCGCCGCTCTGGCTCAACACCGCTACATGGCCGTCGGCGGGCGCGTTCTCTTTGAACATGGTCGAGAAGCTGGCGACCGCGCCGGTGCCGAAGTTGGCCAGGCCTTGCGAATTGGGGCCCACGATTCTCATGCCGCGCTCGCGTGCATGGCGCACCATGTCGGCTTCTTTGTCGCGGCCTTGCGCGGAGTTGCCTTCGCCAAACCCCGAACTCATGATGATGGCCACCTTGGTGCCGCGGTCGGCGCACTGCCGCACCGCATCCACCGCCGTGTCTCCGGGAATGGCCACGATGGCCATTTCAGGCGTTTCGGGCAGGCTCTCTATGCTGCCATAGGCCTTCAGGCCCTGCACTTCGGCGCGGCCCG
The DNA here is from genome assembly GCF_019218885.1 of Bordetella sp. BOR01. GTDB lineage: Bacteria > Pseudomonadota > Gammaproteobacteria > Burkholderiales > Burkholderiaceae_B > Bordetella_A. The sequence goes on along the minus strand of NZ_JAHUWT010000003.1, from coordinate 363,875 downwards.
GGTTCACCGGGAACAGCTTGCCGCCGTAGCCGAAGCGCTGCAGGTAGTCCAGCGGCCGGCCGCCGACTTTGTCGGTATTGTCGGAAGCACCGACGATTGCGATAGAGCGAGGATCCAGGGCAGCGCGCAAGTTGTCGTTCATGGAAAGCTCATGCAGGCTCAAGTGTGAAATGGGGAATGAACTGCGCGCCGAACGGCTTGTATTGCGCGGTTACCCGGTCGCCGATGCGTAGCGACAGGTCGCCGTGCGCCATCAGGCGAAAGCCTTCTGCCGCGTCGACCAGCACGATGCAATAGGGCGTGTGGGCGGCCAGCTCTCGAACCGGCGGCCGGTTGACCTGGGTCACGGCATAGACCTGCCCGGTTCCGCAGGCAATCCGGTCGTGGGGGTCGGCAGCGCCGCACTGCGGGCAGAAACCGCGCTTGAAGTACCAGGTGGCCTGGCAATGGCTGCAGTGCTGATAGCGGATGAGGGGCTGCCCGGTTGTCCAGTCGCCTTGTGCAGGGTCGGTTTCGGAACAGGTCGTGGACATCAGGCACGCTCCAGAAAGGCGCTGACATGAGAAGAGAGTACGCCGCCATCGCCATGCAGCAAAGCGATCGAGGCATCGGGCACTTGGCGATCGCCGGCGCGCCCGGTCATCTGCAGGTGGGCCTCGACCAGGTGCGCCAGCGCGCCGCCGGCCCCGCAGTGCCCGTAGCTGAGCAAGCCGCCATGGGTGTTCAGGGGCAATGGCCCGTCAAGATCGAAATGACCTTCGCGCGCCAGGGTGCCGGCCTCGCCGCGCGGGGCCAGGCCCAGTTCCTCGAGCAGGATGGCCAGCGTGATGGTGAAGCTGTCGTAGATGCCGGCGTAGACGGCGTCGCGGGCCGACATGCCCGAGGCGGCTTCGGCCCGGGCCAGCGCCTGGGCGGCGCCGAAGCGGGTCAGGTCCGGGGCCACGGATACGTGTTGATGCGTATGGGCCTGTCCGCAGCCCCGCACCTTGACGCGCTGCGCAGTGGTAGGGCTTTTGCCGACGATGAAGGCCGAGCCGCCGTCGGAGACCGGGCAGCAATCCAGCAACTTCAACGGTGTCGATATCGGCCGGGACGCCATGACGTCGCCGATACTGATCGGGTCGCGGAATTGCGCGCCGGCATGGCGGGCCGCGTGCCGCCGCATCAATACCGCCAGTTCGGCGTAGTCTTCTTCGGTGGCGCCGTAGCTGTGCATGTATCGCGATGCGACCAGGCCGTAATAGGCCGGAATGGTGGGGCCGAACGGCAGCTCGTAAACCGGGTGGCCCACCTGCGACAGTGTCTGGATCGCAGAGTCGCGCGATTGGCCGCTTAACCGGTTTTCTGCGGCAACCACCAGCACGTGCCTGGCCTGGCCACTGTCGACCAACTGATGCGCCAGCATCAGCATCGCCAGGCCGGTGGCGCCGCCTGCCTGCAGCGCATGCGCATACGACGGGGCCAGCCCGAAATGCTCGGCGAAGACGGTAGCCAGCATCAGGTGCGGCAAGGTGGTCGAATACCCGCACAGCAGCCCGTCGATGTCGCCGCGTTCCAACTGCGCATCGGCCAGGGCCGCTGCGGCAGCCTGGCTCATCAGCCCCAGCGTGTCGCTATTGCGCAAAGCGCCATACGGCGTACTTGCCGCCCCTACGATCCAGCTCATTGTGGTTTTTCGCTATTCAATTGATGGTGATGTGGGCGTCCGTGATCAGCTGGCGCCACATCGCGGTTTCTTCGGCGAGTTGCTTGCGCAATTGATCCGGGCCGCCTGGCTGCAGCGTGATGCCCTGTTCCTGCACCCGGGCGCGCAGGGCGGTGTCTTCTGTGGTGGCGCGCAGGGCCGCCGCGAGCTTGTCGACCACGGCCTGTGGCGTGCCTACCGGCGCGAACAGCGCCTGCCAGAACACGCCATGAAAACCAGGCAGCGTCTCGGCCACGGCGGGAACATCCGGCAGCAAGGCGATGCGTTCGGCCGACGTCACGGCCAGGATGCGGCCTGCGCCGGCCCGCATGACGGGCAGCGCGTCGGTCGGCGTGGCGAAGGTGGCGCTGATGCGCCCGCCTCGCAGGTCCACCAGCGCCTGCGAGGCACCCTTGTACGGAATATGCGCCAAGTCGACGTTCGCGCGGCGGTTGAACATCTCTAACAGCAAGTGGTTGACCGACCCGTTGCCGGAACTGGCCACGTTGATCTTGCCGGGGTTCGATTTCGCGTAGGTGATGAATTCCTGAAGATTGGCCGCGGGCAGGTCATCGCGCACCAGCAAGACGAAAGGGCTGAAGTAAGCCGTGCCGACCGGCAGCAAGTCCTTGCCGGGATCTCGTGGCGCCAGGTCGGGCTGCAACGAAGGGTTGATGGCCAGGCTGGCGGTGCCCAGCAGAAGCGTGTAGCCGTCTGGCGGCGCCTCCATGACTTTGGCCGCCGCGATGGAAGCGGCGGCGCCGGGCCGGTTCTCGACGATGACGCTCTGCCGCAGGCCGGCGGCCATGCGCTCGGCGATCGCGCGGCTCATCACATCGGTGAGGCCGCCGGCCGTATAGCCGATGACCAGCGCAATGGGACGCGCCGGGTAGCCGGCGGCGCGCGCCGCGGCGCCATGGCCCGCAAGGGCAAGCGCAAGTCCGTTCGCCAGAAAGGTGCGACGTTGCATGAGTTGTCTCCTGGTATGCCCATCTTTGTGGTTTGTACGGTTAGTCCTGGTCTCCAAGATCACAGGTTGACTTCGGCGCATCTACTAAATAGTATATTAATCTACTGAATAGTAGATGGTCAACAAATGGCAGTGCCAGTGCCAATGTCACCAGCACCGGCCGACTCATAAGACACCAGGAGACAACACCATGAAATACCTGACCAGGATGGCAGTGCTGGCATGCGGCGCGCTGGCGGCCGCCGGGGCGCTTGCCCAAGACTATCCCGCCAAGCCCTTGCGGTTCATCGTGCCTTATCCGGCGGGCGGGCCCACCGATGTCGTCTCGCGGGCCGTGGCTGCCGAGCTGGCGCACGAGCTGCGGCAGCCGGTGGTGGTCGAGAATGTCAGCGGCGCGGGCGGTTCGATAGGGTCGGCCGCGATCGCCAGGGCGGCGCCCGATGGCTACACCATAGGCCTGGCCACCACGGGCACGCATGCCATCAATCCCCATTTGTATGGCGACAAATTGCCCTATGACGCCTTGCGTGGTTTCACGCCTATTTCGCAGGTGATTGCCTACGTGAATGTGCTGGTGGTGAACAACGAGGTGCCGGTACGCAGTGTGGCTGAGTTGGTGTCCTATGCCAAACAGCATCCCGACAAGGTGAACTTTGCCTCATCGGGTAGCGGCTCGACCAATCATCTGTCGGGCGTGCTGCTGACCCAACTGACGGGCGCCCAGATGTCGCACATTCCGTTCCGCGGCGGAGCGCCGGCGCTGGCCAGTGTGGTCGCAGGGCAGGTCACCTGCATGTTCGACTTGCTGGTGTCGTCAGTGCCCCAGATACAGGCCGGCAAACTGCGGGCGCTGGCCGTGACCAGCAGCAAGCGCAGTGCCTTCCTGCCCGATGTGCCCACCATGGACGAGGCCGGCGTGCAGGGGTATGCCCGCGCCGGCAGCGACTTGTGGTTTGGCGTGGTGGGCCCGGCGCATATGCCGGCCGCCGTGACCAAGCGGCTGAATGCGGAAATCGTCAAGATCATGAGCGCGCCTGCCATGCAGAAGCGCTTCGACGCCATGTACCTAGAAACGCGCACCAATAGCCCCGCCCAGTTTGCCGAAGTGCTGGCGGCCGATAGCGAGAAGTGGGGCAAGCTGGTGCGCGAGTCCGGCGCCCGCGTCGATTGAACCGGTTGTATAGGTAGCCATCAATGAATGAATCCTTGAATACGCCCATTCTGGTGGGTTGCGGTGATGTCACCGACATGACGACGCTCGCGGAGCAGGGCCGTTCGCCTTATGACCTGATAGCCCAGGCGGCCCGGCTGGCGCTGGCGGATACGGGTGCCGCCGCGACGGCCCAGGTCATCGACTCGGTGACCATGTTGCGCTGTTTCGCAGATACCTCGCATCGCTTCGCCACGAAACTGGGCGCCTCGACCAACCCGCCCAAGAGCGTAAGCGACCGGCTTGGCCTGCGGCCGGCGCAAACCCTCTACACCTGGAACGGCGGCAACATGCCGCAGTACATGGTGAACCAGTACGCCGAACGGATTTCGCGGGGCGACTTGCGCGCCGCACTGATTTTCGGCGGCGAGGCGCTGCGCACACAGTATGGTGTCGAGAAACGCGCCTTGCCGGTGTCGTGGGCCGAAGACCCAGGGGGTACGCCAGAGCTCGTCGGCGACCCTCGGCGCGGTTGGAGCGATACCGAAGACCGCCACGATATGCGGGCGGCAATCTCGATCTACCCGCTGTTCGAGAACGCCATCCGGGGTGCGCGCGGGCGTACGGTCGCGCAACACCTGCAAGCCATGGCCGGCCTGATGGCCCGCTTCAGCCGCGTGGCGGCCGACAATCCCCTGGCAACGCGGCGCGACGGCTACAGCGCACAACGCCTGGCCACGGTAGACGCCGAGAACCGCTGGATCGGGTTCCCCTATCCGCGGCTCATGAACTCGAACGCCTTCATCGACCAGGCCGCCGCCCTGGTCATTACCTCGGTGGGGCAGGCACAGGCGCTGGGCATCCCGCGCGAAAAATGGATCTACCTGCACGGCTGCGCCGATGCGCACGATCACTGGTACGTATCTGAGCGCATCAACCTGCATTCATCGCCGGCGATCCGGGCCGCGTCGCGGCAGGCCTTGCAGATGGCGGGACTGGACCTGGCCCAGGTCGATTTCCTGGACCTGTACAGCTGCTTCTCGTCCGCCGTCGAGATCGCCTGCCAAGAGATCGGCCTGGCCGAAGACGACCCGCGCGGGCTGACCGTAACGGGGGGGCTGCCGTACTTTGGCGGCCCGGGAAACAGCTACGTGGTGCATTCGATATCGGCGATGATGCGCCGCTTGCGCGCTCGCCCCGGCGCCTTCGGCCTGGTCACGGCGAACGGCAACTATGTGACCAAGCATGCGTTCGGGGTGTACTCGACGACGCCGACGCGTGGAGCCTGGCGGCGCGAAGACCCCGGGACGCTGCAACATGAGCTCGACCGCTTGCCGACGGCCCCGTTTACCGAATGCCCGGCGGGCGCCGCCACGGTCGAGTCATATACGGTGATGCACGACCGCGACGGGCCGCGCTATGGACTGGTGGTGGGGCGCGAGCTGGCAACGGGCCAGCGTTTCATCGCCAATACGCCGGCCGACCAGGCGACCTTGTTGCGCCTGCGCGACGAGGACAGCCTGGGCCTGCGCGGGCGGGTCAGCCACCGCGATGGCCGCAATACGTTTGTGCCCGAGTTCGGCCGGCCCTAGGTGGCGGGGGTATCGGGATGCAAGCCGCCATAGCCCACGATGCGCAGCGCGAAGTCGCAGAACTGTTCGGCGATGGCATCGACGCCCAGGCTGCCCGACGGACGGTACCAGCGCTTTACGCTCAGCAGCATGCCCATGATCGCGCGCGACGCCATGCCGGGATTGTCGACATGGAATACGCCCGCCTGCACGCCGGCCGTGACGATGTCTTTGAGATTGCGATTGAAGCGTGCTTCGAGCGCGCGGATCTCCGCCATCTTTTCGGCTGGAAGATGTTTTTCTTCCAGCGCCAGCATGTTCGTCAGCCCTTGATTGGTCACGTTCTTCCTGACGGCCACGCGCACGAATTGCAGCAGCTGTTCGTGAACCGGGCCGGTACGGGCGGACACGTCGGTCAGCACGGCCAGCGAGTCGCGCAGTTCGCGGTCGTACAAGGCGACCAGGATGGCGTGCTTGCTCTTGAAGAATTGGTAGATGAACGGCTTGCTCATGTCGAGCCGTGCGGCAATGGCGTCCATGGTGGTGCCCACGAAGCCGCATTCGACGAACAGCTTGCCGGCCTCGCGCAATATGTGCGTTGCCTTGAGTTCGTGCAGTTCATCTTTCAACGAGGCCTGGCTGCGCGCAGATGATGTCGGCAAAAGACTGTCTCTCTGGTTCCGGCGGCAGTGGCCGCCCCAAACATGGAATGCCTGGATTTTACTATCGGCGCATCGCTGCGGCGCCTGGGGACTGCGCATGAGCCCGCTATCTGGCGTGCAAGCCGCTGACCAGGGTGCGCACCATTTTCGCTGCCAGCCGCCGCCGGGCGGCGGCATTGGTATCGGCTTCGGGCCGGTACCAGATCAACGACCATTGCAACCCGCCCAGTACCGTCTTTACGGCGATGGAAATATCCAGGTCGGCCAGCGATCCGTCCGCCTTGGCGACGGCCATCTGCTGCTTGAACAACAGCTCGAAACGGTCGCGGCTGGCGATGAGCTCGTCCAGCACCTGGCGCTGCGCCGGCGTCAGCGCGCCGAAGCGGTGCAGTTGCACGCCTTGTACCACCACGCTTTCATAAGCATGATGCTCGAGCAGCGCCTTGGCATGCGCCATCAGCATGGCTTCCAGCACCGCCATGCTGTTTCCCGGCGTTTGCATGGCTGGCTCGACGGCGCCGAACAAGAGTGCCATGCCGTGACGATGGATATCGAAGAACAGGTCAACCTTGGACGCATAGTAGTGGTAGATGCGGCCCTTGGTGGCGCCCATGCGGCGAGCGACGTCGTCCAGCGTGGTTGCATGGAAGCCCTGCTCCATGAAGCATTCGGCGGCAGTCTGCAGGATTTCCTGGATGGATAGAGTTCGGCGTTGCATAGCTTTCCGGATTGACGCCATGATGGGCGCAGCCAGTTTACCCGTGTGGGAACCGGCCAAGGACAGCTTTCACCTTGCATTAAAAAAACATACCCGGTAGGATGTTTTTATCGTACAACGGAGACGCGCGATGCGAGTCATGGTCACCGGCGCGGCCGGATTTCTGGGCACCGCCTTGACGCGGCGCTTGTTGAGCTCGGGGCGGCTGGCGGCCGGCACCGGCGGGCTTGAGCCCATCAATGAGCTGGTGCTGGTCGACCGGCACCCTGTCGCCGCGCCGCCGCAATCCGCCGTGCCGGTGCGTACCCTGGCAGGGGACCTGGCCAGTCCGGCTTTCGCCGCCGAACTGGCGCAGCAAGCATGCGACTCGATCTTCCATTTGGCCGCCACCCTGACGCTGCAGGCCGAACAGGATCCGGTACAGGCCTACGCCACGAATGTCGCGCCTGTGCGCCATTTGATCGAGGGCGCGGCCAGGCCGCCCCGGTTCGTGTTCGCCAGTTCCATCGCGGTGTTCGGCGGCGCATTGCCCGACGTTGTGGATGACACCGTGCGTGCCGAACCCGACACCACCTATGGCACGCATAAGGCAATCGTGGAATTGCTGTTGGCCAACTACAGCCGCCTGGGCCGGGCCGACGCGCGCGCGCTGCGCTTGCCTATCGTGCTGATCCGGCCGGGTGCCGCCAGTCCGGCGGTGTCGGACCGCGTGGCGGCCATCGTGCGCGAGCCCTTGTCCGGACGCGATGTGGTGTGCGGGCTGGCGCCGGATACGCGCATTCCCGTGGCGTCGGCAGGTGCCGTGGCCGAAGCGCTGGTTCGCCTGCACGATACGCCCGCCGGCCGCTTGCCGCATGCCCGCGCCATGAACCTGCCCGCCCTGACGGTCAGCATTGCCGAGATGGCCGCCAGTGTGCTGCGGCGCGGCGGTCGGCGCGCCGTGGGCGCCATCCGCTACGAAGCAGATGCCGCCTTGCAGCGCATCGTGGACAGTTGGCCCGCAGTCTTCGTGTCGAACCAGGCAAGCACGCTGGGCTTGCATGCCGATGCCGATTTCGACGCCATCATCGACCAGTACCTGGCCGACGCCGCATCGCCAGTGAACTGAATCCCATCTTCGACAAAAGGCTTCACTATGCTTGATTCGACCAGCATGGCCCGCGATGCCGGGCTTCCAGTCTGCATCATCGGCGCGGGCTCATCCGGCGTGACCGCCGCCAAGGCACTGATAGAAAAGGGGGTGCCGTTCGAATGCTTCGAAGCCGGCTCGAACCTGGGCGGCATGTGGCGCTATGAGAACGACAATGGCATGTCGTCGGCCTATCGCAGCCTGCATATCGACACCAGCCGCCGGAACCTGGGCTATTCGGATTATCCGATCCCTGACACCTACCCCGATTTCCTGTCGCATTTCGAGGTGCTGCAATACCTGGAGGCCTATGCCGAGCATTTCGGCGTGCGGCCGCATATCCGCTTCAATACCTGCGTCGAGCGCGTCGAACCCTGGGCCGACGCAAGCTGGCAGGTAACGCTGCAAGGCGGCGAAATCCGGCGCTATCGCGCGGTAGTGGTGGCCAACGGCCACCTTTGGGATCCGCGCTGGGCGGAGTTCGGCGGCAGTTTCGACGGCGAGCAGCTGCATTCCCACCACTACCGCACGGCGGAACCCTTCAAGGGCAAGCGCGTACTGATCGTGGGCATCGGTAATTCGGCGGTGGATGTGGCGGTGGATCTGTGCAAGACGGCCGATGCCACCTTTCTTTCTACGCGGCGCAGCGCCTGGATCATGCCGAAGTACATCATGGGGCATCCCATCGATCGCTGGCTGGGGTTCCTGGCCGGGCGGCTGCGCTTGCCGACGCGGCTGGCGCGCACGGTGGTGCAGCGGCTGGCGTACCTGGTCACCGGCGACCAGGCGCGCTTCGGCATACCGCGGCCGCGCCATCCGATCTGGCGCGAACACGCGACGCTCAGCCAGGAACTGATCCCGTACTGCGGCCACGGCTGGATCAAGATAAAGCCGAACGTCGCCCAGCTGGACGGCGCGTCGGTTGCCTTCGAGGACGGTACGCGCGAGCCTATCGACGTGATCATCCACGCCACCGGTTACAAGACCAGCTTTCCTTTCCTGCCGCCCGAGGTCTTCGCGGTGCGCAACGGCCGTGCCGACCTGTACCGCCGCATGCTGGTACCCGACCATCCCGGGCTGTACCTGCTGGGGCTGGTGCAGCCTATCGGGCCGACGATTCCGTTGGTCGAGGTGCAGGGCCGATGGCTGGCTTCGGTGCTGGCGGGTGAAACGCGCTTGCCTGGCCGTCAGGTGATGCAGCGTGAAATCGACGCGCATCACCAGCACCGGGCGCGCCGGTACGTGGAGTCGGCGCGCTATACGCTGGAAGTGGACGGGCGGGGTTACCGCAGGCAGTTGACGGACGATGTGGCCCGAAAAATGGCATCGGCCTGACTGGGCGCCAGTGTCCGCCCGCCTGCTCTTTAGTTGATATTGATATTTATTCGTATTTGTGCCAGAATTGTGCCGCTATGAGGCTAGAGCGGCCTGAAGCAGAGTCTTGAAGTCATTTTCCCCGGCACAGGCCGGGGATTTTTTTTCCTTCGGGCAAGCCCGGCGGCAAGCAAGAATTTTGCTTCGCGGCCCCGGGCAGCACGGGGCCGGGTTGGACCGGGGCCGCATCAGGGTCTAAGCTGGGGCCTGGCTATCGACAAGCGGCGCCCACGAGATCCAGTCTCCGCGCGCCGCAAGGAGAGCAGCATGCGGCATGCAGTAGATCTGTCTGGGCGCGTTGCCATCGTCACCGGGGCCAACTCGGGCATCGGCAAGGGCATCGCGCTGGAACTGGCGGCGGCGGGCGCACGGGTGGTGGTGAACCATCGCCCCAATGAAGATTCCGCGCGGCGCGCCGCGCAAGTGGTGGATGCCATCTCGGGTGCCGGAGGCGCCGCCGTCGCGGCAGCCGCCGACATCAGCCGCGAAGACGACGTGGAACAACTGTTTCGCGCGGCGCAAGACCATTTCCAGGGTATCGACATCCTGGTCAATAACGCCGGCATCGAGCAGCCGGCCGCCATCCAGGACATGACGCTGGCGCAGTGGCAGCAGGTCATCGACGTCAACCTGACCGGCCAGTTCCTGTGCGCGCGCGCCGCGGCGCGCGCCTTCCTGAACCGCCAGCCCAAGCCGCCGGCCGATGCCGCGGCGGGCAAGATCATTTTCATCAGCTCGGTGCATGAAGTCATCCCGTGGGCGTTCCAGGCCAACTACGCGGCCTCGAAAGGCGGTGTGTCGTTGCTGATGCAATCGCTGGCACAGGAACTGGCACCCATGAAGATCCGCGTCAATTCGGTGGCGCCGGGGGCGATCCGCACGCCCATCAACGCCCCGGCCTGGAATACCCCGGAAAGCCTGGCATCGCTGCTGAAGTTGATTCCCTACGGGCGCATCGGCGAGCCGGACGATGTAGCGCGCGCGGTGGCCTGGCTGGCCAGCGACGATTCCGACTACGTGACCGGCTCGACCTTGTTTGTGGACGGCGGCATGACGCTGTACCCCGCATTTCGCGGTGCGGGTTGAGCGCGATGTCCAAGCTTATCGAAGACTACGGACTGATCGGCAACATGCTGTCGGCCGCGCTGGTGGGGCGCGATGGCTCGATCGACTGGCTGTGCCTGCCGCATTTCGATTCGCCGGCCTGCTTTGCGGCGCTGCTGGGCGACGATAGCCATGGCCGCTGGCTGCTGGCGCCGCAGCAGCCGGGTGCGCCGGCCACGCGCCGCTACCTGCCCGATACTGCAGTGCTGGAAACGCGCCATGAAACCGCCACGGGCACGGTGCTCGTATACGACTTCATGCCCTTGAGCGGTGATGACGAGCGCGCCGATGTCGTGCGCATCGTGCGCGGCGAGTCGGGTCGCGTGGACATGCAGATGGAGCTGACGCTGCGCTTCAACTACGGGCAGGCCGTGCCGTGGGTGCGGCGCCGCGACTACGGGCTGAGCGCCATTGCCGGGCCGGACGCGGTCGAGCTGCACACGGCGGTGCCGCTGGAAGGGCGGGACATGAGAAGCGTGGCCAGCTTCACGGTGCAGGAAGGCCAGACCGTGCCATTCACCCTGTCGTATCACCGGTCGCACCGGACGCCGCATTTCGTACCCGACCGCCTGGAAAGCATGGATCGCACCATTGCGTGGTGGCATGAATGGGCCAAGCGCTGCCGCTGGGAAAACGGCCCCGGCACGCGGCGTGACGCGGTGGTGCGATCGCTGATCACGCTGAAGCTGCTGACCTTCCAGCCCACCGGCGGCATCGTGGCCGCGCCCACCACGTCGTTGCCGGAGCAACTGGGCGGCAGCCGCAACTGGGACTACCGCCATTGCTGGCTGCGCGATTCGGCGCTGACACTGTATGCGCTGCTGAACGCCGGCTATCGCGAAGAGGCCGAAGCCTGGCGGCAATGGCTGCTGCGCGCGGCGGCCGGCCACCCCAATCAACTGCAGATCATGTACGGCATTGCCGGCGAACGTTGGTTGCCCGAGCATGAGATCCCGTGGTTGCCCGGCTATGAAGGCAGCGCGCCGGTCCGCATCGGCAACGCCGCGGCTGGGCAGATGCAGTTGGACGTGTACGGCGAACTGATCGAGACGCTGCACGCCGGCCGCATGGCCGACCTGGCGCCGCTGGCCGAAGCCTGGCGCATGCAGAAGGTGTTGCTCAAGCCGCTGGAGCAATGGTGGAACCAGCCCGACCACGGCATATGGGAAATGCGCGGGCCGCGCCGCGCCTTCACGCATTCGCGGCTGATGTGCTGGGTGGCGCTGGATCGCACCATCAAGTCGTGCGAACGCTTCGGGTTGGACGGCCCGGTGGACCGCTGGCGCGCGCTGAGCCAGACGATACGCAACGATATCTGCACCAACGGCTACGATGCGAAACGCAATACTTTTGTGCAGTATTACGGCGGCACGGCGCTGGATGCCAGCCTGCTGCTGATTCCGCAGGTGGGTTTCCTGCCGCCTGACGATGCGCGCGTGACAGGCACCGTCAAGGCCATCGAGAACGATTTGCTGCGCGATGGGCTGTTGCTGCGCTATAGCACCGTGCACAGCGATGATGGCCTGCCGGGCGACGAGGGGGTGTTCCTGGCCTGCAGTTTCTGGCTGGCCGATGCCTACATCATGCAGGGCCGCCTGGATGATGCCACGCAGCTGTTCGACCACTTGCTGTCGCTGCGCAATGACCTGGGCCTGCTGGCCGAGGAATACGACGTGGTGCGCAAGCGGCTGGTGGGCAATTTCCCGCAGGGGTTCTCGCACATCGGGCTGGTGAATACGGCGTACAACCTCAGTGCGGCCGGCGGCACGGCGCGCCAGCGCTCGTCAAGCGACGCGCCGCGCGACTGACCACCGATTTGGGCGCTATTGGGGCTGGATCTGCGCGGCCGTGACGATGTCGCGCCACTTCTTGCCTTCGGATTCAGTGAAGCGGGCAAAGGTTTGCGGGTCCGAACCCACCGGCTTGGCGCCCAGGCTGGCGTACTGGCTGACCAGGCCCGGCTGCTTCAACGCGCGCGCTGCGTGCTGTGAGAGCTTGGCCACGATCTCGGGCGGCGTGCCCGCCGGCGCCCACAGGCCATACCAGGTGCTGATGTCAAAGCCCGGAAAGCCGGACTCGGCCATGGTGGGAATGTTGGCCAGCTCGTCTACCCGTTGCGGGGTGGTGACCGCCACGGCGCGCAGCTTGCCCGATTTGATGAAGGGCATGGCCGAGGGCATCGAATCGAACATCAGTTGAATCTGCCCTCCCACCAGGTCGGTCAGCGCGGGCGCGCTGCCTTTGTAGGGCACGTGCTGCATGGCCAGGCCGCTGCGCACCTTGAACGATTCGCCGGCCAGCTGCTGTGCCGATGCGGTGCCGGCCGAACCAAAGTTCAGTGGACGCGTCTTGCCCAGCTTTACCAGGTCTTGCACGGTGCGCACGCTGGAGCTCTCGGGTACCACCAGCACCAGTGGCACATCGGCCAACTGGGTGATGGGCGCGAAGTCTTTGAACGAGTCGTAGCGCATCGACTTGTACAAATAGGGGTTGATGACGTGCAGCGACGCATTGGCCAGGAAGGTATAGCCATCGGGCTTGGCGCGCGCCACCAGGTCGGCGCCTATCATGCCGCTGGCGCCGGGCTTGTTCTCGACCACCACGTTCTGGCCTATGGTCTTGGACATTTCGGCGGCCACCAGGCGCGACACGGTATCGGTGGGGCCACCGGGCGGATACGGCACCACCATGGTGATGGAGCGGGTGGGAAAGTCGCTGGCGGCGCGGGCCGCCGGCGCACCGGTCGCCAGGCAGGCCAGCGCCAGGGTCATAGCCGCGGTACGGTGCAAGGGGTGCAGCAAGGCAAGCATGGGGTGTCTCCTATTTTATTTTGAGTGCCACTTTGCCGATGACGCGCCGGGTTTCCAGCGCGGCCAGGGCGGCGGCAAGATCGGCGGCCGGATACACCGCCGTGACAGCAGGCCGGATCCGCTGTGCGCGGGCCCAGTCCAGCAAAGTGTGCATGCAGCGCTGCAACGCCGGGGCGTGCACGATGCGTTCGTCGGCCGGGGTCCAGCCCAGGTAGCGGCCATAGAAGAAGCCATGCAAGGCGATGTTCTTGACCAGCAGCAGGTTCAGCGGCACGGCCGGTACCTGTCCGCCGGCAAAGCCGATGGACAGCATGCGCGCATTGGCCGCGGCCGCGCGCACGCTGTGCTCGAAGGCTGGGCCGCCCACCGCGTCGAAGACGATGTCGGCACCCACCCCCCCGGTGCAGGCCTTGACCTGGTTGGCCAGGTCCGCGTCGGCGGCCAACGCATAAGCGGCTCCGGCCTGGCGTGCGGCCTGGCGCTTGGCTTCGGTGCTGGCGCAGGCGATCACGGTGGCGCCCAGCAGGGCGGCGATTTCGACGGCGGCCAGGCCCACGCCCGAGCCCGCGCCCAGAACCAGGACCGCGTCGCCCGGCTGCAGGGCGGCGCGCCATAGCAACGCGGTGTAGGCCGTGCCGTACGAGATCGGCACGGGTAGCGCCGTCAGCGCGTCCAGGCCGTCCGGCACCCGATACACGGTGTATTCGGGCAAGGTCAGGCGCTGCGCATAGCAGCCCCAGCGCGACACGGCCACCACGCGGTCTCCCGCGGCCAGCCGCGAGACGGCCGTGCCGCGGGCGACAATGCGGCCCACGGCTTCGGTGCCTGGCACGAAGGGCAGCGGTGGCCGGCTTTGGTAACTGCCTTCGATCAGCAGGCGCGTCGCATGGCTGACACTGGCATGGTCGATCTCGATGGTGATTTCGTGCGGGCCTGGCGCGGGCGCATCGTCGATGTCGCGCCATGCCACGTCCCGTACCGGGCCGTGGCGCTCGCAGAGCAGGGCGCGCATCATGCCGGCTGCTCCGCCTGCCGCACGATGCCGGCTTGCAGCAGCGCGTCGATATCGGCGCTGGACAGGCCCCAGTCGGTAAGGACTTCCCGGGAATGCTCGCCGATGGCTGGCGCGGCGGCCAAGGACCGGCTGCCGGGCAGGCCGGGCGCGCGCGCGTAGGGCAGCGGCGGGCCGCCGGGTTGCGCCAGCGGTTCGAACAGGCCCAGGTGGCGCGCCTGCGGGTGGGCGGCCAGGTCGTCGTAGTCGCGCACGCTGGCGTGCAGCACATCTTCGCGGGCCAGCCGTTCGATCCAGTAGGCCGAGGACTGTTGGCGCAGTTGCGCGGCAAGCTCGCCGTGCAGGATGTCGCGCCGGGCCATCCGGCTGGCATTGTCCGCGTACGCGGGGTCGGCCAGCCACTGCGGGCGGTCCAGGGCACGGCACAGCCGGGCGAACTGGTCGTTGTTCAGGGCCAGTACCGACAACTGCCCATCGGCGGTGTCGAACACCCCATTGGGGGCGCTGACCGGTCCGGCCACGCGCGCGCCGGCTATGGCATGCGCCACGATGTCATTGACCTGCAGGGCGGCGCAGGCATGCAGCAGGCTCAGTTCGACGTGGGTGCCGCCGTGGCCGCGCGCCTGCCGGTACAGCGCCGCACTGGTGGCCTGGACCGCGTACAGTGCGGTGGCGATGTCGGCCATCAGCAGGCCGATGCGGCGCGGTTCGCCGTCGGGCGACTGATTGGCGACCATCAGCGCGCTGTCGGCCTGCATTACCGAATCCGAAGCCGGGGCATTGGCATACGGGCCGTCCTGGCCATAGCCGCTGATCGACACGTACACCAATTCGGGCCGATCGGCCGCCAGCCCGGCATAGTCCACGCCGATACGCGCGGCCACGCCGGGCCGGAAGTTCTGGATCAACACGTCGGCCTGGCGCGCCAACTGCCCCAGCAGGGCCTTGCCGCGCGGGGAGCGGGCGTCCAGGCACAGGCCCCGCTTGCCGGCGTTGTAGGCGATCGACAGGGCACTGTGCGCGCCGCGCAGCACGCCTACGTGCCGGCCCCAGTCGCCATCAGGCGGTTCGACCTTGACCACATCGGCGCCTTGTTGCCACAGGATCTGTGCGCAATAGGGGCCGGCGATTCCCTGGCTGATATCCAGGATGCGCAAGCCCGCAAAGGGCAGTGCCGGGGAAGCGGATGAGCAGGCAGGCATGGGGTGCAACGGGAAGTGGGTGTATCCACCGATGGTAGGCAGCCCCATCGCGCTTGACAATGCATGTGTCTGTGCCTGCAATGGTGAACGATGTTTGACAATATCCCGGACCTGAACTTGGTCAGGCTGTTCGTAGCCATGGTCGAGTCGCGCAATCTCAGTGCGGCGGCGCAGCGTTGCGGCATGACGCGTTCGAACATGTCGCATCGGCTCAAGCGCCTGGAACTGGCGCTGGGGGCGCAGTTGCTGCGCCGTACTACTCGCCATGTGGAACTGACCCAGGCCGGCCGCCTGCTGTACCAGCACGGTGTGCGTCTGCTGGATGAGATGCGCGCGGCCCAGTCGTCGATCGACAGCCTGGGCGGTACGGTGCGCGGCGACGTGCGCATACGCCTGCCAACCGGGCTGGGCCATTTGTATCTGGCGCCGGTGCTGTTGGAGTTCACGCGGCGCTATCCCGATATCGCCTTGTGCGTGCACATCAACGACAACATCGGCGACCTGGTGTCGGCCGAGGTCGATCTGGCGCTGAAGATCACGTCGGCCCCGCCCGAAGACCATGTGGCACGGCGCCTGTGCAGCATCCAGTGGAGCCTGTGCGCAGCCCCGGCTTTCTTGCTGGATGGCCGGCCGGTGCTGACGCTGGATCAGCTGGGGCGTTGTTCGTTGATTGCGCCGCAATCGCTGGGCCGTCGCTTCGACTTGCGCCTGAAGCATGCGCACGGCGATCCGTTGATCTTGCGCGTGGCGCCGCGCCTGCAATCGGGCGACTACCCCTTTCTGCGAGAGGCCGTGCTGGCTGGACTGGGCGTGGCGCTGTTGCCGCGCTACGCCGTATGGAACCAGTTACGCGACGGGCAGTTGCGCGAAGTGCTGCCCGAGTTCGAGCCTGAAGGGGTAGGCAACGGCATCTACCTGCTGACCGCGCCCAACCGCTTTCCGTCGATGGCCACGCGCGCGTTGGCGGGCTTTGTACAGGAACATATCGAGCAGCATCATCGCGATTGGTTGCGGCCGGCGCCTTTGCAATGAGCGCTGCGGCCGGCCCGCCTAGTGTTGCGGCGTGTATTGCAGTTCGTCCAGCGTATAGCCTTGCGCGCGCGCGGCCTGCAAGGCCTGTTCGAGTTGTTCGGGCGGCAATTGCGGCGTGCGCGCAAGAATCCACAGGGTCTTGCGCTCGGGGCCGCCGATCACGGCCCAGCGGTAGTCGCTGTCCAGCCCGATGATCCAGTACTGCGTGGCCGGTTGCAGGAAGTCGGCCTGGTACTGTGCGCCGGTGGCGCCCTCGTGCTGGGTGGCCAGCCCCGATACCGCGGCGATGCTGCCGTCTTTGGTGCGGCAGCGGTTGTTGATATGCAATGCGCCTTGCGGGGCAACGGTGTATTCAACCGTGGCATCGTCCACGCACAGCCGCTGCAAGGGGGTGGGCAGCCGGGCGATTTCATACCACTTGCCGGCGTACCGCTCGAGGTCGATGGTGTCGACTGCCTGAAGGGGCGGGGCGGCAGGCACGACGCCGGCCAGGCCCAGCAACGCGGCCGACAAAATCAGGACAAGGTGGCGTGGCATGGGCAGCCTCCTGGCAGAGGGCAGCCCGTCGCGTGGCGCCGCGCGCGGCGGGCGGAAACCCCAACGATACGCCTTTACGCGGCCTGGATGGAAACGCGCTGTATCAGGATTGGCCCGGTGCCTTCAGCGCGGCGTGATAGCGCGCCACGTAGGTGTCGAAATCGACGTCGTCGGTTTGTTCCAGCGTTGCTTGCTGGGCATGCGACCGGCGTGCGGTTTCGGCATAGCTGGCGGCGACATCGGCGGGCAGCGCCTGGGCGCGCAGCGTCTGGGCGTGCTGGCGGCTGAGTTGCAGCGAATAGTCGTGGAACGAGATGCCGCCGTCGCGCAGGTCGGCCAGCAGGCGCGCCGAGGGCGTAGCGTCGGGATGGTCGAGCTTGGCGCGCTGGGCTTGCAGCGCGCGCGCATAGGCGTCGCCGCCCAGCGCCTGGTCGTATAGCGCGGCGTACGGGGCGACCTGGTCAAGCAGTTCGTGGCCCCAGGCCGGCACGCTGACGGCCGCGCCATCGCGATCGAGCAGCAGGCCCGGCTTGCGACCTTCTTTGACCACGACCGAGAAGTTGTCGGCGCTGCGCTGGCAATAGCCGTCCTGCATAAAGAACGGGCTGTCGGACGTTGCACAGAACAGCAGGAAGGCGTCCATGAAGCGCGCGGTGTCGGCGGCGATGCCGGCGGGCTGCTGCGGGTCGATGTCCAGGCAGCGCACTTCCACATATTGCACGCCGCGTTCGGCCAGCGCCGTGACCGGGCGTTCGCCGCGGCCGGTGGCGCGCTTGGGGCGGATGCTGGAGTAGTACTCGTTTTCGATCTGCAGCACGTTGGTGTTGAGCTGGATCCATTCGCCGTTGCGATGCGTGCCGATGGCCTGGTAGTCGGGCCAGGGCTGCGTGACGGCACCATACAGCCGGGCCAGGAAGGTTTCCAGGTCGTTGTAGCAGAGCTTGAGCTGCGCTTGTGCGTTGTTGTTCTGGTAGCCCAGGTCGCTCATGCGCAGGCTGGTGGCGTGGGGCAGGTACAGGGTGTCGGCATCGAGGGCCTGCAATGGATGCGGACGATCGCCCATGAAGCTGCGCGACAGTGCCGGCGCGGCGCCGAACAGGTACATCAGCAGCCAGGAATAGCGCGTGAAATTGCGGATCAGGGCGATATAGCCGCGCGAACGCCGGTCTTGGGCGCTGGGGGTGCCGGGGTCCAGGGTTTCCCAGGCCGCATCGGACAGCGAGAAGTTGTAGTGCACGCCGGCGATGCATTGCATGGCCTTGCCGTAACGTTCGGCCAGGCCGCGCCGGTAGACATGCTTGAGCATGCCGGTATTGGACGTGCCGTACCAGGCGATGGGGATGTCGGCTTCGGCGGGCAGCGTCGCCGGCATGGATTGGTTCCAGATGTATTCGCCGTCGAGCACGCTATAGACGAACCGGTGGGTGTTTTCCAGTTCGGCCAGCAAAGGCTCGACCCGGTTGTGGGTGCCGGTGATGAGTTCGAGCAGCGCTTCGGAATAATCGGTGGTGACGTGCTCGTTGGTCAGGGCCGCGCCCAGGCCCGACGGGTGGGCGGTGGATGCCAGCTTGCCGCGGGTGTCGACTCGCAACCCTTCTTTTTCGATGCCGCGCAGGGTCTGGGCGAGCAGGGCGGGATGGGCCTGTAGACGGGCCAGGCGGCTGGCAGCGGTATCGGTCACGGTCATATCGATATTCTAGGATTGAGCGCGGATTTTACGGGGTGTAGGCATTTCCTGCCGAGGGAGCCTGCACTGCCGCCAGGGGCAATTGACCAAACGCAGGCCCGCATGGGATAGGCGACAATAATGCCGTATTCCTGCCAGGTATCGGAGACCGCAACACCATGATTTCAAAGCTGTTTCGCCTGTGGCCCGCGCGCTTGCCCCACTTGCTGGGCGTGGCGTTGCTGTTGGCTGCCTGCACGCCAAGTTACAACTGGCGCGAAATGGAAGTGGCCGATGGCCATGTCCAGGCTGCGTTTCCGGCCAAAGTGCAGACGCAGACCCGCGAAATTGCCCTGGCCGGCCACTCCTTGCGGTTTACCCTGACCATGGCGCAGGTGGACGGGGCCATGTTTGCCGTGGGCCATGCGCCCCTGCCGCCCGAAGTGGCTGGCGATCCGGCTGCGCGCGATGCACTGGGCCATGCCTTGATGCAGTCGCTTTATGCCAACCTGAGCACTCAGCCACCCCAGCCGCTGCCAGCCTATGGCGACGAGATCGAGGTGCGCGGCCAGGCTGGGCAGCAGCCGGGCTGGCTGATGGCAAGGGTGTGGGTGACCGACACGATGCTGATCGACGCGGTGGCCGCGGGTACCGAGCAGACCCTGCCGCGGGAACGCGCGCAAGAATTCGTGCGCGCCGTCAAGCTCAATCGATGAGCGAGGGCAGCAGGCCCTGCCTGAGCGCCAGCGCTACCGCGGCGCGACGGTTGTAGACCCCCAGCTTGCTGCAGGCGTTGCCAATGTGGAAATTGACCGTGCGTTCGCTTACGCCCAGGATGATGGCGGTTTCCCAGCTGGTCTTGCCCAACGCAGACCAGTGCAGACAGTCGCGCTCGCGATTGGAAAGAGGTTTTTCTTGCATTGGGGTGGCAGGGCAGGCGGGGCCGGGAAGGCGCCGATTCTCCATCTGTAACACCAGCCCTACAACCGCCCGCCCGGCGCCAGGCACCAAGTTATCGGACCGGTCCGAGTTACATCCTCGGCTCTACACTCCTCATGGACTGCCAAGACGCAAGCCTAGACGCCACCGGCCTCGACGCCTTAAGAACCTGCTCTCGGCCGCAAGACCCCCTACCTAGCGTTCTGCGCAAACACCCCCCGTAAGGTACGGGTGATCGCCAGCTTCCCGTGGCGCCGCCGCTCCAGCATCCCGACCCGGCGCAGGATGGCCGGCCCCGGTAATGGCTTGACGGCCAATTGCTTGCTGGCGCGCCAATCGGCATTGGCCAGCAGCGGCACCACCGCCACCCCGTAATCCTGGCGCACCAGTTCGGCAATGGCCTCGATGGAGTTCAGTTCCAGAATCGTGTTTGGCGTGGCGCCCTGGCGGGCCAGGGCCTCGGTGATCAGATGGCCGGTCCAGAGCGAACGGTCGAATTGCAGGAAGGGCTCGGTCGCCAGCAGCGAGGCCACCGACTTGCGGCGCAGCCGTGCGGCCGCGATCAGTACCAGGGGCTCTTGGTACAGCGGCGTCCATACCAGCGTGGGCTCGACGCCAGGCGGCGGTTCGGTGACCACGGCGGCATCGAGTTCGCCGCCCGCCACGCGCGCCGCGAAGTCGGCCGACTGCCCCGCCAGCAGGGTGATGTGCAGGGCGGGGTAGTCGCGCTTGATGCGTGCCAGCACCGTGCCGAAAGTACCCATCAACGACGACACCAGCGTGCCGATGCGCAGGCTGCCGCGCAGCGTATCGCCGCTTTGCGCCAGCAACTGTTCGTAGCGGGCTACCAGGTCTTCCAGTTCGGCCAGCACCTGGCGGCCGTGCGGCGTGGGCACCGCCGCTTGCGCGCGGCGTTCGAATAGCTGCGTGTCGAGTTCGCTTTCCAGATTCTTGATCTGCAGGCTGACGGCCGCCTGGGTCAGCCCCACGTGGCGGCCCGCGGCCACGAAGCTGCCCAGTTGGGCGGCCGCCAGGGCGGTACGGAACTGCCGGATGGATGACATGGCGAGCCTCGCGGATAGCTATAAGAAAAACTTGGTCTATCAAAAATAATTAATAGTTTTACTTTTGTCAAAGCGCGCGGCAGTATTAAGAACGTTGCTTTTCCTGGGTGAAACAGGCATGCCGCAGCAAGATTCGCCCCTTGGTGTCCTGCAAGTCAGCGTTTGGCGCGGCGGTGCCGACGGCGGCTTCCAGGCGTTCGAGGTACCGCGCCGCGACCACCAGACCGTGCTGGACGTGGCCACCCATATCCAGCGCCACCTGGACCCCACGCTGTCGTACCGCTACGCCTGTCGCGTGGGCATGTGCGGCTCGTGCGCCATGACGGTCAATGGCGTGGCACGCTGGACCTGCCGCACGCACGTATCGCGCGTGGCAAGCGGCGGCCGCATCGAACTGGCGCCGCTGTCGAACCTGCCTGTCGTCAAGGACCTGGTCACCGACATGGCGCCGTTCTTCGACAAATGGCAGCGTGCCCAGGGCCGCTTCGCGGGGCCGGCCGGCCGCCATGACCCGGTGGCGCGTGTCGATCCGGCATCGCGTGCGCGGCGCACCGCCGACGCCGGCATCGAATGCATAGGTTGCGGGGTCTGTTATGCCTCGTGCGATGTGGTCAGCTGGAAACCCCGGTTCCTGGGTCCGGCGGCGCTCAATCGCGCCTGGACGCTGGTCAACGATGAACGCGATACGGCCGGGGCGCGGCGTCTCGCCGCGGTAGCGGGCGATGCCGGTTGCCACGCCTGCCATACGCAGGGTTCCTGTACGGTGCGATGTCCGAAGGGCATCGCGCCTACCGCCGCCATCGCCGGGCTCAAGCGCGTGACCGCGCGGGCCGCCCTGCGCGGCGAACTGCCCGAGGCCGAGGCCGATGCCGATGATGCCGAGGCCGGCGCCGGCAACCCGGCCAGCCTGTCCGGAGCCGCCCCATGAGCGCGGCGCGCGCCGCGCGGCGCTGGTACTGGCAGCGCGCCAGCGCCGCCGCCATGGCGCTGTTCGTGCTGGCCCACCTGGCCATCATCACGCTGGCGGTGCGAGGCGGCCTCAGTGCGGCCGAGATCCTGGGCCGCACGCGTGGCAGCCTGGCCTGGATGGCGTTCTACGGCATTTTCGTGCTGCTGGTGTCGGTGCACGCGGCCATCGGCTTGCGCAACGTGCTCGACGAATCGGCGCCGCTGCGCAAGGCGGCCGGCCCCGCGGGGCTTGTGGCCGGCGCGCTGCTGCTGGTGCTGGGCTGGCGCGCCGTGGCCGCCGTCACTCTTGGGGGCTGACATGCGCCGCAATGACCTGCGCGCCCGTATGCACGCCAGTTGGCTGGCGTTTGCCGTGCACCGTGTGTCCGGCCTGCTGCTGCTGGCCTTCCTGCCGGTGCACTTCTGGACGCTGGGGCTGGCGTTGCAGGGCGAAGCCGCGCTGGATGGCGCATTGCGCTGGTACGAAGCGCCCATTTTCAAGTTCGGCGAATGGGCCCTGGTGCTGTGCCTGGCGGTGCACCTGGCCGGCGGCTTGCGCCTGTTGTGGATCGAGTTCGCCCCCTGGGGCGGCTTGCGGCGGGGCTGGATCGCCGTCGGCACGGCCGCGTCGCTGGCGGTGTCTTTGCTGTTCGTTGCCAACATGCTGGGTTGAATCATGTCCGAGATCGATTATGCGCAGGTGGAAGATGCCGCGCGCGAACTGTACATACGGGCGCTCAAGCGCCTGCCCGACGATATCAAGCAGGGCTTCGAGCGCCTGCGCAGTACCGAATCGTCCGAGCGCGCACGGTCCATCCTGGACACCATGACCACTAATATCGCGGTCGCCGAAGACCGCGACAACCTGCTGTGCCAGGACACCGGCATTCCCATCTACAACGTGCTGGTGGGCCGCCGCGTGGCGCTGGACGGCTGGCGCCTGAAACAGGCCATCCGTGCCGGCTGTGAACGCGCCACGCGCGAACACCCGTTGCGCTCGAGCGTGGTGCACCCCATCAGCCGCAAGAACGCGCATACGTCCTGCGGGCCGGGGGTACCCGTCATCCATGTCGATTTTTGCGAAGAAGACGAGCGGCTGGAGATCGAGATGATCCCCAAGGGCAGCGGGTCCGAGAACAACTCGTTCTTGCGCATGGCGATTCCGGCCGAAGGGCTGGATGCCGTCAAGATATTCGTCATCGACTGCGTGATGCAGGCCGGCGGCAAGACCTGTCCGCCCACCATCGTGGGCGTGGGGGTGGGTGGTACTTCGGACTTGTGCGTGCACCTGGCCAAGCAGGCCGCCACGCGGCCGCTGGGCTCGCGCTGCGACGACGCGCTGGGCGCGCAGCTGGAAAGCGAGCTGTCGGCGGCCGTGAACCAGCTGGGGGTGGGGCCGCAGGGGCTGGGCGGCGACGCCACGGCCTTTGCGGTGCATGTGGAACTGGCCGCCACGCACATCACCATGAATCCGGTGGCCGTGAATATGCAATGCCACTCGGCGCGCCGCGCGCGGGCCAGCTTCACGCCGCAGGGCGTGCAGTACGGATTCTGAGCGCACCAGGAACTGCAACCATGACTCATCACAACCTGGCCATGCCGGTGACCGAAGCGCAGGCGCGCGCGCTGCGCGTGGGCGATACGGTGACCTTGCAGCACACGCTGTTCGGCATACGCGACGCCAGCTATATCGCCTTGTTCGACCAGGGCCGCGCCACTCGCTTCGACATGAACGGCCATGCGGTCATCCATACCGCGCCCAATGTGCGCAAAGTGGCGGCCACGCCGCAGAGCCCGGCCGGCTATGAATCCGTGTGCATCGGCACCACGACCTCTTCGCGCATGGAACGCTTCACTGCCCAACTGATGCGGCAATGCGGGGTACGCCTCATCGTGGGCAAGGGCGGCATGCACCAGGGCTCGAGCAAGGCCTTTGCGGAACTGGGCGGCGCCTATCTGGGCATCGTGGGCGGTACCGCGGCGCTGGAGACCACCTGGATCGAGTGCATCGAAGATGTCGACCTCGACGACCTGAACCCCGAATCCCTGTGGAAGTTCCGCATTCGCGATTTCGGGCCCTTGCTGGTGGCGATGGACAGCCACGGGGGTTCGCTGTACGACCAGGTGGCCGAGGACGTCGCCGCCCGGCGCCAGGCCGTGCTGGCCAGCCTGGGAGTGACGCGATGAGCGCGGCCGATGTGCCCGTGCGGCAGACCGATGTGCTGATCCTGGGGTCGGGCGGCGCCGGATTGTTCGCGGCCCTGCACGCGCACGACACGGCGCCCGGCCTGGATATCACCGTGGCGGTGAAGGGCTTGCTGGGCAAATGCGGCTGTACTCGCATGGTGCAGGGCGGCTACAACGTGGCGCTGGCCGAAGGCGATTCGCCCGAGCGGCATTTCATGGACACCATCGAGGGCGGCAAATGGCTGCCCGACCAGGAACTGGCCTGGACGCTGGTGAACAAGGCCGTCGAGCGCATCCATGAACTGGAAAACGAGCTGGGCTGCTTCTTCGACCGCAACGCCGATGGCACGCTGCACCAGAAGGCCTTTGCCGGCCAGACCTTCGACCGCACCGTGCACAAGGGCGACCTGACCGGCATCGAGATCATCAACCGGCTGGCCGAGCAAGTCTGGGCGCGCCGCATCCATCGCATGGAAGAGCATCGTGCCGTTGAACTGGTGCCCTCGCGCGACGGCAGGCGCATCGCGGGCGTGCTGATGATAGACATTCGCACGGGCGAATTCGTGCTGGTGCGGGCCAAGGCGGTGTTGCTGGCCACCGGCGGCGGCCCGACGATGTACCGCTTTCACACCCCCTCGGGCGACAAGAGCTGCGATGGCCTGTCGATGGCGTTGCGCGCGGGCCTGGGCTTGCGCGACATGGAAATGGTGCAGTTCCATCCCACCGGCTTGCTGGCGGGGACCGATACCCGGATGACGGGAACCGTGCTGGAAGAAGGCCTGCGCGGCTCGGGCGGATACCTGCTCAACGGCGCGGGCCAGCGCTTCATGCAGGCGGTGGATGCGCGCGCCGAACGGGCCACGCGCGATATCGTGTCGCGCGGCATCTATGCCGAGATGCGTGCGGGGCGTACATCGCCCAATGGCGGCGTGTATATCGAAATGGCCCATCTGGGGCCCGAGCAGGTGCGCCGGCAGTTCAAGGGCATGGTGGAACGCTGCGCCGATTGTGGCTTCGACTTGGCGGGGGGCCGGGTCGAGGTGGTGCCCACGGCCCATTACATGATGGGCGGCGTGCTGTTCCAACCCGATTGCCGCACGGCGCTGACGGGGCTGTACGCCGCTGGTGAAGATACGGGCGGCGTGCATGGCGCGAACCGGCTGGGGGGCAATGGCGTGGCCAATTCGACGGTATTCGGCGGCATCGCGGGCGACGCCATGGCGCAATGGGTGCCGGCCCAGGACTGGGCCGAACCAGACGCCGCGGTGGTGCAGGCGGCCCTGGTGCGTGTGCAGGCGCCGCTGGGGCGGCGCGGGGGCGACCTGCATGCCTTGCGCGAGCAGTTGTCGACGTTGATGTGGGACGATGCGGGCATCGTGCGCGATGCCGCGGGCCTGAACCGGGCGCTGGCCGCGCTGGCCGTGCTGCGCGGCGAGCTCGACCGTACCGGCGTGGCGCAAGCCGCCCGCCCCTACAACATGACCTGGCACGATTGGCTGAACCTGGAAAGCCTGGTGCACGTCAGCGAAGCCATCGTGCGAGCCGCGCTGGCGCGCGAAGACTCGCGCGGCGCTCACTTCCGGGCCGATTTTCCCGACGTGCGCGACCTGGAGCATTCGTGGTTTTCCGTGGTGGCGCAGCACGATGGCGCCATGCAGGTCAGCCGGCAACCTGTGCAGTTCACTCGCGTGCAGCCCGGACAGACCTTGCTGGAGCAGGCGGCCGCGTGATCGAGCCTGGGGCCGGACACGCAAGGTGCCGGATGCCGGGATAGCGAGGGATCGGCGCTCAAGACGCCCAAGGAGACGACAATGGCTATAAAAGCAACGATATGGCGGCTGCTGGCGGCCGCGGGGTGGCTGGTGGCGAGCCTGGCGCTGGCAGGCAATGGCGCGGCGCAGACGTATCCGCAGCGGGCCGTGACGCTGGTGACCCCATTCAGCGTGGGGGGCGATGCCGACCTGGCGGCCCGCAACCTGGCCGCCGTGGCGCAGCGGTACCTGGGGCAGCCCCTGGTGGTGCTCAACCGCGCCGGCGCCAACGGCGCCATCGGCTCGCAATACGTGAAAGACGCCGATCCGGACGGCTACACGCTGTTGATGGCGCGGGTCGGGTCGCAGGCCATCTTGCCGGCCCTGCAAACCAGCCTGTCGTATCAATGGGACGACTTCACTTTTCTGGGCCTGCTGGAACTGAACCCGTATGTATGCGCGGTTCCGAAAAACTCGCCCTACCGGTCGCTGGCCGATCTGGTGGCGGCGATCAAGGCCAGGCCGGGCGTGCTGAACTATGCCACCACCGGTCCGGCCACCGTGCTGAACCTGGGCCCGCAGCTGCTGTTCAGCGTGCTGGGCTTGCCGCCCGCCGCGGCCATGCCCATTACCTACAAGGGGTCGGGCGAGGCCACGCTGGCCACCATGTCGGGGCAGGTGGATTTCGTCTGTACCAATTACGCGCCGATCTCGGGTCCGTTGAACGATGGCCGGCTGCGCGCACTGGTGACGACCACGCCGGCACGCCTGCAGACGCTGCCCGGCGTGCCTACCGCGCGCGAGGCGGGCTTTCCGCAGCTCGAGGCCATTACCGGGTGGAGCGCTTTGTATGGCCCGCCGGGCATGGACCACGCGGCGGTGCGCAAATGGGCCGACGTGCTGCGTGGCGTATCGTCGGATACGGCCTGGAACGACGGCACCCGCAAGCTGGGCAGCGTGCCGGACGTGCGCGCCGCCGGACCGACGCGCGAGTTCGTGCAGGCGCAGGTGCAGGAATACCAGAAACTGGGTCGCACCACCGGCATTTCACTCAAGTAGCGCGCCCTGGATAATCACACCGTTGCAGGACAAGGAGTCTCTTCGATGGCAGTTTCCGCTCGCGGCGCCGATACCCTGGCCCGCTCGATCAAGGCGGCGGGCATCACCCGCCTGTTCACGCTTTCCGGCAACCACATCATGCCCGTCTTCGATGCGGCCCTGTCGGCCGGTATCGAATTGGTGCACGTGCGCCACGAAGCCGGCGCGGTGCACATGGCCGATGCCTGGGCCCGCCTGACGGGCGAGCCGGGCGTGGCGCTGGTGACGGGCGGCCCCGGCCATGCGAACGCGGTGTCCGCGCTGTACACGGCGCAGATGTCCGAATCGCCCGTCGTGCTGCTGTCGGGCCACGCGCCCAATCGCCAGGCAGGCTGGGGCGCTTTCCAGGAAATGGACCAGGCCGCCATGGCGGCCCCGGTAACCAAGGCCTCGTGGGCGGCCGGCTCGGCGGCCGGACTGGCGGCCGACTTTGCCCGGGCCTGCCGGGTGGCGCGCAGCGGCCGGCCGGGGCCCGTGCACCTGAGCCTGCCCACCGACACGCTGGAACAATCCGCCGACGGCCCCTTGCCCGTGGCGCGCGATTACGCGCCGGTGCCCATGCCGCTGGATGCCGGCCAGGCGGCCACGCTGGTGGCGCGCCTGGGGCGTGCCCAGCGGCCGCTGGTGCTGGTGGGGCCGCAGGGGCTGACCGACGCGGGCCGCGCCCGGGTGGCCGCGCTGCAGCAGGCCTGGGGCGTGCCGGTGGTAGCCACGGAAAGCCCGCGCGGGGCCAACGACCCCGCGCTGGGCGCGTTCGCCCCGATGCTGGCGCGTGCCGACTGCGTGCTGCTGTTGGGCAAGCGCCTGGATTTCACACTGCAGTTCGGCCAGGCGTTCGACGCCGCGTGCGTATTCATGCAGATCGACGCCGACGAGCGCGAATGGGCACGCACTCGCCGCGCCTTGGGCGAGCGCCTGCAAGAAACGCTGTTGGCCGACACCCATGCGGCGCTCGACAGCCTGGCGTCATTGTCGCTGCGCGGCTTACCCGAATGGCTGGCGCAGGTCGAGACGGCCCTGGCGTACCGGCCGCCCGCCTGGAACGAGGCGCGCGGCAATGGCAGCGGCAATGGGAATGGCCTGCATCCGGCCGAACTGTGCCGGGCAGTGCAGCAGGTGCTGGATACGCATCCCGATTCAGTCCTGGTGTGCGATGGCGGCGAGTTCGGCCAATGGGCCCAGGCCTGCCTGCGCGCGCCGCATCGCGTCATCAATGGTGCGGCCGGCGCCATCGGCAGCGCCTTGCCCATGGCCCTGGCGGGCCGGCTGGCGCATCGCGGGGCGCCGGTGGTGGCCATGATGGGGGACGGCACCTTCGGTTTCCATTGCGCCGAGATCGATACCGCCGTGCGTTACGGCCTGCCCTTCATCTGCGTGGTGGGCAACGACGCGCGCTGGAACGCCGAATACCAGATACAGCTCAACAGCTACGGTGCCGAACGCCTGGTCGGCTGCGAGCTGCTTCCCACCCGCTATGACCGGGTGGCCGAAGGCTTCGGCGCGCGGGGCGCCTGGGTGAACCAGGCCGACGAACTGGCCCGCGCCTTGCAGGACGCGGTGCACGCCGATGTACCGACGTGCGTGAATGTCGCGCTGGCGGGCCTGCCCGCCCCTGTGGTCAGGCAAGCCTGAGCCCGGACGGATGGAAACCTGGTTGTTGCTGGCGGCGGGCGCCTGCGTGGCGGCCTTTGTGCAGGGCCTGGCCGGCTTCGGCTTCGGCCTGGTGGCAATGGCGTTCTGGTCCTGGACCTTGCCGCCCGCGATGGCGGCGCCGGCCGTGGTGTTCGGATCGCTGATCGGCCAGTTGCTGGCGGTGCGTTCATTGCGGCATGGCTTCGATTGGCGCCGGCTGATGCCGTTTCTGCTGGGCGGGTTGGCCGGCGTGCCGCTGGGCGTGGCCTTGCTGCGCTATGTGGATCCGGCCGCGTTCAGGCTGGGCGTGGGGGTGGTGCTGCTGGTGTATTGCCCCGCCATGCTGCTGGCGGCTGAACTGCCGCGCATTACGCGCGGCGGCCGCGCAGCCGACGCGGCGGTGGGCTGGCTGGGCGGCGCCATGGGCGGCTTTGGCGGTTTGCCCGGGCCGGCGCCCACACTATGGTGCGTGTTGCGAGGCTGGCCTCGCGACCAGCAGCGCGCGGTATTCCAGAGCTTCAACCTGGCCATGCACGGCGTCACCCTGGCCGGCTATGCCGCCGCCGGCCTGCTTACCGCGCAGACCGTGCCGGTGTTCTCCATCGTGGGCGCCGCCGTGCTGGTGCCTGCCCTGGTCGGCGTGCACCTGTACCGCCGTTTCAGCGATGCGACATTCCGCCGCCTGGTGCTGGGGCTGCTGACCTTGTCCGGCGTCGCGCTGGTGATCGCCGGCGTGCGCGGCTTCTGGTGAACAGGCGCTAGGCCTGGCCCGCCATCGGGTTCGCCAATTGGCGCAGTTGCGCCAGCAGGGCATCTGGAATCTCGACGCCTTGCTGGCTGGCCCGCTGCTGCAGGCCGGCGCGCCGCGCGCCGGGCAGGCGCACGTCGCTGTCGACCAGCATGGCCGCAACCAGGGTCTCCACACGTTCCAGGTAGACATCCTGGCCGGCCAGCGCGCCCGGGTCGATGGCCAGGAAGGCTTGTCCGATGCGTGCCTGGTTGCCAGCTTCGGTGAAGAAGGAATCCGCCTCGAAACCGAAGTGCGCGCCGGTCAGTGCGCAAGCCAGCAGTTCGACGACAAGGGCCAGCATGGCGCCTTTGGCGCCGCCCATGGGCAGCATGCTGCCGGCCAGCCCGGCCTGGGGGTCGGTAGTGGGATTGCCGTCGGCATCCAGGGCCCATCCCAGCGGAATCTCGCGCCCTTCGCGCGCGGCCACCATCAGTTTGCCGCGTGCCACTTCGGATAGCGACAGGTCGATGACCAGCGGGTCGGCATCGCGGCGCGGAAAGGCGGCCGCGATGGGGTTGGTGCCGAACAGTGCGCGCTTGCCGCCCCAGGCCGGCATGGCGGCCGGCGAATTGCCCAGTGCCAGGCCGACCAGGCCTTGACGCGCCAGGGCGTCCAGGTGATAGGCCGCCACGCCGAAATGATGGCTGTTGGTGACGCCCGCGAACGCTACCCCATGCGCCCGCGCGCGGGCGGCCGCTTCTTGCACGGCCAGGGCACAGGCCGGGAAGGCCAGGCCCGCGCCGGCGTCGACTAGCACCGCGCCGCCGCGCTGCTGCGCGATACGCGGCACGGCGCCGCCCACCGCGCGGCCATTCTGTACGTGGGCCGCATAAGAGGGCACGCGGGATACCCCGTGCGAGGGCAGGCCCTGCGCATCGGCATAGACCAGCGCGCGTGCCGTGCTGTCGGCCATGTCGGGGTTGGCGCCGGCGCCGCGCAGCGCGGCAGCGGCTAGTTGATGCAAAGACTTCAGGTCTACGGTTGCCATGGAAGACTCAAGTAAAGAAGACAGGTTCAGCGTGCTTGCAGTGCCTGGGCCACGCGCTGCGCGACCATGCCGGAGACGCGCGTGTTGGCTTCCTGGGTCAGGCCGGCGATGTGCGGCGTCAGCACCAGGTTGGGCGCATCGGCCAGCGGGCTGCCGGCCGGTAGCGGTTCATCCTGGAAGACATCGATGGCGGCGCCGCGCAAATGGCCGCTGCGCAGTGCCTGCGCCAGCGCGGCTTCGTCGACGATGCCGCCGCGCGCCGTGTTGATCAGCACGGCGCCGCGCTTCATGGACGCCAGCCGGCCCGCGTCCAGCAGGTTGCGCGTGGCATCGGTCAAGGGGATATGCAGGGTCAGCACGTCGGCGCGCGCCAGCAGGGCGTCCAGCGGCAGGGCTTGCACGCCTGTTGCGCGCCAGGCGGGATCTTCGTCGCGCAGCAGCGGATCGTGGGCGGCGACCTGCATGCCCAGCCCCTGCGCCAGGCTGGCAGCCAGCCGGCCGATGCCGCCGAAGCCGACGATGCCCAGCGTGCGCTCCTGGGCTTCGAGCCCGTTGGAAAGTTCGGTGCGCGGCCACGCGCCGGCCGCAACCTGTGCACTGCTTTGATAGGCGCCGCGCAACAGCATCAGGGCCGTGGCCATGACGTATTCGGCCACGGCGCGGGCATTGGCGCCGGTGGCAGGCAGCACCGCGATGCCGCCCGCCTGGCAGGCGGGCACGTCGATGTTGTCCAGGCCCACGCCCAGGCGGCCCACGGCCTTGAGCCCGGGGCCGGCCGCCAGCAGCGCGGCGTCGACCCGGGTGCGGTTGCGCACGATCAGTGCGTCGGCATCGGCCAGGGCGGCCAGCAGCGCGTCGCGCCGGTCGACCAGGTCGGGTTCGTAGCGCACGTCGAAATCCGCGCGCAGCGCGGCAACGGCCGCTTCATCCATGAATTCGGAAATGACGATGTGCATCTGGCTTCTTCAGTGGCGTTGGGCGGGCCGGCCTGCGCCAGCCCGCAAGGAAAGTGGCCGGCTAGCCGACCTGGATCTTGGCTTCCTGGATGATTTTGCCCCAACGATCGACTTCGCTGTCCAGGTATTGCTTGAAAGCGACCGGGCCGCGCGGTCGCGGGATGAAGCCCAGGCGATGCAGGGCTTGTTGCATGGCGGGTTGCGACACCTGCTTTTCGATGGCGCCGCCGATGCGCAGCACCAGGTCGTCGGGCATGCCGGCCGGGCCCAGCACGCCGGTGAAGTTCTCGACGATCAGGTCCGGCAGGCCGGCTTCGGCCACCGTGGGCACATCGGGCAGGTCGGGGCTGCGTTCCTGGGTGCTGACCGCCAGCGCGCGCAGCGTGCCGCTCTTGACGTGCGGCAGCGACTCGGGATAGTTGGAAAAAATCACATCCAGCTGCCCGCCGATCAGGTCGGTAAGCGAAGGGGCGCCGCCTTTGTAGGGCACATGCAGCAGCGAGGTGCCGGTCAGTTTCTGGTACAGCGCCAGGGTCAGGTGGGGCGGCGTGCCGTTGCCGCTGGAACCGGCCGACAGCGACTTGGCCTTGGCCGCGGCGGTCAGTTCCGCCAGGCTGCGGATGGGGCTCTTGGCATTGACCACCACCATCATGGCCGACGAGGCCAGGCCGGCCAGCGGCACCAGGTCTTTCTTCAGGTCGTAGCCCGCCTTGCCGGCGAACAGCGTGGCATTGGCCGCGTGCGTCATCGTGATGGCCAGCCAGCTATAGCCGTCGGCATCGGCGCGGGCCACCAGCGAGGCACCGATGTTGGCGCTGCCGCCGGGCTTGTTCTCGACCACCACATTCCATCCTTCGCCCGTGGCCAGCGCCTGGCCGACCTGGCGAGCCGCCACGTCGGTCAGGCCGCCTGGCGGGAACGGCACGATATAGCTGATGGGCCGCTGCGGCCACCCTTGCGGGGCGGCAAGGCCGCGCGACCAGGGGGCCAGGGCGATGGCGCCGGCACCGAGCAGGCCCAGCGCCTTGCGCCGCTGGGTATCGGGACAGGCGTGACGGTCGTTGCGCATTACAAGTTCTCCTTTGGTCTCGTGTCGCCGCCGATCGCGCGGCTGGTCAGTGCTGCATTCCCCATTTGCGTATGGTGTGGATCTCTATCGTGCGGAAGATGACGTTCTCGACCAGCAGGCCGATCAGGATCACCGTGAACAGCCCGGCGAATACATTGGGAATCTCCAGCAGGTTCTTGTTCTCGTAGATGAACCAGCCCAGCCCGCCCGAACCCGAGCTGACCCCGAATACCAGTTCGGCGGCGATCAGGGTGCGCCAGGCGAAGGCCCAGCCGATCTTCAGGCCGGTCAGGATGCTGGGAAACGCCGCGGGAATCAGGATGCGCCGCACATAGCCCAAGCCCGACAGGCCGTAGTTGCGTCCCACCATGCGCAGCGTCATGGATACCGACAGGAAGCCGGAATGCGTGTTCAGTGCCACTGCCCACAGCACCGAGTGGATCAGCACGAATACCACGCTGCCTTCGCCCAGGCCGAACCAGATCAGTGCCAGCGGCAGCAGCGCGATGGCGGGCAAGGGGTTGAACATCGAGGTCAGCGTCTCCAGCAAGTCGGTGCCCAGGCGGGTGGTAATGGCCAGCACGGTCAGCAGCGCGGCCAGCGCGATGCCCGCGGCATAGCCCACCAGCAGCACGCGGATCGAGGTCCAGGCCTTGAGCAGCAGCGCGCCGTGCACGAACCCGTCGTACAGCGCGCCCAGGGTGGC
Organism: Bordetella sp. BOR01; assembly: GCF_019218885.1. Classification (GTDB taxonomy): domain Bacteria; phylum Pseudomonadota; class Gammaproteobacteria; order Burkholderiales; family Burkholderiaceae_B; genus Bordetella_A. Next base: position 331,126 of record NZ_JAHUWT010000003.1, on the reverse strand, counting down.
GCCGAAGGTGGGAAACAGCAGGGGGTTGTTGATGCTGCGGGCATAGGTCTCCCAGATCAGTGCCAGCACGGCCAGCAGGAACAGCTTGCGCAGCGCGCCGATGTTGTAGAGCCGCTCCCAGGTCGACAAGGGTTTCTGAACTACGCCGAAGGCTTCGTCGGCAACCGGTTCCAGGTAGCGCTCGGCACGGCCGGCGGCGGGGCGGGCGTCCAGATCAGCCATGGTGCTGTCCCTCTTCTTCGACGCGGTCCGAGAACAGCATCGCGTTGATCTTGTCTTCCAGTTCCTGGTGCCGGCCGGCATCGCTCTCGCCGCGCGGCACGCTGTTGATCTCGGCCTTGACCTGGCCCGGATGGGGCGAAAGCAGCAGGATGCGGTTGCCGATCTTGATCGCCTCGGGAATCGAATGGGTCACGAACAGCACCGTGAAGCGGGTGTCGTCCCAGAGCTGCAGCAGCTCGTCCTGCATCTTGCGGCGGGTCAGCGCGTCGAGCGCCGCGAACGGTTCGTCCATCAGCAGGATGTCGGGTTCCATAGCCATGCCGCGTGCGATGGCCACGCGTTGTTTCATGCCGCCGGACAGCATGTGCGGATAGTTGTCGGCGAACTTGGTCAGGTTCACTTTATGGATGTAGTGCATGGCGCGCTCGTCGGCTTCGCGCGCATTCAGGCGGCCGCTGGCCAACAGGGCAAAGGCCACGTTCTGGCGCACGGTCTTCCAGGGCAGCAACTGGTCGAATTCCTGGAACACCATCATGCGGTCCGGCCCGGGCCGCGTGACCACTTCCGATTTCAGCCGGATCTCGCCTTCCACCGGCGGCAGATAACCGCCCACGGCTTTCAGCAACGTCGACTTGCCGCAGCCCGAGGGGCCCAGCAAGATGAAGCGATCGCCCTGCAGCACCTGGAAGTCCACGCGGTAGGTGGCGGTGATCAGGTATTCAGGGGTCTTGTACTGCAGGGTCACGCCGCGTACGTCCAGCAGCGGCGCGGCAGTTCTTGCATCGGTCATGCCTGCCCTCCTGTTTGCCGCCCCGGCCACGGGCCGGGGCTGGGTTCGATGCGGCGCTCAGCTACCCTCGAGTTGCTGGGCGTTGGGAAAGAACAGGTCTTTCCAGGAGTCGGGCATGGTTTTGATCGACCCCACCTTATGCATGAAATCCACGTACTTCATGATGTTCTTCGGCGTCAGCGTGTACGAGATATCGGGGTTGTTCAGGATCTCGACCACGTCTTCCAGCTTGGTGCGCTTGTCATTGGCCAGGCGCAAATAAGCCTGGGCCGCCCAGGTCTTGTCGTTGTTGATCTTGTCGGTGGCTTCCTGCAGCGCCGCCACGAAAGCCGCATAGACCTTGGGGTTCTCTTTGTGGAATTTCTCGGTGGTCCATACCAGGTTGAAGGTGGCGGGGCCGCCCAGCACCTCATAAGAGCTGAGAATGCGATGGATGCCGGGTTGTTTCAGTTCGAAGTCCTGGAAGGGCGGCGAGGTGAAATGCGCCGTGATCTCGCTCGACCCGGACAGCAGCGCCGTCATGCCGTCGGGGTGCGACAGCGATACCGTCAGCTTGTCCAGCCGGTTCTGCTGGCCTTTGCCGAACGCCTGCTCGGCCGCCATCTGCAGGGTCACGGCCTGGATCGACACCCGCACGGCGGGCAGGGCAATCCGGTCTTTCTCGGTCAGGTCCTTGATGGACTTGACCTGGGGGTTGCGCGAGTTCAGGTAAAGCGGCATGGCATTGATGGCCGATACCGCCTTCACGTTCAAGTTGCCGCGCGTGCGCGCCCACATGGTCACCAGCGGGCCCACTCCGCCCGAGGCGAAATGCAGGCTGCCCGACAGCACGGCTTCGTTCATGACGTTGCCCCCGGCAAAGCGCGACCATTTCACCTCCAGGTCGTCGATGCCGGCCTGCTTGGCGTGCTTTTCAATCAGCTTTTCATCCTGCATGACCATCAGCGACAAATAGCTGATGCCCGGCTGCACGGCGACGGTCAGCTCCGATACCTCGGCGCGGGCCGTCGTGCCCAGCAACATGCCGGCCGACAGGCAGGCGGCCGATGCAATACGCGTAAATCGCTTCATGTCTTCCTCCTTGGGGATTGCGCCTGGATAGGCGTACGGCGGCGTACGGGCCCGGCATTCTGTGCGCCGGTGCGGCGTACGCCGCATATTGTTTTCAAGGCCCGGCGGTCAAGCGGGCCGGATCCATGCGGACTGCGTACATCTTCGGTAAACCTCGTTGGCTTCGGTCAGGCGCTTTCGTACAGGCGCGTCAGCACGAATTCGCGGTGCCCCAGCGCTTCGGCGGCGGTCCAGCGGCCGTTGGCGGTGGCCAGCATGCATTCCAGCAACTTGTCGCCGGCCTGGTCCAGGTCGATTTCACGCTGCAGCAATGCCGAGGTGTCGACATCCACGTGTTCGCCCATGGTGCGCACCGTGCGCGGGTTGGCGCAGATCTTGATGACGGGCAGGATGGGGTTGCCGATGACATTGCCCTGGCCGGTGGGAAAGAAGTGCACAGCGTAGCCCGAAGCCGCGCACAGTGTCACCATCTCGGCAGCGGCCGACGACGAATCCATGAACCACAGGCCCTTGCCGGTGGGAATCTCGGCCTTGTCCAGCACCCCGTCCACGCGGCACTTCTTGCCGATTTTCTGGATGTTGCCCAGTGCCTTTTCTTCAATGGTGGTCAGGCCGCCGGCGATGTTGCCCTTGGTGGGCTGCGATTCGGACAGGTCGCTGGTTTTCCAGCGGTCTATCACTTCCTGGTAGCGGTTGAACATGAACATGAACCGTTCGCGCACCGCGTCATTGGCGCAGCGTTCGGCCACGATGTGCTCGCCGCCCGTCAGTTCGGTGGTCTCGCCGAACACCAGGGTGCTGCCCAGTGCGTACAGCTTGTCGAAGGCGTTGCCCACGGTGGGGTTGGCGCCACAGCCCGAAGTGGTGTCCGACTCGCCGCACTTGGTCGATACCCACAGGTCGGCGATGGGGCATTCGGTGCGTTGCAGGGCGGTGGCGTAGTGCACGAATTCTTTGGCCTGGCGCGAGGCCCGCATGATGGTGTCGAGGTCGCCGTGCAGTTCGATGCTGAAGCCGGCCACGGGCTTGCCGGTCGCGGCGATGCTGTCGACGACGCGCTTGGTCCAGCCTTCTTCGATGCCGATGACGATGACGGCGGCCACGTTGGGATTGCAGCCCGTGCCGATCAGGGTGCGGAAGTGCAGTTCCAGGTCTTCGCCGAACTGCAGGCGCCCGTACGGGTGGGGCAGGGCCAGGGTGCCCTTGATGTTGTTGGCGACGGCTTCGGCGGCGGCATTCGAGATATCGTCCACCGGCAGGACGATGACGTGATTGCGCACGCCGACACGTCCGTTATCGCGGCGGTATCCCTGGAAAGTGGTCGAAGCATTGACGATGGCCATGGCGTTTCCTATATGTGTAGTCGGTAATGAAGACCGCCGCCGCTTACCAGCGCTTGGTCTTGATGTTATGGACGTGGGCGTGCTGGCCCGCCTTGATGGGTTCGACCACCTTGCCGATGTCGGTGCCGTACTTGAACACCGTGTCGCCGACCGCCATGTCTTTCAGGGCCACCTTGTGGCCAATGGGAATGTCCTGCAGCGCCTTCAGATGGATGATCTTGTCTTCATCCATGATCCAGGCATTCAGTTCGGTGCCCGCCTTCAGGCCTTCCACGACGGCGACCGCCACCGTGTCTTTCGCATCGTGCAATACGGCGTGAATCATTGTTGTCCTCTCTGGTGTGATGGCCGCCCAGGTTGCTCGGTCCGGGGCCGGTTCGTCGCATCTTAGGCGCGTGGCACATTGACGTCAACTAAATCATATATATGAGTTGTATGATTTGGATTGCGACGTGATGCGCCGCTACAATTCGGCCTCTTCAATCCGGTTCCGCCATGAAAAACACCTCGACGACGACTGTTCCCCTTGGCAGTCCCCTGTACACCCAGGTCAAGCAGGCGGTGCTTGCGGCGCTGGCGCGGGGGGAATGGAAGCAGGGCGACGCCGTGCCCCCCGAGAAAACCCTGGCCGAGCGTTTCGGCGTATCCATCGGCACCCTGCGCAAGGCCATCGACGAACTGGCCGCCGAGAACATCCTGGTGCGCCACCAGGGGCGCGGCACGTATGTGGCCGTGCACACGCGCAACCACCATTTCTTCAAGTTCTTCCGCATCCTGCGCCAGGACGGCCACAAGTCGTATCCCTCTACGCAACTACTGCGCTTTCGCCGCGTGCGCGCCACCGCCGTCACGCGCGAACACCTGGGGCTGCCGGCGGGCGCCTACGTATACGAGTTCTCGAACGTGCTGTCGCTGAACGGCGACGTGGTGATGGCCGACGACATCTGCCTGCCCGAGTCCCGCTTTCCCGGCATGGCCGAACACCACCTGCGCGAGCGGCCCAGCACCCTGTATGCGCTGTACCAGGACGTCTTCGGCGTGAACGTCATCGCCACCGACGAACGCCTGCGCGTCTGCCTGGCCGACACCGCGCATGCCGACTGGCTGGGCGTGGCCGAACACACCCCCCTGCTGGAAATCCGCCGTGTCGCCTACTCGTACAACCGCCAGCCCGTGGAATGGCGCATTTCCCGAGTGAACACCGCCGCCTACGAATATCTGGGCCAGGAACCCGGTGGCGCCCTGGCCGTGTAAGCGCCGCCGCAACGGTGCCATTCCTGGCTGTTTCCAGGTGTCAGGCTCCGCAGGTGCCTGACACCCTTGTGTGCCACGACTGTCTCCATCGTAGGGTGTCAGGCACCTGCGGAGCCTGACACCTGGCATCACTGCAGGCCGCCAGCCGCCCCACTGCCCGCGGCACCCCCCAGTCACGGGCCTCCACCCCTGCAGGCAATGCTAAACTCTTACCACTTAAACCGGCGCCGATTTGCCTGATCCGCTTGCGGGCGCCTCTATAAATCCAGCTAAAGAGGTCCGTATGACCGCTCCCGCCCTTGATCCGGCCGGGGGGCTTGCCCCCGGCGCCATCACTCCAGCCGAACCTGGTTCGGTTGGCATCGTCACTCCCCAGCTGATCCGCTTCGACGAACCGCTGCCCTTGGCCGGTGGCCAATCGCTGCAATCGTACGAACTGGCGGTCGAGACCTACGGCACGCTCAACGCGCAGCGCACCAACGCCGTGCTGGTTTGCCATGCCCTGAATGCGTCCCACCACGTCGCCGGCCTGGCCGTCGACGATCCCACCGATATCGGCTGGTGGGACAACATGGTGGGCCCGGGCAAGTCCCTGGATACCAATCGCTATTTCGTGATTGGCGTCAACAACCTGGGATCTTGTTTCGGCTCCACCGGGCCGGCCAGCATCAACCCGGCCACCGGCCATCCCTGGGGTGCCGCCTTTCCCGTGCTGACGGTCGAAGATTGGGTACACGCCCAGGCACGCCTGGCCGACTATTTCGGCATCGAGCGTTTCGCGGCCGTCATGGGCGGATCGCTGGGCGGCATGCAGGCCCTCAGCTGGGCCATCACCTGTCCCGAACGGGTCGCCCACTGCATCGTGGTTGCCAGCACGCCGCGCCTGTCGGCGCAGAACATCGGTTTCAATGAAGTGGCGCGGCGCGCCATCATCACCGACCCCGACTTCCACGGCGGCGACTATTACGCGCACAACACCGTGCCGCGCCGCGGCCTGTCGGTGGCGCGCATGCTGGGCCACATCACGTACCTGTCCGACGATGACATGGCCGAGAAATTCGGCCGTACCCAGCGCGAGCCGGCCGAAGGCGGCGCGTATCGCTACGGCTACGACGTCGAGTTCGAGGTCGAATCGTACCTGCGCTACCAGGGCGAGAAATTCACGCGCTATTTCGACGCCAATACTTACCTGCTGATCACCCGTGCGCTGGATTACTTCGATCCGGCACGCGGCACCGGCGGCGACCTGGCGCGCGCGTTGGCGCCGGCGCAGGCCGATTTCCTGCTGGTGTCGTTCTCTACCGACTGGCGCTTTCCGCCCGAGCGTTCGCGCGAGATCGTGCGCGCATTGCTCAAGAACGGCAGCCCGGTGACTTATGCCGAGATCGACGCGCCGCACGGCCATGATGCCTTCTTGCTCGACGACGCGCGCTATCACGCCGTGGTGCGTGGCTACTACGACCGCATTGCTCGCGAACTGGGCCTGGGCGAACCCGCGACGGCGGCCCTGGCCGCAGCCCCGTCAACCGAGCCGGCGGCCGTGCCGGCCTGCGCTGAAGGATATCCCGCATGAGTCCCGTTTCCGCCCGTTCCGGACGCACGGCCGGGATGCGTCCCGACCTGGTCCGCATCGCCAGCTGGATCGAGCCTGGCAGCCGGGTGCTCGACCTGGGTTGCGGCGATGGTGCGTTGCTGGCCTACCTGCGCGACCAGCGCCAGGTGCGCGGCGCGGGTGTCGAGATCGACGACCACCATGTCATTGCCTGCGTGGGCCGCGGCGTCGAGGTGATCCAGCAAAACCTGGAAGACGGCCTGGCCTTGTTCGACGACAAGCAGTTCGATACCGTGGTGCTGTCGCAGACGCTGCAGTCCATGCATCGCACCGAGCATATCCTGCGCGAGATGGCGCGGGTGGCGCGCTACGGCATCGTGTCATTCCCCAACTTCGGCTACTGGCCGCACGGCTGGTCGATCTTGCGTGGGCGCATGCCCGTGACCGGGCAGATGCCTTACCAGTGGTACAACACGCCCAACATCCACCTGTGCACCTTGCGCGATTTCGAACGCCTGGCCGGTGAGCTTGGGCTGCGCATACTCGAACGCGCCACATTCCACGAAGACCGCGAGATCACCGTGCTGCCGGGCTGGCGCAGCACTCTGGCGGTATATCGGTACGCGGCCTGAAGGGGCCCACCCCTGAAGCGCTGCGCGGCGGCGCGCGGCGAGCGGCTGACACTGGGGCAGCGCACCGCCGGCCGGCGGCCATTGGTTAATATGCCGTGTCCGGCGCCCGCCGCGCCGTCGTTGCCAGGAGCCCTCTATTTCCGCCGCATCCCATGTCTATTTCAGCCGCCGGGTGGCGCCTTTGCTGGTGCTGGGCTTTGCCAGCGGGTTGCCGCTGGCCCTTACCGGGGGAACCTTGCAGGCGTGGGCCACGGTCGATGGCGTGTCGCTGGAAGAAATCGGTTTCCTGACGCTGGTGGGATCGGCCTACACGCTGAAGTTCCTGTGGGCGCCGCTGGTCGACCGCTACGTGCCCCCGGTACTGGGGCGCCGGCGCGGCTGGATGCTGGTTACGCAGATACTGCTGGCGGCCACCATCATGGCCATGGGCGCGCTGTCGCCGGCCTCGGCCCTGTTGCCGCTGGCCTTGCTGGCTGTGGCGGTGGCGTTTTTCTCGGCCACCCAGGACATTGCCTTCGACGCCTATTGCACCGACGTGCTGCGCCGCGAAGAACGGGGGGCGGGGGCGGCCATCAAGGTGTTGGGCTATCGGCTGGCCATGGTGGTGTCCGGCGGGCTGGCGCTGATCCTGGCCGACCAGTGGCTGGGCTGGGGCGCGACCTACGTGTTGATGGGCGCGATAATGCTGGCCTGCGCGCTGGCCACCTTGTGGGCGCCCGAACCCGAACAGCCCGCCACCGCGCCGCGCAGCCTGGGCCTGGCGGTGGTCGAGCCATTCCGTGAATTCTTCAGCCGGCGCGGCGCCTATACCGTGCTGGCGCTGATCGTGCTGTACAAGCTGGGCGATGCCTTTGCGGGGGCATTGTCCACGACCTTCCTGATCCGCGGCGCCGGCTTCGACCCGACCGAAGTGGGCACCGTCAACAAGGTGCTGGGGCTGGTCGCCACTATCGTCGGCGCGCTGGCCGGCGGTTCGCTGATGGCACGCTGGGGGCTGTATCGTTCGCTGATGGCCTTCGGCATCTTGCAGGCCGTTTCCAACCTGGGTTACTGGGTGATCGCCGTCAGCCCCAAGAGCATCTGGCTGATGGGCGCCGCGGTGGGTATCGAGAACCTGTGCGGCGGCCTGGGTACCGCATCGTTCGTGGCGCTGCTGATGGCGTTGTGCCAGCAGCGCTTTTCAGCCACGCAATTCGCCTTGCTGTCGGCCCTGTCGGCCGTGGGCCGCATCTACCTGGCCGGCCCCCTGACGCCGCCGCTGGTGCACTGGCTGGGCTGGCCGGGTTTCTTCCTGCTGACGGTGGCCATCGCGCTGCCGGGCTTGTTGTTGCTCTGGAACCAGCGCCGTACCATCGACGCGCTGGAGCCGTCGGCCTGACGCGCGAGCCCGCCCCGGCTGTGCGCGGTGTCTTCGAGGTTGCCCATGCACGTTGAAACGTCCACATTGTTGCTGCATTCTCTGTACTTGGTGGCCATCGTGGCCGAGGCCATGACGGCTGCGCTGGCCGCGGGCCGCCGCGACATGGACTGGATGGGAGTGTGCATCATCGCCTGCGTGACGGCGCTGGGCGGCGGGTCTTTGCGCGATGTGCTGCTGGGCCATTACCCGCTGACCTGGGTGGCGCACCCCGAATATCTGGGCATGACGGCCGGCGCCGCGCTGCTGACCGCGCTGGGGGCGCCGCTGATGCGGCGCCTGCGCAGCCTGTTCTTGCTGCTGGACGCGGTGGGGCTGGTGGCCTTCACCATCATCGGCTGCAAGGTCGCGCAGCAGATGCAGCTGCCGATCAGCATCGTGCTGATCAGCGGCATGATCACGGGCTGCGCGGGAGGCGTGCTGCGGGACGTGCTGTGCAACGACGTGCCCCTGCTGTTTCGCAAAGAGCTCTACGCCAGCGTGTCCCTGGTGACCGGTGGCCTGTATATGGGCTTGCTGGCAACTGGCTTGTCGCCCAATGCCGCGGTGCCGGTGGCGCTGGTGGTGGGCCTGGCTTTCCGCTTGCTGGCGCTGCGCTTCAATTGGCAGATGCCACGCTTCGTGTACCGCGACGACTGGCATTGAACCATTGCGGTGCAGTGCCCGGCCTTGCCCGCGTATCAGTAGTTCAAAGTACGACTCACTCGAGAATGAACAGGTGCACCCAGACCGGGGACGCAGCGGAGCCGGCTCCGCCGGTCCGCCAGCGTCGCCCCCCTGGGGGGGAAGCGCGCAGCGCTTCGGGGGGGGGCCTTAATACAAGCCCTGCTGCCGCATCGCGTCGGCCACTTTCACGAAGCCGGCGATGTTGGCGCCATCCAGGTAGTTGACCGCCGTGCCGCGGCCCTGGCCGTGGCGCACGCAGTTTTCATGAATGTCGCGCATGATGGCGTGCAGGCGCTGGTCGACTTCGTCGCGCGTCCAGGCCAGGCGGATGGCGTTCTGGCTCATTTCCAGGCCCGACACTGCCACGCCGCCCGCATTGCTGGCCTTGCCCGGCGCGTACAGCACGCCCGCCTCGATGAATGCCTTGGCGGCATCCAGGGTAGACGGCATGTTGGCGCCTTCGGCCACGCACTTCACGCCATTGGCGATCAGCGTGCGGGCGTCTTCCAGTTCCAGTTCGTTCTGGGTGGCGCAGGGCAGTGCCACGTCCACCGGCACGTGCCAGGGGCGCTTGCCCGCGACGTAGTTCAGCTTGAACTGCCCGGCGTACTCGGCCAGGCGGCCGCGCAGGTCGTTCTTCAGGTGCATCAGCGCACCCAGCTTCTCGTGGGTGAAGCCGGCCTCGTCGACCACTGTGCCGTCGGAATCAGACACGGTGACCACGCGGGCCCCCAGCGTCATGGCTTTCTCGATCGCGTACTGCGCCACGTTGCCCGAGCCCGAGACCGACACGCGCAAGCCGTCGAACGACAAGCCTTCGCGCTTGAGCATTTCTTCGGCAAAGTACACCGTGCCATAGCCGGTGGCTTCGGGACGGATCAGGCTGCCGCCAAAGGTCAGGCCCTTGCCGGTGAAGGTGCTGGCAGCCGAGTTGGACAGTTTTTTCATCATGCCGGCCATGAAGCCGACTTCGCGGGCACCCACGCCCATGTCGCCGGCCGGCACATCGGTGTCGGGCCCCAGGTGGCGGTGCAGTTCGAGCATCAGCGCCTGGCAGAAGCGCATGACCTCGCTGTCGGACTTGCCCTTGGGGTCGAAGTCCGAGCCGCCCTTGCCGCCGCCCATGGGCAGCGTGGTCAGGGCGTTTTTCAAGGTTTGCTCGAAACCCAGGAACTTCAGCACCGACAGGTTTACCGACGGATGAAAGCGCATGCCGCCCTTGAACGGGCCGATCGCCGAGCTGTGTTGCACGCGGAAGCCGCGGTTGACGTGGGCTTGGCCTCGGTCGTCGGTCCAGCACACGCGGAACTGGATCACGCGCTCGGGTTCGACCAGCCGTTCGAGCAGGGCGTGCTCGGCGTAATGGGGGTGTTGCTCAAGAAAAGGCCACAGGCTGGCCATCACTTCGTGCACGGCTTGCATGAATTCGGGTTGCTGCGGGTCGCGCGCAGCGACCTGGCGCAGAAAGTCGTCAAGACTCTGCAGTTTCACTCGGGTCTCCTGGGGAACGCCGCAAACCGGTGCAAGGTTGCCCGGATATGGTGCGAGTAGGGTCCAAGCCAGTGCGCGATTGCACTGGCTCGGTGCGGAATTGTACGAGCAACGGGAAGGCCGCGCAAAATGGCGCTGCCCGCAAACCCGCATGGATATTGGTGTTGCGGCTGGTTGATATTGGGGACGCATAATTCCGCCGGTGCTTTCAAGGGCCGCAGAACGGGCTGCGGCCAACATGCCGTGGCGCAATTTCCCTGGGTGAATAAAACCGTCCCTATATTTTTGACGCGGAGCGCAGGACGGCCGCCGTGCCATTGCCGCGGCGCCGGCTTGCTGGGCGGGCAGGGCAGGCCGGGCCGGGCGCCCTGCTCATGCCAATAATATGGCCCCAATTTTTTAAACACGGGGCCGGGCAACCAAGCCTATAAGGTGATGTCGTAGTCGATGGTCAGCGGTGCGTGGTCGCTGAAACGCTCGTCTTTGTAGATGGCGGCGCCGCGGGCACGGGCGGCGATGCCCGGCGTGGCGATCTGGTAGTCGATACGCCATCCTACGTTCTTGGCCCAGGCCTGGCCGCGGTTGCTCCACCAGGTGTATTGGTCGGGGCGTTCGTCCAGGGTACGGAACACGTCCACGAAGCCGCGCCGGTCGAACACTTCGGTCAGCCAGGCCCGCTCTTCGGGCAGGAAGCCCGAGTTTTTCAGGTTGCCTTTCCAGTTCTTCAGGTCGATTTCCTTGTGCGCGATGTTCCAGTCGCCGCAGATCACGAATTCGCGGCCGGTTTTCTTGTGTTCATCCATCATCTCGTCCAGCCAGGGGCCGAACACATCCAGGAAACGGTACTTGGCCTGCTGGCGTTCATCGCCGCTGGACCCCGAGGGCAGGTAGGCGCTGATGACCGACAGGTTCTTCCAGTCGGCGCGGATGATGCGGCCTTCGGCATCGAATTCTTCGCAGTTCAGCCCGGTTTGCACGCGCTCGGCGGTATTGCGCAAGTACATGCCCACGCCGCTGTAGCCCTTTTTGATCGCATGGCAGAAATGCCCGGTATAGCCGGGCGGGTGGCGCAGGTCTTCGGTCAGGTCTTCGTGGGAGACCTTGATTTCCTGCAGGCAAAGCACATCGGCGCCGTGGGCCTGCATCCAGGGTTGCAGGCCCTTGCGAAAGGCCGAGCGGATGCCATTGAGGTTGATCGAGGTAATGCGCAGCACGACGGAACTCCTGAAAAGCGGCCGGCCGGCGCCGGTCCAAGCGCCGAATTTAACCGACTGATGCACGGCTGGCGCAAGCCGGCCTCTGGCAAAGCGCGGGACGAAGGCAGCTAAAATGCTGCTCTCTTCTCGTTTTCCGGAAACCCCGTCGCATGGCCGCCGATTCTGCCACTTCTACCGACTTCGTCCGTTTCGCCCTTGACGAGGGTGTGCTGCGCTTTGGCAGCTTCAAGGTCAAGTCGGGCCGCATCAGCCCCTATTTTTTCAATGCGGGGCTGTTCAACAGCGGTGCCTCGGTGGGCCGGCTGGCACAGTTCTACGCCCAGGCGCTGCTGGATTCGGGCGTGGCCTTCGACATGCTGTTCGGGCCCGCGTACAAAGGCATTCCGCTGGCCACTGCCACGGCCGTGGCGCTGGCCGGCCACCCCGCCATGAAAGGGCGCGACGTGCCGTTCGCGTTCAACCGCAAAGAAGCCAAAGACCATGGCGAAGGCGGCACCCTGGTGGGGGCCTCGCTGCAGGGCAAGGTGGTCATCATCGACGACGTGATCACCGCTGGTACCTCGGTGCGGGAATCGGTCGAGATCATCCGCGCCGCCGGTGCCGAGCCGGCCGCCGTGCTCATTGCCCTCGACCGCCAAGAGCGTGCCGGGCCCGACGATGCCCTGTCGCCGCATTCGGCCGTGCAAGATGTGGCCAAGACCTACGGCATGCCAGTGGTCAGCATCGCATCGCTGGCCGATATCCTGGCCCTGCTGCAGCACGACGCGCAATTCGCCGGCAACCGCGACGCCGTACTGGCCTACCGGGCCAAGTACGGCATCCTGTAGCGCCTAGTTGACGTTCATGCCCTCGGCCTTGAGCACGGGGGTCCATTTGTCGATTTCGGACTTCACCCATTTTTGCAGCGACTCGGGCGTCTGGCGGTCTTTGGACACGATTTCCGCGCCCAGGTCGGCCATCTTGCCGGTGAATGCCGGAGACTGCAGCGCCGTCTGCAGCGCCTTGTTGAAAGTGGCAACGGATTCGGCGGGAGTGCCCGCCGGCGCGTAGATGCCATGCCACACCTTGACCTCGAAGCCCTTCAGCCCTTGTTCTTCCAGGGTGGGGGCGTCGGGCAGCTTGGAAATGCGGTCGTGCGTGGTGACGCCGTAGAACTTCACGTTGCCGGCCGCGATGTGCGGAATGGTCTGGGTGGTCTGGTCGCACAGCACGTCGACCTGTTCGCCCAGCAGCGCGGCCATCGCAGGGCCGGTGCCCTGGTACGGGATCGTGGTGAACTTCACGCCCAGGGCCTGCTGCAGCAGTGATCCGCAAAGCTGCGATACCGCGCCGGGGCCGGCATTGGCCAGGTTGATCTTGTCGGCGTTGCTCTTGGCGTACTGGATGAATTCCGCCATGTTGTTGGGCGGCAGGCTCTTGCGGCCCAGCAGCGTCATGGGCACATCGACGACTTCACCCACGTAGGCGAAGCTTTTCAGCGGGTCGAACTTCAAGTTCGGATACAGCGCCGTGGCCGTGGCCATGCCGTTGTGGTGGATCAGGTAGGTGTAGCCGTCGGGCTCGGCGTTGGCCACGAAGGTTGCCGCAAGCGTGCCGCCCGCACCGGTGCGGTTCTCGACCACGATGGGCTGGCCGAGTTCCTTGCTGAGTTCGTTGCCCAGCGTGCGCGCCACGACGTCGGTGGGGCCGCCCGCGGCGAAGGGCACTATCAGCGTGATCGGGCGCGTGGGGTAGTCGGCCGCGTAGGCTGCCGAGGCGATCGAAAGCGTGATTACCGACAGGGCAGCGGTGAGCGGTTGGCGAAAATTCATCCTATCTCCTGGTGTTCGCGTTATGTCTTGGGGTGGGCCCATGGCCCGGGCTGCTGTGCGCAACTGGCCCCGACATTATTCTTCCGCGAATCAGCGAGATCGGCTATTCAGCTTTGTGAAAGTTCGGATTTGAGAAGCGCGAAGCAGGGTAAACCCTGCTGTGGCTGGCGCCCGGGCGGCCGCCCGGGCTTTTTTCAGCTATCGAGCTTCTGCTTGAGCAGTTCGTTGACCTGCTGCGGATTGGCCTTGCCCTTGGCGGCTTTCATGATCTGGCCGACCAGCGAGTTGAACGCCTTCTGCTTGCCGGCGCGGTATTCGTCCACGATGGCCGGGTTGGCCGCCAGCACCTCGTCGATCATGGCACCGATGGCACCGGTGTCGCTGATCTGCTTCAGGCCGCGCGCCTCGATGATGGCGTCGGGCTGGCCGCCGTGCTCGCCGGCCCACATGGCCGCGAACACGTCGCGCGCGATCTTGTTGGAAATGGTGCCGTCGGCGATGCGGGCGATCAGGGCGGCCAGGGCGGAGGCCTGCACCGGCGCGTCGGCGATGTCTTTCTCTTCGCGGTTGAGGCCGGCGGCAAGTTCACCCATGATCCAGTTGGCCGCCTGCTTGGCCTGGCCGGCCGGCAATGCCCGCGCCGCGTCTTCGAAGTAGGCGGACAGGCCGCGGCTGGCCGACAACTGGGCCGCATCGTAGGCCGACAGGCCGTAGTCGCGCTCGAACCGGGCGCGCAAGGCCGCCGGCAGTTCGGGCATCTGGGCGCGCACCTGCTCGACCCATTCGGGCGAGATCACCAGCGGTGGCAGGTCGGGGTCGGGAAAATAGCGGTAGTCGTGCGCATCTTCCTTGCTGCGCATGCTGCGCGTTTCGTCGCGGTCGGCGTCGTACAGGCGGGTTTCCTGCACCACTGTGCCGCCGTCTTCGATCAGTTCGATCTGGCGGCGTGCCTCGAACAGGATGGCCCGTTCCAGGAAGCGGAAGGAATTGACGTTCTTGACCTCGGTACGCGTGCCGAATTCTTTCTGGCCTGCCGGGCGCACCGATACGTTGGCATCGCAGCGAAACGACCCTTCCTGCATGTTGCCGTCGCAGATGCCCAGCCATACCACCAGGCTGTGCAGCGCGCGCGCATAGGCTACCGCCTCGGCGGCCGAGCGCATTTCGGGTTCGGTCACGATTTCCAGCAGCGGCGTGCCGGCGCGGTTCAGGTCGATGCCGCTGGCCGGGGCGCCGCTGGCCAGCGCGAAGTCGTCGTGCAGCGATTTGCCGGCGTCTTCTTCCAGGTGGGCGCGCGTCAGGTTGATGGTTTTTTCTTCTTCACCCACGAAGAACGAGACGGTTCCGCCCAGCACCACCGGCAACTCGTACTGGCTGATCTGGTAGCCCTTGGGCAGGTCGGGGTAGAAGTAGTTCTTGCGGGCGAATACCGAGCGCGGTGCCACCGTGCCGCCGACCGCCAGCCCGAAGCGGATGGCGCGCTCGGCGGCCCCGCGGTTCATCACGGGCAGGCTGCCGGGCAGCGCCAGGTCGACCACGTTGGCCTGTGTGTTGGGCGCGGCGCCGAAGCGGGTGCTGCTGCCCGAAAAGATCTTGGCGTCAGTGGAAAGCTGGGTGTGCGTTTCCAGGCCGATGACGATTTCCCAGTTCATTGCTCGGTGCCTTGCTGGCCGGGCACGCGGCGGTGCCAGTCGGTGACTTGTTGATAGCGGTCGGCGATGGCCAGCAGGCGGCCTTCGTCGAAGTAGTTGCCGATGATCTGCAGGCCGATGGGGCGTGGGGGCGCACTAAAACCGCAAGGGATGGACATCGCCGGCAGGCCCGCCAGGCTGACGCCCAGCGTGTAGACGTCGGCCAGCCAGTCGGCGGTGGGGTCGTCGCGATTGTCGCCCAGGTTCTTGGCCACGGTGGGGGTCACCGGGCCCATGATCACGTCGCACTGGTCGGCATAGGCGCGCTGGAAGTCTTGCGCGATCAGGCGGCGCACCCGCTGGGCCTGCAGGTAGTAGGCGTCGTAGTAGCCGTGGGACAGCACGTAGGTGCCGATCAGCACGCGGCGCTTGACCTCGTCGCCGAAGCCCTCGGCGCGCGAGCGCGAGATCATCTGGTTCAGGTCGGCATATTCGGCCGCGCGGTGCCCGTAGCGCACGCCGTCGTAGCGGGCCAGGTTGCTGGACGCTTCGGCCGGCGCGATCACGTAGTAAGCCGGGATGGCCAGTTCGGTGCGCGGCAGCGACACCGCTACGCGTTGGGCCCCCAGGGCCTCGAACCGGGCCAGCGCGGCTTCGACCGCCGCGGCCACGTCGGGCGCCAGGCCGGCACCGAAATATTCTTGCGGCACGCCGATGCGCAGGCCCTTCAGGGGCTGGCTGCCGGCCGCATCGTAGCCGGCTTGCGCGGCGTCGTAGGCGGCGCGGATGCGGCCCGGCACGTTGGGCGTGCCGTCGCAGGTTTCCAGGCTGGTGGCGTCGTGGGGGTCGAAACCGCTCATGGGGTCGAGCAGTTCGAGCAGGTCGCGGCTGCTGGGGGCCAGCGGGCCGGCCTGGTCCAGGCTGGAGCCGAAGGCCACGATACCGAAGCGCGACACGGTGCCATATGTGGGCTTGATGCCGCTGACGCCGCACAGGGCCGCCGGCTGGCGTACCGAGCCGCCGGTGTCGGTGCCCGTGGCGGCCGCCACCAGGCGGGCCGCCACCGCGGCGGCCGAGCCGCCCGACGAACCGCCGGGCACGGCCGCGTGGTCCCAGGGGTTGCGCACCGGCCCGTAGGCCGAGTTCTCGTTGGCCGAGCCCATGGCGAATTCGTCGCAATTGAGCTTGCCCACCGAGACGGCGCCGGCGGCCTGCAGGCGCTGCACCACGGTGGCGTCGAAGGGGCTGGCGTAGCCCTCGAGCATCTTGCTGCCGGCGGTAGTGCGCCAGCCGCGGGTGACAAAGGCGTCTTTATGGGCGATGGGCACGCCGGCCAGAGGCCCGGCCGTGCCGGCAGCCAGGGCGGCATCGGCCGCATCGGCCTGCGCCAGCGTCAGGGCCTCGTCGATGTGCAGGAAACTGTTCAGGGCGCTGGCAGCGGCGGCCGCGTCCAGGGCGCTTTGCGCCAGTTCGCGGGCGCT
The DNA here is from genome assembly GCF_019218885.1 of Bordetella sp. BOR01. GTDB lineage: Bacteria > Pseudomonadota > Gammaproteobacteria > Burkholderiales > Burkholderiaceae_B > Bordetella_A. The sequence continues at coordinate 314,548 of NZ_JAHUWT010000003.1, read as the reverse complement.
GACCTGGCGCTGGGCAAGCGCGGCGCGCAGTTCGGCGATGCCGCCGAATTGGGTATGCAGGGCGGAAGTCGTCATGGCTTATTCGATGACCTTGGGAACCAGGAACAGGCCGTCGCGGGCGTCCGGCGCATTGGCCAGCAGCTCGGCCCGGCGCGCTTCCGAGGCCGTCTCGGTGACCGCATCCGGGCGCAGGCGCAAGGTGATGTCCTGGTGGGCCGACAGGGGGTGGGCCAGCGGCTCTACGCCCTGGGTATCGGCGGCCTGCAGCCGCTCGATCAGGTGAAGGATGCCGTTGAGTTCGTCCTGGGCGCGATTGCGCTGGTCGGGAGTCAATTCAATTCTGGCCAGCCGGGCAATGCGGGCCACGTCTTGTTCGTTGAGCGCCATGTGGGAAGCAGAGAAAAATCGAAGGTGGGCGGGCGGGCGTGCAAGGTCCGGGTTTTACACTGCCCGGCCCTGTGACAAACCATGAATAGCCCGCATTTATGCGCTATTTCCGGTGAAATTATAAGTTATCATTCACGGTTTAATCGCTGCACTCGACCGGCGGGCCTGGCTTGCCGCCCGCCGCCAGCAGTCCGGCCCTAATTTCCTGATTTTCGCTGAGCTCCCATGTTCGGATTCCTGCGCAGTTATTTTTCCAGCGATATGGCGATCGACCTCGGTACCGCCAACACGCTGATCTACGTCCGGGGCAAGGGCATCGTGCTCGACGAACCGTCGGTGGTCGCCATCCGCCATGAAGGCGGCCCGAATGGCAAGAAAATCATTCAGGCCGTCGGCCGCGAGGCCAAGCAGATGCTGGGCCGCGTGCCCGGCAACATCGAAGCCATCCGCCCCATGAAAGACGGCGTCATCGCCGATTTCACGGTAACCGAGCAGATGCTCAAGCAGTTCATCCGCATGGTCCACCCGCGCAACATGCTGGCGCCCAGCCCGCGCATCATCGTGTGCGTACCCTGCGGCTCCACGCAAGTCGAACGCCGGGCCATCCGCGAGTCCGCGCTGGGCGCGGGCGCCTCGCACGTGTACCTGATCGAAGAGCCCATGGCCGCGGCCATCGGTGCCGGCCTGGCGGTGTCCGACGCCAGCGGCTCGATGGTGGTCGATATCGGCGGCGGCACCACCGAAGTCGCGGTGATCTCGCTGGGCGGCATGGTGTACAAGGGCTCGGTAAGGGTCGGTGGCGACAAGTTCGACGAGGCCATCGTCAACTATATCCGCCGCAACTACGGCATGCTCATCGGCGAACCCACCGCCGAACTCATCAAGAAAGAAATCGGCTCGGCGTTCCCCGGTTCCGAAGTACGCGAAATCGAGGTCAAGGGCCGCAACCTGGCCGAGGGCGTGCCGCGCAGCTTCACGGTGTCCTCCAACGAAATCCTGGAATCGCTCACCGATCCGCTCAACCAGATCGTCTCGGCGGTCAAGATCGCGCTGGAACAGACCCCGCCCGAGCTGGGGGCCGACATCACCGACAAGGGCATTGCCCTGACCGGCGGCGGCGCGCTGTTGCGCGATCTCGACCGCCTGCTCCAGGAAGAAACCGGCTTGCCGGTCGTGGTGGCCGAAGACCCCCTGACCTGCGTGGTGCGCGGCTGCGGCGAGGCGCTCGAGCACCTAGAGAAACTGGGCGCTATTTTCATCAACGATTAGTCCGTCCCGCCGGCCGGCGCCGCCTCGCCGGCGCTGCCCGGCGCAGCGGTTTCGGGCTGACGCCTGGGTTCGGTATTCATGCAACGACAAGGGTCTCCACCGCTGTTCAGGCGCGGCCCGCCGGCCGAAGTCCGGTTGGCCGTCATGGTCGCCCTGTCGCTGGCCCTGCTGGTTCTCGATTCACAATTCCACGTCCTCGAACCCCTGCGGCGCGCGGTGGCCGTGGGCCTGTACCCGTTCCAGCGGGCCGTCATGGCGCCGCGCGACCTGGCCCAGCAGTTCAATGAATGGTTCAATGCCGCCAGCCGCATCCGCACTGAAAACGAGGCCCTGCAGCGCCAGCGCATCGAGCTGTCGCAGGTGGCGAGCCACGCCGCGCAACTGGCCGCCGAGAACGCCCAGTTGCGGCGCCTGCTGGGCGTGACCGATACTGTCGACCAGGCGGCCGTGGTGGTCGAAGTGCTGTACGAGCCGGCCAACAGCTTCCAACAGCGGCTGGTGTTCAACAAGGGCAGCCAGGCCGGGCTGGCCCCGGGCATGCCGGTCATCGACGAAGGCGGGGTGGTGGGCCAGATCGTGCGCGTCACGCCCATGGCGGCGGAAGCCGCGCTGGTCACCGACGAACGCGTGTCCGTGCCGGTACAGGTGCTGCGCAATGGCCTGCGCCTGATCGCTTTCGGCTCGAATGCGCCGGGCCGCATCGAAGTGCGCTACCTGGCCGCCAATGCCGACATCAAGGAAGGGGATATCATCGTTACCAGTGGCGTCGGCGGGCTGTTTCCCGCCGGCCTGCCAGTGGCCAAGGTGCTGACGGTCGAGCGCGATACCGCATCGGGATTCGCGCGCGCCATTTGCGAACCCCTGGCCCATCCCGAGCGCTACCGCCATTTCCTGGTGTTGCAGGTCGACGTGGCACGCGCGCAATCAAATCTTCAAGAGGCCGATACCGGTGGATCGCAATAACCAGGCGGCACAGCAGGCCCCGCGCCGCCTGGGTACGCCCAGCAATGTACGTCCCGAGCGCCTTGCGCGCCCGGCGCACGGGGCGTTTGTCTGGGGCACGCTGCTGCTGGCCTGGCTGCTGTCGCTGCTGCCCTGGCGGGTATGGGACGGCGCGCCCGACATCCTGCTATTGGTGCTGGCCTTCTGGTGCGTGCATGAACCTCGCCGGGTTGGCCTGGTGGCGGCATTCTGCTTCGGCTTGCTGCTGGATGTGCACGATGCCAGCGTGCTGGGCGGGCATGCGCTGTCGTATACGCTGGTGGCCTATGGGGCGGTGGCGTTGCATCGCCGCCTGCAGCGCTTCGACCCCTGGAGCCAGGCCATGCACATGCTGCCAGTGTTCTTTGTGGCGCGGCTGGTGCAGCAGATGCTGCTTGCCTGGCTGGCCGGCAAATGGCCGGGCTGGGACTGGACCCTGGGCGTGTTGCTCACTGTAGCGATCTGGCCGCTGGCCGGCTGGGTGCTGCACCTGCCGCAGCGCGGCACCGACGACGTCGAATCGTCATCCGTTTAGGGCCTGTTTTCACGACAGGCCCCGCCCATGTTCGAGTTCAAGAAAACCGGCCAACAGCAGAAGCAGCGATTCAGGTTGCGCGCCTGGGTGGGCGGCGTGTTCGCGCTGGCCTGCTTTGGCGTGCTGGTGGGCCGCTTCTGGTATTTGCAGGTCGACCGCTACGAAGGGCTGTCCGAACGCGCCGACCGCAACCGCATCGCGGTGGTGCCGATCGCGCCGCGGCGCGGCGAGATCCTGGACCGCAACGGCCAGGTCATGGCGCGCAACTACCGCACTTATACGCTCGAAGTGGTGCCGGCCCAGGCCGGCGACGTCGATGCGCTGCTCGACCGCCTGACGCCCATTGTGTACGTCAGCCCGGGCGACCTGCGCCGCTTCAAGCGCCGCGTGGTCGAATCCAGCCGCTATGCCAGCCTGGTGCTGCGCAATAACCTGAACGAAACCGAGGCCTCCTGGTTCGCGGCCCATGCTTTTGAATTCCCCGGCGTCGAGCTGCGGGCCCGCTGGGTGCGCGAATACCCCCAGGGCGCCACGGCCGGCCACGTGGTGGGCTATATCGGCCGCATCGCCGACAACGACATCGAGGCCCTGGAAAACGCCGGCCAGCTGGGCAACTACCGCGGTACCGATGTCATCGGCAAGAAGGGCATCGAGAAAAGCTGGGAACAGCAATTGCACGGCCAGACCGGCGTCGAAGAGGTCGAGGTCACCGCCAGCGGGCGCCCGGTGCGCACGCTGCGCCGCATCGATCCGGTGCCCGGTTCCGACATCATGTTGTCCATCGACCTGGACTTGCAGCGCGTCGCCGAGGAAGCGTTCGGCACCCAGCGCGGCGCCCTGGTGGCCCTGGACCCCGATACCGGCGAAGTGCTGGCCTTCGTGTCGCAGCCGTCGTTCGACCCGAACCTGTTCATCGACGGCATCGATGTCGAGAACTGGCGCCTGCTGAACGAATCGCCCGACCATCCCCTGATCAACCGGCCGCTGTACGGCACGTATCCTATCGGTTCGACCTACAAGCCCTTCGTGGCGCTGGCCGCGCTGGAGCTGGGCGTGCGCAGCGCCACCGAGCGTATCTCCGATCCGGGCTACTACGAGTTCGGCGGCCAGCGGTTCCGCAACGCCGGCGGTGCCGCCTATGGCATGACCGACATGCACCGCGCCATCGTGGTGTCGTCGGACACTTACTTCTATTCGCTGGGCCCGGAAATCGGCGTGAACGCCCTGCACGATTTTTCCAAGCAATTCGGCTTCGGCCAGATCACCGGCATCGACCTGGACGGCGAGCGCGCCGGCGTGCTGCCGTCCACTGAATGGAAGCGCAAGGCGTACAAAGAACGCGAACGGCAGCGCTGGTATGCGGGCGAGACGATCTCGGTGGCGGTGGGGCAGGGCTACAACTCGTTCACGCTGCTGCAATTGGCCCAAGCCACTTCTACGCTGGCCAATAGCGGTGCCTACCGGCGGCCCCACCTGGTGCACGCGGTACGCGACACCCGCACCGGCAAGACCAGCGTGACGCCTTCGGCACCGCAGCACCGCATTCCGCTCAAGCAGCAGAACGTGGACATCATCAAGGCCGCCATGGCCGATGTGGTTCGCGCGGGCACGGCGCGGCTCGCCTTCGCCGGCGCCCCGTACCAGGCTGCCGGCAAGACCGGCACCGCGCAGGTATTCAGCTTGCGCGGTTCGCAGTACCGGGCCAGCGAGCTCGACGAGCGCTTGCGCGACCACGCGCTGTTCATGGGTTTCGCGCCTTTCGACCGGCCGCGCATCGCGCTGGCGCTGCTGGTCGAGAACGCCGGCTGGGGCGCAAGCGTGGCCGCGCCCATTGCCCGCAAGGTCTTCGACTACTGGCTGGCCAAGACGGCGCCGGCTGCGCCCACGCTGCCGGCCGCCGCGCCGTCCACAGAGCCAGGCACGACCGCGGCCCAGCCGGCCCCTCCGGCGCCTGGGCCCAGGCCGCGTCCGGCACCCAAGGCCACCGCCGCTCCCAAGCCGCCTGCCATGCCGGCGCGGCGCACGCCTTCGACCGCGCCGGCGTTGTCCGACCTGACCGACCTGTTCGAGTCGTCTGCCACCGGAGACAAGCCATGAAACGCCTGGGTGCCTTGCTGGCGCGCGTATTCCTTGCGTTCGACTGGCCTTTGCTGGTCATCCTGGCGCTGTTCGCCGCGCTGGGCCTGACGGTCATGCACTCGGCTGTCGGTAGTACCGACTGGCGCTTCGCCGAACAATCGCGCAATTTCCTGATCGCCTTCTGCGCCATGTGGGTCATGGCGCTGGTGCCGCCCAAGATGCTGATGCGGCTGGCCCTGCCGTTCTATGCCGTGGGCGTGGTGCTGCTGCTGGGCGTGGAGTTCTTCGGCGAAACCAGCAAGGGCGCGACGCGCTGGCTGGACTTGGGCATTACGCGCATTCAGCCATCTGAAATGCTGAAGATCGCGGTGCCGTTGATGCTGGCCTGGTATTTCCAGCGCCACGAAGGCGAAGTGCGCGTCCGCGACTTCCTGGTGGCGGCGGCGATGCTGGCGGCTCCGTTCGGCCTGATCGTGCTGCAGCCCGACCTGGGCACGGCGCTGCTGGTGTTCGGCGCCGGTTTCTGCGTCATCTACTTTGCCGGCCTGTCGTTCAAGCTGTTGGCACCGCTGGCGGTGATCGGCATCCTGGGCATCGGGACCCTGATCTACTACGAAGACACGCTATGCCAGTCCGGCATCGATTGGGTGCTGCTGCACGACTACCAGAAGCAGCGCGTCTGCACGCTGCTCAATCCCAGTTCCGACCCGCTGGGCAAGGGCTTTCACACGATCCAGTCGATGATCGCCGTGGGGTCTGGCGGCTTGTACGGCAAGGGCTACATGCGGGGCACGCAGACGCACCTGGATTTCATCCCCGAGCGCACCACTGATTTCATCTTCGCCGTGTATGCCGAGGAATTCGGCTTGTACGGGGGCGTGGCGATGCTGGTGCTGTACGTGTTGCTGATCGCGCGCGGCCTGACCATCGCCATGCGGGCGTCGTCGCAGTTCGGCCGCTTGCTTGCTGGTGCGCTGACGATGATGGTGTTCATCTATGTCTTCGTCAACGTCGGGATGGTGACCGGCATCCTGCCCGTGGTGGGCGTGCCCTTGCCGTTCATGAGCTACGGGGGGACGGCGCTGTTCACCATGGGGATTGCGTGCGGGATATTGATGAGTATTTCGCGGCATCGGGGGGAGCAGTCCTAGCGGGTTGAAGGTTCTTGTGGTTCTGGGACGTCGGTCACTGAGGGCTGGGGTGGCCTCAAGTTTTCGCATCGCTGGGATGGCCGGGGTTCTTGCCGTTGCGAGTAGGCGCGCAAGGCCTCGTCAAAAAAACCTACAGCACCATCCGCAGGTGTTCATCCAGGTGCACGGTCGGGGGCACGCGCCATCCGCTTTGGGCGTAGCGCAGCCAGCGCCCCAGTACCAGGTGGGTCAGCAGGCTGGCGTGTGCGGTGATGTTGGCGTCCGGAGCCAGGTCGCCGTTGCTGACGGCCACGCGCAGCGATTGCTTCAGCGTGGCCTCGATGCGGTCGTTGATGTGGTTGATGCGTTCTTGCAGGCGGTTGTCTTCGGTGACCAGCGCGTCGCCGGTCAGTACCCGCGTCATGCCCTTGTTGCGCTCGGAAAACGCCAGCAGCATCGATACGGTCTTGCGTGCCTGCCCCAGGCCGTGGGGCTCGGCCGCGGCGATCTGGTTGACCAAGGTGAACAGGCTGACTTCGATGAACTCGATCAGGCCCTCGAACATCTGGGCCTTGCTGGCAAAGTGGCGGTACAGTGCCGCTTCGGACACCTGCATGCGTGCGGCCAGGGCGGCCGTGGTGATGCGGGCCGCGTGCGGTTGTTCCAGCATTTCCGCCAGGGTTTGCAGGATCTGGGTCTTGCGCTCGCCGGGTTTGCTTGCCATGGCCTGACAATGATGGGTGGAAGAGAAGGCAGCGCGCTAGCCGCGTAGCGGGCGGCGGCGCAGCAGCAGGTCGCTGACCGAGTTTACCCGTAAGTCGACGTAGCCCGGCCGGTGGTTGGCGCCGCATGCAAACGGCGTGCCCGGGTGATACACATGCACGGTGCGCAGCCCGACCCGGCGCGCTCCGCGCAGGTTCGGCAGGGTGTCTTCGACCAGCACCGCGCGTGATGCGGGCACTCCTTCGCGCGCCAGCACGTAGCGCAGCAGGGCGGGCGAGGGCTTGGGACGGAACTCGCCATGCAGGCGCATGTGCTCGATGGCCCACAGGCTGTCGAAATGGCGCAGGATGCCCAGGCGCCGCAGCACGGCGCGCGCGTAATGGAACGGCGCGTTGGTCAACAGTACCTTGCGGCCGGGCAGTCGGCGCAGCTTGGCCGCCAGGGCGGTCTCGGCGCGCACCAAAGGCTTGACGTCGAAATCGTGGCTGCGGCGCAGGAAGGCATTTGCGTCGATACCGTGGTGGCGCACCATGCCGATCACGGTGGCTCCGTAGCGGCGCCAGTACTGGGCGCGCAACTGGTTGGCGGTATCGATGTCCACGCCCAGCGACTCGGCCACGGCCGCCGTCATGCCCTGGTCGATGAGCGGAAAGATGGCGTGCGAAGTGTCGTGCAGCGTGTTGTCCAGGTCGAACAGCCACAGGCGGTCGGGCACGCCCGTGGCGATGCGGCGCGAACGGCGCTGGCGCGCCGCCGGCCGCAGCAGATGGCGATGCACCTGCATCAGTGCGAGCTGATCATGGTGCCGACGCCTTGGTCGGTCAGGATCTCCAGCAGCAGGCAGTGGGGGACGCGGCCGTCGACGATGTGCACGGAATTCACGCCATTCTTGGCGGCATCCAGCGACGAGGCAATCTTGGGCAGCATGCCGCCCGAGATGGTGCCGTCGGCGAACAGTTCGTCGATGGTCTGGGCCGAGAGGCTGCGCAGCAGCTTGCCGCCCTTGTCCAGCACGCCCGGGGTGTTGGTCATCATCAGCAGCTTTTCCGCGCCCAGCACTTCGGCCATCTTGCCGGCCACCACGTCGGCGTTGATGTTGTAGGCGGTGCCGTCTTCGCCATAGCCTATGGGCGAGATCACAGGGATGAACTGGTCGTCTTGCAGGGCCTTGACCACGGCGGGCTCGACCAGGGTGATGTCGCCCACGAAACCGATGTCGATGGGTTCGTCGGGATTGTCTTTATTGGCCATCAGCTTCTTGCGGGCCTGGATCAACATGCCGTCCTTGCCGGTCAGGCCCACGGCCTTGCCGCCGACCTCGTTGATCATCATGACGATGTCTTGCTGGACTTGTCCGCCCAGCACCCATTCGACCACTTCCATGGTCTCGGCATCGGTGACGCGCATGCCTTGCACGAAAGTGCCTTGCTTGCCGATCCGGCGCAGGGCGTCATCGATCTGCGGGCCGCCACCGTGCACGACCACCGGGTTCAGCCCCACCAGCTTGAGCAGCACCACATCGTGGGCAAAGCTGCGCTGCAGGCGTTCTTCGGTCATGGCATTGCCGCCGTACTTCACCACGATGGTCTTGCCATGGAATCGTCGAATATACGGCAGTGCTTCGGAAAGAACGGCTGCTTTGATAGCGGGCGACGAAACAGCGGCAGGGTCGGGGGTGTCGGTCATGGCAAGAGGAGCTCGGCTAAAGAGTGGAAAAAGGAAAAATGCCTGCGCCGGCGCGGGCTCGGCGCTGCCAGGGCAAGCATACGGCAGATTGTAGTCCGGGCGAATTACTTATACCCAAAACCCATGATGTTATGCCCGACAAATAACCGCCATTCAGGTAAATTGGGGGCGTTTTTGCAACGGCCGCGGCCCGTCCGGCCCGGGCGGCCGCCCCAGTCCCATCCCACGAGGTTACCTATGCGCTTCCTTCTTGCCCGGACGGCCCTGCTGGCGTCCGCCTTCTTGCTGGCCGGTGCCGCCCATGCCGAAAAACTCATCGTGGGGGCCACCCAGGTGCCGCACGCCGAGATCCTGGAAGTGGTCAAGCCCGTGCTGGCCAAAGAAGGCGTGGAACTGGATATCAAGGTGTTCAGCGACTACGTGCAGCCCAACCTGCAACTGGTCGACAAGGAACTGGACGCCAACTTCTTCCAGCACAAGCCGTACCTGGACACCTTCAATAAAGACCGCGGCGCGCACCTGGTGCCGGTGGGCCTGGTGCACGTCGAGCCGTTCGGCGGTTATTCGCGCCAGGTCAAGTCGGTGGCCGAGTTGCCGTCGGGCGCCACGGTGGCCATTCCGAACGATCCGTCCAACAGCGGCCGCGCCCTGTTGCTGCTGCAAAAGCAGGGCCTCATCAAGCTGAAAGATCCGGCCAATATCGTGGCCACGCCGCTCGACATCATCGAGAACCCCAAGAATCTGAAGTTCCGCGAGCTCGAGGCCGCCATGCTGCCGCGCGCGCTTGATGACGTGGCGCTGGCGCTCATCAATACCAACTACGCGCTGGAAGCGGGCCTGGTGCCCACCAAAGATGCGCTCTTCATCGAGGGCGCCGATTCGCCCTACGCGAACCTGGTGGCTGCGCGCCAAGACAACCAGGATTCGCCGGCCATCAAGAAGCTGGTCGATGCCTTGCACACGCCCGAGGTGAAGCAGTTCATCCAGGACAAGTACAAGGGCGCCGTGGTGCCCGCCTTCTGATCTGTTCCGGCCAGGCCGGGCTCGCCCGATCGCCCCGCCCTAGGCGGGGCGATCGCCTTTCAGGGTGATGCGGTGCATGATGCGGCGGTGGCCGTGGTAGTCATTGACCGGATTGTGCTGCGTGCAGCGGTTGTCCCAGAAGGCGATGGTGTCGGGTTCCCAGGCGAAGCGGCAGGTGAATTCCGGCTTGACCTGGTGGCTGAACAAGAACTGCAGCAAGGGCGCGGATTCTTCGCGGCGCATGCCCTTGATGCCCACCGTGTGCGCCACGTTCACGTACAGGGCCTTGCGGCCGGTTTCCGGGTGGGTGCGCACCACCGGGTGCTCGGCCATGTATTCCTTGGGCGCCTCGCGCCCATCGGTACGGATACGGTCTTCGCGGGTCTTCGAGACATCGGCCTGCGCCGAACTGCTGATGCCCACCAGCCCGTCCAGCAATCCGCGCAGGGTGTCGGACAGCGATTCGTACGCCATGTACTGATTGGCGAACAAGGTGTCGCCGCCATAGGGCGGGACTTCGCGCGACAGCAGCATCGAGCCCATGGGAGGCTCTTGCAGGTAAGTGGTGTCCGAATGCCAGATGCCGCCGAAGTTCGAGGTCTCGTGCTCCAGCTTCTTGACCTCGATGATGGTGGGATAGTCCTCCAGGCCGCGCACGAACGGGTATTCGACGGGCTCGCCCATGGCTTGCGCGAACGCCAGGTACTGCGACGGCGTAAGTGGCTGGTTCTTGATGAAGATGACCTGGTGGTCCAGCAAGGCCTGGCGCACGGCGGTGGCCTGGTCGGCGCTCAGGCCACCGGCCAGGTCGATGCCTGACAGTTCGGCGCCCAGCGCGCCGGCGATTTTCCGGATTTTCATGGCAGTCGGTTCCTAGGCGGGCGAAAAGGGTGCCCATGCACGAGGTACATGGTATTGCCGCTCGCGGGCAGGAACAAATCAAATAATATGAGGGATTATTCAGATATTTTTAGCTATCCGGGCGCGGGCGGCACAAGCCCCCGCCCCTGCGTCCACTCATCCCTCTCGTCTCAGCATCTCTACCAGCTTTCCCCCCGCGGGCGACAAGGTGTATCCCCGGATGGTGATGACGGCAATGGTGCGGTGCAGAGAGGGTCGTGCGATGCGCACGGGGGTCAGGACGGTGCTGCGGGGGACGGCAATGCGTGGCAGGATGCCGGCGCCCAGGCCGGCCTCGACCATGGCGATCAGGGTGCTGGCATGGGTGAACTCATAGCTCAGGTCGGCCGCGATGCCGTTGGCGCGCAGCGCGTCTTCCAGGTGATTGCGAAACAGCGAATTGGGCGCCAGCGTCAGCAGCCGCAGGCGCGTCAGCTCGCGCAGCGAAATCGTCTTGCGGCCATTGTGGCGGTAGCCGCGCGGCAGCAGCGCGCAATACTCGTCCAGAAAGAGCGGGCGGAAGTCCAGTTCGGTGCGCTTTTCTTCCACCGGGCCGATGCCGAAGTCCACCTCGCGCCGGCGCACCGCCTCGAGCAGGTCGTGGTGCGACAGCTCGCGCACGCGCACCGAGATGCCCGGGTACAGGCGCGCGTATTCGGTCAGCACAGCGGGCAGGCGGGTGCCGGCCACGGTAGGCACGCAGGCGAAGGCCAGGTTGCCATGCTGGGCGTCGGCGGCCTGCTGGATGCGGGTCAGGCCGCCGTCGAGCTCGGCCATGGCCTTGCGCGTGCTGATCAGCAGCTCTTCGCCTTCGGGCGTCAGTTCGACGTGCCGGGTGGTGCGCTGGAACAGTGCAACGCCCAGCTGCGTCTCCAGCTGCTTGATCTGCATGCTGATGGCCGGCAGCGATACAAAGGCCTGTTCGGCGGCCTTGCGGAAGCTGGCATGCTCGGCCACCGCCATGAATGCGGACAACAGCTTGAAGTTGATTTTCTGGGGCATGGCGGGCAGCCTGGGATGCAAGCAGTGATGATGCGGCTGGCTGGCCCGCCCCGGCCGCTGGGGCTTCTTTCAGGATGGGGCCTAACCGGCAGCCAGCGCCTTTTCGATGGCGGCGTGGAATTCGCCGGTATCGTATTCGCCCAGGTAGCGCTTGATGATATGCCCCTGCTTGTCGATCAGGAAGGCGGTGGGCGTCAGTTTCACGTCGCCGAAGGCGCGGGCGATGTCGCCCTTGACGTCAAGCGCCACCGGAAAGGGCAGCTTGCGCGTTTCGGCGAAGTTCAGCACGTAGTTGGGCGGGTCGTAGCTCATGGCCACGGCGACGGCCTCGTAGCCCTTGGGCGCGTATTCGTTGTAGGTCTCGATCGCGCCAGGCATCTGCTTGACGCAGGTGACGCAGCTGGTGGCCCAGAATTTCACCAGCACCACCTTGCCGCGCAGGTCGTGCATGCTGAAGGTCTTGCCCTCGATGGTGGTGAAGGCCACATCGGGCGCGGGCGGCGCCGGCCGCCAGACGAACCAGGCGCCGATGCCGGCCGCCACCAGCACGGCCAGGGTCAGGATGAGCTTTTTCATTTATTTGATCGGTATGGCCTGTACGCCGTTGACCGCGCCGCCGCCGCCCGATTCGATCGGGGCGGCCTTGGGCTGCGGGGTACTGTTGGACTGCGCACCTTCCGGTTGGGTTCCCGGGCCGGACAACCGCAGCGCTTCTTCGCGGCTGATGACCTGGAACAGCTTGACCACCTTGGCCACGCCGCCCACTTCCGACGCGGCCGTGGCGGCATAGTTGCCCTCGGACTCGGTGACCAGGCCCATCAGGTATACCACGCTGCGCTCGGTGGTGACAGCGATGGTGGCCGACGGCACATACTTGGTGTTGAGCAGCGCGGTCTTGACCTTGGAGGTCAGCCAGGTGTCGTTCGAGCGGGTGCTGAACGAGGCGACCGGGCCCACATTGAGCTGGTTGACCACCGACTTGACGTGCTGGACACCCTGCGTAAGCGTGGTGGCCTGGGCCTTGGCGGCTTCGGACGGCACGTCGCCCGTCAGCAGCACCACGCCGTTGTAGACCATGGCGCTGACGCGCGCGGTGTCGCCCAGTTTTTCGCTGATCTGGCGTTCGGCCTTGAACGAGATGTTCTGGTCTTCGAGCTGGGCGCCCGAAGTACGCCGGTCGGTAATGACCACGGCGGTGGTGGCCGCGGCGCCGCCGACGACCAGCGGCGCGCAGGCCGACAGGGACAGGGCGGCGGTACCGATCAGGGCAGCCAGCAGCAGGGGGCGGGCAACCGTCTTGGCGTCGGGCATCATTCGGTGTCTCCTAGAAGAAGGGCATCTATTCCATCGCACAGGGCATGCAGCAGCAGGGCGTGGACTTCCTGGATGCGCATGGTGCGGTCATGGGGCACGCATAAATGGACGTCGTGCGCGGTCAGGAGTTCACTGACGACCCCGCCGCCCTTGCCGGTCAGCGCAATGACCGATATTTCGCGGTCGTGGGCAGCTTCGATGGCGCGGATCACGTTGGCGGAGTTGCCGCTGGTGGAAATGGCCACCAGGACATCGCCGGACTGGCCCAGGGCATTGACCTGGCGCTCGTAGATTTCTTCGAAACCGTAGTCGTTACCGACCGCGGTCAGGATGGCCGTATCGGTATTGAGGGCGACACCGGCCAGGGGCAGCCGCTCGCGTTCGAAGCGGCCGACCAGTTCGGCAATGAAATGTTGCGCATCGGCAGCCGAGCCGCCATTGCCGCACGCCAGTATCTTGCCATTGTTGGCCAGCGCGGCGAACACCACGTCGACCGCGCTGGCCAGCGGGCCCGCTAGCGCGTGCATGCTTTGTTCGCAGACGGCCATGGCGTCGCGAAAGTGCGACGTCATCCGAGAGGTCATATCCATGGCCGGCATTATCTCACGGCGCCAGGCCGGCAATAGTCAGAAGGCGGCCGGCAGCCAGTGGACGCCGCCGGCTTCGAAGGCCACCACATCGAAGCGCACCGGCGGGATCCGGCCACTCCAGTGGCGGTGGGCCAGGTCGGGCAGCAGCAAGGCGGCGCTGCGCAGCAGGCGGGCCTGCTTGGCCCGCCCGACGCTGGCCGCGGCGCCGCCGTAGCGGCCGCTGGCCCGCGCACGCACCTCGACGAACACCAGCGTGTCGCCGTCGCGCATGACCAGGTCGATCTCGCCCGTGCGGCAGTGCAGGTTGCGCGCCAGCGGTACCAGGCCGGCGCTGGCCAGCAGCCGCAGCGCCTGGCTTTCGTGGGCCGAGCCGGCCTGTTGTGTGGGCGAGGTCCGCGGCTTGGCCGTCTCGGCGGGTTGGCGCGCGCTGCGGCCGGCGGCGGCGCGGCGCCGCTTCAGCAGGCGCTGCTGGGCCCGGCGGGCATGTTCGTAGGCGATTTCCAGGAAGGGGTCGTGCATGAGCGTGCTCTGGGCAAGTCGGACGGCTACACTGGCACAATTTGCCGCCTAGCCGCCAGCTTCCAATGAATCAGAATGTCCCGCCCGCGACCGCCGGCGACGCCTGGACCCGCATGGCCGAGCGCGTGGCCGGCCAGCATTGGCCAGAGGCCGCGCTGTATGTCGTGGCCACCCCCATCGGCAACCTGGGCGACCTGGGCCTGCGCGCCTGGCAGGCGCTGGCTCGCGCCGATGTCATTGCCGCCGAAGACACGCGCTCGAGCCGCAGCCTGCTCGACGCCTGGGGCATTTCCACCCCCTTGATGGCCGCCCATCGCCACAATGAGGCGTCCGCCGCCCAGGACATCTGCCAGCGCCTGGCGCAGGGCCAGCGAGTGGCCTTGGTATCCGACGCCGGTGCCCCGGCGGTCAGCGACCCGGGGGCGCGCGTGGTGCGCGCGGTGCGCGCGGCGGGCTATACGGTGGTACCGGTGCCCGGGCCCAGCTCGGTCATTGCGGCGCTGATGGGCAGCGGGGCCACCTCGGATGAAAACCCCGCCTATGCGTTTGCCGGCTTTGCCCCGTCCAAGGCAATGGCGCGCCAGCGTTGGCTGCGTTCGTGGTGTGCCTTGCCCGCGCCCGTGGTGATGTTCGAATCGCCGCACCGCCTGGCGGCCTGCCTGGCCGACCTGCTCGAGGCCTGCGGGCCCCAGCGCATGCTGACTATCGCGCGCGAACTCACCAAGCGTTTCGAACAGATCGCCACCTTGCCCCTGGCGCAGGCGGCCGAGTGGCTGGCCGCCGACCCGCATCGCGCGCAGGGCGAGTTCGTGCTGATCGTGCACGCCGCCGAGGCCGCCGCCGATGCGGCCGAGCCTGACGATCCGGCCACCGGTACGCTGCTCGATGCCTTGCTCGAAACCCTGTCGGTGCGCGATGCCGCGCGGGTGGCCGCCAAGGTGACCGGGCAGCCGCGCGATGCCTTGTACGCAATGGCCCTGGCACGCAAGGCGTCGTCATGAAGCGCCTGGCCCCTTGCGAAGCCGTCGTCTACCTGGATACTGACACGCCGCTGGGCGGCTTGCGGCTGGCCGCAAGCGATACCGCGCTGCGTGGTGCCTGGTTCCTGGACCAATCGGATTTGCCGCCGCCGTCGCCGGCCTGGCGGTTTGCGCCCACGCATCCTGTACTCAGCCAGGCCCGCGATGAACTGGCCCAATGGTTTGCAGGGCAGCGGCGTGAGTTCGATGTGGCGCTCGATCCGCAAGGCACGGCGTTCCAGCAGGCCGTATGGCAGGCCCTGCTGGGCCTGCCGTTTGGCACGACCTGCAGCTATGGCGATCTGGCCGTGTCCATCGGCAAGCCCAAGTCGGTGCGGGCGGCTGCCCAGGCGATCGGGCGCAATCCCATTTCGATTTTCATCCCTTGCCACCGCGTCGTGGGCCGCGATACGTCGTTGACGGGGTTCGGTGGCGGCCTGGCACGCAAGCAGGCGCTGCTGGCGCACGAAGGACACCGCTATCCCGGCCGCGATGCGCGGGCGCGCCGCGTGGCCGACGGGCAAGCCGAACTGCCCTGGTAGGCCCTAGGGGGCGGCCAGGCTGGGCAGGATGCCGGTGCGGTCGGCCACTTGCCGGGCCGCGCCCAGTGCGGCCGCCCGGTCGCTGTAGGGGCCGATGCGCACCCGATACAGGCTGCCGGTTTGCTGTACCACGGCAGGCGGCATGCCGGCTTCGCTATCGAGCTGGCCATTGACCCGGTGCATCAGGGTCTGGGCGTTGGACGGCTGGCTGAACGCCCCCATCTGCAGGTACACGCCATCGGCGGGCTCGGCAGGCATCGCGGCAGTCATGGCGCGGGCCGGCTCGAGTTCAGTCTCGGTCATGGCCAGGTTGGTGGCAGCCGGCAGCGGCGTGGAGTCGGCCGAGGCCTGCGCCGCCTCGGCCCTGGGCGCATCGCCAGCCGGGCTTTGCGACTGGGTCAGGCGAATTTCCGAGGGCAGGATGCGCTCGACCGTGACTTCGCCGCTGCCCGGGCCGATGATGCCCAGCTTGCGCGCTGCCGCGTACGACAGGTCCATGATCCGGTCGCTGTGGAACGGCCCCCGGTCGTTGACGCGCACGACCACCGTGCGGCCGTTGATGCTGCTGGTGACTCGCGCATAGCTGGGCAGCGGCATGGTGGGGTGGGCCGCCGTCATGGCGTACATGTCGTAGACCTCGCCGTTGGACGTGCGCTTGCCATGGAATTTCCTGCCGTACCACGAGGCGAGGCCGCGCTGTTTGTAGTTCTGCTCGTCGTCAACCACGGGCACGTAGCGCTTGCCGAATACCGTATAGGGGCGATTTGCGCCGCTGGCCAGGGGCTCGAGCCGCGGCACGGCATCGGGAATGTTGTCCAGGTCGGAAGGCGGGTTGGCGCCTGGCCCGTCGTCTTGGTAGTAGCCCCCGGCCTTGCGCGTACCGGGCGACGAGCAACCGGCGATCAAGACGGCCAGTCCGACCAGGATGGGCGCGAGGATCAGGCGCCCGCCGTTCATGTGGGCTCTTCCGGCAACTGGGTGCGATGGCGCACCAGCAGCGGGTCGTGTTCGGCAAAGCGTTGCGCCAGTTGCTCGACGACGTACACCGAGCGATGCTGGCCGCCGGTACAGCCGATGGCCACGGTCAGGTAGTTGCGCGTATCTTGCGTGTACTGCGGCAACCAGCGCTGCAGATAGCCGGCAATGTCGTCGATCATCTGGCCGACGATATCGAAGCTGGCCAGCCACTCGGCCACGGGCGCGTCGCGGCCCGTCAGCGGACGCAGGTTGCGGTCGTAGTAGGGGTTGGGCAGGCATCGCACGTCGAAGACCAGGTCGGCGTCGCTGGGAACGCCGCGCTTGTAGGCGAAGGACTCGAAGGTCAGCACCAGGGGCGGCCGGTCGGCCTGGATCAGGTCGCGGATCCAGGAGCGCAGCTGGCCCGGCGTCAGGTCCGAGGTGTCGATGACATGTTCTTGTTCACGCAGCGGGGCGAGCAAGTCGCGCTCGAGCGAGATGCAATCCAGCAGCGACGGCGTCTGGCCGCCGCGCGACAGGCGGTCGGTCAGCGGGTGGCGGCGGCGCGATTCCGAATACCGCTGCGCCAACGTATGGGTGTTGGCGTCAAGGAAGATCACGCGCAGCGAAGTACCCATGGAACGCATGGCGGTGATCACGCCCGGCAGTTCGGCCAGTTCGCCCGGCGAGCGTACATCGATGGCAATGGCAACCCGTTCCAGGCCATCGTCGCGCGCGCTGGCGACGAACTCGCTGAGAAAACGAACCGGCAGATTGTCGATGCATGTGTAGCCGGCATCTTCCAGCATGCGCAGCGCCACCGACTTGCCTGAGCCGGAGATTCCGGTGATAAGGACAACTCTTAGCATGGCTCTGATTGTTGCATGATTTTGCCGTCATAATGCGGGCGCGATGTCATCTGATATGGCCGTAAACTGCGCCACTGATCCTGTACCGGCCGGCAGCGGTAGCGTAACCTTGTCGCGCCCGGACCGTTCGCCTCCTGGCCTGTCCGCCTATCTTCTTATCGCATACTGCAGCAATGTCAGCACCTTCCCTTTTCCACCATATGTCGCAGGCGCGGCGCCACCTGGCCGCGCTGGCCCTGGCGGGCGCGGCGCTGGCCTGGCCGGCCGCACCGGCAGCCGCCCAAGATGCAGCCACGCTGCAACCGGGCACCATGCGGGCGCGGGTCGCGGCCTGTACAGCCTGCCATGGCGAGCAGGGCAAAGCGGGGTCGGATGGCTATTATCCGCGGCTGGCCGGCAAGCCGCGCGATTACCTGTATCACCAATTGCTGAACTTCCGCGACGGCTTGCGGCAGTATCGGCCCATGGCGCACTTGCTGGCCGGCCTGCCCGACGATTACCTGCTGGAAATCGCCGCCTACTTCGCCGATCAGCACGTTCCGTATCCCACCCCGGCGCGTCCGGCCGTGTCGGCCGATGTGCTCGAGCACGGCCGCGTGCTGGCCATGCAAGGCGATCTGGCCCGTGGGCTGCCGGCCTGCGTTGCCTGCCACGGCGCGGCGCTCAGCGGCCTGGCGCCCGCCATTCCGGGCCTGCTGGGCCTGCCGCGCGACTATATCGGCGCCCAGATCGGCGGCTGGAAGAACGGCCTGCGCCACGCTGCGGCGCCCGACTGTATGGCCGACATTGCCAACAAGCTCACGCCGCAAGACATCGGCGCCCTGTCGGTATGGCTGGCGTCGCGTCCGGTGGTCGAACCCTACGTGCCGGATCCCGCGGGATCACTGAACTTGCCTGCCGAATGCGGCAGCCAGGCGCAACGTTAAAGGGCCGGCATGAAGCGCATCGTCAAATACTGCTTGCTGGCCATCCTGCTGGCGTGCCTTGCGGCCATCGCCACGCTGTACTGGATGGGCACGCGCGAAACTGCCCCGGGCGCCGCCTTGGCGGCACCCGCCGACACCGGCCGCATGGTAGAGCAGGGGCGCTACCTGGCCCGCCTGGGCAATTGCATGGCTTGCCATACGACGCAAGGCGGGCAGGCCTATGCCGGCGGCACGGCGATTCCCACGCCGTTCGGCACGCTGTACGGCCCCAACATCACCCCCGATCCGCAAACCGGTATCGGCGACTGGAATGCCGATGATTTCTGGCGGGCATTGCACAACGGCAAGTCGAAAGACGGCAGCCTGCTGTATCCGGCCTTCCCGTACACCGAATACACCCGCATTTCGCGAGCCGATTCGGATGCGTTGTTCGCTTACCTGCGCACGCTCGAGCCCGTCAGCCAGCCCAGCCGGCCGCACGAACTGGCGTTCCCGTACAACCAGCGCAGCCTGCTGGCTTTCTGGCGCGCCCTGTATTTCCAACCCGGCGTGCTTGAAGCCGATCCCGGCGAATCCGTGCCATGGAACCGTGGCCGCTACCTGGTCGAGGGGCTGGGGCACTGTGCGGCCTGCCACGCGCCGCGCAATCGCCTGGGCGCCACCCGGGCGGCCGACGGCCTGGCCGGCGGGCTGATTGCCGGCCTGGACTGGTATGCGCCGCCCCTGGGCAACGACCCGAACACGGGGCTCGGCAACTGGAGCGCGCAAGACATCGCCATGCTGCTGCAGACCGGCATGGCCCGGCATTCCACGGCCAGCGGGCCGATGGCCGAAGTGGTGCTGGGCAGTTCGCAATACTTGAACGACGATGATGCGCTGGCCATCGGCACTTACTTGAAGTCCTTGCCGTCCACGCCGGCGGCCGGGCCTGCACGAGGGCCCGAGCCTTCGGCGGCCTTGATGGACCATGGCGGCAAGCTGTACCAGCAGCATTGCGCCCAGTGCCACCAAGACCAGGGGCAGGGTAGCGGTACCGCGTGGCCCGCGCTGGCGGGCAACCCCACGGTGACGGCGCCCTCGCCGGTCAACACCATCCGCATGGTGCTCGATGGCGGATTCGCGCCGGCCACGGCGGCCAATCCGTGGCCGCATGGCATGCCGCCGTTCGGGCCGGTGCTGGCCGACAACGACATCGCCGCGCTGGTTTCGTATATTCGCTCGAGCTGGGGCAACCAGGCGGGCGGCGTCAGGCCGTTCGAGGTCAAGCGCGTGCGCGATGCCTCTACGCTGAACTAGCCCCTAGCCCCTAGCGCCGGGGCCGGGCCGCATCGCGGCGGCCGGCCAGGCTACCCAGCTCGCGCATGGCGTCTTCCATGCGGTCGTCCCAGGGATGCCCATAGTTCAGGCGCAGGGCATGGCCGAACTGCTGGCTGGCCGAAAAAATCGGCCCGGGCGCCACGCTGATGCCACGCGCCAGCGCGCGACGATGCAAGGCAAGGGCATCGGTGCCCGGCGGCATTTCCAGCCACACGAAGAAGCCGCCCTGCGGGCGCGTCACGCGCGTACCGGCCGGGAAATAACGCGCCACGGCATCCAGCATGCGTTCCTGCTGGGCCGCCAACGTGCCGCGCAGCCG
This sequence comes from Bordetella sp. BOR01, assembly GCF_019218885.1. Classification (GTDB taxonomy): domain Bacteria; phylum Pseudomonadota; class Gammaproteobacteria; order Burkholderiales; family Burkholderiaceae_B; genus Bordetella_A. The sequence continues at coordinate 294,461 of NZ_JAHUWT010000003.1, read as the reverse complement.
GCGCAGGTGGCGATCGTAGCCGCCCTGTTCCAGGTACTGGGCCAGCGCACCCTGCGGCGGCCCCGAGGCCGACAGCGTGGTCGCCAGCTTCAGCTGTTGCACCGCCCGCGCATAGCGGCCCGCCACGGCCCAGCCGATCCGATACCCTGGCGCCAGGCATTTCGAGAACGACGAGCAATGCAGCACCAGGCCCTGCGTGTCGTAGGCCTTGGCAGGCAGGGGGCGTATGTCGCCGAAGTACAGCTCGCTGTATACGTCGTCTTCTATCAGCGCAATCTGGTGGCGCGCCAGCAGGGCGACCAGCTCGCGCTTGTTCTCATCGGGCATCAGGCTGCCCAGCGGGTTCTGGAACTGCGTCATCAGCCAGCAGGCCTTGGGGGCGTGACGCGCGATGGCGGTTTCTAGCGCGTCCAGGTCGATGCCCTGGCGCGGATGGGTGGGTACCTCGACCGCCTTCAGCCCGCGCTGCTCCAGCGCCTGCAGCGCGCCGTAGAAGGTGGGGGATTCGACAACGACCGCGTCGCCCGGCTGGGTCGTTACGTGCAGGCACAGGTTCAGCGCGTCGAGTGCGCCGGTGGTGATGACCACGTCTTCCGGGCCTACGGCTACGCCGGCCGCCCGGTAGCGCAGGGCGATCTGGCGGCGCAGGCGCGGGTTGCCCGGCGACAAGCCTTCGACCGTGTCGTGGGGGTCGAGATGGCGCAGGTAGCCGGACATGGCCTGGCCCAGGCGTTCCAGGGGAAACAGCGATGCCGCCGGGAACGCCGAGCCCAGCGGCACGACCTTGCGATCGCGCACGGAATCGAGAATGTCGAAAATGCGGGCGCTGATGGCCAGCGACGTGGACTCGCCGCCTGGCTGCGACGTGCCGGGTTCGGGCGGCAGGGCCCGGGGCAGCGCGCGTACGTAATAGCCCGAACGCGGCTGGGCGCGCACCAGGCCTCGCGCCTCGAGCAGGTAGTAGGCCTGGAACACGGTAGACGGGCTGACGGCGCGGCTGGCGCAGGTTTCGCGCACTGACGGCAGTTTGTCGCCCTCGCGCAGCAGGCCTTCGCGGATGGAACGCGCGATATCATCGGCCAGTGCCTGGTAGCGTGTTACCGCCATGGCGTCGGGGCCGCCATCGCGGCGGCTATTTGCTGCTTTGCAGAATCGCCATGGCCTGGCGTTCCATGAACTCGCCCAGGGTATCGATGCCGCGCAGTTTCAGGATGGTGTTGCGCACCGCCGCCTCGACCAGCACGGCCAGGTTGCGGCCGGCTGCCACTTGCAGCATCACCTTGCGCACCGGCATGCCCAGCATGTCCTGGGTGATGTCTTGCAGCGGCAGGCGCTCGAATTTGTCTTGGGCGGTGGCGCGCACCAGGTGCACGATCAGTTTCAAGCGCATCTTGCGGCGCACCGAGGTCTCGCCGAAGATGGTACGGATATCCAGCAGTCCCAGCCCGCGGACTTCCAGCATGTTCTGCAGCAGCGCCGGACAGTGCCCTTCGATCATGCCGGGGGCGATGCGCGAGAATTCCACCGCGTCGTCGGCCACCAGGCCATGCCCGCGCGAGATCAGTTCAAGCGCCAGTTCGCTCTTGCCCAGCCCCGATTCGCCGGTGATCAGCACCCCCAGGCCCAGCACGTCCATGAAGACGCCATGCACGGTGGTGGTGGGCGCCAGCTTCTTGCTTAGATAGATGCGCAGCAGGTCGATGAGCTGGGCCGCCGCCACCGGGGTGGACAGCAGCGGCACCTGGTGCTGGTCGCATTGGTCGACCAGGTCTTGCGGCGGGGTCAGGCCGTCGGCCAGCAAGATGGCCGGCACGCCGCCGATCAGCAGCTCGTCCATGTGGTGCGTGCGGCGGCGCAGGTCGAAGCGGCTGTAGTAGGCCAGCTCTTCCTGGCCGAACACCTGGATGCGCGAGGGGTGGATGAGGTTCAGGTGGCCGACCAGGTCGGCGGCTGCCATGCCGTCATCGCGGATGGCGCGCTCGGCGGCGCTGTGGCCCGCGATCCAGTTGAAGGGGATTCCGTCGGCGTTGTCGTCGACCAGTTCCTGCACGGTAAGCATGGCAGCGGCTCGGCGAAGGTCAGCGTTGGCCCGTGGTGAGCATCCGGTGGACTTCGGCCGGGTTGGCTTCGGTGCCCAGGGCTTCGCGCAGCGCCTTGTTGGACATGAGCTGGGCCAGCTCGGCCAGGATGTCCAGGTGCTGCTGGGTGGCGGTTTCGGGTACCAGCAGGCACATCAGCATGGTGACCGGCTGGCCGTCGGGGGCGTCGAACGGCACCGGCTGCGCCAGGCGGATGAACGCGGCCAGCGGTTCTTCCAGGCCCTTTACGCGGCCGTGCGGCACGGCTACGCCCTGCCCCAGGGCGGTAGACCCCAGGCGCTCGCGGGCAAACAGGCTGTCGAACACGATGGTTCGCGCCAGGCCGTGATAGTTCTCGAAAAGCAAGCCGGCCTGCTCGAATGCCCGCTTCTTGCTGGTGGCCTGCATGTCGAGCACGACGTTGCCGGCGGGTAGGATGCGCGACAAATGATTCATGCGGATCATTATAGGGTTATATGCCGCAGTGCAAAAACTGGCTGCGGCCGCTCGCCGGTTGCGGGATCCGGCAAGCATAGTCGGTTCCGGGCGGCAATGGGAGAGGGAAGTAAACGGGGGAGAGATTTGCCGATGCCCCGGCGGGAAGGATACTGCATCTCGCGGGACATCGGGATCGGTAAGATCCGCCAGGGGATCTTCGGGCTCAAGCTGGGGTGCGTGGACGACTCGAGCGTGGATGAAGCGCGGGACTACGGATTTTGCTGCGCGATGGCAGCAGCTTGTCGCTTCACCGACTCTGCCGTATGGCTTTGCACCTTGTCTTTGTGCTTGAGGACCTGGCGGTCGATTTTGTCGGCCAGCAGGTCAATGGCTGCGTAAAGGTTTTCATCCACGGCTTCGCAATGGATGTCTTTGCCGCGCAGTCTCATGGTGATTTCGGCTTTATGCCGCAGGGGCTCTACTGAGAGCATGACCTGGGTATCGATCACGTGATCGAAATGCCGCAGCACTCGCGCCAGTTTATTCATGACATATTCCCGGATGGCCGGGGTGACGTCGAGATGACGACCGCAGATGCTCAGGTTCATAGTGCGCTCTCCTTCTGAAAGAGAAATAGTTGCGCGGTATTGCGCGGGGATGTGGGGGTAGGGTCTCCTGTAGAGGGAAATGAGGGGGGTTGAACTACGGTACTGCCGCTGTCGGGCGGCGGCTGTTAGTACTAGTGTATAGACTCTGCCGGGTAAAACAAGTTGCCCTGGGACAAGCGCATGCCACGTCATAGAGATGCCCCGGGGATGGGGTTTTCCCAGGGGCCGGAGCGGTTACATGCGGAAGTGTTCGCCCAGGTAGACGCGCCGCACGGCCGGGTCGCCGACGATCTCGTCAGGCTGGCCATCGGTCAGCACTTTGCCTTCGCTGATGATGTAGGCGCGGTCGCAGATGCCCAACGTTTCGCGCACGTTGTGGTCGGTGATCAGCACGCCGATGCCGCGGCCCTTCAAGAAGCGCACGATGCGCTGGATCTCGATCACCGCGATCGGGTCGACACCTGCGAAGGGCTCGTCAAGCAGGATGAACCGCGGGTGCGTGGCAAGCGCGCGGGCGATTTCCACCCGGCGACGTTCGCCGCCGGACAGCGAGATGGCGGTGTTGCCGCGGATATGGCCGATTTGCAGCTCGTCGAGCAAGGCTTCCAGTTGTTCTTTGATCTGGGCCTCGGACAGGCTTTTGCCCTGGGCATCGACCTGCAGTTCAAGCACCGCCCGGATGTTCTGCTCGACCGTCAGGCGCCGGAATACCGAGGCGTCTTGCGGCAAGTACGACAGGCCCATGCGAGCCCGCTTGTGGATGGGCATCGAGGTGATCGGTATGTCGTCGATTTCGATACGGCCCGCGTCGGCCGGCACCAGGCCGACGATCATGTAGAAGCTGGTGGTCTTGCCGGCGCCATTGGGGCCCAGCAGCCCCACGACTTCGCCGCTGACGACCGACAGCGAGACATCTTGCACCACGGTACGGCCGTTGTAGACCTTGCGCAGGCCGGTGGCACGCAGGCTGCCCTGCTTGACGCCCGAGGCAGAGGGCGCAGGTGGAGGCGTGGAGATCTGAGTCATTGTGTATGCGGATGAAAACAACGGGGAACGGGGCGGTCAGCCACCCTGTTTGGCCTTGGCGCTCGTGCCGCCCTTGGCGGCGCGGCATTCGGCGATGGCGGCGTCGGCCTTGGCGCGCGGCGCGGCAAACGAGCGCACGCGTCCGCCGGGCGCCGACGAATTGGGCCCACCCTGAGCCTGGTAGACACCGGTTTTCTCGTTGTAGCGCACCCGCTCGCCACGGATCGTGTCGAACGGCTTGCCACAGATGTACCGGGTGACGATGGCTTGGCCGATCAGGTCGAACTCGCTCGTGCCGCTGTTGTATTCGGCGCGCAGGCCCTTGCCTTCGATGACTTCGAAGGTCTCGGGGCGTTCCTGGCGGATGGTGACGATGTTGCCCTTATTGGCCGTGGCCGTGCCGAACTGGTTGCCGGACGCGTCTTCATTGGCTTCGAGCCGGTCGGCCGTCAGCTTCATGAGGCCGCGCGTAAGCACCACGTTGCCGGTGAAAATGCTTTGCCGCTTGACGTCGTCGTAGTGCAGGGTGTCGGACAGGATCAGCGTGCTGGGCTCTTCGGCGGGCGCGTTCTGCTGCGCATGCGCGTGGGCCGCCATGCCCAGCAGCAACATGCAGGCAAGCGATCGCAAAGCGAGAGAGATCCGTAAGTGGGTCATGGTTGGGTCTGGGTTGAGTCGCCCGAGGGGCGCTTGCGTGTTTCGGAGCCGGCGATCTCGACGTCGGTGGACGCCGATACCTGGAGCTGGCGGGTCTTGTTGTTGTAGCGCATGCCAGTGCCGCTCATGCGCGAATTGCCCTTGATGACGACTGCTGGCAGGTCGGTGTAGACCACGTCGTCGTCGGGCAGGATGATGAGCTGTTCGCTGCGCACGTCCAGCGAGTCGTTGTTGGCATCTTGCTGGCGGTGCACATGTGCGTTGCCGTTCATGACGATGCGCCGGCCCCCGTGTTCCATGATGGCGGTCTTCGAGGTGCCGACCGTGATGGGGTTGGCTTCCTGCTGGCCGATCGCGCGCGGGCCGGTGATGTGGTACGAATCGTCGTCGGGGAAGTGCTCGGCGTACTCGCCTTCCAGGCGGTTGATGGGCTGGCCGGCCGGATCGGTGCGCAGCATGACGAAATCGCGCGCCCAGGAATCCATTTCGTGGGTCAGGCGCCGCGGCGGGTCGATGGGGATGGCGCGCTGCGCGTAGTCGGCAGCCCACCACGTGCCGGCCACCAGGGCAATCAGCAGGAACAGGGCAATCAGGGAAGGGAAGCGTTCTTTCATGCCGGGCGCAGTTACTGGATGGCGCCAGGGCCTAGCAGGCCGGGCGCCATCATGAAGGTGCCCAGCCGGCCCTGCGAAGCCAGCAGCAGGTCGCAGCATTCGCGTACCGCGCCGCCGCCGCCGGGTTGCGAGGCAACCCAGTGCGCGGCCTGGGCGATGTAGCCGGGCGCGTTGGCGACGCTGGCGGCGAAACCGGCCCGCTGCATGGCGGGCAGGTCGATGATGTCATCGCCCATGTAGCCGGTCTGGTTCAGTTCGACCCCGTTGCGCTGGGCGAGTTCCGTCAGGGCCGCACCCTTGTCGCGTACGCCCTGCATGACTTCGGCAATACCCAGTTCGGCAGCGCGGCGGTCGACGATGGGGCCCGACCGGCCGGTAATCAGCGCCACTTTCAGGCCGCCTTCGAGCAGCAGGCGCAGGCCATGGCCATCCAGCGCATGGAAGCGCTTGAAGAGTTCGCCGTTTTCGCCGTAGTACAGGCTGCCGTCGGTAAGCACGCCGTCGACGTCGAACACCATCAGGCGCACGGCGGCCGCCCGCTCGCGCACTGCCGGGGTGATGCGGGCCAGTACCAGGGCTTCGGCGGGGTGGGTCGAGGAACGGGATGTTGTCATGGTCATACCACTTTCGCGGCCATCAGGTCGTGCATGTGCAGGGCGCCCAGCAGGGTGCCGTCGGTATTCAGGACCAGCATCTGGTTCAGGCGCTGCTCGTCCATCTGGCGGGCCGCTTCCGCGGCCAGCGCATCGGGGCCGATGCTGCGCGGCATGCGGGTCATGCCCTGGACCACGGTCAGGTTGCGGATGTCGCCGTGGCGCTCGATCAGGCGGCGCAGGTCGCCGTCAGTGAAGATGCCGGAGGGCTTGCCGGCCGCGTCCAGCACGATGGTCATGCCCATGCCCTTGGCCGACATTTCTTCCAGGGCGGGAAACAGGGGCGAGTCTTCGGCCACGGTGGGCAGTGCGGCGCCCTGGCGCATGACATCGCGCACGTGGGTCAGCAGGCGGCGCCCGAGCGTACCGCCGGGATGCGAGCGGGCGAAGTCTTCGGGGCCGAAGCCTCGGGCTTCCAGGCAGGCCACGGCCAGCGCATCGCCCAGGGCCAGCGCCGCCGTGGTGCTGGCGGTGGGCGCCAGGTTCAGCGGGCAGGCTTCCTGCGCCACGCTGGTGTCCAGGTGCAGGTCGGCCAGGCGGGCCAGTTCCGAAGACGGGTTGCCCGTGATGGCTACCAGGCCGGCGCCCATGCGGCGGGCCACCGGCAGGATGGTCAGGAGTTCCTGGCCCGAGCCGGAATGCGAGATCGCGATCAGGACGTCGTCGCGGGTGACCATGCCCAGGTCGCCGTGGATGGCTTCGGCGGCATGCACGAAGAAGGCGGGGGTGCCGGTCGAGGCAAACGTGGCGGCGATCTTGCGCGCGATATGGCCGGTCTTGCCGATACCGCTGACCACCACGCGGCCGCGGCAGGCCAGCAGCATGTCGACCACGCGAGTGAAGCTATCGTCCAGGCGTGCCGAAAGGTCGGAGATGGCCTGTGCTTCGATTTGCAGGGTGCGGTGCGCAGAGTCGAGCGCGGTGCCGCACGAGGGAAGGGGATGGTCGGTCATGGACGGATTTTAATCGCAGTATGGCAGGTTGCCGGCGCTTGGGGGCTATGGCATGCTGGCGCCGCAATTTTCCGTTTCAACTCTTGACCAGGCCCGCCATCATGTCCTCTGTCCCTGCGCCCATATTGGGCACGCCCTTGTCCGCTTCGGCTACCCGCGTCATGTTGCTGGGCGCAGGCGAACTGGGCAAGGAAGTCATCATCGCCCTGCAGCGCCTGGGTGTCGAGGTCATTGCGGTCGACCGCTATGCCGACGCGCCGGGCCACCAGGTGGCGCACCGCGCGCACGTCATTCCCATGACCGACCCCGACGCCCTGCGCCAGCTCATCGAGCAAGAGCGCCCCGACGTGGTCGTGCCCGAGATCGAGGCCATCGCCACCGGGGCGTTGGTCGAGCTCGAGGCCGCCGGCACGGTGCGTGTTACACCCACGGCCCGCGCCGCGCAGCTCACCATGAACCGCGAAGGTATCCGCCGGCTGGCCGCCGAAACGCTGGGCCTGCCGGTATCGCCTTACCGTTTCGTCGATTCCGATGCCGAACTGCGCCAGGCCATAGACGGCGGCATTGGCTACCCCTGCGTGGTCAAGCCCGTGATGTCCTCATCGGGCAAGGGCCAGTCGGTCATCCATGGGCCCGACGATATCGCCGGCGCCTGGCGCTATTCGCAGGAAGGGGGCCGGGTAGGGGCGGGCCGCATCATTGTCGAGGGCTTCATCCGCTTCGACTACGAAATCACGCTGTTGACAGTGCGGGCACGCGGCGCCGACGGCAGCATCCAGACGCATTTCTGCGATCCTATCGGCCACTTGCAGGTCGACGGCGACTACGTCGAAAGCTGGCAGCCCCACGCCATGCAGCCCCTGGCGCTCGAGCGTGCCCGCGATATCGCCCGCGCCATCACTGGCGAATTGGGCGGCATGGGGGTATTCGGAGTCGAATTGTTCGTGGCTGGCGACCAGGTGTGGTTTTCAGAGGTCAGTCCGCGGCCGCACGATACCGGCATGGTCACCATGATCAGCCAGGTGCAGAGCGAGTTCGAACTGCATGCGCGCGCCCTGCTGGGCTTGCCGGTGGACACCGCGCTGCGCCAGCCCGGCGCCAGCAGCGTCATCTACGGCGGCGTCGACGCCCGTGGGGTGTCGTTTCACCAGGTGGCGCAAGCCTTGGCCGAGGCCGGCACCGATATCCGACTGTTCGGCAAGCCTGAATCCTTTGTGAAGCGCCGCATGGGGGTGGCGTTGGCCACCTCGGGGGATGTCGATGCGGCACGGGACAAGGCGAAGCGGGTGTCGGGGGCGGTGGTGGTCAAGGGTTGAAGGGGCCATGTTCTGGTTCTTCTGGCGTCGTGACGGGTTCAATGCGCCAGGCTGCTGGGGGCGATTGAGTTCTTGAATTCTTGGCCACGCTGGGTGGCATGCGTGGGATGGGTGCCGGGGCTGTCGACTGCGGGCTGGGGTAAGCCCTGGGTGCTGGTTGGGGCTTCGGTCGTTTAGACTATTATTGAAATGGTATTTCAATAGTTGAAACGACCTGGCGGGCTGGGAAGTCATGCTTATCCTACTGGAGGGGCCTCGAACGGCTGTGGGGCTACAGCGCGTCCGAGATGTCGGCGGCAATGGTGCGGATGACGTCGCCGAACCGTTGTTCGAGTTCGGCGCGCGACATGGCCGAGGTATGCACCACGATGTTCACGCTGGCGATGGGCTCGTGGTCGTGCACGATGGCACAGCCCAGGGCGCGGCCGTTGCTCAGCGTTTCCGTGTCGGCCACGGCGTAGCCGCGTTCGCGTGCCGTGGCCAGGATCGCCGCAAGTTCGGTTTTCTTCCTGGCCGGGTCGAAGTCGGGGCCCGGCAACTCGGCCAGCCTGAGCAGCTGGTCGTGCAATATCGACGGGGCCAGGGCCGCCAAATAGGCGCGGCCCAGCGCCGTGCGCAGTACCGGCACGCGCGAGCCAGGCTTGCGGTTGATCGCCAGCACGCCGGCCTTGCGGCTGGTGTTCAGGATGACCATGGCGTCATTGTCGAAGACGCCCAGTTCGATCGGCCAGCCCACGGTTTGCCGCTGCGCGTCGAGGATGGGCGAGGCCACCGCCAGCAACTGGGCCTGGGCGTCGTAGCCATTGGCCAATGCCAGCACTTTCGCGGTAACGGAGTATTTGCGGTCGTCGTCGCAGCGCTGTACGTAGCCTGTATGGGCCAGCGTTTCGAGAATGCGCACGATGGTGGGCTTGGCGATGCCGGTGTGGGCGTGAAGCTGGCCCACGCTGGCGGGCCCTTGTTCGTTAAGGCACCGCAAGACCTCGAGGCCCCGCATCAACGCGACCACCGGTTCGTACGAGCCCATCTTTTCTTTTCCTATTGCTTCTTGTTCGAATCAACGTCCTTGGTGCGCGCCGTGCCGTGCCCAGGGAACCCTGGAGACTAAGCATGATACCTTACCAAAAAGCCCTGGCCGCGCTGGCTTGCGCCGCCGGCCTGTTGACTGGCAACACCGCTGCGGCGGCGCCTGATGCCTATCCGCAGCAGCCCGTGCGGCTCATCGTGCCGTATGCGCCGGGCGGCGGCACCGACAGCATGGCGCGTGCCCTGGCGCGCAAGCTCAGCGAGATCTGGCGGCAGAAGGTCATCGTCGAAAACCGGCCGGGCGCCAGCGAGTCGATCGCGGCATCGGCCGTGGCGCGTGCACCGGCCGACGGCTATACGCTGTTGTTCGCGTCCGACTCCACCTTCCAGCTCAATCCGCTGCTGTACAACCACTTGTCCTACGATCCCGATAAAGACCTGGTGCCGATCACCCGTTTCGCGGCCAGCCCGTTTGCGCTGTTCGTCAACGCGGATACGCCGGTGAAGACCTTCCAGGATTTCCTTTCCTATGCGCGCCAGCACAAGGGCAAGACGTTCTACGGGTCGTATGGGGTGTCAAACTCGACCAACCTGGGCTTGTCGTGGCTGTCGAAGCAGTTCGACCTGGACATGGTGCATATCCCGTTCGCGGGGCAGGGGCCGGCCATGATCGCCTTGCTGGGCGGCGAGATCCAGATTCTGTTCGGCAACATCATTCCGTCGAGCATCGGGTTCATCGACCAGGGCAAGGTCAGGGTGCTGGTGGTGTCCGGGGAGCAGCGGCTGCCCAATGCTCCCGATGTGCCTACCTTCCGCGAGCTGGGCCACGACAACCTCGATACCGGCTATACGCTGGGCCTGGCAGCGCCGGCCGGCGTGGATCCGGCGATCCAGCGGCAGATTGCCGAAGCAGTGAAGCAGGCGGTGGCCGATCCGGAACTGATCAAATACGCGGCCGAGACTTTGTCGATCAGGCTGTTTGCCGAGCCGTCCGGCCAATACCGCGATTTCATCGCGGACAGCCGGCGCATACTGCAGCAGCGCATCGAAGCCGCCGGCATCGGCAAGCTGGACCAGTAAAAAGGAGCATGGCATGACCAGGCAATCTTCCTTCCGTCTCAACGATCCCGACGACGCCCGGCGCGTGGGCCGCCCGCCGTTCGCCGGCCAAGGCGCGCTGTCACTGGACGCGCGCCCGCAAGCACTGCATTTCGATCCCGCCTCGACCGCACTGGTGGTGGTGGACATGCAGAACGCCTACGTGTCCAAGGGCGGCTACATGGACCAGGCGGGTTTCGACATCTCGCAGGCGGCCGGGGCCGTCGAGGGCACGCTGCGGGCGCTGGATGCGGCCCGGGCCGCGGGTATCCAAGTGGTGTACTTGCAGAACGGCTGGGATGCCCAATATGTCGAGGCCGGCGGCCCCGGCTCGCCCAACTGGCACAAGTCCAATGCGCTGCGCGTCATGCGCCAGCAGGCCGCACTGGACGGCAAGCTGCTGTGCAAGGGCGGCTGGGACTACGCCCTGGTCGACGCGCTGGCCCCGCAAGCGGGCGACATCGTCGTCGCCAAGACCCGCTACAGCGGCTTCTTCAATTCCACGCTCGACAGCCTGTTGCGATCACGCGGTCTGCGCACCCTGCTGTTTGCCGGCATAGCCACCAACGTTTGCGTCGAGTCCACGCTGCGCGACGCCTATCACTACGAATATTTCTGCGCTTTGCTGGCCGATGCCACCACCCAGGCGGGGCCCGCATTCACGTTGCAGGCCACGCTGTACAACGTCGAGACCTTCTTCGGCTGGGTCAGCGACGTGGCCAGCCTGGTGCGGGCCGTGGAACACAAGCCGGCCTGAACCAGGCCACTTCAAAGCAATGGCCACCTGCGGGTGGCTTTTTTGACTTGCTTTTGATTTTGGTTAATTCGATAATTTCAGGAATTACTGAAATCAAAGTAACAAAAGTATGCCACTCAACCCCCAAACCGAGCGTTTCGTATTGCATTTCGGCGAAATGGGCAGCCGCTGGGGGGTGAACCGCACGGTGGGGCAGATCTATGCCTTGCTGTTCCTGGCGCCGCAGCCGCTGCACGCCGACGACATTGCCGAAGCACTGGGGTTCTCGCGTTCCAATGTCAGCATGGGGCTGAAAGAATTGCAGTCCTGGCGCCTGGTCAAGCTGGTGCATCAAGTGGGCGACCGGCGCGACTACTTCGAAGCGCCCCAGGATGTCTGGGAAATCTTCCGCATCCTGATGGAAGAAAAGCGCAAGCGCGAAATCGATCCCACCTTGACGCTGCTGCGCGATACCCTGCTTGCGCCGCCTGCCGGCGCATCCGAAGCCTACGCCCAGCAGCGCATGCGCGAGATGCTCGAACTGATCGAACTGTGCACCGGCTGGTTCGACGAAGTGCACCGCCTGCCGCCCGAGACGCTGCAAAGCCTGATGAAGCTGGGCACCAAGGTACAGAAAGTATTGGATTTTGCCGGCAAGCTGCGAGGCCGGGAATGACGTCGCGGCGTGAACTCGGGAGCATCTCTATGAAGTTGCCACGTACGCCCTTATCATGGGCTACCTGTTGCGTCGGCCGCGGCGTGCGCGTGCCATCGTGGTTTGCTGTCTTTTCGTAGGATGCCCTCCATGATCGATCTCGACGTCGTCAATCTGTCGCGCCTGCAGTTCGCCGCGACAGCGATGTATCACTTCATCTTCGTGCCGCTCACGCTGGGCCTGTCGTTCATCCTGGCCATCATGGAAAGCGTGTACGTCATGACCGGCCGCGATATCTGGCGCCGCATGACCATGTTCTGGGGCACGCTGTTCGGCATCAACTTCGCACTGGGCGTGGCCACGGGCGTGGTCATGGAATTCCAGTTCGGCATGAACTGGTCGTACTACAGCCATTACGTGGGCGATGTCTTCGGCGCACCGCTGGCGCTCGAAGGCCTGATGGCGTTCTTCCTGGAAGCCACCTTCGTGGGGCTGTTCTTCTTCGGCTGGAACCGCCTGTCCAAGGTGGGCCACCTGATGGTGACCTGGCTGGTGGCGTTTGGCACCAATTTCTCGGCCCTGTGGATCCTGATCGCCAACGGCTGGATGCAGAACCCGGTGGGTGCGGTGTTCAACCCCGACACCATGCGCATGGAAATGACGGATTTCGCCGCCGTGCTGCTCAACCCGGTGGCGCAGGCCAAGTTCGTGCATACCGTCAGCGCGGGCTACGTGGCTGGCGCCATGTTCGTGATGTCTATCAGCGCATGGTATTTGCTGCGGCGCCGCCACGTCGACCTGGCCAAGCGATCCATGGTGGTGGCGGCCAGCTTCGGCCTGGCCTCGGCATTGTCGGTGGTGGTGCTGGGCGACGAAAGCGGCTACCTGACCACCGAGCACCAGAAAATGAAGATCGCGGCCATCGAGGCCATGTGGCACACCGAGCCCGCGCCCGCCAGTTTCAATCTGTTCGCCATTCCCAACCAGGCCGAGCGCAGGAACGACTTCGTCGTCGAGGTGCCCTATGTCATGGGTATCATCGGCACGCGGTCGCTGACCACGCCGCTCTTGGGCATCGACGACCTGGTCAGGCGCGCCGAGGTCCGCATCCGCGAAGGCCTGGTGGCCTACGAGGCCATGCAGCGCATACGCGCCAACCCGGCCGACACCGAAGCACGCATGACACTGGACCGCACCTGGCCCCAGTTGGGCTATGCGCTGTTGGTCAAGCGCCATCAGCCCGACTTGAGCAAGGTCACCGACGCCGATATTGCGATGGCGGCCGAGGACACCATTCCCCACGTGGCCCCGCTGTTCTGGGCATTCCGCATCATGGTGGCGGTGGGCATGTACCTGATCCTGTTTTTCGGGGTGGCGTTCTGGCTGGCATCGCGCGGGCGGCTCGATAACCGGCCGGCGTTGCTGAAGATTGCCTTGTGGAGCCTGCCGCTGCCATGGGTGGCCATCGAGGCCGGCTGGTTCGTGGCCGAATACGGGCGCCAGCCCTGGGTCATCGAAGGCGTGCTGCCCACGTATTACGCCGCTTCGGGGCTGACGCTGGCCGACTTGGCCATCAGCCTGTCGATTTTCCTGGTGCTGTACACAGTGTTGCTGGTCATCGGGGTGAAAGTCATGCTGCATGCCATCAAGGCCGGGCCCAAGTCCGATCGCCCCGCCCCGCGTCCGGCACCGGCCGATCCGGTGGCGGCCGCTGTCGATGTCTATTGATCACGGAGCGCGCACATGGAAACTCTGATTCCTTTCGACTACGCTACGCTGCGGGTAATTTGGTGGGCGCTGCTGGGCGTGCTGTTGATCGCATTCGCCGTGATGGACGGGTTTGACCTGGGCATCGCGGCGCTGTTGCCGGTGGTGGCGCGTAGCGATACCGAGCGCCGCGTGGTGATCAACGTGGTGGGGCCTGTCTGGGAAGGCAACCAGGTCTGGCTGATCACGGGCGGCGGCGCCATCTTCGCGGCATGGCCATTGCTGTACGCGGCGTCATTTTCCGGTTTCTACCTGGCCATGATGCTGGTGCTGGTGGCGCTGATCGTGCGCCCGGTGGGTTTCAAGTACCGCAGCAAAATGGAAGGCACCCGCTGGCGCGGCACCTGGGACCACGTGTTGTGCGCATCCGGTATCGTGACATCGCTGGTGTTCGGCGTGGCCATGGGCAACCTGATCGTGGGCGTTCCTTTCGGCTTCGACCCTGCCCAACTGCGGCCACAGTACCACGGGCATTTCTACCAACTCTTCAGTCCCTTTGCGCTGCTGGCCGGCCTGCTCAGCGTGTCCATGTTGATCATGCATGGCGCGGTGCAACTGGTGTGGCGCACCGAGGGAGTGGTGGCCGAGCGGGCGCGCCGCTTCGGGCGCATGGCGGCCCTGCTGACTGCGGCCTTGTTCGCGGCGGGCGGCTTCTGGGTTGCCCAGGGCATAGATGGCCACATCATTACCAGTGCGATCGACACCATGGCGCCATCCGACCCCATGCTCAAGGAAGTCGCGGTGCAGACGGGCGGATGGATGGCCAATTTTGCCAAGTGGCCGCTGGCCTGGATTGCGCCGGCGCTGGGCGTGGGCGGCGCCTTGCTGGTGGTGCTGCTGCTGGGCCAGCGCCACCAATGGCTGACCTTCATTGTCTCGTCGCTGGCCGTCGCCGGCATTATCCTGACCGTCGGCCTGGCGCTGTTCCCGTTCCTGATGCCGTCCTCGACCGACCCGCGTTTCGGCCTGACGGTCTGGGATGCGTCGTCCAGCCTGCTTACGCTCTGGATCATGCTGTTGGCCGTGGTGCTGTTCCTGCCCATCATCACGCTGTATACCGCCTGGGTCTACCGCGTGATGCGCGGCAAGGTCACCAGCGAGTCGGTCGACGGCACGCCGAATTCTTATTAGGAGCTTTCACGCATGTGGTATTTCTCGTGGATTCTCGGCCTGAGCCTGGCTTGTGCGTTCGGCATTCTCAATGCCATGTGGTTCGAGCTGCGTGAAGGATCCGAGCACGATCCCGCCAGGCCGCCCGGCGACGCGTGAGTAGTACGCCGGGCATCACGCCCGATCCGGCCGCTGCGCAGGGCCGGCTGCCGCGCGAGCATTCGCGGTGGCTGGCGGCCCAGGCGCGCATCGTGCGTGTGCCGCTGGCATTGGCGGCCGCGGCGCCGCTGGTTAGCGGAGCCCTGCTGCTGGTGCAGGCCTGGCTGCTGGCGTGGGTGCTCGATGCCGCCATCGCGGCCCGGGCGCCGCGCGCCGATCTGGTACCCGCCATTGGCGCGATCGCTGCGCTGATCCTGGTGCGCGCGGCCCTTGCGTGGCTGGGCGAGCGGGCCGGCGCACGTGCCGCCGAAATCATCAAGCAGCACTTGCGGCTGGCCTTGTTCGACCGTCTGTTGGCCCGCGGACCTGCCTGGTCGCGCGGCCGCGTATCGGGTGAACTGGCCAGCGCCATTGTCGACCAGGTCGAGGCGCTGGACGGCTTTTTCTCGCGCTACTTGCCTGCCGCCGCGGCGGCCGCGGTATTGCCGCTGGCGTTCGCAGCCGTGGTGTTGCCGTTCGATGTGGTGGCGGGGCTGCTGTTGCTGGTTACCGCGCCGCTGATTCCCCTGTTCATGGCCTTGGTGGGGTGGGGGGCCGAGGCGGCCAGCCGGCGCCACTTGCATGCTTTTGCGCGGCTGTCGGGTTTTTTTGCCGACCGGCTGCGCGGCCTGTCGACCCTGAAGCTGTATGGCCGTGCCGAAGCCGAGGCGCAGTCGGTGGCGATGGCCAGCGACGCCGTCCGGCGGCGCACGATGGCGGTGCTGCGTATCGCTTTCCTGTCGTCGGCCGTGCTGGAATTCTTCGCCGCGCTGGGCGTGGCCGGCATGGCGGTGTACTTCGGCCTGACGTACCTGGGCTTCCTGGACGTGCGGACCTCGCCGCTGACCTTGCAGATCGGGTTTTTCTGTTTGCTGATGGCGCCCGAGGTATACGCGCCGTTGCGGCAATTCGCCGCCCATTACCATGACCGCGCCGCCGCGCGCGCAGCCGTCTCGCAGATCGCCGCGGCCTTCGATGGCTTGCCGGAAATCGCGGTGCCGGGCCCGCACAAGGCGGAAACACCTCGGGAACAAGCCGGGCATCCGCCATCCACCCAGGCCGCCGCCCTGCAGGCCCAGGCCCTGACCGTACGCGCCGCCGGCCGCCCGGCAGCCTTGCTGGATGTGGCGCAATTGGCGTTGTCGCCTGGTGCCCACGTGGCGCTGATGGGCCCAAGCGGCAGTGGCAAGACCACGCTGCTGGAAACCCTGTGCCGGCTGCGCGCAGCCGAGGGCACCATCCGCCTGGATGGCGTGCCCCTGGCCGGCTGGGACGAAACCGCCTTGCGCGCCCGCGTGGCGCTGGTCGGCCAGCGCCCGTATTTATTCGCCGGCAGCCTTGCCGCCAACATCCGCCTGGGCTGTCCGGATGCCACCGATGAACAAGTGCACACCGCCGCCCGCCGCGCCTGCGTGCTCGAGTTCGCCCAGGCCCTGCCGGGAGGGCTGGACACTTTGCTGGGCAGCCGCGGGATGGGGCTGTCGGGCGGACAGGCCCAGCGCGTGGCGCTGGCGCGCCTGTTCCTGCGCGATCCGGGCCTGATCCTGCTGGATGAACCCACCGCCCACCTGGACGAGGCCACGCAAGCGCGCGTGCTGGACGAAATCCTGGCGTTCGCGCAGGGGCGCACATTGGTGCTGGCCACGCATGCCCAGGCCGTGGCGCAACGGTTGCCGCGTACCGTGCAATTGGCGCACGGCAAGCTGGTTCCGGCATGAAAGCGCTGCTGCACTTGCTGCCGCTGTACCGTCGCCGTGCCGGTGGTTTGCTGGGGGCCCTGGCGCTGGCGTTGCTGACAGTGGCCGCCGGCGTCGGCCTGCTGGGGGTATCGGGCTGGTTCCTCAGCGCTGCCGCCCTGGCGGGTGCCGGCACAGTATTCAATCTTTTTGTGCCATCGGCATTGGTGCGCCTGCTGTCGTTCGTGCGCATCGCCTCGCGCTATGCCGAACGGCTGGTGGGGCACGCGGCCACGCTGCGCCTGCTGACGGACTTGCGAGCCAGCGTGTTCGGCGCGCTGGTGGGCCTGACGCCGCGTCAGCTGGGGCGCTACCGTGCCGGCGACCTGGTGGCACGGCTGACGGGCGACGTCGATGCGCTGGATACCGTGTTCCTGAATGTGCTGGCGCCCATGGCGACCGCCGGGCTGGCCGCGGTGTTGCTTGCCGCTGTCATCGGCCACTGGGTGCCCGCCGCCGGCTGGATCCTGGCCTGGGCCATGCTGGCCGCCTGCCTGCTGGTGCCCGCCTGGCTGGCACGCGCGGCACGCCAGCCAGGCCATGCCATGCAGGACAGCCATGCCGCCTTGCGGGCAGCCACGCTGGAAGCGGTGGAAGGGCATGCCGACCTGGCCGCCTGGCATGCGACCGGCCAGGTACGCCAGGTCTACGCCACGCATTGCGCCCAGGCGGCACGCGCCCGCGAAGCGCAAGTAAGGGTGGCCGCCGGCGGCTTGTGGATGCTGCAGGCTTTGGCGGGCGCGTGCATGGTGGCGATGTTGTGGTTCGGGCTGGATGCCCTGGGGCGGCAAGAGCTCAGCGGGCCGCTGCTGGCCGGCCTGCTGTTGGCGGTGATCGGCGTGTTCGAGGTGGCTGGCCCTTTGATGCGGGGCGCGGCCCGCCTGGGGGGAGCGATTGGCGCCGCGCATCGCATCCAGGCCATTGTGGCGCTCGAGCCCGACCAGCGCGACCCGGTCGAGCCGCAGCCCCTGCCCGCGCAAGGCGCCATCGAATTCCATGCGGTGCGTTTTGCCTATCCGACTGCGGCCGGTACCGCCGGCCTGCCGCTACTCGATGGCGTGGACTTGCGCATCGAGCCGGGCGAGCGCGTTGCCATCACGGGCCCCAGCGGGGCCGGCAAATCAACCTTGCTCTACTTGCTGCTGCGGCTCGAAGACCCGCAGTCCGGCGGCGTGCGTTTCGGTGGCGTGGATGTGCGGCAGGCGCCACAGGCCGCGCTGCATCGGCGGGTGGCCTGGCTGGCGCAGGACGCTCCGGTCTTCCTGGGCACTTTGCGCACCAATTTGTTGATCGGCGATCCCGGTGCCGACGATGCGGCGCTGTGGGCGGCACTGGACGCAGCCCGCCTGGGGGACTTCGCCCGCGGCCTGCCCAACGGGCTGGACACATGGGTGGGCGAAACGGGCGCAAGCCTGTCGATGGGCCAGGCGCGCCGGCTGTGCCTGGCGCGGGCATTGCTGGCGCCGGCGCCGGTGCTGGCACTGGACGAACCGACTGCCGGCCTGGACGAAGCGGCGCAAGCCGCGTTCTTCAGCGACCTGGCGCAGGCTACGCACGGCCGCACGGTGGTGCTGGTCACGCACGCCGCCTTGCCGCCCGGTACCGTGCACCGCACGCTGGCTTTGCGCAACGGCCGCCTGGCGGCCGACGATCTGGCTTAACTGCGGTGGCACGGTTATAGTTCGCCTTGCTTTATTTTTCCGGGGCGTGCCCATGCAGACCGACACCGCCGAACTCATTCGGCGCACCATCCGCAGCGTCCCCGACTGGCCCCGGCCCGGTGTCGTATTTCGCGACATCACGCCGCTGCTGCAAGATCCGCGCACGTTCCGGGTACTTATCGACCTGTTCGTCTATCGCTACATGCGCCAGCGCCTGGATCTGGTGGCCGGTGTCGACGCGCGCGGCTTCATCATCGGCAGCGTGCTGGCCTACGAACTGAACCTGGGTTTCGTGCCGGTGCGCAAGCAAGGCAAGCTGCCGTACCGCACGGTGGCCGAATCCTATACCCTTGAATACGGCAATTCGTCGGTGGAAATGCACACCGATTCAGTACGCACCGGCCAGCGCGTGCTGCTGGTCGATGACCTGATCGCCACCGGCGGCACCATGCTGGCCGCCATCAAGCTGCTGCAGCGCCTGGGTGCCAACGTGGTCGAGGCCGCCGCCATCATCGACCTGCCCGAACTGGGCGGGTCCGGCAAGGTTGCCACCACCGGCACGCCGCTGTTCACGGTGTGCAGCTACGACGGCGCCGAATAGCGCGCCCGGCTCAGGTCGTTTCGCCCAGCGCCCACGAGGCCGGCTTGGCCAGCCTTGGCTGAATGAAATCCAGGAAGGCCCGCGTCTTGGCGGGAATGGTGCGCGACGGCAGCAGTGCGAACAGCGGAATGGGTGTCAGGCTCCAGTCGGGCAGCACCGGCACCAGCCCCTTGCTGCGGATCGGCTGCCCGGCCGGGTCGAACACCAGCAGGGGCAAGGGGGCAATGCCCAGGCCCTGGCTGGCCAGGCGCGACAGGATGCCGACGTTATTGGCCGCCAAGCGGCCGGAAGCCACCACGCGCTCGACCTTTTCACCGGAATGCAGCACCCAGTACGAAAAGGCCTCGCTCATGGCCATGCGCAGGCATTCGTGATGCCCCAGGTCGGCCGGCGAGCGGGGCACGCCATGCCGTGCCAAGTATTGCGGCGACGCATAAAGACGATGTTCCATCAGAACGATCTGGCGCGCCACCAGGCTGGAATCCGGCTGCCGGCCAAACCGCAGCACCAGGTCGAACGGATTGCTGATGGGATCGATGTGCTGCATGTTCAAGTCGAAATCGCACTCGATATCTGGATGCAGCTCGCGGAATTCACGGATCACCGCCGGCAAGAACAACTGCGCCAGGCTCGAGGGCATCGATACCCGTAGACGGCCCTTGGGCTGGGCGGCCATGTCCAGCAATTGGTCGTGGGCCACGCGGGCTTCGTCCACGATGGGGCGGCATCGCTCGAAGTACACCAGCCCGGCTTCGGTCAGTTCGATGCGGCGGGTGCTGCGGTTCAACAACTTCATGCCGATGTGCTGCTCAAGCTCGCTGACTCGGCGCGACAGCGTCGAGGCGGGCATGTTCAGCGCTTCGGCCGCGTGGCTGAAATTCTTGCGCTTGGCGACTTCGACAAAGAGCGCGATGTCGTTTAGCTGGATGTCCATGAGAGATTCTGGGGCGATTCGTATGTCTGATGGAGAAGATATCTCATCACGAGGAAGATATTGTTCGCCAAAAATGGAAAAGTCTGTTCCGCGACAAGCCTGACTTCAGTTGGGGAAATGCCCGGCCGCCGGGAAAACTCGGTTCCATCAATGGAAAAATGTTCCCCGAACCAAGGGTTTATACGGATCCAGGGTCGCCGGATACTGTCGGCACCGCCGGTTGCATCCAGGAGAAGTATGATGAGCCCTGGTGGCCGCATTGATGGCTACGACACTTACGGTGGCACGAATGTCCGCTTACGCCGCAGGTAAAACCCGCGCCCAGGTGCGCGCCGAACTCGCCGCCGCCAAAGAGGCCGGCCAGGTGTCGTTCGGCGACCTCGACTACCCGCCGACTGCGCCGGTGGCCACGTACAAGACCCGCGCGCAGGTGAATGCCGAACTCGACCAGGCCCGCGCCGCGGGGCAACTCAGTTCGGGCGAGCTGGACTATCCGCCCGAGCAGCGCCCCGCCACCCACAAGACCCGCGCCCAGGTGCGTGCCGAACTGGCTGCCGCCAAAGCCGCGGGCGAAGTCAGCTTCGGCGACCTGGACTACCCGCCCGAAGATCATTGAACCTGTCAGGTTCCCGCAGCTGCCTTCCGTAGGGCCGGCCTGGGGCGCATCTGCTGTGGTTGAAATGCAACGTCCGTCCTTGATGGACGTCAAGCCATTCTGCGCGCTCACGGTGCGCACTGATTGCCCAATATTTGCGCTCTCCCTGGGGGCGCAGCTCGCCACGGCGCCCAATCAAAGCCTTTACCTCTTTTTTTGAAAAACAACTCGCCAAATTCGTGGTTAATCCCTATTGCCCTAGGAAAGATACTTTCACCCGTACATGCGTCGTCCAGTCCCGCCGATGGCATAGGCAGGCCGCGCATGCCCTTTCCTGTCACATCGCTTTAGGAAATCATGATGAAAAAAACGCTACTGGCCGTTGCGCTGGCCGCCGGCTTCGCAGGCGTGGCCCAAGCCGAGACCTCGGTTACGCTGTACGGCCTGATTGACGCAGGTATCGGCTACAACCAAGTCAAGGGCGCTAATGGCGACAAAGCCAGCCGTATCGGCGCCGTGGACGGCGTGAACAGCGGCTCGCGTTTCGGTCTGCGCGGCGCTGAAGACCTGGGCGATGGCCTGAAGGCTGTCTTCACCCTGGAAGGCGGTTTCTCGCCCAACAGCGGTAACTCCTCGCAAGGCGGCCGCCTGTTTGGTCGTCAAGCCACCGTTGGCCTGCAAAGCGACAGCTGGGGCCAACTGGACTTCGGTCGTCAAACCAACCTGGCCTCCAAGTACTTCTCCGGCATCGACCCCTCGGGCATCAGCTACGACCAAGCCACCATGGGCACGTCGTTCAGCTCGGCCAACACCGTTCGCCTGGACAACATGGTGTTGTACCAAACCCCGTCGTTCTCGGGCTTCAAGTTCGGCGTCGGTTACTCCTTCAATGCTGACGACAACGCCGACACCGGTGGTGGTTTCCGCACCAACAACAACAACCGTGTTCTGACGGTTGGTGGTCGCTACCAAAATGGCCCGCTGGATGTGGCCCTGTCGTACGACAACTTCCGTCCGGACAGCAGCCGTACCAAAGGTCAATACGACACCGACAACGTTCAGTCGTACATCATCGGTGCTGCCTACGACTTCGAAGTGGTCAAGGTCTCGGCCGCTTTCGGTCAAACGTTTGACGGCTGGTTCGTCGGCACGAGCATCGATGGCTTGAGCGACGTCGACGGCACGGGTCTGGGCAGCTGGAAATTGGCTGACGGCTCGCGCGTCAACTCGTACCTGCTGGGCATCAGCGCTCCGATCGGCGGTGCCAGCAACATCTGGGCTTCCTGGCAGCGTGCTGACATCAACAACAGCCGTCTGGCAGGCGACGACGCCACGAGCAACACGTTCAGCCTGGGTTACACCTACGACCTGAGCAAGCGTACCAACCTGTACGCGATGGGCTCGTACGGCGACAACTGGGCATTCCAAGAAGACCAGCGCAGCACCGCTGTGGCGGTCGGCTTGCGCCACCGGTTCTAAGCGCGTCGCACGCCCGGCGCGGGTTGCCGAATGCACGGGTTGTCTCCGCTACCCGTCGAGTGACAACTGACCCCGCGAAGGTTTGCGCCGAGCGTGTACGTGGCTGGAAAGGAAGGGCCCCAAAAGGGCCCTTCCGCTTTTCTACAAGAACAATTGGTAGGCCGGGTTGTCGGTTTCGTTCCAGTGCGGATAACCCAGTTCGGCCACGAAGGCCTTGAACTGTTTCTTGTCCGACGGCGGCACCTGGATACCGATCAGGATGCGGCCGTAGTCGGCCCCCTGGTTGCGGTAGTGGAACAGGCTGATGTTCCAGTCGGGATTCATGGCGTTCAGGAAGCGCATCAGCGCGCCCGGACGCTCGGGGAACTCGAAGCGATACAGCAGTTCGTGGCTGGCCAGCGCCGAACGGCCGCCCACCATATGGCGCAAGTGGGTCTTGGCCATTTCGTCGTGGGTGAGATCCAGCGTATCGAAGCCATGGCGGCGGAAGTTGGCAGAGATCTTGTCGGATTCGGCTGGCGAATTGACCTGCACCCCGACGAACACATGGGCGCGCTCTGCATCCGAAATACGGTAATTGAATTCGGTGACGCTGCGGTGCCCGACCAGTTCGCAGAACCGGCGGAAACTGCCACGTTGCTCGGGCATGGTGACGGCGAACACGGCTTCGCGCATTTCGCCGACCTCGGCGCGTTCGGCCACGAAGCGCAGGCGGTCGAAGTTCATGTTGGCGCCACAGGCGATGGCGACCAGGGTCTTGCCCTTGAGCTTGTGCTGGGCCGCATACTGCTTGGCGGCCGCCACGGCCAGGGCGCCGGCGGGCTCGAGCACGCTGCGGGTGTCCTGGAAGACGTCTTTGATGGCGGCACAGATGGCATCGGTGTCGACCACCACGAAATCATCCACGTACTGGCGCGTCAGGCGGAAGGTCTCGACGCCCACCATTTTCACCGCGGTGCCGTCCGAAAACAGGCCCACGTCATTGAGCTGCACGCGGCGCCCGGCGCGCACGCTGCGCAACATGGCGTCGGAGTCTTCGGTTTGCACGCCGATGATCTTGATTTCGGGGCGCAACTGCTTCACGAATGCCGCCACGCCCGACACCAGTCCGCCGCCGCCGACGGCCACGAAGATGGCGTCGATGGGGCCGGGATGCTGGCGCAGGATCTCCATGCCCACCGTGCCCTGGCCGGCGATCACGTCGGGATCGTCGAAGGGATGGACAAAGGTGAGCTTCTCTTTCTTTTCCAGCGTCTGGGCGTGCGCATAGGCATCCGAGAAGCTCTCGCCGGCCAGCACCACCTCACCGCCCAGCCGGCGCACCGCGTCGATCTTGACCTGCGGGCTGGTGGTGGGCATGACGATGACGGCCCGGCAGCCCAGCCGGGCGGCGGCCAGCGCCACGCCCTGGGCGTGGTTGCCCGCCGAGGCGGCAATGACGCCGCGGTTGAGGGCGGCCGGCGCCAGGTTGGCCATCTTGTTGTAGGCGCCGCGCAGCTTGAAGCTGAACACTGCCTGGGTATCTTCACGCTTGAGCAGCACCGTGTTCGAAATTCGCTGGGACAGCAGGGGGGCGGATTCGAGCGGGGATTCGACAGCGACGTCGTAGACCTTCGAGGTCAGGATGCGTTTCAGATAGTCGGCAGACATGGTGGCGCAAAACAGCCGGGGAAGTGGAAAAAAACAGCGTGGGGCAGATTACCATATGGACCTCTGTCGCCATTCCCGGGTATCGAGGTGATGCCTGCTGCCGCACGAATGGAATGGCGCTTCCGGTTGTCCATCCATTCCGGCCACCTTCCGCTGGCCGCGACCGGCTACACTGCCGCCCATCATGGAACAAAGCCTGCTCAACGCCGTCCATTGGCTGCTGGCACTGGTGGCCCTGCCCGAAGTCGGGCTACCGGCCATTTTCATGGTCAGCGTGATCTCGGCGACCCTGCTGCCGCTGGGGTCCGAGCCGGCCGTGTTCGGCTTCGTGAAACTGGCGCCCGACATGTTCTGGCCGGCCGTGCTGGTGGCCACCGTGGGCAATACGCTGGGCGGCATCATCAGCTACGCAATGGGCCTGGGGGCGCACCGGGCGCTGGAACGCTGGCGCGAAAAACACCCGCATCCGATCGAAGGCGAGGCCGCCCATGCCGCGGCGCATCCCGGCGGGGCGGGCGACCGCATGCGGGGCCGCTGGCACATGCGCGCCCACGACTGGCTGCACCGCATGGGGCCGCCGGCGCTGCTGCTGTCCTGGCTGCCCGCGGTGGGCGACCCCCTTTGCGCCGTGGCCGGCTGGCTGCGCCTGGCCTTCTGGCCCTGCGTGCTGTACATGGCCATCGGCAAATTCGCCCGTTACACCATCATGACCGGCGGGCTGCTGTGGGTCTTTCCCCAGCCCGTCTGAGGCCGTGTTGATGGCGTGTCAGGGGGCCAGCTTGCGCAATGTCATAAAATGATTCTTTAAGGGCCCATCTTATCCCTCGGTTGTCCATGAACGCCCCCCTCGCCAGCCAAATCCTGTCCGCGGCGATTCCGCCTGCAGCTACCTCGCGTTTGCGCGAGATCCCGTACAACTACACGTCGTTCTCCGACCGGGAGATCGTCGGCCGCCTGCTGGGCGACGATGCCTGGCAGTGGTTGAGCGATTTGCGCGGCGAACGCCGCACCGGCCGGTCGGCCCGCATGCTGTACGAGGTGCTGGGCGACATCTGGGTGGTGCGCCGCAACCCCTACCTGCAAGACGACCTGCTCGACAACCCCAAGCGACGCAAGCTGCTGGTGGGGGCGCTGCACCATCGCCTGGGCGAAATCGACAAGCGCCGCGACCCGGATTCGCCCACGCCCGAAGGCCACGACCCGCAGCGCGACGCCAAGGTCGTGGAACTGCTGGCGCGGGCGCGTTCCGCCGTGGCGGCTTTCGAAGGCGAGTTCGCCCAGACCGAACATCTGCGCAAGCAGGCCCAGAAAGTGCTGGGCCGCATCACCGCGCGCGACAACATCAAGTTCGACGGCCTGTCGCGCGTGTCGCACGTGACCGACGCTACCGATTGGCGGGTGGAATACCCATTCGTGGTGCTGACACCCGACAACGAAGCCGAAATCGCCAGCCTGGTGCGTGCCTGTATCGAACTGGGCCTGACCATCGTGCCGCGCGGCGGCGGTACCGGCTACACCGGCGGCGCCATCCCGCTGACCTGGAAGTCGGCCGTTATCAACACCGAGAAATTCGATGCCCTGGGGGCGGTCGAGTCCTGTATCTTGCCCGGCCTGACCGAGCCTGCGGCGGTCATCCATGCCGGCGCAGGCGTGGTCACCAAGCGGGTGGCCGAGGCTGCCGAGCAGGCCGGCTTCGTGTTCGCCGTGGACCCGACCTCGGCCGAGGCCTCGTGCGTGGGCGGCAACATCGCCATGAACGCCGGCGGCAAGAAGGCCGTGCTGTGGGGCACGGCGCTGGACAACCTGGCCTGGTGGCGCATGGTCGATCCCGACGGCAACTGGCTGGAAGTCACCCGCCTGGACCACAACCTGGGCAAGATCCACGACGTCGAGCTCGCCCGCTTCGAATTGAAATGGTTCGACGGCACCGCCCAGCCGGGCGAGAAACTGCTGCGTACCGAGCAGCTCGAGATCGCGGGCCGCGTTTTCCGCAAAGAAGGCCTGGGCAAGGACGTTACCGACAAGTTCCTGGCCGGGCTGCCTGGCGTGCAGAAAGAGGGCTGCGATGGCCTGATTACATCGGCCCGCTGGGTGCTGCATCGCATGCCGCGCCATACGCGCACGGTCTGCATGGAATTCTTCGGACAGGCGCGCGACGCCATTCCGTCGATCGTCGAGATCAAGGACTACCTGGATGGCGACGGCCGCGCGCGCGGCGCCATTTTGGCCGGCCTGGAACACCTGGACGAGCGCTATCTGCGCGCGGTGGGCTATGCCACCAAGAGCAAGCGCGGCACTCTGCCCAAGATGGTGCTGATCGGCGATATCGTCGGCGACGACGAAGACGCCGTGGCAACGGCCGCCAGCGAAGTGGTACGGCTGGCCAACACGCGGCACGGCGAGGGCTTCGTGGCCGTCAGCGCCGAGGCACGCAAGAAATTCTGGCTCGACCGGTCGCGCACCGCGGCCATCGCCCGGCATACCAACGCCTTCAAGATCAACGAAGACGTGGTGATCCCGCTGTCGCGCATGGGCGAATACACCGATCACATCGAGCGCATCAACATCGAACTGTCCACCCGCAACAAGCTCAAGCTGCTGGATGCGCTGGACGCGTTCCTGGCGGTGCCGCTGCCGGTGGGCAAGGCCGAAGACGCCGAAGACGAAGTGACTCGCGCCGAAGCGCTGGCCGAGCGCACGCGCCAGGCCATCGACGTGCTGGCAGCCGTGCGCAAGCGCTGGCAGTGGCTGCTGGACAGCCTGGACCTGCCCGTGCGGCAGGCGCTGCCCGACCTGCCCGGCCTGGGCATGACGCCGCTGCAGGGCGCGCTGTCGGACCGCGTCGCCGCGCAACCGCAGGCCACCCTGTTCGACGTGTTGCAGGACCGCACCGTGCGCGTGTCCTGGAAGACCGAGGTGCTGGCACCCATGCAGGGCATTTTCTCGGGCGGCACGGGCAAGCACGTGCTGGACGAACTCAAGGCCATTCATGCGCGCGTACTGAAAAGCCGTGTGTTCGTGGCGCTGCACATGCACGCTGGCGACGGCAACGTGCACACCAATATCCCGGTCAATTCCGACGACTACGAAATGCTGACCGAGGCGCACCAGGCGGTGGCCCGCATCATGCAGATAGCGCGCGACCTGGATGGGGTGATCTCGGGCGAGCACGGTATCGGCCTGACCAAGTACGAATTCCTGACCGACGCCGAATTGGCGCCGTTCCAGGAATACAAGCGCCGTGTCGATCCGGGCGGGCATTTCAACGCCGGCAAACTGATGCCCGGCGCCGATTTGCGCCATGCCTGGACGCCCAGCTTCAACCTGATGGGCCACGAATCGCTGATCATGCAGCAAAGCGATATCGGCGCCATTTCCGAATCCATCAAAGACTGCCTGCGCTGCGGCAAGTGCAAGCCGGTGTGCGCCACGCATGTGCCGCGCGCCAACCTGCTGTATTCGCCGCGCAACAAGATCCTGGCCACCTCGCTGCTGGTCGAGGCGTTCCTGTATGAAGAGCAGACCCGCCGCGGCGTCAGCCTGAAGCACTGGGAAGAATTCGAAGACGTGGCCGACCACTGCACGGTGTGCCACAAGTGCTACAACCCGTGCCCGGTGGATATCGATTTCGGCGACGTATCGATGAACATGCGCGCGCTGCTGCGCCGCATGGGGCGCAAGTCGTTCAATCCGGGTACTTCGGCGGCCATGTTCTTCCTGAACGCCAAGGACCCTGCCACCATCAATGCCACGCGCAAGGCCATGGTGGGCGTGGGCTACAAGGCCCAGCGCCTGGCCAACGACGTGCTGTCCAGGTTCACGCGCAAGCAGACCGCGCACCCGCCGGCCACGGTGGGCAAGCCGCCGCTGCGCGAGCAGGTGGTGCACTTCGTCAACAAGAAGATGCCCGGCGGCCTGCCCAAGCAAAGCGCCCGCAAGCTGCTGGATATCGAAGACGCCAACTATGTGCCCATCATCCGCGACCCGAAGGCCACCACGGCCGATACGGAAGCGGTGTTCTATTTTCCGGGCTGCGGATCGGAAAGATTGTTCTCGCAAGTGGGCCTGGCTACCCAGGCCATGCTGTGGCATGCGGGCGTGCAGACGGTATTGCCCCCGGGCTATCTGTGCTGCGGCTACCCGCAGCGCGGCAATGGCATGAACGACAAAGCCGAACAGATCATTACCGACAACCGTGTGCTGTTCCATCGGATGGCCAACACGCTGAACTACCTGGACATCAAGACGGTGGTGGTGAGCTGCGGCACCTGCTACGACCAGTTGGCCGGCTACGAGTTCGACAAGATTTTCCCCGGTTGCCGCCTGATCGACATCCACGAATACCTGCTGGAAAAAGGTATCAAGCTGGAAGGGGCGAAGGGCGTGCGCTACATGTACCACGACCCCTGCCATACGCCCATGAAGCTGCAGGATCCGATGAAGA
This sequence comes from Bordetella sp. BOR01, assembly GCF_019218885.1. Classification (GTDB taxonomy): domain Bacteria; phylum Pseudomonadota; class Gammaproteobacteria; order Burkholderiales; family Burkholderiaceae_B; genus Bordetella_A. The sequence goes on along the minus strand of NZ_JAHUWT010000003.1, from coordinate 266,428 downwards.
CCGTGCGTTCGCTGGTGGGCGACGGCGCCATCAAGACCGACCGCTGCTGCGGCGAGTCGGGCACGCTGGCCGTCAGCCGCCCCGACGTATCCACCCAGGTGCGTTTCCGCAAGCAGGAAGAACTGCAGAAAAACCAGGCCGCGCTGCGCCAGGACGGCTATGCCGGCGACGTTAAAGTACTGACCTCGTGTCCGTCCTGCCTGCAAGGCCTGTCCCGCTACGAGGGCGATACCGCCATGGAAGCCGACTACATCGTGGTCGAAATGGCACGCCACATCCTGGGCGAGCAATGGATGCAGGAGTATGTGGGGCGGGCTAATTCCGGTGGGATCGAGCGGGTGCTGGTGTAGTTTTTTGTTGGCGCCGTCGCGGGGTGGCGGCACCGAGGCGCCCAGCCCGGCCTTCCCGGCCCCGTGCCGGCGCCTAGAGAATCAACACCCCGCAACACCCCTACGGTACTGCGCGGACTTCGATCCCGGCCTTCCGTAGGGCATCGGTAAGGGCTTTCGCGAATACCGGAGCGTTGGGCTGGTCGCCGTGGATGCACAAGGTATCGGCCTGCACGGGGATGTCGCGTCCGTTGACCGAACGCACCATGCCTTCTTGCACCATCCGCAGTACCTGGGCCACCGAGGCATCGGCGTCTTCGATCATGGCGCCCGGATGGCTGCGCGGGGTCAGCGAGCCGTCGTCCTGGTAAGAGCGGTCGGCGAACACTTCGTGGGCGGCGCGCAGGCCCAGTTCCTGGGCTGCCTGGACCAGGTGGCTGCCCGCCAGGCCGTACAGCACCAGGCCGGCATCCACGTCGCGCACCGCGCGGCAGATGGCCTGGGCCAGGGCGGAATCTTTGGCCGCCATGTTGTAGAGCGCGCCATGCGCCTTCACATGATGCAGGCGCGTGCCCTGCGTGGCCGCCACCGCCGCCAGCGCGCCCACCTGGTACACCACCATGTCATAGGCTTCCTGCGGGGTGACCTGCATGACGCGGCGGCCGAAGCCGACCAGGTCGGGCAGGCTGGGGTGCGCGCCCACCGCCACCTGCCGCGCCACGGCGGCCGCCACGGTCTTGCGCATGGTGGAGGGGTCGCCGCCATGAAAACCACAGGCAACGTTGGCCGAGCTGACGAACTGCAGTACGGCTTCGTCATTGCCCATATGCCAGGCGCCGTAGCTTTCGCCCATGTCGCAGTTCAGGTCGATGGCAGAGCTCATGGAATGTCCTCAAGCGTGAAGCAGGGCGCGCAGCGGGGCCAGCGCGTCCTGCAATTGGGCGAACGCGTCTTCGCGTTCGCCATCCAGCCGTTGCGCCTCGTCCAGCTCGATACCGGCGAACCGCAAAGCGTATCCGGGCCCGCGCTGCGCCAGGCTGGGCAGGTCGGCCGTGATGACCTGGGCGATCTTGGGGTAGCCGCCGGTGGTCTGGCGGTCGGCCATCAGTACGATGGCCTCGCCGCCCGAAGGCACTTGCACGGTGCCATAGCTGGCCGCCTCGGACAGGATCTGGCGCGGTGCGGTCATGGCCAGCGTCGGGCCATCCAGCCGGTAGCCCATGCGGTCGGACTGCGTGCTGATGCGGAATTCGGCATGCAGCAAGTGGTGGCGCGACTCGGCGTCGAATTCGTCCCAGTGTACGCCCGGCAATACGCGCAGCGCGTGGCGCAGGCTGGGGGCCAGCGTGGCCGGCAGGTAGATGCGTATTTGCCAGAGCGCATCGGCCAGACGGGCCAGCGCGGCCGGCTTGCCGGGCAGTGCCCCTGGCAGGCCGATGGTGTCGCCCTTGGCCAGGGCGCGGCCGGCATGGCCGCCGAAGCGGCCGCGCAGATAGGTGCTGGTGCTGCCCATGACCGGCGTGAGCGCGTATCCGCCACGCACGGCCAGGTAGGCACGCATGCCGCGGCCGGGGGTGGCCGAGCCGAATGCCAGCACGTCGCCGGTGCGCGCCACCAGCGGGCGGTGGCAGGGAACTGCGGCGCCGTTCAGGGTGGCGTGCAGGTCGGCGCCGCCGATGGCGAAGCAGGCGGGCGATTCGAAGCGCAAGGTGGGGCCGACCAGGGTGATTTCCAGCGTCGCGGGGTCGGCCTGGTTGCCGGCCAGCAGATTGGCCAGGCGATGGGCGCGGGCGTCCATGGCGCCGCACACGGGTACGCCCAGGTGCTGGCAGCCAGTCCGGCCGGCATCCTGGAAGCTGGACAGCAGCCCGGGCTTGAGTACCGTGAGGCTCATTGCGCGGCCTCGCGCAGGCGCCTGTATTCGGCGCTGTCGATGGGCACGAAGCGCACGCTGTCGCCGGGCTGCAGCAGCGTAGGGGCATCGCGGGCAGGGTCGAACAGCACTGCCGGCGTGGCGCCGATGATGTTCCAGCCGCCGGGCGACTGGCTGGGGTACAGCACGCTCTGGCGGTTGGCCACGGCCACCGAGCCGGCCGGTACGGCCGTGCGGGGCGAGGCCCGGCGCGGAATGTCCAGGCCTAGGTCATGCACGCCCACGTAGGGCGCGCCTGGCGCGAACCCCAGCATGAACACCAGGCTGTCGGCACCGGTATGCAGGTCGACGACTGCCTCGGGCGATATTCCCGCGTGGCGCGCCACGTCGTCCAGGTCGGGCCCGTATTCGCCGCCATAGCAGACCGGGATCTCGATGCGGCGGCCAGCCTGCGCGTCAGCCTTCACCCCTGCGGCAAGCAACTGTTCGACTTGCGCGGCCAGTTGCGGATAGCGCGGCCCCTGGCTGCCCACGGGCCGGTAATGTACGGCCACCGCGACGAACGAGGGCACCACATCGAGGACGCCGGGCAGTTGCGCTTGGCGCAGCAGGCGCGCCGCGGCCAGGCACAGGCGGCCGGTGCCGATATCGATGCCGTCGCCGAAGTACACCAGCAGGCAGCGGTCGCCTTGCGGCTGGATGCGCCAGGCGGGCACGGCGGAAGCGGACGGGATATCGTTCAACGGCGCGGCCGCCTCCAGGCGGATCTATTTGGCAAACAGCGAATCCAGGTTCTTGAACGACTTGAATTCCAGCGCATTGCCCGACGGGTCCAGGAAAAACATGGTGGCCTGTTCGCCCACTTCGCCCTTGAAGCGGATGTATGGCTCGATGATGAACTTGGTGCCTGCGTCGGTCAGCCTCTTGGCCAGGGTTTCCCAGTCGGCCAGGGGCAGCACGGCGCCGAAATGGCGTACCGGCACATCGTGCGCGTCGACCGAGCTGGTGGACCGGTGGCCGCATTCGTCGGGCGACAGGTGGGCTACGATCTGGTGGCCGTAGAAGTTGAAGTCCACCCATTCGGCCGAACTGCGGCCCTCGGGACAGCCCAGCAGTTCACCGTAGAACGCGCGGGCTTCGGCCAGGTCGCGGACGGGGAAGGCCAGATGGAAGGGGGGCAAGGTGGTTGTTGCGGTCATGCAAGGCTCCGGATGCGGCAAGAGTAAAACAAAATGAAGAGGCCCGGGCTGTCCTGGCGGCTGTAGGCAGCCAGGCGCCACGGGAATGGCATACCTATCAGTTTAGTGATTGTTTTTTTGATCGAAAAACGATATTTTTTTGATCTGAGCATCGAAAAAAATCATTGTGATCCGCGAATTCAAGACCTTCATTGCCGTCGCGCGCGATGGCACCTTTACCGGGGCCGGCCGCCAGCTGGGGCTGACGCAGTCGGCCGTCAGCGCGCAGATGCGCCGCCTGGAAGACTACCTGGGCGTGACCCTGTTCGAGCGCACGGCCAAGTCGGCGGTGCTGAACGCGGCCGGCCGCGAGATGGTGCCGCAGGCCGAGGAACTGGTGGCCATGGCCGAACGCATGGCCAGTTCGGCGGGCGCCGGACATGTCAGCGGGCTGCTGCGCGTAGGGGCCATTGCCTCGGTGCAGCAAAGCGTGCTGGTGGACGCCCTGGCGCAGTTCCGCGACACCTTTCCCGATGTGCGGGTACGCGTGGTGCCCGGAGTGTCCCTGTCCCTGCTGGGCCAGGTGGATGCGGGCGAGATCGATATGGCGGTGTTGATCCGGCCGCCGTTCGCGTTGCCGCCCGAACTGGCCTGGCGGCCGCTGTTGCGCGAGCCGGTGGTGCTGGCTGCGCCGGCTGCCCTGCCCGCGCAGCCCTGGCGCGAATTGCTGGCTGGCCATCCGTTCATCCGCTATGACCGTTCGTCTTTTGGCGGGCGCCTGGTCGATATGTTCTTGAAGAAGCATCGCATCGCCGTGCGCGAAGCGGTGGAATTGGACGAAATGGAAGCCATCGCCAACCTGGTCAGGCGCGGCCTGGGCGTGGCGTTGTTGCCGCATACGCGGCAGTTCGATACCGACGGGCTGCGCTTGTACGGCCTGGGCGACGCGGGCTTTGACCGCGAGATCGGCCTGGTGGCCCGCCTGCCGCATGATCCTGGCTCGCTGGCGGGGCATCTGGCCGACTGCCTGATACAGGCCGCCGAAATACCGCGGGACGACGGCGCCTGACGCCGTCGTCCCGCGGCGCCAGGTCCTTGCCTAGACCAGGTCGCAGCGCACCGTGATCGGGTGGCTGCGCAGTGCCGCCATCACCGTATCGCTGACCTGGCCGTCCACATCGGTGACCACGTAGCCGATCTGGCCACGCGTTTGCAGGCTTTGGCTGACGATGTTCAGCCCCTGTTCGGCCAGCAGGTTGTCCAGGGCGCCCAGGGCGCCCGGCGCATTGCGGTGCACATGCAGGATGCGTGCTTCGCCGGCGGGCTCCAGGTAGGGAAGTTCCGGGAAGTTGACTGCGCTCTTGGTGGTGCCGGCCTGCAGGAAGCGCACCAGTTTCTGGGCGACTTCGCGGCCGATGTTTTCCTGCGATTCCTGTGTGCTGCCGCCGATGTGCGGCGTCAGCAGCACATTGGGCAGGCCGATCAGCGGGCTGGCCAGCGGCTCGTCGACGCTTTTGGGTTCGGTGGGAAACACGTCCAGCGCGGCGCCGGCCAGGTGGCCGGATGTCAGGGCCGCATGCAGCGCTTCGATGTCGACCACCGTGCCGCGCGAGGCATTGATCAGGATGGCGCCGCGTTTCATGCGGGCCAGGGTATCGGCGTTGACGATGTTCTCGGTGCTCTTGCCGCCGGGCACATGCAGCGTGACCACGTCGGCCTGTTCCAGCAGTTCGTTCAGCGAGCCGGCCGCGCGGGCATTGCCCAGCGGCAGCTTGGCTTCCACGTCGAAAAACACCACGCTCATGCCGATGCCTTCGGCCAGCGTGCTGATCTGCGAGCCGATATTGCCGTAGCCCACGATGCCCAGCGTCTTGCCGCGCGTCTCGAACGCGCCGGTAGCGGACTTGTCCCAATGGCCCAGGTGGACGCGGGCGTTTTTCTCGGGGATGCGACGCAGCAGCAGGATGGCTTCGCCCAGCACCAGCTCGGCCACCGAGCGTGTGTTGGAGAAGGGCGCGTTGAACACCGGGATGCCGCGCTGCATGGCATTGTTCAGGTCGACCTGGTTGGTGCCGATGCAGAAGCAGCCCACCACGCGCAGGTCGGGCGAGGCCGCCAGCGCTTCAGTGTCCAGGTGGGTGCGCGACCGGATGCCGGCCACCTGCGCCCCGCGCAAGGCTGCGCGCAGCTCGGCCGGCGGCAGGGCGGCTGCGTGTGTGACGATATCGGTGTAGCCAGCGGTGGCGAACACATCGCGCGCGCTGGGATGGATGTTCTCGAACAGGACGATTTGGGCCATGGCTGCAGCAGTGGGGAAGTGACTGGGAATCTTTCCCTATTGTGGCGCAGTTTGCCGCCCGGGCGGCCAGAGGCCATTTGGCCGGTGTGGCGATCAGGCGGCCACGATCCGTTCGGCAGGGAAGTGCAGGGCGAAGGTGCTGCCCTTGCCGGCTTCGCTGGTAATCAGCAATTCGGCGTCGTGGCGGATGGCGATGTGCTTGGTGATGGCCAGTCCCAGGCCCGTGCCGCCGGCCGCCCGCGACCGGCCCCGGTCGACCCGGTAGAAGCGTTCGGTCAGCCGCGGGATATGCAGGGCCGCGATGCCGATGCCGGTGTCCTGCACGCTGAAGCGCGCCCCGCCGTTGGCCTCGCCATGCCAGCGCACGGTGATCTTGCCGCCGTCGGGCGTGTAGCGCACCGCGTTGGTCAGCAGGTTAGACATGGCCGAGGCCAGTTCGGTCTCGGCACCCAGCACGTCCAGCGATTCATCGATGTGCCAGGCGATGTCGTGGCGGCCTGCCGACAGGGCCTCGATCTGCTGGCGCGTAGTTTGCAGCAAGCCGGGCAGGTTGACCGCGCGCGGGTCCGATCCGGGCGACGACTCCAGCGTGGACAGTGTCAGCAGGTCTTCGACGATGGCCTGCATGCGCTGGGCCTGCTCGTGCATCATGCCCATGTACTGGTCGCGCTGCTCGTCTTCGAGCGCCTCGGCCGGCATGTCGCGCAGCGTTTCCAGGAAGCCGGCCAGCACGGTCAGCGGCGTACGCAGTTCGTGCGAGACATTGGCCACGAAATCGCGCCGTGTGGTTTCCAGCTTTTCGATCTGCGTTACGTCGCGCGAGATCAGCAGCCGGCGATTGCTGGCATAGGCCGCCAGATGCATCATCATGACGCGCTCCTGGCCGCCATGCGCCAGGCGCACCAGAATCGGCTCGGGCCAGTCGTCGCGGTGCGCATAGGCCACGAATTCGGGCGCGCGCAGCAGGTTCAGCAGGTTGTGGCCCCGGTCGGCGGGCAGGCTCAGGCTCAGGTGGTGCCGCGCCATGCGGTTGCACCACTCGATCTGGAAGTCTGCGTTGAGCGTCACCACGCCATCGGGCAGGGCCTGGGCGGCCGCCAGCATGCCCTGCATGGTGCCGCGGGTTTCGGCCAGTTCGCGCGCCCGGGCCCGCGTGTAGCGGTACAGCGGAGCCAGGATGTCATCCCATGGGCCCACCGAGGCCGGCGGCGGTGTCTCGGGGTGGTGCGCCCAGTACGACACCGCGCGCAGGCGCCAGCTGCGCCAGAACAGCATGCCTAGCAATGCCGCGCAGAACACCACCCAGCCGACCGGGTCGCCGGCCAGCCATTGCAGGAACAGCGACACGATCGCCCACAGGGCGACCAGGAACAAAGTGCGCAGCCAGATCATCGTGGCGATGTTTTACCGTGCCGGGACCTGTGCGGTAAACCGATATCCGCTGCCGCGCACGGTTTCCACGTGCGCGTCGTGGCCCGAGGGCTCCAGCGCCTTGCGCAGGCGCCGGATATGCACGTCGACCGTGCGTTCTTCCACGAAGACGTGGTCGCCCCACACCTGGTCCAGCAGTTGCGACCGCGAAAACACCCGTTCGGGGTGGGTCATGAAGAAATGCAGCAGGCGGAATTCGGTGGGGCCGATCGACAGGGATTGCTCGTTGCCTGACAGGCGGTGCGTGACCGGATCGAGCTTCAGCCCGCTGACATCGATGATGTCGTCGGTGAGCTGGGGCGCGCGCCGCCGCAGCACGGCCTTGATTCGCGCCATCAGTTCCTTGGGCGAGAAGGGCTTGGTGATGTAGTCGTCGGCCCCGGCTTCCAGGCCGTCGACCTTGTCTTGCTCGGCGCCCTTGGCGGTCAGCATGATGACCGGCACGGCGCGGGTGCGCTCGTCGTCGCGCAGTTTGCGCGCCAGGGTCAGGCCCGAAGTGCCGGGCAGCATCCAGTCGAGCAGGATCAGGTCGGGTAGTTCGGCGCGGATCAGGGTCTGTGCTTGTTCAGCATCGAAGGCGCGCAAGACTTTATGGCCGGCGAACGACAGGTTCACGGCGATCAGTTCCTGGATGGCAGGTTCGTCTTCGACAACAAGAATGGTGCTGGACATAGGGATCGAGGCGGGCGATGAGCGCATAGCAGCGCGAACATTGCGATAGTATGGCCGGAATATTTCAGGTATGTGACCGTGGGGGGGGATTGGCGGTGTTGTGGGGTGGTTCTTGCGACGTCGGTGGGCTGGGTGGGAAGCTGCCGTGGCTTCACGGTGCCGTCCGGGCACGCTGTTTGCCGCGCGGTATGCCTTTGCAGGGGCGGCCGCAAGAACGCGTTCTGCGCCGACCTGCCCGCCATCGATCGGCTACCATTGCCCCATACACCGGGATTCCACCATGCAACAACACCCTGCCTCTTCCTCCGACTCGGACAGCACCACCCATTTCGGCTTTCAATCCGTTCCTGAAGACGAGAAAGCCCGCAAGGTGGCCGAGGTTTTCCATTCGGTGGCCTCGCGCTACGACGTGATGAACGACCTGATGTCGGGCGGGCTGCACCGTGCCTGGAAGGCCTTCACCATCGGGCGCGCCGCGATCCGCCCCGGCATGAAAGCGCTGGACATCGCCGGGGGCACGGGCGACCTGGCGCGGGCGTTTGCGCGCCGTGCCGGGCCCACGGGCGAAGTGTGGCTGACCGATATCAACGATTCCATGCTGCGCGTCGGGCGCGACCGGCTTACCGATGCCGGGCTGCTGCTGCCCACCGCCGTGTGCGATGCCGAGCGCCTGCCGTTCCCGGCCGGCTATTTCGACCGGGTCAGCGTGGCCTTCGGCCTGCGTAACATGACGCATAAAGACCGGGCGCTGGCCGAGATGACGCGCGTGCTCAAGCCGGGCGGCAAGCTGCTGGTGCTGGAATTCTCGCGGGTGGCCAAGCCGCTGGCGCCGGTGTACGACTGGTATTCGTTCAACATCCTGCCGTGGCTGGGCAAGAAGGTGGCGGGCGACGAAGCCAGCTACCGCTACCTGGCGGAATCCATCCGCATGCATCCCGACCAGGACACCCTGGCCGACATGATGCGTACTGCCGGCCTCGAGCGCGTGCAGTACTTCAACCTGACAGCCGGCGTGGTTGCCCTGCACGAGGGCGTGCGCCTGGGCTGAGCCTCGGCGCGGGGAACTTGTCGCTGGCCGGCTTGTCCGTTATTCTTCAGGTATTCAGTTTTTTGTAAGAAAACCCTGATTAGAAAAAATTGCCGGCCGCGCTGCGGTCTGGCGGCGCCCGCAACCGGGCGCCTTGCGCTCAAGGAGTCACGCAATATGTCACGTTCCGGATTCTCCCGGCTGCTCGCCGCTGCGTTGATCGCCGTCGCCGGTACCGCCATGCTGGCAGTGTCGTTCGATGCCGAAGCCCGTCGCATGGGCGGTGGCAGCAGCATGGGCCGTCAGTCCAGCAACATTACCCAGCAGCGCCAGGCCGTCACGCCGCCTGCTGCCGCCACCACCACCAACCGCGCCGCCGCCCCCGCAGCGGGTGCTGCCGCCGGCACCGCTGCGGCCGGCACCGCCGCCAAGAGCGGCATGTCGCGCTGGCTGGGCCCCATCGCCGGTATTGCCGCCGGCCTGGGCATAGCCGCGCTGCTGTCGAGCCTGGGCCTGTCGGGCGCTTTTGCCGAAGCCCTGTCCAGCATGCTGCTGATCGCCCTGGTCGTGTTCGCGGTGATCTTCATCGTGCGCCGCCTGCGCGGCGCGGGTCCGCGTCATGCCACCCAGGGCGCCTACGGCTCCGGTGCGGCGCGCGAAGGCAACCCGCAGGGCCAGCAGCAACCCCTGTGGCGCCAGTCGGCGGCCCCGGCGGCTGCCCCGGCCGCGGCGCCAGCTGCGTCAGTGGCGCCTGCTGCCGCTGCCCTGCCTGCCGAAGGCAGCAACGATAATTGGTATATCCCAGGTGACTTCGACAGCACCGAGTTCCTGAAAAGGGCCAAAGAGCAGTTCGTGCAAATCCAGGCCATCTGGGACAAGGGCGATACCGACCGCCTGCGCGACTTCCTGACCGACGACCTGATCGCTGAGCTGAAGCAGCAGTTGGCCGAGCGCGGCGCCACCGCCAACCAGACCGAAGTGGTGCTGCTCAACGCCGAATTGCTGGGCATCGAGACCGTGTCCGACGGCCATCTGGCCAGCGTGCGCTTCTCGGGCATGCTGCGCGAGGCTCCCGGCACCGAGGCGTTCCGTTTCGAAGAGGTCTGGAACCTGTACAAGCCGCAGCAAGGCGGCTGGCTGCTGGCCGGCATCCAGCAAATTCCGGTCGAATACGCCAGCTGATCGGCCCCGGGCGCCTACCGCGGCGCCCGGCCTGGCAAGGACCTGCCGCCCGGCATTCAGCGGTGCGACGCCGCGCATGCGGGGCGGGCATGCGCCCGACCCGGTAAACTCCGGGTTTGTCCGTTTATTCGGCCGGGCCTGCAGCAGGCAGGCCCCCTAGCATAGATGCTGCCCTTTTCCGTATTGCCCACCCCCCCGCGTCTGGCGGTTCGCGCGCTTAATACCTTGCTGGCGCGCGAAGCCTGGGCACGTGAACGCCTGGCGCGCCATGCCGGCAAGACAGTGCGTTTTGCGCTGGGTGGATTCGCGGCCGGGCTGGCCATCAACAGCGAAGGGTATGCCGACCTGGCCGATGCCGCCGTGGTGCCCGACGTGACCCTGACCGTCGATCCGGCCAAATTCAATCCGCTGCGCCTGCTGCCCGGGCAAGACAAGCCCGACGTGGCCGAGGCCACGCACATTGCCGGCGATGCCGCGCTTGCGCGCGTAGTGGCCGACCTGGCCGCCAACTTGCGCTGGGATCCCGAAGACGACCTGGCCCGCGTGGTGGGCGATATTCCGGCGGCGCGCCTGGCGGCCGGCGCGCGCGCGGCCAACCAGGGCGTACGCGCCGCGGCGACCAGCCTGGGACGCAACGTGTCGGAATACCTGGCCGAAGAGCGTGGTGTGCTGGCCGGGGCGCCGCTGTTGGCCCAGTGGCACCAAGACCTGGCCGAACTGGGCCGGCACGGCGATGCCGTGGCGCGCAAGGCGGCCGAGCTGGATGCACGCCTGGCCCGCCTGGCGCGACAGCGGGGCGCCTGACTCCATGCCCAGCTTCCTGCGCGTACTACGCATCCTGTATGTGGCGTTCCGGTTCGGCCTGGACGACCTGGTGCTGTCCAGCCTGAATCATCCGCTGGCCAACGGTCTGCGCTGGCTGATCCGGCTGGGCATGCGGCCGCGCGCGCCGCGCGGGTTGCGGCTGCGGCGCGCGCTGGAATCGCTGGGCCCGATCTTCGTCAAGTTCGGCCAGGTGCTGTCCACCCGGCGCGACCTCATCCCGGCCGACATCGCCGACGAACTGGCGCTGCTGCAAGACCGCGTGCCGCCGTTTCCGTCGGTCCAGGCGGCCGCTTGCATCGAGGCCGCGCTGGGTGCCGCGCCGGCGCAGTTATTCGCCCAATTCGACGTGGACCCGGTTGCCTCGGCCTCGATCGCCCAGGTGCATTTCGCCGTGCTGCACGACGGCCGCGAAGTCGCGGTGAAAGTGCTGCGGCCCGGCATGCGCCGCGCCATCGAGCGCGACCTGTCGCTGTTGCGCATCGTGGCGCGCATTGTCGAGCGCACCGGGCCCGATGGCCGTCGCCTGAAGCCACGCGAAGTGGTGGCCGAGTTCGACAATTATCTGCACGATGAACTCGACCTGGTGCGCGAAGCCTCGAATTGCAGCCAGTTGCGGCGCAATTTCGATGCGGCCTCCGGACGCGGCGACCTGCTGATCGTGCCCGAGGTCATCTGGGAATACACGACTTCCACTGTGTTCACCATGCAACGCATGTACGGTATCCCGGTGGGCCAGATCGACCGCCTGCGCGCCGCGGGCATCGACATTGCCACGCTGGCACGCAGCGGGGTCGACATCTTCTTCACCCAGGTGTTTTCCGACGGCTTTTTCCACGCCGACATGCACCCGGGCAACATCTATGTGTCCGACCGGCCCGAGACCCTGGGGCGTTATATCGCGCTCGATTTCGGCATCGTCGGCTCGCTGTCCGAGTTCGACAAGAATTACCTGGCGCAGAATTTCCTGGCGTTCTTCCACCGCGACTACCGGCGGGTGGCGCAGTTGCATATCGAATCGGGCTGGGTACCGCCCGACACGCGCGAAGAGGCACTGGAAGGCGCGGTACGCGCGGTGTGCGAACCCTATTTCGACCGGCCGCTGGCCGAGATCTCGCTGGGGCAGGTACTGTTGCGCTTGTTCCAGACCTCGCGCCGCTTCAACGTCGAGATCCAGCCGCAACTGGTGTTGCTGCAGAAAACGCTGCTCAACGTCGAGGGGCTGGGGCGCCAGCTGGATCCCAACCTCGACCTCTGGAAAACCGCCAAGCCGTACCTGGAAAACTGGATGCGCCAGCGCATGGGCCTGGATGGCCTGCGCAAATCGCTGTCCAAGGAAGCCGCGCAGTGGTCGCAGATACTGCCGACCCTGCCGCGGCTGATGCACGAGCAGCTCAGCCGGCCCGATGTGGCACCGAAATTGCTGCTTGAAATGACCCGCCTGCGGCAGTCGCAGGAACAGGGCAATCGCCTGCTGGCCGCCTTGGCGGCCGTGCTGGCGCTGGCAGTGGGGGTAGCCCTGTGGGCACTTACCCGCTGACCTGTCGGGCCGAAATGTCATGAATTAGTCATCGAATTGTCATGACAGTTTCGTGCGGTCCGGCGATAAATAACCCTGCGCGATAGCGCAGGGTCCGGGCCGTGACGAACGAACGGCATTCTTTTGAAGTTATATAGCCCCACGCGGGACCAACAAGGGCACACCATGCTTTATCCTGAACTCTTCAAGACCATGGAAGCCGTGCGCTGGAACATGGCAAGCGACATACCCTGGGACGACTTCGACCGCAGCAAGCTGTCGGACGAACAGGCGTATACCATCAAGATGAACGCCATCACTGAATGGGCGGCATTGCCGGCCACCGAGATGTTCCTGCGCGACAATCGCGGCGACAGCGATTTCTGCGCGTTCATGTCGGTGTGGTTTTTCGAAGAGCAGAAACATGCGCTGGTGCTGATTGAATACCTGCGCCGTTTCCGCCCCGACCTGGTGCCCACTGAAGAAGAGCTGCACAAGGTGCGCTTTGAATTCGATCCGGCACCCGAGCTCGAGACGCTGATGCTGCACTTCTGCGGCGAGGTGCGCCTGAACCACTGGTATCGTCGCGCCGCCGAATGGCATACCGAGCCGGTCATCAGGGCCATCTACCAGACCATCTCGCGCGACGAGGCACGCCACGCGGGCGCCTACTTGCAGTACATGCGCCGGGCCCTGCACGATCGCGGCCAGCGCGTCAGCGAGCAGGCCCGGCTGTCGTTCTCGAAGATCGGCGTGCTGATGGCATCGGCCAGCCGCACGGCCCAGGCCATGCACCCGACCAACCTGCACGTCAACAAGGGCCTGTTCCCGAACGACACGGTGCAGTCTCGACTGCCCGAGCCCGGTTGGCTGGAACACTGGCTGGATACGCAGATCCGCTTCGACGGCAACTGGGAACAGAAAGTGGCCAGCCGCATCCTGCACATCTTGTCCAGCCTGATGGGGCGCAGCTTCGATACGGTGAAAGACCTGAACCGCTATCGCAAGGAAATCAACCAGCTGGCCGCGGCCGGTGGGCAGTCCGAGCTGATCGTTCCGGCCGGCACCTGACGAGGCGGGGCGGGCGGACAGCGTCGTACAATCGCCGCATGTCCGCCGCCCGTTTCGAATCCAAGATCCTGTCCCGCGACGCCTGCGCGGCCGCCATCGCCCTGGGCAAGCTGCCCCGGCCGCTGGTGTTCACCAATGGCGTGTTCGACATCCTGCATCGGGGGCATGCCACTTACCTGGACCAGGCCGCGCAACTGGGCGCCACGCTGGTGGTGGCCATCAATACCGACGATTCGGTGCGCCGCCTGGGCAAGGGCGACGATCGGCCCCTCAACCGCCAGGAAGACCGCGCCGCGCTGCTGGCGGCGCTGGGTTGCGTCAGCGCGGTGACCTGGTTTCATGAAGACACGCCGGTCGAGATCATTGGCGAACTGCGCCCCGACCTGATCGTCAAGGGCGGCGACTACGACATGGAAACCCTGCCCGAGACCGCCCTGGTCAAGACCTGGGGGGGACGCGCGCTGGCGATTCCGTTCGAGTTCGAGCGGTCGACGACGTCGCTGGTCAAGAGAATACGCGGGTAGGCAGCCCGCTGCCGGTGCCTGGCCCAGGGCGGATGAGTTGTTCGGCCGGCGGCTCAGTTGGGCAGGCGTAGCAGGCGGTTGACGGCTTCCAGGTCGGCTTCCGACAGGATGCCGCCGGTGGCCTTGAGCCGCAGGCCATCCAGCAGGGTGCGGTAGCGGGCCTGGGCCAGGTCGCGCTGGGTGGCGTAGAGCTGTTGCTGGGCGTTGAGCACGTCCAGGTTGATGCGTACGCCGATTTCGTAGCCGGTTTGATTGGCCTGTACCGCCGCGCGGCTGGATTTTTCGCCGGCTTCGAGCGCGGCGATGCGGGCCAGGCCGGCGACGACGCCGGTGTAGTACTGGCGGGCCAGCTGCACTGCCTGGCGGCGGGCGGCTTCGTAGTCGTTGCGCGCCTTTTGTTCGAGTTGGACTTTTTCTGTTACCTGAGAAGAAACACCGCCGCCCGAATAAATAGGCACCGACAACACCAGCCCGACCGAGCTGTCGACGGCACGGCTGCCAGCAACGTCGCGGTTCGCGCCGATGGCGTTGCCGCTGCTGGCACGCAGGCTCAAGGTAGGATAGTGGCCGCTACGCGCCACCTGGATGTCGCGCTGGGCGATCTGGGTTTGCAGTTGGGCGCGCGCCACTGTCAGGCTGGCAGCCTCGGCCTGGGTCGACCAATCGTTCTGGCGGGCAGGCTGCGGGGGCGGCAACGGCACGCTGCCGGGCAGTTCGGCCAACGCGCCCGACGGCTGGCCGATGATCTGTGCCAACTGGTCGCGCAGCACGTCCAGGGCATTTTGCTGCAGCAGTTCTTGCGCCACCACCAGGTCGTAGCGGGCCTGGGCTTCGTAAGTATCCGTGATGGTGGAATTGCCCAGCTCGAAATTGCGCTTGGCTGCTTCTAGTTGGGCACCCACCGCGGCTTTCTCGCCTTCAGTGGCAGTCAGGGTGTCTTGCGCGGCCAATACGTTGAAATAGGCATCCGAGACGCGTAGCAGCAGGTCTTGGTAGGCCTGCTGCAACTGCAGTTCGGCGTCGGCCACCCCCAGCTTGGCTTGCTCGTAGCGCTGCCAGCGCGACCAGTCGTACAGCGGCTGGGTCAGGATCAAGTCCCAGGTGCCGCGGGTGCCGTCGCGGCGACGCGTGGATATGTTGCGCGTGGCCCGGGTTTCTTCGTAGGCGCCACCGACTTCGGCATTGACCGCCGGCAACAGGTCGGCGCGCGCTTGCGGCAATTGCTCGATGGACGCGCGATACGAGGCGCGGGCGGCGGCGTAGAGCGGATCTTTGGCTAATGCCAGGCGCCAGACCTGCAGCAGGTCTTCGGCGGCCTGGGCCGGCGCGCCCAGGCATGCGGCAAGCGCCAGGACCAGCGTGCCTGCAAGCGATCCGGCGCGCATGCGTCGAGAATCAGAACTTGAACTGCGAAACCGTGGCCCCGCGCAGCGGCTTGACGACCGTTTCGAACAGGTTGACGGTTTCGAAGCTGGCGGCCGTGGTACGCGTGATGCGACAGGCCGTCATGATGGGCATTTGGCCGACGATCACCACCAGGCGGCCGCCGACGCGCAACTGGTACTTCACGGCGTCGGGAACCACCGGCACCGAACCGGTGACCAGGATGGCGTCGTATTCGGTGGTGCCCCAGCCATTGCGGCCGTCGCCGGTCTCGACCTTGACGTTGGTGACGTTGTTCATTTGCAGGTTCTGCTGCGCGAACGCCACCAGGCGGTTGTCGATCTCGACCGACGTGACTTGCTGGGCCAGGCGCGCCAGCAGCGCCGCCTGGTAGCCCGAGCCCGTGCCGATTTCCAGCACGCAGTCGGTGGGGGTAAGTTGCAGTTCCTGGGTCAGGCGCGCCTCGACCTTGGGGGCCAGCATGGTCTGGCGGGTATCGACCGCGTTGATCTGCAACGGGATTTCCAGGTCGGAAAACGCCAGGGCGCGCAGCGCCGGGGGCACGAATTGTTCACGGCGCACCGCGAACAGGGTGTCCAGCACCTTGGGGTCGAGCACGTCCCAGGGGCGGATCTGCTGCTCCACCATGTTGAAGCGGGCTTGTTCTACGTCGGGTAGGGTCGAAGCGTTCATGACGGCAAAGGAAAACTCAGGAAAATCCAACAGGACATTGTACTGATTCGTTGCATTTTTGCGCACCCGGCCCGGTGAGGGTCAGACGGGGCCTACCACCAGGCATGAAAGTGGTGCGTGGGGCCGTGGCCCGAGCCCACCTGCAGGCGGTCGGCATGGCGCAGCGCTTCGGCCAGGTAGGCCTTGGCGCGGCGGGCGGCCTCGGGCACGTCGTCGACCTGCGGTAGCAGCGCGGCCAGGGCGGCCGACAGCGTGCAGCCGGTGCCGTGGGTATTGCGCGTCTCGATGCGGTGGCCGGGCAGTTCGATCATGCGGTCGCCGTCATGCAGCAGGTCGATGGTGTCGTTGCCGGGCAGGTGCCCGCCCTTGAGCATCACCCAGCGCTGGCCAGTGTAGGCCATGATGTTGCGCAGGCGTTCGGCCACGCGGCGCATCTCTTTCAGGGTCTCGACGGGGCGCTCGTCGAGCAGCACGCCGGCCTCGGGCAGGTTGGGCGTGAGCAGGGTGGCTTGCGGCAGCAGCGCCTCGCGCAGCGCGCCCACCGCCTCGCGCTCGAGCAGCAGGTCGCCGCTCTTGGCGACCATGACCGGGTCCAGCACGACGTGGGCGGGCAGCCACTTGGCCAGTTTCTCGGCCACGACGACGGTAACGGGCTGCTGGCCCAGCATGCCGATCTTGACCGCGTCGATGCGCACGTCGGCGAACAGGGTGTCGATCTGCTGCCCGACGAAGGCCGGCGGCACCGGCGCGATGGCCGTGACGCCCTGGGTGTTCTGGGCCGTGAGCGCGGCAATGACCGCGCAGCCGTAGGCGCCCAGCGCGCTCATGGTCTTGACGTCGGCCAGCACGCCGGCGCCGCCGGAAGGATCGACCCCGGCAATGCTCAAGGCATTCGGGATGGGCCGGGAGGCAGTCATCGCGCGGCGGCCGGGGCGGCGGTGATCAGGCCTTCGGTGGGCGAACTGGGGGCGCCGCTGTACAGCTTGCGCGGCGTGCGGCCGGCCCGGAAGGCTTCGCGGCCGGCTTCCACCGCCTTTTTCATGGCGCCGGCCATCAGGATGGGGTCTTGCGCCCCGGCGATGGCGGTGTTCATCAGCACGCCGTCGCACCCCAGTTCCATGGCGATGGCGGCATCGGAGGCCGTGCCCACGCCCGCGTCGACCAGCACCGGCACGCGCGCCTGGTCGATGATCAGGCGCAGGTTCCAGGGGTTCAGGATGCCCATGCCCGAGCCGATCAGCGACGCCAGCGGCATGACGGCCACCACGCCCAGGTCTTCGAGCATGCGGCACTGGATGGGGTCGTCGGTGCAATACACCATGACCTTGAAACCGTCGGCGACCAGGGTCTTGGCGGCCTGCAGCGTTTCGGGCATGTTGGGAAACAGCGTGTGCGAGTCGCCCAGTACTTCCAGCTTGACCAGGTCGTGGCCGTCGAGCAGTTCGCGTGCCAGGCGCAGCGTGCGTACGGCATCGTCGGCGCTATAGCAGCCGGCGGTGTTGGGCAGCAGCGTGAATTGCGAGGGCGGCACGTAGTCGAGCAGGCTGGGCTCGCCGGGATTCTGGCCGATATTGGTGCGGCGGATGGCCACCGTGACGATCTGGGTGCCGCTGGCATCGAGCGCGGCGCGGGTCTGTGCGAAGTCTTTGTACTTGCCGGTGCCCACCAGCAGACGCGACTGGTATTCGCGCCCGGCGATGGTCAGGGTATCAGGAGTGGTCATGGCGATGCTTGCAGGGGAAAAAATGCGGTTGCCGGCGCATGCGGCAGGCTGGCGATATGTCCATGATAAAGCACCGGGCGGCAGGTGGTCCGGGCAGGCCCGCCCGGGTCATGACTAAACGGAATGATCCGAGCGGTTTTCATCGTTTGGCGGGGCCGTCGCGCCGACTGCATACTGGCCCAACCCTGTGTTTTTCCACCCTTTCCAAGGAACCCCCCATGGTTGACCATCTCATGGCCAGTCTCGGTGTGGATCGGTCTGCGTATACTGCCGGCCCGCACGCCATCCATACTCCCATCGACGGCAGCCGCATCGCTTCGGTCCAGTTGGATGACCCGCTTGCCATGGCGGCCAAAATCGAGCGTGCGCAACGCGCCTTCGATCTCTGGCGCGCCGTGCCGGCGCCACGGCGCGGCGAACTGGTGCGCTTGTTCGGCGATCTCTTGCGCCGCCATAAGCAGGCCTTGGGGGAACTGGTGTCCTGGGAAGCCGGCAAGATCACCCAGGAGGGCTTGGGCGAAGTCCAGGAAATGATCGACATCTGCGACTTCGCGGTCGGATTGTCGCGCCAGCTATACGGGTTGACGATCGCCTCCGAGCGGCCGGGCCACCACATGCGGGAAACCTGGCATCCGCTGGGTGTTGTCGGCGTCATCAGCGCATTCAACTTTCCGGTGGCGGTATGGGCCTGGAACACTACCCTGGCGCTGGTTGCCGGTAATGCCGTCATCTGGAAACCTTCCGAGAAGACCCCGTTGACTGCCCTGGCCAGCCAGGCCTTGCTGGAGCAGGCCATGCGCGAATTCGGCGACGCTCCGCAGGACTTGAGCCAAGTGTCGGTCGGCGACCGCGCGGCCGGCCAGGCGCTGGTGGACGATCCGCGCGTGGCGCTGGTCAGCGCCACCGGCAGCACCCGGATGGGGCGGGAAGTGGGCCAGCGCCTGGCGGCGCGTTTTGGCCGCGGCATCCTGGAACTGGGCGGTAACAATGCCATGATTCTGGCGCCCAGCGCCGACCTGGACCTGGCGGTGCGGGCCATCCTGTTCGCCGCCGTGGGAACCGCCGGCCAGCGCTGTACGACGCTGCGCCGCCTGATTGCCCACGAGTCCATCAAAGACGAGATCGTGGTTCGCCTGAAGTCGGCCTACGCCAAGGTCCGTATCGGCCATCCGCTGCAAGGTAATCTGGTGGGGCCCCTGATCGACAAGGCCAGCTACGATGCCATGCAGGACGCTCTGGCCCGGGCGCGCGACGGCGGTGGCAGGGTGTATGGCGGCGAGCGCCGGCTGCAGGCGGAATATCCCGATGCCTATTACGTGTCGCCGGCCATTGTCGAAATGCCGGCGCAAACCGAGGTGGTGCGTCACGAAACTTTCGCGCCCATTCTCTACGTGATGAGCTATGCCGATACCGGTGCGGCCATCCGTTTGAACAACGAGGTGCCGCAAGGCCTGTCGTCGTGCATCTTCACGACCGACCTGCGAGAGGCCGAATTGTTTCAAAGCGCGCTGGGCAGCGACTGCGGGATCGCCAACGTCAATATCGGCACCAGCGGCGCCGAGATCGGCGGAGCATTCGGCGGCGAAAAAGAAACGGGCGGAGGCAGGGAGTCCGGCAGCGATGCCTGGAAGGCTTACATGCGCCGCCAGACCAACACGGTCAATTACTCGCGCGAACTGCCCCTGGCGCAGGGCATCAGCTTCGACTGACCTCTGGCGCGGCGGGCCGGCCCGGTACAAGGGCCGGCACCTGCCCGCGCGATGCGACGCGTGCGCGGCTCAGTCGCCCACGCAGCGCAATCCGGTGGTGGATGGCCGGGGCCGGGCATGGCGCGATTGCTGGATCGCCAGGTAGGCCACGGCGACCTTGCGCGCCGCGAACATGCGTTCGAATGCGCGCATGTCGATGGTGCCGCATGCCGTATTGAAGAATGCCGCCCAGGCCTCTTCCGGCACGCGGGGGCCTTGCATGGCGGCCTCGACCTCGCGGGTCTGCTGAATCAGCGCTTCCGACGGGGGAAGCGTCGTGCGGTAGTACCCGCGATCTTCGTAATCGAAATCTGCACACATGGGCGAGTCCTTGGCAAAAAAATGCAACTGGCGATTCAGGTGACCAGGATGGCGCCGCAACTGCCCGATTGCGATCCATAAGCCAGCCGGGTCCCGTCCGGGTGCCAGGCCAGGGCGGCGAGGGCGTCGCGGCCGGCCTGGCCGATGATTTTGCGGCGATCGCCGTCCAGGCTTTCCAGGATGATCGCGCCGTCCGAATATCCGACCGCGATCCAGCGCTGGATGGGATGGCACGCGACGGCCGTCACATGATGCTGCGGCCGGACACCAAGTTCCAGTGGGGCCAGTCCGACCGGCCCTGTCTGGGCGGCAAACGGCCAAAGCGCGGCGCCCGCGCTGCCATTGGTGGCCAGCCAGCATCTGTCGGGCGTCCATGACCAGTCCGTCACGGGCTGGGCGTAGCCCAGCATGCGGAAGTGCCGCGATGTGTCCAGGCACCAGCCATGCAGTGCGGCGTTACGTATCGCCATTATCAGGAACCGGCCATCGGCCGAGAAAGCCATGCGCGTCGAGACGCCTTTCCATGGCAGGCAGCGCGGCGGGCCGGCATGGCCTCGTTCGTGCAACATGACGCCGTCATAGAGTCCCATGGCCAGCAGCCGCCCGGTGCCGTCGAATGCCAGCGACTCGACGGCGCGGGCCTGTGGATGCTCGGACCACGTGCCCTCGCTTTCCTGCAGCCAGACCATTCGTCCGCTGGCATAGGCCACTGTGCCGTCCTTGGCCACGGCCAGCGCCGAAACCCATTTGTTTCCCGTGCGGGCCAGGCAGATCGCGCCCTCGCCAGAGGTGGACATGAGGCATCCGTCCTCGCCCGCCGACAGCAACCCGCCTCCGGGCAGGCGTTGCGCGGCCAGGATGTCGCCCTGGTGCAGGCGTATCGCATGGCGACTCTCGGGGCGTGCGACATGCATGACGCCATCTGCCGCCAGGAAGTACGCGCCATCGGCCAGGTAGCCGGCCATCAGGCAGGCACTGCCGATGTCGATGCGGCACAGCGTCCGCATTCAGGCCTGGCAACGCTCGAAGGCGTGCCGGAGCGCGGCCGCATCCAGCTTGCGGCCGATGAACACCAGGCGGCTGTGGCGGGCCTGGTCGGGGCCCCACGGGCGTTGATGTTCGCCCTCGACGATCATGTGCACGCCCTGGATGACGTATTTCCGCGCTTCGTCCCGCAGGGCAAGAATGCCCTTCAGGCGCAGGATGTCCTGGCCCTGCTCTTCGACCAGCTTGTGGATCCAGGGGAAGAACAGATTGCCGTCCAATGCGCCCGCCTGCAGCGAGACCGACTGGATATCGGCCAGATGCCCGGGGGCCGCGGGTTCGTGGCCACAATGTTCGTCATGCACATGATCCGGGCCGGCGTGGCAGGGCCGGTCGTTGGTAAAGAAGCCGTCGATATCGCTCAGGCGATCGAGGTCGAATGCACCGATAGCCAGGATCCGGGACAGGTCGATATCTGCCTGCCGGGTTCGATACCGGGCCGCATGCGGGTTGATCCCGGCCACGCGGCGCTCGATGTCATGAGTCTGCCGTGCCGACACGAGGTCGGTCTTGTTGATCAAGACTACGTCGGCATACGCAAGCTGGTTCTCGGCCTCGATGCTGTCGGCCAGGCGCAGCGGCAGATGCAGGGCATCGACCATGGCGACCACCCCGTCCAGCGCGGTTTTCTGCCGCACTTCTTCATCCATGAAGAACGTCTGCACCACGGGAGCCGGGTCGGCCAGGCCGGTGGTTTCGAGCACGATGGCGTCGAACCTGCCCGGCCGCCGCAGCAGTTTCTGCAACACCCCGATCAGGTCGCCGCGCACGGTGCAGCAGACACAGCCGTTGTTCATCTCGTAGATTTCTTCTTCGGACTCCACGATCAGATCGTTGTCGATGCCGATTTCGCCGAATTCGTTGACGATGACCGCGTACCGCTTGCCTTGCTGCTGCGTCAGGATGCGGTTCAGCAAGGTGGTCTTGCCGGCCCCCAAGTGGCCGGTCAGGACGGTGACGGGTATCTTCTCCGGTGCGGTGGCCATGGCGTTCAAGTGCGTTCCAGGATGTGCATCCCGCGGTTTCGGTCGATGATGTAGATAAGGCCTTCCCGGGTCAGGAAGACATCGTTCGTCGAGGCGCGGTCGAATCCCGGGATATCAGGCACGAAGTGCGCGACTTCACGCGGCGCGTGCGGATTCTTGATATCCACGATGCGCAGGCCATTGGCGAACCAGGCCACCGGGATTTCGGTTCCGTATACCTGCTCGGCAGGCTGGTGGCAGCCGGTGTACTCGGGCATGTCCTTGCCCTCCAGCCCCTCGATTTGATAGGTAGAAATCGGAACGGGCTGGGTTTCGTCGGTAATGTCGACCAGCCACATGAACGGCGGCGGCGAGGGTCGCAGCTTGCGCACATCTTCGTCCGCCACCACCGCGATCTTGCGGCCATTCAGTTCGAACGGCATGGGCAGCACGGTATGAGTGGGATGCGGGAAGGTCGGGCTATATACCAGCCGGGATACCAGCTTCGGCTTGCTCATGTCCTCGATGTCCAGGATGGCCATGCCACCATGCCAATAGGCGACATACAGCCGGTTGCCCCGGCGCAGTACCTGGTGGCACCACGTCATGCGGTACCCTTCGTCGGGCGTTTCTCCGCCGGCCACCCATTGGCCGGGCATCCACCAGCGACCCACCTCTTCGGGCTTGGCGGGATTCTGCAGATCCAGGATCATGGCGATGTTCAGGTGGTAGCCTTCGACTTCCGGCGTGATGTACGCATAGCGTCCGTCGAAATCGAAGCGGTGCACACCGGTGCCGGCGGTTTTCCAGAAGCAGATCTGCTTGGGATTCGGTGGGTCTGAAACGTCGTAGATGGCCAGCCCGCCCTGGAAGTTCTCGCCCAGTATGTAGGGCGGCGGACATTCCCAGTTGACCAGCATCAGGTCATTCTCGACCCGGACCTTGTGGCTGTGCACTCCTTCCGGAATCGCGATATGGGCAACCTGCCTGGGCCGCGCGGGATCGCTGATGTCCAGGATGGTTGTGCCGGCCGGGGCTTCCATGTGCGCGATATACGCATACTTGCCCTGCACATAAACCTGTCCACCGCCCGCGCAGTCGAAGTGTCCGACACACTTCAATCCTTTGATGTCCGCCATGACGCGATTTCTCCCGATCACTCGATGTGAAGTTATTTCTTGAGCAAGCCCAGGGACTTGAGCAACTCTGTGTGTGCTTTGTATTCGGACCAGAGCATTGCCTTGGTCGCGTCGCCATCCATGTAATTGATGCTGACTTCGCGCGAGACCACGAAATTCTTGAAATCGGGGTCGTCGAGCACCTCCTTGAAGGCGTCGTGCATGTAGCGACGGGCGGCGGGATCCATGTTCTTCGGCCCGAAGAAGAAGAACTGCAGTTGCACGCCGATGTCGTAGCCCAGTTCCTTGAAGGTGGGTACGTCGGGGTAGTAGCCGACGCGCTCCGCCTGAAACACGCCCAGTATGCGCAGGCGGCCGTCGTCCAGCATGGGGCGGCCCTCGCCCGCGTTGATGACCAGCGCATCCACGTGGCCTCCGACCAGGGCCACGCTGCTTTGCGACCAGCCGGGATACGGCACTTCCAGGACGTTGATGTCGGCGGCCTGGAGCAACTGCGCCATGTTCAGGTGCGCCGCGGTGCCCACGCCGGTGTAGCCCAGGCTTAGCTTGCCGGGCGCGGCCTTGGCCGCCGCGATGAACTCCTGCGCACTTTTCCAGGGTGCTTCCGCGCGTACAGCCAGCAGTTGATACGACGATACGATGTTGATGATCGGGGCGATGTCGTCGGGGGTCTTGTAGGCCACGTCGTTGATCTGGGGCACGTCGACAATGGCGCCCGTTGGCGTGAATCCGATAGTGAGTTCCTGCGGCTTGGATTGCACCACCGCGGCGATGCCGATCGACCCGCCCGCGCCGGGCCGATTCATGGCCACCACGCCGTGCGGGAAACGGTGGCGCGCTTTTTCGATCACCATGCGTGCCACCAGATCTGTCAGCCCGCTAACCGTGAACGGATTGATCATCGTGACCGGGCCGCTCGGCGCTTCTGCCACAGCAATCCCTGACATCGTCGTCAGCAGTAATGCAACTATTGCCCTTTTCATTGCTTTTCCCCTTGAAATGAGGTGCCTGCCGGTTCGGCGGCCCCTTCGACTTCATGACATAGGCACTTGGATCGGGTTCGTTCCCCCTTGGTATCGGCGTGTACGCCTGTCGCGGCCCGGCGCGGCGCCAGCTAGCGCGCCGCCACGATTTGAATCTCGACAAGAAAACGCGGGTCGGCCAGCCGCACTTCCATCGGCGTGCGCGCCGGCGTCCGCCCGGGTACTACCCATGCATCCCATACCGTGTTGACCGCTACGAGGTCGCGCATGTCTTTGAGCAGGACCAGTGCGGAAATGACGCGCGACTTGTCGGATCCGCACCTGCCCAGCAGCATGTCGACCTGTTCGAGTACTTGCCGGGTCTGCCCGATGACATCCTCGCCCGGATCAGGGGCGACCTGGCCGGCGAGATGCACCGTGTCGCCGTGGATGACGGCCTTGCTATAGCGGGCATTACTTTCCAGATATTCCATGGCGCAGCCAATGTCGATGAGTGGGTACCGGTTTTCACGAGCAAAATCGCCAGACGGCACTGCTGGACAAGGGCTCCGGGCGTTCGTAATATCCACGACATCCAACATGCCGATCGGCAAGCCGAGCGTTGTGTCGTACGCCTTCGAGCTCAGCCCATGGCCGAGTCCCGCGCCCCGTAATTCATCTGAGGTCATCCTAGCAAGCTCATCCAGGGGGTGAAAGCGATGAAATGACATCGGGTCATCTGAAAACTTCATCACCTCGGCCTTGCCACCTGACAACAATGAAACTGAACCGGCGTCTTGTTCCGAATCTGCTCATCCTGCAAACGTTTGAATGCGCGGCGCGGCACGGCAGCTTCACCCAGGCGGGTAAAGAACTGAACCTGACCCAGAGCGGCGTCAGCCGCCACATCAAGGAACTGGAAACCCGGCTTGATTTGCAGTTGTTCGATCGCGTGCGGCAACGGGTCAGCCTGTCGGCGGCCGGAGCCCGGCTGCTGCCGGAAGCCCGGCGCCTGCTCGACAGCGTCGAGGGCACGATGCTGCACTTCATGGCGGGGGCGCAGGCCAGCAATCATCTTGGCGTGGCGGCGCCTGCCACGTTCAGCAGCCGCTGGTTGATTCCGCGCCTGCCCGAGTTCTTGGCCCGGCATCCCGATACGGTCGTCAGTTTCCAGGGCAGCATGCCGTCGTTCTCAGGCGAATTCGTCCCCTTCGATGTTGCGGTGCACTTCGGCCGCCCCGTCTGGGCTCATGCGTCGTGCGTTTACCTGTGCCGCGAAGTCGTGCTGCCCGTGGCCAGTCCGTCGCTGCTGCGAACGCACCCCGTGGCAAGCGCCCATGACCTGGCCGAAGTTCCGCTGCTGCATGTGAATGCACGTTCCACAGCGTGGGAAATGTGGTTCGATGGGCTGGGCCTGGATACCGGCGCGGCTTATCGGGGCCATCATTTCGACCAGTTCTCGATGCTGATCGCGGCCGCGGCAAGCGGCATGGGCGCCGCGCTGTTGCCCACTTATCTCATCGAAAACGAATTGCAGGCCGGGACGCTGCAAGTGATGCTGGACGAACCGCTGCCCACCGATAAGGCGTACTACCTGGTAGTTCCGGAAAACAAGGCCGACGACCCGATCGTGCAGGCATTCTGTGCGTGGATCGGTAGCCAGGTCTCGGAACGCAGTCTTGCGGCTGGCGCGGTGCCCGGAGCAGAGCATCGGGTGCCCTGATCGGCGCCGGCCGGCCGGCCGTCATGGCACGTCTAGCGCCGCGCTTCGTCCAATGCCGCGCACAGCTGTTCCGCGGCATCCACCAGCCGCGGCCCGGGCCGGTACAGGGAGTCGGCGTCCAGCCCGTAGATGCGCCCGTGCAGGGCGGCCGGCAGGCCGCGCTGCTGCCATGCCTGGCGGCTGGCCTGGGTGTCGCCTGGGGTCAGCGTGCCCACCAGCACGGCATCCGGCCGCGCCGCCAGCACGCTTTCCAGCGACACTTGCGGCGCCAGGATGGCGGCGTCTGCGTATACGTTCACGCCGCCGCACAGGCGCACGGCATCGCTGACGATGCTGGCGCCGTTCAAGGTGTAAATGGGTTGCAGGCCCGCCTGGATGAACACTCGCACTGGCGTGCGGCCGGCGTAGCGGGCCGACAGCGCCGACAGCCGCGCGCGCAGGGCGGCGGCGGCGGGCGCGGCCTGGTCTTCGGTGCCGAACAGCCGGCCCATGGTTTCGACCGCATCCGGAATCGCGGCCAGGGTGCGCGGGTCGCTGTAGTACACCGGCACGCCCAGCCGGCCCATCAGGTCGCCCAGCGGATCCGGCATGGCGGGCTGCCAGGCGATCAGCAGGTCGGGCCGCAGCGCGGCGGCGCTTTCCAGGCTGGGCCGCAAGGCGTCGCCAATAGAGGGCAGGGCGCGGGCCGCCGGTGGATAGTCGCTGCCGCGCGCGGCACCGGCCAGGTAGCGCCCGGCACCGGCCGCGTAGACCAGCTCGGTGGCGTGCGGGGCGACCGTGATGGCACGCCGCGCCGGCGCCGCCAGCGTCACCGCGCGGCCCTGGTCGTCGTGCACCGTAATGGGGCCCGCCTGCGCCGCGGCAGCAGCCAGCCCGACCGCCAGCGCCGCGGCCAGCCGCCGCAGCCGTCCCGCCGCGCCACGCGACCCACCCGCAAATAAAACAGATGCAGCCAGACCGGGGACGCCGCGGAGCCGGCTTTGCCGGTTCGCCAGCGTCGCCCCCTTGAGGGGGGAAGCGCGCAGCGCTTTGGGGGTGGGTTTCATTTCCGGTCCGCCAGCGTCGCCCCCTTGAGGGGATGAGCGCGGACATGGAACAGTCCTTGAGGACTGTTCCATGCCTGGCGAATCCGAGCGGCCTGCCAGCCGCGAGGTGGAAAGCGCGTAGCGCTTCGGGGATGGGTCTCCATCAGTATCGGATGGTCAGCGCCGCCTGCACATTGCGGCCGGCGGCCGGGTACAGGTTATAGGCGCCGGTCGGCCCCATGCTGCCCGACCGGATGCCGTAGGTGGCGTATTCGCGGTCGAACAGGTTGTTCACCGCCAGCGTGCCGGACACGTTCTTGGTGAACGCATAGCCGATCTTGCCGTTGACCAGCACGTAGTCATCGAGCTGCTTGTCGAACTCGTTGGTCTGGTCGTTGTCCATGCGCGCCTTGCCGACATACTGCGCCGCCAGGCTGACGAACAGCTTGCCGTCCGGACGCCAGGTGGCGCCCAGGTTGGCCATCCACTTCGGCACCAGCGGCACCGTGTTGCCCGCCAGGTCCACGCCGTTGTAGGTGCCCGAGCGGAATTCGGCCTGCAGCCACGTCACGTTGGCGTCCAGCGCCAGCGTGCGGGTCAGCGCGTGGTGGCCTTCCAGCTCGACACCCTGGCGGCGGGTGGGTTCCAGGTTGATGTTCGAGAACGTCACCGGGTTGTATTGGATTTCGTTGGTCAGGTCGTAGCGGAACCAGGTCAGCCGCGCGCTGGAGGCTTCCGATTGCCACAGGATACCCAGTTCCTTGTCGACCGAGGTCTGCGGCTTGAGCGGGGTAGCCACGTACAGCAGCTCGTCGGAGTTGGCCAGGCGGAAGCTGCGCCCCACCTTGCCGTAGGCGCTGAAGCCGGCCGCCACTTCCTGGCGCAGCGCCAGTTGCCAGGCACCCAGGTGGCGGGTTTCGTCGGAATTGCCGCTGAAGCCCGACAGGGTTTCCAGTTGGTCGCGGGCGTACTGGCGGCGCCCGCCCAGCGTGATGCGGGTGGTGTCGGTGGCCTGCACCTGGGCTTCGGCGAACACGCCATGCTGGTGCTGCTCGGCGCGCCAGCGGTCGCCAATGGGCGAGAACGAGTATTCGTTGGTGGCGTCCAGATCGCTGTCGAGCATGTCCACGCCCATGACCAGGGCATGCCGGCCGGCCACGGGCAGGTGGTAGCGCACGCTGCCCGTGGTCTCGCTCAGGTCCTGGGTGCGCGTGGTGTCGCCGAAGGCGCTGCCGGTGAAGCCGGTCAACGATTTGTCGCGCTGGCCCAGGTCGGCGTACAGCGTGCCGGCGCCCAGGCGTTGTTCGACTTGCACGCCGAAGGCATCGGTCTGGGTCTTGATGAAGTCGTCGGGGGTCGACGTGCCGCGCGGGTCGTCTTCGTATTCGTTCAGGCCGGTGGCCGGATCGACCCGGCGCGGGCCGGGCAGCCCCAGCTTTTGCCGGGTGGTGCGGGCGTACAGGCGCACCGCGCCGGTGTCGTGGCGAAAGCCCAGGCCCACGCCGCCGCTGTCGCGACTTTCGCGGTTGTTGTCGCGATAATTGTCGGTGCGCAGCGTCTGGCCGTAGACATCCACCGTGACGTGCTCGTTTTGCAGGCCGATGGCCGCGTCGAGCTGGTGCAGGCCGAAGTTCCCCACGGTGCCGGTCACGCTGGCCGATACCGGCTTGCCGTTGGTGTTGCCGCGCTTCGTGATGATGTTGATGACGCCGCCCGTGGTGCCGCCGCCATATTGCACCGAGCCGCTGCCGCGCACGATCTCGATGCGCTCGATGCGGTCCAGCGGCACCGTGCCCAGCGATGGGGCCGACAGGTCGTTGTTGTTCTGCGGCACGCCGTCGATCAGGATCAGCGTGTTGCCGGGGCCTGTCAGGCCGAAGCCGCGCAGGTCGACCATCGCCTGTTCGGCCGCGCCGGTGCTGTTGATGACGTGGATGCCAGCCTGGCTGGACAGCAATTCCTGCACGGTGACCGCGCTGCTGGTGCGTATCTGTTCGGCGGTCAGCACCGATACCTGCACCGGCTGGTCGCGGGCGTCGGTGGGCACGCGCGAGGCGGTAACCGTAACGGTGTCGAGCTGGGGAACGGCGGGGGCGCCGGCCGGATCTTGCTGGGCGGCGGCCAGGGCGGGCACGGCGCAAGTCAACATACCGGCGGTGCGCCGGAAGAAGCGGGATTTCATCGAACGAACCTCGGTGTGACGCGCGACCCCGCACGTCGTTCTCGATAAGGGGCGCGCGCAAGGCGCGTCCCCGGTGGGCGAACCGGCCGGTATCGGGCTGCCATGCGGCGCAGGGCGCGGCATGGGGACCGTTGCGGGGGCAGCACAGGCTGGGCGCGTGGCACCTTCCTGTTTCCCGTTTACCTTCCGGCGCGCAAGCGCCCCGGAAGCACCGGTTCGGGGCCGAACTGTATCACCCGCGGGCGCGGCGCGACCCGTTTTGTTACCATCAAGCGTTGGTTTTCGGGCGTTTTTTGCCTTTTCGCCACATTTCCGAGACTTCCCCCGTGCCGTATCCCCGCTTGCCCTATCCGCCGTCGTCATACACCCGCGGCGGCGACTTCGCCCGCTTGCTCGGCCAGCGCATCCTGATCCTGGACGGCGCCATGGGCACCATGATCCAGCGCTACAAGCTGAGCGAGGCCGATTTTCGCGGCGAGCGCTTTGCCGACCATGGCAAGGACCTGAAGGGCGACAACGAACTGTTGTCGCTGGTGCGGCCCGACATCATCGACGAGATCCACCGCCAGTACCTCGAGGCCGGCGCCGACGTCATCGAGACCAACACCTTCGGCGCCACCTCGGTCGCGCAGGGCGACTACGACCTGCCCGGGCTGGCTTATGAACTGAACCTGGAATCTGCCCGCCTGGCCCGCGCCGCCTGCGATGCCTACAGCACACCCGACAGGCCGCGCTTCGTGGCGGGTGCCCTGGGCCCGCAGCCCAAGACCGCGTCGATTTCCCCCGACGTCAACGACCCCGGCGCGCGCAACATCACGTTCGACGAATTGCGCGAGGCCTATACCGAGCAGCTCAACGGCCTGCTCGACGGCGACATCGACATTGTGCTGATCGAAACCATTTTCGACACGCTCAATGCCAAGGCCGCCATTTTTGCGGTGGAATCGGTCTTCGAGGCGCGCGGCGTGCGCCTGCCCGTGATGATCTCGGGCACGGTCACCGATGCTTCCGGGCGCATCCTGTCGGGCCAGACGGTCGAGGCGTTCTGGAACTCGGTGCGCCATGCGCGGCCGGTTACCATCGGCCTGAACTGTGCGCTGGGGGCGGCGCTGATGCGGCCCTACGTGGCCGAGCTGTCCAAGATCTGCGATACCTACGTCTGTGTGTATCCCAATGCCGGCCTGCCCAACCCGATGGCCGAGACGGGCTTCGACGAAACGCCGGCCGACACCTCGGCCCTGCTTGAGGAATTCGCGCGCGCCGGGCTGGTGAACATGTCGGGCGGCTGCTGTGGCACCACGCCCGACCATATCCGCGCCATTGCCGACAAGGTGGCCGCGCTGACGCCGCGTGCCGTGCCCGAGATCGCGCCCAAGACGCGCCTGTCGGGGCTGGAGCCGCTGAACATCGACGAGGAATCGCTGTTCGTCAACGTGGGCGAGCGTACCAACGTGACCGGCAGCAAGATGTTCGCGCGCCTGATCCGCGAAGAAAAATACGACGAGGCGCTGGCCGTGGCGCGCCAGCAAGTGGAAAACGGCGCCCAGATCATCGACATCAACATGGACGAGGCCATGCTGGATTCGGTGGCCTGCATGAGCCGGTTCCTGAACCTGATCGCCTCCGAGCCCGACATCGCGCGCGTGCCGATCATGATCGACAGCTCGAAATGGGAAGTGATCGAGGCCGGCCTGAAGTGCGTGCAGGGCAAGCCGGTGGTCAATTCGATTTCGATGAAAGAAGGCGTGGACGCGTTCCGCCATCATGCGCGGCTGTGCCGCCGCTACGGCGCGGCCGTGGTGGTGATGGCTTTCGACGAACAGGGCCAGGCCGACACGCTGGCGCGTCGCCAGGAAATCTGCGGGCGTGCCTACCAGATACTGGTCGAGCAAGAGCAGTTTCCGCCCGAAGACATCATCTTCGACCCCAACGTGTTTGCCGTGGCAACCGGCATCGATGAACACAACCACTATGCGGTGGACTTCATCGAAGGCGCGCGCTGGATCCGCCAGAACCTGCCGCATGCGCGCATCTCGGGCGGTATCTCGAACGTCAGCTTCTCGTTCCGCGGCAATGAGCCGATGCGCGAAGCCATCCACACCGTGTTCCTGTACTACGCCATTCGCGAAGGCCTGACGATGGGCATCGTCAACGCCGGCCAGTTGGGCGTGTATGCCGACCTGGCGCCGCAATTGCGCGACCTGGTCGAAGACGTGATCCTGGACCGCGCCGAGCCCGTGGGCAAGGCAGATGCCGCCGACGACCGTACGCCCACTGAGCGCCTGGTGCAGTTCGCCGACACGGTGAAGGGCTCGGGCGCCAAGAAAGAAGAAGACCTGGCCTGGCGTACCGGCGAGGTCGAGGCACGCCTTTCGCACGCACTGGTGCACGGCATTACCACCTTCATCGTCGAAGACACTGAAGAAGTCCGCCAGAAAATCGACGCGCGCGGCGGCCGCCCCATCGAGGTGATCGAAGGCCCCCTGATGGACGGCATGAACATCGTGGGCGACCTGTTCGGCGCCGGCAAGATGTTCCTGCCGCAGGTGGTGAAATCGGCGCGGGTCATGAAGCAGGCCGTGGCCCACCTGATCCCGTTCATCGAGGAAGAAAAGCGCCAGATCGCCGCCGCCGGCGGCGATGTGCGGGCCAAGGGCAAGATGGTGATCGCCACTGTCAAGGGCGATGTGCACGACATCGGCAAGAACATCGTGTCGGTGGTCTTGCAGTGCAATAACTTCGAGGTCGTGAACATGGGCGTCATGGTGCCGTGCGCGCAAATCCTCGACAAGGCGAAGGAAGAAAAGGCCGATATCGTGGGCCTGTCGGGCCTGATCACGCCCAGCCTGGAAGAAATGGCCTACGTGGCCTCGGAAATGCAGCGCGATCCGTACTTCCGGGATCGCAAGATTCCGTTGATGATCGGCGGTGCCACCACCAGCCGGGTACACACGGCCGTGAAGATTGCGCCCAATTATGACGGGCCTGTCATTTATACGCCCGACGCCAGCCGCGCCGTGGGCGTGGCGGCCAACCTGGTGTCGGACCAGGCGCAAACCTATATCGACGAGATAGCGAAAGAATACGAAGACGTGCGCCGTCGCCATGCCAATCGCAAGGCCGCGCCGCTGATCTCGCTGGCCCAGGCGCGCGCGGCGCGCCCGCAGCTCGACTGGTCGGCCTACGTGCCGCCGCGCCCGAAGTTCATCGGCCGGCGTTCGTTCAAAAGCTACGACCTGGCCGAGATCGCCAAGTACCTGGACTGGACGCCGTTCTTCCAGACCTGGAGCCTGTTCGGGCAGTTCCCGGCCATTCTCGAGGACAAGGTAGTGGGCGAGCAGGCGCAGAAGGTCTACGCCGACGGCCAGGCCATGCTCAAGCGCATCATCGACGGCCGCTGGCTGACTGCCAACGGCGCGGTGGCGTTCTACCCGGCCAACACGGTCAATGGCGAAGACATCGAGGTCTACGCCGACGAGTCGCGCAGCAAGGTGCTGTTCACCTACCGCAACCTGCGCCAGCAAGGCGTCAAGCGCGAAGGCATCAGCAACAAGTGCCTGGCCGATTACATCGCGCCCAAGTCCAGCGGCGTGGCCGACTACATCGGCATGTTCGCCGTGACGGCGGGGTTGGGCATCGAGAAAAAAGAGGCCGAGTTCCAGGCAGCGCTGGACGATTATTCCAGCATCATGCTCAAGGCCATGGCCGACCGGCTGGCCGAGGCCTTTGCCGAATGCCTGCACGCACGCGTGCGCCAGGACTTGTGGGGCTACGCGGCCGACGAGGCGCTGTCCAACGACGAAATGATCGCCGAGAAATACGCCGGTATCCGGCCGGCGCCGGGCTACCCGGCGTGCCCGGAACACGTGGTCAAGCGCGACCTGTTCGATGTGCTGGACGGCGATGACATCGGCATGATGCTGACCGACAGCTATGCCATGTATCCGGCTTCCAGCGTGTCGGGGTTCTACTTCAGCCACCCGGAGTCGCAGTACTTCAACGTAGGGACCATCGGGGCGGATCAGTTGGCAGACTACATCGCGCGCAGCGGGCGCAGCGAAGAGGATGTGCGGCGCACGCTTGGCCCCAGCCTGGGGTAGGCCGCCGGGGCAGGTCTTGCAATGGAAGAAAAGCGTGGCATGACGCCATCATCTGCACATCTCGATAGCTCAACGCGCCGCCGCCACGCGCTGGGCGAATTCGTGCGCGCTGCGCGGGCACGCATCACGCCGCAGATGGCGGGCCTGCCCGAAGGAATGCGACGGCGCACGCCCGGGTTGCGGCGCGAAGAAGTGGCGCAACTGTGCGGCATCAGCGTCACCTGGTACACCTGGATCGAGCAGGGCCGCGAGGTATCGGTGTCGCCGGCGGTATGGGCGCGCATCGCGGCCGTGCTGCAACTGGCCCGTGCCGAGCGCGCCTATCTGTTCGAACTGGCCGAATGTGCCGACCCCCAGCATCCGCGCGACGATGCCAGCGAGGCCCCCGGCCTGCTGCGCGAATGCGTGGATGCCATCACGGCGCCTGCCTATGTGCTGGACCGCGCCTGGAACGTGCTGGTGCACAACGCGCCCATGCGCGAACTGTTCGATGATTGGCCGGTGCGCGACCCGCAGCCTAATTTGTTGCGCTACATTTTCCTGGACCCGGCCGCGCGCGAGCTGGTGGTGGACTGGGACCAGCGCGCCCGCCGCGTGGTGGCCGAATTCCGGGCCGACGCGGGGGCGCACCTGGACGAGCCTGATGTGCTGGCCCTGCTCGACGAGCTGAATCGCGACAGCGACGTGTTCGCGCATTGGTGGACGCGGCATGCGGTGGTGGAGCGTGAAGGGGGCTTGCGTGAGTTCCAGCATCCGCATCGCGGCAGGCTGGCCTACCAGCAGACGACATTCAGGCTGGCCACGCATCCGGACCTGAAGTTGGTGATGCTGCTGGAAGGTGCATAGGCTTTGTGGCTCTGTGCAAGTCGAGCCGCGGGCACGCGCTGATGCGTCGTCACCTGTACTATCGGCCGGCCTGGGTGGTTCATCCGGCGCAGCGTAGCCCCGGCCCTGCGGCCAGTCTATGCGCACTTCCCGATGTCAGGCGGATCGCATGATTGCACGCCAATTCAATCCGGCAGCCCTGCTTCCAGCAGGCCATCGAGCAGTTTGCGGATGGGCGCGGGCAGGGCCAGGCCCGCCAGTTCGGCGGGGCCGGCCCAGCGTTGCGGCAGGCCGGCCTCGGCCAGGCTGGCGGCGGGCTTCACCGGCAAGTACCAGGGCTTGATATGCAGGCGATAGTGCGTGAACGTGTGCGCGAAGGCGGCCAGTTCGTAGCGTTGCAGCGGTTCCAGCCCCAGCAGGCGCGATGCCTGGGCCGGGTCGCCGCCGGCTTCGAATTCGGGCAGGCTCCAGAGGCCGCCCCAGATACCCGGCGCCGGCCGCTGCTGCAGCAAGATGGCACCATCGCGCTGCAGTACCAGCATGCTGGTACTGCGTTCGGGAATGGCCTTGCGTACCTTGGGGGTGGGCAGTTCGGCCTGGCGCCCGTCGCGGCGCGCGATACAGGTGCCGGCTACCGGGCAGCGTGCGCAGTCGGGCTTGCCACGGGTGCATAGCGTGGCGCCCAGGTCCATCAGGCCCTGGGTATAGGCGGCCATGTCCAGGCCCGGCGCGCCGGCCACCTGGGCGTCGGCCAGTGCCCACAGCCGTTGTTCGATTTCGCGCCGCGCCGGGTCGCCTTCGATGCCGAAATGCCGGGTGAACACGCGCTTGACGTTGCCGTCCAGGATGGGGGTGCGTTCGCCGTAGGCGAATGCGGCGATGGCGGCGGCCGTCGAGCGGCCGATGCCCGGCAGGGTGGCGATCTGTTCGGCCGTGGGCGGAAACCGCCCACCCCATTCGTGCACCACCGTTTGCGCGCAGCGGTGCAGGTTGCGGGCACGCGCGTAGTAGCCCAGGCCGGCCCAGTAGGGCATGACGTCGTCTTGCGAGGCGGCCGCCAGCGTGGCCACGTCGGGAAAGCGTTCCAGGAAGCGCTGGTAGTACGGAATGACCGTGGCCACCTGCGTCTGCTGCAGCATGATTTCGGACAGCCAGATCCGGTAGGGGTCTTGCGTGCGTTGCCAGGGCAGACCATGGCGGCCCTGGCTGGCTTGCCAGGCGACGATGCGGGGGGCGAAATCCATAACCGTGCATTATCGCATCGCTGATTGCCACGGCTGTCTCGCTGCGGGTTATTGCCCTATGGCTGAGCAAGGTGGAGCGGATGGTTTCATTTTTAGTCCTGGCCCCAGCGCCGCGGGACTGCGTTGTCTGCAAATTCGAACCCTTGGTGGCCATGAGGCCGTTTTGCCAGGTGCCTGGCGCCCGTAGGGTGTCAATCGCCCTATTGCGCCGCTCCGCCGCCCCAGGTACAACCTGGATAGAACAACGGCACTATCGCCCGTGCCGGCCCGTCCCGGCTTCACAAGAGCCGGCGCGCGCAACTGGCCCGGGCATCCAAGACCCTCGGAGTAGACATGAATGCCCCTCTTACGCCCGCCCAGCGCGCGGCGCTTGCTTCCGTCCAGCTGGACGACAAATACACCCTGGAAACCGGCCGTGCCTGGATGAGCGGCATCCATGCCCTGGTGCGCCTGCCCATGATGCAGCGCGTGCGCGACCAGCGCGCCGGGCTGAACACTGCCGGCTTCATCTCGGGCTATCGCGGCTCGCCGCTGGGTGGCGTCGACCTGAACATGTGGAAGGCCGCCAAGTACCTGAAGGCGCACCACATCGAATTCCAGCCGGGCATCAACGAAGACCTGGCCGCCACCGCGGTCTGGGGTTCGCAGCAGGTCAACCTGTTTCCGGGCGCGCGCTACGACGGCGTATTCGGCATGTGGTACGGCAAGGGCCCGGGCGTGGACCGCTGCGGCGACGTGTTCAAGCATGCCAATGCGGCTGGCACGGCGCCCCATGGCGGGGTATTGGTGGTGGCGGGCGACGACCACCCGGCCAAGTCGTCCACGCTGCCGCACCAGAGCGACCACATCCTGAAGGCCTGCATGATCCCGGCCCTGTTCCCGTCCAGCGTGCAGGAAGTGCTGGACTACGGGCTGCATGGCTGGGCCATGAGCCGCTACGCCGGCGTGTGGGTGGGCATGAAATGCATCACCGACATCGTCGAGGTGTCGGCCTCGGTCGATGTCGATCCCGATCGCGTGCCTATCGTGCTGCCGGGCGATTTCCTGCTGCCGCCCGACGGCCTGAACATCCGCCTGCCCGATACGCCCTTGCAACAGGAAGCGCGGCTGCTCGACTACAAGCTGTACGCGGCGCTGGCCTATGCGCGCGCCAACGGCCTGAACCGTGAGCTGTGGCAGGTGCCGCAAGGCGAGGCGCGCTTTGGCATCATGACGTCCGGCAAGGCCTACCTGGACACCCGCCAGGCGCTCGCCGACCTGGGCCTGACCGAACAGGCCTGTCGCCGCATCGGCCTGCGCCTGTTCAAGGTGGGCATGGTGTGGCCGCTGGAAGCCGCCGGCGTACAGCAGTTCGCCGAAGGGCTCGACGAGATCCTGGTGGTCGAGGAAAAGCGCCAGGTGCTGGAATACCAGTTGAAGGAAGAGCTGTTCAGCTGGATCGGCACAGGCAAGAAGATTCCGCGCGTGGTGGGTAAGTTCGATGACAAGGACGGCGGTGAATGGTCGGTGCCGCAGGGCAACTGGCTGCTGCCGGCGCATTACGAATTCTCGCCCGCCATGGTGGCCAAGGCGGTAGGCGCGCGCCTGCTGCGGTTCGCGTTGCCCGACGACGTGCGGGCCGGCATCGAGGCCCGGCTGGCTTTCATTGCGGCCCGCGAGCAGGCGCTGGCCAAGCCGCGCGTGGTGGCCGAGCGCAAGCCCTGGTTCTGTTCAGGCTGTCCGCACAACACCTCCACGCGCGTGCCCGAAGGTTCGCGCGGCATGGCCGGTATCGGTTGCCACTACATGGTGACCTGGATGGGGCGCAACACCCAGGCCTATACGCAGATGGGCGGCGAGGGTGTGCCGTGGATAGGGCAGGCGCCGTTCACCGACGAGAAGCACGTGTTCGCCAACCTGGGCGACGGTACCTACTACCATTCGGGCCTGCTTGCCATCCGCGCGGCGGTGGCGGCCAAGGTGCCCATCACCTACAAGATCCTGTTCAACGACGCGGTCGCCATGACGGGCGGCCAGCCGGTGGATGGGCCCATCGACGTGCCGATGATCACTCGCCAGATGGCGGCCGAGGGCATCGACAAGATCGTCGTCGTCACCGACGAGCCGCACAAGTACCAGGGCGCCACCAACCTGGCGCCGGGCGTACCGGTGCGGCATCGCGATGATCTCGATACCGTCATGCGCGAACTGCGCGAATATCCGGGCGTGTCCGTGCTGGTCTATGACCAGACCTGCGCCACCGAGAAGCGGCGCCGCCGCAAGCGCAACGCGTATCCCGACCCGGCGCGGCGCGTGGTCATCAACGACCGCGTCTGCGAAGGCTGCGGCGACTGTTCCGAGCAATCGCACTGCCTGTCGGTCGAGCCGCTGGAAACCGAATTCGGCCGCAAGCGCACCATCAACCAGTCGAGCTGCAATAAAGACTATTCCTGCCTCAAGGGGTTCTGTCCCAGCCTGGTCACGGTGGAAGGCGGGCGCTTGCGCAAACCCCGGGCCCTGGCCCAGGAAGGCGCCATCGACGCCGGCCTGCCGGAACCGGCGGTGCCCGCCCTGGCCCAGCCGTATGGGGTGTTCGTCGCCGGAGTGGGGGGCACGGGCGTGGTGACCATCGGCCAATTGCTGGGCATGGCCGCGCACCTGGAAGACAAGGGCTGCTCGGTACTGGACATGGCGGGCCTGGCCCAGAAGGGCGGTGCGGTGTATTCGCATGTGATGCTGACCCAGTCGCCCGACGGCCTGCTCAATACCCGCGTGGCCATGGGCGAGGCCGACCTGGTGCTGGCCGGCGACCTGGTCGTGGCGGCCAGCCAGGAATCGGTGGCCCGCATGCGCGCAGGCCGCACCCGCGTGCTGCTCAATAGCGATGTGGCGCCTACCGCCGCGTTCGTCAATGATCCCGACTGGCGCCTGCCGGGGGCCGACCTGCAGGCCGACCTGCGCGCCGCCTGCGGCCAGGGCAGCGTCGATGCGATCGATGCTGCCGAACTGGCAGTCGGCCTGCTGGGCGACGCCATCTACGCGAATCCGCTGATGATGGGCTACGCCTACCAGAAAGGCTGGCTGCCGCTGGGCCAGGCGGCATTGCTGCGCGCCATCGAGCTCAACGGCCAGCAGGTGCCCGCCAACCTGGCGGCGTTTGCCTGGGGACGTCGCGCGGCGCACGACCTGGCCGCCGTGCAGCGCCTGGTGGGCCGCGCCGTGGCGCCGCAGGCCGATGGCTTTGTCGAAGTGCGGCGTGGCCAGTCCGGGGGCGCGGTGGTCGATATCAAGCGGCCCGCCGGCGAGCTCGATGCAGTGATGGCGGTACGCAGCGACTTCCTTGCCGCCTACCAGAATGCGGCTTACGCCGCCCGCTACCGCGACCTGGTCCAGCGCGTGGCGCAGGCCGAACAGGCGGCCACCGGTACCACGCGCCTGGCGGCCGCCGCCGCCCGCTATTACTTCAAGCTGATGGCGTACAAAGACGAATACGAGGTGGCGCGCCTGTACACCGATGGCGAATTCCTGAAGCAGATCGACGCGCAGTTCGAGGGCGACTGGAAGCTGCGCCTGCACCTGGCACCGCCGCTGCTGGCCCGGCGCGATGCGCAAGGCCGCCTGGTCAAGCGCGCATATGGCCCCGGCGTGCTGAAGGTGTTCGGGGTGCTGGCGCGGCTGCGCTGGCTGCGCGGCACGCCGCTGGACCTGTTCGGCCATACCGCCGAGCGCCGTGCCGAACGTGCCCTGATCGAGACCTATCGCAGCGACCTGCTGGCCATCCTGCCCAAGCTGAACCGGGCCAACCTGGATCGGGCCGTGGCGCTGGCCACCCTGCCTGAAACCATACGGGGTTATGGCCACATCAAGGAGGCCGCGATGCACAAGGCGGCTGCCCGGCGCGCCGAGCTGATGCAGGGCTTCAGTGCAACCGTGGTACCCATAGACGGCGTACGCGCCGCCTGAGGAAGCTTCAGCCTGTGGCGGTGGGCCGGGTGAAGCGCTCGAAGCGGGGCGCGGCCGGCGCCCCGAAGCGCTCTACGCGCGGCGGGGTCTGGGCCTTGGCCCGCGCCGTCTGGGCGGCCGCCTGTTCGCGCTGGGCGATAAGGGCTTCGGCCTTGTGGTGATGGGGCGCCATCTTGCGCACCATCACCTGGCCGTTGCGCGGGAAGTACCCGATGCGGCGCGCATGCACGTCGCCCAGGTCTTGCGCCAGCACCGGGATGCCTTCGATTTTCAGGTAATTGAGCACAAAGCGGGCGTTGCGTTCGCCGATATTGAGCTGCTGCATGGCGCTCAGCACCGCGCCGCCGCCGAATACCTTTGCTTCAAGGCGCTCGCGCGCCGCGCCAGCCTTGAGCAACTCGTTGATCAGCACTTCCATGGCAAAAGCCCCGTAGCGCATCGTGGCCGAGGCTGGCGAGTCGGTATCGCCTTCGGGCAGCATGAAGTGGTTCATGCCTCCTATGCCGGTATGCGGGTCGCGGATACAGGCCGCCACGCACGAGCCCAGCACGGTCGAGATCATGAGATCTTCTTCTCCTGCCGCGACATAGTATTCATTGGGCAGCACCTTCACCGCCGGGCAATGAAAAGCGCTATCAAAATAGTGACGAGTCGCGCGGGCGTCGAGGCGAGAGGACATGGAAGGAACGCATCAGGAATACAGCACGATCAAAGAAAAAGAAAAATCTGCCGGCGGAATATGTTAGCAAATTTGTTTTATGTAAAAAAATATAATGATTTTTTCGGCAAAACACCCCTGCGTTGCGGCGATGCGAACGCGGCGGGGCCAGGGCAGCGATAATGCGTCCCTATTTCCCGATGCCGCACCGGCTGTCAGCCAATGTAGCGGCGATCGGGGCGTTTCTTTTCGGCCATCAAAGGGATTAAAAGCGCGTACTGCGGGTGACTGACCAGCGCGCCGCCAGGGCGCCCAGGATGCTGGTGCCCGCCACAGCGGCCGCCAGCACCGACAGCCCCGGCAGATGCAGGGCGAAGTCGGCGCCATAGCTGCGTGCCAGCCCCAGCAGGGCGCCATTGAGCGGCGCCAGCGCAATGGCGGCCGCGCCGATGGCCACCAGCGCGGCCAGGGCGCCGGACAGGGCACCCAGGTACAGGAAGGGCCTGCGCACGAAGGATTCGGTGGCGCCCACCAGGCGCGCCACGGCGATTTCTTCGCGCTGCAGCATGGCCTGCATGCGCACGGTGTTGAATACGGCCGCCAGCACCACGGCGGCCACGCAGGCCGCCAGGAAAAGCAGGCCCACGCGTGCGAAGCGCAGGATGGCTTCCAGCCGCTGCACCCAGGCGCTGTCGAGCTGTACCTGGTCGACGTGTTCCCATTGCTGCCAGGCCTGGGCCAATTGGTCGGCGCGTTGCGCCAGTTGTTCGCCTTCGGTCAGGGTGGCTACCACGGCGTCGGGCAGGGGGTTGCCCGGCAACACGGCCAGCGCCTGGTCCCAGGTGGGGTCGTTGCGCAGCGAGGCCAGGGCATCGTCGCGCGGCACCACGCGCACGGCCCGGACCTGTTCGGTGTTGTCGGCACGGATGCGTTGCGCAATGGCGTCGGCCGCGCCCGCGGGGGCGTCGGTCTGCAGGAACAAGGTCAGTTCGGGCGTGACCGATACCTGGCGTGCCAGGGGCTGCGCCGATACCAGGATGGCCCCGCCCAGCAGCGGCAAGGCCAGCGCCAGGGCCATGACCAGCAGGTTGGCCAGCGTGGAGAAGGGCTGCGCGGCCAGGCGGCGCAGGGTAACCGTCAGGGCGTAGCGGTGCTGCCGCAGCCAGGATCTCATGCGTGGGCTCCCGAGTCGTGGAACTTGCCGGGCTCGAGCCGCAGCGTGCGCGTGGCGTATTGGGTCAGCAGCGCTTCATCGTGCGAGGCGATCAGGGTGGTGACGCCGACCCGGTTGAAATCGCGGAATACGTTCAGGATGCGTCGTGCCGTATCGTGGTCCAGGTTGGCGGTGGGTTCGTCGGCGATCAGGATGGCGGGGCGGTTGACGATGGCGCGCGCAATGGCCAGGCGCTGTTGTTCGCCGCCCGACAACTCGATGGGATTCATTTCTTCTTTGCCGGCCAGCCCGACTTTATCGAGCGCGGCGCGCGCCCGGCCGGTGGCCGAGTCGGGGGCCTGGCCGGTAACCGCCAGCGGCAGCATGACGTTCTGCAGGGCGCTGCGGTCGAACAGCAAGTGCGTGTCCTGCAGGATCACGCCCACCGCGCGGCGCAGGTAGGGCCGAGCCCGCGCCGGCAGTTTGTCCAGCCGCTGGCCGTTGACCTGGATGGAACCCCGGCTGGCGGGTTCGAGCCCTCCTATCAGTTTGAGCAAGGTGGACTTGCCTGCGCCCGATGCGCCTGACACGAAGATGAACTCGCCGGCGCTGACCCGGAAGTTGATGTCGGCCAGGATATTTCGGCCGCGCCCGTACGATTTGAAGACGTGCTGGAATTCGATCATGGCGGCTGATGTAAATGAAGCAGCAATAGTACCGCGCGGCGATCGGGGCAGAGGTTGCAGATTTTTTCCGTCCCTTTTTTTCGATTTACCCGTCAAGGGATTTCCCCCATGTCCCCGAATATCCCGAGCCGCTACCATCCCGGCGATGCTTGATGCGCCTCATTCCATGCACTCAAGGCTTCCTACAGGAGATCCAAGATGAAAGCACTGAAATTAGCCGCCGTTGCCGCCGCACTGTTCGCAGCGTCTTCGGCGGCCAACGCTGGCGCCACCTTCGACAGCGTCAAGAAGAAGGGCTTTGTCCAGTGCGGCGTGTCTACCGGTATTCCCGGGTTCTCCATTGCGGACAGTAAAGGCCAGTGGCAAGGCATTGACGTGGATATGTGCCGCGCCATCGCCGCCACCATGTTCAACGACGCCAGCAAGTTCAAGGTCACGCCGTTGAACACGCAGCAGCGCTTCACGGCACTGCAGTCGGGCGAAGTCGACGTGCTGACCCGCAACACCACCCAGACCCTGACCCGCGACACCACCCTGGGCCTGATCGGCGCCGGCGTCAACTACTACGACAGCCAGGGCGTGATGGTGTCCAAGGAACTGGGCGTCAATAGCGCCAAGGAACTGAACGGCGCCACCATCTGCGTGCAGCCGGGCACCACCACCGAACTGAACCTGGCCGACTGGTTCCGCGGCCAGAAGATCGAATTCAAGCCGGTGGTGATCGACAAGTACGACGAGATCATCCGTGCCTTCTCGGCTGGCCGCTGCGATGCGTTCACCACCGACAAGTCGCAACTGGCCTCGACCCGCACTACGCTCGAGAACCCCGACAACTACGTCATCCTGCCGGAAGACTTCTCGAAAGAACCGTTGGGTCCCATGGTTCGCCAGGGCGACGAGCAATGGTTCAACATCGTGC
The DNA here is from genome assembly GCF_019218885.1 of Bordetella sp. BOR01. Classification (GTDB taxonomy): domain Bacteria; phylum Pseudomonadota; class Gammaproteobacteria; order Burkholderiales; family Burkholderiaceae_B; genus Bordetella_A. The sequence continues at coordinate 224,066 of NZ_JAHUWT010000003.1, read as the reverse complement.
GCTGGTCGCTCAACGCCATGCTGGAAGCCGAGGAATACGGCATCACGTCGAAGAACGTCGATGAAATGGCCAAGAACTCCAACCCCAATATCCAGCGCATCCTGGGCGTGACCCCGGGCATGGGCAAGAACCTGGGCGTGGACGACAAATGGGCATTCACCATCATCAAGCAGGTGGGCAACTACGGCGAAGTCTTCGAACGTACGCTGGGCAAGGACAGCGCCATGAAGCTCGAACGTGGCCTGAATGCTTCGTATAAGGACGGCGGCTTGATGTACGGCTGGCCAGTGCGCTAAGCACGGCTGCCCGGCAAGGCGGGGTCGGCCCGCCTTGCCAAGCCCGCTAGTGGCGGGCGGCAGGAGTAAGGTGGCGACAGGGTTCCCCGGCCATTCCTGTTCGACTTCTGTAGATTCATTCCATGACGACAAACAACCCATCAGTCCCGGCAGCGGCGCCCAAGCGACGCTTGAGCTGGAACGATCCCGGCGTGCGCGCCGTGGTCTATCAGGTTGTCGCGCTGGCCTTGGTCGCCCTGGCCGTGTGGTTCCTGGTTTCCAATACACTGCACAATCTGGCGGTACGCAATATCTCTACCGGCTTCGGTTTTCTCGGGCGCGAGGCCGGTTTCGCCATCGGCGAGACGCCCATCGAATACACCGCCGCCAACACCTATGGCCGCGCCATCGTGGTCGGTCTGCTCAATACGCTGCGTGCGGCCGTGCTGGGCATTGTGCTGGCCACCATCCTGGGCACCCTGATCGGGGTAGGCCGGTTGTCCAAGAACTGGCTGATGGCCAAGGTCTGCTCGGTATATGTCGAGGTGATGCGCAATGTGCCGCTGCTGCTGCAACTGTTCTTCTGGTATGCGCTGATCACCGAGAACATGCCTGGCCCGCGGCAGGCGGCCAATCCGCTGCCCGGCGTGTTCATATCGAACCGCGGCCTGAAAGTGCCGGCCCTGGAAGGCAATTCGCTGGACTGGATCCTGGGTGGGCTGGCGCTGGCCATCATCGGCACCATCGTGGCGGCGCACTGGGGCAGGAAGCGCCAGGAAGCCACTGGCCGGGTATTCCCGCTGGGGCGCGTGGCGCTGGGCCTTTTCGTCCTGCTGCCCATCGTGGGCTGGCTGGCAAGCGGTGCGTCGCTGACACTGAACATGCCGGAACTGAAAGGCTTCAACTTCAGCGGCGGCCTGACGCTGTCGCCGGAATTCGCGGCCTTGCTGGCCGGCCTGGTGATCTACACCTCGGCCTTCATCGCCGAAGTGGTGCGCTCAGGCATCCAGGCCGTCAATTACGGGCAATGGGAAGCGGCCGGCTCGCTGGGCCTGCGCCGTTCACGGGTGCTGCGCCTGGTGGTGCTGCCGCAGGCCCTGCGCGTGATCATCCCGCCCATGACCAGCCAGTACCTGAACCTGACCAAGAACAGTTCGCTGGCCGTGGCCATCGGGTATCCCGATATCGTGTCGGTCGTCAACACCACCATGAACCAGACCGGGCAGGCCATCGAGGGCATCCTTATCATCATGGCGGCCTACCTGACCGTCAGCCTGTCGATTTCGGTGTTCATGAACTGGTACAACAAGCGCATTGCGCTGGTGGAGCGTTGATATGAGCACGACTACGCCTATCCCCAGCGAAGGCCTGCCGCCGCCCCGCAGCCAAGTGGGCGTGTGGGCCTGGCTGAAAGAGCGCTTGTTCTCGTCGCCCTTGAGCATCCTGGCCACGGTGCTGGTGGCCTGGATACTGCTGATGTCCGTGCCGGCCCTGGTCGAATGGGCTTTCCTGCAGGCGGACTTCACCTCGTCGACCGCGCAGGAATGCCGCAAGGCCGCCGGCGCATGCTGGGCGTTCATCGCCGAGAAGCACCGCCTGATCCTGTTCGGCACGTATCCCTACGACGAGCAGTGGCGTCCGCTGCTGGCCACCCTGATCTTGATCGGGGTCATCATCTGCAGCGGCCTGCGCCGCTTCTGGAACCTGCGCCTGGCCCTGATCTGGATCGTCGGCCTGAGCGCCGTGGCGGTGCTGATGTGGGGCGGCGTGCTGGGCCTGACCTACGTCGAGAACGCGCAGTGGGGCGGCCTGCCGCTGACGCTGATCCTGTCGACCTTCGGCATTGCCTTCGCGTTCCCGTTCGGCGTGCTGCTGGCGCTGGGCCGCAAGTCGAAAATGCCGGCCATCAAGGCGCTGTGCGTCGTGTATATCGAGCTGATCCGCGGCGTGCCCCTGATCAGCCTGCTGTTCATGTCGTCGGTGATGCTGCCGCTGTTCTTGCCGGTGGGTTTTTCCATCGACAAGCTGCTGCGCGCGCAGATCGCCATCATCATGTTCGCGGCGGCGTACATCGCCGAGACCGTGCGCGGCGGCTTGCAGGCTATCCCGAAGGGGCAATACGAGGGTGCCGATTCGCTGGGCCTGAGCTACTGGCAACAGATGAACAAGATCATCCTGCCGCAGGCGCTGCGTATCGTGATCCCGCCCCTGGTCAGCATTTTCATCGCGTTGTTCAAGGATACGTCGCTGGTGGTGATCATCGGCATCTTCGACCTGACGCTGGCCGCCAAGGCGGCGCTGTCGGATGCCGCCTGGCGCGGCTTCGGGGTCGAGGCCTATATCTTCATCTCGCTGATCTACTTCGTGTTCTGCTTTTCGATGTCGAAATACAGCCAACGCCTGGAAAAGCGCCTGGCGGCCGGGCACCAACGATAGTTGCCGGGCCCGCGCTCGCCAGTGGCGAGCCGGGCTGGCGCACCTTATGGGAGTACAGGCATGAGTGATGCCATCATCCGCATGCAGAACGTGAACAAGTGGTACGGCCAGTTCCACGTGCTGCGCAACATCAACCTGGACGTGGCGCCCGGTGAACGTATCGTGGTGTGCGGTCCGTCCGGTTCGGGCAAGTCGACCATGATCCGCTGCATCAATCGGCTGGAAGAGCACCAGCAGGGCCATATCATCGTCGACGGCACCGAGCTCACCAACGACCTGAAGCACATCGAGACCATACGCCGCGACGTGGGCATGGTGTTCCAGCACTTCAACCTGTTTCCGCACCTGACCGTGCTGGAGAACCTGACGCTGGGCCCCACCTGGGTGCTGAAGAAGCCGCGCGCCGAGGCCGAGGCCGCCGCCATGAAGTACCTGGAGCGCGTGCGCATTCCGGAGCAGGCCAATAAGTATCCCGGCCAGTTGTCAGGCGGCCAGCAGCAGCGCGTGGCGATCGCGCGTTCGCTGTGCATGAGCCCCAAGATCATGCTGTTCGATGAGCCCACGTCGGCCCTGGATCCCGAAATGGTGAAGGAAGTGCTGGATGTGATGGTGACGCTGGCACAGGAAAGCGGCATGACCATGCTGTGCGTGACGCATGAAATGGGCTTTGCGCGCAAGGTGGCCAACCGCGTCATTTTCATGGATCGCGGCGAGATCATCGAACAGAACAGCCCGGACGAGTTCTTCGACAACCCGCAGAACGAACGTACCAAGCTGTTCCTGAGCCAGATCCTGCACTGAGGGCGGCTAGGGCTGCAAGGAGTGGCCTGCCGCAGGCTGCCCGGTTACTGCCCGGTACACATGCGCGGTGCTGTCCAGGAAGCGCTGCAGGCCGAACGATTCCAGGCTCTTGCGCCGGGCGGCCCGTCCCATTTCCCGCAGGTCGTAGAGGCCGCGAGCCATGCCGCCCAGCAATTCTGCCAGGGCTTCGGGCTGAGCCGGCGGCACCACCCAGCCATCGCGGCCCGGGTCGATGTTCTCGGGCAGGCCGGCATAGTCGGTGACGATCACAGGCTTGCCCATGGCCATCATCTCGCGGCAGGCGAACGAGATCGTCTCTACGCGGGTCGACAGCACGAAGCCCACATCGATGGCGGCAATGAAAGGCCGGACGTCCTTGAGCGAGCCGGCATGGGTGACGCGGCCGTTCATGCCCGATGCGTCGAGCTCGGCCTGCTGCGATTTACTGAAGGGTTCGCCGGCCAGCGCGATATGGAAGCGGTCGGCGACCTCGGCGGGCAGCAGGGCGACGGCGCGCACGATATCGAGCCAGGATTTGTAAGAGGCGGTGCCCGCGTTGCTGCCCAGCACGATGCGGCCTTCGGCGCGTTCGCCCAGCAAGGCGCGGCGATGGGCGGCTGCCTCTGCGTCATCGGCCGGGCTCAGGTATGCGGTGTCCACGCCATTGAAGACGGTGCTGATGCCGCATGCGCGATAAGGGCTGTCTCGCACCGCGCGCTCGACGTGCTTGCACACCGCGATGACGTGGTCTGTGCCGCAGCGGGCGCGCAGCGTGGCGCTGGCGCGCGAGATGGGAATATTGTTGTGCTTGGTGAAGACGATGCGCGGCTTGTTCTTCATGAAGCGCGTCGCCATGATCACCAGCCGGTGGTCGGCCGATCCGTTGACGTGGACGACGTCGAAGCGCCCCGCTTTCAACAGGGCGCGCATCGTGCGCAAGGCGGCGGGAAGCTTGTATATGCGCGAGGGATAGTCCTGGGGGTGCCGCGTAACGCCAGGAATCTGCCCGGCAAGCGCATACAGCGCACTCGTGGCAGGGACTGCCACGGCGATGCGGCACTTCCCCGACAGGCCCGCCGCCAGTCGCGATACATAAATGGTGTGCCCACCAATATCCGGGCCGGCGTGGAAGTTCGTGTAGAGAATGTTCATGGCGTTGGGGCTTGGGTGGATGTCGAACCATACATGTCAATTTGCTGTCGTTTTGCTTGCATAATGTAAGTTAACGAAAGTAATTGATTCTTAATGATTCGCCACAAGGCACGCCATCATGACCCGACGCAGCCTGGCCAATCGACCGACCAAGCGGGGCCGCTTGCCGTTGTTCCAGGCACTTGGCCGCAGGGGCTGGAGTATGCTAGCTGCCGCACAGAAGCCCCTACTGGAGACCAAAACAAATGCGCAACCCGCAAACTTCCCCTGTTTCGTCCACCCGCCGAGCCCTGGTGCGCGGCGCCGTGGCCTTGGCCGCGGCCCTGTCGTGGATGGCGCCCGCTACCGCGCAGAGCACCGATTTCCCCACCAAGCCGCTGCGCTTCGTGGTGCCGTATCCTCCTGGCGGCCCGCTCGATTCCACCGCCCGCCTGCTGGCCGAGAAAGTGCGTGCCTCGCTGGGCCAGCCGATCATTGTCGAGAACCGCTCCGGCGCGGGCGGCAATATCGGCGCCGACCTGGCCGCCAAGGCCGAACCCGACGGCTATACGCTGGTGATGGGCGCGGTGGCCACGCATGCCATCAATCCATGGCTGTTCGCCAACCTGCCGTACGATCCCATCAAGGACTTCGCGCCGGTCACCATCGTGGCCGCGGTGCCCAATGTGCTGGTGATGAACGTCGAGTTCGCCAAGAAGAACGACATTGCGTCGCTGGCCGACCTGATCGCCTACGCCAAGAAGAACCCGGATCGCCTGAACTACGGTTCGGGCGGCAACGGCAGCGCCGGCCACCTGGCGGGCGAGCTGCTGAAGGCGCGTGCCGGCATCGACGTGGTGCATGTACCGTACCAGGGCGCTGCGCCGGCGCAGTTGGCGCTGCTGGGCGGGCAGTCGGATTTCATGTTCGACAACCTGGCCGCCTCGGCGCCGCTGATCAAGGACGGCAAGGTCAAGGCGCTGGCCGTGACCACGCTGCAGCGTTCGTCGCTGCTGGCCGATGTGCCCACCATGGATGAGGCGGGCGTCAAGGGTTTCGACCTGGGGACGTGGTTCGGGGTGTTCACCACCGGCGGCACGCCTGCCGATGTGGTGGCCAAGCTGAACAAGGCCTACGCTGATGCCCTGCGCCTGCCGGATGTGCGCCAGCGCCTGCTGGCCATGGGGTCGGAGGCCGAGCCCATGAGTGCGGAGGCGTTTGCCGAGTTCGTGAAGAACGAGAAAGACAAGTACCAGGAGATCGTCAAGTTGTCTGGGGCCAGCCTGAACTGATCGGCCAGAAATGAACGGCCAGGTGTCAGGCACCCTGCGGGAGCCTGACACCTGCCGCTGCCCAGCGCGGCTGGCCATTGCTTTCGCGCATGGGCGGGCTACATCACTGCAGGCAGTTCTCTACCCGCCAGCCATACAGCCACTGCAGCGCCCCATAGAACTGCTCCTGCGTCTTGCCTGCCCACAGGCTGTTGCGCACTTGCCGTTCGACACCTTGAGCGTGATAGATGCGGCCCATTTCGCGGGTGGACCATACCACGCGCGCGCTGCGCGGGATGCGTACCGATTCGTATCGCCGGAACGCCGCCTGCAGGTCGCCGTCGCAGGCCTGCACGGCCGCGCCCAGCGTGGCCGCATCTTCCAGGGCCATGCAGGCGCCTTGCGCCATGTACTGGGTCATGGGATGCGCGGCGTCGCCCAGCAGGGTGACGCGGCCCTGGCCCCAGTGCTCGACGGGCTCGCGATCGGCCGTGGCCCAGCGTCGCCACGAGGTGGGGCGGTCCAGCATCTGGTGCGGGCGCGGGTGGATGCCCTGGAAGTAGCTCAGCACTTCTTCCTTGCTGCCGTCGCGCACGCCCCATTCTTCTTGTTCGCGGCTGTGGAAGGTGACCACCAGGTTGTATTGCTGGCCGCCGCGCAAGGGGTAGTGCACCAGGTGGCAGCGCGGCCCGGCCCACAGCACGGGGGCGTTGATGCGCAGCTCTTCGGGCATGTTGTCGCGTTCCACTACCGCGCGGTACACGACGTGGCCGGTCACGCGGGCCGGATCGCCCACCATGCGTTCGCGGATCACCGACTTGACACCATCGCAGCCGATCACCGCATCGGCGCGGTGGCGCTGGCCCTGGGTGTCTATCACTTCGACCTGCGCGCCGTCTTCGCGCACATCGGCGATCTGGGTCGAGGTGCGGAAACTGATCAGCGGGTCGCGCTGCACTGCTTCCAGGATGGATAAATGGATGTCGGCGCGGTGGATGACGGCGTAGGGGCCGCCAAACCGTTCGCGGAACGCGGCGCCCGTGTCGATGCGCACCACTTCATTGGCATCGACCGCATCCATCATGATGATATGGTCGGTAAAGACCGCGCGGCTGCGCGCGGTCTGGCCGACGCCCAGGGCATCCAGCGCGGCGAAGGCATTGGGGCCCAGCTGGATGCCCGCGCCGATCTCGCCGATGTGGCTGGCTTGTTCCAGCAACTGCACGGCGATGCCTTGGCGGGTCAATGCCAGGGCGGCGGCCAGGCCGCCGATGCCGCCGCCGACCACGATGGCCGATTGAGTTGTCGTCGTACTGCTCATGGTGTCGTGCTCCTGCGGGCTTGCTGGCCGTGCCCACGCGGGGGCCGGGAAAGAATGGCGGGCCGCATCATGCCGGCTCGCCCAGGAAGGCGCCCTGATGGCGCAGTTGGTCTTGCAATGCCGCCGCGGGCAGCTGGCCGGGGGCCACGCCGGCGCGCAACGCCAGCGCGGCGGCGGTGCCGGCCGCTTCGCCCATGACAAAGCAACTGCCGCTGACGCGCGCGGCCGACTGGCCTTCGTGCGTCATGCCGGCGCAGCGGCCCGCCACCAGCACGTTGCGCGCCGCGCCAGGGGCCTGGCGCGGCACGATCATGCGCAGCGGCAGCTGGTTGTAGCCGCGCGATTGCGGAATCGGCGGCCATACCCACTGCACGTCGCCCGCCACGTGGATTTCCAGCGGCCAGCCATTGACGCCGATGCTGTCGGCGAAATCGGCGCACCCCAGCACGTCGTCGCGGCTGAGCATGTATTCGGCCACGATGCGGCGCGTTTCGCGTATGCCCAGTTGCGGGGCGATATCCAGCACGTAGGCGCGCTCGAAGCCCGGCACCCGCGCGCGCAGGAACGCCAGGTAGTCGACGATCTGCCGGCGGCCTTCCAGTTCGCCGGCCGACAGCGACAGGGCATCGGTGCCGTCGGCGGCCGAGCCGTCGGGATTGCTGAGCTGGGTCACGTTGACCCGCCATTCGTAATCGTGCTTCTGGGGGCGCACGATGGCACCGCGCCGCGGGAAACGGAATTCGCCGCTGGCCTCGGCCTCATCCATCAGCTGCGGAATGATCTTCCAGGCCTCGCGGGCACGTTCGCCGTCGACGTTGCCCACCTTGAACATCAGGGTGGGATACATCATGTGGCCCTGGCCATCGCCTTTTTCGAAGGGCAGGCCGGCCCACTGGGCAATGTCGGCATCGCCCGAGCAGTCGATGAACACGCGGCCGCGCACCGCACGGGGCCCCGACTTGGTTTCCAGCAGCAAGGCGTCCACCGCGCCATCCGCGCCGCGCACGATGCCCGTGGCCAGTGCATGGAACAGCACCCGGGCGCCGCTGTCGTGCAGCAGGCCGTCGGCCGCGCACTTGAAGGCCGACACATCGTAGGCCTGGGCGTGGATCTTGCCCAGGATCAGGTGCGGGTCGTTCAGGCCGTCCAGTGCGCGCATGCGGTCCAGCAGGTCGTCTGCCATGCCATGCACCACCTGACGGATATCGCCATGCACATTGGCGTGCAGCCCGCAGAAATTCGAGACGCCCGCCGCCGTGCCCATGCCGCCCAGGAAGCCATAGCGCTCGGCCAGCAGCACCATGGCGCCGTTGCGTGCGGCGCTGGCCGCCGCCAGCAGGCCGGCCGGGCCGCCGCCCAGCACGACCACGTCGTATTCGCCATGCACCGGAATCTGGCGCGCGGGTTCGGTGACGTACATCGCTTGCTCCTTGCGTGTGTGCATTACTGGGCCTGGATGCCCAACTGCTTGATCAGCGGCTTCCAGCGCTGCAGCTCGTCGTCCATATAGGCGCGGAATTCGGCCGGGGTGTCGCCCACCGGGTCCATGTACTGCGCCTGCAGCCGCTGCTGCACCGCCGGGTCGTGGATGGCCTGGATCAGCGCATCGGACAGCTTCTTCCGGATATCGGCGGGTACCTGGGACGATACGACAAAGCCGATCCAGGCAGAACCCTCGATGCCCGGCACGCCCACCTCGGCCAGCGTGGGGATATCGGGCAACAGGGCCGACCGCTTCGACGAGGTCACCGCCAGGGCTTTCAGGCGGCCGTCTTTCACCATGGGCATGACGGCAATGGGCGGCAGCGCCGCGAACTGGGTGTCGCCGGCGATCACCGAGCTCAACGCCGCCGGCGACGAGGGGTAGGGCACGTGCACCGCCTTGGCGCCGATGCGCTGCAGCATGAGCTCGACCGACAAATGCGAGACCGTGCCGGCGCCGGGCGACGGAAAATTGTATTGGTCGGGGTGCTGCTTCAACGCATCGAGCAGTTCCCCGATGCTGGAAATGCCCGACTTGGACGGCACGACCAGCACGTTGGGCTGGTGCACGCCCAGTGTCAGCGCGGCCAGGTCCTTGAAGGGATCGTAAGGCAGCTTGTCGAACAGCACCGTGTTGTTCACCAGCGGGCCGGTGATCGACACGCCGAAGGTGTAGCCGTCGGGCTTGGCGTTGGCGATGGCATGGGTGCCGATATTGCCGCTGGCGCCAGGCTTGTTCTCGACCACGACGGGTTGCCCCAGGATCGTGCCGGCCCGCTCGCCGACGATGCGCGCCACCTGGTCCGGGCTGGACCCGGGGCCGAATGGCACCACCAGTTTCAACGGTTGCGCCGGCCAGTCGGCGGCCTGCGCCGCGGCCAGCGGCATCAGGATCAGGACGGCGCAGAGCAGCCGGTGGCGCCAGCGGCTGGCGGTGTAGTCATGCATGGGGTTCTCCTGGGGATGTCATTTTTTTGAAGTAGTGCTGCTCGTTGGCGATAAAGGCCGCCACCATGGCGCGGTAGGTTGCCTCGACCACTTCTTCCAGGTTCTCGAAACCCTGGTCATGCCGGCGCGCCAGTTCGCGCGCCCGCGCATAGACTTCGGCCTGGCGTGCCGGCGCACTGACCTGGAACGCATCGCGCTTGAAGCGCGCGGCGTCCTTCACATACATGGCGCGCTCGGCAATCAACCGCACGATCTCGTCGTCGAGGCGGTCGATGTGCGCGCGCACCTCGCCCAGGTTGGCGCACAGCGGGCGATAGGACGGGTCCTGGTATTGGCGCAAAGGGCCGGCCTGGGTGTCGGGTTCTACGGGCATGGTCTGTCTCTGTCTGGTAATGGCCTGAGGCCGGCGCAAGGGCTCAGTTGGGCTGTATCCCCGCCTCGGTGGCGACTTTCTTCCACAGCGCAATCTCGTCGGTGACTTGTGCGGCCAACGCGTCCGGCGCGCTGCTGGTGGGAGTGATCGACAGCGCGGCGATGCGCTGCTTGACTTCGGGCGCGGTGATGGCTTGCTGCACGGCTTGCTGCAGCGTGGCAATGACCTCGCGCGGTGTATTCGCCGGCGCGAACAGGCCGCTCCAGAGCTGCACGTCCAGGTCCAGGCCCAGTTCGCGCATGGTGGGCACATCGGGCAGGTATGGCATGCGCTCGGCCGATGTGACGGCCAGCGCGCGCACGCGACCACCATTGACGGCCGCCAGGCCCGGCCCCGAGTCCACCAGCGTCATGGCGGTGTCCCCGCGGGCGACGGCCGTGATCGAATCGGCGCTGCCCTTGTAGGGAACATAGACAAAGTTGCTATTGGTCTTGTTCTTGAACAGTTCAGTGATCAGCTGGAATGAGGCTGCGCTGGCGCTGTAATTGGCGGCCTCTGGATGAGCCTTGCTGTATTCGATCAGGCCGGGCACGGTGGCCGTGGCGGGATTCGAGGCCTGGGTCAGCAAGAGCAGCGGAAAGGTGCCCACCAGCGAGATGGGCGTCAGATCCTTGTCCGGCGAGTACGGCAGGCTCTTGTACAGGGAAGGATTGAACGAAATGGGGCCGCTGGCGCCCATCAGCAGCGTATAGCCGTCCGCGGGAGCCTTGGCGACATAGGTGGCGCCGATAATCGAGGCAACCCCCGGCTTGTTCTCGACAATGATCGACTGCTTCAGGATGCTGGACATCTTGTCGGCCACGATGCGTGCCAGGATGTCATTGGCGCCACCGGCCGAGTACCCCACGATGATGGTGATAGGGCGGGATGGGTAGGGTTGGGCGGCCTGCGCAACCGGCGCGGCCGCGATGCCAGCCAGCACCAGTGCCAGTGCAAGGCACAGCCGGCATGCCAGTAAAGAGGTTCTGAACACAATATGTCTCCTTAAGTCGAACGGCTCGCTGGCCGTTTCTGTTGAAGCCGCTTCTGTTGAAGGGCTGCTACTACGCGTGTCTTGCGTCTTGCTCGGACAACTGAGCGGCTCGTGCCAGTTCGACTCCCTTGACCAGGCGGTAGACCGTACGGCAGATGGGCACGTCCAGGCCCAGGCGCTCGCCTTCGCGCACGATGAAGCCGGTCAGTTCGTCGATCTCGGTGGCGGCGCCGCGCTCGATATCCAATGCCATCGAGCCGGCATGCCGCGTGACGGGCCGGGTGCCCGCGCGGGTCTGCTTGACCAGCTCCATCGGATCGAATGCCAGCCGCCCGCCAAGGGCTTGCACCACCTGTATGCACTCCTGCGCCATGTCGTCGATCAGGGCGCGGATCTCGGGCGAGCCGTAGCGCGCCGCGTTCACGCCCAATACCAGTGCGCCTATCGGGTTCATTACGCTGTTGAAAATGAACTTCGACCAGACGGCATCCATCGGGTCTTCCAGCGTGCGCGCGGGCAAGCCGCTGGCCGACAGTGCGTCGGCCAGCCAGGCACAGTCGGCCAGTGTGCCGTGCACGGGGCCCAGCCAGGTGATGTTGCCTCGGATGAGGTGCAGGATGCGTCCCGGCTCGAGATAGCGGCCGGCATCAAGGCAGACGCCGCGCGCCACGCAGGCCTGCTCTCCGCCGATCAACTGTTCGCTGTTGCCCATGCCGTTCTGCAGTGTCACCCGCAATGGCGTGGCCGCCAGCACGTCGCGCAGGTCATGCACCGCATGCGCCGTCTGCCCCGACTTGGTCATGAAGATCACGGCCTCGAACGCCTCCGTGTCCAGCGCGGCCGCGCTGGACACGGCGCGGGGATGCGCAACAAAGGCCGCCTCGCCCTCGATGCGCAGGCCCGTGGCGCGGATCGCCTCGATATGCGTTGCATTGATGTCCAGTACCGTCACCTCGGCCACGCGGCACAAGTGGGCGGCAACGATCCCCCCCATGGCGCCGCAGCCCACGACCAGGATGCGCGGCAGCGGGGTGTTCATCGGCATGTCGCGGCCCTCAGAGCTGGCTGACTTTGACATTGAGCACGGCGGCACGGCCCGCATCGAGCGCTTGCAGGCAGCGCGCGATGGCGGCAGGCAGTTCGTCGGGGTCTTGCACATATTCGCCATGGCCGCCGAATGCTTGCGCAATCTGTTCGAATCCGCGCTTTTCGCCCGCCAGGCGGGCCTGGAATTCGTTGGCGGCGGCAGCATCGCCATCCGGATAGACGCGCAGCACGGCTTCTTTCACCGCTTGCCACCCGCCGTTGTCGAGCACCACAGTCAGGATGGGCAGCCGGTAGTTCTGTGCAACGGCATAGACCGAGGCAGGCGTAGAGAAATGAAAACCCCCGTCGCCGACGAATTGCACGACGCGCACATCGGGGCGCGCCAGTTTCACGCCCAGCGCGATTCCGCCGCTGTAGCCCAGCCCGCCGCCCGAGCAGCCAAGCAATGTCAGAGGCTGTGTACGTGGAATCTGGCCCAGCACGGCCGGCGAATTGCGGATTGCCTCGTTGATCACGATGTCATGCGGGGCGATGGCAGCCCCCACTGCCGCGCAGACGTACTGGGGCGAGATGCCGCCGGGCGCGCCGCGCTCTTGCGCCGCGCGGGCCAGGCGCGCCCGCCGCTCGGCATTGGCGGGTTCCCAGCCAGCGACCCGTGCGGCCGCGCCTTGATCGAAATCCGGCGTGGCCAGGCGTTCGACCGCTTCCAATATTTGTTCCAGCGCCCGGCCGCAATCGGCCTGCAGGCGCGTGTGGGTGGCGAATCCCCACATGGGGAAATCACGCTTGAGGGGATCTACGTCGATGTGCGTCCAGCGCGTGCCGGGGTGTGCCTGCGTGAACTGCGGCAGCCATGGCACATCGACATCGAGCAGCAGGCCCACATCGGCGTCGGCCAGCCCGGGTTTGGGATCGAAGCCGCCGAAGCAGGGCGACTCGCGCGAGATATTCATGTGCGTGGGCATGAATTCGTACACCCGGATGCCGCAGCGTCGAGCCAGCGCCTCGAGCGCAGCCACCGCCTTGGCCTTGCGCCCCAGATAGGCCGTGACGACTACGGGCTGGCGCGCGGCAATCAACTGGCGGGCGATGGATTCGGCGGCCTGCGGGTCGATGCCACCCAGGGCAACCGAGCCGTAGCTGGCTTGCGGGAACTCCTGGATCTGTGCGGCCGGCCAGGTCTCGGCCAGGGTTTCGCGCGGCAGCGTCATGTACACGGGGCCGGGCGGATCGCTTTGCATGACGGTGTGGGCGCGGCGCAGGGCCTCTTTGGCCACGACACCCGATGGCAGCGAATATTCCCATTTCACATAGGGCCGCACCAGGCTGCCGATATCGAACGGATCCTGTACGAAATGGACATAGTTGTCGCGCGACCCCGGCAGTTCGCCACGCAGTGTGTAGGGTGCCTTGCCGGCCATCAGCATGACGGGCAGCCGGCTGCGGAACATATTGTGCAGGCCCATGGCGGCATTGGCCGTGCCCGCGTCCACGTGCACCATCACCGCCTGGCCCTGGCCGGTCATGGCGGCATATCCCGCCGCCATGTGGATGGCCACATTCTCGTGCGGGCACAGCACGACCTGCGCAGTGGCGCGGCCTTCCTGCTTCCAGCGCGCCATTTCCTCGATCAGGGATACATGGTCGGTACCCAAGTTGGAAAAAATGTAGTCGACTTCGATGTCGTTCAGCCCTTCCAGGAAATAGTGCGCGGTGCTGTGTGCCGCAGTGGCGGGATCCTGCTTGTTCATGTTGTCTCCAGAGTCGCGTGCGGCCCCGCGCCGTGAGGCTGGCACAGGCCCGCAGGTGAACGGGGCGGCCTTCAGGCTCGCGTTTCCCAGTAGAAGTGTTTGGTTTCCAGGAAATCATTCAGGCCTTCCTGGCCATGCAGCCGCCCATAGCCGCTGTCGGCATGGCCGCCTGTTTCGGCTTCGGCGAACAGCTTGTTGTGCGTATTGGCCCAGACCGTGCCGAAGCGCATGCGGGCGGCCACGCGGCGGATGCGCAGGGCGTCGCCAGACCACACACTGGAGGCCAGGCTGTAGCGCGTGGCGTTGGCCCGGTGCAGGGCCTGCTCTTCGGTGTCGAAGCGCTCCATCACCAGCAGCGGACCAAACAGCTCGCGTTGTATATAGTCAGACTGCAGGTCTTCGATAGCGACCAGGCTGGGCGAGAGGAACGCGCCGCGGGCCAGGTCGCCGCCCGGGATGCGTCCCTGCACCAGCACCCGGCCGATTGACCCGGCTTGTTCCATCAGGCCGGCGATGCGATCGCGATTCGCGACATCGATCAGGCTGCCCATCTGCGCCTGCGGATCATCCCCGCGGCCTACCCGCACGGCGCGGTAAGCCGCGGCCAGCCGATCGGCGAACGCATCGTAGATGCTGCCTTGCACCAACACGCGGCTGATGGCCGTGCATTGCTGGCCGGCCAGGATCAGGCTGCCCGAAACAATACCGGCTACCGCGCGGTCCAGGTCGATGTCATCGAATACCAGGGCTGGCGCCTTGCCGCCGAGTTCGAGCGACAGCCGCTTCAACGTCCCGGCCGCCGTTGCCGCAATGCGCTTGCCCACCGCGGTCGAGCCGGTGAAGCTGATCACATCGACGTCGGGAGACGCACACAATTGCTGCGAGACCGCCGAACCGGCCTCGATCACCGAATTGACGGCGCCCGCCGGCACGCGCTCGTCGGTCGTCAGGCATTGCAGTGCCAGATTGTGGGCCAGCGCGGTCTGGAAGGCGGGCTTGATGACCGCCGTGCAGCCGGCGGCCAGGGCCGGCGCGAGCGACCGGACCAATAGCGTGATCGGGGCGTTCCAGGGCAGGATGATGACAGCGACGCCGGCCGCTTCGCGTTCCAGCGAGGCATAGCAGCCCGGTTCTACCTCCAGGACGCGTCCGGCCAGGTTGCGCGCCAGCCCGGCGTAGTAGCGCAGTTCCGACACGCCTGCCGCGATCTCGCCCAAGGCTTCGCGGCGCAGCTTGCCATTCAGGATGACCAGCCAGTCGGCAATTTCGTCGGTATGGGCGGCCAACTGGTCGGCAAACCGCAGCAGCACGTCGGATCGCAACCGCGGCGAGCGTCGCCAGTCGGTCTGGTCGAAGGCGCGGCGGGCCGCGGCAATGGCGGCATCGGCGTCGGCGGGGCTGCCTGCCGCGAATCTGGCGGCAGGTTCGCCGGTGGCGGGGTTGATCGATTCGCCGTGCGCGGCGCCCGCGCCCAGGTCCACCCAATGGCCGTCTATGTAATGTTGAGCTGTGCGCATGATGCGGTTTTTCCTAGGGGTTGCTGTCGGGTTGGGCGCCCGGGGCCGCCTGCCGGAAAGCCGGCTGTTCGGCACAATGCGCATACACACGCAAGGCCAGCGGATAGGCCGCCAGGTCGCAGCCCATGCGTTGTGCGTTGGCGATCTGCGGCGCCAGGCAGCAGTCGGCCAGTGTGGGAGCCGCGCCGAAGCAGTACGGGCCCGTGCCATGGCGCGCCAGCAAGGCCTCGACCGTGGCCATGCCTTCGTTGATCCAATGGCGGTACCAGGTGTTCTTCTGCTCGTCCGATGCGCCCAGCACGTCCTGCAGGTAGCGCAGGATGCGCAGGTTGTTCACCGGATGCATGTCGCAGGCGATCGCGTACGACAGTTCCAGCACGCGTGCGCGCGCCACCGTATCGGCGGGAATCAGGCGCGGCTCGGGGTGCATGGCATCCAGGTAATCGATGATGGCCAGCGACTGCCCCAGCGCGATCCGGCCGTCGTCCAGCAGCGGCACATTGGCCGACGGGTTGCGCGCCACGTAGTCCGCGGCGCGGTGTTCCAGTTTCCGGATATTGACCGGCACGTAGTCGTACGGCAGGCCCTTGAGCCCCAGCGCGATGCGCACGCGGTACGAGGTCGAGCTATTGAAGAAGCTGTGCAGTTGCATGAATGTCTACTGGCGGTGGCGGATGGAATCGGGGCGTTCAGTCGGCGCTGATGCCGGTGCGCGTGATGATGTCGTCCCAGCGTTTGGCGTCTTTGGCGACCAGCGCGCCGAACTCGGCGGGGGTGGACGTGGCCGGCACCATGCCCTGGGCGTCGAAGGCGCGGGCGGTGGCCGGGTCTTGCAGGATGACGTTGATGGCCTGGTTCATGCGTTGCACGATCGCCTCCGGGGTGCCGGTGGGGGCGAATACGCCGTACCACATGTCCACGTCGGCGCCTTGCAGGCCGGCTTCGGTCAGCGTGGGCACATCGGGCAATTGCGGCAGCCGCTTGGGGCTGCCGGTGGCGATGACTTTCAGCTTGCCCGCCCGCACCTGGGGCAGCGCCACGTGCACGGGCAGGAACATATAGTCCAGGCGCCCGCCCAGCATGTCGGTCACGGCGCCCGCAGTGCCCTTGTAGGGCACGTGCAGCATGCGGGCCTGGGTACGGTCCAGGAACAGCGCCATAGACAGGTGGTGCGGCGTGCCCACGCCGGGCGTGCCGTAAGTCAGCTTGCCGGGCGCGGCCTGGGCGGCCTTGGTCACGTCGGCCACGGTGTTGGCGGGATTCGACGGGTGGGTGACCAGCAGCAGCGAACCCCACGAGGTCTGGCCGATGGGCGCCAGGTCTTTCAACGGGTCGAAATGCAGCTTGCCCTTGTACAGGCTGCTGTTCATGACCAGCGTGTTCACGGTTACCAGGAAGGTATAGCCGTCGGGCTCGGCGCGCGCGGCTTTTTCGGTGCCGATGTTGCCGCTGGCGCCGGCCAGGTTCTCTACCACCACCGGCTGGCCCAGTGCCTGCGGCAGGTGCGCGGCCAGTTGGCGCGCGATCAGGTCGATGCCGGTGCCGGGCGTGAAAGGCACCACCAGGGTGATGGGGCGTTCGGGCCAGGCGGCGTGGCTGGCCGCCGCGGCCAATGACAGGGCCAGCGCGGCCGCGGCGCGGATCAGGGTCTTCATGCTTGTCTCTCCTTTTTGTATTTATGGGGCGGGCGCCTGCTACAGAAACGACGGCCGTGCTTTGAGGCCGGCCGGGTCGAATCCGGCGATCTGCTTGTAGCGGTTCGAGATGCCTTCCAGCTCTTCGCGGCTGATGACGTTTTCGATACGCTCGTACGGACGGTCGCCCGAGCGTTCGTACACTTCGCGCAAGATGGCATCGGGCGGATTGCTGCGGTTGGTCAGCACCACGCGCGTGGTGGCCTCGACCCGCACGCGGTCGTATTCCTGCAGGGCCGCGTTGCCCAGCCCCCGTTGCTTGAGCTGCCCCGCCAGGAAGCGCGCGTCGATCACCGCCTGGCCGGCGCCGTTCGAGCCGCGCGGCACCATGGGGTGGGCGGCATCGCCCAGCAGCGTCACGCGCCCGCGCGTCCAGGTGGGCAGCGGGTCCTGGTCCACCATGGGATATTCCAGTATCGACTCGGCGTTGCGGATCAGTGCCGCCACGTCCAGCCAGTCGAACTGCCAGTCGGCGAAGGCCGGATAAAAGTCTTCCAGCCGGCCGGCGCGCGTCCAGTCGCGCTGGGCAGGCACCGGCGATTCAATCTCGGCCACCCAGTTGACCAGTTGGTTGCCGTCCGCGTCGATGGTGTCGCGGATGGGGTAGATGACCATCTTGCCGCTGGCCAGCCAACCCGCGCGCACCATGCTGGCGCCGCTGAGGAAGGGCTTGTGGCGGGTGACGCCGCGCCACATGTTCACGCCCGAATAGCGCGGCGCGCCTTCGTCGGGATAGAACTGCTTGCGCAGGGCCGAGTGGATGCCGTCGCAGCCGACCGCGATGGCGCCGCGTACCGGTGCCAGCGTCTCGCCGGCGGCGTTGGCCAGGTGCACCGTGACATGGTCGGCATCCTGGTCCACGCGCACGCAGCGCCGGTCGGTGACCACGCTGTCGGCGCCCAGGCGCTCGCGCACGGCGGCCAGCAAGGCCATCTGCAAGTCGCCGCGATGAATCGAATATTGCGGCCAGTCGTAGCCGGCCGCCTTGCCGGCCGGTTCGCTGTAGATGAACTGGCCATGGCGGGTGAAGAAGATCGATTCGCGGGTGTGCACGCCCAGGGTGTCCAGTGCCGGCAGCAGCCCCAGTTCGTCCAGTTCGCGTGCGGCGTGCGGCAGCAGGTTGATGCCCACGCCCAGCGGCCGGATCTCGGTCACGGCTTCATAGACGCGGCAGCCTATGCCGGCCTGGTGCAGGCTCAGGGCCAATACCAGGCCGCCTACGCCGGCTCCGATGATGATGACTTCGGTATCGGGTTTCATATCGGCAGGCCCTTACACCACGCGCACGCGCAAGGGCTCCAATCCTTCGACGCCGCCTTCCATCAGGTCGCCTGTCTTGACCGGCCCCACGCCTTCGGGCGTGCCGGTGTAGATCAGGTCGCCCGGTTCCAGGCGGAAGTACTTGGACAGATAAGCAATGGTCTCGGCCACCGACCAGATCAGTTTCGACGTGTCGCTGCGCTGGCGGTCCTGGCCGTTGACCTGCAGCCAGATGCCGGCGCGCGACAGGTCGCCCGCCTCAGCCGCGCGATGTAGCGGCGCGATGGGCGCGCTGTGGTCGAAGGCCTTGCCCAGTTCCCAGGGCCGGCCGGCTTCGCGCATTTTCATCTGCAGGTCGCGGCGGGTCATGTCCAGGCCCACGGCATAGCCCCACACATGGTCCAGCGCCTGCTCGACGGCGATATTGGCGCCGCCCTTGCCGATGGCCGCCACCAATTCGATCTCGTAGTGATAGTTGGCGGTTTCGGGCGGATAGGGAATTTCCAGCGTGGCGCCGGCCTCGGCCGGCACGACCGCGTCGGCCGGCTTGCAGAAGAAGAAGGGCGGTTCGCGGTCGGGGTCGAAGCCCATTTCGCGGGCGTGTGCGGCATAGTTGCGGCCCACGCAGTAGACGCGGCGCACGGGGTAGCGGTCCGCGCTGCCTACGACGGGAATGCCGGCCGGCGCGGCGAGGGAAAAGACATAAGACATGAATGGAACCTTCGTGTATGACGGATGAACGTACGGTTCAGCCTTCGCGCGATTCGCGCAGCAGGCCCAGGGCGGCCTGTACCGGCCGGTCGGAATAACTGAACAGGGTGGCGTCTTCCAGCGCGCCCAGCTGCACGGGCTGCCACGACGGCGCCACGAAGACATCGCGCGGGCCGAAATCGAATTGCTGGTCGCCGATGCGCGCCGTGCCACGGCCCTCGACCACGCTGTACACGGTGGAATCGGTGCTGCGGTAGGTCTTGCCGTGAAAGCCCGCGGGCAGGAACTGCATGAATGTGGCCATGGTGGGCATGGGGTAGCCGCCGGTGGCCGGGTTCACATAGCGCAGTTTCACGCCGTCCCAGGCGTCCAGTTCGCCATGGCGGTACAACTGGTCCAGCGCTTCGCGGCTGCGTTCATACGGGTAGTTGAAGATCGGCGACGAGCCGCTGGCCGGCTGGTAGCGTACCGGCACCATGTTGTGGCCGAAGCGCGCGGTGCTGTCGCCTTCGGGGCGGCTGACCGGCTGCGTGGCGGCCGGATAGTTCTCGGCAAAGCCCGCGTCCAGGAAGCGCAGCAGCGGGATGTCCAGGCCGTCCAGCCAGATTACGGGTTCGCCGCCGTCGGCTGCTTCCAGGTTGCCATGGTCGTGCCAGGTCCAGGACGGGGTGATGATGAAGTCGCCTGGGCACATGGTGGTGCGTTCGCCGTTGACCGCGGTATAGGCGCCCCGGCCCTCGACGATGAAGCGCAGCGCCGACTGGCTATGGCGATGGCTGGGCGCGATTTCGCCCGGCAGGATCAGTTGCAGCCCGGCGTACAGGGTCTGGGTAATGCTGGCCTGGCCCGGCAGGCCGGGATTTTCCAGGATCAGCACACGGCGCACGGCTTCTTCGGCGCTGATCAGCGAGCCGGATTCCAGTACGTCGGTGCGTACGTCGTCGTATTTCCAGAGAGCGGGCACGCAGCGCGGCGCGGGCTGGCGAGGCACCAGGTTGTGCAGCGATTCCCACAGGGGGGCCAGGTGCTTCTTGGCGATGCGGGCGTAGTAAGCGGCGCGCGCGTCGGCGGAAATAGGGCCGTCGGGCATGATGGTCTCCGGTTCGGCAGGCCAGGCGGCCGGCCGGTATCGATGTTGTTTTGACCATTATGGATCCGCAGACATGCACAAAAAAATGAAATAATCTTATTATTCATACATAAAACAATATGGCGGGAGACTCATGGACTGGACCCACCGGCTGCGCCTGCGCAACCTGAAAATGCTGCTCAGCCTGGCGCAGACCCGCAACATCAGCCATTCGGCCGGCATGCTGAACACCACTCAGCCCGGCCTGTCGAAGTGGCTGAAAGACCTGGAAGAAGACATCGGCCTGCCGCTGTTCGAGCGCCACGCGCGCGGGCTGCGGCCCACGCCGTACGGCGAGGCCCTGATCGCCCACGCCCAGCGCATCGATGCCCAGCTCGACCGCGCCAGCGGCGACATGGCGGCGTTGCGGGCCGGCGGTGGCGGGCGCGTGGTGATCGGCGCTTCCGGCGCATCGGCTTCCGACACCGTGCCGCTGGCGGTCATCCGCCTGCTGGACCGCATGCCGCAGGCGCGCGTGAAACTGGTGGAAGGCACCACCGACCGCCTGCTGGCGCAACTGGCGCAAGGCGACCTGGATATCGTGGTGGGCCGCTACGCGCCCGAGCACCACGACCCGGCCGTGCAGTCCGAAGCCCTGTACCTGGAACCCATTCACCTGGTGGCGCGCCCGCGCCACCCCGTGTTCGCCCAGGCCTCGGTGCAGTGGGCCGACGTGCAGGCGTACCGCTGGATCCTGTGGCCCAAGGGCACGCCCATACGCAATGCCCTGGACACCGCGCTGGAAGCGGTGGGGCTGTCGGCGCCGGCCGATGCGGTGGAATCGAATTCGGTCACGATCAACCTTACGCTGATCAACAACAGCGACCTGATCGGCGTGGCGTCGCACCGCGCCGCCTTGCGTTTTTCGCACATGAACGCCATGCGCATCGTGCCGGTGCGCCTGTCGGGTTTCGGATCGGTGGCCATGTATTGGCGCCGCGAGACCTTCTTGCCCGCCGCGGTCGAAGCGGCGATGGCATGCCTGCGCCAGGCGGTAGCCGATCACGCGCCGGCGGGGACGGGGCGCTGAGGCGCCTGGCCGCGCCCCGATCTGCGGCCCCAGTTGTATGCGTTCGCAAGTTCTGTAACGCCATCGCCCTGTAGCGCTGTTACGTTTCTCATGAACTGAAGTATTGGCGTCATCCGGCCTGCCTAGCATCGTCGCGGGGGCCGCTTGCGGTTTCCCGCAACGGACCACGGACCGCAGACATGGACAACGTCATTTCGCTACAGCCTCGCACCGTCATTGCCCGCACGCCGCTACCCGCCGAGGTGCTGGCGTTTCGCAGCGTGGTCGGCCACGAGGCGCTGTCGCAGCTATTCGAGCTGGACGTCGACCTGGTGTCGCCGTCGTACTCGCTGGACATGAAGCAGTTGCTGGGCAAGCCGCTGACGCTGGATATCGAGGCGGCGGCCGGCACGCGCTACCTGAACGGCCACATCACCCGCTGCAAGCTGGCCGGACGCGAAGGGCCGACCTCGCGCCTGTACCGGTACCGCGTCACGGTGCGGCCCTGGCTGTGGTACCTGACACAAACCTCGGACAGCAAGATCTTCCAGAACAAGAGCGTGCCGGACGTGATCCGCGAGGTGCTGGCCGAATATCCCTACCCGGTGGAATTCAAGCTGACCGACAGCTACCGCAGTTGGGAATACTGCGTGCAGTACCAGGAGACCGACTTCGCCTTCATCAGCCGCCTGATGGAGCACGAAGGCATCTACTACTGGTTTCGCCACGAAGCCGACCGGCACACCCTGGTGCTGTGCGACGACGTGACGCAGCACGAGACCTGCCCGGGCTACGCCACCATTCCCTACTATGGACCCGACCGCGTATCGGTGCCGCAGCAGGAATACATAGCAAGCTGGGAGATCGCCGAACAGATCACCCCGGGCGCCTTCGCCACGTCCGACTATCATTTCAAGACGCCGGGGGCCGACCTGCAGGCGCGCCGCAACAATCCGGGCGGCTACGACCACGGCGACCTGGAAATGTACGAATGGCAGGGCGGCTATACCAACCCCGCCGATGCCGAGCGCTATACGCGCATACGGCTGGAAGAACTGCAATGCCGGCAGGAACAGGTCAACGGCAACTGCAATGTGCGCGGCATGGCCCCCGGGTACCTGTACACGCTGCGCAATCACCCGCGCCAGGCCGAGAACCGCGAATACCTGATCGTGTCGGCCTACTACCGCATCCAGGAAGCCGGCGAGGCCAGCGGCCTGGACGAGGCGGTGTTCGACGTGGGGTTCACCGTGCTGCCCTCCAGCACGCCGTTTCGCGCGCCGCGCGTGACGCCGGTGCCGCATACGCACGGTCCGCAGACGGCGCGCGTGGTGGGCAAGCAGGGCGAGCAGATCTGGACCGACAGCTTCGGCCGCATCAAGGTGCAGTTCCACTGGGACCGCTACGGCCAGAAAAACGAGAACAGCTCGTGCTGGGTGCGGGTATCCA
Organism: Bordetella sp. BOR01; assembly: GCF_019218885.1. Taxonomy (GTDB): domain Bacteria; phylum Pseudomonadota; class Gammaproteobacteria; order Burkholderiales; family Burkholderiaceae_B; genus Bordetella_A. The sequence goes on along the minus strand of NZ_JAHUWT010000003.1, from coordinate 201,428 downwards.
GCCCCTGGGCCGGCGGCGGGTTCGGCGGCATCCAGCTGCCGCGCGTCGGCGACGAGGTCATCATCGACTTCATCGGCGGGCATCCCGACCGCCCCATCGTGATCGGGCGCGTGTACAACGCCAGCAACATGCCGCCCTGGGATCTGCCCGGCAACGCCACCCAGAGCGGCTTCCTGAGCCGCAGCAAAGACGGTACGCCCGGCACCGCCAACGCCTTCATGTTCGAAGACAAACCCGGCGACGAGCGCGTCTGGCTGCACGCCGAACGGGATATGTGTTCCGAGATCGAGAACGACGAACTGCACACCACCGACGGCTTTCGTACCACGATCATCGGCAAGGACGACACGACCATCATCAAGGGGGCACGCGACATCCACGTGCATGGCACGGACCACCTGTGGGTCCAGTGCGACCGCACCGTGGACCTTAAGGCCGCCGAAACGTACACCGTCGACGGCGCGCGCACGGTGCACGTGGTCAACGGCTTGATGAAGGAAGACTTCGACAGCGGCCTGCAGACCACCATCCTGGCGTCCGGAGAGGTCCGCAACGTGACGGGCCTGTTCGACGAGACCCTGAACGACGGAGAGAAGCGGCTGATCAAGACCATCCAGGACGAGACGGTGGAGGGCGACGTCAAGCAGACCATCACCGGCGGCGGGCTGTACCAGCAGACCATCACGGCCACGCACGAGCACTCGCTGACGGGCGATCAGAATTCCACCATCAAGGGCACCGTCACGCACCGCGTGGAAGGGACGTTCACCGAGACCGTCACCGATCCGATCACGGTCAATGCAGACACCAGCATGACGGTCAACACGCCCAGTTGGACGGTCAGCGGCGCCAAGCAGGCGTTCTGGACGAGCAATTTCATGCGCGGCACGCCCGCTCGCCTGATGGTGGTGGGCGCCTCGCTGGACGTCTGGGGCGCGCGCCAGCAGGTGTACGGCATCAACTCGCAGTTTTCCGCGGTGAAGCTGGACCTGGCGGTGTTCAAGAACGGCGACAACGGCTTTGAACTCGGCGGATCGGGTACGCAGATCAAGGGCATCGGCGTGCAGATCAAGACCGGTGGCGCGGCGGTGATCTCGCGCATCGTCAATCTTTTTACCTGAGGGCGGCACGACAGCATGGGAAATGCGGTGTGGTGGGTGATAGGCACGGTGGCCACAGTGGCATTCGTGGCCTTCGTCGCCATGGTCGTGCGCGAAACCGCGCGCCCGTATGAAGACGAACGGTCTCTGGCGGCGCGCCTGGCGCACACCGGGCAGCCGGTCCTGGCCGAAGTGCTGGCCCTGGACCGCCAGCCCGGCGGCAAGCCGTACGCCGCCCCCATGAAACTGGGCGTGCGTTACGCCGACGCGAACGGGCGCGAGCAGCGCGCCGACCTGCGGGTGTACATCGATCGCGAGCTATTGGCGGCGTTCATGCCGGGCAAGACGATTCACGTGCGCTACGACGCGAATCATCCCTCGCGGTTGGCGGTGGACCGGCAACTGAGTCCCACTGAAATTCCCGCCACCTGGCGCAACAAGTAGCAGCACCCGATTGCAACCATGAAAATCGTCAAGCCCCTGCGCCTGAGCCTGATGAGCCGCCCTTACCGACTGCACCGCCGCCAGCGCCTGGGCCTGGGGGTTTTTGCCCTGGCCAGCCTGGACCCGCAGCCTATCCTGCAGCCCGAGGCCGATATGTGGCAATTGGTGGGTCAGGTGCTGGACGACGACGGGATACTGGACCTGGGCATACTCAAGCCCTGCGCCGAGTTCCTGGTCAGCGGCAGCGCCTACCCCGCGTCCTCGCAACGGCCCGGCACCTGCGCCGTGCAGGTACGGGTGGGCGACCTGCGCAAAAGCCTGATGGTGTTCGGCGATCGCTATTGGCTGGACGGCCGCGCCACTGAACCGCAGCCCTACGAGATCATGCCGCTGGACTGGGCACATGCCTATGGCGGCCCTTCCTGTGCCGACAACCCCCATGGGCGCGGCGCCGACGAGGAAGTGCTCAATGGGGTGCGTACCCGCCGCCTGCCCAACATCGAGCCCATGCAGGATCGCATGGCGCGTCCGGGGCAGCAGCCCGAGCCGGCCGGCTTCGGGCCCGTTTCGCCGATGTGGCCGCGCCGCTTCCGGCGGGCGGGCGAATACAGCCCCGATTGGCTGGAGGACGGCTCCCGGGGCCTGCCCGATAGCCTGGATCCGCATTTCTTCAACGCCGCGCCGCCTGACCAATGGTGGCCTGCGCGCGCCGAACTGGCGCCCGGCACCGATTATGAAATCTGGCACATGCATCCGGACCGGGCGTGCCTGGAAGGCACGCTGCCGGACTGGCGCGCGCGTTGCTTCGTACAGCGCGAAGGAGACGATGCGCTGGAAGAAGTGCCCATGAGCCTTACCACGGCCTGGTTCTTCCCGGATCGCGAGCAGGTGCTGCTGATGTATCACGGCGCCACGGACGTGGTCGAAGACGACGGCGCCGACCTGGTGCTGGCGATGCCGGCGCTGGAGACCGATGGCCAGCGGCGTCCGCAAGCCTATTACGAAACCGTGCTGGCGCGCCGGCAGGATCCCGATGAAGGCCCCCTGTATGCGTTGCAGGACAAGGATCTGCTGCCCCAGGCCGCGCTGGGGCCATGGCATGCCCTGGATACCCAGGGGTCGATGCAGCGTCCCTTCGCAGTGAATCAGCGCGCGCGGGGCGAGGCCGCGCGTGCCCGCATGCGTGAAGAGCTGCGGGTCGCCGGGCTGGACCCGACGCCGTTCGAGGTTCCCGAGTCGCCGCTGCCGCGGCAGCCCACGCTGGACGATCTGCCTGACGTGATGCGCCACGCGCGGCAGGCCGCACAGGAAGCGCGCATCGACATGCTGCACGCCAAGCGGAAAATGGCCGAAGACATGCGCAAAGAGGCTGGCAACATGCCGCCCGGCATGACACCTGAATCGCTGTTCGAGAGTGCCGATGCCGATGCCGGCGTGGGCGGCGGCCCGCCCACGCTGCATGGCCAGCCCGGCATGGACATGCTGCAGGACCTGGCTCGTACGCGGCCCGTGGGCGAAGGCGAGGAAGCGCTGGACGCCGATTCGTTGCCCGCCATGATGAAAGAATCCGACGCGCGGCTGCGCGGCATGTACTTGCATGGCGCGCACCTGCAGCCCCCCGCCGAAGTGGCCCGGCCCGCGCGCGCCGCCCGCATGCGGCGCCGTGTGCAAGCGCTGATGACCGGCAGCCGCGATCTGTCCGGCCTGGACCTTACGGGCGCCGATCTGTCGGACCTGGACCTGCGCGGCGCGCGCTGTGTCGGTACATGGTTCGAATGCGCGGACCTTTCGGGCACGCGCCTGGATCAGGCCGACCTGAGCCGCGCAGTGCTGACGCGGGTGCGGGCGGATGGCGGCAGTTGGCGCGCAGTTGAGCTGGCGGGCGCCAACCTGGGGCATGCACAGCTGATCGATATCGACCTGTCTGGTGCTCGGCTATCCAATACCCAGTTGGACGGCATCGAGCTGGAGCGCTGCAATTTTTCAGAAGCCAAGGTGTCGGACTGCAATCTGACCGATGCCATGCTGCAAGACTGCCGTTTCGATGCGGCGCAGTTGGACACCGTCACGTTCTTGCAGCAGACCCGCCTGGCCGGTACGACATTCACCGGTGCGCAACTGGCGCGCGTGGTCTGGCTGGATTGCGTGCTGGATGCGGTGGCGTACGAGCGGGCGCATCTGACCCGATGCGCGTGGGTGCAGTCGCAATGCGAACGCCCGGTGGGCTGGGCCCGCGCCGAGCTGACCATGTGCTGCGCAGTGGAAACCGACCTGGACGGCGCCGTGTTCACCGCGGCCGTCTTGCGCGAATGCAACCTGCGTGACACAGTCTTGGCCGGTGCGGATTTCGCGGCAGCCACGCTGCAGCGTTGCGACTTTTCCCAGGCCGACCTGGGTGAGGCCAACCTGGCGGGCGCGCGCGCCGACGAGTCGCTTTTCATCCGCACCAGTTTCGCCGGCGCCACCTTGATCGACGCCGACCTCAAGGGGGCGTTGCTGCACAAGGCCGACCTGGCCCCGGCAGACTTGCGCGGCGCCAACCTGTTTCGCGCCGACCTGGCCCAGGCGCGGCTGGACGACACGACCGACACGCGCGGCGCGTATGTGCACCTGGCCAATACGCGCGCAGTGCTGGCCACATCATGAACGCAGCCAGCTTGCGCGAGCGTATCAAGGGTGGCGAACCGCTGTCGGGCCTGGACCTGCGGGGCGTCGTGCTCGACGGCCTGGACCTGGCCGGTGCCCTGATCCACAAATGCGACCTCAGCGGGGCGTCGCTGGTCAAGGCCAATCTGAACGACAGCCGGATCAGCGAGTGCCGTCTCAATGGCAGCGACTGGCGCGGCGCCGATATCACGCGCTGCGCATTTTTTCGCTGCGAACTGGAACAGGTGCGTATGCAGCAAGCCGTGTGCGGCGATACCTCGTTCGTGGAATGCCAGGCACGCCAGGCAGACTTTCGCGACACGTCGTTGCCCGCCTGCAATTTCGTCCAGACCGCGCTGGGGCATGCCAGATTCGATGGCGCAGTGTTCGAGCAGGGTTCCCTGTCGGAATGCGTATTGGACCAGGCCAGCTTCGCCGGAGCGCGATTCAACAAAACCCTGTTCTTCCGCGCCGATCTGCGCAGCGCCAGTTTGAAAGGGGCTGAACTGGAGCAAGCGGTATTCGTCGAAGCGGACCTGACCGGCCAGTCGCTGGCGGGGCAGGTGCTGGCGGGCTGCCAGTTCATCGACGCGCGCATGGACGATTGCGACCTGCGCGATGCCCGGCTGACACAGGCCAATTTCAAAGGCGCCTCGTTGCGCGGCGCGCGATTGGCCGGCGCGCAGGCGCCGCGCGCGCTGTTCGTGCAGGCCGACCTGACCGGGGCCGACGCTACCGGCGCCCAGATGCCGCAAAGCATGTGGCCCGATGCCTGCCTGGATGGCGCGGTGTTCAGCGGCGCGGACCTGACCCAGTCGGTGCTGCATCGCGCCCGCTGCGCGGGCGTGCGCCTGAATGCCGCGCGGCTGGTCTACGCCGATTTTTCTTATGCCGACCTGCGCGATGCCGATCTGCGGCAAGCGCATTTCCAGCGCACGCAGATGCATCGCGCCTTGCTCGACGGCGCGCGCTGGAGCACGCACGAAGGCATCCTGCCGAACGACCCCGCCCTGTATGAAGCCGAATTGTGGTCGGCGCGGCGCCGTCCCACTCCTGTCGATGTCCCAGGGCGCTAGCAAAGAGGAAACCGCGTGTTCGCCGATAGCCAATTGATGGGCATGGATCTTGCCTTTCCCGACTTTTGCAAGACGCCGCCCGTGATGGTGCCGATCTGCTATCCCAATTTCGCGCTGGGGCTGATGGCGATTCCCAATGTGTGGAACACGCTGTTGATGATGATGCCGGCGCACAACCTGCTGACCACCATTCCGCTGAGCAATGGCGACAACCCGGGCCTGGGCATGGGCCTGCTCTCGCAGACGGTGATGTCGCAGGCGCGCCGCATTACCTGCGTGGTCAACGTGCTGTTCGGCTGCATTCCCGCCACGCGCCTGACTTGCCTGACGGTGCAGAATACCTTCAACAGCCTGGGCGCACGCGTGCTGCCCGGCCAGTTGCGCGTGGTGTTGATGGGTGGGGGCGGCGGAGCCGGCCGCGCGGCGCGCGGCGCCAAAGGTGCCAAGGCCGGCCGTGGCGGAGGCGGTGGACGAGGTGGTGGCGGTTCTGGCGGCGGCTCGGGAGGCAGGGGCGGTGGTGGCGGCGGTGGCTCCGGCGGCGCGGGCCGTTCCGGGGCGAAGACCCGCCCTACCACGGGCCGTTCCGCTACGCCGTCGCGGCCGGCCAAGCCCGGCAAAGGTGGTTCGTCGCGCAAGCCCGATCCGCGCTATAAGCGCGGCAAATTCCGCAAAGGGGTGCGCGACAAGGCCTGGGATGCCGCCCGCGGCAAGGACGGCAAGGTGCGCGACCCCGTGTCCAAGAAGGTGATGAAGAAAGACGATCCCTGGGACATGGGGCACAAGCCCGGGTACGAGCACCGCAAACACGTCAAGAGCGCCACGGAGCGAAATATCGACCGCAAGCAGTTCCTTGATGAATACAATGAGCCTTCACACTACCGGCCTGAACTGCCCAGATCCAACCGCAGCCACCAGGGCGAACTGAAAACGGACGACTATTTTGGCTTCTGATTCTTCTTCTTCCGTCTCGCCGCAGCGCAAGGCCGTCGCGCGCCACGCCCTGGCCGTCTTTGACGGCACGCCGGTCGTGCATGCCTATGAACACGACGAGATCGATCTGTCCATCGACATTCTCGAAGTGGACGACAGCCCCGATGACGGGCTGATTTCGTATTCCACCGTGGGTTTGTTCGAGACCGAGCTGCATCATGATGATGGCGAACCCCTGGCCACCCGTGTCGAACTGTGCGCCGAGGCGCCGCAAGAGCAGGACTTGTGGGGCAACATCCTGAGCACGGCCGCATTCGGCTTGATGCGCGGCGGCCATGCGGTCATGCCGGGCAGCGTGCTGCCCGGCTGCGTGGGCGAGTACTACCCCGAGACCCAGGTGCCGCACCTTTATCTGTCGGTGCCGTTTTCGTGGCAGGACGGCGAGTTCCACCGGCTGGAGCTCGACGGCCAGATCGTCAATTGGCTGCAGGGGTTTCCCATCAGCGACGCCGAGCGGGCCTATCTGGAAGAGCACGGCCCCGATGCATTCGAGGACATGCTGCTCGAGCGCGATCCCGACCTGTACGACCTGGACCGCGATTCCGTGGCCTGAGGCCGCGCGGCCCCTGGCCCGGGCGCGGCGTCAGGTAGTGGCGCGCGCCCACCCCTTGGCATGTTCGACCGCTTGCCGCCAGCGGGCCAGCCGGGTGGTGCGCCGCTCGGCGTTCCAGCCGGGCTCGAAACGCCGCTCGGCTTCCCATTGGCCGGCGAATTCGTCCAGCCCCGACCAGAACCCCACGGCCAGCCCTGCCAGCCCCGCCGCGCCGCGCGCGGTAGATTCGGAAATGCGCGGACGCACCACGGGTACGCCCAGCAGGTCGGCCTGCATCTGCATCAGCAGGTCGTTGCGGGCGGCGCCACCGTCCACGCGCAGTTCCGATAGGTCGATGCTGCTGTCTGCGTTCATGCAGGTCAGCAATTCGGCGCTTTGCAGCGCAATGGCTTCCAGCGTGGCCCGCGCCACGTGCGCGCGGGTGGTGCCTCGCGTCAACCCCACCAGGGTGCCACGCGCGTAGGGATCCCAGTCGGGGGCGCCCAGGCCGGCGAAGGCCGGCACCAGGAAGACGTCGTCGGTGTCCGGCACGCTGGCGGCCAGCGCCTCGACCTGGTCGGAACGCTGGATGATGCCCAGCCCGTCGCGCAGCCATTGCACCGCGGCGCCGGCCATGAATACGCCGCCTTCCAGCATGTAGGTGGTGTGGCCGGCCGGGCCGGCACCCGGCGCGGGCAGGCCCCAGCCTATGGTGGACAGCAGGTTGTTGCGCGATTGCACCGGCGCGTCGCCCACGTTCATCAGCATGAAGCAGCCCGTGCCATAGGTGTTCTTGGCCATGCCGGGCTTGAAGCAGGCCTGGCCAAAGGTGGCGGCCTGCTGGTCGCCCGCGATACCGGCAATGGGAATCGGGCCGCCGAACCATTCGGGCAGGGCGTGGCCGATCTCGGCGCTGCTGGGTGCCACCGACGGCAGCACGCTGCGCGGGATGTCCAGCAGCGCCAGGATCTCGTCGTTCCAGTCGTGCGCATGAATGTCGTAGAGCAGCGTACGCGAGGCATTGCTGGGATCGGTGCTGTGCACCTGGCCGCCGGTCAGTTGCCAGACCAGCCAGGTATCGACCGTGCCGAAGGCCACTTCGCCGCGTTGCGCGGCCTGGCGCGCGCCCGGCACATTATCCAGCAGCCAGGCCAGCTTGGTGCCCGAGAAATAAGCGTCCAGCACCAGCCCGGTACGGGCTTGCAGCAGGCGGTCGTGGCCCTGTTCGCGCAGCTTGTCGCACAGCGGCGCGGTACGGCGGTCTTGCCAGACCAGGGCATGGGCCAGCGGGCGCCCGCTGGCGCGGTCCCAGATCAGGGTGGTTTCGCGCTGGTTGGTGATGCCGATGGCGGCCACGTCGGCCGCGCTGGCGCCGGCATTGCGCAGTGCTTCGCGCGCCACGCTGAGCTGGCTTTGCCAGATCTCGTTGGCATCGTGCTCGACCCAGCCCGGCTGCGGATAGTATTGGCGGAATTCGCGCTGGCCCACCCCGCGCGCATGGCCTTGGCGGTCGAACACGATGGCGCGCGAACTGGTGGTGCCCTGGTCGAGCGCCAGGATGAACGATTTCGTCACGGTATGCCTGCCTACCCTTGCAGTTGGGCCCCGGCGGTTGGCGCCAGCCGCCGGAACGACAGCGTCGCGGCCGCGCACAAAGCGCCGATGACCAGGAAAGCGACCATCACGTCGCCGATGACGACATGCTGTGCGCCACGCACGGCCATGCTGATATTGAGCGTGACCGCGGCCACCCCCACGCCCAGGCTGATGCCCAGTTGCTGGGCCATGGCAGCGAAGCTGCTGGCGCGGCTCATGCGCTCGGGCGGGATATCGGCATAGGTTAGCGCATTCAGGCCGGTGAATTGCAGCGAACGGAAGAAGCCGCCAGCCAGCAGGATGGCGATCAGCAGCCACACCGGGGTGGCCGGCGTGAAGGCGGCGCAGGCCACGATGAACAGGCCGGTAAGAATGGCGTTGACGGTGAGCACGCGCCGGAAACCGAAGCGCATCACGATGGGCGTGGCCACGAACTTCATCAGCAGTGCGCCTGCGGCGCTGGCAAAGGTGATCATGCCGGCCGAGAAGGGCGATAAGCCGAAGCCCACCTGCAGCTGCACGGCCAGCAGGAACGGCATGGCGCCCACTGCGAAGCGGCACAGGTTGCCGCCCAGTACCGAGATGGCGAAAGTGGGTTCGCGCAGCAGGGTCAGGTCCAGGATGGGGTGTTCGGCCCGCTTGGCATGCTGCACGTACAGCACGCCGCACAGCAGGCCCACCGCGGCCAGCCCGGCCACGGCAAGCGGCGGGATCAGGCTGTGCCCCAGGGCCTCGAAGGCGCTGACCAGCGTGGCCAGGCAGACGGCGCTGAGCAGAAAGCCCAGCCAGTCCAGCCGTGGGGTAGAGGCCTCGCGGATCTCGGGCACGTAGTGGCGAACCAGGGCGATACCCATGATTCCGATAGGGATATTGATCAGGAAAATCCAGTGCCACGACATGTACGTGACCATGAAGCCCCCCAGCGGCGGGCCGATCACGGGCCCCAGCAGGGCCGGGATGGACAGGAACGACATGGCCTTCAGCAGGTCTTGCTTGGGCACCACGCGCAGCAGGATGATGCGCCCCACCGGCACCATCATGGCGCCGGCCATGCCTTGCGCCACGCGGGCCACGACCAGTTGGGTCAGGTTCTGGGACAGCGCGCAGGCCACCGAACTGAGCGTGAACAGGGCGATGGCCGCCATGAAGACCCGCCGCGCGCCGTAGCGGTCGGCCGCCCAGCCGCTGACCGGCACGAACACCGCCACCGCCAGCAGGTACGAGGTAATGGCCACGTTCAGCCGTACCGGGGTCGAGTCCAGCGCCTGGGCCATCACGGGCAGCGCCGTGGCCACCACGGTGGAGTCGAGCATTTGCATGAACAGCGCACACCCGACGATGAAAGGAATCATCCGGGCCGCGCGGGCGGTATCCTGGGAGGGGGGCGTAGGTGAGGCGGAACTGGCGGATTCGGCGGACATGTCGGAAGGGGACTTGGGGTCGGGTCGATTGTAACGCCGACGGCTGGCCGGGCTGAAGTAAACTTGGCTGATCGCAACCTGCCGAATCCGGTGCCATGGCCAGCAACTACGAATCTGAAATCACCCGCTTCCTGAAGGCGTACAAGACGTCGCACCCCGATGTCGAACAACGCCAGCGTGAAGGCCGTGCCCGCCTCTGGGACAAACCGCAGAACACCGAGCAGCTCGAAGGCTTCCGCGCGGCCCGCGTGGCGCAAAGGCCCTACGTCTATCAGGCCGACTAGGTGAACCCACCCCCGAAGCGCCGCGCGCTTCCCCCTCAAGGGGGCAAAGCCGGCTCCGCGGCGTCCCCGATCGAGCCATATCTGCTTTATGCGACGCGGGTGGCGCGTAGCGCAATGGAAACTGATACGCAGAAACGGTGCCCATGACCTCGAACTCTCCTGTTTCCGGCGAAGCCCTGGCGGCACTGGCGGAACCCCCGGTCGACAGCACCCCCGACGTCGTCGACAGCGTGGCGTTCGCCCGCCTGTACGGCGAACCCCTGTTCCAGCTTCCCACCGACCTGTACATCCCGCCCGATGCGCTGGAAGTCTTCCTGGAGACCTTCGAAGGCCCGCTCGACCTGCTGCTCTACCTGATCCGCAAGCAGAACTTCAATGTGCTCGACATCCCCATGGCGGACGTCACGCGGCAGTACCTGTCGTATGTCGAGCAGATCCGCTTGCACAACCTCGAGCTGGCGGCCGAATACCTGCTGATGGCGGCCATGCTGATCGAGATCAAGTCGCGCATGCTGCTGCCGGTGAAAAAAACCGATACCGGCGAAGAAGCCGAAGACCCGCGCGCCGAACTGGTGCGCCGACTGCTCGAGTACGAGCAGATGAAACTGGCGGCGCAGAAGCTCGATGCCATCCCGCAACTGGGGCGCGATTTCAAAAGCGCCCAGGCCGTGGCCGACCTCAGCGTCGAGCGCATGTTGCCCGAAGTCAGCGTCGACGACCTGAGCGCCGCATGGGCCGACATCCTCAAGCGCGCCAAACTGAACCAGCATCATCACATCACGCGCGAGCAACTGTCGGTGCGCGACCACATGACGCACATCCTGCGGCGCCTGAACGATGTGCGCTTCATGGAATTCGGCGAGCTCTTCATGGAGCGCGTGCGCGAAGGCGCACCGGTCGCGGTGATCGTGGTGCATTTCATCGCCATGCTGGAATTGGCGCGCGAATCGCTGCTGGATATCACGCAGGCCGAGCCCTACGCGCCCATCTACGTGCGCCTGGCCTACACCAGCGTGGCCGCCGCCGCCTGAGCGGCGCCGCGGCCCCGCCGATCGTTTCCGGAGAACCCCCTTGAAAGTCGTCCACACGATTCAGGAATTGCGCGATCACCTGCGCGGCCAGAATCGCGCGTCGTTCGTGCCCACCATGGGCAATCTGCACGAAGGCCACCTGGCGCTGATGAAACTGGCGCGCCAGCATGGCGATCCGGTGGTGGCCAGCATTTTCGTCAACCGGCTGCAGTTCGGGCCCAACGAAGATTTCGACCGCTACCCGCGCACATTGCGCGACGACATCGCGAATCTCGAAAACGCCCGCGACGTCTATGTGCTGTTCGCGCCCGACGAGCGTGAAATGTATCCCGAACCGCAGAATTACCGCGTACAGCCGCCCGACGACCTGGGCGATATCCTGGAAGGGGAATTCCGGCCCGGCTTCTTCGGCGGGGTCAGCACGGTGGTGCTGAAACTGCTGTCGTGCGCACAGCCGCGCGTGGCGGTGTTCGGCAAGAAAGACTATCAACAGCTGATGATCGTGCGCAATATGTGCCGCCAGTTCCAGCTTCCGGTAGAGATCGTCGCGCATGAAACCGTGCGTGCCGAAGACGGGCTGGCCCTGTCGTCGCGCAACCGCTTTCTGTCGCAGGCCGAACGGGCCGAAGCTCCGGCGCTTTACCAGGCGCTGCAATCCATACGCCAACGCGTGGCGGCCGGCGACCACGATTTGCCTTCCGTCGAGCGCGATGCCATGCAGGCGCTGGCCGCGCGCGGCTGGCAGGTCGACTACCTGGCGGTGCGCCGCCAGCGCGACCTGCAGATTGCGCAATCGGCCGAGGTTGCCGCCGGCGAGCCCCTGGTTGCCCTGGCGGCCGCCAAGCTGGGCGCCACTCGGCTGATCGACAACCTGGAGCTGTAGGCGCAGGCAGGCGCGGCGATACCGCGCGGAACAATCCTGTCAGGTCTGACAGCTTCATGGCGCTGGGCGGCGCTGGCAGACTGCATTGCAATCCTACAATGCAAGAGAGCCGTTCATGCAGGATGTTCCCCCGCCGCCCGGCGCTGCCGCCATTGGTCGGCTCACCCCGCGCGAGCGCCAGATCGTGTCTTACCTGGCGGCAGGCAAACCCAATAAGGTGGTTGCCATCGAGCTTGGCATTTCACTGCGTACGGCCGAAGCGCACCGTGCCCGTATTTTCCGCAAGCTGGGCGTGCGCAACGCCCTGGAACTGGCCTGCCGCCTGTGCCGGCATGGCGAACACCCATTGTTCCGATCCTAGCCCGTGCCAGATGCGCGGCGGGGCAGGGCCGGCCAACGGGCCGCCCGGCTAATGCACCACCGCTGCTGCTGCCGCTGCCGTTGCCGCCGTTACCGCCGGTTTGGCCGTTGCCGCCGGCTTGGCGGCAGTGGCGGCCAGCATGCCGGCCTTCTGGATGGCCAGCCCGAAGGGGCTGCCGCCGTCCAGGGGCAATTCGCCCAGCGCCGCCGCCGCGGACCATATGCCGTTGTTGCGCGCCAGCACTTGGTAGGTTTGCAACTGGCCGGCGCTGCGAGCCACGACATACAAGGTACCGTGCAGGAAACGCATGGCGGGCAGCGAGGCGGCGTGGGCCTCGAGCTTGGTGGCCTGGCCGTTTTCCACCAGCCACAAGGGGCCGCCGGTGCGTTCCAGCACCGACACGACGACTTCGCCATTCTGGTCGGCGCCGATGGCGGGCTTGCCGACGTATTCGATGCCCAGGTCGGTGGCGGAAGCCCAACGCAGCGTGGGCGAGGCGGCATCGATCTGCGCAATGGCGGTGTCTTGCACGATGCGCACCAGGCGCCGGGTAGCCAGATCGCGCAGGTATAGCTCGATCAGCCCTCGTGCATTGCGTATGGCCGCCAGGCCGCCGCCGCAGGCGGGGGCCGGCACGCGCTGCCAGGCGGCCCAGGCGGCATCGTCGTGCGCGCTGCGCTGCGCCGTGGCGAATAACTGGCCGTTCTTGTCGATGGCAAACACCCAGAAGCGGTTGTGGGCGTCTTTGGCAATGGCCGCATTGCCCCTGGCCTCTGGCAGCGCGGGCAGCGCCTGCCAGGGCGTCCAGCTGCTGTCGATGCCCTTCAGGGCGGTCCAGTGGTACAGGCCGTCATTGCCCATGGCCACGACCGCCGCATCGCCGCGCGGCGCCACCGCGGGCGCACGGGCCGCCCGCACGCCTGCCATGGCCTGCCAGCCTTTCCAGGTGCCGTCCAGGTTCTGCTTGTTGATCCACAGGCCGCCCAGCGTATCGCGGGCAAGGATGCCCACAGAGGAATCCGGATAGGCGAACGAGACCAGTGGCCCGGCGGTACGGCCGCCCAGGGTGTTCCAGCGGCGGTTGCGGGCGTCCCACATGTTGACCGCATCATTGGACTCGCCCGCGGCGAAGACCATCAGGCCGCCTTGCGGGTCGGAAAAGAGTTCCGGGGCCACGTCGTGGCGCGAGACATAGTACGAACGGCGCACCCAGGCCGCGGCCGGGCCGGCCGGTTCCTGGCAGCCGGTCGGGCCCGTGCAGTAGTGGTAGTCGTTCCAGGCGTATTGCCGGAAGATTTCGGACTTGCTGGCGATCTCGGCGTCGGTGAGGTTGGTCTGGCGTTCCTGGCTGGGGTAGTCGATATAACCGGTTTCGGCATAATTGCCCGGCGCTTGCGCGATGGCCTCGCGCACCAGCCGCGCGCTGGCGATGTGATCCGGGTGCCCGTGGCCGGCGCAGCGCCAGCACAGCTTGGTGTAGGGCACGCTGATGGTGTCGTCCAGGTGCCGCACGGTGGTGGGGCCGTAGTCCCTGATCATGGCGGCCAGCGTGCGAATCAGGTCGGCGCGGCTGTAGACGTCATGGTAAGGGCCCAGCGTGCCGGCGGTCATGCCTGGCACCGATTCGGCCTGGCTCAGCGGCGTCAGGCTGCCCCAGCCCTTGCCCAGCCATGGGTCTTTCAGGCGCATGTGCCACAACTGCACGTGCGGATTGCCTTGCAGCGTGAAGCGGGCGACATGGTAGGCATCGACCGATACGGTGTCTTCTTTCCAGAGGTCGGGCTGCCTGGCCATATAGGCATAGGCGGCGCGTACGCCGCGTTCACGGCCCAGCATATAGCGTTCGCCCTCGCCCGCGTCGCTGGCCGTCAGGTACACGACCTGCACGCAGCCCCCGGCCTCGATGTTCGAGGCGATGTCGGGATTCATGAACAGCAGGTCGTCATCCAGGTGGGCGACGAAGGCCAGGTCTTTGATGCCGCGGCACTCGGCCAGGCGGGGGCCGGTGGAGGCGGCCGCGGCGGCGCCCGTGCAGGCAAGCCAGGCCAGGCCGGGCAACAGGAAGCGAAGGGCGCGCAGGCGGCGGGCCAGGGTAGGGCGCATGGATCGTCAGGTGAACGACAACCCGATACGGAGCCTGGCGATGCGCTGCGTCAGCCCGGGTATCTTGGTATGGCGTAACGTTGTTTGATGGGGCGCGGGCGAGTATAGCGGGTTGCCCGCCATATCGCCATTGGGAACTACCTGCCCGGGGTTGCGTCCATCAAGAGCACTTGGGAGGGGGCTGCTGCGACAGTTCGTCGATGGCGTCCAGGTCGGGCTGGCGCGTCAGGCTGTAGTTCAGGTTGGGCGACTTGCCCAGCACCGATTTCACGCGCAGCACGTTGTTGGCCGCCACCACGAATTCAACACGCTGGTTGCCGTTGGCGTCGGCCAGCAGCACGCGCGGCGGGCGTTCGGCAGTGGCGTCCCAGCAGCCTTGTTCGGCGCTGGGCTTGCCCAGGTTGCCGGTGCTGTCCATGTATGCGGTGCGGCTGCGCCAGCGCCCGTTGGGCGCCAGGGTCAGCGTGACGCGCTGGGCCGCGCATTGCGCGGACGGCGTCAGGCAGGGCAGGGTGCCCATGTAGGTCTGGGCCTGCGGCACCAATGCGTGGGCGGCGGGCGAGCCGCTGCCGGCGGCTTCGGCAGCCGAGGCGGCATTGGCTTCGGCTGCTTCCGCGGCCGCGGCATTGGATGCATCGGATTTGCCGCGGGTCTGGCCCGGGGGCGGCGCCTTCAATTCGATCTGCAACTGCGATGGCGCGCGCACCACAGGCCGATAGCCGGCCCCTTCGCCCTGGTATTGTGCGTCGGTGACCGTGCTGGCCGCCGGCGGGTTGTAGTAGCCCTGGGTGCGCTGCTGGGCACAGCCCGCCATCAGCGCCGCGCCTGCCAGCGCAGCCGCGGTCAAGGTCAGGGAACTGCGGCGGGACGCCAGATTGAGCACGGGTTCAGGCATGGTGGCTGGGGGCAGTAGTGAGTATGTTCCGGATTCTACGCATTTATGCAAACATCCGATACGCTCGCGCCACCGTCCGCGTTTGAACAATTCTCTGCATGCCGGAATAATGCGACGTCGCCGGCCCTGGCTGCCGGCACCTGTCCCGCGCGGGCTTTTTATCGGATTGTCTGAACTTCATGTGGCACGTCTTTGCAGTCGATCCTGGGTGGGCCATCGCCATGGCCGCGGTGCTGGGCCTGGCGGTCGGTAGCTGGCTGACCGTGCTGGCGCACCGGCTGCCGCGCATCATGGAGCGCGAATGGTTGCAGCAGTATCAGGAATTCCATCCCGCCGCCCGGGCCGCCCACGGGCCCGGGGCGGCCCTGGCGGCCGGCTATACGCTGTGGCGCCCGGGCTGGCATTGCCCGTCCTGTGCCGCGCCGGTGCGCGGCTGGCGCCGGCTGCCGGTACTGGGCTGGCTGGTGCTGCGCGGGCGCTGTGCCGCATGCGGCGATGCCATCGGCTGGCGCTATCCCGTTATCGAGCTGGCGGCCGCGCTGCTGTTCGCGCTGTGCGCCTGGCGCTTCGGTCCCACGCTGATCGCGCTGTGCGCCATGGGCCTGTGCGCGGCGCTGCTGGCGCTGGCCTGGATCGACCTGCAGACCAGCCTGCTGCCCGATGCCATCACGCTGCCGCTGGCCTGGGTCGGGCTGCTGGTGAACCTGGGCGGCGCGCTGGCACCCTTGCCGTTGGCGGTGCTGGGCGCGGTGGTGGGCTATGTGTTCCTGTGGCTGCTGTTCCACATGTTCCGCTTGCTGACCGGGCGCGAAGGCATGGGTTATGGCGATTTCAAGCTGCTGGCGGCGCTGGGCGCCTGGTTCGGCCTGGCCGCGTTGCCGGGCGTGCTGCTGGTGGCCTCGTTGGCCGGCGTGGCCGGCGCGGGTATCCTGCGCCTGACGGGCCATGCGCATCGTGGCCAGCCCTTGCCGTTCGGGCCTTACCTGGCACTGGCCGGCATCGTCACGCTGCTGGCGGCGGGGCGGCCGGCATGGTTCTGACGCGGCGGCGCGCGGGGCGTATGCTCGATGCGCAGGCAATGCTCTCGATGGAAGACCTGCTATGTACAAAATCGGCCTGACCGGCGGTATTGGTTCCGGCAAGACCCGCGTGGCGGACATGCTGGCCGAATGGGGCGCGGCGCTGGTCGACAGCGACGCGATCGCGCATGAACTGACGGCCCCGGGCGGCGCGGCCATGCCGGCCATCGGCCAGGCCTTCGGGGCGGGCGCCGTGGCCGCTGATGGCGCGCTCGACCGGGCCTGGATGCGCGACCTGGTGTTTCGCCGGCCCGAAGCCCGCGCGCAGCTGGAAGCCATCCTGCATCCCTTGATCGGCCAGCATACCGAACGCGCCGCGGCGGCCGCGCAAGGCGCTTACCTGGTGTTCGTGGTGCCTTTGCTGGTCGAGTCGGGCCGCTGGCGCGAACGGGTCGATCGTATTTGCGTGGTGGATTGCGATCCCGAAACCCAGGTCGCCCGCGTGCAGGCACGCAGCGGGCTGACGGAGCAGGCCATACGGCGTATCATGGCGGCACAGGCCGCGCGGGCAACACGGCTCGCGGCAGCGGATGATGTCATCGTCAACGATGGCGCCACGTCTGCCCAGCAGTTGCGCGCGCGGGCAAAGGCTCTGCACGACCGCTGGTGCCAGTTGGCGGCGGCACCACGCCGGCCACCGCCATGCGGGACCGGCCTCCCTGAATAACCCGGCCCGCGGGCCGACCACCAACAGGCCTGTATAAAGCGTGATTCTTTACGAATATCCTTTCAACGAGCGTATCCGCGCCTATCTCAGGCTGGAATATCTGTTTGACAGATTGTTCTACTTCGCGCGCGAAGGCGACCCCCGTCACCACCAGATCGCGGTCGCCACCTTGTTCGATATTCTTGACGCCACCGAACGCACCGACATCAAGACCGCCGTCCTGCAAGACCTCGAGCGCCAGCGCGTGGCGCTGGTGGCGTTGCGCGACCACCCCGGCGTGGCCCAGGATGCCCTGGAGTCCATGCTGGCCGAAATGGAGCGCACCGTGAGCGCCCTGGCCGCCCAGGGCCGCGCCGGCCAGACCTTGCGCGAAAACGAATGGCTGATCAGCCTGCGCGGCCGCCTGGCCGTACCCGGCGGCGCCACCCAGGTCGACATGCCGTCCTATCATGCCTGGCAGCACAAACCCGAGGCCGGCCGCTGCGCCGACCTGCAAACCTGGACGATGCCGCTGCGCCCCCTGCATGAAGCCGTGTCCATGGCGCTGCGCCTGCTGCGCGAATCGGGCCGCCGGGCCGAGATCCTGGCCGAACAGGGCGCCTACCAGCAAATGCTGGCGGGCAAGCTGTTTCAGCTGCTGCGGGTCTGGATCGACCCGGCCCAGGGGGTGTTTCCCGAAATCAGCGCCAATAAGTACATGATCTGGATACGCTTCTCGTCCCAGGACGGCGACGCCAAGCCGCAACAGGTGGCGCGCGACATCAGTTTCCAGATGTCGCTGTGCAGCGCCTAGGGCCGGCCTGATTCCTGTTGCGGTCTATTTCAGGTCGGGGCGCCGGTTGCCGTAAATCCGCGCACTTAGGGGACAATAGCGGCTCCGCTGCTTGCGTCCAATGACCCCATGCCCGAAAGCCGACCCGCCCCGCCGCCGCCCCGCCGCACGCGCCGCCTGGCCGTCATCGTTCTGTTGTTGCTGGCGGCCGCCGTGGCCACGTGGCTGGTCTTCAAGCCTGGCGGGCAGCAGCCCCAGAAAGGCGGCCGCGGCCTGGCTGGCGCCGCCGCCGGCGCCATGGCCCTGCCGGTGCCGGTCCGAACGGCCCAGGCCGGCACCCAGAACATCGATATCGTGCTGCGTGCCCTGGGCACGGTCACCGCCTACAACACCGTCACCGTGCGCAGCCGGGTCGATGGCGAGCTGATCCGGGTGGCTTTCGACGAAGGCCAGTACATCAAGGCCGGCGACCTGCTCGCGCAGATCGATCCGCGCCCCTTCGAGGTTGCGCTGGCGCAGGCGCAAGGCCAGCAGCAGCAGAACCAGGCCCTGCTGGCCAATGCACGGCGCGACCTGCAACGCTACCAGACGCTGTTCAAGCAAGACTCCATTGCGCGCCAGCAGCTCGATACGCAGGCCGCGCTGGTGCGCCAGTACGAAGGCACCCAGAAAATCGACCAGGCCGCCGTCGACAACGCCAAGCTGCAACTGGGCTATACCCGCATCAGCGCACCCATCGGCGGCCGCCTGGGCCTGCGCAGGGTCGATCCGGGCAACCTGGTATCCACCGGCGATACCGACGGGCTGGTGGTCATTACCCAGACCCAGCCCATTTCGGTCGTGTTCTCGCTGCCCGAGACTCAATTGCCCGAGGTGCTCGAACAGGTGCGGGCCGGCCGCACCCTGACGGTGCAGGCCTATGACCGCACCGATACCAAGGCCATCGCCAGCGGCCAGCTCGAGACCATCGACAACCAGATCGACGTCGCCACCGGCACCGTCAAGCTCAAGGCGCGCTTCGACAATGCCGACGAACTGCTGTTTCCCAACCAGTTCGTCAACGTGCGCCTGCTGGTGCAGACGCGCGACGATGCCACCGTCATCCCCACCGCGGCAGTCCAGCAAGGCTCGGCCGGCGCCTTCGTGTTCCTGCTGCGCGACGACAGCACCGTGGACGTGCGCCAGGTGCAGCTGGGGGCCATCAACGGCGACCGTGTCGCCGTCAATGAAGGGCTGGTACCGGGCGACCGCGTGGTCGTCGAGGGCACCGACCGGCTGCGCACCGGCGCCAAGGTCAACGTCGTGACCGACGATACCGCCATCCCCGCCACGCCGGGCGAGGCCCTGGGCGCCGGCTCGCCCGCGCGCGCCGGCCAGGCTGCGACGAAGGCGCCGTGAGTCCGTCGCGCCTGTTCATCCTGCGGCCGGTCGCCACCACGCTGTCGATGGTGGCGATCCTGATCGCCGGGTTCATCGCCTATCGCCTGCTGCCGGTATCGGCGCTGCCTGAAGTCGACTATCCCACCATCCAGGTCGTGACGCTGTACCCGGGCGCCAGCCCCGACGTCATGACCTCGCTGGTGACCTCGCCGCTCGAACGCCAGTTCGGGCAGATGCCGGGCCTGAACCAGATGTCGTCCACCAGTTCCGGCGGCGCATCGGTGATCACGCTGCAGTTCAGCCTGGACCTGTCGCTGGACGTGGCCGAACAAGAAGTGCAGGCGGCCATCAATGCGGCATCGAACCTGCTGCCCAGCGACCTGCCGGTGCCGCCGGTCTACAACAAGGTCAATCCGGCCGACGCGCCGGTACTTACCCTGGCCATCACGTCGCCCACCATGCCGCTGCCGCAGGTGCGCGACCTGGTCGATACCCGCATGGGCCAGAAGCTGTCGCAGGTGCCGGGCGTGGGGCTGGTCAGCGTGGCGGGCGGGCAGCGGCCGGCCGTGCGCATCCAGGTGAACCCGCGTGCGCTGGCCTCGGCCGGCCTGTCGCTGGCCGACTTGCGCACCGCCGTGGTGGGTGCCAACGTCAACCAGCCCAAGGGCAACCTCGACGGGCCCGAGCGGTCCACCACCATCGATGCCAACGACCAGCTCAAGTCGCCCACCGAGTACAACGACCTGATCATCGCCTATCGCAACAACGCGCCGCTGCGCCTGTCCGATGTGGCGCAGGCCGTGCAGGGCGCCGAAGACGTGCGCCAGGCCGCCTGGGCGGGCGACCAGCCGGCCATCCTGCTGAACGTGCAGCGCCAGCCCGGCGCCAACGTGATCGATGTGGTCGACCACATCCGCGCCATGCTGCCGCAGCTCAAAGACGCCTTGCCGGCCACGCTGGATGTCAGCGTCGTGTCCGACCGCACCCAGACCATCCGTGCGTCTGTGTCCGACGTGCAATTCGAGATGATGCTGGCGGTGGCCCTGGTGGTCATGGTGACCTTCCTGTTCCTGCGCAGCCTGACGGCCACCCTGATTCCCAGCGTGGTGGTGCCGCTGTCGCTGATCGGCACCTTCGGCGTCATGTACCTGGCGGGCTTCAGCATCAATAACCTGACACTGATGGCGCTGACCATCGCCACCGGGTTCGTGGTCGATGACGCCATCGTCATGATCGAGAACATCGCGCGCCACCTCGAGCAGGGCGAAACACCCATGCAGGCCGCGCTGAAGGGGGCCGCGCAGATCGGTTTCACGCTGATCTCGCTGACTTTCTCGCTGATTGCCGTGCTGATCCCGCTGCTGTTCATGACCGAAGTGGTGGGCAGGCTGTTCCGCGAGTTCGCCGTCACGCTGGCCGTGGCCATCCTGATCTCGCTGGTGGTGTCGCTGACGCTGACCCCCATGATGTGCGCGCGCCTGCTGCGGCCCGAATCCGAGCAGCGCCATGGGCGCTTCCACCGGGCCACGGGCGCCTTCATCGATCGCACCATCGCCCACTACGACCGCATGCTGCAATGGGTGCTGGCGCACCAGCCGCTGACCCTGCTGGTGGCGGTGGGCACCTTCGTGCTGACCGTGCTGCTGTACCTTGTCATTCCCAAGGGGTTCTTTCCCCAGCAGGACAGCGGCATGATCCAGGCCATCACCCAGGCACCGGCCTCGGTGTCGTTCCCGGCCATGGCGCAGCGCCAGCAAGAGGCCGCGCGCATCGTGCTGCAGGACCCCGATGTGGAATCGGTGTCGTCGTTCATCGGTGTGGACGGCACCAATGCCACGCTGAATACCGGCCGCATGCAGATCGCCCTGAAGCCGCACGGCCAGCGCGACGGCGACCTGGCCGCCATCACGCAGCGCCTGCAAGATGCCCTGGACGCCCAGCAAGGTGTCAGGGTGTACATGCAGCCGGTGCAAGACCTGACCATCGAAGACCGCATCAGCCGCACGCAGTACCAGATGACTATGTCCAACCCGGACATCGCCGTGCTGTCCGAATGGGCGCCCAGGCTGGTCGACCGCCTGGCGCAATTGCCCGAACTGACCGACGTGGCCCACGACCTGCAGGACGACGGCCTGCAGACCTGGGTCGAGATCGACCGCGATGCCGCCTCGCGCCTGGGTATCTCTACCGCCGCCATCGACGAGGCCTTGTACAACGCTTTCGGCCAGCGGCTGATTTCCACCATTTTCACGCAGTCGAACCAATATCGGGTGGTGCTGGAGGTGCTACCCCAGTTTCGCGAGTCGCCCGAGGCACTGGGGCAGATCCACCTGGCTACCGAATCGGGCGGCCTGGTGCCGCTGTCGGCCGTGGCGCATATCTCGCAGGGGCGCACCATGCTGGCCATCAGCCGGCTCGACCAGTTCCCCATGACCACGGTGTCGTTCAACCTGGCGCCGGGCGCGTCGCTGTCGGCGGCGGTCGATGCGATTGCGGCGGCCGAGGCCGAGATCGGCATGCCGGCCAGCATCGAGACGCGCTACCAGGGGGCCGCGCTGGCTTTCCAGAATTCGCTGTCCAGCACGCTGTGGCTGATCCTGGCGGCGGTGGTCACCATGTACATCGTGCTGGGGGTGCTGTATGAAAGCTACATCCATCCCATCACCATCCTGTCCACGCTGCCTTCGGCCGCGGTGGGGGCCCTGCTGGCCCTGATGATCACCGGCACCGAGCTCGACATGATCGGCATCATCGGCATCATCTTGCTGATCGGCATCGTGAAAAAGAACGCCATCATGATGATCGACTTCGCGCTGGAGGCCGAGCGCAAGCGCGGGCTGACGCCGCGCGCCGCCATCCATGAAGCCGCGCTGCTGCGCTTTCGGCCCATCTTGATGACGACGCTGGCTGCCCTGTTCGGCGCGCTGCCCCTGATGCTGTCCACCGGTACCGGGGCCGAGCTGCGCCAGCCGCTGGGCCTGGTCATGGTGGGCGGCCTGCTGCTCAGCCAGGTGCTCACGCTGTTCACCACGCCGGTCATCTACCTGATGTTCGACCGCCTGGCGCGCCGCAGTCGGGCACGCCCCGCCGCGGAGCAGCCATGATCCTGTCGGCCCCCTTCATCGTTCGCCCCGTGGCCACCGTGCTGCTGTGCCTGGGGCTGGTGCTGGCAGGGGTGCTGTCGTTCCGCCTGCTGCCGGTGGCGCCGCTGCCGGAAGTGGACCTGCCCATCATCTCGGTCACCGCCAACCTGCCGGGCGCCAGCCCCGAGACCATGGCCTCCAGCGTGGCCACGCCGCTGGAACGGTCGCTGGGCAGCATAGCGGGCGTTACCGAAATGACCTCGCGCAACTCGCAGGGCTCGACCCGCATCATCTTGCAGTTCGACCTGAGCCGCGATATCGATGGTGCCGCGCGCGATGTGCAGGCAGCCATCAATGCGGCGCGTTCGCTGCTGCCCACGGGCCTGCGCAGCAACCCCACGTACCACAAGGTCAACCCGTCGTCGGCGCCCATCATGGTGCTGGCGTTGACGTCCGGCACGCTCAGCCAGGGCAAGCTGTACGACCTGGCCTCGACCATCGTTGCGCAGAAGCTGGCGCAGGTCAACGGCGTGGGCGAGGTCACCGTGGGCGGCAGTTCGTTGCCGGCGGTGCGAGTCAACCTGATCCCGGGCGCGCTGTCCAGCCGCGGTGTGTCGCTGGACGAAGTGCGCACCACGCTGACCGAGGCCAATGCCAACCGGCCCAAGGGCGTGATCGAGAACGACCGCTATCACTGGCAGATCATGGCCAGCGACCAGCTCGAGCGTGCCGAGCAATACCGGCCGCTGATCGTGGCCTGGCGCGACGGCGCCGCGGTGCGGCTGTCCGACGTGGCCACGGTCGAGGACTCGGTCGAAGACCTGTTCCAGACCGGCTTCTACAACGACCGCCAGGCCATTCTGCTGATCCTGCGGCGCCAGGCCGATGCCAACATCATCGAAACCGTCGAAGCCATACGCGCGCAGTTGCCGCAGTTGTCGGCGCTGCTGCCCGGCGACGTGGACATGACCGTCGCGCAGGACCGCACCCCCAGCATCCGCGCCTCGCTGCACGAGGCCGAGCTGACGCTGGTGGTGGCCGTGGGGCTGGTGATGCTGGTGGTGCTGCTGTTCCTGCGGCACTGGCGCGCGGCGCTGATTCCCAGCGTGGCCGTGCCGGTATCGCTGGTCGGCACCTTCTGCATCATGTATTTGTGCGGCTATACGCTGAACACGATTTCACTGATGGCGCTGATCGTGGCCACCGGTTTCGTGGTCGACGATGCCATCGTGGTGCTCGAGAACATCATGCGCCACATCGAGCAGGGCGCCTCGCCCATGCGGGCCGCGCTGCGCGGGTCGCGCGAAGTGGGCTTCACGGTGCTGTCCATGAGCCTGTCGCTGGTGGCGGTGTTCATTCCCATCTTGCTGATGGGCGGCGTGGTGGGGCGACTGTTCCGCGAGTTCGCCGTGACTCTGTCGGCGGCCATCATGGTGTCGCTGGTGGTGTCGCTGACCTTGACGCCCATGATGTGCGCGCGCCTGCTGCGCGCGCAAGAACCTGCGCGTGCGCCGGGCCGGCTGTCGGCGGCCATCGGGCGCGGCTTCGACGCCATGCTGGCGCAGTACCGGCGCAGCCTGTCGTGGGCGCTGGCGCACAGCCGCATCATGATGCTGCTGCTGGCTGCCACCATCGGCCTGAACGTGTACCTGTACATGGTGGTGCCCAAGGGCTTCTTCCCGCAGCAGGACACCGGCCAGCTGCTGGGGTTCTTCCGGGTCGACCAGGGCACGTCGTTCCAGGCCACGGTGCCCAAGCTGGAGTACTTCCGCAAGGTGATCCTGTCCGATCCTGCGGTGGCCAACATCACGGTCCATGCCGGCGGGCGCGGCGGCAGCAACAGCAGTTTCATGTCGATCCAGCTCAAGCCGCAGGCCGAACGCCAGGCCAGCGCCAACGACGTGGTCAACCGGCTGCGCGGCCGGCTGCAGAACACCCCCGGCGCGCGCGTGTTCCTGGTGCCGCAGCAAGACATCTTCCTGGGCGGCGGGCAGGGCAGCGGGTCTTACGACTACACGCTGCTGACAGGCGAGCTCTCGCTGTTGCGCACCTGGATGCCCCGGGTGCAGCAGGCCATGGCGGCGCTGCCCGAACTCACCGACGTGGACGCCAGCGTCGAAGACAAGGGCCGTCAGGTCGAACTGGTGATCGACCGCGAGGCGGCGACGCGGCTGGGTATCAGCATGTCGGATATTTCCGCGGTGCTGAACAACTCGTTCAGCCAGCGGCAGGTGTCGGTGATGTACGGGCCGCTGAACCAGTACCACGTCGTCATGGGGGTAGACCAGCGCTTTGCCCAGGATGCCGAATCGCTCAAGCAGGTGCATGTCATCACGCAAGTTGGCCAGCGCGTGCCGCTGGCGGCGTTCGCGCATTTCGAATCGGGCAACGCCCCGCTCAGCGTGCAGCACAACGGCCTGTTCGCGGCCGATGATATTTCGTTCAACCTGGCGCCGGGCGTGTCGCTGGACCAGGCCATCCGCGCCATCGACGCGGCGGTGGCGCGCATCGGACTGCCGTCCGACCAGATCCAGGCCGGCTTCCTGGGCACCGCCGCGGCCCAGCAAGAGGTGCAAAGCCAGCAGCCCTGGCTGATCCTGGCGGCGCTGGTCACCATGTATATCGTGCTGGGCATCCTGTATGAAAACCTGGTGCACCCGCTGACCATCCTGTCGACCCTGCCATCGGCCGGCATCGGCGCATTGCTGGCCCTGATGCTGGTGGGCAGCGAGTTCACGCT
Organism: Bordetella sp. BOR01; assembly: GCF_019218885.1. Classification (GTDB taxonomy): domain Bacteria; phylum Pseudomonadota; class Gammaproteobacteria; order Burkholderiales; family Burkholderiaceae_B; genus Bordetella_A. Next base: position 176,345 of record NZ_JAHUWT010000003.1, on the reverse strand, counting down.
GATCGCCCTGATCGGGGTGTTCTTGCTGATCGGCATCGTGAAGAAGAACGCCATCATGATGGTGGACTTCGCGCTCGACGCCGAGCGGCGGCGCGGGCTGTCGCCGCACGACGCCATCTTCGAGGCCTGCCTGACGCGCTTCCGGCCCATCATGATGACCACCCTGGCCGCGATCTTCGGCGCGCTGCCGCTGGTGCTGGCCACCGGGGCAGGCGTCGAGATGCGCCAGCCGCTGGGGGTCACGATCGTCGGCGGCCTGATCCTGAGCCAGATCCTGACGCTGTACACCACGCCGGTCGTGTACCTGTACCTGGACCGTTTCCGCCTGTGGGCCCGGCGCCGCCGTGGCGCGCGCGGTGCAGCCGGTCCGCAACCTGATGTAGAACGCCCATGAGCCGCGCATTGTCATCGCTCTTTCCCTTTACGCTTGCGCGCGCGCCGCGCGGGGCGGCCGCCGTGCTGTGCTGCGCGCTGCTGTCGGCCTGCGCGGTCGGCCCTGACTACCAGCGGCCCGCGCTCGACGTGGGCGAGGCCTATAAAGAAGCACAGGGCCAGGACGGCTGGAAGCCCGCGCAGCCGCGCGATGCCGCCGAGCGCGGCGCGTGGTGGCAGATCTACGGCGACGCCACGCTCGATGGCCTGATGGGCCAATTGAACGCGGCCAACTACACCATTGCCCAGGCCGAGGCCAATTACCGCCAGGCCCAGGCTTTGGTGCAGGGCGCGCGCGCCGGGTTCTACCCCACGGTGGGGGCCAACGCCGGTGTCACCCGGGCAGGCGGCGGCAGCAGCGCCACCGGCACGGGCGTGGGCAACCAGTACAACCTGAGCGGCACGGCCAGCTGGGAACTCGACCTGTGGGGCCGTGTGCGCCGCGATGTCGAGGCCAGCCGCGCCGAGGCCGACGCCAGCCTGGCGGACCTGGCCAACACGCGGCTGAGCGCCCAATCGGCCCTGGCGCAGGACTATTTCCAATTGCGCATCCTGGACGAACAGAAGCGCTTGCTGGAATCCACCGTCGAGGCCTATGAGCGTTCGCTGCAATTGACGCAGAACCGCTACCAGGCCGGCGTGGCCGGCAAGGGCGATGTGTCGGTGGCCCTGGCGCAGCTGGAAAACGCTCGCGCACAATTAATCGACCTGGAATGGCAGCGCGGCCAGTTCGAGCACGCCATCGCGGTGCTGGTGGGGCTGGCGCCTTCGCGCTTCGCGCTGCCGGCCCAGGACTTCGCGCACGCGGTGCCGCAGATTCCGGCCGGCATGCCGTCCGAATTGCTCGAACGCCGCCCGGATGTCGCCTCGGCCGAGCGCCGCACGGCCTCGGCCAACGCGCAGATCGGCGTGGCGCAGGCTGCCTGGTTCCCCGACCTGGTCATCAGCGCCGACGGCGGTTTTCGCAGCGGCGAGTTCGCGCAGTGGCTGACCGCGCCGGCCCGCTTCTGGTCGCTGGGGCCGGCCCTGGCGCTGACGATCTTCGATGGCGGTGCGCGCGAGGCGCAACTGGAGCAGGCGCGCGCTGCCTACGACGGCCAGGCCGCGCTGTACCGGCAGACGGTGCTGGGGGCGCTGCGCGAGGTCGAAGACTATCTTATCCAGCTGCGCGTGATGGAACACGAACAAGTCGTGCAGCGCCGCGCCCTGGAAGCCTCGCGCGAGTCGCTGCGGCTGGCCCGCAACCAATACGAGGCCGGCCTGATCGGCTACCTGGACGTGGCCGTGCTGGAAACGGGCGCGCTCAACAGCGAGCGCAGCGCCATCACCTTGCTGGGCAGCCGCCTGACCGCCAGCGTGCAATTGATCGCTGCGCTGGGGGGAGGATGGGAGGGAGTGGCGGCTGAGGCTCAGGGGCAGCAGCGGGATGGGGAGTGATCCCAGGTGTCAGGCTCCGCAGGTGCCTGACACCATTGTGTGGCACGACTGTCCCAGTCGTAGGGTGTCAGGCACCCTATGGGAGCCTGACACCTGGCGATAGCCGATCGTCGTGCGCAGAGGCGCTCGCGCCTGCGCGATTCAAGTCCCGGCCAGCGATACCAGCCATTTGCCATGGCAGAGCAGGGGGTGGTCGCTGAAGCGGGGGCCCAGCAGTTGTATGCCCAGCGGCATGTGGCCGACTTGCAGCACGGGCAGGCTCAGGGCGGGGATGCCCAGGAAGCTGCCATAGACCAGCAAGGTGCGCGAGCCGGTATTGTCCAGGCCCACGGGCGCCACGCCGGACGCGGCGGGCAGCATGAAGGCGTCGTAGTGCGAGGCCAGGGCTTCCAGGCGGGCCAGGATGCCGTCCCGCATGGCGCACACGCCGGCATAGCGTTGCGGGGTGATCTTCAAGCCGGCTTCGACCATGTCGTGGATCTTCCGGCTGATGGCTTGCGGGTGCTGCTGGCAGTAGCTCCAGTACGGCCAGCGCATGTCGTGGCTGACCAGTTCCTGCGACAGGGATGGGATCTGGTCCAGGTCGTGGCACAGGGCGGCCAGGTGGGGGTCGTCGCCGGGTTCGACCAGCACCGCGCCGGCTCGGCGCCAGTTGTCCAGCTGCGCGTCGAATGCCCGCAGGGCGTCGGCGTCGAGTTCGGCGTAGCCTTGCGTGCGCAGCACCGCCACGCGGCCGGCGGGCCGCGCTTCCAGTGCCGGGGTCGACCGGCTGTCCAGCTGGGCGCTGGCCGGGGTGGGCCGGTAGTGCATGATGCATCGCGCCGTTGTCCAGGCGGTATCCAGGCTTTGCGCGATGACGCCAAGGTGGTCGTGGCTGCTCGAAACCGGATGCACGCCGCGCAGGGGCAGCACGCCCCAGGTGGGCTTGTAGCCCGCCACGCCACAGTAGCTGGCCGGCCGCACGATAGAGCCCTGGGTCTGCGTTCCCAGGCCGGCGCAGATCATGCCGCTGGCAACCGCTGCCGCGGTTCCCGACGACGAACCGCCCGGGGTGCGCGTGGCGTCGTGCGGATTGGTGGTGACGGTGGCGCGGCCGATGGCGAATTCGGTGGTGTGCGTCTTGCCCAGGATGATGCCCCCGCCCAGGCGGATCGCATCGACGGCCTCGGCATCGGCGGCGGGCTGCCAGCCACGGTAGATATCGCTGCCCATGGTGGTGGGCAGCGTGGCGGTATCGATGATGTCCTTGATGCCCACCGGCATGCCATCGATGGCCGAAAGCGGCGCCTGGCGGCGATATCGCTCGGTTGCCGCGTCGGCCTGTGCCCGGGCGCGGTCGAGATCCAGGCAGGCGAAGGCCCGCACCCGGTCTTCTTTTTCCTGGATGATGGCAATGGCCTGCTCCAGGTAGTCGCGGGGCGTCAGGCTGGCCTGGCGGAACCGGGCGGCCGCCGCCTCGAACGTCAACATATCAGTCATCGATGGCATGTTTTTCTCGCACGCTTATTGCATCTGCAGGCCCTTGGTCTGCACCAGCGTGCCCCACTTTTCCAGGTCTTGGGAAATGCGCGCCGTGATGGCTTGCGGATCCTCGCTGACCGGCCGCATGCCCAGTTCTTTCAGGCTGGCCTGGAACTCGGGATGCTGCGTGGCTTTATGCAAGGCCTCGCGCAGCTTCGCCAGTTCGGGTTCGGGCGTGCCGGCCGGGGCGAACAGGCCCATCCATGTAGCGAATTCGAAGCCGGGCAGATTGGCCGCCTCGGCAATCGTGGGCAGGTCGGGATAGTCGTCATGGCGCGTGCTGCTGGCGATCCCCAGCGGCCGCACCTTGCCCGCCGCAATATGCTGCTTGGCCTGCGAAACCGCCTGGAACTGGACCTGCACTTCGCCGGCAAGCAGGCCGAACACCGCGGGCGCCGTTCCCTTGTAAGGCACGTGCGTCATCTGTATGCCCGTCTGCGAGCTGAACAGCTCGGTGCCCAGATGGTAGCTGCTGCCCTGGCCCGACGTCGAATAATTCAGGTCGCCGGGCTTGGCACGGGCCAGGTCGATCAGTTCCTGGACAGTCTTGGCCGGCACGGAGGGGTGCACGACCAGCAGGTTCTCGTCCAGCGCGATCAGGTCGATGGGGGCAAAGTCCTTCACGGGATCGAAGCGAACCGACTTCAGGATGATGGGCGCCATCATGGTGCTGCTGCTGGCCAGCAGCAGCGTATTGCCGTCGGGCTTGGCATCGGCGGCCAGTTGGCTGCCTATGGCCCCGGTGGCGCCGGGCTTGTTCTCCACGATGACGGTCTTGCCCAGCGGTTCGGCGATATATTGCGCCGCCAGGCGGGCGACCACGTCGTTGGGGCCACCGGCGGCAAAGGGCACGATGATGCGCACCGACGAGCCGTTCTGGGCGTGGGCGCCCATCGCCGCGCATCCCAGGGCCATGCATCCCATCAGTCTTGCCAAGCGTTTCATTGGTTTCTCCTGTTTGTACGCCACTGCGGCGCATCTTGTTGGTTGAAGCGTCGAACTCGTTGAAATCGTCAGTCGCTCGTTGCCGTGCCGCGGCTTGCAGGCGAACACCCGCGCACCGGGGCGCACAGTGGCCGGCCTGCGGTGTTTCAGGGCGAGCGCGTGCCGTGCCATCGCGCGGGTCGCGATGGCGGGCGTCGGAATTCGAAGGGGAAGGGGGTCTAGGCCGGCGGGCGCGGCGGTGCTACGGCCCGCATGGCTGCCTGGTCGTCGTCATGGCCTACATCTCCGCCAGGCGCTTGTGCGCGTTGATCACGTGGTGGGCAAGCAGTTCGGCGCAGTGATGCACGCCGGCGATCGAGGACGCATCGCGCAATGCCTGCACGATCTGCTTGTGCTCGGCGTTGGATTGCCGGCGATGGTCTTCGGTGGACAGGTTCTTGACGCGCGCCAGGTGCAGTTTCTGGATGACTTCGCGATAGCTCTTGGCGATTTCGCGGTTGCCGGCGAATTCGATGAACAGCCAGTGGAACTGCAGGTTGGCGTTGTAGTAGGCCTGGGTGTTGTCTTCTTCGATCGCGAGGTCCATGGCGGCGGTACAGGTTTCCAGCTTCTCGACCAGCGCCAGGCGCTCGGCCTGCGGCAGCCCGGCCACCACCCGCCCGGCGTGGTTGTCCATCAGCGAACGGAACTGGTACAGATCGTGCACCTCGTCTTCGGCCAGTTCGCGGATGTACACGCCGGAATGCTTGCGCGATACCACCAGGCCCATGCTTTCGAGTTCGCGCAGGGCCTCGCGCACCGGCACGCGCGATACCTTCATCTGTTCCACCAGCTCGGGCTCGCGCAGCGCCTGGCCGGGCACCAGCGCGCCCGACATGATCTGGCCCAGCAGATAGTCGCGCACCAGCTTGCCCAGCGACGTGTTCTTGATCTCGGCGAATTCGTCAGACTGGACGGGGGATGTCAGCCAATCCATAAGGGGGTCTCCAATATGTATAATCGTATACGATTATACGAATGACTATATCCGTAATTACCCTTGGTTTTACCAAGAATCCGGCCGCTGCGGATGGCCCGCCCCGCCATTTTCCCGATTTTCGCCCGGCCTTGCAGGCCGTCGCGCCGCGCGTGCGCGACAGCCGCGTAAACAGCTTGCTGACAGCAATTCGTCACGCCCGGAACACAAAGGGTACATAACCTGTACGCCGTTAACGCATGCCGGCTGTCATCCGGTGATCTGCGGCGCAATGACAGTGCGTCGCGCGTCCCCGCAAGGTCAAACCATGTCCAATGAAGAACACGATGCCGGCGCCGTGCCCGGTAATTCAGATAACAAAGCGCAAGAGCAGAAGCCGGCGCGGCCCGCCCGCCGCGGCTTCCTGACCGGAATTGCCGCGCTGGGCGCCAGCGCCGCCACGATGGGCGCCCTGGCCGGTTGTTCCAGCAACGACGACGATGATGACGATTCGTCTACCCCGCCGTCCACGCCGCCGGACATCACCGCTCAACTGCGCGAGAACGTGAAGACGATGGTCGTCATCTTTGCCGAGAACCGCAGCTTCAACAATCTGTTCGCCAACTTCCCCGGCGTGGAAAAGCCGTTGTCCACGCTGGCCGCGGCCGACTATACGCAATACGACCGCGACGGCACGCCGCTGGCGGTGTTGCCGCCCGTGTGGAACGGCATGGTGCCGCAGGCGCAGACCGCCAACCACATCGCCTACCAGGTGGACCAGGCGGCCGCCTACATGAACAACCTGCCCAACGCGCCGTTCGCGCTGCGCGGCCCGCAGGGCGAGCCCTTGCCGCAAGGCGTGGTCACGCGCGACCTGTGGCACGTGTTCTACCAGAACCAGATGCAGATCAACGGCGGCAAGAACGACCGCTTTGCCGCGTGGGCCGACTCGGGCGGGCTGGTGATGGGCTACTACAGCGACTCGGCCTACAACCTGCGTCTGTGGAAGCTGGCCCAGGAATTCGTGCTGTGCGACAACTTCTTCCAGGGCGCCTTCGGGGGCTCGTTCCTGAACCACCAGTACCTGGTCAGCGGCCGTCCGCCGTTCTACCCGAATGCGGCGGATTCGGTGGCCAAGACGCAGATCGCGCAATTGCAGAGCGACGACCCGACCGACCCGCGCCTGCAGCCCAAGGATACGTCGCCGGCCAGCGCCATGACCGGCATTCCGCAATTCGGCGCCAGCGCGCTGACGCCCGACGGCTACGGCGTGAACACCATGGCGCCGCCGTACTGGCCGTCGTTCAGCCGCGACGCGACCGACCCCACCCATGCCGATCCGGCCAGCCCGCAGACCATGGTGCCGCAGACCCACGACAATATCGGCAGCCTGATGACCGCCAAGGGCCTGGACTGGGCCTGGTACGCAGGCGGCTGGCAGGCCGCCATCGACTCCACTGCGAGCACGGGCTTTCCGGCATCGCCCAACTTCCAGGCCCACCACCAGCCGTTCAATTACTTCGAGACCACCGGCCCCGGGACCGAGGCGCGCACCGCGCACCTGCGCGACGGCGGGCTGGGCGATATCGCGGTCACCAACAAGTTTCTGGCCGATGCCGAGGCCGGCAAGCTGCCGCCGCTGACGTTCTACAAGCCGCAGGGCAACCTGAACATGCATGCCGGCTACGCCGATGTGGAATCCGGCGACCGCCATATCGCCCACATCATCGACAGCCTGCGCAACAGCCCGCAGTGGAACAACATGGTGGTGGTGGTGACGGTGGACGAGAACGGCGGTTGGTGGGACCATGTGGCCCCGCCGCAGGGCGACCGCTGGGGTCCGGGCTCGCGCATCCCCGCGTTGGTGATCTCGCCTTTTGCCAAGAAGGGCACCGTGGACCACACCGTGTACGACACCGGTTCGATCCTGCGCCTGGCCACCCGCTTGTTCGACCTGCCCATGCTGGAAGGCCTGAAGGTCCGTGACGACGAGATGACGGCGCGGGGGCAGAAACCGATGGGCGACCTGACCAACGCCCTGAGCTTCGGCGCCTGAGACCGGCAAGCGCTCGCAGGCCTGTCATGAACAGGCGGTAAGGCGGCCGCGCGGGCTTGCGATGTTCCAGGTGTCAGGCTCCCGCAGGGGGCCTGACACCATACTATTGAGACAGTCTCGGCATACCATGGTGTCAGGCACCTGCGGAGCCTGACACCTGGAAGACACCCTTGCGGTAGTGCCATGGGCGCCCGCGGCCGGCGCCGAGTCATGGGTGCGTAACGTCGTGTTTCTATGCTTCTCGCTTTCTTGCCGAGGGGCTGACATGTACCACTTGTTTGGCAGTCTGCAGCACCGTAAGCGCATGGGCGCCGTTGCCTGCGCATTGTTCGCATTGACCGGATGCGGAAGCAGTTCCAGCGACGACGATGATCAGGCGGTGGACCCGGGCACTTCCGAGCCCGGGCCCGCGCCGGAACCGGAAACCAGGAAGCCGCTGCGTGTCGGCGTGCTGCCCGACACGCAGGGCAGCGATTCCGGGGTGGCCGAACACCCGATGCGCGCCGCGCTGGACAAGCTGGCCGAGCAGGACGTGGACATCGTGCTGATGGCCGGCGACCTGACCGAAAACGGCACCCCTGGCGAGTACGCACAATGGCGCGCCATCGCGGCCGACTACACCGGCCGCATGACCTTGCTGCCCATCATGGGCAACCACGACAACAAGGGCATGGACCAGGACTACTTCGATACCGTCAGCGACCTGATCCCGGCCGACGCGCAGCACATGGCCGGCTCGAAGTACAAGAACTACGCCCTGGTGCGCGAGAATGTGCTGTTCATCAACATCTCGTACGACTGGCTGCCGTTCGCCTACGACTTCGTGGCCGGGCAAATCGCCCAGCATCGCGATGAGGTCGACCACATCATCCTGATGACGCACAACTCGCTGGTCGGCAACCGCTACGGCATGCTGCGCGAGAAGATCCTGGAAGGCTACCTGTCCGAGCCCTCGGACGTGGCTTTCCGCGATGTCTATGACGACTACCGTACCCTGTTCGCCGCGAACGACGTCATTTATGTGGCGGGCCACGAGCACATGTACGCGCGCAGCCTGATCCGCGACGCGACGCAGCGCCCGTTCATGCAGATCGTCGCCGGCAGCGCCGCCTACAAGGGCTACGAGAATCGCTACGGCGAGCACGAACAAGTGCAGAACATCGTGATGCTGAAAGTGGCTGGCGATGCCACCGGCAGCATCGATACCAACGTGTCCATATTCAATTTCCAGGGCGACGCCGTGGACTATCAGGCGTATTACGTTGCCCACACCGTGTTCGCCAACGATGACGGGCCCAAAGAGCTTGCCGACCCGCAGTGGCGGCTGTTCGACCGCTTTGCCCGTACCGCCGTGCGCTGCGACAAGATCGTGTATGCCGCCAGCATCCCGGCGGGCATCCAGAACTACAACGTCTACGATCCCGGCTACCGGACCAGCGCCTGCGGCGCGCCCGGCGGCCAGAGCGCCCGCATTCTGGACGGCCGCAATGAGGTCTTCAACCGCTATGACACCCGCACCCGCGGCATGGCGGTAGAACCGGGCGTGACCTTCGCCAGCACCAATCGCGAACTCGAATCGCTGATGTACCGCTACATGTTCATTCGCGACGAAAGCTGGCGCCCCAACCTGAACAACAGCCAGCGGGCCCGCGTGGTCAATGAAGGCACACCCGACGAAGAAGTCGAGATTCGCGAGACCACCATCGACTTGAGCAAGCTGGTGTCGCTGTCATGGACGCCGCGCTCGGCAGATACCTTGTCCGACGTGCTGGACGTGTCCGGCATCAGCGGCCAGACCGGCATTTATACCGACCCCTACGGCCGGCTGAAAGACATCGCCGCCGACGCCGGCCTGGCCGGCAGCTACGGCGACGGCTCGGAACAGGGCAAGGCTCCTTATGCGCTGCCGGCGCAAGCCACGCGCGACTGGGAACTGACATCCGGCGCCGATAGCGGCCACGCCTATGTGCTGGAATTCGCCATGCCGCAAGATGCCAGCGCCGGCAGCGTGCTGGCGCGTTGGGACGGCGGGCATTGGGTCGCCCTGGCGGCCGCCGGCTGCGTCAGCCGGCAGCGATACCAGCCGGCCTACCTGGACGGCATGCCGTTCGATGTTGCCGGCTCTTGCGCCAGCGGCACCCTGGTGGGGTACGACCCGGAACGCAAGGCCTACTGGGCCCGCCTGAAAGAGGACGGCCGGTTCGCCATCATTGCCCAGGACTAGATAAGCCCTCGTATCCCGGCGACTCCGTGCGCCCCATGCCGGCGGGCATCGGCCAGGGTATCGGCCGACTGCCCGCCCAAGGCATACACCGGCAGCCCGGCATCGCGATTGCCCTTTACGAAGCCCGGCCACCCCATGGCGGGCTGGCCGGGATGCGAGGGGGTTTCCAGCACCGGACCCAGCACCGCGAAGTCGGCGCCGAGGTCGCGCGCGTGCACGATCTGGGCGTTGTCGTGGGCCGAGACCCCCACCAGCGCGCCGGGCGGCAGTTCGGGCCGCGCCTGCAGCAGCGCCGCATCGGCCCAGCGCAGATGCACGCCGTCGGCCTGGCGCCACCAGGCGGCGGGGTGGGCGCTGTTGACCAGCAGCCGGGCCCCGGCGGCGTGGCATTGCTTCAGGACCGCCTGCATGACATCGCGTAGCGAAAGGGCGCCCGGGCCATCGGGCCAGTCGGGTTCGCGCAGCTGCACCAGTTTCAGCCCGCGCGCCAGCGCGCGGTCCAGGCGTTCCAGGAAAGCAGGCAGGCCGGCGCGGCCGCCGATGGCGGAAATGCCGTAAGACGTGGGCAGCTGCAGCCAGCGCAGCGGCGGCAGCGTGGCGGGCAGCAGGTCGCCCACCTGGTCGGCGTGGGCCGGGTCGACCCATTGCAGCCGCTGGTTTTCCAGCCCGCGCGGTTCGCCCTGCCAGCCGGTCACCTGGCAGAACGCCAGCCGCACCGTGGTGTGCGGATAGGCATGCACATACGTGACCCAGGGCACGGCCTGGGTGACCTCGATGCCGATCTCTTCGCGCAGTTCGCGCGCCAGGGCCTGCAGTACGGTTTCGCCGGGCTCGAGCTTGCCGCCGGGCAGTTCCCACCAGCCGGCCCAGGGCTTGCCCTCGGGGCGCTGGCCCAGCAGTAACTGGCCGTCGGCGCGCAGGATCAGGCCGGCGGCAACGTCGACGATGCGCTCAGACATGGCGCGCGGCCCAGTCGCGGGCAAACTGGTAGGCCACGCGGCCCGAGCGCGAGCCGCGTTCCAGCGCCCATTGCAAGGCCTCGGCGCGGCAGGCTTCGATCTGGTCGGCCGGGCAGTCCAGTTCGCGCAGCCAGTGATGCACGATGTCCAGGTAGTCGTCCTGCTTGAACGGATGGAACGACAGCCACAGGCCAAACCGTTCGGACAGCGAGATTTTTTCTTCGACCGTTTCGCCTGGGTGGATCTCGCCGTCGGGCTGGTGCTTGGCCTGCAGGTTCTCGCTCATGTATTCCGGCATCAGGTGGCGCCGGTTCGAGGTGGCGTAGATCAGGACGTTGTCGCCCGAGGCCGATACCGAGCCGTCCAGCACTGATTTCAGCGCCTTGTAGCCGGCTTCGCCTTCTTCGAATGACAGGTCGTCGCAGAACACGATGTAGCGTTCGGGCCGCGTGGCCACCAGTTCGACGATGTCGGGCAGGTCGCTCAGGTCGGACTTGTCGACTTCGATCAGCCGCAGGCCCTGGTCGCCATAGGCGGCCAGCATGGCCTTGACCAGCGAGCTCTTGCCGGTGCCGCGCGCGCCGGTCATCAGCACGTTGTTGGCGGGCTTGTTTTGCAGGAACTGGCGCGTGTTGCGGTCGATGACGCCTTTCTGGCGCTCGATGTGCTGCAGGTCGGCCAGGTCGATGCGGGCCACGTGGCGCACGGTGTCCAGCCAGCCGCGCGCGCCGCGCTTGCGCCAGCGGTAGGCATGGGCTGACCAGTCGACATCGGGCGGCGCGGCCGGCAGCCAGGCTTCCAGTTGCGCCAGCACGCGTTCGGCGCGTTCGATCAGGACGGAAAAATCGGGAGAAGTCACGTCGGTTTCCGGATGCGGTGGGTTCAGGAACGGTAGTCGGCGTTGATGCTGACGTACTCGTGCGAGAAGTCGCAGGTGTAGACCGTTTCGTTGGCCTGGCCGCGCGCCAGCGCGATGCGGATGACGATCTCGGCTTGTTGCATCACGCGCTGGCCGTCGGCTTCCTGGTAGTCGGGGTTGCGGCCGCCGTCGCGCGCCACCAGCACGTCGTCGAGCCACAGGCGCAGCTTGGAGACATCCAGGTCATCGATACCGGCATAGCCGATGGCGGCCAGGATGCGGCCCAGGTTGGGATCGGACGCGAAGAACGCGGTCTTGACCAGCGGCGAGTGCGCCACCGAATACGCTACTTTCAGGGCCTCTTCGGTGGTCAGGGCGTCTTCGACGCGGATGGTGATGAACTTGGTGGCGCCTTCGGCATCGCGCACGATCTTCGTGGCCAGGTCGAGCGCGGCGGCCGCCAGCGCGTCGCGCACCGCGGCGTAGTGCGGATCGGCTTCCGAGGCGATGTCGATGCCGGACTGGCCGGTGGCCGCGATGATGAACGAGTCGTTGGTCGAGGTGTCGCCATCGACCGTGATGCGGTTGAACGAGCGGTTGGCGATTTCCAGCGCCAGCTTGCGCAGCACGGGCTGGGCGATGCCGGCATCGGTGGCCAGGAAGCTGAGCATGGTGGCCATATTGGGGCGGATCATGCCGGCGCCCTTGCTGATGCCGGTGAAGGTGACCGTCTTGCCGCCGATCTGCACGCGCTGCGAATGGATCTTGGGCAGCGTGTCGGTGGTCATGATGCCGTGGGATGCGTTGAACCACTGGTCGGGGCCCAGGTTGGCCAGCGCGGCGGGCAGGGCGGCGGTCAGCCGGTCCAGCGGCAGGGGTTCGAGGATCACGCCGGTGGAAAACGGCAGGATCTGCTGGGCCGGCACGCCCAGCAGCTTGCCCAGGGCGGCGCAGGTATCCTGGGCTTTTTGCAGGCCTTCGGCGCCGGTGCCGGCATTGGCGTTGCCGGTGTTGATGACCAGGGCACGGATCGGGCCGCCGGCGGCCAGGTGGGCCTCGCAGACTTGCACGGGCGCGGCGCGGAAGCGGTTGCGGGTGAATACGCCCGACACATTGGTGCCGGCCGCCAGGTGGAATACGGTCAGGTCGCGTCGGTCCGCCTTGCGGATACCGGCTTCGGTAACGCCGATTTCAACGCCGGCTACGGGGAAAATGTCGGACTCGGAGGGGATCTGCAGGTTAACGGCCATGAGTTCGTCTCTGGGGCTGGGGGCAAGGGAAAACCGCCGTGCGGGCGGTTGTGTAGCTTCTTATTATCCCACTGCTGGGTGGGGTGCTTGGTTTTGTGTGCCTGGGCTGTCTTGTTGTTGTGTGCTGGGGGCGCCTTGCCGTTGCGGGCGTGGGGCCGGGCGAAGCCCGTCGGGCTCGGGCGCATGCAGGCGCCCTCGGCCTGCTGACGCAGGCTGCCCCGCCGGTCAACCCGCCCGGCCCCACGCCCGCAACGGCAAGGCTCGCAATCCCTCAAGAGCGAGGTGCCGGGGTCGCCAGGTGTCAGGCTCCGCAGGTGCCTGACACCATCGTGTGCCAAGGCTGTCTCAATCGTACGGTGTCAGACACCCTGACGGGAGCCTGACCCCTGGCAACAGCCCGCAAATCACGGTACAGGCTCCAAGGTAGTGCGACGGGGCATGTCTGACATCTTGTATCTTCATCGTTATGCGGTCCGGCCGTCTTCGGCTTGTGCGATCCTTTGCCGGCCTTATGCGTCGGTTGCCGCGCGATCCTGTTCCGCCAGCGTGCGCGGTAATGCAAAGAGAATCAGCATCGCCGCCAGAATGGTGACTGCGGCTATCGCATAAAGCCCGGGGGCCGTGTCGCCGGTCAAGTCTTTGACCTTGCCCACCAGGTAAGGGCTGATGATGCCGCCCAGATTGCCTACTGAATTGACCAGAGCAATGCCGCCGGCGGCAGCGGCTCCACGGAAGTACTTGGGAGGAAGCGTCCAGAATACCGGCAGACAACCCATGATCCCTCCCGCGGCCAATGTCAGTGCCGCCAACGCGAGGCCTGTGTGCGTACCGAATGCCGCGGAAATGACATACCCGATTCCCGCGGCCAGCACGGCAAGACCCAGATGCAAGCGGCGCTCTCCAGTGCGGTCGGACCGACGCCCAATCCACACCATCCCGATACCGGCCGCCGCGTACGGGATAGCGCTCAGCAGGCCGACGATTTCGTTGCTGGCAATCCCCGTGTTCTTGATCAATTGCGGCATCCAGAAGGTCAATCCATAGAGACTCATCAGAATGAACATGTAGACGATCGCCAGGAAAATGGTGGCCGGTTGGCGCAGTGCCTGGCCGAACTGGTGCACGGTCGCTTTGCCCGCCTCGCTTGCCTCGCTGGCCAGGTTGTCTTGCAGCAGCCGCTTCTCGTCTTGGGACAGCCATTTCGCCTCGGACGGCCTATCGGTCAGGCAGAACAGAACCGCGATGCCCACAAAGGCAGTCAGCACTCCTTCGATCAGAAACAGCCATTGCCAACCTGCCCAGCTGTTGAGGCCAGCAAAGTTGGTCATGATGAGGCCGGCCAGCGGGCCACCCAGTACACCGGAAAGCGGAATCGACGTCATGAAGTAGCCGGTGATCCGCGCCCGCCGTTGCGCAGGAAACCAATACGTGAAATACAGGATCGCGCCCGGAAGAAAACCGGCTTCAGCCGCGCCAATCGTGAAGCGCAGGATGTAGAACCACGTTTCGTTGGTGACGAACATCATGGCGGCAGAGGCGAGACCCCATGAAACCATGATGCGCGCAATCCATTTTCGTGCTCCCATTCGGGAAAGGATCAGGTTGCTGGGGATTTCGAATATGAAATACCCCACAAAGAAAATGCTGGCGCCAAGTCCGTAAGCCGCGTCCGAAAATCCGAGATCAGCCTGCATCTGGAGTTTTGCAAAGCTGATGTTGACGCGGTCGAGATATCCAAAGACAAAACAGACGACCATGAGCGGGATAATCCGCCACATCACCCTGCGGTAGGTGGCGGTCTCCAAGCTGGCCAGCCCGTTCGGGGCCAGCGCTTCCAGCTGTTGCATACGAGTCTCCTTGCGAACCTGATATTCGCGTTTTGATAAATGCGTCATCGACGGCTGTCTTCAGCAGCGAGTTCTTGCGCGCTCCGCAGCGGAGCAGCGCCTTTGGCCGAACACATGAACGTCAAGCTGCCTCGGCGGGATCGAGCGCTGCGGCGCTCAGCTCCGCCCAAAAAGCGTCAGGAATCTCGGTCCGAAGCCAGCGTTCAGCCTGGTCGACCTGATGAGCGGTGCGAAACCCTGTAACGACAGACAGGACCATCGGATGTGCCAGCGGGAATTGCAGGGCCGCGGCCTGCACGGGGATATCGTGATTCGCGCAAATCAATTCGAGTCGCTTGACCTTTTCGATGACATCTTGCTTTGCCTGCGCTTGCTGAAAATATGCCGCGCTTTGCGAACCCGTCGCGAGGATGCCCGAGTTGAATGGCCCGGCCATCATGATTCCCACGCTTTTCTTTTCGCATGCCGGTATCAGGGTTTCATTCGCGGACGCGTCAAGCAGTGTGTATTTGCCGGCAATCATCACGAAGTCGAGGTCACCCTCTTCGACGAACTGTGTCGCAGTTAGGGTGTCATTCAGCCCGATCCCGAAGGCCTGGATAAAGCCGCTCGCTCGCAACTGGTCCAGTGCTTTGTGCGCTCCGCTCATAGCCTCCTTGAAGCGGCGTCCGACCTGCGTGCCTTGCCATTTGACGCTTACGTCGTGAATAAGAACCAGGTCGATAACATCCGTCCCCAAGCGCTGCATCGAATCTTCCAAAGAGCGCATGGTCGCATCGTAGGAATAATCGAACTCAACTTCGAACGGGAGAGGGTTTTCCCAAAGTGTTGACGGAGGATTGCCGAGCCGACGCGGGCGCAAGACACGCCCGACTTTGGTCGACAAGAGCCAGTCGGCGCGAGGCTTATCACGAAGCGCGTGCCCGAGTCTATGTTCAGCCAAGCCGGAGCCGTATTGCGGCGCCGTATCGAAATGCCTGATTCCCAGATCCCACGCGCGTTCGATCGATGCGCTGGAATCCTGTTCCGATGTTGCGCCCAGCAGGCCGCCGATCGACGCCAGGCCGAATCCTAGAACGGGAATGTCGACCGGCCGGCGGGCCATGCGTCGGGTGTGTTTGCATGAATAAGCCATGCCAATGCTCCAATGTTCAAGTTGCCGGATGGCTGCGAAAGCCGCCATCCGGCAAGGACTACTCATTCCGGTGAAATTCGCCGCAGTACACGCCGATTCTTGAAGAGGCTGCCCTCGTGCCGGATTATCAAAGGGGATGCCCGCATCATGAATTCGCCATAACTGGGCATCGCACGATGGTGTCGATACGCATCCGCGTCGTCATAGACCTCGTACAGAGAGAAGAGATTGAGTTGCCCGGGGTCCTGGCATACCTCGAACGCCCGGCAGCCAGGCTCCTCGTTTCTCGAGTTCTGCGCATGAATCTTGATGTACTCGACAAATCGTTCGATGCCGTCCGGAAGAATTTCAAAATCGGCCATAACGACATACTTGCTCATTTCTTCCCTCCAGGAAATGTCGGGACAATGCCTGGGCGGCACCGGGCGCGAATATCTCTTTATCGTTTGCCTGGGAATGCGCAGGCGCGACTTTCCCCGCGGCCTTCGCGGCAGCGAAGGTCGTCAAGCCTTGAGTGGATGACTGAGCCTTAGCGTTCGAACGGCTTTGCGCTTCCGTCTACCGAGAAAAAGAGGTTCGGCTTCAGGAAAAAACTGATGTGCAGGCAGCCGTTCGGGGAGCGAGCGATATGGCGGCTTCCGCCCGGGCGCGCGGCGAACATCCCCGGCGCGATGGCGCCTTCATGGTCTTCGAGAGTACCTTCGAGAATGTATGTTTGTTCTACTTCCACGTGCTCATGGTAAGGAAGCTCCGCGCCGGGGGCCCAGCGGAAAAGGCCGGTGAAGAGTCCGCTTTCCTTGTCCTCGAACAGGAGCTTGAACTCGACGCCCGGGTAGCGCGTCGGGCGCCATTCAACATTCTGGCTATCTACGACGGTAGACAGCAGATCCAGACGCATCGGGAATTTCTGCTGAATTGTCTCGTCGGTGTTCTCGCTCATGGCTTCTTGTCCTATTGCGGATATGCTGAGGGAACCCGGTAGGCATCGCCTCCGTTGTCTCGCATCTATATTGCCTCTGAAGCACCGCCGATAGCTAGAAACAATCTGCATAGCAGGTATACAAGAACACCAGGACTCGCCATCGCCAATGGTGAAACGGCCCCTCGACCTTGGCTTTTTCGATGGCAGAGCGGCCGCTTGTCAGGGCATGGCTGCGTCAAGCCATAGCCCATCGGAAACCAGCCTGCGGATCTCAAGACGGAATGCTTGTGCGACCTCGCGACGCGCAACCAGGGGTGGACGGTTCAGGGAGGTAGCAATTGCTATATCGCGCATGACGTTAGGATTGCCCAACGGCACAGCCTGGAGCAGCCCTTGCCGCAATTCGGCGGCCACCGACGCGAGCGGTAAGAGCGCACATCCGCACTCTTCGATGACGAGTTGCTTCACGACATTCGACGAGGCATCGCATTCTATGCTGATACGCGGCAGCCTGCCGGATCGTGCGCAAAGTTCTTCCGCAAGTATGCGCTGCCCATGCGTTGGGCCTGGCAACACGAGCGGAACGTCGGGGAGTCTCTCTATCGGAAACGGTCCATTCGGCAAATCGAAGCTCTTTGGCGCGACAAAACTAAGACGCTCCCGGATCACGGTATCCGACTCAAGATGGCGCTGAGCCTCGGTCAGGTAAATCACGGCGAGATCGATGCTTCCATCGGCCAACCAGCTGTTAACTTGTCCTTCCAGGCCTTCTCGCAGGGAGATGCGAATTCCTGGGTAATCTTTGATCAGATTCTTGGAGATCGGCCCGAAGAGCATCCTGGCGATAGAGGGTTGCGCCGCCACGACAACGCGGGATGGCCCACCACGCACTTTCAGGGCCATGTCCGCAGCGGCTTCCTCCAGGATGCGATCGACTGCCATCGCATGCTGCAACAGGTCTTGCCCGATTTGCGTCAACTCCAATCCCCGCCCGGAACGGTGAAAGAGCCGTGCCCCCAACTCCTGCTCCAACGCCGAAATGCGCCGGCTCAATGCGGGCTGGGAAGTCGCCGTTTCCATCGATGCTTTGGTAAGGCTGCCGGCTTTTGCCGCGCGAAGAAACAGGACGAGATCATCGGAGTTCATGGGCAAAGTGCGTCACACCGTTAGTCATGCATCCATGATAGCGCCGGGCAAATTGCCGGATTAAACATATTGCATAGCTGCTATGCAATATATTGGCAACATCGCCGAACGGATATGCGGCAAGATACACAGCGGAGACGGCCGGAGGCGTTAGCGCAGGCAGCGGCCGAGTTTGTGCAACAACGCCGAACTGCATCGGCAGATTATCGAGATGAACACGACACCACCTGACACGACCTGGGACGGCAAGCCTCCCGAATCATTTCATATTGCTATTGCGGAAGACGACCTGCGCTATTTGCGCGAAAGTCTGGCGCGAACTCGCTGGCCGGATCAGATTCCCGGCGAGCGGTGGTTATTTGGCACCGACATTGCCTATCTCAAGTCACTTTGTTCCTATTGGAGGGACGAATATGACTGGAGAGTGCAGGAAAGACGCCTGAACGAATTCAGCCATTACAAAGCGGGCATTGCCGGAATCAAGCTCCACTATATTCACGAAATCGGCGAAGGAGAGAACCCTCGCGCGTTGCTGTTGACGCACGGATGGCCTGATTCGTTTTACGGATATCATCAACTCATTCCGCGTTTGACGCATCCGTCACGATTCGGTGGTCGTGCCGAGGATGCGTTTACGGTGGTCGTGCCTTCGATTCCCGGCTACGGTTTTTCCTATGAACCTGATCAGCCGCGGTTCGGGTTGAACGAGATCGCGGACAGCCTGAAGACGCTAATGGTCGACGTACTTGGCTACGCCGAGTTTGCCGCGCATGGATACGACTGGGGCGCCTTCATCGCCACTCGTCTTGGCTATGTGTATCCCGAACATTTGCGAGGAATCCATATCACTCGATTGGCTATGCCTCGAAAGCCGTCCGCACCAGCACCTCGAACGCCTGAAGAGAGTCGCTTTTATCGACAGGTTGCCGATTTTCTAAAGGATGAGGCCGGATATTCAGACATCATGGGCACCAAACCGCAGACATTGGCTTATGCGCTGACGGACTCGCCGGCCGGCCTGGCTGCGTGGATCATCGAGAAATTTCGAACCTGGAGCGATTGTGGCGGCGACGTCGACGCCCATTTCGGCCGCGACGTGCTGCTGACCAATATCATGATGTACTGGATCACCGGCGCCATCGGTTCGACCTTCTGGCCGTATTACGGGCGCCATCACGAGCCGTGGATCGTTCCGGACGGCGCTACCATGAATGTGCCGACAGCTTATGCGGAGTTTCCGAAAGAGACATTCAGTCCGCCTCGTTCAATCGCCGAAACGCTATACGGCAACATACAACGTTGGACCACGATGCCGAATGCCGGGCATTTTCCGGCCTTGGAAGCGTCGGACGCGTTGGCCCACGATATTCGCGAGTTTTTCGTCCAATTGAAATAGAAGCCGCTGTACGAGCGTACAACGCATCGCGACTGGTCTCAGGTAGATCGTTGTGGTCGGTGATGTCCGTGATATTGCCGTTGGTCACCTCATGCGGCGCGACAGCTTGCCCATTCTATTTTGAGACAGCCTGCGCACACTTTGGTGTCTGACACCCTGCGGGAGTCAGACGCCTGGATGACGGCTCGAACTGACACCAACGCAGTCCCGTGGCGCTGGGGCAGGCGGTGGCGGCGTGTCGGGCGGCGGGGCAGCCTGCGTAGCAGGCCGAGGGCGCCGGCATGCGCCCGAGCCCGACGCACGTTCGCCGCCACCGCCCACCCGAGCGACGCGTGACGGCGCAAGAATGCAAAACCATCCCCTAGAACTCCGGGGCAGATGTTCAGCGCCCGCTGCCCCGCGCTGCCACCACCTGCAGCTTCAGCTCCCCCAGCGCCTGGTACAGCGCGTCGCGGCTGGCTTCCGGCAGGTCGTTGAACATGCGCTTGACCCAGCCTTCGTGGGCCCGCGCCATGCGGGTGAAGACCCGGCGCCCCTGTGGCGTCAGCTTCAGCACCGAACTGCGCCGGTCGGTCTCCATCTTGGTCCGCATCACCAACCCTTCTTTTTCGAGCTGGTCGGTGATGCCCGTGATATTGCCGTTGGTCACCATCATGCGGCGCGACAGTTCGCCCATCTTCATGCCCTTGGGCGCGCGCTGCAGTTGCGCCATCAGGTCGAAACGGGGCAGGGTCGTGTCGAATTCGGTGCGCAGGCGGCCGCGGATCTCGGATTCGATCAGGTTGCAGCAGGTCAGCATGCGCAGCCACAGGCGCAGCGCCTGGTGGTCGTCGGGCGCGGCGCGGGTTTCCAGGTCGGGAGCGTCGATCATGGGGGCGGGATTCAGCAGGCGGGCCGGCCGCTGCCGGCCAGGCCCATTTGGTCGAAAATGGCGCGCGTCAGCGGGCTGGCGGGGTCGTTCAGCGTAAGCACGATGTCGTAGTGGTTGGTGCCGGGCATGGGTACGTGGCGGGCGGGCAGGCCGCGGTCGAGCCAGGCTTGCAGGTAGTCGTCGGTCTGGCGCTTGAATTCATCGGTTTCGTTGGCGCCATAGCTGGCCAGCAGGGGGCAGGCCGAGCCGGGCGGCAGCAGTGCCGGGCTGTTGCGCTCGGCGTCGGCCGCGCTGAGCTGCATCCATTCGTTGATGTGCGTGTGCACCAGCGGGCGCAGGTCGTACAGGCCCGACAGCGGCGCGGCGCCCGCCACCACGTCGGGCGGCACGCCGTATCGATCGTGCCAGCCCCCGGCCAGCAGCATGCCCACCAGGTGGCCGCCGGCCGAACTGCCGGCGATATGGATGCGCGCCGGGTCGCCGCCATGGCGGGCAATGTGCCGGTACACCCACGCCAGCGCGCGACGGTTCTGGTCGACGATGCGGTCCAGCGTCACGGCCGGGGCCAGCGAGTAGTTCAGCGCCACCACGACCGCGCCGGCCCGCGTGAAGGCCGGTGCCATGTTGCAGGAGTCGTCCTTCGACAGCAGCCGCCAGTAGCCGCCGTGGATATACACGAACACGGGCGCGCCGGCCGCAGGCAGCGCGGCCGGCGGCGCTGCCGGGAAGATGTCCAGGAGTTCGTCGGGGTGGTCGCCGTAGGCCATGTTGGCCACACACGGCAGCGTAGCGCGCGCGGCCTGGCTTTGCTGCGCGTACTGCGCCAGGATGGGGCGGATGTCGGGTACGGTGGCGCGCGCGTTGTATTGCACATCCAGTGCGGCGCGATCGTATTGGCGATAAAGGGCGGGCATGGCGTGGCTGGCGGTGGAAGACCCTGGAAAACCCTAGGCTTGTCTTGCCGAATACTTTAAACCTAAACTATGCGGCACGCCAGCCCTTGCCGCATTGTCCGGGCGATGCCGGGCCGGTTGATGGCAGAAGCATCCGAATTCGCAATATTCCATAAAAACATCCGCCGCGCGCCACGCGCAAGGAGCTTCATGATGCGTTTCCTGACTTCTTTGGTGGCGGCCGCCGCATTGGTGCCCGCGCTGTCATGGGCCGATCCCATCAAGGTCGGCATTGCCAATGATATATCGGGCCCGTTTTCGGCGCTGGGCGCCGAGGCGCGCGACGGCTTCAACCTGGCCATCAAGCAGCTCGGCGGCAAGCTGGGCGGCCAACCCGCCGAGTTCCTGCAAACCGACATGGGCGGCAACCCCGACCAGGCGCGGCAACTGGTCACGCGCTACATCCAGCGCGACAAGATCGATTTCTTCACCGGCCCCATCGGCTCGAACGTGGCGCTGGCCGTGGGCCCCGCGCTGTTTGCCGCCAAGGTGCCGTACCTGTCGAACAACCCCGGCCCCAGCCAGTATGCCGGCGAGCGCTGCAACCCTTATTGGTTCGGCACGTCCTACCAGAACGACGCCTTTCACGAGGCGGCCGGCAAGGTCGCGGCCGACCGCGGCTTCAAGAAGGTGCTGATCATGGCGCCCGACTATCCGGCCGGCAAGGATGCCCTGACGGGCTTCAAGCGCGGCTACAAGGCCGACGTGGCCGAAGAGGTCTACACCAAGCTGGGGCAGATCGACTACGCCGCCGAACTGGCGCAGATCCGCGCCGCCAAGCCCGACGCCGTGTTCATCTTCCTGCCGGGTGGCATGGGCATCAACTTCATCAAGCAGTTCGTATCCACCGGGCTGTCGCAAAGCGTCAAGCTCATCGGCCCGGGCTTCTCGGCCGACGAAGACGTGATCCAGGCGGTGGGCGAGCCCATGCTGGGCATGTACAACACCGCGCAGTGGGCGCATGACCTCGATGTGCCGCAGAACAAGCAGTTCGTGCAGGCCTTCCGCAAGGAATATGGCGGGCGCTATCCGTCGGTGTATGCCGCCCAGGCCTACGACGTGGTCATGGCGATGGATGCCGCGGTCAAGCAGGCCGGCGGCAAGGTCTCCGATCGCGAAGCCGTGGTGCAGGCGCTGGCCAAGGCCGACTTCCCCTCGGTGCGCGGCAAGTTCACCTACGGCAAGAACCACTATCCGATCCAAGCCTATTACCTGCGCGTCATCGAGAAAGACGGCGACGGCCGGATCACCAACAAGCTGGTGGGCAAGGTGTTCGACAGCTACCAGGACGTCTATGTGGAGCAGTGCAAGCTGTAGCCAGGTAAACCGCCCGCGGGCCGGCGCCGCCCTGGCGCGTCCGCGGCACAGGGGATGGGTTTCATGACGCTGGTCGTCGAGCAACTGCTGAACGGACTGCAATTCGGACTGATGCTGTTCTTGATCGCCGCCGGATTGACCCTGGTGTTCGGCATCATGGACATCATGAACCTGGCGCATGGCTCGCTATACATGGCGGGCGCCTATGTCGCTGCCGAGACCATGCAGCGCACCGGCTCGTTCACCGCCGCCGTGCTGGTGGCGACGCTGGCCACCGGGCTGGTCGGCGTGGTGCTGGAACTGGTGCTGGTGCGCAGGCTGGCGGTGCGCGACCACCTGGCCCAGGTGCTGGGCACCTACGCCATCATCTTGATCGCCAATGACCTGGTCAAGATGATCTGGGGCCCCGCGCCCGTGATGCTGAACATGCCCGCCATGCTGTCGGGCCCGGTGCGGCTGCTGCCCGACCTGATGTACCCGGCCTACCGCTTGATGATCATCGCCTGCGGCCTGGCCGTGGCGGTGGGACTGTACTGGTTCGTGACGCGCACGCGTGCCGGGGTGCTGGTGCGTGCCGGCGCCTCGAACCGGCAGATGGCGACGCTGATGGGGGTGCGGGTGCCGCTGCTGTTCCTGGGCGTGTTCGCGCTGGGCGCCATGCTGGCGGCCTTGGCCGGCGCCCTGCTGGGGCCGATCACAGCCGTGCAGATCGGCATGGGCGAAGAGATCCTGATCCTGGTGCTGGTGTGCATTGTCATCGGCGGCATCGGGTCGATACGCGGGGCCTTCGTGGGGGCATTGCTGGTGGGTATGGTCGATACGGCCGGCCGCGCCTTCCTGCCTATGCTGCTGCGCGAGATCATGCCGTCGGCCATGGCGTCCAGCCTGGCCGCGACGCTGGCGGCCATTTCCATCTACCTGCTCATGGCGGGCGTGCTGGTGTTCCGGCCGGCCGGGCTGTTTCCGGCGCGCGGGTGAGAGATATGATGCGCAGATCGACTCTCTGGACTCTGGGCCTGTTGCTGGCCTTGGCGCTCTTTCCGTATGTGGCGGCAGCCCTGGACATGGATTTTTATGTGTCGCTGGTGCGCCGGGTGCTGATCTACGCGCTGGCCGCCACCAGCCTGAACCTGATCCTGGGCTACGGCGGCATGGTGGCGCTGGGGCATGCGGCCTTCTTCGGCGCGGGTGCCTACGTGGTGGGCATCCTGGATGCGGCCGGCATCCAGGCGGCGCTGGTGGCCTGGCCTGCCGCGGCGGCGGTGGCCGCCGTGCTGGCGCTGTTGATCGGTGCCGTCTCGCTGCGCACCCGCGGCGTGTACTTCATCATGATCACCCTGGCTTTCGCGCAGATGGTGTATTACCTGTTCATCTCGCTGCGCCAGTATGGCGGCGAAGACGGCCTGAACCTGTCCGGCTATTCGCTGCTGCCGGGTATCGACCTGGCCGACAACACCCATTTCTATTACCTGGTGCTGGCGCTGTTCGCCGTGCTGGTGTGGGCCTTCGGCCGCCTGGTCGATTCGCGCTTCGGCGCGGCGCTGCAGGGCATCCGCGAGAACGAATCGCGCATGGAGGCGCTGGGCTACCCGGTGTACCGGTTGAAGCTGGCCGCTTTCGTTATCAGCGGCGCGGCCGCCGGGCTGGCGGGGGCGCTGCTGGCCAACCATAACTTGTTCATTTCGCCCAGCCTGATGCACTGGACGCAGTCGGCCAACCTGTTGGTGATGGTACTGGTGGGCGGCATCGGCCTGCGCTACGGCGGCGTGGCGGGCGCGGTGGTGATGCTGGCGCTGGAAGAGGTGCTGCGCATGTGGACCGAGTACTGGCACCTGCCGCTGGGCGTGCTGTTGCTGTGCGTGGTGTTCGGCGCCCCGCGCGGCGTGGCGGGCCTGGTGGGGCCGTGGTTCGCGGGCGCGGCGCGCGGAGGGCGGCCATGACCGCGATATCGACCGCCACCGCCGCCGGCGTGCCGGCCCTGCAGGCGACCGGGCTGGTGCGCCGCTTCGGGGCGCTGGTGGCCACCGACCACGTATCGCTGACCCTGGCTCCCGGCGAGATCCATGCCCTGATCGGCCCCAACGGCGCGGGCAAGTCCACCCTGATCCATCTGCTGTCGGGCACGCTGGCCGCCGACGAAGGCAGGCTGGCGCTGGACGGCGTCGACATCACGCGCCTGAATGCGCACCAGCGCGTGGCGGCGGGCCTGTCGCGCTCTTACCAGATCACCAACATCTTCAAATCGTGCAGCGTGCGCGACAACCTGCTGCTGGCCGCGCAGGCGCATGCGGGCAGCAGTTTCCGGTTCTGGGCGCCGCGCGCGTCCGACGCGGCGCTGCACGACGCGGCCCACGCGCTGGCGCAACAGTGCGCCATCGACGCCAGCCTGCTGGACCGGCCCGCAGGCACGTTGCCGCATGGCGAGCAGCGCAAGCTGGAATTCGCCCTGGCCCTGGCGGCGCGCCCCGGCGTGTTGCTGCTGGACGAGCCCATGGCCGGCATGGGGCCCGACGAAACCCTGCGCCTGACCGACCTCATCGAGTCGTTGCGCGGGCAGGCCGCCATGCTGCTGGTCGAGCACGATATGCAGGCCGTGTTTCGCCTGGCCGACCGCATTTCGGTGCTGGTGTACGGGCGCATCATCGCCACGGGCACGCCGGCCGAGATCCGCGCCAACCCGGACGTGCGCCAGGCCTACCTGGGCGAAGACGAGACCGCCACCCAGGAGCCCGCCAAATGTTGAGCATGCAGGCAGTGCAAAGCGGATATGGCGCCAGCCAGGTGCTGTTCGGCGTCGACCTGGAAATCGGCGCCGGCCAGGTGGTGACACTGCTGGGCCGCAACGGCATGGGCAAGAGCACCTTGCTGCGCACGCTGTTCGGGCAGTTGCCGCTGCGCAGCGGCACGATCCGCTTCGCCGGCCACGATATCGGCGGCTGGACGCCGGACCGCATTGCCCGCGCCGGGCTGGCCATCGTGCCCGAAGGGCGGCAGTGCTTTCCCAACCTGACGGTGCGCGAGCACCTGACGGCATTCACCGCCGCGCGCAACCCGGACATCGCCCGCCCCTGGACCGCCGAGCGTGTGCTCGAACTGTTTCCGCGCCTGGGCGAGCGCGCCCGCAACATGGGCAACCAGTTATCGGGCGGCGAGCAGCAGATGCTGGCCATCGGCCGCGCGCTGGTCACCAACCCGCGCCTGTTGGTGCTGGACGAGGCCACTGAAGGGCTGGCGCCGCTGGTGCGCGAAGAGATCTGGTCGTGCCTGGCCACCTTGCGCGCAGCCGGGCAGACCATCCTGGTCATCGACAAGTACGTCGAACGCCTGCTGGCGCTGGCCGACCGCCACGTCATCCTGGAACGCGGCCGGGCCGTCTGGAGCGGCGATTCGGCCGCGCTGGATACCGACCGCGGCTTGTGGGAAAGATACCTGGGCGTGTAGCCTGTGGGCGTGTGCGGCATGCCGTGCCGTGCCGCGCGGCAATGCCGTCGGGCACGTGCCTTGCTGCCCCTGTACGTTTGCGGAGCATGCCATGTCGACAACCCACCCATATGCCACCGAAGCCCCATTGCGCAGCGATATCGATCAGCGGCAGGGGCCCCTGGTGCTGGAGTTCGGCACCGACTGGTGCGGCTACTGCCAGGCCGCCCAGCCCCTGGTCGCACAGGCCTTTGCCGCGTACCCGCACGTGGCGCACCTGAAAATCGAAGACGGCAGCGGCCGCCCGCTGGGCCGCTCGTACGGCATCAAGCTGTGGCCGTCGCTGATCTTCTTGCTGGACGGGCAAGAGGTGGCGCGCCTGGTGCGGCCCACCCGCGCGCAGGACATCGCCCGCGCCCTGGGCGACATCGGCTGAGCCTGGCGACGCGTCCGCAAGCAGGTTGGCGCGCCCCCCCCGGGCCGGCGCAGCCCGCCGTATCCTGCCCCTTTTTGTATTTCTTGCCACCGCCCGCATGCCAGTATATAGTTGAAACCTAAACTAATTGAACGGCCGGAACCTGTCGCGGCCGCCTGGTTTCACGGAGCCTGTTGCGCAATGAAAATCGTCTGCCTGGGCGGTGGCCCTGCCGGCCTGTACTTCGGCCTGCTGATGAAGCTGCAGGATCCCGCCAACGAAGTCGCCGTCATCGAACGCAACCGGCCGTACGACACCTTCGGCTGGGGCGTGGTGTTCTCGGATGCCACCATGGACAACCTGCGCCAGGCCGACCCGGTCTCGGCGCAAACCATCGGCGACGCGTTCAACCACTGGGACGACATCGACATCCATTTCAAGGGGCGCAGCGTGCGTACCCAGGGACACGGATTCATCGGCATCGGCCGCAAGAAACTGCTGAACATCCTGCAGGCGCGCTGCGAGGCCGTGGGCGTGAACCTGGTGTTCGAGACCTTCGTGCAAGACGACCAGGCCGTGGCCCGGCAGTACGACGCCGACCTGGTGATTGCCTCGGATGGCATCAACAGCCCGGTGCGCACGCGCTACGCCGACACGTTCCAGCCCGACATCGACACGCGGCGCTGCCGCTTCGTGTGGCTGGGCACCACCAAGGTGTTCGACGCCTTCACCTTCGCCTTTGTGCAAACCGAGCATGGCTGGTTCCAGGCGCATGCCTATCGCTTCGAAGACGGCCTGTCGACCTTCATCATCGAAACGCCGGAAGAGACCTGGCAGGCGGCCGGCATCGGCGACATGAGCCAGGAAGAGGGCATTGCCTATTGCGAGCAGCTGTTCGCGCCCTGGCTGGACGGCCACAAGCTCATCAGCAATGCCGGGCACCTGCGCGGGGCCGCCATCTGGATCCGTTTTCCGCGTGTCATCTGCGACACCTGGGTGCACTGGAACATGCTGGACACCGCGCGCGGCCCGCGCCGCGTGCCGGTGGTGCTGATGGGCGATGCGGCGCACACCGCGCACTTCTCGGTGGGGTCGGGCACCAAGCTGGCGCTGGAAGACGCCATCGAGCTGGCGCGCTGCCTGGGCGGCGCCGAAGGCAGCGTCGAACAGGGCCTGCAGCACTATCAGGACGTGCGCAGCGTCGAAGTGCTGAAAATCCAGAACGCCGCGCGCAACTCCACCGAATGGTTCGAGAACGTGCAGCGCTACGCCGGGCTCGATCCGGAACAGTTTGCCTATTCGCTGCTGACCCGCTCGCAGCGTATTTCGCACGAAAACCTGCGGGTGCGCGATCCCGCCTGGCTCGACGGCTACGAGCGCTGGCTGGCGGACCGCGCCGGCGCCGCAGGCACGGCCGGCGCGCCGCCGCCGTTGCCCATGCTGACGCCTTATCGCATGCGGGGCGTGGAACTGAAGAACCGTATCGTCGTGTCGCCGATGGCCATGTATTCCTGCGTGGACGGGGTGCCGGGTGAATTCCACCTGGTGCACCTGGGCGCGCGGGCGTTGGGCGGCGCCGGCCTGGTCATGGTCGAAATGACCTGCACTTCGCCCGATGCGCGCATCACCCCGGGCTGCCCCGGGCTATGGAACGACCAGCAGGCCAGCGCTTTTGCCCGCATCGTCGACTTCGTGCATGCCCACAGCGACGCGCGCATCGGCATGCAGTTGGGGCACGCCGGCCGCAAGGGTTCTACCCAACTGGGTTGGCAGCAGATGGACCATCCCCTGGCCGAGGGCAACTGGCCGCTGTTGTCGGCATCGGCCTTGCCCTACCTGCCCGGCATCTCGCAAACGCCGCGCGCCATGGGCCGTGCCGACATGGACTGCGTGCGCGACGATTTCGTTGCGGCCGCCCGCCGCGCCGCCCAGGCCGGTTTCGACTGGCTGGAACTGCACTGCGCCCACGGCTACCTGCTTTCCAGCTTTATCTCGCCGCTGACCAACCAGCGCGACGACGAATACGGCGGCAGCCTGGAAAACCGCCTGCGCTATCCGCTGGAAGTATTCCGCGCCGTGCGCGAGGCCTGGCCGCAAGAGCGGCCCATGTCGGTGCGCATTTCGGCGCACGATTGGGTCGAAGGCGGCATCACGGCCGACGATGCCGTCGAGATCGCGCGCCATTTCAAGGCCGCTGGGGCAGACATGATCGACTGCTCGTCGGGCCAGGTCAGCCCCGAGCAGCACCCGGTGTACGGGCGCATGTACCAGACCCCTTTCGCCGACCGCGTGCGCAACGAGGCCGGCATCGCTACGATCGCGGTGGGCGCCATTTTCGAGGCCGACCACGCCAACGGCATCATTGCCTCGGGCCGGGCCGACCTGTGCGCCCTGGCGCGGCCGCACCTGGCCGATGCGTCATGGACGCTGCGCGAAGCGGCGCGCGTCGGGTATTGCGATACGGTCTGGCCGCGCCAGTACGCGGCGGGCAAGCGGCAACTGGAAACCAACTTCGAACGCGCCGCCACACTGGCGCAACAGGACGCCAAATGAACGATTCCGCACGCGTACTGGAAGGCCGCCACGCCCTGGTCACCGGCGGCGCCCGCGGCATCGGGCTGGCCTGCGCCCGCGCGCTGCAGCAGCGTGGCGCCGTGCTGACCTTGCTGGGACGCGATCGCGCCGCGCTGGATGCGGCCGTGGCGTCGCTGGCGGGCCAAGGCCCGGTGCGGGCGGTGGCGGCTGATATCGCCGACCAAGCCTCGGTGCAGGCCGCTTTCGAGCAGGCCGGCCAAGACGCCGGCCCGGTCGGCATCCTGGTCAACAACGCCGGCCAGGCCGTCAGCCAGCGATTCGAGCGCACCGACGCGGCGCTATGGCAAACCATGCTGGCCGTGAACCTGACCGGCACCTATCACTGCACCCAGGCGGCGCTGCCGGGCATGCTGGCGGCCGGCTGGGGGCGCATCATCAATGTGGCCAGCACCGCGGGGCTGATCGGCTATGCGTATGTCAGCGCCTATTGCGCCGCCAAGCATGGGGTGGTGGGCCTGACCCGCGCACTGGCCCTGGAAACCGCGCGCAAGGGCGTCACGGTGAATGCCGTGTGCCCCGGCTTTACCGAAACCGACATCGTGCGCAGCGCAGTCGACAACATCATGCAGAAAACCGGCCGTAGCGCCGACCAGGCCCGTGCCGAGCTGGCCTCCCGCAATCCGCAGGGCCGCCTGGTGCAGCCCGACGAAGTGGCCGAGGCCGTCGCCTGGCTGGCCTTGCCATCGTCCGCATCGGTCAACGGCCAGGCCATCGCCATCGATGGCGGCGAAGTGATGCCCGGCTGAACCCATCCAGGAGATTCCATGAATACCGCGTCCCCCGAGCACACCATGAAGCATCACCGGCGCCCCTATGCCGATCACGCCGCCCGCACGTTCCTGTGGCAGGTGTCGTCCGACGGCAAGGTGGCCACCGTGACGCTGAACCGGCCCGAGCGCAAAAACCCGCTGACCTTCGATTCGTATGCCGAGCTGCGCGACCTGTTCCGCGGGCTGGTGTACGCCACCGATATCAAGGTGGTGGTCATCACCGGCGCGGGCGGCAACTTCTGCTCGGGCGGCGACGTGCACGAGATCATCGGACCGCTGACGCGCATGAGCATGCCCGAGCTGCTGGACTTCACCCGCATGACCGGCGACCTGGTCAAGGCCATGCGTGCGTGCCCGCAACCCATCGTGGCGGCGGTCGATGGCGTGTGCGCGGGCGCGGGCGCGATGATGGCGCTGGCCTCCGACCTGCGGCTGGGCACGCCGGCCGCGCGCACCGCTTTCCTGTTCACGCGGGTGGGCCTGGCCGGTGCCGACATGGGCGCCTGCACGCTGTTGCCGCGCGTGATCGGGCAGGGCAGGGCCTCGGAACTGCTGTACACCGGCCGCGCCATGAATGCCGGCGAGGGCGCGCAATGGGGCTTCTTCAACAGCCTGCACGAAAGCGCCGGGCTGCTGGAAGCGGCCCAGTCGCTGGCCGCGCAATTGGCGGCCGGCCCCACCTTCGCGCATGGTGTCACCAAGAAGCTGCTGCACCAGGAATGGAACATGGGTGTGGACGAGGCCATCGAGGCCGAGGCCCAGGCCCAGGCCATCTGCATGCAGACGCGCGATTTCCGCCGCGCCTACGAGGCCTTCGTGGCCAAGCGCAAACCCGTATTCGAAGGAGACTGATGTGGCCGACACGACATGGCTGGACTGGCCGTTCTTCGATGACCGCCACCGCGACCTGGCAGGCGAGCTGGAGGCCTGGTGCGTAGACGGATTGGCCGATATCGATCATCGCGACACCGATGCGGCCTGCCGCAGGCTGGTGGCATCGCTGGGCCGGGCCGGCTGGCTGCGCTACTGCGTGCCTGCCGGACCCGACGGCGCCTGGGGCGGCGCGCTGCCGCAGATCGATTCGCGCATGGTGTGCATCCTGCGCGAGACCCTGGCGCGGCACGACGGCCTGGCCGATTTCGCGCTGGCCATGCAGGGCCTGGGCAGCGGCGCCATTGCGCTGATGGGGTCCGACGCGCTGCGCCGGCAATACCTGCCGCGCGTGGCCAGCGGCCAGGCCATCGCGGCGTTCGCGCTGTCCGAGCCCGACGCCGGCTCTGATGTGGCTGCCCTGTCCTGCACGGCACGGGCCGACGGCGATCACTACGTGCTCGATGGCGCCAAGACCTGGATATCCAACGGCGGCATCGCCGATTTCTATTGCGTGTTCGCCCGCACCGGCGAGGCCCCGGGCGCGCGCGGCATCAGTGCGTTCGTGGTCGAGGCCGGCACGCCGGGTTTCGAGATCGCCGAGCGCATCGACGTCATGGCGCCGCATCCGCTGGCCACGCTGGCGTTCGACAACTGCCGCGTTCCCGCCACGCACCGGCTGGGCGAGCCCGGCCAGGGCTTCAAGCTGGCCATGATGACGCTGGACATTTTCCGGGCCTCGGTGGCGGCCGCTGCCCTGGGCTTTGCCCGGCGCGCCCTGGACGAAGCCGTGACGCGCGCCCGCGGCCGCCGCATGTTCGGCCAGGCCCTGGCCGACCTGCAACTGACGCAGGCCGCCCTGGGCGACATGGCCACCGCGATCGACGGAGCCGCGCTCCTGACCTACCGCGCCGCCTGGGCGCGCGACGTGCAGGGCGTGCGCACCACGCGCGAAGCGGCCATGGCCAAGATGGCCGCCACCGAATCGGCGCAGGCCGTCATCGACCGCGCCTTGCAGATGTTCGGCGGGGCCGGCGTGGTGTCCGGCATGCCGGTGGAAAAGCTCTACCGCGAGATACGCGCGTTGCGTATCTACGAAGGCGCGACCGAGGTCCAGAAACTGATCATTGCCAGAGAGCTGCTGAAAGATTAAGGGCCCGAACAGGCCAAGGCCAAGCCCGAACAGGCCAGGCCCTGAGCAGCCAGCCATTGCATTGCCAAGGGGATTTTCATGGAACATTCTGCCCACCTGGATACTTACGCCCGTGACCACTTGCCGCCCGCTGACGAATGGCCCGAGTTCCTGCTCGACAGCCCCGACGTGGCCTACCCTGCGCGCGTGAATTGCGCCGTGGAACTGGTCGACGCCATGGTCGCCCGCGGCCATGGCCGGCGCGTGGCCCTGCGCTGGCGCCGCGATGGCGCAGCCGCCACGATGACCTATGCCGAACTGCAGGCGCTAAGCAATCGCATCGCCGGCGTGCTGGTCGACGACATGAAACTGGTGCCGGGCAATCGGCTGCTGCTGCGCGGCCCCAACAACCCGATGATGGCCGCCGCCTGGCTGGCCGCCATCAAGGCGGGGCTGGTGACGGTGCCCACCATGCCGCTGCTGCGCGCCAAGGAACTGAAGCAGATCATCGACAAGGCCCAGGTGTCGGCCGTGCTGTGCGATGCCCAGCTGCGCGCCGAAGCGCAGTACTGCATGCAGCCCGGCCACGAGCATCATTGCCCGGGGCTGCGGCAGGTGATGCTGTTCAACGACCCTGCCCCCGATGCACTGGACGCGCGCGCGGCCGCCAAGCCCGATGACTTCGCAGCCTGCGATACGGCGGCCGACGACATCTGCCTGATCGCATTCACCAGCGGCACGACCGGCCTGCCCAAGGGCTGCATGCACTTCCATCGCGACGTGCTGGCCATGTGCGACCTGTTCCCGCGCCACATCATCCGCCCCGGCCCCGATGACATCTTCTGCGGCACGCCGCCCCTGGCCTTCACGTTCGGGCTGGGCGGACTGCTGTGCTTTCCGCTGCGCGTGGGCGCCAGCACCGTGCTGGCCGAGAAGGTCACGCCCGCCGGATTGCTGGAACTGATCCAGGACTTTCGCGCTACCGTCGTGTTCACGGCGCCCACCTTCTATCGCCAGATGGCGGCGCTTGCCGACCAGTACGACATCGGCTCGCTGCAGAAAAGCGTGTCCGCCGGCGAGGCCCTGCCCGACGCCACGCGCCAGCTATGGAAGCAGGCCACCGGCATCGAGATGATCGATGGCATCGGCGGCACCGAGATGATCCATGTCTTCGTGTCCAGCCCGCCCGACGAAGTGCGCCCGGGGGCCATCGGCAAGGTGGTGCCCGGCTATGTGGCCAGCGTGGTGGACGAGAACATGCAGCCCGTGCCCAATGGTACGCCGGGCCGGCTGGCCCTTAAGGGCCCCACCGGCTGCCGCTACCTGGCCGACGAGCGCCAGCGCCGGTTCGTGCAGCAGGGCTGGAACCTGCCGGGCGACACTTTCGTGCAGGACGACGACGGCTACTTTTTCTACCAGGCGCGCAATGACGACATGATCGTCTCGGCGGGCTACAACATCGCGGGCCCCGAAGTCGAGGACGCCCTGCTGCGCCACGAGGCCGTGGCCGAATGCGGCGTGGTCGGCGCCCCCGATGACGAGCGCGGCCAGTTGGTCAAGGCTTTCGTCGTGCTCAAGCCCGGCTTCACGGCCGGCCCCGAACTGGTGGCGGCGTTGCAGGCTTTCGTGAAGGCTGCCATCGCTCCGTACAAATACCCGCGCGCCATTGTGTTCGTCGATGCGCTGCCGCGCACCGAAACCGGCAAGCTGCAGCGTTTCGCGCTGCGCAAGCTGGCCTAGGACGCTGGACCGCCATGGCAAAGCCCTTTGTCAGCGAAGTGGAAGTGCGCTTCCGGCATTGCGATCCGGCCGGCATCGTGTTTTACCCGCGCTACTTCGAGATGATCAACGATTTCGTCGAAGAGTGGTTCGACAAGGGCATGGGCCTGCCTTTTCATGCGCTGCATGTCGACCGCAAGATCGGCACGCCGCTGGCATCGGTGCAGTGCGACTTCACCGCGCCCAGCCGCTGGCACGAGAAGCTGCGCCAGGAACTGGCCGTGCGGCGCATCGGCGGCGCGTCGTTCACGGCCGATGTGCGCTTCCTGGGGCCCGACGGCGGGCTGCGGCTGAAGGCCGCGCTGACTATCGTGACGGTGGACCTGCGCACCATGCGTTCTACCGCTATTCCCGACGACCTGCGCCTGCGCATTCAGGCGTTTCTTACTACAGGATGATCCCATGAAGATTCTGCAACCGCCCGACTGGATGGCGCCGCGCGGGTACTCGAACGGCGTGATGACGCAGCTTGCGGTGGGCGACCGCCTGGTGTTCGTGGGCGGGCAGATCGGCTGGAACGGCCAGCAGCAGTTCGAGACCGACGACTTCGCCGGCCAGGTGCGGCAAACGCTGCAGAACATCGTGGCCATCCTGGCCGAAGGCGGCGGCGGCCCCGAGCACATCGTGCGCATGACCTGGTACGTGACCGACAAGGCCGAGTACGTGGCCTCGTATCCCGAGATCGGCAAGCACTACCGCGAAGTGGTCGGGCGCCATTTCCCGCCCATGACGGCGTTCCAGGTGGCCGGCCTGATCGAAGACCGCGCCAAGGTCGAGATCGAGGTCACCGCCGTGATCCCGGCCTGATGCCTGGCGGGGCCGGGCGTCAGCGGATAGCCAGTTGGCCTGCCTCGAGGCAGGCCTTGCCGCCGGGCTGGTCTTCCAGCAGCGTGCGCACCTTCACGCCCACTTGCAGGGTGACGCCGCCGTAGTAGCGCTTGGCGGCGGTGATCATTGCCGATTGCAGCGGCTGCAGCCGCTGTTCCAGTTCGGCTTCCTGGCGATCGAGGTCTTGCAGGTCGGCGCAGACCTTGGCGTGCGTATTGCGGGCCCGATCCTCGATGTCCCCGGTGGCTTTTTCCGGATGCAGGCGCAGGAACATCAATAGTTTTTCCAGCTTGGCCTTCTCTTCGTCCAGGCGGTGGCGCTCGGTTTTCAGCGCGGTGCGTTGCGTTTCGGCGTGCGGGTCCAGCCCGACGCGCACCACGGTGGGCACAGCGGCCATCGACCCCAGCGTGCCCGCGCGCACCGTATGCAGGGCGCACACTTCGCCACCCGTGATCGCGCCCTGTTGCGATCCGGGCGGGCCCACCATGACGCTGTGCCCCGCCAGTACGCGGCTATGGCGAATTTCGCGTTCGGCCGCCACTTGCTGCCCTGCGCTGACCATCGCGTGCTCGATGAAGCGCGCCTTGACCGAGCCCGCGCAGTGCACGTGCGCGGCGCGCGGTCCGATGGCGCTGTCGCCCGGTGCGGGCCCGGCCATGCCGATGATCCCCCCGTTCACGGTCAGGCTGCCGCCGGCCTGGATGTGGGCGGCCTCGACCGTGCCTGCCACGACGATATCGCCGCTGACCCGTATTGCCATGCCGGCGGTGATATCGCCCTTGACGCGCAGCGTGCCGTCGAAATCGATGTTGCCCGACTGCAGGTCGACCGCGTCGACTTCCACGACGAAATTCACCTGCGCGCCTTGCGGCAGCAGCATGGGAGCGCCGGCCACCGTTGCGCGCAGCAGGTCGGCATCCTGTTCGTCGGCGGCCACGCCGTGCAAGCCCGTGGCGAAGGGCAGATCGGGCACCGGTTCGGGGGCTACCGGCCGGCCCAGGACGTCCAGGCCGGCCACGCCTGGCACCGCAGGAATGCGCCGCACCAGCGGCGTGCCCGGCTGCACAAGCACCAGGCTGCCCAACGCGCGGTAATCGACCGGCGCATTGTCATCGTGCACCCGGGCCAGCGGGTTTTTGACCAGGCTCTCGAAGCGCGTTGGCGTGCCCGCCTGCGCGGGCGTGCCACGCGCCACGGGCAGCGCCTCGCAGCGGCCCAAACCCGATGCGTCGCGCACGGCTGAGTGATCGATGCCGGCCACCACCCCCTGTGCGGCCAGCGCCGCGGCAATGTCTTCCCGAGTGACGGCACGGCCGCCGCGCGGCGCCGTCAGCGTCAGCAGGGCGCGCATGCGGTCGGGTTCAAGCTCGATGCGCAGCGTGCCGTCATGGACCTGGCCGACGGCGCCGGTGACCGGGCCATCGGCTTCGCGGCACTGCGCCAGGAACGCCGCCACGCGGGCGTGGTCCAGTACCTCGGGGCCCCAGCCCCGCGCTTGCACTGCCGCGGCCAGTTCGTCCCACGTGGGGCTGGCCGCCTTGTCGCCCGGCGCGGCGTAGGTGGCGGCCAGCACGTGCGTGCCGGGATCCAGCGCAAGCTGCAGTGCCTCGTTGTGCATGTCGCCCTCTTCTGTGCGGACCGCTGTCCACGCGGGGAGCGATGCCGTTCAATCAGTAAAACACAGAAATATTATGATAAATATAGGGGCGAGGGGGTATCCAGGCGAACGCAAGGGGAGGGAGCTGGCACCCCAGGGTGCCAGGCACCGCGATTTGCGGCGCGGCTTGCCGGCAGCGGCGGCCGGTCAGGCCTTCATGCCGGCAAATACCGCCTCGGCGGCGTCCAGCGTTGCGTCGATGACGGCGTCGTCGTGCGTGGCCGACACGAAGCCGGCCTCGAAGGCCGACGGTGCGAAATGTACGCCGCGATCCAGCATGGCATGGAAGAAGTGCTTGAACGCCTGGGCGTCGCCGGCGGCCACTTCGGCAAACGATGCGGGCACCGTGTCGCGGAAATACAGGCCGAACATGCCGCCGATGGCATCGGCCGCGAACGGAATGCCGGCGGCCTGGGCGCGCAGGCGCAGCCCGTCGGTCAGGCGCAGGGTCTGCGTGGCCAGGCGCTCGTAGAAACCGGGTTGGCCGATCAGGCGCAGCGTGGCCAGGCCGGCCGCCACCGCCACCGGGTTGCCCGACAAGGTGCCGGCCTGGTACACGCCGCCCAGCGGCGCCAGGTGGGCCATCAGGTCGGCCCGGCCGCCCAGGGCGCCCACCGGCATGCCGCCGCCGATGACCTTGGCCAGGGTGGTCAGGTCGGGCTTGACGCCGGACAAGCCCTGCACGCCCTGCGGGCCGACGCGAAAGCCGGTCATGACTTCATCGAAAATCAGCACGGCGCCATGTTGCGTGCAGAGCTCGCGCAGGCCCTGCAGGAAGCCGGCTGCCGGCTTGATCAGGTTCATGTTGCCGGCCACCGGCTCGACGATCACGCAGGCGATCTCGGCGCCATGCTGCGTAAAAGCGGTTTGCACCGCATCCAGATTGTTGTATTCCAGGGTCAGCGTGTGCGCGACGAACTCGGGCGGTACGCCGGCCGAGCTGGGGTTGCCGAAGGTCAGCAGGCCCGAGCCGGCCTTGACCAGCAGGCTGTCGGAATGCCCGTGGTAGCAGCCTTCGAATTTGACGATCTTGGCCCGGCCGGTGGCGCCGCGCGCCAGGCGGATGGCCGTCATGGTGGCCTCGGTACCCGAACTGACCAGCCGCACTTGTTCCAGCGAGGGCAGGCGGTCGATCAGGACTTCGGCCAGTTCGACTTCCGCCCGCGTGGGCGCGCCGAACGACAGGCCGTCGAGCGCGGCATCGCGCACCGCCTGGACCACTTCGGGATGCGCGTGGCCCAGGATGGCCGGGCCCCATGAGCCGACGTAGTCGATGTAGCGGGTGTCTTCTTCGTCCCATACGTAGGGGCCCTGCGCGCGCTTGATGAAGCGCGGCGTGCCGCCCACCGAGCGAAAGGCACGGACGGGTGAATTGACGCCGCCGGGAATGCTGCGGCAGGCACGATCGAAAAGTTGGGCGTTGCTCATGGTGTTACGGCTTGTAGTGAGAATGGACGGTGAAGGGCGCCGCGCAGGCCCGCGCGGCCTGGCGGATATCGGGCGCCTGGAACAGCCCGGTGATGACGGCGATGCTGTCGGCGCCCGCCTGGACCACTTGCCCTGCGTTGGCGGGGGTGATGCCGCCAATGGCTACCACGGCGGGCCGCGGCGCGCCGTGGCCCTCGGCCAGTTCGCGTGCCTGCCCTAGCAGTGCCAGCGGTGCGCGCACCGCCTGCGGCTTGATCGATGAAGAGAATACCGCGCCGAACGCGATGTAGTCGGCACCGGAATCAAGCAAATGGCGCGCCCGCGCCAGATCGTCGTAGCAGGATGCGCCCAGGATCAGGCCGGGGCCGGCCTGGGCGCGCGCCTGCGCCAGGTCGCCGTCGTCGCGGCCCAGGTGGGCGCCGTCGGCACCGACTTCCAGGGCCAACCGCCAGTGGTCGTTGACCAGGAACACCACTCCCAGTTCGCGGCACAGCGGTGCCAGGGCGCGGGCCTGCCCGGCACGCTGCGCCGCGGTGGCGTCCTTGCGGCGCAACTGCAGGGCGGTCATGCCGCCGGCAGCCGCCTGGCGCACGGCGTCCAGCAGGCGGTCGGTATCGTCCCATTCGGGGGTGACGCCATACAGTCCGGCCGGAAAGCGCAGCGGGGGCGTCGATGTACCTTCGTGCTCCGCGCTCATGGCGTGCCGATGCGGTTGGGAATGCGGCGGCCCATGCCGGCCAGGAAGGCGGCGCCCACGGTTTCGTCGGCATGGCGCAGCGCCTGTTCGACAGCCTTGGGCACGTCCAGCCCCTGGGCCAGCATGGCCGCGACGGCCGTGGCGGCCACTCCGCCGGTATCGCCATTGCGTTCAGGAGGGGCTTGCCAGGGCCAGGTGGCCGTCTGGCCGTCCGGGCCCAGCAGGACGTTGGCATGGTGCCCGGGTCGCACCGGAGCGCCCAGCACCAGCACCCACTGCGCCCCGCCCGCCACCAGGGCGTGCATCGGGCTGGGCGCGTCGCCGATATCGATGTCGCCATCGGCGTGCCATTGCGCCAGTTTCAGGTGTTCGACCACCACCAGGTCGGTTTGCGGCAGCACCAGTTCCAGCGTGGCGGCCAGCAAGTCGTCGGCGTCGTCCTGCGAGGCGGCATCGTGTGCCGGCAGGCCGCGCTGGCCCAGATGCAGCACCAGCGGCACCTGGTTGTAGTCGGCGGCGACCTGGGCGGCCACGCTGGCCGCCTCGGCGCTGAACAGCCCGCCGACCTTGATGGCCTGCACGGGCATGTCTTCGAGCAGGCAGCGGGCCTGGTCGTCGAGCAGGTCGGGCGACACGGGGTGGATTTCTTCGATGCCGGCGGTATCCTGCACGGTCAGGGCGGTGGCCGCGGCCAGGCCGTGGCAGCCCAGGCGCGCGCAGGTTACCGCGTCGGCGGGCAGGCCGTCGGCGCCAGAGGGGTCGATAGGCCCGAAAATCAGGATAAGGGGGGGAGTCACAAGGGCCACGTGCTGCGCGAAAAGATGGGGAAGGCTCCGGCTGCGCTGGGGCAAATCGGGCAACCCCTATTGGGTTTCGGTAAGATTGCCCCATTCTAATGGATGCGCCTCGCGCTTTGCCCGCTTCCGGGGACGGGCGCCAGTCGATGTAACAGAGAAAAGAGAACCATGCGTACTTGGATGTGTCTGATTTGCGGTTGGGTATACGATGAAGAGGCAGGCTTGCCCGACGAAGGCATCGCACCCGGCACCCGTTGGGAAGATGTGCCGCCCAATTGGGTCTGTCCTGAATGCGGCGCCCGCAAGGAAGACTTCGAACTGATGGAAATCTGATCGCGCGGGCGTCCCGGCCGCCAGCGGCCCAGCCTCCTGTGTCCGATCCCAAGGGGTTGCCATGACCGACGAAAACCACGATACGCAAGCCGACGACGAAGACGCCAACGACGCGCCGGCCACCGATTTTTCCAACCAGTTCCTGATCGCCATGCCCCAGATGGTCGAGGGCAGCCTGGCGGGGTCGGTCATTTATGTCTGTGAACACACGGTGCGGGGGGCGCTGGGCCTGGTCATCAACCGGCCCACCGACCTTACCCTGGCCAGCTTGTTCGAGCGCATCGACCTCAAGCTCGAGATCCGGCCGGTGAAAGACTCGCCGGTGTTCTTCGGCGGGCCGGTACAAACCGACCGCGGCTTCGTGCTGCACGCGCCGGCCGGTGATTACAGTTCCAGCATCAAGCTGGGCGAACTGGCGCTGACCACCTCGCGCGACGTATTGCAGGCCGTGGCCGACGGCAACGGCCCGGCGCGCATGCTGGTTACCCTGGGCTACGCAGGCTGGGGAGGCGGCCAGCTTGAAAGCGAAATGGCGCAGAACGCCTGGCTTAGCGTGGGCGCCGATGCCGATATCATTTTCGACGTGCCGCCCGAAGATCGCTACCCGGCCGCCTTGAAGCTGCTGGGCGTCGATCCCGTGATGCTGTCCGGCGGTGCGGGGCATGCCTGAAGAAACCCTGCTGGCATTCGATTTCGGCGAAAAGAAAATCGGCATCGCGATCGGCAATACATTGACGCGGCAGGCGCGGCCCCTCGAGATCATCTTTTCGGAAACGCGCGAGGCGCGCTTCGGGCGTATCGCGCAGTTGCTGCACGAATGGCAGCCGCAACGCGCCATCGTGGGGCTGGCGCTGGCCACCGATGGCGCCGAACAGCCCGCCACCGCACGCTGCAGGCGTTTCGCCAACCAATTGCACGGCCGTTTCGGGCTGGCCGTCGAGTTGGTCGACGAGCGCGGCTCCAGCATGGAAGCCCAGCGCTTGCTGGGCACGCACGCGCCCGACGATGCCGTAGCGGCCGCGGTGATCCTGCAGCGCTATCTCGACGCCTTGCCATGAACCGCGACCGTCTCGTCCTGTCGTCGATCGCGAGTATGATGCTGGCCGGCCGGCGGCGCGCCACACGAGTGGGCGCCGGTGCGGCCTGGGAGCCCCACACTTGCTGAAGTTGCCGCGTGTCGTCCTGCGTCTGGTCCTGGTGGCGCCGTGGATCATTTTCGGCCTGCTGTGCGTGGGCCTGGTCTATCCGTTCATGCAATTGCCCGCGCGCGCCGGGCTGAACCGCCATTGGTCGCGGTGCCTGATGGCCATGTGCGGTATTCGCGTGGTGCAAAGCGGCACCCCCTTGCTGGCCGGCCCGGTGCTGTGGGTGGCCAACCATGTGTCCTGGATCGATATCTTCGTGGTCAATTCGGTGCGGGCCACGGCCTTCGTGGCCAAGAGCGAGATCCGCAATTGGCCGCTGATCGGCTGGCTGGCCGCCGGTGCCGGCACCTTGTTCATCGAGCGCGGCCAGCGCCACGCGGTACATGCGGTGGGCGAATCGGTGCAGGCGCGGTTCCGGCAAGGCGTGGCCGTGGGCTTGTTTCCCGAGGGCACCACCAGCGAGGGCGACATGGTGCGCCCTTTCCACGCCAGCCTGTTCGAGCCGGCCCGCGCCGCGGGCGTGCCCATCCAGCCGGTGGTGCTGCGTTTTCTGCAGCACGGCCAGCGCAACCCGCTGGCAGCGTTCGTGGGCGAAGAGACCCTGGCGGCGAACTTGTGGCGCGTGCTGGGCGCCACCGGCCTGTCGGTCGAAGTGGAATTCTTGCCGCCGCTGTCCGGCCAGGGGCCCGACGGCCACCCCGCCACCCGCCTGGAATTGTCCCGGCAGGCCCGCGAGGCCATCGCGGCCGCGCTGTAACGGCATACCCCGGCGCTATCCCACCCGGCGCGCCAGTTCTTCCGAACGCAGCGATGCCTCGTAGGCTGCCCGCAACTGCGCCGGGTCGGCCTCGCCCGCGGCGATCCGGTTCAGCGCCGCCTTCATCGATGCCACCACGCCCGGCGCGCACTCCAGCAGGCTCTGCACGTAGCCGTCCACCGCGGCGTCGAGCTCCGTGGCTTCGACCAGATCGGTCAGGAAGCCGATGCGCAGCATGTCTTCGGCATAGATGGTGCGCGCGCTGAGGAACAGTTTCTTGGCGGTCGGCAGCCCCAGGTTGGCCACATAGCGCCGCAGGCCGCCAGGGTAGTAGTGCAGCCCGAATTTCGCGGCCGGCATGAACAGGCGGCTGCCGCGCACGCCGATACGGATGTCGCAGCACAGCGCCAGGTCGGTGGCGCCGCCGTAGACGCTGCCGTTCAGCGCGCAGACCACGGGTAGCGGCAAGTGCTCCAGCGTATCCAGTACCCGCTCGAAGCGGTCGTCGAGTTCGTTGCGGATGGCGGCCAGCGTATAGCCCGAACTGAAGGTCTGCCGGCCGGTGCCGGTCAGCACCAGCACGCGCAGCCCGGGGGCCCGCGCGACGCGTTCCAGGTGGTCCAGCATCACCGGCAGGTCGGCGGGATCCAGCCGGTTGTGCTGGCGCGGGCGGCACAGGCGCAGCCGGGCCAGCGGCCCGTCGATCTCGAGCACCGGCGCGCCATCGGTATCGTGGTTCATGCAAAGCTCCAATCATGTCAGTCGTCCCGAGAAAGGCAACCCGATCGGAATGAAAATAGGTGCAGCTCGATCGGGGACGCCGCGGAGCCGGCTTCGCCGGTCCGCCAGCGTCGCCCCCTTGAGGGGGGAGCGCGCAGCGCTTCGGGGGTGGGTCAATATCCGGGGCCCATCAGGCGGTCGGGCAGCCAGGTGGCGATGCCGGGGAAGACCGTGAGCAGCACGATGAACAGCACCATGATGACCACGAAAGGCAGCGTGCCCCACATCACTTCGCGCAGCGGCACCTCGGGCGCCACGCCGCGGATCACGAACAGGTTCAGCCCCAGCGGGGGATGGATCAGGCCGATCTCGAGATTGATGGTCAGGATCACCGCGAACCACACCAGGTCGATCTGGCCTTGCTGCAGCACCGGCAGCATGATGGGCATGCTCATCAGAATGACCGAGACCGCCGGCATGAAAAAGCCCGCCAGCAGCAGGAACAGGTTGAGCACCAGGATGAGCTGCCAATTGCTCAGCTGCCATCCGAACATCCAGTCGGCCACGCTCTGCGTGACGTACAGATAGGACATCATGTACGCGTACAAGGCCGCCGCGGCGATGATGAGCAGGATCATGCTGGACTCGCGCGTGGCATCGCGCATGATGGCCCACAGGTCGGCCAGGCGCAGCCCGCGGTACACCACTGCGACCAGCGCCAGCGCCAGGAAGGCCGCGATGGCGGCGACTTCGGACGGCGTGGCGAAGCCGCCGTACATGAACACGGTGACCGCGACGATGATGGCCAGGAAGGGCAGGGTGCGCAGCAGGCCCGAGAGTTTCTCGGCCAGCGTGTACGACTCCTGGGGCGCCGCGCCGGCGCCCGCGCGGCGCAGGCCGGCGCGGCTGGCCAGCCACGAATACACTGCGAACACGACCACCAGCGCCAGGCCCGGCACCACGCCGGCCAGGAACAGCCGCGCGATCGAGGTGTGCGTGACGATGCCGTACACGATGAAAGTGATCGATGGCGGAATCAGGATGCCCAGGGTGCCGCCGGCGGCGATCGCGCCGGTGGCCAGCCGGGCCGGCACGCCGCGCTTGAGCATCTCGGGGATGCCGACCTTGCCGATGGCGGCGGCGGTGGCCGGGCTGGAACCGCACATCGCCGAGAACAGCCCGCAGCCGACGATGTTCGCGATGACCAGGCCGCCGGGCACCCGGCACAGCCAGCGATGCAGCGATTCGTACAGGTCGCGCCCCGCGCGCGACATGCCGATGGCTGCTCCCAGCACCACGAACATCGGCAGGGTCAGCAGGGCGAAGTTGGACAGTTCGCCGATGAAGGTCTTGGCCACGGCCTCCAGCGCGCCCGGCTCGCCGAAGCAGGCCAGGAACGCGATGGACACGGCGGTCAGGCCGAAGGCGATGGGAATGCCGGAAAACAGCACCGCGAAGGTGACCACGAACAACAACGCGCCGATTTGCAGCTCAGTCATGCAGTTTCTCCAGGGGCGGCGCGGGCAGCGCGGCGGCGGGCGCCGGCCTGTGCAGCCGCGGCCAGCGCATCTCTACCAGGTATTGCAGGGCCGTCAGGCCCATGCCCAGCGGCACCGAGGCGTACTTGGGCCAGACCAGCGGCTGCCAGACGCCCAGCGCGCGCTCGCCCGACCGGTAGGCGTCCAGCGCCATCAGGAAGCCGGACCATGCCAGGTACACGCATACGGCCAGGCCGGTCGCCTGCGCGGCGAACCGCACGGCCTGGCGCGCCGATTCCGGCAGCACGGCCTCCAGGATCTCCATCTTGACGTGCCCGCCGGTGTGCAGCGTGTAGGGCGCCCCCAGGAAGATGGCGATCACCATCATTTCGATGCTGGTCTCCAGTTCCCAGGAATTCTGGTAGCCCAGGCTGCGCACCAGCACCATCCAGGTCAGCACGCCGATCGCCGCCAGCAGCAGCACGGTCGCCATCATGGCGCACACCGTGCTGCACCGCGTTATCCATTTGCCAAACGTCGTCACCCCGGTCTCCTTTTGTGCGACTGCCGTTGTCCATCCGAGCCGTCATTGCCGGCGCGATTGTTCCAGCGCGTCGACCAGTTCCTGCGCGGCGGGGCTGATGCGCGCGAACTCGGGCCACGAGACCCGGCGCGACAGCGCCAGCCATTCGTCGAACTCCGGCTTGGTCATGGCATGGATCTGCGCGCCAGCCTTGGTGAAGGCGGCCAGGGTTTCCTGCTTGACCTTGACCTGCTCGGCGTTGAATTTTTCCTGCGTGCTGGCGGCCGCCTGCTCCAGGGTCTTCTGCTGCGCCGGCGTCAGCTTGTTCCAGGCCTTCATCGAGATGAGCAGCGGCTGGAACACCACGAAGATGGTGTAGTCGCCGCCCAGCGTCGCATACTTGGTTTGTTCGTACAGGCGCATGCTGACGAAGGTTTCGTACGAGGTCATCAGGCCGTCCAGCACGCCGGTTTGCAGGGCGTTGTAGAGCTCGGTGGACGGCATCGAGAACACCGACGCGCCGGCGCTCTTGAGCATGGTGTCGATGCTGCGGTCGGCGCCGCGCATTTTCAGGCCCTTGACCGATCCGGGGCCGCCGACTTCGCGGGTGCGGTTGGCGATGCCGCCCTCGGTCCACCACCAGGTCAGGAAATGAAAGCCGTTGGCCTCGCACAGTTCCTGCAGCTTGCGGGAGAAGGGCGAATCCTTCAGCGTCATGGCATCTTCCACGCTGTTCACCGCGCCGGGCAGGATGGTGATGGACAGCTCCGGCACTTTCCCCACGCCATAGATCAGCGGGAAGATCGCCAGGTCGACCGTGCCGTCCTGCAAGGCATCGATCTGCTTGACGGGGTTGCTGATCAGCGAGGCGCCCGGGTAGATGCGGAACTTCAGCGCCGGGTCCAGGCGGGTGGCCTCGGCGGCGAAGGCGCGCGCGCCATCGTCACGGCCGTCGCCGCGCGGCCATTGATGCGACAGCTTGAACTGCTGGGCCTGCGCGCCGGCGGCGCAGGCCAGGGCCAGCAGGCCCGCCGCCAATACCGAT
The DNA here is from genome assembly GCF_019218885.1 of Bordetella sp. BOR01. Taxonomy (GTDB): domain Bacteria; phylum Pseudomonadota; class Gammaproteobacteria; order Burkholderiales; family Burkholderiaceae_B; genus Bordetella_A. Next base: position 131,731 of record NZ_JAHUWT010000003.1, on the reverse strand, counting down.
CGTGTTCTGTTCATTTTTTTGTCTCCTCGGGTTCGTCGTGGTCAGTGTTTCGCCGTGCGCAGCGCTGGGGGGATTCTCTTCAGGGCCGTGCCGTTGCCGTGGCGGCCTCGTGCTGGAAAACCACCTTGCCGGCGCACAGCGCGTCGATGCGTTCCTGCGGCAGGCCGTAGGCGCGCAGTATCTGCTGGGTATGCTGGCCGAACGCCGGCGGCGCGCTGCGCACGCTGCCGGTCGCCAGCGCGTCCATCGAGATCGGCAGCGCCAGCTGGCGGATCTCGCCCAGTTCGGGATGCTGGGCCGTCTCGACCATGCGGCAATGTTGCACCTGGGGGTCGGCAAACACGTCGGCCAGGTTGTTGATGGGGCCGGCGGGAATGCCGCGGGCGATCATCTCGCGCGTCCAGTGCATGCGGTCGCGCCGGCGCAACCGCGATTCGATCAGGGCCTTCAGCTCATCGCGATGGAGCATGCGGTCGGCATTGGTCCGGTAGCGCGCATCGTCGGGGGCCTCGGGCAGCTCCAGCAGTTCGCACAAGCGCAGCCACATGTCCTGAGTGGCGGGCGCGAGGTTCAGCGGGCCGTCGGCGGTCTCGAACACGCCATAAGGGGCAATCACCGGATGCACGTTGCCGGTGGGCTGCGGAACCTCTTGCAGGCTGAGATAGCGCTGGCCCTGCACGCTCAGCAGGCCGACCAGGCTGGCCAGCAGCGAGGTCTCGACCCGCTGGCCGCGGCCGTCGCGCTGCCGCTCGATCCAGGCGGCCAGCACGCCCATCGCGGCCCACATGCCCGAGGTCAGGTCGCCGATGGCGACGCCGACGCGGGTCGGGCCGGCTTCGGGCATGCCCGTGAAGCTCATCAGGCCCGAGTACCCCTGGGCAATCTGGTCGAAGCCCGGCCATTTTCCGGCCGGGCCGCTGCTGCCGAAGCCGGTGATCGAGGCGTAGACCAGGCCGGGTTGCCCGGCGGCCAGGGTTTCGTAGTCCAGCCCCATGCGGCGCATGGTGCCGGGCTTGAAGTTCTCGACCACGATGTCGGACTTGAGCGCCAGTTCGCGCAGCAGTGAAAGCCCTTCCGGATGGCGGAAGTCCAGTCCCAGGCCCAGCTTGTTGCGGTTGCTGCTCAGGTAATAGGCGCTGACGCCGCGATCGAACGGCCCCCATTGGCGGATCATGTCGCCGCTGGGGCCCGGCTCCACCTTCACGACTTCGGCGCCGAGGTCGGCCAGGATCATGGTACAAAAAGGGCCCGACAGCGCCCGTGTCAGATCCAGGATTCGCACACCGCTCAAGGGCAACGCCATACTTCGCTCCTCTTCCTTAGCCTGCGTTTTTTCGCGTGGGCCGGGCAGGCCCGGCTCTGTGTGAAGGCCATCTTAGGAAGGAGACGCGCGGCGGGAAAATACGGTTTGCTGATTGCGGAATAAGAAAATCTTATGGCAACCGTGCTGCAATGCAAAAAAACAATAGCTTCGGCCGTGACGGGTGGGGGACATGAACTTCAGGCAGCTCAAGTATTTCGTCAAGATCGTTGAACTGGGCGGCATGACGCGCGCGGCCCAGATGCTGTTCGTGGCGCAGCCGGCGCTCAGCCAGCAGATCGCCAATCTGGAGGCCGAGCTGGGCGTGCGGCTGCTCGACCGCAATGTCCACGGGGTCATGCCGACTTCCGAGGGCGAGGTGCTGTACCGGCATGCGCGCACCATTCTGCGCCAGGTCGACAATACCCGCGCGCTGCTCATGCAGAAAGACGAGGACGTCACCGGCAAGGTGTCCATCGGCATGCCGTCGAGCACGGGGCGGGTGCTGGCCCTGCCTCTGTTCCAGCGCGTGCGCGAGGCCTACCCGGGCATCCTGGTCGAGATCGTCGACGTGCCCAGCGCCGACCTTACCGGCCTGGCGGCCCAGGGCCGGGTCGACATGTCGATCACCCCCGACCAGCTGCCCAAGCGCGGCCTGCAGGTGCTGCCGGTGCTGCTCGAAGAAATCTACGTGATCCTGCACCCCGGGATGGCGGTGTCGGCCGACCCCATGCCACTGGCCGAGCTGGCGCAGATCCCGCTGATCCTGCCCAGCCTGCCCAATACGCTGCGCACGCGGGTCGAGCATGTGTTCCAGCAGGCGCGGCTCGAATACAAGCTGGCGGGCGAGGCCAGCACCTCGGCGATCCTGATTCCCGCGGTCAAGGCGGGCATGGCGGCCACGCTGCTGCCCTGGTCGGCGGTGAACGAAGATGTGCGGGCCGGCGCGCTGCGGGTGGTGCGGCTGCCGCCGCCCACGTTTTTTCGCGAGCTGTCGATCTGCACGTCGAGCAGCCTGCCGTTCACCCAGGCCGCGCAGAAGGTCAAGGACATCTGCCTGGCGCTATGCCGAGACCTGGTCAGCAGCGGCCAATGGGCAGGCAGCCGCATGATGGAATGAGCCGGCACCGCCGGCGGGCGGCTTATTTGCCCGCCAGCGGATCCTGGAACTGCGAGCACTTGATCTGCACCAGCTTGTGGTCTTGCAGCCGCATCGCCGTCAGCGACCCGCCCCACACGCAGCCCGTATCCAGGCAGATGACGTCCGGCCGCACCAGCAGGCCCAGGGTGGACCAGTGCCCGAACACGATGGTGATGTCGCGCGTGGCCCGCTTGGGGACGTCGAACCAGGGAACCAGGCCTTCCGGCCACGCGCCCGGAGCCACCTTGGTGGCGAATTCCATGTGGCCCGCCGGCGTGCACAGGCGGATGCGGGTCAGCGCGTTGATGATCACGCGCATCCGCTTGCCGCCCTTGTGCCGGTCTTTCCAGTTGACAGGTTCGTTGCCGTACATTTTCTGCAGGGCTTTCTGCCAGTTCGGGCCGCGCAGCGCATCCTGGACCTCGGCAGCCAGTGCCAGGGTCTTGGCCACGTCCCATTTGGCCAGCACGCCGGCGTGCACCAGCAAGTGGCCGTGCTCGAAATGGGCCAGCGGGCGCTGGCGCAGCCAGTCGATCAGGTCGTCGGCGTCGGGCGCCTGCAGGATGTCGTCGATGGTGTCCGACTTCGACGGCTTGCGCACCCCGGCAGCGGCGGCCAGCAGGTGCAGGTCGTGGTTGCCCAGCACCGACACGGCGCGCTCGCCCAGCGCGATGATGCGGCGCAGGCTGCCCAGCGACTGCGGGCCGCGGTTGATCAGGTCGCCCGCAAACCAGAACCGCGCATCGGGCTCGCCGGCCAGGTCGGGGTGGTTCAGAAGTTGGTCCAGCGGCGTGCAGCAACCTTGCACGTCGCCGATCATCCAGATGCTGCTGCCTTTCATGCGGGGTTTCGTCTCCAGGGCCAGCGCGCCTGCGCGAACCGCGCCGTCGCATGGCGGTATTCCATCAGGCTGAGCGCACCCAGCGCCAGCAATACGGCCCCGAGGTTGGGACCCAGCGCCGTCAGCCAGGGCGGCCAGCGGCTGAGCATGCCGACGTTCAGCGCCAGCTGGTTCAGCATGAAGAAGCCCACGCCCAGCAAGATGCCCACGAACACCTTGGCGCCCACGCCGCCCCGGCGTGTCTGCATGAAGCTAATGGGCGCCGCGATGGTGATCATCACCAGCAAGGTGAAGGGGTACGAGACTTTGCGCCACAGCGCCACGACCTGCCGGCCGGCATCGAGCTGGTTATGGTGCAGGTAATCAATGTAGTCGAGCAGGGTGGCCAGCGACATGCGCTCGGGGGTCAGTACGCGGGCCAGCAGGCGCTCGGGGCTGAGCGTTGTGTTCAGTTCGCGCTGCGGCAGCTTCGTTACCCGGGCCGGCGCCGTGCGCGGCGGCTTGGCATCGGCCAGCGCCTGCGCCGCGCTGTCGTCGATGTGGGTCTCGACCACGTCTTGCAGCACCAGCTTGTCGTCGGCGAAGGCGCCGGCGGCGGCGGTGGACAGCGTGGTCAGTTCCAGCCCCGGTTTGAACTCGTACAGGGTGACGCCCTCGACGTTGCCGTCGGCCAGCAGCTTGGCGATGTTGATGATGCGGGTGCCGCCGTCGCGGGTGGGTTCCTTGAACCAATAGCCGCTGTCCATGCGAGAGCCGCTGGCCTTGCCGCGAAACAGCAGGCTGGCCTCGCCGCTCTTGATCTCGGCGGCCGGCGTCACGAATTCGGACAGCAGCGTGGCGCCTATCATCAGGGGCAGGGTGATCAGCCAAAGCATGCGCAGCAGCCGCATGCCGCTGATTCCCGATACCCTCAGGATGACCAGTTCGTTGCGCTGCGCCAGCCCGGCCAGCGCCAGGATGGCGCCGATCAAGAGCCCGATGGGCAGCAGATCGTACAGGCGGGTGGGCAGCGCCAGGGCCTGCATGTAAAGCAGGACCGGCATGCTGAACTTGTCGCCCACGTTGTCCAGGTCGTCGACCAGTGCGAAGAACGTGAACAACCCCAGCAGGGCCAGCAGGACCACTGCACAAGAGCGATAGATTTCGCGGGCCAGATAGCGGCGGGCTGTACGCATGGAAAGGGTACGTCGGTATGCGCGTAAACGTGAAAGCTTACCAAAATCGGCCGGTGTTCCGGGCTGCCCTTGCTTCAGTCAAGGGATGTCTACCATGCGCATCCGGCGGGTCAGGGTGCCGGCTCGCGAACTCAGGTAGCTGGTACTGCGGTGTTTGTCGTAGTAGCGCGGGTTGGGCAGCATGGCTGCCAGGCGTGCCGCCTGCGACGAGCCCAGGCCGGCGGCGCTGGTCTTGTAGTAGTGGCGGGCGGCCGCTTCGGCGCCGAACACGCCTTGGCCCCATTCAGCGACATTCAGATACAGCTCTAGTATGCGCTGCTTGGGCATGACGTGTTCGATCATGTAGGTCAGCACCAGCTCCTGGCCCTTGCGCAGGTAGCTGCGCGAACTGGACAGGAACAGGTTCTTGGCCAGTTGCTGGGTAATGGTCGAGCCGCCGCGCCTCTTGGGGCGGCCGCGCGCCTCCTGGCGCTGGTTGTATTCCCAGGCTTTGCGGATGGCATCCCATTCGACGCCGTCGTGTTCGGTGAAGTTGGCGTCTTCCGACGCCACGACCGCACGCTTGAGCGAATTGCTGATGCGGTCGTACGGCACCCATTGGTATTTCAGCTCGGCGTCCGGATCGCTTTCGCGCAGGCGCGACAGCTCCTGGCGCATGATGGCGCTGCTGCCCGGGTCGCGGTAGGCATACCAGACCACCAGGCAGAACATCCACAACTGGTACATGATGACCAGGCACAGCAGGGCCATCAAGCCCGCGCCGATGACCCGGCCCCAGCGGATACGGCCCACGGTCGAACGGCGCGACGGCATGCCCGGTCAACCCTTGGCCAGCAGCGCGGTGCGCAGGGTGGCCAGCACCGGCGACGGGTCGGGCCGCACGCCATGCCAGATGAAGAAGCTCTCGGCGGCCTGCCCCACCAGCATTCCCAGCCCGTCGGCGGTGCGTGCGGCGCCGTCTTCGGTGGCCTGGCGCATGAAAGCGGTGGGGTGGGCGTCATACATCATGTCGTAGGCCAGGGCGTCGGGGGCATACAGGCCGCGCGGCAGGTCGGGCGCGCCGCCCTGCAGGCTGCTGGCCGTGGCATTGATCACCAGGTTCCAGCCACCCGCGACACCCGCCTCGGCCAGGGCCCCGGCCGTCACCTGGGTGCCTGGCCGGGAGCCCGCCGTAGCCCAGCCTGCCGCCAGGTCGTGCGCGCGCTGGGCCGTGCGGTTGACGACCTGGATCCGGGCGCATCCGGCGGCAGCCAGGGGGCCGAGCACGCCGCGGGCGGCCCCCCCGGCACCCACCAGCAGCACGCGCGCGCCTTCCAGCACCACGCCCAGCCGCAGCAGATCTGCCACCAGCCCCACGCCGTCGGTATTGCAGCCATGCCAGGCGTCGTCGTGCAGCCACAGCGTATTGACCGCGCCCGCCAGGCGGGCCCGCTCGCTCAGGTGCGCACCGGCCAGTTCGCGGGCTTCTTCCTTGAACGGCACGGTCACGTTCAGCCCCAGGCCGCCCTGTTCGCGAAACGCCTGGACAGTGGCCGCGAAGCCGTCCACCGGGGCCGGCAGCCGCTCGTATTGCAGCGGCTTGCCAGTCTGCGCCGAGAACATGGCATGGATCTGCGGCGAACGGCTGTGCGCCACGGGGTTGCCGATCACGGCATAGCGGGGCAGGGTACTGGCCTGGCTCATGGGGCTTGGGTTTCCAGGGTGTCGTTGACGAAGTGCCAGGTGCGGGTGATGACCAGCATATCGGCCTCGCGCGCGATCCGGGGCGGAAACGGCGGGAACGGCGCCGCCATCTGCACGATGCGGCGCGCGGCCTGGTTCAGCACGGCGTGTTCCGAGGGCTGGTCGATCTCGACATTGGCCACGCTGCCGTCGGCACGCACCGATACGGTGATCTGCAGCGAGCCATAGACGCGGCCGCGGGCTTCTTCAGGGTAGTGCTGGGTGCCGATGGCCTCGACGCGCGAACGCCAGGCATCAAGATAGGCGGCATAGTGCGAGGCCCGCGCAGAAGGCGCCACGAATTCCTTGCGCGGCTGCGCGTTATACGCCTGGACGCGGGCGGCCAGCGTGGCCACCTGGGCGTTCTGTACCAGGCCGGGCTGGTCGTGTACATCTTCGCCCTGCGCGGTGGCGTCGGGCCACGGGTACACAGGCTGGCGCTCGGCGCCGGCCTTGGCCTGCGCGTGAAGCTGGCTCAACAGCTGCATCTGCTCGGCCTCGAGCTGTGCCTGGCGCTTGCGCATGGCCTGCAGCACGATGGTCTCGGCCGATTCGCCAGTACGCGGCAGCGGCGTGGCCGCCACCCCGCGTTCGGCATTGCCGCCGCCATCCACCTGGTTCTGCGCCACGACCTGCGCCTGGGCCGGGGCGGAATCGGTGCGGGCGTTGACCAGCACGATCTCGAGCGCCGCCTGCGCCGGCCGGGCGGGCGCAGGCGCGCCAAAGCGCCACGCCAGCGCGCCGGCGTGCAGCAGCAGCGAGATCGCCAGGCCGATCCGCAAGTAATGCTGGGCGGGCGCGCTCAGCCAATACAAGAACCGGCTCGGCGTCGAAGAAGAATCAGCAGAACGATACACGGGGGCATTTTAGACGCCTGCGGGTGCCAGTGGGAGTGGCTCGATTTTTGGGGGATGCGTTTGTTCTACTGGCGTCGGCTCGGGGGGCGCGACCGCCTTGGCTTCACGCCAACCCAATCCGACGCCACAAGAAAACCCCCGCACCCCGGCAAAACCCGCCTCAATCAAGCAGCCAACCCAACATACCGGCAATCCAACTCCAACCCCAATTCATCCGCCCCCAAGATATCCAATTGAACTCCAGTGCCCCGTTCGAGCTCGGGCATCCCTCCCACTCGGGTCACCAACGGCGCATTCCCCAGCCGCACCAGATCGTCGCGCAATACGTGCGCCACGGCATGCGTAATGCCTTGCTGTTGCAGCCAGCGCAGGCACCAGTAGCGCTCCATGTTGCCCTGGAATTCATTCCAGGCGGCGTACTGCGCGTCGAAGGCGCCGATGATCGCGAACAGGTCGGCATCGCGCGGCTTGAAGGGGGCCACCAGGCGGGCCGACACGCCGTGCTCGACCGCGGCAATCAATTGCCACTGGTTGACCAGGTCCACATAGCGGCGCAGCGGCGAGGTGCTCCAGGCATACTGGGGCACGCCAATCGCCTCGTGAGGCAGGGCCTGGGTGCTCATGCGCACGCGCCCGGCCTGCTGCGACCGGTAGATGCCCGGCACGCCGTGCTGGTGCAGCAAGCCGCCCCATATGTTGTTGGCCAGGATCATGTATTCGGCCACCATGCGGTCCAACGGCGCATTGCGCTGGCGCGGCACCAGGCGTACCGGGGTGTCGGGGTCGTCGGGGTTGCCGTCCAGGTAGAAGCTGTACTCCACCCGCGAGTTGTTCTCGGGCTTGCCCCGCACGGCATCGCGCTGCGCCGACAGGGCACTGGCCAATTGCCACAGCGGCCGCAGCCAGTGCCCATAAGGCAGCGGCGCGTCGGGGTCGTTCAGGGCGGCCTCGGTGATCTGCCCGTCCAGCTCGTTGTGGCGCAGGTTCTGGCGCACCACCACGCGTTCCAGCCGGGTCTCGGACGCGGCGATCTCGCCGCTGGCCGGGTCGGCCGTCACATAGAGCGACAGCGCCGGCACCTCGCGGCCCGCATCCAGCGAAAACGCCTGGATGACGTTGTCCGGCTGCATGGGGATCTTCTCGCCCGGCATGTACACGGTCGACAGGCGCGCGCGCGCCAGCTTGTCGAGTTCGCTGTCGCGGGTCACGGCCAGGCCGGGCGCGGCGACGTGGATGCCGACGCGCACCTTGCCGTCGGGCAGGGCGGTAACCGACAGTGCATCGTCGATTTCGGTCGTGGTGATGTCATCCACCGAATAGATTTCGGCATCGGCCAGCGGCAATTCGCGTTCCAGCGACGGCACCGCCGTATCCGGAAAGCCGGTGCCGCGCGGGAAGTGCGTGGCCAGGAAGCGGCGCTTGTGCAGGGCCAGCGGATGCGGCCAGGCGCCCAGCTCCAGCAGTAGCCGGTCGGGGCTTTTCTGCAGCCGGGCGCAGGCGGCATCCAGGGCTTTCCATGGCATGCTGTTCTTGTCGGGGCGGATCAGCAGCGTTTCGGCAACCTGGGCGATCTCCGCCGGCAGGCGGCCTGCGGCCATCTCGTCGACCCATTGCTGCTGCTGTTCGGCCTGCTTCTGCTTCTTGTCCAGCGCCGCCAGCGCGGCGGCCAGGATATCCGGGGGCGCGGGCCGGTAGCGCCCCTTGCCGCGCCGGTGAAAGTGCGCCGGCGCGCCATGCAGCCGCATCAGCAGCGCGGCCTGTTCCATGGCGCTGGGCGCGTGGCCGAAGTAATCGGCCGCCAGGGCGGACGAGTCGAACTCTTCCTGTGGCGCGCATTCCCACAAGAACTGCAGGTCCAGCGCCTCGGCTGCCTGCGCGGCCTGGGCCAGCAGCGCGGCCGGCGCCGGCTCGGCGAATGTGAACAGCGTGTTGGCGCGCTTGATCTTGCTGCGCTTGCCCGATTCCGACTCCACCTGCAGGCTGGCATCGGTTTCGGACAGGATATTGCCGGCTTTGAAGCTGCCGTCTTCTTCGTAAAACACGTACATGATCAGTCCATCGGTGGCGCGGCATTCGCGCTGGTGCCGCACGGGCGGGCACCTGCTTGTCTATATAGGTAGGTAAGGGGGGCTATCAGGGGCCGGCAGTCTCAAGGGCGAAGTCCAGTACTTCTGGCAGCCAGCGGTCGAAATCCGACAGGCCATGATCGCTGCCCTGCACGATGCGCTGGCGGCAGCCGGCATAACGCGCCTGCATTTCCTGCCAGTCGAGCACTTCGTCGCCGGTGGCGGCCACCAGGAAATAGCGCTCGGGCTGCGTCACCGCCGGCACCCGCGCCGCAGCCAGTTCGTCGACGTATTCGGCGCGGAACTCGAACGGCGCGTCGGAATGATACATGCGATGCGGGCCCACCTGCGTGGCCAGGTCGCGTGCCGCCTCGACCGCGGGGTTCAGCAGCACCGCCTTGCAGTCCAGCTGCTCGGCCAGCCAGGTGGCGTAGTAACCGCCAAGCGACGACCCGATGATGGTCAGGCGGCGCGGGCTGTCCGCCTGGGCCAGTTGGTCGCGGGCCAGGCCCAGTGCCAGGTCCAGCGCCTGGCGCGGGCTGGCGGGCAATTGCGGGCACTGCCAGTCGCGCCCGCCCCCCAGGCCCCGGGCGGCCATGGCCTGCGCCATCAGGCGGGCCTTCAACGACCCGGGCGACGAGCGAAAGCCATGCAAATACAGAATCATGGCGTTTCTCGCCGCGCCAGCGCGTCGAGCAGCTTGCCGTGCACGCCGCCGAAGCCGCCGTTGCTCATGACCAGCACATGGTCGCCAGGCCGGGCCGCCTGCGCCACCGCGGCCACCAGGGCGTCCAGGTCATCGTAGCTGGCGGCGCGCTCGCCCAGCGGGGCCAGCACTTCGTCCGGATTCCAGCCCAGCGCATGCTTGCCGTTGCGGGCGCCAAAGCAGAAGACCCGGTCGGCCAGGCGCAGCGCATCGGGCAGGCGTGCCGCCATGGCGCCCAGTTTCATGGTGTTCGAGCGCGGCTCCAGCACCGCCAGGATGCGAGCCTGCCCCACCTGGCGCCGCAGGCCTTCCAGGGTGGTCTCGATGGCGGTAGGGTGGTGGGCGAAGTCGTCGTACACCTTGATGCCACCGGCGGTGCCGCGCAGTTCCATGCGGCGTTTCACGCCGCCGAAGCGGCCCAGGGCCGCCACGCCTTCGGCCGGGTCCACGCCGGCGTGTTCGGCCGCCGCCAGCGCCGCCAGGGCATTCAGGCGATTGTGCTCGCCGCCCAGCGTCCAGCGCACTATGCCCATCGATCTGCCATCGCGCCGTACCTCGAATGCGCCGTCCGCATCGGCCGGGCCGGCCTGCCACGCGCCGCCTGGGCCGAAGCTCGCGGTTTCCGACCAGCAGCCGCGCGCCATGACCCGGTCCAGCGCGGCGCTGCCGGTGGGCAGCACAATGCGGCCGCGCCCGGGAATCGTGCGCACCAGGTGGTGGAATTGCGTCTCGATGGCCGCCAGATCCGGGAAGATGTCGGCGTGGTCGTATTCCAGGTTGTTCAAGATGGCGGTGCGAGGGCGGTAATGCACGAACTTCGAGCGCTTGTCGAAAAAGGCCGTGTCGTATTCGTCGGCCTCGATCACGAACGGCTGCACCGCCGGATCGTAGCGGGCCGACACCTTCAGGTCGTGCGCAACCCCGCCGATCAGGAAATTGGGCCGCAGGCCGGCCGCCTCGAGTATCCAGGCCAGCATCGAACTGGTGGTGGTCTTGCCGTGCGTGCCGGCCACCGCCAGCACATGGGCGCCGGGCAGTACGTTGTCGCCCAGCCATTGCGGGCCCGACACATAGCGGGCACCTGCATCCAGAATGGCTTCCATCAGCGGGTTGCCGCGCGTCACGACGTTGCCGATCACGTACAGGTCAGGCGCCAGGGCAAGCTGGTCGGCGCCATAGCCTTCGATCAGTTCGATGCCCTGCTCGGCCAGTTGGGTGCTCATCGGCGGATACACGGCCGTATCGCAACCCGTGACCCGGTGTCCGGCCGCCCGCGCGATCAGCGCCAACCCACCCATGAAAGTGCCGCAAATGCCAAGAATATGCAGGTGCATTGATGTTCTCCTGGCCGCATTGTAGAGGCTCGCCCACCGCCATTCGGCGCCTGCGGTTATGATCGGGCCATGAATCGCCGCCTTTTCTTGTATGCCGGCGCCGCGGTGGCCGTTGCCGCCGCAGCCGGTGGCTATGCTTACCGCGAACGCAACCGCGCCAGCGCCGTGCCCGATGTTGCTCCCCCTGCCGCCGGTGATCCGGTTGCCGCCTTGCGCACGCTGCCGCTGCCTGACCTCGATGGCAACTCCCACACGCTGGCCGAATGGCAGGGGCGGCCCATGGTGGTCAATTTCTGGGCAACCTGGTGCGCCCCTTGCGTGAAAGAAATGCCCGAACTGCAAGCCCTGCACGAAAAGCATGCGGGCATCCAGTTCGTGGGAATCGGCGTGGATAAAGCCGAGAACATGCGGGAATTTCTGCAAAAAGTGCCGGTGTCCTACCCGCTGCTGGTAATGGGGGGCGGGGCCATCGACACCCTGCGCACCTTGGGCAACCCAGCTGGCGGCTTGCCATTTACGCTGGTTTTCGATGCCAATGGCCGAATTAGCCGGAAAATCCTGGGCCAGATTCAGATGGACGATCTCGACCGCACGCTTGCCGGATTGTCCACCTGATCCGGCTGTTTTATTCAGTAACAATATTGCACCGCCGCCGCGTATCTGTTGGACAAATGATGTGAATAGGCGTAAAAAGGCGGTTTATCGATAGTTTTGCCGACACTTTGCGGCTGGCCTTCCGGCGCAACCCACATGGCGCAACAAATCCTGGTTTTGCACGGCCCCAACCTGAACCTGCTGGGTTCTCGCGAGCCCCATATTTATGGCAGCTTGACGCTGGCGCAGATCAACCAGGGCCTGGACACGCTGGCCGCGCAGCTTGGGGTCGGGCTGACCGCATGGCAAAGCAACCACGAAGGCGCGCTGGTCGATCGTATCCAGGCCGCCCGCCAGGACGGCACCGATTTCATCGTCATCAACGCGGCGGCCTACACGCACACCAGCGTCGCGGTGCGCGACGCGCTGGCAGCGGCCGCGATCCCTTTTGTTGAAGTACATTTGTCGAACTTGTATAAACGCGAGCCATTCCGGCAGCATTCCTACCTATCCGACCTGGCCGTCGGCCTGGTCTGCGGCCTGGGGGCCGACGGCTACGAGGCGGCAGTGCGTTATGCGGCACGGCATTAGTGCGGCATTCCAGTCTCCGGATTCACTCCTTACCTCCACATACAATATGGCGCGGCCCTGACGCAACGCGCCGCCAACACTAATCGGGAAGCAGCTTCTATGGACCTCCGAAAACTCAAGACCCTGATCGACCTGGTGGCGGAATCGGGCATTGCCGAGCTTGAAATCACCGAAGGCGAAGGCAAGGTCCGCATCGTCAAGTTCTCGCAGACCCTGCAACCGGTGGCCTACCATATGCCCGAAGCGCCCGCCGCCGCCGCTGCCCCGGCCGCCGCCCCTGCCGCGCCGGCCCCCGAAGCCCCGCCCGCCGTGCAAGGCCACGTCGTCAAGGCACCCATGGTGGGCACCTTCTATCGCGCGCCCAACCCCGGCGCCGCGCCCTTCATCGATGTAGGCCAGTCGGTCAAGGAAGGCGACCCGTTGTGCATCATTGAAGCCATGAAGCTGCTCAATGAAATCGAAGCCGACAAGTCCGGCGTCATCAAAGAGATCCTCGTCGAGAACGGCGAACCCGTCGAATACGGCCAACCGCTGTTCGTCATTGGCTGATTGCTGATATGTTTGAAAAAATCCTGATCGCCAATCGCGGCGAGATCGCGCTGCGCGTTCAACGTGCCTGCCGCGAGCTCGGCATCAAGACGGTGGTGGTGCACTCCGAGGCCGACCGCGACGCCAAGTACGTACGCCTGGCCGACGAGTCCGTGTGCATCGGGCCGGCGCCGTCGCGCGAAAGCTACCTGAACATGCCCGCCATCATCTCGGCGGCCGAAGTCACCGATTCCGAGGCCATCCACCCGGGCTACGGCTTCCTGTCCGAAAACGCCGATTTCGCCGACCGGGTCGAGAAAAGCGGTTTCGTGTTCATCGGACCGCGTCCCGAAACCATCCGGCTGATGGGCGACAAGGTCAGCGCCAAGCGCTCCATGATCGAAGCCGGCGTGCCGGTGGTGCCCGGCTCGGAAGGCGCGCTGCCCGACGACCCGCAGGAAATCGTGCGCGTGGCCCGCGAAGTGGGCTATCCCGTGATCATCAAGGCCGCTGGCGGGGGTGGTGGGCGTGGCATGCGCGTGGTCTATACCGAGGCCGCGCTGCTCAATGCCGTGGCCATGACCCGCTCCGAGGCCGGTGCCGCCTTCAACAACCCCGAAGTCTATATGGAGAAGTTCCTCGAGAACCCGCGCCATGTAGAAATCCAGGTGCTGGCCGATGGCGGGCGCAATGCCGTCTGGCTGGGCGAGCGCGATTGCTCCATGCAGCGCCGCCACCAGAAGGTCATCGAAGAAGCGCCGGCCCCGGGTATTGCCCGCCGCCTGATCGAGCGCATCGGCGACCGCTGCGCCGACGCCTGCCGCAAAATGGGCTATCGCGGCGCGGGCACGTTCGAGTTCCTGTACGAAAACGGCGAGTTCTATTTCATCGAAATGAACACCCGTATCCAGGTCGAACACCCCGTCACCGAGCTGATCACCGGCATCGATCTGGTCCAGCAGCAGATCCGCATCGCCGCAGGCGAGAAGTTCCTGTTGCGCCAGCGCGATGTCGTGTTCAAGGGCCATGCCCTCGAATGCCGCATCAACGCCGAAGATCCGTTCCGCTTCGTGCCCAGCCCCGGCCGCATCACCAACTGGCATACGCCGGGCGGGCCCGGGGTGCGCATCGATTCGCACGCCTTCAACGGCTATTTCGTGCCGCCCAACTACGACTCGATGATCGCCAAGGTCATCACGTACGGTGACACGCGCGACCAGGCGCTGGCCCGCATGCGCATTGCGCTGTCCGAGATGGTGGTGGAAGGCATTTCCACCAATATCCCGCTGCATCGCGAACTGCTGCAGGATGCCCGCTTCATCGAAGGCGGCACCAGCATCCATTATCTCGAGCAAAAGCTGGCCCAGCGCCCTTGATGCACAGGCGGGCCGTCATGGCCCGCCTTACCGGAAGAACCGCCATGCGTGAACTTGTGCTTCATTGCCTCGAGGCGCAGGCCGAAGCGCTGTCCGATGCGCTGCTCGAAGCCGGCGTGTTGTCGGTCTCGGTGGAAGATGCCGACCTGGGCACCGAGGCCGAGCGCCCGTTGTTCGGCGAACCCGGCACCGAACCCGATGTGCAGGCCTGGGACCGCAACCGCGTCGTGGCGCTGCTGCCCGATGGCGCCGATCCGGCGCAGGTCTACGAACAGGCCATGGCCGGGGCCGGGCTCGACCCCATCCTGGCCGGCGGCTGGACCTTGCGCGACGTTCCCGATGCCGACTGGGTGCGCCTGACGCAGTCGCAGTTCGGCCCCATTCATATCGCCCGGCGCCTCTGGATCGTGCCCAGCTGGCATCGCGACGATCCGGCCGTGCCCGGCCTGGCCGGCCTGGCCGACGACGCTATCCATATCGAACTCGATCCGGGCCTGGCCTTCGGCACCGGCAGCCATCCCACGACCCATCTGTGCCTGGCCTGGCTCGAGGCCGAACTGCCGGCCGGCGCCACGTTGCTCGACTACGGCTGCGGTTCAGGCATCCTGGCCATCGCGGCCCGCAAGCTGGGCGCCGGCGCCACCGACGCGGTCGACATCGACCCGCAGGCAGTGCAGGCCACGGCCGACAATGCCCGCGTCAACCAGGTCGAACTGCAGGCCATGCTGCCCGACGGGCTGAGCGACGGCACGTACCAGGTGGTGGTGGCCAATATCCTGTCCAACCCGCTGAAGGTGCTGGCTCCCATGTTGGCCGGGCGCGTCGCGGCGGGCGGCCAGTTGGTGCTGTCGGGCGTACTCGAGCGCCAGGCCCAGGAAGTGGCGGCCGCCTATGCGCCCTGGCTGTCCATGTCGGTCTGGCAGACCCGCGATGGCTGGGTCTGCCTGCACGGGCGCAAGAGCTGAGCGGGCCGCATGGAAAACTCGCCATGGCCATGACGACCCGCTGCCCGCAGTGCGGCACCGCCTTCAAGGTGGTGCCCGACCAACTGCGGGTGCGCAACGGCCTGGTGCGCTGCGGCGCCTGCGCGACGGTGTTCGATGGCCGTGCCTGCCTGGTTGCGCAAATTCCGCAAGCCGATCCGTCCGCCCGGCAGGCACCGCCGGCGGCGGGACCCCTGCCCGAATCCGAATCCGAATCGGTATCCGCGCCATCGCCGATACGGCCGATTGCCGATCCTGCCGCGGCGCCCATCCCGCATTTGTCGGCGCGGCCCGAACCCAGCCTGGGCGCTTCTCCGGCCGTCTTGCGGGGCCGCTCCGACATCCGGCGGCACGATCCCTATGTCGGCCAGGCCACCGAAGCCGATGACTTAGACGCATTCGACGACGAGCCCACCGACGATGACGAGCCCACGTTGCGGGCGGAACCCGTCGCTGCCGGCCCCGGCGTCCGGATACCGCTCGAGGCCGGCACCGAAACCCCAGATGCTGACGCCGGCATGGCCGAGGCCGAGTCCGAATCCGACGCCCCCCATGTCACGGTCCAGCCCGCCGTGCTGGGCGAGGCCCGCACCCGCTATTACGGCGCCACCGACGTGGGCCGTACGCCGCCCGAATTCCTGGATACCGACCGCCAGGACCGCCGTCATTTGCTGCGCAGCCTGTGGGGCTATGCCTGCGTGCTCGGCTTGCTGCTGTTGGCGCTGCAATTGGTGTATGTGTATCGCTCGGCCATCGCGACCGCCGCGCCGCCGCTGCGCCCGCTGCTTGCCAGCCTGTGCCAGCCGCTGGGCTGCCAGATCGGCTACGCGCGTCGCATCGAACGTATTTTCATTACGTCTTCATCGCTGCAGCCGCCGCGCGGCCAGGCCGGGGCATCCGCCCGGGACGATCTCAGCAGCCTGGTGTTGCGGGTTTCCCTGCGCAACCGCTACGACAAACCCCAGCATTGGCCGGCGCTGTTGCTCGACCTGACCGATCTTTCCGATACCGTGGTGGTACGCAAGGTGCTGCGGCCTGAAGACTATCTGTCGCCCAGCCAGGCGGCGGGCCCCTTCGAGCCCGGTGCCGAGATCAATATCGAGGTGCCTATCGACGTGTCCGGCGCCCATGTAAACGGCTACCAACTCGACAAGTTCTTTCCCTGAAGGATGACAAGCATGACGGCTCCTGTTCTGGTTTGCGGTTCGATGGCGTTCGACACCATCGCGGTATTCGATGGCCGCTTCAAAGAGCACATCCTGCCCGATCGCATCCAATCGCTCAGCGTGTCGTTCCTGGTACCGGCCATGCGCAAGGAATATGGTGGATGCGCCGGCAATATCGCCTACAACCTGAAGCTGCTGGGCGGCCACCCGGTGCCCGTGGCCACCGTGGGCGACGACGCCACCGACTACCTGGAGCGCTTCACCAGCCTGGGGATAGACACTTCGCGCCTGCGCGTCATGCCGGGCACCTTCACGGCCCAGTGCTTCATCACCACTGATCTCGAAGACAATCAGATCGCCGCATTCCACCCCGGCGCCATGGAACTCTCGGCGCAGAACGACCTTGGCGGCGCCCAGGCCGCCTGGGCCATCGTCGCGCCGGATGCCAAGGCCGGCATGTTCGCCCATGCCGAACGGCTGCACGCCGCCGGTATCCCGTTCATTTTCGACCTGGGCCAGGCCATGCCGCTGTTCGACGGGGCCGATCTCGACCGCATGCTGGGCATGGCCCAGGCGCTGACCGTCAACGACTACGAGGCCGGCGTGGTCGAGCAGCGCACGGGCCGCAGCATGGCGCAGATTGCTGCCGGCTTGCAGGCCGTGGTGGTGACGCGCGGTGCGGAAGGCGCCACGCTGCTGGTCGATGGCACCAGTATCGAAGTCCCGCCGGTTCGTCCCACCGCGGTGGTCGACCCCACGGGCTGCGGCGACGCGCATCGCGCGGGGCTGCTGTACGGGTTGACCAACGGCTGGAACTGGCTGGATAGCTGCCGCCTGGCCAACTTGATGGGGGCGATCAAGATCGCTTCGCGCGGCCCCCAGAACCATACGCCCAGCCGTGCCGATATCGACGCGCAATTGCGCGCGGCTTACGACATCGGCTTGCCGGCCTAGGGGCGGGGTTACTGGGCCGCCGGCATCAGGAACTGCCCGGGCAGCCGGTGGTCGAAGCGATGGCCGGCCCGCTGGAAAAGGCAGCCATCAAGGCGTTACGCCGTGGTTACGCTGCACTGCGGCAACTGTCTTAAAAGTTGCATGCTGTTTCGTACCCGGCTATTTATCGTGTGCCAGAGTATGATCAGTTGCATAGAATATGCGTTACCCGACCAAGGAGTCCACATGAGCCAAACCCTGTCCCCCTCCGTTATTGCACCGCGCACCGGTCGCTGGTTGGCCGTGGCCGCGATCGTTACCTCGATGGCTTTGCTGGGCGGCTGCGCCAATCGCAGCGCCTCCAGCGGCGTCTATTCGTTTGACCAGGCCCAGCGCGAGCAAATCGTGCGTATCGGCACGGTCACCGGTGTGCGCCCCATCACCATCCAGGAAGATCGGTCCAGCGGCGTGGGCATGATTGCCGGCGGTGCCCTGGGCGGCGTAGCGGGTAATGCCGTGGGCGGCGGCACGGGCCGTGCCCTGGCTACCGTGGGCGGTGCCATCCTGGGCGCCCTGGCCGGCAATGCGGTCGAAAACCGTGCGGGCCGCGCTTCCGGCCTTGAAATCACGGTGCGCCTGGATAATGGCGAAACCCGTGTCGTAGGCCAAGAGGCCGATGTACCCATCAGCGTGGGCCAGCGCGTGCAAGTGATCAGCGGCGCGGGTCCCACCCGCGTGGCGCCTTACTGATACCGCCGGGGCGCGTAGCGCCCGGCGTGCCATGTAGATGCAGGCGCCCGCCTTGGCGGGCGCCTGTGCTTTTGTGCGGTTGTGTTTCTGTGCCGGGTGCCTGCCTAGGCTGCCCTATACGCCCAGCAGGCCGTAGGTCAGGCGGGCCAGCATCATCAGCGTGATCTGCGCCAGGATCAGCAGCACCAGCGGCGAGAAGTCGATTGCCGCGCCCCGGGGCAGGATGCGCCGGATGGGGTCGAGCATGGGCGCGGTCAGGGTCTGCAGCAGCGCCATCAGCGGCGACATGGGGTTGATCCACGACAGCACCGCCTGCAGCAGTGTCAGCCACACGATCAGGTTCAGGGCCCATTTCACTACCATCAGCAGCGAAGAAGCCAGCGCCTTGGGCAGCATCGCGGCCGGAATCAGCGACCCCACGGCCAACAGCCAGATCAGCACCAGGTAGAGCAGCGCAACCAGCCAGGCGGCCAGCAGGCTGGTCCAGTCGACCGAGTGGCCGGCCGGCACCAGCTTGCGCAGCGGCAGCACCAGCCAGTTGGTGACTTGATAGATGCCGCGGGCCAGCGGGTTGAATGGATGCAGGCGCACCGCGTGGGTCCAGGCGCGCGCGATCAGGGCGGCCCCGAACAGCGTGAAGGTGATTTCGAGCAGGAAGCGGAGGATATCGCCGAACATAGGGACGGTCTGCCAAAAAATAACGGCTGTTATTGTCGCATGACCCTATGGCAATGCGTGGGGCAACGAACTACAAGCCCCCACGCTGCGCCTTCGGCTTGCCCGGCGGCAACATAAAAGCCGCCTGGCCGAAGCCAGGCGGCTGAGGGTACCGCTAAAGAACGGTTCCGTCCGTATTACGGACGGCCGCCCGTCGGGAAGGGCCACGACGCGGCAGGGTTCAGCGCGGTTTTTGCACCCGGGGCAGCAGCCGTGGACGGCGGCGTGGCGGGCTTCTTGGGCGCGGCCTTCTTGGCAGCAGGCTTTTTGGCGGCAGGCTTCTTGGCAGCGGCCTTCTTGGCAGCAGCCTTCTTCGCCGGCGCCTTCCTGGCCGCTTTCTTGGCAGGCGCTTTCTTAGCCGCCTTCTTGGCAGGCGCCTTCTTGGCCGCTTTCTTGACGGCCTTCTTGGCTACGGCCTTTTTGGCGGCTTTCTTGGCCGGGGCCTTTTTGACCGCTTTCTTCACGGCCTTCTTGGCAGCGACCTTCTTTACCGCCTTTTTGGCAACCGCTTTCTTCACCGCCTTCTTGGCAGCGGCTTTCTTCACGGTCTTCTTGGCGGCGGTCTTCTTCACTGCCGGTTTCTTGGCCGCCGTCTTCCTCACGGCGGGTTTCTTGGCCGCAACTTTCTTCACGGCGACTTTCTTCACGGCCTTCTTGGCCGGGGATTTCTTGGCCGCGGCCTTCTTGGCGGCGGGTTTCTTCACCGCTTTCTTGGCGGCTTTCTTGGCTGTTGCCATGGTTATGCTCCTTAGGTTCAGGGGTCCCAGAACTTAAACCCGTGCCACTATCCGTCGAAAAACGGATCGCGCCCGGGCTATTCATCGGCGCATGCCGCTGCCCCATGCGGGCGACAGCTACTACGGTTTGCGCTAATGAATTCGGCACAGCCATTTGATATGGCCCCCGCGTCTTGCGCGAGCCATCTCAAATGGCGCCGGCAGGTGCCCGACATCGGGCAACCTACCGCTTGGTACTGCGTATTCGAATACCCAGGCCGACGGAGCCGGCATCAGGTCGTCGCGCAAAGTCATTGCGCGCGGCGGCCGATGCACATCATTCCCAGCTCAGCGTCCCGCCAGTCTGGTATTCGATCACGCGTGTTTCGAAAAAGTTGCGTTCCTTCTTAAGATCGATCATTTCCGCCATCCACGGGAAGGGGTTTTCTTCCTGCGGATACAGCGGTTCTATCCCAATTTGCTGGCAACGGCGATTGGCGATGAAGCGCAGGTACGACTTGAACATGGGGGCGTTCAAGCCCAGCACGCCGCGCGGCATCGTGTCTTCGGCGTAAGCGTATTCGAGTTCTACCGCTTTCTGGAACAGCTCGCGGATTTCCTCGCGGAATTCCGGCGTCCACAGATGGGGGTTTTCCAGCTTGATGGTGTTGATCAGGTCGATGCCGAAATTGCAGTGCATGGATTCATCGCGCAGGATGTACATGTACTGCTCGGCGGCGCCGGTCATCTTGTTCTGGCGGCCCAGCGCCAGGATTTGCGTGAACCCCACGTAGAAGAACAGGCCTTCCATCAGGCATGCGAACACGATCAGCGACTTCAGCAGCGTCTGGTCGGCTTCGGGAGTGCCCGTATTGAAGTTGGGGTCGGCGATCGCGTCGATGAACGGGATCAGGAATTCGTCTTTGGCTCGAATGGACGGAACTTCGTTATAAGCGTTGAAGATCTCGGCTTCGTCCAGGTCGAGGCTTTCGACGATGTACTGATAAGCGTGCGTGTGAATGGCTTCTTCGAACGCCTGGCGCAGCAGGAACTGGCGGCATTCGGGCGCCGTGATGTGGCGGTAGGTGCCCAGCACGATGTTGTTCGCGGCCAGCGAGTCGGCCGTGACGAAGAAACCCAGGTTGCGCTTGACGATACGGCGCTCGTCTTCGGTGAGCCCGTTGGGGTTCTTCCAGAGGGAGATGTCGCGCGACATGTTGATTTCCTGCGGCATCCAGTGGTTGGCGCAGGTGGCCAGGTATTTTTCCCAGGCCCACTTGTATTTGAACGGAACCAGCTGATTGACGTCGGTCTTGCCGTTGATGATGCGCTTGTCGGCGACCCTGACGCGTTGCGCGGCGGCGTCATCGCCGCTTTGCAGGTTGGCTGAATGCTGGGGCGCGGCCGGGGTGGGCAGCGCCGAATCGCCGAACACGCCGGTGGCGGCGCGGGCTGGCTGGACCGCAGGCGCAGCCGGCTGCCCGCCCGCCGCGGGGGCGGGCGATTGCGCCGGTTTGACTGCGAGGTTGTCTTCTTCCCAATTAAGCATGAATGAATTCTCCGGGGGCGGTGGTGATTACTGGCAGGCTTCGCACTCTTCGAAGCCGGGATCGCCCGGCCGCATGGTGCAAACCGCCCCGAGAACTTCGGGTTCCGGCAAAGCAGGGGTGGCCGCCACGACCGCAGTGGCGGCGTGGCCGGCGGCGTTGACGGCGTTCAATTCGCCGCCGCGGCCCGTGGACTTTTCAGCGCTGGTGGCGCCCAGCGTACGCAGGTAGTAGGTGGTCTTCAGGCCACGCTGCCATGCCAGCTTGTAGGTGTCGTCGAGTTTCTTGCCCGAAGCGCCCGCCATGTAGATGTTGAGCGATTGAGCCTGGTCGATCCATTTTTGGCGGCGCGACGCGCACTCGACCAGCCAGCGCGGTTCGACTTCGAACGCAGTGGCGTAGAGTTCGCGAAGTTCGGAAGGTACGCGATCGATACGGGACAGGCTGCCGTCGAAGTACTTGAGGTCGGCGACCATGACTTCGTCCCAGAGACCGAGTTTCTTCAGGTCACGCACGAGATAATCGTTTACGACCGTGAACTCGCCGGAGAGATTCGATTTGACGTACAAGTTCTGGAAAGTAGGTTCGATGCACGCAGATACACCAATGATATTGGAAATTGTCGCAGTTGGGGCAATTGCGATGCAGTTCGAGTTGCGCATGCCATGTTCTTTGATGCGTGCACGCAACGCATTCCAATCAAGCGTGCTCGATTCATCGACTTCGACATGGCCACCGCGTTCTTCACGCAGCATCGCCAACGTGTCTTGCGGCAAGATGCCACGCGACCACAGCGAACCTTCGTACGACGGATAACGGCCGCGTTCTTGCGCCAGTTCGCTGGATGCCGAGTAAGCGTGATAGCACACGGCTTCCATTGAACGATCGGCGAATTCGACAGCCGCTTGCGAGGCATACGGCACGCGCATCATCTGCAGGCAGTCCTGGAAGCCCATGATACCCATGCCCACCGGGCGATGGCGCTCGTTGGAGTCTTTGGCCTTCTTGACTGCGTAGTAGTTGATGTCGATCACGTTATCGAGCATGCGCATGGCAATGCCGACCGTGTGCTCGAGCTTGTCGTGGTCGAGCTCGAAACCGCCGGCGGCAGCGGGCTTCATGTGCGCGACCAGGTTCACCGAACCCAGGTTGCACACCGCGATTTCCGACTCGTTGGTGTTCAGGGTGATCTCGGTGCACAGGTTCGAGCTGTGCACCACGCCCACGTGCTGCTGCGGCGAGCGGATGTTGCACGGGTCCTTGAACGTGATCCAGGGATGGCCGGTTTCGAACAGCATCGACAGCATCTTGCGCCACAGCGACAGCGCCGGCATTTTCTTGAACAGCTTCAGTTCGCCGCTGGCGACGCGGGCTTCGTAGCCCAGGTAGGCTTGTTCGAAGGCCTTGCCGTACTTGTCGTGCAGGTCGGGGCAATCGGACGGCGAGAACAGCGTCCATTCGCCGCCTTCCATGACACGCTTCATGAACAGGTCGGGGATCCAGTTGGCCGTGTTCATGTCGTGGGTGCGGCGGCGTTCGTCGCCCGTGTTCTTGCGCAGCTCGAGGAATTCCTCGATGTCCAGGTGCCACGTTTCCAGGTACGTGCACACCGCGCCCTTGCGCTTGCCGCCCTGGTTCACTGCCACGGCGGTGTCGTTGACGACCTTCAGGAACGGCACCACGCCCTGGCTTTCGCCATTGGTGCCCTTGATGTGGCTGCGCAGCGCGCGCACCGGGGTCCAGTCGTTGCCCAGGCCGCCGGCGTACTTGGCCAGCAGCGCGTTTTCCTTGATGGCGTCGTAGATGCCTTCCAGGTCGTCGGACACGGTGGTCAGGTAGCACGACGACAGTTGCGAGTGCAGCGTGCCCGAGTTGAACAGCGTGGGGGTCGAGCTCATGAAGTCGAACGACGACAGGATCTCGTAGAACTCGATGGCGCGCGCTTCGCGGTCGGCTTCGCGCAGCGCCAGGCCCATGGCCACACGCATGAAGAACACCTGCGGCAATTCGATGCGGGTGCCGCGGATGTGCAGGAAGTAGCGGTCGTACAGCGTTTGCAGGCCCAGGTAGCCGAACTGCAGGTCGCGGCGGGCGTCCAGCGCCGCGGCCACGCGCGCCAGGTCATAGCTGGCCAGCTTGGGATCGAGCAGGCCGCCTTCGATGCCACGCTGGATGAAGGTGGGGAAGTATTCGGCGTAGCGGGTAAGCATGCCGGATTGCGACACTTCTTCGCCCAGCACTTCCTTGCGGATCGTGTGCAGCAGCAGGCGCGCCGTGACCTGGCTGTAGGCTGGGTCTTTCTCGACCAGCGCGCGCGCCGACAGGATGGCGGACTTGAACACTTCGTCGACAGGGATGCCGTCGTACAGGTTCTTGACCGTTTCCTTCAGGATGGCTTCGGTGTCGATGAATTCGCTCAGGCCTTCGCCGGCGGCCTCGATGGTGGCGCGCAGTGCGGCCAGGTCGAGCGGGCGGCGCTCGCCGTTGTCCACCACGTTCAGGTGGCTTTCCTGGGTGGCGGCCGGTGCGGTTTTTTCCAGCACTTCGGCGGCGGCGGCGCGTTCCTGCGCGCGCTTTTCGCGATACAGCACGTAGGCGCGGGCCACATCGTGCTCGCCCGAGCGCATCAGGGCCAGTTCGACCTGGTCCTGGATGTCTTCAATATGGAAGGTACCGCCAGCCGGGCGGTTGCGCACCAGGGCGGTGACGGCTTGCGAGGCCAGTGTCTCGACCAGCTCGCGCACGCGCGCCGAGGCGGCGCCCTGGCCGCCGTTGACGGCCAGGAATGCCTTGGTCATGGCGATGGCGATCTTGCTGGGTTCGAAACCCACCACTGAGCCATTGCGCCGGATGACGTTGTAACTGGCCCATTGTCCGCCGTTGGCATCGGCGGGGGCATCTGTTTGGGAGGGCGGCACGGCGGAAGGCCGGGTCACAGAGGCGATCGTAGTCTGCATGGAAGCTCCTGTGGAATAGCGTAGATAAGGGCATGAGGCGTGCCCATGCCGGCTGCTGAATATCTGGGGAGGGGGTCGTGCTGCGCCGGAACGAACGCCCGGCTGCGCCAGGCGGAGTGAATCCGACAATTCTGACGACCACTACATATAGTGTAGCACCCCTCGCATGACACTAATTCTAGTGACGAGGGGGGGAGGGAACAAGAAGAACTATTACTCAGTTCCCCAATTAATTGTAACAAAATACGACGACCTCACGGGCAAGGCGCGTACGGCGTAGTGCTTGCTCTCAGGGCATCGCTTCATGCGCTCTTGCGCCAGGAAACGCCTGGAGAGGCAGGCGGGCCGTAGTGTTGCAGCATCTGCTGCAAAGCCTTGCGATAGTTTGCCACACTGGCCGCCTTGACATGCCCGAATCCGCGCACTTTATCGGGCAGGGCGGCAATACTCGCGGCCTGCGCCAGGTTGGTGGGCGACAGGTGATCCAGCAGGACTTGCACCGTATCCCGGTATTCATCGATCAGTTGGCGTTCCATACGCCGCTCGGCGCCATGGCCGAACGGGTCCAGCCAGGTGCCGCGCAGACCCTTGAACCGTGCCAGCACCCGCATGGCGCCCAGGGTGGCCGGCCCCAGCGCGATCTTGCGGGGAACCCCGGTATGCGGGTCTTTGCGGGCCAGCAGCGGCGGTGCCATGTGGAAGCGCAGCGTGTAGTCGCCCTCGAATTGCTCGCGCAATTGTTGCTGGAAGCCGCCATCGGTGTATAGCCGCGCGACTTCGTACTCGTCTTTGTAGGCCATCAGCTTGTACAGGCTGCGCGCCACCGCCATCGCCAGCCGGGGCGTTCGCGCAGAAGGCGCCAGTTCGCGTTCGCGTTGCGCCACGTGCTCGACCAGTTGCTGGTACCGGTGCGCATAGGCGGCGTTCTGGTAGGCGGCCAGGTCGCGCACGCGGCGTGCCACCACGTGCTCGAACGATTCCGGCACGTGCAGTTGCACGACCTGGGCCGCCGGGCGCAGTGCGCTGTCCAGCGCCTGGGGCCGGTACGCCGCCAGGCGGCCGGCCTCGAAGGCGTCGCGGTTGGCCTGCACCGCCACGCCATTGAGTTCGATGGCGCGCACCAGCGCGCCATGCGACAGTGGCACGGCGCCGCGCTGCCAGGCGTAGCCCAGCATGAACATGTTCGACAGGATGCTGTCGCCAAACAGTGCCAGTGCCGCCTGGTGCGCATCCAGCGCGGCCGTATTGGCCTCGCCCGCCGCATGGCGGATCTTGGCCAGCAGCGCCTCGGGCCGCAGGGCCGCGTCCGGATCGCGGGTGAAGTCCGACACCGGGGCCACATAGGTGTTGACCATGACCTGCGTGTGCCCGTGGCGCAGCGCGCCCAGCGAATCGGGCGCCACCGCCGCCACCGGGTCGCACAGGATGGCGGCATCGGCTTGCTGCCAATCGAGCCGCACCGGGCCGTTGGGCGCATGGGCCGGTGCCAGCCGTATGTGGCTGACCACGGTGCCGCCTTTCTGGGCCAGGCCGGTCAGGTCCAGCACCGAGGCCGACAGGCCTTGCAGGTGCGCGGCCATGGAGACGATGGCACCGATGGTGATCACGCCGGTGCCGCCCATGCCGGCCACCAGCATGCGATAAGGTTGCTCGGGGGCATGGGACGGCGGCAGGGGCAAGGCAGCCAGATGCTGCCGCCAGGCCGGTTCGCCGGATGATGGCGCGGCCTGCTTGCGCAGCTTGCCTCCCATTACGGACACGAAACTGGGGCAGAAGCCTTCGGCGCAGGAATAGTCTTTATTGCAGCTGGATTGGTCGATGGCGCGCTTGCGGCCGTAAGGGGTTTCCAGCGGCACGATGGACAGGCAGTTCGACTGCACGCCGCAATCGCCGCAGCCTTCGCACACCGCGCTGTTGATCAGCAGGCGGCGCGCCGGGTCGGGAAACTGCTGCTTCTTGCGGCGCCGCCGCTTTTCGGCCGCGCAGGTCTGGTCGTGGATCAATACCGTGACGCCTGCGGTTTCGCGCAGTTCGCGCTGCAGGGCATCCAGTTCGCGCCGATGGTGCACGGTGGTGCCGGCCGGCAGTTCGGTGCCATGGTATTTCTCGGGCTCGTCGGTGGTGACCACGATGCGCGCCACGTTTTCGCCACGCAATTGCTGGCAGATCTGGGGCACCGAGATCGGGCCGTCCACCGGCTGGCCGCCGGTCATGGCGACCGCGTCATTGAACAGGATCTTGTAGGTGATGTTGGCGCGCGCCGCCACCGCCTGCCGGATCGCCAGGTAGCCGGAATGGTAATACGTGCCTTCGCCCATGTTCTGGAACACGTGCGGCGTATCTATATAGCGAGACAGGCCGATCCAGTCGGCGCCTTCGCCGCCCATCTGGGTCAGGCCTCCGGTATCGCGGTCCATCCAGGCCGCCATGTAGTGGCAGCCCACGCCGGCCAGCGCCTGGCTGCCTTCAGGCACTTTGGTCGAGCTATTGTGCGGACAGCCCGAGCAGAAATAGGGGCGCCGGCGCATGCCGTCGGCATCGTTGGACAGCGGCGCGGGACAGGCGAACGCCGCCGGGTCGGCGCTGCTGCGCAGGCCGGCGTTGCGCGCCAGCCAGGCCGACAGCGGACCGGCCAGCAGCGATGGCCGCAACTGTCCGGCCGACGGCACCAGCGGCTCGCCGTCCAGGCCGGTCTTGCCGGCGACGCTGGGGCGTTCGGGGCGGTTGTACAGCAAGTCCTTGATCTGGCTTTCGACCACCGCGCCTTTCTCTTCGATCACCAGAATGTGCGACAGGCCGTGGGCGAACGCATGCAGGCGTTGGGCGTCCAGCGGCCAGGTCAGGCCGGGCTTGTAGATGCGCACCGGGGTATCGGCGGCGTGTGGGTCGATGCCCAGGCGGGACAGGGCTTCCAGCGTGTCCAGGTGGGCCTTGCCCACGGTCACCAGCCCCACGGTCGCGCCGGGCGCCGGGCAAACCAGCTTGTCGATCGAGTGGCGCCGCGCAAAGGCGCGTACGGCTTGCAGCCGCGTCTGCATGCGGGCTTCCACGGCCAGCGACAGGAAGTCGCGCGCCGTATATTCCAGGGCTTCGGGCGGCAGTTCCGGGTTGGCCGGCATGTCATAGCAGGCGGGGGGGGCCGGCGTGTACGCCTGGCCGCTTTCCACGGTTTCGGATATGGCCTTGAACGCCACCCAGGTGCCGCTGTGGCGCGACAGCGCCCAGCCCCAGAGCGCGAAGGTCTCGTATTCGTCGATCGAGGCCGGATGCACGATGGGCATCTGCCAACCGATCAGGGATGCCTCGCTGGCATGCGGGATCGACGACGATACGGCCGTGTGGTCGTCGCCCACCACGACCAGCACGCCGCCATGGCGCGAGGCGCCGGCGGCATTGCCATGATGCAGGGCATCGCCCGCGCGGTCCACGCCGGGGCCCTTGCCGTACCACAGGGCAAACACGCCATCGACCTTGCGGTCGTCGCGCACGCCCGCCTGCTGCGTGCCCATGACGGCGGTGGCGGCCATGTCTTCATTGATGCCGGGCAGGAACGTGACCTGGTGGGCATCGAGGATAGCCTTGGCCTTCCACATCGCCATGTCCACGCCAGCCAGCGGCGAACCGCGATAACCCGATACGAAGCCGGCGGTGTTCAAGCCGCGTTCGCGGTCCAGGCGGCGCTGCGCCAGCAGCAGGCGCACCATCATTTGCGTGCCGGTCAGAAAGACCCGGCCGCGCGTGCGGGTCAGGTTGTCTTGCAGCTGGTAGTCCAGGTCCAGAGCCGGTTCGGCCGCCGGGGTTCCATCCATGATGGGGCGCTCCTATTTGTTCTTACCATGATAGGTGCGCTCAACCAGCGATTTATTGCGTTATTGGATCGTGAAATCCCTATAATTTGAAATGAACATTTCGTTTTGGCTTGATAAGGGGGCAGTATGGACAAAACCGACATCGGCATTCTGCGGGCCCTGCAGGAAGACGGCCGCGCCTCGGCGCAGCAATTGTCCGACCAGGTGGGCCTGTCGACCGCCCCGGTGTGGCGGCGCGTGAAAGCCCTGGAGGCGGCCGGCGTCATCACGGGCTACACCGCGCAGGTGGATCGCTCGAAGGTCGGGCTGCAGGGCTGCATGTTCGCGCAGATCAGCCTGGAACGGCATTCGGCCAGCACGGTCGAGAACTTCGAGCGCTCGGTGCGCGATGCGCCCGAGATCCTCGAGTGCTATGCCGTGACGGGCGATTCGGACTTCCTGCTGAAAATACTGGTGGAAAGCCCGGAAGCCTACGACCGGTTCCTGCACCGGTTCCTGTTCAACTTGCCGGGTATCCGGCAGACCCGCACGATCGTGGCACTGCGCGAGATCAAGCACGAGGTGCGCTTGCCGCTCAGCGCGGCTTGATGCCCGCGATATCCACCCATTCTTTCCAGTGTGCGGTGTCTGCCTTGACGAAGGCATCGAAGGCCGCCACGTCCATCGATTCCGGCTGCAGGCCCAGGTCGCGGAATTTGCCCGCCGTCTGGGCATCGGCCAGGGCCTCGCGCATGTATTGATTCATTTTCTGCACGATCGGCGCGGGCGTGCCGGCCGGTGCCGACAGGCCCAGCCAGCCGGCCACGGCGTAGCCTGGGTAATACGTGGCCATGGTGGGCACATCGGGCCAGGCGGGGTTGGGTGTGGCCGCGCTGACGGCGATCGGGCGCAGCCCCTTGCCCTGGATCTGCCCCATGGCAGTCAGGTAGTCGACGAAGGCAAAGCCGATCTGCTTGCCGCGCAGGTCGGTGATGATTTGCGTGATGTTCTTGTAGGCCGCGCCGCTCACCTCGATCTTGGCTCGTGCCTTGAACAGCTCGGCCGGCACTTGCGACGACGAACTGTAGTAGCCGAAGAAGACTTCGCCAGGATGCTTGCGCGCATAGTCCACCAGCTCGGGCACCGTGCGATAGGGCGCGTCGGGCGCCACGATGCCCACCGAGCCGAACGTGCCGAACAGCCCCACCTGCGCGAAGTCCCGCTGCGCGTCGTAAGGCACCGACTTGTACAGGAACTGGTTGGCGCTGTGTGTCGAATTGGTTGACAGCAAATAGGTATAGCCATCGGCTGCGGCCTTGCTGGCGGCCTGCGTGCCCACGATGCCGCCGGCGCCGGGGCGGTCTTCGACCACCACGGTCTGGCCGGTGCGCTGGCCGAGGTACTGGGCGAAGGTGCGTGCCGTCAGGTCGGCCGCGCCGCCAGGGGCCGAGGGCACGATGATAGTGACGGTCTGCGCGGGCCACTTGGCGGCATCGGCGGCCAAGGCGGGGCCGGCGGCAATGGCCAGCGACAGGGCCAGCAATGCTGGCGCGGCGCGGAAGAAGGCGGGAGCGGGCATGGTGTCTCCTTGGGTGACTCGGGTCGTGGTTATAGGTGTAGTGTCCAGTCCAGGATGGCCTGGGCGCTTTGCTGCCAGCCGCGCGCATACATCATGCAGTGCGGCTGCCCGGGCAGCAGCAAGTAATCGAATCCGAACAGCGCGGCCACCGCGCGGTCCTGGCCGGG
Source organism: Bordetella sp. BOR01 (assembly GCF_019218885.1). Lineage (GTDB taxonomy): Bacteria > Pseudomonadota > Gammaproteobacteria > Burkholderiales > Burkholderiaceae_B > Bordetella_A. The sequence continues at coordinate 102,197 of NZ_JAHUWT010000003.1, read as the reverse complement.
CGGATGGCGCTCGGGCGTGTCCTGCCCGGCTTCCAGGCACAACCCCGGCGCCTGGATACGGGCCGGATCCACCGGCACGCGCAGTCGATAGCGGTCGTTGATGACCTCGGGGCTTTCCGCGCACAGGCGGCGCGCCACCCGCGCGGCCTCATCCGGCATGCCGGGTTCGGCAAGGAAGCGCAGGCCGATTTCCAGCAGGTTGGGGGGCGCCACCGGAAGGCCGGCCGGTACCGCGGGCAATGCCCGCGCGCCAGCCAGGTTGGCGGGGGGCGATGGCGCCATCAGCACCACTCCGGCAACCGGCCGGCCGGCCGCGCACAGCAAGGCGGGCAGGGCGCCCATGCTATGTCCGGCCACGATCACTGGCCCGCAAAGGCGATCGCAGGCCGCCATCACGCAGGCCGCCAGGTCGGCCACCGTCGTGCGCGCGAAATCGGCCGTTTGCGGCAGGCCGCCATGGCCGGGCAGGTCCAGCGCGGCACAGGCAACGCCCCGCGCCGCGAAGAAACGCAGGTAATGCGCATAGCACCATGCACCATGAAAAGCGCCCGGCACCCACAGCAGCGTCGGGCGGCCCGGTGTGCCGGCCAGCCCGGTCACCATGCGGCCGCCGGCGACGGGTTGCGCGGACAGCGTATCGACGAAGTCAAAATCCAGGTGATGCAAGGCGTGGTCGGGCGACATGCGGATATCTTAGGCTGGCTTTTTTCATCAGAAAATTTTATTTTTCATATCAAAAAATAAGTTTGCCAAATCATCTGCCTGCCCCGATGCCCAACCTTCCCGACCTGTCCGTGCAGCACTACCGCCATTTCCTGCTGGTGGCTGAATTACGCAGTTTCCGCGCCGCCGCGGCGCGCGCGTGCCGCTCGCAGCCGGCCCTGTCGTTGTCGATCAAGGAAATGGAGCATCGCCTGGGCCAGCCGCTGTTCGAGCGCGGCAGCCGGGTGGTGTTGACGCGCTTCGGCCAGGAATGCCTGCCGCTGGCGCGCGAACTGGTCGAGCATCACAATCGCGTGGCCGGCGCGATGGGCGGGCTGGCCCGCAACGAGGCCGGCTTGCTGGCGCTGGCCTCGGTGGCAACGGTGGCCACGCATTGGCTGCCCGAATTGATGGCCACCTACCGCCAGCAATATCCCGGCGTGGCCTTGCGCATCTTCGACGACAACTCCGAGGGCGTCGAACGCATGGTGCTGGCCGGCGAAGTCGAACTGGGCGTATGCAGTCCCGTCACGCGCGATCGCCGGCTCGAGTTCGAACCGCTGCTGCGCGATGCGTTCGGCCTGGTTTGCCACAAAGGGCATCCCCTGGCGCAGCGCAAGTCCGTCACCTGGCGCGAGATTGCACCGCTGCCGCTGGTGGGCACGGTGGCGCACCGCCAACTGGCGGGCTATCCGCAGGCCGCATTCATGATGGACCGGCAGGTTTTCGTCTCGAACATGATGTCGCTGCTGGCCATGCTGGAACGCGGCGTCGGCGTCACGGTACTGGCCCGCCTGGGGGTGCCGCCGGACTCGCCGGGCCTGGTCTTCGTGCCGCTTGCCCGCCCGCGCATCGAACGGCAACTGGGCATCATGCGGCTGGCGGGGCGGGCCTTGTCGCCGGCCGCGGCCAGCATGCAGGCGCTGCTGCGCAAGAAAGCGGCGGGGTAGGCCGGCCCATTATCGGCGGACTTGCGCCCCTTGAGACTGTTGCGCTTACACACCACCTGCAAGCTGGCGTCATTGCATCTGCGGTCCACCCTCATTAGAGTCCCACCTGCAAGTGCGCGCGTCCAGGCCGGCTTATTGCCGCCCCGGTGACGCGCGTAGTTTCGAGGACGTCATGAAAAGTCTGTTGTGGTACCGCCATATCGGCGCCGTGGGCGCCGCGTTGATCCTGGCCGGCTGCGCGGCCCGCAAGACCGAGCAAGCCCCGGTGCCCGTGGCACCTGCCGCCCCGCCGCCGCCCGTGGCCTGCGCGCCCGCCGACCCGGGCAGCCGCCTGGTGGGCACCTGGCAGTCGAACACCCGGCCGCGCGGCGTGGCGGGCGACTTCCGCGCACTGATCGTGCTGTCCGCCGATGGCTCCATGCACTACGATACCCAGCTCAAGATCGGCAAGCGCATCCGTCCCGGCCTGCGTGAATCCGGTTGCTGGAAGCAGGCCGATGGCATTGTCGTGCTGCAGACCACCAAGTCCAATGGCGAACTCGTCGACACCGACGATCCCATCTACCAGAACCGCTATCGCATCGAGAAGGCCGACGCGGCGCGGCTGGCGCTGCGCGAACTGCGCTCGGGCGGGCAAGTGATCGCGGCCCGTCGCATGCCGACGGGCTATCGCCTGCCCGACTGACGTGCTGTCGATGCCGCCCGTCACTTCCCAGAACCGGGCCATCGCGTTGCTGGCGCTGGCCGCTTTCGTCAGCGCCTGTGCGTTCCGTATCTGCGATCCCATGCTGCCCCGGTTGGCGGCCGATTTCGGTGCGTCGACCGGGCAGGCCGCGGCCACTGTCACGGCCTTCGCGATTGCGTACGGACTGCTGCAGATGTTCTTCGGGCCAGTGGGCGACCGTTATGGCAAATACCGCGTCGTGGCCGTGGCCACCTTTGCCTGCGCGATTGGCAGCGCGGGTGCGGTGCTGGCAACGTCGCTCGACATGCTGGTGCTGTGCCGCGCCTTGTCCGGCGCGGCTGGGGCCGGCATCGTGCCGCTGTCGATGGCATGGATCGGCGACAACGTGCCCTACGAACGGCGCCAGGCCACCTTGGCGCGCTTTCTCACCGGCACCATCATGGGCATGGCCGCGGGCCAGTTGGCCGGCGGCTGGTTCGCCGATACGGTCGGCTGGCGCTGGGCATTTGGCGCGTTGGTGGCGGGCTACCTGATCGTGGGCATATTGCTGTGGCGCGAAGTCGCCAGGCAGGCGGCGGCGCCTGCCGCGGCCGTGCCGCCGCGCCAGGGCTTCGCCGCCCAGGTGCGGGTGGTGCTGGGCGTGCCCTGGGCGCGTATCGTGCTGGCCACGGTTTTCGTGGAAGGCCTGCTGGTGTTCGGTGCCCTGGCGTTCGCGCCGGCCTACTTGCACGCGCGCTTCGGGTTGTCGCTGACCGCGGCAGGGGCGGCGGTGGCGGTCTATGCCCTGGGCGGCCTGCTGTACACGCTGGTGGCCGGGCCGATATTGCGGCGCCTGGGCGAACGTGGCCTGGTGCGCATCGGCGGGCTGGTGCTATGCGTGGCGTTCCTGACGTATTTGCTGGGCCCGGCATGGGGCTGGGCCTTGGTGGCCAGCATGCTGGCCGGGTTCGGCTATTACCTGTTGCACGCCACCCTGCAAACCCACGCCACCCAGATGGTGCCCAGCGCACGCGGCACCGCGGTGGCCTGGTTTGCGTCGTGCCTGTTCCTGGGCCAGGCGGTAGGGGTGGCGCTGGCCGGACTGGTGGTCGACGCGGCCGGCGCCGCCGCGCTGTTCGGCACGGCGGCCGCCTTGCTGCCGCTGCTGGGCGGCGGCTTTGCGTGGGCGCTGCGCCGGCGCGTGGTGGCCGCAGCCTAGCGCAAGGCGGGCCTGGGCCCCGCTGGCATTACAGTGCGCCCAGGCGCTGCAACACGACGTCTTTGCCGATCAGGGCCAGCACGGCATCGACCGCCGGCGTCTGCGTCTGGCCCACCACGGCCACGCGCAGCGGAATCGCCAACTGCGGCATTTTCAGGCCACGGTCGGCCAGTACCGCCTTGATCAGCGCGGAAATCGCTTCGCGGGTCCAGTCGGTGCCGGCGGCGCGTTGCGAGAAATCGGCCAGCGCTTCGCGCGCGGCCGGCGTCAGGTGCTGCTCGGCCAGTTCGGCCGAGGCCGGCTGGAACGGCTTGCAGAACAGCAGCGCGGCCTCGGCCAGTTGTTCCAGGGTTTCGGCACGGTCTTTCAACAGGCCGATGGCCGCCACCAGGTCGACTGCGCCAGGGTTGCCGCCGCGCCGCTCGATGCGCGGCGCCACGCGCGCCGCCAGTTCGGCGTTGTCCATTTGCTTGATGTACTGCGCGTTCACCCAGTTCAGCTTCTTGGGGTCCCATTGCGAGGCCGATTTGGACAAATGCCGCGTGTCGAACCATTGCACCAATTGTTCGCGGGTGAACAGTTCGTCGTCGCCGTGGCTCCAGCCCAGCCGCGCCAGGTAATTGACCATGGCTTCGGGCAGGTAGCCTTGTGCGTCGTATTCCATGACATTGACGGCGCCATGGCGCTTGGACAGCTTTTCGCCATCGGGCCCCAGGATCATCGGCACGTGGCCGTATTCGGGCAGGGTGGCGCCCAGCGCGCGCAGGATGTTGATCTGGCGCGGCGTATTGTTGACGTGGTCGTCGCCCCGCAGCACGTGGGTAATGCCCATGTCCCAGTCATCGACCACCACGCAGAAGTTGTACGTGGGGGTGCCGTCCGGCCGGGCGATGATCAGGTCGTCGAGCTCGGTGTTGTCGAAGGCGATGGGCCCCTTGACCATGTCGTTCCAGCCGGTGGCGCCGTCTTGCGGATTCTTGAAGCGCACCACCGGCTTGCGCCCGGGGGGCACCGGCGGCAGCGTCTTGCCGGGCTCGGGGCGCCAGGTGCCGTCGTAGCGCGGCTTCAGGCCCTGGGCGCGCGCGGCCTCGCGCATGGCCTCGACCTCTTCGGGCGAGCTGTAGCAATGGTAGGCGGTGCCAGCCTGCAGCATCTGGGCCACCACTTCGCGGTAGCGATCCATGCGTTGCATCTGGTAGAACGGCCCTTCGTCAGGCTGCATGCCCAGCCAGTCCATGCTGTCCAGGATGGCTTGCACTGCTTCGGGGGTAGAGCGCTCCAGGTCGGTGTCTTCGATGCGCAGCACGAATACCCCCTGGTGGTGGCGCGCAAAGGCCCAGGAAAACAGCGCGGTTCGGGCACCGCCCAAGTGCAGGAAGCCGGTGGGCGAGGGCGCGAAGCGGGTACGGATGGTGGCAGGAGTCGATGTCATGGGAAGCAGGAAAAATCAGCGTGGCGGGCCCCGCGAGAATGCGGGAAAGCACGGCGCGCGATCATGGCGATCGCGTGCCTGTCTTGTTACGATGGCCGTATTTTAGAATAGCGCCCGCTTTGCTCATGCTGCGACACGCTCTTGCCCCGCTGTTCGAACCCGGATCGCTGCTCATTGTGGCCGACCGGCCCTTGCCGGTGGCCGACGCGCTGCCCGCCGCGCTGCGGGCGCGCACCACGCGGGTCGACGCCGTGCCGGGCCTGGCCCCCCTCTTGCCCGACACCTGCGCCGGCCTGGCTGCCGGGCAGCGGCCCGACCTGGCCCTGGTATGCGTATCGCCGGCCGTGTTGCCCGAAACCCTGCGCCGCCTGACTGCGCTGCGGCCGCGCGCGGCAATCGTGCTGCCGCACGAATTGCCCGACCCTTACCCCGGCGGCACGCTGGCGCTGTGCCGCGCCTGGGCCCAGGAAACTGGCTGCGCGCTGCTGGGCCCGCGCGCCTTCGGGGCACAACGTCCGCATGCCGGCCTCAACCTCAGCCAGCATCCCACCCTGGCGCGGGCCGGGCGCGTGGCACTGGTGGCACAGTCGCGTTCCATCACTGCCGCCGTCATGGACTGGGCCGAAGACGTGCACATCGGCTTTTCCACCGCAGTATCGCTGGGCGACGAAGCCGCGGTCGGGCTCGAGCAGGTGCTCGACTTCCTGGCCAGCGACCCGCGTACCGACAGCATCGTGCTGTACCTGGAAGATGCCGGCCCGGCACGCGAATTCATGAGCGCGCTGCGGTCCGCGGCCAGCGTCAAGCCCGTCATCGTGCTCAAGGCCGGCCGCGACGCCGCGCCCGGCAGCGACGCCGCGCTCGATGCCGCCCTGCGGCGCGCCGGCGCGGTGCGGGTGCGCTACTTCGTGCAGCTGTTTTCCGCCGTCAAGGTACTGGGCTATATGCGCCGGCCACGCGGTCGGCGCGTTGCGCTGCTGTCCAACGGTAGTGGGCCGCCCCAGCTGGCGCTCGACCTCATCGGGCCCGATGCGGCCGTGCTCAAGGCCGACCTGGCGCCCGCCACCCGGCGCGCGCTGGCCGCCTTGCTCGAGCCCGACGCCGCCATCGCCAACCCTGTCATTACTTTCGTGCCGCTCACGCCCGAGCGTATCCAGGCCGTGCTCGACTGCCTGATCGACGACAACGGTGTCGATGGTGTGCTGGTACTGCTGGCACCCGATGCGCTGGCCGACATTCCCGCCGTCGTGCGCCAGTTGGCGCAGATCGCGCCCAAGGCGTCCAAGCCCGTGGTCAGTTGCTTCATGGGCGATGCCGGCATGCGGCCGTTGCGCCGCATGCTCGACGATGCCGGCACGCCGGCGTTCCGCACCCCCGAATCGGCCGCCGATGCCTTCGGCGTGCTGGCCACGCACCACTACAACCAGCAACTGCTGCTGCAAACCCTGCCGCCCGAGCCGCCCAGCCGCCTGCCCGACATCGCCCGCGCCCGCGCGGTGCTCGACGAGGCCCGCGGGCAGGGCCGGCGCAGCTTGTCGGCGGCCGAGTGCCGCAGCGTGCTCGATGCCTTCTACGTGCCGCTGCGCGACGTGCCGGCAGGCGTGTTGCCAGGCGAACCCGAATCCCGGCCCATGGCGATCCGCATGTGGCGCGACCCGCGCTTCGGGCCCATGATCCAGTTCGGCGCCGGCGGCCCGGATGCCTTGCTGGCCAGCGGCACCGATCGCGGCATCGACCTGCCCCCTCTCAACGGCTTCTTGGCTCGCCAGCTCATCGAGCGCAGCCGCGCGTGGCGCCGCGTGCTGGCCGCGCAAGTCAGCGGCGCGGCGGCCGAGGCCCTGCAGCAGGCGCTGGTGCAGGTGTCCGAACTGATCTCCGAACTGCCCGACATCGAATCGCTCGATATCGACCCGCTCTACGCGGGCGAAGCGCAGTTGCGCGCCGCGGGGCTGCGCATCACCCTGTGCGCCGAACCGGCCTGTGCCACGCCGCAGGCCAGCGGCTATCCGCACATGGCCATCCACCCTTATCCGGCACGCCTGGTGCGCACGCGCCAATTCGACGACGGCACGGACTGGGTCATCCGTCCCATCCGGCCCGAAGACGGCCAGACCTTGCAAGAGTTCATCCGCGGCCTGTCCGAGCAGTCGCGCTACATGCGTTTCGTGTCCATGATGCGTGAGCTCACGCCGCGCATGGTGGCGCGCTACACGCAAATCGATTACCACCGCGAACTGGCGCTGGTGGCCACCACGCAGGTGCCCAACCCCGAAAACCGGGGCCATCCGCGCGAGGTCATCATCGGCTTCGCGCACTACCTGCGCAACGCCGACGGCCGTGGCGCCGAGTATGCCCTGGTCATCGGCGACGACTGGCAGCGCCGCAAGCTGGGCGGGCAACTGATGGAAGCCTTGATCGATGCCGCGCGCGGACAAGGGCTGGAATATATCGACGGCCTGGTGCTGGCCAGCAATCGCCCCATGCTGACGCTGATGACGCGCCTGGGCTTCACCAACGACCCCGACCCCGAAGACCCCTCCATGCGGAGGGTATGGCTGTCGCTTGGTTCGTGACGGGGGTGTGCGTAGCGGTACGTGGTTTGGTTCTTCTGGCGTCGGATCGAGGCGCCGCGGCGTTCACGCCATCCCGCTACGACGCCAGAAGAAGCGCAGCACCATACCCACTAAGCAGCCAGCACTTCCCGCAAGAATCCCGCAATGTCAGCGATTTCCGGCCCGCATACGGAATGGGGCATGGGGTAGGTGTGCCAGCGCACGTCGTAGCCCAGCGCCTGCAATTGCGCCAGCGATGCCTGGGCGCGCGGCAGGGCCACTACCGGGTCGAAGCTGCCGTGCGCCAGGAAGATGGGCGTGTCGGCGTTGGCGGCATGGCGTTCGGCGACCGCCGTATCCAGCAGCGGCAGGTAGCCCGACAGGCCGATCATTCCCGCCAGCTTTTCATCCAGCCGCAGGCCCGTGTGCAGCGTCATGGCGCAGCCTTGCGAAAAGCCCGCCAGCACAATGCGCGAAGTGGGAATGCCGCGCGCATTTTCGCGCGCGATCAGGGCGCGCACGGCGCTTTCCGATTGGCGGATGCCGGCGGCGTCTTCCTGGCGAACCAGGTCGGTGACCAGGATGTCGTACCAGGCACGCATGGCCATGCCGCCATTGATCGTCACCGGCTGCACCGGCGCATGCGGGAAGACGAAGCGCACGGCAGGACTGGCGCCCAGCTTCAGCTCGGGCACGATGGGGGCGAAATCGTTGCCGTCGGCTCCCAGGCCATGCAGCCAGATCACCGCATGGGTCGGATTGGGGGCGGTCTCGAGTTCGATGCTGTCGAGCAGGGCGGAGTTGGCGCTCATGGTCGGAAAAGAAAAGGGGGGATCAAGGCCACCGCTCAGGCGGCCAGCGATTTCAGGGCCTGGAACAGCGCCCGGTAGTGCTTGCGCTGGGGTTCCTGGCCTGGCTGCAAGGCCGCATTGAGCTGCGCTTCTTTGCGTGCCGCGCGGATGGTGGCGCGCAGTTGCTGCACGTCGGCACCCGGATGCGCGTCCAGCAGTTCGGTCAGGGCGTCGTCGTCGCTCAGCAGGCGCTCGCGCAAGGCTTCCAGGCGGTGCATGGCTGCGGTTTCTTCGCGCGAGCCGTTTTGCCAGATATCGAGCTGCGCGCGGATCTCGTCGGCTGGCGCATCGCGCATCAGCTTGCCCACGAAATGGGTCTGCCGGCGCCGGCCTTCGCGGCTATTGGTGCGCTGCGCCAGGCGGATGGCCTCGTACAGGCGTTCGGCCAGCGGCAATTGTTTCAGGCGGTCGTCGGGCAGGTCGATCAATTGCCTGCCCAGGTCCAGCAGGGCATGCATTTCTCGCTTGACCTGCGACTTGCTGGGTCGGTCGTAGCCGTTATCGTCAAAATCGGGCTCGGCCGCCGGATCGGTAGTAGGGGAAGTCATGGGAACAGCATCAACACAGACTTGGCTATGATAACCGTCTCTGTACATTGGACTGCAATGGTCAATACTCCCACTTCCTCTCTTCCCCTGGCCGCCAACCACGCGCGTTTCAGCGAACTCGTCGAGCAGGTGCTGGCGCATGCGCGCAGCATCGGCGCCAGTGACGCCGTCGCCGAGGTGTCCGAAAGCCTGGGCCTGTCGGTGTCCGCGCGCAAAAACGACATCGAAACCGTCGAACAGACCCGCGACCGCGCGCTGGACCTCACCGTCTATGCCGGCCAAAGCCGCGGCTCGGCCTCGACCTCCGACTTTTCCGACGAGGCGCTGCGCCAGACGGTGGAGGCCGCCTGGCACATTGCCCGCCATACGGCCTCCGACCCGGCCGCCGGCCTGCCCGATGCCGACCAACTGGCCACCGATATTCCCGACCTGGCGCTGCACTACGCCTGGCCGGTCACCACCGAACAGGCCGCCGAGCTGGCGCTGCGTGCCGAACGGGCCGCTCGTGCGGTCGATGCGCGCATCACCAATACCGACGGGGCCTCGGTGGGCACCTATGAAGGCCAGTTCGTCATGGGCAACACCCGCGGCTTCCTGGGCGGCTACCCCTATTCGCGCCACAGCCTGTCGGTGGCGCCCATTGCCGGGCGCGGCAACCACATGCAGCGCGACTACTGGTACACCTCGGAACGCGACCCGGCCCGCCTGGCCTCGCCCGAGGCCATCGGCCGCTACGCCGCCGAACGCACCCTGTCGCGCCTGTCGGCCCGGCGCATCCGCACTGGCAAGTTCCCGGTGCTGTTCGAGGCGCCCCTGGCCCTGGGCCTGCTGGGCGCCTTTACCCAGGCCACCAGCGGGGGGGCGCTGTACCGCAAGGCCAGTTTCCTGGTCGATTCGCTGGGCAAGCCCATTTTCCCTGGCCACATCGACATCGCCGAGAACCCGCACGTGCCTGGCGGCATGGGCAGTTCGCCGTTCGACGACGAAGGCGTGCGCACCCGCGCGCGCAGCGTGGTGTCCGGCGGCGTCCTGGAAGGCTATTTCCTGTCCAGCTACACCGCCCGCAAGCTGGGCCTGGCCACCACCGGCAATGCCGGCGGCTCGCACAACCTGACCCTGTCCTCGCGCCGTACCCGCGCCGGCGACGATTTCGAAGCCATGCTGCGCAAGCTGGGCACCGGTTTCCTGGTCACCGAGCTCATCGGGCAAGGGGTCAACTACCTTACCGGCGATTATTCGCGCGGCGCTTTCGGCTATTGGGTCGAAAACGGCCAGATCCAGCACGCCGTCCAGGAAATCACCATTGCCGGCAATCTGGCCGACATGTTCCGCCAGATCGTCGCCGTAGGCTCGGACACCATCGCGCGCGGCACGAAGCGCACGGGCTCCATCCTGATCGAGCAGATGGCCATCGCCGGCGTCTGAGCGGTCCTCGTCCAGGGTGTCAGGCACTGCCTGGGCGTCGACGGAACCCCGGTCGCGCTTCTGTGTCTGACACCTGCCTTACGCGCGCGGCGCCTGGCCGCAGGGGCCGGAAATCCCCATAGAGCGCATTTATAACAACGTGTAATATCCGCCAGATATCGCACGCGATATCCATACCGAGTTGCCATCGAGGAGCCAATCAAAATGCAACGTCGTTCCTTTCTGAAACAAGCCGGCCTGGGCGCCGTCGCGGGTAGCGCCGCGGTCGCCGCGCCGGTATTCGCGCAAGATGCGCCCACCCTGAACTGGCGCATGGCGTCCAGTTTCCCGCGCAGCCTCGATACGCTGTTCGGCACGGGCGACATTTTCTGCAAATTCGTCAACGAGGCCTCTGGCGGCAAGTTCACCATCCGCCATTTCCCCGGTGGCGAAATCGTTCCGGCGTTGCAGGTCATGGACTCGGTGTCCAACAACACCATCGAGTGCGGCCATACGGTTTCGTACTACTACTATGGCAAGAACCCGGCGTTCTGCTTCGACGCGGCCGTGCCGTTCGGCCTGAACGCCCGCCAGATGAACGCCTGGATGTTCGACGCCGACGGCATGAAGCTGACCCGCGAAATGTTCCAGCCGCAAAAGATCATCAACTTCCCCATGGGCAATACCGGGGTGCAGATGGGTGGCTGGTACCGCAAGGAAATCAAGTCGGTCGAAGACCTGAAGGGCCTGAAGATGCGCACCGCCGGCTTCGCCGGCGAAGTGCTGTCGCGCCTGGGCGTGGTGCCCCAGCAACTGGCGGGCGGCGACGTCTACCCCTCGCTCGAAAAGGGCACCCTCGACGCCGTGGAATTCGTCGGCCCGTACGATGACGAAAAGCTCGGCTTCAACAAGGTCGCCAAGTACTACTACTACCCGGGCTGGTGGGAAGGCGGCCCGCAAGTGTCGTTGTACCTGAACGAAGGCGCCTGGAACGGCCTGCCCAAGCCCTACCAGGCTATCGTCGAGGCCGCCAGCCGCGTTGCGCACGTGGCCATGACCTCGCGCTACGACGCAGTGAACCCCGGCGCGCTGCGCAAGCTGATCGCCGGCGGCGCCGAACTGCGCCCGTTCCCGCGCTCGGTCATGGACGCCTCGTACGACGCCGCCCAGACGGTCTACAAGGAATTCTCCGACAAAGACCCGAAGTTCAAGGCCCTGTACGAGAACTACATGGGCTTTCGCGACAGCGTGGTGCCCTGGTTCCGCCTGGCCGAAGGTTCGTACGACCAGTACCTGGGCGTGGCCATGGCAGCGAAGAAGTAGCCCCCGAAGCGCTGCGCGCTTCCCCAGTGGGCGCGCTCGCGGACCGGCGAAGCCGGCTCCGCGGTGTCCCTGCTTGAGTTACACCTGTGATATGCGGCGCGTGTACCCGGTTGTCAGGTATCTGGCTCCCTTTCGGGAGCCAGGGCGATACCGACCTTAAAACAAAAAACCTTTGATCCCCCTGCGGCAAGGCCAGGGCTCTGGCCTCCTGTGCCCGGGTTGCAAGACCGCGCTCATTGTTTTGAAATATTTATTTTCAAAATAAAGTATGCCTCTGGCTGGTTTAAACGCTTTTAAACGCAGCTTTAAACGTTTTTTAAATGTTCGAGGTGTTGACTGCCTTCGTCATTACATTAGCATCGCCAAAGTGAAAATGTTGTCGAGCAAAAAGTATTTGTTCGCTTGGCACGATTGTGGTCGTTTTCTTGGGGATGAATAATGGCTGACGAAGTTATATATATAAACGGGGAAAACCCCGTCGTGACTGTGGATCAGGGCCAATATACCGACGACACATTGCTTCATGTGGTGTATCAGGACTGGGATTCAGTTTTGAATGTCACCAACGAATCCGGTTCTTCGGATGTGCTGGGGATCGACGTAAATGTCCCCCTCAAGGTGGCAGGGGTTACTAATTTAAATGTAGGAGAAGGTGCCCACGTCAAGCTCGAGAGCCTGTTGGTTCAATATGTCCATGTTACCGGTGCTCCTCCCGCCGTATACAACTATAGTATTGCCGACGGCGGCACCCTCGAGATGGCGCCTCAGTTCGTTGGTCAAGTGATCGTGCATGACCTGCAAGTTCCTTATTCAAGCCAACTTAACATCGATTTTGGCGGCTCGGGCACATCGACTTTGATTTTTGATACCGGCGACCTTGGCCTAAGTCCATCAAGCAGCTATACCTATCCCGAGCTTATCGGCATGAGCGGCGGCGACCAACTGATTATTCCGGGCGCGACGAGTTTTACCTATGAGGATGGTACGCTGCGATTTCAGAATTCCGCAGGGGGCTATGTCGCTTTCTTCAATGCTTCAGGCCTGGACCCGGACGAAATCCACTTTGAAAATGGCGTGATGACCTACGCGTGCTACCTGAAGGGCACGCACATTGCCACGCCGGATGGTGAAACCAGGATCGAGGATCTCAAGGCTGGCGATCAGGTGCTGACCGCCAGCGGCGGTACCGCCACCGTCAAATGGCTGGGCCATCGCACACTGCGCAGGCAGCGCATCCCGGCAAAGGATGCGGTCCGCGCCTTTCCCATTCTGTTCAAGAAAGATTCGATTGCCCGGAACCGGCCCCATCGCGACCTGTTGCTGTCGCCCGGACATCACGTTTATTTCGACGGCGCGCTGATCCCGGCCATGTTGCTGGTGAACGGCCGGACGATCATCCAGCAATTCGATATGAAGGTCTTTGAGTATTTCCATATTGAACTGGAGCAGTTCGACATCGTGCTGGCCGAAGGGGTGCCGGCGGAATCGTATGTGGATACGGGCAACCGGGCGATGTTCCAGAATGCCTCGGCCGTCGCACTGCATCCGGATTTTGTGCCCGCCGAGGGGCGGCCACATATCGAAGGCATCACGGTGGAGCGTTCGGGGCCGGTGGTGGAGGCGGTGCGCAAGCGCCTGCTGCAGCGCGCCCAGGTCCTGACCCAGTCAGCGCGCGTCACGGATCCTGATCTGCGCGTCGAGGCCAACGGCCAGGAAATCCGCGCTCAAAACGGCAGCCCGCAGGAAGGAGTCATCCGCTTTGCGTTGCCGGCCGGCGCCGCCCGGGGCGATGTGCGCATCTGCTCCCGTTCGGCAGTGGTGCGTGAAACATCGGTCCGTGCCCGGCGCGACCTGCGGCAGGTGGGTGTGGGGCTGGCGCGCATCACCATCGAGGAGCAGGGTATCCGTCGCGATCTCGACCTGCTGGACGCGCAATTGGGTGGCCTGCATGCGCCGCAAGACGCCTACGGTGTTGCCATGCGCTGGACCAACGGCGAAGCGGTGATCCCGGCGGCGTTGCATGGCATCCGCGGCCCGGCGGTGCTGGAGCTGCATGTGCTGCGTACTTACTCGTACTGGGGCGATGCCCTGCAACGCGCGGCTTAGCGCTTGACGGCCAAGACGGTATCTGAAAGCGCATTGCCCATTATTTGCGCAATCGTGCTAGAATGATCAGCTTTCCCTTATTCCGGTTGGTAGCACGGGCGGGTAATAACGCTTAGGCCAGCTGCGGGTTTCCTAACGGGTTTCCCCAAAGCACAACGGAATAGGAAAAAATTCTTGCCAGGCTCTTCCGGCAAGAAAATTTACCTTTTAGGAACCAATCATGAAGACCTTTGTGGCTAAGCCGCATGAAGTCCAACGTGACTGGTTTGTGATCGACGCCAAGGGCAAAGTCCTCGGTCGTGTGGCCAGCGAAGTCGCACGTCGCCTGCGTGGCAAGCACAAACCTGAATTCACGCCGCACGTTGATACCGGCGATTACATCGTCATCATCAACGCCGCCGATATCGTCGTCACGGGTAACAAGGCGCAAGACAAGAAGTACTTCCGCCACACCACCTACCCGGGCGGTATCCGTGAAACGAACTTCGAGAAAATGCAGCAGCGTTTTCCCGGCCGCGCCATCCAGAAGGCCGTCAAGGGCATGCTGCCCAAGGGTCCGCTGGGCTACGCCATGATCAAGAAACTCAAGGTGTATGCCGGTGCCGAGCACCCGCACACCGCTCAGCAGCCCAAGCCGCTGGATCTCTAAGGAAACGCCATGATCGGTAACTGGAACTACGGAACCGGCCGTCGCAAAACCTCGGTGGCTCGTGTTTTCATCAAGAAAGGATCGGGCAAGATCGTCGTCAACGGCAAGCCCGTCGACGAGTTCTTCGCTCGCGAAACCGGCCGCATGATCGTGCGCCAGCCGCTCGAACTGACCGGCCTGCTGGAATCGTTCGACGTCAAGGTCAACGTGCACGGTGGCGGCGAAACCGGCCAAGCCGGCGCGGTGCGCCACGGCATCACGCGTGCCCTGATCGACTACGACGAGGCCCTCAAGCCCGCGCTGTCGCAAGCAGGCTTCGTCACCCGTGACGCCCGAGAAGTCGAACGTAAGAAAGTCGGCTTCCGCAAGGCACGTCGGCGCAAGCAGTTCAGCAAGCGCTAATGTTCCCCAAAAAGGCCGCGAAAGCGGCCTTTTTGCCACTGGGCCATCCAAGGCGCAAATCCGTCCCGAAATCCCGAACCGAAGGCGCAGCCTGGGGCCTCATTCGTTTCTGAGTGCTGCGCGCAAGCGATACAATCTTCTTTCGTCCTACGGAAGCTCCACACCATGGCCCACGCATCGAATTCCCGCATCAAGGTCGGCATTGTCGGCGGTACCGGCTATACCGGCGTCGAACTGCTGCGCTTGCTGTCGCAGCATCCCCATGTGGAGCTCACCGCCATCACGTCCCGCAAAGAAGACGGTCTGCCGGTGGCTGACATGTATCCCAACCTGCGCGGCCATGTGAAGCTGGCGTTCTCCACGCCCGAAAAGGCCAACCTGGCCGATTGCGATGTGGTGTTCTTCGCCACGCCGCATGGCGTGGCCATGGCCCAGGCGCAAGAACTGCTGGCCGCCGACACTCGCATCATCGACCTGGCCGCCGACTTTCGCCTGCAAGATACCGCCACGTTCGAGCGCTGGTACAAGATGCCGCACTCGTGTCCCGACATCCTGGCCGAATCCGTCTATGGCCTGGTCGAGCTCAACCGCGAAGCCGTGTCCAAGGCGCGCGTCATCGGCAATCCAGGCTGCTATCCCACGACAGTGCTGCTGGGTCTGGCCCCGTTGCTGGAAAACGGCGCCACCCTGGTCGATACCCAGACGCTCATCGCCGACTGCAAGTCCGGCGTGTCCGGCGCCGGCCGCAAGGCCGAAGTCAGCACGCTGTTCTCCGAAGCCAGCGACAACTTCAAGGCCTACGGAGTAGCTGGCCATCGCCATCATCCCGAAATTTCCGAACAGCTTGAAAAGCTGGCGGGCGGCAAGGTTGGCCTGACCTTCGTGCCGCACCTGGTGCCCATGATCCGCGGCATGTTCTCGACGCTGTATGCGCGTATCCGCCCCGACGCCCTGGGTACCGACTTCCAGGCCCTGTATGAAAAGCGCTACGCCGACGAGTCGTTCGTTGACGTCATGCCGGCCGGCAGCCTGCCCGAAACCCGCTCGGTGCGCGCCTCCAACAACCTGCGCATCGCCCTGCAACGCCCCAATGGCGGCGACCTGCTCATCGTGCTGGTCATCCAGGACAACCTGGTCAAGGGCGCGTCGGGCCAGGCCGTGCAGAACATGAACCTGATGTTCGGCCTGCCTGAATCGGCCGGCCTGGACCAGGTCGCCATCCTGCCGTAAACCGTTGCCGGGGCAGCCCTCGGGCCTGCCCGGCCGTCTTGATGCAACCTATTCCCGAACCCAAGGCCGCGCGCAGTTCCGGCTTGTTCTTACGATGGCTGATGCTGCTGTGCGTGCTGGCCGTCGGCCTGGCTGTCGGGGCGGCCGCGGGCTATCGCCATGCACGCCAATCGGCAGCCGCAACCGATACTGTGGTGGTCACGGCCGAACAGGTTGCCGCGCAAGATGCCGCCATACGGCAAAGCCAGGCCGAAAGCCGCTTCTTGCGCGCCCAGCTCGATACCGCCGATGGAGAGATCTCTGTCGAGCGTGCCGCTCGCCAGGAACTTGAGCTCCAGCTGCGCTCGGCCCAGGACGAGCTGGGCCGGGTGCGCGACCGCCTGGCGTTCTTCGAGCAACTGCTGCCGCCCGGGCCCGAAGGCGCGGTGGATATCCGCGGTGCCGAGATCCAGCGCGAAGGGCAGGGGCTGAAATATCGCGTGCTGCTGATGCGCAGCGGCCGCAGCGAGACGCCGTTCACC
Organism: Bordetella sp. BOR01; assembly: GCF_019218885.1. Taxonomy (GTDB): domain Bacteria; phylum Pseudomonadota; class Gammaproteobacteria; order Burkholderiales; family Burkholderiaceae_B; genus Bordetella_A. The sequence goes on along the minus strand of NZ_JAHUWT010000003.1, from coordinate 85,644 downwards.
GGTATGCTGCGGTTCCAGGCGGCCGGGGTGCTCAAGGGCGAAACCGTGTCGGTCGACCTGGCGCCCATGCAGCTCAAGGCCGATACGCCGGCCGACCCCGGGGCAGTGCCGGCCGCCGGGGGCGGGCCGCTGGCCCTGCAATTCGATCAGTACCAGCGCAGCGAGGGCGTGCTCGAGCTGCCCCAGGGATTTGTCCCCGAAACCGTCACGATCAGCGTGCTCGAGGGCAGCACCGTACGCGCCTCCCGTAATATCAAGCTGGAATTTTGAACCCCGCCGCGTCTGCGCTACTATGGACGCATAGTGCGGCGTGGCCGCCTACCCGATATGGCCGTGCGCGGCCAGGAGCTCCACCATGAATGCAGTCACCGAAACCGTCGACCTCCAGGCGCCGCCGACGCCGTTGGTTTTTACCGATTCCGCTGCGGCCAAGGTCAAAGACCTGCTGGCCGAAGAAGGCAACCCTGAACTCAAGCTGCGCGTGTTCGTGCAGGGCGGCGGCTGTTCCGGCTTCCAGTATGGCTTCACCTTCGATGAGGCCGTCAACGAAGACGACACCGTGCTCGACAAGAATGGCGTGCAGTTGCTGGTCGACCCGATGAGCTTCCAGTACCTGGTCGGCGCCGAGATCGACTACAAAGAAGACCTTGAAGGCGCCCAGTTCGTGATCCGCAACCCGAACGCCAGCACCACCTGCGGCTGCGGCTCGTCGTTCTCGGTGTAGGTTCTTACCCACTGGCGGCGGGCCACGCCCGGCCGCCACGGGTACCAACGGCCTCCTGCCTGCGCAGGGGGCCGTTGTTTGTGCGGCGCCTGGTTTTTGCGGGCATTTGCACTGCAAGCGGCTTGGGCTTCAGGCCGGATACAGCGCGCCCAGCACGCGTGGGCCGTGCGCGCCCGTTACTTGCGGCACGCCCGCGGGAGTACGGTCCAGGAAGGCTTGCGCCAGCCAGGCGAACGCCATGGCCTCGACCCATTGGGCCGGCACGCCGGCGGCATCGGTGGCTTGCACCGGGCGTTGCAGGCAGGCGGCCAGTTCGCGCATCAAGCCAGGGTTGCGCGCGCCGCCACCGCATACCAGCACGTCGCGCGTGGCCGGCGCGGCCGCTTCCAGGGCATCGGCCACGGTGCGTGCGGTGAACCGCTGCAGGGTGGCCTGCACGTCTTGCGCCGTGGGGCAAGAGGCGTCGTAATCTTGCAGGCGCTGGTCCAGCCAGGCGGCATCGAACAGGTCGCGGCCCGTGGACTTGGGCGGGGGCAGGGCCAGCCAGGGTTCGCCGGCCAGCAGGTGTTCAAGCAGCGTCGCCTGCACCTGGCCGGTGGCAGCCCAGCGGCCGCCATCGTCGTACGGCTGGCCGGTATGGCGCTGGCACCAGGTATCCAGCAGCACATTGGCTGGGCCCGTGTCGAAGCCCCGTGGCGGCAGGCCCGGCGCCAGTAGCGTCAGGTTGGCAATGCCGCCCAGGTTCAGCACGGCACGTTCATGCGGGGCCTGGAACATGGCTGCATGAAAAGGGGGCACCAGCGGCGCGCCCTGGCCCCCGGCCGCCACATCGCGGCTGCGGAAATCGGCCACGACATCGATGCCGGCAAGTTCGGCCAGCAGGGCGGGGGCGTTAAGTTGCAGCGTGTAGCCCAGTTCGGGCCGATGCCGCACGGTCTGGCCATGCGCGCCGATGGCGCTGACCGCCCGGGCCGGCTGGCTGGCTTGCCGCAGCAGGGCTTGCACGGTATCGGCATATAGCCGGGCCAGCGCCTGCGCGGCCAGTGCCGCACGATGCAGCTCATCGGCGCCGCTGCGGTTAAGGGCCAGCAATTCGGCGCGCAGGCCGGCCGGCATGGGCAGGGCGGCCGTGGCCAATACTTGCGGCGCCTGCGTGGCGGCCAGGCGTACCAGCACGCCATCGGCGCCGTCCAGGCTGGTGCCCGACATCAGCCCGATGAAAAGGCGGCCGGTCGTTTCGAAGCGCGGGCCGCCGGATCGGGTCATGGCAGGGAAAGGTGGTGGCTGCCGCGCTAGCGGCTGGCCAGGTTGGTGCTGGATTCGGGCAGGGTCCGCTGAAATTCGGTCAGCAGCGCGATCTGCTGCTTGTACGGCAAGACCGCGGCCTTGAACTGACGAGCCTCGGCGGCATCCAGCGGACGCGATACCGGCAGATCGGCCGCCAGCGGGTTGACCGGCTGGTTGTCGATGCGGAATTCGTAGTGCAGGTGCGGGCCGGTGGCCCAGCCGGTAGAGCCCACATAGCCGATCAACTGGCCCTGCGATACCTTGCTGCCGCGCTTGATGCCGGCGGCGATGCGGCTCTGGTGCGCGTAGACGGTGGAATACTTGCCGAAGTGCTTGACGATGACCACGTTGCCGTAGCCGCGCTGCTGCCCGGCGAATTCGACCGTACCGTCGGCCGTGGAATGGATGGGCGTGCCGCTGGGAGCGGCGTAGTCGACACCCTTGTGCCCCGTCCAGGTCTTGTGGATGGGGTGCATGCGCATGCCGAACGTGGAGCTGATGCGCGAGAATTTCAGGGCGGTGCGCAGGAATGCGCCGCGCAGGCTGACGCCGTCGAAATCGTAGTAGCTGCCCGACTTGCCGTCGGGGCTGAACCAGACGGCGTTGTAGGTTTTGCCGTTATTGACGAATTCCAGCGCCAGCACGCGGCCGGCGCCGGCATAGCGGCCCTGGTGGGAACGCACTTCGTACACGACGCGGAACTGATCGCCGCGGCGGATATCGCGCAGGAAGTCGACCTTGGAATTCAGGATATCGGCCATCTGCATGGTGACCGAATCGGGAACACCGGCCGCATCGGTGGCGCCGAACAGCGACGAGCGGATGGTGCCCACGGCCACGCGCGTCTGGCGGTCGGTGCCGTCGCTGATCTCGCGGGCGGTGTACGAATCTTCGGACGGCGTCACCAGCAGCATCCTGGTGGTGACCTGGCCGTTGTCTTCGTCGCCGGGGGTGTGGATATAGCGCAGCCAGACCAGTTTGCCTTCGCTGTCGGTGGCCGCCTGCACCGAGCGCCCCGGGTACAGCTTGTAGATGCTGCGCGCGCTGGGGGCCTGGGTCAGGAAGCGCTGCAGGCCGGGGGCGTCGACGTCCAGGCGCTGCAGTATGGCGGCCAGGGTGTCGCCGGAGCGGATGCGGGTTTCGCTGATGAACGGGGCGGCGCTGTCGTCGGTGCTGAGGCTGACCTGGCTGGCTTGCAGCGGCAGGATGCTTTGGACCTGGCGCGACGGGGGCAGTTCGGTGCGATCGGGCTGCTGCACCATGCCCAGCGCGGCGGCGCCGGCGAACAGGCCGATGGCGGTGACGAGAAGCGTGCGGCGGAAAAGGCCGGCGCGGCGGGATGTGGACTCTGAGCGGGAGGCGAACAGGGCGGCAATTTTGCTGCGGAACTTACCGACCGGGCTGTTTAAGCCACGATTCATCGTGCAGGACCTTTCAGGGTGGCGTGAGTCCCCAGGATGCTTTGCGCCGGATGCAGGCATACCCTGGCGCGCTTGATGGCACGCGGCAGGCTTGCGCCCTGCGACGCATCTTGTGAACAACGGGTGTTTAGCCAGGACTGCAACTGTAACGGTGACAGTTGCGTATGATTAGGGCCGTATCCTAGCTGATTCGGCTAGAATTTTCGACCGATTTTCGGCGCTTTCTGGCAGTTTTTACACCTTTATTGCGTTGTCCCGTCCCGTTTCACCCTGACATGTCCCAATCCGAAGCCCCCATCACCCCTGAAGTCGAAGCCGACCTGCGCGTCGCCAAACGCGGTTGCGATGAACTGCTGGTCGAATCCGAGTTCGCCCGCAAGCTGGCCAATAGCCGTGCCAGCGGCGTGCCGTTGCGCATCAAGCTGGGGCTGGATCCTACCGCGCCCGACATCCATCTGGGCCACACGGTAGTGCTGAACAAGATGCGGCAGTTGCAAGACCTGGGGCACAACGTCATCTTCCTGATCGGCGACTTCACGTCCATGATCGGCGACCCCAGCGGCCGCAATTCCACGCGCCCGCCCCTGACCCGCGAACAGATCGAGACCAACGCCAAGACCTATTACGCCCAGGCCAGCCTGGTGCTGGATCCGGCCCGTACCGAGATCCGCTACAACTCCGAATGGAGCGATCCGCTGGGCGCGCGGGGGCTGATCCAGCTTGCCTCGCGCTACACCGTGGCGCGCATGATGGAACGCGAAGACTTCACCAAGCGCTTCAAGGGCGGCGTGCCCATCGCCGTGCACGAGTTCCTGTATCCCCTGATGCAAGGCTACGATTCGGTGGCATTGAAGTCCGACCTGGAATTGGGCGGCACCGACCAGAAATTCAATCTGCTGGTCGGCCGCGAACTGCAGAAAGAATACGGCCAGGCGCCGCAGTGCGTGCTGACCATGCCGCTGCTCGAAGGTACCGACGGTGTCGAGAAAATGTCCAAGTCCAAGGGCAACTACATCGGCATTTCCGAAAGCCCGGACTCGATGTTCGGCAAGCTGATGTCGATCTCCGACACCCTGATGTGGCGCTACTTCGAATTGCTGTCGTTCCGTTCGCTCGACGACATCGCCGCCCTGAAAGCCGGCATCGAGGCCGGCGCCAATCCGCGAGATGCCAAGGTGGCGCTGGCGCAGGAAATCGTGGCGCGCTTCCATTCGCTTCAGGCCGCCGAGGCGGCGCTGGCCACCTTCCAGGCGCGGTTTCGCGATGGCGCCATTCCCGATGACATGCCCGAGATCAATATGGCGGGCGCGCCCCTGGGTATCCTGAAGGTGCTGCGCGAAGCCGGCCTGGTGGCATCCGGCGCCGAAGCGCAACGCAATGTCGAGCAAGGCGGGGTGCGCGTCAACGGCGACCGCGTCGAAGACAAATCGTTGCAATTACAGGCCGGGTCTTATGTGCTGCAGGTGGGCAAGCGCAAGTTCGCCCGTGTTAACTTGGCAGGGTAGGAAGCGCCTACGGCCTCGCAGGAGCACGACATGAAACTCTCGAGTCTGTCTTTTTCCGATAACGAATCGATTCCCGATCGCTACGCTTTCGGCAAGATCGACCCGCAGTCGCACGTCGCACTCGCGGATAACTTCAACCCGCAGTTTTCCTGGGACGACGTACCCGAGGGCACGCGCTCGTTCGCCCTCATCTGCCACGACCCCGATGTGCCGTCCAAGCCCGACGACGTCAACCAGGAAGGGCGCCTCGTGCCGGCCGACCTGCCGCGCGTCGATTTCTTCCACTGGGTGCTTATCGACCTGTCGGCCGACAAGCGCGAGATCGAAGAAGGCGATTTTTCCAGCGGCATCACCCCGCGCGGCAAGGGCGGCCCGCTGGCCCCCGACGACGCGCGCCAGGGCATCAACGACTTCACCTCCTGGTTCGCCGCCGACCGCGACATGAATGGCGACTATTTCGGTTACGACGGCCCGTGCCCGCCCTGGAACGACGCGCTGCCGCACCGCTACGTTTTCACGCTGTACGCGCTGGACGTGCCCAAGCTGGACGTGCAGGGCAATTTCGGCGGCAACGAGGTGCTCAAGGCCATGCAGGGCCATGTGCTGGCGCAGTCCGGCGTTACCGGCAAGTACACCCTGAACCCCGAGCTGGCGCCCAAGCAGATCGGCGATACCTCGGCCTAGCCACCCACCAGCAGCAGGCGTGTCTTGGTGCGGGCCTGGGCCCAGGCCCGGCCCGCCGCGCCCGCCCCTGGTTTTGCCGCCTTGCGCAGCAGCAGCGCCACACCGAACGACACCCACACCATCCCCGCAGCCCGGTTCAGCCACAGCAAGGTGGCCAGGGCCTGGGTATCCATGAGCGCTCCTCAAGCTGAGTTGAGCCAATCTGCAGGTTGCGCGCCGTTGCGCGCCGTTGCGCGCTTTTCCGCGAAGGCACGTGCCATTTTGCGCGTTTTTTCGGGGCGCCGGGGCATGGCTGGGCGTGCCGGCGCGGTAAACTAGCGGCCATCCGTCATCCAGGCTTTCTCTCTTTTCACGCTCCAGGAACCCCCGTCATGTTCGACCGCAAACTTACCCTGTCCCAGGTAGACCCCGAAGTCTGGGCCGCCATCCAGAAAGAAGACGTCCGCCAGGAACAGCACATCGAGCTGATCGCCTCGGAAAACTACGCCAGCCCGGCCGTCATGCAGGCCCAGGGCACGCAGTTGACCAACAAGTACGCCGAAGGCTACCCGGGCAAGCGCTACTACGGCGGTTGCGAATATGTCGATGTGGTCGAACAGCTGGCCATCGACCGCCTGAAGCAACTGTTCGGCGCCGAAGCCGCCAACGTGCAACCCAATTCGGGTTCGCAGGCCAACCAGGGCGTGTACATGGCCGTGCTGAAGCCGGGCGACACCGTGCTGGGCATGAGCCTGGCCGAAGGGGGCCACCTGACCCACGGCGCATCGGTCAATGCCTCGGGCAAGCTGTACAACTTCATCTCGTATGGCCTGGATGCCGACGAAGTGCTCGACTACGCCCAGGTTGAAAGGCTGGCCAAGGAACACAAGCCCAAGCTGATCGTGGCGGGTGCCTCGGCCTACGCCCTGCACATCGATTTCGAGCGCATGGCGCGCATTGCCCACGATAACGGCGCATTGCTGATGGTCGACATCGCCCACTACGCGGGCCTGGTGGCTGGCGGTGCCTACCCCAACCCGGTGCCGCACGCCGACTTCGTCACGTCCACCACGCACAAGTCGCTGCGCGGCCCGCGCGGCGGGGTCATCATGATGAAGGCCGAATACGAGAAGATCGTCAATTCGGCCATCTTCCCCGGTATCCAGGGCGGCCCGCTGATGCACGTCATCGCCGCCAAGGCCGTGGCCTTCCAGGAAGCCCTGTCGCCCGAATTCAAGCAGTATGCCCAGCAAGTGGCCAGCAACGCCAAGGTACTGGCCGAAACCCTGGTCAAGCGCGGCTTGCGCATCGTGTCGGGCCGTACTGAAAGCCACGTGATGCTGGTCGACCTGCGTCCCAAGGGCATTACCGGCAAAGAGGCCGAGGCCGTGCTGGGACAGGCGCACATCACCGTCAACAAGAATGCCATTCCCAACGACCCGGAAAAACCGTTCGTGACCAGCGGCGTCCGCCTGGGCACGCCGGCCATGACGACCCGTGGTTTCAAGGAAGCCGAGGCCGAGCTCACCGCCAACCTGATCGCCGACGTACTGGACAACCCGCGCGATGAGGCCAACATCGCCGCGGTGCGCACCCGCGTCAACGAATTGACGGCCCGCCTGCCTGTCTACGGCGGCTGATCCCGCCTGGGCGGCGGCCCCGGGTTGCCGTTTGGCGTATTTTTTCCACGCCGGCGTCGCGTTGCGGACCGGCGTCATTACAATACGCCAAATTATTGCACTGGGGGCGGCAACATGAAATGCCCATTCTGCGGCAACGCCGACACACAGGTGGTGGATAGCCGGGTGTCCGAAGAAGGCGATACCATACGCCGGCGCCGCCGCTGCCTGTCCTGTGACAAGCGCTTCACTACCTACGAGCGCATCGAGCTGGCCATGCCCTCGGTGGTCAAGCGCAATGGCAGCCGCAGCGACTACGACACCGCCAAGCTGCGCGCCAGCCTGTCGCTGGCGCTGCGCAAGCGCCCGGTCAGCACCGACCAGGTCGACAGCGTGGTCGCTCGCATCGAAGAAACCCTGCTGGCCAGTGGCCTGCGCGAAGTTTCAACCGAACGCATCGGCGAACTGGTCATGGCCGAGCTCAAGAAGCTGGACAAGGTCGCGTACGTGCGCTTTGCCTCGGTGTACAAGAATTTCGAAGATATCGGCGAATTCGTCGAGGCCATCCGCGAAATGCAAGGCCCCATGCTGCCGGGCAAGCTGCGCCGCGAATAAGCCGCCGCGACCGGCCCGGGCCCGCATGGGGCAGCGGGCATACAATCGCAGGCGTGACTTCCATGACCGACGCCGACGACACCATCTGGATGCGCCGCGCCCTGGCGCTGGCCCGCACCGTTACGTATACCACCACGCCCAATCCGCGGGTCGGGTGCGTGATCGTGCGCGACGGCCGCGTGCTGGGCGAAGGCGCCACCCAACCGCCTGGCGGCCCGCACGCCGAAATCTGCGCCTTGCGCGACGCCGCCGCGCGCGGCGAGTCGGTGCGCGGCGCCACCCTGTATGTCACCCTGGAACCCTGCAGCCATCATGGCCGCACGCCGCCTTGCGCCGATGCCGTCGTGGCGGCGCAGCCGGCGCGGGTGGTGGTGGCCATGGGCGACCCCAACCCGCAAGTCGGCGGCCGCGGCCTGGCCCGCCTGCGTGCGGCCGGCATCGCGGTCACCGTTGATGTCTGCGCCGACGAGGCGCTGGAAATCAACGCCGGCTTCGTGGCCCGCATGAGCCGGGGCACGCCCTGGGCCTGGGTGAAAATGGCGGCCTCGCTGGATGGCCGCAGCGCCTTGCACAACGGCGTCTCGCAGTGGATTACCGGCGAAGAGGCGCGCGCCGACGGCCATGCCTGGCGCGCCCGCAGTTGCATCGTGCTGACCGGCATGGGCACCGTGCTGAAAGACAACCCGCTACTGAACGTGCGCAGCGTGGCCACCCCCCGCGCGCCGCGCAAGGCGGTGGTGGATGGGCGCTTCGATATCCCCGAAGATGCCCGCCTGTTCGACGGCACCGAGGTCATTGTCTTCACGGCGCGGCCCGATGCCGCCAAGGCGGCGCGCCTGGCGCAGCGCAATGCGCGCGTGGTGGCGCTGCCCGATGGCGATACCGAGCGGGTCGACCTGCCCGCCATGATGCGCTGGCTGGGCGAACACGAATTCAACGAAGTGCACATTGAAGCCGGCGCGGGCCTGGGCGGCGCGCTGATGTCGGCCGGCTGCGTCGACGAACTGCTTGTGTACCTGGCGCCGGTATTGCTGGGCGATGCCGCCGCCATGCTGCGCCTGCCGCTGATCGAGCATCTGGACGGCGCCCGGCGGTTCGAGTTCGCCGATACCACGCGCTTCGGCGCCGACCTGCGCCTGCGCCTGCGCGACCCGGCCCGTTGGCAGGCGTTGCAGGCGGTGGTTGGCTGCCGCTGAAGTCTCTTTACCGTACTGATTGGAGCCTCTTTCTTATGTTCACTGGTCTGGTCGCGGCGGTGGGCCGCATTGTTCACATAAAACCGCTAGCCGAAGCCGAGCAGGGGGGCGTACGCCTGGTCATCGACGCGGGCGAACTGGGCCTGGCCGATGTCGGCATCGGCGATTCCATCGCGGTGCAAGGTGCCTGCATGACAGTCATCGCGCTCGAAGGCCGGCGTTTTCAGGTGGACGTCTCGCGCGAAAGCCTGAGCCTGACGGCGGGGTTGGACCGCGAAGGCGAAGTCAACCTGGAAAAATCCCTGCGCGTGGGCGACCAGATCGGCGGGCACCTGGTCTCGGGCCATGTCGACGGCATGGGCGTGGTGCTGCGCTTCGATAGCGTGGGTGAATCGCGCGAGCTTGCCATTCGCGTGCCCGGCCATCTGGCGCGCTTCCTGGCCTACAAAGGGTCGATCACGGTCAACGGCATCAGTCTGACGGTCAATCGTGTCAACGATGTTGCCGAGGGCTGCGACATCAGCATCAACATCATTCCCCACACCCAGGCCGTGACCACGCTGCGCAACGTAAAGCCGGGCGATCGTGTCAATCTTGAAGTCGACACGATTGCGCGCTACGTCGAGCGCATGCTGGCCATGCCGCAGGCCGGTGACATGGAATAAGGCGTTCGCCGGCCGTTTCGGGCCGCGCCGCTTTCATGGTGCGCATCGCGTTGTTAGCGCTCGCGATGCACCGCTGCCAAAATTACTGCGATGGGCCTGCCGCTTGCTATGCAATGGGCAAGCGGGGCGGCGCCACGCATTGAAACGGTCGTGCATGAATCTTTGCGCGATTCAAGGAACTTGTTTCACTACCGGATAGCCTAACCGTAAATGAGTCACCAACCCCATTCTATGGTGTGTGGCGAAAGCAACATATCAAGATGATGTGCATGATCCCATTACCATAAAGTCTAGCGACAATGGTCAATGAGGAACACAATGGGATGACGGAACTCATTAACCGACCATGCGCTGTAGGAGGTTATCCGTGCAAAACATTGTCGAAGGCTTCAAGTCGCTGTACGCGAAAGACCAGGAAACCGAACTTTCCCTCGAGGAATTCCTGGCACTGGCCAAGAAAGATCCCATGGCCTATGCCAGCCCCGCAGAACGGATGTTGGCGGCGATAGGCGAGCCAGAACTGGTCGATTCCCGCAATGATCCCCGGTTGTCACGGCTGTTCTCCAACCGGGTGGTGCGGCGCTACCCTGCATTCAAGGAATTCTTCGGGCTGGAAGAGGTCATCGACCAGATCGTGGCTTTCTTCAAGCATGCCGCGCAAGGACTCGAGGAACGCAAGCAGATTCTGTATTTGCTGGGGCCGGTGGGCGGCGGCAAGTCTTCCATTGCGGAGCGCCTGAAAGCACTGATGGAGGCCTATCCCATCTATGCGCTGAAGGGTTCCCCTGTAAATGAATCGCCGCTGGGCCTGTTCCATCCGGACCGCTTCGGCGACACCCTTGAAAAAGAGTACGGCATCCCGCGGCGTTACCTGAGCGGGATCATGTCGCCTTGGGCGGTCAAGCGGCTGAAAGAGTTCGACGGCGATATCTCGCAATTTCGCGTGGTGCGGCTGAATCCGTCGGTGCTGCGCCAGGTGGCCATTGCCAAGACCGAGCCGGGCGACGAAAACAACCAGGATATTTCCTCGCTGGTGGGCAAGGTCGATATCCGCAAGCTCGACCGCCACTCGCAGGACGATCCCGATGCCTATAGCTATTCGGGCGGGCTGTGCCTGGCCAACCAGGGCCTGCTGGAATTCGTCGAGATGTTCAAGGCGCCCATCAAGATGCTGCACCCCCTGCTGACCGCCACGCAGGAAGGCAACTTCAAGGGCACCGAAGGTTTCTCGGCCATTCCGTTCAACGGCGTGATCCTGGCGCACTCGAACGAGTCCGAATGGCAGACCTTCCGCAACAACAAGCACAACGAGGCGTTCCTTGACCGTATCTACATCGTCAAGGTGCCGTATTGCCTGCAGGTGACCGAAGAGGTCGAGATCTACAACAAGCTGCTGCGCAACAGTTCGCTGGCCACCTCGCCGTGCGCGCCGGGCACGCTGGACATGATGGCGCAGTTCTCGGTGCTGACTCGCCTGAAAGAGCCCGAGAATTCCAGCATTTATTCCAAGCTGCGCGTGTACGACGGCGAAACGTTGAAAGATGTCGACCCGAAGGCCAAGGCACTGCAGGAATACAAAGACTACGCGGGCACCGATGAAGGCATGACGGGGGTATCCACCCGCTTTGCCTACAAGATCTTGTCCAGCGTGTTCAACCACGACCAGACCGAAGTGGCCGCCAACCCCGTGCACCTGATGTACGTGCTGGAACAGCGCATCGGCCGGGAAGACTATCCCGAGGAAATCCGCCGCCGCTACCTGGATTTCATCAAGGGCTACCTGGCGCCGCGCTATGCCGAATTCATCGGCAAGGAAATCCAGACCGCCTACCTGGAGTCGTATTCCGAGTATGGGCAGAACATCTTCGACCGCTACGTCACGTTTGCGGATTGCTGGATCCAGGACGAGGAATTCCGCGACCCCGAAACCGGCGAGAGCTTCGATCGCAGCGCCCTCAACGATGAACTGGAAAAGATCGAGAAGCCCGCGGGTATTGCCAATCCCAAGGACTTCCGCAACGAGATCGTCAATTTCGTGCTGCGCGCCCGCGCCAACAACGCCGGCCGCAACCCGAAATGGACCAGCTATGAAAAGCTGCGCGAAGTGATCGAGAAGAAAATGTTCTCGAACACCGAAGACCTGTTGCCGGTCATTTCCTTCAACGCCAAGGCCTCGGCCGAAGACAAGAGCAAACACCAGAGCTTTGTCGATCGCATGGTCGACAAGGGCTATACCGAAAAACAGGTCCGCCTGCTGTGCGAGTGGTATCTGAGAGTGAGGAAGTCATCCTGAGCGAGGTGAATCATGAATTCACTGATCGATCGGCGTCTGAACGGCCGCAATAAAAGCGCGGTCAACCGCGAGCGCTTTCTCAGGCGATATAAAGACCAGATCCGCAAGGCCGTGCAGGATCTGGTGCGCGAGCGGTCCATCGAAGACATGGACCAGGGCGGGGAAATCAACCTGCCCGCTCGCGATATCTCCGAGCCGCATTTCCGGCACGGCCAGGGCGGCGATCGCGAGCTGGTGCATCCCGGCAACCGCGAATTCGCCAAGGGCGACACGTTTCCGCGGCCCTCGGGCTCGGAAGGCGAGGGCGGTTCCGAACCCGGCGAGGGCGAATCGGTAGACCAGTTCACCTTCAGCCTGTCGCGGGCCGAGTTCCTGAACCTGTTCTTCGAAGACCTGGAACTGCCGCACCTGATCCGCACGCAACTGGGCGACGTCACCCAGAAGAAATGGCAACGCGCCGGCTACACTACCACGGGGTCGCCCAGCCTGCTGAGCGTCAGCCGCACGCTGAAGGCCTCGCTATCGCGCCGCGTGGCACTGGGCGTGGCGGCCCGCGCCGAACTCGAGGCGGCCCAGGCCAAGCTGGACGCCGCCATTGCCGCGGGCGCCCCGCAGGCCGAGATCGATGCGCTGCGCCAAGAGGTGGAAGACTGCACTAATCGCCTGGCCCGGCTGCCCTTCCTGGACGACCTGGACCTGCGCTACCGCAACCGCGTGTCCGTGGCCATGCCCATGGCGCGGGCGGTGATGTTCTGCCTGATGGACGTGTCGGGATCCATGGACGAAGGCAAGAAAGACCTGGCCAAGCGCTTTTTCACGCTGCTGTACCTGTTCTTGTCGCGCAAGTACGACCACGTGGATGTGGTGTTCATCCGCCATACCGACAATGCCGAGGAAGTCGACGAGCAAACCTTCTTCTACGACCCCAAGAGCGGCGGCACCATCGTGCTGTCGGCGCTGGAATTGATGCACGAGATCGTGCAAGAGCGCTATCCGCCCAGTGCCTGGAACGTGTACGCCGCCCAGGCCAGCGATGGCGATTCATTCGGTGCCGACGCGGGCAAGAGCGCGCGCTTCCTGGCCGAGAACCTGCTGCCGGCGACCCGCTATTTCGCCTACATCGAAGTCCCCGACTCGCAAGAGGCCCGCAAAAGCAGCCTGTGGGCCGAATACGAGCAGGAAACGGCGCCGCATTTCGCCATGCGCCGGATCTGCGAACGCGGCGAGATCTACCCCGTGTTCCATGATCTGTTCAAAAAGGAAACAGCATGAACGCCATCGTGGGCTCTCGTGCCGAGCTGGAGGCCCTTGGTCGGGCCCGGCCCATTTCCGAAGGTTCCGAGTGGACATTCGAACTCATCCAGCGCTATGACGAGGCCATCGCCGAGGTGGCCGAAGAATTCGGCCTTGACACGTATCCGAACCAGATCGAAGTCATTACATCGGAGCAGATGCTGGACGCTTATGCGTCGGCCGGCCTGCCCATCGGCTATCCGCACTGGTCGTACGGCAAGGAATTCATCCGCAACGAACAGTATTACCGGCGCGGGATGCAGGGCCTGGCCTACGAAATCGTGATCAATTCCAGCCCCTGCATCTCTTACTTGATGGAAGAGAATTCCATGCCCATGCAGGCGCTGGTGATTGCGCATGCCTGCTACGGCCACAACTCGTTCTTCAAGGGCAATTACCTGTTCCGCCAATGGACCGACGCGGACAGCATCCTGGACTATCTGGTGTTTGCCCGCAAATATGTCATGGACTGCGAAAGCCGCTATGGCATCGATGCGGTCGAGGCGCTGCTGGATTCCTGCCACGCCCTGACCCCGCATGGCGTAGACCGCTACAAGCGTCCGACGCCGGTGTCTTACAAGGAAGAAGCGCACCGCCAGGCCGAGCGCGAGGAACATGCCCGGCTGCAGTACAACGATTTGTGGCGTACCCTGCCGCGCGTCGAGAACGACCCGGCCGAAGAAAAGCGGCGCGTCGTCTTCCCGCCCGAACCCGAGGAAAACCTGCTGTACTTCCTTGAAAAGCACTCGCCCAAGCTCGAGCCGTGGCAGAAAGAACTGGTGCGCATCGTGCGCAAGATCGCCCAGTATTTCTACCCGCAAGGCCAGACCAAGGTCATGAACGAGGGCTGGGCCACCTTCTGGCACTACACGCTATTGAACCGCCTGCACCAGAAAGGCCTGGTGAACGACGGCTTCATGATGGAATTCCTGCAAAGCCATACCAACGTGGTCAGCCAGCGCGGCTTCGACGAGCGCGGCTATGGCGGCATCAATCCGTACGCGCTGGGCTTTGCCATGATGCAAGACATTCGCCGCATCTGCGAATCGCCCACCCCGGAAGACCGCAAGTGGTTTCCCGATATCGCGGGCAGCGACTGGGTGAAGACGCTGGACTTCGCCATGCGTAACTTCAAGGACGAGTCATTCATCTCGCAATACCTGTCGCCGCGCCTGATCCGCGAGTTCCGCTTCTTCGCCATCGCCGACCACCAGGCCAACCCGGTACTTGAAGTGGCCGCCATCCACGACGACGAAGGTTATCGGCAGATCCGCAAGCTGCTGGCCGAACAGCACAACCGCGACAACCAGGTGCCCGACATCCAGATCGTGCGCTACCGCCGCGAGTCCGACCGGTCGCTGGTGCTGCGCCACCTGCAAACCCGCGGCCGGCCGCTGGCCGGCGAAGACGCCGAGCAGGTCATGAAGCACCTGGGGCGGCTGTGGGGCTTCAAGGTGCGCCTGGAAGAAACCGAGGCCGATGGCACCGTCAACTCGTACCGCGAGGTCAACCCCACCAACACCTATCGGGACGGGAATTGACCGGCCCCGGTGCCTGACCGCTACCGTCTCATCATTCTGTTAGAATCGCGGATTCGCATTTGCCGTACGCCGGTTTGGCCGGTACCCGCAGCATCTGCGTTTCCAAATCAGGACAGGTGGCCGAGCGGTTGAAGGCGCACGCCTGGAAAGCGTGTATACGTGTAAACGTATCGGGGGTTCGAATCCCCCTCTGTCCGCCAGGAATACTGCCAGTCGTCGCCCAACGATGGCCCGAAGAACCCGCACCAGCCCAGGCTGTGCGGGTTTTTTTCTGGCAAGCCACCGTCTCTGAACCTTCTTTCGGCAACCCGAGGCCCGGACCCAGAATTTTCTATATAAAAGAAAATTCCGGTATAGTCGATCCATTCCGGCATAACCTCTGGCAGGCAAGCGACGATGGCATTCGACTCGGGCATCCAGGCATATGTGGACCGCGCACGCCGTGCATTGGGCGATATGGCGGGGTTGCGGGCGTTATCGCTGACACAGCGGCGCATACGGGCCGACCGCTACGCTGCACTGGTGCGCGAACCGTACCCCGACACGCTGCAGGTCAGCGATACCTATATCGTGCTGCCGGGCCACGAGATTCCGGTGCGGGTCTACCGCCCATGTACCGAGGGGCCGTTGCCCGCCATTGTTTACCTGCATGGCGGCAGCTTCGTGGCGGGCAGCCCTCAAGGCCATGATTTCATCACAGCCAGCCTGGCCTGCAACACGGGCGCGCAGGTATTCAGCGTGCATTACCGCCGCGCACCGGAAAATCCCTATCCGGCGCCCACCGACGACGCTTACGAGGCCCTGTGTTGGGCGCTGCGCGAGGCCGAACTGCTGGGTGTGGACCCGGAACGCATTGCTGTCGCCGGCGACAGCGCGGGCGGCAATCTGGCCGCAGCCTGCGCATTGCTGGCGCGCGACCGGGGCGGCCCACGCCTGCGCATGCAGGCGCTGATCTACCCCACGCTGGATGCCGACCTGGATACGCCCAGCTACCTGAACAATACCGAAGACGCATTCCTGACCCGCGAGGCCATGGCGTTCGCCCTGAATGCCTTCCTGCCCTCGGGGCTGGATACGCGCGACGGCTACGCGCTGCCCATGCGCGCGCCAGATCACGCCGGCCTGCCGCCCGCCTATTTGCTGCTGGCCGACCACGACCCGCTGCTCGACGACGGGCGGCATTATGCGGAAAAGCTGCACGCCGCGGGCAACGCGGTGCAGTTGCGCATCGGGGCGGGAATGATCCACGGTTTTCTGCGGGCGCGCCGGCTAAGCGCCACGGCCGATGCCGAATTCCATCTGCTGTGCGCGGCGCTGCGGCAGGCGCTGGACCTGCCGCAACCGGCGGCGCGCTGGTAGGCTGGGTGGGATAGGGGCGTGGCGGCCTAGAAGTGCCGCTGCGAGGCCGGCTCGTGCGCGATGATCCACAGGATGCTGGCCGGTTCGTCGAAGGGGTTGCGGAACACGTGCGGCACGGCGCCGTCGAACTGGAAGCTGTCGCCGCGCTGCAGTTGCAGCGTGCGGCCGTCGAGTTCCAGCTCGAAGGCGCCTTGCAGGACCATGCCGCCTTTTTCCGCGGCGTAGCTCAGGGGCGGCGCGCCCGAGGTGCCGCCGGGCAGGATATTCAGCACCATGAATTGCAGGCGCTGCCCGGCCGGCGGCGAGAGCATTTCCTTGGTCATGAGCGGGGTGCCGAATTGCATGACCCGCCGTGTGTCCTGGCGCCGCACATGGGCGGCCAGGTCGTCGCCATCGGATGCGTCCGCGGCCGTAGCGTCATCGCCCTCGAACAGGGCGCTCAGGGGCACATCCAGCGCCTGGCGGATACGGGCCAGCGTTCTCAGCGAAGGGTTGCCCAGGTCGCGCTCTATCTGGCTGAGCATGCCGGTGGCCACGCCCGAGCGGGCCGCCAGCGTTTGCAGCGAGATTTTCTTACCCTTGCGTATACGGCGGATGGCCTGTCCAACGAGCCGGGTATCGTCTGGTTCCATGAATGGGAGGGCGGGCTGGGTCTCAGCGCTGGGTCTTCAGGCCCATGCGGTCAAGAATGGGAATCCACTTGGCATAGTCTACTTCGAACAGTTGTTTGGCATCGGCCCGCGAGCCGCTCATGGGAATCAGGCCCATCTGCGCCAGGCGCTGCTGTAGCGCGGGGTCGGCCAGGGCGCGGTTGAGCGCGTCGTGGATCGTGGCTTCGACCTCGGGCGGCGTGCCCGCGGGTGCGAAGATGGCTTGCCAGGGCTGCAGCTTTTCCTTGACCACGTCGCCCAGGCCGGCCTCGCCCACGGTGGGCACATCGGGCAGGTCGGCCAGCCTCTCGTCGCTGAAGACGGCCAGCGCGCGGATCTTGCCGCTCTTGACCAGTTCTTTGATGACGGGCGGGGTATCCACCAGGTACGCGTTGCGGCTTTCCACCAGGTCGACCAGGGCTGGCGAGCTGCCGCGATAGGGCACATGCACGACTTCGGCGCCGATGGCATCGGCGAAGTACTGGGCGGTAATGTGGCCCGAGGTGCCGGCGCCAGCCGAGCTGTAGTTATACGCGCCGGGCGAATGCTTCAGGTATTGCGCAAAGCTTTTCAGGTCTTGCGCCGGCGAGGTCGCCGGCACCACCAGCACCAGGGGCACCTTGGAGATGAGCGCCACGGCCGAGAAATCTTTGACCGGATCGTAAGGCAACTGCGGCGCCGTGCCTGCCAGCAGGATCTGCGTGGACATACCGCCCAGCAGCAGTGTGTAGCCGTCGGGCCGGGCCCGGGCCACGGCCTGGTTGCCTACCAGCCCGCCCGCGCCGGTGCGGTTCTCGACGATGACTGGCTGGCCCAATGCCTGGCCCATGCGCTCGGCGATCTGGCGGGCCACGATATCCGAGTTGCCGCCGGTGGGAAAGGGCACGACCAGCGTGACGGGGCGGTCGGGGTAGGCGGCCTGCGCGGCAGCGGCGCCAGCGACCAGTGCGACGCCGGCGGTGCGGCGGGCCAGTCTGGCCAGGCGGGAAAGTAGGGGTATGGACACGTGGCACCTCGACGCAAGAAGAACGGCGGTTGAGGAATTATTTTTTATAGAAAATTATAGCCAGTGTTTTCGATTTTTTTCTATATAAAAGAAAATTATGGGGAAAACCCCTGCTCGGGGTGCCGGCGGCGCGGCGCAGGGCCGGTGCCGCCATTCATCAATGTATGGCTTCCAACGTAGCCCGCAGGCGCTTGGCCTGCTGCGCGATCTGCCCGGGCAACTGGTCGAGTTTTTGTTTTTGATCGCCTGCCTGGGTGACCGGGTGCGTGCTCTTCAGTTGTACGGCGAACAGGGTGGGGCCGCCCACGCCGAACGTGGCTTCGGTCTGGTAGCCCAGGCGGTCGACCAGTGCGGGACTGATGCCCTCGGCCGCCCTGATCGCCCGCACGGCCAGGCCCACCGGCAGGTAGCCCAGTAGCCGCGTGTGCGGCTCGGTCAGCATGACATCGATAAGGGCGATGCGTACCACCATGGTGTCGGGCCCGGGCTTGTCCACCACGGGGTAGCGGCGGGATGGATCTTTCAGGAATTCTTGCCGGAACGAGACCGTCAAAGCGGCGACATCGGTGGCGGTCAGCCCTTTGTAGGGTGAATCGGGCGCCAGCCACACCTCGATGGGCGCCAGGTAGATGCCGGTGATGCGCTCCCTTTGTTTGGCGAACTGGGGGCTGATGTAGCGCGACAAGCCGGGTGTGCCTGGAACCGGGTGCAGCCGCTTTGCATCGGTGAAGAAGACGGCATTATCGACTCTGAAAGCCTGGTCGGAGACGGGCGCAGCGCACCCGGCGATCAATCCACATGACAGCGCAATGGCCGCAGCACGCATGACGAGATTCCTGTCAGAAGAAGGGGGGCGCCACCAGGCTAGCCGGCCCGTGGCAGTGAGTCCGTCGGTACCGAGGCGTGCGCTCCGGGGCGCACGTATTGAATGGATGCGAGCGCGGACGGTATCGCGCGGCGACAGTATGTCACGGTTCCTTGCAGTGTCGGGACTAAGGGAAAGCCCGCACTTATCAGGCGGCTTAGTCTCACTATAATTTGTCCATAACATAAACATATTGTCCATATTATGGTCAAAAAGGACCAGGCATGCCAGTCGACGCGCCCGATACGGATCCCATGACGCCGTATCAGTACCCGAATCCTTCCGAGGCCTTGCCCGAGATCGTGATCCCCCACGCCATCCCCACCGACGAGCGGTTGTGGGTGCCGCAGGCAGAAAACGTGTGGTTCCGGCCGCTCTGTCTGAACGCCAGCCAGGGCTATTGGATGAACTTGCTGCGGGTGCGCAAATCGGGCGTGCTGAGCCGCCACCGCCACCCCCAGGCCGTGCATGGCCTGGTATTGAAGGGCCGGTGGCGCTATCTGGAACACGACTGGGAAGCGACCGAAGGCAGCTATGTGTTCGAGCCGCCCGGCGAAACGCACACCCTGTATGTGCCGCCCGATGTCGAGGAAATGATCACGTACTTCCAGGTCAACGGCGTCATGTACTACACCGACCCGTGGGGCAAGGGTATGGGCTACGAAGACGTCTTCACCAAGATCGATATGTGCCGCAAGCACTTCACCCAGGCCGGCCTGGGTGAAGACTATGTGCGGCAATTCATACGCTAAGCCATGCAGCCGGCCAAGGCCAGGTATGACTACACCGGCCGCGTCGCGGTGGTCACCGGCGGCGCCAACGGTATCGGTGCCGAGATCGTGCGGCAATTGCGCGCCCATGGCGCCCGGGTGGCGGTATGGGACCTGCGCCCGGCCGCGCCGGATCCCCACGCCTGCGTGGTCGATGTCACCGATCGCGCCAGTGTGGCGCGCGCCCGCGCCGATACGCTGGCGCGGTTGGGCGGCGTGCACATGCTGGTCAACAGCGCGGGCTACGCCGGCCCGACGGCGCCCGTGGATCGCTACGATCCACAGGCCTGGGACGCCATCGTGCAGGTCAACCTGACCGGCACGTTCAACGTGTGCCGCGAAGTGGTGCCGCACATGCGCGCGGCCGGCGCCGGCCGCATCGTCAATATTGCCTCGCTGGCGGGCCAAGAGGGCACGCCCGACGCGGCGGCCTACAGCGCCGCCAAGGCCGGGGTGCTGGCGCTGACCAAGTCGCTGGGCAAGGAACTGGCCCTGACCGGCGTTCGCGTCAACGCCGTGGCGCCGGCCGCCGTGCGGACCGAGCTGCTGGCGCAGATGTCGCCTGGACACGTGCAGACCATGATCGCCAAAAGCCCGATGCAACGGCTCGGGGAACCTGGCGAGGTCGCCGAACTGGTGGCCTGGCTGTGTTCGGATTCCTGCACTTTCAATACCGGCGCGGTATTCGATCTTTCCGGGGGGCGCGCCACCTACTGAAGCTTATCCCCCAAGCCGGCATCACCCATATCAATAAGACCCAATTGGAGAGACTCATGAAACGTAGTGCGTTCAATCGCGGTATTGCCGCGCTGTTGCTGGGCGGTGCCGCCGCGCTGGCCGCGGCGCCTGCGGCGCAGGCCCAGGATTTTCCCGGCCATCCCATCGAGCTGGTCGTGACATTTGCGGCAGGCGGCGGCACCGATGCCCTGGCGCGCGCGATGGCCGACGCCTCGCGCACGCACCTGTCCCAGCCCATCGTGGTGCTGAACAAGCCCGGCGCCGCTGGCGGCATTGGCCTGACCGATGTGGCCAACAGCAAGCCCGATGGCTACAAGCTGGCGCTGGTGACGGCGGATATGGTGATCATTCCGCACCTGGGCCTGACCAAGACGACCTACGAGAAATTCACGCCCATCATCCAGCTCAATGCCGATCCGTCGGCGATCACGGTTGCGGCCGATTCGCCCTACAACACCATCGAGGAATTCCTGGACGCGGCGCGCGCCAAGCCGGAAATGATGCAGGTGGGCAACGCCGGGGTCGGTTCGATCTGGCATCTTGCGGCGGCCGCGCTGGAAGACAAGAGCGGCGCCAAGTTCAACCACATTCCGTTCAACGGCGGCAATCCGGCCGTGCTGGCGCTGCTGGGCGGCCATATCGATGCGGTGGCGGTCAGCCCCGCGGAAGTCATCCAGTACGTGAAGGCGGGCAAGCTGAAGACGCTGGCGGTGATGGCCGACCAGCGCGTGCCGGGTTTCGAGAATGTGCCCACGCTGAAAGAACGCAATATCGACTTGTCGATCGGCACGTGGCGCGGCATCGCCGCGCCCAAAGACACGCCCCAGCCGGTGCTGGACAAGCTGGGTGCGGCGTTCCGGCAGGCGGCCGCGGAAGACAGCCTGAAGCGCTTCATGGCAGAACAGAACCTGGGCTATGTGTTGGCCGACCAGCAGGCTTTTACGGCGCTGATGGCGCGCGACAACGCTACATTCAGGGGCTTGATCGAGAAGTTCGACATGCGCCAGTAGGCTTGGCCACGTGCAACAAGGAGCAGACGATGGATTTGGGTATTTCCGGCAAGACCGCGTTGGTGGGGGGCGCCAGCAAGGGCCTGGGCTATGGCTGCGCGCTGGCCCTGGTGCGCGAAGGGGCGAATGTGGTGATCGTGGCCCGCGGCGCCGACGCCCTGGCTGCCGCCGAGCAGGCGCTGCTGCGGGCACGTTCGCGCAGCGACAGCTTCGTGCGGGCGGTGGCCGCCGACATTACCACGCCGCAGGGGCGCGAGGCGGCCTTCGCGGCGCATCGCGACTACGACATCGTGGTCACCAACGCGGGCGGCCCGCCGCCCGGGGATTTTCGCGATTGGCAGCGCGAGCAGTGGCTGAGCGCGGTCGAGGCGAATATGCTCACTCCCATCGAGTTGATCAAGGCCACGGTCGACGGCATGGCCGAACGCGGGTTCGGCCGCATCGTCAACATCACGTCCAGCGCGGTGAAGGCGCCCATCGATGTGCTGGGCCTGTCCAACGGTGCCCGTAGCGGGCTGACTGGTTTCGTGGCGGGGGTGGCGCGCAGCCGTATCGCGGCCCGGGGCGTCACGATCAACAACTTGCTGCCCGGTGCATTCGCCACCGACCGGCTGGCAGCCGGCCTGGCGGCGGCGGCAGCCCAGGCGGGCCAGGACGTGGATGCCGTACGGGCGGCCCGTCAGGCAGGCATTCCGGCCCGGCGCTTCGGCAATGCCGAAGAATTCGGCGCCATCTGCGCCTTCCTGTGCAGTGCGCAAGCCGGCTACATCACCGGCCAGAATGTGCTGGCCGATGGCGGTGCCTACCCCGGCACTTTCTAAGCAGGCAGACATGACATTTCAAGCGGATTTATTCGCCGGCAAGACGGCGCTGGTGACCGGGGCCACGCAAGGCAT
Organism: Bordetella sp. BOR01; assembly: GCF_019218885.1. Classification (GTDB taxonomy): domain Bacteria; phylum Pseudomonadota; class Gammaproteobacteria; order Burkholderiales; family Burkholderiaceae_B; genus Bordetella_A. The sequence continues at coordinate 63,528 of NZ_JAHUWT010000003.1, read as the reverse complement.
AGGCGCGGCGGTGGCCAACCGTCTGGCATCGTTGGGGGCGCGTACCATCGCGGCCGGCCTGCGTTCGGATGCCGACGAACTGGACGCTGGCATCGAGGTGCGCATCGGCGATGTCAGCCGGGCGGGCGATGTCGAGCAGCTTCTGCAGGGCGTCGACGCGCTGGATATCGTCGTCAACTGCGCCGGGATCATCCGGCGCGGCGCGGAGCACGATCCGGCCGTGTTCGAGCAGGTGCTGGCCATCAACCTGACCGGCACCATGCGCGTGTGCAGTGCCGCGCGCGCGCGCCTGGCGCGGCGTGGCGGTTGCATTGTCAATACCGCCTCGATGCTGAGCTTCTTTGGCGGATCGCTGGTGCCGGCTTATGCGGCCAGCAAGGGCGGTGTGGCGCAACTGACCAAATCGCTGGCGCTGGCCTATGCCGCCGATGGCATCCGGGTCAATGCCGTGGCGCCCGGCTGGATCGCCACGCCGCTGACCCGGGCATTGCAGAACGATCCCGCGCGTTCCGGCCCCATCCTGGCACGCACGCCGCTGGGACGCTGGGGCAAGCCGCAGGATGTGGCCGATGGGGTGGCGTTCTTGTGTGCGCCGGCGGCGGCATTCATGACCGGCGTGATCCTGCCTGTCGACGGCGGCTATCTGGTGGCGTGATGGGCGGCGCCAGGGCGGCGTGTGCGCGAGGCGGGCGTTTGCGGAGATAATGGCAGGTGCGCGCCCGCGGCGCCATGCGCTTTTGCCTTTCGCTCATCACCTTCCACGCGTTCCGCCATGCCCGAATTGCCGCCCGTTGCCACACCGCCCACCGCCCAGGTAGCGGGAACCGCCGCATTCTCGAAGTTCATGCATGTGCTGCAACTGGTGGCCGATACGCCGCAAGCCATGACCGTGGCCGAACTCGGCAAGCTCAGCGGCTATCCGCGCCCCACGGTGTACCGCATGGTGGGCGCGCTGGTCGCCGAAGGCTTGCTGGCAGAACACCCCGCCACCGGCAAGCTGACGCTGGGGCCGCGCCTGATCCAGCTTGCCAGCCGTAGCTGGGGGCGATCCGAACTGCGGCTGGCCGCGGTGGAACACCTGAAGCACTTGCGCGACGTCACCGGCGAAACGGTCCACCTGGCCGTGCCCAGCGGCCAGCACATGGTGTATATCGAGAAACTGGAAAGCCCCAGCGCGGTGCAGATGAACTCGCGCATCGGCACCAGCGTGTCCCTGTATTCGACCGCGGTGGGCAAGGCTTATCTGTCCATGCTGGACGACGCCGCCCGGCAGGCCGCGCTGGATACCTTGCCACAGCCCTTCGCGCGCCATACGCCCAACACGGTGCAAGACCTTGCGGCCCTGGGCCATCAGCTCGAGCAAGCCCGCCAACGCGGATGGGCGGTGGACGATGAAGAGAACGAGCTCGGCATCTATTGCTTTGGCGCGCCGATTTTCGGCCAGAACGGGATGCCGGTGGCGGCCATCAGCGTCAGCACCCTGCGGTTTCGCCAAAAGGCCGACCCTCAGTCGGCCTATGTGGCACCGCTGCTCGAGGCTTGCCGGGCCATTACCCAGCGTATCGCCGAGACGCCCGCGTTGTCGGCGACAGATGTGCTGTAGCAGCACGCCATTTCCCAATCTGCTGGCCGCCGGCCTGCCCGGCGCGGCTTTTCCGGCCCCGCGGTTTCGACGACAATGGCTCGTTCGCGACCGGCACCGCATCCGAGCCGATGTTCCGGCCAATGCCCCGCAAGCGACGCACCCGCATCGATGCCCGCTACGGGCGGCTGTTTTGGGGAAGACCGCATTGGATTCACACTCGCAGGTAGCGTTTCCCAGATGGCCGCCGGGGGCAGCACCATGATGCGCATCGTCATCGTCGACGACGAGGCGCCGGCGCGCCGCTACTTGCGCCGCTTGATCGAATCGCTGGATGGCCCGCAGGTGGTCGCCGAGGCGGCCTGCATGCAGAGCGCGATCGACTTGATCAATCTGCACCGGCCCGACGCCATCTTCCTGGATATCGAGTTGACGCTGGGCACGTCGTTCGACGTACTGAGCGCACTGCAATACCAGCCGTGCATTGTTTTCGTCACTGCCCACGCGCCGTACGCCACCCGCGCATTCGATGTCGATGCCGTGGACTACCTGTTGAAACCGGTCGGGATCGAACGCCTGCGCCAGGCGGTGCAGCGCCTGTATGCGCGCTTGAACCGCCCCTGGGGCGATGCGCCGTTTCTTACCGTGCGCAACCACGGGCAGAGCCAGCTCATCCGGGCGCATGCCTTGGCGGCGCTGGTGGCCCAGCGCGATTATGTGAAGCTGCATGCCGAGCACGCAGAAACTCACCTGGTCTATGCCACCCTGAAGGGCTTGCTGCCGCAACTGGGCACCTTGCCCTTCGCGCAAGTGTCGCGGTCTATCGTCGTGAACCTGGATCAGGTCGGCAAGGTGGTGGCCGACGGCGGCTTGTCGGCCAGGGTGGAGTTCCTGAATGACGCGCTGCCGCTGCAGTTGGGGCGTACGGCGTTCCTGCGCTTGCGCGGCGCGCTCGACGAACGCCGTCGCGGCGATCCTGGCTGACTGTTCCGCAGGCGCCGCCAGGCCGTGCACCCCAGCTGGCCCGGGGAAGAATCAAGCGGCAATCAATGCCGCGTGAGGCACATGAATTAACCCGTTTATGTGAATCAACTTTCCAAATCTGCCGTCGATTGTTCCATTAATACGTTCTACATCGGCTGGCAATAAAGGTGTCGGCCTGATGTTTGATCTAGCGCAAATGGAAGGTTGAACCTCGCCCGTATTCTCTGCTCGAACTTTGCCGGATGCGATATTTGAAGCGAAATTTTCGCGCTTCTGAATCCAGAAGAATAATCCGGTCCTCTCCTTACCCAGTCGTTCTTAATTTCATTACCCGGAGAGGGTTCAACTTGGCTCTACAGGAGAGTAACCATGACGTTCCCCAAGCACATCATCCCGGTAACCGCCATCGCGGCCATGGCAGTCTCGTCTGCGGCGTTTGCCATCGACGGCACCATTAATTTCGAAGGCCTGATTTCCGACGTTACCTGCGAAATCTCGGTAAACGGCGCCACCAACAATGCCACCGTGACCATGCCCAGCGCCTCGATCGCCGCACTGGCTACTGCGGGCAGCACGGCCGGTGTCACGCCGTTCAATATCAATTTGACGGGCTGCGCCGGCCCGACCCTGAACACCGCCCATACGCATTTCGAGATGGGCCCCAGCGTCGACGCCATCACGGGTCACCTGAACAACGTTACCGGCACGGCCGGCAATGTGCAGGTGCAATTGCTCAACGCGCTCTCGGCGCCTATCGCGGTGGGCCGGTTGAACCAGGGCGACACCGCGGTCGATATTTCCAGCGGTGCCGGCACCATGTCTTATTTCGCGCGCTACTACGCCACCGGCCCGGCCACTGCCGGCACCGTCGGGACGCGGGTGGATTACACCATCCAGTACGAGTAGGTGCGCGTCAGCGGGCTGCAGGCAGCATTCTGATCCGGCAGGGGCGGCGTCAAACCCGCCTGCTTGCGCAAACGATCCGTGCGGCAGATTGCTTGCATGAAGCTGGCCAATCTGGAAATTCGAAGGTGGATTGTTTCATCGATCGCATCTCTGCCGAGGTGCGCCCGTACTCCTCAGGTGAAAAACTTGCGCGTATCATCGTTCAGGCGATTTTGTCGTTCTCATCCAAGGAGAGCAGCGATGCAATTTCGCCGGCCCGTCAGGGCCACCGCCGATGGCATGCAGATCGAATTGCTCAACGCTTTGCAGCGCTCGCTGCGCGTAGGGGCGGCAAGTCCGCGGGTCTCCAGGGTCGACTACACCATTCAATACCAGTAAGAGGGCCGCGCCGGATGGGCAGCACGGCGGCTACCTTGCGCGCCCGCGCGGCTTCGATCAACAGGCCATAGGCGTCTTCGTCCAAATGATCTCACTAATCAAATACTCGATGGCTTTGGCCCTGTGCGGCTGGGCGGGAATGTCGGCCGCTGCCATTGTGATCCACGGCACGCGCGTGGTGATCGACGGGGCGGCTGGCGAAGTGACCGTGCAGGTGCAAAACAACGGCAAGCAGCCCGTGCTGATGCAGGCCTGGATCGACGACGGCGATTTCGCCGCCACGCCCCAAAAGGCGAAGTCGCCTTTCGTACTGACGCCGCCCGTTGCGCGGATCGAGGCACAGAAAGGACAGGCGCTGCGCGTCATTCGCATGGGCGATGTTGCCGAGCGCCGACAGGAAAGCCTGTTCTGGTTGAACGTCGTCGAGATACCGCCGAAGCCTGCCGAGAATCTGGCCGCGGGAGACAACCTTCTGATGTTCTCGTTCCGGACGCGCATCAAGGTGTTTTATCGGCCTGCCGGGCTGGCCGGTACCGCAGCCCGGGCGCACGAACAGTTATGTTTCAGCTACGATGCCGCCGCCAGGAAATTGCGCGTCAGCAACCCCACGCCCTACCACATTACGTTTCGTTCGCTGCTATTGCGCCGCGCCGACGGCAGCATGGCCGGCGAGCTGCCCAGCCGGCAAGACCGCATGATCGCCCCCGCCAGCGAGCGGGCCTTCGACTTGCAGCTCAAGGGCGCGCCCTCGGCGGGCCTGGCGGTGCATTACAGCGTGATCAACGACTTTGGGGGGGATACGTCCGGGCAGAGCAAGAGCGCAGCATCATGCCAGCAAAAACTCGCCAGTTAACCCGATCATGGCGGCGGGCAATCATGGCGGGAATCACCTTGGCTTGCGCGCCGCCGGCGTACACCGCAGAGGTCGAGTTCGACGATTCGTTCTTGCGCTCGCCGGTGGATATCCGCATGTTTTCGAAAGGCACTGCCATGCCCGCAGGGGTACACCGGGTCGACGTGACGCTCAATGACGCATGGAAAGGCCGCTACCGGGTCGATTTTCGCCTTCCTGCCATGGGTGCCGACGGGGCGCAGCCTTGTTTCGATATCCAGTTGCTCGACAGCGTCGGCTTCGATCTCGACACGGTGGGTGCCGATGTGCGTGCCGCCCTGCAGGATGGCCCGGTATGCCAGCCGCTGGGCGAAATCGTCGAGGGTGCGCAGGCCGTCTTCGACAGCGCGGAACTGCGTTTGGACATGACAGCACCGCAGACGCTGCTGCGGCGGCACGCCCGCGGCTATGTCAGCCCCGAACTCTGGGACGACGGCATCACGGCAGGCATGCTGCAGTACGACTACCTGGCCTATCACACCGATAGTTCTGCATCGTCGCTGGGCAGCAATACCAGCCATTACCTGGGCCTGCGGGCCGGCTTGAACGTGGGGAAATGGCGGCTTCGCTATCGAAGCGCGCTGAATGCGGGCAGCGGGCGCGGCACGTCGTACCAGGGCATTGCCGCCTATGCCGAGCGGGGTATCGTGCCGTGGCGCAGCCGACTGACGGTGGGGGATGCGATTACCGATGGACAGGTCTTCGATAGCCTCAGCTTCCGGGGCCTGCAGCTTTCGTCCGAAGACCGCATGTATGCCGATTCGCAGCGCGGCTTCGCGCCGGTAGTGCAGGGCATCGCCAACAGCAACGCCCGGGTGCGTATCACGCAGCAGGGCAACCTGATTTACGAAACCACCGTGCCGCCGGGGCCGTTCATTATCGATGACCTGTACCCCACTGGTTTCGGCGGCGACCTGCGGGTCACGATTACCGAGGCCGATGGCAGCGAACACACGTTTACCGTGGCATTCGCGTCCATGCCCGAATTGCTGCGTCCGGGCGTAACGCGCTACAGCCTGACGGCAGGCCAGTTCCGCAATAACTTGGTGGACGATACGCCCTCGCTCTTCATGGGCACCCTGCGGCATGGGTTTTCCAACGTGGTCACCGGCTACACCGGCATCACGGCCGCCGATGGGTACAACGCCATCGCGGGCGGCGTCGGGCTCAATACCCGGCTGGGCGCATTTTCGTCGGATCTTATCTACGCCCGTACCGAGCTGGACGACGACGATCACAACGGCCATCGCATACGGTTGGCCTATTCGAACATACTGCCCGTGGTCGGCACCAACGTGGCGCTGGCGGCTTACCGGTATTCCAGCTCGGGCTATTACGAAGCCACGGATGCATTCGTGTTGCGCGGGCTTTCCGGCGGCGATCCCGATTGGCCGTACCGGTCGCTGGAAGACCGGCGCCACCGTTTCCAGTTGAGCCTGACACAAACACTGCCCGAAGGCTGGGGAGCCCTCAGCCTGAACGCCTCGCGGCAAGATTACTGGGGCCGAAGCGGGGCCGACACTCAGTTCCAGGCCCAATACAACAACCGGTTCAGGAAAGTGAACTACGGCATCAGTGCCGGACGGACGCGCAACCTTGCTTCGGGAGAATGGAACAACCAGGTCATGCTGACCCTGTCAGTGCCGCTAGGGGCTGGACTGGGGGCGCCGAACCTCAGCGCCAGCTATAGCCGGGACCAGCATTCCCAGGGGGTGCAGGCCTCGGTCTCGGGCGTGGCGGGCAGCGACAACCAGTTCGGCTACAGCGCCTTCGCCAGCACGGTCGATGGCCGGCCGGGCCCGCGCGAGACCACGGGCGGCGCCTCGGGATCGTGGTCGGCGCCGTTTGCCAATATCGGGGCGAGTGCCTCCGGCGCAAGCGGCTACAAGCAATACAGCGCCAGCATCTCGGGTGGCATCGTGGCGTATTCGGGCGGCGTGGTGCTGGGCCCGATGCTGGGCGACACTGCCGCCCTGGTCGAGGCCAGGGATGCCCGGGGCGCGCGCGTCACCAATTACAGCGGCGTACGGCTCGATCGCCGGGGGCGGGCCATTGTTCCCTACCTGAGTCCATACCGCCAGAATACGGTTGAAATCGACCCCAAAGGGCTTTCCACCGATGTAGAGGTCAAAGAGACCAGCCGGCGCCTGGCACCCACCGCCGGGGCCATTGCCCTGGTCCAGTTCGAAACGGAAAGCGGGTATTCGGTGCTGATGACGCTTACCGACCTGCAGGGAAACACCTTGCCGTTCGGCGCTGCCGTCCTGGACCCGCAAGGCAACAACATCGGCTTCGTGGCGCAGGCGGGCCAGGCGCTGGTGCGCTTGCCTGCCCGGAAGGGGACGATATCGGTCAGATGGGGCGACGAGGCGGAAAAAAACTGTGTCGTGCCCTATGACGTGACCCGGATTGCCGCGCCGCGGGGGGCGGGCTTTCGCGAGCTGGACGCCACGTGCGGCCCGGCCCCAGGAGCAGAACATGATCCAGACTGACAAGCGCCGGCACGCCGGGGCCCGCTTCGGGCTGGCCGCGCTGGCATTGTCAGCCTGCGCCGCGCATGCCGACGGCTTCTGGGCCGACTGCCTTCGCGATGCCAGTTCGTCGGGCCACATCTATTACCAGTACTTCAGTCCGGCCACGATATTCGTGGGCCGCGATACGCAGGTCGGCGATCCGATCGGGCCCTGGCTGAGCGCACCGAACCCCACTGCGTGGCGATGCACGCCGCTGCCCTTGCTGCAGTCCGCGGGCACGGCGCAATTGACCGTGCAGGGATACCCGCCGTACGTGCGGGAAGGCTCTGTGAATGTCGATGGCCAGGCCTACGCCCTGTACATGACCAACGACCCTGCCTTGAGCTACGTGGCACGCTGGCGTTTCACCGTCAACGGCCAGGCTTCCGACTGGCAGCCCCTGACGATCGCGACGGGCGGGCAGCAGACGCCGCCCGTGTCTTTTCCCATTTCGTACAACAACGGCCAACCCTTTTCCGTGGGGGCGGACGTCCAGATTCGCTTGTATCGGCGCCAGAACGCGGTATTGCCCGCGATGGTCACGATTTTCGATCCCATGTACTTGCGGCACCTTCAGGCCGACGGCAACCTGAGCTCGGTAGGAGGACTGACTTACCGGATCGCCCAGGCGCGGCCCAACACCATTGCCCTGGTTGCGGGCGGCACGTGCACGACGCCGAACGTGAATGTGGTGTTCTCAACCGTTTCCCTGACTGCGTTCAACGGTATAGGCAGCACGGCGGCAACCCGGCCATTCAATCTGGCATTCAACAATTGCCCCGCGGGGTACCAGAGTATTGGGTACAGCTTTGCGCCCACCACCAGCATATTGAACGCCGCGCAAGGCGTCGTGGCGCTTGCCCCGTCTTCCACGGCAAGCGGAATCGGTATCCAGTTGGCAAGGGGCGACGGCACGCCGGTGACTTTCGGCACGGTGTATCCCCTGACTGAATACGACCCCGCCCAGGCCGGCAATTACACCGTGCCGCTGCAGGCCTCGCTGTACCAAACCGAACCGGCCATCACCCCCGGCACGGTACGTTCGTCGGTGACGTTCACGCTGGACTACAAATAGCCCATATGCGATATCGAACCCTACACCGGACTATCCGGGCGCTGCTGCGCCAGGCTTGCGTGGCGATCGCGATATTGGCTTTGGCCGTGCCCGTGGCACAGGGCGGGGTATCGCTCAGCCATACCCGATTGATCATTTCGGCAAAACAGCCGGAAGCCACGCCGCGGGTGACCAATGAGGCAAGCCAGCCGGTGTTGCTGCAGGTGTGGATCGATACCGGAGACCGGGCGGCCGATCCGCAGAACATCGCGGTGCCGTTCCTGGTGGTGCCGCCCATACTGCGCCTGGAACCAGCCGCCACGCAACGCCTGCGCATCATGTACACCGGCCGCGCCGGCCCACCCGCTGACCGGGAATCGGTGTATTGGCTGAATATCCTGGAAATTCCTCCCAAGGCGGGAAGCCCGCAGACCGATCTTTTGCAGATTTCCTTTCGCACCCGCGTGAAGCTGTTTTTCCGCCCCGCGGGGATGCCGGCGGCCGGACTCAATGCGCACGAAGCGCTGCGTTTCGAATCCCGCCGGCAGGGGCAGGGCAGCGTATTGCGCATCACCAATCCCACGCCGGTTCACCAGACCCTGCTTGACCTGGCCATTGGCACAGGCAGCCGGAAAGACCCTGCCGCCAAGGCGCTGGCGCCGCCGGATATGCTGAAACCGTGGGCGAGCGTGGACCTGCCGATGGGGCGGGGCCGGCCGGGACAGGGCGCCGGCACCCGCGTGTTTTATTCGGTCATCAATGACCTGGGCGTGGTGGTCGAAGGGGTTGGCACCCTGACCGAGGCGGCCGGCTCGAAATAGCCGGGTGTCAACGACCCTGCCGATGCAGGCGCGAAGTGTCCAGTACGTCGTCTTCGGGCGTGATCACGCCCGGGTCGCCCGGTTCGGCAATGGCGCGGCCGCGCCGGGCGCGGCCGGCCACGTCGGGGGCGTCATCGGGCATGGGCATGGTGCCGGTGCCCTTGCTGGCGTGCGTGGGCGCTTTCGGCCAGCGGTCGTCGGCATGCTCGGAAGGAACATTCTGTCGGGCAGTCTTGTTCATGATGACCTCCTGTTGCGCAGCGTTGCGGCTCGGTGCCGCTGCCTGCGTGACTTGCCTTTCATGTTAGGCCCCGCAGGGCCCGAAGGGGTTGACGGCATGTGTCGTTTGCAAGGGGCTGTTGCAGCGCACCGGCTCTTATAATCCAGGCTTCGCCACCGTTGCCGCGCGCCCCCCGCCTTGACCGATCCCATCGAACGCTCTGTTTCCGCCGAACTCGTCGCCGTGCTGGTGGCCGTCACGCAGGGCCAGCCGCGCGTGCTGACCACCGAAGACGCCAGCGCGTTGCCGGCAGGGCCGTTCGAGTTGGAACATCGATCCTTGCAGGCCGGCCTGCGGGCCTGGGTGGAAACCCAGACGCATCACCCGCTGGGGTACATCGAACAGCTCTACACCTTTGCCGACCGCGATCGTTCCGACGACGGCGGGCGGCGCACCATCTCGGTCAGCTATCTGGGCTTGACGCGCGAAGCGGGCGAAACCGGCGTGGCGCAGGTCGGCTGGCAGGACTGGTACCGCTACTTCCCCTGGGAAGACCACCGCGACGGGCCGCCCGTGCTGGTCAACGACCTGATCGCGCCACGCCTGAAGGCCTGGGCGCGGGCCGCGGGCGATCGCACGGCACAGGCATTGCGCCGCCAGCGTGCGGCGCTGACGTTCGGGCTGGACGGCGCCGCCTGGAACGAAGACATGGTGCTGCAGCGCTACGAATTGTTGTTCGAGGCCGGATTGGTGCCCGAAGCCACCCGCGAGGCGCCGCCCGCCGACGGCGCCGCACTGCCGGGGCAGGCCATGCGCCATGACCATCGCCGCATCCTGGCCACCGGCATTGCGCGGCTGCGCGCCAAGATCAAATATCGGCCCGTCGTGTTCGAACTGATGCCGCCGGCCTTTACGCTGCTGCAATTGCAGACGGCCGTTGAAGCCTTGGCCGGGCGCGGCCTGCACAAGCAGAACTTTCGGCGCCTGATCGAACAACAAACCCTGGTCGAGGAAACCGGTGGCATGGCGACCGGCACCGCCGGCCGGCCGGCCAAACTGTTTCGCTTCCGGCGCGACGTGCTGCTCGAGCGCGCCATTGCGGGCAGCAAGCTGCCATTGGCGCGCCAGCCCGAATAAACGCCGGCTGTGTTGGCAGAAACCGTTATGCCCACGGGTGTTGGGGCGCTCTTGCAGGCAGCCGGGCCTTGCGCCAGGGCAATCCCCTCTTGACACCACTTATACTCAGTCATAGCATAAGTATTGCGGCAGATCTGCCGATTTTTTTATCCCATAAATACTCATCGTGAGCATAAATATGGACTCTGCCCCCGATCTGGCGATGCCCGTCGCGCCGCTGCCAACCATCATGCTCGAGCCGCTGGTGCGGGCGGCCTTGCTGGAAGACCTGGGCCGCGCGGGCGACCTGACCACCGACGCCATCGTGCCGGTCGATGCCCAGGCGCGTACGCGCCTGGTGGCCCGCCAGGAAGGCGTGCTGGCCGGGTTGGACCTGGCGCGCCTGGCATTCCGGCTGATGGATGCGAGCCTGGACTTCCGGCCGGTGCTGGCCGATGGGGCACGGCTGCAGGCCGGTTCCGAAATCGCCGTCATCACCGGCCCGGCGCGCGCCATGCTGACGGCCGAGCGTACCGCGCTGAATTTCCTGTGCCACCTGAGCGGCGTGGCCACCGGCACGGCTTCCATCGCCGATGCCATCCGGTCCTATGGCGCCAAAGTGACCTGCACCCGCAAGACCCTGCCCGGCCTGCGCTTCGTCCAGAAGTACGCGGTACGCGTGGGCGGCGGCAGCAACCACCGCCATGGCCTGGACGATGCCGTGCTGATCAAGGACAACCATGTGGCGGTGGCCGGCGGCGTACGCCAGGCAGTGCAGCGGGCACGCGCCGGCGTTGGCCATATGGTGAAGATCGAACTCGAAGTGGATACGCTGGAGCAGCTGGACGAAGCGCTGGAAATCGGCGTGGACGTCGTGCTGCTCGACAACATGGACCTGCCCACGCTGCGGGCCGCCGTCAGCCGCGTGAATGGCCGTGCCGTCACCGAGGCCTCGGGCCGCATCACGCCGGACACGGCCCCCGAGGTAGCTGCCACCGGCGTCGACCTGATCGCGGTGGGGTGGCTGACGCACAGCGCCCGGGTGCTGGATATCGGGTTGGATAGCTGATGCTGCCCAGCTCGCTGCGCGCCGCGAACGGTGGGTGTCAGGCCGGCGTCTTGACCTGCGCTTCCAATTGGGTCTTCAGGTCGGGCGCCAGTTTCAGCTGGCGCGCCAGTTCGTCCAGGTAGGCGCGTTCCATGTAGCTTTCTTCGTCCACTACCAGCAAGCTGGCCAGATACATTTCGGCAGCCATTTCGGGAGTCTGGGCGGCCGTTGCGATGGCGGCCGGGTCCAGCGGACGGGCCAGTTCGGCTTCGAGCCAGCGTTGGTCGGTGGCGTCGGCGGACAGCTTGCCCAGTTCGGTTTCCAGCAAGTGGCGTTCTTCGGGGCCGATATGGCCGTCGGCCTTGGCGGCGCCGATCATGGCGGTCAGGATGGCGCTGCTGTGTTGTTCTGCCTGGGCAGGCGGCAGCCGGTCGAGCGTTTGCGGGGCCGGGGCGCCCGCCTGGGCGGACTGGTTGCGCTGCCAGTCGCCATAGGCGCGATAGGCCAGGGCGCCCAGCGCGGCCATGCCGCCGTACATGGCGACCTTGCCGCCGATCTTGCGGGCTTTCTTGCCGCCCATCAGCAGGCCCAGGGCGCCGGCCCCCAGTGCGCCGCCGCCCAGGCCGGCCAGGAACGACGGGGCATTGCCGCCCGCGGTGGCCGATTGCACGCGCGTGGAGGCGTCGCGGGCCAGGCCTTGTCCGGATTGCAGTAATTGATCGAGTAGCTGGCGGGCGCTCATGGCGGCCTCCTGTCAAGAATTCGGAACCTCGTCTGACCGTCCGGGTCCCCAAGAGTTCAGTTTGTTGTCAGTAACCGATCGTGTGCGGGAAATGCTACAAAGGACGGACGGCCCGCCGGGCCGCTTTGCCGGAGACCGCCGATGACCATACGCGTACGCCAGAACGCTCCCCAAGCCCTGCAGTTCACCGCCACGGCCGAAGGCCACGAGCTGCCGCTGGACATGCCGCAGCCGCAAGGCGCCGGGCCTGATCCGCACGATTATTTCGATACTTCGCTGGGCGGCTGCAAGGCCATGACGGTCATGCTGTACGCACAGCGCAAGGAAATACCGCTGGAATCGGTCGATGTGGACGTGGTGCGCGATGCCGGCGAAGAGCGCAAGGGCGTCTACCGGCTGACGGCCAAGCTGACGCTGCACGGCGCGCTGAGCGACGCGCAGATCGACGAACTATTCGCGGTGGCCGAGAAGTGCCCGCTGCACAAGTTGATGACCGCGGTCGATGTGCAGGTGTCGACGCTGGTGGTGCGCCCGGCCTAAAGGTGGGCGGGCCCGCCAGCGGCGGGCCAGGCAGGCTATTCCATGCCCGCCGTCACGGTCGAGAAGCCTGAATCGACGTGCGTGATTTCGCCGGTGACGCCCGCGGCCAGGTCCGACAGCAGGAAGGCCGCCACGTTGCCGACTTCTTCGATGGTGACGTTGCGGCGCAGCGGGGCGTGGGCCTCGACGAACTTCAGGATCGCCGAAAAATCTTTGATGCCGCTGGCCGCCAGGGTCTTGATGGGGCCGGCCGAAATGCCGTTGGCCCGGATGCCGCGCGGGCCCAGCGCCGAGGCCAGGTAGCGCACGCTGGCTTCCAGCGAGGCCTTGGCCAGGCCCATGGTGTTGTAGTTGGGCACCACGCGTTCGGCGCCCAGGTAGGTCAGGGTCAGCACCGACGACTTGCGGCCTTCCATCAGGGGCAGCGCCGCCTTGGCCATGGCCGGGAAGCTGTAGGCCGAGATGTCGTGGGCGATGCGGAAGTTCTCGCGCGACAGGCCGTCGAGGAAGTTGCCGGCAATGGCTTCGCGCGGCGCAAAACCGATGGAATGCACCAGGCCGTCCAGGCCGTCCCAGCGCTTGCCCAGCTCGGCGAACGCGGCTTCGATCTGGGTGTCTTCGGCCACGTCACAGGGCAGCACGATATCGCTGCCGAATTCGGCAGCGAACTCGCCGACACGGTCTTTGAAGCGGTCGCCCACATAGGTGAAGGCCAGTTCGGCGCCCTGTTGGTGGCAGGCTTGGGCGATGCCGTAGGCGATGGAACGGTTGGAAAGCACCCCGGTAACCAGGATGCGCTTGCCGGCGAGAAAACCCATGTGTCGTGTCCTTAGAATTCCGTACGGAAGACCAGTATTTTAGAGTGTATCCGGACCCGCGCCGGGCGCCGCCCGATGCCCAGGGCGGTCAGCCGCGTGTGCCGGTGCCCGGAACGCGCAATTGCGAGCCGATTTTCAGGTTGCTGCTCTTCAGATTATTGAGCGCGCGCAGCGCATCGACTGAGGTGCCGTAGCGCCTGGCCAGGCCGAACAGGGTGTCGCCGGACTGTACCTTGTGGGTGCGCACGTTGGCACGGCGGCTGTTGCGCGTGGCGGGCGCCGTGCGCGAGGGTGCCGACTCGAGCGCGCCCGGGGGCGTTTCCAGCGACGCGAGCTGCACGCCGCCCTGGCCGCTGCCGGGCACCAGCAGGGTGCTGCCGCTGGCTACCTTGCGGCGGCCGGATATGTCGTTGGCGCGGCGCAGTTCGGCTTCCGACACGCCGAAGCGCTTGGCAATCGAGGCATACGATTCGCCGCGCCGGGGCTTGTAGACTTTCCAGGAACTCAGGTCGCCCTTGTAGGCCAGCAGGTTGGCGTTGAACGTGTCGACCCGGTCGGTGGGCAGCAGCAGGGTCGGCTGGTGTTCGCCGCGGATCATGGGCCGGTTGAACGAAGGGTTCAGGGCCTTGAAATCTTCCAGCGGCATCTCGGCCAGCCGGGCGGCGACTTCCAGGTCGATATCGCGGTCCTTGCGCACCATGGCGAAGTACGGCGAATTCTCGACGGGTGGCAGCACCACCGCATATTTGCGCGGGTTGGCAATGATGTTCTTGATGGCCTGCAGCTTGGGAACGTAATTGCGCGTTTCCTCGGGCATGTCCAGCGACAGGTAGTCGGAAGACAGGTTGGCCGCTTCGTTCCTGGCCATGGCGCGCTGCACCGAGCCTTCGCCCCAGTTGTACGAGGCCAGGGCCAGGTACCAGTCGCCCTGCATTTCGAACAGCTTTTCCAGGTAGTCGAGCGCGGCGTAGGTCGAGGCGATGGGGTCGCGGCGCTCGTCGCGCCACCAGTCTTGCTTCAGGTTGAAGTATTGCCCGGTGGTCGGCACGAACTGCCACAGGCCCGAGGCTTGCGAGCGCGACAGCGCGGTGGGGTTGTAGGCGCTTTCAACGAAGGGCAGCAGGGCCAGTTCGGTGGGCAGGCCGCGCCGGTTGATTTCATCGACGATGAAGTACAGGTACTTGCCGGCGCGTTCGGCCATGCGTTGCACCGACTCGGGGTGGGCCGCATAGTAGTCGGTCCATTCCTGGGCCAGTTCGGTATTCAGGTTGGGAATCGCAAAGCCGCGCCGAATGCGGTCCCAGGCATCTACGGGCGGATTGGTGAGATCGACGGTGCGGGAAGTGTCTTTGGCAAGGTCCGAAGACTGCTGCTTGGTGGTGGCGACGGCCTGTACCGGTTGGTGCGTGGTGCCGGCGCAGCCGGCGAGCATGGCGAGAACAAGGGGTAGCAGGAGTCGTAGCAGGGTCATCGGCGGGTCGTCACTTGAAATCGTTCTTCCATTCACGCAAGGCTGCAAAAATGGCCACGGGCGTGTCGAGAGCACGTCCGGACTGGACCGCAGCAGCCTGGGCAACATCGGCTTGCCGTGTACGCAAGAATGGATTGGTGTCTTGCTCCAGCCGCAGGGTGGACGGCAGGGTGGGACGGCCTTGCTCGCGTAACTGCTGGGCCCGCTGATACCACTGATGCAGGGTGCGGTTGGCGGGTTCAACCGCCATGGCCCAGCGCAAGTTGGCTAGAGTGTACTCGTGTGCGCAGCAAACCTGTGTATCGGCCGGTAAAGCGGCGAATTTTTCCAGCGATGCGTGCATTTGCGCCGGGGTACCCTCGAACAGCCGGCCACAGCCGCCGGCGAACAGGGTATCGCCGCAGAAGAGCAGCGGCGCCTGGCCCGCGGCGTGGCCATGGTAGGCGATATGGCCGGCGGTGTGGCCGGGCACGTCCAGCACCGACAGGTCCAGGTCGAGCTCGGGCAGGGATACGCGGTCGCCTTCGGCCAGGGGTATGTCGCAGTGCGGCAGGCGCTCATGTGCCGGGCCATACACGGTGGCCGGCGCGTGCTGCAGCAATTCCAGCACACCGCCCACATGGTCGCCGTGATGATGGGTGAGTAGAATGGCGCGCAACTGCAGCCCGCGCTGCGCCAGCAGCTCGAGCACCGGGCCGGCTTGGCCGGGGTCGACCACGGCGGCCAGGCCACCGCGCACAATGGCCCATATATAGTTGTCCGAAAAGGCCGGTAGCGGCACAACGGCGCCGTCGCCGTCAGGGGCAGGCATGGCTTGCATCATTTCAGGAATGTCGACTTGACCGAAGAAACTCCGCCGATTGTAGAACTGGCCGAATGGTTCCAGACACCCCCGGGCGAATATGTCCTGGCCTGGGAGCGCGCGCAGTTCGACGCCATGGTAGCGGATGTCTTCGGATATTACGCCTGGCAGGTCGGTTTGGCCGAGATCAATTTTCTGCAGGCCAACCGCATGCCGTTCAAGGGCTGGGTCGGCTCGCAGATGCCCACACCCGAGCAGGCCGCGCACTGGCAGGGCTGCGTGGTGGCACGCCCGGACGCCCTGCCGTTCGAATCGCAAAGCCTCGACCTGCTGGTGCTACCGCACGCTTTCGAATGCACCGACGCCCCGCACGAAGTCCTGCGCGAGGCCGAGCGCGTGCTGGTGCCCGAGGGCCGACTGGTGATCTCCGGCTTCAACCCCTGGAGCCTCTGGGGCGCGCGCAACCGCATGCCCGCCATGGAGCAGTGGCTGCCGCATCCGCCGTCGGCCCAGGTATCCTTGCCGCGCCTGAAAGACTGGCTGAAGCTGCTGTCGTTCAATGTCGGACCCGGCCGCTTCGGCTGCTACACGCCCGCCTGTCGCACTGAAAAGTGGCTGCAGCGCTGGCATTTCATGGAAAACTACGGCCGGCGCTGGTGGCCGCTGGGCGGCGCAGTCTATGTCGTGTCGGCCGTCAAGCGGGTGGCGGGCATGCGGCTGATCGGGCCGGCCTGGAAGAAATCGCGGCGCAAACGCGCCCGCGCGGCATCGGTGGCGGTCAACCGCCAGGCCGGGCCGGGCAAACCCTGAAGGCGGCCGGCACCCTGCCGGCATGCCAGTTTCACACCAAGAAAGATGCAAATAGACAGCAACCAAGATGACCAGCAGGTCGAAATGTGGACCGACGGCGCCTGCAAGGGCAATCCGGGGCCCGGCGGCTGGGGCGTACTGATGCGCGCCGGCGCCCATGAAAAAACCCTGCACGGCGGCGAGGCCGGCACCACCAATAACCGCATGGAACTGTTGGCGGTCATCGAGGGCCTGCGTACGCTGAAGCGTCCATGCAAGGTGCTCATCCATACCGACTCCCAATATGTGATGAAAGGCATGACCGAATGGCTGGCCAACTGGAAGCGTCGTGGCTGGCTGACGGCTGACAAGAAGCCCGTGAAAAACGCCGAGCTATGGCAAGCGCTGGATGAGCAGGTGGCACGCCACCAGGTGGCCTGGCGCTGGGTACGCGGCCATGCCGGCGATCCAGGCAACGAACGCGCCGACGCCTTGGCGAACCAGGGCGTCGACAGCCTGCGCAAGCGCTAGGGCGGGCGGCCTTACCGGAAGCCGCGGCACGCAGGCCGGGCTGGGTACTGGGGAATACCCCATAACTGCCCCGCCCGACATACCGGCTGGCGCGTATTTGTGCCAGTATGTAAGAGCTGGTGCTACAGTGCCATGCCGCTTCCTTGTTTCCATAGCGCCCGGGGCATATGCCACGGCCGGGCGTTCCACTGCACCGCCATCATTTCGCATGAAAAAAGCCGTTCTGCTGGCCGCCGTTGCGGCCGGGCTCGCCGCGGGCGCGGCCCTGGGGTTTTGGGCACCGCGCTGGCTGGGGGCGCCCGCCGCCCCGTCCGCCGATACGACTGCGCCGGCGGCGAAAACGCCCGACGCGATCCGGGTGGAAGTCGCCAAGGTGCAGCAACTGACGTTCACGCGCGGCATTTCCGCGGTGGGCAGCCTGCGTTCCGATGAATCGGTGGTGCTGCGGCCCGAAGTGGCCGGCCGCATCCAGCACATCGATTTCCAGGAAGGCCAGCCGGTCAAGCTTGGGCAAGTGCTGATCCAACTGGACGACTCCGTGCCGCGCGCCGAACTCGACCAGGCGCGCGCCAACCTGGCGCTGGCCCAAAGCCACTACCGGCGGGCCGTCGACCTGCAGGGCCGCGGTTTCGTCAGCCAGCAGGCGCGCGACGAGGCCGCCAGCAACCTCAAGGTGCAGCAGGCGGCCGCCGCCCTGGCCCAGGCGCGGCTCGACAAAATGACCATACGTGCGCCGTTTGCCGGCATCGTCGGCCTGCGCAGCATGTCAGTGGGCGACTACGTCGACCAGGGGCAAGACCTGGCCCCGCTCGAGGCCATCGATCCCTTGAAGGTGGATTTCCGCGTGCCCGAAATGTATTTCGGCAAGGTCAAGATGGGCCAGTCCCTGACTGTGCGGCTCGATGCCTTGCCGGGCGAAGAGCGCAAGGGCGAGGTCTATGCTGTCAGCCCGCTGGTGGATGCGGGCGGGCGTTCGATCCTGCTGCGCGCCACGGTGCCCAATCCCGATTCCCGCTTGCGGCCCGGCATGTTCGCCCGGGTGCAGCTGCTGTTTGGCGCCGACCAGGTGCTGGCGGTGCCCGAAGCGGCGCTGGCGCCATCGGGCCAGGCGCAGTACGTATTCAATGTGCGTGACGGGCGCGCGCACCGCGCCGAAGTCACGCTGGGCGAACGCCGCGACGGCAAGGTCGAGATCCTGACCGGAGTCGCCGCCGGCGACCAGGTCGTGGTGGCGGGTTTCCAGCGCCTGACCGACGGCGCACCGGTCGACATCGTGCCGGCAGCCGCCGGCACGCCGGTCCAGGCGGAACGATCATGATCCTGTCCGAGATCTGCATCAAGCGCCCGGTGTTCGCATCGGTGCTGTCGCTGATCATCGTGCTGGTGGGGTTGATCTCGTATTCGCGCCTGACCGTGCGCGAATATCCCAACATCGACGAGCCCATCGTCTCGGTCAATACCACCTACAAGGGCGCCTCGCCCGAGGTGATCGAATCGCAGGTCACCAAGCCGCTCGAAGACCAGTTGGCCGGCATCGAGGGCGTCAACGTCATGACCTCGCGAAGTCGTACCGAGCGCAGCCAGATCAACATCAAGTTCGACCTGTCGCGCGATCCCGACGCGGCCGCGGCCGAAGTGCGCGACAAGGTCTCGCGGGCGCGCCGCTATCTGCCGGACGAAATCGACGAGCCCATCATCGGCAAGGTCGAGGCTGATGCGATTCCCATCATCAACATCGCGGTCGAGTCCGGTTCGCTGTCGACGATCCAGACTTCGGACTATATCAATCGCTATATCAAGACGCGCCTGTCGGTGCTGCCTGGCGCGGCCGAAGTGCGCGTGTATGGCGAGCGCCTGCCGTCCATGCGTATCTACGTCGACCGCGACAAACTGGCGGCCTACAATCTGACCGTGCAGGACGTCGAGACGGCGCTGGCCGGCCAGAACGTCGAGATCCCGGCTGGGCGCATCGAGTCGCGCGATCGCGAGTTCACCGTCGTGTCGTCCACCGATCTGCAGACGGTCGCGCAATTCAGCGACATCGTGGTGGCCAACGTCAAGGGCTATCCGGTGCGCATGCGCGACGTGGCCAAGGTCGAGATCGGCGCAGCCGACGATCGCATCCTGTCGCGATTCAACGGAAGGCCGGCCATCAATATCGGCTTGACGCGCCAGTCCACTGCCAATCCGCTGGATTTGTCCAAGGCGGTGCGCGAAGAGGTCGAGCGCCTGAACGAGACGCTGCCGCCCGGCATGAAGCTGAATATTGCCTACGACACGTCGGCCTTCATCGAGCGCTCCATTGCCTCGGTCTTCCGCACGATCGGCGAAGCCATCGTGCTGGTGGTGCTGGTCATTTTCTTCTTCCTGCGCAATCTGCGCGCCAGCATCATCCCTATCGTCACTATCCCGGTATCGCTGATCGGCGCCTGCGCGCTGATGTACCTGTTCGGCTTCTCGATCAACACGCTGACGCTGCTGGCCATGGTGCTGGCCATCGGGTTGGTGGTCGATGACGCCATCGTGGTACTTGAAAATATCTTTCGCCACATCGAAGAAGGCATGCCGCGCCGGCAGGCGGCGTTCCAGGGGGCCAAGGAAATCGGCTTCGCGGTGGTGGCGATGACGCTGACGCTGGTCACCGTGTATGCCCCGCTGGTGTTCGCCACTGGTCGCACCGGCCGCCTGTTCATCGAGTTTGCGCTGACCCTGGCCGGCGCGGTGCTGGTATCGGGCTTTGTGGCACTGACTTTGACGCCCATGATGTGTTCGGTACTGCTGCGCCACGAGCCGCGCCACAACCGCTGGTACAACCTGGTCGAAGGCTGGTTGAATGCGCTGGCGCGCGGCTACCGGCGCATGCTGGGGGTGGCGCTGCGACACCGCGCGGTGGTGGTGGTATTGGGGCTGGCGGTGGCTGCGGCCAGTGGTGTGCTGTTTTCGGTGGTGAAAAGTGAACTGGCGCCTATCGAAGACCGTGGCGTGATTTTCGGCACCGTCACCTCACCCGAGGGCGCAACACTGAACTACACGCTGGAGAGCATGCTCGAGATCGAGCGGTTCTACGCCGACATCCCCGAAGGCGCCGCAAACCAGGTGTCGGTCGGCTTTCCCACGGTCAGCGACGGGACTGCCATCCTGCGGCTCAAGCCCTGGGAACAGCGCACCCGTACCCAGCAGGAGATCGCCCGCGAGCTGCAGCCCAAGTTCGCCGCGCTGCCAGGCATCAAGGCGTTTCCGACCAATCCTCCATCGCTGGGGCAGTCGGCCCGGACCAAGCCGGTGGAGTTCATCATCATGAGCCAGGCTTCGTATCCCGAACTGGCCAAGCTGGTTGAGGTCTTCCTGGACCAGTTGCGCAAGTACCCAGGCTTGCAGAACCTGGAAACCGATCTACGCCTGAATACGCCCGAACTGCGCGTACAGGTAGACCGCGACAAGATGGCCGACGTGGGCGCCGGGGTCGATGTGGTCGGCCGCACCTTGGAATCGATGCTGGGCGGACGCCAGGTCACCCGCTTCAAGGACGACGGCGAGCAGTACGACGTGATCGTGCAGGTGCTGCCCCGCGATCGCGTCAACCCTACCGATATCTCCGGCATCTACGTGCGCACCCGCGACGGCAGCATGGTGCAACTGGACAACTTGTTGTCCGTGCACGAAAGCGTATCGCCTCAATCGCTCAACCACTTCAACCGCCTGCGCGCCGTGAAGGTCGAGGCGGCGGTGGCGCCCGGCTACGCGCTGGGCGAAGTGCTCGACCACATGCACGAGGTGGCGCGCCAAGTGCTGCCGCATACCGTGGTCACCGACCTGGACGGCCAGGCGCGCGAGTTCCGCGATTCGTCGGGCAGCATCTACCTGGTGTTTGCCATGGCACTGGCCTTCATCTACCTGGTCATGGCGGCGCAGTTCGAAAGCTGGCGCAACCCGCTGATCATCATGCTGTCGGTGCCGCTGTCCATGACCGGCGCGCTGCTTGCCTTGTGGCTCAGCGGCGGCACCTTGTCCATCTACAGCCAGATCGGGCTGATCACCCTGGTGGGGCTGATTACCAAGCACGGCATCCTGATCGTGGAATTCGCCAACCAGTTGCGCGACCAGGGCCATGACCTGGTCGACGCGGTGGTCGAGGCCAGTGTGCTGCGGCTGCGCCCCATCTTGATGACCACCGGCGCCATGGTGCTGGGCACCCTGCCGCTGGCGGTGTCCCAGGGCGCCGGCGCCGAATCGCGCCAGCAGATCGGCTGGGTGCTGGTGGGCGGGCTGATGCTGGGTACACTACTGACTTTATTCGTGGTGCCGGTGGCCTACACGCTGATCGCAGCGGTGCGCCGCAAGCCGGGCCACGCTGCCCAGGACGCCGGCCATGCCGCGCCCCACGGCACGCCACCCACTACCGAATAGCCTGCCATGCGCCAAATCATTTTCGATACTGAAACCACCGGTCTGGACCCTGTGCAGGGCCACCGCATTGTCGAAATAGGCTGCGTTGAGCTCATCAACCGTTCAGCCACCGGCAACAACCTGCACATCTATCTGAATCCCGACCGCGACAGCGACCCCGAAGCGCTGGCGGTACATGGGCTGACCACCGAGTTCCTGGCCGACAAGCCGCGCTTTGCCGACGTGGCGGCGCAGTTTCTCGAGTTCATCCGGGATGCCGAGCTCATCGCCCATAACGCTTCGTTCGACGTGAAGTTCTTCAACGCCGAACTGGCGCGCGCCGGCCACGGCGAGATCGCCCAGTATTGCACCCAGATCACCGATTCGCTGTTGCACGCGCGTACGCTGTATCCCGGCAAGCGCAACTCGTTGGATGCGCTGTGCGATCGGCACGGTATTTCCAATGCGCACCGTACCCTGCACGGCGCCTTGCTCGACTCGCAATTGCTGGCAGAAGTCTGGTTGGCCATGACGCGCGGCCAGGATGCGCTGCTGATCGACGTGGATGACGCGGGGCAGGGCGGCGCCGCCGGTATCGCGCTGGGATCGTTCGACGGATCGGTATTGCAGGTGCAGGCCGCGGATGCCGACGAATTGGCCGAGCACGAACAGTACCTGGCCAGCCTGGACAAATCCGTGGGCGGGGCCTGTGTATGGCGGGCGCTGGACGCCCCGGCCTTGGCCAACACCTGAGCCCGTCGAGCCCAAGCAGGCCGGCTGCGCGCGTTTGCGCGGCCCCAAATTGGTATGCTAGAATTTCGCCTCTTTGGGTGGTTAGCTCAGTGGTAGAGCACTGCCTTCACACGGCAGGGGTCACAAGTTCGAAACTTGTACCACCCACCAGATTGGAAGGGCCGGCAACGTCAGTTGCCGGCCCTTCGCCATTTTGCGGCGTCCTTTTCGTTGAGTTTGGGCGGGCTGGCCGTTACTAGCCGCGCACGCCCTTCCAGAACATGTAGATCGCCAGGATGTACAGCAGGCAGGCGAATATCCTTTTCAACGTGGCCACGGGCAGGTTGTGGGCCAGGCGTGCCCCCCAGGGCGCAGTTATCACGCTGGCTGCCGCGATGCAGCCTAGCGCGGGCAGCCACAGGTAGCCGAAGGCACCGGGCGGCAGGTTGGGCAGGTTATGGCCCGCGATCACAAACCCCAGCACGTTGGTGATGGCGATGGGAAAGCCCAGTGCGGCGCTGGTGGCAACGGCTGTATGGATAGCCACGTTGCACCAGGCCAGGTATGGCACGCTGATGAATCCGCCGCCGGCGCCCACCAGGCCCGAGATCAGGCCGATCACGCTGCCCGCGGCAACCTGGCCCGCGGTGCCGGGCAGGTCACGGCTGGACGTGGGCCGGGCGCCCACCAGCATCTGGGTCGCCGACACCAGGACGAATACACCGAAGACAATGGCCAGGTACGAGCCCTTGAGCACGGCGAACAGGCCCAGGCTGCCGACCAGGCTGCCCAACACGATGCCCGGGGCCAGCCGCATGACGATGTCCCAGCGCACCGCGCCACGTTTGTGGTGGGCGCGCACACTGGAAATCGATGTGAACACAATTACCGCCATCGAGGTGGCGATCGCCATTTTCACTGCCAGTCCGGCTTCGACGCCCCGAGCCGACAGCAGGAATGTCAGGATAGGTACCATGACCATGCCGCCGCCAATGCCCAGCAAGCCCGCCAGCACGCCGCTGCCGGCACCGATCAATACCAGTTCAATAAAGAGAGTGTCTGTCACGGGAAAATTGGTTAACCTAAGTAGGTGTTGGTTTATAATGTAACTGTTACAAATTAGCGTCCAATTCCGCCACCCCACCATGACCAGCCAAGCTGTAAAAGCCCCACAGCCCGAAAGTACGCGCGCCGCCTTGGCGCAGACTCTGGACGAAGCGCTGAACCGCCTGATCGACGGGCCGGAATACAGTCCTGGCGCGCGCCTTCCCACTGAGCGCGAACTGGCCGAGCGCTTCGAGGTCTCGCGCGGCGCCATCCGCGCGGCGCTGGCACGGGTCGAGGGTAGAGGGCGCATCGTGCGGGTCATGGGCAGCGGCACCTATATTGCCGACGTGCCCGCAGATGCCGTCGGGCCAGCCATTGCGCCCGTCGCGCGCGATGCCAGCCCGCAAGAAATCCTTGAAGCCCGCATGATGATCGAGCCGCACCTGGCCGCGCTGGTGGTGTTGCATGCCAATAGCGCGGACATGGACCGCATCAGGTCGGCCATGCGCAGCGCCGAGGCGGCCAGTTCTCTCGACGCGTTCGAGCACTGGGATGGAAAATTCCACCAGGCTATCGCGGAAGCCACCCACAACCGGTTGCTCATCGATATCTGTCAGACGCTGAATTCGGCGCGCGACCTGGCCGAATGGGGCGAACTGAAACGCCGCAGTGTCACGCCCGACCGCCGAGCCGCACGCGAAGCCGAGCACCGTGAGATCGTCAGCGCGCTGCAATCGCGCGATGCCGGGCGGGCCCGGACGGCGTGCGTCAATCACCTGCGCAAGATCAGCGGCGAACTGATCGGCCACCAAGGCTGAGCACGGGCCTGGTGCACGGATGCCGCGGGCCGCCATCAGTCGATGTTCAGGTTGATGTCGCGAATGACATCGCCCCACAGTTTTTCTTCCTGCACCATATAGTCGGCCAGCTCTTTCGGCGAACTCAGCCGCACGTCCACGCCTGCGGCCGCTAGCGCCTTGCGCGCCTCGGGCTTGCTCAAACCGGCTTGTGCGGCGCGATTCAGTTGGTCGACCACTGCCGGATCCATGCCGGCCGGCCCCACCAGAGCCAGCCAGACCACCGCGTCGTAGCCGGTTACGCCCGCTTCGTCCAGGCTCGGCACATCGGGCAAGTAGGGGCTGCGCTGCTTGCTGGTCACCCCCAGCGCCTTGATTTTGCCGGCCTGCAGATTAGCCAGGCTGTTCGAGATGGCCGCGAAGCTGGTCTCGACAAAGCCGGCAGCCAGATCCTGCATGGCTTGCGCGCTACCCCGGTACGGTACATGGCTGAGCTTGATGCCAGTCTTGCTCATGAACAGCGCGCCCATCAGGTGCTGCGTGCTGCCGTTGCCCGAGCTGCCCAGGTTCAAAGTCTTGGTCTTGGCCAACTGCACCAACTCGCTGACATTGTTGACCGGCAGGTTGGCGTTGATCAGCAGTACATAAGGGCTGTCGGCCACTTTGGCGATGGGTGTGAAGCTCTTGAGCGGATCGTAAGACAAGTTCTTGTACAAGTAGTGGCTGGTCACGTGATTGGAAGAAATCAGCGCCAGGGTATAGCCGTCGGGGTCTGACTTGGCCACATAGTCGGTTCCCAGCGTCGAGCCGGCACCGGCGCGGTTCTCCACCACGAACGGCTGTTTCAGCTGATTCGACAGCTCCTGGGCCAGGACGCGCGCCGCGATGTCGGTGAAGCCGCCGGCCGCAAAGGGCACGATCAGGTGCACCGGCCGTTCGGGATAGGCCGCCATGGCCGCTTGGCCCGCACACCCCATTGCCAGCCCGGCAAGCGAACACGCCAGCCAGCGCCGCAGGCTGGCTGCCATGGCGCGGCAGGGTGGCAGTGCGACGATGCCGAATCGTTGATCTGTCTGCATGATGTCTCCTTGGTATATGAGGGACTGCGGAACCCCGCGGCCTGGTGGCCGGGTCAACCTATCCTGGTTATTGGTCCAGAACTGGGCAACCAATATATCAAAGTGATTGACATTTTTCTATGTTTGGTTGATCATTTTGAGAAATTGGTTAATAAATGGAGGAGGGGAAAGTGAAAATCGGCGCAGTCGAGGTGCGCGGTGTCGTCACATATGGCGAGGTCTCGGAAGGGAAGCTGCGGCCGTTCGAGCTGGACGGCAAAGCGGTGAGTAGTTTGTGGTGCCTGATCGAGGCGGGCGGCAAGGTGGCGGTGTCGGCGGGGCCGGGCCTGGACCTGGCGCACCATCCGCTGCTGCCGCCGGTGGCGCCCCTGCGCAAGAATGTGTTTTGCGTGGGCAAGAATTACGTCGATCATTCCCGCGAGTTCGCCAAGAGCGGCTTTGACAACACCACCAAGCTCGATCTGCCCGACTTCCCCATCATCTTTACCAAGGCGCCCAGCACTCTCTCCGCGCCCGGCCAAGCCATCAACATCGATACGGACGAGACTGGTTCAGTCGATTACGAAGGAGAGCTGGGCGTGGTGATCGGGCGCCGCTGCAAAAGGGCCAGCCGCGCCGACGCAATGAGCTATGTGTATGGCTACACCATCGTCAACGACCTGACGTCGCGCGAACTGCAGCGGCGTCATGGCCAATGGTTCATCGGCAAGAATCTGGACGGCTTTTGCCCGGTAGGGCCGTGGGTCGTCACGGCCGACGAGTTCGGCGACCTCGCCGAGGTGCGCCTGACAACCCGGGTCAATGGCGAAGAACGTCAGTCGGCCCGGCTGAAGGACATGATTTTCGACGTTCCGGACTTGATCCGGACGATCAGCACCTATGTCACGCTGGAACCCGGCGACTTGATCGCCACCGGTACACCGGTGGGCGTGGGCATCGGCTTCACACCGCCGCGCTATCTGAAGCCGGGCGACACTGTCAGCGTGTCGATCGACCGGATCGGCGAACTGGTCAACGAGATTGCCTGAGCCGCCGTCGCTGCGGGAACTGCCATGACCATAAAACGATATAGCGTGGCGCGCTACGGATCGGGCAACATCGTGCATGCGCCCGTGATCCGGGCGGGCAACTGGGTGTTCTGCACAGGGTTGCGCGCGGTGGCTGCCGATGGCGCCATCGATGCCGGTGTGCTGAAGGCAGGGCGCCCGCTGGATACCCCGCCGAAAGCCGAGCGCGAGGCGCAATTCATTTTCAGCAAGATGGACGAGCAACTGCGCGCGGCCGGCAGCGTGTTGTCGTTGGTCGCCAGGCTGGATCAGTATTACCCCGATTGGCGCTCGGTCGACGCATACCACTGCGCCCGCAAGGCAGCCTTGCGCGGGCAGGTGGCGCCGAGCACCTCGGTGCTGGTCGACGGTCTGCTGAACGTCGACGCGGCGATGGATATCCAGGTGATGGCTGCCACGCTCGACAGCGGGCTGGAGGTGGGGCCTGTCGCCACGCCGAAGGTTGGCGCGCCGGCGGAGTCGGGCTATAGCCCCTGCCTGCGTGCCGGCGACCTGATCTTCGTGGCCGGGCAACTAGCCCGCGACCAGAGCGGCAATATTGCGCCAGAAGCCATGGTGCCGGCCACGCAATTATGGAAGGGCACGCGCATCAAGCTGGAAACCGATTATCTGGTCCACCAGCGGCTGGTGCCCGCGCTGCAAGCCAGCCAGAGCGGGCCCGACCTGATACTGAAGGCGCAGGTGTACCTCAGCCGCGAAGAAGACTTGCCCGCGTTCTGGCAGGCCTGGGCAGCCGCCTTTGACGGCGTCGTGCCGCCCACCACGATCGTGCCCGTTTCGCACCCCGCCTTCGGCACGCGCGACGCCACGATCGAAGTCAACGTGATCGCGGCCCACGAGAGTGCCCGCGGCCGCATCCGCGACATCGAGTGCGATGTCGAGCTGATCTGCCCGGACATGATGCCGGCCCGTCGCCTTGACGACCTGCTGTTCGTGGCAGGCCTGATGGCCATCGATCGCAACGGATTGGTCGCGCAGGCCGGCGTCAATGCCAGCGCGCCTTACTTCGACGATTCCAGCGGCGCCCAGGCCCGCGACATCCTCCAGAAAGCCGCCAGGATCTTCCAGGCGGGTGGTACCGACCTTGGCAATGTGGTCCGCGCACTGCATTTTCAGCGGCGCCTGGACAACATTCCGGCCATCTATGCCCCGTGGCGCGATGTGCTGGGCGATGCCGGGCTGCCGTTTTCGGCGGTCCAGGTCGCTCCGTCCCTGTTCGTGCCGGGTGCCGAACTCATACTCGATCTGATCGGCTATGTGCCATCAGCAAGCTAAGGAGGAATTGCAGTGACCAACTCAACGCAGGATCAAGCCGTCGAAAGCCATGACCATTGGTCGGAGCGTGACGGGGTCAAATTATTTCTGCGCCAGAAGTTCATGGGCGATCCGGGCCGCACGCGCGGCATCATCTTGTTCGTCCATGGTTCTTCCATGGCGTCCACGCCCACGTTCGACTTGCAGGTGCCGGGCCGGCCGTACTCGTCGGCCATGGACTGGTTCGCCCGCCAAGGGTTCGATACCTGGTGCGTCGACATGGAAGGCTATGGCCGGTCCAGCAAAGACCGCAGCCATAAGTCCAACATTGCCACCGGCGCGGCCAACTGCGCGCAGGCGGCCGACTACATCGCCAGCGTGCGCGGCAATGTGCCGCTGCATTTGTACGGAATCTCATCCGGTGCGCTGCGGGCGGCGCTGTTTGCCCAGAACCATCCTGAACGGGTAGGCCGGCTGGCGCTGGATGCCTTCGTGTACACGGGCGAGGGCAGTCCCACCCTGGCCGACCGGCGCAAGAAAATGCCGCAGTTCGAGGCCGCGGACACGCGGCCCATCGACCGTAAATTCGTGCATTCGATTTTCGAGCGCGATCACCCCGGCACGGCCGATGCGAAGGTGGTGGACTGCTTTGCCGATGCAATCCTGGCCCTCGATAGCGAGATGCCCAACGGCACTTACATCGACATGTGCGCGCACCTGCCTGTGGTCGATCCCGCCCGGATCACCGCGCCCACCATCATCATGCGCGGCGAGTACGATGGCATTGCCTCGCTGGAAGACCTGCTGGATTTCTATTGCAGGCTGCCCAATGCCGACAAGCAGTTCGCCATCATGCCGGGTATCGCGCATGCCAGTTTCCAGCAGAAGAACTACATGATGGTTTATCACATCCTGCATTCGTTTCTGACGCAGCCGGCGCCGGTTTACCGAGGCTAGCTGGCAGCGGCCTCGGCGGATGCCTGGCTCTCGCAAGGTGCCAGGCACCGAAGCGTGTCCCGGCCGTTTCGACACAACGATGGCGACCAACCCCGCAGGCCCGCCGGGGCGGTCACGGCCCGGTACCCCAAGCCTTTCCCAATAGCCCACGGCCGATTGCAGCGCCACCAGGCTGGTATGGCGCAGGCCGTCCAGCAGCGTTGCCGGGTACACGCTGGCCTGGATGTGCAGCACCGGGTCGATGTCGTGCGCCAGCATGGGCCGCACGCGATGGCGTTCGGTCATGGACTCCGTGGGTGACCGGGCATTGTATCGGCCGGGCATGCCGGCCGCTGCCGCATACGAAGCCATACAAGAAGCCGCACACTGACATGAAGCAGCAACGCCGCACGGCTATGGTTCCGCTGATGCCCAGTGGCGAAGACGAGTCGGCAATGACCAGCAAGCGATGCGACGAACTCCAGCAACCTGCCCGCCGCGTTGTCTGCGAGGATGGGCCGGCTCTTTTGTTCGACCAAGGGGCGCCTGGCCGGCCGGGCGAAGGCCGGTGCTGGAAACGCATCGTGGTGTGCGGCGACGATTTCGGCATGAATGCGGGCATCGACGCCGGCATGCTGCGCCTGGCAAGGCTGGGGCGGCTCAGCGCCATCAGCTGCCTGACCCAGGGCGCTACTTTCGCGGCTCACGCCGCCGGCCTGAAGGGCCCGGACCTGGACCTGGGCGTGCACTTGAATCTGACTGAAGCCCTGGGCCAGTCGGACCAGCCCGCCGTGATGCCCTTGCCCGCCTTGATCGGGCGTGCCTATGCGGGCCGCCTGGACGCGGCCTGGCTGGACGATCACCTGAAACGCCAATTCGATGCTTTTGAAACCGTCATGGGCCGCGCGCCCGATTATGTCGACGGATACCAGCACGTGCATCAATTGCCTGGCGTATTGCCGCGCCTGGTGCGCCTGCTGGAACATCGTTACGGTCGCCAGGCGCCGTGGTTGCGCCATACCGCGCCCGGTATGCAGGAAGGCATTCCCCTGCGCGAGTCAGCCAGGGCCCGCCTGGTGGGTGCCCTGGGGGCGCAAGCCGTGGCGCGCGCGTCCCGCCGCGATGGCTGGCGCACCAATCGCCGGCTGCTGGGCGTGTACGGCTTGAAGGGCGGCGCGCGCGGCTACGCCACGCTATTGCAGCATTGGCTGCATAACGCGCGCGACGGCGATCTGCTGGTCTGCCACCCGGCCTTGCCGGGCGCCGGCGATTCCCTGGCATGCCAGCGCTCGGCCGAGTTCCAGGTGCTGGCGCGCCCGGAACTGAGTGAATGGATGCGGTTGAACGGCGTGCAGGTGGCGCGGCCGCTGGCGGCCTAGCGCACACAGGCCCTAGAGCGGCGCGGCGGTGGCAAGATTGCCGGCCGTGGCGGGATGATAGGCCTGTCGGGCGTCGCGAACGAAATCGCGCACGGCAGTTTCGTAGGTCTGGCCGCTGCGGATGGCGCCCGAATGCGATGCACCGTCGATCTTGACCAGCCGCTTCAGGTCAGGGGGCACTTTCAGGGCGGCGGCGAATAGTTCGTCGCTCATGGTGTGGGGCACGACGCGGTCGGCAGTGCCATGCAAGAACAGCGTGGGCGTGGTCAGGGTGGCCAGTTTCTCGATCGAGGCGAACGGCTGGGTCACGAGCAGGCTGGCGCCTGGCAGCTTGCCCCATTTCAGGGTGCCGAGCATGGCGGCGATGCTGGTGAAGCTGGATTCGACGATCAGCCCGGCAAACGGCGACATGTCGTCGCGCGCCGCCAGGTCGATGGCAATGGCGCCGCCCAGGCTGTGGCCGTACACGAAGCGCCGCGCCGGGTCGGGCTGGCGCCGTTCCAGTTCGCGCAAGGCGGCCGCGGCGTCCTCGAAGGCGGTTTCTTCAGAGGGAAGCAGCGCGGTGGATTCGCCGAAGCCGCGATAGTCGATGGCCAGTACCGAATAGCCCATGCGGGTCCAGCCTTCCATGCGGAACGCGCTGCCATTCAGGTTCCAGCGCGCCCCGTGCAGGTACAGCACGGCGGGGGCGTTGGGGCGCGGGTGTTGCCAGTACCAGGCATGGACCTTGTCGCCGCCGGGCAGGGCCAGGTCGAAGACCTCGGTGCCGGCAGGTGGCTCGCGCCACCAGCGCTGCTGGTCGGCTTCGGGGGAAAAGATGGCCTGCCGCTGCCAGGCATCGAACTGGGTGCAGCCGACCACGCTGGCGGCGGCCAGCAGGCCGACGCCCAGCAGGCGGCGCAAGGAAGTACGAGGCAGCAGAGACATGAAAGATATGACTGCGCAGGCGCGCCTGGGTTCCATCTTGGGCTGTCTTGCCTTCCCCCGGGCGTGTCGCGGCGTGCTTCGGGGCTGGGCTTCACCCCTACGCCAACTCTTGTACCACTGGATATAGCGAGGCCACCAGCAACAATGCCATCGCTACGTTGAACAGCCGTATTGCCAACGGCCGATGCAGCCATTTCTGCAGGCCTGCCCCGAAGGCGGCCCAGATGCCGATGCTGGGCAGGTTGACCAGGCAGCATACGGCGGCCGCCAGTGCCAGGTTCCAGTAGAAGCCGGCTTGCGGGGTATAGGTGGCGATGACACCCACCGCCATTACCCAGGCCTTCGGGTTCACCCATTGGAACAAGGCGGCTTGCAGGAAAGTGAAGGGCCGGCCGCGCTGGCTGCCGGTGTCCATCGGCCCGGACAGGGCAATCTTCCAGGCCAGGTACAGCAGATACAGCGCGCCGGCGTACTTCAGCACCGTGTACAACCACGGGAACTGCTGGAACATCGTGCCCAGGCCCAACCCCACCAGCACCAGCATCACGGTAAAGCCCAGGTTCACGCCCAGCATGTGCGGAATGGTGCGTCGAAAGCCGAAGGTCAGGCCCGATGATGCCAGCATGATGTTGTTCGGCCCGGGCGTGATCGAGCTGACCAGGGCGAACAGCGCCAGCGGGCCCAGCAGCAATAGCGTCGATTCATTGAGCGGCGTGACCATCATGATGCTTTCCTGACGATGGCCCGGCGTCCGCCGGCAATGATGGCGATGATCGTCAGCGCAAAGGCAAAGGTGAGGGGGTCGACGGCTTCATGGAACAGCAGCGCGGCCGCCAGTACGGTCAGGAAGGGCTGCAACAGTTGCACCTGGCCGACACGGGCAATGCCGCCCACGGCCAGGCCGCGATACCACGCGAAAAATCCCAGGAACATCGAACCGAATGCCAGGTAGGCAAAGGCAGCCGCCACGGCGGCACTGGGCCAGGGGGTCTGGGCGCCCAGCCACAGCACGGGCGCGGCGATTACCGGTGCGCTGACCACCAGCGCCCAGCAAATGGTGCGGGCGCCACCCAGCGTGCGCGACGCCCGCGCGCCCTCGGCGTAGCCCATGCCGCCCAGCAATACCGCCAGCAACAGCCACAGATCGCCGATTTGCAGGCTGCCATGGCCCTGGCGCAGCGCATATCCCATGACCAGTACGGCACCGGCCACCGCCCAACCCCAGAAGGCCGGAGACGGGCGCTCGCCACTACGCCAGGCGGCGAATGCCGCCGTGGACAGGGGCAGCAGGCCGTTGACCACCGCCCCGTGCGAAGCCGGCACAGTGGCCATGGCCAGTGTCGAGGCCAGGGGCCAGCCCACCACGATCCCCAGGGCTGCCAGCCCGACACCGGTCCATTCTTGGCGATTCGGACGGCGGCTGCGCGTCAGCCACAGCAGCAGCGCGGCCGGGCCGGCCGCCAGCAGGGCACGGCCCAGGCCGATCAGCAGGGGCGGCAGTTCGGCCACCGCCACGCGCGTCATGGGCAGGGTCAGCGAAAACACCAGTACGCCCAGCAGGCCGTAGCCGTAGCCCTCCCAGAGCGGCGCGGGGGCGGGGGCGGGGGATGCATAGGCGGTGGGGCGCGACATGGTTTCCAGGCGTCTGGGGCTTGCAGGCAAGCGGGATTCCTGCCACTCTACGCAAATCGGGCAGTACAGTACCGGTACACTTTTCCATATCACCTTGATTACTGGCCTGGTAGAACCACCATGACAGTTGCCGCCACTTCCGAATCCGCCGCCGGCTGGCGGCCCGTGCGCCAGGCCGACGCCACCTTGGTGGCCCAGTTGGCCGATGATGTGGCGCGCCGCATCGATGACCAGGGCCTGCGCCCGGGCACTCGCCTGCCTTCCATCCGCAAAATGGCCGAACAGGCCGGCGTCAGCCGCTTTACCGTGGTCGAAGCGTACGACCGCCTGGTCGCGCGCGGCCTGGTGCAATCGCGCCGCGGCGCGGGCTTTTTCGTGCGGGCGCGCCGTGGCCCGCTGGCGGCTGCCGCGCGCAGCGCCCCGGCCGGCGAAGGCCTGGCAACGCCCGCGCGTATCGACGTGGCCTGGCTGCTGCGCAGCATGTTCCGCGAGCCCGAGGCCTCGGCCATGCCGGGCGGCGCCGGCCTGCTGCCGGCCGACTGGCTCGACCCCGGCATGGTGTCGGCCGCCGTGCGAGCCGTGGGCCGTTCGGTGCGGGGCCACCTGGTGGCCTATGGTTCGCCGCTGGGTTACGCGCCCCTGCGCCAGCAGCTTGCCTCGCGCTTGCAGGCCGATGGCGTGCCCGCCCATCCCGACCACAATCTGCTCACGACCAATGGCGTCACGCACGGGCTCGACCTGGTGGCCCGCCACCTGATCCGGCCGGGCGATGCCGTGCTGGTCGAAGACCCGGCCTGGTTCGTGATCTTCGGCCGCCTGGCGGCTTTCGGCGCCCGGGTCATCGGCGTGCCGCGCGGGCCCGATGGCCCCGACCTGGAACAGCTCGACCGGCTGGCGGCGCTGCACAAGCCGCGCCTGTTCATCATCAACGGCGCCGTGCACAACCCTACCGGCCATACGCTGTCGGCCGGCTCGGCCTATGACATCCTGCGCCTGGCCGAGCGCCACGACTTCCTGATCATCGAAGACGACACCTATGGCGAACTGCACCCTGGCGGCGCCATGAAACTCGCCTCGCTCGATCGCCTGAACCGCGTCATCCTGGCCGGTGGCTTCTCCAAGATGCTGGCGGCCAGCCTGCGGGTCGGTTATCTGGCCGCCAACGCCGAACTGCTGCAGAAACTGGCCGACCTGAAAATGCTGGCCGGGCTAACCACCCCCGAGCTGGGCGAGCGCGTGGTGCACCGGGTGCTGGTCGAAGGCCAGTACCGCCGCCATGTCGACCGGGTGCGCACGCGCGTCAATACCGCGCGCCAGCAATGCCTGGCAGCCTTGACCGGGCTGGGGCTGGTAGTGCCGCACGAGCCGCACGCGGGCATGTTCGTGTGGGCCGATTGCGGCCGCGATGCCGAAGGCCTGGCGCGCACGGCGGCCGACCGGGGGTTGCTGCTGGCGCCCGGCAGCCTGTTCTCGCCCACCCAGGCGCCTTCCTCCATGATGCGTTTCTCGGTGGCCATGGTCGATACGCCCGGTATCTGGCAGGCCGTGGCCGGTGTCCTGGCCACCCCTGGCGGCTGACGCGCGTAGGCCTGGCGGAAGACATATACTGTTCTCCGTTCCAAGCTACATCACTCAAGGAATCGCCATGGCTGACGTCCCCATCAAGCCCCTGACCGAACACTTCGCCGTCGCGCCACAGTTGGGGCCCGAAGACATGGCCGGCGTGGCCGCCGCCGGCTACAAAAGCGTGATCATCAACCGGCCCGATTTCGAGGGCGGCCCCGACCAGCCCACTGCCGCCGATGTTACGCAGGCGGCGCGCGAAGCCGGCTTGCAGATCGAATACCAGCCCGTCATCGGCAGCGCCATGACGGCCGCCGACGTGGCCCGCTTCGCCGAATTGCTGCGCACCCTGCCGGGGCCCGTGCTGGCGTATTGCCGTACTGGCACGCGATGCACTAATCTGTTCGTGGCATCGCAGCAGATGCCTTGATGGCTCTCAATGCTGCGGGAAGACCGCAATGCGGCAAGCATGCGTTTCCGGTAGCATCGGCTTTCTTACCTAGCAGACAGGAGCAGGCAACATGTTCAAGAAAATCCTGATTCCCACCGACGGTTCGCCGCTTTCGGCGCAGGCTGCCAACGCGGGCATTTGCTTCGCGCGGTCGGTGGGCGCCGAAGTCGTCTCCCTGCATGTCACCCAGCCGTTCGCCGCCACCATAGGATTCGATGGCATGGCCGCCGCCTACGCCATTACCGACGAAGATTACGAAAAGGCGTCGGCCGAGCAGGCTGAAAAGTACCTGAAGCAAATCCTCGACCGCGCCGATACCGCCGGGGTCAAGGCACAGTCGCGCGCCGTGTCCAATTTCAACGTTGCCGACGGCATCGTGCAGGCCGCCTCTGAAAACGGCTGCGACATCATCTTCATCGGCAGCCATGGCCGCAGCGGTTTGTCACGGCTGTTGCTGGGCAGCGTCACGGCCAAGGTGCTGTCGCTGGCCACCATCGCGGTGCTGGTCTACCGCGTCAAAGAAGACAAAGAAAAGAAATAGCAGCCTGCAGGCAGCCTGGTTCAAGCCCGCCGCTACGGCGGCGGGCTGGCGTTGCTACGATGGCCATACCTGCGGTGCGGGCATGGCTATCTGGTGCTCAGTGGTTCGGCGCGCGTAATATCGTGCATGGCGCGGCCCGCCGGCCGCAAGCCAAGCCGGATTCACCTGACCAGGGGCCGCCATGACTCGCAAGACGCGCATCGACCAATACCGCAATATCGGCATCAGCGCCCATATCGACGCGGGCAAAACCACCACCACCGAGCGCATCCTTTTCTATACCGGCATCACCCACAAGCTGGGCGAAGTCCATGACGGCGCGGCCACCATGGACTGGATGGAACAAGAGCAAGAGCGCGGCATCACCATCACCTCGGCGGCCACCACGGCGTTCTGGCGCGGCATGGCGGGCAATTATCCCGAGCACCGCATCAACATCATCGACACCCCCGGCCACGTCGATTTCACCATCGAGGTCGAGCGCTCGATGCGCGTACTCGATGGCGCCTGCATGGTGTATGACGCAGTGGGCGGCGTGCAGCCGCAATCCGAGACGGTGTGGCGTCAGGCCAACAAATACGGGGTGCCGCGTATTGCCTTCGTCAACAAGATGGACCGCGTCGGCGCCGATTTTTTCCGGGTGCACAAGCAGATCGGCGATCGCCTGAAAGGCGATGCAGTGCCCATCCAGATTCCGGTTGGCGCCGAAGATCACTTCCAGGGTGTGGTCGATCTGGTCAAGATGAAAGCCATCATCTGGGACGATGCCAGCCAGGGGGTGCGCTTCGAATACCGCGACATCCCGCCCGAGTTGCTCGACCAGGCCCGGCAGTGGCATGACCGCATGGTCGAGAAGGCCGCCGAGGCCGACGAGGCCTTGCTGGAAAAATACCTGTCGGGCGAACCGCTGTCCGAAGACGACATCAAGCGTGGGCTGCGCATGCGCACCATCGCCAACGAGATCGTGCCCATGCTGTGCGGCAGCGCCTTCAAGAACAAGGGCGTGCAGGCCATGCTGGATGCGGTCATCGACTACCTGCCGTCGCCGATCGACGTGCCCGCCATCAAGGGCCACGACGAGAAAGACCGCGAAATCGAACGCCATCCGGCCGACAACGAGCCGTTCTCGGCGCTGGCCTTCAAGATCATGACCGACCCGTTCGTGGGCCAGTTGGTGTTCTTTCGCGTGTATTCGGGCGTGGTCAAGTCGGGCGATTCGGTGCTGAATCCGCTCAAGGACAAGAAAGAGCGCCTGGGTCGCCTGTTGCAGATGCATGCCAACGAGCGGCGCGAAATCAGCGAAGTCTATGCCGGCGACATCGCCGCCGCCGTGGGTATCAAGGATGTCACTACCGGCGACACACTGACCGATCCGGCCCACGTCATCATCCTTGAGCGCATGTCGTTCCCCGAGCCGGTCATTTCCCAGGCGGTCGAGCCCAAGACCAAGGCCGACCAGGAAAAAATGGGCCTGGCGCTGAACCGCCTGGCGCAGGAAGACCCGTCGTTCCGCGTGCGCACCGACGAAGAGTCCGGCCAGACCATCATTTCCGGCATGGGCGAATTGCACCTGGAGATCCTGGTCGACCGCATGAAGCGCGAGTTCCACGTCGAGGCCACGGTCGGCAAGCCGCAGGTGGCTTATCGCGAGACCATCCGCAAGACCTGTGACGACGTCGAGGGCAAGTTCATCAAGCAGTCGGGCGGGCGCGGGCAGTATGGCCACGTGGTGCTCAAGCTCGAGCCCCAGCCGGCCGGCGGCGGCTTCGCGTTCGTCGACGCCATCAAGGGCGGCGTGGTGCCGCGCGAATACATTCCCGCGGTCGAGCGCGGCGTGCGCGATAGCCTCAATGCCGGTGTGCTGGCTGGCTACCCGGTGGTCGATGTGAAAGTCACGCTGGTGTTCGGTTCGTACCACGACGTCGATTCCAACGAGAACGCCTTCCGCATGGCGGGCTCGATGGCCTTCAAAGAGGGCATGCGGCGCGCCAAGCCCGTCTTGCTGGAACCCATGATGCATGTCGAGGTCGAGACGCCCGAAGATTTCACCGGGCATGTCATGGGCGACCTGTCTTCGCGGCGCGGCATGGTGCAGGGCATGGAAGACATCGCGGGCGGGGGCGGCAAGCTGGTGCGCGCCGAAGTGCCGCTGGCCGAGATGTTCGGCTATTCCACGTCGCTGCGCTCGCTGACCCAGGGGCGTGCCACCTACACCATGGAATTCAAGCACTACGCCGAAGCCCCCAACCAGGTGGCCGAGCAGGTCATCGCCACCCACGGCTCGGGCCGCTAGGCTGTTACCGTGGCGCGATAGTCAGCGCCGGGGCATCCGGCTATGATCGGCAGACCATAGCCGGAGAGAGGCATCATGGACCAACTGATATCGCTTGCCCAGCAGCCTGCCGCCTGGGCGGCGCTGGCTACCCTCATCGCCATGGAAGTCGTGCTCGGCATCGACAACCTGATCTTCATCTCCATCCTTACCAATAAATTGCCGGCGCACCAGCAAGAGCGCGGGCGCCGCATCGGCATCGGCCTGGCCCTGGTCCTGCGGCTGGCCCTGCTTGGAACGGTGGCGATCATCGTGAAGCTTACCCAGCCGGTGTTCACGCTGTTCGGCCAGGGCTTTTCATGGCGCGATCTCATCCTGATCGCCGGCGGCCTGTTCCTGGTCTGGAAGGCCACCAAAGAAATCCATCACCATGTCGATCCCTCACCCGAAGGCGACATGTTCGACGGCAAGTCCGCCACCATAGGCTTCGGGGCCGCCATTGCGCAGATCCTGATGCTGGACCTGGTGTTCTCCATCGACAGCATCATCACCGCGGTGGGCATGACCGAACACATACCCATCATGTTCATTGCCGTCATCGTGGCGGTAACGGTCATGCTGCTGGCCGCCAACCCCCTGGCCAGGTTCATCCAGCGCAATCCCACGGTGGTCATGCTGGCCCTGGGCTTCCTGCTGATGATAGGCATGACGCTCATCGCCGAAGGTTTTGGCGCCCATGTGCCCAAGGGCTACATCTACGCGGCGATGGCGTTCTCGGCGCTGGTCGAAGGCTTGAACATGATGGCGCGGCGCGCCAGGAAGCGCGCCGGCTAGTTGCCACCGGACGCTAGGCCAGGAAGTTCTCGATGGCGGCGTTGAAGGCGCGCGGGTTGCCCAGGTTCATGCCGTGCGACGAGCCGGCGATCACTTCCTTGTGTGCCGCGGGCAGCCATTCGGCCAGCATGTCCAGCACAGCCGGGTAGGGCGCCGGGCTGAGCGCGCCGCCGATCAGCAGCGTGGGCAGGGCCAGCCGTTCGACCTGCTCGCGCGCCACGGGCGGCAGGTGCTCGGTGGCTTGCCCGCCCAGCGTCGAGGCATTGTCGCGCACCATGTCCTTGAACCATGGCACCATGCGGCGCCACGTATCCGCACCGGACACCGTGTCGACGAACAAGGCCAGCCCGGCGTCGACTTCGCCAGCCTCGATCAGCGCCAGTGCGCGCTGGCGAAAACCACCGCGCAGGTCGTCGCCGCGGTCGGGCAGCGGCAGCCCCGGATCGGCCAATGTCAGCGAGCGCACCCGCTGCGGCTCGCGCAGCGCCGTTTCCAGCGCCGCGCGGGCTCCGCGCGAATGGCCCACCACATGGGCCGAGCCTTCGCCCACGGTGTCGATGAAGGCCAGCAGGTCGTCCACATGCTGGCTCATCGAGAACATGACGCCGTCCCATTGCTGCGGCCAATAGTGGCGCAGGCTGGGTGCCAGCACGCGAAACGAACGGCCCAGCGGGCCCATTTGCGATTTCCAGTAGCGGCAATCGCACAGCGAGCCGTGTACCAGCACCAGAGGCGTGCCCTGGCCGTATTCGGTGTACGTCATGGCATAGCCATTGATGCTGGCGGTTTGCAGGGGCAGTTGGGGTTCTGAGCGCATGTCGGGCAATGCCGGAAGTCCAGCGCGTGATTCTAGCGCCCCGGGCGCCCCGCGCTGCTACACTCAGTGGCCTTAGCCTGCGGCACCGTCCGCGCCGCGTCCGATTGCACGGAACCGTCACGCATGTCTGCTGAATCTGTCACGCCCCTGCCCGAAGCCGCGCAGCGGGTGGCCCGCCTGTTGCAAGACCTGGGCCACGACCATCCCATCGTCATCCTGCCGCAAACCGGCAAGACCTCCGCCGAAGCCGCGCAAGGCCTGGGCTGCCAGGTAGCCCAGATCGCCAAATCGATCATCTTCCGCCGCCGCATCGACAACGTACCGGTGCTGGTCGTCGCCAGCGGCGTGAACCGCGTCGACGAAGCGAAGGTTGCCGGGCTGGTGGGCGAGCTGGCCAAGGCCGATGCCCGCTACGTGCGCGACATGACCGGCTATGCCATAGGCGGCGTGTGCCCCATCGGCCATGCCGTCAAGCCGGCCATGCTGATCGACCAGGACCTGTTCCAGTACGACTCGCTATGGGCGGCCGCCGGCCACCCGCACGCGGTGTTCCGGCTCAGCCCACAGCAATTGGCCGACATGACCGGTGCCCCGGTCGCCGACATCGCGCTGCGCGCATAACCCCGTAAAGAGAGCATCGCCATGGACTGGACCTGGGTCTGGATTCCCGCCACGCTGTTCGCCGCGGCGGCCCAGGCGGGCCGCAACGCGGTACAGCGCAGCCTGACTACCACGCTGGGCACCCTGGGTGCCACGCAAGTGCGTTTCCTGTTCGGATTTCCGTTCGCGCTGCTGTTCCTGGCGCTGGTACTGGCCATCGGCGGAGGGCCGGCGCCCCGTGCCGGAACCGGGTTCCTGCTGTTCGTGCTGGGCGGGGCCGTGGCCCAGGTCACCGCCACCGCCTTGATGCTGGCCGCCATGCGCGAGCGTTCGTTCGTCGTGGTCACCGCCTGGACCAAGACCGAGCCCATTCAGGTGGCCCTGTTCGGCTTCGCCGTCCTGGGCGACCCCTTGTCGCTGATGGGGGTGGCTGCCGTGCTGCTGGCCACGCTGGGGGTGGTGCTGATGTCGGGTAACCCGGCCTCGGCCACGGGTCGCGGCAGCCTGCGCCCGGCTTTGCTGGGCTTGGTTTCGGGCGCCTTCTTTGCGCTGTCTGCCATCGGCTTTCGCGGTGCCATCCTGGCGCTGGACAGCGGTAGCTTCTTTCTGCAAGCCACCTGGACCCTGGCCTGGTCGCTGGGTGTGCAGACGCTGTTGCTGGTGATCTGGATGGTGCTGTTCAACCGTGCCCTGCTGGCCGCTTGCCTGGCGGCATGGCGTGCCTCGATATGGGGCGGACTGCTGGGCGCGTCGGCCTCGCAAGGCTGGTTCCTGGGCTTTGCGCTGACGGCAGCCGCCAACGTGCGCACGCTGGGGCTGGTTGAAGTGCTATTTGCGCAACTGCTGTCGCGCCGCTTGTTTTCGCACGCCACCAGCCGGCGCGAACTGGCCGGCATCGCCCTGATCGTGCTGGGGGTGGGCCTGCTGCTGGTCTCGGCTCGCTAACCCGCCGCTATTGCAGCAGTTGCAGCCGGCTCTGGGCCGTTTCGGCGGCCGGCGTGTTGGGATAGTCTTTCACGATACGCTGCAGCGAGGCCTTGGCGCCGGCGCGGTTGTTCAACTCGATCTGGCTGCCGGCAATCACCAGCAGGGCGTCGGGCGCGCGCGCGTTGTCGGGCGACTGCTGCACCAACTGATTCAGTTCTTCGATGGCACCCTTGTAGTCCTTGGCGGCGTAGCGGCTGCTGCCCAGATAGAACTTGGCGGTGGGGGCAAGCTGGCTGGCGGGGTACAGGGCAATGAACGCAGCCAGCGATTCGGCGGCTTCCTTGTACTGCCCCTTGCGGAACTGGTCGATGGCGCCATCGTAGGCGGCTTGTTCGCGAGGGTCGCTGGCGGTGGCGCCCGGCGGGTTGTTCGCGCCTTGGCCCGGCTGCGTGTTGGGCTGCTGGCGCGACACCAGTTCCAGTTGCTCGCGCAACTGGGTAATTTCTTGCTGCAAAGACTGCAATTGATCAGCCAGTTGCAGGCGTGCGCGCTGGTTCTGCTCGTTCTGCTGCTGCACCTGTTGGCGCAGATCCAGGATAGCCCGGCGGGCCTCGTCGTCGGAAAAGGCATGGGCGGGGGCGGCCACGGCGGCTGCGGCCAGGGCGGCCGTCAGGACCAGGGTACGCAAGGGCAGGACTTGAGCGCGCATGAGAAATTCCAGAATTTAAAAACAAAAACGTCGGAACGGCCGCTTGACCGTCCCGACGCGCGGCAGTGCTGATGCGCGGAAATGCTTAGCGCTGATACTCGATATCGGCGCGGCGGTTTTCCGCGAAATCGGCTTCGGTGGTGCCGGTGGCGCGGGGCTTTTCCTTGCCGAAGCTGATGGTTTCGATCTGCGCATCGCTGACGCCCAGCAGGGTCATCATGCGGCGCACAGCGTCGGCACGGCGCTGGCCCAAGGCCAGATTGTATTCGGCGCCGCCGCGTTCGTCAGTGTTGCCTTGGATCTGGACGCGCTGTTGCTGATTCGACGCCAGGTAGCGGGCATGGGTTTCAACCAGGCCACGGTACTGGTCGGGCACGGTGTAGCTGTCG
Source organism: Bordetella sp. BOR01 (assembly GCF_019218885.1). Classification (GTDB taxonomy): domain Bacteria; phylum Pseudomonadota; class Gammaproteobacteria; order Burkholderiales; family Burkholderiaceae_B; genus Bordetella_A. The sequence goes on along the minus strand of NZ_JAHUWT010000003.1, from coordinate 21,982 downwards.
AAATCAAAGAAAACCGAGCGTTGTTGCGCCAGAATGCTCTGCGGGTTGAAGGGGTCCATGACCTGGCCCGAGGCAGTGCCTTGGCCAGAAGTGCCAGAGCCCGCCTGGCCAGCTTGGTCGTCAAGCGGGACCGAGCTGCAAGCGGCCAGGGTGGCGGCCAGGGCGGCAATAGTGAGGCTTTTGGCAATACGCATTTTCATGATTGTTCCTTTGCAAAGGGGGTCATACGTGTTTAGCGGGTAAAAGGTCCCCAGGTCGGTTCACGTATTTCTCCATTCAGTACCGAGAGCGTCTGCCGCACGCGACCATCGCTGGACACGCCTGCCAATACACTGCGGCCGTTCTGGACCGCTGCGTACAGGATCTGCATGCCATTGGGGGCGAAACTCGGTGCCTGGTCATCGCGACCGTCGGTCAACAGGGTTTCAGTGCCAGTGGCAAGTTGGAGTGAGGCGATGCGAAACGCGCCGTCGCGTCTTGAAACGTACAGCAGCGTGGAACCGTCGGGGGAAATTCGGGGTGAGATGTTGTAACTACCGTTAAATGTCAACCGACGGGCATCGCCTCCGTCGAGGCTGGTTTGATAGATTTGCGGTCCACCGCTGCGATCACTGGTAAAGATAATGGAACGGCCATCGGGCGTAAAGATCGGCTCGGTGTCAATGCCCGGGGAACGCGTAAGTCGACGCATATTCGAGCTTCCGTCGGCTCCGACGATGTAAATTTGCGACAAACCATCGCGCGTCAGGGCCACGGCCAGCTTGCTGCCGTCGGGTGACCAGGCGGGTGCGCTGTTGTTGCCCTTGAAGTTTGCGACCGGGATACGCGCGCTGGTGGCCAGCGTGTGCACATACACCACCGGCTTGCCCGATTCAAAGCTTACGTACGCCAGCTTGCTACCGTCGGGCGACCAGGCCGGCGAAATCACCGGCTCGCGCGAACGCAGGGCCACCTGGGGGTTTTGCCCATCGGCATCGGCGATTTGCAGCTCGTAGGTGTTGCCGCGCTTGAGCACGTATGCGATACGCGTCGAGAACACACCCCGTACGCCGGTGATCTTCTCGTAAATACGGTCGGCGATCTGGTGGGCCACGCGGCGCAATTCTTGCTCCGAGCCCGAGAACGCCACGCCGTCCAGCTGGCCTTTCTTGACAGTATCGGCCAAGCGGTAGCGAACGTCATAGCGGCCATCTGCACCTCGGGTGATGCTGCCGTAGGCCAGGAAATCGGCGCCCTTGGTGCGCCAGTCGTCGTAGGCCACCGGCGAATCGATATTCAGGCCCGAACCCGCGGCGCTGACCAGGCGGAACTGGCCGGTGCGGGTCAGGTCGGCGCGAATGACTTCGGCAATGGCACGGCCATGCACGTCATCCACGGCAAAATCGGCGATCGCCACGGGATACTGAGTGGCGCCAGTGCCCGAGATATCGACGCGCAGTTGCGCATGGGCGGGCTGCCAGACTAGCAGGGCGATTGCCGTCAGCAGGGTGAACAGCGCGCCATAGGCACGTGCGAGCTCCGCAGGATAGGGGCGGCTGGAGGCGGGAGTCATGGTCAGCAATCTCCTGTCAGTCATACATTCTGTACACGACGTCGATGACGGACTCATAGCGGCCCGTCGAGGGTTTGGGGAACGGATTGCAGCGCCGGATACCGGTTTCGACAGCGCGGTCAAAGCCGGTATTGCCCGACGAACTGGTCAGGTTTACGCCGGTGACCTTGCCGTCCGAACTCAACTGTACCCGGTATTGGGCGGTGGGGTTGGCCGAGCCACTGCGCGGCGGGGTCGGATAGGCCACCCCCGGACGGACGCAGGCGCGCACCTTGGCGCCATAGCCATCGTCGCGTCCGCCACCTTGCTGGTTGCGGTCGGCAGTGCCGCCAGGGATGCCGGCCGCGCCCATGGCGTCGTTGCGGAATGCATCGCGCAGGGCTTTGTCGGCGGCAGCTTTCTTGGCAGCCGCTGCTTTTTCGGCGGCCGCTTTCTTGGCGGTTTCTTCCTTGGCTTTTTTCTCGGCGGCAGCTTTCTCGGCGGCCTTCTTTTCGGCCGCGGCTTTTTCGGCGGCCGCCTTTTCCGTCGCCGCCTTCTGGGCAGCGGCCTTTTCAGCGGCAGCCTTCTCGGCGGCTTTTTTCTCGGCCGCGGCTTTTTCGGCTGCGGCCCTCTTCTCGGTGGCAGCCTTTTCGGCGGCCGCTTTCTCAGCCGCGGCCTTTTCGGCTTGTTTGCGTTCTTGCTCCAGGCGCTGCTTTTCTTTCAGCTCGGCCTGTTTGCGTTCTTCTTCCAGGCGAGCCTTTTCCTTGGCGGCTTCGGCCTCCTGGCGGGTTTTCTCTTCCTGTTCGCGTTTCTTGCGGGCCTCCTCCAGCGCAATCTCGGGGTCGGGCTGCGGGGGCTGTGGCTGCTCGACCGGCGGCGGTGGGGGCGGCTCGGGTTGTGGCTCGGGTTCCGGCTGCGGTTCCGGCGGCTCGGGCGTCGGTTCGGGTTCCGGCTGGGGCTGCGGAGGCTCGGGCTTGGGCTCGTCCGGCTGTTCTTGCGGCGGCGGGGAGTCGGGCGTATCGCCGTCGGCCCATAACTCCACTTGCACCGGGCCAGGGTTCTCCGAGTGCCAGTTGACGCCCAGGACCAAGGCAAGCACCAATAATATGTGCACCAGGATGGCCAGGAGCAGCGCCTTGCGGTTGTCTTGCGCGGCGGGAGTGATCGGCGCGGTACCGTCGTGTCGGAAGATAGGGGGGGTCATAGGCGTTGCAGTAGCGGCAGGCAGCGGCGCATCAGCGCTTTTGCGGTTCCTGCGCGGCCGCGCCCTGGTCGACCAGCAGGCCCAGCCGGGTGACGCCATTGCTGCGCAGTTCGTCCATGACCTTCACCACGGTTTCGTACGGTACCTTGCCGTCGGCGGCAATCACCACGGGCGTCTCGGCCGTGATGCGCTGGCGCACCTGGTCGACCAGTTGGTCGCGGGCGATGTCTTGCGGCGTGGCACCAGCCTCGCGCATGCGCAACGCCACCTGGCCGTCTTCGGAAATCTGCACTTCCAGCGGCGTGGCCGGCACTTCAGAGGCCTGGCCCACTGAGGGCAGGTTGATCAGGCCGGGGGTGATCAGCGGCGCGGTGACCATGAAGATCACCAATAGCACCAGCATCACGTCGATATACGGCACGACGTTGATGTCGGCCTTCATGCGTCGGCCCGCGCGGCCGTGCGACCGGACTGAGGGCATCAGCGCACCTGGCGTTGGAGGATGTTCAGGAACTCATCGACGAAGCTGTCGAACCGGATCGACAGGCGGTCGATGTCGTGGGTATACCGGTTGTAGGCGACCACGGCAGGAATCGCCGCGAACAGGCCGATGGCGGTGGCGATCAGTGCTTCGGCGATGCCGGGGGCCACCGAGGCCAGCGTGGCCTGCTGCATGTTCGACAGGCCGATGAATGCGTGCATGATGCCCCAAACGGTGCCCAGCAGGCCGATATAGGGGCTGACCGAGCCGGCCGAGGCCAGGAAGTTCAGGTGCGACTCGAGCGAATCCATTTCACGCTGGTAGGCCGCCCGCATGGCGCGGCGCGGGCCATCCAGCAATGTGTTGACGTCGCCGTTGGCATTGGTGCGGCGCGCCTTCAGGAACTCGGTCATGCCCGCATCGAAGATGCGCGCCAGTGCCCCCTGCTCGTCGCGGCGGCTGGCCACCGCCTGCTGCAACATGGACAGGTCGCCGCCGGACCAGAAGTCGTCTTCGAAGCGGCGCGTCTGGGCGTGGGCGCGCTTGATGGCAAGGCGCTTGGCGAAGATGTATGTCCAGGACAGGATGGAAATGCCCAGCAGCAGCAACATGATGAGCTGGACGGGGAGGCTGGCGTGCGTGAGCAGCGAAAGCAACGACATGTCGTTGGTGACTTGCATGGGTTATTCCTGAAGGGATTCCAGTTTGGTGCGAACGACGGCCGGCAGGGCCGCCGGGCGCAGATGCACCGTATCGACACAGCAGACTTGGATATTGCCTTGCGCGAGCAGTTCCCCGTCGCGTTCGGCACGCTGCACGAAGTTTATCGAAGCGCGGCCGACTCGTGTGACGCGGCTGCGTATGGTGATGAAGTCATCCAGCCGCGCCGGTTTGCGATAAGACATGTCCAGAGAGTGGACCACGAACAGCCGCCCTTCGCGCTCGGCCAGGGCCGATTGCTCGACTCCCAGGTCGCGCAGCCACTCGGTGCGGGCACGCTCCAGGAATCTTAGGTAGTTGGCGTAGAACACCACGCCGCCCGCGTCCGTGTCTTCATAGTAGACACGGACGTTCAGGACGGATTCGGTGGACTTCGGTTCAATCACAATGATATGGCAGCCTCTCGGTCGCCGGGCGGGCAGGGCCGGGCAGTCTACAGTGTTTCCAGCTTGGCCAGCACCTTTTCCAGGGCAGACTCGGCGGGGATCTTTGCGGCTTCGCTTTCGCGACGGGCCTGCAATTCCACCACACCGTCGTTAAGACCGCGTTCTCCAACTGTTACGCGCAGGGGCACCCCTATCAGTTCCCATTCAGCGAACATGACGCCCGGCCGGGCGTCACGGTCGTCCAGGATGACATCCACGCCACGAGCGCGCAGTTCGTCATACAATTTTACGGATTCGTTACGTACGGTTTCATTTTTGCCCCAGCCAACCGGGCAGATCACCACTTCAAACGGCGCGAGGGCGCGCGGCCAGATAATGCCGCGGGCATCGTGGTTCTGCTCGATGGCGGCGCCGGCGATCCGGGTAATGCCGATGCCGTAGCAGCCCATCTGCAAGGTGGCCGGCTTGCCGGTCTCGTCCAGGAAGGTGGCTTTCAGGGCATCGGAATACTTGGTGCCCAGGAAGAACACATGGCCGACCTCGATGCCGCGCTGGATGGCCAGCCGGCCGGTGCCGCCGGGGGCGGGATCGCCCTCGACCACGTTGCGCAGGTCGGCCACCAGTTCGGGTTCGGGCAGGTCGCGTCCCCAGTTGGCGCCCTGATAGTGGAAATCTTCGCGGTTTGCCCCGCAGACGAAGTCGGCCATGTTGGCCACCGTGCGGTCGGCCACCACGCGTACCGGCAGGGCGGTGCCGATGGGGCCCAGGTAGCCGGGCTTGCAGCCGAAATGGGCCACGATCTCGGCTTCGGTCGCAAAGCGGAAGCCGGCCAGGCCTGGCAGCTTGCCCGTCTTGACCTCATTGAGCTCGTGGTCGCCGCGCAGCAGCAGCAGCCACACCTGCACCTTGCCCGGTTCGGGCTCGGTGGCCAGCACAATGGATTTCAGCGTGCGGTCCAGCGGCAGGTCCAGCAGGCGAGCCACCTCTTCACACTTGGCGGCACCGGGCGTGGGTACGGCCTCCAGGGGCTGGGCGGCCGGTGCGCGTTCGGCCAGCAGGCCCGGTGCTTCGGCCAGTTCGATATTGGCGGCGTACTGCGAGTCGGGGTTGTAGACCAGCAGGTCTTCGCCGGTGTCGGCGATTACCTGGAACTCGTGGCTGCGCGTGCCGCCGATCGAGCCGGTATCGGCCGCCACGGCGCGGAACTGCAACCCCAGCCGACCGAAGATGCGCATGTAGGCGTCATACATCCTGTCGTAGCTTGCCTGAGAGGCGGCCTCGTCGCGGTCGAACGAGTACGCGTCCTTCATGGTGAATTCGCGGCCTCGCATCAGCCCGAAGCGCGGACGGCGCTCGTCGCGGAATTTGGTCTGGATGTGATAGAAATTCAGCGGCAGTTGCCGATAGCTGTGGATTTCATTGCGGGCGATGTCCGTGATCACCTCTTCCGAGGTCGGCTGCAGCACGAAATCGCGCTGGTGGCGATCTTTGATGCGCAGCAGCTCGGCGCCGTATTGTTCCCAGCGGCCCGACTCCTGCCACAGCTCGGCCGGCTGCACCACCGGCATCAGCAGCTCGATGGCGCCCGCGGCGTTCATCTCGGTGCGCACGATCGCCTCGATCTTGCGGATCACTTTCAGGCCCAGCGGCATGTAGGTATAGATCCCGCCGGCCAGCTTGCGGATCATGCCCGCGCGGGTCATCAGCCGGTGGCTGGCGACTTCGGCCTCGGCGGGGGCCTCTTTCAGGGTGTTCAGATGGTAGGTGGATGCGCGCATATTTAAAGGTGGCTTCAGATACGTATAATCGACTGTAATTGTATTGAATTCGGTGGGGGTGGCCCATGCTCGATCGTGAAGGCTACCGTCCCAATGTTGGCATTATTCTCGTAAACGGCAAAAACGAGGTCTTTTGGGGCAAGCGTATCCGGGAACACGCATGGCAGTTCCCGCAAGGCGGCATCAAGTATGGCGAAAGCCCGGTGCAAGCCATGTATCGCGAGCTCCATGAAGAAGTGGGCCTGAAGCCCGAACATGTCCGCATTTTGGGGCGCACACGCGACTGGCTGCGCTATAACGTACCTGATCATTTCGTCCGGCGCGAATGGCGCGGGCACTATAAGGGTCAAAAACAGATCTGGTTCCTGTTGCGCCTGGTTGGCCGCGACTGCGACGTATGCCTGCGTGCCACGCAGCATCCGGAGTTCGACGCCTGGCGCTGGAGCCAATATTGGGTGCCGTTGGATGCGGTCATCGAGTTCAAGCGCGAGGTCTACACCCTGGCGCTGAACGAGCTTTCCGCCATCCTGTTCCGGCGCCAGCACGAAACCCGCTACCTACGCCAACGTGTCCATGGCCAAGGCCGTGGAGCCGAAGGCCTGCCCGCCGAACCCGACGGTCATGCGCATATTGCTGGTTGAAGACGAGCTCGAAATGGCGTCGTGGCTGGTCCGGGCGCTGGCGCAAAGCGGCTTCACTCCCGACCACGCGCCCGACGCCCGCAGCGCCGAAAGCCTGATGGCCGCCAACGAGTATGACGCCATCGTCATGGACCTGCGCCTGCCCGACAAGCACGGGCTGGTGGTGTTGCGCGACATGCGTGGCCGCGATGACCGCACGCCAGTACTGTTGCTGACGGCCCAGGGCGCATTGCAGGATCGCGTGCGCGGCCTGAACCTGGGCGCCGACGATTTCCTGACCAAGCCTTTCGCGCTCGAAGAGCTCGAGGCACGTGTGGCGGCGCTGGTGCGGCGCAGCCGGGGCCGGCAGTTTCCGCGCCTGCAATGCGGGTCGCTGGCCTACGACGGCGAAAGCCGCGCGTTTACCCTGGACAGCAACCTGCTGTTCCTGACGCCGCGCGAACACGCCGCCCTGGTTGCCCTGCTGACGCGCAGCGGCTATCCGGTCGACAAGGCCCAATTGTTCGGCAAGGTCTTCACGCAAGACAGCGAAGCCAACCTGGATGCCATCGAGGTCGTGCTGCACCGCCTGCGCAAGAAACTGGCGGGCAGCGACGTGCGCATTGTCACGGTGCGCGGCCTGGGCTACATGCTGGAAAGCAGCGCCAGTGAACCCGCCGGAACCTGAGCGCTTTCGCTTCCCGCTGGTCGGCATTCGCACCCTGCTGATCACGCTGCTGCTGCCCGGCGTCATCCTGCTGCTGGTCATAGATAGCTGGAACGACTACCGCACCCTGGCGGCCATTACCAACGAAGCCTACGACAGCGCACTGCTCGAGCCTGCCCGGGTGCTGGAAAGCAGCATCGAATTCACGCCCGACGGCCATCTGGCGGTAGCCACGCCGGTATATGCCCAGGTCATCCTCGAATCCAAGGCGGGCCTGCGCAAGTATTTCCGCATCGAAGAAATCGATCCGCCCTTGCCCGAGGGTGCTGTGCAGGTGCCGCCGGCCGGCCGCACGGTGGCCGGCATGCCCGAATTGCCGCGGCCGCCCACGTGGCCCTCGACGCGCGGCGAACCCGTGTTTTTCAACAGCGTTTACCGTAACGACCCTGTACGGGTGGTGGCGGTCCTGCGCGACCTGCACTACCGCGGCCAGCATCGCCAGGTACTGGTCTTGGTAGCGGAAAGCATCGGGCGGCGCTTGCAGGCCGAGACCGCCGCCCGGCGCCAGGAACTGCTGCGCGACGCCCGCATGCTGGGGCTGGTGGCCATCCTGGTCTGGTGGGGCGTGGCCTGGTCGCTGCGGCCGCTGGCGCGGCTGCGCAACGACATTCGCGCGCGACGGCCCGACGATCTCACCCCGCTGGACGCTTCCCGCGTGCCCAGCGAAGTCATTCCGCTGGTCGAGGCGGTCAACTACCACGTTGCCCGGCATCGGCGCGTGCTCGACGAGCAGTCGCAATTCCTGGCCGACGCCTCGCATCAGCTACGCACGCCGCTGGCCATCATGCTGACCCAGGCCCAGTACGCCTTGCGCGAACCCGATCCGAAGCGGGCTCAGGAAGGGTTGCGTGCCATCGTCGACCAGCTTGGGCGCACGCGGCGCCTTACCGAACAATTGTTGTCGCTAGCCCATGCCAGCCAGGCCGACCCGACCCCGCGTCAATTGCTGGATCTGAACGAAGTCGCGCGCAATGTCGTGCTGCAGTACCTGCCCCTGTCTCACGAGAAGCAGCAAGACCTGGGTTGGGCGGCCGCCTGCCAGCACGGTACGGCCCAGGGCAATCCCGCGGTGCCAGTCGTAGGCAGCGACGTCGAGCTGCACGAGGCCTTGTCCAACCTGGTCCACAACGCCATTCACTACGCGCCCACCGGCGCGCGCATCACGGTATCCGTTGCGCGGCAAGGCGATCGAGCCGAGGTCTCCGTGTCCGACAATGGTCCGGGCATCGACGCCATGGCGCGAGCCCGCGCGTTCGCCCGCTTCGATCGCCTGGTGCCAGGCCGTTCCCCGGTGTCGCCGGGTTCGGGATTGGGGCTGTCTATCGCGCGCGCCTACGCTCGTCGCAATGACGGCGACATCGAACTGCGCGATGGCGAGCCCAATGCCCAGGGCGGGGTGGGTCTGGCGGCGGTATTGTGGTTACCGGTGGCCGACCCCGTGCTGGTTGCGCCGGACCCCGCCGCCAATCTGGCCTGAGGCGTCACCGCGCGACGGTTGCCCCTACGATGCGCCGTGTTGCATGCGTGCATACAGGCCGGGCAGCCGGTCCGAGATGAAGTCCAGCAGCGCCCGCACTGCCGGGGCCATGCCGCGGCGCGAGGGATAAATGCAGTGGACAATGCCCGTGGGCGATAGCCAGTCGGGCAGCACCTGCACCAGTTGGCCGCGACGCAGTTCTTCATAGGTGGCCACGGTCGGCAGCAGGGCAATGCCGCGGCCGCGCACGGCCGCTTCAGTCAGTACGATGAAATCGTTGCAACACAGCTGGGGATGCAGCGCTACCTGTATTTCCTCATCTTGCCGGTTGCGCAGCGGCCAGCGCACCTCGGGCTGGGGGTCGCTGAAACTGAGCGTGGTGTGCGCGACCAGGTCCTGGGGCGTCTCGGGCGTGCCGTGGCGCTGCAGATAAGCCGGGCTGGCCACGATACTGCTGCTGGCCATGCCCAGGTGCTTGACCACCAGCTCGGCGTCTGTGTCCAGCCGGGTCCGTACCCGTAGCGCCAGGTCCACGCCTTCCCGGATCAGGTCCACGCGGCGATTGGTGGCCAGCACTTGCACCGAAATGGACGGCCAGGCGTCCAGGAATTCGGGCAGCAAGGGCGCCAGCATCTGCTGGGCGATGGCGATGGGGCAGCTCACCACCACCGGCCCGCACGGTTGTTCCTGCAATTGGCGCATGGCGTCTTCGGCCGCTCGCGCCGAGGCCGTCATCTCGCGGCAATAGTGCAGGTATCGCTCGCCCGCCCGTGTCAGGCGCAGGCGGCGGGTAGTACGCTGCAGCAGCCGCACCCCCAGGGTTGCTTCCAACTGCGAAATCCGTCGCGACAGGCGCGACTTCGGGATGTCCAGGGCCCGCGACGCGGCGCTGAAACCGCCGTGCTCCACTACCTGTGAAAAATAGAACAAGTCATTCAGGTCTTGCATCGGAATCGCTCCGGCTATTGTCCCGTTTGTGGAACGAATAGTTCATCTTAACCGGGTTTATGGTTCCAATCAGCTTGTCTACAGTACAGGCATGTCCACAGCGCCTCGCACGGCGAACCGGAGAATGCTATGAAAACCTTGGTCATCCTTGCTTCTATCCTGGGCGATCGTTCCAGATCCAATCAATTGGCCGATCACCTCATCCAGCGCCTGCGCCAGCTCGAGCCCGCAGGCTCGATCCAGGTGCGCGACCTGGGTGCCGATCCCATCCCTTATTTCGACGGCGCAACCGCTGGCGCGCTGTTCACGCCGGCGGACCAGCGCACGGCCGCGCAATCGGCCATGGTTGCCCGTAGCGATGCCTTGATTGCCGAACTGTTCGATGCCGACCGCATCGTGTTCGCCGTTCCCGTCTATAACTTCAGCCTGCCGGCCCAGCTCAAGAGCTATATCGATTACATCGCGCGCGCCGGCGTGACGTTCCGCTATACCCCGGAAGGCGTGTCCGAAGGGCTGCTCAAGGGCAAGCAGGTGCTGGTGCTCAGTACGCGCGGCGGCAAGGCCCGGGGCACGCCCAGCGACACCCTGACCCCGTACCTGACGCAGATCCTGGCATTCGTGGGCCTGGCCGACCCTGTTTTCATCACTGCCGAGGGCATGGCACTGGGCGAACTGGCTGCCCAGGAAGGGCTGGCCCAGGCCCGGCAACACATCGATGCGCTGGTGCAGGCCCAGCCGCCGCAGCGACGGGCCGCCTGAACGCCGCCCGCGCGTGCGCGGGCCGGCGGCTGGCCTGGCGGTTCAATCCCGCAGGCGGGTGATCAGGCTGGACGTGTCCCAGCGCCCGCCGCCTGCCTTCTGCACATCGCCATAGAACTGGTCCACCAGCGCCGTCAGCGGCAGCCTGGCCCCATTGTGGCGGGCTTCGGACAGCACCAGGCCCAGGTCCTTGCGCATCCAGTCCACGGCGAAGCCGAAGTCGAACTTGTCGTCCACCATGGTGCCACCGCGGTTTTCCATCTGCCAGCTCTGGGCGGCGCCTTTGCTGATCACATCCAGCACCAGCTTCATGTCCAGGTCGGCAGCCTGCCCGAATGCGATGGCTTCCGACAGGCCTTGCACGATGCCGGCGATGCAGATCTGATTCACCATCTTGGCCAGTTGGCCCGCGCCGGGGGCGCCCACCCGTGTAACGGCACGGCCATAGGCCTGGGCCACCGGCTTGATTGCCTCGAAGACCTCGGCTTCGCCGCCGCACATGATGGTCAGAGCGCCGTTGACTGCGCCGGCCTGGCCGCCCGATACCGGCGCGTCCACGAATTGCAGGCGTTGTTCACGAGCCAGGGCATATAGCTCGCGCGCCACGTCGGCCGATGCCGTTGTGTGGTCTACAAAGATGGCGCCGGATGCCATGCCCGCGAATGCACCATCCTCGCCCAGCACCACGCTGCGCAGGTCGTCATCGTTACCCACGCAGGCGAACACGATCTGCGCACCGGCCACGGCTTCGCGCGGGGTGGCCACGCTTTGCCCGCCGAATTCCTTGCTCCAGGCCTGTGCCTTGGCCGGGGTGCGGTTGTAGACAGTGACCTCGTGGCCGGCTCGCGCCAAGTGGCCGGCCATGGGCAGGCCCATGACGCCCAGGCCAAGGAACGCGACTTTCTGGGATACGACCTTGTCGTAGTCCCTGGAACCGATGGATGCCATGCAGAGTCTCCGGGTTGGCTGTGTAGAAACCTGAACGTTACCGCAATCAGCCCGCGCCGCGGCGAAAAACCGATGCGCACAAAAAAAGGTGCCGGACGCCCTGGGGTGGGAGTCGGACACCTTGTCGCGCCACTTGCGGTGTCAGGCCCGCATGGGGGCCTGACACCGAACCAGCATGTCACTCTTCTTCTACAAAGGTCTCTTCGCGCTTCTTGCGGATCGACGGCAGGGCCACCAGCACGACCAGCGCCAGGGCCACGGCCAGTAGCGAAGCCGACAGCGGCCGGTCGACGAAGGTGAAGAAATCGCCGCGCGACAGCAGCAGGGCACGGCGGAAGTTTTCTTCCATCATGGGGCCCAGCACCAGGCCCAGCAGCAGCGGCGCGCCTTCGCATTTCAGCTTGGACCACACATAGCCGACCACGCCGAAGATGGCAGTGGTAAAGATGTCGAAGGTGTTGTAGTTCAGCGAATACACGCCGATCGTGCAGAACACCAGGATGGCCGGGAACAGGATGCGGTAGGGCACCTTCAGCAGCTTGACCCACAGGCCGATCAGCGGCAGGTTCAGCACCACCAGCATCAGGTTGCCGATCCACATCGAGGCGATCAGGCCCCAGAACAGTTCCGGGTGGCTGGTCATGACCTGCGGGCCGGGCTGGATGTTGTGGATGGTCATCGCGCCGACCATCAGCGCCATCACGGCGTTGCCCGGGATACCCAGCGTCAGGAGCGGAATGAACGAAGTCTGCGCGGCCGCGTTATTGGCCGATTCCGGTCCGCCCAGGCCGGCCGGGTGGCCCTTGCCAAAGCGTTCGGGGTTCTTCGAGATCTTCTTTTCCAGCGTGTATGACGCGAACGAGGACAACACCGCGCCGCCACCGGGCAGGATGCCCAGCATCGAGCCCAGGATCGTGCCGCGCACCACGGCCGGAGCCGCTTCGCGGAATTCCTGCTTGTTGGGGTACAGCGAGCCGATCTTGCCGGTGATGTCGACGCGATTCTCTTTCTGTTCCAGGTTGGTCATGATTTCGGCGAAGCCGAACACGCCCATGGCCACGATGGCGAAGTCGATGCCGTCTTGCAGTTCGGGAATGCCGAAGTCGAAACGGGCCACGCCCGAGTTGACGTCGGTACCCACCATGCCCAGCAGCAGGCCCAGGATGATCATCGCGATAGCCTTGGGCAGCGAGCCCGAAGCCAGCACCACGGCGCCCACCAGGCCCAGGGTCATCAGCGAGAAGTATTCGGCGGGGCCGAACTTGAAGGCGACTTCGGCCAGCGGGGGCGCAAACCCGGCCAGCAACAGCGTGGCCACGCAGCCGGCGAAGAACGAGCCCATGGCGGCAATGGCCAGCGCGGCACCCGCCCGGCCATTGCGCGCCATCTGGTGGCCGTCCAGCACCGTCACCACTGCGGATGTCTCGCCCGGCAGCGCCACCAGGATGGCGGTGGTCGAACCGCCGTACTGCGCACCGTAATAGATACCCGCCAGCATGATCAGGCCGGCCACCGGGGGCAGCACGTAGGTGATCGGCAGCAGCATCGCAATGGTGGGAACCGGACCGATCCCGGGCAGCACCCCGATCAGCGTCCCCAGAATACAACCCAGCAGGGCGTACAGCAGGTTCTCGGGCGTGAACGCCACCGAGAAACCCAGCATCAAGTGATCAAACAATTCCATGGCCGCTAACTCCTTAATTCATGCCTAGAAACGACGGCCACAGCGGGAAAATCAGCCCCAGCCCCTTGACGAACGCCAGGTACGAGAACACCACCAGGAACACGCCGTTGGCAGCGGCGACTTTGAAGTTGAATTCGTGGCTGGCCAGGCTGCTCACCACCACCAGGATGAATACCGATATATAGATACCCAGCAGCTTCAGGATCAGGCCATACAGGATGACCGAGCCAATCACCAGGAAAGCGATACGCCAGTCGAATTTCTCCACCTGGGTTTCGGTGGCGTTCTTGGCCAGCGAGCCGAGCAGCACGATGGCGCCCAATATCGCCAGAACCAATCCCAGCGCGAAAGGGAAATATCCCGGTCCCATCCGGGCGGCGGTACCCATCTGGTAATTTGCTGCTTTCCAGGCGAATCCCAGGCCCAGGGCGATGAACATCACCCCCGACCAGAAATCCTGCCGATTGCGTAGCTGCATGGTGTACTCCTATTTACAGCATGTGAATTAAAATCAGGCCGGTTGCGGGCCGGCACAAAAAGGCACTTGAAGATGCCGCTAGTTCTTATCGAGTCAAGGAGGCGCCTTTCAGGCAGCGCGCATGGTAGCGAAGGGGCCTGGGCCTGCAAACCCGCACCATCCACTGTGCGGATGGGGTTTTCCCTAGAACGGGCGCCCAAGTTGTAACCCCGGGCTCGAATCGGCTCGGAATGAAAGCAAAGTGAAAGTAAATAGAAAGACGGGCGAAAGCCGCCGCAAGCGCGCCGAACGATTTATCCTTCTGGTTGGCGGCTTCGTCCGGCTGCCGAAGTCCTACTGAATATTGCCGTGTTTCTCACGTTGCGTGCGGCCGCCCGGCCGGCACGCGGATGGTTTACGATAGCGCCCATGTTGCAAGACCTCGACCAACTCGCCGCCCGTATCGGGCAACTGGTGCAACGCACCCGGCAGCTCCATGCCGAGCGCGACGCGTTGCGTGTCCGCCTGAGCCAAAGCGAATCCAGCCAGCGCGCGCTCGAACAGCGCTGCGCCGATCGCCAGGCTGAAATCCAGGCCCTGCAGGCCAAGCTGCAAGAGCACGACGGCACGGTGACCACCATGCTCGCCGACGCCCGCCAGGCCGAATCCGACCTGCGCGAAGAGCTCGCCCGTGCCACGGCTGATCGCCAGACGCTGGAAACCCGTGCCAGTGCCCGCGAAGCCGAACTGCAGGGCAGCCTCAACGCGCGCGACACCGACCTGCAACGCCTGCGCGTCGCGGCCGCCGCCGCGCGCGAGCGCATCGACACTGTGCTGGCCAGGTTGCCCGGCGCACCCACCGGAGAGCAACCCTGATGGAACGCGTCGATGTCACCATCCTGGGGCGCGACTACTCGCTCGCCTGCTCCGCCGACGAAAAACCCGCCCTGATGGCTGCCGTGCGCCACGTCGACCAGCTCATGCTGCGCGTGCAGGGCTCGGGCAAGGTCTCCAGCAACGAACGCATCGCCGTCATGGCGGCGTTGCAAATCGCCAGCGAACTTCTGGCCATGAAGACACCCGACGGCCCGCTGGGCGGGTTGGCGGTCGGCGACTTCAAGCGTAGAATCGAAGACATGAACTCCTTGCTCGACGACGCCTTGTCTGGCCAGGAAAAATTGTTGTAGGGCGCAAGCCCCCGGCGTGTCGGTATCACGCGATGTTTTTCAGTTTGTCCCTGCCGTGCTCGTGACTTGGCCATACATTCTCTGAACCTATGTCTTATGGCATATTGGTTGCGCGAATGGTGAGCTGGAGTGATTGTCTCTCGTAGATGAACCCGACGCTCAACGGACCGCGACCACCTTGAACCTCATGGTTCGAGATGCCGGCCTAGACGGCACAGGTGGGGCATCTTTTCCGGCGGGCCTGCTTCTCCATGCAGGTCCGCACCGGATGTCTCCTCCTTCCCCTCCCTATACAGGTTTGCCATGATGCACTCCCATTCCGTGCTTTCATTGAACCGGATCGCGGCCGCTTGCTGCGCCGCCTTGGCCCTGGCCGCCGTGCAGCCGGCCCTCGCGCAGCAGCCCTCGCCCCAGCAGCCCCAGCCGTCAGCGCCGCAGTCCGACGATGCAGGCAAGCGTGCACCCGAGCTCACCTTGCAAGCGTCCGCCTCGTCCGATGTGCAGCAAGATACCGTACGTATCACGCTGGCCACTGAACTCGAGGCCGCGTCGCAGGCTGCGGCCGGCAAGGCATTGAGCACCGCGCTCGATGACGCCGTCAAGCGCGCGCAAGGCACCAAGGATGTGCAAGTGCGTACCGGCGGCTATAACGTGTGGCCCAATGCCAACGAGAAAGGCAAGATCCAGAACTGGCGTGCCCGAGGCGAAATCACCCTCGAATCCAAGGATTTCGCCGCCGCTTCGGCGCTGGCCTCCAAGCTGTCCGACAAGACTGCCATCGCCCAGATCAGCTTCCTGCTTTCGCGCGAAGCGCGCGAGGCCGAAGAGCGCAAGTTGCTCAGCCAGGCCGCCGATGCCTTCCGCGATCGCGCCCTGGCGGCGGCCACCGCATTCGGCTTCAGCGGCTACCGCGTGCGCAGCCTGGAACTCAGCGGAGGCGGTTCACCGGTGCCGGTGCCGCGCCCCATGGGCGCCCAGATGATGGCCAAGAGCAGCGTGGCTGAATCCGCCGATGTGCCGCTCGAGGCCGGCAAGGTCACGGTCAGTATTGCCGTCAACGGGACTGTCGCTTTGCACTGAATACATACAGCGCAATCCCCAGCGCCACCATGGGCAGGGACAACCACTGTCCCATGCTCATGCCGCCGGCCAGCAAGCCCAGGAAATTATCCGGTTCGCGGGTGAATTCCACCAAGAAGCGGAAAGCGCCGTAGCCAATCAGGAACAACGCGCTCACCTGTCCGGTGGGACGCGGCTTGGCCGAAAACCACCACAACAGCGCAAACAGCACAAGGCCTTCCAGCCCCAGCTCATAGAGTTGCGACGGATGGCGGGGCAACCCGTCGCCCGATTGCGGAAACACCATGGCCCAGGGCACATCGGTGGGGCGGCCCCACAATTCACCGTTGATGAAGTTGCCCAGCCGGCCCGCGCCCAGGCCCAGCGGAATCAAGGGCGCGATGAAATCGCTGACGGTAAAGAACGACAGCCCCTTCTTGCGTGCGAACAGCACCATCACCAGGATCACACCAATCAGCCCGCCGTGAAACGACATGCCGCCTTCCCACAGATACAGTACTTCCAGCGGATGCGTCAGGTAGTAGGCCGGCTTGTAGAACAGCACATAACCCAGGCGCCCGCCCAGCACCACGCCCAGCACGCTATAGAAAATCAGGTCTTCCAGGTCGCGCGGCTGCAGCGCCGGCGTGTGGCCGCGCGCCAGGCGTACGCGGCCCAGCGCGTAGACCAGTGCGAATCCCACCAGGTACATCAAGCCGTACCAATGGATGGCCAGGGGGCCGATACGCAGGGCAATGGGGTCGAACTCGGGATAGTGCAGCATATTCCGCCACGCATAAAAAGATTGGGTCGATAATAACCGGCGAACGTGTCGCCACACAGCGACGGGTGCCCGACCGCCAGGCGGGCCGCGCAACATTCCGGAGACAGACCATGCCGAACAACGAACGTTCCCGCCACATTACCCATGGCGTCGCCCGCGCGCCCAACCGCGCCATGTATTACGCGCTGGGCTACCAGGAAGCTGATTTCGACAATCCCATGATCGGCGTGGCCAACGGCCATTCCACCATCACCCCCTGCAACAGCGGCTTGCAGCGCCTGGCCGACGCGGCCATCGAGGCGGTGCGCGTGGCGCGCGCCAACCCCCAGGTGTTTGGTACGCCCACCATTTCCGACGGCATGTCCATGGGTACCGAGGGCATGAAATACTCGCTGGTGTCGCGCGAAGTCATTGCCGACTGCATCGAGACCGCCGTGCAGGGCCAGTGGATGGATGGCGTGGTGGTCATCGGCGGCTGTGACAAGAACATGCCCGGCGGCATGATCGCCCTGGCCCGCATGAACGTGCCGGGCATCTATGTGTACGGCGGCACCATCAAGCCGGGCCGGTACAAGGGGCAAGACCTGACCATCGTGTCGGTATTCGAGGCGGTTGGCGAATTCACCATGGGCCGCATGCCCCAGGAAGACTTCAAGCAGATAGAAAAGTGCGCCATTCCGGGCTCGGGCTCGTGCGGTGGCATGTACACGGCCAACACCATGAGCTCGGCGTTCGAGGCCATGGGCATGAGCCTGCCCTATTCCAGCACCATGGCCAATGAAGACAGCGAGAAAGTCGCTTCGGCCGCCGAGTCCGCCCGCGTGCTGGTCGATGCCGTGCGGCGCGGAGTGCGCCCGCGCGACATCATCACCCGCGAATCCATCGAGAACGCCGTTTCGGTCATCATGGCCACGGGCGGCTCCACCAACGCGGTGCTGCATTTCCTGGCCATCGCCCATGCCGCAGAAGTCGAGTGGACGATCGACGATTTCGAGCGCATCCGTCGTCGCGTGCCGGTCATCTGCGATCTCAAGCCTTCCGGCCGCTATGTGGCCACCGACCTGCATGGCGCCGGCGGCATCCCGCAGGTGATGAAGCTGCTGCTCGATGCTGGCCTGCTGCACGGCCACTGCATCACCATCACGGGCAAGACCATCGCCGAAACGCTGGCCGATGTGCCTGCCCAGCCGCCCGCCGGGCAAGACATCATCCGCCCGATCGACCGCGCCCTGTACCCGCAGGGCCACTTGGCCATCCTCAAAGGCAATCTTTCGCCCGAAGGGTGCGTGGCCAAGATCACCGGGCTGAAGAATCCCGTCATCACGGGGCCGGCGCGCGTATTCGATTCCGAAGACGACGCCATGGCTGCCATCATGGACCGCCGCATCCGCGATGGCGATGTGGTGGTCATTCGCTATGAAGGGCCCAAGGGCGGCCCCGGCATGCGTGAAATGCTGGCACCCACCTCGGCCCTGGTCGGGCAGGGCCTGGGCGAAACCGTCGGGCTCATCACCGATGGTCGTTTCTCCGGCGGCACCTGGGGCATGGTGGTGGGCCATGTGGCGCCCGAGGCCTATGTCGGCGGCCCCATTGCCCTGATCCGCGAAGGCGATTCGGTTACCATCGACGCTCACCAATTATTGTTGCAGCTCAATATTTCTGACAAGGAAATGGCGGCGCGCCGTCAGGCCTGGATCCAGCCCAAGCCACGGTACACGCGCGGCGTGCTTGCCAAGTTCGGCAAGCTGGCCGGCACCGCCAGCCGTGGGGCAGTTACCGATGCATTTGAAGCGTAGTCTGGCGGCCATGGTCGCCTGTGGCCTGTGGGCCGGTCTTCCGGCAGCCGCCAGCGCCCAAGCCCAGGTCGATGGCCTGGCGCTGGCGCAGCGCAAGGCCTGCATGGCCTGTCACCAGGTCGACAGCAAGCGGGTCGGCCCTCCGCTGCGCAGCGTGGCCGAACGCTATGCGGGGCAGGGCGAGGCCATGGTCCAGTACCTGGCGGCCAAGATCCGCTCGGGCGGCCGTGGGGCGTGGGGCGCAGTGCCCATGCCGGCGCAATCGCAGGTCAGTGAAGACGAAGCGCATAAATTGGCGCAGTGGATCCTGTCGCTGTCGCCGCCCAAGCCTCAGTAGTAGTACCGTGGCCGCCCCGATTGGCGGTTGCCTTTGAACAAGGAACGGATATGTCGGAACAAGGTTCTACGGGCTCCACCCAGGTCGCCGTGCTGGGGGGTGGCTGCTTCTGGTGCGTCGAGGCCGTGCTGGTCGACTTGCGCGGCGTCATCAGTGTGGCGCCCGGCTACAGCGGGGGGCATGTCGACAACCCCACCTACGAACAGGTGTGCGGCAAGAACACCGGCCACATCGAAGTGGCCCGTGTCGAGTTCGATCCTGCCGTGCTTTCTTATAGCGATTTGCTGCGGGTGTTCTTTGCCACCCACGATCCCACCACACCGGGTCGTCAGGGCAACGACGTCGGCCCGCAATACGAATCCGCCATCTTCTGGCAAGACGAATCGCAGCGCCAGCAGGCCCGGGCCGTCATGGCCGAAATCGACGAGCAGCACATTTACGATGCGCCGCTGGTCACGCAACTGCGTGAGCCGGCCACCTTCTGGCCGGCCGAAGACTACCACCGCAACTATTTCGCTCTGCATCCCGAGCAGGGCTATTGCCAGTTTGTCATCGCGCCCAAGGTCGCCAAATTCCGCAAGCAATTCCGCGACCGCCTGGCACGATGATGCCGCGCTTGCAAAAGCCTGCTGGCGCGCGCGGCCAGCCTCATTCGACCGTCTTGACGACCCCGCGGCGCATCTGGTCCAGCTCGATGGATTCGAACAAGGCCTTGAAATTGCCTTCGCCGAAGCCGTCGTTGCCCTTGCGCTGAATGATCTCGAAAAAGATCGGGCCGATCTGGTTCTCGGTGAAGATCTGCAGTAACAGCCCGCCGCCGGGGGCGCCATCGAGCAAGATGCGGTTCTTCTGCAGGCTCGCCACGTCTTCTCCGTGGTTGGGCAGGCGGCGATCCAGCAGCTCGTAGTAGGTTTCAGGCGTATCCAGGAAAGCCACGCCATTGCGGCGCAGGGTTTCCACGGTGGCATAGATGTCATCAGTGGCCATGGCGATATGCTGGATGCCCTCGCCGCGATACAGGTCCAGGTATTCCTGGATCTGGCCTTTTTCCTCAGTGCCTTCCTCGTTGATCGGAATGCGGATATTTCCGCAGGGTGAGGTCATGGCCTTGGACTTCACGCCCGTCACCTTGCCCTCGATGTCGAAATAGCGAATCTCGCGGAAGTTGAACAGGCGCTCGTAGAATTCCGACCATTCGGCCATGCGTCCCTTGTGCACGTTATGAGTCAGGTGGTCCACCAGCGTCAGGCCCGCTCCGGCGTGCGTCAAGTCGCTTTCGGCGGTCGCGACGTCCAGGGGTTCGAAGTCCACGTCATAGATGCTGATGTCGCCGATGCCGCCGTGGCCGTTCTTGCCGCGCCAACGGTCCACCAGGTAGATCAGCGAATCGCCTATGCCCTTGATTGCCGGAATGTTCAGCTCCATCGGACCGCTGTGCGAATCAAAACCCCAGGCGCCCAGTTCCAGGGCGCGTTGGTAGGCCTGTGCGGCATCCTGCACGCGAAAGCCAATGGCACAGATCGACGGGCCATGCAGCCGGGCAAAGCGCTGCGCGAAAGAATCGGGCTCGGCATTGATCAGGAAGTTCACGCCACCCTGGCGGTACAGCGTCACATCCTTGTGACGGTGGCGAGCAATCGCCTTGAAGCCCAGCGTCTCGAATACCTTGCGCAGCGCGGCCGGGTCCGGGGCGGCGTATTCGATGAACTCGAAGCCAGCGGTTCCCATGGGGTTGTCCCAGGTTTGGAAAGTGGTGCTCATGGCGGCGCTCCTTGTCTCGTTCGCATGACTCGGAAACCCAAGTCTAGGACGAAGATTGTAGGCAGCATAGGCCAGCAGGTGATTGCAAACCTGCCCCAATAAAGCAGCAAGTGGGCAATAATATTGCTGTATTTAATTATATTGGGGATAAATATGGCTGAACTAGAGCTCGATCGAACAGATCGCAGAATCCTGGCCGAATTACAGCGCGACGGGCGGCTCAGCAACCAAGAGCTGGCCGATCGCGTGTCGTTGTCGCCCAGCCCCTGCCTGCGGCGTGTGCGCCGGCTTGAAGAGCGTGGCTATATCAAGCGCTATGTCGCCCTGGTCGACGCCGAAAAAGTGGGTTTGGGCCTGCTGGCTTATGTCTCTATTCGCCTGGACAAGCATGTGGGGGGCAGCCATGCCCCCATGGGTGAGTTCGCTCGCGACGTACAGCGCTGGCCCGAAGTGGTCGAGTGCTACGCCATGTCCGGCGACATGGACTACTTGCTGCGCGTGCAGGTGGCCGACCTGGCGCATTTCTCCAGTTTCGCCATGGACACGCTCATGCGCCATCCTGCCGTGGTCGACATGAAGTCTTTCTTCGCCCTGCAGCAAATCAAGGAAACAACCGAATTGCGCCTATAAGAAGGGAGAAGGGCAGGATACTGTTGCCGTCCCCATTTAATTCGGGCATTTCAAAAAAGAGTGTCGCAGCCAGCGTCATGCGGTTGTCATGTGTGCTATAGTCTCGCTCCTTCGCTGCTTGAACAGCATTTTTCAAGTGGCGGGGCCGAAGTCTTTGTTGCGACGGCTGGCACAATGTCTACTGACCTTGTTGCACAGGCTGAAAAAATCGTGCTAAGATGTTGGGCTTGGCAGTTGGTGATCAGCGGGGGTTAACCCTTACGAATCGCCGGTTGTTCAGGCGCTGCGGGTTTAGTCTGCAGGCAGCGACTCAGGCGCGGTTGATTTGACAGGTTGCAGGAAAGGCCTCATAATCTCGTTTCTGTGCTGCAAGAACAGCACCGCAGTAGGCAGTACCGCTCTTTAACAACGAAACAACCGATAAGTGTGGGCGCTTGATGGCGCGGCGCACGGCCACGGGGTTTGCCTTCGGGCGGGCTTGGTGGCCGGGTAAGCCAAAGAGAAATCAGGCGCTCACATAGAAGTGAAGTACCAAGAATGTCAAACATTCAAGGAACCTCATTTTCTTTGAGCGAAGTGCCGTCGTCTTTCGGGATGATGGTGCGCGAACATTACAGAGATTGAACTGAAGAGTTTGATCCTGGCTCAGATTGAACGCTAGCGGGATGCTTTACACATGCAAGTCGAACGGCAGCGCGGACTTCGGTC
>NZ_JAHUWT010000002.1 GCF_019218885.1 Bordetella sp. BOR01 | reverse complement strand
GTGCCGCCTCGGCCGGTTGCGGCGCTGCGGCCGGCCGCGGCGCCGCGGCAGCGGGTGCCTGCAGCGCGGTGGCGGGCCCGGCCTGCCCGTTCAGGGCCAGCATGCGCAGACAGGCCATGATGAAGCCGGCGTATTCGTCAGGCGCCAGGGAAAGTTCGCTGCGGCTGTGCACCGCCACCGAGTAGAACAACTGCACCGCGTCGGGATGCAACACGCCCGCCAGGCGCGAGATGTCGGCCGCCAGCGGATCGTCGACCGGCGTGGCGGCCGGCACGCGCTGCTCGATGGCCACGCGCGACAGCAGCACGGCCAGATCGGCCAAGGCACCAGCGTAGGACAGCCCGCGCGTGGAGAGTTCGTCGGCCACGGCCAGCACGCCCGTGGCATCGCCTGCCTGCAGGGACTCGAGCAGGCGCACCAGGTGCCGCTGGTCGATGGTGCCCAGCATGCCGCGTACGGCTTCTTCGGTCAGGTTGCCCGCGCTGTAGGCGATGGCCTGGTCGGTCAGCGACAAGGCATCGCGCATGGACCCGCCGGCCGCCTGGGCGATCAGGCGCAGGGCCGGCAGTTCGAAAGCCATGGACTCGTCGCCCAGCACTGCCTGCAGATGGCCGACGATGGCATCGGGCGGCATCTGCTTCAGGTTGAACTGCAAGCAGCGCGACAGCACGGTAACCGGTATTTTCTGCGGGTCGGTGGTCGCCAGGATGAACTTCACATGCGGCGGCGGCTCTTCGAGCGTCTTGAGCATGGCGTTGAACGCATGCCCGGTCAGCATGTGGACTTCGTCGATCATGTAGACCTTGTAGCGGCCCGCCCCGGGCGCGTACACGGCCTGTTCGAGCAACTGGGTCATTTCCTCGACGCCGCGGTTCGAGGCGGCGTCGAGCTCGAGGTAGTCGACAAAACGGCCGGAATCGATCTCGGTGCAGGCGCGGCACTGGCCGCACGGCTTGGATGTGATACCGGTTTCGCAGTTCAGCGACTTGGCCAGGATGCGCGACAGGGTGGTCTTGCCCACGCCGCGCGTGCCGGTAAAGAGCCAGGCATGGTGCAGGCGCTGGGAATCGAGCGCATGCGTCAGCGCGCGCACTACGTGGTCCTGGCCTACCAGGGTATCGAACGAGCGCGGCCGCCACTTGCGAGCCAGTACCAGATAAGTCATGGACGGATTGTAGAGCCAGTTGCGCGCGGCCGGCGCGCCGGAAATGCAAAGGGGCGCCGCAACCAGGGCGCGAATTGCCATGAACCATGACAATTCGTTCCGATTACGGCGCCCCCTTGGGGAAACCGGTAGGCGAGCCTTACTCCGGCACTGATCCTAAACGACTATGGCTGCTTCGTTCCCGACCTGACCAGGTTCACCGCCGAACCATGCGAAGGGGCCCGCCACTTGAGATTCTAGCAGAGCGGCCGTTGGGCCGCTTGCTGGAATCTCAAGTGGCGGGCCCCGTGGGGCTGTATGGAGGGCTCCCTCCCCTGGCCCTCCCCCCGGGGGGGAGGGAGGGGAGTGGTGGCAGGTGGAGGGCGGGGTTCTTTTTTGGTTTCAGGATTTCAGGCGCCTTGATTTCAGGTGTC
Organism: Bordetella sp. BOR01; assembly: GCF_019218885.1. GTDB lineage: Bacteria > Pseudomonadota > Gammaproteobacteria > Burkholderiales > Burkholderiaceae_B > Bordetella_A. Next base: position 1,482,446 of record NZ_JAHUWT010000002.1, on the reverse strand, counting down.
TGACTCCCGCCAGGGTGTCAGACACCTGATACCCGGCTAGATGTCTATCCAGAGTTCCGCCCGGGGGAAGTACAGCGCGGCGCGCGCCGGGCGGTTGTCCAGGGCGGTGACCTGGGCGCAATAGCGGGCCAGTTGGTCGGCGTGACGTTGGCGCATGCGGGTGGCGAAGTGGGCGGGGGCTTCGCCGGAATGCGGGCGCGCGGTTTTGTAGTCGACGATGAGCCAGCCGTCTTCGGTACTGAGCGCCAGGTCGATGACCGACACACGGCCGGTGGCGTCGATCAGCGGCCATTCGCGGCGGGCGGCCGATTGCGACAGCAGCCAGCGGCCGCGCTCGTGGGCCAGCGTGGCCAGCAAGGTGTCGAGTACGGCCTGCGCGGCCTCGGGCGCCTGCGCGGCGGGCAGCCCGGCGCGGGTCAGTTGCTTTTGCATCACGGGCAGATAGCCGCGCAGCGTGTCGGCCGGCCAGGCCGGCAAGCCGTCCTGGCCGATACGGGCCAGCCAGGCATGCGCCAGCGTGCCGATGGCGGCATCGTGCGCGGTTTCCAATTGCCAGGCCGGGTGCTCGGCGCCCTGCCCCATTGCCGCCCCCAACGCAAAGCCCGGACCGCCAATAATGGCGCGCCGGCTGCGCAAGATGTCGATCGCCTCGTCCGCCAGGCGCCGCAAGGGCTCGCCGCGCAGGTGCCCGGCGGCCTCGTCATCGACGGACGCATCGTCGTGCCAATCGGGCGGCGGGCTTTTCTGGTCGGCGGGCAGCCATTCCCACAAGCGGCCCAGCAGGCTGGCGGCCGGCGGGGCCTTGGCCTGCCCGCTGTCGCGGTCGATCGCTACATTGCCCACCAGGTGCAGGCGATGGCGCGCGCGCGTGGCAGCCACATACAGCAGGCGATCGGTTTCATAAGCGGCGCGGCGTTTCTCGCGCAGGCCCAGGTAGCGCGACACGGGGTCGGCCTCTTTGTCGGCGCGCGGCTTCACCGGGCCGAACAGCACGCGTTCGCCGCTTTGCTCGAAACTGACCAGCGGGGCGCGCTCGGCGCGCGGCGCCTTGTGCAGGCCATACAGGATGACCGTATCGAACTGCAGCCCCTTGGACTTGTGCATGGTCATGATCTCGACCACGCCGCCGTCGTCGGCGCCGCCTTCGGGCGCGGCGTACAGACGCGCCAGCGCGGCATCGAGCCGGGCCGGATCGAGGCCGCCATGCGGCGCCAAGCGCTCGACCAATACGAACAGGCTCTCGGCATCTTCGCCCGCGCTGGGGCTGGCGTACAGCGCCGCCCCGCCCAGCCGCCGCCACAGCGATTCCAGCCAGGCCGCCAGCGGCATGGCACCGCTGGCGTTGGCGGCATCGAGCAAGATCGGGCCCGCGTGGCTCAGACGTGCGTATTCGGTGGCCGGCAGCAGGGCTTGCGCGCGGCAAGGCTGGGCAGCGGCGGGGGCGTCCCACAGCGACAGCGTCTGCCCGGACGGGGCTGCGACAGGGGCCGGGCGCGGCGCGCGCAAGGCATCGGCCAGCAGCACCGGAACCGGGGTGCTCAGGTCATGGCCGAACAGCGTGTGCAGCGTATCGAGTGTCAGCCCGCACCAGGGCGCCCGCAGCACCGACAGCCAGGCCATGCGGTCGGCGGGGTGCGACAAGGCGCGCAGCAACTGCACCAGGTCGGACACGACGTGGCGCTGCGCCAGCGGCACCAGGTCGACCGCGCGGCAGCGAATGCCGGCCTGCGTCAGGCGGCGCACCAGTTGGCCCAGGTGCCCGCGCGCGCGCACCAGGATGGCCACGGGATGGCGGCTGGCGGGGTCGCGCTCGTCCAGCGCCTGGCGCACCAATTGCACGGCCAGCGCCTCGGCCGTGGCGTCGGCCGCCCCGCCGCCATCGGTACTGAATGCGGCATGGAAACGCACGGGTTCGCCTGGCAATGACGGATTGAACGCCGCCGAATCGGTATAGGCGATGGCGCCGGCGGCCGCATCGTTGCGTGCCGGCAGCAGGCCGCGGAATGTGGCGTTCACCCATTCCACCACGCCGGCCTGCGAGCGGAAGTTGTCGGTCAGTTGCAGGAACGTGGGCGCGATCTCGCCCACGCCGTGCTCGGCCGCCTGCAGGAACAGGCCCACTTCGGCCTTGCGGAACCGGTAGATGGACTGCATGGGGTCGCCCACCAGGAACAGCGTGCGGCCATCGCCCGGCTGCCAGCCGGCGGTAAGCGTGGCCAGCAAGTGAATCTGCGTCAGGCTGGTGTCCTGGAATTCGTCGATCAACAGGTGACGGATCGAGGCGTCCAGTTTCAACAGCAGTTCGCCGGGATCGTCGGCACTGCCCAGGGCGTGCGCGGCGCGCTGCGCGATCTCGATGAAATCGACTTCGCGCGTTTCGGCAAAGCGCAGGTGCAACTGGGCCACCGCCAGCTTCAGCGTCATCAGTTGCGCGCCCAGCACGCGCCACTGCGCATCGCTGAACTCGGCCGGCGGCACATGACGGACCGCCTCCAGCATCCAGATCCAAGCAGCCTTGGGGTCGGCCGCGTCCAGCCACTGAGTGAAGGCTTCTTTGTGCTCGCACCTGGGCGGAAAACCCAGATTCCTGGTCACGCCGCGCGCACTGCGCAGCCCGCCCGCGGCCGTCAGCAGCAAATGGCGCACCGCCTTCCATTGGTCGAGCCAGGCAGCGTCGGGTTCGAGCGGCGCATCCCAATCGCGCAGCGCGGCCAACGCATGTGCGGGGTCGTCTTCGTCGAGCGCGGCCACCGCCATGCGCGCCGGCCAGCGCAGAGCGTCGTCCCAGCCGAGCGGCATGGCACGCGCCAAAGCCTGCAGGTCTTCGCCGATGGCGTCGGCCAGGGCGTCCTGCAAGGCCTCGCGATCGCTGCCGCGAGCCAGCAGCGGCAGCCACTGGTCGCGCTGCCCCAGCATCGCGGCAATGGCTTCGGTGGCGGCCTGGGTATCGACATCCAGGTGCGCCAGCAAAATGCGCACGGCCTCGAAATCGTCGGCCAGGGCCAGCGTGGCGCGGGCGGCGGCATCGTAGTGGGCTTGCGCGTCGTCGGCGATGTCGGGCATGCCGCCCAGTTCCGACAGCCACGGCATGCCGCGCACCAGGCCCGCGCAGAATGAGTCGATGGTGCGGATCGACAGGCGTGCCGGATGCTGCAGCAGCCTCCAGCCCAGTTCATCGTTGCGCTGCAGCGCCGCGCGCGCCAGGTGCCAGCTGCGCTGGCCGTGCTCGGATGCGGGCATGGGGCCGCTGCCGTCGCGCAGTTTGCCCAATACACGCGCATGCATTTCCGAAGCAGCCTTGCGCGTGAAAGTGATGGCCACGATTTCTTCGGGCCGGTTCACCGTGGCCAGCAGCGCCAGGATGCGGTCGGTCAGCAGTTCGGTCTTGCCGGAGCCGGCAGGTGCCTGCACCAGGAACGAGGCGGCCGGGTCCAGCGCGTGGACGCGGGCTAGATGGTCGGAAGGTTGGCGGGCGGATCCGGTCATGCCGCGTCGTCCTCGTCTTCAAGATGCAGCCGCAGGAACGGCATGGCGTCGCAGTATTTCAGGTCGTCGCGACGATAGACCAGGTTGGCGGCGTAGCCGGACGCATATTCATCGGCCAGGCCCTCGACGGCGGCGCGCCAGCGCAGCAGGATATCGCGCCAGGCCTGGCCCTCGAAGCCCTTGCTGGCATCGGCGGCAGTCACCCCCGCAATGCCCAGCTCGGTGTCGGAAAGCCCGGCCGCCGCAACCTGGCGCGCATGCACCTGGGCCAGCACCAGCGCGGCCACATCGGCATCCGGCGTATCGCCGGAGAGCACGGCCGCGTAGAACGGCAATTGGAGATTCACGGGCCGCGCGCGCGCCCAGTCGGATTCCGGATTGCCTGGCGCCATGCCGGTCTTGTAGTCCAGGATCACGGCACGGCCGTCGGGCAGGCGGTCCAGCCGGTCGATCCGCACGGCCAGGGCCAGGGGGCCGCGCGACCAGTGATGGGTTTCTTCGACTTGCGCGACCCGGAACGGCAGGCGCTGCGCTTCGAGGTCGAACCAATCGGCCAGCACGGCGCACGCGCGTTCGCATTCCAGTTCGCGCAAGGCGCGCGGATAGGCGCGCAGTTCTTCTTCGGCCGCCTCTTCTATCGCCTGCAGGACCAGGGCCTGCAATCGACCCTGCGCAATGGCTTCGTGCAGTTGTTCCTGATCGGGCAGCATGCGCCACACCAGTTCCAGCGCGCGGTGCAGGAACTGCCCGCGCACGTTCTGATTGGCGGCGTCGGCGTAATCGGCCAGCGCCCTGGCCCCCAGCCGATGGCGCACGAATGCCCACAAGGGGTTGCGCGCCTGGGTATCCAGCACGTCCAGGCCGCCGGTGGCGCCGGCCCGCGCACTATCGGGTGCCGGCGCGGCCAGCGGTGGGCCACGTTCGTCGTCGAGCACCTGCTGCGGCAGCGCGTCCGGCACGACAGTCGCGCAAGGCTGCCATGCCATGGGCGGCACATCGGCAATCAACGGCGAAGGCCGCAATTCGCGTTCGCCGTCGAGATGGGCATGGCTGACCACCACTTCGGGTGCGCAGCGGCACAATGCCGCGTACAGCGCCTCGGCCCATTGCCGCTCTCGCTCGGGCGTGGCGCGCGGCGCGCCGGCCTGGCGCAGCACGGTCAAGGGCAGCAGCGGATTGGGCTGCGGCGTGGCGGGCAGCACATCGTCGGTCAGGCCCAGGATCCACACTCCATCCCAGTGCCCGCCTTCGGCCTCGAGCAAGCCCAGCACGTCCAGGCGCGCCAGCGGATCGCGCTGCGGCTGGAATGACGCCGCGGCCGCGGCGCTGGCCAGCAGGCGCACCGCGCCGCGCCCATCCAGCGGGCCGGCCGCGGGGGCCAGCGCCGCGTAGCGCCCCAACAGTTCGCCGAACGCGCCCATGACCTGGTAGCCCACGCTGTCCAGCGGACGTTCGCCAGGGAAACCCAGCGCCACCAGCGCGGCGCGGATCACCGGCATCCAGAGATCGGCGGTGCTGCGTTCTCCGGCTTGCCGCCAGATCTCGAGCGCGGCCGGCCAGGCGGCAGACAAGGCCGTGCCATCGGCCAGGTCGCGCTGCCAGCGCGCAGCATCGACGCGGACCCGCGCCTGGCGGCGCCAGCGCGCATCGACGGCCGCAAGCCTGGCCAGGTCGCGCCGGTCTCCGGCGCAATGCCCGGCCAGCAAGGCCGCCCCCAGCACCGGCGCGTCAACAGCGCCAGCCTGTTCCATGTCGGCCAGCGCGTGCAGCCAGGCCAGGGCGGCCCGCACGGCCGGCCATTCGGTCAGGGGCCGTCCGACGGCCACGTTGAAAGCATGGCCGCCTTCGGCCAGGGCCTGCCCCACCACGCGCCGCGCAAAGGGCGATTCCGCCTGCAACTGGGCCGACACGATGGCATAGCGCCCGGACGGCTGCGCGGCCAGCCGCTGCGCCGCCCAGGCCGCCGCGGCACGCCATTCGGCGCCGCGCTCGGTGGCGCTATAGCGCGCCGGCAAGGCGGATTCGGCCAGCGTGTCGTTCAGCCAGGCGAGCGTCGCGTCCCCTTTCTGGAAGGCATCGAGCAGCGCAGCAAAGCGCGGCGAGACATCGGTAAAACCCGCCAGCACCAGGTGTCGCGGCGCGGCCACCTCCCCCTGCTGCAAGGCACGCAGCACGCGCCCATAACCCTGGTTGGCGTCTTCGGCGTCGATGCCGGCCAGGCGTTGGTGGTAGCGGCGGCGCCAGCGCGAAAAACCCCGGTATTCGTCAGTATCGGCGCCCCCAGGCACATTCAGGCGCCATTCGTCCATCAAGGTGTCGGCATCCATGGCCAGCACCGCGGCTTGCCCGGTATCGAGCAGCACCCGGCCGGCCTCTTCTTCGCCGATGGCATCGGCCCAGACCATTTGCGTGGCAAAGCTATCGAGCCGGTGCGCCGGCAGGTCGGCCCCCGGCGCAAAAGCCAGCTCGCCGGCGGCCTCGGCCAGCCAGGCCGCCAGCGGCAAGACACGCGGCAATTCGCTGACCTGCCGCTCACGGCGCAACTGCCCGGCCAGATCCAGCGTCAGGCGACGGGCCAGACGGTTGTTCACGGTCAGCACCAGGGTGTGGGTGGGCGGCAACTGGCCGGCCTGTTCCAGCGTGATGAAGGGGCGTGAATCCGGGTCGTAGGACATTCGGGGCGGACGGGTGTATCTGAGCAGTGGATAAGGATAACCGGACGTGGGGGTGTTTTTCTTCTGGCGTCGGGGTGGCGCCTGGGGTATGGCGCGGCTTCACGGGGCCGCCCTGCGCGCCCCGAAAATGCATTCGGGTAGTGGCTGGCAATGGTCGTCTGGTCAATGCTGGTCTGGTCAACACGGAATACCGGCCTGTGCATGCCACTGACCGAATGCGCGTGGACGCCGCGCTGGGCGGCGCCCACACGCGGCCCGGCACGCTTCTCTTCTTCTCACCAAACGGTGGCCAAAACGCAAGAACCCAAACACCCGCCCAAAACAAGGCCCCTAAAACCCACACATAGCCGCCAAAGTCTCCCAATTGACCCGCAGCTCCGGCATCGTATACCCCAGGAACCCCAGCGCCAGCACCGCCGCCAGGGCCACGCCCCCCAGGATGCGCCAGATGGTGCGGCGTGGCATGGTCAGGCTGCCTGGGGCATGGGCTGTTCCAGCGGTTGCTCGCGCACCGGCAGGCACAGCAAGGCGGCGATCACGGCCAGGGCCACGCCCATCCACCACATCAGGTCGTAACTACCCGTACTGGCGTACACATACCCGCCCAGCCATACCCCGATGAAACTGCCCACCTGGTGGCCCAGGAAAGCAATGCCCGACAACGTGGCGGCATAGCGCAGGCCGTAGATCTGCCCGATCAGGCCCTGCGTGAGCGGCACGGTACCCAGCCAGAACAAGCCCATCCAGGCGGCAAAGGCATACAGCACCCAGGGCGAGAGCGGCAGCGCCAGCAGCAACAGCATGCCGAACGCGCGCAGGCCGTACACGCCTGCCAACAGCAGCTTCTTGCTGTAACGGCCGCCCAGCTTGCCGGCATAGAACGAGCCCACCACATTGAACAGGCCGATCAGGGCGATGGCCGTGGCGCCATGGCTGGCGCTCAATCCGCCATCGGTCACGAACGCCGGTAAGTGCAGCGTGATGAACGCCGTATGGAATCCACAGACAAAATAGCTGCCATACAGAAAATGGAACGACGGATGGCGCATGGCCTGCCGCACGGCGGCCGACAGCGATTGGCCGCCGGCGTGGGCACCGGGCCTGCCGCGCAGGAAATACGCCAGCGGCGCGCCCGCCGCCACCAGCAACGACAGCGCCCACAGCGCACCGGGCCAATCGAAACCAGTGATCATCAGTTGCCCGGCGGGCACCACCAGGAACTGCCCCATCGACCCGCCGGCACTGGCGATGCCCATCGCGGTACTGCGGTAGGCGGGCGGCACCGAGCGCGCCACCACGGGCAGGATCACAGGGAACGTGGTGCCAGCCTGGCCCAGGCCCACCAGCACGCCGGCGGTCATGTACAGGCTGAACTCGTCGGTGGCAAAGCGCGTGCCTATCATGCCGGCCACGTACAGCAGTGCCCCGAGCGCCACAGTGCGACCCGAGCCATACCGGTCGGCCAGCATGCCCATCAGGATGCTGGCCAGGCCCCAGACCAGGTTCTGCAGGGCGAAGGCCATTGAAAACACATCGCGGCCCCAGCCATGGGCCAGGCCCATGGGCTGCATGAACAGCCCGAAGGTAGCGCGCACGCCCATGGCAAGCAGCACGACCAGCGTACCCAACAACACGGTACGCAGAGAAATGGATTGTGAATCGGACATCTGGCCTGCCTGGCGGTTGTCGGTTGTCGTTGTGGACGCCCTTGCTCCGTAGGGCGGTTCGCGCGGGGCGAACAGCAGCCATCATATACAAGTCTGCCAGCGGGGCCCACGCTATCCGGCCATACGCGCGGGCGATCTGCGCGGATGCTAGAATTCGGCTCTTGCAAAGCGCCGCTGCAGCCAACAATGCGCTTTGTTATCAGCCACTTGCCGTCTTCGGGCAGCTCGCCGTAGTTAAATGGATATAACCGACCCCTCCTAAGGGTCAATTGGTGGTTCGATTCCACCCGGCGAGGCCATTGTGCCCATCCATCCCCTTTTGTTGCAATCGCGCGCTTGCCCAACAGTTAAAAAAACTGTTTAAATTCGGCACGTAAGTCTATAATTCATTTCGCTTTTCCCGGCTCCGCTCAAGCCATTCTGACCACCCCGGTCGCGCGCCCCTTTTTTTCACCCTGCTAGCTATATGGTTTTTTTCTGGAAACGCGCCGTTGCGACCGCCCTGGTGCCCCTGGCACTGGCGTTAGGCACCCTGCTGCCCGGTGGGGCACACGCGGCCAAGGCGGCCGATCCATGCAAGGCCAACGCGAAATCGGCGACCTGCAAGGCCACCAAGGCCAAGACGACCGCAAAGAAACCGGCGGCCAAGACGGCCAGCAAGACCGCCAGCAAGAAGACCGTGTCGAAGGCATCGTCCAAGGCCACGACCAAAAAGACCGCGTCGAAGAAAACCGCGGCGAAGACGGTTACCAAGAAGACCGCATCCAAGAAAAGAGCATCCAAGAAAACCGTTGCGTCCAAGAGCAAGTCGCGCAAAAGCAGCATCGTCCATCGCCAGCGCGCCCATGCCCGGGCGCAGGCACGCGCCAGCGCCGCGGCCCTGCCGCCGCCGGCCGCGTCGGTGCGCGCCGAGATCGAGGCGCTGCGTTCCACCACGGCCTATGTGCAAGACCTGGAAACCTCGACGGTGCTGTTCGCCAAGAACGACAACGTGGTGCGGCCGATCGCGTCGATCTCGAAGCTGATGACGGCGCTGGTGGTGGTCGACGCCAACCAGCCCATGGACCAGATGCTGGAAATCACCGACGATGACGTCGACACGCTCAAACATACGACTTCGCGCCTGGTGGTGGGTACGCGCCTGAACCGCGGCGACATGCTGCACCTGGCCCTGATGTCGTCGGAAAACCGTGCCGCGCATGCGCTGGGGCGCAATTACCCGGGTGGCATGCCCGCCTTCGTCGAGGCCATGAATCGCAAGGCGCGGGCGCTGGGCATGTCCAACACGCATTTCATCGAGCCCACCGGCCTGTCCAGCCAGAATGTCTCGTCGCCGCGCGACCTGGCGCGGTTGCTGCGCGCAGCCTCGCAACGCCCGCTGATCCATCGTTATTCCACCGACGACCAATACGAAGTGGACGTCGCCAATCGTACGCAGTTGTTCCGCAATACCAACCTGCTGGTGCGCAAGTCCGACTGGGACATCAAGATCTCGAAGACGGGCTATATCAATGAAGCGGGCGAATGCCTGGTGATGCTGGCGCGCATCAACGGCCGCGACGTGGCCATGGTGCTGCTGGACTCGCAAGGCAAGCTGTCGCGCATTGGCGATGCAGTGCGCCTGCGGCGCATACTGCAAAGCGACGTGGCCATGGCGATGCTGTAGCGCCCAGGCCGCCTCAGGCGGCCGCCCGGCGCGGCATCGCGCCGTCGTGCAGTTCATCGGGCAAACCCGCCAGCACGGCGCGCGCATCCAGAGAACGGATCGGCACCGTGGCATCGGTAGGAATGCGGCCATCGGCCTGCAGCACTTCATAACGCAGGCAGCACACGCGCAAGAACGATGTGAAATTCGCTGCCTCGCCGCGATATTCGACCAGTTCGTCGTAAAGGCGCTCGATCAATTGATTGACGCGCAGGCCGTCGCGCGCGGCGATTTCTTCCAGCACCGACCAGAACAGGCGTTCGAGCCGGACGCTGGTGGCAACCCCATGCAGCCGTAGCGAACGGGTTTCGGGCGCGTAGGAATCGGGGTGGGCGCGGATGAAGATTTCGCACATGGCAAGGCTCTTGTGGTGGCGTTCTTCACTGTACGACCGACCAGGGGTGGACAGCAAGGGCCAGGCGCCCTGCAGGCGCCTGGGATCGGGAGCGCAAGCCGCCCACGCGCAGAGTCAGTGCGTGATGGTGGTGCCCAGTACTTTCAGGAACTGCGCCAGCCAGGCCGGATGCGCCGGCCAGGCCGGGGCGGTGACCAGGTTGCCGTCGGTATGCGCCTGGTCGATGGCGATCTCGGCATAGGTGCCGCCGGCCAGCCGCACTTCCGGGGCGCAAGCCGGATAGGCCGAGCAGGTGCGGCCCTTCAGGATACCGGCGGCGGCCAGCACTTGCGCGCCGTGGCAGACCGCCGCGATGGGCTTGCCGGCGCGGTCGAACTGCCGCACGATTTCCAGCACCTGTTCGTTCAAGCGCAGGTATTCGGGCGCGCGCCCGCCCGGGATGACCAGGCCATCGTAGGCATCGGCGTCGGCTTGTTCGAAATCGTGGTTCAGCGCGAAGTTGTGGCCGCGCTTTTCGCTGTAGGTTTGCGCGCCTTCGAAGTCGTGGATGGCGGTGGCCACGCTGTCGCCAGCTTTCTTGCCAGGGCAGACGGCATGCACCGTGTGCCCCACCGCCTGCAGCGCCTGGAACGGCACCATGGTTTCGTAATCTTCGACGTAATCACCCACCAGCATCAGCAGTTTCTTGCCCATATCGGTCTCCTGGTTGTCGGCCGTGGCGCGAGGGGTGCCGGATACCGCGGGTGCCCGGCGGCGCGCACGACGAGCTTGTCTTGATTGTGCGGCAGACGGTTGCGCTGCGGGTAGTAGCGGAATACCGCAAGCGGCGCCCGCGCCTACTCCAGCGCCACCGATACGGGCCGCGCGTCAAGCAGCCTGACCAAGGCCTGCGGGTCGATGCCGATCAGGTAGCCGCGCCGCCCGCCGTTGATGTACACCACGGGGCATTCCAGCACCAGGGCCTCGACCCACACCGGCATGCGCTTGCGCGTGCCGAACGGCGAGGTGCCGCCGACCTGGTAGCCGGAATGCCGCTGCGCAACGTCGGGCTGGCAGGGCGCGACTTTCTTCAGGCCGGCCTGGCGCGCCAGGTTCTTGGTGGACACTTCGCGGTCGCCATGCATCACCACCACCAGCGGGCGGGCCGCCTCGTCTTCCATGATCAGTGTCTTCACCACCGCATGCGGGTCCAGGCCCAACTGACGCGCGGCCTCGCCCGCGCCGCCATGCTCGACGTAGTCGTAAGTGTGTTCGGTGTATGCCACCTTGTGCCGCTTCAGCATCTGGGTGGCGGGCGTTTCGGATACGTGGCGGGCTTTGCTCATGACGCCGGGCGGGCCGCGATGCGGCGGATGAAAAGCCCGTAGTGTAGGCAGCGGCCGCCCGCGGCGCAACGCGGCGCCGCTCAGGCGCGCGGATGATGCGCCGCGTGCAAGGCTTTCAGGCGTTCGCGGGCCACGTGCGTGTAGATCTGGGTGGTGGAAATATCGGCATGGCCCAGCAGCATCTGCACCACGCGCAGGTCGGCGCCATGATTGAGCAGATGCGTGGCGAAGGCATGGCGCAGCACGTGCGGCGACAGCGGCGCATGCACACCGGAAATGACGGCGTACTTCTTGATCAGTTGCCAGAATGCCTGGCGCGTCATGGGCTGCGCGCGCGCGGTCAGGAACAGCGCATCGCTGACGCGCGCACCGGCCAGCTCGGGCCGCGCGCCTTGCAGGTAGCGGTCGATCCAGTGCGCCGCCTCGGCACCCAGCGGCACCAGCCGGTCTTTGCCGCCCTTGCCCATCACCACGCGCACGACGCCTTCGTTCAGGCTGACCTCGAGCACTTTGATGTTCACCAGTTCGGACACCCGCAGGCCGGTGGCGTAAAGGGTTTCCAGCATGGCGCGATCGCGCAGCCCGCGTACGGTGTTCAGGTCGGGCGCGCGCAACAGGGCATCGACTTGCGCCTCGGAAAGCGTCTTGGGCATGCGCGGTGGCTGCTTGGCCGCGCTGAGAGTCAGACAGGGATCGCGCTGGGTAAGGTGCTCGCGCAGCGCCCAGGCGAAAAAACGCCGCAGCGCCGCCAGCCGGCGGTTGGCCGTGGTGGCCCGGCTATCGCCATGGCGCGCGGCGAACCAGGCTTCGATATCGCCGGTGCCGGCATCGCGCAACCGGCCCGCCGAGGCTGCGCCGCCATGCTCGGCGGGTTTTTCCAGCCATTGCGCGAAGGCGCTGAGGTCGCGGCGATAGGCGGCCAGGGTATTGGCGGCCAGGCCGTCTTCGAGCCAGACGGCGTCGATGAAGGCATCGATATCGGCCTGCGAGGCCAGGGGATCGGCGTGGGACATGGGCGAACAGAACCGGAATCGGGCAGCCCGCCCATTCTACCGGTCAGTCGTCCGCGGGCAGTGCTTGCGGCAGCGGCACGCCATGTGTTTGCGCCCAGCGCGACAACCCCTGCATGATGCTGTCGGACAAGGCCACGCCCTGCACCAGCGATTCGCGCTTGATTGCCAGGCCGCGCTCTCCCGGCAAGCGTACCCGATCCACGCCTGGCCGCGGCGGATTGGTCTTGCAGGCATCGGCCAGCCAGCCCATCTGCCGTGCGAAATCTGCTTGACCGCCAAACGCGCCCGGGTCGATGACCTGAATGAACACCGACACGCATGTGCCGGCAGGCTGGTCTGCCCGCCCGAATCCGGACAGGGTCGACAGCGCCTCGACCAGCAGCGCCCAGCCGTAGCCTTTGTGCCCGTGGTCCAGCCCACCCACCGGCAACAGCGTGCCGCCCTGCGACAACGCCACCTGCGGGTCGGTACTGGGATTGCCCTGGGCATCCATGGCCCAGGCCTGCGGGAAAACCTGGCCGGCCTTGACCAGTTGGCGGGTCATGTTGATGGTGGTGATCGACGCACTGATATCCAGCAGGATGGGATCGCCCTCGGTAGGGATGCCCGCCGCGATCGGATTGGGCGTGAAGACCGCCTGTGTCCCGCCATAGGGAGCGACGCCGGCCAGCGACGGCATGGAACTGGCGATCATCGCCAGGCAGCCCCGGTCGGTAGCGCGAGTCAGGTAGGCGGCCAGCGCACCAATGTGATGGCTATCGGAGATAGCCACGGTAACCGTGCCATAGGTCTGCACGCGATCGAGCGCCAGGTCGACTGCCTTGGCGGTCAGCCACGGACCAGGCAGGCGCTTGCCGCGCCAGGTGATGCAGGCGCCGCGGTCGGCCACGACGTCCGGCTCGCCGCTACCCAGCAACGCCCCCGAGGCCGCGGCGTCAAGATAGGCGGGCGCCAACGCCAGGCCGTGTGTAGCGTGGCCCATGAGGTCGGCTTCGAGCAAGATCTCGCCGACCGTTCGGGCCTTGTCTTCATCCAGCCCCGCCGCCCGAAAGAGCGCTTGCGCGAACGCCCTGGTTTCGTCCACGCCGTAGCGCCGGCTATCCCCTTGTACTGTCATGGCGTGCTCTCCTTGATTCTTGTCTTCAGGCCAAGTCCATTCACGGCCGGGCCGGGTTACGGGATCAGACCCGCAGCGCTTCTATTCCCCGTTCCTGCAGGCCCAGTGCCTCGCACTGCTCGGAGGTGGCATCGGTGACAAGCATGTGGATTTTTTCCAACCCGCATATCTGCGTGAACGAACGTCGCCCGAACTTGGACTGGTCGGCAAGCAGCACCACGCGCTTTGCGGTGGCGATCATGTGACGTTTGATATCGGCGATCTCGATCGAACTTTCCGTGACACCCGTGTCGGATACCGCGTGCACGCCCAGGAACAGCAAATCGACATAGACGCTGCGCAGCAGCGATTCGCAAGGGGGGCCATATAGCGTGTTGCTGTTCGGGCGCACCGTGCCCCCGGTCACGATGACACAGCCTGCCGCCGAGGTGTTCAACACCTGCGCGGTGGCCAAGTCGTTGGTGATGGAGGTAATCGCCAGCCCGCGCCGGACGGCAGCGCGCGCCGCCTCCATGACGGTGGAGCTGCTGTCGAACATGACGCTCTGGCCATCCAGTATCAGTCCGGCGGCGGCCTCGCCGATGCGCTGCTTGGCTTCGGGATGAAGCTGTTCGGCCACCTGTGCGGGCGGCTCGTAGGTGGACGACTCGAGGCGCGCGCTGATCACCCCGCCATGGATGCGCCGCACGCTGCCGCTGCGCGTGCTCAACTCGAGCAGGTCGCGACGGATCGTGGACTCGGATGCACCGGTCAGCCGCGTCAGCGTCGCCAATGATGCGCTGCCGTTGCCGCGCAGATGGTCCAGAATCAGCGCGTGTCTTTGGGGTGCCAACATCGAACGGTCGTTCTTTTGCATTTCACGAGTTCCTGTGCCGGCCTTGGATGCAGGGCCCGGCCAGCGCATATCCGCGGGCAACGGACGGCCGCATGCCTGTCAGTCTTCCTGGAAGGTCGATACAGGCTGGCTTGGGCGGGGCCCGTCGTTCTGGTCGACCGTTAGCGTAACCTGTAGCAGTTCGGAGCCGGCAAAGGGAAAAGGCGCGGCATAGGTGTTGCTGACCGGATGCCCCGCATCGTGCCCGCAAGACAGGCCAGCCGTCATGCCATGGGTCGGCCAGGACTTGGCGCAACGGCCGCGCGCCTGGCCCAGCCCGGTTCCCGTCAGACTGACGTCGATACTGCCATCGTCATTGCGATCGAAGATGGCGACCACGCTGGCCTGTCCCTTGGGCAGCGTGTCGTCGGCCTCGATCACCACCCGCTCATCCTGCGAAAACACGTATTCCAGCACCAGCTTGCCCGCGCGCGCATACAGCACCAGGCCTCCCAGCCGGCTGCCCCAGGCCAGCATCACGCCCTGCAGCGGCGCGCCGGATCGGTTCAGCGAGGCTTCGATGCGGAAGCTCTTGCCCGTGACGTCGGGCGCCATCAGGCGGTCGATGCGGGCCATGTGCGGCCGGTACACATATTGGGCGCGCGAACCTTCGCGTATGCGCTCGGCGGCCCGTTCCCACTCGCGGTCATCCAGCGGCAACACGCCATAGCGTTCCGCTTCGTGCTGCCAGGCCTGCACCATGTTCTTCAAGCGCGCGGATTCGGTCTGCGCCAGGTCGTCCGCCTCGGAGAAATCCTGGTCTATGTGATAGAGCTCCCACACGTCGCTATCCATGGGCGTGCCCTTGCGGTGCCGCGTCACCGCTTTCCAGCCGTCTTGCCACAGCGCGCGATCGCCCAGCAACTCGAAGTACTGCCGGGTGCGCCGGCTGGCGGCCGACGCCTGGTCGAAGCTGTAAGCCATACTGATGCCATGCAACGGTTGCTGCGCGACGCCCGCGATCTCGTCCGGCGGCGCAATGCCCAGCACGTCGTAGAGGGTGGGGGCAATATCGATCACGTGGTGGAACTGCGTGCGAATCCCGCCCGCGGCGGCAAACCCCTTGGGCCAGCGCACAATCAGCGGCGCGCGCACGCCGCCGCCGTGCGTGTCTTTCTTGTACCACTTGAGCGGCGTATTGCTGACCTGTGCCCAGCCGGTCGGATAGTGGTTGAATGCCTGCGCGGTACCGATCTTGTCGAGATGGCGCACGGCCTGCCGGGGGTCGTCCAGTTCGTACACCATGTGCTTGCGCAGGTTGATCGCCCCGGTCGGGCCGCCCTCGGGGCTGGCGCCATTGTCGGACAGCAGCACCACGATGGTGTCCTCCAGCACGCTCAATGCCTGCAGGCCATCGAGCAGGCGCCCGATCTGTTCGTCGGTATGCGCCATGAAGCCCGCATAGGCTTCCTGCAGCCGCGTACTCAGGCTCACCACAGCGTCGTCGCGCTGCACTTCATCCCACGGCCGCACATCGTCGTTGCGCGGCGCCAGGCGGGTGCCCGCGGGCACGATGCCCATCTCGATCTGCGCTTTCAACCGCTGCGCGCGTATTTCATCCCAACCGCGGTCGTATTTGCCCTTGAACCGGTCGATGTATTCGGGCGGCGCCTGGTGCGGCCAGTGGCAGGCGCCGAAGGCCACATACATCATGAACGGTGCGGCCGGCGCACTGGTGCAATGGTCGCGGATCATGCCCAGGCTCTGGTCCACCAGGTCGACGCTCAGGTGGTAGCCTGGAGGCGGGTCCAGGTGGATGGGGTGGTTGTCGACATAAAGCTCGGGGTAATACTGGTCCGCCAGCGCGCCATGAAACCCGTACCAGCGATTGAAACCCTTGCCCAGCGGCCAGTTGGAAAATGGGCCGGCTGCGCCGTATTCCTCGGTGCCGGCCAGATGCCATTTGCCGACGGCCATCGTGTTGTAGCCCTCGCGCCGCAAGACTTCCGGCAACGTGCCGGCGCTGGGATAGATGCGCCCGTCATAGCCGGGCTGGCCATTGGCCCATTCCGCGATGATGCCCACGCCCACCGAATGCGCATTGCGGCCAGTCAGCAAGCAGGCCCGCGTGGGCGAACACATCGCCGTCACATGGAAATTGTTGTAGCGCAGGCCTTCGGTTGCCAATTGGTCGATGCGCGGCGTCGGGATTTCCGATCCATAGCATCCCAGATCGGAAAACCCCACATCGTCCAGGACGATAAAGACGACGTTGGGACGCTTGGCGTGGCTCATGTGTGCTGTCTCCGGTTGTTCTTCGATGCGCGCCCGATGCGCATCAGGTTTTCTCGATACCGGCGCGCGCAAGCACGGCCGGCCATTTCGCCAGCTCGGCCTGGATCAGCTTATCGAACGCGGCGGGCGTGCCGGAAGCATAGGGAGTGGCGCCGATATGCTGGATCGACGTTTGCAGCTTGGGCGTCTGCATCGCCGCCTGCAGCGCGGCACTGGCCTTGTCGATGATGGCGTCCGGCGTTTGCGCGGGCGCCAGCAGGCCGAACCAGGGCACTACGTCTACGCCGGGGTAGCCGCCTTCTTTCATGGTGGGCACCTGCGGCAGCGCCGCAATCCGTTGCGGGGCGACCGCCGCCAAAGGGCGCAACTGGCCGGCCTGGATGTAGTTTTTCGCCAGGGACACGCTCATCAGCATGCAGTCGAGCCGGCCGGCCAGCAAATCCGAAATAGAAGGCGGCTGGCCCTTGTACGGAATGCCCAGCAGGTCGATGCCGGCCTCGCTCTTGAACAATTCCATGCCCAGGTGATTCGACGAGCCGTTGCCCGGATTGCCGTAGGTGAGCTTGCCCGGTTCGCGCTTGGCCAGCTCGACAAACTGCGCCAGCGATCCGGCCTTGACGTCGGGATGCACGACAAGCACATTGGGGCTGGTGGCGATCAGGCACAGTGGCCGGAAATCGCCGATCGGATCGTAGCCCGGGGTTTTGCGCAATGCCGGATTGACGGTGAACGGTACCGATGCGCAAAGCCAGGAATAGCCATCGGGGTTGCTCTTGGCGACGTTCTGGATACCAATCAGGTGGTCTGCGCCAGGACGGGATTCCACCACCAGCGGCTGCCCCAGCCCGGGTGTCACGGCTTCGCCGACAGCCCGCGCCAACAGATCGATAATGCCGCCGGAAGCCACTGGCACGACAACACGCACCGGCCGGGCCGGCCATTTCCCGGTTTCCTGGGCCCATGAAGAAGTATTGGCCATGGCGGCCATGCCAGCCAGCGCTTGCAAGGCGCCGCGCCGCGTCAACCGATTGCGGAACATGTTTTGTCTCCTATCTTGTAATGCCTGGCTCCGGTCCGCCCGGTGTGCCCCGGGATGGGAGGAGTTGAATGTTTATAAGTGATTTCGGTCAAATTCCGCCATGCAAAGGCATTATTTTCCGGCAATCATGGTTGAATATAATCGGTTATGACGATTTTTGATAGATTACGCAGATAGCATGGACAGGCCGCCCCTGCCACCGGAGCGGCCTGCCGGATCGGTAATGGATCACGAATGGCCGCGCGCTACGCGGCCGACTTCAACCAGGCCTCGAATGCCCGCAGGGCATCGGAACGCTCGTCGCGCTGCGGGTAGCCGAAGTAATAGCCCTGCCCCACAGCCAGTACTTCCGGCACGGGTTGCACCAGCGTGCCCGCCTGCAGGGCGGGCTGGGCCAGGAAGTACGGCACCAGCCCCACGCCCAGGCCGGCCTGGGCGGCCGCCAGCATCATGGTGAACAGCTCGTAGCGCGGCCCGCCCGCCGCCTGCGGGCCGTAGGGCTGCCGGTTGGCCGCATACCATTGCCGCCAGGCATCGGGGCGCGAGCTCAGGTGCAAGTGCGTCAGACCCGCCAGCCCCTCTTCGGCGCGGCGCGGCAGATGGGGCGCACAGACCGGTACCAGTTCTTTTTCGGCAAACAGCAGGGCTCCCTGGGTGCCGGGCCAGATGCCGCTGGCGTGGTAAAGAGCGCCGTCGAAAGGCTGGTCTTTGAACTGGAACGGCAGCGTGCGCACCGACAGGCTGACGGTGATGTCCGGGTGCTGCTGCTGGAAGCTGGCCAGGCGCGGGATCAGCCAAGTGGTGGCCAGCGTGGGCACCACCGCGATATGGATGCTGCGGCCCATGCCGGTACGGCTGACCAGGCCGAAGGTGTCTTTTTCGATCTGGTCCAGGTGGTGCCGGATGCGCCCGGCGTATTCGGCACCATGGTCGGTCAGCACGATGCGGCGGCGCACGCGCGTAAACAGCTGCACCCCCAGCCGGGCTTCCAGGCTGGCCACCTGCCGGTACACCGCGCTGTGCGTCAGGGACAGTTCTTCGGCGGCGCGCGAAAAGCTGCCCAGGCGGGCCGAAGCCTCGAAAGCCTGCAGGGCGCTAAGGTTGGGGATGCCGTTTCTCATGGGAAGATAGCGTGTTGCGTTACCGGCCAGCCGCCGCCAAACCTGGGGACGACGTGCCGGCAGGTCAATAGATTGTGCAATTTTATCAATTGCATTGTGCAACCCAGGAACATTATGCTCGACGGCTTGAATCCCGGTTGATTATGACAACTCCTACTTCCCCTTCTCTTGCCCCCCGCCTGGGCGGCCACATCCTGGTCGACCAACTGGCCGCCCATGGCGTCAAGCACGTGTTCTGCGTGCCCGGCGAAAGCTACCTGGCCGTCCTGGACGGCCTGCATGATGCGCAGATCGACGTCACCGTGTGCCGCCAGGAAGGCGGCGCGGCCATGATGGCCGACGCGCACGGCAAGCTGAGCGGCGAGCCCGGTATCTGCATGGTGACGCGCGGCCCGGGTGCCGCCAACGCCATGGCCGGCATCCACATTGCCAAACAGGACTCCACCCCGCTGATCCTGTTCGTGGGCCAGATCGAGCGCGGCATGCGCGAGCGCGAGGCATTCCAGGAAATGGACTACCGCGCCGTATTCGGCACGCAAGCCAAGTGGGTGACCGAGATCGACCAGGTCGAGCGTATTCCCGAACTGATTTCGCGCGCCTTCCATGTGGCGACCTCGGGCCGGCCCGGTCCGGTGGTGATCGCGCTGCCCGAAGACATGCTGACCGAGACCGCCAGCGTCGCCGACGCGCCGCACTATGAAGTCATCGACACGGCGCCCGCCGCCGGCCAGCTCGATGAACTGCGGCAGTTGCTGTCGCAGGCGCGCGCGCCCATGGCCATTCTGGGCGGTTCGCGCTGGAGCGCCGAGGCCGTGGCCCAGTTCGCCGATTTCGCGCAACGCCTGGCCTTGCCCACGGCGGTGTCGTTCCGCCGCCAGATGCTGTTCCCGGCAGACCACCCCTGCTTCATCGGCGACGTGGGCCTGGGGCTGAACCCCGCGCTGGCCAAGCGCGTGGCCGACGCCGACCTGGTGCTGCTGGTGGGCGGCCGCATGTCCGAAAGCCCCAGCCAGGCCTACACGATGCTGGACATCCCGGTGCCGCGCCAGAAGCTGGTGCACGTGCATCCCGACAGCGCCGAGCTCGGCCGTGTCTACCGCGCCACGCTGGCCATCAACACGTCGCCGGCCGCGTTCGCGCGTACGCTGGCCGATGTACAGGGCCCGGCGCAGCCGGCCTGGGCCGGCGGCACCGCCGCGCTGCGCCAGTCGTACCTGGACTGGAGCGATCCGGCCAAGGTGCGCACGCCGGGCGCGCTGCAAATGGGCGAAGTCATGGCCTACCTGGAACGCACCCTGCCGGCGGACGCCATCATGACCAACGGCGCCGGCAACTATGCCACCTGGCTGCACCGCTTCCACCGCTTTACCCGCTACGGCACGCAGTTGGCGCCCACCTCGGGGTCGATGGGCTATGGCCTGCCGGCCGCCGTGGGGGCCAAGCGGGTGCAGCCCGGCAAGACCGTGGTGTGCTTTGCCGGCGACGGCTGCTTCATGATGCATGGCCAGGAATTCGCCACTGCCGTGCAGTACCAGTTGCCCATCATCGTGGTGCTGATCGATAACGGCATGTATGGCACCATCCGCATGCACCAGGAAAAGCACTATCCCGGCCGCGTGTCGGCCACCGCGCTGCAGAACCCCGATTTCGCCGCCTACGCGCAGGCCTTCGGCGGCCACGGCGAACGGGTCGAAAGCACCGGGCAATTCGCGCCGGCCTTCGAGCGCGCCCTGGCCAGCGGCAAGCCGGCCATCCTGCACTGCCTGCTCGACCCCGAAACCATCACGCCGTCGACGACCCTGGAAAAAATCCGCGACGCGGCGCTCGCGGCCCGCAAGTAACGGCCCGCGTCGCCTACGCATCCCCATATCCCGACATACACACCGGAGACTTCCGCATGTCCTCGAATCCTTCCTTCCACTGGCAAGACCCGCTGTTGCTCGACCAGCAGCTTACCGACGAAGAGCGCATGGTGCGCGATGCCGCCGCGGCCTACGCGCAAGACAAGCTGGCCCCGCGCGTGCTCAACGCCTTTCGCAACGAGCAGACCGATGCCGAGATTTTCACCGAGATGGGCGAACTGGGCCTGCTGGGCGCAACCATCCCCACCGAATATGGCGGCGCGGGCCTGAACTACGTCAGCTACGGCCTGATCGCCCGTGAAGTCGAGCGTGTCGATTCGGGCTACCGTTCGATGATGAGCGTGCAGTCGTCGCTGGTGATGGTGCCCATCAATGAGTTCGGCAGCGAAGCGCAGAAGCAGAAGTACCTGCCCAAGCTGGCCAGCGGCGAATGGATAGGCTGCTTCGGCCTGACCGAACCCAACCACGGCTCCGACCCCAACGGCATGGAAACCCGCGCCGTGCTGACCGGCAGTGGCTACAAGGTATCGGGCAACAAGATGTGGATCACCAATTCGCCCATCGCCGACGTGTTCGTGGTGTGGGCCAAGTGCGTGGGCGGCGACCACGACGGCAAGATCCGCGGCTTCATCCTGGAAAAAGGCATGAAGGGCCTGTCGGCCCCCGCCATCCATGGCAAGGTGGGCCTGCGTGCCTCGATCACCGGCGAAATCGTCATGGACGAAGTGGAAGTATCGGCCGAACAGATGCTGCCCGACGTGTCCGGCCTGCGCGGCCCCTTCACCTGCCTGAACTCGGCCCGCTTCGGCATCGCCTGGGGTGCGCTGGGCGCGGCGGAAGCCTGCTGGCATACCGCCCGTCAGTACACGCTGGACCGCAAGCAGTTCGGCCGCCCCCTGGCGGCCAACCAGCTGATCCAGAAAAAGCTGGCCGACATGCAGACCGAGATCACGCTGGGCCTGCAAGGCTGCCTACGCCTGGGCCGCATGAAAGACGAAGGCACGGCCGCGGTGGAAATCACGTCCATCATGAAGCGCAATTCGTGCGGCAAGGCCCTGGATATCGCCCGCCTGGCGCGCGATATGCTGGGCGGCAACGGCATTTCCGACGAGTTCGGCGTGGCCCGCCACCTGGTCAACCTGGAAGTGGTGAACACCTACGAAGGCACGCACGACGTGCACGCCCTGATCCTGGGCCGCGCCCAGACGGGTATCCAGGCGTTCAGCTGAGCCGCGGGGCGCTGCCCAGGTCACCCAGGTGTCAGGCTCCCGCCAGGGTGCCTGACATCATACGACTGAGACAGCCTTGGCACACCATGGTGTCAGGCACCTGCGGAGCCTGACACCTGCAAGCGACCGGGCGGTCGGTCAGTTGGTGCCGCCCAGGTCGAACAGGCTGGAGGCGTCCAGTTCGAGCACGGCTTCATCGTGCTGGTTCAGCACGATCCAGTTCCAGGAAATGATGCCCAGGTCGTTCCGCGAGGTCGAGCGGCGCACGGCCTGCACGCGCGCTTCCAGGCGCAGGGCATCGCCCGGCCGCACGGGCACGCGCCAGCGCACTTCGCCCAGGCCGGGCGACCCGAATGATTCCGAATCGTGCAAGGCGGCCTCGACCGCCATGCGCATGGCCAGGGCGCAGGTATGCCAGCCGCTGGCGATCAGCCCGCCCCAGCGCCCCTGGGCGGCGCGCTCGACGTCGGTGTGAAACCATTGCGGGTCATACTGGCGGGCAAAATGCAGGATCTCGGCTTCGGTCACCGTGACCGGGCCGGCGTGGATCAGCATGCCTTCCTTGAATTCTGCAAACTTCATTGTCGGCTTCTCGAACAAAAACCGGCGTGCCTGGGCGCGCCGGAGCATCGTGTAAGTGGCGGGCCGCGTTGCTGCGCAGGCGCCGGCTAGTACGTCTCGAAGTGCAGCCGCCCCTCGCGGCGCAACACTTCATGCAGGATAGTCCAATCCTGCCCGGCTTGCACGGCCACGTCGCGCAAAGCGTCCAGCACGCCGGCCTCCATCCCCTTCAGGCCGCAAACATAGATGCAGGTATTCGTGTCGGCCAGCAGGTCCAGCACGTCGGCGGCGCGCTCGCGGATCAGGTCCTGCACGTAGCGCCGGGGCTGCGACGAATCGCGCGACAAAGCCAGGTTGATGTCGATGAAATCGCGCGGCAGGCGCATCAGCGGGCCGAAGTACGGCAGCTCGCGCTGGGTGCGGGCACCGAAGAACAGCATCAGGCGCCCATTGGTGCCGCGCTCGATGCGGCGCCGGTAGCGTTCGGTCATGGCGCGCATGGGGGCCGAACCGGTGCCGGTACAGATCATCATCAGGTTGGCGCGCGCGTGGTTGGGCATCAAGAAGGTATTGCCGAATGGCCCTATCACCTGCACGGTGTCGTTCTTGGCCAGGTCGCACAGGTAGTTCGAGCACACGCCTAGCGCCGGCTGGCCGTCGTGGTCTTGCGTCACGCGCTTCACGGTCAGCGACAAGTTGTTGTAGCCCGCCCGTTCGCCGTCGCGCGGGCTGGCCAGCGAATACTGGCGCGCATGGTGCGCCCGCCCCTGGGCATCGGCGCCGGGCGGCAGGATGCCGATGGACTGCCCTTCCAGCACCGGAAACGGCAGGCTGCCGAAATCCAGCACGATATGGCGGATATCGCTGTCGGTGTCCGCGTCGGTGACGCGGTAGTTGCCCACCACCGTGGCGGTCGCGGGCGTCTTGTGCGTGTACAGGTTCACATAAGGGTGTGCAGCCGACCAGGGCGGGATGCTGGCCCCGGGCAACAAGGTCGCCGGCGCGACCGGCGCCGCGGCAGGCGCGCTATCGGCCACGCCTAGCGCCGCCTCGCCCGGCGCTGCCGGCGCATCGGCCGCCGCGCCATCGGGCAGGGGTTTTTCCCCCGGCAGTTCGTCCCAGCCGAATTGATCCTGCACGCTGTAGGCATCGGCCCTGAGCACCAGCCGCCAATTATCGATCGACCCGGTGGGACATGGCGGCACACAGGCCATGCAGCCATTGCAGATGTCCGGGTCGACCACATAGTTGGTGCCATCGTGCGTGATCGCATCGATGGGGCAGGTTTCCTCGCAAGTGTTGCAGCGTATGCAGATCTCGGGATCGATCAGGTGCTGCTTCAGCACTTCGGGCGGCAAGGGGGCGTTCATTGCCGGGCTCCTTGTAGTGTGGGCGGGGCCTAGTTAAAGCGCACGTACTCGAAGTTCACCGGCTGGCGGTTCACGCCCATGACGGGCGGTGCGATCCAGTTGGCGAACTTGCCCGGTTCGACCATGCGGCCCATCAGCGACGCCACGTAAGCGCGGTCTTCGGCGGTGGGCAGCCATTTGTCGCGGTTGGCCAGCCATTGGGCCTCGCTGAGCACTTCGCCTTCGGGGGCCACGCGAATGCCGGCCAGCGTGCCGATCTGCCGGTTGAAAGCCTTGTGCGGCACCGACAGGCGATACGGCAGGCCACTTTTCTCGATGACCTTGTTCCAGCGGCCGACGCCGGCCATGGAATCGCGGATGAAGTCGTCGCGCAACACTTCGTTCAAGGCGTTGAGCATGGGCACTTCGATCTCGCGCAGCTTGCCGCCATCGACGCTCAGCACCCTGTAGGTGTCGTTCTTCAGTTGATGGTCGTCGGTGCGCTTGCCTTCTTCGTAGCGGCCTTTCAGGCCCGAGCCGTAGAAGATGGCGGCGTTGGACGACTGGTCGGCGCCGAACAGGTCGATGGTGACGCTGTAATGGAAGTTCAGGTAGCGCTGGATGGTGGGCAGGTCGATCACGCCGGCGGCACGCACGGTGGCCGGATCGTCGGTCTTCAACTCGCGCATCACTTCGCAGGTACGCTGAATGATGCGCGACACCCCGGATTCGCCCACGAACATGTGGTGCGCTTCTTCGGTCAGCATGAACTTGGTGGTGCGGGCCAGCGGGTCGAAACCCGACTCGGCCAGCGCGCACAACTGGAACTTGCCGTCTCGGTCGGTGAAATAGGTGAACATGTAGAACGCCAGCCAGTCGGGCGTCTTTTCGTTGAAGGCGCCCAGGATGCGCGGGTTGTCGGCATCGCCCGAACTGCGCTGCAGCAGCGCATCGGCCTCTTCGCGGCCATCGCGGCCGAAATAGCGGTGCAGCAGGTACACCATGGCCCACAAGTGGCGGCCTTCTTCGACGTTGATCTGGAACAGGTTGCGCAGGTCGTACTGCGACGGGGCGGTCATGCCCAGGTGGCGCTGCTGCTCAATCGAGGCGGGCTCGGTATCGCCCTGGGTGACGATGATGCGGCGCAAGTTGGCGCGGTGTTCGCCGGGCACGTCCTGCCACACGTCGCGGCCCAGGTTCTCGCCGAAATGGATCTTGCGCTGGCCGTCCTGCGGGGCCAGGAAGATGCCCCAGCGGTAATCGGGCATTTTCACGTGGTCGAAATGCGCCCAGCCATCGGGCTGGACGCTGACGGCGGTGCGCAAGTAGACGTCGAAGCCGTGCGACCCGTCGGGGCCCATGTCCTGCCACCATTGCAGGTAGTTGGGCTGCCAGTGTTCCAGCGCGCGCTGCAAGGCGCGGTCGCCGGACAGGTTCACGTTATTGGGAATCTTGTCGCTGTAGTTGATGCCGGACATGTCTGCTCTCTCCTTGGTGGGCGGCCCGTGGGGCCGCCGCCGGTGTTCTGTCGGGTACGCGGGGCTATACGCGGTTCCAGTCGAAGCTGGCTTGTTCGCCCTTGCCGTAGAGCTTCAGGGCGCCCTTCTCGCCCGCCGCATTGGGACGGTTGAAAATCCAGTTCTGCCACGCGGTCAGGCGGCCGAAGATGCGGGTTTCCATGGTTTCGCGTCCGCCGAAGCGCAGATTGGCCTCCAGCCCGGTCAGCGCGTCGGGCGACAGTGCACGCCGCTCTTCCAGCGCCAGGCGCACTTCGTCGTCCCAATCGATGCTGTCGGGCGCGAAAGTCACCAGGCCCAGTTCGAGCGCGCGCGTGGCCGGCAGCAATTGCCCGGCCGCGGCGCGCACGGCTTCCAGCGGCAAGGTCTCTTCATAAAAGCGGCGCTGCAAGCGGCTTTGCCCGTTGACCAGCGGATACGCGCCGAAGTTGCGTTCGCCCACCACGATCTGGGCCGGCGCATCGGCGTCCTCATCGTCAAGCATATAGATGCGGTCGGCGGCCAGCGCCAGTTCGAACAGCGTGCCGGCAAAGCACGAGCCGGGCTCGACCAGCGCGAAGATCGAGCGCGAGGTCACATCCAGCCGCGCCAGCGTGCGGCGCAGCATGCCGGCCGTCTCGCGCACGAACCAATGCTGGGCGTGCTGCTGCAGGGCGGCATCGGCGGCCAGCACCGCCGCGGTATCGCCTTCGGTCTTGAAGACCCAGGTGCCCAGGTCGGGCTCGTTGGTGCGCAGGCTGAGGATAGCGTCATCGAGTTCGCGCGCCATCTGCAGCGGCCACCAGGCGGCGCCGGCCGCCATGATGGCATCCACATCCTGCTCTACCGGTGCCTGGGGAGCGCGGATGGTCCAGGTGGCCAGGCGCCTGGCGCGATCGAACGCTACATCCACGTAGCGGTAGGCCAGGCGCTCGCCGGTCTCGGTGCGCGACAACGGCACCAGGCTGATGCCTTGCGCCTGCGCGGGCCGCTCGCTGCCCGCCGCCAGCTCGTTCGCGCGGGCCTGCACGGCGGCGTCGAACAGGGCCGGCTTGACCACCTGATCGACCAGGCGCCAGTCCTTGGCGCGCTGGCCGCGCACGCCTTCGACCAGGGTGCAGAAGATATCGGCGTGGTCGTGCCGCACCTTGCGCTTGTCGGTGACGCGGGTCAGCCCGCCGGTGCCGGGCAGTACGCCCAACAGCGGCACTTCGGGCAAGGCCACCGAGGAAGACCGGTCGTCGACCAGGAAGATCTCGTCGCAGGCCAATGCCAGTTCGTAGCCGCCCCCCGCGCAGGCCCCGTTGAGCGCGGCAATGAACTTCAGCCCGCCATGGCGGCTGGAGTCTTCAATGCCGTTGCGGGTTTCGTTGGTGAACTTGCAGAAGTTCACTTTCCAGGCATGCGAGGACAGGCCCAGCATGAAGATGTTGGCCCCCGAACAGAAGATGCGGTCTTTCATGCTGGTGACCACCACCGCGCGCACTTCGGGGTGTTCGAAGCGGATGCGCTGCAAGGCGTCGTGCAGCTCGATATCGACGCCCAGGTCGTATGAATTCAGCTTGAGCTTGTAGCCCGGACGCAGGCCCCCATCTTCGGCCACATCCATGGCCAGGGTGGCGATCGCGCCGTCGAACTTCAGTTTCCAGTGCCGGTAGCGGGCCGGCTCGGTCTGGAAATCCACGCGGGGGGCGGGGCTGCTCATTTGCGTCTCCTGGGCTTGCTTTGATATGAATAATACTGCATACAATGAATTAAAGTGCAGATTAGTTCACAAAAAAATGCTCGTCAAGCACAAGATGCACAAAAATGCAGATTTATCGACTCCGTTCAGCGGTTTCAGCGGTTCAAGCACGCGCTCTGCTTTGGCCTGGGCCGTATGCGGGGCCCCGGGTCGCGGCATAGCGCTCAGATGCGTTCGCTCAGTGCCTCATCGCTGGCGGACGAGGGGCCGCCGCCGCTGTTCAGCGGCAAGGCGGCGATCACTTCCCGACGGATCAGCCGCACGGACTGTTCCGGCGGCAACAGTTGATAGGCATTCTGACCCATCATCCGGACCGCCGCATGCACGGGCCAGTTGGGATTCCAGATCAGTTCGCGCGCCAGCGCCACCAAGTCGGACTGGCCGGCCTGCAGGATGGCCTCGGCCTGTTCGGCCTCGGTGATCAGACCCACGGCCATCGTCGGGCAGCCGGTGGCGCGACGCACCGCTTGGGAAAATGGAACCTGGTATCCCGGCACCCGCCTGACCACCGGCATCGCCGAATTGCCCGCGATTCCGCCGGACGAACAATCGATCACGTCCACGCCGCGGTCTTTCAGCGCGGCAGCCAGCGCGATCGAGTCGTCCATATTCCATATGCCGCCGCGGCCATCGACTGCCGATATGCGGAAGAACAAGGGCAGTTCCTTGGGCCACGCGGCGCGTACGGCTTCGGCGACTTCAAGCGCGAATCGCATGCGGTTCTCGCGCGATCCGCCATAGGCGTCCTGTCTGCGGTTGGTCACCGGCGACAGGAATTGGTGAATGATATAGCCGTGCGCGCCGTGTATTTCCAGGATCTGGTAGCCGGCATCCACCGCCCGGGCGGTGGCTTCGCGCCATTGCCCCACGTGCCGCTGAATATCCGATCGATCCATTTCTTGCTGCCGGGGCCACGGGGGTGGGGGCTCGCGCCGGCTGGGCACCATGCATGTCCAGGGAGGCATGCCGGCATCCCCGCTTTCGGTGGTCAAGGGGGCCCAGTCATGCAGCGCGCCATGGCAGGATCCTTTGCCGCCCGAATGCCCCAGTTGCACGGCGGGAACGGCACCCTGCTCCCGGATGAAGTCATTGATACGGCGGTAAGCGAGGACGTGGTCATCGTTCCACAAGCCGGCGCATGCATAGGTTTTACGGCCATGCGGTTCGATAGCGGTTTCCTCGCCGAACACGACGGCCGCCCCCCCGACGGCAAATTTACCGAAGTTGACCATCTGCCACGCTCCCGGACCGCCATTGATCGACTGATACTGGCACATGGGCGAGGCGACGATGCGATTGCGCAGTGTGATCGATCGCAGGGCGATGGGCGTAAATAGCAGAGGCGGCGAACGCCGCACGCCCGCAGACTCGGCAGTTGGCTTGTCTTTCATCGCGTTATGCAGGGTTACCAGTCCAGTGCCGTCGCGCTTTCGATCGCGCACAATCTCGCCAACAGCATCTTGGCATTGCCCGTTCCGATAGTGGGTGAAGATAATTCCATGAATTTGTCATGCAATTCGGCGTCGGTCAATGGCTCTTCCGGGTCTCCTTTTCGGTGGGCCTGTATGTGTTCGAAGCAGCGCCCATCGGCCATCGTGATTTCGACGCGGGCGGTACGCTGCCCCGGAAAGGCGCGGTCAATGCCGGGGTCGACCACGACGGATATGCGCTTCATCAGCGCCAGCATTAGCGGGTCTTTCAAGCGCGGCGGATCATAGGCCGCCAGCCGGACACTGCCATCAATGAGGGCCGATGCGACGACATAGGGAAAGCTGAAGCGTGCTTCGTTGGCTGTCGCTGGCGCTGCGTGGCAGGCAATATCCAGGGCGGGCTGGTAGGTCGCGACGCGCACCGCGGCGATGTCGGAAGCGGCCAGGCCGTGGCGCTGACGCAGCGCCAGCGCGCCATCGATCGCGGCGAACGTGTGGCCGCAACCGATATGGTTCTTGAACGTCAGGCGGCTGATATGAAAATCGCGTCCCAAGGTGGCGCCGATATGCGTCCAGTCCGGACCTTCCGCCATGGCGTGCCCCAGGCCGGACTCTCCGTCGAGCACATCCAGCGAACCTGTAACGCCCTGCCGTGCCAGTATTGCGGCCAGGACACCGGCTTCCGCGGCACGCCCTGCATGCAGCGGCTTGGACATCGAATCCAGCCGGAACGCCTGTTGCAGGCCGGCCGCGAAGGTGGCGGCAGTGGCCAAAGCGTGGGCGTAGGCATCGCGATCCAGTCCGAATATGGCAGCGGCGGCGGCGGCCGCGCCGAAGGTTCCGACGGTGCCGGTGTTGTGCCAATAGCGGTAATGCGGACGTCCGAGCACTGCACCGATGCGGGTCGAGACCTCGTATCCCAGCACAACACCACGCAGGAATGTCAGGCCGCTCACGCGCGCCTGGTGTCCCGCGGCCAGCGCCGCGGCGATGGTGGCGGCACCGGGGTGGTACATCGCGTCCCGGAAGCTGTCGTCGATTTCCGCGGCATGCGCGGCCGCACCGTTGATCAATGCCGCCACGCGGATGGTGGACCGCCGCCCCCCCGCCAGCAGGGCGTCGCCGCGGTCCAGGTCTTCGGCAAGCGCGTTTTCCAGCCTGCCCACGACCGGGCATGCCAGCCCGGGGAACACCGCGGCATACCAATCTATGACCGCGCGCTTGGCGTGGTGCACGACATCGGCCGACAGATCCGTGTTGCGCAATGACGCGGCATATTCCGCAAGTGTCTCCGTGGCGAACATGTGTTGCTCCTTGCGCAAGATGCGCCGGCCGGTCATTTCCCAGCGAACAGGCTGGGCATCTTCAGATCGGTCGAGATCCAGACGCTTTTCGCTTCCATGAACTCCTTGACCGATTCGATACCGCCTTCGCGGCCGATACCGCTTTGCTTGACGCCGCCGAACGGCGTGGCGTAGCTGCTGGAACGATAGTTATTGATCCACACCGTTCCGGCCTTCAGCCGTTCAGACATGAGCATCGCCCGGTGCAGGCTGGTCGTCCATACGCCTGCCGCCAGGCCGAACTTGATGTCATTGCCAATGCGGATGGCATCCTCCTCGTCCTTGAATTTCAGTACCGAAAGCACAGGACCAAACACCTCTTCCTGGGCAATGCGCATATCGTTCGTGACATCGACGAAAATCGTGGGCTCGATGAACTGGCCCGCACCAAACTCCGGCCCGGTCAGCACCCGGCCGCCCGCCACACAACGAGCGCCTTCCTTCTTGGCAATAGCGATGTAATCGCGGATCTTGTCGAATTGCGGCTTGGTCGTGATAGGCCCAATCTCGTTCGCGGGATCAGCCGGATTGCCGATCTTCGCGGTTTTCGTGATTTGGGCCAGACGCTGCACGAAGGCATCATGGATAGATTCCTGCAGCAGCACACGCGAACCCGCCACGCAAGTCTGGCCGGTGGCCGAGAAGATCCCGGCGATGACGCCGTTGACGGCCTGGTCCAGGTCGGCATCGTCGAAAACAATATTCGGCGACTTTCCGCCCAGCTCCAGCGAGACGCGCTTCAGGCTCTGCGCCGCGGCAGCATAGATTCTTCGACCGGCCTCGTCGCCGCCGGTAAACGCGATACGCTGCACACTGGGGTGCCGGACCAAGGGATCACCGATCTCGTCGCCGAATCCAGTGACTACGTTGAACACGCCTGGCGGGAAACCTGCCTCTACGAACAGCTTGGCCAATTCGAACAGCGACGCGGATGTGTATTCAGAGGGCTTGCAGACGATGGTGTTGCCGGCGCACAGCGCCGGCGCCATCTTCCAGGTGGTCAGCGGCAATGAGGAATTCCAGGGTGTGATACTTAACACCACACCCATCGGCTCATAGCGGATGAAGTTGTACACCTTGGGCTTGTCGATAGGTACCACCGCCCCTTGTATCTTGTCCGCGAGGCCACCGAAGTAGTAGTAATACTTGGCCATGTACTTGATCTGGCCAAGTACGTCTCTAGTCAGCTTGCCGTTGTCTCGGCTCTCGATCGCTGCCAGGCTTTCCGCATCGCGTTCGATCAGCGTGCCCAGCTTATGCAGCAGCATCCCCCGTTCGCTCGGAGAGATCCTCGACCAGGGACCTTCAAATGCATTCGCTGCGGCCATCACTGCCCGATCCGCGTCAGCAGCTTCAGCGCGGGGAATTTCTGCCCACGCCTCACCAGAAAAGGGGTCTAGGGATTCGAACCAGGCCTTGCTTTGCGGGTCTACCCATTCGTTATTGATGAAGAGCTGATAGCGTTTCATTAGTGTCGAATCCAGATTTTCAGCTCTTCATTTTCTGGGCTAGCACCAATTAGCTCAAACGACTTCTTGTGCTACGCTCCATGACTCTGACTCATGGAAGAATCAGACATCATGGAACATCCGGGCATTTCGCGCCTTCCCCCCCTTACCGCCCTGAGAGCATTCGAATCGGCCGCGCGAAATCGCAGTTTCACCAAAGCCGCGCAGGAATTGTTCCTGACACAGTCCGCGATCAGCCGGCATGTGCGCAACCTTGAAGAGCTCTTCGGAATTCCGCTGTTCTACCGCAACCATCGCGCCGTTACGCTGACACCCGACGGCGAGGCATACATGCGCGATGTCGTCGACGCCTTCGCCAGAATCGATCTGGCCACGCGTCGGCTCAAGTATTCCGGACGTCAGAATATCCTGAACCTGCAGGCGTTTTCGACTTTCGCCATGTATTGGCTGATTCCCAGGCTGGGAAGGTTCCAGGAAATCAACCCCGAGATCGAAGTCCGCCTGACGGCGTCGATCGCGCCGCTGGATTTTGAACACAGCGACATTCATGCCTCGATACGCGCGGTGACCGGCCGCGTGGATGACAACATCCGCAGCGACAAGCTTTTCGATTACCGGTTGATAGCGGTTGGCGCGCCGTCGGTAGCGTCCGGTGTGTGGCCCCTGCGGGCACCGGCCGACCTGAAGAACGCCACGCTGCTGCATTCCCTGGCACGGCCTGAAGATTGGGGGGTCTGGCTGCGTGCGGTTGGAGCGGACGACATTCCCCTGGAAGGGGGCATGAAGTTCGAGTCTTCCGCCATGGCCTATCGCGCCGCCGAGCAAGGCCTGGGGATTGCACTGGCGCAGAGTTTCCTGATCGAGGAAGAACTCGCCACCGGCACCTTGCGGCAGATATTCCCGCACGAAGTCCCGTCCGAGCGTACCTACTATCTGATGAGTTCGCCCAGGCACTGCGGAGACCCCGCGCTGGAGCTGTTCCGCAGTTGGTTGTTGGACGAAATCGCCGCTGCAACGACGGCGCTGGAAGCGAGCTGATACCAAAACCCGGGGGTTCAGGGCGCGATCTGGGACAGGCGGCTTTTCACATAGTCGAAGCCCCGCCGGTACGACCCCTCGTATAGTGCGGCCACTCCGCCATCCGGGTCGGACGGCCCCATGAGCCGGCGCGCGTGCTCGATGCCCCAGCCTCGCAAGTCCCGCATAGCGCGCGTCGCCTCGTGGACGACGGTTCCGCCACGCCAGATGCGGGCGGTAATCTCGGCATTCCTGAGTCCGGTGGGCGCATCGCGGTCCATGTTCAGACGGATATGCGGCAACAGGCGC
Source organism: Bordetella sp. BOR01 (assembly GCF_019218885.1). GTDB lineage: Bacteria > Pseudomonadota > Gammaproteobacteria > Burkholderiales > Burkholderiaceae_B > Bordetella_A. Next base: position 1,450,025 of record NZ_JAHUWT010000002.1, on the reverse strand, counting down.
GCGACATCCGGACGGGGAACCCAGGGACCCGAAGGACCGGAAAACGCGGCATAGGAAATATTGCCCGCGCCGGCGATGGCGGCCACCGCCTGTGCGCTGTTGCGCGCCTGCCGCAAGTCCTTCGGCATGCGGCAGTCCAGATGCGGGACCCAGGGCATTGCAACGTCGATCTGGTCAATCGCCGGGCCCTCGACTTCCTCGAGGATCGCCACAAGCAGATTCAGGTAGATGTTGCAAGGATAGCGCTTGAACACCAATGCATCGGCGGCTTTCGGGCCGTCGACGGACAAGCGGCTGGCGTCCACGTGATCTGTGCCAAACAGCGTGGCCAGCCCCCGCTGGAAGTCGCGGGAAGCATCCCAGCCCTGCGATGCCAGAAGCGCCGCTTCAAGCCCGTGCAAGGCCCCCCAGCCGAAATGCGTCATGCCTATCATCGATGCCGCGCTGTTGATCGCCAGCCCCGATGCGCGCGTGAGCGCAATGGCCAGTGCATTGGCGCACGCCTGCGGTGACAGGCCCAGCATACGCGCCGCGCTGGCAGCCGCGGCCAGGGTGCCGAAAACGCCAGGGCTATGGAATCCGATGCCGGGCCTGGCCCCCGTGATGGCACTGCGAAATCGCCATGCGACTTCGACACCGGCCAACACGGCGGAGCTTGTCAACGCATCTTCGCTCCCATCCGACTCGGATTTCGTGTCCAGCAACGTCAGCGCCACGCAGGCAGCCAGCGTGGCGGGCAATACCGTATGCGAGGGGCCTGGGTCCATGGGATCCAGATCTGATGCGCCAGCCAACGTACCAAGATGCCCGATGCGGCCCAGCGGTTCGAGCAGGCCAGCCAGCATTCTCGACACGCCCTGAGTGCTCGCACTGCCAGCATCTTCGCTCGCATGGAACGGCCACACCCAGTGCTCTCGTTCGATACCGAACAGCGTGCACAGCAGCGAAGCCCTGATGCCCTGATCGATCATGATTCTCGACGAACTTGGTTCGCTGCCGATTTCGGCATGGGCGACCATGGAACCCAGCTCCAGGAATTCACTTTGCATCGCGGCCTCCTCTTCCGTCCTGTTGCGATTCAAGCGCAGACTATACACAGCAACCACGTCAAGTCCTGCACGATATCTAATCACGCCTCGCATAACTCCAACTCATGTAAACCGGAAAAAATATCGATTGAGGCACTCGCTGAAATCCCCAACACTAGCAACTCGCCGATCAATCAACGACGGGATACGTCGATAACTTTCAGAGCTGCTTCGACTATCCGCCATTCATGACCGGGCGGACGGGCCGAGTGTTTCTTCCCAAGGAAAATTCTTATGGTTGCGCATGATGAATCGCGCTTCGACGTTGTGGTCGTGGGGTGTGGGGTTGCAGGATTGAGTGCCGCCGTGGCGGCCGCCGAAGCCGGATCCAAAGTCGCCCTGCTGGAAAGATCGACCTATGAAGAACGAGGCGGCAACACCCGCTACACCGAAGCCTACCTGCGCATGAAGAGCGAAACGGAGTTGGCGCATGATTTCGAATCGCTATTGATCGATAACAGCGGCTACTACATCCAACCGGATTTCGCCGAGTCCACCGTGCTCGACTATGAGAACTGGTCGCCGGTGGTGCGGGCATTGCCATTCACGGACCCGGAACTGATTTCCGGTTTCACGGAGTCTGTGCCGGACGTCATTGCCTGGCTCAAGCAGCACGGCATCACATTCGGCGAGGCCGGTTTCTACGGGTTGACGCCGCGGCCGTCCCCGCGCATTGCGGTCAATGGCGGTGGATTGCAGTTGGTGGAAACGCTGACTGCGTGCGCCGAGAAGGCCGGCGTACATTTCTTCTATGAGATGACCGCCTACGAGCTTATCCAATCGGAAGACGGAAAAGTCTGCGGGCTGAAGGCCACCGATACCGCAAACCGGCCTCACCGGTTCGATTGCAACGCCGTCATACTGGCCAGCGGCGGGTTTCAGGGCAACTCCGAAATGGTAATCCGCTACATCGGCGCGAAAGGACGCTACCTTCGTCCCGTTGCTCCAGGCGGCTATTACAACAAGGGCGAAGGCATCAAGATGGCGCTGCAGATCGGCGCCGCGCCTTCCGGCGACTACGCCGAATACCACGGCCAGCCTATTGATCCGCGCTCGAGCGCCTCGGAAGCGTTGGTCATGATCTACCCCTACGGCATACTGATCAATCTCGATGGCAGACGCTTCATCGACGAAGCGCCCGGAACCATAGACGCGCATTACGAGGAAACAATCCGCTTGATCGCGGAGCAGAAAAAAGGCATCGCCTACTGCATCCTGGACGACAAGATCAACCGCATCCCGAACTGGAAACGGTGCGTGCGCACAGATCAGCCGCCCGAGACGATGCGTGACATCGCATCGCTGGGAAGGAAGCTGGGCTTCGACGCAGAGACAGCGCAGCGCACTATCGACGAATACAACAAGGCATGCGGCACAGGAACATTCAATCCTGAGATTCTCGACGGCATGGCTACATCAGGACTGTCGCCGCGGAAGTCAAATTACGCCATTCCGCTGGACACACCACCTTTTCACGTCTATCCGATCATTTCGGCGAACACGTTCACCTTGGGCGGGCTGAAGGTAAATGCGAACGCGCAGGTGATCAAGAACGAGGGATGTGTCCTACCCGGGCTGTATGCAGCCGGGGAAACAATAGGCCTTTATTACGGCCGGTATCCCGGTGCGACTTCCGTCCTGCGCGGCGCGGTATTCGGCCGCCGGGCCGGAGAGCACGCCGCCGCGTCCGCAAGATAGCGGTATGGCGCGCTGGAAACAGCAGCGCGCAAATCTATTCAAAAATAAATGGAGACAAGCACTGTGAATCGAAAACTGACACGCCGAGCGCTATTCAGCATCGCCGGGGCCCTGGCCGGAACCATCGCTTTCGGGAGCTCATCCGCCGGGAATTATCCTGACCGTTCTATCCAACTCATCGTCCCGTATTCCGCCGGCGGCCCCACCGACGTGGCAGCGCGGGTCATGGCGCAAGCCCTGTCCGAACGCATCGGACAAAGCATCGTTGTCATGTCCATGCCCGGGGCTGGCGGGGTCATCGGTACCAGCTACGTCAACCGTGCCAACCCCGACGGCTATACGCTGCTATTTGCCGTCAATTCGATGGCCATCTTCCCCTACACCCGGCCGCCCAGCAATCCGCTGCCCTTCGATCCGAACGCGTTCACGCCGATCGGTAGTGTCGCCGAGTCGGCGCACGTGATCGTGGCCAACAAATCCATAGGCATCAAGAATGTTGCCGATCTCGTCGAAGCGGCAAAGAAAAAGCCGGATAGCCTGAGCTATGGATCGGCCGGCGTCGGCGGAACCACGCACCTGCCAATCGCCCTGTTCGCCCATCGCGCCGGCATCAAGCTGCTGCACGTCCCGTACAAGGGTGCCGCGCCGGCCATGGCCGACACCATGGCGGGCGTGGTATCGATTTCCGCGCCGGGCTATACCGATGCAGTCAAGGCCTCTATCGATAACGGCTCGCTCGTCGCGCTGGCCAGCACGTCGGCGAAACGCCTGCCGTTCCTGCCGAATGTGCCCACCCTGGCAGAGTCGGGGTATCCCGACATGGTGTTCCCGATCTGGTATGCGCTGTTCGCGCCCCAGGGAACGCCGACCGACGTCGTGCAGAAACTGAACGGCGCCCTCAAGGCGATGTCGACCGACCCTGCTTATCAGAAGCAGATGAACAGCCAGGGAAATGTCGCGACCTACATGACGCCGCCGCAACTGGCGGAGATGTTGAAGACCGATATCGCCAAGCTTGGTGTCCGCCTGAAGGATGCCGGAATCAACCTGGAGCAATAAGGCCATATGAATAAGGTGCCAGATGGTTTCGCGGACGGATCCGGGATGCTTACCCGTTTTCTTGTAGAACGGGCCCTGGATACGCGTCACGACGTCCTGCCGGCAGACGTGCGCACAGTGGCGCGCGACTGCCTGGTGGACTGGCTTGGATGCGCCTTCGCGGCGCTCGGCGAGCCCGTCAGCGAAATCATCGCCGACAGCGCGCGCGAGGAAGGCGGGAATGCCCAGGCCACCATGCTTGGGCACCCGTGGCGCGGCACCCTGGCGCAGGCCGCGCTGGTCAACGGCACCGTTTCTCATGCGCTTGACTATGACGATGTCAATCTGTCCGTTCCGGGCCACATGTCCGTGGCGATCTTGCCGGCGCTACTGGCCTTGGCCGAGCACCGTGGCTGCTCGCCAGTGGATGTGATTACCGCTTTTGTGGCCGGTTATGAGTTCGCCTGTGCCGTCGGGGTGCTGGTCGAACCGGCCCACTACGCGAATGGCTTCCACGCGACCGCGACCATAGGTTGCCTGGGCGCCGCGATGGCCAGCGCCCATCTGCTTGAGTTGCCCACGCTACAGGCTTGCCATGCCGTGGGCATAGCAGCCACTCAGGCCGCGGGACTCAAGGCAATGTTCGGCAGTATGGCCAAGCCGTTGCATGCGGGACTGGCGGCGCAAGCCGGCCTGCGTGCGGCGTCGCTGGCAAAAAAAGGGTTCGTCAGCCGACCAGACATCCTGGAATGCAAACAGGGGTTCGCGAAGGTCCATGGCGCCGACTTTCATCTGGAGCGCGCGGTGTCGGCGCCGGAAAGCGGTTTTCACATCCTGAACAATTTGTTCAAGTTTCACGCAGCCTGCTACAGCACGCATTCGACCATCGAAGCCATCGCTTTGCTGCGGCATGCGCACGGCATCGACGCGAACGCGGTATCGCGCATCGACATCGTGGCGGGAGAGGGGTGTTCGATCTGCAACATCCAGAACCCCGCCACGGCGCTGGAAGCGAAGTTCAGCCTGCGCGCAACCGCCGCCTTTGCCATGCTGGGTATCGACACCGGCAGCCTGCAGACCTGGGACCGCGTCACCGACCCCTTGGTAGCGGCCATGCTTGAGCGCGTGGAAGTCAAACTGGTTCCGGGTATGAGCCTGAGCGACGCCGCCGTCACTGTCGTGCATGGCGATGGGAAGCAGGCAACGATGACCTACGATTGCGGCCAACCGATAGCCGACAAGGCGGCGCAATCCGCCAAGGTGTTCAAAAAGTTTGCCGCGATCTCGCAGCACGTGCTGGGCGATGTACGGATGAAGCGCATCCTGGTGATGCTGGAATCGTTCGAGCACCAAGACAATGTGCTTGGCCTGATGCGCTTGTGCGGCGAGCCGCCAGTCGATCCACAGCGCGGTTAGCTACAGCGGCAAGCCGCCAGCCTTGCGCACCTGCGCCCGCAGGCCCGCAAAGCTTTCCTGCATGCTGAGGTTGCTGGTTACCCAAGTGAGATCGGCCTTGGCATAGAACGCTTCGCGTCCGGCCAGGATCCGCTTCAGGTCGGCCATGGCTTCGTTATTGCCCGACATGGGCCGGAAGTCGCCCTGCGCCATGACGCGCGCCATGTGTTCGTCGGGCGTGGCGCGCAGCCACACGGTGTAGCAGTGGGTCAGCAGCAGATTCAGCGTAGCCGGTTCGGACACCAACCCGCCCGGCGTGGCCAGCACCATTTCGGGGTAGATCTGCACCGCCTCTTCCAGCGCCCGGCGCTCGTAGCGCCGGTAAGCATTGGGGCCGTACAGATTGTGGATTTCCAGGATGCTGCAGCCGGCCACCCGCTCGATTTCGCGGTTGAGCTCGACGAAGGGATAGCCCAGGTCATCGGCCAGCATCTGCCCCAGCGTGGACTTGCCCGCCCCGCGCAGGCCGATCAGGGCGACCCGCTGGAAACGGTTGGGGCGCTGCGCCCCGCCCCCTACCCCGAACAACTGGGTCAGGGCCTCGCGCGCGCGCTGCAGGTCGGATTCGGTGCGGCCGCTGAGCAATTCGCGGATCAGCAGCCAGTCGGGCGATTCGGTGGTGACATCGCCCACCAGTTCGGCCAGCGCGCAATTGAAAGCCTTGGCGATCTGCAGCAGCACCAGGATCGACGCATTGCCGACGCCATGTTCCAGATTGGCCAGATGCCGCTCGGACACGCCGGTGGCTTGCGACAGGCTTTTGCGCGTCATGCCGCGGATGGCCCGCAGGCGCCGCACCCGTTCGCCCAGGGCCACCAGGAATGGTTCTCGGCGCGGCTCCGGAGACTCTTTGTCTAGCGCTTGGATCATTGCTGTTCAAACTCCGAGGAAACCCTGATATTCCAAGTTTTATGCACTATAGTGCTTGACGCTGAAAGTGTGAAGCACTATTTTTCTGTCATGCAGCGTTAAAACCGCAGCCCTGCCATAAAAAAAAGCAATGCATTGCATGTGCCGCGGTCAACGAGCCGGACAGTGTAAAGGACGAGACAAGCATGAGTACGCCAGCACCCTTCCACCATTTGATGCGCCGCATTACCGCTCCCATTGCCGGCCTGCCGCTGGATGAATCGCTGCAGGCGCGCCTGAATCGCGAGATGGGCAGCGACAGCGACCTGTACCGCGAGGTGTTCGCCGCCTGTAGACAGGGCGTGGCCGAGGGCTGGATGTGCAGCCGGGAAGGCGGCGGCATCCGCTACGGCCGGGTGGTCAAGCCGGACGAGGGCCTGGACGGGTTCTCGGTAGACGTCGTGGACATGGACAGCCTGGCCGGCCCGCACCACGCGCATCCGCAAGGCGAGATCGACCTGATCATGCCGCTGGACGAGGCCGCACGCTTCGACGGCCACGGCGCGGGCTGGCTGGTGTATGGCCCGGGCAGCGCGCATCGCCCCACCGTCACCGGCGGCCAGGCGCTGGTGCTGTACCTGCTGCCGGCCGGCGCCATCGAATTCACGCGGGCATGAGCCCGCGCCGCCAGGATACCGCCATGCCGCACCTACCCAATTTCGTCGCTGGCCGCTGGGTGGCCGGCACTGGCCCGGGCACTTGCCTGCGCGACCCGCTGTCGGGCACGGCGCTGGCCACCGTCGACAGCACCGGGCTGGACCTGCCGGGCGCCTGCGGCTGGGCCCGCCAGGTGGGCGGTGCGGCGCTGCGCGCCCTGTCATACGCCCAGCGCGCCGCCCTGCTGGCCAAGGTGGCCGAGGTATTGCAGGCCAACCGCGACAAGTACTATGACATCGCCCTGCGCAACGCCGGCACGGTGCGCCAGGATTCGGCGGTGGACATCGATGGCGGCATCTATACCTTGTCGTACTACGCCAAGCTGGGCGCCGGCCTGGCCGACCAGGGCTTTCGCGCCGACGGCGAGCCCGTATCGCTGGCACGCGACGATGCCTATGCGGTGCAGCACATCGCCGTGCCGGTGCGCGGCCTGGCATTGCTGATCAACGCCTTCAATTTCCCGTCGTGGGGTTTGTGGGAAAAGGCCGGCCCCGCGCTGTTGTCGGGCGTGCCCATCGTGGTCAAGCCGGCCACCGCCACGGCCTGGCTGGCCCACGAAATGGTGTCCGACGTGCTGGCCGCCGCCGTGCTGCCCGAAGGCGCGCTCAGCCTGGTGTGCGGCGCGTCGACCGGTTTGCTGGATGCCCTGGCTGCGGGCGATGTGCTGTCGTTCACCGGTTCGTCGGATACGGCCGCGCTGCTGCGCGCCCACCCGCGCGTGGCGCGCGACGGCGTGCGCATGAATGCCGAGACCGACAGCCTGAACTGCGCCGTGCTGGGCCCGGACGCCGCCGAAGGCGGTGCCGCCTGCGACGCGCTGGTGCGCGAGGCCGTACGAGAGATCACCGTGAAATCGGGCCAGAAATGCACGGCCATCCGCCGCATCCTGGTGCCGCAGGCGGCATATGCCCGCGTGGCCGATACCATCGCCAGCCGCCTGGCCGGCATTACCGTGGGCGATCCGCGCAACGCCGACGTGCGCATGGGTTCGCTGGTCAGCCGCGCGCAGCATGATGACGTGCAGGCCGGCATCCGGGCGCTGCGTGCCGGCAGCGAAGTGCTGTTCGACGGCGGCCAGGTCAGGCTGGTGGATGCCGACCCCGCGGTGGCCGCCTGCGTCGCCCCGTGGCTGCTGGGCGCGCCCGATCCGGACAGCCATCCGCTGGCGCACGATCGCGAGGTGTTCGGCCCGGCCGCCACCTTGATGCCGTACCGGGATACCGCGCACGCCTACGCCCTGGCACGGCGCGGACAGGGCTCGCTGGTGGCATCCGTATATAGCGACGATACGGGGTTCCTGGCGCGCAGCGCGCTGGAACTGGCCGATAGCCACGGCCGCGTGCACCTGGTCAGCCCCGAGGCGGCCAAGGCGCATAGCGGCCACGGCAACGTCATGCCCCAGTCGCTGCATGGCGGCCCGGGCCGCGCGGGTGGCGGCGAAGAACTGGGCGGCCTGCGGGCGCTGGCGCTGTATCACCGGCGCGCCGCGATCCAGGGCGCCCCCGGCCGCCTGCGGGGGCTGGCCGATGCCACCGGCCCCGCATAGCGTCCGGCCGTGCACAGACACCAGAACATCGGAGACAGACCATGACCCCCTGCCCCACGGAACTGAACTTTGCCAGCCACCTGGCCGCGCTGAATGCGCCGCGCGCCGCCAAGCTGGCCTATGTGGACGACACGCGCCGCCTGACCTACGGCGAACTGGCCGAACGGGTGGCTCGCTGCGCGGGCGCCTTGCGCCAGCTGGGCCTGCGCCGCGAAGAACGGGTGCTGCTGCTGATGCACGACAGCGTCGACTGGCCGGTGGCGTTTCTGGGTGCGCTGCACGCCGGCGTGGTGCCCGTGGCTGTCAATACGCTGCTGACGCCGGACGACTACGCCTATATCGCCGGCCATTGCCGCGCTCGCGCCGCCATCGTGTCCGGCACGCTGCTGGGCCCGCTGCAAGCGGCACTGGCCAAGGGCCCGCATGAGATCGAACACATCGTGGTGGCCCAGCCGGCCGGCGACCCTCCCGCGCCGGCACAGGATTTCGGCCGGCTGCTGGCCGCGGCGCCATTGATGCCGGCCGTGCGCACACTGGCTGACGAGATCGCGTTCTGGCTGTATTCATCGGGCTCCACCGGCAAGCCCAAGGGCGTGGTGCACACCCACGGCAACCTGTGGCATACCGTCGAGCTCTATGCCAAGCCGGTGCTGGGTATTCGCGAAGACGACGTGGTGTTCTCGGCCGCCAAGCTGTTCTTCGCCTACGGCCTGGGCAATGGCCTGAGCTTTCCGATGTCGGTGGGGGCCACCGTGGTGGTGATGGGCGAGCGCCCCACCCCGCAGGCCGTGTTCAGGCGCCTGACCGAACACCGCCCCACGGTGTTCTACGGAGTGCCCACGCTGTATGCCAGCATGCTGGCCAGCCCCGATCTGCCGGCGCGCGGCCAGGTGGCGCTGCGCGTCTGCACTTCGGCCGGCGAAGCACTGCCGCGCGATATCGGCGAACGCTTCACCCGCCATTTCGGCTGCGACATCCTGGACGGCATCGGCTCGACCGAGATGCTGCACATCTTCCTGTCGAACCAGCCGGGCCAGCTACGCTATGGCACCACCGGCAAGCCGGTGCCTGGCTATGAAGTGCAATTGCGCGATGACGACGGCCGCCCGGTGCCCGCCGACGTGATCGGCGACTTGTACATCAAAGGCCCCAGCGCGGCGCTGATGTACTGGAACAACCGCGACAAGACGCGCCAGTGCTTCCAGGGCGAATGGCTCAAGAGCGGCGACAAGTACCAATGCGACGCCGAGGGCTACTACACCTACGCCGGCCGCAGCGACGACATGATCAAGGTCAGCGGCCAGTATGTCTCGCCGGTGGAGGTCGAGAACGTGCTGATCCAGCACGAGGCGGTGCTGGAAGCGGCGGTGATCGGCGTGCCCGACCATGACGGCCTGGTCAAGACCAAGGCCTATGTGGTGCTGCGCCCGGGCTTCCAGCCCGATGCCGATACCGGCGCGGCGCTGCAGCACTATGTGAAGCAGCACCTGGCCCCGTTCAAGTATCCGCGGCAGATCAATTTCACCGACGAGCTGCCCAAGACGGCCACGGGCAAGATCCAGCGGTTCCGGCTGCGGCAACTGGAAGAAACGTCGCTATGACGCTTGCCACCGCCGCCGTTGCCGCCACGCCGCCTGCCTGGGCCGACCTGCATGCCCTGGGGCGCGACATGCGCCTGGAATGCCACTGGATCGCGCCCGAACGGCGCGACACCCCGCTGCTGGTATTCCTGCACGAAGGCCTGGGTTCGGTCAGCATGTGGAAAGACTGGCCGCGGCAGGCGTGCGCAGCGGCCGGCTGCCGTGGGTTGGTGTTCTCGCGCTATGGCTACGGGCAATCCACGCCGCGGCCGGCCGATGAAAAATGGCCGGTGGAGTTCATGCATGACCAGGCACGCGAGGTATTGCCCGCCCTGTTCGCCGCCCTGGACATCGATGCCGGGCGCGACCGCCCGGTGCTGGTCGGCCACAGCGACGGCGGCTCGATCGCGCTGTTGTTTGCCGCCATGTACCCGCGGGCCGTGGCCGGCATCGTGGTGGCGGCGCCGCACATCTTCGTCGAAGACGTCACCGTCTCGAACATCGCGCAGGCGCGCCATGCGTATCTGAACACCGACCTGCCGGCCAGGCTGGGCCGCCATCACGCCGATGCCGATTCGGCCTTCTGGGGCTGGAACGATATCTGGCTGAACCCCGCATTCCGTGCCTGGGACATCCAGCAATACCTGCCGCGCATTACCTGCCCGGTGCTGGCCCTGCAAGGGATGGACGACGAGTACGGCTCGCTGGAACAAGTCCGCGGCATACGTCGGGCGGTGCCGCAGACACGCCTGCTCGAGATCCCCGCCTGCCGCCATTCGCCGCACAAAGACCAGCCCGATGTCGTGATCGAGGCCGTCGCCGATTTCGTCGGCGGCCTGAACAAGCCCGGCTGAGCCACGCGCCAGCCGATAACAACCAGGAGACAAACCATGCACCATGCCCTGAATCGCGCCCTGCTTGCCGGCGCGCTGGCACTCATCGCCGGCGGCGCCTCGGCCGCCGACAAGATCAAGGTAGGTTTCATGCTGCCCTACAGCGGTACCTATGCCGCGCTGGGCACCGCCATCGAGAACGGCTTCAAGCTGTATGTGGCCGAACAGGGCGGCAAGCTGGGCGGGCGTGAACTGGAATACTTCAAAGTCGATGACGAGTCCAATCCGGCCAAGGCCTCTGAGAACGCCAACCGCCTGATCAAGCGCGACCAGGTCGATGTGCTGATCGGTACCGTGCACTCGGGCGTGGCCATGGCGCTGGCCAAGGCGGCCAAGGGCAGCGACACCACGCTGATCGTCACCAACGCCGGGGCCGATGCCATCACCGGCCCGATGTGCGGGCAGGGCATCTTCCGCACTTCATTCTCGAACTGGCAACCGGGCTATGCCATGGGCCCGGTGGCGGCCGCCAAGGGCCACAAGACGGCGGTCACCATTACCTGGAAGTACGCCGCGGGCGACGAACAGATGAACGGCTTTCGCGAAGGCTTCGAGAAGGCCGGCGGCAAGATCGTCAAGGAACTGACGCTGCCCTTCCCCAATGTGGAGTTCCAGTCGCTGCTGACCGAGATCGCGTCCATCAAGCCCGACATGGTGTTCGCATTCTTTGCCGGCGGCGGCGCCGTGAAATTCGTGCAGGACTACCATGCCTCGGGCCTGCAGAAGACCGTACCCCTGTATGGCACCGGCTTTCTCACCGACGGCACGCTGAAGGCGCAGGGCGACGCCGCCCAGGGCCTGATGACTACCCTGCACTATGCAGACGGCCTGAACACGCCGCGCGACAATGCTTTCCGCGCCGGCTACACCAAGGCCTACGACAACCTGCAGCCCGATGTCTATGCCGTGCAAGGCTACGACGCGGCGCAATTGATGCAGGTGGGCCTGCAGGCCGTGCAAGGCAATGTGGAAGACAAGGCCAAGTTCCGCGAGGCGATGCGCGGCGCCACGATCGACAGCCCGCGCGGCAAGTTCACCCTGTCGGCGGCCGGCAATCCGGTGCAGGACATCTACCTGCGCCAGGTCTCGGGCATGGAGAACAAGATGGTCGACGTGGCGGTTCAGAAGCTGGCCGATCCGGCACGCGGCTGCAAGCTCTGACGCCCCGCTTGCGAACCCCGACATGGACGCCAGCATTTTTCTCATCCAGTGCCTGAACGCGCTGCAGCACGGCTTGCTGCTGTTCCTGGTGGCCAGCGGCCTGACGCTGATCTTCGGCATCATGGGCATCATCAACCTGGCCCATGGCAGCTTCTACATGATCGGTGCCTATATGGCGTTCGCGCTGGGCCCGCTGGTCGAACGCTGGCTGGGCGGCGGCTTCGTGACCACGCTGCTGCTGTGCGTGCTGCTGGCGGCGCTGCTGGGCTATTTGCTGGAAGCCGCGTTCTTCAGCTACCTGTACCGGCGCGACCACCTGCAGCAAGTGCTGATGACCTACGGGCTGATCCTGGTGTTCGAGGAAGTGCGCAGCCTGCTGGTGGGCAACGACGTGCACGGCGTGCCGATGCCGGCCTGGCTGTCGGGCACGGTGTCGCTGGGCGGGGTGATGACGTACCCGGTCTACCGGCTGTTCATCTCGGCCGTGGGCATCGGGGTGGCGCTGCTGCTGTACTGGGTCATCACGCGTACCCGCCTGGGCATGATGGTGCGGGCCGGCGCCAGCAACCGCGAAATGATCGGCTCGCTGGGCGTCGACATCAACCGCCTGTACCGCATCGTGTTCGCGGCCGGGGTGGCGCTGGCCGCGCTGGCCGGCACCATCGCCGCGCCGGTATCGTCGGTGTATCCGGGCATGGGGCACAGCGTGCTGATCGTGTGCTTCGTGGTGGTGGTGATCGGCGGCATCGGCTCGATCCGCGGCGCGTTCCTGGCGGCCATGCTGGTGGGCACGGTCGAGACCTTCGGCCAGGTGCTGTTCCCTGCGGCCGCCGGCGTGCTGGTGTACCTGCTGATGGCGATCATTCTGCTGTGCAAGCCCGAAGGGCTGTTCAAACAGGGCTAGGGCATGAACCACGCAAGCAAACTGATCCCCCTTGCCGTGCTGCTGGCGCTGGCGGCGTTTCCCTGGCTGGGCGCCGACTATTACACCGGGCTGGTCATCAAGGTCATGATCTACGGCATCTTCGCGCTCAGCCTGCAGTTGCTGGTGGGCGGCGCGGGGCTGATCAGCCTGGGGCATGCCGCCTTCTTCGGCATCGGCGCCTACGCCGCGGCACTGCTGTCGCCCGAATCCGAGGCCGCCGGGCTGGCCTGGCTGCTGGCCGCCGCCGTGGCGGGCGCGGCCCTTTATGCCCTATTGACCGGCGCCCTGGCCCTGCGCACGCGCGGCGTGTACTTCATCATGGTGACGCTGGCGTTCTCGCAGATGGCGTACTACGTGTTCCACGATACCGACCTGGGCGGCGGCAGCGACGGCATCTACCTGTACTTCCGGCCGCAGCTCTCGCTGGCGGGCTGGGTGCCGTTCGACCTGGATGCACCAGGCACCTATTACCTGTTCGTGCTGGCCTGCCTGGCGTCGACATGGGGCTTTCTTGCCATGCTCAGGCGTTCGCCATTCGGCGCGGCGCTGGCGGGCATCCGCACCAATGAACAGCGCATGCGCGCCGCGGGCTATTCCACTTTTCCGTACAAGCTGACGGCCTATGTGGTGGGCGCTGCGCTGGCCGGGATGGCCGGATTCCTGTACGCCCTGAAAGACGGCTTCGTCACGCCCGAACTGCTGGCCTGGGAACAGTCGGGCCTGGTGCTGCTGATGGTGATCCTGGGCGGCATGGGCAGGCTGGGCGGCGCCGTGCTGGGCGCGGCCGCGTTGATCCTGCTGCAGGAACTGTTCCAGTCGCAGGCCCTGTTCGGCGACTACGCCAAGCACTGGCACCTGCCGCTGGGGCTGGCCATTATCGCGCTGGTCGCCCTGCTGCCCGACGGGCTGGCCGGGCTGCCCGCCCAATGGCGCGCCCGCCGGGCCGCGCGGCGCGGCGCCGCCGCGCCACCCGCCCCGCAGGCCGAGAGCCCCCCGACGCAAGCGCTGCCCCTATCCGGAGAACCCCATGCCTGAAGCCATGCTGGCCGCGCGCGGCATCACGCGCCGCTTCGGCGGCCTGGTCGCCGTCAACGATGTTTCGCTGGACCTGCACCGCGGTACCGTGCACGCGGTGATCGGCACCAATGGCGCCGGCAAGTCGACGCTGATCAATATCCTGTCGGGCGAGCTGCTGGCCAGCGCGGGGCAGGTACTGCTGGAAGGCCGCGACATCACGGCCTGGCCGCAGCCGCAACGCGCCCGCGGCGGGCTGGGCCGCAGCTACCAGCGCTCGACCATCTTCCCTACCCTGAGCGTGCACGAGAACTGCCGGCTGGCCGCGCAAGCCGGCCGCCAGCAGTTCTGGCACTGGTGGCGCAGCGCCGCCGACTGCCCCCACAGCACCGAACGCGCGCACCAGGTGCTGGAACGCACCGGCCTGGCGAACAGTGCCGCCACGCCGGCCGGCCTGCTGCCGCACGGCCACAAGCGCCAATTGGAAATCGCCATGTGCCTGGCCAGCCACCCGCAGGTGCTGCTGCTGGACGAGCCGCTGGCCGGCATGGGGCCGGAAGAAACCGAACGCATCCTGGCCCTGCTGCAATCGCTGAAAGCCGAACACGCCATCTTGCTGGTCGAGCACGACATGGATGCCGTGTTCGGCAACGCCGACATCATCACCGTCATGGTCAACGGCAGCGCCATCGCCTGCGGCACCCCGGCGCAGATACGCGCCAACCCGCAAGTGCAGAATGCCTACCTGGGAGACGGCCCATGCATGCATTGATCGATGCCAGCGGCCTGCATTGCTACTACGGCGCCAGCCATGTGCTGCGCGGCGTGGACCTGCGCATCGCGTCGGGCGAATCGGTGGGGCTGGTAGGCCGCAACGGCATGGGCAAGACCACGCTGATCCGCACGCTGATGGGGCATGTGCGCAGCCGCCAGGGCCGCCTGTCGGTGGCCGGGCGCGATTGCACGCGGGCCCAGCCGCATGCCATTGCGCGCCTGGGCGTGGCCTATGTGCCGGAAGGCCGCGGTGTCTTTCCCAACCTGAGCGTGCGCGAGAACCTGACGGTGGCCGCGCGCCCCGGCACCCGCGGCCAGGCCGACTGGACCTGCCAGCGCGTGCTGGCCACGTTTCCGCGCCTGGCCGAACGGCTGGACCACGGCGGGCAGCAGTTGTCCGGCGGCGAGCAGCAGATGCTGGCCATCGGCCGCGCGCTCACCACCAATCCCGACCTGCTGATCCTGGACGAAGCCACCGAGGGCCTGGCGCCCCTGATCGTGGCCGAGATCTGGAAAATCGTCGCCGCCATCCGCGCCACCGGCATGTCGACCCTGATCGTCGACCGCAACTATCGCGCGGTGCTGTCGCACACCGACCGCTGCCTGGTCATGGAAAAAGGCCGCATCGTGCACCAGGGCGCCAGCCCGGCGCTGGCGGCGCAGCCGGAACAGTTGGCGCGTTATCTGGGAGTGTGAGCGGGACCGCCGGGATTCAAGACAGGATCTGCCCCAGGAAGCTGCGCGCCCGTTCGCTGCCGGGCGCGCTGAAGAACTGCTCTGGCGCGGCGGTCTCGACAATGCGGCCGCCGTCCATGAACACGACCCGGTCGCCGACTTCGCGCGCGAATCCCATCTCGTGCGTGACGCACACCATCGTCATGCCCCCGCGCGCGAGTTCGACCATGGTGTCCAGCACTTCTTTCACCATCTCGGGGTCGAGCGCGGATGTCGGCTCGTCGAACAGCATGATCTTGGGCTGCATGCACAGGGCCCGTGCAATGGCCACCCGCTGCTTCTGGCCACCGGACAACTGCCCCGGGTACTTCGAGGCATGTTCGGGAATACGCACACGTTCCAGGAAATGCATGGCGCGCTCGGTGGCGCCAGGGGTATCCAGCCCCTTGACCAGCCTGGGAGCCAAGGTGCAATTTTCGAGCACCGTCAGGTGCGGGAACAGGTTGAAATGCTGGAACACCATGCCCACCTCGGCACGGATGCGCTCGATGTTTTTCAGGTCATCTTTCAGTTCGATGCCGTCGACCACGATACGCCCTTTCTGGTGCTCTTCCAGGCGGTTCAGCAACCGTATGGTGGTCGACTTGCCCGACCCCGACGGCCCGCAGAGTATCACTTTTTCGCCAGGATGGATGTCGAGCTCCAGTCCATCCAGCACCTGGAAGTCGCCATACCATTTCCCGACATCGCGCATCGTGATGATGGGCGCCGCGCCATTTGATCGATCCATATTCACGCCTTCGAAATATCGTGGCTTTCGCCCGCGCCACTCCAGTAGCCAGGCACCGTCAGGCGTTTTTCCGAGCGCCGGAACAGATAGGACAGCACGGCGCACATGCAGAAATAGATGATGCCGACCAGCGTATATACCGTCAGCGCCTGGAACGTGGCCCCCGCCAGCATCTCGCCGGCGCGCATCAGTTCATACACACTGATCACCGCCACCAGCGAAGTTTCTTTGATCAGCACCAGCGCGTAGTTGCCCAGCGCCGGGAAGATGGTGCGCAACGCCTGCGGCAGCACGATTTCACGCAGGCGCTGCACCTTGCCCAGGCCCAACGCCCGCGCGGCTTCGTACTGGCCCGTATCCACCGACTGGATACCGCTGCGGAACAGTTCGGCCAGATAGGCGCCGAAGTTCAGTGTCAATCCCAGCACGCCCGCCACGAAGGCGTTGATCACCACGCCCATCTCGGGCAGGCCATAGTAGATGTAGAACAGTTGCAGCAGCAGCGGCGTGCCGCGGATCACCTCGATATAGAAGCGCGCGGCGCGGCTCAAGACCCGCGAACGCGACAGTCGGCACAGGCATACCACCAAGCCCAGGGTGACAGCCAGCAGCGCCGAACAGAAGAACAGTGCCAGGGTCCATAGCGAACCTTCCGCCAGGGGCACAAGATAGATGCGCAGGGTCTCGAGATTCATGGCGAATTCCTTGTATGCCTCTGTCACGCTACTTGCTGATCAGGTCCGCTACGCCCCATTTCTGGCCGATCGCGGCAAGCTCGCCGTTGCGCTTCATTTCTGCCAGGGCGGCGTTGACGGCGTCGAGCAGTTCGCGGTTGCCTTTCTGCACCGCCATGCCCACCTGCCACTTCTTCTGGGGTTGATAACCGGTATCGAGCTTGACCCCTGGAATGTTCTTGGTCT
This sequence comes from Bordetella sp. BOR01, assembly GCF_019218885.1. Classification (GTDB taxonomy): domain Bacteria; phylum Pseudomonadota; class Gammaproteobacteria; order Burkholderiales; family Burkholderiaceae_B; genus Bordetella_A. The sequence continues at coordinate 1,432,902 of NZ_JAHUWT010000002.1, read as the reverse complement.
TGATCTGGTAGATGATGCTGGGCGGATCGATGACGCCCAGGTCGATGCGGCCGGCCCGCACATCGGCCAGCAAGGTGGAGTAGTCCTGGTAGGTAGACACCTTGGTGCCGGGCATGTCCTTGATCATGTTGAACTGCACCGAATCGATCAGCACGCCGACCCGCTGGCCCTGCAGGTCATTGAAACCCGCGTAGGATTTCTGGTTCCGGGTGCCCACCACGATTCCTTCGCCCCATTCATACACGGGCGCCGAGAAATCGATCGCCTTGGCGCGTTCTTCGGTAATGAACAGGGGCGCCGACATGACATCGGCACGGCCCGACGTCAGCGTGGGAATCAACCCCGAGAATGGCACATCGGCCAGCTTGCGCGACGCCTTCAAATGCTTGGCCACGGCGTCGGCCACATCCACCATGATGCCTTCGAGCTGGTTGCTGGCCGGGTTCTTGAAACCATGCGGCGGCGCCGACGCGGTGGTTACGACGTTCAGGCTGCCATCGGCCGTGATCTCGGCCAAGGTACGCGCCGCGGCGCCCTGCACTTGCACGGCCAGCGCCGTCGCGGCGATGCCCAGCAACAATGTCTTGATCTTCATGGATTTCCCCTTGTCGTGTGTACGCGGCCAACCGGCAATCAAGCCGGCCGGCCAGCTGGATATGTCTGCACCGCGACCGCGGCCAGCGCGCAGAACTCTTGCATGACGGTAGCCGCCAGGAACGCCGTGGCGCCTTGCACGTCATGGGGCGGCGACACCGTATTCACATCGAAAGCAACGAAATTCAACCCGTGCAGTTGCCGCAGCAATGCCAGCCCTTCCTTGGCCGACAGGCCGCCCCACTCGGGCGTGCAGACACCTGGTGCGCATGACGGATCGAAGATGTCCATGTCGAAACACAGGTAGACCGGACGGCTGCCCACATGCTGCCGCATATCGGCCAGGATGGCCTGCGGGTCGCGGTCCAGGTCGTCGAACGGCACGACCGTGTAGCCGACCTCGCGCCCGTACTCGATGATGCCCCCCATGAACGAGTTGCCACGCGTACCGATATGGAAGCTGGAAGCGACATCCACCAGCCCTTCTTCGGCTGCGCGGGTGAACGTGGTGGCCGTGTTGTAGCCCGGTATCGGATACGTGTCGGTGTGCGAATCGAAGTGCACCACCACCAGATCCGGATGCCGGGCCGCCACCGCGCGCAATTGCGGCAGGGTCACGGCGCCGTCGCCGCCCATCGACACAGGAATGGCCCCGGCGTCCAGGACCGTGCCGATGGCCGCCTCGATCAGCGGAAACGCGGCGTCCGGGTCGCCCGGATGGCAAGCGACATTGCCCAGATCCACGGCACGCAGATAATCCACGGGGTTGTCGATACCGCTGCGCGAGAACAGATCGAAAGGCCGCAATAGCCTGGACTGTTCGCGAATGGCGTCCGGCCCCTGGCGCGCGCCCACCCGGAACGGATGCGTACCGCAATCGAAGGGAACGCCCAGCACGCAAGCGCGCGGCGTCTGGCCGTCGCGGCGGGCGCCAGGCAGGCCCATGAAACCGGGCACGGGATGAAAAGAAGGGCTGGCGGCCGGCAAGTTCGGCTCCTTGTAAAAATTGAATTCAATGTTAATCGTATTGCTGTGCGATACGATCATGTTGAAATACAGATTATCAGGATGAACAAAACCCCGCCTATTAGGGAAATCCCGCCAGGCCCCTTGAAAATACCTTAATGATTTAGTTGGATATATCGATGCCGGCAGTCGTTTGGGCAACCCCGTCCAGCCGCGCGCCTAGCAGGCCGCCGCCGGGCGGTTCAAGCTCGTAGAACGGCCGGCTGCGGCCGACGGTGCGCGATGCGCCGATGGCATGTGCGGTCTCGAGCACTTGCGGTCCGAATACAGCCTGGGCCTGCTCGAACGACCAGCGGCTGGAAGGCACCGACACGTTGACGGCACCCACCGGGGTGCCACCCGAATCGAGCACCGGCGCACTAATGGTGATGTCGCCCGGATAGTATTCGCCATTGGATCGCGCATAGCCGTGGCGGCGCGCGAAATCCAGTTCAGCCAGCAGGCCGTCCATGCGGGTGATCGTTCCCGGGGTGTACGCCGTGCGCTTACGGCGCTCGAGCAATTCGCGCGCGCGGGTCTCATCCAGCCGCGACAGCACGGCACGCCCCGCCGCCGTGCAATACAGGGGCAGCCGCATGCCGACCGGCATGTTGACGTACATTTCTTTGTGCGTGGCAAAGCGCGCCACATAGACCATGTCGCCGCCTTCCGGTTCGGCCAGGCTGCAGGTTTCCTGGCTGGTGCGGTTCAAGGCGTGCAAGAAAGGGCTGCCGCCCAGTACCAGCGCGCTGGTGCGAGCGTATTTCATGCCCAGTTCCAGTGACCAGGGCGCCAACGAGAACCTTTTGCTGACGGGGTCTTTGCGCAGATATCCCAGCGTCCAGAGCGTGTGGGCAAAACGTTGCACCGCGCTCTTGGTCAGGCCCGTGGCTTCGGCCAGTTCGGGCAGTGTCATGGCCGGCCGCCCTTCGGTGAAAGCACCCAGTAGCGAAATACCGCGTGCCAGGGCGGCGACGAATAGCGGCGAATCTTCAGGTGCGATGACGGTCATGGTGCAAGAACGCTGGTTCGGCAAAGCCGATAGCGTACCGCATCACGAATCATCCGTATCGCATGGCGATCCCTCGTTCCGCGCCACCCGCCGACTCAAGAATGCTCGGGCAACGCTTCCAGCACGTTGGCGCTGGCCGCATCGAAAGCCACGGATACCCGCGCCCCCTGCGCCAGCCCGGCTGGCCCGCTCCCGCCCGCCACGCATTCCACGTACAGCGGGGTTCCTTGCACCGTTCGCAGCAGGTAGTTCATCAGGTTGCCAACATAGCTGACAGCCTCGATCGTGGCGGCCAAGCCCGGCGCGCCATCCGGCGCCAAGCGCAACTGGTGCGGGCGCACCACCAGGCTGACCCGGTCGCCCACCTGCCGCGGCAGGCCCTGGTGGCGCGGAACGGGGATAGTGCCCGCCTCGGATTCAACCACCACGGCGTCGTCCGACACCTGCCGCACCCTGCCATCCAGCACGTTGCTACGGCCCAGGAAGCCGGCCACAAACAGGTTGGCCGGGCGCTGGTACAGCTCGGACGGCGTGCCGATCTGCACAATGCGGCCGTGGTTGAAAATCGCGATCCGGTCCGACATCGACAAGGCTTCTTCCTGGTCGTGCGTCACGTACAGGAACGAGGCTCCTGATTCTTTGTTCAGTTGGCGCAACTCCCATTGCAGGTCGCTGCGCAGCTTCTTGTCCAGCGCGGACAGGGGCTCGTCGAGCAGCAGCACTTCCGGCTCGTACACCAGCGCGCGCGCCAGCGCCACGCGCTGCTGCTGCCCGCCAGAAAGCTGGCGCGGCAGGCGCCGCGCATAGGCGCCGAGCTGCACACGGTCGAGCGCCTGGCGCACGCGCCGGCTCGCCTGATCCTTCGGCACTCCCCGTATCGACAGCGGAAAGTGCACGTTCTGCTCGACCGTCATGTGGGGAAACAGCGCGTAGCCCTGGAACACCATGCCGAAGCCGCGCGCTTCGGGCGGGCGCCGGGTAATGGAGGCGCCACGGAACAGGATCTCGCCCGCCGTGGGGTCGACGAACCCGGCAATCGACATCAGGGTGGTGGTCTTGCCCGACCCCGACGGGCCCAGCAGCGTCAGGAATTCGCCGGGCGCCAGAGAGAAATCGACGCCGTCCAGCGCCACGGCACCGCCGAATTTCTTGTGCAGGCCGCGCACGCTCAGCAAGGCTTGGCTGGTGGAAGGGTTCTGGCTCATTGAGGCTCCTGCTGCCGGCGATGCGCGTACAGGCGCTCGGCGCATAGGCAGACAAAGGTGACAAGAATCATCAGGGTGGCGACCGCCGCAATGGACGGGTCGACGTTTTCATTGATGCCGTCCCACATCGCGCGCGGCAGCAGATAGACATTGCGTGTCGTGATGAACAACAGCACGACCAATTCATCCCACGAGACGATGAAGGCGAAGATGGCGCCTGATACGACTCCAGGGCGGACGGCGGGTAGCGTGATGCGCCACAGCACCTGCCACGGCCGCGCCCCCATCGAGCGGGCAGCCTGCTCCAGGCGCGGGTCGAGATTGGCCAGGGCTGCCCCGACCGACACGAACACGAACGGCGTCGCTGCAACGACATGGGCCAGCACGACGCCCACGTAGGTATCGAGCAGGCCCAGGTCGATGTAGAGACGGTAGTAGGCCAATGCGCCGACGATAGTGGGCACGATCAGGGGCGTCAGAGCCATCATGCGCACCAGCCCGCCCAGGCGGGCGCCCAGTTTCCAGGCGCCGATCGCCGCGCAACTGCCCAGCACCGTGGCCAGCGTGGTCGACACTGCCGACACGGCCACGCTTTGCAGCAGGCTGCTGCGCCACATAGGGTTCTCGACCAATTGCAGATAGTGCTGCCACGACCAGGACTGCGCCGGAAACGACAGGTAGCTGCGATCGGTGAACGACACAGGGATGACCACCAGGGCCGGCAAGAACAAATACGCCAGCACCAGGAACGCGGCCACGAGCGCCAGCTTGAACCACAGGGAAGATCGTATTGTCATGGCGCACCGAACAGGGAAGGAATGCGCACGCAACGCGAGATCAGCACCAGGCTCAGTATCACGGCCAACAGCAATGCACTGGCGAACGCGGTAGAGATGCCCCAGTTCATGGTCTCGCTGATGCCGAACTCGATGTACTGCGCCACCATCACGGTCTTGCCCCCGCCCAGCAGGGCTGGCGTGATGAAGAACCCCAGGCAGAAGATGAACACCAGCACCGCGGCCGCGAGGACGCCAGGCAGCGATAGCGGCAGGTACACCCGCAGGAAGGTCCGTACCGGGCCTGCCCCCAAGGCACGCGAGGCGGCCATCAACGAAGCGTCAATGCCCAGCATAGTGGTAAGCATGGGCAGCACGGCATAGGGCACCATGTAATGCACCATTCCGATCAACACGCCGGTCTCGTTGCGCAGCAAGGCCAGCGGCTGGTCGACCAGGCCCAGCGCCATCAGCGTGGCATTGACCACGCCTTCGCGCGATAGCAGCAGCACCCAGGCAAAGGCCCGTACCAGCACCGACAGCCAGAACGGAACCAGCAGCCCGATGACCATCCAGCTACGCACGTGCTGCGGCACGTTCGCCATGACGTAGGCCACCACATAGCCCAGCACCAGGGCAATGAGCGTCGTCCACACGCAAATGCGCAGCGTGGTCGCCATGATCTTGCGATACAGCGGCTCGGTGAACAACGCGGCGTAGTTCCCCAGCCCGACTGTGGGTTCGGTGAAGCTGATCGCCAGGATGCGCAGCACCGGCAGCAGGAACAGGCAGCCGACCAGCACGACCACCGGAACTACCAACACCGCAGGCAAGGATCGACGCATGTTCAGCCTCCTTCGGGCAGGTCGGCGGCCCAGGCCGCATCAGGTGAGCGATAGATCGTGCGGCCGCCCACCAGCGTGGCCTGCACGGCCGTGCCGCGAATTTGCTCGGCATCGATCGCGTAAAGATCGCGGTCGAGCACGATCAGGTCGGCCAACCGGCCAGGCGCCAGTGTGCCCTTGGTCGCCGCCTGGTTCTCGGCGACGGCGGGGTTGACGGTATAGCAACGCATGGCCGCGTCGATGGGAATCGCCTGGCTGGCGTTGATCGCCGCGCCCGAGGCCGTCTTGCGCGTCACCATGGCCGCCATGCCCAGGAAGGGGTTGCGCTCGCACACCGGCGCATCGGAATGCCCGCACACCAGCACGCCTTGCGCCAGCATGCTGCGATGCGGCCAGAACCAGGGTATGTCGGCATCGGGGCGATTGCGCAAATAGGCGTCGCCCAGGTTGTACAGAAAACCCGAGGCCGACGAATCGATCACGCCCAGCCGGGCCATGCGGTCCTGGATATCTGGCGGCGCGCAGCAACAATGCTCGATACGCGGGCGGACAGCCTTGGGATATTGGGTCAGCCCCCGCTCGAAAGCGTCGAGCGCGAAGTCGATGCCGCGGTCGCCGTTGCCTGTCGCGGCCACCTGCAGGCCGGCGCCCATTACCCGCGCGACCTTGGCGGCCAGCTCTTCGGCACTGAAATTCAAGTCGCCGCGATTGGCCGGCGCGCCATCTTCGCCCTCTTGCCCGGTGTACGGGGCATAGTAGGCCGCCGTCCGCCCGCTGGTGCTGCCATCCGAGCCGTATTCCACGCCCAGCAAGTGCAGCCCGGCATCGCCATGGCCGAAGCGCATACCGGCCTCGATGGTTTCGTCGATCAAGTCGAGATCGCGGCCGTTGAGCATCATGCCGACCCGCACCGGCAAGGCACGCTCGGCATGCAGGCGCCGATAGGCCTGGGCCGCCAGGCGGCTGGTCAGCGCATTGTGCACGCTGGTGATGCCCAGGCGCGCCATGTCGCGGAAGATCGCGGGATAACCTTGCAGATAGTCGTCGATACGGTCGCTGGCCGCGATCAGGGCCGTGAACGCAAAGACGCCGCGGCCGTGCGCCATGCCGGATGCGTCGTCCAGGCAATGGGCCGGGACCGCAGCGGTACTGGCGCGCAGGCGCGCCAGGGCCGCTGCATTGGCGATGCCAACCTGCGCATCGCGGCGCAACAGGAATACCGGACGATCTGGCGCCGCGGCATCAAGCGCCTGGCGTGCCGGATAGCCGCCGGTATCGCGCTCATCGAACCGGAAGCCCAGGTACCAGGCCTCGCGCGGCGCGCGGCGGTCGAACGCGGCGATGCGGCCCAGCAGGCTGCCAGGGCCCGCCAGGCCCTGAGAAAGATCATCCCACCGTCCTGCCTTGACCGCCTGGCCGTCCGGATGGCAATGGCTGTCGTTGATGCCCGGCATGGCGAAGGCGCCGCACAGATGCACCTTGGCGGTACCTGGCCCAGCCAGTGCCAGGCAATCGGCGTCGGTGCCTGCCGCCACGATACGCCCATCGCGTATCGCCACGGCCGGGACGATGCCCAGCACGGCATCCAGGGTTGCGATCCGCCCGCCATGCAGCACGATTTCAACGTATTCACTCATGCCGCTTCAACCCGTAATCACCTTGACGTACTCGTTGTAGATGCGGTCCTGGTTATCGCCGTGCCAGATGTAATCGGCCACCACCTGGCGCGCGAAATTCTCGTCGTCGGTAGGGTTGTCGCGGCGCAATTCGGCCGGCACCAGCGCATTGGCGGCGGGGTTGGCGGGCCCATTGCCCATGAGGCGCAGCAGTTCGAGCTGGCTTTCGGGCGACTGCGTCGACGCGATGAAATCGAACACCTTGCGTCCGGCCGGATTGCCCTTGGGCACCAGCCAGCCGGCGGGGATCAGGACGCCCTGATTCCAGGTGAAATCGATGCGCGAGCCCGGTTCGCGACGCATGACCACGGCGCGCGTATGCCATACCAGCCCCATGGTCGCCTCGCCCTGGCGCAGCAACTGCTGGCTTTCGGCACCCGTCTTCCAGAAGATGGCGTTGTCCTTGATCTCAGAGATTTTCGCCAGCGCGCGCTTTTCGTCAATGGGATAGAGCTTGGCGGCATCGGCCGGCACGCCGTCGGCCATCAGGGCGGCCTCGAGCGTGGCCAGGACACGGTCCGGCAAAATGCGCGTACCGGGGAAATCCTCGGTGTTCCAGAAATCGGCCCAGGTACTCGGCGTGCGGCCGCCAAACGCCTGCTTGTCGTAGGCCAGCACGAAGCTATAGATGAAATGCGAGATGCCGTATTCGCTACTGAATCCGGGCCGGACCTTGTTGCGGTCGACCACCTGATAGTCGATGGGTTCCAGATAGCCGCGCTTGCCCAGCGAATGGGCGGCCGCGAGATTGGCATCGCAAACGTCCCAGACGACGTTCTTCGATTCGACCATGGTGCGGATCTTGCCGAACGACGGGCCGGTGCCGTCGAACTCGACCCGCGTGCCGGTGGCGCGCTCGAACGGCTTGCCCCACACGGTGGGCTGGTGCTTGATGGCGTCTCCGCCCCAGTTGCACACCACGATGCGCGACGTATCGGCACGCGCACCGCCCATCGGGGCCAGCGCGGCCAGACCAGCCGCCCCCAGCAGTCCAAGCAGTTGGCGCCGGCGCGCTGACGACAACGAGGGATCGGCCAGCGCGCGCTGTGCCGCGTCAACCAGGCAAGGGTCCTGCACCAGCATCTTCATGGTTTGCTCCTGAGGGGACTCACAAGGAGCGGCCATGATGACGAGGCCATTTCTTTCATGCAATATATGACTTTTGCATCTATCCGTACTTCCCCTAGGGTCGGTACAACCTGATCGCCGGCCATCCCCGATGGCTCTTCACGACATGAGTATGCGCCCCCAACTCGGCCTGACCCATTCCACCGAATTATGCGAGCCAAGCTTCGCCCAGCTTGGCGTGTTCCATGCCGTGATGGTGACCGGTTCGGTATCGCGGGCCGCGAAACTGCTGGGCATGACACAATCCGGTGCCAGCCGCATGTTGCGCCAACTGGAAACCGACATCGGCCTGCGTTTGTTCGAACGCGCCCACCAGCGCCTGATACCGACCCCGCATGCGAGGCAACTGCAAGACAGCGTCGAGCGGCTGCACGGCGCCTACGGCATGGTGCAGCGCCTGATCGGCAGCCTGGTCGATCCGGACCGGGGCAAGGTCACTGTGGCGGCCATTCCCACGCAAGCCACGTCGTTCATGCCGTTGGCCATCAAGCGTTTGCGCGAACGCTACCCGGGCATCACGGTCACCATGGAAATTCTGGCCAACCAGCCCGTGGTCGATCGCGTGCAGGCCGGCCAGGCCGATTTCGGCCTGGTGCACGACCTGACGCCGTCTGCCGATACACAAAATGAAGACCTGGGTACGCAACACGTCATTTGCGTCGCACCGCGCGGGCATCGCTACGCCAGCCTGCCCCACGTGACGGCGCACGACCTGGCGGCCGAGACATTCCTGTCGTACGGCCCGCAGACCAACTTCGGGTGCCTGATCGAGAACGCCTTTTCCGAAGAGGGCGTGCGCATGCCGGTATCGGTCGAGGTCACCTCATCGTCGGCGCTGTTATCGCTGATAAGCGCCGGCGTGGGCGTCGGCCTGGTCGAACCGGCCGCGGTCATGCCGTTCGCGCTGGATCAGTTCGTCATCAAGCCGTTTCGCCCCACCGTGCCCATCCGGTCGCGCATCGTACGCTCGCGCATGCGGCCGCTGACGCTCCACGCCGAGCTGCTGTTGGAAGAATACCGGGCGGTGGTCGGCGCACAGCAACCCGGTTATTTCACGGCCTGAGGCCCGCGATCAAATAAGCGCCTCGATCAAGAACGGTCCCTTGCGCGCCAATCCCGCCTGCATTGCCTTGGTGAACGCCTCGACCGTATCGACGCGTACCGCCTCGACCCCCATGCCGGCGGCCAGGCTGACCCAGTCCAGGCTGGGCTCTTGCAGATCGAGCATGCGGCGGGCGTTGCGACCCGGTTCCAGCACGCCCACGTTCTTCATCTCGCCGTGCAGGGTCGCATAGGAACGGTTGGCCAGGATGATGGTCAGGCAATCGAGCTGTTCGCGCGCCTGGGTCCACAGGGCCTGCACGGTGTACATGCCGCTGCCGTCGGCTTGCAGGGTGATGACCTTGCGGTCGGGGCAGGCCACGGCCGCCCCGGTGGCCAGCGGCAGGCCGATGCCGATGGCGCCGCCCGTCAATTGCAGCCAGTCGTGCGGCGCCGAGGTAGCGCTGATGGCGGGAAACTCGCGCCCTTGCGTGACCGACTCATCGCAGACGATGGCGTTTTCCGGCAGCAGGCGGGCGGTGATGATGTTGACCGCCGTGCCCGTCAGCGCACCCGAGCGCGGCATCTCGGCCGACGACGCCACCGGCAGCAGGCCGGGCGCGTTGGCGGCGATGCCCAGTTCGTCGGCCAGCCATTGCAGGGCCTGCAGCAGGTCTTGCTCGGGCGTGGCCAGCACGATGGGCGCCTGCTCTTGCGGCGCCAGCAAGCTGGGCTTGCCCGGATAGGCAAAGAAGGCCACCGGTGCGCTGGCACCCACCAGAATCAGTTGGCTCACGTCTTTCAGCAGGGCCACGGCCTGGTCCACCGGATAGGGCACGCGCGTCACCGGGGTGCGATTGGCGCCGCGCTCGGTGCGGCGGTTCGAGGTGGGCGACAGCAGGCGCACGCCGGTAGCCCGCGCAATGCGCCCGGCCACGGACAGGGCCGGCTCGCGCAGCGCCATGCCGCCCAGCATCAGAGCCGCGCCCTGGCCGGCGCGGATGGCCTGCGCCGCGGCGCGCACGGCGTCGTGGGTGGTCTGCGGCGGCGCGGCCAGCGCTGCCACGGGCGGCGCCGGAGTATCGGCGGGCAATTCGCCCCAGGCCGCATCGGCCGGCAGGATCAGGGTGGCGATGTTGCCCGGGGCCTGGCGCGCCACGCGCACCGCTTCAGCCGCGTCGACCGCCAGGTCGCCGGCGGCCAGCGTGCGGCGCACCCAGTGCGACATGGGACGTGCCACGCCTTCCACGTCGCTGGTCAGCGGCGCATCGTATTGCACGTGGTAGGTGGCGTGATCGCCCACCACGTTCACCATGGGCGTGCGCGCGCGCTTGGCGTTGTGCAGGTTGGCCAGGCCATTGCCCAGCCCCGGCCCCAGGTGCAGCAGCGTGGCCGCGGGCTTGTCGGCCATGCGCGCATAGCCGTCGGCCGCGCCGGTGACCACGCCCTCGAACAGCCCCAGCACGCAGCGCATGCGCGGCTTGCGATCCAGAGCCGCCACGAAGTGCATTTCGGACGTGCCGGGGTTGGCAAAACAAACGTCCACATCGTTGGCAAGCAGGGTATCGCAAAGGCTATCGGCGCCGTTCATGGTGTTTCCGTAAAGCAGGGTTGCAAAAACGCGGCCGGCCGGCCGCGCGTCGGTAAGGCATCATAGGAAGGGAACCCGCCAGTGGGTAGGTCCATTCCGGGCCCCAAGGATAGAACCATTACCGGGCTGGCGCCAAGCCGGCGGGCAATTCGTTGCCAGCGGGTCGCGCGCATGAAGTTCGGTCACCGAACACAAAAACAGGCGCGGTTCTCGAAGGCGGCGGCCAACGCGCGCATACTTTTCCCGCGACACGGTTCGCTCACAAGACCAACCGGCAGATCCGGGGGCAAGCGCGGTCCAGCGCCGCCTGTTCCGGCTCATGCCCAACAGCCGGAGACAAACCCATGCCCGTTCCCTTTTCCCGCACGCGTGTCCGGCCCGCCCGGCGCGCTGCCCTGGCCGCCCTGCTAGCGGCCACGTTGGCCAGCGCCCTGCCCGGCGCAGCTGCCCACGCCGCCGACGCCTGGCCCGCCAAGCCCATCAAGGTCATCGTGCCCTACACCCCGGGCGGCGCCACCGACACCGTGACCCGCATCGTCATGGACAAGCTGTCGGCTCGGCTGGGCCAGAACATCATCATCGAGAACCGGCCGGGCGCCAACAGCACGCTGGGTTCGGCCATCGCAGCCAAGGCCGCGCCCGATGGCTACACATTCCTCAGCATACTGCCCGCTTATGTGATCAACACCCACCTGTACAAGCTGTCGTATTCGCCGTCGCAGCTGGAACCGGTCGTGCACATGGCCGACCTGCCGCTGTTCCTGTTCGTCAGCAAAGACCTGCCCGTCAACAGCGTGGCCGAACTGGTCGACTACGGACGCAAGCACCCCGACACGCTGACGTATGCATCCAGCGGCACGGGGTCCAGCGCCCACTTGACCGGCGCCGATTTCGCGCTGCAGGCCAAGCTGAAGATGACGCACGTGGCCTACAAGGGCAGCGCCCCCATCCTGACCGATCTGCTGGCCGGCCGGGTATCGATGGTGTTCGACCCGGTGCTGGTGCCCATGCAGTACGTCAAGCAAGACAAGCTGAAAGTGCTGGCATTTACCGGCAAGAAGCGCTGGCCCAGCGAGCCCGACGTGCCCACCATGGAAGAAGCCGGCTTCCCGGGCTTCGTGACCGGCTCGTGGGCCGGGTTGCTGGCTCCCACCGGTACGCCCAAGCCCGTCATCGAGCGCATGGCCCGCGAAATCAGCGCCATCGTGCACGAACCCGATGTCACGCAGAAATTCGTGGATGCCGGCTTCCTGCCCACCGGCAGCACGCCGGCCGAATTCGCCGAACTGATGCGCACCGATTCCGATCGCTACGCGCAGATCATCAAGGAAGCCCACATCACCGTGAACTGACTCCAGGCGCGCACCATGATCGATAAATTCGTCGCCTCGGCCACCGAGGCGGTCGCCGGCATCCACGACGGGGCCACGCTGCTGATCGGCGGATTCGGCGGGGCCGGCATGCCCACCGACCTGATCGGCGCCCTGATCGAGCAGGGTGCGCGCGAACTCACGGTCGTCAACAACAACGCCGGCAACCACGAAACCGGCCTGGCGGCGCTGATCAAGGCCGGACGCGTGCGCAAGATGATCTGCTCGTTTCCCAAGGCATCGCATTCCTGGGTATTCGACGACCTGTACCGGCGCGGCCAGATCGAACTCGAGTGCGTGCCGCAAGGCACCATCGCCGAACGCCTGCGCGCCGCGGGGGCCGGACTGGGCGGCTTCTACACGCCCACCGCCTACGGCACGGAACTGGCGGCCGGCAAGGAAACCCGCGAAATCAACGGGCGCCATTATGTATTCGAGCATCCCCTGCACGGCGACTTCGCCCTGGTGCAGGCCGACCGCGCCGACCGCTGGGGCAACCTGACCTACCGCATGAGCGCGCGCAATTTCGGGCCGGTGATGTGCATGGCGGCGGCCACCACCATCGTGCAGGTGCGCCAGCGCGCCGAGCTGGGCGAGCTGCCGCCCGAAGCCATCGTGACGCCAGGCATTTTCGTGCACCGGTTGGCCGTCGTGGCCAACCCCGGTTTTTCCAGTTGAACGGCCATGAGCACGCCCCCCAGCTTCCAGCCCCTGACCCGCGAGCAACTGGCGCGGCGTGTGGCGCATGACATTCCCGAGGGCAGCTACGTCAACCTGGGCATCGGCATGCCGGTGCTGATCGCCGCCCACCTGCCCCCAGGCCGCGACATCGTGCTGCATAGCGAGAATGGCATCCTGGGCATGGGCCCGCCGCCCGCGCCCGAAGCCGCCGACCGCGACCTGATCAACGCCGGCAAGCAGCCCGTGACGCTGCTGCCGGGCGGCGCATTCTTTCATCACGCCGATTCATTCGCCATGATGCGTGGCGGGCACCTGGACATCTGCGTGATGGGCGGCATGCAAGTGTCGGCTGCCGGCGACCTGGCCAACTGGTCGCTGGGCCGCGCCGGCGAACCGCCCGCCGTGGGCGGCGCCATGGACCTGGCAGTGGGCGCGCGGCGCGTGTACATCATGATGGAACACAACGCCAAGGACGGCACGCCCAAGATCGTGCAGCGCTGCACCTTGCCCCTGACCGGCGCGGGCGTGGTCAGCCGCGTCTATACCGACCTGGCGGTGATCGACGTCACGCCCGCCGGGCTGGTGGTTCGCGATATGATCAACGGCCTCACCCTGCAAACGCTGCAGTCGCGCACCGGAGCGCCGCTGCGCGCCGCCTGATGCGCAATCCGCCGCCCCCGCCCGATTACGCCGCGCCGCTGCCCGCCGACGAGCACCCCGACCGCTTTCGCGGCGACCCGGACTTCATGTTGACGCTGTCGCGCGGCCTGCGCGTGATCCGCGCCTTCGGCGAACGACGCTACCCGCAAACCGCCGCCGACCTGAGCCGGCGCGCGGGCCTGCCGCGCGCCGTCACCCAGCGCTGCCTGCATACCCTGATCCGCCTGGGCTTTGCCGAGCAGCAGGGCCGCCACTACGTGCTGACGCCGCTGATCCTGAGCCTGGGCCACGCGTATTTCTCGTCCACGCCGTTCGTCTCGCTGGCGCAGCCGGTGCTGCAAGAGCTGAGCGCCACCGTGAACGAAACCTGCGCGCTGGCCATCATGGAAAGCAACGAAGTCCTGTACCTGGCGCGCTCGGAAGTGCACCGCATCCTGGCCACCACGCTGGGCCTGGGCAGCCGCTTGCCGGCGTATTGCACCACCATCGGGCGCGTCATGCTCGCGCAACTGCCGCCCGCCGCGCTGGACCGCTATTTCGACTCCGTGGAACTGGCGCCCTACACCGAGTTCACCGAGACTTCGCCGGCACGCCTGCGCGAGATCATCGCTCGCGTGCGCGATCAAGGCTACGCAGTGGTGGACCAGGAAATCGAATTGAACGTGCGCGCCATTGCCGTTCCCGTGCGCGCCGCCAGCGGCCGGGCCTGCGGCGGCTTGAACGTCAGCGTGAAATCGCCGCGCGTGCCGCTGGCGCGGCTGACCAGCGAATTCCTGGCCCCCATGCAGGCCGCCGCCGACAGGCTCGGCCAGTTCCTGGTGCTGTAAAGCCACGGCGGGGGGCGGCCGTCGATAGCGGCACCATACGTGCTAAGTACCCGGCAACCCACCCGTATCCAGGCTGAATGCCGCCGCCGCCCGCCCGATGCGGTCATTGACCGCCCGCCAGGCATCCCCCCCCGGAGGCTCTTGCACCAAGATACGTGCATAGCCCCCGCCGTCGAGCGTACGCAACATCGCGTACAAGGCTTGCGCATAGCGGCCCGGGTCATCGGGCACCTGGTGCCAGCCCACTCGCGCATCCAGCGCGGCCGGCGCAGCGCCGAATGCCACCACCGCCACGCGGCCGGTGGGCAGGCCGTGGCCGCTGACGGCCTCGGCCAGGCGCTGCGGCGGCACCAACTCCAGCGGGGTATGCGGGGCGTAGTGGGCCTTCAGCGTACCCGAGGCGCGCGGCGCGGCGGCGTCGGGCATGCCCACCGCCACGCCCAGCACGGCCTCGACCTGGGCGGGCGTGACATGGCCGGGACGCAGCAGCACTGGCCCCACCCCCTGCCCCAGCCGCGACAGATCGATGATGGTGGACTCGATGCCCACCTGCGCCGGCCCGCCATCCAGCACCGGCATGCCTTGCGCGACTTCTTGCGGGAATTCGCCGCGCACGTGCTCGGCATGGGTGGGCGACACTTGCCCGAATTTGTTGGCCGATGGCGCGGCCAACCCGCCATGCCCGCCGGGCTTGCCGGCCGCGAAGGCGCGCAGCAGCGCCTGCGCCACGGGATGCGAGGGACAGCGCAGGCCGATGCTGTCTTGCCCGCCGCTGACCGCCGCCCCCACGTGCGGCGCGCGCGGCAGGATCAGCGTCAGCGGGCCGGGCCAGAATGCATCGATCAGGCGCTGCGCCTGTTCCGGGACATGGCTGGCCCAATAGCCCAGGTCGGCCTGCGGCGCCAGGTGCACGATGACAGGATGGTTCGAAGGCCGGCCCTTGGCCGCGTAGATGCGCGCCACGGCCTGCGGGTTCTCGGCATCGGCACCCAGGCCGTAGACGGTTTCAGTGGGAAACGCCACCAGTTCGCCGGCCAGCAACCGCTGGGCGGCACTGGCGATGGCGGCAGCATCGGGCAAAGCGTGCGACGGCGTGGACATCGGGTTCATTCGGGTGCGGCCATGCCCAGCGCCACCGCGACGCGCGCGGCATCGGCGCGCGCCTGCTGCAGCGTGGCAGCCACCACGGTAACGTGGCCCATCTTGCGGCCCCGCCGGGGATCGTGCTTGCCATACAAATGCAGCTTGGCCGACGGCACGGCCAGGGCCCCGGCCCAATCGGGTTCGCGCGGCGACGTGGCGCCCGGCTCGAACCAGATATCGCCCAGGATGTTGAGCATCACGGCCGGCGCCAGCAGCGCCGTGCTGCCCAGCGGCAAGCCGGCCATCGCACGCGCCTGTTGCTCAAACTGGCTGGTGACACAGGCATCCAGCGTGTAGTGGCCGCTGTTGTGCGGACGCGGCGCGATCTCGTTGACCACCACGCTGCCGTCGGTCAGCACGAAGAACTCCACGCACAGCACACCGTGATAGCCCAGCCCGCGCGCAATGGCGCGCGCCGCGTCGGTCGCCTGCGCCTGCCGCTGCGCATGGGCGGCATCGCCCTCGGTACCCGCCACGGTGGACACCGCCAGGATGCCGTCGCGATGCAAGTTGCGCGCCACCGGGAACACCACGTCGGCACCATCGAAGCCGCGCGCCAGCACGACCGAGATTTCGTAGTCCAGCGGCATCAGGGCTTCCAGCACGCAGGCCACGCCGCCGAATTCGGCATAGGCGGCCAGCGCGTCTTCGCGTGTGGCCACGCGTGCCTGGCCCTTGCCGTCGTAGCCCAGGCGCGCCACCTTCAGAATGCCGGGGAACAGGCCGGCCGGCGCGTCTTGCAGATCTTGCGCGGCGCGGATGGCAGCGTGCGGCGCCACCGGGATGCCCTGCCCGGCAATAAAGGCTTTTTCGGCAATGCGGTCCTGCACGATGGCCACCGCGTCGGCTGCCGGGCTGACCCGGCATTGCGCGGCCAGCGCACGCAGGCTGTCGGCCGGCACGTTCTCGAACTCGGTGGTCACGGCGCGGCACAGCTGCGCCAACTGGCTCAGGCCGGCCGCGTCATCGTAGGCCGCCTGGATGTGGCGGTCGGCCACCATGGCGGCCGGGCCGTCGGCGGCCGGGTCGAGCACGGCCACGCGATAGCCCAGGCTTTGCGCGGCATGGCAAAACATGCGGCCCAGTTGGCCGCCGCCCAGCAAGCCCAGCCAGCTGCCGGGCGCGATCGTGAAGGAATCAGTAGATGAAGTCATACGGATGGCGCGGCCGATGGCGGACGCGTGGCAAGGTCAGGGCTGCGGGGGAACGACCATGTTGCGGGCCGCTTCGGTCTGGCGGGCGCGAAACGCCACCAGTTGGCGATGCAGCGCATCGTCGGTAACGGCCAGCGTGGCGATGACATGCAGCGCCGCATTGGCCGCGCCTGCCTCGCCAATGGCGAAGGTGGCCACCGGCACGCCCTTGGGCATCTGCACGATGGACAGCAGCGAGTCTTCGCCGCGCAGGTATCTGGACGGCACGGGCACGCCGAACACCGGTACTTCGGTCAGGGCGGCCATCATGCCGGGCAAGTGGGCCGCGCCCCCCGCCCCGGCGATGATGCCGCGCAGGCCCCGCGAGCGCGCGGCGGCGCCGTAGTCGGCCATGTCCTGCGGCATGCGGTGGGCCGAAATGACGCGGGTTTCATGCGGCACGCCAAATTCTTCCAGCATGGCCACGGCGTGTTTCATGATGTCCCAGTCGCTGGAAGAACCCATGATCACGCCCACCACAGGAGTGGCTGGCGCGGATGCTGAGGAAGTAGTCGTCATGGCAGAGTCGGCAAGACAGAAGGCGGGGCGGGCAGCGCGCAATTGGCGCGGCTGGCGGAAAACCCGATATTTTACCCGCCTCGGCCACGAGCCGGCCCGGCGTGCCTACGAACCGCTGCCGGCAGGCGGCGCGGCGGGCACCGCGATGCTGCCCGGGCATTCGCCCAACCCGCATTCCAGCGACGTAGCCGCCACATTGGCCAGGATAGCCAGCAAGAACAGCCCCATGATGACCAGGGCTGGCAACGCAACGGGTTTTTTCAGGGCGTTATCGCCCCATTTGCGGTCTGCCGCCAGCATCAGCACGCAGAACACCAGCAGCGTGCAGAACGCCAGGAACGACCAGGAATACACATGCATGCCCAGCAGCGGCGGACCGCCGGGCAGCGCGCCCGGCCCGGCCTGCGCCAGCAACTGGTTGCCGGCCGCCACCAACCCGCCCAGCGATGCCGCGACCACCATGGCGTAATGCAGCGGCGAGGGCCCCAGCCGGATATTCAGCAGCAACCCGATGCCGGCCATCACGAACGCCGCCCGCTGCAACAGGCACAGCGGGCACGGCGCGGCATCGAACAGCAACTGCCAGGCAAGCGCTACATACAGCAGGATGCTGATGCCAAGCAATGCCAGCGTATTGATGATGCGCGAACCCCGGGCGGGGTTCAGCGAGAAGATCACGCTCATTCGGGCCGGCCCCTACAGGGCCAGTATGAAGGGCTCGGCCAGGTGCAGCCGCGCGCCGGCCACGAACATCAGCAACGTGGCCAGCCACAGCGTGAAGCACGGGCGACGCTTGCCAAGCATGCCGTACCACACCGCCAAGGCGCTGGTCAGAAAGGGCAACATCATGATCATGCGATCGATCCTCCGGAGGTCGATCGTTACGATACGAAATATTGCGTTGCGCTGGCGGGCAAACAAGGCGGCTAAACCGCCCTATTTCGTGCAATTGGCGGCGGCGGGCGCAGGCCCGGCCAGCCTCGGCCCTTCCTCAGGCCATCAGGCGGTCAAGCGCCTCGCGGTACTTGGCGGCGGTCTTCTGCAGCACGTCTTGCGGCAGGCGCGGGGCCGGCGGGGTCTTGTCCCAAGTCTGGGTTTCCAGCCAGTCGCGCACGAACTGCTTGTCGAACGACGGGGGGCTGATGCCCACGCGATAGCCGTCGGCCGGCCAGAAACGCGACGAATCCGGCGTCAGCACCTCGTCCATCAAGTACAGGGTGCCGTCGTCATCCAGGCCGAATTCGAACTTGGTATCGGCAATGATGATGCCCTTGGTGGCCGCGAACTGAGCGGCTTCGGCGTACAGGCGCAAGGTGACGTCGCGGATGCGCTCGGCCATGTCCTGGCCCACTTCGTTGACCACGTGGGCGAAATCGACGTTTTCGTCATGCATGCCGAATTCGGCCTTGGCCGCCGGCGTGAAAATGGGTTCGGGCAGCTTGCTGGCCTGCTGCAGTCCGGCGGGCAACTGGATGCCGCACAACGAACCGGTAGCCTGGTAGTCTTTCCAGCCCGAGCCGATCAGGTAGCCGCGCGCCACGGCCTCGACCAGGATGGGCTGCAGGCGCTTGACCACGACGGCACGGCCCCGCACCTGGTCGAGTTCGTCGGGCGCCACCACGTCTTCGGGCTGCACGCCGGTGGAATGGTTGGGCAGAATATGCGCCAGCTTGCTCAGCCAGAACTCGGTCAGTTCGGTCAGCACCTGGCCCTTGCCCGGGATCGGGTCGTCGAGAATGACGTCGAACGCGGAAATACGATCGGTGGCGACGATCAGCAGTTTGTCGTCGCCCACGGCGTACATGTCGCGCACTTTGCCGCGACCCAGTAGCGGCAGGGACTTGATGCTGGATTGATGCAGGGCGGAAGTCACGAATCGGCCTATGGCAAAAATGAGCATAGATTACTGCAAATGCCGCGGCCGCGTCGGTGCGGGGACTGCATCAGTGCAAATTCGAACCGTCGTTTCCAGAGGCAAAACCAGGCGATGTCCGGTCTCATTGTGAGACACTGGCCAGCCTTGCCGTCCAGGGCGTGGGGCCGGGCGAGTCGACCGGCGGGGCAGCCTGCGCAGCAGGCCGAGGGCGCCTGCATGCGCCCGAGCCCGACGGGCTTCGCCCGGCCCCACGCCCTGGACGGCAAGGCGATCCAAGAACGCAAACAAAGCCCCCCACAACAGCACCGAGTCGACCGCCAGCTATACCCTGCCAGCCCGCCCAGGAGCCACCGCATGCCCGCACCACCTGCTTTTTCTCCCTTGACCGGCGGCTGCCAATGCGGCGCCGTGCGCTACACGATCACGGCCGAACCCATGACGGCAGCCACCTGCCATTGCCGCGACTGCCAGTACGCCAGCGGCGGCGCCCCGGCCCATGCATTGCTGCTGGCGCCCGATGCCCTTCGGGTGCTGCGGGGCCAGGCGCGCGAACACGCCTACCAGGGCGACTCTGGCAACACGGTGGTACGCAGTTTTTGTGCCGATTGCGGCACGCCGCTGTTCGGGCGCACCGAAGGTGCGGGGTACGTCATCGTAAAAGCGGGGTCGCTGGACGACCCCGATGTGTTCCACCCGCGCTTGGCGCTATGGACCGATTCGGCGCCGGCATGGCACCGCAGCGATCCGGCCGTGCCCAGCTACGGACGCAACGCCCCGGGCTGACGCGCCGGCGGCCGGCGCGGCCCGCACGGGGCCGCGCCGCAAGCCTGCCGCAGGCTTATTGCACGACCTGGGCCAGCTTGCCCGTGGCGTACTGCTGCGCCATGTCGGTCAGCGGCAGCGGCTTGATCTTGCTGGCGTTGCCGGCGGTGCCGAACTGGGTGTAGCGCTGCACGCAAATCGCCTTGGCGGCGGCGCGGGCGGGCTTCAGGTATTCGCGCGGGTCGAACTTGCCGGGATTCTCGGCGAAGAAACGGCGGATGGCGCCGGTCATGGCCAGGCGGATATCGGTATCGATATTGACCTTGCGCACGCCGAACTTGATGGCTTCCTGGATTTCTTCCACGGGCACGCCATAGGTTTCTTTCATGTCGCCGCCAAATTCGCGGATCTCGGCCAGCAGTTCCTGCGGCACGCTGGAGCTGCCGTGCATCACCAGGTGGGTGTTGGGCAGGCGGGTGTGGATTTCCTTGATACGCGCGATCGACAGGATGTCGCCGGTGGGCTTGCGACTGAACTTGTAGGCGCCGTGGCTGGTGCCGATGGCGATGGCCAGGGCGTCGAGCTGGGTCTTGCGTACGAAGTCGGCGGCCTGCTCGGGGTCGGTCAGCAGTTGCTCGCGGGTCATGGTGCCTTCGGCGCCATGGCCGTCTTCCTTGTCGCCCATCATGGTTTCCAGCGAACCCAGGCAACCCAGTTCGCCTTCGACGGTAACGCCCACCTTGTGGGCCATGTCGACGACCTTCTTGGTGACTTCGACGTTGTAGTCGTATTCGGCGATGCTCTTGCCGTCTTCTTTCAGCGAGCCGTCCATCATGACGCTGGAGAAGCCCAGGTCGATGGCGCCCTGACAAACCTTGGGCGACTGGCCGTGATCTTGGTGCATGACCACCGGAATGTGGGGATAGGACTCCACCGCGGCCTGGATCAGGTACTTCAGGAAGCCTTCGCCCGCATATTTGCGCGCGCCGGCCGAGGCCTGCATGATCACCGGGCTGTCGGTTTCAGCAGCGGCTTCCATGATGGCCTGAACCTGCTCCAGGTTGTTGACGTTGAACGCGGGAATGCCGTAACCGTGCTCGGCGGCGTGGTCGAGCAACTGGCGCATGGAAACTAGGGCCATGGGGTGGTCCTCCTGAATGGCAATGGAACGATGGGTTGGAGCCTTGCTGAATAGCGGGATTTTAGCCGGGATTGGGATGGGCTCCCGGGTGGCCAATGTCACGGAAGGTGTCAGCGCGCACCCACGCACCGCAGCGCCGGCGGCCTGGGCCGGTGGTGCCACCCGCCGTGCGCAGGCGCCATCCGGCGCCTGCGCCGCCTTGCGCGGTTAGCCGAGGCCGCTATTCAAGCCATTGATTTGCATGAATAACTTTGTTTCGAGTCGCGGCCCCGGCCGGTGCTCAATCGTTGACCGAACAGCCTATCGGCTCGCCTGCGTCGAACTCGACGTCATAGGTGTGTTCGGCATCCCACGGCACGGTGAACCACATTTCGTAGCCCTCGCCGGTTTCGTCGAACAGCCACAGGGCGCGCAATACCGCGCAGCCGGCCATGGCCTTGGCGGTTTCCTCGGGCAACCACTGCGTCGGATCGATGCCCTGTTTCAGCCATTGCTCGGGCGAATAGTGGTCGAGCAGGGAATCGGCGGCAGCCAGGACTTGTTCGTCGAGCCTGGCCAACAAGTCGCGCACCACGCGCGATGCCGCCGGGCTGGGCTCTTCGCCGTCGGTTTGCACCATGACATGGATGGGCGAGCGGCCCGGGCCGGCCGGCACGTTCTCGGCCGCCCACAGATCAGGGGCTTCGAGATCTTGCGTGAAATTCAGATTTGCCATGATGCAGCCCTCCGGCCATGAAGCGCCGGCCCGTTGCACGGACTGGCAGATGCAGCCCATTTAACCAGAAGGCCGGCGACGGGCGCCAGCCCTGCCGGCCGCAGCCCCCCGCGCGTGCCTTCAGGCCGCCACGGCCTCGCGCGCCGGCTGGCGCGAAGCGGCGTGATAGTGGGCGGCGAACACCAGCCTCCCCCCCGACCAGGCGTGGCTGACCAGCGGCAACTGCCCCACCAGGGCCACCGCCACCAGGTCGGCGCGCCGGCCTGCCGCAATGCGGCCGCGATCGCCCAGGCCGCACGCATCGGCCGGGTTGGCCGTGACCAGCGCCACGGCCTGCGACAGCGTCAGATCGCTTTGCGCCGCCACCGCAAACGCTGCAGCGATCAGGGTGGACGGCTGGTAGTCCGAGCACAGGCAACTGGCCACGCCCGCGCGCACGGCGTCGATGGCGCGCATCGAACCGCTCTGGCTCTGGCCACGCAGCACGTTCGGCGCGCCCAGGATAGTGGGCAGGCCGCAAGACACCGCCGCCGTGGCCGTATCCAGGTTGATGGGAAACTCGCTCATCGACACGCCCAGGTTGCGCATGGTGGCGATGCGCTGCACCGAATCGTCGTCGTGGCTGGCGGTGGGCACGCCCAGGCGGCGCGCATGCTCCAGCAGGGTCTCGACCCGCAGCGCGGCGCCGTCGCGGGCCTGCAGCTTGGCGCGCGCGGCGTCCTCGGCCTCGTCGCGGCTCATAGCGTGGTTGCCCATCATGTACTGCAGATAGGCTTCCAGGGTCTTGAACTGGCCCTGCCCCGGCGAATGATCCATGACCGACAGCAAGTCCACCACGCCCTCGTCCAGCAAGGCCTGCAACACCGGCATGGCGCTCGCGTCGGTGATCTCGTAGCGGCAGTGCACGCGGTTGTCCACCAGGCTGTGGGCGCGGAAAGCGTGCAGCGTGCGCGCCACCTGCGAGGCGGTCTGGTTATTGCGCACGCCCCACTCATTGTTGGCGAACGACAGGGCGTGGAATGGCGTGGTGATGCCGGCCGCCGCATTGCGCCGGTCGACCTGGGCCACCGCGAAATCCAGCGGGAACAGCACGCGCGAACGCGGCTCGGCTTCTTTCTCGATGGCGTCGCAATGCAGGTCGATCAGGCCGGGCAGCAGCGTCTGGCCTTCCAGGTCGACCACCTGCGCGGCGCGTACGCCGTCAGGCTCGATGGCGGCGATGACGCCATCTTCGATCAGGATGGCGCTGTCGGACAGCACCATGTCGGGCAGCACGATGCGGGCATGGGTCAGGTACAGGGCAGACATGGCTACTCCAGGACGCCGGCCGCCACGGCCGGCTGGATGGGCAGGATGCGCGTGGCGACCTCGTCACGCACGGCTTCGTCGTGGAAGATGCCGACCAGGCAGCGGCCCGCGGCCACGGCTTCGCGGATCAGCGCCACCACCACGGCGCGGTTGTCGGCGTCCAGCGATGCGGTGGGTTCGTCCAGCAGCAGTACGGGATGGCCGCCGATGAAGCCGCGCGCGATATTCACGCGCTGCTGCTCGCCGCCCGAAAACGTGGCGGGCGGCAGGCTCCAGAGGCGCTGCGGCACATTCAGGCGCGCGAGCAGCTCGGCCGCCTGTTCGCGCGCGGCCGCGGCGTCCTGGCCGCGTTCGCGCAAGGGTTCGGCCACCACGTCCAGGGTGCTGACGCGCGGGATCACCCGCAAGAACTGGCTGACATAGCCGATGACATCGCGCCGCAAGCGCAGAATGTGCTGCTCGGGCGCGCCGGTCAGTTCCACCCAGGCATCGCCGTCGCGCACGCGGATGCTGCCCGCGGTGGCCAGGTAGTTGCCGTAAAGACAACGCAGCAAGGTACTCTTGCCGGTGCCCGACGGGCCGGCCAGCACCAGGCAGTCGCCGGGGCCGGCGTCGAAATCCACATCGCGCAACACCGGCAGGCGGATGCCGCGCTGGTTATGCAGGGTGAACATCTTGCCCAGGCCGCGCACCTGGATCAGGGAAGTAGAGGCATTCATGGGGATTCAACTCTGCAAGATGGAAGACACCAGCAACTGCGTATAAGGATGCTGCGGGTCGTCCAGGATCTGGTCGGTCAGGCCGCTTTCCACCACCCGCCCGTCGCGCATCACCAGCGTGCGATGCGCCAGCAGCCGCGCCACGGCCAGGTCGTGCGTGACCACGATGGCAGCCAGCTTCAAGTCGGCCACCAACTGGCGCAGCAGGTCCAGCAGGCGCGCCTGCACCGACACGTCCAGCGACGCGGTGGGCTCGTCCATGAACACCATGCGCGGATGCGTGACCAGGTTGCGGGCGATCTGCAGGCGCTGCTGCATGCCGCCCGAAAATGCCGCCGGCGCGTCATCCAGCCGGCCGACGTCGATTTCCATCTTCTGCAGCCAGTTGCCCGCCGCGTGGCGCAAGTCGCCATAGTGGCGCTGGCCCACCGCCATCAGGCGTTCGGCGATGTTGGCCCCGGCGCTGACCTGCATGCGCAGCCCATCGCGCGCGTTCTGGCGCACAAAGCCCCAGTCGGTGCGCGCCAGCAGCCGCAGGTGGGCGGCCGACAGCGATGCCAGGTCGACGAAGCCGCGGTCGCGCGTGTCGTACCAGACGCTGCCCGCCTCGGGCTGCGCCTGCCACGACACCGCCTGCAGCAGCGTGCTCTTGCCCGAACCGGATTCGCCCACCACGCACAGCACTTCGCCGGGATGCAGGTCGAAACTGATATCGCGGCAGCCGTGCACGCCGTCCCAGGTGCAGGTCATGTCGCGCACTGAAAGCAGGGCTGGGCTGCTCATGCTGCGGCCTCCACGGTGGCGGCCGCGCCGGTGTGGCCGGCGGCCTGGCGATCGGCGCAGTATTCGGTATCCGAGCACACGAAGCGGCGCGTGCCCTGGTCGTCCAGGATGATCTCGTCCAGGTAGCTGTGGCGCGACCCGCACAGATCGCAACACTGGTCCCACTGCTCGACGCGGAACGGATGGTCTTCGAAGTCCAGGCTTTTCACCTGCGTATAGGGCGGCACCGCATAGACACGCTTCTCGCGGCCGGCACCGAACAGCATCAGCGCCGGGTTGCCGTCCAGCTTGGGGTTGTCGAATTTCGGAATGGGCGACGGACGCATCATGTAGCGGCCGTTGACGATGACCGGATAGTCGTAGGTCGTGGCAATGTGTCCATGCTGCGCGATGTCTTCGTACAGCTTCACATGCATGCCGCCGTACTCGGCCAGCGCGTGCATGGTGCGGGTCTCGGTCTCGCTGGGTTCCAGCCAGCGCAGCGGCTCGGGTATCGGTACCTGGTAGACCATGATCTGCCCTTCGCGCAGCGGCGTCTCGGGAATGCGGTGGCGCGTCTGCACGATGGAGGCTTCACGCGTGGACTCGGTCGTGCGCACGCCGGTGACACGGCCAAAGAAACGACGGATATTGATGGCGTTGGTGGTGTCGTCCGAACCCTGGTCGATCACCTTCAGCACATCGGCCGTGCCAATGATGGCGGCGGTCACCTGGATGCCGCCCGTGCCCCAGCCATAGGGCAGCGGCATCTCGCGGCTGCCGAACGGCACCTGGTAGCCGGGTATGGCCACCGCCTTCAGCAAGGCGCGGCGCAGCATGCGCTTGGTGGACTCATCCAGGTACGCGAAGTTGTAGTGGTCGTCGCGCGCGACCGTGGCATAAGCGGAACTCATGACGACAGGGCCTCGTCGGCAATGGCGGCAGGCGCCGCGCTGGGGGCCGCGCTGGGCGCGGCGGAAGATGGGGCGGCGGCAACCTGCGGCCGGGCGGCGTCCTGCTCCTGGCGCAGCCGGCGCAGCAGTTCCAGGTTGGCCTGGAAGTCCACGTAGTGCGGCAGCTTCAAATGCTGCACGAAACCCGAGGCCTCGACGTTGTCGCTGTGATACAGCACGAACTCATGGTCGTTGGCCGGCGCATCGCCGGCCTCGCCCAGGTCGTGCGCCTTCAGGGCACGATCGACCAGCGCCATCGACATGGCCTTGCGTTCGCCATAGCCGAATGTCAGCCCGTAGCCACGCGTGAACTTGGGCGGCTCGTGCCCATTGCCGGCGAACTGGCTGACCATCTGGCATTCGGTCAACTCGATCTCGCCTACCACGGCGGCAAAGCCCAGTTCTTCGATGAACATCTCCACTTCCAGCGCCCCGTAGCGGATTTCGGCGGCGAACGGATGCGTATTGCCGTAGCCGCGTTGCGTCGAATACCCCATCGACAACAAGAAGCCTTCATCGGCGCGGGCCAGGTTCTGCAGGCGCGCATCGCGCCCGGCCGGAAAGGCCAGCGGCTGGCGCGTCAGGTCGAACGGCGCCGGGTCGTCCGGCGGCATGGCCTCGCGGTCGATCAGGTCGTCGTGTTGCAGCAGGTCGGTCACGCGCGGCATGGATGCGGGCAAGGGCTGCGTGGCCGGCGCCAGCGGCGCGGCGGGTTCGGCGGGATCTTCCAGCGAGAAGTCCAGCAGCCGCTGCGTGTAGTCGTACGTGGGGCCCAGTATCTGCCCGCCCGGCACGTCCTTGAATGTCGACGAAATGCGCCGCGACAGGCGCATGCGCGCCGTGTCCGCCGGCTGCGTATAGCCGAACCGCGGCAGCGTGCTGCGGTAGGCCCGCAGCAGGAACACCGCCTCGATCACATCGCCGGCGGCCTGCTTGATCGCCAGCGCGGCCAGTTGCGGGTCGTACAGCGCCCCTTCGGCCATGACGCGCGACACGGCCAGCGGCATCTGCTGCCGGATCTGCGCCAGCGTCAACTCGGGCACAGCCGTATCGCCGCGCCGATAGGCATCCAGCATGCGGTAAGAATTCAGGATGGCGCGTTCGCCACCTTTGACGGCCACGTACATGTCAGCCCTCCGCGATAGTCGTGCGGGGCAACCCGCACAGCCGGTGGCCCTGGATCAGGAACACGTCCACGCCCAGGGGAAATAGGTGGTGGTTGGCCCGCCATTGCGTCCAGAACCCGTCGGGCAAGCCGGCCGCGTGCAGCACGCGCTGCGTGGCGATGCCGGGCCCGGCCAGCGTCACTGCGGCGCCCCTGTCCAGGGACTCGACTTCCAGCAATAGCGTGGTGGACGTATCCGGATACGAGGGGTCGCCGGGATGGCAACGGCTGAGTTCGGGTGCCGCATGACCAGCCGGCACCGCGGCAAAGCGCGCCTGCGAGGGGTCGTCCACCAGCGGGCAGCCGCAATGAAAGCGCAGGAAGTGGCGCACGGCTTCGGGCACGCCGGCAGGCAGCCATACCGGCGCGTCGACGTCGGCCAGCGCCAGCAGCATGGCCGTCATGCCGGGCGACAGGCCTGGCGGCACACCGCAATCGGCGGCGAGATCCTGGATGCTGCCCGGATGCGCCAAGGCTTGCAGCGCGGCGCGGAAGGTCTGCTGCGACTGCATTACCGCATCGGCAAACCCGGCCGCCGGCGGCACGTCGAATGGAGTTATCTGCCCAGGAATCATGTCAGTGCCTCATCGCGCGTGGCGCGGCCAGAGCGGGGACGCCGCGGAGCCGGCTTTGCCGGTCCGCCAGCGTCGCCCCCTTGAGGGGGAAGCGCGCAGCGCTTCGGGGGTGGGTTTTCATCTCAGTCTTCTCCCCGCACCATCGTGAAAAATTCGACTTGTGTCTGCGCGGCCACGCGCGCCTGATGCCGTGCGCGTTCGGCCTGCGCCTGCGCCAGGGGCGCAATCACACCGGCCTGGATGCGGTCATGCCACTCGTCGCGCTGCAGCAGCGCATCGAGCACGGCGGCATGCTCGGCGTGGCGCCGCGCGCGTCCGGGCACATAGCCCACGCCCATCGTGCCGCTTTCCAGCGTGACGGCACAGCGGGTAATGCTCATTTCACCCAGGTTGAACTGCGCGCCGGTGCCGCCGCTACGCGCCCGCACCATCGCCATGCCGCTTTCCGGCGGGCGCAACGCGCTGTGGGCCGGCAATGGCCCCAGGGCCTGTATTGCCTGGTCCAGCACGGCCGGCTCGGCCAGCGCCAGTACCCGCATCCACGCTGCGCGCCGGGCGTACGCATCGGTGCGATCAGAAGCTATAGTCTGCATGTATTCCTCTAAACGTCTAGACGACTAGATTTAGTAAACACACGGCCAGTAAAACATCGCGGCATGAAGCTTTCGTGACAGCGTGGCATTACGTCCCGCCTGCGCCACATCGGCGCGCGACTGGTGCACAATCATGGCCGTCTAACATGAAGATGCCATTACGGAACGGATTACCACCATGGTCGAAAGAGGATCGGGCGTCGCGGTTTGGCGGCAAATAGGCGAATTGCTGGCCGACGACATCCGCAACAAGCTCTATGCAGCGGGCGAGCAGTTGCCGCCCGAACCCGAACTGGCCGCCAAGTTCTCGGTGAACCGGCACACCATACGCCGCGCCATGGGCGAACTGGAACAAAGCGGCCTGGTGCGCATCGAACAGGGCCGCGGCACCTTCGTGCAAGAGCACGCCATCGATTACGCCATCGGCAAGCGCACGCGTTTTTCCGAGAACCTGCGCAGCCAGGGCATGCTGGGCTATATCGACGTACTCGGCAGCCAAAGCGTGCGTGCGGCGGAAATCGCCCGCCAGCTCGGCCTGAGCCGCTCGGCCGGGCTGTTGCGGGTGCAATCGCTAGGCAAGACCGAAAACCGCTGTGTCGACGTATCCGAACACTACCTGGACGAAAAGCGCTTTCCCGATTTCGCCGACAACCTGCGCAAGCTGCGTTCGATCTCGCGCACTTACGTGCACTACGGCATTGCCGACTACACGCGCAAGTGGTCGCGCATCACGGCCGCGCTGCCCACGCCGGAAGTGGCCCGCCTGCTCGGCCAGCCCAAGACCCGGCCCATCCTGAACGTGGAATCCCTGAACGTCGACCGCGACGGCGCCCCCCTGCAGTACAGCGTGACCCGCTTCGTGGGCGACTGGGTCCAGTTGGTGGTGGCCGACGAAAGCGCCTGAGCAGGCGTCCGAACCCACTCGGGCGGGCGTACGAAATCGTCTAGACATCCAGTTGTCATAGAGCACCGGTAAGGTGCCGGCATGAACCCCGATCCTTCTTCTCTTGCCACGCTGGCCGGCATTGCCGGGCGCCGCGTGTTGACGCCCGCCGGGCTGGCCGCCGGCCAGCTGGCTTTTCGCGATGGCCGTATCGGCGACGCCGGTACCGCGCCCACGCCAGGCGCCGCCTGGCTGGACGCCGGCGACCTGCTTGTGCTGCCAGGCATCATAGACCTGCATGGCGACGCTTTCGAGCGTGCCGTCATGCCGCGCCCGGGCGTGACCTTCCCCTACGACGCGGCCTTGCACGATGTCGATCGCCAGCTATTGGCCAACGGCATCACCACCGAGTTCCATGGCGTCACCCTGTCATGGGAAGGCGGCCTGCGCGGCGAGCCGTATGCCCAGCGCATGTTCGATGCGCTGGCCCGCATGCGCCAGGCGCTGGGCGCGCGGCATCATGTGCACCTGCGCTTCGAAACCCACCACGTGGGCGGGGTCGACATCGCCCAGCAATGGATACGTGCTGGCCAGGTGCAGTTCCTGGCCCTGAACGACCACCTGCCCTCGATGGCACGCCGCCTGGGCGATGACCGCAAACTGCTGCAGTATGCCGATCGCGCCGAGTGCGACCTGGATACGTTCCAGGCCCGCATCCGCCAGGCCATGGCGGCCGCCGACGATGTGGGCGACGCCATGCGCGAACTGACGCGCAGCGCGCGCGATGCCGGGCTGGCCGTTGCCTCGCACGACGACCCCGACGCATCGACCCGCCGCTATTACCACCAGTTGGGTTGCGGCGTGGCCGAATTCCCGCTGACGCCCGATGCGGCCCGCGTCGCGCGCGACCTGGGCAACGCCATCGTGTTCGGCGCGCCAAACGTCGTGCGGGGCGGCAGCCATACCAACGCGCCCAATGCCACCGAGATGGTGCGCGCCGGGCTATGCGACGTGCTGACCTCCGACTACTACTACCCTGCCCCGCTGGCGGCCGCATTGCGGCTGGCCGACCAGGGCATCGTGCCCCTGGCGCAGGCCTGGCGCCTGGTGTCGGCCAATCCGGCGCGCGCCGCCGGCCTGGCCGACCGCGGCACCCTGGCCGCGGGGCAGGCGGCCGATGCCATCGTGGTCGACGACAGCCTGCCCGGCGTGCCGCGCGTGTGCGCCGCGATTGTCGGCGGCGTGCTGCGGCATGCCACCCGCAGCTTCGAAACCCACCAAGCTCAGCGCATCGCCGCGTAGTGTCCTCATGTCGCAAGCCTATCGCTATGCACTGTACCTGGCGCCCGTAGGCGCCTGGCGCGAACTGGGCCAACGCTGGCTGGGCCGCTGCGCGGACACAGGCGCCACCCTGTTTCGCCCGGCGGGCACCGACGCCCGGCAAGATGCGTGGACCCAGGCGCCGCGCCGCTACGGCCTGCACGCCACGTTGAAGCCGCCGTTCCGCTTGCGCCCGGGCACCCGGGCGGCGGACCTGGACCAGGCCGTGCGCGCCCTGGCAAAGGGTCGTGACGCGTTCGGCATACCCCTGCGCCGCGAACCGTTGCGCGGCTTCCTGGCCTGGTGCATCGACGATGCGCGCGCATCGCGCCGCATGAATGCGCTGGCCGACGCGGCTGTCGCCGAACTGGACACCTTCCGCGCCCCGCCCTCGGCCTCCGAGCTGGCGCGCCGCGCACCCCGGTCGCTCAGCCCGGCACAGCGCCAGATGCTGGAACGCTGGGGCTACCCCTACGTCTTCGATACCTACACTTTCCATATCACCCTGACGGGCCAGCTCGATGCCAGCGGCCTGGCCGCGGCCGACACCCGGCTCGAGGCGCTGGGCAGTCCGGCATTGCAGGCGCCCATGCCGGTGCATGCAATCAGCCTGTACGTAGAACCGGAGGCCGGCGCCGACTTCATCGTGGCGCGCCACTATGGTTTCGACGGCACCTGCCGCGACGGCGCCGGCGCGCGTTTCGTGGCTGGCGGGGCATCATGAACATGGATATCGCACCCTGT
The DNA here is from genome assembly GCF_019218885.1 of Bordetella sp. BOR01. GTDB lineage: Bacteria > Pseudomonadota > Gammaproteobacteria > Burkholderiales > Burkholderiaceae_B > Bordetella_A. The sequence goes on along the minus strand of NZ_JAHUWT010000002.1, from coordinate 1,402,120 downwards.
GCCCCCAATGGCGTGCGGCCCGGACACGGCGACAAGCTGATATACCTGATGGGTGCGTCGGGCAGCGGCAAAGACACTTTGCTGCGGCACGTGCGCGCAAACCTGAAGCCGGACGAACCTGTGCTGGTCGCCCACCGCTACATCACCCGCCCCAGCGGCACCGACGAGGCGTCGGTATGTCTATCGGTGGCCGAGTTTGAACACCGTGCGGCCATGGGCTGCTTCGCTCTGCATTGGGCAAGCCATGGGTTGCGCTATGGGATCGGGGTCGAGATCGATGCCTGGCTCGCGGGCGGCGCGGTCGTCATCATCAATGGGTCCCGTGCTCACCTGGCCGCCGCTTATACGCGCTATCCCGGCCTGGCGGCCGTGGAGATCCGGGTTGCGCCCGAGGTGCTGGCCCGGCGCCTGGCCCACCGCGGCCGCGAGACACCGACACAGATCAGCGCCCGGCTGCAGCGCGCTTCGTGGTCTTTCGACCTGCCCGCCCAGCATCCCGTCACGCGCCTGGCCAATGACGGCCCTCCCGAAGGCGCTGCCCGGCAACTGCTGGCGGTAGTGCGGGACAGGCTGGCCGCCTGATACGCGGCCGGCTGCGCGATTTCCCACTGCGGGGATAGTTGACCAAGGGCCGATTGCCCCTCTAAAATGAATTCAATTTGAATTCATTTATGCACACCACATGGCACAGCAGACCGACCAGGTCCTCGACGGACCCGCACGGGCCTATCAGTTCATACGCGAACAAATCCTTACCCGCGCCTACTTGCCAGGACAGCGCCTGCGAGGCCAGGAAATCGCCCAGGCCATTGGCATCAGCCGCACGCCCATCCGTGAAGCGCTTGGGCTGTTAGAGGAAAACGGCCTGGTGCACAAGACAGACTGGGGGTTCGTGGTGCGGGCCCTGACGCTTGCCGACGTGGAAGACCTGTTCAAAGTTCGGGAAGTCCTGGAACTCGAGGCCGCCCGGGAAGCCCGGTTGCGCGTGGACGACGAATGGATAGGCGCGCTGCGGGCCATTCTGGAACGCGCGCAAGCACAGCTTGAAAGCGGCCACGGAATTGAATCGATCCGCACTTCGCGAGCCATCCATATGAGCATCGCCCAGCGATGCGGCAACAAGTACCTGCTGAAGATGCTCAAGAGCATCGACGACCAGGTGCAGATGGTGGGCGCGGCCCTCGTCCAGAAGTATCCGCAGCGTAGTGCTGAAGTCCTGGCGGAAAACCGCGCGATCGTGCAGGCGTTTGAACGCGGCGATGGCGCCGCCATCACCTCTGCCATCCGCTCGCATATCCGCAAGAGCCTGCGCCTGCACCTGTCGAACCGGGAAGGCCTGCTGTCGGGCTGATCCTGTTCGCATACGCCGCCCAAGAGCCGGCGATGCCGTTCCCGCATTACCAACCAAAGGAGAGAAAGACATGAAGTTCTTGCGACTGCTTGCGCTGGGCGCATTCTGTTTGTGCAATGCCGCCATGGCGGCGGGCTTTCCGGACAAGCCGATAAAGCTGGTCGTGCCCTTGGCGCCCGGCGGCTCGACCGACATGGTGGCGCGCATGCTCGGGGAAAAAATGGGCCAGGCGCTGGGCCAGCCCGTCATCATCGAGAACCGGGCAGGCGCGGGCGGCTCGATCGGATCGGACTACGTTGCCAAATCCGCGCCCGACGGCTATTCGCTGTTGATGGGCACCATCGGCACGCTAGCCGTCACGCCCAGCCTGTACAAGTCCCTGCCCTACGATTCCGATGCGGCTTTCGCCCCGATCTCGCTCACCACCGGCGCCCAATTCGTCTTGGTAGCCAATCCGGCCGTGCAGGCCAGAACAGTGGGCGAACTGATGCAGCTGATCAAGGACAACCCCGGCAAGCTCAACTACGGCTCGGCGGGCAATGGCAGCACGCCACACCTGGGCATGGAACTGCTGCAGCAAATGACCGGCACCCAGATCACGCATGTGCCGTACCGGGGCAGCGGCCCGATGATCTCGGCGCTGCTTGGAGGAGAAGTGCAGATCGGCATGCCGGATCTGCCGTCGGCGCTGCCGCACATCAAGGCCGGCAAGCTGGTGGCGCTGGGGGTCACCAGCACCCAGCGCGCCGCCACCGCGCCGGACATCCCCACCATGGATGAAAGCGGAGTCAAGGGCTTCGACGTGGTCTCGTGGCTGGGGATCCTTGCCCCCGCCGGCACCCCGCAAGCCATCATCGACACGCTCAACAAGGCCGCGACCGATGCGCTGCGAAGCACGGAAATGCGGAACCGGCTGGCCGAAAGCGATATCTCGGTCTACGCAACTCCCCCTGGTGAGTTCGCTGCTTACATCAAGTCCGAACGCAGCAAATGGGACCACATCGTCACGCTTTCCGGCGCGACGATCAATTGAACAGACGGCAACACGCCGCCGAGGAGAACCGTTATGAACAAAGCGATCACCATCCCCAGTCCACTGGCCTCGCCAGCAGTCCGGCAAGCCGCGTTGCGCCCGCGGCGCCTGAGCCCGGTCGATGACGAAAGCGCCTGGACCGCCGACACTTTTCGCTCGGATGACTGGATCCGGCATTTATCCGATACGCACTTGCGCGAGATCGACGGCGCCATCGCCAAGCTGGTGCGCCGCGGACGCGCCCTGGAAACGGTGACCCGGCACGATTTCGAAGCGCCGGCGTTCGCGACGTTCTTGCAGGAATTCATCCACCGCGACATCGGCCGCCGCGGCTTCGGCATGCTGCGGGGCTTTCCGTCGGATAAGTATTCCTGCGAGGAAATCGAAATGTTCTTCTGGGGCATGGGCACCCTGATGGGCAAGTGCGTGTCCCAGAATGCCGATGGCGATCGCCTGGGCCATGTACGCGATCAAGGGCGGGACTACGACGCCCTGAACGTGCGGGGCTACCAGACGCAGGCGCACCTGCCCTTTCATTGCGACCCGTCGGATGTGGTCGGCCTGTTCTGCCTGAACAAGGCACGCGCGGGCGGCCTGAGTTCGGTCGTGAGCGGCATCTCCATGTACAACGTGCTGCTGCGGGAAAAGCCGCAATACCTGGACCTGCTGTATCGCGGCTTTCTCTATGACCGCAGAGGCGAAGAAACCGAATACCAGGCCCCCATCAGCGACTTCGTGCCGGCGTACAGCTACCTGGACGGCGACCTCAGCATCCGCTATGTGCGCAAGTCGATGGAAACGGCCCAGCAGAAGCTTCAAGTACCGTTCACCGATGAAGAACGCGAGGTGCTGGACTATATGGAAGACCTGTCGCGCCGCGAAGACCTGGTCTATTCGATGATGCTCGAGCCCGGCGACATGCAGTTCTGCAACAACTATCTGGTGCTGCATTCGCGCACGCAGTACGAAGACCACGAAAAACCGGAAGACAAACGCCACATGCTGCGCCTTTGGGTGCAGATTCCCGATATTCGAAAGCTGGCGCCCGAGTTCATCGAGCTTCACGCCGGCAGCGGCTGGAGCCGCCGCGAAGGCATTCCCGCCCGCAACGCCCCCATGCCGATCCTGGCTGAAGCAGCCCGATCCCTGGAAGGAGCCACGACGTGAAGGTTGTGAGATACGGCGACCCAGGTCGCGAAAAACCCGGCGTGCTGGATGCGCGGGGAACCATCCGGGACCTCAGCGCGCATATTCCCGATATCAATGGGACAGTGCTCGCCTCGCAGGCATGGCAGTCATTGGCAGCGCTCGACATCGATGCGTTGCCGACCGTGCCGCCCGGCGTTCGCTACGGCCCTCCGGTGGGCCAAGTGGGCAAGATCGTCTGCGTGGGCCTGAACTATTCGGACCATGCGCAGGAGTCCGGCGCCCCCGTGCCGACCGAGCCCGTCTTGTTCATGAAGCCCGCCTCGAGCATTTGCGGGCCTTATGACAATGTGGAAATCCCGCGCGGCTCGACCAAGACCGACTGGGAAGTCGAACTGGGCCTGGTGATAGGCCGGCGCGCGAAATACGTCGAATCCGCTGACGCCCTGCAGTACCTGGCCGGCTACTGCATCGTCAACGACGTGTCCGAACGGGAATTCCAGCTTGAACGGCAGGGCCAGTGGGACAAGGGAAAAGGCCACGACACCTTTGCCCCGATCGGCCCGTGGCTGGTTACCCCCGGCGAGATTGCCGATGCGGGCCGGCTGTCGCTCTGGCTGGAAGTCAATGGCAAACGGTTCCAGGACGGCAGCACCGAAAACCTGGTTTTCGGCGTTGCCCACTTGATCTCGTATATTTCGCGCTTCATGACACTCGAGCCTGGCGACATTGTGTCTACCGGCACGCCGGCTGGCGTGGGGCTGGGACAGAAGCCGCCGCTTTACCTGAAACCCGGCGACGAGATGGTGCTGGGGATTGAAGGCCTGGGCAGCCAGCGGCAGCGGTGCGTGCCAGCCAGCGCCTAGTATTCCGGCGGCCGAATCGGGCCTCATCGGTGTCGGGCACGCAAGCATCCCGGCACCGATGCAGGCCCTAGATCAACGCGCGCCGAATCCGCGCCGACAGCAGGTCGATCACCACGACGAAGGCCACGATGATGATCATCACGGCGCAGGTCTCGGCGTATTGGAAGCTGCGGATGATCTCCCACAGCACCGTGCCGATACCGCCCGCGCCCACGATGCCCACCACCGAGGCCGAACGCACATTCGATTCGAACCGGTACAGCGAGAACGAGATCCACAGCGGCAGCACCTGCGGGATCACCCCGTAGACCACTTCTTCCACGGCGTTGGCCCCCGTGGCCCGCACACCTTCGACGGGCCGCGGGTCGATTGCCTCGACAGCCTCGGAGAACAGCTTGGCCAGCACCCCGGTGGTGTGCACCCACAGTGCCAGCACCCCGGCGAACGGCCCCAATCCCACCGCCACGATAAACAGCATGGCGAAGACCATTTCGTTGATGGCCCGGCAGGCGTCCATCAAGCGGCGCATCGGCTGGTATACCCAGGCCGGCACGATATTGGCCGAGCACAGCAGGCCGAACGGCACGGCCAGCGCAATCGCCAGGAACGTGCCCCAGATGGCGATCTGCACCGTCACCAGCATTTCGTCCAGGTACATGCGCCAGTCGCGGAAGTTCGGCGGGAAGAAATCAGCCGCGTAGGTAGCCATGTTGCCGGATTCGGTCACCAGGTCCCACGGGCGCATGTCGGCGCCGCGCCACGACAACATCAGCAACGCCAACACCACGCCCCACACCAGCAAGACCGGCAGGGAAGATCGCGCCGCGGCGGGATGGCGGGCAGGCGGAAGAACAGCGCTCATGGGGGAAAATCCGTGATGGGGCAGGGAAATACGCGCCGGCCCCCGGGATGCGGGCCGGCGCAGCGGCTTACTGCGGCTTGGCGGCCAGCTTGTCCAGCTCGGCCAACTGGCGGTCCAGCTCGGCCAGCTTCTGCTTCTTGTCGGCCTCACTCAGGGTGGTGTTGGTTTCCACGCCGATCTTCTGCTTGGCCAGTTCCATCTGGCGAATCGGCACCAGCTGGGCATTGCTGGAAGCGCGGAAGCCCTTGTAGGTCAGGCCGGCCAGGATTTTCTGCTGGCGTTCGGCGTCGGGGCCCGTGCCGTAGTTCACGAAGAACTCCTGGATGCGCTTCTTCGTTTCGGCCGGCACGTCGCCGCGCACCACCATCGGGTCGGCCGGGATCAGCGGCGACTTCCACAGGATGCGCACCGACTCGGCGGCGTCCTTGCCGGTATTGACGCGATAGCGTTCCAGCATTTCGGTATTGTTGATGGCCACGTCCACCTGCTTGTTGATCACCGACAGCAGGTTGCTTTCATGGTTCGAGGCGCGCACCGTCTTGAAGAACGTCTTGGGCTCGATGCGATGCGCGCCCCACAGGAAGTAGCCCGGCACCAGCGTGCCCGAGGTCGAATTGGGATCGCCCGCGCCGTAGCTCAGTTGCTTGCCGTTCTTCAGCACGTCTTCCAGCGTCTGCAGGTTGCTGTCTTTGTTGACCAGCAGCACCGACCAATAGCCGGGGTTGCCGTCCTTGTCGATCACCGAGGCGAACACTTCGCCCTGGGCGCGGTCCACGGCTTCCATGGCCGACTTGTTGCCGAACCAGCCCAGTTGCACCTTGTTGAAGCGCATGCCTTCGATGATGCCGGCGTAGTCGGAAGCGAAGAAGGGCTTGACCGGCACGCCCACGGCCTTGCTCAGGTCGTCGATCAGCGGCTGCCAGGCCTGCTTCAGGTTGGTGGACGACTCCGTGGAAATGATGCCGAAGTTCAGCGGCTTGCCGTCTTGCGCCCAAGCGGCGGAAGACAGCGCGGTGGCAACGGCCAGGGCACAAAAGGTTCTGCGTAGCATAAGAGGAAACTCCGTCAGGGAATGAGGTTGAAGCTCAAGCCGCGGCGGCCAGCGGCCGCGGTGCGATCAGGGGCGGCTGTATGGTGCGCACGCCGTCTTGCGGCAGCAATTCGGCGATATCGGCGCCATACAGGTCGCGCAGCATGGTCTCGGTCAGTTCGGCGGCGGGGCCGTCGTACACCACCCGGCCGTGGCGCAGGGCGACCACGCGCGGGCAGTAGCGCAGCGCCACATCGACCTGGTGCAGCGACACCACCACCGCCACTTTGCGGCTGCGGTTGATGTGCGCCAGCGTGTCCATCACACGGCGCGACGATTCCGGGTCCAGCGAGGCAATCGGTTCGTCGGCCAGGATTACCCGGGCGTTCTGCACCAGCGTGCGGGCGATGGCCGCGCGCTGCTGTTGCCCGCCCGACAGCGTCGAGGCGCGCTGAAATGCATAGTCGTCTATACCAACCTGGGCCAAGGCATCCAGCCCGACCTGGACTTCGGCGCGCCGGAAATAGCGCAGCATGCTGCGCCACAGCGGCACGCGCGGCAGCATGCCGGTCAGCACATTGGTGATGACCGGCAGGCGGCCCACCAGGTTGAATTGCTGGAATACAAAGCCGATGCCGGCGCGCGCCGAACGTACGCCCGCGCTGATGCGGCCATCGCGCTGGATGGCGTGGCCGTTGACCGTGACGCTGCTGCTGCCCGGGTCGCCCGCGATAAAGCCGGCCAGATGGCGCAGCAACGTCGATTTGCCCGAACCCGATGCGCCCAGCAGCGCCACCATTTCGCCCGGCGCCACCGTCAGACTGACATCGTCCAGCGCCTTCGCACCGGCGCGAAACGTCTTGCTGAGGCCGCGGACCTCGATTGCGTTGGTCATGATGGATCCCCTTGTCGAACCATGAGCCGCATTCTGTGGACCAGGGGTGACAGGGTGATGACCGGCGGGTTCCGCCCCACGCGCGGCGACCGGCGACGCCCGGATGTCCTGCAACGAAACCGTCATGAACCGGACGGGCGGCGCGCCGGTATATATTGGGGTTTTCGCTGACCCCGGAGCAGACATGCTGAGAGGTTCCTGCCTGTGCAGCCGCGTGGCCTACGAGATCTCGGGCCCGCTGACCCAGGCGTTGAATTGCCATTGCGCGATGTGCCGCAAGGCCCATGGCGCCGCCTTCCGTACGCGCGCCACCGTCCAGTCGAAAGATTTCTCCTGGACGCGCGGCGAAAACCAGGTCACCTGGTACAGCTCGTCACCCGGCAACTACCGGGGTTTCTGCGGCGCCTGCGGCACCCCCCTGCTGTCGCGCTTCGACCACGCGCCCGAAACCTACGGCCTGCCCCTGGGAGCCCTGGACGACAACCCCGGCATCAAGGCCGCCTGCCACGTGCATGTGGCCAACAAGGCCCCCTGGTACGACATTACCGACGACCTGCCGCAGTACCCGCACGCGGGGCCAGACCACCGGTAAGCCCGCCGGCGTGGCAGCCTTGCCAAGGGGTCAGGCGAAGTCGGAGGCCTCGTACAGCGGCCGGATCTCGATTTCGCTGGGCCCGGGCATGGGATTGGGGCACCGCCTCACCCATTGCACGGCTTCGTCCATATCTTTCACCTGCCATAGCCAGAAGCCCGCCACCAACTCGCGGGTTTCGGCGAACGGCCCGTCGGTGACATGGCGCTGCGTCCCATCGAAAGCCACCCGCTTGCCCTGGGACGAGGGGCGCAGGCCGTCGGCGTTGAGCATCACACCGGCCTTGACCAGGGCTTCGTTGTACTGACCCATCGCCTGCAGCAGTTCGGCCGTGGGCATGTCGCCCACCTCGCTCTCCTGCGTCGCCTTCACTATTACCATTACACGCATGGCCGTTCTCCCTGGGGTTCATGAAGAGGCCCGATCGGCCCTTCCTGTAGCCACGACGGGCGAATCTGGGCGAAATCGACACAAGATCCGGGCAAAAACCCCGAAATTCGGGAAAACCCTGGTCAACTATGCGCGATTGGAGTAATATCTTCAGTTGTTCCGTGCATAAGTTTTGCTCTATAAGCGTTTTGCTCTATAAGCACGGCCCTGCCTGCTTCTTCCGGTGTTGCGCCTAGCGTAACGCTGCGACCAAGCTGCGCCCAGCGCGCATATCGCCCCAGCGGCGTGAGTACCCGCCCCAGGTTCCGTCAGGTTCCCCGGCCGAGTACCCATACACCAGCCGGGACGTTTTACGTTCCACCGCTGGCCCAAGCCCGCTTGGGTCCCGCGCATGCCGCCTGCGGGCGGCGCGTGCGCCGTGCCACGGCGCACGGGCGCATCGACCAAGGAGATTCATACATGGCAAAAGAAGAACTGATCGAACTCGATGGCATCGTTGACGAAGTACTGCCCGACAGCCGCTACCGCGTCACCCTGGACAACGGCATCGAAGTGGGCGCCTACGCCTCCGGCCGTATCCGCAAGCACCGTATCCGCATCCTGGCTGGCGATCGCGTCACCCTGGAAATGTCGCCCTACGACCTGACCAAGGGTCGCATCAATTTCCGTCACAAAGACGAACGCGCGCCCAGCATGTCGCGCCCCCCGCAACGCCGCCGCTAAACGCCGCATGGCCTGGCGTGGCCCGTATGTCGCTTGTCATGGATACGATCGAATCGCCCCAGGCCGCTGCCCAGCGCGTCGCCCACGCCCAGCGTACCGTTGAACAGGGCGAAGAGGGTCTGCGCCTGCTGCAGCAATCGCGTGCGGCTTTCATCCATAGCCTGCGCGCCACCGGCCTGGCCTACGCCCAGGCCTGCATCAAGTACGACAACTGCCTGGACGAGCAGCGCCGCCTGCACCAGGAAGCCATACACGAACTGCAATTCGCCGAACGGCGCTACCAGCTCTTGGCACTATCGGCCACCGGCGCCTGACGCGCTCTCGCGCCATGGCGCTCAAGGGCGCGTGACCGCGCCGATGAAAATGGCGGGGTCCACCCGCGCATCGTTCAAGCTGACGTTCCAGTGCAAGTGCGGCCCGGTCGCGCGGCCCGTGCTGCCCACTTTGCCCACCACGGCGCCGCGCGCCACCTCGTCGCCCACCTTCACGTCCACGGCCGACAAATGGCAGAACATGCTGATGAAGCCCTGGCCGTGGTCGACGAACACCGTGTTGCCATTGAAGAAGAAATTGCCTACCACCACCACGCGGCCCGCCGCGGGCGCCTTGATCGGCGTACCGGCCGGCACGGCGAAATCCAGGCCGGAATGGGGGTTGCGTTCTTGCCCATTGAAAAAGCGGCGCAGGCCGAACGGGCTGGACAGGCGGCCATCGACGGGACGGTCGAGCATGACGTTGCTGGGGGTGACGCCCTCGCGAAAAGCGCGATACGCGGCCAGTTGCTCATCGAGTTCGCGTTCGATGCGCTTGAGGTCATCGGGGTTGGGCGTCACCTGCCGGCGGTTCTTCAGCTTGATGTGCTGAGCGGCGTATTCCTTGGTGCCCACCTGGAACGAGACCGGCGCAGCGCCCTGCACCTGCAGCGTATGGCTGCCGGGCGACGTGCCCAGCGCAATCCCCACCACGGCAATCCATTGCCCATCGCTGTCGCGAATGACCATGACCCGGCGACCGTCGTAACTGGCCTGGGGCGCCTGGCTGGCAGCGCCCAGCGCCACCACCGCCACGCCGCCGGGCACCGGCACGTCGAGCTTGCGGCTGATATAGCCTTGCGCGTGGGCCACCGCGCCAGCGCAGGCCGCGGCCAGCAAGGCAAGCTGCCCGGCCAGGCGGGCCAGCCGCGCACGCAGGGGTCGCCGGTTTACATGCACAGGTTGGCGGCCTCTGCCAGCGCGGTGCTGTAGCGCGCAATGCGCGTGGACAGGCGCACGTCGGTCTTGCCTTTCCAGGTCGTGGCGGTCAGCACGGCTTCGACGCCCATCGTGCCCGGCACGATCAGTTCATAGCCGTTGCGCACCGACTGCCGCTGGGCGGTCGTGCCCGTGCCTTGCCAGGCCGAGTCCACGCAGTTGACGTATTGCTCGGCGGTACGCGCCGTAGAGCCGAAGAACACCGGCTCGCGCTCGCGTATATCTTTGACGTTGGCGCAACCCGCCAGCACGCCGGCCAGGGCCAGCGCCACGATGCATCGCAAATTCATGTAGGAATTTTCCTGAGTACAAACGAAAAGGCCCGGGCAACTATAACGCAACGCGGCGTCAGGCCGCGGGCTTGCGCTGCGCCGACTTGGGCCGGAAAGCCTTGACCACGGCCTCGTGCGTCTCGGCGTAGGGTCCGCCGATCAGGTCGATGCAATAAGGCACGGCGGCGAACACGCCCTGCACCGCAACGCCGCCGGCGTCATCGCGCAACCCTTCCAGGGTTTCGCGGATGGCCTTGGGCTGGCCGGGCAGATTGATGATCAGCGCGGCATGGCCGGCCGTCTCGCGAATGACCGCCACCTGGCGAGACAAAATGGCGGTGGGCACGAACTTCAGGCTGACCTGACGCATCTGTTCGCCGAAACCCGGCATTTCCTTGGTGGCCACGGCCAGCGTGGCCTCGGGCGTGACGTCGCGGCGCGCCGGGCCGGTGCCGCCGGTAGTCAGCACCAGATCGCAGCCGCAAGCATCCACCAGCTCGACCAGCGCCGCCGAAATGGCCGGGGCCTCGTCGGGCACCAGCCGCTCGACCGCCTGCCAGGACGACGACAGCGCCGTGCCCAGCCAGTCGTGCAGCGCCGGCAGGCCCTGGTCTTGATACACGCCGGACGACGCGCGGTCGGAAATGGACACCAACCCCACGATCAGGTCGTCGGGATGGCGGCGGGCAACGGGCTGCGCGGAAGTGGTCATGGCGTGGTGGCGAATTGGGAAAAATTCGATGCTATCGCATTACGGGGAAGGAGGTTTGTTGCTTTGCTGTTTGCGTTCTTGGGTCGCCTTGCCGTTCTGGGCGGGGGGCCGGGCGGCATGGGACCGGACGGGACCATAACTCGAACCACGACTCCCGCCTTGACACCAGGCCATCCGACCTCCGTCACAAATCTGCAATAATCTGGCCTACTGCTCACCCCTCCCCCGTCGCTTCCCCCTCCCCATGTTCCATCTCTTTTCCGGCCTGGATTTCTGGATCGGCGTCAGTCTGGTCCTGGCCCTGGCCTTCGTGCTGGCCTTCGAATTCATCAACGGCTTTCACGACACAGCCAACGCCGTCGCCACCGTCATCTACACCAAGGCCATGCCACCGCACCTGGCGGTGATCATGTCGGGCATTTTCAACTTCCTGGGCGTACTGCTGGGCGGCGTGGGCGTGGCCTACGCCATCGTGCACCTGCTGCCGGTCGAACTGCTCATCAATGTCGACACCGGCCAGGGCCTGGCGATGGTGTTCGCCATGCTGACCGCGGCCATCGCCTGGAACCTGGGCACCTGGTATTTCGGCATCCCGGCATCCAGTTCGCACACGCTGATCGGTTCCATCCTGGGGGTGGGCCTGGCCAATGCGATCTTGACCGACCTGCCGCTGGGCGACGGCGTCAACTGGAACAAGGCCATCGACATCGGCCTGTCGCTGGTGATCTCGCCCCTGGCGGGCTGCCTGGCGGCCGGCTGCCTGTTGCTGCTGTTCAAGCGCTGGTGGCCGATATCCAAAATGCACAAGACGCCGGAACAGCGCCGCGAAATCGACTCCAAAAAACACCCGCCGTTCTGGAACCGCCTGGTGCTGGTGCTGTCGGCCATGGGCGTCAGTTTCGTGCATGGTTCGAACGACGGCCAGAAGGGCATAGGCCTGATCATGCTGGTACTGATCGGCATCGTGCCCGCGCAATTCGTGCTCAACGAAACCAGCACCACCTACCAGATCGACCGCACGCGCGACGCGGCCACGCACCTGGCCGCCTTCTACCATCGCAACCAGGCCACCCTGGACGACTACCTGGCGCTGTCCAAAAGCCGCAACAGCAGCAGCGACCTGCCCGAGCAATTCCGCTGCCATCCGCAACTGACGCTGGCCACCATCGACGCCTTGCTGGAAGATTTGCGCGGCGTCACGCACTACGCCGAACTGCCGCCCGCCCAGCGTGTCGATATCCGCCGCTACCTGCTGTGCCTGGACGACACGGCCAAGAAAGTCGCCAGCCTCGACGGCCTGCAAGATCGCGACCGCGCCGACCTGAGCCGGCTGCGCGCCGACCTGACCGCCACCACCGAATACGCGCCGCTATGGGTGATCGTGGCGGTGGCCCTGGCGCTGGGCACCGGCACCATGGTGGGCTGGCGCCGAGTCGTGCTGACCGTGGGCGAGAAAATCGGCAAGCAAGGCATGACCTACGCGCAAGGCATGGCCGCGCAATTGACGGCGGTGGCCGCCATAGGCATGGCCAACGTATTCAGCCTGCCCGTGTCCACCACACACGTGCTGTCCTCAGGCGTGGCCGGCACCATGATCGCCAACAAAAGCGGCTTGCATCACGGCACCGTGCGCACCATTTTGCTGGCCTGGGTGCTGACGCTGCCGGCATCCATGCTGCTGGCGGCATTGCTGTTCTGGCTGGGCGTCAGCATCACCGGGTAACTACTGGCGCGGCGGGGGCAATCAGGCCACGCCCCCCGCCAGCCCCAGCAGCACCCCATACACCGCCACCCCCACGATCACCGCCACGCCCGCGTTGCCCAGGCGGCGCGCCGCCAGCGCGGTGGCCAGCAGGCCGCCGGCGTAGGGCAGCAGTTGCGGCCAGCCATGCAGGGCCATGACATCGGGCACGATGACCGCGGCGGCGATGCCCGCCAATAGCGCCGGCCCCAGCGCCGCCAGCGACGAGCCCTCGGCCAGGCGCCGCAACAGCCGGCTGCGCGCCGACAGCAGGAATGGCAGCGCGCGCGTCAGATAGGTGATGACCGCCATGGCGATCACCGCGCCCCAGAATTCCAGCCCGCCGCCCGTCATGGCGCCCTGCCCGGCCGCTTGCAGGCGCAGCCCGCCACGGCCGCCGCCAGAATCGCCAAAGTCGTATGGCCGGCCGCCGCAAACGCCACGCCCACCGCCAGCGCCGCCATGACGGGCCAGCGCAGCGCGCGGGTCGTGGCCTGGCAAACCAGCGCCAGAAACAGGGCCGGCAAGGCAAAACGCATCACTTGCGACAGCATCGGGTAATGGCGTTCCAGTCCATCGCCCGCATAGACCCCCACGGCCGTCCCGGCAATCCAGGTCAGCCATGCGCCCAGGCCCAGCAGTGTCATCCAGCGATTGCGATGTGCCGGTGCCACTTGTTCAATGCGATTGAATGCGGTGGCAAATACTTCGTCAGTCAGCAGGAAGGCGATTTTCAGGCGTGGGCGCAGCCGCTGGGGCAAGAAGCGCGACAGCAGCGGCCCATACAGCAAGTGCCGCGCGTTAAGCAGCGAACACAGCGCCACCACCCACAACCACGGCGTGCCGGCCTTGATGGATGCCAACAGCAGAAACTGGCTGGCGCCGGCATACACCAGCATCGAGATCAACACCACTTGCAGCGGCGACAACCCCGTGGCCAGCCCTGCAATACCGAAAGTGACCGCCACGGGAAAATACCCGATCATGACGGGCAGGCAAGCCCGCAGGCCCGCCAGGCCGGCCCCGCCAGGCAAGGCCAGGTGCGGTGCCGGGGCAGATGGACGACTCATGGGTGACTCCCTGCAATGGCTTTGCCGGCAGTGTACCTAGTGGCAAGGCCCCACGGCGCGGCATAATAGCAACCGCCCCCAATCATCGGGCCGCCGCGCGGCGGCCCCCCCCCCGAAACGGAACCCATCGTGCTGGATATCATCGACGCCGACTTCAACGATTCTGCCCACGGCGACATGGTCGTGGCGCTGCTGGACGAATACGCCCGCAGCCCCATGGGCGGCAGCCAAGCCCTGTCCGACTACGTGCGCGCCAACCTCATCGCCGAACTGGCCCGCCGCCCCACGGCGGGCGCGCTGCTGGCGCTGCACGATGGGGCGCCGGCCGGGCTGGCCATCTACTTCGAAGGGTTTTCCTCTTTCGCCTGCAAGCCGCTGTTGAACCTGCACGATTTCATGGTCTCGGAACGCTACCGGCGCCAGGGAATCGCCCAGCGCCTGCTGCAGGCGCTGGACGCCGCGGCCGCGCGCCGGGGCTGTTGCAAGATCACCCTGGAAGTACTGCAGGGCAACGAGCCCGCCAAGGCGCTGTACCGCAAGATCGGCTACCAGGGCTACGAACTGGCGGGCGATGCCGGCCAGGCCATGTTCTGGCAAAAGAAGCTGGCCGCCTGACGAGACCCCGACATGAACCTGCGCGACATCCCCTTTGGCACCACCGATTGGCAAACGGTCGAGCCCACTGAACATCCCGGCGATACGGGCACTGCCTATTGGCGCACCCGCCAGTTCGGCGACATCCGCGTGCGCATGGTCGAATATTCGGCCGGCTACCTGGCCGACCACTGGTGCAGCAAGGGCCACATCCTGCTGTGCCTGGAAGGCGAACTGCACACCGAACTGGAAGACGGACGCCGCTTCGTCCTGACACCGGGCATGAGCTACCAGGTGGCCGACCAGGCCGAGGCCCATCGATCGTCCACCGCCATCGGTGCACGCCTGTTCATTGTGGACTGAGCGCGACACGCACGGCACGCCCGGGTGTGCCGCGGTAACGCGATTGCGGTACGCTGTAGCATGCCCGCGAAGGCGGCCATGCCCGCCTCTGCCTGTGTCGTTACCCTGCCCTTGCCCGGAGACCCGCCTTGCCTGCGCCGCTTGCCTCGCCGCTTACGCTTTATGTCGATGCGCTGCTGCTCAGCCCCTACGCCATGGCGGCTTACGTCGCGCTATCTGAAAAAGGCCTGCCCGTGGAACTGCGGCTGGTCGACCTGCAGGCCGGCGAGCAGCGCATGCGGCCCTACGCCAACCGCGCGCCCACGTGCCGCGTGCCTGCCCTGGCGCACGACGCCTTCCACCTGACCGAATC
Organism: Bordetella sp. BOR01; assembly: GCF_019218885.1. Classification (GTDB taxonomy): domain Bacteria; phylum Pseudomonadota; class Gammaproteobacteria; order Burkholderiales; family Burkholderiaceae_B; genus Bordetella_A. The sequence goes on along the minus strand of NZ_JAHUWT010000002.1, from coordinate 1,386,878 downwards.
CAGCGCCATCATCGAATATCTGGAAGATGTCTTTGCGGCACCCGACTACCCCGCCCTGTACCCCTCGGCGCCGCAGCAACGGGCCCGCGCGCGCCAGATCCAGGCCTGGCTGCGCAGCGACCTGGCCGCACTGCGCCAGGAACGCCCCACCGAAGTCGTCTTCCACGATGCGCAGGGCGCCCCCCTGGGCGATACCGCCCAGGCGGCGGCCGCCAAACTGGTACGCGTGGCCCAGGCCTTGCTGCCCGAAGGCCGGCCGCAACTGTTCGACGCCTGGTGCATCGCCGACACCGAACTGGCCCTGATGCTGCGCCGCCTGGCAGGCCCCGCCGACGACTTGCCCGACAACCTGCGCGCCTACGCCGACGCACAATGGCAGCGCCCGGCCGTGCAGACCTGGCTGCAATTCAACCAGGACGCGCGCGCCTGATACCGCGCAGGTGCCTGCGCGGCAAGGCCGCCGCGCCATCGCCGCGCCACGCCGATCGAGGCCTCGATGACCATGCGGGCCGCATCGGCGTTGAATCCTGGACGAAGCGCCACGGTTGCCAAAGCTATAATGTTTCAATGCGCAAGCCGCGACAGCCTCCTCTTCAATAATGAAGAAATTCTTCAACCCCTTCCCGAAATATCTCCAGTTGCGCGAAATCCTGCGTAAACGGATGCAATCCGGTTACGAGGTGGGCGATCGCCTGCCCACCGAAGACGCTCTGTGCAAAGAATTTGCGGTCTCACGGGAAACCGTGAGGGAAGCGTTGCGATCTTTCGAAGATGAGGGCGTCATCGTGCGCCGCCAGGGCCAGGGAACCTTTCTTGCCCGTCGCTTCGAAGAAAGAGGAGAACAGCGTCTCACGGGCATGAGCGAAGACTATACGGCTCTCAAGCTCAATACCACGTCCAAACTCATCAAGTCCGGCATCGTGGCCTTGCCGGAAATCAGCAGGCTGATCGAGTCGAACTCGGATGAAGTATTCGTAGTCAAGCGGGTACGCTTTTTCGAGCAAAGCCCGCTGGCGCTGCACTATGCGTACTTCACGCCCGACATCGGCGACACAATCAAGCACGTGGACTTCGAAGTGGTCTCGATTCTGAATTTGATCGAGACAGAACTGAAGATTCCCTTTTTTGAAGAAAAGCAACGTATCGAAGCGCTGATTGCGTCTCCGGAACTCTCGGAACTGCTCGACATTTCCGTGGGCGCGCCGGTGCTCTTCTTGTCACGGTTCTTCCGGATGCAAGACAACACCCCTCTGGTGTTGTTCCATTCTTACTACCGCGCCGACCGCTACTATTACAGCCTGAATATTGCCGACCTGCCCCGGTCAAAAACCCGCAAGGCCGCCAGCCCGCCACGCGCAAGCAAGGCAAAACCGGCGCGCAAAGCCGCAGGCGCTTCGTAGCCAAACCCCGTCAGTAAATCCACGCCACGTTCCTCCCGCGTGGCGCGATGCTTCACGACGATCGCCCGATTGTTTGCATAGTTGTATGGTTGCCCGTACAATCAAACAAATATTTAGTGCGTCCCGTTCGGGGTGTACGAGTTCCAGACAAGGAGAGAGGCAGTGAGTAACGTTCCTCAGGCGACGGCGGCGGCGGGCAAGGACCGCTTCGGCAATCCGATCGATACAACCGTCTCGTATGCGCGCGGCCAGATACTGCGCAGCAACGCCGATGAAGTGATCCGGCAGCGAAGAACATACGAAATTGCACGCCAACGCCACGCGGCGCTGGGCGACGGGTCGCTGTTCAACCTCACCGGCCTGATCCGGGGCTTCCGATTTAAATCGGGCGACCCGGCAAAGCTGCATTCCTACACCGACTTTGGCGCGATCGACACCAACGAGATCGTTCCGTCCGGGCTGGCATTCATGGGCGGCGAACCCGCATCGCATGACGCGCTGCTCTGCAACCGCGTAAGCGCTGCCGCCTTGTCGACGATGCTGGCGTTGCTCAAGCCCGGCCAGGTCGTCCATTCGGTGGTGGCCGCCGACAGATGCCACCCCTCTATCAAGAACTCCGTGGCTGCCGCCGGCGCGAAATTCTGCGAGTTCGTAGGGCCCGCTGCCTTTGAGGCGGCGCTTCGGCAAGGGGCCGGCGAGCCGGCCATGGTCGTGATCACTACCATTTCCCCGTCCAAGCACCATATGCCCGAGAAGGATGTGCGGGCAGCCATTGCCACGGCCAGGCGCGTTGGCGCCCTTGTCGTTCTCGACGACGCCCACATGGCAGCGCGCCTGTCCCTTTATGGCGAAACGCCGCCGCTGGCGATGGGTGCCGATATCGCGTTCTGGTCCCTGGATAAACACCTGACAGGTCCGCGCTCGGGCATGCTCGCAGGGCACCGCGAGCTCGTCGCGAAGATCCGCACCACGGCCTTCATGTTCGGGCTCGAGGCGCAGATCGGCTCGATCGTCGCGGGCCTGAACGCCATGACCGACTTCGACCCCTCGCCCATACGAGAGGCGGCGGCGTTCTCCGAACAGGTCATGAGCGAACTGCAGCCCATCCTTAAGGGCCGTGCCTATCGCGCGGGCGCCGGTATCGCCATTTCGGGTGAAGACCTCTTGGAAATCGCCTGCCAGGAAAGCGGCGCATCGCGTTGCGACCTGGTGCCGATCGAAGCGACCGCCGCCGCCGCGATGGCGCTTCTGCAAAACACTGGCGCCATCACGATTCCCGTTTCGGGAATGCCGGGTTCAGCGTGCGTCTATCGGCTGATGATGTATCCCGACGGCCAACGATTGGGAGCCCAGGCGATTGTCGAAGGAACCCGCCAGGCGATTTCCACTGTGGCGGGCATGCTCACGGATATCGATGCGGCACGTGGCTTGATCATGGGGCGATAAGGTCCCGAGAGCTGCATAACTAGTCTATTTCACAGGGGAAACACAACTATGAGACTTCGTTGCCTATTGCCTGGATTGACGCTGGCGCTGGCGTCTTCGGCGGCCTTGCTTGCATCCGCTGCTTCTTTTGCGCAGGAAGGCTGGCCCGCCAAGCCGATCCGGCTCATCATCCCGTTTGCCACGGGCGGAAGCAATGACGTGATCGGCCGGCGCATCGCGCTGGACTTGTCGCAGCGCCTGGGCCAACCCATCGTCGTCGAGAATCGTGGCGGCGGCGGGGGCACGATCGGTGCGCAAGCAGTCGCCACGGCGCCGGCTGACGGATACACCCTGCTGTTCATGTCGAGCTCGCTGGCGACGTCCGCCGCGGTACAGAAGACGCCCTACGACCCCGTCCGGGCATTTGATCCTGTCTCGCGTGTCGCGGCAGCCCCCTTTGTTCTCGTTACCCGGTCTGATCTTCCAGTGAAGACGTTTCCGGAATTCGTTGAGTACGCCAAGGCGAATCCCGGAAAGCTGAACTACGGCAGCGCGGGGTTGGGCGACAACAGCCAGCTGGCCACCGAGTTGTTGAACGACCTTGCCGGCATTCGTACGACAGCGGTCAATTACAAAGGCACGGGCCCGGCCCTGCTCGACCTGGTGGCCGGCAGAATCGACCTGACGATCACCTCGATTGCGTCGATCCGGGGAACGGTCGCCGATACACTGCCCAAAATTGCGTTTACCGGCGCACAGCGCGACGCGGAATTCCCCGACATTCCCACCATTTCCGAGTCGGGCCTGGACTACGTCGTCGAGCTCTGGTGGGGCGTATTCGCCCCCGCGGGAACCCCGGCGCCTATCCGGGACCGCCTCAACCAGGAGATCGCGGCAGTCGTGAAGGACCAGGGGTTCGCCACATTCTTGAAGTCCGCGGGCGCCATTCCCTCACCGTCGACCTCGGAAGAGCTGCGGGCCGACGTGGCCGGGGATATTGCCCGGTGGTCGGAAACGGCAGCGAAGGCAGGGTTGAAGACAAACTGAGCAGCTGGGCAGTGCGGGGCCCCGGCCGGGCTGCCGGGTGCAAGGGCGGTTGCAGAGCGGTCCGGCCGGTCGCCAAAAAGTGCAATGTTGCATTGCAACATCGATTGCGCTGTAATGGACCCTGATCTTCTTGTCCTGACCCCGGAAGGGCGGCCTGTGTTGCCCTTCCATCGACCGGAGCCCGCCGTGGCCGCACCCGCCAATGCTCGCAGTGCAGCTTTCGCCCTGCCTGCCAACCCCTGGACCGCCGCGTATGAGTATGCCGTCGACACGCTGCAGCGCAGCGTGCTGTATGCGGATGTCATGCGCCAGCGCGGCAACCAGTACCACAGCCACATGGCCAAGCGCGCGCCCAACGTGCTGAGCATGGAATCCGAACTGGTGCTGGACGGCCGCGAATTTGCTCGCCCGGTCAACTACGGGCTCTTGCGCATCCTGCCGCCGCCCGACGTGGCGGTAGACCCCTTGAAGCGCCCCTTCCTGGTCGTGGACCCGCGTGCCGGCCATGGGCCCGGCATCGGTGGCTTCAAGCCCGCGAGCGAAATCGGCGTGGCGGTACGTGCCGGCCACCCCTGCTATTTCGCGTCGTTCCTGCCGCAGCCCACCGCCACGCAGACGGTGGAAGACGTGATGCGCGCCGAGGCGCGCTTCCTGGAAGAAATCATCGCCCGGCATCCCGACTCCGAAGGCAAGCCGGTGGTGGTGGGCAATTGCCAGGCCGGCTGGCAGATCATGATGACGGCGGCGATGCGGCCCGAACTGTTCGGCCCCATTATCGTGGCCGGCGCACCGCTGTCGTATTGGGCCGGCTGGCGCGGCATGAATCCCATGCGCTACAGCGGCGGACTGACCGGCGGCAGCTGGCTGACCGAACTGACCAGCGACCTGGGCCACGGCCACTTCGACGGCGCCTGGCTGGTGCAGAACTTTGAAAACCTGAACCCCGCCAACACGCTCTGGGGCAAGCAGTACAACCTGTACTCGAACGTGGACACCGAGGCCTCGCGCTACCTGAGCTTCGAAAAATGGTGGGGCGGCCATGTGTTCCTGAATGCGCCGGAAATCCAGTACATCGTCGACAACCTGTTCATCGGCAACCGGCTGGCCACGGCCGGACTGGTCACGTCCGACGGCATCCGCATCGACCTGCGCAATATCCGCTCGCCCATCATCGTGTTCTGTTCCAAGGGCGACAACATCACCCCGCCGCCGCAGGCACTGGGCTGGATTCCCGACCTGTACCAGAACGATGCCGAAGTGGTGGCGCATGGCCAGACCATCGTCTATGCCGTGCACGAAAGCATCGGCCACCTGGGCATCTTCGTATCGGGCAGCGTGGCCCGTAAAGAACACCAGGAATTCACTGCCAACATCGACCTGATCGACGTGCTGCCTGCCGGCATCTACCAGGCCGAGATCGCCGACAAGACGCCCGACACGCTCAATGCCGACCTGGCGCCGGGCGACTACGTGCTGTCGTTCGCGCGGCGCAAGGTGGACGACGTGCGCGCCATCGTGGCGCGCAACGAAGAAGACGACCGCCGCTTTGCCGCCGTGGCACGCATATCCGACATCAACCTGGGCCTGTACCGCAGCTTCCTGCAGCCCTGGATACGCGCGGCGGTAACGCCTCAGTCGGCCGAATGGCTGCAGCGCATGCATCCGCTGCGCCTGCCCTACGAACTGATCTCGGACCGCAACCCGTGGGTCGCCCCCGTGGCGCAGGTAGCCGCCCAGGCACGCCTGCAACGCCAGCAGGCAGCGCCGGACAACCCCTACGCCATCCTGGAACGCATGGTGTCCAACACCATCGATACCAGCCTGAACATGTGGCAGGAACTGCGCGACGCGGCTGGCGAGCAGCTGTTCATGAACATCTATGGCTCGCCCCTGGTGCAGGACTGGGCCGGCCTGGGCGCCAAGGCAGACGCGCCGCGCAAGCACCCCGGCGTGTCGCCCGAGCATCGCCATTTCATGGAAGGGCGCGCCGACGAGCTGCGGGCGCTGATGGACCAGGGCGGCGTGCGCGAAGCCGCCATGCGCCTGCTGCTGTATGTGTCCAGCGCCGAAGGCAGCATCGACGAGCGCAGCTTCGCCATGCTGCGCAAGATGCGCGCCGACGCCGATTCGGGCCTGGCCCTGCAGGAATTCAAGAACGTGGCGCGCGACCAAGCCTTGATGATGCGGCTGGATGGCGAAGCGGCCTTGCAGGCCATGCCCACCCTGCTGGAACAGGCCTCGGCAGCCGAGATCCGCGATGCATTCGGCACGATGCGGCATGTACTGGAAGCCACCGGACCGCTGAACGAACGGGCGCGCGCCTGCCTGCAAGAAATGGAACAGATCTTCCGCACCGCCGCGCAGCGGGCGCTGGCGCGCGAAAAGAAAGCCAGTGCCGGCAAAGGCAAGGGCAAGGGCGCCAGCACGAGCCAAGGCACCAGCAAGAGCACCCGCGCGAGCAAGCCCGCGGCCGCCCGCAAGACCGCGCCGCGGCGCCGTTCAGCGGCAGCCACGCGCACCGGCGAATAAGGCACGAATCCGCAACCGTCCGGTCGGCCTGCCCGGCCGACCGGACCGCTTACTCGAAGGGGAGCCTGGCACCATGATGACCCGCGCCGAAGTCACCGAACTAGTCGTCACCCAGAAGCTGAAGAAGGGCCTGAAATGGCCTGATATCGCCGAAGTGCTGGGCCGCAGCAAAGAATGGACCGCGGCCGCGCTATTGGGCCAGATGACGCTGACCGCCGAGCAGGCCCAGGCCGCCGGCAAGCTGCTGGACCTGCCCGAAGACGCCGTGCTGCAGTTGCAGGTCACGCCGTACAAGGGTTCGCTGCCGACCGCGGTTCCCACCGACCCGCTGATCTACCGGTTCTATGAGCTGGTCAACGTCTATGGCACCACGTTCAAGTCGCTGATCCACGAGGAATTCGGCGACGGCATCATGAGCGCCATCGACTTCAAGATGGACCTGGCACGCGAAAACGACCCGGCCGGCGACCGCGTGCGCATCGTCATGAGCGGCAAATTCCTGCCATACAAAGCGTACTGAACGCCGCCCCGACTGGCGCACCCGGCGTGCGCTATCCGCCTTGACCCGGCAGGCCGGGTTTCATTCGATGGTGATGTTTGCCTCGCGGATGACCTTGCCCCAGCGGCTGATCTCGGACACGGCAAGCTGCCCAAGCTCGTCTGGCGTGGACGGCGCGGCCATGGCCCCCTGCAGCGCAATCGTGTTCTTGACTTCCGGCTCGTTCAGCAGGTCCACCACGTCACGATTGATCTTCGCGACGATTTCCGGCGGGGTTCCCATCCGGGTGAACAATCCCCACCACGAGGTCACGGTGTAGTCCTTGACCCCGCTTTCAAGCATGGTGGGCACCTGGGGAAGTTCCGGCGACCGTTCGGGCGAGGTCACGGCAAGCGCGCGCAGCTTGCCGGCCTTGATGTGCGCAATGGCCGCGGGCAGGTTGTCGATGGCCATCGGCACCATGCCGGACATCACGTCCAGCAGCGCCGCGTTGCTGCCTTTGTAGGCAACATGCGTGATGTTGGTGCCCGTCATCCTCTTGAAGAGTTCAGAAGACAGATGCGGCGAAGTGCCGGCGCCGGAACTGGCATAAAAAGCCTTGTCGGGATGGCTGCCTACGTAGGCCAGAAGCTCGGACACCGATTGGACGGGCAGCGCCGGATTCACGACCAGCACGTTTGCCACGGTGGCGATTTTCGAGATAGGCGCGAAGTCTTTGATGGGATCAAAGCCCAGGTTCTTGTACAGGCCGGGGTTGATGCCATGCGTATTGATCGAGCTCATGTACAGCGTGTAGCCATCCGGCGCCGCGCGCGAGGCCAGCTGCGCGCCGATGTTGCCACCTGCCCCGGGCCGGTTCTCGACCACAACGGGCTGCCCCCATTTCTTGCTGAGTCCGTTGGCCACCAGCCGCGTGAAAAAGTCCGAACTGCCCCCGGGGGGGAAAGAGACAATCATGGTGACTGGCTTGGACGGATAGGCCACCGCGTCCTGTGCGATGGCGCCAGTGGCCATCATGCACAGCGCCGCGCCCACCAGGCTGGCGGCCCGGCTCATGTTTCTGCAAACCTGCATGTAATTCCCCTGGTTGTGGTTAGTGCGTATCGATGAAGGTGGCCTGGCATGGGCCTGGGATCGCTGCGGCCTCATCGACCTGCGCGGCCATGGCCGCGCAGGTCCAATTATGCGTTACCCACCTAAGAATAATGTTGCTTCAGTTCTATGGCGAACGCGCAAGAATAGAATATTTTTTTATATGCAGTGAGGTTATAGGGTTATTACTTAGCCAATCCGGCAAAACAGCGCGATACCATGCTCTGGCAGCAAACCCCTTTATCCGGCGCGGGATATTCATCCAAGCCATTCGGTGACGATCATGGATGCCATTGACCGACAGATCATTTCGATCCTGCAAGACAACGCTGAAACCCCTATACAGGCCATTGCAGACAAGGTCAGCCTGTCGACGACCCCATGCTGGCGCCGCGTACAGAAGCTGAAGGAACTGGGCATCATCCGGAAACAGGTGGCGCTGTGCGACCCCACGAAGCTGAATGTCGGCGTCACGGTGTTCATTTCGGTGCGCACCAACCAGCATTCGCAGACCTGGCTGAACAAGTTCGCCAAGCACGTCGCGGACATTCCGGAAGTGATCGAGTTCTACCGCATGAGCGGAGACGTCGACTATCTGATCCGGGTGGTGGTGCCCGATATCGGCACCTACGATAGCGTCTACAAAAGACTGATCAGCATCGCCGACCTGCACGATGTCAGCTCTTCGTTCGCCATGGAGCAGATCAAGTACACGACCGCCCTGCCCGTAAGCTATAGCGACTGACAGGCCGTCGGCCTGCTTATGCCGCCGTCACGACGCGATTGACGTGGGTCGCGACGCGTGAGCCCTCGACACCGTAGACATGCACCGAAATAGCGGTGCCGGCGCCGGCATTGCGCAGCCGGTGTATCTGGTCCAGGCCGGCGTGGCTGGCGGCGGTTTCGCCGGGCAGCTTGCTGACCTTTCCCTGGTATCGGGCGCAGCCCGCATGCCCGTCCCAGGCGAAATGCTCTTCCTCTATTTCACCTGACAGTACCTTGTACGAACACCATGTGTAATGCCCATGGATGGGGGAAAGCTGGCCCGCTCTCCAGACCAGGGCCACGACCGTGAACAAGCCCATGGGATCGGCATACAGCACATGACGCGTGTAGTGTTCGGCGCAGCCGTGCCGCTGTTCAGGATCGAGCAATTCCGCCAGCGCCACGTCGGCCCGCAATATCTCGGCCACCGCTTGGGGCAGGCGGTCGGGCGGCGCATGATCGACGGCATGCTGTATCGCCCCCACCCAACGAGGCAATGCGGGAAATTGATCGCGCCTGGTCTCGACGCGGGTACTGGTAAGCATGGGCCTGGCCTCTGTAGAGTAATAGGTCCATGCTACGCGCTGGCTCGTGGAAAAATAGCGCGATATTTTCCCTCAAACCAGGCATTGAGAGCATAAAATTTCAATCTTCGCCGCACAGAAGAAATTTTCGATGCCCTATTCCGCGTAGACGCGATAGTGCCTTTGGCCGTGCCGCTGTCTTTATGCCGTCAGGCGCTTTCGGCAATGTGCAGAAGCGCCTTCCGGTCGATTTTATTGGTGGCTGCAAGCGGCAGCGTATCGACAAAATATACGCGCCTGGGATGCTGGTAGGCGGGTGCGCTGGCCAGCACGAAATCCTTGACCTGTTGCTCGGTCAGCGACGCACCGGTATGCCGCACCACGAACGCAACCGGCTTGTGTCCTTTCAGTTCGTCGCGCACGGGTATCACGCAGGCCTGCATGACTTCCGGGATTCTGGCAATGACCTGCTCGACCTCGCCGGGGTAGATATTCTCGCCGCCGCAATTGAACATGTCGTCGACCCGGCCCACGAAGTAGTAGCACCCGTCGTTATTGCGCCGGAAAATATCGCCCGATTTATACCAGCCGTCGACCGTCAGCACTTCAGCAGTCTTGTCCGGCAGGTTCAGGTAGCCCTGCATGTTGGCCGGCGTCCGCATCCAGAGTTCGCCTTCCTGGGCATCGCGGCCCTGGCCGTCCACCAACCGGACCTCGACGCCAGGTAGCGGCCAGCCCAGCCCGCCATCGCGCGGCAAGCTGCGCCCCGGCACCGGCCCGAAAACAATAGGCCCCGCCTCGGTCGTGCCATAACCACCGGCCAATGACGCGTTCGGAAATGCCTCTTGCACCGTTTCGTACAGTTTGGCCGAGGCCGCCGCCGAGCCCATCCGGACATAATGGACCCGGGAAGTATCGATGGCCTGCAGCGCCTCTTGTTCCTTGATCACCATGGCCATCATGGTGGGCACGGAAGTCACCCAGGTGACGCCATGACGCCCGATGGCCTGGATGAACTGCCGTGCGTCGAATTGCGGCAGCAGCACGACGCTGGCATGGCCCGCCAAGGCAAACTTGACGGACGCCAGCGCATTCATGTGGAACAGCGGCGCGGCCACGATAAAGCGTTCGTCCAGGAACGAAGCACGCGTGGCAAGGCGCGATCGCAGCGTCCACAACTGGCCCTGGTGCGACAACTGCACGCCCTTGGGCCGGCCCGTAGAACCAGACGTGTACAGGATCATGGCGCACTCATTTTCTTCGGGCGCCACGGTGGCGAACGGCCCGGGATCCAGGAAGGCATCCCATGCGGCATCGTCGAGCCGCTGCGCCGGTATTCCGGCCGGCAGCAAGGCCTGCCGCTGCGCATCGACGAAGACGAGCCTGGCCTGGCAATCGGACAGTATCAGCGCCAGCGTATCGCCGGCCAGCTTGTAGTTGATGGGAACCGCGACAAAGCCCGCCCGCATGATCGCCAGATAGGCAATGACGTACTCTGCGCGGTTCAGGCTCATCAGGGCGACCGTGTCGCCACGCACCAGGCCGCGCTTGCACAGGCCGCGCGCGCATGCATCGGCAAGCCGATCGATGTCGCGATGGGTGTAGACGCGCGGATTGTCGAAGTCGAAGCAATCGATCATCGCAACAGCATCTGCCGACAGGTTCTCATCCAGCAGCTTGCCGAGGTTCACCAACATATGCTCACCTATCTCATTGCACCTTGCGGGAAGCCCATGCGGCATGGGCTTCCCGGTGTTGAACTGGTCAGCCCGTGACGGGCACATAGGTGCCCCGTCCGATGGCAACCAGCTTCCCGTCAGCGGACATGACGTCGATGTCGACCACGGCTGCGCTGCGCCCCGCTTTGCGCACGACCGCCACGCCTTCGCAGTACGGCCCCATTGCCGGGCGCAAATAATCCACCCGCAGATTCATGGTGGGCACGCCGCCACCGACCAGCATGCCGATCGCGAAATCGCCCACGACGTCGATCAGTGCCGCGATGGCTCCGCCGTGGAATTGCCCCGAGCCGGCCGCGCCCCGTTCCAGGCTGGCCTGCAAGGGCATGCGCACCGCAAAGCGCGATGCCTCGTGATCGACTTCGAGTATTTCGAGATTCATTCCTCGAATGAACTGCGAACGGTTGAAAATGGCTTCGATGCCCGCACGGTCGAGTTTCTTGGTATCAGTATTGCTCACGGTTTCACCATGATCTTGCCGAACACGCGGCGGTCTTCCAATTGCCGGAACGCATCGTTGATATCCGCCAGCGCATAGGTTTTGTCGATGACAGGCTTCAGCTTGCCTTGGCGCACCTGTTCAAGCAGATTGATCAATTCGTCACGCATCCAGCCGTTCGAACCCAGTATCTGCAGTTCATAGCTCCAGACAAAGCGCAGGTCTTCCTTGGGGTCGTAGCCCGCGGTGGCGCCGCAGGTCAGGATTCGTCCGCCCCGGTGCAGGGTACGCAGCGACTTCACCCAGGTATCGCCGCCGGTGAAGTTTACGACGACATCTACGCCTTTCTCGGCCAGCCGGCGGTGCGGCTTGCCAAAATTCGTGAATATCCACTTCATGAAGTCATCCTGCTTGTAATCGAGCAGGTGGTCGGCCCCCAGGTCTTTCAGGCGGGCCAGCTTGTCGGGGCTGGATGCCGCCGCAATGACCTCGGCCCCGGCAAGCTTGGCGAGCTGCACGCAGCAAGTGCCCACGCCCCCCGATGCGCCCAGGATCAGCACCCGCTCTCCGGCGCGGATCTTGCCTATGGTTACCATCATGCGCCAGGCGGTGCCGTACGCCACCGGCAGCGCAGCGGCGGTTTCATAGCTGACGTCGTCGGGCAACGCGACCAGATGGTGGTCCGGCACCGCGCAGTATTGCGCCAGCCCGCCGTGGCGCGCTTCGCCGATGACCCCGCCGAAGGTCTTGCGGTCCGAGGGATCGATCATGACGCGATCGCCGATCTTCCAGCCGCCTTCTACGTCCTGGCCCACTTCGACGATTTCACCGGCGAAATCCAGTCCCATGATGATGGGCATCGGAACCGTGATGCCGGGCATGCCATTGCGGGTGAACACGTCGTGATAGTTCAACGTGGCGGCGTGGACCTTGACGATGACCTCGCCCGGCTGGGCAACGGGGTCCGGAAAATCGGTTTCGTATTTGATACTGTCGGGACCGCCATGCTCATAGATTACTGCTGCTTTCATTACCTTCTCTCCCTGGCTTGTAGATCATTCTGACTGCACGAATTGCAGCGCGCCATGGCCAGCCTGCGATGGATGCACCCAAAGAGAAGGCGCCCCGGTATCCAGCGTGGGCCCCCCATGGGTCTCGATGCCGCGCTCTGACAAATACGCTTGCAGCGTATCCAGGCAATCGACCGCGATGCATGCCGCCGAGACGCGGTGCACGGCATCGTCCTGCACCGGACAATAGTCGCGCATCGCCCCGGCATCCATGAACCAGAAGGCGCCGCGCTTGAGTGCGAACCGGTAGGCATCGCCATGGCGGGCGGGCTTGCCCAATATGGGTTCGAACCGCGCCAGCGAGGCGGGAACATCGTCCGAACAGAAATACATCGCCGCCAGCGCGTTCGCGCCGTTCGGATGCTGCAGCAGGTGCGGCTGCCAGAGCACATCGCGCGTGCCGTGTTCGATGACGATGAAGCGGGCTTCCGGATAAGCCTGGACGTCGAGGTTGATGTTGCGGAACCGGGCTCGCCGCACCTGCTCGTCGCGCGCGCCGAACGGCGCGTCGCGCTCGAGGGTCAGCGGCGCGGGGGCAACCACCTGCGCGGCCTGCAGCTGCGCATAGGCCTCGTCTGCCGAAGGGCAATCCATGGCAACGATGTGCAGGCCCTGGTATTTCTCGAGCATTTTCTTGGCCGTGCTGTGCAGGCTGGCATCGACCAGGCCCAGCAGCTCAAAGTAGCCATTGCGAAACATCGCGCAATGATTGCCGGATCCCCATGGCACGACCGGCCCGCCGGGCGTCAGCGCGCCGGCATGCATGCTGCGTGACGACAAGCGAAACCCCAGCCGCTCGAACGCCTGGCGTGCGGCCTCCAGGTCGCGGATCACCAGTGCGGCATGATCGAGGCTCAAGTCCGGTACTTGCATTTATCTTCCCCCAGGTATTTTCGGTTCAACACCACGTCTCGGCGAACCGTTATGGTACGCGGCTCCAGCCGGAATCCCATACCCCGGAACACTCAAAAATCGAACCCAAAAGAAAAATAATTCTATATTTTTCGATGAATCGAGCATCTGAATCCGGTGATTTTGAAAATGATGGTTATTCTATCTTCCCGGCGAATTCGCCGGGGTTGCAGTGCACAGGCAGCCGGGACGTGGCGGCGCGGCCTGGATGCATTCGGCCGGTGCCCGCAAAGAAAAATGCCAGGCACCACAGGTACCTGGCATTTCGGCGACTTGCCCCACCCACCGGCCGGGATCAGTCGGCGCGCTCTTGCAGGATGGCAACCGCGGGCAGCGATTTGCCTTCCAGGAATTCCAGGAACGCGCCGCCCCCGGTGGAGATATAGCCTACCTTGTCGGTGATGCCGTACTTGGCAATGGCCGCCAGGGTATCGCCGCCGCCCGCGATCGAGAAGGCAGGCGATTCGGCGATGGCCTTGGCCAGCACTTCGGTGCCATGCGAGAACGCGTCGAACTCGAATACGCCCACCGGGCCATTCCAGACGATGGTGCCCGCCTGCTGCAGAATGCCGGCCAGCCGCTGCGCGGTCTGCGGACCGATGTCGAGGATGAGGTCGTCGTCGGCCACGGCATCGGCCGCCTTGACGGTGGCCTGGGCTTCGGCGGAAAACGACTTTGCGCACACCACGTCGGTGGGAATGGGCACGTCGGCGCCGCGCTGCTTCATGATGTCGATCACGGTGCGTGCCTGCTCGACCTGGTCGGCTTCGGCCAGCGACTTGCCGATGGGCAAGCCGGCGGCCAGCATGAAGGTGTTGGCGATACCGCCCCCCACCACCAGCTGGTCGACCTTATCGGCCAGCGACTGCAGGATGGACAGCTTGGTCGACACTTTCGAGCCGCCCACGATGGCCACCAGCGGCCGCTTGGGGTCGTGCAGCGCGCGGCCCAGGGCCTGCAACTCGGCTTCGAGCAACGGGCCGGCGCAGGCCACCGGCGCATAGCGCGCGATACCGTGCGTGGTGGCCTCGGCGCGATGAGCCGTGCCGAAGGCATCGTTGACGTAGACATCGCACAACGCCGCCATCTTGCGCGACAGCGTTTCGTCGTTCTTTTTCTCGCCCGGGTTGACGCGGCAGTTTTCCAGCAGCACTACCTGGCCCGGATCGACGTTGACGCCGTCGACCCAGTCCTTGACCAGTTGCACGGGCATGCCCAGCAACTGCGACAGGCGCCGGCCCACCAGATCGAGCGAGTCGGCGTCGGTCAGGGTGCCTTCGGTGGGACGGCCCAGGTGCGAAGTCACCATGACCGCGGCGCCGCCATCGAGCGCCAGGCGGATACCCGGCACCGATGCGCGGATGCGGGTGTCTTCGCTGATCTGGCCGGCGTCGTCGAACGGCACGTTCAGGTCGGCGCGTATGAATACGCGCTTGCCGTGCAGCGCGCCGGCCTTGGCCAGCGCGGACAGGGTATTAACCTTGGCCATACCGCTTACTTGGCCGACATCAGCGCGACGGTGGTGTCGAGCATGCGGTTCGAGAAGCCCCATTCGTTGTCGTACCACGACGACACCTTGACCAGCTTGCCCGATACCTTGGTCAGCGTGGAATCGAAGGTGCTGGAAGCGGGGTTGTGGTTGAAGTCGACCGACACCAGGGGTTCGGTGTTGTAGTCCAGGATGCCCTTGAGTTCGCCTTCGGAGGCGGCCTTCAAGATGCCGTTGACTTCTTCGACGGTAGTGTCGCGCTTGGCCACGAACGACAGGTCGACGATGGACACGTTGATGGTGGGCACGCGAATGGCAAAGCCGTCGAGCTTGCCGTTCAGTTCGGGCAGCACCAGGCCCACCGCGGCGGCGGCGCCGGTCTTGGTGGGGATCATGCTCATGGTGGCCGAACGGGCGCGGCGCAGGTCTTCGTGGTAGACGTCGGTCAGGACCTGGTCGTTGGTGTAGGCGTGCACCGTGGTCATCAGGCCGCTTTCCAGGCCCAGCTTGTCGTGCAGGGGCTTGACCAGCGGGGCCAGGCAGTTGGTGGTGCACGATGCGTTCGAGATGACCGTGTCGGACGCCTTCAGCACGCCGTGGTTGACGCCGTACACGATGGTGGCGTCGACATCCTTGCCGCCGGGGGCCGAGATGATGACTTTCTTGGCGCCGCCCTTCAGGTGCGCGCCGGCCTTTTCTTTCGAGGTGAAGAAACCGGTGCATTCGAGCACCACGTCGACCTTCAGTTCGCCCCAGGGCAGTTCGGCCGGGTTGCGGTTGGCCAGCACGCGGATCTTGTCGCCATTGACCACCATGTAGTCGCCATCGACCGTGACCGTGCCGGGGAACTTGCCGTGAGCGGTGTCAAAGCGCGTAAGGTGCGCGTTGGTCTTGGGATCGCCCAGATCGTTGATGGCCACGATTTCGATATCGTGCTTCTTGCCGGCTTCGTAGTGGGCACGCAGGATGTTGCGACCGATGCGGCCGTATCCGTTGATGGCGACGCGAATAGTCATGACTAGAGCTCCTTTTACAAAACTTGCTTGACGGCCTCGGCCACCTTGTCGGCGGTCAGTCCGAAGAACTTGAACAAAGCCCCGGCGGGCGCGGATTCGCCATAGCGGTCGATGCCGACCACGGCGCCCTCGAGCCCCACGTACTTGTGCCACAGCCCGGTGGTGCCCGCCTCGACGGCCACGCGCGGCAGGCCTTGCGGCAGCACGGCGCGCTTCCAGTCGGCGTCCTGGCGGTCGAACACATCGGTGCTGGGCATGGAGACCACGCGTACGGCGATGCCCTGCCCGGCCAGTTGCTCTTGCGCGGCCAGGGCGATGGCGACCTCGGAGCCCGTGGCGATGATAACGGCACGCGCGCCTTCGGCGTCTCGCAGAACGTAACCACCGCGGACAATCGCTTTCAGGGTATCGGCATCGCGCGGCACGAAAGGCAGGTTCTGGCGCGACAGCAGCAGCGCGGTGGGACCGCCCTCGTGCACGTCCATGCCGATGCTGGCCGGGCGCGACACGGCCACGCCCCAGGCCACCGCGGTTTCGGCGGTGTCGCACGGGCGCCAGACCGACAGGTTGGGAATCAGGCGCAGGCTGGAGGCATGTTCGATGGACTGGTGGGTGGGGCCGTCTTCGCCCAGGCCGATGGAGTCGTGGGTGAAGACATGCACCACGCGCTGCTTCATCAGCGAAGCCATGCGGATGGCATTGCGCGAGTAGTCGGAGAACGTGAGGAAAGTGCCGCCGAACGGCAGGTAGCCGCCATGCAGGGCAATGCCGTTCATGATGGCGGCCATGCCGAATTCGCGCACGCCATAGTTGATATGGCGCCCGAACTGGATGCCTTGTTCGCCTGCGCGCACCGGCGCCACGCCCTTCCAGTCGGTGTAGTTCGAGCCGGTAAGGTCGGCCGAGCCGCCCAATAGTTCGGGCAGCGCCTGGGCCAGGGCCGCGATGGCGAACTGCGAGGCCTTGCGGGTGGCCACGGTTTCGGCTTTCTGGTCGGTGGCCTGGATGAACGCTTGCAGCGTGGCGGCGAAATCGGCCGGCAGCTCGCCCTTCATGCGACGGCTGAACTCGGCGGCTTCGGCGGGATACCGGGCGGCGTAGGCGTCGAAGTGCTGTTGCCAGGCCGACTGGGCCAAGGCGCCCGCCGGGCGGGAATCCCAGGCTTCGCGCACGGCCTGGGGAAGTTCGAACGGCGCGGCCGTCCAGCCCAGCGCCACGCGGGTGGCGGCGATTTCTTCGGCACCCAGCGGCGCGCCGTGCACGTTGTGGGTGCCGGCCATGTTGGGCGAGCCCTTGCCGATGATGGTGCGGCAGACGATCAGGGTGGGTTTCGCCGACTGCGCGCGCGCCTGGCGGATGGCGGCGTCGACGGCGGCCACGTCATGGCCGTCCACGGCGCGGATGACGTTCCAGCCATAACCTTCGAAACGGGTGGCGGTGTCGTCGCCGAACCAGTGCTCGACGTGGCCATCGATGGAAATGCCGTTGTCGTCGTACAGCACCACCAGCTTGGACAGCTTCAGCGTGCCCGCCAGCGAGCAGGCCTCGTGCGAGATGCCTTCCATCAGGCAGCCGTCGCCGGTGAACGCGTAGGTGTAGTGGTCGACGATGGGCAGGCCCGGCTTGTTGAATTCGGCCGCCAGCAGCGCCTCGGCCAGCGCCATGCCGACCGCGTTGGCCAGGCCCTGGCCCAGCGGGCCGGTGGTGGTCTCGACGCCCGGGGTGATGCCCACTTCAGGATGGCCGGGAGTGCGCGAATGCAACTGGCGGAACCGCTTGAGTTCTTCGAGGGGCAGGTCGTAGCCGCTGAGGTGCAACAGCGCGTAGATCAGCATCGAGCCGTGTCCGTTGGACAGCACGAAGCGGTCGCGGTTGGCCCAGGCAGGGTCGGCCGGATTGTGGCGCAGGTGGCCCAGCCACAGCGCCTGGGCGATTTCCGCCATGCCCATCGGTGCGCCGGGATGCCCCGAATTCGCTTGTTGGACGGCGTCCATTGCAAGGACGCGGATGGCATCCGCCAGGGCTAGGGGTTGGGCGGTGGGTAGGCTCATGCGGAAATTGGCTCGTAGGCTCTGGCGCACCCTAAAACGGGGCCAGGTTGGAGGGGTTGCGTAGCTCATGATTTTAGCATCCGGGGCAGGCCCGGGTCCGGCCATTGCGCCCGCCCGCGCCCAGGGTGCAGACGGGATGGTAGGCTACGCAGCTTGACCGCTTACCGGCCCCTGCCGCCCTACTGTCCGCCCATCATGCCCCTGCCGCGTTTTTTCTGCGACACAGCGCTGTCCGCCGACGCTCGACTGCCCTTGCCGCCCCCCCTGGCGCACCACGCCGTGCGCGTGCTGCGCCTGCGCGCGGGCGCCGCCATCGTGCTGTTCGATGGCACGGGCGGCGAGTACCCCGCCACCCTGGAGATCGACGGCAAGAACGCCTGGGCCCAATTGGGCGCCTTCGATCCGCGCGAGGCCGAGCTGGCCGGATGCCTCACATTGGTGCAGGGCCTGCCGTCCGGCGACAAGATGGACTGGGTGGTGGAAAAAGCGGCCGAGCTGGGTGCCGGCCGGATTGCGCCGATCGCGGCGCAGCGCAGCGTGCTGCAGCTCAGTGGCGCGCGCCTGGAAAAACGCGTGACGCATTGGTCGCGTATTGCGCAGGCGGCTTCCGAGCAGTGCGGCCGCAACCGCTTGATGACCGTGGACACCCCTATCGACCTGCGCACCTGGCTGGACCAGCCGGCTGCCGGGCTGCGGCTGCTGTGCCACCCGGAAGCCGGGCCAGGCCTGGCCGACGCACTGGCGGCGCAGCCGGGGCTGCGGCAGCTTAGCCTGCTGGTGGGACCCGAAGGCGGTTGGTCTGACGCCGAACTGGCGCTGGCCGCCGAGCGCGGCGTGCAGGCGGTGCGCTACGGGCCGCGCGTGCTGCGCACCGAAACCGCGGGGCTGGCATTGATGGCGGCGGCCACGGCCTTGCTGGGGTGGTAGCGGGCCGATGCTGCCGGGGGCCGGCCCTTTTGGAAGAAGACTAGCCCAGGCCTTCGCCGTAGCGCGCAGCCGCGACACCGGGTTCCGGGTCGGGGTGCTTGCCGGCGTGTTCGATCACGAAGGTGAACACGCGGCCGTTTTCGCGTGCGAATTCGGCCGCGTCGGTACATACGGTTTCGATCTGGGCGGCATCGTCTGCCAAGGCAGGATCACCCGAATGCAGCTTGTACAGCCAGAGCACCACGCCGATTTTCTGGTCGAGAACAGTGTCGCACAGGCAATCGTAGAGCGCATCGAGGTTGCCGCCGAAATACTCGGGAAAATCGACTGCCTTGGCAATGGCACGCAGCACCGCCGAACGGCTGCGCGCCCGATCGCAATCGGCCACCAGCAAGGCCAGCCCGAGTTCGCGCGCAGCCTCGACCACGGCTTCTTTCTGCAAACCGTCATGATCGATCGCGCCGCCGCGGCTGAGTTGGCGCTGCAGCGTAGACTGGCCATTTCGCGTCATGCGTGGCCCTCCTTGAAAAAGCCAATCACTTCTTCGATACGCCGCATCGTATCGGCATAACCCAGTTCAATCAATCGTCGGGTGTAAGCACTTTCGAACAGCAGATATGACATCAGCGCACCGCCACCCGAGCGGTCTGGGTCGGACGATACACCGAGTACGCGAAAAAGGGTACGGGCCTCGACAGGCATTTCTTTCAAGTAGTCGAGCGCGAGCAAATCCAGCGACTGGCTGGGCGTGAGCGTCAGGACGTTCACCCGCCGGACACTGCTGCCCGTTGCGGGGTCGTAGGTGGAGTGGGTGACCAGGTCGTTGATGCGCTCCAGGCGTTCGATATCCATCGACAGGCCGTCCAGGAATATGCTGGACAGCACATGGCCGCCCACCTGCGCCAGCGAGGGATAGGGTGGTGCCTGTTCGCGCTTTTCGGGGTGGGTGTCGTCGCGGTAGCCGGTACCGATGACCAATATCCGATCGGCACCCAGGTGGATGGCCGGGCTGATGGGGGCAAGCTGCCGCATCGAGCCGTCGCCGCACCACTCCGTCTGCCCGTGCACCTGTACCGCCTGGGCCGGGAACACGAACGGAATCGACGACGAGGCCATCAGGTGCTCGACGCCCAGCCGCGTGGGTATCGCGCGCCGCAGCGAACGGCGCCAGGGCTCGATGGTGTGGTTGGACTGGTAGAACGTCAGGTGCTCGCCGCTGGTGAACCCCGAGGCCGTGATGGCCAGCGACGACAGCGCGCCCTGCTGCAGGTTGGCCTGCAAGCGGTCGAAATCGAGCACGCGCGTCAGCAGGTCGGCCAGCGGGCGGTTGTCCAGCAGCGACTGGGGCCGCTTGCGGGCCAGGCCCGAGAACATCCAGCCCAGGGCCAGCAGGCCCAGCCAGCGCACCCCCGTCTTGATCAGCCCGGGCGCATCGGCCCGGTAGACCATGCCTGTGCCCAGCGATTCCCACAGCCGGCGGATGCGCCGTGCGGCCAGGTGCGGGCGGTCGGCTCGGCAGGCCAGGGCCGCGGCGTTGATGGCGCCGGCCGAGGTGCCGCAAATGATGGGAAAAGGATTGCGAAAGTCCGGCTGCGCCGCCGGATCCAGGATCTGGAAAATGGCGCCCAGCACGCCGACCTGGTAGGCGGCGCGCGCGCCGCCTCCGGTCAGCACCAGCCCCGTGACGGGGCCGGGCTGGGCACTATCTCGGAACGTTGGCATCGACGACGACCAGGGCGGTCATGTTCACGATGCGGCGGACAGTGGAACTGGAGGTCAGGATTTGTACCGGCGCGTTGACGCCCAGCAGGAACGGACCTACCGCCACATTGCCGCCGGCGGCGGTCTTGAGCAGGTTGTAGGCGATGTTGCCCGAATCGACGTTGGGGCAGACCAGCAGGTTGGCCTCGCCCTTCAGGGTCGACGACGGCAGGATGCGCAGGCGCAGCGCCTCGTCCAGCGCGCAGTCGCCATGCATTTCGCCGTCGATCTCGATCTCGGGGGCTGCGGCGCGCACCAGTTCCAGGGCCTCGCGCATCTTGGCGCCCGACGACGAACTGCCGGTACCGAAATTCGAGCGCGACAGCAACGCCACCTTGGGCGCCAGGTTCAGGCGCGTCATTTGCTCGGCGGCGGCGATCGTGAATTCGGCGATCTGCTCGGCGGTGGGCTCGTCATTGACGTGCGTGTCGACCAGTGCCACCGTGCGCTCGTTGAGCAGCAGCACGTTCATGGCGGCATAGACCTTGGCGCCGGGCCGCTTGCCGATGACCTGGTCGATGAAGCGCAGGTGTTCGGCGTAGGCGCTGACGGTGCCGCAGATCATGCTGTCGGCATCGCCCAGGTGCAACATCATGGCGCCGATCAGGGTCAGGCGGCGGCGCATTTCAACGCGGGCCATTTCCTTGGTGATGCCGCGCCGGCACATCATTTCCCAGTACGTGGTCCAGTAGCGGTGGAAACGCTCGTCATATTCGGGGTTGGTGACCTCGACATCTTCGCCCAGGCGCAGGCGCAGGCCGTATTTCTCGATGCGGGCGGCCAGCACGGCCGGGCGGCCCACCAGGATGGGCTTGGCCAGGCCTTCGTCGACCACCACCTGCACGGCCCGCAGCACGCGCTCGTCTTCGCCTTCGGTGAACACCACGCGCGCCTTGCCGCCGTCGCGCACGAGGCTCTTGGCCGCCGAGTACAGCGGCTTCATGAAAGCGCCCGAGTGGTACACGAACTGCTGCAGTTGCTCGGTATAGGCTTCCAGGTCGGCCAGCGGCCGGGTCGCCACGCCGCCATCCATGGCGGCCTTGGCCACGGCCGGGGCGATGCGGGTGATCAGGCGCGGGTCGAACGGCTTGGGGATCAGGTATTCGGGTCCGAAACTGATGTCATAGGTGCCATAGGCGGCCGCCACGACTTCGTTCTGCTCTTCCTGGGCCAGCTTGGCAATGGCATAGACCGCCGCCATTTCCATCTCGCGGGTGATGGTGGTGGCGCCCACGTCGAGCGCGCCGCGGAAGATGTACGGGAAGCACAGGACGTTGTTGACCTGGTTCGGGTAGTCGGAGCGGCCGGTGGCCATGACCACGTCGTCGCGCACGGCGTGCGCGTCTTCGGGCAGGATCTCGGGATTGGGATTGGCCAGGGCCAGGATGACCGGACGCTTGGCCATGCCCGCCACCATCTCGGGCTTGAGCACGCCGCCGGCCGACAGGCCCAGGAATACATCGGCCCCCTGGATGACCTCGGCCAGCTTGCGCATGTCGGTCTTTTGCGCGAAGCGCGCCTTGTCGGGGTCCATCAGGGTGGTGCGGCCTTCGTAGACCACGCCCTCGATGTCGGTGACCCAGATGTTTTCCACCGGCACGCCCAGGTCCACGATCAGGTCCAGGCAGGCCAGCGCCGCGGCGCCCGCGCCCGAAGTCACCACCTTGACCTTGTCGAGCGGCTTGTCCACCACTTTCAGGCCGTTGATGAAGGCGGCCGACACACAGATGGCAGTGCCGTGCTGGTCATCGTGGAACACCGGGATTTTCATGCGCTCGCGCAGCTTGCGCTCGACCGTGAAGCACTCGGGCGCCTTGATGTCTTCAAGGTTGATGCCGCCGAAGGTGGGTTCCAGGCCGGCAATGATCTCGACCAGCTTGTCGGGATCGGTTTCGTTGATCTCGATGTCGAACACGTCCAGCCCGGCGAACTTCTTGAACAGCACGGCCTTGCCTTCCATGACCGGCTTGGAGGCCAGCGCGCCGATGTTGCCCAGGCCCAGCACGGCCGTGCCGTTGGTGATCACCCCGACCAGGTTGCCGCGTGCCGTGTAGCGCACCGCGTTGACCGGATCCTTGACGATCTCTTCGCAAGCCGCGGCCACGCCCGGCGAATAGGCCAGCGCCAGATCTCGCTGGTTGGACAGCTGCTTGGTCGGGGTGACAGAGATTTTGCCGGGGCGGCCGGACTCGTGATATTCAAGCGCGGCTTTGCGAAAGTTGTCGTCCATAAGGCTCGGCTACTCGGGTTGGTACACGAAAGTGGGGGATTCTAGCTTAGCGAGGCGGTTATCTTACTCCCGCCTTACTTATAGCCCGGGACAGCCAGGCGCGGTACTCAGGGTGCATACAGGTCCAGCGAATCGAAGGCGTCTTTCATGCGCACTTCCAGCCGGCGCGCCGGCCCGGCCAATTCGGCTGGCACGTCCTTGGCGGCCGGCACGCCTGCCGGCGCCCTGCCCGGCGCCAGCAAGACGCCTTCCACCCAGGCCAGCGCGCCGCCATGGCCCAGCAGCAACTGCGCCAGGTTCACGTCGGCGGGCGGTTCGGGCAGCAAGGCGTCCAGCCGGAAACGGCACGGCCAGCCGGCCTGTTGGCGGCAGGCCGTCGCATCGGCCGAGGCGGACACCTGGAACAGGGCCGGCACCAGCCGTTGCACGGTAGCCGAGCGCAGGGGGCGCAGGTCGCTATGGCCGAACGCCCCCAGGGTTTCGGCCGTGCCATCGGACAGCAGCACGTCTACCGCCACGATGCCGCTATCCGACGTGGCGCCCGGCCGCCAGGCGTGGGCCTCGGCCAGCCACACGGCCAGGGTGGTGTCGGCGGGAGCATCGTTGAACTGCGCCAGCCCCGCATCGGCCAGATCGCCCAGCCGGCAGCCCGGCCCGGCGTGCCATTGCCCGGCCTGGGGCCCTGGGACCCGTCCCGCCAGCAGGGAGGGATCGACCTGCAGTACCGCGCGGCCGGCCCAGGCATCGGTATCGCCCGTGCCGTCGAGCAACAGCGCCACGCCGTATTCCACACACAGGGCGCGCGCATGCCGCACATCTTCGGCGCGGGCCGGCACCAGGCGCGCGCGGCCCGGCGGGCCCGCGTCCAGTTCCAGGACCTGCCCTTGCGCGGCACGCTCCAGGCGCTGGCGAAAAGTGTCCCACGGCGTGCGAGGCAAGCGCCGGCCGAACAAAAATGCGCGCCGCGATGGCTGCATCTACAATTCCTTTTTCGTTTCGAGAATCATCATGCTGCGCCTTGCTTCCCGCGCCCGGGACTTCCTGACCTTCCACGTTGTCGAACTCTTCAAAGAAGCGCAGGCGCTGCAAGCGGCGGGCCGGGACATCATCAGCCTGGGTATCGGCGAACCGGACTTTACCGCGCCCCCGCAGGTCGTGGAAGCACTGGAACGCGCGGCACAGGCCGGGCTAAGCGGCTACAGCGCCCCGGCCGGCCTGGCCGGCCTGCGCGAAGCCATTGCCCGATTCTACGCAACCGAATTCGGGGCCACGATCGATCCGGCGCGGGTCATCGTCACCTCAGGCGCTTCGGGCGCGCTGTCGCTGGCGTGCGCGGCCCTCGTCGACCCGGGCGCCGAAGTCTTGATGCCCGACCCGTCTTATCCGGCCAACAGCAATTTCATCCTGGCCGCCGGCGGCCGCCCGCGCCTGATCCCCAGCAGCGCCGCGCAGCGCTTCCAGTTATCGGCGCAAGACGTGCGCGAGCACTGGACCCCGGCCACGCGCGGGGTGCTGGTGGCCTCGCCCAGCAACCCCACCGGCACCTCTATCGCACGCGACGAACTGGCGGCCCTGCTGCACGCGGTACGCGAACGCCAAGGCTTCGCCATCGTCGACGAAATCTACCTGGGCCTGAGCTACGAAGGCCAGCCGCGTTCGGCCCTGACGCTGGACGACGACATCATCGTCATCAACAGCTTCTCGAAGTATTTCCACATGACCGGCTGGCGATTGGGCTGGATGATCGTGCCGCAACGGCTGGCCGGCCCCATCGAGAAAATGGCAGCCAGCCTGGCCATCTGCGCGCCCACCCTGGCGCAACACGCCGCACTGGCCTGCTTCGCGCCCGACACGCTGAAAATCTACGAACACCGCCGCGATGCCTTCAAGCAGCGCCGCGACTACCTGCTGCCCGAATTCGAGCGGCTGGGCCTGCACGTGCCGGTCAAGCCCGATGGCGCCTTCTACATCTACGCCGACATCGCCGCATTGGGCATGGATAGCGCCACCCTGTCGCATCGCTTGCTGCACGAAGCCGGCGTTGCGGCAGTACCGGGGTTGGACTTTGGGCCGGCGCATGGGGATCACACATTGCGGGTGTCGTACGCCACGGGGTTGGATCGGTTGGAGGAGGCTGTGCGTAGGATTGGGAGGGTGCTGTGAGCGGGCTGGTTTTGCGTTGTTCTGTTCTTCTGGCGTCGGCGCGAGGCGGCGTGCATTGATTCAATACATTGCGCCGCTGGGACCAGTGGAGTTCATGCCGCCGCCCGAATGGCCAAGGCGGTCACGCCACCCGCTACGATGCCAGTAGAAACAGATGCATTGCAGAACAGCTCAAGAAGCCCCAAGCAGGAACCCAGGTCACTCACGCGCCAACGCAATCCCTGCGGCCAGCGCCAAACGCCGACGCTCGGCCTGCACTTTGGCCCCGTACCCGCCATCGCTTGGGCCAGTCGCCCCCACGTAGCAGGCCAGCCCGCCGTCGACCGAGCCGCGCCGGTCGATGCAGTCGCGCAGGATGATGGTGCCGACGCGGATGTTGGCGATGGGGTCCAGCGGGTTGTTCATGCCGTCGCCCAGTTTGTCGAATTTGTCTTGGTGCACGCGCGTCATGACTTGCATCAAGCCTTGCGCGCCCACCGAGCTTTCGGCAAACGGGTTGTAGCGCGATTCAATGGCGATCACCGCCAGCAGCAGCAGCGGATCCAGTTCTTTTTCGCGCGCGACTTTATATACCGTATTGACGAGCACCGACGTCGCGTCGTACGCCACACGGTACTTACGCGAGATATAGTTGCGCAGTGCCTCGACCTGCGGTCCGGACACGGTGCTGCGCACCTTCCTCTTCGGCGGCGCGGGCGGCAAGTCGCTGCGCAGCGGGCCCAGGAAGCCGGTGGCATTGCTGGGGGCAGCCGGAATCGCCATGGCTACCGCGGAAGGGGTGTCATAGACGGGGTCGTATGCCGATTCATAGGAACCGGACGGCACGGATGTAGGCGCTAGGGCGGTCAACAAGGCTTTGTGCACCTGCAGGGCCTGGTCGCGCAAACCAGGCAAGGCGAAGCCCATGCTTACAGTGACGATCACTGCAATACCCAGATAGGTACAGCAGATACGCAGCCACTCGGCAAGATGGTGGTGCACTCCTTGGGCGGTCTGGCGGAACAGACCTGCCACTGACGCATCGGGCATGGGGACCTCCTGCGTTTAAGAGAGGACTGGATGTTAACCTCTGTTCAACCCCAAAAATGTAACGAATTGACCGGGATCTGTAGTGAAATACCGCGACCTTAGAGACTTTTTGCAGCAGTTGGAGCTACGCGGCGAACTCAAGCGTATCGCCGCGCCGATTTCCACACATTTGGAAATGACCGAGATTTCCGATCGCGTGCTGCGCGCCCAGGGGCCTGCCCTGCTGTTCGAGCATGCCATGCACAACGGCACGCGCGCGGCCATGCCGGTACTGGCCAACCTGTTCGGCACCCCGCGACGGGTGGCCTGGGGCATGGGGGCCGACGATGTCAGCGCCCTGCGCGACACCGGCGAGCTGCTGGCATCGCTGCGCGAGCCCGAGGCGCCGCGGGGCTTGCGCGATGCGCTGAGCAAAGTGGCCATGCTGAAATCGGCACTGTGGGACATGAGTCCCAAGCGGGTCCGCAGCCCGGCTTGCCAGGAAATCGTATGGGAAGGCGCCGATGTGGACCTGGCGCGCCTGCCCCTCCAGACCTGCTGGCCGGGCGACGTGGCGCCGCTTCTGACCTGGGGGCTGGTCATTACGCGCGGACCGGCCGCGCGCCGGCAGAACCTGGGCATCTATCGCCAGCAACCCATCGCGCCGAACAAGCTGATCATGCGCTGGCTGTCGCACCGCGGCGGCGCGCTGGACTTTCGCGAGCATGCCCGCGCGCATCCGGGTACGCCCTTCCCGGTGGCGGTGGCGCTGGGCGCCGACCCCGCCACCATCCTGGGGGCCGTCACACCGGTGCCCGATAGCTTGTCCGAATACCAGTTCGCCGGCCTGCTGCGCGGCTCGCGCACCGAAGTCGCGCAAGCGCTGGGCAGCGAGCTTTCGGTGCCGGCCTGGGCCGAGATCGTGCTGGAAGGCCATCTGCTGCCGGCCAGCGATCCGCGCACCGTGGCGCCGGTCGTGCCCGAAGGCGCGCCGCCGCCGCCCGATAGCGGCTACGAAATGGCGCTGGAAGGACCTTACGGCGATCACACCGGCTACTACAACGAACAAGACTGGTTCCCGGTGTTCACGGTAGATCGCATCACCATGCGGCGCAAGCCTGTCTATCACTCCACCTATACCGGCAAGCCCCCCGACGAGCCAGCCGTGCTGGGGGTGGCGCTGAATGAAGTGTTCGTGCCGCTGCTGCGCCGGCAGTTGCCCGAGATCGTCGATTTCTATTTGCCGCCCGAAGGCTGCAGCTACCGGCTGGCGGTAGTGTCGATCCGCAAGCAATACGCCGGCCACGCCAAGCGCGTGATGTTCGGCCTGTGGAGCGTGCTGCGCCAGTTCATGTACACGAAGTTCATCGTGGTGGTCGATGAAGATATCGACCCGCGTAACTGGACTGAAGTCGTGTGGGCCCTCACGACCCGCATGGATCCGGTGCGCGATACGGTGCTGGTGGAACGCACGCCCATCGACTATCTGGACTTCGCGTCGCCGGTCTCGGGCCTGGGCGGCAAGATGGGCATGGACGCCACCAACAAGTGGCCGGGTGAGACCGACCGCGAATGGGGCCGGCCCATTGCCATGGATGCCGCCGTCAAGCAGCGGGTGGACGCAATATGGGGCGAACTGGGCTTGTAGTCAGCGCGCCGGCGGGGTTGGATCGGCCTGGCGCGAATCGCGCCAGGCCTTGAACACCTGCCAGCCCAGCAAGGCGCCGCCACCCAGGCGCAGCAGGCGCGAGCGCTTGCCGCGGCCCATGATCAAGGCCGACACCGTGGAACTGATGAAGGGATAGCGGCGCGCCAGCGCCACGCCCTGCCATACCAGGTTGGACAGATTGCCCCGGGCCAACCCTGGCAGCCAGCGCTTGACCAGGTTGCGGGGTTCCAGCGAACGGCCGGCCGAGGCAATATCTTGCGCCAGCGATTCGCGTTCGAGGGCGGCGCGGGCGCGCAGCAGTTCGATGCGCACTGCGCGGTCGACGGCGGGAGACGGTCTGGCCATGGTTTAGCCCTCGTCGCGCCGGCGGTCGGCCTGGGCGTCTTGTTCGGCCTGCGCGGCGCGCACGTTGTCGAGCAGGTCGGCGTCGCGGCCCAGTTCTTCAAAGGTGGCCGAAAACGGCACCGGCCCCGATACCAGTTCGCGGCGCACCACCAGCAACAACCCCAAGCCGATCACGGCGTACAACGCAGCCAGCAAGCTCAGGGCCAGGTAGCGGTTTTCGGTCGGCCAGAATGCCACCGCGATGGTGACGCTGAATACCAGCACGGCCAGGGTCAGGAACAGCAAGGCGGCGAACGCCATGCCCAGCAACTTGATCAGCCGCGCCTTTTCTTCGGCGGCTTCCAAGGCGAACAATTCCAGGCGGGTACGCAGCAGCCCGACCAGGCTGCCCGCCACACCGAATACCGATCTGCGCAGGCCCATGGGCAAGAGCGGGCCGGCCGCCTGACGGCCGGCCCCGCGCTTTAACGGCGGGAAATCAGCAGGCCGAGCAGCAGGCCGGTCACGCCCGCGATGCCGATGGCTTGCCAGGGATTGTCGTGCACGTAGTCGTCGGTGGCGCGCGCCGCCTTGCGGCCGCGTTCCAGCACGGCGTCCTGGGCGTCGTACAACGCTTCACGAGTGCGCTTGAGCGAGGCCATGGCGCGGTCGCGCAGTTCGGTGGCCTTGTCGCCGGAACTGGATGCGGCTTCGCGCAACAGGTTTTCTGCATCGTTCAGGCTGCTTTTGACGCTGTCGATGAGTTTTTCTTTTGCAACTTCCTCGGATCGTCGGGTGGTCATAGAGGCTCCTGTTGATGTGTCAGTGACGGGTCCATCATACCAGTCGGCCACGGCAAATCGCCGTGCCGCTTGCTACGGACTGCTACCTGATCTGGGTAATCTCGACGGCCGACTTCACGCCGGCCTGGTCGATGTCCTGGCGCATGACCAGATTCACCTCGGGGCAATACCAGTCGGTGACGGTGGTGTTCATGCCGGGAATGGGCAGCGTGAGGCCCTGGAACGTGGCCTGGGTGGGATCGGTATTACGCGTGTAGCGGATCGGCCAGCATGACTGGCGGCCCAACGCGGTATCCAGCGACTGCCTGGCGTCCACGGTTTTTTCGCCAATGCGCACCACCGTGGTGGGTTGCCCGCCAACCGGGGCGTCTTTGCCGATATTCAGGCGATAGGTCGCACCGGGCATGCGCTGGCCCTGCTCGATCTTGCCGTCGTAGGCAAACAGGCCCAGCATGCGCAGGTCGAACTGGCCACCGGCGTCGGGCTTTTCGCCGGCCTTGGCATAACGTACGAATTCCGCCTTGCCGTTCTTGATGGTCATCAAATAATCAAGCTTGGACTTGCCGGCCGGCAGCCCGGCATAGCTGAAGCTGGCCGTGCCCTGCACGCGGGCGCGGCAGTTGGCCGAATCGGTCTTGGTCACGTCGGCGAAGCTGAGGTCGGCGCCCAGGCTCAGGTTGCCGGAACCGGTCAGTTGCACCGCGCCGCCGTCATGCATGAAGCGCGCGTCGCACACGCCTGCCAGCGCCTGGGCCGACAAGCCTGCCGCCCCCACCAGGAAAAGATAAGAAAAAAAGCGTGCCGCCACCGGGTACTCCTAGAAGCTCAAAAAAAGCCATGCACGCGGGCATGGCTTTTCGATACTACACCGGTTGATAGCCTGGCGGCCGGCGCGAGGCGGGCCGGCGCGGGCGTTGGAAACAGCAGATGGAAACAGCAGACACGCAAATATATATGAATAAATATTTTGTTTTATTTTGTATAAAATCGCATTTCCCTGATTCTTGGTCTGTGAGTTCTCATGTCGTTCTTGTCATGGTGCTTTTCCGCATTGCCGCGCCGGGCCTTCTGCTGGGCCGTGCTGGCCGGCGCGGCCACTTTGGCCGGCTGCGCGAATGTTCCCAACACTATCCCGGTTACCTATTCACCGTCGTCAGTACTGAGCGCCGAGGGCAGCGTCGAGGTGGGGGCGTTCAACTACGACCCGAACAAGATCGAAGACGGCGCGCCGGCCCCGGTTTCCAAGAATGACCGCTACGTCAACGCCGGCCTGTCCTCTTCGCAGCAAGCCAGCGGCGGTTCACCGGGCAGCTACCAGCCCGCCAGGATCGAGCCCAACCAGATCCGCAACACGGCCATGGGCAGCATCCTGCTGGAAAAAGACATCAAGGACCTGGTGCGCGATGCCACCTTCGCCGAACTGCGCTTCATGGGCGTCAAGGTCAACGGCACCGCGCAGGCAACCCGCCTGACCGGCGACATCCAGGAATTCCTGATCGACGACCTGGGCTATTCGGTGGACTGGACCCTGCGCGTTGCCTACCTGGTGGCCGACAAGGCCAGCGGCAAGCCGGTGTACCAGGCCACCAAGGAAATCAAGCGCCGCACCACCAAGTTCGCCAACTTCTTCGGCGCGCTCAACGACACGATCCGCCTGAACATCGAAGAGCTGGTGAAAGATCCCGCCTTCCTGGCGGCCGTCAGGCAGCCGTAGCCGGGGCCGGTATTGCCAGGTGTCAGGCTCCGCAGGTGCCTGACACTATGCGATTGAGGCAGTCGTTGCACACTTTGGTGTCAGGCACCTGCGGAGCCTGACACCTGGCTAGTAACGGACGTCAGGCGCCCGCACCTGCCACGCTTACGGCATGCAGCGCGGCCAGGCGGCGCACTTCCGGCATGCACGAGCCACAGCCGGACCCGCAGCCCAGGCGGGCCTTCAGGCCCTCGGCATCCAGGCCGGCTTCTGCGCCGGCACGGATGGCCTGGTCGGTAACGCCCACACAAGCGCACACGGTACGCGCCCGCGGCGCGACCTGCGTACGCCCCATCAGCAGCATGGCCAGGCTGGCCGGCGCATCGCCCCCTTCGGCCCAGGCCAGCAAGCCATCGTGCGCCCGCACGTCGCCCGCCAACAGGAAGGCGGCCGGTCCGCCATCAACCAGGCGCAGGCGCCGCAACACCCCGCGCGATGCGTCGTCGAAAGCCGCGTCGGGACGTTCCAGCCCCAGCGCCTGCGCCAGCGCATCCACCACATGCGCCGGCGGCGCCGAGTCGGCCGCCACGCGCAGCCGCACGCCCGGGCCTGCCGCGCAGGGCAGCAGCGCCGCATAGTCAAAGCGCCGCAGCCATGGCGCCAGTTGCGCGCGCAGCAGCGCGGCATCGCCGGCCAGCCACCCCATGGCCTGCCACGGCAGGCGTGCCGGCGCCACGGCCACGGCCGCGTGCTTCAATTCCGGTTGGCGCGAAACGGGGTCGCACGACGGATTGGTCAGTGCATTCACGCCCAGGCCCGCCATGAAAGCGCTGCCCCAGTGCATGGGCAGGAACGCGTGGCCGGGCTTGAGCGTGTCATCGGGACGCACCGGCAGCACGATGGCCCCGCGCCGCGAACGCACGCGCGCCAGCGCGCCGGGCGTGAGCTTCAGGCGTTCCAGATCGAGGGGATGCACCGACAGCCAAGGCTCTTCCACATGGCGCGTCAGCGCCGGGGCCAGGCTGGTGCGCGCCAGCGTATGCCAGTGGTCGCGCAGCCGGCCGGTGGTCAGCCGCAAGGGATACTGCGCCGACACCGCTTCGGCCACAGGCGTGTAGCCAGTATCGAAGAAGCGCGCGCGGCCATCGGCGGTGGCAAACCGCCCGTCGGTGTACAAGCGCGGCGTGGCTGCCTGGCCGCGGTATGGCCACTGCACCGGCCCTTGGCGTTCCAGCACGGCATAATCCACCGCGCTGTAGTCCAGGTCGCGCCCGGCGGTCAGGCGGGCGTGTTCGGCAAACACGGCGCTTTCGTCCGCGTAGTCGAACAAGGCGGCCTTGGCGGGTGCCACCAGCCGGGCCAGGCGCTGCGCCACGCTGGCGGCCAGTTGCCAGTCGGGCCGGGCATCGCCGGGCGGCGCGATGGCCGCGCGCACGCGGCTGATGCGGCGCTCGGAATTAGTGGCGGTGCCGGACTTTTCCGGCCAGGTGGCCGCCGGCAGCACCAGGTCGGCATAAGCCAGGGTCTCGGTGCCGGCGTAGGCTTCCTGCACGATGACGAATTCGGCCTTTTGCAGCGCGGCGCGCACCCGCGCCTGGTCGGGCAGCGACTGGGCCGGGTTGGTGGCCGCGATCCACAACACCTTGATGCGCCCTTCCAGCACCGCGTCGAACATTTCCAGCGCGGGCTTGCCGGGCGTGGCGGGCAGGCTGTCCACTCCCCATAGCGCGGCCACTTCCTGGCGGTGCGCGGGCGTGGCCGGATCGCGGTGGCCCGGCAGCAGCGTGGCCATGCCGCCGGCCTCGCGTCCGCCCATGGCATTGGGCTGGCCGGTCAGCGAGAACGGCCCCGTGCCGGGTCGGCCGATCTGGCCCGTGGCCAGGTGCAGGTTGATCAGCGCTCCGTTCTTGGCGGTGCCGCTGCTGGACTGGTTCAAGCCCATGGTGTAGAGCGACAGGGCGGCGCCCGCCTGGCCGAACCAGCGCGCCGCCTGCACGATGTCGGCCGCCGGCACGCCGCAGACGTCTTGCGCCGCGCGCGGCGTGAATTCGTGCACGCGTGCCTTCAGCGCGTCGAAGCCGGACGTATGCGCCGCCATGTAGGCCGGGTCGACCAGCCCTTCCCACACCATGACATTGAGCATGGCATGGAACAGCGCCACGTCGGTGCCGGGCATGATGGGCAGGTGCAGGTCGGCCAGCGCGGCCGTGTCGGTGCGGCGCGGGTCCACCACCACGATCTTCGTATCGGGGCGCGCAGCCTTGGCCGCTTCCAGCCGGCGAAACAGCACCGGATGCGCATAAGCCATGTTGGCCCCGGCGATCAGCACGGTGTCGGCCAGCTCGAGGTCGTCGTAGCAGGCGGGCGGCGCATCGGCGCCCAGGGTCAGCTTGTAGCCCGACACCGCGCTGGACATGCACAGCCGCGAATTGGTGTCGATATTGTTGGTGCCCACCAGCGCGCGCGCCAGCTTGTTGAAGACCGCGTAGTCTTCGGTCAGCAACTGGCCCGACAGATAGAAGCCCACCGCATCCGGGCCATGCATGCCGATGGCGGTGGCCAGTTTGCCGGCCGCCAGGTCCAGCGCATCGGACAGCGCCACCGGCACGCGTTCGCGGCCGCGCTCGGGGCGCCATTCGGCCCGTAGCACCCGCGCCGCGTCGTCACGCACCGTATCGGCCAGCGCCAACCCCTTGCTGCACAGCTTGCCGCGGTTGGACGGGTGGTCGGCATCGCCCGCCACCGCCACCACCCGGTCGTCGCGCACCGTCACGCGCACACCGCAGCCGGTACCGCAATAACAGCACACCGAGGCCACCGTGCGTTCGTGCGCAGCGCTTCGGGGGTGGGCCTTCATTCCAAGCCCAGGTACACCGCACTGCCATCGACCTTGACCGGCAGGGTCTGCACGCAACCTTCGTCGGGCGCCTGGGCCTGGCCGCTGGCCAGGTCCATCACCCAGCCGTGCAGCGGGCAGGCCACCGAGCGGCCATGCACCAACCCGGCCGACAGCGGACCGCCCTTGTGCGGGCAGCGATCGACCACTGCAAAGACCTGGTCGTCGCTGGTGCGGAAGATGGCCACGTTGTCCTGGCCCGGGCGCTGCACCACGCGCGCGCCCAGCGGCGGAATCTCGTTGATATGGCAGATGCTGCGCCATTGGCAGGTAGCGGCTTGCGACATGGTCGGTCTCATACGGTCAATGATTGGAATTCGCGGGCGGCGGGGGCGGTTTCGCGGCGCGCTTCCCACGGGTCGGTCTCGAACGACAGGGCGAACTTCAGGCGCGCGTAGAGTTCGGCGCGGTTGGCGGCGTCCTCGACCACGCGGACCTTGGCGTGCTCCAGGCCCACGCGCGCCAGGTAGTGCACGGTGCGTTCCAGGTAGAAGGCTTCTTCGCGGTAAAGCTGCAGGAACGCGCCGCTGTATTCCAGCACTTCTTCGGCGGTCTTGACCTTGGCGAAGAACTGCGCCACTTCGGTCTTGATGCCGCCATTGCCGCCGACATACAGTTCCCAGCCCGAGTCCACCGCGATGATGCCCACGTCCTTGATGCCCGATTCGGCGCAGTTGCGCGGGCAGCCCGACACCGCCAGCTTGACCTTGTGCGGGCTCCACATGCCCACCAGGTCTTTTTCCAGCGCAATGCCCATGGCGGTGGAATCCTGCGTGCCGAAGCGGCAGAATTCGCTGCCCACGCAAGTCTTCACGGTGCGCAGGCTTTTGCCATAGGCATGACCCGAAGGCATGTCCAGGTCGGCCCACACCTTGGGCAGGTCCTCTTTCTTCACGCCCAGCAGGTCGATGCGCTGGCCGCCGGTTACTTTGACCAGCGGAATCGCGTATTTGTCGGCCACGTCGGCAATGCGGCGCAATTCGGACGGGTTGGTCACGCCTCCCCACATGCGCGGCACCACCGAATACGTGCCGTCTTTCTGGATATTGGCGTGCATGCGTTCGTTGGCCAGGCGCGACTGGCCGTCGTCGCGCGCCTCGCCGGGCCAGGTGGACAACAGGTAGTAGTTCAAGGCCGGTCGGCAGGTGGCGCAGCCATCGGGCGTGCGCCAGTCCATGAAATGCATGGCGGCCGGGATAGTGACCAGGTGATGCTCGCGGATGGCCTTGCGCACTTCGCCATGTGTCAGGTCGGTGCAGCCGCACAGGGCCTTCTCGGATTTCGGCTTGACGTCGGCCGCACCACCCACGCAGTTGATCAGGATCTGCTCTACCAGGCCGCTGCAAGACCCGCAGGAACTAGCGGCCTTGGTGTGTTTCTTTACCTCATCGACCGTGAACAGGCCTTTGTCGCGGATGGCCTTGACGATGGCGCCCTTGCATACGCCATTGCAGCCGCACACTTCGGCGCTGTCGGCCATGCCGATGGCGCGGTTCTCGCCGGCATGGCCGGTGTCGCCGCCGATGGCGCTTTCGCCGAACATCAGTTGGTCGCGCAGCTCGTCGATGCGCTTGCCCTCGCGGATCAGCCGGAAGTACCAGGCGCCGTCACCCGTATCGCCATACAGGCAGGCACCGACCAGCTTGTCGTCTCTCAATACCAGTTTCTTGTAGACCCCGCCCACCGGGTCGGCCAGGGTGATTTCTTCGGTGCCCTGCCCGCCCAGGAAGTCTCCGGCCGAAAATACGTCGATGCCAGTCACTTTCAGCTTGGTCGAGGTCACGCTGCCTTCATAGCGGCCGATGCCATGCAGCGCCAAGTGATTGGCGGCCACCTTGGCCTGCTCGAACAGCGGCGCCACCAGGCCGTAGGCGGTGCCGCGGTGGCTGACGCATTCGCCCACGGCATAGATCAGGGGGTCGTAGGTCTGCAGCGTGTCGCTGACCACCACGCCCCGGTTCACGTACAGGCCGCAGCTTTCCGCCAGGTCGGTGTTGGGCCGGATACCCACCGCCATCACCACCAGGTCGGCGTCGACTTCCTCGCCATTGGCAAAGCGCACCGCGCGCACGCGGCCCTGTTCACTGCCCAGCAATGCCTCGGTCTGGCGCGGCATCAGGAACTTCAGGCCCCGCGCTTCCAGGCTGCGCTGCAGCAGCAGCGCGGCCTGCGGATCGAGCTGGCGGTCGAGCAGCCCCGAGCCCAGGTGCACCACCGATACCTCCATGCCGCGCGCCGCCAGGCCGCTGGCGGCTTCCAGGCCCAGCAGGCCGCCGCCGATCACCACCGCGTGCTTGTGCGTGCGGGCCGCCTCGATCATCAGGTTCACGTCGCGAATGTCGCGGAAGGTCACCACGCCGTCCAGGTCATTGCCGGGAATCGGCAGGATGAACGGGTTCGACCCGGTGGCCAGCAGCAGCCGGTCGTAGGGCACTTCGCTGCCGTCTTCGCCGACGACGATGCGGCGCGCGCGATTGATGCGCGCCACCTTGCAGTTCATGCGCAAGTCGATGCCATTGGACCGGTACCAGTCCACATCGTTGAGCACGATGTCCTGCAAAGTCTGCTCGCCGGTCAGCACCGGCGACAGCAGGATGCGGTTGTAGTTGGGATAGGGCTCCGAGCCGAATACGGTGATGTCGTACAGGTCGGGGGCCAGCTTCAGCAGTTCTTCCAGCGTGCGCACGCCGGCCATGCCGTTGCCCACCATCACCAGCTTCAGTTTCTTTTCCATGATGTCTCTCGTCTTGCTTGTGGGCCGCGCCTCAGGCGTCGGCGGCTTCCATGACTTCGGCGGCTTCGCGGGGCGCGGCTGCCCGGGCCTGCGCCGGATTGCCGTGGCGCCGGTGCAGGAAATCGACCACCGCGGCGCGGCAGGCCAGGTAATCGGGATGGCTGGCCAGCGCCACGCGATCGCGGGGGCGCGGCAATGGCACCGCCAGCACCTGTCCGATGGTGGCCGCCGGGCCGTTGGTCAGCATGACGATGCGGTCCGACAGCAGCACCGCCTCATCCACATCGTGGGTCACCATGATGGTGGTGCTTCGCGTGGCGGCCACGATCTTCAGCAGTTCGTCCTGCAAGTGCGCGCGGGTCAACGCATCCAGGGCGCCGAAGGGTTCGTCCATCAACAACACCTGGGGCTCGATGGCCAGGGCCCGCGCGATACCCACGCGCTGCTTCATGCCGCCCGAAATCTCGCCCGGCAGTTTCTCGCTGGCATGCGACAGCCCCACCAGCGCCAGCGCCGCATGGGTGCGTTCGGCCAGTTGGGCCTTGCCTTCGCGCGCGCCGAACACGCGCTGAACCGCCAGGTGCACATTCTGGAAACAGCTCAGCCAGGGCAGCAGCGAGTGGTTCTGGAACACCACGGCGCGATCCGGGCCGGGGCCGGTGATCTCGCGCTCGGCGCACAGCAGCACGCCCTCGGTGGGGCGGGCCAGGCCCGCCACCAGGTTCAACAACGTGGACTTGCCGCAGCCCGAATGTCCGATCAGCGAGACGAACTCGCCTTGCGCCACGGTCAGGTCGATATCGCGCAGCGCGACAAAGCTGCCGCGCGGCGTCACGAAGGTCTGGCCGACACGCTCGATGCGCACGAATTTCTGCATGGCTCTACTCCTCGGTATAGGCGAAGCGGCGGGCCAGCCGCACCAACGCGGTTTCCAGCACCAGGCCCACGATGCCGATCACAAAAATGGCAACGACGATGTGCTCGACTTTCAGGTTGTTCCATTCGTCCCACAGCCAGAAGCCGATGCCGGTGCCGCCGGTCAGCATTTCGGCGGCCACGATCACCAGCCAGGCGGTGCCGATCGACAGCCGCACGCCGGTCAGGATGTGCGGCAACACCGATGGCAGCAGCACCTTGGTCACCACTTGCCATTCCGACAGGTTCAGCACGCGGGCCACGTTCAGATAGTCTTGCGGCACACGTGCCACGCCGGCCGCGGTGTTGATCACCATGGGCCAGATCGAGCAGATGAAAATCGCCCAGATGGCGGCCGGGTCGGCGCCACGGAACAGCAGCAGGCCCAACGGCAGCCAGGCCAGCGGCGATACCGGCCGCAGCAGGCTGACGATGGGCGCGAACATGGCGTGGGCCGCGGCGTAGCGCCCCATCACGAAGCCGGCCGGAATGCCCACCAGCGCGGCCATCCCGAAACCGATCGCCACTCGCCGCAGCGACGCCAGCACGTTCCAGCCTATGCCCTGGTCGTTGGGACCGTTGTCGTAGAAGGGGTCGGCAAACAGCGCGCGGGCCGCTTCCCAGGTAGCACCCGGCGTGGGGATGTCCGGAATCCACATGGCGATGGCCTGCCATACCAGCACGAACAAGGCAAAACCCGCCGCCGGCCCGATGACGGCACGCAGCGCCGCATCGGCGGCCGCGCGCCAGGCCATATGGCGCGACGGAGAAGAAGACAGCAAAGTGGTGGGCATGGCATGCGCTCCGTCAGCTCTTGATCTTGAAACCGTCGGCATAAGCGGCCGGGTCGCTGCCGTCCCAGCGCACGCCGTCCATCAGCGTGGATGCGCGCGATTCGCTGGCCGGCAACGGCGCCCCGGCGGCGGCGGCGGCCTGCTTGTAGACGTCGATGCGGTTGATAGAGCGCGCCACGCCCAGATAGTCGGGGTGGGTCTTCAACAGCCCCCAGCGCTTGTGCTGCGTCAGGAACCACATGCCATCGCTCAGGTACGGAAAACACGCCGCGCCATCGGCATAGAAGCGCATCGGATGCGCGTCATCCCAGGTCTTGCCCAGGCCATCGGCATAGCGGCCCAGCATGCGGTCGACGATCGCATCGGCGGCGGTGTTCACATAGGACTTCGCCGCGATGGTCTCGGCCGTCTTGCGGCGGTTTTCCGGCGAGGCATCGATCCACTTGCCCGCCTCGATCACCGCCGCCGTGACGGCGCGCGCGGTATGCGGATGCGCCGCCACGAAGTCGGAGGTGGTGCCCAGCACTTTTTCGGGATGGTCGGCCCAGATCTGCTGGGTCGTCGCGGCGGTAAAGCCGATGCGATCCATGATGGCGCGCGCCCCCCAGGGCTCGCCCACGCAGAAGCCGTCCATGTTGCCCACGCGCATATTGGCCACCATCTGCGGCGGCGGCACGGTGATGACGCGGGCCTCGCGCATCGGGTCGATGCCGTTCGCGGCCAGCCAGTAGTACAGCCACATGGCATGCGTGCCGGTCGGGAAAGTCTGGGCATAGGTGTAGACGCGCTGCTCGGCCTGCATGTGCTTGCGCAGCGATTCGCCGTCGGTCACGCCGGCTTCGCGCAGCTTGGCCGACAGGCTGATGGCCTGGCCGTTCTGGTTCAGGCCCATCAGCACTGCCATGTCTTTCTGCGGGCCGCCGATACCCAGGTGCACGCCATACACCAGGCCGTACAGCACATGGGCGAAATCCAGCTCGCCATTGATCAGCTTGTCACGCACGCCGGCCCACGAAGCTTCCTTGGACGGCACGATCTTCACGCCGTACTTCTGGTCGATGCCCAGCACCGAGGCCATGACCACCGAGGCGCAATCGGTCAACGGAATGAAGCCGATGCGCACTTCGGACTTCTCGGGCGCATCGCTGCCGGCCGCCCAGGCGCCGGCACGCACCAGCGGATCGACCAGGCCCAATAGCCCCGCCCCAGCCACGGCCTTGACGGTAGTGCCCAGCCACTCGCGGCGCTGCGCGTTGGTCGGATCGATGTTGCGAGGCGTGCCGGGCATTTGCGAGTTCCATAAAAAAAGCGTTCCACACCGTCCAGGCGGTTTGCCTGGAGCTACGTAGAACGCCGTTGTTCATCCATCAGGCCGCTGCAAGCGGCGGGCAACCGCCGTTGGCTGCCCATTCCATCAAGCAAACATCATGCCAATCGCTCTTGCCCGCGGCGGGCGGACAAGGCGGCCCCACGACGGTCCAAGTTGGTGCGCGCATGCATTGCGCAGTGCACCATTTGCGTGCCAGGCGCCCTGCCCACGGGCGCTGGGCGGGCCCGGTGGCCCCACCCCGCCCGGCCGCGCCAATGGCATGGATATTGCTCTTTCAGGTTGAAGAGGAGTCACCATGCTGAAGGTCATGCTTCTGAACGACGGAGACGGGCGCGCGGCGGCCTTGCGGCAGACCCTGGCCGCGGCTGGCGTGCAGGTGGTCGCCGAGCGGGCCGCCGGCATGGACCTGGCCGAGGCCATCACCCAGCTGGCGCCGGACGTGGTGCTGATCGATGCCGACGCACCCGCCCGCGACACGCTGGAAGATGTCTGTGTGGCCAGCGAGTTCAGCGCCCGGCCGGTGGTGATGTTCACCGACGACGGCAACCGCGACACCATCCGGGCGGCGCTGCAGGCAGGCGTGGCCGCCTATGTGGTGGGGGCCGTCCCGCCCGAGCGCATCCAGCCCCTGTTGACGGTGGCCATCGAGCGCGGTGCCGTGGAACGGGCGCGCCGCGTCGAGCTGGCCGAAGCGCGCCAACGCCTGGCCGACCGGCAGGCCGTGGAAAAAGCCAAGGGGCTGTTGATGCGGTTGCGCGGCGTGTCCGAGGAACAGGCGCATCGCCTGTTGCGCGAACGCGCCATGCAAAGCCAGCGCCGCCTGGGCGATGTGGCGCGCGACGTGGTGGACATGGCGCAATGGCTGAAGAGCTGAAGTGGCACCTCCCCTCAAGGAGGCGACGCTGGCGGACCGGCGGAGCCGGCTCCGTGGCGTCCCCGGTGGAGCTACGCCTGTTTTATGCGACGCGCGTGGCGCCATGGGGGCCGACATCGCTTAATCACTTATCGCTATATCAATCCAATAAATCAAAAGTTGTAGGGATGTAAGGCTGTCCCTATGATCGACTGACGTATCGCGGGTTCGTCCCGCCTGGCTGATTTTCATGAAGCTTTTCCCCCTATTTGCCGACTTGCAGGGCCGCCGCGTACTGGTCGTGGGCGGCGGCGAGGTCGCCGCGCGCAAAGTGCAGCTGCTGCTGGAAGCCTCGGCCGACGTGCACGTGGGCGCCCCCGAACTGGTGCCCGAATTGGCCCAGCTGGCCGCGCAGGGCCGCATCCAGGCCCTGGCAGGCGAGTTCCGCCCCGAATGGCTGGACGGCGCCTGGCTGGCCGTGGCGGCCACCGACGACCGCGCGGTCAATGCGGCCGTCTCGCAGGCCGCGCAAGCGCGGCGCGTCTTCAGCAACGTGGTCGATGATGCCGAACTGTCGTCGTTCCAGGTGCCATCCATCGTCGACCGCTCGCCGCTGATCGTGGCCATCTCGTCTTCGGGGGTGGCGCCCGTGCTGGCGCGCCGGCTGCGCGAACGGGTCGAATCGCTGTTCGACCATTCGCTGGGCGCGCTGGCTGCGCTGGCCGCACGTTATCGTCCGCGGATCCGCGAGCGCCGGCCCGACCTGAAACAACGCCGCCGTTTCTACGACTGGCTGCTGGACGGCCCGGTGGCGGGCCTGCTGCGACAACAGCAGCCGGCCGAAGCCGAACGCGTGCTGGAAGCAGCGCTGCAGGCGCCGCAGGATGCCGGCCAGGGCAGCGTGGTGCTGGTGGGTGCCGGGCCGGGCGACCCCGGCCTGCTTACCCTGAAGGCGCTGCGGGCCCTGAACGAAGCCGATGTCATCCTGTACGACCGCCTGGTCAGCCCGGCGGTACTGGCGCTGGCGCGCCGCGATGCCGACCGCGAATCGGTGGGCAAGCGCCTCGGCGAAGACCACGACGCCACCCAGGCGCGCATCCACGCGCTGATGGTCGAGCACGCGCGCGCCGGCCGGCGCGTGGTTCGCCTGAAAGGCGGCGATGCCTTTATTTTCGGGCGCGGCGGCGAAGAACTGGAATACTTGCGCGCCCACCAGGTGCGCTATGAAGTGGTGCCCGGCATCACCGCCGCGCTGGCCTGTGCGGCCTATGCCGGCATTCCGCTGACGCATCGCGAACACGCGCAATCGGTCCGGCTGGTTACTGCCCACTGCCGCGAAGACGAAGACTCGCTGGACTGGACCGGGCTGGCGCGCGAACACCAGACGCTGGCCTTCTATATGGGCGTGGGGCAATTGGAAACGCTGTCGGCCCGCCTGATCAGGCATGGCCGCTCGGAGGCCACGCCGTTTGCCCTGATCGAGAATGGCAGCCGGCCCGAACAGCGGGTCGTCAGCGGGCAGTTGGCCGACCTGGCCGATGTGGCGCGCAGCCACGATGTACGGGCCCCGGCATTGCTGATCGTGGGCGAAGTGGCGGGCCTGGCGCGCCAGCTTCACTGGTTCGGCACGCACCTGGCCGGCCGGCGCGAGACGCTGGCCGCCTGATCGGCCGGGCGGCGTTCATTCCGCCGTCTGCTTGGTGCCGAAGATGCGGTCGCCGGCATCGCCCAGGCCCGGCATGATGTAGCCATGCTCGTTCAAGCCATCGTCGATGGACGCCGTGTAGATATGCACATCGGGATGGCGGTCGAGCACGGCCTGGATGCCCACCGGGGCCGCCACCAGCACCAGCGCGCGGATCTCGCGGCAGCCGGCCCGCTTGAGCATGTCGATGGTGGCCAGCATCGAGCCGCCGGTGGCCAGCATGGGGTCGACGATCAGCGCCAGGCGCTGGTCCAGTTCGCCCACCAGGCGTTCCAGGTAGGTGTGCGCCTGCAGTGTTTCTTCGTTGCGGGCCACGCCCACCACGCTGACCTTGGCGCCCGGGATCAGGCTGAGCACGCCGTCCAGCATGCCGATGCCGGCGCGCAGGATGGGCACCACCGTCACTTTCTTGCCGGCGATTTTCTCGACCGTAACCGTACCGCACCAGCCTTCGACCGTGGACTGGGCCAATGGCAGGTCTTTCGAGGCTTCGTAGGTGAGCAGCGCGCCGACTTCCTGGGATAGTTCGCGAAAGCTCTTGGTGCTGAGGTCGGCGCGGCGCATGATGCCGAGCTTGTGGCGTATCAGCGGATGGCGGATTTCATGCACGGGCATGTGCGGCGGTCTCCAGGAAACAAATAGGCATGCATCGGCGCGCCAGACAGCGCAATCGTAAACCGTTTGAGGGCGGCGCGGCTTACTGGCTGGCCAGCCAGGCGATCAGCGCATCGTCGAATGCCCGCACCGCGGCC
This sequence comes from Bordetella sp. BOR01, assembly GCF_019218885.1. Lineage (GTDB taxonomy): Bacteria > Pseudomonadota > Gammaproteobacteria > Burkholderiales > Burkholderiaceae_B > Bordetella_A. The sequence goes on along the minus strand of NZ_JAHUWT010000002.1, from coordinate 1,344,324 downwards.
GCGTTGGGATCGTTGACGATGCTGACCATCACGTAGCGCTTGCCGCTGGCACCCAGCACATAGCCGGCCACCGCACGCACATCGCGCAGCGAACCGGTCTTCAGGTGGGCCATGCCGACGGTTTCGTCGCCCTTCAGGCGTCGCCGCATGGTGCCATCGACCCCGGCGATCGACAGGGACGACAGGAACTCGGGCATCAGCGGCGTATGCCAGGCCAGTGTCAGCATCGACGCCAGGCTTTCGGCCGACACCCGCGCATCGCGCGACAGGCCGGCACCGTTGTCCATGACCAGTTCGGGCATGTGCAGGCCCTGCCCGGCCAGCACGGCCTTGGCCACGGCCTCGCTGCTTTCCGTATTGGCGGGCCGGCGGCCGCGTTCGGCACCCAAGGTCAGCAGCAGCGTGCGCGCCATGACATTGTTGCTGCGCTTGTTGATCTGGCGGATGGCCTCGCCCAGCGGCGGCGACTCGTGCGTGGCCAGCACCACCGCGTCGGCGGGCACCATGCCGGCACGGATCTTGCCGGTGAACGTGCCGCCCAGCTCGCGCCACAGCAGGCGGAACAGGGCTTCGGCGAACTCGGGCTGCGGCAGCGCCAGCCGGTACAGGCTGAATTCGCCGCAGGAACCGGCCACCGTGCCGCCCAGGCGGATCGACACGCCCTGCTGGGTCAGCACGGGATCGGTAGTGACCACGGGCGGGCCCGGGCAGCGGATCTCGCTCCAATTGACCTGGCCCTCGATGCGCAGGCCCGGCAAGGGTGGATCGATGATGGGCACCCACTTCTGCGCCGCCGGATCGGGCGTGAACAACAGCCGCAGCGCGCCGAAACCCACCATCAGGGCGTCGGGGCTGGCGTTGTAGGCGCGGTCGGGGGCCCCATCGAAGGCGCCGGGATCGGTTGCCACCTGGCCGAAGATGCTGCGATCGACCACCAGGTCGCCGATTTTCTTCACGCCGCGCAGGCGCAATTCGCGCAGCAGCGCCCAAAGGTCTTGCATCAGCAGGTAGGGATCGCCGCCGGCACGCAGGTACAGCGGCCCTGGCAAGGCGCCATGCAGGTCGGGCCGCGCGCCCGGTTCGGTCAGGAACTCGGTGCGCCAGACATAGTTGGGCCCCAGCTCGGACAAGGCCGACCAGGTGGTGACCATCTTCATGACCGAGGCGGGATTGCGCGGCTCGGTGGCGTTGATGGCCACCATGCGCCGGCCGCCCAGTTCCTGCACTACCAGCGACAGCGACGAGCCCGGCAGGCCCGCGGCTTTCCAGGCGCGCGTCAACTCGTCGGGCAGGCCTTGCGCCTGGGCAGCCATGGCCGCGCCCAGCAGCGCCCAGGCCGCCAACCATTGCTTGAATCGTCCGCCCCGCCTGTCTGCCCGTACCGCCATGCCGCATCCGCCACGCTGCTGTTGCCGTCGAAGACGCAAGCATACAGAACCTGGCGGGCCTGCGGATGGCGGCGGACCCCCGCGGTCCGGGCCGCTTACAATACCGGGTTGTCCGCGCCCGCCCGCTGGCGGCGTTTTCCTGGCGCCCCTACTTGAATTGCCTCGCGTGTCCTCGCCCTTTACCGTTTCCGACTTCGACTACACCCTGCCGCCCGAGCTCATTGCCCAGACCCCTGCGGCACAGCGCGGCGGCAGCCGCCTGCTGCACCTGGACGGCGCCGGCGCCCTGCACGACCGCCAGTTCCCCGACCTGGCCGGCCTGCTGCGGCCCGGCGACTTGCTGGTGTTCAACGACACCCGGGTCATCAAGGCCCGGCTGACCGGCCACAAGGCCTCGGGCGGCAAAGTCGAAGTGTTGGTTGAACGCATCATCGAACCCGACCGTGCGCTGGCCCACGTGCGCGCCAGCAAGTCGCCCGGCCCGGGCACCACGCTGCACCTGGCCGGCGCCTTCGAGGCCACCGTGCTGGGCCGCGCCGGCGAACTGTTCGACCTGCGCTTTCCGGCGCCGGTGCTCGACCTGCTGGACGCCCATGGCGCCACGCCCCTGCCGCCCTACATCACCCACGCCGCCGACGCCACCGACGAGTCCCGCTACCAGACCGTCTACGCGCGCGAACCGGGTGCGGTGGCCGCCCCCACCGCCGGCCTGCATTTCGACCAGGCCATGCTGGAACGGGTGGCCGAACTGGACGCGGAACGCGCCTTCGTCACCCTGCACGTCGGCGCCGGCACCTTCCAGCCGGTGCGGGTGGACAACCTGGCCGAGCACATCATGCACGCCGAGTGGTACACGGTGGGCCAGCCTGTCATCGACGCCATTGCCCGCACGCGCGCCCGCGGCGGCCGGGTGATCGCCGTGGGTACCACCAGTGTGCGCGCCCTGGAATCGGCGGCCGCCCAGAACCCCAACGGCCCGCAAGCCCCGCTGGCGCCGGTGCAGGGCGACACGCAGTTGTTCATCACCCCCGGCTACCGCTACCAGGTGGTGGACGCGCTGGTGACCAACTTCCATTTGCCGCAATCCACCCTGCTGATGCTGGTGTCGGCCCTGGCCGGCATCGAACCCATCCGCCGCGCCTACGCGCACGCCGTCGCCCAACGCTACCGCTTCTTCAGCTATGGCGACGCCATGTTCATCGAATCGCCCGCCCCCTGACCATGACCGGACTGAACTTCGAACTCCTGGCCACCGACGGCGGCGCCCGTCGCGGCCGCATCACGCTGAACCACGGCGTGGTCGAGACCCCCATCTTCATGCCCGTGGGCACGTACGGCAGCGTCAAGGCCATGCTGCCGCACGAACTGCAGGAAATCGGCGCGCAGATCGTGCTGGGCAACACTTTCCATTTGTGGCTGCGGCCCGGCACCGACATCCTGGACCGCCACGGCGGGCTGCACGGCTTCATGCAATGGGACAAGCCCATCCTGACCGACTCGGGCGGCTTCCAGGTGTTCAGCCTGCAAGGCATGCGCAAGATCACCGAAGAAGGCGTGAAGTTCGCCTCGCCCATCGACGGCGCCCGGCTGTTCCTGACGCCCGAAGAATCCATGCGCATCCAGCGTTCGCTGAATTCGGACATCGTCATGGTGTTCGACGAATGCACTCCCTACCAGATCGATGGCCGCCCCGCCACGGCCGAAGAAGCCGCCCGCTCGATGCGCATGTCGCTGCGCTGGGCGCGCCGCTCGCGCGAAGAATTCGACCGGCTGGGCAACCCGAACGCGCTGTTCGGCATCGTGCAGGGCGGCATGTACGAATCGCTGCGCGACGAATCGCTGGCCGGCCTGGCCGACATCGGATTCCATGGCTACGCCATCGGCGGCCTGTCGGTGGGCGAGCCCAAAGAAGACATGATGCGCATCCTGGCCCACGTGGCCCCGCGCCTGCCTGCCCACGCGCCGCGCTACCTGATGGGCGTGGGCACGCCCGAAGACCTGGTCGAGGGCGTGGCGCGCGGGGTCGACATGTTCGACTGCGTCATGCCCACCCGCAATGCCCGCAACGGCTGGCTGTTCACGCGCTACGGCGACCTGAAGATCCGCAACGCCAAATACCGCGACGACACCCGGCCGCTGGACCCAAGCTGCGCCTGCCATACGTGCGCGCACTTTTCGCGCGCTTACCTGCACCACCTGCAGCGCGCCAACGAGATCACCGGCGCGCGGCTGAACACGCTGCACAACCTGCATTTCTACCTGGCGATCATGGCCGAGATGCGCGAGGCCATCGCTGCCGGCACCTTCGATGCCTGGCGGGCCCGGTTCGCCACCGACCGCAAACGCGGCATCGGATAGTGGTTTTTTGCATAGGGTGCAGTCCCGTGGCGCTGGGGCAGGCGGTGGCGGCGTGTCGGGCGGCGGGGCAGCCTGCGCAGCAGGCCGAGGGCGCCGGCATGCGCCCGAGCCCGACGCACGTTCGCCGCCACCGCCTGCCCCAGCGCCGCGGGACGGGGCCAGTACGACAAACCATCCCCTGCCCCCATTTCGCCCACCGCCAACAACATCCGCCCCTCGGGGCTTCCCCCCCCGCATAACCTAGCTACAATAGTCGGCTTGCCCTGTCCAAGGCTCGCGCGGGGACGGGTGCAGAAGCCATAATTTTCCATAACCTGACCGAACAACCCCATTCAGGAGATTCTCATGTCCACTATCGACACCGCCGGCATCGTCCTGGCCCAGGCCGCCGAAGGCGGCGCCAGCACGCTGATGGGCATGCTGCCCATCGTGCTGATGTTCGTGATCCTCTATTTCCTGATGATCCGTCCGCAGATGAAGCGCCAGAAAGAACACCGCAACCTGGTCGCGAACCTGGCCAAGGGTGACGAAGTCATGACCGCCGGCGGCATCCTGGGCAAGGTTTCCAAGGTAACCGACAGCTACATTACCGTCGAAATCGCCCAGCAGGTCGACAAGCCGGTCGAAGTGCTGATGCAGAAGACCTCGGTATCCACCGTGCTGCCCAAGGGAACCATCAAGGACCTGTAAGCGTCTTATCCGGCCCCCGCCACGGGGGCCTTTTCCCGCCTACCACGCATGAAAACTCGCCGCCAATGAACCGCTATCCCCTCTGGAAGTACATTACGGTGCTGGTCGCGGTCGTTATCGGCCTGCTTTACACCCTGCCCAATTTCTACGGCGAATCCCCCGCCGTCCAGGTATCCAGCGCCAAGGCTACCGTCAAGGTCGATAACGCCACGCTGAACCGTGTCGAACAGATTCTGGCGGCCGGCAACCTGCCCGCCACCAATGTGTACTACGAACAGAACGGCACGCTGGGCACCGTCCGCGCCCGCTTCCCGTCCACCGACGTGCAATTGCAGGCGCGCGACCTGCTCGAACGGTCGCTCAACACCGTTGCCGACGACCCGCAATACACCGTGGCCCTGAACCTGCTGCCCGCTTCGCCGCCCTGGATGCGCGCGCTGGGCTGGTTCGAGCCCAAGCCCATGTACCTGGGTCTGGACCTGCGCGGCGGCGTGCACTTCCTGCTGCAAGTCGACATGCAGGGCGCCCTGACCGCCCGCTACGATTCGCTGGCGGCCGACGTGCGCACCGTTCTGCGCGATGAAAAAGTCCCCAGCCGCGGAGTCGAGCGCGCCGGTACCTCGGTGGTGGCCACCTTTGCCAGCGCCGACGAACGCGACCGTGCCCACTCCACGCTGCGCAGCCGCCTGCCCGACCTGCAGTTCACCGAAAGCGAAGACGCCGGCCGCCCCGCCCTGGTGGGCATGCTGAGCCCGGCCGCCGTCACGCGCGTGCAAGATTCCGCGCTGAAGCAAAACATCAACACCCTGCACAACCGCATCAACGAGCTGGGCGTGGCCGAACCGGTCATCCAGCAGCAAGGAACCGACCGTATCGTCGTGCAATTGCCCGGCGTGCAAGACGTGGCCAAGGCCAAGGAACTGCTGGGCCGTACCGCCACGCTTGAAATCCGCATGGTCGACGATTCCCCGGCGGCCCAGTCGGCCATGGCCGGCGGCACCGTGCCCTTCGGCCTGGAACGCTACACCGACCGCGACGGCGGCCCCATCCTGGTGCGCCGCCAGGTCATCCTGACCGGCGAGAACCTGCAAGACGCCCAACCGGGCCGCGATTCGCAAACGCAGCAGGCCGCCGTGCACCTGACGCTCGACAGCAAGGGCGCGCGCATCTTCCGCGACGTCACCCGCGACAACGTCGGCAAGCGCATGGCCATCCTGCTGTTCGAGAACGGCAAGGGCGAAGTCGTGACCGCACCGGTCATTCGCAGCGAAATCGCCGGCGGGCAGGTGCAGATCTCGGGCAGCATGAGCGCCGAAGAGGCCGCCGATACCGCGCTGCTGCTGCGCGCCGGCGCGCTGGCCGCCCCCATGTCCATCATCGAGGAACGCACCATCGGCCCCAGCCTGGGGGCCGACAACATCGCCAAGGGCTTCCATTCCACGCTGTACGGCTTCCTGGCCATCGCGGTGTTCATCATCCTGTACTATCACTTGTTCGGGGTGTTCTCCACCATCGGCCTGTCGATGAACGTGCTGCTGCTGCTGGCGCTGTTGTCCATGCTGCAGGCCACGCTGACACTGCCGGGCATTGCCGCCATTGCGCTGACGCTGGGCATGGCCATCGACTCGAACGTGCTCATCAACGAGCGCATCCGTGAAGAACTGCGCAACGGCGCCTCGCCGCAGCAGGCCATCCACCACGGCTTCGAGCGCGCCTGGGGCACCATCCTCGACTCCAACCTGACCACGCTCATCGTCGGCCTGGCCTTGCTGGCCTTCGGCTCGGGTCCCATCCGCGGCTTTGCCGTGGTGCACTGCCTGGGCATCGTCACCTCGATGTTCACCTCGGTGGTGGGCGTCCGGGCGCTGGCCAACCTGTGGTACGGCCGCAAGAAGAAACTCGCCCGGATTTCCATCGGCACCATCTGGAAACCCAAGGCAAACTGACCCTGCCGGGCGGCGTGTCCGCCCGGCATCGATAAGAAGCAAGGCGAAACATGGAATTTTTCCGCATCCATCGCACCATCCCGTTCATGCGCCATGCGCTGGTGCTGAACATCATCAGCCTGGTCACGTTCGTGCTGGCGGTGTTCTTCATCATCACGCGCGGCTTTCACCTGTCGATCGAATTCACAGGTGGCACGGTCATGGAAGTCAACTACGCCCAGACCGCGCAACTGGAAAGCGTGCGCGGCGCGGTAACCAAGCTGGGCTATTCCGACTTCCAGGTGCAGAATTTCGGCACCTCGCACGACGTCATGATCCGGCTGCCGCTGACCGAAGGCCAGACCTCGGCCGCGCAAAGCGAAACCGTCATGGAAGCGCTGAAAGAGGCCGACCCGTCGGTGCAGTTGCGCCGCGTCGAATTCGTCGGCCCGCAGATTGGCCAGGAACTGCTGCACAACGGCCTGATGGCGCTGCTGTTCGTGGTGATCGGCATCATGGTCTACCTGGGCGTGCGCTTCGAATGGAAGTTCGCGGTGGCGGGCGTCATCGCCAACCTGCACGACGTGGTCATCATCCTGGGCTTCTTCGCGTTCTTCCAGTGGGAATTCTCGCTGTCGGTGCTGGCGGGGGTGCTGGCGGTGCTGGGCTACTCGGTGAACGAGTCCGTGGTCATCATGGACCGGATCCGCGAGAACTTCCGCAAGTACCGCAAGGCCAGCGTCCAAGAGGTCATCAACAGCGCCATCACGCAGACCATCTCGCGCACCATCATCACCCACGGCTCGACCCAGATGATGGTGCTGGCCATGCTGTTCTTCGGCGGCCCGTCGCTGCACTACTTCGCGCTGGCGCTCACCATCGGCATCTGGTTCGGCATCTACTCGTCGGTATTCGTGGCCGCCGCCCTGGCCATGTGGATGGGGGTCAAGCGCGAGGACCTCGTCAAGCCGGTCAAGAAAGAAGGCGATCCGGAAATCGTTTGAAGAGTCGGGCCCTCCGGACGTCGAGGCGGAGCGGCCCGGAAGCGGCGGGTGCGCCTCGATTCGCTGCAGCCAAGGCCGCTATCGGAAACCGCCCTCGGCAAGCGGGCCGAGGATGACTGGATGTCCTGGTGTAACATCCGCCCATCCCTCCAGCCTTGGCCATGGGCGCCTCCCCCGCATTCTGGTTTCGCTTTCCCTTTATGCAACTCGGCTCACTTCCTCAATTCGCCACGCTGCCTGAGCAAATTGCCAAAGCGATTGCGGACGGGATCATGAAAAATGAAATCGAGCCCGGTGCCAATCTGCGTGAAATCCCCCTGGCCGAACTCTTCGGCGTAAGCCGCAGCAGCGTCCGCGAAGCCCTGCGCATTCTCGAGCGGGATGGAGTCGTGTCAATACGTCCCCGCCACGGCGCCAAAGTGACGGAACTCAGCGCTGAAGAAATGGCAGAGATCTATCAAATCCGCGCCGCGTTGCTGGGCGTCGCATTCGAGTTGTTCGCCGCTCAGGCGGTTGAAGAAAACTTGAAATTTCTAAAAGAGACGCTCGCCAGGATAAAAACCATCGCGGCAACTGATGAGCAGTCCGCCGCCCTGCTCCATGCCGAACTGTCGGCAAGCATGGCCACCTATATCTGCGCGCGCGGCGGAAACAAGAAGTTGGCGGTGCTCTTGAACCAGATGTCGCTGCAGATAGCGCGCTACACCAAGTTTGGCTTGTCGTCTGCGTCTCGCCGGAAGCAGTCGATTAAAAACTGGGAAACAGCGCTGGACGCGTTCGCGCGGCAACATGGCGCCGACTCAAACCGGGCAGGCAGCCAAATGGTGAGGGATAATCTCACCTATGCCCAAAGCGTACTGAAATCCACTCGACCATAATTGTCGACAACCTTTCCGTAGGCCTGTCAGCGCAGTGTCTTCGGCACAATTCAACCATTGTCATACGGCTCTTTTCTCTATACACTTAATTGTCGACAATCAGACATAAAACAAAAATGGAGAGCGCAATGGTTTCGAACGAAGACGTATATCGCTACGAAGCAAGCGGGATCACCGTCAAGAAGCTCGCCGACCACGTGGGCGCGGAAGTCGATGGCGTCGATCTTTCCATCCCCGTCAGCGCAGAGGTAGCCAGAGACATCAAAGACGCGTGGGAACGGCATGGGGTGGTGGTCTTTCGCAATCAAGACCTGCCCCCAACCGCCCACCGGGACTTCAGCGCCCATTTCGGCCCCCTGGTAGGACACGTGCTTAGCCGATTCAATATGGCCGATTGCCCCGAGGTCACGATCATTTCCAACGTGGTCGATGAAAAAGGGGAAAAGATCGGAGCGGATCGCGCCGGCATGCTGTGGCATTCGGACATGTCTTTCGTCAAGCGTCCCAGCATGGGATCGCTGCTTTATTGCGTCGAGTGCCCCCCGGTGGGCGCAGACACACAATTTGCCAGCATGCATGCCGCCTATGACGCGCTGCCGCCCGAAGAGCAGCAGCGCCTGGCCACCCGGCAGGGCGTGCATGATTACGCTTGGCATTACCGGACTTACCTGGCGCACCGCGCCCAGCTGACGGCCGAGGAAGAAGCCAGGACGCCGCCTGTCACGCACCCCGTCATCCGCACGCATCCCGGCACGGGCAGGCAGGCGCTATACGTGGGCGAAGGGCTGACCCGCACGATAGCCGGCATGGACGAGGACGCAGGCCGCAAGCTGGTGGTGGAGCTCAGCGACTTTGCCACGCAGCCGCAATTCGTCTATTCCCATAAATGGCGGCCGGGCGACCTCGTTTTCTGGGACAACCGCTCGACCATGCATCGCGCGACGGAATTCGACGACCGTTACCGGCGGCTCATGCGCCGCACGACGATCCTGGGTGACGAGCCCTTTTACCGCGCAGCCTGAAGCAGCCGCCGCCATAGGCCGGCGCAACCGGCTCGGGCACTATAAAAATGGAGACACGCATGAAGCGCAGAAACTTCGTCGCCGTCCTGGCTGCAATGGCGGCAACAGGCATTGTCGGGCCGGCGCGCGCTCAACCGGCGCGCTGGCCCGACAAGCCGGTAAAAATGATTGTGCCGTTCCCCGCAGGAGGCGCAACCGACATAATCGCCCGCATACTCGCCGAAAAACTGACGCAGGAATTCGGCCAGACCTTCGTGGTGGAGAACCGGGCGGGCGCCTCGGGCCTGATTGGACAGGCCGCTGCGGCACGCGCGGTGCCGGACGGCTATACGGTGCTGCTGACGGGCAATGGGCCTCATGCCATCAACCCAAGCCTGTTCGAGCCCATGCCCTACGATCCGTTGCAGGATTTCGCGCAGATTTCGTTGACGTCGGTATTGCCCTTGATTCTGAACGTCCATCCTTCGGTGCCGGCCAAGACCTTGCCTGAATTTGTCGAATGGATCAAGGAAAATCCCGGCAAATTCAACTATGCCTCGCCAGGTATCGGGTCTCCTCCAAACTTGACGATGGAGCTTTTCAAGAGCCAGAACGGACTCGATATCGTGCACGTACCCTACAAAGGCAGCAGTGCCGCGATTACCGACTTGATCGGCGGACAGGTATCAGTGATGTTCGACAACGCGTTGGCGTCGTTCCAGCATATCAAGAGCGGAAAAATCCGGGCAATCGGCGTCGGCGCCGGCCAACGCCTTGCTTCGCTGCCTCAGGTTCCCACCTTCAAGGAAGCGGGCTATCCGGACTTCGAGGCCTATACGTGGACTGCCCTGGTAGCCCCTGCCGGCGTGCCTGCGGAAGTGGTCGACCGGTTGGCCGACGCAACCGCCAAGGTGCTCACGGCGCCGGACGTACAGGCAAGCCTTTCCGCGCAAGGCGCGATCGCCGCCAGTTCGACACCGGCGGAACTGGAAGAGCGAACGCGCACGGAAATCGCCCGGTGGTCGAAGGTCATCGAGCTTGCCCACATCGCCCGTATCAAGCTTTAGCGCACCGGCGTTCTCTGCCTTTATCGCCGGCGCCTACGCTCACGCCATCTACTGCAAGACCAGGAAAACATGAAATTACTACGCTACGGCTGCAAGGGTTCCGAAAAACCGGGCGTGCTCGATTCCACCGGCACCATCCGCGACTTGAGCGGCGTGATGCCGGATTTGACCGCCTGCCGGCTTGGACCCGAATCGCTGCAAGCCCTGCGCGCGCTCGATCCGGCGGCACTGCCCGCCATACGTGAAGACGTACGCCTGGGCAAACCCTATGCGGGCATGGGAAAGTTCATCTGTGTCGGGCTGAACTATAGCGACCACGCGGAAGAATCGGGCCAGCCCGTCCCGAAAGAACCGATCATCTTCGCCAAATGGAACAGTTGCGCCCAAGGCCCCAATGATCCCATCGTTCTACCGCGTGATTCGCGCAAAACGGATTGGGAAGTGGAGCTCGGCGTGGTAATCGGGAAAAAAGCCAGGTATATCGAACCCAGCGAAGCGCCTGGCCACATTGCCGGGTATTGCGTTGTCAACGACGTCTCGGAACGCGAGTACCAGCTCGAACGGGGCGGACAATGGGATCGGGGCAAGGGGTGCGACACTTTCGGGCCGATCGGGCCTTGGCTGGTCAGCGCCGACGAAGTGCCGGATCCGCAATCGCTCGGCCTCTGGCTGGAAGTGAACGGCAAGCGCTATCAGGCCGGCAGCACCAAGAAAATGGTGTTTGATGTGAATTTCCTGGTCAGCTACATCAGCCGCTTCACCACGCTGGAGCCTGGCGACCTGATCTCCACCGGAACCCCGCCAGGCGTTGGAATGGGCCAGAAGCCTTGTGTTTATCTGCGCGACGGCGACGTCGTTGCGCTTGGCATTGACGGGCTGGGAGAACAACGGCAAACCGTCTATGCCTGGAACGCCTCGTTGCTGGACTAAGGGCCCATCCACTCTCAAAGAGCCACGCACGGCCGCGACGCATGACAGGCCCTGGGCCGGTCAAGCCTGCGTTTCCCTGCGCATGGCTACCACCATGTCGTAAAGCAAGCGCGCCACCGGACTCAACTCGCGTCCGCGCCGATGGATCAGCCCGATCTTGCGGCTGACTACCGGGTCGGTCAGCGCCACGCTGGCCAGGGCGGTGTGCCCGACCGGCGGCATCGCCAATTGCGGCACGACACCAACCCCCAGGCCGGCCTCGACCATGCTGACCAGGGCTGGCACGTGCTGCACTTCGCAGAACCAGCGTGGCCGGTCGGGGCTGTGGGCCAGGGCCTGGTCGATCAGAAAGCGGTTGCCGCTGCCCTGCGCCAGGCTGATGTACTCGCAGTCCGCCAGATCGCGCCAGGCCAGCTTGCGCCGCTGCGCCAAGGGGTGGTCGGTGCGCAGCGCCACCACGAACGGTTCTTCCAGCAGGGGCTGGAATTCGATGTCGGCGTCCTGCGTGCCGATGTAGGTCAGGCCGAAATCGGCATCGCCACCCGCCACGGCTGTCAGCGCCACCGACGAAGACTCATCGATCAGGCGGATGCGGATGCGCGGGTACTGCCGGTGATATTCGCGAATGACCGCCGGCAGGAAATACGCCACGGCCGACGGCACGCATGCGACGGTTACCTGCCCCGACATGCGTTCGGCCACGTCCTGGATGCCGACCAGCGCGCTTTCCAGTTCATTGAGCACATTGCGCGCGCGGGGCACGAAACCGCGGCCTATGGTGGTGAGCTCGACCTTGCGCGTGGTGCGCGTAAACAGTTGCACTCCCAGCGCCTGCTCCAGTTTGTCGGCACGCCGCGACAGGGCCGACTGCGACAGGTGCAGCACCTCTGAGGCGGCGCGAAAACTGCCCAGGTCGGCAACCGCCAGGAAGGCGCGCAAATCGGCCAGGTCGAATTTCATGCGTTTTCGTCAAAAATCCATCGAATATTTGCACTTTACTGGATATTCGAGCTTGCGCATCATCACGCCTCATCGAGCCCGCACGTTGCAGGGCCCAGAACAGAGGTAGACAAGCCATGAACCCGATCCACCGATTTCTGTGCTGGCGCGCCGCACCGGCCCTGGCCTTGGCCAGCCTGGCCGTGCTGGCCGGCAGCCCGGCCGCGGCCGCCGCGGACGAATGGTCGCCGCAGCGCCCGGTGCGCCTGCTGGTGCCCTATGGGCCGGGCGGCAGTTCGGATGTGATCGCCCGCGCCATGGCGGCCGAGATGTCGCGCACCCTGGGCCAGCAAGTCATCGTCGAGAACAAGGGCGGCGGCCAGGGTGTCATCGCCACCATGGAAGCGGCGCGCGCCGAGCCGGACGGCTACACCCTGTTGCTGGGCCACGTGGGCACGCTGGCGGTCAACCCTGCCATGATGCCCAACCTGCCCTACGACCCCCAGCGCGATTTCGCCCCCATCGCCCTGCTGGCCAAAGTGCCCATGATCTTCGCCGTGGGCAAGAATGTGCCCGCCACCGACCTGGCCTCGTTCGTGGCGCTGGCCAAATCCAAGCCCGGCGTCCTGAACTATGGCTCGGCCGGCAATGGCAGCGCCGGCCACCTGGCATTCGAAATGCTGAAGACGGCCACCGGCATCGATGTCATGCATGTGCCCTACAAAGGCACGGGCGCGCAGACCACCGACCTGCTGGCCGGCAACATCGACGCCGCGTCGGCCGGCACCCCCGGCCTGTTGCCGCACGCGCAAGCCGGCAAGGTACGCATCATCGCCGTCGGTTCGGCGCGGCGCCTGCCGGTGCTGCCCGACGTGCCGACCGTGGCCGAGCAAGGCTACCCCGGCTTCGAAAGCTCGCAATGGTTCGGCCTGCTGGCCCCGGCCGGCACGCCCGCGCCCGTCATCGCGCGGTTTCAGAAAGACGCCCTGGCGGCCCTGCAATCGCAATCGGTCAGCGAACGCCTGGCGCATGACTCCAGCGAACCCGTCGGACTCGGGCCGCAAGCATTCGCCGACTTCATCCAGGCCGAAGGCCAGCGCTGGGGCGAGGTCGTGCGCCGCGCCAAGCTGCGCACCGAATAGCGCCCGCCATTTCCCTCGACAGGACATCGATTCCGCATGAACGCATCCCTGACTTCCCCGCCCGTTTTTTCCGAAGCCGAACTGCTGGACCTGGGCACGCGGGCCTTCACCGGCCTGGGCTTGCCGCCTGACGACGCCGCCGACGTGGCGCGCGTGCTGGTGCAGGCGGACCTGTTCGGACTCAGCACCCATGGCCTGAGCCGCGTCGAGTCTTATGGCGAACGCCTGCTGGTGGGCGGCATCCAGGCCAGGGCCCGCGTCACCGTGCAAAGCCCGGCGCCGGCGCTGCGCCTGGTCGATGGCGACAACGGGGTGGGGCCGCTGGTCGGCATGCACGCCTTGCGTGCCGCCATGGAGGCGGCCAAGGCTTGCGGCGTGGGCGTGGCGTTTGCCCGGCAAAGCAACCACTTCGGCCCCATCTCGCCATACAGCTTGATCGCGGCCCAAGCAGGTTTTGCAAGCATCATCGGCAGCAACGCCACCACCACCATTGCACCCTGGGGCGGCAGCGACGCGCGGCTGGGCAACAGCCCGCTGGGCTTCGGCGTACCCAACCCCGACGGCGCGCCGTTTCTGCTGGACATGGCCATGAGCGTGGTGGCGCGCGCCAAGATCCGCAACGCGCTCAAGCGCGGCAGCGCCATTCCCGACACCTGGGCCACCGGCCGCGACGGGCGGCCCACCACCGACGCGGCCGCCGCGCTCGACGGTTTCCTGCTGCCCATCGGCGGACACAAGGGATATGGCCTGGCGTTGATGGTGGACCTGTTCGCCGGCCTGCTCTCGAATGCCGCCTACCTGACCCACGTGAAATCGTGGGTGGATGCTCCTGACGAGCCGCAGAACCTGGGGCATTTTTTCATTTTGATCGACACCGCGCGGCTGGGGTCGGCGGCATGGCTGGCCGAGCGCATGTCCGACTTCGCGGCCATCCTGCATGCCAGCCCGGCCACCGATGCCGACCGGCCGGTCATCGTGCCGGGAGAAATCGAGCTGGCCAACATGGCGCGCCAGCGGCGCGACGGCATCGCGGTCGATCCGGCCGTGCTGGCGCTGCTGCAGCGCCATGCAGGCCAGGCGTGACGATGGCGGCTTGAAAAAAACCTCTGCCCCAGAAGCGCCATCCGAAAAGCGCCGCCCCACGACAACAGGAGACAACGTCATGAAACGCATCTACACCCTGGCCCTTGCCTGCCTGCTGGCCACGGGCTGCCTGTCCGCCCAGGCAGGCACCTATCCCGACCGGCCGATCCGCATGGTGGTGCCCTATGTGGCCGGCGGCGCCGCCGACATCACGGCGCGCGTCATCGCGCAGAAGATGTCGGCGGGCATGGGCGTGCCGGTTGTCGTGGAAAACAAGCCCGGCGCCAACGGCATGATAGGCACCGACCTGGTGGCCAAGGCCGCGCCCGACGGCTATACCCTGTTGCTGGACGCCAGCGGTCCGCTGGTGGTCAACCCGTCGCTGTACAAGTCGGTGCCCTACGATCCCCTGGCCGACCTGGCACCCATCAGCCAGATCGCCAGCTACCAATACGCCCTGGTCGTGCCGAGCGCATCGCCCATCCACAGCATGGACGACCTGGTCGCCATGGCACGCGCCAAGCCCGGCGAGCTGACCTACGGATCGGCCGGCATCGGCGCCGGCGGCCACCTGGCGGGTGAGCTGCTGGCCATGATGACAAGCACCCAACTGACGCACGTGCCCTACAAGGGCAACGCCCAGGCACTGGCAGACATCCTGGGCGGGCAGTTGTCGTTCACCTTCGACACCATCGTCACGGCCACGCCGCACATCGCGGCCGGCAGGCTGCGCGCCTACGCCGTATCGGGCCCGCATCGCAGCAACGCGCTGCCAGACGTACCCACGCTGGCCGAACTGGGCTACAAGGGGTTCGACGTCACGCAGTTCCAGGGCTTGCTGGCCCCGGCCGGCACGCCCGCGGACATCATCGCGCGCCTGCACCAGGAAGTGGTCAAGGCCGCGCGCCAGCCCGACGTGGTGCGTAAACTGGCCGACGAGGGCGGCAACGAAATCGTGGCCGGCACCCCCGCAGCCTTTGCCGCCTTGCTGCGCAGCGACCTGCAGCGCTACCGCCAACTGCTGCGGCAAGCCAACGTGCATCCGGAGTAAACCCATGCTGAAGCTCGACGTACTGATACAAGGCTATCCGGGCCGCGCCATCTGCCATGGCGGCCTGGGCTGGAGCACCACCACCCTGCTGCGTGGCGACGGCGCCCACATCCTGGTCGATGTCGGGGCGTTCGGCGTGCGGCACCTGCTGGGCCGCCAACTGCACGACCTGGGCGTGGCGCCGGAAGACATTACCGATGTGGTGCTGACGCATGCCCACTACGACCACGCGGTGAATTTCACTTTGTTCCCCAATGCCACGGTATGGATCGGCGATCGCGAACTGGCCTGGGCCGCAGCGCAGCCGCCGGGGTTCAACCCGCTGCCGGAACTGTACGTGCGCGAACTGGCCGCGTCGCCGCGCGTGCGGCGCCTGGCCGATGGACAGCAGTTCCTGCCGGGCTTCACCGCCATCGCCGCGCCGGGCCACACCCCCGGCCACCTGCTGTTCTACGTGACCGCCACCGAGCAGCCGGTGCTGTTCACCGGCGATGCCGCCAAGAACCGCGCCGAGCTGATGTCCCGCAGCGCCAACGACACCTACGATGCCCAGGTCAGCCGCGCCAGCCTGGACCTGATCTGGCAGTGGTGGCGCCGCGTGCCGGGTACGCTGCTGGTGCCGGGGCACGACGTGTGCATGCAGCTCGATGCCGCCGGCCAACCCGTCTATATGGCCGAACGCCGGGCAGCGCTGAACGCCTGGTTCGGCGATACTCTTGAACCTACCCTCATCGACCTGTGCTGCGCGGGCCAGACCGCCCGCTACAGCGCCTGACCCACCAGGAACAAGCATGACCATCGACCCCAAGATCATCGCAGCCTTCACGCCCACCGGCCGGCTGCGCGCCTCCATCAACCTGGGCAACCCCATCCTGGCCGGCCGCGACCCGGCCTCCGGCGAACCCGCGGGCGTATCGATCGACCTGGCCCGCGCGTTCGCCGAGCGCCTGGGCGTCGAACTGGAACTGGTCGTGTGGGACAGCGCCGGCAAATCGGTCGATGCCGTCACGGCAGAGCAGGCCGACATCGGTTTCTTCGCCATCGACCCGCTGCGCGGCGCCGGCATCTCGTTCACCGATGCCTACGTACTGATCGAAGGCGCCTACCTGGTGCGCGCAGACTCGCCCCTGCGCGAGCGCGACGCCGTCGACCGCGCAGGCATCAGCGTCATGGTCGGCAAAGGCAGTGCCTACGACCTGTACCTGACCCGCGAACTCAAGCAGGCGCAAATCCTGCGCGCACCCACCTCGCCGGCGGTGGTCGACACCTTCCTGGCCGAAAACGCCGACGTGGCGGCCGGGGTCAAGCAGCAACTGGAAGCCGACATGGGGCGTATTCCCGGGCTGCGCATGCTGCCAGGCAGCTTCATGACCATCCGCCAGGCCATGGGGGTGCCCAAGGGCCGTGGCGATGCGGCGGCGGGGGTGCTAAATGCGTTCGTGGAGGATATGAAGGCGGGCGGGTTCGTGGCGGATGCTTTGCGGCGGCACAATATTCAGGGGGCGGCTGTGGCTTCGCCTGCTGCCCGGTGATGTGTTTTTCTTCTGGCGTCTGCGCGGGTTGGCGCGAATGCCGCGGCGCCTCGGACCTTACGAGCCCCGCCTCCACCGCCAGGGCGCCCGCAACATCCAGCGGTAATGCTCGCCCAGGATGTAAGGCGCCAAATAGTGCGCCACCATGATCCCGATGAAGGCCGCGGCGGTCACATCGGACAGGAAGTGATCGCGGTTGATCACGCGGCTGACGGCCACCACGGCGGCCACCAGCAGCAGCGGCAAGCGCCAGCGCGGCGCGATCTGGCCCAGGACGGCCGCCACGGCGAAAGCGGTCAGGGTGTGGCTGGACGGGAACGAATCGTACGGATCGCCGGCAAAGGGCACGCCCAGGCCATGCCAGCCCTGTTCGAGCAAGACCTCGGGCCGCGCGCGCGACACCAGTTTCTTCAGCAGCAGCGTGATCAGGCCGCCGATGCTCATGGTGGCCAGCAGCAACATGCTGTAGCGCGCCAGGCGTTCAAAGCCGGCCCGCACCGGGCAGGTCCAGCCGCGTTGCATGCCCTGCAACGACAACACGTATACCAGCAGGCCCGCGAAAATGTAGCCTCCGCTGTCGCCCAGGTCGCCGATCTGCTCGAAGACCTCGTTGACCCCGTCGGGCATGTAGCGCTCGATGGCCTGCGTCAAGGGCAGGTCGACCCAGCGGCTCATCATCAGCAGCACCAGGGCGAAGCACGCGGTCAGCACCACGCCGCGAAACGGCCGGGGGGGAATGGCTGCCATGGCAAGCGGCGTAACGGGCAAGGGGTTGGAAGGCAGACCGCGGTGTAGTGTCATGGGGCCGTAGGAAATAAGGGACGATGTATCCCGCGCCCGCGCCAGGGCACGATCGCGCGGCTGACATCGTATACGCCAAATGCGTCCATACCAAGACTCTGTTTGCATCCACGCGTTAAAATCGGCGTTTTCCCCTCCTATTCGCCCCCGGGATCTACACCCGTCACGGCGCACGCCATGCAAGAAACCCCTATCAAGCGCGCCGGCGCCCCTGCCGCCGCGCCCGCCACCGCAGCCACCTCGGCAGCGACCCGCAAGCTGTACATCCGTACGTTCGGCTGCCAGATGAACGAGTATGACTCGGACAAAATGGTCGACGTCCTGCGCGGCGACCAAGGCCTGGAACTGACCGACAACCCTGAAGACGCCGATGTCATCCTGTTCAACACCTGTTCGGTGCGTGAGAAGGCCCAGGAAAAGGTCTTCTCCGACCTGGGCCGCGTGCAGCACCTGAAAAAGCTCAACCCCAACCTGGTCATCGGGGTGGGCGGCTGTGTGGCCAGCCAGGAAGGCGAGGCCATCGTCAAGCGCGCGCCCTACGTCGACGTGGTATTCGGCCCGCAAACGCTGCACCGCCTGCCCGAGCTCATCAGCCGGCGCCGCGCCTCGGGTGCCTCGCAGGTCGACATCAGCTTTCCCGAGATCGAGAAATTCGATGCCATGCCCCCGCCGCGCGTCGACGGCGCCACGGCGTTCGTGTCCATCATGGAAGGCTGCAGCAAGTACTGCAGCTTCTGTGTGGTGCCCTACACGCGCGGCGAAGAAGTCTCGCGCCCGTTCGACGACGTGCTGGTCGAAGTGGCCGACCTGGCCGACCAGGGCGTCAAGGAAGTGACCCTGCTGGGCCAGAACGTCAACGCCTATCGCGGCCCCCTGGGCGATACCGGCGACATCGCCGACTTCGCCACGCTGCTCGAATACGTGCACGAAATCCCGGGCATCGAGCGCATCCGGTACACCACGTCGCACCCCAAGGAAATGACCCAGCGCATGGTCGACGCCTACGCCAACCTGCCCAAGCTGGTGTCATTCCTGCACCTGCCGGTGCAGGCTGGCAGCGACCGCGTGCTGGCCGCCATGAAGCGCGGCTACACCACGCTGGAATTCAAGTCGGTGGTGCGGCGCCTGCGCGCGGCGCGCCCTGGCCTGACGCTGTCGTCCGATTTCATCGTGGGCTTTCCCGGCGAAACCGAAGAAGATTTCCAGAAAACCCTGAAGCTGATCGAAGACGTGGGCTTCGACACGTCATTCTCGTTCGTCTATTCGCGCCGCCCCGGCACGCCGGCGGCCGACCTGGCCGACGACACGCCGCAAGACCTCAAGCTGCGCCGCCTGCAGCAGTTGCAGGCCCTGATCAACCGGCAGGCCGCCGACATCGCCCAGGCCATGGTCGGCACGCGCCAGCGCCTGCTGGTCGAAGGTCCGTCGCGGCGCGACCCCAACGAACTGATGGGCCGCACCGAGAACAACCGTATCGTCAACTTTCCCGCCCCGGCGCGGCTGATCGGGCAAATGGTCGACGTGACCATCACCGAGGCCTACCCCAATTCGCTGCGCGCCCGCGTGGCGGACGTCGACGGCCCAGCACAAGGCAACGCATGACCGCATCCCGCAGCCGTTCCCGCCGTACCATGCCCACCATCATCAACCTGGAAGGCGACAACACCCACCTGGCCAACTTGTGCGGCCCGCTGGACGAAAACCTGCGCCAATTGGCCGATGGCATGGGCGTCACCCTGGCGCGGCGGGGCAACCGCGTCACGCTGGAAGGCGAACGCTCCGAACTGGCCGGCCGGGCCCTGCGGCGCTTTCACGAGCAAGCCGTGCACCGTGCCCTGTCGGTCGACGACATCCAGCTTGGCCTGGTGGAAATGGGCGTGGGCCGGATCGACGCCGCCCCCGCCGACCCGCGCGGCATCGATCCGGCCACCTTGCCGGCGGCCGAGGGCAACGGCGAAGACGGCATCGTGCTGCGCACGCGGCGCAGCGACCTGCGCCCACGCACGCCGCGCCAGCACGATTACCTGACCAACATCCTCAAGCACGACATCACCTTCGGTATCGGGCCAGCCGGTACCGGCAAGACCTGGCTGGCGGTGGCATGCGCCATCGACGCCATGGAACGCGATTCGGTGCAGCGCCTGGTGCTGACGCGCCCCGCAGTCGAGGCCGGCGAACGCCTGGGCTTCCTGCCCGGCGACCTGGCGCAGAAGGTCGACCCTTACCTGCGACCGCTGTACGACGCCCTGTACGACCTGATGGGCTTCGACAAGGTGCAGCGCCTGTTCGAGAAGCAGACCATCGAGATCGCGCCGCTGGCCTACATGCGCGGGCGTACCCTGAACCACGCTTTCGTGATCCTGGACGAAGCCCAGAACACCACGCCGGAACAAATGAAAATGTTCCTGACCCGCATCGGCTTCGGCAGCAAGGCGGTCATTACCGGCGACCCCTCGCAAGTCGACCTGCCGCGCGGCCAGCAAAGCGGCCTGGCGCATGCGGTGGGCGTGCTCGAAGACGTACAGGGCATCGCCACCACGCGCTTCACCAGCCGCGACGTGGTGCGCCACCCGCTGGTGGCCCGCATCGTCGATGCCTACGACCGGGCCGCCGCCGAAGATGAGTCCTGAGCTGTCGCTGTCGGTGCAATACGGCGTGGCCGAGCCGCGCCTGCCCCGCTGGCGGCTGCGCCGCTGGGCGCGCCGCGCGCTCGACGGCGCCGCGCGCGACGGCCTGGCCGATTGCGCGCGCGCCGAGCTCAGCCTGCGGCTGGTGGGCCAGGCCGAAGGGCGGCGCCTGAACCATTCCTATCGTGCCCGCGACTACGCCACCAACGTCCTGACCTTCGAATACGGCACCGACCCGCTGGGCACGGCGCGCGGCGATATCGTCATCTGCATGCCCGTGCTGGCGCGCGAGGCCCGCGAACAGGGCAAGGCGCTGCTCGACCACGCCGCCCACCTGACGGTGCATGGCGTGCTGCATGCGCTGGGCTACGACCACATCAAGGCGCGCGACGCGCGCCGCATGGAAGCCCTGGAAACCGCCATCCTGGCCGGCATGCGCATCGCCGATCCCTACGCCTGACCCCTCTCGCACAGGGGCCTGGAAGGCCAGCCGTAACA
Source organism: Bordetella sp. BOR01 (assembly GCF_019218885.1). Classification (GTDB taxonomy): domain Bacteria; phylum Pseudomonadota; class Gammaproteobacteria; order Burkholderiales; family Burkholderiaceae_B; genus Bordetella_A. The sequence continues at coordinate 1,323,410 of NZ_JAHUWT010000002.1, read as the reverse complement.
ATTCGCAGCCGATATTCGGTTATGCTGGGCTTTCCATAACTTGTCCGCCCGGACGATGCCTGACCCTTACCCTGCCAACGACGCGACCCCTGCGCGCGCCCAGAAACCCGCCACCAAATCCCTGCTAGACCGCATCCTGGCCCTCGTACGGCGAGAACCCGAGGACCGCGAAGGCATCAAGGCCGTCCTGGACGCTGCCCACGACCGCAACCTGCTCGACGTCGAATCCTACGGCATGATCAAGGGCGCGCTGGCTATGTCCGAACGCAGCGTCGCCGACATCATGGTGCCGCGCTCGCGCATGGACCTGCTCGATGTCGCACAGCCCCTGCCCCAGCAACTGGCCTTCATCATCGAGACCGCGCACTCGCGCTTTCCGGTATACGAAGACGACCGCGACAACATCATCGGCATCCTGCTGGCCAAAGACCTGCTGCGCGGCATGCTCGAGCCCGGCATCGAACTGCGCGCGCTGATCCGCCCGGCGGTGTTCATTCCCGAAGCCAAGCGCCTGAACGTGCTGCTGCGCGACTTCCGCGCCAGCCATAACCACCTGGCTATCGTCATCGACGAGCATGGCGGCATATCCGGGCTGGTAACCATGGAAGACGTGCTGGAACAGATCGTCGGCGACATCGAAGATGAATTCGACGACGACGAAGAGCAAAGCATCTTTCCCGAAGGCGACAACCAGTGGCGCCTGATGGCCAGCACCGAGATCAGCCACTTCAACGACACCTTCGCCACCGACCTGCCCGACGATGAATACGACAGCGTGGGCGGCTGGCTGGGCGGCCAGCTGGGGCGCATCCCGCGGCGCGGCGACAGTGCCTCGCACGGCCATTTGCTGATCGAAGTGATTCGCGCCGATGCGCGCCGCGCGCTGTGGCTGCGCGCCAAGCGCACGCCTTCGCCGGCCACGCCCGATTCCGACCTGACCTCGTCCGGTTCATGAGCCGCGGCCGCACCTCGCGCTGGGCTGCCCTCGGCCTAGTGGCCGCGGGCGCGGCCCACGCCCTGACCTTCGCCCCCGGCCCCCTGCCCGCCTGGGCCCTGGCGCTGGTACAAGTCATGGCCCTGGCCTGCGTCGCGCACGCCACCCTGCAAGCGCCCAGCCTGCGTCGGGCGCTGCTGCGCGGCTGGCTGTTCAACTTCGCCAGCTACTCACTGGGCCTGTACTGGATCTTCATCAGCCTGCACCGCTATGGCGGCCTGGCCGCGCCGCTGGCCGTGGCCGGCGTGCTGGCGCTGTCGGCCTTCCTGGCACTGTTCCCGGCGGCCGCCTGCGTGCTGGCGCGCTGGTTGTGCCGGCCCCCCGCCATGGGCGACCCCGACCTGGCGCCCGCGCGCCGCCTGCTGGTGGCCGCCATGGCCTGGGCCGCGGCCTGGGCGCTGCTGGAATGGCTGCGCGCCACCGTGCTGACCGGCTTCCCGTGGCTGAACATCGGCTATGCCCACGTCGACAGCCCGCTGGCAGGCTGGGCACCCGTGCTGGGCGTGCACGGCATGGCCCTGCTGGCCGCGTTCGCGGCGGCCGCGCTGGCCGGCCTGTGGCATGCCGTGCGCATCGGCGGCCACGCCCGGCGGCCCGACGCCAGGCGCGGGCTGGCCTGCGCGCTGGCCCTGCTGCTGGCCGCCATTGGCTGGCCGCTGCGCGGCATCGCCTGGTCGCAGCCCAGCGGTGAACCCTTGCAGGTGCGGCTGGTGCAAGGCAACGTCGAACAATCGCAGAAATTCGATCCTGCCCTGATGGAACTGGGGCTGCGCAGGCACCTGGAACTGAGCACCCTGCCGGCGCCTCCGGCCGATCTGATCATCCTGCCCGAAACCGTGCTGCCGGTCTTCCAGGACCAGCTCGACCCGCGCGTCTGGGAAGCCTGGCGCACCGTCGCCGCGCGCAACCAGGCCACCATCGCCATGGGCGTGCCGCTGCGCAGTGCGGGTACCGACGGGCGCACGCGCTACACCAACAGCGTCATCGGCTTTGACGCCGCCACACCGCTGCAACAACTGCGCAGCGGCGCTACCAGCCTGCGCTACGACAAGCACCACCTGGTGCCCTGGGGCGAATACGTGCCGCCGGGCTTTCGCTGGTTCGTCGACATGCTCAGCATCCCGCTGGGCGATTTCGACCGCGGCGAACGCCGCCAGGCGCCGTTCCACGTCCGCGACCAGTACGTGGCGTTCAACATCTGCTACGAAGACCTGTTCGGCATCGAGCTGCTGCCCGCGCTGCGGCCCGGCCCCAACGGCGAACCCGGCGCCACCATCCTGGCCAACGTCAGCAACCTGGGCTGGTTCGGCGACACCTGGGCGCTGCGCCAGCACCTGCAGATCGGCCGGCTGCGCACCCTGGAGACCGCCCGCCCGATGCTGGCCGCCACCAATACCGGCATCACCGCCGCCATCGACGCCCACGGCCGCGTCGCCGCGCAGTTGCCGGCCCACCAGGCAGGCATCCTGCCGGTGTCGGTGCAAGGCATGGCGGGCCTGACGCCCTATGCGCGTTTCGGCGATACGCCAGTATTGGCACTGGTCGCACTTGCCCTGGTTGCGGCCGCGGCACTGGGCCGGCGCAGGCCGCGCCCCTAGTTTTCAAGGCGTCAGCGGCTTTTTCCGAGCCAACTTGCACGCCAAAAAAAACTCGTGCATAATCTCGTTTCTTCGCCAACGGCACTAAACAAAACCCGCAAAAAACGGCCTAAAAACCGGCAAATGCAGGCAGTGTTTCAGGGATACGGGGGTATAGCTCAGCTGGGAGAGCGCTTGCATGGCATGCAAGAGGTCAGCGGTTCGATCCCGCTTACCTCCACCAGTCGAAAGCGAAGCCGTAGTAAAAATTCAGTACAGCAAGTCCAAGTCCCCTTCGTCTAGAGGCCTAGGACATCACCCTTTCACGGTGAGTACAGGGGTTCGAATCCCCTAGGGGACGCCAGTTTTTCTGGCAAGCAGTAAGCCGCTGCGGAGCGGTAGTTCAGTTGGTTAGAATACCGGCCTGTCACGCCGGGGGTCGCGGGTTCGAGTCCCGTCCGCTCCGCCAAATAAATCAATGACTTAGCAAGTTTCTGATGTAACGGGAACTCGTTATGTTTCAAAGCCTGGAATATCGTCCGGTATTCCTCGTCAAATCCAGCCCCAATTTCCTGTCGGAAACCGTCTCATTGGGTCGCTGAAAATTCCCTCGTAGTCACCGCATCCGGCCCAAACATCCAGGCACAATGCCGCCTGTGTTCGTGGCCAGAACTGACGCATATGTGAGCGCATAACGCATTGCGCAAAGCGCCATGCATAATGGGCAATGCGCTCTGCACACATTATTCCTTGATCGGAAAGACGTAGAGCCAGCCTCGAGAGGCCGCAGAGGCGGGATTATGAAGACATGGAAGAAAACGAGCTTACTCGCATGATTTTCGCGGAGCTAGATTATCCGGGGACCTATTCCGATTTCCATCCCGAGCTGGTGGCCTTCATCGCACAACATTTTTCCCAGGTACGGTCAGGGCTTCAAGGGGATTCATGGATTTGGGTCATGGACGACGGCGAGAAGGTGACAATCGATACCTTCTCGTCAATGACGCACCAAGTCAAATCCTGCACCGCCGGGCCACACGTTCAAAAGGTTATCGACGCGCTCCAGCTCAAATACAAAGTGCATGTCTATGACAAGCCCGCACAGGATTGGGACTGAAGATATTGAGGCTGAAGAGGATAGCGAGGACGACACTACGCGGCGCGTACGTCGGCAACGCTTCAGAGCAATCACCCTCAGCGGCACAATAGCCGCCTGTCACACCGTGCAATCAACGTGCCGCGATGCGTGTCGCTTCGATTGCTGCGGCGAAAGCCTTGGCCCTGAAGCATTTGATCTTCACAATTCCGGTGTCGGTTCGGATTTCGATGACGTCGGTAATCAAGCCTCGATGAACCGCAACATTGCTGATGTTCGCCAACGATACGCTGATCTCCAGATCTTCCGGGGCAGCATGCAGCGCCTGGTTCATGCTGTTCGGGGCAAAGCTGAGCGTTGAGGTCGTCAGTACGGCTTTGCCCCCGACCCACAGCCCCCCCTGCTTGCGGCGACCGGCATCAATCTGACGAGAGATTGCCTTCGGCAACAGGCTGGAATCCCCTCGCCGACCGTTGCCGGCCAGGTCTTCCGACACTCTCGCATTGGCGAAAAATGCGTTGGCGAGGCGGTTGTCAACGATGTCGGACAAGGCGAACTCCCGTAGAAAATCAGCGCCATGATAGTTTGTTTTTCGGACCCAATGAACTGTTGGAGAGGTCTTTCCATCGGCGAGCTTTCAAGACTTCCTCGCCATTGACCAGCCAGTGTCGAAATAGCTTTTCTCCCGGCTTCGAGTCACTTGAACATGCGCCAACACGCTTCATATGCGTGAGAAAGCGGCCCCGAGCTTGCAGAATATCGTCTTGGGTCGTGAGGGCGTCAGTACGGATCTCTGCTTAGTCCAGCGTGGCGCCCGACTGCTTGACGATGCCGGCCCATTTTTCGTTTTCCTGGCCGATGAAGGCGGCGAACTCCTTGGGCGCCATGATCATGGGATCCGACCCGATCTCGACGAGCTTGGCCCGCAGATCGGGGTTTTCCAGCACTTGGCGCACCGCCGCGGCGATCTTCTGCACGATGTCGTCGGGCATGCCGGCCGGTCCCAGAATGCCGTACCAGATCGACACGTCATAGCCCGGCACGCCGGCCTGCGCGATGGTGGGCACGCCCGGGAACAGGGGCGACGCCTTGGTGCCCGATACCCCCAGCGGACGCACTTTCCCGGCCTTGGCGAATTCGACGTGGCTGGGAATATTGTCGATCATCATGTCGATCCGGCCGCCGATCAGGTCGGTCACGGCCGGCGCGGATCCCTTGTAGGGAACGTGGGTCAGCTGGATACCGGTCAGCGACTCCAGCATGACGCCGGCCAGGTGGCTGGAGCTGCCAACGCCGGACGATCCGTAGGTGTACTTGCCGGGGCTGGCCTTGGCGAGCGCTATCAGTTCTTGCACCGATTTGGCGGGCACATCCGGATTCACCACCAGCACATTGGCCGACTCGCCCACCGGCGCAATGGGCGTGAAGTCGTCGGTGCTGTAGCGCAGGTTCTTGTACAGGTGGGGGTTGATGACCAGCGCACCCGTCGTGGTGAAGAACAGCGTGTAGCCGTCCGGCTTGGCATTGGCCACCGCCTGGGCGCCGATCGATCCGGCCGCGCCGGCGCGGTTCTCGACCACAGTGTTCACGCCCAGGATGGGACTGATGGCGCCCGCGATCAGGCGCGCGGTGGCGTCGGTGCCACCGCCGGAAGGAAAAGGCACGATCAGCGTGATCGGTTTCTCGGGATAGGCAGCATGGGCCGCGGTGCCGACGACCAGCGCCAGGCTCGCGAACAGCCGCAAGAAGGTCTTGAATATGAACATGTGGAATTCCCCTTTTTTGTCAGTCGATATTGGGTAGTTGGGTCAACAAATCCGCCGCGATCTCGTCGCGCTTCTGGAACCGGCGAGCGTGCTCGACGACGCCCGAGGGGGGACGCGCGTGCTGGTAACCTCGCCGCGTCACGCCTATCCCCAGCGATTTAAGATCGGCCATCGCTTCGGCCATCTTCAGGTTGGCGCTCAGGCCGTCTATGATCGGCGCCTCGTCGATGCGGGTCAGGCCCGCGCGTACGATGGCTTCGCTTAGATACAGCTGGCCCGGGATGATGGCTTCGGCCCCGTCTTCGATGGCCCGGCGCGCCGCCCGCGTGAAGGCGCTCACGATCTTCTCGCCTTCCGTCAGCCCGCGGCTGACCTGCTCGAAGTCGGCATCCACCACGACCGTGGGCAGCGCGCGCGAGGCCAGCCCCAGGCGCTGGATGCGCAAATCCATCATCTGGTCGAAACCCTTCTCGAAAACCAGCACCGCGAAACGGGTCGACAGGCAGCAGGCGAAATGCATCGCCGACTCGCCATAGCCCACCACGGGAATGTCCACCAGGGCGCGAGCCTGCTCCAGCCCTGGATCCTGGACGGAACCGATGGCGAACACGTCGTAGCCCTCGGCCTCGGCGCGCAGCGCGTTGTCCAGGATGAATTGCTCGGTCATGGCGGCCATGTAGGGATACTTGAGCACCTCCGAAGGCGCGTTGCTGCCGTAGATCCCGGCAGGCATGCCCACGAAGTCCACCTCGACGCCGGGGCGCGAGATAGCCGCGGCGCGGGCCTGCATGCCAGAGAAATAGGCCGGCGTGCGACCCATTTCGATCAGGCTTTGGAACAGTATTTTCATGATGCCTCCGTGAGTGCCCGCGCCTGCATGGCCCGCACCGTCTCCGGCCAGGGGCGGCCCAAAAGCGGGCTGTGTCCCTCGATCACCCGTGCGGCCACTTCGGCCAGCCCCGGGAAAGTTTCGCTCGTCAATTGCCGTATCTTGTCCATGAGCTCGTCGGGTGCGAAGGGCCGGTCAGCGCCGCCACGGGCCGACAGGCATTCGCCGGCCAGCGACGAGCCGTCCGTGAACCGGATTTCCACCCGCGCCGGACGATCGTTGGGCGCGGGTGGAATGGGTTCCGGCCAGGGCGCCATGGTCACGCGCTCGCGCAATGCCTGCATGGCCGAGTCGGCGACCGTGCCGCTGTGGAAGGCAGTGGCTCCCCCCTGCCCGGCGAGCAACGCCGCCGCGATGGCATGCGCCATCGAGAACTTGGCCGACAGCGTGTTGTGCGGCCGGGCGTTTTGCAACGGCAGGGCCAGCTCGTGGGTCAGCACATGGATACCGGCCACGTTGTCCACGCCCTTTTCCCATACCATCACGCGGATATCCAGGGCCGCCTCGACAGCAGCGTGCAGGTGCTGGCAGCAGGCGTACATCTTGGTATAGCCCCGCGTCACTGCCCAGGACTCGCCCAGGCCCTCCGTCAGGGCCTCGGGCCGGAAGCCGCCGCGCAGCACGGTGCAGTAGACATCGTAAATGCCGCCAGGCGAGCCGGCGATGCCGGCGGCCGCCCAATCGACCACGTTCATGCCCGAGCGCGCGCCTGCCGCCGCCCACACGTTGCGCACCAGGGCCCCAAGGGCCAGGTGATTGCGCGGCGCGGGCGTGATCAATGTGACGGCGGCGCTCGCCGCGTCCATCAACTGCGATGCCGTCAGGCGGCGGTGCAGGGACACGGCCATCGCCGCGCCCAGGGCGGCGAAACGGCCATGCGATTGCATCACGGCGGGCTGCTGCGGGAAGGCCTGTGCCACCCGCGTGATGAGCTCATAGGCGACCGCCAGCGTCGCGATCATCGTGTCCATCGACGTGCCATCCGCTTCGGCGCTGGCCAGCAGGGCCGGCAATACGTACAGGCCGGCATGGCATGGCGTGGTGCGGTAGCCTTCGTCCAGCTCCAGCCAGTTGGCGGAAACGGCGTTCACCACGGCCGCCGTCTCTGGATCGGCCTTCGTACCGGGCTGGCAGAACACGGTGGATACGCTGCCGCGGCTCGACTGCATCAGCACGGGATACAGGCGCTGGAATTCCGGCTCGTGCCAGGCGCCGGCCATGGCGGAGATGTCGTCGAAGAGGATTTGCCTGGCCCGCCGCCTGGCGTCGGCCGGGATCTCGTCCGGCCGCACGGCGACGGCCCAGGAAAACAGTCGCTGCAGTCCCTGCTCGCAGGCCAGGCGGTCCTGGTCGGTGTGCGGCGATGCGGTGCGGAGTGATGACATGCGAGGCTCCAACGTTAAGCAGCGAGCAGCGAGGCGGCAGCATGATCGCCCGCGATGAGTCCCAGGCCGTAGGCGCTGAGCAAGCCGTTGCCGGACAGGTACCCCTCGGGACGATCGCCCGACAGGCCTGCCGCCGAGCCGCCTCCGGCATAGAGGTTCGGGATCACCGAGCCGTCGGGGCGCCGCACGCGCGCGTGAATATCCACCACCAGGCCGCCCTGGGTATGCACCATGGCGCCGGTGATGACGGCGCCATGGAACGGGCCTACGGCAGGCACGGGCAGCCGGGCGCGCCCGAAGGGATCGGGCAAGTCCCCGCGGCACTGGGCAAAACTGTGCGCTACGGAAGACCGGGGCAGCTTGAACAGGGCGGCCAATTCTTCCAATGTAGGTGCCGACTTGATGGCGCCGGAGGACACGGTGTCCTTCCAATGGTCCAGCCGTGCCACGACATCGACCATGCGCTGGTCGAAGATCGCCACCGCGGTCTGGCCAGGCTGCGCCAGCACCACGCGGGCGAATTCGGAATAGCCTTGGTCTTCGCGGGCAAAGCGTTCGCCCTGGCGGTTCATGATCACGGCCCCCAGCTGGGGGATTTCCGGCACCAGGCGCGTGCCATAGCCGGCGCACACCAGGCCATGCGCCTGGTAGCCGCTCATGTGGGCGACGGCCGCGCCCAGGTCCATGCCCCAGCGGATGGCGTCGCCAGTGTTGCCCTGCACGCCGATCGAATCCACGCCACGCATGTCGGGGATGTAGCGCGCGATCATCTCTTGATTCGACCCGAAGCCGTCGCACGCCAGGATCGCGCGCCTGGCGCCCAGGCGCTGTCCGGCGTCGGCACCCGCCAGCACGCCGACCACCGCGCCAGCGTCGTCGACGATAAGCCCGGCGCCGGGCGTGCGGTCGGCATAGGTCACGTTATCCATTTGGCCGAGGGCGCTCCTGAGCGCCTGGATAAGCGGCGCCCCCGTGCGGCCGGGGCCGTTGTGCAGCCTCAGCGCCGAAAATCCATAGCGGCCCGTGTCCGTGTTGAGCTCCATGGCCACGCCCAGTTCTTCTTCGAACACCCGGATCAGTTCCGCCGAGCGTTCGCAGAGGGCACGCACGATATCAGGGTCGGCCTGGTTGCCGCTCTTGCGCAGGATGTCGCCGATCATTTGTTCGACCGAGTCCGACACGCCCGCGCGGTGCTGGTGCCCGGTGGGCGCGGCCGGGACCGAGCCGCTGGCGATCTCGGCGTTGCAGCCATGGCGGGAGTCCTTTTCCAGCAGGATCACATCCAGGCCCTGGCGACCGGCCCGGTATGCCGCCATCAGGCCGCATGCCCCGCCCCCCACCACGACGATGTCGGCTTGGTAATCAAACGCCTCGGCCTTCATGGTTCCTCGCTATGGCAATGCCACGAAAAATCCGCAGTGGCCAGGCGGCGGGCATGTCCGGATGCCATGCATCCGGCAGCCCCGTCGGGCATCTTTGCCGAATTACGGCGCGATCTTGATATTGGCCTGCTTGATGACGTCGCGCAGGCGCTCGTAATCGGTCTTCACGAACTCGGCGAACTGCCGGGCGTTCATGTCGGATGCCGGGTCCATGCCCTGCTTGACGAAACGATCGCTCAGATCGCCGGCCAGCGCCTGATTCACGGCTGCGTTCACCTTATCGATGACATCCTGGGGCGTGCCCTTGGCAGCGAAAATGCCGTACCAGGTGCCCGACGCATAGTCAGCAATGCCCAGCTCCTTGACCGTGGGCACGTCTGGCAGCGCGGCCGAGCGCTTGTCGCCGGTGACGGCCAGGATCTTGACGCGGTCGGACTCGATATGCGGCGCGGCATAGGCGATGTCGGCAAAGGCGAAGTCCACTTCTCCGCCCAGCACGGCGTTCATGGCCGGCCCCATCCCCTTGTAGGCGACCGGCAGGAACTTGATGCCGGTGGCGGCACTGAGCATTTCGCCCGCCAGGTGCGGCGCCCCCGCGACGCCCGAGGTTCCGTAGGTAATGGTGCCGGGCTTCTCGCGGGCCAAGTCCAGCAATTCCTTCAGCGACGAAACCTGGGTCGAGCGATGGGCCAGGATAGCGTAGGGTGTCTTGACCACCAATGCTACAGGCACGAAGGCCTGCTGGGGATCGATGCGCAAGTCATAGAGGTGCGGCGCGGCGACCATGGGGCCGGCTGCCGCGAAAAGCAGGGTATAGCCGTCGGGCGCCGCATTGGCGACGGCCTGGTTGGCGACGACACCATTGGCGCCTGGCTTGTTCTCGACGATGATGGTCTGGCCGAGGATCTTTTCCAGCACGGGGGCGAGCGGACGGGCCACGGAATCGCTGCCGCCGCCGGGCGCGAACTGCTGGACGAGGCGGATGGGCCTGTCCGGATAGGCCTGCGCAGCACCTCCGAAGGCCAATAGCGCCGTGCCCAGAAGGACCACTATTTTTTTGAGTACGGGGTGCATTGTTCGATCTCCTGCGAAAGGGAATTTCGCCTAAGAAACCTGGTTCTCGAGGGCAGCCGGCAGGCTTTGCAGCATGGCCATCCTGGCGATAGCCAGGTAATGCAGCATGGTCTGGGATGCTTTTTCCGCGTCGCCGGACTTCATGTCCTGGCAGATCTTTTCCATCGACTCCAGCACGACGATCTGCCGCTTGCGGTCGCCCAGGCTGAGAATCTGCAGCGAACGTACCAGACCGGCGTAGAGCTCCACCGCGGCGACCAGCCGCCGGTTCTGCACCAGGGCCAGCCAGGCGGCGCGGAAATCGTAGTTGGCGGAAATGAAACCTTCGTCGTCGCCGTCTCGCACGGCCCGCTTGGCGTGTTCGGTCGCTTCCTGCACACGCTTGATGCGCGAGGGTTGCTGCTCGACCGCGGCCGCCGCCATGCGCACGGCGTCCGTTTCGAGCAGGACGCGCAGGTGATAGATCTCTTCGATGTCCTCTTCAGTGAGCAAGGGCACGGCAAAACTGCGCCCCCGGTTTTCCAGGAAGCCCTCGCCGGCCAGGCGGGTGAGTGCTTCCCGGACTGGCGTGCGCGACACGCCCAGGCGCGCAGCCAGGATGCTTTCGCGCAAGGTCTCGCCCCATCGCACATTGCCCGACCAGAGATAGGACCGCAGTTGGCGGTAGACCCGCTCGCCGAGCAGGTCGATGCGTTGAATTTTTTCCAGGAAATCGTTCATGGTCCGGCATTCCACTGTGTACGGTACCCAATATACTAGATCCTGAATACGGTATACATTATTTGAAGGCAAGCTCTAAGATTGACACTTTTAGCGGCCAAACCCCTGTTCGGGGGCTAAACCCAGCAAAAGAGTTGACACTTTTCGGTGATCCTTCTACTGTTTCGGGATGACCGAAAAGTCCATTACCGCCATCGATAAAGACGGCATCGACGCCCCCCTCACCGATGTGGTCTACCGGCGCATGCTGGACGGCATTTACGCAGGCGGCCTGGTTCCCGGCAGCGTCATCAACGAAGTCGAGCTGGCTCGCGAATTCGGCGTCAGCCGGGGGCCAGTCCGCGAAGCCGTGCGCCGCCTGCAAGGCATCCAGATCGTGACGCGCGAGCCCTACATGAAGGCACGCGTGGTCAGCATGACAGCCGAGTCGGCGCTGGAATTGTTCCAGATACGCATGGGCCTGGAAGGCGTGGCCTGTTTCCTGGCAACGCAGCGCATGAGCGATGACGCGATCGAGCAGTTGCTGCGCGACATGGACGCGCATTACGAAAGCTGGACACGCCACGGCCACGCGCCCGGCGGCAGCGAACGCCGTTTCGACCTGCACGAGCGCATCGTCAAGGCCAGCGGCAACAAGCGCATCATCGCAGCCTTGTGCGAAGACCTTTATCACCTGCTGCGCATCTACCGGCGGCATTCGGGCTCGGTACTCGAGCGCAAGGACGACGCCTACGACGAGCACTGGCAGATCGTGCGCGCCATCCGCAGCCGGGACGCCAGGCTGGCCGAATCACTGATGCGCTCGCACATCGAACGCGCGGCCAACCACGTGGCCAGCCAGCTCAGCACGCTTGCCCACTGACCCCTTTTTGGAACACTCCATGCCTTCGAGCTTCGCCTCCGGATTGGCGGAAGTCTGCCAGTTCGCGTCATCGCTTACCTGGGATGCCGTGCCGGCCCCCATCCGCCAGCGTGCGATGGACGTACTTTGCGACGACCTGTCGGCCATGGCGGCCGGCGCGCGCGAGCCCGAGCTCGAGCGCTACGCCCGGATGCTGACGGCGCGTGCCGGCGCGCAAGAGTCGATACTGATCAGCCCGGCGCTGCCGCGGGCCGGGCGCATGGAAGCCGCGTCCTGGAATGCGCTGGCCGGCAACTGGTGCGAGCTCGACGAAGGATTCCGGCTGGCTATCTGCCATGCCGGCATCTATACCCTGCCCGCGCTGCTGGCCGAAGCCACGGCGACGCGCGCCAGCCTGCGCCAGGTACTCAGGGCGCTTACCGGGGCCTACGAACTGGTGACGCGCTGCGCCATGAGTTTTCATGCGATGCCCCCGCCCGTGCACGGCCACGCGCTATGGAGCGCCGTCGGCGCCGCCGCGGCAGTATCGCTGTTGCGCGGGCACGATGCCGCCACGCTATTGCGCGCCGTATCCGGTGCCATCACGACCGCCAGCATGGGGCCGCGATCCCACCTGATGTCGGGCATATTGATACGCAACGGCTGGGCGGCAGCCGGCGCGGTCAATGGCATACAGTGCGCCGATTGGGCCGAATGCGGATTCGGCGGCAGCGCCGAGAGCATGGAAGACGTCTGCACCGGCATCGTCAAGGCAACCCTGCGCGACGGGGAAATCACCCGCGAACTGGGCACCCGCTGGTCGCTGTCGTATGGCTACCAGAAACTGTTCTCGTGCTGCCAGCATGGCCACTCGGCGGTGCAGGCCTGCCTGGAACTCCAGGCCACGCAGGCCATCCCGGTGGCGAGGATCCGCGCGATCCGTCTTGCAACGCACCCGCTGGCCCTGACGCTGAATACCGTGCACCCGCAAACGACCCTGGGAGCACGTTTTTCCATGCCGCACATGATGGCGGCGGCGCTGGCGCGAGGCACGGGCGGCGCGCGCGCCTTCAGCCAATGCAGCCTGTCGGATCCGGACATTGCCGCGCTGCGCGAGAAAGTGCGCATGCGGCTGGCCGACGACCCGATGCAAGCGCCCCACGACAGGCCTGCCTGGGTGGAAATCGAATGCGATGACGGGCAGGTATTACGGGCCGAATGCCTGAGTGCGGTGGGCAGCCCCGACAACCCCGTCACGCGCGAACAGTTCGGCGACAAGCTTGCCGACCTGGCGGCCGATACGCTGCCGCAGCTGCCCATGGCCATCGAGCCTGCCGCGTGGCAGGCGGCGTTGGACCAGGAAACCGGCCAATGGCTGACGGAATTGGCACGCGCCCGCTGAACCCCCGCGGCGCGCGCAAGGCGCCTGGCCAGGCCAGGCGCTAGTTCAGCTTGATGTCCGCCTCTTTGATCACGCGGGCCCACTTTTCGGTATCGCTGCGGATAAGCGCCTGGAATTGCGCGCGCGTGGTGGGCGTGAAATACGCGGCCATCAAGTCCAGCTTTTCTTGCACCGGAGCAGTCTGCATGACCTGGTTGATGGCGCCATTCAGGCGCTCCAGCACGGCGTCGGGTGTGCCGGCCGGTGCGAACACGCCGAACCAGGTGGTGGCCTCGAACCCCGGCAGGCCGGTTTGCGCAATGGTCGGCACATCGGGCAATTGGGGGCTGCGGATGTCGCTGGTCACGCCCAGTGCCTTGAGCTCGCCGCGCTGGATATGCGGCATTGCCGAAGGCAGGTTGTCGAACATCAGTTGCAACCTGCCGGCCAGCAGGTCGATCATGGCCGGCCCGCTGCCCTGATAGGGCACGTGCGTGATGTGCGTACCCGCCATCGAATTGAACAGTTCACCCGCCAGGTGAGTCGTGCCGCCGTTGCCGGACGATCCGTAGTTGGTGGCGTCAGGGTGCTGGCTGGCATACTCGACCAGGTCGGTCACCGAGTTGACAGGCAGCGCGGCCGGCACCACCAGCACGTTCATCGACTGGCTTACCAGGCCCGCCGGCACGAGGTCTTTTTCGGCATCGTACGGCATGTTATTGAACAGCGACGGATTGATGCTGATATTGCCCGCGGCGCCAAACAGCAGGGTATATCCATCGGGCACCGCCTTCGCCACCAGGTTCGAGCCGATATTGCCGCCGGCTCCCGGCTTGTTCTCGACCACCACGCTCTGCTTGAGTACGCCCGCAAGCTCATGGGCCACCAGCCTGCCCAGCGTATCGGTAGCGCCTCCGGGCGCGAACGGCACGATCATGCGTATGGGCCGGGCAGGCCATGCCTCGGCCGCCGCGGCCGGGCCGGCGGCCAGGGAGCCGACGGCCATGATGCTGACTGTGGCCGCATGGCGCAGGGTGGTCAGGAAATTTTTTCTCATAGCGTTCTCGAGTGACACATTGGTTGTCCGGAACGCCACCCGGCGTTCCGTCGCGTGGGTACGGGCACGGCAATCAATACAGTTCGCGCAGCGGCCATGCGTCCAGGCGACGCAGCGACTGGATCAGGGCCTGCGGCCGCCCGGCGGGAAACACCAGGCTGAATGCCTCGTCTGCCTTGCTATCCAGCGCGGCATCGGACAGCGGAAGATCGGCCGAGCCCAGCGGATCGGATACCCATTCCGACAATTCGTCGCCCGATCGCAGGCGCAGCGTGACGCGCGCCGGCCCATATGCCGGATACAGGCGGTCGCATTCTTGCGTCTGTGCCACGCTGACGCACGCGGCCAGGGCATTGATGTCCGGCCGCGCGCGCGCGGCATCCGAGAACCCTGCCAGAACGACTTCGCCATCCAGGCAGGCCAGCGCCATCACCCATGGGAAGGAAAGCTGGGCGATCTCGAGCGTGTGCCAGGGCAGGCGGGCATGAGGCATCGCGGCGCCGTAGGTCTCGACCTCGATTGCCGCGATGTCGCCAGGCTGCCAGGCCGATCGTTGCTTGAGCGCGATGACGGCGTCGATTGCCGGATGAATATGGCGGCAGCACGGATAGGGCTTCAGATACGATCGGGCCACCGCCGGCAAGGCGCGTTCGCGCGCGCGGCTGCCGTCCCAATCCTGGATGCCGGCGAAGGCCTGCAGAATACCCGCACGGCCTTCGATGACACCCGCCGGCCCCTGGGCCGCGCCCTGCCGGGCCATCAGCGCGGCGCGCAACCCTTCGCGCGCCGCGTGGCCCGGATGGAATTTCTTGACGTTGCCGCCTCCGGCCAGATAGGCGAACAAGCCCCCGGACGCGCTGGCGGCAATGCCCATCGCGCTTTCGATGCCTGCGCTGTCCAGGCCGAGCAGCGTCGCGCAGGCGGCCGCGGTTCCCACCACGCCGGCGACGGGGGTCGTCTGGAACCCGCGCTGGCTGGCATGCGGGTGCAGGGCCTCGGCAATACTGACCGCCACTTCATAGCCAGCCACCACCGCCGCCAGGAACTCCAGATAATCGGCATCGCGCTGCCACGCCAGCGCAAGCGTGGCCGGCACCACGGTGGTGGCCGGGTGGATGGACCCTTCGCGGTTGCCATCGTCCATTTCCAGGGCATGGCAGGCCACCGCCATCAATCCCGCGGCCTCCAGGACCGTCCAACGCCCGGGGCCGCCGAATAGCGGCACATCGCCCGGCTGCGCGTTGATGCTGCGCTCGAGTTCGAGGCCAGCCCGTACCAGCGGCTGGCGCATCCCTGCCGCGCAGGCGGCGAGCGCATCCAGCACATGCCGCGCGCTTTCGCGCAAGACGGGTTCCGGCGGCCGCGTGGCAGCCAGGGCGCCGCACCAATCGGCCAGCGCCCGCGTGGGTGTGGAACACGCCATGAGCGTGCCTTCGAAAAATGGCGTCATGATTCGACCTCGGTAAGCTCGGCCGCGATTGCCTGGCCGATGCGGTAACCCAATCCCAATGCCGACAGCAGGCCATTGCCCGACATGTAGCCAAGGCTGCCCTGGTTGCCGCTGATGCCGCAGGCAGCTCCGCCTCCGGCCCACAGGCCCGCGATCGCCGTGCCCTGCGCGGTCAGCACGCGGCCATCGGCATCCACGCACAGGCCACCCTGGGTGTGGAAAATTGCCGGGCTGATGCGCGTGGCGGTCAACTGCGGGCCCAGTGCGCCCAAACCCCAGTGCGTGCGCCCGAAGGTGTCCTGGCTATCGCCGCGGGCATGTTTGCGCACAGCCTCCAGCGTGGCTTCCAGGCCCGCCGCGTCGATGCCCGTGCGTGCGCAGAGTTGCGGCAAGGCCTCGGCGAGCACGCCGCCGTGCGCGACCAGTTCGGCGTATTCTTCCTGCCCGGCCGCCGTGATGTCGCGCACCTGGGTATCGGCAATTACCCAGAACGGCCCGCCGCGCTGCAACTCCAGGGCGGCAAAAGCCGAGTAGCCCATGCTTTCGTCGCCAAAGCGCTGCCCCGAGCGGTCGACGATGATGCCGCCCTTCTCTATCACCGTCCATGTCACCAGCGAACCGTGCGGATCGGCCAGGCTCGCGTGGCCCTGGTACGCCTTCATGTTGGCCAGCGCCGCGCCGAGCGATTCGCCCCACACGATGGCCTCGCCTTCGCTACCGGTGCCCCCGCCATACGGCGCGGCGGCGACTTCCGGCACGAAACGCTGCAGCAAGGATTTGTTGGCGGCGTAGCCGTTGCTGGCCAGGATCACATGGCGCGCGCCGATGCGCGTGACCCGCCCGTCGGGGGTCGCGCACAGTACGCCCTGGAGCCGGCCTGCGTCGGATGCCAACCCGGTGACGGCGTTGCTCCACGCCACCGGGATGTCGCGGCGTTCGCACTCGCGCAGCAGGTCGTCCACCAGGTCGGCCCCGCGGCGCGACGGCGGCGAATGCAGCCGGTGCACCCGGTGGCCGATATGCTTGTACGAGTCCACCAGCGTGAGCCTGACGTGGGCATGATCGACCAGCCATTCGACCAAGCTGGCCGAGGTCTCGGTCAGCACCCGTGTCAAATGCATGGCTTCATGCTCTCCGGCAATGGTCAGCAGGTCTTCCTGGAACATCTGCGGCGTGTCGTGCACGCCGGCCTCTTTCTGGAAGCGAGTGCCCGCGGCGGGAATCGAGCCGCTGGACAGCACGGTGTTGCCGCAGGCGCGATCGGCCTTGTCCAGGACGGCGATGCTGGCATGCGGGTTCAGGTCGTGGATGGCGATCGCGGCCGCCAGGCCGCACCCGCCGGCGCCCACGATAACGGCATCGAATTCAGTATCGAATGACATGGCGATGTAATGGACTTGCTACTGCACGGTCGCGCCGGAGATCTTCACGGCCTCGGCCCAGGACGCGCGTTCGCGGTCGAGTTCGGCCTCGAAATCGCCCAGCGTGACCGGCATCGGCGTCAAGCCGAGGGTCTTCATTTTCTCGACGACATCGGGCGCGCCCATGGCCGTCTTGATATCGGCCGCGATTTTCTGCACGATGGGCGCCGGCGTGCCCTTGGGCACGAAAATGCCCGACCACGGCGCGGCGGCGAAACCCGGAAAGCCCTGTCCGGCGATGGTGGGATAGCCGTTTCCGCTGTAGTCCTTGTCGGTAGTCAGCGCGATGAGCTTGAGCTTGCCCGCCTTGACATGCGCCTCGGCCGACGGGAAACCGGTAATGCCGACCGGAACGAACCCGGCGATGATGTCGTTGATCAGCGGACTGGCGCCCTTGTACTGCACGGCCTCCATCGGGAACTTGCCTTGCTCGCGCAAGAGTTCCATCGTCAAGTGCGACGCCGTGCCGTTGCCATCGGTGCCGTAGACCTGGAACTTCGGATCTTTCTTGGCCAGCGCGATCAATTCCTGCAGGTTGTTCGCAGGAATGTCCGGATTCGCGATGATGGCATTCGGATAGATCACGACTTTCGAGACGGCCTCGAAATCGTTTTTCGGATCGTAGGACAGCTTGGGATACAGCGAGCCGGCGATCCCGTGCGAGCCCGTGACACCGAGCAAGAGCGTGTAGCCGTCAGGCGCGGCCTTGGCCGCGAAACCGGCACCGATCGTGCCGCCGGCACCGGCGCGGTTTTCGATCACCACGGTCTGCTTCCATGCCTTGCCCAGCGCCTCGCCCAGCACGCGCGCCGTGACATCGGTAGGGCCGCCGGGGGCGAAGGGCACGATCAGCGTCACCGGGCGATCGGGCCAGGCGGATGGTGCGGCCACGGCGCGCTGGGTGGGCAAGGCCGCCAGCGCGGTCAGTGCCACGGCCGCCATTGCGATCTGCCTGCGCGTCGTGAAACGCGCGGGGCGCGTCCGGGATTGGGGGGTTGCTTGAGTCATGATGGTTCCTTCAATGTTGACAGATTTGGCAGATAATCGGCCGCTACGCAAAAAATGCGAACAAAATCCGGCGCTTCAGGCAGGAATCTACCTTAATTCACAATAAGTGTTAACAGATTGAGCCCTAGTGTTAATACCTACGCGGTGTCATCCTGGCCAGGCTGCGCCAGGTACTGCACCGCCTGCATGACGTCGGCGCGATCGAGATCGCGCACGATGAAGACGAGCTTGCCCACGAGATGCGCCGGCGCATGGGGCAGCGGCTGCGGCGTGGAAAACACGTGGTGGACCGCGTGCACGGCCATCGTTCCCTGGCCGGAAAAAGTCAGGATGCCCTTGAGCCGCAGCAGGCGGTCGGCGAAAGTGCGCTGCACCGCATTGACGAACGCGGCCCAGGCCGGCCATCCGAGCGGATCGGGCACCTCGATCACAAAGCTGTGTATGCCGTAGGCCAGCAAGTGGTGCAATGCCGACGGTGGCCGCGTGCCCGGCGATGGCGCAAGCGGCCGCCTGTCCGCCGCGGGATCGAGCAGCACCTGCGCGAGCTCGGCGTCGGCCAGGCCGTTATCCAGTATGCGCGCGGCCGGGTTCAGCGCGGCAAGCCAGGCGGCCAGCTGCTGCGCGCCCGGATGCAGGTCGGTCTTGGTCAGCACCACCGTGTCCGACATCAGCAACTGGGTCTTGGCCTCGGCATAGGCCTGGACGTCGGCCTGGCCGAAACCCGCATCGAAGGTGCTGACAATGCTGCTGAACTGGTATTGCCGGCTGAGCGCCCCATCGCCGTAGACGGCGTTGATGATGGGCCCGGGCTCGGCCAGCCCCGATGTCTCGATCAGCACGCGGTCGAACCACGGGATCTCCCGGCGCAAGCGCCGGTAGTACAGCGAACCCAGCGTATCCTGGATGGCGCTGCTGGCCAGGCAGCACAGGCAGCCGGAATCCAGCAGTTGGATATCCCGGTCATCGGATTGGTCCACCACCAGTGCCTGGTCCAGCCCGACCTCGCCGAATTCGTTGATGATCACCGCGCATCCGGCAAAGCCGGGCTGGTGGATCAGCCGCCGCAGAAGGCTGGTCTTGCCGCTGCCCAGGAAACCTGTCAGCAAGGTGATGGGAATGGCGCTCATTGCCCGCTGCTCAACCCTCGCCGCGCACCGGCAGGGCCTTCAGGTAGTCGGCCACTTCTGCGCTGGGGATCACGTCGGCGTATTTGCAGTTCAGGTCGAACAGGCTCATGGCATGGCTGGACTGGAACCGATCGAACGACGCCTCTTCAGGAATGATGACCTTGAAGTTGTAGGAATAGGCATCGACCGTGGTCGCGCGCAGGCAGCCCGACGAAGTGCAGCCGACCAGGATCAGCGTATCGACGTCGAAGAAATTGAGATGGCTCATGAAGATCGTGCCGAAAAAGCACGACGGCTTCTGCTTGACGATGCGTATGTCCTGCGGACGCGGCGCGAGTTCTTCGACAGTCTGGGTGGCATGGGTATCGGCCAGCACCGTCTTTTCGGTGCCGCGATGGTTCTTGCCCACTTGCACGCCGCTGTCGAGCAGGTCGTTGCGGCGGCCGCTCTCGGTATAGAACACCGGCAGGTTCTTCTCGCGCGCCAGCTCGAGCAGCGGAACGATATGCTTGACGGCATCCCATGCCTCGGCGCCGCAGTGAGTGCGATACGTCTTCAGGCCTTCCAGGATGTCTTGCGGCGTATCGCCGCAGAAGTTGTACTGCACGTCGATGATGAACAAGGCGGGGCGTTTGCCGAAGCCGCCCCGCTTGCCGTAGCCGGCCGCCTTGAATACGGCCTTGTCCCGCTCGGTCAGGAACGCGTCCCAGATGCGCGTGGTTTCCGACATGATGATGTTCTCCTGTGGGTGCTGTGAATTTTGATCAAAGGCGCCGCAGATAACGCCCGTCCGGCGCCTGGCGCACGGCATCGACGATCTTGCCATCGAGTGCGACCGTGCGGCCGCGCACCAGTGTGCGCACCGGCCACCCCCTGAAGGCCATGCCTTCGTAGGGCGAATAGTCGGCGTGCGACTCCAGTTCGCCCGGGTTGACGGTTTTTTCGAGATCGGGGTCGACAATCAGCAGGTCGGCGTCGTTGCCCACCGCGATGCGCCCCTTGCCTGGCATGCCATAGATGCGGGCCGCGGTGCTGCTTGCCACCTTGATCAGCGTCTCGAGCGGAACCTGGCGGCGGTGATAGCCTTCGTGCAACAGAATCGGCAAGATCATTCCCGTGCCCGGGAAACCATTGCTGGCTGCCCAGATATCCTTGTCTTTGGTGGCGCGCTTGCGCGGCACATGGTCCGAGCCGATGGTGGTGATGGCGCCGTCGCATACGCCTTCCCACATGGCGTCGATATCGGCCGCCGAACGCACCGGCGGGTTCACTTTGGCATAGGTGCCCGCGGGGCTGCGATCGTCAAGAAACAGGTAGTGCGGGCAGGTCTCGACGTAGATCGGCGCGGTGCGGCCGTCGCCGCGGTGGCGGCGAACCTCGCGCAGGGCTTCGCGGCTGCTCAGGTGCACGATATTTACGGCGGTGCCCGTCTTGCCGGCGAAGTAGCAAACGCGGTGCACGTTCTCGGCTTCCAGGAAATCGGGGCTTTGCTCGTTCCAGGCGGCCAGGTCGTCGCGGCCGGCCGCGCGCAGCGGGTCGCGCAGCCACGGGATGACCTCGACGTTCTCGCAATGCACGCCCAGGATCGCGCCGGGGATGTCGCGCGTGGCCTGCAAGGCCCCCCACAACAGGCCGTCGTCGATATCGGTGAAACCCTTGGACAAGCCTGCCGCGCCCTTGTACATCATGTACAGCTTGTAGGAGCTTACGCCGAAGCGGCGCGAGATCTCGTCCAGCGTTTCCACATGCAGGCGGCTGGTAATGCCGAAATGAAAGCCGAAGTCGATGCAGCTCTGGCTTTCGGCCCGCGCCTTGGCGGCATCGAAGCTTTCGCGGATGTCGGCCGAACGGTGAAACGAAATGACGCTGGTCGTGCCGCCCAGCGCCGCGGTGCGCGATTCGGTCTCGAAGTCGGTTTCCGGCGACCCGAACCCGAAATGCACGTGCGGATCGATGACGCCCGGCAGCGTCCACAAGCCCTGGCAATCGATGACTACGCGCGCGGCAGGCATGTCTTGCCCGTGGCTGCCGATCAATGCGATCTTGCCGTCGGCGATGCCTATCGCCCCCGGCACCAGGCCCTGCCCTTCCAGGAACACAAGCGTATTGGTCAGGAGGGTATCCAAAGGTCTTGCCATGTTGGTTTCCTTGAGTCCAGATGGGATTACTGCAGATAATCTGCCAGCACGCTGGCCGGGATGCCGCCCTGGAACAGCAGTTCGCGTTCGGATTGCGTCAGCACTTGCGGGCGGACGGTGAATTCGATGGCGGCGCCGGCGCGCGTTGCCACGACCCGCACGGCGCTACCCTGGCGTATCCCTTCGGCCACACCATAGAACGCGAATGTCTCGCTGCCGTCCAGGCCCAGCTCTTGCCAACCTTCGCCGGGCTCGAACTGGAACGGCACGACGCCCATTCCCACCAGGTTGGCCCGATGGATGCGCTCGAACGATTTCGCCAGCACGGCGTGCACACCCAGCAAGGCCGTTCCCTTGGCAGCCCAGTCGCGGCTGCTGCCCGTGCCGTATTCCTTGCCCGCCAGGACGATGGTGGCCGTGCCGTCGGCCATGTACCGGCGGCTGGCGTCATAGAGGCTGAGCACGTCGCCACTGGGAAAGTGGCGCGTGCAGCTGCCTTCGGTGTCGGGCACAAGCAGATTGCGGATACGGATATTGCCGAACGTGGCGCGCGTCATGACCTCGAAATTGCAGCGCCGGGCCACGTAGCTATTGAAATCCTGTTGCGCCACGCCCAAGCCCAGCAAATACTGGCCGGCCGGGGTCTCGGCGGGAATCTCGCCGCTGGGCGAAATGTGATCGGTGGTCAGCGAATCGCCGTACAGCCCCAGCACGCGCGCCCCGCTCAGGTCCTGGCCGAACTGCCGCGCCGGCATCTTGAAAAATGGCGGCTCGACCAGGTAGCTCGATGCCGGGTCCCATTCCCAATGGTGCCCCGCCCCCGCCGCCAGTTGTTCCCACTGCGACGCGCCCTCGGGCTCCAGGTCCCATACCTTGCGAAAGCCTTGCGGAGACAGGGCCTGGTCCATCAGTTCGCGTACTTGCGCCTCGCTGGGCCACAGGTCGCGCAGCCACACGGCATTGCCCGATGGATCGACCCCGAGCGGCTCTTTGGAAAAATCGATGTCGACGCGCCCGGCCAGCGCGTAAGCCACCACCAGCGGTGGCGAGCCGATGTAGTTGGCGCGCGCCAGCTTGTGGATGCGCCCCTCGAAATTGCGATTGCCCGACAGCACCGCGCACACGACCCATTGATTGGCCGTGATGTCCTGCACCACTTCGGGCGACAAGGGGCCGGACTTTCCGCCACAGGTCGTGCATCCGTAGCCGATCACGCCGAAACCCAGGGCCTCCAGGTCGCCCAGCAAGCCGGTATGGCTGAGATAATCGGTGACCGTGCGCGATCCCGGTGCCAGCGACCGCTTGACCCACGGCGGCGGCACGATGCCGCGCTGGCGCGCGTGGCGCGCCACCAGCGCGGCGGTCAGCATGACCGAGGGATTGGACGTATTCGTGCACGACGTGATGGCGGCCACCACGATGCTGCCATGGCGCAACCCGGCGCTGCCTGCCGGGCGGGCCAGCGCGTCCGGCGCCACGCCGAATCCGCCTTCGGCAGGCGCCTGGGGCAGGCGCCTCGTGAAATCGTCGGCCAATTGGCCGATCGGCAGCCGGTCTTGCGGACGCCTGGGGCCGCTCATGCAGGGTTCGGCTTGTGCCAGGTCGATGGTGATGGTCCTGGCGTACTGCACATCGGCAGAGACGGGGTTGTCGCGCCAAAGATGGTTCGCCCGGGCATACGCCTCGATGGCCTCGAGGTGCGCCGCCGAGCGTCCGGTCAGGTGCAAGTAGCGCAAGGTCTGGCCATCGATGGGAAAGAAGCCGCAGGTGGCGCCGTACTCGGGTGCCATATTGGCGATCGTGGCCCGGTCGGCCACCGGCAGCGCGGCCAGTGCCTCGCCGAAGAACTCGACCATGCAGCCCGCCACCCCTGCGCTGCGCAAGCGCTGCGTGACCAGCAATGCGGCATCGGTCGGGGTGACCGGGTTGCGGAATGCGCCCTTGAGTTCGACGCCCACCACCTCGGGAATGGGAAAAGTGTATGCCCGGCCCAGCAGCGCCGATTCGGCATCGATGCCGCCCACGCCCCAGCCCAGCACCCCCAGGCCGTTGATCATGGGGGTATGGGAATCGCCGCCGATGACGAAGTCGGGGTATGCCCACTGCTGGCCGCCGTGTTCGCCCACGCTGACGACGGTTGCCAGTTTCTCGAGATTGACCTGATGGATGATGCCGGTTCCGGGCGGAAACACGCGCAGGCCGCCAAAAGCCTGCTGCGCCCACTTGAGAAAGCGGTATCGCTCTTCATTGCGGGCGAATTCGGCGTCCAGGTTCTTGCGCACCGCATCGTCGCAGCCCCAGGTATCGACTTGCAGGGAATGATCGACGATCAGGTCCACGGGCACGCGGGTATCGACCCCGGCCGAATCGCCCCCGCCCGCCCTGACGGCATCGCGCAAGGCGGCCAGGTCTTGCAGGACCGGCAGGCCGCTCGAATCGGGCAGGATCACGCGCTCGACGTGCAGCGAGATCTGCGTGGAAATATTGTGCTGCCATTGAACGGCCGCCTGGATTTCGGCCTGTTGCACCGGACGGCCCCAAAGCCGGTGGCGCTGCAGGTTTTCCAGCAGGGTGCGAATGACATAAGGAAGAGTTGCGACCTCGACCCCGTAGCGGCCCGCCACGTGCGCCACATCGGCGTAAAAGGTCGGGATACCCCCCAGGAGAAACGACGCTTTCATGAAAATCCCTTCTACTCAGCACTAAAAGAATAGGACGCCTGCGAAAAACTGTCAACACTAAAACCCAAGCAGCGCCCGACGGCTCGGTCCTCTGTGGAAATTTCCCTTTCGTTACGTAGTATCCAGGGATCCCGCACCAGCAGCTTTCCTAAAAGAGTTGACACTTTGGCCAGCCGAAATGAATAATACGGCCGAATCCGCACGCAAAGTGCCGCAATCTGCCGTCCAGAGGAACCAGACACCCATGACATCCGCCGCCAAGAAGTTTCGAGACCTTCTCAACACTGCCGAATTCATTGTCTCGCCGGGTGTCTACGATGGCTACAGCCTTCGCCTGGTGCAGGCCGCGGGGTTCAAGACGGCATGCACCAGCGGTGCCGCGCTGTCCAATGCCCTGCTCGGGATCGCCGATATCGGCGTCATGGGGCTGACAGAGAACGTCAATCACTGCCGCATGCTGGCCCGGTCGGTCGATATCCCGCTGACGGCCGATGCCGACACCGGATACGGTAACCCGGTAAATGTCTTCCATACCGTGCGCATGTTCGAAGAGGCGGGCGTGGCCGGCATCAACCTGGAAGACCAGGTCAGCCCCAAGCGTTGCGGCCACATGCCGGGCAAGGATGTGGTTCCCCTGGAAGAAATGGTGAAGAAAATCGAAGCGGCCTGCCTGGCCCGGCGCGACGACGATTTCGTCATCATTGCCCGTACCGACGCCCTGGCGGTCGAGGGTATCGAAGGCGCCGCGCGCCGTGCCCGGGCCTATGCCGCGGCGGGCGCCGATGTCATCTTCCCCGACGCGGTCAAGACGCCCGAAGATATTGGCCAGATCGTCGAGGCCGCCGGCGTGCCGATCACCATCAACATGGGCTTCGGCATCCGCCAGCGCCCCACCACGCCGCTGATTCCCATTCCCGTGCTCAAGAAGCTGGGCGTCAAGCGCATCAGCCTGCCGCGCATGCTGCCGGCAGCCGCGATCTACGGAATGCGCAACGCGCTTGAAGAAATGAAGAACGTCATCGCCACGGGCGAACCCGTTCATCGCCCCGACATGCTGGTGGGCATCGAAGACATCATGGAACTGATGGGCTACGAAGACATGCGCGCGCTGGAAAAGCAGTTGACGACGATCACGCCCTGATCAGGCCGGCCCGCCGCGCTGTATCGCACTGTATTGCCGCCCCGCGCCGATACGCACAGGTACGTGACAAGGCCGCAAAGGACAAGCTCCCGATACATGCAGCCGCTGTAATGCAAGCAGTCACGAAACGCAGAGGGTAGGCCGGCATCGCCTGGCCATGGCGACAAGCCCCCTCTACCAACCTTGTGGGAGCTTGCGCATGTCAGAACCGATCAACACGCGGCGCCGTCTTTTCCTGGGCACCACGGCCGCCAGCCTGGCCTGGGCCGGGCTGGCCCAGGCGGCGCCGGCCCGCGCTGCCGACCCGGCGGCGCAGGCGAACCGCCTGTCCGCCGCGGCGACGCCACCCGGCGCGTTTGCCCGCATCAAACAGATCGAAGCCGGCATGCTGGACATCGGCTATGCCGACGTGGGCCCCGCCCACGGCAAGCCGGTCATTCTGCTGCATGGCTGGCCCTATGACATCCACAGCTATGCCGAAGTGGCGCCGCGCCTGGCGGCGGCCGGCTACCGGGTGATCGTGCCCTACCTGCGCGGCTACGGGTCCACGCGCTTCCTGTCGGACGACACGATGCGCAACGCCCAGCAATCGGTGGTGGCGCTGGACATCATCGCGCTGATGGATGTGCTGCAGATCCGGCAGGCGGTGCTGGGCGGCTACGACTGGGGCGCGCGCACGGCCAACATCCTGGCGGCGCTGTGGCCCGAGCGCTTCACGGGCATGGTGTCGGTCAGCGGCTACCTGATCGGCAGCCCCGCGGCGAACCAGGCGCCGCTGCCGCCCGAAGCCGAATTGGCCTGGTGGTATCAGTATTACTTCGCCACCGAGCGCGGCCGCCTGGGCTACGAAGCCAACCGCAAGGAATTCGCCCGGCTGATCTGGCGCACCGCCTCGCCGAAATGGGATTTCGACCAAGCCACCTTCGACCGATCGGCACAGGCCCTGGACAACCCCGACCACGTTGCCATCACCATCCACAATTACCGCTGGCGCCTGGGCCTGGCCGATGGCGAACGCCAATACGACGCACTGGAAAAGCGCCTGGCCGTGCAACCGTCGATCACCATCCCCACCATCACCATGGAAGGCGAGGCCAACGGCGCGCCGCACCCGCCCCCGGCCGCCTATGCCAGGCGTTTCGTGGGCAAGTACAAGCACATCACCCTGGCGGACGGCGTGGGCCACAACTTGCCGCAAGAGGCGCCGCGGGCGTTTGCCCAGGCGATTGTCGAGGTGGATGGGCGCTGAACGCCGAGCGCTTCCCACGGCAAGGATTTACAGTGCGGTACTTATTAACTAGAATAGGAATAATTCGCATAATCAGTAAATAGTAAACCCCATGGCATTCCCGCTGATCAGCCTGCTGGCGCTTGCACTCGCCAGCATCCTGGCCAACCTGTCGACCAAGCGGGCCACGCGCCGAATCCGCGGTGCGCTGGGATGGCCGCTGACCGTCGCCTTGACGGCGTGCGCGGCCGCCATGCTGGCCAGCTTCCTGAGCCTGGCTGTGGCCATTGCGGTCGCCCTGCTCTACCTGATGGTCGGCATTCCGCTGGTCTCGGCCTTGCGCGGCTATCGCAACCGCTCCGTCCGTTCCGCGCGCCCGGCCCGCCATGACTGCTGAGGCACCGGGCCGGCGCCGGCGGGCAAAGCCCGGCCCCGTCCCGGAATCCTTGCTGCTGCATCATGGCCTGGTCAGTACCGTGCTGGGCTTTCCCCTGGCATTGCTGGCAAGCGGCTGCCTGAACGTCCTGCTCGGCATCGGACAAGACCCGGACCCGGCCCAATACCAGCTCGTCATGTGGAGCGTGGCGCCATTATGGGTGGCCATCGTTTCGGTGATGTTCCTGGCGCCCAGCCGGCGGGCATGCTGGCTATGGCTGCTGCTTGCCAATGCCATCGCGGCGTTGGTCTTTTACGGGGTAGCCAGGTAGCACACGCATGGGCATCAACACCGAGACCGTACGCAAATTCAAAGTCGTGCATACGTGGACGGGCATCCTGTCCAGCATCATGCTGTTCATCGCCTTCTATGCGGGCGCGCTGGCGATATTCAAACCCGAAATCACGCTGTGGACGCAGGCCGACAAACAGCTGCCCGCAGGCAGCGCCAATATCGACGCGCTTGCCGCCGCATTTTTTCACCCGGACACCCATCCGCCGGCCAGGGCGATGCTGGCCCTGCCGCACCGCGAAGACGCGGCGGCGCGCATCTACTACACAGCCGAAGGCGAGCACCGGCTGGCGTATCTGGATCAGGCGGGCCGGTTGCGGCACATCGGCAACGCGGCCGCGGGAACCGACCTGCGCAGCGGGCAGACGGTGGGTGACTTTGTCGACGACGTGCACCGCAAGGGCGGCCTGCCGATGGACCTGGAAACTTCCGAACCCATCATCGGCATCGTCAGCCTGCTGTACGCCGTGGCGCTGATTGCGGGCGTAGTGGTGCTGCTGCCCTCTTTGGTCAAGGACCTGTTCCTGTTGCGCATCACGCACAACGTCAGGCGCATGTGGCTGGATGCCCACAATGTGCTGGGCCTCACCAGCCTGCCATTTCATATCGTCATGGCGCTGACGGCAGTGACTTTCGGGCTGCACGACTGGATCTACTCGGCCCAGGGGAAAATGATCTACCCCGCCGGCAAGGACCCCTACGCCGCCGCGCTGGCAGCGCCCAGCCCGCCGCAGGCCCCTGATGCCATGCGGGCGCTGGCCCCGTCAGAGTTGCTTGCCCACCTGCGGCAGGCGGCGCCTGCCTTCGAGCCGCGCGCGCTGATCTATTCCACTGGCCGCGACGGCACGCAAAACCCCGAGGTGCGCGTGGCCGGCGCCGACGAGCGCCATTTCCTGCGCGATGGCCGCATCGGCTACGCCTTCATCGACCAGTTTTCCGGCCAGTTGGGCGAAACCACCTACCTGCCGGGCCACCAGACTGCGATGGCCGCTACCTTGAGCAGCTTCTTCGGGCTGCACTTTGGCAATTTCGGCGGCCTGCCGGTGCGGATCCTGTACGTGATCCTGGGGGTGCTGGGCGCCTTGGTGTTCTATTCCGGCAACTTGCTGTGGATCGAAGCCCGCCTGAAGAAAAGCCGCCCGGGGCAGCCCGCGGCCGTGCAGCCGCGCCACGTGCGCTGGCTTTCATCGCTGACCGTGGGCGCCTGCCTGGGCTGCGTGGCCGGGCTGTCGGCCGGCATCGTGGCGGCCCGCTGGCTGGCCAGCACCGCGGCAAGCCAGGCCAGCATTGCGTCTTATGCCTACTACGGGGTGTTCGTTGCCTATCTGGCCATGGCGTTCTGGCTGGGCGCCGCGCGTTCGTCGGCGGGCTTGCTGCTGGGCGCCGCGGTGGCCAGCGCACTGGTGCCGCTATCCAGCATCCTGTCCGTGTACTCGCAACCCGGCACGGCCTACCTGTCCGCCTATTTTTTCGTGGATGGCTTCTTCGCCATCGCGGCCGGCCTGCTGTGCTACCTGGCATACCGCGCGCAGCGCCGCTACCGGCAAGGCTCGCGCATGTTTCCCGCCCCTGCAACCCGCTTTCGCCCTGATCCCATCTGACCGCATGAACAAGACCGCGATCTCGCGCTACGCCGCACCTGCCATGTACGCATGGCTGTTCACGGCCATGACCCTGCCCGCATTCGCGATGGCGCAAACCGCGACCACCCTGTCGCCCATCACGGTGCAGGGCCAGATCGATCCCGAGGCGCTGCCGCCTGCCGCGCCCGGCGGCCTGGTGGCGACCGGCTCGCGGCTGGGCATACTGGGCAACCAGGACGTGATGGACACGCCGTTCAGCACGACCTCGTACACCTCGCAACTCATCCAGGACCGGCAGGCGCGCACCGTCGGAGAAGTGCTGCTCAACGATCCGTCGGTGCGCACCACGACCAACGCGGGCCACATGTACGAGCACTTCACCATTCGCGGCCTGCAGGTGGATGGCGCCGACATGGGCTTCAACGGGCTGTTCGGCGTCATGCCGTTCGCGCACGTGCCGATCGAATTCATCGAGCGGGTCGAAGTGCTGCGCGGCCCCAGCGCCATGCTGACGGGCATGGGCCCGATGTCCAGCCTGGGCGGCATGATCAACCTGGTGCCCAAGCGGGCAGGATCCGAACCCATTGCCGAACTGACCACGTCTTACGTCAGCAAGGGCTATGGCCAGGCGCATGTCGACGTCGGCCGGCGTTTCGGCGACGACCAGCGGCTGGGCATACGCTTCAACGGCGTCTACGGCAATGGCGAAACCGGCGTATCGGGCCAGCGCAAGGGCCGCGAACTGGGCGCGCTGGGGCTGGACTATGCCGGCGACGGCTGGCGCTTGTCGTTGGATGCCTACAGCAGCCGGGAAGATATCGAGAACGGCAGCCCCGCCATGTATGAAATGGCCAGGCTGGGCACGCTGGTCGCGCCGCCCGACAATTCGTCCAACCTGTTCCGTGGCACCAGCGGCGTGCAGCGCGATCACGGCTTTGCATTGCGCGGCGAGGTGGACCTGACCGACAGCCTGTCCGCCTACGCGGCCTTCGGCGGCTCGAATTCGCGGGGCCGCGGCTTGATGTTCGGTACCCGCACCGTGGTCACCGGCACAGACGGCTCTGCCATCGGGTATGTGTACAACGTCGACTCCACCGAGCAGAGCCGCGTCGGCGAGGTCGGCCTGCGCGGCCGCTTCCAGACGGGCGGCATTTCCCATGCGGTGACGCTGGCCGGCAACCTGGCCAGCTACGAGCAGGACGTCTACAACCGCGCCAACGCCGGCTTTCCACAGAATATCTATGATCCGGTCAGGCCGGTGTTTCCGGACAGCCCCGAACGCACGGGCGGCAATGGCTACGACAACCTGATGAGCTCGGTTGCGCTGTCCGATACCCTGGGCTTTGCGCAAGACAAGGTGCTGCTGACGCTGGGCGGGCGCTATCAACGGGTACGGCAGTCGCGCAACACCGACTACGATGAATCGAAGGTGACGCCCATGGCCGCCATCGTAGTCAAGCCATGGGGCGAGGACACGTCCTTCTATGCCAACTACGTCGAAGGACTGCAGCCCGGCCAGACCGTCGGCCTGGGCTACCTGAACGAGGGCCAGACATTCAAGCCCACCACTTCGAAGCAGATGGAAGCCGGCGTCAAGCTGCGCCGCGGCGGCTTCACCCATACCTTCAGCGCGTTCCAGATCGACAAGAGCTTCCTGGGCAGCATCGCCGAAGACAGCGGCAACCGGCTCGCCACCGGCAAGCAGCGCAACCGCGGCCTCGAATGGATAGTCAACGGCCAGTTGACGCGTACGCTGACAGTCCTGGGCGGCGTGTCGTACCTGACCGCCGAGCAGCGTTCATCGGTGGGCAACGGCAACCAGGGCAATGACGTGTTCGGCTCGCCGAACTGGCTGGCGAACCTGGGCCTGGAATGGGCGACCCCGGTCGAGGGCCTGAGCGTCAGCGGGCGGGTGATCTATACCGGTCCGCAATGGCTGGATTCGGGCAACGACGTGCGCATTCCCTCGTGGACGCGCGTCGATGTGGGCGCCAAGTACGCCACCCGGATCTCGGGCACGCCGGTCACGTTCTACGCCAACGTAGACAATCTGTTCGACCGGGATTACTGGGAAGGCACATTCACCGATGGCTTCGCCACGCTGTCGCCGCCCCGCACCCTGCGCCTGGGCGCCACGATTTCGTTCTGAGCGGCTGCGGCCCGGTGCCCGCCCGATGGCTGGGCACCAGGGCGCCGGCATCACTATTCAGCTCGTGAATTGAACCATCCCGTTTCTCCATTGGACCCTGCCCGATACGGTCCATAAGATAAATCGACCTGCCGGCAAACAGGCAGGCGCACCATTTATCTGGAGACAACCATGCCTATTCAGGTATGCCGTATCGCGGCCGCCCTGGCCGCGTCCTTGGTGGCCGCTGCAACCTGGGCCGCCTTTCCCGACAAGCCCGTCCATATCGTCGTGCCCTACGGGCCGGGCGGCGGCGTGGACACTTTTACCCGCCCCCTTGCCGCCGAGATGGGCACCCTTTCGGGCCAGACCTTCGTCATCGAGAACAAGGCTGGCGGCGGCGGCACCATCGGCACCCGGCATGTGGTGCAGGCGCCCGCCGATGGCTACACCGTGCTGTCCGGCGGCGTGCACCAGGCGATTGCCGAGGGCGTCTACCCGTCGCGCGGCTTCCAGTTGGCCAGGCAGTTGACGCCGCTGGTGATGACGGCCATCGTGCCGAACGTGCTGGTGGTCAATGCGCAGTCGCGCTTCAAGGACGTGCCCGCGCTGATCGCCTACGCGCGGGCCAACCCGGAACAGCTGAACTACTGTTCGTCCGGCGTGGGCACCGCGCAGCACCTGGTTGCCGAAATGTTCATGGAGGCCACCCAGACCCGGATGACGCATATTCCCTATACCGGTACCGCCGCGGCATTGGCGGACTTGCTGGGCGGGCACTGCGACCTGATGTTCGACGGGCTGGGCACATCGGCCCAGTTCCTGCGTTCGGGCAAGCTGCGCGGGCTGGCGTTCACCACCAAGACCCCATCGCCTTACTTTCCGGATATCCCCGCCATGAAGGCCGCCGGGGGCCCCGATATGGAAGCGTCGATCTGGTATGGATTCTGGGTATCGGCCGATACGCCGCCGGACAGGAAGGCGGCGTTGCAGCAGCTGGCCATGCGTGCGCTGCAAACCGATGCGGTGCGCAAGGCGTTCGAGACCCAGGGCGCCACCTTGTCGAGCCTGCCCGCCGCGCAACTGGATGGCTTTGTCGATGCCGAGATTGCCCGGTGGCAGAAGATCGTGCAGGCAACGGGCGCCACGGCCAAGTGACGGCAAGCGGCAAGTAGCAAGCGGCCCATGGCCGGCTAGCCAAGACATGGGTTGAGTTACAAAAAGACACTAAAAACAGGCCGGGCGAAGTGGCCGAAGATGGCGCGGGGTTAACGACACGACTGCGCCAAAAACGGCCATATCCATTCAATTACCAGTCAAGATCCAGTAATCGCCAGTCTTTTTGCCGAATTGCTTTTCTACCCCGCACGTCCCTACGATCCGCCGCTAAGGGCCAGGCCTCCGTTTTCCCGGCCTGGCCACATCGACTACGCGAAGGATCGCCATGCACACCTCGACCGTTGCTGTTTCCGACATCGCCAGGCCTGCCCGGGCAGTTGCCCAGGCCTGGCATGCCGACGACATCCTGGCGCTGTACGAATTACCCTTCATGGACTTGCTGTATCGCGCGCAGCAAGTGCATCGGCAGCACTTCGACGCCAGCGCCATCCAGCTATCCAGCCTGCTGTCGATCAAGACCGGGGGCTGTCCCGAAGACTGCGCCTATTGCCCGCAATCGGCCCACTACGACACCGGCCTGGCGGCCGACAAGCTGATGCCGCTGGACGAGGTGCTGCGCGCCGCCCGCACCGCGCAGGCCGGCGGCGCGCAGCGCTTCTGCATGGGGGCGGCCTGGCGCAGCCCCAAGCCGCACCACCTGGATGAAGTGGCCGCGATGATCCGCGCGGTGAAGGAACTGGGCATGGAAACCTGCGTCACGCTGGGCATGCTGCGCGACGGCCAGGCCGAACAATTGAAAGAGGCCGGGCTGGACTACTACAACCACAATCTGGATACCTCGCCCGAGTTCTACGGCCAGATCATTTCCACCCGCACGTATCAAGACCGGCTGGACACCCTGGACCGCGTGCGCGATGCCGGGCTGAACGTCTGCTGCGGCGGCATCGTGGGCATGGGCGAATCGCGCCGCGAGCGCGCCGGCCTGATCGCGCAACTGGCCAGCCTGGACCCCTACCCCGAATCGGTGCCGATCAATAACCTGGTGCAAGTGGAAGGCACGCCCCTGGCGGGCACCGAAGCGCTGGACCCCTTCGAGTTCGTGCGCAGCATCGCGGTGGCCCGCATCGCGATGCCGCTGGCGCGCGTGCGCCTGTCGGCCGGCCGCGAGACCATGAGCGACACGATGCAGGCGCTGTGCTTTCTGGCCGGCGCCAATTCGCTGTTCTGCGGCGACGTGCTGTTGACCACCGGCAACCCGCAGGTGCAGGCCGACGCACGCCTGATGGCACGCCTGGGCATGCATGCCGAAGGCACCCTGCCCCCTTCCGACCAGGCCGCCTCGGCATGTTCCCGCTGACGCCCGGCCTGCTGTACCTGCTGGCCAGCGTGGGCTTCAGCGTCAGCGTGGCGGTGCTGCTGAAGCTGGCCCGCCGCTATGGCATCGACGTCAGGCAGGCCATCGCCGCCAACTATGCGGTGACTGCGGCGCTCAGTTGGCTGATGCTGCGGCCGTCCGCCGCCCAGCTGGAATCGGCCAGCCAGGCCTGGGGCCTGCTGCTGGCGCTGGGGGTGCTGTTGCCCTGCGGCTTCATGGCCATGGCGCAATCCGTCCGTCACGCCGGCATCGTACGCAGCGATGCCGCGCAGCGGCTGTCGCTGTTCCTGCCCCTGCTGGCGGCGTTCCTGCTGTTCGGCGAGGCCATCACCCTGCGCAAGGCGGGCGCCATTGCCCTGGCCTTCACGGCGCTGTTCTGCGTGCTGCGCCGGCGCGAGCCGGCCGATGCCCAGGGCGCGGGTGAAAGCGCCTGGCTGTGGCCGCTGGGGGTATGGGTGGCCTACGGCGTGGTCGACATCCTGTTCAAGCAGGTCGCCAAGGCCGGCGCCGCGTTCTCGGGCGCGCTGCTGATCGCCTTTGCCCTGGCCGGCGTTTTCATGGCCGGCTATCTGCTGACGCGGCGCATCGCCTGGCAGCCGCGCCACCTGCTGGCAGGCGTGGTGCTGGGCGTGGCGAACTTCGGCAATATCGTCACCTACATCCGGGCCCACCAGGCCCTGCCGGACAATCCCGCGCTGGTGTTCTCGACCATGAACATGGGCGTCATCGCACTGGGCACGATGGTGGGCGCCCTGGCCTTTCGCGAACCGCTCAGCCACGTGAACCTGCTGGGGCTGGTACTGGCAGTGGCGGCGATTCTGCTGATGCTGCCCTGACGCATGCGATGGCTGGCCTAACCGCCGACCCGCACGTGCAGCGGTCCGTTCAACCCCGCCGCAAGCCCTTAGTTTTTGGCCCGCTCACAGAACCGGATCCGATTGCCGAATGGATCGGCCACTTCCAACACGCGTCCCCAGCCGGCGACTTCAATACCCGGCCTGGCGTAGGGATACGACTTCGTTGTCAGTTCGCGGTGCAGCGCATCGATGTCTTCGATCGGCACAAACGTCGTCGATCCCGGTGTCGCATCGCCGTGGTGTTCACTCAAGTGCAGGGTCAGGCCGGAGCGCTTGATCTCGGCATACAAAGGAAGGTCTTTCTCGAATCGATGCTCCCATTCGAGCGAAAAACCGAGGAAGCCAAGATAGAACTCCTTGGCCTTGTCCACGGAAAAGATGCGAATGATGGGTATGGCGGCAAGAAGTTTCATGGTGCTCCAGTGGTCGGCGGTCAGCAGTGCGTCGATCACGTTCCGGTGCGTGCCTGCGGTTCGGCACCGTCGGGCGACGGATCGATGATTCCGGGCGCCGGCCCGGGAGCCTGCGCCGCGGCCGGTTCGGGCGGTGCCATTTCCATGCTGACGTCGACTTCCAGATCGACCCGCGGGTCCAGTGCGGCGGCCGCGGGCGAGCTTTGCAGGTTGTCGGGCAGCGGCACGAAATGCACCGGGGCCTCGTCGACCTGGTGCGCGCCCGTGACGCGTGCCGGCCGCACCTGCCACACCAGGATCAACGCGCACACCGACACGAACACGTAATACATGCTGGGGCCGGCGCTGGACATCAGCACGCCCGCCACCATGGGGCCCATGCAGGCGCCCACGCCGTAGGTCATCAGCAAGATGGCGCTCAGGCCCACGCGGCGCTCGGGCTCGACGTGGTCGTTGGCAAAAGCGGCGCCCAGGGGATACAGGGTGAACTGCAGCACGCCGAACACGCACGACATCAGCAACAGCAGCCAGAACGGCAAGTTGAACCAACCCCACATCACGATGGGCAGCACCACCAGCAGGAACGCGTTGAAGCGGATCATCCCGGCGCGGTTGATGCGGTCGGACAGCCAGCCCATGGGCCATTGCGACAGCAGGCCCGCGGTGACGCCGGCCGCCACGAAAATGGCGGCCTGCGATGTGCTCATGCCGTACTTGGCCGCATATACGGGCGCCAGGCCGTAGAACGCGCCGGACAAATTGCCCGCCACGAACAGCACCGTCATCGACAGCGGCACGCGCTGGAAAAAAAAGC
Organism: Bordetella sp. BOR01; assembly: GCF_019218885.1. Taxonomy (GTDB): domain Bacteria; phylum Pseudomonadota; class Gammaproteobacteria; order Burkholderiales; family Burkholderiaceae_B; genus Bordetella_A. The sequence continues at coordinate 1,288,038 of NZ_JAHUWT010000002.1, read as the reverse complement.
GCAGGTCCAGCGGAGCGGGCAGCGGCGTGGGCGGATGCGAGCGCGCCGTGACGGCAATGGGCACCAGGCACAGTACCAGGCTGGCCGCCACCAGGGTCAGGGGGCGCTGGTCCAGCGAGGCGTAGGCGGTCAAGGCCAGCTGGCCCAGCACCGTGCCCAGGCCGGACACCACCATGTACACCGAGAACACGCGGCCGCGCTGGTGGTTTTCGGTTTGTTCGTTCAGCCAGCTTTCGATGACCATCAGCTGGGTCACCATGACGATGCCGGCCACCAGGCGGAACACCAGCCACAGCGGCATGTAGTCGACCAGCATCTGGGCCAGGATCATGCTGGTGGAAATGGCGGCACAGGCAACGAAGGCACGGATGTGGCCCACGCGGATGATCAGCTTGTGGCCCATGCGGGCCCCGCAGACCAGCCCCAGGTAGTAGCCGGCGATCAGCGCGCCGATCCAGACTTCGCTGACGGATTCAGCGGTCAGCCGCAGCCCCATGTAGGTATTGAACAGGCCGGTGCCGATCAGCATCAGCAGCGTCGCCAGGTACAGCGACGAAAAGGAGGAAATCGTGGATAGCATGGGATGCGGGGGTTGCCGCCATGAAGGGCGGCACCGCGCAGGCGCCCCGTGCGCCCCGCGGCATGTCACGACAATACGCTAGATCTGCGACAACATGGTGGCGGCGTCGCTGACTTCGAACTTGCCGGGCGCCTCGATGTTCAGTTGCGCGACCACGCCGTCTTTCAGCAATACGGAATAGCGCTGCGAACGCACGCCCATGCCGCGGGCGTCCAGGTCCAGTTCCAGGCCCAGCGCGCGGGTCCAGTGGGCCGAGCCGTCTGCCAGCATGCGCAGCTTGCCGGCGGTCTTCTGGTCACGGCCCCAGGCGCCCATCACGAAGGCATCATTGACGGCCACGCACCAGATTTCGTCCACGCCCTTGTCTTTCAGGGCCTGGGCTTGCTCGACATAGCCCGGCAGGTGCTTGGCCGAGCAGGTGGGCGTGAAGGCGCCCGGCACTGCAAATACGGCGATGGTCTTGCCCTTGACCAAGTCGGCCACCTGGAAAGCGTTGGGGCCGAGCGAGCAGCCATTGGCTTCGGTCTCGAAAAACTCGGTCAGGGTGCCATCGGGCACGCGATCGCCGACTTTGATAGTCATTTATTCTCTCCAGGTACAGGCAAAGGCGCGGGCGGGAATCGCCCGGCAAACCGCCATCATAGTGCGACTCGCCAGGTTCGGGGGGAAGGCCGGGCATCCGCCCGCAGGCAGGTAAGAAACATGCACAGTCTGATACGACTCCACACCGCGCCGGGGCTGCCGACTTGGCAAGGCCTTGCCATAATGGAACCCATGCGCAATCTCCTGACCACTGCCCTGGCACTGGCCATGGGCCTGGCCGGCGCCCCTGCCGCCCAGGCCCAGATCCAGGCGGATTTCGAGCAACTGATCACCACCTCGGGGGCCACCAACGGCGCCGCCCAAGTGTGCGGCGCGGCGCCGCCCGACCTGGCGCGGCACAAGGCCACCGCGCGCGCCAACCTGCAACGCTACGCCACCGAATTCGGCTACCAGGCCGATCGCTTCGATGCCCTGTTCGAACAAGGCCGCCATGACGGCGAAACCATGATGCTGGACATGCGCAAGTCGGGCGTGGACGGCTGTGCGGGCATGATGGGCAGCTTCCAGCACGAGCGCGACATCGGCTACGACGAAATGAAGCAGGGCGTGGCCGAGATCACCGACGGCCTGCCCGAACCGCAAGACCCGTAAGCGCCGCGGCCCACCGTGGGCGCGGCGGGCCGCCACGCCATCACTGCAAGGCGAAATCCACCCGCGAGGGTTCGGCGTCGCCCTCGCCGGCCTCGCCATCCAGGCTGGATGCCACGATGAAGATGCGGTCGGCCGGGCCGCTTTCCTGCAGCTTCTCGTAGACCGCCTGGGCACGCGCATCGGCCAGTTGGCGCAAGTCGTCGTCGTTGACCGGCGCGGCCTGGCGCAGCAGGGTTTCCATCTGCTCGGCCGGCACCGACTTGGCAAAGCCGATGAAATTGCGCGGCTTGTCCTCGATATCGGTGTCGTCGTAGACCTCTTCCAGGTATTCGGCGCGCTCCGCATCCGATACCGTCACGCTGCGCGGATCGGGGTGCTTGCCCCGGCCGCCGGTATCGGCGGCCTTGGCCTTGCGTATCTGCAGGTCGACCCAGGCCTCGCGCAGGCCTTCGGTGTCGGTGGCAGGATCGGCCCGGCCGATGATGTCCAGCTTCAATGCGGGCCTGTCGTTCAGGGCCTTGGCCAGCGTGGCGATGCGCTCGTCGGCATCGGCGGCCAGCACCGCGCTGCCGGGCTCGAAGTTGATATACGACAGTTCTTCACCGCCGCCGAACGCCGACGCCAGCAGCGAGAATGGCGAGGTCACCGCCTTCACCACCAGGTTGACCAGCACGCGCACGATGATGCCGCCCACCGAGAACTGCGGATCGTCCAGCGAACCCGAGATGGGCAGGTTGATGTCGATATTGCCGCGGCTGTCTTTCAGCAAGGCCACGGCCAGCATGACCGGCAGCTTGGTAGCATCGGGGCTGTTGGTCTTGTCGCCGAAGGTAAGCTGGTTCAGCACCACATGATTGCTGGCCTGCAGGGCCCGGTCTTTCAGCTTGTACTCCAGGTCCAGCGACAGCTTGCCGCGCTTGATCGGATACCCGACGTACTTCGACGAATACGTGGTGAAGCGCGGCAAATCGACGCCCTTGGCCGAGGCCTTCAAGTCCAGCGCCAGGAATTCGGCGAACGGCTGCACGCTGCCGCTGATCGACAGCGGCGCCGTGCCGTACACCCGGCCGGTCACCTTGACCTTGGCCGGCTTGGGATTGCGCGACGACACGGCCGACAAGCCGCCTTCGATGCGCGACAGTTCGGCCGTGTAGTTCGGCTTGACGAAGCGGTCGGTGAACGTCATGCGGCCGCTTTTCAAGGTGACGCTGCCGACCGAGATATCGGGCAACCGGCCTGCCGTGTCCGGCGGGCGCGCGGTGCGGCCGCGCGTCTGGGTATCCTGGGTGATCGAGCCACCCGCCTGGCCTGGTTCGGCCACCAGGTCCATCACATTGAGCCGGCCCTCGGCGCTGAGCAGGATGCGGCCGTAGAAATCGTCGAGCGTGATGTCGCCCAGGTTGGCGGCAAATTTATCGCCATCCACCGACACCTGCATGCCTTCCAGGCCCAGGCGCTTCCATTTCAGGAAGTCGTCGCGGTTGACGCGGTCGGCCAGGTCCAGGCCGGTGACATCGACTGCTCCCTGCCAGCTTGCTTTCAGGGGCGCCCCGCCGGCGGCGGCCGCGAATGCCGCCTGGCCGCGCGCGCCGACCGTCACTGCACGCACGTTGGCGTTCAGGCTGGATGCGACATAGGGCGCCAGCGTGGCCAGGTCCAGGGCTTGCAGGTCGACCTGGGTTTGCAGCGCCAGGGGCTGCGGCGTCAGCGTGCCCTGCAGGGCCAACTGGCCATTGCCCTGGATGCCCGACGCCTGCAGCGTGAAGGGCGAGGGCTGGCCATCGAGCGCCAGCCGGTCGGCCGCCAGCGTCAACTGGCCCAGGGCCAGGTCCACCGCCGGCTTGACGGATTCGTCGCGTACCGCCAATTGCGACACCTCGGCCTTGACGCCGGTGGCCGACACCTGGGTGGCACCGCCCTGCTCGGCCACCTTGACCTGCGCTTGCACGCCCAGCAAACCGTCGAGCAACTGTACCGGTGCCTGGCTGCGCACAGCCGCGGCAAACGGCGCCAGCCCCAGGTGGCCGGCCTGCAAGTCCAGGTCCAGTGCCAGCGGGCTCAGGCGCAAGGGCCCCTTGGCGCGGATCCAGCCGCCATCGGCCGGGTTATCCATGGTCAGCCAAAGATTGATGGGCTGCTCGGGCGGCTGCGGGAACTGCACGTTTTCCACAGTGACCGCCATGCCGGCCAGGGTGTAGTCCAGGCCGGTGGGAGCATCGCGCAGGCGCAACCCGGCGTCATTGATATTGACGGCATCGACCGATACGCGCCAGCCATCGGCGGGCGGCGCGGGGGGGGAGGCGGGCTTGCCTGCCGTTGCCCCGGTGTCGCCTGTGCCGGCCTGGGCGGGCGGGGCGGCGGCCGCTTCCGCCTTTGCCGCATTCGCTTCGGCGGGCGGGGCCTGGACCGGCGGCGCTTCGGCGGGCTTGCCCCCGCCCAGCGCCTTGAGCTGGTCGATGACATGCAGCCAGTTCACGCGCTGGCTGGCGTCGCGCCGCGTCTGCGCCATCGGCGACCACAGTTCGACCTGCCCGATGGACAACTGGCGCGCGATGGGGTCCAACGCGATACGGCGCACGTCGAGCGTGCTCCAGCGGATCAGCGACTCGCCCGAGGCCTCGCGCACGTCGAGCTGGCGCAAGCCCAGGTCACCCACGACCTTGATCTGGGGCGCGGCGTCATGCGGCTGCTCGAACACGATCTGCAAATCGGAATCGAGCAAGGCGCGTTCAACCTTGATGGGCAACGGGGCCGGCCAGGCATCGGCCCATTTCTCGAGTTCCAGCCCCTGGAAAGCCACGTTCAGGGTCGAGGCCGGCACCACGTCGAAGGGCCGCGCCACGCCGTGCAGGTCGAAAGGGCTGCCGTTGATGCGCATGTGCACGCGCGGCTGCACATCGATATCGGTGGCATAGCCGAAAGTGGAAATGAAAGGCACGCCCAGCGCGATCTGGTCCACCTGTTGCTTGCGGCCGGTGACCTGGTCGTCCAGCGTGATGCTGCCGTCTTCCAGCACCAGGTTGTTCAGCGAAAACCGCGGCGGCCCGCTGTCGTCGGGTTGCTCGGGCTCGGGCTGCGCGGCGGCCATGTCCGCCAGCTTCTGCTGGATGTCGGAAAAATTGAAGCGCATGGCGTCTTCGCGCACCAGGGCGATGCGCGGGCTTTGCACCCGCACCGAATCGACCACCGGGGCGAACCAGAACAACGACATCCAGGATGCGCTGACATCGAGCTGCCCGACGTCGAGCAGGGGCGCGGCGCCGCCGGGCTGTGCCACCGACAAGTCGTGGGCCCGCACGGTAAGCGTGAAGGGATTGAAGCTGATCTTGCCCACCTGCACCGGCCGGCCCAGCAGGCCCGAGACGTCGTCGGTCAGCGCGCTGCGCAGCACCTTGGGCACTTGCCAGGCGGCTACGCCGAAGAGGATGAGGATGACAGCCGCAATGGCCAGTAGGATCTTTCCGAAACGCCGAGTCAATCTCAACCTGGGCATCCTGAAGGCCATGCGTGCTCTCCCTGGTACGGTCAGGCGGATTATCTCGCCTGAGGCATAGCGCGTCTATGATAGGACATCGGCGCGCCACTTTCGGCCTGTAGCCGCGCGCCCTTTCAATCGTTAACACTCTCGCGGCCCAGCACGCGGCCCACCACCTGGCACATGCCGGCGGCCAGCCCCGCTGCCGGACCGGGCATGCGCACCGTGCAGTACACCCGCGCGGGCAAGGGCGGCAACACCACCAGTTCGCGCAGCACGCCGGCCTTCAACTCGTCCTGGCAATAGGCGTGCGGCAGCGGCACGATGCCGAAGCCCGCCACCGCCAGGCTCTTGACGCCCGCCAGGCTGTTGCATGAGATCAGCTTGGGCATGGGCGCGTTGTTCTCGGCAAACCATTGCCGCACGGTGGTATCCAGCGTCGAACTGCTGGGTTGCAGGATCAGCGATGCATCGGCCAGGTCTTCCGGCCTGAGCGGGCCGGGGCCATAGGGCAGCGTCCGGCCGCACACCCAGACATTGCGGCTGATGAACAAGGGCGACACGACGCGCCCCGCGCACTGGGCCGACTTAGGCACGATCACGACATCGAGTTCGCCCTGGGCCTGCTCGCGCAGCAAGTCATCGGTCAGCCCGATGCGCGGCTCGAGCGCCACCCGCCCGTACTGGGCACGTATGCCTTCCAGCAGCGCAGTCAGCCAATTGGCGGCGATGAACTCGGTCATGCCGAAGCGGAACGTCCGGCCCTCGAAGGCCGGGCTGTGGGCGATGTCCAGCATGGCGTCGCGCCTGGCCAGCAGCTCGACCGCCACCGAAAGAATGGCGGCGCCGGTGTCCGTCAAGGCCAGCGACCTGCCGCCGCGGTCGAACAACGGCACATTCAGGCTTTGTTCCAGTTCCTGCAGGCGCTTGGATACCGCCGATTCGGTCGTGCAGAGCTTGCGCGCCGCGGCGGCGATGCTGCGCGATACCGCCACTTGGTGCAAGGCTTCGACCTGCTTGATAGTGATCACGATCCACCCCGAATAAAACGACAGCATCAATCAAATATATTTCGCTTTTTTTCCAGACACCGTGCGTGAGAGTATCCAAAAAATGGTTCGAGGCATAGCACTGCCCCAGCCCCTCGTTGTTGCCCACGCCACCGGATACGCGCCGATGAACAAGAAAACGTTTCTTCCCCACCTGACCAATGAAGAAGTCGCCGAAGCGGCGCAGCGCGGGGCCGTGCTGCTGCTGCCGATCGGCACCGTGGAAAGCAATGGCCCGCACCAATTGCTGGGCTGCGACTACCTGGTCAGCGAGCGGCTGGCGCAGGTGGTGGCCGAACGCACCGGCGCCCTGCGCATGCCCACGCTGCACTATGGGGTATCGGAACTGCACGACAGCCTGCCGGGCACCTTCGGGCTGACCGACGCGCTGTTCGGCCAATTGCTGGAAGCCTTGATGACTGCGGCCGCGCGCAATGGCTTCCAGCGGGCGCTGCTGTTCAATTGCCACCGCCACAATCACCAGCCGATCGAGATCCTGGCCCGGGCCATGCGGCGCGCCAAGCGCATCGGCATGGCGGTCATCGACCCCCTGGAAGTGGCGCGCGATCTTGCCGCGGCCGAATTCCGCGGCGACCCGCCCGGCGCCATCGGGCACGGCGGCGAGCCGCTGGCCTCGCTGATGTGCCACCTGTATCCCGATGACGTGCGGCTGGATCGCCAGGCGGGGCCCGACCTGGACCCGTTCCTGGGCCTGGCCGCGCTCAGTTCTACCCGGTTCCGCTACCAAGGCAGCAAGGTGGGGCTGTTTCCCGATGCCCGCGAGATCAATGCCAGCGGCGCCTGGGCCGATTTGACGCATACCTCGGGCCAACGCGGCGCCGTGGCATTCGAGCGGGTCTGCGATTTCGCCGAGGCATTCGTGCGCGACTTCGCGGCCATGCCCATCATGGCGCGGTAAGGTCCCTGCCGCCAACTAGGAGAACGCACATGTTCCTGCATCGCTGGCTTTCCTGTGCCGCGCTGGCACTGCTGGTATCCACAAGCGCCTGGGCGGCCGCCCCCTACCCGGCCCAGCCCGTGCGCGTGATCGTTCCTTTTGCGCCGGGCGGCAACATCGACGTCGCCACCCGCTTGCTGGCATCCAAGCTGGCCGAGCGGCTGGGCCAGCCCTTCATCGTGGAAAACCGGCCCGGGGCCGGCGGCGCCATCGGGGCCGAGGCGGTGGCGCGCGCCCAGCCCGACGGCTACACCCTGCTGTCGGGCTCGAACGGGCTGCTGGCGGTGAACCCGGCGGTCAACCCGTCGCTGTCGTACGACCCGCTGACCAGCTTCGCGCCGGTGGCCTTCCTGTCGCGCGTGCCGCTGGCCCTGGTGGTCAGCGCCAAGCTGCCCGTTCATGACCTGGAAGAACTGAAGGCCTATGCGGCAAAGTCGGGCAAAGGCATTTCCATCGGCAGTTCCGGTGCGGGCGGCGCCCAGCACCTGGCTATCGTCGAATTCGCCAGCAAGGCGGACATCCCCTTCGTGCATGTGCCTTACCGCGGCGGCAGCGCCATCCTGCCCGACCTGATCGCCGGCAACGTCGACGCGGCGCTCAACGAATTGCCCAACGTGCTGCCCAATCACCGCGACGGCAAGCTGCGCATCATCGCCATCGCCTCGGACCAGCGCTCGGCGCTGCTGCCCGACGTTCCCACGCTGCGCGAAGCCGGCCTGGCGGATTTCACCGCGTACAGTTCCAACGGATGGCTGGCGCCCGCGGGCACGCCGGCGGCGGTCATCCAGCAACTGAACCAGGCGCTGGTGCAGGCGCTGGCCGATACCGCGGTGCACGCCCGGCTGGAAGAAATGGGCCTGGTGGTAACCCCCCCGGCCGACGCCGGCGCGCAGGCGTACCGCACCTTGATGGAACGCGACCTGGCCAATGCCCGCGAGATTGCCGCCAAGCACCAGATCCGCGCCAACTAGGCCGAACCGTACGTATTCACACGGAAGCACAGATGTCCTCTACATCGGCACTACCCCGGGTTGCCCTGATCGGCTGCGGCGGCACCATGTCTTCATTGGGCACGTCATCGCTGGACCTGATGGACTATCCGGAACATGGCAGCAAGATCGACGCGCGCGAGATGCTGGCCCGCATTCCCGAGGCCAGCCTGGTGGCCCAGGTCGAGCCCGTTGCGTTCAAGTCGGTGGGCAGCACCGCCCTGACGCCGGCCGACTGGTTCGCCCTGCGGGCCGTCATCCGCGCCATGGCGCGCACCCACCCCGACCTGGCGGGCTTCGTCATCGTGCACGGCACGGCCACCCTGGAAGAAACCGCGTTCTTCCTGAACCTGACACTGGACATTGCGCAACCTGTCGTCCTGGTGGGGGCCCAGCGTCCGCTGAGCGCCGTGGGATCGGACGCCCCCATGAACCTGGTGCAGGCCTTGCGCGTGGCCGCTGCCGCCGAATCGCGTGGACGCGGCGTGCTGGTGGTGCTGAACGACGAAATCCATGCCGCGCGCGATGTCGTCAAGACGTCCACGCTGCGGCTGCAGACGTTCCGCTCGGCGGATTTCGGCGCGCTGGGCATCGTCGACCCGGACGGCCTGCACTACTACCGGCGGCCCGACCGCCCGCATGCACCCGATTGCGAATTCGCCGGCTTGCCCGACGACACGGTACTGCCGCGCGTGGACATTGTTTATTCCTATGCCGGTGCCGACAGCGTACTGATCCAGGCTGCCATCGACCACGGCGCGCGCGGCCTGGTGTCGGCCGGCCTGGCGCCCGGCATCCCGGCGCGCGGCGAACTGCCGGCGCTGGAAGCGGCCGCACGCGCGGGCATCGCCGTCGTGCAATGTTCGCGCGCGGGCGCCGGGCGCGTGGCGCGGCGCCGCTATCTGAACGATACCGGCTTCATCGGCGGCGAAGACTTCAGCCCGCAGAAGGCGCGCATCCTGCTGGCCCTGGGGCTGGCCAGCACAGGGCGCGCCGATGACTTGCGGCGCATGTTCGAGACCTACTGAGCCGGCGGCCGCCCCTCATCCCCAACGCTAGGCGGCGGTGAGCGCCGCCTAGCCATCAGGACTGGAAAAACCGGTTCCCCGGACGCGGCAGCCCCAGGTTTTCCCGTAGCGTCGCGCCTTCGTACTCGCGGCGGAAAATGCCGCGCCGCTGGAGCTCGGGCACGACGCCCTGCACGAACGCATCCAGGCCACCCGGCAGCCAGGGAAACATGACGTTGAATCCATCGCAGGCCTGGCTCTCCAGCCACTCTTGCATGTCGTCGGCGATGGAAGCCGGCGTGCCGACGAAGGCCAGGCCGCCATATCCACCCATGCGCCGCGCCAGTTGCCTGACCGTCAGATTCTCGGCGCGCGCCAGGTCGATGGCTCGCTGGCGGCCGCTCTTGCTCGCATTGCTTTCCGGAACCGGCGGCAGGGGCGCGTCCAGCTCGAACCTGGAGGCATCGTGTCCCAGCGTGATCGACAACGACGCAATGGCGCTGGCTTCATGCACCAGGCTATCCAGCTTGGCGTGGATATCGCGGGCCTGCTCCAGCGTTTCGCCCACCACGACCAGTGCACCAGGCAATATCTTCAAATGATCCGGCTGACGGCCGATACGACGCATCCTGTCCTTGATATCGGCATAGAAAGCGCAACCCGCGCTAAGCGAGGTAACCGCGGTGAATACCAGCTCGGCGGTCTCGGCAGCCAATTGCCGGCCGGGTTCCGAGGCGCCTGCCTGCACGATCACCGGCCAGCCCTGCACGGGCCGGGCAATATGCAACGGCCCTCGCACAGAGAAATGTTCGCCCCGGTGGGCCAGCGTGTGCAGTCGGTCCGGATCGAAATACAGGCCCTGGCCGGCATCCCGGACAAACGCGTCGTCGGCCCAACTGTCCCATAGACCAGTCACCACGTCATAGAACTCCCGGGCCCGCGCATAACGTGCGGCGTGGTCCATATGCTCTTCACGGCCGAAATTGCGGGCAGCGTCCGGATTCGAGGTGGTCACGATGTTCCAACCGGCCCTGCCCTGGCTTAAATGGTCGAGCGACGCAAAGCGGCGCGCCACGTGAAAAGGCTCGTCGAACGTGGTCGATGCGGTGGCCACCAGGCCTATGTGTTGCGTCGCCTGGCTGAGCGCGGACAGCAGCGTGAAAGGCTCGAACGAGGTCGCGGTATGGCTGCGCTTCAAGGCTTCGATCGGCATATTCAGCAAGGCCAGGTGATCCGCCATGAAGAATGCATCGAAGCGCGCGCGTTCCAGATCCTGGGCATAGCGCTTCAATGCCGGGAAATTGAAATTGGCGTCTTGCAGGGCGCCCGGATACCGCCATGCGCCGGTATGGATGCTGACCGGACGCATGAACGCACCCAGCTTCAGTTGGCGGCGCATGGATGTTCGCGCTTTTTGGCGGGCGCCAGGAAATCGGTTGCCGAGACGGCGAGTATGCGCCGCAAGGCCGCTTCCATGTCGCGCTGTTCTTTGAGCAGGCGCTGGGCTCTGGCCAGTGCACGCGACGGAAAGCGCGCAAAATCGCGGGGGAGAAAGGCCGGCCGGGCCGGGACCCTGGATAAAACGAATGAGGTTCGCATGGGATCAAGCGCACCGGGCGCTGTCTATCAGCATTTGCCCATCCTAGCGCCGCGCCGCTTCCGGCCGAACGATCCGATCGCGATATCTATATTTTCGGCGCCATCGGCATACGATATGAACCAGGATCGGCGCCTTGGTCGCGCCCCCGGCACAGCTCGTCTATCATAGGGTGCGAGCGAGGCGATTACAGTCCGCGCATCGCCCGCCCCGGTTCAATATTTGATAGCCCTGTATCCCATGTCTTCGTCTTCCCCCGCCCTTAGCCACCTGGACGAATCCGGCCAGATCCGCATGGTCGACGTCGGTGCGAAATCCGACAGCGACCGCATCGCCATCGCGCGCGGCGCCGTGCGCATGAACGCCCACGCCTATGGCCTGCTGACCCAGCCCGGCCAGGGCAAGGGCGAAGTCCTGAACACGGCGCGCGTGGCGGCCGTGCTGGCCGCCAAGCGCTGCGCCGAACTGATTCCCCTGTGCCACAGCCTGCCGCTGGCGTTCGTGGGTGTCGAATTCGCCCTGCATGACGACACCCACACGGTCGAGGTACGCACCACCTGCCGCACCCAATACAAGACCGGCGTCGAAATGGAAGCCATGATGGCGGCCAGCGTGGCCGCCCTTACCATCTACGACATGTGCAAGGCGGCCGACAAAGGCATCGTCATTGAACAAGTACGCCTTGAATACAAGGCAGGAGGCAAAAGCGGTGAGTGGCGCAACAATTAACCTGCTGTACTTCGCCCGCGTGGCCGAGCTGGTCGGCAAGCGCGACGAAGCCTGGCCGCTGGCCGAACCGGCCACCGGCGCCCAGTTGCTCGACGCGCTGCAGGCACGCTACCCGCAGCTCGAACCGGCCGCGCGCCTGAAGCTGGCCATCAACCAGACCCATGCCAAGCCGTCGGCGCCGATCCGGCCAGGCGACGAAGTGGCCATCTTCGAGCCGGTCACCGGAGGCTGAACGCCATGATCATCGTTCAGGAAGCCGACTTCGACAGCGCGGCCCTGCTGGCACGCCTGCGCGAAGAAGTGGGCGCCGAGGCCGGCGCCATTGTCACCTTCACGGGCTATGTGCGCGACTTCGCGCCCGGCCAGGCCACCGAGACCCTGTATCTCGAGCACTATCCGGGCATGTGCGAACGCGAGCTGGACGAAATCGCCGGCACGGCGCGCCGGCGCTGGAACCTGGCCGGCACGGTCATCGCCCACCGGGTGGGCGCGCTGTCGCGCAGCGCGCAAATCGTGTTCGTGGCGGCGGCCAGCGCGCACCGCGGCGATGCGTTCCGCGGCTGCGAATACATGATCGACGCCCTGAAAACCCGTGCACCCTTCTGGAAACGCGAAACCCTGTCCGGCGGCGGCAGTTTCTGGGTCGAGCAACGCGATGCCGACCACGAACGCACCGAATCCTGGGATGCGGGCAACACCCCCAAGGAACCCACATGAAAGCGCTGGAGAAGAAAATATCGCTGGCCTGCGCCGTACTCACCATCAGCGATACGCGCACCGCCGGCGACGACACGTCGGGCAACCTGCTGGCCGAAAGCCTGGCCCACGCCGGGCATAACTGCGTACGGCGCGACATCGTCAAGAGCAACCTGTACCAGATCCGCCGCGTGCTCAGCGACTGGATCGCCGACCCGGACATCCAGGTCATCCTGACATCGGGCGGCACCGGCTTCGGCCACGACCATGGGGTGCCCGAAGCCGTGCTGCCCCTGCTCGACCGCGAGATCACCGGTTTCGAGGCCCTGTTCCGCCAAGTCTCGTTTGCCGAGATCGGCAGTTCCGCGATCCAGTCGCGCGCCCTGGCGGGCATGGCCAACCATACCCTGATCTTCTGCCTGCCCGGCTCCAACAATGCTTGCCAGACAGCCTGGACGCACATCCTGCGCGAACAGCTCGACAGCATGCACCAGCCCTGCAATTTCGCGACCCTGTTCCGTAACACCGAATCCGAATGAAAGACGAACTGCTCGATTTCGACCGCGCCCAGGCGCTGCTGGCGCAAGCCGCCAAACCCCTCGACCGCCTGCAACTGGTAACGCTGGCCGACGCGATCGGGCGGGTGCTGGCCGTGGACATGTCGGCCACGCTGGACTTGCCGCCGGCCGACAACAGCGCCATGGATGGCTACGCCATCCGTCATGCCGACTACCAGCCCGAGGCCGGCCTGCCCATCCAGCAGCGCTGCTACGCGGGCGACATGCCGCAGCCGCAGCTGCCGGGCCAGGCCACCCGCCTGTTCACGGGCAGCCTGATCCCGCAGGGCGCCGACACGGTAGTCATCCAGGAAAACACCCGCGAGGCCGATGGGCAGGTGTACATCCTGCAAGCACCGGCGGCCGGCGAATTCGTGCGCAAGCGCGGCATGGACACCAGCGCCGGCCAGCCGCTGCTGGCACGCGGCACGCTGCTCGAAGCGGCGCACATCGCGCTGCTGGCCTCGCAGGGGCTGACGCACGTGCAGGTCTACGACCGGCTGCGCATCGGCATCCTGACCACCGGCGACGAACTGGTGCCGCCTGGCGCCGAGCGCGCGGCGCAACAGATCTACAACTGCAATGGCCTGATGCTGGCGGCCCTGGTGCAGAAAGCCGGCGCGCACGCGGTGCATGTGCTGCACGCACGCGACAACGAGCCCGACCTGCGCGCGGCGGTGCGCACCATCCTGGCCGACTGCGACCTGCTGCTGAGCATAGGTGGGGTGTCGGTGGGCGAGAAAGACCTGGTCAAGCCGGTGCTGGAATCGCTGGGCGGCAAGCTGGCGCTGTGGAAGGTGCGGATGAAGCCGGGCAAGCCGGTGGCGCTGGCGCATATCGAGGGCAAGCCGGTGGTGTGCCTGCCGGGCAATCCGGTATCGGTGTATGCGGTGTACGCCATGCTGGTCTCGCCGCTGGTGCGGCGCATGCAAGGGCGGGCCGTGCTGTTTCCGGCCGTCGGTGAGGCGCCGTTGCGCACGGAACGGCCGCGGCAGGACAGCCGGGAAGAATTCCTGCGGGTGCAGTGGCATCAAGAGACGGGCAAGCCGCCTGAACTGGTGCCCTATCCCAACCAGGACTCATCGGTGATCAGTTCGATGCCGTGGGCGACCGGCTTGGCGCGGCTACCCGCAGGCGTAGCCGTGCAAGACGGAGATGTAGTGCCCTACTACGACCTGGCGCATTGGTTGGCCTGACACAGGCACCGCCGCCGGGTTCGGGTGCCGGGTTTTGCCAGGTGTCTGGCTCCCGTCAGGGTGCCTGACACCGCTGTGGACAGAAAGTCTCGCTACATGTCGGTGTCTGACACCCCTACGGGGAGTCAGACACCTGGCAGCCTGGCAGAGCTGGCAGGACCAGTAGCGGGTTTATCCGCCGATATAACTCATTTCGACTTTGCGGTCGCCCTGCGCGGGCATGGGCACGCCTAGTCCGCGCTGTTCGGAATAGTGGTCGTCGCGTTGCGCCCAGATGCCTGCCACGGTACGGGCGATGTGTTCGTCGTCGGCGGCGCCGCGCAGCAGGTCGCGCAGGTCGTAGCCTTGCGAGGCGAACAGGCACAGGAAGACCTTGCCTTCCGGCGACAGGCGCATGCGCGTACAGCCGCCGCAGAAGGCGTGGGTAACGCTGGAGATCACGCCGATTTCGCCGCCGCCGTCGGCATAGGCCCAGCGTTCGGCCACCCGGCCCATGGTTTCCGTTTCCAGCGCCTGCAGCGGATGTGCGGCGCCGACCAGGCGCAGCACTTCGCGGCTGGGCACGACTTCTTGCAGGTTCCAGCCGTTGGTGGTGCCCACGTCCATGTATTCGATGAAACGCAGCACGTGGCCGGTATGGCGAAAGCGCTGCGCCATGGGCAGGATCTGGCTGTCGTTCAAGCCGCGGCGCACCACCATGTTGATCTTGACGGGCGCCAGGCCGGCGTCGGCCGCGGCGTCGATGCCGCGCAACACGTCGTCGGGGGTGAAGGTGCTGTCGCTCAGGCGCGCGAACATGTCGGCGTCGAGCGCATCCAGGCTGACCGTGACGCGCGTCAGGCCTGCCTGCTTCAGCGCGGCCGCCTTGCGGTGCAGCAGCGTGCCGTTGGTGGTAAGCGTCAGTTCCAGCGGATGGCCGGCCGGCGTGCGCAGTTCGGCCAGCATGGCAACCAGGGACTCGATGTTCTTGCGCAGCAGCGGCTCGCCGCCGGTCAGGCGGATTTTCTCGACCCCCAGTTGCGCGAACAGGCCGGCCAGGCGGGTGATTTCTTCGAACGACAACAGCGCCGACTGCGGCATGAAGGCGTAGTTGCCGTCGAACACTTCGCGCGGCATGCAGTAGGTGCAGCGGAAGTTGCAGCGGTCGGTGACCGAGATGCGCAGGTCGCGCATGGGCCGCGCGCGCGTGTCCAGCGCGGGTTGCCCCGCGGGCGGCAAAGACGCCCGCGGCAGTTGCTCGGCGCGCGGCGCGGAACGGTCGGCCAGGAAAATGACTTTGCTCATCGGGACATCATATCGCGCAATAACGTTGCCCGGGCATGATCAGCCAAAGGCCTCTTGCAAGGTTTGCAGCTTGCCCGTGTCGGTGGCGTCGTAGCCCACCAGCTGGCTGACATAAGAAAGGTATTCGCGGCCCCGCATGATGCCCAGCAATTCCTGCATGGCGGGCGTGTCCAGCGAGGTACGGCGGATGGCGAAAAAATAGCGTTCGCGCACCAGCGGAATGAAATCCAGGCCGAAGCGCCAGGCCGCCGTCTCGACCCCCACGCCCGTATCGGCCATGCCGCTGGCAATGTGCGCGGCGATCGCCATGTGGGTGAACTCGTTGGTTTCATAGCCTTGCACGTCGCTGATCGACACCCCGGCCTGCTCGAGCATCAGCCCGACCAGGTAGCGGGTGCTGGACCCGATCTGCCGGTTCACGAAACGCACGTCGGGCCGCGCCAGGTCGGCCATGCCGACAATGCGCTTGGGATTGCCCGGCACCACGAACAGGCCGGTGTTGCGCACCGCCAGGTGGATCAGCAGGTAATCGTCGGGCGCCAGCCACTGGGCGTAGCGCCCCATGATGGGCGCCTCGAAGGGGCCGCTGGGTACCTGGAAGCCCGCCAGGTCGCACTCGTGGCGTTCCAGAGACGCCAGCGCCTCGATGGCTGTGCGATAGCGCAATTCCAGCCCGGGCGGGTGGTGGCTCATGTGCTGCATCAGGGCCTCGACCGCGAAGCCGTGGCTGGCGTGCAGCCGCAGGTGCGGGATGGTCTCGGGCAGCAGTTTTTCCAGTTCTTCCTGCAATTCGGACGCCAGGCTTTCCAGCGTGGGCATCAGGCGCGCCTCGATGCGGCGGTTGGCCCACAACAGGCGCTGCGCGAACGGCGACAGCTCGGTGCCCTGGCGGCGCCGGGTGATCAGCAACTGCGTGCCGAACAGGTCTTCGAAGCGCCGCAGTACGCCCCAGGCATGCCGGTACGACAGGCCGCAGGCGCGGCAGGCGCCCGTGATATTGCCGGTGGCGTCGATGGCCGACAGCAGCGACAGCATGTCATGCAGCGGCTGCCCGGGCTGGTTGGCATCGCCCTCCAGCAGCCATTGGGGCCGCAGGCCAATGCGGAACTTATATGTCATTAATTTCCTATTGAGCCCGGCCAAATAGGCGTTTAGAGTACGCGCATCGAGCGAATTCGGCGCTTTAATATGTTTTAAATAGCATATTACCAAGCTCGCCGACCCGCAACAAGACAACCAGGCGCGCCCCGCCATGTCCGGGGCCGCCGCCAGGAGACTGCCATGCCGACCTCACAGGCAAAGCAAAATCCGCCCGGCAGCGGCGGCGCCCGCGGGGGCGCCCTGGCCCTGTCGGCCGCACGCCAATCGGATTCCGCGGCGATCGCCGTGGCCGCCCGTGCCGCGGCGCGCCTGCAAGACCAGCCGGGCGCACTGCTGCCCATTCTGCACGCCGTGCAAGATGAACTGGGCTGTATTCCGGCCGACGCGGTGCCCGCCATCGCCGAGGCCCTGAACCTGTCGCGCGCCGAAGTGCATGGCGTACTGACCTTCTACCCGCATTTGCGCACCGAACCAGCCGGCCGCCATGTGCTGGAAGTGTGCCGCGCCGAATCCTGTCAGGCCATGGGTGGCGATCGCCTGGCCGACCACGCGCGCCAGGCGCTGGGCTGCGACTTCCACGGCACCACGGCCGATGGCGCATTCACGCTCGAACCCGTCTATTGCCTGGGTCTGTGCGCCCAGTCGCCCGCCGTGATGCTGGACGGCCAGCCGCATGCGCGCGTCACCCCCGACAAGCTCGGCCGCCTGCTGGACCGCGCCACGCAATCCGACGAGGGCCAGCCATGAACGCCCCGGTCACCGTTTATCTACCGCGCGATGCCGCGGCCCTGGCCATGGATGCCGACGCGGTGGCGCAGGCCATCGAACACGAAGCGGCCCGCCGCGGCCTGGCCGTGCGCCTGGTGCGCAATGGCTCGCGCGGCCTGCTATGGCTGGAACCGCTGGCCGAAGTGGCAACGCCCGCCGGGCGTATCGCCTACGGGCCGGTGCAGCCCGAAGACGTGCCCGGCCTGTTCCAGGCCGGCTGGCTGCAAGGCGGCGAACACGCGCTGTGCCTGGGCCCGACCGAAGACATCCCGTACCTGAAAAAGCAGCAGCGCCTGACCTTCGCACGGGTGGGCATCACCGACCCGCTGTGCACCGGCGACTACCTGGCGCACGGCGGGCTGCAGGGCCTGCAGCGTGCGCTGGCCATGACGCCGCAGCAGATCGTCGACGAAGTCACCGCATCGGGACTGCGCGGGCGCGGCGGCGCGGCGTTTCCCACCGGCATCAAGTGGAAAACCGTGCTGACCACGCCGGCCGAGCAGAAATACATCGTCTGCAACGCCGACGAAGGCGATTCGGGCACCTATTCCGACCGCCTGCTGATGGAAGGCGACCCGTACGTGCTGATCGAGGGCATGGCCATTGCCGGGCTGGCCGTCGGCGCCACCTATGGGTATATCTATGTGCGCTCGGAATACCCCCACGCCATCGCCGCGCTTGACGAAGCCATTGCGCGCGCCCGCCGCGCCGGCTGGCTGGGCGGCGATATCCAGGGCAGCGGCCGAGGCTTCGACCTGGAAGTGCGCAAGGGCGCCGGCGCCTATATCTGCGGCGAAGAAACCTCGCTGCTGGAAAGCCTGGAAGGCAAGCGCGGCGTGGTGCGCGCCAAGCCCCCGCTGCCGGCCATCACCGGCTTGTTCGGCAAGCCCACCGTCATCAACAACGTCATCTCGCTGGCCTCGGTACCCATCATCCTGGCGCGCGGGGCTGCCTATTACCGCGACTACGGCGTGGGCCGCTCGCAGGGCACGCTGCCCTTCCAACTGGCCGGCAACCTGAAGCAAGGCGGCCTGGTCGAGGCCGCCTTCGGCCTGACCCTGCGCGAGCTGCTCTACGACTTCGGCGGCGGCAGCGCATCGGGCCGGCCGCTGCGGGCCGTGCAAGTGGGCGGCCCGCTGGGCGCCTACCTGCCCGAATCGCAATGGGACGTGCCGCTGGACTACGAAGCCTACGCCGCCATCTCGGCCATGGTGGGCCATGGCGGCATCGTGGCCTTCGACGACAGCGTCGACATGGCCCGCATGGCGCGCTACGCCATGGAATTCTGCGCGGTGGAATCCTGTGGCAAGTGCACGCCCTGCCGCATCGGCGCCGTGCGCGGGGTCGAGACGCTGGACAAGATCGCCGCGCGCGGCGCGCAGCATGAACAACAGGTGCACCTGCTGCGCGACCTGTGCGACACCATGCTGGGCGGATCGCTGTGCGCGCTGGGCGGCATGACGCCGTATCCGGTGCTGTCCGCGTTGAACCACTTCCCTGAAGACTTCGGGGTGGCCGCGCAAGCGGCCGCGCACCCGGCCTGATCAGAACGAGACCCGCCATGCTCGAAACCGTCATCAAGCGCGACCGCGACCTGGGCACGCCGGCCCGCGTATCCGAAAAACTCGTCACCCTGACCATCGATGGCCAATCGATATCGGTGCCCGAAGGCACCTCGGTGATGCGCGCCGCGGCCGAAGCCGGCATCAACATCCCCAAGCTGTGCGCCACCGACAGCCTCGAGGCCTTCGGCTCGTGCCGCCTGTGCCTGGTGCAGATCGACGGCCGGCGCGGCTATCCCGCATCGTGCACCACCCCGGCCGAAGACGGCATGGTGGTGGCCACCGAAACGCCCAAGCTGCACGAACTGCGGCGCGGCGTCATGGAACTGTACATTTCCGATCACCCGCTGGACTGCCTTACCTGCCCCGCCAACGGCGACTGCGAACTGCAGGACATGGCGGGCGTGGTGGGCCTGCGCGGCGTGCGCTACGGCTTTGACGGCGCCAACCACCTGAACGACCAGACCGACGCCTCGAATCCGTACTTCTCGTACGACCCGTCCAAGTGCATCGTGTGCAACCGCTGCGTGCGCGCCTGCGAAGAAACCCAGGGCACGTTCGCGTTGACCATCTCGGGCAAGGGCTTCGGCTCGCGCGTGTCCGCCGGGCAGGACCAGTCCTTCCTGGACAGCGAATGCGTGTCGTGCGGCGCCTGCGTGCAGGCCTGTCCGACCTCGACCCTGCAGGAAAAGACCGTCATCATGATGGGACAGGCCGAGCACTCGGTGGTCACTACCTGCGCCTATTGCGGGGTGGGCTGCGGTTTCAAGGCCGAAATGAAGGGCCAGGAAGTGGTGCGCATGGTGCCCTGGAAAGACGGCCAGGCCAACCGCGGCCATGCCTGCGTGAAGGGCCGCTTTGCCTGGGGCTACGCCACGCACAAAGAGCGCGTGCTCAAGCCCATGATCCGCCAGCAGATCACCGACCCGTGGCGCGAAGTGTCGTGGCAGGAAGCCATAGACTATGCCGCGTCCGAGTTCCGTCGCATCCAGGCTGAGCACGGGCGCGATGCCATCGGCGGCATCACGTCTTCGCGCTGCACCAACGAAGAAACCTGGCTGGTGCAGAAACTGGTGCGCGCCGCGTTCGGCACCAATAACGTCGATACCTGCGCGCGGGTGTGCCATTCGCCCACCGGCTACGGCCTGAAGCAGACCCTGGGCGAATCGGCCGGCACGCAGACCTTCGATTCGGTCATGCACACGGACGTGATCATCCTGATGGGCGCCAACCCCAGCAGCGCCCACCCGGTATTCGCCTCGCGCATGAAACGCCGGCTGCGCCAGGGCGCGCGGCTGATCGTCATCGACCCGCGCCGCATCGAACTGGTGGATTCGCCGCACATCAAGGCCGACTATCACCTGCCGGTGCGCCCGGGCACCAATGTGTCGCTGCTGAGCGCGCTGGCGCACGTCATCGTCACCGAACGGCTGGTGGACGAAGACTTCGTCGCCGAACGCTGCGAGGCCAAGGCGTTCAACGAGTGGCGCGATTTCGTGGCGCGCCCGGAAAACTCGCCCGAGGCCACCGAGGCCGTCACCGGCGTGCCGGCCGCGCACGTGCGCGGCGCCGCCCGCCTGTATGCCACCGGCGGCAACGGCTCCATCTACTACGGCCTGGGCGTCACCGAGCACAGCCAAGGATCCACTGCGGTGATGGCCATCGCCAACCTGGCCATGGCCACCGGCAACGTCGGGCGCGAAGGCGTGGGCGTGAACCCCATGCGCGGCCAGAACAACGTGCAGGGCTCGTGCGACATGGGTTCGTTCCCGCATGAACTGCCGGGCTATCGCCATGTGTCCGATTCCACCGTGCGGGCCCAATTCGAGGCCGACTGGGGCGTGACCCTGCAGCCCGAGCCGGGCCTGCGGATTCCCAATATGTTCGAGGCGGCCCTGGCCGGCAGTTTCAGGGGCCTGTACTGCCAGGGCGAGGACATCGTGCAGTCCGACCCCAACACCCAGCATGTGGCGGCCTCGCTGGCCGCCATGGAATGCATCGTGGTGCAAGACCTGTTCCTGAACGAGACCGCCAAGTACGCGCATGTGTTCCTGCCCGGTTCGTCGTTCCTGGAAAAGGACGGCACGTTCACCAATGCCGAGCGCCGCATCTCGCGCGTGCGCAAAGTCATGGAGCCCCGCAACGGCATGTCCGACTGGGAAGTGACCGCCGCCCTGTCGAACGCGCTGGGCTATCCGATGAACTACCGCCACCCCGGCGAGATCATGGACGAGATCGCGCGCCTGACGCCGACTTTCAGCGGCGTGTCCTACGCCAAGCTCGACCGCATGGGCAGCCTGCAATGGCCCTGCAACGATGCCGCGCCAGACGGCACGCCCATCATGCACATCGACGAATTCGTACGCGGCAAGGGGAAATTCATGATCACCAAGTACGTGCCCTCGGATGAACGCAGCACCCGCAAGTTCCCGCTCTTGCTGACCACCGGGCGGATCCTGTCGCAGTACAACGTGGGCGCGCAGACCCGCCGCACGGCCAACACGGCCTGGCACAGCGAAGACGTGCTCGAGATGCACCCGCAAGACGCCGAAGACCGCGGCGTATCCGAAGGCGACTGGGTGGGCGTGCAAAGCCGCGCCGGCGAGACCGTCCTGCGCGCCACCCTGACCGACCGCGTGCAGCCGGGCGTGGTGTACACCACGTTCCACTTCCCCGAATCGGGCGCCAACGTGGTCACCACCGACAGTTCCGACTGGGCCACCAACTGCCCCGAATACAAGGTGACGGCGGTGCAGGTGATGCGCGTGTCGCAGCCGTCGGAATGGCAGCGGCAATGGTCGCGCTTCTCGGATGTGCAACAGAAACTGCTGCGCGAGCGTGCCCGTGAAGCCGAGGCCACGCTCAGCGGCAAATAAGCCCGGGACATCCGCCATGGACCGCATGTACCGTCCCGCGCCCAGCCGCGCCGATTGCGCCGACACCGCCGTGCTGCGCGTGCGCGGCGGCACGGTCGGCGCGGCCGCGCAGATCGACCGCGTGGCCGAGGAAACCCCGGTGGCGCTGGAATACAACGGCATCAGCCACGCCACCATGCTGGCCACGCCGGCCGACCTGGAAGATTTCGCGCTGGGTTTCTCGCTGACCGAAGGCATCGTCGACAGGCCCGCCGACGTGCGCGGCATCGAGGTCGTGCCGCAGTTCAACGGCATCGTGGTGCAGGTGGAAATATCCAGTGCCTGCGCGGCGCGCCTGAAGACACGCCGCCGCGCCATGGCCGGCCGCACCGGCTGCGGCCTGTGCGGCGTGGAAACCCTGTCCGAAGTCTTGCGTCAGGTGGCCACGGTGGCCGATGCACCGGCGGTGCCGTTGCCGGCCGTGCTGCGCGCCATGCGCGCCATGCGGGGCAGCCAGGCGCTGCACGACATCACCGGGGCCACGCATGCGGCGGCCTGGGCCGACGCCGACGGGCAAGTGCAGCTGGTGCGCGAAGACGTGGGCCGCCACAACGCACTGGACAAGCTGGTGGGCGCCCTGGCGCGCCTGCCCATCGCGCGGCACGACGGCATGGTGCTGGTATCGAGCCGCGCCAGTTTTGAAATGGTGCAAAAATGCGCGGCCGCCGGCATCGGCATCCTGGCGGCCGTGTCGGCGCCCACGGCGCTGGCGATCCGCGTGGCCCAGAACACCAACGTGGCCTTGCTGGGTTTCGTACGCAATGCCGACGCCGCCATCTATTCGCATCCTGAACGCATCCAACCCTGATCGCCATGGAAATTTCCAACCTGATCCGCATGGCCAACCGCATCGGCGATTTCTTCGAGGCCCTGCCCGACCGTGAAGAAGCGCTGGAAGGCGTGGCCAACCATATCCAGAAATCCTGGGAGCCCCGCATGCGCACGGCGCTGCTGGACTTCCTGAGCCAGCATGCCGACGGACAGGCCGGCGATGTGCGGCTGCACGAAATCGTGCTGGAGTCGGTAACCCGCCATCGCGCGCGGCTTACCCCTGCCCAGCCAGCCTGAAACCCATCCCCGACCACAACCACAACACGTATCGCAGCGTCAATAGAGGCAGCCGCGGACGACCCGCGAGCGCCCATTCCGGCCAGTGCGCCGCCCTGAGGAGACAGCATGAGTAACGCCGCTACATTGGATTTGCCCGGCTCCAAGCCGGGATTCCTGGACAAGGAACGTACGATCGCCGGTTCCGGCTTCAATCGCTGGCTGGTGCCGCCGGCGGCGCTGGCCATTCATTTATGCATCGGCATGGCCTATGGCTTCTCGGTATTCTGGCTGCCCCTGTCCAGGTCGCTGGGCGCCGGCACGGCCACCTGCGCGGCCGACATGAGCGTGCTGGCCGAACTGTTCACCACCCAGTGCAACTGGCGCATCTCGACCATGGGCTGGATGTACACCCTGTTCTTCGTGCTGCTGGGCTGCGCCGCCGCGCTATGGGGCGGCTGGCTGGAACGCGCCGGCCCGCGCAAGGCCGGCATCGTGGCCGCCATTTGCTGGTGCGGCGGCCTGGTGATCTCGGCCATGGGCATCCACCTGCACCAGATGTGGATGATGTGGCTGGGCTCGGGCGTGATCGGCGGCATCGGCCTGGGGCTGGGATATATCTCGCCGGTCAGCACGCTGATCAAGTGGTTTCCCGACCGGCGCGGCATGGCCACGGGCATGGCCATCATGGGCTTTGGCGGCGGCGCCATGATCGGCGCGCCGCTGGCCGACATGCTGATGCGCCACTTCGCCACCCCGGCCGGCCTGGGCGTGTGGCAGGCGTTCCTGACGATGGCCATCATCTACGTCATCTTCATGGTGTCGGGCGCCCTGGGCTACCGCATCCCGCCCACCGGCTGGAAGCCCGAGGGCTGGACCGAACCGGTCAAGCACGCCAACAACGCCATGATCACCAAGGGCCACGTGCACGTAAAGCGCGTATGGGGCATCCCCCAGTTCTGGCTGGTGTGGTGGGTGCTGTGCCTGAACGTGACCGCCGGCATCGGCATCATCGGCATGGCTTCGCCGCTGCTGCAGGAAGTGTTCGGCGGCACGCTGATCGGGCAGCCCGAACTGCTGTACGGCCAGCTCGACAAGACCCAGTTGGCCGCCATCGCTGCCACCGCCGCGGGCTTTACCGGCCTGCTCAGCCTGTTCAACATCGGCGGGCGCTTCTTCTGGGCCAGCCTGTCGGACAAGCTGGGCCGCAAGATGACCTACTTCACCTTCCTGGTGCTGGGCTTCGTGCTGTATTCATCGGTGCCGTGGTCGGCGCACCTGGGCGCGCTGGCGCTGTTCGTGGGCGCGTTCTGCATCATCATCTCGATGTACGGCGGCGGCTTCTCGACGGTACCCGCCTACCTGGCCGACTTGTTCGGCACGCAAATGGTGGGCGCCATCCATGGCCGCATCCTGACGGCCTGGTCGGCGGCCGGCATCTTCGGGCCGGTGCTGGTGAACTACATCCGCGAATACCAGCTTTCCATCGGCGTGCCGCGCGCCCAGGTCTATGACATCACCATGTATATCCTGGCCGGGATGCTGGTGGTGGGCTTCCTGTGCAACCTGGCGATCCGGCCGGTGAACCCCAAGTACTTCATGAGCGAAGAAGAACTGGCGCACGAAAAGGCGCTGGCCCACGAACGGGCCGTGGCCGCCGAAGTGCACGGCGAATCAAGCTCGACCTTCAAGACGCCGCTGGCCTTGGTAGTCTTCGCCTGGACATGCGTGGGGGTGCCGTTGGCTTGGGGGATCTGGACTACGTTGGTCAAGACGGCTGTGTTGTTTTGAAGTGGTGGTTTGGTTTCTTGTGGCGTCGTGGCGGGGTGGCGTGGCCGCCTTGGCTTCACGGTGCCGTCGGGCGCCCTGCGCGCCCGGCCCGGCCCCGAGGCGCCACGGCGGCCACGCCACCCCGCCACGACTCGCAATGGATTCAACATCCCTACATCGCCAGGGACAGCTGGGTTTTTGCATGCCTGGCCAACGGCCTGGTTGAAGAAGAACATCGTGCAGGGCCGGCCCTGTACGCTTTTCTTCTTTTCAGACAGCATGCCCAAAAACGTAAGAACCCCAGCCGCCTCGACGACGTCATGAGAACAAGCATCGGCTCCAACCGGAAGCTGCTACATTGCGAGCTATCCGCTTCCAATCGCCTACATGTCTTCTTTGCCCCCCGTCCATTGGACCGAATCCGGTCAAGCCCACAACGCCTTGTGGCGCTCGGAATCTGGTGCACCGCCTCCCACCCGTATTGAGGTTGCCGACGACCGAATGCCTGCCGATGTTGCCTATCGGCTGATCTGTGCGGGCACGCACCTGTTATGGCGCGGCGATTTCCATAATGCACGGCAGTTGCTGCAGGCGCTGGGGCGGCGCATCGACAAGAAGCCGCGCAAGGCGGCCGACAGCCTGCTGGATGCCTTCAACCGGCATCGGCAGGCCCAGTCGCAGCGGGCGCGGCTGCTGGGCAGCTTGCTGCTGGCCATCGATGCCGACCATGGCATTGCCCTGCGCCGCGCGCCCGATGCCCGGCAGGCCTGCCTGGAGGCATACGGCCCGGCGTCCGGCCCCTACCTGGTCTCGCTGCGCGAACTGCAGGGCGTGATCGGGGCGCATGAATGGCGCAAGAAAGGCGTGCCCATTGCCGCCCTGGACGGCCGCATCCATCCGCACTACGGCGTGTTCTCGCCGGTGCGTGGCGAATACATCGAGCTGGTGGCGCGTGCCCCCTTGCCGGGCGGGCAACCCGCCCTGGCCTACGACATCGGCACCGGTACCGGCGTGCTGGCGGCGGTGCTGGCGCGACGCGGCGTGCCGCATGTCGTTGCCACCGACCAGGACCCGCGTGCCCTGGCCTGCGCGCGCGAGAACCTGGCACGGCTGGACCTGCAGGCGCAGGTGGACGTGGTGCAGGCGGACTTGTTTCCCGATGGGCGGGCGCCGCTGGTCGTGTGCAACCCGCCCTGGCTGCCGGCACGGCCCAGCGCGCCGGTGGAATACGCCATCTACGATCCCGACAGCCGCATGCTGCGCGGCTTCCTGCAAGGCCTGGCCAGCCACCTGGCGCCGCAGGGCGAAGGCTGGCTGATCATGTCCGACCTCGCCGAACACCTGGGGCTGCGCGCCCCGGATGAACTGTCGGCGTGGATCTCCGGCGCAGGCCTGCGCGTCATCGGCCGCCTGGACGCGCGCCCCTTGCATCCCCGCGTGTCCGATGCCGGCGATCCCCTGCACGCCGCGCGCGCCGCCGAGATCACCACGCTCTGGCGGCTGGCCGCGGCCGGTTGAGCCCCTCGCTGAAATCCCTTTTCCCGCTGCCGCCGCCACACGCGGCGGCATTGCCCCGCGTTCGCCGCGTTCCTTCGTTACACGCATTCATCATGCGTTCATCGCGCATTCATCGCGCCGTCATCTGCCTGCCTAATCATTCGGCTTCCAAAACCCGAGGCACGCGGCGCCATGAACAGCTGGAAGAAACATACGACGGTATTGATGATGGGCGGGCTTGCCCTGCTGGCGGGGTGCGGCAGCGGCAGCGATGACGACGATGATGCGCTGCCCCCGCCCGTGGCCAGCCGGCCCATGGACCTGACCATCCTGCACGTCAACGACCATCATTCGAACCTGGACAGCAAGGCCAAGACGCTTCAGCTGAAAAACGCCGCCGGAACCACGACCGAAGTCAGCGTGGACGCGGGCGGCTTTCCCCGTGTCACCGCCGCCATCGATGCGATGGCCCAACAGTCGGCCAATGTGCTCAAGCTGCATGCCGGCGACGCGATGACCGGCACGCTGTATTTCAATCGTGCCGGCGAAGCCGGCGAGGCCGACGCGGCCATGATGAACACGGTGTGCTTCGACGCCATGACGGCGGGCAACCATGAATTCGACAAGGGCGACAGCGGCCTGCATCGCTTCATCGAGTTCCTGCACGCGGGCGACTGCAAGACGCCGGTGCTGAGCGCCAACGTCACGTTCGCCGATGCCTCGCCGCTGAGCCCTGCGCGCGCGCCAGGCTGGGTCCAGCCCTCGATTACCCTGCAGCGCGACGGCCAGTCTATCGGCCTGATCGGCCTGACGATCGCCAACAAGACGCAGCAATCGTCCAGCCCGGATCCCGGCACCGTGTTCTCGGACGAGACCGAGGCCGCGCAGGCGCAGATCGATGCGCTGCGCGCCCAGGGCGTCAACAAGATCATCCTGATGAGCCATATCGGCTACAGCTACGACAAGCGGGTCATCGCCGGCCTGAGCGGCGTGGACATCGTGGTGGGCGGTGATTCGCACAGCCTGGTCGGCCCCGATTCGCTGTCGGACTACGGCGTGGGCACGCCGGCCGGCCCCTACCCCACCCAGTTGACCGACAAGGACGGCAAGCGCGTGTGCCTGGTGCAGGCATGGGAATACTCGCAGGTGGTGGGCGAACTGAAGGTCAGCTTCGACGCCAACGGCGACGTCACGCAATGTTCGGGGACGCCGCACGTGCTGATCGGCGACACGCTGACCGTGGGCGGCACGGCCCCCAACCCGGCTGACCAGGCCGCCATGCAAGCCGATATCGCCGCCAGCGGTTTCCTGCGCGTGCAGGCGCCCGACGACGCCGCCGTCGCGGTGCTGCAGCCGTACAAAGACCAGGTCGACACCTACAGCCGCAGCGTAGTGGCATCGGTGCCGCAAGAGCTGTGCTCGCGCCGCGTGCCGGGCGGCCCCGGTTCGGTCGACTACGGCCGCTCCAGTGCGGCGTGCAACGCCGAGGGCAGCGTCGATGCGCGCGGCGGCGATATCCAGCAACTGGTGGCACAGGCCTACCTGGAAGTGGCCAACGCGCAGTACGGCGGCGCCGACATCACGCTGCAAAGCGGCGGCGGCGTGCGCATCCCGTTGCAAGGCAACGTGACCGCAGCCAATGTGATCGAGGTGCTGCCGTTCGGCAACATGCTGTGGCGCCTGGACGTGACCGGCACCGAAGTGCGCAGCATGCTGGAAGATGGTTTGCAAGGCGTGTACGGCCCGACCGGCACCACCGGCCCGTACCCCTACACCGGCGGCTTGCGCTTCGACGTGGACAGCCTGCAGCCGGTGGGCAGCCGCGTGTCCAACGCCGAAGTGTGGGATGCGGCCGCCAGCAACTGGCAGCCACTGGATCCGGCCCGCACCTACAGGCTGTTCGTGCTGAGCTTCAATGCCACGGGCGGCGACGGCTATGCCACGCTGGCCAAGGTGCCCGCCGAGCGCCGGCAGGATATCGGCGTGCTGGACGCCGACGTGCTGCAGACCTACATCGACATGCAGGCCAGGAATGCCAGCGGCCTGCCGGAGCTGAACCGCCTGCCGGTGGACCTGTACAGCACCAAGAACTATATCGAGTAGGCCATGCGCCGCGCCTGGCCGGGCGCGGCCGGGCAGCCTCAGGGCTGCCCGATGCCGCTCAGCCCGATCAGCGCGCCGGCCGCCAGCATCCACAGCGGATGGACGCGCGTGAATACCGTGACCGCGGCGACCAGCACCGCGATGGCCGCCAGCATCCAGTTATGCACCGACGCTTCGGTGATCAACGATGCGCTGGCCGCCATCAGCCCCGCCGTCATCGGGAAAATGCCGGCCTGCACCACGCGGCGCCAGGGTTTGTCTTTGAAGCGTTCCCACAGGCCCAGGGCCACGGCGGTCAGCAAGGACGAGGGGCCGAATTTGGCAATCGAAGTGATCAGCGCGCCCTGCCAGCCGGCCACGTGCCAGCCCACCAGGGTCACGATCATCAGGTTGGGCCCGGGCGCGGCCTGGCTTAGCGCGAACAGCGCGCTGAAATCGGCGTCGGACATCCATTGGTGTATTTCGACTACCTGCCGCTGCATCTCGGGCAGGATGGTATTGCCGCCGCCGAATGCCAGCAGCGACAGCTGCGTGAAAATCAGGAACAGCGAGACCAGCACGGTGCTCATCGCATCAGCCTCCAGGTGACGAAGATGCTGATGGGTGTCAGTACCAGCATGGTGGGCAGCAGGGGCAGGCGCAGCACGGCAATGCATACGAAGCAGGCCACCGCCACGGCAATGGCCCCCCACTTGCCGCGCAGCGGCCGGGCGATCTTCACGGCCATCGAGATCAGCAGCCCGGCCGCCGCCGCGGCCAGGCCCGCGAACAAGTGCTGGATGCGCGGATCGTCGGCGTAGCGCTGGTACACCACGCCCAGCGAGATCACGATCACCGACGGCGCGGCGATCAGCCCCATGATGGCCGCGAAGGCCCCCTTGGGGCCGCGGAACTTCATGCCCAGCGCGACCGACATGTTGATGATGTTGCCGCCGGGCAGGAACTGGCACAGGCCCAGCAGCTCGGTGAAGTCTTCGGAAGACAGCCAGCGGTTCTTCTCGACCACCATGTGGCGGGCCAGCGGCAAGGCGCCGCCGAAGGCGCTCAGCCCCAGCCAGAAAAACCCGGTGAACAAGGCCCACGGGGTGGGGGGCGGCGGCTTGGGCGCAGTATCTGACGCGGAAGGAAGAGAGGCATTCATGGCAGGGGTCCGGTAACAGGGTCGAAAGCCTACTCCTGCCCGTGCCGGACTGCAATTGGCCGCGCCCGCCGCGGGCCTGCCCGCACGGGTACCGTAGAATGGCACCCACCGCCGGCCATCCACGGCCGGCCGTCGCGCAGTATGTCCACGCCCGCCTCGTCTTCGTCGCCGCTGTACCCCGTCTTGTTGCTGGTGATTGCCATGGTGTCCATGCAAGGCGGCGCCGCCCTGGCCAAGAGCCTGTTTCCGGCCGTGGGCGCGCAAGGCACGGCGGCGCTGCGCCTGCTGTTCTCGGCCGTGATGCTGCTGGCCTATTTCCGGCCCTGGCGCATCCGCATGCCGGCGTCGGCCTGGCGCCTGGTGGTGGCGTACGGCCTGTCGCTGGGCGCCATGAACCTGCTGTTCTACATGTCGCTGCGCACCATCCCGCTGGGCATTGCGGTGGCGCTGGAATTCACCGGGCCGCTGGCGGTGGCGCTGCTGTCGTCACGCCGGCTGGCCGACTTTGCCTGGATCGCCCTGGCGGCGGCCGGCCTGCTGCTGCTGGTGCCCCATGGTGCCGACGTGCATACGCTGGACCCGGCCGGCATGGCCTACGCGCTGGCCGCCGGCCTGTGCTGGGCGCTGTATATCGTGTTCGGGCGCAGCGCGGGCGTGCGCCACGGCACGCAAACCGTCGCCCTGGCCGCCTCGGTGGCGGCCCTGGCCGTGCTGCCTTTCGGCCTGGCACAGGCCGGGCCGGCCCTGTTCTCATTCGACCTGCTGCCCCTGGCCATCGGCGTGGCGGTGCTGTCCAGTTCGCTGCCCTACGCCCTGGAAATCACCGTGCTGGCACGCATGCCGGTGCGCATCTTCGGCACCCTGCTCAGCCTGGAACCCGTGTTCGCGGCCCTGTCGGGGCTGCTGTTCCTGGGCGAGGCCCTGACGCTGATGCAGTGGGCCGCGGTGGCCGCCATCGTGACGGCGTCGGCCGGCATCACCGCGGGCAGCGGCCGGCCGGCCAGGCGCCGGGCGGGCAAGCCGGCCGCCGGCAAGACGCCGTGACGGCGGGTTTATGATGATGCGGCAGGCGCGCCCGGGGCCGCCGCCTTACTGCAAAGGAACACGAACATGTCCACCGACAAAGTCGCACTGATCACCGCCGGCGGCAGCGGCATGGGCGCCGCCGCGGCGCGCAAACTGGCCGAAGACGGCTTTCGCATCGCCATCCTGTCGTCGTCG
This sequence comes from Bordetella sp. BOR01, assembly GCF_019218885.1. GTDB lineage: Bacteria > Pseudomonadota > Gammaproteobacteria > Burkholderiales > Burkholderiaceae_B > Bordetella_A. Next base: position 1,257,602 of record NZ_JAHUWT010000002.1, on the reverse strand, counting down.
GGCAAGGGCGAGGCACTGGCGGGCGAGCTGGGCGGCCTGGGCGTCACCGGCTCGAACCTGGTGCCCGACGACATCGCCCGGCTGGTCGACAGCGCCATGCAGCGCTGGGGCCGCATCGATGCCGTGGTCAACAGCGCGGGGCATGGCCCCAAAGGCAAGCTGCTGGACATCCCCGATGCCGACTGGCAGCTTGGCATGGAGTACTACCTGTTGAACGTGGTGCGCATCACGCGGCTGGTGGCGCCGATCATGCGCCGGCAGCGCGCCGGCTCGATCGTCAATATCTCTACCTATGCCACCTTCGAACCCGAAGCGCTGTTTCCCACGTCCGGCGTGTTCCGCGCCGGCCTGGCAGCGTTCACCAAGGTTTTTTCCGATGAATTCGCGGCCGACAACGTCCGCATGAACAACGTGCTGCCCGGCTTCATCGACAGCCTGCCCGAAAAAGGCGACCGCCGCGAGCGCATCCCCATGGGCCGCTACGGCCGTTCCGACGAAGTCGCCGAACTGATCGCCTTCCTGGCATCGGACAAGTCGGGCTATATCACGGGGCAGAACATCCGCATCGATGGCGGCATCACGCGCTCTGTGTAGCGTGCCGTGCAGCGCTGCCAGCCCATTTCCCTTTCACGACACCCTGACCGCATGAATACGCTCTACACCCTTACCCGCGGCGATGCGCCGCTGGTAATCAATATCCCCCACGTGGGCACCTGGGTGCCCACCGAGCTGCGCCCCCTGATGACCGCCCCGGCGCTGGGCGTGCCGGATACCGACTGGCACGTCGACCGCTTGTACGACTTCGCGCGCGAGCGCGGCGTTACCCTGATGGCGGCCACGCACTCGCGCTACGTCATCGACCTGAACCGCGACCCTGACGGCGCGGCGCTGTATCCCGGCGCGTCCAACACCGAGCTGTGCCCCATCGGGCGCTTCGACGGCGGACCGGTCTGGAATGAAGGCACGGCCGATCACCCGCTGCTGGACGTGGCGGCCCGCCGGCGCCAGTATTTCGACCCCTACCATGCCCAACTGGCGGCCGAACTGCAGCGCGTGCACGCGCAGCACGGCTACGTCGTGCTGCTGGATGGCCACTCGATCATCTCGCAATGCGCGCGCTTCTTCGAGGGCCGCCTGCCCGACCTGAACCTGGGCACGGCCGATGGCGCCAGTTGTGCGCCGTCGCTGCAGGCCGCGGCCGCGGCCGCGCTGGCCACCGCCCCGGCCTTCAGCCACATCGTCAACGGGCGCTTCAAGGGTGGCTGGATCACCCGGCATTATGGCCAGCCGCAGCGCGGCTACCATGCGGTGCAACTGGAAATGGCGCTCGAGGCCTACATGACCGAGGCCGAGCCGTACAACTGGGATCCGCAGCGCGCCGAACCCCTGGTGCGCGTGCTGCGCACCCTGGTCGACGCCCTGCTGGCCTGGCGGCCCTGAGCCGCGGGCCCGCTCAGGTGTCAGGCATCGCAGGTGCCTGACACCATGGTGCGCCACCACTTTCTCAGTCGTATGGTGTCAGGCACCCTGACGGGAGCCAGACACCTGGCAACAGCCGGGAAATCACGGAACAGCCCTTAAGGTAGCGCCATGGGTGTCAGGCACCTGGCTACATCTGGCTGCCCCGTTCAGCCCGCCGGCGCGGCGTCGAGCTGGCGGTAGACTTCGGTCGAGATCCGCATCAGTTCGCCGCGGTCGACTTCGCCTGACAAGGCGTAGCCGAACCGGCCGTCCACCCAGTAGAACACCCGCACCGGGCCTTCCTGGGCAAACTGGAAGGCCGTCTTGTCGCCCGCGGCCTCGCGGGTCACGTACAAAGTCAGGCGCCGGCCCTCGGGCGAGGCATACATGAACTGGGCCACCGGCCCTTGCCCACCGGGCAGCAGGCGCCCGCCCACCAGCGTATAGCCGGCCGATGCCAGCGCGGGGGCCCGCACCGGGGCGCCCAGGCGCTTGGTCAGCCAGGTGACCAGGGCCTGCTCCTGGTCGGCGCCGATCTCGACCGGGCGCCGCGCATCGGCGGCGTACACGGCATGGGCAATGGCCGCACGGTGGGCGAACGCCGCATCGCCGGCCGCCACGCGGGCCGCGTGCACCGATGCCGCCAGTTGCCGGCCGTCGAGCGCGCCGCGCACGAACCAGGCCGCGACCGCACTGCATAGCGCCAGGACCAGCGCGGCCGCCAGCGCGGGCCAGCGGCGCGGCACAGCGGGCGGAGCCAGCGGCAGACACAGCGGCAAGGGTTCATCGGCCACCGGTGCCAGCCATTCGCGCAGGCGCCGGTTCTGTTCGCGCCAGGCCAGCACGCGCTGGCGCGCCTCGGAGTGCTGCTCCAGGAAAGCGGCAATTTCGGCGGCCCGCTCGTCAGGCAGCTGGCGGTCGACGTAGGCGTGCAGGTCGGCCTCGGTAACCGGGGCGCCGGGGCCGGGTGCGGCGTGCAGGGTCTTGTCGTTCATCTCATTTGACCCGGTGCAAGGTGGACGCGGGCACGGGCCGCGCCTGCAACAGGGCGCCCAGGCGTTCGCGGGCGCGCGACAGGCGCGACATCACGGTGCCTACCGGCACGCCCAGGGCCAGGGCCGCCTCGCGATAGCTGAATTCCTCGACGCCCACCAGCAGCAGTACCGCGCGCTGGTCGGGCGGCAATTGCAGCAGGCAGCGGTCCAGGTCGCGCACTTCCAGGGCATCGGCCTGGGTGGGGCGCACCGCGATCTCGGGCAGTTCGGCACCGGCCTGGGTATCGGCCTGGCGGCGCTGCGCGCGCACGCTGTCGATGAACTGGTTGTGCATGATGCCGAACATCCAGGCCCGCAGCTCGCCGCGCCGCTGCCAGCGCGAGTAGCGGCTCCAGGCCCGTTCGAGCGTGTCCTGCACCAGGTCGTCGGCGCGCTCGCGGTCGCCCGTCAGCCCGCGGGCATAGCGCCGCAGGCTGGGGATGCAGGCAACGATCAGCGCTTCGTCTTCGGCGCGCATGCGGCCGCCGGACGCCGCGTCAGGGCTGGATCACGTGCCAGACGCTCTTGACGTTGTCGCCCTGCTTGTCGCCGGGTTTGGTGTCTTTCACGAACAGGTACAGCGGCTTGCCCTTGTAGGCCCACTGCTTGGTGCCGTCGTCGCGGGTGATGATGGTGTAGTCGCCTTGCGGCTTGGCGTCGCCGGAGGCGGCCAGGGGCGGCCAGGCCTTGGCGCAGGGGCCATTGCAGGCGCTCTTGCCGCCGCTGTCGTTATCGAAGGTGTACAGGGTCATGCCGGCCTGGTCGGCCAGCACGCCGTCCTGTGTCTTGACGGGGGCCTGGGCGTAGGCGGCGCTGGCGAACAGGGCGCAGGCCGCCAGGATGGCGGCGTGGCGGACGGTGGCAATACGGACAGTCATGGTGGGCTCCTGGAAAAGGGGTACAGCACTGCTACAGACGTCTGCCGCGGCCGGTTTATTCCCCTGCCCCACACGATGGCGCGTTGGCGCCCTGGAACAGCCCAAGGCGGGCAGCCGGATCAGTCGCGGAAGTTCTGGAACTGCAACGGCAGGTCGACGTCGGTCTTGCGCAACAGGGCGATGGCCTCTTGCAGGTCGTCGCGCTTCTTGCCGCTGACACGCAGCTTGTCGCCGTTGATCTGGCTTTCGACTTTCAGCTTGGCGGCCTTGATGGCGGCGATCAGCTTCTTGGCCACGGGCTGCTCGATACCCTGGCGCACGGTGACCTTCTGGCGCGCGCCGCCCAGGTTTTCCAGCGGATCGGCGACCTCGAGGCAGCGCACGTCGATGCCGCGCGCCGACAGCCGGCCGCGCAGGATGTCGAGCATTTGTTTCAACTGGAAGGCGCTGGGCGCGACCTGGGTCACCACGAAGTCTTCGAGTTCGAACTTGGCGTCGGATCCCTTGAAGTCGAAACGGGTGGATAGCTCGCGGTTGGCCTGGTCGACCGCGTTGCTGAGTTCGTGCTTGTCCACTTCGGAAACCACGTCGAAACTGGGCATGGCTGCAACCTATGAAAAAAAGTGAATCAACGGCGGCCTCCCGCCACCGGTAATTCATGAAGTTTATGTCGATTTGCGCCCGCCCGCCGAGGCGGCGATATGATGCGGGCAGGACGGCCCCCTTCTGGCGCCGCCATCACCGGACCCGCCCATGCTCTACAACATCCTGAAGTTCGCGCACATCCTGGCCATCATCTTGTGGGTGGGTGGCATGATCTTCGCTTACTGTTTCCTGCGTCCGGCCGCGGCGGCGCTGGATCCGCCCCAGCGGCTGCAATTGATGCGCGATGTGCTGGGCCGTTTCCTGAACGCCGTGCTGTGGTCAGTGGCGGTTGCCCTGGCCAGCGGGGTGTGGATGATAGGCCGTTCGGCCCGCCAGGCCGCCGAATCGGGCGGCAGTTTCCACATGCCGCTGGCCTGGACGGTCATGGCCACCCTGGGGGTGGTCATGGCGGCCATTTTCGGGCATATCCGCTTTGCGCTGTACCCGCGCCTGGCCAAGGCCGTGCAGGCGGGCGAATTGCCCGCCGCCGCGGCCGCCATGGGGTCGATCAAGACCTGGGTGGCGGTCAACCTGGGGCTGGGCGTGCTGACCGTGGCGGTGGTGATGCTGGGCTGAAGAGCGCCGTCCAGACGTTCAGGTGTCAGGCTCCGCAGGTGCCTGACACCATGGTGTGCCGAGACTGTCTCAACGGTATGGTGTCAGGCACCTGTGGAGCCTGACACCTGGGTGCGCGCCTTTCACCTGGGCAGACGCCTGCCCGCGACGCGCTCAGTCGACCCGGGCGCCCGACTGTTTCACCACCTCGGCCCAGCGGGCGATATCCGCCTTGTGCACCCGCTCGAACGCGGCGGGGCTGGGGTCGACGGGCGGCGTGATGCCCTGCGAATCGATCAGCCAGCGCTGGAACTCGGGTTTGGACATTTCCTTGATGACCGCATCGCTGAAGCGCTTCTGGATGTCGGCCGGCAGGTTGGCGGGGCCGAACAATCCATACCAGGTGCTGCTTTCATAGCCGGGCAGCCCGCAGCCTTCGGCCACCGTGGGCACGCCGGGCAAGGCCTCGAGCGGCTTGGACGTCGTCACTCCCAGGGCCCGCACCTGGCCGGACTGCACCGCCGCGATGCTGGGCGCGCTCTGGTTGAAGAAGAAATCGACTTCGCCCGACAGCAGCGCGGTCATGGCCGGCCCCTGGCCGCGGTACGGCACATGCAGGATGTCGACCTTGCCCTGGTTCGTGAACTGCGCGCCGGCCAGGTGGCCCGAGGTGCCATTACCGGTGGATGAGTAATTCATCTTGCCGGGGTTCTTGCGCGCCAGCGCCAGCAGGTCTTTGCAGGTCTTGATGTCGGGATGCTTCTTCGGATTGACCAGCAGCACGTTGGGCACGTCGCCCAGCAACGCGATATGGCTGAAGTCTTTCCACACGTCGAAGCTCAGGCTCTTGTACAGCGCGGCATTGATGGCATGGGTGCCCGCCGTGCCGAACAGGAAGGTATAGCCATCGGGCTCGGCGCGCGACACGACGTCCGACGCCACATTGCCGCCCGCCCCGGTGCGGGCTTCCACCACGATGGGCACGCCCAGGGTCTCGGTCATGCCCTGGCCCAGCTTGCGCGCGTACAGGTCGACACCCGACCCATTCGGGAAGCCCCCGACAATGGTGATGGGCCGCGACGGCCATTTGTCTTGGGCGGCGGCCGGCATGGCGGCCGCCAGCGTGGCAATGCTCAGGATACGCAACATGGTTTATTCCCCTTGTGAAGTTGTGCTGCGATGAACCGCCCGCCAGGGCGGGCGGCGATTTTCCTGTGTCAGCTCAATTGCGCCACCGCGCGGCCGATGCGATCCAGGGCCGTCTGCAATTGCGCCTGCGAGGTGGCATAGCTGATGCGAAAGTATGGCGCAAGCCCGAACACCGTGCCCGGCACCACGGCGACGTCGTGGTCCTGCAGCAGGTACTGGCAGAAATCGGCGTCGGTCTCGAGGCGCTGGCCGGCCGGTGTGCGCCGGCCCAGCACGCCGGCGCAACTGGCATAGGTATAGAACGCGCCCTCGGGCTGCCGGCAGCTCAGGCCATCGATGGCGTTCAGGCCATCGACCACCAGGTCGCGGCGCACCTGGAACGAGCGGCGCCGTTCTTGCAGCACGTCTTGCGGGCCGTCCAGCGCCTCGATGGCGGCGGCCTGGCTGATGGAGCACGGGTTCGACGTGCTCTGGCTCTGCACCACCGCGATGGCGCCGATCAGTTCCCTGGGGCCGCCCGCGTAGCCCACGCGCCAGCCGGTCATGGCGTAGGCCTTGGACAGGCCGTTGATCGTCAGTGTGCGGGCCTTCAGGCGCGGCTCGACCTGCGCCATGGTGCGGAAGGCGAAATCGCCGTAGATCAGGTGCTCGTAGATGTCGTCGCAAAGCAGCCACACGTGCGGATGGCGCAGCAGCACGTCGGCCAGGGCGCGCAGGTCGGCCTCGGCGTAGGCCGCCCCGGTGGGGTTGGACGGCGAGTTCAGCATCACCCAGCGCGTGCGCGGGGTGATGGCCTGTTCCAGGTCGGCCGGCTGCATGCGAAAGCCATCGTCTTCGCGGCAGGGCACTTCCACCGTCTTGCCGCCGGCAATGGCGATCATGTCGGCATAAGAGGTCCAGTAAGGGACGCCGACCACGACTTCGTCGCCGTCGTCCAGCGTGGCCATCAGCGCGTTGTGGATCACTTGCTTGGCGCCGGCCCCCACCGTGATTTCGTCCAGGCCGTACGACAGGCCATTGTCGCGCTCGAACTTGCGCGCAATGGCCGCCTTCAGGGCCAGGGTGCCATCCAGCAGGGTGTACTTGGTGTCGCCGGCGCGCATCGCGCGGATGGCGGCTTCCTTGACATTGTCGGGCGTGTCGAAGTCGGGTTCGCCCGCGCCCAGCACGATGACGTCGCGCCCTTCGCGCTTGAGCTGCGCGGCGCGCGCGCCGATGCGCAGGATTTCGGACACCGCAATGCGGGCGATGCGGTTGGCGCGCCGGAAGACGGGCGCCTGGGAAATATCGGTAGACATGCTGAACCTTGAATCCGTATGAAGTAGCGGCTGGCGCCTACAGCGCCGCCGTGACCATGATCTCGACCAGGATATCGGGCGCCGCCAGCTCGACGGCGCCGCAGCAACGCGCCGGGGCCTGGCCCGGCACGATCCAGGCATCGTAGACCTCGTTCATGGCCTGGAAGTCGGCCATGCGCTGCAGCCAGATGGTGACGTTCAGCGCCTTGGACTTATCGGTGCCGGCGGCCGCCAGCATCTCGTCGACCTTGGCCAGCACCTGGCGCGTCTGGCCGGCCGCGTCGGCGCTGCGGTCGTCGGCCGTGTGGCCCGCCAGGTAGACGGTGCCGTTGTGGATCACCGCGCGCGCGCGGCGGGCATTCTGGTCCAGCCGGGTGATGGCGCTCATTGCTGTGCTCCCTTGCCCGAAATGCGGCGGCAGTGGTTCAACGCGGCCTGGATCAGGTTGTCGCTGGCCTCGGGCGTGCGGAAGGCCGAATGCGCCGACAGCGTCACGTTGTCCAGCCTGGTCAGGGGATGGTCTTTGGGCATGGGCTCGGTCACGTACACGTCCAGGCCGGCATGGCCCAGCTTGCCCGATTCCAGGGCCTCGATCATGGCGGCCTCGTCGACCAGCGCGCCGCGCGCGGTGTTGACCAGGATGGCGCCGTCGCGCATGCGCGCGATGCGTTCGCGCGAGATGATGTCGCGGGTTTCATCGGTCAGCAGCAGGTGCATCGACACGACGTGGCTGGCGGCCAGCAGTTCATCGAGTTCGACGAAGCGCACGCCCGGATGCGTCTTGGGGCTGCGGTTCCAGGCGATGACCTCCATGCCCGCGCCGCCAGCCAGCCGCGCCACCTCGGCCGCGATGCCGCCAAAGCCCACCAGGCCCAGCGTCTTGCCCGTAAGCTGCACGGCGTCCGAGCGCAGCCAGTTGCCCGCGCGCATGCCGCGGTCCATGCGGCCGAAGCCCTTGGCCGAAGCCCACATCAGGGCGAACGCGCATTCGGCCACGGCCGTGTCGCCATAGCCCTTGATGATGTGCACCTGGATGCCGGCCTCGGCCAGTTCCTCGGGATTCATGTACGAGCGCGGGCCGGTGCCCAGGAACACTACATGCTTCAGCCCGGCGCACTGGCGGGCGATATCGGTGGGCAGGTGGGTATGGTCGATGATGGCGATCTCGGCATCGCCCAGCACGCCCGGCAGTTGGTCCGACGTGATGTCGGGCTGGCGGTTGATGGTCAGCGGCAGGTCGTCGGCGCGGTGCAGGCGCTCGGCCACGGCCGACAGGGTGGGATTGGCATCGACAAAAATGGCTTTCATGGGGAAGGAATCCTGAGTGGAGGGTTCGATGGAAAGGGTCAGGGTCAAGGTGTGGTGGATACAGACTCGTTGCTGGCCTCGATGAAGCGCGATTCGGCGTAATCGGCCAGCGCGTTGCCCATGTAGATCTCGGCAAAGCCGGCGCGCGCCAGGTCGACGATGTGGTCCAGGTGCTTGTCGATATGCTGGCTCATCAGCGCCTGTACGGCGGCCACGTCGCGTGCCTGCAGGGCGCGCACGATATCGGGATGGTCGTTGCGGGTCTGGCTGCGGCGGGCCTTCAAGTCGATCCAGCGCGGAAAGCGGATGCGCTCGTTCAGCGAACGCACCGAGCGCAGGAATTCCGGGTTGCCCGCCAGGCCGGCCAGGTGTTCGTGGAAAGCCTCATCGCGCGACAACAGGCGCAGCGCCTGCGCGTCGGTATCGACCTCGTCGCGGCTGCCCTCGACGAAACAAGCCAGCTCGGCCAGCGCCCGGTCGGACGCCCGCGCACAGACCAGCCGCACCACGCCCAGTTCGACCGTGGCCCGATACTCGTACAGGGCCATCAGTTGCTGGGCATCCAGCGGCCGCACCGTGTAGCCGCGATTGGGCGTGGCCACCAGGAAACCCTCGGCGGCGATGCGGTTCAGCGCCTCGCGCACCGGCGTGCGGCTCACGCCCAGGTGGCGCGCCAGTTCCAGCTCGTTCACCCGCTCGCCCGGCCGCAGGCGGAAGGTGGTGGCCATGGCCTTGATGCGGTCGTAGACATGGCCGGGCGTGGTGGTCCGTATGGATGGTTCGGTAGTCATGCTTGGTTGCTGCAAAAGTCAGGCTGCCACGGCTGCTGGCAAGGCCAGTCCATGATGGAACCGCTGCAGGAAGGATTTCAGGCGCTCGTTGCGCGGATGGCCGAATATTTCGCCGGGCGGGCCGATCTCGGCCATGACGCCGTCCAGCATGAACCCCACCCGGTCGGAAACGTCGGCCGCGAACGCCATCTCGTGCGTAACCAATACCATGGTCATGCCCTCGGCGGCCAGCGCCTTGATGACGCCCAGCACCTCGGACACCAGTTCCGGGTCCAGCGCCGAGGTCACCTCGTCGAACAGCATCACATCGGGCCGCATGGCCAGCGCGCGGGCAATGGCCACCCGCTGCTTCTGCCCGCCCGACAGGCGGCTGGGATAGGCATCGATCTTGTCGGCCAGGCCGACTTTGGCCAGCAGCTCGCGCGCCAGCTCGGAAGCCTCGGCGCGCGACAGGCCCTTGACCTGCATGGGCGCCTCGATCACGTTCTGCAGCACGGTCATGTGCGGGAACAAGTTGAAGTGCTGGAACACCATGCCGATGTCGCGGCGCAGGGCCGCCAGGCTGGCGTCGCCGGGCTGCTTCTGGCTGGCGTCGAAGTCGAAGGCATGCACGCCCACCGACAAGCGGCCCGACTGCGGCATCTCGAGCAGGTTCATGCAGCGCAGGAAGGTCGACTTGCCCGACCCGCTTGCGCCTATCAGTGTCACGACCTCACCCTTGGCCACGTCCAGCGACACGCCCTTGAGCACATGGTTGTCGCCGAACGACTTGTGGATGGCGGCGGCTTGCAAGACGGAAGTACTCATCGATGCGCTCCCATGCGTGCTTCCACGCGCTGGGCGGCCAGCGTCAGCGGGAACAGCACGACGAAATACACGACGGCCACCACGGTATATGTTTCCAGCGGCCGGTAAATGGCGGCGGTAATGACCGACCCCTGGTACAGCAGGTCGCCCACCGCCACGGTGGATACCAGCGAAGTGTTCTTCAACTGCAACACCGTCTGGTTGATGAACGACGGGATCATCACCCGTATCGCCTGGGGCAGAATCAGGCGCCGGAAGATGCGGCCGCGCCGCATGCCCAGCGCCTTGCCGGCTTCCCATTGGCCGCGCTCCACGGCTTCGATGCCGCCGCGGAATATCTCGGCGTAAAACGCGCCCCCATACAGCGACAGCGTCAGGAAGCACGCCATGCCGGGCGACATCTCGACCTGGATCAGCACCGGCAGTGCGTAGTACATCCACACCAGTTGCACCAGCAGCGGCGTGCAGCGGAAGACCTCGATATAGGCCACCACCGGCACGTTGACCCAGCGTGGCGCATTGGTGCGCAGCACGCCGGCCACCAGCCCGATGGCCAGGCCGGCCAGCGCGGTGGTCACCGTGAAGACAATGGTGATCCACAACCCTTGCCACAGCAGGCCGGCATACGGCGCCAGCGCGCCGAAGTCCCATGCGTAATTCATGGCGCCCTTCCCGCTTAGAACTGCACTTCGGACGGGATGTCGTCTTCCTGGACGTCGAGCTCGGCCAGGCCCTGCAGGAACCAGTCGCGGGTCTGCGCCATCGAGCGGTTGTAGTCGGCCCACACGCTAAGGAAATCGCGCCAGCGCTTGTCGGATTCCTGGCGCACCGCGATATTGGTGGGCAGCGTCAGGATGGGGTGCGGAATGGCGATCTCGGCCAGGGCCGGATTTTTCTTCAGCATGGGCAGCGCCAGGATCGCCAGCACCACGTTGCAGTCGGCGCGGCCGGTGGCCACCGCCAGCACCGCCTCGTCGCGGGTCTTGAAAGCCAGGATATTGGCGCGCGGAGCGTAGCGCCGCGCGATCAATTCATGCGAAGAGCCCATGTCGACCGAGATACGCACCTCGGGCTTGTTCAGGTCTTGCCAGGTGGCCGGCTTGGGAAAGCCCTTGCGGGTGACGGCGGTAAACGAGTGCACCAGGATGGGCGTGGCGAAGTCCACCATCAGGGCCCGCTCCGGCGTGGGATTGACCGCGAAAGCCAGGTCGATCTTGTTCGACTGCAGGTCCAGGATCTGGTTGCCCCAGGTGGTTTCCACCGTCTGCACCTTGGCGTTCAGTTTCTGCGCGATGTCGGCGGCCATGCTCAGGCAGGCACCAGACCAGGTGCCCTCGGCCAGGTTCTTGGTGAAGTACGGCGCCTGCCCCACGATCACGCCCATGCGCAGCACGCCAGTCTTGCGCACGCGATCCAGCGTGGACTCGCCCGACGGTGCGGCCTGCGCCGATGCCCGCGCGGGCATGCCCACGGAGGCTGCCGCCGCGGCGCCCAACAGGGCGGTATGACTCAACATTTCTCTGCGCTTCATCGCTCTATCCCTTGAATAATCGTTGGCAACCGCGCTGGTCGGCGCGCCCAGGCCGGTATTTTTTGCATATCGAACTGTGCACATATCATGAATATTGTTTTGTATACAGTCAAGTGTTATGCTTGCGCCGGTCGGGACGCCACCCTGCGCGGCCCCCTCTTTCAAGACGAGACACAGTCCCATGAGCAATGGCTTTCCAGTCCGCACCGGCGGGCAAATCTTGATCGACCAATTGCGCTGCCAGGGCGTCGAGCGGGTCACCTGCGTGCCCGGCGAAAGCTACCTGGCGGCCCTGGATGCGCTGTATGACAGCGGCGTCGATGTCGTCATCTGCCGCAACGAGGGTGGCGCGGCCATGATGGCCGAGGCCTATGGCAAGCTGACCGGCCGGCCGGGCGTGTGCTTTGTCACCCGTGGCCCCGGCGCCACCAACGCCAGCCACGGCGTGCATATCGCCATGCAGGACTCGACCCCCATGCTGCTGTTCATCGGCCAGGTAGACCGGTCGATGCGCGAACGCGAGGCTTTCCAGGAAGTCGATTACCGCGCCATGTTCGGCTCCATCGCCAAATGGGTGGTGGAAATCGACCGCGCCGACCGCATTCCCGAACTGGTGGCGCGCGCCTACCGGGTCGCCATGCAGGGCCGGCCGGGGCCGGTCGTGATCGCGCTGCCCGAAGACATGCTGGTCGACACCTGCGCGGTGGCCGATGCGCCGCGCGTCGAGCCCGCCCAGGCCTGGCCCGCGCCGGCCGACCTTCAGGCGCTGCAAGGCCTGCTGGCACAAGCCCGCAACCCCATCGCCGTGCTGGGCGGCTCGGGCTGGGACGACGCCGCTTGCCAGCAGTTCGCCGATTTCGCGCAACGTGCCGGCCTGCCGGTCGCCACGTCGTTCCGGCGCGCCTCATTGTTCCCGGCCGACCATCCCTGCTACGCGGGCGACCTGGGCATCGGCCCCGATGCCCGCCTGAAAGCGCGCGTGGCCGAGGCCGACCTGCTGCTGCTGGTGGGCGGCCGGCTGTCCGAAATGCCCTCGTCGTCGTACACCTTGCTCGACATCCCGGTGCCGCGCCAGAAACTGGTGCACGTGCACCCGGGCGCCGAGGAACTGGGCCGCGTCTACCAACCCACGCTGGCTATCCATGCCGGGCCGCGCGCCTTCAGCGCCGCGCTGGCGCAACTGGCCGTGCCGCAAGCACCCGCCTGGCAAGGCAGCGCCGACCAGGCGCACGCCGACTACCTGGACTGGACCGAAACGCCGCGCACCCTGCCGGGCGATTTCCAATACGGCCAGGTGCTGGCCTGGCTGCGCGAGCGCCTGCCGCGCGACGCCATGGTGTGCAACGGCGCCGGCAACTACGCCGGCTGGCTGCATCGCCACCATCGCTTCCATACCTATGGCACGCAGTTGGCGCCCACCAGCGGGTCCATGGGCTACGGCGTGCCGGCCGCGGTGCTGGCCAAGCTGCAATTCCCGCAACGCCCGGTGCTGGCGTTCGCCGGCGACGGCTGCTTCTTGATGAACGGCCAGGAATTCGCCACGGCCGTGCAATACCAGGCCGCCATTATTGTCATCGTGCTGGACAACAGCCAGTACGGCACCATCCGCATGCACCAGGAACGCGACTACCCTGGCCGCATCGTGGGCACCCAACTGCGCAACCCCGATTTCGCCGCCATGGCGGTGGCGTTCGGCGGGCATGGCGAACGCGTCGAACGCACCGAAGACTTCGCCCCCGCCTTCGAGCGCGCGGTGGCATCGGGCAAGCCGGCCATCCTGCATTGCAGGCTGGACCCGCGCGCCCAATCGCACGCGCGCGACTTCGCGCCGTCGGCAGCATGAACTCGCCGGGCAGTCCCAAGGGCGAATACCGGCGTGCCGGGCGCGAAGGTACGCCCGCGAGCGCGCCGCGGCACGTCGTCGTCATCGGGGCCGGCGTGGTCGGCGCGGCGACGGCCGTGCAGGCCTTGAACGCCGGGTGGCGCGTCACCCTGGTCGATCCCGGCGAGCCCGGCGGCCAGCAGGCCGCCAGCTACGGCAATGCGGGCTGGCTGTCGTCGCATTCCATTTTGCCGCCCGCCGCGCCGGGGGTATGGAAGCAAGTTCCCCGCTGGTTGAAAGATCCGCTGGGCCCGCTGGCGATCCGCTGGGGCTACCTGCCGCGCGCCCTGCCCTGGCTGGCGCGCTACCTGGCTTCGGCCTGGACCTGGCCGCGCGTGCAGCGCACCGCCCAGGCGCTGCGCACGCTGCTGGCCGACGCCCCGGCGCTGCACCAGGCGCTGGCCAGCCAGGCCGGCGTGCCGCACCTGATCGGGCAGCGCGGCCTGCTGCATGCCTATGTGTCGGAACAGCAGTTCCGTGCCGACAGCCGTGCCTGGGACATCCGCCGCCAGGAAGGCATCGAGTGGCAAGAGCTCGATGCGCGGGCGCTGCGCGCGCTCGAACCCGACCTGCATCCGCGCTACACCTTCGGCGTGCTGGTGCCCGAGACGGGCCATTGCCGCAACCCGGGCGCCTACGTGGCGGCGCTGGTGCGGCTGGCGCAATCGCTGGGGGCCGAACTGCGCCGCACCCATGCCACCGGCTTCGACATCCAGGGCGGGCGCTTGCGCGCCGTGCACACCGGCGATGGCGACATCGCCTGCGACAAGGCCGTGATCGCCACGGGCATACGCTCGCGCGAGCTGGCCCGCCAGGCCGGCGACAGCGTGCCGCTGGCCGCCGAGCGCGGCTACCACGCGGTCATCAAACAGCCCGAGGCCAGTGCCCGCACGACCACCATGTTCGCCGACTGCAAAGTGGTGGTGAACGCCATGGAAGACGGCCTGCGCGTGGCGGGCCAGGTCGAGATCGCCGGCATCGACGCCGCGCCGGACTGGCGGCGCGCCCATATCCTGCGCGACCTGCTGGTATCGATCTATCCGGCGCTGCCTGCCCAATTGCCCGACGAACGCGTCGACTACTGGCAGGGCTCGCGCCCCAGCATGCCCGACGGCCTGCCCTGCATCGGCCCGGCCACGGCCAGTGCAGACATCGTGCATGCCTTCGGGCATGGACACGTGGGCCTGGTAGGCTCGGCCCGCACCGGCGAACTGGTAGTACAACTGATCCAGGACCTGCCGCCGGCCATCCCGCTGGCGCCGTTCGACCCGCGCCGGTTCCGCTGAACCGGCCCACCCCACCCGAAGGAACCCGTCATGTCCACGCTTTCTTCTTCTGGCCGCATCGCGCGCGGCGGCAAGTCGCTTTACGGCGCGCCGCTGGGCATCCTGATGCTGGACGCGCGCTTCCCGCGCATTCCCGGCGACATGGGCAACGGCCAGACCTGGCCTTTCCCGGTGCTGTACCGCGTGGTGCGCGGCGCCAGCCCTGAAAAGGTGGTGCTGCAAGGCGCGCGCGGCACGCTGGATGCCTTCATCGAAGCCGGCCGCGAACTGGTCGACCTGGGCGCGGAAGCCATCACCACCAACTGCGGTTTCCTGGCCATTTTCCAGCAAGAATTCTCGCAGGCGCTGGGCGTACCGGTGGCCACGTCGTCGATGATGCAGGTGCCCTGGGTGCAGGCCACGCTGCCTCCGGGCAAGCGGGTGGGGCTGGTGACCGTCAGCGGCGCAACACTGTCGCCCGCGCACCTGGCGGCCGTCAATGTGCCCGCCGATATCCCGGTGGCGGGCACCGAGCACGGCAAGGAATTCTTCCGTGTCCTGATCAAGGCGGAACAAGAAGACATGGACATCGGCCTGGCCGAGCAGGACATCCTGGACGCCGGCAAAGACCTGGTGCGGCGCCATCCCGACGTGGGCGCGATCGTGCTCGAATGTACTAATATGCCCCCTTATGCCGCTGCCCTGCAGGCCGCGACCGGGCTACCCGTCTACGACATCTACTCGATGATCACGTGGTTCCACGCCGGCCTGCGACCCCGCGCCTTCGGCTAGGCGCCAGCCGACCCACGAAGCGGCATGGCGCAACCGCCTGCCGCCGAACCCCGGGCGGCCTACCTTTTCGGAGATCCCGTGAGCGCCGCACCCGACAGCACCGTCGATCGTGTCTACAGCCAGCTTCGGTCCATGGCCATCGGCTACGAGTTCAAGCCGGGCGAGAAGCTCAATGAAGTCGCGCTGGCCAAGCGCCTGGAAGTCAGCCGCACCCCACTGCGCGAAGCCCTGAACCGGCTGGGCATCGAAGGCCTGCTGCGCTTCCAGCCCGGCAAGGGCTTCTTCTGCCGCGACCTGGACGTGCACGAGATCTTTCACCTGTACGAACTGCGCAAGGTCGTGGAAGTGGCGGGCGCGCGCCTGTCCATCGGGCGCGCGTGCGACGCAGACATCCACAAACTGCTCGACTTCCTGGATACCACCGGCCCCGAACCCGGCGAGCGCAGCGTGGCCGAACTGGTCGGCCTGGACGAAGCCTTTCACGAAGGCCTGCTGGCCATGTCGGGCAACACCGAAATGCTGCGCGTGCTGCATAACGTCAACGCGCGCATCCGTTTCGTGCGCTGGATCGACATGCGGCTGGGCGACCGCCGCAGCACCCAGCTCGAACACCGCCACATCCTGGAATCGCTGCTGGCACGCGACGAAGCCGCGTGCACGGCGCTGCTGGAAAAACATATCGACCGACGCCTGGACCAGATCACGTCGGCGATCCGGGAAGGCTACGCCCAGATCTACATGGGCATCCAGGCGCAGGCCGCCGCCTAAGGCCCCGCGCGCCGCGCCGTGCCGCCGACAGCCGGCCGGCTGCCCGGCACGCGTATGCCGTCCATCAGCAGGTCGGCGATGAATACCGCCAGGTCGCGGGTGTCGGCGGCGCTCTGTTCCAGCAACGCGTAGCGCTCGAGTATTCCCATGAAGGCCTGCGAAAGCCAGAACGGCGATACATCGCGGCGCAGCAGGCCCGCCTGCTGTTCGCCCTTGATCTTGGCGGCGATCAAATCCACCAGTTCATTCTTCAGCGCGTCGGCATTGGCCGATTGCTGGAAACCGATCTTGGTCAGGCTGGGATTGTCTTGCAGCGTGGCCAGCAGGCCCTGCACGCTGGTGCGTACCCGTTCATCCACCTGGTCCACGGGCGTGTCGTCGGGTATCGTGGCCTGTTCGACAGCCGCGCGCAGGCGCTTGGCGAAGAGTTCAACCAGTTCGTCGTAGATGGCCTTCTTGCTGCTGAAGTACTGGTAGAACACAGGTTGCGTCACGGCCGCCTTGGCCACGACATCGGATACGCGCGTACGTTCGTAGCCATGCCGCGCGAATTCCGCGCTGGCGATCTCAAGCAGCCGCTGCCGGGTGCGAGCGCCTTTTGTAGGGGGTCGTCGATGAACTGACGATGACTCAGTGGACACGTATGGATATAAGGCAGGAAAAGCGGAAATACCAGGGAATGGTACACGTTCGTATTGAGCCTGGCCGCCCCCAGTGTTGCCGGCCGCGGCATGCGCGGTGCAGATACAAATTTATACTAAAAGGACTTGACTCACCTATCTAGTAGTAGATAAGATACGTCTCATGGATGGGAAGCAAGCAGTCATTCCCAACCACCGCGCCGAAAAGCGCGTTTTTATGACCCCAGTTATCTACCTACACATAGATAGTTTTAATCGCTTCCCTTACCTTCTAACGATCAGGAACCCATCATGAAAACCCTTGCTTCCCTGCTGCTGATTTCCGCTTCCCTGGCCGGTACCGCCGCCTACGCCCAAGAACCCTCGGGCGAACTGGACTATCCGCCCGCCATCAGCCAAACCAGCTCGCTGACCCGCGCCCAGGTCGTTGCCGAACTGCAAGCCGCCAAGGCCGCCGGCCAAGTGACTTTCGGCAATATCGAAGAACCCGCCGCCCAGGTTGCCGCCAGCTCGCTGACCCGCGAACAAGTCCGCGCCGAAGCTGCCGATGCCCGCGCCCATGGAACGTACGCGTTCGGTGGCGAAGGCTACCCCAACACCGGCGCCTGAAATCGCTTTTTATTTCGACCGTTCACCTATCTATAAATAGATAGTCTTACATACCGCCACTATTTTCCGGAGCATTGCCATGAAGACCCTCGTATCCGCTGTGATGTTGTCGATGACCATGATGGGTGCCGCCTACGCCGGCGAACCCTCGGGCGAACTGGACTACCCGCCGGTGCAAAACACCGCCAGCAACGTCACCCGCGCCCAGATCCAGGCCGAACTGCAAGCGGCCAAGGCTGCCGGCCAGGTCACCTTCGGCGAACAGGAACAGCCCGCCGCGCATGCTGCCGGCCCCGTTCCCAGCCGTGCCGCCGTGCGTGCCGAAACGCAGGCCGCGCACGACAACGGTGCCGATGCGTTCGGCGAGCTGGACTACCAGGCCAGCTACAGCCTGGCCGATGCGTCGCGCGGCTAAGGACGGCGCATGTTTCGCCCTGCGGCGCCGCCCTGCCCTTCGGCACGGCGGCCCGCCTTGTTTCTTCTTTATCCAACAGGAGCCCTTCAGCCCCTTTTGACCACCCGGTAGCGTCCCGACCATGAACACCGAAACCACCCGCACACAGATCATGCAACATGCCCAGCGCCTGATCCAGGAGCGTGGCTACAACGGCTTCAGCTACCGCGACCTGGCCGCGCTGATAGGCATCAAGACATCCAGCATCCACTATTACTTTCCGCAGAAAGAAGATCTGCTGCTGGCCGTCGTGCAGCATTATCGGTCGCGCTGGCAGGCAGCCATGCAAGGCATCGACGCCGGCCTGAGCGCCGACGCCAAGCTGCGCGATTATGTAGACGTGCACCGGCGCGCCTTCTGCGGCACCGAACGCATCTGCCTGGCGGCCGCGCTGGCGGCCGACCTGGCGTCGTTGCCCGCCAGCGTGCGGCAGGCATTGCAGGATTTCTATCGCGCCAACGAAGACTGGCTGGCCCAGGTGCTGGACCAGGGCGCGCGCGAAGGCAGCCTGCGCGTGCCGGGCGACCTGCGCACGGCGGCGCGCGCGATGTTCGCAGCGCTGCAGGGCAGCCTAGTCAGCGCGCGGCTGTTCCAGAACAGCGACCGCGTGGAAGACCTGTTGCCGGCAACGGTTGGCTTGCGCGAACCCGCGTGAAGGAAACCGATAGCGGCCGCACTTGCCGGCGCATCGGCATCAAGCCGGACCGGGCTGGCCCTGGTCCGGCTGGCATTGCACCGAGGCCACGACGTCGTGCAGCCGTGCCTGGTTCTGGAACAGGCGCGAACCCATCAGGGCACCCTGGAATGCCGCGAACAGGCAGCGTCCGGCGGCTTCGGGGTCGCCCGGCCATTTCAGCGTGCCATCGCTCAGGCCATCGGCAATGACCTTGGCCAGCCAGGCCTCGTTCAAGCGGAAAAAAGCTTGCAGCGATAGTCGTGCGCGATCCGACAGCGAAGCGAAATCGGCAGCCAGCATGCCGCACAGGCAAACCCGGTCGGCCGGGGTGCCCTGGACCATCGCGGCATAGCGATCCAGCCGTTCCTTGGCGGGCAGCGTGGCGTCGATGGCCTGCACCCTGGCGGCTGCCTGGGCGCCATAGGCCTCGATCACCTGGATGAGCAGGTCGTCTTTGCAGGGAAAGTAATAGTGGATGCTGGCCGTTTTCACCCCTACCCGGTCGGCCAGATCACGATAGCTGAAGCCGTTGTAGCCTCGCTGCATGATGAGTGCCTGGGCATGGTCCAGGAGCTGTTCGCGGGTGGTGGCGGTAGTCATGCCTGGATTGTTACCTACTAGTAGATTGGGGGTCAAGGCGGGTCATCCCGCATCCTTGCCGGACGGGCCCGGCAGGCAGCGTATGCTTGCGGATTGCCCGCGCCGACGCGGGTTCTGTCCCCCTACAGGAACCATTCATGCCCGACCTTCTTGCCGCCTGGGCGCCCCGCCTGATCGCCATTGCCACGGCGGACAGCCAGAACGACGGCGCGCACGACCTGAACCATCTGCACCGCGTCTGGCAGTTGGCGCACACCCTGCTGGCCAGCCACCCGGAAGCCGACCCGCTGGTAGTCCAGGCCGCTTGCTATCTGCACGACATCGTCAATCTTCCCAAGAACCACCCCGAGCGGTCGCAGGCCTCGCGCATGGCCGCCGCCCAGGCGCGCACGCACCTGGCGCAGGCAGGGTTTCCCGCCGGCAAGCTCGACGCGGTGGCGCACGCCATCGAAGCCCACAGCTTCTCGGCCGGTATCGCGCCCACCACGGTCGAGGCCAGGGTCGTGCAGGACGCCGACCGGCTCGATGCGCTGGGCGCGGTGGGGCTGGCGCGCCTGTTCTACACGGCCGGCCGCATGGGGTCGGCCTTCGCCCACCCCGAAGACCCGCTGGCGCGCGCGCGGCCCCTGGATGACCGCGCCTATGCGCTGGACCATATCGAAGTCAAGCTGGCCACCCTGCCCGCCGCCATGCATACCGCTGCCGCGCGTGCCCTGGCCGAATCGCGCCTGGCCTGGCTGCGCGCGTTTCGCGCCACCTTCGTGCAGGAATGGGGCGCGGCGCCATAGCCGGCGCCGGCCGGGTCAGCCCTGGAACAGCAGGTCGGCGCCGATATCCGCCACCTGGCAGACACCGCACAATTGCATGGTGCGCTGCAGTTCATCGCGCAAGATGGCCAGGGCGCGCTCGGCGCCGGGCTGGCCCGCGGCCACCGCGCCCCATAGCGTGGCGCGGCCCACCAGCACGGCCTGCGCGCCCAGCGCGCGCGCCTTGAGCAAGTCGGCGCCGCGGCGCACGCCACCGTCCACCAGTACCGGCACGCGTCCGCCCACGGCCCGCACCACGCCGGGCAAGGCGTCCAGCGTGGCCGCGGCGCTGTCCAACTGGCGCCCGCCGTGGTTCGATACCACCACGGCATCGCACCCCAATGCCGCCAGGCGTTCGGCGTCGTCGGGACGCAAGATGCCTTTCACGATCAGCTTGCGCGGCCACGCATCGCGTATTGCCTGCAGGCGGGTCCAATCGAACGACGGGTCGTAGCTGCGCCCCACCGATGAGGCCAGCCGGGTCGCGCTGGCGGCCGGGGCCTCCAGGCCTTTCAGGTTTTCCATGACAGGCAGGCCGCGCCGCAGCACGCCCATCGCCCAGGCCGGCCGGCTGGCGAAATCCAGCAGGTTGCGGGCGGTATAGCGAAACGGAAACGACAAATGGTTGCGGGCGTCGCGCTCGCGCTTGCCCCCCACCGGCAAGTCCACGGTGATCATCAGCGCTTCGTAGTCGGCGGCGTGGGCGCGGGCGATCAATGTGTCCAGCAATTCGCGGTTGCGCAGGATATAGGCCTGGAACCACAAACGGCCGGGCGCGGCATCGGCGATCTGCTCGATCGAAGCGGTGGCCGATGTGGACAAGGTGTACGGCACGCCCGCCGCCGCTGCGGCGCGCGCGATGGCGATATCGCCGCCGGGGCGGCCATAGCCCACCGCGCCGGTGGGGCCCACGGCCAAGGGCAATGCAGCCGGGCCGCCCACCACCTGGGCCTGCGTCCGCACTTGCGACACATCCACCAGCGCGTGCGGCGCCAGGCGCAGCCGGGCAAAAGCCGCGCGATTGGCCGCCAGCGCCAGTTCATCTTCGGCGCCGCCATCGAAAAAATCGAAGATGGCGCGCGGCAGGCGGCGGCGCGCCGCGCGGCGCAAGTCTTCGATACTCTGGGCACGGCTTGCTGCAGTCATCGCACCGCCTATTGCGCCGAAATGCCCGCCGCCTTGATCACGGCGGCCCAGCGTTTCTGGTCTTGCACCAGGAAGTCATGGAACTGCTGCGGCGTGTCGCCGATGGGCAAGGCGCCCAGGTCTTTCATGCGCGACTGTATCTGCGGCTGTTCCAGCGCGTGCACCATGGCCTGGTTCAGCTTCTGCACGACCGCGTCGGGCACGCCGGCCGGGGCCAGCAGGCCGACCCAGGGCGCCGTGTCCTGGAAGTCGGGAAAACCGATGTCGGACATGGCGGGCACGCCCGGGAAATCGGCGCCGGCCTCGGGGCTGCCCTGCGCCAGCACCCGCACGCGCTTGGCCTGCACGTTCTCGGCCACCCCGATGATGGGATAGAACATGAACGACACCCGTCCCGCCATCACCTCGGTCAGCGCCGGGCCATTGCCACGGAAAGGGACGTGGATCATTTTCAGGTCGGCCATGGTGCCCATCATGGCCGCCGCCAGGTGGGCCGAGCCGCCATTGCCAGCCGAGCCATAGCTGATGCTGTCGGGCTTGGCGCGCGCCTGTTCGATCAGTTGCTTCATCGAGCGCAAGGGCGAATCGTAGGCGGTGACCGCCACCATGGGCAGCGATGCGGCATTGGAAATAGGCGCGAAACTCTTCAGCGGGTCGTAGCCTGCCTTCTCGCCCAGCAACAGCCAGTTGACGTTGTGCGACAACGAGGCGAACAACACCGTATAGCCATCGGGTGGGGCGCCCGCCACTTCGCGAGTGGCAATCAGCGAATTGGCGCCGGTCTTGTTTTCTACCACTACCGACTGGCCCAGCGTACGGCTCATGTCCTGCGCCAGCAGGCGCGCGATGACATCGGTGGGACCGCCCGCGGCAAAGCCGACGATCATGCGTACCGGCTGGGTGGGATAGCTGTCGGCCGCCGCTGAAACGGCGGGCAGCGCTGCTGCGGCAAACAAGGCGGCACAGGCCGCCCGGATCATGGGTCTCCTCATGGGTCTCTCCTTATCGGTTGTTGCTGTTATGGCGGTGCGCAAGCACCGGGGTACAACTTGGCAATGGGTCTTGGCGATATGTCCTGGTAATGCGCAAGCGCTTGCGTGGCCTTACGCGGTAATCGAATGCTCCAGCACGCCCACGCGCGACACTTCCATGCGCAGGCGGTCGCCCGGCTGCAGATAGACAGGCGGATCGCGGAAGGCGCCGATGCCGGCCGGCGTGCCGGTGGCCAGCACATCGCCGGGTTCCAGTGTCATGAAGCGCGACACGTAGGCAATCAGCGTGGCCACCGGGAACAGCATGTCGGCCGTGCTGGCGTCCTGCATCAGTTCGCCGTTCAGCCAACTGCGCACCGTCAGCGCCTGCGGGTCGCCGACTTCGTCGGCAGTCACCAGCCAGGGGCCCATGGGCGCGAAGCTGTCCATGCTTTTGGCAAAAGTGGTCTGGGCCGGCGACACATCGAACTGGAACTCACGCGCGCTGACGTCGTCCAGCACGGTGTAGCCGGCCACGCAGGCCAGCGCGTCGGCCTCGGCCACGGCACGCGCGGGGCGGCCGATCACCACCGCCAGCTCGGCCTCGAAATCCAGCTTGGCCACGCCGGCCGGCCGCGGCACGGCCCGCCCCGGCGCGCAGACACTGGAAGGCAATTTGCTGACGATACGGGGCTGCTCGAACGGAGCCACGCCGGTTTCCTTGGCATGGTCGGCGTAGTTGCGCCCCACCGCCACGATCTTGCCCGGACGGGGCACGGGTGCCAGCAATTCAAGGTCGGCCAGCCGCGCCGCGCCATCGGCGGGCTGGCGGCCGGCCAGGTGGCGTTGCAGGTCGGCCAGCGCCTGCGGGCCGCCCTGCAGCAGCCGCAGCATGCCGTGCGCGGCCGGCAGCAGGCCGGCCTGCGCCAGGCAGGCCTGCGTGGCGGGGTCGGGGCTTACGCCATCCAGCCAATCGGCCAGGTCGAGCACGCGGCCGTCCAGCACGGCCCCCACCGACGGGCGGCCGCCCCCGGCGCGATAACTGATCAGCTTCATGGCGCGGCCTCGCCGAAGTAGCGGTCGGCCATCACCTGGCAGCGCTTGATCAGCCGGTGTTCGTGCGGCGCATAGTCCGCCACCGCATTGTGGATGGTGCCCATGTTGTCCCACATCAGCACGTCGCCCACGCTCCACCGGTGCCGGTAGCGGAACTTGTCCTGCAACTGGTGCTGGAACAGGAAGTCCAGCGTGCGGTCGCTTTCTGCGGGCGGCAGTTCGTTGATGCGCATCGAATAGCCTGGGTTGGCGTACAGCACCTTGCGCCCGGTGATGGGATGCGTCAGGAAGATCGGGTGCGACACCGGCGGCTTGGCGCGGCGCTGCGCCTCGGTCAAGGGCGGGCGCGTGCTGCCCTTTTCCTGGCGCATGCGTTCCCAGAATTTGTTGAAATCGTGCAGCACTGTCATGCCGTCCAGTTGCTGCTTCAGTTCGTCCGGCAGTTCGTCGTAGGCCGCATGCATATTGCAGAACTCGGTGCAGCCCAGCGGCTCGCCATCGCGCATCGGGATCTCGACGCCATACAGGATATTCGTGAAGGCGATCATGCGGCTGTACGACATGTCGGTATGCCAATCCTGCCCGGCATCGGCCAGGCCTACCGGCTTGCCGTTCTCGACCCGGTTCGACAGGATCATCACTTCGGGCAGGTCCGGCTCTTGATAGCTGTTGGCCACATTGACCTCAAGCGTGCCGAACTGCTGCGCATAGGCTTTCAGTTGCGCCGGGGTCAGGTCCTGGCCCGGAAAACTCAATACGCCATGGCGGCCCAGCAACTGCTCGACCTGGCTGAAGGTATCCGGCGCCATGGGCTGCGACAGGTCCAGGCCTTCCACCCGCGCGCCCAGGCTGTATCCGCTTTCGACAATGTTCATTGCTCTCTCCATATATGACTGGCCGCTGCCGCTACCAGGCGGCATCCAGCAAGGTTTCAAGTTCGGCCGCCCCGCGCACCCGGCGCGGATTGCAGGCCAGGCCGCGCTCGTGCAGGGTGCGCCGGGCCGCCTGGGGCAGCACGTCGCGCGCGATGCCCAGGTCGCGCAGCCGTTGCGGCACGCGCAGCTCGGCCTGCAGCGCAGCCACCTGCTCGATGGCGGCCTGGGGCCGCGTGCCTGCCGACCAGGCCGCCGCCAGCGCGGCAAGCGGCTCGCGCGCGGCGGGCAGGTTGTAGCGCAGCGCATGCGGCAGGATCACCGCGTTCAGCGCCCCATGGGCCACGCCGGTGGTGGCCCCCAGCACATGGCACAGCGCGTGGTGCAGGCAACTGCGCGCCGAGGCCAGCACCATGCCGGCCATGTGCGCGGCCACCAGCAGTTCGCCACGGGCCGCCACATCGGCCGGCGCGGCGGCCACATGCCGCAAGGCGCTGCGCAGGCGCCGCGCGCCGTCCAGGGCCAGCGCGCTGGCGATGGGCGATCCATGAGTGGAATACAAGCCCTCGATGCAATGGGCCAGCGCGTTCATGCCGGTCTCGAGCATCACGGACGCGGGCATGGCGGCGTTCAATTGCGGGTCCAGCAGCACCACGCGGCTGGCCAGTTGCGCATCCCAGAACATCAGCTTCTCGCCCGCCTCGGTGCGAATGCCGAACGACGGCGTGACTTCGGCGCCGGACGCCGTCAGCGGCACAGCCACGATGGGCAGCTTGGTGCGCAGCAGCGGCGGCATGTGCACGCTGGCGGGCGGCGTGAATCGCGTGGCATGCGAGGCCAGTTCGCCGCCTTCGGCCGCCAGCAAGGCCGCCGCCTTGGCGGTGTCGGCCACGCTGCCGCCGCCGAAAGCCACCAGGCAATCGGCGCCGTGCCGGGCCAGGGCTTGCGCCACGGCCACCACCGTGCCGGGCGACGAATGCGCGGGCACGTCGCCGCTTTCCGCGCAATCCATGCCGGCCAAGGCCTCGCGCAGCCGAGCATGGGCCGGCATGGCACGCGAACGGCCGCTGGCCAGCAACAAGGGCCGGCTACAGCCCAGCGCGGCGATCTCGCGCCCCGCCTCGGCCAGCACGCCGGCGCCGAACACGAGGCGGGTGCGCATGGCCTGGTGGATGTAGCGGTTCGATTCAGTCTGCATGTCGGCATCAGCGGGATACGGAGCCGGCAACCGGCACCGGCAATCGAGGGGCAGTGTATCGACGCGCCCGAGGCCGGGATAGAATCGGAACGGGAATTTATCGTTTCCCAATTGAAAACAAACGGACGCCACCCATGGACAAGCTGCGCTGCATCGAAGTGTTCATCGAAGTGGCCCAGGGCCTGAGCTTCTCGGGCGCCGCGCAGCGCCTGGGCATGGCCAAGGGCAACGTGACCAAGCACGTGAACTGGCTGGAGCATCACCTGGGCGTGCAGTTATTGATGCGCACCACCAAAAGCGTCAGCCTGACCGAATCCGGGCTGGCCTTGCTTGAAAACGGCCGCGAACTGCTCGAACGGGTGGAAACCGTCGAAACCGCGGCGCGGCGCTCGGCCAAGGAACCCAAGGGCATGTTGCGGGTGGGCACGCCCCCGTCGTTCGGGGCCTTTCACCTGGTGCCGGTGATCACGGCGTTTTCCGCGGCGCATCCGGATATCCAGGCGGTGCTGTACCTGGACGATGGCCGCACCGACCTGGTGGCCGAAGGGCTGGACATGTCGGTGCGCATTGCCTCGGGCCTGAAAGACACCAGCCAGATGGCACACCGGCTGGCGGTGGCACCGCAGGTGCTGGTGGCCACCCGCGGCTACCTGAAGCGCCGCGGGCGCCCCGCCAGCGTGGCCGACCTGGCCGAACACGATTGCATGGTGCATGCGCTGAAGGCGCCCACCAATACCTGGACCTTCCAGGACGCCAAGGGCACGCCGCGCTCGGTGCGCGTGGGCGGCACCATCCGCGCCAATTTCGGCGAACCGCTGCGCCATGCGGCGCTGCTGGGCCATGGCATATCGATGCATCCCACCTACATGGTGGCCGACGACATCCGCCACGGACGGCTCGATATCGTGCTGCCGGCATACCGCCCCACCGGCCTGGACATCTACGCCGTGTTCCCCAGCCGGCGCAATCTGCCGCTGCGCGTGCGCACCTTCCTGGACTTCCTGAAAGCATGGTTCAGCCGGCCCGACTGGACCGGCATCGGGCCCGGATAGTTTCCACGCTGGAAACATCAAGTTCTTGATCCGGCCCTATGCCGGCGCCCGGCGCCTACCTATACTGCGCCCGGAACAGCGCCGGCCACAGGCGCGCAGGCCCCGGCATGGTGCCGGGGCTTCCAAGAGGAGCCAAGATGAATCTGCCATTCCCACGGCCGTGGGCCGCGCTGCTGCGCGCCTGCGCCTGCCTGCTGATTGCCGCCGGCGCTACGCTGCCCGCCGCCCGCGCCGCCTACCCCGAACATCCCATACGCATCATCGTGCCATTCTCGGCCGGCGCCACACTGGACCTGATGACGCGCGCGGTCGCCGAGCAACTGGCGGGCGAACTGGGCCAGCAAGTGATCGTGGAGAACCGGCCCGGGGCCAGCGGCATCATCGGCGCCGACGCCACCGCCAAGGCGGCGCCCGATGGCTATACCTACATGATGGCGCCCTTCAGCGTACTGGCCGTCAATGCCAGCCTGCACAAGAACCTGCCCTACGACAACCTGCGCGACTTCGCCCCGGTGGCCCTGGTGGCGGCGGCGCCGCACGTGCTGCTGGCCAGCGCTCAGTCACCGTTCAAGACGCTGGGCGACTTGATCGCCTACGCCAAGGCGCATCCAGGCGACCTGTCGTATGCGTCGGCGGGCGCGGGCAGTTCGGCGCACCTGGCCACCGAGGTGCTGCGCTACATGACCGGCATGGACATGACGCATGTGCCCTACAAAGGCACGGCCCCCGCCTACAGCGACCTGATCCCGGGCCGCGTCGCGGTGATGATCGACGGTGTCGGCGCCGCCTTGCCGCGCATCGAGTCGGGCCAGGTGCGCGCGCTGGGCGTGACCAGCCCCGAACGCGTGCCGGTATTGCCCGACGTGCCCACGCTGGCAGAAGCCGGCGCCCCCGGTTACGATGTGACGCCATGGTATGGCATGGTGGCGCCGCGCGATACGCCGGCCGCGGTGGTCGACACCATGAACCAGGCGGTCAATCGCGCCTTGCGCAGCGACGCGCTGCGCAAGCGCTTTGCCGACATGGGGCTGCAGCCGCGCGGCGGCACGCCGGCCGAGTTCGGACAATACCTTGCCAGCGAAACCGGGAAATGGCGCCAGGTCGTGCGCGATGCCCACGTTACTGTGAATTGAGCATGCCCAGCCTGTTGTTTACTCCGCTGCGATTGCGTGGCGTGTCGTTCAAGAACCGCATCGGCGTGGCGCCGATGTGCCAGTATTCCTGCCACGACGGCCTGGCCAGCAATTGGCACCTGGTGCACCTGGGCAGCCGCGCGGTGGGCGGCGCGGGCATGGTCATGGTGGAAGCCTCGGCCGTGTCGGCCGCGGGCCGCATCAGCCCGGCCGACCTGGGCATCTGGAGCGACGCGCACGCCGCCGCTCTGGCGCCCATTGCGCAGTTCGTTGCCGAACAAGGCGCGGTGCCCGCCATCCAGTTGGCGCACGCCGGCCGCAAGGGCTCGACGCAAGTTCCCTGGCAGGGCCGCCAGGCCGTGCCCTCGGAACAAGGCGGCTGGCCGGTGCGCGCGCCCAGCGCCGTGGCCTTCAATGACGCGTACCCGCTGCCCGGCGAGATGACCGAATCCAACATCACCCAGGTAGTAGACGATTTCGCCGCGGCCGCGCAGCGCAGCCGGGCCATCGGCATGCAGGTGGTCGAGCTGCACATGGGGCACGGCTACCTGATGCACCAGTTCCTGTCGCCCTTGAGCAACCAGCGCACGGATGCCTACGGCGGATCGTTCGACGCGCGCGTGCGAGCCCCGCTGCGGGTAGTGGCCGCCGTGCGCGAAGCCTGGCCCCAAGAGCTGCCCCTGTTCGTGCGACTGTCGGCCACCGACTGGCTGGAAGGCGGCTGGGACGTCGCGCAATCAGTGGAATTGGCGCGGCGCATGAAGGCGCTGGGCGTGGACCTGGTGGATTGCTCGAGCGGATCGATCGTGCCCGGATCGCAAGGGCAGGCCGAGCCAGGCTACCAGGTGCCTTTCGCCGACCAGATCCGCCGCGAGGCGGATATCGCCACGGCGGCGGTGGGCTTGATCACTCGCGCCGACCAGGCCGAAGCCATCCTGCAGCGCGGCCAGGCCGACATGGTGCTGCTGGCGCGCGAACTGTTGCGCGACCCGTACTGGCCCTTGCGGGCGGCGGCGCAGCTCGACGAAGAAGCGGGCTGGCCGGTGCAATACCTGCGCGCCGTATCGGCCACGGCCAAGTCTTGAAGTGAAAGAGTCCCACCCCCGAAGCGCTGCGCGCGTCTTGCTAGGCCCAGGTGTCTGGCTCCCGTCAGGGTGCCTGACACCATACGAATGAGACAGTCGCTGCACACTTTGGTGTCAGGCACCTGCGGAGCCTGACACCTGGGTCGGTCTTGCGCGGGCACGTCAGCTGCGCGCCCGCATTTTGGCCCGGACAAATCCGCCTCTACCAGCAACACACCAATCCGCCCAGGCACTATTGTCAGCACTGTTCTGTTTTCCATGCAGACCATGCCTCGACCACGTCGTATTCTTCTTGCGCACCAGCCCCACCACATCGTTCAGCGAGGCCATCGGCGCCAGGTGGTCTTCGAACGAGCCGTTGATTACCGTACTTACCTGCACGACTTGCAGTACCACGCGGCGCAGTTATCCGTGGCGCTACATGCCTGGTGTTTGATGCCCAACCACGTGCATCTGCTGTTGACGCCCGCAGCCGATCCCGATTCACTTTCCACCCTGATGCAACATCTGGCAGGCGGCGCTACCCGGCGATGGAATGCGCGCAAACAGACAACGGGATCGATCTGGGAAGCCCGGTTCAAGTCCAGGGTGATCGATGAAGAGCGATACCTGCTGGAATGCTGCCGATATATCGAACTGAACCCAGTGCGTGCACAAATCGTTGCGGCGGCAGAAAATTATCCCTGGTCGAGTTATCGTGAACGCATGGGAATGGCTCCCGCCACGATGCTGGACCTGCACATGCTGTATCTCGCCATGGGCAACGATGACGCGGCACGGCGCGACGCTTATGGCATCTATGTACACGCGGGCATCGCGAGCGGTCCCATCTGAGACGCGCCAGGCTGCGCTATTGCCGCGAGGGTGACTGGCACTGCACGAATGAGACAGTCGCTGCACACTTTGGTGTCAGGCACCTGCGGAGCCTGACACCTGGGCCGGTCCTGGGCGGCTGCTGCCAGGGGGCTGGCTCCCGTCAGGGTGCCTGACACCATACGATTGAGACAGCCTTGCCACACGATGGTGTCAGGCACCTGCGGAGCCTGACACCTGGGCCGGTCCTGGGCGGCTGCTGCCAGGGGTCTGGCTCCCGTCAGGGTGCCTGACACCATACGATTGAGACAGTCTTGCCACACGATGGTGTCAGGCACCTGCGGAGCCTGACACCTGGGTCGGTCCTGGGCGGCTGCTGCCAGGGGTCTGGCTCCCGTCAAGGTGCCTGACACCATACGAATGAGACAGTCGCTGCACACTTTGGTGTCAGGCACCTGCGGAGCCTGACACCTGGGTCGGTCCTGGGCGGCTGCTGCCAGGGGTCTGGCTCCCGTCAGGGTGCCTGACACCATACGATTGAGACAGTCTTGCCACACGATGGTGTCAGGCACCTGCGGAGCCTGACACCTGGGCCGGTCCTGGGCGGCTGCTGCCAGGGGTCTGGCTCCCGTCAGGGTGCCTGACACCATACGATTGAGACAGTCTTGCCACACGATGGTGTCAGGCACCTGCGGAGCCTGACACCTGGGCCGGTCTTGCGCGGGCACGTCAGCTGCGCGCTACTTCTCCCGAGATCTGCACCTTCTTCACCTCGGAGATATACATCACGATCAACGACACCCACACCACGCCATAGAGCAGCATGAAGCAGCTCGAGCGGATCTGCAGCAGGTCGGCCATGGCCCCGAACATCAGCGGCAGCAGGAACCCGCCCAGCCCGCCGGCCAGGCCCACGATGCCGGTCACGACCCCCATGTTGTCGGGGAAATCATCGGCCACGTACTTGAAGGTGGACGCCATGCCGAAGGCGAACATGGCGCCCAGCACGAACAACAGCAGGGTGAACAGCCAGATGGGCAGGTAGATGTGGAAAGCCTCGGGCCCGTGCAGCGTCTGTACCGTCAGCGTGGTGTTGGGGTACGACAAGATGAACAGGCAGACCCAGGCTACCCACAGGCACCACCAGGTCATTCTGTGTGCGCCGAAGCGGTCGGCCAGGCCGCCGCCCACGGCGCGCAGCACCGCGCCGGGCAATGAAAAGCCCGCCGCCAGCGCCGAGGCGGCCACCAGCGTCAGGCCGAACTCGGCCTGGAAGTACTGCGGAATCCACAGCGACAGGGCCGTGAAGCCCCCGAAAGTGATCGAATAGTACTGGCAGTAGCGCCATACGCGCGGGTTCTTCAGCACCTTGAACTGGTCGGCCAGCTTGCCGCCGGTTTTCCCGGCCCCCGGGTCGGGCGCGGCCACGAACCAGAACCCCACCGCCGTCGCCAGCAAGGCCACCGCGTAGATCTTGGGCACCATCCGCCAGCCGTAGGTTTCCAGCAAGATCGGCGTGATGAACAGGTTGACCGCCGCCCCCACCGTGCCGGCGCCGAAGAAACCCATGGCGAAGCCCTTGCGCTGGGCAGAAAAAAAACGCGACACATATGGCGTGCCCACGGCGAACGAAGCACCCACCAACCCCAGGAACAGCCCAATCAGCAGGAACTGCCAAAACGCTTGCGCAAAGCTGACCAGGTACACCGGAATCGCGCAGCCGGCCAGCAGCACCGTCATCACGACGCGCCCACCGTAGCGGTCGGTCCATAGCCCCAGGGGCAGGCGGAAGATGGCGCCCGTCAACACCGGAGTGGAAGTCAACAGGCCGAACTGGAAGGCACTAAGCCCCAATTCCTGCCGGATGCGGATACCGAGCACGCCGAACATCATCCACACCACGAAACACACCATGAAGGCAAACGTGCTGCTGTACAACACCGCATAGGCCCTGGGGCGGTTGTCGTTCATCGTGCTCTCCCGTCGACGAATAGGTATCGGCTTACTGCAGCAGCGGCGAATCGGCGCCGGGCATGTCCAGGCCCTCTATGCGGGCCTGCCCCACCAGCCATTGCAGGTACTGATGCGTGGCGCGGCGTTCGGAAGCCTGCGCCAGCCAGGCGGCGATGCGCGCGTGCACCGTGTCGAAGGCCATCAGCGTGCCATCGGCCTTGCGGCCCGTGCGCACGATGTGAAAGCCGTGGCGCGTCTGCACCAGATGGTCCAGCAGCGTGTGCGCCGGCATGGCGAACACCGCCTGCTCGAATTCAGGCAAGGTCTCGCCGCGGCCCACGTCGCCCAATCGCCCGCCTTCCTGGGCCGACATGCAATTGGAATACTGGCGCGCGTAGCCGGCGAACGCGTCGGGGGCCGCGCCATGCACTTCCTGCAGCACTTCGCCGGCGCGCGCGCGCAGGCGCTGCGGGTCGACGCGCGGCGTCAGCTGGAACAGGATGTGCCACACCTCGACCAGCGCGCCGCTCATGAATTGGCCGGGATGCTGCTCGTAGTAGCGGCGGCAGGCATCCAGGTCGGCTTCGGGCGTGCGCACCTCGGCCGCCAGCACGGCCTGCACGCAAGCCTCTTCGTCATCCTGGGCCACGCCCAGCGTGCGGGCCCGTTGCAGCAGCAGTTCGCGCAGCACCAGTTCATGGCCGGCGCTTTGCACGGGATCGGTTTCGTGCTGATGGCGGGCAAGCTCGGCCTGCAGGCGCGTGTCGTCGATGGTGATGCCATTTACAGAAATCATGTTCCCCCCGGAATCAGCGCGACCGGACCAGTTGCCAGGCGCGGGTCAGATAGCCCAGCGATGCAAAGCCGCTCCATACATGCACCAGCCGCGTGAATGGAAAGATCAGGAACAGCGTCATGCCCATCACCATGTGCCACTGATATACCCACGGCACGCCTTGCATGATGTCGGCCGCGCCGGAACGGAAGGTGACGATGCGCTGCGCCCATTCGCCCAGCAGCACCATCAGCGCGCCGTCTTCGTGCTTGGCCGAGGTCAGGATGGACAGCAGGCCCAGCGACAGCACGATCAGAATCCAGAACAGCGTCAGCCAATCGGAAAACCGCGATGTCGCGACCAGGCGCGGCTCGGACAGGCGCCGGTAGATCAGGATCAACAGGCCCGCCAGGCACACCACGCCCAGTATTGCGCCCACCATCACGGCCATCACCTGCTTGGCATGCGTGGACAGGCCCAGCGCGTGGTACACCGCCGGCGGCGTCAGCAGGCCGACCAGGTGCGTGAAGAACAGCGCGATGATGCCCAGATGGAAAAGATTGCTGCCCCAGCGCAGCGCACCGCGCTTCAGAAACTGGCTGGAATCGCTTTTCCAGGTGTACTGTTCGCGCTCGAAGCGTGCCAGGCTGCCGAACAGGAACACCGCCAGGGCAATGTAGGGATACACGCCGAAGAAGAAATAGTGCACATGATCAGCCATCTCGCTCTCCTTGCGCGGGCCCGGGCGCCGCCTGCGCCCGCCGGGGATCGGTTTCGTAGAAATGCACGGGCTGGGCCGCCTGGGTGCGGGCACGCAGCGCCGGTTCGGTGCCATCGGCGCCGGGGCCGAACGTCACCATGGTTTCTTCCATCTCGCCTTCCGGCGGTTCGGGCAAAGGCTGCGGCTGAGTATCGGTCAGGGTGCGCAGCACGCCGAACACGGCGGCATAGGGACTGCCGCCTTCGGCCAGCTTGCCGCCGATGCGCGCCAGCACATGAATGGCATCGCCCAGCAAGGCCGCCGCGTCGGCCGGCGCGATCTGCCCCAGGAACTCAAGGAACAGCGGCACATAGTCGGGCAGTTCGGACGTGTCCAGCAGCAGCCCGTGGCGCAGGTATTCTTCGCGCAGGTCCACCATGGCCTGGCCGCGGTCGCGCGATTCGCCGTGGATATGCTCGAACAGGTGCAGCGAGTGCGCGGGGCGCCGGTCGAACGTGGCGACGTACTGCTCTTGCAGGGCGATCAGGTCGCCGCTGCCGCCCAGCAGGGCGAACAGCGGCGCCAACTGCGCGCGCTGCCGCGCGTCCAGCGCGGCCTGCAGCTCGGGCAGCGCCGCCACCAGCTCGCTGTCCGGGTAGGACAGCAGGGCCGACAGCACGCCGTACACCGGCATGCCGGGCATTGCCGGGCCGGCTGGGGGGAAAGAAGCATTCGTCATGGCTGCCCTTTCCCTAGCCCGGCATCTTGTCGCGCTGCACTTCCATGAACACCACCTGCTGCGCGTTGCCGCGCGGCTTGCTGCCGAACAGGCTGCCTTCGGACACGCCGCCCGAACAGCCGTTGCCGAACGAGAAGCCGCAGCCGCCGCGCATGTCGAAGGCGTCCTCGGCATACTCGCGGTGCGAGGTGGGGATGACGAAGCGGTCTTCGTAATTGGCGATCGCCAGGTAGCGGTACATGTCCTCGACCTGGGCAGTGGTCAGGCCCACCTGCCGCAGGATGTCGGGGCGTTCTTCCCGGTCTACCGTGCGGGCCCGCATGAAGGCGCGCATGGCCAGCAGGCGTTCCAGCGCCAGCGCCACCGGCGCTTCATCGCCCGCGGTCAGCATGTTGGCCAGGTAGCGCAGTGGAATGCGCAGCGACTTCACGTCAGGTATCTCGCCAAAGGCGCCGACATGCCCGCTGTTGGCGGCCGACTGGATCGGCGACAGCGGCGGCACGTACCAGACCATGGGCAAGGTGCGGTATTCGGGATGCAGCGGGAAGGCAATGCGCCATTGCACCGCCATCTTGTAGGTGGGTGACTGGCGCGCCGCATCCAGCCAGCCCTGGGGCACGCCGTCGGCCAGCGCCTGGGCGATCACGGCCGGGTCTTCGGGATCCAGGAAGACCTCCAGCTGGGCCTCGTACAAGGCTTTTTCGTCTTGCACGGAGGCCGCCTGCTCGATGCGGTCGGCGTCATACAACAGCACCCCCAGGTAGCGGATGCGGCCCACGCAGGTCTCGGAACAGACCGTGGGCTGGCCGGCCTCGATGCGGGGATAGCAGAAGATGCACTTCTCGGCCTTGCCGCTTTGCCAGTTGTAGTAGATCTTCTTGTACGGGCAGCCCGATACGCACATGCGCCAGCCGCGGCACTTGTCCTGGTCGATCAGCACGATACCGTCTTCTTCGCGCTTGTAGATCGACCCCGACGGACAGCTCGCCACGCAGCTGGGGTTCAGGCAATGCTCGCACAGCCGTGGCAGGTACATCATGAAGGTGTTTTCAAACTGCCCGTAGATGTCTTTCTGCACGTCCTCGAAGTTGTAGTCCTGCGAACGCTTGGAAAACTCGCCGCCCAGGATCTCTTCCCAGTTCGGGCCCCATTCGATCTTCTCCATGCGCTGGCCGGTGATCAGCGATCGCGGCCGCGCCGTGGGCGCGGCCTGCAACTCTGGCGCATTGTGCAAGTGCTCGTAGTCGAAGGTGAACGGTTCGTAGTAGTCGTCGATCTCGGGCAGGTTGGGGTTGGCGAAAATATTGGCCAGCAGCCGCAGCTTGCCGCCCTGGCGCGGCTCGATCTTGCCCGAGGCGGTGCGTTTCCAGCCGCCGTTCCAGCGCTTCTGGTTTTCCCAGTCTTTGGGGTAGCCGATGCCCGGCTTGGTTTCCACGTTGTTGAACCACGCGTATTCCATGCCGCCGCGCGAGGTCCAGACGTTCTTGCAGGTTACCGAACAGGTATGGCAGCCGATGCACTTGTCCAGGTTCAGCACCATCGCAATCTGCGCACGTACTTTCATGGTTGTCTCCGGTGCTTAAACTTGGGTGGTGCTGGGTTGGGCCGCACGCGGCTTTTCCAGCCAATCGATCTGGTTCATCTTGCGCACGATCACGAACTCGTCGCGATTCGAACCTACCGTGCCGTAGTAATTCAGGCCGTACGACAGCTGGGCATAGCCGCCTATCATGTGGGTGGGCTTGAGTACGGCGCGCGTCACCGAGTTGTGGATGCCGCCACGCGCGCCCGTGATTTCCGAGCCCGGCATGTTCACGATCTTTTCCTGCGCGTGGTACATCATCGTCATGCCTTCCGGCACGCGCTGGCTGACCACCACCCGCGCCACCAGGGCGCCGTTGACGTTGTAGGCCTCGATCCAGTCGTTGTCCACGAGCCCGGCCTTGGCCGCATCCTTTTCCGATACCCACAAGATCGGTCCGCCGCGCGACAGCGTCAGCATGATCAGGTTGTCGGTATAGGTGGAATGGATGCCCCACTTCTGGTGCGGCGTGATGAAGTTCAGCACCACCTGCGGATTGCCGTTGCCGTAGCGTTCTTCCAGCATGGGCGTGATCGACTTGGTATCCACCGGCGGGCGGTACACGCACAGCGATTCGCCGAAGGCCCGCATCCAGGTGTGGTCCTGGTAGAGCTGCTGGCGGCCGCTCAGGGTGCGCCAGGGAATCAGCTCGTGCACGTTGGTATAGCCGGCGTTGTAGCTGACGTGATCCGATTCCAGGCCCGACCAGGTCGGCGACGAGATGATCTTGCGCGGCTGCGCCTGCAGGTCGCGGTAGCGGATTTTTTCGTGTTCGCGCGACAGCGCCAGGTGCGCATGGTCGCGCCCCGTCACGGCCGACAGCGCCTGCCAGGCCTTCACGGCCACGTGGCCGTTGGTCTCGGGCGCCAGCGTCAGGATGGTCTCGGCCGCATCGATGTCGGTGTCCAGGCGCGGCAGGCCCTGGCTGACGCCTTCGTCGGCCACCTGGTAGTTCAGTTGCCCAAGCAGGTCGCATTCTTCGCCAGCCTGCCAGTTGATGCCCTTGCCACCCACGCCCAGCTTGCGCGTCAGCGGTCCCAGGGACGTGAACTGCTTGTACAGGCCGGGGTAATTGCGCTCGACCACCGCCATCGACGGCATGGTCTTGCCGGGAATCATCTCGGCCTGCCCCTGCTTCCAGTCCCGCACGGCGTGGGGGTCGCCCAGTTCGGCCGGGCTGTCGTGCTGCAGGGGCGTCAGCACCAGGTCTTGCGCGGCGGGCAGTTCGGTTTCGGCGATGGCCGAGAACGCGCGCGCGATGCCCTTGTAGATTTCCCAGTCGCTGCGCGATTCCCACACCGGGTCCACGGCCGCCGACAACGGGTGGATGAACGGGTGCATGTCCGAGGTGTTCAGGTCGTTCTTTTCGTACCAGGTCGCGGTGGGCAGCACCACGTCGGAATACACGCAGGTGGTCGACATGCGGAAATCCAGCGTCACCAGCAGGTCGAGCTTGCCGCGCGGCGCTTCGTCGTGCCAGGCGACTTCCTGCGGCTTGTCCTCGCCGGCCTGGCCCAGGTCCTTGCCCTGCACGCCGTGCTCGGTACCCAGTAGGTGCTTCAGGAAGTATTCGTGTCCCTTGCCCGACGAGCCCAGCAGGTTCGAGCGCCACACGAACATATTGCGCGGGTGGTTGTCGGGATGATCCGGGTCTTCGCAGGACAGCTTCAGGCGCCCGTCGCGCAGCGCCTGCACGGCATAGGCGGCGGGCTCCTGCCCGGCCTGCCGCGCGTCGCGCACCACCTGCAGCGGGTTGGTCTGCAACTGCGGGGCCGACGGCAGCCAGCCCATGCGTTCGGCGCGCACGTTGAAATCGATCAGCGATCCCTGGAAGGCCGCCGGGTCGGCCAGCGGCGACAGGATCTCGGACACTTTCAATCGTTCGTAGCGCCACTGGTCGGTATGCGCATAGAAGAACGACGTGCCGTTCATGTGGCGCGGCGGGCGGCACCAGTCCAGCCCGAAAGCCAGCGTGGTCCAGCCCGTCTGGGGCCGCAGTTTTTCCTGGCCCACGTAGTGGCACCAGCCGCCCCCCGACTGCCCCACACAGCCGCACATCACCACCAGGTTGATGATGCCCCGGTAGGCCATATCCATGTGATACCAGTGGTTCAGGCCCGCCCCCAAGATCACCATGGACTTGCCCTGGGTCTTGTCGGCGTTCAGCGCGAACTGCCGTGCCACGGTGATGACATCGTCGCGCTTGACCCCCGTGATGCGCTCTTGCCAGGCCGGCGTGTAGGGCACGTCGTCGTCATACGAGGTTGCCACGTTGGCCCCGCCCAGGCCGCGGTCCAGCCCGTAGTTGGCCATCAGCAGGTCGTACACGGTAACGGCCAGCACTTCGCCTTCGGTGGTTTGCAAGCGGCGCGCCGCCATATTGCGCTCGAGCACCTCGGCATGGTCGGTGCCCTGGAAGTAATCGTGCTGGCGGCCGCCGAAGTACGGAAACGCCACCGGCACGACCTCATCGTGGCTGCCCACCAGCGACATGCGCAGCTTTACCGGATTGCCTTGCGCGTCCTTGGCATCCAGGTTCCACTTGCCCTGGTCGCCGCCTTCCTGCTGGCCCCAGCGAAAGCCGATAGAGCCCGTCGGCACCACGATCTGGCCGGTGGCGTCGTCATAAGCCACGGTCTTCCAGTCAGGGTTGTTGGCCTGGCCCAGCCCGTCGGGAAAATCGGAAGTGCGCAGCATGCGTTCGGGCACGTAGCGGTCGCCCTGGCGCACCAGGCGCACCAGGAACGGCATGTCGGAATACTGGCGGCAGTACTCGCGGAAGTATTCGCTCTTGCCTTCCAGGTGGAATTCCTTGAGGATCACATGCCCCATGGCCAGCGCCAGCGCGGCATCGGTGCCCTGCTTGGGATGCAGCCACACATCGCCGAACTTCGCGCCCTCGGCGTAATCGGGAAATATCGACACGATCTTGGTGCCGCGATAGCGCGACTCGACCATGAAGTGGGCGTCTGGCGTGCGCGTCTGCGGCACGTTCGAGCCCCACATGATGATGAAACTGGAGTTATACCAATCGGCTGATTCGGCTACGTCGGTCTGTTCGCCCCAGGTTTGGGGGCTGGACGGCGGCAGGTCGCAATACCAGTCGTAGAAACTGAGGATGGTGCCGCCCAGCAACGACAAGTACCGGCTGCCCGCGGCGAACGAGACCATCGACATGGCCGGGATCGGCGAGAACCCGATGATGCGGTCCGGCCCATAGCGCTTGATCGTGTAGACATTGGCGGCCGCCACCAGCTCGTTGACTTCGTCCCAGCCGGCGCGCACGAATCCGCCCATGCCGCGCATGTGCTTGTAGTCATCGGCCAGGCCAGGAGTGGTACAGATGTGTTCCCACGCGGCCAGCGGCGCCATGGTCTTGCGGGCTTCGCGCCACAGCCGCGCCAGGCGGCCGCGCAGCATGGGGTACTTGATGCGGTTGGCGCTGTACAGGTACCACGAATACGATGCGCCCCGCGAACAGCCGCGCGGCTCGTGGTTGGGCATGTCGGCGCGCGTGCGGGGGTAGTCGGTCTGCTGGGTTTCCCACGTGACGATGCCGCCCTTCACGTAGATTTTCCATGAACAGGAACCGGTGCAATTCACGCCATGGGTCGAGCGCACGATCTTGTCGTGCTGCCACCGGTCGCGATACGCCTTTTCCCAGCTGCGGTCTTCTTTGACTACGCTGCCGTGTCCATCTGCGAATGACTCTTTGGCACGGGTGAAGTACTTGAGGCGGTCGACGAGATAACTCACGGTCAGGCTCCTGATGGCGTTTTGTAGGGCTATAACGCGCTCAGGCGCTACGGCGGCCTGGGGAGCTTGCACTGGAGATATGCCATCGAAGTTCTTCCTTTTCGACGATCGACCCGCATGCAGTGTCCGCCTACCCTACAGGGTTGGCAAGATGCCGTCAATATTGGAAATATTCTTGGGATGTTGGAGTGGTTGTGTGACATCTTGGGGGTGATGCGGGGTGGTTCTTCTGGCGTCTGAGCGGTGTGGCAATACCCGGTATCGCCGGGACGCACGGGGTTCTTGCGTTTCAGCCGGCATTTTCTTGGGGGAAGAAAAAAGTGCGGGGCCGGCCATCGAGGCCAGCCCGCGCAGACGCCAGAAGAACAATCCCCAAACACAAAAAACTATACGATGTACAATTTTGAACATCGTATATTTATTGAACCCACCGTGACCGCGTCTTCACCAGCCCCCAACCGCCGCCACCGCAAACGCGAGCAAACGCTTGATCACCTCACCGACACGGCGCTGCGCCTGTTCGAGGCGCTGGGGTATGAAGCGGTCACCATGGAGCAGATCGCCGCCCAGGCCGACGTGGCCAAGGGCACCTTGTACAACCACTTTCCTGTCAAGGAAGCCCTGCTGGCCTACCACGTGCACCGCGACCTGGCCGGCCATGCGCCCCACCTGCTGGCCGCCATGCGGGCCCTGCCGCACTTCGCCGCCCGCATGGCGTATTTGCTGCAGGCCACCAGCCATTGGGCCGAATCGCATCGCGCCTATCTGCCGCACTATCTGCGCTTTCGCCTGGCCTACGCCGATATCGGCACGGATGCGCGCACGCCGCGCAGCGGGTTGGACCAGATCGTCGAATCCCTGATCCACGCCGGCCAGGAAGCCGGCGAAGTGCGCGCCGACCTGCCGCCGGCGCAGTTGGCGCACCTGTTCCAGTTCCTGTACCTGGCCACCATGACGCGCTGGCTCAATGGCCAGGCCGGCCCGCTGCGCCACGAATTCGAGGCCACGCTGGATGTATTCCTGCACGGCGTGGCCGCACCGGACCAGGGGCGCCGGCCATGAGCGCCCTGCTGCTCGACTGGCCCGCCGCGGCCCAGGCCGGCCCGGCCGTGGCGGGGGGCAAGGGTTGGCAACTGGGCCGCATGGCCTGCCTGGGCGTGCCCGTGCCAGCGGGCTTCGTCATCGCGGCGCACGCCGGCGGCCAGCGCCAGGCAGGCGACGCGGTGCCTGCCGCCGTACAGGCGGCGCTGGCCGACGAGATTGCCCGCCGCGGCTGGCAAGGCCTGCCGCTGGCCCT
Organism: Bordetella sp. BOR01; assembly: GCF_019218885.1. Lineage (GTDB taxonomy): Bacteria > Pseudomonadota > Gammaproteobacteria > Burkholderiales > Burkholderiaceae_B > Bordetella_A. The sequence continues at coordinate 1,217,524 of NZ_JAHUWT010000002.1, read as the reverse complement.
GCGCTCGTCGGCTTCCATGGAAGATTCCGCCGGCGCCTCGTTTGCCGGCATCTACTTGTCGCGGCTGAACGTGCGCGGCCACGCGGCCATGCTGCAGGCCGTGCGCGATATCTGGGATTCGGCCTTTACCACGCAGGCACAGGCCTATCGGCAGGGCCTGGGCATTGCTGCCGGCGACCAGGCCGGCATGGCAGTGGTGGTGATGCCCCTGCTGGCGGCCGAGTCGGCCGGCATCGTCTTCACCTGCGACCCGGTCTCGGGCCGGGACGACCATACCGTCATCCACGCCCACTGGGGCTTGGGCGAAGCGCTGGTCGGCGGCCAGGCCGAGGGCGACGAATACCGGCTGCAGGAAAACCGCGTCGACGGCAGCCTGCACCTGGTAGACCAGCGCCTGGGCGCCAAGGCCCGCTACAGCGTGCCGGCCGCCGCTGGCGGCACCGAGTTGCGCGCCCTGCCCGGCCAGCGTGCCACGCAACCCGTGCTGACACCGGCACAGGCGATTGAATTGGCCGGCATCGCCCACGATGCCGCCGCCGCGCTGGACTACGCCCACGGCGGCTACGACCTGGAATGGGCCTGGGATGGCGAGCGCTACTGGATCGTGCAGGCACGGCCCATTACCGCCCGCGCGCACCACACCTATCCCGCGCTGGCCGGCCAGCCCGCGTACTGGTCGCGGGGCAATGTCCGCGAAATCTTGCCCGACCCGCTGTCGCCGCTGGACTGGACCCTGTGCCGCGCCATGGCCGACCGCATGCTGACGCGCGGCTACGAACTGGCCGGTTATCGGATCTTGCCGGGTGCCGCGCATGCCGCCCTGTTCCACGGACGCCTGTACCTGCAGACCTCGCTGATGCAATGGGAAGGCTATGACGCGCTGGGCATACCGCCGCGCGACATGAACCGCCTGCTGGGCGGCGAACAACCGGCCATCGCCGTGCCGCCCCCGGCGCTGCGGGAACGCGGTGCCCGCGGCCTGCGCCTGTTGCGCTATCTGCGCGCGGCCGGCCGGCAGCGCCGTGCCGCGCCCGCCGTGCTGGCGCATGCCATGCAGCAGGCCGCGGCATGGCGCGCGCAGCCGCCGCCCGCCACGCTGGCCGACTGGGGCACGCGCCTGCGCGCGCGCTTTGCGGCGGTACGCGGTGCCGACGATCTGTTTTTCCTGCAGGGGTCGGGCGGCGGAACCCTGTTCAACCTGGTACAGCTCATCGACAAATACTGCCCGGGCCAGGGCCACGCCCTGGCGGCGGCCCTGATGGCCGGCGGCCCCCCCAGCGTCACGGCCGCGCAAGGCTATGCACTGCTCGAGCTGGCGCGCATCGCCGCTCATGACGGCCCCGCGCTGGCCTGGCTGCGCCAACCCGGCCGGCCCGGCACCGAATGGGCCCGCGCGCTGGCCGATGACAGCCCGTTCCGGCAAGCCTTCGACGCCTTCCTGCAACGCTACGGCCACCGCGGCCTGTACGAAACCTATCTGCGCAGCCCACGCTGGCGCGAAGCACCCGATTACCTGCTGGATCAGATCGCGGGCCTGGTCGGCCACGATGAGGCCGCCCTGCGCGAACGGCAGCGGCGGGCCAGTACGCAAGCATGGCAGCGCGTGCGCGGCGCCCTGCCGATCTGGCTGCGGCCGCTGGCGAGGCAACTGCTGAAGGCCGCGCAGGCCGACAGCAATCACCGCGAAGCGGCGCGCAGCGCCCTGGCCGCGTACCTGGAAGCGCTGCGCAACGACGCGCGCGCGCTGGCACCGCATTTCGGCGGCCCGGGCGGCCTGCAGCAGCCCGACGATATCTTCAACCTGACCGCAGCCGAGCTCTACGCGCTGGCCGAAGGGCGCCTGGCACCCGCCGCCGCCGCCCGCCGCGCCGCCGAGCGGCGCGCCCGCCTGCAAGACTGGAGCGCGCACACCGAACCCGCGGTCATCGCCGAACACGGCACCCTGCCCGCCATGGCCGCCACCGCCCCCGGACCGGCCGGCGCGCGGGCCGGCACCTGGCAAGGCACGCCAGTCAGCAGCGGCCAGGCGCAAGGCCGGATCCATATCGCGCACAGCCCGGCCGATGGCCTGGGCATGGCGGCGGGCGACGTGCTGGCCGTGCCGTCCACCGATCCGGCCTGGACGCCGCTGTTCCTGAAAGCCGGCGCCCTGATCATGGAAACCGGCGGCTATCTTTCGCACGGCGCCATCGTGGCGCGCGAATTCGGCATTCCGGCCGTGGCCAACGTGCCCGGCATTCTGCGGCAATTGCAGCCAGGCGAACCCGTGCAGGTCGACGGCACCGTGGGCCGCATCCAAAGGCTGTAAGCCCTCCGAAGCGCTGCGCGCTCCCCCCAGGGGGGCGCGACGCTGGGGGACCGGCGCAGCCGGCTCCGCGACGTCCCCGGTCTGGCTGCACCTGTTTCTTGCGAGGTGGCTGGCGCCCGGCCGGCCAGGGACAATCCTTTCTATATTTAAATAGTAATCAAAATCATTATCAGATAATATCCGTGGCGAATCGTCTCCAGACCCTTCCGGTTTCCCATGCGCCCTGCCCCTTTGCTTCTGACCCCTTTCGCCATTTGCGCCAGCACCCTGGCCGGCGTGGCCCTGGGCGCCGATGAGCCGGCCCCTGCCACCCTGGCTCCGGTGGTGGTGCAGGGCATCGATGCCAGCACGGCCACCGCGCCAGTGGCCAGCGGCGCGCTGGGGACGCGCAGTGCGCTGGATACACCGTTCTCGGTCAGGTCCGTTACGGCTGAAGAATTGGCCGATCGCCAGGTGTCGTCACTGGGGCAGGTGTTCGCGCGCGATGCCAGCGTGATCGCGGCGGGCAACAGCTACAACAGCCGGCCATCCACGCTGATCGTGCGCGGGCTGCCGCTGGACGCCTTCAACAGCTACAAGATCGACGGCGTTTCCATCGTCAACTATGGCGTGGAACTGCCGCTGGAACATTTCGAGCGGATCGATCTGCTGAAAGGCGCCACCGGCTTCATGTACGGTTTCGGTTCGCCGGGCGGCATTGTCAACTACATCACCAAAAAGCCCACCGACGAATTCCTGGCCACCGCCAGCGTGGGCTACCGCACCGACAGCGTGTTCCAGCAGCACGTCGACCTGGGCGGGCGCGTGGGCCCGGACCAGCGGCTAGGCTACCGCGTCAACTACACCCACGAACAAGGCGGCACGTACAACCGCGGCAATATCGACCGCGATTCGTTTTCGCTGGCGCTGGACCTGCGCCTGACGCCCGACCTGCTATGGACATTCGAGGGCCTGTACCAAGACCGCGACACGCGCGGCACCGTGCAAGCTATCGCCCTGGGGCCCCTGTTCAAGGGCAGCGGCGTACCCGACACCATCAATGGCCGCACGCGGCTGTCTACCGACGGCAGCGGCTACCGCGCGGTCAGCAAACTGGCCAAGACCGGCCTGCGGTGGAACTTCGCCCCGCAATGGACGGCTTCGGTGGACTACAGCTTCAGCCAGGCCACGCGCACGTACAAAGAAGAAACGCTGAACCTGCTCAACGATGCCGGCGACTACAGCGACAACATGTACGACCAGAAAAATCAGTATCGCTTCAACCAGTTGCAAGCCATGGTGCAAGGTGAATTCGCCACCGGCTTCCTGCAGCACGACGTGGTGCTGGGGGCCGCCACGCAGACCCAGGCCAACGACTTCAACACCAACAGCTTCTACGGGCCGATCGGCAACGGCAACCTGTTCGACGGCACGCGCCCGCCCCCGTACACGGGGTCGCTGACGCCGCAGATGTACCGTGGCGGCGAATTCGACCAGGACGCCCTGTTCGCCAGCGACACCATCAAGCTGGGCGAGCACTGGTCGGTGCTGGCCGGCGCGCGTTATATCTCGTACCGCCAGCGCAGTTTCCTGCCGTCGGGCCAAGCCAGCGGCGATACCTACAAGAAGCATCCCATTACGCCCACGCTGGCGCTGATGTACAAGCCGGGCGCGGGCACCACGCTGTACGCCAGCTACGTCGAGGCGCTGGAACAAGGCAGCACCGTCGGCAGCCAGTATGCCAACGCGGGCGAAATGCTGGCGCCGCTGAAAAGCAAGCAGTACGAGATCGGCATCAAGACCGAGCAGGCCGACTGGGGCGCGTCGGCGGCACTGTTCCGCATCGAGCGCGGCACGGGCTACGTGAATAACGCCAACGAATACGTGCAGGATGGCGAAGGCCGGCTGCAAGGCCTGGAACTGGCCGCCAATGCGCGCGTGGCACGCGACTGGTCGGTGCAGGGCAATGCCACCTGGCTGGACCCGGAATACAAGAGCGGCAATCCGGCCAATATCGGCAACCGCCTGCCGGGCGCCTCGCGCTTTGTCGCGGCGGGCCAGGTGGTCTACGATGTGCCCGCCGCGCCGGGCCTGAGCCTGGCCGCCGGCATGAGGTACGTGGGATCGGCCAAGCTGGATGCCGCCAACCGCCTGGACCTGCCCAGCTACTACACGGTGGACCTGGGCGCGGTGTATCGCACCCGCGTGGCCGGCAAGGGGGTCGTGCTGCGCGCCGCCATCGACAACCTGACCGACCGCCGCTACTGGTACTTCGTAGGCGAAAACAGCATTTTGCCGGCCCCTACGCGCACGGTCAGCCTGAACGCGCAGGTCTACTTCTGACCCCTCGGCGCGGGCTCCAGCCGGCCTGACTGCGTTATCGTACGCACACAGCCGGCCCGGCCACGACCGCGCTATTGCGTGCCGCGGCGTGCCCCGCCCCAGGAGCCATCCCATGCAAGTCAAGCGCATCGTCGCCAATATTCACGCCACCAATATCGCGGCCGCGCAGCGGTTCTACGGCGATGCGCTGGGGCTGGACATCCTGATGGACCATGGCTGGCTTGCCACCTACGGCGCGCCCCGCAGCATGAATGTGCAGGTCAGCATCGCCACGCAAGGCGGCTCGGATACGCCCACCCCGGATCTTTCCATCGAAGTCGACGACCTGGACGAGGCGCTGCGGCGCCTGCGCGCCGGCGGCTTCGCGATCGAATACGGCCCCGCCGACGAACCCTGGGGCGTGCGCCGCTTCTACGTGCGCGACCCGTTCGGCAAGCTGGTCAACATCCTGGTGCATCGCTGAGGGCACCTCGTGGACTTGCGGCCGTTCATCAGCGAGGGAGCACTGCCCGACGCAGGCACCCAGGGCCTGCGGCTGCGGCGCCTGCGCCAGCAGGATGCGGCCGACTGGCACGAGTACCTGCGCGATGAGGCCGTCACGCGTCATACCAGCTGGCAGTTGGCGGGCATAGCCGACCTGGACTCGTTGATCGCCCTGTACTTGTCCAGCCCCGGCAGCGGCTGCGTGCGGCTGGCCATTGCCGATGCGGCAAGCAACCGCCTGCGGGGCACGATCGGGTTCAACGAGATTGCCGCCGCGCACGGCCGCGCGGAAATCGCCTATGACCTGGCCCCGACCCTGTGGAACCGCGGCATTGCCTCGCGGGCCTGCGCGGCGGTCACCGGCTGGGCCCTGCAGTCGTTGGGCCTGTGGCGGGTGCAGGCCACGGTGCTGGATGCCAACCTGCCCTCGCGCCGCGTCCTGGAGCACTGCGGCTACCGGCCCGAAGGCCTGCTGGCCAGCTATCGCATGGTGCGCGGCCAGCCGCGCGATTTCTGGATCTACGCGCGGACCCGTGGCGACCTGGCCGCGCCCTGACATCCCGAAAAAAAAGGATACAGCGCCACGCCCCGGCTGCTTGCTAAGATCGCCGGTTCCATCGATAGGGAAACTGGAATGCAAGGGATCGCCGCGCCGTTTGCACTGACGTTTCGCCTGTGGCTGCGTTTCTGGCCGCAATTGATGGCCCTGGTACTGGCCGGCGTGCTGGCGCACGACCTGCTGCTGTTGCTGGCGGTACATATCGGTTTCGCCAACCACCTGGCCGGGCTGGCCGTGTTGACGCTGGTGGCCCTGGCCCAGCTCGTGGTGACCGTGACCATGTTCCAGGTGCTGCTGCCCGGGCTGCCGGCCCTGCGCGCCGCGCAAGCGGCCGCACGCGGCGACGGCGACGCGGGCCCCGCGCAAGAAGCCGGCTCGCGGCGCTTGCTGTCGGCCGTCACCATCGCCCTGCTGCCCTTCTTCGCCTACTACGCCGCCTGGGGTTTCCTGGGCAATACCGTGCGGCAATACTCGCGCCTGGCGCTCGACCTGGATCCGTTCGGCACGCACGGCAACATCCTGGACGCACTGGATTCCCGCTGGCTGCTGGTATCGGTGGCCGTGTCGTGGCTGGTGCGCAAGGTGGCCAAGCGGCTGCGCGAAAGCACGGGCCGCCCGATCTGGCAGGTGGTGGTGGTGTTGTGCGAAACGAACTGGATCCTGATCGGCCTGTATGTCATCAGCCGCTGGAAAAGCCATGCCTGGGACTGGCTGGTCAGCCACAACCTTTGGGAAAACCTGCGCGGCCTGCTGGACGTGATCGCCACGCCGATCTCGGCGGCCTGGGCGGCCGGGATGGTACCGGTCGAATCCCTGGTGGACACGCCGGGCAAGCTGCTGGTCAACCTGTTTTTCTATGCGCTGCTGCCGGTAGTGTGGCTGGTGATGGCCGCGCTGGTCTATGGCTACGATGTGCGCAGCGACGAGGAACTGCTGCGCATCCATCACCGCGTCGAGCGTTTCGGCGAACGCTACCGGGCCATCCCCAAATTCCTGCGCGACTTCATCACCCATTTCATCGGCGGCTACCGTTCGCGCTACCTGCCGGTGGCCAACGGCGTGCGGCTGACGCTGAATGCCGGCGTGGTGCTGCTGGTGACGCTGATCGTGGGGTATCGATTGATCGAGTGGGGCAGCGCCTGGCTATGGATAGGCGCCAGCCGCCTGATCGGGCCGCACGACCTGGACACCTGGCAAGTGCTGTCCCACGGGTTGACGCTGCTGTTTGGCAGCCCGTTCCGCGATTCGTCCACCGGCATCCTGATCGAACCGCTGCGCATCTGCTTCCTGGCCGCCGTGCTCGAAACCGCGTTCGGGCAACCGGCGCGCCGCCAGGCACCCGCGGAACCCGCCGGCCAGGCCGCCTGAGTCCGGCGGCTTATTGCCCTGTTGCGCTATCGCCCTTGCTATTGCCCTGCTGCTATTTCACCTGCACCCGCTGCGGAGGCTGCGCGAAGCGCAGATAGTACGGCTGCTGCGGCCCCAGCGTCACCGTGGCGCGCAGGGTATCGGCCGCCTCGCGCGGCACCAGGTAGGCCTGGCGGATGCGCAGCGTGTCGCCAGCCTGCGCCCCGGAATAGATCGACGCGATGCACTCGCGCGCGTCCGAGCGCGGCAGCCGCAGCACCTGTGTCGGAGTCCAGCGGCGCCCCTGCTCATCTTGCAGCGAAATCACGCAGCCCAGCCAGTTCTTGGGCAAATCGGCATCGTGGATTTCCACTCGGAAATCAGCCACCACGCCCATGGCGTTTTCCGGAACGCCGGCACTGGCGGGCAGCGGCGCCATGCGCAACGCATGCAGTCGCCAGCGCGCGCCACCGAAATCGGCCGTAGCGCCGGCCGCGATCTCGCGGGCGATCAGGTCGCGGCCCGTCCACCAGCGCTGCGCGCTGTCGTACGCGACCACGCCCGCCACCAGCGGCAGCAAGATCACCAGCAGCCCCAGGCTGCGCCGCCGCCACCGTTTTTCTTCCGCCGTCGCGCGGTCATCGGCACGCTCGTTCATGGCCTGCCTTCCTTGGCTCGATCGATCTCGAAAACATCCCTCAGCTCCAGCGCGCCGTCGGCCGAGCGCGGCACGGCATCCAGCGCGATGTGCGCCTCGGAATCCAGGCGCGGCGAAAAGCGCTCGGACAACCACAGCGTGGCACCTCCCACCTGGTCGGGACGTATCTCGAAAATGAACCGCACGCGCCTCGGCAGGCCCGGATCCAGCGCATGCGGCGGCTGATCCGGCGCCAGGCCCAGGCGATCCGACAACAGGTACTGCAAGCCCTGCGGCCCCACCCAGGCGGCCTGGCCCACATTGACCGACCGTGAACGCGCCTGCAGTTCGGCCGTGACGATGGCCCACACCCCCGACGTGGTAAGCACGGTCTGGCTGCCGAATCGCTCGTAGGCCAATTGCCGGGCGAACTCCACGCCCTCGACCTTGGCATCGAACAGCCGCGTGTGCACGGTCTGGCCCATGCGGCCGGCCACGGGAATCGGCCCGGTCAACTCGTCATAGCGCGGGCTGTTGCGCTGCATGGCGAACAAGATCGCGCCAGCCGCGACGATCAGCAGCAGCGTCGCCAGCCGGCGCTTCACGAGCCTTGCTCCGCCGCACCCGGCGGCGTGGCCGATGGGGTAGCCAACGCTTCCAGCGGCAAGGTCATCTGCCCCACGACCGCGGGGTTGAACCAGCCGGGCGTGCCGTACAGGTTGTCGATCGGCTTGAACGTCTTGGCCACCACGTCCACCTTCAGCGCCTCGGGCGGCGTGGCCGAATCCGGCACCCGCCAGACAAAGGCCACCCGCTCGCCCAGGCCGGGATGCAGCAAGGGCCCCAGCTGCGGGTCGCGCACCTGCGCGACCAGCGGTTGCTCGAGCGGAATCCCGGGTATGGGTTGCAGGCTGAAAAGCTTGGAATAGTCCCGCGTGGACATCCGCGTGCGATTGCTGAGATCGACCTCAAGCACCAGGGCCTGCTGGCCCGGCTTGAGCGGCACGTCGTAGACTTTCTGCCGGCTGACCCAGGCGCGTTGCGGCACCACGTGCCATTGGCCGGCGTCGATCTGGCTGCCCGCGGCGTACTGCGCCACGGGCGCCGGCGGCCCCGCACCGAAGATGCTGTAGAGCGCCGCGGTACCCACCGCGACTGTCGAACCGATCCCGGCGGCCAACCGGGTCTTCACCTTGCCGAATGCAGTACGCATCTGCGCTCCCGTGTCAACGCGCGTAGGGTGGGCAATGCTGGACAGCCGGGCATCGTAGCTGCCTGCCCCGATGGCGTAAATTGCAGGATTGTTTCGATACGTACCGCTTTGCCGGCCGCACCCTTTGCAGCCGACTCACATTCAAGTACCGTTGCTTGCAAATTCCGCGATTCAGGAACCGCCATGCCGCCCCCCCCTGCTGATACTGCCCGACCCCTGATGGCCCGCCTGGGCTTGTCCACCCCCATCATCCAGGCACCCATGGCGGGTGTCAGCACGCCGGCATTGGCTGCCGCCGTGTCCAATGCCGGCGGCCTGGGCTCGCTGGGGCTTGGCGCCGCCAACGCCGCGGGCGCGCGCGAGGCCATCGCCCAGACACGGGCGCTGACGTCCCGGCCCTTCGGCGTCAATCTGTTCTGCCATGTGCCCACCGCCAGCGACGCGGCCCGCCAGGCACGCTGGCTGGAATACCTGGCCCCCGCTTTCGCCGAGTTCGATGCCCAGCCGCCGGCCGCGCTGCGCGAGATCTACACCAGCTTCGTGGCCGACGATGCCATGCTGGACGTGCTGCTGGCCGAACGCCCGGCGGTGGTCAGCTTCCATTTCGGGCTGCCGGATGCCGCGCGCCTTGCCGCCCTGCGCCAGGCAGGCATTTACTTGATGGCCAGCGCCACCAGCCCTGAAGAAGCCGCGCACATCGCCGATGCGGGCCTGGACGCCATCATTGCCCAGGGCGCCGAGGCCGGCGGCCACCGCGGCATCTTCCAGCCCGGCGGACATGACGAGCACCTGGGCACCCTGGCGCTGACGCGATTGCTGGCCGCGCAGTGTCGGCTGCCTGTCATCGCGGCGGGCGGCATCATGGATGGCGCCGGCATTGCCGCGGTGCTGGCGCTGGGCGCCCAGGCCGCGCAACTGGGCACCGCTTTCGTATCCTGCCCGGAATCGTCGGCCGATGCCGCCTACCGCCAGGCACTGCTGGCGGGCCCGGTGTCCACCATATCCACCCTGGCGATCTCGGGCCGCCCGGCGCGCGGCATCGCCAATCGCCTGACCGCCCTGGGCGCCGCCGCCGATTGCCCGCCCACGCCGGGCTACCCCTACACCTACGATGCCGGCAAGGCGCTGCATGCTGCCGCCAAGGCACAGGGCAGCGCCGACTTCGCCGCGCAGTGGGCAGGCCAGGCGGCGGCCCTGTCGCGCGGGCTGCCGGCCGATGAATTGATGCGGCGCCTGCAAGACGAACTGACCGGCGCCGCGGGCCGCCTGGCCGCTTACGGCGCGCGAGGCTAGGGTCCCGTCATGGCGCGCGGCGATTTCCTGCGCGTGCCGTGCGCCATCGCCGGCGCCGATGCCATCGAGGCCGACACCCGCCACGCATTCGGCCGCCACACGCACGATCAGTTCGGCATCGGCCTGATCATCCGCGGGGCGCAGCGATCGCGCAGCGGCCGCGGCATGGTGCAAGCCGGCGCGGGCGATCTCATCACCGTCAATCCCGGCGAAGTGCATGATGGCGCGCCCATCGGCGATGCCGGCCGGCAATGGGCGATTCTGTATTTCGAGCCGGCGCTGGTGGCGCATGCGCTTGCCGACATCGACGAAGGCCGGCATGGCTGGCGGGAATTCGCGCGGCCCGTGCTGCGCGATGCGATGCTGGCATTGCGCTTTCACCGGCTGTATGCGGCGGCCACCTCGCCCAATGCAGGCGCCGGCACGCCGGCGCAAGAGTCCTTGCTGCTGGCGCTGCTGGCCGGCACCCTGGACCTGCCGTCCGCGGGCCGGCCCCCTATCGTGCCGGCCGCCATCGCCCAGGCCCGCATGCTGATCGATGACGATCCGGCCGCGCCGGTCTCGCTGGCCGACCTGGCGGGCGCCAGCGGCCTGAGCCGCTTCCAGGTGCTGCGCGGCTTCACCCGGGCCATCGGCCTGACGCCGCATGCCTACCAGGTACAGCGTCGCGCCGGGCTGGCGCGGCGCCTGATCCGGCAGGGAAGCGCACTGGCCCAGGCGGCCGCCGCCAGCGGCTTCGCCGACCAAAGCCACATGACGCATGTCTTCGTACGCCTGTATGGACTGACACCGGGCGCTTATGCGCAGCCATCCGCGCGGCAAGCCTGACACGCCTGGCGACCCTGGCTGCCGGGGCCGCCTGCAATAACGTACAAGACCGCGCCTTGCCCCTTGCCTAGGCTGCACGCACGATCCACACACACAGGCCGGCAATGACGCGACGCATACAGGGATATTGGTATCTGGCCTTGGCCATGGTCACGGTGGGCAGCACGGTGGTCGCCAGCAAGCTGATTGCGGCCGGCCTGCCGCCGTTCACCGCGACGGCCTTGCGCTTTGCGGTGGCGCTGCCGCTGTTCGTGGCTTTGATGGCTCTGACGCGCACGCCCTGGCCCCGGCCGGACAGGCGCGACGGGCTCGTCCTGCTGTTGCAGGCGGGAGCCGGCAGCGTGGGCTATACCGCGCTGCTGATCTCGGGGCTGCGCTACACCTCGGCCGCCGATGCCGGCATCATCATCGGCACCCTGCCGGTGGTATCCACTGCCGTGGCCATCGTGGTGCTGGGCGAACGGCCCCGGCCCGCCGCCCTGGGCGCCATCGGGCTGGCGGCGGCCGGCGTGTTCTTCATTGCCGCCCAAGGCAACCCGGGCCAGCCGCGATCCTTGCTGGGCAATGCGCTGATCTTCGGCGCCATCGTGTGCGAAGGCCTGTTCATTCTGCTGAACAAGCGCCTGCGCCAGCCGCTGCGTCCGTTGGCGCAGTCCACCTGGATGAGCGCGCTGGGGTTGGCGGTGGCCGCTGCCGCCGCGATGTTCGAGACGCCCTGGTCCATCGCCCTGGCACCCGGCGCATTGGCCGCTGTCGCGTACTACGCAGTGATACCCACGGTAGCGGGCTTTCTGCTGTGGTATGCGGGTGCCGAACGCGTCACCGGGACCGAAGCCTCGCTGTTCACGGCGGTGGCCCCCGTGTCGGCGTTGCTGCTGGCAGCCGGCGTGCTGGGTGAACCGGTCACGCCGCGACAGTTGATAGGCGTTGCATGCGTGCTGGCATCCGTGTTCATCCTGAGCCGGACCCGCCCCGCCTGACGCCCCGCCGGCACCGCTCGTGCAGCCGCTACAGCAGCTTGTACATGATGGTGGTGGAGTCCAGGCGCTGTCCCGCAACATCCAGGCAGAACTCGGGAATGACGCCGGCACGCCGATAGCCCAGCGCGGCATACAGCGGCTCGGCATGGTCGCCCGTGCGCGTATCCAGTGTCAGCAGGCGGCGCCGCGATGCACGTGCGCGCTGCTCCAGCTCGACCATCAATGCGCGGCCCATGCCCTGGCGCCGGTAGCGCGGATGCACCAGCAGCTTGCGCACTTCGGCCCGATGCGGCTGATTGAACGGCATATCGCAATCCAGCTGCACGGTGCCCGCGATTTGGCCGCCTGCCCGCGCCACCAGCAGCGTGCGCGTGCCCGCGCGCACGGCGGGCAGCACCTTGCCGGACCAGAATGCCTCGGCTTCGGCCGGCGCATGCGGCAGGATGAAGCCCAGGCTGGCGCCATCGTGCACGCAGGCATGCAGCAATGCGCCGAGCTCAGCCAAATGGCTGCCGGCTTCGTCGGGCGACAAGGCCGCAAGCAGGATTGGAGTTTCCACGGTCACCTCTCAGACGATGAACAATAAGTAGCGTGCCCCGCGGCGAGCCGGTGTCGTGAATGTGTTGGGGCCGGTCAATTGATAGCGCAGGCAATCGCCTGGCCGCAGCGTGTGCTGCCGGCCGTCCAGCGTGACCTGCAACTGGCCTTCCAGCAGCAGCAGGTGGTGCTCGAGCCCCGGCCGGGGCGGTTTTTCGTAATCGATGCGCGCGCCGGATGCCAGGCGGCATTCCAGCACTTCGCCAGCCAGGCGCTGGGCCGGCGGCGACACTGAGCGGCGCTCGAACCCCACGCTGGCGTCGGTCCAGACGGGTTGTGCATCGCGCGCGACCAGCGGGGCGTAATCGTCTTCCACCAGGCGCATCAAGCGCGACACGGTGATGCCATAGGCGGCGCACAGCTTGCCCAGCACGCTGGCGGTGGCGCTGACCGAGGCATTTTCCAGGCGCGACAGGGTCGCGCGGCTGACCTGGCTGCGTTGCGCCAGGTCATCCAGCGACCAGCCGCGCTCGGTGCGCAGCGCACGCAGGCGCTGCGCGATCTGGCGATCGATAGTGTCGGTTTCAGGTGCGCCGGCGTTTTCCATATTAGAGATATTCTCTCAAATATGGAAAACAGGCAAGCGGGAGGACCCACCTGCGGGGCACGCTTTACGCCAGCCTTGCCCCGCGTTCGCGCAACAGCTCGCGCAGCACGCTGCGGTGGCAGCGGTTCTCGTCATCGCAATAACAGCCCACCGAGAAATCCGCCGTGGCCGACAAGGCGGCCAGCACATCCAGTACCTTGCCCGCTTCGCCGTCGTGCAGTTCGGCGCGGATCTTGCGGGCCACGCCGCGCCATTCGGCATCGCTGGCCACTGCCTTGGCCTGGCTGACCAGTTCGGGGCTGGGCGACAACAGGGGCAGCCAGACATCGTAATAATCGCGCCGGGCGAAATCCGCCTTGGGCACGCCGCGCGGCGGGCGCCGCACAGTACCGATGCGCAGGCCCTCGCCGGGCACGCGGGGAGACCCCAGCTGGACAATACGGATACTCATGACTGCCTCTCGGGTTATGCCGTCAGGGTTGCCGGCCGCGCTTGATCCAGCGCGCCACGGCGACGATTTCGTCAGTATAGATACCGCCGGAATATCCTTCGGGCAGGCGCGCCCAGTCTTCTGCGGTATCCAGGCCCACCGAGAACCCGCCGCCATGATAGGGGCCCAGTACGTAGGCTTCGCTGCCCACGTTGTGCAAGCGCTGCTGCAGTCGATTGGGCCAGCCCCACAACCAGGGCGCGATGTTGATCGGCACGAAGACGGGCATGCGGGCGCAGGCAGCCGGCGTGATCCCCGCCCAGCCATACGCGGCATAGCGCAGCAGGCACGATCGCAGCAAGGCGCGCGACATCGCCTGCACGTCGGGCAGCCGCTGCCGGATGCGGCCGACCGGCAAGTCGCCGCCATACACCATCACCCGCTGCCGCGACGCGGCAGGCAAACCGGCCAGGAACGCCGCCAGCCGATCCCCTTCGGCGGGATCGTTGCTTTTCACGTTGACCAGGAAGCGGTGCCGCGGCAAGGCCTGCAGCACTTCGTCCAGCGCGGGCATCAGGCCGATGCCCTGGCCGCGGAATGGAAACGTCCTGCCTCCGTCGGCGGTGTACCCATGGCCAATATCCAGCGCCTTGAGCTGCGCCATGGAATGCTCGCGCGTGACACCATGGCCATCGGTACGGCAATCCAGCGTCCAGTCATGGAACACGGCGAAACGGCCGTCGGTGGTGGGATGCACATCGATCTCGACGATGTCGGCTCCTGCCTCGAAGCTGGCCCGCATCGAGGCCAGCGTGTTTTCCAGGTAGCCATGGCGCGGCGGCAGCATGCGCGCCGCCGTGCACGTATCGCGTTCGAGGTTGGCGGTATCGAAGCGCTGCGCAATGCCCCGATGCGCCAGCAAGGTCGGGCCGGTGCCCGGCGCGGGCGCGAGCCAGCTGGCGTTGGCCGCATACAGCCCCCCCAGCACCGCCAGGACGGCAAGCACGGCAACCCGGCGCCCGCCGCGCATCGCTGCGCTATCCCTGCCGGCGCTGCAGCCGGTACACCAGGGTGTCGAGCTGCGTCAGGCCGCGTTCGGCGAACTTGGGTTCCTTGGCCAGGATATCGCGCCGGTCGATCAGCACGGCGTCGGAATGGCCTGCGTAGACAGCCTGCACTTCGTCGTCGCGCACCGAAAAGGGCGGCCCTTCCATCTGGTCTTGGTCGTAGTCCAGGGTGATCAGCAGGCCGCGGTAGGCATCGGACAACTGGCCGTACACATGCGCGGCATAGCGCGCGCGCATGCCGGCCGGCAACGCCACCAGCGCGGCGCGATCGTAGGCGCCCACGCAATCGCCCAGCACGTCGGCACCCAGGTCGAAAATATCGCCGCAGTAGATCTCGATATCGCCGGCCGTGTAGTAGCGGCCCGGGCCGGCCTCGCGCACGTCGGCCCGCAGCTGGTTTTCGGCGAAGAATTGCTCGACGGCCAGCGGCGACAATTCAACCCCCAATACCCGGAAACCCTGCTGCGCCAGCCACATCATGTCGAGCGACTTGCCGCACAGCGGCACCAGCACCCGGCCGCCCGCCGGCACTTGCAGCGATGGCCAATACTTGGCCAATAGCGGTGTCACCCGCGCCTGGTGAAAATGGGTACGCCCGTCGCGCCAGCGCTCGAGCCAGAAATCCGCATCCATGCATTTGCCTCTATGGTTACGCCTACAGGTTCGAGCCGTATTGTAGAGATGCCGGCCCCGGCTGGGGCGCCGGCGGCGAAACCGCCGCCAGGAATTCCGACAGGTGCGCCACGATGGCCTCGGGCGCATCTTCCTGCATCAAGTGGCCCGCTTGCGGCACGGGCCGGAAATCGGCGCCGCGAAAGCGCTGCGCCAATGCGCGGCCCCGTTCGATGGGCAGCCAGGCGTCATCTTCGCCCCACAGAATCATCACCGGGCAATCGATCTCGCCGTAGCGATGCTCGATGTCATTGGTATAGCGCTGATCGGCTTGCCCGGCCTGGCGGTAGAACGCCGCCTGGCCGGTGGAACCTGTCCAGGGCAAGGTGTACAGGGCCATCACGTCGTCGGCCAGCGGCCGGTGGGCGGCGCCCTGGATATAAGCTTTCAGGATGGCGGCATGGACATACGGCGGCATGCCCGCGAAAGCGGCCTGGTGCTCGCGGGCATGCCGCGCAAAAGGCGACCCCCAAGGCGCCAACGCAACCGCGTCGATCAGGGTCAGGCTGCCGTAGGCGCAGCCTTCCAGTAGTGCGGCGCGCAACGCGGTGGCGCCGCCGAAATCGTGCGCCACCACGTCGGGCCGCGCCAGTTTCCAGTGGCGCAGCAGCGCGGCGAACAGGCGCCCTTGCGTGGCCAGCGAAACATCTTGCCCGTCGCGCTGTTCCGACTGCCCATAGCCCAGCAAGTCGTACGCATAGACCTGCCTGCCGCGCGCCAGCAAGGGGGCGATGCGGCGCCACACCACGGCCGAGAATGGCGTGCCGTGCAACAGTACCAGAGGCCGGCCCTGCCCCCATACCCCGTAGCGCACCGCTTGGCCTTCGAAATCGTAGCGATGCGCAAGCATGGGCGGCGCATTCTTGTTGACGGAACTCATGATAACCCTTTAAATGCGTTTTAACAGTTATGTCTCGACCACAGTAGACTAACCTTCAAAACACGTCAATACGGTTAAATGAATACCTCTTCGCCAACAGCGCGCTGGACACCCGATGCCTTTGTCGGCGGGCATTCCTACCTGGATTTCCTGAATACCGGCGGCGGCCCCGCCAAAGCCCGCGATGCGGCGCCCTTCGAGGGCTGGGCCGATGTCCTGGACTGGCTGGCCATGGCGGGCCTGCTGGCCGCCAATGAGCGCCGGCCCCTGCTGCGCCTGGCAAATGGCAGTGGCGCGCGCGCGGCGCTCAGCCGGCTGGCCACGCAGCGCGAAAGCGCCTACGCGGTACTGTCGGCCATCGCAGGCGACCGGACTGTGCCCGAAGCCCCGCGCCAACAGCTGGAAAATGACATCCGGCTGGCTTTGCGGCATGCCACGCTATCGTTGGTTCCCCACCGGCAAGGCGCCTGGTTGCTGGACGTTGCCGGTGCGGGCCTGGACCTGCCGCGCCACCGGCTGGCGCTGTCCGCGCAAAGCCTGATCGCCGATGGCCTGTTGCCGCGCCTGCATGAATGCGAGGGCTGCACCTGGCTGTTCCTGGATACCTCGCGCGGCGGCCGGCGGCGCTGGTGCTCGATGGCCACATGCGGCAATCGCGCCAAGGCGCGCCGCCACTACCAGGCCCGGCAGGCGGCCGGCTAGGTCCCGCCTTCAGCTTGCAGAGGGAGGCGCAGGAGACACCGGCGCTTCGGCCGCGGCTGCCTGCAGGGCGCGCAGGCGATGGACGTGCTCGTCGAGCTGGCGGCGCAATTGCTCGATGTCCCCGGGATCGGCCGAGCGTGCGGCCGATGCGCGCAGTTCGGCCACCAATTGCGCCAGGCGTGCAATCTCGGCATCGGGCAGCGGCGCGCTGGCGCGCCTTACATGGCGCCGCCGCAGCACCGAAGCCAGGCGGTCGCGCACCGCCACCATGGCCATGGCGCGCAGCGGCTTCTTCAGAAATGGCGGCCAACCCAGCGCGGCACCAGCGGCCAGCGCCGTGGTCGATGCCCACCCCCTGGATGCCTTGCCTGGCAATGCGGCGCGGCCGAATGCTTCGGCCAACTCGCACCGGTCGTGTTCCATCTTGGCCAACAGCGCCTGCTTGTCAGCCTGGGTGGTGGTCTTGGACATGATGGCTCCGGGCAGCGGCCGTATCCAGGCGTACCTGGCGGCTCAGTTCGGCAAAGGGGGATTCCCTGGGCGCATTCTTGTTGGCGATGGCCAGCGCGATCAGCGTGATCAGCAGCCAGGCGCCGGCCACCAGCCAGGCAGCCAGCAGGCGATACTCGGTATCCCAGAAACTGACCACGGCGGCCACCGATACGAATGCCAAAGTGCCCAGCGCGCAGAACAATAGCGCCACGCAACTGATCAGCGTGGTCACCAGGGCCGAACGGTATAGCGACAGCTCGATACCGGCCAATTCCAGGTAGTCGCCGCTACGGTCGGCCACGAATTCCGCAATATGGCGCAACCGCCGCAATCGTTCCGAAATCATGGCATCTCCTTCGTGGGGTGTGCCTGTGCAGCAAGTACCGTACCCGTATCCGCGCCCGGGCACCTGGCGCTAAGGCCGGCGCAGCGCCTCGACCTGGATTTCCAGCTCGACCTTGGGCTTGAAGCCCATGTCCAGGCCGAAATCCAGCCCGTAATCGCCACGATTGAACGATGTAGAAACGTCGGCGCCGCAGACCTCGCGTTTTTCCATCGGGTGCTGCATGCACTTGAAATCGTCGATGTCCAGCTTCAGGGTACGCGTGACGCCGCGCAGTGTGAACTCGCCCTCGGCTTCGTCGGGACGGTCGCCGTCGAACTTGGTGAAACGGCCCTTGAAGGTGGCCGTGGGGTAGCGCGCCGCGTCGAAGATATCGGCCGCCACCGCATGGCGGTTCATTTCGTCGTGCCCGAAATCGATGGAATCGATCTGCACCGTGATGTCGATGGTGCCGCTGTGCGCCGCGCGATCCAGCACGATCACGCCGGACGTCCGGTTGAACTTGCCGCGCCAGGTCGACAGCCCGCCCATGTGGTCGGCCTCGAAGCTGGGATAGGTATGCGAAGGATCGATATCGTAGGTGACGGGCGCTGCGACGGCAGGCAGGGCCAGGACAGTTGCGGCGGCGAACAACAACGGGGAAACCAACTTCATCGGACACTCCAGTAAAAGGCTGCGCGTGCCGGGATGCGTGCGCGCTATTGCATGGACCACGCAACAGAATTTCAGTTCATTGTAAGAAAAACATCCGCTTGCCGACGAGCCGCCATTGCGACCATGGGCATCGAGCGTACTGATTACCAGCGGCGCGAACTTGGTAGACTCTCGCCACCCAGTCCCCCACCCCATACGCCATGAACGCACTCTTTCATACGCCCGCGGTAGCCGCCTTGCGCCGCGACTTGTCGCTGGCCTTGCGCGCGGCCGCTCATCACGGCCTGGGCGAAGGCATCTGCAACCACTTCAGCGTGGCCCTGCCCGGCCAGGACGGCCTGTTCCTGCTGAATCCGCGCGGCCTGATGTGGGAAGAAGTGCAGGCCGACGACATCGTGCTGGTCGATGCCCAGGGCAGCAGACTGGCGGGCCGGCACGACGTCGAGCCCACGGCCATGTTCATCCACGCCGCCATCCATCGCATTGCCGGCAAGCAATGCGTGCTGCACACGCACATGCCCTATGCCACCGCGCTGACGTTGACCGACGCGCGTGCGCCGGACACCACGCTGTCGCAGAATTCCATGCGATACCACGGCAGGCTGGCGATCGATGCCCAATACAACGGCCTGGCGCTCGATGCCGCCGAGGGCGAGCGCATCGCGCACGCCATGGGCACGGCCGACATCGCCTTCCTGGGCAACCACGGCGTGGTCGTCTGTGCGCAACGCATCGACTACGCCTACGACGACCTGTACTTTCTGGAACGCGCCTGCCAGGCACAAGTGCTGGCGCATGCCAGCGGCCGGCCGCTGATGCCGGCCAGCCCCGGCATGGCGGCCAAGGTGGCCGAGCAAATGCAGTCAGAACGGCTGCAGGCCACCCTGTTCTTCGAGGCGCTGCGCCGCAGGCTGGGCTAGCGGCCTGCCTATTGCGCCAGCAGCGGACTGCGCATCCCGCTGTAGCCGCTGGCACGATCGTAGGCCAGGCCAACCTGCAACACGCCAAGGTCGCACTGGGCCGGCCCGATGATCTGGATACCGGCCGGCAACCCCCCTGCGCCGAACCCCGCCGGGACCGCCAGCGCCGGCAAGCCGGCCATGGTGGCCGGCACCACGGCTTCCATCCAGCGGTGATAGGTATCCATGTCGCGCCCACCCACGTGGGCCGGCCAGTCTTGTTCGACCGCGAACGGAAACACTTGCGCCGCCGGCAGCACCAGGAAGTCGAATTGCTCGAACAACTGCTGCACGGCACCGTGCCAGGCCGAGCGCACTACTGCCGCCTGGAATACATCCTGCCCCGACAGCCGCAGCCCGCGCTCGATTTCCCAGACGGCCTCGGGCTTGAGCAAACCGCGCGTCTGCGGATCTTGGTACAGGCGCGCATTGCTGCCGGCAAACGTGAAGCTGCGCAGATCCAGCCAGGCCCGCCACAACTGCGACAGGTCGAATGCCGGCTGGGCCGCTTCGACACGGCAGCCGATGGCCTCGAAGTGTTTCAACGCGCCTGCGCATACGTCCAGCAGGCCGGGCTCGGTGGCAAGATGGCCGCCCAGGTCGCCCAGCCAGCCGATGCGCAGGCCCGCACAATCGCGTTCCAGTGCCGTGACGAACTCGCGCGGATCGTCGCGCCGGCGCGTCAAGGGCAAGCGCGCGTCGAAACCCGCCTGTACCGACAACAGCAGTGCCAGGTCGGGCACGTTGCGCGCCATCGGCCCGCTGACGCTGAACTGCTGGAAGAACACTTCTTCGGTGGGGCCGTGCGGCACGCAGCCCGGCGTAGTGCGCAGCCCGTACACATTGTTGAAAGCCGCCGGCGTGCGCAACGATCCCATCATGTCGGACCCGTCGGCCACCGGCAGCATGCGCAACGCCACCGCCACCCCGGCGCCACCGCTGCTGCCGCCCGCCGAGCGGGCCGGGTCGAATGCATTGCGCGTGGCGCCATAGACAGGGTTGTAGGTGTGGCCGCCCAGGCCGAACTCGGGGCTGTTGGTGCGACCGATGAACAACGCGCCGCCCGCCCGCATCCGCTCGTACACGATGGCATCGGCCTGCGTTACCTGGCCCGCGTAGATGGGCGAGCCCTTGGTGGTGACCATGCCACGCACCGGCATGATGTCTTTGGGGGCTTGCGGAAACCCGTGCAGCGGCCCCAGGCAGGTGCCGCGCGCCAACTGCGCGTCGAGCTCGCCGGCCTGTGCCCGCAGGATGTCGCGGTCTTGCCCGGCCACCATGGCATTGACCGCCGGATTGAGGCGATCGATCTGCGCCAGATAGGCCTGCAAGACTTCCACGCACGACACCTGGCGCGCCTGGATCGCTGCCGACAATGCCACGGCATCCAGGTCTACGATGCCGGACGGTGTGCTGCAAGCAGGGGAGACAGTCATGGCAGGTCCGCGCAGAATTCGGAAGGCCCCAGTATATAAAGACGGCGGGATGCTGGGTGCGGCTGGACCCATTGCCGCAAGTTGCAAAGCCTTGCAGTTCCTGTATGCTGCTGCCCATGGATTACGCCATTGCCATTGCCATCGCCATCGCCATCGCCCCTTTCGCTTGCGCGATTTCGCGACGAACCTCTCGACGTCGACGTTGAGTGGCTTTGTGCTGTCCGAACACCCACCCGGTGTTTCCCCCGAAGGCCACGATTACCTCGTGGCCTTTTTGCATTTTCAGCCCTTTGTTGCCCGAGGCATTCGAACCGGCCTTCGTTTCTCCAGCTCTCAAAGGAACGAAGCATGACCCCACCCGCGCTTTCCATCCGGCCCTTCCAGCCATCGGATGCCCACGCCGTTGTACAGCTGTGGCATGACTGCGGCCTGACGCGCCCCTGGAACGATCCCTACAAAGACATAGCCCGCAAGCTCACGGTACAGCCCGGCCTGTTCCTGGTGGGCACCTCGGGCTATGCCGTCGTGGCCTCGGTCATGGCGGGCTACGACGGACATCGCGGCTGGGTCAATTACCTGGCGGTGGCGCCGGGCTATCAGCGCCGCGGTTATGCCACGACGCTGATGCAGGCCGTGGAACGCCAGCTGGTGGCCATCGGGTGCCCCAAGATCAACCTGCTGGTGCGCAGCGGCAACCACGCCGTGGTGGCGTTCTACGAAAAACTGGCGTTCCGCCAGGACGAGGTCATCAGCCTGGGCAAGCGCCTGATTCCCGACAGCGCCGCCACCGCCCCGGCCTCGTAGCTACAGCACCAGCCGGTCCCAGCGCCCATACGTACCCAGGATCTTGCCCCGCGGCACGGCCAGGCCGATCAGCGCCAGGCCGGCCGCCACGTTGGCGGCTATCTGCAGCAAGCTGGTGCCGTACACTGGCGTCACCACCAGCAGGCCGACGCCCAGCGGCACCAGCAGGAAGCGCGCCAGCCGGGCCACTTCGGCCGCGGCGATGGCCACCACGGTCAGCACCAGCGCCCCCACCAGATGGTCGGCGTTGGCCATGGTGCCCGTGGTATCCAGCGTCAGGCGGGTGCACATCAGCCACGCGCCGATCGCCGCCGCCAGCCACAAGGTCGGCGGCAGCGACACGCCGCCCTGCACGATATCGCGCAGCACCGCGGTGGGACGGCGATCGAACTCATCTACGGGTTCGGCGCGCGCGCCCTCATCGGTGTCGCCGAACAGGAACACGCGCAGCAGGCTCTTGCCCGCCTTGCGGCGGCGCTGCAGGAACTGGCAAGTGGCCAGCAGCTCGTCCAGCGAATACGGAATCTGCACCAGCATGGCGGCGGCGCCGATCAGGGCCAGCGTGCTCCAGGTACCGATCACGATGGGCTGGATGATGACGAAAGTGATGGACACGATACCCAGCGGCGCGATCATCAGCCCGAAGATCACTACCAGCCAGGGCATGGTGCGCCAGCGCGCGCGCGAGCCCACCACGCCGGTCAGGATTTCCAGCATGTAAGTATAGGCGCCCACGGCGGCATCGGGCACGGGCCAGGCGCGCGACACGCTGGACGTGATGATTTCCTCGGTGCCGTTGCGCGGATCATCGGCACTGCCGGCGAAGAAAGGTTCCCAGACGTGGCCGACCTGCTCCATCTGGTAGGCGGCAAGGTAGCGCGACACATACAGGCCCACCAGCGCCAGCGCGATGATGGGCACCCGCTGGGTCCAATCCGACGGGTTGTAGGTCCAGCCCGGCGGGGTCGTGGGCCCCGTCAGGCGGGCCAGCGGCGCCACACCCGGCTCGGGCTTCAGCCCCACCGCCAGGCCGAACGCCAGCCCGCCCACCAGCGTGTCCGACAGGTAGGCGGCTCCATTGGTGGTCCAGAATACGAATGGCGCGGCCATGATCAGCGCGCCCAGTCCCGCGCACACCCAGCGCGCGAAGGCCATCTGCCAGCCCAGCGACAAGAAGGCGAATATCACCAGCAGCGCTCCCAGCCCGATTTCAGCGCCGCGCAACAAGGGTTCCTGCACCCCCACCAGCGGCGGCTGGCATATCAGCCAGGTGCCCAGGGCAATGTTCAAGAAATGCGCCCAGCGGTTCTCGGCATGGGCGCTGCGGTACGACTGTGCCTGGCGGGCCCGGAACTGCTCGGCATCGTCCACCTGCCCGGCGCTGTCGCGCAGGAACTGCGGCGGCGACATGCCTTGCGCGCGATACCAGGCCAGCGGGTCGCGCTTCAGGTTGGCGATGATGGCCGGCAGGCTGCGCTTGAGCCGATGCCGGGGCCGCCATCCCAGCCAGTCTTCGGCGCGCGCCGTATCCAGCGCATAGTGGGCATCCGACATGGCGACCATGTAGGGCTTGATGAAGGGTTTTTCACCCTGGTCCAGCGCATCGGGCACCAGCGGCTCGAGCTTCTCGCGCATCCAGGTGCCGGTGGCGGCCACCGCCTTGGGCACGCGCAGCGTGGGCCAGTCTTCGGTGCCGTGGATCAGGCAGCCGATCTCGTCCTGCAACGCATCGTAGCCCAGCGCCTCGGTCTCGCCGATCAGCATTTCGGCGTCCGCCGGCAGCGTGGCGCGATGTTCCAGCGTCAGGCGCACCGCTTCGTGCAAGTCGTCCCGATGCAGCATCGATTGGCCTACCTGGTTCGAGGCCGAATAAAAATAGCTTTCCAGGTCGCGCTCGTAGATGCGCGCGATCTGTTGCGCCAGCGTGGGCACCACCGTCTGTTCGTCGTAGACGCCGGCCAGCCTCAGGATGGCGTACGGCATGTCGCCGTGTTCGCGGCGCACTACCTCTTCGGCCTGCAGCTTGGATTGCGGATACACGTATTCCGGCCCGAACGGCTGGTCTTCGGCTATCAGTTCACCCGGCTTGCCCGGCGCGTGGACCAGCATGGTGCTGGCATAGACAAAGCGTTCGACCTGGAACTGGTCGCGCAGCTCACGCAGCAGGCGGGCCGTGCCATCGACGTTCACCACGCGATACAGCGGATTGTCGGCCCCGGTGGAATCGAAATAGGCCACCAGGTGGATCACCGCGGCCAGCGTTGCGCCGTATTCCTGCCGCACGGTCTGCAAGGCCTGGCGCACCGACGCGTCGGCGCTGAGGTCTACCTCGAAGACCGGAAAGCCGGCATCCTTGCTCTTGCGGTCCAGGCCTACGATGCGATAGTCGGTTTCCAGATAACCGGCCAGCGACCTGCCCAGGTTGCCGGAAGCGCCCGTGATCAGGATGACGGGCCGGTCGGCAGTATCAAGCATGGGGGAACTCCAAAAATTACAAAACGCCGGCATCATGCGGACCGCCCGGATGCCACCGCCTTGCTGCAGCAAGCCACATGCCGCCCCGCGGCGCGCAAGGCCCTGAAGATTATTGACAAGACAAATAAACTCACCCACTGTTCAGACTCGCCTTCAACCCAAGGAGAGACAGCGATGTTGCAAGAGTTCCGGCGTGTTGCAGTTGTGTGGGCGGTGTCCATGGCATGCGCGGCGTCCCCCGCGCTGGCCAAGGAAGCGATTCAATCCAGCGCGGCGCACGACCAGGCCGTACAGAAAGTGTTGTCGTCGGACGCCTACAAGAAAGCGCTGGCCGTGCTCGATGAGCAGCACGGGCGCATCGTGGAAGATGGCATTACCCTGACCGAGATTCCCGCCCCGCCCTTCAAGGAAGAAAAACGGGCCCAGGCGTTTGCCGAACTGCTGCGCGCCAGCGGCCTGAAAGACGTCACGCTGGACGAAGAAGGCAATGTACTGGGGCTGCGCCCGGGCACCGCGGGCGGCGACCAGGTCGTGGTGGTGTCGGCCCATATGGACACGGTGTTTCCGGAAGGCACCGATGTCAAGGTCAAGCGCGAAGGCACGCGGCTGGCCGCGCCCGGCATCGGCGACGACACCATGAGCCTGGCGGTGCTGGCCGGCTACGTGCGCGCCATGGATGCCGCCGGCATCCGCACCCGCGACAACATCCTGTTCGTCGGCACGGTGGGCGAAGAAGGCCCGGGCGACTTGCGCGGCGTGCGCTACCTGTTCACGAAGGGCAAGTACCAGGGCAAGATCAAGGCCTTCTATTCGGTCGAATCGGGCTCGGTGGCGCGCGTCACGCACGGCGGCGTAGGATCCAAGCGCTATCGCGCCACCTTCCAGGGGCCCGGCGGACACAGCTTCGGCGCATTCGGCCTGGTCAACCCCATGTTCGCGCTGGGCCAGGCTGCCACGGCGTTCTCGACCATATCGGTGCCGGCGCATCCCAAGACCACCTACAGCATCGGCCGCCTGGGCGGCGGTACTTCGGTCAATTCGATCCCGGTCGATGCGTGGATGGAAGTGGACATGCGTTCGGAAGACGTCGACGCGCTCAAGCGCGTGGAAGATCGCTTCCTGACTATCGTGAAGGAAGCGGTGGCCACCGAGAATTTCGCGCGCTCGACCAAGGAAGGCGAAATCAAGCTCAAACTCGAGCCCATCGGCGATCGGCCCGCCGGCACCACGGCGGTCGATACCGACATCGTGCAGTACGCCATCTCGGCCATCAAGGCGGGCGGCTATGAGCCCAACCTGAACCGCAGCTCGACCGACTCGAACCTGCCCATGAGCCTGGGCGTGCCCGCCATCACCGTAGGCCGCATGGCGCCCGGCACGTTCGGCCGCTCGCACGCCCTGGACGAATGGCTGGATGCGGAAAAAGGCCCGATGGTGAAGGCCATGGGCACGACGCTGGGCACCATCCTGGTGACCACGGGCATGCAGTAGCAACGCGGCGCGGCGCAAAGCGCCGCCGATCTCATTCCTGATCGTCGTCGATATCGATCTCGGGCTGCACCGACATGCCCACGCGCAGCTTTTGCAGGGCCGGCTGCCCGGTGTCGAACGCAATGCGCACCGGCAGCCGCTGGACGATCTTGGTGAAGTTGCCCGTGGCATTGTGCGGCGCGATGGGGGCATAGGTCACGCCGCTGGCCGGCCCCAGGCTATCGACGCGGCCCGTCAGTTCGACGTCGGGCAAGGCATCGACCGCGATCCGCACTTGCTGCCCCGGCCGCACGCGTGCCAACTGGGTTTCGCGGAAGTTCGCCTCGACATAGAGTCGATCCAGGGGCACGATGGCCAGCAAGGGCTTGCCGGGCGCCACATAAGCCCCCACGCGCAGCGCCCGGTGCCCCACCACGCCGGCGATGGGTGCCGTAATGCGCGTATACGACAACTGCAGCTCGGCGGCCGCCTGCGCCGCCTGGGCCTGCGCCAGTTGGGCCTGGGCCTGCCGCAGCCCCGCGTCCAGCACATCGACTTGCCGCCGCGCCGCTTCCAGGGCCGCGGCATGCTGCGCGCGGCCCGCCTGCAGCACCTGTAGCTGCGACTGCGCCTGCTGGCGCTGCTGCACCGTGCCCGACCCCTCGGCGGCCAGCTTGCGATAGCGCGCCGCCTCGGCCCGCGCCAACATCAGCGAAGCATCGTCGCCATCCAGGACGGCAGCGGCCTGCCGTATGGTTGCCGCCTGGCGGGCCTGCTGGGCGCGCAGGCTGTCGATGGCGGCCTGCTCGCCAGCCACCTGAGCACGGGCGCTGGCCAACGCCGCCGCATAATCGCGGTCGTCCAGCGTGGCCAGCAAATCGCCTGCGGCAACGTGCTGGTTGTCTTCGACCAACACCTGTGCCAGCGTACCGGGCACGCGCGCAGCCACCTGCGTGAAATCGGCATGCACGTAAGCGTAGTCGGTGGATTGGCTGGCCGCCGCGCTTTCCGGGCGATCGAGCCACAATGCGCCGGCCAGCAAGGCCAGGGCCATCAAAATCACGCCGCCACGCGCGCGTCGGGAAAATGCCATGATGCTTTATCCAGGATGAGGGTGAGATTGTTCGGGCAACGAGGCAGGCGGTTGCCGGCGATGCAGGCTGAGCACCAGCGGAATCAGCAGCAGGGCCAGCAACCCGGCGGCGCGATAGACGTCGGCGGTGGCCATGACGAACGCCTGCTCGTGCAGCGGCGCGGCCAGCGATGGCGCATCGGTTCCGGGCAAGATGCCGGAAACCCGGCCCAGCCGGTCCAGCAAGCCTTCGGCATGCCAGCGCTCGCGCACCACCAGCGCCTGGCCCACGACCGTGCCGGCCAGCAGGCTGCCCAGCCCCCTTAGCGTGTTGATGGTGCCCGATACATAGGGCCCTTCCCGGGGCTGCACCACGCTGGTGGCCAGGAACAGCAAAGACACCACCGCCATGGGCTGGCCCAGGGCATTCAGGGCCTGCACCCATATGAATTGCTGCCAGACCCATGCCGACGTCAGGCCCGCGCTTTGCCAGCAGGCGCAGGCAATCAATACCAGGCCCAGGCTGAACATGATTCGCGCGTCGAGCCATTTGCGGTACAGCAGCGCGGCAACCGCCGGCGCCAGCACCAGTTGCGCCACGCCGATGATCAGCCCGATGGGCGCGCTTTGCAGCGCGCGATATCCCCACACCCGCCCCAGGTACCCCACCGGCAGCAGCGACGCGCACGACAGCAGCGTCAGCATGCAGACGAAGATCGTGAAGCCCAGCCCCAGGTTGCGCCGCGCCAGCAGCCGCAATTGCAGGAAAGGATCGGGATGCCGCCATTCGCTGTACAGGTACGCGGCCAGCAGCAGCAAGCCGGCATAAGTGCAGAACGCAATCAAGGGCGACTGGAAGCCGTCCAGGCGCACGGCCTGGTCCAGCGCCACCGCCAGCGCGCCCAGCGCGGCCGCGCCGCAGGCCAGGCCGATCCAGTTGCATTGCCGCCAGCGTTCGGGCCGGGCCGCATCGCGCGGCAGCCCCCAGGCCGACAGCGCCCCCGCCATTGCCAGCAGCGGCAATGACTGCCAGTACACCAGGCGCCAGTCCGCATAATGGTCGGTCCAGACGCCCACCAGCCAGATCGCCAACGTAGGCGCCAGTGTCGCCGTCAGCGAGTACAGCGCCAGCCCGTACAGCTTGACCGGCGCAGGCAGGAATTTCAGGGCCGCCATCATCAGCAAGGGGATCAGCGCCCCGCCCGCCAGGCCTTGTATCACGCGCAGCACCAGCATCCATTCCAGGCTGTGCGCCCACGGCACCAGCAGGCAGGCCGCCGCGCTCAGGGCGATGACCCACGACACGAAGCGCCGCATCGCCACCGTAATGGCGAACCAGGCGGAAAAAGGCATGGCGATCAGTTCGGCGGCCGCATGGGCGGTCGTCAGCCAAGAGGCCGCATCGAACCCGAAGCCCAGTGCGCCGCGCACATCAGCCAGCGCCAGCGTACCCATGCGGGTGGCCAGGCTGGTGGTGATCGCGGCCAGGAAAATCCCCAGCAGGCCCACCAGCCGCCGCAAGACGGAGACGTCCGCATCCATTACCGGGCCTCTTGCGCCAGGCTGGCGTCCGCCACGGGCGCGGGCCGGGCGGGCCAGCCGCCACCCAGGGCCTTGTACAGACCGACCACCGCCAGCGCCGCCGCCGTATCGGCGGCCTCTGCATCCAGGCGTGCCGACAGCATGGCTTGCTCGGCCTGCACGAGGGCCAGGCGGTCTGCGGCGCCGGCGCGATAGGTATCGCCTGCGTATTGCAGGGCCCGCCATTGTTGCGTGTAGGCATGCCGCAATGCATCCTGGCGCTGCCGCTGTGCCGCCCAGGCATCCAGGGCATCATCGATCTCGTGCCATGCCTTGAGCACCGTGCTGCGATACGCGATGGCAGCTTCCTGTTGATGGGCCTGGCTCAGGGCCAGGCGGGCCCGCAAGCGGCCGCCCTCGAATATGGGCAAGTAGATCACCGGGCCCAGGAAAAACTGGCGCGATGCCCAATTGCCCAGGTCGGCGCCATCGAAGGCTTCGGTGCCAAAGGCGCCGACCAGCTCGATACGCGGGTAGAAGTCGGCCTGCGCCACGCCGATGGCGGCCGTGGCCGCGCGCAGCCGGGCCTCGGCCTGCTGGATGTCGGGACGCCGGCGCGCCAGCTCTGACGGCAAGCCGATCGGCAGCGCCAGCATCCGGGCCGGTGCGGCCGCGCTGAGCGCAAGCTCGGCATCCAGGGTGCGGGGCGGCTGGCCCACCAGCAACGCCAGCGCGTTCAACAGGGCATCGCGGCGCTGCACGGCACGTGCCACGCGGGCGTCCATCGCATCGTAATGGGCCTGTGCCGCCGCCATGTCTTGATGCGTACTCACGCCATGATGCCGCCGGCTGCGAACCAGCGCCGCCCACTGCGCGGCGGTATCGCGCAGGCGGCCTGCCGTGTCGGCATCGGCCTGGGCGCCGCGCAAGCGGAAATAGGCCGCGGCCAGTTCGGCCGACACGGCGACCCGCACCCCTTCCTGGTCATACAGGCTGGCCTGCAAGGCGGCGCCGGCCCCTTCGCGCAGGCGGCGCACCCGGCCCCACAGATCGAGCTCCCACCCTGCATCCAGACCGGCCCGCCAGTATTCGTGCACGTCGGTGCCGGCCCCCATGGCCACCAGCCGGCCATTCTGGCTTGCGGCTTCGCGCATGACGCTGGCACCCGCCCCCACCCGCGGCAATGCCGCGGCATCCGCTATCCCGGCGCGCGCCCGGCTTTGCGCGATACGGCTGGCCGCGGCCTGCAGATCCAGGTTGCCCTGCGCCGCGCGCGCCTGCAGCTGGTTCAAAGTCTCGTCGCCGAACAGGCGCCACCACTGCTCAGGCACGGGCGCGGGAATCAAGGCGGCGTTGGCCACGCTGTCGTGGCGGGGCGCCAGGACGGCCGCCGACAGCGCATCTTCGGGCGCCTGGAAATCCGGCCCCACGGCGCATCCCGCCAGCAGGGCCAGCGCCAGCAGCGCCGGCCCGGCCTGGCGTGGAAAAGCGGATGCGGTCTTCAAGGAGGTAAGTGCCATGATTTATTGACTATACCGAACGGTTCGGTTCGATACATTATGGCGGCAATATGGTAATGTCAAGAAAAATCGAACCGATAGGTACAGATGTGAGTGACCCCATTTCCGCCCCACCGACGGCCAAGGCGCGCGCCGTATTGGCCGGCGCCCGCAAGGTCTTCCTGGCACAGGGATTCAGCGCGGGTTCGACAGACGAGATCCAGCGCGAGGCCGGCGTATCGAAATCGACGGTGTACGCCCATTACCCGACCAAAGAAGCCCTGTTCGTGGCAGTGGTGCAAGCCGAATGCGAAGTCTTCATGGACGCCGTGCGCAGCATTCCCATCCGGCCGGGCGCGCTGCCCGAAACCTTGAAGGCGCTGGCGGTGCGCTATCTGGAAGTGGTGCTATCGCCTGCCGCGCTGGCCCTGTTCCGCGTCACGGTGGCCGACGCACCGCGCTTTCCGCAATTGGCCCGCGCGCTCTACCTGGCGGGTCCGCACGTCATGACGATGCGTGTGGCCGAACACCTGGCGCAGGCAGTCGAGGCTGGCGAAATCGACCTGGCCGAACCCGGGCGCGACGCGGCCGCCAGCCTGTTCGTCAGCATGGTGCGCGGCGAGCCGCACCTGGAATACCTGACGCACCCCGAAGCCCGCCCGACGCAGGCGCAGATCGAGCATTGGGCGTCATTGGCGGTCAATACGTTCTTGCGCGCCTACGGGCGCGCGGGCTGACGCAACGACCAGGCACGGAACTTGCCGTCGCTGCCCATTTACGGAATCGTCCAGGAGCCCCCATGATCGACCATATCGGCATCACTGTCGCGAACTTCGAGGCCAGCAGGAAGTTCTACCTGGCTGCCCTGGCGCCCCTGGGCTTCGCCATCCGCAAGGAACACCCCGGCGTCGCCGGCTTTGGCGCGGGCGACCCGAACGACGGCGGCGACCCGGGCGGCGACTTCTGGCTGGCCCAGGGCGACCCCGCAACGCCGCGCATACACGTGGCCTTTCGCGCCAAGAGCGTGGAACAGGTACAGGCTTTTTACCAGGCCGCCCTGGCA
This sequence comes from Bordetella sp. BOR01, assembly GCF_019218885.1. Classification (GTDB taxonomy): domain Bacteria; phylum Pseudomonadota; class Gammaproteobacteria; order Burkholderiales; family Burkholderiaceae_B; genus Bordetella_A. Next base: position 1,186,871 of record NZ_JAHUWT010000002.1, on the reverse strand, counting down.
GCCGGCGCGCGCGACAACGGCGCACCCGGGCTGCGCCCGGAATATCACCCCGACTATTACGGCGCCTTCGTGTACGACCCCGACGGGTACAACATCGAAGCCGTTTTCCACGGTGGCGTGGCGCGCTGACAAGCCATTTCTTGCGGCCAGCCGGAAAGCCTGTGTACGCTAGGCCTGTCCTGTGGTTTCGCAAGAACAGGCGGCCGCGCGGCCCTTCGCCGTCCGCCGGTTCTCTTTTCAGGAGGTAACCATGCAGCATCATCTGAAGATCACCTTGCTGGCCGGCGCACTGAGCCTGTCGGCCGTCGCCCATGCGGATGTCACCGCGCCGATGCATCTGGCCACCGATAAGGGCCCGGGCACCGACATCGGCTCGGTCAGCCTGGCCGAGAGCAAGTACGGCCTGGTGCTTACACCCAACCTGAAAGACCTGCCGCCCGGGGTGCATGGCTTCCATGTACACGAGAACGGCAGTTGCGATGCCAAGGAACAAGACGGCAAGACCGTGCCCGCCGGCGCCGCGGGCGGCCACTACGATCCGGACGGCACCAAGAAACACGGCACGCCCTGGGACGACGCCAACCATCGCGGCGACCTGCCCGCTTTGTATGTGAATGCCGATGGCACCGCCAACACGCCGGTGCTGGCACCACGGCTGAAGTTGTCCGACGTGCAGGGCCGCGCCCTGATGGTGCACGCGGGCGGCGACAACCACAGCGACCATCCCAAGCCATTGGGGGGCGGCGCTGGCCGCATCGCCTGCGGGGTGATTCAAAAATAGCCTAGGCTGGGGAGCGTTTTGGGCTGAGGGGTTTTTTTCTATTGGCCGTCGTCGCGGGGGCGTGGGGGTCTTGGCGCCTCGGGGCCGGGCCCGGGCGCGCTGGGCGCCCGGACGGCACCGTGAAGCCAAGGCAGTCACGCCACCCCGAGCCGACGCCAGTAGAACAACACCCCGCTAGCTAGGCCACAGTTTCACCCACCGGCACTTCCTGCCCATCAATGGCATAGCGAATAGCATCCTCGATGCGATCGAGCAGCACGAACTTCAGTTTCTCGCGCGCCTCGGCCGGTACGTCATCCAGGTCCTTGCCATTGCGACGCGGCAGCATCACCGTGGTGATCCCCGCCCGCAAGGCGGCCAGTGTCTTTTCCTTGACGCCGCCGATGGGCAGCACCAGGCCGCGCAGGCTGACCTCGCCGGTCATGGCCACGTCCGAGCGCACCGGGCGCCCCGACAGCAGCGACGCCAAGGCCAGGAACATGGCCACGCCGGCGCTGGGGCCGTCCTTGGGCGTGGCGCCAGCCGGCACGTGGATGTGCACGTCGATCTTTTCCAGCGAATCGCCGCTCCAGATCTTGGCCAGCGTCAGCGCCGTCTGTGCCGACTCTTTCATGACGTCGCCCAGTTGGCCGGTCAGGATCAGGCGCCCGTTGCCGGGTGTCTTGCTGGCTTCGATGAAAAGTATGTCGCCGCCCACGGGCGTCCAGGCCAGGCCGGTGGCCACGCCGGGCACGCTGGTGCGCAATGCCACTTCGCTCTCGAAGCGCTGCGCGCCCAATGCGGCCGGCAGGTCGGCGACATCGACCGTCACATGGGTGGCCTTGCCTTCGGCCACCTGCATGGCGGCGTGGCGCAGCACGGCGCCGATCTCGCGCTCGAGCTGGCGCACCCCGGCTTCGCGGGTATAGTCGCCGACGATGGACGCCAGCGCGGCATCGGTCAGTTCGGCCTGCTCGGCCGTCAGGCCGTTGGCCTCGAGCTGGCGGCGCACCAGATAGCGGCGCGCGATCTGGATCTTTTCTTCTTCGGTGTAGCCGGGCAGCTGGATGATCTCCATGCGGTCGCGCAGCGGCCCGGGAATCGTGTCGAGCATATTCGCCGTGCAGATGAACATGACGTGCGACAGGTCGAAATCCACGCCCAGGTAGTTGTCGCGAAACTTGTGGTTCTGCTCGGGGTCCAGCACCTCGAGCAGCGCGCTGCCGGGGTCGCCATGGAAACCGCCGGCTCCCAGCTTGTCGATCTCGTCGAGCATCAGCACCACATTATTGGTGCCCGCGCGCCGCATGGCCTGGATGATGTTGCCCGGCAGCGCGCCCAGGTAAGTGCGCCGATGGCCGCGGATCTCGGCTTCGTCGTGCACCCCGCCCAGCGCCACGCGCTGGAAGGCACGCCCGGTGGCCCGCGCGATGGATTGCCCCAGCGAGGTCTTGCCCACCCCGGGTGGGCCGGCAAAGCACAGGATGGGGCTGCGGCCCTGCGGGTTGAGCTTGCGCACCGCCAGGTATTCCAGGATGCGGCGCTTGATCTTGTCCAGGCCGAAGTGGTCTTCGTCCAGCACCTTGCGCGCCTCGGCCAGGTCGATGGGCGGCTGCGGCTGCTGCTTCCAAGGCAGTTCGGTCAGCCATTCCAGGTAGGTGCGCAGCATGGCCGATTCGCCGCTGGCTTCGCCCATGCGCTGCAACCGGCCCAGTTCCTTGCGGGCATGGCTGAGCACTTCGTCGGGCATGCCGGCGGCATCGATGGTTTCTTTCAGGCGCGCCACTTCGGCCGCGCTGTCGTCGATATCGCCCAGTTCTTTCTGGATCTGGCGCAACTGCTCGCGCAGCACGGTCTCGCGCTGGCGTTCGTCGAACTGCGCCCGCGTGCGGTCGCCGATCTCTTTCGACAGGCGCAGCACTTCGACGCGCCCGGCCAGCAGCTCGATGGACTTGTCCAGGCGGCCCGACAGGTCGAAGGTTTCGAGTATGTCTTGCTTCTGTTCGGGTTTGATGTCGATCATGTGGGTAACCATGTCGGCCAGCAAGCCCGGCGATTCAATACCACGCACCACGCCGATGAGCTCGTCGGGCACGTTGGGCAACAAGGTGATGGCGTCGATGGCCTGCTCTTTGAGCTGCAGGAAACGCGCCTCGGTCTGGCTGTCCTGGTCTTCGGCGGCCGGGATCTCGGCCACGCGCGCCACCAGGTACGGCCAGCCGGTCAGGAATTCCAGCACGCGAAAGCGCGACTGCCCCTGTACCAGCAGATGATGTGCGCCATCCTGCCCGGTGATGTAGCGGGCGATGGGCCCCTCGGTACCCACCCAGCGCAGGTCGTCAGGGCCGACCGCGTCTTTGGACGCGTCGCGCTGCAGCAGGAAGCCCACCGGGCGTTCGGTCTTGACCGCTTCCTGGGCGGCCGCCACCGACGACTCGCGCCGCACGGTAACGGGCGACAGTACACCGGGAAACAACACCGCGTCGCGCAGCGGAATGATGATGCGCGCGTCGTCGGGCAAAGTACGGGTGTCGCTCATGGAGCCTCCCTCAGTTTATTCAGGGTCAAGATCAGGCAGCCATCGGCCAGTTCGGACGATTCCGGTTCAAGCGCGTGCAGCGGTAGCGGAATGCGGCGGCGAAAGCGGCCGTACGGAATTTCGAATCGGTGAATGCGGGCATTGGCCGCGCAGGGCATCGGGCGCACGCCCGAGACCGTGATCCCGCCAGGGTCGAATGCCACCACCAGCGTGTCCGAGGGCACGCCGGGCAATGCCACGTAAACCAGCACGGCAGCAGGGGTTTCGATGACGTCCACCGGGGGTTCCCAGTGGGGCGCATCGGCGGGGCCGGCGCGCAGCAACTGACGATGCAAGCGCTCGGCGTGTTCCAGCAGCGACAACGCGTCGCCCCAGATCCAGGATGAAAAATCGCGCGATCTCATGAACTTGCCCTCTTGGCCATAGTTCGTATCTGGCGGCGAGTCGGCGTATTTCAAGCCATGCGTACAGGAGGCGGACAAGCCGCCGGCCGCGCCGCCGCGCCAGCCCGCGCAAATGCCCCGGGCCGGGCGGTTGGTACAGCCATGATGCGCGCGGGGCGCGGCAAGCGCAACCTTGGGGCGGGCGATCGCAGGTGTCAGGCTCCGCAGGTGCCTGACACCATGGTGTGCCACGCCTGTCTCAGTCGTAGGGTGTCAGGCACCTGCGGAGCCTGACACCTGGGCGGCCACCTCGACCGGGCGGCCGTAGAAGGGGTAGCTGGGGTCGTTGTAGCCAGGGGCCGAAGCATGGCCCGGCGTTACCCATGCGTTGACCATGGCCTCTTCCTGCGGCGTGATCTGCAGGTCGAGCGCGGCGTAGTAGTCCTGCATCTGCGCCAAGGTGCGCGGGCCGGCGATCACGCCGGTGATCAAGGGATTGGCCAGCACCCACGCGGTGGCGAAATGGCCCGGCCGCACCCCGCGCCCGTCGCAGTAGGCGGTGAGCTCGGCAGCGATCTGCAACGATTCTTCGCGGAATTCGGTGTCCAGGATGCGCTTGTCCCCACGTCCGGCACGGGTATCGGATGCCGGTGGCTGGCCGGGGGCATACTTGCCGGTCAGCACCCCTCGCGCGATGGGGCTGTACGGCACCACCCCCAGGCCATAGTGGCCGCAGGCCGGCAATATCTCGACTTCGGGCCCGCGGTTCAGCATGTTGTAGTACGGCTGGCACACCACGGGCTGCGGCACGCCCAGGTCGCGGCACAGCCGGATGACCTCGGCGATGCGCCAGCCGCGGAAGTTCGACAGCCCGAAGCTGCGCAGCTTGCCGGCGCGGATCAGGTCGCCTATGGCGCCAATGGCCTCTTCCAGATTCTCGTCATGGAAGTCGCGGTGCATGTAAAGGATATCGATGTAGTCGGTGGCCAGCCGGGCCAGGCTGGCATCGACGCCCTGCACGATCCACTGGCGCGAATAATGCGAACGGTTGGGCACGCGCGCCACGCCGTTGCCGATCTTGGTGGCCAGCACCCAATCGTGGCGCTGCCCGCCCAGCAACTTGCCCACGACCTCTTCCGAACGGCCCTGGTTATAGACATCGGCCGTATCGATGAAATTCAGCCCGGCGTCGCGCGCCGACGCGACGATGCGTTCGGCTTCGTCGAACGGAGTCTGTTCACCGAACATCATGGTACCCAGGCACAACGGGGAAACACGCAGATTGCTGGCACCGAGGCGGCGGTATTTCATGGATTGAAGTCCTGATCGGTTGGAAAAAAGAAGACTCCAAAGCGTACTGCGAATAGGGCAATGGCGCAGCCCCGGAGAACCGCCCGCGCTGCGCCATCGGCTTGCTGTCCACCCTGCGGCTGGCAGGCCCGGCGTCAAAAACCCTTAGCAAGCAGTTCAAATAAGTTCGCTATTCGTTCATGCCCTGCTGTGACTAGACTACCGCCCAAACGCCAATCAAGAAACGCACGGAGAGACAGTCATGCAGAGAAGAACATTCATGGGCGCGCTGGGTGCCGGTGCGCTGGCGGTGTCGGGCCTGGCCAAGGCCCAGGGCGCCACCACGCGCGTCATCGTCGGCGCCACGCCTGGCGGGGGAACCGACACCGTGGCACGCACGCTGGCCGCCGAGATGGGACGCGTACTGGGCGAGACCTTCATGGTCGACAACCGGCCAGGCGCGGGGGGCAACATCGCCGCGCAGGAAATCGCGCGGGCCAAACCCGATGGCCGCACATTGCTGATGTGCTACACCAGCCATGCCATCAACGCCACCCTGTACCCCAACCTGCCGTTCGATCCGGTGCGGGGTTTCACTCCGATTTCCCATGTGGCCAATGCCCCTTCCATCCTGGTGGCGCACCCATCGGTCAAGGCCGATGACATGGCCGAACTGATCGCGCTGGCCAAGGCCGAGCCAGGTGCCCTGAGCATGGCCCTGCCCGGCATCGGGTCGGCGGGCCACCTGGGCGCGGAAGTCATCAAGATGCAGGCCGGCGTCGACCTGCTGCTGGTGCCCTACAAAGGCACCGCCCCCGCCATGAACGACCTGATCGGCGGGCAGGTCAGCCTGATGTTCGCCGGGGCCGCGCTGGCCCAGGGCCAGTTGCAGGCCGGAGCCTTGAAGCCGCTGGGCGTCAGCAGCGCGCGGCGCATGGAAGAATTCCCCGCTATCCCGCCCATCGCCGACACCCTGCCCGGCTACGATTTCAGCGCGTGGTACGGCCTGCTGGGCCCGGCCGGCATGGACGCTGCGCAGGCCAAGCGGCTGTCGCAGGCCGCCGCCGGCGTACTGGGCGACCCGAAGATCCAGCGCCGCCTGCTCGATGAAGGGCTGATCGCCGTGGGCAGCACGCCCGCCGATTTCCAGCAGTTCCTGCAAACCGAGATCTCGCGCTGGGGCAAGGTGGTGCAAGCCTCCGGCGCGCGCGCCGGCTAGCCTGGGCGCCGCACGGCGGGCCGTTCCCGGCCCGGCCGCCCCTGCCGGCCGGGGTACGGTCCCTTGCCGGCACTTCACGAACGGTGAAGGCCTGTTTACGATTGGACACTACCACCAAACCGCCATCGCTCTTAAATTGGATGGTTCCCGATGGCGCCCTGGTGGGCCATATCACTCATTCATATAAGGGAAGGCCATGACCAAGAGCGGCGTGTTGCAGATTCCGTCCATGCGGGACCAATGCTCGGAAGCGGAATGGAAGGCGCGCGTCGACCTGGCCGCCTGTTATCGGCTGGTAGAGTTGTACGGCATGGCCGACATGATGGCCAACCATATCTCGATGCGCGTACCCGATGAAGAAAATGCCTTCCTCATCAATGCGTACGGCATGATGTACGAAGAGATCACGGCGTCCAGCCTGATCAAAGTCGATCTGGCCGGCAATGTGCTGGCCAAGCCCGATTTCGGCGAACTCGGCTATGGCATCAACAAGGCCGGCTACGTCATCCACAGCGCAGTGCACGCGGCGCGCCACGACGTGGACTGTGTCATCCATACCCATAGCTGGGCCTCGATGGCCGTGTCGTCGCTGGCCTGCGGGCTGGTGCCCTCGACCCAGACGGCGATGCGCTTCCTGAAGATCGGCTATCACGACTACCAGGGCGTGGTGCTGGACACCAAGGAACAGGCATCGCTGATCGAAGACCTGGGCAATGGCGAAGCGCTCATCCTGCGCAACCACGGCGCCCTGACGGTGGGCCGCACCGTGGGCGAGGCCTTCAACTGGATGCATCGCCTGGAACTGGCGTGCCGCACGCAATTGGCGGCCCAGGCCACGCAGCAGCCGCTGCAACAAGTCTCGCCACAGGTCCTGGAAGAAACCTGGAACAACTACCAGCCCGGCACGCGCCGCCCCTATGGCGTGATGGAATGGCCGGCGCTGTTGCGCAAGCTGGACCGCCTGGACAGCAGCTACCGCGATTGATCATGCGCCGCGCCACGGCGCGCGCCAGCAGCCGTAAGAAGTCTATGCGGCTGGCGAGCAACGGCCACGGGCCGTGTCCGCCAGCCGCAGTTCCGTGCATAACGATAAAGTGGAGAGAGACGATCATGAAGACAAGCTGCATTTCCATCGTGGCGGCGGGCATCCTGGGCCTGGCCGCAGCCCTGCCCGCCCAGGCGGCCTATCCCGAGCGGCCGGTCAAGGTCGTGGTGGCATTCACCGCGGGCGGCACCACCGACAAGCTCACCCGCAGCGTCAGCGAACAACTGGCGCAACAGTTGTCGCAATCGTTCGTAGTGGAAAACCGGCCCGGCGCGGGCGGCAACATCGGCACCGAATACGTGGTGCGCTCGGACCCCGACGGCTACACGCTGATCGTCGATTCGGTCGGCCCGATCGCCGTCAACCCCTCGCTGAACAAGCTCAGCTATGATCCGCTGACCGACCTGGCGCCCATCGTGCAGATCGCCACGGTGCCCAATGTGCTGGTGGTGCCGCCCGAGCTGCCCATCAAGAACTTCGACGATTTCCTGAAATACGCCAAGTCCAAGAAGAGCCTGAACTACGGCTCGACCGGCGTAGGCACCTCGTCGCACCTGTCCAGCTTCCTGCTGATGCAGGAAATCGGCGCGAAGGACGCCACGCATGTGCCCTACAAGGGCGCCGACGCCATCAACGACCTGATCGCCGGCCGGCTCGACTTCATGTTCGCCACCGCGCCTTCGGTCATGGGGCAGATCCGCGCCGGCAAGCTGCGCGCGCTGGCGGTCAGCACCAACCAGCGCTCGCCCTCGCTGCCCGACATTCCCACCGTCGCGGAATCGGGCTTCAAGGATTTCGACGCCGGCTCCTGGTTCGGCTTCTTCGCGCCCAAGAACACCCCGCCCGAAGTGATCGCCATCATCAACAAGGGAGTCAACGCCGCCCTGCCGGGGCTGCACGACCAATTGCTGAACGAAGGCGCCAACCCGGTGGGGGGCACGGCCGAGGAATTCGATAAATTCACGCATATCGAACACGACAAGTGGAAGAAAATCGTGGACCAAGCCGACGTGAAAGCACAATGACCACTGAGCAGCCCCTGCGCATCCTGTGCTCGGAACGGGAAGCCCGCACACTTGCCCCCGGCCTGCAAGGGCTGGGGCGCGACATCGTCCTGTGCCATCCGGGCGACCCGCAGTCCGTCCAGGCCGACGTCGCGTTCATATCGCGCGACATCACCGGGCGCTCGACCAAGTTCGAGATCCTGCCCGACACCGAGCGCTTCTATGCCGCCCTGCGGGCCACCCAGGGCCTGCAATGGCTGCATGTGCACTCGGCCGGGCTGGATCGCGATGTCTACCAGGAAATGCGCCAGCGCGGCGCCCGGGTCACGGCGTCGCATGGCGCCTCGGATGCCGTGGTCGCGCAGATGGCCATCACCGGACTGCTGGCGCTGGCCCGGCGCTTGCCCCTGCTGATGCAGGCCCAGCAGCGGCATGCCTGGGAACCGCTGCTGGATGACCGCATGCCGCGCGACCTGCAAGGGCAGCGCGCCGTCGTGGTGGGCTGGGGCGGCATCGGGCAACGCATCGGGCATCTGCTGCAGGCGCTGGGCCTGGAAGTGTCGGTAGCGCGCCATGGCGATACGCCGGCGGGCGACGGCATCCGCACGGTACGCTACGACGGCCTGCGCGAACTGCTGCCCGACACGTCATGGCTGGTGCTGGCCTGCCCGCTTACGGATACCACCCGCGGCCTGGTCAGCGCCGGCATGCTGGCGGCCCTGCCCGCGCATGCCTGCCTGGTCAACGTGGCGCGCGGCCACGTCGTCGACGAACCTGCGCTGATCCAGGCCTTGCAGGCAGGCCGGCTGGGCGGCGCATTCCTGGATGTGTTCCACCACGAACCCCTGCCCGCCGCATCGCCGCTATGGGACCTGGACAATGTCATCGTCTCACCCCACAGCGCGGGCTTCTCGGATGGCAATGCCGTGCGGGTCCGGCAGATATTCGTGGCAAACCTGAAGCGCTGGCTGCAAGGCTGTTTATGATAGGGCGCCGCCCCCGTCCGGGGCAGCGGCCCGTATCGGCGCCTGCGCGCCGCAACGCCCAGGTTGCCCCGCCATGCCCGTGCCCAGCCCGCCGAGTGCTTTCGACCACGACTTCAGCGACATCCCCGACTGGAACCTGCTGCTGACCTGGGTGCTTATCGTGCAAACCGGCACGCTGGCGCAGGCCGCCCGGCAACTGGGCATTTCGCGGGCCGCGGTCTCGCAGCGGCTGAAGCAGCTGGAAACGGGCCTGGCCACCGAATTGATCATTCACGGCATGCGCCCGGCGCAACCCACCATGGCAGGCACGGAACTCTACGAACATGCCGAACGCCTGCTGCGCCAGGCATCGATCATGCGCGAAGCCATGCGCGCCTTCCATGCCGAGAAGCGGCGCATCGTTCGCTTCGGCACCGTCGAGTCCTTCGCCGGTACGCTGGGCCCCTGCCTGTTGGCCGGCCTGGGCCAATCCGGCTTGCCCGAGATACGGCTGTCGTCGGGGTTGACGCCCGACCTGGAACGCCAGCTCGAGAAAGGCCAGGTCGACATGACAGTCACGACCAGCCCCGCCATCGGCAAAGGCTCGCTGCGCAAGCACGCCCTGTTCTCGGAACGCTACCTGCTGGTACTGCCCCGCGACGCCCGCATCGACCGCACATCCACGCTGGATGGCCTGGGCCGGGCCTTGCCGTTGATACGGTATAGCGCCCGATCGGTGATCGGGCACGATATCGATGTCTACCTGAACCTGCTGGGCGTACACATTCCGCGCACCAGCGAGTTCGACACGGCGGGGCCCATACTCAGCCTGGTGTCTTCGGGCATGGGGTTCGCCATCACCACGCCCCTGTGCCTCTGGGAAGTCCGGCACTTCATCCCGCTGGTGCAGATCCACTCCATGTCGTCGCTGCATTCCCGCAAAGGCCAGCGCCTGTCGCCCCCCGAGCGCACGTTCTACCTTGGGTACCGGGACAACGAGCCGCCGGCGATCCGCCGCCAGGCCGAAGGCGTCATCCAGCGCGCGGCCGAACAACTGATGAATGACGTGATCGGTCCGGCGCTGGCCATCGAGTCGGCGCTGCTGTGGCAATCGCACGCCGGCCAGGCCCGCGGATAAGCCCTCGCCCCCATCTTCCATGCCGTGCGAACCGCACTGGCGCTTGCGAAAAGTTAAGCGACGCTTAACGCCGCACTAGGGCTTACCCTGGCTCGGCATCGGAATGCCAGCCGGCGCGCGTGGCCGAGCGCCGCTTGCTTGCTAGGCTGTGTTCCATGGCTTGCACGCCATGAACAGCGCAGCACCGCCATGCAGGCACTCTGCCTGGCGGCACGGACAACAAAGCAAGGGGTAAGCAATGAAGGCTCTGCAGGCAATCACGCGCGTACTCGGGCAGGCCGCGCTGGCATCGCTGCTGGTGGCGGCCGGCGGCGCGGCCGCACAAAACACCTATCCGCAAAAACCCATCACCGTCCTCATCCCGTTTGCCGCCGGCGGCGCGCTGGACGCCGTTACCCGCCCGCTGGGCGAAGCCTACGGAAAAGCGTATGGGCAGTCGTGGATCATCGAGAACCTGGGCGGCGCAGGCGGCACCATCGCCACGGCAAGAGCTGTCAGGCAGTCGCCCGACGGCTACCAACTGCTGATGGCCAGCAGCGGCCAGGTGTCGGTCGCACCGTTCGTGTATCCGTCGCTGCCCTATGACCCATCGACCGATCTGGTGCCCATCGTGCATCTGGTGGACAGCACCGCGGTGCTCTACACCAGCACCAAGTCGCCCTACCGTTCGGCCAGGGACCTGGTGGCGGCCGCCAAGGCAGCACCGGGATCGATCGACTTCGCACATACGGGTAGCGGCAGCGTATCGCACCTGGCGCTGGAACTGCTGCAACACGAAACCGGAGCCAGGTTCGTGGCCATTCCATACAAGGGCGCTGGCATTGCCATCGGCGACTTGGCGGGCGAGCAAGTGCCCCTGCTTTTCACCTATGTCAGCACGGCCAAGCCCATGGTCGATGCCGGCCGCGTGCGGCCCTTGGCCGTGGCCTCGGAACAGCGCCTGGCCTCGCTGCCCGACGTACCCACTTTTGCCGAGCTGGGCATCAAGAACATCATCGCCAAGCTCTGGATCGGCCTGATGGCGCCGGCCGGCACGCCGCAAGACATCGTCGACACGTTGTCCCGGCAGGTGAACGCCGAGCTGGACAAGCCCGCCATGCGGGCCCGGCTTGAACCGCAAGGCCTGGAAATCAAGGGCGGATCGGCCCGGCAGTTCCAGGACATGATCGCCAGCGATACGGCCAGATGGCGCGAGCTGTCGCAGTCGGTGAACCTGGCAGTCCAATAACCTGAAACACAAGGAAGATGTATGACTTCGATTTCGCGCCATGCCACCGGCGGAAAAACCGTCTACGGTGCGCGTGTCGGCATCCTGATGCTGGAAACCAAATGGCCGCGCGTGCCCGGCGACACGGGGCATGCCGCCACTTGGCCGTTTCCCGTGCTGTACAAGGTGGTCAAGGGCACATCGGCCCGCGTCGTGGTGCATGAAAAAAGCAAAGGCCTGAAACAGGCCTTCCTGGACGCCGCGCGAGAACTGGTACGCGAAGGGGCCGACGGCATCACCACCACAGGCGGGTTCCTGGGCATCTTGCAACACGATCTGGCCGACTACGCCGGCGTACCCGTGGCCAGCTCGTCGCTCATGCAGATTCCGCTGGTGCAGGCCCTGCTGCCCCGGGGCAAGCGCGTGGGTGTGCTGACCGTGCAGGGCGCCCGCCTGGATGCCGAACACATGGCCGCGGTGGGCGCGCCACTGGACACGCCCATCGTCGGCACCGAGCACGGACAGGAATTCACCCGCGTCCTGCTGGGCGACGAAGATTCCATGGACTACGAAAAGGCCGAACAGGATGTCGTGGCCGCGGGCCACGAACTGATGCGCAGCCATCCCGACGTAGGCGCGCTGGTGCTCGAATGCCACAACATGGCACCTTATTCCTGGCGCCTGCAAAACGAACTGGGCGTGCCGGTATACGACGTCTATACCTTCGTGCGGTGGTTCCAGTCAGGACTGGAACCCCGCAATTTCGGGTACCCCAGCACCAGCACCCCCGCCTACGGGTGGCGCGAGCGTCCCTGAAGTGCTGCCCGGGCGGCCGCAGCCGCGGCCGGCCCCCTAGCCGTACAAAGGCTCGCCGCTCTGCGATACCGATTTGACCAGGCCCAGGATCCGGTGCGCCTCGCGCTCGGCATCGTCCTGCTCGATGTAGGGACTGGAATCCGGGGGATACCACACCCGTTCGACGCCCGATGGTCCGGCTTCCTCGGAGCGGGTCGCCAACCGGATGGCGAATCCGCCCTCGGCGGCCAGAATGACGTCGCAATAAACCCTGTAGCCATTCAGCGAAACACCTGTAGCGATGTTCATATGAGTTTCCTTGGAATTGCTGCAGCAGCCGAACAACGACGCGCGGATACACCGCTTGTTGCCGCGGGTACTAAATAGCGAACCTGCCCGGGAACGAATGGCACCGCGTACCCGGACTTCAGCAAATCCCGTGCCTAACACCTACGAAACATTACCGGATCTGTCCCGATAACGCTACTGCCTCGCGCTATACCGGGGCGATCCGCCCACCCGGCGGAGACAATTCGTGCAACAGGTCATCCAGGTACACCGCGATTTCGCTGGCGTCCAGGTCGGGAGGCAGGACCAGGTCGTGCATGCGCACCCGCTTTCCTCCCACTTCGCGGTAGGCCTCCCAACCGGCACCGGATCGCAGCACGATCAGTTGAAAGCGACCATAAATATCGAATTTCACGGCGTTTTTCCATAGTGTCCCCTGACAGTAACACTTCAACAGATTCAACAGAGCCTCACGGGGGAACGGGACGTAATATTCAGAAATACAGGTAACCGGGCATCCAATCCCCTCACACCCTGTAAACTGCCGGATTTTTGACTCTGAGGTATGGTGCAAGTACCCCGGCGCACAGGTGTCAGCGGGCCGACGCTAATTCGCTTGCTTGCTCGCCTGACAGACGCCGATATTCCTCAATCCAGGCAGTCGCTTGCCGACCGGCTCAGCCTATGGCTGGGCTGGACCGATGCCATTGCCCTGTCTACGGTGCTGGACGCCGGCCCCCCGGCCGTGGCGGCGAGCGCACGGATTTCCGACAGCGCCGAAAAGCGCGAGTACGAACGCGTGCGCAGCACGCTGGCGCACGCCATTGCCGACGACCGGCCGTTCATCGCGGCGCGGCCGCGCGCACCCGCCCTTGCGCAGCACGCCGCCCCGGGTGCCGAGGCCGGCTACGCTACCTACCGCCAGCGCTACCGGGCGGTGCAGCAGGCCATGGAAACCAGCATCGCCAAGCTGCGCGGCCGCCTGCGGGCCCTGCTGGCGGCACAGACGCCCGCCATGGCCCGCCTGGCCATGGTCGATGCCATCATGGAACGCTCGCTGAGCCTGCATGAGCGGCGCCTGCTGGGCACCATACCCGCCATGCTCGAAGCACACTTCGAGCGCCTGCGCCAGGCCGCGCAAGACACTCCCGAAGCCGATGCCCAGGCCGCCGAAGCGCCCGCCACGGCCGCCCCCGCGCCGTGGCTGATCGCCTTCCGCGCCGACATGCGCAGCGTGCTGCGGGCCGAACTCGACATACGTTTACAGCCGATCGAAGGCTTGCTCGCCGCCTTGCGCGCCAACTGACCCGGACACCATGACCCGATACCTCGTTCCTTTCGTTATCTTCCTGGCAGGCCTGGCCGTCGTGGGCTGGATCGGCACCGGCTACGTAGGCTCGAATACCCTGGCGCTGGCGGTCACCCTGTTGATCGGGGCCATCTACCTGGCTGGCGCCATCGAGCTGCAGCGCTACCAGCAAGGCACCGCCGGCCTGTCGCGCGCGGTGGCGAGCCTGTCCGATGCGCCGCCCAGCCTGGCGGCCTGGCTGGACCACTTGCCCGCCGGCCTGCGCAACACGGCGCGCCTGCGCATCGAGGGCGAACGCGCAGCGTTTCCCGGCCCCAGCCTGACGCCCTACCTGGTCGGCCTGCTGGTGCTGCTGGGCATGCTGGGCACCTTCCTGGGCATGGTCGCCACCCTGCGAGGCACCGGTGTGGCGCTGGAAAGCGCCGTCGACCTGCACGCCATCCGGGCATCGCTGGCCGCACCGGTCAAGGGGCTGGGATTCGCCTTCGGCACCTCGGTCGCGGGCGTAGCCACCTCGGCCGCGCTGGGCCTGCTCGCGGCGCTGGCCCGCCGCGAACGGATCCGGGCGGTGCAACAGCTCGATACCCAGATCGCCACCACGCTGCGTACGTATTCCCAAACCCACCAGCGCGAACAGAGCTTCCAGTTGCTGCAGCGGCAGGCCGACGCCATGCCCGTGCTGGTCGACCGGCTGCAGGCCATGATGGCCGCCATGGCGCAGCAAACCCAGGCGCTGAACGAACGGCTGGCCGCCAGCCAGGACGCCTTTCATGGACAGGCGGATGCCACCTACACCCGCCTGGCCGCCGCCATCGAGCAGGCACTGAAGCAAAGCGTGACCGACAGCGCCGCAGCCGCCGGCGCGGCCATCCAGCCGGCCGTCCAGGCCACGCTGGCCGGCCTGGCCCGCGAGACTTCCGCCTGGCAGGACACGCTGGCACAGGCCGTGCGCCAGCAACTGGACGGGCTGTCCGGCCGCTTCGAAGCCACCACCAGCGCCGTGGCCGATATCTGGACGACGGCCCTGGCGCAACACCAGCGCGCCGGCGAAACGCTGGCGCAAGACCTGGGCGCGTCTTTGCAGCAATTCAGCGACACGTTCGAACAACGCTCGGCCAGCCTGCTGGATGGCGTATCGACCCGCCTGGACGCCACGGCGGCCGGCATGGCCACGGCCTGGACCGGCGCACTGGCCCAGCAGGAGCACACCAGCGCCAGGCTGGCCGACGATCATCAGCGCGCGCTGACAGCGGCCACGGCCAGCCTGGAACAGCATTCGGCGGCACTGCTGCGCACCGTGAACCAGTCGCACGCCGACCTGCAGGCCGAGCTGGCCGCCCGCGACGAGCAGCGCCTGGCCGCCTGGCATGCCTCGCTGGACGGCATGGCCGGCACACTGCGCCAGCAATGGGAACAGGCCAGCACCCACGCCACCGAGCGGCAGCAGCAGATCTGCGACACCCTGGCGCACACCGCGCAAGATATCTCGGCGCAAACCCAGGCCCACGCCCGCGACACCATCACCGAAGTCGCGCAGCTGGTGCACGCCGCCGCCGAAGCTCCCAAGGCCGCCGCCGAAGTCATCGCCACCTGGAACGCCTCGCTGGACGACATTGCCGGCACGCTGCGCCAGCAATGGGAACAGGCCAGCACGCACGCCACCGAGCGGCAGCAGCAAATCTGCGACACCCTGGCGCACACCGCGCAAGACATCGCGGCGCAAACCCAGGCCCACGCCCGCGACACCATCGCCGAAGTGACGCAACTGGTGCAGACCGCCGCCGAAGCCCCCAAGGCGGCGGCCGAGGTCATTGCCGAATTGCGCCAGAAACTATCGGACAGCATGGCCCGCGACAACGCCATGCTGGAAGAACGCAGCCGCCTGATGGAAACGCTGGGCACCCTGCTCGATGCCGTGAACCATGCGTCGTCCCAGCAACGCACCGCCGTCGACGAACTGATCGCCACCTCGGCCGGCCTGCTGGACCGCGTCGGCACCCAGTTCACCGACAAGGTCCAAACCGAGACCGGCAAACTGGGCAGCGTGGCCGCGCAAGTCACTGGCAGCGCCGTCGAAGTCGCCAGCCTGGGCGAAGCCCTGGGCACCGCCGTGCAGTCGTTCGGCCAGTCCAGCGACAAGCTGGTTGATCACCTGCAGCGCATCGAAGCCGCCCTGGACAAATCCCTGGCGCGCAGCGATGAGCAACTGGCGTACTACGTGGCCCAGGCCCGCGAAGTGATCGACCTGAGCGTCATGTCGCAAAAGCAGATCCTTGAAGACCTGCAGCAATTGGCCAGCCAGCAGGCGCGCGCCGGCAGCGAGACAGCATGAGAGAAGACATCGACGCCGGCGTAGAGCCCACCGCCCCCGCCTGGGCGGTTTTCGGCGACCTGATGTCGGTGCTGCTGGGCGCCTTCGTGCTGATCCTGGTCAGCGTCATCGGCGTGCAGCTCGAGCTTTCGTCCCGGCTGGAAGCCGAAGTCAAGCAGCGGCAAGAAGAAACGCAGCGCCGCGTGGAACTGGAACACGCCCTGGCCGGGCCGCTGGCAGCGGGGCGGGTCACGCTGGTGGATGGCCGCATCGGCATCAGCGGCAGCGTACTGTTCGCACTGAACTCAGACCAGTTGCAGCCCGAGGGCCTGGAAGTGCTAAAGAGCCTGGTCGGGCCCTTGTCGGCCTATCTGCAAACGCGCAATGAAGTCCTGATGGTCAGCGGCTTCACCGATGACCAGCCGGTGCACGGCAACAACCGCCGCTTTGCCGACAACTGGGAACTGTCCGCCCAGCGCGCCCTGACGGTCACCCGCGCCCTGATCGAGCAAGGCATCGCGCCTTCGTCGGTGTTCGCGGCCGCGTTCGGCGCCGAACAACCGGTGGCCTCGAACGCCGACCCCGACGGGCGGGCCAGCAACCGGCGCGTGGAAATCGCGCCCATTGCCCGTCCGTCCGACGACCGGGTGCAGGCCGATGGGTGACGGCCGCGCCGCTGACATCCAGGCCACGCTCCAGGCCTGGCGCGAGCGCGGGGCCGATCGCGCAGACCCACTGCGCTTTCACCTGATTGCAGCGATGGCTGCGCGGGCAGCCCGCCATGACGGCGACGCACGCCGCGTGCTGGATGACCGGCTGGCCGAACTGGTGGGGCAGTATGAAGCGCGGCTTGCAGACACGGGCCTGGCGGGCAGCGTCGATGCCCAGGCGCCAACGCATCCGCCCGCGCCCGGCACGCTGGCCGCGCTGCTGGAACACATCGCGGCCCCCGTCGCGGCAGATGCGGCGTCCGACCGGCGCGGCCGCTATCCCGAACTGGACCTGCTGGACTACTTCCAGGCCACCTGGGCCCGGCTCAGCACCGACCGGCAATTGCGGCAATCGCAAGAACAAGTGCACGAGAACGCCGGGCCGCTCAACTCAAACCACCTGGTGCATCGCGCGCTGTCGCTGATGCGCGAACAGTCGCCGGGATACCTGCACCAGTTCCTGTCGTACCTGGATGCGCTGTCGTGGGTAGAGCAACTGAACAACAATGGCGGCCTGGCTGCCAAGCCCGCCGCGCGCGCCAGGAAAGGCGCACGCACGGCGCGCTAGCTGCGCGCAGGCACGGCTAGGGTGTGCGTCGACTCAATGCGGTGATGATGTCATAGGCCACCCGCACCCGCGCGTCGATCGGGAAATTCTTGTTGGCCAGCAACACCACGCCCAGCCGCTGCCGGGGCACGAAAGCCATGTACGCACCGAAGCCGTTGGTCGAGCCTGTCTTGTTGATCCAGGCATCGGCGCGGGGCGCCTGCGGCGGGTCGATGGCCGCCACCGCCGTGGGCTCGAAGATCAGCGCGGTGGCGTTGCCCGCCATCAGCGCCTGCAAGCTCACCGGATAGGGATACTGTTCCCAGATCAGGTCCTGCATCATGGGCCCGGCCTGGAAATAGGCCACGTGCGTCTCCGCGATGGCGCGCCGCAATGCCGGATCGAGGTCCAGCATGCCCATGTTGGCTTGCATGAAGCGCACCATATCGGCCGCCGTGGTCTTCACGCCGTACGCTTGCCGCCACAGCACGCCGGGCGCCAGCCGGATCGGCTTGCCCACTGTGGTGTAGCCCTGGGCATACGATGCCATGCCGCTGGCGGGTACATCGATGTACGTATGCGTCATGCCCAGCGCCGGAAACAGCCGGCCTTCGGCCAGCGTGGCGAAATCCTGCCCCAGGCTGCGAGCCGCCACCAGGCCCAGCGTGCCGATCCCCGGATTGGCGTAGGTGCGGCGCGTGCCGGCCGGATAGGCCGGGCGCCACGCCTTGAAATAATCCATCAGCCCCGCTTCGTCGCGGATCTGGTCGGGTACCTGCAAGGGCAGCCCGCCCGCGGTATGCGTGCCCAGGTGAAAGAGGCTGACCTTGCCGAACTCGGTGCCGCGCAGCTCGGGCAGGTACTTGCCGATAGGGTCCGACAGCGACAAGCGGTTCTGCGCCTGCGCCCAGGTGGCCAGCGTAGCCGTGAACGTCTTGCTCAACGAGCCGATCTCGAACAGCGTGCCGGCCGCCACGGGCCGGCCGGTTTGCAGCGACTGCACGCCATAGTTCAAGACCCGGGGTTGGCCCTGCACCACCAGGCCCACCGCCATGCCGGGAATCTGGTACTGCTGCATCAGGGGCAAGACGGCCGCATCCACCACGCGGCGGATTTCCGCCGGCGCCTTGCCAGCGGGTGCGGCGGCCACCGCGGTGCTTATCGCCAGGCCTGCGAACGCGGCGGCACGATAACTGCGGGACTTCATTGCTGGGGCTCTCCTGGTACTGCGCCGGAGCCGCCAGCTTAACGTGCTTGGGGTGCCGGGGATTGCGCGGGCCGGCGCACCACCCGGACTTTGCCGCTGGCACCCCCGCCGCAATAGAACTGCCCATGGCCATCGGACTCCAACCCCGACACGCCCGCGCCGGCCGGCATCTGCAGACTTGCCAGCACCTGGCCGGTGCGCGGATCGATCTGGCGCAGTTCGCTGGCGTCGTCTTCCCAGGTGCCATGCCACAGTTCGCCCTCGACCCAGGTCACGCCGGTGACATAGCGGTTGGACTGCAGCGTGTTCAGCACCTTGCCCGTGTGCGGATCGACCTGGTGAATCTTGCGGTTCTTGTAGTGCGCCACCCACAGCATGCCTTCGGCCCAGGCCAGCCCGGAATGACCGTCGCCTTCGGGCGTGGGAATGGTGGCCAGCACCTTGCCTGTGTGGGGATCGATTTTCTGGATACGGTTGCCGGCGATCTGGAACAAGACCTGTCCATCGAAGGCCGTACCCGCGTCGGCGGCGGCAGCGATACTACGGGTCACCTTGCCGCTTTCCGGATCCAGCGCCTGCAGCTTGTCGCCGGTGGCCAGCCAGACCTGCCGGCCGTCGAAGCTGACGCCGTGTACCTGGTCGATACCCGGGAACGGGCCATATTCGCGAATGATTTCAGCAGCTTGGTTCATGTCGGCATCCTGTCGGTTCGGCACCTTTCGAAAGCTCGGTGCATGCCTGCATCCTATTCGCTGAAGAACGGGCCGGGAAGTAACAAGCTTGTCGTGAATTCGGGCAGCGAAGCCGCCAACCAGCGGCGTGCCCGCCCATGGCCCAGGGGCTGCACCCGGCCCGCCTCCGCCAGCGCATCCAGGGCCCGCTGCACGGTACGCTGGCTGGCGTCCAGCGCCACGGCCAGCGCCGAACTGGGCCACGACTCGCCATCGGCCAGCAAGGCCAGCACCGCCGCGTGCGGTGTCTCGTCGGGCCAGGCCAGCACGGCCACACGATGCGCGCGAGGCGCCAGCACATAACCGCGCGCGGTGGCCTCGATACCGGCCAGCGCGCCCAGGGCCTTGCGCAGGCGCCCCATTTCTACTCGCAGACGCACCCGGTGCGACTCATCGGCATGGCGGGTGCGAAACACCCGGGCGATCAACGCGCCGCGGGGCACATCGCCAGGCCATGCCTCGCCCAGCGCACGCACCAACAGGAACAAGATGGGGCGGCGGGCCAGCACCGCCACGGTACGCGCATCGCGCACGGCATGACGGCAGGCATCCACTACCAGCGTTTCCGACGCCGCCAGGGATTCGACCTCGTCCAGCCTGACCAGGCCTTGCCGGCCGTTTGCCATCAGGCGTGCAACGGGCATGTCCAGCGCCTGCAGGGCCCTGTCGACCTCGGCCGTCAACGCGCCGATGCGCGCTCGCCGGGCGGCGCGCCAGGCCCGCGCCAACGCCGCGCGCGCGGCTTGCGCCTGCATGCGCCGCATGGCGATGCCCGCCGCCACCAGTGCATCGACCGCCTGCAAAGCGGCGGGCAGGGGCGCGTCGCCCGGTTGGGCCAGCATGCATTCAGCCTGCTTGAGCTTGCCCACCAGCAACAGCCGCCGCGCTTCGATGTAGTGCGCGTGCGCGGCGTTGACGCGGTCGCCCTGGCGTTCAAGCACCGTGCGCGCAGCATCGAGCGATGCTGCCGGCCAGCCCAGGTCGCGCAAGGCCAGCGCGATCTCGGCCTCGGCCACCACGCAACGGGCGCGGGCCAGGGCCTCGCGCGGGCCGAAGGCACGGGCCGCGCCACGCAGCAGGCCCCGGGCCCGTTCCAGGTCGCCCAGTTGCGCCATGGCGATGCCGCGCAGCGCCAGGGCGGGCGCGTCGTCGCGCAAGGCGACGCGGTTCAGCGCCCCCAGGACGTCACCGGCGGCCAGCGCGCGGGCCGCCGCCGTGATGAGCTGGTCCATAGGAATCCCGCCACATTTGTCACTCCCCCAGGAGCATGCGCCGATCCTAACCTATCAGCCAGGGTTCAACCAGGCGCCGCCCGGTTGCACCGCCAGCACACACTCAACGGAGGATCTCCCCATGACCGCACACACGATCGGAACGCGCGACGCCTGGCTGGCCCAGCGCCTGGCATTGCTGCAGGCAGAAAAAGACCTGACCCGGCGCAGCGATGAACTGGCCCGGCGCCGCCAAGCCCTGCCCTGGGTACGCATCGACAAGCCTTACCAGTTCGACACCGACGCCGGCCGCGCCAGCCTGGCGGCGCTATTCCAGGGGCGTACGCAACTGCTCATCTATCACTTCATGTTCGGGCCCGACTACCAGGCCGGCTGCCCCTCGTGCTCGTCCATCGCCGACGGCTTCAACGGCGTGGCCACCCATCTGGCCCATCACGACGTCATGCTGATGGCGGTGTCGCGCGCGCCGCTGGCCAAGCTCACCGCCTACAGACAACGCATGGGCTGGACGTTTCCGTGGGCCTCGTCGGCCGGCAGCGACTTCAATGCCGACTTCAACGTCTGGTTCACCGAAGCCCAGCAGCACGAAGGCGATATCGAATACAACTACCGGCGCGAACCCGAGGCCGCATGGCGGGAAGGCCAGGAAGGCGGGGGCCAGCAAGCCGAAGACCAGATCGCCGCCATGTGCGGCACCGACGCCGACACGTTCCAGCGCGACCGCCCCGGCGTCAGCGCCTTCGTGCGGGAAGGCGATACCGTCTATCACACCTATTCGGCGTATGCGCGCGGCCTGGACGGCTTGTGGGGCATGTACCAATGGCTGGACCGCGCCCCGAAAGGCCGCAATGAAACCGGCGTGTGGTGGCGCCGGCACGACGAGTACGGCGCGCGCTGAGAGCAGCGATGCACACCGTGCAAGCGCCCCCGGCAACCCTTGCCACGGCACGCCGGCTGCACGGCGCAAGCCTGGCCGGGCAAGCGTTCCCCTGCCTGATGGCGTTGCTCTTTGTCGCGGCGGCGGCCGCGACGGCCTGGCATTCGTATGTGCCCGCCCTGGACATGCTGCCCCTGTGCGGCCCCGCCATGCCTGCACCCGCTGCATGGCTGGCTGGCGCCGCATCTTTCGTGGGCATGTGGACGGTGATGACGGTGGCAATGATGCTGCCTGCACTGGCGCCCGTCTTGTGCCGCTACCGGCAAGCCATCAGTCCCGCCGGCGGGCTGCGCGCCAGCTTGCTGGCGGGGCTGGCAGGGATGGGCTATTTCTGCGCCTGGGCCTTGCTGGGCATGGCCATCTATCCAGTCATCGCGATACTGGCGCGCGCCCAGGCGCAATGGCCGGCGCTGGCCGCCATGGTCCCGGCGGCCAGCGGCGCGCTGCTGGTCGTGGCCGGCACCATCCAATGTTCGCGCTGGAAGGCACGCTACCTGGCGCTCTGCAGGCAAGATGCGCCCGTGGCGCCGCCGGCATGCCCCGCCCGCGCCTGGCGCCATGGCTGGCGCCTGGGCCGGCATTGCCTGTGCAGTTGCGCGGGCTACACCGTGGTGTTGCTGGGCACCGGCATCATGGACCTGCGCGCCATGGTGGCTGTCGCGGCGGCCATCACGGTTGAACGCCTGGCGCCGGCGGGCCCGCGCTGGGCAAGCGGCACGGGTGCGGCCGTGGCGGCAATCGGGCTGGCCCTGCTGGTGCAAGCCGGCGGCGCGGCCTGACACCTGTCAGGCCGCGGCACGCTCGCATGCGGCGCTGCCTGCGGATACGCGCTGGCCGATCCGCCGTGCCGCCTGCAACGTGGCCGCCGGGTCCGCTGTTTCAGAGTCCAGCAACAGTTCCGATACCTTCACACGCGCCCCGCAGTAGTCGAAGATGCCATGGTCGATCTGCGTGCGCATGGCGCCGGCATAGCCATGCCGGGCATAAGTGCCCGCATCGGCGCCCCCCACCCCCACCAGGTGCACCCGCAGGTGCTGCAGCTTCTTTTCCAGCGTGGCATCCGGGCTGAAATCGAAAGCCCAGCCGTTGGCGAACACGCGGTCTATCCATCCTTTCATCAGCCCGGGCATCGACCACCAGTACACGGGGTACACCAGCACCAGCGCGTCGGAGCGGTCGATGCGCGCCTGTTCGGCGGCCACATCGGCGGGCGGCGGCGCCTTGCGGCGGTGCACGGCAAGATCGGCCGCGTTGAATCGCGGATCGAATCCTTCTGCCGCAAGATCGGCAATCTCGAACGAACTGCCTGGGCAGGCCTGGGACATCCCCTGGCCGATCTCGGCCGCGACACCATGGCTCAGGGAAACCGGTTCGGGGTGGGCGACAACGATAAGCGCATGCATGTAGACACCTCTTGGGTCGGGTTGCGGCAGGAACAGGCGGCTTGTATAGTCGCCACAAGCTACGCTTAGTAATCTACTCTTGGTAAGTTACCTTTAGTACATTAACATGTCAAGCACCCATGATCCCGCTCCCGCCACGCCGCGTCGCCGCCTGTCCAGGGCGCAACGCAATCGCCAACTGCTGGATGCCGCCTGGCGTCTGATACGCATGGAAGGCACGGAAGCCCTGGCGCTGGGCCGGCTGGCCGAAAAGGCCGGCGTGACCAAGCCCGTGGTGTACGACCACTTCGGAACGCGTGCCGGGCTGCTGGCCGCCCTGTACCGGGAATACGACGCCAACCAGACATCGCTGATGACGGCGGCGCTGCAGGCCGGCGAAGCCACCCTGGCCAGCCGGGCGGCCGTGATTGCCTCGGCCTATGTGCAGTGCGTGTTGAGCCAGGGCCGCGAGATCCCGGGCGTGATCGCGGCCCTGGCGGGCTCGCCCGAACTGGACAAGATCAAGCGCGAATACGAAACGGCTTTCATGCAGGCCTGCCGCGAGGCACTGTCGCCGTTCGCGCCCGCGCGCAAGATCGCGTCGGCCGGACTGTGGGCCATGCTGGGCGCGGCGGAAGCCTTGTCGTATGCCGCCGCCACCGGGGCAATCAGCGCGGCGCAGGCGCAGGACGAGCTTTTCGAGACGATCGTGGCGATGGTCGCCAGGAACGCCTGAGCGCGGCCGCGGTATCGCGCAGGCATTGCAGCAGCTGCCGGCTGCTGGCCGACAACCTGGCCTCGCGCAACGTGATGATGCCCACGGGCGGCACCTGCAGGTCGAGTGTGATGCCGAGTATGCGGCACAGCCCCTGGTGTTCGAAACGCTGCGCGGCGGACCGGGCCAGGAAGCCCACCGCGCCGCGCTGCCCCACCAAGGTCAGCACGGCCAGATAAGAAGACGTTTCCATCAGGTCGGCCGAGGGTTCGACACCATGGCGATGAAACTGCTGTTCGAGCTTGACGCGCAGCGACGCCCAGGGCGGCGGCATGACGCAGGGCAAGGCCGCCACATCGGGCCAGGTGGGGCGACGCATCCGGGCAATGGCGCTGGATACGGCGGCGACGGCGACCATGGGCTCTTCGTACAAGGTCTCGGTAGCCAGGTCGGGCGCGGCATAGCCCGGCTCGAGCCGCCCGACGAAAAAATCCAGTTCGCCCAGGCGCAGTTTCGGCAACAGGTGTGTCAGGTCGCCCTCTTCCACCAGGACGGTCGCGCGTGGCGAGACAGCTTTCAGGCGCGCGACGGCATCGGCCAGCAGCACGGGCACGGCAACCGCCATGGAACCGACCCGTGTCTTGCCCGCCGCGCCGCTGGCGGCGGCGTCGATTTCATCGCGGGTGCGCTGGTACTGCGCCAGCACGCCGCGCGCAAAGCGGACCACAGGCTCGCCCGCTTCGGTGGGCTCGGTGCCGCGCGACGACCGTTCGAACAAGGCCAGGCCCAGCATGGCTTCGATTTCGGACAACATGCGCGACACTGCCGGCTGGCTGACGGCCAGGAATTCGGCGGTACGGCCCAGGTGGCGAAATTCGTCCAGCGCCACCACCAATTGCAGATGGCGCAGTTTCAGATTCGAGCGGAACACACGATCCAGATGAGCCATGCCAGACACCGCCACATAACAAATTGGTTATCTACAGATCCGCCTATTTTATTGGATTGTTATGGCCGTTGCCCTTCAGAATTAGCCACGGGCCACGCCCAGCCATTGCGCGGCCCCGATAAAAAAACCTGAAGGAGACAATCAAATGGAACACCATCCGCCCTTGAACCGGCAGCGACGCCAACTGCTGAGCGGCCTTGCCTGTGCCGGCGCGGCCGGCCTGCTGGCCCCTTGGCCCGCGCGCGCGGCCGATTACCCCACGCGGCCCATCACCTTCATCTGCCCCTGGCCGGTCGGCGGCACGGCCGACCAATCCATGCGCGCCTTGTGCCAGGTGGCCGCGGAAGTGCTGGGCCAATCCATCGTGGTCGAGAACCGCGCGGGCGCCTCGGGCATGATAGGCACCACGGCCCTGTCGCAGGCCAGGCCCGATGGCTACACGATCGGCCAGATCCCCATTTCCGTCACCCGCTTCTCGCAGCTGGGCATGCTGCACCTGGACCCGCGCAACGACCTGACCTACCTGGCGCGCACCTCGGGCCAGACCTTCGGCATCGCCGTGCTGGCAAGCTCGCCGTTCCAGACTCTGCAAGAGGTAGTCGCGCATGCCAAGGCGAACCCGGGCCGGGTGACCTACGGGCACGCCGGCATCGGCGGCGCCACGCATGTGGGCATGGAACAGTTCGCCATGGCGGCCGGCGTGCAGTTCAACGCCATTGCCTACAAGGGTGGCGCAGCGGCCCTGCAAGACCTGCTGGGCGGCCAGGTCGACCTGCTGGCCGATTCCAGTTCATGGGCGCCGCATGTCGAGGCCGGCAAGCTGCGCCTGCTGGCAACCTGGGGCGAGCAGCGCGCCTCGCGCTTCAAGAATGCCCCCACGCTGAAAGAGCTGGGCTACGACGTGGTGGTCGAGGCGCCCAACGGCATCGGCGCGCCCAAGGGGCTGGATCCGCAGGCGGAACAAAAACTGCGGGCGGCCTTTCGCAGCGCCGTGCAAAGCGATACTTTCAAACAGGTGGCCAGCCGCATCGATGCGCCGGTCATGTACCTGGACGGCCCGGACTACAAAGACTACGTAGCCACCGTGTACCGCCAGGAAACCGCGCTGATCGATCGCCTGAAACTGAAAGACATGCTGCAGAAAGGCTGATCGCGCAGTGAACTCCAACCCCTTGATCCGGCTGCACGCCCAAGACAACGTCCTGATTGCACGGCGGGTGCTGGCACTGGGCATGGCCGTCGCGGAACTGGGCCTGCGCATACGTGCGCAGGTGCCTGGCGGCCACAAGATCGCGGCCTGCCGCATCCCGGCCGGAACACCGGTACGCAAGTACGACACCGTCATCGGCGTCGCGGCCCGCGACATCGAGCCGGGCGAACACGTCCACACGCACAACCTGGAACTGGTCGACTTCGAGCGCGACCCCGGCTTCTGCCGCGACGCGCGCCCGGTGCAGTTGCTGCCGGATGCGCAACGCGCCACCTTCCAGGGCTATGTGCGGCTCGACGGCCGCGTAGGCACGCGCAATTTCATCGGCATCATCGCATCGGTGAATTGCTCGGCCACCGTGGTCAACCACATCGCGGCGCACTTCAGCGCCGAACGCCTGGCGGCATTTCCGCACGTAGATGGCGTCGCGGCGTTCGCCCAGACCAGCGGCTGCGGCATGTCCTCGCCCAGCGAACACTTCGACGTGCTCAGGCGCACGCTGGCCGGCTACGCGCGCCACCCGAACCTGGCCGGCGTGCTGCTGGTCGGGCTGGGCTGCGAACGCAACCAGGTCGCGGCGCTGGTCGAATCCCAGGGGCTGGCGCCCGGCACGCACCTGCGCACGCTGGTCATGCAGGATGACGGCGGCACGCGCGCCACCATCGCGGCCGGGATCCGCGCCATCGAAGACATGCTGCCCCAGGCCAACGCGGCGCGCCGCCAGGCGGTACCCGCCAGCCACTTGAAGATCGGCCTGGAATGCGGCGGCTCGGACGGATTCTCGGCCATCACCGCCAACCCCGCGCTGGGTGCGGCCATGGATATCCTGGTGCGCCACGGCGGCACGGCGATCCTGTCCGAGACGCCAGAAATCCATGGCGTGGAATACATGCTGACCCGCCGCGCGGCCACCCCCGAAGTCGGCCAGAAACTGCTGGACCGCCTGGCATGGTGGGAACGCTACGCCGCCGGGCAGAACGCGCAATTCAACGGCGTGGTCGGCCACGGCAACCAGCAAGGCGGGTTGGCCAACATCTTCGAAAAATCGCTGGGGTCGGCCATGAAAGGCGGCACCACGCCGCTGCAAGCCGTGTATGAATACGCCGAGCCCATCGACCAGCCCGGCCTGGTATTCATGGATTCGCCTGGCTACGACCCGGTGGCCGTCACCGGGCAAATCGCCAGCGGCGCAAACCTGATCTGCTTCACTACCGGACGCGGCTCGATGTTCGGATCCAAACCGGCGCCGACCCTGAAACTGGCCAGCAATTCGGCCATGTACGCGCGCCTGGAAGAAGACATGGACATCAATTGCGGCGCCGTGCTCGACGGCGAGCTGGACATCGGCCAGATGGGCCAGCGCATCTTCCAGCACATCTTGCGCGCGGCTTCCGGCGAACCCACCAAAAGCGAACTGCTGGGCCTGGGCAACCACGAATTCGTGCCGTGGCACCTGGGCATCGTCAGCTAGGCACATCACGTACCCTTGACTCCATCATCGCCATGCCCGCACACAACCCGTTCAAATCGGCCCTGGCCGCCGGCCGCCCCCAGGTGGGCCTGTGGCTGTCCATGGCAGACCCGTACCTGGCCGAAGTCTCGGCCACGGCTGGTTTCGACTGGCTGCTGATCGACGGCGAGCACGCGCCCAACGACCTGCGCAGCACGCTGTCGGCCATGCAGGCCATTGCCCCGCACCGCTCCCAGCCCGTGGTTCGCGTGGTGGCGGGCGAGACGCCGCGCATCAAGCAATTGCTGGATATCGGCGCGTGCAACCTGCTGGTGCCCATGGTCGATACCGCCGAACAGGCGCGCGCCATGGTGGCCGCCACGCGCTATCCACCGCGCGGCCTGCGAGGCGTGGGCAGCGCGGTGGGGCGCGCTTCGCTGTGGAGTGCGCGCACCGACTACCTGAAGGTGGCCGATGACGAAATCTGCCTGCTGGTGCAAGCGGAAACCGTCACGGCCCTGCACAACCTGCCAGCCATTTGCGCAGAACCCGGCGTGGACGGCGTGTTCATCGGCCCTGCCGACCTGGCGGCCTCGATGGGATTTCGCGGCAACCCCGGCGCACCCCAGGTGCAGCGCGCCATCGAGCACGCCATGCAGATCATCATCGATAGCGGCAAGGCCGCCGGCACACTCACGTCCGACCCGGCGCTGGCGCGCCGCTACCTGGACCTGGGATGTACCTTCGTGGCAACCGGCGTAGACGTGCTGCTGTATGCCGGCGCGGCTCGCCGCCTGGCCGCGCAATTCCTGGCGCCGCCCACCGATGCGCACCCTGCCGCACCGCCTGCCGCGTATTGATTTCGCCACATTCGGTCGATACATCGTTTACCGCGGCTTGCAATTGCATCGCTCGCTCGCGTCGGCCCGGGAAGGAACGGCGGCACAACACAACAGTCGGTCACGAATAAACGCTTTGGTCACGATTAAGTGATTTCGAAGCCATTACAGAACCGACCGCGGTCCCCCGCTCCATGCCTAAATGGGCGCGAATGCGCAGAATTGCCTGCGCATCGTTGAAGGAGCATCGCCATGAAAACGATCGCCGCAATGCTGGTCATGGCTGGCACGCTTGCCGGATGCATCGTCGTGCCCAGCCACCGAGGCCACTACCACTCGCGCCCCGTCTACGTACAACCTGGGCCCCCGGCGTATTACCACCCGGGGCCGCGCCACCATCGGCACCATCGATATTGATATTCCTGTCGGGAGATCGACATGAACACACTACTACGCCTGTCCGCCACCGTTCTGGCCGCCGGCGCGCTGCTGGCCACGGCCGCCGCGCCGCGGCCAGCCCTGGCCGACGTTTCCATCAGCATCGGCGTCAACGCCTGGAACGAGCCGCCGCCGCCCTTTCCCGACTACAGCCAACCCATGATTCCCGGGCCGGGCTACATCTGGACCCCCGGCTATTGGGCCGTGAATCATCACGGCTATTACTGGGTGCCGGGCGCCTGGGTACTGCCCCCCTACGCGGGCGCGCTCTGGACGCCAGGCTACTGGGCCTACATCGGCAATACCTACCGCTGGCACTCCGGCTACTGGGGCCGCCACGTGGGCTATTACGGCGGCATCGACTACGGCCACGGCTATGTCGGCCGGGGCTACGAGGGCGGCTACTGGAAACGCGACCGCTTCCACTACAACCGCGAAGTCAACCACATCAACGTCAAGCGCGTCACCAACGTGTACAGCCGCAAGGTCGTCAAGCATGATCATCGCCGCATCAGCTACCACGGCGGCAAGGGCGGCATCCAGCGCCGCCCCGACGCGCACGAGATCGCCGTGCAACGCGAACATCAGCGCCACCGCGCCGCGCGCGACGCCGACCACCGCAAGCGCGACGCGTCGCACGACCGTGCCCGCTCCCCCGACCAGCGGCCAGACCGCCCACACCGGGCCGATAATCGCCACGACCGCCAGCCCGACCGGCGCGACGTGCAGCAGCGGCCAGGCCCGGGCCGCGGTGATGCTGCGCGAAGGCCGGATCGCGCCGGCGAACAGCGCCAGCAGTTGCAAGCCCAGCAACGCCAGCGCGAACAGGCCGGCCGGCAGCAACAGCAACGGCACCAACAGCAGGAAAAGCAGCAGCAAGAGCGGCAGCAGCAGGACATGCAACGCCAGCAGCAGCGGCAGCAACAGCAGGTGCGCCAGCGGCAGCAGTCTGAGCAACAGCAGAGGCAAGCCACGGAACGCCACCACCAACAGGCGCGTCAACAACAGGCCCGTCAACAGCAACATCAACAGCAACAACAAGCGCGCCAGCAACAGGACGCCAGGCGACACCAGCAGCAAGCCCACCGCGAGGCCGCGCGCCCGGATCGCGGCGGGAGTGGCCGAGGCGGCGGGCGCCCGGACGGCGGCGAGCATGGCAACCGTGGCGGGCGCGACCGCTGACCTGGCATGCAGCGGGCCAGGTAGTTGACGTAGCAACGAAATGCCCGATATGATGCCCTGGTGAGGCCCACGAAGAATCGGCTCGGCCCTGTAGCCGGCATGGCCTCCGCGCCCAGGAGCGAATCTATGATCAGGCATGCCGGCAGTGCCCGCGTTTTGCGGGGAATATTTCAATGCTTGCTGGGCCTGGGGTTGTCGGCCGGCATATTGCCCGCGCACGCGCAGGCCAGCTTCCCCGCCAAACCCGTCCACCTGCTGGTGCCGGCGCCGCCGGGCGGCGCCGGCGACACCTCGGCCCGCGCCATTGCCCGCCACATGGCCCAGACCCTGAACCAGCAGGTCGTGGTCGAGAACAAGCCTGGCGCCGCGGCCACCATCGGCTTTCGCAGCCTGGCCAGCTCGGCGCCCGACGGCTACACCATCGGCCTGGTGCCGGTTGCCGGCACGGCCATCGCCACCGTCACCTATAAAGACCTGCCCGACATCGAGCGCGATTTCACCATCGTGGCCGGCATCGCCGACGCCCCGCACATGCTGGTGGTGCCGGCATCGCTGGGCATCAAAGACGTCAAGGGCCTGCTGGCCCTGCTGAAAAACCGTCCCGACTACTACAACTACGCCTCGCAAGGCGCCGGCTCGCTGTCGCATATCGAATCGGCGGTATTCCTGGCGGCGGCCGGCGTATCAGCCACCCATGTGCCCTACAAGGGCAGCTCCGAAGCCATACCGGGCCTGATCAGCGGGGAAACCAGCATGATGTTCGACAGCGTGACGTCGGTGCTGTCCCATGTGCGCGCGGGCAAGCTCACGGCCCTGGCCACCGCGGCCAGCAGCCGCGTGCCGCAATTGCCCGACGTCCCCACCATGGCCGAACTGGGCTACGACCTGAAGGCCGACAACGCCTTCGTACTGCTGGCACCCGCCAACACGCCGCGCGAAGCCATGCAGGTACTGACCGAAGCCGTGCGCAAGGCGGTACAAAGCCCCGAAGTCATCGCCACGCTGGAAAACACCGGCATCGTCGCCAAGTTCACCGCGCCCGACGCGTTCGGCACCGTCATCAGCCAGGAATTCGCCTTGTGGCCCGACCTGGCCAGGAAGCTGGTGGAACCGTCGCGCTAAAC
The DNA here is from genome assembly GCF_019218885.1 of Bordetella sp. BOR01. Classification (GTDB taxonomy): domain Bacteria; phylum Pseudomonadota; class Gammaproteobacteria; order Burkholderiales; family Burkholderiaceae_B; genus Bordetella_A. The sequence continues at coordinate 1,155,965 of NZ_JAHUWT010000002.1, read as the reverse complement.
CCATAGACCCCCTTGCATCCGGATTCACCGATGGCCTCTTTCAATGGGTCCGACTGGACTTTTCCTTATACGTCGCAGCGCATGCCGGTGCTGGCCGAGAATATCGCCTGCACCGAGCAACCCCTGGCTACCCAGGCCGCCCTGCGCGCGCTGGCCGCGGGCGGCAACGCGGTAGATGCCGCGATCGCCGCGGGCATCACGCTGACCGTCGTGGCGCCCTGCATGAACGGCATCGGCGGCGATGTCTTCGCCATCGTCTGGGACGGCACGCAATTGCACGGGCTGAATGCCTCGGGGCGTGCGCCGCAAGCCTGGACGCCCGAGTATTTCTCCAAGTACGCGGCCATGCCAGCCCGCGGATGGGACTCGGTCACCGTGCCGGGCGCCGTATCCGGCTGGGTCGCCCTGTCCCGGCGCTTCGGCAAACTGCCTTTCGGCGACCTGTTCGAGGCGGCCATCCGCTACGCTCGCGACGGCTATATCGTCACGCCCATCGTCAGCCGCCAATGGGAAACCCAGATCGCCGACATCAGGCACATTCCCGGATTCGTGCAGGCCTTCGCCCCGGGTGGCCACGCGCCGGCGCCCGGGCAACGCTTCATCTGCCCGGGCCAGGCCGCCACCCTGGAAGACATCGCGCGCACCGAGGGCGCGTCGTTCTACCGCGGCGCGCTGGCCGAACGCATCGCGGCCTACGCCAGCGCCACCGGCGGCGCCCTGACGAAAGCCGATCTCGAAGCGCACGAAGCCGACTGGGTGGACCCGATATCCATGTCCTACCAGGACATCGCGCTGCATGAAATCGGCCCCAACGGACAAGGCATCGGCGCCCTGATGGCGCTGGGCATGCTGCAAGCCTTCGATGCCCATCGCTTGCCGCTGGACTCTACCGAATACTTCCATGCGCAGATCGAGGCCATGAAACTGGCGCTGGCCGACATGCAGCGCTACGTGGCCGACAGCCAGCACATGCAGGAAGTCGATGCCGACGCCCTGCTGAACCCGGCCTACCTGGCCGCGCGCGCACGCGACATCGATCCGGCCCGGGCCCGCTACCCCGGCCCGGGCCTGCCCCTGAAGGGCGGCACCACCTACCTGACCACGGCCGATGCCAACGGCATGATGGTGTCGTTCATCCAGTCCAATTTCAAGGGCTTCGGTTCCGGCCTGGTGGTGCCCGGGACCGGCATCGCGCTGCACAACCGGGGCTGGGGCTTCAACCTGGTGGCGGGCCACCCCAATCAGGTGGGCCCGCGCAAGCGTCCGTTCCACACCATCATCCCGGGCTTCCTGATGCGCGGCGGCAAGCCCCTGATGAGCTTCGGCGTCATGGGCGGCTCGCTGCAGGCCCAGGGACACATGCAGGTAGCGTCGCGCATCGCCCACGGACAAAACCCGCAGGCGGTCATCGACGCGCCCCGCTGGCGCATTCTTGAAGACAATGTCACCGTGCTGGTGGAATGGAATTTCCCCGAGACCGCCGTGGCGGGGCTGCGCCAGAAGGGCCACAAGGTCGAGGTGGCGCCGCGCTTTTCGGATGAGTTCGGCGGGGCGCAAGCCATTGCCAGGCTGGCCGACGGCTATGTGGGTGCATCCGACCACCGCAAAGACGGCCACGCGGGCGGCTGGTAACCGGGCCGCGCGGCGGCTAGCGGGCCTTGCCGCGCTCTTCGTGGGCTTCTTGCAGCAGGGTTTCGGCCTGGTGGATAAGCGTTTGCATGACCTTCTCGAAGGTTTCCAGTTCGCGGGGTCTCAGGCAACTGGCCAGGCGCTCTTGGCGTGCCAGGCTCAGCGGCATGCCCTGCCGGTACTTCGCGCGGCCGGCCGCCGTCATGCCCACCAGGATGCGGCGTCCATCGGTGCGGCTGGGGGTGGTGGCCACCAGCTTCTTGTCGAGCAATTCGGAAACCGCGCGGCTGACCTGGCTTTTGTCGTAGCGGCAGAAATCGGCGATGTCCTGCACAGACTGCGGGCCCGCATTGGCCACGCACAGCAAGACGCGCCATTGCCGTACCGACAAACCCAGGTGCGTATCCAGAATGACCTCGATGCCGCGATTCAGCAACTGGCTCAGCGTGAGCACGCGGTATGCGAGCAGGTTGGTCGGGTCGACGCCGGCTGTTGTTTTCTTTGTGCGGGATTGCGCCATGGCGGTTCCAACGGTTTCGACGCGTCGATGATACAGGCAATTGAGGGCGCACCCATGCGCCCAGACACCATGAAAACAGGAAGGAATCCATGTCCGGCATGCACATTCACGACTATCTGATCATCGGGGCCGGCATCGCCGGCGCTTCACTGGCGTATCGGCTGCGCGACCGTGGCTCGGTGCTGGTGGCGGACATGGAAAGCCAGGCTGGCTACCACACCACGGGCCGCTCGGCGGCGATGTTCATGGAAACGTATGGCACGCCCACCATCCAGGCCCTGACGCGCGCCAGCCGGGATTTCTACGAGCATCCGCCGGCCGGGTTCTGCGAACACGCCCTGCTGGCCGAACGGGGCGTGCTGTATATCGCCCGTGAAGGCCAGCAGCACCTGCTGGCACAGGCACACGATGCGCTATCGGCAGCGGGCGCGCGCATCCGCAAACTGTCGGCCGCCGAAGTGGTGGCGCAAGTACCGTGCATCAAGGCCGAAGGCCTGCTGGGCGCCATCGCCGAACCCGAGGCCATGGATGTAGACGCCAACGCGGTGCTGCAGGGGTTCGTGAAAGGAGCCCGCGCGGATGGCACGCAGTTCTTGTTCAAGGCCGGCGTAGTACACGCCGAAAGGCGCGATGGCGTATGGCAGGTAGCCCTGGCCAACGGGCAAACCGTGCGTGCCCGCGCCGTCGTCAACGCCGCCGGTGCCTGGGCCGACCAGATGGCGATGCTGTTCGGCGCGGCGCCGGTGGGCCTGACGCCCAAGCGGCGCAGCGCGTTCACCTTCAAGGCGCCCGAGACTGCCGACCCGGCCGAAGTCGCGCACTGGCCCGCCGTGGTGGGTATCGACGAAAGCTATTACTTCAAGCCCGACGCAGGCCAGTTGCTTGGCTCGCCCGCCAACGCCGATCCGGTCGAGCCGCATGACGTGGTGGCCGAAGAACTGGACGTGGCGCTGGGTATCGACCGCATCGAGACCGCCACCCATTTGTCCATCCGCCGGCCCACGCACACCTGGGCCGGCCTGCGCTCGTTCGTGGCGGATGGCGAATTCGTGATCGGGTGGGATACGCGCACCGACGGCTTCTTCTGGCTGGCCGGACAAGGCGGCTACGGTATCCAGACCTCGCCCGGGGCTTCATTGCTGGCGGCCAACCTGCTGCTGCAAGACCCGCTGGATGCCTCGTTGCAGCAATGGCAGGTGGATCCGCGGGTAGTGTCGCCGGCGCGGTTCGGCGCAACCCACGAATAAAAAAACCACGCCCGTCATGAAGACAGGCGTGGCCAAAGGACGGGACGCAGCCGATCGAAGCACGGGACGCGCTTGTATCGGCCCGATCGATCAATCGATCACGATCCCCGCCTCCTCGATCAATTGGGTCCATTTCTGGGTATCTTTGCGCACCAGGTCGGCCAGCTGCTGCGGGGTGCTGGATACGAACTCGACACCCTGCGAATCGAACTTCTCGTTCAACGCCGGGTTTTTCAGCGTCTGCACCACCGCGCGGTTGAGTTTTTCCAGCACCTCGGGCGGTGTGCCGGCCTTGGCGAACAGGCCATACCAGGTGGTGTATTCCACGCCCGGCAGCGTGTCGGAAAGCACCGGCAGCTTCGAGGTATCGGACCCGCTGCTGGGTGCCGTCATGGCCAGTGCCGTCACCGCGCCCTTGTCGATCATGGGCTTGAGCGACGGCATGCTGCTGAACAGTGCCTGCACCTGGCCCGAGGCCAGGTCGGTGATCACCTGCGAAGTGCCCCGGTACGGCACGTGCACCACATCCACCTTGGCCTGGCTCTTGAACAATTCCATGCCCAGGTGCGCCACGCCGCCCACGCCGGCCGAACCGAAGTTCACCTTGCCCGGATGCGCGCGCGCGTAGTCCACCAGTTCCTGCGTGGTGTGCACCGGCAGCTTGGCCGACACCACCAGCACATGCGGGCTTTGCGTCAGCAGGCTGATGGGCGCCAGCAGTTCCAGCACGTTCTTGTCCTGCATGACCTTGGACGGCACGGTCATGTTGCCGGAGGCCGGCATCAACAGCGTGTAGCCATCGGCAGGCGCACCCAGCACCTGGTTCAATGCCGGTACGCCATGGCCGCCGCCCGCGTTGACGACCACCACCGGTTGGCCCAGCGCTTCGCCGAACAAGATGGCGAATTCGCGGCCCACCATGTCGGCCGGGCCGCCCGCGGCAAACGGGATCACCATGCGGATCGGGCGGTCGGGATACTGCCCCGCGGCGTGGGCCAGCGGCAGCAGGCCCAGCACGAGCGCGGCCGCGCCCAGGAATTTCTTGTTCAGCATCGTGTTCCTCCTGAATGTTGTTGCTGTAGGTTTTATCGTTGCAGGCCGCTAGCGGGGCGGCCCCATGTCTATCGTGGCGCGGGCCAGGGCATCGTCGAGCCAGGCGGGGCGCAGTTCGCCCCGCGCGATGGCCTGCATGCGGGCGGCCTCGGCATTGCCCTTGGCCAGGGCCTTGGCGATCAGCGCCTGCGCTTCGGCATCGCCATAGGCCACCACGCCGTCATCGTCGGCCATGATCCAGTCGCCCGTGTGCACGGCCACGCCGCCGCAGCGCACGGGCAGGCCCACCGAACCGCCGCCCGCTTTGGTGGGGCCGGCCGGCGAGATATCCAGGGCGTACACGGGCAGGCTGCCGGCGCGCAGCTCTGCAACATCACGCATGGCGCCATCGACGATCACGCCCGCCACGCCGGCCGCGGCGGCCTGGGCGCACATGATGCCGCCCATCACCGCGCGGTTGCGGTAACCCTGGGCATCGACGACCAGCACCTCGCCGGGCCGGACCTGTGCCAGCGCGGCATGGATAGCCAGGTTGTCGCCCGCCGGTACGGACACGGTCAGCGCACGCCCGTAGACAATCCATCCGGCCTGCAGCGGCCGGATGCCGGCGCCCAGGGCGCGCGCGCCCACGTCGGCCAGCAGCGTGCTGCACAGTCCTTGCGGCAAGGTTTCGCGCATTTGCATTACTCCACGAATGCCGGCACCACGGCCGGGAAGATGCTTTGGTAGGCCTCGCCATACAGCGTGCCGGTGTTCTTGGCCCGGCGGCCCGCCTGCGCGCCGCGCTGCATCGCCACGCGCTCGTAATAGGCCCACAGGTTGCGCTGCGTGGGCATGGCTTGCATGGCCTGCCATTTCTGTTCCCACACGGCGGTGATATCCAGCAGCAGGTTGGGCTTGAAGCCGCACAATTCGGACTGGTGCGGCTCGAAGCAAAGCACCTGCGCAGGCACCACATGATCGGCGCCGTGTCCCGGCGCCATGGCCTGCATGCGGGCGCGCAACACCATTTCGTAGGTGCGGCAGTGATCCAGGTTGGACGGGTCGTGCTCGGGGTGCGTCAGCACGACGGCCGAACGTGTGGCTCGCATGGTCTGCGACAGGCGCTGCACCGCCTGCGGCGATTCGGGCATCGGGTAATCGCCTAGGTCGTGGAAATCGATCGATGCCGCCCCCAGGATGCCGGCGGCGGCCTCGGCCTCTGCGCGCCGCAACTGCTTGACGGCATCGCGGGCCACGTCGGCGCCGCCCTGCCAGGCGGCATTCGACTCGCCGTTCTCGCCATAGCTCAGGCACACCAGGTGCACGGCCACCCCGCGCCGCGCATGCAAGGCCATCGCCCCGCCGCAACGCCAGACGAAGTCGCCCACGTGCGCCGTCACCACCAACATCGAACCGGCCATCCTGCTCTCCCCGTTGAGTACGAGGCGATTATAATTTTATGAAACGTCGTTGTACTCTATACAATAACCCAACAACCAAGCTGAATGGAATGCCGCATGAGCAATGATGGTGTGATCGCGGTGGAACGCGCCCTGAGCGTGCTCGACTGTTTCAAGCCCGGTGCCGAGCACCTGTCCCTGGCGGATTTCGCCACCCGCCTGCCGCTGCACAAAACCACCATATTCCGGCTGCTGAATTCGCTGGCCCGCTGCGGATATGTCGTGCGCGAACCCAGCGGCAGCTATGGCCTGGGGCCGCGCGTGCTGTACCTGGCGCGCGTGTACGAGCGGGGGTTCGACCTGTCGGCCGTGGTCTTGCCCGTGCTGGAACACTTGTCGGCGCAAACCGGCGAAAGCGCCGCCTACTACGTCGAAGGCGGCGAGCCAGGGCAGCGCCTGTGCCTGTTCCGCCACCAGCCGCACGAAGGCCTGCACAGCCAGGTCATTGCCGGCAGCGTCATGCCGCCCGACCTGTCATCCACGGGCCGCGTGTTCGCCATCTGGGCGCAAGGCAAGCCGCGCGGCGACGAACGCCTGCCCTTGTTCTCGTGCGGGGCGCGCGACCCGTATACCTCGTCGTGGTCGATCCCCATCCTGGGCAGCGACGACCGCTTCGTGGGCGCGCTGACCATCGCCGGCCCGTCGGCGCGACTCAAGACCGTGAACGTCGCCCAATTCGAGGCGCTGGTCGTGCAACATGCCCAGGAATTATCGGCGCGGCTGGGCGCATCCAGCGACATGCGCGAAGCGCTGTACGGCTGACCGCCGCGCGCCGCCCTTGCCGGGTGCCATGGAAGAAGATGGGGCGTGCCGCGTCATTGCCAGGTGTCAGGCTCCGCAGGTGCCTGACACCTGGCAATACCCAGACACCGCCCCGCGGATCTGGTGCGCCAGCCCGCGCCCGGCCACGCACGCGTCCACATTGGCCGCCATCACCCGGGCGCGCCGCTTGATGGTGCCGTCGGTCCAGGCCGACATATGGGGCGTCATGACGACATTGTCCAGCCGCGCAAACGGCAGCCGCGAAGGTGCGGCCGCCTCGCCCGGCCGGGCGGGATACTGGTACCAGGTATCGATGGCGGCCGCGCCGATGCGCTTCGCGGCCAAGGCGTCGTACAGGGCCTGCTCGTCTACCACCGGCCCGCGCCCTACGTTGATCAACATCGCGTGAGCACGCATCTGCGCAAAGGCCGCGGCATCCACCAGGCCCTCGGTGGCCGGCAACAGCGGCAACGACACCACGATGAAGTCGCACGCGCGGTAGAACGGTTCCAGCGTATCCAGGCCGAACCATCCGTCGACCTCGCCCGACACCGGCACGGCGCTGCGATTGGCCGCCAGCACCCGCATGCCGAACGCCTTGGCGCGCCGGGCGATCGCCTGCCCGATATGGCCATAGCCCAGCAGCCCCAGCGTGGCCATGCCGATCTCGCCATGCAGCGCATCCGGCATGCCCGCGCGGTAGCGCCAATCGCCCCGGGCCAGGCAGGCATGGGCATCGGCCAGCGGCACGCGCTGGTTCAAGATCGCGGCCATTGCGTATTCGGCGATCGCGGGCTCGTGTCCATGGCAGTTGCACACCGCCGCCTGCGCCGGCAGCACGCCCAGGTCGATGCGGTCGTAGCCCGCCGCGCATACCTGGTACAGCCGGACACGGCGCGGCGTGGGCATGGAAGCATCCAGCCGGTTGCCGACAATGATGCCAGCCTGCTCGAACGCCTGGATATCGGCACGTTCGACGAGCGTCTCGGGCACGACCCGGATGCGGGCCTCGCCTGCAAGCGCCGCCTGGAAATCCCGCAGATACGTGGTGGCGTTCTGCCCGTGGAAAACAATATCGATCATCGCATTCTCAATAGCACCGCGGCCGCGATGCGCGGCCGGCCTTCAACCCTGCAAGGCCGGCGGCAATGGCACGGCCAGTTGCCGGATCCAGGCATCGAGCCCCGCGCGGATATCGGCGCTGATGCTGACGCCATCGCGGCGCTGGCGCGCGGCGCGGGCCAGCGCCGCATCGCCGGGCACCCGCACCGGCCGCGCCGGATCGATGGGGCGCGCGGCGCGCGTGGCATCGGCCAGGGCCTGCATCTCATCCAGGAATATCTCGCGGCCCGCGAAAGCATCCGGGTCGATCACCTGCAACAAGAAGCCCTGGGCCTTCTCGCCCGACAGGCGGCCCAGTCCGGGCAGGCCCAGCGACATGGCGCCCACCAGCATCGCGATGGCATAACCCTTGTAGCCATGATTCATGCCTCCCAGCGGCAGGATGGTGCCGGGCGGCTCGGTCGCCAGCGCGCCCGGATCGTCGGTCACCTGCCCGTCCGCGCCCAGCAGGGCCGGCCACGGCAGCCGCTCGCCACGCGCCTGCACCTGCTTGACGAAACTGTTGCTGGTCAGCGACGTCGTGGTGTCGATCAGGATGGGCGTGCCGCGCGTGGGTATGCCGGCGGCGATGGGCTCGCTGGTCACCACGGGGTCCAGCCCGCCGAAGGGCGCCACCGAACACACCTTGGTATCGGTGGCCCACAACAGGCACAAATAGCCGGCCTCGGTCAGGTCGGGCAGGTATACCTGCAGGGCGCCGATATGCTGGCTATGGCGCACGGCAATGCTGACCATGCCTTGCTCGGGCACGCGCTGCCGGGCCGCCTGGATCGCCTGGTCCAGCACCCAGTGGCCCGGCAGCATGCCGGCGTCCCAGAGCAGGCAACTGCCCTTTTCCGACAGGCGCTGGATCTCGCCGCGGCGCTGCGTGGCGCCCTCGGTGATCTCTTTCAGGTAGCGCGGCAACAGCGCCAGCCCGTGGGTGGCATGGCCATACAGGTCGGCGTCGACCACGCGCCGCGCCACCACGGCCGCGATGGGCGCGTCGACATCAACGGCCAACAGGCAGCGTTGGGTGAACTCAATCAGCGCCTCGTAGGCGTAGCGGGTATCGGGCATGGAAGAATCGGTACGGAGGGTCATGCCAGCCAGGTGCCAGCGGCCGGCGCGTGATCATCGGTGCGCAGCCACTTGGGCTGCGGAGTGGCCGCCAGCAGGCTGCGGGTGTATTCGTGGCGGGGCTGCGTGAAAATGGCCGAGGTCGGCCCCTGCTCGACGATCTTGCCTTGCTGCATCACCATGATGCGGTCGGCAAACTGGCGCACGATGGGCAGGTCGTGGGTAATGAACACATAAGACAACCCCAGCCGCGTGCGCAGGTCGGCCAGCAGATCGATCACCTGTGCCTGGATCGACACGTCCAGCGCCGATACGGCCTCGTCGCACACGATCAGTTCGGGGTCGCTGGCCAGCGCCCGGGCGATGGCGATGCGTTGCCGCTGGCCACCGGAAAACTGGTGCGGATAGCGTGGCGCGTGATCCGGCTTCATGCCCACCAGTTCCAGCAGTTCGGCCACGCGGGCGCGCCAGCGGGACTTGGCCAGGATGTCGCCATGGATGGCCCAGGGTTCCGAAATGATGTCGTGCACGGTCATGCGCGGGTTCATCGAACCGAACGGGTCCTGGAACACCATTTGCACCTTGCGGCGGAACTTGCGCATCTGCCGCTCGTCCATCCGGAAGATGTCCACGCCGTTGTAATAGGCAGCGCCCGAGCTTGCATCGAACAGCCTGAGCAGCATCCGGGCGACGCTCGATTTGCCCGAGCCCGATTCGCCCACGATACCCACTGTCTCGCCGCGGCACACCTCGAAGCTGACATCGTCCACCGCGCGCAGCACCCGCTTGCTGGCAAATGCACCCGACGCCAGCGGGTACTCCTTGACCAGGTTCTCCACGCGCAGCACCACGTCCTGCGCCACGACGCCCGAACGGCGGTTCGATACGTCGGCCTGGTCGCCATGCGGCAGCGCCGCCGTCAGCATGCGCGTGTAGTCGTGCCGGGGATTGGTGAACACTTCGCGCGCGTTGCCGGCCTCGACGATCTTGCCCGCCTTCATCACGATGACCCGGTCGGCCATCGAGGCCGCCACTTCCAGGTCGTGCGTGATCATGATCAGCGCCATGTGGTGTTCGCGCTGCAGGTCGCGCAGCAGGTCCAGTATCTGCGCCTGCACGCTGACATCCAGCGCGGTAGTGGGCTCGTCGGCGATCAGCACGTCGGGCTTGAGCGCGATCGCCATGGCGATCATCACGCGCTGGCGCTGCCCGCCCGAGAACTGGTGCGGGTAGAAATCGACGCGCAGTTCAGGCTCGCGGATGCCGACGCGGCGCAGCAGTTCGATGGTCTGCTCGCGCGCCGCCTTGCCGCTGGCGGCGCCATGGCTCTGGAAGACCTCGGCGATCTGCCTGCCCACCGTATACACCGGGTTCAGGTAGGCCAGCGGGTCCTGGAAAATCATGGCGATCTTGCAGCCATTGATGCGGCGGCGGGCATCTTCGCCCAGGCGGGCCAGGTCTTGCCCCTGGAACAGGATGCTGCCCTGGACGATATCGCCCGGCGGGCAGTCCACCAGCCCCATCACCGTACTGGTGCTGACGCTCTTGCCCGAGCCGCTTTCGCCCAGTATCACCAGTGTCTCGCCCGGATGCACATGGAAAGACACATTGTCGACCGCGCGCACCGGCTCATCGTCCGACAGGAAGTCCACCGTCAGCCCGTCGATGCGCAGGATGGGCTGTGTGCTTGCTTCGGTATTCATCGCGCCGCCTTCTTCAGTTTCTGCAGCCGCCAGCGCTGCTGCGGATCGGCCGCGGTGCGGGCCCAGCTCGACAGGATATTGAGCGACAGCGTGGTCAGCATGATGGCCAGTCCCGGCCAGAAAGCTATCCACCATGCGGTGGACAGGTAGCCGCGCCCATTGGCCACCATCGCGCCCCAGGTGAATTCGGGCGGCTGGATGCCCAGGCCCAGGAAGCTCAGCGCCGATTCGGCCAGGATCACCGTGGCGAAATCGATGGCCGAGATGGTGATCAGCGTGGGCATCACCAGCGGTGCGATATGGCGCAGCACGATGCGCGCCGAACTGGCCCCCATGGCGCGCGCCGCGCTGACGAACATGCGCTCGCGCAGCTCCAGCACTTCGGCCCGCGCCGTGCGCAGGTAGACGGGCATGCGCGTGATGGCCAGCACGATCACCAGGTTGGTGACGCTGGGCCCCAGCGTATACAGCACGATCAGCGCCAGCAGCAGCGACGGGAAGCTCATGATGATGTCGGCGCCGCGCTGGATGACATGGCTGTACCAGCTTTCGGTATAGCCGGCCACCAGTCCCAGCAAGCCGCCCACCAGCATCGAGGTGAACACGGCGGCCGCGGCGATGCCCAGCGTATTGCTGGCCCCCACCACCAGGCGCGGCAGGATGGGCCGGCCCAGGGTGTCGGCGCCCAGCACATACAGCCAGCCGGCATCGATATTGAATGGCGCCATGTTGCGATGGCGCAGTCCCAGCTTGGTGGCGGCATCGCCCATCAGCCACGGGCCCAGCAGCGCGGCCAGCACCAGGATGGCCAGGAACACGGCGGCGGCCAAGGCCAGCTTGTCGCGCTTGAGATAATTGAACAGCACCCGGGCCCGCGGCGGCTTGGGCACGGAAGTCGATGGCACCACGGACGAAATGACTGACATGATCAATACCGGACGCGAGGATCGAGCACCGCATACAGCAGGTCGATCAGGATATTCAGGATGAAGATCGCGGTCGCGGTGACCAGGATCGTGGACTGCACGACGGCGAAATCGCGCTGGATGATCGAATCGATCATCAGCTTGCCGATGCCGGGCCAGCCGAACACCGACTCGACGATCACCGCGCCATTGATCAGGCCCGTGGCCAGGTCGCCCGCCACGGTAATGACGGGCAGCAGCGAATTGCGCAACGCATGGCCGAACACCACAGTATGGCGGGCCAGGCCCTTGGCGCGCGCCGTCTTGATATAGGGCGAGGCCAGCGACGACAGCATGGTGCCGCGCACCACCTGCACCAGCAGGCCGAAGGGGCGCAGCATCAGCACGAAGATCGGCATCACCCAGAATTCCCAGCCGCCTGTGCCGGAAGTCGGCAACACACCCATGCCCACCGCGAACACCAGGATGGCCACGATGGCCACCCAGAAATCGGGCGCGCTGGCGCCCGCCAGCGACACCACGGTGGCGATGCGGTCGAACAGGCCGCGCGGCCGGGCAGCGGCCAGCGCCCCCACCACGATGGCCAGGGTCAGCGACAGCAGCATGGCCACGAAGGCCAGCTTCAGGGTCTGCGGGAAGGCTTCCAGCGCCACAGCCATGGCCGAGCGGTGCTGGCGCATCGACTCGCCGAAATCCAGCCGCAGCAGGTCGGCCAGGTAATTCCAGAACTGGATGTAGATGGGCTGGTCCAGCCCGTTCAAGTGGGCGAAGGCGGCGCGCGCCTCGGGGGTGGAATCCAGCGGCAGGTACAGCGCGGAAGGGTCGCCGGTCAGGCGGGTCAGGAAGAACACCAGGGTCAGCAGACCCAGCATCGAGATAACGCTATAGGACGCCCGTCGTCCAAGATAATGCAGCATGATCGGGTCCTTGGCTTGCTTGGAAGACAGCAACCGGAAACGCCGCCCTGAAGGCCCTGGCGGCGTTTCCGGAAGGAAGCATCAGTTCTTGAACTGGATGTTCGCGAGGGGAATCTCGCTGTTCGTGGTGATGTCCGGTTTCCAGTCCAGGCGGTTACCCACGCGTGTGTATCCGATCATGTGGAACATCGGAATATCCGGCACGACTTCCGTGCGCATCTGGCGGAAGATCTTCTTGAAACCGTCTTCGCGCGCCTGGCCGGTGGCGGCCATCGCGGCGTCGATCTCCTTGTCCAGGGCCGGGTCGCTCATCGACGCATACTGGCCGCTGGAACGATAGAAGATCGGAATGGTGAACGCCGCATCGCCCTTGTTGTTGTCGTGCATCATCTGAACCAGGTTGGCACCGCGTTCGGCCGGAAACGGCTTCTGCAAATAGCGCGTCCAGTCGGCCACGTCCAGCATCACCAGCTTGACGTTCAGGCCAGCCGCTTGCCACATGGTCATCATGGCTTCCATGGCCTCGGCGCCATTCGGATAGATGCCGTTGCGGCCGATCAGCTTGATCTCGGTATCGACCTTCACGCCGTCGGCCTTGGCCGCCGCCACCAGCTTCTTGGCTTCGGCGGCGTCGTACTTCCAGGGCTCGAGCTTGTTGTCGTGCCCGATGATGCCCGGCACCACCATTTGCGAGGCACGCTGGATGTCGTCGCCGAACAGTTGGGCCAGGCCGTCCCAGTCGATCGCCAGGTTCAGCGCCTTGCGAATCCGCACATCGTTCAGCGGGGCCTGTTCGGCGTCGATACGGATGGCGGTGGTTTCCGAATTCAGGTAGGCAAAATCGGTCTTGGGATTCGAGGCATCCTGGATGGCGATGGACGGAGTCAGGTCGGCTTCGCCGGTTTCCACCATGGCCGCGCGGATCGACGATTCCTGGCGCCACACGTAGGTAGCCTTGCTCACCACCGGTTTCTTGCCCCAGTAGCCGTCGAACGGCTCCAGCACCACGGTCTGCGGCGTGAAGGTCGCCAGCTTGAAGGGGCCGGTGCCCACCGGGTCGTTCACCGCCTTGTCGACCGGGGTCTTGGGCGACACCACCATCACCACGCTCAGCAGCGTGGGCAGGATGGGCTGGGGCCGGTCGGACTTGATCTCGACCGTGTAGTCATCCAGCGGCTTGACCGTCAGCTTGGCATTGCCGAACTTGGCCATGTTGTTGCAGGTCAGTTTGCCGCCGGTCATGCGCTCGATGGAAAACGCCACCGCCTTGGCATCCAGGTTGGTGCCGTCATGGAACTTGACGCCCTCGCGCACCTTGAAGTGCCACGTCGTGGGATCGATCTGCTTCCAGCCCGTGGACAGCTTGGGCGTGGCCTGGCCGGTCTTGGCGTCGATCACCGTCAGGGACTCGGTGATGTTCTGGTTCAGCACCTGGCCGACGTTGGTCATGATGCTGCCGCAGGGCTCCAGGTTGGCGGGCTGTTCGGGCAATACGATGCGGATGTCGTGGTTGGCGCCTTGCGCCAGCACGGGGCTTGCCGCGCCGGCCAGAATGGCCGCCGAGACAAGTGAAACGATGCCTGCTGGATTCATGTCTTCCTCCGTTGGGGGTTATGCAACAGTCCTGCGTTGTTCTTGTCGGACGATTGCCTGCGGCGGGCCGCGAGTACTGCCTAGCCTGTGATGCCCTGCCTATTGCCAGGTGTCTGACTCCCGAAGGGTGTCAGACACCATGCGATTGAGACAGTCTTGGCACACGATGGTGTCAGGCACCTGCGGAGCCTGACACCTGGCATTACCCGGCAAAGTGCTACTTTCACCTTGGGGTAGTGCCATGGGTTCAGCTATTCACGCGCGCGATCAGCGCCTTCAGCATGTCTTTCTCTTGCGGGGTCAGGTTGGTCAGCGGCGCGCGCACCGGGCCTGGCGTATGGCCGATGAGTTCCACACCCGCCTTGATGATGGACACCGCGTAGCCCTTCTGGCGGTCGCGGATCTCGGCGAACGGGAAGAAGAAGCTGTCCAGTATCCGCGCCATGGTGGCTTCGTCGTTGGCGTTCAGGGCCTTGTAGAAGCGCAGTGCCAGCTCGGGCACGAAATTGAAGACGGCCGACGAATAGGTGCTCAACCCCAGGCCCTTGAAGCCCTGCGCGTACAGTTCGTGGGTAGGCATGCCGCCGATGTAGCTCAGCCGGTCGCCCAGCTTGGCGGTAATGTGGCGCACCAGTTCGGTCTTGCCGGTGCCGTCCTTGAAGCCGACCAGGTTGGGGCAAGCATCGGCCAGGCGCGCCACGGTGTCGGCGGTGGCCACCGAATTCGAGCGGTTGTACACGATGACACCCAGGCCCGTCGCCTCGCACACGGCCTTGACGTGCTGGTAGATGCCTTCCTGGGGCACTTCCATCAGGTAGTGGGGCAACAGCAGCAGGCCGTCGGCGCCTGCCTGCTCGGCGCGGCGCGCAATGTCCTTGGCCAGCTCGGTGCCGTAGCCGCAGCCCGAAATAATGGGCATGCTGCCCGACGCTTCCTTGGCGGCGCGTGTCACGGCGCCGATTTCCTGCGGTGTCAGCGAGAAAAGTTCGCCCGTGCCGCCGGCGGCGAACAACGCCGCCGCCTCGAAACCCGACAACCACGAGACATGCTTCTGGTAGCTGGGCAGGTTCAGGCTGAAGTCGTCATTGAAATGCGTGACAGGAAACGACAACAGCCCGGACGCGATACGAGCCTTGAGTTCTTGGGGGGACATGCGTGCCTCTCAGTGTCATAGTATGTATTTCCGACAAATCATATTATGACTTTTGAAAGCCCGTCAATCACTTTGCGCCACGGCCGGGCGGCGCCGGGTCAGCGAGCGATAACGCTGGATACCGATCAGCAGGTGGCGCCGCATTGCGTCGCGCGCGCGGTCCACGTCGCTGGCGAATATGGCCTCGGCGATCTCGGCGTGTTCGGCCAGGATGGTGTGGTCGCGGTTGGGCAGCGGGTCGTATCCGCCCATCACCGTGCGGAACTTCACCCGCGGGATCATGCGCCGGCCGATGTGTTCCAGGAAGGTCTTGAAGCGGCTGTTGTTGGTGGCCGCCGCAATCGCCATATGGAAGCGGAAGTCGGATTCGTCGGTGGATTTGCCTTCGGCCATGAGCTGGGCGAAATGGTCCAGCTCGGCCTGGATGGCGGCCTCTTGGGCGGGCGAGCTGCGGGCGGCCGCCAGCCCGGCGGCCTCGACCTCGATGCCGATGCGCAGCTCGAGCTCTTCGATGATGTCGGATATCTTGTCGGTGGCGTGCGAGAACAGCGTCAGGGTCTCGTCCGACTGCTGCGGCCCCAGCACGAACACGCCCGCCCCCTGGCGGGATTCCAGCAGGCCGTCGGCGCGCAGGGTGGCCACCGCCTCGCGGATGACCGTGCGGCTGAATCCGAATTTCTCTACCAGCACCTGTTCGGTGGGCAGCTTGTCGCCCGCGGCGTACATCCCGCCCTCGATCCGGGATCGAAGCTCGTCCGCCACCTGCGAAGAAAGCGTCTTCTTTCTTGCCTGGGCGGGGGGAGGTGCTTTCATAGTGTTCTCCTGCGGCACGGCGCGTAGTGACTCATCATATCACTTAGCCTATCCATCATATGATTAAAGAGGAAGTGTGTGCTTGCTATCATGGACCCTTTTTTTGCCACGGAAGACAGGGAACATAGATCGATGACTTATCGCATGCGCATCAACCGCATTTTGACCGCCGCCAGCCTGGCCGTGGGAACCGCACTGAGCCTGAACGCCCATGCGCAAGCCCCCGCCTGCGAACTGGACAGGCCCATGAAATTCGGTGGCATGAACTGGGAATCGAATCTGATGCTGGTCGGCGTGCAACGCTACATCGTCGAGCATGGCTACGGGTGCCAGACGGCCGTCGAACAGGGCGACACGCTGCCCATGTTCGCCGCCCTGCAGCGCGGCGACGTCGACATCAATACCGAGATCTGGATCACGCAGATGCAAAAACCCTGGGATGAGGCCATTGCATCCGGCAAGATCAAGCAGGTGGGCAGCGTCTTTACCGGCACCGACGGCTGGTATGTCCCGCGCTATACGGCCGAGAAATTCCCGCAGTTGCGCAACGCGGCTGACCTGAAGGGCCTGCACGAGGCCTTCATCGATGCCGAAGACCCCGACAAGGGCCGCATCTATGGCTGCGCGGTGGGCTGGACCTGCGGCACCATCAACGCCAACCTGCTCAAGGCCTTCAAGCTGCAGGACGAATACCTGGTGTATTCGCCGGGCAACGCGGCCGCGCAGCGCGCCGCCATCAGCTCGGCCTACAAGCGCAAGAAAGACATCGTCTTCTACTACTGGACGCCCACCTCGCTGATCGGCTCGCTGGACTTGGTGAAACTGAAGCTGCCGCCGGTCGACGAAAAAGCGCTGGCCTGCATCACCGACCCGCAATGCCAGGACCCCCAGCCCACCGGCCTGGCTTCGTACCCGGTGGTCACCGCCGTCAACAGCGCCTTCGCGCAACGCGCCCCGCAACTGACGGCCTTCCTGGCCCGCGTCAACGTGCCCGAAGACGTCCTTACCAAGACCCTGGGCCACATGGAACGCGAGTCACTGGAAATCGAGGATGCCTCGCTGTATTTCCTGCAGCAGTATCCGCAGATCTGGCGCAAGTGGGTACCGGAAGACGTGGCCGCGCGCGTGCAGCAGGCGCTGGCCGGCTGAAGAAAGCCCGGGGCGGGATAGCCTGCCCATCCGCCCCGGCGCGCGGCCATTGCCAATCCAGGCGTCTCTGCGATAGATTGGGACTCCGTTTGCGCAGCAGAATACCGGCATGTCTTCCAGCATCAACCTGTATCTCATCCTGGCGGCCGCCCTGGTTGCCGCGGGCAGCCCCGGCCCGGCCACGCTGGCCATCGCCGGCACCTCCATGGCGCACGGGCGCCGCACGGGCCTGGCATTGGCATCCGGCGTCACCGCCGGGTCGCTTTGCTGGTCGTGCGTGGCGGCGTTCGGGCTGGGCGCGGTCATGCTGGCCCATGCCTGGCTGTTCGAGGCCGCCCGGTACCTGGGCGCCGGCTACCTGATCTTCCTGGCATGGAAGTCGGCCCGGCAGGCCCTGGCGCCGGCCACCCCGGCGATGCCCGGCCCGGCCGGCGCGCCCTCGGGCCGCCGCGCCTTCCGCCAAGGCCTGGCGCTGCACCTGACCAACCCCAAGGCCATCCTGTTCTTCGGGTCGCTGTACTCCATCGGCGTCCCCAAAGACGCCTCGGCAACCGACCTGCTGTGGATCATCGCGGCGGTCGGCATCCAGGGCGCCCTGGTGTTCCACGGCTATGCCCTGCTGTTCTCGAACCGCCGCATGATCAACTGCTACCTGCGCCTGCGCCGCGCGTTCGAAGCCGTATTCGCAGTGGCATTTGCCGCGGCAGGCATCAAGATCCTGACTACGCGCGGGTCCTGAGGCGTTGCGCCGCCCCGGCCACACGACCCGGCACCGCTAGCTAGCGCGCCTGCCCGCCGGCCACCAACTGGTCGAACTGCTTGTCCAGCTCGGCCAGCGAATTGCTGATGTGGGCGCGCCGTTCCTTGATCCAGGCATCCTGGGCGGCCAGGCGCTCGCGCGCTTCCTTCAGCATGCGCTGCATTTCCGTCGGCTGCGGGCCGCCCACCGTGGCGCGGTGCTGCACGATGGCCACCGGATCCAGCGTGGCGCGAAACTCCGCTTCGCTCATGGGCAGCTCGGCCGGATACTTCGATCCCTTGACGGCCTCTTCATAGATGCGGCGCGCCTGGTCGTAGGGGAAGTCCAGCGGCTTGATATTGTTGGCCTTGGCGTAGCTCACCACTTCAGAAGCAAAGTGGTGCCCGACACGGAACGGCAGCTCGTACTTGCGCATCAGCACGTCGGCCAGTTCCTGCGAGGCGGTCCAGTCGCTGTTCAGTTCTTCCAGCGCGCGCTCCGGGCTGATCACCATGGCTTTCAACACGCGGTCCCAGCGCTTCAGGACGCTGATGCCGCTGTCGACCATGGCGGAATTCTGCTTCACGCTCTTGGGGTCGCTCATGCCCGGCGTGATGTTGTGCGTCTGGATCACCGGCCCCATGGCCAGCGTCACGGCGGTCGACGCATCGCTGCGCGTGTCGTTCAACAAGCCCGGATTGCGCTTCTGCGGCATGGCGCTGGATACATAAGTATTGCCGCCGCCCTCTTCCAGCAGGATCCACGGACGCGATTGCGCATACTGGGTCATCACGTCTTCGACGAAGTTGCCGGTGTGCAGCGCGATGCTGGTCACGATGGACGCGACTTCCACCGGCTGGTCCATGGATGAAATCTGCGAGGCATCGTAGGCGTTGTCCACCAGCGCCGTGAAGCCCAGGTACTGGGCCATGCGCTTGCGGTCCAGCGGCCAGCTGGTGCCATTGAGCACGGTGGTGCCCATGGGCGACCGGTCGATGCGCGCGTAGGCTTCGCGGATGCGTTGCGCATCGCGGTCCAGTGCCGCGGCGTGGCCCAGCAGATAGTGGCCGTAGCTGTTGGGCTGCGCCGCCACGCCGTTGGTGTAGTTGGGCACCACGGTCTCGACATGCTTGGCGGCCAGGTTCACCAGGGTGGTGGACGTGGCATCGAGCTGGTCGGCCAGGTCCAGCAGCTTGTCGCGCAGGATCGCGCTGCGATAGGTGGCATGCATGTCCTGGCTGGAGCGGCCCGCGTGCAGCAGCGTCACGTCCTCGCCCGCCGCCTTGATCAGCAAGGGCTCGAACGTAATGACCGTGGCCGGCCGCTTGGCGCCGGGCCGGTTGCCGTCTTCGATCACCTTGGCCACGCCCGCGGCCAGGCGGGGCGCCATGGATTTGTCCAGCAGGCCCTCGTCGGTATTGATGACGGCGGTGGCCTTGTTGATCTCGCCCAGCCAGAAGAAGGCATCGCGGGGCGGCTGCTGGGCGGCGGCGGCCGGGCTCGCGGGTTGCGCTTGCTGGGCCTGGACGCCGGCGGCAATGAATGACAGGGCCAGCGCCAGGCCCAGGGCGGTCAGGGGATGTCTCATGGAATTCTCGTTATGTGGCGAAGCGGATAGTGTAGCGATGCGGCCGTCCGCCGGAAAGCGATGCGTCCCCCAGGTGTCAGGCTCCGCAGGTGCCTGACACCATGGTATGCCACCCCTGTCTCAACAGTACGGTGTCAGGCACCCTGACGGGAGCCTGACACCTGGCAAAGACCCCCGCCAGCTGAACCGCTCACTGAGCTGCCCACAAAAGGCATATGCATAGGAATTATTCTTCGTTCGCGATGGCGGTTGCCCTACCTAGAATGAATCGGTAGACGGATTTGTGCTGCGCACTGAGCTGCTCACCGCAGCCTGGCGCAGGCACCCGAAACCGGCAATCGGCATGAACGATACAACCACCCTCTCCTCTTTGCCCGCAGCATCCACGGCCCTCAGCCAGGGGGACGATGCCTATGCGCGCCTGCGCGGCGATGTGATCTCGTGCCGCCTGCCTCCGGGCGCCATCGTGACCGAACCGGAGCTGATGGCTGCGTACGACATCCGCAAGACAAGCTGCCGCATCGCGCTGACCCGCCTGGCGCAAGAGGGCTTTGTGCGTTCGCGGCCGCGCAAAGGCTATCAGATCGCACCGATCACCCTGCGCGACGTGGAAGAAGTGTTCCAGCTGCGCGCCCAGATCGAACCGCTGGCCGCGCGCCTGGCCGTGGGCCGGGTCGACCTGGACCACCTGCGCACCCTGGAAGCCGCCTGCCGCCTGCAGCACCCGGTGCTGCACCTGAACGACCAGATCGACGTCTTCATGGACGCCAACAAGGCTTTTCACCTGGCCATCGCGCAGGCCAGCGGCAACGAACGGCTGCACCGCCTGCTGGCCGGCCTGCTCGACGAGATGTCGCGGCTGGTGGCACTGGGCTTCGGCGTGCAGAAGACCAAGCCCGAGATCAAGCACGACCACAACGCGCTGATCGACGCCTTTGCGGAAGGCGATGCGCGCCGCGCCGAGCTGATCGCGCGCCGCCACATCGAGACCTTCCAGGCCATGACACTGGAAAAGCTGTATGCCAGCCTGGCCGAGACCGGCGCGGCCATTCCCGTGAAGGGCCCCGGGAGCTGGCGATGACTGCATCAGTGATCACACGCGCGCCCGTCGCGGCACGCGCGCCTGCCGCGGCCGCGCTGCAAGTCGACAGTGTGTCGCACCATTTCGGCAGCCTGGAAGTACTGCGCAACGTCTCGTTCAGCGTCGCGCCGGGCGAGATCGTGGCCTTGCTTGGCGCCTCGGGCTGCGGCAAGAGCACGCTGCTGAACCTGGTCGCCGGCCTGGAGCCCTTGCAGCAAGGCCAGATCGGCCTGCCCATGGCGGCGTCCCTGGGCTACATGTTCCAGGAAGACCGCCTGCTGCCGTGGCGCAACCTGCGCGACAACGTGGCATTCGGCCTGGAAACCTCGGGCCTGCCCAACGCGCAGCGGCGCCAGCGCGCGCTGGACACGCTGGCGCTGGTGGGCCTGGACGGCTTCGCCCAGGCCTGGCCGCACGAGCTGTCCGGCGGCATGCGCAGCCGCGCGGCACTGGCCCGTACGCTGGTCATGCAGCCCGACCTGCTGCTGATGGACGAGCCATTCTCCAAGCTCGATCCCCAGACCCGCTCGCAAATGCATGAAGAGCTGTTGCGCATCCAGGCCGCGCGGCGCGCCACCATCCTGTTCGTGACGCACGACGTGGAAGAAGCCGTGGTACTGGCCGATCGCATCGTGCTGCTGGCCCCGCGCCCGGGCCGCATCCGCGAGATCGTGCCGGTAGACTTGCCGCGCCCGCGGCAGCCCACCGATCCGGACGTGGCCGAGACCACGCGCCACCTGCGTCTGAAGGTGCAGCCATGAGCAGCGCGCCCCAATCCACCTTGCAACCGGCTGGCGTGGTGCGCCGCGGCGGCCCCCAGGGCAAGCCGGGCTGGCCTCGGCTGGTACTGTGGCGCGCCCTGCTGCTTGCCGCCTTCCTGGCCTGCTGGTATGCGGCGGCCAGCCGCAGTCCCGCCTTCATCCTGCCTGGCCCGGAAAAAGTATGGCAGGCGCTGCTCGGCTTGATGGCGGGCGAGCGCTTCGTGCACGACGTGGGCATGACGATGTACCGGGTCGTCATGGGATTCCTGCTGGCAGCACTGGTGGGCACGCCGCTGGGCCTGGCGCTGGGCGCGAGCCGCTGGCTGGCCGAAGTGTTCGAGCCGCTGCTGGCCGTGCTGAACACGGTGTCATCGGCCATCTGGGCGGTATTCGCCATTATCTGGTTCGGCATCTCCGACGCCACCACGATCTTCGTGGTGTTCATGACGGCCATGCCGCTGATCCTGACCAATGTCTGGCAAGGCGCGCGCAACGTCGACAAACAGTTGGTGGACCTGGCCCGTTCGCTGCGCCTGTCGCGCCCGCGCATCCTGCTGCGCATCCACCTGCCATCGATCCTGCCTTACTTCTTCTCGGGCGCGCGCCTGGCATTCGGCTTCGGCTGGCGCGTCAGCCTGGTGGCCGAAACGCTGGGCGCCTCCGATGGCATCGGCTACCGCCTGCGCCAGGCGGCCGACCTGGTGCAGACCGACCAGGTATTCGCCTGGACCCTGTTGCTGGTCGTCCTGATGCTGCTGCTCGAAGGTGGCGTGCTCAAACCCCTGGAACGGCACTTGTTCCGCTGGAAACCTCATTGACCCCGACGGAGTTCCCCATGTCCCTGAATCGATTGCTGCGGGTGGCCGCCAGCGCCGCCACGCTTGCCTTGCTTTTTACCGCCCCGACCGCTCATGCGGCCGACAAAGTCCGCATCGGATACTGGAGCAGCGGCGTCAGCCTGGGCTACGGCTCGGTGCTGGAAGCCACCGACTTCCTCAAGCAGCGCGACCTGGATGTCGAGTTCGTGCGCTTTCCCGACGTGAACGCGCCGCTGCGCGCCCTGGCCTCGAATTCGATCGACCTGGCCTTCGGCGCCCCGGCGGCCGGCGTGTTCAGCAGCGTGACCGAAGGCGTGCCCATCAAGGTATTCGCCGCCACCCAGCCGGCCGATGTGCAGTTCGTGGTGCCCGAAGGCTCGCCCATCACCTCCATTGACCAGTTCCGCGGCAAGAAAGTCGGCATGTCGCCGGCCGGCAGTTCGGTAGCTGTGATTGCCGGTGCCGTGCTGGCCGGCAACCACGGCATCGAATCCGGCGATTTCTCGCTGGTGGGCGGCAACGAATCGCGCCTGGTGCAGTTCCTGGCCCAGAAACAGGTGGATGCCGCGGCGCTGCGCTCGGTCACCGTGGCCCAGCTCGACGAGCTCAAGGTGCACTCGCTGGGTTCGTTCGCGCAAGAATGGCAGCGCCTGACCAACAGCGATTCGGTTCCCTACATCGGCATCGGCGCCGTGCACAGCGAATTCGTGGCAAAGCACCCGCAAGTGGTGGCGCGCGTGATCGCCGGGCTGCGCGATGCCGTCGACTGGGGCGGCGCGCATCCCGAGGAAGTGGCCGCCATTCTGCAGAAGTCGGCCAACCTGCCGGCGGCCGATGCCCAGGCCTACGCGGGGCAATGGAAAAACATGTACCGCGTGGCATTCGAGCCCGCCGACATCGCCACGCTGAAGCGCCAGCATGAAGTCTTCGCGGCCAGCGGCCTGATCAAGGGCAAGCTCGATCCGGCGCTTTTCGTCACCGGCCCGTACGAACAATCCAAGTCTTTGCATTGAATCGACTCATCTCTATAGGAAATCTCATGAGCAAAACCATGAAAGCGCTGGTGCTATCCGAACATGGCGGACTGGACCGCCTGCAAGTGGTCACCGACAAGCCCGTGCCCACGGCTACCGCCGGCCACGTGGTGATCCGTGTGCGGGCATCGTCGTTCAACTACCACGACGTGTTCACGGTACAGGGCATGCCCGGCATCAAGGTGCCCCTGCCGGTGGTCATCGGCCTGGACATGGCCGGCGAAATCGCCGAGGTCGGTGCCGAGGTCTCCGGCTGGAAAGCCGGCGACCGCGTGCTGGTCAACCCGCTGAACAAGTCGCGCGGCCTGATGGGCGAGATGCTCGACGGCGGCATGGCCGAATACTGCCTGGTGTCGCAAGACCAGCTCATCGCGTTGCCCGACGGCGTCAGCTTCGACGCGGCGGCCGCGCTGCCGGTAGCCTACGGCACCGCCCACCGCATGCTGATCACCCACAACACCGTCAAGGCCGGCGACAAGGTCCTGGTGCTGGGCGCCAGCGGCGGCGTGGGCACGGCCTGCGTGGTGCTGGCCAAGCTGCTGGGGGCCGAGGTCATTGCCTGCGCCGGCAGTGCCTCGAAGCTGGAAGCCTTGAAGGCGCTGGGGGCCGATCATCTGGTCAACTACCGCGACACCGATTTCTCGAAGTGGGCCATCGGCCAATACGGCAAGCCGCAGCGCCGCAATAATGAAGGCGGCGTAGACGTGGTGGTGAACTTCACGGGCGGCGACACCTGGGTGCCCTCGCTGAAATGCCTCAAGCGCGGCGGCACGCTGCTGGTGTGCGGCGCCACCGCGGGCCACGCCCCGGCGGAAGACCTGCGCTATGTCTGGAGCTTCGAACTCAACATCAAGGGCTCCAACAGCTTCTACGACGAAAACCTCAAGGCGCTGCTCGACCTGGTGGCCGAAGGCCGCATCCAGCCGCTGGTCGACCGCAGCGTGCCGCTGGAACAAGCCGCCGAGGGCCTGGCCCTGATTCGCGACCGCGAAGTGCTGGGCAAAGTCATCGTCAACCCCTGAACCGGATCATCACCATGAGCGAAAACGCCCCCCTGCCTACCGTCGAGGCCATCCAGGAACGCCTGCTGCGCGGCCCCTATCACCAATGGCTGGGCCTGGAAGTGGCTTCGGTCGCTGTCGGCGAAATCGAGCTGACCGCGCGCTGGCGCGAAGAATGGGTCGTGAACCCCGACAAGCGCTATACGCATGGCGGCATCCTGGCCGCCCTGGTCGACCTGGCGGCCGACTGGGCCCTGGTCTCGCAAACCGGCCGTGGCGTGCCCACCATCGACCTGCGCGTCGACTACCACCGCGCCGCAGCGCCGGGCGACCTGCGCGTACGCGGCAAGGTCATCAAGTTCGGTTCGCAGGTATCGACCGCCGAAGCGCACGTCTATGACGGCGACGGCAAGCTGGTGGCCAGCGGCCGCGGCGTGTATTCCACGCCGCGCGCCTGAGGCGGCGGAGCCGGCCATGGCCACGCCTGCAGAAAACCTGGGTACCGTGCTCGACGCCACCGTGGCGGCGGCGCCCGAGCGGATCGCGCTGATCGCCCTGGATACCCGGGAACACGCGCAGACCTGGACCTACGCGCAGTTGCATGCGGCAGCCGGCCGCGTCGCCACGGCGCTGCGCGCGCGCGGCTATGCGCCGGGCGAGCGCATCGCCATCCTGGCGGCCAACTCGGCCCGCTACCTGGCCGCCATGCTGGGCATCCAGCGCGCCGGCCTGGTTGCCGTGCCGGTGAACTTCAAGTTCCCCGCCGAGACGATTGCCTATGTCATCAACGACAGCGGCGCGCGGCTGGTGCTGCACGATGCCGCGCACACCGCCGTGCCAGCCGGCGTCGCGGCCCTGAATATGGACGGCCCGGCCTGGAACGGCCTGCCGCCCGATGACGGCCAGCCCGCGGCCGCCGTTGCCGCGCACGACCTGGCGCTGATGCTGTACACGTCGGGCTCCACCGGCCGCCCAAAGGGGGTACGCCTGACCCACGCCGGCCAGTACTGGACGGTGCGCATGCGGCAAGCCGCCACGCCGCTGGCCGACGAGCGCGCCCTGATCGCCGCCCCGCTTTATCACATGAACGCACTGGCGCTGGCATTGCTGGTGCTGGCCAGCGGCGCCAGCGCGGTGTTGCTGCCGCAGTTCACCGCGCCCGCCTATATCCGCGCCATCGAACGCTATCGGGCCACCTGGCTGACGGCCGTGCCGCCCATGATCGCCATGATGCTGCGCGAACACGCATTGCTGGCCGCCACCGACCTGTCGTCCGTGCGCGCGATCCGCATGGGGTCGGCGCCCGTCAGCGCCAGCCTGTGGCAACAGATCCATACCATGCTGCCCAACGCCCGGGTCATCAACGCCTATGGCACCACCGAGGGCGGGCCGGTCGTGTTCGGCCCGCATCCCGATGGACTCCCCACGCCGCCTACTGCGGTCGGCTATCCGCATCCTGCGGTGCAGGTCCGGCTGGCACAGGGGCCGCAGGACGCGCCCGACACCGGCATACTCGAATTGAAAAGCCCTGGCTTGATGCAGGGCTACCACCAGCGCCCCGACCTGGGTTCGCCGTTTTCCGAAGATGGCTACTACCGCACCGGCGACGTCTTCCAGCGCGATGCCGACGGCTTTTATACCTTCGTGGGCCGTCGCGACGATATGTTCGTGTCCGGTGGAGAAAACATCTACCCCGCCGAAGTCGAGCGCATGCTCGAGCGCCATCCCGCCGTGCAGCAGGCCTGCGTGGTGCCGGTCGAAGACGACATCAAGGGCACCAAGCCCGTGGCCTTCGTGGTGCTGCGTGCCGGGCAGGCCGCCGACGAGCCTGCGATCAAGCGGTTCGCGCTGGCGCATGCGCCGGCCTACCAGCACCCGCGCCACGTTTGGTTCGTGCCGGCGCTGCCCCTGGCCAGCACCAACAAGATCGACCGTGCGCGCCTGCTGCGCGAAGCCGGCGAACGTACCGGCCGCGCTGTCGCGCACAACGCAGCGTTATCCACCATAGGAAATTCCGATGCACATCCGTAATTTGACTCGCGGCCTCTGGTTCCTGGCGCTTGGCATGGCCACCACCGGCGCACACGCCGCCGACGACGTCACCGTGGCCCTGGCCATCCCCCCTGCCGTCCATGACGGCGCGCCCTACGCGGCCGCCGAGGCACTGGGCTATTTCAAGCAGGAAGACCTCAACGTCAAGACCATCGTCTTCCAGGGCGCCGGCGCGCTGCTGCCGCAGGTGGCCAGCAAGCGCGTAACGCTGGGCTATCCCACGTCCGAACCGGTGATCTCCAGCTACTTCAACAGCAAGGACCCGCTGCCCGTGCGTTACTTCTATAACGGCGTGCCGACCAACACGATGGAATTCGCGGTGCTGGCCGACGGTCCCATCAAGTCGCTGGCCGACCTGGAAGGCAAGAAGATCGGCGTAGGCGCCCTGACCTGGGGCACCATCCCCGGCGGACGGGCAGCCCTGCGCACCGCGGGCCTGCAGCCCGGCAAGAACGTCGAGTTCGTAGCCGTGGGCGCCCTGGCGTCCGGCTTCCAGGCCTTGCGCACCGGCCAGGTCGACGCGCTGAACTTCAACAGCAGCTGGCACGACATGCTGGAAATGTCGGGCACCAAGATCCGGCGCATTGCCTACCCCGCCGTCTTCAGCGAAACCGCCGGCAACGGCTTCATCACGCATGAAGATACCTACCGCGAACAACCCGAACTGCTGGTGCGTTTCGCGCGGGCCTACACCAAGGGCCAGATCGCCTGCGAAGCCAACCCGCGCTTCTGCGTGCAGGCCTACTGGCGGGCCCATCCGGAAACCCGCCCGGCCGGCGACCAGGCAGCCGAACTCGACAAGGCCGCCACGCTGCTGTCGCGCCGCCTGGCACGCGTGCTGCACAAGCCCGACGGCACCGCCCGCGTGCCCGGCCAGTACGACCTGCAGGCAATCCAGGCCGGCATTGCCGCCATGAGCAAGGCAGGCGAATATCCGTCGGCCGACGTCCCGGTCGATCGCATTTTCTCGAATGCGCTGATCGACCAGATCAATGACTTCGACGCGCAGGCGGTGCGCGCCCAGGCAAAGGAACAGCAATGAGCGCTGCGCAAGATCCCGGCCTGCGCATCACACCGGTCGATGCATTGCTCGATGTGCCGCGCCGCATCGTGGCGCGCGGCCTGCCGCCCGGCCCGGCAAGCGTGGCCGCCACGCTGCAGCACCCGGATGGCAGCCTCTGGCGCAGCCAGGCCGAGTTCGAAGTGGGCGCCGATGGCACACTGGACCTGGACGCCCAGGCGCCCGCCAGCGGCGACTGGAACGTAGCCGACGCCATGGCCACCGTATGGTCGATGCGCCGCGAGACCCCGCCCACCGCGCCGGAACTCAGCGAAGAAACCGCCCCGCTGGAAATCATGCTTGAACTGACGGCGGGCACGCTGCGCCTGCAGGGTACGTTCGTGCAGCGCTACGAAGGCGCGGGCATCGGGCGCACGGAACTGGCGGGCCAGGTCGTGGGCACGCTGTACACGCCTGCCACCCCCGGTCCGCATCCGGCCATCGTGGTGTTCAACGGATCGGGGGGCGGCATCCCCCGCCAACGGGCCGCCTTGTACGCCGCGCACGGCTACCTGGCGCTGGCGCTGGGCTATTTCAAGGCGCCCGGCAGGCCCGACCATATTTCCGAAACGCCGCTGGAATACTTCCAGCAGGCCCTGCAATGGCTGCGCCGCACGCATGCGCCGCGCCGCGGCTTTGTCGCGGTCACAGGCCAATCGCGCGGGGGCGAGCTGGCGCTGCTGCTGGGTGCGCGCTTTCCCGAGCTGGTCGACGCGGTCATTGCCTACGTGCCCAGTTCGGTGGTGCACGGCACGCTGCGGGCCGGCCGGCCCGGCCAGGCGCCCGATGGGCCGGTCTGGACCTGGCAGGGCCAGCCCCTGCCCAATGTATGGCAAGACAACCCGCGCGCGGACTGGGCCGCCTTCCTGCAGGCGCCGGCCGACGGTACGCCCGTGCGCCAGGAACCCGCCTTCCATACCCCGCTGGCGCATGCGCCCAGCGTGGCGGCCGCGCGCATCCCGGTCGAACGTATCGCCGGACCGGTCATGCTGGTTTCCGGCACCGACGATGGTTTCTGGCCGTCCACGCATTATGCCGAGCTGGTGGCGGCCACGCTGCACGCGCATGGGCATGCCTGGGCGATAGAACATGTGCGCTGCCAGGACGCCGGCCACGCCATCGGCCTGCCCCATGTGCCCACCACACTGATCGCCAAGCCGCACCCGGTGGCGGGGCTGGTGCTCAGCGGCGGCGGCAGCGCCAGCGCCAATGCCCGCGCCAACCGCGCCTCGTGGACAGCGGTGCAGCGCTTCCTGCGCGAGGCCACCGCATGAGCCTGGATTTGCAGCTGGACGCCGTGCGCCTGGTCTACCCCAGCCGGCGCGGCGATATCGACGCGCTGGGCCCCATCGACCTGGAAGTGCGCGCCGGCGAGTTCGTCGCCGTGCTGGGCCCGTCGGGCTGCGGCAAATCCACCCTGGTCAAGCTGGCCTCGGGCCTGATCGGCCCGAGCGCGGGCCAGGTACGCCTGGGCGGGCAGAACATTGTGGGCCCCAGCCGGCGCGCGGGCGTGGTGTTCCAGAAGCCCAACCTGCTGCCGTGGAAGACCGTGGCGCAGAATGTCGGGCTGCCGGCCCGCACGCTGGGCCTGCCGTCCGCATCGGCGCCGGCGCGCGTGCGCGAATTGCTGCAGCTGGTGGGCCTGGACGGTTTCGCCGACAACTATCCGCACGAATTGTCGGGCGGCATGCAGCAGCGCGTGGGTATCGCGCGCATGCTGATGTCCGACCCCGACCTGCTGCTGATGGACGAGCCTTTCGCGGCGCTGGACGCCCTGACGCGCGAATCGCTGACCCTGGAACTGCAGCGCATCTGGAGCCAGTCGCGCAAATCGGTGCTGTTCATCACGCACAGCATTCCCGAAGCCGTGTTCCTGGCCGACCGCATCGTCGTGCTGTCGCCACGGCCCGGCCGCATAGTCGAAGACTTCCGCCCCGGCCTGGCGCGCCCCCGCACGCCCCAGACACTGGGCCAAACCGATTTCAACGAAGCCTGCCAGCACCTGCGGCAGCATTTCCTACATGCCTGACATCCGTCCTCCATCGGCCAAGCGGGGGCCGCGCCTGCCCGCCCCGGTGTATCCGCTGATCAGCCTGGCCGTGCTCGTGCTTGCGTGGGAAATGGCGATCCGCGTGTTCGGCATTCCCGATTACCTGCTGCCGCCGCCCGGTACCGTGTTCCAGGCACTGGTGCAGGGTTTTGCCAGCGGCGCGTTGTGGCCGCACATCGGCACCACGCTGGCCGAGGCGGTATATGGCTACGTGCTGGGTTGCGGCCTGGCCGTGCTGTTCGGCGCGCTGCTGGCTGAATCCCGCACCTTCGAACGCTTCTGCTATCCGATCTTCATCGGCCTGCAAGCCATGCCCAAGGTCGCGCTGGGCCCCATCATCCTGGTGTGGTTCGGCTTCGGCATGAGTTCCAAAGTCGTGCTGGTGGCGCTGGTGTGCTTTTTCCCGCTGTTCGTCAACACAGTCAACGGCATCAAGCGTACCGACCCCGAACTGCTCGACGCCTGCCGCGCCTATTCGGCCAGCCGGGCCTATCTGCTGCTGCACGTGAAAATCCCGGCCGCGGCCGGCGACATTTTCTCGGGGCTGCAGATCGGCGTGTCGCTGGCCCTGATCGGGGCGGTGGTGGGCGAATTCCTGTCGGCGCAGCAAGGGCTGGGCTACCTGATCGCCTCGGCCTCGGTCAGCATGAGCCTGGCCACCATGTTCGCGGGAGTGTTCCTGCTGGCGGCCATCGGCCTGACCGGCTCGCTGCTGATGCGCCGGCTGCACCGGCGCGTCGTGTTCTGGGAAGGCGAGGCACGCCGGCGCGACGCGAACCAGGCGTAGCGGGCACCGGCAATGGTTTATGCCATCGCATCATAAGCAAGCTCGGTGCATCCGCGGCGGCCGCATCGGCGGCTGTTCAGTGGTTGTCCGTGCGCAGGGCCTTCTCGATGGCCGGCCGGGTCAAGGCAGGCACGAACATTTCAATGAAATCGAGCGCGTAGCCGCGCAGCCAGGCTCCGCGCGGCACCGCCAGGCGCGTGACGTTGATCTCGAACAGGTGCTGGGCGTCCAGGGCGTTCAGGCGCGCATCGCGCTCGGAATCCCAGGCCATCGAGGCGACAATACCCACTCCGATTCCCAGCTCGACGTAGGTCTTGATGACGTCGGCATCCATGGCCGTCATGATGACGTCGGGCTTGATGCCGGCGCCCGCGAACGCCTGGTCGATATGGGCCCTGCCGGTATAGCCCGGGCCGTAGGTGATGATCGGGTACCTGGCCAATCGCGCCAGGGTCAGCGCGCCGGCATGCGCCTCGAGCTCGTGCCCCCTGGGCACGATCACGCTGTGGCTCCATCGATAACAGGGCACGCTGATCAAGCCGGGGGAATCTGCGACCGCCTCGGTGGCAACGCCGATATCGGCTTCGCCCTCGAGCAGCATGCGCGACACCTGGTTCGGCGAACCCTGATGCAGGTGCACGACCACTTCGGGATAACGACGGCTGAAATCCCGGATGACCGGTGGCAGCTTGTAGCGTGCCTGCGTATGCGTCGCCGCGATCGACAGCACGCCCGCGCGGCTGTTGGCATATTCGGCGCCGGCATGGCGGATGTTTTCCGCGCACTGCAGAATCTGCGTCACCAGCGGCACAATCAATTCGCCCGGCGGCGTCAACCCGATCAGGCGCTTGCCTGACCGCACAAAGATATCGAAGCCGACTTCTTCTTCCAGTTCGCGGATCTGCCGGCTGACGCCCGGCTGCGACGTATGCAGGCTTTCGGCCACATCGGTCAAGTTGAAATCGCATCGCACCGCTTCCCGGACGGAGCGCAGTTGCTGGAAGTTCATAGGCCTTTCCCTGCCGCAACAGGGGAAAGCCGGCAGACGCCCGCTGCCCCATCTTTGCGAATCAAATATGTAGCGGCCCATTCTGAGGCAGTTGGCGAGCGGCGCGAAATACATCATCGGCATGTCGATATGAGTTTTCTGCGCGGAACCGCGAGCCTTCAATATTTTTATCCCTAATTTGTATTTGCCACGCCTGCCCGGCAAGCTGATGATGCCGAACACCCTATGCTGCTATCCCTCTATTCATATGGCATCCCAGTTCAAACCCTCGCGCCGTACGGCGTTGACCGCATTGGCCGGCGCGGCGCTGGCGGCCGGCTTGCCGCACCTGTCGATCGCCCGGCAAGCCAGGACGCTGCGCATCGGCTACCAGAAGTCGTCAACCCTGATCACCGTGGTCAAGCTGCAAGGCACGCTGGAAAAGCACCTGGCCGAACTAGGCGTCGCGGTGTCATGGCACGAGTTCACCAACGGCCAGCCGCTGCTGGAAGCCCTGAACGTCGGGGCGCTGGACCTGAGCGCGGATGTGGCCGATACCGTGCCCCTGTTCGCGCAGGCAGCCGGCGCCGCACTGACCTACTACGCGCGGGAAACCCCCGCGCCATCGGCGCAGGCCATCATCGTGCGCGAAGAGTCCCCCATCCGCTCGATCGCCGACCTGAAGGGCAAGAAAATAGGCTTTGCCCGCGCCGCCGGCGCGCATTACCTGGTCATTGCGGCACTCGAACACAATGGCCTGGCGGTGTCGGACATCCAGCCCGCCTATCTCACGCCCGCCGATGGCCGGGCCGCTTTCGACAATGGCTCGATCGATGCCTGGGTCATCTGGGATCCGTTCTACGCCGCCGCGCAACAACATACGCGCGTCAGGCTCCTGGTCGACGGCCGCAACGGGCTGGCAGACTACGCCCGCTATTACCTGGCCTCGACGCCGTATGTGCGCGACAACCCCCGCGTGGTGGCGCAGGTGTTCGATGCGCTGCGCACCGCCGGGATCTGGGCCAAGCAACACCCCGACGATGCCGCCGCCCTGTTGGCTCCGGCCTGGGGGTTGGACAAGAATATCGTGGCAGCCGCCAACGAACGGCGCACCTATGATGTGCGCCCCGTCTCCGTGCAGAATCTAGAGCGCCAGCAACAGATCGCCGACGTATTCCTGGCCAATAAATTGCTGCCCAAGCGTATCGACCTGAGCCAGGCGCAGATCTGGGCCCCCGCCGGCTAGCACCCGGACGCCCACGCGCCGAGCAGCCGTGCCCTCATGTTTTGGGGCTTGTGCTGGCGCGCGCCATCATCAGGCGATCCAGCGCATTGGCGAACGCGCGCCGGTCGGCCTGGCTGAAGGCCGACGGTCCGCCCGTGTCGATCCCGGCGCTGCGTAGTTCTTCCATCATGTCGCGCATCGACAGGCGCTCGCGTATCGTGTCGGCGGTATAGCGCTCGCCGCGCGGGCTGAGCACCAGGGCCTGTTTGTCCAGCGCCTGCGCCGCCAAGGGAATGTCGCCCGTGATCACCAGGTCGCCGGCCGCGGCATGGTCGACGATGTAGCTGTCGGCCACGTCGAAGCCGCGCGGCACCTGGATGGCACGGATCCAGGCCGATGGCGGCGTGCGCAACATCTGGTTGGCCACCAGCGTCAGCGGCCGTTGCCAGCGCTGCGCCGCCCGGAACAAGATTTCCTTGATCACGGCGGGGCAAGCATCGGCGTCCACCCAGATATGCATGGCTCCAGGTCCTGTCGACAGGCCCTAGGCCTTCAGGGCGTTTTCCAGCAGGGTATTGATCAGATCGTTGACAGGCACGCCGTCGGCATCCGCCTTGGCGCGCAGGGCCTCGATCAGCGGCTGGCGCAGCTTGACCGGAAACGCCACCAGGCCGGCCGCCTGGTCCAGGCGGCGCTGTTCGCGGCGGTCGGGCGCGGCGGCACCGGCATAGCGGCCCGGAGGCTGGGCGGCATTGAGCTTGCCCATCAACTTCAGGGCCTTGGTCTTTTCGAGGTCGGTTTTTTTCATGGTGGTCGGCGGGGAATCCGGGCGCTGGTTGTCCGGCGGCGAACGCGCCGGGTGCACGCTTGTACCATATTGCAGTTCTGAACCAGCGGTTTCGCCCGCTTGAACGCATCCACGGGTTATCCCTAGCCCGGAAAGTGTCGCAAAGATGTCGATTCCGGCGTCGCCGGATCGTCGTGCATATACACCCCCCTTCAAAGGCGAATACACCATGACTACTGGAACTGTACGATTGCACCGCGTCTTGCGCGCCCCCGCCGAACGCATCTACCGGGCGTTCCTCGAGCCCGATGCCATCGCCCGGTGGCTGCCCCCTTACGGGTACACCTGCCAGGTGCATCATATGGACCCCAAAGTGGGCGGTACCCACAAAATGTCGTTCCGCAACTTCGGCACCGGCCACAGCGAGTCGTTCGGCGGCGAATACCTGGAATTGGTGCCGTCCGAGAAAATCCGCTATTCGGACCAGTTCGACGATCCGAACCTGCCGGGCCAGATGCAGACCACGATTTCCCTGCGGCAAGTGTCCTGCGGCACCGAGATTTCCATCGTGCAAGAGGGCGTGCCGGAAGTGATTCCCACGGAAATGTGCTACCTGGGCTGGCAGGAATCGCTGCTGCAGCTGGCCAAACTGGTCGAGTCCGACATTCCGGACTGAGACATCGGCGGCTTTATCCAGAGACGGAACCCCCGCTTGCGTCACGGCCAGTCTGCGATATCATTCAGCTTTTAGTAAGAATTGGATGAGGCCTGAAGGTACGCGAAGCATCGCGGCCTCCAGGCCCCATCCTCGCCCATGACCACCGAACCTCCCAGTACCATCGCGCCGCGCGCTTGCCGCCCGCGGCGCTGCCTTCCCCAGGCCACCGCCTTGCCGGGGCCTGCCGTCCAGAGCGAAGCACCCCGCGACGCACCCGCCGTCGCTGCCCTTGCGCATCTTGATGCTGCTATCCCCTTCCTCTGGATTTCGACATGATTTTTGACTGGATGGCCGACCCCACCGCCTGGCTGGGCCTGGCGACGCTGGTCGTTCTAGAGATTGTGCTGGGCATCGACAATCTGGTGTTCATTGCCATACTTGCCGATAAACTGCCGCCGCACCAACGCAATCGCGCGCGCGTCATCGGCCTGACATTGGCCATGCTGATGCGCCTGGGGCTGCTGGCCAGCATTGCCTGGGTCGTCACGCTGACCCATCCGCTGTTCACGGTACTGGGTGCGCAAATCTCGGGCCGCGACCTTATCCTGATCCTCGGCGGCATGTTCCTGCTGTTCAAGGGCACGATGGAACTGCACGAACGCGTCGAGGGCCGGGCACATGGCGATTCGAATGCCAAGGTGCAGCACGCCGTGTTCTGGCAAGTGATTCTGCAGATCGTCGTGCTCGATGCCGTGTTCTCGCTGGACTCGGTCATCACGGCGGTGGGCATGGTGCAGGAACTGAGCATCATGATGATCGCGGTGGTCGCCGCCATGGCGGTCATGATGCTGGCCAGCCGCCCGCTGATGGCGTTCGTCGGCCGCCATCCCACCGTGGTCATCCTGTGCCTGGGCCTGTTGCTGATGATCGGCTTCAGCCTGGTGGCCGAAGGGCTGGGCTTCCATGTGCCCAAGGGCTATCTGTATGCGGCGATTGGATTCGCCATCGTGATCGAACTGTGCAACCAGCTGGCGCGCCGCAACCGCAGCCGGCGCAGCCACGGCTTGAGCGGGCGTCAGCGCACCGCGCAGGCCGTGCTGCGGCTGCTGCGCGGCAACAAGAGCGCAGGCGGCCTGCAGAATCCCGTGGAAGAAGTCGCCGCCCTGGTCGATGGCGCCGGCGACGACCCCGTTTTCGCGCCCGAGGAAAGCAGCCTGATCGAACGCATCCTGGCCATGGGTACTCGCGATGTCCGGGCGATCATGGTGCCGCGCAGCGAAATGGTCTGGCTGGACGTCAAGGACAGCGCCGATGCCATCGTCAGGAAATTCGCGTCCGGCCACGCCCGCCTGCCGCTGTGCGACGGCGATGCGGCCAACGTCATCGGCGTGCTGCATTTCAAGGACCTGCTGCCCAGGCTGCAGATGCGCGGCGCGATCGACCTGGTCGAACTGGCGCGCCCGCCGCACTACGTCAGCGAGACCACGCCGGTATTCAAGGTACTGGAAGTACTGCGCCAGTCGCGCGAACACATGCTGATCGTGGTCGACGAGCACGGCAGCGGCCAGGGCCTGGTGACTCCGCTGGATGTGCTGACAGCGGTAGGCGGGGAACTGCCCGAGCATTCCGGCCCGGCCCGGCAAGCCACCCGGATGGAAAACGGCGCCTGGATACTGGACGCAGGCATACCCATAGACGAAGCCCGCGTATTCCTGGCCAGCCCGGAATTGGCCCAGCCCACACCGGACGCCACGCTTGCCGGCGCGCTGCTGCGCGTGTGCGGGCGCCTGCCCGACGTCGGTGAAACCATCCAGTGGGACGGCTGGGCCTTCGAGATCACGCAGCGCGATGGCCTGCGCATCGGCCAGGTTCGCGCCGAACGGCTGGCCCAGCCGGCCTGAGGCAGGCACGCGCCACGCTGGGTAAGCTGATGCAGGGTTGTCCACACAGCCCCCGCACCATGCCAGCGGCCCTGTTATTTCAACGCAGGGGTGCTAAGGGGTGGCTTGCGCACGTGCGCGGCCTGCTCGAACGCGTAGGCGTATCCAAGCAGCGTGGCTTCGGTGTAGTCCCGCCCCAGCAGCTCCGCGCCTATCGGCACGCCGATCGGCGCGTCATCCGCAGGCTTGGAAAAACCCGCCTGGAAGGTCACGGCCGGCATGCCGGTGGCATTGGACAAGACCCCGTTTCGTTCGGGCTGGTCCTGCCGCCCGGCCTCGGTCACCAATATGCTTTGCATCGGATACAGGATGGCGTCGATGCCGAGTTCGGCCATTTTCGCGGCAAGCGCAATACGCAGCTTTTCGCGATTGAGCATATGCGTCTTGTATTCGTCGCTCTGCATGCCATCGACGATGGCGATTTCATTCTCCATGGCTTTTTGAATCGCCGGCGATGCCGACTTCGTGTCCACCAATTGCCTGAACGACTTTATCGGCGCGTCGCTGGGCAGGCCGGCGAAATACTTATCGAATGCGGCGTGGGCCTCGTACTTGTCGGTTGCCACCGCGCCAGTCAAATCCGCCAGGTCCGGCATATCGAAGCGCACTATCCTGGCGCCCCGATGCTGCATCGTGTCCGCGACGGCATTGACTGCCTGCGTTACCTCGGCGTGCCGCGCTTCGGTACCCAGCAGGTTGGTCAGCACACCGATGGTGGCCCCCTGCAACGCATTGGCGTCCAGGGCAGCGGTGTAAGTCTTGGGCGCCTTGCCCACACCCAGCGCCGTGATCGGGTCGGCCGGGTCATATCCCACCATGACGTCCAGCAGCTTCGCGGCATCCGTTACCGTGCGCGCGATGGGGCCGATTTCGTCCTGGGTGAAGCTGTTGGGCATCACGCCTGCCCTGCTGATCAGCCCGCGGGTCGGGCGAACGCCGACCAGGCTGTTGGCCGACGATGGCGAGCGGATAGACTGCCCCGTATCGCTGCCAGTTCCCACCAATGCCATGTTGGCGGCCAGCGCCGCCCCGGTGCCGCCGCTGGAGCCTCCGGGATTGCGGCTGAGGTCATACGGATTCAGCACCTGGCCACCCAGGCTGCTTATCGATACCCCACCGCGGGCGAATTCCTGAAGGTTCGACTTGGCCAGGATAAGCGCACCAGCCTGGCGCATTCTTGCCACCGTAAATGCATCTTTTTGGGGCCGGGAATCGCGCATGGCGACATTGCCGCTCGATGTCGGCATATCCGCGGTATCGAAATTGTCTTTCAAGACAATGGGTACGCAATGCAGGCTGCCAACGCCGGCAGGGTCGCTGGCGTACTTCGCGTCAAGGCTGCGCGCCAGTTCCAGCGCGTGCGGGTTCACGGTCAGAATGGCCCGCAGCGCGGGGCCCTTCAAGTTGTAGGCCTCGATGCGGGCAAGGTAAGCACTCACCAGTTGCTCGCAGCTCAATTGCTTCTGTTCGAACGCTTGCCGAACCTGCTGGATGGTGGCTTCTTCCACCGTAAAAGGCGCCGCGTGCGACGAGAAACTGCTGGCCAGGAATAGGGCGCCGGCCAATGCCGTGTGCTTGAAGGGCACGGTGATTTCCTTTGAACGATTAAGCGGACTTCGCCCTACCCGTCAAGCAAATTCCATACCATGCCCATTCTTCTTGCCTGATGCGACGAACCAGCGGATCGGGCCTGTGCTACGGAATCCAGCCGGGCTGCTCCGATGCCTGCCGGACCCAGCTCGCCAGCAGGTCTTCGTCGAACTCGTCGTGCTCGTAGATGTCCAGGTAGCGCGTGTTCGGATCCTTGGATGGCCCCGGAGGCAGCGGGCGCAGCGCGCGGCCGCGAAAGAACGCGACCTTGATGTACTTCGTCAGGCAATGGAACCCCAGGAACCAGCCCTGCCCTTCGATACCGTAGAAGGGCGAATTCCACCGTACCCCCTTGCGCGCGTTGGGTACGCTGCGCATGATCAGCGCATCCAGGCGGCGCCCGCGCTCGCTTTTCCAGCCAGGCATGGCGGCGATGTAGGCCTGCACCGGGGCATCGCCGTCGCCCTTCGGGATCTGGGGGTTGCCGCCGGTCAGCAGCACCGGCCCGGTGGCCGATGGCTTGGGGGCCGCCTTCCTGGCAGCGGCTTGCTTGGCAACAGCCTGCTTCGCTGCGGTTTTCTTGGTTGCGGTCTTCTTCGCTGCGGTCTTCTTCGGTAGCGTGCCGGCCATCGCGTTCCTCCGGTTGATGTGCCTGGCCGCGCAATGAGCGGCCGGAACCTGTTGTTGTACGCCGCGCGCGGGCCCGGACACAAGCCCGGCCAGGCTAAGCTTCGGCCTTTTTTTCGCGCGCCGCGTCACGCAGGTGCGTGCCCATCATTGTCGAGGCCTCATCGAGCTTGCCCGCCAAGAGCAGGTCGATCAGCACCAAGTGTTCGTGGCAGCGGCGCAGCGCCTGTTGCCGGTCGACCGCCTTGCGGTATTCCATCAAGCGGCGGATGCGATTGATGCGTCGAAGCGAATCCAGGATGAAAGTATTGCCCGAACACGCCGCAATGGTTTCGTGCAGCCGGGTATTGGCATCGAAGATCTGGGCGGGCGACACATTATTGATCTCGCCGTTGGCCAGGGCTTCTTGTTCCTGGCGGCATTGCCTCAGGCCGGCGTCATCGACGATGAAGCCCGGTTCCAGGATGGCGGCGGGTTCGACCAGGATGCGATAGCGATAGCTTTGCGCATAAGCCACCGATGAGGTCATGGCTTCGGTGAATGCCCAGCCATGGCCCGGCAGCCGTTCCATCCAGCCTTCGTTCGAGATGCGCCGCAAGATATCGGCCAGTTGGCTGCGCGTGATGTCGTAGCGGCGCATCAGCTCGTTTTCCGACACGCGATTGGGTAACTGGCCGTCCAGGCGTTCTTGCGCAATGCGCAGGTAGATCGCCTCGTCGGCGGATTCGCCGGCAAGCGCGGCGGGCTTGACCTGCAAGGCGCCCTGTCCCACGACAAAACCGCCATCGGGGTGCGGGTCGATCAACGCCTGGCCGGCCAGTTGCCGCAACGCGGTGCGCACCGGCGAGCGCGACACGCGCAGCGCCTCGGCCAGGCTGCGCTCGGACAAGCGCGCACCGACCGGCATCGACTGGACGTTGATGCGGTGAAGAATATCCGCGGCGAGCTGGGATTGCAGGGTTTGGGACATGCGCCAAGTAAGAGCCGGCAGGCGTTCGTATGGTATCGCAGGCCGTGCCTGGAAAACGGCCGCGGGCTTGTACGAGGCTTGCGCCTGAACTGGATTTAATGGTACTTTGAATTAACAAAAGACCATAATACGCTCCTGACCCACGCTTGGCGTTCTTATGTCCCCGTTTCATCTCGTACCAGCCGCCGATGCCTGCGACTGCCATGTCCATGTATTCGACCCGCAGCGCTTTCCGTATGCGCCGGCGCGCGCCTATACGCCTCCGCCCGCTGGCGTCGAGGCCTTGCAGAAGCTGCACGCGGAACTCGGCATCGGCCGCGCAGTGCTGGTGCAGCCCAGTTGCTATGGGTACGACAACCGGGCGTTGTGTGCCGCACTGCAGGCGCTGGGCCCTGGCCGGGCCCGCGCCGTGGCAGTGCTGGACGTGGACGCGGTGCCAGACGACGAACTGGCCCGCCTGCACGACATGGGGGTGCGCGGCTTGCGCTTGAACTTTCACGTGCACGGCGGGCGCGCAGGTGCACAACAAGCCTGCGTGGCTGCGGCGGCGCGTATCGGGCCCCTGGGCTGGCACCTGCAATTGCACACCGACCCCCAGACGCTTGCGCTGCTGGCGCCCGTGCTGTGCACATTGGCCACCCCTGTCGTGCTGGATCACTTCGGCGGCGGTCCGGCCGCTGCCGCAACGCTGGCCGGCCTGGCCGGCCAGCCGCACGTTTGGATCAAGCTGTCCGCGCCATACCGCGTCTGCCGCGACCCCGCCGAACTGGCCCCCCTGGTGCGCAGGCTGCTTGAGCAGGCCCACGACCGCCTGGTGTGGGCGTCCGACTGGCCCCATACCGGCGGAAGCGGCGGGCACGGCCGCTCGCCCACCGGCATCGAGCCGTTCCGGGCGGTGGACGTGGGTGCCACTCTGCGCGCCCTGCGCGGCTGGGTCGCCGATGAAGCGCTGTTCCATGCGCTGATGGTCGGCAACCCCGCGCGTTTGTACGGCTTCTAGGCCCGTTTTCATTTTTCCTTGCATCGAGACCCTGCATGATCCGCTCCATCAACCCGGCAACGGGACAAGAAATCGCCCGCTATGACACCCACGGCGCCGCCCAGGTCGAACAGGCCCTGGCATCGGCCCGCCACGCGCAGCAAGCATGGGCGAACCAACCCGTCGCGTCGCGCGCCGCGCTGCTGCGCGATGTCGCTGCCGCCCTGCGGCGCGGCAAAGCGGCGTTCGCGCAACTGATCACCACCGAAATGGGCAAGCCCATCGTCGAGGCCGAGGCCGAAATC
Source organism: Bordetella sp. BOR01 (assembly GCF_019218885.1). Classification (GTDB taxonomy): domain Bacteria; phylum Pseudomonadota; class Gammaproteobacteria; order Burkholderiales; family Burkholderiaceae_B; genus Bordetella_A. The sequence continues at coordinate 1,115,837 of NZ_JAHUWT010000002.1, read as the reverse complement.
GAAAAATCGGCCGTGACCTGCGAGTTCTATGCCGACGCGGCGCCCCGCTTCCTGGCCGATGCGCCGGTGGCCAGCAATGCCAGCGACAGCCGGGTGGTGTTCGACCCCTTGGGCGTCGTGCTGGCCGTGATGCCCTGGAACTACCCGTTCTGGCAGTTCGTGCGATTCGCCGCGCCCGCCCTGGCGGCCGGCAACGCCGCGTTGCTCAAGCATGCCAACAACGTGCCGGCCTGCGCCCTGGCCCTGGAACAGGTGTTCCGCGATGCCGGCACCCCGCCGGGCCTGGTCCGCACGCTGCTGATCGATGCGTCCGAGGTCGCCGGCGTGCTGGCCGACCCGCGCGTGGCGGCCGTGACCCTGACGGGCTCGACCGCGGTCGGCAAGCTGATCGCCGCGCAGGCCGGCAGCCTCCTGAAAAAGCAGGTGCTGGAACTGGGCGGCTCGGACCCCTACATCGTGCTGGCGGATGCGGACGTCGCCCTGGCGGCCAAGGCCGCCGTGCAGGCGCGCTTCTCCAACACTGGCCAAAGCTGCATTTCGTCCAAGCGCTTCATCGTGCAGGAAGCGGTGGCCGATCGCTTCGTGGCTGACTTCGCCAAGCACGTGGCTGCGTTGCGCGTGGGCGATCCGCTCGACCGGCAGACGCAGGTCGGCCCGCTGGCGCGCGAAGGCCTGCGCGCCGATATCGATTCGCAAGTGCGGCGCAGCATCGCGGCCGGCGCCAAGCTGGTGGCCGGCGGCAAGGCCGTGGAAGGCACGGGCTATTTCTACGAACCCACCGTGCTGGATCACGTAACGCCCGACATGGCGGCAGCCATGGAAGAAACCTTCGGGCCGGCGGCGGCCATCATCCGGGTAGCCGATGCCGAACAGGCTGTCGCCGTTGCCAACGCCACCGAGTTCGGCCTGGGCGCCGCGCTGTGGACGAGCGACCTGGCGCGCGCCGCCGCCCTGGCGCGCCGCATCGAGGCGGGCGCCGTGTTCATCAACGGCATCGTCGCCTCGGACGCCCGCCTTCCCTTTGGCGGTGTCAAGCAATCGGGCTACGGCCGCGAGCTGGGCGAATTCGGCATCCGCGAATTCGCCAACATCAAGACCCTTTGGATCGGGCCGGCGCGCTGACCCCGCCTGCCCCCACGATTTGAGAGAAACCGAAATGATCAAGACAGACTCCAGCGCAGTGCTGATCCAGCCCGAGACCATCCAGAAGCACGACCGTGGCGGCGGCGCCAGTACCACGCCGCTGGTCACGCGGGGGGTGGGCGCAACCGCCTTCATCACTGGCTACACCGAATTCCAGGGCGGGGCGCAGATCCCCTTCCATCACCACAACTGCGAAGAAAGCGTAATGCTGGTTGAAGGCAACGCCATCTTCGATATCGATGGCCAGGAATTCAGCGTAAAGCCGCAAGACGTCACCTTCATTCCGCCGGGCGTGCCGCACCGCTTTCGCAACGCCTCGGCAACCGAACCCATGAAAATCCTGTGGATCTACGGTTCGCAGAACGCCACCCGCACCCTGGTCGCCACGGGCGAGACCCGCCCCATCGCGGCCGAGCACGCCAAGTAAATCGGCATGAACCCCGCTATTCAGGTACCAAGACCATGAAATTCCTTGTTCTGCCCGGCGACGGCATCGGCCCCGAGATCGTCGCGGCCGCCGTCGATGTACTGAAAACCGCCAGCGAGCGCCATGGCCTGGACCTGGCCTTCGATCATGAAGACGTGGGCTTCGCCAGCCTGGAAAAGCACGGCACGACCTTGCGCGAAGACTTGCTGCAAGGCGCGCGCGCCTACGATGGCATCATCCTGGGCACGCAGTCGCATGCGGATTATCCCGCCCCCGAAAAAGGCGGACGCAATATTTCGGGGGCGTTCCGCGTCGGCCTGGACCTGTATGCCAACGTGCGGCCGGCGCGCACGCGCCCAGGCATTCCCAGCAATATGCGCGCAGGCAGGACGATGGACCTGGTCATCATGCGCGAGGCAACCGAAGGATTCTATGCCGACCGCAACATGGCGCGCGGCTGGGGCGAGATGATGCCCACGCCCGACATGGCCCTGTCGGTACGCAAGATCACGCGCCACTGCAGCGAACGCATCGCGCGCCGCGCATTCGAGCTGGCAGCCAAGCGCCGCAGGAAGGTCACCGCCATCCACAAGGCCAACAGCTTTCACATGACCGACGGGTTGTTCCTGGAATGCGTGCGCAAGGTCGGCGCCGAATTTCCCGACGTGGAACTGGAAGACCTGCTGGTCGACGCATCCACGGCCCACCTGGTGCGCAACCCCGAGCGTTTCGACGTGCTGGTCGCCGAGAATTTCTACGGCGACATTCTCTCGGACCTGGCCAGCGAACTGTCCGGCAGCCTGGGGCTGGCCGGTTCCATCATGGCCGGCGACACGCTGTGCTGCGCGCAGGCCCAGCATGGCTCGGCCCCCGATATCCAGGGGCAGGACAAGGCCAACCCCACCTCCATGATCCTGTCGGTGGCCATGCTGCTGGAATGGCTGGGCGATCAGCGCAAGCTGGACCGCTGCGCCCAGGCCGGCCGGGCCATGCATGCGGCAGTGGACCGGGCGCTGGCCGATCCCGCCACGCGCACCCGGGATATCGGCGGCACCCTGGGGACCCGGGCATTTGGCGCCGCCGTGGCGCGGCATCTGTAGTTCCACGCAGTATCCACTGACGAGAGGGGCGGCCCTGGCGCCGCCCCCGCTTACCGCAGGAGACAAACATGCTTTCCCCTTTCCGCAGCATGGCCTTGCTGGCCGCCCTGGGCGCGGCAGCGCCCGCCCTGGCCGGCAATGGCCCGGCAGGCTATCCCGCACGCCCGGTCACCCTGGTCGTGCCGTTCTCGCCGGGCGGCGGCAGCGACAACATCGCCCGCTATGTCGCTTCGCGCCTGAACGAGCGCATCGGCAGCAGCGTCATCGTAGAGAACCGCCCGGGCGCGGGTACCAATATCGGCAACGAGTTCGCCGCGCGCGCCCAGGCCGATGGCTACACCCTGCTCTTCGGACAGGTGACGCTGTCCATCAACCCCCATGTCTACCCCAAGCTGCGCTACGACGTGGCCAAGGACTTCACGCCCATCGCCCAGATCGCCAGTTCGCCCACCGTGCTGCTGGTCAATCCGGCCAGCGGCATCAAGGATGTAAAGGGTTTCGTGGCCTATGCACAGCAGCATCCCGGCCAGCTCAACTACGGCTCGGGCGGCACCGGCACCTCGGTGCACCTGGCGGGCCAACTGTTCGAGTCGATCGCCAAGGTGGAAATGACACATGTGCCCTACAAGGGCAGCAGCCCGGCCGTGGTCGACCTGATCGGCGGGCAGATCCAGGCCATGTTCGACACCGCGCCTTCCGCCCTGCCCCAACTGGCCGGCGGCAAGGTGGCGGCCCTGGCCGTGACCGGCCCGCAACGCCTGGAAGGCCTGCCGGATGTGCCCACCTTCTCGGAAGCCGGTTATCCGGCATTCGATGCACCGGTCTGGTACGGCCTGGTGGCGCCGGCGGGCACGCCCGCGCCCGTGGTGTCGTACCTGAACGAACAGGTGAACCTGATCCTGGACGAACCCGCGACGCGGCAGCGGCTGGCCCAGCTGGGATCGGTGCCGGCCAAGGGCAGCCCGCAGGCGTTTGGCGATTTCATGGCGAAGGAATCGAAACGCTGGCAAGAAGTGGTGCAAAGCGCCCGGGTCAGCCTGGATTGAGGGGTGCAAGGTCTCGCGCGCTAGAGCCAGGCCAATTAGTTTGATAGAGTCGCCATAGCGCGGCGCCGCTGCACCACGGCCCGCGCGCAGCGATACCCACCCATTCCGTTCAACCCACAGGAAGGCCTGCCATGCGTACTTTCATCGCCACTCTTGGCCTCGCGCTGCTAGCCCATGGCGCGCAGGCACAAGCCGCCCAGCCCGACTGCGCCAATGCGCAAGACCAGGCCAGCATGAGCGCATGCGCCGCTGCCGACTACAAGAAGGCCGACGCTGCCCTGAACGCTGCATACAAGCAGGCGGCCGCCCGGCTGAAAGACGACAAAGACCAGCATCAACGGCTGGTTGCCGCGCAGCGCGCGTGGATAGCGTTCCGCGACGCCGAATGCGCCTTCGCGACAGGCCTGTCGGAAGGCGGCTCGGCCTACCCCATGCTGCTCGCCCAGTGCCAGGCCACGCTGACCACGCAGCGCACGGCCGAACTGCAGGCGCACATGAAATGCGAGGAAGGCTCGCTGGACTGCGCCATACCCGCCAACTGAAAGCGCGCCCTGCCCGTCCGGCCCCGCGGCACGGCCAGGGCATCAATCCGCAGTCACCACCTGCGCAAAACAGCGCGCCAGGTCTTGCGGCGCACCCAGCTTGCGGGCCCAGGCGACCAGTTCCGGCATCTCTGAAGGGTCGGCGATGCCGCCCCATACTTCCTTGAACCCGGGCACCGCGCCCTGGTCCTCGAAAAAGAACACACCGGATTCATGGCCGGGAATATCCAGCCAGGCGGCGCTCCATGCGCCTGCCCGATAAAGCCTGTTCATCTTGATCGAAGCCGGCCTGACATGGCCCGTCAGGGCCTGCGCCGCGGCCGTGGCATAGGCATCGTGGTTCTGCGCGTTGACGGCCATGGCCAGGCCGTCGCAAGGATGCGCATGGCCCGCGCCGGCCCATGCCGAGATGGCAGCGCCCAGCAGCATCGCACCCATCCTGCGGCGTGCAAGCCCATCATGCACTTGTGATCTCCGGGCAGACGTGGGCAGGCTATGGAAGCCTGGAAACGATGAATGAAGTTTCATAATCGTGGCCCGGGTACTGAGTATTGACGCGTTGGACGAACTCTTGCTTCGTTATCTTGTGGCGATAGGTGTCGTGCAACAAAACCAGGAACTCATTTGATTCAGGCTTGGTGTCGATGGGAATACGCTTGTATTTCGGATCCGCTTCGATCTGGCTGACCAGCTTGTTGAACCAGTCGTAGAAAGGTTCATCTGCCACTGCCGCCTCGACTCGGGGATCCTGGCTGGACGCGCATCCCTGCACCAGGGGCAGGGCAAGCACAAGAGCGGTCAAGGCAGCAAGGCTGGCTTTCCTGAAACGAGTATTCATGCTGGCTCCGGGTGAGTAACTACCAAGACACTGCTGCACAGCACTTTAGCGACAAGCACCCTGATGGGCAACCTTCGGTACGAATTGAAACTCATGGGCAATGCATCGCCTTCAACACCAGCCGCCAGCGCGTCGCCCTGCCGAAGCCGCGGCGCCAGGCTCATACGCGCACGTCGTAGGCCGGCGTCAGGCGGGTCAGCACTTCCGGCGGACCGTTTTCGGCAACGACCAGCGTATGGCCCAGCGACATCGCCAGGTTGTGCGTCGTATCCATCAGGATGGCATGCAGGAACAGCACCATGCCAGGCTGCGCCAGGGTGCCGTTCTCGGCGAACAGCAAGGGCGGCACGTCCATCCAGCTGGGGCGGAAAGTGGCGCCCAGCGAATAGCCGCAAGCCGCCATGCGCGCGTGTCCATAACCGTGCTGGTCAAAGACGCGGCGGTGGGCACGATCGATATCGCCCAAGGGATTGCCGGCCACCGCGGCGGCAGTCATGGCGGCCAGGGCCTGCAGGGTGATATCGAACATCCGCGCCTGGCGCGCATCGTGCCGGCCAATAGCCACTGTGCGCATCAGGCAGGCACAGTAGTGCCGGTAGCTGGCCGCGAATTCCAGGGTGAGCTGGTCTTGCGCATCCAGGTGGCGGTACCCCGCGGCGGTGCGTACCAGCAAGGCACGCTCGCCCGAACCCAGTACCGGCCCTCCCGGTGGCGGGTCGCCGCCGCCGCGGAACTGCACCGCCGCACCGGCAGCGGCGATATCGCCCTCGAAAGCACCGGGTCGGGCCGCATCCAGCATCGCCACCAGCGAATCGTCCGCCAGCCTGGCGGCCTCGCGTACATAACGCAGCTCTTCAGCCGATTTCACCACGCGCTGGGCTCGCACCAGGTGCGACGCATCGCTCAGCGTGCACCAATCGGCCAGGCGCGCTTGCACCCGCGCATAGTTCTTGCCCACCAGGCCGAAATTATCGGTCTCCATGCCGACGCGCCTGCCGGCCAGGCCCAGTTGCTCGAGAATGGCCTTGAGATCCACACTGGGATCGGCACCTTCATCGTCATACCAGATGCGGATGTCTTCAACCACCGAAGTACGCTGCGCCTGCACCAGGTCTGGCCGCCGGGTCAGCAAGATCGGGGGCCGGTCGTCGGCCGTGATGATGGTGCACTGGAAGAACACATAGCCCGATGTATCGAAGCCGGTCAGGTAGTAATGGCTTTCCTGGGCGAACACCAGCAGCGCATCCAGGCCCTCGGCCTGCATGCGCTGGCGCGTGGCCCCGATACGGTCGAAAAATGTCTCGCGCGGAAAATGCAGCGCCATCGAAGTCTCCAGATAGAAAGTGGATAAGCAGTGATGGAATCCGTCAGCGGCGCTGCTGCAGCGCGCGGGCGGCCAGGGGCAGCGCCACCGAGACGACGATCAGCAGTGTGGAAATCGCCGCGATGGTCGGATCCACTTCGTCGCGCAGCGAATTGAACATCCGCTTGGTCAGCGTGGCGCCGGAGCCGCCGGCGATGAACAGGGCCACCACGACCTCATCCAGCGAAGTGATGAAGGCCAGGATGGCGGCCGCCAGCACAGAGAAGCGGATCTGCGGCAGCGTCACGCCGCAGAACGCCCGCAGCGGATGGGCGCCCAGGCTGCGGGCAGCCATCTCCTGGTTGAAGTCATGGCTTGCCAGCGCGGCGCTTACCGTGATGAAGACCAGCGGCAAGGCCAGGCAGGTGTGCGCCAGCACCAGGCCAAGCAGCGTGTTGTTCAAGCCCAGCCGGGCGTACAGCAGAAACACCCCTACCCCGCACAGGATTACCGGCAGCGCCATGGGCAACAGGAAAATCAGGCGCAGCCAGCGTCCCTGGCGCGCAGTGGCGCGCGCCGCTGCGTAGGCGGCCGCCAACCCCAGCGGGGTCGCCAGCAGCGTGGTGCCGAATGCGGCGCGCAGCGATACCCAAGTCGCCTCGCGCCATTCCAGGCTATGGAAATACTCCAGATACCAACGCGCCGACCACGCCTTGGGCGGAAAAGCCAGGAAGCGCGAATCGGAAAAACTCATGGGAATGACCACCAGGGTGGGCGCCACCAGGAAGAGCACGATCACGGCGCACAGCGGTGCCAGCCACCAGGGCGCGCGGGTATGCAGGGTGTCGTTTTGCATGGATTACCTGGCCAGCAATTTTTCCAGGCCGAAGACACGGGTCAACAGCCAGATGAACAACAGCGTCACCGCCAGCAGCACGACACCCAGCGCGCTGGCGGCGCCCCAATCGCCATACAGGGAAATATTGCGTTCGATCTGCATGGACCACATCACCACCCTGCCTCCGCCCAGCACGGCCGGGGTAACGTAGAAACCCAGCGACAGCACGAAGACCAGCACCGCGCCGGCAGCCAGCCCCGGCACCGACAAGGGCAGATAGACTTGGCGAAAGGCCTGCGCCGGGGTGGCGCCGAGACTGGCGGCGGCCTGCAGATAGTCCGGTGCAATGGCGCGCATGCTGGCGTATAGCGGCAACACCATGAACGGCAGCATGATGTGCGTCATGCCGATGGCGGTACCCGTAAAGTTGTGCACCAGCCGCAGAGGCGTGTCGATGATTCCCGTGTCGGTCAGCACGCTGTTGATGACGCCGCGCCGCTGCAGCAAGATCAGCCAGGCATAGGTGCGTACCAGCAGCGACGTCCAGAACGGCAGCAGCACGCACAGCATCAGCAAGGCGGCGCTTCGGGCAGACACCCGCGCCATCAAGTAGCACAGCGGATAGGCCAGCAATGCGCAGGCCGCCGTCACCAGCAGGGCAAGCTCGAAGGTGGTGCGAAAGCTGTACAGGAAAGCGCCATGCCACAGCCGCTGGTAGTGGGCCAGCGTCAGGCCGTCGGGGCCCACGAACGACAGCGCCGACAGCCATAGAATCGGCCCCAGCAATATCACGGCCAGCAACAACAGCGCGGGCGCGGCCAGCAGCAGCAGGCGCCATTGGCCGTAGCGGGCATGGCGCGCCAGCACGGCCGGGTCCATGGGCGCCGCCGGCAAGACAGTGTCAGCGGCCATCGCCATCCTCTCTGGGCAAGAGCACGGTATCCTCGGCGTGCAGAGACAGCGTCACACGCTGCCCTTGGCCCAGGCCAAGCTCACGGATCTGGGCCGGGCCCAGCCGCAGCGACACCTCCAGGCCGTCGTCCAGGCGCACATAAAGGCGCGAACTCTCGCCCTGGAAGACGCTATCGGTCACCACGCCTTCCAGCCTGTTGCGGCCCAGGTCGGGCGCGGCATCGACCATCAGGTTTTCCGGCCGCAGCATCAGCCAGGCGGACTCGCCCGACGGCACATCCTGGTCGGGCGGCAGCACCAGCGGGCGGCCAGCCAGGCAAAAGCCGCCGTCCCGGCGCTGCAGCGGCAAGAAGTGCGATTCCCCGATGAAGTCCGCCACGAAACGCGTGGCAGGCCGCTGGTAGATCTGGAACGCGCCGGCAACCTGCTCGATGCGCCCCTGGTTCATGACGGCCACCCGGTCCGACAGGGTCAGCGCCTCGCGCTGATCGTGCGTGACGTACACCGTGGTCACGCCCAGCCTGTCGTGCAATTGCCGGATTTCGCGCTGCATCTGCTCGCGCAATTGCTTGTCCAGGGCCGACAGCGGCTCGTCCATGAGCAGGATGGCCGGCTCGAAGACGATTGCCCGCGCCAGCGCCACGCGTTGGCGCTGGCCGCCCGACAGTTGGCTGACGCGGCGCTCGGCCACGCCCGGCAGCCGCACCAGTTCCAACGCCTCGGCGACCCTGGCGCGTATCTCTGGCTTGGAATGCTTGCGCAGCCGCAAGGGGTAGCCGATGTTCTCGCCCACCGTCATATGCGGAAAAAGCGCATAGCTCTGGAAGACCATGCCGATGCCGCGCTTGTGCGCCGGTTCAAGCACCATGCTGCGTTCGCCGAACCGCAGGTCGCCGGCATCTGGCTGTACAAAGCCCGCCAGCGCCATGAGCAGCGTCGTCTTGCCCGAGCCCGACGGCCCCAGCAAGGTCAGGAATTCGCCGCTGCGAACCTCCAGGTCGACCTGGTCGAGAACCTGCTGCGCGCCATAGGCTTTCGACACGCCCGCCACCGTGATGGGTAGGGCGCGCCGCGTCGCGACATCCACCATGCCTGTCATCCCGCTAGCGCTGCAACAGCAGGTCAAAGCGCTTGGACATGGCGTCGTAGTTCTTCGACCACCACTGCGTATCCAGTATCACCGCACCGTCGCGGTTGGCCGGCGAATTCGGCAGCTTGGCCGCCAGTTCCGGACTGATGATGCCGGTGTCGTAGGCCTTTTCATTGGCCGGTGCATAGTTGATCAAGGTCGACAGGCGCGCCTGCGTCTGCGGCTTGACCAGGTAGGCCAGCACTTTCATGGCGGCCTCTTTGTTCTTGGCGCCCTTGGGAATGGCCAGGCAGTCGTACAGCACAATCTGCTGGTTCCAGGTGAAGTCCATGCGTTCGTCTTCACGCATCAGGTCCTGGATGCGGCCGTTCCAGATTCCCGACATGTCCACTTCCTCGTTCTGCATCAGTTGCACTGACTCGGCGCCCGAGCCCCACCAGGCGCCGACACTGGGCTTGAGTTCGGCCAGCTTGCGGAAGGCGCGCTCTACATCGGGCGGGTAGATGTCCTTTGGCGCCACGCCGTCTGCCAGCAGTGCCGCCTCGATGTTGTACAGCGGCGAACGGCGCAGCGAGCGCATGCCGGGAAAATCGCGCGTGTTCCAGAAATCTTTCCAGTTCTGCGGCGGCGCGCCGTCCAGGGCCTGCTTGTTCCAGCCGATCACCACGCCATAGACCACGTCGGCGACCCAGTAATCCGACTTCATGTTGTCTGGAATGCCGGTGGTGTCGACGATGGCGGGGTCGAGCTTTTCCAGCAGGCCCTCTTGCTCCATCAACGGACATGACTGATTGCCCTGCTGCACGATATCCCAGGCAGGCTTGCCCGAGGCAACCTGGGTACGCACGTCGGCCAATCCTGAGGTCGTGTCTTCCCTGATGGTTATTCCAAGGGCCTTCTCGGCCGGCGTGAACCAGGCCTCGCGCTGCGCCTTCTGGAACGAGCCGCCCCAGGACGCCAACGTGATGCTGTCGGCGGCCTGCGCGCCCGCGGCGGCGCAAGCCAGAATGGCTCCGCCCAAAAACCTTGCCTTCATAGTTCCCCCTTGAAGTATGAATCGAGTGAAAGATTCCAGGCCCAGCCATCCAAATAAAATTCATATATGCTTTTATCTGTACGGCATAATCCTTGCGTTTTTTCCATGAAAATATAGAAGCTCGCGCAGAAAGATAGCTGATTGAAATTCAACAGATGAATTTTTTTATTCAATCATGAACCCCGATTCCGACGGCATCGACCCGCCGCTGCGCGCCATTCGCGCCTTTGAAGCCTTTGCCGAGCATGGCTCCATTGCCGACGCCGCGGCCCAGCTGAATATCACCCCTTCCGCAGTCAGCCATCAATTGCACTTGCTGGAAAGCTATATCCAGACCCCGCTGACCACGCGCAAAGGCCGTGCGCTCTGCCTTACGGACGAGGGGCGCGACTACTACCGATCCATCCATACCGCGTTCACGGTGTTGCGCAGCGCCACCCGCCAGGCCAAAGAGCGCGCCACGCTCACCCAGGTCACCGTGGGTGTCACGGGCCTGCTGGGCAGCAGTTGGCTTCTGCCACGCCTGGGGCGCTTCATGCAGGCCCACCCCGACGTCGGTGTCAATGTGGTTTATGCCATGCATGGCAGCTACCCCGGCGATTCGGCAGACCTTTCCATTCGCTTCGGGGCCGGACGCTGGCCGGGCCACCGCGTAACCCGCCTGCTATCGGGTGCGGTCGTGCCCGTGTGCACGCCTGCCTTCGCGCAGCAACACGGGCCGTTCCGCCATCCGCGCGACCTGGCGCATGCGCCGCTGGTGCACGACGGCGACCGCGCGCGCTGGGCGGCCTGGCTTACGCAGGCCGGCGTACGGCCCGAGCGGCTGGCGGGCCCGCTGCTCGAAGACGCGCAACTGACCCTGGCGGCCGTCACCGCGAACCTGGGGGCAGGCCTGCTGCGCCTGGCGCTCATCGAATGCGAGCTGGCCGCGGGACGCCTGGTCCAGATATTCGACCAGAAGCTCGATGTCGGGCTGGACTACTATCTTTGCGTTCGGCAGGAAGACCCGCCATCCGACGCGGCGACCCGGCTGTCCAGGTGGATACTGGCCGAAAGCGGCCACGCGGGCTGACCGCGCGCAAGCGGCGGGCTCAGGCCGGGCGCGCCATCCCTGCGCACAGCACGCGGGTCGGCACGTGGGTGCCGTAGCTGTAGCAAAGCTCGGCCAAATCGGGAACCTGCCAGAACACCAGATCGGCGCGCTTTCCCACCGCCAGGCTGCCGACCTCATCGGCCATGCCCAGGGCTTGCGCCGCCGCATGCGTCACGCCGTTCAGGGCCTCGGCGGGCGTCAGCCGGAACAGCGTGCAAGCCATGTTCAGCATCAGCAGCAATGAAGCAAACGGCGAGGTGCCTGGATTGCAGTCAGTTGCCACCGCCATCGGCACGCCATGCTTGCGCAGCAAGCCTATCGGCGGCGTATGGGTATCGCGCAGGAAGTAATAGGCGCCCGGCAGCAGCACCGCCACCGTGCCGGCCGCGGCCAGCGCCCGTGCGCCCGCTTCATCCAGGTGTTCCAGGTGGTCTGACGACAGGCCACCGTGGCGCGCCACCAGTTCGCTGCCGCCCAGGTTGCTGAGTTGTTCGGCGTGCAGCTTTACCGGCAGGCCGAGCGCGCCAGCCGCCTTGAAGATCCGTTCTACCTGGGCGGCATCAAAGCCGATGGTCTCGCAAAACGCGTCGACCGCATCGACCAGCCCCGCCTGGGCCGCCGCGGGCAGTATGTCGTTGCAGATAGCATCGATATAGGCATCGGCCCTGCCGGCATATTCGGGCGGCAGGGCGTGCGCGCCCAGGAAGGTGGTGCGCACCGTGACAGCCCCGGTTTCGCCCAGGCGGCGCGCGGCGCGCAGCATGGCCAATTCGGTGCCGCGATCCAGGCCGTAGCCCGACTTGATCTCGATGGTGGTCACCCCTTCGCGCATCAGCGCGCGCAGCCGTGGCCCGGCTTGCTCGACCAGGGCGGCTTCGCCGGCTTCACGGGTGGCACGCACCGTCGAGGCAATGCCCCCGCCCGCGCGGGCAATCTCTTCATAGCTGGCGCCATTCAGGCGCTGCGCGAACTCGCGCGCCCGCGAACCGGCATAGACCAGATGGGTATGGCAGTCGATCAGCCCCGGCATCACCCACTGGCCATGGACATCGATGACTGCCGCCTGCCGCCCCGGGGCCGGCACGTCGGCCGCGCGGCCGATCCAGGCGATGCGCCCCTGGTCGATCGCCAGCGCATCGGCGTCATCGGCCACCCCGTAGTCGCCGCCGCGCGCGGGCGCGAAGGTGGCCAACCGGGCGTTGATGATCAAGGTATCCCAGCCGCCCTGCGTTCCCGGATGCGTCATCGATCGGCTCCTTTCCGAATAAGCATAGGACGAAAGTTTACTTGACTATACTTGTATATCCAAGTTAAATCGACCCATCCGCAGCGCTTTGGAAGCACCGCCATGAATGCCGCAGCCAACGACCAGACCCTGGCCCCCTATGCCCGCATCAAGCGGCACATCATCGCGAACATCGAATCGGGCCGGTGGGCGGTCAATGAACAGGTGCCGTCCGAGAACCAGCTTGCCGCCCAGTTCGATGTGTCGCGCATGACGGCGCGGCGCGCCATTCTTGAACTCACCCAAGACGGCATGTTGGTGCGCAGCCAGGGCGTGGGCACCTTCGTGGCCGAACGCCGGCCCATGCTGCCCGTGCTGGAAGTGCGCAATATCGCCGACGAAATCTCCGAACGGGGCCACCGCTATAGCAACCGCATCATCCTGCTCGAACGGGAAACCGCCGCCGAGGGCATCGCCATCGCGCTGGGCATTGCGCCCGGCAATCCCGTCTTCCATTCCATCCTGCTGCACCTGGACAACGAGGCCGCCGTGCAGCTGGAAGACCGCTACGTCAACCCGCAGGCCGCGCCGGGCTATCTCGACCAGGACTTCAGCCGCGAGACCCCCAATGCCTACCTCAGCCGCGTGGCCCCCCTGTCGGCCGTAGAGCACACCATCGAGGCCATCCTGCCCAGCCCCGAGGTCGGCGCCTGGCTGGGCCTGGACGGTCCGCAGGCCTGCCTGCAGGTATTGCGGCGCACCTGGACATCCCCTCATATCGCCACCTTCGCCCGCCTGATCCATCCGGGCGAATCCTATCGGCTGAGCGGTTACGCCACCGTGCCCGTCCAGCCCGGCCAGACGGCCCGCAACTAAGAACCCTCACGGAGACAAACCATGAGCGACCTCACGCCCACCCGCCACGACTCCACCCGCACCATTCGCGCGCCGCGTGGCAATACCCTGAGCTGCAAGAATTGGCTGATCGAAGCCGCCTACCGCATGATCCAGAACAACCTGGACCCCGAGGTGGCCGAACACCCCCACGAATTGGTGGTGTACGGGGGAATCGGCCGCGCCGCGCGCAATTGGCCGGCCTACGACAAGATCCTTGAAGTGCTGCGCCGCCTCGAGGCCGACGAAACCCTGCTGATCCAGTCCGGCAAGCCGGTGGGCGTGTTCAAGACGCACACCGACGCCCCCCGCGTGCTGCTGGCCAACTCGAACCTGGTCCCGCACTGGGCCACCTGGGAACACTTTCACGAACTCGACCGCAAGGGCCTCATGATGTACGGCCAGATGACGGCCGGCAGCTGGATCTACATCGGTTCACAGGGCATTGTGCAAGGTACGTACGAGACCTTCTATGCAGTGGCCAACCAGCATTTCGGCGGCGATCCCAAGGGGCGCTGGATCCTTACCGCGGGCCTGGGCGGCATGGGTGGCGCACAACCGCTTGCCGCCACCATGGCCGGCTTCAGCATGATCGCCGTGGAATGCGACGAGTCGCGCATCGACTTCCGGCTGCGCACCCGCTACATCGACGTCAAGGCCACCTCGCTGGACGAGGCGCTGGCCATCATCGACAAGGCCCGGGCGGAACAGCGCGCCGTTTCGGTAGGCCTGCTGGGCAACGCCGCCGACGTGGTATCAGAGATGGTACGCCGCAACATCACGCCCGACTGCCTTACCGACCAGACCTCGGCGCACGACCCCCTGAATGGCTATCTGCCGCAAGGCTGGACCGTGCAAGCCTGGCGCGACAAGCGCCAGAGCGACCCCCAGGCCGTGGTGGCCGCCGCGCGGCAGTCCATGGCCGCCCATGTGCGCGCCATGCTCGAACTGAAGCAACGCGGCGCGGCCACGCTGGACTACGGCAACAATATCCGGCAGGTCGCGCTGGAAGAAGGCGTGGACAACGCCTTCGACTTTCCCGGCTTCGTGCCCGCCTATATCCGGCCGCTATTCTGCGAAGGTATCGGGCCGTTCCGCTGGGCGGCCCTGTCGGGCGACCCCGAAGATATCTACAAGACCGACGCCAAGGTCAAGGAATTGATCCCCGATGACAAGCACTTGCACAACTGGCTCGACATGGCGCGCGAGCGCATCGCCTTCCAGGGGCTGCCGGCGCGCATTTGCTGGGTGGGCGTGCGCGACCGCGCACGGCTGGCACTGGCCTTCAACGAAATGGTGCGCACCGGCGAACTGAGCGCACCCGTCGTCATCGGCCGCGACCATCTCGACTCGGGCTCGGTGGCCAGCCCCAACCGTGAAACCGAATCCATGCGCGACGGCTCGGATGCCGTGTCCGACTGGCCGCTGCTCAATGCGCTGCTCAACACCGCCGGCGGCGCTACCTGGGTATCGCTGCATCACGGCGGCGGCGTGGGCATGGGCTTCTCGCAGCACGCAGGGGTGGTGATCGTCTGCGACGGCACGCCCGAAGCCGACCGGCGCCTGGCGCGGGTGCTGCACAACGATCCGGCCAGCGGCGTGATGCGCCACGCCGATGCCGGCTACGAGACTGCCATCGACTGCGCCCGATCCGTCGGCCTGGACTTGCCCATGCTCAAGCCCTAGTTTCGCGCTCGCTTCGTTCTTCCACGCCCAAGGAGTCGTGATGCGTCACTCCGTGCGGTCCGCAGACCGCGCTTTACCGGCCCTGCCCCTGGCATTGCGCCGCAAGGCCTGCATCGCCCTGGCCTGCATGGCCGGCGCGTTGCTGTCACCCGTTATCCATGCGGCCGACACCTCTGTGGCAGCCCGGCCCGCCGCCGCGACCGACCGCGCACCGGCGCGGCAGGCGCCACTGGCGCTGGACGGCAAGTCGCTCACGGCGGCGCAAGTAGTCCAGGTCGCACGGCATGGCCGGCCGGTGGCGCCCACCGATGCCGCCTGGCAGCGCGTGGCCCGTTCGCACGAACTGTTGCTGGAATACGCGCGCCTGGGCCAGCCAGTCTATGGGCTGAATCGCGGCGTGGGGCAAAACAAAGACCAGACAATATTCTCCGGCGATACGATCTCGGACGAAGCGCGCACGCTGTCCCAGGCATTCAATCATCGCATGCTGCTTTCGCATACCGTCGCCTTTGGCGAGCCGGCCGCCGCCGACGCAGTGCGCGCCGCGATGGTGGTGCGCCTGAACACGGCATTGTTCGGCGGTACCGGCATGAGCCCTGCCCTGGTACGCCAGTACGCGGCGTTCCTGAACAAGGGCTTGACGCCCGTGGTGCTGGGCCAGGGCTCGGTGGGCGAGGCCGACATCGGCATCCTGCCGCAGATCGGCCTGGCCATGATGGGCGAAGGACAGGTCGAGGTCGGCGGCAAGCTCATGCCGGCGGCGCTCGCCATGCGCGGTGCCGGCATCGAACCCGTCCAGCCATACGCCAAGGACTCGCTATCCCTGCTAAGTTCCAATGCCTACGGCGCCGCGCTGGCCATCCTGGCCGCGCACGACGCCGAACAGCTGCTGGACCGCGCCGACGGCATCGCCGCCCTGGCGCTCGAGGGCCTGAACGGCAATATCGCGCCGCTGCTGCCGGCTGTGCAGGCGCAACGCCCCTATGCCGGGCAACAGCAGACCGCGCGCCGCATCCTCGACATGCTGGAAGGCAGCGCGTTGTGGCAGGTCGACGACAAGCGCCCGCTGCAGGATCCCTTGAGCTTCCGCACCGTCAGCCAGGTGCACGGCGCGGCCCGCGAGGCGCTGCAGGCGCTGGATACCCAGTTGCTCATCCAGATCAATAGCTCGGACGACAACCCCACCGTGGTGCTGGACGCGGCGCCGCCTGCCGGCGCCACCCCGCAAGAGGCCCGCTATTTCGTCACCCGGGGCGAGGTACGCGGCGCCATCGTACCCAGCGCCGGTTTCGACCCCACGGTGTGGGTCGTGCCGCTGCAATCCGTGGGCGTGGCGCTGTCGCATGTCGCGCAATCATCGGCGCAGCGCGTGCTGCGCCTGGGCGACCCCACCTTCACGCACTTGTCGCGCTTTTTGTCCCCCGACGACAAGACCCTGGCATACACCACCATCCAGAAACCCGTATCGGTCCTGGCCACCGAAATCCGCGCCCTGTCGCACCCCGTGTCGTCGGATGCGCTGGTGGTGGCCGGGCACATCGAAGACGTGGCCACCAACGCGCCGCTGGCGGCGCAGCGCGTGTGGCAGCAAGTGCAGCGGCTGCGCACGCTGCTGGGCATCGAATTGATTCATGCGGCGCAGGCTGTAGACCTGCGCACCCGCGCCGACCCGCAACGCCCCATCGGCAAGGGCACCGGCGCCCTGCTCGATGCCTTTCGCGCGCAGGTGGCGTTTTTATCGGAAGACCGGCGATTGGCCGACGACATCGCGCGCGCCGACCGCTTTCTTGAACAGCCCCGCGACGCCGCACAGTGAGCGCCGGGCCGACACAGCGAGACCTGCATAGGGGAAAATCATGAACTCGTCTCTCGCCATCCGCATGACCGGCGCCGTTCTGGCCGGCGCCTTGTCCGCCTCGCCGGCATTCGCCGCCGAGGCAAAGTACCCCAGTCAACCCGTCACCATCATCGTGCCGTTCGGCGCGGGCGGCATCGCCGATGCCTTGCCTCGCATCGTCGGGCAGCAGCTCGGCAGCAAATGGGGCGTGCCCGTCATCGTCGAGAACAAGGTCGGCGCTTCCGGCAACATCGGCATGGACTACGTGGCCCGCGCCAAGCCCGACGGCTATACGCTGGCGCTGGCACCCGCCGGCAACCTGACCGTCAATCCGCTGCTCTACACCAAGCTGCCCTTCGACACGGCCAAGGACTTCGCCCCCGTGACGATGCTGGCCACCTCGCCCAACGTGCTGGTGGTCAACGACCGCGTGCCGGCCAAGACCTTCAAGGAACTGGTGGACTACGCCCGCCAGCATCCCGACAAGCTCAACTACTCGTCGCCCGGGCCAGGCAGCGGCGCCCACCTGGCTGGCGAACTGCTCAACCAGTCGGCCGGCGTCGTGATCCGGCACATCCCGTACAACGCCATGGCCGCCGCGGTCAACGATGTGGTGGCGGGCAACGTCGACATGATGTTCGCAGGCGTGTCCACCGTGCTGCCGCAGATCCAGGCCGGCAAGCTGCGGGCGCTGGCGGTGGCCGGCCCCGAACGCCTGCCGCAGCTCAAAGACGTGCCCACCGTCGCCGAAAGCGGCTACCCCGGCTTCGACGTGACCTCGTGGTACGGCATCGTGGCCCCGGCCCAGGTTCCGCCCGCCATACTCGACAAGCTGCAGACCGACATCGCCGAGGCCGTGCAGCAAGCGTCCGTGCGCCAGAAGTTCATCGGCCTGGGCGTGGAGCCCGCCGGCTCGAGCCGGGCGGACTTCGCCCGCACGATCCAGGACGAGACCCGCAAATGGGCCGCCATCGTCAAGAAGGCCGGCATCCAGCCCATCCAGTAACCCAGGAGACACCATGCAGTCCATCGACATCACCTACCTGAACGGCCCCGACGTGCGCGCGCTGTCGCTGACCGACGCCGAGATCCTGGCCGCCGTGGAAAGCGCCCTGGACGCCCAGGGGCGCGGGCAGACCGTCATCGAGCCGCGCGTGCACCTGGTGCCGGAATCCTCGGCCAAGGGGCATTTCAATGTGCTGCGTGGCTATATCGCGCCGCTGCACATTGCTGGCGTAAAAGTCGTCAGCGACTTCGTGGACAACTACAAGGTCGACTTGCCGTCGGAAATGGCGCTGCTCAACCTGTTCGATCCCGTCAACGGCAAGCCGCTGGCCGTAATCGACGCCACCGCCATCACCGACATGCGCACTGGCGCGGTCACGGCCCTGGGCGCCAAGCACCTGGCCCGCAAGAACAGCAAGGTGCTGGGCCACATCGGCTCGCGCGGCACCTCGTACTGGAACGTGCGGCTACTGGACAGCCTTTTCGACTTCGACGAAATCCGCGTGCACTCCCGCCGCCCCGAAAGCCAGAAGGCCTTCGGCGTACGCCTTTCCCAAGACCTGGGCAAGCCGGTAAAGGTGGTGGACGACTGGGAATCGTGCGTGCGCGGCGCCGACATTGTGGTCGAGGCCTCGCGCCTGCCCGAACCCACCCCGCTGCTCAAGACAGAATGGATCAAGCCCGGCGCGCTGGTCATGCCCTACGGCACCATGAGCGCCGTCGAACTGAGCCTGACCGACATCATGAGCAAGGTCGTGGTCGATGACTGGGGCCAATGTCGCAAAGGCCTGCCGTATGGTTCGCTGCGCGCCCACGTCGACAGCGACCGCATCACCCAGGAAAACCTGCATGCCGAAATCGGCCAGATCGTGGCGGGCGTGAAACCTGGCCGCGAACGCGACGACGAGACCATTCTTTTCTGGCATCGCGGCCTGTCCACCACCGATATCGCGCTGGGTCACGCCATGCTCGAGAAGGCCGGCAAGATGGGCCTGGGACAAACGCTGAAATTCGCCTAGGCACGCATCATGGACCTGATCGCCTCGACCCGCATGTATGACGTGGCCCCCGCCGCGCGGGACGCCTGGCATGCCCTGCTGCGCGCCGCCCACGCGCGCGCCGGCCTGGATGTGCGGTTCGTCGAGCACGCCTGGCCCACGCCCATCGGCGAGCTCTGGGCCCGGCCCGGGCTATGCGGCGCATTCATGTGTGGCTGGCCTTACGCCGTGGCCCTGCAGGCGGGGCGCGCCTATGCCGCCCTGGCCTGCGCTGTGCCGGCCTGGCCAGCCTACCAGGGCCAGCCCCGCTATCGCAGCGAATTCCTGGTGCGCGACGACAGCCCCTGGGACACGCTCGCCGACACCGCCGGCAGCCGTTACGGCTGGATGGTGCGCGACTCGCAATCCGGCTGGAACGCGCCGCGCGCGGCGTTGGCCAAGATGGCGGGCGGCGGCGCGTGGTTCGGCGACTCCAAGGGGCCCCACGGCAATCCGCGCGGCCTGCTGCGCGCCCTGGCCGGCGGCGAGATCGACCTGACCGCCGTGGACGGCTGGTACCTGGACTTGATGCGCGTCCATGACCCCGATGCGCTGGCCGGCCTGCGCACCCTGGCCTATACGCCCTGGACCCCGAATCCCCTGCTGGTGGCAGGCCCCGACGTCGACAGCGCCACCGCGGCGCGCCTGGCGCAAGTACTGCTTGGCCTGCACGACGATCCGGAAGGCGCGCTGCTGCTGCGCGCGGCGCATGTCGCACGGTTCGTGCGGCCCGAGCCGGATCGCTACGCGCAGTTGATCGAAGCAGCGCACGAGGCCGACGCGAGCGGGTATCCCGAGATTCGTTGATGGTCGCCGGCGGCGCGAAGAACAGCCCTTGCGCCCGCAGCAGGCGATCGCGCCCTCCGCGCCGGCGTGTTGCATGTACCGGGCTCAAGGGGTACGTTGCTACAGGCAAAGGCAGCCATCGTATCCACCAGCAATGTGGACGTCCGCGTAGACAAGCACCGTACAGCTCTGCGCATGGCAGGGTTGCGGCCTGTCCAGATCTGGGTGCCCGATACTCGGCAGCCGAATTTCGCCGAAGTATGCCGTCGGCAATCCATCCTGGCCGCTGCGGGCGAAGCCGGAAATGTGCTCGCTGAACATGGGTTCGATGAACTTCTCCATACACCCCGCGGCAAGGCGCATCCCGAACGCGACGCGGTGGCTTTCTGATGCTTGGGGCCCCTTAAACCGCGATCTCCTGCCCGACCACGCGTCGCCAGGCTCCCAGGATGGCGCTTTCGGCTTCCGCCTTCAGCCAGGCGCCATGGACGACGGATTCCACCGTACTTTCCTCGATCACCGCAAAATGTACGTCGGGCAGCTTGGCGTTAGCCAGCGCCCGCGGCACCAGGGTGATGCCCATGCCCTTGGATACACAGGCCACCACCGTCAGCCAGTGCCGGACTTGATGCTGGATATCCGGATGGAAACCGGCAGCCAGGCAACGGGCGACCACCTGATCGTAATAGGACGGGGAAAAGGCTCGCGAAAACAGCACAAAAGGCTCGCTGCTGAAATCACTCAATTTCAACACCCGTTCGCCACTGGCCGGATGCGTTTTAGGCAGACATAGCAGAAACGGCTCGTGCAGCAGCTCGCAGGCGGCGATTTCTGCCGGCAGGGTCATGCTGTGGACAAAGCCGTAGTGGATCTGGCGTCCGAGCAATGCCGGGATCTGGTCAGATGTACTCAGTTCCAATAATTGCAAGGCCACTGAGGGGAACTCGGCCCGAAACCGATCGACCGCCCGGTCCAGTCCTCGATACAGCATGGATGCAAAGAAACCGACGCTGAGCACGCCGTCCAGTCCGCCATGGACCCTGGCCGCGATGTCGGCCGCCTGGCGCACCTGGGACAAGGCCTTGCAGGCTTCCCTGTAAAACGTCGTGCCCGCCGCGGTCAGCCTGACCTCGTGCGAAGACCGCTCCACCAGCGCAAAGCCCAGCTGCTCTTCCAACTGGCGTATCGATACGCTGAATGGGGGCTGCGATATATTGCAACGCTTGGCCGCGCGGCCGAAATGCAATTCTTCGGCAAGCGCCACGAAGTACCTGAAATGTCGGAGTTCTATACCTGTGGTCATTCGCGGGGCGTATCGCTCGTTCCGGGAAAGATATTGGACGCAAAGACTGGCTAGCGCACATTATGTCCCGATTCACGCCAGGGTGGCCCCAAAGGCCACCAGGCGGCCACAGGAGACGACAGTGGGCGAGTTCGTGCAGTACGAGGTCATAGAGGGCGTGGCGGAGATCACCATGAGCCGCGGCCCGGTCAACGCCATCGACATGCAGTTGGCGCGCGAAGTAGTCGACGCCTACCATCGAGCCCGGCACGACACCTCTGCCGGAGCGGTCATCCTGAAAAGCGCCCTGCCAACCGTGTTCTCTGCAGGGGTGGACCTGAAAATCGCGCTGGAGTTCGACGGCCAGGCCCTGCGCCGGCTGATTGAAGTTTTCTACTATGAGATGCATGAGGCGCTCTACCGCATGGGCAAGCCCGTCATCGCAGCGGTGAATGGACATGCGCGCGCCGCTGGCGTCACCTGGGCCGTATCCTGCGATATGGTGATCGCGGCAGAAGAGGCCAGGATGGGATATCCCGAGATAGACGTCGGGCTGCTGCCCGCCATGCATCTGGTGCACCTGCCGCGCCAGGCGGGACGCCATCGGGCAGCCCACCTGCTGTTCACCGGCGATATCGTCAGCGCCGAGGAAATGATGCGCCTGGGTGTAGTCAATGAAGTGGTGCCGCGCGACCAGGTGCTCGAGCGCGCCCGTACATTGGCGCGGCGCCTGGCGCGCAAGTCGCCGCTGGCCATGCGCCTGCTTCGAGACGCGTTCATGCGGGCCAACGACCTGGACTACCGGCGTTCAATGGAAAGCGTCGTCGAGACCATGTGCTTGTTGAAGGAATCGGAAGATTCGCGCGAGGCGTTGCTTGCATTCGTGGAAAAGCGCGACCCGGTATTCCGGGGCGTCTAGTTCCTCGCAGGCAGGCCGCACTTTAAAAGATAAAAAAGGAGACATTCATGGCTGGTAAATTCATGCCGCATATCGCGGCATTGCTCATGGCCACTTGCGCTGGACCCACTCTGGCAAGCGATACCTATCCCAGCAAGCCGGTGAAAATCGTAGTGCCGTTCACCGCGGGAACGGCGACCGATACGGTGACGCGCATTATTGCCGGCGCCCTCGCGAAGTCGCTGGGCCAACCCGTCATCGTGGAAAACCGCGCGGGCGCCGACGGCGCGATCGGCGCGGCCGAAGTGGCACGTGCCATCCCCGATGGCTACACCCTGCTGATGTCCACCAACGGTTTCTGCGCCGTGCCCTCGATGCGCAAGAATCCTCCTTATCATCCCATCAAGGATTTTTCGCGCATTTCCATGGTGGGGCGCTATTCATTCTTCTTGTATGTGAATTCGTCGGTACCCGTGCGTTCGCTGCAAGAACTGCTGGATTACGGCCGCGCCCATCCTGGCAAGCTGAACTATGCCACGGGCAACCCGACCGGTATCGTCGCCACCGGGCAGATGCTCTCGTTATCCAAGGTCAATATGCTGCAGGTGCCATACAAGGGCGAACCCGCCGGGGTCACCGACCTGGTTGCCAACCGCGTTCAGCTCATGTTCGCCACGCCCACCACGGCCGGCCAGTATGTTGCCCAGGGCAAGCTACGCATGCTGGCCACCACGCTGCCTATCCGCAGCCCGGCCTTCCCCGATATTCCCACCATGGAACAGGCTGGTGTTCCAAAATTCTCGGTGTCTTCCTGGGCCGCGCTGCAGGGGCCTGCCAACATGCCGGCAGACCGGATCGAACGGCTGTCTCGCGCGGTTGCACAGGTACTTGGGGAAACAGAGGTAGCGCAGCAATTGGCGCGCCAGAACTTCTTGCCCGCAAGCTCCACTCCGCCGGAACTGGAAGCCTTCATCAAAGACCAACTCGCCATCTATGCGCAAACCTTGAAAGAAGCGAATGTCCAGCCTGAATGACGCATTCCCCGCGGCCACCGGCCAGCGCGAGGCGGGTGCGCTCGCCGGCATCGTCGTGCTCGACTTGACGCGGATACTGGCAGGGCCATGGTGTACGCAGATGCTGGCCGATTTTGGCGCGGAAGTGATCAAGATCGAGCGCCCCGGCATGGGCGACGATACGCGAAGCTGGGGCCCGCCGTGGATGCCGGCCAATGACACCGCTCATGAGGCTGCCATCCATGCCAAAGCCGACGCGGAAGAAGGCGACGGTACCGGCGCACCGCGCAGTTCGACCTACTTCGCGGCTGCCAACCGAAACAAGAAGTCAGTGTCAGTGGATATTTCCCGCGTCGAAGGCCAAGAGATCGTACGCGACCTGGCCATGCGCGCTGACGTGGTGATCGAGAACTTCAAGGTTGGCGACCTGGCCCGCCATGGCCTGGATTACGCATCGCTGTCCGCCGCGCATCCCGGGCTGATCTATTGCTCGATCACCGGCTATGGCCAGACCGGCCCCTACGCAGCGCGTCCCGGATACGACTTCATCTTCCAGGGGGAAGGCGGCCTGATGAGCGTGACCGGCGAACGCGACGACCGGCCGGGTGGCGGGCCGCAGAAGGTAGGCGTAGCCATCGCAGACCTCGTGACCGGAATGTACGCATCAAGCGCGGTACTGGCCGCGCTGCACCGGCGCGAGGCTACTAGAAGAGGTCAGTACATCGATCTTGCGCTGCTCGACTGCATGGCGGCGTTCGGCGCCAATCTGGCTTTCAACCATTTGGTTACGGGAGATGTGCCCACACGCTACGGCAATGCGCATCCGGCCCTGGTTCCCTACGAAGTCCTGAGATCGCGCGACGGCCATGTCATCGTAGCCGCCGGGAACGATGCGCAATGGCAGCGTTTCTGCCAGGCGCTTGAACGCGCAGACCTGGCCACCGATCCCCGCTACACCACGGGTAGCGGACGCATCATCCATCGCGTGGCCTTGATTCCGGAAATCGAACGCACCTTCGCTGCGCACGAGTCGGCGTACTGGCTGGCGCGGCTGACCGACCATGGCATTCCGAACGGCAGCATCAATGACTACCAGGCAGTCTTCGAGCATCCGCAACTGCGGCATCGAGGCATGCGGGTCGAAATGCCCGGTAGTGATGGCCGTCCGGTCCCCGGCGTGGCAAACCCGGTAAGGTTCTCGGAATCCGCCGTGCGTTACCGGCACGGGGCGCCCAATTTAGGGCAACACACACAGGAAGTGCTGCGCGACAAACTGGGCATGGACGAGGCCGGCATCCGGTCCCTGGCGGCCCGGCGCATCCTGGCTACGCGCTGACACGCGCCGGGCCTGGAGCCGTCCAGCTGCAGTCATGCACCACTCGGGTCGGCGGCAGGCGCGTATTGCGCCATCAGCTCGACGACCCAATCGATGAATACGCGCAGCTTGGCACTGACATGCCGGTTGGGTGGAAATGCCACATACATCGGCATCGGATCCAGGCTCCAGCCTTCGAACAGGGGCAGCAGCTCGCCACGCGCCAGGTACTGCCCTGACATGTAGTCCGGCAGCCATAGCACCCCCAGGCCGGCCAGGCCCGCCGCAAGATAGGCATTGCCGTCATCGACCGCCAATACGTAGCGCCCCTGCACGGTGACGCTCTCGCCAGTGCCGTGCATGGCGTACGGAAAGGTCTTGCCGCTGCGTGCCCAGAGAAAACCCACGATGCGGTGGTGCGAGTCTTCCAGTTCGCGCGGATGGGACGGCCAACCGGCGCGCTCCAGGTAGCCCGGCGACGCGTACACCCCAAGCCGCAGGTCGGGCAGGCGTCGTGCCATCAACGATTGGTTGGTGATCTCGCCGCCGCGCACCACGCAGTCCACGTTCTCGTCGAGCAGGTCCACGATACGATCGCTGACGCCCATATCCAGCTGGATGTCAGGGTATCGGGCATGGAATGCCGGCAAAGCCGGTACCAGGATCATGCGCGCCAGCGGGCTGGGCACATCGACGCGCAGCCGCCCCCGGGGCAATGCCGACGCGCTGGACAGGCTGGTCTCGGCATCGTCCATGTCGGCCAGCAGCCGTATCACCCGCTCGTAGTAGGCCGCGCCGTCGGCGGTGACGTTGACCTTGCGCGTGGTGCGATTAAGCAGTCTGACCCGCAGCCGCGCCTCCAGCTGCTGCACCAGTTGCGTCACGCTGGTCTTGCTCATGTGCAGGGTTTCGGCCGCCTTGGTGAAGCTGCCGGTTTCCACCACGCGGGCAAATGCCTGCATTCCATCGAAACGGTCCATCGCGGCTCCAGATTGCTCGTGAATTGTTTGGATTCTACAAACAATGATGAACAAAGTTGCGCGTTTATCTGGACGGCCCGCCCCTCTACAGTGGCGTCATCGTCAATCGGGCCGGTGTCGGCCAACTCAAGGAGATCATTCATGGCAACGCGCAATGTCGTTTTCCCGTCTGGGCGCCAGGCAATCTACGAACGGGATCGTTATTCACCGGCGATCCGGTCCAACGGATTCCTGTTCGTGTCGGGGCAAGTAGGAAGCGACGCAGACGGTTCGCCCGAACCGGGCCTGGAGGCGCAGGTCCGGCTCGCATTCAACAATCTGAACAACGTCCTGGCAGCCGCGGGCAGCACGTTCGACGACGTGGTCGACGTCACCGTATTCATGGTCGATCCCGAATCGAAGTTCGAGACCATCTGGAAGGTCGTCCCTGAGTTCTGGGGCAAGGCGCCGTACCCGGCGTTGACCGCCGTCGGTGTGACGTGGCTGAACGGCTTCCAGTTTGAGATCAAGGTCATCGCGAAGCTGCCAGAGGCGGGCTTGCCACCCGGAAACGGCTGAAGCCGTCCGAGTCTTGCCGCCCCTGGTACGGCGCTTGCTGCTTAAAGGCCTGGCGCCGGGCCGTTCGCACGGCAGCGGCAAGACAAGGTAACAGCCATGAAGAAAAAACATTCCTTCCGTATCGGTATTTCCGGCTCCTACGGGGGGTTGAATCTGGGTGACGAAGCCATCCTGGAGAGCATCGTGATGCAACTGCGGGCGACCACGGCGGCCGAAATCACGGTGTTCTCCCGCAACGCCAAGGACACCGAGAAACGGCACCGGGTCGATCGCACCATCCCCGTGCGCGAACTCACCCGCGACGAGATCAGGGAAGAAGTGGCCCGCCTGGATGTGTTCATTCTGGGCGGCGGCGGCCTGCTCTACGACGGGGAGATCGACGTCTACCTACGCGAGGTGCAGATGGCCAACGAGCTGGGCGTGCCGGTCGTGGTCTACGCGGTCAGCGCCGGTCCCCTGGCGCGCTCGTCCAACCGCGAGTTGGTGCGCGAGGTCCTGACGCCGGCGGCATTGGTCACGGTACGCGACCGCCAGGGCTTGCGTCTGCTGGAAGACGTGGGCCTGCCCCAAGAGATACACATCACGGCAGATCCTGCCTTGCTGATGAAGGCACAAAGCCTGCCCAAAACCGCGCTGACGCGCGAAGGACTGGATTTGTCCCGGCGCCGGATCGGATTCTCGGTGCGCGAACCGGGGCCCGCCGCCCCCGGCATCGACGTGGACCACTACCACGACCTGCTTGCCAACGCAGCCGATTTCATAGTGCAACGGCTCGATGCCGACGTGGTGTTCATCCCGCTGGAGCGCGGCAACCGGGATCTGCAGCATAGCCATGCCGTGGTGGCGCGCATGCGCACCCCGCAGCGCGCCACTGTGCTCAAGGGCGAATACAGCGCCGGCCAGTTGATGACCATCATCGGAGGATTTGAATTCTGCGTCGGCATGCGCCTGCACTTTCTTATCTTCTCGGCGTTGCAAGAGGTGCCGTTCGTGGCCTTGCCGTACGCGTCCAAGGTAACCGGCCTGCTGCAGGATCTGGACATGGACACCCCGCCCCTGCATGACGTCAGCCCAGGACAACTGCTGGCTTCCATCGACCATTCATGGGATTTCCGCGCCAACATCCAGAAACGCATCCGGCGGCGCCTGCCCGCGCTGCAGGAACGTGCGCGCGAGACCAACCGGCTGCTCGTCGGCCTGCTCGACCGCCTGGCACCCAAAGCGGAAACCGGCGAAGGAAGCTGAGATGCCCGTACTTCAAAGGCCCGCCCGGATCCCGGAACTGATGCTGCCCCCGCGCAAGGCGGGATTGGCGGCCGAGACCGATGTCCTGGTGGTGGGCGGCGGCCCGGCCGGCATCGGCGCCGCGGTGGGGGCCGCGCGCGCCGGCGCGGACGTGATCCTGGTGGAACGGTATGGCTTCCTGGGCGGCAATGCCACGGCGGCGCTGGTCATGCCGCTGATGTCGTTCCACACCCAGCGCCCGACCTTCGAGAAACTGGGCGTGACCAACCTGCTGCCCGATGACCACGGCCCGGGGCATCCGGTCATCGCGGGCGTGCTCAAGGAACTGCTCGAGCGCCTGGTGGGTAGCGGCGGCGCGGTGGCGCCCTCGCTGGACACCGGCTATGTCGTTCCTTTCGATCCCGAAATCTTCAAGTCGGCCGCGCTGGAACTGCTGGACCAGGCCGGTGTGCGCATGCTGTTCCATTCCTTTGCCAGCGGCATATTTGGCGAAGGCGATGTCCAGGGTGTGGTGTTCGAGACCAAGAGCGGCCCCCTGGTCATCAAAGCCAAGGCCGTAGTGGACTGCACCGGCGACGGCGACGTCGCGGCCTTGGCGGGGGCCGGCTACGAAATGGGCCGCGAGGCCGACGGCCTGGTGCAGCCCATGACACTGATGTTTCGCATGGCCGACTTCAATCCCGCGGCTTTCCAGGAGTACGTCAGGCAGAACCCGGGCCAATGGCGTGGCGTGCATGGGCTGTGGGACCTGGTCCGGCAGGCTTCGGCAAACGGAGACCTGAACCTGGCGCGGGAAGACATTCTGTTCTTCGGCACGCCCCACGCCCACGAAGTCAGTGTGAATTCCACCCGCGTGACGCGGGTGCTGGGCACCGATGTCTGGGACTGGACCCTGGCGGAATGGGAAAGCCGGCACCAACTGAACCAGCTGATGCGCTTCCTGCGCAAATACGTGCCCGGCTTCCAGGACAGCTATGCCGTGCAAAGCGGCGTTCACGTCGGCGTGCGGGAAACGCGGCGCATCGTCGGGGAATACCAGCTAACCGCGCAAGACCTGCTTGGCGCGCGCAAATTTCCCGATGCCATAGCGCGGGGCTCATACCCGGTCGACATCCACAACCCTGCCGGCAAAGGCACCATACTCAAGCGTATCCCGGCCGACGATGCCTACGACATTCCGCTGCGGGCACTGATCCCGCAACGCATCGACAAAGTCATCGTGGCCGGACGATGCATATCCGGCACGCACGAGGCCCATTCTTCGTACCGCGTGATGCCGATCGCCATGGCGACCGGCCAGGCTGCAGGTATCTGCGCCGCCGCCGCCGCCCGCCGGAACATCGTGCCGCGCGACGTTGCGGCCCAGGAGGTCCGGGAAGAACTGATGCGCCAGGGTGCCAGCCTGGGCCAGCCATGACGCCCGAAGTACCCGAAATACCCTCCTGCGAAAAAATCGACTTTCACAGTCCTGAATTCCACAGATCATGCGCGATCCTGCATAACGAATATAGATCACCGACCATAGACCGCCCTGCGCCTCGCTCCTAAACTCTTCCACATAATTACCAAACGGGTGGCGAGACAATGCGTAATTCCATCGCTGGCATGGGTTTTCTCGTCGCCTGTATGGCGTGTGGCGCAGCCGGCGCGGCGCCTTATCCCGACCGCCCGATCAAGATGATCGTTGCCTGGTCCGCCGGAGGCGGCACCGACATACCGGCGCGGGTGACGGCGGATCACCTGTCAAGGCAACTCAAGGTTCCGGTAATCGTGGAAAACCGCGATGGCGCCAGCGGCATGATAGGCACCGAGTACGTGGCACGCGCCGCGCCCGACGGCTATACCATTCAGTACACCGTGGCCGACACGCACTCGGTCGCCCCCCATCTGTTTCCCGGCATCCGCTACGACGCCCTGCACGACTTCGTGCCCGTCGCCGTGGTCGGATACGGCCCCACCGTGCTGGCCGTCAATGCCAAGCTGGATCTCGATTCGTTCGACGAATTCATCAACTACGCCAAAGCGCATCCAGGCAAGCTGAGCTTCGCCAGCTGGGGCCTGGGCAGCGGCGGGCACGTCCGCATGGCGGCGATCACGAACGAGACGGGCATCGAACTGCTGCACGTGCCCTTCAAGGGTTCGTCGCCAGCATTGGAAGCCGTGATCGCCGGCCACGTCGACGCCATGATCGTGCCCGCCTCGATGGCCAGGCCACAAGCGGAATCGGGCAAGATCCGCATGCTGGCCATCGATACCCAGGAACGGGCCAGCATCGCCCCGGAAGTCAAGACTTACGCAGAACAAGGCTATGCCTACAACCTGCGCTTCTGGCAAGGTGTGCTGGCGCCGAAGGGTACGCCCCAGGCCATCGTCGACAAGCTGAATCGCGCGCTCGACACCGCACTGTCCACGCCCGAGGCCCAGGCCGACCTGGCCCGCGTGGGCATCATCCGCCTCAGTCCGGGCGACGGCAGCGCCGCCGCCGCCCAGGCGTACATGGAAGAAGAGTACGAGCGCTGGGGCAAGGTCATCAAGGCAGCCAACATCAACGTGCAATAGGGTTGCCGTCCATCACTATCACTGGAGCCGCGATGCCCAACGACGCTATCGCCATGGCCGGCCATCTGCCAGCGTCCCCCTGCTCCGCATCCCCTGCGAACCCACGCCAGGGGATATCGCGGCCCTGGGCCTTCGTCCGGGGCTGGGCGCTTGCCCCATGCCTGATCCTGGGCGCTTATGCGGCACCTGCAGCGGGCGGGGAACAACGCTACCCCAGCCAGCCCATCAAACTCGTCACGCCCGCGGCGCCGGGCGGCGCAACCGACGTCTTTGCCCGCAAGTTCGCCAACAAGCTCGAGGGCGTTCTGGGCGTATCGATACATATCGAGAACAAGGGCGGGGCCGGCGGCACGATAGGCACGGCGGATGTGGTGCGTGCGCCGGCGGACGGCTACACATTGCTGATGGGAACGACGGGCACCAACGTCATCAACCCCTTGACCATGCAGGTGCCTTTCGATCCCCGGAAAGACCTGCGGCCCATCGCCGTCGTCGGGCTGGTGCCGTTCTGCCTGGAAGTCTATCCGGGCCTGGGCGTCCACACCGTGCAGCAGTTCATCGACCTGGTCAAGAAGCATCCGAACGAGTATTCATACGCGACCAACGGCCCCGCGGGCTTCGTGCACTTGACCACGCTCATGTTCGCGAGCCAGGCGGGGCTGCAAATGACCGCCGTGCCCTATAAGGGCGGCACCCTCATGGTTCAGGACTTGATCACCGGCCGCGTGCCGATCTACTTCAATGTACTCAATGGCGCCATCGCCCTGCACAAATCGGGCCAGGCCAGGATTCTCGCGGTCACGGGCGCCCGGCGCTCCAGGGCCATGCCCGACCTCCCCACCGTGGCCGAATCCGGCTTGCCCGGTTTCGAATCCGAAACCGCTTTCATCCTGTCCGCCCCCGCGCAAACGCCCCAGGGCGTGATCGACAAACTGGTTGCCGCGACACGTACCGTCGTGGCGGACACGGCATTCCAGAAAGACCTGGATGACATGGCGGTACAGCCCGTGCTCGATTCCGACCCGGACAAAGCTGCACAATTCATACGCGGCGAATTCGTGAAATGGCAAGCGGTGGTGGCGTCGGTGCAACGGGACGGCAGCTAGTCATCCGGCCGACCTCGCCCGCCTTATCGATTCACGCCCTTGGCCGCCATGGTCAGGGCGGCGCGCAACCATCGATGCTCGGCATCCTTCTGGTAGCGCTCATGCCAATATGCCGCGTAACGTACCGGCGGCAACGATACAGGCGGCGCATAGACCCGTAGCGAACGCTCGTCGGCGTACAGCCGCGCCAGCATGCGCGGCAGTACAGCCACCAGGTCGGTGCCCACCAGCATTTCGGGAATCACCTGAAAGTTCTGGACCAGGAACGTCCAGGACGCCTTGTGCCCCTGTTTTTCCAGGGCCTGGTCGATGACGCGGCGGTTCGTGGTCTGGTTGTAGTTATAAGTGCGTACCATGGGCATGGTCAGAAGCTGGTCCAGCGTCAGCGTATCGCCGTGGCGGCGATCGGCCAGGCATACCAGCCGATCGTGCAGCAGCATCGTGGACCGCAGCGACGTGAAAGGCTCGGTAAGCCACGCAATGCGCAGGTCGAGCGTGCCGTTTTCCAGCATTTCGAATGCACGCTCGGGATCGGGCGCACGAATGACCAGCTTCACATGGGGTGCCTCTTGCCGCAAATAGCGCACCAGCGGCGGCATCAGCAGGCGCTCGGAAAACTCCGAGGCAGAGATCACGAAGGTGCGGCGCGATGTCGCCGGATCGAACTTCTGGGCGGGGCGCATGAGGCGATCGTGCTGCAACACGATATTGCGCACGATCTCGACGACCTCCAGGGCACGGCCGGTTGGCACCATGCCGGCACGCGAGCGGATCAACAAGGGATCCTGGAACCACGTGCGCAGCCTGGCCAGCAGATGGCTGGCGGCCGGCTGCGACAACCCCAGGCGTTCGGCGGCGCGACTGACATTGCGCTCGTCCATCAATACGAGGAAAACGCGAAACAGGCGTATTTCCGATGTCTCCATACCAGCCCCCCTGGGTACATCACCCGGCACGCAGTGTTATTCGCCATGCGGCATCTTCGACATGCTGCATTCGTATATAGCTCCAATTCAATGCCATATCTACACTGGTTTACACGCAGGGCACCGACGCGCTGTATCCCATCATCCATCTTCGCGACCCACCACCATGGCAGAAATCGAAACGAAATTCGCGGGCGACATGAGCCGGCTGCAAACCAGGATCCCGATGTATGAGCGCATGCAGCCGGAGTTCTACCAGCAGGAAGTCGAAAAGGTATTCCGGCGGGCATGGCTGGTGGCAGCCTGTACGACAGACATACCGATACCGGGCAGCTTTGTGCTGACCGAGATCCCGCCGCTCAGGCTGTCCATCTTGATCGTGCACTCCAACGACGGCAAGATACGCGCCTTCCATAATGTCTGCCGGCATCGCGGAGACAAGCTGGTGCACACGCCCAATGGCTGCGCCAAGGCATTTACCTGCGCGTTTCATGCATGGACCTACGCCACCGATGGGCGGCTGCTGAACATCACCGACGCCAGCCAGTTCGACAATGTGGAAAAAAGCCAGTACGGCCTGGTGCCCGTGCACTGCGAAACCTGGGAAGACGTCGTCTTCATCAATCTCGACCGCGAACCGCGCGAAACGCTGCGCGAGTTCCTGGGCGACATGTACGACCAGTACCAGGGCTTTGCCAAGAATCGTGTCAAGATCGCCGACCACCGCCTGGTGCTCAAGACGAACTGGAACCTGGCGACCAACGCATTCAGCGAGGGCTACCACAATCTCTACATACACAAGAACACCGTGCCGGACTACCAGGGGGGGCCGAACAATCCCGACCGCCATCGCGCCTACCTGGAAGTCGGCCGGCATTTCGGCCGCTATTCCACGCACGGCAACCAGAATCACAAGAAAACACCTACCGAAGAAGTGGTCTTCCGCTACTCGAAGCCGATGTTCCCCTGGTTTCCAAAGTTCGACTTCTCTACGCAACCGCCCGGCATCAACCCCTCGCGCTTTGACGAGTGGGGATTCGATATCGTGCATATCTTCCCCAACTGCGTGTTTGCCCCCCAGGCCAACACCCATTCATACATGACCTTCTGGCCGATCGACCATGGCCATACCGAGATCCGCAACTGGCGCTTTGCCTATGAATCTGACAATCCCGTCGATGCAATCGCCCAGGCCTATTCGGTAACCCGTGCGCGCGAAGTAATACGCGAGGATATGAACACCATGGAAACCAATCTGGTCGGCATACTGTCGGGCGCCATTCCGCATACGGTGCTGTCCAAGCAGGAACGGGTGATCCAGAACCATTACCGCGCCATCGATGACATGCTTGCAGAGGATTGAACATGGCCGACCAGACCCCCCCCCGCGAATCGGCGTTGCCGGACGAATTCGCCGACCTCGAACACTTCGTGCCAGACTGGGCATTGCCCTCGGAAGAAAGGCGCTTCCACAGGCTGCACTCCGTACGTCTGGAAGAGCTGCGCGGCTTCTACGATGCCATGCTCCCGCGCCTGCCCGCCATCCTGGACTATCTGGGCCGATGCAAACTCAGTGCGCTGCCCAGGCAGGCCCGCACGCTATTCGATCTGGCGATGACCTACGTCGAGACTTCGCATCCGATCGACCTGGGCTGGAAAGACACCGACTTCCCGGGCGCCTATCGGTGGCAGGCGTTCGAGTTCCGGTCGATCAGCCAACGCAGCCGGGCTGAATCTCATCCCGCCACGCTGCGGTAGCCGTTCGGAATTCTCGGCAGGCGCGCGCCGGCTAGGATGCCATTGGCCGCAGAGCGGTCGGCGCGTGGCGCCGCCACGCCGCCGCGCCGCTGCGATGTCCTGGAAGGCGGAGCGGCTTGGAAGATGTTGTTATCGGACGACGCCCATCATCAGCGCTGGACATTCCCCCGCGAAATAACATTAAATACCACAGCCATCTGGCCCCTATATCGCCCCCCGCACGCGGGGGTTGGATCACACGGCCGGGTTGCAAAGGAGGCGGTGCCCGTCTGACGGCCCCGCTTGCTGTGATGTGTATTTCGGATGCGGGCGTATTACCTTGCCTTCTGGCTCCCTTGGCGTAGCGGAGCCGCGCTGGACCTATTTGCACATCGCCGCGATTGTCTCCTGGAGATTGCCGCGCGAGGCGAGCGCGGCCATGCAACTTCCCTGAGTCGACGGAATTCCCGCGTGCATCCGCACGGCTAACTCATGGAGCGATTAGCATGGCAAATGCGAGGCCTATGGTGCGGGCGACCAAGATCGCGGCAGCATTATTCACGATGGCCCTGGCGGCCGGCGGCGGCGGCGTGCTTGCCGCGACTGCCGCGCCGCAACCGGCCCCGGCACAGCAGGCCGGCGGCAGCGCGGCACAATGGCCGCGCACGCTGGACTTCCACGGCACGCACTACGAGGTCTACCAGCCGCAGGTCGACACCTGGACAGGCAATCGCATCACGGGCCGCATGGCCATCGCGATAGGGCCCGCCAATGGCCAACCCACCTACGGCGTCGCCAATTTCAGCGCGGATGCCGATGTGGACAAAGCCGCCGGCGAAGTCCACCTGACGCAATTGCAGATCGCGCGCGTGCAAATCCCGACCGAACCGGACAAGGCGCAGGCCATACAGGAACAATTCAGCGCACGCCTGCCTGTCGAGATGACCTTGCGCCTGAGCGACCTGCAGCTCAGCTACGCCGCGTCCAGGCATGTGGCGGACTTGCGCGCAGTGCCGGTGAAAAACACGCCCCCGCGCATCTTTGTCCGATCCACACCCGCGGTATTGGTCATGATCGACGGGCAGCCTGTGCTCGGGCCAGTCAAGCAGGTCGAAGGCTGGCAGCGTGTCATCAACAGCCGCGCCCTGATCCTGCGCAGCGCCAATGGCACTTATCACTTGAATGCGGCCGGCTATTGGTACACGTCGCGGTCGCTGTCCGACGGGTGGCGCAGTGAAACGCCCTCGCGGGGCTTGCTGAATGTCGCGGCCGCGGCCGCCCGGCAGGCGCCGGTGGATCCGCTGCTGGCAAAGGGGGCTCCACGCGCCCCGCAGCCGCCCGCCATGCTTGTCTCGAGCGAGCCCGCCGAATTGGTGCTGTTGCAAGGGCCAGCCCAGATGCGGCCGGTGCAGGGCACCAATCTCCTGGCAGTCAACAATGCCGATCACGCCCTGTTCATGCTTCCGGCGGACAACCGCTATTACCTGCTGATTTCCGGGCGCTGGTTCAGCGCCGCGCAGCTGGATGGCACCTGGAAGTATGTTCCTGGCGACAAGCTGAGCCCCGACTTCGCCCGCATCGGCATCCACGACCCGCAAGCCGGTGTACTGGCATCGGTGCCCGGCACCCCGCAGGCCAAAGAGGCGGTTATCGCCTCGACCATCCCGCAGACAGCCACGGTATCGCGCAGCAAGGCGACCCTGCATGTGGACTATATCGGCGGCGCGCCCAAGTTCGACCGCATCGCGGGCACGAGCTTGCGCTATGCGACCAACACCGCGGTACCCGTCATCCAGGCCGACGGCGGCCAGTATTACGCCTTGTCGCGCGCCGTCTGGTTCACGGCGGATTCGGCGCAGGGCCCCTGGCGCGTAGCCGATTCGGTGCCTTCGGCCATCTACGGCATTCCCCCCGAATCGCCGCTGCATTACGTCACTTACGTACAGATCTATGGATCGACGCCGGACTCGGTCGTGGTCGGCTATACGCCGGGCTACATGGGCCTGGTCGAAAGCCCGGACGGCACGGTGGTGTACGGTACGGGCTATGTCTACCCGCCGGTGGTCGTCGATGATGCGTGGATAGGCTACCCGCCCACCTACGGCTATAACGCCGCACTGGACACCGCAGCGGGCTTCGCGTTCGGCTTCGCCATGGCCGACGCATGGGGGCCCGAGCCATATTGGGGCCCGTACGCCGGATTCCCCTACGCGCGGGGCGTCGACGTGAACCAGACCAACGTCTATGGCGCATGGGGCCGCGAAGGCACCGTGACCCGTACGGTAGGCTACAACGACTGGACCGGCAACGAATGGCGCACGGCCCACGCGCAGGGCTACAACCCCACGACGGGCCGCGGGTTCGAAGGCTCGCGCGGCGCCGACTACAACGCCTATTCCGGCAATTATGTCGCCGGGCAGCGCGACGCCTACAGGAATACCGGTACCGGCGTCAGCGGCGCCAGCCGCTCGGGTATCGAAGAAAACGACGATGGCCAATGGAACGCGGGCCGGCAGAGCGTACGCACCAATTCCGAGACCGGTCGCACCACCGTATCCGGCACCACGGCCAGCGGCACCGCCGGCGAGCACGACAGCAGCGTCGATCGTCGCGGCGTCGAGCACGACAGCCAGACCGGCAACAGCGTGGCCTGGAACAACGGCAATATCTACGGCGACCACGATGGCCATGTCTACCAGCACACGGCCGACGGCGGCTGGCAGCAGCACACCGCGTCGGGCTGGCAGCCCATGCAGCGCAGCGACTTCTCGTCCAGCAATGTATCCAGCTACCTGGACGGGCAACGTCAGGCACGCACCTGGAGCGACGATCGCTTTGCCCAGCAACGCAGCGATACGGGCTGGGGCGGAGATCGCTTCGGAGGCGACCGCTTTGGCGGCGGCGGCGGGGGCTGGGCAGGACGCGGCTTCGGTGGCCGGGGCTGGGGCGGCCGCCGCTAGCCGGCCCGGTATTCAGCGTAAACGCGTGGCGCAATAGCGCAGCCGCCCTGCCCTGTACATGCCGCGCAACGGCATGTACAGGGCGCCGAGACCACAAGGACGAGACACCCATGGAACTTTCACCGCTCTTGCTTGCCCGCATTCAGTTTGCGGTGAACCTGACGTTTCATATCCTGTTTCCCGCCATCAACATCGCGCTGGCCTGGATATTGCTGTTCTTCAAGCTGCGATGGCGGGCCACCGGTGATACGGCGTGGCTGGACGCCTACCGGTTCTGGATACGGGTTTTTGCGCTGTCGTTCGCCCTGGGCGTAGTGTCGGGGCTGACCATGAGCTTCCAGTTCGGCACGACGTTTCCCGGCTTCATGGAAAAAGCGGGCAACGTCGTCGGCCCGCTGATGGGGTATGAGGTCATGACCGCTTTCTTCCTGGAAGCCGGTTTCCTGGGCATCATGCTTTTCGGGCGCGGACGGGTGTCCGAGCGCATTCATACGCTGGCGATGTTCCTGGTGGCGTTCGGCGTGACCTTGTCGGCATTCTGGATACTGGCCGCCAACTCATGGATGCAGACCCCGGCAGGCGCCGAACTGGTCGATGGCAAGTTCTACCCGACCGACTGGATGAAGATCGTCTTCTCCGAATCGTTGCCGCTGCGCTTTGGGCACATGGTGCTGGCATCGGTGGTCACGGCGGCGTTCGTGGTGCTGGGCGTCTCTGCCTGGCAGGGCTTGCGCCGGCCCCTGCGCCCGGGCGAACGCAAGGCCTTCGTGACGGGGCTGGTGCTGGCGGCGGCCGTCATCCCGGTGCAAATGCTGGTCGGCGATACGGCGGGCCGCCTGGCCGCCAAGACGCAGCCGGCCAAGATCGCCGCGATCGAGGGCCTGTGGGAAACGCAGCGGGGCGCGGGCACTGTGCTGATCGGCTGGCCGGACGAGGCCACGCGCAGCAACAAATGGGCCATCACCCTTCCATACGGCGCCAGCCTGCTCATCACCCATAGCCTGGACGGCGAGGTCCTGGGCCTGAACGAATTCCCCAATGCCCATCCGCCAGTGGCGCCCGTATTCTTCGCCTTTCGCGTCATGGCCGGGGTGGGCGTGCTGATGATGCTTGCGTCCTGGGGCGGACTGTGGCTGCTGCGCGCACGCAAATGGAATCCCGACGCGCTGCCGCGCTGGGCCTTGCGCTTGTTGGCCGGCATGACATTTTCGGGGTGGGTGGCCACCGTGGCCGGCTGGTACACCGCTGAGATCGGGCGCCAGCCCTGGGTCGTGTATGGACTGGTCAGAAGCTCCGAGGTCGTGGCCGACGAGCCGGCGGCGGCGTTCGCGCTGTCGTTGACAGGCTTCTTGCTGCTTTATGCCTTCTTGCTGCTGTCGTACGTGGGCACACTGATCTACCAGGCAAACAAGGGCATCGCCCCCACTCTGCAACACGCGCCGGCCGCGGATTCCAGCCCGGCCCAAGGAGGCAATCATGAATAGCTTGGCGGCATACTCGGGTGGCCTGGCGGCCAACGATCCGGCATTCTGGCTGCCCCTGGTATTCATGGGCTTGATGGGCTTTGCCGTCCTGGCATACGTATTGCTGGACGGCTTCGACCTGGGAGTGGGCATTCTGCTGACGAGCGCGGCCGATGATGAACACCGCACCACCATGCTGGCGTCCATCGGCACCTTCTGGGACGCCAATGAAACCTGGCTGGTGCTCGGCATCGGCATCCTGCTGGTGGCGTTCCCGTTTGCCTACGGCGGAATCTTGCGAGAGCTGTATTTCCCCGTCACGCTGATGCTGTTCGGGCTTATCCTGCGCGGCGTCGCGTTCGACTTCCGGGCCAAGGCCCCCCCCGGCCTGCGCGTTCTCTGGACACGGCTTTTCTGCGTCGGCTCGGTGGTGGCGGCTTGGTCGCAAGGCTACATACTGGGCGGCGTGGTCACCGGCCACAACCATGGCATCGAATACCGGCTGTTCTCGGTTTTTGTCGGCGCCTGCGTGGTGGCAGGCTACGCCCAGCTGGGCGCCGCATGGCTCATCATGAAAACCGAAGGCGACCTGCAACGCCAGGCGGTACGCTGGGCGCGACGGGCGTGGTGGGGGCTGGCCGCCGGCATCGTCGCCGTGTCGCTGGTCACGCCGCTCATGGACCCGCAAATCTGGCTGCGCTGGACCAGCGTGACGGGGCTATACCTGGCCCCCCTGCCGCTGGCAACGCTTGCATGTCTGCTGACGCTGGCGGCCGTGCTGCGCACCCTGCCCCGGCCCATGGACAAGTTCTGCTGGGCGCCCTTCGCGCTGACGGCGGCGATCTTCACCCTGGCGTTCCTGGGCCTGGCGGTCAGCCTGTTCCCATGGCTGCTGATGGGCCGGATCACGCTTTGGCAGGGCGCCGCCGCGCCCGGATCGCTGAAACTGGTGCTGGTGGGCGCCTGCGTGGTGCTGCCCGTGATCATTGCCTATAACGCGTATTCGTACCGGGTGTTCTGGGGCAAGACGGCGACCGCGCTCAGTTATGACGGGCCGCCGCAGTAACGTTGCCAGGCAGCTGTGCAAGCCGCGGCCTGGCGCGGCTTAGTCGATGTTCTGCTCCAGAAAACGCAACCAGTTTTCTCCCAGCACCCGCCGTATGCGTGTTTCGCTCCAGCCCCGGCGTTCCAGGGCGTCGGTCAGCTTCGGATAGTCCGCCAGGGTATCCATGCCCTTCACCGTGGGGGCCTTGCCGCGGCCCGGATTCGCGCGACGGGCATAGCCTTTGTCTTGCCGCAGGTAGTCGAAGAACGCCTCGTCATGATCTTGCGTGAAGTCGGTGCCAATGCCGATGTTTTCCTCGCCGCAAACGTTGATCATGTATTCGAAGAGCTCCACGCAGTCGTCCAGGGTCGTGTCCGCACCCGACTTCATGAAGGGCGGATACGTGGCCACACCGACAAACCCGCCGCGATTGACGATCTCGCGCAATTGTTCGTCGGTTTTATTGCGCGCGTGATTGAACAGCCCGTAAGGCGCCACGTGCGTATAGGCGCATCCCCGTTGCGAATGGGCGATGGCGTCGGATGCGGTCTTCTGGCCCACGTGCGACAGATCGACCAGCAGGCGCAGGCGGTTCATTTCTTCGACGACCTCGCGGCCAAAGCCCGATAACCCGCTGTCGTTGGCTTCCCAGCAGCCCGCACCGACCAGATTCTGCGTGTTGTAGGTCAACTGGATGACGCGCAGGCCCATATCCTTGAACAACGGCAGGAAGTCGATGCGGTCTTCGATACCGGCGGTGT
This sequence comes from Bordetella sp. BOR01, assembly GCF_019218885.1. Lineage (GTDB taxonomy): Bacteria > Pseudomonadota > Gammaproteobacteria > Burkholderiales > Burkholderiaceae_B > Bordetella_A. The sequence goes on along the minus strand of NZ_JAHUWT010000002.1, from coordinate 1,076,151 downwards.
TCTGCCAACCAAGCAGAATACCCACCTTGCCCAGTTCCTTCGCCTTGCGTATATCGCCGGCCCGGCGGATGGGCATGATCAGGTCGCCATACTCATCAAAGTAGCGATTCCAGCGCGCCATGTTCAGCATGGTGTCGCGCGTGCCCTCCCAGATAGAGCAGGTGCAGTTGACGGCAGTCAGGCCGCCGCGCTGCATCGCTTCGAATACCTCCCGGCTCCAGCGGGACACGACCAATCCATCGATGACGATACTCGAGGTGTGCAGGGTTGATACGGCCATGGCGATTCCTATGCGTGTCGATTAAGAAAGGGAAGTACGGTGTGCAGGAATTCTTCGGTGCGCGAATCGAAGAACATGTGCCCGCCCTCGGAAATGGTGAACAACTGCGCGGCGGGTATGGCCTGGGCAGCCGCCTCGGCGAACCAGAAAGGCATGACCAGGTCGTCGCGCGCGCCGCATACCAGGGCCGGACAAGCGATTCGGGCGTACAACGGCCGGGCGTCGAAAGCCAGGATCGCATCGAGGCGGGCGGCGATGCTCTCGGCATCCTGCGCCTTGCCGATGGCTTGCCGGGCCATCTCATTGAATTGTTCCGCGTGAACGCGCCGATAAGGCGGGTAATACAGCAGTAGCGCGTTGAAATGCACGTAGTGTTCGGGCGCCATCGTGCGCGCCGCCGCCTTGCGCAGATTCTGCAAGGTGTGGAAATCCGCGTCGCCATGCGTCCATGGCGAGGCCAGCACCAGGCGCTCGACCCGATCAGAGTGATTGGCCGCCAGCACGGTCGCCTGCCCTGTGCCCGTGGAAAGCCCCATGATGCTGGCAGTCTCGAACTTCATCGCATCCATCAACGCCAGCGCGTCCTGCGCCAGCGTTTCCATGGAATCCCCCTGGGGCGCGGGATCTCCGCGGCCGGTGCCACGCGGGTCGAACGAAAGCACCGTGTGGTGCTTCGCCAGACCGTCGATCAGCGGTTGACGAGCTGCGGGACCGGTACCCTGCCCCGCAATGACGACAAGCGGCGGGCCGTCGCCCGTCAGTTCGTAATACAGGTGAATGCCATTGACCCTGAGTTTTGCCATGTGTGTTCCTTGCCTGCCTCGTGCCCTGCAGTTGCTGATGGTGCGCCGCGACAATCGCCGTTGCCGGAGCGCCGTCAGGCGGATGACCCCAGATTATCGTCAGAGTTGGCCCATGTACCTATGGAAAATCCCAAGTATTAGGCCTCGTGGTTGCCACAATTAACTGCATTGATGCATGCCAGGGATGCGTGGACTTCGACGTTTCGATGCTGCAGGATGTGCCCCACCAGTGTGGGTCGGCGATACCCATAAAACACCATCGGGCGATAGCCGGGGGGGAGACATGAAGCGTTTGTTGTATTGGATTCTGGGCGGACTTGTTGGCTGGCAAGGCGCGGCGTACGCGGCCTATCCGGACAAGCCGATTACCCTTATCGTGCCGTTTGCCGTGGGCAGCGCCACGGACAATATTGCCAGGGCGCTCGCGGCCAAGCTGTCACCCGAACTGAAGGTACCCATCGTGGTAGAGAACCGGGCGGGCGCCAACGGCCTCATCGGCACGGCAACTGGAGCCAAAGCCGATAACGACGGCTATACCGTCACGGCGGTCACTGGCACGACCATTGCGCAGAATCCCTGGATGTTCAAGCGCCTGAACTACGATCCGCTGAAAGACTTCCAGGCCATCGGGCGGCTGGGCGGGTTTTCGTTGGCCGTCGTCGTCCGCGGCGACAGCCCGTACAACACCTACGACGACCTCTTGAAAGCCATACGCCAGGGCACCGGCGAGATCTCCTACGCGACTGCCTACGGTATGCAGACGGTTTGCGGCGAAATGGTGGCGCATGACGCCGAAGGCCAGGTATTAAGCGTTCCGTACAAGTCGAGTCCCCAGGCGATTGTCGATCTGATGGGCGGGACACTGACGTTCGTCTGCGCTGACCTGGCGACGGGGCTTAGCGGAATTACCAGCAAGAAGATCAAGGCCCTGACAGTGCTGGTGCCCGAAGGATCACGCTATCTGCCAGGCGTGGAGCCAGTGCAGAAATCCTGGCCGGAGTTCCCCATCATGCAATCCTGGGTCGGACTGGTGGCGCCCAAGGGGATCGCACCCGACCGGCTGAAGATATTGAGCGACGCCGTGCGCACCGTCGCGCAGACGCCCGAATTCGCGCAATCGCTGGCGGCCGTAGGCTTCGAGCCGACCCCCATGGACGCATCGTCGTTCGACCGCTACATGAAAGACGAATACCAGCGCTGGGAAACGTTGATCAAGCAGGCGGGCATCGAGCCCCAGTAATGATCGACTTCGCCTAGGCCCTAGCCGTCATCGTGGAGCACACCATGGCATCCTTGACCCAGGCCGTCGCGGACTACGCCATCGGCCGAATGACAGTCCCGCCGAATATCGCCGATATCGTCAAATTCGGCTTTATCGACTGCACGGCGTGCATCGTCGCGGGTCGCCACAGCGTGGCGGTGGCGGCGACCCGCCGCTTCCTGCAAGAGAGCGGACGCCGCAGCACCGTGCCCGTGCGCGCACTGTCCAACGGCGTCCCGCGCGCCCCGGCCGACGTGGCGCTGCTGGATGGCACCAGTGCGCATGTCCTGGACTACGACGACGTCGCGTTGGCCAGCCACCCCAGCGCGGTGATGGTGCCGGCAATCCTGGCCGTGGCGCAAACCAGGCCGGGCTGCTCAGGCCTGGACGTTCTGCGGGCCTATGTAGTGGGATATGAAGTCTGGGCCGAGCTGTACGGCAGGGACCAGGATGCGCTGCACCAGAAAGGCTGGCATCCGTCTTCCACCCTGGGCCTGATCGCCGCCACGGCGGCGGTGATCAATGTGCTGGGGCTGTCATCCGATATCGCACGACACGCGGTGGGCATCGCCTGCAGCCGGGCCAGCGGTGTAACGGCCAACTTCGGCTCCGGGACCAAACCCTTGCATATCGGGCTGGCGGCGTCCGAAGCTATCATGGCCACGCAATTGGCCCAGGCCGGCATTACCGCGGCCGGGGATGCGCTGGAGCACCGGTCCGGGTTGCTGCATGCGCTTTCGCCGGCAAGAAGAGTAAACGTGGACGCCGGCGTCAAGCTGAGCGATGGATCCCACTACCTGGCCAGATCCGGCCTGGCCATCAAGCGCTACCCGGTTTGCTACGCATCGCACCGGGCGCTGGATGGAATACTCGAATTGACTACCCTGCCGGATTTCGAGTTGCGCAAGATCGACAGGATCAGGGTGCGCATCGGCGATACCCAGGCCAACATGCTGCGCGTCGATATACCGCAGACTGAAATGCAGGCCAAATTTGCCTTGAAATTCTGCCTGGCGGTGGCGGCGGTGAAGAAGCGATTCGGGCTTGCGGAATTGAATCCCCGTCTTATTGACGATCCCGACGTCGCCCATGTGTTTTCGCTGATCGAGGTCACCGAAGACCAGGCCAAATGCGATATTTATCCGTGGTTCGCCCCGGCGGATACTGTGACCGTGCAATTGATGGATGGCAGGACCCTGTCCAGCGGGCCGGTCCGTTTTGCGAAGGGCAACGCACACAATCCGATAGACGCCGGGGAACTGCTCGGCAAATACAACGATTGCATGGCCGGGCAAGACGTCATTGCCGCTGCATCGCTGTACGATGGCTTGTCCACGCTCGAAACGGTGGACGACATTGGCGGCCTGCTGCGAAGCGTCATCGTACCGCCATCAGCATCGTAGACCCGACTGGCGCAGCGGCTGCGCCAATCGGCGTTCGAGCGTATGGCTGATTGCCCCGCTCAATTTTCCGAAGGCACGACTCTCGCGGCCTGGCGCACCAATTCTCGCGCATCGTCGATCGTGATGAGTTGCTGCTGCTGCATCTCCACCAGGAATGACCGATTGTTCCGGGCGGCCTTCTTCACCACGGCTGAGACCGTGTTGTAGCCGAACTGGTCCAGGAACGAAGACGCGATCGCGGCGGAGTTCAGGACCACCGCCTCGCCCTGCGCGCTGTCGGCCTGCAGGTCGACAATGCACTTTTCGCGAAACAGGCGCGCGCCGTTTTCCAGCAGAGTCAGCGAATCGAACACCCGGGACAGCACAGCCGGTTCAAAGTGGTTGATTTCCAGCTGTCCCGCCTGGATGCATTGCGCCACGCAGGTATCGTTGCCGACTATCGCGAAACCCACTTGCACGACCCCCATCGGAATCACGGGGTTGACCTTGCCCGGCATGATCGATGACCCCGCCTGCACGGCGGGCAGGTGGATTTCGGCGATGCCGCCGTTCGGCCCGGAACTCAGCAAGATAAGATCCGCCGCGACCTTGCCCAGGGAAGTGGCCGCGGTACGCAATTCTGCCGAGACGCGGGAAAACGCGTCCATGTTCTGCATCGCGTCGAAGGGATCATCGGCCACGCTGAACTGGACGCCAGTAATGCTGGCCAGATGCGCGAAAACGGCCCTCTTGTAGCCCGGGGCCGATCCCAGGCCCGTGCCGATGGCCGTGGCGCCCAAGGGCAGCGGGATCAACTGCGACCGCACGGTGCGCACCGCCTCGGCCAGCCGGCGCGTCAGCGCCGTATAACCGCCGAATACCTGGCCCAGGTACATGGGCTGCCCATCCTGCAGGCAGGTGCGCCCCAAATGCAGCACTTCCTGGAACGCTGCCGCCTTGGCTGCGAAAGCGTCGGCCAGCGCGTCGAGTTCACTGATCACACCGGCCAGGCGGGCATGGACGGCGATTTTCATCGCGGACGGATAGACGTCGTTGGTCGACTGTGATCGGTTCACATGATCGTTCGGGTGGACCCGGTCATACTTGCCCAGCGGCATGCCCAGCAGTTGCTGTGCCCGGTTGGCGATGACCTCATTGAAATTCATGTTCGACGACGTTCCCCCGGAGCCTTCAAACAAGTCCACGACCAGGTGCTCGACATGCCTGCCGTCGATGATTTCCTGGCAGGCCGCAACGATGGCCTGGGCAAGGTCCGGCTGCAGGATGCCCAGGTCCCGGTTGGCCAGCGCCGCCGCCATCTTGCATTGCGCGAACGCCCGGGCGAACGCGGGCTCGTCGGCCAATGTGCGGCCGGAAAAACACAGGTTGTTCATCCCCCGCCAGGTATTGGCGCCATATAAGGTCTCGATCGGCAGGTAAACTTCGCCCAGGGTGTCGGTTTCAGCTCGGACTTGAGGCATGCTTTGCTCCACTTCTTTTCAGTCGGGCGTCGGCTTCGGTTGCATGACGCAATGCGGGCTCATGCTACGTCCTGAACGCGCAATCCGCCGCCTTCCATGGTGTGCCGTGATTTGCGTCATTAATGCAGGTAATGACGCCTACCGGCACTCGCTTGTTGAGCCCGAATGGTCGATCACAAGATGCCCAAGCAAATCCCGGAAGCGTTTTCGCTCATCTACAGCAAATCTCTCGAGACTTTTTTTGCTGTCTGCCAGCAACGCAGTTTCACCAAGGCCGGCGACGCCATAGGATTGTCCCAGTCGGCGGTTTCGCAGAGCATCTTGCGGCTCGAGGAAATGCTGGGCGTGACCTTGTTTGAACGCAACGTCCGGCCGATCGAACTGACCCCCGAAGCCCGCGTGCTCAAAGAGCAGATCGAAGCGCATGCGGCCGAGGTGGCCGGCACGATTTCGCGCATCCGCGAAGAAAACGCGCTCAAGCCCATCGTGCGCGCCGCAGTCATCGAATCGTTATCCCCGAATATCGCGCCTTCGCTGGTGCGATCGCTGGCGCGGCAATCCAACCGCATATCCATACTGACCGGCACCAGCGACAATATTATTGGCGGGCTGCTGCAGCATCAGGTGGACGTCATCGTATCCAGCACGCCGTTCAACGATATTGACGGGCTGAGCCGCTATTTCCTGTTCGAAGAGCCGCATGTGTTGATCATGCCCAAGGCATTGACGCAGCGGCAACGGGAATGGACGTGGCACGACCTGCAATATTGCGGGCTTCCGATCATTCGCTATCTGGGCCAGACGGCCTCGGGTTCCACGATAGAGACGTTCTTCCGAACGATGCGGCTGGAATTTCCCATGCGCTTCGAGGCCGATACCAGCCGGGTCGTTTTCTCGCTTGTGGCGGCTGGCGTCGGCTGGGGCCTGACCACGCCGCTGTGCCTGTTGCAGTGCGCCGACATCGTGTCGCAGATGGATATCCTGCCCGCGCCGGAACCGGCATTTTCCCGGGAGATCTACGTGATCACGCGCAAGGGGGAAAACCAGGGCCTGGCCGAGTCTGTCCTGAAGATCTGCGCCGGCGAGCTGCAGGACTCGATCGTGGAGCAATTGGTCAGAATCGCGCCGGGCTGCGGCCCAAACTTGAAGATTGCCGTCGAGAACTCCCTGGGCCGCCGGGCGGCCTGGGTGCAGTAGGACTGCCTGGCCCGGGTCTGCCGGGAAATGCGGGCAAGCGGCTTCGCTTTGTTGACACTCCCCGACTTTATTCAATAGTATAAAGTCATGCCAACCAAGGGGAGCCGGCATGGCGAACGCGCCGCATACGATCGATGCTGAATGGGTACATATCCAATTCAAAGACGAACGCAAGTTCGCCGAGACCTACGGATTTGCCGGCAACCAGGGAGCGGTGAACCTGGAAGGCATACGCCTGCGGCCGGCTGGCGTACCCTCGCGCACGCTGGTGCTGTTCATGCATCCTGCCTCTACCCTGCAATTGCTGCCAGTGCCACGCCGCCTGGCAGCAATGGGCCTGCATGTCCTGTGCGCGGCCAGCCGCTACGCCAAGAACGATAGCGCCCTCATCATGGAAAACGTGTTGGTGGACCTGGGCGCCTATATACGCCATGCGCGCGAACAGTGGGGCTACGAGCACGTCATACTGATGGGCTGGAGCGGCGGCGGCTCGCTGTCGTTGTTCTATCAATCCCAGGCCGAGAACCCCTCTATCACTGAAACCCCCGCCGGCGACCCCATCGATCTGTCCGCGGCCGGGCTCATCCCCGCCGATGCCGTGATCTGCCAGGCCGCGCACCTGTCGCGCGCCCGCATGCTCAGCGAGATGATCGATCCGTCGGTGCACGACGAACATGACCCGGACAAGCGCCGGCGGGAACTGGATATCTACGATCCGTCGAATCCCGCCCGCGCGCCCTACTCGGCGGACTTCATACAGGCTTTCCGTAGTGCGCAGCTTGCCCGGGTACGGCGCATCACGGCGCGCGTCAAGGAAACCCTGCATGAACTGCGTAGCCGGAATACGGGCGAAATGGAACGAGGATTCGTGACCCACCGCACCATGGCCGATCCACGATTCCTGGATCCCGCACTGGACCCCAACGGGCGCCGGCCTGGATGGTGCTATATGGGCAACCCCGAAACGGTGAACACCGGCCCGGTGGGCCTGGCACGCTTCTCGATGCTGCGCGCCTGGCTATCGCAATGGTCGATCGACGACAGCCGTGCCGATGGCCTGGCTTGCGCGAAGAACATCAGCGTTCCGTTTCTTGCGGTGGAACACGCCGCCGACGATTGTGTGCCGCAGCAGCACACGAACCTGATCTACAAGGCCGCGGGCAGCCAGGACAAGACGTTTCACGTTCTTGAAGGCGCTACCCATTACTTTGCCGGCCAGCCAGACCTGCTGGACCATAGCGCCGAGCTTGTGGCGGCCTGGCTGCGCGACCGGCAGTTGCTGAACGACTGATACCGTGCCCGCCCCCGGCTGGAAATTCCTTTCCGGGGCCGGCCTGTCGGACTGGGGTAATCCCCAAGGTATTTCTTCTTGATGCCACCGCGCGCTTTGTGGTCAACTTTAATTTATACGATCGTATAATAACAAGGCCAGTCTGCTGCAAGGCAACTCGATCGTGCGAGACCTTACGCGCGTTTCCAGGACGCAATCGCAATGGAGAGAATCAGGCATGAGTGCGCAGATGAAAGTCATTCAGTTGGTGTCCGCGGCAGAGATCGGCAAAACGCGTGCCGAACTTTCGCAAGCTCGCCACCTGCCAGGCGAAATCTACACATCGCCCCAGCTGTATGAACACGAAATGCACGAGTATTTCGAACGCGAGTGGCTGTACGTCGGCCGTGTGGAACAGTTTCCCGCTTCCGGCGATTACGAAGCGCGGCGTGTGCTGAACCGCCCGATCATCATCTCGCGCGACAACACGGGGGCCTTGCACGCGTTCTACAACATGTGCCGCCATCGCGGCGTGGAAGTCGCCGAAGGGCGCGGCAACACCAACTTCTTCAAATGCCCTTACCACGGCTGGAGCTACGACCTGACCGGCAAGCTGGCCGGCGCAGCCTATATGAAAGAGTCGGCCGGCTTCAATCCCGCTGAATGCCGCCTGCGCCACATCCACCTGGAAACCTGGCGCGGCAATATCTTCATCAATTTCGCCGCCGAGCCGCGCCCATTTGCGCAGGCCATGAGCGAGTTCGAGAAAGACTTCGCCATCCTGAATACCGAACAGTGCCAATTGGCCGACGTGACCTGTATGCAGCTCGACTGCAACTGGAAGTTCTTCCACGAAAACCTGATGGACTACTACCACGTGGGAGTCCTGCACGTGAAGACGTTCGGCGCGCGCTTTTCCTGGACACCGGACAATCTTCAACTGAAGGAAGATGGCGGCCTGACCATGCGGTACGCCGCCGCTCCATCGACCCCCGATGGGAAAAGCCTGTTTGGCAAGGCACCCTGGCTGGAACATGAAGAGAACAGTTTCGCGCTGACGGGCTTCATGCCCCCGAACCTGACGATGTTCGCCCGCATCGACATGGTCAAGTTCATCGTCGCGTGGCCTTTGGGCCCGGATAAATGCGAGGTGTTCATCTACCTGCTCTTTCCCCAGGAATTCTTTTCGCACCCGGATTTTGCGGAAAAAGTGGCTGTATACCGCGAGTATCAACAGGTGATCTACGAAGAAGACCGGTCGATGATCGAATCCATGCAGCGCAACATGGCCCTTCCCTTCTATGAGCCGGGCCGCATGTCGGTAATGGAAAAGCCGATTCATCATTTCCTGAGCAAGTATGCGGACCGCATGTTTGGGAAGCAGTGATGGAGCTTTCGGCCAGCCACGGAGCGTCGCTGCTTCTGCGGGTAGTTTCGACTGAACTCGAGACACCAGAGGTAGCGCTGATAGAGTTCGAGCATGCGCAGCGCGCGGCCCTGCCGCACGCGGCGGCGGGTGCCCATATCAATTTACTGCTCGGCGAACAGTTGGAGCGCTCGTATTCCCTGTGCGATACCACTTCCGGACACGGCACGTATCAGATCGCGGTCAAGCTGGAAGCACCGTCCCGTGGCGGATCTCGTGCCGCTCATGACCTGCGCCCAGGCGATACGGTTGTTGCGCGCGGGCCATTCAACGGCTTCCCGCTGGATGCCCAAGCCGGGCGGGTGATCTTGCTGGCAGGCGGCATCGGTATCACGCCGCTGCTGGCAATGGCGCGCGAGGCAAACGGCAATGGGCAGCCGTACACCCTGCACTACTTTGCGCGCACGGCCGGTGACGCGGCATTTCACACGCTGCTTTCCGCTGCCCCCCATGCGCCGCATGCACACTTCCATTTCGGCCTTGCCGGACAAGACGTCGCCGACCGCCTGCAGGCTTTGCTGGACGCGCCGCCCCCCGGTACGCATCTTTATATTTGCGGCCCGCGGATGTTCATCGACCTGGCGCGGCAGATTGCCTCACGGGCGTGGCCGGCCGCTGCCGTGCACTGGGAACTCTTTACTGCCGCCGGCGAACCCGCAACTGACGAACAGCAGGGCAGTTTCCAGGTGAAGCTGGCTCGCAGCGGCGGGGCATACGAAGTCCCGGCCGGCAAGAGCATTCTTCAAGTCCTCGGGGAAAACGGTGTCCAGGCCGATTACTCATGCCGGGAAGGAATGTGCGGCATGTGCATCGCGCGTGTTCTCGAGGGCGAGCCAGACCATCGCGATGAATTCCTCAGCGACGACGCCCATCAAAGCGGCGATGCCATTGCAATCTGCGTGTCGCGCTCACACAGTCCCGTCCTGATACTGGACCTGTAGCCGCCCAGCGGCCCTGCGATGTCAACGCGCCACGACTATGCCAAACTCAATCCAGAGGTAGAGCAGATGATGAACAAGAGACGAAGCTTCCTGAAGCAGGCCACCGGCCTCACGCTGGGCACGCTGGGTCTTCCCCTGATCAACGCCCGCGCGGCGGCCGCCAAGAACGTGCGCATCGGCGGCTCGCTGGGCATGTCGGGGCGTTACGCCGAAACCGGCCTGAACATCAAATTCGGGTATGAGACGGCGATCAAGTACATCAACGAAGAGTTGGGCGGCGTAGAGATCGACGGTACGCGCTATGCATTCATCCTGAACCTGGTTGACGATGCCAGCGACCCGGCGCGGGCCACGACGCTTATCCAGCGCCAGGTGGATGACGGCGTCGATTTCTTCCTGGGCTCGTACGGCAGCAATGTCGTGCTTCCCTGCGCGGCCATCACGGAAGCCGCCGGCAAGCCCATGATCCAGGTGGGCGCGTCTGCCGACCAGATCTACACGCAGGGCCACACCACGGTATTCGGCTTCTTTCCGCGAGCCAGCCGGGCCTGGGATTCAAGCGTATCGTTCTTCCGCGATATCGAGCCCCGGCCGCGCAAGATATCCATCATTGCCACCAACGATGCGTTTTCCCGATTGAACGCCCAGGCGGCGGCCAAGGGCTGCCGTGAAGCCGGCTTCGAGCTACTGGACATGTTCCAGTTGCCCGAGCAGGTCAGCGATGCCTCCAGCGTGCTGTCCACGCTGCGCGCCAGGACGCCGGACGTGCTCATCACGACAACGGTGGACCAGAACTCGCTGGTCATTGCCCGGCAGATGATTGCCACGGGCACCAATGTGCCGCTGCTGTATCAGTTCCTGGGTCCCCAGCTTCCCATGTATCGCCAGAGCCTCGGCGCACAGTCCAATGGGGTCTGTGCCCAGTTCTACTGGGACGATCGCGTCAATCTGGAAGACCCGGTATTCGGGAATTCGCAAAAGTTCGTCAGCTACTACCGGGAACATTTCAAGCGCCCGCTCAGCTACCATACCGCGGGCGCCGCGGCATGCATCACCACGTATGTACATGCCATGCAGCAGGCCGGCTCGCTGAAGCCGGACCGCGTGCGCGATGCCCTCGCGCAGACCGACATCTCGACACTGTTCAACCGGATCAAGTTTTCTCCGGAAGGCGACGGAGACTCGATCGTCATGGGTGCCAAGATCGGGCAGATCCAGAAGCAACGCTTCGAGATCGTTTATCCGCAAGCCCAGCGCACCGCCTCGCTGCTCTACCCCACGGCGCCCTGGGCGGAACGCTCATGATGCGGCGGCCCACGACCCCAACCTGGTTTTTCCACCACGCACCGCGGCTTGCCGGAGGCGCGCGATGAACGGCGCGTTGCTTGCGCAGACACTGGTCGACGGCCTGATCCTTGGCGGAATCTATGCCCTGTCCGCCGTGGGGTTCTCGCTTATCTTCGGCGTGCTGGGCGTGGTGAACCTGGCGCACGGGGTGTTTGTGCTGCTTGGCGCGTACGTCGGGCTGATGGTGAAGAACGCCTTCGGAATAGATCCGCTGATGGCCATTCCCATTGCTTTTGCCATTCTGTTCATATTCGGCGCCTTCTTCCAGCTATGGGTGGTTTCCACGGCAATACGGCGGGGATCCCTCATATCCAGCCTGCTTGTCACCTTTGGCGCCAGCCTGATCCTGAAAGACATCATCATCGTTTTCATCGGCCCGGACATCCACACCCTGGATTCCGCCTGGGTCCTGGGAACCCATAATGTGGGCGGCATCGTCATAGACGGCGCCCGCGCCACGGCGCTATTGGCCAGCTTGCTGCTGCTGGGCTTGCTTGCGCTTGTCCTGTACAAGACCGCGATGGGGCGCGCGATTCGCGCAACCGCGCAGCAGAGCTTCGCGGCGGGGCTGTGCGGCATCAACTGCCGGCGCATCTATGCGCTTACCTTCGGCGTGTCGGCCGGCTTTGCCGCCGCCTCGGGCGTGATCGTCGGCATCATCAATCCTTTCTCTCCCTCCGATGACGCCTTCTGGACCTTGAACGCGTTTGTCACGGTTGTGCTGGGCGGGATAGGCAGCCCTTTGGGCGCACTTCTCGGAGGGCTGCTGCTCGGTGAAATCAGCACGCTTTCGTCGCAGTACGTAGGTGCGACATTTCCCAATATCTTCATGGTCTGCACGTTGCTGCTGATGCTGCTGGTGCGGCCCAACGGCATCATGGGCAATGCCTACAAGGGGTCAGTATGACAACCGCCGCAACCGGCCGCCCGCAGGCGCGGCCGCCCTACGCCACCGTGGTGATCGTCCTGGCCGCGCTTGCCCTGCTGGCCATCCCCTGGCTGGCGGCCCCGTTCTATCTGCGCGTGGCGCAGCAGATATTGCTGTTCGGCGGCCTGGCCATTGCCTGGAGCATGCTGGGCGGCTTCACCAACTACTGGAGCTTCGGCCACACCGCGTTCGTGGGCCTGGGCGCATTCGCCGCGGGCCTGCTCGAACAGCAGATGGGCGCGGGCATCCCGGCGTTTGCCAAGATGTTGGCCGGCATGGGCTTCGCGATCGTGGTCTCGGCAGCCGTGGCGGTGGCGATCGCCATTCCCGTGCTGCGGCTGCGCGGCATCTACTTTGCCATCGGCATGCTGGCATTCGCCGAGATCCTGGGCGAAGCCTCGCGCAACTTCGATATCTTCCAGGGCGCCATAGGATTCACCTTTCCCGGCATAGCGGTGCCCGGCGTTTCCAAGGTGCAGCTTTTCTACTATCTGTTCCTGCTGCTGTTCGTGGTGAATGCGGTCATCTTCATCGTATTGCGCCGGTCGCGGATGGGCACCGGCCTGGTCTGCATCGGCCAGGATGAAGACACGGCGGCCATGCTGGGGGTGCCCACCGAGCGCTACAAGCTGGCCGCGTTCGTACTGAGCGCAGTACTGGCCAGCGCCGCCGGCGTACTGTACGGCCACAGCCTGGGGTTCATCACCGCCGGATCGGTGTTCCGGATCGACATCAGCCTGAATCTGATCCTGTTCAGCATGATAGGCGGCATCGGCACCCTGGCCGGCCCCGTCATCGGCGCAACGCTGATGATCATCCTGACGCAGGTGGTGCTGGGCGACCTGCTCGATTTCCACATGATGCTGACCGGTGGCCTGCTGATTGTCATCGTCCTGGCGGCGCCCAAGGGCATCGTCGGATTGGCGCGGCGCCTGCGTCGGCGCGTGCCCGGCCAAACAGGAGAGACCGCCGCATGAACGCGCCCGTCCAGACGTCCCAACCGATACTCTCGCTGCAATCGATCACGAAGCGCTACAAGGGCCTGACGGCCATCAACCAGGTGTCGATCGATATCGAGCCCGGCACGGTAACCAGCATTGTCGGGCCGAACGGCGCAGGCAAGTCCACCCTGTTCAATCTGATATCGGGCTACGTTCAGCCCAGCGAGGGACGCGTGCTGTTCCAGGGGCAGGACATCACCGGCAAGCCCACCTACGCCATCGCGCAGCTCGGCATTGCCCGGGCGTTCCAGATCGCCAAGCCGTTTCCCGAGTTGTCGGTGCAACGCAATATCCACGTGGGCGCGCTGTTCGGGCGCACGGGCCCGCGCGACCCGCAGGCATTGACCGAGCACGCGCTGGACATCTGTCGCCTGGGCCCGTGGCGCGATGCCGCCGCCTCGACGCTCAGCGTGGGCAACCTCAGGCGCCTGGAACTGGCCCGCGCCATCGCGGCCCGGCCGGCCTTGCTGCTGGCCGACGAGCCCTGCGCCGGGCTCAACGAAACCGAGACCGGCGAAATCATCGAAGTCATCGCCCAGATCTGCACCACCGGCATCACCGTGGTGCTGGTCGAACATGACATCAAGGCGGTGCGCCGCGTGTCGAAGCGGGTGGTGGTGATCGAGGCGGGCAGAACGATCGCGGACGGCACGGCCGAAACGGTTTTCTCGGACCCGGCGGTGATCACGGCATATCTTGGGACGACAGCGACATGACGGCAACAGTTTCCAGATCCGCGCCGCATCCCGCGGCGCCGGCAACGGCCAAGCGGCCACCCGCCCGCGAATTGCGGGTCGACGATATCAGCTACGCCTACGACGGCGCGCTGGCGGTCGACGGCGTTTCCCTGCGCGTCTCGGGCGGTGAAATCGTGGCCCTGCTGGGCTCCAACGGCGCCGGCAAGACCACCATCGCCAAGCTGATCGCAGGCGCGCTGCGGCCGCGCCAGGGCAGTATCCACTTTGGCGATATCGCCCTGGCGGGGCTGGCGTCGCACCAGGTGGTTCGCCACTCGATCGTGCTCGTCCCCGAAGGCCGCCTGGTATTCGCACAGATGACCATCCACGAGAACCTGCTGCTCGGGGCGCACAAGGAACGCCGGCGCGATCGTGTCGCTGAACTGCTCGAACGCAACTACACCCTTTTTCCGCGCCTGCGCGAACGGCGCGGCCAGTTGGCGGGCTCGCTCAGCGGCGGCGAGCAACAGATGCTGGCGATCGCCCGGGGCCTGATGGGCGAACCCCGCCTGCTGGTGCTGGATGAGCCGTCGCTGGGCATCATGCCCAAGCTCGTCGGCGATATTTTCACCCTGATTCGGCAGATTGCCGCCCAAGGCGTATCCGTTCTGCTGATTGAACAGAATGCGCGCGCCTCGCTCGAGATCGCCGACCGGGCGTACGTGCTGGAAAAAGGGCGGATCATTCTCGAAGGAAACGGCCGGGACCTGCTTCGCGATGATTTTGTCAGCAAGGCCTACCTTGGCGTATCGGGCGACTGATTGCCCTTGCCTTTTCCTCTTCAAGCGCTCAACGGACCTGCCATGACCCTACTTACGCCCACGCGGCTGCGCCGAGCCGCGCAATCTCTAGTCGTTGACCAATTTGCCGTCGCCCACGGCGAAGACGTGCTGATCACGGCTGATTCGCATACAGACACCTTGCTGGTGGACACGGTGGCGCAAAGCGTGGCGCAAGCCGGCGGCCGGCCCCTGGTGGCCGTCGCCCCCCGGCTGCCATATCAGGGCGGGCTTTCCGACCCGTACGTGACGGCGCCCTTGCGCGCGGCGGCCAGCGCCGCCGATGTCTGGTTTGATTTCTGCTTTCCGTACCATGCAGGATCCGGCGCTCATGCCGATGCCATGGCCGCGGGGCGCTGCCGGTACGCCTTGCTGGCCATGTCCAGTGCCGCCAGTTTCGAAAGGCTATACGGCGGCGTCGATTTTCCCGCACTGATGGATTTCAATATTGCGTTCATGGATTTCATCGCCTCGGCCGCGGGAGAAGAGGTCCGCGTGACGTGCCCGGCCGGCACCGATATCCGTTTCCGCCTGGATGAGGTCAAGCTCAAGCGCCCGCGGGTAAGAAACCGCCCGGGCATGGACACGGTGCCCGGTACGCAAAGCTTGTATCCGCTGCTCGATACGATCAGCGGCCGCATCGTCATACAAGCGCTTTTCGACGAAGAGTACCGGCGCCTGCGCCTGCCGATCACGATCAATGCGCAGGGCAGAATCCGCGACTTCACCGGCGGCGGCATCGAAGACCGCATCAGCTTTGATCGCGCATTGCGACGCGCGAGCGGCACGGACGGGTTCGGCTCGTTCATTCATTTCACGTTCGGCTTCCACCCGGGCACGCAATTGACGGGCACCCAGTTCATCGAAGACATACGCCTGCCCGGCAGCAATGCCATCGGCATGGGACTGCCCTGGTGGGAGCCGGGCGGCGGCGAGAACCACCCGGACGGCATCGTGTTCGACCAATCTTTGTGGGTGGGCGATACGAAAGTCTCGGATAGCGGCCGCTTTGTCGGGCCCCCGGAACTGCTGGAGCTGCACGCGGCGATGCGGCGGCGCCTGGACTGACCCGGAATCTATCGGCCGGCCCCGCCCCGCCGCCGGCTTCGGCCGGTATCTGGCACGACACGCTGCCTAGCGCAGCTTGCGCTGCAAGGCGGGCAGGATGTGCTGTACCAGCTTGGACGGATCGATCGTCTCGTCCGAAAGGCTCCATTCCAGCCACACGCCCTTCAGCAGCGCCGCAATGGCGAGCGTGAGCGTATCGCAGTCGACGTCGGCGCCGTTCTGTTTGGCGACTTTCGTCACCAGTCCGTGAAGCTGGCGCTCGAAGCGCTGGTAAATCTCGTTATGTACGCGGCGCACCGACTCATTGGTGTGAGACAGTTCCCAGAACAGGAAGCGCATGCGTACATAGTCGCGATTCAGGATCGACGGTTGAAAGCCCGCCGTGATAAGCGCCTGCAACTGGGCCATGGGGGCAGGATCGGCCTTGGAGAGCACCTGGTGGGTGTGCCCTTGCAGCTGCGTGGAAAGATGGCGGTACGTTTCGGCCAGCAACTCGTCTTTGGAGTTGAAAAGATGGCGCACCATGCCCAGGGAAAGGCCGGCTTCTTGTGCAATGGTGCGCACGCTGGTCTGGGAGACCCCGTCGCGGCACAGGCAACGGAATGTCGCATCGATAAGCTGCTGCCTGCGTACCTCCGGAGCCATCTTCATGAAGGTACGGCGTTGGCTGGAATCAGAGGCTTGGTCCATGAAGGGCGGTTACTTATCTCTTTTCATGCCGGGCAGACATGGCCCTCGGGCCACAAGGCCTGCACGATGCGCCGAGTATAAATGCAAAGGCGCGGGCCAAGAACGCTAGGCGCCGTCAAACTCGGCGGCCGAATAGGCATAGACACCGCCCTCGCCGCAGACTTCACTGGCAAATGCAAGCCGGCGCGGGTCTTGCAGGCGCATGGGATACAAGGTCCCGTCCAGGTGATCGCATTCGTGCTGCAGCAATGCGGACAAGTAGCCGCGCCTTTGCACCGATACCGGCTTGCCATCCGCCGTCACGTAATGAATGCGGATGTGCTTGAAACGGGATACTTGCGCGTACAGCCCCGGCAACGACAGGCAGCGTTCCCACAGGTCGATTCGTTCCTCGCCCAGTGGCTCCACGCGCGGGTTGATCATTGCGGTCCAGGGTTCTGGCGGCGTCTTGGCTTGTGCGGGAATCCGGCTGGCCGGCAACTGGAACAGCACGACGCGCAGCGCGGTGCCGATCTGCGGCGCGGCAAGGCCAATGCCGCCAACCGCCTCCAGCGTGTCGCGCATATCTTCCAGCAGGTCTCCGATCAAAGGCGCGGTCGGATCAGGGACAGGTTCGCTGGGGTGCAACAAGGCAGGGTTACCCATGCGCAGGATTTCGCGGATGGCCATATCGGATAAGTACCTCAGGTCTTGGGCAATGCGCCGCGCGACGTCCCACTGAGCGGGTGTCGGACGCAGGCCGTAAACTTTATACTATCGAATAATATTGATGACGGCAAATCCGTACGGCGACGCTTGAACCGCCGCTCTCGCCGCCGGTGCCAGGCGATGCGCAGCTACGGCAGGTTGCCCGCCGAGATATTCTCGAGCGCGGCGCGCCCGGCGATGGCATGCTCGTACAGCGCTCGCGCTGCCGGAGACAGGCTGCGCCCGCGGCGGCGCACAAGATGGATCTGGCGGGCCAGGCCCGGTACGTTCATGG
This sequence comes from Bordetella sp. BOR01, assembly GCF_019218885.1. GTDB lineage: Bacteria > Pseudomonadota > Gammaproteobacteria > Burkholderiales > Burkholderiaceae_B > Bordetella_A. Next base: position 1,058,578 of record NZ_JAHUWT010000002.1, on the reverse strand, counting down.
GCCGCATCACCAGCCCGGGCCGCCGGAAATGGAACAGCGTCAGCGCGGGCACGACGGTGATTCCCATGCCTGCCTGCACCAGGCCCGCCACGCTGGCATAGTGCTGCACCTCGATCGTGCCCGCCAGCGGATTGGCCGGATGCAGGACGATATCCAGGTAGTGCCTGACGCTGCTGTGCCGGGCGATGTGAACAATGGGATAAGCCGCCACATCGTGTCCGCTGGCGCATTCGACGCCCGCCAGGGGATGATTGTTGCGGCACACCAGGAAGAACTGGTCCGTGCACAAATGCTGAGTTTCCAGATCGTCGGTCTCGCTGACCCCCGAGGTGATGGCGAAATCCACGTCTCCGGATCGCAGCAGTGCAACGCAAGCCTCTGACAAGGTGTCGATCACGGTCATCTCGATACCGGGATAGGCGTCCCGGTATTTGGCCATGACCCGGGGCAGCCACGACGCCACCAACGAAGGCAGCGCCGCCACCGCTACCCGGCCTTTCCGGCGGGCGGCATGATCGCGGAAATTCTCGACAACCTCGGAGAACTCGGTGTACAGGCGCCGCGCGGACTCCATGAACAGGGTGCCCTCGGACGTCAATTCGACCGAACGGGTGGTGCGGTCGAACAGGCGCGCACCCAGGGCCTGCTCGATGGCCGCGATGCGCGCGCTGTACGCCGATTGCGACAGGCAGCAGCGCGCCGCCGCGCGCGTGAAGTTTTTTTCTTCGGCCAACGCAAGGAATACCTCGAGGTCGCGGCTGGATATCTTCACACTATTTATCTAAAAACCAGGTTAATTGATTTTTTATTTCGATTGTACAGATGAGTAGCGGTGCCGGTAAAGTCGTCGGCAGCCTTCTCCTTCATCGCGCCATGACGGCAGCGCCGCGAGTGCCCTAAGGGCTCACAACGCACTTGCCGCCGTGCCCCTTCCTACCGACCCGGCCATGACGAATCTTCCCTCGAGACGACGATTTCTTGCAGCCTGTGGTGTTTCCCTGGCAAGCCTGCCCTACCGGGCACACGCGGCCGACGGGTTTCCCCGACGCCCGGTGACGCTGCTGGTTCCGTTCCCGGCCGGCGGCACCGCGGACGTGACCTATCGCGTCCTTGCCACCGCCACCGAACCCTATCTGGGCCAGCCCGTGGTCATCGAAAACCGGCCGGGCGCCAGCGCCACGCTGGGCGTCATGGCGATGCTCAACACACCGCCCGACGGCTATCGCCTGACTATCGTGCATTCGGCCGTGCTGCGCATGCAGCTCATGCAGAAGACGCCCTACGACGCACGCAAGGACATCACACCGATCATCGCCATCAGCGCCTTCAATGTAGGCCTCATGGTCAGGAAAGACTCGCCGTTCCGCACGTTCAAGGACTTCGTGGAAGCGGCTCGCAAGAATCCCGGCGGCGTCAGCTATGGCAGCAACGGCGCGGCCACCGCGCAGCATCTGGCGCTGGTCCAGGTCGCGGAGCAGGAAGGCGTGCAGTTCAATCACATTCCCTACAAGGGCGACGCCGAAGCGACCAATGCCTTGCTGGGCGGCCATATCGACGCCCATGCGGGCGGGACAGGCATGGGAGAACTGGTCGATGGCGGCAAAGCGCGCTGGCTAGCCCTGTTTTCGGATGAACGCCTGGCCCGCTGGCCCGATGTGCCCACCTTGTATGACCTGGGCTACCAGATTCCCGCCAGCAGTCCCAACGGCATCGTCGGCCCCGCGGGCATGGATCCATCGGTGGTCAGGACGCTGCACGACGCCTTCAAGCAGGCGTTGTTCAGCCCAAGTCACCGCCAGGCACTGGAACGTGCCGGACAAGCCGTGCAGTACCTGGACGGCGAAGATTTCGGCAAGCTGCTGGTCCAGCATTACGCGCTGGAGCACGAGCGCATCGCCAAGGCCGGGTTGCTGGCCGCGCCCTGATTCAACGCTTTCCATCAACGAGCTATCCACCAAGGGAACACCATGAAAGTTGGCGTAGAGATCGGAGGAACCTTCACCGATCTTGTCTGGCTGCAAAAAGACGGAACCGTCGTTACCGGCAAAGTACCGTCCACGCCTTCGGCGATTCACCAGGCAGTGATTGACGCGGTTCGCGCCGCGGACGTGACGCTGCCCAGGATATCGGAGTTTGCCCATGGCTCGACCGTGGCCACCAATGCGCTGCTGACGCGCCGCGGCGCATGCACGGGGCTGCTGGCCACCACGGGTTTCCGCGACATCATCGAGATCGGCACGCACGACCGGGTGGGCAATATCTACACCGCGTTCTACCACAAGCCGCGCGTACCGATTCCCCGCCGCCTGGTGCGCGAGATTCCTGAACGCATCGGCGCGGACGGAAGCGTGCTGCAACCGCTGGACGAAGACGCGGCCTGGCGGGAAGTGCAGGCGCTGATCGACGACGGCGCCGACTCCATTGCCATCTGCCTGCTGAACGCCTACCGCAACCCGGCGCATGAACGCCGGCTGGCCGCCTTGATTCACGAGCGTGCACCGCATGTTCATGTCTCGGCCAGCCATCAGGTGTCGCCGGAATTCCGCGAGTACGAGCGCACCGTCACCACCGCCGTGAACGCCTACGTCGGCCCGGTCGTCAAGGGCTACGTCGACAAGCTGGAAGCTGGCCTGCGCGACGACGGCTATCGCGGCGCGTTGCGCCTCATGCAATCGAACGGCGGCATCATGCCGGCGTCGGCGGCAGCCGCCAATGCGGTGCGCATGCTGCTGTCGGGGCCTGCCGCAGGCGTGCGCGCGGCGATCTGGTACGCCCAGCGCAATGATCTGCGCGACATCATTACGCTGGACATGGGAGGCACCAGCACAGACGTGGCGGTGGCCCCGGGACTGCAGGCACGGATCGTTCCCGAACTCTTCGTCGATGACCTGCCGATTCGCACCACCGCGGTGGATATGGCCACGGTCGGCGCGGGCGGCGGCAGCATTGCCTCGGTCGACCAGGGCGGCTTCCTGAATGTCGGCCCCGCCAGTGCGGGCGCCGTGCCGGGGCCGGCTTGCTACGACCGTGGCGGCATGCTGCCTACCGTCACCGACGCGCAGGTGATCGCCGGCATCCTGCGTCCGCAACGATTCTTCGGCGGGCGGATGGCGCTGCGCACCGACCTGGCGCGCCAGGCGCTGCAGTCGCTGAACCTGCCGGATGATGTGCACGGTGCGGCCGATGCCGTGCTGCGCATGGTCAACAGCAATATGGCGGCCGCGGTGCGCCTGGTGTCCACCGCGCGTGGCATCGATCCGCGCGACTTCACGCTGGTGGCGTATGGCGGCGGCGGGCCGGTGCACGGCGCCATGGTGGCCGACCAGGTCGGCATGCGTCGGGTGCTCGTGCCATGGGCGCCCGGCATCGGCAGCGCATTCGGCCTGCTGGTGGCCGACTTGATCGTCGATGTCGTCAAGGCCAGGGTAGAACCCCTGACCGACGCGTCGTTCGACACCAAGGCACGGCAGCAAATGCAGCAGATATGCGAAGAACACGCCGCGGCGTTGGAAATTCCCGCGGGCAGTTATGAGATCGAGATGGGCCTGGATCTGCGCTACGCCGGGCAGGGTTTCGAATTGACGGTGTGGCGCCAGGGCACGGACTGCACCGCGCAGGGCTTGCGGGAAGCATTTGAACAGTTGCACCGCCAGCAGTATGGCTACGCGCGGCAAGCGCTTGCGGTGCAGGTCGTGAACATGCGCGGGCGGGTCGTCCAGCGCAACCGCACCGAGCTGAAGACGCCTTTGGCCGCTTCGTCCGGCGCCAAGCCCGAGATCCAGGCCGTCATGCTCGACGGCCGCCGGCTGGGTGTCACGTTCCTGCCTCGCACCGACCTTCGGCCGGCCGAATCGATCGCAGGCCCGGCCGTCCTGGAAGAGGCAACCTCTACCGTCTTTGTGCCCGACGGCTGGCACTGCACCTGCCTGCCGACCGGCGACCTGCTACTGGAGAAGAAAGCATGACCACGGACCCGACGACGCTGGCCATTCTTGCCAACGCCATGCACGCCATCGCCGACGAGATGGGCGCCACGCTGGTGCGGTCGGCGTTTTCCACGATCGTGCGCGAAGCGCGCGATTGCGCTTGCGCGCTGCTGGACGCCGACGGAAACGTGGTCGCCCAGGCCGAAATGATCCCCATCCACAATGGCGGACTGAGCCTGGCGTTCAAGAAATCCGTCGCGCAATTGAATCTCGACCTGTCTACCGTCGGCCCGCAGCACGCCATCCTGCTCAACGATCCCTATGCGGGCGGCCAGCACCTGAACGACATCATCGTGTTCCAGCCCATCTTTCATGACGGCGAAATGATAGGCTGGGCCGGCAATACGGCGCACCATCTGGACATCGGCGGCGGCCGGGGCGCGGGTATCCATATCGACGCCAACGAACTCATCCAGGAAGGCGTGGTCATTCCCCCTTTGCTGCTGGAAGTCGAGCGCGATCTACGTGGCGGCCCCGTAGAGCGCCTGCTGTTCTCGAATGTGCGCACAGCGGAACTGGGGCGTGGCGATTTCTACGCGCAATTGGCGGCCAACCGGACCGGCATCGAACGCGTCCAGGACCTGGCCGCGCGCGTAGGAGCTTCCGTACTGCGCGAGGCAATGGCCGAAACGCTGGCGTATGCCGAACGCCGCATGCGCGCCGCCATTGCCGAAATCCCGGATGGCACATGGACGGGACAGGCATGCATCGACAATGATGTGCACGGCGATGAGCCACTGTATGTGCGGGTGAAGGTCAGTGTGGCGCAAGGAGGCATGACCCTCGACTTCACCGGCACGGCGCCCCAGGTCCGAAGCATGTTCAACAGTTCCGAGGCGTCGTCGCTGGCTTCGGCGATTTCCGCGGTGCGCAGCGTGCTGGCGGACAAGGACATCCCGGCCAACGATGGCTGCAACCGTGCCCTGACCATCCTGCTGCCACAGGGCTCCATACTGAATCCCGAGCCCGGCCGTCCGGTGCGTGCGCGCATTCTGGCGTCGTACCGCGTGCTGGATGCCGTGCACGATGCGCTGGCGCAGGCCATACCACCCAAAGTACCGGCCCAAGGATTCAATTCCACGACAGGGCTGTACCTGGTGCAGCGGCGCTCCGGCGGCGGCGTGCGCATCTACGCCGATGTACTGGGCGGCGGGTATGGCGCAGCACCCGACTACGATGGTGCGCACGCGCTTGCCGGCCTGCTCAGCTCCAGCCGCAACACGCCCGTCGAGGCCATCGAGCAGATCCACGATCAATTGCGCATGCTGCATTACCGGCTGGTGCCGGATTCCGCCGGCGCCGGACGGTTCCGCGGCGGCCTGGGCTTTTCCCGCGCCATCGAGGTGCTGGAAGAAGGGATCGAGCTGAGTTTCTATTCCGAGCATTTCCGCTACCCGCCGCGCGGCAAGGCCGGCGGGAAAGACGCCGCCTGCGCATCGCTGGTGGTGCGACGCGGCGGACAAGCCCTGAACCTGCCCAACCCGGGCGTCATGACCCTGCAGAAAGGCGACATCGTCGAACTGACGGTCGGCGGTGGGGCCGGCTGGGGCGACCCGGCCGAGCGCGGCGCCGAAGCGATCGCGGCCGATATCCGCGATGGGCTGATCACGCCGGCCTTCGCCGCGCGCCACTATCCGGCCGCGCGACTTCCTTCCCACTGAATCCAGGAGTACTTATGCTGTTCATTCCAGAGCGGTTTGCGTCATGGCCGCAGGCAGATGGCACACGGTTGGCCCAGCAATTGCGGTTCGGGCTGCTGGCCTCGGTGCTGGACGGAGAATTGCAGTTCTCGCACCTGCCCTTGCTGGTCGACGTACAGGACGAGCGTATCGTGCGCCTGCGCGGCCATTTTGCGCGCCAGAATCCGCACTGGCAGGCGCTGGCCCGGGATCCCCGCGCCACCATCGTCTTCAACGGGCCGAACGCCTACATATCGGCCCAATGGTTCAGCCCGGAATGCGAGGCCGCGCCCAGTTGGAACTATGTCGTGGTGCATGTGTCGGGCAAGGTTCGCCTGCTCGATACACCCGAGGAAACCGGCGCCATCATCGATGAGCTGGTTACCGTCAACGAGGCCGAACTGCCTCGACAATGGCAATTGTCCAACTACAACCCCGCCCGGCGCGCGCGGCTGCTGCCCCACATTCTGGGCTTTGCCCTGGACGTGGAGAAAGTCGAGCACAAGTTCAAATTGAATCAGCACTACGCGGATGCGGACAAACTGGGAACGGTGCACGGCCTGGAATCGCGCGGCACCGATGCGGCGCGCGCCATCGCGGCCTATATGCGCGCGTCGATCGGCCAGGCCGATACGCTGGGCGCCGATGTGACCCAGCATCTAGAGAAATGATGCCATGCACTCCCGCCATGCCGCCCCGCGCCCGGAGATTGCCGGCGCCATGACGGGCGCGGACGCGCTGTGCGCCACCCTGCTCGACCACGGTGTCGATACCTGCTTTGCCAACCCGGGAACATCGGAAATGCACTTCGTGGCGGCGCTGGACCGCCGCCCGGAAATGCGCTGCCTGCCGGGTTTGTTCGAGGGCGTCGTCACCGGCGCGGCCGACGGCTATGCGCGGATGGCGGGCAAGCCGGCCGCCACGCTGTTGCACATGGGGCCCGGCCTGGCCAATGGCCTGGCCAACCTGCACAATGCCAAGCGTGCCAGGACCATGATGGTCAACATCGTCGGCGAACATGCCACCCACCACCGGCCGTACGACGCCCCGCTGGCCAGCGATATCGAATCCCTGGCCAGGTCCGTGTCGCGCTGGGTGCGCACCATCCAGAGCGCGGATGACGTGGCGCGCGACACCGCCTGCGCCATCGCCCAGGCCAAGGCGCAGCATGGCATCAGCACGCTTGTCCTGCCCGCGGATTGCGCCTGGAATACAACTGGGCAACGGTCGGAACCGCTACCCGTGCCCGGTGCGGCCATGCCATCCGGCGCCACGATTGACGCCGCCGTCCGCGCCATTCGTTCGGGCCGGCCAACCCTGCTGTTGCTGGGCAACGGCGCGCTATGCGGCGAAGCCCTGGTAACCGCCGGCCGAATCGCCCAGGCTACCGGCGTGGCCATCATGGCCGACCCGCAGGCCGGCCGCATCGAGCGGGGTGCGGGACGCGTCCCCCTCGCCCGCCTGCCCCAAGGCGTGGACACCGCGATATCGGCACTGAAAAGCGTCGAGCAGCTGATCCTGGTGGGCGCCCGCGCACCAGTATGTTTTTTTGCCTATCCGGGCCGGCCCGGCCGGCCCACGCCCGAAGACTGTATCGTCCATACACTGGCGGCCCCGGCGGGTGCCGCCGCCGCGGCCCTGCAGGCCCTGGCTGCGGCCTTGGGGGTAGGCGCCCGTGCGCAACCGGAATTCCAGAAGCTGGACAGGCCCGCGGTGCCCGCCGGACGGTTGACCAGCGAGGCGGTCATGGCCACCGTGGCCGCCCTGATGCCGGAAAACGCCATCGTGTGCGATGAATCCATCACGGCCGGCCAACACTTGGAACGTCTCCTGCGCGGCGCTCCGGCCCACGACTACTTGCCGCTGACGGGCGGCGCCATCGGTATCGGCCTGCCGCTGGCGCTGGGCGCCGCGGTGGCCTGCCCGGAACGCAAAGTGATCTGCCTGCAAGCCGACGGCAGCGGCATGTACACCGTGCAAGCCCTGTGGACCCAGGCACGCGAAGGCCTGGACGTCGTGAACGTGATACTGGCCAATCGCTCTTACGAGATTTTGCGCGGCGAACTGCGCCGCGTGGGCGCGGGCGACCCCGGCCGCAATGCCCGCCGCATGCTTGATATCGACGATCCTGCGCTGGATTGGGTGTCGATGGCGCGCGGAATGGGCATGGAGGCCGCACGCGTAGAGACGCCGCGGGCCCTCGCCGACGTGCTGCGCTCGGCGTTCGGACGGGCGGGGCCGATGTTGATCGAAGCGCGCGTGTGATTCGGGCCCGGCAATCGGCATGGCGGCATCCTGCGGCAAGCGCGTAATATTGCACACTGTTTCAATCCTGCCGCCGCCCTTGCGCCCTTGCCCCTTGCAATGCGTGCAACGGCGCAAGCCCCGCCGATGTCCAGATTCTCGTTTGTCCTGCGCCTGATGGCCGTTGTCGCGGCCGCCCATGTCTATGTCGGCCTGCGCCTGATCCCCGACCTGGCCTTGCCCGGCAGCCAGCAATGGGTTGGCGTGATGGCCCTGGTGCTGTCCGGCATCCTGATGCCCGTGTCGCTGGTGATCCGCCCCTTTGCCGCGCGTCCCTGGGCCGACTGGGTTGCCGGTATCGGACTGGTGGTCATGGGCCTGTTTTCGTCCATCTTCGTGCTCACCCTGCTGCGCGATGTGGTGCTGGCCGCCGTGCTGACGGCGGGCACGCTGGCCTCTGCCAAGCTGCCCTTGCCCGCGCTCAAGGCCGACAGCGCGCTCGCGGTGCTGGTGCTGGCCTTGGGCGCCACCTTGCTGGGCGCCTTCAACGCCAGGCGCCTGGCGCGCGTAGTGCGTGTCGATGTGCCCATTGCCGGCCTGCCGCCCGCGCTGCACGGATTCACCATCGCCCAGATCAGCGATATCCATGTGGGGCCCACCATCAAGCGGGGCTATGTGCAGCATATCGTCCAGGCCGTCAATGCCCTGCGGCCCGACCTGATCGCCATCACCGGAGACGTGGTCGACGGCCCCGTTGCGCAACTGGCGCCGCACACCCAGCCACTGGGCGAACTGGCCGCGCGCCACGGCGCGTACCTGGTCACGGGCAACCATGAATACTATTCCGGCGCCGACCACTGGGTGGCAGAGTTTCGCCGTATGGGCCTGCACGTATTGATGAACGAGCACGTCGTGCTGCGCCACGACGGCACGCCGCTGGTGGTAGCCGGAGTCACCGACTACAGTGCGGGCGCGTTCGACCCCGCGCAAGCCAGCAACCCCGCGGCTGCGCTGGCCGGTGCACCGGCCGGCGCCATCAGCCTGCTGCTGGCGCACCAGCCTCGCAGCGCTGGCGCGGCCGCCGCGGCCGGCTACAGGCTGCAGTTGTCGGGCCATACGCACGGCGGCCAGTTCCTGCCCTGGAATCTTTTCGTGCGCTTTCAGCAGCCATTCACCGCCGGCCTGCGCCGCTTCGAGGACATGTGGGTCTACACCAGCCGGGGCACTGGCTATTGGGGGCCGCCCAAGCGCCTGGGCGCGCCGTCGGAAATCACCTTGCTGCGGCTGATCGCCGGCTGACCCGCGGCAGATACGCGTCAGGCCGGCTTGTTGCAGCGCTGGATCAATTGCGAATCCATCAGCGCCTCGCGCGCCATGTCGGCGATGCTCTCGGATACCCGTACATCGCCGATAAGCGGGAACGAGGCATAGATGGCCAGTGGCGGCACCGGTCGGTCGACCTCAAGAATGTCGATGCTGTCGTCAGCCAACTCGCGCCCCAGGATGGCCCGCGGCAGAATGGCCACTGCCGTGCCCGACATCACCAGGCGCAGCATGACCGCCAGCGAGTTGCATGAGTTGACGCGCGGAGGCGATACGCGCGCGCCTGCGAACCACGACATATTGAGCGCATGCAGCGCCGAAGGTGCCGGGACGGTCAGCACCGGCATGCGCGCGATGTCGGCCGCGGTCAGCGGCGCCTTCGGCCCGGCTTTTCCTTTCGCGCTTACCCAGATCATTTCGGATTCACCGAGCAGTACATCGCGGATATGCGGATGCGCCCCGGGATCGGTTGAAATGGCGAAATCCAGTCCGCCAGCACACAACCTTCCGCGCAGTATGGATCCGACATCGACGCTCAGCTCGACTTGCAACGACGGATAGCGCTGGCCAAGGCCGGCAAGAAACGCCGCCAGGCCGGACAGCGCGGCGGACTCGTTCGTGCCCAGCCGCAACAGGCCGCGCATGGGCGTGGCGTCGTCGGCCAGGACGTCATCGGTCAGGTCAAGCAGCCGGGTGGCCTTGTTCAGGAACGATGCGCCTTTCGGGGTCAGGGCCGCGCCTTTCGCATCGCGCTCGAAAAGCCGGTAGCCCAATGCGCTTTCCAGTTCGTGTATGCGCGCGGAAACCGTGGGCTGCGTCAGATGCAGATGCCGGGACGCCGCGTGGAAGCTCTTCAGGCGAGCAACCCAGTAAAAGGTCTCTATCTGGGTTAGGGAAATCTTCATGATAGAAATTGACCACGGCCCGCTTGAGAATTTTGATTACCCTCCCGCCGCACATGCCATATAGGATGGGGACAGCACTTGCACAAAAGTGTACCAAAGCGTTCACCGTTCACGGACGCAAGGACCGGACGGAGAAGATAGACATGGTTCCAAAGCGTATCGGCATTCTGATTCCTTCGACCAACACCTCGGTGGAAGCAGATTTTCAGCGGCTGCTGTCCGACGCGGTAACCGTGCATAGCGAACGCCTGTACATCCCGGATGGCACCATGACCGAAGCGTCTCTGGACCTGATGAATCGCGATCTCCAGGAAAAAGCGGCGCTGCTGGCCACGGCCAGGATAGACGTGATCGCCTACGCCTGCACTTCCGGCAGCTTTTATCGCGGGGCAAGCTGGGATGAACAAGTCAGGGATTCCATCGAACAGCGCACCGGCGTGCCATGCGTGACCACGAGCACGGCGGTATCAAGGGCGTTCCGGGCGCTGGACGTTCATGCCATCTCTGTCATGACCCCCTACCCGGACTGGACCAACCGGAAACTCGCCGCGTACTACGCCGCGCAGGGGCTGGACGTCAAGGCAGTACATGGCGACGCACGTGCCGCCGCGGACGGTCATCGGGCCATCAACGACCAGGACCCGGCGCAGATTGCGAAGTTCGCCCTAGACCATTTCGACCGCGATGCGCAGGCGCTGTTCTGTTCGTGCACCGCCTGGCGATCGCTGGAATGCGTACAAACGCTCGAAGCATCATTGAAAGTGCCCGTCGTGACGTCGAACCAGGCGACGATCTGGGCAACGTTGCATACCATCGGCAGCCTCGACAAGGCGAGACCGGCAGGCCGCTTGTTCTCGGTGCAGCCCGCCCAATGATGCAGCACGACATGCATGCCAACGGTGCGCAGGCGCCGCGGCCTGCACCATCCTGGCCCCGGAGACGCTGAACTGCGACATCAGGACGAATCAGTCTTCAAGGAGTAAGTATTAATAAATCCGTCGATGAACGGCGGAAAAGGGGAATACTTGTGACAACACTGGCGAACAACGCCGGCTGCAGCAGTGCGGCCGATGATAGCCGCAAGGCAGTACCCGCATGGCGCATGCAGCCCTGCGGCGACCGCTGCCTGGTCGTGGCGTTCGATGAAACAGACGTCGCGCTGTCGAACGCCGCCGCCTGCCGGTTGGCGAGCCTGCTGCTGGATGCGCAGTTGCCCGGCGTGGGCGACATCGTGCCATCCATGGCCGCGGTAGGCGTGCACTACGATCCGGCGGCCGTGGCGGTGAACCAGCCAGAAGCCCGCCCCTGGGATACCCTGGCGCGGCAGGTCGAAGCCCTGATGTCCAGCATGCAGCTGGCAGGCAATGCATCTGCCCGCGAGATCGTCCTGCCCGTCTGCTACGGCGGCGAATACGGCGAAGACCTGGAAGAGGTGGCACGCACCTGCGGCCTGACACCAGACCAGGTGATCGGCATCCATAGCGGCACGCCCGTCAGCGTCTTGATGCTGGGCTTTGCCCCGGGCCACCCTTATATCGGCATGTTCGACCAGCGCCTGTCCATCGGGCGACGGGCGACGCCGCGCACAGCGGTACCGCGTGGATCGATCGGCCTGGCCAACCGGCAATCAGTCATCTATCCCACGGTGCTGCCCGGCGGCTGGAGCCTGATTGGCCGCACTCCCCTTACGCTGTTCTCTGCCCATCGCGACGTACCCTGCCTGCTCAACGCGGGCGACCTCATCCGGTTCAAGCCGATCACGGCAAGCGAATTCGCCGCAATCGAACGCGAACAGCAACAGGAGGACGGGCAATGAGCATCCAGGTCATCAAGCCAGGCATGTACTCCACCTTCCAGGACCTGGGGCGCACCGGCTACCAGCGCTACGGCGTTCCCGTGAATGGTGCGATGGACGAGCGTGCCCACCGCATTGCCAATCTCTTGGTCGGCAATGCACCGCGCATGGCCACGCTCGAGCTCACCCTGATGGGCCCCACGCTCGTCTTTGACGCGGCCGCGACGATTGCCATAAGCGGCGCCGATCTCAGCCCGGCGCTGGATCGCGAGGCGGTGCCGATGAACCGCGCGGTGGATGTGCCTGCCGGCGCCACGCTGTCCTTCGGCCGCCGCCAGACGGGTTTGCGCGCCTACCTGGCCGTACATGGCGGCTACGACCTGCCCCTGGTCATGGATAGCGCCAGCACAAACGCCCGGGCGCGCTTCGGGGGGCTAGGAGGAATGCCGCTGCGCAAGAACGATGTCGTCGGCCTGGCCACGCCAGGCGTCCTGGCACCGCATGGTGCGGCGCCGGCCTTCCCCGACGATGTCGTTCCCGCGTGCGACGCCCCTGTGCGCGTGATGCAAGGACGGGAATGGTCGCAGTTTTCCAAGGCCGCGCAGCGCGGTCTGCTGGAAAACGGCTATGCGATCACCCCACAGTCCGATCGCATGGGCTACCGCTTGTCGGGACCGGCGCTGCGGCTGGCCGCGCCGCGCGAGATGCTGTCGGAAACCGTTGCGTTCGGCACGATCCAGGTCCCGTCCGATGGGAATCCCATCATCCTGATGGCGGATCGCGGAACAAGTGGCGGATATCCACGTATCGCCAACGTGATCACGGTCGACCTTCCCCGTCTGGCGCAAATGATGCCGGGCGAGATCCTGCGCTTTCAGTGCGTGAGCCTGGATCAGGCCCACGCGCTGGCCATACGCCAGGCCCGGCTGCTGCGCGACGCATTGCGCGCGGCTTGAAACCGGGCCCTTTCATCTACAGGAGGCGCAAGCCATGGACTTGCATAAGAATGTCATTCGGCTGCCGCAATGGGCAGCCACGCCCGCCGGCGTCCGAGCGCAAGCACGCCAAGGCCTGTTCAACGGCAATACCAGCGGCATGGCGCCTGGTTATGGCCAGGGCAACCTGGTGATCCTGCCCAAAAGCTGGGCAGAGGATTTCTACGGCTATTGCCAGGCCAACCCCACCCCTTGCCCCTTGATCGGCATGACCGAACCCGGCAAGGCCGCGGTGCCCATGCTGGGCAACGATATCGACCTCAGAACCGACCTGCCGCGCTATCGCGTATGGCGCGATGGCGAACTCGTGGAAGAGATCGATGACGTCACCGCGCTGTGGCAGGACGATTTCGTGGGTTTCGTGCTGGGATGCTCCCTGTCATTCGAGTATGCACTCGAGCAAGCCGGCCTGCGCGTACGGCATGTGGACGAAGGGAAGATTGTGCCGATGTTCCACAGCTCGATCCAGACCAGGCGTGTCGGCGTCTTCCATGGCCCCATGGTGGTCTCGATGCGGCCTTATACGCCCGAACAGGCCCGAGTTGCCTATGACGTTTGCGGCGGTCTTCCAGGAGCGCATGGCGCCCCTGTGCACATGGGCGATCCGGCCGCCATAGGCATCGCCGACGTGAATCGCCCCGACGAAGGCGAGCCCACCGAAATCCGGCCAGGTGAAGTGCCGATATTCTGGGGCTGCGGCGTAACCCCCCAGGCCGCGGCCATTCTTGCCAGGCCACCGATTGTCATTACCCACGCCCCGGGACACATGCTGATTGGCGATGTTCCGGTCGAACAATTGCGCCTGATTTAGGCCGTACACGGGCCCGTGGGCTCCCCGCTGTTATCACTTGGTTCCGCCGCCCTGCCTCGCGCACGCGGTTACACAACAAAGGAATGGAAATGAAGCAGACTCACAGACAACTTCTTTCTGCCGTGGCCGTGGCGCTTGCCGCACTGGCGACAACGGCTGTACGCGCGCAAGCCGATACCAAGGCCGAACTGATTTCCCTTGCTCAGGAAATGCAGCCGTTCTCGATGCGCGTCCTCGGCCCGCCGGTGGGCACCGCGGAATGGTCGTTCGTCGTAAAGCCCTTCTGGAACGAGACAGTCAAGGAACTCAGCGCCGGCAAGGTAACCGCCACACTGAATAGCGTCACCGACATCAACGCGCAACCCTCGGATGCGCTGCAACTGATCTCCCAGGGCACTTTCGACATGGCAAACATGGTCGCCAACTATGGTTCTGGCGACGTCCCGACGCTGGACGGCTTCGACCTGGCTGGCGTGGCCACTTCGATCGACAGCATCAAGAAGGTGCTTGCCGCCTACGAACCCGCTGCCGAAGCGGCCCTGCAGAAGCGCTACCGCGTGAACTTGCTTGGCGCCGGCATGTCGGGCGCGCAAACTTTCTTCTGCAAGGGCGACGTGAAAACCGTCGACGACCTGAAGGGCAAGAAGGTGCGGGTCAGCTCGAGCACGCTTTCCGAACTGGTGCAGGGCCTGGGCGCGGCCCCCGTCACCATGGCTTTCGGGGAACTGGTGCCAGCCCTGCAGCGCGGCGTGATCGACTGCGTGATCACGGGCACCATGTCCGGCAACACCGCCAAGCTGTACGAGGTTTCGGACACCATGTTTACCCTTATCGCAGGCTGGGCGCCCACCATCCAGGTCATCAACAGCAAGAGCCTGGCCAAGCTGGACGATGCCCAGCGCCAGTGGTTGACCAAGGCTGTCGATTACTACTATCGCAGCATCAGCGACGCGATCCAGGCCAGGAATGTCAATGAAGGGATCTGGTGCAATACCGCCGACAAGCGTTGCACGATGATCGGCCAGGCGGGGGTCACGCCGGGCGATATGAAACTTGTCGAGCCCAGCAGCGAAGACCTGGCCAAGGTGCGCGAAGTCGTGCAACAGAGTGTCTTGCCTCAGTACGGCAAGGCATGCGGCAAAGACTGCGCTGCCGCGTGGAACGACTCCGTCGGCAAGGTCGTCGACATGCAGATTCCTGTCCAGTAACCCAACGTCGAATTGCCCCCATTCCGGCAACGCATCGGAATGGCGGGCAGAACGGGAGTCATCATGCCTTTCATCACCAATGCCAGAACCCTGCTCGAGCGCCTTTCCCGCAATGTCGCCCTGGCTGGCCTGTATGTCTTGTTCGCTACGGCACTGCTGGTCAGTACCGACGTACTGGTTCGCAAGGTCTTCGGCATCGCATTCGTCGGCGCCGACGAGCTCGCGGGTTATGCGCTGGCACTGGCCACCAGCTGGGCCTTGTCGTACGCGTTTTTCGAGGGCAGCCATATACGGGTAAATGTTCTGCACATGACACTGGCGCCCCGCCCCAAGGCCTGGCTAGATCTCCTGGCCGTGCTGGTGACGGCGGTCCTGATCGGGATCCTGGCGTGGCAGGTCTGGATCATTGCCTTCGACTCGTGGACATTCGATGCGGTATCAAACACGCCGCTGCGCGTGCCCATGTGGATTCCACAGTTCATTTTCCTGGCCGGTGTCCTGCTTTTCTTTGTTTCCGCGGCACTGGTATTGCTGGAGAGCCTGAGTCTGGTCCTGCAAGGCAAGTATGAAGAGACGATAAAGCTCATAGAAGAAAACGAGCAGTCCGGGGAGTACACGCTATGACCATCGGTATCGCCTTCATATTGGGCGCGTTCATTCTTTTCTTTGCGGGCTTGCCCATCTTTTCGGTCATAGGCCTGGGCGCACTGGCGGTAGGACTGATATCTCCGGTTCCCATCGTGGATTCGCTGGGGATGACGGCCTGGGCCCAGTCGCAGAATTATGTACTGATCTCGGTGCCCTTGTTCATCATGCTAGGCGAGATCTTCGTGCGCAGCGGCATTGCCGGCGAAATGTACGACGCAGTGGCGCCGTGGCTGAACAAGATGCCCGGCAGGCTGATGCAGACCAACGTCGCCACCAGCGCCATCTTTGCCGCCACCTCGGGATCCAGCCTGGCCACGGCGGCCACGATAGGCTCGATCGCCATTCCCCAGATCAAACTGCACGGCTACAACGAAAGGCTGTTCCTGGGAAGCATCGCCGCCGGCGGCACGCTGGGCATTCTTATTCCGCCATCCATCAATCTGATCGTGTACGGCAGCATCACCAACACTTCGATCCCGGAACTCTACCTCGCCGGTATCGTGCCAGGGCTGATCTTGACGGCCCTCTTCATGTTGGTGACCACCGTGCTCTGCATCATGCGGCCGGAATGGAGCGGCGAAGAGATCAAGACCGATTGGCGCATGCGCATCGCCACGCTGCCGAAGCTGCTGCCGCCTTTGGGACTGTTCCTGGTGGTCGTGGGGTCCATCTATGCCGGTATCGCCACGCCAACCGAAGCGGCTGCGCTGGGCGTCATCGCAACCCTGGTCCTGGGGCTGGCAAGAGGCCGGATGTCGTTCAGGATCCTGAATTCGGCGCTGCTTGCCACGGCCAAGACCAACGCCATCCTGATGATCATCATCATCTTCGCGGCGCTGCTGAACTTCGCCCTGGGCTTGATCGGGTTCTCCCGGCTGCTCGAGAGTTTCGTGCTGGGACTGGAGCTCAGCACGTACTCTATCGTTCTCCTGGTCGTGCTGATCTACCTGATCCTGGGGTGCTTTCTGGAAGGCCTGTCGCTAACTGTGCTGACCGTGCCGGTGCTCGCGCCCATCATGGCCAAACTGGGCTTTGATCCGGTCTGGTTCGGCATCATGGTGATCCTGGTTACCGAAGCGGGCCTCATCACGCCGCCGGTCGGCATGAACTGCTACGTCGTGCAGGCAACGCGCGGCCGCGGATCGCTCATGGATGTCTTCATCGGCGTTTCGCCCTATCTGCTCGCCCTGCTTACGTTGGTGGGCATCATCATCGTGTGGCCCGAAGTCGCACTCTGGTATCGATAAACCGTCACTTACCAAGGAAGGCCAGCGGATGCGCGCATCGCTGGCCCCCGGATTCCTCACTTCATTCTGGAGACAGTTCCCATGTACCTGCTGAAATCCCTTCCGGAGCAAATCGCCCCCGAACGCATCGAATTGCTGGCCCGCGCCGAGCCCGCCACCATCGGCCATTTTCTTCACACCGGCTTCATGGACAGCGGCATCCGCGCCATGCTTGGACCCCAGCGCATTGCCGGCACGGCAGTAACCGTTCGCTATCCGGGCCCGGACGGCGCCATGGCGCATTACGCGGTGGGCCAGGCTCGTCCGGGCGACATCCTGGTGATCGACCGTTGCGGCGACCAGCGCCATGCCAGCCTGGGCGGTGCCCTGGCCTACGCGGCCCGCGCGGCCGGCGTCCTGGGCATCATCGTGGACGGTGTCGTGACCGACATCGAAGAGCTGCGGCGCTATGGCCTGCCGGTCTGGTCGCGGGGCCTGACAACGATTACCGTGAAGACGCTGGGCATCGGCGGGGAATTCTGCATTCCCGTCTCTTGCGGTGGCGTGGCGGTATCGGCCGGAGACGCCATCCTGGCCGACGAAAACGGCGTCCTGGTCCTCCGGCCCGAGCTTATCGAGTTTGCCGCCAACAAGGCCATCGGCCTGCAAACCGGCGAGAAGCAAACGCTGCAGCGCGTGGACGCGGGCGAGAAGTACCCGGACATCCTGGGTACCTCGGCGGTCATCCAGGAACACTTGGCGCAGCATTGAAAAAGGAACCCGAGCGATGTCATTGTCCAGTTCATTCATGACCGTGAAAGAGATATCTGCCGGGCTCGATGCCGGCAGCATATCGTCCGCAACGCTGGTGGAACATTATCTGCAGCGGATTGCAGACCGGGATTCCCGTCTGCACGCGTTTGTCGACACCTATGCCCACGAAGCCCGGCAAGCGGCGCGAAGCGCCGACCTTGCCCGCGATGCGGGATGCGCGCTCGGTCCATTGCATGGCATTCCCATCGCCATCAAGGACCTGGTCGAAATCCAGGGCCGTATCACGATGGGCGGATGCGCCGCCAACCGGGAGCGTCGCAGTGCGGTCACGGCGACCATCGTTCAGCGCCTTCGGCAACAGGGAATGATCATCCTGGGCAAGACACATACCGTTGAGTTCGCTACCGGCGGCTGGGGCACCAATACCCGCCTTGGCACGCCGCTGAACCCCTGGGACCTGGATGTGCCGCGCACCCCGGGCGGCTCGAGCAGCGGATCGGGAGTGGCCGTTGCCGCCGGCCTGGCGCCCTGGGCAATCGGTACGGATACGGGCGGTTCGGTGCGCCTGCCGGCATCGTGGTGCAACCTGACCGGACTGAAAGTCAGCACCGGACGCATCAGCACCCATGGCGTAATGCCGCTGAGCACGACACTGGATACTCCGGGCCCCATGACGCGCACTGTCGGCGATGCCCGGCTGCTCTACCATGCGCTGAGGGAACCTGAAGCCGTCGACGCCCATGGCGCCTGGCCCGCGCAACGCGCCGGCCAGGCGCGCCCGCGCACCGGCCTGGCCGGCCTGCGGCTGGCCCGCCTTCCCGAAAACGAACGTGCCGTGGCCACGCCGGAAGTGTTGGCCGCCTACGATGCATCCCTGGAAGTACTGCGCGCGGCCGGCGCCGATATCGTGGATATCGCGCTTCCCTACGGTTTTGCCGAAGTGGCCGAACTCAACAGCCTGATCATGAATGCCGAGGGCTACAGCTTCTATGCCCAGCTACTCGACGATGCGTCCCAACCCCTGGATGAAGACGTGCGCCCTCGCCTGCTGAAAGGCCGCGAGGTGCGGGCCGCCGACTATCTGAACGCACTTCGGCGCCGCCAGGCAATGCAGCGTGAACTCTACGCCATCTTCGGCCAGGTCGACGCGCTGCTGACCCCGACCACCGCAACGGCGCCGCTGCCCCTCACCGAGGTAGACCAGGCCGCCACGCCGGCCTACTACACCCGGTTCGCCAATTTCTTCAACCTGGCGGCGCTGGCCCTGCCCGGCGGAGCCACGCCCAGCGGCCTGCCGATATCGCTGCAGATCATCGGCTGCCCATATGGCGAGGAAGAAATCCTGGATATAGGCGAGGTGTACCAGGCGCGCACCCAGTGGCACCTGCGCACCCCTGCGGAAGGCTAGATGATCTCGCCCGACCGGAAATGACAGATTCCACCCCCGCTGCGCTGACCTGCACCCGGCAGGGTGAATACGCCATCCTGTGCGACCCTGGCCCAGCCGGCACCGGCGCCCCCGGCCTGGACGTCCAGCACAAGATCTGGGCGGTGTCGGCCAGCCTGTCGGCCCGCGAGGACGTGCTTGAAGTCGTTCCGGGAATGAACAACTGGCTGGTGATCTTCCGGCATATCCAGCACGATTTCGATGCTTGCCAGGCAGTCATCCGCGACGCATGGCAAGCTGCTCCGGCCGGCGCATCGCAAGGCCGCCAGATCGTCGTGCCGGTGGTGTATGGCGGACCACAAGGAGAAGACCTGGATCTTGTGGCGCGCTACGCGGGGCTGACCCGCCACGAATACATCGACCGGCATGCGCGGGCCAGCTATGTCGTCTATGCCCTGGGCAGCCAGCCCGGCTTTGCCTACCTGGGCGGCCTGGACTCCAGGCTGGCCGTGCCGCGGCGGGACACTCCCCGGCCGCGCGTCGAAGCCGGGTCGGTCATCATAGGCGGCAATCAGGCCGGCATTCTTTCCCGAACCACGCCGTCAGGCTGGCACATCATCGGCAAGACCGGGCTCGACTGCTTCGACCCTGCCCGGGAATGCCCGGCGCTGCTCGCGCCCGGCGACACAGTGCGCTTCGACGTGCAGGCGGTCTTGGCATGATCGAGATGACCCAGGCCGGCTTCTACAGCTCGGTACAGGATCTGGGCCGCCAGTCCTGGCGCCATCTCGGCGTTGGCCTGAGCGGTGCCATGGACCCCTTGGCGCTGTCTGTCGCCAATCTCATGCTGGGCAACGCCGTCGACGCGGCCGGCCTGGAGATCACCATGGGCCGGGCCAGCATGACTTTCCGGACCGACACCGAAATCGCCCTGGCCGGCGCCACCGTGGACGCCACCCTGGACGGGCGCAAGTTGCCCAACTGGTGGGCACTGAGCGTACGCGCCGGCCAAACGCTGCGGCTAGGCACCGTGAGCACGGGGGTGCGCAGCTATCTGGCGTTTCGCGGAGGGCTGGCCGTGCCACCGGTGCTGGGATCCGCCGCCACCGACCTGAAAGGCGGGTTCGGCGGCATGCAGGGCCGTATCCTCAAGAACGGGGACGTTCTTGAGCTGTGCCCGACGGCATCATTGCGCCGCCCCAATACCGGCTTTGGGCTGCCCGTGATGCAACTGGCCCCGTATGCGCATCGAGGCGACGGGCAGGACCGGCCCGCCCCGCAAGACGACGGCGCCGCCCCCGTCATGCACATCCTGCCCGCCGCGCAATGGGCCGACCTGGCTGCCGGGGCGCAGCAGCAACTGGTGGATGCCACCTGGCAGGTGTCCCCCCAGAGCAATCGCGTGGGGTGCCGCCTGGAAGGCCCTGTCCTGCAAACCCGGGTTCGGCGCGAGATGCGCTCTCATGGCATCGTGCCGGGCGTGGTTCAACTTCCCCCGTCGGGACAACCCATTGTCCAGCTGTGCGACGGCAACACCAGCGGCGGCTATCCCGTCATCGCCACCGTCATCCAGGCCGACCTGCACCTGTTTGCCCAGCTGAGCCCCAGGGGGCCGATGCGCTTTGCGCTGTGCGACGTGGCGTACGCGGCCGCGCTTTGGAACCGTCACCAGAAACTCCTGGATGACATTGCCCTGCGTTGCGAGCTGACACGCCACCGTTTCCAATGAAGGATGCACCATGAAAACCATCGATATCAATTCCGATCTGGGCGAAGGCTTTGGCGACTATGTCATGGCCGATGACGCCGCCATCCTGGAACTCATCACGTCGGCCAACGTGGCCTGCGGCTTCCATGCAGGCGACTTCATGACGATGCACGAGACCGCGGTGCTGGCGAAGAAGAATGGCGTCAGCATCGGGGCGCACGTCGGCTATCCGGACCGCCAGGGTTTCGGGCGCCGCCATATCGCCTATACCGCCAAAGAACTTGAACTGATGACGCTGTACCAGCTTGGCGCACTGAGCGCCATCGCCGAGCACGCGGGAACCCGGCTCACGCACGCCAACTTCCATGGCGCACTGGGCAATCTTTCCTTTGTCGATGACCAGGTTGCCCTTGCCGCGCTGCGCGCCTTCAAGGCTTTCGATCCCGGCCTGAAGTTCGTGGCGCTACCCCATACCGCCGCGTACAGGGCGGCCCAGAAACTGGGCCTGGACATCGTCGCCTCGTTCCTGGCCGACCGTGCCTATACACCCGATGGCGTGCTGGTCAGCCGCAAGACGGCGGGCGCCGTCATTCACGACCCGGCACTGGTACGCGAGCGTGTCCAGCGCGTGCTGCAGGAAGGCAAGGTTCGGGCCATTGACGGAACCGACCTGGACATGCCGGCGGACTCCATCCTGGTGCACAGCGACACACGCGGCGCCATCGAAATCGCCCGGACCATCCGCCAGGCCGCAGAGGACATCGGCTGCCGGATCGCGGCGTTTGCCTGATCGCGCCCGGCGTGCGCCAAGAAAGACTTACTCGTAGGCCTTCTTTTTCCACAGCTCCCACGGCCGGTTCATCACACCGGCCATCATCTCGTCGGCCAGCGCCGCCTCTTCCGGGCTCAGGTAGGTGATGTCGCCGTTCAAGCCTATGGCTTTTTGCTGAAGCGCCGCGTTCATCTCGGTATAAATGGCGCGATATACCGCCACCGGTATGCCGCCCCCTACCGCAACGAAGCCATGCCCGCGCATCAGCGAGATTTGCTTGTCGCCCAGCGTCTGCGCCAGCTCTTTGCCATGGTCGCGGTTGCGCACCAGCATGTCGGTATCCCCGAAGCAACAGCGGATGTCGAATATCGGCGCACCGCCCCCCAGAAAACCCGCCATATGGTAGACGGGCTGCAGGCGTACCGAAGAGCCCGCGAAAGGAATCACCGATGGCGAGTGGCTGTGCACCACGGCATGGACGTCGGGGCGCGCGCGGTAGATCTCGCCATGGATGTAGCGCTCCAGATAAGGCTTACGCTCGTCTTCGGTGGCCACCTCGGAGTCCATGCCGAACTCCATGATGTCGTCGGCCGTGACGAGCTCGGGTGCCAGTGAACGCGACAGCAGGAAGCGCTGCGCATCGTGCGGATGCCGCACGCTGACATGGCCGAACCCGTCCAGCACGCCGAAGCGCGCCAGTACGCGGTTGGCAACGACCAGGTCATCGATGCAGGCTTTGAGGTCCGGGGCAATGCTCATGGAATTTCCTTGGAACGAAGTCTGAAGATAAGGCCGCGTCATTCCAGCGTGATGCCGGATTGTTCAGCCAGCTTGCCGTACATGTCCAGGTCCTTGTCGATCTGGCTGGACATGGCCGCGGCCCCGGTTTTCTCGATTTCGTAATAGCGATCCCGGAATTCCTTCTGCACGGCGGGATCGGCCATGGTGGCCGTGATGGCCGCTTCGAATTTTTCCTTTACATCGGCAGGCAGGCCCTTGGGCGCAAGCACTCCGAACCATACGGAAATGTCCAGTGCCCCGAACGGCTTGGTCTCGGCGATGGCCGGCAAATCGGGCATGAACGAGACCCGCTTGGCCGAGGCCACGGCCAGCATGCGCAGCTTGCCCGATTCGGCATGCGGCGCCAGGTTTGGAATCGTGCTGAAAAGAATAGGTACCTGGTTGCCCAGCCCGTCGTTGACGGCCGGCGCGCACCCTTTATACGGCACGTGAACCATGTCGAGCTTGGCGGCCTGCTTGATGGACTCACCCGTGAAGTGCTGCGGCGTACCGTTGCCGCAAGAGGAATAACTGAGCTTTCCGGCATTCTGCCCGACGTAGTCGATCAGCTCGGGCACGGTCTTGGCCGGAACCGCCGCATTGACGCCCAATGCCACGGGCGCGATCACCAGCAAGGACACCGGCGCCAGCGCCTTGCGCACATCGGGCGTACCGCGCATGTCCAGGCTGGCATTGATGGTAAGCGTGCTGTTCGTGAGCAGGAAGGTATACCCGTCGGCCGGCGCGCGGGAAACCTGGGTGGCCCCGATATTGCCCGAGGCGCCCGGCTTGTTATCCACGATGACGGACTGGCCGCCCAATTGCGAAGGCAGTTTCGTGGCAAGCAGCCTGGCCACCACATCGGCACCGCCGCCCGCGGCGAACGGCACAACCAGTGTGATGGGGCGATCGGGATAGGAGCCGGCGGCATGGGCGGCAGCCGGGCCCAGCGCAAGGCTGAGCAACAGGGCGTGCGGCATCCGCCGCAGCAGCAAGGCTGTAGGCATGGCGATTGTCTCCGGTATTAGTTAGTTATTCGAATGAAGGCATTATCTGGCCGCCGCCATACCGGCTCAAATGAAATAATCTTATTATCCATAACGTGCTGCATATGGGTCGAGGGTCCCGGGGCGGATACTGCACCGCAACATACCCGTGAAGCCTCGACAGCCCCGATAAGCCCCTTGGGCACGCAGTTTGCGGCCTTGCCTGCCCCCATGCCCGCAGGCAGATTCCGATGACCGCACCCAAGCTCGAACTTCGTACCGGCCAATATCCAGGCCCGCTCACGCGCGAGGCATTTCGGCTGCGCTTCATGCGGCGCTTCTACGACCCTGCCTTCCAGGCCGAGCATGCGGCCTTGCAACGGCTCGAAGCGATCGCATGGGACGCTTACCAGGACGGCCGCAAGGCCCCCATCACGGTGAAGGCCGGTCCGGGCTATGCCGATGCCGATTACGACCTGTCGGTGGAATGGAAAGAGACTCGCGACCGACTGGCGCGGGCCGAGGCAACCCAGCGCGACCCGCATACGCATTCGCGCGTGCTGGTGGTCATCGGCGCCTCGCGCAACGACGGCACCTGTCCGGGCGAGGTCTCCAAGAGCTGGCGGCTGGCACAGATCGTTCGCCACGAAGTAGAGGCGGGCGGCATGCAGGCCGACATGCTCGACCTGAGCCGGCTGGTTTCGGAATACCAGTACCAGATCCACCCCTGCAAAGGGTGCGTGTCCACGGCGATGCCCCTGTGCCATTGGCCGTGCAGTTGTTATCCCAACCATTCCCTGGGCCAGGATAACGATGCAATGAACGGCATCTATGAACAATGGGTGGCGGCGCACGGCGTGATATTGGTCGCGCCCACCTACTGGTATCAATCGCCCAGCCCCCTGAAGCTGATGATCGACCGGCTGGTTTGCGCCGACGGCGGCAACCCCGACCCGACCTCGACCGGCGGCAAGGACGCAATGAAGGCCAAGAAGATCGAAATGGACGGCTGGCCCTACCCCAAGCACCTGGCGGGCCGCGCCTATGGCTTGGTGGTACACGGCGACGTGGCTGGCATCGAGGGCCAGCGGCGTGCGCTTGGCGACTGGCTGGACTGGATGGGCCTGGTCGATGCCGGCGCGTCGTCACGGCTGGACCGCTATATCGGCTACTACAGGCCCTATGCCACCAGCCACGCCGCGCTGGACGCGGATCGGGCGGTACAGGAAGAGGTGCGCAACGTGGCGCGGGCGGTGGTCAACTGCGTGCGGCGGCTGCGGGCGGGGGAACTGGCGCCGCCGGACCGGGGCCTGCGCGATCCGCGGCCGAAGTAACAGATGGGTGCGCCTGCATGCGGTGGAACGGCCCAGCCTCCGTGCCTGCGCGAATGCCTCACCACACAGGTGTCACCAACGGCTTGCCCGCATAGAAGCGCTCTGCGTTCTCGAGGAACTTGCGTACCGACATATCGATGGCCTGCGGCGAGATGCCGGCGATGTGCGGCGTCAATACCGCGTTGTCCAGTTCCAGCAGCGGCCCCGGCGGCGTGGGCTCGTTCTCGTACACGTCCAGGGCGGCCGCCATCAGGCGGCCCTCGCGCAGCGCGCCGGCCACGGCATCGGTGTCCACCACCGTGCCCCGGGCAATGTTCACCAGCACACCCTGCGAGCCGATGGCGTTGACGATGGCCTCGTCGACAAGGTGGTAGGTCTCTTTCCCGCCCGGCGCGGCCACCACCAGGAAGTCGCACCATTGCGCCAGGCTCTTCAGATCGTCGAAGTACTGGAAGTCCACGTCGTCGCGGCGGCGACGGTTGTGATAGCCGATTTCCATATGGAAACCCAACGCACGGCGGGCCACTTTCTTGCCGATCGCCCCCATGCCCAGAATGCCCAGCCGGCGGTACGACACATGGGGCGGGCGGGGGATATCGTCGCGCCACAGGCCGTGCCGTACGCCGCTGTTCAGAAAGGGCAGGCGCCGTATGGCGGCCAGCAGCAGCATCATCGTGTGGTCGGCCACGCAGTCGTCATTCGTGCCGGCGGCGTTGGCCACGGGGATCCCGCGCGCCTTGGCGTGCTCGACCGCGACGTTCTCGTATCCGACCCCCACGGTGCAGATCAGCTCCAGTGCCGGCAGGCGATCGATTTCGCTGGCCAGCAGGCCGTTCGTGCCGTTGGTCAGCACCACTTTGATCTCTTGTCCGCGCGCGGCGATCTGCGCCTCGCCATTGGCGCGGTCCTTGCCCAGATGCTCGTTGGGCGCATAGATCATGTCGAACCGCTCGCTCACCAGCGCGCGGTGTTCGTCCGACAAGAACACCAGGACCAGCAATACAGGTTTCATGCCTTTGACCTTTCTGAACTTCAGTGACCAGTTGAGTAACTATTCAATGCTTGCCCCCGATGATTTCACCAGATCGCCCCATTTCTTGATCTCGGTGCCGACCAGCGCACGGAAGGCTTCGGGGGTATCGCCCGCAGGCGTGGAACCTTGTTCGCGCAGGATTTTCTTCACCTCGGCGTCTGCCAGCACCGCATTGATGGCCCGGTTCATGCGCTGGATGACCGGCGCCGGCGTGCCCGCGGGCGCCCATACGCCATTCCACAGCACAACCTCGTAGCCGGGCAAGGCCTCGGAAACGGCAGGAACGTCCGGCAGGCGCGGCGACCGTTCCCGGGTCGTTACCGCCAATGGACGCAGCTTGCCGCTGTCGATGAATGGCAGGATCTCGACCATGGGCGAGAAAACCGCCTGGATCTGGCCTGCCAGCAGGTCGCTGTTGGCGGGCGCCCCGCCCTTGTACGGCACGTGCGTCATGCTGACGTCCGCCATCTGGCCGAACAGCGAACCCGACAAGTGCTGTGACGTGCCATTACCCGCAGAGCCATAATTTACCGTGTTCTTGTGCTTTTTCACGTAGGCAATGAAATCGTCCAGGTTCTGGGCCGGGAAATTCGTGTTCACCATCAAGACGTTCGGGATCAGGGACACGCGCGACACGGGCGCCAGGTCTTTCTGCACATCGAGCGGCATATTTTTGTACAGCGTCACGTTGGTGATCAAGGTGGTGGTGGACATCAGGAAGGTGTAGCCGTCGGGGCTTGCCTTGGCCACATAATCAGCGCCGATATTACCGCCGGCGCCGGCCCGGTTCTCGACTACCACCGGTTGCCCCAGTTCCTTAGGCAACTTCTGGGCGATCAGGCGTGCGGTGGCGTCGGTGCTGCCTCCGGGCGCCAACGGCACGACCAGCGTGATCGGGCGGGTGGGCCAGTTGTCGGCCCAGGCCAGGGGCGAAGCCATCAGGCAAAGCATGCTTGCCGCCGCGGCGGCGATAGCCTTGATCATTATTGTCTCCTTGTTGGCGCTCGTCGGGGCCCAGCTGCCCGCGCGGCGCCTATCGGTTATCGGAAATCAGGCGATTCGCCGCGGTCACGGCGAACCCCATTGCGCCATGCGCCAGCGCCACGGCCGGCGCATGGCGGCTTAGCGCTGGCCGTCGCCGACGGTCAGCTTGTCGGCACGCAAGCCGCCCAGGCGTTCGTGAACGCGGGATCCCGTGGATATGACCAGGGCGTACAGCAACTCGTCGGGGCGCGGGCTGTCGATGGCGCCCACGTCCATGGTGCTGAAGTGGCTGCGCACATAGCAGGCCTCGATATGGTGCAGCGGGATCTGCAGGCGGGTGCCCGCCGAGGCCACGACCTTGGCGGCGGGCACGATGGACTTTGCCTTGGGCAGCACGGCGCGCATCGTCCAACCGCCCGCCTCATGCCAAATGGCCCCATGCTCCAGCTCGCCGTTCAGCCCCACGATCGCGCCCTTGCCATAGGCCTCGACTTTTTCGGGGCCGCCCACCGCGGCCATGAGCTCGGGCACGATGTCCTTGGCCAGTAGTTTGGAATCCTCGACCAACTGCGACAGGTCTTCGACATAGCGGCCGGCATACGGGTTCTTGATCACTACGGCAATCGATGCCATCTTGACCGGCGTGTCGCGCGCAGGCCCGCCTTCATGGTAGATGGACTCGACGTTCAACAGTTTCTTGCGGATTTGAATGGCCATGCTGGTTCACTCCTTGATGTTCTGGATGAAAAATAAATGCCGGCGCCCATGACGCCGCGCGCGGGCCGACGCTACTGAGGCGTCAGGCCAGCGGCAACGAAGACCTTGCCCCATTTGTCGATGTCCGACGCGATCAATTGCTGGAACCCCTCGGCCGAGGAAGCCCGCACCGTCAATCCGTTAGAGGCGAACTGCTGCTGCAGCGACGACGACTGCAGGACTTTTCCCAGGGCAGCATTGACACGCGCTATCACATCGGCTGGCGTGCCGGCGGGCGCCGCCACGCCGAACCAGACATTCAGGTCGTAGTCGGGCAACCCCGCTTCTGCCAAGGTTGGCAGCTCTGGCGCCAACGGCGAACGCGTCTTGCTGGTCACGCCCAAGGCCGTGACCCGGCCGGCGCGCGACTGCTGCAAGCCGTTGACCATATCGGCAATGGTGAAGTCGAGCACGCCCGCCATCAGGTCCGTCATGGCCTGGGGCACGCCGCGATAGGCCACGGGCGTGGCAGTGAATCCGCCCATGGACACTACCTGGGCGCCGCATAACTGTGCACTGCCCGACCCGTAGCCATAAGACAGCTTTCCGGGATGCGCCTTGGCATAGCCGACCAGGTCTTTCACGCTGCCGACGGGCAGATCGCTGCGCGACACCAGCATGAAGGGCGCCTCGGCCACCAGGCCGATGGGCGCGAAATCCTTCAGTGGGTCATAAGGCAGGGATTTGAACGCGCTGACGTTGCTGGCTCCCGTACTGACGCCCACCATGAACAAGGTGTATCCGTCCGGCTTGGAACGCACGGCAGATGCCGTCCCCACGATACCGTTGGCACCGGCGCGGTTCTCTACCACCACGGACTGCCCCAGCTCGCCATCCAGGCCCTGGGCCAGCGCACGCGCCACGACGTCGGTAATACTGCCCGGCGTAAACGGCACGACCAGGCGTACGGGTTTGTCGGGATATGCCCCCCAGGCCAGCACAGGCAAGGCGCACAGCAAAGCAGCGAACAAGCGTCGCTTCATGACTCGTCTCCTGGTGTATCTTGTCGCGGCGCGATCACGCCGGCTTGGAGCCGAATTCAACCCCCGCCCATTGTTCGATATGCCGGATGGGGTACACGTTGTCGCGCGGGCCGTCGCCCTGCGTGATCGCGAATGCCAGGAATTGCCGGGCGGCAGGGTTCACCGACATGGGCACGCCCAGCTTCTCGGCTTCGTCGATACACATCTTGACGTCTTTATGCAGCAGTTCGGTCGTGAAGCGCACCGGAAAGCTACGGTCGAGCACGCATTGCGGAATGCGCTCCAGCGTCGCGAAAGAGCGTCCGCTGGACACATTGACCACGTCCAGCAGAGTCTTGGGGTCCAACCCGGCCTTCACGCCATACACCAGCGCCTCGCAACTGGCCACCATGCTGGTGGCGTACAGGGTATTGTTGATGATCTTCATGGTCTGGCCCAGGCTGGGATCGGCGCCCAGGTAAAACACATTCTTGCCGATCACGCGCAGCACGGGCTCGATTTCGTCGTACGCCTCTTTCGGGCCAGCCGCCATCACCGCCAGAGTGCCCTTTTCCGCCGCTACCGTGCCGCCGCTGACCGGCGACCCGACCATGGCGATGCCCTGCTCGGCCAATAGCGTTTGGACAGCATGGGTAACCGACGGGCCGGTCGTCGACAAGTCGAGCAGGATGCGCACGCCTTTTACTTTGGCGACCTGCGCGCCGACTTCGGCCACCACGGCCGGCATGGGCAGGCACAGCAACACGATGGGCGTCTGCTCGGCCAGCGCCTGCACGCTGCCGGCCCCCTGCGCGCCACGGGCAACGATGCGCTCTTGTGCCGCGGCCGACCGATCGTGCACGATCAGTTCATGGCCGGCGGCCAACAGGCGATTTGCAAAATGCTGGCCGATATTACCCAGGCCTATTAGTCCCAGCTTCATTGTTACCGTCTCCACAGGATTCACGATTCGCGCCGGCGCGTTGGCCTGGCGTCATAAGTGAAATCCTAGGGATTTGGACTGGACTGGGCGAGTGCTGATTCCGCAATGGGGTATAGCCTGACGTTAATCGCCAGGCCCGGATCGGCGCAATGCGCCGGATGCCGCAATGCAACACAGACTGGCCCTATGACACCTTCAGGGCGCGCGATCGCCGGCCTGCTCGCCCTTCAAGAGCAATTCGATGAACTTTGCCGCGTGGCTCTTGCCCGTATCGAACGCCGAACGCACGATGCTGGGGTTGAGCGGGATGTTCTCGGCCAGCGGCAGCACCTGGATATCGGGCCAGGCCATGCCTTCGACGGTGAACTGGTCCACCATGGCCACGCCGGCACCCGCGCGCACCAGGCTGCAGGCGGTGTCGGTCTGGTGAATGTAGACGGAAGCTTGCAGGCTGATGTTGGCTTTGTTGAATGCGGCCGAAACCAGTTGGCCGAATGGAATACTGGGGTGATGCGCGATCAGCGGATAACGCGCCAGGTCAGCGATGCCCACGCGTTCCAGCCCAGCCAGCGCGTGCCCGCGCGGCACCACGCACACCATGCGGCCTTCCATGAATGGCGTCACCCGCAGGTTGGGATGCTCGATCGGCAGCACGGAAATCGCCAGGTCCACCTTGTTGCCCAGCACGTCCTGCGCCATGCTGTTCAATAGCGTCAGGCAGTAGTTCACCTGGATATTGGGATAGTGCTGCACGAAACGGGTAATCGCCTTGGCCACCAGGCCACGGCTGAGCGCCGGGCTGCAAGCCAGGTTCAGCACTCCCGACGGTCCGCTGACCAGGCCGCGCGCGAAATCGTCGACACGCAGTACCTGCTGGTAGCACTGGTCGACCTCGCGGAACAAGGCCTCGGCCTCGGGTGTGGGTATCAGTTTCCCCTTTACCCGGTTGAACAAGGCCAACCCCAGCGTCAGCTCGGTATGCGCAACGATGCGGCTGAGCGCGGGCTGAGAGGTAAAGAGCAATCGAGACGCCCCCTTGATCGAGCCCGTCAGCATGACGGCCCTGAACACTTCCATCTGGCGCAGGCTGAATCGCATACTGGTGTCTCCGTTCTTGTTCCTCGAAGGCCTCGCCGGCCCGCGGTTCACTTTGTCGCGACCTTCGCGCCGCGCGCGCTCTGCATCGCGCTCATGACCACGTCGCGGGTCAGCTTGGGCGACAACATGCGAATCAGGTCGTAGGTGTAGTTGCGCAGGTAGTTGTTGGCGCGCAGCGAAACGGCGGTCATGCTCGGCGCAAACAGGTGTCCTGCCGCGATTGCCCGCAGGCCGGTGTCTTTGCGACGGTTGTACGAAACCGTGGTAACCACGGAAATACCCAGACCGAGCTCGACGTAGGTTTTGCCCACGTCTGCGTCCACCGCGCCGAAGATGATCTTGGGCGTGATGCCGGCCTGGGTGAATGCATCCAGCACCTTCCACCGCCCGCTGAATGAGGGATCGTGCGTAATGATGGGATAGCGGGCGATGTCCTGCAGGGACAGCTTTCTTACTTTGAGCAGCGGATGGCCGACCTTGGCGATGATGCAGCGTTCGAGTGGAAAGCAATCCAGCCTGACCAGCGTCGGAAACGGCCGTGTCGTCTCGGTTCCGATGGCAATATCTGCATCGCCTGCCTCGACCATTTCGCATATCTGCGTCGGGTTTCCCTGCCGCAAGTTGATGTCGACCTTAGGATGCCGCTTGATGAAGCGCGCGATGATGTCCGGCAGTACATACCGCGCCTGAGTATGCGTCGTGGCGATGGTAAGGGCGCCGCCCTCGCGTGCCGACACCTCTTCGCCGAGCCGCTTGAGGCTGTCGATGTCGTTGAGCACCCGCTGCGCGATCGCAATGACCTCTTCGCCCGGGTCGGTCAGGCCGACGATCCGGTTGCGCTTGCGCGTGAATATCTTGAAACCCAGTTCGTCTTCAAGCATCTGGATGTGCTTGCTGATGCCGGGCTGCGAAGTGTGCAGCGCCTCGGCCGTCTTGGAGATGTGGTTGTCATGCCGGAAGACTTCCAGGACATAGCGCAGGCGCAGCAGTTTCATGGAAAACCCAGTATGTATTTATCGAATACTAAGATAATACAATATTCTGGCAGGCTATTTATCACGCTGATACCATCCTCTGGACCGTCGACGCTGCAGTCGTCCGGCGGCGCACCGGCGCACTCGAGGCACCGGGCTGACAATGCAACGTACCGAGTACGTGTGCCCTCAAGGAGGAGGACCATGAATCAACGAGTATTCAAGGTGGTCAGCATGATCCTGGTTGCAAGCGCGGGGGCCTGTATGGCAAGCGGTGCGGCCCGCGCCGACACCGCTGCCGGCGCCGCCAACTTCCCCAACCATGCGCTGCAAGTGGTCTCGGGGTTCGCGCCGGGCGGTGCGACCGACGTGGTCGCCCGCCTGATCGCCCAAGGCATCGCGCAACAGCTGGGCCAATCCGTGGTGGTCGAGAACAAGCCCGGCGCGGCCGGCAATATCGGCGCCAACTATGTGGCCCAGTCGGCACCGGATGGCTACACCATGTACCTGACGAATGCCACGATCGCCATGCCGTCGCTGTTTTCCAGCCTGCCCTTCGACGTCAGGAAGGACTTCGCGCCAGTGGCCCTGATCGGCTACGGCCCGTCGGTATTCGCGGTGAACCCCAAGCTGCCCGTACGCTCGATCCAGGAACTGATCGACTACGCGCGGCGCAATCCGCACAAGCTCAATTACGCATCGGGCGGCGTCGGCAATATCACCCATATGGCCATGGAGCTCTTCATTGCCAAGACCGGGATCGACATCGTGCACATTCCATACAAAGGCGGCGCGCCCTCGACCCAGGCCGCGGTTGCCGGGGAAGTGCCGCTGCTGACCGCATCGATCACCTCGGCGCTGGGCCAGATCAAGCAGAACACCTTGGTGCCGCTGGCGGTTTCCACCGACAAGCGCCACCCGGCGCTGCCGGACGTTCCCACCATGCAAGAAGCGGGCGTGGCCGGCTATGACGCCAGTTCATGGTACGGCATCATCGTGCCGGCCAAGACGCCCAAACCCGTGATCGAAAAGCTCAACCAGGCCATTGCCGCCACGATGAAGCGCAAGGATGTGCAAGAGCAATTCATCGCGCAGGGCGTCATTCCCGCGCATGAAGGTCCCGGCCAGTTCGGGCAATACATAGACAGCGAGATAGGCAAGTGGGCCGAGCTGATCAGCAAGGCCCACGTCACCATTCAATAGACAGGTCCGCGCCTGCCTGCTGGCTTCAGGCGCGCAATATCCCAATTTGTGATGATGCAGGAGTTTCTATGAGTCTGGATGCGACGGTGCACGACGTCGTGGTGGTCGGGGGCGGCAACGCCGCGTTGTGCGCGGCAATCTCGGCCGCGCAACAAGGATCGAAAGTCCTGCTGCTTGAACGCGCCCCGTTCGAGCATCGCGGCGGCAACAGCACCTATACCGATGGCAAAGTCCGCTTTGCCTACGAAGGCCTGGATGACATTCTTGCCTTGTCTCACGACCTGACACCGGACGAGGTCGCGACCAGCGATTTCGGCTCGTACACGGAAAGCGATTTCTTCGACGACATGGCGCGCATCACCCAGCACCGCACCGATCCCGATCTGTGCGAGATCCTGGTGCGCCAGAGCAACTCGGTCATGCGCTGGTTGAAAGACAATGGCGTGAAATTCATGCCCAACTACGGTCGCCAGGCCTACAAATCGAACGGCCGCTTTACGTTCTGGGGCGGCGCGCCGCTGGCAACCTATGGGGGCGGACCAGGGCTGGTGGAAGCCTTGTACAAGGCCGCCGAAGACCAGGGCGTGACCGTCGTGTACGAGGCCTGGGTGCGGGATCTGATCCATGACGTGCATGGCGTAACAGGTGTCGTGGCACGCATCGGCGGTGCCATGTTGCGCATTCGCGCCCGCGCGGTGATCCTGGCTTGCGGCGGCTTCGAGGCCAATGCCGAGTGGCGCACCAAGTACCTGGGCAAGGGCTGGGACATGGCCAAGGTGCGCGGCACCAAGTACAACACCGGGGACGGCCTGGCCATGGCGCTGCGCATCGGAGCCCAGCCGTATGGGCACTGGTCGGGCTGCCACGCCGTGGGCTGGGAACGCTACGCCACGGACTTCGGCGATCCGGATCTGACACCGCACTTCCAGCGCCACAGCTACACCTTCAGCATCATGGTAAATGGCAACGGCGAGCGCTTCCTGGACGAAGGTGCCGATATTCGCAATTTCACCTATGCCAAGTACGGCCATCTCATCCTGGAGCAGCCCGGCCAGTTTGCCTGGCAGATCTACGACGACAAGGTCACCCATCTGCTGCTGGATGAATACCGCACGCGCCACGTCACCAGGGTGAAGGCCGATACGCTGGAAGAACTGGTGCAAAAGCTCGACGACGTGGATCCGGACCAATGCCTGCGGACCATCCAGGACTTCAACGCCGCGGTCGACCCGGACGTGCCGTTCGACCCGAACGTGAAGGACGGCAAGCGTACCCGGGGCCTGCCGATACCGAAATCCAACTGGGCGCTGCCCCTCGATACGCCGCCCTTCCACGCCTATGCCATCACTTGCGGGGTGACATTCACGTTCGGCGGGCTGCGGATCACCACCGACGGGCAGGTGGTGGACACCAACCACGAACCGATTGCCGGCCTGTACGCGGCCGGCGAGATGGTGGGCGGCATTTTCTATTTCAACTATCCCGGCGCCAGCGGGCTGACCAGCGGCGCCGTGTTCGGCCGCCTGGCCGGCCAAAGCGCAGGCCTGACGGCCCGCGCTGCCCACCGGGCGGCCCAGGCCGGCCAGGGGCAAGCTGCCGACCCGCGCGGCGGCGACGCGCACGCACAGTAACCAGACGAGGCGATGTCACATGGCACAGACAGTTGCGGAAAAGATACTGCAGGCACACCAGATCGACGATAGCCAGCGCGTGGAGCCGGGCAACGTCATCCGCGCCAGGGTGGACCTGGTCCTGCTCAACGATGCCAACGGCCCGGTGGCCTTCCGGCATTTTGCGAACATGGGAGGCAAGCGGGTCGCCATACCCGACAAAGTGGCCATGGTATGCGACCACTTTGCACCCGCCCCCAGCGCCGCCGGCGCGCGCATGCTGGGCGACATGCGGCGCTTTGCCCGCGAAAAGGGCATCGAGCACTTCTACGATGTGGGCAAAGGCGGGATAGAACATACCCTGATACCCGAGGTGGGCCTGATCGGCCCCGGCGACCTGGTTGCCGGCGGGGACTCCCACACCGGAACCGCCGGCGCCTTCAATGCCTTTGGCATGGGAATGAGCTGGTCGGGCATGGCAGCCATCATGGTGCTGGACGAAACCTGGTTCCGCGTGCCTGAATCGATGCGGTTCCATTTGCACGGCAAGAAAGCGCCGTACGTCACCGGCAAGGATGTCATCCTGCACATTCTTCAAGAAATCGGTGTCTACGGCGCCTTGTACCGATCCATGGAATTCGGCGGCCCCGGCATCGCCGAATTCAACATCGACGAACGCATGGCGATCTGCAATATGGTCGTGGAAGCCGGGGCCAAGACCGGCATCGTCGAGGCTGACGACTTCACGCGGTCCTGGGCGCAGGCGACCTGTAAGCGGCCGTGGAAAATGGTCAACGCCGATGCCGATGCCCAATATCATTCGCGTCACGACCTGGACCTGGCCCGGATGCAACCCATGGTGGCCAAGCCCTATTCCCCGGAGAACGTCGTGCCGCTGGACCAGGTCCAGGGTGTCCACGTCGACCAGGTCTACATGGGCAACTGCGCCAACGGGACGCTGACAGACCTGCGCCAGATCGCCAGCATCCTCAAGGGCCGCAAGATCGCCGCCGGCACGCGCGCCATCATCGTGCCCGCGACCCAGAAGATCTACATGGAGGCCATGGCCGAAGGCCTGATCGAACAGTTCGTCGAGGCCGGCGCCGCCGTCAGCACGCCCACCTGCGGTGCCTGTTTCGGCGGCCACAACGGCGCGCTGGACGACGGCGAGGTGGGTTTCGCGACCATCAACAGGAATTTCAAGGGCCGGGGCGGCCATGCAGGCGCCCAGGTGTTCCTGGGAAACTCGTACGTCGCGGCCGCCACCGCCGTGGCGGGCGAGATCATCGACCCGGCGAAACTATAAGGAGCCCATCATGATGCTGAAAGGAAATGTGCAAAAGCTGGGCCATAGCGTCGACACCGATGTCATGGTGCCCGGACGCTATCTGTCGCTGCTGAATCCCGCCGATATCGCCAAGCATATCTTTGAAGAGGTGGACCCCGATTTTGTCCAGCGGGTCAAGCCCGGCGACATCATCGTGGCCGGCGAGAACTTCGGCTGCGGCTCGGGGCGCGAACAGGCGCCCTTCGGCCTCAAGGCCCTTGGTATCGGCGGCATCGTGGCGGCCAGCTTCTCGCGCACTTTTTACCGCATGTCGATCGACCTGGGGCTGCCCATCCTTGAAAGCCCCGAGGTGGCCGCCGCCGCTGTCCAGGGTCAGGCGATCGAAGTCGATACCGCGAGCGGCCGCATCCAGCTCGATGGCACACCCTACCAGGCGCAACCGCTGCCCCGGTTCATCCAGGAGATCATCGACATGGGCGGCGTGACGGAGTGGGTCAAGCAAGAGCTGGCCCGCAGGCAGGCCGCCGCCCACGGAGACCGGTGATGGCGCAGCCCCGCATCGCCAGGCCGGCGCGGCACCTGATCGCGGCGTTGCTGTGGGCCGCCGCGCTCGGCCTGTTCTGGTGCGGCGTGGCCCAGGCAGCGGCGTACCCCGAAAAGCCCATCAGGATCGTCGTGGTCTATCCGCCGGGCGGGGGCATCGACTATGTGGCGCGCGAACTGGCCCGCGAGCTCAACAAGGCGTGGAACGTGCCGGTCGTGGTCGAGAACAAGCCCGGTGCCGGCACGACGCTGGGCACGGCCGCCGTCGCGCAGGCCGACCCTGATGGATACACGCTGCTGATGACCGATGTCAGTTTTTCCATCGCGCCCAGCCTGTACAAGACCTTGCCTTACGACGCCGTGTCCGATTTCGCTCCCGTGTGCCTGGTCAACACAGTGGCCGACATCCTGGTCGCCAATCCCGCCGTGCATGCCGACTCGGTACGGCAACTGATCGACCTGGCCAAGGCCAAGCCAGGTTCGCTGGTGTATGCGTCGGCGGGCAACGGCACGCTCAATCACCTGGCGCCCGAGATGTTGAAGGCCGCGGCCGGCATCGACATGGTGCATGTGCCGTACAAGGGCGCCATCGCGGCCATGAACGATGTAATGGCCGGCCGCGGCCAGGTTTACATCGGCGCGCTCATTTCGGCCGTGCCGCTGATCCAGGCCGGCAGGCTCAAGCCGCTGGCCGTGACAGGCGCTCACCGGTCGCCGCTGCTTCCCGAGGTACCCACCATGATCGAGTCCGGCGTGGCGGGTTACGACGTCGCATCATGGTACGGCTTGCTTGCGCCGGCCGGCACGCCGGCCGCCACCATCCGGAAAATCAATCGCGAGGTCGTCCGCATCGCGCAACAACAGGGGTTCCGCGACGCCATGACGCGCAATGGCAATGAAGTCGTGGCGAGCACGCCGGCCGAATTCTCGCGCTTCCTGCAAGGCGAAATCGACAAATGGGGCCAGGCGGTGCAGGCGGCCGGCGCTACCGTCGATTGAAGGCCCACGGAGGCAGCCATTGGCACAGTATCGACTTCCGGCCGTATTCATGCGTGGCGGAACCAGCAAGGGCCTGGTGCTGCATCGGCGCGACTTGCCCGACGACCGCAGGGAATGGGACAGGCTGTTCCTGGGGGCACTGGGCAGCCCCGACCCCTACGGCAGGCAGCTCGACGGCATGGGCGGCGGCCTGTCGTCGCTGTCGAAGATCTGCGTCGTCGGCCCGCCCAGCCGCGCGGATGCGGACATCGACTACACCTTCGCCCAGGTCATGATCGCCTCGTCCCATGTCGACTACCAGCCCTTGTGCGGCAATATGTCGTCGGTAGTGGGGCCCTTCGCTGTCGACGAAGGCCTGATTAGCGCCGACGGCGACCTGGCGCGGGTACGCATCCACAACACCAATACGCAGAAAATCATCGTGGCCACGTTCGGCCTGGAAGACGGCCGCGCCGCCGTGGACGGCGACCTGGAGATACCCGGCGTGGCCGGTACCGGCGCCCCGCTGCGCCTGGATTTCATGGATCCCGGCGGCGCCTCGACCGGCAGGCTGCTACCCACCGGCAAAGAGCAGGAATGGCTGGACGTGCCCGGCTACGGGCCGATCCGCGCTTCCATGGTCGATGCCAGCAACGCATGCGTCTTCGTCCTGGCCGCCGACCTGGGCCTGAGCGGCCACGAAATGCCCGCCCAACTGGATGGCGACACCGTACTCATGAACCGGCTCGCCGCCATCCGGATCGCGGCCTCGCTGCGCATGGGCCTGGCCACCGACGCCGGACAGGCGCGCGCGCAAACCGCCGTGCCCTTCATCGCCTTCGTAGCTCCACCCGCCTCGTTCTCGACCCTGTCCGCAAGCACGCACACGGATTCGGACGTCGACCTGATCGCGCGCGTCATCTCGAACGGGCAGGCGCACCGGGCCCTGCCGCTGGGCGTATCCATGTGCATGGCCGTCGCGGCGCGCATCGAGGGCACCGTGGTCCACCAGGCAGCACGGCAACCGCAGGCCGGCCCTGCCGACCTGCGCCTGGGCATGCCTTCCGGCGTGCTGCAGGTGGCGGCCACCGTCTGCCGCGAAGGCGGCGCGTGGCGGGCCGTCCAGGGCGGCTTCTACCGTACGCAGCGGCGCCTGTTCGAAGGCGCCGTGCTGGTGCGCGGCAGCGCATTGCGGTAGCCCTGGCGCGGCCCGGCCCCGGCTTACTTGACCGTGCCTTGCCAAAGCGTGTGTTGTTTCAGGCATGCTTCGTCCACGGTCACGCCCAGGCCATCTGCCATGGGCACCTTCACATGGCCGTCGCGCACGACGAAATCCGTTTGCGGGACCAGCGGGTCGGGCGCGGTGGTATTCAGCCCGAACAGGAATTCGCCCGCGCCCATCATGCGGCGGGCGGGAATGCTTGCATAGAAATGCGCGGCCGCGCTGGCCTCGAGCTGCGACTGGATTGCCAGGCCGCCGCAGTTCAACTGCAGGTTCGCGGCTTCTGCCACCGCCGCGATCTTGCGAGCCGATGTCAGCCCCCCCACTTTGTAGAGCTTGATGCATAACGCATCCACGGCGCCGGCCTCGGCCAGCGCGTAGGCGTCCTGCACGGTGAAAAGGCCTTCGTCGGCCATCAGCGGCACGCCCCTGCATTCGCGGCGGATCGCCGCCATGCCTTTCAGGTCGCGCCGCGCCACGGGCTGCTCGACATAGCTCAGTCCCATGGGGTGCAAGGCGCGGATGGCCTGGATCGAGTCGGCCACCGACCAACCGGTGTTGGGATCGACGCCGATCTCTATGTCATCGCCGACCGCCCGGCGCACGGCCTCGAAATTCTTGACGTCCTGTCTCCAGCCGCGCCGGTCGGCTGCTTTCAGGCACAGGACCCGGATGCCGAATTCGGATACGGCACGGGTGGCCTCGGCCACCATGACGGCAGGGTCATCAGCCAGGCTGACAGACCATTCCAGGGGGATATCGGGCTGGCAGCAGCCCCCCAACAGGCGATGCACGGGCACCTTCAACGCCTTGCCCATGGCGTCGTGCAACGCGATGTCCAGCACGGCGCGCGCGGCGGGATTGCCCGCCAGCCGCTGGTCGAAGCTCTCGTTGATGCTCTCGATGTCGAAGATCTGCTTGCCCAGCAACGCGGGACCATACACCTCGGTAATGGCGGCGATCACGCTCTGGGTCGTGTCGGCAACGAAATGGCCGGGCGAGATGGGCCGTATCTGGCCATAGCCCACGACGCCCTGCGCATGGATCTTGACCAGCACAGGCTTGCTCAACAAGGACGCCGACGGGCCGGTATCGTAGACGCCGCTGGAGAAGATGCGCTTGACTCTGACCGGGATTTCGGTGACATGGATTTCGATCTGCTCGATCATGGTGGAGGCTCCGATTGATTCATTCCGCGCTGAGATTCAGTTCCTTGATCAGGCCGCTCCATTTCACGTTCTCGTCGGCGATGAACCGCGTGAACTCGGCGGACGAATTGGGCACGATCTCGAACCCCATCTTCGTGTACTGCTGCCTGACCGCGGGCACCTTGAGCGCCGCGAGCACTTCATGGTTGAGGCGGTCGATAACAGGCTGGGGCGTGCCGGCCGGCGCCACCAGGCCAAACCAGGTAATCACCTCGAAGTCCGGATAGCCGGACTCAGCAATCGTCGGCACATCGGGCAGCAGCGGCGACCGCGTACGCCCGCTGACGGCAATCGGCCGCAGCTTGCCGTCCTGCACCCCGGCCAGCAGCCCCGAGATGCTCGACATCATCACGCTGACGCGCCCGCTCAGCAGGTCGACCTGGGCGGCGGCGTCACCTTTGTAGTGAACAGGCATGATATCGAGCCCGGCCGCCTTCTTGAACAACTCCATGGACATATGCGGCGAAGAGCCGATGCCGCCGGTCGCGAAATTCACTTTGCCCGGATTGGCCTTGAGATAGGCCACGAGTTCGGACAGGTTGTTCGCGGGCACCTCCGGGTTCACGACCATCAAGAGCGGGTTGTGCACGACCCGTACGATGCCGGTGAAATCCTTGATCGGGTCGTAGCCGACGTCCGGATACAGATACGGCGCCACGGCGTGCGTGGTCTGCACCGCAAGATACAGCGTGTAGCCGTCGGGATCCGATTTCGCCACGTAGTTTGCGCCGATCGATCCCCCCGCTCCGGCGCGCGTCTGCACCACGACCGACTGGCCCAGCTGCCGCCCGAGTTGCTGGGCCAGGATGCGGGCGGCCGAATCGGTGGGCCCGCCGGCCGTGAAGCCGACCACCAGGTTGATGGGCTTGGCCGGGTAATCGTCGGCGGCCTGCGCGGCGGCCTGCACAAACAGTGCCAGCACCGCGCCGCAAAAGAACCTGATTCTCCACATGTATCTGTCTCCCACCCATCGAGGGCACATTGCACGCTATCCGGTCGCTTCACGCCTGGTGGGCAGCCAGCAGGCGCTCTGCTCCTTTTTCCGCAATGGCGATCGTCGGGATATTGGTGCCCGACGACGGCAGCGTCGGGCATATGGATGAATCGATGACGCGCAGGTTGCCAATTCCCCGCACCCGCAGATCGGGGTCGACCACGGCCATATCGTCCACGCCCATCTTGCAGGTTCCGACCATGTGCCATGAGGTCTGCAGCGTTTCGCGCAGGTAGGCCAGCATGGCGGCATCGTTGGCCGCGTCCGGCCCAGGCCGGGTCTCGCGCACGATAAGCGGCTGCAGCGCGGGCATGGCGGCCACCTGCCGGGCAATGCGCATGCCCCGCAAGAACAGGCGCGCGTCCTCGTCGCGCGACAGGTAGCACGGGTCCATGCGCGCCTGCCGCAGCGGATCGGCGCTCTGGATATGCACCGTGCCCGTGGACGCCGGCTGCAAAATAGTGACCCCGAAGGTAAAACCGGAGAACATGTCCATGCCGGTACCCGGTGTGCGCGCATAGCGATCGCCACCCGAGAGCGGTTGCAGCCGCAGCACCAGGTCGGCCTGCCTGGCCTCTGCGCTACTGCGCAGGTTCATCTGCGCCGTTGACGACGATATGGAAAGCAGCCCATTGCGGCGCAGCAAGAACCGCAAGCCTTCCCGCAGCTTGCGGCGCGGGCTGCGCAGGACGTCGTTGATCGTGATGGGGCGCGCGCACTCGAAGGTCAGGCGCGTATTG
Source organism: Bordetella sp. BOR01 (assembly GCF_019218885.1). Lineage (GTDB taxonomy): Bacteria > Pseudomonadota > Gammaproteobacteria > Burkholderiales > Burkholderiaceae_B > Bordetella_A. The sequence continues at coordinate 1,017,481 of NZ_JAHUWT010000002.1, read as the reverse complement.
GGATGGTCGCGCAGATTCTCGCCTACGCCCGGCAAATGGTGGACCACCGGTATGCCATGCGCGGCCAGCACGGCTTCATTGCCCACGCCGGAAAGCTCGAGGATCTGCGGCGTGGCCAGCGGCCCGGCGCTCAGGACCACTTCTTTGCGGGCGCGCAGCGCAAGCCTGGCGCCGTCTTGAATGATCTCGATGCCGGCGGCGCGGCGGCCGTCCATCAGGACGCGCGCGACGACGGCCCCCGTCAGTATCGTCAAGTTGCGCCGCTTGCGGGCCGGCTTCAGATAGGCCGCCGCGGTATTGTCGCGCAGGCCGCGGCGCGTGGAATACTGCAGGAAGAATGCGCCTTCGTAGCTGCCGTCGTTATAGTCGTTCAGGTAGCGATAGCCGGCCTGTCCACAGGCCGCCACGAACGCTTCAGACAAGGGATCGAACTTGTCCAGCCGCGTGCAGTGTATGGGGCCGCCACGCCCGCGCAGGTCCGGATCGCCAGGTGGGAAATCTTCCAGTCGCTTGAAGACAGGCAGCATATCCGCATACCCCCATCCCTGGCAGCCCAGTTCGCGCCAGTTGTCGTATTCGGCCGGGTCGCCGCGCGCAAACAGATTGCCGTTGATTGCGCCGGAACCGCCGATCACGCGGCCGCGGGTCCAGCGCTGGGGCTTGCCGTTCAGGTGCAGCTGGGGCTCGGTAAGATAGGGCCAGGTGACGGCCTGGTTGTTGATCAGGTTGACCACCAGCAACGGAACCCGGATATTCACATTGCGGTCGCGGCCACCCGCTTCGACAAGCAGGACCCGGTTGGATGCATCGGCAGAGAGCTTCTCGGCGACCACGCAACCGGCACTGCCGGCGCCGCAGACGATGAAATCGAACTCCGAATCATGGGGAACCGACTTGACATACATTGCCGCAACGCTCCTTACGGGACGAGCCGCCACGAAGGCAGACCCGCGGTTCACGTACGCATTACCGGCGGATGATGCATGAGCGAAACCATGACATCAAATAATGTTTGAATATTCTTCTATCAATAATTGGCATACTGAAAAACATGCCATCCGGGCCGTTTCTTCAGGGCTCCACTATTCCGATCTGGCCTGGAAACATTCATAAATATTATTTTTTCCCATAGCAGCGGCGGGCTATCCTCGGATGGATCAGGCGGATACGCCGCCGCTTCCATCCCTGGAGACCGACATGCACTCACGCTACCAGCTGTATATCGACGGGCAATGGCAAGACGGCGCGGATGGCGATACGTTCGCCGCCATCAACCCGTTCAACCAGCAAGAGTGGGCACGCATCCCGCAAGCCACGCCCGCCGACGTCCGCCGCGCCGTGGCGGCTGCCCGCAATGCGTACGAGACCGTATGGCGCAAGACCAACGGCAGCCAGCGAGCCGCGCTGCTGCACAACGTGGCGGGCCTGCTCGAAGACAACGCCGACCGGATGGCCAGGCTGGAAAGCACGGACAACGGCAAGACCATTCGCGAAACCAAGGCACAGATGTTCTACGTGGCGCGAATCTTCCGCTTCTTTGCCGGCTACGCCGACAAGATATGGGGATCGGTGATACCGCTCGACAAACCCGATGTGTTCGATTTCGTGGCGCGCGAACCCTATGGCGTCATTGCCATGATCACCGCATGGAACTCGCCGATCGCGCTGCTGGGCAACAAGCTGCCCGCCGCCCTGGCCGCGGGAAACTGCGTGGTCATCAAGCCTTCTGAACATGCCAGCGCCACGACGCTGGAGTTCTGCCGCCTGCTCGAGGCGGCGGGATTTCCGCCGGGTGTCATCAATGTCGTGACCGGCGCGGTGGACGTGGGCCGTTCGCTGGTGGGCGGCGGCGGAATCGACAAGATCAGCTTTACCGGCAGCGGCAGGGGTGGGCGCGAAATCGCCGCCGAGGCGGGCAGGCAGTTGATTCCCGTGGCGCTGGAACTGGGCGGCAAGTCGCCCAACATCATCTTCGATGACGCGGACCTGGACAAGGCCGAGGTCGGTGCGCTGGCGGGCATTTTCGCGGCGGCCGGCCAGACCTGCATCGCCGGCTCGCGCTTGCTGGTGCAACGCACTATCTACGCGCAGATCGTGCAACGGCTGGCCGCGCGGGCCGAGCGCATCGTGCTGGGCGATCCGCTGGACCCCGCCACTGAAATGGGCACTGCCGCCAACCAGCCGCAATTCGACCGGATCCTGCAGAGTATCGAGCACGCCAGGCAGGAAGGCGCCAGGCTGGTAACGGGGGGAGAACCCGCCCGGGAAGGTCCATTGGCCAAGGGACTTTTCATCAAGCCCACCATTTTCGCGGAAGTCGACAACGCCATGCGCCTGGCGCAGGAAGAGGTGTTCGGCCCGGTGCTTGCCGTGATTCCGTTCGATACCGAGGCGCAGGCGCTGCAACTGGCCAACGGCACCACGTTCGGCCTGGCGGCCGGCGTGTGGACACAGGACATCTCGCGCGCCATGCGCATGTGGCGGGAACTGCGCAGCGGCGTGGTCTGGGTCAATACTTACCGCATGGTTTCCGCACAGGCCCCATTCGGCGGCGTCAAAGAGAGCGGATTCGGCCGCGAGCGCGGCGAGCTCGGCCTGCTCGAGTTCACGGTCAGCAAGAATGTCATGATCGATTTCTCGAACGAGACGCGCGACCCCTTCGCCATCAAGGCATGAAGCACCCTGCGGCATGCCAGGCACCCCGTGCGAGTTCGCCCATGCCTGGACGGCAGCATCAGTCCGACTTGATCGCCGTCTTGCCAGCCACATCCTGGTAGCGGGCGCGTTCTTCGTCCAGGAACTTGGCGAATGCGGGGCCGCGGATGCCGCTGGGAACCAGCCCTGCATCCTGCAGGCGCTTCATCACATCGGGGTCCCTGGCCGCGGTTTCGAATGCTTGCCCCATCCGGTCGACAATCTCCTGGGGGGTGCCTTGCGGGGCGAAAACCCCCATCCAGTTGGTGAAGCGGAAGTCCGACAATCCCTGCAGCTCGGACACGGCCATCACGTCGGGCAGCACGGGCGAACGCTTCGACGAGGTCACGGCAAGCGCGGTCAGCTTGCCCGCCTTGATGTGCTGGACCAGCGGGGGCATGCCCGAGATGACGATCTGGATCTGCCCACCGAGCACGTCGTTGACCGCCGGCGCCGCGCCCTTGTATGGCACGTGCTGCCAGTCCAGCCCCGTCTCGGACTTGAGGGCTTCTCCGGCGAAGTTCATCGTGCTGCCGCGGCCCGGCGTGCCGTAGCTGAGCGTGAGCTGACCGGCCTTGGCACGCGCGATCAGATCCTTCAGGTTCCGTGCCCCGACCGAAGGATGCGCGACGATGGCCAGGGGCGTTTCACCGGCTAGCGCCACCGGTACCAGGTCCTTGCGGGGATCGTAGGACATAGGCTGGCCGGCGATGGCATTGACCATGACTTCCGCTGGCGACGACATCAGGAAGGTATAGCCGTCAGGTGCTGCCTTGGCCACGGCCTGGGCCCCGATGGCGCCCGATGCTCCGGAACGGTTGTCGATGATGATCTCCTGGCCGATGAGCCCGGCCAGGGCGGCGCCGTACACGCGCGCCACGGTATCGACGCCACCCCCCGCCGGGAACGGCACGATGAAGCGGACGGGCCGCTCGGGCCAGGAGGCAGCCCAGGACGGGCCTGCCACGGCCATTGAAGTCATGAGCAAGGCAATGAGGCCGCGTAGCATGGTTCTCTCCTTATCTTGGTGGTCTTCTTATGGCTTATTGGAAATCCGCGGCAACGCCCGGCGCAGGCGTGAAGCCGAGATCGCCACGGGCGATCACGGCCTCGCGACCGCCGTGCAGGGCAAGCAGCTCTGCCTGGCGTTTGCGCGCACGCGCGTCTACTTCGGCGGGATCCAGCATGGCGGTCAGCCTGGCACGGCAGGCTGTCAGGGCCTGGGCATAAGCGGGATCGGCACTGAGGTCGGTCAGCTCTTCGGGATCGGCATCCAGGTCGAAGAGCTGAGGCGCGTACTCGACGTAATGCACGTATTTGTACTGCCCCAAGCGGATCATGAAAGCGGCGCTTCTGGATCCCATGCCGTGGTATTCGCTTAGCACGCAGCGGTCCGGCGTGGCGCCGTTGGCAATTTCGGCCAGGTCCACCCCCGGGTGCGTGTCCTTGATTGCATCGAACGACTTCCCCGCCAGGTTCAGGATGGTCGGGAATACGTCGACATGGCTGACCGGCGTTTCCATCGTCGCGCCCTTGGGAAAGGATTCGCCGACGCAGATCAACGGGACACCGGCAATCTCTTCGTACATCGTCGATTTTCCCCACAGACCGCGCGACCCGAGGTTGTCGCCATGGTCGCTGGTGTAGATCACGTCGGTATCCTTCTCCATGCCCAGCTCGTCGAATACGGAAACGATCTTGCCGACCTGCTCATCCAGGAAACTCACCAGCCCGAAATAGCCGGACAACGCGCGGTGCACGTCGGCATCGGACTCGAAGTAATCGTCGTAGCAGAAGCTATTCCGATAGTCCGACAAATAGGGATGCTGCGGCCGCTGCTCGCGCGCGTACAGCTTGGGCATGGGCAGCTTCTGGTTGAAGTAGCGGAAGTAGTGCTCGGGCGGCGCGGTAAGCGGGAAGTGGGGGGCCACGAAAGAAACGAACAAGGCCCAGGGCCTGTCAGCTTCCTGCTGCCCACGGGTACGCAGCCAGGTCTGCGCGCGGGCACAGATGTCGCGATCGTAGAGCGTGTACGAAGACTCGCCGGGCCCGGCCATGCCTATCATCTTTTTGGCGCCGCCACGGCGGGGAAGATCATCGCGCACCAAGCCCATCAAGTCCCCTTTCCCTTCCAGGATGTGCATGGGAACCTGCTCCTCGGAGAAACCGTGGTCCTCGCCGGTCTTGTTGAAGTGCAGCTTGCCGATGGAGACGACCTGGTGCCCGGCGTCCCGCAAGATGTGATGCCAACTGGGCTGCGAACCATCGTAGGCGTCGGCGTTGTCCCAGAACCCGATCTGATGGATGTACTTCCCCAGCGCGAAGGCCGCGCGAGCCGGAACGCAGACCGGGCTCGTCGTGTAGGCCGCACCGAAGCACGTGCCCCGGGCCGCCAGGCGGTCGAGGTTCGGGGTGTGGATAACGGGATGGCCGGCGCACCCCATGACCTTGGGATTGTGCTCATCCGACATGATGACGATGACATTGCGTCCGCGCTTGCTCAACTCCGCTCTCCTTGTTGACTTACTAAATAGCTTTATTGCTATATAGTAATAACATGTCTGTACCTGGGCAAGCCCCTCTCGGCGCATAATCTGCCTCCTATGGATCTTGCCCAGCTATCTGCCCGCCTGAAGCGCCACCTCCGTCCCGGGGTGCCGAAATACGTTTCCCTCAAGGACGCCTTTGTCGAGGCCATCGCCACGGGCAGCCTGCAGTCGGGGGACAAAATCCCCAACGAGCAACAATTGGCCGCCACGCTGCCCATGAGCCTGGGCACCATCCAGCGGGCGATGCGGGAATTGGCCGATACCGGGGTGATAGACCGGCGCCCGGGACACGGATCCTTCGTCAAGGGCCTGGAGAAGGGACGCATGGCGCATCCCTTTCACTGCCGATTCATCAGCGACGACGGCCAGAGTTACCTGCCGGTATACCCGGAGGTACTGGGGCGCAACCTGCGGCCATCTGCCGGCCAATGGCAAAAGGACTTGCCATCGGCCAATGCCGTCGAGATCACCCGGCGCATTCGCATCGCCGACGAGTTCTACGTCTACATTGATTTCTATGTAGACGCCGACAGGGCGCCTGTTTTCAGCACCATCGAACTCCAGGACCTGGCGCATTCGAATTTCAAGGACATCATCTTCCAGGCCTGCGGCCAGGCGGTCACCACGACCGATCTGATGATGAAGCAGGAAATCCCCCCTGCCGGGATATGCAAGAAGCTGGAAGTGGCGGCCGGCACGGTGTGCACGGGCATTCGCGCTACCGGGCGCCTGCCCGGCGCCGACCCCGTCTATTACCAGCACATCTATATCCCGCCCTCAGAGCGGGAACTGCACATCGTCGCCGATTCGCGCGCGCCCGGTTTCGGGATGTAGCCACCGCCTTCGGGGGGTGTGTGCACGCCTTGAGTACACAAAAGACACTGGATGCTTTTTGCATGGTCAGTGATCTATATTCTCCGGCAGGCAAGGACACATTTCCTGGCCCTTGACTACAGGAAAGCGCTTTCAGAAACCCGGTTCCTACCTGGCACGGGTTTTGCGTGTTTTACCGGGTGAATGAATCCCAGCGCATCGAACCGCACCTGGCCATCTCCGACGGAAGGAAAAAATGACTGACCGCTATGCACGTTACGAACGACTCGCCTTTGACCGCCCCAACCCCAGGGTGCTGCGCATTACGATGCGATCGCCCCTGAAAATGGGGGCCATGGATGCCGTCATGCACCGGGAAGTGTCCGAGATCTGGCGGGATGTCGACGCCGACGACAGTGTGAATGTGGTCATCTTCACGGGGGACGGGAAGACATTCTCGGCCGGCGGCGACCTGAAGCATGAACGCAAAGTCTGCGACGACTACGCCCTGAGAATGCGGGCGCTGAAAGAGTCGCGCGACCTGGTCACCAATATGCTTGATTGCCGCAAGCCCATCGTCACCGCGGCGCGCGGCTGGGCAGTGGGCGCCGGGCTGGCGACACTGCTATTGGCTGATGTGTCCGTTGTGGCAAAAGACGCCAAGTTCTCAGATGGACACCTGAAAATCGGCGTGGCGGCGGGAGATCACGCCGCCATCATCTGGCCTATCTTGTGCGGCATGGCAAAGGCCAAGTACTACCTGCTGACGGCGGAAACTTTCACCGGCGAAGAAGCGGAACGCATGAACCTGGTCTCTCTGGCGCTGCCCGATGAAGAAGTAGAGGCTCGTGCGGTTGAGATTGCATCCCGCCTGGCCCAGGGCGCACCTGCCGCGCAACGTTGGACGAAAATGATGCTGAACCACTGGATAAAGCAGGCTCAGCCGATTTTCGACGCCTCTCTCGCGCTGGAATTCACCGGGTTCGCGGGGCCGGAAGGCATCGAGGGGATCGACGCTTTCCTGGAAAAGCGCAGCCCGAATTTCGACCCCAATTGTCCTTTCTGACACGCTGGCAAGCCGGGCAATAGCAACGGCCGGCATGCGGGCACAACACGGAAGCGGTGGCCAGGCAGGTAAACAGCGCCTGCCCGCCACCGCACGCCGTACCAGGCAGGAACTAGATCTGGCGCAGCAGCCGGCCATATCCCGGGATGGCGTCGGTTTCCCCGAGCATCCGTAATGCAGCCCAGATACTGACTTGCGTGGTAGACAGGACCGGCTTTCCGAGTTCTTGCTCCAGTTGTTCCAGCACGTCCATGGTCTTCCAGTTGGTGCAGGCAAGAACTATGGCCTGCGCCTGCGGGCTGTCGATATCGCGGGCCAGCTCAAGCGCACTGGTCCCGTCCAGCCGTCCGACAACCAGATTGTCAACCAGGCCCAGCCCCTTGGTGCGAACAACTTCGAAACCGTTGGCTTGCAGGAAGCTCCTGGCGATGCTGTTCACATGATCGTCATAAGCGGCACCCAGTGCCACTCTTGATATACCGAGTTCCTTCAACGCGTTGACCAGGGCCGTCGAGGTCGTGGTGGCTGGTTTGCCCGAGGCAAGCTCGATGCGTCGGGTGATCTCGACGTCGTAGCCCAGGCCTTTGAGAAAACTGGGCGCCGTGGCGCCCAGGACGAGGACATCCACATCGGCACTGGCCAGGTTGCGCGCCTGCGCCTCGATATCGCCCACGATGTTCTCGATGGAATCCGTTGCGATCTGCGTCAAATATAGCCGGGCGGCATGCAGCGTGACGTGCGGCGGCAAGGTGCGGTAGAACTCCGGTTCAATGGTGGTGTTTGAGGAAGGCACAAACAAGCCGATTCTGCTCATTTCGATTACTCACTGAGGTGGGTGGAAATCGGAGGGTGCTGCGGGTGACTGCGCCGCATTGCGGCCGGCGATACGGCCGGAGACAAAGGCCCAGCCCAGGTGATGCCCATGGCCTTCGAGCAGCAGGCCGCCCTGGCCTGCCGAGCCCGCCGCGTACAAGCCCGCAATAGGCTGGCCATCAGGGCCCAACACCTCCAGTTGTTCGCTTACCGACAGGCCTCCGTCGGTAAACACGACATAACTCTTGACCGGGCCGAGTGCGTAGTACGGCCCCGATCCCAGCGCCGGGCGGGCACCGCGATCGGTTGAGCTGTTGTACCCATCGATGGTGTCGCGCAATGCCCCAGCGGGAACCCCCATGCGGGCAGCGAGTTCCGGCAATGTGCTTGCTCGATGAAAGATGTCTGCCCGATTGCGCTGGTAGTCCTTCAGGTAGGCATACGCCACGCCGGGGGCGGTCGATATAAAGTACGGCCATTTTCTGAATTTGCCCGCAATCGCTTCGTCCATGACGATCCACGCGACCTTTTCGGGCTGCAGGGCAACATCCGCCGCGGGGCTGCCCAGTTCGTTGGTGAACCGGTGGCCAAGCTTGTTGATCAGCAGCCCTCCCTGGCGCATCAGGTCGGTGGAAGGCCCCAGCGCGGTAGTAAGGAAGCTCATCAGGAAGGGGCGCAATATTGCTTGCGGAAGATGCCCCATCGACCAGGCGATCGACCGGGCAACGAAGCGAGACGGGGGCAGCCGTTGAACAAGATTGCGGCGCGACGGAGGAATGAACCGCATGATCGGGCCACGGACGATATCTCCGTTGATCACGCGGGCTCCGATGGCAAGCGCCATTCTGTGGCCATCGCCTGTAGCGGTGGGATTCACCGGCTCGACCGGCACGACTGACGCCGAGGCAAGACTACCCTTGAGGTCCGCCGCACCGCTGTAATCGCCCGAAGCCAGAACCACGCCATGCCTGGCGATGAACCGCAACGGCCGGCCGTCCGGCCCCAGGGCCTGCACACCCCGTACGCGGCCGTTCTCGACAATAAAGCTGCTGGACGCGGTGCGGGTCAGGATTTCCACGCCCAGGGCCCTGCAGTGACGGGTCAGGTGATATGCAAACGATCTTGAGTTGGGCACGACATTGTGCATGCGCGCCACCCGATGCGGAGGCTCTTCCTGGGGTCCGACAAAGACAACACCCAGATCCATCAACCATTGCAGCATCTCGCTGCTGTTGTCGACCAGGATCCGCCTCAAGCGCAGATTATCTCGGTTGGCGAGTTCCCCGGCATGCAATGCAAGGTCTTCGAAATGGGCTTGGGCACTGTCCCGGATGCCGGCGGTTCGCTGGTGCGGCGTGTCGGCAGCCGTTACCGAACCCACTGACCACGACGTCGACCCGCCTGGCTGGGGATTTTTCTCCAGCACCACGACGCGCCGGCCAGCTTTGGCGGCCTCGTACGCTGCCGCCAAGCCTGCTCCGCCGGCCCCGATAACCAATACATCCGTAACCGTTTCCGTCATTCGCACACCGGGTTCCTTGCAGTGATATGTTCCGAGACTATTTCGCGGGCGCAATCAGAAGATGACGTCGACAGTTTGCGAGGTTCCACCGCGCGCGGCAATTTAGGAATGGCAAAGCACTGCTTTGGGATTTTTAAATTGCCGCCGGCGGCAGAAACGAAAGCGGAATCCGCTCGTTACGTACGCAAGAGAGGGAGATACCTACTTCCGCCGGACCCGGGGTTGTCCAGCGCGACGCTGCCGGGCGCGGTTATCAGTCGTTTTGCAAGATGAAATCTATCAGCTCGCGTGCGAATGCAGGCAGTTCAGCCTGCTTGCGAACGCAGATGCGCAGTTCGCGTGTCGCCCACTCATCGAGCAACTGCACGATCGAGATCCGTGCCAGCCTTGCGTGGCGGCGCGCCGCCATCTCGGGAAGCACCCCTATGCCGACACCCGCCTCGACCATGCGGCACATGGCGTCGTAACTGCAAACGTAAATGCGTTGATGCATGGCGCGCCCCAGCAGCTTCACCTCTTGCTGCAGGTACGAGTACGAGGCGCTACGCGAGTCGAGGCTGATGAACTCGTACTCGAGCGCGTCGGCGAAATGTATCGCCTGCGCCTGGGCCAAGGGATGGTTCTGTGGCGCCACGATGACCATCTGGTCTTTCTTGTAAGGCAGGGTTTCCAGCCCGTCGGCACGGACACGCGCCGAAATGACGCCGATGTCGGCAACACCTTCCAGCACGGCCTGCACGATCTCGGCGCTTAGCCGCTCTTGCAGGTCGATTGTGATGGCCGAGTGGATCTCGAAGAACCTGGCCAGGACCTCGGGCAAGAATTCACATATCGCCGTGGCATTGGCGAACAGGCGTACATGGCCGCGCACACCCGTGGAGAAGGGTTGAATTTCCCGTTGAAGCAATTCCACTTCGTCAAGCATGCGAAGTGCGTGCTCGAGCAGGACCTCGCCCGCGCGCGTGGGCGATACGCCTCGCTTGTTCCGATAGAGAAGCTGGGCACCCAGCCTTTCTTCGAGGCTCTTGATGCGCAGGCTGGCCGCGGCTACCGACAGGTACGATTTTTCCGCACCTTTGGTAAGGCTTTGGCTTTCCGCCACCATCACGAAAAGCCTGAGGTCAACCAAGTCGAAACGCGCGATGTTCGCCATTACCGTATTTGCCAACCTAAGAAGAGTTGTCGCGATAAAGCCGCGCCGGTCATTGATGGTCAAACGCTATCGCGCCCTGCGATGCGACACAGGCAACAGTATAAGGCCCGTGTTCATTTTCACCGGGAGGGCAAGTTCGCATGCACCCCGTACGTCAAACCGTAAATGCCCAGCTTCCCATCGCCGAACCCCAGTTTCTTGCCCGCGGGCCAGCCGCGTATCAGTTCACCTGCTGCCTGTGCATGCCTGCGGTCCGTTGCCTCGACAAGCAAGACCCAGGAAACCCGGGCGTCGTCGCTACCCGATTTCCGGTGGCGGTCATGAATATCACGGAACTCGGGCGCTTGCTGCAACAGATGCACAGCCACGATACCCTGTAGCGCCCGGAGCCCGGGAACGAGTTCCTCGGCAATCATCAGGGCCACCGCAGCGTCTTGCATGGATGAAGTGTCGGGCTGGAAACGCAGCGACAGCAAAATTCCGCCTTCTCCGGCGCCGGTGCTCTGCCGTACGTTGAAAGTATCGCGCACCACGTTGCGGAAAGCGTCGCGCATGCGTATGTCTGTCGCATCGACATTGCGTTGCAAGCGCAGGTAATCATCGGACACCAGATCTTCGGATTCCTGCACCTCGTACAGCGCCAGCGTCTCTGGCTGAGTAGCCTGTATTGCCTGGAACCGCCGTACCCGACGCCATCCCGGCACCGCGATACGGTCCGGGATATGGCGCCGAACATACCAGTCGTCGCATGCATCGCGCACCGCCGGGTCAATATCGATCCAAAGCGCCAATACTGCTTTTCCCTGCATCATGTGTTTTCCCTCAGGCGTGGCCGCCGATCTTCGGCGCTCGGTGCTCGGTCCTCGATCATGGAACGATCTTCCGGGTACGGTAGAAGTCGAAGCTATCCCGCCACATCCGCGTCGTGTCTATCTTTTCTGTAAACCCGTATTTCCTGGCCTTCTCCATGGAAGAGACGACATCCCATTGCGGTGAAAAAACATAATCCGCATAAGGCCATTGGACGACGGTGCGCAGATCGGAGCTGCGCAGGCCATGGCCGGAAACCATGCGGTTCCAGATGCCGGCGTGAGCATCCGGATAGGTGGCCATTGTCTCGGGTTCGCCGATACTCCAATCCATGCCGAAGTAATCCGCAATGTCCGGCCACAGCGTGCTCCAGGATCTTGCGTCGTCGTTCACGACATTGAATGCCTGGTTGGCGCAGTCCGGATCGGTGATCATCCATTCAATGGAACGTGCCAGCATTGGCAGCCAGGTAAATTGCGTTCTGGCCTCGAAGGCACGCCGGGTACCCGGAAATCGCAGCGGAAGGCCCTGCTCTTTCAGGATGGAAGCGTAGATGGCGACCAGAAGCGTGATGCTGCGGGGCTCTGCAACGTTCAAGTCGCAGAACGTATGCGGGCGCGAAATGCTCCAGTTCCATGCCCGCCCCTTGTTCTGCTGAATCAGCAAGTCTTGCTGCGGGTAGTAGAAAAGCTGCCCATCGTGGCGCTGCGCGTCTTCGCGATAAGGCACCGGGCGCGGCCCCAGAGTGTGCCCGTAGTATTTGGTTCCATGCACCAGGTGGACATGGCTCAAGCCGGGCCGGTCGCCGATTGCCGCAAGCAGGTTGGCAAGCATACGCAGGTTGGTATCCGCAGACTCTTGCTCGCCCCCTGTGTGGTCATGACGGGCGGCATACACAAGATGCGTAATTTCCGGCACGCCGGCCAGCTTCTCTCGGCAATCTGCGGCGTCAAGCATATCGACGGCAAGCATGGGAAACTCGCCGCCGCGTTGTGGCCTGCGCGACAGGCCTGCCAGGTTCCAGCCGCTGCGATCCAGGAAATGGCGCGCGACGCAGCCGCCAATCTGCCCCGTCGCGCCAGCTATCAAAACCAGTTTTTCAGCCATGGCGACTCGCTATAGTATGACCGGCTTGTAGATCGCCACCCCGGCCCGACGCGCGGGCGCCATATCAGACCTGGCCGGCACGGCAGCAATTCCGCGATACGGGGTGGACCGGTCCAGCCCGACGGCCCTGAGCCAGGAAAGATCGATACCAGGAAGCATCAGGTCGGGAGCGTCTCGATCGACCAGGTACAGCACGTGATCCGCGGGAACATCCGGTGCCGCGGCCATGCCCTCGAAAAGATTGCGCCGATAGAACCGTTTGTCGATGAGAGGCAGCCATTCGCCCATACCTCTTATCTTCTGGTAGTACGGATCCTCGAAAACTGCTGCGGAGTCCACCGAATACATGGCGAGCGACGGCGGATGAGCCGGGCTATCGGACTTGAACCGCCGTGTCGAGCGTATGCCGTTCACCGTTGCCATGATACGTAGATGTTCCACATACCAGGTGTCCCAATCGGCTTCCCGGGTACGATCAAGCAATCCGCTTTGACTCATGAAGATCATTGCAAGGCTCCGCCAAAAAAAAGAAATTTCCTGCTGACCCGGTTCAGTTGATCTGCAGGCCGGTGCGCTTGACCACCGGCCCCCACTTATCGAGTTCTTCCTGGATTTTCTTCGAGAAATCCTCGGGCTTGCCGCCTATGGGCTCGTACCCGACAGCAAGCAGGCGCTTGCGCATGTCCGGGTCGGACAGGACACTATTGAAAGCCTGGTTCAGGCGGGCGATTCTGTCGGGTGGCGTGCCCGCCGGGGCAAGTACTCCATTCCATGAGGTGACATCGTAGCCAGGCACACCCGACTCCGATATCGTCGGCAGGTCTGGCAGGCTTAACGAGCGCGCCTTGCTGGTGGTTGCAATGGCACGCAGTTTTCCTGCCTCGATATTGGCCAGCATCGTCGAGGGTTCCCCGAACACCATGTCGACCTCTCCGCTGAGCAATGCCATGGCGGCCGGCCCGCCCCCTTTGTAGGGCACATGCATCAGCTGGACATCCGCCATTGACGCGAACAGGTCTCCTGCCAGGTGGTTGATGGCGCCATTACCGCTGGAACCGAATCGCAGCTTTCCCGGCGATGCCTTTGCCAGGGCAATCAGGTCTTTTACGCTGTGCGCCTGGACCGATGCATTGACCGCCAAAAGCTGGGGTACCGAGGTCAGGAATATCACGGGGTCGAAATCATCCTGGGTGAACGGCATGCTCTTGTAAATATGCGGATTTATCGAGTGCGTTCCCGAGTAGGCAAAAACGATGGTATATCCGTCCGGCGCCGAATCGGCGGCCGCGCGGGCGCCGATGTTGCCTCCGGCGCCACCTTGGTTAAGGATAATGACAGGCTGTCCGAGTTCTTTCGAGACCTTGTCGCTGAACAGGCGGGCCACCACGTCTGCACCGCCACCCACCGGCCAGGGAACGATCCATTTGATCGGACGGTCGGGATAGCCTTGGGCCCACGCGGCCTGGGTGACCAGCACCGCCGCCAGCAGCAGCAATAGTTGCTTCCAGATTATTCTCATGATGTGTCTCCTTGGATTTGCGGATGCCGCATTGAATCGCGGCATGGCATTTTTTATTTCTTGGACTACGGTGACCGCTAACGGCTGGAAAGGCTGCGCAACAAACCTCCGCCGTCGGCGATCTGCGGATCGATATGCATCAAGTCATAGGCTTGCCAGGCAGACGCCTGGACAGCGCTATAAACAGGTTTACCCAGGTCGCGCTCAAGCATATCGATGACTTCAAGTGCGCGCAGTTGCGTGCACGAAATGAACACCGCCCCGGAATCCGGTGTGACGGTCTCCTTGACCTTTTTATATATTTCTTCAGGCAGGATCTTGGCGTGATCGAACATGTCAAGCATGTCGAACGTAGCCAATTTTCCAACCTGGATCCCATGCTCTTGCAAAAAGGCCTTCAGCCTGGAATTGGTAAGGTCTACATAAGGCGTGACGATATCGACTTTCTTGTGGCCGCCGGACTGCAATGCAGCAACCATGGCTCCGGCCGTGGTCACGGTAGGCGCCCCGGCTATTTCCGTCAGTTCTTCGCAGATCCGCTTGTTCCATGCCGGGCCTTCGAAGAAGCTGCCGCTTGTGCAGCCGTACACCACCACATCCGGCTCGATCATGGCTATTTCCGCGGCTGCGTGCTTGCTGGCGTTCTCCATGCTGCGCAGCTCGTCCGGCGTGCCATGGCGCCCGCCGGCGATTCGCGCGACGTGCACCGAGACCCCTTCAGGTACGGTTCTCCAGAATTCCGTTTCCATCGTGGTATTGATGGAAGGAACCAGCAGTCCGATTCTTCCTCGCCATCCGTACATGGGCTTTTCCTTTAGGTAATCAGACAGCGGTAGCTGTCCGCGGATTGGTTCATTCAATACAAGCGCATGCCTATTCAGGCATCAGGAATTCAGTTACCAGGACCACGAGTTCGCCCAGGCCCAGGACGGCGACGAGGCTGATGCCGGCGACAATCAAGGCAATTGGCAGCACGTACCAGGAAAGCAGCGGCCATCCCAATGCCACGACGACTGCCCCGGTGACCACGGCCGTTATCGCCGCCAGGGCCTTGCGGTGACGGGCAACCATGTTCAATATCGGAAAGCGAGCCAGGCCATGGACCCGATCGCCCTGGGCCGGCCTGGGCTCGACGGGCCGGTGCCCAGCCTCAAGATCGGTACTTGCTTGATTGGCTTCGGGGCGACTCACCGTGACGGACTTTCCCTCCAGGCAGGCAATGCGCTCGGCCGCCAACAAACCGAAGCAGCCCGCCTTTATCAGGCCTCCGATGTAGGTAGAACCCTTGCCTCCTTCCAGCCCGCCAGTCGTTGCGCCCGCGGCAAAGAGTCCGGGAATCGGCTGCTGGCGCGTGTCCAGCACCTGTGCGTGCTCATCGATGTCAATGCCGCCCATTGTGTAGGTAATGCCTGGACAGATGGGGATTGCCATCAACGGAAGATGCCTGATCGCATAAGGTTGCACCTTGCTCGACCGCGGGACTTCCAGGTCTTGCAGATTGCCCGCCTGGAGCGCCTGGTTGTATTCGTCCAACGTCTGCCCCAAGACGGCGGCCGGCACATTCATTTGCCCGGCCAGCTCCGCCACGGAATCCGCGCGCAGGATGGTTCCGCCCGCCCGTTCGAGCAGGGGGTTGGCCGGAATGCGCGCGGTGGTTCCAGGCCCGTTCCAGATCGACGCGTCGAAGACAGCGTACAACTTATCCTGGCCTTCGCGTGACGCCAGCTCGTTGGCCAGGCTGACCCCTGCCCTGCCCTCATCCACGCAGCGGCGGCCGGAGCCATCGACCACGATTCCCGCGGTCGCAATGGCGTCGATTTCCGGGTACGGCCAGACCTGGTCGTTGTGCCTGGCATCGCTGCAGAGCAAATGGCCGTAGAAGCGGCTGCAGTCTGTCAAGGCCGCGCCGGCCGCCTGCGCCATCCGCAGGCCGTCGCCACGGGCGTTACCCGCGCCGCGCTGGAATAGCGCCTGAAAGCGGGGCGCAATATATTGCTCTACCAATTGCGGGTTTGCCTGGAAGCCCCCGTCGGCCAGCACGCAATGCCTGGCCAGCCATTCGACCTGCTGGCCGTCGCATGCACCGCGCACCCCCACGCAATGTCCATCCTGTATCAGGAGCGCTTCGGCACGCGTGCGCAGTTGCAACTTTCCACCCAGCTCGACCAGGCTTCTTGCCAACTGGCGCAGCAACAGATCCGGTCCGCGCTTTTTCCAGTCTATGCCCGCACGCAATGCCCGTGGCGGCGCCATGCACCAGCGATAACCTTCCTGGGGATTGAAGCGCATGAATTTCGTTCCCTGCCCCTGCAACCATGAAACCAGCCGCGAACCCGTCTGCGCCAACGCCCGTGCGAGTTCGGGCTTGGCCGCACCGCCAGTCAGCCGCTCGATGATGTCGACGAGCTCTTGGCTGGGCCGGCAAGGATCATGGAAACCGATATGCAGGATGCCCCCCGACTGCCGCGAATTGCACGGGTAATCCTGGCCGTCACCCTGCTCCAGCACGAGCGGACGCAAACCCAGTTGCGCGGCGCGCACGCCTGCAGTGAGGCCGGCCAGGCCGCCGCCGACAATGATCAGGTCGGGAAGGAAGGTACTGGTACTCTTGTTCATGTTTCCTCTAGCCAAGCATCAGATCCGACGACATTGCCTGCGGCCGCAGGTCATTCTGCTGCGGGTGCCCGGTGCCGCTAGGACACCTGCAGATTCGACAGCCTGGCCATGCGCTTGATGTTCTGTGCATCCTTCACCATGAAATCCAGCCATTCTTTTGCGGTTCCGGGCATGGTCTCCATGCCCTGGCTCTCGATAGAGTCCTGGACTTCCTTGTCTTGTATGGCCTCTTGAGTAACACCGTTGAGCTGGTTGACGATGTCTGCCGGCATTCCTTGTGGGCCGACGAAACCAAACCAGCAAAGAAAGCCGAAATCCTTGTAGCCCAGCTCTTCAAAGGTAGGAATATCCGGAAGGATCTTCGATCGTTCCGGGCCACTGACCGCCAACGCCTTGACCTTTCCTGCCCGCAACATCGGCAGCGCGGAAGGCAAGGTTGGGAAATTGGCATCGACCTGTCCCGACACGGTGGCCACCACACTGTCGCCCGCCCCTTTGAACGGAACATGCAGCAGCTTGATGTCGGCCAGTTTGCTGAAATAATCTCCGCAGAGCTGGGTCGTGCCGGCGATTCCGTCCGATCCGTAACTGAACCGGTTTTCTTCCTGCCGGGCAAGCTTGACGAAGTCGCCCACGTTATTGGCCGGCACGGAACTATTGACAAGCATGACGACAGGAGCCTTCGTCACCGCCGCAATCGGCGTACACACGGCCAGGGGGTCGTAGCTGTCGCCGGCCTTCAATATTGAATGGATATAGGCGCCGCTGGCATTCATCAAGATGGTATATCCATCGGCTGCCGCCCGTTCCACCTGGCCTGCGGCCAGCGTGCCCGCCGCGCCAGGCTTGTTTTCCACCACCAGTGGCTGCCCGAACAAGGTCGACATCTTCTTCGAGACAATCCTGGCGGTAACGTCTGTTCCGCCACCCGGTGAAAACCCCACGATCACACTGACGGGGCGCGTGGGATAGCTCTTCGCGAACGAAATCCTGGGAATCGAGATCGCCGCCGTCGCGATGACGAAGTTTCTACGAGTTATCAATATTGTCTCCTCAAGATCTAGTCCATCCGTTCGAGTCGGCATCCCGCCAGAGGAACTTACCCTCGGCCGGTTTCTCTGGACATGTTGAAGTCTTCTTCGAGCAAGGCGCGGACACGTGCAATGCCAATGGATGCCGCGCCGCCATCCACGACGATTTCAGTCGCGTTGATATAACTTGACTCATCCGAGGCCAGGAACAGCACGGCCCGCCCCACTTCCATCGTCTCGGCCGGGCGCCCCGCCGGCATGACCCGCTCGTTGGCGTGTTTCCATCCGGCGGTGGATTCCGACGCCATCAAGGTGTCGGACACCTGCGCCGGGTGTACCGAGTTGACGCGTATGCCCCAGCTCAAGAGATCAAGGGCGGCGCTTTTCGTGATGCCGCGCAGCCCCCACTTGCTGGCTGAATAGGCAACGCCGGGATGCCCGATAAGGCCTGCCGTTGAAGAGATGTTCACGATCGAGCCGCCGCCTGACTCGCGGATCAGCGGCGCCAATGCCTGGATACCGAGCATGGGCCCTGTCAGGTTCACGTCGATTACGCGCTGCCACTCTTCCAGGAAAATGGCTGACACACCGGTACGGCTGACAATGCCCGCGTTGTTCACCAGAACGTGCAGCGCGCCAATTTCGCGCTTGGCCCAGTCCACCAGCAATGACCAGCTGGTGACGGACGCCACATCAAGCTGAACAAAGCGGGCCTGGCCGCCGCTACCCCTGATTGAAGCCGCGACGGCTTCACCCCGTTCGGAAGACACGTCGGCCACGATCACGGTGGCCCCCTCGAGCGCGAACATCTTTGCCTGGGTGCTGCCCAAGCCACCGCCAGCGCCGGTAACCAGCACGACCTTTCCTGTGAACCGGCCGTCGTCGCACTTCATGCGTTCTCCTGGTGAGTTGCCTGCGCGTCGATCAAGCCCCTGGATTACCCGGGATCGATGCGAGAACCTGCTTGGGCCCCTGATGAAGGGAAAGCGGCGCTTCTGCCCAGGACGCCTGGTCCACCTTGTCTGCGGCAGGCAGGATTTCGTAGCGCAGGGTACTGGTAGCATCGGGCATGTTCACCAATGCCGCAATTTAGATTTACCAAAGCGATCGTTTGTGATTGCAAAAAGGCCGGTTGCTTCCAGGAGCCCGGTGCAATAAAAATCGCCGGCGGACCGGCGATTGTTTTATGCCTGGCCTGCCGCGTGTTGCCCACGCAGGCTGGCCGCTACGACACCCGACGTTCAGGAAAGCTGCAAGACGTACTTTCCGCGCCCCTTGCCACTGGCCAGCACCCGCAAGGGTTCGGCAAACCTGGCCAACGGAAGTACTTCCGTGATTTGCGGGCGCAAGGCGCCCTTGGCATGCAAGGCGTACAGACGCTGCTGAACCTCGCGCACTTTCTCGGGCTGGCGGTCACGGTAGTCGCTCCATTGCAGCCCCGACACCGATATGTTCTTCACCAGTAGATAGTTGATCTTCAAGGTGGGAATACGTCCTGCCGCGAACCCGATACAAACCAGGCGCCCGCACCAGGCCACCGCCCTGATCGACGCGTCGAAGATATCGTCGCCCAGCGGATCCAGGACGACATCGGCCCCATGCCCATCGGTGCAAGCGAACACTTGCGCCCTGAGCGAGTCACGCAAGTCGGGCGCGGCCAGGTCGATGATGTGATCGGCGCCCAAGGCGCGCGCGGCCTCTGCCTGCTCGGGCCCCACGACGCCTGCCAGCGCCGTGCCGCCCAGTGCCTTGACCAGTTGAATGGCGGCGCCGCCCACGCCGCCGGCAGCGCCGTTTACCAGCACTGTCTCGCCTTTGTTGAACTGGCCACGCTCGACAAGTGCGAAATAGGCAGTCTGGTACACCAGGCCCATTGCGGCGGCGTCCCGGTCGGAAATACTGTCCGGCAATGGGTAGCAAGAGGCGGCAGGCGCGACCATGCGCTCGGCAAAGGCGCCGAACTCTACCTGGGCAACTACCCTGTCGCCCTTTTTCAGCCCGTCGACACCCGCCCCGACTGCAACGATGCTGCCGGCCGCGTCTTTGCCCGGAACGAAGGGGCGATCGGGAAGGTTCTGGTACTTTCCCGTCATGACAAGCATGTCGGGAAAGTTGATACCCGCGTGAGTCACGCTGATCAGGACTTCCCCTTTGCCAGGGGCGGGTTCCGGAATCTCTTCGACCCTGAGATCTTCCGGCTCGGCGAATTCATGAATGACGACGGCTTTCATCTGTTGTTGTCTCCATTTGTAATGCCCGCTATCTGATTCGTATGCTCGCCCAGCGCAGGGGCGGCGACTCGGACCTGGCCAGACCTGAATGGCGCGCACACTGGCACGGGAAGTGCTGGCATGGCTTGGCCGCTGCTGTTCACCACTTCGCGGTCGAAGATGCCGCGCGCCTTGAAGTGCGGGTCTTGCACGGCCTGCTCGATATTCACGGCTTCCGATACACATACATCGTGCCCATCGAACTGCTGCAACCAATAGGAAGCCGGCCGAGAGGCTATCAGCCGTGCCACTTCTGCACGTATGGCGTCTTCGTCGGTCTCGTCGGCAAGGGCTGGCGCACCGATCAGCGCCAGGAAATTGTTCCAGAAGCGGTCTTCCAATGGCGCCGCAGAAAGATATCGCCCATCTGAGGTGCGGTAGATGGCGTAGCGTGCCGACCCGCCCGTGACCAGCTCTTTACCTGGGCGCGGCCATTGCCCGTCGCTCCATCCATTGCCCAACGCCCAGTACATCAAGGTAAACAGGTTGTCGGTCATCGAAATATCGAGATGCTGCCCTTTTCCGTCCATGTCGCGCTGGCGTAAAGCAAGCAGTATGTTGACGACGGCGGGGTAAGCGCCCGCGGCAAGGTCGCCCGTGAGGGTGGGCGGCACGATGGGGGCGCCGCCGGAGTCCGCGGAAAGTGCCAGCATCCCGGTCTCGGCCTGGAAATTCAGGTCGTGCGAAGCCCGCAGCGCCTTGGGGCCATGTTGGCCGTATGTCGTGATCGAACAATAGATAAGCCTTGGATTGACCTGCGACAGCGTCTCGTAGTCGAGCCCCAGGCGCTGCATGACGCCGGGCCGGAATTGCTCGACCACGACATCGACATCCCGCACCAGCGCCAACACCTGCGCGCGATCCGCCTCGTTCTTGAGATCCAGGCAAATGGAACGCTTGCCCCGGTTGAGCAGCACGAAGTTCACACTGTCGGTACCGAACCTGGGGGCATAGCCGCGCATTTCATCGCCGGCGGCACGCTCCAGCTTGATGACATCGGCGCCTGCCTCGGCCAGGATCAGCGTGCACATCGGCCCCGGAAGCAATGTGCTGAAGTCCAGGACCTTGACTCCCGTAAGCGGCTGCGTCATGACGCGTCCTTTTGGTGGCGGGCCCACGCCACCTGCGCCCGGCGTGCGGGGGCATAAGGCTCCTGGCCCAGCGCCTGGTACAAGGCTTGCGAGACCCGGTAATGGTGATGCAGCCCGGTACGCTTCAGAAGCGAGATCGGGCCTTCCGGATAGCCCAGGCCCAGGCAGAGGGTCTTGTCCATGTCGGACGCGGTGGCCAGCCCTTCATCCAGGCGCCGCAAGGCGGCGTTGTAGTACGGGCGCACCAGGCGATTCAGGATGCGCCCCGGGAAATCATTGCAAACCACCACAGTCAGCCCTGCCGATTCGAAAGCTGCCCGCGCGGCCTGCAGCGCGGCATCATCGGTATAGGGCTTTCTTACCAGCTCCACCAACGCGGTGGGCGGATCGTCACCCAGGCGAAACCGGGCAAAGCCAACTACGTTGGCAGGGCCTTCGTCTTCGCCGGCATGCACGCCCAGGCATTCGGTGTCGAGTTCGATCGCGATGAAGGATCTTTCCGCTGCCCGCTCGACGCCCTGCTGCCATGCCTGGCCGGCTTCGCTGCCTATCAGCACCACGCCATCGCCCTGGCTCGAAGCCGCTGCCAAGAAAGAATGGTCGCCGGGAAAGGAAAGGCTATCGCCTTGCTGAATGATCTGATAGCTCATTGCCGTCATGCTCCGAAGATCTTGCTGTCGTCGTAGGTATGGAAGCCCGCTCCGCTTTTCCTGCCCAATTTGCCGGCGCCTATCATGCGCTTGACCAAGGGTGGGCACGCCGCCCTGGGTTCATGCGTAAGGCCATGCATCGCGTCAGACAGCAGCTTCTGGGTGTCCATGCCCACCATGTCGAGCAGTTCCAGCGGCCCCAGCGGATATCCCAGCGCGGTCTTGACGGCCAGGTCGATATCCGCCGGTTCGGCCACGCCTTGGTCGACCAGGTTGATGACGTCGTTGTGCCAGGGAATCAAGAAATAGTTCAAGATGAACCCCGGGGTATCGCGCGTTTTCACCGGCTTTTGCCCCAGGGCTACGCAGAAGGCCCAGGCCGTGCCGAAGGTTTCCTCGGATGTGGCCAGGCCGGGGGACATCTCCACCAGTTTCATGAGTTGGGCGGGCAGGCAGAAGTGCATGCCGACCACCCGGTCCGCGCGGCCGCTGCCACCGGCGATTTCGGTGATTGATATGGTCGAGGTGTTGGACGCGAAAATTGTGTGCGGCGGGCAAACCTGGTGCAGCTTCGAGAACAGGTCATGCTTGACCTGCAGATCCTCGAATACGGCCTCGATGATCAGATCGCATTCTTTCAGGTCTTCGATCTGCGTCGTACCCTTCCACTGGGCCATGATCGCCTCATCCTGCCCAGCCGCGAGCTTGCCGCGCGCGACAGACTTGGCCAGGAATGCGGCGGCTTGCTCGCGCGCCCGGTCGAGCGCGTCTTGCCGCGCATCCAGCACTATCGTTTTCAGGCCGGCGCGCGCCACGACGATTGCAATGCCGGTGCCCATGGTTCCGCTGCCGACAATGCCGACTGTCTTTATTGCGCTCATTTCTTTTCCTTGATCAGAAAGCTACGCCCGATGAGTTGCCGATGTATCTGGTTGGTTCCTTCCCAGATCTGGGTGATTTTCGCGTCGCGCATAAGCCGCTCGGCGCGGAAATCCTGGCAATAGCCATAGCCGCCATGCAGTTGGACGGCATCGGTCGTGATGCGCATGGCCAGGTCGGTTGCCTTCAGCTTCAGTATGGATGCCTCGACCCCCATGTCATCCACGCCCTGGTCTACCAGGCCGCCAACATGCCAAAGCCAGTTCTCGCATACCGCGAGCTCGGCCGCCAGATCCGCCACCATGAACTGCACCCCCTGGAACTCCAGGATGCGGCGGTTCGATTGGCGCCGGTCATTGATATACGCAATGGCGTCCTCGAACGCCGCGCGGGCTATGCCCAGCGCATGCGCCGCGACGCTGGGACGGGACTTGTTCAAGGACGCAAGCAGCACGGGCAAGCCTACGCCCGCGCCAGCCAGCAGATTTCCGCGCGGTATGCGGCATCCATCAAAGGACAGCGAGGCCGTGCCCGACGCGCGGGTGCCCATCTTGTGCTCGGTGCCCGTCACCGTCAGTCCAGGCGCGCCCTTTTCGATGATGACCGCGCCTATGGCTTCCTTGGCGCTTTCCACGCCGGCCCATTTGCCGAACACCACGTACACGTCGGCGACATCGCCATTGCTGATGAAGATTTTCTGGCCATCGATGACAATCTCATCGCCGTCCTCGCGAAACTGCGTCTTCATGCCCGTGGCGTCCGAACCCGCGGAAGGCTCGGTAATGACCAGGGATGCCAGCCCGCCCTGTGCAATACGGGGAAGAATGCGCGATTTGAGATCTTCGGAGCCGTACTGTATGACCGGCTTGATCGCGTGGAAGTTGGTGGCCCAGATGATGCCCGTCGATGCGCATGCCTTGGATATCTCGCGCACGCAAGCAAGATAGCAGCGATAAGACAATGGCATGCCACCGTATTCTTCCGGGATGAACATGGCGTTCAATCCCAGGGCATTGATCGCCTTGATGTTTTCCCAGGGAAACTCGCTATCTCGGTCATAGGCCGCCGCCCTGGGGGCCAGCTCGGCCACGGCCAGCTGCCGGACGGAATCGAGCAGCATGCGCTCTTCATCGGCGAAGGACAGCCCGGCGTCCAGGCGTTCCAGTATATTCACGGTCTCTCCTTCAGGCTTTCTTGGTCATGCGCCAGCGCACACGTCATATCGACACACTCTGCGCGCCATCGATGTAGATGGTTTCCCCGCTCAGGAACGCCATGCCTTCCTGGAACAGGGACGAAACCAGTACGGCGACATCTTTTGCCGCGCCGGGTTTTTTTCGTGGAATCCTCTTTTCAAGGTATTCCCGCAACGGGCCGCTTTCCATCGCTTCGCGGTTCAGGTCGGTTGCGATGTACCCAGGCGCAACATCGATGACCTGGATGCCATCCCTGGCCCATTCCACGGCAAGGCAGCGCGTGATGGCACCCACCGCCGCTTTCGAGGCGCAATAGGAAACGTTGCGCTTGACGCCCAGCTTGTCGTAGAAAGATCCGATGTTGACGATCAGGCCGCCGCCGTTTTCCTTGAGCAGGGGGTGTACGATCTGGCAGGCACGCAGCAGCGATACGGCGTTGATATCCATCAGCCGGCGGAACTCGTCCATGGGCAGGTCGATGGTGGGCACCTCGGTATGCAGGCCGGCATTGTTGACCAGCCCCCTGACCGGAATCCCCAATTCCCCGCGCAGCCTTGACATCGCATCTTTCAGTGCTTCGCCGTCCGTGATATCGCAAGCCGCGGTATGCCAGCGTGCCGCGGTTTCTTCGGAAACATCCCCGACATGCGGCCTGTCGCCCGAACGGGAAAGGCAACCCACCTGGAATCCGCGCTGGGCAAGTTCGTAGGCAATCATGGCGCCGATGCCACGGCTGGCGCCTGTCACGTAGATAAGTTCCGGGCTCATGCTTCAGCTGTCCTTGAAAGAGGGCGCGCGTTTTTCCACGAAGGCGCGCAGGCCCTCGGCCGCGTCCTGGCTGCGATAGGCCAGCGTGGAAAGGTCTCGTTCGATGCGCAAGCCGTCTTCGATGCCGACACGGCCGCCTCGTTGCACCGCCTCGCGCGCGAAGTACAGCGCGCAGAGGCTGTGCTTCAGATAGGGCTCGAGGAACCGCCTGCCGATTTCCAGGGGGCTTCCCTCGTTGTCGATGCGATTGAGCAGGCCAATGCGCTCACCTTCTTCGGCGGTAATGGTGCGGCCCGACATGATCATGTCGAGCGCACGCCCTTCCCCGATCAGCCTGGGCAGTCGTTGCGTGCCGCCATATCCGGGGATCAGGCCAAGCTTGACCTCGGGCAGGCCCATGCGCGCTCGATCCGTGGCGACCCGGAACGTGCACGCCAGGGCAAGTTCCAATCCGCCGCCGAAGGCGTAACCCTGTATGACCGCCACGGAAGGGATCTTCAAGCCGGCAATCTTGTTGAAAACCGCCTGCCCCTTGGCCGCCCCATCGAGTTCCTGCATGAGCGGCCGGTCCATCAGTTCCGGGATATCAGCGCCCGCACAGAAGGCCTTTTCACCCTCGCCCGTAACGATCAGTGCGCGGGCATCGGAATGGGCCACTTTTTCAAGCGCTGCTTCGATTTCCCCCAGCACCGCAAAACTGAGCGCATTCAGGACTTTGGGACGGTCGAGCGCAAGGTGCGCGAACTCGCCTTCGTATTCAAGCCGGACTGTCATGCCGATACCCCTTCGTTATTGAGCTTTTCCGCTGTCTTCCAGCGCACGGGCTCGGGCACTATCCGCCCGTCTTTCAGCCATTGGACCAGATCGCGCTTGAGTATCTTTCCGCTGGGCGTAAGCGGGAACGCATCCATTGCGATGAAATACTCGGGCATGTCATATTTGGACAACCCTGAGTCATGCAGGTGCTGCAATACCTGCCTGGCGTCAAGCGACGTACCCGGCGTGAAAATCACCGCCAGGCATGCCTTCTCGCCGAGCCGTTCATCGGGCACCGGAAACGCCGCCGATTTGATGATGGACGGATGGCGATGGGCCAGGTCTTCAATGCGAGACGGATAGATATTGTGGCCGCCGCGAATGATGAGGTCTTTCTTGCGGCCCATGACATGCAGACAGCCGCTTTCATCCAGCATGCCCAGGTCGCCGCTGAGGAACCAGCCGGATGAATTGAAGGACTTTTCCGTCGCGTCCTGATTATCGTAATAGCCCAGCGTCAGCACCCCGCCCTTTCCGCCGATTTCACCGGTTTCGCCTGGGGCAACCTCGATGTCGGGGTTCTCTTGGTCGAAGATCCGGATTTCATAGCCCTTGCATGCCCGCCCGCAGGTGGCCACGATGGTATTGCTGGCATCGCTGGGCAAGGTGTACTGGTGCGAACCGTTTTCGGTCATGCCGTATACATTCTGGGGCTTGATGCCCAGGTCCAGGAATCGCTGCGCGACTTCCCGGGGAATGGTCGAGCCGGCCATGTAGAACACATCCACATTGCCCAGGCGGCTGAGCCCGCGCTCGCGCAGCGCGGCCAGCATGTCCATGGCATGGGTGGGCACGCCCATCACGTACGTCGCGCCGGTTTCCAGCGCCCAATCCAGCGCGGAACGGTTGGCGGCCGGGTTGTGCAGAACCAGTTCCATACCGGCCACCAAGGATTGTTCCAGGGCAACGGTGCCTATGTGATGGCTCATGGGGCTAAGCGCCAGGACTATCGTCGAAGAGCCGTGTTTCCAGTCATTGACGAGGGCTCGGCCGTTGGCAAGCAGCGTATTGTCGCTGTGCATGACGCCCTTTGGCTCACCTGTGGTGCCGGACGTGAACGCAAGATAGACCACCTTGTCCGGGTCGAGCGCCGGAGCGCTTGTGATGCCCATTGCGCTGGCAAGGTCTGGAAACCGCAAGGCCCCTTGCGGCAGGGTGCCGGTGTCCGGTTCGACGCCTTGGGGCGCCAGGGCGTACAACTGCTTAAGCGTTGCAACGCCAGTCGATTCCTGGAATATCGAATAGCGGTCTGAGTCCGCCCCATAGCCTTGCTGCGCGAAAAGCGCCTTGCAACGGATGCGGGAAAGCAGCTTGACGATCTCGGCGTTCGTATAGTTCTGGTGCAACGATGGGCAGCAGACATAGCCATTGCGCGAGCATGCCAGGAAGATCAGCACCGATTCGATACGGTTCGGCAGCCAGATGGCCACCCGGTCGCCGCGCCGCAATCCTCCTTGGTACAGGTGCTCGGCGATGGTGTCGACGCTTGCGAGCACCTCGCGCCAGGTCAGGCGACGGTACGGATCGCGCACCGCGCAAGCATTGGGCCGTATGCGGGCATGCTCCTGCGCCAGGGAATACAGCGTGTCCTGGTGCCATACGCCGCTCAGGTAGTTTTCCCGCGCAGTCTGTGGATCATGCAAAGTCAGGATGGTGTTCACCACACTTCTCCGTGAATGTGATTCGATCGCTGCGCGGCGGTCATACCGCGCCCGCGTCTCTTAATTGCTTGATGCGGGCTGGCGATAGATCAAGCATTTCCCCAAGAATCGCATCGGTGTCCTCTCCCAGTACAGGTGGTGGCTTGCGATGCACCGAAGTCTTGCCGTCGATGGCAATGCCCAGGCCAACTTGCGGAACCGGCCCGTTTTCCGCTTGCGCCTGGTACAGGAATCGTTGCTGCAGCAGGTCGTCATCCCGGGCGACTTCGTCGAGCCGGTTGATGGGGCCGGCCGGTATCCTGTTCGCGCCCAGTATTTCCAGCCAGTCATCCCTGGACCTGAGTCGCAGGATCCCGGCGATTTTTTCGACGATCTCTGTCCGGTGCGCCCGGCGATCGGCATTGGACGCATAACGCGGATTCTCTCCAATTTCGGGCTGGCCCACGGCCACCCAGAAGCGGCGCCAGATCGCGTCGTTACCCAGCCCGAGCGAAATCTGCTTGTCGGACGTTTCAAACACCTGGTAGATGGCGATGACGGAATCCTTGCCACCGGAGCGCCTGGGCAATTCGCCAGAGCTCAGGTACGACACCAGGCGCGGCGTCATGAAGCGCGTCATGCTTGCCTGCATGGACACGTCGATCTGCGCCCCCCGCCCGGTCTGGGCACGGGCAGCGCAGGCAGCCAGCACGGCCATGGCGACGTCCTGGCCGGCGAGCAGGTCGGCCGCCGGCGTGCCGATCTTCTGTGGGTCATCCTGGGGTTCTCCTGTCAGATCCATGACACCTGAATAGCCCTCGGCAATAAGGTCATAGCATGGCAAATGGCTGCGCTTGCCCCGCAGCCCGAAGCCCGTCAGGGATGCATGGATAAGCCGCGGGAACTTCGGGGCCAGTCGCGCATAGTCTATTCCCAGCTTTTCCTGGACTCGAGCATTCATGTTCACCACCAGCACATCGGCCTGCAAGAGCAAGGTGTCCAGGACATCCAGGCCTTCGGGGCGGGTGAGGTCCAGCGTCAGGCTGTGCTTGTTCCGGTTGACGCTGAGATACCAGGGAGACTCGCCATTGATGAATGGCGGCCCCCAATGGCGGGCATCGTCACCTACGCCCGGCTTCTCGATCTTGATCACCTTCGCCCCCAGGTCGGCCAGCAACTGCGTACCGTATGGGCCGGCAATGGATGTGCTCAGGTCCAGGACACATATGCCCTGGAGCAGGGCGTGCCCCTGCCCCTGGCTGACTTTTGGCAATTCGGTGAATGGCAGGCCACCTGGTTCCTTCTGCATGTTTTCTACCTTGTCTCTGGCCTTGGATTTTTGGCTTCCGACTTTGTATCAAGCACAATTCATGCCAAGTGGCTCCCGCTACTGCCATTACAGGCATGAGTGGTAAAGTGTCCAAAAATTGTCCATGGTGTTTTGAGCGAAGACATGTACATGAAGAATGGCAGGCAAACCGGGGACACCAAGAACGGGGTTCTCGTACTCGATCCGGAAGGAACCACAGTCTTCGCCTCTGGGACCGGGCTGAACACCCATATCCAGGAGAAGCTTGGCACGTTGTGGAAGAACCGCGACCTGCGGCCCATGTCCGCCATGTTTACGCTCGAGGGCACGAGCGAATCGATGACCGTGGTTTGCTTTACGTCGGCTGGCACGGGCTGCTTCGTCCTGTACCGCCACGACGGCGGCGATCCGCTCTATGAATTCGTCAGCAGCGTCGATTTCTCGGCGGACATCCTGCGGCACTTCGTGACCGACCCTTACGAGGCCATCACAGTGATCGACGACCAGGCGCGCATCCGCTACATGAGCCCGGTTCACGAGAAGTTCTTTGGCATCCAGCGCGGCCAGGCGTCGGGGGCGGATGTCAATACGGTCATCGAGAACAGCCGCCTTGCCGCCGTGCTGCGCACCGGCAAGACGGAAATCGGGCAGATCCAGAAAATGCGGGGTACCAGCCGCGTGGTAAGCCGTACGCCTATCGTCAACCCCGAAGGCCGCATCGTCGGAGCCATCGGCCAGGTGATGTTCAAGAGCCCGGCTGCCGTGGAAGCACTGGGAGACGAAATCAAGCGGCTGCACCAAGAGATCAGCTTCTATCAGCGCGCATTGCCGCGCCTGCGTGGCAATGCGCAAGGAATGGATTCCATCGTCGGCGAAAGCGACGCCATCCGCAAGCTAAAAGAGCGCATCAAGAAAATTGCACCGCTCGATGTTTCTGTGCTGTTGGTTGGCGAAAGTGGCGTAGGAAAAGACCTTGTCGCCCATGCGATCCATCAGCTCAGCCCCCGGGAAAACAAGGACATGGTGCTGGTCAACGCCGCAGCCATACCCGGAAACCTGGTGGAAGCCGAACTGTTCGGATATGAGGGCGGCGCCTTCACGGGCGCGGAAAAGCGCGGCCGGACAGGCAAATTCGAGCAGGCGGACCAGACTACGCTCTTCCTGGATGAAATCGGCGATATGCCGCTGGATATACAGGTCAAGGTTCTGCGTACGCTTCAGGATGGCACCTTCCAGCGCGTAGGCAGCGGCACGCAACGCCGGTCGGACTTCCGCCTGATTTCGGCCAGCAACCGCGACTTCCAGCGCATGCTGGCCGTGGGCGATTTCCGGCTGGACCTTTTCTACCGCATCAGCGCTGTCACTATCCGGGTTCCGCCCCTGCGTGAAAGGCTGGAAGATGTGCCGCTGCTGGCAAAGACATTCCTGGATCGGTTCATGCTTCGCCACAACGTGCAGGGCAAGCGTTTCGGACCTGGCGTCATTGCTTATCTGCAATCACTGCCATGGCCTGGCAATGTGCGCCAGCTGCAACACACCATCGAGCGTGCCGCGATCTTTTCGGAACAGAACGAGATCACTTGCGAAGACTGCGAGGTCCCCCTCGAGGTGAATTCCGGGCCGAGCGTCGAAGAGATGAACGATACGCTGCGCGAGATAAGCGCACCGGACCGCGGTTTTTCACCCAAGGAACTGCCCAACGTGCACCAAGCCAAGTCCCGCATCGAACTGGGCATGATCCGGGAGGCGCTGCTGCGATTCGAGGGGAACAAGAAGAAGGCAGCAGAGTACCTGGGCATCTCTCGATCGCACCTGTACAAGCGGCTTGCCGAACTGGATTCGTCCACGGCGTAAGGCAGGCTACGCCCTTTGCGCCGCCTGGGCACCGGCAGCCGCAACCCCATGACTTTGTGTCCGGCATGGTGCCGCGCCACCGAAAAGTGTCTGCGCCGAAGACACTGGGCGATCCGAAGAACACCCTTTTGCGACGCCTGGCCCCGGCAACACCTCTTTTTATAAATTGGCATGAAAGTTGCTTGATGTTCTGGACGTGGACAACGCCACGACACGGCACGCACTGCCGACACGCGCCACGCCAAAGAAAAATGCCACTATAAGGAGGAAACACCATGAAGAAAGGAGTCTCACGCCTGGCAGTACTGACGGGCGGCTTGCTGCTTGCATTGACAGCCCATGCCCAGGATAAGCAGCCATTCCGCCTGGGAGCCATTGTGGACATGACCGGCGTCTATTCCGCCCATGGCGGGCCTGGCATGGTGACGGCGGTGAAGATGGCCGTGGAGGATTTTGGCGGCAAAGTACTGGACCGGCCGATAGAAGTCTTGTCGGCAGACTATCAAAACAAGGTCGACATCACGGCCACCCGGGCACGCGAGTGGTACGACCGCGAAAACGTCAGCGCCATCATCGAATCGACCGACTCGGCTTCGGCGCTGGCATTGCAGGCTTTGGGGCAAGAAAAGAAGAAAGTCACGATCTTCGCGGGGTCGGCCACTTCCAACCTGACAGGCAAGTCGTGCTCGCCATATGGTGTGCACTATGTGTATGACACGTACGCGCTGGCGCACGGCACGGGCCGGGCAGTAACGCGTGCCGGTGGGGACACCTGGTTTTTCATTACCGCCGACTACGCGTTCGGCCATTCTCTGGAACGTGACACCCGGGCCGTGATCGAGGAAAACGGCGGCAAGGTTCTTGGCCAGGTACGTGCGCCGCTTTCCAGCCCGGATTTTTCATCTTACTTGCTGCAGGCGCAGGCTTCCGGCTCCAAGGTCATAGGCTTGGCCAATGCGGGCACCGATACGCAGAACGCCGTGCGGCAAGCCTCTGAGTTTGGCATTACCCAAAGCGGGCAGGCGCTGGCCACGCTACTGGTGTTCCTGCACGACATCAAAGGCATGGGGCTGCAAGCGGCACAGGGGCTGCAGTTCACCACCGGCTTCTACTGGGACCGCAACGATGAGACCCGCAAATGGTCGCAACGCTATTTCGAGCGGCAGAAATCCATGCCCTCGATGGTGCAGGCCGGCGCGTACTCTGCCACGCTGCATTACCTGAACGCCGTGCAAGCCGTAGGCTCCGACGACCCCGACGCCGTGGTCGCCATGATGAAAAAGACGCCCATCAATGACTTCTATGCCAAGAATGGCAAGATCCGCGCCGATGGCCGCATGGTCTACGACATGTACCTGGCACAAGCCAAGACACCCGCCGAGTCCAAGGGAGACTGGGATCTGTTGAAGATCCTGGACACGATTCCGGGCGACGAGGCCTATCGTCCGCTGTCCAAGAGCGAATGCCCGCTGGTGACGGGCCAGGGCGCCACCAAATAAATCAAGGGACCTGCATGAAATTCGCCCGTACCATCAGCCTGGCATCGCTGCTGCTTGCCGCATACCTTCCCTCTCTGGCCGCGGCGGACGCAGCAGCCACCTTTCCCGACAAGCCAGTCCGCATGATCGTGCCCTGGCCGCCCGGGGGGTCGACCGACCTGATTGCGCGCATGATGGCCAAGAAGCTCAATGAGCAATGGAAGGTGCCCGTCGTCGTCGAAAACAAGCCGGGGGCAAGCGGCATCATTGGCTCCGGCGCGCTTGCGAAAGCGGCCCCGGATGGCTACACGATTGGCTGGATCATCAGCACTCACGCCGTCAATCCCAGCCTGCACAAGGAGCTTCCGTACGATTCCAGGAAGGACTTTGCCCCAGTCGCCCTCATCGCTTCGATGCCCGACTATCTGGTAGTGAATCCAAAGGTTCCGGCCAAGAACCTGCAGGATCTGGTCGTTCTCATGAAGAAGCAACCGGGCAAGATGACGTTCGCCTCGGCCGGCACGGGCACATCCACCCATCTCGCCGGCGAACTGTTCAAGCAGACGGCCGGGGTGGACATCATCCATGTTCCCTACAAGGGCGGCAGCCCTGCCATCACGGACCTTACCGGAGGCCAGGTGGATCTGATGTTCGCGAACTCCGGCTCTATCCTTCCGTTCATCCGGGGAGAAAAAGTACCAGCCCTTGCCGTCACCAGCGCCGCTAGAAATGCCGAGTTCACGGCGACCCCTACGGTTGCGGAGTCCGGTTATCCCGATTTTGAGGTCAATGAATGGTATGGCTTGGCCGCACCTGCCGGGACACCATCCGGAATCCTTGAAAAGATCCAGAAGGACGTACTGGCCGCAGCCAAGGATCCTGATTTCCAAAGCACCATCGCCAACCAGTTCGGCGGCGAGCTAACCTTGAAAGACCGGCTCGAGTTCGAGAAATTCATCGGCAAGGAAACCGAGCGGTGGTCCAGGGTCATCAAATCGTCGGGTATTGCCGCGCAATAGATCGGTGAATTTCCAGAATCAGATGATGACAGCAGCGGCAGAAGCAATCGGGTTCATCGGCCTGGGGCGTATGGGCAGCCCCATGGCGATGCGCCTGGCGCAGTCGGGGTTTCAACTGGTCGTATGCGATCTCGACCCCCTGGTACAAGAGCGATTTCGCGCCTCTGGGGCCAGGGTCGTCGATCACCCCGCCGCTGTGGCCGACGCGGCCCGGACAACGCTGCTTTGCCTTCCCGATCCCGGGGCGGTCCGAAGCGTGGTATTCGACCAGGATGGCCTGGTGCACGGCAAGCTGTCGCAGACCATTGTCGATCTTTCCACGATCGGCCCGGGCGAAGCCAGGGAAATTGCCCGCGGCTTGCAAAACAGCGGCAAGTCATACGTCGATGCTCCCGTCACGGGTGGCGTAGAGGGTGCCGGGCAGGGCAACCTGACAATGATGCTGGGTGCGACTGAACCCGTATTCCAGGCACTGCGGCCCGTCCTCTCGTGCATGGCTGCGCGCCTGATCCTGGCCGGCGCCGAACCCGGCAGCGGGCAATTGATGAAGGTGCTGAACAACCTGCTCTCGTTTGTCGCATTGGCGGCGACCTCCGAGGCAATGGCATTGGGCGTCAAGGGCGGGCTGTCGCCTGCGGCGATGCTGGATGCCTTCAATCACGGAAGCGGCAGGAATTCCGCGACGGAAGAAAAGTTTCCCCGGGCGGTGCTTACCAGGTCATTCGATTTTGGGTTTCCCGTCGATGGTGTCGTCAAAGACCTGGAACTGTGTCTTTCCGAGGGTGCAGCCCGGCATATCCCAATGCCGATAGGCCAAAGCGCGCTGCAACTCTGGAGAATCGCGGCGGCCGAACGCGGGAATGAAGACATGACGTCGATCATGAAGCTCTTCGAGCGTTGGAGCGGGGTCGAGGTTTGTGCTTGAGCTGGCGTGCTCGCTCTTATCCGGACTTTCCAGCCGACGTACTAATACCCGCTGCGAGTTCCTCGCACCTGTCGCGGCACACCTTTGCCGCCCACTTGGCCAACAGGCCTAGAGTCGGCGCGGACGGTCCGTCGTAATAGGCGGCGCAAAAAGTAAGCGGGGTCAGGGCCAGTTCGGTTTCCAGTTCGACCAACCGGCCCTTCGCCAGGGAATCCGATAGCGCGATCTTTGGCAGGGCCGCGATTCCCAGGCCCTTTTCCGCCAACAGGGTCGCCGCATAGAGAGAGGAAATCGCACTGAGCCGTGGCAGCACATTCGCGGCCTCGAGGTCTTTCTTCAGCATGCGATACGGTTCGGTGCTTCGATCGAACGACAGCACATTGCAGTCGTTGATATCCTGGTAGCGCAAGACGGACCGATGCAGCCCCAATGACGGCGATGCGGCGAGCACCATTTCGAACGTGCACAGGGGTTCGATGATAAGCGGACCGGATGCCGCCGGCCTGAGGATGAACGCGATATCCAACCGCTGGTTTGTCACATCCTCCAGCAACCGGGGAGAAGACGCGACGTGCAGATCAAAACAAATCCCGCTGTAGGCCGAGGACAATTCCGACATGAAATCGGGCACCCACGTATTTGCCATCGAGTCCGAGGCACCCAGGCGAATTGCATTCTGAGCGACACCGATGCCCCCAATGTCGGCCAGTGCCGCTTCTTTCAATCTCAGCAACCGCTCGACATAAGACAGGAATCGATGCCCGTCTATGGTCAGGACCGCACGGTATCCGCGCCTGTCAAAAAGCTTGGTTTTCATCGCCCCTTCCAGCGCCATAATGCGCGCCGAGATGGTTGGCTGAGTGGCATGCAACTGCTCAGCTGCCTTTTGAAACGAACCCAGGCTGGCGACCAGATAGAAACTGTGCAGTTGTTCAAACGTCATGGTGGCGGACAATCGGCCCCGAGCCGGGCTTCATCGCTGGAGCCCGGGCCTTTGCCGACTGTAGCAAGACAAGGTCGGATCGCTATGTTAGTCGATGGCCGCAACCAAGCGCCGGGCTGACGCCGCCGCGCAAGTCCACCCGAAGCCGCCGTGTCCGGTGTTTATATAAAGGCCCGGAAGACCCGTGTGCCCGATATAGGGGGCGGAAGCAGGCGTAACCGGCCGCAGGCCGGCCCAGCCCTTGGTACGCCCAGAGGCATAATCCGCCGCCGCGGGAAACCAGTCTTGGGCCACACGCAGAATTCGGTCGAGTTGAGGCCCACGGGCGGAAGACGATGAAGCCAGATAGGCCCCTCCGGTAATGCGGAACTGATTGCCCAGGACGCTGAATGCCACCGCCCGCCTGGCGTCGGTAATGGTGCCGCGCGGCCCCGCGCCTGAAAGCGGCAGGGTCACGCTGTAGCCTTTCAAGGGAGCCACCGGGAAGCGAGCCCGCAATGACCTTGGCAACAGCGCCCGCGTGCCGACTGCACTGGCCAGGACCACGATATCAGCGTCTATCACGCCTTCGCGCAGGCTCACGCCCTGAACCTTGCCGCGCGAACAAACAAGGTTCTCCGCCGCCGACTCATAGCGAAAGACGACACCTTGTTCCGCCAGTCGTTGCGCCAGCTTGCGCGTGAACACGGCGCAATTCCCAACGCTGGAATCCGATGCGTACACGCCGCCGGAAAACCGGTACTTCGAGCCGGCAAGCAAGGGCTCGATATCCTTGCATTCGCTTTCGCTTGCAACGCGAACGTCATAACCCACCCGGCGGCGCAGCTGCAGTAGCAGGTTTTCTGATTCCAGGGCATCGGGGGAATCGTACAGATAAAGCTTGCCGCAGTTCTTTCTATAGTCGAAATCCAGCGGGTGACGGCCCAGCAATGCGGCCAGCGCATCTACCGATTCATGGGCAAGGCGCAGCATTGCTTCACTGTTGCGCAGGAACGCATCGCGGCCGCAATTCTTCATGAACCCGGCCAGCCACCGTACATTTGCCAGGACGTCGCCCGGGCTCATTCCCACGCCCAGCCCGGCAAAGCTCTTTTTCAGGAAAGATGGCAAGAAACCGGGTGCCCCGAATGGCAGGCAGAACGCGCCGCACAACTGGCCTGCGTTTCCAGCGCTGGTCGAGGCCGCCGGCTCGCTATTGCGCTCCACGACGGTCACTGCATAGCCTTGGTCGCAAAGCGCTTCGGCGGTAACAACCCCGACGACCCCAGCCCCTATCACCACGACACGCCGCTGTCTCATGACTTGTACCTTGTCCAATGCATTCTGATTCGGGCTAGACCTTGTTCGGCAAGTAAAGCGCCACTTGCGGGTATATGACCAGGATGTAGAGCAGGACGAACATGGCCAGCACATACGGCAGCGCGCCCACCACGATATCCATGATGCTGCCCCGCTTGCGCACCCCCTGGACGACATATAGATTCAAACCCACCGGCGGCGTAATAAGCGCCATCTCGATCAATATGATCACCACCACGCCGAACCAGACCTTGTCGAAACCCTGCGCGAAGACAATCGGGGCCAGCACCGGCAGTGTGATGACCATCAATGACAGCGTTTCAATGAACATCCCCAATACGATGTAGATACAAAAAACCAGAAGCAGCGTCTCCAGCGCGGACAAATTCATGCCGGAAAACAGGGCTTCGATCTGTTCATTGATCCCCAGCGTGGACAGGACGAAGTTGAGAAAGTACGAGGCCAGCACGATGAGCATGATCATCGCGGTGGTACGCAAGCTGCCCAGGACCGCATCGGTGAACATGGCGATACTGAACGAACGGCCCGCCGCGGCAATGCCAACCGCGGCCAGCACGCCTATTGCGGCAGCTTCGGTCGGCGTCGCCAGGCCCGCATAGATGGATCCCACGACCACAAAGAACAGCAGGAACAACGGCATGAGCGAAAACAGCCCCACGATGCGCGTTTTCCAGTTGTACTTGGCGCGCTGGCCGCTTATCGATGGCTTGATGACGCTGCAGACGATGGTCACGAAACAGAACAGCGCTGCCAGCAACAACCCTGGGATGACCCCGGCGGCGAACAGTTTCGGAATCGACGTCTCGGTGAAGATACCGTAGATGATCAGGCTGATCGAAGGAGGAATCAGAATGCCCAGTGTGCCGCCAGCCGCCACCGCGCCGCTGAAGATTCCTTCGCTGTAGCCGAGCCTGCGTCCTTCCGGCAGCGCGATGGTGCTGATGGTGGCCGCCGTCGCCACGCTGGACCCGCTGGTGGCGGAGAACAGCACGGATGCGCCGATGTTGGCGTGGATCAGTCCGCCAGGCAGCCAGGACAGCCAGGCATCCATAATGGAGTACGCCTTGCGGGCGCTGCCACATCGAACCAGGATCTCGCCGATCAGCACGAACAGCGGGATCGCGATCAAAGTGTAGTTTTCGGAATTCGTCCACAAGACTTCGCCGGCGGCAAGATAGAACGGAAAATCCGAGTAAAAATATCCAAGGACAAAGGCAAGAATGATCAACGTGACGGCAACCGGAATCGTCGCGCACATCAATAGCAGCAAAATGACTATTGCCATGGTCAGCATAATGGTGGCTCCTCGGTCGGGCTTAGAAGTGTGCTTCTTCGCCGGTGCCGACGTAACGCACCATGGCGGGCCGGTCTTTCTTTAACAGCGCGATGGCGGCCCGGATCGTCAGCAGCCCCGCGCAGACAGAAAGCCAAAGAAAGCCCAATGCCCAGCTTCCTTGCGGTATCCATAGCGGAAGGCGCAATGTCGTATTTGAAACGGAATCGAACTCGACCGACTCGAGCGTCAGGCCAATGGCGCTCCAGGCCAGGAACGCCGCCACCAGGAAAAACAAGAACACTGACAGGGTATCCAGGAGGTTCTTGGTCAAATCAGACCGCTTTGTGTACAGGAAATCGATCCGTATATGGCCCTTCTGGAGCAAGGCATAGCTGCACGCCCACGAAATGATGCTGGCCATGACGTAGCCGGAATACTCGACCGAAAAACTCGTTGCGTACCCGGAAGAACGCGCCACCACTTCCAGCACGATGGCGAGAATCGCGATCAGGAACAGCAGCGCGAAGACCTTCAGGACGCCCAGGCTGGTTTTTTCCGCAATATGAATGGCCCGCTCGATGCCGCGCGGATGTGTCTGCTGAATCATGGCTGCCCCTCTATTATTATTTTTGGCCCTGGCCGTCATAGCGCAGGCCGGTGAATTCCCCGATCGTACGGTTCCATTCGTCCAGGTGCTCTTTGGATATACGGCCCGCCCAGCCCGGGATGATTTTTTCCTGCAAGATCTTCTTGGACAATGCCAGGTCTTCGGGCAATACAGGGCTCATCACCATTTTCCCGCTCTGCCCCAGCGGGCAAGCGCCCCGGCCGGTCAGGCAATCGATGCCGAGCTGAGCGTCCGCCTCTGCGCCCTTGAGCGCCGGCTCTTCGAACTTGGCCTTGATGCTGGCCTCGAGCGCCTGCCTATCGGTATCCGACAACGACTTCCATACTCGACCGTTCATGACGGTCATCGTATAGCCCCATCCTCCGACCGGAACCGGCAAGAAGTGCGTGGTCACCTCGTGCCAGCCCACCGCATAGGCGGACAGAATGCCCGTCGTCGCGCAATCCAGTGCCTTGCGTTCCAGTGCCGCGGTTACCTCGCCGAATGGCATGTTGATCGGCGAAGCGCCAAGCGCTTCGACAAACTCGGCCGATGTCCCGCCAGGCACCCTGATGCGCTTGCCTTTCAGGTCTGAGAGCCGCGTGATCGGAAAATTGCAGAACACCCCTTGCTGCGGAAACCGGCTGATCGCCAGGAGCTTCGTCCCGCGAAAGCGTTCCTGGAAGATCCGTTCCAGCTCGGGACGATACAGCTTGATAATCTGCCGTGAATCTTCGGGCGTGGTGACCAGCATGGGCAGGTCCACCCCTTCGAGTTCGGGCGCCGAGCCGATCGCATAGGCCGACATCGTCGTGCCGACATCGAACATGCCCTGGCTCAGCATCCGGAAAACCTCGCTGCCGTTCAGGCCCATCTGGTCGAAACTCGTGACGCTGACTTGCAGGTCGCGACCCAGGATCTCTTTTCCGGACGACCAATACGGCCTCTCGAAATCTTTGTATAGATTGATGCTGCTCCAGGTGCCCACATAGCGCATTTTCTCTGGCGCGGCCAGGACATTGATGGCGGCTGCACCAGCCAGCACGCCAAGGCATGCCACTGCGATGTTCTTGAATTTCATGTTGTCTCCTTTTTCTTGGTATCTGGATTAGTTGGAACGCAGCTTGTAGGTTTCGGCGTAGTCGATCTCCAGCTTTTTTCCCACGTTGCCGATCACCACCTTATACGCGGATTGTGCGCTCTCGATAGAGATGTTCCCGAGGCGGACGTCTTCAAGCACCTGGTCGACGGATCGTTCATGCGCCGGGCCGTAGCCACCTCCGCTGGCCATGTCATGGATGAACAGGTCTCCCTTGAAAACCGTGATGGGCTCTTTGAGCATGACGGGCAGGGTTTCTTTTTCTCCTGTCGCGCGCTGCAGGATATTCATCGAAGGCCGTCCGCCCATACCGCCGAATAGGCCATGCGGCGGGTATGCTCTTTTATCGGAGCGCACGTTCAGGGTGGCCGTCTCGGACAAGAACCTGTAAGAGCGGCGTATGGCCATGCCCCCACGATGGCGCCCGGGGCCGCCGCTATTGGATATGTATCCGTACTCCTCGATACGGATCGGATATGTCTGCTCAATCATCTCGACCGGGACGTTGGATTGATTGGCCCCGATGTGAGCCACCCCTTCCTGTCCGTCGCTGATAGCGGTTCCTCCGCCTGTTCCCATGAGCGTCTCGCAAAAGATCAGCGCCTTGCCGCCCACATACATGGAAATCGTCGGCAGCGTGGACCCACCCGAGCCATCGGCGGCGACCTTTT
The DNA here is from genome assembly GCF_019218885.1 of Bordetella sp. BOR01. GTDB lineage: Bacteria > Pseudomonadota > Gammaproteobacteria > Burkholderiales > Burkholderiaceae_B > Bordetella_A. The sequence goes on along the minus strand of NZ_JAHUWT010000002.1, from coordinate 977,977 downwards.
CCGGCAACGCCTGGGACAGGGCCCCGAACAGGCAGTCGATCTGCCGATATCCGGTGATGCCCCGCGCGCCGCAAGCGGCGGGCGACAACGGCCGTACCACGGTGCCTTCCGGGGCGTACACATCTATCGCCCGCGTGTATCCATGGCAATTCGGAATATCGGAGGCCATGACGGAACGGATGGCCGCGTACGCGCAGGCCTTGCTGAACGGAAAAGGCGAGTTGATGCCGCCAGCCACCTGGGCCGTGGTACCGGACCAATCGACCTTGATCCTGTTGCCGGACACCGTCACGGCCACCACCAGCGTGACGGGTTGCGGATTCTCGCCTATCCCGTCGATATGATCGGTGAACCGGTACACTCCGTCCGGGATCTCGAGCAGCTCTGCCTCGATAAGCGCCTGGGCATAATCGTGGAGATCGTCGAATGTCTGCTCGAGCCCCGATGCGCCATAACGGTCACACAGCCTTTTGAAAGACTTGTCGGCCGTGTGGCATGCCGCGACTTGCGCCTCGAGATCGCCGATCACCCACTCGGGAGTGCGCACATTGAGCTTGATGAGCTCGATCAGGGTCTGGTTGCGCCGCCCGGCGTCATACAGCTTGAGAATGGGGATCCGCAAGCCTTCTTGCCAGATTTCCGTCGCACCCAGCGCGTTGGAGCCCGCCACAATGCCACCCACGTCGGAATGGTGCGCCAGCGTGGCCGCCCACCCGACCAGGGCGCCGTCATAGTAAACCGGCTTTACCACGTAGATATCAGGCAGATGCTGCCCGGCCGCCGCGTACGGGTCGTTCATGATGAACACATCGCCATCATTAAAATTGGCCGACTCATTCTTGATAAGCAGCGCCAGCGCATCTTCGAAGGCGCCCATGTGCATGGGGGTGCAAAGCCCTTGCGCCAGCGTACGACCTTGCTTATCGCATACGGCTGTAGAGAAATCGAGGCTATCTCGAACAATGTTGGAATAGCCGGTGCGGATGATGGTAAGGGTGAGCTCCTCGGCGATCATCTCCAACGCGTTGCGAATGACCTCGAGCTTGAACTTTTCGGTACGCATACTATTGGTCTCCGTCCAGGTCGATCACGATATTTCCAATCTCATCGAGCGAAACGGATGCGCCAGGCGGAACCACCGTCGTGCCTTCGTATTCTTCAATAACCATGGGTCCGGCAAGTTTCTTGCCACGCAGGTATGCGCGATTGACCACCGGCGCCTCGCCGGCCTGGCCTTCGCCGAAATACACCTGCCTTTTCCCCAGCAACTGGCCGTCGGAAAGCTTCATCTGCAGGAAGGGCGGCGGCGTATAGGTTTCGTCCGCAATCGTCAGGCGCAACGCGACGATCTCGATTTCCGAGGAAGCATCGGGCTTGTGGCAGTACCTGACTTCATACTCTTGCATGAACCTGTCCACGATATCCGGGGCGCAATTCGCCGAGAAACTCGACTGGCCCAGGTCCACGGTGATCTCGAACGCCTGGCCCTTCGCCCTGAGGTCCAGTTGCATGAAACATGACGTCTGCCGCAGCGGCCGGCCGAGCAGCTTCGCGCCCTTGTTGTGCAATTCGGCGTACAGCTCATTGACCCGGCCTGCCTGCGCGGCACGCAGCGGAACCAGGTAGGCGGACGCCAGAGTGACCTTGCATTCGGCGACGGTCAGCCCGACCGCGCTGAACACGCCGGCGCAGACGGGGACAATCACGCGCTTGACTCCCAGGCTGCGCGCGATGCCCGCCCCGTGGATACCGCCGTTGCCACCGAAGGCGATCATTGCAAAGTCGCGCGGATCCCGGCCCCGGTAGGTGGTGACTGCCTTGATCGCCTTCACCATTTTTTCATTCGCAAGCATATGGATGCCGTAGGCCGTCTCTTCCACCGACGTCAGGCCCAGCCCCATCATGACCTTCGCCGTCAAGCAGCGATAGGAAAGGTCGCGATCGATCTTCACTGCGCCACCGGCCAGGTGGTGCGGATTCAGATAGCCGAGCAGCACGTTGGCGTCGGTCACGGTGGCATAGGCGTCCTGGACTCCATAGCAGGCCGGGCCGGGATGCGCGCCGGCGCTTTCAGGCCCGATTTTCAGCGCACCCGCCTTGTCGATGGATACGATCGAGCCGCCGCCGGCCCCCACTTCGGCGATATTGATCACCGGCAGCCGCAGCGAATAGCCGCCGCCGCCGGCGATCGTTCCCGAGTTGCTCATCGAAGAGCCGACTTCGTAGTCTTCCGAATACGTGAGCCGCCCTTTTTCGATCATCGAGGCCTTGGCCGTGGTGCCGCCCATATCGAATGTGATGACATTGGGCTCGCCCAACTGCTGGGCGATATATTGCGCGGCAATCACCCCGGCGGCCGGGCCGCACTCGACAATCTGGGCCGGCAGTTTTTTTACGGCGTCGCTATGCAGCTGGCCGCCCGAGGATTGCATGACATAAACGGGGGCATGGCTGCCTTTCTTGGCCAGCTCGCGGTCCAGTCCATCAAGATAGCTCTTGACCACCGGACCTACATAGGCATTGACTACCGTGGTCGACGTTCTTTCATATTCGCGGATCTGGGGCAGCACGTCCACCGACAGGGAAATGAACGCGTCCGGCAAGGCGCGGCGCAGTATGTCGCCTACGATACGTTCGTGCGTGTCATTGATGTACGAATGCAGCAAACATACCGCCACGGCTTCGATGTTCTGGCCCTTGAGCTGCTCGGCCAGCGCCTCGACATCGGCGCGCGATATCTGCTGGACGATCTCGCCCGAGGCGCCTATGCGCTCTTGCACTTCGAAGCGCAGGTCTCGCGGGCACAATGGCGCCGGCTTCACATACAGCGGCTCATAGAGCCTGGGCACACGTATGCGCCGAAGTTCCAGGACATCTTTGAAGCCCTTGGTGGTAATGAGCGCGGTGCGTGCGCCTTTGCCTTCCAGGATGGCATTGGTCGCCACGGTGCAACCGTGCATCACTTCCGTCAGCTCGCTGATCTTGTAGTTGCAGAACTCGGCCAGCGTCGAAATCCCGCTTGCCACGCCTTCGCCGTAGTTTTCCGGCAGCGAGGGCACTTTCGCGGTATGCAACACGCCATGTTCATCAACGTGGGCGATGTCTGTAAACGTACCGCCGACGTCCGAAGCCACTTGCCAATCCATCCTTGGTCTCCAGAAACACCTGTAAGGCGGGATTCTAGAGAGCGGACTTCATAAAAGATAACTGAATTTTTATATCGAAGATGATCGAGTTTTTTTATTGTTTTTGAGCACTTGCCTACAGCCGGCGGCAATCCCGGCCCTTGGCGGCACCCATCGCTTCTGCAGCGGCCAAAGGGCGCGGCAGAAGCGACGAATGTGACGACGCGACGCGGCTATGAGGTAGCCCGGTAGCGGTTGCGCAGGTCGCGGATCTGGTCGTGATTGCGCACTACGCCTTGGTACTGGCGTTCGACAACTGTCCGGACCTCGGCCGGAAGCTCTTCTTTCAGTGCATCCGCATACGCCGCCTTGGCGACGTCTTCGCCGCGTTCGCATTCCTCGAGAATTGCCACATCACTGCGGCCGGTAACCGCGGCCTTCAAATTGGCCCAGCCCCGGTGCACCGCGCCGGCAACGCTTCCGCTGTCCTCGGGCTTGCCGCCCAACTGGCTGACCACGGTTTGCAATTCGGCGGCGCCCGAGGCGCAATCGCGCGCACGGCTTTGGAATGCCTGTTGCAATTCCGGCGTCTTGGTGTCGCCCGCGGCAGCGGTGAAGCCTTTTTCGCCATTTTTCGAGGTCTCGATTAGATCATTCAGCAATTTGACAATACGATCGGCCATATCCGTCTCCTGGGTAGTCGATGGCCGCGCAGGCATTGCCTGCACGACCTTCGGGAATACGGTGTCGCATATATCGTGCCCAGCCATCGCCATGGCATGCAAGGGCCCAGCCAGAATGGCGGTGGGCGGCAGGCGCTGCCGGGCAAACGACCCCATGGCCAGGATGAGCTCAAGCCAGGAATACAATATTTGCCATCCCTGTGACGTAGCATCAGATCATGCCCAGCCTGCAAATGCTGTTGCTGTTCCTGGCCGCCGACATGGCGCTCAAGTTGACGCCGGGGCCGGACATGGCATTGACGCTGACGCGCGGCATGACGCAGGGGTTTCGTACCGCCTGGTTCAGCGTGCTTGGTACTTCCTCGGCTGGCTTCATCCAGATCCCGTTGGTGGTCTTTGGCCTGGCCGCCCTTTTTCAGCATTCGCCCACGCTGTACGCAGCGGTGAAGATCCTGGGCGCGCTGTATCTGGTCTACCTGGGCGTGCGCGCCCTGCGCCGCTGCGCCCGCCGGCATGACCTGGCGGTCGGCGCCCAGGCATCGTCGCTGCGCGACGCCTACTGGCAGGGCCTGTTCACCAATCTGCTGAATCCCAAGGTCTTCCTGTTCCTGGTGGCCTTCCTGCCGCAGTTCGCCGACCCCAGCCGAGGCCCGATCTGGGTGCAGATGCTGATCCTCGCGCTGATCTCCAAGATCCTGGGCCTGGCAACCGGTGCGACCTTTGCCTACGGCGCCTCGCGCATCCGGGGGTGGCTGATGCGCAACCCCTGGTTCTTGCGTGCGCAGGAAGGCGTGCTGGGCGCGGCCATGCTGGGGATTGCCGGCTGGCTTCTGTTGAGCCGCGACCCAGTGCGCTGAGTACGCGCTCTGGCCGCAGCGGAGTATCAGCGATGTCGGGGAATTGATCCTCCGGCCCAAGCGGCTCGTCTTTTCGCCATTGGGCCAGCAGCTCGACTATGTTCCTTGGTCCAACAATGGGCTCAATGATGAGTTTGGACCCCTTCCGGCGGATCAGCACGCGTTTCCCGCGCAACTCAAGCGTCGAGGTGATCATTGACGCCAACGCTAAAGCGCCTGGGCCTCGCGCTACGAAGAAAGCAGTTTGGCCATCGAATCGACAACCCAAAATGTAACAACACCCCTTCCCCCCCTTGAACCCTGCCGCATCATCCCTATAATTAGCACTCGCTGCCGCTGAGTGCTAACACCCTCTCGGCCTGAATCCGATCATTTCACCTTCTCTCTATAGAAACAGGAGTTCCTCATGGCCCTGCGTCCCCTGCACGATCGCGTGATCGTCAAACGCCTGGACAACGAGCGCAAGACTGCCTCGGGCATCGTTATCCCCGATAGCGCCGCTGAAAAGCCGGACCAAGGCGAAGTCGTTGCCGTTGGCCCGGGCAAGAAGACCGAAGACGGGAAAGTGCTGCCGGTTGACCTGAAGGCTGGCGACAAGGTTCTGTTCGGCAAGTATGCCGGCCAAGCGGTCAAGGTCGATGGCGAAGAGCTGCTCGTCATCCGCGAGGAAGAAATCCTCGCCGTGATCCAGTAATTACCTGAACCGAATTTTCGAAGGAAGCTCACAATGGCTGCCAAGCAAGTCCTGTTCGGCGATGACGCCCGCGTTCGCATCGTTCGCGGCGTGAATATCCTCGCCAATGCCGTCAAAACCACCCTCGGCCCCAAGGGCCGCAACGTTGTGCTCGAGCGTTCGTTCGGCGCCCCCACCGTCACCAAGGACGGCGTGTCGGTTGCCAAGGAAATCGAACTGAAAGACAAGTTCGAGAACATCGGCGCCCAGCTGGTCAAAGACGTTGCCTCGAAGACCTCGGACAACGCCGGCGACGGCACCACCACCGCCACCGTGCTGGCCCAGGCCATCGTGCAAGAAGGCCTGAAGTACGTTGCCGCCGGCTTCAACCCCATCGACCTGAAGCGCGGTATCGACAAGGCCGTGGCCGCTGCCGTGGCTGAACTGGTCAAGCAATCCAAGCCGGTGACCACCAGCAAGGAAATCGCCCAGGTTGGCTCGATCTCGGCCAACAGCGACGACTCGATCGGCAAGATCATCGCCGACGCGATGGACAAGGTCGGCAAGGAAGGCGTCATCACCGTCGAAGACGGCAAGTCGCTGGACAACGAGCTGGACGTGGTCGAAGGCATGCAATTCGATCGCGGCTACCTGTCGCCCTACTTCATCAACAACCCCGACAAGCAAGTTGCTGCCCTGGACGACCCGTACGTCCTGATCTTCGACAAGAAGATCAGCAACATCCGCGACCTGCTGCCCGTGCTGGAACAAGTTGCCAAGTCGAGCCGTCCGCTGCTGATCATCGCTGAAGACGTCGAAGGCGAAGCCCTGGCCACCCTGGTTGTGAACAACATCCGTGGCATCCTGAAGACCACCGCCGTCAAGGCGCCTGGCTTCGGCGACCGCCGCAAGGCCATGCTGGAAGACATCGCCATCCTGACGGGCGGCGTGGTCATCTCGGAAGAAACCGGCATGTCGCTGGAAAAGGCTGGCTTGCAAGAACTGGGCCAGGCCAAGCGCATCGAGGTGGGCAAGGAAAACACCACCATCATCGACGGCGCTGGCGACAGCAAGTCGATCGAAGCGCGTGTCAAGCAGATCCGCGTCCAGATCGAAGAAGCCACTTCGGACTACGACCGTGAAAAGCTGCAAGAACGCGTGGCCAAGCTGGCCGGCGGCGTTGCCGTGATTCGCGTCGGTGCTGCCACCGAAGTCGAAATGAAGGAAAAGAAGGCCCGCGTCGAAGACGCCCTGCACGCGACCCGTGCCGCGGTGGAAGAAGGCGTGGTGGCTGGCGGCGGCGTTGCGCTGCTGCGTGCCAAGCAAGCCATTGCCGGCCTGAAGGGCGACACGCCTGACCAGAACGCGGGTATCAAGCTGATCCTGCGTGCAGTCGAAGAACCCCTGCGCATCATCGTTACCAACGCCGGCGAAGAAGCCAGCGTGGTGGTCGACACGGTGCTCAAGGGCAAGGGCAACTACGGCTACAACGCCGCTACCGGCGAGTACACCGACCTGGTCGAACAAGGCGTGCTGGACCCCACCAAGGTGACCCGCACCGCCCTGCAGAACGCCGCCTCGGTGGCCAGCCTGCTGCTGACGGCCGAAGCCGCCGTGGTTGAACTGGTTGAAGACAAGCCCGCTGCTCCTCCCATGCCCGGCGGTATGGGCGGCATGGGTGGCATGGACTTCTAAGTTCGCGTCACTGCTGCGAGCATCCCCGGGTCGCTCCGGGGATACGCCAGACAAACACCCCCAAGGGTTCGCCCTTGGGGGTGTTTTACTTAGGGGCGCGGGCACGCGGCTTGCGAATTGTGGCCGGGCCAGGGCCCACCCTACAATGGAACATTCCGACTGCACGATGAGCGCCATGACTATTCCGCCCCGTTTGCTGAGAATGCTGCGTCCCTCGGAGATCTATGGGCTGCTGGCCGAGTCGGCCAAGCAGTGGTCGCGCCGCCGGGCTGCCAGCAAGGGCGCAGCCCTGTCGCTGTACATGGTGTTCTCGCTGGCCCCCATGCTGATCCTGGTGATTGCGGTGGCGGGCATTTTCTTTGGCGAAGCGGCGGTGCGCTCGGAACTGTTCGCCCAGGTACGCGAACTGACCGGCGCACGGGGGGCCGAGGTCATCCAGACGGTGCTGGCCAGCGCGCGCGAATCGGGTGGCGGCTGGCTGGCGGCGTTGCTGTCGGTTGCCGTGCTGATCTTCAGCGCCACCACGGCCTTTGCCGAACTGCAGGCCAGCCTGGACGAACTGTGGGACGCCACCGACCAGCGCAAGTCAGGCCTGCAAGGCATGGTGCGCAGCCGCATGGTGTCGTTCGGACTGGTACTGGTGCTGGCGCTGTTCCTGCTGATATCGCTGATGATGAACGCCGCGCTGGGCGGGGCCAAGGCCTATTACGGCGATTTGTGGACGAACTCGGCCTTCGCGACGCTGGCCGGGTGGCTGGCCAATCTGTTCTCGTTCGCGGTGGTCGCCGCCTTGTTCGCGGTGGTGTACAAGCTGCTGCCCAGCATCACCATTCCGTGGCGCGACGTGATTCCCGGCGCGATCGTCACCGCCGCGCTGTTCCTGGCGGGCAAGTGGGGCATCGGCCTGTACCTGGGCCGCGGGGGCACGGTGTCGGCCTACGGCGCGGCCGGCTCGCTGATCGCGCTACTGCTGTGGATCTACTATTCGGCGCAGATTTTCTTCTTTGGCGCGGTGTTCACGCGGCAGTTCGCCGAACGCTTTGGCAGCCGGCAAAAGCAGGCCCAGCCCACCGGCGCCGGCACGGGCACCGTATAGGAAGTAAGAGGTCTCACGGACAAGAACGGTCACACGGCCCGGGGCGAGTCCGTTTAGGATAGGGGCTTGCCATGCCACCCGCCGCCCATGCCCCGACTGCTATCGCCCGCCCCATCGCTACCTTCCCTTCCCCGCCGCTGGCGCCTGGTTGCGCTGGTGCTGGCCCTGGCGGCCGGACCGGCCTGCGCCGACACCGTATGGCTGGATAACGGCGACCGCCTGACCGGCACGATCCAGTCGCTGGACAATGGTTATCTGCTGATCCATACCGACTACGGCGGCGACCTGCGCATTGCGTTCGACCATGTGAAGACCCTGCAGAGCGACACGCCGCTGGTCATCCGCGACGCATCCATGGCACACGACTACCGCGCCAAGCTGGTCAGCGCCGAGCCGGGCACCGTCGTGCTCGATGGGGTGCGCCGCGAGGCCGATATCGTCCAGCCCGTGAAGGAGGATGTGCCGCTGAAGTCGCTGGAGAGCCTGGTGCGGCCACGTCCGTTCCTGCGCGAAACCTCGGTGACCGGGCACGTGGACCTGGCAGCCAATAAACGAACCGCCTCGAACGACACGCAGGACTATTCCGCTACCCTGAACACCACGATACGTCACGGCTGGTGGCGGCACCAATTCAATGGCGCCTACCTGCACAGCAGGGAAGACGACGGGGTCAATACCAACAACCTCGGCATGGATTACACGCTGGACCGCTTCTTGACCGAGAAGGCGTTCTGGCAAGTGCGGCTGATGCACCGGCGCGACTGGGTGGAAGACCTGAACCGCCAGACCGCCTACGGCACCGGGCCTGGCTACCAGTTCTGGGACAACGAGCTGGGAGCGTTCTCGCTGTCGGCCCTGCTGGGCCGGGTGCACTATGGCTATAGCGACGGCAGCAGCGATGCGGCCTATGCCGGCAGCCTGCGCTGGGACTATGTACGGTACTTCAGCGGCAAGGAATTCGAACTGTTCACCAAGGGCGAACTGATGCGGCCTTTCGAGGGCGATGCGCGAATCGCGATCAATGGCGAGGCCGGCGTACGCTACAACGTGAACAGCTGGATGTCGTTGTACTTGAAATATGCCCGCAGCCAAGTCAGCAGCACATTCCAGAGCCTGAACGAATCCATCTACAGCACCGGCCTGGGCGTGCACTGGTAGCTGCGCCCGGCACGCGCCTACAGCAAGTCTTCGATGCGCACCGGCAGGTCGCGCACGCGCACGCCGGTGGCATGATAGACCGCGTTGGTGATGGCCGCCGCGATGCCGGCCAGGCCGATCTCGCCGATGCCGCGTGCGCCGACCTCGTTCCAGATGTAGTCGGGGTAGTCCAGGAAGCTGACGTCCAGCCGGGGCGCGTCGGCATGCGTGGCAACGATATAGTCGGCCAGGTTGCTGTTGACGGGCGCGCCCGACCGGCTGTCGTAGTGCGTGTGCTCCAGCATCGCCATGCCCACCCCCATGACGATGGCGCCTTCGATCTGGTTGCGTCCGGTGCGGGTGTTCAGGATGCGCCCACCGTCGATCACGGTTACCACGCGCGATACCCGCAGCCGCACCGTGGCCGGGTGCCAGGCGATTTCGACGAAATGCGCGCCATAGGAATTGATCGAATACTGTTTTTTCAGCGCCTTGCCGCTGCCGGCGTGGCCATCGCCCGATACGCTGGCCACGCCGGCGGCCTTGAGCACCTGGGCCAGCGGAACACCGGCGTCGGCCCTGTCGGCAGCCACCCGGAGGCGGCCCGCCAGCACGGCCAGTTCCTTGGCTGACTTGCCGGCGTAGGGGCCTTGCGGACGCACGGCCAGCTTGCAGGCGGCCTGCACCGCGTTGCGGGTGGCCTCGAGTGCGGCGGGAATGAAGGAAGCCGTGGCGGCCGAACCGCCCGAGATCGGCCCCGGCGGCAACTGCGTATCGCCCAGGCCGACCTGGATGCGGTCGAGCCCGATACCGGTTTCGGCGCTGACCAGTTGCGCCAGCACGGTGTAGGTGCCGGTGCCGATATCCTGCGTGGCGCATACCAGGCGGGCCGAGCCATCGGCATGCAGCGTCACGGTGGCATCGGTAGGCATGCGCAGGGCCAGCCATGAACACGAGGCCATGCCCCACCCCAGCACCTCTTCGCCCTGCCGCATCGCGCCCACGCCGGCTTGGCGCCGCTGCCAGCCGAAGCGCTCGGCGCCTTGCTGCAGGCACTCGCGCAAGTGGCGCGAAGAAAATGGCAGGCCAACACCCTCATCGTGCTCGGGTTCGTTGCGCAGGCGCAGCTCTACCGGGTCGATGTCCAGCGCGACAGCCAGTTCGTCCATGGCCGATTCCAGGGCGTACATGCCCGGCACCGCGCCCGGGCCGCGCATCGAGGTGGGCGCGCCGACGTGGCGCCGCGCCAGGCCCCAGCAGACTTTGAGATTGGGCGTGCTGTACATGCGGGGCGTGGCTTCGCCGCATTTCTCGCGATACTTGTCCAGCATCGATACCTGGCTAAGGTAGTGATGCTGCAGGGATACCAGCCTGCCTTCGGGCGTGGCGCCCAGGCGTATGCGCTGCCGGGTGTACGGGCGATGGCCGGCGCTGTGGAAAGTCATGGCACGGCTGAGCACCAGCTTGACGGGCCGGCCCAGCAGGCGGGCCGCCACAGGCGCCAGCAATGAATGCGACCAGGGCCAGAGCTTGCCGCCAAACCCCGACCCCAGGTAGCGCGAGATCACGCGCACGTGCTCTTTGCCGGTGCCCAGCATCTGCGCGACCACGTCGCGGTGATTCACCACGCCCTGCGAGGTTTCATACAGCGTGTAGGCCTGGCCATCGTAATCGGCCACGCAGGCGTGCAGCTCGATCGAGTTGTGCGTCTCGACCGGCGTGGTGTAGACGGCGTCGAACTGCACGGGTGCGCTGGCATAGGCGGCGGGCGCGTCGCCGCGTTCGCTTTCCACGGTGGGCGTGTCTTCATCGGCGGGCGGCGAGACATCGGGCGCTTGCGCGTCGTAGCTGACCTGCACGGCGCTGGCCGCGGCCTGGGCCTGTTCCAGCGTGTCGGCCACGACCAGGGCGACATACTGGCCGTAGTAGCGGACGATATCGTCATCGAGCGGCGGCCGGGCTTCGTCGATCGAACCGCTGGCGGCGCGATACAGCGGCGGGCGGTTGCCCTGGTGCAGCACCGTATGCACGCCGGGCATGGCTTGCGCGGCTTCGGTGTCCAGGCCGGTAATGCGGCCATGGGCGATCGTGGCGCACACCGGCACGGCATAGAGCATGCCCGGCAGCATGAAATCGGCGGCATAGCCGGCCGCGCCGCTGACTTTGGCCGGACCGTCGATACGCGCATATGGCTGGCCTATGGCATCGGGATGAGACAAACGGGGATGATCCATGATGCGCTTCCTTACTGCGGCGGCAGGGTCGTGGAAAGGGCGTGGACCAGGCAACGGCGCGCCAGCTCGATCTTGAAGCCGTTCTCGCTTTGCGCCACCGCATCCTGCAAGGCGGCCTGCGCGGCTTGCTGGTACTGGCGGGCGCCGGGTACCTGCCCCACCAGCAGTTGCTCGGCTTGCGGGCAGCGCCAGGGCCGCGTACCCACGCCGCCCAGGGCAATGCCGGCCGACACGATGCTGCCGTCGCGGGCCTGCAGCACCACGGCGGCAGAGGCCAGGGCGAACTCATACGAGGCCCGGTCGCGCAGCTTCAAGTAGCTGGAACGGGTATCCGGCGCCAGGGGCGGCAGGCTGACATGGGTGATCAGTTCGCCTGCCTGCAGCACGGTCTCGCGCTGGGGGCTGTCGCCCGGCAACAGGTAGAAGTCTTGCAGCGCGATGTCGCGGGCCCCGCCGGGGCCTTGCACGTGCACCGTGGCGCCCAGCGCCATCAGCGCCACGTTCATGTCGGACGGGTTGGTGGCGATGCAGTGCGCGCTGGCGCCCAGGATGGCCAGGTTGCGATTGTGCCCGCCCAGGGCATCGCAGCCGCTGCCGGGACTGCGCTTGTTGCAACGGGCCGCGCGGTCGCGGAAATAGACGCAGCGGGTGCGCTGCAGCAGGTTGCCGCTGGTGGTGGCCATATTGCGTAGCTGGGCCGAGGCGCCGGCCAGCAGCGCCTGCGACAGCACGGGATAGTGCGCCGCGATGTGCGCATGGCGGGCCAGGTCGGCGTTGCGCACCAGGGCGCCGATGCGCACCTGGCCGCCGGGCAGGACTTCGACCTGGTCCAGCCCCAGGCCGTTGATATCGATGACGTGGGTGGGCGTCTCGATATCGAGCTTCATCAGGTCGACCAGGGTGGTGCCGCCTGCCAGGAAGCGCACCTGTCGTCCGGGCCCGGCAGGCGCGGCCAGGCGCATGGCTTCGTCGATGTCGGCAGCGCGCGCGTAGTGAAAGCTGTGCATGCTGCTTACCTTTTTCCGCGCACGTCCTGGATGGCGGCAATGATGTTGGCGTAGGCGCCGCAGCGGCAGATGTTGCCGCTCATCAGTTCGCGCACCTCGTCATCGCTGTCGCCGCACGGCTCGTGCAGCAAGGCGGCCGCCGACATGATCTGCCCGGCGGTGCAATAGCCGCACTGGTAGCCGTCGCGCTCGACAAAAGCGGCCTGCAGCGGATGCAGCGACTGCGCGCTGCCCAGGCCTTCGATGGTGGTGATGTCGCTGCCGCCGGCCGCGGCCGCCAGCATCAGGCAGGCGTTGACCCGCCTGCCTTCCACGTGCACCGTACAGGCCCCGCACTGGCCGTGGTCGCAGCCTTTCTTGGTGCCGGTCAGGTGCAGCGTCTCGCGCAGAGTGTCGAGCAAGGTGGCGCGGGGGTCCAGGACCAGCGCATGGCTTTCGCCATTGACACGCAATGTGATCGGTACGCCGCCGGCCTGCCCGGCCTTACAGGGTACGTCGCCAGAGGGATAAGACATGGGGAAAGCTCCTGCCTGCGAAAAAGGGATGGCGGCGGATGGGCTAGCAAGCGCCATGCCCGCCGAACCCGTCATGCAAGAGCGGGCGGCGGCGTGCGCAAGCGCTCGCTCCAGAGCAGGACTTCCTGCCACAGCCCGGGCTCGACGGGAATGCCATCGCGCAAGCGCTGCGCCTGGGCGGCTTGTTCCGGGTCGCCCGGCATGCGCGGCTGCCCAGGCTGGGCCGCCAGTTCACCGGCCATTTGCGCGACTGCCGCACCCAGCAACGGGCCACCGGCAAAGCGCGCGGGGTCGATCACAATGAAGAATGCACCCAATCGACGGGCGACGTCCAGTTGCTCGTACATGGGCGAGAGGTGCGGGCCGAACGGATTGCCGTTCAACGGCCCGCACAGCAATTCGATCATCAGCGCCAGGCCATAGCCCTTGTAGCCCTGCTGCGGGCCGCCCAGCGGACGCAGGGCGCGCACGGCCTGCGGGTCGGTAGCATCGCGCCCGGCTTCGTCCAGGGCCACCCCGGGGGGCAATGCATGGCCCTCGCGGCGCGCGTTCATGACGCGGTTCCAGGGAATGGCAGTGGACGCCATGTCCAGGCACACGGGCGGGCCATCCTGCCGCGGCACCGCCACCGAAATGGGATTGGTGCCCAGGAACGGAACATGGCCGCCGAACGGCGCGGCAATGGAATCGGAATGCGTGAACGCCAGGCCCACCAGCCCGGCGGCGGCAGCGGCGCGGCTGTACAGGCCCACGGCGCCGCAATGCGAGGAATCGCTGACCCCGACGGCGGCCACGCCGGTTTCGCGCGCAATGTCCATGGCCAGCCGGTTGGCGCGATGCGCCACCACGATGCCCAGGCCCTGCCCGCCATGCACTTGCGCGGTGGCGGGACCGCTGCGCACGATGCGCACGTCGGGCCGCGCCAGGATGGAACCGCGTGCCAGGCGGTTCAGGTAGTGCGGCAGGCGCGCGATGCCATGCGAATCCACGCCCCACAGGCTGGTCTGCACCAGGCTGTCGGCCAGGCAGGCGGCATCGGCATCGGGCACGTCCATGGCAACCAGGCAGCGCCGGCCCCAGTCACGCAAGGCAGGCGCAGCGCAGTGGCGCAACACGGTGGAGCCGGTCATGTGGCCTCTTGGGCTGCGGCGCGCGCGCCGCGCCGACGCAAGGCGGCGGCATGGCACGCCACCGCGGCGATGAATGGGTCGTGCCCGGCCAGGTCGCCGAACACGGGGGCATAGCCGACCAAGGCGCGCGCGCGCCGCAGATCGGCATCTTCGCCCTGGCCCGCGGCCGCCAGGCGCGCCTGCAATTCGCCGGCCAGCGGATCCTGGACGACATAGGCATCACCCTGTTCGTCATGGCCGCGCAGATAATGCATCCACGCAGCCACGGCCAAGGCCAGCCGGGAGCAGCCGGCGCCCGCGCGCAGTCGGTCGCGCACCGTGCCCAGCAGGCGCTGCGGCAGTTTCTGCGAGCCATCCATGGCGATCTGCTGGGTACGGTGCGGCAGCGCCGGGTTGGCAAAGCGCGCCAGCAGCCGCGCGCGCAGCGTGGCCAGGTCCACGCCCGGCACCGCGTGCAGGGTGGGCGCGATCTCCAGGCCGATCAGCGTATCCAGGTAGCCGCGCAGCGCCGGGTCGGCCATCGCCTGGCTGACGGTGGCCAGGCCCGCGGACGCGCCCAGGTAGGCCAGCGCCGAATGCGGGCCGTTCACCATGCGCAGCTTCAGGTGTTCGAAGGGCGCGGCGTCAGCCACGAAGCGCGCGCCGCCGGGTTGGTCCCAGGCCGGCCGGCCGGCGGCGAAGTGGTCTTCGATGACCCATTCCAGGAAGGGTTCGCCCACCACGGGCCACGCGTCTTCCATGCCCAGGTGCGCGGCAATGCGCTGCAGGTCGGCATCGGCAGTGCGCGGCACGATGCGGTCGACCATGGAATTGGGAAAGGTGCAGTGTGTTGCGATCCAGTCATGCAGGGCCGGGTTGCAGGCAGCGGCGAATTCCAGCACCAGGCCGCGCAGCGTGTCGCCATTGGACGGCAGGTTGTCGCAGGACAGCAGCGTCACGGGCGGCAGGCCAGCCCGATGGCGCCGCGCCAGGCCATGCACCAGCATGCCGATGGCACTGCGCGGCGCCCGCGGGTGCGCCAGGTCGTGCACGATGTCGGGATCGCTGTGGCGCAGGCGCCCGCTGGCCGGCTCGCGGCTGTAGCCTTTTTCGGTAACGGTCAGGCTGACGATGCGCGTATCCGGATGCGCGATCTGCGCCAGCACGGCATCCGGATTCTCGGCCGCCACCAGCACGCGCAGCACCGCGCCCACCACCGCCAGCGACTCGCGCGGTGCACCCACCGCATCGGCGTCGCGCAGCGACAAGGTATACAGGCCGTCTTGCGGCGCCAGCGCGTCGCGCGTGGCGGGGCTGCGCAGCGACACGCCCACGATGCCCCAGCGCAGGTCGCCGCTGGCGGCCAGCGCCAGGTCGGTAAGCGGCGCCTGGTGGGCTCGGTGGAAGGCGCCGATGCCCAGGTGCACGATGCCGGGCCGCAAGTGTGCGCGGTCGTAGCCCGGACGCCCTATGCCGGCCGGCAACCTCGCCAGGCCGGCGGCATTCAGGCGCGGCGCCATGGTGCTACCAATTCCACAGCGTGCCGTCGTGGGCCTGCCGGTTCACCGGCAGGTAGGCACGCTGGTAGGGGTACTGGGCGGCCAGCCGCTCGTCGATATCCACGCCATGGCCCGGGGCATCGCCCGGGTACAGCATGCCATCGGCAAAGGTATAGGCATGCGGGAACACGGCGTCAGTCTGGTCGGTATGGCGCATGTATTCCTGGATGCCGAAATTGGGCACCCACAAATCGAAATGCAGCGCCGCGCCCATGCACACGGGCGACAGGTCGGTGGCGCCGTGGCAGCCGGTGCGCACCTGGTACAGCGACGCCAGGTCGGCAATGCGGCGCAGGTGGGTAATGCCGCCCGCATGCACGACGGTGGCGCGGATGTAGTCGATAAGCTGGTTCTGGATCAGGTCTTTGCAATCCCACACCGTGTTGAAGATCTCGCCCACGGCCAGCGGCGTGACAGTGTGCTGGCGGATCAGCCGGAAGGCTTCCTGGTTCTCGGCGGGCGTGGCGTCTTCCATCCAGAACAGGCGATAGGGTTCCAGCGCCTTGCCCAGGCGCCCGGCCTCGATGGGAGTCAGCCGATGGTGTACATCGTGCAGCAAGTGGGTGTCCCAGCCCACAGCATCGCGCACGCGCTGGAACAGCCTGGGCGCATGGTCCAGGTATTTTTCGGTGGACCAATCGTGCTCGGACGGCAGGTCGGCATCGGCGGGCTCGTAGAACATGCGGCCGCGGCCCACGCCGTATACGGCATTCAACCCCGGCACGCCGCTTTGCGCGCGAATGGCGCGATAGCCCATGTCGCGATAGCGCAGCACCTCGTCGACGGTTTCGTCGATATCGCGGCCATTGGCATGGCCGTACGCCATGACGCCGGTGCGGCTTTTCCCGCCCAGCAGCTGGTACAGCGGCATGCCGGCCGCCTTGGCCTTGATGTCCCACAGCGCGGTATCGACCGCCGCGATGGCCGACAGGGTGACCGGCCCGCGCCGCCAATAGGCGCCGCGATACAGGAATTGCCAGATGTCTTCGATCTGGTGCGCGTCGCGCCCGATCAGGCAGGGCACCACGTGATCGGCCAGGTAGCTTGCCACGGCCAGTTCGCGGCCGTTCAGGGTAGCATCGCCGATACCGGCCAGGCCCTCATCGGTTTCGATTTTCAGGGTAACGAAGTTGCGGCCCGGACTGCAGACAATGACGCGTGCGTTGCTGATCTTCATGAAGAACCCATAAAAATGGACAAGGCCGCGGCCCCGCGCCGCGCGCCGGTGCGGCGTGAAATGCGCTACATCACCGCCCCCAACTGCCAGGGCACGAACTCGTTCTGCCCGTAGCCGTGGATCTCGCTCTTGCTGCGCCGGCCCGAGGCGGTATCCAGCATCAGCCGGAAAATCCGCTCGCCCATGGTTTGCACGTCGCTGCGGCCATCGACCACTTCGCCGCAATTGATATCGATGTCGTCGGCCTGGCGCCGCCACAACTCGGTATTGGTAGCCAGTTTCAGCGACGGCGAGGGCGCACAGCCGTAGGCCGAGCCCCGCCCGGTGGTGAAGCAGATCAGGTTGGCGCCGCCGGCCACCTGGCCGGTGGCCGATACGGGGTCGTAGCCGGGCGTATCCATGAACACCAGCCCCCGCGCCGTGACCGGCTGCGCATACTCGTAGACATCGACCAGGTTGGTGGTGCCGCTCTTGGCAATGGCGCCCAGCGATTTTTCCAGTATGGTGGTCAGCCCGCCGGCCTTGTTGCCGGCCGAGGGGTTGTTGTCCATTTCGGCATCGTTGCGCACGCAGTAGTCTTCCCACCAGCGCAAGCGTGCCAGCAACTTGTCGGCGACGGCCGGCGATACGGCGCGGCGCGTCAGCAGATGTTCTCCGCCATAGATTTCCGGGGTTTCGGACAGGATGGCCGCGCCGCCGTGGCGCACCAGCAAGTCCACTGCGGCGCCCAGCGCCGGATTGGCACTGATGCCCGAATAGCCATCGGACCCGCCGCATTGCAGGCCTACCGTCAGGTGGCTGGCCGGTACCGGCTGGCGCTGCGCACAGTTGGCATCTTCCAGCATCTGCTCGACCAGCTCGATGCCGCGCGCCACGGCGCGGCGCGTGCCGCCCGTGCCCTGGATGCTGAACGTATGCAGGCAGCCGCTTTCGTGCAGGCCTTCCTGTTCCATCAGGCCGTCTATCTGGTTGGTTTCGCAGCCCAGTCCCACCACCATCAACGCGCCGAAGTTGGCATGCCGCGCATAACCGCCCAGCGTCCGGCGCAGCACCCGCAGGGGCTCGCCATCGCTGCCGGTGGCGCAGCCCGCGCCGTGCGTCAGGGCCACCACGCCGTCCACATGGGGGTAGGCGGACAGCGCCTGCGGATGGATATCGCGCCGAAAGTGGTCGGCAATGGCGCGCGCCACCGTGGCCGAACAGTTGACCGAGGTCAGCACGCCGATGTAATTGCGCGTGGCCACGCGGCCATCCGGCCGCACGATGCCATCGAAGGTGGCCGGCTGGGCGATGTAGTCGGTGGCATGGGCGTCATGCCCCACGGCGTAGTCGCGCTGGAAATCCGAGAAGGCCAGGTTGTGTGTGTGCACGTGCTGGCCCGGCGCAATGTCTTGCCGCGCCACGCCGATGATCTGGTTGTAGCGGCGCACCGGCTGGCCTGCGGCAATGGCGCGCGCGGCCACCTTGTGCCCGGGTGGCACCAGGCCGGCCACGGTAATGCCCTCGGCAGGCAGCGGCGTGCCGCCCACCAGCTGGCGCCGCGCGATCACAACATTGTCGGCGGGGTGGATGCGGATGACGGGAGTATCGGTGGTGGCGTTCATGATCTGGCTCCGGAACGGCTGGGCCCGCGGGGGCCTAGCCGTCGATCAGTTCCGGGTTCCAGGCATGCACGCGCTGCTGCTGCTCGCCCAGGCCGGCAATGCCCAGGCGCATGGTGTCGCCGGGCTTCAGGTAGATGGCGGCCGGCTTCTGGCCCATGCCCACCCCCGGCGGCGTGCCGGTGCTGATCAGGTCGCCGGGGTACAGCGTCATGAAGCGGCTGACGTAGCTGACCAGCTCGGCCACGCCGAACACCATGGTACGCGTGCTGCCGTCCTGCATGCGCTGGCCGTTGACCTCGAGCCACAAGGCCAGCGCCTGGGGATCGGGCACTTCGTCGGCGGTGACCAGCCATGGCCCCACCGGGCCGAAGGTGTCGCAGCCCTTGCCTTTGTCCCAGGTACCGCCGCGTTCGATCTGGTATTCGCGTTCGGACAGGTCATTGACCACGCAATAGCCGGCCACGTGCGCCAGCGCATCGGCTTCGGACACATAGCGCGCGCGGCGGCCGATGACCACGCCCAGCTCGACTTCCCAATCGCTCTTGACCGAGTCGCGTGGCAACACGACCGGGTCGTTGCAACCGATCAGGGCGCTGGCGGCCTTCATGAAGATGACGGGCTCCTGCGGTACCGGCAAGCCGGATTCGGCGGCATGGTCGGCATAGTTGAGTCCGATGCAGACGAACTTGCCCAAGCCGGCCCAGGGCGGCGCGATGCGGCCCGGCTGCTCGACGATGGGCAGGCTGGCCGGGTCCAGCGCGCGCAGGCGGCCCAGCGCGGCTTCGGAAAGCGTGTCGGCGGTGATGTCGGCGATCGTGCCCGACAGATCGCGCACGCGCCCTTGGGCATCGATCAGGGCGGGTTTCTCGGCGCCTTTGGCGCCATGGCGCAACAGTTTCATGAATGCCGTGTCCTTGTCAGAAGTAAATGGAATCAGGCCTTGGGTGGCACGCTAATTGGACCAGCCGCCATCGATCACCTGGGCAGTGCCGGTAGTGAACGCCGATTCGTCGCTGGCCAGGTACAGCGCCAGGGCGGCGATTTCTTCGCTGCGGCCGATGCGCCCCATCGGCTGGCGCGCAATGAAGGCGGCCTCGACGGCTTGCTCGGCCTGGCCGCTGGCGCGTGCCTGCTCGGCGATGCGCTGGCGCAGCGAAGGCGATTCGACCGTGCCGGGGCAGATGGCGTTGCAGCGTATGCCCTGCCCCACGAAGTCGGCCGCCACCGATTTGGTCAGCCCCACCACGGCCGCCTTGGTCGTGCCATAGACGAAGCGGTTGGGCACGCCCTTCACGCTGGAAGCCGCCGACGCCATGTTGATGATAGAACCGCCGCCGCGCTCGATCATGCCGGGCAGGAAGGCGCGGATCAGCCGGTACATGGCGCGCACGTTCAGGTCGAACGAAAAATCCCACGCCTGTTCATCGCAGTCCAGGATGGTGCCCGCGTGCACGAAGCCCGCGCCATTGAACAGCACGTCGATCGGCCCGGCCTCGGCTGCCGTGCGCCGCACGGCCTCGGCATCGGTCACATCCAGCACCCGCGCCGCGCACCCTTCCAGGCCCAGCAGGGCCTGGGGGTTCACATCGGCAGCCACCACCCGCGCGCCCTCGCGCGCGAAGGCCAGCGCGGTGGCGCGGCCGATGCCCTGGCCGGCCGCGGTGACGAATGCGGCCTTTCCTTCCAATCTGCCCGCCATGCCCTGCCCTCCTTCTGTGATGCCACCCCGTTCAGCGCCCCCCGACCAGGTCGGGCAGCCACATGCTGACGCTGGGCACGTAGGTGATGATGATCAACGCCAGGAACAGCGGCACCAGCCAGGGCAGGATCGCCATGGTGGTGCGCTCGACCGACAACCTGGACACCCGCGCCAATACGAACAGCACCATGCCCAAGGGTGGATGCAGCAGCCCTATCATCAGGTTCAGGGTCATGACCAGGCCGAAGTGGATGGGGTCGATACCCAGCTTCAGCACCAGCGGCAGCAGGATGGGCACCAGGATGGTGATGGCCGCGATGGTGTCGATGAAGCAACCCACCACCAGGATCAGCAAATTGGCCAGCAGCAGGAACACCCATTTGTTCTGGGTAACCGCCAGGATCGCGTCGGTAAGCGTCTGCGCCGCCTGCGTGGTGGTCAGCAGCCAGGCGAACACCGAGGCCGCCGTCACGATGAACAGCACCGACGCGGTGGTCTCGATGGTGTCGAAGGTGGCCTTGGCCAGCGTGCGCAGCGTCATCGAGCGATAACGCACCAGGCCCAGGAACAAGGCCCAGATCACCGCCGCCACGGCGGCCTCGGTGGGCGTGAACCACCCCATGGTCATGCCGCCGATCAGGATCACGGGCGCCATCAGCGCCATCACCGCCGAGAAATCGAAATACCAGTCGGCCGCCAGCAACGCGGCGAAGGCGATCAGCGTGGCGACATTGGCCGACACACCGTAGCGGGTCATCAGCCAGATGCTCAGCGGGAACGCCAGCACCACCGCCACTTCCACCGATGCGCCGCCCAGGCGCTTCCAGTCGAACGGCACGTCGCCGCCCCAGTTGTTCTTGCGGGCGAAGTAAGCCACGGTGAACATCATCAGCAGCGTCAACACGGCGCCAGGCACCACGCCCGCCAGGAACAGCGACCCGATCGATACATTGGCCATCATGCCGTAGATGACGAACGGCAGCGACGGCGGCAAGATAGGCCCCAGCGTGGCCGACGCGGCCGTAACGCCCACCGCGAACTCGGTCTGGTAGCCATGGTCTTTCATGGCCTTGATCTCGATGGTGCCCAGGCCCGCGGCATCGGCGATGGCCGTGCCCGACATGCCGGCGAATACCACCGAGCCGATGATGTTGACCTGCCCCAGCCCGCCGCGCATCCAGCCCACCAGGGCCACGGCGAAGTTGTAGATGCGGCCGGTGATGCCGGCGATGTTCATCAAGTTGCCGGCCAGGATGAAAAACGGCACGGCCAGCAGCGGGAACGACTCGACGCCGGCGATCATGCGCTGCGCGACCACGACGTCGGGCACGCTGCCCGACCACAGCACGAAAAACAACGAGGCGCCGGCCATGGACACCGCCACCGGCACGCCGAAGATCATCAACAACAGGAAGGTTCCGATCAGAATTCCCATGTGGGCTCCTAGTGCGTGGCTCAGTCCAGGCTTTGATAGGCGGCGGGGTTTTCCAGCGACGAATAGCCCTGGCGCCAGTTCTGCACGCTGACCTGCACCGAGCGCACGAACATCATCACGAAGCCGGCCAGCGCCAGCCAGTACACGTAGGCCTTGTCCCACATGATGGTGGTCATGGGTTCCACGCCCACCAGGTCGATATAGCGGTACACCAGCCACACGGCGTAGCCGAAGAACAGCGTGCGCAGCAGGTCGATCAGCGTGGCCAGGACGCGGGCCGGCCTCTTGGGCAGGTAGCGGTACAGGAAGTCGACCTGGATATGGCGGCAGGCACGCACGCACATGGCCGACCCCATGAACACCACGCCGATCAATGCATAGACGGCCAGTTCTTCGGTCCAGGCGAAGGAATTGTTCAGCACGTAGCGCGTGAAGAACTGCAGGAAGACCAAGGCCCCCATGACCCAGAACAGGGCCAGGCAAAACCAGTCCTCGAACGCGTAGCCCGACAAGTCCACATGCTGGTGCTGGTCGGCCTCTTCGAAACTGTGGACGATGGACTCGACCGATGCCTGATGCGGCTCGGCGACGGCGCTTTCGCCATCGTTGCGGTATTGGGCCATGGCGGGCGAGCCGGCCCCGGTATTGACGTGCATGCGTTCTCCCTGTCGGTTGCTGACAGCCGGGGCCGCGCGCGGCGGCCCCGCCGGCCGGCCTACTTGACCGCCTGGATCGCTTCCCAGTCGGCCTTTTCGTATCCGTACTGCTCGAACGGCACTTTCTTCAGCACGATCTCGCGGAACGCCCCCGTATCGACCTCGGCCACGTTCAGGCCTTTCTTGCGGAACACTTCGACCAGGTCTTTTTCGCGCTTGGCCACTTCGACCGATGCGGTAGCCGCGGCCTGCTGGGCCACTTCAGCGAAGATCTTGCGGTCCTCTTCCGACAGGCTCTTCCAGAGCTTGCCCGAGATGACGGTATTCAGGTGGTCGACGATATGCCCGGTAAGCACGATGTTCTTCTGCACCTCGTAGAACTTCTTGGCCTCGATGGTGGTCAGCGGGTTTTCCTGGGCCTCGACCGTGCCATTCTGCAAGGCCAGGTAGACCTCGGCGAACGCAATGGGCGAAGTGTTGGCCCCGCAAGCGCGCGGCATGGCCAGGTACGCCGGCACGTCGGGCACGCGCATTTTCAAACCCTGCATTCCCTCGCAAGTAGTGAAGGCGCGGTTGGACGTGGAATGGCGTGTGCCGTAATAGGTGGTGGCCACGATGTGGTTGCCGCTTTTTTCTTCGTACCCCTTGGTCAGCGTCTTGTAGATATCGCTCTTGGTGTACGCCAGCAGGTGCTCGGGGCTGCGGAAAGTGTAGGGATAATAGGTGACGCCGATGCGCGGGAAGCTCTTGGCGGCAAAGCTGGAACCCGAAATGATCATGTCCACCGTGCCCAGCGTCAGGCCCTGGTTGATGTCGTTTTCCTTGCCCAGTTGCGATGCCGGGTACACATCGATGTGATAGCGGCCATTGGTGCGCTTCTCGATTTCCTGCGCGGCCCACACCGAGCTGGTATGGAACGGCTCGGAGGTCTCATACACATGCGCCCACTTCAGCTTGGTCTGGGCCAGTGCGCTGCCCGACGCGGCCAGGATGGCGGCGGCCAGTAGCGCCTTGACGGCATTGCCTTGCTTCATCGTTGTCTCCTCTCTTGAGGTTGAGCAGGTGGCGGCGTGTTTTTTATGGGTGCCGCTGCCTTTGGTGGTGGTCAGGATTCACATACAAGCTGCACCTTGGTACTGCGCGTGCGATCGGCCGCCAATTCGAAGGCCTCGGCCGCGCGTTCGAGCGGCAACTGCGCGCTCATCAACGGCCGTACGTCGACCCGGCGCGTGCGCAGGAACGAGACGGCCCAGTCGAATTCGACACCGGCGCGAAACGCGCCAACGAAGTCCAGTTCGCGCGCCATGATGCTGTTGGCGGGAAAGGGAATATCCTGGGCGGGCAGCGTGCCCACCTGCACGATGCGCCCGCCGCGGCGCACCGCGGCCAGGCAGGTATCCAGGGCGGCCGGACTGCCGGCAGCCTCGATGGCGATGTCGGCCAGTTCGGCCAGGTCGGCAGGCGCGGCCTGGTCGGACCGCACGGCCTCGTCGGCGCCCACCTGGCGGGCCATCTGCAAGGGGCGGTCGGCGATATCGGCCACCACCACGCGCGCCGCCCCGGCCAGCCGGGCGGCCATGACCGTCATGCAGCCGATGGTGCCGCCGCCTGTCACCAGCACGGTCTTGCCCAGCAGCGGGCCGGCACGATGCACGCCGTGCAGCCCGATGGAAAGCGGCTCGGCGCAGGCCAGTTCGCCCAGCGAGATGTCTTCGTGCACCGGCGTCAGCTGGCGCTGGCCCATGACAAAGCGTTCGCGGAACATGCCCTGCACGTGCGGATAGACGCTGGCGCTGCCCAGGAAGCGCATGGCGCGGCACAGGTTGTCGCGCCCGGCACGGCAGTAGTCGCAGTGGCCACAGGGGTGCGACGGATTGATCGCGACCTTCATGCCCGGCCGCAGGCGCGTGACCTCGCTGCCCACGCGCAGCACCACGGCCGAGGCCTCGTGCCCGGGGATCAGCGGTTCGCGGATGACGAAGGCACCGACGCGGCCATGCAGGTAGTAATGCAGGTCCGACCCGCAAATGCCCGCCGCGCCCAGGCGCAATTCGACCTCGTGCGGCGCCAGGGGCGCGTCGTCATCGGTTTCCAGGCGCAGGTCGCGGGCGCCATGGATCTTGCAGGCCAGCGTCATGCTTTCACCTTGTCGGAGGCCGGCGCCCAATTGGCGGTCAGGCGGTCATGCGAGCAGGACAGGTGATGCCGCATCGCTTCGCGCGCGCGCGCCGCATCGCCGGCCGCAATGGCTTCGATGACCCGCCCGTGCTCCAGGATGGCGGCCTTCCAGCTCGCGGGATTCTCGAAGTAGTCGCCCAGCTTTACCGACAGCGGGTTGTGGCGCTCGTCGAACAGTTCGCCCACCACCCGCAGCAGCACGGAATTGTTGGCGATTTCGGCGATGCGCAGGTGAAACAGCCGGTCGCCCTGGATGGGCACCTGGCCCGCCGCGGCTTCTTCCTGCATGGCCTGCAGCGCCTCGCGCAGGCCGTCTACCTGGGCCGGCTGGGCCAGTTCGGCCGCCTGGGCCGCCAGTTCGCCTTCAACCAGTTGGCGCGCGCGTATGGTTTCCAGCGGGCTTTCGGCCACCACGCTGTCGGCCGCATCGCGGCTGCGCACGTATATGCCCGAGCCCATGCGAACCTCGACCAGCCCTTCGACTTCCAGGGCGATCAAGGCTTCTCGCACGGACGGCCGCGACACGCCCAATTTCAACGCCAGGTCGCGCTCGGGCGGCAGGCGCGCGCCGACCGGGAATTCGCCGGCCTGGATCAGCAGCCGCAATTGGTCGGCGATCTGGCGGTACAAGCGGCGGGGCTCGATGGGCTGGAAGGGCATGGGGACAAAAGCGGCTAAAAGGTAAAGTGGCCTTACCACTTTGCCGCATCTTGCGCCTGGGATTGCAAGCCTCACAATTAGGGTTTCCGCTAGCATCCGGATGGGATGCGGCTGGACCGGCCCGCCACGGCAGCAACGCGAATCTGTTAAAAACGACGCGCCACATCCAGGTTCCCCTTTACATGCCCCATACCCCGCACCCTTCTCCGTATAAAAGCACAGGCGGTCTGCGCCGCATCCTGAACGCCCTGCGCTATTCGCTGCAAGGGCTGCGAGCCGCCATCAAATACGAAGCTGCCTTCCGCCAGGAACTGGTATTGGCGATCTTGCTGATCCCGGCGGCCTTCTTCCTGGGCCGCTCCACCGATGAAGTCTTCATCCTGATCGCCTCGGTGATCCTGGTGCTGGCGGTGGAACTGCTGAATTCGGCCATCGAGGCACTGGCCGACGCCCTGTCCGTGGAAACGCACCCCCTGCTCGGGCGCGCCAAAGACCTTGGAAGTGCTGCTGTCATGCTGATGTTGCTGTTTACGATTGCGGTGTGGGTTGGGGTGGCGATCAGTCGCTTTGTGCTTTGAGTAATAGGGGTTCGGGCGGGGGCGGGGTTTTGCTTCTGGCGTCGGATCGGGGTGGCGTGAGCGCCTTGCTTCACGGTGCCGTCGGGCGCCCTGCGCGGCTGAAAAAAGCCATACGCGTGATGGAATGCGTCGGTTTTTTGATTCAGGAATAGCGTGGGCCACAGCCATTGCGCCCATTTCCTACGCGGTTCGCGGCCAAGCCCCAACTTAACCGACCAAAGGCCGCCACCACCCGACGCCAGAAGAACACCCCCCATCCTCCAACGCCACCCTCTATACTTCAAGCCATGGCTAACGACCCCTCTCATCGTGTTGTGATTGTTGGCGGCGGCGCTGGCGGCCTGGAGCTTGCGGCCAAGCTTGGCCGCAAGCATGGCCCGCAGTGCGTCACCCTGGTCGATAGCCGCCCCATGCACATCTGGAAGCCCTCGCTGCACGAAGCGGCCGCGGGTACGCTGGACATCTACCAGGAAGGCCTGTCGTACCTGATGCTGGCCAACTTGTGCGGATTCACCTTCGCGCTGGGCGAACTGCAGGCGGTGGATCGGGCGCGCCGCGTCGTCACAGTGGACGAAGTGCTGGACGGCCATGGCGACATGGTGCTGCCGCCGCGCGAACTGCCGTACGACACCCTGGTGCTGGCGCTGGGCAGCGTATCCAATTTCTTCAACACGCCCGGCGCCGCCGAACATGCGGTCACGCTGGACACCACCGACAACGCCGAGCAGTTCCGGCTGACCATGCTCAAGGCCATGGTGCAGGTAGACCAGGCCAAGGTACGCGACCCGTCGGCCAGGCTGGACGTGGTGATCGTGGGCGGTGGCGCCACCGGCGTCGAACTGGCGGTCGAATTGCATGAAGCCGGCGGCATCGTGGCCGCCTACGGCCTGCCTAATTTCCGCGCCGACCGCGACCTGGCGATCACGCTGGTGGAAGGCGCACCGCGCATCCTGGCGGCGCTACCGGAAAAGATATCGCGCGCCGCCCATACGCGCCTGACCGAGCTGGGCATCCGGGTCGAAACCGATTGCCGCGTGGCCGAGGTGGCCGCGCGCAGCATCAAGACGGCCGACGGACGCGAGTTTGCCGCCGGCCTGTGCATGTGGGCGGCCGGCATCCAGGGCCTGCCCCTGATGGCCCAACTGGACATGCCCCTGAATCGCATCGGGCAACTGGTGGTCAATGGCCGCCTGGAATCGCCCGACCCGCACATCCTGGCGCTGGGCGACTGTTGTGCCGTGCCTCGTGGCGAAAACGGTACCGTGCCGGCCCGCGCGCAGGCCGCACACCAAGAGGCCAGCTACCTGGTGCGCAAGGTCACCGCGCGCATCCGCGGCACGGCCGAACCGCAAGCCCCCTACGAATATCGCGACCACGGGTCGCTGGTATCGCTGGGGCAGGACGCGGGCGTGGGCAGCCTGATGGGCAGGCTGGCCGGCCGCGGCCTGTTCGTCAGCGGTACACTGGCACGCGTGATGTACATGAGCCTGCACCTGATGCACCATCATGCCGTGCTGGGCACCTGGCGCACGGCCACCCTGGCCCTGGCGCGCCTGCTGATGCGCCGCACGCATCCGCGCGTGAAACTGCACTGATCCCCATGACCTTCATCCAACAACTCGAACAAGCCTGGACCGCCGGCAACACGCTGCTGCAAGTGGGCCTGGATCCCGATCCGCAGCGCTTGCCGCGCGAGCTCGGCGGCAAGCCCGACGCCATCTTCCAGTTCTGCCGCGAGATCGTCGATGCCACCGCGCCCTACGCCTGCAGCTTCAAACCGCAGATCGCGTATTTCGCGGCGCATCGCGCCGAAGACCAGCTCGAGGCCCTGTGCGCGCACATCCGCACGGCGCACCCGACCCTGCCCATCGTGCTGGACGCCAAGCGCGGCGATATCGGCAGCACCGCCGAGCACTACGCGCGCGAAGCCTACGAACGCTATGGCGCCCACGCCATGACGGTGAACCCCTACATGGGGCTGGATTCGGTCGAGCCCTACCTGGGCTGGAAAGATCGCGGTGTGATCGTGCTGTGTCGCACCTCGAACCCGGGCGGGTCCGATCTGCAATTCCTGAAACTGGACAACGGCGAACCGCTGTACCTGCACGTGGCCGGCCTGGTGGCCGACAAATGGAATGCCGACGGCCAATGCGGCCTGGTGGTGGGAGCAACCTTCCCGAACGAGCTGGCCGCGGTGCGCAAGCGAGTGGGCGAAGCCATGCCGCTGCTGGTGCCCGGCATCGGCGCGCAGGGCGGCGATATCACCGCCACGGTGAATGCCGGACGCAATGCGGCCGGCACCGGCATGATGATCAATTCGTCGCGCGCCATCTTGTACGCCAGCGGCGCCGACGACTGGCGCCAGGCGGCGGCCGATGCGGCGCGCGGCCTGCGCGACGCAATCAACGCGGTACGCTGAGCGCAGCGCTTTCTCGAGTGTGCCAGATGGAAGCGCGTAGCGCTTCGGGGGTGGGTTTCACTACGGCCGGCTGCGGTTGACGGGCTCGCCTATCAGTTCCAGCAAGCCGCGCAGCGC
The DNA here is from genome assembly GCF_019218885.1 of Bordetella sp. BOR01. Lineage (GTDB taxonomy): Bacteria > Pseudomonadota > Gammaproteobacteria > Burkholderiales > Burkholderiaceae_B > Bordetella_A. The sequence continues at coordinate 949,764 of NZ_JAHUWT010000002.1, read as the reverse complement.
ATACACCACCGCCCCCTGCCGCACCTGAGTGCGGTCGCCGGCGAATACCCGGGTGTCCGCCCGCGACGTAATGCCGTCGGCGCCGCGAATGGCAAAGCCAAAACACACCATGCCCACCGGTTTGCCCGGCGTGGCGCCGCCCGGGCCGGCGATGCCGGTGGTGGACGCGGCGATATGCACATCCGGGCTGGCCAGCAATACGCCATTGGCCATTTCCAGGGCGGTTTCTTCGCTGACCGCGCCGAAGCGGTCCAGGGTGTCGGCCGATACATCCAGGTCGGCCACCTTGGCCGCATTGCTGTAGGTGACGAAGCCGCGTTCAAACCAGTTGCTGGACCCCGCCACCGCGGTGGCGGCGCCCGCCAGCAGGCCGCCGGTGCAGGATTCGGCCGTACCCATGACCAGCCCGCGGCGCTGCAGGGCCGCCCCCAGGCGTTCGGCCAGGCCCAGGGCCTGGGCCTGCGAGAGCGAAGCTGGCGCCAGCCCTGGCACGGGCTTGTGCTGCGTATTCATGCGAAGACTCCCAGGCGCACGATGATCGCCATGACCAGCAAGGTATATGCCGCGGCCACGATGTCGTCCCACATCACCCCGAAGCCGCCCTTGATCTTGGCATCGAAATACTTGATAGGCGGCGGCTTGGCAATATCGAACAGGCGAAACAAGCCAAAAGCCACCAACTGCGCGGTGAAGGTGCCAGGGGTAAGCCAGAGCACCAGCCAGAACGCGACTATCTCGTCCCACACGATACCGACATGGTCGTCGACCTGCAATTCCCGGGCCACGCGGTGGCAGGCCCAGCAGCCATAAGCAAAGGCCAGGGCCAGGAAGATGGCCAGCGCCAGGTCGGAAGCGGCCGGCGCCGCGGCGGCCCAGATCAGCCAGGCCAGCAAAGTGCCCCAGGTGCCCGAGGCCGGACGCAGCAACCCGCTGCCGAAACCAAAGGCGATCAGGCGGCCCGGGTCGCGCGCCACCCAGCGCGGCGGCGGATAGGCCACGCGCACGCGGTTGCGTAGGGAAGCAGACGAAGAATCACTGGAAGATGTCATGGGTCAGGAGGCGGGAAAGTGGTCGAAGCCGCGTGGCAGCTCGGCCATCGGCTGGCCGTCGGCCCCCATGACCACGATACCGGGGCGCGGGTCGATAAAGCCGATGGAGGCCACGGGCACGCCGGCGCGTGCCGCGGCATCCAGCACGCGGTCGCGGTCGGCAGGAGACGCGGTGAAGCAGAGTTCGTAGGCATCGCCACCGCCCAGCACGGCTTGCGCCGCGGCGGCGGGCGACAGCCCCCGTACGGCGGGAGCCGCCGGCATGGCATCGTAATGCAGGCGCGCGCCCACGCCGCTGGCAGCCAGCACGTGGCCCAGGTCTTGCAACAAGCCGTCCGAAACGTCGATGGCGGCGTGCGCCACGCCGCCCAACGCCTGCCCCAGCGCCACGCGAGGCTGGGGCCATTCAAGCGCGCGGCGCGCCTGGGCCAGCCTGGCGGCATCGGCGGGCCATTGGCCGTCGAGCAGGCGGAAGGCCACGTCGGCCGCGCCCAGCGTGCCCGACACCCAGATCTGGTCGCCCGCGCGTGCGGCATCGCGGCGCAGGGCCTGGTCCGGCGCCACGGCGCCGAACACCGTGACGCTGATGGCCAGGTCGTGGAGGCTGCGGGTGGTGTCGCCGCCCATCAGCGGGCAGCCATGTTCATCGGCCAAGTCGTGGAACCCGCGCGCAAACGCCGCCAGCCAGGGCTCGTCGGCCCGCGGCAGCGCCAGGCCCAGCACGCAGCCGATGGGGCGCGCGCCCATGGCGGCAAGATCCGACAGGTTGACGGCCAGCGACTTGTGGCCCAGCGCCCGGGGATCGACATCGGAAAAAAAATGCCGTCCCTGGATAAGCAAGTCGGTACTGGTGGCGATCTGCATGCCCGGCGGCACCGGGAACAGCGCGCAGTCGTCGCCGACCCCCAGCATGCCGGCGGGCGCCGGCCGCGTGAAATAACGCGCGATCAGGTCGAATTCAGACGCCAAGATGATCTCCTGGCCGGCACCCGCGATGGCGCCGGCCGGCCTTAGCGGCGCTGCGACGGGGCTGCCTGCACCTCGGCCGCGCGTACATCGGCGGCCAGCTTGTCGAGTACGCCGTTGACGAACTTGAAACCGTCGGTACCGCCGAACGACTTGGCCAGTTCGACCGCTTCGTTGATGGCTACCTTGTAGGGCACTTCAAGGTGATGGACCAGTTCATAGCTGCCGATCAGCAGAATGCCGTGCTCGACCGGCGACAGCTCGTTTAGCGGACGGTCGATATAGGGCGTGAAACGCTCGCGCAGGCCGGCGGCTTCGCGCAGCACGCCATGCAGCAGCGTCTTGAACCATTGGGCGTCGGCTTCGGAGAAGTCGTCGGCGTCGCGCAGGTGCGCATCGATCTCGCCGGCGTCTTGCGTGCCCTCGCCGCCGCGCAGCAGCCAGGCGTACACCCCCTGCAGCGCGAACTCGCGGGCGCGGCGGCGCGCGCTGCGGGCGCTGGCGCGCGCCTGCGCCGCGCTATCAGCGGCGATCGGTTTTTTCGTCGTCAAAATCTTCGTCCTCGTCTTCGTCTTCGTCGTCTTCTTCTTCGGGTTCCAGCGCCGCCACCAGGTTGGCCATCTCGACCGCCACCTGGGCGCAGTCGCTACCCTTGCCCGCGGCGCGGGCCTGCGCCTGTTCGTCGGTATCGACCGTCAGGACGCCGTTGGCGACAGGAATGCCGGTTTCCAGCGAAATGCGGGAAATGGCGCGCGCCATTTCATTGCTGACCACCTCGAAATGATAGGTTTCGCCACGGATGACCGCGCCCAGGGCGATCAGGGCATCGAATTCGAACGTTTCGGCCATGTGCGACAGCGCCACGCCCATTTCGAGCGCGCCGGGCACGGTAACCACCATGACGTCGCGTTCGTCCACGCCCAGTTCGCCCAGTTGCTGCAGGCAGGCATCGAGTTCGGCCTGGCCGATCTCTTCGTTGAAGCGGGCGCGCACGATGCCGATGTGCAGCCCTTCGCCGTTCAGGTCGGGGGTGAGGATATAAGGATTCATGTGTCGGCCTTGGAAGGGGTGGCGGAGGTGGAGGGGTCGCAATCGTAACCCGTAATGGTGAGCGAAAAGCCCGTCATGCTGGGCATCTTGCGCGGACGGGCGAGCAGGCGCATCTGGCCGACATTCAGGTCGCGCAGGATTTGCGCGCCGATGCCATAGGTGCGCAACCCGTAGCGGTCGCCGTCGCGGGCGGCCTGCTGCGGGTCGGTACCTGCCCAGCCGGCGATCTGCTGGAACAGGTGCTCGGTGGACGACTGGCAGTTCATCAGCACCACCACGCCGGCCGGAGCCTGGGCGATGGCCTGCAGCGCACGCCCGACGCCCCAGCTATGGGCGGTGGCGCCGGTATCGAGCGCGTCCAGGATAGAGGCGGGCTCGTGCACGCGCACCAGGGTCTCGCGTTGCGGATCGATGGTGCCATGCACCAGCGCCAGGTGGGCCGAGCCGCTGGCCGTGTCCTGGTAGGCCACGGCGCGGAACTCGCCCCAGGCGGTCTGCATGCTGCGGTCGCCCACGCGCTTGACGACGGACTCGTGTTCGCTGCGGTATTGGATCAGGTCGGCGATGGTGCCGATCTTCAGGTTGTGCTGGCGCGCGAACTCGACCAGGTTGGGCAGCCGTGCCATGGTGCCGTCAGGGTTGAGGATCTCGCAGATGACGGCGGCCGGGGTCAGGCCGGCCATGGCGGTCAGGTCGCAGCCGGCTTCGGTGTGGCCGGCGCGCACCAGCACGCCGCCGGGCACGGCCCGCACCGGGAAGATGTGGCCGGGCTGGACCAGGTCGCCGGGCTTGGCGTCGCGTGCCACCGCCACCTGGATGGTACGGGCGCGGTCGGCCGCCGAAATGCCGGTTTCGACGCCGACGGCGGCTTCGATGGACTGGGTGAAATTGGTGCCGTATCGGGTACCGTTGCGGCTGGCCATGAGCGGCAGCTCGAGCTGGCGGCAACGGTCTTCGGTCAGCGTCAGGCAGACCAGGCCCCGGCCGTACGTAACCATGAAATTGATGGCCTCGGGCGTGACGAACTCGGCGGCCATGACCAGGTCGCCTTCGTTTTCGCGGTCTTCTTCGTCGACCAGGATGACGATACGCCCGGCGCGCAGTTCGGCGATGATCTCGGCAACCGATGCGATACCGAAGGATTCCGGAGCGGCGCCGGACGCAATAGAGGCAAGCGGGGCAGGCATGGGCAGAGGCGGGTGCGGGAAAACCTTGATTTTACCGCCCTTCAGAGGGGGTGGGGCGTGCCTGTTGCTCAGGTGCCGAACATGTTCTTGCGGATTTGTACCAGGTGTTCGGTGATCAGCCGGCGCGATTCGTGCAGGTCGCGGTTCTTCAGCGCCTGGACGATGGCGCCGTGCTGCTGCATGTACTGGCGGTGCCTGTCGGGGGTGTAGCTGCGCTCTTTCAGTACGCCCCAGCCGCCGTCTGTGCGCGCCTTGCCGACCAGGTCCATGATGTGGATGAACAGGGAATTGTGCGTGGCCACGGCAAACAGGCGATGCAGTTCGTGGTCGAGTTTCTCGAATTCGGCCATGGTCTGCGCTTGCTCGGCACGGCGCAGGCATTGTTCCATGGCGTCGAAATCGTCGGCATGCGCGTTGCGCACGATCAATTCCGGCATGACGGGTTCGAGGCAAATGCGCGCCTCGATCAGCTCGGCCGGGCTGGCCAGCTTGGGAATGCTTGACGGGGCGGCCAGGCCGGTGGACACCGGCTGCACGAAAGTACCGCTGCCGCGGATGCCGATGATGCGGCCCTCGGCCTCGAGTTGCTTGAGCGCACGGCGCACGGTTCCGCGGGATATGCCGAATTGCTCGGCCAGCAGGCGCTCGGCGGGCAGCCGGGCGCCCGGCGCAAGGCTGCCGCTGGACAGTTGCTCGCGCAGATACTGCGTGAACCGCTTGGCGGCCTTGGATCCCGGGGCCGGGGCAAGCGGTGCCGCGACGGACGCAGGATGCGCGGGGTCGATGGCTGCCGGGATGTCTGGTGTGTTGTGTTCTACAGGAACAGGCGAAAGCGCGTGGCTACTGTTCATGACGTTCACACAGGTGACTTGTTCTTTGCATGGGCGTGCCGCCGCGGGCAGGTGGGCGCCCGGGGCGGCGTAGGCACACTATACCTTGAACACGTTCTCGATGTGGCCGATGCCCTGGATCTCGACCCGGACGGTATCGCCGTTTTTCAGGAAGCGCGGCGGGTCCATGCCCATGCCCACGCCTGCAGGCGTGCCGGTGGCGATGACGTCCCCGGGGTATAAGGTAATGCCGCGCGAGCAGTTCTCGATGATGGTGCCTATATCGAAAATCAGGTCGCGCGTATTGGCCGACTGCCGCACTTCGCCATTGACCAGGCAGCGGATATCGATATTCCCGGCGTCCAGTTCGTCGGCCGTGACGATCCAGGGCCCCATGGGGCAGAACGTGTCGAACGACTTGCCCAGGTGCCATTGGCGATGCCGCTGCTGCACGTCGCGCGCGGTAACGTCGTTGACAATGGTGTAGCCGTAGATGTGGGCCAGCGCGTCGGCGCGGGCAATGTTCTTGCCCTGCTTGCCGATCACCACGCAGAGTTCGGCCTCGTAGTCGATGTCCGAAGAAATGCCTGCCGGCAGGAGCACGTCGTCGGCGGGGCCCACGACCGATTCGGGCACCTTCGAGAAAATGATGGGCCAGGCCTCGCCATCTTTGCTGTCCTTGAAGATGGAGCCGGACAGCTCATTGGCGTGCTCATGGTAATTGCGGCCCACGCAGAAGACGTTGCGCGAGGGCCGGGGCACCGGCGCGCGCAGGCGCACGCCGCTCAGCGGCTGGGCGGCCCCGGCCTGGCGCGCGAGATCGGCCAGGGGGATCGGCGCGGTGATCAGGGGCAGGATGCCTGCGTTGGCATCCACGCCGTCCAGATCCAGGGGCTGAATGGATTTGCCGTCATCCGACACGATACCGATACGGGCGACGCCCCGCTCTTCGTATGCTGCTAGCCTCACGTTGATTCCTTTTTCATTGAAGATGGTCGACGCCTTGCGCGGCATCGATGATTCGGTTCACACCTCGAATCCATGCGCGTTCTTGTAGGCGTCCAGGCTGCTGTCGGTCAGCGCGTCGATCAGCTTGCGCGCCAGTGGCGCCTGGTGGGCACCGGCCGTCACGGCGGCCGTGTACACCGTATCAAGTTCGCAGCCCTCGGGCAGCAGGCCCACGGCCTGAACGCCCGGGCTATACAGTATTTCGGTGATCTGGGTGCAGCCCACGGGGTGGCCAGCCGCGGCCGCCATGGCCTTCATGGCCGTGGCGCCGTTGGGAAACTCTTTGATCTTGGCCGCGATGTCATCCAGCACGCCCAGTTGCTGGAACACCCGCTTCATGTGTATGCCCGCCGTGGACCGCTGCATATCGGGCACATAGACGGCGTCGGCACCCAGCAAGGCCTGCCCGAACGCATCGGCGGTGTCCACCGGCACTGCCGGGTTGCCCGCCTTGACGCTGACGCCGGTGCTGACCACACCCAGGTCGCGGATGCTGTCGGGCAGTACCTGGCCGGCGCTGGCCAGGTCATCGACCAGCTTGCGCGACAGGATCACGATATCGCAGTCCGCGCCCGCCAGCAGTTTTTCTTTCATTGCTCCCACGGCGCCGAACTCGCCGGCGATCTGGCAGGCGGCCTCGGACTCGAAGCCCGCCCGCACATGCTCGACCAGGCCCAGGGCAGCGCCCCCACTCAGGATAAACAGCTTCATTCATGCTCCTTCACGTTGTACTTCATGCCTATGCCTCGATGGCGTGCGCGATATTTTCGAAATCCAGCGGCAGGACCGCGACACGCATGCCCATTGCATCGCGCACGGCGTTGCCGATTGCGCCAGCGGTCGGCCCCAGCGAGGGTTCTCCGGCGCCGGCCGCGGGCTGGTCGGGCCTGGACAGTATCCGCACCTGCACATCAGGAACATCGCTGAACCGCAGGATCGGGTACTTTTCCCATTCGTCGTCCACCAGCTTTTTGTCGCTGAACCGCGCCTGCTCGAGAATGGCCCAGGAACAGGCCTGGATGGCGCCGCCTTCTATCTGCTGCACCACGCCGTCCGGATTGATGACTTCGCCGACGTCGACGGCAATGAACAACTCATGCACGCGCACCTTTTCGGCCACGGACACCCGGGCAACGACGGCACAGTAGGCCCCCTTGTTCTTATAGCGCGCGTAGCCCATGCCCCACCCGGAATTATCGGCCCCCCCCTGCCTGCGGTTCCAGCCGCTCATTTCCCGCACGGCATCGATGACGGCGACGGCCCGCGCATCGGACAACATGCCCAGGCGGTAGTCCGCCGGATCGATGCCATGGTCGAGCGCAATATCATCGACCATGGCCTCGATGGCGAACACATTCGCGAATGCCCCCAGGCAGCGCAGCGAAGACGTGCGTATCGGCATGTCGATGACGCGGTGCGACGACAGCGCGCTGCACGGGATGTCGTAGCAGGGAATGATATTGCGCTCGGCTCCCCCGCCCGCCGCGATGGGTGCGTTGATGGCCGACAGCCTTGGGCTAGGATTTTCCTGATGCCAGCTGCCCAGCAGCGTAGGCGTGGGCGCCCGCCCGGGCCGCAGGCTATGGCCGGGGCCCCAGGCATCGGCACGCCAGTCCAGTATCCGGCCTTGCGCATCCACGTCCACTTGCAACTGCAGCGATATGGGCGGGCCCTGCGGTGCCCAGCACAGCTCATCGGCGCGCGACCACTGCACCCGTACGTTGCGTCCCGGCGCGTGCAGCGCAAGCCAGGCGGCATCGAAGGCGACGTCGTCGGCACCGTTCTGCCCGTAGCACCCGGCGCCCGGCACGTGTTCGACGATGATCCGCTCGTGCGCCATGGCCAGCGCGACGGCCAGGTCGGCCCGCAGGTTGTAGATGCCTTGCGCGTGCGTCCATACCTTCAGCACATCATCGTCCGTGCAGGCATACGCGCAAGACGGCCCGATGGAAGCGTGCTTGATGAAGGGCTTGAAATAATCGCCCGTGTACGTCTTTGCAACGGCCCTGCCCGATGTGTCGCCCGGCACCTGCTGGTTATAGGTCTTGGTGTCGCAAGCCTGGCGGCGCAGCCAGGCCGGCAGCTCGTGCTGGACGGGCAGGCAGGCCGCTTCGCGCCACTGCGCCGACGCCGCCAAGCGGTCTAGCGCCAGGCAAGCCACGTGCTCGTGTTCGGCCAGCACACCCACCAGCGAACCGCTTCTTACGACCTGGACCGCGCACGCCAGGCCCTGCACCGCCCCTGCATCCAGGTCCAGCAGTTCTGCATTGATCGAGGGCGGGCGCAGCATGCGGCCATGCAGCAGGTTCGGCGGCGACATATCGTGGATGAAACCAAAGCGTCCATGCACCTTGTCGGCCAGGCCCAGTGCCGGCGCGCCGGGCTGCATCGCTTGTCCCGCTTCGACCGCCAGCGGCGCCGCGCCACCCTCAGCGGATACGGGCTCGACCGGCACGTCCAGGTTCACCTGGCCTGCCAGGCTCCAGTAAGTGCCCTGCTCGGCCTGGGCGACCAGGAAAGCACCCTGGCGCACACGCACCGCCGCCATGTCCACGCCCGCCGCGCAGGCAACGTGCCGGGCGAACAGCCGCCGCACCTGTCCGCACACCATTCTGAGCGACATTCCCGAGTGCTGGATCGACAGGCTGCCTGATGTGATCGACTCGTCGGGACTGATGCCCGTGCGGACCGGCGCCATCCTGATGCGGTCCAAAGGCACCGCGAGCGCCTGCGCCGCAATCTGCGCCAGCGCGGTCAGGATGTTCTGCCCCAGTTCGACTTTGCCCGACCGGATGCATACGTAGCCGCCCTCTTCGGCATGGATGCTCAGCCACGTGGACAGCGTGGGGTTGTCTTTCAGGCTGACGGGCATGCCGTCATCGGAAGAGAGCGGCGCAAAGGCGTCTTTCATGATCCGCCCCCGTCGCCGCTATCGGCTGCCGCGTCGCTTATTGCGCGGATCACGCGCAAATGGCTGCCGCATCGGCACAGATTGCGGTCCATGTGCTCGCGTATCTGCCTGCCGTCGGGCGCAGGGCAGCGGGCCAGCAACCCTGCTGCCGCCACCACCATGCCCGACGTGCAGTAGCCGCATTGCGCCGCGCCGTGCTTGATGAAGGCGCGCTGCACCCGGGCGCCGGCCGGGTGCCGGGCCAGCCCTTCCACCGTCAGTACCTGCTTGCCGGCCACCGACCACAAGGGCGTGTTGCACGCATAGACGGGTACCTCGTCGACCAGCACCATGCAGGCGCCGCAATTGCCTGCGCCGCAGCCAAAGTGCGACCCCTTCAGGCCGAGCTCGTTGCGCAGGATATCCAGCAGCAAGCGTTGGTCTTGCGCATCGATCTCGTGCCGCGCGCCGTTGATATGGATGGCCGTTGACATCTGCTCGCCTCGTGTCATGGCCGTGTCAGGGCTGCACCATATTGGCGTCCAGGGCGATCTTGCGCAAACGCTCGATGTCCTGCTGCAGGTAGGTCTTGAAGGCCTGCGGGTCCATCACCATGGGGGCGACGCCATCCTTCATCCATTGCTGCTTGACCTCGGCGCTGCCGGCGATCTGGCTGATGGCCTGGTTCAGCTTGCTGACCACCTCGGGCGGCGTGCCCTTGGGCGCCAGCATCCCCAGCCAGATATTGGCCTCGTAGCCAGGCAGGCCGGCCTCGCTGACGGTGGGAATATCCGGGAATACGGGCGAGCGTTCCTTGCCGGTCGTGGCCAGTGCCTTCACGCGGCCGTCATCGACGAATGCCTTCATGGTGGCTGTCGCGTCGAACATGTAGTCCACTTCGCCCGCGGCGACACCTGTGCGGGCCTGGCCGCTGCTTTTGTAGGGAACGTGCTGCACATCGGTTTTCGCCATGGAGCTGAACAGCTCGCCGGCGATGTGGTACGGCGTGCCGATGCCCGAGCTCGCGTAATTGAGCGCGCCCGGCTTCTGCTTTTCGAGCGCGATCAGGTCTTTGACGCTGGATACGTCCAGGCCCTTCTTGGTGACCAGTACCAGGCTCGCCTCGTTGATCGGCGCGATGGGCTCGAAATCCTTCATCAAGTCATAGGGCTTGTCCTTGAGCAGGGTCTCGTTGACGGTCTGCGTATTGGACATGACAAGCAGCGTGTAGCCATCAGGCTGGGCGCGCGCCACAGAGGCCGTGCCGATGACCCCGCCCCCGCCCGGCTTGTTCTCGACCACTACGGACTGGCCAAACCGCTTCTGCAACTGATCGCCCAGGTAACGCGCATAGACATCGGCAGATCCACCAGCACCAAATGGTACAACGATGGTGATGGGCCGCTGGGGGTAATCTTTGGCGGCATCGGCAGCCGCCGCCTGCGTGGCAGCAAACCCCAGCTCGACCGCCAGAATGAACGATGTTAGGCGTTTTTTCTTCAAGATGTGTCTCCTCGATTATTAGAATCCTGGTGGCGCCGCGCCATGCGATGCACGGAAACAGAGCGTACCAATAAAGAACCAACTTGCAAATTTATTTTTGAATTGGTACCTATATTGGTTCACCAAAAACAGGGAAGAAAATCCCGGCCGCCGGCGTGCACACCACTACCCGATGTCTTGGCCCCGGTGCGCGAACGCTAAACTCCGCCCAGGAGAAACCCGCCAGAACTCAACAAGGATCCCCATGCAAGCACTTGCAGCCATGCCTGCTACCGTTGCTGCGGCGGTGCGCATCGTGCTCACCGATATCGACGACACGCTCACCACCGAGGGGCGCTTGCCTGCCGGCGCCTATGGGGCGCTGGAGCGGCTGGACGCCGCCGGCATCCAGGTCATACCCATCACCGGCCGTCCGGCCGGCTGGTGCGACCATATCGCCCGCATGTGGCCGGTGCGCGCCGTGGTGGGCGAGAACGGCGCCTTTTATTACGCGTACGACCGGGCCGCGCGCCGCATGAGGGCGCATTACTGGGCCGACGCGCAAACCCGTGCGCTCAGCCGCACCCGGCTGGATGCGATCCGCGATCGCGTACTGCGCGAGGTGCCGGGCGCCGCCGTGGCCAGCGACCAGGACTACCGGGTGGCCGACCTGGCGATCGACTTCTGCGAAGACGTACCGGCGTTGCCCGACACCGCCGTCAGCCGCATTGTGGAGATCTTCCAGGAAGCCGGCGCGCAGGCCAAAGTCAGTTCGATCCACGTCAACGGCTGGTTTGGCGACTACGACAAGCTCACCATGACCCGCACGCTGTTCGAGCGCGAACTGGACCTGGACATCGAGCAGGTCCTGGACAGCTGCCTGTTCATCGGCGATTCGCCGAACGACGAACCCATGTTCGCGTTCTTTCCCATATCGGTCGGCGTGGCCAATATCCAGGCGCTGCTGCACCGGCTGTCCCGCCGCCCGGCCTATGTGGCCGCCCACCATGGTGGCGGCGGCTTCGTCGAAATGGCCGAGCGCCTGCTGCAGGCCCGCGGCGCCACCGGAGGGCAACCATGACGGCCGCCAGCACGCCCGCACCCCGCCCCACCGATGGCCGGCGCAGCATCCAGTCGGTGGAAGTCGGCTTTCCGCTGCTGGCCGCCCTGGTCAATGCGGGCAAGCCGCTGACCCTGCGCGACCTGGCCAGTGCGGCCGGCATGACTTCGGCCAAGGCGCATCCCTACCTGGTCAGCTTCATCCGGGTCGGCCTGGTGCAGCAAGATGCCGTGACCGGCCAGTACGAGCTGGGGCCGTTCGCCCTGCAGATGGGCCTGGTCAGCCTGCAGCGGCTGGACCCGGTGCGCGTGGCCATGCCCGAGATCGCCACGCTGCAATCCAGCATCGGCCACACCCTGGGCATCGCCGTACTGGGATCGCACGGCCCCACCATGATCCACATGACCGAGGCCAGCTACCCGGTACACGTCAACATGCGCAAGGGCACGGTGATGTCCATGCTGCACACGGCCACCGGCCTGGTCTTCGCCGCCTGGCTGCCGCCCAAGGTCGCCGAGCACTATATAGACCGCGAAGAAGGCGACACGGCCGTCATCGCCGGCCAGCACCCGCCCCGCAAGGTTGCCTACGCCGACATCGAGGCCCGCCTGGCCGATATCCGGGTGCATGGCATGGCGCGCGCGATCGGCAACCCGTTGCCGGGGGTGGACGCCTTGTCGGTGCCGGTTTTCGACAGCACTGGCGGCATCGTGCTGGCCCTGACCAGCCTGGGCCCGTCGGGACTGTTCGATGTGGCCTGGGACGGCACCATCGCCAAACCCTTGCTGGCCTGCGCGCGGGAAATTTCCCGCAAACTGGGTTACCGCACATAAATACGCGGTTTTGCGCGAAACGAAAACAAATCGAAAAGAACGAAAGCGACACGAAAACAACGCGAAAACAAAAACAGGTGATTTCCCGGCTGGGCGGTTTCGTTTTTTTGTGTTTGAATATTTGAGTCCTGTCATATTCGAACACTCAAAAAGGAGACGCAATCATGCAAGCCCTGCGCCTGCTGCAAGCGACCGCCGCAATCGCCCTGGCATTCGGCCTTCAGTCCGCCCATGCCGCCGACACCTGCTCCAACCGGGGCGACCTCGACCAGATGTATTGCGACGCCAATAAAGACCTGGTCGCCGATACTCCCACCGACGCCGACAAGCTCAAGACGCCGTCCACGCTGGTGTTCACTTACACGCCAGTCGAAGACCCGGCCGTATACGCCAACATCTTCAAGCCGTTTACCGAATACCTGAGCGATTGCACCGGCAAGCGCGTGGTGTTCTACCAAGTGCAAAGCAACGCCGCCGAAATCGAAGCCATGCGCTCGGGCCGCCTGCACGTGGGCGGCTTTTCAACCGGCCCCACGGCCTATGCGGTGAACATCGCCGGCGCCGTGCCGTTCGCGGTCAAGGGCTATGCCGATGGCTTCCAGGGCTACAACCTGATCGTCATCGTCAAGAAAGACAGCCCCTACCAGAAGCTCAGCGACCTGAAGGGCAAGAAACTGGCCCACACGTCGCCTTCGTCGAACTCGGGCCACATGGCGCCCGTGGCGCTGTTCCCCAAAGAAGGCCTGGTGCCCGACAAAGACTACAAAGTCATTTTCTCGGGCAAGCATGACCAGTCCGTCATGGGCGTGAACTCGGGCGACTACGACGCCGCCGCCGTGGCATCGGATGTCTTCCATCGCATGGCCGAACGCGGCCAGGTCAAGGAAGAAGACTTCCGCATCATCTACACCAGCGAGAAATTCCCGACCTCGTCGTTCTCGTACGCACACGACCTGGAACCCAAATTCCGCGACCAGATGCTGAAGTGCTTCTACGACTTCCGCTTCCCCGCCGAAATGAAAGAAGCCTTCGATGGCGCCGACCGCTTCTATCCGGTCACGTACGAAAAAGACTGGGCCATCGTGCGCCAAGTGGCCGAATCGGGTGGCGAACGCTTCAACCGCGCCGCGTATGACCGCGAAGCCGCCAAGAGCAAGGGCAAGCAGTAAGCATGGCAACATCTCTACGCATTGCCGGCCTGGTCAAGGAATACCGGGCCGGCAGGCCGGTGCTCAACGGCATCGACCTGCACGTCGAAGGGCAAGGCCTGACGGCCATCATCGGCCCGTCGGGCACCGGTAAAAGCACGCTGCTACGCTGCGTCAACCGGCTGATCGACCCCACCCGCGGCGAAATCGTGCTGCAAACCGAGGCCGGCACGGTCGACCTGGCCGCCATCCGCGGCACGGCGCTGCGCCAGGCGCGGCGCCGCATCGGCATGGTCTTCCAGGAATACAACCTGGTCGAACGCCTGACCGTCATGGAAAACCTGCTGACCGGGCGCCTGGGCTACACCAGCGCCTTCAAGGCCTGGAGGCGGCGCTTCGAGCCCGACGACATCGAACGCGCCTACCAGTTGCTCGACGTCGTCGGCCTGGGAGGCTTCGGCGACCAACGCGCCGACGCCCTGTCGGGCGGCCAGCGCCAGCGGGTAGGCATTGCACGCGCCCTGATGCAGCGCCCGCAATTGCTGCTGGCCGACGAGCCCACGTCTTCGCTCGACCCCAAGACCTCGGTCGAAATCATGGAGCTGCTGGTCGCGCAAGGCAGCGCCAATGGCATTCCGGTGCTGGTCAACATCCATGACGTCGAACTGGCCCGCCGCTACGCCAGCCGCATCGTCGGCATGTCCGGCGGGCATATCGTCTACGACGGCGACGGCCAGGGCCTGGACACCGCCATGCTGAAGACCATCTACGGAGGCGAATCGTGGCTGCAGTAAAGCGCCGCCCGTTCGCCCTGTCGTGGCAGGCCAAGCTCTGCGCCGTGCTGGTGTTCGTGTACGCGCTGTACGCGGCCGGGCAGCTCAACTTCAGCCTGGACCGCTTCCACAGCGGCCTGGGGCACGCCGCCAACCTGCTGGGCCGCATGTTCCCGCCGCATATCCAGCAGCCCGACACGCTGCTGCAAGGCCTGACCGAAAGCCTGGAAATCGCCGTGCTGGCCTCGGTGCTGGGCATCGCGCTGGCCCTGCCCATCGGCCTGCTGGGTGCCCGCAACCTGATGCCGGCCTGGGCCTCGTGGCCCGCGCGCGCCATCGTGGCGCTGTGCCGTTCGCTGCATCCGGTGATCGTTGCCATCCTGTTCGTCAAGGCCGTCGGCTTTGGCGCGTTGGCCGGCATCCTGGCGCTGGCCGTGGCCTCGGTGGGCTTCATCGGCAAGCTGTTCACCGAATCCATCGAAGAGATCTCGCTCAAGCAGGTCGAAGCGGTACGCGCCACCGGCGCATCGTTCGCCAACGTGATCGTGTTCGGTGTGCTGCCGCAGGTGTTCGCCCGCTTCATCGGCTTTGCCACCTACCAGTTCGATTCGAACCTGCGCAATTCCACCATGGTGGGCATCGTGGGGGCCGGGGGCATCGGGGGCACGCTGTTCTCGGCCTTCCAGCGCTTCGACTACGACTTCGTGGCAGCCATCCTGATCACCCTGATCGCCATCATCATGCTGGGTGAACTGCTGGCGCGCTTCGTGCGGGCCGTGTTCCTCGACAACCTGGGCTTCGACACCATCCTGCAGCGCCGCTTCGACGCGGCGCGCGGGCTGGGCGGCAAGCCGCTGGCGCGCCCGGGGGCAGACGAATGACCGCGCACGCCACCGCGCTGGCCAGCGCCGGCTATCCGCGCACCTGGCAACGCTACACCATGGGGCAGCGGCTGCTGCGCTTCGCCCTTTACCTGCTGGTGGTGGCCGCCATCGTGCAGGCGGTGCGCAGTGTCGAGATCATCCCCGAGTTCCTGTACGACGCCCCCGAGCAGATGGCCGACCTGCTGGGCCGCATGTGGCCCATCGACTGGTCGTACTACTTCGAAGGCGTGCATGGCCCGCTGATGGAAACCCTGCACATCGCCACGCTGGGCACCATCCTGTCGGTGGGGCTGGCCGTGCCGGTGGGGCTGTTGGCGGCCAACAACCTGACCCCCAACCGGCTGGTGAACCAGCTTGCGCGGCTGATCCTGGTGTCCAGCCGCTCGGTCAACTCGCTGGTGTGGGCCCTGCTGTTCATCGCCATCTTCGGACCGGGCCCGCTGGCCGGCACGCTGGCCATCGCGTTCCGCTCGATCGGCTTCGTCGGCAAGCTGGTGGGCGAAGCCATCGAAGAGGCCCAGCGCGGTCCGGTCGAGGCCTTGACGGCCACCGGCGCCAGCAAGGGCTCGGTGCTGTGGTATGGCTACTGGCCGCAGATCCGGCCGGCGTTCTGGTCCATCGTGCTGCTGCGCTGGGACATCAACGTGCGCGAATCCGCCGTGCTGGGCCTGGTTGGCGCGGGCGGCATCGGCATGGCGCTGGACACGGCAATGAACCTGTTCCAGTGGGATCGTGTCGCCCTGGTGCTGGCCGCGATTTTCGCGGTGGTGGTGGTGGCCGAAGTCATCATCACGCAGGCGCGCAAGCAGATCCTGTAGGCAGGCCCATGGTGTCATGGCGCCCGCACAGCGCGGGTGCCTGACACCGCCGGCCGCCACGCCGCCGGCCTTGATGAACCTTTTATGACTAGTCATCAAATGGCCGGCCTGTCTTGGCTACTATCGATGGTTTCAGCGTCGGTCGTGGACCATGTCAGAACAAGAACTGAAATTGCATGTCCCGGCCGTGGCTCGCCGGGCAGTACAACAGGATATCCGCCAGGGCAATGCCAGCCGCATCCGGCTGCGCGCCCTGTATTTCGACACCCCAGGCCGTGAATTGGCGCGCGCGCGCATTGCGCTGCGGCTGCGCCAGGAAGGCCGCGACTGGGTGCAGACCCTGAAAATGCCCGGTGCCGACGCCATTACCCGCGTCGAGATCAATCACGCCCGGCCGGGTCCGGTGCTGGACTTGTCGGTTTATGCCGGCACCGAAGTCGAGGCACCGCTGTCGGCCATCAAGGGCGAACTGGGCCTGTGCTACGAAACCGACGTGCAGCGCCTGCTGCGCCAGGTGCGCAGCCGCCACGGCACCATCGAGCTGGCCTACGACACGGGCGTACTGCGCGCCGGCACGCTGGAACTGCCGATTTCCGAACTGGAATTCGAGCTGATGTCGGGCCGCCCTGCCGCCATTTTCGCTGTGGCGCGCCGTTGGCAGCAGCGCCACGGCCTGGTGCTGGACGCCCGCAGCAAATCCGAACGCGGCGATGCGCTGGCCAGCCTGGCCCGCGAACTGGCCGCGCTGGACGCCGACGATCCCGACGCCCAGGTTCGCCGCGGCACGGCCATCACGCGCTTCTGGGCACCGCGCGGCGCCGCCGCCGTGACGCTGGACGACACCCTGACGCCGGCGCAGGCCATGGGCCGCGTTGCCGCCGAATGCCTGGATCAGGTGGCGCGCAACGCCGCCGTGCTGGCCGAGGTGGATACCCTGGGGGTGTATCCCGCCGGCCAATCCGAACACGTACACCAGTTGCGCGTGGGCATGCGCCGCCTGCGCTCGGCCTGGCGCCTGTTCGATGGCTGGACGGCGCCTCCGCCTGCCACCGTGCTGCAAGGCGTGCGCACCCATTTCGCGGCGTTCGGCCAAAGCCGCGACCAGGATGTCCTGAACGAAACCGTCACCCCGGTACTGCTGCAAGCGGGTATGCCGGTGATCACCTTCGAGGCGCCACCCGTCGATATCGATGCCCAGGCGATCGCCGCGGGCAAGGCCTTCCAGGGCTGGCTGCTGGACGCGCTGGAATGGAGCCTGGACGTGCAACCACCCTCGCCGGCCAGCGCGCCAGAGCCCATGGCGGCATCCGACACGGCGCCCGAACCCGCGTTCCGGCTCGATGGCAGTGCCACCGCCCCCGCCATCACACCCACCATCATTCCCCTGGCTACCGAGGCCAAGCCCCAGCCGCTGCACAAGCTGCTGGGTAACCGCCTGCATCGCTGGCATGCCAAGGTGGCCGCGCAAGGCAAGGACTTTGCCACGCTGGACATCCCGGCGCGGCACGACCTGCGCAAGCGCGGCAAGCGCCTGCGCTACGGGCTGTCGTTCGCGGAATCGCTGTTGCCGAAGAGCCGGCTGCGCGGCTATCGCAAGCTATTGTCGGAAGTGCAAGACCGGCTGGGCGAAATCAACGACCTGGCCATGGCCAAAGACTATTACCAGGCATGCGTGGGCACGCATCCGCAGGCCTGGTTTGCGCTGGGCTGGATCAGCGCCCGGCTCGACAAACTGATAGCCGAAGCGCAACAGGCGTTCGACCGCCTGGCCGACACCAAGCCGTTCTGGAAATAGCCGGCGCGGGCCCGCGCCGGCCCGTTCAGTCGGCCAGCAGCGCGGCCGCGAATTCGTCGGCCATGAAGGGCTGCAGGTCTTCCATGCCTTCGCCCACGCCGATCCAGTACACCGGCACCGGGCGCACGCCCTGGCTGCCGGCAGCCACCGCGGCCAGCGTGCCGCCCTTGGCGGTGCCATCCAGCTTGGTCACCACCAGGCCCGTCAGGCCGATGGCGGCATCGAAGGCCCGGATTTGCGCCAGCGCGTTCTGGCCGGTATTGCCGTCGATCACCAGCAGCACCTCGTGCGGCGCGGCCCCATCGGCCTTGCCGATGACACGGCGGATTTTCCTCAGCTCTTCCATCAGGTGCAATTGCGTCGGCAAGCGGCCGGCCGTATCCACCATGACCACCCCCGCGCCGCGCGCACGGCCGGCATTGACGGCATCGAAGGCCACGGCTGCCGGGTCGCCGCCTTCCTGGGCGATGACACTGACGTTGTTGCGGCTGCCCCATTCGATCAGTTGTTCGCGCGCCGCCGCGCGGAAGGTATCGCCAGCGGCCAGCAGCACGCTGGCGCCCTGGCGCTGGAAGGTGTGCGCCAGCTTGCCTATGGAGGTGGTCTTGCCGGCGCCGTTGACGCCCGCAATCATCACCACCAGCGGATTGGCGCGGCGCAGGTCGAATGTACGTTCGAGCGGCCGCAGGTGGTCGGCCAGCACTTGGCGCAAGACCGATTTCACCTGGGCTGCGTCTTCGATACGTTCTTTGCGCACCCGCGCGCGCAGCGCGGTCAGCAGTTGTTCGGTGGCCTCGAGTCCGGCATCGGCCATGATTAGCGCCGATTCAAGTTCTTCGAACAAGTTCTCGTCGACCTTGACGCCTACGAACAGCCCACCCAGGCTTTGCCCGGTGCGCGACAAGCCTTGCTTGAGCCGGCCCAGCCAGGATGCTTTCTTGGCGGGTTCGGGGGCTGGCTCGGGTGGCGCCGCGGAGGGCTGGGCTACCGCGGGCTGCCCGGCGGCGGCATCGCCCCGGGGCTCGACCTCCGCAGGAACATCGGGAACATCAGGGGCCTCGGGGGCCGGGGCAGCCGGTACAGGGTCGGGAACAGGCGCATCGGCCGGGCCTGGCGGCGCATCCGCCTGCGGCGCGGCGTCGGGCTGCGCGGGGGTGGCGGGCGGGGATTTTTTCTTGAAGAAGCGGAACATGGGCGAGAGTATATTCCCATCGCCGCGCCGCGAGCCGGGCTTGCGCGGGCCGGCTACTATTCGCGCAGGAGGTCTGTTTTCTTGAAGAAACCCAACACGAGCAGCAAGCCTATCCGCATCGTGGCCGGCCAGTACCGGCGCACGCCCATCACCGTGCCCGACGTACCGGGCCTGCGCCCCACGCCCGACCGGGTGCGCGAAACCCTGTTCAACTGGCTGGCCCACCTGTGGGGTGGTGAATTCGCCGGCAAGCAGGTGCTGGACCTGTTCGCCGGCAGCGGGGCGCTGGGTTTCGAGGCGGCTTCGCGCGGCGCCGCGCAAGTGCTGCTGGTCGAACACGACCGCACGGCGGTAGCCGCCCTGCGCACGCTGCGCGACAAACTGGACGCGGGCACGGTGCGGGTGCACGCCGGCGAAGCCATGCAGGTCGTCCAGCGCATGGACGCCTCGCGCTTCGACCTGATCCTGCTCGATCCGCCCTTCGGCCAAGACTGGCTGGCGCGCCTGTGGCCGCTGTTGCCAGGCATCCTGACCGAATCCGGACTGGTCTACGCCGAGTCCGAGGCGCCCCTGGACCCGCCCGCCGATTTCGAGATCGTGCGCCACGATCGGGCAGGCGCCGTCCACTATGGATTGCTTCAATTTGCTGCAATGCGGAAATAAGTCAATAATCCGGAGTTCGGAGGAAGGTATACGCCAGTTACAAGGATCGGAGCCAGCATGATTACCGCCGTCTACCCAGGTACGTTCGACCCGCTAACCCGCGGCCATGAAGACTTGGTGCGCCGCGCCGCCTCGCTGTTCGACAAGGTGGTGGTGGGCATCGCCTACAGCCGCAACAAGAAGCCGTTCTTCAGCATCGAAGAACGCGTCGAAATCGCCCGGGAAGTCCTGGGCCACTACCCCAACGTCGAAGTGCAAAGCTTCGCCGGCCTGCTCAAGGACTTTGTGCGCGAGCAGAACGGCCGCGTCATCGTGCGGGGCTTGCGCGCCGTATCCGACTTCGAATACGAGTTCCAGATGGCCGGCATGAACCGCCACCTGCTGCCCGAAGTCGAAACCATGTTCATGACCCCGTCGGACCAGTACCAGTTCATCTCGGGCACCATCGTGCGCGAGATCGCGCAACTGGGTGGCGACGTCAGCAAGTTCGTGTTTCCTTCCGTCGAGCGCTGGCTGCAGGCCAAGGCCAAGGAACACCGCGAACAATCCTGGCCGGCAGGCTGAGCCGGCCGCCTTGGACGGCGGCGCTACAATGACAGCGATCCCGCCGCTATACCCTTGCCATGGCTCTGAAAATCACCGAAGAATGCATCAATTGCGACGTGTGTGAGCCGCAGTGCCCCAACGAGGCCATCTCGATGGGGCCTGACTACTACGTCATCGACCCCGATCGCTGCACCGAATGCGTGGGCCACCACGACGAGCCCCAATGCAAGGTGGTCTGCCCGGTCGAGTGCATCGAACTGCATCCCCAATGGCACGAAGGGCAAGATGCCCTGATGGCCAAGTACCGCCGGCTGACAGGCACCTCGTGAGCCCTCCCGAGGCCAGCCTTTCCGCGCCGCTGCGCCAGCCGCCCGCGCGCGACCTGTCTGTCTCGGCGGTGGTGGCCGGCCTGGTGGCCGTGCTGGTCAGTTTCGGCGGCACCGCCGTGCTGATGGTGCAGGCCGGCCATACCGCGGGCCTGGATGCCGCGCGCATCGGCTCGTGGCTGGGTTCGATCTGCCTGGTGCTGGGCCTGGGCGGCCTGGTCATCAGCGTACGCAGCCGCATGCCGGTGGTGCTGGCCTGGTCCACCCCGGGCGCCGCGCTGCTGGTCACGGCGCTGGCGGGCGTGCCGTTCGACCAGGCCGTGGGCGCGTTCGTATTGGCCTCGCTATTGACGCTGGCATGCGGCCTGTTCGGCTGGATCGACCCCATCATGCGGCGCGTGCCCGCCGAGATCGCCAGCGCCATGCTGGCCGGCGTGCTGCTGAACTTCGGCCTGGGCATTTTCACGCGCATCGGCGAACAGCCGGCCCTGGTGCTGGCCATGTGCGCGGCATACCTGCTGGGCATGCGCTGGGCACCCCGCTACGCAGTGCTGGCCGTCATGGCAACCGGACTGGGCGTGGCGCTTGCGGCCGGCCAGCTGCGGCTGGACGGCATCGACTGGCAATTGACCGAGTTTGTCTGGACCACGCCGGCATTTTCGTGGTCCGCCACGGTCAGCGTGGGCATTCCGATTTTCGTGGTGGCACTGGCCTCGCAGAACCTGCCGGGCCTGGCCATCTTGCAGGCGGCCGGCTACCGCCCCGCCGCATCGCGCCTGGTGGCCGCCACGGGCGTGCTGGGGCTGGTGGCCGCCCCGTTCGGCGCGCACAGCGTCACGCTGGGCGCCATCACCGCGGCCATCTGCACCGGCCCGCAAGCCCACCCCGACCCGTCGCGCCGCTATATCGCCGGGGTCACCTATGGACTGGCCTATGTGTTGCTGAGCGTGGTGGCCGGAGCGGTGGCGGTGTTTTTCCAGGCCTTGCCGGCGGCCCTGATCGCCGCCCTGGCCGGGCTGGCCTTGCTGGGCGCCATACTGGGCGGCCTGGCCGGCGCCATGGCCAACCCGCAGCGGCGCGAGGCCGCCCTGATCACGCTGCTGGCCACGGCATCGGGCTTCAGCGCCTGGGGCATCGGCTCGGCGTTCTGGGGACTGGCCGCGGGGCTGCTGGCCCATGCGGTGCTGGAATACCGGCGCCGCTAGGCGCCTATTGGCTGCCGCCCGGCTGGCTCGGGCCCGGACTTAGGCGGGCCACTGCACGGCGGCCATGTCGGGGTGCACTTTCAGCAGCCGGCAGGGTATTTGCAAGAAATTCGACACCCATGCCGCCGCCAGGTCGCCTTCGTCGACCACGTCCACCGTTTGATCGCCAATGCGGATCTGGTAGCGCACGCTGTCGTCGTCTTCGATGACATCCAGCGGAATATCCATGCGCAGCATGCCTGGCGCCTTCATGACCAAGTAGCCCAGCCGCAATTCGATGGCGATTTCGGCCAGCCGGGGGCACAGGTCGCGGTCGAGCCAGGTACCGGCATCGTTGGCCACCAGCCAGCGCTTTTGATACGGCTGCGCTTGCGGCTGCGAAGTTTCGCCGCATTCGGCGACAGGCTGGAATGCGGATGCGCTCATTTGCCCAGGAGTCCTTTCAGTGCGTTATCGAGTTGCGGGGCCAGCTTGGCAT
Organism: Bordetella sp. BOR01; assembly: GCF_019218885.1. Classification (GTDB taxonomy): domain Bacteria; phylum Pseudomonadota; class Gammaproteobacteria; order Burkholderiales; family Burkholderiaceae_B; genus Bordetella_A. Next base: position 927,581 of record NZ_JAHUWT010000002.1, on the reverse strand, counting down.
CGCCGGCCTTCTTGCTGGCAGCATCTTTGAGTTTTTTCTCGAGCCCGCGCTTGAGCGCTTCAGTGGCCACGCCACGCCATTGCACGGTGTAGGTCGGCTTGTCGAACGGACCGCTGACCAGCACGGGAATGGTGATGCCCTTGAGCTCTTCGAGGTCTGCGCCGTCTTGCCCGGTGCTGGTGTTGACCACGCGCACCTTGGCCACGAAATTCAGGGTCTTCTGGACGAAGTCGATGGCAGCCGGGTCGCCCTGCGACACGCGCAGCAGCGGCGATGCCATGTCGAGCCGCTTGGCATTGGCCACGCCCTTGACGAAAACCAGGTCGGCCTCGAGCGAGGTGAAATCGGTTTGGCGGGCCTGGTCGGCGGCCAGGGTGGGGTCTTGCGCCTGGCCGGTAAAGGCAGCCTTGAGTTCGCGCAAGGTTTGCGCAATATTGATGCCGCGCACCGCGCCATCGCGCAAGCGCAACTGCATGCTGCCGTTCAGGCCGGTGGTCAGTGTGTACGAATTGGAACCCGCGGTCTTCAGGTCCAGCGCCAGGCTGCCGGTGCCGGTCAGCGCGCTCTGCTTCACCAGATCGGACAAAAGCGGACCGATGGCAATGCCGGCCAGCGTCATCTTGGCCGCCACCTGGTTGCCTTCGGCGGCGTTGACCGACATGGTGCCGCCCAGCTTGCCGTCGTACAGCGACGCGGCCAGCGTGGAAATATCGAGCTTGCCTTTTTCGAGCTTGATCTTGGCGCTGAGTTCGCTGGCCTTCAGGCCGCGCACCACCAGTTGGCCGATCTTGATGGTGCCGTTGGCGGTGGGGCCCACCAGGGCGGACAGGTCGATCGAGCTGTCGGCCACCGAGGGCGTTTCGGCGGCGGGCTTGGCCGGCTGCTTGGCTGCGTCGGCTTGCTTGCCATCGCCGGCGGGCGCCTTGGGGGCGGCAACCGGTATGGGCGGCGCGAGCTTGTCCAGATCGAGCGTATCCACCGCCAGCGCGAACGTGATGTCGGGCACTTCGGACAATTTCTTGATGTCGGCCGTCAGGTCGAACTTGCCGCCTTCGAGCACCGCGTTGATCTTGGCGCCGCCCTGGTCTTTCTGCAGATTGGCGTTCATGCTGCCGATGACCGGGATCTGCAGGCTGCCCTTGGGCAGGCCCGGGTCGGTGATGTTGACATCGCCCTTCAAGGCCGACAGGCCGATGGCACGCTGCCACAGGTTGAAGGTGGCCGGCGACGTGAACATTGCCTTGACCACGCGCTCGCCCTGCGTCAGGGTGCTGTCGAGCTTGATTTCCTTGATGTCGAGTTCGCTGGCGTTGCCGCTGATGCCGTTCAGTCCGAAGCTGGCATCCATGCCCTGCAGGCGAACCCGGCCCGTCAGGGCCTGCCCGGTGGCCGAAGACGGCGAAATGTTCAGCGCCGGGGCATCGGCCGCGATCTCGAACGGCCCGCCGGGCAAGGCGCCCTTGGCCCGCACCGCCAGCTTTTCGATCTGCAGCTGCAGCTTGTGCGGGTCCAGCACCAGTTTCGGAACCGTTACGCTGGCCTCGACGTTCTTCATGGGCGTGGCCGGATCAGGCACGTCGCCCTGGAACACGATTTCCAGCCCGCCGGCATCCAGCGACGAAGTACGGCCGTTGAACGCCAGGTTGCCGCGCGCGGCCAGGCTCTTGGCTTCGGCGCCCAGCACGTTGCCATCCATGCGCACGTCGAGCTTCTGCGCCGCGAAGCGCTTGCCCAGCGGATCGAGCGTCAACAGCCCCTGCCCGGTAAGGTTGGCATCCACCCGCGGGTTGCCCCCTTCGATCTTGGCCGACAGGCTGACATCGAAGGGCTGGTTGTACGTGACACGCCCGGTATTGGCGGTGAGGTTGGTAACGGCCACCGCCATGCCCGAGATTTCGTCCTGCAATTGCAGTTCGCCCGCCTGCAGGTCCAGGCCGGCGATATCGATCTGCATGGTGGCGGGCGCCGACGCGCCGCCGGTAGCGATGGCCTGGGCGGCGCCGGCCATGGCGCCCACGGCGGCGGTGGCCGGCCCTGCCGGCTGGGCCGCATTGGCCACGCCGCCGCCCACCAGGTCTTCGAAATTCAGATGGCCGCTTTTGTCGCGCACCACGCGCGCCTTGAAGCCATTGATGGCCACGTGGTCGACCACCAGGTTGCTGGACAGCAGCGGCCACACGGCCACCGCCAGGCGCATGCTTTCGATGGAAGCGAAGGTATCGGTGCTGTTGACTTCCGACAGCGATACGCCCTGCACGCTCAGGCCGATGCGGGGAAACAGCGACAACTCGATTTCGCCGTCGATGGCCAGGGTACGGTGATAGCGATCCTGGACCAGCTCTTCGAGCTTGTACTTATAGGCGTTGGGATCGAACGTGAGCAAAAAGATGGCCAGGCCGACGACGGCCACGACAACCAATACCACCAGGCCTATCAATATGCGCTTGAACCACGTTTTCATTGCCGCCCCGCGGGTACCTCGACTGGAAATTGGAATTAACCGCGCGCCATTCCGGTAAGGTATGGGACGATTTCGCCGCTTGCGAGCCGGCGGCGTGGCAATATGGTAACAAACCGGGGGCCAAAACCGCCCCAATGCTGATATTTACGGTCCCTGTCATGGATACCCTAGCCGATTTTCCCCGCCAGAAGTTGCCCGCCCTGCTGCAGGCCATGCCCAAGGCCGAGCTGCACGTGCATATCGAAGGCACGCTGGAACCCGAGCTGATCTTCGCGCTGGCGCAGCGCAACAGCGTTGCCCTGCCCTATGACAGCGTGCAGGCGCTGCGCGCCGCCTACGCCTTCACGAACCTGCAGAGCTTCCTGGATATCTATTACGCCGGCGCCAGCGTGCTGCTGCACGAACAAGACTTTTTCGACCTGGCCATGGCGTATTTCCGGCGCGCGGCCGCCGACCGCATCGTCCATGCCGAATTGTTCTTCGACCCCCAGACCCACACCGCGCGCGGCGTGCCCATGCAAACCGTGGTGGCCGGGCTGGCGCGGGCCTGTGATGCCGCCCATGCCGAACTGGGCATCAGCAGCGCGCTGATCCTGTGCTTCCTGCGGCACCTGAGCGAGGCCGACGCATTCCAGGCCCTGGAACAGGCTTTGCCGTATCGCCAGCACTTCATCGGCGTCGGGCTCGACAGCGGCGAACGCGGCAATCCGCCGGAAAAATTCGCCCGCGTCTTCGCGCGTTGCCGCGAACTGGGTTTGCGCATCGTTGCGCACGCCGGCGAGGAAGGCCCGGCGCAATATATCCGCGATGCGCTCGACCTGCTGGGTGCCGAGCGCATCGACCACGGCGTCCGTTGCGTCGAAGACCCGCAACTGGTCGAGCGCCTGGCGCGCGAACGCATCCCCTTGACGGTGTGCCCGCTGTCGAACATAAAACTGCGCGTGTTCGACACGATGGCCGACCACAACATGGCCACACTGCTGGACGCGAACCTGTGCGTCACGGTGAACTCCGACGACCCGGCTTATTTCGGGGGCTACCTGAACCAGAACTTCCTGGAAACCTTCCGCGCGCTGCCGCAGCTCGATGCCCGCCACGCGGTGCAACTGGCCCGCAACAGCTTCGAAGCAAGCTTCGTCCCCGCTGACTGGAAAGCACGCTGGCAGGCCGACCTGGCACGCACCGTCGCGCAGCTTGGCCAGGCCTAGGGCCTGTCATTCCTGGCACAATGTTCCTTGGTGAGCGGCGCCTGGCGCCGCTTCATGCAACCCTCCCCGTCGGAGATCCAGCCTTGCCCAAAGAACAACAGGGCCTGCAGACTATCCAGCACCTGGGCCAGACCTACCGCGCCATGCAGGCCGCGTTCAGCAGCCGCGTGGGCCATGCACTGCCGCGGTGGCGAATCTTGCTGACCCTGCACGAGCACGGGCAGTGTCCGCAGAAAACGCTGGCCGAGCGCTGTCGCCTGGACCCGGCCTCGCTGACCCGCCTGCTGCAAGCCATGCAGCAGCAGGGCTGGATCACGCGCAGCGTCGACCCGCTCGACAATCGCGTCACCAACGCCGCCTTGACGGCGGCCGGCCAGGTCGTGGTGAACCAGGCCCTGCCGCGCCGCGCGGCATTCTTCGAAGAATCCCTGCAAGGCCTGTCCAGCCAGGACATCCAGACGCTGAACAACGTGCTAAGCATGCTGGAACGCAATTTTGCGCAGGCCGCCGTACCGCGGGCCGAGCCCGGCAGCTGACATGGGGCCGGCCCATGCGTCGTGGCGTAGCCTGGCCAGGCTATTGCAGCGCGCCGGCCAGTATGCGGCGTTCCCCCTGGCCGCGGCATCGGCCGACGCAGCCGACACCACGGCCACCCTGCCGCCCGTTCAGGTAACCAGCACCCAGATCGTGCAGCCTGCCTTCGATACGCCCGCTTCCGTCGATGTGATCGATGGGCGATCGATGCGCGACAGCCACTTGCAGGTCAACTTGTCGGAAAGCCTGGGCAGCGTGCCGGGCCTGCTTATCCAGAACCGCCAGAACTACGCGCAAGACCTGCAATTGTCGCTGCGCGGTTTCGGCGCACGCTCTACCTTTGGCGTACGCGGCGTGCGCCTGTATGTGGACGGCATTCCCGCCACCATGCCCGACGGGCAAGGCCAGACGTCCAACATCGACATCGCCTCGATCGATCGCGTGGAAGTGCTGCGCGGGCCATTCTCGGCGTTGCACGGCAATTCATCGGGCGGCGTGGTCAGCGTCACGACCGAAGACGGCGACGGACCCGCGCGCATCACGTCCAGCTTTGCCGCGGGCAGCGACGGGCAGCGCCGCTACGGGCTGAAAGCCAGCGGCTCGGCCGGCGACGCACCGCAAGACTTCCGCTACCTGCTCAGCACCAACCGCTACCTGACCGACGGCTATCGCGAGCACAGTGCGGCGCGCAAGACGCTGGCCAACGCCAAGCTGGGCATCGGCCTGGGCGCCGACAACGACCTGACGCTGGTGTTCAACAGCGTAGACCTGGCGGCCGACGACCCGCAGGGCCTGACGCGCCAGGAGTTCGAAGACGATCCGCGCAGCGCGGCGCCCGGTGCGCTGCGCTTCGACACGCGCAAGACCGTGCGCCAAACGCAGGGCGGCGCAGTCTATGAGCACCGCGTCGACAACCAGAATGCATTGCGCCTGATGCTGTATTACGGGCAACGCGATACCCGCCAGTTCCTGTCGATTCCGGTAGCGACGCAGGCCGCGCCCGGCCAGGCGGGCGGCGTCATCGACCTGCGGCGCGACTACGGCGGCGCCGACCTGCGATGGACCTGGCAATCGCAATTGGCGGCACGCCCGTTCACCATGGCGGCTGGCCTGGCCTATGACACCATGACCGAAGACCGCCGCGGTTACGAGAATTTTGTCCAGACCGCGCAGGGGCCGCAATTGGGCGTGCAGGGCAAGCTGCGCCGCAAAGAGCGCAACCGCGCCTGGAACCTGGACCCTTACCTGCAAGCCTCGTGGCAATTCGCGCCCGCCTGGACCCTGGAGGCCGGACTGCGCTACAGCACGGTGCGATTCGACTCGCAAGACCAATACATCACCCCCGGCAACGCCGACGACAGCGGCAGCGCGCGCTACCGCAAAGCCCTGCCCATGGCGGCCCTGCGCTACCAGGTCAACCCCGGCTTGAACCTGTATGCCACCGCCGGCCGTGGTTTCGAGACCCCCACCTTCAATGAACTTTCTTATCGCCCGGACGGCCAGCCCGGCCTGAACTTCGGGCTGCAGCCATCGGTGAACACCAGCATCGAGGCCGGCGCGAAGGCACACATAGGGCAAGGCACGTTGACCGCCGCGCTATTCCAGACCCGCACCGCCGACGAGATCGCAGTCGACACCAGCCAGGACGGCCGCACCACTTACCAGAATGCCGGCCGCACGCGCCGCCAGGGCGCCGAGTTGCGCTGGACCGCCACGCTGGCGCGCCACTGGCGGGCCGCGCTGGCCTACACCTGGCTGGACGCCCGCTATCGCGACGGCTTCCATGACGGCGCGCCCACCCCGGACAACCGCGTGGCGGCGGGCAACCGCATCCCGGGCATCGCGCAGCACGCCGCCTATGTCGCGCTGGCGTGGGCACCGCCAAAGGGCTGGCGGGCCGGTATCGAAGGCCGCTACCTGGGCGCCATGTATGCCGACGACCGCAACCAGCATCGCGCGCCTGGCTATTTCACCGCCGCGGTGCATGCCGGCTACGCCTGGTCGTGGCAAGACTGGCAGTTCGACGCCTTTGCTCGCCTGGACAATGTGTTCGACCGCCACTACGTCGGGTCGGTCATCGTCAACGCCGGGCAAGACCGCTACTACGAGCCGGCGCCAGGGCGGACCTGGATCGCCGGCCTGGGAGCCACCTACCAGTTTTGACAACCGCCCCGGATCGCTGCCGCGCTTGACAGCGATATAGCCTCGGTAATATCGTACGATACATCGTAAGATATGAAAGGACGCAAGATGCGCGCACGACACCACGATTTCCCCGGCTCGCGCCTGCCTGGCCCCGGCACGGGCCATTTCCCGCAACACCTGGGGCCGGCCGGCCATCGCGGCCGCCATGGCGGCCGCGGCTGGATGGGCAACGGCGATGGCATGGGCGGCGACAGCAGCGGCATGATGATGCGCGGCCGCAAGTTCGGCGCCGACGAACTGCAGCTGATGCTGCTGGCCTTGCTGGAAGAACAGCCCCGCCACGGCTACGAGCTGATCAAAGCACTGGAGACCCGCTCGAATGGCTTCTACACCCCCAGCCCCGGCGTCATCTACCCGGCCCTGACCTACCTGGAAGAACTGGACTACACCACGGTCGAGACCCACGGCAACCGCAAGCGCTACCACCTGGCCGCGCCCGGCCTGGCCCACCTGGATGCCAACCGCGAACGCGTCGAACTGCTGTTCGCCGGCCTGCAGCATGCCGCCCGCAAGATGGCCTGGATGAAACAGGCCTGGCAAGGCGAAGCCGGCGTGCAAGAGGCCGAACAGGCCAGCGGCTGGCTGCATGAATTCGTCGAGGCGCGCCGCGCGCTGCGCGAGGCCCTGCTGCGCCGTACCGACGTCGATGCCGCCGAACAGCGGCGCCTGGCAGCCATCCTGCAGCGCGCCACCGCCGAGATCATGGGCAATGCGCCAGGGCCCTGTGATCCGGCTTAGGGCCTGCAAACAGATCCTAAGCCGGCCAGACCAAGGACACTCATGCAAACTTCTCTTGTTTCCGATCGCCATGCCGTGCAGAAAGTGCGGCATACCCTCAAGGCGCGCCTGTTGCAGGTACGGCGCATACAACGCATCGGCCCCTATCTGCTGCGCGTGACCCTGGCGGGCGATGAGCTGGCCGGCTTCGTGTCGGCGTCATTCGACGACCACGTCAAGCTGTTCCTGCCCGTGGCCGACGGCATGCCTGTGATGCCCACCATCGGCCCCCAAGGCCCGGTATATGCGGACGACGCGCCGCGCCCGGTATCGCGCGACTACACCCCGCGCCGCTACGATGCCGACGCCGGCGAACTCGATATCGACTTCGTGCTGCATGGGCATGGGCCCGCCGCCAGCTGGGCGGCCCAGGCCGCGCCGGGGCAATACCTGGGCGTGGCGGGCCCGCGCGGCTCGTTCGTCATTCCCCACGACTTCGACTGGCACCTGCTGATCGGCGACGAAACCGCCCTGCCCGCCATTGCCCGGCGCCTGGAAGAATTGCCGCGGGGCAAGCGTGTGCTGGCCGTCATCGAGACGCGCCACCCTGCTGCCCGCATCGCCCTGCCTACCCAGGCCGACCTGAGCCTGCATTGGGTACATGATGCCGCCGAGCCCGAAGACGGCCCGCCCGTGCTGGAACGCGTGGTACGCCGCTTGCAGCTGCCCGACGGCGAAGGCTATGTATGGGCCGCGGGCGAGTCGGCTGCCATACGCGGCATACGCCAGTACCTGGTGCAAGAACGCGGCATCGACAAATCGCGCATCCGCGCCGCCAGCTATTGGCGCCGTGGCGACGCGGGCGCCCATGAAGTATTCGGCGACTGAGCCATGACTTCATGACTGCCCCCATCTTCCATCCCCCCGCCGCCGCGGCGTCCAGCCACGATCCGCAGCGCCCCATCGCCGCCACGATCGCAGCCGTGGTGCGCGATGGCCATGTGCTGCTGGTGCGGCGCGCGCATGCGCCCGACGCCGGGCGTTGGGCTTTTCCCGGCGGCAAGGTCGAGCTGGGCGAAACCGTGCGCGAGGCCGCCATGCGCGAACTCTACGAAGAGACCTGCGTGCGGGCGCAGGCCCTGCAGGTATTCGATGCCCGGGATGTCTACGATCGCGGCGCGCAGGGCGAACTCAGCAGGCACTACATCCTGATTGCCGTCCTGTGCCGCTGGATCGATGGCGAACCGGCGGCGGGCGACGATGCGCTGGACGCGCGCTGGTTTCCGATTGGCAAGCTGGCATCGCAGGACTTGGCCTTGAGCTTCGGCGTAGCCGACGTGGCGCGGCAGGCGGTCGAACTGGCCGCGGCCTTGCCAGGCTGAGCCGCGTCGCGCCACTGGCATCGGGCCTATTGCGGCTGGACCCCTGCCGCCGCTGCGGTCTTGTGCATGAAAACCGACTCTTCGACGACACGTTTGCCCAGCGCTTCGGCGCCGCCCGTCGCGGGTTGATATCCCAGCTCGCGCAGGCGCGTCACCGTCTGCGGCTCGGCCAAGGCGTGCTCCACGGCCGCCGTCAGCTTGGCCACGACAGGCGCAGGCGTGCCGGCGGGCGCGAAGATGGCATTCCAGACCGGAAACGTGCAATCGGGCACGCCTGTTTCGTTGCACGTGGGAACATCGGGCAGCGCCTGCAGGCGATCCGGACCCAGCACAGCCAGCGCGCGAAGCTTGCCCTGGCTGACCATGCCCGCGGCCTCGGCCGTTCCCAGTGTGAAATCGATCTGGCCGCCCAGCAAATCGGCGATGGCTGGTGCCCCGCCGCGATAGGGCACATGCAGGAAGCTGGCGCCGGTCTGGTTCTGGAGCATCACTGTAGCCAGGTGCACGGCACCGCCGACGCCCGTCGAACCGTAGCTCAGTTTCTGCGGATGCGTCTTGCCGTACTCAACCAGGTCGGCCAGCGTACGCATCGGTGAATCGGCATTGACCAGTACCACATAAGAAGTCGTGCCGATCAGCGCAATGGGCTGGAAGTCTTTCACGGGGTCGTATTTCATGTCCTTGATGACCACCGGCGCCACCGTGTGGGTAGAACCCGAACCCAGTAACAGGGTATAGCCATCGGGCGCGCTGCGCGCCACGGCGGCGGCTCCTATCGTGCTGCCGCCGCCGGCGCGGTTTTCCACCACGACCGTCTGGCCCAGTTCGTCCTGCATCTCGCGCGCTATCATGCGGCCCAGCGTATCGGCGGTGGCCCCGGCCGAGAAGGGAACAACCATCGTCAACGGGCGGGCGGGGTAGTCCTGCGCGGCCAGCGCGGGCGCGCCGCCGCATACTCCGGCGGCCAAGAGCGCCGCACTGAGCCGGCGGCGTACGGAAGAGGAAAAGAACAAATTCATGCCGAGATTCCTTCAGCGCTGATAGGTTGCAGGGGAAGCACAATATGCGAGGCCCGTAGACCGTCGACGAACAAGGTCTGCGTGGCCACCTGCGTATGCGTGTGCGCCCCCGGCGCCTCACCGGTATTGGGATTGAGGTCGTATTCGGGAAAGCTGGAACTGGAAATGTCCAGCCGAATACGGTGCCCGGCCTTGAACACATTGCTGGTCGGATTCAGTTCGACGGTGACCGCGTATTCGCGACCGGGCTCGATCAATTCGCCGGTGGCACGGTCGTCTCGATAACGCATCCTGAGTATGCCCTCGGACAACAGCAAGGCCACGCCGTCGGGAAAATCGGCGCTGGGCGGATAGATGTCGAGCAGCTTGGCAGTGAAGTCGGTGTCGGGCGCCGACGAGGCCACCCACAGCCGGACGGACAGCGGGCCGGTCACCTCGCAATCCTGGGCCAGGGGTTCCGTCTGGAAAACAAGCACATCCGCGCGCTCGGCCAAGGGCCGGTCGCTGCCGCGGCACGCCGTCAGCGTCGGGCGGCAACGCTGGTCGCGCGGGCCCGGCAGGACGAAGGCGGGGAAAGTCTCGCTTTGCAGGCTGCTTGCGCCGATACCCGGGCAGGGATCGGCAGGGTCATATCGATAACCCAGCGGCGCCGCGCCGACGGAAGGCCGATCGATACCGAGCCGGCCGTCTGCGTGCAGGTAATAGGGGGTGGCAAGAGTGGACGGCAACGGCCATTCGGCCGACTCTCGCCATTGCCCGCCGTGAAAGACACGCCCTTCGGCAGTCTTGTGCCCATCGCCCAGGCCCATGACGAAATAGCGCAAGGCAGGTTCGTCCCCCGCGCCGTTCTCGTGCCCAAGCACGAACCTGTCCAGCCAGGCCAGCCAAGCCGCGTGGATGGGGCCATGCTGCCCGGCAGCCGGGCCGAACTCGGCCTCGCCGGCCGAGGTGGCTTCCAGCATGGCCGGACTGTGCACCCAGGGCCCCATGACCAGCCGCACGGGCTGTTTCAGCCGGCGTCCGAGTTCGCGCAGTTTGTCGAGATTGGCGTTGGCATGGTGGGCGAACCAACCCGACACCATGAGCACGGCAACGTCATCGGGGTAGTCATCCCAGCGGCCTTCAAGCCGCACGGTGGGATTGTGCCAATAAGAGGTGTCGTCTGCCGTTTCCAGCATCGCGAAGTACACATCTTCATAATCGGGGGCCGAGGCCAGGGCAGATTGGCCGCGCCGCAAAGGCAGTTCGTCGGCCCACTGCGCCGAACGTTCGCGCATCGCCGTCAACGCATCGCGCACGCCGGCATCATCCCGGGCCTGCGGGCTTTGCAGGCCATGCTCGATCGCCCAAGGCAGCGCCACGCCGACATTGAACGCGCCGTGGTATCTGAACATGCGCTGCCGGTAATTCGTCCCGGCATCCCGCAGCACCTGTGCGCGCAAGCCCGCCGGCCGATGCAGCGCCATGGCCTGCTGGTTGGCCGCGCTGAATGAGCCGCCTACCGTGGCCAGGCGGCCATCGCACCACGGCTGGGCAAGCAGCCAGTTCCAGGTATCGATGCCATCCACGCCTTCGTCCGGCACATTGGTCATCATATGGAACCGCCCGCCTGAATCCCCGCGCCCGCGCACGTCCTGGATCATGAACACGTAGCCCGCCCGCGCAGCGGCCAGGCCGAAATCATGAAAGCGGGCCGATGCCCGTCCGTAAGGCGTGCGCTCCAGCACCACGGGCAGCGCGCCGCCGGCCGCCTCGCCCGGTGGCGCGGGGCAGTACACATTCGCGGTCAGAAGCGTGCCATCGCGCATGGACACGTCGATGCCGATGAACAGCAGGACGCCGATATCGATCTGCTGCACGCCTGCTGCGATGCGCCGCAACGCATCGGCCGGAGAAGCGCCGGGACCACCATGCATGTTCATTGCCTCGATTGAAAATAAATGCGCAGGCCATGGAACGGCCTGCGTGGTGAAGCATGGTAGGTAAGCAAACAGTGACCGTAAAGGGATGTTTTTTTGAGATTCAATAACCAAACGGTTATAAATCGATTTTGCTCCTGGCCATTTCTCATGTCTACGCCGTCGTCCTCCATTGTCAGCCGGCTGAAATTTCGCCACTTGCGCTTCATGCTGGCGCTGGCCGAAACAGGCAGCCTGGCACGCACCGCCGAGCGCCTGTCGGTCAGCTATCCCGCGGTCGTGAAGACGCGCCTGGAAATCGAAGAAACCCTGGGAGCCCGGCTGCTCGCCGGCCGGGGAGATGCGGCCGTCTTTACCGAGATCGGGACATGCCTGGTCCAGGCCAGCCGGCGCATCCTGGCCGAACTGGATTGCGCAGGCGAAGAAATCGCCGCGTTGCGCGACGGATTGCATGGCCACCTGGTGGTGGGCGTGCGCTCACCCGATGCCCTGCAATGGCTGACGCCGGCCATTGTGCAATTTCGCACCCATTTTCCTGGCGTCTCGGTGTCGCTGGTGGACGGCCTGCATGAAAGCATCGCTTGCGGCGAAGTCGACATCGGGTTCGCACGCGCCGGGCCCATGCACGGACCTCAAGACCTGGCTTTCCAGCCTTTGTTCACGATACGTTCGGCCGTCGTGGGCAGCGGCAGCCACGCACTGCCGCCCAGGGCCCGGCCCAACTGGCCCACGCTACTGGCCTTGCCTTGGGTCTTGCCGCCCACCGGTACGCCATTGCGTGACCGGTTCGACGAATTCCTGGCCATGCGCGGCTTGCAGGGGCCGGCCAATTCCATTGCAATCAGCGACGCGTCGGCGCAGATGGAAATGTTCCGCGCCGGCAGCTTCCTTGGGCTGTCATCCGAATCCGTTGCGCAACACCTGGTGGAACGCCGCATCGCCAGTATCGTCGTCGCCAAGCTGACTGCCCTGGACGACCATGTCGCCATGATCTGGCGTAACCATGTCCCTTTGCATCCGGTGCTACTGCAATTCAAGCAATTCGTGCTGGCCTATCAACAACAGGCCCGCAGTGCGCCGGGGCTGGCGCGCGCGACCGGCCTGCCTTGACCCCGGCCGCGACACCACGCGCGCGGCCCGCTAATCCGACCCGCGCAAGAACCGTTCGAACAGATCCACCGACCCCATCTGTCCGCCCTTGAGCATGACTTCCATGCCGTCCAGGGCCGGCACGTCGCTGTGCACGCGGCACAAGGCCACGCCCGGCTCGATGCGCGCCAGGTGCGACAGGCCCCAGGCATCCAGCGCCTGCATGGCCAGGCTGGAACTATCGCCGCCCGCCACGCCCATGCGGGCAATGCGCACCTGCCGCAGCACCGTGTCGAGCAGGCGCCCGCCTGCCCGGGCCAAGGCCTGGCTTTGCACGCCGGCAGTGCGCTGGCCCTGTGCGTTGTCGATCCAGGCCAGCACATGGCGCCCGTCGCGCAAGGCCTGTGCCAGTTCGGCCGCCGACGCGGCGCGATAGGCGCCGTCGTCGCTGGCCAGGCGCACCGGATCCAACCGGATTTTTTGATACGACCTGGCGGCCTCGACCTGTCGCGCCGTCACCGGCGACAGGCTGCCGGCCAGCAGCAGCACGGGCCCCTGGGCCGCCGCAAAAGCATCGGGCCGTGCCTTGGCGGCATTGCCCCATTGGCTGCCCAGCGCCTCGATCACGCTGCTGGCGCCCACCGCCAGCAGCGGCTCGGCCGCCGCCCACCCCGCCAGCACGGCGCCGATCGCCTCGAGATGCGCCGATTCGGCCACATCGAACAGCGCGGCATCCATGCCTTGCGCGCGCAGCGCCCGCAAGCGGGCCTGGATAGCGTCGTGCCCCGCCGCACAGGTGCGGTAATCAACCGACCCCACACGCCCCGCCCCCAAGTGGGCAAAGTGGCGCCGCAAATCGGCCTCGTGCATGGGCGTAACCGGGTGGCGGCTCATGGTGGGGTGCCGGTCGATGCGATGGACCTCGCCGTCGGCCGCCGCATACAACTGGGCGAACACGCAATAGCGCCCCAGGCTGGGCTGCCCACCGACAATGACAGGCCAGGGCTGGCGCATGGCAGCGCCCAGCACTTGCATCGCCACGGCAATATTGCCGACCTGGCCGGCACTGTCGAAGGTGGAGCACACTTTGTAGTGCACCACGCGCGGCTGCAGGCCGGCGAAGAACTGCGCCACCGGCTGCAATGCCGCGCGCATGGTGCCGGGGTCCATGGCACGCGTGGCGCCGGCAATACCCAGGCAGTCCAGCGGGCCGGCACGCTCGCGCTGCGCCGCCGTGGGTACGCCCAGGAACAACAGGCTGCGCAGGCCGGCGCGCGTGGCGGTGGCAAGCGCGTCGGTGGCTCCGGTGAAATCGTCGCCGTAGTACGCCAGGCGTGGCGCGGGCAGGCTCATCGCGCGCCGAAAAACGCCAGCGCGCGCGCCAGCTCGGGCGCCTGGCTGGCATACTCGGCCAGGCCGCGGCCGGCGCGCACCGCATCCCATGCCTGGCGGATACTGGCCACGCCGGCGGCCGCGCCGTCCGGATGCGCCAGGATGCCGCCGCCCGCCATGAACAGCAGGTCATCGCGGCCGATGGCCGCCCAGGTGGCCGGCACGGTGCCCGCCCACTGGCCGGACGAGAACGCCGGCATCACGGTGTCGTCATGCGCCAGCCCTTGCGCCAGCGGCGTGTAGCAGTCGCGCGCGCCGCTGATCACCTCTTCGTCGGGCTGCGAGAACTTGCCTTGCAGGCCATGCACGTGCATGTGGTCCACGCCCGCCAGCCGCCACAGGGTCTGGTAGGCCTGGAAGCCGATGCCCAGCAGCGGATGGCGCGACAGCGCGCCGAAACCGTTGCGATGGCCGTGCAGCACCAGCGGCGTATGGCGCCGCAGGGTCTGGATGGCCGAATAGCCGCAGGCATTCAGGCTGGCCATGACGCAAGTGCCGCCCTCGCGCTCGACCAGGTCGGCATGGCGCCGCATGGCGTCGGTCTCGTCGGTGATATTGAACGCCACCATCACGCGCTTGCCGGTGCGTTCGGCATGGGCGCGCACCACGCGCATCACGGCCGGCACGCGCTGTGCCAACGGCGCGTGTTCAGGGTCGGCGCAGACTTCATCGTCTTTGATGAAATCCACACCGGCCGCGCATAGCCGGCCAACCAGCTCGGCCGTGTCTTCGGCCGAGAACCCCACATTGGGCTTGATGATGGTGCCCACCAGTGCACCGGCCGGCACGCCGGCGGCGCGCCGCGTGCCGGCAATACCGGCGCGCGGGAAATCGAAGCGCGCGCGGTACTCGGCCGGCAAGTGCAGGGTTTCCAGGCGCAGCCCGGTGACTTCGCCCAGGTCGTACAGGTTGCCCGCCACCGTGCTGGCCAGCGTGGGCAGGTTCGCGCCGATGTTGGCCGGCGGAAAGGCAATATCCACGCGGGCGCGGCGCCACGGCCCCGCCTGGCGCCGCCGTTCCAGCAGCGCGTTGGGCAAGCTGGGCTGGCCGGTTTCATCCAGCAATTGCACCGCTTCCACCGTCGCGCGCGCGCGGGCGCGCAGCGCGTCGGTCTCGCCCGCCACCCGGGTGAAGGTGCCGCACGATTGCTCGCCCGCCATCACCTCGGCCACGGAAGCCGGGTCCAGCGGTGTCTCGATGACGTAGCTGGCCAGGATGCGCCCTGCGCTCATTGCGCCCCCAGGTTCGGAAACGGGCGCACCGGATCGCTGCCGTCCCAGCCGTCGGCGGCTTCGCGGATCTGCTGGAACATGCGCCCCTTCGGGCCCGCCACCTCGGACAGCTCGATCACGGTGCCCGGATGGAATTCGGTATCGAAGTAAATGAAGCGGCCGCGATCACCCACTTCGCCGCTCATCTTGGGCTTGAAGCCCTGGCCCAGCAAGCGCTCCAGGTCGGCATCGTAGTCTTCGGTCCAGTAGGCCACGTGCTGCAGCCCGGTACGGCCCGCCTGCTGGAAATCGCGATACATCGAGGGCACGTCGTTGCGGGTCTGGATCAGCTCGACCTGCACGTAGCCGGAATTGGCCAGCGCCACGGAATTGTGCGGCTCGTACGGCTGGTCGTCGTAGCGATAGTTCACGATGGGCACGCGCGGGTTGTAGAACCAGGGCCCGACGCCCAGCGTCTTGCTCCAATAGGCCATGGCGGCCTCGATGTCGGGCACCACATAGCCCAACTGGCGAATCTGGCCGAGGAATCGGCTCATGAAATGCTCCCGTGCGAAAAAGGGGTGATCAGTTGTCGAGAAAACCGATGGAAATCCAGGGAATGGCCGCCACCAGGACCAGGCCCACCAGCAGCGCGGCCATATAGCCCCAGATGGGGCCGATGCCCTCGTTGGGATCGACCTTGCCCACGGCGCAGGCCCCGTAGTAGCCCACTCCGAACGGCGGGGCGAACAGGCCCACGCCCATGGCCAGGATGACCACCATGGCGTACTGCACTTCGTGGATGCCCACGGCGCGCGCAATCGGGAACATCAGCGGCCCGAACAGCACGATGGCCGGTATGCCTTCCAGCACGCTGCCCAGCACGATGAACGCCACCAGCGACACGGCCATGAAGGTGTATTTGCCGCCGGGCAGGCCGCTCATGGCCTCGGCCAGGTCGTGCGCGAAGCCTGATTGCGTCAATGCCCAGGCCATGGCCGTGGCGCAGCCGATGATGAACAGGATGGCGCCCGACAGCGTCGCGGTCTCGATCAGGATGCCGGGCAGGCGCTTGACGTCGAACTGGCGATACAGCAGCAGGCCGGCAATCACCGAATAGGCGATGCCGATGGTCGACACTTCGGTGGCCGTGGCCACGCCCTCGACCACCGCCGCGCGTATCACAAAAGGCAATGCCAGGGCAGGCAGCGCCACCAGGAAGCTCTTGCCGATCAAGCCGCGCGATACGCGCGGGACGTTGCTCAGGTCTTCATGGCGATAGCGCCACCACACGATCACGCACAGCGCCAGGCCCAGCACCAGGCCGGGCAGCATGCCGCCGGTGAACAGCGCCGAGATCGACACGCCGGTCACCGAGCCGATGGTGATCAGCACGATGGACGGCGGAATGGTCTCGGTCTGCGCGCCCGTGGTCGACAGCAGCGCGATCAGGTCGCCCGGCTTGGCGCCGCGTTTTTTCATTTCCGGCAGCAGCACCGGCGCAATGGCGGCCATGTCGGCGGTCTTGGAACCTGAAATGCCCGACACCAGGTACATGCCGGCGATCAGCACGTAGTTCAGCCCGCCGCGCACGTGGCCCAGCAGGCTGGACAGGAACTGCACCATGGCGCGCGCCATGCCGGTCATCTCGATCAGCATGCCCAGCAGCACGAACAGCGGCACCGCCAGCAGGATCAGGTGCGACATGCCTTCGTCCAGCCGCCCCACCATCACCAGCATGGGCGTGCGCGTGGTCAGGGCCAGGAAGCCGAAGGTCGCCAACGCAAAAGAGAAAGCGATGGGCACCCCGGCGAATACGCAGGCGCCCACGACGCCGGCGAAGAAAATCAGCAAGTTCAGCTTGCCCAGCGTCATCAGCCAGGGCCCCGCCAGCCAGAACAGCAGCGTGATGGCCACGGCGGCGAGCAGTGCCGGCATCACGTGCCGCGTGTGCTCGGTACGCAGCAGGCGCACCACGCATACCAGCAGCATCAGCAAGGTGCCCACGGGCAGCGCGGCGGCGCGCCAGGCATTGCTGATCTCCATGGCGGGCGTGACGATGATCACTTCTTCGTAAGCGTATTCCCAGGCGGGATGAATCAGCAGCACCAGGAACACCAGGGCGGCGGCCAGCGCGAACGTCTCCAGGAAGGCGCGTGTGTCCGGAGCGCACTTGGCCACCACGGCCGTCATGCGCATGTGCGCGCCGCGCCGCAGCGCGATCACGGCACCCAGCATCGACAGCCACAGGAACAGGATCGAGGCCAGCTCGTCCGTCCAGACGATGGGCTCATGAAACACGTAGCGCGCCACCACGCCGGACAACAGCACGGCCACCTCGACCAGCACCAGCAAGGCCGCCGGCCATTCGGACACCACGCCCAGGGCGCGGTCCATCCAGGCCAGCAGGCCCGTGTCCGAACGCTGCCTGGCCGGCGCGGCCGGCAGCGGCCCGGCCACCCAGGCCTTGGTCTCGTGGCCCGCCGACATCAGGACACCTTGCCGACGGATTCTTCCAGCAAAGCCCAGGCCTGGTCGCCAAACTTCTGCTTCCACTCGGCATAGAAGCCGGCCTTGCGCAGTTGCTCGCGAAAGCTCTGTGCCTCGGCGGCGTTGAACTGCAGGCCCTTGGAGGTCAGTTCGTCCTGCAGGGTGGTATTGAGCTTGACCAGGTCATCGCGCTGCTGCAAGCCGGCTTCATTGAAGGCGCGTGCATAAATGGTCTTCAGGTCGTCCGGCAGGCCGCGCCAGGCGCGGCCGTTGATCACCAGGTGGTAGCCGTCCCAGCTGTGGTTGGTCAGCGAGCAGTATTTCTGCACTTCGTACAGCTTGGCGGTCTGCACGATGGCCAGGGGGTTTTCCTGGGCATCCACCACCTTGGTCTGCAGGGCGGAATACACCTCGCTGAACTGCAGGCTGGTGGGCGCAGCCGACAGGGACTTGAACAGCGATATCCCCATCGGGCTGACCGGCACGCGGATCTTCATGCCATCCAGGTCGGCGGCCGTGGCCACGGGCCGCGAGCTGCTGGTGATCTGGCGAAAGCCGTTGTTCCACATCTTGTCCAGCGTATACAGCCCCACCTTGGCGAACGCGGCGCGAATGCTGTTGCCCAGGTTGCCGTCGACCGCTTTCCAGACTTCTTCGTCGTTGGAAAACGCGAAACCCATGGCGGTGATCGCGCTGATGGGCGCCAGCGTCGCGATCACCATGGTGCCGGCATTGAACATGTCGATACCGCCGCTGCGCACTTGCGCCAGCATGTCGGTGTCGCCGCCCAACTGGTTGTTGGGGAACACCCGCACTTCCATGCGGCCGTTGCTTTCCTTGGCGACGCGGGCGGCGGCTTCCAGCGCCCGGATGTTCAGCGGATGGCTGGTCGGCAGGTTGTTGCCGTACTTGAACACGTATTCCGGCGCGGCGCTCGCGGCCAGCCGCGGCACGCCGATCATGGTGGCGGCCAAAGGCAGGCCTGCCAGGGTGCGCAGCGCACTGCGGCGCGTGAAGGTCTTGTTATCTGTCATGGCACTGTCTCCTGTGCACAGTTCGCCGGCTCGGGCCAGCGATGTTGGAAATTTCCGTACCGGCCCGCCCGCCATGGCGCCGGTTCCGGGCTCGAATCAGTTGCAGCGGGCGTGCATGCCTCCATCCACGAACAGCTCAACGCCATTGATGTAGCGTGCCTCGTCCGAAGCCAGGAACACCGCGGCGTGAGCCACGTCCCATCCATCGCCCATGCGGCCGGTGGGTGACAACTTATTGCGCGCCTGCACCATTTCCTGGGTGTTCTGGTAGAAGCCCGAGATCTGCTGGTAGATATGGGGCGTATCCATCACGCCGGGCAGGATGCAGTTGGCCCGGATGCCCTTGGCGGCGTACTGTAGCGCCACGCTCTGGGTAAAGGAATTCACCGCGCCCTTCGAAGCCGCGTAGGCACAATAGGCGTAGCCCGTCCAGCGCACGCCGCCCAGCGCCCCGATGTTGATGATGGCGCCGCTCTGGCGCGCTTCCATGTGCGGCAGCACCGCCTTGCAGGTCAGGAACATGCTCTTGACATTCACCGTCATGACGCGGTCCCAGACGTCTTCGCCGGTTTCCACCGGACCGCCCTGCGAAGTAATGCCCACATTGTTGTGCAGCACGTCGACCTGGCCATACAGCGACAAGGCATGGTCCACCACGCGCTGGATGTCGGCAAAGTTGGTGACGTCGGCCTGCACGCCCACGGCCTCGTGGCCCTCGGCGCGAATCGCGTCCTGGGTGGCCTGGGCGGCTTCCTGCACACGGTCCACCGCCACCACCCGGGCGCCTTGCCGGGCATACGCGGCCGCGGCGGCCTTGCCATTGCCCCAGCCTTCGCCCACCGAACCGGCGCCGAATACCAGGGCCACGCGGCCGGCCAACCTGCCTGTTGTCTCCATCTTTTTCCTTGTTTGCGCCCGGGGCGCTGCTGCAGATAGTTGCGTAGGATAGGGGCGCGGCCGGCAAAATCCCAAGCCCGTTTTTTGATGGCTTTTGAGGTTCACCTCGGCAATCCGTGTAAGGTATAGCCCGCAAGTTTCCGCAAATTGGGAGAAACCCGGTGCCCCAGGCTTTGCCCACCGTGATTGATATTGCGCGATTGGCCGGTGTCTCGCCGGCCACGGTCGACCGCGCGCTGCATCGTCGCCCAGGCGTGCGCCAGGCAACCCTGCAGCGGGTACTGAAAGCAGCCGCCGACCTGCAGTACCTGCCCCAGGCCGAACTGTATGCCGCCATGGCTCCGCCGCCGATGCGGCTGCTGTTCATCCTGCCCGACCGCAGCAGCCGCTTCCTGTCGATGCTGGGCGAATGGGTGCGGCACTCGCAGGAACACTGGGCGCCCTACAACGTCAGTTGCCGCGTGGCGCCGGTGGAAAGCTTCGACCCCGACGCGCTGACGCACATTCTGCGACGACGCGGCAAGCAATGCGACGGCGTGGCCTTCATGGCGCTGGAACACCCCAAGGTGCGCGAGGCGGTGGCCGAGCTTGCCGACCAGGGCATTCCCAGCGTCACGCTGGTCTCAGACCTGTCGCACTCGCGGCGCAGTGCCTATGTGGGCCTGGACAACCGCGCCGCCGGGCGCACGGCGGCGCACCTGATCGGCCGCTTCCTGGGGCCGGCGCGGCGCGGCGCCAAGGTGGCAATGCTGGCCGGGTCGCTCAGCTACCGCGCCCATGAAGAGCGCGAGGCGGGCTTCCTGCACTTGTTCGCCGAGCAGTATCCGCAGATGCGCGTAGTGGGGTTGCGCGAAGGCTACGACGACACCCAGACCAACTATCGCCAGACCCTGGCGCTGCTCAAAGAGCACCCCGACCTGGCCGCCATCTACAACATCGGCGGCGGCGCCGAAGGCATCGGCCAGGCCTTGAAAGAATGCGGCAAGCAGCACGACATCGCGTTCATCGGCCATGGCCTGACGCCGGATACGCGCGCGCTGCTGATCGACGGCGGGATGGATGCCGTCATCAACCAAAGCCCCCTGACGACCATCCTGAACAGCATCCGCATCTTCACCAACCTGCGCGAACATCGCAGCATGCTGTCGGGCGTAGAGGCCACGCGCACCGATGTGATCTTCCGCGAGAACCTGCCCTAGCCGCGCGCGCCGGCCTGCTGCAGGATGCGCACCATGTCGGCGTAGCCCGAGCGGCGCGCGTGCGCCAGCGCCGTCACGCCCTGGCCGTCGGCCAGGTCGACGTCGGCACCGGCATCGACCAGCAGTTGCACGATCTGCACGTGCCGGGGCCCGCCATCGCCCAGGATGACGGCCTCGAGCAAGGCGGTCCAGCCCAGGTTGTTGACGTGGTCCACCTCGACGCCGGCGGCGATCAGGGTGCGTACCGTCTGCACGTGGCCGCGCTCGGCAGCGGGAATCAGCGCCGTGCCGCCATAGCGGTTGGTGCTTTTCAGGTCGGCGCCGTGCGCCAGCGTCATGGCCAGGATCTCGTCGTGGCCGCGCGCACCGGCATATAAATAGGGGCTGTCGTGGATGGCGTCCTGCGCGTTCACATCGGCGCCGGCCTGCACCAGCGCCTGGGCGGCCGGCACGTTGTTGTGGTGCGTGGCAATCAGCAAGGGCGTGCGCCCCCGGCTGTCGCGCGCCTCGACCGCGGCCCCTTGCCGCAGCAAGGCCTGCACGTCTTGCGCGCTGCCCGTGGCCGCCGCCTGGCGCAAGCGGCTGTCCAGGGGCGCGCCCGTCGGCGTGGCGGCCACGCTGTGCGCCATGGCCAACGCCATGGTCAAGAAAATCGATAAGCGCTTGAGCAGCATCGGGATCCACCTCGGCATCGTTGCTGGCCGGCATTGCCGGCCCGGTCCGCACCATGATAAAAGTCTGGAGTCTTATCCAGAAGTTAAATATTCGAATGGCCACCAGTCAAAAATCGAATAGAGTGCTATTCGACCTGGACCTGCTCAGGGCCATGGTCGCCGTGGCCGAATGCGGCAGTTTCACCACCGCCGCCGCGCGGCTGCACTCTACCCAGTCCACCGTCAGCCAGAAGGTGCGCCGGCTGGAAGAACTGGCCGGCCATACCCTGCTCGACCGCGGCAACCGCGACGTGCGGCCCACCGAAGCCGGGCAGACGCTGCTGGGCTACGCGCGACATATGCTGGCCACCAACGAGCAGCTCGCCGAGGCGCTGTCGGGCGCCATGGTGGCCGTTACCATCCGGCTGGGGCTGCCGGAAGACTTCGCCACCGGGCCGACCACACGGGAACTGTCCGCCTTCAATCGCCGCCACCCGCACGTGAAACTGGAAGTCACCAGCGGCCTGAGCCGCGACCTGGGCACCGGGTACGACAACGGCGAACTGGACCTGGTGCTGGTCAAGCAACGCCGCCACAGTCGCGCGGCCGTGGCATGCCGGCCCGAGAGAATGGCCTGGGTCGACAGCGCCCGGTATCCCTGCTTCCAGATGGACCCCGTGCCGCTGGTTACCTTCCCGATGCGGGGCTTGTACCGCGACGACATGATCCAGGCGCTGGAAACCATGGGCCGGCGCTGGCGCATCAGCTTCACCAGTTCCAGCCTGGGCGGCATCCAGGGCGCCGTCGCCAACGGCATGGGCATCAGCCTGCTGCCGCGCCGCACCGTCACCAAAGACCACGCGATACTCAAGAAGAAAGGCGGCCTGCCCGATATCGATACGTACGAGATCGGCATCTTCCATCGGCCCGCCGCCGACCGCATGGTCAAGGAACTGGCTGGCGTGCTGGTACGGATGCTGGAGCGCGACGACGCCTAAGCATTGCCTGGCAAGCCCGCCGGGCCGTGGGCATGGCCCCGGCGGACCACCAGGCGCCGGGCAGGCACGGCGGCCACTGCCGCCGCGGCATTCGGCGCTTCAAGCGCCACGAACGTGGCGTCGTTGCCTACCTTCAGGCCATAGCCGCGCAATCCCAGCACCTCGGCGCCCGCTGCCGTCGCCATGTGCAGCGCAACCTCGAGCGATTCATCGGTGTAAAAGCCCGACCGGTAGCCCACCAGCATGGCCCGCTGCAGCATGTCGCCCGAACCGTAAGGCCACCAGGCGTCCTGGATATTGTCATTGCCGGTGAACACCTGCACGCCCGCTTGCCGCAGCCGCAGCACCGGCGGGAACGCCCGGTTGCCGGGCGCATTCGTCATGATGGCCGCGCCGGCCTGGGCCAATGCCGCGGCCACGCCATCCAGTACGTCCGGCTCGACGTCGCCCAGGCAATAGGCATGGCTGACCGCCACGCGTCCACCCAGCCCCGCCGCGCGGGTGCGCGCCGCGATGCCGTGCAGTTGCGACACGCCCTGCTGCCCCGGCTCGTGCAGGTGAATGTCTATCTTCACGCCGTGCCTTTCGGCGATGCCGAACACCACATCCAGCTGGCCATCGGCATCGCCGTCCAGCGTGGTCGGGTCGATGCCGCCGATCACGTCGGCGCCTTCGCGCGCGGCCGCCTCCAGCACCATGGCGGTACCCGGGCAGGACATGACGCCGGCCTGCGGGAAGGCCACCAGTTCGATGTCCACGATGCCGCGCCATTGTTCGCGCGCCTGCATGACGGCATGCAGGTTCGCCAGGCCGGTGGTGGCGTCGACGTCGACGTGGCTGCGCATGGCCACCGTGCCATATGCGGCGGCTTGCGCAATCAGGGCATGGGCACGCTCGACAATCGGCCGCGCATCGGCCAATGCCTGCTTCTCGATCGCCAGCCGTTCGCGCAGGCTGCCCGCTGGCTGGTGCGGATGCCAGCGGTCGCCCACGAAGCTTTTGTCCAGGTGGATATGGCCGTCCACAAAGCCGGGCAGCACCAGCCAGCCCTGCAGGTCCACCACTTCGGCGCTGCCGTATGCGGGCAACTCGGGGCCCAGGGATTCGATGCGGCCATCGGCCACTGCAATACAGATGCGCTTGCCATCACCGGCAATGCAATTTGTGAAGACACGTTCGATCATGACCAGGTTTCCAATGCGCTTCGAACCGCGGCCAAAATGGCCTTGAAGCATCCCGACCACGATAGCGGCCACACCACTTATTCACAAATTAAATATTTGAATTAATTGAATCCATTATTTGAATGACATGACAACGCCTGCAGGGCTGCGAACACCTTTTCCCGGTAGACTCAGTATTCGAAAAACGGTATTATAAATATAAGAATATAAAACAACATGCGAAGAGCGCGAACTTGTCCGGCACGCAAGAGAAGCACTCGTAGCAGGAGACAACATGGTCCGTAACGTCGCCTATGCAGCAATCGTGTTCGCGATCACCGCAATTTCCGGTCTCACTCAAGCCGGAGAGGCCGGCGATTATCCGAATCATGCCGTGAAGATTTCCGTACCTTATGGGGCGGGTGGCGGAATCGATTCCATTTCGCGCATCGTCGGGCAGAAACTCGCAGAGATGTGGCATCAACCGGTTGTCATCGAAAACCGTCCTGGCGCAGGTGCGATCATCGGGACCCAGGCGGTGGTCAATGCGCCGCCCGACGGCTATACGCTATTAATGACGGCGGGTACGCTGGCGGTCAGCCCCACCGCGTATTCCGATCTGCCCTACGACGTCGTCAAAGACCTGGCCCCCATCACACTGGTTGGCAGTTCACCGTATATCCTCGCAGTCAGGGCGTCGCTACCCGCTCAAAACGTGCAGGAACTGATCAACCTCGCCAAGGAAAAACCACAGGCGCTCAATTTCGGTTCGCCTGGCTTGGGAACGCTTTCGCACCTGGGTTTCGAACTGCTGCAATTCCGCACGGGTACCCGGTCGACCATCATCCACTACAAGGGTAGCCCGGCAGCGCTTAATGCCTTGCTAGCCGGACAGATCGACATGGTGCTGGACACGCCCGCCGCGCTGATGCCTCATATTCAAGGCGGCAAAGTCCGCGCGTTGGCCGTGACCGATGCGAGGCGTTCGGCTAGCTTGCCTGACACACCCACCATCATGCAGGCAGGTGTTCCGGATTACGAGGTCAATATCTGGTTTGGACTGATGGCGCCCGGCGGCACGCCACCCGCGGTGCTGGACAGAATCCACGCCGACACGGTCAGCGCGCTCGCCGATCCCGACGTACGCAAGCGGTTCGAGGCCCAGGGGATGGAACCGCAGACCCTGAGCAGGCGGCAATTCGCCGATCTCATCAATACCGACGTCAAGAAATGGGCCAACGTTGTACGCCAGGCCGGCATCGAATTCCAATGATCATTTCAGGCCTGCGTACAGTTCGCTGAACCCTGGCCGCGGACGCCATGCGAAGCCATCAAGGAGTCGACAGAATGAGTATGACCATCCAATATCCCGCGGGCCCGACCGGGGCCGAAATCCACGGCATCCGCCTCGACGGGAATCTGACGGATACCGAATTCGACCACATCAGGAAAACGGTTCACGAGCGCGGAGTCGCCGTGGTCCGGGACCAGGAGCTCAGCGAAGAAGACCACGTGGCGTTCGCCCGGCGTTTCGGCAACCTGCAGAAGATATTTTTGGCCGAGCACCTTTCTTCCCGATATCCGGAACTCTTCCTGGTGTCCAACATCCTGGAAAACGGCAAACCGATCGGGGCGACGGATGCGGGAAAATTCTGGCATACCGACGGCGCCTATCTTGAAAAACCGCACAACGTATCGCTGCTATACGCTCTGGAAGTGCCGCATCGCGAAGACGGACAACCATTGGGGGACACGCTGTTCGCCGGGATGGGCCCGGCCTACGAAGCACTGACGGAAGAATTCAAGGCACGCCTGGACGGTTTGCGCGCTTATCACGATCTGTATCATCGCTATGGCGAAAAAGAAGGCGCCACGGCAGAGATGGGCAAGCGCGCCAAAG
The DNA here is from genome assembly GCF_019218885.1 of Bordetella sp. BOR01. Taxonomy (GTDB): domain Bacteria; phylum Pseudomonadota; class Gammaproteobacteria; order Burkholderiales; family Burkholderiaceae_B; genus Bordetella_A. The sequence continues at coordinate 902,110 of NZ_JAHUWT010000002.1, read as the reverse complement.
AGTACCCCCCCGCGTCCCACCCGTTGGTTATCACCCACCCCGATACAGGAAAAAAATGCCTGTACTTGAGTGAAGGGTATACGACCCATATTGAAGGGATGACCAAAGAGCAAAGTTCGGCCCTGCTGGCGGAATTGTGCGAACACGTGGTTCGACCCGAGTTCCAGTATCGCCACCGCTGGGCGGTGGGGGACCTGCTGATCTGGGACAACCGGGCCACGCTGCATCGCGCCACGTTCGATTATCAATTGCCGCGGCGCCGGCTGATGCGCCGCGCCACGGTTGCGGGCCAGGCGATCGCGTAGCGGCCATAGCGGCCGGTTTCCGGACCGGCCCCCGCTTACCGAATACCGAATGCGCGCGTCACGCATCCAGCACGCGGTTGAACTGTGTAGTTCCGCCGGCGAGCAGTGTGTCAACATTGAGCAGCAGAAAGCGGACACCCTGCTGCAAGCGTAACTGCACCGTGTCGTAATCGACCAGCGCACCGCAGACGTGGTTCGAGTCGACGATAAGACGGATCGCATTGTCGATAACAGCCTGCACCTCGGGCCTGCTTGCTGCGCCGGGAAAACCCATGCGTTGCGCCAGATCGTTACCACCGATGAACCAGACGTCGATGCCATCGACAGTCAGCATTTCGGCCAGATGATCGACAGCTTCAGGCGATTCGATCATGCCGATGATAATCTTGCTTTCATGATCCGCATAACGCGCGTAGCGTACGTCGGCAACCAGCGCGCGCGCCGCATCCGCGTTGTCGATAGAGGCAATCATGACGCCGTCGGCACCGATGTCCAGCAAGCGGCTGATCAATCCCGCCTCGTTGGCCCAGGGCCGTACGATGGCCGGAATACCGGCCACCCGCGCGGCCCGGCACATATCCTCGATTCGCTCCATCGTGAAGCTGCGTTTTTCGCAGTCGATGAATGCGGCGTCAAAACCCAACGCACCGATACGCTCGACCAGGCCCGGTGCTCCGTACCGCATGCCGACCATGGCGACAGCCTCGCCCCTGCTCAGCTTTTCTTTCATTGCCGCACTCATTTTCAACTCCCGCAATCCATTGACACCGAAATGCCCCCGTGCCCGCACCGTTTCCGCCCTTCCGGCGGGAGGGCTAAACGGGTACGGCACCTTCGATCGTTGTACGGTGCATCAAGCGGCGCTGCGGAAGCGCATAATCGCCAACGGCATAATGCTGCGTGGAGCAATTATCCCAAAGCAATAGATCGCCCACCTCCCACCGATGCCGATAGATCATTTCTTCTCTAACGCAGATTGCATGGAGTTCATCGATGAGCGCACGGCTTTCCTCGTCGGATAGGCCATGAATGCGCAAGGTGGCCGCCTGGCTTACGTATATGCACTTGCGCCCCGTGGCCGGGTGAGTGCGAACAACAGGATGAGTCACGACTTTTGCCTGGCGCTCCGCCGACAAGGGCGCGCGCTTGGTGGCAGCATGTATACGCTTCATTGCCTGATAAACGGCCGCCAGGCTGTTATCTGCCCGCATGCCCTCCAATCGGCGCTTAAGCTCGAGGGGCAAGCTATCGTAAGCCGCCGCGGTACTCAGGAACCAGGTGGAACCCAGCGTACGACCTTGTTCATCCCTGGGTATCTCCAAGGCATAAAGCATGGAGTACATATTGGGACGCTCGTCGAAATGTCCATCGGTGTGCCATACCCTGCCCGCATCGATTAAACCGATCGGCTGATCGTTGTCGTCCAGGATGTTCGACACGCAAAGCAGGTCCTGGTAGCCCGGCACCAGGTACTGGGGCACGGCGTGGGGCTCGAAATTTCCAAACCGGCGACAGAACCCAAGTTGCTGTTCGGGAGAAATTCGCTGTTCGCGCAATACGACGACACCGTATTCATGCAACGCGTTCCGGATATCGATGAAGGTTTCTTCATCAACGCCCGCGCTGATGTCCACTCCGGTAATTTCGGCCCCTGCCGGGGCACCGCTACGAATGACTTCGATTGCCATATCCCTGCCTCCTGAAAGTCAGATGCATCCGCATGCGCGTTGACGCGACCATCCTATTTATTTATATTAAGTATATTGTTTTTAATCTACTATGTCCAAGGATGGCGGCCAGGAGGCTGGCTGCCCGGCAGCCCCGCCATCCGCCAGCGAGTTGCTGCTGCCAACCGGAGAGCCCACATGCAGGCCGTTGACCTATCTATGGATATCCACCCTTTATCGCCCGTGCTGGGCGTCGAGGTGAAGGGTGTCAATCTTGCCAACGCGATCGAGCAGAAAACGTTCGACGCAATCCGCGACGCGTTGCATCAGCATGCCGTCCTGCTGATTCGCGACCAGCACCTGACACCGCGCCAGCTTGTCGATCTGGCAAACCGGCTTGGCCCGCTGCGTACCTCTTTCTACAACCAGTACGCTGTGCCCGACCAGCCCGAGTTGACCGTCGTGTCCAATATCGTTGACCCCGTCAGTGGACGCGCCATAGGCATCGTCGATGCGGGCAGCCTCTGGCATACAGATGCGTCGTACTTGCGCACACCCGACATGTATACGCAGTTATATGCGCTTCAGGTGCCGCGCGACACGAACGGAACAGCCTTGGGCGACACGCTTTTCACCAATACGGCAGCTGCATACGAAGCCTTGCCCGCCGACGAACAGAAACGGTTGTTGGCCATGACCGCGGTCCATAGTTTCGAAGCCCACCTGGAAAAGAAAAACGCCAAAGCCCAGCTCAAGCGCGCTCCACTGACAGCGGAACAAAAAGCCAAGACACCAGACGTCAGCCACCCGATCGTGCGAACCCATCCGGTAACGGGCCGCAAGTCCTTGTTTGTCAGCGAGGGCCATACCGCGCGCGTCGACGGGTTGTCCGCAAGCGAAAGCCAGGCGTTACTGGAACAGTTGTGGGCGCACATCAAGCAGCCCCAGTTTGTATTCCGCCACCGCTGGGCCGAGAATGATTTGCTGATTTGGGACAACTGCAGTACCCAGCACCTGGCGACCATGGATTATCCGGCGAGCCAGCCGCGCCGCCTATATCGGGCGGGGGTGGCGGGAACCGAGCCGTATTGATTCAAAGCCGCAGCACCCGCACCGACAACAAGAAAAAGGAGGCATCATGGACAGGAGAGCGTTCGGCAAGGCCCTGGCCGCCGTGGCAGCAAGCGCCTTGGCGCCCGCCAGCTACGCAGCGGACTATCCGGACAGAATGGTGCGATTGGTCGTGCCATATACCGCCGGCGGCAATCTCGATCTTATTGCGCGCCTGGTGGCACACATGCTCAGCCAAGACTGGAACACGTCGGTCGTCGTGGAAAACCGGCCAGGCGCCAACGGCATCGTCGGAACCGCCTCCATCGCACAATCGGCGCCCGATGGATACAGCCTGGCGATGGTGTCGGCGGGGACCATGGCCATCAGCCCCCATCTCTATGCGAACATGGAGTTCGATCCCAACACGGATCTGACATGCGTTTCCCAGGTCGTCTCCGGCATGATGATCCTGAACGTATCGCCCAGACTGCCGATACGGTCCGTGCATGATCTCGTGGCCTACGCCAAGGCGAATCCCGGCAAGCTCAATTTCGGCAGCGGCGGCAATGGCACGCTGGCCCACCTTTCGCTGGAGATGTTGAAGACGAAGGCGGGAATCGACATTGTCCACGTCCCTTATCGCGGAACGTCGTTGGCATTGAACGACCTGCTGGGCGGTCAAATACAGGGCATGTTCGATACCCTCAGCACGACACTGCCGTACCTGAAATCCGGCCAGATTCGCGGACTCGCCGTCACAGGCGCGACGCGCTCCTCTCAAGTTCCGGAATTGCCCACGGTTCAAGAGGCCGGCATACCCGGCTATGTGGCCGACGCGTGGGCAGGCCTGGTGGGCCCGGCCGGCCTGCCGCGCGGTGTCATCGAGCGCCTGAGCCAGGCGATATCCCGCATGGCCGCCGATCGGGATTTTCGGGAACAGGTGCTGCGGACAGGCAATGAACCCGTCGGATCCAGTCCGGTTGCGTTTGCCCGCCAGGTACGCGAGGACTCGGCCAAGTGGGCCGAAATCGTGAAGATCTCGGGGGCGCGCGTCGATTGAATCGCCGGCCAATCCAGGCCGGGCGGGCGATCGCGATTTGCCCGCGGGTATAATCGTTGCGCGATCAGATTGGCGACGCGCGCCTTATAGCGAAAGGAACACGAGGCCTTTCCAACCCACCCGGATCGAATGAATGCCGCAGGTATCCACTGACCCGAAATCACCGGTGCGGCCTTTGACGACTTCAGGCGTCACGCTGCGTTTGCTGGAAGTTTTCGTGACCGTCGCCGAGACGGGCAGCATGAGCCTGGCCGCCGAGAAACTTGACTTTACGCAGCCGGCGATTTCGCTGGCGATCACCACGCTGGAACAGGCGCTTGGCGTCAAGTTGTTCGATCGTTCGGTGCGCCCGCCCGCGCTTACCCTGACGGGCAATTCCGTCTACGACCGCGCCCGCGAAATTGTCGTCAAAACGCAAGAACTTGGCGAAGCGGCGCGCTACGGCACAAAAGACCAGTTGTCGTTCCTGCGCATTGGCATCCTGAACAGTTTCGCCGCAACGGCGGGCCCCTTCATGATCAACCTGCTGCGCGACATCACGTCAGACTGGACCATCGTCTCGGGTTTTCGCGCAACGCAATTCCAGGCGCTGATCGATCGCCAAGTGGATTTCATCATCACTGCCGACGAAAACCCCGTACCGTCCAACGTCGATATCTATCCCATCCTGACCGAGCCATTCATGCTGGCGCTGCCCCGAAGCTACCACGCCAAGGTGGTCAATACCGCGACATTGGCCAGCGACCTGGACTTCATCCGTTACGGCCGCGAAGCGCATATGAGCCAGCGCATCGACGATTATCTGCAAGCAGCAAGCATGCAACCGCTGCGCCGGTACCAGTTCGATACGACCGATGCCGCGATGCGCATGGTGGGCAGCGGCTTGGGCTGGACCATTACCACCCCGCTCGTCTTCCTGAAGTCTTCCAACGCGGCCGAGACGATTCGCGTTCAAGCGCTTCCCGGCGCGCCCATGTCCCGTAAACTGGTCGTGGCCGCCCGCCGCGCCGACGGTTCCGAGATTGCGGGAAAGATCGCGGCCGCCGCAAAGGCTGCGTTAAGAGAAGTCGTACTGCCCGGCGTAGCCACGCTGATGCCCGAATTCGCGAAGAAAGTCATCGTGCCGAAGAAAGCCCGCGGGTGACAAAGGCCCGCGTGTAAGGCACAGCGCATTGTTGGCAGGCGTGCGGATCTTGTCGATCGCGTGTCAGACGTTGAACAAGAAGTTCATCACGTCCCCATCCTGCACGACATATTCCTTGCCTTCCGCCCGCATCTTCCCGGCTTCTTTCGCGCCCTGCTCGCCCTTGCAAGCAATATAGTCGTCGAAAGAAATGGTTTGCGCGCGGATGAAGCCGCGTTCGAAATCGGTGTGGATGACGCCGGCGGCCTGCGGCGCAGTAGCGCCGATAGGAACCGTCCAGGCGCGCACTTCTTTCACGCCCGCGGTGAAGTACGTCTGCAGGCCCAGCAGCTTGAAGGCGGCGCGGATCAGGCGGTTCAGGCCGGGCTCTTCCATGCCCATGTCGGCCAGGAACGCCTGGCGGTCTTCATCGGGCAGGTCGACGATCTCGGATTCGATGGCGGCGCAGATGGCCACCACCGGTGCGTTGCGCGACGCCGCGAATTCAGTCAGGCGGTCCAGCAGCGGGTTATCGGTAAAGCCATCGTCGCTGACGTTGCCCACGTACATGGCGGGCTTGGCGGTGATGAAGCAAAGCTGCTTGATCAACACGTTTTCTTCGTCGCTGAGATCGATGGAGCGCACCGGCTTGGCCTGGTTCAGCGCGGCCATGCATTTTTCCAGCGCGGCCACCAGGCGCTGTGCTTCCTTGTCGCCCGAGCGGGCGGTCTTGGAATGGCGATGCAGGGCTTTTTCAGCGGTTTGCAGGTCGGCCAGCGCCAGTTCGGTCTCGATGACTTCGATGTCGGCAATCGGGTCGACCTTGCCGGCCACGTGGATGACGTTGGGGTCTTCGAAACAGCGCACCACGTTGACGATGGCGTCGGTTTCGCGGATGTGCGACAGGAACTGGTTGCCCAGGCCTTCGCCCTGGCTGGCACCCGCCACCAGGCCGGCGATATCCACGAATTCCACCGTGGCCGGCAGGATGCGCTCGGGCGAGACGATATCGGCCAGCTTCTGCAGGCGCGGATCGGGTACTTCCACCACGCCCACGTTGGGTTCGATGGTGCAGAAGGGGTAGTTTTCCGCCGCGATGCCCGCGCGGGTCAGGGCGTTGAAAAGCGTCGATTTGCCCACGTTGGGCAGGCCGACGATGCCGCATTGCAGAGCCATGGAAATCCTTGATTATTCGGCACCGCCACGCCCGATGGGGGCATGACGCAAGCCGTTGATCCGCAAGCGATGGCGGGTCTAGAGCCTGGCAACCGCGTGCGGCCCGGGGGAAAACCGGGGCAAGCAGCCTGTTGCGTACCTGTTTTGTCCAAAAAGTTACGGGGAATTGTAGCGGTAATCGCCAGTTTTAACGGCGCGCCGCCCTGGGCGTACTGGCCGGGCCGGGCCCGCAATGGCTAAGGCCCGAAGCGATCGCACAGGAAATCCACGAAGACCCGCACTTTGGCGGGCAAATGCCGCCGGCTGGGGAACACGGCCAGCAGGTCCGGATCGACCGAGCCGAGGTGGGGAAAGATCCTTTGCAACCGGCCGGCGCGCAGATCGTCTTCCACGACGAAAAGCGGAGACCGGATGATGCCTATGCCGGCAATGCTGGCCAGCCGCAGGGTATTCGCATCGGTGGATCGCAAGCGGCCCGAGACGCGCACCGAACGCTCGCCCTCTGGCGTGCGGAACCGCCATTCGACAAGCTCGCCTCGGCTGGCGTACAGCAGGCATTCCCTACTGGACAGTGCTTCGATGGTTTGCGGCACGCCGTGGATCCGCAAGTAATCGGGCGACGCGCAGACCACCCGGTGCAGCGTGGTGATCTTGCGGCCCACCACAGACTGGCTCAGCGGCGGATGAAACTGCAGCGCAACGTCATAGTTTTCCTCGACCAGGTCGACCAGGCGCTCGCTCAGGTTGACTTGCACGTCAAGCTTCGGGTGCTGGCGCATGAACTCCGGCAGCACATTGGCGATACGCCATGTCCAGAAATGGATGGTCGAAGCCACCCGCAGCACCCCTTTCGCCTCGGTCGTACCGGCCGTGGCAAGCTGCCGGGTCTGTTCGATATCGGCCAGGATGCGCGAAAAACGCTCGAAGCAGGCCTCGCCCACTTCGGTCAGGCGATGGCGGCGCGTGGTGCGGTCGAGCAGCCGTGCTTCCAGGTGATTCTCGAGCAAAGCCAGATGGCGGCTGACGGCTGCCGCCGATATCTGCAACCGCTCTGCCGCCTGCGCAAGCCCGCCGGCATCGACTATCGTGACGAAGGTGCGAATCGCGGCAAACAGGTCCATGCCGGGCATGATAACGCCAGGGCGCGTCGACAAGGCGCGGCCCCGGCCATCCGGCGACTTAGCGCATCGCCGATACGCCGGCCTGCTGGGCGGCCTGCGTGCCGGCAATGCGGCCGAAGGTGGCGCCCCGCAATACGGATGTCGCGGCGGGATAGCGCCGGTAATAGACGCCTGTCATCGCGCCCGCGGCATACAAGCCAGCGATGGCATCGCCATCGGCGTTGAGCACTTGGGCGTTCGAATCGGTCTTGACCCCGCCAAACGTGATGATGCCTGACGGGATCAGCGGATACGCAAAGAACGGCGCCGTGTCGACACGGCGCGCCCAGTTGCTCTTGGGCGGGGCCAGGCCCGTCGTGGCCAGGCCGTCGGCCTTCGATGGAACGAACAGCCCAGGCTGGCAGGCGGCATTGAACGTCTGCAGCGTTTCCGCCAGGACGCGCGCGGGCACATCGAGCTTGCAGGCCAGGTCTGCCACGCTTTCCGCCCGTATCGGCGGCACATCGCTCAGCACCGCCCGCGCATAATTGGGCACGTCTTCGATCTTTGCATCCAGGATGGCGTAGCCGATGCTGTCGGGCTGCTTCTGGATCGCCCAGCAGATGCGGTCGTAGTTGTTGTAGTCGGCACCGCCCCCCTCGTCGCAGAAGCGCCTGCCCAGCCGGTTGACCACGATGCCGAACGGAAAAATAAGCACCTTGGCCTCGGCCCGGGCAGATCGTTCATCCACCGGCGTGGAATGGTAGGCGCCAAAGTCGCCAGCCGCCGCGGCGCCCACCTCGAATGCCATGCGTATCCCTTCGCCACGGTTATAGTGCGCGCCCCGCGCGACCGGGCGAATGCCGCTCGAACCCGCGCCCAGGTAGCGCGCCATCATTTCCGGCGACCCTTCGAACCCGCCGCTGGCCAGCACCACGGCCTTGGCCAGGAAATCGACCCGCCGGTTGCCGCGCGCAACGGCCTGCACGCCGGCGATCTCGCCGTCCTTCTCGATCAGGCAACGCCCGGTCGTTTCATAGAAGAATTCGACGCCTCCCCGGCGCGCCGAATTACCCAAGGCTTCCAGCATCGCCGCGCCGCCGCCGCTGGGCGTGATCATGGGCATGGGCCGCAGTGTGATCTGCGGCAGCATGGTGGGAATGAACCGCACGCCATGCGTCTTGATCCACTGGATGGTGGGGACCGCCTCGCGCGAGAACGTCGCCAGGTATTCCGTGTCGGTGACCGGCATGGACCGCACCACATTGCTCCAGGTGCCGGGCGGGCTGTCCATGTCGGCGATCAGGCCGGGATCGGGATTGGCGCCGGCGACTTCCGACATGGCTTCGTCGAAATCGTCGGACAGCTCGGTTTCGCTCTTCAGGCGCAGGAAGGCCTCTGTGTACCGGGTGCAGCCACCGCTTTCTTCCTCGGTTGCGCGCTCGAGCACGGCCACGCGCGCGCCCTGCTCCATTGCCGCCACCGCCGCGGACAAGCCCGCAATGCCGTGCCCAAGCACCACCACGTCGAACGTGTGCGTCTCAGCCATTGATCGATCTCCTGATAACGCCGCGCCGCGGGCGCGACGAACAATGAATACTGTTCAGCCGCGCGTGCGGCCCACCGTGGCCAGGTCGACCCCCGGCACCATGCCCGCGATACTGAAGCCCCCGTCGACGGGCAGCACCACGCCGGTCAGGAAGGACGCCGCCGGCGATGCCAGGAACAACGCGGCTGCCGCCACATCGTCCTGCGAACCGATACGGCCCAGCGCGGTTCGACGCCGCCGCTCTTCCCACCCGTTCGCATCCAGGTTCGAATTCGACATGGCTGAAGGAATGGCGGACGGCGCCAGCGAGTTGACGCGGATGCCCATGGGGCCCAGCTCCACCGCCAGCGCGCGCGTCATCGCGTCCAGGCCGCCCTTTACGGTTGCGTAGGCGCTGCTGTAGGCAATACCGGTCAGCGCGACCACCGACGAGATATTGATGACAGTGCCGCCACCCGCCTTGCGCATCGGCTCGACCGCCGCCTTGGTCATCAGCAAAGCCCCTTTCAGGCCCACGGCGAACATGCGGTCGAGTACATCCGTTGCCACTTCGGCAAGCGGCCCATATTTGGCGAATACCGCGCAGTTGACCAATATGCTCAACTTGCCGAACCGTGCTTGCGTGGCCTGCATCGCGGCTTGCACGCTGGCGACATCCGAGACGTCCAGGTGCACCGCCAAGGCGTCGCCACCGGCAACCGAGATTTCGGCCGCCACCTGCTCGGCGCCCGCCGCATTGATATCGGCGACGACGATGCGGCATCCGGAATTGGCCAGCGCCAATGCAATGGCGCGCCCCAGGCCCTGGGCGGCGCCGGTGACCAGCGCAACGTCAGACGACAGAGTCATGGTGCCGCTCCAAAACCGGTGTCATCGAAACGGGCAACCCGGCAGAACCTGGCCAGCGATTGAATCGAGTTGGCATGTTCTTCAGCGGAATGCGCGGCGCAGCAATCTTCGAACAGCACCACGTCGAAATCGCGGTCATGCGCATCGCGAACCGCGGCCTGGACCACCGCCTGGGTCGATACCCCCGAGCAATAGATGCGTTGCACCCGCAAGGCGCTCAATTGCGCCATGAGCGTGGTTGCATAGAACGGGCTGACCCGATGCTTGATGACGTGTATATCGGTTTCGCGCGCATCCAGGTCGGGATGCAGCTCCGCCCCCCGCGACCCCAGCTTGAAAAGCCCCGCGCGCGGCGCGCCGGAAAATAGGGGCGATCCCGCCGGGCATTCGTGATAGTTGCTGGAAAATCCGACGCGCACGAAGCCGACGGCAACGCCGGCATTGCGCGCGGCGCCGATCGCGCGGGCAGTCCGTTCGACGATGCCCCGGCCGCGCGCCTGTTCGGCCAGCGGATTGGATCGGCTGGCGTCTTCAGGGTTGACCAGGTCGTTCTGCATATCAAGGACAAGGTAGATGGAATTCAAGGAACAGTCCTTCTGGGTTCGATTCATGGGGTCGCAGCGTCCCGTGCAAGCGGGCGGCTTCACAGGGCCTTGCTTGAAAGAAAGCCCGCCGGCGCGGCGGAGCTTCGTGCTTGAAGCAGCGCTATCAGCCGTCCAGCTTGATATGGGCCTTGGAAATCACATCGCCCCAGCGCAGGGTCTCGGCATCGATGAAGCGCTTGAGCTCGGCCGGGCTCATGGGCCGATGCACGTCTACCCCCAGCGCCCGGAAACTGGCAATCGCGTCGGGCGACTGGATGATGGCGTCGATGGCGGCCGCGACACGCTGCACGATCGGGCCGGGTGTCTTGGCCGGAGCAACCACGGCAAACCAGTTGACGACATCGATGCCCTTGACGCCCATGTCTTCCAGGCTGGGCAGGTCGGGCATCACGAATGAACGTTCGCGGGTCATCATGGAATAGACCTTTACCTTGCCGTCGGCACTCAGCGCCTTGGCGCGGGCAACCGGCAGCACCATCAGGTCGACCTGGCCGGCCATCAATGCGTTGACGGCCGGTGCCTCGCCCTGGAAGGGCACATGCAGCATCTGCAGGCCGTCGCGGTCTTTCAGCATTTCCATGCCGATCTGCGATGTGCTGCCGATTCCCCAGGAGGCGAATGTCAGCTTGCCCGGGCTGGCTTTCGCCAGCTCGATGATGTCCTGCAGCGTATCGGCCTTCAGGTCGGGGCGGGCAACCAGGCTGAAGGGATTGACCGCAAAGGGAGCCACCGGCACGAAGGCCTTGACGGGGTCATAGGACAGCTTCGCATACACATGCGGATTGATGGCGTGGGTTTCGGCGCTTGCCACGAACAGCGTGTACCCATCCGGGCGCGCCGCCGCGGCGTAGTCGGTGCCGACCCGGCCGTTCGCCCCGCTGCGGTTTTCAACGACGATCGTCGTTCCCAGTTTTTCGCCCAGCCGGCTGGCCAGGATGCGGCTGGCCGCATCCGTCACGCCCCCTACAGGCCAGGGCACCACCAACCTGATGGGGCGGTCGCCGGGGTAGTCCTGCGCCAGGCTCATGCCTGGCGAGACCAGCGCCATGCCAGCGAACAGGCTCGCGGCCAGCCCGGCGAAAAAAGCCGCACCAGGCCTGGACAGGCGAAATGAATGGCTCCCCATGTTTGTCTCCGTAGGTGTAATCGTTGGAAGAGAGTCTCCCACTCTCACTCCGGCGACGAAAGCCTGTTTCGTGAGATGGATTCATACGCGTAACGTAAGAATCCATCGAACAAGGCTTGCCCAGGATGACAAAGGCGCCGTTGCGCTAGCTGCCCAGCCCCAGCACCAGCACGATCAGCAGCATCGGCCCGGCATTGAAGATGCTGTGCAGCGCCACCGCCGCGCCGATACCGCGCCGCACGCGGATCCAGCCCAGCACCAGGCCGGTGGCCCACTGCGGCAGCACCAGCAGCGGCAGCATCCAGTAGGCGGTATCGGCCAGCATGAAATTGTTCAGGTGCACGACCGCGAAGGCCAGCGACGACAAGTGATAGACCCGGCCGAAATGCATGAGATATTGGCGGCGCCAATCCATGCGCCAGCGCACCCGCGCCACCTTCTCGCGCCGCAGCGGCAGGCAGGCCAGCAGCACCACCGCGGCCGCCCACGCCACCGTCCAGCCGTGCACGCCCCACAGCAGCGGCGGCAGGACGGCCGGGCAGACCCACAGCGCCTGCCTGGGGCGGCGCAAGCCGTAGCGAAACAGCATTTCCTCGATCAGCGGCGCCCACAGGATCGCGGTCAGCCAGGGAATGGCGGACGGGTCGATGCGGTGCACGGCGCCGCCAGCGCCGGCCGCCGTCACCGCGATGGGGCCCAGCGCAAAGAAGTTCAAGCCCCATAGCACGGCCGCCCACGCCAGCAGCCGGCGCAGCGGCACATCGGGCAGCCAGTCGTTGCGCAGCCCGCTGCGCGAACGCCGGCCGGGCAGGCGGCGCAGGTCGGACTGGAACAAAAAGCGCCAGAAATCGGCCAGTTCGTCCCGAAAGCGCAGTTTGCCGGGCAAGGCCGCCGACGCCGCAGACATGCCGCTCAAGCCCCGTTGCCGCTGTGCAGCTGGCGTGTGGCCAGGGCGAAATCGCCATCCAGCATGGCCGGCACCACGGCGCGGCAGCGGTGGATGACGTCGTCGATCGCGCCTTGTTCGTCGCGTCGCGGCGGATGCAGCACGAAATCGGCCACCTGCTGGGCCAGGCCCAGTGTGCGGGGATGGCCGATGCCGATGCGCAGGCGCCAGAAGTTGGGGCTGCCCAGGGCCGCCTGGATGTCTTTCAGGCCATTGTGGCCGGCATGCCCGCCCCCCTGCTTCAACTTGACTTGCCCTGGCAGCAGGTCCAGCTCGTCGTGCAGCACCAGCACTTGTTCAGGCGCCAGCTTGTAGAAGCGCGCCAGCGCACCCACGGCCTGGCCGGAGCGGTTCATATAGGTAATGGGCTTGACCAGCAGCACGTTGTCGCCCGCATGGCGCGCTTTGGCCACCATGCCGAAGAAGCTTTTTTCCAGCGCGAACGTAGTGCGCAGGTCGTCGGCCAGGTGGTCGGCCAGCCAGAAGCCGGCGTTGTGGCGGGTGGTTTCGTAGTCGGGCCCCGGGTTCCCCAGGCCCGCGATCAGGCGGATGGCAGTAGACATGATGGGCATGTTTTAAACCAGGAAGGGCCCGGCTTGCTGGCCCCACGGAGTTTTTTTGCCTTGGGATGGCCCCAAAAGGCAAAAAACCCTGCGCATGCAACTCGCACGCGCAGGGTTTCGGCTTGGCGCCCGGGTGTTTCAGTACCGGGGGCTTAGGCAGCGGGGGTTTCCGCGGCCGGCGCGTCGCCTTCGTCTTCAACGGTAGCAGCGCCGCCGCCCTTGACCAGCGCCGAGGCCAGCACCGGATCGGCATCGCTGCCGTGGGCGACGTAGGTCACGCCCTTGGGCAGCTTGACGCTGGACAAGTGCACCGAACCACCGCCCAGCAGGTTGCCCAGGTCGACTTCGATGAACTGGGGCAGCGCGGCCGGCAGGCAGGTGATTTCCAGCTCGGTGACCACGTGGCTGATGACGGCGCTGCTGAGCTTGACCGCGGGCGAGGAGTCGCCGTTGATGAAGTGCAGGGGCACCTTGGTGTGCAGGGCCTGGTTGGCATCGACGCGCTGGAAGTCGATGTGCAGCACTTGCTGCTTGTAGGCGTGCCATTGAACCGCACGCAGCAGCACGGCTTCTTCCTTGCCTTCGTACTGCATTTGCAGGATCGAGGCGTGGAATTCTTCCTTGCGCAGGGCGTGGTAGATCTCGTTGTGGTCGAGTTCGATGTTCAGGGGGGCAGCCGTACCGCCATAAACGATGGCAGGAACGCGGCCCGCGCGGCGCAGGCGGCGGCTCGCACTCGAACCCTGGACGCTACGCGCAGTGGCAATGAATTTCATGGATGACTCCAGACAAGCTGGCAGCGGTAAGGCTGCCGGTTAAATTGCACGGCTCGCGACATGCGCGCCGTGTTTTTGCCCATCTGCCGCGACCAGCAGGCAGGCAAATACGGGAATTCGGGGCTGGCTCTCGGGCTTAGTCGACAAACAGCGAGCTGACCGATTCGGCATTGGAAATGCGCAGAATGGTCTCGCCCAGCAGTGCCGCGCACGAGAGCTGGCGGATTTTACCGCTGGCCTGGCCTTGTTCGGACAGCGGAATGGTGTCGGTTACGACCAACTCGTCGAGTTCCGACCCTTCGATGCGGTCGATGGCGCCGCCCGACAGCACGGGGTGCGTGCAATAGGCGTAGACGGCGCCGGCGCCGCGGTCTTTCAGGGCCTGCGCGGCCTTGCACAGCGTGCCGGCGGTATCGACCATGTCATCCATGATGATGCAGGTGCGTCCGTCGACTTCGCCGATGATGTTCATGACTTCGGAAACGTTGGCACGCGGGCGGCGCTTGTCGATGATGGCCAGGTCGGCCTCGAGCTGCTTGGCCAGCGCTCGGGCGCGCACTACACCGCCGATGTCGGGCGACACCACCACCAGGTTGGAGAAATTGCGGCGCCAGATGTCGCCCAGCAAGATCGGCCCGGCGTAGATGTTGTCGACCGGAATGTCGAAGAAGCCCTGGATCTGGTCGGCGTGCAGGTCCATGGTGAGCACCCGGTCGACCCCGGCCACCTGCAGCATGTTGGCCACGACCTTGGCCGAGATGGCCACGCGCGCCGAACGCGGGCGGCGGTCTTGGCGGGCATAGCCGAAATACGGGATGGCGGCGGTGATGCGGCCCGCCGAAGCGCGGCGCAGGGCATCGACCATCACCATGATTTCCATCAGGTTGTCGTTGGTGGGCGCACAGGTGGGCTGCAATACGAAAACGTCTTTGCCGCGCACGTTCTCGTTGATCTCGACCATGACTTCGCCATCGGAGAAACGGCCAACCGTCATCTTGCCCAGGGACATGTCCAGGTGGTTGACTACATCCACGGCCAGGCGTGTATTGGCCGTACCCGTGAAGATCATGAAGCTGTCGTTTGCCATGATGGAAGCTGCGATGGTCGTTTAGGACGCGAACGTGTGCTGCAGCCGGAAAACCGGCAAATAAAAAAAGCTGCTGAACCGTGGCCAGTGTCTGACAGGCGCGTTCAACAGCTTTTTTATTGATATTTGGTGGCTGGGGAGGAAGGATTCGAACCTTCGCATGCCGGAATCAAAATCCGGTGCCTTAACCAGCTTGGCGACTCCCCAACTATCTTGCGATCCAGTTCCGCAACGGATGCTCGGCCAACCCGGGACAAGCCCGCACTAACCGGAACCCTGGCTGCATGTGGCCGGTTGAATCACCAGCGACGCGCATTGTAGCGGTAATTTCTTGCTGAGCCAAAACGGCTTGCTGCACTGTAGCGTACTGGGCGAACAAGCACGCGCCAGACCCCGACATGCGAACGTGGATACCACGCCCCGAAAGCCACCGCGCTGCCTGTGATACTGCCACGTAGCGCCGGTAGACCACCGGTTCCAAGTCGTTTCTGCCAAAAAGAAACTGGGCAGAGGCTGCAACGCGTTTTGCAACAACCTTTGCACCAAAATCTTGCGAGGCAAGAAAGTCGGCTATTGTGACTGAAGGCGTGTTCCTTGTCAAATCGGGGTCGGAAAAAATGCCTGCCGTGGGCACGCTGGCATCGGGCTGGGCCACCAGGTAGCCGGCCGGGGGCAGGTCAAGCGGCGCCAGCACTTCGCCCACGCCTTCGGCGAAGGCCGACTGGCCGAAGACGAACACCGGCACATCGGCCCCCAGCGGCAGCGCCAGCGCCATCAGGTCGCGGCGCGACAGCCCGGTACCCCACAGGCGGTTCAGGGCGATCAGGGTCGAGGCGGCATCGCTGGAACCGCCCCCCAGCCCGCCGCCCTGCGGAATGTTTTTTTCCAGGGTGATGGTGGCGCCCTGCCGGGTGCCGGTAGCCTGCTGCAGGGCCTGCGCGGCACGCAAGGTCAGGTCGTGCCGGGCCGGTACGCCGGGCAGGTCGGCGGCACGTTCGATGCGGCCATCGGCGCGCGCGTCGAAATGCAGCGTGTCGCACAGGTCGATGAAGCGAAACACGGTTTGCAGCAGGTGGTAGCCGTCGGGGCGGCGGCCGACCACGTGCAGGAACAAGTTCAGCTTGGCCGGCGCGGGTACGTCGTACAGCATGGCGGGATCAGGGCTGGCTGACGGCCAGCCGCACCACGATGCGGCGCCCGGGTTCGGTACGCTGCAGCACCAGCAGGCCTGGCCCCTGGTCGTCGTAGCGCGACAGGCGGGCCTGCCAGCCATCTTGTTCGAATGCCACCGGGCGCCCCTGGGCGTCGCGCTGCAGTTTGTCGACCGGCGCATCGCCAGCCACCCGGCCGCGCAGCCAGTCACGCAGGCTGGATACCGGCACCGGGCCGCCCAGCGCCTCTTCGGCCAATGCGTCGGGGGTATCGGCCTGCAGCACGGTGCCGTCGGCCTTGGTCAGGGTGGCATGGCCGGGCTGGCCTGCCACGCGGGCCTCGGTCGAGCCCAGCGGATTGGTCAGGTCGAGCTGGTACTGCCCGCCATCGTCGCGCCACGTGAATCCGCCCTGTACGGCCTGCTGCTGGCCCGATACTTCGGTAACCGTGATGGCGAATCGGCCACTGCGCACGAAGGCGCCATCGGCCGTGCCTGGCGGCGCATCGGGCACGCTGGCGCACGCCGCCAGCAAGGCGCACAGCCCTGCCGCCAGCCAACCGCGCAGCCATGCGTGCCGCCGGGCCGCCCGGCCCACCGTGCCCGCGGCACCCATCACAGCGAGACCCCCAGCCGCTTCGCGGTGTCGATCAGGGTTTGATTCTTGGGGTCTTTCTTGAAACCGGCCTGCAAGAGTTCCCGGGCTTGCTGGCGCTTGCCTTCGGTCCAGAGCACTTCGGCAAGGTGCGCGGCAATATCAGCCTCGGGACGCTGCGCGTAGGCGCGCGACAGGTAATCGGCGGCGGCCTGGTTGTCGCCCATGCGGAATTTGACCCAACCCATGCTGTCCAGGATGAAGGGGTCGTCGGGCAACAATTCCAGCGCCTGGGTAATGAGGTCGAGCGCCTCGGGCAGGCGCTGTTTGCGGTCGGCCAGCGTATAGCCCAGCGCGTTGTAGGCATGGGCGTGGTCGGGGTCCAGCGCGATGACCTGGCGCAATTGCGTTTCGAGCTCGCCGTAACGGTTTTGGCGTTCATACAGCATGGCCAGTTCGTACTTGATCTCGACCGTATCGGGCTGGGCCTGGTTGGCGGCTTCCAGTGCAGCCACGGCCTGGTCGACCCGGCCGGCATCGCGCAGGATCTGGGCCTTGGTCAGCACGCCTTGCACCTGGTCGTCTTCGTCGTGCGGCTGCGCGGCGTCGATCATGGCCAGCGCATCATCGATACGGCCCTGCTTGGCGCGCAGGGCCGCCTGGCGCATCTGCGCCGAATAGCGCAGCGACGGGTCGTCGATCTGGCCCAACTGGGCAATGGCCTCGTCGTAGCGGCCCTGGTCTTCGGCAATGCGCGACAGCAGCACGCGCGCATCGGCCTCGGCCGCGCCGGCATCGGTGGCGCCCGGCGCGATGGCTTCCTGGCGCTGGTTCTGCACGTCCAGGTATTGCTGCAGCAGCGTGCGGGCCTGGTCTTTGCGGCCGGCCTTGTAGGCCAGTTGCGCCTGCATGAACAGCAGGTCGAAATCTTCGGGCGAACGGCGCGACATGGCCTGCAGTTCGGCCAGCGCGCTGTCGTAGTCGCCGCGGTCGGCCATATGGCCGGCCAGGGACAGATGCAGCTTGCGCGCGTCGGGGTGCTTGGCCAGGAAGGCGCGCGCCTCGGTCTCGGCGCGTTGCGGATCGGTGCGGGTGCCGTATTCCAGCACGCGCTGGGCGGCGGCTTCGGAACGCGGATCGGCCGCCAGCGCGGCGCGGGCCTCATCGGCAGCACGGGTGTAGTCGCCGGCCGCCTGCGCCACGTCGGCCAGGGCCAGGTGCGCCTCGGGCAACTTGCGTACCGCGGGGCTGAGCGATTCGTCGAGAATGCGCAAGGCCAGCCGGCGGTCGTTCAGGCGGCCCAGCACGCCCAGCGACTGGGCAATGGCGGTCGCTTTGTCGGGGGAAGCATCGATGCGCGCGCGCAGCGCGGCGGCCAGCCCGGCCGTCTGCCCATTGGCGGCGGCCAGGGCCAGTTCGGTCGACGAGGCCTCGATGTCGCCCGGGGCCAGCCGCGCCCATTCGCGCGCGGCGTCCAGGGCGCCGGGCAAGTTGCCGCCGGCAAGCTGGAATTCCAGGGCGCGCCGCGCCAGCCGCGGATCGCCGGTTTCGCGCGACAGGTTCACCAGGGTAGAGGCCGCGGTGCTGTACATGCCGCGCTGGGCGGCGATTTCAGAGGCCAGCACCCGGTAGAAGATATCGGCGGTCAACGACACCAGTGGTGTCTGCCCGGGACGCAGCCGGATGACTTGCGTTTCGGGGGTGCGCGACTGGGGCACCAGGCGGGGCCCGGTGGCATCGCCCGGAAGCCGGTCGGCCGCCAGGGCCGGCAAGGCCTGCAAACCCGCCAGCGCAAGCGCCAGCACTGTAACTACGGAATGAACTTGTTTAAGCGACGACTTCACGCGGCCTGTCCGGTTGATGGCACAATCACCTGTACACGATTGACCATCTTACACTGGCTCATGCCGGAACTCCCTGAAGTCGAAACCACCCGTCGCGGGATTGACGCCGTCATCACCGGCAAGACGCTGCGCCGCCTGGTCGTGCGCGAAGCGCGCATGCGCTGGCCCATTCCGCCCGACCTGCCCGGCCTGCTTTCGGACCGCGCCGTGCTCGAATGCGCGCGGCGCGGCAAGTACCTGCTGCTGCGCTTCGAGCATGGCACGCAGATCGTGCACCTGGGCATGTCGGGTTCGCTGCGCAGCGTGCCGGCCGGCGAAACCCCGCGCAAGCACGACCACGTCGACTGGATCTTCGACCATGCTGTCTTGCGGCTGCACGACCCACGACGCTTCGGCGCGGTGCTGTGGCACCCCGGCGATGCCGGGCCGGTAAGCGCCCATCCGCTGCTGGCGCGGCTGGGCATCGAACCCTTCGACCCGCGCTTTGACGGCGCCTGGCTGCACAGCCAGTTCCGCGGCCGCAGCATCTCGGTCAAGCAGGCCTTGCTGGCCGGCGATGCCGTGGTGGGCGTGGGCAACATCTACGCCTCGGAAAGCCTGTTCCGCGCCGGCATCGACCCGCGCACGCCGGCGCGGCGCATTTCGCTGGCGCGCTGCACCCGGCTGGCCGACATGGTGCGCGCCACCCTGGCCGACGCCCTGGCCTCGGGCGGCAGCACGCTGCGCGACTACGTGGGTGCCAGCGGCCAGCCGGGCAGTTATTTCGAGATCCATGCCGCCGTCTACGAACGCGCGGGCCAGCCCTGCCGCGTATGCGGCACCCCCATCCGGCGCCTGGTCCAGGGCCAGCGCGCCACGTACTACTGCCCTGCCTGCCAACGCCGCTAAGGCCGTCCGGCTCATAAGCGGCGCTTTCGGCCGCCCCAAAAATTCGTCTATAGCGAACGTATTGCATAAAAACGAACTGACCGCTATATTGGCCACATTGCCGCGGCGCGCCGCGGCCGTCCATTTACAGACCAGGAGACACCGTGAGCAAGCAATTCGCCTCGCAGGCCGACCTTGCCGACAAGGCCGTATCGTTCGACAAGCTGTCCGACAACGCCTACGCCTATACCGCCGAGGGCGATCCCAACACTGGCGTGATCATCGGCGACGAAGCCGTCATGGTGGTGGACACCCAGGCCACGCCGGTCATGGCCCAGGATGTCATCCGCCGCATCCGCGAAGTGACCGACAAGCCCATCAAGTACATCTTGCTGTCGCACTACCACGCGGTGCGCGTGTTCGGCGCGTCGGCCTACGACGCCCAGGAAATCCTGGCCAGCCGCGACACCCACGACCTGATCGCCGAGCGCGGCGAACAGGACAAGGCCAGCGAGATCGGCCGCTTCCCGCGCCTGTTCCGCAATGCCGAATCGATTCCGGCCGGCCTGGTCTGGCCCACCATGACCTTCCAGGGCGCCATGACGGTCAACCTGGGCAACCTGGAAGTCCACCTGCTGCAGGTGGGACGCGGCCACACCAAGGGCGACACGATTGCCTGGCTGCCCGAGCAGAAGATCCTGTTTGCGGGCGACCTGGTCGAATACCAGTCCACGCCGTACTGCGGCGACGCCTATTTCCGCGACTGGCCCACCACGCTGGATGCGCTGGCCAGGTTCGATGCCGAGAAAATGGTGCCCGGCCGCGGCCCGGCGCTGACGAACGCCGCCGAAGTGCGCCAGGGCCTGGCCGGCACGCGCGCCTTCCTGACCGACCTGTACGGTGCCGTCAACCGCGGCGTGGCGCAAGGCAAAGACCTGAAGACCCTCTACCGCGAGGTCTACGACTTCATGCAGCCGCGCTACAGCGACTGGGTCATCTTCGATCACTGCATGCCGTTCGATGTGTCGCGTGCCTATGACGAGGCCACCGGCCACGACCATCCGCGCATCTGGACCGACAAGCGCGACCGGGAAATGTGGCAGCAACTGGAAGGCTGAAGTGAAACCCCACCCCCGAAGCGCTATGCGCTTCCCCCTCAAGGGGGTGACGCTGGCGGACCGGCGGAGCCGGCTCCGCGGCGTCCCCAGTCTAGCCATACCTGTTTTCACTCCCGGGCGGGTAGCGCAGCGCGCGATGAAGCACTGACACCGCCCTCTCATAAGTTGTACAGGCCGCGCCAGCGCCCCGCAGAGGGCGCGGCGTGCCGTGGCGAGCCGCCGCTCGCTATCAGGAGACCATGCGTGACCGATATCGATTACCAGGCGCTGGAGTTCGCCTATCAGAAACACGCCGATCAATCGTGCCCGGCACCCGCCTCGCATCGCGTGGTGGTGGTGGGTGCGGGCCCGGTGGGGCTGACCACGGCTCTCGACCTGGCGCAGCGCGGCGTGCGCGTGGTGGTGCTGGATGACGACCATCGCTTGTCCACCGGCTCACGCGCCATTTGCTTTGCCAAGCGCACCCTGGAAGTCTGGGACCGCCTGGGCGTGGGCCAGCGCATGGCCGAAAAAGGCGTGTCATGGCATGTGGGCAAAGTGTTCTTTCGCGACCAGGAGGTCTGGCGCTTTGACCTGCTGCCCGAACCCGGCCATCGCCGCCCGGCGTTCGTGAACCTTCAGCAGTACTACGTCGAGGGTTTTCTGCACGAGGCCGCCTGCGCCCACCCACTGATCGACCTGCGCTGGAAAAGCAAAGTCGTGGGCGTGGCGCCGCGCCCCGATGGGGTGGACCTGTCCGTCGAGACGCCCGACGGCGCTTATACGCTGCAGGCCGAATGGCTGGTTGCCTGCGATGGCGCCCGTTCGCCGGTACGCAAACTGCTGGGCCAGGAAAGCCACGGTCGCGTCTTCAAAGACCGCTTCCTGATCGCCGACGTCAGGATGGCGGCGGACTTTCCGGCCGAGCGCTGGTTCTGGTTCGACCCACCCTTTCATCCCAACCAGTCGGTGCTGCTGCACATGCAGCCCGACCATGTCTGGCGCATCGACTTCCAGCTGGGCTGGAATGCCGACCCGGTCGAGGCCGTCAAGCCCGCCAACGTGCTGCCGCGCATCCGCGCCTTGCTGGGCGCCAACACCCAGTTCGAACTGGAATGGGTCAGCGTCTACACCTTTGCGTGCGAACGCATGGACGCCTTTCGCCACGGACGGGTGGTATTCGCCGGCGATGCCGCGCACCGCGTGTCGCCCTTTGGCGCGCGGGGCGCCAACAGCGGCGTGCAAGACGCCGAGAACCTGGCCTGGAAACTGCAAGCCGTGCTCGACGGCCTGGCGCCCGAATCCCTGGTTGATTCCTATGCGGCGGAACGCGAACAGGCGGCCGACGAGAACCTGCTGAACTCGACGCGATCCACCGATTTCATCACCCCCAAGAGCGCGGTCAGCCGCAGCTTTCGCAATGCCGTGCTGAACCTGGCGCGCGAGCATCCGTTTGCGCGCGGCCTGGTCAACAGCGGCCGGCTGTCGCTGCCCAGCACGTATGGTGCTTCGCCGCTCAACACGCCAGACACGGAACCCTACGCGGGCCGCATGATGCCGGGCGCGGTGGCGCTGGATGCACCGGTGCGCGATGCCCAGGGCAATGAAACCTGGTGGCTGTCGTACCTGGCTGGCGACTTCGTACTGGCGCTGTTCTGCGGCGGCCAGCAGCCCGACCGCGCCACGCTGGCGGCTTTGCGGGGCCTGGCCCAGGGCCCGGTGCCGGTGCGCATCGTGCTGGTCGGCGACGGCAGCGGCCCGCTGGATGCCCCGCCGGACTGCGCCGTCGCGCATGATCATCAAGGTTGCCTGGCACAACGCTACGACGCCCGCCCGGGCACCTGCTATTTGTTGCGGCCCGACCAGCACGTCGCGGCGCGCCGCCGCGCCTTCGACGCAGCCACCATGGCCGGCGCCCTGGCACGCGCGCTTGGCCATGCCTGAAGGAACCGACATCATGCCCCTGATCATCGAGCCCAACTTGCCGGCCCCGGACGCTTTCTACGAAGCGCTGATCGATACCCACCGCGACCTGAGCGACGCGCAAAGCGCCGAGCTGAACGCCGCGCTGATCCTGCTGCTGGCCAACCATATCGGCGATATGGACGTCATCAACGATGCCTTGGCGCGGGCACGCCTGTCGGTGTTGCCCGGCCCGGCCGACTAGTGCCTGCCCGATAGTTTGCCTTGGGCATTGCCGTAAGAAAATCCTGAGCGCGACCGTGCGCAGCGTCAAGAGCGGTGCCGCGGCCATTGAATGGGGGGCGGGCAAAGTGGCGCGAGCCGGCTTGGCCATCGACGACCTGGTGGAGGAAATCCGCGAGGTGGCCGCCATCGTTGCGGACAAGGCCGACAACATTGGCGAGCGGCTTAACGCCCATCCGCGGGGTCAAGCCGGATCGTCGAAACAAGCCAGCAGGGCCTTGACCCGCGCACTGCGGCCCTTGCGCCCCGGCACCAGCAACGTGACGGGCGCCGGGTCCAGTTGCCAGGCAGGCAGCACGCGCACCAGCGTGCCGCGCGCCACCGCGGGCCCGGCATCCCACTGCGAGCGCACCACCATGCCCAGCCCCTGTTCGGCCCAGGCGCGCGCCACATTGCCATCATTAGAGACATAGTCCGGCGTTACGCGCACGGTCTCGAAGGCTTTCTGTCCCGCGGCCCGCCGGCCGGGCCGGCGAAAGCGCCACAGCGTGACATCTTCATCGTTTTCGCGAATGCAGATGCAGCGGTGCTTGAGCAGGTCGCGCGGCTCGCGCGGCGCTTCGTGGTGCTGCAGGTATTGGGGGCTGGCGCACAGCCAGCGTTCGTTGGGGGCCAGGCGGCGCGCCACCCAGGAAGAGTCCCGCACCACGCCGATGTGCACGACGGCGTCGGCATCGTGGTGATCCGGCCAGGGGGTTTCGCGCAAGTCCAGTTGTACCCGCAAGCCGGGATGACGCAATGCCAACCGTGCCAACACCGGGGCAATGTGATGCCTGCCGTAGCCGAACGGCGCAGCGATGCGCAGCGTACCGGTCAAGCGGTTGTCGTCGCGCTGCAACGACTCGGGCAGCGCCTGCAGTTGCGCCAGCAACGCCGCGGCATCGCGGGCAAAGCGTTCGCCCTCGGGCGTCAGGCTCAGGCGGCGCGCCGTGCGCACCGCCAGCGCCAACCCCAGCGCGGCTTCCAGTTTGCGCAGCCGCATCGACAGCGCGGGCGGCGTCACGTTCAGCGTGCGTGCCGCGGCGCTTAGCGAGGGCGCCTGCGCCAAGGCCGCCACCAACTGCAGGTCCTCGATTTTCAACATTCAGTGCAGCTTAACGATTGATGAATAATCATTAAATCACGCAAGGGGCCATGAAGCCTATAGTCAAGCCGTTGTCTCTTCGATTCCGGATCCCACCATGCCTGCCGCACCCTCATCCTATCCCCGCGCCGTCCTGTTCGACCTGCTGACGGCGCTGCTCGATTCCTGGACGGTCTGGAATACGGCAGCGGGCTCCGAATCCGCGGGCCGGGCCTGGCGGGCGGAGTATCTGCGCCTGACCTATGGCTGCGGCCGCTATGAGCCCTATGAACAATTGGTACGCCAGGCGGCGCGGGCCTGCCATCTGCCCGACAGCGCTCCCGCCGCCCTGGAAGCCGGCTGGCACACGCTGCCCCCCTGGAGCGGCGCGCGCGAACTGCTGCTGGCCCTGCGCCCGCACTGCAAGCTGGCCGTGGTAACCAACTGCTCGCAGCGGCTGGGCCACCAGGCGGCCGCCCTGCTGGGCATCGAGTGGGACGCGGTCGTGACCTCTGAAGAGGCCGGCTACTACAAGCCGGACCCCCATGCCTACCGCATGGCGCTGGACAGGCTGGAGGTCGAGCCTGGCGGTGCCGCGTTCGTCGCCGGCTCTGGCTATGACTTGTTCGGCACCTCGCGCGTGGGCCTGCGCACCTACTGGCACAACCGCGTCGGCCTGGCCTTGCCGCAAGGCGCCCCCGAACCCGAACTGCAGTCACCCACCCTGGACGCGGCACTGCCGTGGCTGCGGGCGTTCGGGGCCGCACCCTACTGAACCCACTGGAGATACCGCCATGATCCGGTTTCGACGCTGTGCCCCCTCGCTCGCCGCCCTGGCCTTGCTGGCCGCGCCCGCCACGCCAGCGGGTGCCCAACAGGCCGCTTATCCGCAGCGCGCCATCACGCTGGTGGTGCCCTTCCCGGCTGGCGGACCCAGCGATGCCCTGGCGCGCGGTGTCGCGCAGTACATGGGCACAGCGCTGGGCCAGTCGGTCATCGTCGAGAACGTGGGCGGCGCCGGCGGCACGATCGGTCTGCAACGCGTGGCACGCGCCACAGCCGACGGCTATACGCTGGGCTTCGGCACGCTGGGCACCCATGTCGCCAATACGGCGGTCTATCCCAGGCTGCCTTACGACCCCGTGACGGACTTCCTGCCGGTGGGGCTGGCCGGCACGGCGCCCATGCTGCTGCTGGCACGCGCCGATTTCCCGGCCGAGAACCTGCCGCAATTTGCCGCCTGGCTGGCGGCCAAGGGGGACCAGGCCACTTATGGCAGCGCAGGCGTCGGGTCGATTTCGCATTATGGCTGCGTGCTATTGCTGGCGGCGCTGAAGCAGCCGGCCACGCATGTGCCGTATCGCGGCGTCGCGCCGGCCATCAGCGACTTGATGGGTGGCCAGACCGATTTCATGTGCGACCAGACCACCACGTCATTGCCGCAGATCGCCGGCGGCAAGCTCAAGGCCATCGCGGTACTGTCGAATACACGGCTGGCCCAACTGCCGGACGTGGCCACGGCGGCCGAGGCCGGCTACGCCCTGGACGTGCGTTCCTGGAACGCGATATTCGCGCCTGGCGGTACGCCCGCAACCGCCATGGCGCGGCTGCAGCAGGCGTTGCAAGCGGCCGCCGCCGATCCGGATTTCGCCGCCCGGATGCGGGCGGTGGGCGTAGACTTGCCGCAAGGCGCGGCCGCGGGGCCGCAGGCGGTGGCCACGCTGATCGAACGCGGCCTGCGCGACGATGTCCCGGCCTTGAAGGCCAGGCAAGAATTCCTGAACTAGTGCCTGCTTTACCCTGATCCCCGACGACGCAATCACAGCATCTCATGACCCTGCCATCGCCCTCCCTGCAAGACCTGGACACGCCCGCGGCCATCATCGACGTGGCGCGCATGCAAGCCAACATCGCCCGCATGCAGCAGCGCATCGACACACTGGGCGTCGCCCTGCGGCCGCACGTCAAGACCAGCAAGTGCACCCCGGTCGCACAGGCCCAACTGGCCGCCGGCGCACGCGGCATCACGGTATCCACGCTGAAAGAGGCCGAGCAGTTCTACGCGGCCGGCATCGCCGACATCCTGTACGCCGTCAGCATCATCCCGCATCGCCTGCCCGCCGCAATGGCGCTGCGCCGCCGCGGCTGCGACCTGAAGATCATCACCGACAACGTCGCCGCCGCGCACGCGATAGCCGCCTTCGGACGCGAGCATGGCGAAGCCTTCGAGGTATGGATAGAGATCGATACCGACGGCCATCGCTCGGGCATCAAGCCCGACGAGGCCGCGCTGCTGGAAGTGGGCGCGGCGCTGCATGAAGGCGGGATGAAGCTGGGCGGGGTCATGACGCACGCCGGATCCAGCTACGACCTGGACACCCCCGAGGCCCTGGCGGCCATGGCCGAGCAAGAGCGCGCCGGCTGCGTGCTGGCCGCCGAGCGCCTGCGCGCCGCGGCCCTGCCCTGCCCGGTCGTCAGCGTGGGCTCGACGCCGACCGCGCTGTCGGCCACGCAATTGGCGGGTGTCACCGAGGTGCGTGCCGGGGTCTATGTGTTCTTCGACCTGGTCATGCACAACATCGGCGTATGCCGCCCCGACGAGCTGGCACTGAGCGTACTGGCCACCGTCATCGGCCACCAGGCCGACAAGGGCTGGATCATCGTCGACGCCGGCTGGATGGCCATGAGCCGCGACCAGGGCACGCGCAAGCAGAAGCATGATTTCGGCTACGGCCAGGTGTGCACCCTGGCAGGCGAACCGCTGCCGGGCTTCACGCTCATCGGCGCCAATCAAGAGCACGGCATCATGGCGGGCAGCGAAGCCGCCAGCGGCAGCGACCTGGCGGCGCGGTTTCCGATTGGCTCGCGCCTGCGCATTCTGCCCAACCATGCCTGCGCCACCGGCGCGCAGTTCCCGCAATACCACGCCCTTGCTTCCGACGGCAGCCTGCAGGTATGGAACCGCAGCTACGGCTGGTAGGCCGCGCCCGCGATGACTGATTTTTCCGGATACCGCTGAACATGGCCGCTGAAGATTCCGCCCCGCGCTACCTGTCGCCCGAGACCTTGTCCACGCCAGGCGGGCACTACAGCCACGCCTGTGTGGCCAATGGCATGGTCTACATATCGGGCCAATTGCCGATCCGGCCCGACGGCACCCTGATGGGCGATGCGCCATTCCCGGCCCAGGCGCGCCAGGCGCTGGACAACGTCGCTGCGGCGCTGGCGGCCGCGGGCAGCGGCATCGGGCGCCTGGTGCAGGTGCGGGTATATATAGACAGCGTCGACAACTGGCCAGCCTTCAATACGGTGTACGCCGAATGGGCCGGCACGGCGCGGCCGGCCCGCGCCATCGTGCCCACCGGACCGCTGCACTACGGCTTCAAGGTGGAAGTCGAAGCCGTGGCGCTGGCAGCGCCCGGCACCTGAACGGGTCATGAAACGTCGGCGAAGGTATCCTGCACCATCGATCGCAACCACTGGTTGCCGCTGTCGCGATGGAAGCGCCGGTGCCAGTACAGGTTGGTTTGCAGGGCCGGCACCCGCACGGGCGGCGTCAGCATGCCCAATTGGAAGTGCGGCGCCGCACTGGCCGCCAGCTTGCGCGGCACGGTGGCCAGCAGGTCGGTGGTGCTGACGATATAGGGCACCGCCGAAAAATGCGGCACGCTGAAATTCGACTCGAGCGCCACGCCCGCTTTTTCCAGCGCCTGGTTCACCTGCCCATACGGCGCGGCGCGCGACACCACCAGGTGGCTCTCGGCGCGAAAAGCCTTCAGCCCCATGCCCTCGTGGGCCGTGGGATGTCCGCGCCGGAACAGCGTGGCGTAGCCCTGGCGAAACAACATGCGCTGCATGATGCCACTGCCCAGGTCTTCGAATGCGCCGATGGCCAGGTCGACCCGCCCGGCATCCATTTCGCGGCGCAGGTCGGCGCCCAGCAGCCGCAGCGAATCGATGCGTATCGCCGGTGCATGGCGCGCGCATTGCTCGATCAGGCGCGGCATGAAATGGATCTCGCCCACGTCCGACATGGCAATGCGAAAGCGCCGCTGGCTGTCGGCGGCACGAAAATCCTGCGTGGCATCGAGCGTGTGCGACAACAGCGCCAGGGCCTCGCCCACCGGGCCGCCCAGTCGTTCGGCCTGCGGCGTGGGCTGCATGCCCTGCGGCGTGCGCACGAACAGATCGTCGCCCAGGGCGGCACGCAGGCGTCGCAACGCATTGCTGACGGCAGGCTGCGACAGGTCCAGGCGCCGGGCCACGGCCGAAATATTGCGCTCTTCCAGCAAGTGCTGGAAGACCACCAGCAGGTTCAGATCGATGTTGCGTAGTTCAGCCATGGGCGGGTCCGGGCGTTGGGGGCATGCCTATTCATGAAATTTATAGTCGATATTCTTGTATTCCCATAGCCATGGGCGGGCATTTTGCCGAAAATACCGATTACATGCCGCGCGCCCCAAGACGCGCCCCCAAGAGAGAGACACCATGCCCCTGCAATACCAATCCGGGTTCGGCAACGACTGGGCGACCGAAGCCCTGCCCGGCGCGCTGCCATCGGGCCGCAATTCGCCGCAGCGCTGCGCCTACGGCCTGTATGCCGAGCAGCTGTCCGGCACGGCCTTCACCGCGCCCCGCGCCGACAACCGCCGCTCGTGGCTGTACCGCATCAGGCCCGCGGCGCAACATCGGCCGTTCCAGCCATTCGACGGCGCCACCCGCTGGCTCAGCGAGTTCGGCACCGGGCCGGTCACGCCCAACCAGTTGCGCTGGAGCCCACCGCCCATACCCGATGCGCCCACCGACTTCATCGAAGGCGTGCAAACCTGGGGCGGCAACGGCGGGCCTGGCGAACACGGCGGCGTCGGCATCCACCTGTACGCGGCCAACCGCTCGATGCAGGGCCGGTTTTTCTACAACGCCGACGGCGAACTACTGATCGTGCCGCAGCAAGGCCGACTGCGCCTGGCCACCGAACTGGGCATGATCGAGGTCGAGCCGCTTGAGATCGCCGTGATTCCGCGCGGCGTGCGCTTGCGCGTCGAGTTGCCCGACGGCCCGGCGCGCGGCTATATGCTCGAGAACTTCGGCACCGCGCTGCGCCTGCCGGAACTGGGGCCCATCGGTTCGAACTGCCTGGCCAACGCGCGCGACTTCCAGACCCCGGTGGCCTGGTACGAAGATGTCGAGGGCGACTTCGAACTGATCGGCAAGTTCACGGGCGGCTTCTGGCGCGCCCCCATCGACCATTCGCCGCTGGACGTGGTGGCCTGGCACGGTACGCACGCCCCCTATAAATACGACCTGCGCCACTTCAACGCCATAGGCTCGATCAGTTTCGACCACCCCGACCCATCCATCTTCACCGTGCTGACCGCGCCTTCGGACACCCCGGGCACCGCCAACATGGATTTCGCCATCTTCCCGCCGCGCGTGCTGGCCATGGAAGACACGTTCCGCCCCCCCTGGTTTCACCGCAACGTGGCCAGCGAGTTCATGGGCCTGATCCACGGCATCTACGATGCCAAGGCCGAAGGCTTCGCGCCCGGCGGCGCCAGCCTGCACAATTGCATGAGCGGCCACGGGCCCGACGCCGGCACATTCGAAAAAGCCACTGCCGCCGATACGCGGCAGGCGCATTACATCCGCGATACGATGGCGTTCATGTTCGAGACGCGCCGCGTCATCCGTCCCACTGCGCAGGCACTGGCCAGCGTGCAACTGCAAGACGACTATTACCAATGCTGGCAAGGGCTGAAGAAGCACTTCAATCCCGCCAAGCCCCACTGATCGCCGCCCATGACCACTCTGAACGAAACCCATGACGCCACCCTGACCAGTTGGGTGGCCAGCGCCAATGACGACGCCACCGGATTCCCGGTGCAGAACCTGCCCTATGCGGCGTTTCGCCGTCGCGGCACACAAGAAGCCTTTCGCCCCGGCGTGGCCATCGGCGACCATATCGTCGACCTGCCCGCCCTGGCGGGCGCAGGCGTGTTCGACGGGCTGGCGGCCGAGGCCCTGGACGCCTGCACCGGCGACAGCCTGAACGCCTTGATGGCGCTGGGCCGTCCGCACTGGAGCGCCCTGCGGCTGGCGCTGTCGCGTGCCCTGCGCAGCGGTTCGCCGCTGCAGGCGCGCATCGAGCCGTCGCTGGTGGCGCAGGCCGATGCCGAATACACCACGCCTGCCCGCATCGGCGACTACACCGATTTCTATATCTCGCTGTATCACGCCACCGCGGTGGGCAAGCAGTTCCGCCCCGACAACCCGCTGCTGCCCAACTACAAATGGGTGCCCATCGGCTATCACGGCCGGGCCTCCAGCGTGGGCGTAGACCAGCGGTTCCCGCGCCCGGTGGGCCAGACCCGGCCCGCCGCCGAAGGCGAGGCCCCGCAGTTCGGCCCCTGCAAGCGGCTGGACTACGAACTCGAGCTCGGTGTCTTCGTGGGCACGGGCAATGCGCAAGGCGACCGCATCGCGCTGGACCAGGCCGACGACCACGTATTCGGCCTGTGCATCCTGAATGACTGGTCGGCGCGCGATATCCAGGCCTGGGAATACCAGCCGCTGGGGCCGTTCCTGGCCAAGAATTTCGCCTCGACCATTTCGCCCTGGATCGTCACGCTGGAAGCACTGGAACCCTTCCGCGCTGCCTGGACGCGCCCCGCCGGCGAACCCCAGCCGCTGCCGTACCTGTCGTCGGACGCCAACCGCGCGCACGGTGCCTACGATGTGCAAATGCAAGTCTTGCTGACCACCGAGGCCTCGCGTTCCGCGAAGCATCCCCCGGCGCACTTGTCGGCCAGCAACTTCCGCGATGCCTACTGGAACATCGCGCAGTTGATCGCCCACCATACGGTCAATGGCTGCAACCTGCAGCCGGGCGACCTGCTGGGTACCGGAACATTGTCGGGCCCCAACCCCGACCAGGCCGGTTCGCTGCTGGAACTGAGCCAGGGCGGCAAGACGCTCGTCGACTTGCCCTGGGGCGAGCAGCGCACCTTCCTGCAAGACGGCGACCAGGTCATCATCCGCGCGCACTGCCACAAGCCAGGCTACCCACGCATCGGGTTCGGGGAATCTTCCGGTACGGTATTGGCGGCACGTTGATCGTCATGGCGGTGCCCCGCGCCTTGTCTTCGGGGGGCACCGCACTAGCGGTCCTGGGCGCGGCGCAGCCGTTCGCGGCTGTTCGACAGGTGGGTGCGCATGGCCGCGCGCGCGGCCTCTGGCTCTTGGCGCAGGATGGCTGCGTAGATGTCTTCGTGTTCCAGGTTGACGCGCGCCAGGTATTGCTCGCGGTCTTCGTGGGCGATGCGGGCCGAATTGATGCGCGTGCGCGGAATGATGGCCGATCCCAGGTGTGACATCAGGTCGGCGAAATAGCGGTTGGCCGTGGCCTGCGCGATCAGCAGGTGAAACCGGAAATCGGGCGTGATGGTGTCGCCGCCCGCGCCCAGGCACTTGCGAAACTCATCCAGCGCGCTGCGCATCTCGGCCAACTGCCCGGCGCTGCGCCGCTGCGCCGCCAGGCCCGCGGCCTCGCTTTCCAGGCAGATACGCAGTTCCAGCAGCACCAGCACGTCGCGCACCGTGGCGATATCGGCCGGATCGACCCTGAAATCGGCCCCGCCGCTGGCTTCCAGCGCATAAGTGCCGACGCCGTGGTGCGTCTCGACCAGGCCGGCGGCCTGCAGGCGCGACAGGGCCTCGCGCACCACGGTGCGGCTTACGCCGAATTGCCGCATGAGTGCGGATTCAGTGGGCAGTTTGTCGCCCGGCCGGATCCGCCCGCCGCGGATCCTTTCGGAGAAATCCTCGACCAGGCCCTGTGCCAGGTTGCGCGGCCGGCGCGGCGCAGGCGCAGGCGGGTCTGCGGAGTCGGTCATCAAGGGATATCCCGGGTAATAGTGTGCTTGACGTCGAAATTTTCGGGTCATTATACTGCCATCAAGTTGTACGATAACGTACCAGTAAGCCTCCTCTGCCGCTTGCCACACCTGCTGGAACCGCTGCATGAATTCCCCTGCCGAATCGTCTCTGGACACCCTGCGTTGCCACCATTTACTGGTTACCGGCGCAGCCGGCGGCCTGGGTACCGTGCTGCGCGAACGCCTGCGGCCCTATGCCGATATCCTCAGGTTGTCTGATATCTCGGCAATGCCGGCGGCCGGCCCGGGCGAAGAAGTCGTGGTGTGCGATCTGGCCGACCCGCAGGCCGTCATGGAACTGGCGCGCGGCACCGACGCCATCGTGCACCTGGGCGGCGTCTCGGTCGAACGCCCGTTCGAGGAAATCCTGCCCGCCAATATCCAGGGCACCTACAACATCTACGAGGCCGCCCGCGTGCATGGCGTGCGGCGCATCGTCTTCGCCAGTTCCAACCACGTTACCGGCTTCTACCGCCAGGGCGAAGTGCTGGATGCCGGCACGCCCGTGCGGCCCGATGGCTATTACGGCATCAGCAAGGCCTTCGGCGAGAACCTGTCGCGCTTCTATTACGACCGCTATGGCATCGAGACCGTTTGCCTGCGCATCGGCTCGTCGTTTCCCGAAGCGCGCGACCGCCGCATGCTGGTGACCTGGCTCAGCTACGACGACCTGGCTCAGTTGGTGGCCCGCTCGCTGTTCACGCCCAAAGTGGGCCATACGATTGTGTATGGCGCATCGGCCAACCGCGACAGTTGGTGGGACAACCACCTGGCCCAGCATCTGGGCTTCGTGCCCAAGGATTCGTCGGAACGCTTTCGCGCGGCGGCCGAAGCCCAGCCGGCGCCAGACCCGAACGATCCGGCCACCCAGTTCCAGGGCGGCGCCTTCGTCAAGGCCGGGCCGTTCGGGTCATGAACGCGCAACCGCGGACCGAGCGGCTGGGCGAGATGCTGTGCGCCGTGGGCGAAAGTCCGGTGTGGCGGGCCGCCGAGCAGGCGCTTTACTGGACCGACATCCCGGCGCGCCGCCTGTGGCGCTATGCGCCTGGCAGCGGCCAGGCACAACAGTGGCAACTGCCGGAAATGGCGGGCTGCATCGCCATGCATGGCGCGGGCTGGCTGGCCGCCATGGAGACCGGCTTGTATGCCCTGCCCGCGCTGGCGCCCGACGATGCCACCCCCGCGGCCGCAGCGCTGGCCCGGGTCGCGCATGACGCGCCCGGCATGCGCTTCAATGACGGCCGCTGCGACCGGCAAGGCCGCTTCTGGGCCGGCACCATGGCGCTGGACATGTCGCAAGGCCTGGACAGCGGCCGCCTGTACCGCTATGCATCGGGCGAACTGGCCATGCCCCTGTCCATCGCCCTGATCGTGCCCAACGGCATGGCCTTCAGCCCCGACGGCCGCACCATGTACCTGTCGGATTCGCACCCCGACCGCCAAACCGTCTGGGCCTTCGATTACGACACCGAGACCGGCCTGCCGCGCAACCGCCGCGTGTTCATCGCGCGCCTGCCCGCCGGCCGCCCCGACGGCGCGGCGGTCGACCAGGATGGCTGCTATTGGATCTGCGGCAACGACGCCGGCATGCTGTACCGCTATACGCCCGACGGCAGGCTCGACCGCAGCCTGCCCCTGCCGGTGGCCAAGCCGGCCATGTGCGCGTTCGGCGGTCCTGGCCTGGATACCTTGTTCGTCACCAGTATCCGGCCGGCCGCCGTGCCGGCCAACGCCCTGGATGGCGCCCTCTTCGCCCTGCGGCCCGGCACCCGTGGCCTGGAGGAACCGGCTTATATCGGTTAGCCCCCGAGCGGGCCGCCACCCCTGGCCCACGCCGCAGTCACGCAGAGATTTCCACAAGAGCCCTCATAACAGCCGTACTCCCAACCCGGAGGTAGACAATGCTGCGCTTCACCCTCAAACGCGCCACCCTGGCCGCGTCGGCCGCCCTGTTCCTGTCCGCGGGCGCCCCTGTCGTCCAAGCCGAAACCCTGCGCTCGGCCGACATCCATCCCGATGACTATCCCACGGTGCTGGCCGTGCGCTACATGGGCGAGCTGGTCAAGCAACGCACCAACGGACGCATCGAAATCAAGGTCTATGCGGGCAGCACGCTGGGCCGCGAGGAAGACTCGATCGAGCAGGTCAAACTGGGCGCGCTGGCCATGACGCGCGTCAGCAGCGCCGCCATGCACAACATCTGCCAGACCACGCGAGTGCCGTCGCTGCCGTTCCTGTTCCGCTCGAAAGAGCACCTGCACAAAGTGCTGGACAGCGATATCGGCGAGGAAATCCTGCGCTCGTGCGAAGACGCCGGATTCGTCGGCCTGGCCTGGTACGACAGCGGCGCGCGCTCGATGTACACGCGCGAGAAACCCATCAAGACGGTGGATGACGTGCGCGGCCTGAAGATCCGCGTGCAGCAATCGGACCTGTCGGTTGCGATGGTCGAGGCGCTGGGCGCCAACGCCACGCCCATGTCCATGGGCGAGGTCTACACCGCCCTGAAGACCGGCCTGGTCGACGCGGCAGAGAACAACTTCCCCAGCTACGAAAGCGCGCACCACTACGAGGTGGCCAAGTACTACTCGATGACCGAGCACACCATGACGCCCGAGATCCTGCTGTTCTCCAAGCGCCAGTGGGGCAAGCTGTCGGACGCCGATCGCAAGATCATCCGCGACGCCGCCCGCGAGTCGGTGCCCTACATGCGCAAGCTGTGGGCCGAACGCGAAGACAAGTCGCGCGCCCTGGTCGAAAAGGCGGGTTCGCAGATCATCGAGCCCGACAAGGCGTCGTTCCAGGCGGTCATGAAACCGGTGTACGAGCGGTATGTCACCACCCCCGAAATGAAAGACCTGGTGTCCCGCATCCAGGCCGTGAAATAAGGCGCCGGCCATGTCCGCCCAACTCATCCGACCGGCCGACGAAGGCGCGCCCGGCGGCGCACTCACGCGCGTACTCGATTGCTACGCGCGCGGCTGCGCCGCACTGGCCCGGCTTTGCATGGTGCTCAGCGTGGTCGGGCTGGTATGCCTGATCGTGGCGGTGTCCTATCAGATCTTCGGCCGGCACGTGCTCAACAGCACGCCCACCTGGGCCGAGAGCCTGTCGCTGCTGCTGGTGCTGTACGTCACCATGATGGGCGCCGCCGTGGCCGTGCGGGACGCCGGCCATATCGGCTTCGAGTCGCTGGCAGACTTGCTGCCGCCCGCCGGCCGGCGGCGCCTGCAACTGTTCGTGCACATGCTGGTGCTGCTGTTCGGCGCGCTGATGGCCTGGTATTGCGGCCTGCTGGCCGAATCCGTGCACAACTACAAGATCCCCAACCTGGGCTTGTCCGAAGGCTGGAAATACGCGCCGGCCACGCTGTCGGGCGCCCTTATCGTGCTGTTCTCGATCGAGCACATCATCGCGATCCTGCGCAACCAGAAGGTGGTTCCCGCATGGCATTGACCCTGCTTTCCATGACGTTCATAGGCTTCCTGGCGATCGGAGTGCCGGTGGCCTTTGCCATCGGGCTGGCCTCGATATCGGCCATCGTGTACGAAGACCTGCCTATCGCGGTGGCCTTCCAGCAGATGACCTCGGGCATGAATGCCTTTTCGTTCCTGGCCATCCCGTTCTTCATCTTCACCGGCGAACTGATGCTGTACGGCGGCATTGCCGACCGCATCGTCACTTTCGCCAAGTCAATGGTCGGCCATGTGCGCGGCGGGCTGGGCATGTCGAACGTGCTGGCCTGCACGCTGTTCGGCGGCGTATCGGGCTCGCCAGTTGCCGATGTGTCGGCCATGGGGTCGGTGATGATCCCGATGATGAAGCGCGAGGGCTACCACGCCGACTACGCGGTCAACGTCACCACGCACGCGGCGCTGGTGGGTGCGCTGATGCCCACCAGCCACAACATCATCATCTATACGCTGGCGGCCGGCGGCAAGGTCTCGATCGCGGCCCTGATCGCGGCCTGCGTCGTACCGGCGGCGATACTGACGCTGTGCAACCTGGCGGCTGCCTACCTGGTGGCGCGCAAGCGCGGCTATCCGGCCGGCACCTTTCCCGGCTGGAGCATCGTGCTGCGTTCGCTGGTGGCGGCCGCGCCGGGCCTGTTCGTGATCGTGCTGATCATCACCGGTATTCTCAGCGGGATATTCACGGCCACCGAATCGGCTGCGGTGGCGGTGCTGTACGCGCTGGCCCTGACGGCGCTGGTGTACCGTTCACTGACCTGGGACCAGTTCGTGCGCGCGGCCGCCAAGGCGGTCAAGACCACCGGCATCGTGCTGCTGCTGATCGGCATCTCGGCCACGTTCGGCTACTTGATCGGCTTCTATAGCGTGGCCGAGAAGACCGGCGAACTCATGGCCTCGATATCGACCGAGCCGTGGGCCATCTTCCTGATGGTGAACATCACGCTGTTCGTGCTGGGCACCTTCCTGGACATGGCCGCCACCATCCTGATCTGCACGCCGATCTTCCTGCCGATCTGCATGCAGTACGGCATGAGCCCGGTGCAATTCGGCGTGGTCATGCTGCTGAACTGCGCGCTGGGCTTGAACACGCCGCCGGTCGGCACGGTGCAGTTCGTGGGCTGCGCCATCGGCAAGGTCTCGGTAGGAGCCGTCATGCGCACCATCTGGCCCTTCTATGGCGCGCTGGTGGCGGCGCTGGGCCTGGTGACCTACGTGCCGGCGTTCTCGTCGTGGCTGCCCGACCTGCTGCTCAAGTAACAGGGGTCGGGTTTTGCTTCAGGTTTGCAATACCTTGCCGGGGTTCATCAGGCCCTGCGGATCGAGCGCCTGCTTCACGCGCTTCATCAGCGCCAGCTCCAGCGGATTCTTGTAGTGCGGCAGTTCGTCGCGCTTGAGCTGGCCGACGCCGTGCTCGGCGCTGATCGACCCGGCGTGCTCTTGCACACTGCGATGCACGATATCGTAGATGTCCTGCTGCAAGGCCAGCAGGTCGGCCTCGGTCTGGCCCGGCGCGCGCGCCACGTTGTAGTGCAGATTGCCGTCGCCCAGGTGGCCGAACACCACGTTGCGCACATTCGGGAAACGCTGCTGCAGTTGCGCGTTGGTCTTGTGCACGAAGCCGGCAATCGACGAAATGGGAATGGAGACGTCGTGCTTGACGCCCTTGCCCTGCTCAGCCTCGGCCAGGGGGATGCTTTCGCGCAAGTGCCACATGGCCCGGCTTTGCGCCACGCTGGAGGCAATGGCGGCGTCGGTGACCAGGCCGGCCTCGATGGCCGCGCCCAGCACGGCTTCGAAGCGTTCGCGGGCATGCGCTTCGCTTTCGCTGTCGGAAAGCTCCAGCAGCGCAAACCAGGGCGAATCGGCCGATTCGCCCTCAAAGGGCAGGCGCTGCTGCGGGAACAGGCGCACCACCGTCTGCAGGCAATCGCCGGCCATCAATTCGAAGCCGGTCAGCGAGGCGCCGAACCCGGCCCGCGCGCGCGACAGCAGCTCGACCGCCGCGTCGATGGAATCCAGCGTCAGCAGCGCCGTGCACGAGGCCACCGGCTGCGGATACAACTTCAGCGTGGCGGCCGTGATGATGCCCAGCGTGCCTTCGCTGCCGATATACAGGTCGCGCAGGTCGTAGCCGGTATTGTCCTTGCGCAGGCCGCGCAGGCCGTGCCAGATATCGCCTTCGGCGGTCACCACTTCCAGGCCCAGGGCCAGTTCGCGCGCGTTGCCGTAGCGCAGCACCTGCGTACCGCCGGCGTTGGTGGCCAGGTTGCCGCCGATGGTGCAACTGCCCTCGGCGGCCAGGCTCAGGGGGAACAGCCGCCCTGCTTCGGCCGCGGCCTGCTGCACGGCCTGCAGGACGCAGCCGGCCTCGACCGTGATGGTATCGTTGTCGGTATCGATGGCGCGCACCCGGTTCAGCCGCGCCGTGGACAGCAGCACGGCCTGGCCCGAGCCGTCGGGCGTGGCGCCGCCGCACAGGCCGGTATTGCCCCCCTGCGGCACCACCGGCACTCCATGCTGCGCGCACAGGCGCACGGCCTGGGCCACCTCTTCGGTCGAGCCGGGCCGGATCACCGCCCGGGCCGTGCCCCGGTAGCGGCGCCGCCAGTCTTGCAGGTAGGGTTCGGCGTCGGCGCCGGTCAGTACCTGGGCCGGGCCCAGCAACGACTGCAATGCGTTCAATAGAGTCATGGACGTAGGCACAGGTCGGGCCGCCCGGGTACGCCGGGCTGCGTTGAAGATAAGAGTATTGTAGGACGGGCCCGCTACTTGCGTGGGCGGTGCCCGCCCGGCCGGCGAATCGGGGATAATTCGGCTCATGCCCGCCCGCCGGCACACGGGGGGCCTTGTACGCCCTTTACCGGAGAAACCCGCTTGAACGACGCCGCCCGCTATCCCGAATCCGTCTTCAAGGCTTACGACATCCGCGGCACGGTGCCCGACCTGCTCAATGCCGCCTTCGCCCGCGCGCTGGGCCGCTGCCTGGCGGACCAGGCCAGGGCCCAGGGTGTCGGGGCCCTGGTGGTGGGGCGCGACGGCCGGCTCAGCAGCCCCGAACTGGCTCAGGCGTTGCAAGACGGCATTCTTGACGGGGGCATCGATGCCCTCGATATCGGACAGGTGCCCACCCCGCTGGTGTATTACGCGGCCCATACCCAGGGCACGGGTTCGGGCGTGGCCATCACCGGCAGCCACAACCCGCCGCAGTACAACGGTTTCAAGATGATGATGGCCGGCAAGGCGCTGTACGGGCCGGGCGTGCTGGCCCTGCGCGACACCATGAACGCCGCGGCCGCGGCCGGCGGTGCGCCAGCCGTGCCGGCGCGGGGCAGTCGCCGCGAACTGGACCTGGTCGGCGAATACATCGAGCGCATCGTGGGCGACGTCAAGCTGGCACGCCCGCTCAAGATCGCCATCGACTGCGGCAACGGCGTGGCCGGTGCCGTGGCGCCGCGGCTGTTCCGCGCCCTGGGCTGCGAGGTCGACGAACTGTACTGCGAGGTCGACGGCACCTTCCCCAACCATCACCCCGACCCGGCCGACCCGCACAACCTGCAAGACCTCATCGCCCACCTGGCCCGCACCGACTGCGAAATCGGCCTGGCCTTCGACGGCGACGGCGACCGCCTGGGCGTGGTTACCAAGTCCGGGCAGATCATCTGGCCCGACCGCCAATTGATCCTGTACGCGCGCGACGTACTGCGGCGCTGCCCGGGCGCCACCATCATCTACGACGTCAAATGCAGCCGTCACGTGGGCCTGGCCATCCAGGAAGCGGGCGGCCAGCCGCTGATGTGGCAGACCGGGCACTCGCTGGTCAAGGCCAAGCTGGCCGAGACCGGCGCGCCGCTGGCCGGCGAAATGAGCGGCCATATCTTCTTCAAGGAACGCTGGTACGGTTTCGACGACGGCCTGT
The DNA here is from genome assembly GCF_019218885.1 of Bordetella sp. BOR01. Lineage (GTDB taxonomy): Bacteria > Pseudomonadota > Gammaproteobacteria > Burkholderiales > Burkholderiaceae_B > Bordetella_A. Next base: position 862,981 of record NZ_JAHUWT010000002.1, on the reverse strand, counting down.
ATACCGGCGCGCGCCTGCTCGAAATCGTCTCGCGCCACGCCAATCCGTCGCAGCCGCTCGAATCGCTGCCACAGGCCTTGTCCACGCCCGAGCTCAAGCTTGAAATGGCCGAAGGCGAACCCTTCACGCTGGTACAGGCCTTGCGCGACCAGGGCAAGTTCGACGACGCGCTGCGCGTGATCACCATCGACGGCGTGCGGGCCGAATACGCCGACGGTTTCGGCCTGGCGCGCGCCTCGAACACCACTCCGGTGGTCGTGCTGCGCTTCGAGGCCGACACCCCTGAAGCCCTGGCGCGCATCCAGGACGATTTCCGCCAGCAATTGCAGCGGCTTGCCCCCGGCGCGACCCTGCCCTTCTGATATTTTCCCGTTCGACCCATGCCTACTTCCCTGCCGTTCAGCCCTGCCTGGCTGGCCTTTGGCCAGGCGGCACAAAGCGCCTCTCGCAGCGGCGACCGCCTGCGCATCATCGAAGCCGCCGGCCTGCGCATCGACCTTACCGCCCAGGCCCAGTCCGACGCGCTCGACAACGCTGCGCAAGGCCTGCTGGCGCAGCAGGATTTCGATGCGGCGCGTGCCCAGCTATACGACGGCGGCCAAGCCAACTGGACCGAGCGGCGCCAGGCCTGGCACACCGCGCTGCGGGCCGACAACCCGCCGCCCGCCGTGGCCCAGGCCATCCTGGCCGAACGCGAACGCGTGCGGCGTTTCGTGCGCGAAGTCGACCAGTCGGGGATGTATACCGGTGTGCTGCATCTGGGCATCGGCGGCAGCGACTGGGGACCGCGCATGGTGACGCGCGCCTTGCGGCACCACGGCCTGCATCGCGACATCCAGTTCGCCTCGAATGTCGATTCGCATGCGGTGGCCGACGCCATCGGGCAGCTAGACCCGCGACGCACGCTGGTCATCATCGCCTCCAAGTCGTTCACCACCACCGAACCGCTAGCCAACGCCGAAGTTGCCATGAACTGGCTGCGCGATGCCGGCGTGGAAGACCCCATCAAGCATGTGGTGGCCATTACCGCCAATGTCGATGCGGCCCTCGATTTCGGCATATCGCCCGACCGCGTGTTCCGCTTCTGGGACTGGGTGGGCGGCCGCTACTCATTGTGGTCTGCCATCGGCCTGCCCATTGCGCTGGCACTGGGCAGCGACACGCTCGACCAACTGCTGTCCGGCGCGGCCGCCATGGACCAGCATTTCCTGCAGGCGCCGCTGCGCAAGAACGCCCCGCTGCAAATGGCCCTGGCCGGCCTGGCCAACCGCAGCGTGCTGGGCTATGCCACGCTGGCGATCACACCATACGATTCGCGCTTGCTGCACCTGGTGCCATGGGCCCAGCAGCTTGAAATGGAATCGCTGGGCAAGGTGGCCACGCGCGACGGCACGCCGGTAGGCGTACCGACCGGCCCCGTTGTCTGGGGCATGCCGGGCACCGACTGCCAGCACACGTTCTTCCAGTGGCTGCATCAAGACACCACTGGCGCGCCGGTCGATTTCATCGTGTGCGAACAGCCCGACCACGCCTACGCGCGGCATCACAACATGCTGATCGCCAATTGCTTGGCGCAGCGCTCGGCCCTGCTGCGCGGCAAATCGTACGAAGAGGCGCTGCTGGAAACCCGCGAGCACGAGCCCGATGCGCGCCGCGCCGAGCTGCTGGCGCGCCATCGCGTCCACCCTGGCGGGCGGCCGTCCAACCTGATCGTGTTGCCGCGCCTGGATGCCTATTCGCTGGGCGCGCTGCTGGCGCTGTACGAGCACAAGGTCTTCGCGCAGGGCGCGTTGTGGGGCATCAACCCATTCGACCAATGGGGCGTCGAATTCGGCAAGCTGCTGGCCAAGCGCATCATCCGCGAACTGGATGCTCCCTCGGCCGACGCCGGCGGCGACCAAGACCCCTCGACCCGCTACTGGATCGACTCGCTGTCGCGGCGCTAGGGCTGCAGCAAGGCGCGATAGATATCCAGATGCTTGCGGCACACATCTTCGATATCGAACTCACGTTCGGCCAGGCGGCGCCCGGCCTCGCCCAATTGCCGCCGCAACGCGGCATCGGCCGCCAGGCGGGCAATGGCGTCGGCCAGCGCCCGTGCGTCGCGCGGCGGCACCAATAATCCCGTCTCGCCCGGTTCGATGGCATCGCGGCAGCCCGGTACATCGGTCGTGACGACCGCGCGGGCGCAGGCGGCGGCCTCGATCAGCGAGCGGGGCAGGCCTTCGCGGTACGAAGGCAGTACCGCCATGTGCGAACCCGCATACAAATCGGCAACATCGCTGCGTTCGCCCAGGGCCTCGATGCAGCCTTCTTGCTGCCAGCCGTCGACGTCGGCCTGCGTCACCGACGCCGGATTGCCCGGATCGATACCCCCAGCCAGCAACATGCGCACGCCCGCGCCCTGGCGTTGCAGCAGGCGGGCCGCTTCCACGAATTCAAGCACCCCCTTGTCGCGCAGCAGGCGCGACACCATCAGCGCGGCCACGGGCGGCGACGGCTCGGCCATGGGCGGATAGGCGGCCAGGTCGACGCCCGAGCCGCGGATCATTACCACCTGCTCGTCGCGCACGGCGCCCAGCCCGCGCAGTATTTCGTGGTCGTTGGCGTTCTGGAACACGATGCGGCTGTTGCGATGCCCCAGCGCCATGCGGTACAGCATGGCCACCACCTGCCGGATCACCGCGGCTTTCGCGCCGCTCGCCACGAAGACGAAACCCAGGCCGGAGATCGCCGACACCATGGCCGGCACACGCGCCAGCCGCGCGGCAATGCCGCCATACAGTACCGGCTTGATGGTAACCAGGTGCACCAGGGCCGGCTGCAATCTGCGGAACAAGCGGTACAGCGCCCACAAGGTGCGCAATTCCTGCAGCGGCTGCTTGCCGCTGCGTGTCATGGGAATGGCGTGGTGCGTCAGGCCATGCGCGGCGATCTGCGGCACGCTGTCGCCGTCCATGGTGGCCACGTGCACCTCGTAGCCCGCGCGCTGCGCGGCCAACGCCAGCGGCAGCCGGTGCGACAGGAAGAATGCGGGATTGTTCACGACGAACAGCAGGCGCTGCGCTTGGGTCATGCGGTTGCTCCGGCAATGCGCCGCCACACGGCTTCATAGGATGCCACCATGCGTGCCAGGTCGAATTCGGCCAGCACGCGGGCCCGCCCAGGCGCACCGACCGCCTCGCGGCCGCGCGCGGCTATGTCGTCCAGCGCGGCGGCCATGCCCTGCGCCAGCGCCTGGGATTGTTCGGGCGGCACCACCGGCGCCGTGGCGCCGACGATATGCGCCGCGTCGCCCACGTCGGTTACGACACAAGGGGTGCCGCAGGCCATGGCCTCGGCCACGACATTGGGAAACCCTTCGGCGCAGCTCGACAATACATGCAGGTCCAGCGCGTTCATCACGGCGGGTACGTCGTCGCTGGGGCCTGCCAGCAAGATCCGGCCGCGCAGGCCATGGCTGTCGATCAATGCCGCCAGGTCGGCATTGCCTGGCGACATGCCGCGCCCCACCAGCACGCACTGCAAGCCCCGGTCGCGCCCGCTCCGGACCAAGGACGCCACCGCGCCCAGCAAGTTGGCATGGTCTTTCAGCGGATCCCAGCGCGCCACGCAGCCGACCAACGGCGTGCCGTCGGCCACTTGCCACAATTGGCGCATGCGCTGTCCTGCCGGCGGGTCGGGCTGATAGCGCGAAAGATCGTAGCCATTGGCGATCACCACCAGGCGGTCGGCCCGATAGCCGTACTGTTCGTGCCGCACGGCAGCGTCGCGGGCCGCGCACACGATGGCCGCAGGCACCCGGCCCGACAGCAGCGCGCACAACTGCAGCACCAGGCGCGCCGAGCGGCTGCTGCGCTCGAGATGCGCGCCGGAATTGCGGATGCCCCACGCCAACGCACGCACGCCGGCCAGGCGCGCCGCCAGGCCTCCGATCAGGTCGGCGTGATACATCCAGGTCTGCACCGCGTCGGGCCGGTCTTGCGCCAGCAGGCGGCGCAATCCCAGGAAGCCATCGAGCGTCAGGCGCCCACGCGGCATGCCCAGCGCATGCACGGTGACGCCCGCGGCGCGCAAACGCGCCCCGTACACGCCTTCGTCGGTCAGCGACACCACGGTGTGGCGCACGCGCTGCTCTGGGTACGTAGCCAGGCGAAACAACACGGACTCGGCCCCGCCCTGCCCCAGGCCGGTAATGATGTGTGTCACGCGCAGGATGGCGGGCCGTGTCACGCCTTGCCTCGCACAGCATCGAACAGGGTGTCCCACTCGGCCAGCACGGCAGGCAGCGCGTAGCGGCGCCGCACCGATTCGGCCGCACGGGCGCCCAGGTCGCGCCGCAAGTCCGGGTCGCCCAGCACGCGTTGCAGGCCCGCGCGCAGTTGCGCACGGTCGCCCGCCGGCACCAGCACGGCGTCCTGGCCGTCGCGGGTCATTTCGCGCGGGCCGCTGGGGCAGTCGAAGGCCACGCAGGCCAACCCCAGGGCCATGGCTTCCAGCAGCACATTGGGAAAGCCTTCAACGGCGGAACTGAGCACGAAAGCCTGGCCCTTGGCCAGCTCGTCCCAGGGCTCGCCGGTGCGCCCCGGCAACTGCACGCGGTCTTGCAGCCCGGCGGCGGCGATGCGCGCCTGCAAATCGTCACGGCCCGGCCCCTCGCCCCAGATCCACAAGTCCCAGTCGGGAAACTCGTCCGCCAGTTCGGCGTATACATCCACCAGCAGATCGAACTGCTTGGCCGGAGCGAACCGCCCCATGGCCAGCAGACGCTTGCGCGGCACCGCCGCCTGCGCATCGACCAACGGCGCTTGCAACAATTCGGGCGGCAGCGGGTTGGGGATGACCTTCAATTGCTTGATGCCCGGCACCTGGCAGGCAAAAGGCTCGACCGTATCTTCGGCCTGCACGGTGACCATGTCGGCGCGGGGGTAGAACAGCCTGCGCAGCGCGCGCCATATCTTGCCGGTGCTACGCTCGACCACCGGATTGGTGCGTTCGCATACGATCAGCGGCACGTCGAGCCCGCGTGTGGCCAGGATGGCAGCCACGTTGACGTTGGTCAGGAAGGACACCACCACATCGGGGGCCTGCTCGCGGATCAGCGCGCGCAGGGTGCGCAGGCGCTGCCAGGCAGCCAACGGGCCGCTGCCGCGCGTGCCGGCGCGGTCGGCCAGCCAGACCAGGTTGACCGCATCGGACAAAGGATAAAAGCAAGTGCCCTTGGAAGAGTAGGTAGGCACCAGTGTCACGGTATCGCCGCGATCGGTCCAGGCATTGACCAGTGTAGCGGCGACCCTTTCGGCACCGCCCGCGTGCATGGAACTGACCAACAGCAATATTTTCATGTACCAGGATCCTTTTCGCCGGCCATGCCGGCGTGATAGCGGTCCAGCCAGGCCTGCATCATCAACACCCCCCAAAGGTGGCTGTCCCAGTTGCGGTGGCCGGACACATGTTCGCGCCATTTGCGCAGGATGGGCTCGGGTTCGAACCAGCCCTCCTGGCGCAGGCGAGCGGGTTCCAGCAAGGCTTCGGCCCAGTCGCGCAGCGGCCCGCGCAGCCAACTGGCCAGCGGCACGGCAAAGCCACGCTTGGGCCGATCTACCAACGCTTGCGGCACGTGGCGATACAGTACCTGGCGCAGCAGCCATTTCCCGGTATCGCCGCGCACCTTGTATTCAAAAGGCAGTTGCCAGGCGAATTCGTAAACGCGGTGGTCCAGCAAGGGAACACGGGTCTCCAGGCTGACGGTCATGGCGGCGCGGTCGACCTTGACCAGGATGTCGTCGGGCAGGTAGGTGACCGCATCCAGTTTCATCATCACGTCGAATGCCGTGCCGTCCATGGGCTGCTCGAACAACGATGGCGGCTCGACGCCGCCCTTGACCACGCGGCCTGGATCCGCCCAGTACGACACGAACAGGCGGTAGAAATCGCCACGCGTGTCCGCGCGCAGCAACTCGCCCAGCTTGAACAGCTTGCGGCGCCAGGCACCGCGGCCCGGCAGCATGGTCGACGCGCCCAGCAGCGCCCCCAGGGCATGGCGCGCGGGGCCGGGTACCCGCTCGCACTGGCGCCACCAGTCGCGCACGCGGAAGTAGCGCGAGTAGCCGCCAAACAGCTCATCGCCACCGTCGCCGGAAAGCGCCACGGTGACGTGCTGGCGCGCCATGCGGGTGACCAGCGAGGTGGGAATCTGCGACGAATCGGCAAACGGCTCGTCATACATGTCGGCCAGCGTGGGCACCACTGCCAGCGCATCATCGGCCGTGACGTAGAGCTCGGTATGGTCGGTGCCCAGGTGCTTGGCGACAGCCTTGGCGTGCTCGGCCTCGTTGTAGCGCTTTTCGTGAAAGCCGATGGCGAAGGTACGCACGGGCTGCCGGCTTTGCGCCTGCATCAAGGCCACGATGGTCGATGAGTCGATGCCGCCCGACAAGAACGCGCCCAGGCTGACGTCCGACAGCATCTGGCCACCCACCGCCTGAGACAGCAGCGCCTCGAGCGCGTCGGCAGCCTGCGCATCGGATGCGAAGCTGCGCGGTGCCCGCAGGCCCTGGTCGGCCATCTGCAGGGCCGACCAGTACACGCGCGGCGTGGCCACGCGGCGGCCGCGCATCTCGGCTTCGGAAATCTCGAGCCAGGTGCCCGGCGGCAGTTTGTAGATGCCTTCGTAGATGGATTGCGGCGCGGGAATGTAGTTGTGGCGCATCAGCGAGGCCAATGCCGGACGGCTGAGATCGCGCCCGAAGCCCGGGATGGGCATCAGGCCCTTGAGCTCCGAGGCAAACACCAGGTTGGCGCCGGTGTAGCCGTAGTACAGCGGCTTCTCGCCCATGCGGTCGCGTGCCAGGGTCAGCGTGCGCTGCTCGCGATCCCACAGCGCGATGGCATACATGCCCACCGCGGCCTGCAGCGTGGCCTCGACGCCCAGCGCCACGAAGCCGGCCAGCACGGTCTCGGTATCGGAATGGCCGCGCCAGTCGGGCGCCTGGCCCGCCTGCTCCAGGCGCGCGCGCAGGTCCATGTGGTTGTAGATCTCGCCGTTGAGCACCAGCACATACCGTCCGCAGGCCGATACCATGGGCTGGTGCCCGGCTTCGGTCAGGTCCAGGATGGCCAGGCGGACGTGCGCCAGCGCCAGGTCGGCGGCGCGGTCTTGCCATAGCCCGTGGCTGTCGGGGCCGCGATGGCGTATGCGCCGGCAGCTATCGGCCAGCACTTGCGCCTTGTCCTGCAAGGGCCCCCAGATTCCGGCTATTCCGCACATGATGGTGTCTTCCGCGCTTGTCTGAATGATTATGCCGGGTAGCGCCCCGACTTGCGCACGTCGTCAAAAAGTTCTTGCCACAGGCCCAGCACCCGCCGGGCCGAAAATCGCTCGCGCGCCTCGATGGCACGCTCGCCCATGGCGCGCCGGCCGGCCGCGTCGCCCATCAGGCCCGACAGGGCCGCTGCCAGCGCCGGCACGTCGCCGTTGGGCCGCACCAGCACGCCGTCGACGCCCTCGCGCACGACTTCGCGCGGACCGGTATCGCAATCGAAACACACTGCCGCCAAGCCGCTGGCCAGCGATTCCAGCAATGTATTGGACAACCCTTCAAAACGCGAGCTCAGCACATAGAGGTCGGCGTGGCCGTACCAATCGCCCACGTTGCCGACCCGGCCGGGCATCGTCACCCGTTCCTGCAGCCCGGCGCCATCCACCAGCGCCTGCAGGCGCTGCCGTTCGCCGCCCTCGCCCAGGATCACCAGATCCCAGTCGGGATGCTGGCCGGCAATTCGCGCGTAGGCCTGGACCAGCAGGTCGAAGCCCTTGTCCGGATGAAGCCGGCCCACGGCCAGCAGGCGCCGGCGCCCATCGGCGGCCGGCGGCGGTACTACCGGTTCGCCGCGGGACAGCGGCCAATGCACCGGATTGGGGATGACGGCCAGGCGCGAGCCGGGGACATGGCGTGCCAGCCAGTCGGCCGTGCCGCGCGTCAGGGCCACCACCCGCGCCGCGCGCGGGTAGGTCAGGCGCCGCAGGCGCTGCCACAGGCCCGACAGGGCCTGGGAAGGCGGATGCGTATGCTCGGTGGCGATGACCCGGCACGGCAGGCCCCATGCCGCCAGTACGGCCAGCACCGAGGCGGTGGTCATCATGCCCAGCACAATGTCGGGCTGAAACCGGCGCAATACCCGCCGCAGGGCAAGCACGCGCCGCACGTTGGCCAGCACGCCGCGCAGGCCGCCACCTTCACCGGCGGTATGCAATACCTGGCGCTGCACAGCGGGGTGCAACGTGTAGGCGTCGTCAGTGGCATCGACCTGGGTTGCCACCATCACTTGCCAGCCGGCCTGGGCCCAATGCGCGCTCAGGTCGGCAGCCACGCGTTCGGCGCCGCCGCCATGCAGCGAATGGATGAAAATCAGCACGCGCGGCGGCGTATCGTCGTGCCTGCTCATCGGGAAGCCTCTTTGGGTGCGGGCGGCTCGTGGGGCCGCCAGGCCACCACGGCATAGCAGGCGAACGACAGCGCATACATCAGGCTGGTGGCCAGCATGATGCCGGCCGTGCCCATGCGCGGCGCCAGCATGGCGTTCAGCACGACCTTCAACAGGAAGTTGGCTACTGCGATCAAGGCCATGACGCGGTAGCGATTCTGGCTGGCCAGCAATTGCACCAGGATCAGCACGCCAAAGTAGAACGGCAACTGCAGCAGGCCCCAGCGCAGCACGTGCGCAACGGCCTGGGTATTTTCCGCCGTGAATGCGCCGCGCTCGAACAGCAGCGCCACCCCCCAGGGAGCCAGCAGCCATGCCACGATCACGGCGGCGGCACCCGCCCCCACCATCAGCACCGACCATTTGAGCGCCATCGACCGCGCGCGCGCCGCATCACCGCGGCTTTGCACGTCGGCCAGCACCGGCAGCGCGGCGCGCCCCACCGATACCGCGCCTATACCCAGCAACAGCGACAACAGGCGGCTGGCATAACCCAGCGTGGCGTTGGCGTTGTCGCCCAGGTTGGCGGCCGTGTATTGGTCGAGCGGCCCGACGAAGCTCATGGCCACCTGGCCCACCAGCATGATGCCGGCCGCGCTCATCAGTTCGGGCCAATGCGGCGAACGCAGCGACAGCAGCGGCGCGCCCCAGAACCCCCTGTCGGCCCGCGCCGCCAGCCAGGCCAGCCAGGCGGCCTGGATGGCATAACCCACCAGGGTGCCCCACAACAGGGGGCCGACATCGTCGGCCGAAACCGCGGCCAGCATCACCCATGCCAGCGTGGTCACCGCCGGAACGCTATCGAGCAGCGTGTTGACGTGGCGCTCGTGCGAACGCAGGCGCGCCCCGCTGATGCCAGCGATCAACAGCAGCACGGTTACCGGCACGAAAGCGTAAAGCAGCTGGGTGCTCATGGCCGCCACCGGTGCCGACAGCCCGCTGCCCAGCCATTGCAGCACCCATGGCCAGGCCAGCGCGGTCAGTACGGCCAGCACCACCCCGCCCACCAGCACCGCGCCCTGCAGTTCACGCACGAACAGATTGCGCTCATGGCCGCCGGTACGCCGCAGCCGCACCAGCACTGGTATCAGCACCACCCCCAGCACACCCACGATCGTGACCGGCAACCAGTTGGTCATGGTCATGGTGAACTGATAGGCGTCGACGGCATCGCTGATGCCGTAGCGATACGCGACCGCCATTTCCTTGATGGCGCCGGCGGCCTTGCCCAGCACCAGGAAGATCGCCACCCGGAACGCACCCCTGAAAATACGCTGGTGGTCCGGGTGGATCGCGTTGAGTTTGCGGATGAGCGCTTTCAAAAACTTGGCGACTTAACGCAAGAACTGCTTGTACCAGGGCATGGCGGTTTCCAGCCCACGCAGGATGTCGTAGGCCGGCTGGTAGCCCAGCAGTTTGCCGGCCTTGCCGATGTCGGCCTGCGAATGGCGCACGTCGCCGGCGCGGAACTCGGTATGCACCGGCTGCTTGTCGTAGCGCACGCCCTGGCCACCCAGCGCCTGGGCCAGGTAGCGGTACAACTGGTTCAGCGTGGTACGGCCGCCATAGGCCACGTTGTAGACCTGGTTGACACCTTCTTCAGGCGCCAGCGCGGCCAGCAGGTTGGCCTGCACGGCATTCTCGACAAAACAGAAGTCCCGGCTGGTCTCGCCGTCGCCATTGATGACGACATCGTCGCCGCGGATCATGGCGGCCGTCCACTTGGGAATCACCGCCGCATATGCGCCCTCGGGGTCCTGGCGCTTGCCGAACACGTTGAAATAGCGCAGCCCCACGCTGGCCAGGCCGTACGAACGCGCAAACACGTCGGCGTACAGTTCGTTGACGTACTTGGTGACCGCATACGGCGACAACGGCTTGCCGATGGTGTCCTCGAGCTTGGGCAGGCCAGGGTGGTCGCCGTAGGTGGAACTGGACGCGGCGTAGACAAAGGTCTTGACCTTGGCGTCGCGCGCGGCCACCAGCATGTTCAGGAAACCGCTGATGTTGACTTCGTTGGTGGTGATGGGGTCATTCAGCGAACGGGGCACCGAACCCAGCGCGGCCTGGTGCAGCACATGGTCGACGCCCTGGGTGGCCTGCTGGCAGGCGGCCAGGTCGCGGATGTCGCCTTCCTGGAAGGTGAACCTTGCCCACTGATCCGGTTCCACCGAGTTGCGCACTTCGTCCAGGTTGTGCCGATGGCCGGTGGCGAAGTTGTCCAGCCCAACCACGGTCTGGTCGAACTTGAGCAGGGTTTCGAGCAGGTTCGACCCGATGAATCCGGCGCAGCCGGTAACCAGCCATTTGCGAGGCTTTTGTTGCAGTTCCTGCAGGGTGCTTTCGTAGCGGTTGGTCATGCCGGTTCCTTACAGGCGCAGATCGGACTCATCGGCCGACAGAACGTATTTCAAGTCGTACAGCACGTGCTTGGCCTTGCCCAGCTTGCGGATTCCGGCCGCACCCATTTCCACGAACTGATGATGCGATACCGCCAGGATGATGGCGTCGTACCTGCCGGCCTCGGCCTTGGCCACCGGCGTGATGCCATATTCGTGCACGGCTTCCTCGGGATCGACCCACGGATCGTAGACATCGACATCGACGTTGTATTCGCCCAGTTCATTCACGATATCAACCACGCGCGTGTTGCGCAGGTCGGGGCAGTTTTCCTTGAAGGCCAGCCCCATGACCAGCACGCGCGCGCCCTGCACATGGATGCGCTGCTTGGTCATCTGCTTGACCAGTTGCGACACCACGTAGCTGCCCATGGAGTCGTTCAGGCGGCGGCCCGCCAGGATGATCTCGGGGTGATAGCCGATGGCCTGCGCCTTGTGGGTCAGGTAGTACGGATCGACGCCGATGCAGTGCCCGCCCACCAGGCCGGGACGGAACGGCAGGAAGTTCCACTTGGTGCCGGCGGCTTGCAGCACGGCTTCGGTGTCGATACCCATTTTGTTGAAGATCAGGGCCAGTTCGTTGATCAACGCGATGTTCACATCGCGCTGCGTGTTTTCGATGACCTTGGCGGCCTCGGCCACGCGGATGCTGGACGCCTTGTGGGTGCCGACCGTGATGATTTCGTTGTACAGCGTGTCGACCAGGTCGGCGACTTCCGGCGTCGAGCCCGAGGTGACCTTCTTGATCGTGTTGACACGGTGTGCCTTGTCGCCCGGATTGATGCGCTCGGGGCTGTAGCCGGCGTAGAAATCCACATTGAACTTCAGGCCCGACACGCGTTCCAGCACCGGCACGCAGTCTTCTTCGGTAGCGCCGGGATACACGGTGGATTCGTAGATGACGATATCGCCGCGCTTGAGCACCGCGCCGATGGTCTCGCTGGCCTTGATCAGCGGCGTCAGGTCGGGCTGCTTGTAGTTGTCGATCGGCGTGGGCACCGTGACGATGTACACATTGGCCTTGGCCAGGTCGGCCCGGTCGGCCGTGTAGCCAAGGTGCTTGGCCTGCGCCAGTTCGGCGTCGTCGACTTCCAGCGTATGGTCATGACCCGCCTTCAGGGCGTCGATGCGCTTGGTATTGATGTCAAAGCCAATGACCGAGCGCTTCTTGCCGAATTCCACGGCCAGCGGCAGCCCGACATAGCCCAGGCCAACCACGGCAAGTTTTACCTCATCGATACGCAAGATAGCTCTCCCTTTGCCGCGCTACGTACACGGCATTTCAATTAGGAACGGGGAATTGTAACAACGGCCCCTCGACCCGTCGCGGGGCCGTCCGACAGGATTCAGTGGGTGCGCGGCAATAGCAGCCAGCCCGGACGGCGCCATGACACCAGCCGCACGTACAGCCAGATATACGCCGCGGCGAATACCGCCAGGCTCAGGCCGAGGACCCAGGCGTTGTCCCACCAGATGGTGGCCGGCACCAGGCCGATCAAGGCCAGTACCCACATGTAGGGCGAGGCCAGCGCATTGCACAGCGCCGGCACCGCATGGCGGCGGCCACGGCTGAAGGTCACGCGCACCAGCCGCCGGAATACCAGTTGATGCAGGTGCAGGGCATCGGGCTGGTCGACCGGAACGCCGCGCTTGAAGCGGCGCCGCCAGATGGAAAAACCGGTTTCGAAGACGGGATAGAACAACACCGCCAGCGCGTAGAACGGCGACACCGATGGATTGCGCACCACCAGCAGCACGGCCAGTTCGGCCAGCATGAAACCCAGGAAGTACGCGCCCCCATCGCCCAGGAACACCCGGCCGAAAGGAAAGTTCCAGACAAGGAAACCCAGCGTGGCCGAGGCCAGCGCCGCGGCGATCATGGAAATAGGCATGTCGCCCACCTGCAGCGCAACCAATGCGATCGACACCGCCATCAAGGTGGCCACCATGCCCGCCAGGCCATTCATGCCGTCGACGATATTCAGGGCGTGCGTACAGCCTCCCACCGCGAACATGGTGAACAACAGCGACACGGGCCAGAACGACAGCACCCAGTCGACCGGCGCGATGCCCACGCGACTGACCCCGCCCAACAACCACCAGGCAATGGCAGCCGACAGGAACGCCGCCAGCAGGCGCTTGCTGGCGCCGATGTCTTTGGTGATGTCTTCGAGCAGGCCCGCCACGAACACGGGCATCACCGCCACGAACAGCGCGGGCCACAGCCAGGTCAGGGTCATGTTGCTGGGCCCGAGCACCAACAGGCCCGCCAGCGAACCGGCCAGCACTGCCAGCCCGCCCACGCGGGGCGTGGCGCGCGTATGCGAGGCTTGTGGCTTGCTCAGGTCGCTATCGCCGGTAAAGGCGCCATGCCAGCGTTCCGACGCCACGATGAGTCCTCCCACCGTGAACGCCACCACGCAGATGTACAGCCAGGTCACGGAAGCACCTTAGTTGGGTCGAATTTCATGAAGCAGATCATTATCGAGAGCGCGTGTAACGGTCTTATATGCGAGACCTAAACAAGTGCAAGGCAGCCACACAGAACGTAACCGCAGCCATTGCCGTCACCCCGTGGGCGCCCACGCAGAAAAGCATTGTAATTCTTTCCATGGGGCTGCAGCAGCCGTATTTAAGGGTAAATACTAGGCGCAAGTCGTTGGGACAAGCCTGGCGTCATTACGTTGCATCTCGCTGCCGCCCAATAATTGGGGACACATTAAATACATCGAAAAAAAAGCCCGAGATCTTGCGATCTCGGGCTAAATCCACCAAAGGAGGAGGGTGGAGGAGACAACCGGGGCATGTTGGGGTGAACACTGCATCAGGTTCGACCGCTACGCATTCGGGGTAAACACCGCACCGACTGCGTCTTCAACATCCATGACTGAATCGTAGCGCATTGTTTTGTGCGATGCAAGATTTTTTTGAGGATGACTGCAGCGCGGGTATCGACGTTGTGGTTTCGCCGCAATAAGGCTGGCAACCGGCTTCACTATTGACTGTACGCTGCAAAGGGTTTTTGCGAAAAGGGTAAACCCTTGCGGGGTTACCCTATATTTTTCAATGACTTAGCTCGGTCGCGTTGAGGTATTCGGGCCACCGTTTGCACTTTTATTGTGCAGCGCACCACGTCTTGCACCAAGGCCGGGCATTCAAACCCAGTAGGCGGTGGAGGTCATGAGGCGCGACATGGCCCGCATGGCGCCGCGTACCGGCGCCGGCAATGGCACCCCGCCCGCCTGTTCGGCATTGCTGCGATGCTGGGCCTCGTCGGCTTTCATCTTGCCCACGATCTGGCGCGACCTCTGGTCGGTTTCGGGCAGGCTGCGCAAGTGGCCGTCGAGATGGGCCTCGACCTGGCGCTCGGTTTCGGCCATGAAACCCAGGTTGCGCGCGGTGCCGGCGCAACTGGCCAGCGCGCCCAGCGTGAACGAGCCGGCATACCACACGGGGTTGAGCAGGCTGGGACGGCTGCCCAGTTCTTCGAGGCGGCGCGCGCACCAGGCCAGGTGGTCGACTTCTTCGGCGGCGGCGTGGTGCAGCAGGCTGCGTACCGGTGCCTCGCGGCAGGCCGCGGCCTGCCCCCGGTACAGCGCCTGGGCGCAGACTTCGCCTACGTGATTGACGCGCATCAGGCCGGCGGCATGGCGCTTTTGCTGGTCGGACAGCGGCGGCACGGGCTCGGGCGCATCGGCCGGATACGCCCGCGCAGACGTGGCGGCACCCGACAGCACGCGCAGCGCACGATCGATTTCAGCGAACAGGGGATCGAACGGGCCGCGCCGACGCGAGAAAGGCGTAAAACCGGAAGACGTGGGGGCAACGGACATGGGGTGGGCTCCTGGATGGGCATCCCCGCCCTGCTGTGCGGCGGGGTTCTCCATCGGGAATTGTACGCAACGGGTATCATCGGAATTTGTTTGCGCTCAACGCTCAAGGAACCCGCATGGACTGCACGATCAACTGGGGCGGCCCCGACGGCATGCTCTTCGTGGCCAGCACCGGCAGTGGCCACGTTGCCACGATGGACGGCGCCGTAGATGGCGGCGGCCACAACCTGGCGCCCCGCCCCATGGAATTGCTGCTGGCCGGCACGGGTGGCTGCACCGCCTATGACGTGGTGCTGATTCTGAAACGCGGCCGCCATGCGGTAACGGGTTGCAGCGTCAAGCTGTCGGCCGAGCGCGCCGACGCCGATCCCAAGGTCTTCACCCGCATCCATTTCGCCTTCACGGTCACCGGCAAGAACCTGCCGAGCGCCGCTGTCGAACGTGCCGTGCAGTTGTCGCACGAAAAGTACTGCTCGGCCTCGGCCATGCTGGAAAAAACCGCGGAACTGACTTTCTCGGTGGACATCGTCGATACCCAGGACACGCAGGCCGCCTGACCCTGGCCCGCCACGCCCGCACAAGCGGGTACATCGCCATGAAACAATACCTCTCGCTCATCCAATCGATTCTCGACCACGGCGCGTGGCAGGAAAATCGTACCGGCATCCGCACCCTGTCGCTGCCAGGTGCGGCACTGCGCTTCGACCTGCAGCAGGGCTTTCCCGCGGTGACGACCAAGAAACTGGCCTTCAAGTCGGCCGTGGGCGAACTGGTGGGATTCATGCGCGGCGCCCGCAGCGCCGCCGATTTCCGCGCGCTGGGCTGCAAGGTGTGGGACCAGAACGCCAACGAAAACGCCAACTGGCTGGCCAACCCTTACCGCGAAGGGCCGGACGACCTGGGCCCGGTGTATGGCGTGCAATGGCGCCGCTGGCCGGCCTACAAGCTGCTGCCGCGCGCCAACGATGCACAGATCCGGCACGCCCGCGACCGCGGTTATGCGCAAGTGGCCGAGCTCGATGAAGACGGCGTGCCGCATGTGCTGCTGTACAAGGCGGTCGACCAGTTGCGCCAGTGCCTGGACGCCATCCATCACACGCCGCAAGACCGGCGCATCCTGTTCCACGGCTGGAACTGGGCGCAGATCGAAGAAATGGCGCTGCCGCCCTGCCACTTGCTGTATCAGTTCCTGCCCAACGCCACCACGCGCGAAATCTCGCTGTGCCTGTATATCCGGTCCAACGACGTGGGGCTGGGCACGCCCTTCAACCTGACCGAAGGCGCGGCCCTGCTGCACCTGGCGGGCAGGTTGACCGGCTATACGCCGCGCTGGTTCTCGTACTTCATCGGCGACGCCCACATCTACGAAAACCACCTGCCGATGCTGCGCGAACAGCTTACCCGCGAGCCCTACGAAGCGCCGCGCCTGGTGCTGTCGGACCGCATTCCCGACTACGCCGTCACCGGGCGCTACCAGCCCGAATGGCTGGAGCAGGTCGAGCCCACCGACTTCACGCTCGAGGGCTACCAGCACCATCCGGCCCTGACCGCACCGATGGCGGTCTGACCCCCAACGCCTTCCACAGCCCGTCGACTGAATTTGCCCATGCCCGCGCCACCCCGCCTGACCCTGGTCGTTGCCTATTCCGACAACCGCGTCATCGGACGCGAGAATGCCCTGCCCTGGAAATTGCCGGGCGACCTGGCGCATTTCAAGCGCACCACCCTGGGCAGCCCCATCATCATGGGCCGCAAGACCTGGGAATCGCTGGGCCGGCCGCTGCCCGGCCGAACCAATATCATCATTACCCGCAACCCGCGCTATGCGGCGAACGGCGCCGTGGTGGCACCCACGCTGCAAGCCGCCATCGAGGCCTGCGGCGATGTCGACGATGCTTATGTGATCGGCGGCGCGCAGATCTATGCGCAGGCCCTGCCGCTGGCGCTGCGCATCGTTGCCACCGAAGTGCATGCACAAGTCGATGGCGATGCCTTCTTTCCCTACCTGCCATCGTTTGCCTGGCGCGAAACATCGCGCCAGCCGCAACCCGCGGAAAACGGCTACGACTACGATTTCGTGGTCTACGAACGCAACACCTGACGCCGCAAGGCCTAGGGGCCGCATGCGCCGCGCAGGAAGCGCCACAGCTCGGGCCCCTGCGAATACGCCACGTTGAAGCGTATCCAGGCAACATCGGCCTCGCCCGGATCGAAGTACGAGCCGGGCGCCAGCCAGACACCGTCTTTCAGCGCAAGCTCGGCCAGGCCATTGGCGCCGCCAGCCTGCGCCGGCAAGCTGGCCCACAAGAACAAGCCCGCCTGCGGACGCGCCCAGACCTGCATGCCCAGGTCGTCCATGTGCTGGCCGACTGCGGCATGAGCCTGCGCCAGGCGTTCGCGCGTGCGCGTGATGTGGGCGCGATAACGCCCTTCGCGGATCACCTGGTGCACCACCCTTTCCATGATTTCCGGCGAGGTCAGCCCCACCGCCATCTTGGTGCGGGCGATGTCGCGTATCAGGTCGCGATGTGCCGCCACGTAGCCCACGCGCACCGAGGGGCTGATCACCTTTGAATACCCGCCCAGGTACACCACCCGCTGGGCGCCATCCAGCGCGGCCAGCAGTGGTGAGGCGCCGGGCATCAACTCGCGCGAGATATCGTCTTCCACGATCCAGAAATCATGTTGCTGGGCCGCCTGCAAGACGCGAAATGCGTTGGCCATGCTCATGACCGCCCCGGACGGATTCTGCAGGACGGTATTGACGAACAGGGCGCGCGGCCGGTGGTCGGCCGCCAAGCGATGCAGCGCGTCGCAGTCGAGGCCATCGGGTGTGCGCGGCACGCTGACCACCCGCATGCCCGCCAGGCGCAGCAGTTGCAGCAGGTTGGCATAGCAGGGCTGCTCGACGGCCACCGTGTCGCCCGGGCGCAGCAGGGTGCGGATCACCAGATCCAGGCCATGCGTGACGCCCTGGGTCAGCACCACCTGGTCAGCGGCGATGTCCAGACCATGGGCAGCCAGGCCGGCGGCCACGGTTTCGCGCAACGGCGCATAGCCGTACGGGTGCCCATAACCGGCGATGCGCAGGGCCGGCACGCGGCCCAGGTGCCGCAGCGCCTGATGCAGGCCCTCTTCGTTCAACCATTCGCCCGGCAGCCAGCCGCAGCCGGATTTAATGGGAATGGAATGATCGGCGTAGATGTCCGACAGCAACCAGCCGGCACTGCGCCGCGGCGGTTGCCAGGAGGCCGGCGCCGTCGCGGCAGCCGGCCGGGGCCGCGCCGCCACCCGGTAGCCGGCACCCGGCCGGGCGGCCAGCCAACCCTGGGCCACCAGCCGGCCGTAGGCACCGGCCACCGTGAACGTGCTGACCTGATACGTGCGCGCGAACTCGCGCACCGACGGGACGGCCATGCCGGGGCGCAGCTCCTGGGACTGGATGGCGCGCACGTAGGCATCGACCACCTGGTCCACCAGCGTGGGAGCCTGATTGCGCGTGCGGATAGGCTGGAAATCGAACATGGCGGGCGTAGGCAAGCCGTTTATCTATACAGTTTGCCAGTTTTTACCTATACAGTTAGCGAGCTTTACATGGATTGTATATTTTCATCCCGGCCCGGCGCGATCAGAATGACTGTAATCCTGCCGCTTGCGCCGCGTCCGGGCCGTACAGGCCGCCGGCCCGCCATGCAGGTCTTCCTGGAGTCCGTACCATGAATGCCCCCACCGGCCTGCCCGACCTGTCACACCTGTGGATGCCGTTTACCGCCAATCGGCAATTCAAATCCCAACCTCGCATGCTGGCAGGCGCCAAGGGCATGTACTACACCTCGGTCGATGGCCGCCAACTGCTCGACGGCACGTCGGGCCTGTGGTGCGTCAATGCCGGCCATTGCCGCGACGAAATCGTCCAGGCCATTGCGCGCCAGGCCGCCTCGCTTGATTACGCGCCGGGGTTCCAGCTCGGCCACCCACTGGCCTTCGAAGCCGCCTCGGCCGTTGCCGGCCTGATGCCGCAGGGCATGGACCGCATCTTCTTCACCAACTCGGGGTCGGAATCGGTCGATACGGCGCTGAAGATCGCCCTGGCTTACCATCGCGCCCGCGGCGACGCACAACGCACCCGCCTGATCGGCCGCGAGCGTGGCTATCACGGAGTGGGCTTCGGCGGCATCTCGGTAGGCGGCATCTCGCCCAACCGCAAGACTTTCTCGGGCGCCCTGTTGCCGGCCGTCGACCACCTGCCCCATACGCACAGCCTGGAACACAATGCGTTCTCGAAGGGCCAGCCGGCCTGGGGCGCGCACCTGGCCGACGAACTGGAACGCATCGTGGCGCTGCACGACCCATCCACCATCGCGGCGGTCATCGTCGAACCCATGGCGGGCTCGACCGGCGTGCTGGTGCCCCCCAAGGGCTACCTGGAGCGGCTGCGCGAGATCACGGCCAAGTACGGCATCTTGCTGATTTTCGACGAGGTCATCACCGGCTATGGCCGGCTGGGCGCCGCCACCGCCAGCGAATTCTTCGGCGTCACGCCCGACCTGATCACCATGGCCAAGGGCATCAGCAACGCCGCCGTGCCGGCCGGCGCCGTGGCAGTCAAGCGCGACGTGCACGACGCCATCGTCAACGGCACGCAAGGCGGCATCGAGTTTTTCCACGGCTATACGTATTCGGCCCACCCGCTGGCCGTCGCCGCCATCCTGGCCACGCTGGATCTCTACCAGCGCGACCAGCTCTTCACGCGTGCGCGCACGCTGTCGCCGGCTTTCGAGGCAGCGGCCCATTCGTTGAAAGATGCCCCCAACGTCATCGACGTGCGCAACATCGGCCTGGTAGCCGGCATCGAACTGGCCCCGCGCGACGGCGCGCCCGGCGCGCGTGCCGCGGAAGCGTTCCAGAAGTGCTTCGATATTGGCCTGATGGTGCGCTACACGGGCGACACGCTGGCGGTCTCGCCGCCGCTCATCATTGAAGAATCACAAATCGCCGAGATGTTCCAACTGATCGGCAAGGTCTTGAAGGAAATCGCCTGATCCCATGAAGAAGCTCTCTCATTTCATCGACGGCCGCGCCTACGAAAGCCGCAACGGCCGCTACACCGAAGGCTTCAACCCCGCCACCGGCGAAATCACATCCTCGATTTCGCTGGCCTCGGCCGACGACGTCAATATGGCGGTGGCGGCGGCCAAGGCGGCGTTTCCAGCCTGGTCGGAAATGCCCGCGCTCAAGCGCGCGCGGGTGCTGTTCAACTTCAAGGCACTGCTCGACAAGCACCAGGACGAGCTGGCCGGCCTGATCACGGCCGAGCACGGCAAGGTGTTTGCCGATGCCAAAGGCGAAGTGGCACGCGGCATCGAGGTGGTGGAATTCGCCTGCGCGGCGCCGCAACTGCTCAAGGGCCAGTACACCGACCAGATCGGCGGGGGTATCGACAACTGGAGCCTGCGCCAGCCGCTGGGCGTGGTGGCGGGCATCACGCCGTTCAATTTCCCCATGATGGTGCCGTGCTGGATGTTCCCGGTGGCGCTGGCCTGCGGCAATACCTTCGTGCTCAAGCCGTCCGAGCGCGACCCGTCGGTGGCGCTGCGCCTGGCCGAGCTGTTCAAGGAGGCGGGCCTGCCCGACGGGGTATTCAATGTCGTGCAGGGCGACAAGCTGGCGGTGGACGCGCTGATTGCGCATCCCGATGTCGAGGCGCTGTCGTTCGTGGGATCGACGCCGATTGCCGAATACATCTACGCCGAGGGCACGCGCCGCGGCAAGCGCGTGCAAGCGCTGGGCGGGGCCAAGAACCACATGGTGGTGATGCCCGATGCCGACCTGGACCAGGTCACCGATGCGCTGATCGGCGCGGCCTACGGGTCGGCCGGCGAGCGCTGCATGGCGATCTCGGTGGCGGTGGCGGTGGGCAGCGTGGCCGATGCACTGGTCGAGCGGCTGACTCCGCGGGTGCGCGCGCTGGTCATCAAGAACGGCATGGAGCCCGATGCCGAGATGGGCCCGCTGGTCACGGCGCAGCACCGCGCCAAGGTGGTCGGCTACATCGAAGACGGCTCGGCCGCCGGCGCGAAGCTGGTGGTCGACGGGCGCGAGCAGAAGATCGCCGGCAAGGGGTTTTTCCTGGGCGGCACGCTGTTCGATCACGTCACGCCGCAGATGAACATCTATCGCGAAGAGATCTTCGGGCCGGTGCTGTGCGTGGTGCGGGTGCCCGATTTCGCGGCCGCGGTCGAGTTGATCAATGCGCACGAGTTCGGCAACGGCGTGGCGTGCTTCACGTCCGACGGCGGCATCGCGCGGGCCTTCGCGCGCCAGATCAAGGTGGGAATGGTGGGCATCAACGTGCCCATTCCGGTGCCCATGGCCTGGCATTCGTTCGGGGGCTGGAAGCGTTCGCTGTTCGGCGACCATCACGCCTACGGTGAAGAAGGCGTGCGGTTCTATACGCGGTACAAGAGTGTGATGCAGCGGTGGCCGGACAGCATTGCAAAGGGGGCGGAATTCACGATGCCGGTGGCTAAGTAGATAGAAACCTAGTTTCGGTGTAAGGATATTGGTTCTGATGGCGCCGGAGCGGGGTGCTGGGAGTGCCTTGGCTTCACGGGGCCGTCCGGGCGCCTGCCGCCCGGACCCGGCCCCGAGGCGCCGCGGCGCTCCCACCACCCCGCCCCGACTCGCATTGAATCCGATATGCCACGCCGTAGGGGCGAGTTGAGTTCTTGCGTGCTTGGCTACGGTTTTTCGCGAGAAGAAAAAACGTACAGGGCCGGCAATCCCAGTCGCCCTGCGCGACTGGGATTGCCGTTCATACGAGTGCATGCATGGGCTGTTTGCTGAAATGACGCCAAGCCGCCAGATTACTGGCTGATTTCGCAGAGCTTAGAAGCGGCTGCGCTGAAACGCCCCGCATAGCAGCTCGCCCCTTGCACTGCAATCCACATTATCCCCACGCATACCGCAGTACGAATGGCAATCCCAGTCGCGCAGGGCGACTGGGATTGCCGGCCCCGCACATTTTTCCCTTTTTAGAAAAACCGAGGCCAAGCACGCAAGAACGCCACCCGCCCCAGCGGCGTCCACGCCATCCCGCCACGACGTCCAATAGAACAAGACCCCCGCCAAGGGCATAGCCGTATTGCCCAATGCGCATTTCTTCAGCAGAATCCCCCTATCCAGGTTTCTTCTATGTGAACGCAAGTCCTTGGGAGGATCGCTCCGATGCGCATCGGGATAGGCGGGTTCCAGCACGAAACCAATACCTTCGCGCCCTCGCGCGCCACTTGGGAAGAATTCGCCGACAAGGGCGGAGGCTGGCCCAAGCTGGTATCGGGGCCCGCCATGTTCGAGGCTGTGGCCGGCGCCAATATCCCTGTGGCCGGGTTCATCGAGGCCATGCATGAACATACGCTGCTGCCTACCACCTGGGCTGCGGCCAGTCCTTCCGGCCACGTCACCCGCGATGCCTACGAACGCATCAGCGGCATGATCCTGGACGGCCTGCGCCAGGCCCTGCCGCTGGACGCCGTCTATCTCGACCTGCATGGCGCCATGGTGGCCGAACATTACGACGACGGCGAAGGCGAGCTGCTGCGCCGTGTGCGCGCGCTGGTCGGCCCCGACATGCCCATCGTGGCCAGCCTCGACCTGCATGCCAATGTGACACGCGCCATGGTGGTGCATGCCGACAGCCTGGTCTGCTACCGCACCTACCCGCACATCGACATGGCCGATACCGGCCGGCGCGCAGCCCAGTTGCTCGAGCCCCGGCTGCACGGCATGCCGCGCCCGTACGTCGCCCTGCGCAGCATTCCCTACCTGATCTCGCTGTGCTGGCAATCCACCGACATCGAGCCCTCGCGCAGCCTGTACAAGCTGCTTGAAGACCTGGAATCGCGCGAGACAACCATCAGCCTGTCGTTTGCCACCGGCTTCCCGGCGGCCGACTTTCCCGAATGCGCCCCCACGGTATGGGCCTACAGCGACACCCAGGCCGATGCCGATGCCGCGGCCGATGCCATGGCACGCGCCGTGCTCAATGCCGAGGCCGACTTCGGCGGCAAGATCCATACCCCCGACGAAGCCGTGCAGGCCGCCATGGCCATGGCACGCGACAGCACCAAGCCGGTGATCATTGCCGACGTGCAAGACAACCCGGGCGCGGGCGGAAGTTCCGACACCACGGGCATCCTGCGCGCGCTGCTCGAGCAGCGTGCCTCGAACACGGCCATCGGCCTGATCGTCGATCCGGCCGCCGCGCTGGCGGCCCATCGTGCCGGCGCCGGCAACACCGTCAAGATCGCGCTGGGCGGGCATTCGGGTATTCCCGATGACGCTCCGCTCGAAGCCGAATACCTGGTCGAGAAAATCTCCGACGGACGCTTCGATACGCACGGTGCGTTCTACCGCGGCTTTCACATGGACCTCGGTCCCAGCGCGTGCTTGCGGCTCGATGGCGTGCGCATCGTGGTGGCTTCGAACAAGGTGCAGATGGCCGACCAGGAAATGTTTCGCTTCGCCGGCATCGAACCCACCCGCCAGGCTATCCTGGTGCTCAAGAGCTCGGCGCACTTCCGGGCCGATTTCACCGATATCGCCCATACCATTCTGGTGTGCGCGGCGCCAGGATCGATGTTGATGGATGCCACCCGGCAACCATGGACACGGCTGCGCCACGGCATCAGAATGGCGCCGTGCGGCCCGGCTTTTCCCGCCCGCCCGGCAAGCGCCTGACCCGGCGCGCCGCGGCGGGCGGCGCGCCGGACACTGCGGCGGCAATTATCGCCGCCCCATCGACTGAAAGGGGAATTTCCATGCTGAAGATTGTCCGTGTGGCCGTCCTGGCCGGTGCAGCGCTCTTGGCAGCCGGCGGCGCGCACGCAGAAACCGTCATCCGGGCGGTCATGCATTCGCCGCTGCGGCTTACCGACCCTCATGCCACCACCGCGTACATCACGACCTGGCATGGCTACATGATCTACGACACCCTGCTGGCCGTCGACGCCGACAACAAGATCCAGCCGCAGATGCTCGACAAGTGGGATGTCTCGGCCGACGGCAAGACCTACACCATGACGTTGCGCCCCGGCCTCAAGTGGCACGATGGCAAGCCGGTCAAGGCCGAAGACTGCGTGGCCTCGATCAAGCGCTGGGCCGCAGGCGACGGCATGGGCCGCACCCTGCTGAAATTCGTGGCAAGCATTGATGTCGTCGACGACAACACCTTCCGCATCGTCATGACCGAACCCACCGACCTGGCGCTGCGCGCCCTGTCCAAACCCACCGGCACGGCCGCCTTCATGATGCCCAAGCGCATCGCCGAAATCCCGGTGGGCACACCCATCACCGACATGACCGGTTCGGGCCCTTTCAAGGTGGCCGAATTCAAGCCCGGCGTCACTACCGTCTACGTCAAGAACACCGACTACGTGCCGCGCAAGGAGCCCGCCAGCGGGCTGGCCGGAGGCAAGGTCGTCAATGTCGACAAAGTCGTCTGGAACGTCATGCCCGACGCCCTGACCACCGCCAACGCGCTGATGGGCGGCGAAATCGACTATGTCGAGCAGTTCCCGTACGACTTGCTGCCCATGCTCGATGGCAATTCCGACTTCAAGGTCGAATCGCTCAGCCCGGTCGGCTACTTCACGATGTACCGCTTCAACTTCAAGTACCCGCCCTTCAACAACAAGAAAATCCGCCAGGCCGCCATGTACGCCATCGGCCAGGAAGACGTCATGAAGGCGCTGGTGGGCAATCCCAAGTACTACCAGACCTGCGCCTCGCTGTGGGGCTGCGGCACACCCTTCGAAAGCGACATCGGCAAAGACGTGGTGGTTCCGTCCAACATCGAGAAAGCCCAGGCCTTGCTGAAAGAAGCCGGCTACGACAACACGCCCATCCTGGTCATGCATGCCACCGACGTCGGCACGCTCAGCCCGCAGCCGGTGGTCATGGCGCAGGCCCTGCGCAAAGCGGGCTTCAACGTGAACCTGGCCGCCATGGACTGGCAAAGCGTCGTGGCCCGGCGGGCATCCAAGGCCGCGCCCGATGCCGGCGGCTGGAACATCCACAACACCAACTGGTACGCCACCGACATCATGGACCCGGTACGTTCGGCGCCGGCTTCGGCCAACGGCGAGAACGCCTGGTTCGGCTGGCCCGACTTCCCCGAGATCGAAGCCCTGCGCACCAAGTTCGCGCTGACGTCCGACCCGGCCGAGCAGAAGAAGATCGCCGACGAAGTGCAGCGCATCGGCATCGACGAAGGCCTGTATGTGCCGCTGGGGCAGATGTCGGTGCCCACGGCATACACGATCAAGCTCAGCGGGCTGGTGCACGCGCCCATCATGGCGTTCTGGAACGTCAAGAAAGCGCCGTAGGCCCGGACCGCCCATGCTGGCTTTCATCCTGCGCCGCCTGCTGGCCACCATTCCGGTACTGGTGCTGGTGGCCGTGGTCGTCTTCGCCATCCTGCGCCTGAGCCCCGGCGACCCCGCCGTCATCATGGCCGGCGATGGTGCCACGCCCGAACGCATCGACCAGATCCGCCAGGTCATGGGCCTGGACCAGCCCTTGCTCAAGCAGTTCTTCCTGTGGGCGGGACGGCTGGTGCAAGGCGACATCGGCACATCGCTGATGTCGGGCGTGCCGGTGCGCCAGCTCATCAGCCAACGGCTCGAGCCCTCGCTCAGCCTGGCGCTGCTGACCCTGGTGTTCACCCTGGTGGTCGCCATCCCGCTGGGCATCCTGGCAGCCTGGCGCCAGGGCCGGCTGCTCGACCGCATCGTCATGGGCTTCTCGGTGCTGGGATTCTCGGTACCGGTGTTCGTCACCGGCTACCTGCTGATCTGGGCGTTTGCCATCGAGCTCGACTGGTTCAAGATACAGGGCTATACGCCCTTGTCAGGCGGCTTCTGGCCTTTCTTGCACCGCCTGATCCTGCCCTCGTTGGCGCTATCCACCATTTATGTGGCACTGATCGCCCGCATCACGCGCACCAGCGTAATCGAGGTCATGGGCGAAGACTTCATCCGCACCGCGCGCGCCAAGGGCCTGGGTGAAACCGGGGTGCTGCTCGGGCATGCGCTGCGCAACGCCGCCGTGCCCATCGCCACGGTAGTGGGCGTGGGCATCGCGCTGTTGATCAGCGGCGTGGTGGTCACGGAATCGGTGTTCAACATCCCCGGGCTGGGCCGACTGGTGGTCGAAGCCGTGCTGGCGCGAGACTACCCCGTCATCCAGGGCCTGACGCTGTTTTTCGCCTTCGTCTACGTCTTCATCAATCTGGTCGTCGATTGCGCCTACACGCTGTTCGACCCGCGCATCAGGTACTGACCATGGCCACGCAATCGGACGCCATCGCCCAAGCCACCGACGCGCCCCCGGGCGATCCCCGCACCACCGCCTGGCGGCGCGTGCGCCACTCGCTGAAAAGCTGGCCGGTGCTGCTGGCGCTGGTCGTGCTGCTGCTGATCGTGGCGGCGGCGCTGCTGGCTCCCTGGCTGGGTACGGTCAATCCCACCTCGCTCGACCCGGGCAACCGCCTGAAACCCCCATTCGGCGGCTATCTGCTGGGCACCGACGCTTTCGGGCGCGACATCTGGTCACGCGTGGTGTACGGCGCGCGCGTGTCGCTGATCGTCGGCCTGGGCGCGGCCGCCATCAGCGTAGTCCTCGGCCTGGTCATCGGCCTGGTGGCGGGGTGGTTCCGCTCGCTCGACGGCTTCATCATGCGGGTCATGGACGCCATCATGGCGATCCCCGGCATCTTGCTGGCCATCGCGCTGGTATCGGTGACGGGCGCCAGCCTGACCACCGTGCTGGTGGCGGTCACCATCCCGGAAATCCCGCGCGTGGTGCGGCTGGTGCGCGGCCAGATCCTCAGCGTGCGCGGCGAGCCCTATGTCGAGGCCGCGCTGGCGCTGGGTACGCCGCTGCCCCTGCTATTGTGGCGCCACATGGTGCCCAGCACCGTGGCCCCCCTCACCGTGCAAGGCACCTATGTCTTCGCGTCCGCCATGCTGACCGAAGCCATCCTCAGCTTCCTGGGGGCTGGCATCCCCCCCGAGATTCCCTCATGGGGCAACATCATGTCCGAAGGGCGCATGTACTTCCGCATGCTGCCTGGCCTGATCCTGTTTCCCGGCCTGTTCCTGTCGCTGACCGTGCTCAGCGTCAATATCCTGGGCGACGCGCTGCGCGATGCGCTCGACCCCAAGATGGTGCGTAGGATCTGACGCCATGCCCTATTCCCCCCACCCTCCCGCGGGCGACACCACCGATGCCGTGCTGGCCATCCGCAACCTGTCGGTCGAAGTCGCCGGCGCCGGCAACCGGGTCGTGCGCAATCTCAGCCTGGACGTGCATGCCGGCGAAACCGTCTGCGTGGTGGGCGAATCCGGCTCGGGCAAATCGGTCAGCTCGCTGGCGGTGATGGGCCTGTTGCCGCCCGGCGTGCTGCTGCCCAGCGGCGCCGTGCGGGTCGAGGGCGAGGATGTCATCACCGCCTCGCCACGCCGCCTGCGCGAACTGCGCGCCACCCGCATGGCCATGGTGTTCCAGGAACCCATGACGGCGCTCAACCCGGTGCATACCGTGGGCCTGCAGGTCGACGAGGTGCTGCGCCTGCACCGCCGCATGTCGCGCGCGCAGCGCCGCGCCAAGGTGCTGGACATGTTCCGCTCGGTGCACCTGCCCGAAGTCGAACGCATCTACGATTCGTACCCGCACCAGCTTTCCGGCGGCCAGCGCCAGCGCATTGTCATCGCCATGGCGCTCATCCTCGAACCGCGCCTGCTTATCGCCGACGAACCCACCACCGCGCTGGACGTCACCACGCAAAAGCAGATCCTGGTGTTGATCAAGGAATTGCAGCGCAAGCACCGTACCGCCGTGCTGTTCATCACCCACGACTTCGGCGTGGTGGCCGAGATCGCCGACCGCATCGTCGTCATGAACCGCGGCGACCTGATCGAATCCGGCACGCGCGACGACATCCTGGCTCGCCCGCAGCAAAGCTACACACGACGCCTGGTGTCGTCTGTACCCAGCCTGGTGCCGGTGCGCCGCGACGCGCCGGCCGGCGACGCGGTCTTGCGCGTAAAGGGGCTGGGACGCACCTATACCGACAAGCGGCCATTCTGGGGCGGCAGCCGGCGTACGGTACTGGCCGCGAACGACGTCAACCTGACGCTGCGCAAGGGCGAGATCCTGGGCATCGTGGGCGAATCGGGCTCGGGCAAGTCCACCGTGGCGCGCTGCATCCTGCGCTTGATCGAACCCACGGCCGGCAGCATGCTGATCGGCGGCGACGATATCTCCACCCTGTCGGGCGCGGCGCTGCGCCCTGTGCGCCGCCGCATCCAGATCGTTTTCCAGGATCCCTACCGGTCGCTCAACCCGCGGCGCAAAGTGGGCGAGTCCATCATCGAGGGCTTGCTGAATTTCGGCGAAACGCGCGAGCGCGCGCTGGCCAGGGCAGCCGAAACAATGCGCGTGGTGGGGCTGGGCCCCGACGCCATGCAGCGCTACCCGCACCAGTTCTCGGGCGGCCAGCGGCAGCGCATCTGCATTGCCCGCGCCCTGGTCATGGAACCCGAAGTCCTGGTGGCCGACGAGGCCGTCTCGGCGCTGGACGTCTCGGTGCAGGCGCAGGTGCTCGAACTGCTGGAACAGATCCGCCAGCGCACCGGCGTGGGCGTGCTGTTCATCACGCACGACCTGCGCGTGGCCGCACAGATCTGCGACACCATCATGGTCATGCAGCGCGGCCTGGTCGTCGAAACCGGCGCCGCCGACGTAGTGCTGACCCAACCCGCACACGAATACACGCGCGCCCTGATCGACGCCGCTCCGGGGCGCGGCTGGGATTTCCGTAATTTCCGTCCGCTGAATGAAGCTCACCCCCGCAGCGCTGCGCGCTTCCCCGATTGAGCCGCACCTGTTGAATCCACCTGGAGCAAGACACCATGCGTTGGCTGCTGGCGATGATCAAGCACGAAACCAACACTTTCTCCCCGGTACCCACGCCGCTGGAGCGTTTTTTCCGTGGCAGCCCGGAGATCCTGTCCGGCGAACGGGCCATCCGCGCCTACGAAAACACCGACAGCGGCCTGGGCGGTTACATCGAGATCGCGCGGCGCGAAGGCGCCGAGATCGTCGTGCCAGTAGCGGCCGAATCCTGGCCCAGCGCCCCTGCCGATGCGGTCACCTACGAACGCCTGTGCAACCTGGTGCTCGACGAAGTGCGGCGCGGCGGCTACGACGCCATCCTGCTCGATCTGCATGGCGCCATGGTGGCCGAGGGCGTCGAAGATGCCGAAGGCCATCTGCTGCGCCGGCTGCGCGAGATCGATCCCGATACGCCGGTGGGCGTCACCCTGGACATGCATGCCAATATCTACGATGACATCGTGCGGCACGCCACTGTCGTCACGGGTTTCCACACCTATCCGCACGTCGACATCCGCGATGCCGGCATACGCGCGGCCAGCGTCATCGCCCGCGCCCTGAAGGGCGAAATACGCCCCATGATGACCTGGGCCAACAAGCCCATGCTGCCGCACATCATGTGCCAAGGCACTCATGCCGATCCCAACAAATCCCTGCAGGCACGCTGCCAGGCGCTGGAAACCCGGGAAGTGCTGGCGGCATCGGTATTCGTGGGTTTTCCGCACGCCGACATCCGCGAAGCCGGCCTGAGCGCGGTCATCTGCACCGACGCAGACCTGCCGGCGGCGGAACGCTTGCGCGACGAACTTCTCGAGACCGCCTGGAATGGCCGCGAACAATGGGTGTTCCATTGCGAACCGCTGGCCCCCGCCATCGCCCGGGCCAAGGCCATCGAGCAAGGCCCGGTCATCCTGCTCGATCATTTCGACAACACCGGCTCGGGCGGCACCATGGATACCACTGCCGTATTGGCCGAGATCCTGCGCCAAGAGCTCGACAACGTGGCGTTCTACGCGCTGTGCGATCCGCAGGCCGCGCAACAGGCTGCGGCCGCCGGCGTAGGCGCGGACATCACCCTGGAACTGGGAGGCAAGGTGCCCATGCCGGCGCTGAAGCAGCAAAGCCAGCCGCTGTCGGTCACCGGCCGGGTCAAGCTGGTGTTCGACGGCGTCTACCTGAACCGCGGCCCCATGTACCGCGGCGTGCGCAACGACACGGGGCTTACCGTCGTGTTCGATACCGGCCGCGTGCAGATCGTGATCGTGTCGCGTCACCAGGAACCCTTCGATATCAACTGCCTGCTGTCGGCCGGCATCGACCCGCTGCAAAAGCGCTATGTCGCGCTGAAGAGCCGGGTGCATTGGCGGGCGGGCTTCGCCGCCATGGCGACAGAGATCATCGAGTGCACGGGTGTGGGCGTCACCACCTCGGACTACAGTCAGGTCGAGTTCAAGCACGTGCGCCGGCCAATCTACCCGCTAGACCCGCTCTAGCCTTCTGGGCCAGACACTTGGCAGGCTTGGCAGCACCCGCGCGGAAACGTCTGGTAACGTCGCTCCGGCCACGGCACTACCTTGCGTCGTTATACTCGCCGCGGGTAATCACCCCAGCCCGGCCGGCCGCGCGATGCCCGCCGGGCCGCATCCATAACTGAAGTCGGACGGGTACGATGAAAAAGGCAGCGGGGATCACGGCGGGCGTGATTGTGGTATTGGCGGCAGGCTGGCTGGGCACTACCTGGTACACCGGCAAACGCATCGAGGCCGAGACGCCGGCCCGGTTGGCAGAAGTCAACCAGAAACTTGCCGATGCCTTCGCAGGCATGGGCTTCGGCCTTGAAGTCCGCCAACTAGATTACCAGCGGAATTTCTTCACCAGCCAGGCCCGCTACGGCGTCTCGCTGACCAAGACGGACAATGCGCCCAAGGGGCTGCCGTCAGGCACGGCGGAATTCGTGTCGCGCATCGAACACGGTCCGTTTCCCAAAGGAGCGCTCGCGCATGGCAAGTGGCTGCCTCAACTCGCGTTCGTACATGCCGAGCTGCTCGCCAACGAAGACCTGAAACCGCTGTTCGAACTGACCAAGGGCGCCACGCCGTTCTGGAGCGACACCGTAGTGTCATACAACGGCGACACCTCCGGCACGGCCGGCGTGGCGCCCATCGAATTGCGCAAGGACGGCGATGTGCTGACCTTCAGCGGTGCCCACGCAGAAGGGCAATACACTCAGGCCACGCGTAGCTCCACGGCAAAGATCGAGGTCGGGCAAGTTGCGCTGGACGCCAGCCAAAGCGAGCGCCCGGCCAAGATGAACGCCTCGGGCATCACCCTGGATATCGACAGCCGCCAGGGCCAGTTCGGCTTCGGCATCGGCAGCTCCAGCGCGCAAGTGCAGCGGCTGGACGTCGAAGACGTGGCCACCGGCACCAAGGTGGCCATGCAATCGCTGGGCTATACGGCCAGCCTGGCCGAAAGCGGCGCCAGCCTGAACGTGCATATGCACTACCAGGTAGGCCAATTGGACGTCAACGGCCGCAATTTCGGCCAGGGCCAGGCCACCCTGAAACTGGATCGCCTGGACGGCCAGGCCACCGCCGACCTGTCCAAGCTGTACAACGAAATCTTCACCGAAATCGGCCAAAGCGACGCGCCTGCAGCCGAGGTCCTGACGCCCGAGCGCCGCCAGGCGCTGCTGCAATACGGCAGGCAGATGCTGGCGGGCAACCCGTCGCTGCGGCTGGATCCCGTCACCTGGCAGACTGCCAAGGGCGAAAGCCACCTGGCGCTGGCGCTGGACCTGACCAAGCCGGCCGCCCTGGACACCGAACCGCCCGCCATCGACGACCCCCAGGCCCTGATCCAGCAAGCCATCAAGGCGCTCGATCTGAAGATCATCCTGTCCAAGCCAATGGCCCAGGATATGTTGGCGCAGCTTCTGCAAAGCCAGGGCCTGGATGCCCAGCAGGCCGCCACCGAAGCCGCAGACCAGGTCAGCGCCGCGGCCGGCATGGCGGAAATGCTGAGCATCGGCAAGAACGACGGCGACAACCTGGTGGGCGCTTTCCACTACGCCGACGGCGCGGCTACCCTGAACGGCAACCCAATACCGGTCGACGAGCTGTTCGGCAACTTGGTGGGCGACCTGGGCGACGACGACTCGGCCAGCCCCGACAGCACCCTGCTGGGCGCGCTGGACCCCGACCTGCTGGGCGAAATCCTGGACGAGGCGGGCTTTGCCTACCAGACCAGCGCAGCCACCGGCGGCAATCCCGTCATTGACATCGAACCGGGCGACAGCGGTGCCGAAAGCCTGCGCATCGAATTCAACGACTGCGACATCGAGATGACCTGCGCCGACCTGCTGCTGCGCGCCAGCTTCGCCTCCGGCCAGCCCGTGCCGCTCAACCTGCTGAACGACTGGAATACGCAGAATCGCTGGACCCGTGCCTACCTGGATACCAGCAACCAGGCCGTGCTCGAAATGGACGTGAATGCCTATGGCGGTATCGGCGACAACGGCGCCGACTTCCTGGTCAAGACCTTCCTGGCCTCAGTCCCGCAGTTCGCCGAAACATTGGCCAGCACGCCGCGCTGATGGCCTGTCTTAGTGTGAATAGGCCTTTATTCACATTCGGATGATTTTTCGCAAGGCGCCGGCCTGCCGGCCCGGCGCCTGATCCATGCGGCGGTCTTACACTGGGTGCCATCGCGCATCGTGGCCGGCCACACCGGCCAAGCACCCCAGGCGCGATGCCTGGCCGCCATGGAATTCCTTCCCCTCTTCCACTCCCTGCAAAGTCGCGTCGTCCTGCTGGTCGGCGGCGGCGACGTAGCGCTGCGCAAGGCGCGCCTGCTTTGCAGCGCCGGCGCACGGTTGCGCGTAGTGGCGCCTCGCATTCATCCCGAACTTATCCCTTTGGCCACCGAACTGCACCAGCGCAGCTACATCGGCGGCGACCTCGACGGCGTGGTGCTGGCCGTGGCCGCCACCAACAAAAGCCCGCTGAACGCCACCGTATCGGCCCAGGCACAGGCCCGCGGCATTCCGGTCAACGTGGTCGATTCGCCCAGCCTGTGCAGTGCCATCTTCCCCGCCATCGTCGATCGATCGCCCCTCATGGTGGCCGTCAGCAGCGGCGGCCATGCCCCCGTGCTGGCCCGGTTGGTGCGCGCCAAGCTCGAAAGCTGGCTGCCCGCCCGTTATGGCCAACTGGCCGGCCTGGCCAGGCAGTTTCGCAGCCAGGTCAAGACATGGCTGCCCAGCGTGCAGCAACGCCGCATTTTCTGGGAAGACGCCTTCCAGGGCCCGATAGCCGAAGCCCTGCTCGCTGGCCACCCCGGCCTGGCACACCGCCTGCTCGAAGCCAAGCTGGCCGGCGCGGCTCCCCAGCCATCAGGCGAGGTCTACTGGGTGGGCATCGGCCCGGGCGACCCCGACCTGCTCACCTTCCGCGCCCTGCGCCTGATGCAACAGGCCGACGCGGTAATCAGCGGCCCATCGATTCCTGCCACCATCGTCGACCTGTGCCGCCGCGATGCCGACCGCATCGCCCCGCGCCCCCCCGCCACCGGCAAAGAACCATGCTGTGCTCGGCAACTGATTGAACTCGCCCGGCAGGGCAAACGCGTGTTGCTGCTGGTGCCTGGCGATGGAGCAACCTGCAAGCGCGATGCGCTCGACGCGCTGGCGGTGCACGACATCCCCTGCCAGGTGGTGCCGGGCATCGCCAGCGCCCCCACACACCCAGAGCCCACCTGAAGCCTCGCACCACTTGTCCTGACCGCACTATTCCATCATGCAGCTCCACCGAGTCCATCACCAGATCCTTCGCAGCCATCATCTTTTCGAACCCCTGAGCGAAGCGCAACTCGACGCCCTGCTGCAAACGGCCCGGCTGCTCAACGTCGACAAAGGCGAAAAACTGTTCCACCAGGGCGAACCGGCCCATGCCTTCTTCTTTGTGATTTCCGGTACTGTAAAAGTCTATCGCCTTACGCCCGACGGTCAGGAAAAGGTCTTCGATGTCATCGGCAGCCGCCAGACTTTCGCCGAAGCCATGATGCTGATGGACACGCCCGATTACGTGGCATCGGCCCAGGCCATAGCGCCGTCCCAGCTATACCGGTTCTCGAACAGCACCTACATGGAACTGTTGCGGAACAACAGCAAACTGACTTTTGCCTTGCTGGGCAAGCTATGTATCCGGCTGCACCAGCGCATCAACGAGATCGAAACCCTATCGCTCAAGAACGCCACCCACCGCGTGGTGCGCTACCTGCTGACCCAATTGGCGCGACGCCCCGACAGCAACAGCTTTGAACTGCCCATGGCCAAACGGCTGGTGGCCGGCCACTTGTCGATCCAGCCAGAGACTTTCTCGCGCATCATTCGCCACCTGATCGACGAAGGCATCATCACCCAGCAGGGTAATCACATCTGCGTGCTGAACAGCCAGCGCCTGGAACTCTTCGAATAGCGCTCGCGCGCATACTGCCATGCCAGACTGCCTGTACTGCCAGCAAGCCGCACCGCCCGGGCTGCCAGACTGCCCGCATTGCGGCATGCCCTTGCCTGTGGCAGCCGAACGCATCCGCCTGCGTCGCCTGCGGCGCTTTCAATGGTTCTGTGCCGGCCTGGCCTTGTTCTGCGCCGTCATGATTTACTGGCTTCCGCGCAGCCTGGGCTAGCCATCAGCTATCGCGCGGCGTCATGGCTGCGTCAGTTGGCGGTACAACTGCGGCAAGCGGTACGGCAACTGTTGCGGCTGCCTTATCAGCGTATAGCAATGGGCGCCGAACATGTAGGGCAGATAGCTGCCGGCCTCGCGGTCGATGGTGATGCAAAACGGCAGCAAGCCCTGCCGCCGTGCCTCGATCACGGCCTGGCGTGTGTCTTCCACGCCATAGCGGCCCTCGTAGCGGTCCAGGTCGTTGGGCTTGCCGTCGGTAACCAGCAGCAGCAGCTTGCGCCGGGATGGGCTGGCCGCCAACAGGCGCGTGGCCTGCCGCAAAGCGGCGCCCATGCGCGTGTAGTAACCCGGGCGCAACGCCTGGATACGGCCCCGCGTTTCGTCACCATAGCGCTGGCGAAAGGTCTTCAATTCCAGCATGCGCACTTGCTGGCGGCGCAATGATGAAAATCCGTACAACGCAAACGGATCGCCCACCGCCGACAGCGCCTCGCCGAACAGCAGCAGGCTGTCCGCGATGACGTCGATGACGCGATGCTGGTCATCCAGGTGGGCATCGGTGGACATCGACAAGTCGGCCAACAGCAGGCAAGCCATGTCGCGGCGGGTTTGCCGGCGTTCCTGAAACCAGCCGCGCTCGGCACAATGCCCATGCTGGCGTTCGACTTGAAAATCGATCCACGCCTGCATGTCCAGCTCGGTGCCCAGGGGTTGCTGGCGCAGCCATTGGCGATCACTGCGCAGATGCTCGAATTGCCGGCGCAAGCGCCGGGCCAAAGATGCCAGCCGCAGCGGCAGCCCCGCGGGCGACGACTGACGCGGCGACATCATCTGCACCTGCACGAAATTGCCTTGCAGGCGCTGCCGCCGGTAATCCCATTCCGGCAAGGTCATGAGGCCGCCCAGCGGCAGGTCATCCACATCGGCGGGCGGCAGGTCCAGATCCAGCTTCAGGCCACCGCCCTGGCGCATGCGCCGCCGCGAGATCGCCAGTTCATCCAAGTCGTTCGCCGCCCGTGCGGCATCGGGATTCTCGCTGTCGTCTCCGCGTCGGTCCAGGTCTACGTGTTCGGACCAACTGAACAGGTTCTCCAGGCGTATCAGCAACAACCCGTCTTTACCGCTGTGATCGTCCACCCGGGAAGCGCGCTTGCGCGTTGCCGTGCTGGTGTTGGTGGAAGCCTGTTCTCCACCCGGCTCCGTATCCAGGTCGGTTGCCTGCGGCTGGCTGGCCTGCTGTGGCGGGTACAACCACATGGGGACCGGCCACGGCGCACGCTCGCTACGCGGAAAATCGGCAACGCTGCCGGGCTCGTGCAGCGCCTGGCGCACCGCGCGTTCCAATGCCGCCTCGTCGCGCCGCAAGCTCGACGGGTCGGGCCTCCATTGCATGTGGGCATCCACCAGGCGCCGGTATCTTGGCCGCAACGCCGGATACCGCTGCAACAAGGCATGCGTCCAGTGTTGGTTGTCACGGCCCCAGTGCCGCATGCCGCGTGCCTGCCCGGCCAGCAAGGCAAGCCAGCGATAAAGCTCGGCGTTCAGCGTGGCCTCGGGATACACCGCCAGGTGACTGGGCAGGCGCAATGTATCGGCATCGCACCAGGCCACCGCCCCTTGGCGGCCTGCGCCGGCGATGTGCTGCAACAGGCTGCGCCTTGATGTCAGGCTGCGATGATCGGCGGCCTCGAGGGCAACGCCTCCGGCACCACCCATGGCTCGAAACAGCACGGCCAGCGTGCGCTGCATGTCGGGCAACAAAACCCGCGCGGAGGGAAACTCGCGGCTGGCCTGACGCGTGATGAAGCGATGCCAGATTCCTCCAACCCATTCTTCCAGTTCGAAGCCCAAGCCTTTACCTTTCTTGCATGCCACATAAAAATGGAAAACGGCCCCGCGACCATGCGCCGGGCCGTTCCATGGATGTAGCGAATTCGCCTTAAGCGGCGCCGGCCAGGGCTTGCTGAGTGGCAGCACTACCGCGCTGCCGGAAGCTGAGCAAGTAGCACACCAGGCCTACCAGGAAGGTCACCCCGAACACCAGGCGCAGCCAGAAAAACAGCGCGAGCTGGTCCATGGTATTCATGAACGACATGGCTGCCGGGTCTGCAGGCAAACGCTGCAACCATACCTGCACCACGCCAGCCGCTGTCAGCAGTAGCGTGATCGCCAGCATCGAGATCGTCATCAACCAGAAACCCCACAGTTCCATGCGCTGCGCCGAGGCCGGCGGGGCTTCACCCAACCCGCGCAAGCGCGGCATGGCGTACGAGATCATGGTCAGCACGATCATGACGTAGGCGCCGTAGAACGCCAGATGGCCGTGCGCCGCGGTAAGCTGCGTGCCGTGGGTGTAGTAGTTGACCGGTGCGAGGGTATGGATGAACCCCCAGACACCGGCCCCCAGGAAGGCCGTGACCGTAGTGCCGATTGCCCAGTACGACGCGGCGCGATTCGGGTGTTGACGGCGACGCCGCTTCATCATGTTCCAGGCGAACAGCACCATGGCAAAGAACGGCAGGGGTTCCAGGGCCGAGAATATCGAGCCCAGCCACAGCCAGACGCCCGGCGCACCGATCCAGAAGTAATGGTGGCCGGTACCGATGATGCCCGTGATGAGTGCCATGCCGATGATGACATACAGCCATTTCTCGACCACTTCGCGGTCGACGCCGGTGATCTTGATCAGCACGAATGCCAGGATGGAGCCCATGATCAGTTCCCACACCCCTTCGACCCACAGGTGCACGACCCACCACCAGTAGAACTTGTCGCGCGCCAGGTTTTCGGGGTTGTAGAACGAGAACAGGAACAACACGGCCAAGCCGATCAGGCCCGTCATCATGACCATGCTGATGGCCGTCTTGCGGCCCTTGAGCATGGTCATGCCGATGTTATACAGGAAACCCAGGGCGACCACCACGATGCCGGCTTTGGTAATGGTGGGCTGCTCGAGGAATTCGCGGCCCATGGTGGGGAGCACGTCGTTGCCTGTGACAGCGGCCAGGCCTGCATACGGCAGCAGCAGGTAACCCAGGATGGTCAGCACGCCGGCGACGGCGAATACCCAGAACAGCACCAGCGCCAGCTTGGGGCTATGCAGCTCGCGGTCGGCCTCTTCGGGTATCAGGTAGTAGGCGGCCCCCATGAAACCGAACAGCAGCCACACGATGAGCAGGTTGGTATGCACCATGCGCGCGACGTTGAACGGAATGAGTGGAAACAGGAAATCGCCCACGACGTACTGCAGGCCCATGACTAGGCCGAACAGAATCTGCCCCGCGAACAGGATCAGGGCGAAAATGAAATAGGGCTTCGCAACGGCCTGCGAGGCGAACTTCAGATGCGGATTGACGGCGGTCATGATTCAGCCCTCACGGTTTGGTGGCCAGTTGTAGTTGTCGATCTTCGATGTCCATTTCAGGAACTCGGCCAGGTCGTTCACTTCCCGTTCGGACAGATGGAACTGAGGCATGGCGCGACGGCCCGGCACGCCCAGGGGCTGGGCGCTCATCCAGGCATGCAGGAACGAATTGAAATCCTGTTCGCCGCCGCGGCGCTCGAACACATTGCCGAGCTCGGGTGCAAAGTACGCGCCTTCGCCCAGTATCGTGTGACAGCCGACGCAATTGTTCTGCTCCCAGACGAGTTTGCCGCGCACGACGGCCTCGGTCATCTGGTCTTGGTTCGTACTTTCTGGAAAGTGTTTTTCGGTATGGAAAGTCAGGGCCAGGAATATCAGGATGAAGAACACACTTCCCCCGAAATAGATATTCCTGGCCATGCCTTTGGTGAAGGTTTCCTGCATGATGGCCCCTCTTGGCTATAGGTGGACATCATTCTAGAAAGCGGGCACCCCGGGCCCGCTTGACTGCAATCAAGAAACAAAAGTAGTCGCCGCGCCGCTGGCCGCCGGTCTTCAACGGCCGGGCAAGTACCCGGCCAGCAACACGCCCGCCGCCATGGCAAGCGGCCACGCCAGCAACAACAGGCGCCAGGCGCGCGGCGCGTGCCGCAGTTCCATGAACCCATCGATGACCAGCCATGCCTTGGCCACCGCCAGGGCAATCACCCAACCCTGCAGGGATGGCAGCGCCGCGCCGCCGGCTGCGCTGACCGTGGCCACGGTCAGCACTACCAGCCCCAGCCAATAGCACAGCAAGCGTACGGTTTCGCTCATGCTCAACCCAGCAGGTACACCACGGGAAACAGCAACACCCAGACCAGATCGACCATGTGCCAGTACAGCGCGCCCGATTCCATGCCGCGGCAATGGCCCGGCCCGTACGCTCCCGCCCGGCAGCGCCAGGCCAGCCATGCCAGTATCAGCATGCCAAGCAGCACATGCAGGAAGTGAAAGCCGGTCAGGATCCAGTACAAGGTGAAGAACGTGTCATGTTCCAGCCCCAGGCCAAGCCGCCCCAGGTGGCGGTACTCGTTCAGCTTCAACGCTACATAGCAGGACGCCGCCCCCAGCGCCACGCACAGCAGCGGCGCCGCGCCGCCACGGCCCTGCCGTACCCTGGCCACGGCCTGGGCGGCCAGCCATCCGGCTGTCAGCAGGCTCAGGGTCAGGGCCAACCCGATAGAGGTATCCAGCACCTGGCGGCCGGCATGGAACTGTTCGGCCTGCAACGCCTGGGCAACCACAAAGGCCAGCACCAGGATGCCAAACACGGCCAGTTCGGCCAGGATGAAAATCCACATCGCCAGGTCGCCTGGCAGGCGCCGGGCGGCATCCGGACTGGCCTCAAGCGAAGTGGACATCCACCACTTCCATCAGCGCCGCGACCGTCTGGGGGTCGTCGGACAAGGGTTCGGCCAGGCAAGCCAGGCAGGCGTCGCGCACGGACATGCCGCTGGCGATCATGCGGGCCGCAAAGATCAGCAGGCGGGTCGACGCCACTTCTTCCAGGTCGTGGTGTTCCAGCCGGCGCAGCGCCTGCCCCAGATCGACGATGCGGGCCGCCAGGCTTTCACCGACCTGCGCCTCGGCGGCCACGATACGGCGCTCTTCGGCCGCCGGCGGGTAGCCGAAGCGCAACGCCACGAAACGCTGGCGCGTGCTGGGCTTCATGCCCTTGAGCAGATTCTGGTAGCCCGGGTTGTACGACACCACCAGCATGAACCCGGGCGGCGCCCGCAAGGTTTCGCCGGTGCGCTCGACGTACAGCTCGCGGCGATCGTCGGCCAGGGGATGCAGCACCACGGCGGTGTCTTGCCGGGCCTCGACAATCTCGTCCAGGTAGCAGATGCCGCCTTCACGTACCGCCCGGGTCAGGGGGCCGTCTTGCCACCAGGTGCCGGCGGCGCCGATCAGGTGGCGCCCGACCAGGTCGGTGGCGCTGAGATCGTCATGGCACGCCACGGTGTACAGCGGCAGGCCCAGGCGATGCGACATGTGCTGCACGAAGCGGGTCTTGCCGCAACCGGTGGGGCCCTTGACCAGCACCGGCATGCCGTGCCGCCATGCCTGCTCGAACAACTGCGCCTCATTGCCCAGCGGCTGGTAATAAGGCGCGTCGGGCGCTGCCGGCGCAGGCTCGTAGGCCGCGGAGTTGACCATGCTGATTCCTGTGTTCTGTCCTGGATCAGGGGCCACCTTACCTGCTGGCCAACGCGCTTCTCAAGGCGCGTGAAGACAGGACTTGATTGCAGTCAACGCCGCGCTACCTCAATTGATTGCAGTCAAGCGTAGAGTCCAGGCGCTTCAGTACGATCCGGCCAAAGAGCGCACAGTTCCCTCGATCACCCACAACGCCGTGACCCGGAGTCGCAGCAAGCGCTTCCTAAGGAGAAGTACCTATGACCAGTCCAAAAAAGACCCTCCTGGCAAGCCTCATTGCCAGTATTTCGTTGCTGGGCACAGCGGGCGCTCTTGCCAATGCGCCGGCCATGACCGATGCCGAAAAAGAAACCGCCAAGCAAATCTATTTTGAACGCTGCGCTGGCTGTCACGGTGTCCTGCGCAAGGGTGCCACGGGCAAGAACCTGGAACCCCACTGGACCCAGACCCAGGCCGACGGTGCCAAGATCGAAGGCGGCACGCTGCAGTTGGGTACCAAGCGGCTGGAAAACATCATTGCCTACGGCACCGACGGCGGGATGGTCAACTACGACGACATCCTGACCGAGCAGGAAGTCAACCTGATGGCGCGTTATATCCAGCAAACGCCCGACGTGCCGCCCGAGTTCTCCTTGCAGGACATGAAAGACAGCTGGAAGCTGATCGTTCCGGTGGCCGAGCGTCCCACCAAGCAGATGAACAAGATCAACCTGAAGAACGTCTTTGCCATCACGCTGCGCGATGCCGGCAAGCTTGCCCTGGTTGATGGCGATACCCACAAGATCTGGAAGATCCTGGATACCGGCTACGCCGTGCACATCTCGCGCCTGTCTGCCTCGGGCCGCTATGTCTACACCGTGGGCCGCGACGGCCTGACGACCGTCATCGACATGTGGTTCGAAGAACCCACCACCGTGGCGACGGTACGCCTGGGCTCCGATGCACGCTCGGTCGACGTGTCCAAGTTCAAGGGCTACGAAGACAAGTACCTGATCGGCGGCACCTACTGGCCGCCCCAGTATTCCATCATGGACGGCGAAACCCTCGAACCCATCAAGGTAGTGTCCACCCGCGGCCAGACGGTCGATGGCGAATACCATCCGGAACCGCGCGTGGCATCCATCGTGGCCTCGCTGCAAAAGCCCGAATGGGTCGTCAACGTCAAGGAAACCGGCCAGATCCTGCTGGTCGACTACACCGACCTGAAGAACCTGAAAACCACCGCCATCGAATCGGCGAAATTCCTGCACGACGGTGGCTGGGATGCATCCGGACGCTACTTCATGGTGGCTGCCAATGCCTCGAACAAGGTTGCCGTGGCAGACACCAAGACAGGCAAGCTGGCTGCGCTGGTCGACACCGCCAAGATTCCCCACCCGGGTCGAGGCGCCAACTTCATGCACAAGCAGTTCGGTCCAGTATGGGCAACCGGCCACCTGGGCGATGAAGTGGTCTCGCTGATTTCCACTGCTTCCGACAAGCCCGAGCACGCCAAGTTCAAGGAACACAACTGGAAGGTGGTGCAAGAGCTCAAGATGCCGGGCGCCGGCAACCTGTTCGTCAAGACCCATCCGAAATCCAGGCACTTCTGGGCCGACGCTCCCATGAACCCGGAACGCGAAGTCGCCGAATCGGTTTACGTGTTCAACCTCGACGACCTGTCCAAGCCGCCTACCCGGCTCAACGTCGCCAAGGATTCCGGGCTGCCGGAAAGCAAGGCCATCCGTCGCGCCGTGCAACCCGAATACAACGAGGCGGGCAACGAGGTCTGGATCTCGCTGTGGGGCGGCAAGACCGATCAGTCCGCCATCGTGATCTACGACGACAAGACCCTGAAGCTAAAGCGCGTCATCACCGATCCGGCTGTTGTCACGCCCACAGGCAAGTTCAACGTCTACAACACCATGCACGACGTTTATTGATCGGCGCCGTTTTCCACCTGCCGGCGGTTCCCCTGCTCGGGGAACCGCCTAATCCACCATGACACACCCAAACGGCAAGAAAGGCATCTTCGCCCTGCTGCGTCGCCCCAGCAAAAGGTATTCGATCGCTACCCTGCTGCTGGCCGGCATCGTACTGGGCGTTGTTCTTTGGGGCGGTTTCAATACTGCCCTGGAAGCCACCAACACCGAGACATTCTGCATTTCGTGCCACGAAATGCGCGACAACGTGTACCCCGAATACAAGGAAACCATCCACTACACCAACCGTACGGGTGTACGCGCCACCTGCCCCGATTGCCACGTGCCCAAAGACTGGACCTACAAGATGATCCGCAAGGTCCAGGCATCGAAGGAATTGTGGGGCAAGCTGGTTGGCACCATCGACACGCGCGAGAAGTT
This sequence comes from Bordetella sp. BOR01, assembly GCF_019218885.1. Taxonomy (GTDB): domain Bacteria; phylum Pseudomonadota; class Gammaproteobacteria; order Burkholderiales; family Burkholderiaceae_B; genus Bordetella_A. The sequence goes on along the minus strand of NZ_JAHUWT010000002.1, from coordinate 820,708 downwards.
CGAAGCCAAGCGCCTGGAAATGGCGCGCCATGAATGGCGGCGCATGAAGGCGTCCGACTCCCGCGAATGCCGGAACTGCCACAGCCTTGCCAGCATGAACAGCGAATCGCAGAAGCAGCGGGCGCGCAAACAGCACGAGATGGCTATCGAAGACAGCATGACATGCATTGATTGTCACAAAGGCATAGCTCATCACAAGCCGCAAGGCATGACCGACGAAGACGAAGAGTAGCGGCGCTGCCGCAAGCATGATCGACAAGGAACCTGGCATGAAGAACACCCTGTTGTCCGGCGCCGCTGGCGCCGCGCTCGCCCTGGCGGCCGTTGCCGCACAGGCCGGCGCCCCCGCCGATTGGAACGCCGTGAAGGCTACCGAGATCACCTTGTTCTACCCGGGAACATCGGCCGTGGAATGGATCACCAAAGGCACCGAGCACGGTGGCGCGCGCGCCCTGAAAAAAGGCGAAACCTGCGTCGACTGCCATTCAGAGGAAATCGCCAACATGGGCCAGTTGATCGTGGGCGGCAAAAAGCTCGAGCCCAGCCCCATTGCCGGCAAGGCCCCCTCGATCGATGTCAGGGTCCAGGCCACCCATGATGGCCAGCACCTTTACCTGCGCTTCAGTTGGGCCCAGCCCAAGGCTTCGGGCGCCGCAAAGCTGGACGCCGACAACCCCGTCAAGATCGCCTACATGCTCGAGGCCGGCGACAAGGTCGAACTGGCCCAGCCCGGCGGCTGCTGGGGAGCCTGCCATGGCGACGCGCGCACCATGCCCGGTGCAAACGACAGCAAGACCAAGTACGTCAAGGGCGGCTCGCTGGCCGATGGCATCTTCTACGACCTGAACCAGTGGCGCAGCGGCGAGAACAGGGCCTACGACGGCCATATCGCCACTGAGCGCGTCATGCAAGGCGGCCAGGCGCTGGTCGGGGCGCAAGGCAAGCTCGTGGGCGACACCTGGGTGGTGGAGTTCACCCGCAAGTTTTCCGGCGGCGAGGGCGATGTCCTGCTCGAACCGGGCAAGACCTACAACTTCGGCCTGGCCATCCACGACGACAACAGTGCCGGACGCTACCACCACGTATCGCTGGGCTATCACCTGGGCATCGACACGGCGGCCGACATTACCGCGGCGCGCCAGTAGCCCACCCGGCCTGCAAACGTCAACCGGCAAACTCCATGGCACGCCTCTTCCATACGGCAACCGGCCTGGCAGGCATCCTGATGGCCTGCTGCTTGCCGGGCGTCGCCCAGGCCGAGCCCGACATGCCGAGGCAAGGCCAGCTCGAGCACTTGCTGCGGCAAGACTGCGGTTCATGCCATGGCCTGCGCATGACCGGTGGCCTGGGGCCGCCACTGACCCGCCAGGCGCTGGCAGGCAAGCCGCGTGAACTCCTGATCGCCACCATCACCCTCGGCCGCCCGGGCACGCCCATGCCCAACTGGGACGCCCTGCTCGACGAGCAAGACATCGCCTGGCTGGCCGACCGGCTTCTGCAAGGATACCCCCCCAAATGATGCGCCCCCTGTTGATCCTGCTGGCCGGCTTGTTGCTGGCCGGCTGCGCGCAACCGCCGCTGCGCGGCACTGGCGATCTGGGCGTCGTGGTCGAACGCGGCACTGGCAGCCTGCAGATTGTCGAAAGCACCTCGCGCACCAGCCTCGGCCGCGTAGAAGGCCTGGGCGACCTGTCGCACGCCTCGGTCGTGTTTTCGCGCGACCAGCGCTACGCCTATGTATTCGGCCGCGACGGCGGCCTGACCAAGGTCGACTTGCTGACGCGGCGCATCGACCAGCGTGTCGTGCAAGGCGGAAACAGCATCGGCGGCGCCATCAGCCAGGACGGCACGCTGATCGCCGTGGGCAACTACGACCCGGGCGGCGTCAAGGTATTCGATGCGCGCACCCTGGAGCAGGTGGCCGATATTCCAGCCACCCTGATGCCCGGCGGCGATCGCCGGTCGCGCGTGGTCGGAGTGGCGGACGCTCCCGGCCAGCGTTTCATATATAGCCTGTTCGATACCGGCGAGATCTGGGTCGCCGACTTCAGCCAGGGAAGCGAGCCCATCGTCACCCGTCACACCGGCATCGGCAACCAACCGTACGATGCGTTGCTCACGCCTGACGGCCGCTACTACCTGGCGGGCCTGTTCGGCGAGAACGGCATGGCGCAACTGGATCTCTGGCATCCCGAGCACGGCGTGCGGCGGGTGCTCGAGCACTACGGCCGGGGCGAGCGCAAGTTGCCTGTGTACAAGATGCCGCACCTCGAGGGCTGGACGGTTGCCGGCGACCAGACTTTCGTGCCCGCGGTCGGCCACCATCAGGTGCTGGTCATGAACACCGGAAGCTGGCAACAGACCGCCGCCATCGACGTCGCGGGGCAACCCGTCTTCGTCATGGCCCGGCCCGACGGCCGGCAAGTATGGGTGAATTTCGCCTACCCCGACAACCACCTGATCCAGGTCATCGATACCGAAAGCCTGCGTATCATCACCACGCTGGAACCGGGCCCCGCCGTGCTGCACATGGAGTTCACCGCGCGCGGCGACCAGGTCTGGGTATCCGTCCGCGACGGCGAGGAAGTGCAGGTGTGGGACCCGTACCGGCTCGAACGCGTCGCCCGGCTGCCTGCCGCCAGTCCCAGTGGCATTTTCTTTTCCAGCCGTGCCCATGCAACAGGCTTGTGAGTCGATGCTCGACGACTTGTCGCTGCAAATAGCGAATGCCTACCAGCACGGCATGCCCTTATGCGCACGCCCCTACCAGGCAATGGCACAGGCCCTGGGCTGCGGCGAACCGCAGTTGCTGGACTGCCTGCACCGCCTGCAGGAAGCCGGCGTGCTGGGTCGCATCGGCCCGGTCTTCGAGCATCGCCAAGCCGGTGCCAGCACCCTCGCCGCCCTGCCCGTGGCACCGCACGAGGTGGAAACCGTCGCCGAACGCATCAGCCAGTATCCCGAAGTCAACCACAACTACCTGCGTGAGCACCGCTACAACCTGTGGTTCGTCATCACCGCGCCGGATCGCGTGCGCATCGACCAGATCCTGGCAGAGCTCGCCGCCGATACCGGCCTGGCGCCACTGGACCTGCCCATGGTCCAGGCCTACCGCATCGACCTGGGCTTTCCCCTTGAGGCCGCGCAATGACTCGACCTGCCGCGCTGGCGCCTGTCCAGGCAATACAACTGCGCCGGCTGCTCGAAGCCGGCCTGCCCCTGGCCGAGCGCCCGTATCAGCTATTGGCCGAACAGATCGGCGCCACGGAAACCGCCGTGCTAGCCCAGGTATTGCACTGGAACGACACTGGCCTGTTCCGCCGCGTAGGCCTGGTGCTGAATCACCGCGCACTGGGATTTCGCGCCAATGCCATGCTGGTGCTCGACGTCCCGGATCGCAAGGTCGACGAAGCCGGCCGGCGCCTGGGCCTCGCGCCCGGTATCAACCTTTGCTACCAACGCCCTCGTCGCCTGCCCGACTGGCCCTACAACCTGTTCTGCATGGTGCATGGCCGCCAGCGCGATGAAGTACGCCAGCGGGTCGACATGCTGCTGCGGCAACTGGGCCTGCACGCCCTGCCGCACCAGTTACTGTTCAGTACCCGGGCGTTCAAGCAATGCGGCGGCCGCTATGCCCCCGGAGACCGTCATGGATGAACTCGGCCGACGCTTGCTCGATTTGCTGCAGCATGGGCTGCCGCTGATACCCCGCCCCTGGGAGGCCATTGCCGGACGCCTGGGCGTGCCCCCGCGCGAACTGCGCGCGCGTGTGCAGGGCTGGCTGGAAGACGGCACGCTGACCCGCTTCGGCCCCATGTTCGATATCGAGCGTCTCGGTGGTGCCTTCACCCTCGCGGCGCTGTGCGTACCGCCGTCGCGCTTCGACGAGGTTGCCGCAATGCTGGCCGATATCCCCGAAGTGGCCCACAACTACCAGCGCGATCACGCGTGGAACATGTGGTTCGTGCTGGCCTGTAGCGCCCCTAGCGATATCCCACGCGTCATCGAGCGTATCGAACAACGCACCGGCCTCGATGTCCTCAACCTGCCCAAAGAACAGACCTACCATGTCGGCCTGCATTTCCCCGTCTGACGCCCTGTTGGCCGAGCGCCTGATCCGCCTGACCGAGGCCGGCCTGCCGCTGGTCGCCGACCCCTGGGGCTGGCTGGCCGAACAATTGGACCTGAGCCCCAATGCCGTCCTGGCCCTGCTGCGCCGCTTGCAAGACGCAGGAGCAATCCGCCGGATAGCGGCAGTCCCCAATCACTACCGGCTGGGCTACCGGCACAACGGCATGACGGTCTGGGACGTCGATGACGAGCGCATCGACCGGCTAGGTCCGCAAGTGGGCGCCCTGGCGTTCGTCAGCCATTGCTACAGAAGACCGCGACGCCGAGGCTGGCGCTACAACTTGTTCGCCATGGTGCACGGCCGCAGCGCCGAGGAAATCGACAAGTATCGCGAACACATCCGCACCTTGCTCGGCCGCGCCACCCTGGCCGACGACATGCTGGTCAGCACCCGCATCCTGAAGAAAACCGGCCTGCGCCTGCCCTCGCGACGCTAGCCCCTTGCGTGCCTTCGCCGAATCTTGTTCACGGTCAAGGCGCGCGATGCGTGCCTCAGCGATGCTGGCGGCATGCCCCAGCCGGGCCGAAATCATCGGCCCGCCGCGCCTAGAGAATTCCCATGTTGAGAATCAGCCACTACCTGCGCGCCCTCGTCCAGCCGGATGCCGCGCCGGTGCCTGGCACCCCTGGCATGCCCGGTCGCCGCCCTCCCGTCGTCATATGGAATCTGCTCAGGCGCTGCAACCTGACCTGTAGGCATTGCTACGCTACTTCGGCCGACAGTCCGTTTCGCAACGAGCTCAGTACCACTGAAGCGCTGCGCGTCATCGACGACCTGCATGCGGCCGGTGTGCGGGTGCTGATCCTGTCCGGCGGCGAGCCGCTGCTGCGCCCCGACCTGTTCCAGTTGGCCGGCTATGCGCGCGAACAGGGCTTTTTCGTGGCCCTGTCCAGCAACGGCACCCTGATCGACGAACGCAATATCGAGCGCGTCGCCGCGGCACAATTCGACTACGTCGGCATCAGCATCGACGGCCTGCAAGACGTCCACGACGCGTGGCGCCAGATGCCCGGCAGCTTCGCGGCAGCCATGCACGCCATAGACCTGTGCCGCCGCCATGGCATCCGCGTCGGCCTGCGCACCACCCTGACGCAGCACAATACCGAACAATTGCCGGCCATCCTGAGCCTGATGCACGATCATGGCGTGCAGAAGTTCTATCTGTCGCACCTGAACTACAGTGGTCGCGGCAAGCGCAGCAGCAAATTCGACGCCCACCACCAGATGACGCGCGATGCGGTTCACCTGCTGTTCGAGCGTGCCTGGGCCGACATCGGTGCCGGCCTGAACACCGACTTCGTCACCGGCAATAACGACGCCGATGCAATCCTGCTGCTGCAATGGGTACGCCAACGCATGCCCCAGCATGTCCGGCGCCTCGAAAACGCTTTGCGGGCATGGGGCGGGAACGCCTCGGGCAACGGCATCGCCAATATCGACAACACCGGCGACGTCCACCCCGACACCTATTGGTGGCAACACCAGGTCGGCAACGTGCGGCAACAGGCCTTCCGCGACATCTGGATCGACCGCCCGCAGCCCTTGCTGCAACAACTGCGCCAGCATCCGCGCCCCGTGGGCGGACGCTGCGCCACCTGTCAATGGCTGCCCATCTGCAACGGCAATACCCGCACGCGCGCCTGGGCGGCCGGCGACCTCTGGGGCGAAGACCCCGGCTGCTACCTCACCGATACCGAAACCGGGCAGTTGCCCGCATCCATCCCGGCCGGACAGCCGGCCTGAGGCCGCATCACCCGTAGCTCGCCAACATGAACCTTCCCGATTGCTCCATGCACAGTCCGATCACACTCCCCGCCACGCTGCAGCGCCTGTTCCGGCCTGGCGAAGTCGCCCTGGTCGGCGCCGGCCCGGGCGACCCCGGACTGCTGACCCTGGCCGCCTGGAGCCTGCTGCTGCAAGCCGACGCGCTGGTCTACGATCGCCTGGTCAGCCAGTCCCTGCTCGACCTGTTTCCGGCAACCTGTCGGCACTACTACGTAGGCAAGGCCAGTGGGCGCCATAGCCTGCCGCAAGACGAAATCAACGAATTGCTGCTGCGCCTGGCCCGCCATGGCATGCGGGTGGTACGCCTGAAAGGTGGCGATCCGTTCATTTTCGGCCGTGGCGGCGAAGAACTCGACTTCCTGCTGACGCACGGCGTCGACTGCCAACTGGTACCTGGCATCACCGCGGCCTCGGGCTGTACCGCCTACGCCGGCATTCCCCTCACGCACCGGGGCCTGGCGCATTCCTGCCAATTCATCACCGGCCACGTGCAACACAACGGCACACTCGCCCTGCCCTGGCACACCATGACCGACCCAGGCTGCACACTGGTGTTCTACATGGGGCTGGCCAGTCTCGAAGAGATCTCGCAGCGGCTCATTGCCGCGGGCCGGCCCGCCGACACACCGGCGATGCTGGTGGGCAACGGCACGCGGCATGACCAGCGCATCGTGCGCGGCACGCTGCGCACCCTGGGCGACATGGCACGCAATCAGCGGCTGGGTACGCCCACCCTTACTGTCATCGGCCAAGTCGTCGGCCTGCTGGCCGATCGCGACGTCGAGCATCCGGCAAGGTTGCGAGCAAACATCCGGCCGGTGCCCGCGCCCCAGGAGCAGCTATGCGGCTGAGCGCAAGTCTGCTTGCGATAGCTGCCTGGCTGGCGGCTGGCGTGGTAGTCGCGGACCCGGCAGCGCAGCTCTATCAACAACATTGTCAAAGCTGCCATGGCGCAGAACGCCTGGGCGGCACAGGGCCTGCGCTGCTGCCCGAAAGCCTGGCGCGCATCAAGCGCGCCGAAGCGCTGCAAACGGTGCAAAGCGGCCGGCCAGCCAGCCAGATGGCGGGCTTTGCCCAGGCTCTCGATGCCGGCCAGATCGAGGCGTTGGTCGACTACCTGTACCAACCCCCTGCCCGTCCGCCCACCTGGAACGAGGACGATATCCGCGCCAGCCATCGGCAGCTTGCCGACCTGAAGACGCTGCCGATCACGCCCCAACACGGCGCCGATCCGCTCAACCTGTTTGTCGTGGTCGAGGCCGGCAACCACCATGTCGTCATCCTGGACGGCGACCACTTCGAACCGTTGGCACGCTTCCCATCCCATTTCGCGCTGCATGGCGGGCCAAAATTCTCGCCCGACGGCCGCTTCGTCTACTTCGCATCGCGAGATGGCTGGGTAAGTCTCTACGACCTGCACAACCTGACCATGGTGGCGGAAATCCGCACCGGGTTGAACACCCGCAACCTGGCCGTCAGCAGCGATGGACGCTGGGTGCTGGTCGGCAACTACTTGCCGGGCGGCTTGGTGCTGCTCGACGCCCGCGACCTGTCGCTGGTGGGCCATATCGACACGCCGCTGGCCAACGGCATCGTCTCGCGCGTCAGCGCCGTATACACGGCACCGCCGCGCCAGAGTTTCGTGGTGGCATTGAAAGACGTGCAGGAAGTCTGGGAACTCTCCTACGCCGGCCAACCTGACTTCATCCCCCGCCAGATTCCCACCCACGACTTCCTCGACGACTTCTCATTCACGCCCGACTACCGCTATCTGCTGGCCACCTCGCGCAAGGCGCACGGCGGCCAGGTCATCGACCTGGATAGCGGCATGGCGGTCAACGACATCCCCTTGCCCGGCATGCCGCACCTGGGTTCGGGCATCTACTGGCAGCGCGGCGATGACTGGATATTTGCCACGCCCAACATCAGCAAGGGCCTGATATCGGTACTGGACATGCGAACCTGGAAACTGGTCAAGGAAATTCCCACCGAAGGGCCGGGTTTTTTCATGCGCAGCCACCGCAACTCGCCCTATGCCTGGACCGACGTCTTTTTCGGCCCCAACAACGACGCCGTACACGTGATCGACAAGCAGACGCTGGAAATCGCCCGTACGCTGCGCCCCATGCCCGGCAAGAACGCCGCCCATGTCGAGTTCACCCACGATGGGCGCCACCTGCTGCTCAGCGTCTGGGACACCGACGGCGCATTGCTGGTGTACGACAGCCGTACCTTGCAGGAAATCAAGCGAATTCCGATGAACAAGCCATCCGGCAAGTACAACGTGGGTAACAAGATCGAGTACGCCGAGGGCACATCCCACTAGGCGTCCCATCATGCACGACCAACCCGCTGCCTTGCTCGACACGCACCACGCGATTCCCGCCGTACTCAAGGCCGTAGACCTGGAATGTGAACGCGGCCAGCGTCGGCTTTTCAGGCGCCTGAACCTGCAACTGCGACCTGGCGACATGCTGCAGGTCAGCGGCCCGAACGGTAGCGGCAAGACCAGCCTGCTGCGCCTGCTGGCCGGCTTGATGCAGCCGGTGGCTGGCAGCATCCAGTGGCACGAGGCGCCGCCCACCTGGCACGAGGGCCGGCCGGCCCGCCACCTGCTCTGGATCGGCCATGCCGCCGGCATCAAGGGCCTGCTGACCGCCCAGGAAAACCTGTCATGGCTGGGCGCCCTGCACATACCGGCATCGCGCGCGGCCATCTGGCAGGCCCTGGAATCAGCCGGGCTGCGCGGCTTTGAAGCGGTGCCCTGCAATAGCTTGTCGGCCGGCCAGCAACGGCGTGTCGCGCTGGCCCGCCTATACCTGCCAAGCGCCGCTCGGCTATGGATCCTGGACGAGCCCTTCACCGCGCTGGACAAGCAAGGCATTGCCCAACTCGAACTACATCTGGCCGGCCATTGCAGCCGCGGCGGCATCGTCGTTCTGACCAGCCACCACCAGCTGGAACACCGGGCACCCACGTATCACGAACTTGATCTGGGACAGTACGCCGCATGACCAAGATCTTTATCCTCTTATTCATTCGTGAGCTGAATCTGCTATGCCGCCGTCCTGCGGAACTTGCCAATCCCCTGGTTTTCTTTTCTCTCGTCATCGCCCTGTTTCCCTTGGCGGTCGGCCCACAAAGCCAGTTGCTGCAACGCATGGCGCCCGGCGTTCTTTGGGTGGCGGCACTGCTGGCGGTACTGCTGTCGCTGGATGGCCTGTTCCGCAGCGACCTGGAAGACGGCTCACTGGAACAATGGCTGCTTTCCGCCCATCCCCTTCCTGTACTGGTGCTGGCCAAGGTGTTGGCACATTGGCTGTGCAGCGGCCTGGCATTGGTAGCGCTGGCACCGCTATTGGCGCTGATGCTGGGCTTGCCGGCGGCCAGCCTGGCGGTGCTGATGCTGTCGCTGCTGCTGGGCACCCCGGTGCTGAGCCTGCTGGGCGCGGTAGGCGCGGCGCTTACCGTCGGCCTGCGTCGCGGCGGGCTGCTGCTGGCCTTGCTGATCCTGCCCTTGTATATCCCGGTGCTCATCCTGGGCAGCGGCGCCGTGCAAGCCGCCCTGCAAGGCTTGCCCGCCGCCGGCCACCTGTTGTGGCTGGGTTGCCTCGCCACGATGGCACTTACGCTGGCCCCCTTTGCCATTGCAGCGGGCCTGTCCATCAGCATCGGCGAATGAAACCCGCATCATGTCCGCCCGATGACGACCTCTGACAAGCAACTGGCATGAACTGGACCTGGCTACACCGATGGGGTTCGCCCAAGTGGTTCTACAGCATGAGCGGCCGCCTGCTGCCATGGCTGACCGGCGCCAGCATCCTGCTCATCGCGGCAGGCCTGGCCTGGGGCCTGGCCTTTGCGCCGTCCGACTACCAGCAGGGCGACAGCTTCCGCATCATCTACATCCATGTCCCGGCCGCCATGCTGGCGCAGTCCATCTACGTGATGCTGGCCGCGGCGGGGGCGGCGGGGCTGATCTGGAAAGTGAAGCTGGCCGACGTGGCCCTGCGGCAAGCCGCCCCTATCGGTGCCTGGATGACCGTCATCGCGCTGGTCACCGGCGCTTTGTGGGGCAAACCCACGTGGGGTGCCTACTGGGTCTGGGACGCGCGCCTGACCTCGATGCTGATCCTGTTGTTTCTCTACTTCGGCATCATCGCGCTGGGCCAGGCCATCACCCATCGGCAGAGCGCGGCCCGGGCCTGCGCGCTGCTGGCCGTCGTGGGCGTGGTGAACATTCCCATCATCAAGTACTCGGTCATCTGGTGGAACACCCTGCACCAGTCCGCTACTTTCTCGCTGTCCCAGAAACCCGCCATGCCGCCGCAAATGTGGCTGCCACTATTGCTGGCGGTACTGGGCTTCTATTGCTTCTTCGGCGCAGTGCTGCTGGCACGCATGCGGCTTGAAGTGCTCAAGCGCGAAGCAGATACCCGCTGGGCCAGCAACGAGATCGCCCGCCTGATCAAGGGCCCGACATGAACCCATTTTCTTCGCTGGACGACTTCCTGGCCATGGGCAACCATGGCGTCTATGTCTGGAGCGCATATGGCCTATGCCTGGCGCTGCTGGCATGGAACGCCCTGCTGCCCATGCTGGCACGGCGCCGCTACCTGAAATCCCTGGCACGCCGCCTGCGTCGCGAGGATTCCCGATGACTCCGCAACGCAAGAAACGGCTGGCCGTGCTGGCGGCCCTGATCTGCGGGGTAAGCGCCGCTGTCGCGCTGGCACTGGCTGCCTTGCAGCAAAATATCAACCTGTTCTACTCGCCCAGCCAGATCGCGGCCGGCGAAGCGCCCCCGCATACGCGCATACGCGCTGGCGGGCTGGTGCAAGAAGGGTCGCTGCGGCGCTCGGCAGACAGCCTGGCGGTACAGTTCGGCATCACCGATGGCGCGCACCACGTGTTGGTGCATTACCAGGGCATCCTGCCCGACCTGTTTCGCGAAGGGCAAGGCATCGTCGCCCTGGGCAAGCTCGATACCCAGGGCATGCTGCAGGCCGACGAAGTGCTGGCCAAGCATGACCAGAACTACATGCCGCCCGAAGCGGCCCATGCGCTGGAACACAGCGGCGTCGCGTCGCACGGCAAGCACGACGCGGAGGCCCGGCCATGATCCCCGAACTTGGGCTGCTATCGATGGGACTGGCGCTGTGCCTGGCCATCGTGCAAGGCAGCCTGCCATTGGCCGGCGCGTGGCGCGGCAACCACCGCTGGATGGCGCTGGCCGCGCCCGCCGCCTGGGGCCAGTTTACATTCCTGTCACTGGCCTTCGCCTGCCTGGCCCATGCCTTCCTGACCAACGATTTCTCGGTCGCCTACGTCGCGCGCAACGCCAATAGCGCCCTGCCGTGGTACTACAAGTTCAGCGCCATATGGGGGGCCCACGAAGGGTCGCTGCTGCTGTGGGCCCTGATGCTGGCCGGTTGGACCTGCGCCGTTTGCCTGGGCTCGCGACAGTTGCCCCGCACCATGCTGGCCCGCGTGCTGGCGGTGATGGGCATGATCAGCGTCGGTTTCCTGCTGTTTCTGATCGCCACCTCCAACCCCTTTGAACGCCTGCTGCCCAACGTGCCCGTCGACGGCAACGACCTGAACCCGCTGCTGCAAGACTTCGGCCTGATCGTCCATCCACCCATGCTGTACATGGGTTATGTCGGTTTTTCGGTGGCCTTTGCCTTCGCCATCGCGGCGCTGCTCGAGGGCAAGCTCGATGCCGCATGGGCACGCTGGTCGCGTCCCTGGACCGTCCTGGCCTGGGCCTTCCTGGGCCTGGGCATCGCCCTGGGATCGTGGTGGGCGTATTACGAGCTGGGCTGGGGCAGTTGGTGGTTCTGGGATCCGGTCGAGAATGCGTCGTTCATGCCCTGGCTGACAGGCACGGCCCTGATCCATTCGCTGGCTGCCACCGAGAAGCGCGGCGTCTTCAAAAGCTGGACCGTGCTGCTGGCCATCGCCACTTTCTCGCTCAGCCTGCTGGGTACGTTCCTGGTGCGCTCGGGAGTGCTGACATCGGTGCACGCCTTCGCCACCGATCCGGCGCGTGGCGTATTCATCCTGGGCTTCCTGCTGCTGGTGGTGGGTGGATCGCTGGGCCTGTTCGCGCTACGCGCGCCCGCCGTGGCCAATCCGGTCGGGTTTGGCACGTGGTCGCGCGAGACCCTGCTGCTGGTCAACAACCTGCTGCTGTCCGTGGCCGCGGCCATGATCCTGCTTGGCACGCTGTATCCGCTGGTGCTCGATGCCTTGTCCGGCGCCAAGCTGTCGGTGGGCCCGCCTTACTTCAATGCCTTGTTCATCCCCCTGATGGCACTGCTGATGGCGGCGACCGCGGTAGGCGTGGCCGCGCGCTGGAAAGACACCCCAGTTCGGTGGCTGGCCGCAATGCTGGGCCCCGTGCTGGCGGCCAGCCTGGCGCTGGCGCTGGGCGCGGCCGCCCTGGCGGACTCGGCGCCCCTGGCGGTAGCGGTGGTCTGCCTGCTGGCTACATGGATCGTGCTGGGCGGCCTGCGCGACATCTTCGACAAGACCCGCCACAAAGGCCTGATAACAGGCTTGCCGGCGTTGGGGCGCAGCTACTGGGGCATGCAGTTGGCGCACCTGGGCTTCGCCGCGTGCGCATTGGGCGTGGTGCTCAACAGCGTAGGCAGCCTGGAACGAGACCTGCGCATGGCCCCGGGTGACGCGGTCGAATTGGGCGGCTACCAGTTCGTCTTCGACGGTACGGCCCCGCACGACGGGCCGAATTTCGTCGCCGAACGCGGCACGGTGCGGGTGCTGCGCGAGGGCCGCCAGGTCGGCCTGCTGCATCCTGAAAAGCGCGTGTACCACGTGCAGCAGGCCACCATGACCGAGGCCGCGATCAGCGCCGGCCTGACACGCGACTTGTTCGTCGCGCTGGGCGAGCCCCTGGCAGATGGCGCCTGGGCCGTGCGCGTGCACATCAAGCCCTTCGTGCGCTGGATCTGGATCGGAGCATTGCTGATGGCCCTGGGCGGCATGGTGGCGGCCGCCGACCGTCGTTATCGCGCCCGCACCGTCGCCCGTGCTCCGCAGGCGGCCGACCCGACCCAGGTACGAGCATGAAACGCCTGCTGCGAGTACTGCCGCTGATTCTATTCCTGGGCATCGCCGCCCTGCTCTATCGCGGCCTGTTCCTCGACCCCGCGCGCTTGCCCTCGGCGCTGGTAGGGCGCGAGTTTCCCGATTTCTCGCTGCCTTCGCTGAACGACACCGCGCGCACACTGACACGCGCGGATATCCTGGGCAAGCCGGCACTGGTCAACGTATGGGCGACCTGGTGCCCGTCCTGCCGCCAGGAACATCCCGTGCTGAACCAATTGGCACACGAAGGTGTGGTGATCTACGGCGTCAATTACAAGGACGAGCGACTTGCGGCCCAACACTGGCTGCGCACCTTGCACAACCCGTACCGCCTGAATATCGAAGACGCTGCCGGCAGCCTGGGGCTGGACCTGGGCGTGTATGGCGCTCCCGAGACCTTCTTCATCGATGCCCGCGGCGTCATCCGCGAGAAATTCGTGGGCGTGATAGACGAAACCGTATGGCGTGAAAAACTGGCGCCGGTTTACCGCAAGCTGGTCGAAGAGGCCGCGCAATGAAGCATTTTCTGGCCCTCGTCATGCTCGGCTGCGCGCTGCTGGGCACGGCCTGGTCGGCCATCGATACGTACGAATTCGACAACGAAGCGCAGCGCGCGCGCTATCGTCACCTGGCCGAGGTACTGCGTTGCCCCAAGTGCCAGAACCAGAATATTGCCGATTCGAATTCCCCGATTGCCAACGACTTACGAGGCGAGATCCACCGCATGTTGGGTGAAGGCCAGACCAACGAACAAATCATAGGGTTCATGGTGGCTCGCTATGGCGACTTCGTGCTGTACAAGCCGCCGCTCGACGCCCGCACAATGTTGCTTTGGCTGGGCCCGGCGGCATTGCTCTTGGCCGGCGCGGCCGTCCTGGCCAGTATCGTCATGCGCGGGCGGCGCGCACGGTTGGCCACGGGCGTACTGTCCGACGCCGAACGGCTGCGCCTGGCCGAACTGCTGCATGCCGTGGGCTCCGGCAAGGACACACCATGATCGAATTCTGGTTACCCGCCGCCCTGCTGCTGGCCGCGGCCCTGGCGTTCGTGCTGGTGCCGCTGCTGCGCGCCCGCGATCCGGCCATTGACGCCGACCGCACCGCCCTGAATGTGACGCTGTATCACGAACGCCTTGACGACTTGCGGACGCAGCACGAGCGGGGCACGCTTACCCCTGCACAACTCGAGGCCGCGCGCGCCGAGGCGGCACGCACGCTGTTGGCCGACACCGATGGCAGTCGCGGTGACCCCACGCGCGGCAAGCCCGGCACAGCCATCGCCTTGGCTGCGGCACTGTTGGTGCCACTGGCAGGCACCGCCGTATACCTGCATTGGGGAGCACTTGGCCAAGTCGTGCAGGCACGCAACTATGCCGGCCATACAGACCAAACCATCGAACAAATGACGGCACGCCTGGAAGCTGCCCTGGCTGCGGCACCCGATTCGTCCGAGGCCTGGTTTTTCCTGGGCCGTACCTACCTGGCCCAGGGCCGCGCGGCCGATGCGGCGCAGGCCTTCGAACGCGCCGCCACGCTGGCGGGCCGCCCGCCCGAACTGCTGGGGCATTGGATCCAGGCCCTGTATTTTGCCGGCAACCAGCAATGGACGCCGCAGTTGCAAGCCCTGACCGACGAAGCCCTGGCGGGCGATCCCAAAGAAATGACCAGCCTGACGCTGGCCGGCATGGCGGCCTTCGAAAGCGGCCGCTACGCCGAAGCCGTGGCTTACTGGGAACGCCTGGCGGCCGCCCTGCCACAAGACGACCCCACTCGCGACACCGTGGCCCAGGGCATTGCACGGGCCCGCGCGCTCAGCGCGCAACCCGGCTGACGGCCAACAGGCGCGGATGCGGCACGGCGGATGCCGCATCCGCGCCATGCGTTCAGGCGTAGGCCTCGACCGGCAGGCAGGCGCAAACCAGGTTGCGATCGCCGTAAGCGTTGTCGACCCGCGCCACCGGCGGCCAGTACTTGGCTTCGCGCAACGAGGCCACCGGATACGCGGCCTGCTGGCGCGGATAATCATGCAGCCAGTCTTCGGCCAGCAGCATCTGCGCAGTGTGGGGCGCGTTTTTCAGTACGTTGTCGTCACGGTCGCGTTCGCCGCGTTCGATCTGCGCGATCTCTTCGCGAATGGCGATCATGGCATCCACGAAACGGTCCAGTTCGGCCAGGCCTTCGGATTCGGTGGGCTCGACCATCAGCGTGCCGGCTACGGGAAAGCTCATGGTGGGGGCATGAAACCCGTAGTCCATCAGCCGCTTGGCGATGTCTTCCGCGCTGATTCCACTGCTGTCTTTCAGCGGACGCACGTCCAGGATGCACTCGTGCGCAACGCGGCCATTGCGACCGGCATACAGTACCGGGTAATGGTCGCGCAGGCGCGCGGCAACGTAGTTGGCATTCAAGATGGCCACTTCAGTGGCGCGGCGCAGGCCATCGGCCCCCATCAAGGCGATGTATGCATAAGAAATAGGCAAGATTCCGGCCGAACCGAACGGCGCGGCCGAGACCGGCCCCACTCCGGCCTCCAGGCTCGGCTTGCCCTGCGCATTGAGCACGGCCGGCAGGTACGGCGCCAGGTGCGAGCGCACCGCCACAGGCCCCACGCCCGGGCCGCCGCCGCCATGCGGAATGCAGAACGTCTTGTGCAGGTTCAGGTGCGACACATCGGACCCGAACTGCCCGGGCCGGGCCACCCCCACCATGGCGTTCATGTTGGCGCCATCCAGGTACACCTGCCCGCCCGCCTGGTGCACCAGGTCGCAGATCTGGGTGATGGCTTCCTCGAACACGCCGTGAGTGGACGGATAGGTGATCATCAATGCGGCCAACTGGTCGCCCACCTGGTCCAGCTTGGCACGCAGGTCGGCGAGGTCGACGTTGCCGTTGGCATCGGAAGCCACCACGACCACGTCCATGCCGGCCAGTTGCGCCGAGGCCGGGTTGGTGCCATGCGCCGAGGCCGGAATCAGGCAGACATTGCGCTGCGCCTGGCCGTTGGCACGGTGATAGCCACGAATGGCCAACAGGCCGGCGTATTCGCCCTGCGCGCCGGAATTGGGCTGCAGGCTGATGTCGTCATAGCCGGTGATTTCGCACAGGGCGGATGACAGGCGCTGGATCAGCTCGCGGTAGCCGGCGGTTTGGTCGGCCGGCGCATAAGGATGAATGAGCGCAAACTCGGGCCAGGTGATGGGGATCATCTCGGCCGTGGCGTTCAGCTTCATGGTGCACGAACCCAGCGGGATCATGCTGCGGTCCAGCGCCAGGTCTTTGTCGGACAGCTTGCGCAGGTAGCGCAGCATGTCGGTTTCGGACTGTACGCTCGAGAACACCGGGTGCGCCAGGATGGCGCCCTGGCGCCGCAGCGCCGCGGGAATGCCGCCGGAGGTCGCCGCGTCTTGCGCATCGATGTCCAGCGCCACGTCATCTTTCTGCAAGCCGGCTGCAAATACATTGACCAGGGCCTGTAGATCGGCCGGCGTCACGGTTTCATCCAGCGATACCGCCAGGCGCGCACCATCGACGCGGCGCAGGTTGATGCGCTCGCAATCGGCGGCCACCGCGATGGCGGGGGTAGCCACGCCGGTTTCCAGCAACAGCGTATCGAAGAAGGTGTCGTTGACCACCTTGATGCCCAACTGGCCCAGGGCGCTGCGCAAGATCGCCGTATAGCGCTGCACGCGCGTGGCGATGCGGCGGATGCCTTCGGGGCCATGCCACACGGCATACAGCCCCGCCATCACGGCCAGCAGCACTTGGGCGGTACAGATGTTCGACGTGGCCTTCTCGCGGCGGATGTGCTGTTCGCGCGTCTGCAAGGCCAAGCGCAGCGCCGGATTGCCTTGCGCGTCTTTCGACACACCCACCAGGCGGCCCGGCATGTTGCGCTTGTAGGCGTCCTTGCAGGCCATGAAGCCGGCATGCGGGCCGCCGAAACCGAACGGCACGCCAAAACGCTGCGACGACCCGACGGCGATGTCGGCGCCCCACTCGCCCGGCGGCACCAGCACTGCCAAGGCCAGCAAGTCGGTGGCGCAGGCCACCACCGCGCCCTGCGCATGCGCGGCCTCGGCCAGCGCGCGGTAGTCGGCCACGGCGCCCAGGCTGTGCGGATACTGCAGCAGCACGCCGAAGCAATCGGGCAGGCCCTGGGCCTCATCGCCCAGCACGATCTCGATATCCAGGCCTTCGGCGCGCGTACGCACCACTTCGATGGTTTGCGGATGGCAATGCGCCGACACGAAGAACGCCCGGCTGGCCGACTTCGAGCCGCGTCGCGCCAGCGTCATGGCCTCGGCCGCGGCAGTGCCTTCGTCCAGCAGCGAAGCGTTGGAGATGTCCAGCCCGGTCAGGTCGGCCACCATGGTCTGGTAATTCAGCAGCGCCTCGAGGCGCCCCTGCGAGATCTCGGGCTGGTACGGCGTGTAGGCGGTGTACCAGGCAGGATTCTCGAGCACGTTGCGCAACACCACGTTGGGTGTATGCGTGCCGTAGTACCCCTGGCCGATGTAGTTGCGGTAGACGCGGTTGCGCCCGGCGACGGCCTTCAGGTCGGCCAGCACATCGGGTTCGCTGCGCGAGGCGGGCAGCGCCAGGGGGGCCTGGCTGCGGATCACGGGCGGCACGACTTCGTGCAACAAGGCATCCAGGCTGCCGCAGCCAATGGCCGCAAGCATTTTTTCCTGGTCGGCCGGGGTGGGGCCGATATGACGGGGGATGAAATCGGTATGGGTGTCTAGGGCGCGCGACATGAGGTATCTCGGGTGCGGGGAAATAGCCGCGCGGGCATGGCCTGCCCGCGCGGCATCGGCCAGGTCAGCCGTTGGCGATGGCTTCGTAGCCAGCAGCGTCCAGCAGCTTTTCGACGTCGGCCGCGTTGTCCGGCTTGATCTTGAAGATCCAGGCCGTGAAAGCCGATTCGTTGATCAGGTTGGGCGTGCTTTCAAGCTCTTCATTGAAGGCGACGATCTCGCCCGACACGGGCGCATAGATGTCGGAAGCGGCCTTGACCGATTCGACCACGCCAGCGGTGGTGCCGGCCTTGAGCTTGGCGCCGACGTTGACGTCGCCGACGAAGACGAGATCGCCCAGTTGTTCCTGGGCGTTATCGGTGATGCCGACGACGAACACGTCGCCCTCGGCTTTGACCCATTCATGGGACTCGGTGTACTTGCGGTCGGTGGGCAGGCTCATGGAAGCTCCTATGGATTTTGCGCGCATGCGCCGGCACCCCTGCCGGCGCATGCTGGCAGTTTACGAGTGTTCGACCGCCTTGCCATGGCGCACGAACGGCAATTTGCATACCAGGGCGGGCACCCGCTTGCCGCGGATGTCGACTTCGACCGTCTGGCCGGGCTCCACGCCCAGCGGCACCCGGGCGAAGGCCACCGACACGCCCAGCGTGGGCGACATCGTGCCGCTGGTGGTTTCTCCGTCGCCAAGGGGCGTGTGCACCGCCATGTGGGCACGCATCACGCCGCGTTCTTGCAGCTTCAGGCCGACGAAGGCGCACGGCGCGGCGAACTGTTCCAGCGCGTCGCGGCCCACGAAACGGCGGGCCGCGTCTTTCAGCGACACCGTCCAGGTCAGGCCGGCCTGGTTCGGATGGGTGAGCTCATCCATGTCCTGGCCGTACAGGTTCATGCCGGCCTCGAGGCGCAGGGTGTCGCGCGCGCCCAGTCCGCAGGGGCGTACGCCCTGCGCGGCCATGTCATTCCACAGGGCCACGACCTGGTCGGCCGGCAGGACGATCTCGAAGCCGTCTTCGCCCGTGTAACCGGTGCGCGCCACCAGCGTGTCATCGGCCACCTGGGCCGCCACGAACGGCGTCAGCGGCTCGGTGGCGGCTTGCCAGGCGGGCCGGGCGGCCCACACCTTGGCACGGGCATTGGGCCCCTGCACGGCCACCATGGCCAGGTCGCGGCGCGGCGCGATGACCACGTCGAACCGGCCGGCGCCCGCCACGCGCCGCATCCAGGCGATGTCTTTGTCGGCCGTGCCGGCGTTGACGACCACGCGCCACTGGTCGGCGGCGAAGTAGTAGACGATCAGGTCATCGATGATCCCGCCCTGGGGATTGAGCATGCACGTGTACAGGGCCTTGCCGGGCACGGTCAGCCTGGCCACGTCATTGGCCACCAGGCGTTGCAGGAAGGCGATGGCGTCCGGGCCCTGGACATCGGCATTGAGCATGTGCGATACGTCGAACATGCCGGCATCGCGGCGCACCGCATGGTGCTCTTCCAATTGCGAACCGTAGGCCAGCGGCATGTCCCAGCCGCCGAAATCGACCATGCGGGCACCGGCCGCGACATGGGTTTCGGCCAACGGAGTGCGTTTTAGGAGGGCGGACATGGACAGGCTCCGGTGCGGCGGCATCGCCAGGGTTACGGAATATGCCGGCCTGGAAGCGGAAAGCGCCAGAACCGGCTGGATTTTCCGCCCCTCTGTCCTTTTGCCTGAGAGTTGCCCCGCAAGAGCGCGGGTTTGCACCTTCGGCGCCTGGGCTGCGCACGGCAATCGCCATGGCGCCAGGTCTCTCCAGAGTGCTGGTTCAGCCGTGCGCCCGGCGTAAAGCCAGGGCGGCAAGGCCGATGCACCGCGGTATGGGTTACCTGAGCGATTCCGGGCGAATTGCGCCTTCGGCGGCGACCCGGATAAGCCTGGGCCGCTCTCTCCCGCGACGTGCATGACAGCGGCGTGAAGCATACATCGAAAGCCCGCTCCGGCAAAGTTGGCGCTAACCCCAAGGTTGCCGCCAGCAGGAAGGGAACCCAAGCAATGTGGTTGACTCCTGTCAACCACCGCCCATGCCCGCTTGACGGCAGTCAAGCGTGATCCGTGCCCTCAATATCCATAATCCCTTACAGGTTTTACGGGATTTCAACCATGGGATTCACACGGCGCCAATTGCTGACCGGCCTGAAGGCGCATCCGCCCCGAGTCGGGCCGGATGCAGCCAACGACCTGCCATGGCGCGCCCAGGCCGGCACCGCCTGCCTGACGCACCGCGGCATCGAATGCCGCGTCTGCGGCGAAACATGCAGCACCCAGGCCATACACTTTCGCCCCCAGCCAGGGGGCCCCGCCCGGCCGCAGATCGATGCAGCGCGGTGCACCGGCTGCGGGCATTGCCTGCCGGCCTGTCCGGTGGCCGCCCTGGTCCCGGAGGCCGCATGAGAATCGTCAGCCTGGTCCTGCGCATCGCGCCGCCGCACCTGGATGTTGCCCGGCAAGCACTGGCCGATATCCCCGGGGTGCAAGTCCACGCCGCGGACGCGGCCACCGGCAAGCTGATCATCACGGTCGAAGACGGCCCGGATCACAGCACCGCCGATTCGATCCTGGCCGCACACAAGATTCCATACGTACTGTCGGCCACCCTGGCCTACGAATATGGCGAAGACGACGCGCCATCCGCCAACGAACCGTCATCCCCCCACCGACCCCCGGCACTGGGAGCCCCATCATGTCATTGAACCGACGCGAATTCATCAAGACCAACGCAGTGGCAGCCGCGGCCGCCACTGCCGGCATGGCCCTGCCGGCGGCAGCCCTGGCCCAGGCCGGCAGCCAGCCATTGCAGGTGCGCTGGGACAAGGCGCCATGCCGCTTCTGCGGTACCGGCTGTTCCGTGCTGGTAGGCGTGCAGAACGGGCGCGTGGTGGCCACCCAGGGCGATCCCGAAGCCCCCGTCAACCGCGGGCTGAACTGCATCAAGGGCTATTTCCTGTCCAAGATCATGTACGGCGCCGACCGCATGACCCAACCCATGCTGCGCAAGAAAAACGGCGCCTACGACAAGAACGGCGAGTTCACACCGGTCAGCTGGGATGAAGCCCTGGACACCATGGAACAGAAATGGAAGCAGGCGCTCGCCACTGGCGGGCCCGACGCCATTGCCATGTTCGGGTCGGGCCAATGGACCATATGGGAAGGCTACGCGGCCGCCAAGCTGTACAAGGCGGGTTTCCGCAGCAACAACCTGGACCCCAACGCGCGCCACTGCATGGCCAGCGCCGTGGTGGGCTTCATGCGCACGTTCGGCATCGACGAGCCCATGGGCTGCTATGACGACATCGAGCACGCCGATGCCTTCGTGCTGTGGGGCTCGAACATGGCCGAGATGCACCCCATACTCTGGAGCCGCATCACCGACCGCCGCCTGACCCATCCCGGCAGCGAGGTGCATGTGCTGTCCACGTTCGAGCACCGCAGCTTCGAACTGGCCGACAACGGCATGATCTTCGAGCCGCAAACCGACCTGGCCATCCTGAACTACCTGTGCAACTACCTGATCCAGAACGGCAGGGTCAACCAGGAATTCATCGAGCAGCACGTCAATTTCAAGACCGGCGCCACCAACATCGGCTATGGCCTGCGGCCCAATGACCCGCGTGAGCAAAGCGCCACCGCCAACGGCTATCCCGGTGCCGACGGCACCCCCAAGGGCGACCCGGGCGCATCCACGCCCAGCACTTTCGAGGAATTCGCCCAGTTCGTCTCGACCTACACGCTGGAATACACCGCCAAGCTGTCGCGCGTGCCCGCCGAGAAACTGCAGCGCATGGCCGAACTGTATGCCGACCCCGACAAGAAAATCGTCTCGTTCTGGACCATGGGGTTCAACCAGCACACGCGGGGCACATGGGTCAACAACATGATCTACAACGTGCACCTGCTGACCGGCAAGATCTCGCAGCCCGGTTGCGGCCCGTTCTCGCTGACCGGCCAGCCCTCGGCCTGCGGCACCGCGCGCGAAGTCGGCACCTTCGCCCACCGCCTGCCGGCCGACATGGTGGTTGGCAACCCCGCGCATCGCAAGCTGGCCGAACAGCTCTGGCAATTGCCCGACGGCACCATCCCGTCCAAGGTCGGCCTGCACGCCGTGGCGCAGAGCCGCGCGCTGAAAGACGGCAAGCTCAAGTGCTACTGGACGTCCACCACCAACAACATGCAGGCCGGACCGAACATCAACGATGAGATCTATCCCGGCTGGCGCAATCCGGAAGCCTTCGTGGTGGTGTCCGACCCCTATCCCACGGTGTCGGCGCTGTCGGCCGACCTGATCCTGCCCACCGCCATGTGGGTCGAAAAGGAAGGCGCCTACGGCAATGCCGAACGCCGCACCCAGTTCTGGCGCCAACAGGTCAAGGCGCCGGGCGAATCGCGCTCCGACCTGTGGCAATACATGGAATTTTCCAGGCGCTTCAAGGTGGAAGAAGTGTGGCCGGCCGAGCTGCTGGACAAGAAACCCGAATACCGCGGCAAGACGCTCTACGACGTGCTGTACGCCAACGGCGCGGTCAACCGCTACCCGCTGGCGGATGTTCCCGCGGTCAGCCAGCATGCCTTCGACGGCTACATGAACGACGAGTCGCAGCACTTCGGCTTCTATGTGCAGAAGGGGTTATTCGAAGAATATGCACAGTTCGGCCGTGGCCATGCCCACGACCTGGCTGACTTCGACCTGTACCACCGCGCACGCGGCCTGCGCTGGCCGGTGGTCGACGGCAAGGAGACCCTGTGGCGCTTCCGCGAAGGCTACGACCCCTACGTCAAGCAAGGCGAAGGCATCCGCTTCTACGGCAACAAGGACGGACGCGCCAACATCTTCGCCCTGCCCTACCAGCCGCCGGCCGAGGTACCCGACCAGGACTACAACCTGTGGATGTGCACGGGCCGCGTACTCGAACACTGGCATACCGGCTCGATGACGCGCCGCGTGCCCGAGCTGCACCGCGCCGTGCCGGAAGCCGTATTGTTCATGCACCCCGACGACGCCCAGGAACGCGGACTGCAGCGCGGCATGCAATGCAAGATCGTCTCGCGCCGCGGCGAAGTGCTTGCCAGCGTCGAGACGCGAGGACGCAACAAACCGCCCCGGGGGCTGGTGTACATGCCGTTCTTCGATGAAGGGCGGTTGATCAACAAGCTGATCCTGGATGCGACCTGCCCGCTGTCGAAGGAAACCGACTTCAAGAAGTGCGCGGTCAAGGTGCTGAAGGCCTGAAGCCACGTCGTCTTATTGCGCAGCGTACCTACACCATGACCGACCCCGCCACCGTCAACCCGTCCGGCCGCCGCCAGTTCCTGCAGCAGTCGGCGGCCGCCATCGGCGGCACCTGCGCCGTGGTGCTGGGCCTGGGCTTGTATGCGCGGCAGGCCGGTTCGCTGCCGGCCACTGCGCTGCGTCCGCCGGGCGCGCTGCCGGAAGCCGATTTCCTGGCGGCATGCGTGCGCTGCGGGTTGTGCGTGCGCGCCTGTCCCTACGACACCCTGAAACTGGCCACGCTGGGCCGGCCCGTTCCGTCGGGCACGCCGTATTTCGATGCACGCAGCGTGCCCTGCGAAATGTGCGAAGACATCCCCTGCGTCCCGGCTTGCCCTACCGGCGCCCTGGATCACGGCCTGACCCGCATCGAAGACGCGCGCATGGGCCTGGCCGTCCTCATCGACCAGGAAACCTGCCTGAACTTCCAGGGCCTGCGTTGCGATGTGTGTTACCGCGTATGCCCGCTGATCGACCAGGCCATCACCCTGGAACGGCAGCACAACCCGCGCTCGGACCGCCACGCCATGTTGCTGCCCACCGTGCATTCCGATCACTGCACCGGCTGCGGCAAGTGCGAACAAAGCTGCGTGCTGCCGGGTGCCGCCGCCATCAAGGTATTGCCGCACGCCCTGGCGCAGGGCTCGACTGCCGGCCATTACCGCAAGGGCTGGGAAGAGGCCGAAAAAGCCGGTGGTTCGATAATCGGCGAGCAGATCCGCCTGCCCGTGCGCGGCCTGGACGATGTGCCGCCCCCCGCTGCAGGCCGTCCATGAATACCCCCGCCACCAAGCCCAAGCGGCCGAATGTCGCGGGCCGCAATCCCACCGCCGCCGCCATCGCCGGCAAGGGTTGGCTGCGCGCCCACCGATGGCTGCTGCTGCGCCGCGCGGTACAGATCGGCCTGCTGGTGCTGTTCCTGGTGGGACCTGCCAGCCTGTGGCTGCTGCAGCAAGGCGTCATGCACCAGGCCTGGTGGCCGGTAACAGGCAATCTGTCATCCAGCCTGACGCTGGACTGGCTGCCCCTGACCGACCCTTACCAATTGCTGCAAAGCCTGGCAGCCGGGCATGTTCCCCTGCGCACGGGCGTGCTGGGCGCCGCCATCGTGCTGGGGTTCTACCTGCTGTTCGGCGGCCGCCTGTACTGCTCGTGGGTATGCCCCATGAACCCCGTCACCGACGCTGCCGCCTGGCTGCGCCGCAAGCTGAAGATCCGCCCGGCCGGGCGCACGCCGCCCAAGGCGCTGCGCCTGTGGCTGCTGGCCGGCACGCTGGCCGCATCCGCCGCCACCGGCACGATCGCCTGGGAATGGGTCAACCCCGTAACCATGCTGCACCGCGCACTGGTGTTCGGCTTCGGCGCCGTCTGGGCGCTGGTGCTGGGCGTGTTCTTGTACGACCTGCTGGTGGCGCCCCGCGGCTGGTGCGGCCACGTCTGCCCGGTGGGCGCGTTCTATGGGCTGCTGGGCAAGGCCGCGCTGCTGCGAGTGAACGCCGCCGGGCGCGACGCCTGTGACGATTGCATGGATTGCTACAGCGTCTGCCCCGAACCCCAGGTCCTGCGCCCCGCGCTCAAGGCGGCAGGCCAAAGCCATCCCGTCATCCTCGACGCCGACTGCACCACGTGCGGCCGCTGCGTCGATGTATGCCCCCAACAGGTATTCCGAATGAGCCACCGATTCCGCCACAGGAGTAAATCATGAAACGCGCCTTGCAAAAGACCGCCCTAGGCCTGCTCGCGGGCCTGCTGATCGGCATCCCGCCGGTCATGGCCAACGACCCCACCACGGTCAAGAGCCTGCGCCAGAACTCGGTGAGCAGCGTCGAACAGGAAACCACCCACTATCGCCAGGAGATCGACGTAGGCGCCACGCTGCCCCGCGACTTCGTGCAACAGCCGCCGCTGGTGCCGCATGCCAGCAGCAACTACCAGGTGACCATGAAGTTCAACAAATGCCTGGACTGCCATTCGTGGGGCAGGGCCCAGGCCACCAATTCCCCCAAGATATCCGTTACCCATTTTCGCGACGCACAGGGCCGCGAGCTGTCTTCCGTAAGCCCGGGGCGCTACTTCTGCATGCAGTGCCATGTCACCCAAAGCGATGCCAAGCCGCTGGTCGAGAATACCTTCCAGCGCGTGCCCGGCCTGAACTGAGCGAGCGTGCAGCATGAACCCGATCAAGTGGATTAGCACCCTGTCGCGACGAGCCTGGGCCCTGGTATTCAGCGGGCTGGGCGTGTCCTTCGTACTGGGCATCCTGTTCTGGGGCGGTTTCAATACCGTCATGGAATGGACCAACACCGAAGCCTTCTGCATTTCGTGCCACGAAATGAACCAGAACGTCTACCAGGAATACCGCAGCACCGTGCACTATTCCAACCGTACCGGAGTGCGGGCGGTGTGTTCCGACTGCCACGTGCCCAAGGAATGGGGGCCCAAAATGATGCGCAAGCTGTATGCGTCGAACGAGCTGCTGCATCATTTCCTGGGCACCATCGACACTCCCCAGAAGTTCGAAGCCAAGCGCGCGCAGTTGGCCCAGAACGAATGGCGTCGCATGAAGGCCAACAATTCAAAAGAATGCCGCAACTGCCACGACTACAGCTACTTCGACTACACCGGCCAAAGCCCGCGTTCGGCGCGCATGCACCAGCAAGGGCTGCAACAAGACGAAACCTGCATCGATTGCCACAAGGGTATCGCCCATAGCCTGCCGGCCATCGAGCAGTCGGTCGGACAGGCCAAGTCGCACGCCGTTCCCGCGCAGGTGCTGCACCCAAACTAGGCAAGCGGTGCCGCGGCTATGCCAGCGCGGTATCCAGCAGCATCATCAGCACGAAACCGATCATCAACCCGCAAGTGGCATATACCTCGTGCCCCTTGCGGTGCGATTCGGGAATGATTTCATGGCTGATCACGAACAGCATGGCGCCCGCGGCGAAGCCCAGGCCCCAGGGCAGCAAGGCGGCCGACCAGCCCACCACCACGGCGCCCAGCACCGCGCCCACCGGTTCGACCAGCCCGGACAGCATGCCCAGGGCCACGGAAAAACTACGGCTGTATCCGGCCGCCAACAGCGCCAGCGATACCACCAGGCCCTCGGGCACGTCCTGGATGGCAATGCCCGTGGCCAACGCACTGCCTTGCACGGGGTCGTTGCCCACATAGCCCACGCCAATGGCCAGGCCTTCCGGCAGGTTATGCAGCGCGATGGCGAACACGAACAACCAGGTGCGGCGCAGCCGGTGGACTTCGATGCCCTCTTTGCCCTTGATGAAATGCTCGTGCGGCAACAGGCGGTCCATCAGCAACAGCACTGCCGCGCCCAGCAACACCGCCGCGCCCACGATCAGGCCAGCGCCCCAGGGCCCATGGCCCAGCCCTCCGGCAGCCACGATGCCCGGCGCCACCAGCGAGAATGCGCACGCCGCCAGCATGACGCCGGCGCCAAAGCCGAACATGGTGTCCTGGACTTTCTCGGGCAGAGTCTGCGAGAACATCACCGGCACGGTGCCCAGGGCCGTCGCCCCGGCGGCCAGCAGCCCGCCAGCCAGCGCATCGGCCACATGCGGCGCGCGCGGCACCAGATAGGCCCACAAGGAGTGCGCCCCCAGGCAGGCCACCAATACGGTCAGCGTCCAGACGCTGATGCTGGTGGCCTGTGGGCGAACACGGTGGCGGCTGAAGGTATTCATCCTGGGCCTGTCAACAGGGCTCAGGCCGCGGCGGCCTCATGGCGACGCGCCACTTCGGCCCAGTCGATCACGTTGAAGAACGCGCCGATATATTCCGGCCGACGGTTCTGGTACTTCAAATAATACGCGTGTTCCCACACGTCCAGCCCCAGCACGGGCGTGTTGCCCTGCATCAGCGGACTATCCTGGTTGGCGGTGCTTTCGACGGCCAGTTTGCCCTGCGGGGTGACGCTCAGCCAGGCCCAGCCACTACCGAAGCGCGTCAACGCTGCCTTGGTGAAGGCATCGCGAAATGCCTCGATGCCACCCAGTTCGGCATCGATGGCGGCCGCAAGGCGCCCTTGGGGCTGGCCGCCGCCCTTGGGCGACATGACGGTCCAGAACAGGCTGTGGTTGGCGTGGCCGCCGCCATTGTTGCGCACCGGCCCGCGCACCGATTCCGGCAAAGTGTCGATGCGCGCCACCAGCTCTTCGACAGGCTGGTCGGACGACAGGCCGGCGCCGTCCAGGGCGGCGTTCAGATTGTTGATGTAGGTCTGGTGGTGCTTGGTGTAGTGGATTTCCATGGTCTGCGCATCGATGTGGGGCTCGAGCGCATCGTAGGCATAGGGCAGATCGGGCAAGGTATAGGGCATGCAAATCTCCTGTTCGGACTCCCGCGGGAGCAATTCAAGGTATCGGTACGACCCGCCAGGGGTTCAGTGCCGGGATTCGGCGTCATCGGTCCAGGGCAGTTCGGCGGCGCGCCGGGCGCGATCGTGGCCGGGATACCGCCGCAGGAACTGCATCAACTCGACATAAGTCATGCGGCCGTGACGCCACGCCGCTGCGCGCCAGCTTGGATCCAGCGTGGTATCGGCGGCCATTTCATGCAGCAACTCGTGTGCCCGGCAAACGTGCGCGCCGGCCACGTCGGCGCGCTCGGCGCGCTGGTGCAATTCGGCCAGATTGTGGTGCGACACCACCAGCGCGGCGACCGCCGTATCGGCATCGGCGGCGCGGCCCGGCAAGGCGTCGGCCAGGCTCAAGGCCGCGCGATACTGCGTCAGGGCGGCCGCGGCATCACCGCGCGCCAGCGCACGATTGCCGCGCAGCGTCACCCGCTGCCACGCATCCAGGCAAGGTTCGGTAGCGGCAGGCGGCACGGCGGCGGCGGACCTGAGCTGGATCTGGACCATCGCGGCTCTCCCATAGGAAAAACGTTGGACAAAAACAAAAGATAATTCAAATGATAGTCATTTCTATTTAATATCACAACCGGACGGGGCCCGTGCCCGTATCGCCAACTCGCCGAGTGCCCCGCTTGTTTTTCTACAGTGCGCGGCCGCAGGCCATGCCCGAGGCCCAGGCCCACTGGAAGTTGTAGCCGCCCAGCCAACCGGTGACGTCGACCGCTTCGCCGATGAAGTAGAGCCCCGGCACCGTGCGGGCCTGCATGGATTTCTGGTCCAGGCCCCGCGTATCCACGCCGCCGCGCATGACTTCGGCCTTCTTGTAGCCTGCCGTGCCGCTGGGCACCAGCCGCCATTCATGGATGCCCTGCCCCAGTACGCGCAAGGTCTTGTCCGGCGCATCCGCCATGCGCAGCGCGGGCAAGCCGGCTTGCCCGCCGTGCTCAGCCGCCTGCAGCCACTGGTCGGCCAGCCGGCGGGGCCAAAGCCCGCCCAGCACGGTATGCAGCTGCTGGCGGTTGCCCGGCTTGGCGGCGATCAGTTCGCCGGCCAGGTCGCGGCCGGCGGCCAGGTCGATCACGATCGGTTCGCCGGGCTGCCAATAGCTGGAAATCTGCAAGATCGCCGGACCGGACAGGCCGCGATGCGTAAACAGCAGGTCTTCCAGGAATTCGCCGCGGGCACGGCCAGCGCCAGTACTGGTACTGAGCGCAACTTCCAGGGCCACGCCCGACAGCACCGCAAATGGCCGCCATTGCACGGGGTCGAAAGTCAGCGGCACCAGGGCTGGCCGAGGCTCGATGACTTTCAGGCCGAATTGGCGCGCCAGCTTCAGGCCGAAATCGGTAGCGCCCATTTGGGGAATGGCCATGCCGCCAGTGGCCACGACCAGCTTGGCGGCGCGTAGTTCGCCCTGGCTGGTGCGCAGCACATAGCCCATGGCGTCGCGACCCACCTCGGCCACCCGGCATGGCATGCGCCACTGCACCTTGCCCGCGTCGCACTCGGCGCGCAGCATCTGGATGATGGACTCGCTGCTGTCATCACAGAACAATTGCCCGCGGTGCTTTTCATGCCAGGCAATGCGGTGGCTGCGCACCAGGGCCAGGAAATCTTGCGGCGTGTAGCCGGCCAGCGCCGAACGGCAGAAATGCGGGTTGTCGGACAGGAAATTGGCCGGCCCCGTTCCCACGTTGGTGAAGTTGCAGCGCCCGCCCCCCGATATGCGGATTTTCTCGGCCAGGCGTTCGGCATGGTCGACCAGCACCACCCGCAGGCCACGCTGGCCGGCCACCGCGGCGCACATCATGCCGGCCGCGCCGGCGCCGATGACGGCTACGTCGTAGGGCGCGGTCATGGCGTGGATGGACCGGACCGCACGCTTGCTGCGGCAAGTAGGGCAGCCTGGACAGGGGCCAGGCTGGAGCAGGGGCAGGACAAGGACAAAGGCATAACCCGCTATTTGACCAGATCGCCGCCCGGCAGGGGCAGCAGCGGCAAGGCGCGGAGCCGGGGCGGGCTATTCGGCTTCAGGTGCCGCCGGCCATTGATATAGCGGCGGATGCTTCTGCATGAACCGCGCCGCTGCTTCGCCATGGTAGGCGGTCGAGCGCGCGATGCCCTGCCCGGCGGCCTCCAGGTCCAGCATGGTGTTCAGGTCGCTGTTGAGCGATGCATTGAACAAGCGCTTGGTAAGGCTCAGGGCCGTCAGGGGAAGCTGGCTCATGCTGGCTGCCAGGGCCTGGGCCCGCTGGTGAACCTGCGATTCGGCATGGATCTCGAACACGATGCCCATCTTGCGGGCTTCTTCAGCGCCGAATTCCCGGGTCGAAAAGGCAAGCTCTTTGGCACGCTGCAGGCCGACAATGCGCGGCAAGGTGTAAAACACGCCGCAATCGGGCACCGCGCCCAGCCTCAGGAACGACAGGCAGAAGCGGGCCCGTGGCGAGGCCAGCAGCAGGTCGGCAGTCAGGGCCAGGCCCACGCCCGCGCCATAGGCCGGACCATCCACCACCGCGATGACCGGGCGATCCAGGTTGAGCAGGTCTGCGATGATGATCTGCAGATTCAGCATCCGGTCGCGCGCCCCGTCGGCGGCGGTGTCCGACATCATGGTGCTGATATCGCCGCCGGCGCAAAACGCACCGCCCGCGCCCTGGATGACCAATACCTTGATGCCGCGGTCGCGCCGGATGGCCGCCACGACCTCGCCCAGTTCTGCGCGCATCACTTGGTCCAGCGCATTGCGCTGCGCCGGCCGGTTCAGGGTCAGCGTGGCGACGTTGTCAGCCACCACGTACTGGATGGCCTGGTAAAGCTTGCTTGCTGCCTGCATGTTTTCTCCTTGCGTCGCGCAGGGCGCTTGCCGTGCATTCAGGCAATCGTGCCCGATTGCCGAAGGCGGACGATATCTTCGGCGGATCGGCCCAACTCGGCCAGCAATGCCTCGGTGTGCTGCCCAGGCTGGGAAATCGGCCCCGGCACGCCCTGCGTGCGGCTAAAGCGCGGCGCGGGCGCGGGATGCGTAATGCCGTCGGTTTGCACAAAGCCGTTCCTGGCGCGGTAATGCGGGTGGGCGCGGGCTTCGTCGAAGTCAAGCACAGGAGCGAAGCAGGCGTCCGTGCCTTCAAGCAACTCGCACCATTCGTCGCGCGTTTTCCCGGCGAACAACTTTTCCAGCTTGGCTCGCAGTTCCGGCCATTGCGCGCGGTCCCATTGCGCCTGGAAATCGGGATCGCGGATATCGCATAGCTGAAGAAGCAGCGCATAGAACTGCGGCTCGATAGCGCCGATGGAAACGAATTTGCCGTCGGCGCAGGCATAGCAACCATAGAATGGCGCGCCGCCGTCGAGCATATTCTCTTGGCGGCGCAGGCTCCATTTGCCGTTGGCCAGCATCCCGTGATAGGCCGTGGCCAGGGCGGAAACGCCGTCGCAGATGGCGGCGTCGACCACTTGCCCCCTGCCGCTCTGGCGGGCCTCGAACACGGCAGACACGACTCCCAGCGCCAGCATCATCCCCCCGCCGCCCAAGTCGCCCAGCAAATGCAAGGGTGGCGCGGGCGGCCGGTCGGCATGCCCCATGGCGTGCAATGCGCCCGTCACGGCGATGTAATTCAGGTCGTGGCCAGCCGCATGAGCCAGCGGCCCGGCCTGCCCCCAGCCTGTCATGCGCCCGTAGACCAGCCGGGGATTGCGCCCCAGGCAGACCTCGGGCCCCAGGCCCAGCTTTTCCATGACACCGGGACGAAAGCCCTCGATCAGCACGTCGGCAGAATCGGCCAGGTCCAACACGATGTCGGTTGCGCCCGGCTGCTTGATATCCAGCGCAATAGACCGGCGCCCCCGGTCCACAATGGTTCCGCCGCCCCCCAGGAAGCCGGCGGCCTTGCGATCGACGCGGATCACTTCCGCCCCCAGGTCGGCAAGCATCATGGCGCAAAACGGGCCTGGCCCTATTCCTGCCAATTCCAATACCCGCAATCCGTTCAATGGTCCCGGCATGTTTCCCTCTGGATGATCGATGGTTGTCAGGACTCGAAAAACTCGACCCTGGCCTTGAGCAGGATCTCGACATTGGCATCGAAGTTCTTCTCCATGCGCGAGGTCGGCCCCACCAGCGACATCGCGGTCAGCTGCCCGCCCACTCTTCCGGCAATGCCGATCGCGAAGACGCCTTCGTTGCCTTCGTCTCTGGTGTAGAAGTACTTCTTGTCGCGCGCCTGCAGGATCTGTTCGCGCAGTACGGCCTTGTCGACGATGCTCTTGCCGGTTACGGGCGTCATGGCAAGGCTATCGATGAGCGCGTCGCGTGCCTTGTCATCGAGGCTGCCCAGCAAGGCCTTGCCCAAAGCCGACGTGTGCACGTCTACGATGGTGCCGGGCTTGAGCACGTATCGCAATGCCCGCGGGCTTTCCTGGCACGCGAATATCTGCACGCGATTGCCGTCCAGGTGCGCGCACATCGACGACTCGCCCGATTGCCGGCTGAGAATCTCGAGCGCCTCGGAAGCGAATATCTGCATGGGGTCGGCTGCGGCGATGTCCTTGGCCACATCGAGCAGCCGCGCCGTGGGGTGGAAGAATCGGGTCTTGGGCGCCCGCAGCAGATAGCCGGCTTGCCGAAGCGTATAAAGCAGGTCGGAACAACTGCTGTCCGCCAGCCCGAGCAAGCGGGCCATCTCGGAATTGCTCAATGGCCGCCGCTCTCTGGCGTAGGCCTCGAACACCTGGAGCACACGTTGCGCGGTCGGAAGAATCTGGGGCATAGATATCGAGTGGTTGGCGGGTGAAATTCACAGTTCGGATAGCGGCATGCCTGGACTGCCCTTGGCTACTTCAAGGCCGAGACGCCCAGCACCGCCTGTGCAATCAATAGCGACTGGATCTGGTTCGTGCCTTCCGCAATGCTCAGGTGGCGTGCGTCGCGATAATAACGCTCGACCGGGAACAGGGCCGTGTAGCCCGCGCCGCCGTGCACCTGCATCGATAACTCGGCCACCCGCAAGACGGCATCGGTGGCGTAGCGCTTGGCCATCGAGCACAACATCTGGCTATCCGCAGCATTCTGGTCGAGCGCGCAAGCAGCCCGATAGCAGATCAGGCGGGAAGTCTCCACCAGCGTCAGCATGTCTGCAATCATATGCTGCACCAGCTGGAAACTGGCGATCGGCTTGCCGAACTGGACGCGTTCGCCGGCATAGCGCACCGCGGCCTCGCAGGCGGCCTCGGCAATGCCCAGCGCCGAGAACGCCACCACGCAGCGGCCGATGTTCAGGTACTTCTTGGCCAGCGAGAACCCGGCGCCTTCCTGGCCGACAAGATTGCCGCGCGGGATATCCACCTCGTCAAACAGCAGTTCTCCCAGCGGGCAGCTGTGCATACCCATCTTGGGGATAGGGCTGGCCGAGAATCCCGGCATGTCCCGCTCGAACAGCAGGCACGATACCTGCCGCTTGCCAGCCTCGCCGGTGCGCACGAACACCACCCCCAGTTCGCACACCGGCCCCAGGCTGATATAGAGCTTGCGGCCACTGACTTTCCAACCCTTGGCGGTGGCGGTGGCGCGCGTCTCGATATTCGCGGCGTCCGAGCCGATGTTGGGTTCGCTGAGCGCGAAACTGGCGATGGCCTCGCCGCTGAGGATGCGGGGCAGATATTTATCTTTCAGGGCGGGCGAACCGCCATCGGCAAGCACCGAGGCGGCCAGGTTGCTGGTGCTGACGATACTGCGCAACGACGGCCATACCCGGGCGACTTCGGCGATCAGCATGCCGTAGGTGGTCATGGGCAGCGCGAATCCCCCACTGGCCTCGGGCAGCAAGCCACCCAGCAGCCCGAAGTCGCGCATGGCGCGAACGATCTCGCCGGGCACCATGCGCGACTCGGCTTCATACGTATCGACAATGGGAGCGACCTCGGTACGCAGATAGCGGCGCAGGGCATCCTGCAATTCGACCTGGTCGGGCGACAACAAGAAATTCATCGGCATCTCGCGCACGGTGCTCATTTGCCGGTCTGCTCCGCATCCAGCACCAGCTTCCACATATTGGGCGCCACGGGGGTGTTTGCCTCTTCGATAATGTGCGCGATCAGGCCTGCGGTGCGGCCCACCAGCGCCAGCCCGCGCGCGGCCTTGGGGTCCAGCCCCATCTCGGCGGCAATGGCACCCATCGCGCCGGCGCCGTTGATCGGCAGGAGCTTGCCGAAGGCGGCCTGATTGACGCCGGCAATGGCATCGAGCAGCTTCCAGTGCCTGCCGTAGTAGCCGTTATCGCGCGACACGGTGCGCAGCGCCTGGACACGCGGGTCGCCATCGACATGAATGGGATGCCCCACCCCGGCGATGCGCTTTTTCTGCGCCGCATAACGGGTCAGCAGGTCGCGTGCCCGCGCCTCGAACTGGTCTGGCGGACTGTCGTCTGCCAGGCCATGGGTTTCATCGGACAGCATCTGCGCCACGTTCTGGGTGACGCCCAGGTATCTGTCGCCCGCCCCCAGCAAGCCCGCGGCCACCGCTCCCTGCAGCGACTCGGGGGCCCCCAGGAAAGTCAGGCGGCCCGCCATCGAGATGGGCGTGAACCCATGGTCGCAGGAAGTCACCAGGATGACGTTCATCATGCGCTTGAAGCGCGGCTCGGGATATCGCCCAAGAATGCACAGGCAGGCCATGTCGACAAAATCGGCGTTGGGAATGATCTCGGTCGACAGGTTCTGGCCACGCACGAAGATGTCTTGCGTGGTGGCGTACCCGATGGTCGTGCGGATGGTCATACGGTGGATTCCTTTGCGGTGGCAATGGGTTGTTCAACGCTGGCCGAAGTCGCGATCAGCGCATCCAGCGGCACAGCACCCTGGCCGGCCGGCCCTACCCATACCGGGTTGAGTTCCAGTTCAAGCAGCGTATCGGCATGGCTTTCGGCGAATGCGGACACCTTCAGGATCAGGTCTTCCAGCGCCGAAAGATCGCCGGGCGGCTGCCCCCGCACGCCTTGCAGGATCGCGGCATTGCGGATTTCGCGTATCAGGTCGTGCGCATCCTGCCGCTGCAGCGGGATCAGCCGGTGGGCCGCATCGCGCAGGGTTTCCACGAAGATGCCACCCAGCCCGAACGTCAAGACCAGGCCGAACGCAGTGTCTCGGTGCACGCCCACCAGGACCTCATGCCCGCCGGCAGGCAGCATGGCCTCTACCAGCACGCCATCGATGCGGGCATGGGGAGCGGCCTGCTGCACCGCGGCGCGAATACTGTCGAACGCCGCGGCGGCAGCGGCCTCGGAATTGATGTCCAGGCGCACTCCGCCGCACTCGGTCTTGTGGGCAATGTCGGGGCTGACGATCTTCATGACCACCGGGAAACCCAGGCCCGCCGCGGCGGCAGCGGCCTGCCGGGCGCTGGTGGCGATCTCGTTGCGAGGCATCGGCAAGCCCGCTTGCCGCAGCAGCGCCTTGGCCTGCGCCTCGCTGGTTTGCTGCCTGCCGCAGGCGTGGCCCGCGGGAACACTTGCCCCGGCGACGGTGGGCTGGTGTGCGCTTGCCGCTGCGGATGGCTTGCCGGACGGCGGCCAGATGCGCGACAAGGCGGCGATCGCGCCTGACACCGACAAGAACGGTTGCAGCCCATGCTGCTCCAGCAACTGGAAACCGCCGCCCATGCGGCGGCTCATCCACACCGGGATGATAGGCACGGGGGCGGACTTCGATACTTCGATGATGGATTGTGCGATACCGTCGGTGACTTCGCCGTAATCCATGGGAATGGGGAACAGCACGGCGCCGACATTGGGATCATTGCAGATCACCCGCAGGCACTCGTTGGCGGCATCCTGGTCGCGCAGGATATCGGCGGTGGTATCGACCGGATTGGCGATATTGGCGAAATCGGGCAGCAGCGACTTCAGCTTGGCATTGGTCTGGTCGGTGAACACCGCCATGGGCAGGTTTGCCATGCCCGCGATATCGGTGGTCAGTGCCGCAGTGCCGCCTGAAAAGGTGTAGATGCCCAAGCCGGTGCCAGGCTTGGGCGACCCCAGCGCAAGCAGCCGGGCCACGGCCAGCAACTGGTCCAGGTCGTCGACCTCGATGGCACCGAACTGCCGGAATACCGCGCTGTTGATCGCAGCGCTGCCGGCAATCGAGGCGGTATGCGACTGCGCCGCCCGGATACCGGCCTCGGAGTGCCCAATCTTCAGCACCACGACGGGCTTGCCGCGTTGACGCGCCATTTCCAGCGCGACGGTCAGGCGGCGGCCATCTTTGATGCCTTCCATCAACAGCCCGATCACCTTGATCTGCGGGTCCTGCGCCATGCAGGCGACGAAATCGGGAATTTCCAGGTCGACCTCGTTGCCGGCGGAAAACCACAGCCCCACGCCTTCGCCATGGGCAAGGCCCTGCAGCAGATTGCGCCCCAGCCCCCCGCCCTGGGTGGCCAGCCCGATGCTGCCGGCGTTCAGGTCGTGCCTGAAAGCAGGCGAAAACGTCATGCCGACGCGATCGCGCACATTGACGAACCCCGGGCAATTGGGTCCGTAGACATGCAGGCCGGTATCGCGGCACAGCTGCGCGATGTCCTGCTCCAGGGCGCGGCCGGCCTCGCCGGCTTCGGAAAAGCCCGACGACATGACGATGGCGTAGGGAATCTTGCGCTCGGCGCATTGGCGCAGGGTATCCAGCACGCGCGTGGCGTTGACGATGACCAGCGCAACATCGATAGCGTCGTCGGGCAGTTCGCGTACCGATGGCCAACAAGGCGCATCGCCAATTTGGGTGTAAGCAGGGTTGACGGCATACACCTTGCCCTGGATACGCGAATGGTGCACCAGGTTCTCGTACAGGCGGCCGCCCTGGCTCGACGGCCGGCCGGATGCGCCCACCACCGCCACGTTGACGGGATTGATGAAGCGGGCAAGATCGGCAAAGGGTTTCATGCGGCGGCTCCGGGTTGGCGCATCAGCATGGCGAAGTCGGCCTGCACCACGACTTCGCCGCGCTGGTTTACGGCCTCGCGCCGGAACACGACTTTGACGCGCCCGGGCTTGGCATCGGCCACGCAATCGGCCACGGTGACCCGCGCGTGGACCGTGTCGCCGATGAAGGTGGGCTTGGGAAAGCGGCAATTGAGGTCGATCAGTGCCATCACGTAGGGCTCCAGCCCCCGGTATGCCACGGTCTGGGTCGTCAGGCCGGACAGCACCGACAAGACGAGCAGGCCGTGTGCAATACGCTGCCCGAAGCGCGTGGACTTCGCGTACTCGGCATCGACATGCAGGCGGTTGAAGTCACCCGACAGGCCGGCGAACTGGACAATGTCGGCTTCCGAAATCGTACGCCCGGCCGATTCGAACGAATAACCCACGTCCAGAAAGGCAGGCAGCGCGGCCTGGCTTGAGGGGGAATGCATATCGTGCTGTCTCCTGTTTTTCGTATGGATGGCCCGTGGCGCTTCAACTCGAGTAGCGCCCCCCCGTAACGTGCAAGGTTTCGCCGGTAATGAAGCCGGCGCGCTCGGACGCCAGGAACGCGATCGCATCGGCGATGTCTTGCACCGACCCCAGGCGCTGCACGGGCTGGCGGGCCAGCGCGTTGGCCCGCAGCGTTTCGTAGGTGGACAGCGCGCGGATCAGATCGGTTTCAACGAACCCTGGTGCAATGGCGTTGGCCGTGATGTTGAACTTGCCCTGTTCATAAGCAAGCGAACGCGTAAAGCCGATCAACCCCGCCTTCGCGGCCGAATAGTTGGTCTGGCCGGGGTTGCCCAGGTGCGCGCGCGAGGCGATGTTGATCACCCTGCCCCAGCGTTTTTCCATCATGGAGGGCAAGGCTGCCTTGGTGCAGTAATAGGCGCCCTTCAAGATCGTATCCACCACCGCATCCCAATCTGCCTCGGGCATTTTCGTCAGGTACTTGTCACGCGTGAAGCCCGCGTTGTTCACCAGGATGTCGATCGACCCGAATTCGCCGACCGCCTGGTCGACCAGCGCCTGCACCTGCTGTTGATCGCAGACATCGGCCACGCCGCCAATGGCCTGGTAGCCCGCCTGCTGCAATTGCGCGGTGGCCGATTCGACCCCCTGCGGATTGATATCGGTGATGACGACCCGCGCGCCTTCGCGCGCCATGGCCAATGCCGCGGCATAGCCAATGCCGCGGGCAGAACCGGTAACCAGAGCGACTTTTCCGGTGAGTTGCAAATCCATTTTTTCCCCTTGAAGGCTGAACTGCCAAGACTGTTTGGCCCTGCGGGCCCGGCGCCGGACAGCCGGCGCTTACAAATCCGATATACGGTAGAAGTATACGTATACCCGGATTTCATTGCAATTAAATTCGGCATGTCGTTATAATCTACGACATGTCGTATTTATAGGCGGCATGCACTTATAAAAACTCAGGAGGTGACAAATGTCTGTTGTGAAGTTGTTGTCTGCGGCAGCGCTCGGCCTGGCATTGGCGGGCAGCCAGGCCGCCCATGCGCAATACCCCGACAAGCCGGTCAAGGTATATGTGGGCTTCGCGCCCGGCGGCGCCACCGACCTGCTGGCGCGCTTTTATGCCGAGCAGTTGTCCCGCAAGCTGGGGCAGCCCTTCATCGTCGAGAATCGCCCAGGCGCCGGGGGCAACGTCGCCATCCAGTCGCTGGCCCAGACCAAGCCCGACGGCTACACCATTGCAATGGGCGCGAATTACATCGCATCCAATGCGGCGCTCAAGCGCAATTCCTACGATTGGGACAAAGACCTCACCCCCATTGCGCTGATCGCCTCTACCCCCAACATGCTGGTGGTGCCACCGAACTCGCCCTACAAGAGCGTGGACGACATCATCCAGGCAGCCACCAAACCGGACTCTTTCCTTACCTACGGCTCGGCGGGTGTGGGGTCGTCCATCCACTTGTCCGGCGAGCTCTTCAAGGCCATGACCGGTGCCAAGCTGACGCATGTCCCCTACAAGGGCGTATCGCCCGCCGAAGTTGCGCTGATGGGAGGCGATATCGACATGATGTTCGGCAGCGTGTCGACCGAAGTGCCGCTGGTACAGGCCGGCAAGCTGAAGATCCTGGCCGTCACCGGCCTGCAGCGCATGAAGGTGTTCCCCGATGTGCCCACCCTGGACGAAGCCGGCCTGAAAGGGTTCAACGTGGGCGCTTCATACATGCTGGTCGCGCCGGCCAAGGTACCCGATGAGGTAGTGCAGCGCCTGAGCCGGGCCGTGGCCGAAATCAACGCGGGCACCGAGGCCCCGGCCTACACAGAGCGCCTGTACGCGTCACCCATGAAGGGTGGTCCGGCAGAAACCAAGGCCTTCCTGCGCTCGGAATACGAGAAATGGAACAAGCTCGTCGCCGACAACGCCCTCAAGCTCGACTAGCCGCGCCCTGGCAAAGGAGAACGAAATGAGACATATCAAGAGGGCTGTCCTGGCCCTGGGTGTGGGTGTGGGCATGGCAGCGGCCCTGGCCGTACCGGTCTGCGCAGCCCCGGATTTCCCGTCCAAGCCGGTTCGCATCATCGCCCCGAGTTCCGCCGGCGGCATTCTCGACCTGACCAGCCGGCTAGTGGGCGAGAAATTGTCGCGGCAACTGGACATACCGGTGGTCATCGAGAACATGCCCGGCGGCGGCGGCATCATCGGCATGCAGGGCATGCTCAATGCCGCCCCCGACGGCCATACCCTGGTCATGGGCAGCCTGGGCCCGAACGCGGCCAATTATTCGCTGTACAGCAAGCTGCCATACAAGATGGAAGACTTCGCGCCCGTCATCAGCGTCATCTCGATGCCAAGCGTGCTGGTGGTCAACCCCGCGCTGCCCGTGAAGGACCTGGCCACGCTGCAGTCGTACGCCAAATCAAAGAACGGCGACATCGCGATGGCCATTTCCACCATGGGCGCGTCCAGCCACCTGATCGGCGAGGTCCTGAAAAGAGAACTGGACATCTCGGCGATCAACGTGGTCTACAAGGGCGCGGCGCCCGCCATTACCGACCTGGTGGGCGGACAGGTCGACTTCATGGTGGACAACATGATCACGGCCAAGCCCATGATCGAGGCCGGCCGGCTGCGGGCACTCGCGGTGTTCAGCGAGGCGCGCAGCCCGCTGATGCCAGATGTGCCTACCGTGGCCGAACTGGGCTATCCCCAGCTTGCAGGCGGCACCTGGCTGGGCCTGTTCGTGTCGGCCAAGACGGCGCCGGACCAGGTCCAACGCCTGAACGAAGAACTGAACAAAGTGCTGGCCGATCCCGGCGTGCGCCAGGCGCTGATCAAGCAGGGCGGCAACCCCGTCGGCGGCACCAGCCAGGAATTCGACCGCTTCGTGCGCAGCGAGACCGAACGCTGGCGCGAGGTCATCCAGGCCGCCGACATCAAAGTGCAATAACGGCAGCCCGCGCCGGCCTGGCGCGGGCGACTGACGAGGATCACGATGGCCATACAGTACGAACGTTTGCGGAACTGGCATTTCGATGACCGGACCGACCACTACAGCACGCGCGACAGCATCCTGTACGCCCTGACGCTGGGCTATGGTGCCCAGCCCACCGATGCAGAAGACTTGCGCTTCGTGCACGAACAGGACACCCTGGCCGTGCCCACCCGGCTGGCGGTGGTAGGCGCGCCAGGCGCCTGGGCAAGCGACCCCGACACCGGCATAGACTGGGTGCGCCTGCTGCACGGCGAGCACCGCATGACCTTCCACGCGCCGGTACCCGCGCAAGCGGCGATAACCAGCAAGACGCGGGTCACCCATGTGGTCGACAAGGGGGCCGCCAAGGGGGCCCTGGTGGTCACGACCCGGGATATTTCCGATGCAGGCAGCGGACGGCCGCTGGCGACCGTCGAGCATGTGTCGTTCTGCCGGGCCGACGGCGGATTCGGGAAGGGCGATGAGCCGCTGCCCCCCCTGCCCGCCGTACCGGCCGGGCCGCCTCGCCACACTGTACTGGTACCCAGCCTGCCCCAGGCGGCGCTGCTGTACCGGCTTAACGGCGACTTGAACCCGATCCATGCACTGCCCGCCATGGCAGCCAAGGCGGGTTTCGACCGGCCTATCCTGCATGGCTTGTGCACCTACGGCATGGCGGCCCGGGCCTTGGTCAAGGCCTGCTGCCCGACCGCCCCATCCAGGATGCGCAGCTTTTCCGTGCGGTTCTCGGCGCCCATGTACCCCGGCGAAACCCTGCGGGTGGAAACCTGGCACGACGCGACGGCGGTGCATTTCCGTGCGGTGGCGCATGAGCGCGGCGCAGAGGTGCTCAGCAACGGCATCGCCACCATCGATTGAACTTCCAGGAGGGGCCAGCATGACTGCAATCGAGCGCCATGCGATCGACACACCCGATCGCATCGCCTACCGCATGATCCCGTCGGGCTATGCCGCGACCTGGGCCGAACTGGAAAGGCGCACACGCCAGTGTGCCGCCGCCCTGCTCGCCGCGGGGCTGAAGACCGGCGACTCGATCGCGGTATTCCTGGAAAACCATCCCTACTACTTCGAGATCCTGTGCGCCGCCCATCGCATCGGGCTGTACTACGTGACGGTCAGCCGCCACCTCAAGCGCGACGAAGTGCAATACATCGTGGACGACTCCGGCGCCAAGGTGCTGTTCTGCTCGCGCCAGACCCTGCAGGAAGTCTCGTACGATGCGTTTCGCCAACGCGGCACCACCTGCGTAATCATGGACGACGAGCGCGACGGGTTCGAATCCTATCCAAGCTGGATAGGCCGTTTTCCTGCCGACACGCCGCTGCCCGCCCTTCCCGAGGGAACGGACTTCTGCTATTCGTCGGGCACCACGGGCGTACCCAAGGGGATCAAGCGTCCGCTGGAAACGGCCAACGGTTTTTTCCGGGCCGACACCTCGGCCCGCAGCGCCTGGAAGGCATTCGACCGGGACACCGTCTATCTTTCGACGGCGCCCTACTATCACACCGCGCCGGTACGATGGAACATGGCCGTGCTGCGCGCCGGCGGCACGTGCGTCATGATGGAAAAATTCGATGCCGAACAGGCATTGCAGGCAATCCAGGATTACCGCATCACCCATTCGCAATGGGTGCCGACCATGTTCATCCGGCTGCTGCGCCTGCCCGAGGCACAGCGCAGCGCCTGCGACCTGAGTTCGCTGCGCTACGCCGTGCATGCCGCCGCGCCCTGCCCGGCCGAGATCAAAGAGGCCATGATCGCCTGGTGGGGCCCGATCCTGTATGAATACTACAGCGGCACCGAACTGGTGGGCCGTACCTCGCTGGACTCGCACGAATGGCTGCAGCATCGAGGCTCGGTAGGCATCCCCGAGTTCGGCAAGGTGCACATCGTGGGCGACAACGGCCAAGAACTCGGGCCACGGCAGGTGGGCGTCATCTACTTTTCCGGTGGCGGCAGTTTCCAGTACCACAACGACCCCGAGAAAACCCGTAGCGCCTACAACGAACGCGGCTGGGCCACTTATGGCGACGTAGGCTACCTGGACGAGGACGGTTTCCTGTACTTGACCGACCGCTTGTCCAACACCATCGTGTCGGGCGGCGTGAATATCTATCCCCAGGAAGCGGAGAACCGCCTGGCCCTGCATCCGGCCGTACAGGACGCCGCCGTGATCGGCGTACCCAACGAAGAATTCGGCGAAGAGGTCAAGGCCGTCGTGCAACTGGTCGACCCGCATGCGGCCAGCGAGGCGCTGGCCGACGAACTGATTGCCTTCTGCCGCGCACACCTATCGCACATCAAATGCCCGCGCAGTGTCGACTTCGTGGCCGACATGCCGCGCACCGAATCGGGCAAGCTGCTCAAGCGCCTGGTCAAGCAGCGGTATTGGCCGCAGAACGTCGGCATTGCCCATTGAATCAACCACCAGGAACAGCCATGGCAAATTCCGGCGCCAGCGTGCGGCAGGGGTTCAGCGCTGAACACGAAGAGTTTCGCAAGACGATAGCCCGCTTCATTCGCGACGAAGTCGCCCCCGGGCATGCGCAATGGGAGGCAGAAGGCCACGTCCCGCGCGACCTGTGGCGCAAGGCCGGCAAGGTGGGCATGCTGCTGACCAACATCCCCGATGAGTACGGCGGCGCAGGAGGCGATTTCCTGCACACCGTGGTGGTGCTGGAAGAAATCGCCACCTCGCTGGCCAGCGGTATCACCGGCTTTACCACGCATTCCGATATCGTGGCGCCCTATCTGCTGAACTTCGGCACCGAGGCGCAGAAACAGGCGTCCCTGCCCGGCATGGCACGGGGCGATATTGTCGGGTCGATTGCCATGACCGAGCCCGGCGCCGGCAGCGACCTGAAAGCCATACGTACCACCGCGGCCAAGACCGCGCATGGCTACCTGATCAATGGCCAGAAAACGTTCATCACGAACGGCCTGCATGCCGACCGGGTCATGATCGTGGCCAAGACCGACCCCGGCGCCGGGGCACGGGGCATCAGCCTGTTCTGGACCGACACCGCCACGCCGGGGTTCAAGCGCGGACGCCTGTTGGACAAGGTTGGCCAGAAGGCCCAGGACACCTGTGAACTGTTCTTCCAGGACATGGAGGTTCCTGGCGACGCGCTGGTAGGAGAACCGGGCCAGGGGTTCGGCTACTTGATGAAAGAGCTGGTGCGCGAGCGCCTGATGATCGCCGTGCGCTGCGCCGCCGCGCTCGAGGCGGCGCTCGAGTGGACGATCGACTACACCAAGGAAAGGCGCGCCTTCGACAAGGCCTTGATCGACAACCAGCACATCCGCTTCAAGCTGGCCGACATCAAGGCGCTCGCGGCGGCTACGCGCGCCTTCGTCGACAGCTGCATCGCGCGCTACATGGACGGCACGCTGGACGCGGCAGGTGCGGCCATGGCCAAGCTGTGGGCCACCGAGGCAACCCGTTCGATCGACGACCTGCTGCAGTTCTACGGCGGCTACGGGTACATGCGCGAATACCCCATCGGCCGCGCCTACACCGACGTGCGGCCCAACCGCATCTACGGCGGCTCGTCGGAGATCATGCGCGAGCTGATTGCCCGGTCGCTGTGACAGATAACGAACCAGACAAGAAGGGAAGCAATACATGCCTGATCATTTATCCGGATCCATTGCCATTGTGGGCGCTGCCGAATCCGACCTGGGCAAGGTGCCCGGCCTGAGTGCGCTGG
The DNA here is from genome assembly GCF_019218885.1 of Bordetella sp. BOR01. Taxonomy (GTDB): domain Bacteria; phylum Pseudomonadota; class Gammaproteobacteria; order Burkholderiales; family Burkholderiaceae_B; genus Bordetella_A. The sequence goes on along the minus strand of NZ_JAHUWT010000002.1, from coordinate 777,125 downwards.
AACTGCAGGGGCAGGCCGCCCAGCGTGCGCTGGCCGACGCCGGCCTGGCCCTGGCCGAGGTCGATGGCGTGTTCGCGCATACCGATGACCGCTTCTCGGGCCTGCAAGTCGCCGAATACCTGGGCATCCGCCCCCGCTACGTAGATTCGACCAATGTGGGCGGCATGTCGAACGTGCTGCACATCCGCCACGCGATGGCCGCCATCGCGGCGGGCATGTGCGATGTGGCGCTGATCACCTATGGCAGCACCCAGCTGTCGGATGGATCGCGCAAGCTGGGGGTCGCCGCGGAAGACATGCGCAGTCCGCGCGGGCAATTCATTACCCCGTACGGCCAACTGAGCCCCATCGGCTACTACGCCATGGTCGCCCGGCTGCATATGCACCGCTACGGCACCACCCCGCAGGCGCTGGCCGAAGTAGCCGTCGCGGCGCGCCAATGGGCCAGGCTCAATCCCAAGGCATACAAGCGCGATCCGCTGTCCATCGACGATGTGCTGGCCTCGGCCTACATCGCCGAGCCGCTGCGCCAGCGCGACTGCTGCCTGGTTACCGATGCCGGCGGCGCACTGGTTGTCACCGCGGCAGACCGTGCGCGCGACCTGGCTCGCCCGCCGGTCTATGTAAAAGGAATCGCCGAGGCGTTCTCGCACCATTACACACCGTTCAACACCACCGACTGGCTGGATACACGCGTGGCGCAAACGGCCGAACAGGCACTTGCCATGGCCGAGGTGTCTCGCGGCGATATCGACGTGGTGCAAATCTACGACCACTTCACCATTGGTGTCATCCAGTCGCTGGAAGAGCTGGGGTTCTGCCGGCGCGGCGAAGGCGGCGATTTCGTCGCGGGCGGCCGGCTGGGGCCCGGCGGCGGCTTTCCCATCAATACGTCGGGCGGCGGGCTTTCGTACAACCACCCTGGCATGTTCGGCATGCTGCTCGTCATCGAGGCGGTGAAGCAGTTGCGCGGTGAATGCGGCGAGCGCCAGATTCCCGAGGCCAGGCTGGCCATGGTGCATGCGCCCGGCCTGGTGTTCTCCGCCAATACCACCATGATTCTCGGAGTGTAAGCATGACATCGACAGCACGGCCCATTCCGCAGCCCACCGACATTACCCGGCCTTACTGGGACGCAGCGGCAGCCCGCCAACTGGTGATCCAGGAATGCCGCGCATGCGGGGCGCGCCAGTTCTACCCGCGCGGCTTCTGCATCGGCTGCCTGTCAAATGACTTGCATTGGCTGCCCTGCAGCGGCAAAGGCACGATCTACACCTTTACGGTGAACCACCGGGCCGCCAATGCCGCCTTGAAAGAGCACCTGCCGTATGTCGTGGCGGCCATCGACCTGGACGAAGGCATCCGGATGATCGCCAACATTCTGGATTCGCCACCCGAAGCCATCCAGATGGGCGCGCGCGTGCAGGTGATATTCGAAGCCTTGTCCGAAACCATCGCCCTGCCGCAGTTCCGCATCGACAGCCAGGGCCTGGACGGCCTCTAGGCCAGGTCGCGCCGTATTGCCCGCGCGCAATCCAGCACTTGCGGCGCCAGCTCTTCACGCGCCTTGTCGATACTCCAGCGGGGCGAGGGAACGGCGATGTTGACGGCGCCGACCACTTCCCGGTCGGCATTCAGGATGGGCGCCGCCACGGAAATATCGCCGATGAAGGCTTCCTGATTATTGATCACGTATCCGTCGCGGTGCACCTGTTCCAGCAAGGCCTGCAGTTCGTGCAGGTCGGTCACCGTATACGGCGTCATGGCCTGGCGCGGGGCGGCCAAGACCGACTGCGCCTGGCGCGCCGGCAAGAACGCCAGCATCGCGCGGCCGGCCGCCGTGCAGAAAGCAGGCAGCCGCGACCCGACATGCAGGTTGACGCTGACGGGATGGATGCTGGGGTAGCGCGATACATAGACGATCTCGCGGCCTTCCAGCTCCATCAGGTTGACGGTCTCGCGGCAGTGCTGGTTAAGGCGTTGCAGGTGCGGGTCGGCGACTTCTTTGACGGAATCGGTCGCCAGCACGGTATGGCCGAACTCGAGCATGCGGCTCGACAGCGAATAGGCGCGCGTTTGCGCATGCTGGCGCAGGTAGCCCAATTCGCGCAAGGTGTGGGCAAAGCGTTGGGCCGCGCTTTTTTCCAGGCCGGATAGCTGGATCAGCTCGGTCAGGGTCAACGGCCGTTGGGCGGCATTCAGGCATTCGAGCAACTGAAAGCATTTGCCTACCGACAAGACGAACAGCCGGTCGGCGGCAGGCTCGGCGGTGGTGGCAGCCCCGCTTTTATTGGAAGAGATGGGGTTCATGTCTCCTATTTGACCAGATCGGCATACAAATCGGGGCGGCGGTCGCGCCACCATGGAAAGGCGGCGCGGGCCCGATCGACCTCGTCCAGGGCGGCCTCGTGCACGATCAGTTCGGCGTCCTGGTCGCCGGCGCGTGCCGCGATCATGCCATAAGGATCGACCACCATGCTGTGCCCCAGATGATGGCGCGGCCCTTCGGTGCCGGCACGATTGGACGCCAGTACGTAGACGCCGTTCTCGTAGGCCCGGGCCCGCAGAGGGACTTCCCAGATGGACGCGCGGTGCTGCGGATCGCTGTACGTGGAAAAGGCGATCGGCATGACCAGCACTTGCGCGCCGCGCAAGGCCAGGGCGCGCGAAGCTTCGGGGTAAAGCCGGTCGTTGCAGATCTGGATGCCGATGCGCGTGCCGCACAGGTCGAACACCGGCAGGCCCTGGCCCGGCGCGAAATAGAACTTCTCGTAGCTGCCGGTGCCGCCCGGCCGTTCGTTGGGGAAATAGGCGGGAATATGCGTCTTGCGATACACCCCCAGGCTGTCGCCGCGTTCGTTCAGTACCTGGGCCGAATTGAAGTATCCGTCAGCGGCCCGCTCGGCAACCGGCAGCACCAGCGCCAGGCGACGCGTGGCGGCATGTCCTCGCAGCCGTCCGAGCAGGGGATCGTCCAGCGCCATGAAGTACTTTCCGTAGTCGGCCTCGAGCCCGCAGGCGAAGAACGGCGCCAGGAACAATTCGGGAAACACCAGCAATTGCGCCCCTTGCCCGCTGGCACGGTCGATCAGCGCGATGGCGCTATCCAGAATGGCGCCGCTGCCCGGCACCGACACCGGCCCCGTCTGGGCTGCAGCTAGACACAGCGTGCGTGGCATGATGCCCCCTAGCCCCAGATCGCGCGGAAGGCGCGCAGGAAATTGCCCCCGGCGATACCGTCGATTTCGCGTGCCGTGAAGCCGGCTTGCTCGAGCGCCTGGAGGATGGATGGGAACTGGCGCGGCGAGGGGGTTTCCTTCGGGTAGCGATCGGCCAACCGGTTGCCGAAAGCGTTGATGAACACGCCGGCCGGGCCGGGATAGTTGCGGCTGAGCTCGAGCACCGCATCGACCTGCGCCGGGTCCTGTACGCAGGCAAAGTCGGTGCCAATGCCGACATGCTCCAGGCCCACCAGGTTGCCCAGGTGCCGGACATGCGCGGCGAAGCTTTCCAGCGTGGGAGGCTGCGCAGGATCTCCGCTCCAGTTCAGGAAGCCATGGATGCTGGCACCGATGACGCCACCCGTTGCGGCAACCGCCTCGATCGACGCATCGGTCTTGTTGCGCACCCGGTCGTGCATGGACTTGGCATTGGCATGGGTCAGCAGCACGGGCTTGGCCGACAGTTTCGCCGCCTGCTGCACCGTGGCTTCGGAACAATGGCTGAGGTCGATGGCCACGCCCACCGCGTTCATTTCCGCCACGACAGCGTGGCCGAATTCCGTCAGGCCGCCGCCGCGCGCCTCGCCGCATCCGTCGGCCACGAAGTTGGCTTCGTTGTACGTCAATTGCCCCACGCGCAGGCCCATGGCGTGAAAGCCGCGGATGCGTTCCAGCCGGGACTCCAGCGGCAGCAGGTTCTGCCACCCCATGATCAACCCGGTCTGGCCATGCGCGTGCGCTTGTTCGATGTCATCGGCCCGCAGCACCAGGCGCCAGCCGGATCCGGGCTGCGCAACGTTGGCCAGCCAGCGCGACATGGCATCGAAGGCCGGCTCGAAACCCTGCGTATACGGGGCAACGGTAATGTTGGCGGCCGTCACGCGCCCGGTATGCAGCGGCTCGGGATTGCCGTCGCCGTGGAACACCAGCCCGTCGATAACGATGCGCTGGGCGGTTTGATCGCTCATGTCTTATCCCCTGTGATGCGCGGCGCCGGCCGCAGTTGAACTATTGCAATACGATAATCAGTATTGCATAACAACATCATATGGAATAACTTTTGGCTCGGCAATGCCTTTCATGCGTTGCCACATAAACCACAGCACAAGGGGATTCACATGATCAAAACGCTCGCAGCTTTCGGGTTGGCGCTGGTACTGGTACTGGCCATGTCGGCCGCGCCCGTCGTCCGCGCGGCCGACAGTTATCCTTCGCACCCGATACGCATCGTGGTGGCCTATCCGGCCGGTGGCAGCACAGATACAGCGGCGCGCTTGCTGGCCGATCGCCTGGGCAAGGTGCTTAAGCAGACCATCGTGGTCGAAAACCGGCCGGGCGCCGGCGGCGTGATCGGCGCGGCCTCTGTGGCCAAGGCCCAGCCCGACGGTTACACGCTGTTGTTCGCCGCCTCGCCCGAACTGTCCATCGCCGGCATCACCACCCCCAACCTGCCCTACGACCCCAACCGCGATTTCGCCCCCGTCACATTGGTGGGCCAGGTGCCTTTCATCCTGGTGGCCAATAATGATTTCCCCGCCAATAACGTCCAGGAATTGATCGCGTATGCGAAGGCGCACCCCGGCAAGGTGAATTTCTCGTCCTTCGGTACCAACACCTCCAACCACCTGGGCGGCGAGCTGTTCAACCTGCAAGCGGGCATCAACATGACCCACGTGCCGTATCGCGGCAGTTCGCCCTCGCTGACCGACCTGATGGGCGGCCAGGTGCAAGTGACGTTCGACACGGTGACGGCTGTGTTTCCCCTGATCAAGAGCGGCAAGATCAAGGCGCTGGCCATCGCCACCGCCAAACGCTCACCGTTGGCGCCGGACCTGCCTACCGTGGCCGAAAGCGGCGTGCCCGGCTACACCGGCGGCACCTGGTTCGGCCTGCTGGCCCCCTCGGGCACGCCGCCAGAGGTGATACAGCGGCTGTCCTCGGCCACGCGCACCATCCTGGAATCGGACGACATCCGGGAACAGTTCGCCAGCCGCGGCATCCAGCCCGCACCCGGCACGCCGGACGACCTGCGCACCTTCCTGGCGGCCGAAATCGCCAAATGGAAAGACGCCGCCCAGAAGATCGGCATCAAGACAAACTGAGCCACCATGCAGCAAGCGCAGCAGGACCAGGTCGCGATCATCGGCGCGGGCATCGTGGGCCTGTGCACGGCTTATGCACTGCGGCAGGCGGGCAGGGCCGTTACCCTGTACGACGCCAACCCGCCGGCTTCGCAATGCTCGGCGGGCAATGCGGGCGCGCTCTCATCGCGCTCGGTCGCGCCGCTGGCCATGCCCGGGGTGTTGCGCGGCGCGTTCTCCATGCTGCTGGACGCCGCCAGCCCGCTGCACATTCCCGCGGGCTATTGGCTGCGGGCCGCGCCATGGCTGGCGCGCTTTGTCGCGTCGGCACGGCCGCGGCGCGTGCGCGAAATTGCCATGGCGCTGGACTACCTGCTGGCAGGCGCGGTCGATAGCCACGCCCAGGTGGCCGCCGAACTGGGCTGCCCCGAACTGGTACGGCGCACGGGCCAACTGCACCTGTACCCTGATGTGCGCACACGCAGCCAGGATCGCAGCACCTGGGAACTGAAACAGGCACATGGACTACGGCTGGATACGCTCGACCGCCACGCCATCACCGACCTGGAGCCGGCTGTCGGGCCCGCCTATGCCGCGGGCGTGTTCCTGCCCGACGAAGGCTGGATGGCGGACCCCCTGCGCTACGGCCGCGCCCTGGCATCGAGGCTGGTCGAAATGCAGGCGGTGTTTGTGCCAGCCCACATCGCAGCCATGCAGCCCACTCCGCAAGGCTGGACCCTGTCCGACGGCAACCGCGACTGGCAGGCAAAGCAGATCGTGGTGTGTGCCGGCGCCTGGTCGGGCGCGCTGCTGGCGGCGCAGGGCTATCGTGTTCCGCTGGAGAGCCAGCGCGGCTATCACTTGCACCAGCCCGACCCGAATATCGCGCCCAGCCGGGTCGTGGTGCTGGCCGACCGAAAAGTCTTCATCACGCCGATGGAAACCGGCCTGCGCATGGCGGGTACCGTGGAATTTGGCGGCCTGCAGCAAGCACCGAACATGCGCCGCGCCATGCTGCTGGCGCGGCACGCGCAGGCGGGGCTGCCGCAATTGCGTATCGATGCGCCGCAGGTCTGGCTGGGACACCGCCCCTGTCTTCCGGATTCGCTGCCCGTGCTGGGCCCCGTGCCGGGCCGCGAAGGCCTGTGGTGCGCCTTCGGGCATGGCCACCTGGGCCTGACCGCTTCGGTCAATACGGGCCGCCTGATCGCCCGCGCAATGGCCGGCGACCTTGCCGCCGGCGCACTGGCGCCCTACTCGGTGACGCGATTCAGATAGCCTGGCCCCGCGCAGAGCCAGGTTTCCGTTTCCCCTAGTCTTCGATCAGGCAGTCCACGTAATACCGCTTGCTGCCATCCTGCGCGACATCGTCGGCCAGGCCGTGGATATAGGTTTCGAAGCCGGGGAAGCGTTCGTTGAACTCACGGGCGAACTGCAGGTATTGCACGATGGTGCGGTTGAAGCGTTCTCCCGGGATCAACAGCGGAATGCCCGGCGGGTACGGCGTCAACAGCACGCCGGTGACACGGCCTTCCAGTTGATCGACCTCGACGCGCTCGACTTCGCGGTGAGCCATGCGCGCGAAAGCGTCCGACGGCTTGAGCGCCGGCACCATGTCGCTCAGGTACATCTCGGTGGTCAGGCGGGCCACGTCGTTCGAACGATAGGCTTCGTGGATCTGCTGGCACAGGTCGCGCAGGCCCATGCGCTCGTAGCCGCGATGGCCGCGGCAGAAGTCCGGCAGGATGCGCCACAGCGGCTGGTTGCGGTCGTAGTCGTCCTTGAATTGCTGCAAGGCGGTCAAGAGCGTGTTCCAGCGCCCCTTGGTGATGCCGATGGTGAACAGGATGAAGAACGAGTACAGCCCGGTCTTCTCGACCACCACGCCGTGCTCGGCCAGGTACTTGGATACCAGCGCGGCCGGAATGCCGGTTTCGCCGAAGCTGCCCGACATGTCCAGCCCCGGCGTGATCACTGTGGCCTTGATCGGGTCCAGCATGTTGAAGTCGTTGGCCAGCTCGCCGAAGCCATGCCAGTGGTCGTTGGCCTCGAGTACCCAGTCGTCGCGGTTGCCGATGCCTTCGGACGCCAGGCGGTTGGGGCCCCACACTTTGAACCACCAGTCGTTCTTGCCGAACTCGGATTCCACCTTGCGCATGGCGCGGCGGAAGTCCAGGGCTTCGCGGATGCTTTCTTCCACCAGCGCCGTGCCGCCCGGAGGTTCCATCATGGCGGCCGCCACGTCGCACGACGCGATGATGGCGTACTGCGGCGAGGTGGAGGTGTGCATCAGGTACGCTTCGTTGAACACGTTGCGGTCGAGCTTGCGGGTCTCGGACTCTTGCACGATGATCTGCGAGGCTTGCGAAATGCCGGCCAGCAGCTTGTGGGTGGAGTGCGTGGCGAACACCATCGGCTGTTGCGGGCGCGGGCGGCCCTGGCCAATGGCGTGCATGTCCTGGTAGAACTCGTGGAACGACGCATGCGGCAGCCAGGCTTCGTCGAAATGCAGGGTATCGACGTAATCGCCCAACTGCTTCTTGATCATCTCGACGTTGTAGATGACGCCGTCGTAGGTGCTTTGCGTCAATGTCAGGATGCGCGGCTTCTTGTTGGCGGCTTCGCGCGCGAACGGATTGGCCTCGATCTTCTTCCTGATGTTCTCGGGGTCGAATTCCTCGAGCGGAATCGGCCCGATGATGCCCAGGTGGTTGCGGGTGGGCCGCAAGAACACCGGGATGGCACCCGTCATGGTGATGGCATGCAGGATCGACTTGTGGCAGTTGCGGTCCACCACCACCACGTCGTCGGCGGCGACGTTGGCGTGCCACACGACCTTGTTCGAGGTCGACGTGCCGTTGGTCACGAAGAAGCAGTGGTCGGCATGGAAAATACGCGCCGCGTTCAGCTCGGACTCGGCCACCGGGCCGGTGTGGTCCAGCAATTGGCCCAGTTCGTCGACCGCGTTACAGACGTCGGCGCGCAGCATGTTCTCGCCGAAGAACTGGTGGAACATCTGCCCCACCGGGCTCTTCAGGAACGCCACGCCGCCCGAATGGCCGGGGCAGTGCCACGAATACGACCCATCTTGCGCGTACTTGACCAGTTCGCGAAAGAACGGCGGCGGCAGGCTGTCGACATAGCTGCGCGCTTCGCGGATGATATGGCGCGCCACGAACTCGGGCGTGTCCTCGAACATGTGGATGAAGCCGTGCAACTCGCGCAGGATGTCGTTCGGGATGTGCTCGGACGTACGCGTCTCGCCGTACAGGTAGATGGGAATGTCGGCATTGCGAAAGCGCAGCTCGCCTATGAACGAGCGCAGCTTCTTGATGGCGCCGGCCACGTCTTCGGGCGAATCGACGTCGAACTCTTCGTCATCGATCGACAGGATGAACGCGCTGGCGCGGCTTTGCTGCTGGGCGAATGAGCTCAGGTCGCCATAACTGGTCACGCCGATTACCTCGACGCCCTCGGCCTCGATGGCCGTGGCCAGCGCACGAATCCCCAGGCCCGAGGCGTTCTCGGAACGATAGTCTTCGTCGATGATGAAAATGGGGAAGCGGAATTTCATGCGGGCGCTCCAGGGGGCGAGGCAAAACGGAGGCGAGTGTACTGCGAGTCTGGGACCGCAGCTTGACAAAGCAACGCCCCGGCGCGGGGGGCGTTGCGCGGAGGGGAATTGTAGGCCGCTTTGCGGGGCGGCGCTGGGGGTCGAGGCTGTGAGCGCGAAAGTGTCGCAGCCCAAGCCTGGCTGCGGTCACCGTATGGTGTCGGATGTGCGCGCTGTGACGGCGCGTACATAATGCTGGAAGAATTCCGGCAAGGTGTCGGCCGCGCCGTTGCGCAGCCGCCGCTCGACCTTGGAGATGGCGCATAGGCAGACCTCGAAGTCGGGCTCGCCGGTGACCAGCACCACGGGGTCTTCGTCGTCGCACACCTCGTAGAGTCCGCCGTAGTGGCGGCGGCCCACTTCGTACAGATAGGCGGCCGCGCCCACGGTTTGCATGGGCGTCAACGCCAGGCGGCCCTGATAGGCCTCTTCGAGCACGACATCCAGGGCCGCGATGCTCTCGATGGAATAGTCCAGTGCCGAGGTGTCCGGCACGGCGGCCAGGAAGGCTGCGGCCGCACCGTTGACGCGCTCGATGAACTCGTCTTGCGCCTCTTCGTCTACTTGCTGCGTGTGTTTGAGGAAACCGAACATTGTTGGCTCCTGCGCCGGCAACCCGCGCGATAAGGTAAGTCCATTATATTTGCCGCCGCTGGCGTCGCGCCTTGCACAGCCAAGGTCATTCGAGCCTGGTTACGAACGCGTACGGCGTGTCACGCCAGGCCGGCATGCGTCCCCCGCAGCAGTTCCCCCTGGGGCTGCGGCTTGTACGGCCTGCGCGACGGCGCCATACTGGACACTTCACGACACGCCTTTTTGTTGCGCAACCGCAACGCCCGGCGGCGGAGGCTGTATGCAAGTGCTGATCAATATCGATATCGACGACCTGGACCGGGCCATCCAGTTCTATCGAGACGCCTTCGGCCTGGAAGTCACGCGCCGCTTTGGCGAGGACGGCGCCGAGCTGCAGGGCGCCGGCGCGCCGATTTACCTGCTGCGCAAGGCCCAGGGCTCGCGCCCGGCCGGCACGGTGGCCGGCGGTCGCGACTACGCGCGCCACTGGACCCCGATACACCTGGATTTCGTGGTGGACGATGTCGATGCCGCGGTAAGCACCGCGGTGGCGGCAGGGGCCATACTGGAAGATCCGCCCCACACCCATGCCTGGGGGCGCATTGCCCATTTGTGCGATCCCTTCGGCCACGGCCTGTGCGTCCTGCAGTTTCTGGGCCAGGGTTACGATGCGATTTCCACAGTAGAGAACAACCCGCCATGACCGCCATCGACCTGGCCTATTGCGCCGTGGCCGAACACGATTTCGACGCGCTGGCCGACCTGCGGGCCGCCGCCATGCGGCCCAGCCTGGAACGATTGGGCCGCTATGATCCGCAGCGCTCGCGCGAGCGGTTACGCGCGACGTTCGTGCCGGCCGGCACCCGGGCGGTCGAGCTGGACGGTCGGCGCATCGGCTTCTACACCCTGCGCCACCTGGACGGCGCGCTGCGGCTGGATCACCTGTACCTGCTGCCGGCGGAATGCGGCCGCGGCCTGGGCAGCCGCGTGATGGCGCACATTATTGGCCAGGCGCAGGCGGCCGGCCTGCCCTTGCGGGTGGGGGCGCTGCGCGACAGCGATTCGAACCGCTTCTACCTGCGCCACGGTTTCGTGCAGACCGGCGAAACCGAATGGGATATCGAATACCAGCGCGATCACCCGCGGCCGCAGCCGGCCGGGTGATCAGGTGCGCGGCAGCGTGACGCCGCGCTGGCCTTGGTATTTGCCGCCGCGGTCGCGGTACGAGGTCTCGCACACTTCGTCGCTTTCCAGGAACAGCATCTGCGCGCAGCCTTCGCCGGCGTAGATCTTGGCGGGCAGCGGCGTGGTGTTGGAAAACTCGAGCGTGACGTGCCCTTCCCATTCGGGTTCGAGCGGCGTGACGTTGACGATGATGCCGCAACGCGCGTAGGTGCTTTTGCCCAGGCATATGGTCAGTATGCTGCGCGGGATGCGGAAATATTCCACCGTGCGCGCCAGCGCGAACGAGTTGGGCGGGATGATGCAGACGTCGCCCTTGAAATCGACGAACGATTTCTCGTCGAACTGCTTGGGATCGACGATGGTGGAATTGATGTTGGTGAAGATCTTGAATTCGTCGGCGCAGCGCACGTCGTAGCCATAGCTGCTGGTGCCATAGCTGACGATACGGCCGCCATTGGCGGTACGTACCTGGCCCGGCTCGAAGGGTTCGATCATGCCGGCGTCGGCCGCGGTGCGGCGGATCCAGCGGTCGCTTTTGATGCTCATGGTGAGGGTGCCCAGGTTGATTGTTGGCTATTTTATCGTCTTGCCGGGCCAGGCCAACGCGGTGCGGGATCAAGCCCGGACGGTTCAGTCCGCAAAGAAGGTGCGATATACCAGGGCGATGCCGTTGATGGTCCCCCCCTTCAGGTCCAGTGACAGCTTGCGCGACAGCCGGTAGCTGGCCCGGCCCACGGTTTCCGAGCCGGACATGGCCTGCTCTACGCTGAGCGTGATGCCATTGGCGAAGTGCTTGCTGGCCACCAGGAACTGGGTGGCCAGGTCGCTGTTGCTGTCCAGGTTGACCTGGCTGGCCACCGTGCGGTTGGGCAGCAGGCTGCCCGAACTGCCGATGGTGCCCGAACGGATGCTGATCTCGTCCAGCCCGAATTGCCGGTAGAACGGCTGCCCGCCGCCCAGCAGCGCGGTGCCCACCGACAACAGCAGGGCCGCGTCGCTGCCGCCCTCGTCGGGCCCGCGCCCCAGGATCAGCCACGACAGTTTCTCGACATCGCTGACCTCGGGGTACGACACCAGGTCGATGCGCGGGCGCTGTGCCGTGCCGCTGACCCTGACGCCAGCCTCGACCTGGTCGCCGGTGCGCAGGGCTTCGATGTCGAGCAAGGGATTGTCCAGCCGGCCCTGGAAGGTCAGGGTGCCGCGGCGCAGGCGCAGCCGTTGCCCGTAGGCCTCGATGCCCCCGCCGCGCGTACGCAGCGCGCCCACGCCGGTCAGGCGGCCATCGGCCATGTTGATCTCGATGGCGCCCAGCAGGCCGGCGTCCAGCCCCATGCCGGTAATGTAGAACCGCGGCCCCATGTCGAACTTCAGGTTCATGCTCATCTGCATGGGCGATTCGCGGGCCTGTTCGTCCTCGCCCGCCCGGATCACGCGCACGTCGTCATCCAGGCTGGGCACGCCCTGCAGGATTTCCAGGCTGAACCAGCCCGCGTCGGCGGTAAGATCGCCGGTGATCGAGATACGCGGCAGTTGGGCATTGATATCGACCGTGCCCGACACCATCGCGTACCGGTCGGAACGCTGCAGGGCCGGGAAACGGTGCAGTTTCAGGTGTACCGCCCCTTGCGCCTGCAGCAAGTCCCATTGGCCGGTGGCCTCGACGTAGCCATTCTTGGCATCGGGATTGCGGGTGATCCATTCGCGCGTGCGCCATTCATCGGGCATGACGCGCAACGAGGCCGGAAACCGCAGCGAATCCAGTACTACCCGGGTACCTTCCAGGTGAGCCGCCAGGGTGCCGTCGATAAGACGCACCCCGTCATCGATGCGCACCACGCGCAGCGCGTCTCCGCGTATCGTGCCGGAGGTATCCCAGGTACCGCCGGGCGTGCCTTGCGCACTGACGTTGGCCTGCAATTTGCCGCGCACTTCCATGGTGTCGCCGACGAACAGGTCGACCCACGTCAGGTCGGCAATATCGGCATTCAGGTTGACGCGCATGGGCCGGGCGGTATCCAGGGCCAGCGAGCCATCGGGTCGCGTGACCAGGGCGGCCGAGCCCGTGCCGGACAAGGTTCCCATTTTCTGCGTGCGCACGTCCAGCGTCGCGTCCACGCGGCTGCTGCGGCCGCCGGCAGGCTTGGCCACCAGGTCCAGCACCAGATTGGTCAGGCCCAGCGGAATGGGCGGATCGCCCGGGATGCGCAGGTCGCCATCGCGGCGCGCGACCCGGGCACGGCCCGAGAGGGCGCCGGCGAATTGCAGGTCCCATGAGACATCCAGGGCGATGCGGCGCTGGTTATCGGGCACCCGCGCGTTGACGCGCTGCTGGCGCTGCGCCGCGCGGGCCGCGGCCTGGGGGTCGGTGGCCTGCATGATCTGCCGCAGCATCGAGCCGGTAATGACCAGGTTGTCGGCCCGGCCGGCGGTTTCCCAGCGGCCTGGGCCGCCGCGCGACCCTTGGTGGGCGATCAGCACGCGCTGCTTGTCGGGCAGGGTCAGGGTCAGCTGCGTGGCGCCGGCCTGCCACTGCCAGCGCGGGGCGGCCGCGTCAGGCACGAACGCCAGCGTCATGGGCTGCAGGGCGGCAGCGAAATCCATCGAGCCGGCCGTCAGGCGTTCGATCCGGCCGCGCCAGCCGGGCAGGCCGCCCTCGGCCTGGTTATTCTGCCCGGGGCCCCAGCCGCCGGCAAAAGCGATCTCGGCCCGCATGGGCGCCCGGCCCAGCGTATCGGCACGCGTATCGGCGGGGGTATAGCGGGCGTTGAACTGGCCGCGGTGCTGTTCCAGGCGGCCTTCCAGCCGGCCCTGCAAGGTCGCCCCGCCAGGCAGGCCAGGCCAGAAGGCATCCAGCCGCGGGGTATTTGCATCCAGGGTCAGTGCGCCATCGCCCTGGCTGAGCTGGCCCTGCGCGCGCACACGGTTGGGGCCCAGCCTCAGGTCGAGCTTCAGGTCGCGCAACTGGTATCCCGCCAGCGGGTCGGACGGCGCGGCGGCGGGCCGGGATGGCGCCTGGGGTTGGGCCGGCACCGCCGCGGCGTCCAGGCGTCCGTTCAAGGTGCCGGACAGGGCCTGGCGGTTCCAGCGGCTGCCCTGGGCAATGGTGGCCTGGACGTTGGCCTGCCGCAGATCGTACGCGCCCGCGACCTGCGCATCGACCGCCATGCGCGCGCTCAGTAATGCGGGCGGAAGCATGTCGCCCAGCAGGCGCTCCAGGTCCAGGCGCTCGGCGTCCAGCGTTGCCACCACCCTGTCCACGCCGGGCTGCAAAGGTTGCGGCTGGCGGTCCAGCGTCACCACCAGGCCGGACTTGTCGGCCAGGCGCAAGGTCAGGTTGGCGGTGCGCACCGGGAAGGGATCGCCGAACGCCAGCCCGGCCTGCGCCAACAGCGTCAGGGCGCCGTCGGCGGTGGCGCCGTCCAGGCTCACGTCGAGCTGGTCGAACGAGCCTTCCGCGTCGACGCGCACAGTGGCCGCGCATATTTGACTGGCGGGCTCGCCGTCAGCGGCCGGCTTGGCCTTGCCTTTGCCGCGCGCCGGCTTGGCCGCCTGCTTGGCCAGCATGCGGCTGGCGCACAAAGGCGAATCGGGCCCCACGCCTTGCGCGGCAATATCCAGCCGGGCGCGCAGCGGCCAGGGCTGCGCCATCTGCAGCAAGTCGAACTGGCCCTGCAGTTCGGCAATGGCTTGTGCATGATCCAGGCGCAGGCTGGCCAGCCGCAGCTGGGCGTGCCGGGCATCGGCATCCAGGGCGGCGACCAGGTCGCTGATGCCCAGGGGCAATGGGGTGCCGTCGATCCGCACGTCCAGCGCCCCCAGCGCCAGGCGGTCCAGCGCCACGTCCACCGGCAGTGCGGGTAGCGCCAGGGGCTCATCGGAAGGCGGGGCGTCGGGATCGGAAGTCAATGCCACATGCAGGCTGCTGGCCGACAATTCGCGCACGTGCACCAGGCGCTGGCCCAGCGCGCGCCACTGCACGTCCAGGCGCAAATCGGCGATATCCAGATCGACACCGGGCAGCGCCAGTTGCAGTCGTCCGACTTCCAGGCCGCCCAATACGCTGCCGCGCACCTGTTCGGCGCGGCCGTCGAACTGCTGCGCCACGACCCCCATCAGCATGCGCGTGCCGGGCTGCGTGCCGGCCAGCCACAAGATGAACGCGCACAGCAGCACGAACAGCATGATGGGCAGGGGCAACCACCAGACCAGCAGGTGGCGCAGCACGGCGCGCAGGCGGTTCAAAAGGCGATCCCCAGCGAAAAGTGCAGGCGCAGGTCGCTCTCGCGCTGGCCGTATGCCAGGTCCAGGAACAAGGGGCCGGCCGGCGTGCGCAGGCGCGCGCCCACGCCGTAGCCGACGTTCATCCTCATTTCGCCGAACGACTCGGCCGCGTCGCCGGCATCGACGAACACCGCCATGCCCCAGCGGTCGTCGAAATAATGGTCGTATTCAATGCTGGCCACCGCGAGCGTGGGCGCGCCCACCACGGCATCGTCTCGGTCGACACCGATACTCTGGTACCGATAGCCGCGGATGGTGCGGGCCCCGCCGGTGCGGAAGCCGAAATCGTCCGGCACGCGGGTGGCCGAGTCGGACCATACCCGCCCGACTTCGCCACGTATGGTCAGTATGTCGCGCTGGCCCACCGGCCACCACTTCTGGCCGCGCAAGCGAGCCCGGAAGAACGGCTGCCCGCTGTCGAGCACCATGCCGACCCCGCCCCCCACGGCGATCAGGTTGCCTTCGCGCGGATCGTATTTATTGTCGACATCGCGGCGCAACCATTCGGCGGTGAGCGTGGCGCTGGGCAGGTCGAACTCGTCGCCGCCGTCGATCTTGACGTGATCGTGCGCCAGCAACACACCCCAGCGGTTTTCGTATTCGACGCGGCTATCGCCGGCGCCCCGGCGCTCGCGCAGTCGCGTGGCGCCCAGTGCAAACCGCCGCACATCCAGGCCCTGGATGTCGGAATGGTCGGCCAGCAGGCCGATGGAATCGCGCTGGCCCTTGGCGTCGGGCGGCAAGTGAAAGTCGAGGAACGCGCGCTGGCGCAGGCGGTCGACACCGACGCCGCTTTCAAGCGTGACGGGCACGCCGAACACCACGTTCTGCCGGTAGTTGACCTCGGCGCGCACGCCGGCATCGCTATCGACGCCCAGTGACGTGGCCACGCGCCGCGCCGGCGCCTCGACCACGCGCACATCCACGGGCAGGGTCACGACGCCATCGGAGTCGGGCCGCGGCGCCCGGCGCGCGTCCGGGCCGCCCGCCACTTGCGAGTCGCCCTCGGGCGTGGCCGCGGCCAGGCCCGACGACCCCGGTGCACGCGCGCGCTCGGATTGGGTGGCGGCCGGCTGCTCGGAGGGCGGCGGCGACTTCGATTCCGGGTCGGCTTCCGGGCCGGCTTCGGATTCAGACGCCGAGGAGTCCAGCGTGACGAATGCGCCGCGGAAGAACGAGGTGGACTGCAGGTCTTGCTGCCAGCCGTCGAGCCTGTCCTGACGATAGGGGTCGCCGGGGGTATAGCGCACATAGCGCTGCACCAGCGAATCGGGTACGCGCCGCAGGCCCTGCGTATTCAGCGGCCCCATGCGCACCTGCGGGCCACTGTCGATGGTGATCGACAGGTGCACTTCGGCAGTATCGGCATGCACCGCGGCATCCGAGGCGGTCATGTGCGCCAGCATGAAATCGCGCGAGGCCACGGCATCGAGCAGGGTCGATTTCGCCCGGTTCCAATCGCTGTTGATGAATGGCCGGCCCACGGGCAGCAGCCAGTTCTTGCGCAGGTCGGCGACGCGCTCGGCATATTCGGGCCGCGTGACGCGGCCGGTGAAATTCAGTTCGACCGACGCCACGTGGGCGCGCTCGCCGGGCTGGATGGAGATATCCCAGGTCTCGCCGCCCACGTCGGTGCCGGTTTCCAGCGTGACGGTGGGCGCAAAATAACCCTGGGTGGCCAGCGCGGCCAGCGTGGCGTCGCGCGCGCGGCGGCGCAGGCGGTCGATTTCGCCGCCGTCCTGGTCTTCGGCCAGCCGTGTAATGGCCCCGACGGCCTCGGTGATGGATTGCAGCGCGGCCGGCGTGACGCCGCCCGGGTCGATGATGACTTCGGGGGCCTGCGCGCGTGCGCCGGTCGCCACGCCCCAAAGGGCGGCCAGCAGCAGGGCGGCCCGTAACCGCATACGTCAGGTCGACGACTGGACGACGACAGGCGGCAACCGGCCGGCCATATCGCGTGGCAGTGCCGCCACGCCGGCGGCCAGCTTGCGTGCAATGTCGCGATAGTGCCGCGCGGCCTCGCCATCGGGGTCGGCCACGACAGTGGGCCGGCCCGAATCGGTCTGGGCGCGGATCTCCATGGCCAGGGGCAGGCTGCCCAGCCATGGCGCCTGGTACTGCTCGGCCATGCGCCGACCGCCGCCCTCGCCGAAAATGTGCTCGGCATGACCGCATTGGGTGCAGATGTGCACGGCCATGTTCTCGACGATGCCCAGGATGGGCACGTCGACCTTCTGGAACATGCGCAGGCCCTTGCGCGCGTCTTGCAGCGCCAGGTCCTGCGGCGTGGTGACAATGACGGCGCCCACCACCGGCACTTTCTGGGCCAGGGTCAGCGCCAGGTCGCCCGTGCCCGGCGGCATGTCGATGATCAGGTAGTCGAGGTCGCGCCAGTTGGTCTGGCGCAACATCTGCTCGAAGGCCTGCGTCACCATGGGACCGCGCCAGATGGCCGGGGCATCGGCATCGATGAGAAAGCCGATGGAATTGGCCTGCAGGCCATGGCCCTGGAGAGGCTCCATGGTCTTGTTGTCGTGGCTGGCCGGGCGGCCCGAGATGCCCAGCATGGTGGGCACGCTGGGGCCGTAGATATCGGCGTCCAGGATTCCCACCCGCGCGCCATCGGCAGCCAGCGCCAGCGCCAGATTGACCGCCGTGGTGCTCTTGCCCACGCCGCCCTTGCCCGAAGCGACCGCGACGATGTTGCGTACCGTGGGCAGCGGCTTCAGGCCACGCTGCACGGCATGGGTACCCACCGACCACTTCACGGCGACCTGCGCATTCTGCACCCCCGCCGCGGCCAGGCTCTGGCGGGCGGCTTGCTCGAGCTGCTGGGCCACGTGCGCGGCCGGATAACCCATGGTCAGGGTGACCGACACCGTCTCACCACCCAAACCAATGTCACTGTCTTTTACAAATGTGGCCAGTTCCTGGCCCGAAAATGGCTCTGTTACGGCCCGCAACGCCGCACGGACTTGCGCTGTCGTTATACTCATTACTCAGAT
The DNA here is from genome assembly GCF_019218885.1 of Bordetella sp. BOR01. Lineage (GTDB taxonomy): Bacteria > Pseudomonadota > Gammaproteobacteria > Burkholderiales > Burkholderiaceae_B > Bordetella_A. The sequence continues at coordinate 759,166 of NZ_JAHUWT010000002.1, read as the reverse complement.
TCCATAGGCAGGGCGGCTTTGCGCCGACCGCTACCCCCAAGGATAGCGGATACGCGGGAACCTTTTGTCCTGTTTTGCATCCGACCATCATGATCGACACTATCTCCCGATTCCTTCGTGCCGTTGCGTTCGCCGTGCTGGCTCTGTTCGGCATGGCCATGGCCCTGGTATTCATGATCTCGACCGCGATCGCGGTCGGCATCCTGTATATCGTGGCCAAGGTACGCGGCAAGCCGTTCGGCGTCCGCGCCTACTGGAGCCAGCGCCAGACTTCGCGTCCCGGCACTTTCCGCCCCGGGGCAACGCCGCCGTTCACGCCCGCGCGCGGCGACGTGATCGACGTCGAGGCCCGCGAAGTCCGCTAAGCGACGCGCAGCCGGCTTTTTGGCCGCCGGGCCGCCCCAAGGCACCAGCGCCCGCCCGGGGATGAGCCCGGACGCCTGGCGAATCCAGGCGGCTTCCCAAGGCGCAGCGTAAGGTCTCTTTCCCGCCCCTGCCCCGGCCCGGTCCGGCGCAGGGGCGCGTGCTTTTGCGCTACGCGCGCGTGTTCCCTTTTGCGCTTCGCGCGTGTTCCCTGCGGGGGCCGCTAAAATAGCCGGCTACCCCTTCCCTGAACCAACAATCACGATATGTCCCGCACCCTGTTCGTCACGACCGCGCTGCCCTACGCCAACGGATCCTTCCATATCGGCCACATCATGGAATACATCCAGGCCGACATCTGGGTTCGCTCGATGCGCATGGCAGGCCATACGGTGCATTTCGTGGGGGCCGATGACGCGCATGGCGCACCCATCATGCTCAAGGCCGAAAAAGAAGGTATTGCGCCGCAAGACCTGGTGGCCCGCTATGCGGCCGAGCGCCCGCGCTACCTGGACGGCTTTCACATCCGCTTCGACCACTGGCATTCCACCGATTCGGCCGAGAACGTCGCGCTGTCGCACGAAATCTACCGCGCCCTGAAGGCCGCCGGCCTGATCGAAACGCGCGCCGTCGAACAGTTCTACGACCCGGTCAAGGGCATGTTCCTGGCCGACCGCTACATCAAGGGCGAATGCCCCACGTGCCACGCCAAGGACCAGTACGGCGATTCCTGCGAAGTCTGCGGCGCGGTCTACGCCCCCACCGAGCTGATCAACCCCTATTCGGCACTGACCGGCGCCACGCCGGTGCTGAAGTCGTCCGAGCACTTCTTCTTCAAGCTGTCCGACCCGCGCTGCGTCGAATTCCTGCAACACTGGACGACCGGCAGCAACGCGGCCGGCACCCGGCATCTGCAACCCGAGGTGCAGGCCAAGACGCGCGAGTGGCTGGGCGGCGACGACGGCCAGGCCAAGCTGGGCGACTGGGATATTTCGCGCGATGCGCCTTACTTCGGCATCGAAATCCCCGACGCACCGGGCAAGTATTTCTATGTCTGGCTGGACGCCCCGGTGGGCTACCTGGCTTCGCTGAAGTCGTACTGCGCCCAGCAGGGCCTGGATTTCGACGCCCTGCTCGACCCGCAAGGCAACACCGAGCAAGTGCACTTCATCGGCAAGGACATCATCTATTTCCACGCCCTGTTCTGGCCGGCCATGCTGAAGTTCGCCGGACGCAAGACGCCGGACGCGCTCAATGTGCACGGGTTCATCACGGTCAGCGGCGAGAAAATGTCCAAGAGCCGGGGCACCGGCATATCGCCGCTGCGCTACCTGGAACTGGGCATGAACGCCGAATGGCTGCGCTACTACATCGCCGCCAAGCTCAATGCCCGGGTCGAAGACATCGACTTCAATCCCGACGACTTCGTCGCCCGTGTCAATAGCGACCTGGTCGGCAAGTACGTCAACATCGCCAGCCGGGCCGCCAGCTTCATCACCAAGCACTTCGATGGCGTGCTGGCGTACGAAGGCGACACCGCGGCGCTGTCGGCCGAATTCGCCACCCAGGCCGAATCGATCCGCGCGGCATTCGAGGCCCGCGAGTACAACCGCGCCATCCGCGAGATCATGGCCTATGCCGATGGCATCAACCAGGCCTTCGACACGGCCCAGCCGTGGGTGCTGGCCAAGGGTATCGGCACTGCCGATGCGGCGCAGAAAGCCCGGCTGCAAGACATCTGCTCGCGCTCGCTGGCGGGTTTCAAGGCCTTGTCCGTCATGCTGGCCCCGGTACTTCCGGCCTTGTCCGACCGCGTGGCGCGCGAACTGTTCGGCGCCGAGCAGCCGTATGCGTGGGGCGACGCGGCGGTGCTGCCGCAGCGCGTGGCGCCGTTCAAGCACCTGATGCAGCGGGTCGAACCCGCCATGCTCGACCAGTTGTTCGAGCCGCCGGCCGCGCCCGTCCAGGCCGCCCCCATGCCGGGCGGCGAAGCGATCGCCGACACCATCACCATCGACGATTTCGCCAAGATCGACCTGCGCATCGCCAAGATCGTCGATTGCCAGCACGTCGAAGGTTCGACCAAGCTGCTGCAGCTTACGCTGGACGTCGGCGAAGGCCGGCATCGCAATGTGTTCTCGGGCATCAAGTCGGCCTATCGCCCCGAAGACCTGGTGGGCAAGCTTACCGTCATGGTGGCCAACCTGGCGCCGCGCAAGATGAAGTTTGGCGTGTCCGAAGGCATGGTGCTGGCGGCCAGCCACGCCGACGACGCGGTCGATGCGGGCATCTACGTCCTGGAACCCTGGCCCGGCGCCCAGCCGGGCATGCGCGTGCGCTAGGCCGCTACAGCAGCGGCTCGATAGGCAGCAACGACAGCAACCAGATCAGCAGGCGCTGCCACCAGCTCGTTCCGGGCTCGGTGTCGTAGCGCTGCCGGCCGCCATCGCCATCGGCCGTCCAATACAGGTGGCCGTCATCCGCCAGGCCGACCCGATAGGCCTGGCGGGAAATGCCCTGCTCGAACGTGTCGGCCATCTGCCCGGCCAGCACCGGGCTGTCGATGACGAAGCCCAGCTCGGTATTCAAATGCATCGAGCGGGGATCGAAATTGAAGGACCCCACGAACACCCGCTTGCCGTCCACCGCAAAAGTCTTGGCATGCAAGCTCGAGCCGGAACTGCCGAACGGCCCCTGGCCCGGCGGCTTGGCCTGGGACTGGCTGCGCATCTCGTACAGTTGCACCCCGCCGCGCAGCAAGTCCTTGCGGCGCTTGGCGTAGCCTGAATGCACCACGGCGACATCCGTGGCCTCGTACGCGTTGGTCAATACCCGGACCTGGACGCCGCGCTGCACCATCTGCACGAAGGCATCCGTGCCGGCCGCGGTCGGCACGAAATACGGCGATACCAGCTCCAGGTGGCTGGCGGGCTGGCCCAGCACGTGTTGCAACTGGTCCGCCAGTGTCACGCCGTCGGGCGCCTGGCCCAGGGCTTTGGCGGGGTCGTCGCTGAGCATGCGCGCGGGCGCCCATTCGAACGGCAGTTGCCGGGCCAGCATCTGGCGGATGAACGGCAGGTCGCGCAGCGCGTTCATGTACGCCAAGGCCGCCGGGTCTTTTTCGAACCGCGACGCCGATCGATGCAGCATCGGCAGTTGCGCCGCATCGGGCATGTCCAGCAGCGCCGCGGCCGGATAGGCGGACTGGCTGGCCCAATAGCGATCGAAATCGGCAGAGACCTCGCCCACCACCTGCCCCGCCGCCAGCAGGTCCAGGTCGGCGAACAGCACATCGTCGGCGGCGCCGAAGTATTCGTCACCCACGTTGCGCCCGCCGATGATGGTGGCCTGGTTGTCGGCAGTGAGCGACTTGTTGTGCATGCGGCGGTTCAGGCGCGCGAAGTCGGTCAGGTAGCCCAGCATCTTGGGCCGGCGCACGGTGAATGGATTGAACAGCCGTACCTCGATGTTGGGATGCGTATCCAGCGCGGCCAGCACGTCGTCCAGGCCGGCAATCCCGTTGTCATCCAGCAGCAGCCGCACGCGCACGCCTCGTTCGGCGGCGTTGAACAACGCCTCGAGCAGCAGGGTGCCGGTCATGTCGCCGCGCCATATGTAGTACTGCACGTCCAGCGTCTTCTGGGCGGCCTGGATCAGCAAGGCGCGCGCCGCAAAAGCATCGTGGGCGTCGGCCAGCGCATGAATGCCGGACAGCCCTGGGTGGGCGTCGGCCAACGGGCCGATGGCCTGGCCCAGCGCCGTGGCGCGCGCCTGTGCGGCGGGCAGCGCGTGGGATACCGTGCGGTTCTCGGGCGGCGGCAAGGCGCATCCTCCTAGTAATGTCGTACCCAGAATGACGGCCGCCACACGCCGGGCCAGGCAGGCGGCAATACCTGGGCGGGCAGGCGGGCGCCCCGATGGCTGCGGGGGCGGGGATGCCGGCACCGCGCGCCCGTCAGGCAGCAGGCTCTGCAGGGCCGCGTGCCGGGGCCAAGGCCGGGTCCAGCGCCACGCGCTCGTCGAAAACGAAGCAATGGCCGTTGAATCCCTTGCCACCGGTTTCCTCGAAGTATTTCAGGATGCCGCCATCGAGCTGGTAGACGTGCTCGATACCCGACTCGGCCATATACAACGCAGCCTTCTCGCAACGAATGCCGCCGGTGCAGAAGCTGACCACCGTCTTGCCCCGCAGGCTGTCGCGGTGTGCCTGCACGGCGGCTGGAAACTGCGTGAAGCGCTCGATACGCCAATCGACGGCACCCGCGAACGTACCGGCGTCCACCTCGAAAGCATTGCGGGTATCCAGCATGACCACGGGCCGCCCATGATCGTCGGCCCCCTGGCCGAGCCAGCGCGCCAGCGTGGCGGGGGCGACGGCGGGCGCACGGCCGGCTTGCGGCTGGATGGCGGGATGATCCATGCGTATGATTTCGCGCTTGATTTTTACCCGAAGCCGGCGAAACGGTACCGCATCCGAAAAGCTGAACTTCACTTCAAGGTCGGCGAAGCGAGGGTCGGCACGCAGCCAATGCAATAATGTACCAATACCTGGTTCCGAGCCGGACAGAAACAAATTAATGCCCTCTCCGGCCAGCAAGACCGTGCCTTTCAGGCTGACGGCTTCGGCCTGTGCCAGGACATCGGCACGCAAATCGGCCAGATTGTCCAGGGAAACGAATTTATAAGCAGCAATGTTGACGACGGTGGACATGGTTGGCGACACGTGGGCGCGACGGGGCGCACAATATTAGTAAGCAAGTCCTTACCGGCCCGGGTACGATTACTGGGGCGTGGGGGGATCCTGCCGGCGCACGAATTCCAGTACTTCCCCGTCGCGGACATTGAAGCTCAGGTGGCGCGGCGCACTGCCGCTATCCAGCGTAAAGGTCCGGATATCGGCCAGGGCTTTCAGGTAGTCGGCCTCGAGCCGGGCCCGTTCGGGCGACGGGCAGGCCATTCGTGTGCTGGCAGGCGCCGAAATCGACAGTTTCCCCGCTTGCAGCTTGTAACTGCCCATATAGCGATTACAGCCCGAAAATCCGTTTACCCGGTATTGGCTGTCATGGGCCAGGAAGGTCAGTTGTATGGGTTCACCGTTATCGCCATGCGGGATGGTGCGCTGGACCCCCTTGGAGGTCGTCCAGCGGGTCAGTTCCCAACGGGTTTGGGCCAGCGAGTCGGCACTGGTGGCAGCATTTGCCGCGGCAGCACCCTGGGCAGTGGCACGGCCAGTGGTATTGGCGCAGCCGGCCACCCCAATCGCCACGACGGCAAGCAGCAAGCCGCGGGCAAGCGCAGGAATCGGCATGTCTGGTACTCCGCAGTCAGTACAAGGTGTCTACTGTACCGCGGCCCAGTGGATGTCCGAGGCTGAAAAGGAGGCGGCGATAATCGCCGCCAGGTCGAATTGTATCAATTTGGCGCCTATATTCACATAGATATACATTTGAGGTTAAATGAGACACAGGATTACACAACAACAGCAGTCAGACCTCGCTCCTGCCACCAACATCGATTTATCGTTGATCCCCGCGATTCGGGCGCCGGCCATGCATCGCCACGGCTTACCTTGCGCCACCACCCTTATTCAAAACACTTACAAACCGCGGGCCGCGGTATTGTCAGACGCGGCATGCCAGTTGCCCTGGTACCCCCATCCGGAAGGGAATCATGAATAAATCGTTGGATGTCCTCTTTTTAGCCGGAGACGACACCGCCCACCCGCAGCAGATCGCCGATCTGTCGCACCTGGGATTCCAGGTTCATCGCTATACGGAACTGGCCGACCTTTACACTCATGTGTCTCAGCACGCCGTTTCGCTGATTGTGCTGACGGGCTCGCTGCCCAAAATACATATCGCCGCGGCGCAATTGCGTGCCATGCGGCATACCTTGGGGATCATCGCGCTGGCAGGCTTTGCCGACAGCGAGGCGCGCGTGCGCACATTGCTGTGTGGCGCGGATGCCTGCCTGGATACCAGCGCCAGTGGCCTGGAACTGGCGGCGGTGTTCCAGTCGCTGCTGCGCCGCGTGGCCGACGTCGTCTCGGTCAAGGTGGCCGAGACCGTGGCCGTGCCGAACATGGTGCCCATTGAAAGCAGCGTGGGCACGGAGCCCATCGAGCCGGCCATCGCCGGGTGGCGGCTGGCCAGCAAGGGCTGGACGCTGATCGCGCCTGCCGGCCAGGAGTTGGCCTTGACCACGGCCGAACGCGGCTTCCTGCTGCGCCTGGTGCGTGCTCCGGACAAGAAAGTCAGCCGCGACACCCTGATCGCCGATGGCATGCAATCGGGTGAAGCCAGCGACGGCGAGCGGCGCGGCCGCTTTGTCGATGTCATGATCAGCCGCATGCGCCGCAAGGCCGCCGCCCACCAGATGCGCCTGCCCATCAAGGCAGTCCATGGCTGGGGCTATATGTTTACTGCCGATGTCGTCGAAGACGCCGGCGCGTCCGACGATGGTAGCGCTACCGGCGGCTGAATCTTTACTCGAACACGTGGGAAATCGACGCCGAACCACCGGCGCTGATATTGACGGTTGTGTTGTAGTCAGGCGCGGCAGGATTGCGGATAGTGACGCGATGCTGGCCCGGCGATAGCGTCAGTTGGGTCAACGGCGGACTGATGCCGCGCGAACGGCCATCGACCAATACTTCGCCCCATGGCTGCACATGGACGCGTACCGCCACCGATGCGGCGGGCGGGGGTTCTACAGGCGGAGTCTGGCCAGGCGCCGTCTCGGGCGGCACGGCACTTTCGTCCCCAGGCGCGCCGGCTGCCGCGGCCGGATCGGTTGAATCGGGCGCCATGCCCGGCGCGGCAAGCGCATCCGGGGCGGTCGTGCCCGCGGGGTCAGCCGAACCCGCTGGCGCGGGCTCGCCCGGCACGGAAGGCACCGCAGGGTCTGCGGGCGGCTGGGCATCCTGCGGCGACTGGGCGGGATCGGGCGGCGCTGAACCGGCCGGGGGCACGGCAGGATCCACAGGCGGCTGGGCCGTTGGCGGCGCAGCGCCCCCAGGAGGCGTGCCACCGGGCACCGCGGCAGGGCCCGGGTCCGATGGCGCCGGCACGGTATCTTCGGCGGGCGGCGCGGGCGGCGCAGCCGGATCGGCCGTCCGCGGCGTGCCCAGGTCGGACAACGCCGGGGGCGTCGGCACAGGCGGCTCGGGCTGGGCCGGCGCGGCTGCCGGCGGCGGCGCCGGCGGTGTGGCGCGGCTGGCCAATTGCGAGCTGGGCGCGCCCGGACGCAGCCACAGGTAAACAGCAAACGCCACGGCGGCCAATACGCTCAGCATGACCAGCAGCGGCACGCGCGGCCCCGGCCCGGGTTTCGGGGGCGCCGCAACGGGGGGCAACTCGGGCTCGCTGGCCGCCTGGACGGGCTGCGGCTCGGCCACGGGCTGCAACGAAAGGCCCAGGCCGACAAGCTGCGAGAAGACCTCGATATCCTGCGGGCGGGCCGCCGGCGTCATGGACAGGCCCCGGTCCACCGCCTGCAGGAACCCGGGGTCGTAGGCTCCCAGTTCGCGCCCGGCCAGCGGCACATACGTGTCTTTCACGCACCGGGCCAGCGCCCCCGGAGGGGCGGCCCCCACCAGCAGGCTGTGGGCCACCGCGCTCAAGGCGTAGATATCGGTCCAGGGTCCGCAAGGCCGTTCGGGGTCATCGGTATATTGCTCGAATGCCGCGTAGCCCTCCAGGCGTGCGCCGCCCTCGGCGTCGGCGGCGGGTTCCAGCGGCGGTACCAGCAGGTGCGCCTTGCCCGAGCTGTCCAGGCCGATGGTGCTCATGGCAATGGCCCCATGCACGCCGCCTTGCCTGTGCAGTTCGGCCAGCGGCGCAGCCAGGTCGGCCAGCACCCGGCGTATGCGCGCCTGCGGCACGCCGCCGCCGGCGGCCGCCGCGATCGCGCTCAACGGCCGATGGCCGGGCCCGGCACCGGTGGGCACGTCGCGATTGGGCAAGGTGGCGGAAGTTGTGCTCATACAGGGCTCCGGGCACGTAAGGGATTGCTGCCTAGCGCCAGGCCGGCAGCGACGCGAACAATCGAGTAAACAGCGCAGCGTTCAACGACCCGCCGTGCACGTAGGTTTGCAATGCCGCCCCGTCGACCTGGTTGGTCCACCAATAGCTGGTATGCGAACTGGGGTTGAAGCAGAACGGCAAGTCGGGCCAGGCGGCCAGGCTGCGCTGCGAGACCGGCTCGGCAGCAGTTTCCAGCCCGGCATTGAGAATGTCCATGATGTCGCTGCCGCTGGAACGCTCTACCGGCAGCACGGCGCCCGGCACGCGGATTTCCTGCAGTTCGCGGTCGAATTGCTCTGCGGCGCAGCCATGGCGCACCGCCGCAAGCATGCTGGCGCCGATCTGCCGGTAGTAGTCGGTGGCGCCGTCGAGCATGGTGCTGTGATAAGCGTCTTCCGGAATGGACATGATCACGCAAAGGGGGTAACCCCGCCCCACCCGGTCACGGCTGGGCGCGATGCAGCCCAGTTGCGCCCCGTTGCCGCTGGGCCCCGATGGAATGGCAAAGTTCCAGATCGGCGCGGTCGCGAAGCTGCGGGCCGCACTGTCATCGGGCGCCTGCTTCAGCGCCGTCAGGCCGTACTGCAGCCAGCGATCCCACCAGGCAATCAGTTCGCGCGGCAAGCGGCGATGCACAAAATCGCCCGAGGCAGGAATCTTGCCGTACCACCCCAGTTTCCCGTTTGCGTCGTCCATGGCGGATTCCGTCTCTAGCGGCCGGGGCAGGAGAACCCCTGCATCTCGGCAAGATGGAAAGGACTCTTCACACTACTGGCGGTGATCTCCAGCACGACCTTGCGGCCGTTGATGTCGAAGGTCGCGATGGTGATTTCGGGCGATGCCCCGCGCCGCAACTGCGCCTTGTCCAGCAAACGGTTCAGTGCCCACGGCCCCGATGCGGACATTCCGGCCGGACCGGTCTGGGGCGTCAATTCGATGCGCGCCTGGTTGCTGCCGCGCGGCCCCGGCCACTGCACGTTGGTGGCCACCTGCGGGCCGTGCGCATAGCGCACGGTCTGGCCGTCCACGTCCATCAGGAACTGGGTGATCTGCGCATCCATCTCGAGCGGGCGGATCGCCACGCGGTACGACGGCAGGGGGCTGCCCGCGGTGAAATACACGTCGCGGATCACGCCGGCGCGCTGGAACGAATCCAGGTAGGCGGCCTTGTCGCCCTGCTGCCCGTCGATGCCGGGCTTGAAGCGCCAGCGCGTTCCCGACACATCGATCTGGGTGGCCAAGTGCTTCTGGAAAAAATCATCCATCATGCCGTTGGGCCCGAACAGCCGCGCCATGTCGTTGGGCGCCACATCGCGCGACGAGCCGTTGGCGAACGGATAACGGCCCGCGATCGACTGCCGGCAGAACACCCCGATCGTGGCCGTCACGGTGTCGCCCATGCGTTCGCGGGTGGCCTCGGAGATCTCGCCCGACGCCTTGACCGACAGGGTGTTGAGCAGGTCGCGCAGCGGCTCGGGCAACCGGCCCGCCTCGGCGCGCAGCTTGGTGACCACGTCCGACCCCGGCGCGGGGCTGGCGCTGCGCAGCGCCGCATCGGCAGCGGTCAGGTATGTATAAAGCTCGTTGATCAGCCCGGTGGTGGCGGAAATGGCGGGCGGGCTGCCCTGGCCTTCGCTTTGGGCCAGCCGGCGATACGGCTCGAAATGCAGGTCGACGATACGTTCCAGCTTGTCGTCCGAGGCATCGGCGCGTACCGCGGAACTGGGCCCCGTGGGGCCGAACATCTGCTCCAGCGCTTCGCGCGTGCTGCTGACCCGGTTGCGCGCCTGGTCCATCAGCGACTGTCCGTCACCGGTATCGCGCAGCAGCGATGTCTCGCGCGCCACGCCCTGCACCAGCTTCACCAGCGGCGATTCGGGCGCCGACAGCGTGCGCGCCATCTGGATGTTCTGCAACAGCGAGGTCGTGGGCGCCAGTTGCAGGTCGTTCAGGTAGCCGTCCCATTGCTCGACATAGTCGTTCATGTACAAGCGCTTGATGTCCACGATCAACTGCTGCTGCGCGCGCTGGTCCAGGATGCCGGGCGCCTCGATGTTGAGCACCCATGCGTCGTCCTGGCGCAGCAGGTCGGCCACGCGCGTGACGCGCTGGTTGAATATTTTCCAGTAGCCGTCATAGCTGTACAGCGACGGGATGCCCTGGGTAAGGGGTTTGCCGCTCTTGCGCACGAACACGGCGCTGGCCTGCGGCCCGCCCAGCGTAATGGCAGTCTGTTCGGGCCCCTGCTCGCTGCTATTGGCCAGCATGCGGCGCAGCCGGCTGTAGGCGCGCTGCGCCAGGGTATAGCGCGCCAGCCGCTCGCGCGCCTCGTTGACCAGCTCGTCGTCGCGCGGGAAAGGCGAAGACAGCACGCGGCCCTGCACCAGGTTGCGCAAATGCAGCGACATCAGCTCGTACTGGCGGCGCGTGTAGCCCTCGGGCAAGGTTTTTTGCATATCCGACAGCAGCCAGGCGTGCATGAACTCGGCATCGTAGTGGTCGGCCTCGTAAAGCATCAGGTAGGCCCGCAGCGCCTCGTACGAGAACTCCAGGTCGCCCGGAGCCGCCGAGCGCAGCGCGGTTTCGACCCGGCGGGCGATCTGCGGCAGCAGCACTTGCTCCAGCGTGTCCCGGTAGACACCTTGCGAGGCCGCCTGCATCTTCTGGCCCTGGTACAGGCCGAACTGGTAGCTCAGGGGTGGCGCATCCAGTTCGAAGTTGGCGTGCCGCGGCAAATACCACAGGCTGTCCAGGAACGGCATCAGCCCAAGCACGTCGCCTGCCCGGGTGATCTTGATCTCGCGGCCCAGTTTCTCTACCGTGGGCACGCGGCGCGAGACTTCGGCCACGTAGGTCTTGTTGTTGCGGTAGCTCATCACCCAGCCCACCAGCAACGCCACCAGCAGCGCCGCGATCAGGCCATAGCCGGCCCAGTGCAGGCGGCGATAGCGGCGTTCCCAGCGCAGGTTGCGCCCGGCCAGTCCCGCTTCGCGGAAGATCACATCTTGCAGCAGGCCCTTCAGGAAGTAGCTGCGCCCGTCGCCCTCGCCCGGCACGCTGGCCGCCGGCGCCGGCCCGCCGTCGATGCGCAGGTAGCGCTTCAAGTGGCCCGTGACCTGGTCGAAGGTCTCGCCGCCTTGCGTGCCGCTGGTGAAGTACACCCCGCGCGGCACCAGCCGCGCCTCGTATTTCGAGGTGGCGAACACATCGCTCAGGAAGTGTCCCAGCACAGCCTGCAGGCCGGCGAACTGCTGCGGCAGCATGTAGGCCAGCGCGCGACGCGACGCATCGGTCTCGGCCGCCAGCACCTCGGGCAGCGCATCGTCCAGGCGGCGCTGCAGCAGCCGGTACTCGGCATGGAATGCCTCGTACAGATCGAAATCGGCTTCCTGGGTGCGCGTATAGGGCAGCGTAAAACCCCATACCTGCGACAGGTCTTCGCGATTGAACGACGCGAAGTATTCTTCAAAGCCCGATAGCAGGTCGGCCTTGGTGACCAGCACGTACACGGGGAACTGGATGCCCAGTTGCTCGCGCAGTTCCTGCAGCCGTCGCCGCAGCACCGCCGCGTGCTGCACGCGCTCGGCATCGGAGGCGGCCAGCAGGTCCTCGACACTGACCGTCAGCATCGCGCCGTTGATGGGCTGGCGCCCGCGGTATTTCGACAGCAACCGCAGGAAACCCTTCCATTCTTCCTCGTCGCCGGTGGCGTCGCTTTCATGGGTGGTGTAGCGGCCCGCGGTATCGAGCAGCACCGCATCGTCGGTGAACCACCAGTCGCAATTGCGCGTACCGCCCACGCCGCGCAGCGCCACCTTGCCGAAGCGGTCCGCCAGCGGGAAATTCAGGCCGGAATTCACCAGGGCCGTGGTCTTGCCGGCCCCGGGCGCACCGATAATGACGTACCACGGCAACTGGTACAGGTACTGCTTCGAGAAACGGTCCAGCGACAGGCGCCGCTTGCCGCCTTCAAAGCGTGTCTTGCGCAGCAGCTCGACCGCTTCGTTGAAGCGCTCTTCCAGTTGGCGGATCTCGGGATTGCCGGGTTCCGGCTCGACCTTCTTCTTGGCCGCGGGCTTGCGCAACTGGCCAAGCAATTGCGCATTCAGGCGCCCTTCGCGCCATTTTCGCCACAGGATGCGCAGCAGCCACAAGCCGAACAACACGGCAATCACGATGATGCGCGTCGTCTCGCTTTCCAGCGGCCGCGTCGTGCCGATGGCCAACAGCGGGCCGGCAATCCAGATCAGCAGCGCCAGCGCCACCAGGCCCAGGAAATTCCACAGGCCCCGGCTGAACAGGAAACCAAATACGTTATGGATCATTGCCGCGCACCCTCGACCGTCTCTTCCCGAGGCACCGGCGGCACCATCAGCGTGATTTCGACGCGGCGGTTACGCGAGCGCCCCGCCGCCGTATCGTTCGGCGCCACCGGATCGGCATCGCCACGCCCTTCCGCGCGCACTCGCTGCGGATTGTCCAGGCGCCCTTCCAGCAGTTCCTTGACTGCGTCGGCGCGCGCCTGCGACAAGTGCCAGTTCGATGGATAGCGGGCCCCGCGCATGGGAATGTTGTCGCTGTAGCCGCGCACCAGGATGTTGCCCTCGGTCTCGCGCAGGGCATCGGCCACGCGCGAGAGCACCGGCAGGTACTGTTCGCGCACCCCGGCCGAACCGGACTCGAACAGCCCATCGCCGCGCAGCACCACTACGCTGCGGTCGACCTCGTCGCGCACCGTGACCAGGTCGTCGCGGATCTCGGGCGCCAGGAAGACCGCCAGGCGCGGCGCGGGGGCGGGCCTGCGGGTGGGCGTGATCTGCACCGTGGGCGGCCTCAAGCCGCTGATTGCGGTGAACACCGCATCCGATTGCCGGCTCAGGCTCCAGGCCAGGGCCCAATAGATGGCCAGCGCCAGCACCGCGACCAGTGCGCCGAACACCCACAGCGGTATCGGCAGGCGCCGCAGCTGGGCCTGGGCCGGCACATCCTGCCAATGCGGCGACAAGGCGCGCGGATAATCGCCGCGCGCGCTGCGCAAGATGCGCAGCAGGCGCTGCCGCAGGGTCTCGAGCTGCGAACGGCCGTTGTCGGCCACCCGGTAGCGGCCCTCGAAACCCAGCACCAGGCAGTAGTACAGCAGTTCCAGCAGGTCCAGGTGCTGGCTGGGATTCTGCGACAGCTTGGCCAGCAACTGGAAGAATTTCTCGCCACCCCAGGTTTCGTTGTGGAATGTCACCAGCAGGCTGTGCGCCGACCAGACGCCATTGCCCCCCCAGGGCGTCAGCGCGGCCGCTTCATCCAGTGCCGTGCACAGGCAATAGCGCGCGCCCAGGATGGTTTCGTTGGGAATGCCCGCCTGCTGCGCGCGCAGCTCGAACTGGCGGATCTCGTCGAGCAAGTGCTCGCGCAGCATGGCCGGCGACGGATGCGAGGTCGTGGCGCGGATCTGCGGAATCAGGTCGAGCAGCGGATTGGCCGCCGCCACCAACGGATTCGAGCCGCTGATCACATATTCGTTGGGCCGCAGCCGGCTTGACGCCGAGGCGGCCCCTTCGGGAATGCCTCCGCCCAGCGGGCCGGGCATGGCGGTATCGGAAGCGTGCATGATGTCTCCGCCCTAGTCGCGCAAGGCCCAGAATTCCATGGACAGCCCAGGAAATTCGCCAGCCAGGTGCAACGCCAGCGCGCCAGTGCGCTCTAGCTGTTTCCAGAAATCGCCATCCTTGTCCAACTCGAAATACACGTGGCCGGCGCTGTAGGGAATCTGGCGCGGCGCCACGGCCAGCGCGCGCACGGTCACCCCGGGAAGCTGCAAGTGCACCAGGTCGCGGATGCGTTCGACCGGGCCGATCTTGACCTGCGCCGGAAAGCGCGAGCGCACCGTGTCCGAGGGCATGTCGGCGTGCACCGCCAATACGAAGCCGGCGGTGCGCAGCAGTTCCAGGTCGGGGATCTGCGCCACGCGCACTCCCTGGCCGCGGTCTTGCAGCGGAATCTGCAGCGCATGCTGTTCCAGCACCGCCGACAGCGACCGCCGCAGCTCGTTCATCAAGGTGCCGAAAGTGGTTTGCAGATCGTCGTGCTCATACTCGGGCAGCACTTCGGGGCGACGCGATGCCGCCGTGTACGTCGACAGGTCGCATGCCAGCATCAGCCAGTCGTGGAACAGGCGTTCGGGATGCAGCCATTCGGCCTGGCGCGCATGCCACAGCGCGCCGATGTAGCGATTCACCGTTTCCAGCAGCATGAAGTCCGACACTTCGGACACGCCGCCGCGGCCCGGTTGCGACAGGCGCATGGCCAGGGCCTCGCTGCGCGCATTCAGCAGGCCGTGCAGCTCTTGCACGAAGCCCAGCAGCAGCGGATGCGCGCCGGAGGCCAGCCACGGCGCAATATAGCGTTCGTCGAGCACGATACGGTTGTCGGCGCGGCGCTCGATCACCCTCACGACGCCCAGGCCCAGCCATTCGTCGCCCAGGTCGGTCTCGAGCATCAGCCGCAACCGCAGCCGGCCCAATTGCAGCAAGGCGGGCTCCAGGCCCATCGAGCCGGAATCCTCGACCTCGGCTTCTTGCACCAGGTAGCGGGCCAGCGAATCGGCTTCGTCTTCGTACTGCACGTCGGTGGCGCCCTGCCGGATGCGCGGCAGCGCCAGCATGACCCGCACGTCCTGCGCCTGTTCGGGCACCTCGAGTGCCGCGGGCGCGTCATCGGGATGCGAGAACTCGAACGGCGTGCCGTCGGGCAGCACGCCACTGGCCTGGGTCAGCACCAGCTTGCCTACCGCCAACGCATCGCGATCCAGGGCCAGGTGACTGAAGCCCCAGAAAAAGCCCTGCAGCGAGGCGGCGCGCTGCTGCAACGTTCCTTCCAGATAGCGCTCGAACTGCTGGAAATGCTGGGGACGCAGGAACATCCCCTCTGACCATACGACTTTGCTCTTCTCTGCCATGGCTATGCTTGCAATGAGTTTGCGGACAGGCACTGGCGGCCGGCGTGCCGGCCCGTGCCTAGAAAGGCCACCAGGAACGTTCCCGGTCGGTGACGGCCAGCCCATTGTCTTTCACCGACACCTTGATCGTCTCTTCGTTGGGCGAGAACTGCCATACCTTATAAATGTTGGTGTTCTGAGCTTCGGGTAGCGGCACGACCAGCCGCCAATGGCTTTTCTCGAGATCGCGGTAGGCTGCCACGACGCCTACCACGCGCGCTTCGGCACTGCCTTCGTACTGCAGGATCTTGGTCTCGCCCGGACGCAGGATGGCCTGGTCGGTGTTGAGCAGTTCCTTGCCCAGCGCAGCCTGCGGGTCGGATTGCAGCGAGAAGAAATCGCTCGACTCGAAGGTGCTGGAAGAACTGAGTTCGTAAATGGTGACCTGGACAGGTGACGGGCGTCCGTGCACGTCGGGATTCACCTTCGGATCAACGGTCAGCTCGATGGCGTAGGGAACGGGCACGCGCCGGGCGGTGGAAGAACAGCCCACCAGCAGAACCAGGGCGGCAAGGCTTGCGCAAAGCCCTCTGAAGATTAAAGTAGCGCTCTTGCGGAACACCATAATTCGCGGAATGCCCCCTGGGATTATGGAGAAAGCGTGTATGACAAGGGAAAAATAAGGACCTGTCGTGTAAATACAGGAATAGTTACTACTGTTACGGAACCGGCGAGAAATTCTCGCGCTTGGATATATTTTCCTAACGCACCGAAATCATTTCGCTCGACAACCGTGGCTATCATCGGGACGTTCGCATCCGCATCCATGCGCCTGCAGCATCGGAGATTTCCAGCATGAGACTCACCGTTCTGCCACACCGCGACAACCCGGGTTTGCCCCCCTTGTCGGCGGTATTCCAGGCTCCCGGCGGCACGCTGGGCCGCTCGGCCGACAATCACCTGGCGTTGCCCGACAGTGAACGCGGCATCTGCCGCGTGCAGGCCGCGCTGCGTATCAGCGATGGCGCCTGCTACCTGGTCAACCTGAGCAGCATGAGCCACGTCAGCATCAATGGCCGCACCATCACGCGCGACCAGGAAGTTCCCCTGGCGCCGGGCGACGAACTGGCCATCGGGCCGTACACGCTGAAAGCCGAAGACCCCGCGGCGCCGCAACAAAGCGCGGCCGCCGCTGGTGTCGCCGGCGTTGCCGGTGCGGCCGCGCTGCAGGCCGGGCCGGCCGAGCCCGACCCGCTGCTCGACGGCCCGCTGCTCGAGGGCGTAGACCTCACGCCTCCCGACACGCAAACAATCCATCAGGCTTCCTCCTCTTCGGTTCCGGCTGCGCCGGTGCCAAGCACCGGCGCCCTGGCCGCGCCCGCTTCCGCGGCGACGGCGCCTGGCGCAAACGAGCCGCCGGCCGCCAGCCCGGCGGAACTACCCCCGGTGGACATCCCCGCCACGCACCTGCCGGCGGCTGACCTGCCACCCGTGGCCCTGCAGCCCGAAGCGCAGCAAGCACCGCAAGCGCCAGACGCCCCACCGCCATCCCACCCCTTCCAGCCCGCCCAAGCCTCGCCGGACTTGCCATTCGACGACCTGGACCCGCCGCTGGCCGCCGAGCCGCAATCTGCACAAGCCGAACAGGTCGATGTGTTCAGCGACCTGTTCGGCCCGGGCACCCTGCCGGTGGGCAGCGTGCCCGATGTGTCGGCGCACCCGTTCGACCTGGAATCTGCACAGGGCCGCAACCCTGAAGACCCGCTGCGCCACCTGCCGCCCGGCGATGCCAATCTGCGCGGCCCGGCGCGCGATCCGCTGGACATGCTGGGCAGCCCCGACACCGACGATGCCCACAGTGTCTTCTCGGACCAGACACCTTCGACACTGCCCTCGCACGACCCGCTGGCTCCGCACCGTTCCGATCCGGTCACCGACACGCTCAATCCGCGCGAACGCGAAGAAGACGCCCGCGCCGCGCGGGACCACCTGCGCGAGTACGGCGGCTATCTGCGGCCCGCACGCGTCAAGCCCCAGGCAACGTCCGACAACGATTCCGGCAAGCCGCCGCGCAAATAACGCGGCGGCCAGCCGGCCCTATTCATACCGATAGCGGAAGTCGCCCTCAGCGGCTTCCAGCGTCACGGCGCGCACCGCGCGCCCGTCCATCGATGCCGTCAACAGTTCGCGGCTGACCTGCGGCAGCACGGTGTTGGTCAGGATGGCATCGACCATGCGGCCGCCCGATTCGACTTCGGTGCAGCGCGCCACCACCAATGCGGTGGCCTCGGGGCTGACTGTCAGCGCAATACCGTGGTTGTCCTGCAGCCGCTGGCGGACCCGCTCGAACTGCAGGTCCACGATGCGCGCCAGCATCTCGTCGGACAGGGGCAGGTACGGCACCGCCACCAGGCGGCCCAGCAAGGCGGCGGGGAATGCCTTCAGCAACGGCTCGCGCAATGCCGCCGCCAGGCCGTCGGCGTCGGGCATCAAGGCGGGATCGCGGCACAGGCTGGCGATCAGGTCGGTGCCCACATTCGAAGTCAGGATGATGATGGTGTTGCGAAAATCGATGTAGCGGCCCTCGCCATCTTCCATCGAGCCCTTGTCGAACACCTGGAAGAAAATCTCGTGCACGTCGGCATGGGCCTTCTCGACTTCGTCGAGCAGCACCACGCTGTACGGGCGGCGCCGCACGGCTTCAGTCAGCACGCCGCCCTCGCCATACCCCACGTAGCCCGGCGGCGCCCCCTTCAGGGTAGACACCGTGTGCGACTCCTGGAACTCGCTCATGTTGATCGAGATCAGGTTCTGTTCGCCGCCATACAAGGCCTCGGCCAGCGCCAGCGCGGTCTCGGTCTTGCCCACGCCGCTGGGGCCGCACAACAGGAACACGCCCACCGGCTTGTTGGGGTCGGTCAGGCGCGCGCGCGAAGTCTGGATGCGCCGCGCAACGGCCTCCAGGCCGTGCCGCTGGCCGATGACACGCTGCTCCAGCGTGTCGGCCAGGCGCAGCACGGACTGCGCTTCGTCGCGCACCATGCGGCCCACCGGGATGCCGGTCCAGTCTGCCACCACAGATGCCACCGCGGCCGCATCCACGGCCGGGTAGATCAGCGCCGATTCTCCCTGGCGGCGCGCCAGCTCGTCTTGCGCCTGCGCCAGGTCGGCACGCAGCCGGGCCGGGTCCTGCGCGGCATCCGGTCCTGGCGCCGGCACCGGAGCCGGCGCTTCGCCGGCATCGGCCGGCGGCGCGTCATCCTGGTCCAGCGCGCGACGCAGTTCGAATACCCGCGCGGCCAGCGCGCGCTCGGACTCCCAGCGCTCGGCCAGGTCGGCTTCCTGCGCACGTGCCTGGGTCAACCCCTGGGCCACCTGCGCCACCCGATCTTCGGCACCCGCGCCCAGGCGCGCTTCACGTACCGCGATGCGTTGCTCGATCTCCAGCGCCTCGATGCGCCGCCGGGCATCTTCCAGCGCCGCCGGCACGGCGTGCTGGCTGACCGCCACGCGCGCGCAAGCCGTATCCAGCAAGGCAACGGCCTTGTCGGGCAACTGGCGGGCGGGGATGTAGCGATGCGACAGCGACACTGCCGCCTCGATCGCCTCGTCCAGCAGCAGCACCTGGTGATGCGCCTCGAGGGTGGCGGCCAGGCCGCGCAACATGCCCAGGGCGCGCGGCTCGGCCGGCTCGTGGATCTGCACCACCTGGAAGCGCCGCGTCAGCGCGGGGTCTTTCTCGATGTACTTCTTGTATTCAGACCAGGTTGTCGCCCCTATGGTACGCAACTGCCCGCGCGCCAGCGCGGGCTTGAGCAGATTGGCCGCATCGCCCGTGCCGGCCGCGCCGCCGGCGCCGACCAGGGTATGGATCTCGTCGATGAACAGCACGATAGGGCTGGGGCTGGCCTGTACTTCGTCGATGACGCCGCGCAGGCGCTGCTCGAACTCGCCCTTCACCCCGGCGCCCGCCTGCAGCAGGCCGATGTCCAGCAAATACAGCGATACGTCGCGCAGCGGCGGCGGCACGTCGCCGCTGGCCAGGCGCAGCGCCAGGCCCTCGACCACCGCGGTCTTGCCCACCCCCGCCTCGCCCGCCAACAGCGGATTGTTCTGGCGCCGTCGCATCAGGATATCGACGATCTGGCGAATCTCTTCATCGCGGCCCGACACCGGGTCGATCTCGCCGGCCCGGGCGCGCCCGGTCAGGTCGACCGCGTACTTGGCCAGCGCCGAACCGCCCTCGGCGGACGGGCCGCCGCCCGGCTCGGTATCGACCGGCTGCGCCGTAGCGTCTTCGGGCGAGCCCTGCACGATGTCCCCGAGTTGTTCCAGCAGCACATCGGGCACGATGCGCGAAAACTGGTCGGACATGCCCAGCAGCACGTTGCGCAAGGCGTAGGTCTTTACCAGCCCCGCCATCAAGTGCCCGCCGCGGATCCGCCCGGCGCCATAGCGCAGCGAGCCCAGCACCCAGGCGCGCTCGACCGCATGGTCGATGTGCTCGGACAGGTCGGACACTGAACCGGCGCCGCGCGGCAATTGGTCCAGCGCACCGGTCAGGTCCGCCTGCAGCATGCCCATGTCCAGGTCGAAGCGCCGTGCGATGCGGTGCAGGTCGCTGTCTTGCGTATGGACGATCTGGTGGATCCAGTGCACCAGTTCCACATACGGGTTGCCGCGCAGCTTGCAGAAAGACGTGGCGCCTTCCAGCGCCTGGTACAGCAGCGGATCGAGTTTGCCGAAAAGATCGAGGCGGCCGATATCGGACATATTGTTATTGCGCTCAGCGTCAGGGAATAGGGAATCAATCGGGCGCGGCGCAGCCCAGCGACAGCACTACGTCGCGGTCGCCCACCAACTTTTCGTCGCTGGCCAGCGTCAGGGTGTGCGAGCCCGACTGCTTCACGCGCAAGGCACCGCTTTGCAGGAAGCTGCGGTGCCCGCCCTCGAGCTCGACCCGCGACGTATACGTGGCAATGGCCGATTTGCAGCCGCAACTGCCGATGGATTGCTTGACCTGCAGCCCGGCCTGCAGCAGCACTTGCCCATCGGTGGTGGCGCGCATGCCCGGCTGTACGTCCACGCAGGCGGCCAGCGCGTTCTCGAGCTTGATCGACCCGGACGCATGCGCCGCCGCGCCGCACAGCGCGGCCGCCAGCACCGCCGCCAGGCGCGGGAATTTATTCGACAAGCGTGCCTCCGTTGGTGGCGCGGCCGCCCGCATACTCGACCTTGATGACCATCGTCGCACGGCGGCCGCCGCGCGCATAGGTGCGCAGCAGCGGAAAGATGCGGCCTTCCACCTCGATGCAGCCGTGGCTGAACCCCTTGGTGGAATCGTGCAGGTAGAACCCGCCGCGAATTGGCGCGCAACGGTTGCGCGTGGCGGCGTCGGCGGGCTCGAGACGGGCACGGTTGCTGCCCCAGTTGACCCAGAACGCTTCGCAGTCGCCGGCGGCCGCGCCGCGCGGAATGGATTGGATGCCCCAGGCGGGCTTCAGGTTGCAGGCGTCGCGCCCGTCATCCTGCGCCGTGCCCTGGTCGGCCAGGTAGACCCTGTAGTAGCCGGGCGGCACCGGACCGCTGTCGGGCGTGCAGAATTCGCCTGGCACCTGGAACCCGGGCAAGCCGCTGGTGGCGCGGAAACTGCCGTGGCCGGGCCAGCTCAGCGACTGGCCGTCGTAGATCATGTCATGCGTCACGGGTGCATCTCCTGGGGTTGCATAGGGCGTGCCGCGCGGCGCGCGGCGCGGTCGCGGCTTTCGTAATCCAGCAGCAGGTCGCGGGCGTCGCCTTGCGCCTGGCGGCGCTTGCCCAGCCAGGACGACAGGCCCAGCGGCTGCTTGCCGCCCAGCTTCACGCCGCGCACGTCCTGGCGCTTGAGCACGGGCCGTACGTCCCACGCCAGCTCGACGCCGATATAGTCGCGCACCCAGTGCGTCAACTGCCGGGCGCGCTGGCCGCCGGGCAGGAAGCTGGCATAGTCGGCGCGACCGAGCGGACCGAGCTCGATGCGGAACTTGTGCTGCGCGTCGCGCACCGCCATGCCCAGGATGGTGTCCTGTCCCAGGCCCTGTGTGCCGCCCAGCCCCAGCCGCTGCGACGGCTCCAGGCGTATCCACTGCGGCACGAATTCGGCGATGCGCACGGGTATCGAGAAAAACGTCTGCAAGATCTGCTTCAGGCCCTCGGGATTGCGTGTCTGCCGGAGCAGGTGACCAGCCATGAAGTACTTGGCATGGTCCATCACCGTATCGCGCCGCCACATCGACGGCACGCCCATGTGCAGCAGGCTGGCCACGTAACGGGTAAAACGCTGCTCTTTGCGGTCCAGGCTGACCGTGCTCTGCGCATCGGCCCAGGCGCGGTAGAACAGCAGGATAAGACGGTGATGGAAGACGTCGGCGAACCCGGACAGGGTCTGGTCGCCATAATGGTGCATGCGCTCGCGGGCGTATTCGGTCAGGTGCAGGGGCAGCGGGCCATTCGGCCCGAACAGCCCGAAGCTGTAGATGGACAGTTCCGGCGGCCGCCCCGCGCGCGCGGGGCGCACCGAAGACAGCGTCGACGGCGCGAAGGCCATCGATGGCTCCTGGCGCACGCGCACGGGTTCGTTGCGCGCTACCGTGTCGCGCCCCAGCGGCAGGCGCGCGCCGGCGCGCGCGTCGATCCAGCGCAGCGTATTGAACAGGTCGTAGGCGTAGGGTTCCCGTTCCAGGGCACGCCAGAAGTCCGGCGGCAAGCCGGGCACCCCGGCGCCGGGCGCCGGCATGGCGGCATCCTGCCGCGCCTGCCCGGTGTCGGGCGCGGCCTGTGCCGGCTCGGTCGCTAGGCTGGCCACCCCTACCCCATGTGAATTTGCTTGGCGTCCACCTTCACCAGGTTTTCGCCGGTGACCATGGTATACGAAGCATGCAGCCGGGCGCTCTTGTCGGCACGGTAATCCAGCGAACCGGCGCGCACATGCTCGACTTCCTCGGCGGCACGGAAAGTCACGCGCGACAGGAACGACAACCGGTCCATCACGGCCTCGTACACCTTGCCCACCAGGCGCGTCGTGCCGATCGTGGCCGTTACCTCGGCTCCCAGGTATTTCATCTGCTCTGCCACGCAATGCACGTCTTTGGCCTGCAGCTTCAACGACGCCGTATCGATGCTGACCGCATCCTGGCCGGCCAGCCGTACGGCCTGCGCGCCCTCCAGCGACACACTGCCGGCGCGCGAACGCAGCACCATGTCGCCGGTGGTCTCGAGTTGCGCGCTGCTCGGGTCAGCCTGCTCGACCACGGCAATCAAGTAGACCCGCCTGGGGTCGGGGCCGCTGATCAATACCTGGTCACCGGTTTGCGGTGCCAACAGGCAGCTGGCGGCCTGGCGGGCCTGCCAGCTGCGGCCGTCGCAATCGACGACGAAGCTGCCGTCCGCCTCGCGGTGCGTGACAATGCCGATCAGGTGAATGGGATCGTAGGCGGGATACTGGCGGTTGGCCGCTGCGGTTTTCATGGAAAATTCCTTTCGATCTCTCGGCCCTGGGGCCTGTTTAGACTAAACGGCAGGCCGTGCCCCCATGCGGGGCTTCCAGCGGGCGATCTCGCCACGCTGCAATGTGGACAGCATCAATTCCGACATCATGTTGATGGATACGTGGCGCGAAAAAAACTGCTCGAGCACCGCGCCGAACAGATACGGGCTGATACCCGAGAACGCCGCCTCGTCCACTTGCAGGCCGATGCGCACGCCGCGCCCGTAGACAATGGGCCCCGGCACCGGCAGGCGGTGATGCATGGGTTCGGCAACCACGTGGCGCACGCCCGAAATATGCTTGCGCACGACGGGGTCGGCCAGGTTGCCGTACACATGCAGCATTTCGCGCAGCGTCTGCGCGCCCTGCTCGGCATCCAGGTCGACCAGGCTCAGGTAGTTCAGCCCCAGGTGGCTGATCAGGTGCCAGGTGGCCGCGTTCTCGGCCAGCGCCGTATGCGGCCGCGTGGGGCCGTGCAGCACCTTCACCGAGCCCACCGGCGCCGACACGCGCAGCGTCAGGTCGGTTTCGGTACCCAGCGGCAGCAGCATGGCCAGGTCGCGATTGGTGCACAGCGTTTCCAGGGTCAGGTGGCGCAACTGGCCCGAGAACGGCGCTTCATGGCGATCCACCAGCGACACAAAGGCTTCGCTGCCGGTATAGCCGGTGCGGGTGCCGTTGCGTTGGGCCTGGTCCGACAGCAGCCGGGGCTCGCGGCGCAGCGAATAGTACGCGCCGTAGTCATCGGGGTCGCTGCCCAGCGTGCCATAGAACGGCCGGAACTCCTGCTCGGGCCGTTCGGCCGAGGCATGGCCCAGCACGCGCGTCACCCCGAACACTTCGTAGTCCAGCGGCCGGGTGCGGTCCACCACCAAATGATATTCATTGGTGCGCGGCGTCACCGCGATGCGGTCGGCGCGCTTCGGGAACAGGTTGATCACCGGCGCGCAATGCAGCGCCAGGTGCTCGGCCGCGATGGCACCTTCCAGTTCGGGGGCCGCCACCGAAAAAAGCAGCGTCAAGTCGAATGACCGCGTTTCGCGGCGCGCGCCGCCCGGCAGCGGCGGCGTGCGCAGCCCGCGTTTGAGGTCGTTCAGGCTGAAGAACAGGTAGCGGCGCGGAAACGCAAAGTACTCCTGCAACAGGCGATAGCCCTGGAACACGCGCGTGTCGGCCGGCAGGAGCGCCTGATCGTCATCGAAGCCTTCGTGATGCACACTGGCCGGCGACAGCTTGTTGATCCAGCTCACCGGCCGCGCACTGTCATGGCCAAGCACGGCCACGGTGTGGCCCATGATGATTTCCAGCAGCCGCTGCATCTGCAGGTCCTGGCCCGCCAGATGGAACACGAGCTGGTCCAGGTCCATGTCTTCCAGGCGCACGCCGCCGCATACTTCGATGCGCATCCGCAATGCACTGAGCACGCGGCCGTTGCGTCCGCCGAAGCCCAGGCGGGTCAGCGGCAAGTCGGGCGGGGTGCCGGTGAACTCGGCTTCGGTAACACGCAGGGGCCACAATCGCACCGCATGCCCGGTCATGAACTCGCAAGGCGTCTGCTCGCCACGCGGCACTCTGCCGCGCAGCAAGGTGCCGCGCGGCAAGTCGAAGCCGCGCGCCAGCGTGCCTTCGTTCATGCTGGGCGAAAACTGCACCACCGCCATCGCCGGCGTCGGCGCCAGATAATTGGGGTACACCACTTCCAGCAGCCGCTGCGAGAAGCGCGGGAACTCGGCATCCATCTTCAAGTGGATGCGCGCGGTCAGGAAACTGAACCCCTCGAGCAGGCGCTCGACATAAGGGTCGGCCACCTCGGTGCCATGCATGCCCAGGCGGCCGGCCACCTTGGGGTACATCTGGGCGAACTCGGCGCCCATCTCGCGCATGTAGACCAGCTCGCGGTTGTAGTAATCGAGCAGGCGCGCATCCATCAGGTGGCCCCTCCCAGGTCGCGCAGATCCATATGCCCGCTTTCCAGATCGATGTCGGTACGGAACAGGAATTCCATGGGATGCGGCACGCACCACAGCATGCCCTTGATCTCCAGGCTGAGCACATTGTGATGCTCCAGCGTACCGGTGTCGGTCACGCAGCGCACTTCCACGGACGAATCCAGGATGCGCGGCTCGAACGACGCGATGGCATTGCGGATCGAATCTTCGACATCGACCCAGTCGATTTCCGACATGCGCTTGCCCGCCATTGCCCGCACTCCGAAATTCAAGGTCGAATCGGGCACGCAGCGGTATGGCGACAGGTCGTCAGTAGTCTGCAGGTTGACGGTATTGAGCAGCCAGCGCAGGTCGCGCAGCACGGCCATGCGCAGTTCGGCATGCGTCAGCATGGCGGACTCGCGCACTTCCTGGCGCTTGGACGGATCGCTGTCCATCAGGCGATCCAGCAGCGACGGCTGCAGGCGGTCCCGGGCCACGCGCTCGCTGCGCGGCAGTTGTTCCCAGGGGCGCAGGCTGGCCGTGTCGGATTGCGCCATCAAGCCAGCTCCAGCGTGCGCACATCCAGCAGCGCGTACTCGCCCTGGTCGGTGATCCACATTTTCTGGCCGACGCCCGCGTACGTATCCCCATGCAGCGGCTGCCAGTCGGTCATGCGGCCCAGCTTGGCCCCGTCGGCCAGATCGGCCAGCGCCGTGCCCACCGGCGCGGGATAGCGGGCCGGCACCAGTCCGTGCTGGGTGGCCCCGTCTTGCAGCGTGATCTCGGCCTGGGCCCACACCACATCGCACAGGCCCTCGGGGACCAGCAGGCGCACGGCGCGCAGGGCGCTGAACGGCAGCCAGCCGTAACGGCCGCCCGACAAGAACTCGAACACCGGCCCCAGCCGGCTATCGCCGTCGCTGATCCATTCGAATGCCGCGGGTGCCGCATCGGCCTCCAGCCGGCCGCCCCGTACCTGGGCGGCATCATAGGCGCGCGCGCGCAGTTCGGCTGCCTGCGCCGGGTCGGCGGCATCCAGGTGCAGCGCCTGCACCATATCGGCGAACCAATCGGGGGGCGCGCCGAAGTAGGCCGGCTCGCCCTGCCCGGCCAGCACGCTTTCGCGCTGGCGCTCGGCGGCGATGGCGTGTTCGTACACAACCGCCATGGGTTGCGCCTGAGAATTCAATTGGGCGCAGAGCTTCAACTGCTCTGCCGCCCGGGACCAGTCTCCTTGCACCACCATCAGCTGGAACAACTGCGCGCGCAAGTCGGCATCGGCCGGCTGGCGGCGTATCTGCGCCTGCACCGTATCCAGGTGCTGGGACAAGCTGCTTTCGCGCAGCGCAACTGCGGGTTTGGTCATGGCAAGGCACCGCGGAAAGAGACGGAAAGCCGGCGTGTGGCCCAAGGGCCACGCGCCGTCCGGAGAGAAGGCCGGCTACAGCCTCAGCCCACTTCCTTGTTTTGCTTGATATCCCAGGCGACCAGGCTTTCCGCGCCCTTGCCGCCCTGCTCCGTTTGCTCCCAGTACTGTTGCTTGACCTTGGCGGCCTGGAATGCGAAGTTCACCACCACGGATTCCGCGTTCAGCTCGCCCGACAGTTGCACCGACGACACCAGCACATCTTCCAGCGTGATCTTCGAATACTCGACCTGCTGGCCACCGGCCTTGCACACCGACAACTCGATCTTGCTCAAGTGCTTGCCGCTGGCGCAGTGCTTCATGACAGCCGGGGCTGCCTTGTCGATGCGCGCAACGACGTGCAGGTCGTTGAAGCTGGCTTTGCCGGCGCCCAGGCCACCACCGCTGGCCATGTTGCCGGGCTGGGTGGCGCCCCACGAAAACGAAATGATGTCCGTCCAGTTCTTGTGGTTGGCATCCTTCGACTCGCCATTGGCTCCGTCGATCTTCATGAACATGTCAACAGCCACTTCTCTCTCCTAAGTTGCAGTCACGGCACGACGTGCCCTGGAAAAATGCCCATCAACCGTCATTTTTCTTGAGCGACGGAAGCTTGGACACGAGGCGCAGCGACACCGTCAACCCTTCGAGTTGATAGTGCGGCCGCAAGAAAAATTTTGCAGAGTAATAGCCGGGGTTGTCTTCGATTTCCTGCACTTGAACCTCGGCGGCGGCCAGCGGTTTGCGGGCCTTGGTTTCCTGCGATGAATTGACGGGATCGCCGTCCACGTAGTTCATGATCCAGTCGTTCAGCCAGCGCTCCATGTCGTCGCGCTCGCGGAACGAGCCGATCTTGTCGCGCACGATGCACTTCAGGTAGTGCGCGAAGCGGCAGCAGGCGAACAGGTACGGCAGGCGCGCCGACAGCTTGGCGTTGGCCGACGCATCGGCGTCGTAGTATTCGTGCGGCTTCTGCAGCGACTGCGCGCCGATGAACGCCGCAAAGTCAGAATTCTTGCGGTGCACCAGCGGCATGAAGCCGTTCTTGGCCAATTCGGCCTCGCGCCGGTCGCTGATGGCGATTTCGGTGGGGCACTTCATGTCCACGCCGCCGTCGTCGGTGGGGAACGTGTGGCACGGCAGGTTTTCCACTGCGCCGCCGGACTCCACGCCGCGAATCGACGTGCACCAGCCATACAGCTTGAACGAACGGTTGACGTTGGACGCCATCGCATAGGCCGAGTTGGCCCAGGCATAGCGGTCGTGGTTGGCGCCGTCGGTGTCTTCCTCGAAGTCGAACTCGTCGACCGGATTGGTGCGCGCCCCATAGGGCAGGCGCGCCAGGAAACGCGGCATGGCCAGGCCGATATAGCGCGAATCTTCAGATTCGCGCAGGCTGCGCCAGGCGGCATATTCGGTGTTGGTGAAGATCTTGGTCAGGTCGCGCGGATTGGCCAGTTCCTGCCAGGAATCCATCTGCATCACGTTGGGCGATGCCCCGGCGATGAACGGGCAGTGCGCGGCAGCCGATATGCGCGCGATCTCGCTCAGCAGCTCCACGTCTGGGGGACTGTGGTCGAAGTGATAGTCGCCCACCAGGCAGCCTATGGGTTCGCCGCCGAACTGGCCGTACTCTTCTTCGTACACGCGCTTGAAAATGGGGCTTTGGTCCCAGCCCACGCCCTTGTGGCGCTTGAGCGTGCGGCCCAATTCCTTCTTCGAGATGCACATCACCCGGATCTTCAGCAGCTCGTCGGTTTCCGTATTGGTCACCAGGTAGTGCAGGCCGCGCCAGGCGCCTTCCAGTTGCTGGAAGTCGGCATGGTGCAGCACCAGGTTGATCTGGTCCGACAGCTTGCGGTCGATCTCGGCGATGATCGCCTGGATGGTCCGGTAGGCGTCGGCCGACACGGACACGCCGCTGTTTTCCAGGGCCTGGTGCGCCAGCGTGCGCACGGCGTGCTCTACCGCTTCGCGCGCCTGTTCGGTCTTGGGCTTGAATTCTTTCTTCAGCAGGGCCGACAGGCCATCTGCTTCCAGTGTTTCGGCAGTGCGGGCATCCGCGCGTTTAGCCACAGCAGTCATCGCGATCTCCGTTATGGTTTATTTCGCGGCCGGATCGGCTTCGGGCTCGTCCGCCTTGGGCGCCACCGCGTCCGGGTTGGGCGCGGCCGCCAGCGCGTTCATCAGCGCGGGGTTCTTCAGCACTTTGCCTATCAGTTCCTCGGCCCCGGTCTTGCCATCCATATAAGTGAGCAGGTTGGCCAGTTGCGTACGGGCATCGAGCAATTCGTTCAGCGCGCCGACCTTGCGCGCCACCGTGGCGGGCGAAAAGTCGTCGATGCTCTCGAAGGTGATGTCGACGTTCAGGTTGCCGTCGCCGGTCAGCGTGTTGGGCACCTGGAAGGCGGCGCGCGGCTGTACCGACTTCATGCGCTCATCGAAGTTGTCGATGTCGATGTCCAGGAACTTGCGCTCGGCCACGTCGGGCTGGGGCTCTACCGACTTGCCCGCCAGGTCGGCCAGCACGCCCATCACGAAGGGCAGTTGGATCTTGCGCTCCGCACCGTAGATTTCGACGTCGTATTCGATCTGCACGCGCGGCGCTCGGTTGCGTGCGATGAACTTTTGTCCGCTGCCCTTCAGTGTCGTTACCATGTGTGCTCTCCCTGTCCTGAAATCGGTGCGAATATCCGGGTGCCTCAAGCGCCAGGTCCGCCGTCGGCGTCCCTGGGCAGCCACGCCTCGAACTGCTCGAGGCCCTGCGGCGCCAGATTCTTCATAATGTCGTGGAAACTCAGCGCAATCAGTTGCTGCGCCCGGCGGATCAGATACGGTGCCGGATGGCTGGGCTCGTGCACTTCAAAATACGCGCACACTTTGGCCAGCATGGCGGCGGCTTCTTCGCGCGACTGGATTTGCGCGTCTTGCCAGCGCATCACCGGGGCGGCTGCAGCGGCCGGCGCCGAGGCCGCCGTGGCCGAGGCCGGCGCTGCGTCCCCGACATTTTCTTCGGCCGGCGCAACGGTGCCACTATCACCCAGGGCCTGCATCACCATGTCCAGTGTGCGCAGGATGCCCGCGTAATCCGGCACCCATTCCTGGCCCAGCTTGTCGGCCACCTGGCCCTGGACGCGGCGCAGGGCTTGCATGGCAGCGACCAAGCCGGCCAGATCGCCATCCTGTTGCAGCGATGCCTGGCGCAAATGCTCGACCAGGCGCGCGCGCCCGCCGGGATAGAAATCAGGATCGGAACGGCTGCCGTCCAGCACCGATTCAGCATCGCGCAGTGAAAGTTGCCCATGCACGCCGTTGACCAGCCGGCTCGAACGGGCGCTGCGCGCGCAGCCGCTCATATCGCCCAGCGAGGCCAGTGCATTGATGCGCGGCATGGGATCGTTGTCGCCCACGCTATCCAGGCGCGGGTGCACGGCATCCCAATAGCGGTCCAGGGTGTCGGCCACCAAGGTCAGCCCATCGGCGTAGCCCGGCAAACCGCGCACTTCGGTCCATGCCTGGGTCAAGTAACCCATGATGCGCACATCGCGCGTGCGCTCGAGCAAGCCGCGGGCGAGTTTCTCGACTTCGCGCCAATCGGGAGGCTGAGCCGGAATAATCGTCGAGCCGAACTGCTGTTCGCTGCGTTCGACTGCCGCCTGCTGCAATTGCAGGAACTCGGCGTCATATTCCAGGTCTTCTCCACATGGCAGACGAGGATCTAGAGCGGTCAGGATATCGGCAAATTCCATGGTGATCGGGTCATATCCGGGATTACCCGGAGCCTAAAACAGCCTATCTTCGCGTAACTGCCGCAGAAACTCGAATTCTAGGCAGAGCCGGTATTGATTCCGGTGACACCTAACAGCTACTGTTTTTTCTTACGTTTCATTAACAAATACGAAAAAATTTGCACATCTCGTCTACTAGTAAATTGATGATTTGAAACAAATCAGCCCGCCGCGTACGGCCCTTCCCTGCCTCGCGCCGGGCTGTTCCAGGTTAAGCCAGCCGCTCTTATATATAAGTAAGTAGACCGGACCGTTACCCTGTTGCTAGCATGCGCCTACCTTATTTCGCACCAGGGAGCGCATGTGCTTGGTCAGGTGGGCTTTGTTTTCATTACTGCCGCAGCTACCGCCTGGGGTGCGCTGGCCTTGTGGGTGCAACGGCCGGCAGGCGTCCCCTATACCTATGCGCTGATCGCCATTTGGGTACTGGTCGCGCTGGCCGCCAGCGTCCTGGTGTGCATGGGCCGATGGGCTGGCGCGGCCCTGTTCCTGGCACCGGCCGCCCTGCTGGCCGCCTGGTGGCTGACAATGCACCCCGCGCAAGACCGCGCTTGGGAACCCAGCGTGGCCCGCTTGGCGCAAGGCCAGGTCGACGGCGACGCCGTCACCGTGGAAAACGTGCGCAACTTCCAGTGGCGCGGCGCGCAAGATTACGACGTGCGCTGGGAAACGCGGCACTACAACCTGTCGGCCATTCGTTCCGTGGATATGGCACTGTCGTACTGGTCGCACACCGCCATCGCCCACACGCTGGTGTCGTTCGGCTTCGCCGACGGCGACCACCTGGTGTTCTCAGTGGAAATCCGCCGCAAGCAGAACGACAGGTTCTCGGAAATCGGCGGCTTTTTCCGCCAATACGAATTGAGCATCGTGGCCGCCGACGAGCGCGACATCCTGCAGGTGCGCACCAACGTCCGCCACGAAGACGGCTACTTGTACCGGGTGCAGATGGCGCCCGGCGACATGCGCGCCCTGTTCGTCGAATACCTCAGCCAGGCCAACCAACTGGCAAAACAGCCGCGTTTCTACAACACCCTGACCGCCAATTGCACCACGCTGGTATACCGCATGGTCAACCGCATCGTGACCGGGCTACCACTGGACTATCGCCTGCTGGCATCGGGCTACCTGCCCGAATACCTGTACGAACTGGGCGCATTTCGCGGCGCCGGCAGCCTGCAGGAATACCGGCAGCGCGGACGCTATACCGACCGGGCACGTGACGAGGCATCGGGCATGGCTTTCTCGCAGCGGATCCGCCTGGGCGTGCCCGGCATCGACCCCGACACGCCAGCGCCGGGGCGCTGACACCCTGGGGGAAACCAGCACCCGGCCCCTTCTCGCGAAGGCATGCCGCTTGCTGCGCTGCCGGTACCCGCTGTGCCTGCCGGCACGGCATCACACGGATATCCCAGGAGCACCCGGCCATGCATCCCCGTTCCCCTCAGCTACAGATCTGCATCGATGAATGCCTGAATTGCTACCAGGCCTGCCTGGGCATGGCCATGAGCCATTGCCTGGAAGAAGGCGGCCCGCACGTCGATCCGGCCCACTTCCGCCTGATGATGGCCTGTTCCGAAAGCTGCCGTGCCGCCGCGCACTTCATGCTGATCGGCGTGCCGCACCACCAGCACATCTGTGCCGATTGCGCATCGATATGCCGCCAATGCGCCGACAGTTGCGATGCGCTGGACGGCATGGACGACTGCGCCGCCATGTGCCGGCGCTGCGCCGATGCTTGCGAACGGATAGCAGGGTAAGCACCGGTCCAGCCCTAGGCTGCCGCCTGGCGCCGCAATACCCGCCCGGGGCGCAAGCCGCTGGCCTTGCCGTCGCGCCATACGACGGCGCCATTGACCAGCACCGTATCGATGCCGATCGACGGCGCGATAGGCTTGTCGAACGTGGCGGCCTCGTCCACCGTCTGGGCATTGAAAATCGCCAGGTCGGCAAAGGCGCCTTCGCGCACCACGCCCCGGTCGGCCAGCCCGAATCGCGCGGCCGTCAGGCCGCTCATCTTGTGCACCGCCTTTTCCAGCGGGAACAGGCCCAGGCCGCGGCCATAGTGGCCCAGCACGCGCGGGAAGGTACCCCACAGGCGCGGATGCGGCTGCTCGTCGTGCGGCAGGCCGTCGGACCCGATCATGGTGTCGTCGAACTGCAAGATGCGCTGCACATCGGCGTCGTCCATGCGGAAGTAAATCGCGCCGGCCGGCAGCAAGCGCGCCACCGCGTCTTCCAGCGAGCATCCCATGTCGCGCACGACATCGTCCAGGTCGCGGCCCGCGTACTGCGGCAGGCTCCTGGACCAGGTCACGATCGTGCGCGACGAGCCGGCCGCATGCTTGTAGGTCAGGATGGTAGATGAGGCCGAATACGGATAGCAGTCCAGGCAGACGGGCTGCTGCGCCATTGCCTCGCGAATGCGCTGCAGAGTCTGCACCGACCGGCCATGGTTGTTCACGCCGGCCAGCTTGTGGTGCGAGATCACCACCGGCACGCCCAGCTCGCGGCCGATGCGAAAGGTCTCTTCCAGCGACGCCATGATCTCGTCGCCTTCGTCGCGCATATGCGTGCAGTACAGGCCGCCATGGCTGGCCAGCGGGCGGCAGACGTCGATGATCTCCTCGGTGGGTGCGGCCATGGCCGGCGCATAGGCCAGGCCGGTCGAGACGCCAATGGCGCCCGAGTCCATGGCCTCATCCACGTGGCCGCGCATGGCGGCGATCTCGCCGGCCGTGGCCGGACGCGACAGGTCGTCCATGGTGATCACGCGCAGGGTCGAATGGCCCACCAGCATGGCGCAGTTGGTGGCGGCCGGCTGGGCCTGCAGGGCCTGGATGTAGTCGCCGAAGCGCGCATAGCGGTACCACTTGCCAGTGCTGTCCAGCAGATCCAGCGGCGGCGTGATGGTGGCTGGCGCGGGCTGCGGCATGGGAGCCAGCGAGATGCCGCAATTGCCGCCGATGACGGTGGTGACGCCCTGGCTGACCTTGGGCAGCATGTCGCCGGCCGACAGCATGACGCGGTCGTCGTGCGTATGGGCATCGATGAAGCCGGGCGCGGCCACCAGCCCGCGCGCATCGATCTCCTGGCGGCCGCGGGCACCGCCCAGGTCGCCCACGCGCGCGATGCGGTCGCCGTTGATGCCAATATCGCCGTCAAAGCGTGCCGCGCCCGTGCCGTCGACGATTTCGGCATGGCGGATCAGTACATCATAAGTGGGTTGCATGTAGGCACCTAGTCTGTGGAATACGTCGCGAGCGCCAGGGCCGCGGCCAGGGCACTAGGCCGCGGCGTCCTGCACCGGCCGGAAATGGCGAAAATCCCAGCCGCGGCCAGGCGCGGCATCGAGCAATGCCCGAGTGTACGGCTGGCTCGGCTGCGTCAGTACTTGGGCGGCCGGCCCCTGCTCTACCATGCGGCCGCGCTGCATGACCATGATCGAATCGCAGATCTGCGCCGCCACGCGCAGGTCATGGGTAATGAACAGCACCGCCACACCCGTACGGGCACGAATGTCGTCCAGCAGGGCCAGCACCTGCGCCTGCACAGAGACGTCCAGCGCCGACACGGCTTCGTCGGCCACCAGGATGTCGGGCTCGAGCGCCAGCGCGCGCGCGATGCAGATGCGCTGGCGCTGCCCGCCCGAGAATTGGTGCGGAAAACGCTGCAACGCGTTCGCCTCCATTCCCACCAGGCCCATCAGGGTGCGGGCGCGTTCCAGCGCCTGGCCGCGCGGCATGCCATAGTTGACCAGTCCCTCGATAATCGACTCGCCCACCTTGACGCGCGGATTCAGCGAACGATAGGGGTCCTGGAACACGATCTGCACGCGCTGGCGCAACGGCCGCAGGCTGCGCCCGCTGGCCTGCGCGATGTCGGTGCCATGGATATGGATCTGGCCGGAGCTGGGGTCTTGCAGCCGCACAATGCAGCGCGCCACGGTGGACTTGCCCGAGCCCGACTCGCCCACGATGCCCAGGATCTCGCCGCGCCGCAGGGTCAGCGCGATATCGACGGCGGCCGCCACCTCGCGCGAACGGCCGAACAGCCGGCGTTCGGCATAGGTCTTGTTCAGGCCCGACACCTGCAGCACGACCGCCTGCCCATTGGGTGTACGTGGCTCGGGAACCAGGCTGGGCACCGAGGAAACCAGCATGCGCGTGTAGTCTTGCGCCGGCGCCGACAGTATCTGGCGGCAGGCGCCCACTTCCACGACCTGGCCGCGGTTCATCACCACCACCCGGTCGGCGATCTCGGCCACCACGCCGAAGTCATGGGTGATGAACAGCACCGCCGTGTTGTGCTTGCCCTGCAATTCGCGGATCAGCGCCAGTATCTGCTTCTGTGTCGTGACATCCAGCGCCGTGGTGGGTTCGTCTGCGATCAGCAGCTTGGGCTCGAGAATCAGCGCAATGCAGATCACCACCCGCTGGCGCTGCCCGCCCGATAACTGGTGGGGATATGAATCGTAGATACGTTCGGGCTCGGGCAGGTGCACCGAGGCCATCATTTCCAGCACCCGGCGGCGGCGCTCGCGCTTATCGTAGCTGCGATGGATGCAGAGCACTTCGTCGATCTGCCGTCCCACGGTTTCCACCGGGTTGAGCGCGGTCATGGGTTCCTGGAAGATCATCGCCATGCGGGTGGCGCGCAGTTCGCGCAGGCGTTCGGGGCCGGCCCGCAATACGTCTTCGCCTTCCAGCAGGATGCGCCCGGCCGTGCAGCGCAGGCTGTCGGGCGGCAGCAGGCCCATCACCGAGAATGCCGTCACCGACTTGCCCGAACCCGATTCGCCCACCACGCAGACGGTCTCGCCGGGCCGTACGTCAAAATCCAGGCCGCGCACGACCTCGCGGCCGCCGCTTTCTGCCAGGCCTACCGACAGGCCCTCGATGCGCAGCACCGGCTCGGCGGCAACCACCGTTTTCTCTTGGAACGCGCTCATGATTTCTTCGCCATCTTCGGGTCCAGCACATCGCGCAGCACGTCGCCCAGCACATTGACGCTGAGCAGCGTCAGGGCCAGCACCACGCCCGGATACAAGACCAGGCCCGGCTGCAACTGGAAATACATGCGTCCGTCGGCCATCATGTTGCCCCACGAGGGAATTTCGGTGGGCAGGCCGGCGCCCAGGAAGCTCAGGGTAGCCTCGGTAAGAATGGCCGAGGCAAAGATGAACGTGCCTTGCACGATCAAGGGCGCCACCGTATTGGGCACCATGTGGCGCATCAGCAGGCGATGCAGGCGCGACCCCAGCGACACGGCCGCCTCGACATAGGGTTCAGAGCGCACGTTCAGGATCACGCCTCGCACCAGGCGCACCACGCGCGGAATCTCGGGCACGGTAATGGCCACCAGCACGGTGGTCAGCGTGCCGCCGGTCAACGACACCAGCGCAATCGCCAGCAAGATGCTGGGAATGGCCATGATGCCGTCCATCACGCGCATGATGATGGCGTCGGCCGCACGAAAGTAGCCGGCGATCACGCCCGTCACCAGGCCCAGCGCGATACTGGCCACCATGGCGCCCAGGCCGACGATCAACGATACGCGCGCGCCGTACAGCACGCGCGAATAGGTATCGCGGCCGAACGCATCGGTACCCAGCCAATGCGCGGCCGATATCCCGGCAAACCGCTGAGACGGATCGATGGCGATCGGGTCCACGGTGCCCAGCACGGGGGCCAGCACCGACAGCACCAACACGATGGCAAAGATCGCGAAAGCAATGAAGACCGGCGGGCTTTTCAGGGCCAGCCGCAATTGGGCCGCCAGCGCATCCTTGGCCGGCATCGGCAGGTCGGTCGGATCGCCGGCCAGCAGCCCGGGGCGGACAGGGTCGATATTCATGGGCGCCTCAGTATCGGATGCGGGGATCGAACACGGTGTACAGCACGTCCACCACCAGATTGATCAGGATGTAGGTCAGCGAAAACAGCAGGATCAGGCCCTGTATCACCGGGTAGTCGCGCGCCAGCACGGCCTCGACCACCAGCCGGCCCAGCCCGGGCAGGTTGAATACCGATTCGGTCACCACCACGCCGGTGATCAGCGAGGCCACGCCGATGCCGATGATGGTAACGATGGGCACGGCCGCATTGCGCAGGGCATGACGCAGCAAGATGACGCTTTCCTTGGCGCCCTTGGCCCGCGCGGTACGGATGAAGTCTTCATTCATGACTTCGATGATGCTGCTGCGGGTGATGCGGGCCACCAGGGCGATATAGATGCCACTCAGGGCCAGCGTCGGCAGCACCAGCCGGTGCGCGAAAGGCCAGAAGCCGTCGGCCATCGGCTTATAGCCCTGCACCGGAAACCAGCCCATCTTCAGCGACAGCAGATAGATGAGCAGGTAGCCGATCACGAACGTGGGCACTGAGAAACCGAATACCGACAGGCTCATCACCACGCGGTCCAGCAGTTGGCCACGCCGCCGTGCCGCGATGATCCCCATGGGCACCGCCACGATCACGGTCACGGCGATGGTCGCCAGCGCCAGTGCCAGCGTGGGCCCCACGCGGTTGCCTATCATGTCCAGCACCGGCGTGCCCGACAGCAGCGACACCCCCAGGTCGCCCTGCACCAGTTGCCCCATCCACACCCCGAACTGGGTCAGGATGGGCTTGTCCAGCCCCATGCTCTGGCGGATCTGCTCCAGTTGCGCCGCGGTGGCGTCATCGCCCGCCAGGATGGCCGCCGGATCGCCGGGGGTAAGCCGCAGCATGGCGAACACCACCACCGCCACCATCACCATGACGGGCAGTGTGGCCAGCAGCCGGCGGGCAATATAGGCAAGCATGTGCGTTCCTTACTTGGCCGATTTCTGGATGTTCCAGAACACCGTGACCGGCGATTCCATCACCCCCGAAAGCTTGGTGCTGTAGGCCGCGGGAATCGAGAACTGGCCCAGCGGCGCCACCACGCCTTCGTCGATGGCCAGTTTCTGGATCTGGGCCGTGATCTGCTTGCGTTCGGCCGGGTCGGTCGAGCGCGCGAACTTCAGGCGCAAGGCCTCGATCTCGGGCACATCGGGCCAGCCCGCCCACGACTTGCGGCCGGCCGCCGCCAGCGTGGTGTTGCCGAACGGGTCGCCACTGGTGGCCAGGATGCTGTAGGTCGAGAAAATGTTCCAGCCACCCTCGGCCGGCGGCTTCTGGTTACCCTGCTGGGTCACCACCGTCTGCCAGTCCATGGTCTTCATGTCGACCTTGAAGCCCGCCTTGCGCAGCGCGGCACCGATCACGATGGGCTGCGCCGCCAGCATGGCGATATCGGTGGGCTGCAGGATCACCACCGGCGTGCCGTCGTACTTGGCCTCTTTCAGCAATGCCTGGGCTTTCTCGATGTTCGATGGAATCACCCAGTCGGCGCCGTACGAATCGCCATACGGGTTGCCGCAACCCATGACCGCCGCGCAAGTCTTGTAGTACTGGGGATTGCCCACCAAGGCCTTCAGCACGTATTCCTGCCCCACGGCCGCGATGGCGGCCTGGCGCACCAGCTTGTTGTCGAACGGCGGATACAGGTGGTTGAAGCGGTAATAGGTCCATGCCCCCAGCTTGTCCAGCACCTGCACTTTCAGGTCATCGCGGTTTTCCACGATGGGCAGCAGGTCGAAAGGCACTTGCTGGATGAAATCGACCTCGCTGTTCTGCAGCGCGTTCAGGGCAGTCATCTGGTCAGGCATGCTGACCCATTCCACGCGGTCGACCTTGACCACCTTGCCGCCCGCCGTCCAGCTTGCCGGCTCGCTGCGAGGCAGGTAGTCGGTGTTCTTCTCGTACACCACTTTCAGGCCGGGCTTGAATTCCGATGCCACGAACTTGAACGGCCCCGAACCGATGTATTCGGTGATCGGCGTCGAGGCGGGCGTCGCGGCAATGCGCTTGGGCATCATGAAGGCCGGGCGCGAACTGAGCTTGGACAGGCCTTCAAGCAGCAGCGTGGTGGGTTCCTTCAATTGCACTTCGAAGGTATGGTCGCCGGTCACCTTGATGTGCTCGACCATCGGCATCAGCACCTGGCCGGTAGAATCCACCTGCGCCCAGCGCTGGATCGAGGCCACGCAGTCCTCGGGCTTGACCGGCGCGCCATCGTGCCATTTCAGGCCATCGCGCAAGGTGAAGGTGTACGTCTTTGCGTCATCGGATACCTGCCAGCTTGCCATCTGCGGCTGGATCTTGAAGTTGGCATCCACGCCCAGCAAGGTGTCATAGATCATGTAGCCATGATCGCGCGTCATGAATGCGGTGCTCAGGATCGGGTCCATGACCCGCAGTCCGGACTGCATCACGGCCGTCACGGTGATGGCGTGCGCGGGCGCCGCCAGCAGCGTCCCCGTCAGGGCTGCCGCCCCGCACAATGCACGCAGGCAATGCGGCAGATTCGTCTTCATTCTCATGATATTTACCCCCTGGTTCAGTCGTTGATGCGATCCTCGCCGCGGGCCGGCGCTGCGCGCCCGCCGGCGAGTGCCGGTACTACAAGGTGAAACTGTGCTGCCCGATCGCCGTGGCGCGCCCGGCGATGCGCTCGGCCAGCAGGCCGGCACTGCCCGCCGCCAGCGTAAAACCCAAGGCCCCATGGCCCGCGTTGATCCACAAGTTGCGGTAAGGCGTCGCGCCGATCACGGGCTTGCTGTCGGGACGCGCCGGCCGCAAGCCCGCCCAGGCCTGGGGCTCGCCAGCGGGCTCCAGGCGCGGCAGGTAGCGCGCCACCTGGCTCTTCAGGCTGGCGATGCGTCCCGCATCGATCGCCATCGAGCGGTCGCCGATATCCATCATGCCGGCCACGCGCAGGCGATCGCCCAGCCGGGCATACACCACCTTGTTGTGCACGTCGCTCAGGCTGGTCATGGGCGCGCGGCTGCGGGCGGTCAGCGCATAGGTCAGGCTGTACCCTTTCAGCGGGTAGATCAGCGGATTCATGCCGGCCTGGCGCGCCAGCCGCTGCGCGCCCACGCCATTGGCGATGACATAGCCATCGGCCTCGATCTGCCCGCCGGCCGTGTCCAGGGCCACCACGCGGCCCTGCTGCATGCGCAGGCGACGCACTTCGGTATTGAAATGGAAGCGCACCGGGTCGGCGCTTGCGGCCAGCGTGCGCTGCAACTCGGTGCACAGCTTCAGGCAATCGCCGGCATCCTCGGTGGGCGTGAAGATGCCGCCCACCACCCGCGCCGAAATATCCGCCAGCGCGGGCTCCAGGGCCAGGCAGTCGCGCGCGTCCAGGGCCCGCTGCTCGCACCCCAGCGATACCTGGTAGCGCATCTGCGCCAGCGCGCCGGCATAAGCGCCGGCGTCCTGGTACACCAGCAGCTTGCCCGACGAGCTGAAATTGAAATCCAGCTGTTCGCGCGCCACCAGTTGATGCATCAGCGTGCGGCTGTACAGGCCCAGCTGCAGCAGTTCCTCGGTGGTGCGCTGCGCGATGCCGTGCCGGCAGGCGCGCAGAAAACCCAGGCCCCAGCGCCACAGTTCCGGATCGGCCCGCAGGCGCAGCCGCAGGGGGCCATTCTTGTCGGTCAGCCACGAAGGCAGCTTGGGCAGCACGGCCGGATCGGCCAGCGGCGCCACGAAGCTGTAGCTGAGCTGCGCGCCGTTGGCCTGGCTGGTTTCCAGGCCAGGGCGGGGCCCGGACTCGACCACGCTCACCGCATGGCCCGCCTCGCGCAGGAAGTAGGCGGTCGTCATGCCGATGATGCCCGCGCCGATCACGACAATATGCATGGCCGGGCCTCAGGCGTGCGCCGCGGCGGCTCGGGCTTGCAACTGCCCGATGGTGGCCGCGGCCGAGATGTGCTGCAGGCTGGTGCGCACCGCCACGATCGCCGGGCGCCGGGCAGCCAGCGCCGCCTGCAAGGCAGCGTCGATCTGGCTGCTGTGCGTCGCCTCGAAACCCAGGGCGCCGTAAGTGCGCGCCAGCGCGGCGAAATCCGGGTTGTGCAGCGCCGTCGCGCTGACACGGGCCGGAAAGTGCTTTTCCTGGTGCATGCGGATCGTGCCGTACGAGCCGTTATCGGCCACGACCAGCACAGGGCTGGCGCCGCACTGCATGGCGGTGGCCAGTTCGTTGCCGGTCATCAGGAAGC
Source organism: Bordetella sp. BOR01 (assembly GCF_019218885.1). Lineage (GTDB taxonomy): Bacteria > Pseudomonadota > Gammaproteobacteria > Burkholderiales > Burkholderiaceae_B > Bordetella_A. The sequence goes on along the minus strand of NZ_JAHUWT010000002.1, from coordinate 719,103 downwards.
CGCCATCGCCCACAAAGCACAGCACCTGCCGTTCGGGGCAGCGCAGGCTGGCAGCCACAGCCGCCGGCACCCCGTAGCCCATGGCGCCCGACGAAGGTGCCAGCATGGCGCGGCCGCCGCCAAAACGCATCAGGCGCTGCACCCAGCCGCCGAAGTTTCCGGAATCGATCGTCACGATGGCATCGTCGGCCAGGATGCGGTCGGCCGCCTGCACGACGGCGCCAAACACGGTGCCATCGTCGGCATCTGCGGGGCCATTCCAGGTACGCAGGCCCGCCGCGACCTGATGCAGGCGCCGGCTCCAGTGCGCGTGCGCATCCAGCGGCCGCGCGGGGGCCAGCGCCAGAAGGCCGTCCAGGAACGCCGTGGGGTCTGCCACCAGGCCCAGCGCCACGCGCCGCACATGGCCCACCGCGGCGGCGTCCGGCCACACGTGGATGACATCCTGGGCTGGCTGCGGTGCCGCGGGAAACGCATAGCCCTGCGTCGTGACATCGCCCAGGCGCGTACCCACGCCCAGCACCAGATCAGCCTCTTGCACGGCGCGCGCCAGCTCGGCCGGCGCCCCGTAGGCCAGATGGCCGGCATACTGCGGATGGTCGTTGGCCAGCAAGTCGGCATGGCGCACGGCAGTGGCCACCGGCACGCCATAAGCTTCGGCCACGCGCAGCAAGGCGACGCGCCCGGCCTCGTGCTTGAGCAGGCCGCCGGCGATGATCAGCGGCCGTCGCGCGGCCGCCACCATCGCGGCCACTCTCCGCAGGTCGTCCTGGCTGGCGCCGGCGCGCGGCAATGCCAGGGGCATGGCAGGCGTGCCGTCCACGCGGTCTTCCAGCATGTCTTCCGGCAATGCCACCACCACCGGCCCGGGCGTCCCGCTTTGTGCCGCATGCAAGGCCGTGGCCACGGTATCGGCCAGCCGCGCGGCGTCGCGGACTTCAACCACCCATTTGGCCATGGCGCCGAACACGCGCTCGTAATCGATTTCCTGGAATGCGCCCATGTGGCGGTGCGCGCGCTCGACCTGCCCCACGAACAACACCAGGGGCACGGCGTCCTGTTGCGACGAGTGCACGGCAATGGCCGCATTCATGGCGCCTGGGCCACGGCTGACGAACGCCACGCCGGCACGCCCGGCAAGGCGCGCGTCGGCCAGCGCCATGAAGCCCGCGCCGCTTTCGTGGCGCGCAGTCATCGCAGCAATGTCGGCGCGGCCGGCCAGGCTGTCCAGCACGCTCAGGTAGCTTTCGCCGGGCACGCAGAAGATGCGGTCCACCCCATGCGCCACCAGCGTATCGACCAGAAGATCGGCCGCTCGTTTCATGCTTCAGCGTCCTTCGGTGTCGAGGGGGGGCGCATGGCGGCTTCCAGCGCGGCAAGCGGCTCTTTCCTCAGGTTTTCGGGCAGGCTTTGCACCAGGGTTTCCAGCGCGGCATACAGGCGCGCCCAGCCCTCGTTGGTGCGCAGCGGCACGCCCAGGAAATGGCTTTCTGTCTTTGAACGCAGCATCAGGTACAGCACCCCGGCCAGCATGATGCTGACCATCGCGGGCACATCGGCGTCGCCGGTCAGGCCATCGACCCGGTCGATGAATCCGCGCGCCGCGCGTTCGCGCCGTTCTGCCAATTGCGCGGTCACCTCATTGCGCTCGATCAGTTCCCAGCGCCGCACCTCGCGCAGCGACTCATTGCCCGCCAGCGCCTCGATCTGCGCGCGCAGCATCGACAGGATCAAGTCGGACGGCGTGCGCTGGCTGGACTCGCCATCTTTCAGCAAGTCGGATCGCCCCGTCCAGAAGTCCTGCTCTTTCATCCATGCCAGCATCAATCCCGGCATGCCATCGAAATAGCGGTAGATCAGCTCTTTGCTCACGCCGGCCCGCTTGGCGATGACGTTGATGCCCACCCCGGCCATGCCGTTCTCGCAGATCTGCGCTTCCAGCGCCTGCAATATCTGGCGCTCGGTTTGTTCACGCCGCGACATCGCCGGCCCTCATCAGTATGGTGTGTTGTGCCGCGCCGGGCAGGGGATGCGCCATGCCCGCGGCCAGGTCGGCATACAGCTCGGTGGCGATCCGCCCCACTTTGCGCTCGCCTAGCCAGACTTCCGCTCCCAGGTAGATTGCCGTGCCGCGACGGTTGAGCATGGGCACGTGCGGATCGGCCGTCTCCAGCGCAACAATGGCGCCTGCGGCGTCGACCAGCACGCGGTCGCGCGCCGCCGGGCGAATGGCTACCGGCGCCCGCAGCGCCAGGAATTGCCAGCCCGCCGGCCGCCCCTGTATCTGCGCCCACGCCAGCTCGGCCAATGCATCGGCCAGGCCCTGCGGCACATAGGAGTAAATGGAATTGTGCAGCAAGGCCAGGCTGCCGCTTGCATCGCGGCGATGGGCCTCGCCCCGGTCGCTGCGGCGCGCGACCCGCGCACTATTGCCCCACCCCAGTTCGCCCCGTGCGCTGACCGCGACAAGCCCGGCATCCGCTTCGGCATTGGCCGCCAGCACGGCATCCAGCGCCTGCTGCGGCGCCTGTCCGGCAGCCAGCCGGGACAACACCGCCTGGTTCAGGGGCACGCCGTCCGCGCCCGGCCGGTTCGGCAGGCGATGTCCGGCAACCAGCCCCACCCCTTCGGCGCCAGGCAGGAATTGCACCAGGGGCTCGGGCCGGTCGGGGCCGCTGGAGATCGCCGCGGCCACGCTTGCATCCAGCCAGGCTTCGGGAATGGCCGCATGGCCGATGCCGCCGCGCTGCGTCGTGCAGTAGTGCGGCCGGCCGTGTTCGTCCAGCACGGCATAGACGGCAAAGCCGCCGATGGCGCCCCGGCCCAGCAACTCGGCGCCCAGCACGGCGGCACGCACGGCCGCACCGGCCCGTGGCCCGCTGGCGGCGATTCCTATGGTCATGCCTGGGTGTCCCTTCTTCCGGCCGGCACAAGGCGCCGACGCATCGATTCAAGCCAATGTGACCACATGGTCACATTCAGCGAATGCTACACCGCTGCCCACGCGGCGAACAAGGGCATCGGTATAGGGACAAACCCGGCCCGCCAGGCATGCGGCTTGCGTGCCCGGCCTGTCCATTTCACCCCCTACGGAGGCGAATCATGCCCGCGAAATCCCAAGCCCAGCAGAAAGCGGCCGGCGCCGCACTGGCCGCCAAGCGCGGCGAGCAAAAGAAAAGCGACCTGAAGGGCGCTTCAAAGTCCATGTACGAATCCATGGACAAGAAAGAACTGGAAAAAATGGCATCCACCTCGCAGCACGGCAAGCCGCAGCACAAGCGCGACTCGTAAGCCGGCCGGCGACGCGTGGCAGGCGAGGCCGGGGCATGCACGTCCCGGCCTCGTGTGATAGGGTTCGCATCATATTCGTGCGCCCCCTTTCCCAGCCGAGGTATCGCCATGTCACGCATCACCCGCCTTCCCAGTTCTTCGCCCTTGCCGCTGTCGCGCGCCGTGCTCGCCGGCGGCTTCCTGTTTGCCTCGGGCCAGGTTCCCATGGATGCATCGGGCCAGGTCGTGCGCGGCGACATCGCCACGCAGACCGAAGCCGTGTTCGACCGCATCACCGAGACCCTGAACAAGGCCGGCTGCCACCTGCAAGACGTCGTGCGCGCCACGGTGTGGCTGTCCGACCTGGCACTGTTCGGCGAATTCAACAAGGTCTATGCGGCGCGCTTCGGCCATACTTTGCCCGCGCGCTCGACGGTGCAGGCAAAGCTGGCGCTGGACGTTGACGTCGAAATCGAAGTGCAGGCCCTGCTGCCGGAACGCCGCCTCCCGGGCCCCGTTTCCGAAGCCTGAACCGGCTGCCCCGGCATCATGCGCGCAGCCGCCCCGCATCGCCTGACCACCCAGGAAGCGGTCGACCTGCACCTGCGCCAGCTCATCGAGCTGGATCCCCGGCTGCGGCCGATACACGATGCGGTGGGCGAGGTTCCGCTGCGCTCGCGCCCGGCAGGCTTTGCCGGCCTGGCGCGTATCGTCTGCGGCCAGCAGGTGTCCGTGGCCTCGGCCGACGCCATCTGGCGCCGCCTGGAAGCCTTGCCGGCGGCCACCACGCCCGCGGGCTTCCTGGCCTTGGGCGAACGCGGCCTGCAAGGCGTGGGCTTGTCCCAGGGCAAGTACCGCACCCTGGCCGCACTGGCAGCCGTGCTGGCGGCCGGCGAACTGGACCTGCCCGCCATCGAGGCCATGCCCACCGACGCCGCCATTGCGGCGCTGACCCGGCACAAGGGCATCGGGCCCTGGACGGCCGAGATCTACCTGATGTTCTGCGCCGGGCACCCGGACATCTTCCCGGCGGGCGACATCGCCCTGCAAAAAGCGGTGGGCGATGCGCTGACACCCGGAGAGTATCCGGACCGCACCCGCCTGATCGGCATCGCCTCGGCATGGGCGCCCTATCGCGCCAGCGCCGCGCTGCTGTTCTGGCGCTTCTATCGCACGACCCGCCGGCGCGACGGCGTAGGCCTGTAGGGATGCCTGCTGGACCCCTGCGTGGCGGCGCAGGCGCATGGCCTCGGGCCCGCGGCCATGCGCAATGCCGAGCATGTGCGGTGGCCGGTTGCCTGGCGCTGCAGCAAGCCCCCGTGCTGCAAGACCAGGGTTATCGCTGGGCCGAAATCCTGGTGCAGGGTCGCGGCCTGGACATCGACGCGCTTGCCGGCGTCCGTGCCGGCCCGGCCAGGCCCCAGCACTGAAGCAGAGGGCATGTCAAGGGCTGGCGTCCGGCGCGGGCCGGCCCAGCCCCTGCAATTCGCCCCGATAGTGCTCGAGCAGGCCGGGCGGGGCATCATCCTGGTAGGTATCCAGGAACCGTTGCAGCGCCTGGCGGTATTCCTGGCGGAATTCGGCATTGCCGGGGCTGGCGGCCAACTGCGCCTTCGCCCGCTCGACCGGCGCGCGTGCCTGCTGCACCAGGCTGCGCTTGCCGAAGGGGGATTCGTCGCGCATGATCGCGACGCTGCGCTCGAAGCCCGGCATGTACTTCACCACGAAACGTTCGCCCGTGGGCGGCAATTCGATCTCGTTGCGCACCGGGTACAGGCTGGCCGACATCGTATCGAAACTGATCTTCACATCGCGGCCGTCGGCCGTCTTCATCACGGCGTCGTACGCCCGGATATTCTGTTCATTCAGCCGCGAACTGGTTTCCTCGGCATGTGTGATGACGGCGCTGCCGTACGTGCCGAACGCATTCACGAAAACAGCGTTGGCCATGGCCCCGGTGAACACATTGACCATGCCCAGCACAAAGCCCACCGCGCCCAGTGCGTACCAGGCGCCATGCCGCAGCCACCTGGCCAGGCAGGCGCCCACGGCCACGCCCAGCAGTGTCAGCAGGGGCAGGCTCAGTATGGAATGCTGGCCCAGGAAATAGAAAATAGCGGCAAGTACGGTCATTTCTTGTCGGCTTCCAGAACGCCCCGTCGTTGAAATCTGGGCACAGCATACCGGACCCGGACAAGCTGCATTGCGGTGGCCCGCCCGCGGCGTATATAGTGCTGCATCCAGAATATGTGCAAACAATAGTCTGCGCCGGTCCCGCCAGGCATGCGGCGGGCCGCTGTGTCCGGCGCGAGGAACAGCGTGGTTCATGATAGTTGGCATCGATCTCGGCACCACCAACAGCCTGGTCGCATACTGGCACGATGGCCAGGCGCGGCTGATACCCAATGCCCTGGGCCAGGTGCTGACGCCATCCTGCGTCAGCCTCGATGACGACGGCAGCGTCCTGGTGGGCCAGGCGGCCCGCGACCGCCTGCAAACCCACTCTGATCGAACCGCGGCATTGTTCAAGCGCCACATGGGCAGCGACAAGCCATACCCGCTGGGCTCGCGCCAGTTCCGGCCTGAAGAACTGTCGGCCCTGGTATTGCGCGCGCTGAAAGAAGATGCCGAAACCGCCTTGGGCACGGCCGTGACCGAAGCCGTGATCTCGGTGCCGGCCTATTTTTCCGACAGCCAGCGCAAGGCCACACGTACCGCGGCGCAATTGGCCGGCCTGCACGTCGAACGGCTGATCAACGAACCCACCGCGGCCGCCCTGGCCTACGGCCTGCACCAGCGCGCCGCCGAATCGCAGTTCCTGGTGTTCGACCTGGGCGGGGGCACCTTCGACGTCTCCATCCTGGAATTGTTCGAAGGCGTAATGGAAGTCCGCGCCACGGCCGGCGACAACTTCCTGGGCGGCGAAGACTTCGCCAACGAAGTCGCGCACTGGTTCTGCCAGTCGGCCAATGTTCCCCGGCGGGCACGCGACGACAACGCCTTCATGCAACACCTGCGCGCCCGTGTCGAGGCCGCCAAGATCCGGCTGAGCGACGCTGCCTCGGCACCTATCGAAGTGCAATGGAAAGACCAGGCCTTTCGCCTGGAACTTACCGAAGAACACTACCGCTCGCTCTCGGAGCCCTTGCTGCAGCGCCTGCGCGCCCCGCTGGAACGCGCGCTGCGCGATGCCGGGCTGCGCAGCGGCGACATCCAGGAAGTGGTCTTGGCCGGCGGCGCCACGCGGACGCCGATGATACGCAACCTGGTCACCCGCATGTTCGGCCGCTTTCCGTCGATGGCGCTGAACCCCGACGAAGTGGTGGCGCAAGGGGCCGCCGTGATGGCCGGCCTGAAAGCGCGCGACGCCGCCCTGCGCGAAGTGGTCATGACCGACGTCTGCCCCTACTCGCTGGGCATAGAAACCACCCGCAGCCTGGGCGACGGCCGCCATGTCGATGGCCAGTTCTCGCCCATCATCGAGCGCAACACAGTCGTACCGGTCAGCCGGGTGCGCGAATACCTGCCTGTACAGGATGGCCAGAAAGAAATCTACCTGCCCATCTTCCAAGGCGAATCGCGCATGGTGCGCGACAACATCAAGATAGGCGAGCTGACCGTTGCGCTAGACCGCGGCACGCGCGCCGACGGCGCCATCGAGGTCCGCTTCACCTACGACGTCAACGGCATTCTCGAAGTCGAGGTCACGCGTGTCGCCACCGGCGAATTGCACCGGGCCGTCATCCGCAGCCACGCCAGCGAACTGACCGACCAGCAAATTGCCGAACGCTTCGCCGCCCTGGCCGAACTGAAGATCCATCCGCGCGACAAGCTGGAAAACCGCAGCGCCATGGCCGAGGCCGAACGGATATATGCCTTCCTGCGCGGCCACGCGCGCGAAATCATGGGCGACGAGATCAGCCTGTTCGAGGCCGCGCTGCTCGAACAGCACGAACGCAATATCGAAACCGCGCGTGCCCGCCTGCGCCGCGCCATCGAACACTTCGACCGCTACAACGTCTTCGATACCGATCCCGATCCGCTATAAAGCCGGGCACCCCCGACGACACGATTCCATGCAAGCGATCTTCTCCGTGCTCGGCATTGCACCAACCCGCGACACCAAGGCCATCCGGCGCGCCTACGCGCAGCGGCTGAAGACACTGGACCAGCACACTCAGGCTGGCGAGTTCGAGGAACTGCGCAGTGCCTACGAAACCGCCATCAACTGGGCGGCGCAGGCAGATACCGCGGACGACCTGCCCGACGCCGCAGTCCCGGCACCCTTTGCCGACGATGCCGCGGTGCCCCTTGCCGACGATGCCGCATTTCCCGGCCACGTCCCGCCCGAGCCACGGCAACCCCTGCACCAGGTGCCGCAGGATGCCGCCTTGCGCAGCGCGCGCGAGCGCCGGCGCGTCGTCGACACATGGGTCGATGAGCTCATGCATGCCCAGCCGCAGGATCTGCCCGCCACCTGGAAACGCCTGCGCGCCGACCCTGCGCTGGAATCGCTGGACAGCATGGCCGACCTGGGCGACCGGCTGCTGGAGGGCATCGCCGGACAGCCCGACGGCCAGTATGCGCTGTATTCCCTGGCCCAGCATCATTTCCACTGGGACCAGGCCGCGTATCGGCCGCGCGCGCCGCATGCGGCCCAATGGCTGCAACGCTATACCGAAGAACGCGAACTGTGGGAACAACAACCGCGCAAGCAGCGCCTGCGTTACGAACGCGCCATCGAGCGCATGCGGCGCCATCCTTCACCCAGTTGGCTGCAGGCCAGCCAGGCCGAACCGGCCATCCATCACGCATCGCGGCACATGCCTCTGTGGTGGAGCCTGCATGTACCCGCCGCGCTGGCACGGCAGTACACGCAGGCACTGCAGTCGCTCCCGCTGCTGGTGCGCGGGATCCGCAAGCTGCGCAGCATCGAGGTGCGCTGGCCCAAGTGGTATATCTGGCTGTTCGTCGGCATACTCGCCCATGGCTTGTCGCAATGGCTGAGCCCGCCGGCCTCATCGCCCGCACCTTCCAGCCAGGCCAGCCCGCAGGCGGCACCCGACCCGGCGAACCAGTTGCGGCAGGTGACCACCGCCGCCCACGACAAGCGCATCTACCTGATCACGGGCCCGGTGGCCGCCACCAGCCACAACGGCAACGTCCTGTTGGAAGTGCCGATCCCCGCCTACCCGAAAGATGCGCAGGATGCCCAGGGCACGGTGCAGGTCACGCTGACCCTGACCACGGGCGGCGAAGTCCAGGCCGCCGTGACGCAGAGCTCGGGCAGCGCCAGCCTGGATGCCGCCGCCCTGGCTGCGGCCCAGGCCGCGCAGTTTGAAGGCAAGCTGGCGTACGCGGTCCACGCCAGGCTGCCGTTCGCGTTCCGGGCTCCGCGTTGACCGGCCAGTACGCCCGGCGGATCTAGCCGCGCCCCAGAAACCGGTTCAGCACGTTTCGCGTCACGCCTTGGGTGTAATAGCAGTTGCGCGTCAATCCCATGACCCATTCGCAGCTGCCGGCGGTAAAGACCTCACCCTTGCCCCGTGTCATGGAAACGATCATGCCCGAGCCATATTGGTGGCGGGCAATCGATTCCGGGCTGGCGTCTCCGCTCAGGGCCTCGGCTTTGCGCGCCAGCCCGCCATCTTTCAGGTAGTACCGAAATCCCTCGCCATCGTGCATTTCCTCGCCGTACAGCGCGGGCGACATGGCAAGGATCTCGGCGCTTTCCGGCGCGCCGTCTTCATGCGTGGGGTATGGCAGCCCATGGCGGAAGGTGTATTCCAGGCCGTCGACCTCGTAGGCGAACACGCCCGCCTGGGCGCCCAGGACATCCCCATAGTGCATGTCCAAGCCGGTAAACGCCCAATGGCGCGGACGGTAAACCGTAAAGCCCCGGCTGGCGCGCGGCGCAAAGCCTCCCCATGACGAGTACACGCCCCGCATGCCGTTCACGCCGAACGTCGTCGCCCCGGGCCAGTTGACGGCCTGCTCTTCCCAGGCGCCCGTCAGGGTGGCGTGGTCGGGGCCGCCGGCCACCGGGTCTTCATCCTTGGCGCGCGCCTTGTAGCAGACTTGCCGCCGGCCTTCGTCTTCCAGGCGGATCTGCCACATGAAGTTCCCACCGAAACGCGCCACCTTGCCGCCCTGCTCGACGAACTGGTCGATCGTCTCGCGCATCTGCCGCGTCCAATACTCGTCGTGGCCGGCGATGACCACGGCATCGTAGCCGCGCAACAGTTCAGGCCGGTAATGCAGGTCGGTCTGCGTAATGGTATCGAAGGCATAGCCCTCGCGCTCGGCCCATACCGCGAAATGGCGTTCGAAATGCGCCCAGCCCGACGACGCATAGAACTGCGCAAAGCCATTGGTATAGGCCCATTCCTTGGTGGGATAGCGCGGCGCTTCCCACGGCTCGCGCGGCACCGGGTCGCACAGCCGCGGCGCGCCGGGCGGCAGCCAGACCAGGCCGCGCGTCCAGGGCCGCTGATTGCTCAGCACCGGCGAGAACTGGTCGCCTTGCGGCCCGTCGATCCCGTCGTAGGCGTTGGCGCCGCCCCAGTCGTTGTAGGCCATCCAGGTCGACGTGGACAGCAGGAACAGGAACCGGCCGGGCTGGGGTTGGGCCTGCGCATGCGGTCGCACCACGAAGAAATGGTGCTGCAGGAAGCGCGAGCCGTCGGGCCGGTCGCAATAGGCCGCCACGCGGTAGAACCCGCTGGCGGCATCCGCCGGCAGGCGCCAGCGCTGCGCGACCGGCCAACCGCAGCCATCGCGGTAGGCCGCCTTGGGCATGGGCGTGAATTCCCCGGCGATGCCGGCACAGTTGTGCACGCATTCGGGCTGCAATCCATCGCGCCATACCTCCAGTGTCCACTGGCCGGCGGTGCTGGACGCATGGAACGCCACCTCGTCGCCGGCCAGGTACGACATTGCGTCCGTGTAGACGTACACCTCGGGCTGGGCCGGGTCTTCGCGCGGCGCCTCGTACCAATGCGACAAATGCCACCCCTGGTCGGGGTGCATGATGCCGCTCGGGCGCGGGCGCTGGTTCAAGGGGCCGAACTCGGGGCGAGCGATGTGGGAAGCAGCGGACATGAATCGGGTTCCTATCTCGGCAATATCAGGGCCGCGGCGCGGCGGCCAGGGTTTCGTGAAAATGGCAGGCAACCTGCCAGCCTGGCTCGACCTCGCGCAGCAGGGGCTTTTCTTGCTGGCAGCGTGGCGCCGCGTGCGGACAACGCGGGCTCAGGCTGCACCCGGCCGGCTTGTTCAAGACACTGAGCAGCTCGCCCTTGATGGGCGGCGGCCGCACGCGGCCCACCACCGGACGCGGCACGGCTTTCAGCAGGGCCTGGGTATAGGGGTGCCGCGGCGCGGCATATAGCCTGGCCTTGTGGCCGATTTCCACCACCTCGCCCGCATAAAGCACCGCCACGCGATGAGAAATGGCCTTGACCACGGCCAGGTCGTGCGCAATGAACAGATAGCTCAGGCCCAGCCGTTGCTGCAAGTCCATCAACAGATTCACGATCTGCGCCTGCATGGATACATCCAGAGACGCCACGGCCTCGTCGCACACCACGAAATCCGGGTTCAGCGCCAGCGCCCGGGCAATGACGATGCGTTGGCGCTGGCCTCCCGAGAACTCGTGCGGAAAGCGCGTCGCAAATGCGGGCGGCAGGCCCACCATCTCGAACAGTTCGGCAATGCGCTCGGCACGTTCCTTGGGCGCGAGCGGGCGGGAAATGTCCAGCGGCTCGGCCACCGCATTGCCCACCCGCATGCGGGGGTTCAGCGACGAGTATGGGTCCTGGAACACGAACTGCAGCCGCTGGCGCACCGCCCCCAGGTTGCCGCGTCGCTGCGGTCCAGTAATCGATTTGCCGAATAGCTGGATATCGCCCGCCGAGGGTTCCAGCAAGCCCACCATCATGCGCCCGATGGTCGATTTTCCCGAACCGGACTCTCCGACCAGGCCGATCGTCTCGCCATGATGGATATCGAAGCTGACTTGATCCACCGCACGCAGCACGGCGCGCCGGCCGGCGCCCCGGCCCAGCTTGAAATCGCGGGTCAAGCCGCTGACTTGCACGATCGGGGTCTGGCTCATGCGGTAGCTTCCAGCTCGGCGGCGCGCGGCTGGCAACGCAATTTGCGCGCGCCGGGCAGATTGACGATATCGATCGGATGCGCCGCACAGGCCGGCTCCGCCAGCGCACAGCGCGCACTGAAACGGCAGCCGTGGGGCCAATTTCCAGAGGCTGGGATACTGCCCGGAATGGCGACCAGGCGGCCGCTATCGCTTTCCAGGTCGGGAATGGCGCGCATCAGCCCTTCTGTATAAGGATGCAGGGGACGGTCGAACAAGGGCGCCGCATCGGCTTCTTCGACGATGTGGCCGGCATACATGACAATGACGCGCTCGACGAATTCGGCCACCAGGCCCAGGTCGTGGGAAATCAGGATCACCGACATGCCGATCTCGGCCTGCAGCTCACGCAGCAATTGCATGATCTGGGCCTGGATCGTGACGTCCAGCGCGGTGGTGGGCTCGTCGGCGATCAGCAGGCGCGGGCGGCAGGCGATGGCCATGGCGATCATGACCCGCTGGCGCATCCCGCCCGACAATCGATGCGGATACTCGTCCACCCGCCGGGGCGCATCGGGAATGCGCACCATGTCCAGCAACTCGATAGCGCGGCGACGGGCGGCGGCCTTGTTCAGACCCTGGTGGATGCGCAGGGTCTCGCCGATCTGGTCGGCGACCGTCAGCACCGGGTTCAGCGACGTCATCGGGTCCTGGAAAATCATGGCGATATCGCGGCCGCGCACCTGGCGCAGCTGACGCTCGGGCAGGGCCAGCAGGTCCTGGCCGTCGTAGCGGATCGACGCCCCGGGCATGCGCGAAGTGCGCTTGTGGTGCAGCCGCAGGATAGACAGCGCGCAGACACTCTTGCCGCTGCCCGACTCGCCCACGATGCCCAGCGACCGGTTGGCCTCCAGCGCGAAGCTGACATTGCTGACGGCGTGCGTCCAGCCGCTGTCGGTCTGGAAATCCACGCTCAGGTTGTCCACTTCCAGCAAGGGATGGCTCATCACGATCCCTCCACTTTCAGGCGCGGGTCCAGGACATCGCGCAGCCCGTCGCCCAACAGATTGATGGCCAGCGCCGACAGGCTGATGGCCAGGCCCGGGAACAGCATGATCCACCAGGCTTCCACGGCATAGTCGCGCCCTTCGGAAATGATGTTGCCCCAACTGGGCATGGGCGGCGGCGGACCGATGCCCAGGAAGCTGAGCGTGGCCTCGGCCAGGATCGCGTAAGCAAAGATGAACGTCAGCGATACCAGCAACGGCGCCAGCGTGTTGGGAAAAATGTGACGCGCAATGATGCGCCGGGCGCTGGCGCCGCTGATGCGGGCCGCGTCCACGTAGTCCAGCCGCCGGATCACCAGCACGGCGGCACGCACGATGCGGGCGGTGCGCGGGATGTAGGCACTGGCCAACGCAATGATCACGCTATGGATCTGCGGCCCCAGCACGGCATTGATGCCGATGGCCAGCAATATGGCCGGGAACGCCAGCAACGCATCCATGATGCGCATCAGCAGCGAGTCCAGCCAACTGAAGTAGCCGGCTACCATGCCGATCAGCGAGCCGCCGACGGCCGCCAGCAGCGACACCATCAGCCCGATCCACAACGATAGCCGGGCACCGTACAGCACGCGGGTGAGCACGTCGCGCCCGTACATATCGGCACCGAAGGGATACTGCAGCGATGGCGGGTGGAAGCGGTTCGACACCTTCATGGCCATCGGGTCGCCCGAGGTGATCCACGGCGCCAGCAGCGCGGCCGCCACGATGGCCAGTATGATCACCGCCCCGATACGAAACGAACGATGCCGCCACAGCCGCTTGAGAACCCGCTTGCCGGCCGAGGGCGCGGGCGCCTGTTGCACGGCCGGTTCGATAGCAATATCAGTCATAACGCACCCGTGGATCCAGGAAGGTGTAGATCAGGTCGATCACCACGTTGACCAGCACGAAGGCAAAGCCCAGCAACAGCATCGTGCCCTGCACGGTCGGGTAATCGCGCGCCATGATGGCCTGCACCAGCAGGCGGCCGATGCCCGGCAGCGCAAAGACCTGCTCTACCACCACCGAGCCGCCGATCAGCAGGCTCAGGATGTAGCCGCCCACCGTCACTACCGAGACCAGCGTGTTGCGAAAGGCATGCTTGGCCACGGTCAGATATTCCGACACGCCCTTGGCGCGCGCGGTGCGCACGTAGTCCTGGTCCAGGATCTCCAGCATTTCCGAGCGCGTCATGCGTGCCAGGAACCCGATCTGGAACAGTGCCAGTACGACGGCCGGCTGGATCAGCGCGGCCAGCCATGCGCCGAACCCATCTTCCAGCGGCACATAGCCGGCCGAAGGCAGCCAGCCCAGGTTCACGCTGAAAAGGATGACCGACAGCGTGGCGATCCAGAAGTTGGGCACCGATACCCCCAGCAGCGCAAAGCCCATCACCGCCGAGTCGAGCCACGAATTGCGCCAGTACGCCGCCACGATGCCCAGGCCGATGCCGATAGGCAGCGTGATGGCGAAAGCCACCGCCGCCAGCGACAAGGTCACCGGCAGGCGTTCGCGCACGGCCGACAGCACGGGCTGGTTCAAGATGAGCGACTCGCCGAAGTTGCCCTGGGCCAGGTGCCTCAGCCACGTCCAGAGCTGCTCCAGCAGGGGTTTGTCCAGGCCCAGGCTGCTGCGGATGGCCTCGATGGCCTCCGGCCCCGCCTGGTCGCCGGCAATGATGACCGCCGGATCGCCTGGCAGCATGTGCATCAGGAAGAACGTCAAGATGGCCACGATCAACATGACCGGCAACGCCTGCGCGATGCGGGTGGAGACAATACGGAACATGGGCGGGGCGCGTCCTATTTGAGCCAGACGTTCCAGAAGTGGTTCATGTAGTACGGCTCGAAGCCGCCCACCTTCCGGGTATTCAAGACCTGCACATTGCCCCGGTCGGCCACCTTGATCATGTAGGCCTGGTCCAGCACGCGTTGCTCGATGGTCAGCCAGGCCTGCTTGCGGCCTTCCTGGTCGGCCGTCTTGTAGAACGTATCGTAGGCATCATCCAGCACCTTGTCGTCTTTGACGTGCGGGAAGTTGTAGATCATGGCCTGCCACTGCTGCGGCCCCAGGATGGGGTTCGAGCAGAAGCTGGTGGTCGAGACGTTCCAGTTGCCCTTGCCCGTCTGCAGGTTGGACGCATTGGTGGTCCAGTCTGTCATGTCGATCTTCACATTCATCCCGGCAGCCTTCAACTGCTCGGACAGCACCAGGATGGAATCGCGCATGTAGTCGTAATTGTTGTTGGTCTGCAGCACGATGGGCTCGTTGTTGTAGCCTGCCTGCTTCAGCAGCTCGCCCGCCTTCTTCGGGTCATTGCGGTCATAGTGGCCGTTGGTGGCCTCGCCACCGTAGTAGGCGCCATCCGGATAGACCATCGAGTGGTTCTTGCGCGAGGCGCCGATCACTTTCATGATGTCGTCCACATGCACGGCCTCGCGGATCGCCTGGCGCACCAGCGGCTGGTCGGTCGGCGCCTGTTGCGAATGCAAGATGAAATACTGCTGGCAGTACGGATACACCGTCACTTCCTGCAAGTGCTTCTGCCCTTTCAGCCGCGCTGCCAGCTCGGGCGGAATCGTCGAGGTGAACACCGCCTCGCCCGTCTGCAGGGCGGCCACGCGCGCATTCGCCTCGGGCACGAAGTTGAACCGCACGGCATCCACATAGGCCGTGCGCTTGCCGGCAAAGCCATCCGGACCATCGGCGCGGTCATCCGGCACGTAGTCGTCGAAGCGCTGCAGCACCAGGTGGCTGTCCTTGACCCATTGCCCCAGCTTGAAGACGCCCGTGCCGATGACGTCGATGCCGCGTGCCGGCTTGTCTTTCTGCTCGGCCGGCAGGATCACGAACGGGTACACCGGCGTCTTCAGCACGTCCAGGAAGGCCGAATTGACCTTCTTCAGGCGGATCACGAAGGTGTCCGGGTCGGGGGCCTCGTAGCTTTCCACGTCTTCCAGCACCGACTTGTTGGGACTGACGCGCGCATAGCGTTCGAATGTCGCTTTCACGTCATCCGAGGTCATGACCTTGCCGTTGTGGAACTTCACGCCCTTGCGTAGCAGGAAGGTGTACGTCTTCTGATCGTCGCTGACCTTGATCTCGCGCGCCAGCAGCGGCTTGGTGTTATAGGTACCGTCGATCGTAACCAGGCCTTCGTACAAGTGGTGGATGACTTCCAGGTCCACCATGCTGGCGGCGACCTGCGGGTCGAGAGTGCCGGGGCCCGACAGGCTGGCGTACACCAACGTGCCCCCCTGCTTGGGTGCGTCGTCGGCGGCGATGGCCGGCGCCATCGTGGCGGCCAGCAGCGCTGCGCCCAGTGTCATAACGCGTCCGATGCGCTGCAATCTGCGATTCGCGATCATCTTGTTCCCCTGTATGCATGGGTACCTTGCCGCGCCACGCGGCGCGGCCAACCCGGTTGAAAACGGCATGCCGGCGCGACAGGCACCGGCACGCAGCGCTACGGCGCCAATCCGGCGGGCGCCAGTGTCTGCCTGGAAACCACGCAAGCGTCCACCGCCGCGCGCGAAAATGGAGCGGGAACCAGTTCGCACCGCGCCCACAACGCATTCTGGTCGCTATAGTGGGCATCGCCGGGCACGCCCGACGCGCCATGGAACACTACCCAGCGGCTGGCATCCCAGTCGCCCACGTCGAACACATAGCGCGCCACCGGCCCATACGTGGCGGCCGGCCCGCTGGTTGGATACGCCCCGTGGGCGCTGACGCAATCGCCGTCGCCGCCCAGCTCTTCCGAACTGGGCGCCAGCGCCTGCGCCTGCGACGCGAATACCTCTGCCAGGGGATGCGCGAACACCGGCCTGTGCAACCGTCCCCATGGCTGTATCGGGCCGCTGCCCGCCACGGCGGCAAGAGCCTCGGCGATAACCTGGTTCCAGTCGGCGCCGTCCAGCAGGCTGGTGTCTTCGCGACGCAGCAGTTCGGGCAAGACCCACCACAACTGATTCACCGGGACCACACCCGGGGCGGCCATCGTGGCAAACAGGTCAGCCGCGGCCCGATCCAATCCCGAGCGCCGCGCCAGCACGCGCGTCATGGCCTGGCGCACCAGCATGTATGCCGACGGCGCCAGCTGATCTGCCGTCATGCGTCCATCCCAGGCGCGCAGCAGCCCGATCAGCCGGGCTGCGGCGCCTTGCACCGGCACCTGGCAGATGCGTGTCGCGATCTCAACCGCTCTTGCGCTATGCGTGTCGCCCAGCAGCGCTTCCATGTCGGCCACGCGCGCGGGGCCGATCTGATCCAGGCATGCGCTGATGCGCCGGGCGCGTGTCGAAGGATGGCAATCGGTGCACAGGTAATCGCCCTGGCCGTCCGGCACGATGCGGTTGTTGGCCGTCACCAGCTTGCCCGAGGCTGGATCCACCAGGCGCGGCATGCGTTCCCAGGGGATGAAGCCGCGCCATTCATGGCGTCCGGTCCAGCCGGGCACGGGCAGCCAGCCATTGCTGCGATCGCGCTCGGGCACGATGGCCCGCACATTCACGCTGATGTGGCCCGCGGTATCGGCCGACACCACGCTGTGGTCGATGACGCCCCAGGGACGGCACACCTCGTTGAACTCGCGCACGTCGCGCGCGCGCAGCATGGGCAACAGGCAATCCAGCGAACGGTCGACCGGATCGAGCTGCACCGAACGCAGCGCCACGCCGTAGCCTTCGGGCGCAATGTCGGCCAGCAGCGGGCCGTGGCGGGTCTGCACCGTGCGCACGCTGACGGCATCGGCGCCGCGCACGCTTATGACTTCATCGGCGCACAGCGCTGGCGCCCAGCCGATCTCGGTTTCGTAGCGCCGCGGGTCGGCCGGGTCGAACCGCTCCAGGTACAAGTCGTGGATGTCGGCGAACGCGTGGGTGACGCACCATGCCACGTGCTCGGTATGGCAGAAATGCGGAAAGGCCGGTACGCCCGGCACCGAAAACCCCAGTGCGTCGAAAGCGTCGCAACTGAGGTGCAGTTGCGAGTACATGCCGGGGATTTCGAAGATGCGGTGCGGGTCGCCGGCCACCAGCGGCCGGCCGCTGGCCGTGCGTGCGCCGGACACGGCCCAGTTGTTGGATCCGGCAATCGTTGCGTCGCGCGGCGCCAGCGCCAACAGCCCTTCGATCGCCGGCGTCAGGGCATCCAGCCCGGCGATCCAGCGACGCGCATCGGCATCGGACTGCGGCACCACGAAACGCTCGGTACCTCCATCGTCGTAGCGCAGCAGGCTGACCGCCTGCGGGCCGATGGTGCGCAATGCCGCGGCACGCCAGAGCTTGAACCAGATGGAACCCATCAGCAGTCCGCGCTGGCGCATCACCGCCACGCATTGCCAGGGTTCCCAGGGTTCGGGCTGCTGGTCCAGCAACTGGTACTCGACCGGCGGGGCCAGTTCGGCCATGGCCGCATTCGCCCCCTTGGTGTAGCAGTCCAGCATGCGCCGGGTTTCCGGGGCAAGCTGCGCATAGTCGCGGCGCGAGGCGGCCTCGACGCCCAGCCGGCGGGCCAGCGCATCGGCCGTCACGCCGGGCGGCCCGATCCATTCGGCATAGCGGCCGACGGCCCGGCGGCGCGCCGCGTCCATCTGCCACAGGCGGTCTTGCGCATGCACATAGCCGTTGGCGTAGAACAGTTCGTCTACGCTGCCGGCCCGGATATGCGGGATGCCCCAGCGGTCTCGCAAAACTTCAGGCGACGATGACATCCTGCGCTCCTCGTTTTACCCGGCGCCAGCCCTTTGGCTGGACACGATATATAATATATTATGTTGTCCAACAGGGGCTCCATATCCGTAGTTCTACCTAGACGGCTGCTTTTTCCTAAAATCAAGGCCCACGCCATTCGCCACGAGCCTTCGATCCACAATAAAACATGGCAACCCAGAAATTTTCTGTTGTTCGCGCCAGCCTTACCGGCCAGATCTACCGCACACTGCGCGACCGGCTCATGTCCGGCCGCTTCCAGCCCGGACAGCGCCTGAAAATCGGCGAACTGGCGGCCGACCTGGGCGTCAGCGAAACGCCGGTGCGCGAAGCCATCCTGTTGCTGACCAATGATGGCGCCATCGAAATGAAGGCGGGCTACTACTTCCTGACCCGCCGCCTGTCCCTGGCCGAATACATGGAAATCCGCCGCCTGCGGTTGATGCTGGAGCCCGTGGCCGCGGTCGAGGCGCTGCCGCACATCGACGATCCATTCATCGCCGAGCTCGAGCACATCCACGCCACCCTGTTTCGCGCCGAAAAAGAACACGACTATCCCCAAGCAGTGCAATCCAATTTCGATTTCCATTTCTCGCTGTATCGCCGTTCCGGCATGCCGCAACTGACGGATATCCTCGAGCGCCTGTGGGTCCAGGCGGGACCCTTGCTGAACTACCTGTACCCGCATGGCCATCCCACCTACCGGGGCGACCACCAGCACCTGCTCATCATCGCGGCGCTGAAGGCCCGCGATGCCAAGGCCTTGTCCACCGCGGTAGAGCAAGACCTGATCGAAGGCGGCCAACAATTCATCGCCTACCTTGAATCCATCGATCACGAAGAACCCGAACCGGTGAAAAAGTCCTCGGCGAAGTCAGTGCGGCGCGGCACGCGCCAGAAGCAATAAGCCCCTTGATGAACGCCTTTTCGCCACGCCCGCTTTACGACGCTTGAAAACATCATATATCATGTATCGTATTCATTCCAAGCACTGCATGCCCGGACAGGACCCAAGATGACCGCCATCCACCCGGTAGTAGATCTGGACCCACGCAGTAACAGTGTTCTCGAAGACACGCGCCTGCGGGCCCGCGCCAACAAAGTCATTCCCGGCGGCATGTACGGGCACCTGAGCGCCCGGGGGCTGCCTGCCGGCTATCCGCAGTTCTTCGCCCGTGCCGAAGGCTGCCGCGTCTGGGATGTGGACGGGCGCGAATACCTGGATTTCATGTGCAGCTGGGGCCCGGTCATCGCCGGCCACAAGCACCCCGTCATCGACGAAGCCGCGCGCAGGCAGGCAGCCCTGGGCGATTGCATGAACGGCCCCACGGCCCGGCTGGTGGAATTGTCCGAACGCCTGGTCGGCATGCTGCCGCACGCCGATTGGGCCATGTTCCAGAAAAACGGCACCGACGCCACCACGGCGGCGCTGATGGTGGCGCGCGCCGGTACAGGCAAGCGCAAGATCCTGCTGGCCAAGGGCGCGTATCACGGCGCCGTGCCCTGGTGCACGCCGTCGTTGGCCGGCGTCACCGCCGAAGACCGCGCCCACCTGGTTTATTTCACCTACAACGATATCGACAGCCTGACCGCCGCGGCCCGCAGCGCCGGCGACGACCTGGCCGCCATCCTGGTAGCCCCGTTCCGCCATGACCTGGGCGTCGCCCAGGAAATGCCCGACCCCGCCTTCGCACGCCAGGTCCGCCTGCTGTGCGACCGGCAAGGCGCGGCACTGGTCATCGACGAGGTGCGCGCCGGCCTGAGGCTATCGTTGCAGGGCAGTTGGGAAGCGCTGGGCGTGCGGCCCGATATCTGCGCCTGGAGCAAGGCCATCGCCAATGGGCATGCGCTGGCGGCCGTCACGGGCAACGACGCCTTCCGCAACGCGGCCCAGCAAATCTACATTACCGGCTCATTCTGGATGGGTGGTGTGGCCATGGCCGCGGCGCTGGCCACGCTGGATGTGCTGGAAAATAGCCAGGCGGTCAGCCACTTCGAGCAAATGGGCCAACGCCTGCGCGATGGTCTGCAACGCCAGGCCGACAAGCACGACCTGAAAATCAGCCAGACCGGGCCCGTGCAACTGCCGCTGGTGCTGTTCGAGCACGACCCGGATTTCGCCCAAGGCGCGCGCTTCGCCGCCGAGGCCATGAAACAGGGCGTATACCTGCATCACCGCCACAACATGTTCCTGAGCCTGGCGCACACGGCACAAGACATCGATAACGCGTTGCAGGTCACCGACCATGCCTTCGCCCAAGTCGCCGCGGCCGCGCATTGAAAGGAACGACCATGTCCACCATCACCTCCGCTTCCACCTTTGCGGCCGTCTTTGGCGCCACTCTCGAAACCGCCGAACTGTCGCGCATCGCGCTCGCCCTGCGCAAGCAAGTCGTGCGTATGGTGGCGCGCACCGGCCAGGGCTACGTGCAGCAAGGGCTGGGGGCTGCCGACCTGTTTACCGCGCTGTACTTTTCCGAACTGAACCTGCGGCCCGACGATCCGGCCTGGCCCGATCGCGACCGCTTCATTCTTTCCACGGCGCACAATACGGCGATCTTCTATGCCACGCTGGCCGCACGCGGCATTCTCGATGCACGCCGGCTGGACACCTACTGCGAAGATGGCTCCGAACTCGAGATCAACGCCTCTGAACGCCTGGGCCCCATGATCGAGGCCACCTGCGGTTCACTGGGCCAGGGGCTGTCGGTGGGCGTGGGCATGGCAGCGGCGCTCAAGCGAGCCGGCCGGGACAGCCGCGTCTATGTGCTGCTGGGCGACGGCGAGCTGCAAGAAGGCCAAGTCTGGGAAGCGGCCCTGGCCGCCGGCAACTGGCAACTGGACAATCTTTGCCTGATCATCGACGCCAACGGCATGCAGGTGGAAGGCCACGTCAACCAGGTGCAGCCGGACGAGCCCCTGGCCGATAAATGGCGCGCCTTCCGCTGGCGCACGCAAGACATAGACGGCAACGACATGGCCGCCGTCCTGGCCGCGCTCGAACAGGCGCGAAGCGTGCCGGGCCAGCCCCACTGCATCATCGCGCGCACCCGAGTGGGCCGGGGTGCGCCCTCGCTGGAAGGCATCCTGGGCCACAACCTGAAGCTGCCCCTGGACACCGCCGAGCGCGCCCTGCAAGAACTCGACCTGGAGGCACAGCGATGAATCGCCCGCAAGACAATCTTGCCGTCAATGACTTCACCGACCGCTCCAGCCAGCCGGCCGTGCGCCGCCTGTACGGCGAGGCATTGCTGGCCGCGGCCCGCAAAGATCCGCGCATCGTCGCGTTGACCGCAGACCTGAGCGGCCCCACGGAAACCGATCTGTTCCGCGACGCGCTACCCGACCGCTTCTACCAGGTCGGCATCGCCGAGGCCAATATGGTCGGCATGGCCGGCGGCATGGCACGCTGCGGCCATATCCCGTTCGTGCACACCTTCAGCGTGTTCGCCACGCGGCGCGCCTACGATCAAGTGGCCATGCAACTGGCCTATCCCGGCCTGAATGCCAAGGTGGTCGGCTTCATCCCTGGGCTGGATACGCTGCTGGGCGCCAGCCACCAAGCCATCGACGATGTCGCGCTGATGCGCGCCCTGCCGCGCATGCGGGTGCTGGAACCCGCGCCCGGCCAGGCCGGCGAGGCCGTGCAAGAAGCACTGGCCTACGACGGACCCGTCTATCTGCGCCTGGCGCGCGCCGGCGGCGCGAGCGCCGCCCACCCCTATCCGGCAGCCAGGGACGGGCTGGCCTCATTGCGCACCGGCAGCGACGGGCTGCTGCTGGCCAGCGGCCTGAGTATCCCGGTTGCGCTGGACGCCGCCGACGAACTGGCCCGGCGCGGCAAGCAGCTCAGCGTCGTCGCAGTGACCTCGATGAAGCCCCTGAATCCGCATATCGCCGATCTGGCCCGCAACGTGCCCACGGTCGTCACCGTCGAAAACCATTCCATCATAGGAGGGCTGGGGTCGGCGGTGGCCGAGTTGCTGATGGAGCAGAAAGTGGCGGTGAACTTCGCGCGCGTCGGCGTACGCGACACCTTTGCCTATGGCGCAACCACTCCCTACCTGATGGCGGAATTCGGCCTGGACGCCCCGGCCGTGGTGCAGACCTTCCTGGAACAAGCCCAGCGGGCCTAGCGTTTCCTGGAAAACCGGCGGCCTGGGCCCCCTGGCGGGCGGCCCAGGCCTTTGTCTCGCGCCCTCAAGCCTTGAGCTGGTCGCGGATGGGCAGGCTGCGAATGCGCTTGCCGGTGGCGGCGAAAATCGCGTTGCACAGTGCCGGCGCGAAGGGCGGCACCGCCGGTTCGCCCACCCCGCCCAACGGCACGTCGAAACCGTGCTCCACCAGATGTACCTTGATATCGCGCGGCGCCTCGGACATGCGGGTGACTTCATACTGGTGGAAGTTGGTCTGGTTGGTGCGCCCCTTCGAGAACGAGATCTCGCTGCGCGTGGCCAGGCTTAGCCCCATGATGCAGGCGCCCTCGGTCTGGGCCCGCACGCGGTCGGGATGCACCTGCGGCCCGCAGTCCACGGCCACGTGCACCTGATGCACCACCAGGCCGCCGTCCTTGGCGACCTCGACTTCCACCACCGTGGCGATGTAGGTCACGAAGCTGTAGCTTACCGCCAGGCCCAGCCCGCGGCCCGGCTCGAGCTGGCGTCCCCAGCCCGCCTCGCGGGTGGCGACCTCGATGACATGGCGCATGCGCGCCGTATCCAGCGGATAGACGACGGGCGATTCGCCGTAGTTCCAGTCATCGGACATATCCGCCGGCGAGATCTTGCGCGGCGGCCCGATCAGTTCCAGCAGGTAATCGCGCGGATCCCGCTTGAGCGCATGCGCCATTTCGGCCACGAAGCTCTGCACCGCGAAGACGTGCGGGATGTTCGACACGGAACGGAACCAGCCTATACGCGTATGGGCAGGCACCGGCACCGATTCGACCCGGAAATTGGCGATGGCGAACGGGATGTTCACCGCCGACATGCCCAGCTCGAAGGGCTGCTGGCCCTGCGCGTTGGCAACAAAGGTAGATCCGATGGTGGGCGCCGCGGTGCGGTGCAGCCACGCCACGGCCTTGCCCTGGGCATCGACACCGGCTTCCAGGCGCTCGACCGACACGGTATGGAAATAATCGTTGGTAATGTCGTCTTCACGCGACCAGGTCACCTTGACCGGCTTGCCGTCCATGGCGCGCGACAGCAAGGCGGCCTCGACGGCGAAGTCCGATTTCGACTTGCGCCCAAAGGCGCCACCCAGCAAAGTCTGGTGCACGGTAACGGCCGCGATGTCCAGGCCCAGGTGCTTGGCCACGTTCTCGCGCGTGCCGTAGGGCGACTGCACGCAGGCCCAGACTTCGCACTTGCCGCCGGCCACGCGCGCAGTGGCCGCGGGCGGCTCCATGGAAGCGTGCGCCAGATGCGGCAGATAGTATTCGGCCTGGATACGCTGGGCCGCCCCCGCCAGCGCCTGCATGGCGTCGCCGTCATTGCGCACCGCCTTGGCAGGCTTGTTCGCCCCTTCGCTCAAGGTCTTGTGAAAGGCTTCGGAATCGTAGCTGGCGTTGGGGCCGTCGTCCCATTCGATCTCGAGCGCCTGGCGGCCCTTGAGCGCGGCCCAGGTATCCTTGGCAATCACGGCCACGCCGCCCAGCGGGGCGAACACCGGTGGCGTGGGGCCGGCCGGGATCTCGACCACCTTGACCACGCCCGGCACCTTCATGGCGGCATCGGCGTTATAGCGCCTGACCTTGCCGCCCAGTACCGCCGGCCGGGCAACCGATGCATACAGCATATCGTCCAGGCGCGTATCGATACCGAAATGCGTCTTGCCCGTGACGATGTCCTGGATATCGACGCTGCGCGTGCTCTGCTTGCCTATATAGCGGAACTGCCCGGGCGTCTTCAGCCGCAGTGCGTCGGCAGCCGGCACCGGCAGCGCCGCCGCCGCCTCGGCCAGCTCGCCGAAACCCAGCTTGCGCCCGGTTTTCTCGTGCACGACCTCGTGATTGCGCGCCACGACCTCGTCGGCCGGCACGCCCCATTGCTTGGCGGCAGCCGCCTCGAGCATGCCGCGCGCGGCCGCGCCCACGCGCCGCATGGGCTGGAAGAAATGACGGGTGCTGCGCGACCCGTCGGTGTCCTGGTTGCCATAGCGGGGCTCGTCGCCCGGTGCCTGGATGACGCGTACCTTGCTCCAGTCGGCGTCGAGTTCGTCGGCCACCACCATGGGCAGGCCGGTGCGCACGCCCGTGCCCATTTCGGCGCGGTGCGCGATGATGGTCACGATGCCGTCCGTGCCGATCGACACGAACACGTGCGGATCGTCCACCGTGCCATGCGGCATGCCGTCTGCGCCGTATTTCTTTTCTGTGCCGGCCGCCTCGGCCGCGCGCACGATACCGCCGGCGCCTACGGAAAGCACCAGGCCGGTCAGGGCGCCGGCCGCCTTCAGCCAGTCGCGGCGAGCCGGCGAAAGCGGCGGCCCGTCCATCGATCCGGGCGCAGAAGCGGGCGGAACCTGGGAGAACATCCGTGAGAATTCGCTCATTTGGCGGCTCCCCGGGCAGTGGCAACTTGCTTGATGGCGGCACGTATGCGCGGATAGGTGCCGCAGCGGCAGATATTGCCGCTCATGGCCGCATCGATGTCCGCGTCGGTGGGGGCAGGATTGCTTTTGATGAGCGCCGTGGCCGACATGATCTGGCCCGATTGGCAGTATCCGCATTGCGGCACGCCGATGTCGGTCCATGCCTGCTGCACGGCGCGGCCCACGTCGTCTTCGCCCACGGCCTCGATCGTGGTGATCTGCTTGCCGGCCACCGCCGAAAGCGGCGTAATACAGGAACGGATGGGCTCGCCGTCCAGGTGCACCGTACAGGAACCGCACATGGCCATGCCACAGCCGAACTTGGTTCCTGTCATTCCCAGGCGGTCCCGAATGACCCACAACAGGGGCATGTCATCGGGGGCATCTATCTCTTGCGGCTTGCCGTTGATCGTCAAACTGGCCATGGGGGCTCCTTAGGCTAGGAAAGTCAACGCGAGGATGACGCCCATACTAGCGCAGCGCGCCCCGGCAAGCTACTCCCCGCTAAGCCGCCCTGCGGAAGGCCAGCACCGCGTTATTGCCGCCCATGCCGAACGAGTTGCTCAGCGCCAGCCGCAGCTCGGGCAGGTGCCGCGCCCCCTCGGGAACATAGTCCAGGTCGCATTGCGGATCGCCGCGCTCGAAGAACAACGTGGGCGGAGCAATTCCCTGCTGCACCGCCATGGCGGTAATGGCCGCCTC
Source organism: Bordetella sp. BOR01 (assembly GCF_019218885.1). Taxonomy (GTDB): domain Bacteria; phylum Pseudomonadota; class Gammaproteobacteria; order Burkholderiales; family Burkholderiaceae_B; genus Bordetella_A. The sequence goes on along the minus strand of NZ_JAHUWT010000002.1, from coordinate 693,688 downwards.
GATGGCGCCGGCCGCCCCGATCGTGTGCCCCACGGCCCCTTTGATGCTGCTGACCGGCAAGTGGCCGGCCTGGGCGCCGAACACCTGCTTGATCGCGGCGGTCTCGATACGGTCGCCCACCAGCGTGCCGGTGGCATGGGCATTTACGTACCCGACATCCCGGGCAGCCAGCCCGCCATCGGCCAGGCAGCGGAACATGGCCAGGGCCTGGCCCCTGGGATCGGGTCGCAACGGATGGGTGCCATCGTTGCTGACCCCATAGCCGCAGATTTCCGCGATAACCGTCGCGTTGCGGGCACGCGCATGGCTGGCCGATTCCAGCACGAGCATGGCGGCGCCTTCGGCCAGGGCAAACCCCGTTCGCCTGTGGCTGAATGGGCGGCACTGCCCCACCCGTCCGTCGGCGGGTTCGGCGCACAAGACGTGCAACTGCATCCAGGCTGCCATGAGCGTGGGCGAGAACATGGATTCCGTCCCACCCGCGATCGCGACATCCAGGTAGCCGTCGCGAATACGCCGGAAGGCCTCGCCGATCGCGACAGCTCCGGCCGAACAGGCCGTGGCATAGGTTTGCGCCTCGGCGGTCGAGGCCAGTTGTTGTGCGATCTGCGCGGCCGCCGCCTGGGGCATCACGGCGGGAACCACCAGCACGGGGCGCTTGGGCACGACGCCATGGTATGCCTCGACCGCTTCGCACAGCGTAGAGACCCCACCGATGCCAGTACCGACGAAGACGCCGCACTCGGCCTGCTGCCCGGCCCCCAGGCCGGCCCGCTCCAGCGCCTGATTTGCCGCATGCTGGCCCATCAGCGTCATGCGGTCCAGCATCCGGACCTGGCCGGGATGCACGCCCTCGGCGATGTCTTCCTTTACGCAACCCACGCTCTTGTCGATACGAAAGTCAGGATGCCTGCCTATGCCGCAAACGCCGGCGTTGATCGCGTCGAAGGTCTGCTGCGCCGTTGCCCCGCCCACCGGCGAAACGATTCCGATAGCCGTGATAACCACTTTCCTGCGCGTCATTGGGCCGCTCCTGCATCTTGGTTCAGCGGCAAGGCCCGGCGGGCCATCACCTCGTGCATATAAACAATCAGGGCGCTCAGGTTTCCGGGGAACACACTCATGACCTCTTGCGCACCCATCTCATGGTTGGTAGGCAACATTTCGTCGGTTGTCAGGCCGAATTCGGTCTCGATTTCCAGCAAGATCTCCAGGATGGCCAGCGAGTCGAACTGCGTGATCACCTCGGCGAACTCCTGGTCTTGCAGCAGGGATGCGGATTCGCAACGGCACGTCCTGGCGATGATGGTGGCCAGCTGTTCACGAAGTATTGGCGTGTCGGGCAGCGTTTGCATAATGGCGTAGTCAGATCGTCAGATGTAGGTAAATTTCACGGTGGCGGTTGCCCGCACCCTTCCCGCAGTAATGGCGGCTCCGGTGGGCGCATAGCTCGCGCCCACCTTGAATTGCCAGCGGCGCGAAGGCAGGGCTTCGATGGCAGCGCCGATGCCGTTCTGGGCTTGCCCGAATGTCGGGGCGCGATACGCGCCCGTCGCGGGGTCATGCAGCCACACCTGTATGCCCACGCCGCTGGCCGCATTCATGCCGGCTTCCTGGTTCGTCAAGATGCCATTGCCCCCGTCGCCGGGGATGTACTGATTCGCCGTGAGCGTTATGGTGGGAGACGAATCGCTCGGAGAACTGCACGCCACATCCAGCGTCGTCGCGGTGATGTCCCTGCCTTCTCCGCGCATCAGCATATGGACGGGCACGCCGGGCAGCCTGATGGTCAGTGCAGTGGGATTGCTGATGTCGCAGGTCGGCGGCGTAACCTGGACTGGCGTCGCCAGGTACACGCGGTACAGCGGCCCGGAAGCGCTGGTGCCGGAAGTATTGCTTACCGTCGCCTGGCCGTAGATATTGGCTGGCAGCAAGGTTCCCGGACTGATCGGCGCACCGGTTGCCACGAACTCGATGCGCGCCTTCAGGTTGCCTCCCAGCTGGGGCGATCCATTGAACGGGAACACCAGAGCGCCCGATCGAAAAGTATTGTCGTACCTGACGGGCGCGAGCACGTATTCGGAATCGCTGATGTAGTAGTAATAGACACGGTACGCGATACCGGCAACGCCTGACGAATACAGGTTCTGGTGGCCGGCGACCAGCGTACCGCCACCGCGGAATTCCTCGACCGCCCCCGTGCGGCAGTCGTACAACGGCGAAGCCCTGCCTTGCCCGGAACCGCCCCCGAAGTTGGGCAGCATCGTTTCGGACACGAATAACACCTCTCCAGGCGTCGGGTAGGCGGGCAATGCGAAGGTCGTACGCCCGGCAGGCACGGCGATCTGCATGCTGTTGCTGTCGTATGCATCGTACCGGTTGCCATTGCCACTGGTGCCCCCGGTATTGCGGCTGCAGGCCAGGGCGGAACTCGTCCCCCCGATCAGCCACAACGCCACCAGGCCGATGCCCACATACCGCCATTCACGCCGGCGCCAGCGATACGCCGCGCTGGAAACTTGCTTCATTCGGCGCATATCAACTCCTTTGCCTGCTCGGTGGCACCCTGCCAGGCAGACACATCAATCTCGAAACGGCACTGCTGGTTGCCGGGCCCGCCCCATTTAACGGTGAACTGGCTGGCACCCTGCAGCCCAGTCAACCAGGCACGCCCCACGGGTCCGACAATGCCGCGCTGCTGGCCGTCGTCGCCATAGACCTGGGCGCCAAACGGCAGCACCATGCCTGACGGCTCTTTCAGCACGGCAAGCACGGTCCGCCCGATCTCGGTGTCGAACTTCGCCACCACAATAGCGCCGCGGGTCGGCACCACCGTCTGGACGTTCTGCTTCAGGTTCGCACCGTCCAGCCCGTCACCGGCATCGAGCGAAACCCGGTTTTCCCGGTACGGACTGGCATAGGGAACCAAGGCTCGTCCCGAAGCATTGGTGCGCACCCCGGGAAGCGCATCGATGGCGACGCCAGCCGCGCCAGGCGCGTCGACAATAATTGCCGTTTCGCCCAGCGATTGCCCCAGCAGCATACCCTTGCTGTCCGCCAGGATCGCGCCGCTAATATCCAGGTAAGTGTTCGACGAATTGCGCGCATAGGCATGGCTGGCAGTGGCCAGGCCTACCGGCGAGGCGTATCCCAGCGACGCATATCCCTCGCTGCCGTTGTCACGGTCGGCTCCCCGAGTGACACCCGCCTGCAATGCATAGGTGAGCGAGTAGTCGTCAAGCATCGCGCCGCTCAGGTTGGCGCTATGGTTAGTGCTCTTGCTGTTCGTGCGGTTCATCGTATAGCTGGCGGTATGGCTGCCGCCCAGCGGGATGCTGAGCGTGAGCATCACCGTCGACTCGCGCGAATCCCAGGGGCTGCGGCTGACGGCATAGTTCAGCGAATAGCCGACCCGGCCCAACGAGCTCGAATAGCCCAACTGCGCATACCTGGCGTTCCGGGGTGCATTCCGGTATGAAATGCCGTAGTAGTTGAACGACAGCGACCCCATGGTGCCCAGCCGCTGCAACACCGACAACTGGTACTCGTGCTCGCGGCTGTAGCCAAGATAGCCTTGCTTCTCGGCGCGGTCGCGCACCGCATCGTTCAGGCTGCGGTAGCCTGTAGAGTTATAGCGATAGCTGGCAAGCGTAAAATCGGTGCCGCTGCCCGGAAATGATTTGGCGTACTGTATGCTTGCGGCCGAACCCACCTGCGTGTTGCCGCGAGCATCCCGGGAACGCGAGGTGGTGATATCGGTCGACACCGCCCCCAGTTCATGCAAATTGGCGGCCAGCCCCAATGCGCCGGCGTTATAGCCTTGCTGGGCAGTGGTCCAACCGCCATAGGCGGTCAATCCGTAGGGCAGGCCGTAGGCCAGCGTCAACTGCCCCATCAAGGGGCGCTCGGCATCGTAATCGTGACGGTGCTCGCCCACCATGAAGTTGTAGTTCCAGATGCCTTCCCGCATCATGGTCGGCAGCGCCGAGAATGGCTGGAAGAAGCGCGTGGTACGCCCGCCCAGTTCCTCGACTTCGATTTCCAGGTCGCCGCCGCCCGGCGTGGAATACAAGTCGTCGATCAGGAAGGGGCCGGCCGGCACGAAAGTCGTATAAAGCACATTCCCGTTCTGGCGCACGGTCACCCTGGCGCTGCCGGGCGCCACGCCGCGTATCACCGGCGCGTAGCCGCGCTGGCTATCGGGTAGCATGCCGTCGTCGGACCGCAACTGTATGCCGCGAAAGCGCACCGAGTTGAAGATGTTTCCCTGCGTGGCGCTGTCACCCAGGCGCAGCCTCCCACGCCAGGCCACGATGTCGCGCTCCGCGTACAGATCGCTCCAGTCCCAGCCGGTATTGCGGCCGTTTTCGTAATAGCTGCCATTGCCGCGCAGTCGCCATACGCCCAGGTTCAGGCCGTTGCGAAAGTTGAGATAAGTCGTATGGCTGCTGCGCCGCTCCGGTCCGCCGGCAAGCCGCATCTGGTTGTACGACAAACGGTAAGACGACCAGATGGCAGTCGTTCCCGAATCCCATTGCTCGACAGGCACGGCGCCCCGCGCCTTGCGATCCAACGCCGCCTGCGGAATCGACACGGCCAGGACGTTGCTGTCCTGGTCGTAACTGGCCCGGGCGGACGGGATGGCCGCCAGCGCGCCGCACTCGCTATCGTCCATTTTCTGCAGTTGGGGAAAGGCCTCGATTTTGACGTCCAGTTCGCGCAATCCGGCAACCGAATAGCAGGGTTGTGCCTCGTCGCTACCCGGCATGGCAACGAACTTGATCTCGCGCATGCCGATATCTCTGCCGTTGAGCTTCAGCAGCACCGAATTCACGCCAGGCAGCACGCGACTGGAATAGGCAAAGACCGACAGATCGGCCGCGGATTGACCATTGGGCCGATGCAGGAAGCTCTCATCGAAAACGGCGGCGGGGCCAGCCGGTTCTTGTGCCAGGCTCGCACCGCCCGGCACAAGAAACAACATCACCGACACGCCCGCGCTTGCAGCCCGGTTCATGGAACGATGTACCATGATCACTGGGCACTGCTTGCTGCGGGCGACACGGGCACTGCGGGCCAGGCTTCGGACACGCCATAATCGTTGACCACATGTGGCGTCGCCATCAGGTCCGTGGCGGCCGGGCACTCGCGCAGAGCGATGTGGGTGGTTGCCAGCGGCGTGCCAACGACGGCCCGGCCGAATCCGGCCCCTTCGCCCGCGATGTCGATGCGCGCGAAATTCACCGTAAACGCCGACGCATTCTCGATCGCCAGCCGGCAGGTCTTGCCGTCGCGCACCAACATCCATTTCAGCAACTCGGGACCGCGGGGCAGTTTCTGGATGGCCGCGGGCCGATAGAACAACTTGATGCGCGTATGCATGGCCAGCGCCAGGTTGTTTTCCCCCGGATTTTTCTTCTGGGGAATCTCCAGCACATTGATCCAGTAGTAAGATTCGCGGTCATCCGGCAGCCCTTGCCCGACCCGGGTGATGCTCAGGCGGCGCTCCGCATTGCCATCGAAGCGGCTGAGAGGCGGGGTAACGAAGAATGGCGTATCCATTTCTTCGGCCACGCCGTCGATCCAGGCCTGGACCACATAAGGATCGGTAGACAGGTTTTTCGCGAAGACCGAGACGTGCCGCTGGTCTTCGTTCATAATCACTCGCGTGCTCGAGAGCTGGATGGCCGCCTGGGCGGCGCCGCCGGCCAGCGTACTCGCCATCGTGGCGGTCAGGAACAAATGCTGCAGGAGATTTTTCATGTGACTGGCCGCCGGTCCACCGGAGCGAACCGTCAATGGCCTCGGTGACGGATATAACTGCCAGGAACAACTACCCGGGACACAGCCGCAGCAATGCGGCAACCATTTGTGAAATGGTCACCGCCGCACAGCTGTCAAACGTGTTGGACTCGTACTCCGGAAGGCGCGGGGCATGAAATGCCTGCCGCGCGAAGTGCGTCATCCATGCAGGCCGCCCCACTGCCGGGGCAAGCTTGCACGAATACTCTCCATGCATGGCGCCGCTTGTGGCAGCCGCCTGCGATCTACAGGAGTGAAACCAGGTCTCATGGACTTGGTACCGGGCCCAATGCCCGGTTATTTACGAGTAGGTGACTTCGAACACGGCGCGAGCGTTGGCGGAACCCGCCGTCACGGTAGCAGCCGTTGCTTCGTAGAATGCCTTGAAGCGCAGGATGTTGGTGCCCTCGATCAGGTTGTAATCGCCCGCGGCGCCGCCCACGACGATGGCGGTGCCGCCAGCCGTGGCCAGCCCGACAGCCACACCCTGGGCGCCAGCACCGTTCTCTAGGCTGAGCAGGCGGGAATCGACCACGCTGCCCGCGCCCGGACGGAACGCGATGTGGGCCGTATCGGCGACGCTGGTGTCGCAGCCGAGCAGGCTGATCGTGAAATCTACCTCGGGGCTCTTGGAGCCCAGGCCGCTGAACATGTTCGTCGAGATGTTGCCCATCTGTACAGTCATGTCAGTGCCGAGCTGGCCGCCGCCAATCGAGCACGCAGAAGTGGTGATCTCGCCGATGAACGAGATGTCGCCCGTATCGGCGGCAAGGGCAGTACCCGCCATTGTGGCCAGGCAACCGGAAACCAGAGCATTGAGGACTATTTTTTTCATGATGTTGGAACCTAATGAAAACGGAAGTGATGAACCATGTGGATCTAGCGGCCTGTGCTTTGCCTGAGCGAGGGCGTGGCGAGCGGGCGAAAGCCATGACGCAGCAGGAATGCGCAACGACCCAGCAGCCAGTTGCCAGGCCAGAAGATGCCGCGACGCACCAGCCAGCCCCGCCAATGACGGCGTGCGTTGATTCCTTGCTGGTATTTGATGTCGGCCGCCATCCAGCGAACCGCGACGGCCAGGCTGCGTGCCAGCACCGGATACCTGCGCATCAGGTTCAGGCACGGTATCGCCCACAGCCGATAGCCTTGATAGGTGGTAGGTGAAAAGGTCTTTCTGCAATCGCTCGCGTCAAGAACCCAATCGCCGAACGAGATCAGATCTTGCCGGCGCAACTCGTTGCACACGATCTTCTGCTCGTAGTCCACCCAGATTCCCAGCTTGCTCATTCAAATTACTTGGTAGTTGATCCACATGACGAACGGCTGTCTGCCGTTGCCGCTTCCAGTCAAGAAAGCGAGCGAACGCCATGGTATGGGCCTGCATGCCTTAGTAATTTGATATTTCGCACATTGAAGACAATTCAACAGCCAATTGCTGATTTGTCGACTACGCGAGTCAAAATTTTTCTGATAGAGTCGGAAACAATTTGCCCAAACGAAACAGTTTTACGAATTGGGTCTTCCCGGCTAGCGCATACCCGCACAACTGGCGAACGCAAGGGCAATGGCATATCCGGCGACGGCGAACTGGCTCGGTACACCGGGCACGGGCAGGCCGGGCAGCAACCCCCGCACAACTCTCGGGGCCGGCTATCCGGCCTGCTTCAGCGGTGCCAGGCGGTATCAGCCCGGATAAAACGCCAGCCGCGTCTGGTCTATCTTGAAGATATCGGCCAACCAATCCAGCATCAATTCCTGCCCCAGGGTGGGGTTGTCGTGCTGGCAATGTTCGGCGCCGGTTTCTTCTTCGCTGGTCAGGCGCAGCGTGGCGTTCACGCCATGGCGGGTGGCGTAGTCATGCACCTTCTTCACTGCCTCCACGCCCAGCACGTCATGCCCGCCATGGATGATCAAGTACGGGCACTTCATGTGCTCGAGCACGCCGTCCAATGTGAATGGCTTGGATATCTCGGTGGCCTCGGCCATGCTCTTTGCACCGAACACCCACTTGATATGCCCGGCCAGCCCGTGGCTGTCGTCCCGGGTCTTCCAGCGTTCATGGATATCCCACATCGCTCCGTGCGAGATGCACGCGGCCAGCCTGGGCTCCATCGCGCCGGCCCTTGCCGCGTAATAACCGCCCAGGCTGGAGCCGCTGAGCGCGATGCGCGAGGCGTCCACATCGCTGCGCTGCTCGAGCCAATCGATGCATTTGCCGATCGGCACTTCATAGTCATGCCGCGTCACCAGCCCATGCCGGCGCAATGCGCCACCTTGGCCCGGGCCGTCGACCAGCAGCACCGACATGCCGCGCTGCAAGGCGCCGCGCCCGGTCATGAACCACAATTCATCCTTGAACGAATCCAGGCCGCCCACCGATATCAGCACCGGCTGGCGATCGCCGCCGTTGGCCGAACGGATGAAATAAGCTGGCAGCGGCTTACCGGGTTCATACGGGATATCGACGATCTCGGCCTTGGGCGTCAGTTGCCCCAGGAACTTGTGCGTAGCCTTCTCGCAGCGATCGAAGGTGGCCATCCGCCGCGGATCGTCTGCGGCCAGCCAGAATTCCGCCTCGCGAAAATAATTGGCCGCGCGCAGCCAGCAGTTCATGGCGCTGCGCACATGCTTGCTCGCGAACTCTTCGTCGCCGCGACGATCATTGCGCTCGGCAATATGTGTCCATTCGCGGTACCAGCTTTCAAAATCGTTGGCGACGATCTTGCTGCCGGCCTGGAATACTTCGCTGACGGCCCCGCCGCCTTCCTGGGTTTCCCCCAGTCCACGCCGGAACTGGTATGACATCCAGAAATCGTTGTGCCAGTGATGCCAGCCGAAAGGTTCGTAGCTGGGTGCTTTAGCAGTCTCTTTCATATCATCCTCTGTCGAAGTGCCATGCAATTGCGGGTATGGGTGTGTTCACGCTTACTGCGGCTGATAACCGATTTCCGAGACCAGCTTGCCAAACTTCTCGTTCTCGCTCTTGAGTAGCCTGGCAAAGTATTCGGGCGACTCCGTCACCGGAATCAGTCCCAGGGTGCTCATGGTTTTCTGCAGATTCGGCTGCTGCAAGGCCCGGTTGATCTCGGCATTGAGCTTATCGACGATCTCCGGCGGCGTGCCGGCCGGTGCCACGAAACCGAACCACCCCACCGAGCTGTATCCCTTCACCGACTCGCCGATCGTGGGCAGTTGCGGCAGCTTGGGGTCGCGGCTGGGATAGGTGATGCCCAGCAAGTTCAGCCGGCCCGCTTCGATCAGCGGCGCACTGCTGGTGTAGGACGTGACCCCCAGGTCGATGCGTCCGCCCGTCAGGTCAGCCGCGATCGGCCCGTTGCCCTTGTACGGAACGTTCATGAACTTGATACCCGACATGTGCGCCAGCAACTCGAACGACATGTGGGGCAGGCCGCCCATGCTGGTGGTGCCTATTTGCAGCTTGCCCGGGTTGGCCTTGGCCCAGGCGATCATCTCGGGCACCGTCTTGAACGGTGCATCCGGCCGCGACACCAGCGCCAGGTAATTCATGGTTGCCAGGGCCACGGGCGTGAAGTCCTTCAGCGGGTCGTACGGCAGGTCCTTGTAGGTATGGCTGGCCAGCGCCAGGTTGGTTACCAGGCCGACACCCAGCGTATAGCCGTCCGGCGGCGCCTTCGCCGTCAATGTCAGGCCGATCTGCCCGCTTGCGCCGGCCTTGTTCTCGATCACTACCGACTGGCCCATGCGCTGGCCGATTTCCGCGCCGACCAGGCGGGCAATGACGTCGGGCCCGTCGCCCGGTGTATAGGGCACGATGATCGTGATCGGCCTGTTGGGATAATCCTGGGCAGCGGCGGACCATGGCGTAGACAACGCGGCAAGCAGGGTCGCCAGCCCGGCGATCAGTTTCGTCTTCATCAGCAGCCTCCTTCGGGTTGCAGTTAAGTCAGGTCGAGTTGCCGTACGCTTGCCCAGCCGTCCTTCATGGCGGACAAGGCAGCGAGTTCGGCAGCGGCAATTTGCCCGACCAGCAAGCCGGCCTTGCGCATGTCGCTTTCGTAGCGCAGTTGCCGGAACAACGTCGATGACTGATCCATCAGTTCGGCCGCGCGGCTGACAGGCGTCGCGTCGAACCCGCGTCCGCCAAGTTCGGATGCCACCCGCCGCAGGTAGCCCGACGCCGCGCGCCGCCCCAGGACACCGTGATTCGGGATACTGCCGTTCACAAACAACGGCTTGCGTTCGCCTGTGGGCGACAGCGGATCGCACACCTGGCCCGCCAGTACGGCTTCGGCGAAGCGGGCCATGCCGGGTGCGCCGGTCTCCCAGTGGGGAATCTGCCATTGATTGCCGAACAACGCGTACGGCTTTGGATAGTCGCCATTCAGTATCTTCAAATTGCGCCGGTAGCTGTCGCGAATGGCAGCCGCGATATTCCAGTCGGGGTCGCGCCCAGGCTCTACCCACACCATCAGGTATGGCCCATAGCCATCATGCAAGCTCCACTGCCCGCCCCAGGGATGATGATGCGGCCAGGCGCGATATTGATCGCCGGTGCGCAGCGAGGCCTGCTCCCAGGCCTGCCGGAACACGTCGACGGGGCATTCATAGCGTGCATGTTCGGCCAGGTCGTTGGGCTCCCACAGCGTGACGACCTTGCGCTGCAGGTCATACCCCGCCACCACCACGTGATGCCCGAATCCGGTGTCCTGCATGATGGATTTCATGAAGGCCAGCCGCGGCGACGACGCCGCGCCATAAGGCAACAACAGGCTGTAGTGCAATCCGACCTGCACCGGAACACCTCGATCGATCAGCGCGGTCAATTGCGCGAAAGCCTCGTCGAAGCCGCCCTCGGGATCTTCCGTCCAATGGCTGCGATAGCCCAGGATGCGCGGCGTGTACTCCCATATCTCGTGAAAGGCGCCCTTGCCGCCATTGAATGCCGGCGCCCCCCAGGCCGGACACCAGCGGAACGAGAACCCGTCGCCGCTGGTGCCATCGGCAAACAGCGCATCGCTTTCGCCGACATGATTCAGCATGCCGATCACGCCGGTGAAATAGCACCGGCCGGCATTCCCGTTCTCGGGATAGCCTTTGGGGCCCAGCCAGGTCATCGAGTAGTAGCTGGACGCGTAGGTACTGATCTCAGGCATAGGACCCCTCCTTTCATTTCGCCGCGGCGGTCTCCGACTGGTACCAGTCGAGAATCTGCTCGCCCGTCCACATCACGACCCCCTCGTGCCCCAGGATGTAGTCGTAGAGTGCTTCCAGGTATTTGATCCGGTGCGGCACGCCGGTCAGGTAAGGATGGATGGAGATCGCCATCACACGGGGCGTACGCGTTCCTTCCAGATACAGCCGGTCGAACTGGTCACGCCCTCGTCTCAGGATCTCGTCGGACGGCAACTGCTGCACCGCGCTGATGACCACGTCGTTCAACTCGACGGTGTAAGGTACCGACACCACCCGGCCGGCACGCGTGCGCAATGGCACGGGCTGGTCGTCCAGCACCCAGTCGGCCACGTACTCGATGCCAGCCTCGGCCAGCAGGTCGAGGGTCTGGTCGGTTTCGGTCAGGCCCGGGCTTTCCCAGCCGCGCGGCGGCTTGCCGGTGAAATCACGGATGGCCCCGATGGTGTCGGCAATCGCCGCCGCCTGGTCGTGCACAGTGTGCATGGGCTGCTGGATATGGCCATGGCCGATGAATTCCCACCCGGCCGCCAGCGCGGCCTGGCACATCTCGCGATACAGCGAACACACGGTGCCGTTGAGCGCCAGCGTCGCTTTCAAGCCACGTGCCTGCAGTGCTTCCAGGAACCGCCAGAAGCCGACCCGCATGCCGTACTCATGCCACGCCCAATTGGGAATATCGGGCAGCAATGGCCGTCCCATCGGCGGCGGCAGCACCGCACGCGGCATCGCCGAAGCGGGGCTCCAGTTCTCAAGGTTGACTATCGTCCAGACGGCAACACGGGCACCATCGGGCAAGGCAAGCGGGCGCCGGTTGTAAATGGATTCGTACACCAGTCGATCGCGCACACTACTGCCGATCAGTTTCTCGGTCATGCACTGCCTCCGGAACTCGGGCGCCTCTGCACGGGGTACCGAACCGCATGCCAGACTGCGCTTGGGTCAACTTGAAAGTGTCGATAAATCCTAGTGCCGGCGTTCAAGGCAGGTCAAACAGATTTCTTATTTATCCCAACTATTAATAATTTCTAGGGAAAACGATAAGGCCGCGGATGTCCGGCTCGGGATTTGCAGATAATGCTGGCAGATCGAATCTTATATTGATATAAAAAGAGAAAAATAGTGTCTTGTCCAGTTGAAAGGCGCTGGAAATTGGCGGCGAGCGGGCCGTTTCCAAGCATTTCCGCTTCGATGTTTTTTATTTTTTCTCATTTAATGATAAATAAATCGACTCTCTATCCGCTACCCAAGTGAAGGAACCGACTTTGACGAATTCGACTTCCGCGGCACAGACTGTCGGACGCGCAGTCCTGTTGCTACGCCTGGTGGCATCCAGCCAATCGCGCAACTTGCGCCTGATCGACATTGCCGAGATGGCGTCGCTGGACAAGTCGACGGCACATCGCCTGCTGCAGCGCCTGGTCCAGGAACGCATGCTGGTACGCGATGCAGGCCAACGTGGCTATCGCCTGGGGCCGCTGCTGCACGAACTGGGGCTGGCCGCCCTGCCCGAATCCAACCTGCGCGATGTGTCCGAGCCCGCGCTTCGGCATCTTGCGCAAACCACGGGGGATATGGCTTTCCTGCTGATCCGCAGCGGCTTCGATACGGTTTGCCTGAACCGCATTGCAGGCAATTTCGAGATCCAGACCATGACCCGCAACGTCGGAGACCGCCACCCATTGGGCGTAGGCGCGGGTGGCCTGGCTTTGCTGGCCGGCCTGGGCGACGGCGAAGTCAATATCGTGGTCAGGGAAATCGCGGCACAGCTGCGGCGTTACCACCTGACCCCGGAATCACTGCTGGAAAGAGTCAGGCAAACCCGCGAACGGAACTTCGCCCTGGACGAGGGAACCGCGGCGCTGGATATCACCGCTCTGGGCAAAGCCATTCGCGATCGCACGGGAACACCCATGGCTGCCGTATTCGTGGCGTCGATCAGCAACCGCATGATCGAAAGCCGCAAGCGCCAGGTACTGAAGAGCCTGGCCGAATGCGTGGCCACGATCGAATCGGCCCTGTCCCGTTGATGCCGCTCCAAGAACACCTGCATGCGTATCGGCCTGCACAGCATGTCATTCTGCGACGAATGGAGATGCAATCGTCCAACTGCTACGCCGGCTCTACTTCGACGGCCTGGTATCCGAGCCCCAGACATTGCGTTATCTTCAGCAACTCGGCACCGCACTTGGGAAAAGGCAAAGGATCGCTATGAACAAACCTCGCATAAAAGTACTGGCACTGGGCGGCACCATCGCCATGACCCGCAGCGACACCGGCGGCGTCGTGCCCACGCTGACCGGCGCAGCGCTGGTCGCGGCCGTACCCGGCCTGGACGCAGTCGCCGACATCGAATCGCATTCGTTTCGCCAGTTGCCCGGCGCTCACCTGGGATACGACGACCTGCATGCATTGGCGGCCGAGATCGCGCACCACGCCCAGGCCGGCGTGGATGGCCTCGTCATCACGCAAGGCACGGATACCATAGAAGAAACCGCCTTCGCGCTCGACCGCCTGGTGACGCCCGGCATGCCGGTCGTCGTGACCGGCGCCATGCGCAACCCCACCGTGCCGGGAACCGACGGGCCGGCGAACCTGCTGGCCGCGGTACAGGTCGCGGCCAGCCCGCAGGCACATGGGCTGGGCTGCCTGGTGGTGCTGAACGACGAGATCCATGCCTCCCGGTATGTACGCAAAGTGCACACCAGCAGTCCGTCGGCGTTCTCGTCGGGGCAGGCGGGGCAATTGGGCTGGCTGGCCGAAGGCACGGTCCGCATCGCCAATCGCCTGGAACCCATGCCGGGCGTCGCCCTGAGCGAACATCCACGCCAGGTGCGGGTGGCGCTGCTGACCATTGCCCTGGGCGATGACGGCGCGCTGATCGACGCGGTGGCTGGCGGCGGCTTCGGCGGCCTGGTTGTGGAAGGCACGGGCGGCGGCCATGTGCCCGCCAGCGTTGCCGATGCGCTGGAACGCGCCGCGCAGCGCATCCCCGTCATATTGGCCTCGCGCACCGGCGCGGGCGAAGTGCTGGCACGCACCTACGGTTTTACCGGCGGCGAGATCGACCTGCAGCGCCGCGGCCTGATCCGGGCCGGCTGGCTGGACGGCGTGAAGGCCAAGGTGCTGCTGACCCTGCTGCTGCGTCACGGTGCCGCGACGCGGCAGGACATCGACCGGGCGTTCCAGCCCTGGGGCGGAGGGGCGGATCCGGCTTGAACCGTTCGCGCCATGTCCTCTCGTCCGGCCGCGCCGCTAGCCGGCCACGGCATAACGCTCTACGGCGTCCTCGTCCCATGCCAACCCCACGCCCGGGGCATCGCCGATCTGGGCGCAGCCGTCACGGAACACCAGGGCTTCGCGCAGGATGGGCGCCGCCAGGTCCATGCGTTCCAGGTAGTGCGCACCCGGCGTTACCGCCAGCATGTGGGCGCTGAATTCCTGGAAGATATGGCTGGATACAGGAATTCCATGGGCTTGCGCCAGTGCCGAGGCACGCTGCCAAGCCGTGACGCCGCCTATCTTCATGATATCGGGCATGGCCAGGTCGCAAGCGCCCGCCAATAGCGCCTTGTGCATTTCGTCCACGCTGCACCAGTTCTCGCCCATCTGGACGGGAATATGGCTTTGCGCGCGCAAGCGGGCGTGCCCGGCGTAATCTTCCTGCAGCGTGGGTTCCTCGATCCAGGCCAGCCTCTCGTCGCGCAGCGCATGCAGGCGCTGTCCGGCCTCGGCCGTATTCAGCCCCTGGTTGTAGTCGGCCATGATTGCCACGCCGTAGCCCACCACCTTGCGCAACGCACGCAATACACGCAGATCTTCGTCTATGGACGGATAGCCGATCTTGGTCTTGATCGCGCGAAACCCTTGTTCCATCGACACGGCGGCTCGCCGCACGCCCAGGTCGATGCCGTCCATCGCATGGCTGTCGTAGGCTTGCACAGGCGCAAGAGAACCGCCCAATAGCCGCGCAAGCGGCTGACCGTGGCTAACCGCGAGTGCGTCCCAGGCCGCCATGTCCAGCCCCGCGCATGCCATGCCCGCCAGGCCGGTACGGCCCAACAGGCGCAAGCGCGAGCTCAGCAAGCGGTCAAGGTCGGCGGGCGCCAATGGCTGGCGTTCCAGCACCTGCCCCAGCTGCCGCACCAGCAGGCAGGTGGGCAACAGTGCCAACGGTGTGTACGTGAACAAATACGAACGCCCGACGATATTCTTGTCGGGGGTGTGCAGATCGATCAGCACCAGCGGTGCTTTGTCGACGACGCCCACGCTGGTGCGCACCGGATGTTCCAGGGGCACCAGCACGGCGCGCGCTTGAACCGAGGTAACGTGCAGATCGCTCATGAGGTTTCCCATCCGTCTTCATGATGCCGCTCGCGGCAAGGTGTGCCGCCAAACTATAGACCCAGGTACGCCTGCATGACACGCGCATCGTGCAGCAGATCTTGCCCGGTACCCGATACCGTGATGCGCCCGACTTCCAGCACATACGCGTGGTCTGCCAACGCCAATGCGGCGCGGGCATTCTGCTCGACCAGCAAGATCGGCATATCCAGGTCGCGCAATCGCTCGACGACACCCAGCACCTCGCTGACCAGCAAGGGCGCCAGCCCCATCGACGGCTCGTCCAGCAGCAACACGCGCGGCCGGCTCATCAGGGCGCGCGCAATCGCCAGCATTTGCTGCTGCCCGCCCGACAGGGTTCCCGCGGGCAGCATGCGCTTCTGCTTCAATACAGGAAACAGCGCGTACATTTCCTCTATGCGTTCGCTGGCCGCCCGGCCCCTGACATAGCCGCCCAACAGCAGGTTGTCTTCTACCGACAGCGGCCCGAACACCTGCCGTCCTTCCAGTACCTGGGCCAGCCCGGCCCTGACCCGCCGGTCTGGCGCATGGCGGCTGATATCGCGGCCCATCAGAATGACGCTGCCCTCGCGGGCCGGCACCAGGCCGGACAGGGTGCGCAGCAGGGTGGTCTTGCCCGCGCCATTGGCGCCCACCAAGGCCACCAGTTGCCCGCGTGGCAGGTCCAGGTCGATGCCGTGCAGCACCTGGATCCGTCCATACCCCGCCTTCAGGCCGCGCACCGACAAGGCCATGGCGTGCGGGTCCGGGGCCTGCCCGGTATCGTCGGCCAAGCGGCTAGTTTGCATCGCAGGCATAGTCGGCTCCCAGGTAGGCCTCGATGACCTTGGTGTTCTCCCGAACCTGCTGCGCCGTGCCTTCAGCCAGTTTCTTGCCATGGTCCAGCACCAGTATCTGATCCGAGATCCCCATGACCATGTGCATGTCGTGTTCCACCAGCAATACGGTAATGCCGGACTCCGCGATGCGCCGGATCAGCGCGGTCAGTTCGGCGGTCTCGCTGTCGTTCAGCCCGGCAGCGGGTTCGTCCAGCAGCAACAGGCGCGGTTCGCCCGCCAGCGCACGGGCAATCTCCAGCCGCTTCAACACGCCGAACGATAATTGCGAAGCATGATGCCCGCCATAAGCGCCCACGCCAGCCATTTCCATCCATGCCTGCGCCTGATCGGCCAAGCGACGGTCGGACGGCCGTGTCAGGGCCAGCAGGCCCGCCGTCAGGCCCCCGCGCTGGCGCAAGTGTGCCCCCAGCATGACGTTCTCGCACGCCGTCATGTTCATGCAGACCTGCAGGTTCTGGAACGTGCGGCTGACGCCGCGTCGCGCCAGCCGGTCGGGCGTCAAGCCGCCGACATCCCGCCCGTCGAGCAGTACCCGCCCCGCACTGGGCGTATACACACCACTGATCAAATTGAACAGCGTCGTCTTGCCCGCGCCGTTGGGGCCTATCACCGCATGGACATCGCCCGCGCTGACCGTGAAGCTAACGTCTTGCACCGCGGCGACACCTCCGAAGAAACGTGTCAATCCCTGGACTTCCAGCATCATTTTCTCCGGTGCAGCGCTTCCGCCAAAGTGGGCACCAGTCCCTTGGGCAGGAAGATCATGGTCAGCATCAGGATCAGCCCGAAGCACATCATCTCGTACTCGTGCAGGCCTCCCAGTGCCTGCGGCAGCACCGTCAGCAATGCCGCGCCCAGCACCGCGCCGAAGGTGGAAGCCATGCCGCCCAGCACCACCATGGTGGCCAGCTCGACCGAATAGGTGAACCCCGACAGCGACGGCGTGATGAAGCCCAGATAGTGGGCGGTAAGACAGCCCGCCAGCGACGTGAAGACCGCCGAGGCCACGAAGGCGCGCACTTTGTAGGAAACCACGTCCACCCCCGTGGCCCTGGCGGCCACTTCCGATCCGTGCAGGCCGCGCAGCGCCCGGCCGGCCGGCGACGAATAGAGATTCAGCGATAGCAATACCGCAATGAAAAGCAGCACCGCCACCAGGGCGTACCACGTCGCCATTCCCTCTACCGCATGGCCGAAAACCGCCAGGGGCTCGACCGGCATGCCGTCCGGGCCGCCGGTCCACTGGACCTCGTTGATCAGCACCATATTGACGATGATGCCCAGGCCCAGCGTGGCCATCGTCAGCGAATGGCCGCGCAGCCGCAATATCGGCCGCGCAATCAGGTACGCGACGACGGCGGCGCCCAGTACGGCAGCCGCCATGGCCGCCAGGGGCGGCCAGTTCAGCTTCGAGGTCAGGATGCCCACGCCGTAGGCGCCGATGGCCACGAATGCCGCGTGGCCTATGCTGACCTGGCCCGCGAACCCCATCAGCAGGTTGAGCCCGATGGCCGCGATGGCGGCCAGGCCGATGCGCACGGCCAGGTCCATCAGAAAGTTGTTGGTCAATGCCAGCGGCAAGACGGCAAGCACCACCGCCAGCACACATAATGAAGGGCGCACGGGAAATCTCATACGCGCTCCGTGCTGCGCTTGCCAAAGATCCCCTGGGGCATGACAAGCAAGATGACGATGATCAGGACGAAAGGCACGGCATCTTTGTAGGCGGACGACACATAGCCGGCCATGAATGCTTCCAGCAGTCCAACCAGCAACCCGCCCACAATGGCACCCACCCCGCTACCCAGGCCGCCCAGCGTCGCGGCCACGAACCCCTTCATGCCCAGCATCAGGCCCAGGTCGTAGACTGTGGTCGTGATGGGCGCCGCCACCGCCCCGGCCACCGTGCTCAATGCGGCCGCGATGCCGAAAGACAGCAACAGCATGCGCGACGTGCTGATTCCCACTGCCTGCGACGCCAGTCGGTTTGCCGCGACTGCCAACATGGCCTTACCGGTCAGTGTCAGCTTGAAGAAGCAGGCGCACCCGATCATCAAGACGATAGACACGCCCCAGACCCACAGGCTTTGCGGCAATACGTAGGCCCCGAACCAGGACAGCGCGTCATCGCCGCTGAATGCCGGCAAGGTGCGCTGGTTCTTGCCCAGCACCAGTTGCACCGCCCCCTGTATGAACAACGATGCGCCGATCGTGATGATGATCAGCGACAGGATATTGGCATTGCGGGCCGGCCGTATCGCCAGCAGGTAAAGCAGCAGGCCTGCCGCCACGCCGACGATGACCGCCAACAACACCGCGGCCGATAGCGGCACCTGCGCGCCAACCAGGGTAGCGGCCACCATGCCGCCCAGCATCAGGAAATCGCCCTGCGCAAAGTTGATGACGCCGCTGGCGTTATAGATCACCGAGAATCCCAGGGCGGCAAGCGCGTAGATGGCGCCCGTCGTCAGCCCCGCAAACACGAATTGCGCAAAATCAGCCATCAAAGCCTCGCCTGTCTGAAAAGGGATCCTGAGCGCACAAATGGGTCCGGCCGAAATCACCAGGACGCGGCGCGCCCACCAGCGTCATGGTGCGCTCCAATTCGGCGCAGAGCAGCGCCAGCACCTTGCCCACCCCTGCCTCGCCGCCGGCCGCCAGCCCATAAGCGACGGGCCGCCCCAGGAATACGCCGTGCGCACCGCAGGCCAGGGCCTTGGCAATATCAGAGCCTCGCCGAAAGCCGCCATCGATGAACACAGGCGCCTTGCCGTCCACGGCATCGCGGATGCGCGGCAACATACTTATCGTGGATGGCGCGGCATCCAGTTGGCGCCCGCCATGGTTCGACACGATGATGCCGTCCATTCCCATGGACACCGCACGACGCGCATCATCCGGATGCAGCACACCCTTGATCAATAACGGCCCGTTCCAGATTGACCTGAGCCAGGCCAGGTCGTCCCAGGCGAGAGAACGGTCCATGGCACGCGACAACAGCGCGGCCTGCGCCTGCGGCGACGCGTTACCCTGGGCGGGAGCCAGGTTCACGAACTGCGGCGCACCGGCGCGCGCCATGCGTGCCAGCCATCGCGGATGGGCCAGCATGTCCCACATCATGGCCGGGCCGGGCCTGAACGGCAGCGCAAACCCATTGCGCACATCGCGCTCGCGGTAACCGCTGACGGGTACGTCTATGGTCAGCACCAGGGCATCGAACCTGGCCTGCCGCGCCCGCTGGACAATCTGTTCGGCCAGCTTGCGCTCTTGCATGACATAGAGCTGCATCCAGCAAGGCCCCGTGGTTGCCGCGCGTACCTCTTCCAGGCGGCTGTTGGATGCCGTCGACAAAATGAACGGCAGCCGCGCCGCGCCCGCGGCGCGCGCGGCCAGTATGTCGCCGCCAGGACGCATCAGGCCATTCAGCCCAACCGGCGCCACGCCCAGCGGCGCGGCCCAATGCTGCCCGAATACCTGCTGGCTGGCATCGATCTGCGTCGTGTCGCGCAGCACAGTGGGCAACAACCCCAGACGCTCCAGATCGTGCGCATTGCGGCGCAGGCAGCGCTCGTCTTCGGCACCGCCTTCCAGGTAGTCGAACACGAAGCGGGGCAGCGCGCTGCGCGCACGCGTCCGGAAATCCGCCACATTCAATTGCATGCCAGCCCTCCGCCTTGGTCAGTTCGGGTCAACGCAATTCATTGAAGGTGCCGTCACGCACTTCCACCATTCGAAACGCGGAAGAATCTAGCCCCATGTGGTCTTCGGGCGTCATCGTATAGATGCCGCTGACGCCCACGAATCCCTTGGTCTGTTCCAGCGCCTGGCGAACCTGTTCCTTATCGGTGCCGCCGGCACGTTTCATGGCGTCGGCCAGCATCAGCAGGCCATCATGGGCATAGCCACCGAACGTCGACACCTCGACCTTGTACTTGCCCTCGAAGGCGTCTGCGTAGGCAACGCTGACATCGCGTTGCGGATCGGCCTGGGGCAACGCGCGCGCCACCTGCAGGGCCGGCGTCGGCATGCGTATGCCGTCGGCAGCCTCGCCCGCCAGGCGCACGAACTCCATCGAGGCCTGTCCGTGGCTGGTGTACAGCGGGATCTTCATGGCCAACTGGCGATAGTTGCGGGCAATAATGGCGGGAGCCTGGCCGGTTCCGAATACGAACACGGCCTGCGCATTGCTGGACTTGATACGGGTAAGCTGCGGCGTCATGTCCGTGTCGCGCTCGCCGTATTGCTGGTCGTCGAGCACCTCAATGCCCATCTCCTTCGCCAGCTTCAGCGTCTCGACACGGCCCGATTTACCGAACCCGCCCGTGTCCGACAGCAGCGCCAGCCGGGTCCAGCCATTTTTCTTCATGTCGTCCAGCACCTTGGCCGCCGCCATGCGGTCCGAATGCGGCATCTTGAAGATCCAGGGCTTGACGGGCTCGACGATGACGCTGGCCGCCGCCAGCGAG
Source organism: Bordetella sp. BOR01 (assembly GCF_019218885.1). Taxonomy (GTDB): domain Bacteria; phylum Pseudomonadota; class Gammaproteobacteria; order Burkholderiales; family Burkholderiaceae_B; genus Bordetella_A. The sequence continues at coordinate 673,044 of NZ_JAHUWT010000002.1, read as the reverse complement.
ATGAAAGGGATTTTCGCGCCTTGCACTTGCGGCGCCATTGCCATGGTCGACCCTGTGGTCGAGCCGCCCACGATGGCATCCACCTCGTCCTGCATGATCAGGCGCCGCGCGAACGCGTTGGCCTTGCTGGCATCGCTGGCGTCGTCATAGATCGTGAGTTCCAGCTTGCGCCCCAGCAAACCGCCCTGGCTGTTGATCTTGTCCACGTACAACTGCAGTGTCTTCTGTTCCGGGTCGCCCAGGAAAGATGCCGGCCCGGTCGCCGACACCACGGCGCCCACTTTGATCGGCTCTTGCGCGGCATGCGCGGGGCCTGCCTGCAGCAAGGCGGCCGCGGCACAGGCCAGGGCCACACGTACCGTGCCGGCGCGCGATAGGGTCATACGCTTCATTGTTGTCTCCTCGGTCCTGTTTGCGGACTTCTAGGGTTCACGCCGGCCGCCGTATGCGGCAGCGCTGGTACAGCAAAACCTGGGCTGGCATCGCCGCGCCGGGCGGCGATGCCGGCTGGGTGCATCAAGACGACGCGGCACGCCGCACGAATCGGACCGGGTGCGCAACCAATTCGGGAGCCGGCAAGTCCAGCGCCTGAGCCAGCGCCTGGCCTTGCGGGTCGGCCAGAGCAGCCTTGCGCGCCTTGGCAATGCGCCCGACCAGCATTCCCGAGACATCGCCAGCAGCGGCGCCCGGCTGGCCCTCCAAGTGCGCCTGCACGTCATCCAGGATCGCGCGCAGGCTGCGATGGCCGCGCTCGCTGGTCTCGCCGTATCCCTTGACCACATTGCCGCATAGCGCCAGTTCGAATGCCGCCCGCGGTTCATGGGCCAGCAGCCCGCGCACGGCAGCAAGCCAGCGCCCTATCATTTCTTGTTCGGCCGCATAGCGTTCGGTGCGCGGGCGCCAACGCCGCAGGCTGCGCAACACGCATAGCATCGCAAAGCCGCTGACCGTGGAAGTGCGAACGTGCAACCCGACGCCCAGCTTGCCGGCGCGCCCGGCCAGGCGGCGGCGCAACCACCCGGCCAAGGCCGGCGGCAACACGGAACACAGCTCATCCAGGCCCGGTTTCAGGAATTCGGTAAGGTGCAGCGGATCGCCGCTGGCCGCGCCCACTTCACGCCGCACCCGCTCCAGGCGATCGCGGCGCGTCTTCAGGTCGGCCACGCGGATCACATCCTCGTAGCTCATCCACAATGCCAGGAAACGCGCGGTTTCACGCGTGACATCCAGCGGCTGGCCGGCATGTGCCTGCTCGCCCTGCAAAATGAGTTCGACCCGGTCCAGGTACAGGTCGGCATAGGCCGCGCCCTGGTAGTCCATCACTTGAGCGACCCCCGCGGCCACCACGTTCTGCACGCCGGACGGCAAGGCGGCCACACGTGCCGATGCGGGCTGGATGGAGCCAGCCACCGATTTTGGCTCAGGCGCCAGCGCAGCAGGCTGGCCCGATACGAGTGCCCGGGCCTGCTCATATCCGGCCGCGAACCCGGCCAGGCTGGCATCCACGGCCTTGCCCGCCTGGCGGATGGCCTGCTCGCAGGCTTCTCGGCTGAACGGCAAGGCACCGCTACCTGCCATGGCGCCGAACAGCACGGTATTGATGACCGTGCGATGGCGCGCCGCCAGGGTCGCCATATCGAACAGAATGGCCTGCTTCGACAAGGCGGCGGCGGCTTCCAGAACCCGCCCGTCCTGGTATCGTCCGTCTCCCATGGCGACTTTTTCCGATACGGCGAACTCGCGGTGCGTGGACGCCGCCAGCACCGTCTTCTGCGGATTGACATAGCCGTTCTGCAGCATGCGGCCGGCCTCGACCAGTTCGGAGGCGGCCACGATGCTTACATCGCCAGGGCAAGGCACCAGCGAAAAGACCGGGGCGCGCCCTTGTAGCGCGGCATGCGGCACGGGCAGGATTTCCAGGTAGTAATTCGTGGCGCCGGTGCGCTGCGCCACGCCAGGCACCGATGTGCTTTGAACGGGGAACCCTTGTGCCGACGCGGCGGCGATGATCCAGTCGGCCAGTACACCGCCGCCTTCGCCGCCCAGCGCTGCAACCAGGATCTTGACGGGCTCGGTGGCCTTCATGCGCGGGCTCCCTGGACAACACGCGGGCGCCCGGCCATCGCGTGGATGATGCGCCGCCGCCAGCCATCCACGCGCCGTTCCCACCGGCCGGCGTTCTGCACGATCTCGGCCTTGAAGAACGAGGGGCAGAGCTGCGCCGCGTGCGCCACTTCGCCGCACAGGCCGCAGCCCACGCAGCCCTGGTTGACGGTGGCCACCGGATCGGTACGCAATGCGCTGGGATTGGGCTTGATGGACAAAGACGGACAGCCCGACAGACGAATACAGGAATGGTCGCCCGTACAGACGTCATCATCGATACCGAAGCGGGTGCGCACCACGCGCTGGCCGTCTTTCAGTTTCTGCGCATTCAGGGGCTTGATGCGGCGCTGCCTTTCAAGCTGGCATTCGCCATCGGCGATGATCACCTTCAACCCGCCTTCCGGGGTAGTCATGGCCTCGTCCAGGGTGCGCTTCATATCGGCAACCTGGTAGCTGGGTACTTTACGCAGCCATTTCACGCCCACGCCGCGCAGCGCCGCCTCGATATCCAGCGTAAGCGGCTTGGTGGCGGGCTGCGAGGGCGACGACGGAATGGCCTGGGTGCCGGTCGCCGAGGTATAGCCATTTTTCAGGATCACCAGCACCGAATCCTGGTTGTTGTACATCGCATTCACCACGCCGCTGGTGAACCCGTTGTGCCAGAATCCACCGTCGCCCATGACACTGACCACGCGCTTGTCCATCAGCGGCGCGATACCCGACGAACTGGCCAACCCCAGGCCGTAGCCCAGCACAGTGCTGCCGATATTGAACGGCGCCAGCGTGCCAAACGTGTGGCAGCCTATATCGGCGCTGACATGCAGCGGCCCGAGCTTTTGCTGAACCATCTTGATGGCGGAAAACACCGGCCGCTCGGGGCAGCCCACGCAGAACCCGGGCGGACGATTGGGCACGGGCTCGCCCAGTGCCTGGGCCGCGGCCTGCTTATGGCCCGTCAGCCCCTGCGTGACCTGGCGCAGCGCATCGCCCGCGGGCGTTGCGGGCCTTGCCTGCTGCAGGTATTCCGAGATGCCGCGCAGCATGGTCTCGCCCGTATACTCGCCTGCCAGCGGGAACACATCCTTGCCGTGCACCCGTGCCGACAGCCCGGCCGTGCGCAGCATGGCGTTCAGCGATTCCTCGATGTAGTTCGGCTGGCCTTCCTCGACCACCAGGACGGCCTCCTTGTCCTGGCAGAACGCCTGCAATTCGTCGGGCACCAGCGGATACACCACGTTCAGCACATAGATGGGCACGTCGCTATCGCCGAACACATCGGCCAGGCCCAACTGCTGCAGCGCGCGAATGACGCCGTTGTACAAGCCGCCGGGCACGACCAGCCCAAGGTTCGAACGCTTGCCCGGGAACTGCTCGTTCAGGCGTGCGCGCCGGATATAGTCCAGCGCCGCCGGCCAGCGCACCTGCACTTTCTGGCGTTCGTGTTCGTAGGTCGATGGCGGCAGGTTGATCTTGGCGTAATCGAATTTTCCGTCGCGCAGCCCCAAACGGGTCGACACCGCAGGCGCGACGTTGTCCTTGCATACAAAACTGCCGTGCACATGGCAGGCGCGTATCCGCAACTGCATCATCACCGGCGTCTGGCTGGCTTCCGATAGCTCGAACCCGCGCTCCACCGAATCCACGATCGAGGCCAGGTTGGGTCGCGGGTCCATCAGCCAGATCTGCGACTTCATGGCAAACGCATGCGTACGTTCCTGGATGATGCTGGATCCATCGCCGTAATCTTCGCCCAGGATGATCAGCGCACCGCCCTTGACGCCCGCCGAGGCCAGGTTGGACAGCGCGTCCGACGCCACATTGGTGCCCACGGTGGACTTCCACGTCACCGCGCCCCGCACCGGGTAGTGGATCGAGGCACCCAGCATGGCGGCGGCGCCGGCCTCGGATGCACTGTTCTCGAAATAGATGCCCAGGTCCCGCAGCAGGCCTTGCGCATCGCCCAGCACATCGATCAGGTGCGACACCGGCGCGCCCTGGTAGCCGCCTATATAGCTGACCCCGGACTGCAGCAACGCCTTGGTCACCGCCAGGATCCCTTCCCCGTGGAAGGTCTGCCCGGCGCCGAGCGAAAGGCTGCCGACCTCGCGCGCAAATGAACGCTCCATGAATCCGTCTCCCTGGGCTGCTCCGCTGGCTTGCGACGCGGGCGCCAATGTCATCAATGTGGAGCGATATTAGGAGTGGAACTACAATCCATACAATCGATGATTAGTATGTTTCATATCGATGTGATCGATACATAAACACAACGGCCGGCCCACCGCCAACGGAGAGACATCATGGCAATTGCCTTGCCCGAACCCAGCCATGCGCATCGGCTGGACCTGAATCTGGTGCGGCTGATGGTGGCGGTATTCGAAACCGGCAGCGTCAGCCAGGCGGCCGACCGCCTGGCGCTTACGCAGCCCACCGTCAGCTACGGACTGGCGAAACTGCGCCAATCGTACGGCGACGCGCTGTTCGTGCGCGATGGCCGCGGCATGGCACCCACGCCGCGCGCCGAGCAGATCTATGCGGCGTTCCAGGAAGCGCTGGCCTGTATCGACAGCACCCAGGAACTGGCCGGCCCGTTTGATCCCGCCGTCACCACGCGCCGCTTCCGGGTCGCCATGTCGGATATCGGCGGCCTGTGCTTCCTGCCGCCGCTGGTTGCGCACCTGCGGCGCGTGGCGCCGCTGGCAAGCCTGGAAGTGCTGCAAGTACCTGTGGACACGCTGATCGAGCACCTGGCCTCGGGCAAGATCGACGCCGCCGTCGGAAACCTGCCGATGCTGCATGAAAAGCTGCGCAACCAACTGCTGTTCCGCGAACACTACGTGTGCCTGATGGCGCACGACCACCCTGCCGCCGCCGCAGGCAACCTGCCGCTGGATGCGTTCCTGGCCACGCCGCACGTACTGGTCTCGTCGCCGTTTTTTGCGCACCAGCATGTGGAAGACACATTGCGTGCCCAGGGCATTCATCGCAAGATCGGATTGCGCATCCCCTACTTCACGGTATTGCCTGGCTTGATCGCGCAAAGCGACCTGATGGCCACGCTGCCCTCGCGCGTGGCCCGCGTATTCGAATCTTATGGGCGCCTGCAATCGATGCCGCTACCCGTCGCAATCCCGGAATTCGAAGTTCGCGTGCACGTACATGCCTATCACGCCGCGCAGCCCGCGGTGCACTGGCTCACCAAGCAGATCGTGCTGGCCCTGCAGGACCTGTAACGTCATGAGCACTCTGTCCCAACTCGATGTCGCCGCGCTGCGACTGTTGATCGCCGTGGCCGACAGCGGCAGCATCAGCGCGGGCGCCGCGCGCAGCCATGTATCGGTGGCCGCGGCCAGCAAGCGCATCAGCGACCTGGAAATGCGGGTCGGCGTGGCGCTGCTGTTGCGGCACCGGCGCGGCGTCAAGCCCACGCCCGCGGGCGAGATTTTCGTCGCGCACGCGCGCCGCATGGCAGGCCTGGCGGGCGCGATGGAAGAAGACCTGCGCGACTATGCGCATGGCATTGAAGACCGCGTGCGCATGGTGGCGAATTCGGCCTCGATCGTGCAGTTCCTGCCCGAAGACCTGAATGGCTTCATGCGGGGAAACCCGCGCGTGCGCATCGAACTGGAAGAACATACCAGCCGTTCCGCCGTCGAGATGCTGCAGACAGACCGGGCCGACCTGGGCCTGTTCGATGGCGGGTATACGGTGGGCAATGTGCATTGCCGGCCCTATCGCACCGATACGCTGGTCTGTGTGATGCATCCGCGGCACAGCCTGGCGCGCCATCGGCAGGCGCTGCGCTTTGAACAAACGCTGGCGCACGACCAGGTCGGCCTGTACCGGGGCACAGCGATCCTGACGCAGATGGAACGTGCGGCCACCGAGGCCGGCCGCGCCTTGCGGTTGCGCATCCAGGTCACCAGCTTCGATGCGGTCTGCCGCATGGCCGAAAGCGGAATAGGCGTGGGCATCGTCCCTGAACGTGTGGCCCAGCCCTACGTGACGCTGCGCCGCCTGCACCTGGCGCATCTGCGCGATGCCTGGGCCACGCGGCAGCTCATGCTGGGATGGCCCCAGCAACGCGAACCTTCGCCAGGCACGCAAGGCTTGATCGCGCACCTGCTGGACGGCGCCTTGCCATGATGCTTTCACGTTTCTCGAAAGCTGCTTGAGAAAAACTCGATTGCCGTCCGTGCATCGGCAAACCTATAACCGGGACAACGCGGTTATAGCCGAACGAACCCACGGAGACATTCATGCACCACGAAACACGTGGCGCCCTGGCGCACGACCTGAAGATCGAGCGTGTCCAGGCCATCCCCCTGAACATCGAAGTCGCCATGCAGGTCCCGGGCGGGACAAAGCAGAGCGCCCTGTCCTGTGTGCTGGTCCGCATCGACACGGCTTGCGGCCTGACGGGCTGCGGATTCACCGCGATCACCGAAGAAGAAGTCGTGGCGGCGGCTATCGAGCACATCGCGGCCGACGCGATCGTGGGCGAGTCGGCGCTGGATACTGAAAAACTGTGGGAGCGCCTGTATTGGCTGCTGTCACCCCGCGGCCAGAGCGGCTACGCGGCCCATGCCATCGCCGCGGTGGATATCGCGCTATGGGACCTGAAGGCCCAGCGGCTGGATCTGCCATTGTGGCGGCTGCTTGGCGGCGCCCGGCCCAAAGTGCCCGTCTACGCCACCTTCGGCTTCAACTTCCTGGACCGTGCCCAGCTTGCCGAAGCCGCCGCGCAATGGGTGGCACGCGGCTTTTCGCGCCTGAAGATGACAGTGGGCAACCATGGCCTGCAACGCAAGGACGAGCCCCGACCGCTGTCAGACCTGATCCGCGAAGACGAGGCGCGCGTTCGCGCCGTACGCGACCGCGTAGGCCCTGGCATCGAACTGTGCATCGACGCCAATTGCAGCCTGGATCCTTACCACGCGCGCACATTGGCCGCGCGCCTGGCCGATTGCGGTATCGCGTTCTTCGAAGAGCCGATCACGCAGAACGATGCGCGTGCGCTGGCCGACCTGCGCAGGCGGGCGCCCATGCCGCTGGCCGGCGGCCAGAATGAAGGGCTGGCATCGCGCTTTGCCGATTTCTTCCAGGCCGGCGCGCTGGACATCGCCCAGCCCAATGTCGCCATCACCGGCGGCTACACCCAATGCCTGCGCATCGCCGGCATGGCGCAGGCCTGCAACGTTGCCATCGCCAATGGCGGCGCCTGGCCATTCCACAACATGCCTCTGCATGCCGGCCTGGCCCACGGCGGCTTCATCGAATACCACAGCGTCGCGGTACAGGTCTGCGAACAGATCTTCACCGGCCTGCCCGTGCCCGAGGCCGGCTGGCTGCCCTTGCCCGAGACACCGGGGCTGGGTTTCGCGCCGGACTGGGCCGCCATCGGCGAGATTGCCAGGCGCCCGCTCTCGCGCGGGCACGGCAAGCACTAGCCAGCTGCATCCATCCCCCAAACCAGAACCGCGCATGACGCGGCAGGAGACAACGATGAGAATAGTCCGCCCCCACGCCACCGCACGCCGCCGGCACCTGGCCGCCGCCTTCGCGCTGGCCTGTTGTACCTCGCTTGCAGGCCTGGCCGGTTCGCCGGCCCGCGCCGCCCAATGGCCGGCGCAGCAGCCGATCAGACTGGTGGTGCCCGCGCCCGCCGGCGGCTCTCTGGACATCCTGTCCAGGCCCCTGGCCACCAAGCTGAGCGCCATCCTGGGCCAGACCGTCGTGGTCGAGAACCGGGGCGGGGCCGGAGGCATGGTGGGCGCAGACTACGTGGCCAAGTCCACACCTGACGGCTATACCTTCCTGATGGGAGCCATACACCATGCCATAGGCGCCACCGTGAACCGCAACCTGGTATTCGAGCCGGGCAAGGAGCTGGTTGGCGTCGCCAACATCGGCACCACGCCCAACGTCGTGATCGTGAACAACCGCTTGCCGGTGCATACGCCGCAGGAACTGATGGCCTGGCTGAAGCAACAGGGCGACAAGGCCAACTACGCCACCGGCGGACCGGGCACCTTGCAGCACCTGAGCATGGAATGGTTCAAGTCGCTGGTCGGCGTCAAGGCCATGGCCGTCCATTACCGGGGCAGCTCGCCCGCCATGAGCGACTTGCTGGGCGGCCAAGTCGACCTGATGTTCGAAACCATGCCGCTGGCCCTGGCCCAGACACGTGCCCATGCGGTCCGGGCCATCGCGGTAACCAGCCAGGAACGCTCGCCCGCCCTGCCCGACCTGCCCACGCTGAACGAAACGGTGGCACCGGGCTTCGCAGTATCGAGCTGGTACGGCGTGATGGCGCCCGCGGCCGTGCCCCAGCCCATTTTGCAGCGCATGTATCAGACCATCGAGCAGGCGCTGGCCATGCCCGATATCGTGCAAACCTGGCAATCGGCGGGCGTGCAGCCGCAACCCATGTCGCAAGCCGAGTTCCAGGCCTTCTGGCTAAGCGAGATCACCCGCTGGGGCAAGATCGCCAGCGAACACGACATACGGATCGAATGACAGGGTATCCCGGGCGGCCGGATCACGCCTGGCCGCTGATAACATGGCCGCTTGTCCCCAGCAACAGGAACCCGGCCATGAACCCGCCCGCACGCCGTACCGGCCCGCCCCGTCTTGTCGCCGCGCTGGCGTTTGCCTTGGCGACAGGCGCGGCAATGGCCCAGCCGCCTTCCCCGTACCGTCCGATCACGGCCCAGGAACTCTACGCCGGCATCATGGACGGCGGCCTGGCTTCCTGGGTGCAAGACCCCGCCCAACGCACCATGCTGTCCACGCTGATGGCAACTTCGTACATCCTGGGCATTGCCGACACCACCAACGGCAAGCAATGGTGCCCGTCATCGACGCTGGACATGGAGGCAATGCCGGCACCGGTGCTCGATTACCTGGCCCACCTGCCCGAGGAGCGCCGCGCCGAAGGTGCCGCCGGCATCGTGATCGAGGCCCTGGCCCGCGCGCATCCCTGCCCGAAGTAGGCGGCCGGGCGGCAATCGCCTACAGGCTCAAGTCGCCCAGCGAATCGAACACCCGCTGGGCCACGCTGTTGGCGCTGACCGGGCTCAAGTACAAGCGGAAATTCACATCGGGCAGGCGTGGCAGGGCTTCGGCCTCGCCCATCACCCGCAAATCGCTGCCCAGCATCTCGACGCTGCGCGCGGTCACGCCCAGGCCCGCGCGCACCGCGGCGCGCACGCCCACCACGGTGGGCGAGGTATAAGTAATGCGCCACGGAATGCCCGCCCTATCCAGGTGCTCGACCGCAATGCGCCGGAACTGGCTGGATTCGGCCGCGACGATCAGCGGCAGGGGCTGTGCCGGGTCGTGGCGATACCGCGCGGCGCACATCCACACGACGGGCGAGGTGCGCAGTGTGATCTGCCGCAATTCTGGCGCGTCCAGCCCCGCCACCGTCATATCGATATCGCCCTGCCGCAGGGCTTGCAGCAAGTGCGGACTGCGCCCGACGTGAATCGCGATGCGCAGGCCGGGAAACGACCGGGAGAAATGCGCCAGCAAGTTCGGCAGGATACTGTCGGTAATGTCGTGCGGCGCGCCCAGCCGCAGTTCGCCGCTGACCGCGGTCGATGCCATGGCGGCGCAGGTTTCATCATGCAGCGCCAGCAGGCGCCTGGCGTAGTCCAATAGACGCACGCCGTCCTGCGTCAATTGCTTGCCGCGCCCCACTCGCTGGAACAGCCGCTTGCCCAGCACGGACTCCAGGCGGCGCATCTGCTGAGTCACGGCCGATTGGGTGCGCAGTACCTCGGCTGCAGCGGCGGCGAACGATTCGCGCTCGACCACCGCCACGAATGTCCGAAGCTGATCGATGTCCAGGCTTTGCATCTCAGTTAAGCGTTTCTAATGTATTTGGATGGAAAACGCGGGGTTTCGCGCCAGGGCGCCTGCTTATAGTCCTACCGCTGTTCATAAGGACTTTCTGGAGACAAGCATGAAAACCCTGTACCGCGGCGCCGTGGCCGCACTTCTTGTATTGGCGGCCGGCCAGCCTGCCTGGGCGGCCGACTACCCCAGCCGGCCCATTCGCATGGTAGCGCCATTCGCACCGGGCGGCGGCTCAGACGTGGTGGCCCGCCTGGTCGCCGAAAAGATGGGCCCGATCCTGGGCCAGACTGTCGTGGTGGAGAACCGTCCGGGTGCCTCGGGCATCATCGGCGCCGACCTGGTCGCCAAGGCCGACCCCGACGGCTACACGATCCTGATGGCCAACAGCGCGCTGACCAGCAACCCGGCGCTGTACAAGAAGCTGCCCTACGATACCGAGCGCGACCTGACCCCGGTCATCGACTTGGCCAGCTCGCCCACGCTGCTGGCCGCGCACCCATCGGCCCCGTTCGATACCCTGCCGCAACTGGTGGAATACGCCAAGAAACATCCCAACACCGTGTCGGTAGGCACGCCCGGCGCGGGCCAGATGTCGCACCTGGCGGCCGAAATGGTCAGCCAGGCCAGCGACACCGAATTGATGATGATCCACTACAAGGGCACGGCCAACTCGCTCAATGACCTGGTGGGCGGCACGATCATGATGTCGTTCGGCACCGTGCCGGGCTTCATCAACTTCATCAAGGGCGGCAAGCTCAAGCCCATTGCCGTCGCCAGCCGCGAACGCCTGGCCGCCCTGCCCTCGGTGCCCACTGTCGCCGAGACCTATCCGGGCTTCGAGATGAACGTCTGGTTCGGCGCCTTCGTGCCGGCTGGCACGCCAGCGCCCATCATCGAGAAACTGCACCAGGCCATCGCCCAGGTCCTGACCGACCCCGCCATCCGCGCGCGCTTCGCCGATGAAGGCCTGGAACCCGGCGGCATGTCCCGCGACAAGTTCGACGCGCTGTTCCATGCCGACCTGGCACGCTGGCATACGTTCATCAACGAGCGCGATATCCACCTGGACAACTGACGCACCATGCACATGCCTTCCATCACCGAGCTCGCCCAGACTCCCCTGGCTGCGCAAGACCTGCAACTATTCGCCGCCGCGGTCTACCGGCAGGCGGGGGTGCCGCCGGCCGATGCCGAACTGGCCGCCGATGCGCTGGTCCAGGCCGACCTGTGGGGCCATCAATCGCACGGGCTGCTGCGCCTGGGCTGGTACTACGCCCGCTTGCGCTCGGGCGCCATGAAGGGCCGGACGCACGTGCTGACCGCTACTGACGCCGGCGCGATCGCGGTGCTGGATGGCAACGACGGTGTCGGCCCCGTGGTCGCACAGCAGGCTACGCAAGAAGCCGTGCGGCGCGCGCGCCTGCATGGCGTGGGCATCGTGTCGGTGCGCAATTCGAACCATTTCGGCACCTGCATGTACTTCACCCGCATGGGCGCGCAGCAAGACTGCGCCATGCTGATGATGAGCAACGGCGGGCCGAACATGGCCCCGTGGGGCGGGCTGCAGAAGAAGATCGGCACCAATCCGTGGTCGGTGGCGGTGCCGGCCGGCCGCCATGCCCCCATGGTGATGGACATCGCGAACTCGGGCGTGGCGCGCGGCAAGATCTACCTGGCCGACAACCGTCACGAGCCCATTCCGCCGCATTGGGCCGTCGACGCCCAGGGCAATCCCACCACCGACCCCAAGGAAGCCTTGAAGGGCTTCATCCTGCCCATGGCGGGCCACAAGGGCTATGCCATAGGCGTGATGGTGGACGTGATGTCGGGCGTGCTGTCGGGCAGCGGTTTCCAGGACCAGGTGCACGGCCCCTATGACCCCGTGAACCGCAGCCGCGCGGGGCATTTCATCATGGCGCTGGACATCGCCGCCTTCCAGCCTGTGTCCGAGTTCCACGCGCGCATGGAAAGCTATATTGCCTCGCTCAGGAGCGTGCCGGTGGCCGTCGGCCACGACAAGGTCTATTACCCGGGCGAAATCGAGGCCGAAGCCGACCAGCGCCATCGGGGCGCTGGCCTGCTGCTGCCGGCCGACACCCTGGCTGGCCTGGAACGGGTCGGCCAGCAGGCGGGCGTGCGCTGGCGCGATTTCGTCCGGCCGGCTTGAACCCGCACCCCTGCGCAGGCCACCAGTGCGGCTACGGCTGGGGCTCGCGCAGGCCGCCGCGATGGTCTATGTACTGCCAGGCCTGGCAGTACACGGACGAATGCTCGCCTTCCCGGACGAATCGGCAGTTGCTGCCGGTCTTGGCCGCGCCGTCCTGGAACGGGAAGGCAAACTCGTATTTGGCGGGAATGACGATATTCAGCGCTTCATCGTGAAAACCGATCTTTCCGTCCTGCACGAACCGCGCCAGCCCTTCTTCGAAATAGTCGGGGCCGTTGTCGAAGAGGTAGGGCCGCAGAACGGAATGCCCTGCGCGGTCGATGTAGACCCAACCCCGCTCGTCCTGGACCAATGCGTGGCCGTGGCGGTCGTAGTCTTGCGCGAGCGCCGGGCCTGCGGCAATGGCCAGTAAAGCGAAAGTGCAGATGGCGGAAAGTTTTTTCATGGAGCAAGTTATCGATGCCAGCGCAGCCGGCAATGGCGCGCCAGCATGCGCATCGCGCGGCACAGGGAATGCGGGCGGCAGGCACATGGCGAGCGCCCGCGTTCCATTCTAGCGCTCGGCGCCCGCCTTGCGCCGCTCCATTGCCAGCACCGACGCCACGCCAACCGCGCGGAACGGTTCGGGTGGAATCCAGTTGGGATGGTGCAGCTTCAACTGGTCGGACAGCAAGTCCGAATCCTGCCCGCACATCAAGTCTGCCAATAATCGCCCCTGGGTACTGCCGCGCAACACCCCCGCCCCATTGCAGCCTACCGACGCGTACACACCCGGGCGGACTTGCCCGAAGAATGAGCCTCCGTTAAGAGTCACAGCGGTAGCGCCGCCCCAAACATGCTCGAACTCGAACGAAGCCATGTGGGGAAACCGGTTTCGATACAGGCCAGACAGCATGGCGTGCACCTGCGGCGTCGACAGCTCTTTCTCGTAGGAATAGCCGCTACGTACCATGAAGCGCCCACCTTCGGACAGCCGCAGGGTGCTGCCCAGGCGGTGCGCCGGGATTACTCCCCACTTCCGTTCGACCCCCAGCTTGCTTCGTTCTTCTGGCGACAGCGCTGCCGTCAGGCCCGCGTAGGTATAGATGGTGAACATCCGGTCGCGCAGCAGGCCCAGCATCCTGGCGAACCCGTTGTTGGCGATCACCAGCCGGTCGCATTCATATACCGCACTACGCGTGTGCACCCTGCTGGAACGTCCGTGCTCAAGCCGCAGCACGGGTGTTTGCTCGGCCAGCCTGACGTTGCGCGGCAGGCTGTCGGCCAGGCCGCGGATCAGGGCAGCCGGCTGCACGAACGTATTGCGGGGTGCGTAATAGCCGAACTGGTAGTAGCCGGTGCCGATGCGCATGCGCAGCGCGTCGCGATCGAGCTGCTCGCAGTCCACGCCCCAACGGCGGAACTTCGCCAGTGTTCCCTTCAGCGAGGCCGCGCCTGCCTCGGTGGCGGCCGCGCTGAAGCGAGGCGACTGCTCGTCCCAGTCGCAATCGATGCCATGCTGTTGCACCAGGTCGCGCAGCCAGGCCGTGCCGGCTTGGTAGATACGCATCTGGCGCCAGGCCTCGTCTTCGGCGCTGCCGTGCGGGCCGGCCCTGGGCCGCTTGGGCATGCTGCTCAAGAAGCCCGAGTTGCGCCCGCTGGCGCCCTCGCCCACGCATCCTGCCTCGAGCACCAGCACTTCCTGGTCGGGTTCGAGTTCGGCCAGCCGGCGCGCCGTGGCCAGGCCGGTGTAGCCGGCGCCCACCACGATGGTTCTGGCGCGCGGCGAGCCCGGCAGCTCTTGGCGCGGTGCGCGCGCGGGCAGCAAGGCATGCCATCCCGAACCGCTGTGATAGACCGGATACGTGATCTTGTTGAACATGACCGGTTCCTAGCGCTCGATCGTCCGGTTCCAGCGGGCATTCCATGCCTGCCGGTTGGCGTTGATCAGGGCCCAGTCGAACACTGTGGCGGTCTTCTGGAAGTCCTGGTTCATGGCCAGGTAGGCCTGGATCTCGGGGTCCACCGCCTTGACCGTCAGGTTCGAGGGGATCTGGCTGCCGTTCTCGAGCGCCAGCGATTGCGCCTGGGCCGACAGCAGGAACTGCGCCAGTTGATGCGCCAGTTCAGGTTCCGAATTATTGGCGATGACGCACTCGGCCACCATCAACATGCCGGTGCCTTCGGCCGGGGCGACAAACTCTACGGGCACACCGCGCTTTTGCAGCCTTTGCACGCCAGTCACGTTGATGGGAAAAACTGCCGCCTCGTCGGTCTGGATCATTTCGGCCAGCTTGGCCGACGACGGGATGTATTCCAGCACGTTGGGGCCTATCGTGTCGCGCCATGCCTTGAAGCCAGGCTCGACATTGGACTCGTCGCCGCCCAGGATCCGGTTGTACAGCAGGAAGGCATGCAGCCCGAACGTGCTGTTCGACGCCGATTGGAAGACCACCTTGTTCTTGACCTTCGGGTCGGCCAGGTCTTTCCAGGACGTCGGTGGCTGCCATCCCTGCTTTTCGTACATGCGCTTGTTGTAGCCCAGTCCCGTCAGGCCGATGGTGAAGCCCACGGCCAACCCATCGTCCATGCGCGCATTGGGATGCAGCTCTTTCATGACCGGGGTGTCTTCCATCTTCTCGCACAGTCCCATGGTGGCGGCGCGCTGCATGACGCCATCGTCCAGGAACATCACATGCATCTGCGGCTTGTCGCGGAACGCCTGTGCCTTGGCCAGGATATCCGACGAGCCGCCCGGCACCACTACGATCTTCACATTGTGCTGCTTCTCGAATACGGGGAATACATGCTGCGTGAAGGTGCGTTCCATGTCGCCGCCATTCATGCCCAGATAAAGCGTTTTCTGCTGCGCGCAAGCCATCGTGCTCATACCCAGCATCAGCGCCAGGCCGACAGCCCACTTTGCCGTGCTACGCGGCTCTACCATTGCAAAGGTACCGTACTTCATGCTGACTCCTTGTTTCGTTGTAGGAATAAATGGAGGCTGGGAAGCCGGCCCTCCAGGACCGCATTCCCATGCTCTCTAGCGGCCGACCAGGATACGGTCCAGGCCGTAGATCTTGTCCAGCACATACATCGCGGCGGCGGTCAGTGCGATCACCAGCGCCGATACGGCGGCCATCAACGGATCGATGGACTCGCTGGCGTACATGTACATGCGCACCGGCAAGGTCACGGTCGAAGGCGAGGTAATGAACACCGACATGGTTGTTTCGTCGAAACTGTTGATGAACGCCAGCAGCCAGCCGCCCGCCACGCCCGGCAAGATCAAAGGCAAGTTGACCCGCAGGAAGACAGTCGCGCGGTTCGCGCCCAACGACAGTGCCGCGTGCTCAAGGCTGCGGTCAAAGCCGATCAACGACCCCATGACCAGCCGGATCACATAGGGCGTAACCACGACCACATGGCTGAGCACCAACCAGGCAAAGCTGCCGGTGTAGCCCATCAGCGCGAAAAAGCGCAGCAATGCCACGCCCAGCACCAGGTTGGGAATCATCAAGGGCGACAGGAACAATGCATGCAAGGCATCGCGGCCGCGAAAGGTGTGGCGGGTAATGACGAGGGCCGCTGGAATGGCCAGCACCGCCGCCAGGCTGGCGGCATAGGTCGCCAGCCAGACGCTGTTCTTGAATGACTGGATGAAGTCGCCATGTTCGAACACCGCATGGAACCAGCGTAGCGACCAGGACGTCGTGGGCACGCTCAGCGTCGCCTCGGGCGTGAACGCCACCAGGCAGACAATGACCAGCGGCGCCATCACGAAGGTAATGACGAGCAGGTTGAAGCACAGTGCGATGGGTCCGTTCTTGAGCATTGGCTTCCCCTATCCCAGGCTGCGTTTGTAAGACCGCTCGACCACGCGGTTGTAGCTCAGCATGATGGCGACGTTGGCCAGCAGCAGGAAGATGGCAATGGCGGCGCCCAGGGGCCAGTTCAGTTCGCTGAGAATCTCGTCATAGACCAGCGTGGACACCACCTTCAAGCGTCGCCCGCCCAGCAGCGCCGGCGTGGCGAACGCGCTGGCGGTCAGCCCGAACACGATCAGGCTGCCCGACAGGACACCCGGCATCGCCTGCGGCAGAATCACCCGCCACAGCGCCAGCGGACGCGATGCACCCAGCGAGTACGCTGCGTGCTCCACCGACGGGTCCAGCTTCTGCAGCGAGGTCCAGACCGGGATGATCATGAAGGGCAACATCACATGGACCAGGCCGATGATGACCGAAGTGGGGGTGTACAGCAGTTGGTCGATGCCCACGGCGGCCGCGGCGATACCGACCGGGCCATTGGGCCCCAGCAGCAGGCTCCAGCCGAAGGCCCGCACCACCGTCGACACCAACAGCGGCGACAACACGACCAGCAGGAAGATCGAACGCCAGCGCGGCGTCATGCGGGTCAGGATGTATGCCTGCGGCAATCCGATGGCCACGCAGATCAGGGTGGTCAGGGCCGAGAACCACAGCGTGCGCCAGAAAATTTCCAGGAAATAGCTGTCCCGGACAATCAGGGCGAAGTGTTCGAGCGTAAAGCCCGGCTGGATGCCCTTGGCATAGTCGAACTGCCGGAAAGACAGGTCGACCACCAATACGAGCGGCACCAGGATCATCACCAGGAATACCAGTGACAGCGGCACCACACCCAGCAACGATGCACGCGCCCCGCGGCGCGCCGCCGGTGCACTGGCGGCAGGGGACACGACCGCGTCATCCATCGATGTGCTCCACGGCGGACTCGGCGGCAAGCACGCGCACGGCGGCGGGCGACCAGTCCAGTCCTGTGGACTCTCCCTCTTCCAACGGATCGGCGCCATCGTTCGGAGTCACCAGGATCAAGCGGCCCAGGGCGCTGTCCAGCTCATAGAGCCATTGGCTGCCCAGGAAAAACCGTGCGTATACGCGCGCGTCGAGCTTGCCGCCACCGGCCGGCGCAAGCTGCAGCTTCTCGGGCCGCAACGATATCTGTATGTGCTCGCCATGGCGCAATGCCGTGCCGTCGATCGCGAATTCCAGCTCGCCATGGACAAACTGCGTGCGCCCTTGCTGTACGCTGACGGCGCCCGGCACCAGGTTGGTCTTGCCCACGAACTGCGAGATGAACTGAGTGTCGGGATATTCGTAGATCTGATAAGGCTTGTCGATTTGCGTGGCACGGCCGTCGTGCATCACCACCACACGATCGCTGATGGACAAGGCCTCGGACTGATCGTGGGTCACCAAGATGGTGGTCGTGCCGGTGTGGCGCTGGATGCGGCGCAGTTCATATTGCATCTCTTCGCGCAGTTTGGCGTCCAGGTTGGACAAGGGCTCATCCAGCAACAACACCGGCGGCTTGATCACCAGCGCGCGTGCAAGCGCCACGCGCTGGCGCTGCCCGCCCGACAGCTCGCGCGGGAAGCGGGTGCCGTGCGCATCCAGCTTGACCAATTCCAGCGCGGCACGGGTACGCGATTCCAGTTCGACGCGCGGCACCTTGCGCACGCTCAGCCCGAAGGCCACATTGTCGAACACCGTCATGTGGGGAAAGAGCGCATAGCTCTGGAACACCACGCCCAATCCGCGGGTGTTCGGCTTGGCATGCGTGATGTCGCGCCCGTCCAGTTCGATCGTGCCCGCACTCACTTCCGCGAACCCGGCAATCATCTGCAGAGTCGTGGTCTTGCCGCAACCCGATGGCCCAAGCAGCGAGACGAACTCGCCTTTTTCGATGGCCAGGTCGATGCCACGCACGACCTGCAGGGCTCCGTAGTTCTTGGATACCCTATTCAGCTTAAGAAATGACATCTTCTCCCCTTCTTGTCTCGGTTGCCGTGCTGGCGTCTTATTGCAGCGCGCCACGCGCCCGCATCGCGTCGATCTGCTTATCGTCCACGCCGAAGCGGCGCAAAGTTCTTGCCGTATCCTGCCCCAAAGTGGGCGCCGCCTTGCGCAGCGAGGTCGGCGTCTTGGAAAACTTGGTGGGCGTACCCAGTGTTTGCATGCGACCGAGCTTGGGATGGTCGATTTCCTGGATCATGCCGCGCGCCAGGAAATGCGGATCTTGCATCGCCTGGGCGAAATTGTTGATTGGTCCGCAGGGCACGCCCGCCTGCTCGCAACGCGCGATCCAGGTCGCGGCGTCGGCGGACTGGAAGGCCGCTTCCAGCACCTGTTCCAGTTCGTCCACGTGTTTGATGCGGTCGTCATTGGTGACGAAACGGGCGTCTTCGATCAGGTCGGGACGGCCGACCACATCGGTGCACAGGCGCTCCCAGCTACGCTGGTTCGCCGCGCCCACGACGATATACCCGTCGCCCGTGCGAAACGCCTGGTAGGGTGCCGACACGCGGTGCCGGCTGCCGGTAGGAGCCGGAATGGTGCCATCGGCGAAGTAGGCCGCCGATTCCCACACGAACCAGGGCAAGCCGCATTCGGCCAGGGCGATGTCGATGTGCTGGCCTTCGCCCGTTTTCATGCGATGGATTACCGCGGCAAGAATGGCATAGGTGGCTGTCAGGCCGGCGCCCACGTCGTAGACGGCAATGCCCGACTTCAACGGAGCCCCGCCCTGTTCGCCGGTCATGCTCATCATGCCGGTCAAGCCCTGTACCACCAGGTCGAACCCGCCTTTGCGCGAATAAGGGCCTGTCTGGCCATAGCCCGATATCGAGCAATAGATCAGCGCGGGGTTGATCCTGGCCAGGGTGGCGTAGTCCACGCCCAGGTTCTGCGTGACGCCCACCCTGAAGTTCTCTACGACCACGTCGGCCCACTTGACCATTTCATAGAAGACTTCGCGCGCCTGCGGATCTTTCAGGTTGAGTGACAGGCCATGCTTGTTGCGGTTGATGTGGGCAAAGCAGGTCGATTCGCCATTGACGTAAGGCCCCATTTCGCGTGCGTCGTCGCCCGTGCCGGGCCGCTCGATCTTGATGACTTCGGCCCCGAGATCGCCCAGCACCATCGTGCAATAGGGACCCGCCATGATCTGGGACAGATCCAGGATTTTCAGGCCGTCCAGCGGGGAAACTGCTTTCTGCATGAGTGTGCTACCTGTTCAATACTTGAGTGTCATTGACCCGAAAAAGTTGGCTTCATCTTGTTCATGAAGGCCTTTCGTCCCGTGGCGTAGTCCTGCGTGTCGAAGCAGCTGTAGCTTTCATCGACGTCTTCCGGTGTCAGCGGATGGGCATCCTTCAGCCGGCGCACGAATTTCTTGTGCCAGCGGTTGACCAGCGGTGCACCGCTCGCGATCGATGCCGCCACCTCGAAGGCCCGCCGCGCGACGTCGGCATCTTCGACCACTTCGGTGACTACGCCCTTGGCAAGCGCGTCCTTTGCGTTGAACAAGCGGCCTTCCAGCAGGATTTCCAGCGTCGGGCCACTGCCGATCGCGCCGATCAGGTCGGCCAGTTCGCGATAATCCAGCGTCAGCCCCAGCCGGTTGGCCGGAACACCGAAGCGGCTGCTTGCGCCGCAGATGCGGAAATCGCACAAGGTGGCGATTTCCAGGCCGCCACCCACGCATGGGCCCTCGATGCACGCCACGGTTGGATGGATCGAATCGCGCAGGCAATCGGTCATCGACAGGGTGAAGTCGGCATATCCGCGAGCCCGCTCGCGGTCTTCCCGCCCATCATCGAAGCCGCCGATGTCGCTGCCGGCGCAGAATGCACCGCCGGCGCCGCGCAACACGATGCAGCGCACTTCCAGGTCGTCGTCCAGCGCGCGCAAGGCCGTGCCGAACTCGCCGTACATCTCCAGGGTAAATGCGTTGCGCTTTTGCGGGCGGTCCATCCACACCGTCACGATGCCCCCTGCGCCACGCTCTACTTTGATGCTCATACCCATACTCCGGTCATACCCGTCGAATCTGTTTGTCCTACTACGACCTTGCCATCCAGGTGCAATTCGGCGCCGGTCAGGATCGTGTCGTAATGCGCGGCCGCTTTCACTGCGCCGCCGATATACAGGCTGCTGCCCAGGGCCAGTTGAATGGCGCCATGCACGCTTTCATCGGACAGCATGGTTCCATCGATCTCGCAGCAAGGATTCATGCCCACGCCCAGTTCTCCCAGGTTGTAGACCAGGGGGTCGTCGAAGCCTTGCAGCAGGCGCCGGAACGCCTCGGCTTCGGCGCCGCCTTCGATGGCCACCGCCATGCCATGCTCGATGCGGATCCTGACGGGCTGCGCGGCGATGCGCGCCACGCCAGGAATACTGGCGTTGACCACGATGACGCCATTGGCCGAGCCTTCGACCGGCGCCAGGCTGGCCTCCAGGCAATAACCCGCGGAAATGTCCCGGGTGTTGGCGAATCCGTGCAGCGCCCGGCCACGCCGTCCGTCGATGCGCATGGTGATATCCGTACCCTGGTGCGAGACCACGCGCGCCGTACTCGCCTGCGTCAGCGCATCGGCCAGCGCCTCGATAGTGGGACGCAAACCGGTAAAGTCGGCATCCCAGCCCCTGGCCAGGAAAAAATCGGGGCGGTCGGACTCGGGCAGCACGATCACCCCTACCCCGGCCTGCGTCGCCGCCCGGCGCGCATCGGTATGCGTGATGTTGGCGCGCGTGATCCCGATGACCAGGTCGGCCTGCTGCATGGCCGCCGCCGCGGCATCCGGCAACGGCCGGCCGTGGGCGGCGCTATGGTCGATCTGCATCGAGCTCAGCACGGCCCCGCAGTCGGCCACCGCCGCTTCCAGCAGGCGCGCGTTGGCTTGGGTATGTGCGTCGCACAGCACCAGTACCCGCGTGCCCGGCCTGGCGGCGCCCAGCAGTTCGACTACCTGGCGGGCATTGCGCCGCGCATCCGCCGGCACGGGGCTGGCTGCATCAACCATGATGGACCGCGCCGGCTTCACCGGCGACCTCGGCCAGCGCAATACCCAGAATATCCAGGCCCTGCTCGAGCTCTGCCGGGTCGATCGACAGCGGTCCCAGGAAACGGATCACGTTGCCATGAAAGCCGGCTTTCACCAGGATCAGGCCACGTTGATAGCACGTCTCGACGATGCGGGCGGCCAGTGCGGCTGCCGGGGCGTGCGTCAGCTTGTTCTCTACGACTTCGAAGGCAACCATGGCGCCCACGCCGCGCACGTCGCCAACGATGTCCAGGGCCTGCGCCCAACGGTCGAACCGGTTGCGCAGCAAGCGCCCGACTTGTTCGGCCTGCGCGGGATAGTTCTCTTTTTCCATCACGTTGATGGCGGCGAGCGCGGCCGCGCAGGCCAGCGGGTTGCCGGCATAAGTACCGCCCAGGCCCCCAACCACGGGGGCATCCATCAATTCGGCGCGCCCAACCAGTGCAGCGATGGGCAAGCCGCCGCCCATCGACTTGGCCAGCGTGTAAAGATCGGCCTGGACTTCGCTGTGTTCGGTGGCAAACCACTTCCCGGTGCGGCAGAAACCGGACTGGATCTCGTCGGCGATCAGCACGATGCCATGTTCGTCGCAATAGCGCCGCAGGGCATGCAGGTACGAGGCCGGCGCCACATTGAAACCGCCCTCGCCCTGCACGGGCTCGATAATGATGGCAGCCACTTGCCGAGCACCGATCTCGGTTTCGATCTGGCGGCGCAGGTCGGCGAAAGCGGCGCGCGAGGCCGCTTCGGCATCGGCGTGCCCGGACCGGTACAGCGTGGGATACACCGCGCGGTAGATGTCCCCGGGAAACGGGCCGAATCCGTCTTTGTACGAGGGGCCCTTGGCAGTCAGGGCCAGGGCCATGTAGGTACGGCCATGGAATGCATTCTGGAACGCGACAATGGCCGAGCGCCCGGTAGCCCGGCGCGCCACCTTGATGGCGTTTTCCACGGCCTCCGCGCCGGTGGTCTGCAGCATGACTTTCTTGGGCCAGTCGCCGGGCACACGCTCGGCCAGCTTCTCGGCCAGCTCGATGTAGCCGGGATACATGACGATATTGAAGCAGGTGTGCAGGAACTGGTCGGCCTGCAACTTGACCGCTTGCACCACTTCGGGATGGGCATGCCCGACATTCAGGGTGCCGATGCCGCCGGCAAAGTCGATGTACTGGTGCCCGTCCAGGTCCACCACCGTGGCCCCCTGGCACCACGCGGCGAACACCGCGGCGCCATTGACCACGCCATTGGCAACCACCGCCCGGCGCCGTTCCAGGAAGTCGGCGCAACGCGGGCCGGGCCTTGCCGTAGCTGCCGCGACCGGCGGTTGCGATTCGAGAAGACTCAAGGTGAACCTCGCACATTGCAGTGTCGTTAACAATGTGGAATATATAGCACACAATTCAGAAGACTATCAATAACACAATATTGTGTACAATATTTCGTGCAATACTTGTTGTTTTCCAGAACACCATTTTTCCCCATGCCAGCGACCTCGCCATCCAAGCCCTCCGCCCCCGCCGTCAAGAAGCTGAGCACCGCCGATGTCGTGAGCGATCTGCGGCACCGGATCGCTTCGCACAACCTGCTGCCCGGCACCCACATGCCGGAAGAAGACATCGCCCTTACCTACAATATTCCGCGGGCCAAGGCGCGCGAGGCGCTGGCCACGCTGGAAGATCGAGGGCTGATCGTTCGTATTCCGAACAAAGGCGCGGTGATCGTGTCGATCGACATGGCGTCGACCTACCAGTTGTACCTGGTACGGGAAGCGCTGGACGGCCTGGCGGTGCGGCTGGCCACGGAAAACACCCAGGCTGACGACTGGCGCGACATCGAGGCGCTGTTCGGCGAGCCCTTTGAAGCCAGCCTGCGCAATGGCGATATCGACGGCCACATTGCCACCATCGAGACCTTCCGCGGCCGGGTCAAGGAAGCGGCCGACAACCCCGCGCTCAGCGACATGATCGACCGCCTGCACGACCGAACGGCCATGACGATCCGACGGGTTGCCCTGCTGCCCGGACGTGCCGAAGAAGGCATCCGCCAGTACCGGGCCGTGATAGCGGCCATGCGCCAGGGCGACGCCGAACAGGCCGAGGCGCGCATCCGCGAACTGAATCGCAGCGCGCGCGACTACATCAAGAAGTACAAAGACTACGTGTTCTAGCCGCGCCCATGGCCGGCATCGGCGGCCGGCGGTACGACATCGATACAAGCCGTTTGCACCTTGCTGGCCGAACTCCGCATAGGTGCCAATTCACCCCGCGCCGTGCAAGGACCGGAAGGCCAGCAGGTCTTCGATGCCGAACCTGCCGTTCTCGCGGCCAAAGCCGGACAGCCCCCAGCCGCCGAACGGCGTCGCCAGGTTCTGGGCAGCGCCGTTGATCACCACTTGCCCGGTCTTCATGCGCCGGGCAAACGACAGGGCGCGTACCGGGTCGGCCGCCCAGACAGCGCCCGACAATCCGTAACCCGATGCATTGGCCAGGTCGGCGGCCTCGTGCTCGTTGTCGTAGGTCATCAACGCCACCACCGGGCCGAAGACCTCTTGCCGGGCAATCTCCATTTCCGGTTGCACGTTCGCGAACAAAGTCGGCGTCACGAAATAGCCGCGGGCCAAGGGCGCGGGGCCGCCCACCACGCAGCTGGCCCCCTGCTCTGTTGCGCGGGCGATCATCCGGTTCACCCGGGCGTACTGCGCGGCAGTGGCCACCGGCCCCAGGCGGGTGGCGGGATCCAGGGGATCGCCCAGCACCCAGCCTGCGGCCGCCTGCCTGAACCGCGCAATCACCTCGTCGCGCAGATGCCGCGGCACCAGCAGCCTCGATTGGCTGACGCAGGCCTGGCCCGAATTGGCCAGCCCCATCCGGACAATCACCGGAATCGCCGCCGCCAGGTCGGCATCATCAAGCAGCACGGCCACCGACTTGCCACCCAGCTCCAGCGTGACAGGCGTAAGGCTGGTGGCGGCGCTGGCCATGATGCGCTGGCCCACTGCGGTCGAGCCCGTGAAGCTGATCCGGTCCACGCCGGCATGCGTGACCAGGTACGCGCCAGCCTCGGCATCGCCCCACACCAGGTTGACCACGCCCGCTGGCAGCCCCGCATCGTGCACGGCCTGCATGAAGGCCCAAGCCGCTCCCGGAGCCGCTTCGCTGGGCTTGAGCACGACACTGCAACCCGCCGCCACGGCCGCCGCGACCTTGGCCACGATCTGGTGCACCGGAAAATTCCAGGGCGTGATCGCGGCGACGACGCCGCTGGGTACGCGTTCGACCAGTCCGTTGCCGATGCGCTCTTCCCACGCGATCTGCGACAGGCCTTCGATGGCGCAATCGATGCCCTTCAAGGGCATCGGCATCTGCATCAAACCCGCCAGCCATACCGGGCAGCCCATCTCGGTAGCAAGCAGCTGCGATATCTCGCCCGAGCGCTGCTCCAGCGCGGCCTTCAGGCGCTGCAGCGCCGCCCCGCGCTCGCCCAGGCTGCTGTGGCGCCAGGCATCGAAACCCCGTCTTGCGTGCTTGATCGCAAGATCGACCTCGCCGTGGCCGCACAGCCATACGTCGGCGCAAGCCACCTCTTTTGCGGGATCCACAACGGTATGGCGGCCGGGGCCCTTGACGGGAATGATGCTGCCGCCCGCATAGAAGTGGTCGTAGCGAATCATGGTCATGCCTCATCCAGGGGGTTGGCCGGTGCCGCCGGCCCCGTCATTCCTTTCATCGGCTGCAGGCGCAGCAAGTGCCAGGGGCTGGGCACCACGCCGATCCGCACTTCGATCATGGCCGGCCCGCGCGCCGCCAGCGTGGCCTTCACCGCCGCGCCCAGCGCTTGCGGAGTATCGACCTGCTCGAACGGCACCCCGAAAGCGCGTGCCAACAGGGCAAAATCGGGATTGGCCAGCTCTACCGCGACTTCGGCGCCGAACTCGCGCTTCTGGATCGCGCGCACATTGCCGTAATGGCCGTCATTGAAGACCACCAGGGTCACCGGCAGGCCGTAGCGCTGCGCGGTGGCCAGCTCCTGCAGATTCCAGCCAAAGCCGCCGTCGCCGGTAATGGATACTACGCGGCGCCCCCGCCCGCCCACCGCCGCGCCCAGGGCCACCGGGAAGCCATAGCCCAGCGTGCCCTGGTAACCCGGCCCGATATACGTGCCAGGCCCATAGACCGGCAACGCAATGCGCGCCAGATAGCCGATCTGCGTCAGTTCGTTCACGAAGATGGCGTCGTCGGGCATGGCGGCGCGCAACTCGGCGACGTAGGCCGACTGCGGCATGACCGCATCGACCTGGGCCTGCGCCCACGCCTTTACGCGCAGGGCATCGCGTTCGGCCAGCGCGACGCGCGGGCTGAGCCGCTCGGCCAGTTGGGCCAACGCCGACGCGGCATCGGCAACGATGGCCACATCGGGTGCCCGGGGCGGCGCCAGGTCGGCTGCGTCGATATTGATGTGGATAAATCGCAGCCCGGCCTTGGCCGGCCAGGATGGCGTCGGCGTCAATGCATCGATAAAGCGGCTGCCCACCACCAGCACGGCATCGGCATGCTGGAACACGGCCCGGCCGGCCAGCGCGTTCATCGCCAGCGGATGGCGGTCGCTGAGCGCGCCTCGGCCGTTGTCGCTCATGACCACGGGTGCGCCGATGCGTTCGGCAAGTTCCTGCAGCGCAGCGCATCCGCCGGGTTGGAAAATGCCGCCGCCCACATAGATCACGGGCAGCCGTGCCGCATTCAGGATGGCTGCGGCCCGCGCCAGGACGGCATCATCCAGCGCAGGGGCGGCGTCCATGGAAGAGGCGTGGCGGGCTTGCCGCGCGGCGGGCTTGTCCAGCGAGGCGCTTAGATAATCGTGGGGAATCTCGATACCCACGGGCCGAGGCCGGCCGGCGTGTACCTGCGCAAACGCCTCGTCCACCGCATCGCCGATCTGTTGCGGCGCATTGACGAAGGTATTCCATTTTGTCAGCCCCCCCACGAAACCGGTCTGGTCCTTGATCTCGTGCAGCAGGCCCAGGCCCTTGCCGACGCCTGCCGAATGGATTTGTCCGGTCACGAACAGCACCTTGGAATTCGACGCATATGCCGTCGCCAGGCCCGCTCCCGCATTCAGTGCGCCAGGCCCGGGCACCACCATGGCCGCGCCGACCTGGCCGCACGCGCGGTAATAGCCATCGGCCATATAGGTCGTGGCCTGCTCGTGGCGAGGCACGTATAGCTTGATCTCGCCGCTATGCTGGCGCAGTGCGTCGACAGCCCAATCGAGCTGGATGCCGGGGATCATGAACAAATCGCTGACGCCGTTGCGAATCAAGCCGGCCACCAACGCCTGGCCTCCCGTGTTAGTCATGCAAGGTACTCCTGGTTATGCGTTGCGCTCATTGGCGCGAGACAGATATCGACTGCAAAAGCTGCCCCCACCGTTGGGATTCCGCGCGAGTGAAGGCAGCGAAGTGCTCGGCGTCGGCATAATCGGGCTCGGCGGCCAGGCCGATCACTTGTTGCTGAACAGCCGGCTTGCCCAGCGCTTCGCGCACGGCATCGGCAACCTTGTTGGCCACGGCGGGCGGCAGGCCGGCCGGCCCGAACAAGCCCATCCATGCCGGTGCGTCATAACCGGCCAGGCCGCCTTCAGCGATGGTCGGCAGGTCGGGCGCAACCTTGGTGCGCTGCGCGCTGGTAACGCCCAATGCAATCAGCGCGCCGCTCTTCACATGCGGATATGCCGAAGTCAGGTCCACCACAGCCAGGCCGATCTGGCCACCCAGCACATCGGTAACCGCGGGACCGCTGCCGCGATACGGCACGGCGCTCATCTTCATGCCCGCCATTTCACCGATCAGCTCACCGGCAAGATGCTGCGCGGTGTACTGGCCAGGCGTGCCGTAGATCAGCGCCTCACCCGGCTTTGACCCGGCCTTCTCGAACAAGGCCTTCAGGCTGGCATACCCCGTAGCCTTGCCGGCGACCATTACCAGGGGGACATTGGCCAGCTTGGCCACCGCAGCAAGATCCTGGTCGGGCTTGAGCGGCGAGGCTCCCGGCAGGTGCGGATTCACGGCAATGGCACCGGTAGCGCCCAGCCCCAACGTGTAGCCATCGGGCTTGGCATGGGACACCACTATCAGGCCCACCGCGCCGCCGCCCCCGGGTTTGTTCTCGACCACGACGGGCTGCCCCAGCGATGCCGACATGTCCTTGGCCAGCACACGCGCAATGCCATCGGCCGAGGCCCCCGCGGCAAACGGAACGACCAGCGTGATGGGCCTGGCGGGATACGACTGCGCACAGGCCGCATGGGCCACCAGCAAGGCTGCCAGGCCCAGGACCCGGGCCGTGAAATAAGCGGTCATCGTCTCTCCTGTTTATATGTCTAGTTATTGAAGCTCTTGCTCGAGCGCGGCCAGCAACCGCGCATTGTTCTCGCGGGTGCCGATCGAGATACGCAGCCAGGCCGGCAGCCCATAGCCGGCGACCGGCCGCACGATCAATCCATGGGTTTCCAGGCGCCTGGCCAGGGCGCCACCGTCGCCGACGTGCGCCAGGACGAAATTTGCCGAACTCGGCAAGTACTTCAACCCCAGTCGATCGAACCCCTGGTAAAGCTGGCTGCGGCCCTGGGCATTCATTTGCAGGGATTCCGCCAGAAAGCCGCGGTCCTGCAGCGCTGCCACCGCCGCGGCCTGCGCGGGGTGGGTCACCGAGAACGGTGCCCTCAGGCGATGCAGCAAAGCGCAGACGGCGGGCTGCGCAATGCCGTAGCCCACGCGCAGGCCCGCCAGTCCGTAGGCTTTCGAGAACGTCCGCGTCACGATCAGGTTCGGATAGTCCCGTACCCATTGCAGCGAGTCGCCCGCCTCTTCAGGGGGCAGGTATTCGCGGTAGGCCTCATCCAGCACGACCGCGACGCGGGATGGCACCCGCGCGAGAAAAGCGGCAATAGCCGCCGGCGGCAGGCGGGTGCCCGTGGGGTTGCCGGGGTTCGCAATGTAGATGACGCTGGTGGCGGGCGTCACTGCCGACAGCAGCGCATCGAGATCGACGATGTATTCGGGCGCGGCCACCACCACCGGCTCGGCACCCACGCGCTGCACCGCATTCACGAAGGCCTGGAACGAGTAGGCGGAATAAACGGCCGACCGCCCCTGGGACAGCCAGGCCGAGGCCGCCATGCCCAGAATGCTTTCCGAACCGGCGCCCACCACGATCCAGTCTTTCGGCAGGTCCAAAGCCTGGCTTAGCGCATCCACCAGCAGCGTGCAGTCATTGTCGGGGTAGAGAGAAACATCGATGGCCGCCTCGGCCAGGGCGCCGATCGCCATGGGGCTCGCCCCCAGCGGGTTTTCATTGGATGCAAGCTTGGCAATGCGGCTGGCCGGCATGTCCAGCCGCCGGGCCAGGTCATCGATGGGCAGCCCAGGAACATACGCCTTGAGTGCCGCGATATGGGCGGGCACGTTCGGTGTGTAAGACATGTGTGTCGCTCTACTGATCTGGACTGAAGCCGGAATCGCGAATGATGGGCGCCCACAGGCGCAGTTCATCTTCTTGCAGGCGGGCAAAGTCCGCGCTGGGCAGATAGGCCGATTCGATGACCAGCTTGTTCATCTTGTCGATGAAAGCGGGCTCGGACAAGGCCTTGCCGATCGCTGCGTCCAGGCGCTGAACCATGCCAGGCGGTGTTCCCGCAGGCGCATACGCGCCAAACCAGCCTTGCACGTCCAGCCCCTTGATGCCCTGCTCCTGCAGCGTGGGAACCTCGGGCGCCAACCGGTAGCGCTGGGGGCTGAACGTGCCCAGAATGCGCAACTTGCCTGCCCTGTGATATTCGATGTGATCGATCAAGGTGTCGACGCCGGCAATTACATGGCCGCCCAGAATGGCATTCAACAGCGGCGCGCCGCCCTTGAACGCCACGTGCGTCCATTCCACATTGGCCGATTTCGCATACATCAGGCCCGCGAAATGAGACATCCCGCCGGCGGAAGAAGAGCCGTAGTTGGCCTGCTCGGGATGCGCCTTCAGCCACGAGGCCAGTTCAGCCGGGGTCTTGATTCCAGACGCCGCGCTGACCGACAGCGCGATCGGGTAGGCAATCAGGCGCGATACCGGGGCAAAGTCCTTGCGCATGTCGTATCCGAGTTTTCCCGCATACACCAGCGTCTGGATCGTGGTCAGCGCATTAGGCGCGATCATGACCACGCTGCCGTCAGGCGGCGAATTCTTGACGATGCCGGCCGCGATGCGGCCGCCCGCGCCGGGACGATTCTCGACAATGACGTTGGCGCCCAGGTTTTCCGCCAACGGCTGCGCCAGCAACCGCGCCACCGTGTCGACGCTTCCCCCTGGGGGGTACCCCACGATCAGCTTGATCGTCTCGGGCACCGACCCCGTGGCGGCAATGCACAGGCTGCTGCTGGCCAGCAGCGCGCCAAGCGCTCCCAGAGCGCGGTAAAACCGGCTTATCTTGGACATGCGACTTCCCTTTTTGTTATTGATACAGTCTGGACCGACTGCTGGCGGTATCATCACGACGCGCCCGCCAACTGGTCAATGGCACTTTCGACATCGCGATTCCTCCAAGGAATCGCCCAAGCCGCATGACACTTCAACAGCTTCGAGACTTCATTGCCGTCATCGAACATGGAGGCTTCCGTGCGGCGGCGCGCGCCCTCAACGTTTCGCAGGGCGGGCTTACCAAAAGCCTTGCCAGGCTGGAAGACGACCACGGCGTCAGCCTGCTGGCCCGCGATGCCAAGGGCCTGGAACTGACCCGGCATGGCCAGGAATTCCTGCACCTGGCCCGGGCCACAGTGCTCGAGGCCGACCGTGCATCGCAATGGCTGTTCACAACCGGCGCACAGCAGCGCCCCACCATCGCCATCGGCATATCGATCGATCCCGCGTTGCGCCTGGCACCCACGGTGCTCAACGACTTCCGCAGCAAGAATCCTGACGTGTCGCTGCAGATCACCCAGTCCGTGGCCAGCGATCTGCTGCTGCAAGTGCGCGACAACCGCATCGAAATCGCGCTGGTGCGCATCCCGGCCGACCTGCAGTCCGATGATCTGCATATGGAAGTGCTGTACCAGGCCAGGCCGGCCATTCTTGCCCGGGCAGGGCACCCGATGGCCAAGGCGCGATCGGTCGGCGAACTGATCCAATGCGACTGGATCGTGGTGGGATCGGCGCCGGACCGGGGCACCGAAGACGCCAGCCTGACCGAACTCTTCGACGACGCCCAACTCGGACGGCCGCGCATAGCCGCCTATTCCTCGTCCTTGTTCGACACGGTCTCGATGTTGATGGAATCCGACTGCCTGGCCCGCCTGCCCCAGGTGGTGCTGGATCACCCCCTGGTGCAGGGCCGGCTGGTCGCCATACCGGTGCAAGACCCGCCGCGCCCGTATCGCATAGGCATCGTGTACAAATCCGGACGCCGCCTGAGCCGGGTGGCGCAAATGCTGTGCGCCATGATCGCCTCGTACGCGCGCATAGACCGCACGCGCATCAGTGTGAACAGGCCCTAGCCGGCTGCCGGTGCAGCCGCCGGGTATGGCCACGCCTGCAAGGTACCCAGGTTCAAGAAAGTGAAATAGCCGGACGCCCAGCCCTGGGTATCGATATGGTAGACGTTGCCCAGTATCACGGGCTGCGATACGGGCGTGTGCCCGGCCACCACTGCCCTTACCCCGGCCACGACAGAGACGTCCTGTTGTGCCAGCCTGTCGCGCGACCATTGGCAATGCGAGCGGGTACGCCGGTAGTGATCGCGCAGCCTGGCCTCCAGGTTCGCCCAGTTCCGTACCGGGCAGTCGGCATGCACCAGGCCCACTGGCCCGGCTTCGGTAGGCACTTCAATCACCACCGGCAACTGGGCGAACGCATTCGCATACACCTGTTGGCGCTCGGACGGCAGGTCCAGGAACCAGCCGCCGCCATACTGGCGCCAGTTCTCGACATCGACCTGGCCAGTGCGCACATGGCGGATCGCGTAGTCTTCATGATTGCCTTGCACGGCATGGAACCAGGGCTGCTTCAGCCACTGCATGAACGACTCGCTCTCATGGCCACGATCAACCAAGTCACCGACCGAGAACAGGCGATCCCGCGTGGAATCGAAACCCAGCTGGTCCAGCGCCCGGCGCAGCCGGGTGAAATGGCCATGGATATCGCCCACGGCAAAGTCGCGGCCGGTGGTGTTGGCCGGCATGCGCAAGAAAGGCTGGGTCATGGTGCTGGCGCCTACGGGAAGCGGCTCGGGAAACGATCACGATAGCAAGTCCTGTGCCGTCGTGCTGGCAATGCCCGGTGCCAGGTACCAGGCATGGGGCGCTGGCGCCAGCGACTGCAACTGATCGCGGCCTTGCGCGAACTGGCGGGCGGGCGTAGCGTACGAAGGCCTGGGCTACGAGTCCGTCACCGCGTTCAGGGCCAGGCCGGGCAACCAACCAGCGAGCTCCCGATGACGATACGAACCGTGGCGATTGCCATTCACGACGGTGTCCAGGCGCTGGACGTCGCCGGGCCCGTGGATGTCTTCCACGAAGCCAACGGCTATCTGCCCAAGGCAGACCAGTACCAGACCGTGCTGGTCGCCGCCGAGCGCCGCCCCCTGCGTGCATCGAACCGGATGCAGATGCTTGCCGACCTTGCCTTCGAGGAAGCCAGCGGCGAATTCGACATCCTCTTGGTTGCCGGCGGTCCGGACCTGCCCGACACGGCGCCTGAACCCAGGTTCATCGAATGGATCCGCACGGCCCCGCGGCGTGCCGGCGTCTACGGGTCTATTTGCACCGGCGCGTTCGCCCTGGGCCATGCCGGGCTGATCGACCAGCGCCGCGTCACGACGCACTGGCAGAATGCTGCCAAGCTGGCCACGCGCTTTCCGCAGGCTCAGGTCGACCCCGATGCAATCTACGTATGCGACGACAGGCTGGTCACCTCGGCCGGCGTAACAGCCGGCATAGACCTTGCCCTGGCACTGGTCGGGCAAAACCATGGGCCGCAGGTCGCCGGCATGGTGGCCAAGCGGCTGGTGGTCGTGGCGCAGCGCCAGGGCGGACAATCGCAGTTCAGCCCCTACCTGACGGCACCGGCCGACGCGGGCTCGCCCGGTGCCCGCATCCAGGCCCACGTCATGGCCCACATCGGCCAGCGGCATACCCTGGAATCGCTTGCCGCCGAAGTCGGCATGAGCCCGCGCAACCTGGCCCGCTATTTCGTGCGGGAAACCGGCATTACGCCGTATGAATTCGTGCAGCGCGCGCGCATCGACGCCGCGCGCATGATGCTGGAAGCCGGCGACCGCCCGCTGAAAACCATTGCCTACGACTGCGGCTTCGGCACGGTCGACCGGATGCGCATTGTTTTCAGCGAGCGGCTGGGTGTCACGCCGGCCCAATACCGCGCCAGCTTCCGCCAGCACGCAGCGCCGCCGGCCATGGCGCCACGGGCACGACCATAGCTGGCCATGCCCGTGGCGCCAGGCCGGCGCGGCTCAGGCCGGCTTGGCAGGCGGCAAGCCCAGGGCCTTGGCGACGCCGGCGCCGTACGCCGGGTCCGCCTTGGTACAGTTGGCGATATGGCGCTGCTTCACTTCGTCGCGCGCATCGCCCATGGCACGGGCCGTGTTGTCGAACAGCAATTGCTGCTGCGCTGGCGTCATCAGGCGAAACAGGTTGCCCGGCTGCTCGTAGTGGTCTTCGTCGACGCGATGGTCCCAGTGGTCGGCCGCGCCTTCCAGGGCCAGCGGCGGCTCTTTCAGCGCGGGGTCATCGCCGATCCAGGCATCTTTGCTGTTGGGCCAATAGCTCGGCGTTCCGCCCAGGTTGCCGTCGGTACGCATGGCACCGTCGCGGTGGTAGCTATGGAAGGGGCACTGCGGCGCATTGACCGGAATGTGGTTGAAATTCACCCCCAGGCGGTAGCGTTGCGCATCGCCGTACGAGAACAGCCGGCTTTGCAGCATCCGGTCGGGCGAAAAGCCGATGCCCGGCACCACGTTCGCCGGCGAGAACGCCGCCTGCTCGACTTCCGCGAAGAAGTTGTCCGGGTAACGGTTCAGTTCCATGACCCCGACTTCGATCAAGGGATAGTCGCCCTTGGGCCATACCTTGGTCAGGTCGAACGGATTGTGCTTGTGGGTACGGGCCTGCGCTTCGGTCATGACCTGGATGAACAGCTTCCAGCGCGGAAAATCGCCGCGCTCGATCGCGTTGAGCAGGTCGCGCCCGTGGCTCTCGCGGTCGTTGGCCACCGTGGCGGCGGCGTCCTGGTCGGACAGGTTCTCGATGCCCTGCTGGCAGCGAAAATGAAACTTCACCCAGACACGCTCGTTGGCCGCATTGATCATCGAAAACGTATGGCTGCCAAAGCCGTGCATATGGCGCAGGGTCTTGGGAATGCCACGGTCCGACATCACGATGGTCACCTGGTGCAGCGCCTCGGGCAGCATGGTCCAGAAATCCCAGTTGCTGTCGGCCGAGCGCAGCCCGGTACGCGGATCGCGCTTGATGGCGTGGTTCAGGTCCGGGAAACGCATCGGATCGCGAAAGAAAAACACCGGCGTGTTGTTGCCGACGATGTCCCAGTTGCCTTCCTCGGTGTAGAGCTTTACCGCGAAGCCGCGGATATCGCGTTCGGCATCGGCCGCGCCGCGCTCGCCCGCCACCGTGGAAAACCGCATGAACAGCGGCGTTTCCTTGCCAACCTGGGAAAATATCTTGGCCTTGGTATAGCGCGAGATGTCGTGCGTAACCGTGAAAGTGCCATGCGCGCCCCACCCCTTGGCATGCATGCGGCGCTCGGGAATCACTTCGCGGTCGAAGTGGGCCAGCTTTTCGAGCAGCCAGATATCCTGCAACAGCGCCGGGCCGCGCGGACCGGCCGTCATCGTGTTCAGGTTGTCAGCCACCGGCGCGCCGGTGGCATGAGTCATGGCTGGAAGCGCTTCTTTCTTGGGCGATCGCGTATCGGTCATTTCCACACTCCAATAATCCGGGACTCGGCCACTGGCAATCACGTCAATTCGGCCAGGCCGAGTTCAAGATGATAGAGCAGAAGTTCATCCGCTTGTAGCCGGCGGCTTTCAATGCCAATACATCGGCCTTGACGTTGCCAAACGTCGTCGACGGCTTGTGCTTGATACCGCCGGCAAAGTGGTCGATGATGTTTTCCTTGAAATTCGTCTCGCGCGGATGATGCTCGCAGACGTGGCAGCGCTGCTCGTGCGTGAAGTCGTGATAGGCAATACCCAGCACGTCCATCTCGACTCCCGCGGTCACCAGGGCGATGGTGGGGCGCATATGTTCCGGGATGCCAGGCGTCGTGTGCAGCGCAATGGCCGTCCAGACGTCCTCGATCTCGCGGTCCTGCACCCCATGGCTTTTCATGAAGTCGCGCGCCGCGTTGGCGCCGTCGACCTCGAAGCGCAGGTCCGGGCTGGAATGGGGCGCGGTCAGGCCCATGTCGTGGAACATCGCCCCCAAATAGAGCAGTTCGGCGTCGTAGTCCAGGCCGCGGCGCTCGCCCGTCAGGGCGCCCCAGCAGAATACACGGCGGCTGTGGTGGTAAAGCAGGTCGTCCTCGGTATCGCGAACGAGCTGGGTCGCGGCACGCGCAATGGCGCTGTCGGGAATCCGGATACCGGCAATGGTTTCGGCCATGGGAATGCGCTCCTGGATCTGCCCTGGGCGGTGGGTAAAGCGCGATGCCAGGGCGCGGTTGTAGGGGCCCGGTGGCCCTTGCTTTTGCAGGCGGCAAGGCCATCGTGGCGTGTGCATGGATTTCAGCATCCGGCACCAGGCCGGACAAGAAACACGCCACCGCGGATCAGGACAACAAGACATCGTTTTGCGCCAAAGGGCTCAAGCTGCCCGCGGGCGCGTGGAAACCTGCGAAATCAGGACAGCAAACCAGCCAATTGCGCGACACTGAGCACGCCCGCGCCGCACACGATCAGCAGCAGCGGGTTCAAGCGCGACCGGGTCATCAGCACGGTTGCCACGACGGCAATGCCGCGCGCCCACCATCCGCCTTCCAGCGACATGAACAGCACGTAGACGGCAGCCAGGATCATGCCGGCCGCGATGGGCCGCAGCCCGGCCTCGAGCGCAAGCTGCCAGCGCGCGCCGGGGTGGCGGCGCCACAGATAAGCAACGCCATAGATCAGGAAGGCCGTGGGCGCGAAGATCGCCAGGGTGGCGACCACCGCCCCCCAGAAGCCCGCCACGTTCCAGCCGATCAGGGTCACCAGCAGCGATCCCGGCCCTGGGGCCAGCCGCGCAATGGCAAACGTATTCAGGAAGTCCTGCGCCGTCATCCACTGGTGCACATCCACGACCTGCCGATGGATCTCGGCAACGGTAGTCTGGCCGCCGCCTATCGTCACCAGCGATAGCGGGGCGAATACGGCCCACAGGCTCCAGAGCGCGCCGCCCATCTCAGGCCTTGTCCATCAGGCGGCGGTATTCGATCCCCACGCTCAGCACGGCTTGCACCAGTACCACCCACAGCAGCGGCCACTGCAGCAGGCCGACCGTCACAAAGGTGGTAACCAGGAACGCCAGGGGCAGGATACGCCGCGGCACGCGGCGCGCGGCAGTGATGGCCATGCTGGCCGACAGGCCGATAGCCGCCGCGGCCGCGCCCGCCAGCGCAATATTGGTCAGCGGATACTGGGTAAAGGCAGCAAACACGGCCGCCAGCATGACGATGAAAATCGCCGGCGGAACGATGATGCCCATGAAACCCGCAACCGCGCCGGGGGCGCCCGCCAGCCGGTAGCCGATCCAGATGGCCATGTTCTTGACGTTCACGCCGGGCAGCGCCTGCGACAGCGACAGGCCGTTCAGGAATTCCTCTTCGCTCATCCAGTGCCTGTCCTGGACAAACTCGCGAAACAGCCATCCGCTGAGCCCGCCGCCGAAGCTGGTCAGGCCAATGCGGGAAAAAATAAGAAACAGGCCCCATGCCGTGGGCGCTGGCGCCCCTACCCCGTTTTCGTGTTGCATGACCCCGTCGCCGGAAACTGCACGGGCCGCACCGTACAACCGGCCGGCCCGTGCGTGGTGGATGTTTTCCAGATTATGGCGCGTCTTGGGTAACAAAAACCTGTCAAGGCCTTCCCTTCGGCAGTCGACTAGAACGTCTGGCGGATCCTGGCCACAGGACCCAGCCATGCTTCAAGAACGAGTCATTTGCAATTTTAGATCGATTGATTTAAAACAGCCGCAACCTACCTTTGGTGGCACTCCCAGGAACTCATTTGTTGTTTTCTCTTTCGGCGAGCGGCAATCGTGACATCTGACCAGGCATCCGCAACAGGCGTGGGATGGGTGCGCGGCCTGGCCTTTGCATCGGCTTCAGTGCTTATATTTTCTGGCTGGTTCGTCGTTACCCGATTCACCGTGACGCATCAATTGCGTGTCTGGGATGTGGCCGCGCTTCGATTCGGCGCAGGGGCGGTACTGCTTGCGCCGATCCTGCTCAGGCAACGCTTGCCGGCAGGCGCCTGGCTGGAGGGGCTACTTTATGCCGTGCTTTGGGGCGCGCCATTTGTGCTGCTGGTGGCATTGGGGCTGCAAAGAACGACCGCCGCCCAGGCCTCGTCGATTGTGCCCGCGCTGATGCCCGTTATCGCGGGGCTGATCAGTTGGTACCTGACCAGGCAACGTCCCCCAATCTCTACCGTCCTGAGCTACCTAGCCATTCTGACAGGGCTGATCGTTCTGGTGGCCAGCCGGCCTACCGCCGGAACGACCGTCGATATCGTGGGATATGGGGCGCTAGTGCTGGCAGCCTCGACCTGGGCGGTCTATTCCGTTCGCTTTCGTTCAAGCCGGCTCACGGCACTCGAGTCAGCAGCCTTGATCTGCTTCTGGTCTGCGATTGTCTTCCTTCCTGTCTATGTGGTTGGGGGGCTTTCCCGGCTGAGCCAGGCATCATTCCAGGAGATTGCTTTCCAACTGGTATATCAAGGCATATTGATGAGCTGCGTTGCGCTATTTGCCTATAACCGGGCAATCGCGGCACTGGGCTCTGGCGCAGCCGCGGCAATGATGGCACTGGTTCCCGTACTGGCCACGCTACTGGCAATTCCCGTATTGCATGAATATCCATCCATACTTGGTACGATGGCAATCATCGTCATCGCCATCGGCGTTGTCGTGGCGGCGAAGCCTGCCCCCCGTCCTGCTGCCGTCGCCAAAACCGCGCAGCGTGCCGTTCACCCCTTGCCCTCGGAGTGAGCATGGCCCCTACGAAAGCCATCGTCTTTGACTTGTACGGCACACTGTTTGACGTGCATTCGGTCGTCCAGGAATGCGACAAGTGCTTCCCCGGCAAAGGTACAGAGATCAGTAGCCTGTGGCGCCACAAGCAATTGGAATACACCTGGCTGCGCAGCCTGATGGGGCAATACATTCCATTTGAACAGGCCACCCGAGACGCACTGATCTACGTCGCACGGCACCTCGAGCTTGATCTGGACGCCGCGACCACCAAAGCATTGTGTGATGCCTACCTGAAGCTCTCGCCTCATCCAGAGGTTCCGCAAACCCTGCAGCAGCTGAATCGCACGAGCTTGCCGCTTTGTATCCTGTCGAACGGCTCTGAGTTCTCTATTCGAAGCGTGGTCGAGGGGGCGGGCCTGGCCCGGCATTTCAGCCATCTGCTCAGCGTAGACGAAGTTGGCGTGTTCAAACCCGACCCCCGTGTCTATACGCTGGCGTGCCGCGCATTGGGCGTAGCGGCGGGCGAGATCCTGTTCGTTTCGTCGAACGCGTGGGACGCATCGGGCGCCGCTCACTTCGGATTCAATGTTTGCTGGGTAAACCGGCAGAATGCCGCATTCGACGAACTCGGTGCGTCCCCCGCGATCATCGTCAAGAGCATTGGGGAATTACCCAAGCTCATGGCCTAGTCAAAATTTCAAATTATGGCTCTTCTTATTGAGTCATATTGTCTCTAGCATAGTCACGTGATACAGCCGGGTCGGACAGGCGAAATGCTTGCCGGCCGTTGCGTTTCTTTGCCAGGAGCATCCTCAGTTGGACAATATAGAAATTCGACACGCCGATACCCAGGAAGACCTGCGCGCGTGCTTTCGCGTCATGCAGCAACTGCGGCCCCATTTGCAAACGCACGAAGACTTTGCCCAACGTGTGCAGCGCATGTCGGCAGAGCGGTATCGCATACTGGGCGCGTGGGACGGCCCGGCATCGCTGGCCGTGGCCGGATACCGCCTGCAAGAGAACCTGATCTACGGCCGCTTCCTGTATGTGGACGATCTGGTAACCACAGTAGCCAGCCGGGGCCGCAATCTTGGCGCCAGGCTGCTCGACGGGCTAAGCGACATCGCGATGCGGCAAGACTGCGAAAAGCTGGTGCTGGACACGGGGCTCTCGAATGCGTTGGCCCAAAGGTTCTATTTCAGGCAAGGCCTGGTCACCGGTGCCATCCGCTTCTCGAAATCCATCGACAAGGAAGAACAATGAAGAAAATCCTGCGTCTCATCTGCAGCCCACGCGCGCAAGCCTCGGAAAGCTACCGCCTGTCTGAGATGATCGCCAGCCACTTGATGCAGCGCTATCCCGAAGCCGACCTGCTCGACCGCCAGCTCTCGGCCGGCACAATTGCCCATGTGGACACGGATTACGCCGCTGTCCTGGGTGGCATGAAGCCGCCCACGGGCATCGATCACCTGGGCAGCCTGGCTGAATCCGAAATGTTGATACGCGAACTGGAGCAGACCGATGGCTTGATCATCGGCACGCCCATGCACAATTACACCGTCCCTTCGGCGCTGAAAGCCTGGGTCGACCATATCGTGCGTGTGCACCGCACGTTCCAGCCGACCCGCCAGGGCAAGATCGGCACCCTGCGCGACCGCCCTACTTTCATCGCCATTTCGTCCGGCGGCACGTATGCAGGCGAGCCGCCGCGCCAGCCAGACTTCCTGACGCCGTATCTGACCGCCATACTCAATACCGTGGGCATACGCGACATCACGTTCTTCTCGATGCAGGGGTCGGCCTACGGCGCCGACGCTGCGCAGCAAGCCAGGACGGCTGCCTACGCAAGCGTGCAAGAACATTTCGCGGCGGTCAGTACGTAGCGAAGGCGGCAATCAACGTGGCCGTGCACCTGTCGCTCCCGTATAATTTTTCGGAACACTACGCACAGGTGGCCACGCCATGGCAGTCGCTAAGGCCGGCAGTATCTCGCCGCTGGACCCAAGCGCGGCACAGCCTTTTTATCGGCAGATCTACGATCGGTTTCGCGGTGCCATTACCAGCGGGCTCCTGAAACCGGCCGAGCGCATTCCTTCGGCGCGCGCGCTGGCCAAAGAGCTGGGCCTGGCGCGCGGCACGATCGAAGCGGCCTATTCCCTGCTGATGGCCGAAGGGTACATACAGGCCCGCGGCCAGGCCGGAACCGTGGTCGCATCGGGCATCAAGCCGCGCACGCCCTTGGCCGGCGCCACGCCCCAGGCCGATGGCAACGCGCTCACCAGCGGTTTCCGTCCCGATTCGATACGCCCATTCCAGATGGGCCTGCCCGCCCTGGATGCGTTTCCCCGCAAGATCTGGGCGCGCCTGGGGGCACGTTGCGTGCGCGCCATGCAGCCCCTGGACATGGTGCACCCGCCAATCTATGGCCTGCCGGCCCTGCGCACCGAGATCGCCGCATATCTGCATGTGGCGCGCGGCATCGAGTGCTCGCCGTCGCAGGTGTTCGTCACGTCGGGATATCGCCACAGCATCGAACTGGTCAGCCATGCGCTGCTGAAAAAAGGCGACTGCGCCTGGCTTGAAGACCCGGGGTATCCACCCACGCGGGAATTGCTGGCGCTGATGAACATCACGGCCATGCCCGTGCCGGTGGACCAGGAAGGCATGGTGGTTTCGGACGGCATCAAGAGCGCGCCACGGGCGCGCGCCGCCGTGGTGACGCCCGCGCACCAAAGCCCGCTATCCGTGTCCTTGTCCTTGCCCAGGCGGCTGGCATTACTGGACTGGGCCACGCAGAATTCCGCGTGGATCATCGAAGACGACTACGACGGCGAATACCGATACATAAGCCGCCCCCTACCGGCCTTGAAAAGCCTGGACCGCGATGGGCGAGTAATTTACGCGGGCACATTCAGCAAAGTGCTTTTCCCCAGTATCCGGCTGGCCTATCTGGTAGTGCCCGCCGCGCAGGTCGAGCGGTTCGAGCAGATCATCCAGGCCTTTGCGGGGGGCAGCCCCCAGCTTACCCAGGCCGTCGTCACGGCGTTCATTACCGAAGGACATTTCGCCCGGCATATCCAGCGTATGCGCAAGCTTTATGCCGAACGGCGGCAGGCAGCCATGGCCGGCCTGGAAAGCGTGCTGGGCAAGCACATGCGCATCGATCCCCAGCCAGGCGGCATGCACCTGATCCTGCGGCCACGGGGCCGGCAATCAGACCGGCAGCTGGTTGCGCGCATGCGCGCAGACGGCCTGTACGCGGAAGCCCTGACCGACTGGACCCAGGGCGCCAAGGGCGCGCCTGCCGTGTTGCTGGGGTTCACGAATATCGATTCCCAGGGCAGCGCCGAGAAGCTGGCAAGGCGCGTCCTGAAGCTGATGTAATAGCAGGGCGTCAACCCGGGGCCGTAAAAATCATGGATCAGTACTTAATGCATATCATGGCTCTTCCTGGGTAGGCCATGATGAGTCATGATGGAGCCTCTGAACCAACCCATCCAAGGACACATCATGAGCAAGCGCCTGGACTATGCCAAGGTTTCACCCGAGGGCTACAAGGCCTTCGGCGGCGTATACGCCTATATTCAAAAATGCGGCCTGCCCAAAGAACTGGTCGACCTCATCTACCTGCGCATCTCGCAGATCAACGGCTGCGCCTATTGCATCGACATGCATTCGCGCGACTTGCTCAAGCAGGGCCTGGCGGTGGAAAAGCTTGTGCTGGTGCCGGTATGGCACGAATCGGGCGATGTATTCAGCGCCCGCGAACGCGCCGCGCTGGCCTGGGCGGAAACCGTGACCAACGTCGCCAGCACCGCCATTCCCGATGCCGACTATGCCGCCGCAACCGCCGAGTTCAGCGAAAAAGAACTGGCCGACCTGACCTACGCCATCGGCTTGATGAATGCCTTCAACCGGCTTGGCGTCGGGTTCCGCATGGCGCCGGCGGCCGCGGGCAAGGCTTGATGAACGGGTCTATCCATCATGGCATGGCTATTGCTTGGTATTGCGGGCGTTTTCGAAATTGCATTCGCCTTCGGCATGAAGGCCTCTGAAGGCTTCACGCGCTTGACGCCGGCGATCTTCACCGTTGTGACGGGCCTGGCCAGCATCGTGCTGCTTTCGTTTTCACTGCGCACGCTGCCTGTGGGAACCGGCTACGCCGTATGGACCGGCATCGGCGCGGCGGGTACCGCGATCCTGGGCATGATCTTGCTGGGCGACTCTACCGCTCCGCTAAGAATCCTGTGCATCGCCTTCATCCTGGCGGGCGTCATCGGGCTGAAGCTGGTCTCGGGAAATTAGGGTTTGCGGCCGCTATTTTGCCCGGCGGCCGGCTTGCCTATTGCTTGCACGGGTGCGCTTTACCCAGTGCCTCGGTGACAATCACCGAGGCATTCTCCGACAGCCTGGCCTGGGGAAGATCGGCCAGATAATTCAGCACGGCCTCGGACATCACCCTGCCGTCGAGGTCCGGCGCCGGGCACCACTGCTTACCCTTGGCGCCGTCGGCCGCGCCCAGGATATACGACGTGGCCATGTACGTGGAAAGCGCGGTACGCTGCACCGGGTCTTGCACCCATGACGCCAGGCCACCTTCCATGATGCCCGCATAGAGATCCCTGGCCGTGACCGGCCGGTAGATTTCGGCCTGCTGCGCAGCGGCGGGGGCCGCGGCCAGCACCAGCGCAAGCGCGGCCAGGTGGCGATGGAAGGCCGGACGACACGCATGCAGAGCCATGATGCGATTCCTCGTTTCCGATTAAAAGGCCTTGATATTATCAGCCGAGCAGATCCGGCTTGTGTTACAGGCTTCAGCGCCCGAACGGGGGTCCGTAATATGGCGCGGACGCGGGCGATCATGTCTGCTGATACACCGCCACGACCTGGTCGAAACGCCGTGCGGTCAGATCCCGCTCACGAATCAGGAAATACACGGTGCCTTCGCCAAAGCCGCCACCGCTCCAGTCCGCCAGATCGACCTGCAACAGCAAACGCCATTCTTGCGCCAACTGATCGATGCGACTGCGTTCGCGCTGCCATGTCTCGCGATCCAGGAACTCTTTGCCGAATTCCATAACCACGGCCGCTTGATAGCGAGGGTCGTCCTGCTCTGGCAAGGGGCTGCCCAATAGCCGGTGGCGCTTCCATCCAGGAGACGGGTAGGCCTCGCCCAAGTCGTTGCGCATGGCGTCGTACGCGCCGGCGAAATCCTCGGCGGCAGCGTCGTGCGGCTCGCCATGATAGTAGGCGCGCAACACCGGCAAGGCCTCGATCTCGAGCGAAGCCGGAGCAGGTGTGCTGACGATGGCGCGCAGCGACATGGGTTTGGGCGGCGCGTCGTAATTGGTGCCCAGGGGCTGGCCAGGCAAGGGCTGCTTGTACTGGACAAGAATCGCCTCGCGTTCGCGGCGCTCGTTTGCCGCCGCCTGGGCCAAGTCGGCCGACATGGACAAGGGCCGCAAAGCTGCGCGCGGCGTATCGTCCCAGGCGACATGGGCGGTACGCGTACCGGATTCCCAGGGGCCGACCGATAGATCGTAGAAGAACAGCAGCCGGCCGCGTTCGGGCAGCACGGCGGCGATCGGGCCCAGCGCGCGGGCTTCTTCAAGATCGATCTGGCCGATGAAGGCGTAGGGCAGATTCTTTTGCAGGTGCGCGCGCATTTCTTGGGCGGCATCCTCATT
The DNA here is from genome assembly GCF_019218885.1 of Bordetella sp. BOR01. Lineage (GTDB taxonomy): Bacteria > Pseudomonadota > Gammaproteobacteria > Burkholderiales > Burkholderiaceae_B > Bordetella_A. Next base: position 630,142 of record NZ_JAHUWT010000002.1, on the reverse strand, counting down.
GCCGCGGCTTGCAATGGCTTCGGGGTCTCGGGGTACCGGCGGACGGGGCCAGGCAGCACCCGCAGGTAGATCGGGCAAGCCTCCCAGGCGCGTCGAACCGGAATCGCCGGCAGTTCCCGCCACGGGCCGCAGTTCGATCGCGGGCACCAACGCCTGCGCCACCAACTCGACACGGTGGGGTTCGAAGAACTTCTGCATAGCCTGCACGGCGTCGGCTGGGGAATCGAACATGAACTGGTCTCCTCGGATGAAGCCTTGCAGATCGGCGACAGTCTAGCCCGGCAACCATCGGATTCCAATGCCAGGCACAGCGCCATCGTGCAATACAGTTGCAGTTTTAATATCTTGCATCATCGTCTCGTGGCATGATGGCTCGGCCCCGACCCCAGGCAAAGGTCATCCCCGCATGAAACACACATTTCTTATGATGCGCCTTACCCGGCACGCCGTTGCAGCGGTGTTTGCCATGCTGACCTTGCAGGCGCAGGCTGCGGAAACGCTGCCTGCCCCCGTCAACGGCATCACCTTCGAGGAATGGACGGCAGGCAACGCGCGCCTGGCCAATAAGCAGCCGCTGGATGGCGTGCTCGACACACTGCAGGTCAACGAAGCGAAATGGAATGAGGCCAACGCGGCTTTCATGAAAGCGCTTCAGGAAGGCGACCCGCGTTCCTATACTTTCCGCCGGTACGGCGAAGTTTTCGCCAATCCCGCGGTTGGACGCTTCGCAGGCAAGAATGACTCGCCGCAGGTCCGGGGCAAGCTGGCCACGTTCGAAGACTACGCGCGCGTACAGGCGCATCTTACGGTGGCAACCGAAGCAGGCAAGGACCCCCAGGAAGTCCTGGAAGAGCACGACCTCAATGTCTATGAATTCTCGCAAGAAGCGCGCCCCTGGGTGCAGGAAACGGCTCGCGCCGCGGCAGGCGGCGATATCGAGGACATGAATCGTATCCGCGAAGAATTCGAAGCGGAATATCGCGCGCGCTACGGGCTGGCCGCGCCGGACAAACACTGATAGGTGCCACCGATACGCCTGGCGCTAGCCGCGCCGGGCGGCCTCCCGGTGCCACCACCAGTCCCGCAGATCGGTATGGAACTCGAAGAACGCGCGCCAGGATTCGAACGCGTGATGCGGATCCTGCGGTTCGCCACAAACATAACTTCGCAACCGATCGGTCGCGCCATGGTGGCGCCCCGCATAAGGTTCGCCCGGCACGGGAACGCGAAACGTCGCGGCGTCGGCGCCTTCGATGCGCAGCTTGTCTTCGTGGTACCAGACGCCCTGCCCGTCAGTGCTGTAGCCGTCGCCCACGACACGAAACCCCGCGGGGTCCGCCCCTCGTAGCCGCACGCCGTAGAAATAAACGTACTCGGCATCCCGCGCAAAGGCGCTGGTGTCCACTAACGGATCCAGGCTTGCATCGCGAAAGTTCAGGCGCACCTCGGGCACAATCTCGAAGGCTGCCGGGCTCTTGGTGCGCAGGGTCTTGTTGGTGATGTAGTACGCGCGCAAGGCATCCTTGGCATAACCCAGATTCAGCGGGGTGAAGCTGGCGCGGTCCGCCCCTTCGACGATGTACCAGAACCGCTTGGCGTTTCCTTCCCCGACTTGGCCCTGGCCGTAGACATGAAGATCGTCGCACAGCCACCGCCCGCCCAGCCAGCGAAAACTGGCCGGATCGGCGCCCAGCGGCTGGCCGTTGCGGCGTGTCAACGGCTCGCCCGCGAAATAGACTTGCTTGCCGTCGTGGCTGTAGTAGCACGCGCGCATGTCGGGATGCGTCGCGATATGCACGGCCACCCAATCTACCTGTTCGAATGGGCCAATATGCGGCCGGGCCAAGACGGCCTGCCCGATATGCCACTTCAGGCTGTCGAACGAAACCTGCTGTCCGGAAGGATCGGACCAGCGCGGCGCCAGCAGCCGTTGGACAATGGCGGCATCGTCCAGGCCGCCAAAATAAGGTCGATACCGCGTCTCGTGCCCGCCGAGCTGGGCGTATACCTCTTCCAGGGTGCTCCATTGCACGTCGTCGAGGCCGACCCGGGCCAGCACTGCTTCGCGGCTTCGCCCCGTGGACAGGAAAAACCGCGCCGCCGCGTAGACGTCATAAGGCAGGATGGGGGGGTGGTCATGCCGCATATGGCCAGCCGAGATTCAAGATTGTTCGAGTATGCACCGATCCGGCCTGCCCATGGATGGGCCCGTCATCCGCCAATCAGGCGCCGGAACGTAAACACAGGTTGCCACACCCACCCCAGCGACTGCACCAGCTCGGCAACCTGGTCGCTACGCGGGCCGCGCGGCATGGTGCGCCACCAGTACTTGAAGAAATCGAAACGGTGTCCCAGGGACCGCGCCCATTGCGCCGATCCGCCAGACAGCGCCCGCACGACGTTACCGTTGCCGTCGAACTGCAGGCGCAGTTGCTCGACCCAGCCTTCGCCGGCGCGCTCGAACACCAGTTCGCCGTCAGCGCGGACACTCGCCGATACCCCTGGGAAATCGAGCGCGAGCAACCGGCTGCGCAGGTCGGCTTCACCGGCGGCCGGGACATCGGGCAATGGTGGCCTGCGGGCGGCCCAGGCCAGCGTCCGGCTGGCCAACAGAATAAACAACAGTGCATAGCCTAGTATGCCGGCAACGAATCCCCACAGATGCCGGTCCAGCATAGCGGCGACCCCGCTCCGCTCGGCGTTCGGGGCAATGAAGGGCACCGCGGCGATTGCCTGCTCGAGCGCGGCATCATCGGGCGCCGCGACCACAAGCACATACCGGCCAATGGCCAGGATCAGGCCATGCTCATCGCCGGCACGCGCCCGGTAGCGGTGCACGCCAGGCATGCTGCTGGATGAAGAGGTGGAGATGGATTCCAGCGTGCGGCGCGCCGCAGTGCGGGCGGCGGCATCGTCGGACAGACTGCGAACCATGGCACGGCCGCCGGCGGGAAGTACCTGGCCCGCCCGCCATTGCGCATCGGGCTCGGCAATCAGCCGGTAGGGGGCCGGTGCATTGAACAATGCCAAAGCCAGGGCGCCAACAGGCAGCGCAAAAGCCACGATCAAGACTAGCCATACGAAGAGCCATCGTTTATTCATCGGCGTAGAGGAAACAATTCCAACAGGCCTTCATGATAGGCCATGCACTCCAGGGAAGCATGCGCATTCGGGCGAATTTCCCCGTACGCATAAACATATAGGATTATGGCGTTTCCCAACGAGCCAGGCCTTCAATAGAATCCAGATCTTCCGGTGGATGACGCCATGTGGTCCGCCCTATGTTTGAAAGAGCGGAATTCTCCATGGGCACAGATTACGCGCAACGCCTGGTCAATGCAGCGCTTCCATACTGGGAAGCCGAGGCCGAAATCGCCAGGCGGTTCTTTGCCGGCGACCCGTCACAAGACCAGCAAGCGCTTTGGCTGCGCGCGATGATCTGGAAAGAGCTGAACCCCGTTGACGGCTACTTCAATGGCTTGCATCGCGAGCTTAGCCAGTTGGCACAGCAGTTTGACGAAATAGACCGAACCTTCAGCCGCCACGAATTCGGCGACCTCCTGACCCAATTATCAGAGGAATTCCAGCATTACGTCGCATTTGCCGACGTGCTGGAATACGTGCTTGAACGCCCTGTGCAGGTTGAAGACCGTATCCAGCTTTCCGAAGAGAAAAACCTTCAAGCCCTGCGCAAGGATTATGTGGAATCCGGTTCGGCGCTGCAGCGGGCGGCGGTCTTGTTCACCGAGGGCGGCGGAGCCCGCATTTTCCGCGAAGGCGCGAAACTGTCCGGCAGCGAGCTGCAGATCCGCATCGCCCAGGCGATGAAACGCATCTATGACGACGAGAAAGATCATTTCCTGGAAGCAGCGCGGCAGGTCAACGATCAGATCAAGTCGGAACAAGACGCGCAGGTAGTCATTGACGCCATCATCGCGATCAGCAGGCAACGGGTGCAGATGCGCTCGGAAATGTTCAGCCACCCCATCGCGCCGGCTGAACTGGACGGTTTCATCGACAGAATCAACGATGACATTGCCGCTGGCAAGGCCATCGAGACCGTGTAGGTATTCCCGGCGATTCAATGGCTGCCAGCGGCGGTGGCCATCACGTCCTTCTCGATCAGGTTCCAGATCCTGTCTACGTACGCGACGAACTCAGGGCTGCGCTTCTGCTTCAGCAATCTGGGCCGCGGAAAAGGAATGTCGATGTCCGCAGCAATGCGGCCCGGATGCGAACTCAGCACAAGCACGCGGTCGGCCAGGTAGACGGCCTCGTCGATCTGGTGGGTGATGAACACCACGGTCTTCTTCTGCTGGGACCAGATGTCGAGCAGTTCGCGTTGCATGATTTCGCGGGTCTGGGCGTCCAGGGCCGAGAACGGCTCGTCCATGAGCAGCAGGTCGGGATCCACCGCCAGGGCGCGCGCCAGATTGACGCGCTGGCGCATGCCGCCGGACAGCTCGGCGGGAAAATGCCCACCGTAGCCTCGCAGCCCGACTCGGCGCAACAGGTCTTCGCCCGCAGGAAGACTGTGCTTGCGTGACACGCCCTGAACCTGCAGGCCGAACAGCACGTTGTCGATCACCGTGCGCCACGGAAACAGGGAATCGTTCTGGAATACGAAACTTCGATCCTTGCCGGGCCCGGTCACTACCTTGCCGTTGAACACGATGTGTCCATGCTCGGCCGCAATCAGGCCGCCTATGGCACGGATGAGCGTGGTCTTGCCACTGCCGCTGGCACCGACGATGCAGACGAACTGGCCACGCGGCACGGTCAGGTCGATATTGTCGAGTACCCGGCGGACAACCCCATCGCGGCCGGTGAATGACTTTCCCAGGCCTTGTATGTCGAGCGCGGTTATGTCGTTCATTCTTGCTCCAGAGCGAGCTTGCGCCAGGGCGCCACACGACGTTCGAGCCAATCCACGGTCTTCATCAGCAGCACGCCGAACAAAGAGAACACCAGCACACCCATGAGCAGTGTGGGCGTATCGAAGCTCTGTCCGGCCTGCGCGATAATATGGCCCAGGCCCGCTTGCGAAGCGAACAACTCGCCGACCACCACGCCCGTCAGGCCGCGGCCGATACCCAGGCGCAGGCCCACCATAATGTACGGCAGCGATGCAGGCAGCAGTACATAGGTGAACAACTGCCGCCGGTTGCAATCGAAGGCCTGCGCGACCTCTACGAAATTTTGGTCGACCGAACGAATGCCGGTCGTGGTATTGAGCAGGATGGGAAACACCGCCACCGTGAACACAATCGCCACCTTTGAACTGATGCCGATACCGAATACCAGGATGTAGAAGGGCATCAGGGCGACAAGCGGGCTGGAATACAAGAACGACACCCAGGGGTCCAGCAGATCGCGCGCCCATCGACTCGCCGCCATCAGCACCCCGATCGAGACACCCACTAATCCGGCCAGGCCAAATCCCAGCAGGAACTGCAGCATGCTCAGGCGGATATGTGCCAGCAGGTCGTCATGCAGCAGCATTTGCATGCCGATACCTACCACCTCGGAAAATGGCGCGAACAGGATTTTGCTGGTGACCACATAACGGCCGACGATTTCCCAGAGCAGAAACCCGCCGGCCAGGGACAGCGTGGTACGCGAGCACAGATGCTGCCAGAGCTTGCCCGCCCACCGCGCACCGCGGCCGCGCGCCGGCCCCATGCCAGCAGACAGGGATTGGGGTGGTGAAGGCATGGGTAAGCCTTACTGCAAGCCGGTCAAGGCCTGCGCTCGATAGCGCAAGTCCAGAAATGCGTCCGGGCCCAGGGGCCCGCCACCGCGCAAATCGAGATATGCCTGAATATGCTGTGGCTCGATGGCGGCGTCGCGGGCCTGGATCGCCCTGGATCCGAAGAAAAGGTCGTAAGTCTTCGCGGCATCTTCCGACGTCGCAGTGCGTGCCCGGACCAGTACATCGATGGCCTGTTCGCGATTGGCAGGATCGAACAGCCAGCGCGCACTGCGGATCGTGGCCCGCAAGAACGCGGCGACAAGGTCGGGATTTTTCTCGGCCCAGTCGCTTTGCACCGTGTACACCATGTAGGGATTTTCGAAAACCTCGTACAAGTAGCCCAGGCGCTGGGCGCCGATCTCCGATTCAGCACGGAAATCCAGCGGCGGCGACAGGAAAGTGGCGTCAATCGCCCCCTTGATCAGGCCGGTCATCCGGTTGCTGTTGCCGCCCAGTTGGATGATGTTGTATTCGCCGGGCAGTACGCCATGCTGCGCCAGCAGCTTGCGCAGGATGGTTGCGCCAGCCTCGGCGAGCTGCGAGACGGCGATGGTCTTGCCGCGTAGTTGTTCGTAGCCGTCGATGTCCTTGCTGACCACGAAGGAAAAGTGCGGCCTGGCGGTTTCGGCGCCGATGATGGCCAGCCCCGCGCCTTTCTCGATTGCCGAGATCGCGACCTCGGCCGGCAGTGAGGCTAGGTGTACCGCACTGGTCACCAGGCCCTGCGCGGCCTTGCTGCCTGTATCGATGCTGGTGATCTTCAGGTCGATGCCCGCATCGCGATAGTATCCCAGCGCCTGCGCCGCGAAGATATCCCAGTAGGTGGCGCTGGCCCCGCCCACGATGGCGATGTCCAGGGATTTGAGATCCCGGCCTTGCGCGCCCGCCCGCAATGGAATGGCCAAGAACAGAATGGACAGAATGGCGAGCAGCTTGGCAAATCTCATGGCTTTTCGATTTCCTGGGGCCGCGATGGTGGCCACACACATAAACGGATGATGTTAGGGAAGTCCGCAAGAAATCGGAAATTGGCAATAGTGATAACCAAATGCCTCGCCAGCTCAAGGTCATCGCAACGGCCCTGGCATGAGCAAATAAGCAATCTGTATGCCGAAACGGGCATGCATCGCATTTCGCGCTCCTATAATTTCTGCTCATCGCCTATCTGTGCCTGTTCACCTCCAGCTGCACCCTACGCGCATTTCACGCCATGTCCGATTCCACGCTGCTCGATCCGGTCGCCGCCACATCCCACGCTCAGCCCGCAGGCATCAGCCTGGCCGAATGGCAGGCCCGTATCGAGCTGGCCGCCTGTCATCGCTTGATGGCCGCGGCAGGCGTCAACGACCTGACCTACAACCACTTATCGGCGCGTGTGCCCGGCGAGCCCGAGCACTATCTCGTCAAGAACGAGCGTCACTTCTTCGACGAGGTAACGGCTTCGTCCCTGCTCAAGTACCATGTGGACGGTACCAAGCTGAGCAATGATCCGGGCAATGGCAGCAAGGGCAGCCACATCATCCACGGCGGCGTCCTCAAGGGCAGGCCCGACGTGATGGCCGTATTCCACACACATACGCCGGCCAACATCGGCGTATCGGTGCAGCGATTCGGGCTGCTGCCGATTTCTCAGCATGCCTTCCGGGTCCATTCCCGTACGGCCTGTCATCCCTTTTCCGGATTCGAGTTCAGCCCCGAGCACACCGTGCGGTTGCTCGAAAGCCTGGGCGACAAGGCCTTTTTGCTGATGCGCAACCACGGCGTACTGATCACCGGCAAGACGATCCCCGAGGCCTACGTCGAACACCACAATTTCGAACTGGCCTGCAAGGCGCAGATAGCGGCCCTGTCAGCTGGCAGCGTCGACGATCTGGTGCTGCCATCCGAGGACGTGCAGGCCTACACCAACGAGCAGGTCGCCCGGCACCTGACGCGCATTACCGCCGACGGCAAGGACTGGGGCGCGCTGCTACGACAGGCCGAGCGGCAGTTCCCCAGCTACAGGACCTGAGCCCGGGCAGCCGTACATTCATGGCTTCGGCACCTGGCCTCATGCGCCTGCCCGAACGACGTGTCGCCATCTGGCACGACGAGGGTCTGGCTGAAACCTTCGACAATATCGCAGAGAAACTGCATGCGCGGGGTGTGGAAGTCGTGTACGGCCCAGCCCAATTCGACGCGACTGCGCCAGCGCCGGCCTGGCTGGCCACGGCGGGGGCCATGCTGGTCAGCTCGCGCTTTCGTGTCGAACCGGCCCTGCTGGACACCGCCGCGAGGCTAGCCGGTATCGTCTGCGCCAGCATTGGGACCGAGAACATCGATGTTGGCCATGCCACGCGGCGCGGTGTGCTGGTCGGCCATGGCGCCACACCGGAGAACGTCATTTCCATGGCCGAAGCTACGGTGCTACTGATCCTGATGCTGCTCTACGATCCCCTGGCCAGCATGCAGGTCATGCGCAGCGAGCGCAAGCGGCCCAGTCCCTCCGCCCGCTGGGCGCGCACGCTTTCGGGCAAGACCGTGGGCCTGGTCGGCTTCGGCCGAATCGGGCGCGCGGTAGCGCACCGCCTGCAGGCCTTCGGCTGCCGCGTCCTGGTGGCAGCCCACGGACGCCTGGACACCGCCATCGCCGTGCCCGGTATCGAGGTGGCGCCGCTGGACGACGTCCTGCGTCGTAGCGACATTCTCAGCCTGCACACTACCGTGCGCGCCGGCGAACCGCCCGTGATCGACGCGAGCGCTCTCGCGTTGATGCCGCCGCATGCCTGCCTGGTCAATACCGCACGTGGCGCGGCAATCGACGAAACCGCGCTGGCCCGTGCCCTGGCATCACGGCGCCTGGCGGCTGCCGCCCTGGACACCTTCGTGACGGAGCCCCTTCCCGCCGACAGCCCACTGCGCCGAAGCGAGCATGTCATCCTCACTCCGCACCTTGTCGGCCACACTCGCGAAATGGCGGACTCGTTCGAGGACGCCGCCCTGCGCAACTTACTGAACCTGCTGGAAGGTCGACCGCCTGGCCACTGGAGAAACCCGGAGGCCGAGTTTGCCTGGCGTGCCCGCTGGCACAGCGCATCCGCCATAAGCAAATGAAGAGATATTGGTTGGCGGTACGCCCTACTGTATCTAGGATTTCTCTTTGCCTGGAAGATCCCGAATGAGCGCCGCCCCCCTGCCACTGCACCAACCCGCCGATACCGACCGGCACCAGCCCAGGGTATTGGACTCGGCGTGGCTGCACCACGAGCCGCAAACGTACGAAGGCATCACCGTGACGCCGTACTCGCCCGTCGTGGGTGGCGTCGTACAAGGATTTCACCTGGCGCCCGGGAAAGACGTGCCGCCCCCTGTGCAGCACTTCCTGTACCAATCGCTGCTCAAGCATGGCTTCCTGTCGTTCGTGCCAGGCTCGCTGGCGCCCGAAGACTTCGAACAATTCGCCCGCCTGTTCGGGTCGCCCCAGTTCGCCGGAAATCCGCAGGCGCCAAGGGTCGGCGGCGAAACCAATGCGATCGATTCGGCCAGCAAGAAGACCCGCACCAATTACATCTGGCACATCGATCAGGCCTACCGCCAGCGGCCACAGAAGTTCACCGCCCTCTATTGCGTCCAGGCGCCTGGGTATGGCGGCGGCACCGTATTCTCGAACGCCACCGCCGCCTACGCGCTGATCGACCCGGCGCTGGCCAACTACCTCGATACGCTCTCGGTGATCCACAACCCCGACCAGATGGGCCTGGTCTCGATGTCGTTCGGTGACGCCGAACGCCTGGCGCAGGCTCGGCTCGACCGGCAGCCACTGGAAGTTCCACTGGTGCGCGAGCATCCCGAAACCGGCGCCAAGCAGCTGTTTGCCTGCGAACTTTACGCACAGCGCGTCCTGGGCGTGCCCCGCGGCGTCAGCGACAGCCTGCTGAGCATTGTCTTCGAGTTCCTGCGCTCACCAGAAGTCTGCGCGGAATACCATTGGCGGGACGGCGCAGCGCTGATCTGGGACAACCGCATCGTGCAGCATCGTGGCGTGTACAACTACGGGGGCCAGCGCCGCTTGCTTCACCGCGCGGTCATCGACTGAGATGGCGATGTCCGCAGTGCATACCCAGGGCACGCCAACACTTTCGGGCAGTACCCGGCGCGTGGCGTGGATCGTCTCGGCAGTCTTCTTCATCGAGCAACTGGATGCCACCATCATTGCGCCCGCGCTGCCGGCGATGGCGGCCGACCTGGGCACCGACGCGGTCGCGCTAAGCGGCGCCATCACCGCGTACTTGCTGGGCCTGACGATGCTGATTCCGCTGAGCGGGCGGCTGGCCGACCGCTACGGTGACCGGCGCGTGTTCGCACTGGCCATCTTCGCCTTCCTGGCCAGCTCGGCCGCCTGCGGCCTGGCCCAGGACGCCGAGGTGCTGATCGCCTTGCGCTTCGTCCAGGGCCTGGCCGGCGCCCTCATGGCTCCGATAGGACGGCTGATCGTGCTGCGCAAGGCCGACACGCACGAATTGGTCGAGGCCATGGCGCTGGTGATACTGCTGGCCATGATCGCGCCCATGGTAGGGCCTTTCCTGGGGGGCCTGCTTACCACCTATCTGGGCTGGCGCTGGATTTTCTGGATCAATATCCCGCTATGCCTGGCGACCCTGCTGCTGGTTTGGCGCTTCCTGCCCGCGCAACCTGGCCGGCCAGGCGCACGCTTCGACGCGCTGGGCGCCGGGCTGACAGGCCTGGCCTTCGCTGGCCTGGTGTACGGACTGATGGCCCTGGGTGAGCGCGGCGCAGCCGAAGGCGCGTGGCATTCGGCCATCGTGGCGCTGGCCGGCGGCCTGGTGCTGCTGGCGATATACGTGCGCTATGCGCGGCGGCACCCCGAACCGGTGTTGGCGCTGGCACTGTTGTCTATCGTCAGCTTCCGCGACGCCATGGCCGGCAGCACACTGTTCCGCATCGCCGTAGGAGGCGTCCCGTTCCTGTTGCCGCTCATGCTGCAAGAGGTCTATGGATACAGTCCCCTGGCTGCCGGGCTTATCGTGCTGGCGCCGGCCGCCGGCGGATTCGTCATGAAGTTCTTCAGCACACGGTTGCTGCGCCGCCTGGGCTATCGCACCGGGCTGTTGCTGCACGGCCTGCTGGCTGCGCTGTGCCTGGCGCTGGCGGCCGTGCTCGACCCTCGCGAAGCCTTCATCGTCTACGTGCTGGCGCTGTTCGGTTTCGGCTGGGCGCGTTCGCTGCAGATGAACGCCTACGGCACGCTTGCCTACGCCGACGTCGGCAAGCCGAAGCTTGCCTCGGCCACCAGCTTTTTCCTATCCGTGCAGAACCTGTCCGTGGCGCTTGGCGTGGCTCTGACCGCCGTGCTGCTGCGCGCCTTGGAAACCCTGGGCGATGCCACTGCGGCGCATAGCTACCTATGGGCTGCATTGGTGCTGGGCACGCTATGCCTGCTCAGTGCCCTTCTGTGTTTCTCCATGCCCGCGGGCTCCGGCGGCCATCTGCTCGTCCGTAACGCCCGCTCTTAACTTCCGAATCGAGGTCGCCATGACGCAAGCCCATTCCGCTCCCCCGACATCGCCATTCATCAGCGCGGCCGCGCTGGCCGGCCGGCTGGCCGATACCGATCCGCCGGCGCTGCTGTTCGTGTCGCCCGAACCCACTGATCCCACCGTCACCATTCCCGCAAGCCACGTCTCGGACCTGGCGTCGCACTATGCCGGTGCAGGCGGCGGCGAAAAAGGCCGGCGCCCCCTGCCCGAACCGCAATCGGTGCGGCACTGGCTGGCAGGCCTGGGAATTGGCGAAGACGATGAAATCGTGGTCTATGACGATACCGGCGGCACCAGCGCCAGCCGCGCCTGGTGGGTACTGCGCTGGATTGGGCGGCCACGCGTGCATATCCTGGATGGCGGGTTGGCCGCCTGGCAGGCACGCACGGCGACCGAGGCACCGCAGCCGGCGGGTGCCGCCCCAGGCGGCAGCTTCGAGGAAATCGATACGCCCACCCTGGCACGCGATCCCTCGGCTTTCCTGTTGATCGATGCGCGCGGCAAAGCCGCGTTCGACGGCCCGGGCGACGGCCCTTCGCATTTGCCGGGCGCGCTGAACAGTCCGGCTGCCGCATGGCAGGACTCGGAAGGCCGGCTGCTGCCTCGCGCCGAACGCCAGGCCCTGGCCCAATCGTTGGGCCTGCTCGATGGCGATCGCCCGGTAGTGGCGTATTGCGGTTCAGGGGTAGCGGCCACTTACCTGATCGCCGCCACCCAGGACCTGGGCGTCAAGGCTACGCTCTACGCGGGTTCCTGGAGCGCCTGGTCCGCCGACCCCGCACGCGTGGCAACCCATCGCTGAGGGCCGCTGTACCGCACCGATGCCTTCGGACACGAAGCGCAAATGCGGCATAAGGAAATGAGTGAGGAGTCGTTCCGTTGGCGCGCCAACACCGCTACCATTTTCCGACACGCTTACGTCAGCGGAACATCCAGCCATGTGCTGGCACCTTTATCCGTCGCAACTGCCATGCCTACCCTTGCCGCTTCTGCACCGACTCGCACGCCGCCCCTGGCCGCTTCAGCCCTGCCTGACATCGAGCGTTGGAAGCCCGCGCTCGGGGCGCAGGTCCGCCGCTGGCGCTATGAAGGCGGGTCGCTGCCGCAGCAGACTCGCGCAGCCCTGCGTGACGCGCTTCGGGAATACGGCCTGCTGATCTTCGAACCGGGCTCCGTCACGCCCGAGAGCTTCACCGACCTGCTGCAGGCTTTCGGCGAGGTGGTGCTGTACAACGGACCGAAGACGCCTGCGGTGTCCGCCAATACACGGGCCAATGTGGTCGATTCCAGCGACAAGCGCCAAGCCCGCAACTTCCTCTGGCATATCGACCAGGCCTTTCGGCCGAATCCTCCAAAGCTCACAGCGCTATACGGACAGGAAGTGCCGGCGTTCGGCGGCGACACGCTGTTCAGCAATGCCATCCTGGCCTACGAAAGGCTAGACCCGCACTTCGCCGCCTATCTCGAGACCCTGACGGCAGTCCACTACTGGGATGCCACGGGCCACATGGCCGACCGCTTTCCCGACCCCGACGAGAACGCACGGCAACGCGCGCTGGCCGCTCCGATCGAAACCCCGCTGGTGCGCGCACACCCCGATACGGGCAGAAAGCAGCTCTTGGTCAACGAGTCTTACACCACCTATATCAAGCACGTCTCGCGCACGGTCAGCCAGAACCTGCTGGCAATCCTGTTCGAGGAGATCAAATCGCCCGAGGTACAGGCTCGCTACAGCTGGGAGCCAGGCGCCCTCATCCTGTGGGACAACCGCGTGGTCCAGCACCGCGGCATCGGCGACTTCGGCGGGCAGCGACGCGTGTTCTACCGGGCCTGCGTGGTGTAGAAACGGCCGCGGCACCCTTTATTTTCCCTCGCATTACCGGTCTACGACCCGACCCAACCTACGGACAGTCGATGCTTTCAATCCCCGTTTTTTCGCGCCTGCTCGCCCGAGTGCAGGCCGTTTCCCGCCCCACCGGCCGTGCTGCCGCGCAAGCGCTTTTGCTGGCCCTGGCGGCAAGCGCCGCACTGCCCGCCGCGGCCCAGACCAAGGTCAAGATCGGCCTGATCGGTACCAATGAATCGCAGCTTCCCATCGTGGTCGCCATCGACCAGGGCCTGTTCAAGGCCGAGAATATCGATGTCGAGACCGTGAATTTCCGCGGCGGCGGCGTTGCCGTGCAGGCACTGGTGGGGGGATCGGTCGACCTTGCCGCGTTCGCGACCGATCATGTGCTCAGGCTGAGCAACCGGGGCGTGCAGGCGCGCTACCTGGTGGGCATCGACCGCTACATCACGCACATCCTGGTCGTACCGTCGAACAAGGACTACAAGAGCCTGGCCGACCTGCGTGGCGGAAAGATCGTGGTCTCTGCTCCGGGCAGCTACTCCGACAATGTGCTGCGCTGGACCATCAAGGGGTTGGGGCTGGACCCGGACAAGGACTTCACCATCATCGGCACGGGCGGCGGCGCCGCCGGGCGAGCCGGCCTGGACTCGGGGCAAGTCGACGCCATCATGTCGACAACGCCCGACTTCATCAACGATGAACTGGAGTCTCCTGGCAAGTACCGCATCCTGTACGACTGGCGGAAAATTCCGCATTCGGGGCAGGCGGTGGTTGCCAAGAAGGACTGGATAGACGATCACCCCGAGGCAGCCAAGGGCATCGCGCGCGCCGTGCTGAAAGCCGAGCAAATCATACAGACCGATCCGGCTGCGGTCGAACGTGGCGTCAGGACACTGTTTCCCGAGCGCAGCGACGTCTTCGTCAAGCAATTTGCAGCGGTCGCGCCGAACATCATTTCACCCGACGGCCGGATTTCCGAATCCGGATTCTTGAAGATGGTCGAGATCCTGCGCTCGGTAGAGCCCGATCTCGAACCCATCGATCAGGCAGACGTGGATTTGACCAACACCTTGCTGGAACGCTGACCCGCTCCAGCGGATGTCGTTTTCCCACAAACAGGAGTCGATAATGGCAAGCAAGAAGATAGTCAACGAAATTTCCGGCACGATCTTTTCACTGCCGTGGCTGGTCGCGCGCGACGAAGGCCTGTTCCAACAAGCCGGCCTGGACATCGAATTCGTGAAGGCTCGTCCCCTGGAAGGGTACGAATTCGTGGCCGACCATCGCGACGTGCCCTCCATCGGGCCGCATCGGCCCTTCGAGGAAGGCCAGGCCGCGGTCTACCGGGCATGCGAGTGGGGCCAGGTGCGCCGCGCCCATGACAGCGAGCGGGGCGGCCGCATCATCGGCAAGCGCTCGGCGATCGGCGTCCAGGCCATTCTCTCGGCGCCCGGTTCCCAGTTCACACATCCGCAGACGCTGCGCAACCAGGTCATCGGTGTGGGCTATCACACCGGCACCCACTACGCCACGCTGCAGATGCTCGAGGGCTATCTGGCGCGCGACGAGATCAAGGTGGTGAACGTCAGCCCGCGCGAGGGCTATGAAGCGGTTCGCGACGGCCGGCTGGCCGCCGTCACGCTGATGGATCCCTGGTTGAGCCTGGCCGAAAAGAATGGCTTCCAGAAAGTCATCGAGGCGCACTACACGGGCTCGGAAATCGCCTCGCCCGAAGTCGACGCGCAGACGTGGCAGGAAATTACCGTCGTTCTCAAAGAGGCCGTCAAACGCATCAACGCCGACAAGCGAAAGTACCTGCATTACCTGATTGATGCACTACCCGATGACTACCGCCAGCAACTCACGCCCGACGACTTCCACCTGCCGCGCTTGCGGTACATCGACCCGACTCCGTACGATCGCGCGGAATTCCAGTCTACGTACGACTGGCTGGTCGGGTGGGATCTGATTCCGCCCAACCTGGGTTTCGAGCAGCTGGTAGACAACCGCACCGTTCGCACCGCGGTCGCCGCGTAGGCATCTCTTCCCCGAAGCTCGATATACGCGGCCCGTCCTGCAGCCACAAGGGCGGGCCGCATTGCTATCTGGGATCGATGGGCATGACCGTACACAGGTTCGCCGGCTCGATAGACTGGGCCGCGTGAATCAAGTTTTCCTCGTGGAACCGCCGCCCTACCAACTGGACGCCCACGGGCGCGCCGCCGGCCGTGCCGGCGGGTAGCGCCAATGCGGGCAAGCCCAGCAGGGCCACCGCCAGCATGGGATGCTGGTCGCGTACAAAGCGGTGCATCTGCAGCGCGCCGCCCTGGTCGTAGTCCACCGGCACGGGCCGCCGGAACGACAACGGTAACAGCAGCAAGGGATGCTCTTGCAACAGCAGGCTCCACAGCCGCGCCAGCGCATGGCGCCGCCCCAGACCCTGGATGTATGCCTGGAAATCCAGTGTGGGAACACTGCCGCGCGCGTTGCGCCGGGCCGTCCGCACGGCCTCGTCGCCATACGCCTCGATGGCCTTGCTGCGGTCCTGGGCCTCTTCGGCCGAGGCCAGTTGGCGGAACAGCGTCGCAAGCTCTTCGAATGCGGGCAGCTCGACTTCACAGGTCTCGTAGCCGGCGTTCTCCAGCGCGGTGCGCGTCCTGGCCAGCGCCTGAGCGACTGCCGGATCCACATCGTATGCGTCGAATGCCATTGCGACCCCCACCTTGCCGCGTGGCGCCCCAGGTGCCCGGTAGAAAGGAGCCGCCACATGCCAGGGATCGCGCGGGTCGGGCGCGGACAGCGCCGCCATTCCCAGGCGCAGATCGGCCGCGTGACGCGCGAACAGGCCAGGCACGCCCGTGATCTGCGAGGTCAGCCCGGGCGGCGTCCTGGCCGTGCCGTTGTATACCGGAACCCTGCCAAACGAGGCCCGCAGGCCATACACCCCGTTGACGTAGGCCGGATAGCGGACAGAACCGGAGCGGTCGGTGCCGTGGGCCAGCGCCCCGATACCGACTGCGGTTGCAACCGCGGCTCCACCGCTGGAACCGCCAGGAGTCACCGCGCGGTTCCAGGGGTTGTAAGTGCGGCCGTGCAGGTCGTTGTCGGTGAAATAACGAGCGGTGAAGGCCGGAACATTGGTGCGCCCGATGATGACCGCACCCGCGCGCCGCAGATTGGCGATGGCCGGCGCATCTTCCACGGCGATCTGTTCGCGGTAAGCCACCACGCCGCGGGTCGTCGGCCGGCCCGCATAGTCAGTATCGATCTTGACCGTGACCGGAACGCCGTGCAGGCTGCCGGCCGGCAGGCCCTGGCGCAAGGCCTGGTCGGCCCGGCCGGCGGCTTCGCTGGCCTCGTCGTACAGGATATCGACGACAGCGTTGACGGCAGGGTTCACTTCGGCCAGGCGCTCGAAAGCGCTCTGAACGGCTTCGCGGCTGGAAATATCCCGGCGCGCAATGGCCTCGGCCAGTTCGGTCGCACTCCAGCCCCACAGGGGCTTCGATGGCATGCCGGGGGCTCCGCCGCTGCTCAGTCGCGTACCGACTCTGACATGATGTCGCTCCAGATACTGTCCACGTACTGGTGAAAAGCCGCAAGCTTGCGTACGCCGCGGGAATCGCGCGGACGTGGCAGGTCGATCTGGTATTGCGCCTTTATCCGCCCCGGCCGGCCAGTCATGACGACCACCCGATCCGAAAGGCTGACAGCCTCTTCGATATCGTGGGTAACGAATATGATCCCCTTGCGAAACCGGCTCCAGATGCTCAGCAACTCTTGGCCCATCAGCAGTTTGGTCTGTGCGTCCAACGCGCCGAAAGGCTCGTCCATCAGGTAAATGTCGGGTGCGTAGGCAAGAATGCGGCCCAGCGCCACGCGTTGCCGCATGCCGCCCGACAGGGTGCGCGGATAGGCATCGCCGAATTGGGATAGGCCGATGAAGGCCAGCAGTTCATCGATGCGCCGCTCGCGCTCGCTGCCGGCCGGCAGGCCGGCACAATCGAGGCCCACGGCAATGTTCTCGCGCACAGTGGCCCAGGGCAGCAGGGCATCGCGCTGGAACATGAAACCGATGCCTGGCGGCGTGCCTTGCACAGGGCGGCCCCGTACGATGACCTGGCCCGCGGCCGGCTGGGCCAGCCCCGAAATCAGTTTCAGCAGCGTCGACTTGCCGCAGCCGCTGGGGCCGACGATGGACAGGAATTCGCCTTCGGCCAAGGTCAGGTCGATATCGGCCAGCGCCAGGACGGCGCCGCCATAATCCATGGCGACGTTCCTCAGCTCTACTGCAGGTTCGGCCACCAACCTGGACAGGGTGGCAATGGAGGGGTCCGAGACAACGTCATTCATGTGTGGCCATCCGGGCAATGAAAAATGCCGCGGTCAGCGGCGGTTGCGCATCAAGCGGTTTTCCGCCAACTTGACCAGCTCGTTGAGCAGGATGCCCACAATCATCAGGATGACCAGGCCTGTGAATACACCAATGACGTCGATACGGCCCGCGGCGTGCTCGACGTACCAGCCCAGTCCGCGGTTCGACCCCAGCAATTCGCCCACCACCGAACCGATCAGTGCCAGCCCGACGCCCACCCGCACCGAGGCGAACAGCCACGGCACGATGGAAGGCAGCATCACCTTGCGCAGGATGTATGAGCGCGACGCCCGCATGGCCTTCATCATGTCGATCAGCTCGCGGTCCACACCGCGCATGCCTTCATAGGTATTCATGATCACCACGAACACCACCAGCGAAAAAGCCATGACCACCTTCGACATCGGGCCAATGCCGAACCAAAGAATGAACAGCGGCGCGAGGGCAATGCGCGGAATGCTGTACAGGCCCAGGAAGAAGGGTTCCAGCACGCGCTCCACGAACTTGCTGGAGGCGAACAACAATCCGACCGGGATGCCTACCAACAGGCTGAGCAGCAGGCCCGCCGCCGCATGCAGTACCGTAGGGACGGCATGCCAGAGCAGGTCGTTGGATACGATCAGTTTCCAGAGCCGCTCGGCGATCTTGCTGGGCTGCCCGATCCAGAACGGGTCTACCAGCCAGCGTGCAGCCACCTCCCACAGCGCGACCGTAAGCACCGCGAAAATGATCCGGGAAATGATGATGGTTTGGCGAGTGGGATCGCCGGCATGGGGCCGGGCCCGCTTCAGCGGCGGTTCGCCGGCGGCCTGCCGCAACGGCCGGCCGCCCGGCGCCAACAATGTCGATTGGCTCATGTCGTACGTGGTGCCTTGTGATGGTCGCGACTACCGGGACCGGTGCCTGCGCAACGCGGGTGCGAAGGCTGCCGATCCTGTGCATGTCGAAGAACTGAAAAGCGTAGAGCCTTCTTGCCTGTCGATGAACGATTAATTTCAAATATCCAAATGCACCTCTCGCTCTGGGCGAATATCGGGGCGAGGTCCTGGAAGACGCCCCGCCCGCCGAGTTTTTCTCGCATCCTTGCCATGATCGCGCCAGGAAGTTCCTGGCGGACATCCTTCACTGACAGCCGCAGCCCGGCATCCCGGGCCGACGCCGGCTGCAGTGGCCTTGGCAGGCAGGGCCGGCAATGCCGGCCCTGTGCATATACAACGATTGATTCGGTATTTCCCAATGGGCCTGGCTCTCTCCACGGCTTGCTCATTGGCGTAGCGGCCCGATCTTGCGTCCAGCGCGTGGGGCCGTCATCTTATGATGACCGGGGCGGTAAATGTATAGCCCACGCCATAGATTGCCTTGATGGGCACGGGAAGATCGGCTCGATCTCCTATTTTTCGGCGCAAGCGGCTGACGACGGCATCGAGATGCTGGCTGTCGAAATGTGTCTTGGGCCGAGCCAGCGTATCCACCAGCTTCTGGCGTTCGCAAACATCGCCACCATGCCTGCAAAGCAGGTTCACCAGGGCAAACTCGGTTGCCGTCAGGTTGATCGAGCGCTGGTTCGGTGCGGTCAGGGCCCAGTTCCTGCTGTCCAGCACCCAATTATCCCTAGCAGCAGTGGCGTGATTTTCGGTGCGCCGCAGCAAGCTGCGGATGGCGGCTTCGATTTCCCGCAACGAGCTGTACTTGACAAGATAAATGTCAGCGCCGCTTTCGAACCCGCGGATGCGGTCATCGCTGCCGCCGAATGCCGTAAGCATGATGATCCCGCCGCGATAGCGCGGGCGGATTTCCGCGGCCAGTTCAAACCCATTGCCATCGGGCAGCCCGACATCGAGCACGATGACATCGGGCGAATCGCCATCTGCCAGCGCCTGGCGCAGGCCTGCCGCCGTTGCCACACCTGCCGCGGCAAGGTCGCACAGCGCCAGGAATTCAACCAGGTCCCTGCGCAGTTGCGGTTCATCCTCGACGATCAGTACACGTGCCAAGTCCTCGTCTCCGTTGGCTCGGCCTGCCTTGCCGCTTTACTGGCCAGCGGCACGCGCACGACGGCCATCGTTCCCGGCCCTGCGTTAGGAAGCAGTTCCAGCAAGCCATCATGATAGGCCAGAATTCTACGAGAGGAATACAGGCCAAGCCCGGATCCGGTGCCGGCCAGGGTGTTGGAAGCGCGGAAAAAGCGGCGGCCTATCTTGTGCTGCTCGGCTCTCGGTATGCCAATACCGCTATCGCGAACCTGGATGACCAAATTGCCGTCCTTCGTTCGAATATCGATATGGATAGGTTGATCCTCTGGCGAATACTTGAGCGCATTGTCCACGAGATTGATGACGACAGTGGCCAGCATGTCCGGATCGGCATGAATCGAACTGGCATGGTCATCCATGTTGAAATGCAGGCGCGCGCTCAGCCCGACCATCTCGAAATGCAGTTGCACATTCGTCATCAGGTTCGCGATCGGTATCAATTCCGGTTGAAAGCCATGGTCTCGATCGCTGGTCAAGAAACGGTCAACCAGGGAAAACAGCCGGTCCAGCGCCTGGCCCATGCTCGCAAGCCGTTCCCGGGTGGCCTGGCTTGCCTTGCCGCCGGTCAGTTCGATCATGTCGGCCGCGTTGCGGATGACCGCCAGCGGGGTGCGAAACTCGTGGCTGACCAACCGCATGAGGTCGGCCTGCTCTTCGCGCAAGGTACGCTCGGCCTCGAGGCTGGCATGCAACCGGCCCGCCAGTCGTTGGCGTTCCAGAACCTCGCGCGACAGGGCCATATTTTTTTCGCGCAGATCGGCAGAAAGCCGCCAACTGACCATGAAGAGCAGACAGGCGAACAAGCCAATCAAAAAAAGTACGCCCTGCAACAAGTACCAGGCGTTGCGATTATCCAGAATCGTGATGCCCTGGACGGTTGCTGGCGCCCAAAATTCAAGGCTGCTTTGAACCATGCTGGCTGCCATGTACTCGACCAGCAGGCCTATCGTTATCCAGCGCAAGTACCAGGGTTGTGTTCGATCGCGCCCAAGCGCCAGGCACATCACTGACATCATGACCACGGTAAAGAAAGTCGACGCATGTACACGGATGGCAAGATCGTTCGGATTGACGGCAAGGGCAATGCTCCACGCCACGACCTGGAAAACCAGCAACGAAATGCCCACCCAGGTATAGCGCGGCTGGCCCAGAAAGCGCGCCAGGCCTTCGGCCAGCAGAACCAGCCCCAACTTGATGACCGTGTTGTGCAGCACGACGGCCCATGCCGCGGGCTGCTCGCCCCGCAGAATCATCATGAGCACCCCCAGGGCAATCGCCGTGAACCCGGCGGCGAGGAACTTGAGTTCGTAGAGATGGCGCCACGCCCGCCATACACAGATCCAGGCAATCGCCTGCAGGCTGGCAGTTGCCAGCGTCACGATCAGCACGGTCTTGAGGTCAAGCATTTGCCCGCATCGCCGAGGTCCCTGTTGTTACAAAATGTGCAGCACTCCGCAAGATTTTGCCAGAATTCAGTAGTTTTGATCGGTGGACGTAAAGGCGGCGAAGGTCCTATCGTGGATCGCAAACCCACTCAATGGATCGACCGACATGAACAACTATCCCTATGCCAGCACGTTGATCATGAGCCTGTCGGGGCAACAAGGACACGCGTTCGCCACGGCGGCCTCGAGTCTGTTGCCATTCTTTACTGGTCACAATTCCTACACCCTGCAAGCCTGGGTCCGATTCGGCGATCTCAGCGGCGATCAAGTCATCGTGGCAGCGAGCGGGGCAAACAGCGCTGCGCCCCTACTGGCCCTGCAAGGGGGCAGCTTTCTCGGTTCCCGCGGCATCGATTCCACGCTGACCTCGACGACCCAGCCAGAGCAGGGGCAATGGAATCACGTAACCCTGGCTTACGATGGCCAATCGCACCTGTTGAATCTGTACATCAATGGTTTCCTGGAAGCGGCAACGCACGACTACGCGAGCGCGGATTCGGCCGCCCAGGCCCTGTTGATTGGCGGACAAATGAATACTGACGCCACGGTGGCGTCATTGAACGGCAGCGTTCGATCAGTAGCGGTATGGAGCGTTTGCCGTACGCAGGACGAGATATGGCAAGACATCAACAGCCCGCCACAGCCACAAGATGGGCTGCAAGCATGGTATGGCTTTGAACAGAACCCGGTCGCCGATATTTCCGGCCACGCCTGCCAGATTTCGATCACCGGTGTGCTCAGTCCGCAGGTAGAGACCACCTGCCTGCAGGCGCTGGGCGACGGCTACGGCGATTGCGGGCCCTCGGACAATCTGAACTTCGTCGGCCAACAGCCGTTTACGCTGGAAGCACTGGTCAACCTTAATCAGATAACGCTGCAGGATTTCATTTCCCGCTACCATTTGGGCGTCGGGCAATACAGCCTGGGAACCGGCTCGGAAGCAGACCACACCATGGGAAGCGCAACGACGCGGTACTTCGACTCTTATTGTTCCAACCCGTCGGTCTGGTGGATATTTTCCACCACCGCGCCTCAAGTCCAGCAGTGGTATCACGTGGCTACAACTTACGACGGCCAGACGCTCAGTCTGTATGTGGATGGCCAGCTGCAAAGATCCACCAGTTGGGGCGGGCCGAATCCCGACCCGAATAACAACACCTTGATCGGAGCACGCTTCGATGCGAACGGCACGCCGCAAATACAGTTCAACGGGCGCCTGGCCTATGCCCGCATCTGGAATGTCTGCCGGACCGCCGAAGAGATCCAGGAGAATATCAACACCAACCCGCTCAATGCCGAGGGCCTGGCCGCGAATTTCGATTTCGGTTCGATGACCGATGCGCCTGAGCCGGCAGCGCAGGAAGTTCCGCGCCAAGACCTGACGTACCAGAACGCTGTCACGCTGAAAGGCAACGCGGCAATCACCACGTTCATCCAGCCCATCACGCTGGAATCGACGCAGCAGGTGCCACCCACCCCGGATACCGACCAATTCACCACCTATGAACCGCCAGAGATAACACCCGAGCTTTGGGCAGATTTCTCCAGATTGGCGTCGTCGATAAACCCGAAAACGTCCGGCGATCCGCTGGGCGACGCGAACCTGCAAGCATTTCTGGATGAATACAACGCTGCCCTGCCCGCCGATATCAGTGCGGAACAGCGCCAGCAAATGCAGGTGGCTTATCAGCAGAAAATCACCGACCTGTTCGCGAAGGCCAGGCAGGAAGGGTTGGACGGGATTCGCGGCGATCGCTATGTCAAGTGGGTCAGCGAAGGGGATCAACAAGTCCTGCGCTATTACGAACCGGGAGCAAGCCACGAAGTGCTGCGAGTCGCGTCGCGCGATGTCACGCCGCAAGAGATGTGGCTGCTGGAGTTTCTTGCCACCTTGATCGTCGGGTTTCTTTCAATTCTGGGTATTTATGTAACCGGTGGAGCCATGGCCAAATTGGCGAAATTTCTTGTCAAGGAAGCCAAAGTCGTCACAACGATCATGTCCATCATTGGAAGCGGCGTGGCCATCACCGCCGCGTCCATTCTGGAGGTAGTGGACTACTTGTTCGTCTCGGGATACCTGAAGAAGATCATCTTGATTGTCGCCAAGCTGAGTTTCTGGACGCTGAGCGCATTCCTGTTGAGCCTGACCGTGACAATCTTCGCGCCCGAGGCCAGGGTACCTCAGATGCTCGCGGCATTCGCGTTGCTGGCTGTTCATCTGGTCGTCCTGGCGTTGGAGTATCCGACAGACAACAAGGCCACCGCGCCGAGCTGACGCCTTTCCCGCAGGCCGGTCAATGGATGATGTCCGCCAGGAACTTCCTGGCGCGATCATGGCAAGGATGCGAGAAAAACTCGGCGGGCGGGGCGTCTTCCAGGACCTCGCCCCGGTCCATGAACCAGACCCGGTCGGCCACTTCGCGGGCGAAATTCATCTCGTGGGTGACGCACACCATGGTCATGCCTTCGGCGGCCAGGCTCTTCATGACGCTCAGCACTTCTCCTACCATTTCCGGGTCCAGCGCGCTGGTGGGTTCATCGAAAAGAAGCAGTGTGGGCTTTTGCGCCAGCGCCCGCGCGATGGCCACCCGTTGCTGCTGGCCGCCGGACAAATTGGCCGGCATCGCGTCGAGCTTTTCACTCAGCCCCACCTTGTGCAACAGTTCCTCGGCCAGCGCGTAGGCTTCCTTGCGCGCCATGCCGCCCACCTTCACCGGCGACAGCGCGATATTGTCTTTCACCGACAGGTGGGGAAACAGGTTGAACTGCTGGAACACAAAACCGATCTTGGCGCGCAGGTGGTTGATGTCGACCTTGTCGCCGCAGATACTCTCGCCCTGCACCCGGATGGTGCCGCTCTGGATTTCCTCGAGCTTGTTGATCGTGCGGATCATGGTGGACTTTCCCGACCCTGACGGGCCGCAGACCACCAGCACTTCTCCGGTGCGCACTTCACCGCACAGGTTGTTCAGGGCGTGGTATTTCTTGTACCACTTGTTCACGCTTTCGAATTGGATCATCTCTCTCTCCGTGAGCGCCAGGCTATACCGCCAGCCCCAGGCGCTTGTTTTGCAGGTGCAGCTCCAGCCGCTTGGCCAGTTTCGACAGCAGCGCGCACAGCAAGAAGTAGAACAGGGCCAGCACCAGGTAAGTACGCAGCGCGCCCGTCAACTCGATACTGTTGATCTGCTGGGCAGAGAATGCTGCTTCCTGCACGCCGATGATATAGACGATCGATGTCGCCTTGATCGTCGAGACGAACTGGTTCACCAGCGAAGGAATCATGTTGCTCAGCGCCTGGGGCAGCTGCACCGACCATAAGGTCTGGAAATATCCCAGCCCCACTGCCCTGGCGGCCTCGACCTGCCCCGCGGGTAGCGACTGGATGCCGGCGCGCACGATTTCAGCCAGGAAGGCCGATTCGTAGATGACGATGGCAGCCAGGGCGGTGGCGAACGGCGGCACCTCGAACCCGATCAGCTCGGGCAGCAGGAAGTACGCCCAGAACACGATCATGATCAAGGGAATCGACCGGAAAGTGTGCACCCACGCCGCAGACACCCATTTCGTGGATCGCTTGTCGCTGGTGCGTGCCACGCCTATCAGCAACGCGATCGGAAAAGCGCCCGCCAGGCCCAGGGCCGCCAGGATCAAGGTTCCGGCGAAACCGCCTATCGGGCCGTTGGGCCACGACCCCACCAGGAACATCATGCCATAGGTATGCAGGAACTCGATCATGCTCAACTCTTGAAACTGGCGGGATACTTACGTGCAAGATGCGCGCCCAACGCCGAGATCAGCAAGGCCATGCACAGGTAGATCAAGGTAGAGATCAGGAATATCTGGAACGTCTGGAAGGTGGCATTCTCTATCCGCTTGGTCTGGTATGTCAGGTCGGTAACGCCGATCACCATCGCCAGGCTGGTGTCCTTGAACAGGATGATGGACCGATTGATGATAGGCGGAACGGCGTAGCGCACCGCTTGCGGCAGCACCACATAAAAGAGGGCCTGCACGGCCCCCAGGCCTATCGACCGGGCCGCCTCGATCTGCGTAGCCGAGATCGCCCGGATACCTGATCGGATATCCTCGTAGTAGTACGCACTGACGTTCAGCGACAACGCAATCAAGGCGAACGAGAATTCCGTGTTGCCCTGGTTGATCCATGTACGGATGGATTCGGGCAAGATCTCTGGCATGCCAAAGTACCAGACCAGGATCTGCACCACGGTCGGTACATTGCGGTGGTATTCCACATACAGCGCCACGACCGCGCGCACTACGCGCGACGGAATCAGGTTGACGCCGGTCAGCACCAGCGCAAGCACGAATCCCCCCGCCAGCGCACCTGCGAACAGCCGCAACGTGATGGACACCCCCTTCATGAGCATGCCCATGATCTCGGGGTCGGACAGCATAGAAAAAGAAAAATCCATGGGACTGGCGAGGGCGCGCCGCGCCCTCTTGCTCCGGTTGCCTGATTACTTCGCCGCGTCGGCCTGCGCTGCCGCCGCGGTGGGCTCTACCTTGAAGTCTCGCTTCATCTTGTAGATCGACTCGGCCCCCATCCATTTGTCATAGATACCGGTCAATTCGCCCGACTTGTCCAATGCGGCGATGGCCTGGTTGATCTGGGCCAGCAAGGCCGGTTCCCCCTGCTTGACGATGATGCCTATGTGCTCGATATAGGTCGGCTCATCGAGCAGCGCGGTAGGCTTGCCCTCTTTCTGGGAATCGTTCAGGAAGCGGCGCAACACCAGTTCGCCGGCGGTCATGGCCTCTACCTTGCCGCTTTGCAGGCCCACATAGCATTGCGAGATATTCTGGAAGGTCAGTACATTGGCCTCTGGCAGCACTTTCTGCGCGATAGCGGCGGAACTGGAGCCGGACGAGGCGCATACCTTCTTGCCTTTCAGGTCGCCCAGCGCCTTGATGCCCGCGTCCGCCTTGACCAGTACCTTGATGTAGCCCTGCAAGTATTGATCGCTGAAATCGACCTGTTCGGCGCGCTTGGGCAACCATGCCACTGCGCCGGCCATCATGTCGACCCGGCCCATCTTGACTTCCGGGATGCGGGCCTCGGTGGACACCGGCTTGTGCTGCAGCTTCAGTCCCATTTCCTTGGCGATGGCCTTGCACATATCGACGTCATAGCCCACGTACTCGCGCTTGGCCGGATCCTGGAAACCATACGGCGAGCTGGCATTCTGCGTGCCGCATACGATCGTGCCCCGGGCCTTGATGTCGTCCCACTGGTCGGCCTGGGCCTGGCCGGCCCAGCTTGCCGACAGAATGATCGTACCCAACGCCAGCGTGGTTCTTAACTGGTAATGCATGTCTCTTCTCCTGTGATGGGGCTAGCCGCCCACTGAGAACGTCTTGCGTTCCTGTTCATCGATCTGGGCTACCAGGTTGGTTTCCCATTCCAGATACTTGCGCGCCGCGGCTTTGTTGCCGTCATGGCGGTCGTGTACAAAAAACAGATAATCGATGCATGCCTCGTCCGGCAACGCAGGAGCGGCGGCCATGGGCAGCGCGGATGCCTGCAGCGCGGCATCATCGACGACGCACAAATGGATATCGCGATAGCCGGCCTGCTCCAGGTCGCCAGCCAGCAATGCCAGTTTTTCCCTGCTGTCGCCCAGCAACAGCACAGGACCCACCGGCCGGTTCGCGAGTTGTTGCATGAGCGTCGGGCGTATCGTCCACCGCGCCCCCTGGAGGCTGCCCTTGCGGAACTGCGCACTGGGCCTGGCGTCCAGGATCGCCGCGTCCGGATGGGCCGCGACGAACGCCGTTAGCTGCCCGGCAGCCAGGTATTGCGTATGCGACAGCACCGGCGCATCGACCGGCCTGGCCGGCAAGTCGCCCAATTGCCGGGGGTTTTCCAGCAGGCTGACGTTCCAGCCCAATTGCTTCAGCCAGCTTGCTACCACCGGCGCGCGTATGCCATCCGTGTCGCATAGCACGATACGCGCCTTGCGCACGCCGATGTACTGGTCCGTGGCCTGGATCAACTGGCCGCCCGGCGTGTGCTGCACCTGGGCAGGCAAGCCGTCCTGGCAATACTCTTCTTCGGTGCGCACATCGCACAGGAATACGTTGCACGCCTCGTCATCCAGCCATGCGCGCAGCTGCGCCGCATCCACGATGGGTACTGCGAACTTCTCGCGCAGCCGGCGCGAACGCTGGCGCAGGCTATCGAGGCCCTGTGCCGCCACCTGTTCCGGATACACCCGGCTGGACTGGTGCTCCAGCGGCAAATCGGCCAGATACCAGCCCTGGGTGCCGTTCTCCAGCGCATAGACTTCGTTGGGGATCCCCAGGTTGATCAGCGTCTGCGCCCCGATGATGCTGCGCGTGCGGCCGGCGCAGTTGATGATCACCTTGGTGCGCGGGTCTGGCACCAGTTCGCCGATGCGCAGCGCCAGTTCGCCGTTCGGGCAGCAGATCGCGCCCGGGATATTCATCTTGCGGTACTCGGCCACAGGGCGGCCGTCCAACACGACAATGTCTTCGGCCGCGTCATTGAGCATGTCGTGCAGTTTGCGGGCCGACACACTGGGCGTATGATAAACGTGTTCGGCGATTTCACCGAATGTCTTGCTGGGCAGGTTGACCCCCGCGAACGTGGCGTAGCCGGCATCGCGCCATGCCTGGATGCCGCCGCGCAGCACATGCACTTGGCTGTATCCCAGGCCCTCCAGCGCGTGAGCGGCGGCCTGCACGGCGGGCCCGGTATCGGCGTCCCCGTAGATCACCGTGCGGGTGCCCACGCGCGGCACCAGCCGCGCAATGTGCAATTCCAGCTCGCTGTACGGCAGCGGCACCGCAAAAAACAAATGGTTCTCGCCGAATTGGCCATGTTCGCGTACGTCCAGCAGCGCCAGTTCCGCCTCATCATGTATCCACGCTTTCAATTCACGCGCATCGACATACCGCGGGGTCGAATCTCTCATCATGCAATCGCTTGTTGTTGTGACAGGCTGGGCAGGGCGTCGAGCAAGCTGTCCAGGTCTTTTTTAAGATCGGCCGGGTCTTCCAGGCCTATGTGCAGGCGCAACAGATAGCCGGGCGCAGCGGCCTGCGCCGCGAACCGTGTGCACGCCGGATCCACGGGTAGCACCAGGCTTTCGTAGCCGCCCCAGGACGATCCGATGCCGAACAGGCGCATTTGATCCACGGCCTCTTCTATCTGGGCCCGGGAGAGCTGCGGGTTGAACTCGACGGTCAGCAGGCCGTTGCTGCCCGAGGCATCGCGGCGCCACAAAGCGTGGTTGCGGTCGCTCGGCAAGGCCGGATGGAACACCGACTTGATGGCGGGCTGTCCGGCCAGCCAGGTGGCGACACCCAGGGCGCTTTGCGCATGGCGCTGCATCCGCAATTCCAGGGTGCGCAAGCCGCGCAGCACCAGGAAGGCGTCTTCGGCCGCCACAGTCTGGCCCAGGTTGATGCTGACATTCTCGATCGCATCGAAATGTGCCGGGCCGGTGGTCACCGAGCCCATCATCACGTCGGAATGGCCGCCCAGGTACTTGGTGGCCGCGGCCACCGATATGTCGCACCCCAGGGCCAAGGGCTGGTAGGCCAGGCCCGAGCCCCAGGTGTTGTCGGCGCAAAGCAGGATGCCGCGGGCACGGCAGACCTGGGCCATGCCCGGCAGGTCCAGCATGTCGTACAGCAGCGAGCCGGGCGATTCGGCATACACCATGCGTGTCTCGGGCCGCAGATGGCGCTGCCAGTCGGCATCGTGGGCGCTGAAGTAGCTGTAGCTGATGCCGTAGTGCACCAACTGCGTCGCGCACAGGCGCTTCACGGGTTCGTACACCCCTTCCGAGACCAGCACATGATCGCCCGCCTTCAGGCAGGCAAGCAGCGTGGAAGCAATGGCGGCCAGCCCGGTGGGGAACAGCTTGCTGCGATAGCCTCCTTCGAGCTCGGTTACCGCGTCTTCCAGCGCATACACCGTCTCGTTGCCTCGCGCGCCGTACGACAGCACACGCTGCGTCTCGCGCTGCTTGCGCGTGCCGCGCCACTGCGCGAGGTTATCGAAAAGGTAAGTGCTGCCCTTCACGATGGGCGTGTTCGCCCACCCGGAAGCGGGCCGGCCCATGTGCGCCAGCCGTGTCGACTTGGCGTCCATCACGCGCTCCGGCGCGTCTTCACACCCACGGACATGACCTTGCAGGTATTGTTTTCCATGTCGTAGGCCAGGCGTTGATCCAGTTTTTCCAGCGCCAGCCCGTACATGTGCAGATGCCGGATGGTGTCGTCCTCGATGCGCACGGCGTGAATATCATCGGCCAGCAAGGCAATGCCCTGGCCCGGGGCCACCAGCTTCACCCCGGTTTCGCGCAGGGTCGCGTGGCCCGGCTGGTTGCCATCATCGGTGCGTTCATACAGGTAGTTGCTTTCGGTGCCTTCCACCGCGGCAATACAGGCCCAGGTCGTGTGGTTGTGGGGCACGATCTTCTTGCCCGGCTTCATCACGTTCAGGTAAAGCGCATACGTGCTGTCGGGCTCTTCGTGGATCAGGTAGCGGGCTTGCAGCTCGTCGCCTTCCGGCGCCGGATAATCGTGTTCCGACCACCATTGCGGCTGCGAGGCAATATCGACCAGCGCGCGCAGCACGAGGTCAAGATCCTGGCGGCCGACGTCGCCGCCGGTGTGCTGTTTTGCGGTATCGATGAAGCGGGCAACGGCTGCCTGCCTTTCGTGGGTTTCGGTCATGTTCGTCTCCTGTAACGAAAACGACTATAGGTGCCGGCCCCCTGGCCCACAAATTAATTGTTATAAGAAACACATAAGCAGCCTTAATATTTTCTCTATGAAAACGCCGCAATGCCCGCATGGCCCGGCAAGGGTAATCCCTATGAAAAATCTTGACCTGGACCTGCTCCGCACCCTGGTAACTGTGGAGAAAGCTAATACATTCTCGGGCGCGGCCCAGGCCCTGTTCAAGACGCAATCGGCCATCACGCAGCAGATGCAGCGGCTGGAAAGCCAGATGGGCTGCCCGTTGTTCCAGAAGAAGGGCCGGCGCCGCATACTGACGGCCCAGGGCCAGCAATTGGCCGACTATGGACGCCGGCTGCTGGCCATCAATGACGAAGCCTTGCGCAGCATCGGGCGCAACCAGATGGAAGGCCAGATAAAGCTGGGCGCGCCGCTGGACGTCGCGGACACCATCCTGCCGCCGGTGCTGACGCACATCGCGCGCCACGCCCCCAAAGTGCGGATGGAAATCCGGGTGGACCGCAGTCCCTTCCTGATGGATGCCCTGCAATCGGGCGACATCGACTTGACGATCTCTACGCGCACCAGCCCTGAACTGACCGGTTTTGCGCTGCGGACTTCGCCCACTGCCTGGATATGCGCCGCCGATTATGTCTACAACCGGCGTGCCCCCCTGCCGCTCATCCTGGCCGACGAGCCCAGCATCTTCCGCAGGACCGCCCTGGAAGCGCTGGCGCAAACGCGGCTGACTTGGCGCATCAATTACGTTGCGCCGACGCTGGTGGGCATCAAGGCGGCGGTGCGCGCCGGCCTGGGGGTGACGGCACGCAGCGTGGAATTTCTGGGCGCCGACATGCGCGTGCTGGGCGAGGCCGATGGCCTGCCGCCGCTGCCGCCCATGACCTACATGCTATGGACGCGTGGCGACACCATCAGCCCCCTGACGATTGCCATCTACGAGATGCTGAAGGCGCAGTTCGAACAGCAGAAGGCGGCATGAGCCAGGGCCAGGGCGGCTTAACCGCGCCCTGATTGCCAGAACGTGTAGGCGTTGCCCTGCAGTTGCTCTGAAAGCTCGGCCGCGCACTGGTGCAGAACGGCCAATTGCGCCGGCCGGGGCGGCGACGGGATGTTCTGCATCGAGCCCACGACCGCGAGCGCGCCGGCCAGCATGACGCCGTCGCGAAAGATCGGCACGGCCACCGTATTGACGCCAAGCAGCACTTCGCCGTCGCTATGGTCGTAGTAGCGCTCACGCACTTGCGCCAGGCGCTGCCGCACCGCGTCCGGGTCGACCAAAGAACGCGGGGTTTCCGCCATCAACGGCTTGGCCAGTATTTCATCTTGCACATGCGGGGACGAGAACGCCATGGTCACCCGCCCCAGCGCCGAGCAATGCGGCAAGGGGCGATTGCCTGGTTTCACGCTGATGGTGATGCGTGCGTAGATATTGTCCAGGTTGGCCACCACCATGGGTTGCCCGTTGACGGGCACGGCCAGCACCACAGTCTCGTGCAGTTCGTCGCGGATCCGTGTCAGGTAGGGTTCAGCACGCTTGCGCAGGTCAAACTGCGTGCCCGCCGCCTCGCCCAACTGAAACACCCGCCATCCCAGGCGATAGCGCTCCGAGCTCTGATCCTGCTCGATGACGCCCGTCTCTTTCAGCGTAGACAAATGGCGGTGGATGCGAGGCTTGGTCTCGCCCAGGGCCTCGGCCAGCTCTGTCACCCCCATCGCCCGGTTGGCCAGGGCCAGCTCGTCCAGGATCCGCACGGCGACGCGCACCGCTTCCACCGAATTGGATTTCTTGTCTTCCATCGCCTACGCGCCGCCCAGCGCCGCCAAATTGTCAACGGACAGAGGATACCAATTTGCTCACCATTTCGTTACGCCTAGCGTTATTTTATTTCGGGTGATAGTATTTTGCGAAATTCAATATCGATAGACGTAACAACCTGGGCCACGAATTTTCACCAACTGAGGCCGCTTTATGCGAATCTGGTACCAAAGCATGACCCGTCCTTCTGCATGGCCGGCGTACAACGAGGCCCTGCGCGAGGTTGCCTGCGCCGCGGCCGACAGCGGCACCACGCTGACATTCCACGGCATCGAAAAGCGCGGCGGCGTGGGGGATCAATACCGCGCGCTTGAATTCATCGAAACGCAGGAAGTGCTGGAAAACGTCGAGCGCGCCAGCGCCGAAGGCTACGATGCCTTCCTGATCGGAAACATCTGCGATCCGGGCCTGCGCGAAGCGCGCGAATTGGCCGACATGCCGGTGCTCGGGCTGGGCGAGACCTCGTTTCACCTCGCCAGCATGATGGGTGCGGACTTCGCCCTGGTTACCGGCAGCCCCAAGCACATACCCAAGATCGTCGAAAACGTGCGCCGCTACGGCCTGGCGCAACGGCTGCACAGCGCGCGCTCGATCGAGGTCGAGCGCCTGGTCGACCTGGACAAGGGTTTTTCCGACCCGGCCGTGGCCCAGGCCCTGATCGCCCGGTTCCAGCGCCAGGTCGATGACGTATCGGCCAGCGGCGCCGAAGTCGTGATACCGGCGGTGGGAGTCTTCATGGTGCTGCTGGCACGGGCCGGCGTGCGCTGCACTGCCGCCGGTGGCGTGCCCATACTCAATGGAGTGCAAGGCCTGGTGAAAATGGGCGAGACCGCCGTCAGGCTGCGCGCGCTGATGGGAGGCGCCTGGACGTCCCGCCGCGGCATGTACCAGCAACCGCCGGCCAGCCAGCTGGCCGAACTACGCGATTTCTATGGGCCCGTCTATCGCAGCCTGGCCTGACCCGACTTCATTTGTGCTGTCCAACTTCTGACAAGAACGGTGCCATGAACTTTTCACTTGCGCGACTTGCCCGGCCGGCGGCCATCGCTGCCCTCGCCACTTTACCGGCCTTTGCGTCCTCGGCGCCGGCGTCCGATTATCCCAACCGCCCTATCCAGATTGTGGTGCCCTACGTAGCCGGCGGCAGCGTCGATGCCGTGGCCCGCACGCTGGCCCAGGCGCTTTCCGAGCGCCTGGGCCAGAGCGTGGTGGTCGAGAACCGCAGCGGCGCGGGCAGCAATATCGGGTCGAACTACGTTGCCCAGTCGGCCGCAGACGGCTACACCCTGTTGCTGATCTCGCCGGGCAATGCCATCAACGTCAGCCTGTACGAATCGATGCCGTACGACATGCGCACCGATCTCGCGCCAGTGGCCATTGTCGGCAACGCGCCTGGCATCCTGTTGGTCAACCCCGCTTTCCCCGCGAACACCTTGAGCCAGTTCGTGGATATGGCCAAGGCTACACCCGGCAAGTTGAATTTCGGCTCGGGAGGCTCGGGCAGCTCTGAACACCTGGCGGGCGAGATGTTCAAGTCCGTGGCAGGTATCGATCTCGTGCACATTCCCTACAAGGGTGGCGCCGCGGCCATGAGCGACGTGCTGGCGGGCCGGGTCGAGGCCGCTTTCACCAACCAGGCCAATGTGATCGGCCAGATCAAGGCCGGGACGATCAAGGTCCTGGCCGTGGCGGCCGACAAGCGCAGCGAGCTGCTACCCGACGTGCCGACATTTGCCGAACAAGGCTATCCGGCCCAGAAAGTTTCCGTGTGGTGGGGTATTGCCGCGCCGGCAGGCACACCCGAGCCTATCCTCGATCAGCTAAGCGCGGCGATCCTCGCCGCCGGCGAATCCGAGTCGATGCGCACGCGGCTGGAACAAATGGGTGCCCAACCCATGCGCACCACACGCCAAGAAGCCACCGCTTTCGTCGAAGAAGAAATCGTGCGGTGGGGCGAGACCGTGCGCAGTTCCGGCGCCAAGGTCAATTGACCAGACCTCGGACCAATCACCAGGAAAGACTGATGAGCTTCCATCCCGACACCCCTGCACCGCCGCAATCTTGCGGCGCGATCAATCGTTTGCGCCGCCACACGCTGGCGGCCATGGCCTCGATCGTCGCCGGCCTGGCATTGCCGGGTGCCCCTCTTCTGGCGCAACAGTCCCCCGCTTCAACGGGATGGCAACCCCAGGGACCGGTGCAGTTGATCAACGGCTTCAGCGCCGGCGGCGCGGGGGATTCGCTATGCCGCATCCTGGCCGAAGCCCTGCAGCCCTTGCTCGGCCAACCCGTCGTGGTCGAGACCCGCCCGGGCGCAAACGGCTTCATAGGCGCGCAGGCGGTGTCTCGCGGCGCGCCAGACGGCCGTACCATCGGCATGGCCACCATGAGCATGCTGACCATCTCGCCGCAGTTGCCCGGCCTGACCCTGCCCATCGACGCACGCAAGGATCTCACCCCCATTGCGACGCTGGCCGACATTTATTCGATGCTGGTGTCCTCGCCTGACGCCCCCTTCAGCACCGTGCAGGAACTCATCGAATATGCCCGCCAGCATCCCGGCCGCATCTCTTATGCATCGGCGGGCATCGGTTCCGCGCCGCACCTGGCCGGCGAGCTGTTTCGCCGGCAGGCCGACATCGATATCGTTCATGTGCCCTACAAAGGGGGTGCCCAGGCCATGGTCGACCTGCAGGCCGGCCGCGTACAGATGCTGATCGGCAACATGCCGGACTTCATGGGCCAAGTGAAGACGGGCGCACTGCGAGGCATAGCCTTTGGCGGCGACGAAGCCGCGCCGGCGCTGCCGGAGGTCCCGCTTATCAAACAATGGCTGCCCAACTACAGTTTCAGCAATTGGTTCGGCATCGTCGGGCCAGCCGGCATGCCCCCAGAGGTGGTGCAGGGCCTGAACACCGCCATCCAGCAGGCACTGTCCCAGCCAGGCGTACGCGCCCAGATAGCGACACTGGGCGCACAGGTGGTGACCGGTGACACCGCGGCCTTCCAGGCGCTTATCGAGCGCGACCGGAAACGTTGGGGCGAGATCATCCGCGACGCCAATATCCGCATCGAATGATGACAGCAGCAGGAGCTCACATGTCTACCCCGTCCCGCCTGCCTAGCCCCGCAGAGGTCAGGCAACGCCTGGATGCCTTTCGCGCCCGCCGCGGCTACCTGCTGCCTCACCAAGGTGCCATGGCCGCCGCCCTGCCCGACTTGCAGGACGTCTACGGCGTGGTCTACAAGACCCTAACCCTGGATCCGCACCACCTGGATGCCTTCGAGCGCGAATTCGTCTGGCTGGGCCTGCTTGTAGCTGCGCGCGAACATGTCGGTACCCATCACGTCGATCTGTTCTTTCGCACGGGCGGCAACGACGCCCAGGCCGATACCGTCTTCCGCCTGGTGGCGTGGGCGCAGGGCCATACTGCGTACGAGTTCCTGGCCGAGTCCTGGCAGGCCTATTTTCCTGCCTCGCCCGCGGGTTCATCGTATATTGCCGGGCTGACGGACCTGCTGCGTTCGAACCCGGACGTCGAACCCGGCCTGGCAAGGCTGACGCTGGCCGCCTGCCATGCGGCCCTGGGCCACCACTGGCCGCTGCGCGTGGTGCTGCGCGACTGCTATGCCCACGGCGTCGCCGAAGCCAAGATCGCCGAAGCCCTCAGCCTTGTGCTGTGGCCCTGCGGCATCAACCGGTTTCTTGAAGCCTGCGATGTCTGGCTGGACCTGATGCGCTCCGGCGAAGTGCAACCCTCGCCCGCCTTCCAGGCGTGGGCTGATACACCAGACCAGGACGGCTTCAAGCTGCCGCCGCGCACGACTGTCGCTGGCACGCCTTGAATGCCGCGCCCTGCCAAGGGCGTGCCACAGACAGCTGCACTATGCCGCCACCCTGGGGGATCCTTACGCCTGATCCATCGACACCGTGCCCACGCTGCTGAAACGGCGCAAATACCCTTCGGGATGCACCGCCGGCGGCGCCAGCGCCAACACCGCTTTCAAGCTGCGCACCTCTTCGGTCGGGGTCCGGCCGAACAAGCGCTTGAACTCGCGGCTGAACTGCGACGGGCTTTCGTAGCCCACCTGCTCACAGGCGCTGGCCGCGCTCATGTCCTGGCGCACCATCATCAGCCGCGCTTGATGCAGGCGAATGGCCTTGATGTACTGGATAGGCGTGGTGGCAGTCACCGACTTGAAATGCACGTGAAAGGCCGGCACGCTCAGGTTGGCCTCGCTGGCCAGCATGGCCACGTCCAGGCTGCGCTCGTACTGCGTGTGAATGCGCCGCAGCACCTTGGCGATCCGGCCGAAACTGCCGCCTTGCTGCAGGGCGGCGCGCAAGCCGCCCCCCTGCTCACCCATCAATACCCGGTAAGTGATCTCGCGATAGATGGCCGGGCCCAGCAGCTTCGCCTCCACCGGCGACCCCAGGGCCTCAAGCATGCGCAGCGTGGCGTCCTCGAGCTTGGCGTCCATGCGCGTGGAGTACATGGTCACCGCTCGGGATTCAGGTTGCTGCCCCGCTTCGTCCACGCCGATGGCCAGTTCGGCCGTCATCGTCGGGTCGATGCGCAGCGCTAGTCCCAATAAGGGTTCGGCCTCGCTAGCCTCGGTCTCGATATTGAACGGCAGCGGCACCGACAATACCAGGTAGTGCTGTGCGTCGTAGACGTACATGGCGCCGCCATGAAAACCGCGCTTGCGGCCCTGGGCCACGATCACGATGCTCGGTTCATACAGAGCCGCCGTGCACGCCAGGGGACCATTCGAACGCATGAAGGTCACTCCGTCCAGCAACGACCGGGTATAGCCCTCGGTCGGCGCCAGATGCTTCAGCAGCGCAATCATGCGGTCCTGCTGGGGCGAGCGGCCCTGAGTGTCTGTTTCCATGGATAGCGCTCCGGCTGGCATGGCAATAGGCCAGAAGATACCAAGTTACCGGTGTATCGGGGGGACTTTCCAATATTTTTAGGCAAGCATCGAATAGGAACAGGTCTTAGCGCGGGGGTTGCGCACCCCTAGCATGGCAGCCATGACGGAACGCCCCGTCGGCGGCCCGGCTTGCCCTTCCCCCTCTTGTTCAGGAAGTTTTGCGATGTCTACGATTACCCGAGAAAAAGTCATCCTCGTCACCGGCGCCAGCAGCGGCATCGGTGAAGCTACCGTCAGGCTGCTGGCCGACCGCCGCCACCGCCTGGTGATCGGCGCGCGCCGCACCGATCGCCTGAAGACGTTGGCCGACGCACTGAATGCGGAAGGCGGCCAGGTGCATTACCGCGCACTGGATGTCACCCAGCATGAAGACATGCAAGCCTTCGTCGATTTCGCGCTGCAGACCCATGACCGCATCGACGTCATCGTCAACAACGCCGGCGTCATGCCACTGTCGCCCATGGCATCGCTGAAAATCGACGAATGGGATCGCATGATAGACGTCAATATCCGCGGCGTACTGTACGGCGTGGCTGCCGTGCTGCCCACCATGCAGCGGCAAGGCAGCGGGCAGATCATCAACGTCTCATCGATCGGCGGGCTGTCTGTGGTGCCGACCGCCGCGGTGTATTGCGCTACCAAATATGCGGTACGCGCCCTCTCCGACGGCTTGCGGCAAGAGAATGACAAACTGCGCGTGACCTGCGTGTATCCCGGCGTCGTCGAATCGGAACTGGCCGACACCATTACCGACCCGGCCGCCGCCAAAGCCATGGAAAGCTATCGCCAGATCGCCCTCAAGCCCGAGGCCATCGCCACGGCCATCGCGCACGTAATCGATCAGCCCGCCGACGTGGACACCAGCGAAATCGTGGTGCGCCCGACCGCCAGCCAGTAACGAGTTTCCCACCGGGACCTTCAAAGGAGAATGCGATGAACCGAGTGCAATCCGCCCTGGCCTGCCTGCTGCTGGCCACTCTTGCCGCCCCCGCGCTGTCTCGCGCATCGACGACCGAGGCACGCGCCCAGCGCGGCGCTGAAGTCATACGTGAACTGAATAAGGGCAAAACCCAGCCCAACCTGGAAGACATGCGGCGTGAGTTCCCTTTCCTGGCCGAGGCCACCGAAGCCTATGCGCTGGGCGATGTATGGAGCCGGCCTGGCCTGGACAACCGCACCCGCCAACTGGCCGCGGTGGCGGCCATGGCGGCCCTGGGCGAAACAGGCATGATGCGGGTCCATGCCGGTTATGCGCTGAATATCGGCGTGTCGGAAGACGAGCTCAAGGAAGTCATCTACATGGTTACCGTGCCAGCGGGCTTCCCGCGCGCCATCGCCGCTTCGCAGGTTCTGGGGCAGTTGTTGCAAGAGCGGCGCGATGCTGCGGGCCAGTAAGCACCGTGTGCCTCATGGAACACGCGGCTATTCCCGCCACGGCCGGGTAGAGCCGCGCACGGTAAGCGACGCGGGAAACCGCGAAGCCGAGGCGGTCGAACCTGAAAACTGCACGTGGCCATCGATCTGCGCCAATAGCGAGCTGATGGCATAAGTACCCATCGCCTGGACCGGTAGCGAGACCGTGGTCAAGCCATCTCCTACCAGATCGAACCACTCTGGATCGCCGTACCCCACCAGCGACACGTCGGCGGGCGCGGACAAACCCAAGCTGCGTAAAGCTTTCAGGGCGCCTATGGTCAGGCTTGAACTACCGATGACCAACCCGGTGGGGCGATCCGCGCGGCTCATCATCGCATGAACGGCATGGTGCGCGAACTCGGGGCGCGGCAAGCCCACGGAAATGAAGTCCTGATTCAAGCCATTGGCCTGAAGCGCGGCAGTGAAGCCGCTTAGACGGTCGACGCCGCAGCTGAAATCGGTAGTCGTTCCCACATAGCCGATACGGCGATGGCCGTAATTGATCAAGTGCACCGCGGCGGTCCGGATAGCCGAGGCGTCATCGATCACGACCGCCTCTTTTTCTATCTCAGGATGGCATCGCACCAATTGTGCCGCGCGCATGCCAGCCAACAACGCCAACGTCTCGGGCTTGGGTGTCGCCGTGGGAGTAATGATTATGCCGGCAGCCCGCGACACGACAAACGCGCGCAGATCCTGCAGTTCGCGCGCGGGGTTGTCTTCCGTCACGCTGAGCGCAAGCTGCAAGCCGCGCTCCATTGCCGCATCGCCCACGATCTTGGCGATGGACGCGTAAAAACTGTTCTGGATATCCGGGATAAGAAGGCCGACCACCGGGCTCTGCATGTTCTTCATGTTGCGCGCCGGCCCATTGGGCACATAACCCATTGCCCGCGCCGCCTCATGCACGCGGGCACGGGTATCCGAACTGATCTTTGGGTGATCGGCCAAAGCACGCGAAACTGTGCTGTACGCAAGCCCGAGGCTATTGGCGATATCCTTGATCGTGACGTTGGCGCCGGCGTCGCGATTCAGCCCAACCGAGGATTTGTTCTTCGTTGCCATACTTCGAAAATATCGATCGATTCACGCTGGGTCAATGTGGCGGCAATATCGTCTTGCCCGTCAAGAAGGGACCGGCGCCGCCCTGCATCCATCGTGAAATCATAAACCATGCCGTCCGGCCCGGTCAGTTGGTTCGATTCGAGGTCAACGGCAAGCCCACTGCCGTCGCCGGCCAATGCTTGCCCGATCAGGCCGTTGACTTTGTCTTCTGCGAGTACGACGGGCAGCAAGCCATTCTTCAGGCAATTCTCGTAGAAAATCGAACCATAGCTGGGCGCCACGATCGCGCGTATACCGTAGTCCAAGTGAGCCCAAACCGCATGTTCCCGTGAAGAACCACAGCCATAGTTCGAGCGGGCAACGATGACCGAAGCATTTGCGTATTCGGGTCGGTTCAAGATGAAATCCGGATGGTCGCGGCCGGCTTCGTCGTAGCGCCAACTACCGAACAACCCTTTGCCCAGGCCCTTTCGCTCTACGGTAATCAACCAGCGCTGGGGCACGATGGCGTCAGTGTCGACGTTGTCCCGATCGATGGGCAGCATGATTCCATAGTGGCTGCGAAACGCTTGCATGTCAGGTCAGCTCCCGGTGGTCCACGATCGCGCCGGCAATGGCGGCAGCGGCGGCGCTTGCTGGACTTGCCAAGTGCGTTCTCGCCCCCGGACCCTGCCTTCCTTCGAAATTCCGGTTGGAAGTAGACACGCACCGCTCGCCCGGGGCAACGCGGTCGGCGTTCATCCCGACGCACATCGAACAGCCCGATTCCCGCCATTCGAAGCCGGCTTCGGTAAATATCCGATCCAAACCCATTTGTTCCGCCTGGCGTTTGACCTGCTGCGAGCCGGGCACCACCAATGCCTTGACATTGGCATGTACTTTGCGGCCCTGGATCACCCCGGCCGCCAACTCCAGGTCCGAGAGGCGCCCGTTGGTACAAGACCCGATAAACACGCGTTGCACCGGCTGGCCCCGCAATGGGGCTCCTGGAACCAGCCCCATGTACTCGAATGATCGCTGCATGACTTGCCTGGCCTTCGCGTCGGCGGCGGCGTCCATCGATGGTAGCGACTCGTGGACCCCCACCGCTTGGCTGGGATTGGTCCCCCACGTGAATTGAGGTGCGTCCAGGTCGATTTCCAGAGTCTGCTCGGTATCGTAAGTGGCACCGCTATCCGAACCGGCATCGCCCAATCGTTCAAGCGCGGCGACATCCTGCTCCAGGCCCGGTATGCGTGCATTCAAGTAAGCCAGCGTTTTTTCATCTGGCGCCACAAACGCGGTGCGCGCGCCGCATTCGATTCCCAGGTTGCACAACGTCATGCGTGCTTCCATGGACAAATCCCTGACAAGCTCGCCCGCCAGTTCAAGAAAGCCCACTGCCGCTCCTTGCACGCCGATACGGCGTACCACGTGCAAAGCCAGGTCCTTCGCCCCGATGCCGCCGTGCAGCCGACCGCGCAGGGCAAGGCGCATCGACCGCGGGCGATGCATCACGAGCGTTTGCGTGGCCAGTACGTGCTCGACTTCCGAGGTACCGATTCCCCACGCCCACGCCCCCAGCGCCCCCAGTGTGCAGGTATGGCTGTCGCCACACACGACCGTCATGCCGGGCACGATCAAGCCGAGATCGGGCGCCGTCACGTGCACGATACCCTGCTCGGCGTCGCCGATTCCAAAATGACGAATCCCGAAGCGCGCAGCGTT
Organism: Bordetella sp. BOR01; assembly: GCF_019218885.1. Classification (GTDB taxonomy): domain Bacteria; phylum Pseudomonadota; class Gammaproteobacteria; order Burkholderiales; family Burkholderiaceae_B; genus Bordetella_A. The sequence continues at coordinate 589,452 of NZ_JAHUWT010000002.1, read as the reverse complement.
CCGGCGCAGGGCCAGGATCATTTCCTTGCCGCCCGGCACCGTGTCCTCGGAGCGGCCTGGCTCAGTCGAAACGATATGGTCGGCCATGGCAAACGTCCGCTCAGGACTCCGGACGGTACGCCCCCCTTCCACCAACCCGGCGAACGCCTGCGGGCTGGACAGATCGTGAACCAGATGGCGGTCGATGAAGATTATCGATCGGCCGTCCGGCATATCGCCCACATGATGGGCCTGCCACAGCTTGTCGAATGCGGTTCGGCGGCGTCCCGCAGTGGCAACCCGGCTGGCATCTTCCAATGAAATCCCGTTGAAATGCATACGTTTGCCCTTTGGAGATTGATCCTATCTGCATTTTTTGCCCATGATATCTGAAATTCATTGCCTAGCTGCCGAATTTCGACGTACATTAATGCAAACGTGTGCATTAACTATAACGATACTCGGGAGACTGTCATGAAGCTGATTGCCAAATTGGGTTTAGCACTGATCGCCGTCACGGCGGGGGCCACCTGCGCCACTGCGGCGTCAACTTATCCCGACAGGCCAATCCGCCTGATCGTGCCCTTTTCGGCCGGCGGCACCAGCGACGTACTGGCGCGTGCGGTCGGCCAGAAGCTGGCAGAAGCCGTGGGCCAACCCGTCGTGGTCGAAAACCGGCCCGGCGCCAACGGCAATATCGGCAGCGACGCGGTAGCGAAAGCCGCACCCGACGGCTACACACTGCTATTGGCCGCCGACGGAACCATGGCCATCAATCCCACCCTGTATCCCGACCTGCCCTTCTCGCCAGAGCATGACTTCGCACCGATTACCCGGGTTGCCGTCGTCCCGCTGGTAATCGTTGCCACCCCCTCCTTGAAGGCCAATACCATCCCGGAACTGATTGAGCTGGGCAAGACGCAGGAACTGGACTTTGGCTCGGCGGGCGCGGGCAGCATGGGGCATCTGTCGGGCGAACTGCTGGCGCACAAGACTGGCATGAAGATGATCCACATCCCGTACAAGGGCGGCAGCCAGGCAGTCGGAGACGTAGTGTCCGGCCAGATCCCGCTACTGATCACCGCCATGCCCGTTGTCGATGGCCTGCTGAAGGACGGCAAGCTCAAGGCTATCGCCATGACATCGGCCCAGCGGTTCGCCGGTACACCGGATATTCCCACAGTTCAGGAGGGCGGCGTTGCTGGCTATGACTCCCCCAGCTGGTACGCCATCATGGCGCCGGCCGGCACGCCAGCCCCGATACTCGACAAGCTTCAGACAGATCTGGGCAGAATCCTGGGCGAGCCCGCCATGAAGGCGCGCTTGCAAGATCTGGGTGCCATCGCGGTATCGGACAAAAGAGAAGATTTCGCCAAACACCTGAGTACGGACATAGCCCGCTGGGCCGAGACCATCAAGGCAACCAACATCACGATCCAGTAGCCGCGTCAGCCAGGAGCAGCCAGTCATGCGTATCACCCGGGTGCGAGAACTTTCCGTCCTGCTGGAAGGGAACATCGCGAATTCACTGGTCAACTTCTCGGAACACACCATCTCGCTGGTGGCGGTCGCCACCGATGCCATGCGCAACGGCAAACCGGTAGTCGGCTACGCCTTCGATTCGATTGGCCGTTATGCCCAGCCGGGTTTATTGCGAGAGCGGTTCATTCCCCGGCTGCTTGCCGCCAAACCCGCGGACTTGCTGGATGAAGGCGGTACGCGCTTCGACCCCGCCCGGATATCGAAACTTCTGATGCGCAATGAGAAGCCGGGCGGACACGGCGATCGCGCCGCGGCCGTTGGCGCTCTGGAGCTGGCCTTCTGGGACTTGAACGCCAAGCTGGCCGACGAGCCCGCCTGCCGGACACTGGCGCACGCGATCGGCCGGGAACTTCCGCCGACGCCAGCCGATATCCGCGTACCGGTGTACGCCGCGGGCGGCTATTACTATGGCGATGACGGCATCGACCGGCTTCAGGCAGAGTTCCGAGGCTACCAGGACGCCGGGTTCACCAAGTTCAAAATGAAGATTGGCGGCACGTCCTTGCCAGACGATCTCAAGCGCATCGAAGCCGCGATCGCCGTGGTGGGATCGGGGACTGCGCTGGCCGTGGATGCTAACGGCCGCTTCGACCTGCAAACCGCGCTGGACTATGCCAAGGCCATCGAGGCCTACGACCTGCGATGGTACGAGGAAATCGGCGACCCGCTGGACTATGACTTGAACCGGCGCGTCGCCGAAGCCTATACCGGCCGGATCGCCACCGGCGAGAATCTGTTTTCGGCACAAGATGTGAAGAACCTGGCGCTGTTCGCCGGCATGCGGCCATCCCTGGACATATTCCAGATGGATCCGGGCCTGGCTTACGGTGTCACCGAATTCCTGGGTATGATCGGCACCCTGGAATCGCACGGGTTCGGTCGCAGCCACATGCATCCCCACGGCGGCCACTTGATCAACCTGCATATCGCCGCGGGACTTGGGCTGGGGGGATGCGAAGCGTATCCGGGGGTGTTCCAGCCATTCGGTGGCTACCCTGATACTTGCCGCCTGGGCGAGGGCTATGTCAGCCCCACCGATGCCCCGGGCTTTGGGCTGGAGCAGAAAGTCGAATTGGCCCCATACCTCAAGCAGCTCGATACAAACAATTAGCCGAGGCACACAATGAAAATCGCAATCATCGGTTGTGGCGCCATGGGATCCGTCTACGCAGGCTTGCTGGGTAGCCGCGGCAATGACGTTCTAGTCGTCGACCACTGGGCGGAACATATCCAGGCCATGGCGGACAAAGGTTTGCACCTCACTGGAGCCAGCGGCGACCGGCAGGTAACGTTGCGTGCCTATTCCGACGTTCCGCAAGAAACCGTGGACTTGGTCATCATCGCCTCGAAAGCGGCTCAGGCCGGCGCGGCCGCGCGCCAGGCCCGTCCGCTACTGGGTCCATCGACCGTCGTCCTGACGATCCAGAACGGGCTCGGAAGTGCCGATGACGTGGCCCAGGCCGTGGGCGCGGAACGCCTGGCCATAGGCATCGCCGCCGCATTCGGCGCCTCGCTGCCCCAGGCGGGCCACGCGCACCACAATGGCATGGCGGCGGTACGCATGGGTGCATACGCTACGCTCGGCACCGCCTCGCTGGAACGCGTGGCCGCGGTATGGCAAGACGCGGGTTTCAATGCGGAGCCCGTTCAAGACGTAGCCGCGATGCAATGGGAAAAGCTGATATGCAATGTCGCCTATAGCGCCCCCTGCACACTAAGCGGCTTGACCGTCGGCCAGGTGATGGCGGATACGCATATCTCGGGCGTAAGCCAGGCTGCCGCGACAGAGGCCTGGCAAATCGCCAGGGCGCGCGGCATCGCGTTATCGGTCACCGATCCCATCGCCCATGTCCAGGCATTCGGTGCCCGCATTCCGGATGCCAAACCCTCGGTGATGCTCGATCACGAGCGTGGCCGTATCAGCGAAATCGACTATATCAATGGCGCCATCGCCAAAGAAGCCGGGAAATGCAGCAAGGCCGCGCCGGTCAATGCAACGCTAACCGCCCTGGTGAAGCAGCGCGAGTCCTCGTTCACGACGGCCCGTACGCGTTGACGCGCATAGCCCGACCACCGAAATCAGGCTGACCGAATGCCCTGCGCCTCGCCCAGGTCGCACAAATAGCTCATCACCATGTCCGGGATATGCTTCATCCGGCGTATCTGCCGCTCGGACGACCCCAGGTCCACGTCCAGTACGTACGACAAGGTGTAGCGGTTCGAGATAGCGTACGAACCCAGGCCCGAGATCGACACGTACAGGTCGATCCAGTCCGCATCCTGGCGGAACACGCCCTTGGTTTTCCCTTGTTCCAGGATGTTGTCCAGCGCAGTGCGCAGCGGGTTGAAAATTACCGGAATCACGCTCGACTTCTTGATGTGCGCGGCCTTGTACAGGTTCTCGGTGGCCAGCAACTGGATGAACTCGGGCTGCTCGATAAAGTGCTGGATGGTCTTTTCCACCAGCACACGCATATCCGCCACGGGGTCGTCGCCGGTCAGCGCCAGTTCGTTCTGGCGCTTGCGCATGGCGCCGTAGGCGCGCTCCATGACCTGCAGGAACAGGTCTTCCTTGCTTGAGAAATAGTGATAGATCAGGTTCTTGCTGATCTTGCAGCGGGCCACGATGGCATCGACGCGCGCACCGTCGTATCCGCGCGCCGCGAACTCTTTGAAAGCCACGTTCAGGATACGTTCTTTGGTCAGCTGCGCATTGCGCGACGTGGGCTTGCCGGCATCAGGCGATTTCTTGGCGGGCATGGCGGAATCTACAAGTATTGGGGGTGGATCTCAATAAGGATTCTAGCTTCCCAGGCATTTGCAAGGTACTGGGATATTAAGGGAAAACCTCTAGAAAATCCGTATTGACAGCATTTACCATGCTTTCTACCATGCCTTTAATTGTGCTAACCAGTTAGTTAGTTAATGCAAGAAGGCAGGCTACGGGAGCGCCCCGGCGCGCGTGGCGGCGCCAACCATCCGGCGCATCGACTCCCGGCTTCGGAGAAACAATGGATACGGTTCTGGCATCAAACCCCGGCGTGCGCGTCGGATGCGACATCGGCGGTACCTTCACCGACATCGTCCTGGCCACGCCCGACGGGCGGATATTCGTCAACAAGACCTCGACCACGCCGGACAACCTGGGCCAGGCCATCGTCCAGGGCCTGGAAGCGCTGATCGAACAAGCCGGGGTGCAACCGGGCGACATTACCGAGATCGTGCACGGCACGACCACGGCGTCCAATACGATCCTGCAGAAGGTCGGCGCGAAAACCGGTGTGCTGGCCACCGAAGGGTTCCGCGACGTGCTGGAAATCGGCCGGATCCGCACCCCCACCATGTTCGACCTGGCCTGGCGCAAACCCGACCCCTTGGTGCCGCGCCGCTACCGGCGCGGCATCCACGAACGTATCGATGCGCGCGGCGAGATCGTCACGGCACTGGATGAACAGGAAATCCGCACGGTGGTCGCCGAACTGGCGGCCGAAGGCGTGGAATCCATCGCCATCTGTTTCTTGAACAGCTATATCAACCCCGACCACGAAATCGCCGCCAAACGGCTGATCGAGGCCGAGTTCCCCCAACTGCTGGTCAGTGCCTCGTGCGACGTGCTGCCCGAGATCAAGGAATATGAACGGACCAGCACCACGGTCGTGAACGCGTACATCCTGCCGGCCATGCGCACGTACCTGGCCCGCCTGAGAACCGACCTGGCGGCCATGGGAGTCAAGGCGTCGCTGCAGGTCATGGCATCCAACGGCGGCATGATGGGCGTGGCGTCCGCGTCAGAGAAACCCGTGTTTGCCGTGGCCTCGGGCCCGGCCGGCGGGGTGGCCGGCGCCGCACTGATCGGCGCGCTGGGCAACGAGCATGAACTCATCGTATTCGACATGGGTGGCACCACGGCCAAGGCGTCCATCGTGACCGACGGCACACCCTCGCTGACCACCGAATACGAATTCCGCGACGGCATCAGCGCGCCCAGCCGCTTCGTCAAGGGCGGGGGCTATGTGCTGAAGGTTCCCGCCATCGACATTGCCGAAGTGGGCGCCGGCGGCGGCTCTATCGCCAGCATCGATTCGGGCGGCCTGCTGTGTGTCGGCCCGGAGTCGGCCGGTGCCTACCCCGGCCCCGCATGCTATGGCAATGGCAACGACCGGCCCACCGTCACCGACGCCAACATGGTGCTGGGCTACCTGAACCCCCGCGCCCTGGCTGGCGGCAGCCTGAAGGTGCAGCCGCGGCTGTCCAAGGCGGCGGTGCTGAAGCACGTGGGCCAACCGCTGGGCCTGGATGCGATTCGCGCCGCCCATGGCATGCGCCGCGTCGCCAACGTCAACATGGCGCGCGCGATCCGGGCGGTCACGATAGAACGCGGCCGCGACCCCCGCGACATGACCATGATCGCCTTCGGCGGCGGCGGCCCGCTGCATGCCGTCGAGGTGGCGCGGCTGCTGGGCGTGCGGCGCGTCATCGCCCCCATCATGGCCGGCGTGTTCTGCTCGGCCGGCATGCTGTCGGCCGACGCCGAGCACAATTTCGTCAAAGCCATTCTGCGGCCCCTGGAACAGTGCGATGGCGCGGTGCAGGCCGCTGTCGAGAAGCTGCGGGCCCAGGGCCTGGAGGTATTGCAGTCCGAAGGCTACCCGGCACACAGCGTGGACATCACCGCCATGGCCGACCTGCGCTACCTGGGCCAGAGTTCGGAACTGACTGTGCCCGTTACCGGTGCTTTCGGCCAGGCCGGCACCCTGGAAGCGCTGGGCCGCGACTTCAATGCGCTTTACGAGCGCACATTCGGCTATAGCAGCGACGAAACCCTGGAACTGGTCAACGTGCGCGTGTTTGCATACGGACGCAGCGACCAGCGCCTGAACTTCCGCACCAGCGGCGTGGATACCAGCGCATTGCGGGGCGAGACCGGCGAACGCCTGGTCAGCTTCGATCCCGAAGGCGAACCTTGCCTGACCAGGCTGCTGCCGCGCTCGGCCATGACCAGCCAAGCCGTCGATGGCCCGCTGATCATCGAATCGTACGACACGACCATTGTGGTCCCGCCCGACGCGCGCGCATGGGCGGACCCCACCGGCAACATCGTCATCGAACTTCTTCCGGAGACCGCATGAACACCATCGCCCTGGCCAACGAGCCGGCCAGCACCATCGATCCGGTCACCTTCGCCGTGGTGAAGAACGCCATGGACGCCATCGTCGACGAAGTCGCCTACACTGTGCTGCGCACGGCGCGATCCGAGATCGTCAAGGACGTGATGGACTATTCGGCGGCCATCTGCGACCGGCACGGCCGCATGGTGGCGCAGGCCAAGACCATCGCGCTGCACCTGGGCGCCATTCCCGAAGCCATGGAAGCGGTGCGGCAACGCTACGGCGCCACCCTGAAGCCGGGCGATGCGGTCATCCTGAACGACCCCTATGAAGGGGGCATGCACCTGCCCGACATTTTCATGTTCGTGCCCTTCTTCTATAAAGATGAGATCGAGGGCTATTGCGTGGTGATCTGCCACCACACGGACGTGGGCGGCCGCGTGCCCGGTTCCAATGCCAGCGATTCCACCGAGATCTACCAGGAAGGCATCCGCATCCCGGTCGTGAAACTATACGAAGAAGGCCGTGTCAACGATACAGTGGAGCGTATCGTGGCGCGCAACGTGCGCGTGCCCGATCGCGTGCTGGGCGACCTGCGCGCCCAGTATGCCGCCGCCAAGGTAGGCGTGCGTGAACTGACGTCGCTGTTCGACCGCTACGGCCGCGAACCCACCCGCGCCTACTTCGCCGAGTTGCTGGACTACGCCGAGCGCCTGACCCGTGAAGAGATCCGCCGCTGGCCCAAGGGTACCTTCAAGTTCATCGACTATATCGACGACGACGGTCTCTCGCCCGACCCCATTCCGATCAACGTGGCGCTGACCGTGCACGACGATCACGTCAGCGTCGACTACAGCGGCTCGTCACCGCAGGTGCGCGCCGCCATCAACTCGACGCTGTCCTACACCAAGTCGTGCACTTACTTGAGCGTACGCTGCGCCTTGAACGGCGATGTGCCCAACAATGCGGGCGTGTTCCGCTGCGTGGATATCCACGTGCCGCCCGGCACCGTCCTGAATCCGCTGGAACCGGCGGCCGTCGCCGCGCGCGCGCTGACCGGCTACCGCGTCTTCGACGCCATGCTGGGCGCCTTGGCGCAAGTCGTACCGGCCCGCATCCCGGCGGCCGGCGAAGGCGGCAACACTGTGGTCTGCCTGTCCGGCAAGGATGTCCAGCACAAGCCCTACATCATCGTCGACATGATCTGCGGCGCCTGGGGCGCCCGCCCCGATGCCGACGGCATCGAAGCCATCACCAATGCCTCTCAGAACCTGTCCAACACCCCGGTCGAAGTCCTGGAAGCCCAGCATCCCGTGCGCGTCGAAGCCTACGAGCTGGAACCCGACTCGTGCGGCGCAGGCCGTTATCGCGGCGGGCTGGGCATACGACGCAGCTACCGGGTACTTGCCGACGACGTGCTCATGCAACTACGGGCTGACCGCATGAAATTCCAGCCCTACGGCCTGGCCGGCGGCGGCCCGGCCAAGGCGGCGGCCAATATCCTGAGCACCGACGGACAACCCGACCGGCAGCTACCGAGCAAAGTCAACATGACCATTGCGCGCGGCGATACCGTCACGCACGTCCAGCCCGGCGGCGGCGGCTTTGGCGATCCGATGCAACGGGATCCGGCCGCGATCGAGCGCGACGTCTGGAACCACAAACTCACGCCCGCCTATGTGCGGCAGCACTACCGCGTGGTGGTGGATCCCGCCTCTGGCCGGGTGGATGCCGCTGCCACTGCGGCGCTGCGCGCCGACGCCGCCTAAACTAGCCCGCACCGCACGGGTGCTCACCCATCCGCGCGGTTTCTCATCAAGGCAGGTTGATTCTGAAGGGGAAAAAGATGATCAAGCAGCTGTCACCCGCCCGCAAATGGCCCGCATTGCTGGCCGCCGCGGCACTATCGATATACGCCTGGGCCGCGCCGACCGCCGCGGCTGAAGACTTGAAAGTGCGCATGGATTTCTCGCCCTGGGGCCTGCACGCCGCCATGCATCTGGCCACGCAAAAAGGCTGGTTCGAAGAGGCGGGCCTGAACGTCGAAGTACAGGACGGCACCGGCTCTATCAACACCCTGCAGCTGATCGGAGCCGGCCGCGTGGACGTGGGACAGGTATCGGTGGGCACCATGGCCGTCGCCATGGAAAGCGGCCTGGACTTGATCTCGATTGCCGGCTTCGCGCGCACCGGCGACCTGGCTGTCATGACCGACGCCAGCCAGAACGTGAAAACGCGCCAGGACCTGCGCGGCAAGAAAATCGTCTGTTTCACCACCAGCCCCTGGGCGCCGTTCATCGACCCCTTCCTGAAAGCCAACAACCTGAGCCGGGGCGACGTAAACATGGTCATGGTCTCGCCCAGCGCCATGATCTCCACCTACGCGTCGGGCAATAGCGACGCGTTCATGTCGCAGGCTCCCTTCGGCATGCCCATGGTCGGCAAGGCTCGCCCCGCCACCGCCCTGCTGCTGGCCGATAGCGGCATCAGCTTCCCCAGCTACGGCCTGGTGGCCACCCCCGACACGCTGAAGCAGAAAGGCGACGCCCTGCGCAAGTTCGTGCAAGTGCAGGTCAAGGCCTGGCAATATATCTACGACGGCCACATCGAGGAAGCCGTCAAGGCCGTCCTGGCGCAGCGCCCCAACGCGAACCTGAACGCCGATGTGCTGCGCGGCCAACTGGAAGCCTACCGCCCGTTCTTCGACAGCCCCACCGTCAAGAACGCCCCGTTCGGCCAGCAGTACGACAGTGACTGGGCTGCGGCGATTCATTCCATGGAAAGTGCCGGCATGATCAAATCCGGCCGCAAGCCTTCGGACTTTTACACCAATGCGCTACTGTCCAACGACTGATACGCCACCCCCGATGACGAGCACGCCGCAGCCCGGCTTCCTGGAAATCGCGCAGGTCAACAAGATCTACGAGACCGAACGCGGCCGTCTGCAAGCCCTGAAAGACATCAGCCTGTCGATCGGACAGGGTGAGTTCATCAGCATCGTCGGCCCCAGCGGCTGTGGCAAAAGCACCTTGCTGAAATGCATCGCGGGCCTGGAATCGATATCCAGCGGGCAACTGGCCCTGCAGGGCCAGCAGATCATCGCCCCGCCCCAGAACATGGGTGTGGTGTTCCAGCGCGACCTGCTGCTGGAATGGCGCAACATCCTGGACAACGTACTGGTGGCCGCGGAATTCCATGGCCTGAAGCGGCGCGACCACGAGCCGCGGGCGCGAGAACTGCTGTCGCTTTTCGGCCTGGACGGCTTCATCGAGTGCTTCCCGCGCGAATTATCCGGCGGCATGCGGCAGCGCGTATCCATTTGCCGTGCCCTGCTGCTGGACCCGCAGCTGCTGCTGATGGACGAACCCTTCGGCGCGCTGGACCCTTTCACGCGCGACGAACTGAACGCCGAGCTGCAGCGCACCTGGCTGGCCACCAAGAAGACAGTGGTCTTCATTACCCACTCGATTCCCGAAGCCGTGTACCTGGGCGGCCGGGTCGTCATCATGGCGCGCGCCCCGGGCCGCATCGAAGAGGTCGTTCCCATCGACATTGCCCGGCCGCGCGGACTCGACGTGCGAGAAACGCCGCAGTTCGTGGCATACGTCAAGCGCATCCGCGACAAGTTCCGCGACCTGGGCATCTACAAGGGGTAGCCACATGAAGTACGTCTGGAACACCGTGACGCGCCGCTGGGAGGTCCTGGCCACGACCGTGGTCTTGCTGCTGCTGTGGGAACTGTGTGTGCGCGCCTTCGCCGTCCGCAGTTTTCTGCTGCCGGCGCCCAGCCTGGTCATTACCCAATTCTTCGCGGCGCCGGCCTACCTGCTGAAGGAAAGCCTGGACACGATGATCACCACCTTGCTGGGCTTCGGCCTGGCCGTGGTGCTGGGGGTGGGCGCGGCCATTGGCATCGTGTATTCCCGCTTCCTGGACCGTACCCTGTACGCCCTGCTGGTTGCGCTGAACGCCGTGCCGAAGGTTGCGCTTGCCCCCCTGTTCGTGATCTGGCTGGGCACGGAAGAGGCGCCCAAGGTGGCAATCGCGATGCTGATCGCGATTTTTCCCATTCTGATCGATACCGTGCTGGGGCTGAAATCCACCGACCCCGACATGCTGGCCATGGCGCGGGTGAATCAAGCTTCGCGCGCCAAAGTGCTGTGCAAACTGCGTTTCCCCAACGCCCTGCCCAGCATTTTTGCCGGCATGAAGGTAGGGATCTCGTTCGCGCTGGTGGGAACCATCGTGGGCGAGTTCGTCGCCGGTGGGTCGGGGCTGGGCCACGTCATCCTGGTGGCACAGGGCAGCTTCGACACTCCCACGGTATTCGTGGCATTGGGCTTGCTATGCGTGCTGGGCGTGCTGTCGTTCAAGGCGATCGAAATGGCCGAGGCACGGCTGCTGAAGTGGCATGCGTCGCAGTTGATCGCACATTAGGCCAATGAAGCTGCGGGATCGACCTTGCCTAGTCGTTCCCGCAAGCGCGCACCCCTAGCTCCAGCCCGTCCTGGCTGGGCATGGCGGCCCAGGCCTGGAACTGCGGCGAGGCATTGACGCGGCCCGACCGCACCAGTTCCAGCCAGACGCCCGCCGCGTCATGAAACGCATTGGCCCCGCAGGGCCATAGCGCCACGCTCATGGCCTCGGCCATGCTGGCTTCGGGAATACCCAAGCCATAGCAAGCCTGCAGCTCGGCCGCGACGCCCCATTTCGACTTTGCCCCGCTGTGCGCCGACAGCAGCGCCAGGTGCGCCCATTGCGGCGTGACACCCTCAAGGCCTGCGATCAGCGCGTCCACGCCGTCCAGATAAGCTTGCTGCGCCGGCACCCGGGGAAAGAACGGCTGCCAGTTCTGCTCGACGAAAGTGAAAGCGCCGGCGCCGTTCACCCAGGCGGCCAGCCGAAAGGCCGCGCGCGCCTGCGCATCGGTGCCGCCATGCTCGAAGAACAGCTTCAGGTGGTGCGAGCCCATTTCACTCGCCACGCACAGCAGCACCAGCCAGACGAATTCCTTTTCCAGCGGCGCCAGGTGCTTCTCGTCCAGCACCAACGCCTTGTAGAACACGCGGTAACCGTCGAACACAGCCGGCAGGGCTGCCGCCATCGGCCCCTGCTGCGGATTGACGTAGCCGCGGCGCGCGCGGAACTCGTCCAGGCGAGCCGTCAGCTCGGCGGGCGTGGCCAACTGGCCACCGGTCAGCGGCCGGGACAAGGGTTGATCGGTGGACGATGCCATGCGCGTATCTCCGTGATGAATGTCGTGGCGATGCCTTAGCCAGCCCGGCTGGCCGAGCGCACCCGTATGTGCTGCCAGGCCCGCGGACGCGGCCGGGCCTGAAGCGTGTCGAGCAGGAAATCGATGAAGGCGCGCACCTTGCCCGGCATGGCGCGCGTGCGTGGCGTGACCACGTAGAACGACTGCAATCCCGCGCTCCAGTCGGGGCAATATGGCACCAGGTCGCCCGCCAGCATATGTGTGGTCGCGAACAGGTCCGCCACCCGCACCAGCCCCGTGCCCGACAGCGCCGCGCCGATCAGCGCCTCGCTGCTGTTGAAATGCAAGGGCCCCTGCGGCCGCACATCGACCCGCGCGGTGCCGCGCTGCAATTCCCACGGCACGGGCGTGCGCTGGCCTTCGCGCAGCAGGCCCAGGCACACCTGGGGATCGAGCTTGGCAGGATGCTTCGGCAGGCTGTCGACCAAGGCCGGCGTACCGCACAGGACGAAGCGCGCCTGGCAAAGCGGCCGGGCGACCAGGTCGATCTCGCTGATCTCGTCCATGCGTATGGCCGCGTCGATGCCGCACTGGATCACATTGCGTGGCTGGTTGGTCAGCGTTACCGCCACCGACAGCCTGGGATTGCGCGCGGCAAAATCGCTGAGCGCGGGACAGATCAGCGCCTGCCCAATGGCAATGGGCATCTCTACCGTCAGCGTGCCGCGCAGCTCTTTCAGGCGGGTCTCGACATCGGCCTCGGCCAGGTCCACGGCCTCGAGGATATCCTTGCAGTGCTGCAGAAAGCGCTTGCCCGGATCGGTCAGCGAGATAAAGCGCGTATTGCGATTGATCAGCGTGACACCCAGATGCTTTTCCAGCTTGCGCACACAGGCCGTGACGGTAGGGTTGGCCAGGTCAAGCGAAGCGGCTGCACGAGCGAATCCACCCGATTCGGCCACGCGCACGAACACCTGCATGGCCCAGAGACGGTTCAGCTTCGCATTGTTCTTCTCGCCGAAAGTCGTCATATTCGCCTTTAGCCCAGCACGCGCGTCCTTGGCCACGGTCTCAGTCCGTAGCCAGGCCTGCCGCCTTGACGGTTTTATCGATCAGGGGCTGGCTGCTCTCGAGCATAGACCGAAACGCCGCTGAACGGCTGCCTATTGCCTGGGTACCCAGCTCTTGCAGCGCCTTCAGGATATCCGGGTCGCGCGCCGCCGCCACCGCCGCAAGCTCCAGGCGTTCCATCACGGCTGGCGGCGTGCCGGCTGGCGCGAACAACCCCGTCCAGGACGTGGACCGGTACCCCGGCACGCCGGCCTGTTCCATGGTGGGCAGGTCAGGCAAAAAGGGCGAACGCTGGTCGGCACCGACAGCCAGCGCACGCACCTGTCCCGCCTTGATCAGCTCGAGCACCGCCGGCATATTCTCGATTTCCAACTGCAAGACGCCGGCACGTAGATCCGTGATCGCCTGCGAGGTGCCGCGATAAGGCACGTGCGTCATCTTGACATCGGCCAGGAACTCGAACATCTCGGCGCTAAGGTGAGAGATCGAGCCAATACCGGCGCTGCCGTAGTTGATGCTGCCCGGCTTGGCGCGAGCCGCCTCGATCAGCTCGGGCACCGATTTCCAGGGAGTCTGGCCATTGACCACCAGCACCATGGGGCTGTCCGAGAACTGCGAGATGGGAGTGAAATCTTTGTACGGGTCGTATTGCACCGGCTTTATTGCCGGGTTGATCTGGACCGTGCCGGGGGTGCCGAACATCAGGGTATAGCCATCGGCAGCGGCTCGGGCAACCTGTTGGGCACCGATGATGCCGCCGGCCCCGGCGATGTTGTCGACGACGACAGGCTGGCCCAGGGTCTGGGAGATGGACTTGGCAAACAGGCGCGCCAGGATGTCGGTGCCGCCACCGGCGGAAAATGGAACAACCAGGTGAATGGGGTGGGTGGGGAACTGCAGTGGGCTATCGGCTGCCTGCGTCGGTGTGGCCAGGCATAGGCTGGCGGCAGCGGCCAGCATGGTGGCCAGCAAGGCGCGGCGGCGGCTGGCCGGGGGGCGGGGGCACATGGCTTGTCTCCGTTTTCTGTCATCGACGGATAGTCTGGCAAGCGCGCCGTGCCAACCGTCGCAAGATGCACGAGGCGCTCAAGAGTGATAGCGTGCGCCTTGAGAACGGTATTGACGATAGGGTGCGGGCGAACAGGCTATTCAATTTATGTGAATAACACTGCCCTGCCCGCCATCAGTCCAGCCTGGCGCCCGACGCCTTGACCAACTCTTTGTACATTGTCAGCTGCCGCTCGATCTGCGCGCCGAATTCGGCGGGCGAGTCGCCGACCGGCATCATGCCCAGCGCCACAAACCGTTCGCGCACGTCCGGCTCTTGCACAATGCGCACTACTTCGCGATGCAGTTTTTCTACCACCGCATCCGGCGTCTTGGCAGGTGCCAACAGGCCGATCCAGGTGCTGATATCGAAGTCCTTGAAACCTGCCTGCTGCATGGTCGGAACATCGGGCAGGCCCGCCCAGCCCACATCGGTGGTCATGGCCAGGGCGCGCATCCGGCCTTCCTGCACATACTGGATCACCGACGGCAGCGTCGCGAAGCTGAGGGCAACGCGTCCGGCCAGCAGGTCGGTAGTAACGGCGCCGCCTCCCTTGTATGGCACATGCACCATGTCTAGATTGGTGGCCAGCTTGAACATCTCGCCGGCCAGATGCGTGCCGGTGCCCACGCCAGCCGAAGCATAAGACAAATGATTGGCCTTGGCGTAAGCCACCAGTTCGGCCACGGTCTCGACAGGCATCGAAGTGGGTACTACCAGCACGTTGGGTAGCAGGGCCGGGTGCGAGATTGGCCGGAAGTCATTCACGGCGTCGTACGAGATTTTCGTATACAGGCTGGGGTTGATCACGAACGCGCTGCTGGTCAGCAAAAGCGTGTAGCCGTCGGGTTCGGCGCGCGCCACGGCTTCCGCTCCAATGTTCCCGCCCGCGCCAGGGCGATTCTCTACCACCACCGACTGGCCTAGCGATGCGGTAAGTTTCTGGGCCAGGATGCGGCCGACCATATCGGCGCCGCCACCCGCAGAAAACGGCACTATCAACGTCAGCGGGCGCGCAGGATAGTCCTGCGCATAGGCCGTCGAACTGATCGCCAGGAAAAAAGCAGCGAACATGCGAAGAATAGGCATTTGTCCCTCTTAGATTGTTGGAATGATGGGCGCCCGGGTGTGCCAATCGGTTGCGCGTTGGTACGCGTCTGCCACCCGCAGCAGCAGGCCTTCGGAAAACGGACGGCCCACCAGCTGGAAGGCGATGGGCAGCGCTTGCGGCGTGAAACCCGCTGGCACCGAAAGCGCCGGCATGCCCAGGGTGCTGAATGGCCGCGTGCAGCGCGCAGTGCGTGCCAGCAGCGGGAACACCTCAGATGACGCCACCGGCGATACTTCTTCGAGCGTGGGCGCAGCCATGCTGATCACCGGAACGTGCAGCACATCGGCACATGCGAATACCGCGGTAGCGAACTCCCGGGCCAGGCGGGCCCGTGCCGACAACGCCCCCAGGTAGTCCACCGCCGGCACATAAGCCCCGGACTGCATGCGAGTCTTCAGCACCAGCGGATACTCATCGCCGGCACGCTGCACCAGGTCGGCATGAATGGCAGCCGCCTCGACCTGGCTGATCAAGTTGCCCAGCTGGTACAAGCGGGCCGGGTCCGGAACCGACACCTCCACCACGCGCGCACCCAGTCCGGCAAGCACGCCCAGGCTGCGCTCCAGGCCTTGCCGCACCTCGGGCGTAGTTTCGTCATAGAAATAATTGACCGGCACCGCGATGCGCAGGCCTTCAATACTGCCGGTCAGCTGCTCTTCGTAGTCGGGAACGGGCAGCGAACTGGCGGTCGCGTCCTGAGGATCTGCCCCGGCTATGACACCCAGCAGCCGCGCGCAGTCGCGGGCCGTGCGGGCCAGCGGGCCGACGGTGTCCATGCTCCAGGTGCGCGGCAAGATGCCATAGCGGCTGACACGGCCGTAAGTGGGACGCAGGCCCACGACGCCATTCAGGGCGGCCGGCATGCGGATCGACCCTCCGGTATCGGACCCCAGCGAACCGTAGCAGGCGCGCAGCGCCACAGCCACCGCCGAGCCGCTGGAAGACCCTCCGCTGATCCGGGTGCGATCCCAGGCATTGCGGCAGTCGCCATAAGACGCGTTCTGCCCGATCGGGTTGGCAGCGAATTCGGCCATGTGCAGCGCACCCAGCCAGATCGCGCCGGCATCCTGCAAGCGCTGCGCCACCGTTGCCGTAATAGTGGGGCGATAGTCGGCCAGCAGCTTGCTACCCCCCGTGGTGATGCGTCCCGCACGGTAGAACATGTCCTTGTGCGCCAGCGGCACGCCGTGCAATGCGCCCGGCGCCTTGCCACAGGCGACGGCCCGGTCGGCCACCCGGGCATCTTCCAGTGCCTGCTGCTCGTCGATGGCAATAAAGCAGTTCACCTGCGGTTGTACGGCGCGCGCACGCGCAAGCGCCAGGCGGGTCAAAGCTTCCGACGAGACCTCGCCGACCCGGATGCGCCTGGCTGCCTCGCACAAATCAATGTCCAGCAGTGCCGGCATATCACGCATTGCCAGCCTCGTCCGGTCCGGCCAAGCCGTGCAGCGTCGCCGAAAAACGGCTGGGCTCGTCGTCGAAGGCGTTGTCCAGCGCCGCGCGCCGCGCAGCCTGCACGATGGTGCGTACTTCGCCCACCAAGTCGGCCATGCGTTGCGGATCTACCTGGCTGGCTTGCGGCCACACGGCCGCAAGCAGGTCATCGAGATCGGGAACACTGTCTGTCATGCGTCACCTCGGGCATTGTGCCGGCCCGCTCAGCCGGCCAGGGTATCGGCCAGCGCAGCGACGTCCGGGCTGGCTTCGACGGCCCAGCATTGCTGCAACACTTCTTCGATACGGCCGGCGGGCAGCGACTCGGCGGCCAGGGCGCGAAACTTCGCGGACAGATCGCCTTCCGACATCGGCCGCTGCATGCTGCCCAGCGCATGGGCCACATACGCCTCGCGTTGGCTGCCGTCGCGCAGCGCCACAATGGCGCGCGCCGCATCCGGACGCATGCCTTCCTGCACTTGCACCCGCACCCGGTCGCGCAACGCTGCCACGCGGGTGTCGGCCACGCAGGCTTGCGAGAAATGCGAATGCCGGCTGGCACCGTCGATCAGTGTGGCTGCTGCGCAATGAAAGACGCTGAACTTGGCTTCCAGCCCCGTGGTGGGCGATGGTTTTCCAGTCAACTCGACCACCAGCGGGTGCACATGCAGCACCACCTCGGTGATGGCGTCCGGCGGCACGCCCTGGCCGGCTATCTCGCGGCACGCATCGATCACCGGATGGATGACGAGCCCGCAAGCATAGGGCTTGAAGGTATTGGCCGAGGTCTCCCATGCGGAACCCAAGTCCTGCAGGATGCGCGCCAGCTCGGGCTGGCTGGACATCACGCGGGCCATGCCGCGCGGCGCCTCGAGGGCCTGATCCGAACTGGTGAACCCGGCCTGGGCCATCAGGGCGGCCGATAGACCATTCTGCGCGGCTCGCCCGGCGTGCAGGCTCTTGCACATCGAGCCGAACATCTCGCGCAACCCGGCGGCCTGTGTCGCGGCTATGCCCAACGCCCAGCCCATGCCACGAGTATCCAGCCCCAAGGCCCGGCCAGCTGCGACGGCCGCGCCGCACACCCCAGCCGTGCCTGTCACGTGCCAGCCAGCGTCGTAATGCGCCTTGCCCAGCCCAAGGGCAATGCGGCATTCGGCCTCGATACCCAGCACCGCGGCATCGATGAAGTCTTTGCCGGTAAGCGGCTGATGCTGCGCCAGCGCCAGCAACGCGGCAAGTACTGGCCCGCTGGGGTGCACCAGCGTTTCCAGGTGTGTGTCGTCGAAATCCAGTACATGCGAGCTGACGGCATTGAGAAATGCCGCGTGCAGCACGTCGACTTTGTCCGCATGGCCGATCAGCGTGGCCCGCGGCGGCCCCATGAAAGGCCGCAAGGCATTCCGCGCCGCCAGCACGGTTGGGTCGTACGCGCCGCCCAAGGCGCAGGCTACCCAGTTGACCATGGTGCGCACCGTATGCTGCCGCACATCGGCGGGAATTGCGCTTGAAGGTGTTGCTGCCACGAATTCTGCAAGCTCGCGGGTGATACGCATCCTGGGTTTACTCCGGCTGTACGTTGGCCGCTTTCACGACATCGGCCCATTTGGGGATCTCTTCCTTGATCAGGTCTCCCAGGTGGCTGGCCGGCTGGCCGCCCGCGTCTGCACCCAGCGCCGCCAGCCGTTCCTGCACATCGGGGCTGCGCAGCGCGGCGGCCACGTCGGCATTCACCTTGCCAACTACTGCCGGCGGCGTGCCGGCCGGCGCCACCAGGCCCCACCACTGCAGCACCTCGTAGCCCGGAAACCGCTGGGCCAGCGCAGGTACGTCGGGCAGCGCGGCAAAGGGCTCCAGTGAGGTCACCGCCAGGACCTTCAAGGCACCGCTCTTCAGGTGCGGCATTACCGTCGGCACGGGCGCGAACATCACCTGCACCCGGTTGGCCAGCAGGTCCGTCAAGGCTGGCGCCGTGCCCTTGTACGGAACATGGGTCATCTTTGCGTGCGCCATCTGATTGAATAATTCCCCCGCCAGGTGTGGCGAACTGCCTACGCCGGCCGATGCAAAATTGATGGCCCCCGGCTCTTGCACCTGCTTCACGAAATCGTCCAGCGTTTGGATGGACCCCTGGGCTGGCACCACCAGCGCCAGCGGGCCGGACGCCACCAGCACCACCGGATCGAAATCCTTCACGGCATCGAACGACAGGTTCTTGTACAGCGCGCCGTTGATCGTGTGGCTGGGCGAAGCCATCAGCAGCGTGTACCCGTCGGGCGTGGCGCGGGCCGCGTGCGCGGAACCCACCGAGCCGCCTGCACCTGCGCGGTTTTCCACCACGACAGACTGGCCCCACACAGGGCCCAGCTTCTGGCCCAGCAGTCGGGCCAGGATATCGGCACCGCCGCCCGCCGCGTACGGCACGAGGATGGTCACGCTTTTTTCGGGATAACCCTGAGCCTGCGCGGCGGCTGCCGGAGCCAGGGCGCAGGCGGACAGGAACAGGGCAAGCAGGTGTGCGGTTTTTTTCATATTGAGTCTCCAGCCGGGATAAGCACGTGGCAAGCTTCGCCGCAATCGGCAGCACGGGCAATTTGTTTTCTATGGCCAGACAGTTCACCAACGCTTAAGAAGCCCGCCAGCCGTTGTCCACAGGCGGGCCATGCAAGTAACATGGGCTGCGCGACCGGCCGATATGGCGTCGTCCTGCCCCCTTTTTTTCATAGAGCCCACCCCAGACGATGCGTTTCGACTACGGCCTTACCGATCTGCGACTGATCGTCAACGTCGTCGACACGGCCAGCCTGACTCGCGGCGCCGAGCGCACGCACATGTCGGCGCCGGCCGCTAGCGCACGTTTGAAGAAAGTGCAGGAATCGCTGGAAACCCAGTTGTTCTATCGCACCACCCAAGGCCTGGTGCCCACCACGGCGGGCCGCAACTTCGTACGCCATGCCCGCACGGTGCTGGAAGAACTGCATCATCTGAACGAAACGCTGCGATCGCAGGCTGGCACCCTGGATGGTTGCATCCGCCTGTTCGTCAATACCTTGTCGATGGGCGACACGATTCCGTCGGTAATCGAGGGATTCCTGCTGGCCCATCCCCGCATGAATATCGACCTGCACGAACGGCCGTCGGGCGAGATCGCCCGCGCGCTGAAACAAGGCGCCGCCGACATCGGCATCCTGACCACGGATGTACCGGATGAATCGCTGATATACCGCGCCTACCGCACCGAGCGGCTGGTGCTGGCCACGCCCGGCGAGCATCCGCTGGCCGGTGCCGACGCAGTGGAATTCGCCGCGACGCTGCAATACGACTATGTCGGCATGCCCGAGCACGCCCCGCTGCAAGTATTCATGCTGCGCAAGGCCGCCGCCGAAGGAATCCCCATGCGGCTACGTATACAGGCCAATAGTTTTTCCGCGGTATGCGGCCTGGTCGAATCCGGCGTGGGCATCGCGGCAATCCCCCATTCGGTTGCCCTCAGGCAGGCGCGCACCATGCAGATTTCGATTGTGCCTCTGGCGAATTCCTGGGCCAGCCGCGAGCTACGCATCGGGGTGCGTGACATGGCCGCGTTGACTCCGGCGGCCACGGCGCTGATCGAAGCCTTGGCCGCTGACGGGGCCAGCGACCAGGACGCGCGCTGAACCCTGCGCCTGGCCAGCGCCAATAGGCCCCGGGGACTCAATCCGGCAGAACCGGGTGGGCAAACCCGAACACCCGCGCTGGCGTATCGCACAATATGACCTTGTGCGCTGCCTCGTCCGGCACCCAATCCGCCAGCCATTGCAGGCAACCGGCAAAGGTCGGTCCGCCCAGATAGTCTTCATGGCTAATCCACGGGAAATCGCTGCCCCACATCAGTTGGCCTGGTCCGCCGGCCTGCAGCAGGGCGTCGACGTAGCGGCGCGGGTCTACGCTCCCAAGCCGATACGGGGCAGACAGCTTCACCCAGGCCCGGCCAGATGCCACCGCGCGCAGCACCTGTGCAAAACCCGGCCCTTTCACGCCTTGCACCGGGTCGGGCGCCCCGAAATGGTCGATTACCACGACAACACCATGGTCCAGCAGGCGCGGAATGATGGCGGCGCCATGCGCGTCCTCGACGAACAGCTCGACATGCATACCCAGCTTGCCCAGTTTCTGGAACAGGCCGGTGTACTCGGCGCTGTCCACATCAGGCAGGCTGGCCCGACGGGTCCAGTTCAGGCGTATTCCCGCCATCCCGCGACTGCGCATGTCGCTCAAGCTGGCCTCGTCGATGGCGGGGTCGACGATGGCGGTGCCGGCCAACCGTCCGGGAAATGCATCCAGCGCCTGCAGCAACAACGAATTGTCCGTGCCCAGAAAACTCGGCGCGGTCAGCACGCCGTGCGACAAGCCGTTGGCGTCCAGCAAGCCGATATATTCCCGGGCCGTCACGTCGCGCCGGGGCGCCGAATGGCGTTCGCCGACCAGTCTGGCCGATACGCTCATCACGTGGGCATGCGCGTCGATGCCCGTGACCGGCCTGCCAGTCATCGAACTGCTCCCGTGGTCTCGCTACCATATTTGGCACGATACTGTGCATCGGTCAGGAAGCGCTTTTCGAGCTCATCGGCCTCGTGAATGCCGATGATGTCGTGCAAGACCTCGAACGACGCGCATGCATCTGGCCGGTCGACGCGTTGGCCGCTGTCCAGCGATTGCCGGAACAGGCCCAGTCCACTGATCATGCCTTGCAGAGCGCTACCAGTCAGCAGGCGTGGGTAGATCGCCACGCGCACGCCCAGGTCCTGCAGTTCGCGAGACGACAGCAGCGGCGTGGTCGGGCGCTGGCGTATGCCGAAGCCCATGTTCACGCACAAGGGCTTGCTCAGGTTGGCGGCAAGCACCTTGATCTGCTCGACCGTCATTACCGCATCAGCAAACAGCAGGTCGGCACCGGCCTCGGCATACAAGTTCAGGCGCTTGACTGCCTCGTCCAGGCCATGGGTGGCCAGCACGTCAGTGCGCGACTTGATGATGAAGTCCGGGTCTTCGCGCGCTTCGGCGGCGGCACGCAGCTTCTGGACCATTTCCTGCGCATCGATGACTTCCTTGCCCTTCATGTGTCCGCAGCGCTTGGGCCAGGCCTGGTCCTCGAACATGACGCCGCCGGCTCCGGCGCGCTCGAAGGCTCGGGTCGCATGGTAGACATTCACGGCGTTGCCGTAACCCGTATCACCATCGGCCAGTAACAGCAGGCTGCTGCAGGAAGTCATTGCGCGCACGGCCGCCACGTTTTCTTCCAGGCCCATGATACCGACATCGGGCTGCCCCAGGCGGCTTTCCGAAATGCCACTCCCGGTAATGAAGGCTGCCTCGAAACCCGAATGCTCGACCAACCGGGTAGAAAAACCGTCGAATACACCTGGCAGTGCCAGCAGGTCAGGCGCCTCGATCAACTGACGAAGGCGTGCTCGATTGATAGCCATGTAGTCTCCTTGAAGTCTTGAGTATTCGTGCGGAAAGCGCATGCCACCGGAATGCCGTCATTTCGACGCGTGCCTGCGCTGGACTACACGTTCAACCAGATTGCGTTCATAGGCATCAGCCTGGTCCAGGCCGATCAGCTTCTGGCGTTCGCCGAAGGTCATCATTCGATCCAGCAAGCTTTGCGTCGTACCCTTGGAACGCAACACCGACAGGCCTTCCCGGATGGCATACGCCCCCAGGTAGAGCGCGGCGTTGGCATAAAGAATGATGCGAAACCCCATCTCGGCCAGATCCGCCGTGGGCAGCAAAGGCGTCTTGCTGCGTTCGACCATGTTCGCCACCAGTACCTCGCCGGCGAACGCCTGCCCCACTCGGCGCAGCTCTTCCACGCTTTGCGGTTGTTCAAAGAAGATGGCGTCCGCGCCCATTTCCCGGTACAGGTGGGCACGCTCCAGCGCGGCATCGAATCCTTCCACCGCACGGGCATCAGTGCGGGCGATGATGAGGAAATCGGGATCGGTGCGGGCATCCAACGCCGCCTGCAGCCGGTAACACATATCGAGGGCGGGCACCACGGCCTTGCCCTCGAAATGACCGCAGCGCTTCGGAAACACCTGGTCTTCGATATGCAGGCCCGCCGCCCCGGCGCGCTCGTAGGCCCGAATGGTGCGCTTGACATTGGCCACACCGCCGAAACCGGTATCGCAGTCGGCAATCACGGGCACCGATACGGCCTCCGCAATACGCTCGACTTGGCTGGCCAATTCGTTCAGGGTTACCAAGCCGATGTCCGGGCCGCCCAGGTAAGTATTGGCGGTGCCCCCCCCGGTCACGTACACCACCGGGAAACCGGCCTCTTCGATCAGCCTGGCCGTGAAGCAGTCGGTTGCGCCGGGTACGGCGCCAGGTCCGCCTCCGGCCAGTATGCGGCGTAATTCGGTGGTGCGTTTCATCATCGGATCCTTGCAACGGGAGAACTTACTTGATCAGTCCGAGCGCCTTCGCAACGTGCTCCATTGCCGCGTACTCGTCGTCCATGGTCTTGCGCATTTCCTGTGCCGACGTACCCTCGACATCGATGCTCTGGCTGGCCAGGAAGGTCTTGAATTCCTGGGTTTGCGCCGCCTTGCGAAAAGCATCTTCCAGAATTTTCAGGCGATCGGCGGGCACGCCCTTGGGCGCTATGATGCCGTGCCACAGCAGGGTCTGCTCTTCAGGAATGCCCAGGTCGGTCAGGCTGGATGCCTGCGGGAGGGCCGCCACGCGATTTACCGAACTCAGAATCAGGCATTTGACGCTTTTGTCTTTCACATAGGGCATGATGGGCGCAATCGACCCACCGTAAACATCGATCTGGTTGCTGAGAAAGCTCTGCAGCGTCTGGCCCGCGCCCGCGAACGGCACTGAACGCAGCTTGATACCCAGTTTGGTGAAAATGCGTTCCGAGGCCAATTGGATGGTGGCGCCCACCCCATCCGTGCCGTAGGTCAGCTTGTCCGGGTTCTGCTTTGCGTATTCGACAAATTCCTTGCCGCTATTGGCCGGAAAATCCGCCTTGGTGCACAGCACGATCGGCGCCGAGTCGGATAGCGATACCGCAACGTAGTCGCTGGGCGCGTACTGCGCCTTCAGCGTGTGCGGCGTCATGGTCAGCGGGGCGTTCCAGATACCGCCCAGGGTGTAGCCGTCCGGGTCGGCGCGCACGATAGCCGACGTTCCGATCATGCCGCCGGCCCCAGGACGATTCAGGATGACGAACGGCTGCTTCAGGATTCCGCTGGTAATCTCGGCCAACTGCCGGATCACCGTATCGGTACTGCCGCCTGGTGAAGTCGGCACGATGATAGTAATGGCGCGCGCCGGGTACGGGTCCTGCGCATGTACGGGCATGGCGACACCCAATGCCAGTACCGCCGAGGCGGTGGCCAGCAAGCCCTGTCTTGAATGCGGACCGGTCGACAATCTGAACCAGCCCGTGGTGAAACATAGCGTGTTTTCGCGCATTTTTGTCTCCTTGGTATGGCAGGCCCTGTATCGAGCCCTGGTCTGAAATGTTTCCCTGCCCGGTCAATGCCGGCGCGCCTGGCCCACGGCCGATGCGGCTGCCGTCACTAGTGTCGATATCGAGGCCGCCTGGCCCAGCCCGTCCACGGCCTCGAACAAGGCCTGCGCCAAAGGCCGCGGCACGCCGGCTTCCTCGCACAGCACACCGGACATCTGCTGTGCGGTCTCCCAGGTCATCTGGTAGGCATCGCTGCCTGATGTCTCTTTTTGTTCCCACGTCACGCCAGCGTCGTCCACGGCAACGATCTTCGGTTGATACCGGGCGATGGCCGGATCCGACACGACTTCGATAAGGGGGATAAGGCCCAACACCCGCACGTCGTCGTAGCGGTGCATCCCCCGGTAGCCGACCTGGCCATGCACCCAGGCCAGCGCCGCGCAGAACGGCGCGCTCATGAAAGTCTGTGAAAACTGGTGGAACGGCCCCACATAGCGCACTCCCACGAAATCCGCTTCGAATGGGTGCATGTGAATCGCCATACGCCGCAACCGGGCCAGCGGCACCCGCCGGCGCAGCGTCAGGACACTGCCGACCACGCTGCGATGGAACTGGCAGGTGGGATAGGGCTTGTATGTCACCTGCAGGAACTCGAACTCATCGCCCAGCCCTTCGGCCAGGCGCCGCGCATAGCTGCCATCGGCCTGGCCATAGCTGCGAAAAAACCCCGCATCACCCTCCAGGCTGGTGGCCGCCGCGCCAGTCCCCGCGCGCGCGCAAGCGGCCGCGCTGATCCCGTTGCGCGCCGCATAGCCAGCATGCAGCGGGTATTCCTCGCTGCCGGCATTGACGAACTCGCGCAGCCCGCACGCGACGCTGGCGGCCATCGCCAGGGCGTCCCGGGTGCGATCGGCCGGCAACTGCATCAAGCGTGCGGCCGCGGCCGCGGCTCCGAAGCCGCCATAAATAGAGGTAGTGCGAAACCCTCGCTCGCTGGCATCGGCCGCATGGTCACGGCCGATGCGCAACGCAGTCTCGTATCCGGACACGACGCTGCACAGCAACCGGGGACCGGAGGCTGCCACCTGCTCTGCCACCGCCAGGGCGGCCGGCACTACCACCACCCCCACGTGCCCGGCCGGATGCGCATCTTCCTGCACCCGCGAATGCATCAGCACACCGTTGGCAAAAGCGGCCGCTCCGGCCGGCAAGCGACGGCCGTCCAATAGCCGGGTAGCGCCGCCACTGCTGCCTTCATATTCCCAATCCAACGCGGCAGCCGCCGCACGCGGTGCCTGTGCACACACCGCGGCAATACCAACGGAAAGACCATACAGCACACAGGCCTGCGCCTGGCGCAGGACCCGGGGCGGCAGCGCATCTTCGCTGGTGCCTGCCGCGAAGTCCGCAAGCGCCGTCAGGCCGGCGGCCGGATCAATCATCGATGGCTTCATGGCCAATCTCGATCACGATATTGCCGTGCACATCCAAAGACACACTGCAGTTGGGCGGCACCACCACGCTGGTATCGTATTCCTGCACGATCATCGGGCCCGGCCAGGCCTGGGCCGCCAGCTCGGCACGCCGCAGCACCCGCGTGCTGCGATGCCCATGCCGGGATCCGAAGTAAGCCATGCGCTCTCGCGCCATGCCGTCGCCCCCCGCGTCGGCCGCCCACCCGCCTGAGTGTTCCGCATGCCGCGACACCGAAGCCACCAAGCGCACCGTAACCAGTTCGAACTGTTTATGCGGCGAGCGGTGGCCATAGGTTTTCTCGAATTCATTCTCGAAACGCTGCTCCACGGCGCGCAACCCGCGTGCAGTCAGCGGCAACTCGTCCAGCGGCACGGTAATCTCTGACGATTGCCCTCTATAGCGCAGATCAGCGAATGAAGCGGTGCTGACTCGGCTGGCGGCATAGCCTTCTTTCACCAGCACTCGCGTCAGCTCGTCATGCATCTCGTCGATGATGTCATTGACCTTGTCCAGTTCGGGATTGGCAGTGGATGTCAGTACGGTACGGGCCGCATGCTGCTCCACGTCGGCGCGCAACAGGCCGAAGGCGCTGAACACACCCGGCGCCGGTGGCACGATCACCCGCTTGATGCCCAGCTCCCGCGCCACGCCCACGGCATGGATGGCCCCCGCTCCCCCGAACACCATCAGCGCAAAATCGCCCGGATCCCGGCCGCGCTCCACGGATACCGACTTGATCGCCCGTACCATGTTCGAATTGGCAATCAGATGCACACCATAGGCGGCTTCCAGCAAAGACAGATCGCTCTTGGCGGCAATGTATGCCGCCACGGCCTGTTCGGCCAGGCCGCGGTGGATGCTCAACGAGCCGCCAGCCAACGAATCATCATTCAGGTAACCCAGCACCAGGTTGGCATCCGTGACCGTGGGATACTCATTCCCCTGCCCGTAGCAGGCAGGGCCGGGCATCGCTCCCGCGCTGCGCGGCCCCACCCGCAACGACCCGCCCGCGTCGATAGCGGCAATACTGCCGCCGCCCGCTCCCACCTCGGAGATATCGATCACGGGAATGCGCAGCACATACCCGTTGCCACGCATCAGCCGGCTGCTGATCGACACCGCTGATCCGACCTCGTATTCGGTGGCGCGCAGGATTTCGCCCTGTTCAATGATGGACGCCTTGGTGGTGGTACCGCCCATGTCCAGCGTGATCACATCGGCATACCCGCAGTCGCGCGCCAGTCGGGCCGCGGCAATTACCCCGGCCGCCGGGCCGGATTCGATGATGGTCACGGGCTTCGCCCCCGCCACCGTGGCACTGATCAGGCCGCCGTTGGACTGCATTACCAGGATCGGCGCCTTGCTGCCCAGCTCATCGCAGCGGTTGCGCAGGGTCTTCAAGTAGCGGGCGATCAACGGCGCCACATAAGCATTCACCACGGTGGTACTGGTGCGCTCGAACTCCAGGATCTCGGGCAGCACATCGTGCGACAGCGAAACATAAAGATCCGGCAGCTGCGCGGCCAGATAGTCGCCCACCGCCTTCTCGTGCGCGCCATTGCGATATGAATGCAGAAAGCAAACCGCAACCGCCTCGATACCGTCCTGGCGCAGCTTTTCGGTGGCATCCCGCAGGCTTTCCATATCCAACGGAGTCAGCACATTGCCATGCTCGTCCAGCCGTTCGCCAATTCCCAGCCGCCATTCCCGTTCCACCAGGGGCGTGGGTTTTTGCCAATCCAGGTCGTACGACATGGGAATGCGGATTCGGCGCAGTTCCAGCACATCGCGAAAACCCTCCGTCGTCAGCAAGGCCGTGCGCGCGCCCCGCCGTTCTAGGATGGCATTGGTCGCCACCGTCGTGGCATGCACAATTTCTTCGATGCGCGCCGGCGAATAGCCATTACCGGCGCAGAAATCGGCAACTCCCCGTGTGATGGCAAGCGAATAATCCGCAGGCGTGGTGGGCACCTTGCGCTTATGGATCACCCCGTCCGGGCAAACAAACACCAAGTCCGTGAAGGTTCCTCCAATGTCCGCACCAACTCGCAGCGATTGCGGTACCGCATTCATCTTGTCTTCTCCAGGTTATTTCTTTGGATGGGCCGAGCGGCGCAGCACGTTGGTGACGGCTTCATCTATGCGCCAGGGCGCGTCCAGCACCTGCACGCCATATTCACGCCGGGCGGCCTCGGCCGACACTTTGCCGTTGCGCACATCGTGCAGCACTGCCTCGGGACTTCGTTCAAACGGGTCGCCGTAGCCGCCCCCGCCTGCCGTGGTGTGCCGAAAGCGCTGCCCGCCTGCCAGGCTGATCGTGAACTTCGTGGGCAACTGACGCCAGCCGTCTTCAGACTCGATCAAATTGTTCGACCCCGCCCCCGCGCGGCCCGCGTGCAATCCAAAGGGCGGATGCTTGCGCCGGTCCGACCGCAGCTGGAAAGTGGCACGCTGCCCCAGAAAGCGTAGCTGGCGTTCAATCGCAAGGCCCCCCCGCCAGGTACCAGCACCGCCGCTGTCCGTAATCAGTTCATAGCGCTCTATGCGTACCGGCGCCGTGTTCTCTACCATCTCGATCGGCGCATTACTGATATTGGCCGCCGGGTTCGCAACGCCATCCACCCCCTCGCGCCGATAGCCGCCGCCCCACGCGCCCATCAAGGCTTCGCGAAACAACACGAACCGGCCCTGGGCATCGATACCTCCTATGCTGTAGCTGGTAGTGCCACCCTCGCCCGCCGCACGCGGCTTGCGCGGCACCGCTTGCGCCAGCGCCCCGAAAATCGCATCGATCAGGCGAAACCCGCTAACCCCGCGCGCCGCCACAGCGCCAGGCCGGCGCGGATTGAAAATGCATTCCTGGGGTGCCAGGACATGGATGGGCTTGATGAAACCCGCGTTATTCGGCGCGTCGGAATCCATGATCGAACGCATCGCGAAATAAACCGCCGACTTGGCAAACGACAGGGTCGAATTGATGGCACCGCGCACCTGCGGCGAACTGTCCGCCAGATCGGCTGTCAGTTCATCGCCCTTCACATGCAGCGTGACGGCAATCTTTACGGGCTGCGTCGGATCGATGCCGTCATCATCGATATGATCGACATAGCTATAAGACCCATCCGGGATCGACGTAATAATCCGGCGCGCCTCGCGCTCGGAATAGTCCAGCAACGCATCGAAGCATCGTTCCAGCTCTTCCACGCCATAACGTTCCGCCAGTTCCAGCATGCCCCGCTCGGCAATGCTGCACGCGGCTTCCTGGGCATGCAGGTCGCCCAGCACCGTATCGGGCACGCGCACGTTGCGGGCAATCAACTTCAACAGTGTCTGGTCCGGGACTCCCCGCGAATGCAGCTTCAGCAGCGGAATCTGCAAGCCTTCCTGGAATATCTCGGTAGAATCCGCCGCGCTGGAGCCCGGCACCCGGCCGCCCATGTCGTTATGGTGTGCCACCAGCACGCCATAACCCAGCAGATGGTCGCCCACGAACATCGGCTTGAACATGAAAATATCCGGCAAGTGCATACCGCCCTGGTACGGGTCGTTGGTAATGACAATATCGCCGCGTTGCAGCGTATTGCCGAACTCCGCCCGCACCGCATCCATGGCGTCCGGAATCGACCCCAGGTGCAACGGCAGGCTGAGCCCTTGTGCGATCAAGCGCCCGTGGCGGTCGCAGAACGCGCTGGACATATCCATGGTGTCTTTCATGATCGACGAATAGGCGATGCGCACCACCGTGAGCACCATTTCGTCCACCACCGATCCGATGGCGTTCTTGACTAGTTCCAGGCGAACCGGATTGATCGCTGCTGCGCTTGGCATGCTGTCTCCTTACTTGCGGCGCCGCGCTGGCGTCGGCGCCGGCCAGCTTTTTGTCCTGGAACTCATCCTATAGAGTTAGAATTCCCGTATCCAATTAATGTTTTGGCGCAAAAAAATAAGAATTCCTTATAAAAATGGGCGTGGCAGGCTCTTGCCGGGCGAATAGCTACCTTCGGCGTACGGCCGGCCTAAGCAGGAGACAACAATGCGACGCTATACCCTGGCCCAGCTCGAAGCGCTGCGCTGCGTGGTGGTCTTCCGTGGCTTCCAGGCCGCCGCCGACCACCTGAAAGTGACGCAGCCCACCATTTCCCTGCGCATCCGCGAACTTGAGTCCATCGTCGGGTATTCGCTGCTGCGCCGGTCTGGCGGCCGGGGCGAGCTCACCGCCGAAGGCACGGTGTTCTACCAGTACGTAGAACAGCTGACCAAGACCCTGAACGAAATGGACCGCCGCGTCCGCACCCGCGACCCCTTGCGGGGCGTACTAAGAATGGGTGCGTCCGATACCTTCGCAATCGGATGTTTGCCTGATCTGCTGTCGAAAATGGACACCATCTATCCGGACTTGCGGGTAGAACTCACCATCACGCGCAGTACTACCCTGGCCGAGCTGCTGAACACCAGCCAACTGGATATCGCTTTCATGGCGGAAACGCCGCTGGATCCGCAGATACGCGTGTACCCGCTAGCGTATTGCCGCATGGCGTGGTTTGGGCGTACGCAGGGGGGCCGCAATTCCCGGCCGCTGAGTGCCGCCGACCTGGAAGGCCAGCGGCTGATGACACTGCCGGTAAATTCCCCGCTGCATAGCTTGATGGTCCAGTGGTTCGAAGCTGCGCAGCATCCCCTGCCGCCCTTGAGTATCTGCAACAGCCTGGCGATTATCCTGAGGTTGATCAACGCGGGACATGCGTGGAGCATCCTGCCTGAGTGTTTCACGCTGTCGAACGAGAACAGCAAAGTGTCGGCGCCGGTAGTGGTGGCGCCCGAACTGCCGATGTTGAAACTGTGCGCGGCCTATCGGGCGGAAAGCAATGTGGATACGCTGTTGCCGGTGGTGGACTTGGTGAAGGGGATATTGATCAGCAAGCCGGGATTGTTGCCGTTGGAATAGAACTCTCCGAACCCGTCACGCCTGGTCCGCCGCGGCCACCGCCGGCTACCGGTCCTCCATGAACAACTGGGCAATCACGCCTCGCAGCCAGCGCGTGCCCCTGGACAAAAATCTGGTCAGGCGTGCTGCGGCCCATGCCACTGCGGATGGACTGGCGGTCTTGGTTCATGCTGTCTCCTGCCCCTTTTGAGTGGAGCCTGTCGGGGACGTGGGCCCATGGAATGTACTGACAGACTGACTTGCGATACCGCCAGGCTGGCGCGCTACAACTGTTCCACCGTCACCGGAAACAGCTCATCGAGCCGATCCGTTTCCATGATGTGGTAGACGCTGAACTGATACGCCGTGCCCACCGAAACCTCTGGCGGCGTGAACGGAAAGGCCAGGTTGCCTCCTGTAGACAGCCGGCCTTCGTAGCCGAAATGCAGCAGATACTGCTTCATCGTCCGCATTACCTCGGAAGCCCGGGCGGCGGTGGGCGCAATGCACTCGATCAGCAGGAATATCTCTGCCGGCAACGGCGTATCGGGCAGCCTGGCCGTCGCTCCGTCGACGCCATAGACACGCCAGTACAGCGAATAATCTTCCTCGGTGTCTTCGCATACCAAGTCGCGCACTACGACCGAGATACCCCGCATGATCTCTTCGCGCTTCTCGATAAAGCGGGGATCGGCGGCCGCGCAAAGCACCACCGCCCGTTCACCCACGCGCCGGGCGCCTTCGATCTTGATCGTGTGTTTGGGCGCCTCTACCCACTTCGCTCCGCTGACGCGCGTGCGCCGCTCGTCGACTTCTTCGTACTTCGCCTCATGCAGTTCCGCCCGACCCTCCGGTTCGATGATGACGTAGGGGTCATTCTGTTCGTAAAGACTGTGCGCGGCCACCGAGATCGGTGTGGCACGGCGCTGGGGAGCCATGCTTTCCAGCGTGAAACCCTCATCGTCCAGCGTGGCCAGGATCGAATCGCGGCCACCCGGCAGGCAGCACAGGGACGCGCATTCGATGATCTTGGCCATGTGCACCGACAGGCCCACAGGAAAGCCCAGCATCACCGGCAAGGTCGAGAAGATGGCCGTGTCGCAGGCCCGGCCGGCGATCAGCACATCGATGTCGGCCTCGAATGCCTGGCGAAACGAGCTCATGCCCATCTGGCCCACGATCTGCGCAGAGGCCTCGACGTCATTGACAGTGAGATCGGGCATTCCGTCGATACCACGTACACCACCGGCGCGCACCGCGTCGACCACGATGTCCTTGGGGATATCGCCCGGGATGAACGCCAGGCGGAACTTCAGGTCTTGCTCGCGGGCAATTTCCCGCACCAGCTCCAGCGTCTGCTTCAGATGCGGCGCGGCGCCGGCCGAACCCGCCGAGCCGATGACCAGCGGAATATCGTGCTTGCGCGCGGCAACCAGCACCTTACGCAGGTCACGCTTGGTGGATTCTCGCGCAGTCGCCATACTGCCGCTGCCCAGATAGTACGGCCCGATGTCGATCGACCCCATGTCGCAGCCGATCAGGTCCGGCTTGCGCTCCAGCCCGGCGTTGAACGCCGGGCTGGGTATGCCATAGCCCAATTGCCCCGACGCGCCCAGCAGACGCAGCGGGCGGCGCCCGGACGATGAAGAAAACTCTTTCAGGATGCGGCCGGTCGCGCTCATATTTCCACCTTGAACAAACGGGCGTGCTGCTGCGCGCCATACACATCCCGGTCGCCCGGATCGCCCGCGGTTATCTTGCGAGGAATGGCGATCTTCAGCGCGCGCGACATGGGGTATTCAATAATCTTCACGTCGCCTTCCGGCATCTCGTAAAGCCGGGCGATCAGCGCGGCGTTGATCGCGTTGGACTGCACTACTTTCTGGTAGTCGGCATCGTTGTTGAACATGATGTCCAGTGTGGTGCAGCGTGGCCCGGCATTCTTGCTTCGTATGACCTTGGCAATGTCTTGCAGATACATAAGAACTTCCTGGTAAGTCGGTGCATGGATGGGCTGCCGTGCGAAACACGCATGCGCCCGGTGACGGCCGGAGCCTGCCTGGCGCCTAATTGACAGAAGCGCCTGATTCCCTGACAACCTTGCCCCAGCGCTCGACGTCCTGTTTCAGCACGTCTGCAAAGGCAGCAGGCGTGGCATCGGTCTGGACTTTCCCGCCGTCCTGCTCGTATCCGGCCTGCAACTCCGGCGACTGCAATGCGGTCAATGCCGCCTTGCTCAGCGTATCGACGATATCGGCTGGAGTCCCCTTGGGCGCAAACAACGCGATCCAAACGGAAATCTCGGCGTTCTTCATACCCAGTTCGGCTACGGTGGGCACATCGGGCATCTGCTTCGAACGCTCTTCGGACGTAATCGTCAACGCCTTCAGCTTGCCGTCCTTCACGTATGGCAATACAACCGGCACATTGCCGAAAATCATGTCGACCCGGCCCGACAGCACATCCGTCATTGCCTTGGATGTTCCCTGGTAGGGAATGTGCAGCAGCT
The DNA here is from genome assembly GCF_019218885.1 of Bordetella sp. BOR01. Classification (GTDB taxonomy): domain Bacteria; phylum Pseudomonadota; class Gammaproteobacteria; order Burkholderiales; family Burkholderiaceae_B; genus Bordetella_A. The sequence continues at coordinate 556,567 of NZ_JAHUWT010000002.1, read as the reverse complement.
TGATGTCCGCTGCCTGCCCCAGCAATACCGCGGACAGATGCGCCGTGGTACCCACGCCACCCGAACCGTAGGTCAAGGGCTGGCTTTCCCGTTTCTTGGCCAAGTCAACCAACTGCGCCAGCGTATTCACCTTCAGCGAGGCTGGAACCACCAGGACGTTCGGAAAAGTCGTGACCCGCGTGATCGGTTCGAAGTCGCGTATCGGGTCATATGCCAGATCCTTGTACAGGGCCGAGTTCATCGCGTGCGTATTCAGGGTTCCGGCCAACAAGGTATAGCCGTCGGGCGCAGCCTTGGCCACATACTCGCTGCCAACCGCACCGCCCGCGCCGCCCCGGTTTTCGATCACAATGGATTGCTTCAATACGCCCGCCATGCCCTGCGCGACGCGGCGGGCGGAAATATCAGCGGCCGTGCCTGCCGGGAACGGCACCACCAGCTTGATGGGCTTGTCGGGATAAGCCGCCCAGGCGGGCGCGCCCACCCATGTGCCGGCTGCCCCCAATAATCCCAGGGCCGCATACTTGAACAGAATTGCCACGCGTTTCATAAGTGTCTCCCTTGTGCTTTTTGTCTTCGTCACTGAAGGCCTGGCGCGCAAAGCGCGCAGGCAATACTTGCCCGTGCCGGCTTCGGACAAAAGCCGGTTTCAATAGTTCGATCTGTGCTAGCGCCCTTGCGGGCCGTGTGGAGCCTGGTGCAACTTCACGGCAATGCCTTCCAGCGGCGCACTGGCCGGCGCATAACGTTGCATCACCAGCGGGTCATGGCCGGGCACGATGTGCGCATCGCTATCGGCCAACGCACGCAGGCGGTCGAATCCCTCGAGCATCTGCCCGACATGGAAAGCCGAGGAAAACGGCCGGCCTTGCTCGAAATTCTCGTAGAAATGACTAACATCGGAAGCCAGGACGATCCAGCCCCGCCTGGTATGGATGCGCACGAACTGCAACCCCGCCGTGTGGCCGCCGGCGAAATGCACGCTGACCCCTGGCGCGACCTGCCCGTCGCCATTGTGAAACAGGACGCGCTGCCTGTAATTCAACCGCACCAGCCCGCAGACATCATCGACTTCGAATGAGTGCGACAGGCGCGGATACTGCATATAGCGGCCGGTGGCGTAATTGAGCTCGGCTTCCTGCAGGTGGAATCTGGCAGCCGGGAAACGGTCGAAGTTTCCGGCATGGTCATAGTGCAGATGGGTCAGGATCACGTCGCTCACGCCATCCGCCGCAATATCCAGCTGCTGCAGGGCCTGCACAGGACAACGCAGATAGGTCCGGCCGCCTCGGCGGCGCGACACTTCCTCGGTGAATCCGGTATCGATTACGATGGTGCGACCAGCGCCTACCGCGACCCATATAAAGTAGTCCATGGGCATAGGGCCATCGTGAGGATCGCCGCCAACGAAATGATCCCGCCGGCGGCCGTCTCGGGTCGCATAGCGCAAGGCATAAACCTCGTATTCTGGGATGGGGTCCGGCATGTCTCTGGGCTGGTTTTTTTGAAGCCCGCCACGCATGGCGGTTGTTGGCGACCTGCAAGGTTCGCATGCAAAAAAGTATACGCGGCACGACAGCGCATTTCGCGCCATCCCAGGGTTAAAACTTTCGTTCCTTACGGTTAAAAATGGCCCAACCGGCAGATTCCTCTTTCTTTCTCGCCATCGTCAAGCACGGCTCGATCTCTGCCGCGGCTCGGGCGCTGGGAGTGTCTCCGCCCGCGCTGTCAAAGCGCCTGGCGCAATTGGAAGAACGGCTTGGCGTTCAACTGTTGCATCGCAATACCCGCGCGATGAATCTTACCCAGGAAGGCCAGCTTTACTACGACAGGACGTCGCAGCTGAATGCGGAATTCGATAAGCTCGAACAAGACGTCATGAACCGCCGCTTCGAGCCAAGCGGCGTGCTGCGAGTCAACGCGCCCCTGAATTTCGGCCGGGTGCGCGCCGCGCCCATGATTTCCGCGTTTGTCCGTGCCTATCCGAAGCTGGAAGTGGAACTGATCCTTTCGGATCATCCGTACAGCCTTATCGAAGGCGGTTTCGACGCCGCGATCAGGTTCGGCGCCATGCCCGACTCCGGCATGCGGGCCCGCCGCATCGCGACGAACCGGCGCCATCTGTGGGCGTCGCCGGCCTATCTGGCTGAATACGGCACGCCGACCTGCCCGAAAGACCTCATCCAGCATCAGTGCATTGTTGTATTGCGCAGCGACGATACCTACGGCGTGTGGAATTTCACCCGCGGCGACATCATGGAGAACGTCAAGATCCACGGATCGCTTCGATGCAACGACAGCGAAGTGGCCCTGGCATGGGCACTGGAAGGACAAGGGATTCTCATGCGGTCGGCCTGGGATACCGGCCGCTACGCGCGCACCGATGAACTGCGCATCGTGCTGGAAGATTACGCCCTGCCCAATCGCGACCTGTATGTGGTCTTTCCAGACGGCGCCGCCATGTCCGCCAAAATGCGGGCCTTTATCGATTTTGCGGTGGAACATTTGTCCGATGTAGGCAGAACGTAAGCGTCTGGACGAGATCCTCTGCCCAGGGCGGAACGGCTCAGTGATCCTGCATCAGCAATTGCCGCTCATTTGGCGGTATATAGGCATGCTGGAAATAGATGGCATTGCCGTTCTGGTCGGTAGCCACGATATCCAGTCGCACCCCCACCGTGTTGCGGGGCAGTTTCAGCCCCTGGGCGACGAAGGGCGGCAGTCTGCGGATGCTCATGCGTTCGGTATACGAAGCTTTCGACTGGCCATATTTCCGGGATAGAAGATCCTTGAAGCTCACCCCGTTGAGCTCGGCGGTATCCACCGAGGCCAGTTCTGGAATCCGGATACCGCAGAAATAGATCTGCACGTAGACCGAGAATTCGTTATTGATCGAAAATTCGCGATCGATACAAACCACCTTTTCGCTCTTCAGAAGGTCGTGCCATGGCCCGCCTTTCTCGACGACGAAGCGCCTCAGGACGCGCGTGTATATGGGCAGTATGCCCTCGCCCGTGTCGTCGACAAACCGGAAATGCTGGAACGGCCCACCCATGGGATACCGGCGTTTGGCCACGTAAGTGCCGGAGCCATGGCGCCTGATCAGGACGCCGTCGTCCACCAGCATCCGCAGGGCGCGCTGCACAGTCCCCAGGCTGAGTCCCGCCGCCTCTACCAGCAGATCTTCCGCGGGCAATTGATCGCCAGGTTCCCAGCGCCCGGCGGTGATTTCCTGGGCAAGCGCGTTCTTCAACTGCAGATATTTAGGAAGGCCATCCGGACCGGCCAGGCGAATTTTGGGTAGAGGGCGAGAAGCGTTTTTGGGCATCGCGACAGTTTATCTCCAAGCAAACCCGTTAAGTCCGGCGTTGCCCTTGACATCGCCAACCGTCTGCAAGACACTTAGTCCTATACAGGACTATAGTACTAATTTTCCTCACCCACGGAACTCTCATGAAGATTGTCGACGTCACGCTTACGCTTTTTGCCTGGGACGATATTCCGCCCACCAGTTATGCCGCCCATACCGGCAAGTTCGCCGGCGCCAGCAAGATCGGGCTATTGAAGATAGAAACCGACGATGGCATAACGGGCCATGCCTTTCTGGGTTCGGCCTACTACGGCGGCGATCTGGACGGCCCCAACCTGATCAAGTATCTGAAGCCCATCTTGATGGGGCAGGATCCGCTCGATCGCGAGCGCCTTCACCAGGCGCTATGGCGGCGCGCCCGCACCACCACGGTGCGCACCATAGGCGCCTGCGACGTCGCATTGTGGGATATCTGCGGAAAAGCGGCGGGCCTGCCCATCCATCGCCTGCTGGGTTCCTACCGCGACCGCGTCAAGGCCTACGCAAGCTCCATGATCCTGGACAGCCCTCTGGCCTATGCCGAAGAAGCGCTGCATTACAAGTCGCTGAACTGGGCGGCATACAAGATCCATCCGCCCCACCCCTGGCGGGAAGATATCAAGGTCTGCCAGGCCGTGCGGGAAGCAGTCGGAGACGACTACCTTGTCATGCTGGATGCGGCATGGAGCTATCAGTACCCCGAGGCGGTCAGGGTGGGACGCGCATTGCAGGAACTCGATTACTACTGGTACGAGGATCCCTTGCACGATGCCGATGTCTACAACTATGTGAAGCTGAAGCAGCAACTGCACATTCCGCTCATGGCAACGGAATTCCCGGCGGCGGGACTGGACTCGTATGCACCGTGGGTACTGCAGCAGGCTACCGACTTCCTGCGCGGCGACGTGGCGTTGAAAGGCGGCATCACCACCATGATGAAGACCGCCCACCTGGCCGAGTCTTTCCGCATGAACTACGAAGTGCATCACGGCGGGAATTCGCTGAACAACATAGCCGGGCTGCACGTCATCATGGCGATAAAGAACACCGAGTTCTTCGAAGTGCTGCTGCCCGATGGCGCGCAAAAGTACGGCCTGGCGAAGGACATCCAGGCTGACGCGGACGGCTATGTGTACGCGCCTACCGAACCGGGCCTGGGTGCCGAGATCGACTTCGACCTCATCAAGCGAAAGCACGTCGCAGTGCTGTCATAGGCGTTCAATCGCCATATACCAATACAGGAGGAAGACATGCGTGGTTTGAAAAAGGGAATTTTCCCCGCGGTGCTCGCGGCATTGGTACTTTGCTCGGGCACCGCCATGGCAGCGTATCCGGCACACAGCATCAACATCGTCGTGCCGTTCTCGGCAGGAGGCAGCACCGACATCGTGGCACGCATCCTGGCCCGGGATCTTGCGACGGCCATGGGCCAGCCAGTCGTGGTGGAGAACAAGCCGGGAGCCAGCGGCAACATCGCCGGAGACTACGTCGCGCGATCCAGCCCCGACGGATACACCCTTTTCATGGGAACCAGCACATCGATCGCCAATATTGCGCTGTTCAAGAAGTTGCCGTTCGATATTCTGGCCGATTTCATCCCGATCTCGCAGATAGCCAACACACCGCTCGTGCTTGTCGCCAACAACGACCTCCCCGTGGACGATGTGGCCGGACTCATCAAGCTGGCCAAGGAAAAACCGGGCAAGCTGAACTACGGGTCCGGCGGCCCGGGCACATCCCAGCACCTGGGCGGGGTCATGTTCTCGAAAATGGCGAACGTAGAGATGACGCACATCCCCTACAAAGGCGCCGCCCCGGCGATGACCGACCTTATGGGCGGCAATATCCAGATCATGTTCGCACCGCTCATAGACGCGTTGACGTTCATTCGGGGCGGCAAAGTCAAGGCGCTTGGCATAACGACGGCCAAGGCGGCGCCTCAGGTTCCAGATGTGCCGCCTATCGCGAAAACCCTGCCGGGTTTCGAGATAGCAACCTGGAATGCGGTCTTCGTGCCCGCCGGCACGCCGCAAGCCGTGGTCGACACTCTGTCGCGAAGCATAACTGCCGTCACCCGCAGCCCTGAAATGCACAAGGCCATCGAAAACCAAGGGTCGGAGGCGATAGGCAGCACGCCGAAGGAATTCAAGGCCTTTCTTGACCGGGAGACCGTGCTGTGGAAGGGCCTGGTCAAATCGTCCGGCGCATCCGCCGACTGAACGGCCCTGGAATCCATAGCCATGCGCTTCGTCACCTTCGAACATCAAGGCCAGGCACGCGCCGGTGTGCTGGTTCCGCACGCCGCGGGCCGGGCTGCCAGCCTGATCGATGGCGCGCATCCCGCCCGCCCGATGCCACTACGGCAGCTATCCCCGTCCATGACGGCCTGGATCGAATTCGGCTTGGTCGAGCTGTCTGTGGCGCTGAAAGACTCGGCCCCGGAACAAGAATGCCTGCTTCCCTTGTCGGCAGTACGCCTGCTGGCGCCATTGCCGTGCCCGGGCAAGATTGTCGGCGCGGCCTTCAATTATCGAGATGGGCTGGCAGCCAGCAGCCGGCCGGCGCCCGACCAGCCTGTCATCTTCATCAAGTCCCGCTCGACCGTTATCGGCCCCGATGAGCCCATTCACCTTGCTGCGGGCAACCAGGTGACCTACGAGGCCGAGCTGGCGGCGATCATCGGCAGGCCGGCATTGAAAACAAGCACCGATGCCGCTTCAGCGCACGTATGCGGATATGCCATTTTCAATGACGTCAGCTACACAAATATGGTCCGGGACGACGGCGGCTTCGTACGGGGCAAGAACCAGCCCACGACAGGGCCGCTGGGTCCGTGGATCGTTTCGGCCGACGATATCGTCGACCCCCACGACCTTGCAATCGAGCTGGAGATCGACGGCGTGGCACTGCAGTCTTCCAGCACATCACAAATGCTGTTCCGCATCGACGAACTGGTCGCCTACGCATCCGCGCAAATGCCGCTGGACCCAGGCGACGTTATTGCGACGGGAACGCCCGCCGGGGTGGCCGCCAACCACCAGCCCGCGGCCTGGCTGAGACATGGCCAACGCACCACCCTGCGCATCAGCGAACTGGGCGAACTCAGCAATCCTGTCGTGGAGACCTAAGCGTATGAAAACCGGCATTCCCAATATCTTGCTGACCAACGCCATCCAGCAAGATGAACAGGCCCGCCTGGCGCAGAACGGACACGTGGTCGTCGCGCCCAATGCCCAGGCGGACACCTTGCGCGAGCTCGTCGCCCACGCCGACGTGCTGGTCGTCAGGGCCAAGTTGCCGGACGATATCTTCAATCACCAGAAGCGGCTTAGAGGTGTCGTGCGCCATGGCGTCGGACTGGACATGATTCCGATGCAGCACGCCACCGCGTTGAAAATTCCCGTCGCCAACGTGCCGGGATCAAATACGGCGTCTGTGGTGGAGTACTGCCTTAATGCCATGTTCTACCTTCAAAGGAATATGCAGGCACTGGCTCTGCTGCATCCCGTCGATGATTGGCTGCCGAAGCGGGCACGGGCCGATCGCGCGCTCGAACTGCATGGCCAGACGCTGGGTATCGTAGGGGTCGGCGCCATCGGCGGCGCATTGGCAAAGGTCGCGCTTGCCATGGGGATGACAGTCATTGGCCTGGCGAGACGACCCGGCTCCCTGCCTGCCGGCATGAACCCGGCCGACCAGCAAACCCTGTTTTCGACCGCGGATGTGGTCGTACTTACCTGCCCACTGACTGCCGAGACACGCGGCATGGTCGACGCGCCGGCATTGGCTCTGATGAAGCCCGAAGCCTTGCTGATCAACGTATCTCGCGGGCCGGTGGTAGATACGGCCGCATTGGTCGAGGCGCTGCAAAAGGGACGCCTGGGCGGCGCGGCACTCGATGTGCATGACACGCAGCCCATTCCCCAGGGTCTTTATCCATCTGGATTGCAACGGCTTCTTCTGACACCGCACGTGGCCGGCATTACGCACTCGAGCATGGCACGCATGAGCCGGGGGGCCGTGGACGAGGTACTGCGGCTGCTTCGCGGCGAACGCTTCGTCAATCTGGTCAATCCACAGATCTTTCAATAACCATCCACGAGCAAACGGTAAACGGTAAATGGCCATGAAAATTACGCAACTCCGCGCCTACCCCATTTCGGTACCTGTTCCTGCCGATAAGTCCGTAACCCTGGGCATCGGCCGTAGTGTCAAGCGCGATGCCGTCCTGGTGCGCGTTGACACCAGCGATGGCCTTGTCGGTTGGGGCGAAGCACATCATGGGCGATGCCCTGGCGCCATTGCGCGCCTTGTCGACACCACGCTGCGAGAACTGGTGACGGGAATGGATCCCATGGACGTCTCCGGCGTCTGGACGCGCGTCTACAAGATGCAAATCGGCAGCCATGGAATGGGCACCGCGGCCGCATTGGCACTCAGCGGCCTGGATCTCGCGCTATGGGACCTGCGCTGCCAGGTGGCCGGGTTGCCGCTCTATTCCTTGCTGGGTGGCAAGAATCGCCCCATCAAGGCCTACGCGGGCGGCATATCCCTGGGCTGGCAGCCGCCCGGATCCCTGGCGCAAGAGGCCGCAAGCTATGTCGAGCAGGGCTATCGCGCCGTGAAACTGCGCGTCGGCGACACAGTCGCCCGCGACACTGCTCGCGTCCTGGCGGTACGCACCGCGTTGGGCGACGATATCGACATCCTGGTCGATGCCAATACCAGCTACACCCTGGATGACGTGCGGCGCGTTCTTCCCGTCTATGACGAATTGAATGTGGGCTGGCTGGAAGAACCCTTCCCCGCGCATGACCTTGCACTGTACCGTCGCGCATCGAAACTGGGTCGCACGCCGCTTGCAGCAGGAGAAAATCATTACACCCGCTATGAATTCGATCCGCTGCTGGCATCCGAATCCATCGGCTTCGCGCAGCCCGATCTGTCAAAAGCCGGAGGCATCACCGAAGCGTTGAAAATTGCCGCGATCGCGAGCGCCCGGCGCATCAGCGTCAACCCGCACACCTCGGCCACCGCGATCAACATGGCGACGTCCATCAGCTTTCTATGTGGCGTCGACAATCCCGGCTATTTCGAGGCAGACCTGACACCATACAACCCATTCCGGGACGAACTGGCCGACAAGTTTCCTTATGCGCTGGACGGCGATGGGTGTGTCAGTGCGCTGGAAGGGGTGGGTATAGGCTTGCGCATCGACGAGCACTTCGTTGCCGCCCATCCGCTGATCGAAGGGCCTTGTTATGTTTAAGAAGGAACTGACAATGGAATGATCTTTCTTTCCATCAACACCGTCAGCCAGTGCTTCACGCATTCTTCGGTGTCGCACACCTGCGTGAAGCCCGCCTGCTTGACCTTCACCGTGCTGACAAACGCGGGCGCGGGCGCCGCCTTCAAGCCATATCCAAACCGCGCATCCGCCGAATAATGCGACTGGCCCAGCAGTTGCGCCATGCTCATCGGCCGCAACCCGTGTTGCTTGACGATGCCCGCCCACGCGTCCGCGCGGCTGGGCAAATATTCGGCCAGGCACAAAGGCTGGTCCGGGCCCGGCTCGACATGCAGGAACTCTGCCAGGCCTGGCCATAGATCGCGCCAGCTGAAGACTTCACCGTTGGTCAGGTTGTAATGTTCGCCCCGGGCCTGCGGATTATCGGCTGCCCATACGGCTGCGTTGCCGATCAGGCGCGCATCCACCGCCTCACGCGGATATGAAATATGGCCCGGATAGCAAAACGCCTTGCCTTCCGCCCGGCACAGCGCGGCATAGATCCCGATGACCGGTATGGTATTCATGGCCACGCCCACGTTCGGGCCCAGCACGATGGTAGGACGGAAGATCGTCCAACCGAAGCCGCACTGCGCCGCCTTTTCCCGGATGTAGTCTTCCTGAAACCAGTACGAGTTCGGATGATCGTCGCGAGGCTCGCGCTCGCGCGCGGGCGTGCGTATGGGATGCAGGTGAACGCCATACGCCTTGGTGCCCTGCAGCAGCGTCACGTGCTGCAGGCCGGCACCCTGGACCAGGGGCTCGATCACGTTCCTGATCATGGCCAGGTTGGTGGCCATCTGCTCCGGGTCTTGCCAACCGGCGATCAGCGTGGGCTTCTCGTAGACCGCGGCGTAGACCACGTGGGTCACCTGGGGCAGGTCCTGGAAGGCCTGGCGGCAGGCTGCGGCATCCTGCAGGTCGACGGCCAGGTGCGTGAACGGCCTTTCGCTGGAAACCTCGGGCCGCCGCCGCGAAATCGCGATGACATCCCAGCCGGCATTCAGGAACGAGTCTACGGCCGCCGTGCCGACTAGTCCGCTGGCACCTGTAATGAGTACGGTACGTGGCATAACGGCATCAATCCATGACCAGGTTGATCTGCTTGAACAGCTCTTTGAAGCGGGCAAATTCATCGGTCATGCGCTTGCCGAATTCGGCGCGCGTATCCGAAGCGGCAACAATGCCCAGGTTCGAGAACTTCTCTTGCACATCGGGGCTGCTGACGGCCTTGGCAATTTCGTCGTGCAGGCGATCCAGGATCTCGGTGGGCGTGCCGGCCGGGGCCACGATGCCATACCAGGCCACGCTTTCAGCGCCAGGCAGGCCGGCCTCGGCCACGGTGGGTACATCGGGCAACAGCGGCGAGCGCTTGTCGTCGGCCACCGCAATCGCGCGCAGCTGGCCCGATTTCACGAAGGCCAGGATGGGCGGCACGCCGCTGATGACCATCGAAGTACGGCCCCCCAGGGTGTCGGTGATAGCTTCGCTATTGCCCTTGTAAGGCACATGCAGGATGGTGGTTTTCGACAAGTGCTGGAACAGTTCACCCGCGATGTGGCCGCTGGTGCCCATGCCGGCCGACGCAAAGCTGACCTTGTCCGGGTTGGCCTTGATATAGGCGATCAGCTCTTTCAGGTTGTGCACCGGCAGCGACGGGTTCACCAATATGACGTTGGGGCCCGTGGCCACCAAGGCAACCGGCACCAGGTCTTTCATAGAGTCATACGGCATCTTCGCGCGGGCGTTCGGATTGACCGTGATCGGCCCGGCCGAGGCAAAGCCGATGGTGTAGCCGTCTTTGTCGGCCTTGGCGATGATGTCGGTGCCCAGGTCGCCGCCCGCGCCCGGCTTGTTCTCGACGATCACAGGCTGGCCCAGTTGCTCGGACAAGGGCTTGGCCACCAAGCGGGCAATGATATCGATGGAACTGCCCGGGCCATAGGTGGCGATCAGGCGGATGGGACGCGAGGGCCAGCTTGAAGCCGCCTGGGCGGCGGTCACGGCGGCCAGGCCCAGGGCCAGGCCGGCTATCAATCGCTGCAGGGTCATGATGTTGTCTCCTGATGGATATGTTTCTACTTAGTTGGTGTGGGAATACATCGGCTTGCCGGGGTGCGGCAGGCGGGCACGCAGAATGACGCCTTGATCGGCTTCGGTGATGTAAAGGCTGCGCCCGTCATCCCCGCCGAAAGCGACGTTGGTGGTGCGCAGGCCTGCGCACGAACGGATGCGGTACAGCGGTTCGCCCAGCGGGCTGAACAGCCAGACCGTGCCGGCCTGGGCATGCACAATGGCCAGGTTGCCGGCTTCGTCCAGCGCCAGGCCGTCCGGCCCGGCCGTGCTGCCGGACAACTGGATGAAACGGCTGGCCTTCTTCATGGTGCCGTCCGGCTCCAGCCGCAAGGCGTAAATAGCGTTGTCGTGGGTAATGGCAACGTACAGCACGTTCTCGGCCTTGTTCAGCACCAATCCGTTGGGCCCGGCCAGGCCGTCCATCAACAAGTCCACGGTCTTGCCGTCCGCGCGCAGGCGAAACACACGGCCCGTGGGGTTGTTCAGGGCGCTCTCGCCCTGGTCGGTGAAGTACAGGTCGCCATTGGACGCGAAGAACAGGTCGTTCAGGCCCCGCAGCCCTTCGCGCTGCACATGCTGCAGGTAGGGCCGTATGGTCTTTGCATGGGGATCGACCAGCATCAGGCCATGCAGGTGGTCGGCCACGAATATTCGCCCGTCCTGATGGATCTTCAGGCCATTGGGTTCGCCTGCGTAGCTGACGATCACCTCGAAGTTGCCTGCAGGGTCCACACGCAGGATGCGCCCATGCGCCAGGTCCACGCACCACAGATTGCCGGCACGGTCGAAAGCGGGCCCTTCAAGAAACGAGTGCATCTTCGCATGGCGCGCGGCCAGCCAGGTGGATGGCTGGTCAGTCAGCTGCAACGATTCCGGCAGCCGGGCAAAGACTTCGGTCTGCAGCGGTTCGGCGGGGGGATACATATCGGCCTCTCTCAGAGTTACGGCTGGCCGTCAGGCAGCTCGATGCCCAGCATCAACGCGCTCAGCGACTTGCCATGCGGGTCCAGGCGCAGCGAACGGGTCACCCCGCCGGCCAGCACATCGGGAATGACGAAGTTCAGTGCCTTCAGGCTTTCGACCTCGTAGCGCCGGACCGGCCCCGCCCCCAGGTGCGCGAACGCCTGCGCGACCCGATCGGCGGTCAGCGCGCGGCGCAGCACTTGCCAGCCGGCATCGTCGTAGGCAATGACGGCGATGCTCGACGTATTGCCCTTGTCGCCGGCGCGTGCGTGCGCCAGGTCGTAGACCAGGGTTGCCATGGCTATGCTCCTATGGTGATCACTTGCGGGTTGACCCAGTCGCGGGGAATCAGCACCGCGTCCACGGCAATGACCTCTTTGGCGCCCAGGTTGACCGGGCCGCCGGCGCCGTAAGGGCCTTGCATGTTCAACTGCCGCACGTGGTCGCCCAGCAGGTGGGCGCTTTTCTTGTCGGGGCAGCGTGCCGCAACACGCAGGCGCACCTCGTAGGGATTGCCGGCCATGGATGCCGGATGGTTGCCATGCAGGCTGCTGATGCCGATCAGGTCGACCTGTAATTCGCTGGCCACGCCGCCGTCCAGCCGGAAACGCTCTTTGACGGTCTCAGCCGCCAACTGGGCACGCGCAATCGCGTTGACGCCGGCGTAGGCGACTTCGCCCGTGCCGATCCAGCCATCGAAGTAGCCGACCACCACCTTGTAGCTATCGGTGCGCGGGCGGGCGCTAATGCCCCGCACCGCCACGCGGTCGGGCGTCAGCTCGTCAAAATGCAGGCCCTGCAGCGACAGCACGCAATCGGGAGTGATGTAGGCGTTGGGGTCGTGGATTTCGTACATGGCCTGCTCGGTGCAGGTCATGCGGTCCAGCCGGCCGCCGGAGCCGTCGGGCTTGCCGATGAACAGTTCGCCATCGCTGTAAATGTCGGCATAGGGGTAGGGCAGTTCGGCCAGCCGCGGCACATCCTTCTTGCCCGGATCGGCAAAATAGCCGCCCGTAACCTGGGCCGAGCATTCCAGCAAGTGCCCCATGATCGTGCCGGCGGCCAGGCGCGGCACATCATCATATGCCCAGCCGTGATGATGCAGCGCCACGCCCAGGAATAGCGACGGATCGGCCACCCGGCCCGTCATCACGACATGTGCGCCGGTAGCCAGCGCGTCGCGCACGATGTCGGCGCCCAGGTAGGCATTGGCCGACGCCAACCGGGGCAGGATTTCTTCCAGCGGCAGATGGCGGTCCGTCAGTTGCAGTTCGGGGTGTGCCCGCACGCGGTCGATCACGTCGTCGCCCACCACCGCAGCGCATTGCAGGCCGCGCCATCCCAATTCCCGGCCGATATCCAGGGCCGCCTGTGCCGCGCCGACCGGGTTGGCAGCCCCCATGTTGGACACCAGCCGCACACCCTTCTGCTGGCACAGGGGCAGGAAACCGCGCATGCGCTCATCCAGCATCGGGTTATAGCCGCGCGCCCCATCATGCCGGCGCGTCAGCGTTTCCCGCGCGATCGTGCGTTCGGCCAGGCATTCGCACACCAGGTAGTCCAGGTCGCACTGTTGCAGCAGTTGCAGCGCCGGGCCGATGCGATCGTCGGCCATGCCTGCCCCCACCCCGATGCGCAGTCGTGTGCGCGGCTTGTCCATGCTTGTCTCCGTGTGTGCTCGCCTGCGCCCAGTATGAGCAGGATTTTCTAATGCTCAAAATGATATATTTACATCTCGGTGATAACTTAATTGCATTGCCATGACCAGTACGCGGCTTACCCTGACCATCTCCGAACTGGAAGCCGTGCTGCTCGTGGCAGAAACGCGCAACTTCCGCATGGCGGCCGAACACGCGCACGTGTCCCAGCCCGCCCTTAGCCGGCGGGTCCAGGCGGCCGAGCACAAGCTCAATGCCAAACTCTTCGATCGCGACAAGCACGGCGTGGCACTGACCGATGCCGGAACAGAACTGGTACCTATTGCGCAGCGCATGCTGTCCGAGTTCCGCGATTCCCTGAGCGACCTGTCCGAGTTCATTGCCGGCCGGCGCGGCAGCGTGAACATCTGGGCGCTGCCCTCGGTGGCGGCCGCCCTCTTGCCAGCGACCGCCCGGGCGCTTCAGCAGTCGCATCCGCAAGTGCGTCTCGTGATCCAGGCGGCCTCGGCACGGCAGGTGACGCAGGCCGTGGCGGAAGGCAAGGCGGATCTCGGCATTTCCGTCGCCATTGCCAACCAGCCGGCCGACGTGATGTTCACCCCGCTACTGAAAGAGAACTTCGTGCTGATCTGCCCCGTCGACGACCCCTTGGCACGAAAGAAAAGGGTGGACTGGACCGTGTTCGCCAGCCGGCCGTTCGTTGCCAGTGGGCCGGCCAGCAGTATCCGGTTGGTAACGGACCGGATACTGGCGGCTTCGGGGCGTATGCCGGACGCGAATTACGTGGCCGACAATATATCGGTCGTAGGAGCCATGGTGGCCGCGGGGGTGGGCGTGGCGGCAGTGCCCGAATTGGCGCTGCGCTTGATGGACACCACGCGCTTGCGCAGTGTGGCATTGCATACGCCTGCGGCAACGCGGGAAATCGGCATCCTGGTGCAAAAACGCCGGTCCCTGTCGGCAGCGGTATTGCGGTTCATGGAGACCTTGCAGCAGGTCAGCGCCGGAATCATCGACGGAAAATAAATGCACAAGAAGCTCGCTTGCGTGATAGCCGCCCTGGCCGGCTTGGCCTGGTGCCTGAATGCCTATGCGCAGTATTCGGTCCAATCCATTCCCAATCCGAAAACCCAGGGAAACGACCACTACGTCAGTGACCCGGACGGCAATTTGAGCGGCAGTACCCGCGCACAACTGGACGCAATCAGCACGGGCATCGAACACGCCAACGGCAGCGAATTCGCCGTGGTCGTAGTGAACGACTACCAGGGCGACAGCGATTTCAGTTTTGCCCTGGATTTGTTCACCCATTGGGGCATAGGCAAGCAAGGAAGCGACAACGGCCTTCTGCTTTTCCTGGGCATGGACAGGCGCGAGTACCGCTTCATCAGCGGCTATGGTGTAGAAGGTGTTTTTCCCGACGCCTTGCTGAAGCAGATCGGGGAAAACTACCTGGTTCCGTACCTGAAAGCCGGCAACACGGATATGGCGGTATTGGCTACCGCGAAAGCGGTCGAAAGCGTATTCCTGTCGCCCGCACATGGACTTGAACTGGCCGGCTTGCAAGCGTATCGGCCTACTTTCTGGAACCGGCATGCCGCCGCGCTGGAACAGACCCTGTATGTGCTGGCCGTATTCGCCGTCGGATTCGGCTGGATAAGCCTGGCACGCAAACGGGTGCTGAAAAAATACGCCGTCAAGCGCACGGAATATAAGCAGCATTCCCTCTGGTATGCCCTGTTTCTTTTCTTGTTCTCGTTGTTCCTGAGCCTGTTCGTGTTCCTTTTCATGGAAGTGATCGAGCGCGTCTACCAATTCAAGAATCTGCCGTATTTCGCGGCCGCTTTTGGAACATTCCTGCTGCTCTTTCACTATTACGGATGCAGGGAATTCCTCAAGAAAAGCACCCGGGACAAGAAAACCAGCCTGGACATGCAGGTTTCGTTTACTCGCCTGAGCCTGGTGCCACTGCTGCTGTCGCCGTTTACCTACAAGGCCTATTACGACCTGGGCAAGAACAGCAAGAATGCCCGCCTGCGGGCAATCCCCCCGGCAACAGCGGGCAAATGGTCCCGAGTAAATCGCGACGCATTCAAGCGCGCAGATCTGAAGAAGTACCTGAATGAGCTGCAGATGCGGGAAGAAGCGCTTGGCGCCAAGGCCTACGAAATCTGGCGGGATCCGGATACCGGAAAAACCCGGATCATCGAATTTGCCGGCGACAAGGCCGCGCGATATATGGCTTGCCCAAAATGCCACGGGCGAACCCTGCAGAAGCCAGAGATAAAGGTGCGCAAACGAGCCACCCGTACCCAGACCGGGACAGGGGAGCGCATGCAAGAGTGCGCCTTTTGCGACTACGCAATATCGCTTGGGATGGTGACGCTTGCCAAGCTGCAGGGCAGCTCGTCCTCTTCTGGCGGTTCCAGTGGCGGGGGAAGCAGCAGCAGCAGCAGTGGAGGCAGTTTTGGCGGAGGGTCCAGCGGCGGAGGCGGCGCGGGTGCCCGATGGTAAAGCGCGGGCCAGGCCCGCGCTTACTCAAGGGTTAATGGCGGTGATGCTTGTGGCGGTGCTTGCCGCCTCGATGCTTGTCGTGGCCCCGGTAGCTTGCCCGCTTGTAGTCGCGGTCGCGGCCGCGGTCGCGGTCCCAATGGCGGCGTCCACCACGGTCGTCGTCATCGGTGATGACGTGCCCCAACACCCCGCCGGCAGCCGCGCCACCCAGGGTCAGCCAGGGGTCGCCATCTGACAGCAGCGCACCGGCCACACCGCCAAGCCCGGCACCGATCACGGTGTTGCGTCCCTGTTTGTCGGCCAGTGCCGTCGTGCTGATACCCAAAGCCAGCACACCGGCAAAGACAGCTTGAATCAGTCGTTTGTTGATCGTCATCGTTGTTCTCCTGTAGCGGGCTATCCCTGCGATGCAGCCCGACATAGGTTCGAGTGGGAATAGGAAATCACTCGCCTGGAAAACAAGTTAGCAGTTCAGCTATGTTTCAGTCTCGCAGACAGGGATACGGTACGTATAAGCTGTTTCAGTCGCTTTCTTGCCCGATATACGATGAATCAGCAATCAGGGCGGCGTGGTGGGCGCGGCGGGGGGTGCTTGCGTTGCGTTGTCGCCGGCGGGCGCGGGGAGGGAACTTGGCGGTGACGGCTGCGCTGGTTGGCTGGTTGGGCGAGGTTGGGCGGGTTGGCCCGAGCCAGCCGGGCTGCCGGCAGTTGGCGCCGGGGCCGCCGGCTTTTCCGGGGGGGTAGCCGTCTGCGGCTTCTGTGCCTGCGGATTCTGCGCCGGCGTCGTGCCCGAGTTGATTGCGGCTTTTGCCGACGACAGGTTCTGTTTCAGTTGTTCGAAGAACCCATCGTAGAACGCACCGCGCGATATCGTTTCGCTGGACGTCTTGACCAGCGAATCGTCGCTGGCCCCCACCGGCATGGATACCGCGCCCAGCACGCTCAGGCCCACGCTGGCCGAGTTGCTGGACTTCTTCATCGTATACAGCTCACGCAGTGCGCTGACGTAGACAATGGCGTCGCCATTGCCCCGGGGGGTGCAGTCCACGTTGAAGATGATCTGCGCATGCTGGTTGTCGTTTTGCTGGTCCTGGTAGTTCTTGTGTCCGCTGACCCGATTAGGTTCGGCCTTGTCGATAATGTACCCCTGGCCCAGCAGCGAACGCCGCCCGGCCTCACAGGCCGCCTGGCTGGAACCCGAGAAACTGCGGGAATACGTGTTCCCCTGTGTGAAGGAATCACGCTCGTCTATGGTCGGCGTGACCGTGCAGGCGGCCAGCAGCACGACCGAGGCCAACAGGCCGGCGCGTGTTGCGGGCAAAGAATACTGGGTGGGTAGGGATCGGGTATGCGTAAAACGCATGGGGCGCACCCCCTTGCAATCGATAATCATCCATTATTTCCGATCGCCGGGCTCGGGCCTGAATCCAAGCGTATATAGGTTGCTATGTTTGTTACTGCGGTTTGCCGCTCTGCTGCGACCCAGCCTCAGGCTCTACCCTGCTCGGTTCCCTGGAGCCGGACCGCAGGAACTGCCCAGAATCAGGTCGGAAGGAATGATCACGGTGCGCGCCTGCGGCGGCACGGTTCTCTCGATGCGTTCCAGTATCAGTTGCACGACGGCCCGGGCACTGTCCTGGAAGTTATAGCGCAGCGCGGTAACGGGGGGGTACATCAGTTCTAGTGTCTGCATCGTGCCAATCGCCACCACCGACATATCGCGGGGGATGTCCATTCCCGCTTCGCGCACCACATGCACAGCCCCGGACAGCAACTGCGTGCCCACAGCGATGATTGCGGTAGGCGGCGTGTCCAACTGCAGCATGCGCTGCATGGGCTGGCGCGCTGACTCGAGCGACGAGTCGGTCAAGTACACCAAGCTGTCATCGAAGGGCAACCCAGCCGATTCCAGCGCAGCGCGATAGCTTCGCAGCTTCGCCCTGCCCGGGCGCAACTGGCTGCCGATGGCAAACAGGGCGATCCGCCGATGGCCCAGGCTCAGCAGGTATTCCATGACCTGGCGCATGCCGGCTTCGTGGTCTATCAGCACGGCGTCGAAATCGGGGCCCATGTCGCGGTCCAGGATCACCGTGGGCAGCTTGGTGGTCGCGAAAGGCGAGGCCGCCACAGGATCGTACTCGTGCGCAGGCAAGGCGATGATGCCTTCCAGGCGCCGGTTCTCGAAGAACGCCACCAGCTCCTTGTCGCGCGACCGATGCTCCGAACTGCCTACCAGCAGGGAATAGCCTGCGGCCTGCGCCAGCCGTTCGACCTCGCTCAGGAGGATGGCGACGAAGGGATTCGCAATGCTGGGCAACAGGCAACCGATCGTCCGGCTGTGGCCGGTGCGCAGGTGGCGTGCGGCGTAGTCCGGCTCATAACCCAGCCTGGCGACGGCCTGCTGCACACGAATGCGGACATCGGGGCTGGCATAGCCCGAGTCGTTGAGCACGCGCGAAACACTGCTGATGGAAACGCCGGCTTCATGCGCGACCTCGCGCACGGAAATTCTTTTTGTCATGGTTTTCCTGGATGAAAACGTTCCACATTATTGCCTGGTATCTTGCTTCAAGCGTAGCATCATAAATAGGGAAACGTTTCCTTATTGTCGTAGCCGCCCAAAGGAGCAGCGGCTCAAGACGGGCGTCCGGTTCGCCCGTGCGGCATCTGATTCGCGCTCCGGAGACAACCATGCAATTGATCGATACCTTCGATCGGGGCGCCGGCTACGGCCTGGCCGCACCCTGCTTCATCGAGCCAGGCGGGCGAACACTAAGCTACGGCCAGGTACAGGAAATGTCGTATCGCATTGCCAACGGCCTGCGCGCAGCGGGCCTGGGCAGCGACAGCAAGGTTGGCATGCTGTCGGCCAACCACTTGCTCACCTTTGCCACTGTGCTGGGCACTGTCCGCTCCGGCTATATCTGGCTGCCCGTCAACGCGCGCAATGCCGAAGAGGAAAATGCCAATATCCTGGCGCGCGGCGGCTGCGACTTCCTGTTCATCCACACCCAATTCGCCTCGCAACTGCCAGGCCTGCTCAAAGCCCTGCCCAATCTCAAGGGCATCGTCTGCATCGACGGCGCACTGCCGCAGGCCCCGTCCCTGGAAGACTGGATGGCCGGCCAGTCCCCCGAACCGATCCGTAGCGGCGCACAGATTGACGACGTAGTGGCCATCCGCGGTACCGGTGGCACCACGGGCCTGCCCAAGGGAGTGCTGGTCACGCATCGCAACTACCTGGCACTGCTGGCGAACTGGTACGCCGCCATGCCGGTGCTCGAGCGGCCCGTGCACCTGGTCGTGGCGCCGCTTTCGCATGCCGCAGGATCGGCCACCTTCGCCGCTTGCGGCTATGGGGGATGCAATGTGATCCTGCCCTCGGCGGATCCCGCCGCGATCATCGAAGCCATCGGCCACTACAAGGTGACGCAGGTATTCCTGCCGCCGACTGCGATCTACAAACTACTGGCGCATCCGGACGTGCGCCAGGGAAACTATTCGTCGCTGCGGTATTTCCTGTATTCAGCCGCTCCGATGTCAGTCGACAAACTGCGCGAAGCGCTGGACATATTCGGCCCCGTGATGGTCCAGGCCTACGGACAGGCCGAAGCGCCATTCATGTGCACCGCCCTGACCGCCGCTGAACACGCCCGCATTCTGGACGACCCTGCCTTGCTGCACAGGCTGGCAAGCTGCGGCCGCCCTTCGCCGTTCGTGCGCATGGGCATCATGGACCCGCAAGGGCAGCTGCTGCCGGCAGGAGAACGCGGCGAGATCGTGGTCCAGGGCGACCTGGTGGTCAAAGGGTACTACCAGGACCCCGCCAAGACCGCCGAGACATTCCAGCACGGATGGCTGCACACGGGCGACGTCGGGTACCAGGACGCCGACGGCTATCTGTATATCGTCGACCGCATGAAAGACCTGATTGTCTCGGGCGGATTCAATATTTCGCCCAGCGAGATCGAGCAGGTGCTGTGGGCTTATCCGGCGGTAAGCGATTGTGCGGTAGTGGGCGTGCCGGACGACCACTGGGGCGAAGCCGTCAAGGCGGTGGTAGAGCTCAAGGCAGGCGTGCCGTGGGACGCGGAGCAGGCCATGGCCTATTGCCGCGAGCGGCTGGGCAGCATGAAAACCCCCAAGACGATCGAAGTGTGGGAACAGTTGCCACGCAGCTCTGTCGGCAAGGTACTCAAGCGCGAGATCCGAGAGCGCTACTGGAGCGGACACGCCCGGCGGATCTAGGCGCAGGCGACCTGCCTGCTGGCACCCACCCCGCAATCCCCGGGGCTTTCATCGACTGGATAACGACATGGCATTTCACCATCCCGCCTTCGTGGCAGGGGCATTCGAACACCCTACCCGCCATGCGCCGGACAAGTCTACGGCGCAGTTGCACGCCGAATGCGCGCGCGGTGCCCTGAGCGACGCCGGCCTTTCATTGGAAGATGTGGATGGCTATTTCTGCGCGGCGGATGCCCCAGGCGGCATTCCCGCGCTGATGGCCGACTATCTGAACTTGCGCAAGCTACGCCACGTGGACGGCACCGAATCGGGTGGTTGTTCCTATATCGCGCATGTCGGCCACGCGGCGGACGCGATCGCGCAAGGTAAATGCTCGGTTGCACTGATCACTCTGGCCGGCAAGCCGCGCAGCAGCGGCCAGGCCACCGGCACCGAGATCCGGCAGATCCCGCCCGAACGGCCGGCCGCCGCCTTCGAGCAGCCCTACGCATGGACAGTGGCTGGCATGTACGGCCTGCTGGCGCGCCGCCATATGCACGAATACGGCACGACCATGGAGCAGTTGGCGTGGGTCAAGGTCGCGGCGTCGCATCACGCCCAGCACAACCCCCATGCCCTGCTGCGCAAGGTCTACACCACCGAAGATGTGCTGAGCTCACCACTGGTGGCAGACCCGTTGCGCCGGATGGACTGCTGCGTAATCACCGACGGTGGCGGCGCGCTGGTCCTGGTGTCTCCGGAGATCGCCGCTTCATTATCGCGCCCCAGGATCGGCGTCAGAGGCTACGCCGAAACCATCCGCACCCACGAAGCCGGCCGGCTGGACCTGCTGCAAACCGGGGCGGCCGTCACCGGTCCGCGCGCCTTCGAGATGGCCGGGCTTACACCGGCCGACGTGAAATACGCATCTGTCTACGACAACTTCACCATCATGGTGGCCATGCAGCTGGAAGACCTGGGCTTTTGCGCGAAAGGCGATGGCGGCAGGTTCGTGGCGGACGGCAACCTGATCTCGGGCACTGGGCGCCTGCCCTGGAACACCGACGGCGGCGGGATGTGCAACAACCACCCGCAGAACCGTGGCGGAATCACCAAGGTGATCGAAGCCGTGCGGCAATTGCGCGGCGAGGCACACCCCGCAGTGCAGGTACCCGCCTGCGACATCGCACTGGCTACGGGGCCTGGCCTGGTGATGGGCGCCGGCCATGCCCACGCAACTGTGCTGCTGGAGCGCGTGCAATGACATCGACCGAAATCTCCCAGGATCCTTACGTCGCGGCCTTTCCGGAACTTGCGCCGTTCTGGCAGGCAGCCGCTCGCGGCACCTTGCTGTTGCCGTACTGCCAGGAGTGCGGCCAGACGCACTGGCATCCCCGCGCATTCTGCCCGCATTGCGGGTCCGGCCAGTTGCATTGGCAGCCAGCCTCCGGCGCCGCCACGCTGCACACTTTCTCGATCATCCACAAGGCACGGGAACCTTCCTACGTGCTGGCCTATGTCCGGCTCGATGAAGGGCCATTGGCATTGACCAACATCGTGGGCGCCAATACCGGGGACTTGCGCATAGGCATGCCGCTGCGCGTGGCGTTTCGCCAAACAAGCGAAGGGCGCCATGCGCCGGTGTTCGAACCCATGTGAATCCCGCGCCATCGCCAAGGTATCCAAGCAGCAGAACGCTCACCGGCCGCAGTCATGGCTGCGGCCAGCAAGCGCAAACCATAATGACAGGAGACATCATGAACCGACGTTTGTTTCTGGCCGCCGCCTTGCTGAGTTCGCTCGCCACGCCTGCGGGGGCGCAACAAAATGAATATCCCACCCGGCCTGTACGCCTGATCGTGCCGGCCGCGGCCGGCGGCGCAACGGATCTTGTCGCCCGGCTGATCGCACAGCACCTGAGCCAGTCATGGCCACACCCGATGGTGGTGGAAAACCGGCCGGGCGGAGGCGGCGTGATAGGCACCCAGGTGGTAGCACGCGCACCGGCCGACGGATACACGCTGCTGATGGGCGCGATCAACCACACCATCAACGCCAGCCTGGTCAAGAACCTGCCCTATGACACGGTGGGCGATTTCACTTTTATCGCCGGAGTCGTCTCGATTCCGAACGTACTGGTGGTGAATCCCAAGGTACCGGTACACAGCGTGACGGAGTTCATCCGCTATTCGCAAACCCACGACGACCTGACATTCGCCTCGTCGGGCAACGGTACGTCGCAACACTTGTCGGCCGAAACCTTCCGCATGGCCACTGGCGCCAAGTACCAGCATGTCCCGTACAAGGGCTCGGCGCCCGCGGTCACCGATCTGCTGGGTGGCCACGTAGACCTGATGTTCGACAACCTGCCTTCGGCGGCACCGAACATCAGGGCCGGCAAACTGCGCGCGCTGGGCGTAACCAGCGCCCAGCGCAACCCCGCCTTCCCCGACATTCCAGCCATCGCCGAGACGGTGCCAGGCTTTGACGTGAAGTCGTGGTTCGGCCTCATGGGGCCTGCCGGCCTGCCCCGCGAAGTGATCGACAAACTGCACGTCGAGATGGTGCGCGTATTTGCGCAGAATGACGTGCAACAGTGGCTGGACAAGATGGGAGCGCAGGCACAGGTAACCGATCCGGCCGCCTTCGATGCGTACGTACACCAGGAAATCAAGCGCTGGGCGGAAGTGGTAAAGGCTTCGGGCGCGACGGTGCAGTGATGCCATCGACTACCGCGCCGGCGATTGGAAAAAAGCGCTTGGCGCTTCGCCGGCACGCTGGTGCGGCCTTACCAGGGGCCGCTACTTTGCCGGGTTTGCATGGCCAATGCAATCCAATAAGCGGCGCCAATTGGCAAAGCGTCATCATTGAAATCATAATAAGGATTATGCAAGGGCGGGTCATTATCGCCACGTGCCGTACCAAGCATGATGTACGCGCCCGGGCAGGCCTGTTGCATGAAACTGAAATCCTCCGATCCCATGCGGGGCCGGCAATTCGCGTCCACATTGGTATTCCCTGCCAATTCCCTGGCCGCGCGAATTGCCCGCTGCGTAGGCGCAGGGGCGTTAACAGCGACGGGATACCCCTCGCGGTATTCAAGTTCGATACGGGTGCCGCTGCTCAGCGCAATTCCACGGCAAATCGTCTCAATACGTGCTCGCGCCATCTTGCGCACCTGGGGCGTAAATGACCGGCATGTTCCGCGAAGCAAGGCATCGTGCGGCAGAACATTCCAGGTATCCCCTGAGATGAACTGGGTAACACTTATTGTGAGGGTTTCCAATGGATCCACATTCCGGCTTACCACGTTCTGCAAACAGCCCACCACTTGCGACGCGGTTACGATGGCATCTGCACCCGTGTGTGGAAGCGCCGCGTGGGCGCCTTTTCCCACAACTCTGATTTCAAAGAAATCAGATGCGGAAAACATCGCACCTTCACGTATGCCGAAGAAACCAAACGGCATTTGGGGAGTGTTATGCAACCCGAACACCGCATCGCAGGGAAACTGCTCGAATAGACCCTGCTCCACCATCTGCTTACCACCGCCTTCATTTTCTTCCGCAGGTTGAAATATGAAATGCAAGGTGCCTTGGAAATGCTTGTTTTCACTAAGGTAATGAGCTGCGCCCAGCAGCATGGCGGTATGCCCATCATGGCCACAAGCGTGCATCTTGCCGGGATAAGACGACGCGTGTAAGACATCGCCCCTCTCTTCCATGTTCAAAGCATCCATGTCTGCCCGAAAACCCAAACGCGGCCCTTCGCCATTGCATAGCGTGCCAACCACCCCGGTCTGGGCCAGGCCCCGGCTAACTTCCATCCCCATGGCGGCAAGCGCGGCTGCCACAGCGTCCGATGTTCGATGCTCTTCAAAAGCGGTCTCTGGATGGGCGTGCAGGTCCCGGCGCCACGCAACCATTCTTTGAAGCAGGGAAGAAGAAATAACGTCTGAGACGGGCATGCATTCACCTTTCCACCAAGATTCTTCGATTACGGCATGCCAATTCTCCTATCGCCTCCCGACTGCAACAATGACAATGCCAAGCAATATCGTTGCAAATTCAGCAACGATAGCCCGTGCTGACAAGAACGGAGTTTTCATGCAAAAAATGTTCAATGCACAGCGCCTCCAGTATTTTCTTCAGGTGACGGTTTCTGGTTCTTTGCGAGGCGCAGCAGAAACCCTGGACGTCGATCCCTCCTCGATCAGCCGCGCCATTGCCCAGCTGGAACGCGAGACCGGCCTACGCTTGCTCGAACGCAAAGGGCGCGGCGTAGTTCCATCAGAAGCGGGCAACATGCTCGCGCGCTACGCACGTCGTCAGCTCGAAATTCTTGAAGACTTTCACAATGACTTGAGGCAATCGAGGGATGCCACGCGCGGGCACATAGGCGTGGGCCTGGGAGAAGGCATGTTGCATATCTTCTTCCACCCTATCATCACCGATTACATGCGAGACCATCCGCACATAACACTGGACCTGGCGGTTGCGAGCGTTGATCAGAATGTCAGCAACATCGTGGAAGACAAGGTAGATATTGCCATGCTCTACCACGGATTCAACGATGTCCGCCTACGACATCATTTCAGTATGTCGTGCTCGCCCATACAAGTTATTGTCCGAAAATCCCATCCGCTGGCGGAAATCGACCGCCCACTGAGGCTCAAAGACCTTTCTCCATACAAAGGTGCAGCACTGCACGAGAACTTTGGACTGAGACAGTATGTGCGCGCGGCCGAAATCAGCGAACAAGTACAGCTCAAGCACGTGCTCACCACGTCTTCTTTCCGGGCCCTCTGGCAATTCGCACAGGCCGATCTTGGCTACACGCTATGCCCGACATCATTCGCGGCGTGGTTCAACATGCCGGACCTCGTAGCCCTTCCGCTAAGCAACCCCATTTTCAACCAAGGCGGAATAACGATCGTGACTCGAGCAGGCCGCCATATTTCGGCTGCGGCCACCTCATTATTGAAGTATCTGGCTACGCGCGTGCCGCACCTGTCCATGCACAGCCAGGCTGTCCCGGGCGCAAGGCAATCGTGATGTATCGGCGTACCCGCGGCCGGCACTCTTGCGCCGGCGCACGCCGGGTCTGGACTGTTGATAAATTCGCATGCGTTTCGGCCCGGGATAGTCATTGTTCGCATGCCGGTTGGCGAATAGCCTAGTGCCCTGAGACAAGCTCCGCATACGCGAAGATCATTATTGACCACCATAAGGCATCAAAATGAAAAGAAAACTGGCTGACGCCACACGCGCAATCGCAGCGTTATTCGCATTCTTCACCTGTGCATTTGCGCTGCATGCGCCGGCAGTAGCGAACACAGTGGCGGCTTACCCCCATGCGGGCCCTGTTTCTCTGGTTGTTCCATATCCTGCCGGCGGATCAGCCGACGCATCGGCGCGCATATTCGCCGGACCAATCGCGGAATCTCTGGGCCAGAACGTAGTCGTCGAAAACATAGGCGGCGCGTCCGGCACCATAGCAGCCAAACGACTGCTCAATGGGAAGACGGATGGATACACCATTTTCTTTGGATCGCCAAGCGAGCTGATCCTTCCCACATTGGTCAACAAGGCCATTACATTCAAGCCGGAAGATTTTGCGCTTATCCAACCAATTTCCACCGCCACCATCGTGTTGCTGACCCGATCCGATCTAGGTGTCAAGACTCTGGATGACTTCATTCGCCTGGCTCAAAAGAAAGACTCGGCACCTCTTACATATGCCAGCATCGGTATGGGATCCATGTATCACCTGATCACCGACCGTCTTGCCAAGGAAATGAATCTTAACGTGCAGCATGTGCCTTATAGGGGGGCCGCCCCGGCATTGATAGACCTTGCAGGAGGCCAAGTGGACTTCGCCGTGCTGGCGTTTCAAACTTCCATGATCGGCCTGCAGAACGAGGGGCGAATCAAAATACTGTCGACGCTGGGCAGTAAAGCACCAGAACCCTTGAAGGACATTCCCAAGGTTACCGACAGCAAGCTGCTCAAGGATTTTGACTACAGCATCAGCGCGGGATACTTTGTAAAAAAAGGGACAAGCCAGCAAGTCGTTGAAAAATTACGCCAGGCTGTGAGCTTCGCGCTTGAAAAGAAAGACGTCCGCGAAAAACTGGAGATCGAAGGACGCATTGTTCTCGATCCGATGAGCACACAAGACAACGAGGCTTTCTGGCAGCAGCAGATCAAGAGTTTGCGCGATCTAGTCGACATAGTCGGATACGAGCCCATTTGATCCGAGGAAATCACCATGAAAGACCCCGCAGTCGTTGTAACCGGCGGCAGCGCCGGAATCGGCCTGGCAATTTGCCGCCAGCTTCTGGATGAAGGTGGCACAGTCATCAACCTGGACCGCAGCACCTGCGCGTTCACACATCCGAAGCTGCACAGTGTCCAGATCGACCTGACGGATTCAGCCGAGTTGCGGGCAACGGCTGCCGAGCTTGCGCAACAATACCGCGTGACCCGCACCGTCAATAATGCCGGCACCAACCGATTGGCGCTGGCGGAAGACGCAGCGTTGGATGACCTGGACCACGTGGTAGCCCTGCACCTGAAAGCGCCGCTGATCCTGCTACAGGCGTTCCTGCCGGCGATGCGGGCGGCCAGCTTCGGGCGCATCGTCAACATCGCCACGCGCGCAGTGTTGGGGCGTACGCATCGCAGCGTCTACGCAGCCACCAAATCCGGCATGATCGGCTACACCCGCACCTGGGCGCTGGAACTGGGCCGCCATGGCATCACTGTCAATACGGTGGCGCCGGGCCCCATTGCCACGGAATTATTCGACGCCAGCAATCCTCCGGGAAGCGCCACGCGCGAGAACCTGACGAACATGGTGGCCGTCAAGCGCCTGGGCACCCCGGAAGACTTGGCACGCGCCGTGTTGTTCTTCCTGTCCCCCGACAACGGTTTTGTTACCGGACAGACGCTCTACGTCTGTGGCGGCAGCAGCTTGGGCGCGATGCCCCTCTGAAGTCTGGCTTGGAAGATGAACATGCAACGCAGAGAACTTCTTGTTGCGGCGGCAACCATCGCGCTGGCCACCGCCACCATGCCTGTTTTTGCGAAGGGCCCCTACCCGAACCGGCCCATCCGCTTCATCGTGCCGGCCGGCCCCGGCGGCATCACCGACGTGCTGGTACGTGTGTTCGGCCAGGAAATGTCCGAAGCCTGGGGGCAGCCCGTCATTGTGGAAAACAAGGCCGGTGGCGGCGGCATCATTGCTTCGCTGGAACTGCTCAAGGCGCCAGCCGATGGATACACACTTACCCTGGGCATCCTGTCGCACGTCATCAATCCGATGATCATGCGCGAGGTACCCTTCGACTTCGACCGCGACTTCGTTCCGGTGGCGATGATGGCGCGCGTGTCGAACGTGATCTCGGTACACCCTTCCGTTCCGGCGCACGACTTGCAGGAACTGGTGGCCCTCATCAAGGCAAATCCCGGAAAGTATTCGTACGGTTCGTCGGGTAACGGCCAATCCACTCACCTGGCCGGCGAGCTGTTCAAGCATTTTGCCGGTGTCGATATGACGCACATACCGTACAAGGGGTCGGCACCCGCCATGGCGGATGCGCTGGGCGGGCAGATCCCGGTGCTGATCGACAGCGTACTCACCACGGCCCCGCAGGCACGCGCCGGAAAGCTGCGCGCGCTTGCGGTAACAGGGCCGAACCGATCACCAGCATTGCCGGACGTTCCCACTGTTGCCGAGGCCGGCTTTCCCGGCTATGAAGCCTCGGGTTGGATCGGGCTTATCGTGCGCGCCGGCACGCCGCGCGAGATTGTCGGCAAGCTGGCCACCGAAATCGCCCGCATCGCCAAGCTGCCTGAGGTTCAGCAGAGGTTAAGCGAAGCGGGAGCCGATCTCTTCACGAATTCGCCTGAAGAATTCGCTAGCTACATCCACAGCGAACGACTCAAGTGGGCACCTGTGGTCAAGCGGGCGAACATGCAATCGGATTAGCCGCCTGCCGCATCGACGTTTCCCGCAGTCAGTCCACGACTTGCGCTCGCCCATGAGACAGCACGACGATATTGTCGCGTTCCTGCACAATCGCCCGGAAACGCACCTCGCTTCCATCCTGCCAGACTTCGGTGCGGATCACTTCGCCAGGAAATACCGGACTGGAAAATCGGCAATGCATGCGGGTCAGCCGCCGCGGGTCATAGCCGGCGCACAAACGCATCAATGCCCACGCTGCCACACCGAAAGTGCACCGCCCATGCAGAATCGGCCTGGCGAAGCCGGCTTTGGCAGCAACGGCCGGCTCGACATGCAGCGGATTCGGATCGCCACTTAGGCGATAGATCAATGCGGCTTGCGGCAACGTAGCAGTGTCGCAGACTTTATCGGGTTGACGCGCGGGAAAAGGTGGCTGAAAAGGGGCATGCCGCGCCGTGCCCTCAAAACCGCCGTTGGCGCGCGCGAGCGAGGCAGAATGCAAGGTCGAAACCAGCGTACCGCTTGCCGTATCGACTATCTCGCATCGTGTGCACAACAGAGCACCGACTCGAGCACCTTTGTCCTGGATCGCCGTTACGCGAGTCGTACCGCACACTTTGCCCTCAATGGGCACGGGTGCATGATTGTGAAACCCCATCTCGGCATGCACCACGTTCACTAGATCGATGCCGATTCCGGGCTGCGCGTACCAGAGAAACGGGTAGGCAAGCGCGGTCGGAAACGATGGCAGCGCCTGCAGATTCCGCTCGTACACAAACTGCAGCTCATCGGCGCTCAGCGGATCAGCTCCCAACCCGATCCCCAACGCGTAAAGCATCGTGTCCTGTTTCGAGTACACGCGTACGACGTCTGGAATGACCCAGCTACGTAATCGTCCGGCGTCAAAACTCTCGTTCATTCTGCCTTGATGCCCGCGGCCTCGATAACTTTTCCCCAACGTTCAGTTTCGCTCTTGAGCAGCACAGCCAATTGACGTGAATCGCCAGGTGCCGCTATCGCGCCGCTGGCTTCCATGCTTTTGCGTACCTCCGGTTGGCCTAGCGCCCGCACAATGGCGCGGCTGAGTATATCGACGATCTCCGGCGGTGTACCCGCCGGCGCGGTGACCGACGCCCAGGATGACATCTCCAGCTCCGGATGGCCAAGCTCGCCGACGGTCGGCACATCTGGCAAGGAAGGTAGCCTCGTCGAAGATGTCACGGCGATCGCCAGCAACTCGCCGGCCTGGATGTGTGGCAAGGAGGCGGCGACCTGATCGAACATCATGTCGACCTGTCCACCAAGCACGTCCATCAACGCCGGGCCATTGCCCTTGTACGGGATATGGTTCATCCGAACTTTGGTGCTGTATTGGAAAAGTTCGGCTGCCATGTGGCTCGAGGCGCCATAGCCGCCGGAGGCAAATGTCAGTTTTCCGGGTGCATCTCGCGCCCGTGCGATCAAATCGTCCAACGACTTTATGTTCCGGTCTGGCCTAGCCTCGGCTACCAGCGGCGTATCGAAGACTTTGGCTACCGGGACCAGATCGCGCTCGACGTTCAGCCGCTGGTTACGGTAGATATGCGGATTCATGACTAACGTGCCCATTGAGGTAAACAGCAGCGTGTAGCCGTCCGGCGCCGAACGGGCCACGGCTTCGGCGCCGATGCTGCCATTGGCGCCGCCTAGGTTCTCCACGATGACTGGCTGCTTCAGGCTCGTCGTAAGCGCCTGAGCCAGCACCCGAGCCCCGGAATCGGTCGCACCGGGCGGAAAGGGAACGATCATGCGTATTGGCTTGGTCGGATAATCCGCCGCGGCACCGGCACCGGCACCGGCACATACAGTAAAGCCGGCAATGGCAAGCAGGCAGCACCATATCGCCATGCGGCGAGACGACTTTACAGGCGCAGCGTTCATCGGAATCATTTGATCTCCTCGATTTTGTATTTTTCTTTCATTCAATCTCTAGCTAACCAACGGGCCTTTCCCTCTGG
The DNA here is from genome assembly GCF_019218885.1 of Bordetella sp. BOR01. Lineage (GTDB taxonomy): Bacteria > Pseudomonadota > Gammaproteobacteria > Burkholderiales > Burkholderiaceae_B > Bordetella_A. The sequence continues at coordinate 526,525 of NZ_JAHUWT010000002.1, read as the reverse complement.
GGAAGGGCAGCAGGCGGAACAAGCACGATCCCGCGTGTATGCAAATCGGCGATACGCTCGGCGTCCAATCCCAGCGAGGCCAGTATCTCCGCCGAGTGCTCACCCAGGGCCGGTGCATGACGCCGGATCGCCGCGGGCGCGTGCATCATCCGGATCGGTGTGGACAGCAAATGCGTATCGCCGGCGACGGGGTGGCAGTGAGGCACCAGGCACTGGCGCGACTGGACCTGCTCGCTTCGGGCAGCCTCGGCCACGGTGAGCACGGGACTAATGCAGACTTCCTTGTCCTTCAACCGCTCGAACCACTCGTCTCGCGTGCGCGTCATGAAGATATTGCGCAGTTCAACGCGGATTCGTTCCTGCTGTCCGTCGTCCGCGTACTGCAATTCGGACCATTCCGGTCGACCCAATGCTTCGCAAAGATTGCGATAAAAGTGCGGCTCTATCGCCGAGAGCGTGATGAATCCGCCATCCGCCGTTTCATAGATGTCCGACCATGGGTATCGACCGTTGTGACGCTCCTCGCCGCGTGATGGGGCAGTGCCGCTACCGACGTACGTCGACAATGCAGTAATCGCCAATGAAAAGGCGCTATCGAACAACGCGATATCGATGTATTCGCCCAGTCCGGTGCGCTCTGCCCCTCGCAATGCCAGCAATATTCCGATAGTCGCCATGTTCGCAGCCGCCAGATCGGAAATCTGGGGCCCGCTCATTGCAGGCGGGCCGTCGCGCCGCCCCATCAAGCCCAGAATGCCACTGATGGACAGATAATTCGGATCATGCGCGACGACATCCCGCAGCGGCCCATGTTGTCCAAAGCCCGACAGCGCGCAATAGACAATCTTCGGATTCACTGCACGCACTGCTTCGTAATCGATGCCAAGCCGCTGAACCACGCCCGGGCGGAACTGTTCGAAAACGACATCGGAACGCTTGGCCAAATCCAGGAATATCGCGCGACCTTCCGGCGACTTCAAGTTGATCGCCAGGCCGCGCTTGTTACGGTTGATCATCATGTGGCGTGCCGAAACACCATTCAAATGCGGCTCGACACGGCGGAAGTCGTCGCCGTTATGCGTATCCTCGATCTTGATGACGTCCGCCCCGAAGTCGGCCAGAATTTGCGTGGAAACGGGGCCAGGCAGTTGTCGCGACAGGTCCAGCACCACGACGCCCTCGAGAGGCAGCGATTGCATGTCAGAAGTCCCCCTTAAGAGTGATGGTATCGGTCGGCACTCAGTTCGGCTTCATGCCGGCTATGACGCCGGCGTTCAGTAGCCGATCGACTTCGTCGCGCGCGAAGCCGTATTCGTCCAGGACTTCGAGCGTGTGTTCACCCAATCGCGGCGCGGGGCGGCCATAGTGCGCGGGGGTACCATGAAAATTCACTGGTAACGCCAACATCTCGAATCGGCCGGCCGTGGGATGCTCGACTTCGATAAGCGTTTCGTTATGCTTTACCTGGGGGTCGTGCCTCAGCGCGTGAGCCAGGTCTTGCACGCGCGCGGCTGGCACATTGAACCGCGCAAACAAAGCCAATAGTTCCTCCCCGTCGCGCTGATCGAATTCGGCCTGCAGTTGCGTATCTACGAAATCCCGGTTGGCGCAACGCGCGACATTCGTGAGGCTGCGTGGATCGCAGGCCAGGTCGCTCCGCCCCAGCGCCTTGCATAGCGACGACCAGAATTTCTCGGTGAAGCACGCAAGAAAAAATGCCACGCCATCATTGCTGCGGTAGTTGCGATACGGGCAAAAACTCGGGTGGCCGCTACCCAGCCGAGGCGGCGCATTGCCAGTGACCAGCGTCTCGCCATCGCGTGGCACTGTGCCGAATATGGTCGCCCCAAGCAAAGACAAATCAAGGCGCTGGCCTTGCCCGGTGCGTTCGCGATGCAACAACGCCGCAGTGACGGAAAATGCCAACAACGCGGCGGCGTTGAAATCCGGCATGGGCGTACCGACGCGCGCCGCACCGGATTCCGGGTGCCCGGTCATCTCCATCACCCCGCTCAGCGCCTGGATGATTGGGTCGTTGGCGGGCAGGTGCGCGTAAGGCCCATGCTGTCCAAAGGCCGAAATGCTGGCGAACACGATGCCCGGGTTGACCGCACGTACCGCGTCATAGCCGATGCCTAGTCGGTCCAGAGTGCCTGGGCGAAAATTTTCCGTGATCACATCGGCGCGGGCGGCCATGCGCAAGAACGTTTCGCGGCCTTCCGCCATTTTCAAATCCAGGCGTACACTGCGCTTATTGCGATTCTGCGAAAGAAAGTTGACGCTTTCCTCACCGATATACAAGGTACCCATGCCGCGCGAGAGTTCGCCCTTATGCAGTTCCTCGATCTTGGTGACCTCGGCACCGATGTCTCCGAGCATCATCGTGCCCAAAGGACCCGCGGTCATGACCGTGAGATCCAGTACGCGGTACCCTGAAAGCGGCTGCTTCGACGATTGGGCCATGATGGCTCCCGAATAAGTGAATCAATAGTCAAGACGACGCAACACCGGGCCGCCATCGCCACGCCGCAGGATGTAGCTGTGGGCCAGAGACGGATTTGTCTCTGGATAGTCCAGGCGGTAGTGCGCGCTTCGCGTCTCGTCTCGATTTAGGCAGGCGCTCAGCACGAGTTCGCTGGCCTGTGCCATGTTGCACAAGCCGAGCGTGTCGAGCAGCGTGTCTGGTGTTGCCCCGATCCGTTCGGCGATTTCGACCTGAACAGCGCGCACCGTGCGTAACGCGGCTCTCAGGCCATCGGCGCTTTTCTCCACCAGGCATTCGCGCTGCATGACGCGGCGAACGTCCGCCGTCAGCGCGGCCACATGGGCCGATGCCGGTTTGCGCGCCAGCAAGCCACCAAGATCCTGCAGCGTGCCCTCTAGCGTGGCCGGTAGCGCGCGCGCCTTTCTCGCAACCCGCAATGCGCGCTGAGCTGCCGCGACGCCACTGCGGTGGCCGAACACTTGCCCTTCGGCAAGCGAATTACCGCCGGGACGATCCGGTCCGCGCACACCACCCGCCAGTTCACCGATAACAAAAAGACCAGGCACGGTACTTTGCGCATTGGCATCCGTCATTCGGACACCGCCGTTCATGCACTGGAACGCGACACCGACCTCCAGCATGTCTCGTGCCAAGTCTATGCCTCGGTCGCCAAGCCAATTCATGGTGTTCGGCAGCACGCGAGCCAGCGCATCGGCGCTTACGTTCGCGAATGAAAAGAACACACCGCCGTGCGGTGATCCACGCCCTTCTCTCACTTCATGTGCCATCGCAATGTCGATATAGCGCGACACGTTGGTCGCCGTAAACGGAAAGCCCTTCTCTTCGTAGACGGTGTGCGCGTCTATATCCGGTGGCAAATAGTCCCTGAGAAACTCGCGCCCTTGCGAGTTCAGCAGCCTCGGACGCAGCCGGAACGACGATCCGCTGAACAACTGCACATAAGGATGCACCAGTGCCGGCCCCACTTGGTGGAATTCCAGATTGACCAATTCTGCTCCGTGGCGGTAGCAGATCGCCTGGCCATCGCCGGTCATCTCGGCGGTCGAGACCTGTAGTTCGAATGCACTGTGCAGACCGCCGGTCCCGAGAACCACGGACGGCGCGTCGTAGTGCACCAGTGTGCGCGATTTGGCGTCGTATCCCAGCACGCCAGCGACGGAACCGTGCGTATCGCGGATCAAGTCGACGAGCGCGATGCCTTCATCGACCTGCACCCCGGCGCGCAGCAACTCCCGCGACAGCGCCTGGACGAATGCCTTGCCGGTTCTTCCGCCCACGCCCAATGCGCGGGCATGACTGCCAAAATCGCTCTTGATCAGTTTTGGGCCCACGCCTTCCTGGTCGAACGGCACGTTCAATGCCATCAGGTCGCGGATACGATCGGGCGCTTCCTCGGCCAGCACGCGCACCAGCGGCTCGTCGATGAAGCCGCGTCCCGCGCGCATCGTATCGTCGAAATGTTTTTGCCGACTATCGTCGGCCACCCCAAAGCCGGCCGCACCCATGCTCATGATTTCGCTTGCGCCGTGCACCGTGCTGCCACCGGCCTGGAAGGCGGCCTTGGTTAGCAGGCGCACATCGGCGCCCCGCTGTCGTGCCGACAACGCTGCGCGGCTCGCCGCGCCACCGCCACCAACGACCAATACATCGGCACTGCGTTTGACGACATTCGGTATACGCATATCGGGCCTCAAGACAGCAATTCCCGCGCGACGATATTGCGCAAAATTTCGCCCGTACCGCCAAGAATCTGGAAGACCTTGGCCTCGCGGAAGTGACGCTGCATGGCGTATTCCATCGAGTAACCGTTGGCGCCCATGATCTGCAACCCTTCCAGTGCGACCTTCATATAGGTATCGCCGGCGAAGAACTTGGCCTGAGCCGATTCGACGTTGCAGGGCTGGCCCGCGGCCAGAAGGCTCGCGCCGCGATACGCTAGAAGACGAGCGCAGTCGATTTGCGTCTGCAATTCCACCAATCGGTGGTTGATAGTCTGAAACGACGCAATCGATCGGCCAAACTGTTTGCGCTCTTTTGCATACCCCAACGCGAGATCCAGCGCAGACTGCGCCGCACCGACCACGATCGCCGATAGAGCGATCCGCTCTTTGCCCAGCACACCCATCAATTGCTTCCAACCACTGTGCAAATCGCCGATCAGCTGTGTCGCCGGCACGCGCGCGTCGATGAAGTTTATTTCGCAAGATCGCACCATGTGCCCACCCAGCAAATCGATCGGACGCACCTCCATGCCGGGAGTCGGATTGGGCACCAGCAACAAGCTGATACCTTCGTGCTTACCCTCGCCCTTGTCGGTGCGGCATGCCAGCAGCACATGATTGGCCTGGACGGCACCCGTGATCCACATCTTCGTGCCATTCACGACGAAGTCATCGCCGTCGCGGACAGCAGCCGTCTTCAGGCTGGCGGCGTCGGAACCAGATCCGTTCTCGCTGAGCGCGAAAGAGAAAAAGGTCTTGCCTTCGCTCAGCAAAGGCAACAACTGCTCCTTGATCGTCGGTGGAGCAAGTTGTACGAGTGCCCCGCCAACCATATTGACATTGATATTCCAATAGCGTGCCAGCGTGCTGCTGTGATAGCCCATCACTTCCAGCATGCCAATCATGTCCATGTAGCCACCGACACCGCCGTACTCTTCGGGCAGCGTCACGGCGAACCAGCCCTGTTTTCCGATCAGCTCGACCAATTCCGTCGGAAACTGTTTCTGTTCGTCGTGCCTACGCAGATAGTCCGGTGTGGCATGCTGCGTCAAGGCACGATGCACGCTCTCGCGAAACTCGAATTGTTCCGGATTCAGATACTGCGCCAGCTCGCGGCGACCCATTAGTTTTTCCAGATTTTCCATGAAGCGATCTCTCCTTCGACTCGTTCAGCGGAGGTCAAGCGACCGTACGTTCATGTCGCGTACGTTCACGCCGGCCGCCACCAGCGTATACAGACTGGCGAGAAAGCCTTGCCCATATGGGTTGGCCGAACTGAGGTAACGTGGGTTCGGGCTAGCGACGTTCACGATCAGCGGCCCCTTCTGCTGGTGATGCAGCGTGCCGTCGCGCAAATCGAAGTGATGACGCAGGACATATTCCAGCGCACGGATACCAGCCTGTTCGTAAGTCTGGTCCAGCAGACCCAGCTGCCAGCCCTTGACGAAGCCGTAGCCGATCATCACCGTCGCGCTGCTGTCGATCAACGAATACGAATCGTCCACCGTGGCCCGCCAGAAACCATCTTCTTGCAGAGCAAGTAGACTCTCACAACTCTTGCGGAACATCGCAAGCAACTTGTCGTCGGCCGGCATCACCTCCAGCGTATCGACTACCCCTGCAAGCCACCAGCCATTGGCACGACCCCAGGCGGTACCGTCGATCCAGACGTCGATCTTGCAGTAGCTGTCTTCTTCCGGTACTGATGCATTGAGCACATGGCGGATCAAGCCCGACGGCGTCGCCAGCAGCTCGTACGTCCGCGTAAGATCCGATTGCGCCTTTTTGACTTCGCCCATGATCGCCAACGACGGTGGCACCATGTAGGCCGTGTCGGCGAAGATCCAGCCCGGGGTGCTTGGCGCCGTGGAGAACACCGGCGTGCCAGCCACTTCGACGCGTTCCTTCAGGTAAATTGGCAGCGCCTCGCGTGCCTCTTTCTCGTAACCGGCCAATACCAGCGGCCGGATGCGCGACATCGAATCGCTGATATTCGGATGGGCGACAATGCGTCCTATGGGATTCTTGCTGCGAGGAATGTTGCCGGTGCCAGCGAGAGTATGTTGCAACTGCTCGTCAAGCATGTCGGTGTGCCCCGACAGATGCATGCCATTGAGCATGGCAGCATGCTTGCCGCCTGTGTCGATAGGCTCGCGCAGGCCACGTTCAAGCATCTTTCGGACGATGATTTCCGGCATTGATAAGACTCCTGGGACAAAGTGAAAACTGCATAGGTTCGGCTTTGAAAAGGCGAGCATCCATCGCTCGGCAATCGGGTGCGACGCGCAGCGCGAAACCGACATGGGGCCGGATCTGTGTGTCGATGTCGATCCCGGGTGCGACTTCGATCAGCACCAGGCCGTGCTCATCGAGGGCGAAAACACAGCGCTCGGTGATGACTCGCATATGCGCACCCCGGGCAAAGGCGGTAGGCCCGTGCAGGTTGATCTGCTCAATGGCCAGGAGTAATTTCTTGTGGCGGCCCTCATGCTCAATGCGCAGCCTTGGCACCCCGGCGGCGTCGGCCTCGATGGCGACCGCCAACGAGCCGCTCGTCAGCGTGCCGCACAGAAGAAGCTTGCGCGTACGGAAAGTAATGTCTACAAAACCGCCGGGACCGCGGATCGCCCCGTTGAAGCGGGCCACATTGACGCTGCCGGATCCGTCGATCTGTGCAAATCCGAGCAGAGTCGCGTCCAAACCACCGCCGTGATAGAAGTCCAGCAAATCGGCCGAATCCATGATGGCCTGCGGACTGAAGTGCGCGCCGAACGCCCCCGTCTGACCTGGAACACCCATTGCCGGCACGCCGCCCAGCGCACCATGCTCGACGCTGAAAGTCAGCGAGTCCAGAAAGCCTTCCTCGGCAGCGATGGCCGGCAATTGCGAACCGATTCCCACGCCGAGGTTCACGACATCGCCTTCGGCGAGCTCCATGGCCGCGCGCCGCAAAATGATTTTTTGATGATCCAACGGCATCGGAAGCGGATTGGGCGCACGTTGTCGTGCATTGGTAAAAGCAGGCTCGTATCCGATCTGTGTCTGGATCGCGCTGTCGTCGACCACAACGGCGTCGACCCAGATCCCGGGAATTTCGACCTGCCGTGGCGGTATTGCACCGCGCCCCACCCTACGCTTTACGACGGCAATCACACGACCGCCGCAGGTATGGGCGGCAAGCGCCATGTGACGGACGCCACCGTCGATGGGTTCGTCTTCGAGGCTGATGTTTCCGTCTTCGTCGGCCACCGACCCCCGAACGATCGCGACATCGATTTCCATACTGCGGACGAAAAGACATTCTTCACCGGCCAGATCGACGCGCCGCACCAGATTTAGCAGTTCGGCGTCGGGATGCGCGCGGATGTCACCCGCCTGGGGCGAGGCTGGATCGAAGTACGTCTCCATGCCTACTCGCGTCAACAGACCTGGCGAGCGCGCGGCGCATTCGCGCATCCAACGGAACATGACTCCCATCGGCAGAACATAGGTCTGAATGTCGTTGACCATGGCTGCGCCGATCAGCTTGGGCGTATCGCGCACGTTGTGCGAAGAGGCGATCAGTCGCCGCACCATGCCTTTGCCGGCCAGGTGTTCCAGGCCCGTCGTCGCCCCGGCCGCGGACCATCCTGTTCGACATGGGCTGATCACCGTCAGGTCGCGCGGCGTCCCATCGGTGCCGAAACGTGCTTCGAGCGCGGCAAGAACGGCCTCGGTCGAAAGTAGCGAAACCACACCGCAGATGGCGACCGTGTCGCCCGAGTTGACCAGTTGCGCGGCTTTCGCCGCCGTCACGACATTCATGATGTTCAGTTCTGCTCAATCTTTGCCTGGCGTACGACCTCATGCCAACGCGTAATCTCGCTACAGATAAAGGCGTCGAAATCGCGCGGGCTATTAGGAGAGAATTCGGCTCCAAGGTCTTGCATACGTTTCTTGACTTCGGGCAGATCCATGATTCTGGTGATTTGCGCATTCAGGCGTTCGACGATTGGCCCCGGTGTTCCCTTGGGAGCAAGCAGTCCCGCCCATGCCACGGCGGCGTAGCCAGGAACGCCGGATTCGGACACGGTCGGCAAATCAGGGGTAGTGGGGGATCGCCGCTCGGAGCTGACGGCCAATGCCCGCAAACGCCCCTGCTTGACCTGCGGCAGCACGGAAACCATCGAAGCGAACATCATGTTTACCTGGCCGCCAAGCAGATCAACTTCGGCCGGCGCACTGCCTTTGTAAGGCACATGCACCAAATCCAGGCCGGCCATACTGGCAAACATCGCGGCCGCCAGATGCTGTGACGATCCCGTTCCACCCGACGCATACGTCAACACCCCAGGTGCCGACTTTGCCAGCGCCACGAGTTCGCCTACGCTATTGGCAGGTACAGATGGATGGACTACCAGGATGCTCGGCTGCGTCAGTAGCAGCATGATGGGTTCGAAGTCGTTAACCGTATCGTAGGGAAGTTCCTTGTACAAAGAAACGTTGCTCGCATGGCCTGGCGCAACGATGACCAACGTGTAGCCGTCCGCCGCCGCGCGCGCCGCGGCTTGCGATCCCACGATGCCATTCGCGCCGGCGCGATTTTCAACGATCACCTGGGTGTTCAATGCCGGTCCCAGGTACCGCGCGATCATGCGCGCGGCAATGTCGGTCGTGCCGCCAGCAGCGAAGGGAACGACTAGCGTGATGGGCTTGGATGGCCACGTTGACTGTTCGGCAGTTGCGGCGCCTGGCAATACGGCGATTGCCAGCACTCCCAAGAAGATAGAAAGAAATCCAACCCGCCGCATGCCTGTCTCCATCCATATTCTCGAATCTTGCGCATCGAAGTAATGCGTGGATGCGAAGTGAAGAAATCTTATAGAGGGGGACTATGCGCGACAATTGCCGATATGACTGCTTCCTATGTCTTGTTGTTAATTTCGCATGCGCGAAACGGCTTGTGATTAACGTCGCCGATACAAAAATTAAAGACTATTCGCCGGTGAACAGAGGCGTGCGTTTTTCGATGAACGCCGCCATGCCTTCTTTCTGGTCGCGTGTGGCGAACAAGAGATGCAACGCGCGCGTCTCCAAAGTAATTCCGGCATCCAGAGGCATGTCCATACCGCGAAGCACGACATCCTTTAGCAGTTGCACCGCCAGTGGCGGCATGGCGGCGATTTTGCTGGCCATCGAGACAGCCAGCGGCTCGACATCCTCATCGGCCACGACTTCGCTGACCAGTCCCATAGCATGCGCGTCGCGCGCACTGAAAACTTCGCCCGTAAGCAGGTAGCGCAGAGCTTTGTGCTTGCCTATCGCCGCGGTCAGCCGTTGAGTGCCGCCGCCGCCCGGAATGATACCGATCTTGATCTCTGGCTGTCCGAAGCGAGCGGACTCCCCCGCGATGATGATGTCGCACAGCTGCGCCAATTCGCAGCCTCCGCCCAGCGCATAGCCACGCACCGCAGCGATCATCGGCTTGGGACAGTCCGCGGTCGCGCGCCATAGGTCGAGCACGCCGCGCTTCATCATGTCGACCGTGCTCGCGCCGGCCATCTCTTTGATGTCCGCGCCGGCGGCGAAGGCACGCTCGCCGCCGGCCAACACGATGCAACGTACGGCTGGAACGCGTGCGCACTCACCAATATATGCAGCAAGCAGCCGGCGCACGGTCATGCTCAGTGCATTGCGCGCCTCGGGTCGATGAATGCGCAGCAGTCGCACCCCTTCTGCGGGCGACTCCATGCGCACCAAATTTTCTTCGCTCATGCCATTTGGAATTATTACTGATTACTTGGTGACGGCTGCCAGCGGCTTATCAGTGGCGGAACTGCTCAGTGCGGCTGCAATGCCGTTGGACATTTTTCGCATCGCCTCGCCGAACGTTGGTCCATTCATGTACTGCACCTCGAAGTTGCTGCGTTGGACCGCAGTCTTGAAGGCTTGCGTCTGCATTGCCTGCCGCAAGTGCTCATTCAAGTAGGCATAAATGTCATCTGGAAGCCCCGCCGGTGCGACGATACCCTTCATATTTTCAAGATAGATGTCGTAGCCTAGTTCTTTCAGCGTCGGTACATTTGGCAAGCCGGGATAGCGGTCATTCGAGGACAGCGTCAGCGGCGTCATCTTGCCGCTGTCGATCCACGGCTTGAGTTGATCCGGCGAGCCCAGCGCAATTTGGATCTGGTCGCCCAATAGCGCGGTCATCACGTCTGCGTCACCCTTGTACGGCACGTGGAAAGTGTCGATGCCGACGGCCTTGTTGACCATCAGCATCATCGAATGAGTCAGGCTGCCGACGCCGGACGTTCCATACGACAACTTGCCAGGATTGGCCTTGGCATAGGCAACCAGATCGGCGAACGTCTTGATCGAGCTGTCGCCCTTGACCGCCATCATCGTTCGCAGACGGATGACATGCGCCACTGGGCGAAAGTCTTTCGCCAGGTCATACGGCACTTTCTGGTGATTCGGTAATGAGGTGCTTTCACTGCCGCCGGCAACCAGGAGGGTATACCCGTCTGGCTCGGCCCGCGCGACTTGGTCGGCAGCGATAACACCTGAGGCTCCTGGCCGATTGACTACCACGATGGGCTGGGGCATGACGTCCTTGGCGCCGGCCGCGATTGCCCGCGCAATGACGTCGGTACCGCCGCCCGCGCTGAACCCGACGATGAGCTGGATGGGTTTGACCGGTTCCCACGCGTAGGCATGAGTCGATATGGCCCCGCAAACTAGCAGGCAGGTGCCGATGAGTTTCAGGCGCTTCATATTGTCTCCTTCAATTTTTTCGAGATGTTCCCGGCAGGCGAACCGGAGCAGCGCCTCAGAGAGAGGTCGTGCCTCGAACAATTGCTATACATTCGACGGTGCGTCGCCATCCAGCAACATTGCCATTTGACGAATGATAGGGAGATGGAACCCGGCTGTCCTATGCCATTTCGGACTCGGGGTATAGCTACTTGTTAAGCGGCAGTCAGCCGTGCAGTTCCGTCAATATTTCGATGAACTTGTCGACGTGCGTAATGGGCCGTCCAAAGACAGAACGCACGATGCTGGGCGCCAATGGTATTTCCTCGGCCAGCGGACGCACCTGCAGGCCCGGCCATGCTCCGCCGCGCGCGGTATATTCGTCCACGATCGCGGTTCCGATTCCGGCGCGTACCAGCGAACACGCGATTTCGGTCTGCAGCACAGTGATACGACGCGTGAGTTGCACGTCAGCCGCCTCGAACGCGGCCGTGATCATCCGGCCGAACTGAATGCTCTCGTGATGGGTGATAAGTGGATACTTGACCAAGTCGGAGACGCTGACCACTTCCAGCGCCGCGAGCTCATGGCCATCAGGCACGACGCACACCATGCGCCCCCTGGCGAACGACTCGACCTTCAGATTCGGGTGTTCGAGCGGCAATACGGCGACCACCAGATCCACCTTGTTGCTCAGGACTTCCGCTGCCATAGTGTGCAGCAACGACGTATGGTAATTGATGCCGATGCGTGGATAACGTTCGGTAAAGCGGGCGATAGCGGTGGGAACCATCGAATAGCTCAGGCCCGGGCTGGATGAAAGATTCAATGTGCCGGTCGGGCCCATGGAAAGATCGGTTGCGAAATCGTCTACGCGCATGGCGTTCTGATAGAGCGCATCCACTTCACGAAACAGCGCCTCGCCTTCGAACGTGGGAATTAGCTTACCCTTCGTACGATTGAACAGCTTGAAGCCCAAAGTCTGCTCGGTATGCGCAATCATGCGGCTGACGGCTGGCTGTGAAACGAACAGCATCTTGGCCGCCCCATTTATCGAACCGGCCACCATGACCGCGCGAAAAACTTCCATCTGGCGCAAGCGGAATTTCATGTTATTGACTCGACGAAAGGTGCCGGTCTCAAACGGCCGACTTTATGTGGTCACAGCTTGAGGTAACGCATCAATAGAATTTCGCATCGTAACACCGCGCAACGTGTGGACCTGGCTACGGCAGGAATATCCCGTCGCCGTCTTTCAACACCAGCATTCGATAGAACTAGCCACTCTCGTATACCGCAATGAACGTGTACGCCCCTGCCAGCTGAGCGGCGGGCGAATATGAAATTGGATTAATTGCCTGCTCGTCCGTTTCCTCGTGCGCACCACTGGACTTGATCTGCCTGCCTGAATGGCTGCACGCCTGGAACCGTATCGCGCGCGCACTGCACAAACGCCCGCGCGACAGACGAGACATGCCCACGTGGCCATGTCAACCATACTTCGACCTGTTCGGCCACATCGCTCAAGGGCACGTAGCAGACCGAGCGGATCGACAGCCTGCGCAACGAGGCCGGCACCAGCGCGACGCCAATGCCGGAACTGACCAGCCCCACCGTGCTTTCTATCTGCTCGACTTCTTGGGCTATCTTGGGCTCGAAGCCGGCTTTGCGGCACAAATCCAGCACCTGCTGGTGCAAGCTTGGTGCCGGACTGCGCATCAGCGTGATGAACGGCAAGGGCGCGAGTTCGGCCAACGCCAGTGCCTCCCTGCTTGCAAGGGGGTGCCAATCGGAAATCGCGCATACGAACGGCTCGAAAAACAGCCGTACTGTCTCCAGCTGATCGTTTTCGGGCTCCACGCGCACAAAGCCCACATCGATGTCTCCCGCGATGATGGCGGGGATTTGTTCGCGCGTCGTCATCTGGCGTATGCGCAGGTCCACCAGTGGATAGGTGTGCTTGAACATGCGAATGATGCTGGGCAGCAGTTCATACACGGTGGAGCCGACATGCGCGATCGTCAATTGCCCGGTGGCGCCGTCCTGCGCACGCCTGGCCCGGCGCGCGCCCAGCTCCAGCTCCTGCAGCGCCACCTTGGCGGCCTCGCAGAACAGCCTGCCGGCGGGAGTGAGTTCGGCATTGCGCGTATTGCGGATCAGTAGCGTCAGGCCGAGTTCGCGTTCCAGTGTCCTGATGGCGCGGCTGAACGGCGCCTGTTCGATATGGCAACGCGCTGCCGCCCGAGTGAAATTCAGCTCTTCGGCCAGCGTCACGAAATAGCGGACATGCCGCAGATTCATCCGACTTCTCCAGCGATCTTTCCGGCCTGGACCAAACTGGCCAGTATGCGGCCCCGTCCCAGTGTCATCCATACGGGGAAACCTTACACCCCGGACACATGCCGCCTGCGCCGCATCGGCGGGCCATTCATACCGAAACGGTCCGAATCACGACCAATTTGGCATCAATCGCCAGCGGCATGGCCGATAGCATGCCTTTCAGCAGTTATCGCAATCCACATCGAGGGGAAGCCCATGTTGAAGGTGCCTGTTCTTGCGGGAATATTCATCGCCGCCCTGGCCACGCCCGGAGCACAAGCCGGCACCTATCCCGAACAGCCGATAAAGCTGGTGGTGGGATGGCCGCCGGGCGGCGCTACCGACGGCAACGCGCGCCTGCTGGCCCAGGCCCTGGGCAAACGGCTGGGCCAATCCGTGATCGTCGAGAACCGGCCGGGCGCCGGCGGCTCGATTGGCGGCGCGGCGGTGGCCAAGGCCACGCCCGACGGCTACACCTTGGCTTACATCTCCAGCAGCAACGTGATCACATCACTGCTGCTCAAGCAGCCCTCTTATGGCGCGGGCCGCGACCTCGAGCCCGTCTCGCTGGTGGCCGCCGAGCCCCTGGTCCTGCTCGTCGGCGCATCGTCGCCAACCCGCACCCTGGCGGAATTCATCGACCAGGCCCGACGCAAGCAGCAGGGCCTGAACTACGCCACCACCGGCAAGGGCGGCATCCTGCACCTTGCCGGCGCCGCGCTGGTGCGTAATGCGGGATTGACCGCCGTGGACGTTCCCTACAAGGGCACCTCGCCGGCCATGACGGCCCTGATGAGCGGCCAGGTCGACTTCCTGTTCGGCACCTTCAGCGACGCGCTGCCCATGATCCAGGGCGGGCGGGTCAAGGCTCTGGCGATCGCCGCCGAATCGCGCTCACCGTTGATCCCGGATGTGCCGACCCTTACCGAAGCCCTGGGCCAACCCGACGCCGAGCGCGGCACGTACCAGGCCGTGCTTGCACCCAAGGGCACGCCACAGGCCATCGTGCAGCGCCTGTCGGCCGATATCGACACCGTACTCAACGACGCCTCGATTCGCGAACGGCTGGCCGACCGCGGCGTTACCCCCGTGGGCGGACCGCCGCAGGTGCTGGGGCAGCGGATCGAAAGCGAACTGGACCAGCGCGGCCGGCTTATCGGCGAGCTGGGCATCAAGGCCAACTGAACATCAACGTGCGCGCCATCGGCACTGACCGAAGCCATCGCACCCAACTGCAGGAGCCCGCATGGCCAAACTCGCCGATGGCACCCACTTGTATCCGGTCAGGAAGCGCCAGCGCTACGGCGAACGACCCGGGTTCAAAATCACCGAGCTGATCCTGGAATCCGGCCAGGAGGTGCCATGGCACCGGCATACCACCGTCATCGACACGTTCTATGTGATCGAAGGCGCCCTGCGCGTGGCCGCCACCGAGCCGCAACAGGAGGTCGTGCTGGGCCCGGCCCAGACCTTCCAGGTGCGAGCCGGGCGACCGCACCGAGTCACCAACGCGGCCGACACGCCGACGAAATTCCTGGTGATCGGGGACGCACAGGGAGCCGGCCTCTACGACTTCGAGCCGGTGGCTGCGCCCGGCGACACACCCTGGCTCGCGCCGTCGCGCTGAGCCCGATTCATTACCAACCATACGGAGCCACCATGACCACACATCGAATAGCCGTCATCCAAGATGGACCGGTGCCTGGCGACGCCATGGCTACTGCTGAGAAAATGGGCCGGCTGGCCGCCACGGCAAAAGCACAGGGTGCCGAGCTCGCACTTTTTCCAGAGGCCTTCGTAGGCGGCTATCCCAAGGGAGCCGATTTTCATATCTTCCTGGGCGGGCGTACGCCCCAGGGACGCGCACAGTACCAGCGCTACGCCGAAACCGCCATTGCCGTGCCCGGCCCAGTGACCGAACGCATCGGGCAGATCGCTGCCGAACTGGAGATCTTCATCGTCGTCGGCGTGATCGAGCGCGACGGCGGCACGCTGTACTGCACGGTCCTGTTCTTCAGCCATGAAGGCGAACTACTGGGCAAGCACCGCAAGCTCATGCCCACTGCCCTGGAGCGCCTGCTGTGGGGCTTTGGCGACGGCTCGACCTTTCCTATATTCGACACGCCATTGGGCAAGCTGGGAGCGGTGGTCTGCTGGGAAAACTACATGCCGCTGCTGCGCATGGCCATGTACAGCAAACAGATCCAGATCTATTGCGCACCCACGGCCGACGACAAGCCCACCTGGGTATCCAGCATGCAGCATGTCGCCCTGGAGGGACGCTGCTTCGTCCTGTCCGCCTGCCAGCACTTGCGCGGCAAGGATTTTCCGCCCGAGTTCCACAACGCCCTGGAAATCAACCCCGATACCGTACTGATGCGCGGCGGCAGCTGCATCGTCGACCCGATGGGGCAACTGCTCGCCGGACCCGTCTACGATGAAGACGCCATTCTGCTGGCCGACATCGACCTATGCGCCATCACCCGGGGCAAGATGGATTTCGACGTGGTCGGGCACTATGCACGCCCGGACATTTTCTCGCTGACCGTGGACGAACGGCCCAAACCCCCAGTCACCACGCTGAAGGGTTGAATAGCGCGAGCTTGCCTCGCCCCCCTGCGTAGTGCATGGCTGGAATGTCCGGTACCATGCAGCGTGGCTGGCGCCGCGCGCATAGGGCAGCCGCGTCCAATCGACAACGAAAATGGGGCAATCCGTGAAACGCTACACCGGCATCCTGCTCGGCATCTTCCTGCTCGCGCCTTCCGCGGCCACCATGGCCGCCGATCAGTGGCCCACGCAGCCCATCCGCTTCGTCGTGCCGTTTCCGCCAGGCGGCCCTACCGATCTCATGGCACGGCTGATTTCCAAGCCGCTGTCAGAGAAACTCGGCACCAGCGTCATCGTCGAAAACAAAGCCGGCGCCGCCGGCAATGTCGGTTCGGCTCAGGTGGCCAAGGCCGCGCCCGACGGCTACACCATCCTGCTGGCGGCGAGCGGCAACATGTCGGTGAACCAGACGCTGTTCAAGAACCTGCCGTACGATCCCATCAAGGATTTTGCATCCATCATCCAGATATCCAGGTTCCCGCTGGTGCTGGAAGTGAACCCGGCGTCCGGCATCAAGACGGTGCCCGAGTACATCGCCTACGCCAAGGCCAATCCCGACAAGGCCACGTTCGGCTCGGCCGGCAACGGCTCGCCACAGCACCTGGGCGGAGAGCTTTTCAAGACACTGACGCAGGCGCCGCTGCAACATATCCCCTACAAGGGCGCAGGCCCGGCGCTCAACGACCTGATCGGCGGGCAGATCCTGAGCATGTTCGACATTCTCGGCAGCTCGATCCAGCACATCAATAGCAAGCGGCTTACGCCGATCGCCATCACGACCAAGGCGCGCTCACCGCTGCTGCCCGACGTGCCCACCATCAGCGAGTCCGGTTTGCCGGATTTCGACTATTACGCGTGGCACGGCATCGTCGCGCCAGCGGGAACGCCGCCCCAGGTGATCATGCGATACAACACGGCGCTCAACGACATCTTCGCCGATCCGGCATTCCGCGCCCGCTGGGAAGCCATCGGCAGCGATGTGGTGGGCGGCACGCCCGATCAATTCGACGCACTGGTGCGCTCCGAGGCTGAACGGCTGGGCGGGCTGGTGCGCGCGCTGGATATTCAGCTCGACTGACCCCGGTCGACATGAATCAGGCCCCGAACGCATCAAGCCGCGTCGATGCTGACCCGTCCCGATTGCACCAGTTCCGATATCGCCTTCACCTCGGCGACCAAGCTCTTTTCCAGATTGCCCGGCGTACCACCAACCGGCACGAAACCTTGTTCCACCAGTTTGCCGCGCACATCGGCATCGGTCAGCGCCTGGTTGATGGCGCGATTCAGGTCCGCCACCACCTCGTCCGCAGTACCCGCGGCTACGTAAGTGCCGAACGCGATCTCGGCCTCGAAACCTGCGAAACCCGCCTCGTCCGCCGTGGGCACATCGGGTAGCCGTTCCAACCGCCCGGCGCTGGTCACCGCCAGCGCCCGCAGGCGGCCCGACTTCACGTGCTGCTCGGCCGCCGCGACCGTGGCAAACACCACCTGGATCTGCCCGCCCAGCAGATCGGTCATCATCGGCCCCGTGCCGCGATACGGCACATGCAGCATGTCGATGCCTACCTGGCTGCGGAACCGCTCCGTCGCCAGATGCTGCGGCGTCGCATTGCCCGGCGACCCGAAAGTCAGCTCGCCGGGCGAGCGCTCGGCCAATTGCACCAGTTCCTGCAAAGTCTTGGCAGGCACCCCGGGATTGACCGCCACCAGGTACGGCGAACGCGCGATCATGCAGACAGGCTTCAATTCATCATCGATCTGCGACAACGGACGGCTGTAATACCGGACCGACGGCACCAGCCCCGAGAACAGCAGCGTATTGCCGTCCGGCGCCGACTTGGCTACATACTCGGCGCCCACGATGCCGCTGGCACCGGGCTTGTTCTCCACCACCGCCGTGCGGCTCATCTGCTGTTCCAGGCGAAAGCCCAGCGCGCGCCCCAGCACATCCGTGCCGCCGCCCGGCGGAAACGGCACGATCACATGCAGCGGCACGCCCGATGCCGACGCGCGCGCCGCGCCCAGGCTGGCCGACGCCCCCAGCGCTATCAGCGCGGCAAGCATTTGTCTGCGTTCCATAATTTGTCTCCTCTCGTTTTGTCGTGTGGACGGATCACGCTGCCCGATCGCCAGCACCTTCACCCAGGAATGCTTTGAGCGCGCCAGCCACTCGCGACGCGTTCTCCACCGGCAGCATGTGCTTCTGGTCCGGCACCACATCCACCACCGCGCGCGGAATGGCTGCCGCCAGATCTGCCGCCATGCGCGGCGTCGAACCGGGATCGAGCGCGCCCGTCATCACCAGCGTCGGACACGCAATGAGCGGCGCGGCCTCTGGCAATATCTCGTCGCCCGACGCGAACAGGCGGTAAGCCGCCAGGAAATCCTGCTGCCGATTCGCCAGCAGCCGCTGCGTGAAAGCGGCCACGCGTCCGGGCCGCGCCTGCCCGAACGCCGGTGAAAACCAGCGCTCGATGGAACCCCGCGCCGCGGCCTCGCGGTCAACGCCCTCGGCCTGCCGCAGGCGCGACTGCACCGCCTGGCGTTCAGCCGCGTCGCGCTGGAACACCGTGCTCATCAACACCAGCCGACTCACCTGGGCGGGATGACTTGCCGCAAAGCACCCTGCCACCAGCCCGCCCATCGAGTAGCCGATCACGCAGGGCCGCCGCAGCCCCTGGCCTTCGATCACCGCGGCCAGTTGCGCCACATACGCGTCCAGGCCGGGCTGTCCATCCGGCAGCGGCGTCGCGCCGTGGCCCAGCATGTCGTAGCGGATTACTTCGCAGGCACCATCCAGCGCCTGCGCCAATTCGTCCCACATGCCCAGGTCCAGGCCTACCCCGTGGATCAACACCACCGGTTCGCCCGACCCGCTGCGTGCCACACGCGTCGGTATCGTCATGCCTTCCCGCCAGGCTGCGTGCCCAGTTCCTGCATGTCTTGATAGCGGTCGCCGATGCGATGATGCGGCCGCCCTCCCACGCTGGCACCCAGCGCCACCACGATCTCGCCGGCGGCAGGCGCATCGGCAATCGTGGCCTGGACAGTGAGGTAATGCGATCGCATGCCCTCGTCATTCTTATGCATCATCGGCACCACGATCGGGCAACCCATCGGGCCCCGCGAATTGGTGAAGCTCAGGTAACTGGTGCCGCCCACGGCATCCCGGTACTTGTTGCCGAACCTCAGCGTGTGGATCAGCGCCGACGCGTGTTCGACCTCGCCATCGGCTCCCACCACCGCGGCCTTGCCATACCCTTCGACCCGCTCGGCCGATCCGGCGTGGCGCAGGACTTCGCGGACGAGCAAATCGCCCAGCGGCGGCGCGATGCGCAAGATCCCCGGCCGCAGGTCTTCCGTGAACGGCACGCCCGCCCACGGGTTCTTCACCACGGCGGCGCACAGGACCATCAACAACGGCCTGGCTGCCGCCTTGCCCCCTTCAATGTGCGTTTCCTCGATATAGGAAACGACTTTGCGTACTTCCAATGCCATGCGGCCTCCCTGGTTTATAGGGTTATGGTCGGGCGCGAGGAAAGTTTTGGCAAACCAAATTAATCGAAATAAAATTTAGAAAACCCAAATTCATGGCCGGCCCATCATGGAACCCTTCAAGATCCAGCACCTGCGGCAATTTGTCTCCGCGGTCGACAGCGGCAGCTTTCTGGCGGCGGCGCGCGCCACCTTCCGTTCCCAGGGCGCCGTCTCGGCCGCCATGGACGACCTGGAACGCCAAGTAGGCGCGCCCTTGTTCGAACCCGGCAAGCGCGCCCTGCCCACGCCGCTGGGCCAGAGTTTGCTGCCGCTATTCCGCGAATTGCTCGCCGTGCACGACCGCGTTCGACTGGAAGCCAACGAGCTCGCGCAAGCGCGGCAGGGATCGGTCGCCCTGGCCGTGATGCCATCGCTGGCCGACGAATGGCTGCCCGACATCCTGGACCGCTACGCGCGCCAATGGCCGCAAGTACGCCTGCGCGCCGTCGACATTCCATCGCAGGCAGTGCGCCAGATGGTGCTGAGCGGCGAGGTCGACATCGGCATCGCCGGCCTGCTGGCCGACGACCCACGGCTGAACTTCCGGCCTCTGGTGCATGACGAATTCGGCATCATCTGCCCCGCGTCGCACCGGCTGGCCGATCTGCCGCAGCCGGTGGATTGGGAGGCGCTGCAAGGGGAACGCCTGATCGGCAATGCCACCTTCGAGGCGCTGCGCCATCCCGGCATACCGCCCTGGGTCACCGACCCCAACATGGTGGTCACCAATCGCGCCTCGCTGATTGCCAGCGTGCGCTCCGGGCTGGGCGTCACTATCCTGCCCATCCTGGCGCGGCCAGCGGCCAGGTACGAACTGGCGTTCGTGCGGCTGCATCAGCCGGTTATTGCAAGAACGGTGGGATTGGTGACCAGGCCGGGCCAAAGCCTGTCGCCGGCAGGGCAGTCGATGTATGGGTTGCTGGTGGAGCTGATGGGAGCGTTGGCGCGGGAGCGGGGCGGGAAAGTGGTGGACAGCTTTGGAACGCAGGAAAAGAAGCTCAATAAACAGAGAAAATCTGATTCATGAATTGAGCAGCTACCGGGACCCAGCCCGCAGCAGGGATCCGTCGAGCTACGCCGATTCCAGCCGCTTGCCCTCGCCACTACCCATCAAGCCTTCCAGCCATCGCTGCGCATCCAGCGCCGCCATGCACCCCGTTCCCGCGCTGGTGATGGCTTGCCGGTACACACTGTCCTGTACATCCCCGGCGGCGAACACTCCCGGCACAGAGGTTTGTGTCGCCAGGCCCTGCGCGCCGCCCTGGGTCTGGATATATCCATTTTCCATAACCAGCTTGCCCTGAAGAATGCCGGTGTTGGGCTTGTGCCCGATGGCAATGAACACGCCATCGACATCCAGCGTCTCTTGCGTGCCGGTCTGCGCATGACGCAAGCGCACCCCGGTGACCCCGGACGCATCGCCCAGCACCTCGTCCAGCTCATGGAACAGCTTCAAGCGAATGGCGCCCGCCGCCTGCCGGCCCAGCAACCTATCCACCAGGATGGGTTCGGCGCGGAACTTGTCGCGCCGGTGCACCAGGGTAACGCTGCGGCATAGCCCGGCCAGATACAGCGCTTCTTCCACCGCCGCATTGCCGCCGCCCACCACGATTACATCCTTGTTCCGGTAAAAGAATCCATCGCACACCGCGCATCCTGACACGCCGCGCCCCATGAATTCCTGCTCGGACGGCAAACCCAGATACTGCGCGGCCGCCCCGGTGGCAACAATCAGCGCATCGCAGGTATAGCTGGCCCCGCCATCCCCCTTCAGCAAGAACGGTCGCCGGGACACATCGACCTCGACAATATGGTCCAGGACGACCTCGGTATCCAGGCGCTCGGCATGCTCTTGCAACTGCTGCATCAATTGCGGCCCCTGTATGCCTGCCCCATGGCCCGGCCAATTCTCGACATCGGTCGTGGTCATCAACTGCCCGCCCTGGGCCATGCCGGTAATCAGCATCGGCCGCAGATTGGCGCGCGCCGCATAGATGGCGGCACTGTAGCCAGCCGGGCCGGAACCCAGGATCAGAACCTTGGCATGCTTGCTCACGCGTATCCTCCAGAACCCTGTTTATGCCTGTGGTTGAATATGCGCGGCTTTCACAATGACGCCATACCGCTCAGACTCGGACTGGCAGAACGCCGCGAAACTCTGCTGCGATCCGCCCAGCGGGTCCGCCCCGGCCTGCAACAGCTTTTCCTTCACGGCCGGGTCGGCCAGCACCTTGTTCAGTGCCTCGTTCAGCTGGGCAACGATGGCGGCGGGCGTACCGGCCGGCGCCCACACCCCATACCAGGTCGTGATGGCGAAGCCCTTCAAGCCAGACTCATTCAAGGTGGGCAGTTCCGGCGCCACTGCCGACCGGACCGTCGACGTCACGCCCAACGCCCGCAACTTGCCGGTACGCACGAAATTGATGGACGAAGGCGCGCTATCGAACATCATGTCCACCTGTCCGCCGATCAAGTCTGTCAGTGCCGGCGCGCTGCCGCGGTAAGGCACATGCATCAGGCGCACGCCCGCCATCTGGCCGAACAACTCGCCCGCCAGATGACCCGGCGCGCCCACGCTGGACGAGGCGAAGGTCAGCGGGTCATTTGACGTCTTGGCCTGTTGAATCAGCTCTGCCAGCGAGTTCGCCTTGATCTTGGGCGACACCACCAGTATCTGCGGCGTGGACGCCAGGCCCACGATGGGCACGAAGTCTTTCAGCGGGTCGAAGGGCAGGTCCGTCTTCAGATACGGGTTGATCACATGTCCGGAATAATTCAGCAACAGCGTATAGCCGTCGGCCGGCGCGCGCGCCACCTGGCCCGCGCCGATCACACTGCTGGCGCCCGGCTTGTTATCGATGACCACCGTCTGGCCCAGGTCTTCGGACAGCTTCTGCCCCACGACGCGCGCCACGATGTCGGTCGGCCCCCCCGCCGGAAACGGCACGATCAGGGTAATCGGTTTGTTCGGATAGGCCGGCGCGGCGGATACCGGCACGGCCTGCACAGCGGCCGCCCAGCCCAGCAGCAGGCCCGCCGCGAATTTGATGGCTTTCATGTCTCGCTCCTTTGAAGGCTATGGTTATGGTGTTGCGCCTGCTCAGCGGGGTCGGGCTTAACTACATGCCACGACCCGCTGTTCAATCAATCGGTCGATCTCGGCCGGCGTCATGGCCAGCAACTCACCCAGCACCTGCCGCGTATCCTGTCCCAGCCCCGGCGGCGCATGACGGTATTCCACCGGCGTGCGCGACAAACGAATCGGGTTCGCCACCGAGGGCACATCCCCCTTCTCTGCCGACGCAATCGACACCTGCGCCTGCCGGTGCACCACCTGCGCATCCGCAAAGGCCTGGGCTATGGTGTTGATCGGTCCACACGGCACACCGGCCGCTTCCAGGGTTTCTATCCAGTAAGCCGTGTCGTGCCGCGCGATGGCCCCGGCGATCAGGGCGACCAGATCGTCGCGATGCGCGATCCGCGCCGGGTTGGTGGCAAAGCGCGCGTCGTCCGCCCATTGCGCCTGACCGCAGGCCTGGCAGAAGCGCTTGAACTGCAGATCGTTGCCCACCGCCAGGATCATGTAGCCATCGCGGGTCCGGAAATCCTGGTACGGCACGATATTGGGATGCGCATTGCCCAACCGGCCCGGCGCCTTGCCGCCCACCAGGTAATTCATGGCCTGGTTGGCCAGGCTGGCGATCTGCACATCCAGCAGTGCCACGTCCAGATGCTGCCCCTGTCCGGTGGCCCGGCTTTCCATCACGGCGGCCAGGATGCCGGTGGCGGCATACATACCCGTCAGCAAGTCCGTCAGCGCCACCCCCACCTTCTGCGGCCCCGCGCCCGGCAACCCGTCGGGAACGCCGGTAATGCTCATCAGCCCGCCCATGCCCTGGATCAGGAAGTCGTACCCGGCACGCTGCGCATAAGGCCCTTGCTGCCCAAAACCCGTAATCGAGCAATAAACCAGGCCAGGGTTCAAGGGCGCCAGGTCTTCATGCGACAACCCGTAGCGGGCCAGGCTGCCCACCTTGAAATTCTCGATCAGCACATCGCAGCGGGTCGCCATATCGCGCACCAGGGCCGCGCCTTCTGGCCGGGAAAAATCCACCGCCACCGACTTTTTGTTGCGGTTCGCGCTGAGAAAGTAGGCCGAATCCTGCTCGACGCCAGACGGCGTGCTGCGCCAAGGTGGACCCCAGGCTCGGGTATCGTCGCCCATGCCGGTACGTTCAACCTTGACCACCTCGGCCCCCAGGTCCGCCAGCGTCTGCGCGCACCAAGGCCCGGCCAATACCCGCGAAAGATCCAGCACCCGTAATCCGGATAGCGCGCCCATGCCCTGCCCTCGCCCATGAACCCAAGTGGATGAAACCTGCCGTGCCGGCCGCACCGCCTGCGCGGCACAGCCAGGCAGTCAATCGGGCGTTCTATGGGATTCCAGGTATTCCAGCGCCGCGCCGCTTTGCGAGCCCTGCCATATCGCCTGCGCTTGCGGCAGAATCTGCGACACACGGTGCGCCACTTCTTCCATGGTGATCGAACTGACCGGATGCGCAATGATGATGGGCTCAAGCTCATGCATGCCCAGGGCTTCGCGCGTCAGCACTGTTTCTTTCACGAACTCGGTAGTCACGATCACCGCCGTCGGCACGCCCTGCTGTTCCAGCGCAATCGCATCGCGCAGGCAACCAGATGTGCAAGACCCGCAATCGCCGATGGCGGTCAGCACGATGTCGTTTTCCGCGATGATCTGCTCGATCAATTCCGGCGCCGCGTCTTTCGAGAAGCTGTGTTTCACGTAGTAATTCACCGCCGCGAAGTCGATTTCGCTGCGCAGCGCCTCGATAGAGCCGCGCAATAGCTTGTTGGCGTTCCACTTCGAATTGTCCAGCACCCCCAGCCGCAAGCCATCCAGGCCCTGGCGCCGCTTGGCCGTGGGCAGCGCCACCGAACGGATCACCCCGCGCGGATCATAGACACGAACCTGGCCGTTTTCTGCTTTCATCAACATGGTGGTCTCCCGATTAGAGTGAGCAAGTACCGCTGGAGCAGTCCGGGCCTTCCGGCGCGGCCGCAACGTCCACCGGCCGAAGCACCGGCGTACTCATGTGCCCCCACCCTGGAATCACCGCCGAGAACCGCCCCGCCTCGCCGCCCATCACGAACAAATGGATGTTGTCCGGGCTGTGAATAATCGGAATACGCGTGTCATCCTCGCGCTTGTACCACTTGGGCAGATTGCGGTTGTAGACCTTGCCGTAGCGATGGCCGTAAGCCAGATCGATGAACCGGTTGCCGTGGTTCATGAAGATGTAGTTGCGTATATCCGCCCGGTTCCAGCCGTGCTTTGCGATGGTGCGGGCGTGCTCCAGCCCCAGCGCCACCGCCATATGCCCGCCCAGCACTGCCGTGTTGGAAGCAATCGTGCTCATGGCCGAGCAGATCGTGTCCAGGATTCCTTCGGGGTCATTGGACACATGGTTGGTGGCGCTATGCGGCGCCTCTGCCGCAATTGCAAATACCGTGGATTCTTCCGGCTTGTAGCCGTGCTCTACGTGATACGGGGCCAGCGGGCTTTGTGCTTCGTTCTCGGCCACGCAGTAGGTGTACTTGCCCGGATGCCCCAGCGTGCTCTTGTCCAGGTCCCCCGGCCAGGCTCCGCCCACGTTCAACATCATCAGCCGCACTGCCCGGCCTATCGTTGCATTGGCCCGGTTGCCCGACCCAAAGGCATTGGCGCCGCCGTTCATGCCCAGGGCCTGGGCGATGGGCCCATTCACCACGATCAAGGGCGAGGCCACATGCGTGGTGGCCTGCACGCCGTTCAGGTTGAACGCCGCATCCGTCAGGGCCAATATCGCGGCGCGCACCACTGGCGCGTATTCCGGCTTGCAGCCCGCCAGTACCATATTGATGGCCAGCACCTCGCGCGTCAGTTCCCCCCAGCGCGGGGCGACCTTGCATTCCACGAACTCCGGATCGCCGCCCAGCGCCTGCACCACGGCGTCGATCTTTTCCTGGGTCGGCGGCACTACCGGCAGGCCATCGCTAAAGCCCTGTTCGTAGTAGTACTCCACCAGGTCTACGTTCCCATCGACCCGGCTTTCCTGCATGGCTGCGCTCATTTTCCTGCTCCTTGAAGGGAATGAGCTGATCTTAAAGATTCGATTTATTATTTCCAATCTGAATCTATTAACCAAGATAATTGTCGAACCGACATAAATAGGTCGCGCTGCTGGGGCTGCCATTCGTCATCGACTTTGCTTTGCGAGCCATCGCCATGATCCATCCAGACCAGTTAGATCTCAGCGCCAGGGAACTGCTTGCGGTGAAAACCGTGGCCGACTACGGCAGTTTCAACGCCGCGGCCATCGCTCTGCAGATGTCCCAGCCAGTCCTTACCCGCACCGTGCAGCGCGTAGAGCGCCTGGTGGGCCTGACCCTGTTCAATCGCACCACCCGCAGCGTGGAAATCACCGAAGCGGGCAAAGAGTTCGTCGCCCTGGCCGAGCGGGTGCTGAACGATATGCAGATCTACCTGAAGGCCGTGCAGGGACGTTCTGCGCAGCAGCGCGGGCAAGTGGTGATCTCATCGGTGATGTCGGTGGCGTGCACCGTGCTGCCTTCCATCGTGGCGCGCTACAAGCACGAGCATCCGGGGGTGGATATACACGTCTATGAAGGTGTGCATGGAAACGTGATCGAGAGCGTCAGGTCTGGGGTGGCGGATATTGGCTTGACGTATCTGGACGATATTGCTTCGATCTTTACCCAGAAGCCGTTGAGCACACAGTATTTTCACGTGGTGCTGCCAAAGGGGCATGCGCTTGAAAAACACAAGCAGGTGTCCTGGAGTGCCGTTCAGAACCAGCAGATGGTGTCGTTACCGTCGGATTCGCGAACGAGGCGGTTGATTGATGCGACGGCGGTGACGGCGGGGCTGGACCTGGCGCACACAATTACGGTGACGCAGTTCACGACGATGATGCAGTTTGTGGCGAAAGGGGTCGGAATCGCAATCGTGCCAGAGGGAACGTTGGCGGATGCGCTGAGCTTGGGGTTGTCGGTCAGGCCGTTGATTCGGCCCAGGGTCAGCCGCGTGTTGGGGTTGGTGACGTTGAAGGCTAGGGAGCAGACGCCGGTGGTACACGCCATGACTGGCCAGATCGAGCAGGAATGGCGGCGCTGACACCTTGACTGATCCGTTCCCCCGCAACTCAGGCCACGGCCCGGGGCGGCGTGCGGCTTCGCCGCCAGTGGCAGGCCAGTGCGATCAGCACCAGGCCGAACCCCACCCCATCGGCCAGCGCGCCCGGATACACCAGGGCAAATCCGGCAATGCAAAGCAGAACGCGCTCGAACACCGTGGCGCGCACCAGCAACCACCCTTGGAAGCCCACGGCCAGCGCGAAAATGCCCACGGCGGCCGTTATCGTCACTTCCGCAATCGACCACCAGCTCGCGGCCGCCAGCGCCTTGGCCGAGCCCATCAGCAGCAGCCCCTGGCCGCTGGGGTCCAACACGAAAATGAACGGCACCAGAAATGCCGGTATCGTGTATTTCCAGCATTGCATGGTGGTCTTGTATGGATCGCCACCCGTAATTGCCGACGCCGCGAACGGCGACAATGCGGTGGGCGGCGACACTTCCGACAATACCGCGTAGTAGAAAATGAACATGTGCGCGGCGAAATCGGGCACGCCCAGCTTGATCAGTGCGGGCGCGGTAATAACGGCGCAAATAATGTACGAGGCGGTCACCGGAACCGCCAGGCCTATCACCCATACCACCAGCGCGGTATAGATGGCGGTCAGCAGCAGCGAGCCACCCGCGTAGTCGATGACGATGCCGCTGAATTTCAGGCCCAGGCCCGTCAGTGTCACTACGCCCACGATAATGCCGGCACCTGCGCAGGTCGTGCCCACGCTCAGCATGCCAGTCGACCCCGCTTTCAGCGCCTGGATCAACGGCGACTGGAAAAAGAGCTTCGATATCGACCCCTTGCCGCGAAACAGGTCATAGGAAACCATAGCCGTGTCGGGACGCAGGAAGCTGGTCAGGAAAGACACGACGGTGGCCCAGAACACCGACATGACAGGCGAAAACCCCCACATCATGAATGCCACGATGGAAATCAGCGACAGAAAGTGGAACCAGTAATGCCTGGTCAGGTTCCATACCGTGTCGACCTTCTCGAAGATCACGTTGCCCATGCCGTACTTGCGTACGTCTATCCCGACCATAAAGAACAGCGCAAGATAAAACAGCGCGGTCGGGATGATTGCCATCAGCAGCACATCCAGGTACGAGATCTTCAGGAACTCGGCAATGATGAACGCAGCCGCCCCCATGACCGGCGGCGAAATTATCGCGCCCAGGCCGCCCGCGGCCAGCAGCCCTCCTGCGGCGTTGCGCTCGTAGCCCACCTTGGCCAGCATCGGCCACGCCACCGTGCCCAGCGTGACCGTAGTGGCCACGCCCGAGCCTGACGGCCCACCCAGCAAGAACGACGCCAACACCACCGTGCGTCCTGCGCCGGCGGGCTTGCCGCCCATGGCCGAGAACGAAAAATCGATGTAGAACTTGCCCGCGCCCGAATAGTGCAGGAACGCCCCGAAAATCGTGAACAGAATAATCAGCGAAGACGACACGTCCACGGCAACGCCGTATATGCCCTCAAGCGTCATGTACATAAAGCCGACGATGCGGTCGATACCGTAACCCTTGTGCGTCCAGGGATGCGGCAGGTATTTCCCAAGCACCGCATAGGCCAGGAAGCAGATCGAGATAACGGGCAATATCCATCCGATCGTGCGGCGCATGCACTCCAGCACCAACAGGATCAGCGCCGCGCCGAATACGATGTCCCAGACATTGGGGCTGGTATTGCGGTCGGTGAATTCATCTCCGCCCATGATCAGGTACACCGCCACGGCAACCGCCAGCAGCGCCGCTGCCCAGTCCCACCACATGATGCGATGCCGGAACCGCTTGCTGACGGGGAACATAAGGAAGGACAGGAACAACACGAATGCCACGTGTATGGGACGCAGCATCTGCGTCGGCACGATGGCATAAGCGGCATACATGTGGAACAACGACATGGCCACCGCCACGGCGGCCAGGAATATGCCCAGCCGGCCGCCCAGGTGATTGGCGGCGCCCTCTTCTTCTTCGATGTATTGCTCGGCCTTGCGCAAGGCCTCGTCGCTGACGGCGGCCGTGGAGGTCGGTTCCGCAGATACGTTCATGCTGGGGTCCCCTGGATGGAGTTCGGGCTTTGCGTGCCTTGCATTGCCGTGGGGCGAGCCATGTAAAAACCCCAACCGCGCGGGTTGGGGCAAGGCTTAATCGAGCTTGACGCCTTTCTCGGTGAAATACTTGACGGCGCCCGGATGGAACGGAATCGGCGAAGCCGCCGTCTTCTGGTTCTCGAGCTTGAATTCGGCCGTATCCTTGTGCACCGCAATCAGGTCGTCGCGACTTTCGAAGATGGTCTTGACGATGTTGTACGCGGTCTGGTCGCTCATTTTCTCGTTGGCAACCAGGATATTCATGACCGTGGCCTGCTTGTTGTCCTGGTCCATGCCGCGGTAGGTGGCCTTGGGAATCGTATCTTCTATATACAGATCCCCATACTTCTTGTTCATGGCCCCGACCAGGTCCGCGTTGTCTATCATCTTTATCTTGGTGCCCGGTGTATTGGCCAGGTCCGTTACCGCCGCAGTAGGCAGGCCGCCCACCCAGAAGAAGGCGTCGATCTTGTTGTCCTTCACGGCGTTGACCGACTCGGCAACGCCCAGCCGTTCGCGCTCGACGTCCTTGTCCTTGTCCAGCCCCGCTGCCTCCAGCATGCGAAAAGCCATGACTTCGGTCGCGCTGCCGGGCGATCCGGTGGAAATGCGCTTGCCCTTCAGGTCGGCAATCTTCTCGATGCCCTTCCCATCCACCGTTACCACATGCATGCGGTTGGGATAAAGAATCATCAGAGTGCGCAGAGGCACCTTGTGGTCCTTGAATTTGTTCTCACCCTTGTAGGCATCTTGCGCGGCATCGGACATGGTCAGCCCGATATACGAAATATCTCCGTCGATCAGCTTCAGGTTATCCACCGATCCGCCGGTCACCTCGGCAGTGGCCTCCATGCCGGGTACCTTCTTCGATAGCATCGAAGCAATACCACCGCCTATCGGGTAATAGACGCCCCCGGTGCCGCCAGTGGCGATCGAGATATTCTCGGCCGCCGCGGATTGAAAAAGCCCTGAACACAAACACAGCAGGAACGCGAAACGTCGTATTGAAGTATTCATTCTGTCTCCTGGGTACGCTTTTTGATGTTGCGCTGCGATTGCGAAACGATTTTTATGATGCGATCAGGTGCTGCGTATACCTCGGGGTGTAACCCGCGTAGACAGATACGTCAATCAGAGTTTCCTGCTAGTACCCGGCGCATTCAAGCCAGGGCGTGGCTTGACGATTACCCCTCAGCCCCCCGCCACCGCCCCTCCATCCAAGCCCCCGAGGCCACCGCCTTGCGCGCCTCGCCGACCAGCACATCCACCGTGCAACGAACCGCCCGTGTCGTCGGCCGGTTCGTCGGCAATGCCAGGACAATAGTGCGCGTAATATCCGGGTCAGCCAGGGGTGCGCCCTTCAGCTGGTGCTTGCGAAGATCGTCCGCCACTGCAATCGGCGGCAGAATCGTCAACCCGTGGCCGCCCAGCACCAAACTGCGCTGCACGCTCAAGGCATTGGTCTCTACCGAAACATCCAACGTGACATGAGCCACGGCGCACGCATGCTCGACCAGCGTGCGAATGCCATGCGGTGCACTGGGCAGCACCAGCTTTCGGTTGGCCAGGTCAGCCAGCGGCACTGGCCGATCCGGACGCAGCGGGCTGTTCTTCGGGCCTATCACCCATAGCGGCTCTTCGATCAATGGCACGGTCTGGATATCGGCCGTGCGTTCGGCACCGTACAGCAAGGCCGCATCCACCTCGCCCATGACCAGCCAGCGCTGCAGCGTGCCCGCATAACCCATTGCGATGCGAACCCGTATGCCGGGATACGCCGCCGCCACGGCAGAGGCCAGCGGACTGGACAGCATGTCGATGCTGCTGGGCAGCAGGCCCAGCGTGACCAGCCCGGTAACGCCTTGCCCGACACCGCCGATCTCGACGCGAGCCCGATCCAGTTCCAGCAAGGCCCGGCGCGCGTATCCGACCAGGACTTCGCCAGCTTCGGTCAACACCATGCCGCGGCGCTCTCGCTCGAACAAGGGCGTGCCGATGTCTTCCTCCAGCAAGCGTATCTGGCGCGACACGGCCGGCTGCACCAGGTTCAAGACCTCGGCCGCCCGTGTCACGTTGCCCATTTCGGTCACGGTCAGGAAAGCACGCAGCTGCTTCAAATCCATCTTGCTATGCCTCGATCAAGAAGTGTGATGGAACCATGCAAATTCTCTATTTCAGATAACTAGCCATCACATTTTATGATTTATCGGTCCTTTAATACATGCCCTTGAACCTACTGCGATTCAACCATGAGCCAACCATCAGCTACGGCTCCTGCCTGGCAGGAAGCTGTTTTCAAAGTACTCAAGCAAGGCGGTGTCAGGCAGATTGCCTACGTGCCGGATGCGGGCCATTCCCATGCCATCCGCAGTGCCATCGCCGACCCCGACATCGAAGACATCGTGCTGACCACCGAAGAAGAAGGTGTCGCCTTGACCTGCGGAGCCTGGCTGGGTGGCCAGCGGGCCGTACTGCTGATGCAAAGCAGCGGCGTGGGCAACTGCGTCAACATGTTCTCGCTGCTGCAAGCCGCTGATTTTCCGTTCTTCACGTTGGTCACCATGCGCGGCGAGTATGCCGAGTTCAATCCCTGGCAGGGCCCCATGGGCAAGGCCACGCAGGCCGCCCTGGAACTGATGGGCATCCACGTGCTGCGCGTATCCCATCCGGACGAAACCGAGGAGATCGTCAGCGCCGGTTTCGACGCTGCATTTGAGGCCGGCGAGAAAGTCGCCGTGCTGCTAAGCCAGAATCTGATCGGGCGAAAGAAATGGGAGCGCAATTGATGAACCAGGCAACACAACGGCGAGCCGATCGCCGCGAATTCGTGGCCCGGCTGTTGGCGGGCGTTCCCGATGCGCTGGTGGTCACTGGCCTGGGTTCGGCGTCATATGACGTGTTCGCCGCCGGCGACCGCGACCACAATTACTACCTGTGGGGAGCAATGGGCGGCGCCACGCCCGTGGGACTGGGCCTGGCACTGGCCCAGCCCGACAGGCCCGTACTGGTCATCACAGGAGACGGCGAACAACTGATGGGCGTCGGCAGCCTGGCAACGATCGGTGCCAAGCAACCGAAGAACCTCACCGTTGTCGTGCTCGACAACGGTCACTTCGGCGAAACCGGCATGCAGCGCAGCCATTCCAGCCTGGGTACCGATCTGGTGGCGGTGGCCAAGGGATTCGGCATTGCCGACGCCTTCGCCACCGACTCGTTGGCGGGCTGCGATGACGTCATTCGCCGGATCCAGGCACGCACCGGCCCGGCTTTCGTGCAGGTCTTCATTGAAGCTGACGAACCGCCCCGCGCACTGCCGCCGCGCGACGGCCCCTTCATCAAGAACCGTTTCCGGGCCGCCCTGGGGTTGCAGCCGTTCTGATCCCCGCGGCCCTGGCACGGCCTTATTCAAAAGAGCATCGCCACGATGCCTAATCAGGAGACAAAACCATGAAACCGACCATGCGCCGGCTACTGTGCACGTTCACGGCAGCCGCTGCCCTATCCGCAACTGCGCCCGCCCTGGCGGCCTATCCCGATCAGCCAGTCAAGCTGATCGTTCCCTGGCCGCCCGGCGGCTCGGGCGATGCGGTTGGCCGGCAAGTGGCCGAAGCGCTGTCGGCCGGCCTGGGCCAGACCGTGTATGTGGAAAACCAGGCTGGCGCGTCCGGCACGATAGGCGCCGCCAGTATGGTGCGCGCGCAGCCCGACGGCTACACATTGTTCCTGGCCAGCAGCTCGACCAACTCTGCCGCCCCCAACCTGCTTGCCAAGCTGCCTTACCACCCCGTCGACGACTTTGTGCCGATCACCTTGGCCTCGGTCGTACCCAGCGTACTGATCGTCTCGGCCAAATCGCCCTACCAGTCGGTCAACGATTTGATCAATGCAGCCAAGGCCAGGCCCGGCCGGATGAGCTATGGCTCGGGGGGGATGGGCAATTCCGGCCATTTGTCGGCGGCGCTGTTCGCATACACCGCGGGCATCCAGGCCATGCATGTTCCCTATAAGGGAAACGCGCCGGCCACGGTCGATCTGCTGGGCGGACAGATCGACTTCATGTTCGACAATAACCCGGTGGCGCTGGTGCAAGGCGGCAAGGCGCGTGCACTGGCCACCACGGGCGAGAAGCGCAGCGCGGTCTTGCCAGAAGTTCCGACATTCGGCGAGCTGGGCTTGCCGGGCGTGCACCTGGTTACTTGGTTCGGCCTGGCGGCGCCCAAAGGGACACCCAAGGCGGTTGTCGACAAGATCTACACAGCGCTGGAAAGTGGTTTGGCGAAAACGGACGCCGGCAAACGCCTGTCGAGTCTTGGTGTGGAAGTCGAGACCCAGCCACCCGCGAAGTTCCAGGTTTTCTGGAAATCGGAACTGGATCGCTACCGAGATCTCATCAAAATGAGCGGTGCGAAGGCGCAGTAGGCACTGAAGGGGCGACCGCACCCCAAGCTTCACCCCACCCTATAACCACCCAGGAGACAAACCCATGGGAAAGACGCTCGGCAGTGTCATGCTCGTATGTGCTGGCATGCTGTCGCAGACAGCGATGGCGGCGTGGCCCGACGACAAACCAATTGAGCTGGTGGTCGGCTTCGCCCCAGGCGGCGGCACGGATGTGATGGCCAGGAATCTGGCCCGCTTCATGGAAAAGCGGCTGGGTGAATCGGCCCGCATCGTGGTGGTCAACAAGCCCGGCTCGGGCGGCGAGATCGCGGCCAACTATATCCAGCATGCCAAACCCGATGGCTATACCCTGGGCATGATCAACGTACCTGGGTATATTTTCCTGCCTATGTATCGCAAGACGTCTTATCAGCCCGACCAGATCCGCCTGATCGCGCGCATTGTCGATGACCCCGCCATGCTGGTGGCCAATCGCGACGCAGGCAAGCCCGTCACGCTGCAAGACTTCATCGCGCAGTCCAAACAGACAGCGTTCTCGGTGGGCCATTCGGGCGACGGCACCACGGGGCATCTGGGCATGTTGGAACTCGGGCGGGATGCCGGATTCCAGTTCACATCGATTCCGTTCAAGGGCAATGGCGAAGCCAAGGCTTCGCTGCTGGGCCAGCATGTGGACTACGTCATGATGACCACCGGCGAAGCGCTCGAGGTCGGGCAACCGGGCACCCCGCTGGTGGGCGTAGCGCTGTGGGGTGCGAAACGCGCCGCCAATGGCGTGCCCACACTGGCCGAGCAAGGCTACAACCTGCAGATATCGTCCGAGCGCGGCATCGGCGGGCCGCTCAATCTGCCTGACGATATCGCGAAGCGCGTCCAGGATGCGGTGCAGGCAACCATGAAAGACCCTGAATTCCTGAAGGCAGGGAAGGCCGATGCCCCGGTGCTGGCCTTTCTACCGGGCGCGCAGTGGAATCAGCAATTGCAAGAGCTGGGCAAGCGGATGAAGGCCCTGGTGGATTTGATGGGGTCGGCGAAGTGAATGTTGTCTTGCTTCGGCGGGCTCGTCCATGGCCGCGGCATGGCGGGGCCTCGACCCCTTATACTGTGGCCCAATGTCTGCCAAGGTGACACCGCCAGTCATGGTCATTTCGCACAGCCCCTATTCCACGCCGGCCGCGACCGCCGCCCACGCCGCCCGCTGCCCGTTTCGCAATGGCCACGAGTAAAAAGAAAGGCGCGGCCGCGGCCCAGGCACTACCCCTTACCGCATCGAAACCGGAACTGCTGGTCGACGGGTCGGACCAGACCCTGCGCCGACTGACGCTGGGCTTTGCTGTACTGGGCTGGCTGCTCACCGACGTGCGCGAGGGTTTCGCCAAGCTTTTGGGCATTTCGCCCTTCCAATATGTGGCGCTGCAGGCCATTGCCCGCGTCCAGTCCGACGAACCCTGGACCACCCGCTCATTGGCCGCACACTTCCGCGTCACGACGCCGTACGTCAGCATGGAGCTGCGCCCCTTGATTACCAAGGGATACCTGTCGGCACAGGCCTCGCCGCTCGACCGCCGGTTCAAGATCCTGTCGGTCACCCCCGAAGGCGCGGCATTGCTGACACAGCTCGCCCCGATCCAGCAGCAGGTCAACAACACCCTGTACGGCCAGTTCGACCAGGCCGGCCTGGTCAAGCAATCCGAGACCATCGAACGCATGATCCGCGACGCCGAGGCGGCGGATGCCTTCCTGAAGCAGACGCTGTTGTCGCGGCAAATCAATCCGGCCGGCAAGCCCTGACCCGCACCGGCGCGGGCGCAGATGCGTTCCAGCCGCGCCGTCCGGTCGATACCGCATCCCGTCAAAAAAAACTTTGCACCAGATCAAATCGAGCCATATAATTAATTCACTTACTTAATTATATGAAAGCGGAGGCGCCATGCTTCGATCCGGTGACGAATACCTGAAAAGCCTGCAAGACGGCCGCACCATCTATATCGGCGACGAGAAGGTGACCGACGTCACGACGCACCCGGCGTTCCGCAACTCGGCCCGCAGCTACGCCAGGCTGTTCGATTACAAGCGCAACACGCCGGGCATGTGGTTCGAGGAAAACGGCGAGCGCTTCAGCTACTACTACCGCCAGCCGCGTAACGTGGAAGACCTGGCCTTCCGCAAGCGCGGCCACGCGCTGCTGGGCGACAGCAGCTACGGCCTGCTGGGCCGTTCGCCGGACCACGTGGCGTCGTTCGTTACCGGCATGACGCTCAAGCCCGAGGTCTTCGACGTGCCCGGGCAGGGCTTCCGGGACAACCTGCTGCAGTACTACGACTACCTGCGCCGCAACGACCTGTACGTCACGTACGCAGTACACCCGCCGGCCGGCGCCAAGAACTGGAGCGCCGATGCCCGGGGGTCTCTGTTCGATTCGCCGTCGCTGCAGGTCATCGCCACCGACGAGGCGGGCGTGACCGTGCACGGCATGAAGATGCTGGCCACTGGCGGCGCGTTCGTCGACGAGATCTGGATCGGCAATCTGACGCCGCTGGCGCCGGGCCGCGAAAAAGAGGCGATCACCTGCGCCATTCCGGCCGCCACGCCGGGCGTGGCCCTGTGGTCGCGCAAGTCGATGGAAGCCAGCGCGGAAAGCGAGTTCGACAATCCCCTGTCGTCGCACTTCGACGAGTCGGATGTGATGCTGTTCTGCGATCATGTGAAAGTGCCCTGGTCGCGGGTGTTCACCATCGGCAACGTCAACCTGTCGCGCGCCATCTACGTGGATACGGCCGGGCATTGCTTCGGCAACCACCAGTCGAACATCCGCTTCCACTCGAAGCTGCAATTGATCGTCGGCCTGGCCAACCGCATTGCCCAGTCGGGCGGCGTGCGCGGCATCGCGGCCGTGCAGGACACGCTGGGCCGGCTGGCTGCGCTGGAGGCCACGCTGGGCGGCATGATAGAAGGACAGGTAGCCGCCTGCGAGCCCATCGGCGACGGCTACTGCATGCCCAACCGACGGTTCATGTATGCGGCGCTGAACTGGTGCCAGGAAAACTACGTGCCGATCTGCACCGCGGTGCGCG
Source organism: Bordetella sp. BOR01 (assembly GCF_019218885.1). Taxonomy (GTDB): domain Bacteria; phylum Pseudomonadota; class Gammaproteobacteria; order Burkholderiales; family Burkholderiaceae_B; genus Bordetella_A. Next base: position 490,323 of record NZ_JAHUWT010000002.1, on the reverse strand, counting down.
AACTGATGGGCGGCTCGGTATTCCAGATGCCCGCCAACATCACGGTCACGCGCGACCCCCAGCTCAACGCCATCTTCGAGCAGTTCTGGGCCACGGAAACCGAGACCGCGGTAGACCGGATGAAGCTGTACAAGCTGGCCTGGGACCTGCTGGGGTCCGAATTCGCCAGCCGCCACCTGCAATACGAGAACTTCTACGCCGGGCCATCTTTCGTGGTACGTGCCTACAGCCTGCGCTGCGCGCCCTGGCAGCGATTCGACGGCATCGTGACCGGCCTGATGGCGAGCTATGCCGCCCCCTACGCCCCCCCGGCGCCGGACGCCGGCCAGCAGGCCCTCCAGGAGAAAATGATATGAGCACTCCCACGCAGGCGCATGGAGCGCCGCCCCCATGGCACAACCTGGTCGGCGGCGCCGAGCAGGCCATCTACGCGGCGGCTGGTTTCGGCGGCGCCAGCGGCATCGGCAAGCGGCCCGCGCTGCTCGTCATCGACATGCAGTATCGAACCATGGGCACGGTGCGGGCCCCCATCGCCGAATCGATGAAGGAATTCGCCACCTCTTGCGGCGAAGCCGCCTGGGCCGCGGCCGACCGCGTACTGCGCCTGATGGCGCTGTTCAGGGAAAAGGGCTGGCCGGTCATCTACCCCCACGTCGCGCCCAAAAACGGCAACGAACTGGGCCGCCTGGCCGCGAAAACCCCATCGATGTGGGGCATCGCCCAACGCGGCTACGAATTCTTCGAGCCGCTGGCACCGCGGGCTTCCGACATCCTGGTGCCGAAGAAGCATCCCAGTGCGTTCTTCGGCACCAGCCTGGTCAGCCACCTGGTGGACCTGGCGGTCGATACGTTGGTGATGGTGGGCTGCACCACGTCGGGTTGCGTACGCGCCAGCGTGGTCGACGGCTTTTCCTATAACTATCGGGTGGCGGTGCCCTACGACTGCGTATACGACCGCAGCGACACCGCGCACCGCATCAACCTGTTCGACATGGCGCAGAAGTACGCCGACGTAGCGCCATCCGCCGTCCTGATCGAGCAACTGGCGCGCATCCATCCATCCACTTCCGGCAGCCCATCATGAAAAAATTCGACACCAAGCTCGACCGCTATCCTTTTTCGGCGATTGTCGACCGGCCCACCTATCGCTGGAAGAACGGCGCCGGCCTGGCGGTGTACTTCGCACTGAACATCGAGGCGTTCGAGTTCGGACGCAACCCCGGCAACGACTTCACATCGATGCCTTCCGCTCCGTTTCACCGCGGATACGCCTACCGCGATTACGGCAACCGTGTCGGTGTGTGGCGGATCAAGAAATTGTTCGACCAGTTCCAGTTCCCATTGGCGGTGCTGGCCAATTCGTCCGTCTATGACGTCTATCCGCGCGTGCTCGAGGCGTTCCGCTCCCGCGGCGACGAGTTCGTCGGTCATGGCCGCACCAACTCGGAACGACAGATCGACATGGACGCCGAGACCGAGCGGACCATGATCGCGGAAGTGGCCGGCCGGATGAAGCAAGAGGAAGGCCAGGCCCCGCAGGGGTGGCTGGGCCCCTTCATTTCCCAAAGCCCCCGCACGCCGGAACTGCTGAAAGAACTGGGCTTTAGCTACATGCTTGACTGGTACTTCGACGAGCAACCGGTCTGGTTCCGCACCGACAACGGGCAGATCCTGGCCGTGCCGTATCCGTCGATGGAACTGAACGACCTGCCCGCCTATGTCAATCGTGGCGTCAGCGACACCGACTTCCGCGACATGATGATCGACACCTTCGACGAACAGCTGGCGGAATCCGCCGAACGTCCGCTGGTGTACTGCGTGTCGCTGCACACTTTCCTGACCGGCCATCCCCAGCGGATCCGGCACCTGCGGCAGGTGCTCGAACACATCGCCGCGCACCAGTCGGACATCTGGTTCACGACACCGGCGGAGATCGCCGCGCACGTTGCGACGCTGCCCGTGGGAACCGTTCCCGGAGACGAAAGATCATGACGCCCAATACTTCCTCCACACCACCTGCCGGCGGCAATGGCGAACGCGAGTATGGTGTCCGCGGCCTGTTCGGCATTGCCGTGCCGCAGGCCAATCCCATCGTCGAGCCGGAATTCGGCGCCCTGCTGCCCCCGGGGGTCAGCACCATCGCCACGCGCCTGCAGGGCAGCCGCACCGACTCGTCGAACCGCCTGGTGCAATACCTGGACAACCTGGGCACCAGCCTGGATGCCTACGACACGGCCCGGCCGGACGCGCTGGGGTACGCATGCACCGGTTCCAGCTACCTGGTCGACCCCGCGATGGAGGCCCGCTTGCTGGCGGAACAGGAAAGCCGCGTGGGGTACCGGATCGTCACGGCCGCAAGCGCCATCCTGCAGGCGCTGCAGCACCTGGGCGCCGCGCGCGTGGCGCTGCTGGCGCCCTACCCGGAATGGCTCATGAAGGCGGGTAGCCGCTACTGGACCGCGCATGGCCTGGCGGTGGTCGCAGAATCCCGCAGCATGATCGAATCGGACGATACCCGCCACGTCTACGGGATCCGGTCGCATCAGGTGGAAGCCGCCGCCCAGGCGCTGGACATCGGCAACGCCGACGCCGTGTTGATCTCAGGCACGGGCATGCCCACATTGCGCGCCATCCCCCGAATCGCGCTGCGTACCGGCAAGCCGGTCGTATCGTCGAACCTGTGCCTGGCGTGGGCACTGCTGAAGGCGCATGGCGCCGACTTCCCTGCCCCCCGGCACGACCGCGGCGAGACCCTGATCGGCGGCTGGGCCGACCGGGCCGCCCTGCTCTGATACCAAGGTAGACCATGCAAGCCATCAACACCGCTACCCGCTCCGTCGCGACAGCTGGCCAGATTTCCGACAGCCGGACCCTGCGGCGCTGCCTGGGCTCGTTCCCCACCGGGGTCGCCGTCGTGACGGCGCTGAGCGACACGGGCGCGCCCATCGGCGTCACGGTGAATTCGTTCGCCTCTGTGTCGCTGGACCCACCGCTGGTGCTGTGGAGCCAGGCCCAGAACAGTCCGACGCATCCCTCGTTCCTGCAGGCCGGCGCGCTGATCATCAACATCCTGGCCGACGACCAGGCCGAGCTGTCAATGCAGTTCTCGCGGCCCGTTCCGGACCGGTTCCATGGCGTCGAATGCGTGCCCGGCCTGGCTGGCGTGCCGGTGCTGCAAGGGTGCGCCGCGACCCTGCAATGCCGCGTCGCCGACAAGTACTACGGCGGCGACCACATCATTTTCCTGTGCCGCGTAGAACACTATGAAAGCCACGAGAGGCGGCCGCTCATTTTCTCGAAGGGGTCATACCTGAAGATCCCTCCTGAATCGTCCCAACCGCACTGAAGCGCGGATGGGCACAGCACTGTGAAGTTCATGTCCTGGATCATCCCACCAAAGGAATCGCACCATGAATCACGCAGCAACCCGCGCCTCGCGGCTGGTTCTCGCCAGCCTGGCGCATCTGCTCCCGATCGCCCTGGCAACGGCGGCAGCGCCGGCCATGGCCGACACCTACCCGTCGCGCCCGATAGACATCGTCGTGCCGTATCCCCCGGGCGGCACCAATGACGTCATTGCACGCGTCATCGCCGACGGGCTCGCCAGCACGCTGAAGCAGAAGGCTATCGTGCTGAACAAGCCCGGCGCCAGCGGCTCGATCGGATCCAGCTTCGTTGCCCGGTCGGCGCCGGATGGCTACACGCTGCTGCTCGGCAGCCAGGGCACGCATTCGGCCAACCCCTATTTGCTCAAGTCCCAGACATACGATCCGCTGAAGGACCTGGCGGGCGTGGCCCTGGTCGGGCGCGTCAACAACGTGCTGGTGGTAAACGACCGGCTACCGGTGAAGACGATTTCCGAGTTCGTGTCGTACGCGAAGGCGCATCCGGGTACGGTCAACTTCTCGCACGCCGGTGTCGGCACATCCATGAACCTGGCCGGCCAGCTGTTCATCCTGAAGGCCGGCACGGAGATCGTGCCGATCCCCTACCAGGGATCGGCCCAGGCCACCATGGCGGTGGTGTCAGGCGAAGTGGGATCGATGTTTGCAAACACGACCTCGGTGGTCGAGTTCATCAAGGGCAAGAAGCTGCGCGCGCTGGGCGTCACCGGACTGGACTCGGACCCTCTGCTGCCCGATGTGCGGCCGATTGCGGAACAGGGCGTGCCGGACTTCGAAATGCAGTCGTGGTTCGGCCTGTTCGCGCCGGCCGGCACACCGCCCGACGTGCTCGACAAGCTCAATCAGACTGTCCGCTCCATCCTGGACAAGCCGGACCTGAAAGAGAAATTCGAATCGGTGGGACTAGTGCCCGGCAGCCTGGATACGGCACAGTTCAACGCATTCGTCCGCACCGACAACGCGCGCATCGGCGAACTGATCCAGCAAGCCGGCATCCAGCCGAACTGAGCTGGCAGCCATGCTTCCCCAAGCAAAAAAAGCCAGCATTGTGCTGGCTTTTTCCTACCTGCCGCTGATGTCCTTAGGACTACAATTGCAGCCATGGCGCGTGACGAAACCCCTCTCTTGCGCAGGGCGAGCTGGACTTTCAAGAACCTTTACCTTGGCAACCCGTCGCGGCCGCGGGGCTGCGGACAAACGAATCCAGGAGCAATACAGCAGTGAATGACACCCCAATGCCGGATACTGATATACCCGAAGACCACAAGATACAAGAGCCCAGGCTTTGGCGTGATGACGGCTGGACCGCCCGGGTCATCAAGAACGAAGACGACGACGGCTGGGCCGTGGAGATGACCATGGACGGACAAGCCGAGCCGGCCCTGGTAGGCCCCTGGACCATGGGCCGCGACAAGAAGAACCCCAAGCCGCTCGATTCCCCCGCCTTCTTCACCCTGGTCAAAACCGCCAACGAAGTCCTGCGCCGTCACGAACAGCAATTGCATGCAACGCTGCACAAGAGCGTGAAGATCGATGCCCCCGCCGGCCGCCTGACCATCAAGTTGGATATCGTTCCCGACGAAGACGAGCCATATGCCGTGCTAAGCGCCTACGATGACTCTGGCGAACAACTGGCCCAAGTCCACGTTGCACCCACGTACAAGCTAAGCGTACAGCGTGCATCGGAGTGGGCCTGCGGCGGTTTCGGGAAGCATGGCTGACACACCAAAAGTTGGCGGCTTGCGACCGGCGCTTGCTTCATTGCGTCTTTATGTCATTTACCTCGATGAATTTCCCCCATCGAGCCATTTCGCCGTCGATAAACGCCTGAGTCTCAGACGGGCTTGTCCCCCCGAGATTCAGGCCCACCAATTTTTCGCGAATCGCCGGCATCTTCAGTACATCAGTAACTTCCTTGCTGATCGCCTTTACCACTGAATCAGGCGTCCCATAGGGTGCCACCAAGGCATACCATTCCTCGACAATTACGTCGGGATAACCCAGTTCTTTGAACGTTGGAACCTCCGGCATGGACACATCGCGCTCAGCGGCAGCGATAGCCAATGCCCGTACCGTACCGCCCTTGTAATGCTGGTAAATGGTCGAGATAGTTGAAAACTGCAGCGGAATCTGTCCGCCTAATAAATCATTGAGGGCGGGTGCCCCCCCTTTGTAGGGAACATGAAGCAACTTAAGCCCTACAGACTCATTGACCAGTTCACCTACCAAGTGGGTCATCCCGCCCGCACCGGCCGAACCGTATGCATAGCTGTTGGGATCCGCCTTGGCCTTTGCGACCAAGTCGCCAAAAACATGGATATCTGATTTTGCGCCCGTCAGAAGCACCGTCGGTGCCCGGGCCAGCATTGTCACCGGAACCATGGGGAACTTGGGATCGTAGCCCAGGTCTTTTTTAAGCGATGGATTGGTTGCGTAAGTGCTGATGACCATCGCCAGCGTATAGCCGTCAGCAGGCGATCGTGCCACCGCGCCTGCGGCAATTGCCCCGCTGGCACCCGGCTTGCTCTCAACAATGACAGGTTGCCCCCAGCGTTCCTGCAACTCCGCCGCCATCATTCTTGTCATGTTGTCCGCCAGGCCTCCGACCGACACTCCAATGATGATGCGGACGGGCTTGCCGGGAAACGTATCAGCCAGAGCAGGGCTGGAGATCAATGCCGAAGCCACCAGACCCGCGAATACTCGTCTGAACGACGACCGTAGCAAACGCCATGTCCCTGGTTCCTTTGACGGTGAGGTCCACATGAAAGAAGCAGCCTTGGTGCAGATCCTTGATAGGCAACCCTGCGAAGAAATAATCGAATCCATATCGGTCTCCTTTGTTATGTTCTTGAGCAAACAAGATGGGCTTTTCACGCCCTTGCTTAGATAATGCCGTTTTTCTCCAGATCGGCGATTTGGTTATCAGACAATCCCAGCAGTCCCGAGTACACGGCCTGATTATGTTGACCCAGATCTGGCCCTAGCGTCCGGACATGGCCGGGCGTTTCGGACAGGCGGGGAACAACATTGGGAATAATCACTTCGCCTTCGGTGGGATGCTGCATCTTGATCAGCGTTTCCCGTCCCTGGACGTGCGGGTCGGCAAAAAAATCGGCAATGTTGTTAACCGGGCCAGCTGGGACGTTCCCTTCTTCCAGACGGAAAAGAATGTCATCCCGATCCTGCGCGATCATCCAATCGGCCACGATCTGGTTCACCTCTTCGCGCCTTTCGATCCGCGCGTCTATCGAAGCAAGCCCGCCAGACTCGACAAGGTCGCAGCGCCCCATCACCTTTACCAGCCTCGCGAACATCTTGTCGCTGGAACACGCCAGCGCAATCCAATGTCCGTCCCGGCTTTGATAATGGCTGTGGGGCACCGCATTAACAGTGTCGGCACCCATGCGTTCACGCACAAAGCCATGCTTCGCGTACGCTGGCGCGAGTTCATCCAGCATGCGAAAGATTCCTTCGTACAAGGAAACGTCCACTGTCTGCCCCACCCCCCATTTCTGGCGACTGATCAAAGCCATGAGTCCGCCAATGGTGGCGTACAAGCCCGCGATATAGTCGCCTAGTGACGTGGATCCTGGCACCACAGGCGGGCCGTCGGGATCTCCCGCGAGAAAGCTCAATCCGGCGTAGGCATGTGCGACCCGGGCATAACCGGGCTTGTGGCGATATGGTCCAGTCTGCCCGTACGCAGAGACCCGTATCATCACCAGATCGGGCCTGACCCTCTTTAGCGCTTCGTAGCCCACTCCCCAGCGCTCCAATGTTCCCGGCCTGAAGTTCTCGACAACGATGTCGCAATGTGTCGCCAGATCCTTGAGAATTTCTGCCCCTTCTGGCTTGCGAAGATCGAGGGTGATCGATAGCTTGTTCCTGGACTCGTTGATGAAGTTCAGTGTGGACCCGGCACCTGTCATGGTTCCAAAGGAACGAAACGGATCCCCGCCGCCTGGCTGTTCGACCTTGATCACTTCAGCACCAAATTCGCCCAGAATCGATGCACAAAATGGTGCTGCGATCATCGTGGCAAGATCCAGCACACGCACACCCTCTAAAGGAAGGCGCTGGTCAGCCATGGGTGACACCTCGCGCGATTTCTTCAGCCTGACGCGCACGGGCAAGAATTCGTTGAGCACGCATCGCCACGGGGGTGTCGATCATTCGCCCCTGATGGCTAACCGCGGCGCGGCCTTCGGCAAGCGCCGCTTGAAAGACTTGATCGACCTCGCGCGCCCACGCGATCTCAGCTTCCGTTACGCCGAATGCCGCATTGAAAATCGGAATCTGCTTTGGGTTGACTGCGATTGAGCCCGTGAATCCAAGCTGCCTGGATGCCACTGCGACGGTACTCAAGAGCTCCGATTCGGAGATCTCAACGATCGTCCCCGCTACCCCCCATGCCGCCAACCCGTTTGCCCTGGCAGCAATGGCAAGAAGCTGGGCCGGCACGGTCATGGCTTCAGGAGTCGGACGTACCCCCAGCAGCGCGCTGTAGTCTTCAGAACCAAATACCAGGGCCACGACAGAAGAATGGGCTCGCGCCAGATCTGCCACTTGGTGGATTCCCAACGGAGTCTCGACCAATAGGGCCAGCGCCGGCGGCGTTTCAATACCTGCGGACCGGGCACGCTGCGCCAGGTAAGCCGCTACCTGGCGGACTTGATCAGGGCTCTCTGCCTTGGGTAGCAAGACGCCCGTTACCGACTGGACGACGCATGTGGCCAAGTCGGCATCAAGGTGTTCCGGAGTGTTGTTGACGCGGACGTAAACGGGCAAGTACTTCGCGATCCGCGTAATGACTTCCGGCGCCGCACGTCGCGCCTCTTCTTTCAGATCTGGAGGAATTGAATCCTCCAGGTCGACGATGATCGCATCGGCGCCTCTGGTGTGAGCCTTGGCAATATACGCCTCGGCCAGGGCCGGCACGAACATGATGGACCGGATGTCCAAGGCATCGGAAAGGTGGCTGACTTGCATGGCTATCGATTCTCTTGAGATTAAATTGTTCAAGCACGCTCTTTTGCGTTCAGGCGCGCCTCGATCAAAACAGGCCGGCCAACGGCCAGGGCGCCAGAGAGACACGATTCGAACTCTTCGGCTGTCTCGGCAACCATGGCTTTCACGCCCAGCGATCCGGCCAAGGCTGCCCAGTCAATTGCAGGTTCCGTCAGATCGAACATCCGCGCGCCCTTGGGGCTCATGGGCGGAATCCCGTGGCGTTTCACTTCGTGGTCCAGAATCGCGTAGCGATCATTTCGCAGGATCACATTGACCACATGAAGCTGCTCGCGCGCCTGAGTCCATAACGACTGGATCGTGTACATGGCGCCGCCGTCCCCTTGCATGGCAACCACGACAGCGTTTCGGCGAGCAAGGGCCGCACCCGTCGCCACGGGAATGGCTTGTCCTATCGAACCGCCAGTGATATTCATCCAGGTATGGCTTGCGGCGTTGCGCATGGCCTCGTCGGCGCCAATGGAGGTAACACCCGACTCATCCGAAATGATCGCGTCCTGGGGCAGTTGCCTGTTCATGGCAGCCCAGATCGCCTTGGCGTTCAGGCGCCCAGATATAGGATCCACGCGCACGCGAGGCTCGGCGCGAGCCGCGGCGGTGGCCTCGACTGCGCCCGCCAGGGCGGCCAGGGCACCGATCGTAGAAGTGCGCTCGTCCAACGCCAAGATATCGGTGTCCGGCCGCGTCAGCGGGCTGGGCTCGTCCGGGCTTGCGAAAAAAGCAACGGGTGGCCGACTGCCCAGCAGCACAACGGTGTCGAACGCCGCCAGCTTCGGTACAGCGTGTTCCCGAAAATAAGGCAACCGCTCCAGGTACGGCCGCCCTGCTCCACGGTCATGCGCAGCGTTGAAGGTTTCGCAAAAGACTTTGCAACCCGTCGCCCGACCTATTCGGTCGGCAAGTTCCACCCCCTTTGAGCTCAGGCCGGTGCCACCGATGATAAGCGCCGTTGACGAACCTTTTCGAACGGCTTCGGCCAGTGCGCCAATCTGATCCATGCTTGCGGTGCTGGCATCAGATTCGATGCAAGGCGGATCGGCCTCGCTCGCCTTCATTGCGGGCGACCACATCACATCGACATTCGCAACGATCACCACCGGCCCCGCGGGTGCCGTTATGGCCTCGCTTACCGCCTCGTCCACCGTACTCGCAATCTCGCTCGTTAAACGCAAGTCGAATACTTTCTTGGCGGCGTATCGCGCCAGTGATGGAAGGTCGCTGTTGAGCGGTGTGTCGAAAGAAAGATGCTCGCGGGCGTGCTCGCCCACCACGACGATCATTGGAGAACGAGCTTTCCTGGCATTGTGCAAATTGGCCAGGCCATTAGCCAGGCCGGGTCCCAAATGCAGAAGAACAGCTGCGGGACGCCCACTTGCCCTCGCAAAACCATCGGCCGCGCCCGTCGCCCCGCCTTCGAACAGGCACAGCACTGGCTTTGCTTCGGGATGTTGGTCGATTGCAGACACCAGGTGTACCTCAGACGTACCTGGATTCATGAAAAATGTATCCACGTTGCGCCTGACAAGGGCATCGACCACCAAATGCGCGCCCCATCTTTGAATTTCGTATTCGTGCATTCCGGTGTTTGTCTCCACTCTATGATGACTGACTGGCGACCAGGTAGTCGCGAAGCCTCGAGCAGGTTGGAATGCTAGGACGCCTGGGGTGGTTTGTGATTCATAAATCTTATAAAGCAGATATATTTATATCTGATACCCATGACTGCGGACTGCCACCTGGCGGATAAACGGACTCCAATATGCAAAGCCCCACGCCTCCATCTCCGATTACTACACGTTGGAAAATCTTCGCGCGGGTCGCCCAGCTAGGCAGTCTTACCAAGGCCGCGACTGTGATGGATATGCAGCAGTCCGCGATCAGCATGCAGCTCAGTACGCTTGAGCGCGAGTGCGGGGAAAGGCTCTTCAGCCGGACAGGAAGAGGTGTTGTCCTGACCTCATTGGGAGAAAGGGTCTTCACCAGGGTCCAAGGCCTTCTCAACGAAGCAGACCATCTGGTCGAGGATATTCTTGCCTCTTCGCACGTGCCGACGGGATCAGTCCGCGTGGGTGTGGTCTCTTCGCTGGCCCATCCGTTTGTCAGCAGGCTCTTTAGAGCTTCCCTCAGCCGGCACCCGCGCGTTCGCCTGGAGATTTCCGAGGGATTCAGCGGCCAGATAGATGAATGGGTAAGTACCGGTGTCGTCGACATCGGCATTGTTCATCGTTATGGAAAGCAGCATCCCGCGGGCGCGGAAAAGCTCTTTGACGGCCCGTCCTGCTTGGTCAGCAAGGGAAAATCGGCCAGTCAGGCCATGCCGCTCGTTCCCTTCACCGAATTGAATATGCTGCCTTTGGTGTTGCCTGGCCTACCGAGTGGCTTGCGAATGCAGTTAGAGCAACATGCCAAACGCAAGAAGATTGCCTTGAATATCGTCATGGAAGCAAATTCCCTGGCCGTCGTAAAAGACGTCGTCAGCGGGGGAGGCTTTTATACGATTCTTCCGTTCCAGGCCGTCCATCGCGAGGTCGCCACAGGACTGCTGAAGGTTGCCAAAATCACGACACCCTCAATCACGCGAACCGCAGCATTGCTGACAACCACCCAAAAGCCACTTTCATTTGCAGCTCGCGAGACCATGAAGCTCGTTCGAGAGACGGCTCAGGATCTCGTCATCTCGGGCCTTTGGGACAAGCGCTGAGCTAGAACGAGCGCGCGCTTCAACAGATGGATGTTTGTCCGGCATCTCTGTACACCAATCCGCACCCCTGGCTGCAGCCCGGGCTTCGGCAAGAGGTTTAGCGGGCAGTATTGGAAGGACCAGGGCTTCCTTTAAGCTACGCGCCGCTCTTTTTCCCAATAAGAATAAGTCCGCAGCACGTGCAACTCCAGCACCGCCTGGCCACGCGCACAATGCAAGGCCGCCGGAATGCGCGCGTCGCCATTGGTCCAGCGCATCACCGCGCCGTACACATCTTGTGGCGCATGCATGCCGTCCAGCCGCGTGTCGAGCAGATCCAGGTCGCGGCGGCCGATTTCGTCTTCGATGGTGATACGCACCAAACCCACGCCGACTTGCCGCAAGTCGCGGTTGGCGCGTGCGGTGGTCTCGCGCACGACTGCGAAGCGGGAACGGATGCGCAGGTCCCCGTGCGTGGCGCCCGTGGGCAAGGCGAAGCGCAGGACACCTTCGTGCTGGCCGGCTTGCTGGGCGTATATTTGCTGGCCGTCGATTTCGATGTAAAGACCGGGGTCGGTGATGCGCACTGATTGAGTCAGCGTCTGGGCGCGGGCCAGCAGGCGTTTGCGTACGGCTTCGACCGTGGGGCCAGCGCGCAGCACTTTGATGCCGTCGATGACTGGTCGCCCGGTAGAAGGGCCGAAGTCCGGGTGCAGGACAACGGTGTCGGCGTTCTGGAACATGGCGCGGTTGCCGGTGTCGACATACGACTCTGCCGGCAGGCCCTCGGCGAGGAGGATGTCGAACTGTTCCAGCTCGACATGGAAGTATTCGAAGACAGGCACGTCGAATTGCTGGATGACGGTGCGTCCATTGACCAGCAGCATGGCGGGGATGAGCGCGCCGTCGAAGTACACGTGGTGTCCGGGGGACAACAGCAGATCTCGATGGGGCACATTGTCGGCAATCGCACCCTGCTTGAAGAGAATGGGGAAGGCGCGGATTGCATTCTTTGCGGGGATGCGATGTTTGTGCAGGGTACGGTAGCCCAGCCATTTGACGGTGGCGACGCCCCCGCTGGCAGTGCAGACCTGGTCGCCTGCGGCGAGGTCTTCGATCTTGGTTTCGCCGCCCGGGGTAGCGATGTGCGTGCCTTTCAGGTAGCACGCGTAGGTCATGGTGTCGCCGTCCATTTTCAGCCAGTCGGGGTCCAGGTCTGGCGCATGCAGACGGCCGACTTCAAGGCCTTGATCGGTGCGAAAGATCAGAACGTTATTCTCGTAGTTGACGTTCTGGGCGCCCGGGACTTGAATCTGGTCGCCCATGGACATGCCGGTAATGTTGGGCGGCACGCGCAGATCGTAGGCGATATTGCCCGGATCGTACACCAGCGTCGAGGCACCGGCGTCACTGAAATCGACGTTGATCGTGACGACCGGGGCCTGGCCCAAGTAGCCCAGCGCGGTATCGACAAACTGCTCCGTCATTTCCAGCTTGCCGTTGCCGACCAGACCGTAGTTATAGGTAGGATTGTTTGCCGAGCCGTCCAGCCCGACCAGCCTGACGCTGGCGTTGTCCAGCACGTTCAACGAAAAGGTGGACGACAGTATCGCGTCAATGGTTTGCTTGACGTCCAGCGTATAGGGAAGGTCCGTCATGTTCCCGACGTTCAGTGTCGTGTTGGAGTCGTGGTAGAACGCGTTCAGCTCGGTGTCGGCGTCGTACTGGTCCATATCGACCAACACGTCATGGGGGTTGATCCCGCCGACATGTATCACTGCTTCGGTAGCCATTCATCACCTGTCATGAAAGTTTTCAGGACACGCGAAATCCGCTTGATCGAGCGAACACATGGCAAGGCGGTGCGCGCCGGTTGCCATCTCGCTGATCAGGTTCGCGAGAGACTTACAGAAAGATTCAACGTAAGAATCAGGGCGTTTACTGGGCGGGGCAACTTTTTTTCGACGAAATGAGCGTTTTGCTCGATGAAATGGCATCCGGCTGGCAGGCCTGGGGCCCTACTTCTAGCAAAGACGGCCCCAAGAACCCACCATCTTTGCATAAATCGTCATATATGAACCTTTATGCAGTGAATCAAATTCATATTTGATTTTCCATGAGCAGAGCTATGCTGGCTCTGGTCATTTTGTCCGAGGTGTACGCGGCAGTTGTGAACTGGCGACAGATCGCTCCGCAGCCCCGAGGTCGGACTGCATGCGTACGGCATTACTGAGTGGTTTTCGGCAGATTTTTCGAATGCGGATGGCCGCGCCGATGCCACGTGACCCTCCGGTGAATAGCAATGATCCTGCCTGTAGGGTGATCACGATCTTGCCGTGGTGGTCATTACATCGCTCACGGCTCCTTCTTGAACAGGTCCTGGAAGATCAAAGGCCCCCAGATCTTGTCCCGCGCGTGCACAAGCGCGCCCCCCTCTTCGAGCTTCCCAAGATTGACGGGTGCGAAACCGAGCCGCTCGGCGAGAGCCGCCACCGGCGCTGCTGCGCCGTCATCGTCGCTCGCCAGGAACACGACTCTCCTGCCACCATGTACGGCCGGATCTTGGTTAAGGACGGCAGCGACCAAATGGTTGAAGCCCTTAACCAATTTTCCACCAGTGAAAGCCTGCGCGACGGCCTTGGAAGAAGGCTGTCCTCCCAGTTCCTCAGGGGACACGCCGTAGGTATTGGTCACGTCAATGATGATCTTTCCCTTCCAGGTCGGCAGCGCCTTCGCGACATCCCGGTGCGACTCGTAACGGACCGCCAAAAAGACGATGTCCGCCTTGACGGCTTCCGCCAGTGTTTTGGGAATGATCTCGGGTCCGATCGCGGCCGCGGCGGATGCAAAGCTTTCCGGGTCGCGAGTGGTTGCAACGGATACTTCGATGCCGCTTCGGGCAAACGCCTTGGCAAGAGCCTGGCCGATCTCGCCGAAGCCAATAATTGCGTAGTTCATATATTGTCCTTTGGTTTGCCGCGCCCTGCGGGTTCCGAATCTCGAATGGAGTGGCCGGTAGAGCGTGGCGCGTCAGATTTGCGCCAGGCCGCCGTCGACGGCGACCTCGCTGGCGGTCATGAAGCTGCTGTCCTGCGATGCAAGAAAGGCGGCCACCGCTCCGAGCTCCGCCGGTTCGGCCATGCGCTGAAGCGGATTCATCGAGGCGAAGACCTTCATGCCCTCCTCGCCTAGCGCTTCCTTCGCGAGTTCGGTCGCAGTCGGCCCGGGCGACAGCACGTTTACCCGGATGCCGGTGCCCTTCAGGTCCTCCGCCCAGGTCCGCGCGAGGTTGCGCACTGCCGCCTTGCTGGCGCTGTAGGCGCTGAATGCCGGGGCGCCCGTGGTGCCGGCGCTCGATCCGGTCAGGATGATCGAGCCGCCCTGGCCCATCAGCGGCAGCGCCTTCTGGACCGTGAAGATCGAACCCTTCACATTGGTGTCGAAGATTTCGTCAATGTGCTCGGCGGTGATCTTGCCGAGCGGAAGCTGGCTTCCCGCCCCGGCATTGGCGAAGACGATGTCGAGGGTTCCGCGCTCGGCCTTCACCGCCGCGTAGAGTCGGTCGAGGTCGGCCAGGTCGGAGACCGAGCCCTTCACCGCGCGCGCATTGGGTCCGAGGTCGGCCACAGCGGCATCGAGCGCTTCCTGCCGGCGGCCGAAGATGAAGACGAAGGCGCCCTCCTCGATGAAGCGCTTTGCTGCGGCGCGGCCGATGCCGGTAGCGCCGCCGGTGATCACGGCGGTCTTTCCATTCAGTCTGTTCATGATGTGTCGCCGGGTCGGCGTCCTTTATTGAAACTAGAAAAGCAGTCTAGGCCCCTTGACACATCAAGACAATTGACGAAAAATCGATTGATTCAATCTATTCTTTAGATGAACATGCTCGACAATGTCACCATCAACCAACTGCGTGCGTTCGTTGCGGTATGCGATCAGGGAAGCTTTTCGGGCGCGGCGCGGAAACTCAGGCGCGCACAGTCAGCCATCAGCCATGCGATCAAGGCGCTAGAAAGCGCATTTGATGTCGAGTTGTTCGAGCGAAACACAGGGAAGGCGCAGCTCACTGCGGCGGGGCACAGCCTCTTGCCGGACGCGCGGGCGGTGATCTCACGCACGGAAGAGATGAAAAACCGCGCCAGCTCGATCGCCAAAGCCGGGGCGCCACAGGTTTCAGTTGCGATCGATGCCTACTTCCCGCGCGCCCACCTGATCGACTGCTTGTGGGCACTGCAAGCGGAGTTCCGCACCGCAGTGATCGACCTGCGAATCACGACCATGCAAGGCGGTGAGAACCTGGTGCTCGGAAGAGTGTGTGCCCTAGCTGTCACGATCGAGAACGTACCGGAGGTGAACCCGGATGCCATGGAACGCCACTGGCTGTGTGAGGCCGAGATGGTGACGGTATGCGCGCCGTCCCACCCCCTCGCTTCGACACCGAAACCCATCCCGATGGACGAGTTTGGTAGACATGTTCAGATCGTCGTTACGGACAACCAACCGGGAGCGGAAAAGACCCAACAGGGCGTCGCCGGCAAGCGCCAGTGGCTGGTCAATGATCTGGGCGCCAAGCGTGATCTTCTCAAGGCCGGCCTCGGCTGGGGGCACTTGCCGCGACACCTCGTTGGCAAGGATCTGGCGAGCGGACAGCTCGTCGAACTTGAACGCCGAGCCTGGCACATCGGTTCGCTCACGTTCATGATCTCGCAGCGACGGGGCTATGACCTGTCTCCATGCGAGTTGCGAATGGTCGAGCTCCTTGGCAAACCTCAGTGCATCCCAAAGAAAGACGGGCGGCGCTCCGTCTCAGGTAAAGGCGCAAAAGCCTGAAGACCCCGTGCGTAAGTAACAGCCCATATCGCTTACTGCTCATGGACGAACGTCTGCAAAGTAGATCAACGGTAGTCTGCTTTCGGGGATGAGCTATGAGCGCTTAGGGTCGGATAGCGACCCTAAGCAGGTGCACACTAATCTCCCTTTACTCGAAAGGAGATTGTCATGGAATCCGAAAATGCCACCGTTGGCCGTCGTGTGCCATGGAACAAAGGCAAACTCACCGGGCAGAAGCCGCCGCTAAAACTCCGAGAAATTTGGGCAATCCGAACGAGACTTCAGATGGCGTCGAACGCCCGGGAAATCGCGATGTTCAATCTCGCAATCGATAGCAAGCTTCGAGCGTGCGATCTCACGCGATTGCAGGTGCAGGACGTCCGTCACGGAAGCCACGTGACCACGAGAGCCACCGTCATGCAACAAAAGACCCAGCGGCCAGTCCAACTCGAGATCACGGAGCAAACCCTTGAGAGCTTTGAAGCATGGATCGAGGCGCGAGGACTAAAGGCAGCGGATTTTCTGTTTCCGAGCCGGTTGCATACATCTTCGGGCGGTACAGCTGCTGCTCGGGCACTGCCCCTGGAACTTAACCCGAGTGCGGGCGCTTGCCGGAATTTTTCTTGTGGTGGGTATGCGGGCCACGCTCCAGGCTCACACGTTGGCCGCGGCCTTGTGTCGTAAAGGTCACGCCCTTGGGAGCGGCGGGAGGGGGAGTGCGCTTGCGGTCGGCTTCAGTAACGATTTTGGTGCCCATGGAAATCTCTCTAGTTTGGTTAAGCTGGCTATTGTTCCACATTCGCTCGGTTTATTCTTGGCAGCAGGAAACAGGCAGCGGATATGCCCGGCAAAGCCTTAATTTGCATAGGCGTTGCGGAACGGTCGGATCATCACGGAATCCTAGCGTTTAGTCGATCAAGAAGCGAGCATCGCGATGATGGGTCAACAAACGGGCGTGCAGGATAGGCTCTTTTAATCCTTCAACCTTAATGATCACGTGCCCCCGACGCACTTATTGTTCGGCATTGATCGCTTTTTTGATTTGGGTAATTTGCGCGCAGGCATCACCAAAGCGGACACAATTATCTACCGATCTGCCCAATCTGATTGCACCACCTGTCCGCAGAAAGGCCAATGCTGCCCAAACACGCCAACGCGTAAAATTGCTCGTAGCATCTATGAGGCCGAGTGGAATGTGGCTCGGGCCATTGCCGCAACGCCTGAGTACCATCAGTCACGCTGCGATCGAAAGAAGGTTGAGATGCTATTTGCTCATCTTAAGTGCATCTTGAAGCTTGATCGTTTGCGACTACGAGGGCTCTCCGGGGCACAAGATGAGTTTTTGCTGGCGGCGACTGCGCAAAACTTACGACGGATGGGTGCTGTATACCTGCTTTACATCGACTTGCGACAGTCGCAGATCGGCCAATTTCTGCCGTTCATCTCGAACGGTGCTCGGCTCCCCTATGT
Source organism: Bordetella sp. BOR01 (assembly GCF_019218885.1). GTDB lineage: Bacteria > Pseudomonadota > Gammaproteobacteria > Burkholderiales > Burkholderiaceae_B > Bordetella_A. Next base: position 472,911 of record NZ_JAHUWT010000002.1, on the reverse strand, counting down.
TCTTGCTAAAAGCTTGCGACCAGATTGAGGACAGCCTTTCCTGATCTTGCCTGACGCATCAGCGCTACGCGATCCATATAGGGGGAGAACTGTCGATACCAGTATTACCAATGGCCTTCTTATAGGACGAAGCCAATAGAACAATCCGCTTCGAACCTTACTTCGAAAGGATTGGCCACATGAGAATCTCGTTTTTGCACACGATCGAAAGTAACAAAGCGGTCTTTGGACTCGCGGCGATGAAAGCCGGTTGGTCAACAGATCAAATTCGTCATGCGACTCGCGAGGATCTTCGGCAGGCAATAGCGCAACAGTCGGCGACAAGCTGCGGCGCGCACGGTCTGGTCCACGAAGCGCTACGGAGCTTGATGGCCGAGGCCGACGTGGTAATCGTGACGTGCGCGACGCTCGGCCCTGCAGTCGACACCATGGGAGAACCCTCCGTTCCCATCATCCGGGCAGACGCGGCCCTGGCTAAAGCGGCGTCGCGCGCCGGAAGAAAACTTGCCGTGCTCTGTGCGGTCGAATCGAGCGTTGCACCGAACCGGGAACTCTTCGAGCACCATGCGGCCGCCACCGGCGCTAGTGTGACGGTTCAATTGATCCCCAGAGCCTGGGCGCTTTACGAAGAAGGCAAACAAGCAGCATGCATGGCGGCATGTGCGCAGGCGGCGAATGAGGCGTATGCCCAAGGCTTTGATGTCGTGGCCTACGCTCATCCATGGATGGCGGAATCCGCGGAGTTGGTGGGAAACAAGTACCGACCGATCCACGGCGTACAAGCGGCGCTGGACGCGGTCCGCGCCGTACGGGAGGGAGGCTGACGCCTCGCCTATATCGCCCTGTCCATTAATTGAATGCGCCGGATTGGCGGAAGCCCTGCTCGTCCAGCCGCTTCCGGCCAGGAGCTGACATTGCAGGAGGAATCCCTAAGCGGATATCCGCCACCAGCATGCCGTATGCTACGCAGGTAGTCCGAAAACAAGGTTAGATACGACCCCGGTTACGACCACGTCGAGGAAAAGCCATGGACAGTGATCTTGAAGGAATGTCGCACGAGCAGTTGGTGGCTGAAATCATCAAGCTGCGTCAAGGCATTCGCAGCCACCGTGACAGCAGTGGCCACGAACTATGCTGGCACCACCCTGCCCTTTGGGCATTGTTGCCGGAGCGAACCGATCCGCAACCAGTCGTGCCCGAGTGGCCCCAATTCATGCGTGGCTGCATCCGGTATCGGCAGTCACTTGATGAGCAACTGCCCAATGCACTTCGCACAGTCAATCCATACGACAAGTAGCATCGCAGCTGGCGGTTCATTCAAACCGAACCCGCTTCGCGGGTCGGCTTAGCTCAGACATTCCGCCGAAGCCGGTGACGGCAACGGGTCGGAAGCGGACAGTCAACAGCGAGGCCACTCGGCAAACCAGCGCTGCTGATTCTTCCGTTCGAAGCCGTACCCTCGCTTCAATCCAACAGCATATTGAAGTAAACGTCCAAAACTGGACTTCACGCAGGGCCTGAAGTATCTGCTGCCGGTGCGCTGATCAATCACAAAGAGCGGACAAGTCGCCAAATCATCGGGTGCGTGCGAAACGGACAGTCTCGCTCTAGATCGCAGGCCCCTTCAGCTCGATTTGATTTCCGTCGGGATCGAAGCAATAGATCGAAAGCCCATCGCCTTCCGCACCGTATCGCATCACCGCCTTGTCCGTGGTGATTCCGAAAGCTAGTAGATGATCGAGGATGGCAGTTTCATCGAACGGATCGACCCGCAGACAAAAGTGGTCGAGGTTACGTCGGTCTTTCCCTGGGGCTTCCCCGCCAGCGGCACCCAAGGGCCCCTGCACATCGACCAGATCGATCATGGATCCGCCGGCGCTCAGATGAATCATGGCGTATTTATCATTCTTCTTCTTGATGGAACAGCCTAGCACCTTCGTATAAAAGTCCACACTACGTGCCAGGTCCCGAACCCTGAGGACGACATGGTCCAGGTGCTTAATCTGAAATACCGACATGATTATCCTCCTGGGGCGAGACAGATTTGGTGCAAGAGGCCGGGCCGTCAACGACTGCTCAGGGTCGGAAGCCTAGATGCCGTGGGACTTCGCTAAGCCCATTGCCAAACCCTGTGGAGCTCTTAGCTATCGAGAGGCGCAGCCCTGCAATGATCGAGTCCCATTATTGGAGCCGAGCTGAGGAGCGACCTGGCTTGGCTCAAAAAACATCGTGCATATCGCAGGTGGCCTGAGAAACAACAAGTTCTATTTGAGCGTAGGCTAATGCTTGTTGCTTTTCAAGTTCGTTCACTGCTGGAACGTCCGAAAGTGAATGACCGGGCTCGCAACGCTAGCATGTCGGTGCTGCGTTTCAAAAAGATCGGCGACCCACCATTCATGGTCACCGGCGCTGGTTGGCCTCATGAGAGGTTCGATATGGACCAACCTGAGCCTGCAGCTCTCTCGGCCCTTGACGTGTGCAATCAGCTGATTCACTACTACTGGATGGAGACTTGGTCGGAGAAACGGACCTTTGCTTCAATACTGGCCTTCTCGGACTACATGCGCCATAAGTGGGCATATAAATTTCAAATCGAAGATTTTTGCAGTTGTTCAGTGTGTCGGTAGCGATTCTTCTGCCGTCGTGGGAGCTAAATCGAAATGGGACGACAAGAAGCAAGACGACGTCGTCACGAAAGCTTGGGGCCCAGGCGCACAAAATCATGATTTCACGCTATTATGGACAAATAATACATATATAGACCATAATAGCGAACATGCCACGCAAGCCGCCTATCGTCTTCCCTCAAGAGCAGCGTCTCCTGTCCGCACTGGGAGAGCGGCTGCGTCTTGCCCGCAAGCGACGCAAGCTAAGCAATGCCGTCGTAGCGCAACGAGCAGGAATCTCAAGGACCACCTTGTACAAGGTTGAGGCGGGTGATCCAGGGGCCACGCTGGGGTCCTATGTTCGGGTTCTGGCCGTACTAGGTCTTGAGGGCGACCTCAATCAGCTTGGGGCCGACGACAAAGTTGGTCGGAAATTGCAGGACCTGGAGCTTGAACCAACTCCCAAGCGCCGCACGGCCGCCCGTGCCAAGGCGATCAAACCCTCGTCCTCAAACAGCGAGGAATCGACATGAGCGCGCAGGGCAACAGGGTGTACGTTTTCCCCGTTGCCTTTGCGTTACGAACATGCAAATCAGTAAGCGCCATGCTTCAACTCCAAATCCCAGATTAGACGGGAGATGCGTCATGATGGCTGCTCCAGCGGCACCCCAATAGCAACAATGCGGTACGCCAGCCCACCCTATTGATGGACTGGAAAATGTACTTATTTGGAGTGGCTGTAGGTGGATTTCCCTGGATGTCAGTGGACACCCTTCAGAAGGAAATTCCCTTTTGGATCAAAAACTTGATCACTCAGTGGACGTCCATGGCTTTCCTTGGCCGTCAGTGGAGTGAGCGGGTGATGGGAATCGAACCCACGCTTGAGGCTTGGGAAGCCGCCGTTCTACCATTGAACTACACCCGCCTGGGTGTCGTACCGCGCCCCGAGGGGCGCGGCAGAGTAGTGAAATTATAGCCAGGTTTTCCCCCGGCTTTCGGGAACCGCTCAGTTCCCCTTGATATCCGCAGCCTTCACCACCTTCCCCCAGCGGTCATACTCTTCCTGCGTGTACTCTGCCAGCTTCGCCGGCCCCATGAACTCCGCCTCGGCGCCCTGCTCGGCCGCCTTCTTCTTGAACTCGGGGGTCTTCATGATGCCTTCAATCGTGCCGGCCAGCTTGTCCACCACCGCCTTGGGCGTATTGGCCGGCGCATACATGGCAAACCACGACGACACCAGCAGGTCCGGGTAGCCCGCTTCCGCGGCCGTCGGCACGTCCGGCAGCGAATCCAGGCGATTCGGCCCGGTCACAGCCAACGCCCGCAGCTTGCCGGCCTTGATGTGGGGAATCAGCGGCGGCGGGGTGGTGATGGTCAGGTCGACGGCACCGCCCAGCAAGTCAGTCAACGCGGGACCGGTGCCCTTGTACGGGATGTGGGTCATTTTGACGTCGGCCATCTGCTTCAGCAGCTCGGTGGCCACATGCTGCAGCGCGCCGTTGCCCGACGAGGCGTAGTTCAGCTTGTCGGGGTTGGCCTTGGCGTAGGCCACCAGTTCTTTCAGCGAATGGACCGGCAGGCTGGGCCGCACCACGATGACCTGCGGGGCGGACAGGATGTTGGCGATGGGGGCAAAGTCCTTGATCGGATCCCAGCCTTGAGGGGGCTGCACGTGCGGGGAAATGGCGTTGTAGCCGGAATACTGCAGCAACAGCGTGTAGCCGTCGGGGGTGGCCTTGGCCACGGCCTGCGAGGCAATGGCGCCCGACGCCCCCGGCTTGTTCTCTACCACCACGCTTTGGCCCAGGGCCTCGCCCAGGGGCTGGGCGATCAGGCGGGCGGCCAGGTCGGTGGTGCCGCCGGGCGCAGCGGGTACCAGCAGGGTGATGGGACGATCGGGGTAATCGGCCAGGGCGACGACGGGGCCGGCGGCGGCGGCCAGCGTGGCGGCGGCCAGGCAGGCGCGCAGCGGCTTGCTTAGGATGGGGATGCTCATGAAAGGAGTCTCCTGTGGCTTGTTATGAGTAGTGGGAACAAAACGCCTGAAGAATGCCTGGGTCAGGTCGGCCCGAACCGCTCGGCCAGCCAGGCTGGCGGTGCGTGCGTGGCCAGCCGATGCCCGGCGGCCAGCAAGGGGGTGGAAAACTCGCGCTGTACCAGTTGCGGCAGGCCACGCACGATAGCCAGCAGGGCTTGCAGGTCGACGCCGGTGTGCACGCCCATGCACTGGAACATATGCACCAGTTCTTCGGTATTCACATTGCCGCTGGCACCCGGCGCGTAGGGGCAGCCGCCCAGACCGCCCGCGGCGGCGTCAAAGCGCACCACGCCGGTCTGCCAGGCCGCGATGGCGTTGGCCAATGCCATGCCGCGGGTGTTGTGCAGGTGCGCGGTCAGGGCAATGCCGGACAAGGCACGCGCCACTTGTTCGCACACGTCGGCCACCTGGTTGGGGTAGGCCATGCCAGTGGTATCGCACAGGGTGATGCCGGTGGCGCCGGCCTCGACCAGGCTGCCCGCCAGGCGCAGCACGTCGTCGACCGGCACGTCGCCGTCGAAGGGACAGCCGAATACGGTGGACAGGGACACGTTGCAGGGCACTTGCGCTGCCTGGGCCGCTTGCAGGATGTTGACCAATTCGGCCAGCGACTGGTCGCGCGTCATGCGCAGGTTGGCACGGTTGTGGGTTTCACTGGACGACATGACCAGGTTCAGCTCGTCGGTACCGACTTCCAGGGCGCGTTCCAGGCCGCGGATATTGGGCACCAGTGCGGTGTAGATCACACCGGGGCGGCGGCGGATGGCGCGCATGACTTCCTGGGCGTCGGCCAGGGCCGGGATGGCTTTGGGCGAGGTGAAGCTGGTGACTTCGATGCGGGCGTAGCCGCAGTCGGACAGCGCGTCGACGAAGGCGATTTTTTCTTCGGTGGGAACGAAGGCTTTCTCGATCTGCAGGCCGTCGCGCGGGCCGACTTCGTTGATTTCGATTTGGGGGGCGCCGGTGTTCATGCAATGACTCCGCGTTCGCGCAGTTGGGCGCGTTGTTCGTCGGTCAGGCCGGCGGCGGCCAGGACGGTGTCAGTGTGCTCGCCCAGGGTGGGCGCGCGGTCGTGGATGGCGCCGGGGTTGGCCGACAACATGGGGAAGACGGCCGGCATCTCGACGCGTACGCCGCTGGCGCCCTGGATTTCGGCGATAGCGTTGCGGGCGCGGTAGTGCGGGTCGCGGGCGATGTCGGCAACGTTGTAGATGCGGCCGCTGGGCACGCCGGCTTCGCGCAGGGCGTCCAGCACGTCATCGATGCTGCGTTGCGAGGTCCAGGCGCCGATGGCGGCATCGATCTCTTGCACGCGGGCGGCGCGGCCGTCGTTGTGGGCAAGATCCGGATCCTTGCCCAGGTCGTCGCGGCCGATGCGGGCCATCAGGCGCGTATAGATGGCGTCGCCGTTGCCGGCGATAAGCACATAGCCATCCTTGCACAGGTAGGCGTTGGACGGCGCAATGCCCGGCAAGGATGCGCCCGCGGGTTCGCGCACGGCGCCGAAGGCGGTGTATTCGGGCAGCAGGCTTTCGGTCAGGTTGAACAGGCTTTCGTACAGGGCGGCGTCGATCACCTGCCCCACGCCGCCACGGGCGTCACGCTGGTACAAGGCCAGCAACACGCCCAGGGCGCCATGCAGGCCGGCAATGGTGTCGCCCAGCGACAGGCCGGCGCGCACCGGGGCGCGCCCGGGTTCGCCGTTCAGGTAGCGCAGGCCGGCCATGGCTTCGCCGATGGCGGCGAAGCCCGGTTCGCGGGCCTTGGGGCCGGTCTGTCCATAGCCCGAAATGCGCAGCATGATCAGGCGCGGATTCAGGGCGTGCAGGGCTTCCCACGACAGGCCCCATTTTTCCAGGGTACCGGGGCGGAAGTTCTCGATCAGCACGTCGGCCTGGGTGGCCAGCAGGCGGATGATTTCCTGGCCTTCTTGCTGGCGCAGGTCTACGCATACCGATTGCTTGTTGCGCGACTGGGCTTCCCACCACACGGACGTGCCTTCGTGCAGCAGGCGCCATTTGCGCAGGGGGTCGCCCAGGCCCGGAGGCTCGATCTTGACCACTTGCGCGCCGAAATCGGCCAGTGTCTTGGCGGCGAACGGCCCGGCGATCAGTTGGCCCAGTTCCAGCACGCGTATGCCGGCGAGAATCTGCCCTGCCATGCCTGCTCCATACATTCATATGAATAATGATGGCTGGCAGTGTGCGCGAAACGGCGGGGCACCGGAATGTTTATTGCGGGAAACGGGGGTTTCCCAAACGAGAAAGCCCCAGCCGGCTTAGCCGCCGTCGCTGCGCAAATGGGCCAGCAGCAGGCGTGCAGCCACGGTCAGCGTGTCGATATCGCGCACGCCCAGCAGTAGCCAGCGGTGCGCCCAGTCGTCCTCCAGCGGGATCAACCGGATTGACATCGAGCGCGCATGCGGTTCGGCGGCCAGGCGCGGCAAGATGCCCACGCCCCCGGTGGCCACCACCATGCGACACATGGCATCGAAACTGCGCACCTGGATGCGCAAGCGCATGGCCTTGCCCAGGCGCAGGCTTTCGTCATTGAGCCGCGTGGCCAGCGAGGTCGCTTGCGGCAGGCTGATGTAGGCGTAGTCCAGCGTATCCGAGAACGCCACCCGGGGCAGGTTGGCCAGCGGATGGCGCTGCGGCGCGACCAACACCAGTTCGTCGGGGCGGTACGGCACGGTCAGCAGCCCGTCGGCCGGGGTACGGTCGGCAAACACGCCGATGTCGGCGCGGTTTTCCAGCAAGGCGGTGACGATCTCGGTGCTGTTCTGCTCTTCCAGGTCGACCCGCACCGCCGGGTGCTCGTCCATGAAGGCAGCCAGGTCTTCGGGCAGGAACTGCGTCAGCGCCGATGTGTTGGCGGCAATGCGCACCTGGCCACGCACGCCCTGGGCGAAGTCGGACAAGGTGCCGGCCATCTGCTCGACTTCTTGCAGCACGCGCTGGGCATGGGCCAGGCAGGCCTGGCCGGCGTCGGTCAGATCTACCCCCGCCGTGTTGCGATACAGCAGCGGCGTGCCCAGCGCCGCTTCCAGGTCGGAAATACGCTTGCTGGCCGCCCCCACCGCCAGGTGCGACTGGCGCGCGCCGGCAGAAATACTGCCGGCGCGCGCCACGGCCACAAACAGCGCCAGCGTGGTCAGGTCGAAACGGGCGAAATTCATGCGGCAAATGCTACCCCACAAACGGAAGGTGTATGGGGGTAGCGTGCCCGGGCCGCGCCCCGGCGGCCGGGCATATCGGCCCCCGGTTGGAGCGCCAGAAGAACCACGCTCCCCCCTGCCCACCACCCCCGCCGCCCACTACAATCCAGCCTATGAACACGAACACCCCCGAACCCAAGGACGGCGCCCCGGCGTCGCCCCCCTTGTCGGACGCCACCCATATCCGCAGCTTTGTCCACCGCCGTGGCCACATCACGCAAGGCCAGCGCGAAGCACTGGAACAACTGCTGGACAAATGGTCCTTGCCGTACGCCGACCGCCGCCTGGACCTGGCCGCCACCTTTGGCCGCGACGCCCCCACCGTGCTGGAAATCGGCTTCGGCATGGGCGAGACCACCCAGAAAATCGCCCTGGCGCGGCCGGGTGACAACTTCCTGGGTGTGGAAGTCTTCAATGCCGGCGTGGGCGCGCTGTTGCGCCGTATCGAGGAATCTGGCCTGCAGAACCTGCGCATCGTGCAGCACGACGCCGTCGAAGTGGTGCGCGACATGATCCCCCCCGACACGCTGGCCGGGGTGCATGTGTATTTTCCCGACCCGTGGCCCAAGAAGCGCCACCACAAGCGACGCCTGATCCAGCCGCCGTTCGTGGCGCTGCTGGCCAGCCGCATCGCGCCGGGCGGCTATCTGCATTGCGCCACCGACTGGCAGGAATACGCAGTGCAAATGCTGGAAGTGCTTGGCGCCGAGCCACTGTTGCGCAATACCGCGGCCGACTACGCGCCGCGGCCCGACTATCGTCCGCAAACCAAGTTCGAAACGCGCGGCCTGCGCCTGGGCCATGGCGTATGGGACCTGATCTTCCAAAGGATCGCCTAGATGCTGTACCCCGCCATCGAGCCCTATCGCCACGGCATGCTGGATACCGGCGACGGCCACCATATCTACTGGGAACTCTGCGGCAACCCGCAGGGCAAGCCGGCGGTATTCCTGCACGGCGGCCCGGGCAGCGGCTGCTCGCCCGTGCACCGGCAATTGTTCGACCCGCAGCGCTATAGCGTGCTGCTGTTCGACCAGCGCGGCTGCGGCCGTTCCACGCCGCACGCCAGCCTGGACAACAACACCACCTGGCACCTGGTTGCCGATATCGAACGCCTGCGCACGGAAATCATGGGCGCCGATCGTTGGCTGGTGTTCGGCGGATCGTGGGGCTCGACGCTGGCACTGGCCTATGGGCAGGCACATCCCGGGCACGTCAGTGAAATGGTGCTGCGCGGCGTCTTCGGGCTGCGCCGCGCCGAACTGCAATGGTTCTACCAAGATGGCGCGTCGTGGCTGTTTCCCGACCGCTGGGAAGCCTATGTCGAACCCATTCCGCCCGCCGAGCGCGGCGACATGATCGCGGCCTATCACAAGCGCCTGACCGGGTCCGACCCGGCCGAGCAACTGCGCGCGGCCAAGGCCTGGAGCAAATGGGAAGACAGCACCATCACTCTGCTGCCCAGCCCGCGCCACCAGCAAAGCCATGCCGCCGACCGAGCGGCGCTGGCGTTCGCGCGCATCGAGAACCACTACTTCATGAACAACGGCTTCATGGAAGAAGGCCAACTGATCCGCGACGCCCACAAGCTGCACGGCATTGCCGGCACCATCGTGCAGGGCCGCTATGACGTCTGCACGCCGGCGCGCACCGCCTGGGATCTGCATCGCGCCTGGCCCCAGGCCCAGTTCCACCTGGTGCCCGATGCCGGCCATGCCTTCGACGAACCCGGTACCCTGGCCAGGCTGATCGAGGCCACCGACGGCTACGCCGCACAGTAAGGACATCATCATGCACATCACGCTGAACGGAGACGCGCGCGAGTTTCCGCTGGACACCACCGTAACCGAATTGCTCCGGACCCTGGGCTACGAAGGCAAGCGGGTGGCCGTGGAGCGCAACGGCGAAATCGTGCCAAAAAGCCAGCACGGCGCCACCGTGCTGCGCGACGGCGACCAGGTCGAGGTCGTGGTCGCCGTGGGCGGCGGCTGATCCCGCTCGGGCATTCGCCACACAATGTGAAATTTATCAACGGTGCGCTACCCAACCCGGTGATGCGGCTTGCATCAGCCGATTCGCGTAGTACCCTGACGCCTGTTGCTTGACGCCGGCACGCGGCAACAGGGTATTCCGCGGTAAGCCGGCCCCCAGCCAGGAGCCCCCTGCATGCCGCCTAAAGTCCTGACCGGAGATCTTTCCGGCCTGCCCTTCGGATCACTATTGTTTCGCGTGGCCGGCGCTGCCGGCCGGGCAACCGGCCATGCCGCCAGCCGCGTCGCGCGGCAGTCGTGGGTAGCGGAACGCGTTCGCTTCCTGCGTGCCTGGCGCGCCAATCCCAAGGGCATAGGTGCCATCTGGCCATCGAGCTCGCGCCTGGCTGCCGCCATTACGCGCGGCATCGATCCCGCCTCGGGCCCTTGCCTGGAACTGGGCGCGGGTACCGGCGCATTCACGCGGGCGCTGGTGGCACGCGGGCTCGACCCGCACCAACTGGCATTGGTGGAAATGGACGCCCAGTTCGCCCAGCAACTGCGGCGCGACTTTCCTGGCGCATACGTGCACCAGGGAGACGCGGCCAAGCTGGCCGGGTTGTCCTTGTTCGTGGACGGGTTGGCCGGCGTTGCGGTGTGTGGCCTGCCCCTGCTGAACATGCCCGTAAAGCAGCAAATCGGCATTTTGCGCAGCACGTTCGCGCAACTGCGCCCGGGTGGCGCCGTGCACTTGTTCACCTATGGGCCGCGCTGTCCGGTGCCGCAGCGCGTGCTCGACCGCCTGGGGCTGCGTGCGCGCCGCATCGAAACCGTACTGGCCAATGTTCCGCCGGCCCACGTATGGAAGCTGACGCGCCGCAAGACGGCAGGCGCCCTGCATACGCCAGCGCCGTAAATGGCTTGTTACAACTTACCCCCGACCCATGGCAGCGCCCTGCACATAATCGGCCCATAATCGGCCTGCAGTAGGCGAAATTCCGCCATCTTCTTCTTTTGCGTGCTTAACGTTTCTTAACAGCCAAAAGGACAAACCATGGGTCTGCTCAGCTTTATCAAAGACGTCGGCGAAAAAATCTTTGGCGCCAGCGAAGCCCAAGCGGCATCGGTCGACGAACTGAAGAAGGAACTGGACAAGCATGGCCTGAACGCCGACGGCCTGGACATCAAGGTCGACGGCGACAAAGTCACCGTATCGGGCCAGGCAGCGTCAACCGAAGAGGCCGAGAAAATCAGCCTGGCACTGGGCAATACCGTGGGCGTGGCCCAGGTCGACAACCAGCTCACCGCCAAGCAGGCAGCGCCCGAAGCGCAGATGTACACGGTCAAAAAGGGCGACAACCTGTGGAAGATCGCCGAAGCTCACTACGGCGCGGGCCAAGGCGCCAAGCACACGGTTATTTTCGAGGCCAACAAGCCCATGCTGACGCACCCCGACAAGATCTACCCCGGGCAGGTGCTGCGCATTCCGCCCCTGAACTGAACCGCACAAACCGGCAAGCCCCGCAGCGTTTGCCGGTTTGCATCGGGGCGAGCCCTCCCCGTTCGCTCCGATCAACTCGGCCAGGTCAATGCCTGGCCGTTTTTTTGTGCAGATCGCTGGCCTTTCAGCGTAAGCCGCCGAAGCGGCCCAAGCCTTTGCCGCCCATGGCCCGCATCATCTTCGACATGCCGCCTTTTTTCATCTGCTTCATCATGCCCTGCATCTGCTCGAACTGAGACAGCAGGCGGTTGACCTCTTGCACGGGCACGCCCGAGCCGGCCGCGATACGGCGCTTGCGCGACGCCTTGATCAGTTCGGGTTTCGCGCGCTCGGCCGCCGTCATTGAATTCAGGATGCCTTCGGTGCGGCGCAACTGCTTTTCCGCCTGGCCGCCCTGCAACTGGCCGGCGGCCTGCTGGAACTGCGCCGGCAGCTTTTCCAGCAGCGACCCCATGTCGCCCAGCTTCTTGACCTGGCCCAATTGCTCGCGGAAGTCGTTCAAGTCGAACTTGTTGCCCGACTTGATCTTGGTGGCCAGCTTCTGGGCTTCGGCGATGTCGATGTTCTTCTGGGCCTGCTCGACCAGCGACACGATGTCGCCCATGCCCAGTACCCGCTGGGCCATGCGGTCGGGGTAGAAGGGTTCGATTCCATCCAGTTTTTCGGAAACGCCCACGAACTTCAAGGGCTTGCCGGTTACGTGTCGCACCGACAGCGCCGCGCCGCCGCGGGCATCGCCGTCCAGCTTGGTCAGCACGACGCCGGTCAGGGGCAGGGCATCGGCAAAGGCGCGCGCGGTATTGACCGCGTCCTGGCCTTGCATGGCATCGACCACGAACAAGGTCTCGACCGGCTGTACCAGGTCGTACAGGGCACGGATCTCGCGCATCATGGCCTCGTCTATGCCCAGGCGGCCGGCCGTGTCCAGGATCAGCACATCGTAATGATGGCGCCGTGCGTGGTCGACGGCATTGCGGGCAATGTCTTCGGGCTTCTGGCTGGGGTCGGACGGCAGGAAATCGATGCCGGCCTGCTCGGCCACGGTCTTCAACTGGTCGATGGCGGCGGGGCGGTAGACGTCGGCGCTGACCGTCAGCACTTTCTTCTTGCCGGTATTGCGGCCATTCTGGACGTGGTTGCCCTGCGCCAGCCAGCGGCCCAGCTTGCCGGTGGTGGTGGTCTTGCCCGCGCCCTGCAGGCCGGCCATCAGGATCACCGCCGGCGGCTGCACCGCCAGCGACAGGTCGCCAGCCCCGGCGCCCAGGTCGCCGCCCATCAGGGCCGTCAGTTCTTTGTTCACCACGCCGACCAGGGCCTGGCCCGGGCTGAGGCTGCCGACCACGTCCTCGCCCAGCGCTTTTTCTTTGACGCGCGAGACGAAATCGCGCACCACGGGCAGGGCGACGTCGGCCTCGAGCAGCGCCATGCGCACTTCGCGCAGCATTTCCTGCGTGTTGGCCTCGGTCAGGCGGGCTTCGCCGCGCAGCGTCTTCACGACGCGCGACAAACGTTGAGTCAGGTTATCGAGCATGAGAGGCGTTTCCGCTTACACTAGTTGATTGAACAGTGGCCCGTGCAGGGGCTTTGCGCCTGCCGGCGACGAGCGCCCGCAAAGGGGCCCCATCCAGACAACGGTTTTTATGTCATTAGGCATTGTATTTCACGCCGTGGCCGCCCTGGCCTACGCCGTGCTTGCCGCGGCGCTTTGGCGGCGCCTGCAGGGCGCGGGCAGCGTCGAAAAAACGGGCCGCTTCGCCCGGGTCTGCCTGCTGGGCGCACTGGTGCTGCATGGTATCGGCCTGCAACAGGCCATGCTGGGCAGTTCCCATCTGTTCATAGGCTGGGCCCTGGCCCTGTCGGCGGCGGTGTGGCTGGGCCTGGTGGTCTTCTGGCTGGAAAGCCTGCTGGTGCGCATCGATGGCCTGCAATTGCTGCTGGTACCCGCCGCCACCCTGGTCTGCATCATGGCGGCGCTGTTTCCCCAGGGCCAGTTGGTTCCGCATGCCGAAAACGGCTGGCTACGCCTGCATCTGCTGATCGCCCTGGCCGCCTACGCCCTGATCACCGTGGCCGCGCTGCATGCCCTGCTGATGGCCCTGCTCGACCGCCACCTGCACCGCCCGCTCGAAGCGCCGGCCGAGCGCAGCATCGTGGGCCGCGTGCTCGATGCCCAGCCGCCGCTGCTGGTGCAGGAACAACTGCTGTTCCGGGTGATCTGGATCGGTTTCGTGGTCCTGACCGCGGCGGTGGTATCGGGCTCGATCGCGTCCATGCAGCTTACCGGCAAGGTACTGCCCTTCGACCACAAAACAGTATTCACGCTGCTGTCATGGCTGACCTTCGGCGTATTGCTGCTGGGCCGCCACATCCGCGGCTGGCGCGGCCGCGTGGCACTGCGCTGGACCCTGACCGGATTCGCCTTCCTGATCCTGGCCTATACCGGCAGCCGGTTCGTGCTGGAAGTCATTCTTCATCGGAGCTGATGTGGGCAAGCTGTTACTTTGGGTCATCGTCATCCTGGTGATCATGATGGTCGCCCGCATCGCCGCCGCGCGCGCCAGCAACCGGCGCAACGCCCCCAAGCCCGCGCCCCCTGCGCGCCAGCCGGGCGGGCAGCCCGTCGAATCGATGGTGCGCTGCGCCCATTGCGGCATACACCTGCCGCGTTCCGAGGCCGTATTGCTTGAAGGCAAGGTCTGGTGCAGCCGCGACCACGCGCGGCTGGGCGAACGCTAGGCCCTGCCGGCCTGTCTTCGCCGCCGGCCGGGCCCTGCCGGCAAGACAGGCATAATGGGGGTTACGCTTCCCCTTTCGATGAGCCGCATTCATGTTTCTACAGCTTGATCGACACGGGTGGCTGGCGCCCGCGCCGGGCGTGCGCCTCCTGCCGTCTCCCAATTGCGATGCCCGCCCCGCCGGACTGCCGGTCTCACTGCTGGTCATCCACAACATCAGCCTGCCGCCGGGCCAGTTCGGCGGCCCCCACGTAGCGGGCCTGTTCCTGAACCGCCTGGATTACGCCGCCCACCCCTGGCTCGAGCGCCTGCGCGGGCTGCGCGTGTCGGCGCATTTCTTCATCAACCGCCAGGGCGAGGTCGTGCAGTTCGTGTCTACCGAGGCACGCGCCTGGCATGCCGGTGTGTCGCGCTTCGGCAGGCGCGAACGCTGCAATGATTTTTCCCTGGGCGTCGAACTGGAAGGCACCGATACGCTGCCCTACACCGATGCCCAGTACACTGCGTTGGCCAAACTGGCCCGCATGCTGCGCGCCCGCTACCCCTTGCGCGCGGCCTGGGGGCACGAACATATCGCCCCTGGCCGCAAGACCGACCCCGGGCCCGCTTTCAACTGGACGCGTTTCGGCCGCCTGGCAGGCATGCCACGGCGCCTGCTGGCGCCATGCTAATCAAGGAATCATCATGCTGAAGATCTGGGGACGCCCAAGCTCGGTAAACGTGCAGAAAGTTTTGTGGGCGGTGCGCGAACTGGCTTTGCCGCATACCAACGAGCACGTGGGCGGGCAGTTCGGCGGGCTGGATACGCCCGAGTACGGCAAGATGAATCCCAACCGCAAGGTGCCGGTCATCGACGACGGGGGCCTGATATTGTGGGAATCCAATGCCATCGTGCGCTACCTGGCCGCGCGCTACAGCGAAGGCGGGCTGTGGCCTGCCGATGTGTCCGTACGTGCGCAGGCCGATCGCTGGATGGACTGGA
Source organism: Bordetella sp. BOR01 (assembly GCF_019218885.1). Classification (GTDB taxonomy): domain Bacteria; phylum Pseudomonadota; class Gammaproteobacteria; order Burkholderiales; family Burkholderiaceae_B; genus Bordetella_A. The sequence continues at coordinate 457,862 of NZ_JAHUWT010000002.1, read as the reverse complement.
CCGCCACCGAATGGCAGCCTGCCATGGTGCCCGCCTTCCTGGGCCTGATCCGCACGCCTGAAGCGCAGCGCGACGCGGCAGCCATCGCCGCCTCGGCGCAGAAAGCCAACAAGCTGGGCATGATGCTGGAAGACGCCCTGCAGGGGCGCGACTACATCGCCGGCAGCCATATCACCATGGGCGATATCGTGCTGGGCTGCGTGGCGCATCGCTGGCTGGCCATGCCCATCGAACGGCCGGCCACGCCTGCCATGTCGGCCTGGTACCGGCGGCTGATGATGCGCCCGGCCACGCAAGGCGTCCTGACGCTGCCGCTGTCCTGATCGCCGCGCGCGCCGACGCGCCTGCCAGGGCCTGGCGACGGCGCGGGCGCTGCCGCCGTGCTTCTAACCCAGTCGCCCAAGCAACGCGATCAACCGCGTGCGCTCGCTGGCGCTCAGTTGGGCGCTGATGCGTTGATCATGAGCCTGCACGGCCTTGGTAATGTCGGCATGGGCGCGCCGCCCTGCCGGCGTCAGCACCAGCGAATACGCCCGCTTGTCTTGCACCGCTTCCTGCCGGGTCACATAGCCCATTGCCTGCAGGTGGTCTACCAATTGCACCGCGCCTGACCGCGCAATACCCAGAATGCGCGCCAGCTCGGTCAGCTTCAGCCTGGCATTGGCCGCAATCAGCGTCAATGCAGAGAACCGCTGCGGCGTGATATCCCAGGGTTCCAGCGCGGCCAGGAAGTCTTCGTAGATCAGGATCTGCGCCCGCCGGATGGCATACCCGACCAGCGAATCGAGCGCGCCGTATTCGATACCGGCGACATGCGGATCGAAATGCTCGCCGCGGGCCAAGGGCCGGCGCGGCCGGAACGAAGAAGCTTTGGGCATGGCAAAAGCCGGGGGCAAGGGGACTACACACTACCCCAGACCGGCCACCCGCGCCACCCGCCCCCCGGGTTAGTCCCAGTGTGGGCCGCCAGGCCATTTTGTTATGGTACATAACAAATAAAAACGGCCTGGAGAGACTATGGAGATCATCGTTGCCGGCGCCGGCATCGGCGGGCTGACGCTCGCCCTGATGCTGCACCGGCGCGGCATCGGTTGCCGCGTCTACGAAAGCACGCAAGCGCTGCGGCCTTTGGGTGTGGGCATCAACCTGTTGCCTCATGCCGTCAATGAACTGGAACAACTGGGCCTGCTAGACCAGTTGGCGCGGCAAGCCATTCCCACGTCTGCCCTGCATTACTACAACAAGTTCGGCCAGCCCATCTGGCGCGAACCGCGCGGCCTGCAAGCAGGCTATCCGCTACCCCAATTCTCGATACATCGCGGCGAATTGCAGATGCTGCTGGCCGACACCGTGCGCGCCCGGCTGGGCCCGGATGCCATCGTGACCGGCATGGCGCTCGAAGCCGCGGACCAGGGTGACAAGCAGGCATGCGCATATTTCCGCAGCCGCGCCGACGGGACGCTGCACACCGCCACGGGCGATGCCGTGGTGGGCGCCGACGGCATTCACTCGGCCCTGCGCCAGCAGCTCTATCCATTGGGCGACGAGCCACGCTTCTCGGGCCGCATGTTATGGCGCGCCGTCACCGAGGCGCCGTCGTACCTGGATGGCTGCACCATGTTCATGGCCGGCCACCAAGACCAGAAATTCGTTTGCTATCCGATATCGGCGCCATTGCGGCAGGCGGGCAAGTCGCTGCTCAACTGGATCGCCGAGCTGGCCGTACCCGATGCCACGCTGCCAGCCACTGACTGGAACCGCCGCGTCGACAAATCGGTCTTTGCCGAGCGCTTTGCCAGCTGGCGCTGGGACTGGATCGATATTCCCGCGGTGATCGACGGCGCGCAGGCCATCTACGAATTTCCACTGGTCGACCGCGACCCGCTGCCGCGCTGGACCCGCGGCCGCTTGACACTGCTGGGCGATGCCGCCCACCCCATGTACCCCATCGGATCGAACGGGTCGGCGCAAGCCATCCTGGATGCCCGCTGCCTGGCCGACTGGCTGTCGCAGGCCTGCCAGGGCCAGGTACGCGCCCTGGAAACCGCCCTGCTCGAATACGAAGCCGAACGCCTGCCCCGCACCGCCGGCATTGTGCTGCGCAACCGGCTCAACGGCCCTGAACAAGTCATGCAGATGGCCGAAGAGCGCGCCCCGCAAGGCTTTGCCGACATTGCCGAGGTCATTCCCGAACACGAACTGCAAGCCGTATCGCTGCGCTACAAGCAGCTTGCCGGCTTCGACCCGGCCGCCCTGCGCCGCCCCCCCCAAGGAAAGCCATGACCACCAGCGCCCCTCCCGCACCACCCCGGCTCGAGCATGTTGCCACGCTGCACGTGCAGGTCGGCCCGCCCCAGGAAGTGGGCGAAACGCCGCATGGCCGCCGCCGCGTCATTCCGATCCTGGGCGGCCGCGTGGAAGGCGCGCAGCTCGACGGCATCATCCTGCCCGGCGGTGCCGATTTCCAGTCCATACGCTCGGCCACGTTTACCGACATTCATGCGCGCTATGTCATCGAAACCTCTGATGGCCATCGCGTCTACGTCGAAAACACGGGCATCCGCACCGGTACTGCCAACGACATCGCATGCCTGGCGCGCGGCGAACCGGTGGACCCGGCGCGCATCTATTTTCGTAGCTATCCGCGCTTTGAAACCGCCGCGCCACGCCTGGCGTGGCTGAACGAGCAATTGTTCATCGGCACCGGCGCGCGCTTTCCCGACCGCGTCGAATTGTGCTTCTACCGCATCTGCTGAATCTCAGACCCATTATTCGCAACCGCCGGCGATGTACTGGCGGCCCCACCCAGGAGACAACCCCATGCAATCGCCCTTGCGCCGCCTGATAGCCACCACCCTGCTGTGCCTGCCCCTGGCCGCCTTCGCGCAGTACCCCGACGCCCCCATTCGCCTCAATGTTGGATTCCCGCCCGGCACCGGGCCCGACATCGTGGCGCGTACCCTGTCCCAGCAATTGGGCGAACGCCTCAAGCAGAGCGTGGTGGTGGAAAACCGTGCCGGGGCAGGCGGGCAGATTGCCGCCCAGGCCGTGGCACGCAGCCCGGCCGACGGCTATACGCTGCTGCTGGGCGAAGTCGGATCGATCAGCATCTCGCCCGCTACCTACAACAACCTCAACTACGATCCGGCCAAGGATTTTGCGCCGATCTCCGAAGTGGTACGGGCTGATTTTGTACTGGTGGTACCAGCCAGTTCCCCCTACCAGGACTTGGCGGCTTTCGTGAAAGCCGGCAAGGCCGCCAGCGATCGCGTCAACTTCGGTACCTTCGGTGCGGGCACGCCGGGCCATTTCGGCGCCGAATTATTCGCCCGTGAAGTCGGCATGAAGATCGAGCCAGTGCACTACCGCTCGACCGGCGATGCAGTCTCGGCCCTGATTTCGGGCGGCGTCCAAGGCGCCTTCGTTACCACGGCACTGGCCGCGCCGCAGGTAAAGGGTGGCAAGATGCGTGCCTTGGCCGTAACCGGCGCGCAACCTTCCGCGGCCTTGCCCGGCGTTCCCACCTTCGCCCAGGCGGGCTACGGCAAAGTCGACTTCGGCGCCTGGTTCGCCTTATTTGCCCCGGCCGGCACACCCGCCGCCATCCTGGATCGCCTGCAGGCCGACAGCGCCGCCGCCCTGCGCGCCCCCGATGCCGCACGCACGCTGGGCGACGCGGGCTTTACCGTGGTGGGATCCAGCCGGCAAGATCTGCAGCGCCTGCTCGATTCGGAAACCCAGCGCTGGTCGGCGATCGTCAAGGCAACCGGATTCAAGGCCAATTGACGATCGCGCACGCCTGTCAGTCCGCCAACGGGCGCTCTAATGCCTGGAATCCGGACTGGACCAGCCAATCGAGCGAGTAATACAAGAACGTGGCGCCACGACGCCGGAATTCCGGTAGCTCTGCCAGGGGGCCAGGCATGCCGAAGCGCTTGCCTTGTGCCCGCAGGCGCGTGCACACATCATCGATGGCTGCGCTGATCGTGGGGTTCTTCGCGCCGCGCTCGCCGCACAAGTCGTATGCCAGATCGTTCGGCCCTATCAAGTAGGCATCCACGCCCGGCACCGCCGCCAGTTCGTCCAGGTTCTTGATGGCCAGGGCAGTCTCGATCTGCACCACCAGCAGCTTGGACGCCGCGGCCTTGCCGCAGGCGTAGCGGATGACCTCGGCTGCTGCCGCGGCTTCGTGCGCGGAGTTCACATGCGGAATGACCAGGCCATCCGCGCCACGATCCAGAAAGCGCACCAGCTCGGCCTGCTCGGCCGTGTGCGTACGCACGATCGCGGGCAATTGGGCAGCCTTGGCCGCAAACAGCAGTTCGGCCGCGCTATCCAGGCCGATTCCCGAGCGCTCGCAGTCGATGAATGCCAGGTCGGCACCGAACTTGGCCAGCGCAGCGATAACGTCGGGGTTGCGCCCCCCTACGTTGACGGCAATGACAGTCCGGCCCGCGGCGAGTTTCTCTTTGACGGTGATCATATTGAATGTCAGCTCAGTCGAATATTGGCGCGCTTGGCAATCTCGGTGAATTCAGCCACTTCCTTGATCATGCGTTCCTGCAACTGGCCAGGCGACAGATCCGAGGTGGTCACGTAGTTCTGCTTCATCCACGCTTGCGCCTCTGGCGTCATCATGGCTTGAAGGCAGGCTTTGTTCAAGGCATCGGCCACCGCCGGCCCGGTGTTGCCTTGCGCCAGAATGCCGATGGATACCGACAAGTCGTAGCCCGCGACTCCCAGTTCTTCAAGCGTACGCAGTTCGGGCAGTGCGCTGATGCGGTCCTTGCTGGTGGCGGCCAGCGGACGCAATCGCCCGTCCTGGAAGTAAGGCAGGCCCAGCGATGTGGCCAGGAACATTGCGTCGATCTGCCCGCCCAGCAAATCGGTCAGTACAGCGGCGCCGCCTCGGTAGGGTACCGGCGTGACCTTGATGCCCGCGGCGGTGGCCCAGCGTTCCAGCGCCAGGTGGAACGCGCTGCCGGTGCCCTGGATGCCAAAGCTGATCTCCCCCGGATGTTGCTTGGCGAAGTCGACCAGCTCGGCATACGTCTGGAACCGCGATTTGCCATTGACCGCCAGGATGCAGGCGCTGACCACAGGGATTGCAATGGGCTTCAGATCGGCCAGCACATCGAAGCCCACTGGCACCTGCAGGGCTTTGGCAACGGACAGGGCTTCGGGAATCATGCACAACAGCGTGGCCCCGTCGGCGGCCCCTTTTGCGACCTGGCCAGCGGCAATCATGCCCGCCGCGCCCGTCTTGTTTTCCACTGGCACCGTCATCCCCCAGGCCTGGGACAGCCCCTTGGCGACGATGCGCGCCGTACCGTCGCCCAACGCCCCGGCCGGGTAGGCGCAAATCATCGACGGGTGCCCGGCGGGCTTGTATGGCTGGGCCCGGCCGAGCTTGGGCGCGGCGCTTCCTATTACGGCCGCGGTCCCGGCCAGGATGAGAGAACGACGGGAAATACGGTGCATGGTTGTCTCCGGTTCATTTTTTTGAGTAGATGTGGTGCGGGCCAAGATCATCGACGGTGTTGCAGCCCAGATAGGCCATGACCCGGTCAAATTCGCTGGTCAGCATGTCGATGGCCCTGGCGGCCCCTTCCTTGCCCGCCGCGCCTATGCCCCACAGCGCGGCGCGGCCCACCAACACGGCATTGGCGCCAAGCGCGATGGCCTTGGCGACATCGCTGCCGCGCGTCACGCCGCTGTCCAGCAGCACGGTGATACGCCCCTGGATGGCTTCGACGATGGCGGGCAGCGCTTCTATGGACGAGATACTGCCGTCCAAGGTGCGGCCGCCATGGTTCGATACGATGATGCCGTCGGCGCCGCACTCCAGCGCGGCCAGGGCGGCCTGCTCGGACAGCACCCCCTTGACCACCAGCGGCCCATCCCACATGTCGCGCAGACGGCGGATGTCGTCCCACGAATTCGCCTCGTGCTTGGGTACCTTGACCCCATCGCGCTTGCCTATCTTGCCGCGCAGGTTGGTCTTCAGCGCCGCGGGATAGTTGGCGAATTCTGGCAAGCCAGGCCCGAATACATAGCGCCCCATGACGCCCAGCGTCCAACGCGGATGCAAGGCGCCGTCCAGCACATTGCGCGGCGTCAGCCGCATGGGCACGGTAAAACCGTTGCGTCGATTGTGTTCACGATTCGAATCGACCACGCTGTCGATCGTCACGATCAGCACCTTGAACCCGGCCTTCTTGGCGCGCTCGACCAGTTCCCAGGACATGTTGGGGTCTTTCCACATGTTCAACTGAAACCAGGGATGGCTGTCCGAATGCTTGACCACCTCTTCCAGGGGCGCAATGGACGCCGTGGACAACGCGAAGGGAACACCCGCCGCCGCCGCGGCCTGCGCCAATTGCACCTCGCCCTGGAACCAGAGCATGCCGGCCAGTCCGGTAGGGCCGATGCAGACCGGCGAACGATAGGTATGCCCGAACAGATCCACCTGGGTAGACCGGTGCGAGATATCGACCAGCGGCTGCGGCAACAGGCGTATCGCGTCGAAAGCCTGGCGATTGCCGCGCAGTGTGACTTCTTCTTCGGTTCCCCGGTCCACATAGTCGAACAAGCCTTTCGGCAACCGGCGGCGCGCGGCCAGGCGCAGGTCGGCAATGTTATGGACGTTCAGCTGCTTGGTCATAGAGCCCACAAAATGGGGACGGCCTTTCCCGGCACTGTGCCGCAAGGAAAGTCGCATATTATTCAAATGTTCGAACATTCGAATTTTCTTTCTGAATCGTGTCGATGTCAATGCCTGCCGACCGGTAAAATGCGGCGGATGAAAAGAACCCGAGTCCAGGCGGATACAGTGCAAACGGACGGGTGGACGCGGCGCGCCCGCCTGTCCCCCGCCGTGCTGGCGCAGCTTCTGGAAGGCGATATCCAGAACGGGCGATACAAAGTCGGCGATCGCCTGCCCACCGAGCTGGAATTGCAGGACAAGTACGGCGTCAGCCGCTACTGCGTACGCGAAGCCCTGCAGCAGCTGAAAAATGCGGGCATGGTGGCGGCCAGGGCCGGCATCGGCCACGCCGTGGCGGCGTCGCGGCCCATGGAACCGCAGCGCTACATGCGCAGCGCCATCACCCTGCCCGAACTGGTCCAATCAGCCAACACGCGCCTGGGGCTGCTGCAAACCCAGACCCTGCGCGTCGATCACGAGCTGGCATCCCGCACGGGTTTCCCGGAAGGAATCGAGGTCATACAGGTCAAGGTGCTGCGCAACAAGCTAGCCCAGGCCCTGCCCACGGCGGTCCTGACTATTTATCTGCTTCCCGAACACGCCATCGTGATCGACAGCATCGATGGGCAGTCCGAGGCGTTTCACGTCATGCTGGAACGACTTTGCGGCGTAACGATCCAGGAAGTGCGGCAACGCATTCTGGCGGTCAACGCAACGGGTACGGATGCCAGCGCGCTGCAGGCCACGGAAGGCCAGGCCAGCCTGGAAATCACCCGCCAGTTCCTGGATGCCACGGCGCGGGTGATCTTCGCCTCGATCGGCGTCTACCCCAGCGACCGGTTCAGCCACGACACGTCGTTCCAGGTGGTTCGCTAGCCGGCGTCGGGCGCGCCTGCCTTGCCATGTAAAAAAGGCTACCCGCGATGAGCACGCGGGTAGCCTTCAGGACCGCGCCAACAGGCCGGTCAAGCCTTCAACAACAAGGCGTTCAGGCGCTTCACGAAGGCCGCCGGATCGGCAATCTGCGCGCCCTCGGCCAGCAGCGCCTGATCCAGCAGCAGCCGCGCCCATTGTTCGAACTCGGTGTCATCGGCATCGCGCACTCGCGCAATCAGCGCATGCTCGGGGTTGATCTCGAGCACCGGCTTCACATTGGGCGCCTCTTGGCCGGCGGCCTTCAACATGCGCAGCAGATGGGGGCTCAGTTCGTTCTGGCCAACCACCACGCACGCCGGCGAATCCACCAGGCGCAGCGTCACCCGAACTTCCTTCACCTGGTCTTCCAGTGTGTTTTGCAGGCGCTCGACCAGGGGCTTGAACGTTTCGGCCACTTCCGATTGCCGCTTCTTCTCGTCTTCATCGGCCAGTTCGGCCAGGTCCAGCCCGCCCTTGGCCACCGACACCAGCGGCTTGCCGTCGAACTCGCGCAAGTAAGACAGCATCCATTCGTCCACACGATCGGACAGCAGCAAGACCTCGATGCCCTTCTTGCGGAAAATCTCCAGGTGCGGGCTGTTGCTGGCGGCCGCAAAGCTGTCGGCGGTGACGTAGTAAATCTTGTCCTGCCCTTCTTTCATGCGCGACGCGTATTCGGCGAAAGGCACTGTCTGCGCCGCGTCGCCCGAATGGGTCGAGGCAAAGCGCAGCAGCTTGGCAATGCGTTCCAGGTTGCTGGCGTCTTCGCCCGCGCCCTCTTTCAGCACCTGGCCAAACTCGGTCCAGAACCCGGCGTACTCTTCAGGCTTGTTTTCGGCCAGGTCTTCCAGCAGCGACAGCACGCGCTTGGCCGAGCCCTCGCGTATGGCCCGCACATCGCGGCTTTCCTGCAAGATCTCGCGCGACACGTTCAGCGGCAGGTCGGCCGAATCGATCACCCCGCGCACGAAGCGCAGGTACGACGGCAGCAGCTGTTCGGCGTCGTCCATGATGAACACGCGCTTCACATACAGCTTCACGCCGCGGCGGCCTTCGCGGTCCCACAGGTCGAAGGGCGCGTGCTTGGGCACATACAGCAGTTGCGTGTACTCGCTACGCCCTTCCACCCGGTTGTGGGTCCAGGCCAGCGGGTCGTCGTAATCGTGCGATACGGTCTTGTAGAACTCGCGGTATTGCTCGTCGGTAACCTCGCCCTTGCTGCGCGTCCACAGCGCATTGGCCTGGTTCACGGTTTCCTGTTCGTCGCGCTTGACCTGCTCGTTCTTCTCGGCGTCCCACTCTTCCTTGGCCATGCGGATCGGCAGCGAGATATGGTCGGAATAGCGGCGCAGAATCTCGCGCAATTTCCAGCCATTGAGCAGTTCATCCTGGTCTTCACGCAGGTGCAGCGTCACGTCGGTGCCGCGCGAGGCCTTTTCGGCGGCCACGATCGTGAATTCGCCCTGGCCGTCCGATTCCCAGCAGATGGCCTCGCCCGGCTGCGCGCCGGCCCGCCGGCTTAGCACCGTTACCTTGTCCGCCACGATGAACGACGAATAAAAGCCCACGCCGAACTGGCCGATCAACTGGGCGTCTTTCTGCTTGTCGCCCGTCAGTTGCGAAAAGAACTCGCGCGTGCCCGAACGGGCAATGGTGCCCAGGTTGGCAATTGCCTCGTCGCGCGACAGGCCGATGCCGTTGTCCGAAATCGTGATGGTGCGCGCGGCCGTGTCGTAATCGACCCGGATGGCCAGGTCGCTGTCGCCCTCGAACAGATCCGGCTGGTCGATCGCCTCGAAGCGCAGCTTGTCGCAGGCATCGGACGCATTGGATACCAGCTCGCGCAAGAAGATTTCCTTGTTGCTGTACAGCGAGTGGATCATCAGGTGCAGCAGTTGCTTCACCTCGGCCTGAAAGCCCAGGGTCTCGGGCGCGGAGGACGTAGCGGATGAATTCATAGAATGGCGAATAAAAGTAAGGGAATAAAAACCGGGACAGAGCCGCGACCGAAGCCGTGGCGCGAAACCTCGAAGTTATAGGGGCACCGGCCCAAAATTTCAAGGCCAGTGCTTAACACCTGCTCTATCATGTAGTTCTGATCTGCGTCATTGTTTTCGATCAAGGCCACAGCAAGCACCCCTGGCTAAACTTCCATCTTCAGCGACACCTTGCTGGCATTGGCCGGTATGCCCGTCGCCCTGTTACTGGAGATCCCCATGCTGGTCAAAGTCACTCTTGCCGTCCTGCTATCCGCCGCCAGCCTGCCCGTGCTGGCAGCGCAATGCGAGACCACCGTCGAAAGCAACGACGCCATGCAGTTCAACACCAAGGAAATCGTCGTCGACGCAAGCTGCAAGCAGTTCACCGTGCACCTGAAGCACGTGGGCAAGATGGCCAAGGCCGCCATGGGCCATAACTGGGTCCTGACCAAAGAAGCCGACATGCAGCCTGTCGCCACCGACGGCATGACCGCCGGGCTGGCCAACGACTACGTCAAGGCTGGCGATGACCGCGTCATTGCACATACCAAGCTCATCGGCGGCGGCGAAGCCGATTCCGTCACCTTCGATACCGCCAAGCTCACCGCGGGCGACAAGTACGCCTTCTTCTGCTCCTTCCCCGGCCACTGGGCCATCATGAAGGGCGTGCTGAAGCTCGGCAGCTAGCCCCTGGCGTGTCCACCCCGGCCCGCTGCACCTTCCACATGGGCCGGCGCCTGAAGTAGTGCCGCCGCCCGTAGGCGTAACATCGTAGCCTGCACATCAGGCTTGGCTTCAGGCTTGAGTCAGAACCGTCCATTACCATCGTATTGCATACGCGTACACAAACCCGCGGAGGCTGGATGAGCAGGACAGGAAGAATCGCAGGGGCGGCGGCCGTCGTGGTCGTTGCTGCGGCGGCCGTTGGCTATTACGCGTGGCAGCCCGCCATCGCACCGCTGGACAGCCCACCCCCCATCAGCGAAGATCGCGCGCTGCTGGCCCAAGGCGCACGCCTGGCCGAACTTGGCGACTGTATGCATTGCCATACCGCCCAAGACGGCAAGCCCTATGCAGGCGGCCTGCCGCTCAACACGCCATTCGGCACGATCTACAGCACCAATATCACCCCCGACGTCGATACCGGCATCGGCGCCTGGTCGCAAGAAGCGTTTGCGCGCGCCATGCGCAGGGGCGTCGCGCGCGATGGCAGCTTGCTGTATCCGGCGTTTCCCTACGTGCATTTCACGCGCGTAACCGATGACGACATCGCCGCGCTGTACGCCTACCTGATGGCACGCAGGCCAGTGCACGCACCGGCGCCGGCCAACGAACTGACATTCCCGCTGAACTTCCGGCCGCTGGTGGCCGGCTGGAACCTGTTGTTCCTGGATGCCGGCGAGCTTCCCGCGCCGGCCAAGGCACAGTCCAAGGACTGGCTGCGCGGTCGCTACCTGGTCGAAGGCCTGGGCCATTGCGCGTCCTGTCATACGCCCATGAATGCGCTGGGCGCCGAAAAAAGCGGCCAGCCGTACGCCGGCGGCCTGATCGACGGCTGGGAAGCACCGCCACTGAACGCGCTGACGCGGGCCCGCCGGCCCTGGACGCACGAACAGCTCACGTCCTACCTGCACACGGGGCTGGCGACTGAACACGGCGCCGCGGCCGGCCCCATGCTGCCCGTGACGCAGCACCTGGCCAATGTGCCGCTGTCCGATGTCCAGGCCATGGCCACCTATCTGATGTCGATGCAGCCCGAACCCCAAGCCAGCCCGCCGCCCACCCCGCCTGCCGCACCGCCGCCCGCACCGCCGGGCACCCCGGCGGCCGACGACGCGCAGCGCATGGAACGTGGCGCAGCGACCTTCAACGCGTCCTGTGCCAGTTGCCATGGCGCGTCCGCCCCGATGCACACCGTGGGCGGGCGCCCCTTGCTCGAACTGAGCACCGCGCTCAATGCCGACAGCCCGCGCAACGCCATCCAGCTGGTACTGAGCGGCAATCCCTGGACCGGTTCGGCGTCGGCCCACTACATGCCGCCGTTCGCCGCCACGCTGACCGACGAACAGATCGCCGACGTGCTGGCCTACACACGGGTCCAATACGCCCAGCGGCCAGCCTGGAAGAATATCGCCGGCAGCGTTGCCGCGATACGCAAGGAGAATCCGCAGCCATGATCACGCTCAGCGTCAACGATGTCGAGCACGTCCTCGACATCGATCCTTCCATGCCATTGCTGTATGCGCTGCGCAATCACCTGCAGCTCAACGGCGCCAAGTACGGCTGTGGACTGGGGCAATGCGGCGCCTGTACCGTCATTGTCGGCGACCAGCCCGTGTTCTCGTGCTTGATGCCGGTGTCTGCCGTCGGGCTGAAGCCGGTGCGCACCATCGAGGGCCTGGGCACCGAAGACCAGCCCTCTCCGTTGCAGCAGGCATTCATCGACAAGCAGGCCGCGCAGTGCGGCTACTGCATCGCCGGCATGGTCATGCGCGCCCAGGCCTTGCTGGACCAGCGCCCTGGCGCCACTGAAGACGAGATCCGCGCGCACTTGCAGCCCAACCTGTGCCGCTGCGGCACCCACATGCGCATCGTCGCCGCCATCGTGCAGGCATCGCAAGCCCTGGACGGCAAGCAGGCCACGAAGGCCCCGGCATGAACACGCGCCACCGCCACCACGACAGCATCCCGGCCGACCCCGCCCGCCGCCGTTTCCTGGCCGCGGGTTCGCTGACGGTAGGCTTCACCCTGTTGCCCGGCGCCACTGCGCTGGCCGCCCAGAGGTCCACCGAAGACGCCGCGCCCACCGCCGCCAGCGCCACCTCGACCAAGCTGCCTGGCAACCTGGGCAGCACGCCGCTGCTGGACGCCTGGATCAAGATAGACGAACAGGGCCGCATCACGGTCTGCACTGGCAAGGCCGAACTGGGCACAGGCATCCGCACCGCGTTCATCCAGATCGCCGCCGAAGAACTGCAGGTCGGCCCCGAAGACATCCACCTGGTCACGGCCGACACCGGCCTGACGCCCAACGAAGGCTATACCGCGGGCAGCCATTCCACCGCCGACAGCGGCACCGCCATCCTGAACGCGGCTGCGCAGGTGCGCCAACTGCTGCTGCAATCGGCGGCCGGCAAGCTGGGCGTGGACGTGGCCTCGCTGCAGGCCGCCAACGGCATCATCAATGCGCCCGATGGCCGCAAGATGGACTACGGCCAGGCCGTCAGCGGCCTGGACCTGCATCGCAACGCCGAGCCTACCTCGCCCCTGGTCGATCCCGCGCGGCACCGGGTCATCGGGCAATCGATGCCCCGGGTCGACATCCCCGCCAAGGTCACTGGCGGCACCAGCTATGTGCAAGACCTGCGCCCACTCGACATGGTGCACGCGCGGGCCGTACGGGCGCCTTCCTACGGCGCGCGCCTGGTCTCGGTCGACAGCGCCGCCATCGAGAAGATGCCGGGCGTGATCAAGGTGGTGCGCGATGGCAGCTACCTGGCGGTAGTCGCCCACGATGAATGGCAGGCGATCCAGGCCATGCGCGCACTGGCTGTCGCAGCCAAATGGGAAGAATCCGCGGTGCTGCCGGCGCCGGACGCGCTTTACGACACCCTGCTGAAAATGCCCGCCCGCGAAATCCACGTGGGCGAGCGCCACGGCGCGGCCCAGCCAGCCGTGCGGACGCTGCAGGGACGCTTCACCAAGCCCTACCTGGCGCACGCCGCGATGGGGCCGTCGTGCGCGGTGGCCCACATGCAGCAGGGCAAGCTCACCATCTGGACCCATGCCCAGGGCGTCTTTCCGCTGCGAGGCGGGCTGGCCGAGATGCTGGGCATGAAGCCCGAAGACATCCGCTGCATCCACGTGCCGGGCGCCGGCTGCTACGGCCACAACGCCGCCGATGACGCGGCGGCCGACGCCGCCCTCATCGCGCGTGCCGTGCCCGGCCGGCCGGTGCGCGTGCAATGGATGCGCGAACAAGAACACACCTGGGAGCCCTTCGGGCCGGCCATGGTCACCGACGTCAAGGCCTCACTGGACGCCTCCGGACACATCGTCGACTGGCAATACGAAATCTGGAGCAATTCGCACAACCAGCGCATCGACAACGCCGGGCGCCTGATACCGGCAACCTTCCTGGCCCAGCCCTTCACGCCGGCCCCGCCCAAGCCCATTCCCATGCCGGAAGGCGGCGGCGATCGCAACAGCGTGCCGCTGTACAACTTCCCCAACTTCAATATCCAGCACCACTTCCTGCCCGACATGCCGGTACGCGTGTCGGCCATGCGCGGGCTGGGCGCGTTCATGAACGTGTTCACCATCGAGAGCTTCATGGACGAACTGGCCTCGGCGGCCGGCGCCGACCCGGTGGAGTTCCGGCTGCGCCACCTGGACGACCCGCGCGGCCGCGACGTAGTGCAACTGGCTTCGCAACGCTTCGGCTGGGACCCGCAGCGCAAGCGCCAGCCGGGCCGCGGCGTGGGCTTTTCGTTCGCGCAATACAAGAATCTGATGAGCTACCTGGCGATCGCCGTCGAACTGGACGTCACGCCCGAGACTGGCGCGGTGCGCATCCTGCGCGTCGTGGCGGCCGTAGACTGCGGCCAGATCGTCAATCCGGACGGCGTGCGCAACCAGATCGAAGGCGGCATCCTGCAGTCGGCCAGCTGGACCCTGTACGAGCAGGTGCGGCACGATCGCACAGGCATCCGCAGCTACGACTGGAGCACCTATCCCATCATGCGCTTTTCCGACGTGCCGCTGAAAGTCGAAGTGCATCTCATCGACCGGCCCGGAGCGCCTTTCCTGGGCGCGGGCGAAGCCTCGCAGGGGCCAGCCTCGGCGGCGCTGGGCAATGCCATCGCCGACGCCACCGGCCAACGCCTGCGCAACCTGCCGCTGGCGGCCGGCCAGCGCCTGCGCGAATACGCCCAGGCCTGACCACGGCCCCGGCTCCCCACATCCAGGCGCCCCTTCCGGGCGCTTTTTTTTTGCAATCTTGACTCTGGGCAAGGCATGCCCCAAGACGCCTGCTTACCATGCACGCAGGCGAGTTAAACGAGTTGTCGCATGCCAAGGCACGCTGTTCCCGCAGGGCCCGTCCGACTATGCCGGGCCCTTTTCTGTTTCGTGCTGGCCTGCGCCTCCATGCTGGCGCTGCCGGCGCAGGCACAGCGCCTGGCCCACTTCCTGTCTGCCTTCCCCCCGGCCGAACTATTTCCTGGCGCCGATCGCCTGGGCCCACCCGAAGGCAAGCCGCTGGCCGCCCGGGCCTATGCCGGCAGCCAGCCCCTGGGCCATGTCTACCTGACCACCGACGTGGTCAACACGCGCGGCTATTCCAGCAAGCCCATCGACGTCATCGTCGGGCTGGCTGATAACGGCCGCATCACCGGCGCCCGGCTGGTGGAACACCACGAACCCATCGTCCTGATCGGCATTCCGCAGTCCAAGGTCGACGCCTTCATCCAGGGCTACGTGGGCCTGAACTTCATCGAATCGCCGCCTCGCCATGGCACACCGCCGCCCGTGGACATCATCAGCGGCGCCACCGTGACGCTGATGGTCATCGGCGACAGCATCACGCGCTCGGCCATCGCCGTCGCACGCGCGCACGGCATCGGCGGGCCGCCCCAGGGCGCTGGCGCCGTCGCGGCTGGCGCGGCAACGCCGCCAGCCCGCCAGGTCGACGACACCCTGGGCCCGGCCCAGTCCTGGCAGGCCCTGCTGGACAACGGCGCCGTGCAGCGCCTGCACCTGTCGGTGGCCGACGTCAACCAGGCCTTCGCGCAAACAGGCCGGGCCGACGCCGCCTCCCGCCCCGAAACCGACGACCCGGCCGATACCTTCATCGACCTGTACGCGGCCCTGGTCAGCGTGCCCACCATCGGCCGCAGCCTGTTGGGCGATGCAACCTGGCAGCATCTGGCGGGCCGCCTGCAGCCCGGCCAACAGGCCGTGCTGGTCGCGGGCAACGGGGCCTATTCGTTCAAGGGCTCGGGCTACGTGCGCGGCGGCATCTTCGACCGCATCGAAGTCATCCAGCAAGAAAGCAGTTTCCGGTTCCGCGACCGCAACCACCAGCGCCTGGCCGACGTGGCCGCCGCCGGGGCACCATCGTTTGCCGAAGTGGCCCTGTTCGTCGTGCCCGAAGACGCCACGCTCGATGCCGCCGCCCCCTGGCGCCTGCAACTCATGGTGCAGCGCGTACTCAGCGTGCAAAACAAGGCCTTCGTCACTTTCGACCTGCCCTATGAACTGCCGCTGGCTTACATGCGGCCCATGGCCAGTGCATCCGGGCCAGCCGACGACGCACCGCCCGCTCTCTGGAAGCAGATCTGGCACGCCAAGCAAGGCCAGGTGGCCATCCTGGCCATCGGCCTGGCCGTACTGGTGGGCATTTTCTTCTTCCAAGACCAACTGGCGCGCCGGCCCCTGATGTACGACCGCCTGCGGCTGGCGTTCCTGGCATTCGCGCTCTTCTGGATCGGCTGGTACGCCCAGGCGCAGCTATCCGTGGTCAATGTTCTGACCTTCACCACGGCGCTGCGTACCGAGTTCCGCTGGGACGCCTTCCTGATGGATCCGCTGGTGTTCATCATGTGGTGCGCCACGGCCATTTCCATGGTGTTCTGGAACCGCGGCGCGTTCTGCGGCTGGCTGTGTCCGTTCGGCGCCCTGCAAGAACTCTCCAACCGCCTGGCCAAGCGCCTGGGCGTCAAGCAGATAGCCGTGCGGCATGGCGTCAACCAGCGCCTGGCCACCTTGAAATACGTCATCTTCCTGTTGCTGTTCGGCTTCTCGCTGTACGACCTGGCATTCGCCGAGCGGCTGGCCGAAGTCGAACCCTTCAAGACCGCCATCATCCTGCGTTTCGTGCGCGACTGGCCCTTCGTGGTCTTCGCCGTGGCGCTGCTGGTGGCGGGCCTGGTCATCGAACGCTTCTTCTGCAGGTACCTGTGCCCCCTGGGCGCGGCCTTGGCCATCCCGGCCCGCCTGCGCATTTTCAACTGGCTGCGCCGCTACCACGAATGCGGCAATCCTTGCCAGCGCTGCAATATCGAATGCCCGGTGCAGGCCATCGAGCCCACCGGCAGCATCAACCCGAACGAGTGCATCCAGTGCCTGCATTGCCAGATGCTGTACCACCACGAAGGCAAATGCCCTCACCTGATCCAGAAAAAGGCCAAACGCGAGCGCCGCCGCGCACCACCCCAGGAAGCTGTGCTGAAACGCATGCCCAGCCCCAAGACCGATGCAACGCCCTCTCCTTCCTCCAATTTCTGACCTTAGCAAAGGCGCCAGCGCCATTCCAACCAAGGAGTTAGCCATGTCCGATCAGAAACCAGACCGAACCGGACTTAGTCGCCGGGGCTTCCTGGGCACCGCCGCATTGTCCGGTGCCGCAGGGCTCGTCGGCGGTGCGCACCTAAGCGGCGCGCATGCCAAAGACAACAAGGCAAGCGGCCAGTCCGGCCATATCGCCCCGGGCGAACTCGACGAATACTACGCCTTCAACTCGGGCGGCCAATCGGGTGAAGTCCGCATCCTGGGCTTGCCGTCCATGCGCGAACTGATGCGCATCCCGGTATTCAACCATTGCAGCGCCACCGGCTGGGGCGTTACCAACGAAAGCCGCAAGATCCTGACCGACGGCCTTACGCCTGAAACCCGCGCGTTCCTGAAAGACAAGGGTGGCGTGTACCTGAATGGCGACGCGCACCACCCGCACATGTCGTTCACCGACAACACGTACGACGGACGCTACATCTTCATCAACGACAAGGCCAACAACCGCGTTGCGCGCATCCGCTGCGATGTCATGAAGACCGACAAGGTCATCGAGATCCCCAACGCCTCGGGCATCCATGGCCTTCGCCCGCAGCGCTATCCACGCACGGGCTACGTCTTTGCCAACGGCGAGCACATCGTTCCGCTGCCCAACGACGGCATCGTCACCGACAACCCCAAGGAAAACTTCTTCGCCATCTACACCGCCATCGATGGCGAGACAATGAAGATCGCCTGGCAAGTCCTGGTCGACGGCAACCTCGACAACGGCGACGCCGACTACCAGGGCAAGTACGCCTTCGCCACCTGCTACAACTCCGAAAAGGGCCTGACAGTCGAAGAAGCGTCGGCCAACGAACAAGACTGGGTGGTGGTGTTCAACATCAAGCGCATCGAAGAAGCCATCAAGTCCGGCGACTTCAAGACGATGGGCGGCGTGCCGGTGGTCGATGGCCGCCATGGCTCGAAGTACACGCGCTACATTCCCGTGCCCAACTCGCCGCACGGCTGCAATGCCGCCCCCGACGGCATCCACGTGGTGCTCAACGGCAAGCTCTCGCCCACCGTTACCGTGCTCGACGTGCGCAAGCTCGACGACCTGTTCAACGACAAGATCAAGCTGCGCGACGTGGTCGTGGCCGAACCGCAGCTTGGCCTGGGGCCCCTGCACACCGCCTTCGACGGCCGCGGCAACGCCTACACCACGCTGTTCATCGACAGCCAGATGGTCAAGTGGAACCTCGACAAGGCCCGCCGCGCCTACCTGGGTGAAAAGGTCGACCCCATCATCCAGAAGCTCGACGTGCACTACCAGCCCGGCCACAACCACAGCACCATGGGCGAAACCCGCGAGGCCGACGGCAAGTGGCTGGTGTCGCTGAACAAGTTCTCGAAAGACCGCTTCCTGAACGTCGGCCCGCTCAAGCCCGAGAACGACCAGCTGATCGACATTTCCGGCGACGAAATGAAGCTGGTGCACGACGGCCCCAGCTTCGCCGAGCCCCACGACATGCTGCTGGTGCACCGGTCCAAGGTGCATCCGCTCAACGTCTGGAAGCGTGACGACCCCATGTGGGAAGACGCGCGCCAAATGGCCATGAAAGACGGCGTGGTGTTGGAAGATGCCGCCAAGATCGTGCGCGACGGCAACAAGGTGCGGGTCTACATGATCGCGGTCGCCCCCATGTTCAGCATCAAGCAATTCGAAGTCAACCAGGGGGACGAAGTCACCGTCGTCGTCACCAACATGGAGGTCATCGAAGACCTTACCCACGGTTTCACGCTCGAAGGCCATGGCATCGCCATGGAAATCGGCCCGCAGGCCACCGCCTCGGTCACTTTCACGGCCGACCGCCCGGGTCTCTACTGGTACTACTGCCAGTGGTTCTGCCATGCGCTGCACATGGAAATGTCCGGGCACATGATCGTGCGGCCCAGGAAGGCCTAGGTTCCGCATGCAGCATGCCTCACCCGCGTCGGTACGCGGCGTCGCTGGCCTTGGCGCGCTGCTGGCTGGGCTTGCCCTGGCCGGCGGCGCGGCCGCGGCCGTCGTCGACGTACCGGCCGGGGCAGGCCTGCAGCAGGCGGTGACCGCGGCCGCCGCCGGCGACGTGCTGCGCCTGGCACCCGGCGAATATCCGGGCAACCTGGTCATCGACAAGCCGCTTACCCTGGAAGGCCCGCCCGACCGCTCTGCCATCATCATGGGCGAACGCAGCGGCCGCACCATATGGGTACGCGCCGCCGACGTCACCCTGCGCCGGTTGAGCATCCGCCATTCCGGCCTCAGCCTGCCCGACATGGACGCCGGCGTGTTCCTGGATCGTACGGCACACGGCGCGCTGATCGAACACAACGACATCCTCGACAACCTGATGGGCGTGTACGTCTGGGGCCCCAACGCCGCCCTGGTGCGCGCCAACCGCATCGTCGGCAACACCGAATTGCGCGTGGCCGAACGCGGCAACGGCGTGTCCGTATGGAACAGCCCCGGCACCCAGGTGCTGGACAACGACATATCGGCCGGCCGCGACGGCATTTTCTCGAACACCAGCAAGCACAACCTGTTCCGCGGCAACCGCTTCCGCCAGCTGCGCTATGCGGTGCACTACATGTATACGAACGACAGCGAAGTCAGCAACAACGTTTCTGAAGACAACGATATCGGCTATGCCATCATGTATTCCCACCGGCTGGTGGTACGCAACAACCTGGCGGTACGCAGCAACGACCAGGGCATGATGTTCAATTACGCCAACGACGCCGTCATCACGGGCAACGTGGTGCAGGGCGGCGCCAAGTGCGTGTTCCTGTACAACGCCAACAACAACCGCTTCGAGTTCAACCACTTCCAGGGCTGCGATATCGGCATCCACTTCACGGCCGGCTCCGACGGCAATGCCATATCCGGCAATGCCTTCATCCAGAACCAGAACCAGGTCAAGTACGTGGGTACGCGCGTCATCGAATGGTCGCGCGACGGGCGTGGCAACTACTGGAGCGACAACACCGCGTTCGACCTGGACGGCGACGGTATTGCCGACACGGCGTACCGCCCCAATGGCATCGTCGACCAGGTCCTGTGGCGAGCTCCCGCCGCCCGCATCCTGCTGAACAGCCCCGCGGTGTCCATCGTGCGGTGGGCGCAATCCCAGTTTCCGGCACTGCTGCCGGGCGGTGTCATCGACAGCGCCCCCTTGATGCGCGCGCCCGACCTGCCGGCCGCGACTGTCACGGGGCCATTGCAATGATCACCACTCAAGTCGCCCTGGCGGGCGCCAGCAAGCATTATGGCCAGCACCGGGCGCTGAACGGCGTCGACCTGGAACTGCGCGCCGGCGAATGCGTGGCGCTGGCCGGGCACAACGGCGCGGGAAAAAGCACGCTGATCAAACTGGTGCTGGGCCTGATCCGCCCCACCCATGGCCGGGTCTTGCTACTGGGACACGATGCCGACAGCCGCCAGGCCGCACGCCTGCGGCACGATATCGGCTACCTGCCCGAGACCGTGGCCTTGTACCCCGCCATGACCGGCGCCGAAACCCTGGACTTCTACGCGCGCCTGAAGCGCCAGCCGCTGGCGCGCAACGCGGCGCTGCTGGAACGCGTCGGCATCGCCGACGCTGCCAGGCGCCGGGTGGGCGGTTATTCCAAGGGCATGCGGCAACGGTTGGCGCTGGCCCAGGCGCTGCTGGGCCAACCACGCATCCTGCTGCTCGACGAGCCCACCACCGGCCTGGATCCGGCCTCGCGCCTGATGTTCTACGAGATCGTGCGCGAACTGCGCAGCACCGGCACCACCGTGCTGCTCAGTACGCATGCGCTGGCCGAGATCGCCAACCACGTCGACCGCGTCATCGTCATGAAGCACGGCCACAAGATCGCCGACGGCACGCTGGCGCAACTACGCCAGTCCATCGGGGTGCCCGTGCGCATCGTACTGACGCTGGCGCAACCCGTACCCGCCACGGCGCTGCCCGCCCCCTGGCAGCACCTGGGCCCGGCGCGCTTTGAACGACTGTGTCCCGAAACCGACAAGGTCGGTGTCATCCGCGACCTGGGCAACATCGGCCTGCCCATCGCCGACATCGACATCCATACCCCCAGCCTGGACGAGATCTACGCCCACTTGCTCGAACGGAAAACCCCATGAACGCCGTCCTGACCATCATCGGCAAAGAAATCCGCGACGGCCTGCGCAACCGCTGGGTACTGGCCACCGCGCTGCTGCTGGCCGGCCTGGCCTTGTCGTTGGGCCTGCTGGGCAGCTCGCCCACCGGCGCCGTCAAGGTCGACCCGCTGACGGTTACCGTGGTCAGCCTGTCCAGCCTGTCGATCTTCCTGGTGCCGCTGATTGCCATGCTGCTGGCCTATGACGCCATCGTCGGCGAAATCGACCGCGGCACCCTGGCCCTGTTGCTTAGTTACCCGGTGTCGCGTTGGCAGGTCATCATCGGCAAGTTCGTCGGCCACCTGGCCATCCTGGCCCTGGCCACCACCGCGGGCTACGGCTTTGCCGGGCTGACCCTGCAATGGCTGCACGGCGGGGCCGATGCGGCCGCCTGGCGCCCCTTCACCCTGCTGATCGTGGCCAGCGTGCTGCTGGGCGCCAGCTTCCTGGCCATGGGCTACCTGATCAGCACGCTGGTGCGTGAACGCGCCACCGCCGCCGGCATTGCCATTGCGGTGTGGCTGTTCTTCGTCGTCATCTACGACATGGCATTGCTGGGCCTGCTGGCAGCCGACCAGGGCCGCACCGTCACGCCCGGCCTGCTCGACACCCTGCTGCTGCTCAACCCGTCCGACGTCTATCGCCTGATGAACCTGACCGGCTTCGAGAACATCTCGATGTACGCCGGCATGGCCGGCGTCAGCGGCCAGGCCAGCCTGGGGTTGCCCGCCCTGGCACTGGCGCAGTTGCTGTGGATCGCCGTGCCCTTCCTGCTGGCCGCGGCCTGCTTCCAAAGGAAATCCCTATGAATCCGCTACCCGCCTGGCGCCGCCATGCCAGGCGACTGGCCGGCGCAATGCTGCTGGCCACCCTGGCGGCCTGCGGCGGCGACGAGCGTCATGCCGCCGCGCCGCCCGCACCGCAAATCGTTACGGCCGAAGCCGTGGGCCACTACTGCGGCATGGCCTTGAACGAGCACACCGGCCCCAAGGGCCAGATCTTCCTGACCGGCCGCGACACACCCGTGTGGTTCTCGACCATAAAGCAGGTGTTCGCCTATACCGTACTGCCCGAAGAACCCAAGACCATCAGCGCCATCTACGTCAACGACATGGCCGGCGCCGAGCGTGGCCAACAGCCCGATCCGGCCGCCTGGATCGATGCCCGCCGCGCCTACTACGTGATCGAAAGCCGCTACATCGGCGGCATGGGCGCCGAAGACGCCATGCCGTTCGCCCAACTTGCCCAGGCCGAGGCTTTTGCCCAGATCCATGGCGGACGCATCGCCGCTTTCAACGAAGTGCCGGAAAGCTACATCTTTTCGCAAGCCTCGCCCACGCCTGCCCCTGCCTCTTGATCGCCCGGACACCGCCATGACCACATCCGTCCGTACCCGCCGCCGCTTCATCGGCATTACCGCCGCCGCATCCACCCTGGCCATGATGCCAGGCGCACTACGACTGGCCCGGGCCGGCACCCCGCCCCCCGGTGCCATCGAACCCCTGACCTGGCGCGGCATCGCCCTGGGGGCCGATGCGGAACTGCGCCTTTATCACCCCGACCCACACATCGCTAGGCGCTTGCTGGCCCAGTCCCTGGCAGAACTGCAGCGCCTGGAAGGCCTGTTCAGCCTGTATCGCGAAGACAGCGCACTGGCCACCCTGAATCGCCAAAGCTTCCTGGACGAACCGCCCGCCGACCTGCTGCGGCTGCTAAGCGAAAGTCTCCATTACAGCCGCCTGACCCACGGCGCCTTCGACCCAAGCGTACAACCCCTGTGGCGGTTGTATGCCGACCACTTCTCGCGCGCCGATGCGAACCCCGCCGGCCCTTCGCCCGCGGCATTGCGCGACACACTGGTACGCATCGGCTACGCCGCCATCCAGGCAGACCCGCAACGTATCCAGTTGATGCGGCCCGGCATGGCACTGACACTGAATGGCATCGCCCAGGGCTACATCACCGATCGCATCACCGAACTGCTACGTGTAGGTGGGTTGGATCGGGCCCTGGTCGACCTGGGTGAAATCCGCGGACTGGACGCTCGTCCCAATAGTGGTGCGCCTGCGTGGCGGGTAGGGCTGGCCCAGCCGCAAGCGCCCGACCAGGTCTACACCACAGTAGATATCCGCAACCAGGCCCTGGCCACCTCTGGCGGCTACGGCACGCCCCTGGACCCGGCCGGCCGCCATACGCACCTGTTCGACCCGTGTACCGGCATCGCCCAGCCGCGTTACCGCAGCGTGTCGGTGCTGGCCGGCACCGCCACCATGGCCGACGCGCTGTCCACAGCCTTCTCGAACATGGCCCTGGCAGAGACCGCGCCGGTGGTCCGGCAATTGGGCTTGCGAGTGTGGTTCGTGCTGCCCGATGGCAGCGTGCGGCAGCAAGCTGCCCAGGCTCCAAGCGAGAACTTGGAAGTCCGCATATAATGGCGAACTTTCCGCCAGCCAACCCATTTTCGGGTTGCGCGCCTGCCCTGCCCGGGTGGTGAAATTGGTAGACGCAGGGGACTCAAAATCCCCCGCCGCAAGGCGTGCCGGTTCGATTCCGGCCCCGGGCACCAGTCTAAATTTCCTCGTATTTACAGGTATTTAGCTGGATTCGAAGCCTAACCCTGACACCAGGGGATTTTCCAAGTTTGTGAGCCAGGTACAGTTTCGGTACAGTGGCGAAGCACCGAGCGTACTTTCGGAGCTTTTACACGCATGGCTACTATCGTTAAGACACCATCAGGGACATGGAAAGCCGTCATTCGGAAGACGGGCTGGCCGACTTCGTCTAAAACATTCAGAACCAAACGCGACGCTGAGGACTGGGCACGCCGCACGGAAGATGAGATGGTGCGCGGGGTCTACATTCAGCGAGCGCCCGGTGAACGCATGACACTCGAGTCGGCACTGACACGCTACCTACGGGAAGTCACGCCCTCCAAGCGGGAGTCGACGCGCGCCTCTGAGCACAAAAAAGCCCAGCCGCTGCTAAAGCACCTTGGGAAGTACTCATTAGCCGCCCTGAGCGCCGATATCGTGGCGCAGTACCGCGACATGCGCCTGACGGGCGACCCAGACGAGAACGGCAAACTGGTTCCGCGCAGCAATAACACTGTCCGCCTGGAACTCGCGTTGCTAAGCCATCTGTTCACCATTGCGATTAAGGAATGGGCGTTGGGCCTGCCTTTCAATCCCGTGTCCCAGATTCGCCGCCCGGCTCCCGGCGCTGGCCGTAATCGTCGACTAACGCCTGCGGAGAACAAGCAGCTGTTGGCCGCTGTGGATGCCTACTCCAACCCGATGTTTAGCTGGATCGTACGAATCGCCCTGGAAACGGGGATGCGGCTGTCTGAAATCGGCGGTCTACGTCTTGGCCAGGTTGATTTGCAAAAACGCGTTGTACGGCTGGATATCACGAAGAACTCTTCACCACGCACCGTGCCGCTGACGAAGGCCGCTACGACTGCATTTCAAGCTGCTATGGACAACCCGACTCGGCCACCTGAAACAGACCTGGTGTTCTTTGGTGAACCTGGTCGTGATGGCGTGCGACGCTCATATCTATTCGACAAGGCTTGGACTGACGCCAAGAGAAAGGCGAGGCTAACGGATTTCCGGTTCCATGATCTCAGGCATGAGGCAGTCAGCCGGCTAGTGGAGGCCGGGCTATCAGATCAGGAAGTAGCCGCAATCAGCGGGCACAAGTCTATGCAGATGCTAAAGCGGTATACGCATCTGCGGGCCGAGGATCTGGTGGGAAAGCTGGACAAGCTAGATCACTAAACGTCTGCTTTCGACCCTAAGCAGACATCGAGTATAAAAGCTCAAGCGATGGTTCTGAATCGAAGCCATTGAGTATTTCGACTAGGCCTGCTCAGGCAAATTGTGGTTATCAGGTGAGGAGTTCTCTCGAATGGTGCCGGTTGTAGCGGGCCAGAAGCTTCACAACTTTGTAGGATTCATTCGGTACATGTGTCGATCATGTTCCATTTTGAATAGTGGTATTTCCCTTTGACAGCATACCTCTTTAATTTTTTCCTCATTAGCTTTAGAGATGTGCGAGCCACAAAAGACAGCAGTGGGCTTCGGCATACCCCAGGGGCGCGGCGTTTCCATTACTCCATTGGCAAACACCAACCTCCACTCCTTTTCATACGACCAGTCTGATGCTTTGTATAGCGCAGCCAAGTTAAGATACAGATTATTAAAGCGCTTGCTTTTAACAAGTTTCATGAGCTCCGTGGCATCAAACACATCGTCGCTATAAACAACAGGAAACATAAAGCGAGACGTCAGCTGGTGCACCTCTGGTCGTGTGACGTCGTATTCGATGCAAAAGCCCTGATGATTGTAGGAGTAGTGTGCCCACATGAGAGTTGAGTCAACACGCTCAGAAAACGAACAAAGCCGTATACCATCTTTGATCTTATCCCCAGCCTTTTGGAACTCAGAAATAACGCCCTTAGACCTCTTTATCAGAGAGTCGTGCATGATTGGCGTAAGTAATTTTCTTAAACCATCCGGCAAGTCTTTTGCAAATACATCAAGAAGGCTTTCATAATTGATGTAATGGTGACAGTCATAGGGATCGTTAAAAGTCAGCGGATCGGCAATCCAAACCGTATCCTCCTCTAAGTTTTTCAGGGACCGACCATCCTCATCAAACGAGCGGTACTTATAAAGGCTCTTTGGTATGTTTTTGTTTTTTAGATTAAAACCAGCCTCTATATCAAGGCCTTCCCGATTCAGAGGAAACACAAGTTTGTGAAATTCTTCAATCCAACTCATAACAGTCTGCTCTCCACACCACTTAATATTTTTATTCTAAAAGAACGAGCGTTTGAAGGCGTTCAGTTAAAGTGCTTGTTAAGACCGCAGAACCCTCGGCGTTTCCTAGACATCCGATATTTCGCCTGTGCTGCGGGTCTGAACGTCTACTTTTGGCCGAGAGCGGACATTAGTGAGCAATACCAAGGCGATCCGGATCTCGACCGCACCTTGCTGCCACACAGGTTTAGTCCATCCATGGCTTCGGATTCACGCGTAATGCTGGCGTTTCCGACGGTGGCACGTCGCTGCAAAACGCCATTTAGTTGCGATCGAAGCAACGCTGTGACATCTCAACCAGCTAAGTCACCTTTAGCACCACTACAACAAGACAAGCTCTCTCAGGTTCTCCAAAATTTGATCGGAAGCACCTTCCGCCGATACGCCCCAAGCTTGGGACAGATGTTGAACGACCACGCCGCACTCGGCTGGCGCTAGGACCCGTCCACGCATTTTTGCAAAGGGACCATCTGTCTCAGTAAGAACGCGCTCGGGCGGCATAAGCCTCACAAGTTCACGGCCCTTCGCTCCGCTGACCATCGCGCAGCCAACAGAGAACCAGCAGTCCATTTCCACGGCCCTAGCCAATTCTTGCTTAGTTCCCGAGAACCAATGAAGTATCGCGACGCCAAAACCTTTGTGCTGCTCCAAAGCATCCATCACCTCCGTCGCGGCGTTACGGCTGTGGATGGTCAAGATTCTTCCACCGTGGTCAGCACACGATTGCAGGATATGGTGAAACACCTCCACCTGCTGGCTCCAGAACTCGCTGCAGTCGGCCCCGCCATCCAAACCCACCTCTCCAACGTATCGAGCCTCAGGCAAAAGGCGGTCAAACAGGTGGAGCTCCCCAATGCGCTGCCCTGCCAACTGAGGATGGAGTCCCAAGGCAGTCTTTATTCGAGGATACCGGTTCGCTAACGCACGCGTTTTGAGCCAAGCGGAAGGTGTAGTAGTGACCGACAAAACATAGGCACCTCTATTCCCCACTCTCTCGATCTCCACCCCAGGATCGGGATAGAGATCGAGATGGCAATGCATATCTACAGATGGAGCCGGCATCAGAACTTGACTTGAGACTTGAGATAGTTCTCAACCTCAATCATTCCACGCCGCACCGCATCCACACGAGAAACACGGTCCACTGCAGACAGCGGCATCGGTCCTGTCTGTGCAACCCACTTCCCAATGTCGGTCGTAGGAAGCCGCCTAGCCGCCAGCAACATCGCCATCAAATCATCGGAGTCGGTTCCATGATCCAAAAAGTGCTGGAGAACTTCCCCCTCGGGTTGATAGTCCGTTCCGTCCTTCATGCCAGCGCTATGGTATGCGGCGCGGCGGATTAGACATGGCACGCATCGGCCGCACTGGACTCTCTTGCGCTTCCACTTTCCGCAAGAGACAGTCCTGTCTGCAATCTGTCTCAGACGGACTTGGTCCAGACAACCCATTATCATTTCGCCCTTGCTCTTACTCGCATAGGGATTCTCGATGTCGACCAGCAAGCCAACCTGGTCACAAACCTTCTGTAGGAGGTCTAGGTAGTACGGATGCGTTGTTCTAGTACTAAGAGCACCAATCCGGCGAGGGGTTAACGGCGGATTCAACGCGATCAAACCATTTTCCGGTACGAATAGAGTCCGGCGATTGTTATCAAACCCTACCAAAGCGGAAGCCATCAAGACCCCCATGGCTAGGAAGTTGAAGCTACGAGTTCGCATTTGAACATCGTGACCTACCGCCAACCAGCCGCGCGGATTTGCTTGTGCACCAAACCTGACCAAACCGCCGCCCAACATCTTGAGAATTTCGACTTGGCGCTGAGCGTCATGCGTGTAGGCGTGGCTTACAAGAAAAGGATTACGGCCTTTGCTGAGCAGATCCAGCATCCCTATGGCGCTATCCAAACCACCTGAGAACAAGCATGCACAGTCGCAAGGCTTTGGGTCGATCACCAGCCTAGATCGCACCTTGAAAACGGGTGGCGGGGCACCGCCTCCCACAAAATTGATAGACCAAACATCTCCACTCAGGAAATTAAGCGCACGCGTCAACAGGGGCTGCACCGGGATCCAGCGAGCAGGATCAACCAGCGCCACTGTGAGTTGAATATCCCTAGCCCATCCATCGGCAGCGTCATCACGATTGACGAATGTATCCGACGCAGTGACAGCCATTGATAGTGAAAGAAAATCAAAAGCAACGGGGTCGACGGGAGCCTTCAGACGGGTCAACCGATTGTAGAGGCCAAGCCCGATCGCAGCCACTCCTTTCTTGCTCGGGGTGCTGCCATATAAGTGGACCGGAATTACATCCGACTTGGGAGCTGGGAGTTTAATCAGCTCGGGGTGAACGAAGACAGCGGTCATGGCTGGTATTCCTCCCACTCTTTCCAAACTTCCTTGATGGCCGCAAGTTGCACGACTTGCATTTCGTTGGTGGTCAGCTGCGAAATATTCCCCGAGAGCAAGGGCTTCATATGCTTGTCAGTAACAACCTGAACAAGTTGCATCAGTTCCTTTTCCGCTCGCTCTACCGTCTCTGGTGTGCTCCCCTTCGTAAACGCCTTATCCGAATCCATTACAACTGCTTGGAAAATCGATAACGTCGTGTAGGCCACCATCAGGTTTATAAGAATCTCGTCTGTGATGCTAGCAAAGTCGAACGCTGACACCCCATCCAGGCAGACGGAGAGGGCCTCATTGAGCACCGTCCGGATCCGGTCAGCGTCGCCATTTTCTGGCACCAGAACATCAACCAAAGCATCGATGACTTCACGCGTTGGTCTACCAGCCAGAGCAGCGAGCTTGACTGAAACGCCTGGTAAGTTTGTTCGAAGCTGATTTAGTGTTCCGAACAGGCCGGCACCTGCTTGGGCGATCGCACCGAATCGTCTCGGACCTACGGAAGAGCCTCCGGTAGAGGAGCGGGCATAGCAGTTGAGCGCCTTGCTCAACTGCTGGCCATCGCCGGTCGCCACAAACCTGCCAAGATGGATCCGGAAGGACCGAAAGCGGTTGTCCTCTGGATCCGGCCCAGGCCCTTGCCCGTCTACATCCGCCCATGGTGGCACGAGGGGGCTGCGGTTATTCGCCCCCCTACTTGATGTTGATGTTCCCATTTACGCTATTCCCTTAGCCCATGCCTTATCACCTAAGAGCGCCTTCAACCATGGTGATTTCTTTCCTTGCAGGCCTCCTAAGAACGCACCAAGCTGGCGACCAGCCTCTACATCCGCATCAGCCAGCAGAACCGCGCCATTTATCGCGTCTGGACGGTCACTCCAATCCGCATGCCCTCGTAGAGAAGCCAAAAGTTCTCGCATTACGGCCCCATGCTCTCCTGGAGCAATCCCGGCAATTGCCATTGCGGCAGCGGGT
Organism: Bordetella sp. BOR01; assembly: GCF_019218885.1. Classification (GTDB taxonomy): domain Bacteria; phylum Pseudomonadota; class Gammaproteobacteria; order Burkholderiales; family Burkholderiaceae_B; genus Bordetella_A. The sequence continues at coordinate 428,601 of NZ_JAHUWT010000002.1, read as the reverse complement.
GACGAGAGTGTCTTCACATTGACAAGCCGTAGAACTGCGTCAGCAGACGACTGAGACATGTCGCCGGCAACGGAACGAAGCACGGCCGTTTCCTTACTTAGATAGACGAGCGGTCTCAAATCAATTCCGCCCAAAACGGGCTTCAATCCAAGCCAGTCATGGAGAAAAGTCAAGCTCTTACGCCACTCGTCGGGACAAGCTTCTTCAAACCTCTTGGGGTCATCTGCTAGCTTTTCCAAAGTAACTATCAGCTCAGGCTTTCCTTGAGAGGCCTCATTTATGAGCGCGTAAAGCTTCCTAACAGCTACTGGATCAACACAGCGCTCAAACAAAGCAAATTTCGCAACCATCGCCTCATCGACCGGCATGCCGCGCCGCGCTGCTATGCGGGCTCGCAAACGCACAACATTGAGAAGTCGTTTGACGATCCGTGGATTTCCCTCTACGAACGAGGAATTCGCCAAGAGAGCCGACATACGCTCGGCTATGTCAAAGCTTATTCTTATAGCCGCGTCGCCACCTACCAGCTTTGAGGCTGCCTCTACCGCTATTGGCGGTTCTTTCCAACTGGCACGCAGATTCTGCTCGAGAGAAGTTCGCAGCTTGTCCAGCTTGGCCTTGTCGACCTCGCTGGCCTCCGCAAACAGCATAAAAAGATAGGCGCGGATTTCTGTAACGCCGAGCCTCGGCACTCGCACTGGGATTTGGATGAGCTTATCCAAGTAATCCGTTACGTGCCGCTCATTGGCGCCATCGAAATGTTGACTCACCGAGTGGCGCACCATGTCTTCGTCGGCTGCCACAACAAAGGCAGATTGCTCCATGAAGAGGAACAGACGCAACGCCTCAAGCGTATGGATAGTCTGCTCTGGCAAACAGCGATCTAAATTGTCTACGAAGACCACTAGCGTCTTGTCTAACCCAATGAGTAACTTCTGAAATTCCTGGCGAAACGCGTCAACATGCTCAGGCGGGCTCTTCGTCTTTGCCGGGTCTACCAATCCGGCCACAGCTTTCACCCCGTCAGCTACTGCTTGAGTATCTTCGGCTTCTGAGGTTTCAGCGAACAACTTGTTAATGCCAGCCACTGCTTTGGAGCCCACTCCCATCAACGGCAGCCCATGCAAGGCGGCAACTACTTCTATTCCCAGCCCTAGGGTGCGTATTGTGTTCACACGTGCCAGCAAGCTTTTAGCAAGCCCCAGCAATCCTGCATCCTTCTTCGCGGCCTCATACAGCCGGCGTGCTATCACATCCATCAGTGCTGCGCGTGCATCGTCGTAGCCCTGATAGAGCCAGGCGTCGAACCGGATGATGATCACCTTGTCCTTTGCATCATCCTGCAATCGGTCTTCTATTAGGTTGAGCAGGCTGGACTTTCCTGTTCCCCACGTCCCGAATACGCCAACGGACACTGGCCGCATGCTAGGGTTGAGCAACACCTCCGATACAACTTCAGCTAGCTCAAGGTAGTTGAGGTAATCACGTTTTGTTTCGATATCAGACCACATATCTTCCCCTTGAGTCCCTTCCCTTGGTCGGTAGAGCCATTCTTATCTTGTGCCGGCGCGCCAGCGTCTCAATTGGCAGATTAACAAATTTCGGAAAATTTGGTAATCTTTAGTACTAAATCATTGCGCATGAATATAGATTAGGCACATAAGCATCGTGATTCTGCACGACGGGTCAAATGCCTGCTTTGGTTCGGAAGCCGCCGGTGGCAATGGGCCATTCGCGACCGGTTGCTGTCGTCCGGGCCTCGTCAAATAATGTTCTCTTCGCAAGACGCTGGCGCGAGTGTCAGATTTGGCAGAAAACAATATTCAACCGCGGGAGGATCATGGCGCGCATCCGACGGCTAGAAATCCGCAACTTTCGCTCAATCAAAACACTTGACTGGGCGCCCTCGGCGGGCATCAACTGCCTCATTGGCCCAGGCGACAGTGGCAAGTCGACCATTCTGGACGCTGTAGACCTATGCCTGGGCGCGCGGCGTAGCGTGGGCATCGCCGACACGGACTTTTATGGGCTTGTGGTCACCGAGCCCATCGTAATCGCGGTGACCCTGGGTGGCCTGTCGGACGAACTGTTGAGCCTGGAGGCCTACGGGGAATTTTTGCAGGCGTATGACGCAGCGACTGGGCAGATCGAGCCCGAACCCAGAGCTGAGATCGAGACTGCGTTGACGGTACGCCTGGAGGTAGGCGCGGACCTGGAACCGTCGTGGCGACTGTATTCGGAGAGAGCGCAGGAGCAAGGGCTGGAACGCGGCCTCGTCTGGAAGCATCGCGCCGCGCTGGCACCTGCACGCATCGGTAATTACGCCAGCGCCCATCTGTCCTGGAGCCGTAGTTCCGTGCTCAACAAGCTGACTGACGAACGACCTGATCTAGGCGCCGAGTTAGCTCGTGCTGCACGGGACGCGAGGACAGGATTTGGCAACCAAGCCGGTGCTCAATTGGCAGAGACCCTTCAGGTCGTGACGCGCACTGCCGTGGCCTTGGGCGTGCCAGTAGGGCAAGTCCAAGCCATGTTAGACGCGCATGCGGTCTCCGTTAGCGACGGTGCGATCGCGCTGCACAGCCAATCCGGCATCCCGCTGCGCTCGCTTGGGACGGGATCCGCACGCCTGCTCATGGCCGGGCTGCAGCGCGAGGCCGCTCAGGCAGCCACTATTGCGCTTGTGGACGAGGTCGAGTTTGGTTTGGAGCCTCACCGGCTCAAACGCCTGTTGGACTCCCTAGGAGCTAAGGACGCTACCCTCCCCCTTCAGGTATTCATGACAACACACTCGCCCGTTGCTCTACGCGAGCTTTCCGGGAGCCAGCTGTTCATCGTCAGGAGTGAAGGTGAGCGCCATGTGGTTCGCCCCGCAGGCGTTGCCGATCAGGTACAAAGCATTCTGCGCACAGACCCAGAAGCCTTTTTGGCGAGATCTGTCCTGGTCTGCGAAGGAGCCAGTGAGGTTGGACTTGCTCGAGGGCTCGACCAATATCGCGTGGAGGACCACAACCAGACGTCGTTCTTCGCCCTGGGAGGTGCATACGTCAATGCAGGCGGCAGCACACCGGACCTCTGCCTAGAGAAGGCGCTCGTCATGCGCCGGCTGGGCTACAACGTGACTGCATTTATTGATGCGGATAAGGCGCCGACGCCGGCGCTGCTTGAGACGGTTGCCGCCGAGGGCGTTGGTCTGCTCACTTGGCGAGCAGGCCGTGCGCTCGAAGATGAACTATTCATCTGCATGACGGACGCAGCGATCGACTCACTGCTCGGCTACGCCATCGAACGTATCGGCCGCGACGATGTGGCCGAACACATTCGATCCAAGTCTGACGGTCGGCGGACCCTCGATGCCATTGAGACTGAAAGAGCAGCGCACGGCGTCTACTCGGTGCCGACACGTGAGCTCTTGGGCCGTGCAGCCCGGGTCAGCAGGAACGGCTGGTTCAAGTCCGTATCTGCCTATCAGCACGTCGGCCGCAGGATCGTCGGCCCACATCTGCAGAACGCGGAACCAGGATTCCTCGATGTAATCAATCAGCTATGGACATGCACCCATGCCGCCTGAGCTCGACCTATTCGCAGTCGCCCGCGGGTCGATCACCGCGCCGGCGGGTTGCGGTAAGACACAGCTCATAGCCGATACGCTGACGGAGCATACGGGCAGCAAACCCATCCTCATCTTGACTCACACCAATGCCGGTGTCGCGGCATTGCGAGCTCGCATGTCTAGGGCGGCCATCCCTAGCTCAGCCTACAGAATTTCCACGATCGACGGGTTCGCGATGCGGCTTGTTGGAAAGTTTCCTCTGCGTAGTGGCCTTCCTGCCCAGACGCTGGAACTGGCCAATCCAGGTCAGGACTATCCAGCGATTCGGGAAGCCGCGGCTAATTTACTGCATGCTGGACACATCAATGCGTCGCTGCGGGCTACATACGCAAGGCTCTTGGTCGATGAATACCAGGACTGCAATGCGACACAGCACCGCATTGTCGCGTGGACTGCGGAGACGCTGCCAACGTGTGTACTCGGCGATCCCATGCAGGCAATTTTCGGATTCGGTGGCAATCGCCTGGTCAATTGGCAATCCGATGTCGAGACACAGTTTCCTTCGGTTGGCATGCTGCAGACACCTTGGCGGTGGCGGCTGGCTGGCACCGAGGAACTTGGGCAATGGCTGCTGAACGCGCGGATGCTGCTTCAGGCAGGCCTGTCTGTGGAACTGCAGGGAGCGCCAGTTGCAGTGCAATGGGTGCAGTTGAATGCAGCGACGGCCGAAGAGCAGCGCAGGGGCGCGGCTAGGACGCGTGGGCGCAACGCGGAGGACAGCGTGCTCATCATCGGCGACGCGATGAATGTCCGCGGGCGTTACCAGTTGACCAGCCAGACACCAGGGGCGACAGTTGTCGAGCGCGTCGACCTTGTCGAGTTCATCCAGTTCGCACGGACTTTCGATCCCGCGGGGGCCAATCCGCTGGGACAAGTAGTCGAGTTCGCCGCGAGCCTGATGACCGGCGTAGAAGCAACCGCGCTCCTGCAACGTGTACAGGTTCTGCAGTATGGCAGGCCTCGCAATCCTCCGACGCCGATCGAAGCTGCAGCCTTGGCGTTCGCGCAAGGTCCCAGTGTTGCCGCAGCGTCTCGTCTGCTGCAGGCTTTCGCCCGGCAGCCTGGTACCCGCGTATACCGTCCCGAGGTTCTTCGCTGCTGTCAGACCGCGATGCAGGTAGCCGCTCGTGGCACCTGCACATTGCACGCTGCAGCACTCCAGGAGCGCGAGCGTCAGCGTCACATGAGCCGGCCGGTTGCACGACGCGCCGTCGGCAGCACGCTCTTGCTTAAAGGACTCGAAGCGGATGTAGTGGTCGTGCTCGAGCCGCAGGCCATGACGGCCCAACACCTCTATGTTGCGCTGACACGTGGTGCGCGCCAAGTCATTGTGTGCTCGCCCACCAGCACTCTGACGCCGCGCGCGGGCGGTTGAAACGTTGACGTTTAACGTATGCCACGAATGAATGGACAGCGGGGAGTGCTGCAAAGCAAAGTTGAACACCTGCTTCGGGCTAACGATTTCAGCACGCTGTAGAACAGTGGCGGGGGGGGGGTGACGCGACTGTCGCGGCGCGCGGGACCGGATGCTCGTGCAGGCACGGTGCTTTCAACGCAGTTGAACGACTGTTGCCGAGGGTGGAGTTTTCTATCGAGGCCAATAGCATGCGATGGCCGGTGTTCGTGGTTGCCGTCACTCAGCCCCTGGCTTGTGAATGACCCTGATCAGTCTCAAGAGGCCATTCTGGACGCACGGGTAAGGGGCGGCTTCTCGTCGATAGCGGACCTACTCCCATTGCCCCCAACCCCAATCACGCGAATTTATGACAACGAGCATAGTTGCACAGATCGCCACGCCTATTGAGGCATAGTTCGAATAATGATGAGCGTCGGCTTTAGATATCTGGGGAATGTTGAGGTAGCTCAACGTATCAAGGATGGTCTTCTGGCGCCGTAGGGACGCGTAAAGTGAAGGAGATTCGGGCAAGGGGAAGTGTTGCGTGTGCCCTTCGTCGATAACTTCCTCGAGGCTTTCCGCCGCAGCTTTGAGGATGCTGGATTTGCTTTCATGCAATACGGCAAATGGGGCCAACTTCTGCTGGACCGAACTAGTCCATTCCGGGAACCGAGAATGGTCAATTCGAGTTCGAAGCTGTGTCACTAGGGAGCAGAAATATGGGTCATGAGCCAGCATGATCTCTTGATAGACGTTCGGGCTATCAAGGTGCTGCTGCTCAAATACCTGCCTAAAGTTTGAGCCCAATAAGTTCTTCTCGGCGGGATCAAGGTCAAATTCGATCTGGCTTACTCGATAAATACGCATCGAGATATTGAGCCCCGTTTGCCAAGCAAGCTGGCCTTTGAATGCGTAAAACACCATTTCCGCACACTCAAGGAGCACATGACGCAATGGACGCTCCGATGTGCCGGGGGAGCGCTGAGTATCGAACCTATCAACGAGTTCGACAATCTCGGTCAGAGTACTGCCAGCCAATTCGGCCAAACTATTGAGATGCCCTCTATTTGCTTGTCGGCTTTCTCGTAATGCTTGACGATAGACTTGATGGTGCTCTGCCAAGTGTGCGCGATAGCTATTGTGAGATGCAAAATCAGCAGAGCGGCTCTGCCGCTTCGCATAGACCGCGCTAATGATTGACACGATAAGCGCGCCCGTAGCTATGTAATCTGAAGTTGAAAAATCTAGCACAAGATGGGTACTCATCGACCGGTCGGATGCGTGACGTCAGCTCTTCACGTCTAAAGCAACCTGATTCTACTGTATGACAGTTGTCGTCCAGAGTGACAAACTTAATGCTCAGCGCGTTCGCTCAGCACCATGTATAACGTATATCAGCCCCTTGTTCTCACAAGCCATACCTGTCGCGGGATACGGAGTGCTGCCCGCCCAAGCGGGCACCAGGCCTGCCGCCCCGGCTCCTACCACGACACCCACTAGTCCCCCGGACTAGTGGGCTCCGGGCAACATGGCTTCCATACGCTGGATGAGTTATCGACGGCTGTGATTGGTCTACAGAGAGACAAGCAGTCAAGTGACGATGTCTTTGATTGCTGCGATATGCTCATCACCAGTCAGCTCACCATTAATAAAGCGACGATTAATCTCTTCAACTTCTGCTGATAGAACAAAACCCTCGAAACGAACGCTACCGCGAGCGAAGTTAATAGCCCGCAAGCGTGCGTCGCGCTCCTCATCATGGCTGATTACCTTACTGCCTGTAGAGACATTCATGCTTCACTCCTCGACCGGCGATTCGCCTATGTCCCATTTCTCCATGTCCACCATCACACGCGTAATCCCAACTGATCTCAGATAACGCATGCACGTTGCCCAGGATTTAAAGGTCCGGATGGTTCCTCGAACAGTCATCAACGGCAACGGCTCAGACCCCATAAACGAAATCATTACTTGAAAGCCATCAGCTGTTGCGCGTACTTCAGTAGAAAATACTGCGCCCGTTTTGGCAATCCCCACCAAAACCTTTGGGGTCAATATCATTGGTGCATCCATAGAACGTTTTCATCCACAAACCATATGAAAATGAATGATCAAAATATGCTATTTTGCGGCATTTTTCAACAGGAATTTTGATCATTTTTCTAACTTTTGTAGTTATGCAGTGCTTCCATAGCCATGCCTTGGCAATATTGCGTAATGCTTTGCTGTGATGTTGAACCAACGTTATCGGTGCTTGCCAAGCTGTACCGTCATCCGCTGCGATCTCTACACGCCGTTCATCTTTAGTGCAGCTTCAAGTCCACCATAGCAAGGCATTCCAGAAAAAAACAGGCAGTCAAAATCGGAGCTTGTATTACATTTGGCACCGAAAAGCCTATCCTGCCCTAGTAACTGCCCCAAAGGACTCTCAACACCCCAGAGGCACGCTTTCCCATACATAAAGCGAACAATATTAGGACTACGTGCGTACATCTTCAGTACGCATCCGAGACTATCCAAGACACATTCAAGACATACTCAGTACATGCAGCGGTCACTTCCAAGACACTCTGCGTACGGCTAACTGAGACGCGCCCCATTTACCGTCGATTTCTCTTCGAATGAACCTCGCATAAACAAAATGCCGAGCAGCTTCTTCCTGCATTTCGAACATTCATATTTAGGTGATTTATCTATCGAAATATGATATTTTGATTATCAAAATAGTATATTTTGACAAGCGAAATCGCTTGTCAACTTCATTCATACAGAAGGAGTCGAACGATGAATGAGTCCAGTCTTGATCTAGAAACACTCGCCAGCACTATCGGGTTTGCGCTGATTTCAACGTTCTTCGTCATAGCGCAAGTTCACCGGGCAGTGAAGATCGGTCGAACTCTAATTGAGAATGGTGGTGTGGACGCTTTACTCACGCCTAAGTCCGCAAACTATTTCGTCATACACGCTTGCCTATTCTTGGCATTGCTCTTTGTTTTTCATACAGGAGCAGAAATCATTTTCTACGGGGAGCAACTCCGTACCCTCGCCGGACCCGGTGCCGTGCTTGGCGGTCTAGTAGCACTGTCCTTGCGAATGAGTACCTCAACTGCTGGCCGACAGGGCACTGCCCACTCATAGCCATTTTCGCGCCCGCGAAAACTCACTCGTTAACATGGAGCTAGGCATGAAGAGGAAAACTCTAGCGCAGTCCCTGGTCCTGATTATGGTTCTATCCGCAGGGCAAAGTGCCTTTGCTGGTGGTATCCCAGTAATCGACGCATCGAATCTCGCCCAAGCAATGCAGCAAGTCGAAGCATGGGGAAAACAGTTCGAGCAAATGCAGCAACAACTCCAGCAATTGCAGCGTCAGTACACCAGTCAGAACGGGTTGCGCGGCATGGCGGACCTAGTAAACAACCCGGAGTTACGCAACTACCTTCCCAGTGAGTACCAACACGCGCTCAGTGGCCAGAACATGGAGGGACTTGTGGAGTCAGCAAACGCCATCCGCCAGGCGGCAAGTCTGGTCGATGCTGACAATGCCGGGCTCACCACGGGAAGCGACATAAACCAAGCATTTATCAACACCCAAAACCAGAATGCCCTTAATAGGGCGATGGGCGAAGAAGGATATCGCCAAGCAAGCAAAAGATTTACTGCGATTCAAACTTTGCTCGATAAAGTGAATGATGCGCCTGAGCAAAAGGATATTCTGGATTTGCAAGCCCGCATTCAGGCCGAACAAGCCATGTTGGCCAACGAGCAAAACAAACTCAACACAATCGCTTTTCTGGCACGAACGCAGCGTGATATTCAGCATCAGCAGGCCCGAGAAATCGCGATAAAAGCTGCTCAACCTTCATTGCCTAATGGCTGGTAGAAGGACGATGAAAGAAATGGAAATAAAGTCTGTTGCAGCCGCAATGCTACTGGCTCTTCTATCAGCGTGCTCTGATCAAGTACCGAGCGTCGCAGATCCCCACCATCCCAACGTGGATGGCGTAGCCACAACCCCTAGCGCATTTCTTGAGAAGTACTGCGTAGGAAAAATAGATAACGCAACGTGTGAAAAAGTGCGAACGGCAAGTTCACTTGATGCCGCACAACCCCGCCTACCAAAAGGATGGTGACCATGGCTGCCGATTTTCACTTTTATGAGCGGATACTCTCAGAGCTCAATGGCGCGTTATCCGGATACGTGACGGACGTTGCCACTGATGTGATTGCGTCGATCACGCCAGTGACAACTACCTTGCTCATGATCTACGTCATGCTGTGGGGCTGGTCAATGATGCGCGGCATGATCTCGGAACCCGTGATAGATGGCACAACCCGACTAATCAGGCTATCGGTTATATGCGCTTTTGCTCTGACGATCGGAAACTATAACGGCGTCATCGCGGACTTCTTGTGGCAGAGTCCAGAAGCGTTGGCCAATATCGTGTCCTCGGGTAATGCAGAAAGCACAGGAAACGTCCAATTCTTAGATTCGCTTATGTCTCAGATATACGACTTCGGAAATACCTATTGGGCAAGCGGCAACGCCAGTGGACGATTTCTCCCCGATCTGGGCAAACTAGGTATCGCCCTCGCCATATGGGGTGCAGGCCTTGTCGCCACTGCCTACGGCGCGTTCCTACTCATCCTGTCGAAGCTCGCGCTATCTATTCTGCTAGGGATCGGCCCGATCTTCATTTTGCTATTGATATTTGACGGTACGAAGCGTTTCTTCGATTCGTGGATCGCCCAAACACTCAATTATGTTTTCATGGCCGTAATGGCCGCTGGCGCTGTAAGGCTAATTTTGACCATATTGCAAACGTACCTCACCGCTGCCAGTACAGCAGATGGCGTGGCGGATGTGGCAATAAGTGCCGCGTTGCCCGCTGTCGCACTCTGCGTCATCGGCGCACTGGTCATGATGCAGCTTTCTTCAATCGCTTCCGCGCTGGGCGGCGGCGTGGCCATCAGTACTCTTGGTGCCGTCGCTTGGGCCTATGGAAATACTAAGGGCGGATTAACGTCTATGCGGCCAACGAACCTCAAACGTGGCATCAATAAGATGCGTGCTGATGTCCGCATTGCAAAGAACGCAGCGGTATCAACGGCAACGGCACCATTGGCGGTATATCGAAAAATCACTACGCCAAGGGCAAATCGAGTGGCTCGGGGCTAGAACGTGTCGCAGCTAAATTGTGCCGAGCACTGCTCGGCTTTTTTTTGTACCGGGCCCGGATGAATAATTCCCATGGGATGAAGAACTCCCGGGATGAACAACTCTCATGGAAATTTTCTGCTCACGTAAATCTATGTCTAGTCGTTGTCACCAGTGGATGGCGGGTCAAGGGGTTGGTGCGGCCCGCAGCCCGGAACGGGCGAGGACTCGGCCCCTTGACGCGACAGGAGCGATCTACGCTTGTGACAAGGATCAGAGGATGGGGTAGGCCAATGGCCATCCTCTGGTCCCTTGACGACAGAGGGCGACTCGCTCCCCTCGCGTGCGAGGGGCGGGGGGGAGGTGTACGGCGTATCGATCAAGCCAGCGGTTGAAAATGCGAAGCTATGCTTGGAGACCAACAGACTAGGCGTTCAACGGCTACTCGTCACGTTAAGACCCTTTCACGGGAGTAGCAAAGCCCTGCGCTGGAAAATTTTTTAATTGGTGCCCGGGGCCGGACTCGAACCGGCACGCCGATTATGGCGGGGGATTTTCGTACCACTTCGGCTTTCGCCGCCATCGCTCGAAAGCGACGTTCGTGGTCTGGAGCACGCCTTCACCATAGCCTTTCGACTTTAGGTGTCCGCCGTCTGCTCTCTACACCTTCTTGGAATTTTAAGGCTCCAAGCTTGGCTCGGCATTAGCTCGGACAAGTGTCCAGGGCCTTCACCGAGTTTGACGGACTTCACCCCGAGGATTTCTCCACGAGGGCTCAAATCTCTATGAGTCCCCTGCGTCTACCAATTTCACCACCCGGGCACAAACTCTGACGTCACGACAAAATGCTGTCGATAAATCGACGGACGACTCGCGATTCTCGACCATTTCTTAATTTTGGCATGGCTCCATTAATGCCGATTCTTTGATGGCGTTCAAGATACCGTTGTTTCACCGAGTCAGCAGTAAGAAGATCGTATCTAATCTTTTTAATTACGCTGGATTACTTTTATTTTGCTTAACAACACGCTTTTAGGTTTACTGCGGCAAACGCAGTATGTCTGGGATCTGCGTACAGAAAAATCTGCGTTCGCATGCCTCGGTAATCTCCAGATCTGAAATCGTAGCCCGTCTGCTTTCAGCGTCAGCCTGCCTAGCTCCGCCATGAACAACAACCAAACCATCACCACTAACGAGCATATCCACACGTGTTTCTGATAGAAAGAAGATAGAAGAAAGATAGAGAACAAGACGCTGCCTGGAAAGCCTTGTCCTGCAACGGTTTCCAGAACAGAGGTGGAACGTAACAACGAGTTTATGGAACGCAACAACGCTAATGTGGAACCTAACAACGACAGATGATGGAACGCAACAACGCTAAAATTTTGGACTTATCCACAGGCCTGCTCCGACTGGCGAAGATAGAAGTGGGGAGCAAAAGCTGCTGGATGATCTTGCGACACAGCTGATTTCTCGCTGCAAGGCGTGTCAAGGCCATATCTCGTTGCCTCTCACCCCATCCTCAGCCGATGGAGGACTAAGCGAATGGAACGCAACAACGATAAATTTTTAATGTTTCCATGACCTTGTACTGATAACTTCAAGGCAAGATGAAATCATCAACATCTTCAGTGACAGACAAAGGCCAGCGACAAGAGCCACACAGTCATAACTTGATCCAGACAGCTTGCTCAGCGCCTTTAAGACTCCTCTCAATCCGACCCTCCGCGATCACGTCAAGCCTCTCCAGCTCTCGCATGGCTGGCTCCAGTGCATTCTTACGAAACTTACTCATATGGCTGCCATACTGCGCACGTTTCTTTAGGAACTCCAAGCCATAACGCTGCACCCTATCCGAAGAGACAGAAACAAGGCGTTGTAAGCTCTTGGCCTGATACTGACGCTGCCCCATTCGCAAACGTTTTTCCCAATCAACCAAGCCATACTCGCGATTCGCGAAAATCTCTCGCCAACGGGGGTCCATGCAGAGGCGGTACTCGCGAGCACTAGCGCAGTAATCAAACCCGTCCAGCATGTGCATGACTCGGCTCGATGCACGAGTCCCGATACTGAATTTTGGGATACCGTCTGCCGTGCGCGCTTCGATGGCTATGGTGAAAGTGCTTAAAGCGATGACACCACGATGTAACCAGTCATATGCATATCCTCCCGAATGGCGCCCCAAATCTTGCAAGAATCTCCACCGGGAAATCCTAACCGCCTGCCCCATGGGCGCTTTCGAGCATAGGTACAGAGCATGAAACCAAATATCGGCGACATCCTCTGTCAGTTGCCGGCCCCAACCTTTCAATGTCACTTTCTCGCTGCCATCGATCAAGTCCGAACCCTCGTACATCTGCCTTTTTTCCCATGCAACCGGGGCGAACAGCCGCGAGCGACTTAGATAATTCGGCATAGCACGCATGTACTTGTCCATACCTGGAATAAACAGCATCCCTGGCTTGTTGGCTTCACCTTCGGCACGTTTCTTCGCCTGTATTTGCGCCTCTAGCGCCCGCTGTTGAATTCTTTCCCAAGCGGAAGACTGTTCTAAGGCTCGAGCGGCACTCTGCGGTCGACAAAGTACAACTTTCACGACCGACTCAGGCTTCATCGATGAGCTGAGCGATCGACGAAACCCTGAAATAGACCCGGCGACCAATTTTGAGCTTGCAAGAACGCAGCAATTGAGCCACGTCAGTATTCCCACTCATGGTGATACGTAAGCCTTCGGGGCTTCTGTGCAGAATCTCTGCCACCTGTTGAGTAGACAGCAAGGGAGATCCGCCGAAGCGGTCCAACAACATCTTTTCAGTTGTAGTGACTTCCATCTTGTATCCCTATCAATTTACAAGTACAGATGAAAGATTACGGTTCCCCTGCTAGAATTTGGGAATCATTTTTTCAGAAAATATGATGAACTCCACTCCCAGGAAACTGCAGCCGTTCGTTCGATACTTGGTGAAGTGGGACTTGCTACATTTGGCCGAAACCTGGAACCTGCCGGCTAATGCACACGAGTTGGATCCTTCGGAGATACAACATCACGAACGAGAACAGGCCAGCGACGACCCTCTATTCCTCATTAAGAAAAAACTCCAGCTTAGAGAATGCCATAGCACTCTGCCCTAATTGCCATCGACAACGCCACTTCGGGTGACCTAGCCTAGATTGAGGACACGAAGTACTGTACTGAATTTCAGTACAGTACCGGTACATGCATCAGCTTTCGCCAATTTCACAAAATTTCGCTAACCTACTGATTAGAAATTACTTTCACCTACTTCAACCTACGCTCAGCTTCACCCCACTTCCCTAAACAAACACCTTCGCACGCCGACTCAAAATCCCCCGCCGCAAGGCGTGCCGGTCCGATTCCGGCCCCGACATCAAAAATCCCCAGTATTTACAAGCGTCTAGCGCGATTTTTCGTCTTCTTGCCCTGGCACCAAGGGATTTTTCAGTTTTGCGAGCCAAGTACAGTTCGGTACCGTGGTAAAGCGCAACTGGGCGGATGACCTTCCGCCTCACTCCGACCCACTCAGCCAAGCCTTCAGCCTCACCATCATGGAATGGGGCATCAACGAAACAGCGACCTCGGCACACCGATTATCAAGCGTCTGGTATTGCGCTCTGGTTGTGGCATCGGATGGGGAGAGTCTGGACAAGGCTGAAAGCCGGACAACTCATCGAACTTGGCCTTTCCCGCGTGCTGACGCGCGGCAACAACTTATTCACGGTTCGCTATCTCTGCCCTTGTATGGCCTGCCTCGTCGGGCACAAAGCCATGCACTCGCGTTACCCAGCTATAGTCACTCGTCCATTCGTGCAATGAACGTTGCTCCCACTGGACCATGGCATCCTTCGTTGCTTGTTCGGCCTGTATTCGGGACCAGCTATTAATCGTCATCAGACGACGCAAGGTCTCTTCTTCACCGTACGATCAGTTCAAACTACCCCTATGCTGTATACGGTTGTAAAGTACTGCCGCAGGCAGCCCCCGGTCGTTCCATGACTGATCCAAAGCGGCCCTGCCAATTTTCCGCAATAACCTGAGGCATATGAGTCAGCAAAGGGGCAGTACAGTCCGAAATTCTGCGACATCGCGATGGCAAGCGGTGGCACCGATCGCGTCGGTGATCATCGTTCTTCTTGTTGGCTCGCGAATTCCCGTGCCCGGCATCGATACCGCTGCCCTGGCCGAGCAACTGGCCTACTCGCCTAACGGAGCGATGGCGCGGTTCTCCATCTTTGCCCTTGGGGTCATGCCGCTCCTCGCGGTGTTCGCTTATGCGGAAATCGCGAAACTGGCCTTTCCCTCTTTCGCGCGCTGGCAGATGGCTTCTTCGAAAAATACGTTTCGGACGAGCCTGGTCATCAAGGCCATCATCATCGTTCTCACCGCCATACAGGGATATGGCGTCATGAGCGCACTTTCTGCCATGGGCCTCGTGGATGACGCTCCTGGCGTGACGGGCGCTGGAGTGGTGTCATTCGTCGGCGCTTCTGCGGTGATGATCTGGCTGGCCGACATGGTGCGTGTGCCCAATTTGGGGAATGGCATCTGGTTGCTGCTGGCGATTCCTTTGCTTGGCGCATTGCCGCGTGAATTCGCCACATCGATTGAACTGACGCGCTTTGGCGCGGCCACCTTCATGGACTGGCTGGTGACCAGCCTTGCGATCATCCTTGCCGTCGTGATGATTGTTGTCGCCAACCGGCTGCTGTCCGGGAAGGACGGCGAAGATGGGCAACCCATTTCACTCGCAGTTCTGCTCTGGCCGCCCATTCTCGCCAATACCGTTGCGGGCTATTTCTTCATCATCCCCATGGTGCTGGCCCCGGAGTTGTTTTCCGATGC
The DNA here is from genome assembly GCF_019218885.1 of Bordetella sp. BOR01. Classification (GTDB taxonomy): domain Bacteria; phylum Pseudomonadota; class Gammaproteobacteria; order Burkholderiales; family Burkholderiaceae_B; genus Bordetella_A. Next base: position 413,576 of record NZ_JAHUWT010000002.1, on the reverse strand, counting down.
GCCCGGGTTGTTGACCATGGCGGCTCTGGCCTTGTCCGCCATTCTGATGCCGCTTTTCGTCTGCGCCTATTATCGACTTATCCGGATCGTGCGGCCGGATATCGTACGCAGCGATATCAGGGCGATCCTTCTGGCTGTGGCTGGTATCCAGGTTCTTGTCTGCGTAGGAATGGGCCTTCTGAAACAGGCGACTTCTTTTTCGTTCATCCCCAGCGGCGGGATGCTTATTGCTTGCGTCACGGTCGTACTGGCTCTTATAGGGTCATTCGGCGGGCGCTCCGGGCTGGTGCCGTGATAGCTGTCGTGCGGATCATGCTGGGATTTGCGTTGTCGCCTCTTGCATCAGGAGTGCTGCAAATCTTCTTCATGAAAGGTTTTCGAGGTTTTCCGATCATCATGATCAGTTATCCTCTTGCGTTAGTGCTCGGCATCCCCGCATTTTTTGCCGCCCGGCATTTGGGATGGCTGAGCTTGAAGGCTGTGCTTCTTGGCGGCGCTGGACTTGGATTCTTCGCGGGTTGTGTGCTGGTAGCGCTTGATGGTGGATATCACGAAGGCCCGGTGTGGATTGTTCTTGGCTTTGCAGCGATGGCGGCTCATGGCGCCGTTGTCGCAGGGCTGTTTTGGATCATCGCCTTATCGCAGAGCAACAGAGCTTGAGTTCAATTTCCGCTAACCAGGATTCCCCTCCAGCAAGCATCCCGAGCCCCCCACAAAACAGTGCAGGAAAACGAACCAATCTTATGAAACATCCCTTTTTACCCGCTTGCCTGATTGCTGCATTTCTGGCCGCAAGCGTTCCGTCCTTGGCCGACACACTAGAAAAACCTATTCAAGATGCGTTTGAGGCGATGGCGTCTGCCCAAAGCGAAGAAGCATTCTATGGCGCAGCGCGTACCGTGGTCGCGCTTGGAAGCGATGCTCTGCCGGATCTGACTAAACGTCTGGCTGCAGCGAAGGATGACGATGAACGCCTCAATATCACCTATGTGCTTGCCAATATTGTTGGTCAGATGAAACTCAAGCGGGAAGCAATCGAGTTGCCGCCCGAACTGGTCTCTCTTACCGGAAAACTGCTTCTTGAGACGAGAAATACGCAACTTGAAGCCAATCTTGCCAATTTCAGCGTTGTGGCTCCCCACCCGGCAGAGTTCGGTCCCGGATTGCTTGCACTGCTGGAACGAACGGAAGACCAGGCCTTGCGTGCCACGGCATCCGCTGCGATCGTTTATCAGGGGGCAGAGGTTTTGCCGCTCGTGCAGGACGCTTTCTACCGCAGCACCAACGACAGGTTTACCGGCGATTTAGCCAGGGTCCTCTATGATACGGAACTGAGCGAGCAGTCGATCGCGAAATTGCAGGATTTGCTTAAATCCGACAACTCCGAAGCCCGTCAGTTAGCGGCACGAACACTAGACAAGGCGGGTATAAAAAGCAGCGATTTGCTGGAATCCGCCTTGAAAGATCTCGCTTCGGCCAGAACGGAAGTCGAACTGAGTTTTGCTGCCAGCAAAGTCAGGAAACACACGGACCTCAGCGAGCGCGTCGCCGCCGCTCTTGCCAGCGCATTCGAACGGGCTCACAGGATCGAGGAGCGGGTCGAGCTTGTGTCCGCACTGCTAGCGACCGGCGAGCCCGGGAAAACACAGCTTTTTGCCGTGCTGCAGGCCTCGAACGATCCGGAGGAAATCGGTGATCTGACAAGGGTCACCAACACCCGCCTTCAAGACGACCCACGCTTGTCGGCCGCATATATCGCCATACTAAAGCGCACCGACGACGAAAAGGTCAGCGAGGCTGCGATCCATGGTCTTGTGATGGCACGACAGCCCGGCCGGGAAGCTATAGAGGCGGCATTGAAAGAGCAGCCGGCCGATGAGCGTTTGCGTCGCAGGCTCACAAAGGCGGCCAGTTTCTTCACACCGCGCACGGCGTCAGACTGATAAACGACTGCTGCAATTTCACCGGCAAGCCGCAGTTCGGCATGACGGGACGGCCGATGCCGGGCGCACGTGCGCCGCCCGGCCCATCAGCAACAATCTGTGCGAAAACGCGATTAGGTGGCGACCTGCAAAAGAGTGGTCTTGACAGCGTCGTCGGGTGTACCGGTATCCGCAGGCTTGGCCAATCACGAGTGCAACCCGCCGCCGAGCAAGCTATCATCCATTCCTGCAACCTCACCCGGGAAAGGCAGGAAATGGATCAAGTCATTCAGCGGCTGCGCCAGTTCCGCGACGAGCGAAACTGGCAGCAATTCCACAACCCCAAAGACTTGGCCATGGCGCTCAACATCGAGGCCAGCGAACTGCTGGAGGCTTTTCTATGGAAAGCCCCTGAAGCCGCCGACCCTGAGAAGGTGAAGGAAGAGCTTGCCGATGTCCTGGCCTATGCACTGCTACTGTCCGATGCTTACAACTTCGACATAGAGAAGATCATTCTAGAGAAAATCGACAAGAATGAAGAAAAGTATCCAGTGCACAAGGCAAAGGGAACCGCAAAAAAATACACCGAGCTATGAGTCCGGTGCAATACCGAGCTCAGGCCTTCGGGCTTTAGCTTCTGATCGTCCAACTTCTGGGGGTCAGTTCACAACGCAGAGCGGCTTTTTGTTTGACCGAGTCAATGCGTCAAATACAGTTTCGGGTTCTTCCCCTCAGGTCGTAGACTCTTTCGAATACCAGTTTTGCGGCATCTCGAAAAGACCGTCATCTCGTCTTGCACGCAGGTACTGAAGGTCCTTCGGCGGTATGACCATCTGCAACCATTGGCCATCGCCCGCCAGATCTAGACCCGGGCCGTCGTTGTTGTACAGCACGGCCTTCAAAAAGCCCAAATCACCGGAGTTCATTATGTTCCACTTGCAGCGCAGCAGCGGACGCGTGGCATAGATTTTCAGGATCGTCCGCTTGGCGCTGCTGTCCAGCCATGGATTCCTCGCCTCGCCGGTAAGCAGGCTGACCATCTGAGCAAAGCGCGACTGGCGCGCACGGGCTGGCGCAGTCGCTTGTTCGGAGCCCCAGTGCGGCAGCTTGCCATTCATTTTTGCGACATAGAACCCTCGACCGATCTGCCCCGTTGGCGGCAGGAACCGCTCCTGGATTCCTACAGTGAGAATATTTACGGCCGACGCCTCGCTCGTGCCGTGATAGCCGATGAAGTACATGCAGATCCTCCACTTTGCGTTGGATAGGACTGGCTCTGCGGCATTGTCAGACTCGTCAAACCGGTCATTCCAACAAACGATGGTTTGATGGACGCCTCCATGATCAGGACATATCGCGGCGCCTCATAAAAGACGTCCGGAATCGGCCTCCATCGTTCAACGTTTGACTATACTGGATTTTCATGGGCCAAACGGGTATTCGTGGACGCCCATCAGGACATGGCGTCCAGTGCCTGCTTCAGGCTACCCACCGTACGATCCAGATTGTGCAGCTTATCCAGCCCGAACAAACCCAACCGGAAGGTCTTGAAGTCGCTGGGCTCGTCGCACTGCAATGGCACACCCGCGGCCGCCTGGATGCCTACCTTGGCGAATTTGCGGGTCGAATGTATGTCATCGTCGTCGGTGTAGCTGACCACGACGCCAGGCGCAGCAAAGCCGTCGGCCGCAACACTCTTGAAGCCCCTTTCCCTTAGCAAGGCGCGCACCGCATTGCCCAGCGCCTGTTGTTCAGCGCGCACTTTGTCGAAACCGTACGCCTCGGTTTCTAACATGACATCGCGCAATATTCTTAATGAGTCAGTAGGCAAGGTAGCGTGGTAAGCGTGGCCGCCGCCTTCATAGGCTTCCATGATTTGCAGCCATTTGCGCAAGTCGGCCGCAAAGCTGGTGCTGACCGTGTCGCCGATACGTTGACGGGCCGAATCACCCAGCATGACCAGGCCGCAGCATGCCGATGCCGTCCAGCCCTTCTGGGGAGCGCTGATCAGAATATCGACGCCGACCGCCTTCATGTCGACCCATATCGTGCCCGATGCAATGCAGTCCAGGACGAAGAGCCCGCCCTCGGCGTGCACTGCATCGGCCACTTTGCGCATGTAATCATCGGGCAGAATGATGCCTGATGCGGTTTCGACGTGCGGTGCGAACACCAGGTCGGGTTTATGCTGCTTGATGGCCGCAACGACTTCGTCCACCGGTGGCGGAACGAAAGCCGCCTGCCTACCGGGGTCTTGGGGGCGCGCCTTGAGCACGACCGTTTCTGAGGGAATGCTGCCCATGTCAAAGATTTGCGTCCAGCGATAACTGAACCAGCCGTTGCGGATAACCAGGCAGCGCTTGTTCGTGGCGAACTGACGCGCGACGGCTTCCATGCCGAAGGTACCGCTGCCCGGCACGACGATGGCGGACGAGGCGTTATAGGTTTGCTTCAGCACCCTGGAAATGTCTTTCATCACGCCCTGAAAGGCGTTCGACATATGGTTGACGGCACGATCGGTGTACACCACCGAATATTCCAGCAAACCATCCGGGTCAACGTCGAGCAACAGACTGGGCATGTCTTCTCTCCTAAGTGTTGTATTAGCGTCGCCCCCGAACAGCAGTCAGGGCGTCTGGCTTTTGGCCCAGTTTATACCGACCTCGCCATGCTCGCGCAGCCAGTCACTGACCTTGCGGAAGTGGCTGCAGCCGATGAAGGACCGTAGATTCCTAATGGACCAAGCGGACCAAGCACCAATTTTGAAGGCTGTCTCTGTTTACGCAGGGACGGCCTTTTTTGTTTCACGAATTTCCTGCAGTCAAATCTGATCTCCCCGGGCCTCTCCAGGCTGCGAATACCTATCCGCGAACATCTAGGCTTGCGTGGCACCTGCCATTCCCGAAAATGTCGAAATTGCCACCGCCATTTTCACGATGTGCTTGATGGTCGACTGAGCCTGTTCAGTATTCCAGGCCACCACGAACTCCAGCTCGGGCTCGGGTAGCTTCGGGCAGAGCAGCTCGAGTTCGCCGCGCGCCAGATGTTCTTGGACCAACACGCGCGGCAACAGGGCGATGCCACAGCCATTGACGATCATCTTGACGATGCTGAGCATGTTGTCGCTGGTGTCGATGCTATCGGCCTCGACGCCGAATTCCCGCAGGGCAGAAGTCGTCATCGGAAAAATCGCCGATGGCCGATGCAGGGACCACACAGGAAATGCCGCCAATAATTCGCCGGGCGCGAGTTTGCGTTCCGCCACCGTGGCTTTCAAGGCCGGGGCGATGGTCCAGCACATAGGCACCGCTCCCAGGGATATCGAATCGATCTGGTTCAGTGCAATAGGCGCGGCAACGATCGCGATGTCGATCTGCCCGTTCTCGAGCCGATGCCGCATGTTCACGGTAAGGTCCACCTCGATCTCGTAGGTCACTTTCGGCATCAGGGTTTTCAATTGCCCGACCAGCGTGGGCAGCCAACTCAGCGCCACAATCTCGCCCGCACCGATGCGCACAATGCCGCTGGCGGCTGCTGGGTTGTCCAGCGACACCAGGGCGTCATCGAGCGACCTGAGCAGGGGCTCGACTTTGCGCACGAGTTCCCTGCCTTGAATCGTCAGGACCATACGGCGCCCCTGCCGCTGAAACAACGCAACGCCGACGGCATTTTCCAGATCGCGGATGCGCCCCGAGATGGTGGGCTGGGTGGCGTTCAAGTGCGATGCCGCCGCCTGGAAAGTCCCTAACCGGGCGATGCAACACAGCGTATCCAAGCTTTGTAGGTTGACGTGTTTCATCAAAAAAACCGATTAATAAATATAAAAAAAGACGTCTTTTTATTATGTTTCACGCCCACTACATTTGCAATCCTGAATGCGCCGCAAGCGATTCCCTGCTTGGAGTGCCAACGATAAGAGGCGAGAGACGGATGAAAACAGCATTGCAGACCGGCATGATTGGATGCGCCTTTCATACCCCCCGGTACCACGATACCGCATCGCTTGAAGAAGCCTTGCATCAAGTCACCCGGAATGCCCTGCTGGACGCCGGACTGGATATCGCAGACATCGACGGCATCGTCGTCGCGGCAAACGATCAATACGATGGCCGAGCCATTGCCATCATGGCGGCATCCGGATCGGTGGGCGGTGTCGGCCGCGATATTCTTTCTACACCCTCCTGCGCCGAACATGCTTTCGTGCTGGGTAGCCTGCGCGTGGCATCCGGCCAGTTCCGCACGCAACTGATCGTGTCCTGGAGTCCGTTGGAGACCGCAGCGCTAAACGATGCCCAGCGCCTGGGAACCGATCCTTACTTCCATCGCCAGCTTCCCCTGGACGACCTGTCGTCGCACGGGCTGCAAGCCAACGCGCTGGAAGCGCGCGTACCCGGCATTCGCGACGCAGCGATCGCGATCGCCGAGAGCAATCGCAAGCATGCCGCCATTGCCTATCCCGAGTTCTCGGCCCACCCTGTCGAGCCTGAGATCATTGCCAGCGGCCGCGTCGTACGCTGGCCTTTGACCGAAGGCATGGTCAGCAAACCGGCTTTCGCCGCGGTGGCCCTGGTGCTGGCCAGCGATGAATTCATTGCCGAACGCAATATTGCCAATCCTGCCTGGATCCAGGGCATTGGCTGGGCCACCGAGCCAGGCTTCCTGGGAGACCGCGACCTTGCCGACCTGCCTTCGCTGCGATCGGCGGCTCGGCAAGCATACGAAGCTGCCGGCATCAAGGACGCCGCCACATCATTCGACCTGGCGGAAGTGGCCGATGCCACCCCATATCAAGAACTGATTGCGCTCGAAGCCCTGGGCCTTTGCGAAGCGGAGCAATGGAGTGCAAGGATCGGCCGAGGCGACTTCAAGCGCGGCGGCGCGCTCCCGGTCAATCTCTCCGGCGGAGCGCTGTCATTCAACCCGGTGTTCTGCACTGGATTGCTGCGCATCGCCGAAGCCGCAAACCAGGTGCGGGGATGCGCCGGACGGCACCAGGCCGACCGCGCCAACAAGGCGCTGGCACACGGTGCCAGCGGCTTTGCCATGCAATACAACACCGTTGTCGTATTTGGACGCGACCCTAAAGAGGCTCAGCAATGAAGGCACCCCGTGTCGGAATCATCGGAATCGGACAATCTGACTATAAATCGCGCCGAGACGACGCGAACTATCCCGAACTTGTGCGCGAAGCCGTCTCGCTGGCGTTGAACGACTGCCAGCGTTCGTTGGAAGACATGGAGGCGGTGGTCTACTCGCTGGCGCCCGATGCATTGCTGGGCATCGGCAACGCCGAACGCCTGGGCGTGGATGCGGTCGGTGCGCACAACAAGCGCTTCATGCGGATCAACACCGGTGGATCTACCGGTATCTCCTCCGTGGCTGCCGCGCACTCGCACGTCGCGGCAGGCGTCTGCGACATCGTGCTGGTGGCCGGCGCAGACAAAGTCGGCGAATGCGGTGACTCGCAGACCATCATGAACAAGATCTGGGACCCCACCTACGAAAGATCACTGCCCCTGGGAACCATCACCATGCTGGCCATGTCGGCGCTGCGGTACATGCACAAGTACGGCATGACCCAAGAAGACATGGCACGCGTCATTGTTAAAAACCGCGCCCACGCGGCCTTGAACCCCCGTGCCCATTTGCGCAAAGAGACCACCATCGAAGAGGTCATGGATTCACGCATGATCTCGTGGCCGATCAAGCTGTTCGACTGCTGCCCCCAATCGAGCGGAGGCTGCGCCATGGTGCTGGCCTCGGAAGACTACATCCGTGCCAACAATCTGGAAGCCGTGTGGATCACCGGCGTGGCGCATTCGTCCGAGAGCTACTACCTGGGCGACCGCATGGGCAAAGGCTTCACCGCCGACCATGCCGATGCGCATGCGCTGGGCGAATCGTTCCAGCGGTCGTACAAGATGGCCGGTATTACCGACCCCGTACGCCAAGTCGACGTGGCCGAGCTGTATGCGCCTTTCAGCAACACGGAATTCCACGCTATCGAGGCCGCCGGACTGGCGCCGCTTGGGCAGTCTCCCCGCATGCTCAAGGAAGAAGACTATTTCAGGATAGGCGGCCGCCTGCCCGTAAATCCTTCGGGCGGCACGGTCTGCTCGAACCCGATCGCGGTGACCGCAATGATCCGCGTGGCAGAGGCCGCGCTGCAGGTATGGGGACGCGCAGGACAGCACCAGGTACCAGGAGCAAAAGTGGCCATTGCCAGCGGCAATGGCGGTGACCATCAGTTCTTCGGAACGATGGTCGTAGAGGCTTGACGGAGAGGACGATGGAACTATTGAAGCGAACCGAAAACTGGAACATCACCTACGAACACGCGCTGGGCGAGACCGCCAGCTGGTTCTATACCAAGATCCGCGATGACGCCGAGATTTACGGCCGGCGCTGCCCCAAGTCTGGGCGGGTGCTGGTGCCGCCGCGCGCCTTTTCGGACCAAACGCTGGAGCCCACGACCGATTGGGTCAAGGTGGGCCCGGCAGGCGTGATCGAAGCTTTCACTATCGTCTATGACGCATTCAAGAACCTGCCTCCTCCCCCCTATGCCTTCGGCTACGTGCTGCTCGAAGGCGCCGACACCGCTATCGGCGGCTACTTCAAGAACGTGGATCTGAGCAACCCGGCCGAAGCCGCCGAGAAGCTGGCGATCGGCACGCGCGTCATGACTCACTTCGCCAAAGAACGCACCGGCGACGTGCTCGATTTCTGGTTCGAACTCGCCTGACGAGAACAGCAACAACAGCGGCCGCTCGCGGTGGCGGCCTGTAGCCTGCAACAGGAGAAGAAACACAAAATGGCCGCATCACTCCCCGCGGGCAAGACCTTCCCGGCCTTGCTCGCAGAACAAGCGCTGCGCTATGGGCCAAGAGAGGCCGTAGTCGGGTCCGGGCAACGCCTGACCTATGCCGAACTGCACACCGAAGTCCTGCGCGTTGCGCGCGGCCTGTTGAACCTGGGCGTACGTCGCGGAGACCACGTCGCCATCCTGATGAATAACCGGCCCGAGTGGATCGTTTCGTTTCTGGCGATCCACCAAGTCGGCGCCGTGGTGGTCGCGCTGAACACCTGGGCCACGCCACGCGAACTGGAATATGCGCTGCATCATGCCGATGTCACGATACTGCTCGCCATTGAAGGCATCCGCAGCCACGATTACCGGCAGACGCTGGCCGACGTCCGTCCGCGCCTACCGTTGCTGCAGCATGTGGTCTGGCTGGGCGCCGCACAAAACGCCAGCAACAGCGACTATCGATGGAACGATTGGAGCACGCTGCTGCGAGGCGTCAGCGTGGCACAGGCCGAGGCGCGCGGCCGGGAAGTCGGTGGCGAAGATGTCGCATTCTTGTTGTATAGCTCGGGCTCGACAGCCGCGCCTAAAGGAATTCTGCTGCGCCATCAGGCTTCGATCGAGAACGGGTGGAACATCGGCGAACGCCAGCACACCACGGCAGATGACCGAATCTGGCTGGTAGTATCGCTGTTCTGGAGCTTCGGCAGTGTGAACGCCACCGCCAACGTGCTGACACATGGCGGTTGCCTGTGCCTGCAGGAAAAGTTCGACGCCGGCGAGGCGCTTGCCCTCATCGAACGCGAACGCTGCACGCTGTTCTACGGCACTCCCAATATGGCGTATGCGCTGCAAGACCATCCAGATCGCCCGCAACGCGACCTGTCGTCCCTGCGCAGCGGAGCCACCATAGGCACGCCGGAGCAGCTCAAGCGCATCATGGACCTGGGCGTGCACCAGATCTGCAACGTCTACGGTCTAACTGAGACCTACGGCAACTGCGCGGTGACCGATGTCGATGACTCGCTGGATATGCGCCTGCACTCGGTCGGCATGCCGCTGCCCGGTGTGCACGTGCGGATATGTGACCCGGAAACCGGGCACGAGCGAGACACCGGCGAGATAGGCGAAATCCGTATTAAAGGCTATTTGTTTGCCGGCTACTACAAGGATGAGGCCAAGACCCGCGAAGCCTTCGATCACAAGGGATACCTGCGTTCCGGAGACCTGGGCCTGACGGATGCATCCGGCCGGTTGTTCTACCGCGGCCGTATTACTGAAATGGTCAAGAGCGGCGGTATCAACATCGCGCCTATCGAAGTGGAAGAGACCTTGATGCGGCACCCCGATGTCCACGCCGCCTACGTGGTGGGCGTGGCAGACCCGGTGGTGGACCAGGTCCTGGCCGCGGTGGTGGTCACTCACGGCGACACCGCTCCCAGCGTGGCGGACCTTACCGCGCTGTGCCGACGCGATCTGGCGGCCTACAAGGTGCCCGCCCTGTATCGCTTCGTCCGGCAGGAAGACTTGCCCCTGACCACGACCGGCAAAGTGCAGAAACTGAAGCTGCCTTCGCTGTTCATGGATGAACCCCCTGGCGCCTGAAATGGCGTATCCCAAAGGCGCAAACATGCATTCCGACCCCACCGCGCCGCAGGCACTGGCCGGCATCCGCATCGTCGATGCCAGCCGGCTGTTGCCCGGGGCGCTTTGCACGCAAATGCTGGCGGACCTGGGCGCAGACGTCATCAAGGTCGAGGCCCCGGGGCGCGGCGATTACCAGCGCGACTTCGCGCCGATCAACCGGCAAGACTCGGGCACCTTCCTGCTGTGTAATCGCAACAAACGCAGCTTGACGCTGAACCTGAAGAGCCAGGCTGGCAAGCAGGTCTTCATGGCGATGGCGGATCGCGCCGACGTCGTGCTTGAAGGGTTCCGGCCCGGCGTGATGCAGCGCCTGGGCCTGGACTACGAAGCGCTGTCAGCGCGCAATCCGCGCCTGATCTATTGCGCGATATCCGGCTTTGGCCAGGACGGACCGTACAAGCACCTGCCCGGCCATGACTTGAACTATATGGGGCTGCAAGGCGCCCTGCAGATGTTCGGCCGGGGCGGAAGACCGGCGGTACCGGGCACCCTGGTGGCCGACATCGGTGGCGGCTCGTTGATGGGCGTGTTCGGCATTCTGGCGGCGATCGTGGCGCGCCAGACAACCGGACGGGGCCAGATGGTCGATGTATCGATGTTCGACGGCGCGCAATCCTTCCTGGCCTACCACGCTGCCGAGCCGCTGTTCGCGGGCCGCGAGCCCCACGGCGGCGAATACCTGAACCTGGGCGGTGCGCCCTGCTACAACGTCTATCGCTGCCAGGACGGCAACTACCTGGCGCTGGCCGCGTTCGAAGAACATTTCTGGATGCGGTTCTGCGAGGTAACCGGCCTGGTGCAGTGGAAGGATCAACAATGGCCTGAAGGCCAGGCCCGCGATGCCCAGCAGCAATCGCTGGCGGCGCTGTTCACCAGCCGAACGCGCGACGAATGGTGCCGCTTCCTGGCGGGCCACGATCTACCTGTGACGCCGGTCAACACCATGGGCGAAGCCCTGGCCGACCCCCACGTGACCGCTCGCGGGCTGATCCAGCACATGGACCACCCCGTGGAAGGCACGATCCCGCAGTTGGGCTTCCCGGTCAAGTTTTCCGACACCCCGGGCCAGTTGCGCCGGCCGCCGCCGACGCTGGGCGAACATTCGAATGAAATCCTGGCCGAACTGGGCTATGACGCCGCGGCGATCGACCACATGCGGGCCAGCGGCGTCGTCTGAGATCCCGGCCGGCATACTGCCGGCGCCCTCCTACGCGGGTGCCTCTTCCGGCACGCACAGTGCCATCAGTTGCCGAACCGACTGGTGCTCGAGCTGGCCAACCGCCTGCACAATGGCGTCGACGCGTTGCTTGGGCAGGCACAGGCTGGCATTGGCCGAGAATTTGGCCAGCACATCGGCGCGGCTCATGGGATTCTCGGCGCTGCCACGAGTATGCGGCACGATTTTCTCCCGCCGGCCATCTTTCGTCTGGACGATCACCCAGCCTTTGTAGGCCCGGCTATCGGGTGCAGCATCGTCGACTGCATGCTCGATTCGATCCGCCAGCGCCAGGATGGCAGGGTCCGCCATGTTGGCCGGCGAATAACTTCCCGCGTCCAGCCGGCCGGTACATAGTGCCTCGGCCAGCGAATACTGCAAGCTGGTGCGGGCCTGCGCTTCGCCCAGCGGACGACGCTTCTCATCGGCAGGAGCGCACACGATACGCACCATGTATTCTGCGATGGGGCACACCACGCGCTCGACATCTTCCGCGCGCAGCCCTTGGCGCCGCATTTCAAGGATGGCATCCAGGAACGGATGGATCACGTGGGCGCATGGATATGGCTTGAAAACAATATGCCGCCCCTGCCAATCTTCGCCCAGGCCGTCGGTTATGCGTGTGAAATCGGGTTGGAAATCATCGCGCTGGATGTGAGTGCGAAACAAGCCGAAACGCCCCTCGAATACCGTGCCAGGCCCCGAGTAACCGCTCTTGGCCAGCGTTGCCGCCGTGATCCCGCTGTGGGCGGCCCAGCCGGGGTGCATGATCTGCGCCCAAGTGCCGTCTGTCCAGCTTTCATTGATTCCGCCAGCCATGCTGCCAGCGATACCGGCGGCATGGCCGGTACGCGCGGCATCCAGGCCGTACAGCCGGCTGGCTGCATAAGCACAGCCGAACGGCCCGGCAATCGCCGTAGGCTGGAAACCCGCAACGTGAAAACCGCCCTGTGCCACCAGGCCGATGCGGCAGGCCAGCTCGGTACCGCCGATAAGGGCCAGCAGCAATTCCTGCCCCGTGGCCCCGACTTTTTCCCCTGCGGCCAAGGTTGCCGCCAGCAAAGGGCTGGTGGGATGAACGATCGAAGCGCTATGGGTGTCGTCGAAGATCAACGCGTGCGCCAGCATGCCGTTGGCCAGGGCGGCCCAGGCCGGACCTGTGGTGAGGTGCATGCCCAGCACCCGGCAAGGCCCCGGCTGTTCGAAATCGGCCACGGCGCGGCCCATGACATCGCCATATTGCTGCGCACTGGCCGCCAATGCCACGCCCAGCGTATCCAGTATCCGCAGCTTCGCGCTGGCGACCAGGTCAGCGGGGATCTGATTCCAGGCCAGTGCCGACATCCACTGGGCGGCAACTTGGTTGACGGTAGGTGTCATGTCTGCTTGCCGCATGGGCGGCCCTCCAGCGATTCACACAGTGGGGCGGCCGACGCCAGGCCGTCAAGGCCCAGCACCATGCCGATGACGTGCTCGGTCGTCTCGGCCGACAAAGACACACTGGCGCACGACTCGAACTTGGCAATGATGTCGCTGTCGGCCAATGGCCGGCTGGATCCCCCCGGTGGCACATCGCGCCGCTCTACCCAGGTGTTGCCATCCTGGGTTTGCACGCGCAATTCAGCGGGAAACTCGCCATTGTCAGGAAGACCGTCAGCCATCTCGATGGCAGTCGCTTGCATCAAGCGCGTCAACGCCGGATCGCCGAGCACGCTGTCATCGAACTGCCGGAATGTCAGTTCGCCGTAAAGCATCGCGGCCGCAACGCAATAACGCATGTTCACCCGCGCTTGCAAGGTATTGCATGGCTCTTCCTCGCGCAGTGTCATGGCGTTCCAGGGATGCACCAGGCAAGTGATATGCGTGATCCGCGCGGCGTCGAATCCCGGCCGGGCGCGCAGCGCCAGCGCCGCGTCCACGGCGGCATGCGTCGGTGCACCAGAAGGATAGGGCTTGAAAGTAATGCCCGAGGCCATCAATTCCAGCGGCCGGCCGAAGTCTGGAGGCACGAAGGCGTGCGGCGAGAAGGTGGGGAACAGGCCGTACTTTCCGTCCAGCCCGGCCGCATCCGCGCTCATGCCGGATTGAGCCAGCAATGTGGCGTGCACCGCGTCGCGCGCCGTCAGCCCCACATGCAAGCCCATGGTCATGGTGCCGAAGTTCTGCCGCAGGCCGCTGGCCATGGTGGCGGCAATACCCAACGCCGCCACCGTGCGCTCGAGCGGCAGGCCCAGCAGCCGGCAACAGGCGGCGGTCGCGCCGACAACCCCCAGCACACGGGTCACGTGCCAGCCTTTTTCGTACAGCGCGGGATTGGCCGCCCGCCCCAGTGCCACACCGACCTCGAAGCCGACACTGTAGGCCTCGATCAGGCTGCGGCCCGGCAGATCATGCACCTGGGCCAATGGCAGCAGCGCCGATACCAGCGGTGAACTGGGGTGGGCAATCATGGGCACGCTATTGTCGTCGAACAGCTCTGCGTGCGCCGACGTGCCATTGATCAGGGCGGCGCTCAGAAGATCAGTCTTGCCGCCCATGCCGTGGATCGAGGCCGCCGGCGCCGCGCCGCGCGCCAGTTCGATATCGGCGACGATGCGCGGGCCATCGAGCCGGGAACCCAGCAAGGTCACGGCCAGCGTATCCAGAAATGCCCGTTTCACCAGGGCAACGGCCGGCGGCGGCAATATCTCGATCGAGAATCCGGCACTCCATTGCGCAATTCGGTTGCTCAGCGTGTCGTTCATGGTGTGTTCGATGCCGACACTTCAGCCAGCGCCTCATGGATGGATTTGAAAATCACGTCTATCTCGCTCAACACGCCAGATCGTGCCCCGCCGGCAAAATGGGGGGTCAAGATGACGTTATCCAGTTTCGAGAAGCGATCATGCGCCGGCCGCGGTTCGATTCGATGCGTATCCAGCCCGGCGCCCGCAATACGGCCCGTTGCCAGGGCGTCATACAGTGCATCTTCGTCTACCAGGCGTCCGCGGCTGACGTTGATGAAGAATGCCTGCGCACGCATGGCCGCAAAGGCCGCCGCACCGATCAAATTGGCGTTCTGCGGCGTGTTGTCGACATGCAGCGACACAAAATCGGATGCCGCCAGCAGATCGTCCAGGGCGGCATATTCGATGCTCAGCGCGCTTTCCTGGCCAATGGACACGCGGTTCCGCTTGTAATACAGCACATGCATGCCAAACGCGTGCCCCAGGCGCGCCACCAGGGTACCCACCTCGCCCAGGCCTATCACCCCCAGCGTGCTACCGTGCAAACCGGTAGAGCCAACCAGGTTCGCCCAGTTGTACGACACGTTCTCGATGGGATGCACGTGCGCGGCGTCATAGCGGCCTTCGCGCACCGCGCGGTCGGCCGGCAGCAAACGGCGCGCCAGCGCCATCATCAGCAGCAAGGCATGTTCGGCGGTATAGCGCAGCGTACGGCGCGGCACACACACCACGTTCACTCCGGCAGCCTGCGCCGCGGCAATATCGACACCATCGGCGCGCTCGCCCAGGCGAACGATCAGCCGCAGGGCGGGGTTGGCGGCCAGCACCCCGGCATCCACCAAGCCACGGCGATAGACGATGATGTCGGCGTTGCGCACCGGCCCCGACGCCAATTCGACCGTGGATCCATCCGCGCTGGTGATACCGCGCGCAGAGTGGCGGACGACCGACAAATCGGCCAGTTCGGGTGCAAAGAAATCACGGACCCATGGGTCGTCATGACGATTCAGCAGCACATAACGGGCGATGCGTATGACAGGGTCATCGTCCAGGAAAACTATCCGCGGATGCATTGCGCAACTCCTTATCACTGAGGCTGAATGTTCGCCTTGCGCAGCGCATCCGTCCAGTACCGGGTCTGCTCATGCAGCAACTTGTTGAACGCCTGCGGCGTGTCGCCCACGGGCTGCAAGCCCAAGGTCTCGAAGGACTTGCGCAGGTCGGCCGAGGCCAACGCCTTGACGGTCTGTTGATGCAGGAACTCGATGATCTCGGGCGGCGTGCCCTTGGGCGCGGCCAGGCCAAACCAGTTGCCCCCTACGTAATCCACACCCTGTTCTTTAATCGTCGGGATGTCCGGGAATGTCTGCAAGCGCGCTTGGGACGACACCCCCAGCACGGTGATTTTTCCGCTGGCCAGTTGGCCGGCTGCAGTGGGCAGCGCGGTCAGCATCAGCTCGACCGACCCGCCATACAGGCCGACCAGCGCATCGCCCATGCCTTTGTATGGAACATGCGACAACTCGATGCCGGCCGCTTGTGCAAACAGATGGGTGGCCGCATGGTTGGCGCTGCCGATGCCCGCCGAACCATAGTTGATCTTGCCCGGCTCGGCCTTGGCCGCCGCCACCAGGTCACCCACGGTCTTCATCTTGGAATCAGCACTGGTGATCAGGGCATAAGGCGTTTCGGATGAACGCGTGATACCCACCAGATCTTCGTCGATATTCCACGGCAGCTTGGCGTACAGGCCGGGATACATGTTGTATGACGTGTCGATCGCAACCAGGGTGTAGCCGTCGTTATCGGCCTTGGCCACGTAGTCGTAGCCGATGCGGCCACCCGCTCCGGTGCGGTTCTCGACCACGAAGGGCTGCCCCGTCTGCTCGGTCAGCTTCGTGGCCAGCAGGCGGGCAGCGCCGTCGCCGATGCCGCCCGGTGCAAACGGGACCACAATACGCACCGCTCTTGCCGGATAGCTGGCGGCAATCGCCTGGCCACTTGCGGCAGCCAATGCAACAGACAAAATAACAGTCCAAAATTTCATGTTGTCTCCAGATATGTTATCGACCGCCACGCCAATTGCGGCGGAAGTGTTCGTCAATGACAGGTCAAGCCTTCATTGGCCCGCGCGAGGCAAATTCAGGCGATACACGCGCGCGGCCGTCTGGTGGAACAAACCTGCCCTATCGGCGCTTGATGTCCCGGCGGCCAGTTTTTTGTAGGCATTCCACAGGACGCGATAGCCAAGCATCGCCTTGTCGACTGGAAAGTTGCTTTCGAACATGCATCGCGACGCGCCAAAGTCCTCGAGACAAGGCTCCATATAAGGCCGCCAAGCATCGACCAGTTCCTGGGACGTCGGCGGCCGTGGCTGCTTGTGGAAATCAAAACCGCCGATCGGCATGCCCAACCCCCCCAGCTTGACCACGACATTGGGGCACGCCGCCAGTTGCCGCATGGCATCGCGCCACACGGGAAACACTTCGGCGCGCTTGCCCCGGTACGGCCCGGCAGCCAACGGGCCGCCGCAGTGATTCAACACGATGGCCAACCCAGGCATGGCGCGCGCCAGCGCCAGCACTTCGGCTAGCTGCGGGTGGTATACCCAGGCCTCGAACACCAGCCCCAACGCCTGCAACTGTGCCAACCCCTTGCGAAACATCGGGTCCGCCAGCAAAGCCGCGGCAGGTTGGTACGCCATCCGGACGCTGAATGCGTCATGCCGTGCCGCGACATGACGCACCCCCCGGAAACGGCCCGCCGCAGCCTCGATGTGTGCCTGCAAAACGGGTAGCACCGCGTCGCCCAATTGCAGATCGGCATAGCCCAGGATGCCCGCGCACACCTGCGTGCGCACGCCTTGGCGCCGGGCCTGCTCGGCCAGCCCCGCCATCAGCGCGGTCTCGCCCACCGGGCGCAGCGCTTGCGGACCTTCAGCAAGGTATCCATATTCCGACTGGCAAAACACCGTTGCCACCACGCGATGGCCATCTGCCAGGTCGGCAAGCAGTTCATCCAGCAAATAGCGCCGGCCATGCTGCCACAGATGGTGGTGCGGATCGACAATCGGCAGCGCCGGATCCAGCACGTCTTCTTGCACCAACCCGAGCCATGCTTCGTCGAACGAGCCGATCATGCCGTCGTCTCCTGCTGGCCTATTGCGCTATCGCTTGGTCCAGCGCGGCTCTGCGACAGCCAGGCTGGGGGGGTAGACCGGCACCGGCTTGCCGTCGCGCCATTGCAGGATGACCGTTTCTGCATCGACACGGCGCCCCTGGGCATCGAATTTCAAATGGCCGCCCGCATAAAACTTGGCTGCGCCTTCGGTCGTGTCCATGGCGCGAATGGCTGCAGCGACCTTGCGCCTGTCAGCCGACTTGGCGCTTTCCATGGCTTCTTTGAATACCCACATGTCGCCGTAAGTCGACATACTGTCCTGGGTCATCCATGGCTCTTTGAATTTTTCGCTAAACGCGCGCATTACCGCCTCGTTTCCCTTGCCTCCCCAATTCGCGATGACCACCATCACGCCTTCCAGGCTTTGCTTGTCCATGACCTTGAGCAGTTCGGGCGCACCCATGTGGCCGCCATTGGTAATCACCGGCATGACGCCATTGCCCAGCCGCATTTCGCGCATTTTCTCGAGCAGCAGTTTTGTGTCGGGCACATTGGTCGACAGCAGGAAGGCGAAGTCGGGCCGTGTATTGCGCAAGCGCTGCACCATCGAAGTGGCGTCCGACAGCGGCGGCGTATAGACTTCGTTGACCACCAGCTTCAAGTTCTGCTGCTGGAACCCCCCTTCGCGCATCGATTTGGTGAAACTGACTGGCGAAGCCGTGTTGTCCATCACAATGCCGACCGTCTGTGGCGTCTTTCCCCCGCTCTCGCTCGCCAGCCTCATCACGATGGGCAAGATGGCCTGGGCCTGGGCATTGGCCGAAGGCGACGTCTGGAACACATACTTGAAGCCGCGATCATTGATCTGGTCGGAATAAGACAGAGTCAAGAACGGCAGTTCGGCCCGTTCCGTCATCTCGGTGACCGCCAAGGTAAAGGAACTGACGAAGCTACCCGTGGCGCCCACCAGATCCGGTTCGGACGCCAACAGGCGCTGCGCCGCGCTTCTGGCTTTCTCGACGCTGTCGCCGGCATCCACCGGCAGCAGCTTGATCTTGGCACCGCCCAGCGCCTTGATGCCGCCGGCCGCGTTGATATCTTCGACGGCAGCCTGGGCGCCTTTCAGATGAAGTTCGCCATTACGTGCCCACGGCCCCGACAGCGGCACGATCACGGCCAGCTTGACCTCGGACACGGCTGGCTGCGCCAGCACAGCCCCCCCTGCCATCGAGAAGACCGCGGTCAGCATGGCGCCCATGATGCCGCGGCGCCGGATGGAACTGAATGCCAGGTTGCTCATTTTGTCTTCCTCCTATTCTGATGAAAACGCCGCGGCAATGCCTTCCGAGCGTCCGTTAAAACGCGCCGTGACACCCTGTGCTACATGCCCAGGTATGCCTGTTTGATACGAGGGTCGCCAACCATGGCATCGTGATCTCCCTGCAGAGAAACCCGGCCCGATTCCAGCACGTAGCCATAGCTGCAGGCCTGCAGCGCCTCGGTGACACGCTGCTCTACCAGCAACACCGCCATGCCGCTTTCGCGGTGGACCTGTTCGATGCATTCGAATATGGCGTCGGCCACGGCAGGCGCCAGGCCCATCGATGGTTCGTCCAGCATTAACAGCCGCGGACACGAGGCCAGGCCCCGCCCGATCGCCACCATCTGCTGCTCGCCGCCCGACAAGGTTCCCGCCAACTGCGTCTTGCGCTCTGCCAAGCGGGGAAATAACGCGTAGATGAGGTCCAGCGACGACGTCCATCGCCGCAGCGCTTGCGCTGTCTGCGCGCCCATTTCCAAGTTTTCCAGTACGGTCAGGTTGCCGAATACCTGCCTTCCTTCGGGCACGTGTGCAATTCCCAGCCGGGCCCGCTGCACGGGATCGATGCCAGAGAGCTCCTGCCCGTCGAACGAAATCGTTCCCGACAGGGCGTCAACCACCCCGGAAATGGATTTGAACAATGTGGTCTTGCCGGCTCCGTTGGCTCCGACGATTGCCACAAAGCTGCCTGCCGCCACATCGATGCTGACGTTCTTCAGCGCCGCCAGATCGCCATACGACACACACAGATCGTTAATGCGCAGCATGGTGCACCCATTTCTTTCCAAGGTAGGCTTCAATGACGGCGGGCTCGCTGGTTACCGCCGCCGGCTCGCCCACGTAAAGCACCTTGCCATGGTCCAGTACCAGCAAACGGTCTGCCAGCCTTACCATCGCGTGCATGGTGTGCTCGATGATGATCTGCGTCACGCCCATGGCGCGCAGCTTCGTCAGTACCTCGACGACCTGCTCCACTTCCTTGCCACCCAGGCCGGCCAGCACTTCGTCGACCAGCAACAGGCGCGGCCGCATCGCCAGGGCGCGGGCGAGTTCCATCAGGCGCAATTGCACTGCCGTCAGGCGGCCTGCCCGCTCATCGGCCCATGCCCCCAGCCCGACCTGGTCGAGCGCCTGGCGGGCACGTTCGCGGGCGCGCCGGTCATCAGGCTCGGACGATAGCGCGCCCACCAGCACGTTTTCCAGTACGCTCAGCCGCGCGAATATACGCGCCACCTGGAATGTGCGGCCCACGCCCAGCCGACAGATCTCGAAGGGCCTGAGCCCCGCCAGTTCACGACCTTCGAAGATCACGCTGCCAGCCGTCGGATGCACAATGCCGTTGAGCAGGTTGAACAACGTGGTCTTGCCCGCGCCATTCGGGCCGATAATGCCCAGGATCTCGCCCTGGCGCGCCTGGAACGACACCTGGCTGACCGCCTGCAGGCCGCCGAACCGCTTGGACAGGCCGGCCACCTGCATGATGACCGGCGCCTGCCGCAGGTCGGGATGCACGGGCTCGGAGCTTGCCTGCGCCGACAGGCCGACCGTCTGGGCCGACAATACGGCGGCGCGCCCTGCCCCCCCTCGGTAGCGGCTGGCCAGCTTGGGCAATATGCCGTCCGGTGCCAACAGCACGACCAGGATGATCGCCAGGCCATACAGCACTCCCTGGATGCCCGGCAGGCGGGCGCCCACGGTGGCGCTGAGCAGCTCGCCAAGCGGCAGCAAAACTGCCGCGCCTATGACCGGGCCTGCTACCCAGCCCACGCCGCCGAACATCGTGAAGATCAACGCTTGCGCCGAGACTAGCAGGCCGAATACGGAATGCGGGGTCACCGTCACCAAGACCACTGCGTACAGGCCGCCGGCCAGACCGGCGATCGCGCCCGACAGCACCAGGGCCGCCAGCTTCCAGCGAAACGGGTTGATGCCGGACGTCTCGGCGGCTATCTCGTTCTGTTTGATTGCCAGCAGCGACAGACCGAAGCGCGAGCGGCTGATACGCAACTGCAGCAGCACGGCAGCCACCAGCATCACGACTGCAAGCAGGACATACACTCGAGGATCTGCAAACTGCATGTAGGCCGCTGCATTCTCGCGTTTCATCGGCAGCGTGACTTCCTGCAGCCCCAGCCATTCAAAGACATAGAGCATGGCCAGCGGATAGGCCAGCATCGCCAGGCTGAAATACACGCCTCGCAATTTGAACGTGGGAATACCCACCAGAAGCCCGGCCAGTGCGCCGGACAAGGCCGCCAGCAACAGGCCAAGCCAGGGTGTCAGCCCGAACTGCGCGAAGGAAATGGCGACGGCGTAAGCGCCAAGGCCAAAGAAGACAGCATGCCCGAATGACAGCAGGCCCGAATAGCCGCTGAAGGTATTCCATGACGCGCCCAGGGTCGCCCACAAGGGAACCAGGGTCATGATCAACAGAACGTAGGGGTTACTGACCCAGGCCGCCACCAGCAGATAAGCGGCAGCCAAACCCAGCGTCAACAGAATGGCTGGCCGCGCGCCGTTCGAGGAATGAATGTCAGGCACGATCAGTATTCCTTCCGAACAGGCCTTGCGGACGGCACAGCATCACCGCCAGAAAAACCGCGAATATGGCCGCGCCCTGCAATTGCATGGGCAACACCAGGCTGGACATCTGCTGCACCAGCCCGATCGTCAGCCCACCCCAGAACGCGCCGCGAATACTTCCCATGCCGCCCAGCACCACGCCTGCATACATGATCACGACGAACTCCACGCCCACATAGGGCTGGAAGGGATACGAGGCCGCCAGCAGTCCGCCGGCGATGCCGGTGACGGCCGCGCCCAGCGCGAACGCCAGGCGATGGGCGCGAGTCACATCGATGCCCATATAAATGGCCGCCAGCGCATTGTCGGCGGCAGCTCGAAGAATCTTTCCCGTACGCGTTCGAGTAATGAAGAACGCGACGCAGGACACCACCAGCAAGGTCACGCCGAATGTCAGGACCCGCACTTTGTTCAGGAACAGCAGGATATCGTCGCCAAGCAGCGGCCCTACGGTCCAGGCCGACGACGACAAGTCGGTCTGGATGGTATGGGGCGAAGATCCAAACAGCACCAGCCCGCCGTTGGCCAGCAGCAGGGAAAGACCCAGCGTCAGTGTCAGTTGCGGATAATGTCCATCACCTTCGCTACCGGCCACCCTCGTGCCGGTCACTCGCGCCAGCAGCGCCGGATGCAATATGGCTCCGACCGCATACAGCATGACACCGGCGGCGATCGCGCTCGCGACCAGCCCCAGCCATACGCCCAGTCCCGACCCGAATCCAAGTGTCTGGAAACAAAAAAGCGCGGCATACATGCCGATCATCATGAATTCGCCTTGGGCGAAGTTGATCACGCGCATCACGCTGAAGATCAGGCCCAGCCCTACGCACAGCAAGCCATAAATGGTTCCGACCAGCAGGCCGGTCAGCAATGCCTGCAGGATATTCTCGGCCATGATTGCCGCTGTCATGCCCGCCCCCAGTCCCAATGCGGCGGACGAAGCCCCGCCACGGGCGATCGGAAGGTTGCCAGTGCATCGCCGGCCAGACAACCCATGTAGGCCGTTTGCAGATCCGGGCCACCGAATGCGAGGCTGGTAATGTTCTTCAAGCGCTTGCCCCGCGCCGCCGACAACATGGGCCGATCCAGCGAGCGTTCGATGAACGCCTTCTCCAGCTGCTGTACCGTGGCCTCGTCGGCATCGTCGATCACCAGGCGACGCTCGCCATCGGCTCCGACGCGATAGACGCGATTGCTCCCCACGCATATCACCCAGGCGCCGCCGTGCGCGTCGAGCGTCAACCCATCGGGAAAATCGCCGGCCTCAAATTCGCTGACGATTTCACGCGCGCCCAGACCGCCATCCGCGCCGATGGGAAAGCGCGCCAGTCGTCGGCCGAATGTCTCATTCACATAGAGATGTGTCCCGTCAGCGCTGACGCGGCATTCGTTGGTGTAATGCAATCCCTCTGCCACCACCCGGGCACCCGCAGCGTCGCACAGCACGATATAGCCCGTGGCATCTTCCAATGGATATCGGTCGCTGCTATCGGTGGCGCTGATGCAGATCCAGACGCGATCGGCGTGATCCCGCGCTACGAAATTGACTCCCCCCAAAGGCCGCTTGTCGACCTCGAGCAGCCACGGTGCCGCCCGCCCTTCCGCGTCGATGCGCCACACCCCTCCATCGGGCCCCAGATTCGCTACCAGGAATGCCCCATCGCGCTCGAGCGATATACCATTGGGCAAGAGGTTCGACGTCCCGATCAATTGCTGCTGGCCGCCATGCCGCAGGCAGAGTACGCCGCCACGCCGGTCCGAGACATAGACCGCGCCCGACGCGTGCGTCAACACACACTCGGGACGCTGCAAGCCATGGCCGACAAAGCGCAACCCGTCCTGGGAGGTCGATGCGACATCTTCCCGCAGCGCCGCTTCCAGCCGCTGCCAACCTTGCTGTTCAGGGGATGTCATCGCGTCTACTCAAGGCTGAGATTCAAGCGCTGGGCGATTTCCGCCCACCGCGCGACGTCTCGTTTCATCAATGCCGTCGTGTCGGAACTAGTTAGGTAAGCCGCCTGCAATCCGCGTTCGCGCAGTTTTTCCTGGATAGCCGGATCCGCCACGGCGCGCTCGAGCGTATCGCTCAGTATCTTCACGATGTCGGGCGGCGTGCCAGCCGGCGCCAACAAGCCGTACCAGATGTCCAGATCGAAATCAGATACACCGCTTTCCATCACGGTGGGCACCTGCGGCAATTGCGAAAAGCGATCGGCCGTGGTGACGGCCAGGGGCCGGACCCGGCCATCGTGCACCGCGCCATCAAACGCCGACATGGCGCCGAAGGCCACCTGCACCTCGTTGGCCATCAACGCGGTGACCGACGGCGCCGAGCCCTTGTATGGCACGTGGACCATCTTGGTACCGGAACGCTCGGCAAACAGCTCGCCGGCCAGATGCGGCGCGGTGCCGGTGCCCGCCGAACCGTAGTTCAAGACGCCGGGATTTTGCTTGGCATAGGAGATCAGGTCGGCAACGGTCTTGACTGGAAGTTGATCGTTGACCACGACCACCATCGGCGACGTCGCGTACCGCCCGATGGCGGTGAAGTCGCGCAGCAGGCCCCACTTCAGGTTGCGATACACCGTCGTGTTGATGGTGTATGAATTCACCGCCAATAGAATGGTGTAGCCGTCGGGCTTGGCGGCCGCCACTTGCGTCGCGCCGATATTTCCCGCGGCGCCCGGACGGTTTTCCACCACCACGGGCTGCCCCCAAAGCTCGGACATTTTCTGCGCCACGATACGGGCCGACAAGTCCGACGCGCCGGGGGGGAAGCCCACCACCAGGCGCACTGGCCGATCGGGAAACGCAAATGCAACGCCTGACACTCCCATCGCTGCCACGGCCGCCCAAACTGCAACCCGCCTGTGCATGCCGGTGGGGCCGGACTTCTCCTTGCTTGCTTTCATATCGTCTCCTTTCGATGGCCGGACGCCCTGCCTGGACAGGCGAGCTCGGCTTGCTGTTTTCCATGGGTATTGCCGACAATCTCGGGATCGCCATTCTTGCGATGGCCTGATCTTGCTACCGCACTGCCGTTGCGATTCTCCTTATGGGTGCTTGGCCCGCGCGGGCTCATCGTTCATGAATACCGTGTAGTGGTCCAGCGGCGCCCGATCGACCACCAGCGAATTCACGACGTCACCGGTGTCTGCATAGCCCATGCTCATGCCGCACACGAAGCGTTCACGATCCGGCATGCCAAGGTAGGCGCGGATGACGCGGTGATAACGCGCGAAAGCCGCCTGCGGGCATGTATCGATACCCCGGCCGCGGGCCGCGATCATGATGTTTTGCAGGAACATCCCATAGTCCAGCCAGGATCCCAGCTCCATCGTGCGATCCATGGTGAACATCAGGGCTACCGGGGCACCGAAGAAGGAGAAGTTGCGACCCAGCTGCTCATGCATGCCAGCCTTGTCTTCCCGGGTCAGGCCCAGCAGCCCGTACAAATCCCATCCAACCTTGCGGCGCCGCTCCACGAAAGGCGATATCCACTGCGTGGGGTAGTACGCATATTCCTCGGTTTCGCTATCGCGCCGTACTGGGTCGTTATAGACATCCAGCAATGCGCGCGACAGCCCGTCCCGTGCGGCCCCGGCCAGCACGTACACGCGCCAAGGCTGGATATTGCTGCCCGAAGGTGCGCGGCCCGCCACCCGCAGCACGGCTTCGATGTCGGTGCGCGCCACGGGCGTCGATCGAAACGCACGCACCGACCGGCGCGAGGTAATGACCTCGTCCACCATTTCGCACCGCAGGCTGGCCGAATCTTGCATGATGGCGCTCTCCGATACCTCGGGCAGCGCATCCTGCGCGTCCCCACGCAACGGTTGTCTCCTTGCGTATGTTTTTTTGCCGGCCTTGCCGGTCTTGATTAAGCAGCCACTCTATTGGCTTTAAATGATAATTAAAAGACATATATTTTTATTAATATTCATCGGACTTTCTTATGAAAATGCGCGTTGCTGCACATGGTTCCTAGGCCCACATCGTGCGCCTGGTTGAAAGTACGTGTTCCGTCGTGCCGTCTGCACCATTCCTGCCAATCCAATTAGCAAGACCTTTGCGGGCATGAACGGTCAAGTCACCGACAAGGCCGGCAACCCTCTTGGAAACTGCCCTATGTGATGGGCCTGATCCGTCAACCGTTCGACCACCCGATGGGCGGCCCGCAAGACACCTGAAGAAGCCCTCGCGCAGCCAGCGGTACCCCCCTCACCTCATCGACTGCTGGCAACACTTCGGCGCAGTATCGGCCTTAAAGTCCAGGCCACATTCCGCCATCAAGCCTCAGGTTTGCTCCGGTGATGTAGCTGGCTCGGGGGCTGACAAGGAAACAGACGGCGTCCGCGATCTCTTCGAGCGTTCCGACGCGCCCCATGGGAACCTGGGCGAACATGGGTAGCGCCGTTTGCTCAATGTCGCTCCATGGGGCATCGGCCGCCACCCCGCGAGCGATTGCCGCGGTACGGAAGGCCTCGTCAAGGCTCGCGCTGTGGATCGTTCCCGGTGAAACGGAGTTCGCCGTGATGCCGTCCACCGCGACGGCCTTGGCCAGGGAGGCAGTCATTGCAATCATGGCCGCCTTGGCAGCCGCATAGTCTGGCCTTTTAGATGGAGGCATCAACGCGGCAAGGCTGGAGATGTTGACGATTCTTCCCCATTTCGCCCTCCGCATGCTTGGCAGGAGGCGACTGGTGACCCTGACCGCCGCAAGAACGTTCCTGTCATACCCAAGGGCCCATGTTTCGGGCCGGGTCGTGGACCAGTCCTCTGTCTCGCCGGAGCCTCCCGCATTGTTGATCACGATCTCGATCGGACCAATGAGAGATTGTGCTTCATCGACGAGACGCTGCACTTCGTCGTCGTGCGTCAAGTCGCCGACGACGACATGGGCATGCCCACCCTGCGCGACGATGTCGTGAGCCACTTCCTCGGTCTTGGTTTTGTCGCGACCGTGAACAATGACAATGGCTCCTTCGCGTGCCAGTCCTCGAGCGATTCCTTCGCCGATACCCTTGCTGCTGCCGGTTACCAGCGCAACCTTTCCGTCAAGCTTCAAATCCATCGCGTAATTCCCATGACCGACGCCAAAACCTGATTAGAGGATGGAAGCAGGCAATTACGCCAGGATCCCCGAACCGCGGAAGGCTTCGCCTCCTATGCCTCAGGTTGGCAAAAGTGCAAGTCGTTCAACCCCTTTCGTAGCAGTTCCTGATGAATTTCCGATCCATCGACGGGTAGAAGCGTCCGTTTCTTGATGGTCCATCGGCTATCGCACCGTTCGAGTTCCCAGCGATTGACAACGGTGCGGTGGATTCGATATCCCGTCGATTCCCCGTGGTTTGGCAGAGCGCGGGGTTCACCCTCGTGGTCGAGATGAACAATCATCAGATAGGAAGTGACCACCGCGGCATCGCCCCGCAGATCGATGAGGGGCAGGCCGGTGAAGTGCGCGAGTCCGCCGCGGATGGCTTCACCATGCTCGGGCCTCTGTATGAATGCCGCGATAGCCGTCGCGCCGTTGGCGCCGTCCAAGGTCGGACCGCGATCAAATATGCCGTCCTCGCGGTAGACCGATATGGTGTACCCGGCGGCGCCGGTATCTGCGCTGGGCGGATGGGATGCGATCAGCTCGTAGATAGCAAGCTTATCCTCGACGATGCGCAGCCTATGCTCTAGTTCGTGCAGGCCATCGATGTGCATACTTCACCTCTCTTCGTTCATTGGTGATGACAGCTATCGCCACTATGAAGCCGAAAAATTGCATCGCGAGGGTGTCGATGCCGGCGTGCGCCGCCAGATATGGAAGGCGCTCAAGGCAGGGATAGAGTAAGGGCATTATATCAACCAACTAGTTGATCAATTAAGTTGCCCAGAAATCGAACGCGTTCTACGGTGCTCGTTCGACCCATGCGAAAAAAGTTTGACATTCAGCCGACCAACTAGTAGATTGGCTGCCATGCAAGCAGGCATTGCACACATTTTGAGCAAATCGAGTGAATATCCTATGAGCGCGGAGCTTTCCCCCCGGGCAACCGAAATCGCAGACCATACGAAGCTGCTGCTTGCTGCGGGTGGCTATCACGGGTTTAGCTATGCCGATGTGTCCAAACGGGTACATATCGGCAAGCCCAGCATCCACCACCATTTCCCGAGCAAGGCAGAGTTGGTCCTGACCGTAGTCGTACGACACCGGGAACAGGCTCTCGAGGGCCTGGCGGCTCTTGAACAACACATCGATGATCCGCTGGCGCAACTGACGGCCTATACCGATTATTGGACGGAATGCATACGCGAGGGCACGTCGTCCATGTGCATTTGCGCCATGCTGGCTGCCGAATCGCCCATGATCCCGCAAGAGATCGCGGACGAGGTGCGGGGCTATTTCCAAGACCTGACGGCCTGGATCGCGACGGTTTTGGAAAAGGGTGTGGCAAAGTCGCAATTCCAATTGCGTGATAGCCCCCTGGTCGAGGCTCGGACCTTTATGTCCACGGTGCATGGCGCGATGCTGACTGCGCGGGCCTTGAGGGATCCTGAATCATTCCAGGCAATTTCACGTACCGCGATAAGTCGACTGAAGGCATAGACCGGATCTACCTTACGACGAGGGCCGCAAGGCACTCATTTTTTTGACTATTCAATCGATCAACTAGTTGGTTGCTAACATGCCTCATCCTATTTCCGCCTTGGGCGCCTTCCATACCGTCGCCAGCCTGGCCACGTTTGCCGCGGGACTTTATAGCTACGCCCGCTACCGGCAAATCGATGCCACCACCCGGTCCGCCAAGGTTTACCTGTCCGGATTGGTGGTCTCTGTGTTCACCTCGTTCGGGCTATCCAGTGCTGGCGGCTTCAATATCGGCCATGCCCTGGGCATCCTGGCGCTGCTTGCAGTACTCGGCGCGCTATTCGTTTCAAAGCTACCCATCCTGGGACGCGCTCGGCCCTACCTATCCCAGTTCGGGTTCGCATTCAGCTTCTTTCTGCTGTTGGTCCCCGGGATCAATGAGACGTTGACGCGGCTGCCCGTTGCCCATCCCCTTGCGGATGGACCTGAATCCCCCATCGTGCGCGGCACGCTAGCGGCATGGCTAGGCATCTTTGTGCTGGGATCCGCAGCGCAGTCCTGGTGGATTCGTTCGCAACGCCGGCGCGCGCAATTGGCTTAGTACGGCTTCGCATCGGCTTGTCACTTTCGAGAGATTTTCGGCGCGGCTCTCGGCGGTATTCCTCGCTCATGCGCCAAGTATTTGTAGCGCGATGCTTATATCGCCCAGGAGATTCAGAATGGATATTTCACGACTTCGCAAGCTTCTCGCCAGCAGCCTGACCGGTGCAGTACTCGCGGCCGGGGGCCTGGCCACCGCCACTGCCGCTGGCGCAGCTGACCAGGGCGCCCGTGTGCGGGGCCATGTCGTCTCGTTGACGGGCGACCAGCTTCAGGTGAAATCACGCGATGGCCAGCCGGTTACCGTGAAGCTCACGGACGGCTGGAAGGTATCCGCCGTACAGAAAGCCAGTATCAGCGATATCAAGCCGGGCGATTTCGTGGGCATTGCATCGTTGCCCAAGTCTGAAGGCGGCGACGGCGCACTGGAAGTGCTGATATTCCCGCCGGCCCTGAAGGGGCTTGGCGAAGGCAGCTACGGCTGGGACTTGAAACCCAACAGCACGATGACCAATGCAACCGTCGGGGATGCGGTCAAGTCGGTGGACGGTAGCGTCGTGACCGTTAACTATCATGGGCAAGAGAAGAAAATCTCTATTCCCAATGGCACGCCGGTCGTCACGCTGGCGCCCGCCACGCCCGACGATGTGAAACCAGAAGCGGCGGTGTTCATTTCCACCCAAAAGGACGCAAACGGCACCCTGTCCGCAGGCCAACTGATCGTGGGCAAAAACGGTGTCGTTCCGCCCATGTAATCAATGGCGCAACCACCATTGCCGGCTGGCGGTATCGGCCAGCCGGCGCGAGGTTTTCCAATGAGCGCTCCTGATTCAACGCACGTGCGAGTGCCACCCACCGGCCCAACGCCTCGTCAGTTCATCCGGCGGCATTCAGTGACGGTGCGCATCACTCACTGGGTAAATGTGTTCTGTCTTTCCATCTTGTTGCTGAGCGGACTGCAAATCTTCAATGCGCACCCCAGGCTTTATTGGGGGCAATATGGGGCAGATGCGGACCAGGCATTCATTGCCATCGGATCCCGCCAACACGAAGACGGCTTGCACGGCTTTTTCCAGGTCGGTTCGCTGCGCATCGAGACGACAGGCATTCTGGGGGTCTCTCGCGAAGGTAATGCCGCCACGGCGCGGGCGTTTCCGACCTGGCTCACCATCCCCTCATATCACGACCTCGGCGCGGGCAGAAACTGGCACTTTCTCTCTGCCTGGCTGCTGGTCATCAATGGCCTGGTCTACTTGGCGCACGGGTTCTGGCGTGGCCATATCCGCCGAGACATATTGCCGAATCGAGACCAGTTGAAACCGCGGCATTTGTGGCACGAAGTGCTGGGCCATGCACGTCTTCGTTTCGCCAAGGGTAGCGAGGCACGACGCTATAACGCCTTGCAAAAAATCACTTACTTGCTCGTGGCGCTGGTCTTGCTTCCATTGATGGTCTTGACCGGATTGACAATGTCGCCCGGCCTGAACGCCGTCTTCCCATTCCTGCCCGACCTGTTCGGTGGACGCCCTTCGGCACGGACGTTGCACTTCATCACGGCGTCCCTGCTCGTGTTGTTTGTCGTCGTCCATGTGTTGATGGTTGTCTTATCCGGTTTCTGGAACAACTTGCGGTCGATGATCAACGGGCGTTACGCCATCGACCATGCGGGAGATGCGTCATGAAGCCAGGATTCTCTCGGCGACGGATTTTGACCGGCTTGATAGCTGGCGCTGGCTCCGCCTTGCTGGCCGGATGCGATCGTATGACACAAAGCGCAGAGTTCGGCTCGGTGCTACGCAATACCGAGAAGCTGACGATGAGCGGCCAGCGGTTGCTGCTTGGCCGCCAATCGCTGGCTCGGGAATACAGCGTGGCAGACCTATCGCCTATGTTCCGCGCCAATGGCACCCAAGCACCCGATTCCGCGGAGTACAACCGCTTGCTTGAACAAGACTTCGTCGATTGGCGATTGCAGGTGGATGGGCTGGTAGAACAGCCGCTGAGCTTGGCGCTTTCCGACCTGAAGCGTCTGCCATCGCGCGCACAGATCACTCGACACGATTGCGTCGAGGGGTGGAGCGCGATCGGGCAATGGCAAGGTGTTGCTCTTGGACGGATCCTGGATCTGGCGCGATTGAAGCCGGGCGCGCGCTATGTCGTATTCCACTGTGCCGACGAACTGGAGATTACATTCGACGGCAGCGGCCGCTATTACGAAAGTATCGACCTGCTGGATGCTTATCACTCTCAAACCATTCTCGCCTATGGCATGAACGGCAAGGACCTGCCCGTTGCGCACGGTGCGCCGCTACGGCTGCGGGTCGAAAGACAACTAGGTTACAAGCAGGCAAAGTACCTGATGAGAATCGAAGTCGTCTCTGCATTCGATGCCTTGTGGGGTGGCCGAGGCGGCTATTGGGAAGATCGCGGCTACGAATGGTATGCGGGCATCTGACGCCGCGCCTGCCTCAAGTGAGAACAAACCATGCACACTGACGGCAGGGCCGTTCATGGGCTGCCGTTGTCTATCTTGCGCGAGCCATCGGGGAAATACGATGCAGCGCTTTTCTCTGCGCCCTCCGCATCGAGAGCCTTCTCGGAAAGCTTGACCCCGTCAGGGGAATAGGTCAGTTCCCTTTTGAGCCGCCCCTGCTCATCGTACTCGCGATGCACCCCCACCGGCCGAGACTGGCCTTGGTATACGCCGCTTGCTTGCAGCACGCCAAGATCCGAGAAGTGTTCAACATAAGTGCCGGCAATGCCACCCGGCTTACGGATGGATTGGTCCGTGCGCTTTTCCTTCACCTTGCCGTTCATGTACCAGAAGGTGGCTTGGATTTCCTTGCCCGCCAGGAAAGTCTGGTCACGCATGGGGGTGCCATCATCCAGCCATTCCCGCTCGACCGCTTCAAGGGCATGCGAAGAGCCAACAAGCTTCTGGCGTTCAATCACCTCGTAGACCAGGCGACCATTGCGGGCATACTCCCGGGTTTGCTGCCCACCCGGGATCTGGCTTGTGATCATTTGCCCGGCCATGGCTGGCTCGGACGGAGAACCCGCCATGGCCGGCGCAAAAGCGACGCAAAGCAAGACGACGCAGGCCAAGAGCCGTGCACGCAAAGAGAAGAAGGTCACCGGAAACCTCAAATCCTAAGTCCAAGTCAGGCAAAGTGTAGGTACAGTGATCCGTTTTCACAAGTTACGCGGCCGTTATTGTTTCTCTATCCCCGATCGGGCGATGATGCCACCGTATTTATCCATTTCCTCGGCCAGGTAAGCCTTGAGCGCCGGGGCGTTCATGTATGTGGCGGTCAGGCCATTCGCCTGAAGCTGTGCGCGCACTTCGGGCTCTTCAAGAACCAGCGCAGTGTCGGCCGAGATTTTTTCTATGATCGCAGGGTCCGTTCCCTTGGGCCCGAAGAAGCCGAACCAATTTGCAATCTCGAAATTCTCGAGGCCCACCTCGCGCGCCGAAGGCACATCGGGCATCAGCGGGTCTCTTTCGTTGCTGGTGACCATGATAGGTTTGAGGCGGCCGGTACGGATGTGCGGCAAGATCACCGGCGGGGTGGAAAAGAAGACATCAAACTGACCACCCAGCAAATCGGCGACCGCGGGAGATGCGCCCTTGTATGGAATATGCATCATTTGAAGCCCGGTCTGAAGCGCCAAGTATTCCCCCGCCAGATGCTGCTGGCCGCCGATACCCGGCGAACCGAACGTAATGGGCATGTCCCTGCCCTTGTTCTTCATTAAAGCCTGGAACGAATCCACCGGCATCTTCGGACCGGAAACGAGAAACAAATGGGCGCTGGAGACCAGCGCTATCGGTGCCAGATCTGCGCGCGGGTCGTACGACATCGTTTTATAGATCAAGGTATTGATCGATACTTCCGGGGTGTAGCCAAGCAAAAGCACGTAACCATCGCTGGCCGCGCGTGCCACATACTCGGCCCCGATCATGCCGCTTGCGCCGCTCCGGTTCTCTACCACGACGGTCTGCTTCCACCGTTTTGCCAGCGACTTTGCGAGGATGCGCGCGGTCACGTCGGTTGCACCGCCCGGTGCATAGCCAACGACAATCGTCACAGGCTTGCTCGGGAACTCCGCGGATGCGACGGCCAACGGCGAACCACAACCGATCGCCATAGCCACCCACGCAACGATCTTCTGCCAGGATTTCATTTTTGTCTCCGTTATGTTGAACGCATAACGCCGATCACATCTGAATATCTCTATTCTTCGACCCTACGTTCTATGGGTACCAAGGTGGCCTGCAAGCGCTCACCTTTGGTGTGAAAATCAAGCAAGGCCTCGTTGAAAAAGTCGGCGCGGTCGTACTGCAGCCAATGCGCAGCGCGCGGAACGATACAGACGGCGTCGTAGCCGACACGGCCGTTGATGCCGGCTTTCCTTCCCTCGAGATCGTTGCTGTGGAAGGGATCTTCTGCACCGATAAACACGCGGATATCCTGGCTGACGCGCTCCAGCATCGCCAGCATCTGGGAACCTTGAGAAAGACCGCGCGTCACGTACCGCGTCTGGCTGATGGTCTCGGCGGCTTTATCGATCAGCGCCGAGTCGATCAGTGCGTGGTTGCACAGCATCAGCTCCCGCAACACACCCTCGACACCCGCTCGAAAGCCCGCCGTCTTCGACAAGGCCGACAGGCGTGCCGGCAAGGCCAGCGCGTATTCGGATCGCGGGCCTACTCCGGGCGGGTTGACCACGACAAGCGATGCCACCCGGTCCGCTCGGGTGCGTGCCAGCGCTGCAGCCACGACAGCGCCGAACGAAAAGCCCACCAGGGTGACCCGGCTCAATCCCTGCTGGTCGAGAAACTCCCCCATCACCGCACATTGCTCATCGACGGTCAGGCAGCGGCCAGGATCGTACGAGCATCCGAATCCTGGCAGGTCGACCGCGATCACCTTGGCGGCCTTGGATAGGGGTTCGACGTTACGCGCCCAATGAGCCCAGCCGCCGTGGCCGCCGTGGATCAATACGATCGGCCGCCCAAGACCGCCACGCACGAAGCATAGGCGCCCGCCATTCAATTCAACGAAGTCGTGAAGAAGCTGCACGCCGGGCACCTGGATGTCTGATGAAGCCTGCCAACCTAGTCGAGCTTTGCACCCACGCGCTCGACGATCGCCTTCCATTGCGCCGAGTCCTTGACGATGGCGGCCGTGAGCTCGGCAGGCGTCGAAGGCCGCGGGGTTGCCCCGTTGGCTTTGATTTTTTCCCCAAGGTCATGATTCAGGGCAGCCGTCACGGCAGCATTTATTTTCTCGATGACCGGTCGAGGAGTCTTGGCGGGCGCAAACAGGGCAAACCACGTAACCGACTCGAATGACGGATAGCCGCTTTCGGCCACCGTCGGCACGTCGGGCAGTGCTGGCGATCTGTTCTTGCTGGTGATGGCCAGGGCCTTGACGGTACCCGACCGGATCTGTCCCAGTACCGCCGGCAACTGGTGGAACGTCATGTGCACCTGTTTGCCGATCAGCCCTGTCAGCGCGTGCGCGGATTCCTTGTACGGCACATGGGTGATGTCTATTCCCGTTGCCACCCGGAATTGCTCGGCGGCGAGGTGCATCGACGTTCCGTTGCCGCTGGAACCGTAGTTGACGGTCTTCGGGCGCGCCTTGGCATAGTCGACGAGATCCTGGACCGAATTGAAGGGCGAGTCCTTGCTCACCAGCAGAACGTTGGGAAGGTCGGCCAGCAGCGTTATCGGTTCGAAGTCTTTCTGTGCATCGTAGGGAAGTTCCCGGTACAACGCCGGATTGATGGCGTGCGTACCCGCAGTGCCCAGCAGTATCGTGTATCCGTCCGGCGCCGCTTTCGCTGCGGCATCGGTGCCTATGATGCCGCCCGCGCCCGGTTTCGCCAGTACGTAGAACTCGGCGCCGTAAGCCTTTTTCAGGATCTCGCCCACATCCAGCGCCATGGCTTGCGTCGCGGCGCCCTGCGAGAAACCCTGGATGATCTGTATAGGGCGATCTGGCCAGGCGGCGGCAGCCGAATTGAAGGCCAGCAATGCCGCCGCGGTGAAAAGTATTTTCTTATGGATCTTCATGTTGTCTCCTCTTGGCCTCACGCCAGATCGTCTTTTATCTGCGGTCGGCTACGGACTTTCTGTTTAATGATTCAAAGCCGGATGTACACCGCCTTCTTCTCCATGAACGCCTCGATGCCTTCTATACCGCCTTCGCGTCCCCATCCTGATTCCTTGTAGCCACCGAAAGGCAGGGACTTATCGGAACCGCCGTAGAAGTTCACCCATACGTTGCCCGTGCGTATCAGCCTTGCAACGCGGTGTGCCGTCGAAACGCTTCGCGTGAAAATGCCGGCGCCCAAGCCAAATCGCGTGGCGTTGGCCAGCGTTTCTACATCATCGATCCCGGCAAACGGCATGGCACCCAGAACCGGCCCGAAAATCTCTTCGCGCATGAAGCGCATGTCCACGCGGGTTCCGGAAAATACGGTGGGCTGAACGAAATAACCATTGCGATCGAGACGCTGCCCGCCCGCCACCAGTTCAGCGCCTTCGGAACGAGCGCTGTCGATGTACGACATGACGCGATCGCGCTGGTGCTCGGATATCAGCGGCCCGAGTTCGGTATCGGCGTCGAAGCCGTCTCCGATGCGCATGTTCGACGCAACGCCGGCAATGCCTGCGAGGACTTCTTCATAGACACCCTGCTGAACGAACAGGCGCGAACCGGCATAACAAATCTGTCCACTGTTCGAGAAGATCGCGGCTGCGGCGCGTGGGATGGCGATTTTCAGGTCGGCATCGTCAAAAATGAAAACCGGCGACTTGCCTCCCAGTTCCAGCGTAAGACGCTTCATGTTCCCGGCCGCCGCGTGCAATAGCCCCTTGCCGACTTCTGTCGATCCGGTGAAAGAGATTTTGTCGACATCGGGATGGTCGGCCAGCGCCGCCCCGACCACCGCTCCTTCGCCAGTCACCACATTCAATACACCCGGCGGGATGCCGGCCTCCAGCGCCAACTGTCCCAGCCGCAATGCGGTAAGCGGAGTCTGCTCGGCAGGTTTCAGGACGCAACTACAGCCGGCCGCCAACGCAGGCCCGATCTTGTTGCACGCCGCCGGCAGAGGTGAATTCCA
Source organism: Bordetella sp. BOR01 (assembly GCF_019218885.1). GTDB lineage: Bacteria > Pseudomonadota > Gammaproteobacteria > Burkholderiales > Burkholderiaceae_B > Bordetella_A. Next base: position 377,919 of record NZ_JAHUWT010000002.1, on the reverse strand, counting down.
GGGCACGATCAACGCGGCCACGCCTATCGGCTCGCACAGCGAATAGGCGTGGAACTCGGCACGCAGTCCGGATATATCCGATGTCACGCCATGGACCTTGGTGCACATGCCCGCGTAATATCGCAGGCCGTCCAAGGCGCGCTCGATGGCGCGCCTGGCCATTGAGGCCGGCATGCCGTTGTCCATGACTTCAAGCGTGGCCAGTTCATCGATATTCTCTTCGAGCAGCTCGGCAAGGCGCCACAGCGTTTTCTCGCGATGAACAGCCGACGCCTTGCGCCAGCTTCCCTTGTCGAATGACGCGCGCGCCGCACGCACGGCCAGATCTACATCGTCCGCCCCACCCTCGGCAACCTGGGTGATTACTTGACCGTTGGCCGGATTTTCCACCGCACGCAATTTTCCTGTCGTCGCGGTGACCGACTTTCCATCGATCAGCATGTCCAGCCGGGGGCTTATACCTCGCGGCAACGTCCCTTGCACCTTGGTTGATTCCATTACGTCCTCCTTTAGTTCCAGCCGCCCGAGCGAGTCAGGAAAGGGCGTACCGCATCCAGGCTCTGCATGTCGTCGAATGTCCTCAAGCACGCGAACAGCGCCGCGGCCGCTTCGTCTCCTATTGCAGGAGCCACAAGCGAATGGAACTTGCGTTCCATGTCCTTCCAGCCCATGGGACGTTCCGGGTTGCCCAGTGCCATGGGCGTATGGGCGTTCACGGTCGTACCGTCATGCAGGGTGGCCTGAAACCGTGCCGCAGTAACGGCCATGTCGTCCACCGCCACGAGTTCCACTTTCGCCACCAAGTCGCGCAACAGGGGCTCCACCATGTTCGACGCGGTGAAATCCCCCTGCGTGACCGTGCGGCCCGACAGGGCCAGGGCCGTACAGAACGCCAGGCTGAACTTCCCTTCATAGGGAGTGGTCGGAGCGCCAATGCCCGCCAACTGAATGGCCAGGGGATTGACCCGCACCTGAATCGTACGAATGCGCGATAGATCGAGCGTGGCCCCGACATCCTTGGCGGCATCGATGACAGGGTGAGTCAGCAGGCACGAGGCATATGGCTTGAACGTATTTCGGGTGATTTCCCAGCCGTCGCCGAAATCCATTGCCGGCACCATCGACGCACCATCCTGCACAAGCGCGCGATCCAGGCCGCCCCCGGGCTCGATCATATCCAGGGCCGCGTCGTAGCCCGCGTAAGCCATCTCCGCTGACAAAACCCCGTTGAATGCGGCCTTTCCCGCATGGAAAGGTTTTGCCGGCGTGCCGAATGAGCCGGTCAGGCCACCTACCTGCGTCGCCGCCAGGCCTAATGCACGTTGAATCGCTATTTCGTCGAGTCCGTACAATACCGAGGCCGCCACGGTCGCGGCGAAGCATCCGAAAACGCCGGTGGCGTGGATATGCCGCTCGTTGGTCGCGATGCCGAATCCTCCGCATCCCAATCGTGCGCCCACTTCGAAACCTGTCACAAATGCATTGAGAATCTGTACCGGCTTGGCGTTCAGGTGGGTTCCTACGGCAAACGCAGCAGCCCACGCGGGACCGCTCAGGTGAGCGATCGATCCGACGTGCGTGTCATCGAAATCCAGACAATGCGCCATGGTTCCGTTGATTAGCGCTGCCACGCCTGGCGCAGTCGTGCCATCGAGTAAAACCTGGGCTCGGCCTTGCGTGTGCCAGCCCTGTACCACGCGATGCAGGGCCTGGATAGCCGCATAATCACGGGCGCCTATCGCAACACCGAACCAATCGACGATACAAAATCTCGCCGCTTCGAGTACATGCGGCGGAAGTGCCCGCGTATTCGCGTCCAGTACAAAGCCAGTCACGCTGCCAGCATTGCTGACAGGTCGCTTGGCGCTGGTCTCGGCAAGACGTGTGTGCATGGTTGTTCCTTTACGATTGAGGGACGCCAGGACGCAGTTCATCCAAGAGCGCCTCGTTGTGTTCGCCCAAGGCGGGCGCTGGCCTGCGCTGGCCCGCTGTGAGGCCGGAGGCCGCCAACGGATTGGCCAAAACCGGAATCCGGCCCTCGGACGGATGCGCAACCCACTGGATCAGGCCGCGCGAGCGCACGTGGGGTTGCGCCATTGCCTCGTCCGGCGAGTACACGGGCACGATGGGAACGTTGTTTTCCATCATCCACGCCACCAGCTCGTCCCGGTCCCTGGACAAGCACAGATCGCGCAAGGCATCGCGGTAAAGCTGGGCACGGCTGCCATGCTGGCTATGCCTGTCTTGCGGGCCTTCCTCTGCGTTGATCAGGTCGGGACGGCCGATGACGTTGCAGAAGTGCGTCCAGATTCGAGCCTCGAGCAGCGACACCGCAACGGCCCGCTGGTCGCGCGTCTGATAAGTGCAGTACCTGGGGTTGCCTCCCCAGAGTTCCATGGGCGGCGTCATGTGATTGCCGGCGGCCCGCGCCAAAGCAGACCCAGCCACGATGTTGGTCATGCTGAATAGCGCATCGAACATGGAGACATCCAGGTACGCTCCGATGCCCGTTGCCGTGCGCCGGTGCAACGCGGCCATGATGCCCATTGCTGCATAGCTCGCCGCCGCATAGTCGCCCGCCTGGAATGCCGGTACCGGTGGCGCATCTGCCCCCCCGACGCCCATGACGCCGCTGACCGCCTGGACCACAAGGTCATGCCCCGGGATACTGGAAAGCGGACCGGACTGCCCAAACCCCGTTACAGAGCAATAGATGACACCGGGGTTGCGCTGCTTGACCGTGGCGTAGTCCAGGCCCATTCGTTCTGTAACGCCGACCCGGAACGTCTCGACGACGACGTCGGCCTCATCCATCAGGCTTAATGCAACTTCCCGATCCTCGGCCTGCCACAGGTCGAGCGCAAGGCTGCGCTTATTGAGATTGACGGTGTTGAAATACACGCTGTCGCACTTGAAATTGGGCGAGTTGTGCCGCCCAAGATCGCCTATTCCGGGCTGCTCTATCTTGATGACATCGGCGCCCAGGTCTCCCAGCATCTGCGTGCACCAGGGCCCGGGCAACATGCGGCTGAAGTCCAGGACACGTATGCCCTCCAACGCCGCTGGGGTTCGTTCAGAAGGAAAAGACATGGCAAGATCCTGGATCAATGAATAAGTCAGCGGCCGCTAAAGCTGGCCTCTCGCTTGTCGAGGAACGCCGAAACGCCCTCGCGCTTGTCCTCGGTGCCGTAGATCGCCGTGACCAACGAAAATTCGTATTCGATGCCGCGAAGCAGATCCATCTGCATGCCGTGGTGAACCGCTCGCTTGGCAAAAGCCAGGCTGATCGGGCCGCGCTTTTCATAGATCGAGATCATGCGTTTCGCTTCCTGCAGTGCCTGGCCTTGCTCGACCAGCTTCGTGATCAAGCCCGTTCGGTACGCTTCATCAGCATCGATGGCATCGGCCGAAAAAAGCATGGACATGGCGTTCGAAGGGCCCACCAGGCGCGGCAAGCGCTGGGTTCCACCGAACCCGGCCACCGTGCCGATGCGAGCGCTCGTGATGGCATAGCTGGACCCCCGCGCACCGACCCGGATGTCGCATGCCATCGCAAGTTCCAGGCCTCCGGTGATGCAGAACCCTTCAATGGCGGCCAAGACAGGTTTGTCCAGCGATTCCACCAGTGTGCAAAGGCGATTCGCATTGCCGAAGAAGGCATCGCCGTCCATGACGGACTCGACTTGCAGCGCCTCGTTCAGATCCGCGCCCGCCGAGAAGAACCGATCGCCGCCTGTCAGGACAATGCCCCGCACGGCCGCGTCACCGTTGGCCGAGCGCATGGCGTCACTGATTTCTTCCATGGTCTGGATACTCAGGGCATTGCGCTTGTCCGGGCGGTGAATCCTGATGATCGAGGCAGCCCCGTCATGTTCGGTCTGAATGTTTTGATAAGCCATCGTCTCTCCGTGGGTCAAATTGGAATCGGTGTCGCATGAACCAAGGCATGCAGGATCGATTCGTTATCGCGCGCAAGCGGGGCCCCGGGCCGCCGTATATCGGGGGGCGTCAGCGTCAGGCGCAGCGGAACGGCGAGCGCCGGCCATTGATCCCCACCCTCTTCCACCTTGAAGTGCAGGCGCCGTGCAGCGGTCTGCGTGCAGCCCATCACCTGGGGCGGCGTCATGATCGGTGCAATGCGCGCCCCGACTCGTACTGCATCCACATCGTCGTGCGTCACCACTTCGGCCGTATAACTAGCCAGGCCGTCGTTCCAGGCGGCCTGCGTCGACCAGGCGACGATGTCCTGCATGGACAGGTCGATGTACTGCCCTTCGCCGCTGCGATCCCGATAGGCGAGCGCGCCCAGGATGGCAACCACCGACATGGCCGCCCCCATGACGTCGGCGCTGGACATGCCCGTCTTCAGCGGAATGCCTTTGCTGCGCACCAGATCCATCAGGCCCGACATGCCCTGCACCACTGTGTCAAAGGCGGGGCGCCCCGCGTAGATCGAATCGGCGCCAAAGCCCGATACAGAGCAATACACCATACGTGCATTGATGCCCCGGATTGCCGATACCGAAAAGCCTCGTTTGGCCAATGCACCCGGCTTCAAGTTCTCGAGGAGCACATCCGATGTTTCGATCAAATGGCGCAATACAAGGCGATCTTTTTCTTGATCAAGATCCAGGGTCAGGTTGCGTTTGTCGGAATTGCTGACGGTGAAGAAAACGCTCTGCCCACGATCGAAGGGTGCCCACCCGCGCGCCGCCTCGCCTTCAGGCGGCTCGATCTTGATAACGTCGGCACCGAGCGCGGCAAGATGCCGTGCCGCAATCGGCGCAGTCGTGTAATGTCCGATTTCCAGCACACGCAAACCGCTCAGCGTCGGTGTCGCGCCGGCAGTGGCCGTGCGGGCCGAAGGGCGATTGGCAATCAGCGCCATGATTGCCTCGGCATCTGCGCCAGGCGCGGGAACCCGCGTCAAGGCGCGTCCCGGCGTCCGGCTCATTTTCAAGGGCGAACCCGGGGTGTATCCGCCGTCATCGCCCGAAGCGTCGTCGAAGCGCCAGATCATTCGACGATGCTCCAGATTGGGCTCGCGGGGATAGCGGTCGATGGGAGTGATCGGACCACCGGGAATACTGGCCTGTGCAAAGGCCGCCACGCATTCGTTCAGGGTGTTTTGGCCTACCCAGTGTTGCACGGCAGAATCCACTTCATCGACGCGCTCGACGCGGGCAGTCGAACTTGCATAACGTGGATCAGCAGCCAGTTCCGGCCTGCCCATCCGTTCGCATAATCGGCGCCATTGCTCATTGCTTCCGGTGCATATCAGGATCCAGCCATCCTTTGCCCGATATACGTTCCAGGGTGCGGACAGGGTATGCCGATTGCCCATGCGACGCAGCTTGTCGCCGTCCTCGGCCTGGATCAACAGGCGCGAGAAGAAGGAAGACATGGCATTGAAGCCGCAGTCGTACAACGCCATATCGATAAGTTGCCCCGGCCCGCCTCTGGCCACCAGGCGATGCGCGGCCAGCACAGCGCCGGCCGAATGCACTCCGCACATATATTCCAGAATCGGCAGCGGTACTGACAGCGGCGGCGCCTCTGGCAACCCCGTGGTGCTGGTCAGCCCGGTCATTGCCTGGATCTGCGCGTCACAATGGGGTTGCCCGGCCATGGGGCCATTTTGTCCCCATGCAGTGACATCGCAAACGATCTGCGTATCCAGGCGACGCCAGCCGGCCATATCGGGATGCAAGAGATCGCTCGAGGTCACGACCACGTCCGCGCGGTCCAGCACCTTGCGTACCAACGCGGCCTGGTTTTTCCCTGCGAACAGGCTTAATTTTCCGGCCAGCATCTGGTCGCGCCAATTCCACTTGACCGACAGATTGGCAGCATCGGCCCTTGCTTCCGGGGGCTCGATAACGATGATCGTGGCGCCCAATTGAGCCAATAGCGAACAACATACCGAAGCGCCGGTTCGTTCGCCGAGCTCGACGATCAGGATGTCATGGAGCGCGCCGGGCGCCTCAGATACAGGCTTCTGCATGGCAGCCGTCAACGCGTAGCCGGCGTGGTGCGGAACACGGGTTTGCGCTTTTCCCGAAACGACTTGCCCGCTTCCTTGGCCTCGTCAGTGGGGTAATAAAGCGCCACCGCATGCAGCCCCATGGCCGAAATTCCCTTGATGCCATCGCTGTCGGCATTGAAGGACGCCTTGGCTATGGCAATTGCCGTGGGACTCATCGTCAGGATCTCCGAACACCATCGCGCGACTTCGGCGTCCAGCGACTCGTCGGCGACCACCACATTGACCAGGCCCATCCGTTCGGCCTGCTCGGCGCTATACCGTCGGCAAAGAAACCACATTTCGCGCGCGCGCTTTTCACCGACGACGCGCGAGAGATAAGCAGTGCCAAAACCGGTATCCACCGATCCGACCCGGGGTTCCACCTGGCCGAATACCGCGCTCTGCGCCGCGATGGTCAGGTCGCAGAGCGTCGCCAATACATTGCCGCCCCCAATGGCATACCCACGCACCTTGGCAATCACCGGCTTGGGTACATCGCGAATCGCCGCGTGCAGTCTATCCAGTGGCACGCCGGTGATGCCCTGCGAGCTACGCTCGGACTTGGTGTCCGAGGTGTCCCCGCCTACGCAGAACGCCCGCGTGCCCGCACCGGTCAAGACAATGACGCCTATCGCCCTGTTCCAACCGGCACGATGTATCGCATCGGTCAGCTCTTCATACATGCCGACCCTGATCGCATTGAGCGAATCCGGACGATTGAGCGTAACCGTTGCGACACCGTCCTGTTCCTCGTAAAGCACATCGCGATATTCGGGCTTGACCATTTCTGCCTCCACGTTTTCCATTACGGCCGGAATGCCGCGATTTCAGTTAGCTCACGCCCTTCTATCAAGGCGAGAATCTGGTTCGTGCCGTCGGGAACGGTGAACATGCGCACATCCCTGTAAAGCTGCTCTATGCCCATTTCTTTGGTCAAACCCATCGCACCGTGAACTTCCATTGCCATGGACACGGCGCGCTGGCATGCCTGCACCGCGTAGCGCTTCGCCATGGCCGACACATGATTCGCCCGATCGCCGTTATCGATGCAATTCAAGGCGTAATAACAAAGCAGCCGACTTGTCGTGACCGCCGTCGAAATATCGGCCAGAAGATGCTGTACCAACTGGAAACTGCCGATCTGACGCCCGAACTGCACTCGGTCTTTCGCATACTGGCTCGCCGCGTCGAGCGCCTTCTGCGCCAGGTGGACGCAGAACAGCCCGAATATGGGGCGATTGGCCAGCCAGGTCAGCGTAAGCACCTTGGCCGCATCGCCCGCCTCGCCCAAGGCATCCGACTTGGGTGCACGGCAGTTCTCGAATAGAACCTCGCTAAGATGGCCCTGCTTCAAGCCAAGTACTTCGATTTCTCGTGTGGTAAAGGGTGATGCCTGTCTATCCACCATCACTCGCATCATGCGGCTCAGGCCTTTGTCGTCCTTGCCCACCGTGCACGTCACATTGATGACATCGCAGATGCTTGCGTTGGTGATCCAGATCTTTCGCCCCTCGATCACGTAGTGGTCGCCGTCTTCCACGGCACGAGTCTTGATGCTTCGGGGGTCCGATCCGACACCGGGTTCGCTTACGCCGGTACAAGCGATCTTCTTTCCGGAAATCAGGTCTGGAAGAATGCGTTCGCGCTGCGCTGGCGTGCTGGCATGATGAAGCCTTGCCCCAGTCCCCTCGTGCGCAATCACCGACAGGCCAATGGCGGGCGGCAGTTGCTCGTACATCAATCCCATGGTCAACGCCGACATTTCCGAGCCACCAGCGGACTCGGGAATGCGTGCTCCGGTCAGGCCGACAGAGGCGCATGTCAGAAAGATCTGCTGCATCGCAGATTTTGGTAAAGGCGTATCCGGATCATGCGCGGCCAGGATGGGAGCGATGTCGCGCTCGACCATCTTCTGGGTCGATTCCTGCACCATGCGTTGTTCGAAATCCAGCTGAAAATCCATCAAGACCATCCTTCGAATAAGAGACTTCTTTAATGCGATCTTTGCCTGCCCGCGCGCGGTGCACCATTGATGCGTGTTGGGCTTCTCGCGTCGAGCAGCCGGCTTGTGACTGCATACTAGAGGTGCTAAATTTCGCCGTCTAATACCGTTTTCGGAACGCGCAATCCGAAATACAGATCGCGATGGCCGCGTCTATCCGGAGCTGGTTTCCATGAGCACAAGCATCGAACTCAAGCATCTTCGACACTTCGTCGCGCTTGCCGAGGAACTCCACTTCGGCCGCGCCGCCAGGCGATGCAACATCTCTCAGCCGGCCTTCAGCGTATCCATCCAGCAACTGGAACAAGCGCTAGGGTTTTCCGTGGTCGAGCGCAATCCGCAGGGGGTGCGCCTGACCTCGGCCGGATCTTTTTTTTACGGTGAAGCCGAGAAGGCGTTGGCGCAAATCAGGCAAGCGGTCGATGTCGCGGTGCGCGTGCACGATGGAATGCAAGGCACCCTTCGAGTCGGCTTCATGGCATCCATGCTGCCGCGCTGGCTGGACAAGGCGGTGCAGACATTCGAGCGGCAATGCCCAAAAGTGGAACTTCAATTGGTTGAACTGTCTTCGGCCGAGCAGATCGTCGCGCTTCAGCGTAGCCAGATCCAGTATGGTTTCGTGCACATCGCCGTTCTACCCGAGATCTTGAATTCACAGGAACTGCTGCGTGAACGTTTTGTGCTGTGCCTGCCCGCGCAACATCCCAAGGCGCAACTTCCCCGTGCCATCCTGAGCGAATTCCAGGACGAATCGTTCGTCATCTTCGCGCGGGCGTTCTCGCCCACTTATTACGATCAGGTCATTTCTATCTGCGTGGAGGCCGGCTTGCATCCGCGAATCCGACACGAAGCGCGGCACTGGTTGACCGTCATGGCATGCGTGGCCCGAGGCCTCGGCATCAGCCTGGTGCCTGCGGGCCTAGCGCGCACCGGGCTGGAAGGACTGCGCTTTCTGGATATCGAAGCAAGCCCCGTCAAGTCTATCGTTCGGGGCGCCTGGCTCAGGGACTATGAAGACGATCCCATCATCAATCTCTGGCGACAGGTGGTTCAGCGAGTATGGGAACCGGACAGGGAAATACCCCGACCGTAGTCCTTCACCGCCAGGCGTGGCTGCTGGGCTGGAACGTGGTCGAGACAGTGATGGCCAGGATCAGACGCTCTTGGACGCTGCGGCTTCCCGCCGGCGCTTGGCCTCTTCCAATAAGTAGACCTGGTAGTCGTCCAGATCGCCGTCGAAGTCTTTCACGCCACCGCGCGAGACCAGCCAGAATTCGTCGCAGACGGAACGCAACAACGCGCGGTCGTGGCTGACCAGCATCACGGAACCCTCGAACTCGTTCAAGGCAACGCTCAGGGCCTCGCGGGTAGCCAGATCCAGATGGTTGGTCGGTTCGTCGAGCAGCAGCAAATTGGGGCGTTGCCAGACTATCATGCACAAAACCAGGCGCGCCTTTTCACCTCCGCTCATGCTGCCGACAGGCTGCTTGACCATATCGCCGCTGAAGTTGAAGGTACCCAGGAAATTGCGCAGCCCCTGTTCGCGGCAGTCCATGGCGCTGGGACGCACGCTGGCCGGCGTGTCCCGCACCAGGCGTATCATGTGCTCGAGCGGATTATCGGCAGGCCGCAGGACATCCAGTTCCTGCTGCGAAAAGTAGCCGATATTCAAGCCTTTCCCGGTGATGATCTCGCCCGCGATCGGCTGCAATGCGCCGGCAATGGTTTTTACCAGCGTCGACTTACCTTGCCCATTGGCGCCCAGTATGCCGATACGCTGCCCTGCCAATACCGAACGATTGATGTTCTGCACGATGACGGTAGGCTTTGCGCCGGCCGGCGCACCTTCCGGCGGCGGATAGCCGAAGCTGGCTGCGGACATCGACAGCATGGGGTTGGGCAGGCTGACTGGCTCTTTGAATTCGAACTGGAACTCGGCGTCGGCCAAGACGGGCGCGATCTTTTCCATGCGCTCAAGTGCCTTGACGCGGCTTTGAGCCTGCTTCGCCTTGCTGGCTTTGGCCTTGAAGCGGTCAATGAATTTTTGCAGATGCGCAACTTTTTCCTGTTGCTTGGCGTGTGCAGCCTGTTGCAGCAGCATTTGTTCAGCCCGCATGTCTTCGAATTTGCTGTAATTGCCGCCGTAGCGTACCAGTTTGCCATGATCGATATGCAGCGTGACATTGGTAACGGCATCCAGGAACTCACGATCATGGCTTATCACTACCATCGTGCCGGCATAGTTCTTGAGCCAGGCCTCCAGCCACACCAGGGCATCCAGATCCAGGTGGTTGGTAGGCTCGTCAAGCAATAGCAAATCAGACGGGCACATCAGTGCTCGCGCCAGTTGCAGGCGCATGCGCCATCCGCCCGAAAAGCTGTTGACCGGCCTGTCGAGCTCGGCCACGCTGAAGCCCAGCCCCAGAATGAGCGCCTGCGCACGAGAAGGAGCATCGTGCGCGCCGGCATCGTGCAGTGCCATATAGGCGTGCGCCATGCGCATGCCGTCTTCGCTGGCCTCGGATGCGGCAACTTCGGTTTGCGCCGCCAGCAAGACCGTATCGCCCTCGACCACGAAATCCGTCGCGCTTTGCTCGGTTTCGGGCATGTCCTGTGCCACTTGCGACATGCGCCACTGCGCTGGAATGGAAAATTCGCCGCCATCCTCGTGCAGCGTGCCATTGAGCACCGCGAATAACGACGACTTGCCCGCGCCATTGCGGCCGACCAGGCCCACCTTTTCGCCGGGATTGAGCGTAACGGAGGTTTTGTCCAGCAATACTTTGCTGCCGCGACGCACGGTCACGTTCTTGAGGATGATCATCGAGGGTGAATCTTCGTTTCAGGCGAACAAAAAAAGCCCCGACCGAGACCGGTCGGGGTCAGGCTGCATACACGGCCTATGTGGCCTGGATTGTAGCGGATCGTGATATTGGCCGGATTTGGCCCGCCCACACCGAATCAGGATCAATCCACTTTCAACGCCGGGAAGATCTCAGCGTAGAGCTTGCGTTCGGCATCCACCGCGCTGCGATAGCCCGCGCTATCCAGGTACCCAGGCATGACGAGCGCTCCCTGCGCAAAGGATTTGAATTCCGCGGACTGCACCGTCTTCTCGACGGCTGTGCCGATGCGCGCCACGATGTCCGCCGGCGTTCCCGCCGGTGCGAAGACTCCGATGTCCACGCTCAGTGTCAGGGGAATGCCCTCTTCCTTCAAGGTTGGCACATCGGCGAGAGTTGGAGCGCGGGTAGCGCCGAACTGGGCCAGGGCGAGCAGTTTGCCGCCGTCCACCTGGGGCTTGATCGCTACCGGCAAGCCGATAACCAAATCGGCGAAGCCGCCCAGGGCGGCGGTAATGGCGGGAGTCAGGCCGCCGTAGGGCACATGATTGAATTCGATGCCGGCAGCCCGGGCGAAGGCCTCGCCGGCCAGGTGAACTGCCGTCCCCGTGCCTGAACTGCCGAAAACCACCTTGCCGGGGTTTTTCTTGGCGTAGTCGATCAACTGCGGCAACGTCTTGAACGGCGCATTGCTGCGGCTGGCGAGCACATGGGGCGAGGTCGTGCTGCGCGCCACGGGCAACAGGTCTTCGTAGCGGTACTGGGCATTACCCAGCAACGGCGCGACGGTGATGACGGCGGGAGCTGCGTACAGCAGGGTGTAGCCGTCGGGCTTGGCGCGCGCAGCCGCTTGCGTACCGACGACACCGCCCGCGCCCGCGCGGTTTTCGACGATCACGGTCTGGCCAAGTTCCTTGGACATGCCTTCGGCAAGGCGGCGGGCTTCCTGATCGGTGGCACCCGGTGCGTAGGGGACGATCAGCGTGATCGGACGATCGGGGTAGGACTGCGACGCAGCGTGCGCGCCACCGCACACGGCGGCGCCCAGGACGAGCAGTACGGCGCGCAAGAAGCGCATGGAGCGTGAAGGCGTGAACATGGTCGTGATCCCTCGGTTGCGAAATGGCGAAGAGCGCTGGGGAAGGCGGATGGCAGCGGCCGGCCTGGTCAACGGTACTTTTTCTGGAGTTGTTCCGGCAGCAGGTAGCGCTGCTCCATCGCACCGACATCGTCATCGCCGATCAGTGCCATGATCTCTTCAATGCCTACCAGCAGGTCCGGCCGGTCCATGACGACACCACTGTCGGCGGATTCCGTCATAAGCGCCAGCGCTTGCCGCATGCCGGCGATCGCGGCGGCGGTAAGCATGCGGGGCAGCGACACACGCGCCACGCCCATCGCCTGCAACCGGGGAATGGGAACCAGGGGCGTGGTCGCCCGCGACCTGATGCCCAGCCCCATATTGATAGAGAGCGCAATGGGCACTTCATCCACGAATCGCCGGATCTGGTCTTCGCTGCGCACAGCGTCGGGGAAAATCATGTCAGCCCCCGCCGCGGCGTACAACCGGGCCCGCTCGATGGCCTTGTCCAGGCCTTCGACCGCAATGGCGTCAGTGCGTGCAACCAAGATGAAATCATCGTCGCGGCGCGCATCGATGGCGGCCTCGATTTTCTTGGCCATCTCGCGCGCGTCAATGAGCTCCTTGCCGGCATAATGCCCGCAGCGCTTGGGGTATGACTGATCTTCGATGTTGATGCCCGCGACACCCGCGGCCTCGAAGGCGCGCACGGTATGGAACACGGTGATGGCATTGCCGTAGCCCGTATCGGCATCGGCCATCAACGGGATGTCCACTGCGTCGGCCAACGCGCGGCAGGCCTCGACATTTTCCAGCATGGACATGATGCCGATGCTTTCCGACTTGCCCAACCGTGCGTTAGCCAACCCCGCGCCCGTGGTCGATGCAGTGGCGTAGCCCATTTGCTGCGCCAGCCGGATGCTGTAGCCATCATAGACACCGGGCGAAATACAGATTCGGTCGTCATTGATCAGCGCGCGCATGCGTTGTGTCTTGGTCATGGTGTCTGGTCCCCCGGATAAGGAAGCGCGTTGCGGAATGCGTTGGCCACCTCGCCGGCAGTGGCGTACCAAATATCTTTTCGATGGACCAAACGTGAGAGCGCATCGTCCAGATATCGGATGCGGTGCGGCCGTCCGAACAGCCAGCTTCGCAAGCCCAACCCAAGAGAACGGCCGTTGCCGCGGCCGTCGGCCGCAAGTTGATTGGCGGCGTGCTCGACCAGTTCCGGATAGCGCCAAGCGGGTTGTTGCCGCATCCACAGCAGTTGCTGATCATCGAGCTCTACCTGCAAAGGAAGGCTGACGATGGGATTCGGCAGCGTCAGCCAGTACGGTTGCTCGTCGTTGGGCCAGTCAGCCAGGTAGTCGAATCCCGCGTCCGATATCAGGCGCGGAGTACGCGTGGATTCGCCGTGGTCCTGGCCGAACCAGCCGGCCGGCGCAATGCCGCAAGCCTGCGTGACAGCATCGCGCGCCTGCTGGATGATTGAAAGTTCTTCGGCTTCGCTCATGCGACTGGTGATCATCCGGGTGGCATGCGTACCATGCGCCGCAATTTCGTGGCCCTGCTCGGCGCAGGCACGTACCAGTTCGGGATAGCGTTGGCAGATCTCGGCCCCGGCGGCCACCGTTGCCCGTACACCATGGCGGGCCAACGTGTCCAGGATACGGAATACGCCGATGCGTTCGCCATACAGGCGATAGCTGAAGGTGCGCAAGTCTGGAAACTGATGGCCCCACAGGCCTTGCGTGCCCGGCGCGCGATGCATGTTCTGGGGTGTGTCGAGTTCCCAATAGTCCAGATACAGCACGACCCACAGGGCCAGCGGCTTGCCATCGGGCCAATTCAGTGCCGCCCGTGCCGGCATCGGACAGAAGGTGTACAGGTCGTGGTCCATGCCCCGTTGCAGCGTCGTCATGCCGCCACTCCCACGCCAGCCAGCGGTGCTGTTTGATCCCAGAGATTGTCGTAGTACCAGTCGGCGACTTCCGAGCCGGTGGCGATCCAGACATCGTTGTGCGACAGCATATATTCGAGCGCGGCATCCAGGTGTCGGCAACGATGAGGCTGACCCATGTTGTAAGGATGGATGGCAACGGACATTACCCGCCCTTGGTTGGCGCCTTCGCGCCACAGCGTATCGAACGTGTCCGTGACCATGCGGCAGAAATCCGCGGCTTCATATCCTTGGCGATAGGTAACCGCATCATTGAGGTCTACGGAATACGGCATGGAAATCAGCCTACCGCTGCGTACCTTGATCGGCCAGGGTTGTTCGTCGTGCACCAGGTCGCAGAGGTAACGGATGCCTGCCTCGGCGACCAGGTCCGGGGTCAGTAAGGTGTGCGACAGGGCGGGCGACAGCCATCCAGCCAGTTGGCGGCCGGTGCGGCGACGGAACAGCTCGACGCACGTGGCGATGTGTTCGCGCTCGTGTTCTTCGGAAACACCCCACATATAGCGGGTGTTGTACAGCCCGTGGCCTAGATAATCCCACTGGCGGGCTTCGCAGGCGTCGAGAATCTCGGGGTAGTGTTCGATGACGCCCAGATTCAGCGACACCGTGGCGCGGATGCCGTGCTGGTCCAGGACTTCCATCAGGCGCCACAGGCCGGCGCGGTTGCCATAGTCCTTGCCGCCATAGGACAGAATGTCCGGATGAGGCGTGCGCGGATAGGCATCGCGAATGGGATGGGCGGGCGGCAGATATTCATAGTGCTCGATGTTGGGCACGATGCACAGGGCGATCCGCGCGCCGCCGGGCCACTGGATGCGGGGCCGGTCGTGAATGGCGCGGTAGGTGATGCGTTCTTCGGCTGGAATCATGGAAAGTATGAAATGCAAGGCGTAGGGCGGGCGATCGAACCCATGCTAAGCTGGCCGTTGTTGCGGGGGCAATCGAAAGATATTGGTGGCCTGATAAAGAAAATTGATGAGCTACTACCCTTCCTACACCGCACTCAAGTGCCTGGAAGTCAGCGCTAGGCTGTTGAGCCTTACGCGAGCGGGACGCGAGCTGCATCTGACCCAAGGCGCCGTCAGCCACCATATTTCGAAACTGGAAGAGCAACTGGGCGTGGCCCTGTTCGAGCGCCATGCCGGCGGGCTGGCGTTGACCGCGGCGGGCACCTGGTTTGTGCAACAAATGACTCCGGCCATACGCCGGATTGAACAAGCCACGGACGGCCTGCGCAGTGGCGCGCATCGCCAGGAACTTGTGCGCATCTCGGTACAGCCGACATTTGCCGATTACTGGCTGATGCCCAAGCTCAATCGCTTCTCGCTGGATCACCCCGAAATCTGCCTGGATATCGTCGTGCGCTCAGGAGATGCCGATAGCAACGACGCAGTGGACGCCTGGTTCGAACAGTCCACGGGCGCGGCGCCCGGGATCGATGCCTTGAAGATTCTGGATCTGATCTACAAGCCCTATGTATCCCCCGGGCGGTTGGCGGCGTTGGGCTATGCGCGCATGCTGCCGGCAATGGCTCCGGAATCCCTGGTGGACATCCTGCGACGCAGCCCCTTGCTGAAGACCACGGCGACCCAGGTCTGGGAAAACTGGTTGCGTCAAAAAGGCATCATCAGCCAAATCGACCCGGAGCATTTAGGCGACGGGCCACGCTACGCGATGGTGTCGCTGGTGTTGAGGGCAGTGATGGACGGTGTCGGTGTCGCCTTGCTGCCGGGCTATCTGACGGCGGCTCCGCTCAGCCAGGGCGAATTGTTGTGCCTGGACGAGGAAGGCTGGCAGTCCGACCGTCCTTACCACATGCGCTGGGCATCGGGCAGTCGCGCGAGGGGCCTTGCCACGTTGATCGACTGGATGGAGCGAGAGATGGCGGGCGGAGCTCCTTGATTATGCGCGGGACCTGGGTGTCGAGTTTCAATAGGTTGTTTGCGCCGAGCCTAGAGGCCGGTGGTTTATATGCTAGCGCGGATCATCGAAGGTGAATCTTCATGTTCGGGCGAACAAAATCCCTGGCCAGGACTGTAGCGGATCAGGATATTAAGACTAAGACATCAAGGCCGTTACAGGAGCAACCAGCAGCAATTCAGGACTTGCCCATTGCCGCCCCATAGATCTCCGTTTTCCCCGTCAAGAAATCGAGCAGGGTTCTGGCCGAGGCAGACAAAGTGTCATCCGACCGATATGCAATCAGGATGCGCTTGCGCGCCCATTCCTCTGACAAAGGCACGGCCGAGATATTCAGGGAGTCCTGATGCATATCGGCCAGTTGCTTGAGTACGAGAGACACCCCCAATCCCGCATGCACCATGCGGCATATTGCGTCATAGCTGTTGACGCGTATTTTCATGTTGATCGCCCGGCCGATCAGCGTCGCCTGCTGGGTCAGTTTTGCGTTGTAGGCACTTTCAGCATGCAACCCTATCAACGGTTGGTCTAGTACGTCGGAGAAGCTCACCTGCGCTAGCCGCGCCTTGAGGTGGGAGCGGGGAAAAATGGCGACCAGGCTATCTTCGCGATAGAGGCGGCTGATGGCCGCCGATTCACCTAGGTACCAATCATTGCCGATTCCCAGATCCGCCGTGCCGTCCTCCACGCATTTGAATATCTCTCCACCGCGTTTTTCCTCGAGCTCAATGCTTACGTCGGGATAACTTTGCGCAAAAGCTGCAAGGTCCTCTGGCAAGTACTGATCGATTGACGAGATATTGGCCACCACCCGAACGGTACCCTGCAGCCCCGAAGCAAAGCGTTGTAGCGAAGTCGCCATATGCTGCAGTTCTGTCAGAGCGGCACGCGCGTGTTGCAACACCGTCTGGCCAGCCGCGGTCGGCGTGATGCCGCGTGGGGAGCGAAATAGCAGCGCTACCCCTACGGATTTCTCCAGGTCTTGAATACGGCGACTGACGGCGGACGGAACGATGCATGCGCGCGAGGCGGCTGCTGAAATGCTGCTTGCCTCGCAGGCATCGACGAACAGGCGCAACGATGTCAGGTCCAGGCGACGCATGAGGCCTTCTATCGTTGAGTTGCAGCAGAGTTCAGTTGGCAGGTTGCCGGGGTCCATATATTTACGCCTCCTTTCCAGACTGGAGCTGTGCCGACACGGCAAACCCCCTTGTCGAATGAACGCTTGCCACGCGTTCGCGTGGAACACGATAGTTTCATCTGTCGCTGCGTCAACCCCCACATGATTCCACAAAGCCGGGCGCGCCGGCGACGCAACCCGCGGCGCGAGGGAGAGAAGTATGAATGGCGAAGTACGGATGGTGTCTGTCAGCGGAATCCTGGGCTATGGGTTTCCGGAAGCGTCGCTTGCCACCGCCTTGAAAGCACGACCGCACATGATCGGTGTCGACGGGGGAAGCTCGGACCCCGGCCCGCATTATTTGGGATCGGGGAAAACCCTGAACTCGTCTTTGCAAATGAAGCGCGACCTTCGCCTGCTCTTGCGTGGGGCCATGGAACTGGATATTCCCATGATGATAGGTACCTGCGGCGGTGCTGGGGGCGAACCACATCTGCAAGCCTGCGCCGCGCTGGTACGTGAAATCGCTGCTGAAGAAGGCATGCATTTCAAACTGGCCTTGATCCATGCCGAGCAAGACAAGGATTTTCTGAAGCGTGCGATCCGCGCCGGCCATACTCGCCCGCTGGGTAAGGCGGAACCGCTGGCCGAAGATACGGTCGACCGCGCCGCGCGCGTGGTCGGCATGATGGGGCCAGAACCTCACCTGGCGGCACTGCGGCACGGCGCGCAGGTGATCCTGGCCGGCCGCGGAACCGATCCGGCCCCCTGGGTGGCATTGGCAACACACCACGGCTTGCCGCCGGCGCCTGCGTGGTACGCGGGCAAACTGCTCGAGTGCGCATGCAATGCCGCGTTGCCGAAAAAGCACGACTGCCTGATTGCCACCGTGGGACCCGACTATGTCGACGTGGAGCCTGCCAACCCAGAGCTTCGCTGCACCCCGCTTTCCGTTTCGGTTCAAGCATTGCACGAGAGCGCCAGCCCCATCATCCGGCATGAACCCGGCGGCACGCTGGACACCAGCAGCTGCGTTATGCAGCCGCTGTCGGATCGGCGTGTGCGCATCTCGGGCATGCAATGGATGCCCGCCCCCTATACGATCAAGCTGGAAGCGGCCGAGTGTGCCGGCTACAGCGCGGTCACCTTTGCGGGCACGAGAGATCCGGGACTGATCGGGCAATTGGACAGTTTCATCACGGCCGTCATCGAAGCGGCCCATACCAAAACAGCCGCGTTAGGTATCGCGCGTGAGCGCTATCGCATCGTCATCCGCCTGTACGGAAAAAACGGTGTCATGAGCGATTGGGAGCCGCTGCGCGAGGCGAGGAGCCACGAAATCGGCATTCTGGCCGAAGTCGTCGGCGACACCCAGGAAATTGCCAATGCCGCCCTGGCGCTGACGCGCGTCACGCTGCTGCATAGCGACTTCCCCGGCAGGCTGTGCCGCGAAGGAAATATGGCTTTTCCGTTCTCGCCTTCGGATATGGAACGCGGCGCGGCTTATCAGTTCTCGATGCAGCACGTGGTCCGAATCGACGACCCGTTGGCAATGTTCCCCATCGAATACGAGACCATCTAGCGCGAGAGAATCGTCATGATCAAACTGAAAGATATTGCCAAGGCCTGCAAGAGCAAGAACGCCGGCCCGTTCGAATTGACGCTCGATGTCATATTCGACGATCAGGAAACTTTCGACAAGGTTCGCCGTTCCGGCGCCATCACTCGCGAGCGCATCGCCGCGCTGTATGGAGTGTCACCCGACGATGTGTTGTTCACGGAATACCCCCCTGCGCTGGCATACAAGGCGACATTACCGCGGCGCATTACGTCAGGGGCCGTGGGTGACACCGACGTGTACGGCGCTCAGCAGCATGCACCACTGCTGGATCTGGAATTGCCGTTGTAGACGGCTCCAAAGAGGAAGTACACCATGTACCCCGCACCGCCAGTCATCCGGACCGAGGTTTTCACGCGCATCCCCGACCAATACCGCAAAGCCGGTCAGTTGTCGAAGGAACGTCTACACGCCGGGAAAGGAACACTTGCCACGGACAGCTACATAGAAGGCCCGTCCTTTGACCGCGACGGCAATCTCTATTTGGTCGACATTGCTTTCGGCCTCGTATTCCGTGTGTCGCCAATGGGCAAGGTAACGCTGCTGGCTGAGTATGACGGCGAGCCGAATGGATTGAAAATCCATCGAGACGGCCGCATATTCATCGCCGACCATAAGAATGGCCTTCTGCTGCTGGATCCCGGCTTGGGGACGTTGACTCCGTATCTGCGGCGGGCGCGTACCGAGGGCTTCAAGGGGCTCAACGATCTCTATTTTGCCTCCAATGGCGATCTCTACTTTACGGATCAAGGCCAGACCGGCATGCAAGACCCCACAGGCCGGGTTTATCGAAGTAGCGCCGACGGTCGCCTGGAATGCCTGCTGGGCAACGTTCCCAGCCCCAATGGCATTGTCATGAACCCCGCGGAGAACCTGCTCTATGTCGCCGCGACGCGCGGCAACAGCGTGTGGCGCGCCATGGTGTTGCCCGACCGATCGCTGACGCGCGTAGGGTTGTTTGTGCAGATGTCCGGCGGCAGCGGTCCCGATGGTATGGCGGTTGATCAGGCCGGCAACCTGCTTGTCGCACACGCCGGACTGGGCGCGGTCTGGATGTTTTCACCACATGGCGAACCGCTGTTGCGCATTGATTCTTGCATGGGCCGCATGACTACCAACATTGCCTTTGGTGGCAATGACAACCGCGATTTGTACATCACCGAATCGGAAAGCGGCTGCGTGTTAGTGGCCAGGATGGAAATACCCGGCCAACCCATGTATTCGCATCACGCGTAATGAAGCAACCGCCAACAAATGCGGGCAATTTACCGCGCCTTCGAACGCAGAAACCAGATCCGACGGAATGCTTATGGAAGACCTGACTCCCGCCGGGAGCGAAACCAGACTCGTACACCCCGACCATTTGCGCGAATTCACCGCCGCCGTCTACGAAAGTGCCGGCGTCCCCACCGACGATGCCATATTGATGGCAGACACCCTGGTGCAGGCGGATATGTGGGGTCATCAGTCGCATGGCATGTTACGGCTAGGCTGGTATTACGCTCGCCTGCGCTCCGGTGCCATGAAACCGGTAGCCGACACTCGCATTGTCGTGGATGGCGGTGCCATCGCCGTCATGGACGGTGGCGACGGCCCCGGACAGGTGGTGGCACGCCGCGCTGTCGACGACGCTGTGATACGCGCCCTGAAACATGGGGTGGGTGTCGTGTCCATCCGGAATTCGAACCATTTCGGAACCTGCATGTATTACACCCGTATCGGTGCCCAGCAGGGCTGCGTGATGTTGTTGATGAGTAATGCGGGCCCCAACATGGCGCCATGGGGAGGCCTGAAAAAGAAAATAGGCACCAACCCATGGTCCATCGCCGCGCCGGGCGGAAGCCACCCCCCGGTGGTGATGGACATGGCCAACTCCGGCGTAGCGCGTGGCAAGATCTACCTGGCTGACAAACGCCACGAGCCAATTCCTGCTCATTGGGCCGTCGATGCCCAGGGGCATCCGACCACCGATCCGAAAGCGGCGCTCAACGGCTTCATTCTTCCGATGGCCGGCCACAAGGGCTACGTCATGGGAGTGATGGTGGACGTACTGTCCGGTGTGCTATCGGGTAGCGAATTCCTCGATCGCGTGCATGGTCCGTACGATCCGGTCAACCGCAGCGGTGCCGGGCATCTGATGATCGCGCTGAACGTGGCGTCCTTTCAGCCCATGGAGGAGTTCAACGCGCGCATCGACGCATACATTGCGTCGCTGAAAGATGTTCCCGTCGCACCGGGGCATAGCCAAGTCTATTTTCCGGGTGAACTGGAAGTCCAGGCCGACGCCACCCACCGCGCACAGGGCTTGACACTACCCGCTGACACCCTCGCTGACCTCGAGCGCGTCGCACGCGAGGCCGGTGTGCCTTATCCATTCTGAGCGCAAGCGAAACATCCGTAGCCATCGCAAGTAAATACGCGGCAAATATCCGCACAGGGAGGAGAAACTATGAAACACAAAACATTCGTCCAGATTGGCATGGCGCTATGCGCACAGGCGTTGATCATGTCCGCGCCAGCGCAAGCAGAGTCCGATTTTCCCACTCGCACCGTACGCCTCGTGGCTGGCCTGGGAGCGGGCAGCAGCATGGATCTGGTTGCCCGCACCATCAGCCCCAAGCTGTCGGAAATGTGGGGGCAGTCCGTCGTCGTGGAAAACCGTGTGGGCGCCGCCGGCAACATTGCCGCCGAACAAGTCTCGCGCGAAGATGATGGTCATACACTGCTCGTCGCCCAGAACGCTATCACGGTAAGCGCGTCACTATATCCGAACCTGAGATATGACTTGCGTAAAGATCTGAAGGCGGTAACGCAACTGACCTCCATGCCGCACGTGCTTGTGGTGGCGCCCTCTTTGCCGGTCAAGACACTGCGCGATTTCATCAACCTGGCCAAAGCCAAACCCGGCCAGTTGAATTTCAGCTCGGCGGGCGTCGGCAACGCCGACCATATGGCTGCCGAGCTGTTTACGACAATGGCGGGCATCACCATGACCCACATACCTTACACCGGTGGTTCACAGGCGATCACTGCCGCCGCCGCGGGTGACGTGCAGTTGTACTTTCCTGGGCTGCCGGTCAGCCTCCCCTTGGTGCAAGCAGATAAAGTGCGTGCGCTTGCCGTGACGAGCAGTTCACGTTCGCCGGCCCTGCCTGACGTTCCGACGGTGAAGGAAGCGGGCTTGCCGAATTACGAGACCGTGCTTTGGTACGGGGTGTACGCTCCTGCGTCCATGTCGGATGCGACGGTACAGCGCATTTCCGACGACATTCATAAAGCGTTGCAGCTACCCGACGTGCAGGAAAAACTGCGCGGAGCAGGCATCGACGTGGTCGGCAGCAAGCCTGAACAGTTCCAGGCCTTTACCAATTCTGAAATCGACCGCTGGGCGACTATCGTGCATGAACGTAAATTAAAAGTGGAGTAGAAAGCGGGGATGGCTTGCCTAACGCAAATGCGATGAAGGCAGGCCAGTTCGATTCAACCCCGGCACCAGATGAAAGAGCCGCTACTGCAAATGCAGAGCGGCTCTTTGTTTTGTATGGATACTGCCCTGGCTCATAGGCCTGACCCGGTGTAGTTAAAACGCCCAGGGCATCGCCATCGAACGCGTCCGGCTTTAAATCAGACTCCATTCGGGTTAGCACGGATTGAGGCCACAGAGGCTACCGACTACATTCGTTTTGTTCGTATATATAAACAAAGTTCACATATGAGAACTGATGGTGTCAAATCAGCCGACCGGGTACTGGATCTGCTGGAACTGCTAAGTGCCGCGCGCGTTCCCATGCGGCTGACCGACGTCGTCAATCGGCTGGGCATTCCGAAGAGCAGCGCCTTCGCGCTGCTGGCCACGGTCGTGCGGCGCGGCTATGTCGAAGAGAGACCGGACGGCTATTGCCTGGCGGCGCAATTCCGCAGCAGCGGGTGGGTGGGCGGCGAGCGCGCCCGGCTCATCACGCATGCCAAACCCTTCATGCGGACGTTGGCACAAACGTGCGACGAATCCGTATTTCTGGGCGTCATGAGCAGCGCCCGCCAGATCGAATACATCGACAAAGAGCTGACATCGAATCCGCTGCGCTACGACGCGGACATGGCCAAGATCCGCGAGGCCTACGCCACGACGGTCGGCCATGTGCTGCTGGCGGACCTGCCGGCACAAGAGCTGGATGACTACCTGGCTGCGTATCCGCTGGTTGCACTCACAGAGAAGACCCAGGTAGACCGCCAGGCGCTGCGGGCCGCTATTGCCGCCGCCGCCCGCAACGGCTACGCCCAGCTGACCGATTCGCATCTGATGGGGGTGTCGGGCGTGGCAGCTCCTGTTCGGGACGGCTCGGGCAAGGCCGTGGCAGGGCTGTGCGCGTTCGGGCCGGGCGCCCGGGTGCTGCCGAAGATGGAGCAACTGACCCGGCAACTTATCGACAGCGCGCACCAGATCAGCATCGCGCTGGGCTGGACACCGCGTGCACATGAGGAGAATGCGTCGTGAAGAAAGTAGTAGTCATCGGTGCCGGCGTAGTCGGCGCCAATATCGCGCTGCGGCTTCAGCGCGATGGTTGCCAGGTCGTCCTGGCCGAGGCCATCGAACCGGGCAGGCAGTGCTCCTACGGCAACGGCGGGGCGATCAGCCCTGATTTCTGCGTGCCATTCGCGCTGCCCGGCGTGATAAAGCGAGTACCGCATTGGCTGATGGACCCGCTCGGCCCCCTGGTGATCCGCTGGGGCTATCTGCCCACTGCGGTTCCCTGGCTGTGGCAATGGTTCAAGCAGAGCAAACTCGAGCAGGTCTGGAAGAACTCACGCGCCATGCGGGCCCTGCACAAGCCCAGCCTGGAACTGTACGAACAATTGTTGGGGCCGCGGGCGCATGGCCTGGTCGAGCGCGGCGGATCGCTGTACGTATGGAAGACGCCCAGGGCCAGCCCGACCGAGGAGTTGGCGCGCAAGTTGCGCGAAGCACAGGGCATTCAGGTGCAACAGGTCAGCAGCGAGCAGATCCTGGACATCGACCCGGCCTTGAATCCGGAGTACAAGCACGGGCTGTATTTCCCCGACAACGGCCACACCGTCAATCCGTTCCGTCTGGTGCAGGAACTCGTCGCACTGTTTGTCGAGGCAGGCGGCATCGTACAGCGCATCAACGTCGAAAGCTTCATCTGGCGCGACGGAAAGGTGGTCGGCGTGCTGGGCAACGGCAGCGAATGGCTCGCCGACGACTTCGTGATCGCTACCGGCATCGACGGCAATCGCCTGGCCCGGCAAGTAGGCGAACGCACGCCGATGATCGCCGAGCGCGGCTACCACGCGATGCTGGCGGCCGGCAAGAACGGGCCCGCGCTGAAGGTCAGCAACCGTGAGCACATGTTCGGCATGGCTCCCATGGAGCTGGGCGTGCGCGTGGCGGGCACGGTGGAGATGGCCAACCCCCGCTCCAAGCCCGACTACCGCCGCGCCCAGGCATTGGTCGCGAGAGCCAAAGAAATGTACCCGGCGCTGGAGATACACAACCCGCTCTACTGGATAGGCTGCCGGCCGTCCACGCCCGACAGCCTGCCGGTCGTCGACCGCGCCCGCCGCGCTCCTAACGTCGTCATGGCATACGGCCACGGCCACAGCGGCGTCATCG
This sequence comes from Bordetella sp. BOR01, assembly GCF_019218885.1. Taxonomy (GTDB): domain Bacteria; phylum Pseudomonadota; class Gammaproteobacteria; order Burkholderiales; family Burkholderiaceae_B; genus Bordetella_A. The sequence continues at coordinate 353,718 of NZ_JAHUWT010000002.1, read as the reverse complement.
GCGGACCAATGACGGCGCGTATCGTGCGCGGCCTGCTGCTCGGGGACATGCCCGGCATCGACGTCGCACCCTACGCAGCGGGGCGGTTCTGAACGGATCGATCATGAAGGAGTCTAGGATGTCTGAAGGAGCAGGACGCAGCATCGCGGTCGCCGTGGACACGGGCGGAACCCACACGGATATCGTGTTGTCCAGGCATGGTGAAATCCACACCCTGAAAGTTCCCACCACACCGGCCGACCTGAGCGTGGGCATTTTGCGCGGCGTGCGCAAAATATGTGAGAAAGGAGGCATATCGTTCGGCGATGTCGACCGTTTCTTCTACGCCAGTACCTTCGCTACCAATATCATCGTCGAGGGCCGGGGCTCGCGCGTGGCGCTCATCACCACCAAGGGCTTCCGCGACGTGCTGGAGATCGGGCGGGCCTCACGCAAGCCCGACGTCTACGACCTGAACTGGCGTCCGCCGACGCCGCTGGTGCCCCGCGAGCTGCGGTTCGAAGTGCAAGAGCGCATCGATCACACCGGCAAGGTGCTGACCGTGCTGGACGAGGCGAAGGTGCGCGCCGTTCTGGAGCGCATTCGCGACCTGGAGGTGCGCCATGTGGCGGTGTGCCTGCTGCATGCTTACGCCAACCCCGAACACGAAGAGCGCATCGCCGCTATCGCCCGGGAAATCGCTCCTGAGTTGTCGGTCTCTCTTGCGTCGCGGGTCGTACCCGAGTTTCGCGAGTACGAGCGCGCCAGCACCACTTGCGTCAGCGCCCTGATCGCCGAACCCATCTGCAGCCACCTCGACACGCTCTCGGCGGCTCTGGACGCGTCCGGCCTGGACGGACAAAAGTACATCATGCGTGCCAACGGAGGCTTGTCGACCTTTGAGCGCGCCGCGGACCAGCCGGCGGCGGTGACGCACTCCGGCGTCATGGGCGGCATCGTCGCCGCGGCGTCGCTGGCTGCACACTGCGGTATCGCCAATGTGATTTCGTTCGACATGGGTGGCACCAGCACCGACGTTGCCCTGATCCAGAACGGCCAGCCGTCGTTGACGAACCGCAGCACGGTCGGTGGCCACCCGGTGCTGATCCCGACGCTGGAAATGGTGACCATCGGGGCGGGAGGCGGTTCACTGGCCTGGCTCGAGCAGGGCCACGCCTTGCGCGTCGGGCCGCGCAGCGCGGGGTCCGAACCAGGGCCGGCCTGCTACGACCAGGGCGGCGACCAACCCACCGTGACCGACGCCAACCTGTTCTGCGGCCGGCTCAATGGCCAGTACTTCCTGGATGGCGCGCGCGCCCTGCGCGAAAGCTTGAGCGAACGCGCGATCCAGGAAAAAATCGCCGACCCGCTGGGATTGACCGCCGAGGCCGCGGCCCTGGGCATGATAGCCATTGCCGAGTCGCACATGGTCAACGCTATCCGCCTGATCTCGATCGAACGCGGCATGGACCCGCGCGACTTCACGCTGGTGGCCTTCGGCGGCGCCGGCGCGCTGCACGCCGTGAACATGGCGGACCAGTTGAACATCGGCAGCGTGCTGATTCCGCCCGCACCCGGCAATCTCTCGGCCATGGGGTCGCTGTTCGCCGACGTGCGCCATGACCTCTCGCGCACGCTGCTGGGCCCGCTGAACGCGGACCGGGTGCCTGAAGTGAAGGCCTGCGTGGCGCAGTTGATTGCATCGGCCGGCGCCGCGCTGCGCGCCGACGGCGTACCGGACGAGAAAGCGGTGTTCGGAGTAAGCGCCGACATCCGCTACAAGGGCCAGAACCACGAGATCAACGTACCGCTCACCGATACCGACCTGGAGTCGGACTTCTCGGATCTGGCGCGGCGCTTCCATGCCTTGCACGAGCGCATCTACGGTTATTGCTTCGACAACCGCCAGGTCCAGATCGTGAACGTGCGGGTGTGCGCCACCGGGTCGCTGGGCGGACTCGCGCTGCACAAGAGACCGGCGGCTCGATCGCCACTGCCCGAGCCCGCACAGATGCGGCCCGTCGTCATCGAACGCTCATCACGGCAGGTCGTGCCGGTGTACCGCTACGTCGAACTGGAGCCTGGCCATTGCGTCATGGGGCCCGCCATCGTGGAATACCCCGACTCCACGCTGTTCTTGCCGGGCAAGTGGCAAGCAAAGATGGATGTCTACGGCAATCTCCTGGCACGCAGGGCTGCCGGCACCGACGCAACCGCGCAGGCTGCCGAACAAAAGGAAGCGCATCATGTCCAATGATTCCAGTCGCCCCACCCGCGCCGCGCCGGACATCAAGGCAGATCCCGTCACCGCGGAGATCCTGCGCAACAGCCTGCGCTCGATCGCGCAGTTCATCACCCGGCGCATGATCCGTTCTGCCAATTCGTTCATCGTCAAGGAGATGGAGGATTGCTCGGCGGCGATCCTGGACTCCCGCGGCCGGCTGCTGGCCGAGGAATCCGGCCCGCCGATCCAGCTCAACACGGTGGGCATCTGCCTGAAGACCATCCTGCAGGACTACCTGCCGCTGAACCAATGGAACCCCGGCGACGTCGTCATCACCAACGACCCCTACCTGGGCGGCGGTTCGCTGGGCGCCACCCACACCAATGACTACATCGCTTTCTCCCCCATCTTCTTCGGAGACTCGGTCATCGCCTTCTCCGGCCTGATGGTGCACCATATGGACGTCGGCGGCATGAACATGGCCACGCGGGGCTGGGGCAAGGAAATCTTCCAGGAAGGGCTGCGCATTCCACCGCTGAAAGTCGTGCAGGGCGGCCGGTTCGACGAGTCGATGGTACAGATCATTCTGAACAACACTCGCACCCGCGAAGTGCTAGAAAACGACCTGCGGGCGCAGATTTCCAGCGTCAGCATTGCCCAGGGCGACGTGAAGGCGCTCATCGAGCGCTACGGACTGGAGCAGACGCTGGTCTGCTTCGACGAACTGATCCGCCAATCCGAGCAGATGACCCGCGAGCAAATCCGGACGATTCCGGACGGGTGCTATCGCCATGAAGAGCCGGTGCTGGACGACGGCGCCCACGGCGGGCCGTACTACCTGCGGCTGGAGATCACCAAGTCCGGCGGCGACCTTCATTTCGACTTCACCGGCACGGACCCGCAGATCAAGGGGCCGATCAACAGCCCGCTTTCAACGACCTTGGCTGCGGTCTACTACGCGGCGCGTTGCATCACGGGTAGCAGCATCCCCAGTACTGAAGGTTGCAAAGAACCGATCCGCGTGACGGCACCTTCCGGCACGCTGGTCAATGCGGCGTTCCCCGCGCCTGTCTATCAGCGCATGGTGGTGTGCCACAGCATCGTGGATCTGGTCTTCGGCGCGTTCAGCCAGGCGATTCCCGAGAAGGTGATGGCCGATTCCTGCGGCTGCATGTACAACTTCGCCAACGCACTCCTGCCCGGCTCTGTGCAACGCGTGACGTTCGGCGAGGTGGTGCCCGGCGGGCTGGGCGCCACGGCACGGGCCGATGGCGCCAACGTCGCGGCGTGCCACGTCACCAACTGCCACATCCCGCCCATCGAATCCATGGAAATGGAAACGCCAGTGCTGTACCTGGCACGCGAACTGCGCGTGGACTCGGCCGGCGACGGCCAGTTCCGGGGCGGCGTAGGCCAGCGGCTGGTTTACCAAGTCTTGGGAGAAGACCCGACGTTGAACCACACCGCGCAGAAATCGGTATCGCTGCCGCAGGGCATCGCCGGCGGCCTGCCGGGCGACGGCGGGCGCTGGGTCATCAACGAGGGCCTGCCGGGCGAGCGCACGCTGCCCCAGGCCATCGGCGACGTGGTCGCGCTGCACACTGGGGACACAGTAACCCACTACACCCCGGGTGGCGGCGGCTACGGTGCGCCGGAATTGCGTTCGCCACAGGCGGTGCGACGCGACGTAGAGCAGGGCTTGCTGAGTCCGGAGAAGGCGCGCCGGGTTTACGGCATGCAGTTCTGACGAATTGCCGGCCGACACTCGCCCCATGCGGATACGCCGGCTAGCGGTAGTTTTCAACCATGCATTTGCAAGGGGATAGCGATGAAGCGGTATTGGAAGTTGCTGTTGAGCAGTCTTGCTTTCGCGGTTTGTGCCGGGCATGCGTCCGCCGGCGCGGCTGAAACCTTTCCGTCCAAACCGATCCGGATCATCGTGCCGTGGACTGCGGGCGGTTTCACGGATATTCTCGCGCGCAGACTGGCCGAACACATGAGCGGCACGCTCGGCCAGCCGGTCATCGTAGAGAACAAGGTGGGCGCTTCCGGCTCCATCGGAGCCACGTATGTATCCAAGGCCGCGCCGGACTGCTACACCATTCTCATGGAAACGCCCGACACTATGGTCATCAACCCGATGATCATGAAGGACCTGGCTTACGATCCGGTCAAGAGCTTCGACCAGATCAGCCTGCTGGTAGTACAACCCATGGTGTTGTCGTCGTCCGGCAAGAGCAACTTCAAGTCGCTCCCCGACCTCATCGAGCGCGCCCGTTCCTCCAAGAACCCCATGACTTACGGCAGCTGGGGTAACGCCAGCGCGGCGCACCTGGCGTTCGCCCAATTCGCCGACCTGACCGACGTTCAGATGACCCACATACCTTACAAGGGGGTCAGCGAGGCATTCACCGACGTCATCGCCGGGCGGGTCGATGTCATTTTCGTGGGGATGATGTCCAGCAAGGAATACGTCGCGAACGGTCAACTGCGTCCACTCGCCATTGCCGACGACCAGCGCTCGCGGGCGCTGCCCGATCTGCCCACGTTCAAGGAACTGGGTATCGATATGCCCAACCTGAGCCTGTGGTATGCCTTCGGAGCGCCGGCCGGCACGCCGCCGGCGGCCATGAAGCGCCTGCAGGAAGCTGCCAGCGCTGCGCTGAAAGATCCGGCCATCAACAGCTGGCTGACCGGCTACGGTATGAGCGTGGTGAGCGCGGACCCGGACACGGCCAGCCAGTTCATCAAGGACGAAATTCCTCGTTGGTCCAGGGCGCTGAAGGCGGCCAAGGTCGCCAATATTTCCGGAGACTGACGGGCGCGAGGGTCTGACGCTACCCTGGCCTGCTCGAGGGCGATTCAGCGGATCTTGGGCTGCCGGGGCTGCCCCAGTAGCTTAGAATCCGCACTACCCGCTTCCGGTAGGCCAATCCGCGCCCATGTCGATCATTTCCATACTATCCGTCGTCCTGCTGCTCGCCCCCCCTGCTTTTCCTTTGGTATAAGCCACCAGGGGGCCCCAACCGCTTCGGCTCCGCCATGCCTGCTGCCAATTTCTGGGAGGCGTCCAGGCGGTTCTTCTCGAATTATTTCAATTTCAGGGGTAGAGCGAGCCGTTCCGAGTTTTGGTACGCCATGCTTTTTTTTGTGGCGGTAAGCCTCTTGATCGGCGTTATTGGGCTTCCGGACATCCTGGCCTCAATATGGCTGCTGGGCACGATGGTTCCGTTTCTGTCCGTGTCGGCGCGTCGCCTGCACGACACCAACCGCAGCGGCTGGCTCCAGATCGTATCCTGGTTTGCCCCTGTAGGCATGATCATTGCCATATGCTGGTTCAGCCAACCGCCGCGCGACTGATCGAACACATAAATCCACTTACCTCAGCTTGCCGGACGCAACGCCCTGTCCAGCACACAGGCCACATGCTCGGCCCGCAGGCCGCCTTCCGCCTGGATGCCATCGGCAATCTGATGCCGGCAGCTGGTGCCATCGGCGACCAGCAAGGTGTCGGCGCCGGCCTTGCGCACGGCCGGCAATAAAGAAAGCTCGGCCATTTTCATTGAGGTTTCGTAGTGCGAGGCCTCGTAGCCGAAACTGCCGGCCATGCCGCAGCAACTCGACTCGATCAGCTCTACCTTCAGCTCCGGGATCAGCGCCAGTATCTGCTGCGCGGGCTTGACCGCATCGTAGGCCTTTTGGTGGCAGTGGCCATGCAGCAGCGCATGCTTCTGCGGCAGCGGATTGAGCTTGAGATCGAGCCGGCCAGCCTTCAATTCGTTCGCCAGGAATTCCTCGAAAAGGTAGGCGTGCCGGGACAGCGCCTGGGCGTCTTCGCCCAGGCCCATGACCAGGAATTCATCGCGCAGCGACAGCAGACAGGACGGCTCGAGCCCGACGATGGGAACGTCCCGTGCGACGAACGGCCGCAAGGCCTCCACGACGCGGCGGGCCTCGGCTTTCGCCTGGTCGACCATGCCGGCTGACAGATAGGTGCGGCCGCAGCACAAGGGGCGCCTGGGCTCGGCGTCGTTCGCGGCCGGGCCCGCGATGTGGACTTCATAGCCAGCCGCCTGCAGCACCCGAAGGGCGGCGCGGGCATTCTCGGTATCGAAGTAGTTGTTGAAGGTGTCGGCGAACAGAACGACATCCGCCGTGTCGGCATCGGCCGGCGAGGCCTGGCGGGTAAAGACGTCGCTGCGCCATTTGGGCAGCGTCCGCTTCGATGAGAATCCCAGCAGGCGCTCTGATAGCCAGGCGGCGCCCGGCAAGGTGTCGCGCAGATTGAACAGAAAAGGCAGGCGGGCCGCCCAGGGCGCCCAGCGCGGCAGGGTAGCGATGATCCTGTCCTTCAGCGCCAGCCCCCGCTTTTGCCGCCACTGGTTCAGGAATTCGATTTTCATGCGAGCCATGTCGACGCCGGTGGGACAGTCGCGCTTGCAGCCCTTGCAGCCGACGCACAGGTCCATGGTGGCGCGCATCTCGTCCGAAACCAGGGCGTCGGGCCCCAGTTGGCCCGACAAGGCCAGGCGCAAGGTGTTGGCGCGGCCGCGTGTCAGGTGCTGCTCGTCGCGCGTGACGCGGTAGCTGGGACACATGGTGCCGGCGTCGAACTTGCGGCAGTGCCCATTGTTGTTGCACATTTCCACCGCCTTGCCCAGGCCCAGGGCGGGGTCGTCGCCGGTGCCAGGCGCGCTGACCGTGCCCGCGGCGGGATCGTTGTCCACGTTCCAGGCGGACCAATCCAGCGCGGGCTGCAAAGGGATGACGCGATAGTCCGGCGTGAAGCGGAACAAGGATCGGTCGTCCATTTTGCTGTTGCGCACTATCTTGCCCGGATTCATCAGCCTGTCCGGATCGAAGGCATCCTTGATTTCTTCGAACGCACGCGTAAGCCTGGGCCCGAACTGCCACGCCACCCATTCGCTGCGCACCAGCCCGTCGCCATGCTCGCCGGAAAATGCACCCTTGTAGCGCCGCACCAGCGCGCCGGCCTCTTCGGCGATGGCGCGCATCTTCGCCGCGCCGTCCCGGCGCATGTCCAGAATCGGCCTGACATGCAGGGTACCCACCGAAGCATGCGCGTACCAGGTGCCTTTGGTGCCGTGCCGGGCGAACACATCGGTCAACTGGCTGGTGTACTCGGCCAGATGTTCCAGCGGCACGGCACAGTCTTCAATGAACGAAACCGGCTTGCCGTCGCCGCGCATGCTCATCATGATGTTCAGCCCCGACTTGCGCACTTCCCACAGCGCCTTCTGGGCCGCCGCATCCGGCATTTCGACCACGGAGCCTGGCAGCCCCAGGTCGCCCATCAGTTCCACCAGCTTCGCCAGGCTGGACAGCTGTTCGGCCTGGGACTCGCCAGCGAACTCGACCAGCAGAATGGCTTCGGGCTCTCCGATAAGAGCGTTGTCGATGACCGGGCGGAAAGCGGGATTGCTGCGGGCCAGGTCTATCATGGTCCTGTCGACCAGTTCGACCGCGCAAGGGCCCAGCGCCACGATATGGCGGGCCATGTCCATGGCCTGGTAGAAGGTGGGGAAATTGACCACGCCCAGCGCTTTGGCGGCGGGCAGGGACGAAAGCTTGAGCGTGATGCTGCGGGTATAGGCCAGCGTGCCTTCGCTGCCCACCAGCATGTGCGCCAGGTTGACCTGGCCGTCGGCCGTATACGGACGCGAGCTTTGCGGATGGACGATATCCAGGTTGTAGCCGCCCACGCGTCGCATCACGGTCGGCACCATGCGCTCGATTTCGTCGCGCTCGCGCACACCGATTTCACGCAGCCTGTCCATGATGGCGCGTATGCGCGGCGGCGCATTGGCCATGCGGCTTTCTTCAGCAAAGGTTGCGGCAGTGCCGTCCAGCAGCAAGGCATCGATGCTTAGCACATTGTGGACCATGTTGCCGTAGGCGATCGATCGCGAGCCACAGGAATTATTGCCTGCCATGCCGCCCAGCGTGCATTGGGCCGCCGTGCTGACATCCACCGGAAACCAGACGCCATGCGGCTTTAGCCAGGCGTTAAGGTGGTCGAGCACGATGCCGGGTTCCACCATGACCGTCATGGCTTCCAGGTCGAAATCGAGGACGCGGTTCAGGTACTTGCTGTTGTCGATGACCAGGGCCGCGCCCACGGTCTGGCCGCATTGCGACGTACCGCCGCCGCGCGCCAGCACGGGCACGGACAGTTCGCGGCATATGCCCAGCGCCGCCTCGACATCGGCGCCCGCCCTGGGAATCAGCACGCCAACCGGATCGATCTGGTAGATGGATGCGTCGGTCGAATAACGCCCGCGCGCGCCCCGGTCGAAGAGAACCTCGCCTTGCGTCTCGCTGCGCAGGCGGTTGGCCAGTTCGAGGTGCAGCGGATTCAGTTCGGCGTGCATGGATGCGGGCAAGGGCGCGTTCATGGGGCTCCTGGAACAGGTCGGATAAGGGATATCAGGGTTCGCCGGTGGCGCCAGCGGTGTCGGCGGGATCGGAAGCGCCGGCCGCATCGGCATCGGCGGCGAGCTTCAGGTTTTCCAGGACCGCCTCACCCTTGCGCCGCAGATGCTCGCGCATGATCTGCGCGAGCCGGGGACCATCGCGCAATGCCAGCGCGTCGGCCATTTCCAGGTGCTCGCTCATGGCCTTGTCCCATTTGTCGTGATTGAGATTGGAGCGGAACCGCAGGTTCTGCAAGCGCAGGTTGATGTTCTTATAGACCTGCGACAGCAAGTGGTTGTGGCCCGCGGCATTGATCCGGTCGTGTATGGCGCGGTTGACGTGGTAGTAAGAGGAAAGGTTCTGCCTGGCATGGCAGGCCTGCATCTCGAAGGTCAGGGCCTTGATCTCGGCGATTTCCTGGTCCGTGATGCGCTGGCAGGCAAGTTCGCCGGACAGGGCTTCCAATGCGCCCATGACTTCGAAGCTTTCCCTGATATCTTTTTCGGACAGGGCCACCACATGCGCGCCGCGGTTGGGTTGAATGCGGACCAGCCCGTCGGCGGACAGCAGCCGGAAAGCCTCGCGCAAGGGTGTACGCGACACCTGCAGCCGGTCGCACAGCGCGCGTTCGTTCAGGCGCGTGCCCGCCGCCAGCTCGCCCTCGATGATCATTTCGCGCAGGCGGTCGGCGATGGTGGCGGGCAACGTGCGCCTGTCGACAGCCTCGGACGGACGAAGGGGCTCCGCCGCTGGCGAGTCGGAATGGTTGGGTGGGCTCACAGAGTCAGTTTTCATTTGTATACAAAAATAGGGACGGCGCACATCATTGGGCGGTGCCGCGCGCCATGCTTTGCCGATCGAGAAAATCTGCTTATTCTAACGTCTGTGTGCTCGCCAGATTGCTGTGGCGCCGCATAAATTCTGCTTGCAGGATGGCGCCTTTGCTGCTTATTCTTCATCAAGATTTGTATTTTGTATACCAAATTATCAGGAGCACGACATGATGCCGCTGCATTCGCACCCGTCCGGCCGCCACTTCCTGCAGATACCCGGCCCCACCAATGTGCCCGACCGTGTGCTGCGTGCCATCGACAATGTCACTATCGACCACCGCGGCCCGGAATTCGGAGAACTGGGGAAGGCCGTGCTGGCCGGCATGAAGAAGGTATTCAAGACCGAAGCCAACGTGGTCATCTATCCGGCCTCGGGCACCGGCGCCTGGGAAGCGGCGCTGGTCAATACGATGTCACCCGGCGATAAGGTGCTGATGGCGGAAACCGGCCATTTCGCCACGCTCTGGAAAAAAATGGCGGAAAAGCTGGGCCTGCGGGTAGAGTTCCAGGAAGGCGATTGGCGCCATGGCGCGGATCCCGAACAGATCGGCAAGCGGCTGGTCGCGGACAGCGGGCACAAGATCAAGGCGGTATGCGTCGTACACAACGAAACCGCAACCGGCGTCACCAGCGATGTGGTGGCGATACGCAAGGCCATCGACGCCGCCGGCCATCCAGCCCTGCTGATGGTGGATACGATCTCATCGCTGGGCTCGCTGGACTACCGGCACGACGACTGGGGTGTCGACGTAACGGTGGCGGGTTCGCAGAAAGGGCTGATGCTGCCGCCCGGGCTGTCGTTCAACGCCTTCAGCGCCAAGGCCTTGAAGGCCTCTGACACCGCCGCGCTGCCGCGCTCTTACTGGGACTGGAAAGAGATGCTGGCCATCAACCCGCGCGGATACTTTCCCTATACCCCCGCGACCAATCTGCTCTACGGCCTGCACGAAGCGCTGGAGATGCTGTTTGCCGAAGGACTGGACAATGTGTACGCGCGGCACAAGCGGCATGGCGAAGCCACCCGCCGCGCGGTCCAGGCATGGGGACTTGAGATCCTGTGCCTCAAGCCCGAAGAATACAGCCCTGCCCTGACGGCGGTGATGATGCCCGAAGGGCATAGCGCGGATGCCTTCCGCAAGGCGGTGCTGACACATTTCAACATGTCGCTGGGGCAAGGCCTGAGCAAACTGTCGGACAAGGTTTTCCGCATCGGCCATCTGGGCGATTTCAACGACCTGACGCTGTGCGGCACTCTTTCCGGCGTGGAAATGGGCTTGAAGAAAGCCGGCGTGCCGCACCACAGCGGGGGCGTGCAGGCGGCGCTGGATTATCTGGCGCAGACCAGCCGGCCGCAGCCCAGGGAATAAGAACAGGACCGCTTGTACAGGCAGGAAGGCTCGCAACCAAGGCGTACCGATACCGGACGCTTCCGTGGCACTACCGGAGGAGACACACATGAAGCACCTGACCCACAGACTGTCGAAGAAGCCCTATCTCATCGCGTCGCTGGCCGGGCTGGCCGGCCTGGCCGCATTGCCCGCCCAGGCATGGGAACCCACCCGTCCGGTGGAAATCATCGTGCCTGCCGGCGCGGGCGGGGCGTCCGACCAGATGGCGCGCACGCTGCAGAGCATCATCCTCAAGCACAAGCTGATGAAGCAGTCCACGCTGGTGCTGAACAAGGGCGGCGCCAGCGGCGCCGAAGGCATCATGGACACCAAGGCCTCAGCCAAGGATCCGCATAAGCTGATGGTGGCCTTTTCAGCCATCTACACGCTGCCCATCGCCGTCAATTTGCCCTTCAACTGGCGCGACCTGAACCCGGTCGCCATGATCGCGCAAGACGAGTTCCTGCTGTGGACCAATTCTGAAGAGCCGTACAAGACCGCCGCCGACTATCTGAATGCCGTCAAGGCCGCGCCGGCCGGCCAGTTCAAGATGGGAGGCACGGGCGCCAAGCGCGAGGATCAGATCATTACCGTCGCGCTGGAAAAGGCGTCCGGGGCGAAGTTCACCTATGTGCCCTATAAGAGCGGTGGCGAGGCCGCCACGCAGCTGGTGGGCAAGCACACCGATTCCAACGTGAACAATCCCAGCGAGAATATCGCGCAGTGGCGAGCCGGCCAGGTCAATGCCCTGTGCGTGTTCTCGGATGAGCGCATGATCTACAAGGACAAGGTCACCAAGGACCAGTCCTGGGCCGATATCCCGACCTGCAAGGAAGCCGGCTACGACGTGCAGTATCAGATGCTGCGCGCATTCTTCCTGCCGCCCGACACCACGGCCGAACAGGCAGCGTATTACGCCGACCTGATCAAGAAAATCAGCGAAACGCAGGAATGGAAGGACTACCTGGCCAAACAGGCACTCAAGGGCGACTACCGGACCGGCGAGGATTTCGTGAAATTCCTGGAGCAGGACGAGGCGAATCACAAGGCCTTGATGGAAGAAGCCGGTCTGGCCGCGAAGAAATAAGCCCGAGGAATCAGGATGGATCATCAGCAAACACAGGGCAGCCCGTCGAGAGACGGGCTGTCGCACAGCGCCGTCGACGCCATTACCGCCGTGGTTTTTTTCGTCGTGGGCGTGATCATGATGGTGGACAACCACCGCATCGGCATCACATGGGCGTCGGACGGGCCCGAGTCGGGGTACTTCCCGTTTCATATCGGGCTCATCATCTGCATCGCCAGTGTCGCGGTGTTCCTGAAGGCGATGTTCGGCAAGAACCGCAACCGGGAAATCTTCGTCAGCTGGGATCGGTTCCGGCTGGTGCTGCTGGTGCTGCTGCCCACTGCCCTGTACGTGCTGCTTATTCAACTGCTGGGGATCTACGTTGCGTCGGTGCTGTTCATCGCCGCCTTCATGCGGCTGCTGGGCAAGATCACCTGGCTGAAGACGGTGCTGGTAAGCGTTGGCGTAAACGTACTGCTGTTCTGGATGTTCGAGGTTCAGTTCATGGTGCCCCTGCCGAAAGGGCCGCTCGAAGCCTTGTTCGGCTACTGAAACCAGGAACAGGAGACCTCAAGTGGATGAACTGAACGCTTTATTCCATGGCTTTGCCACGGTCATGAGCTGGTACAACCTGGGCATGATGTTTATCGGCCTGGTGCTGGGTGTCATCATCGGCGTGCTGCCCGGGCTGGGTGGACCCAACGGCGTGGCGATCTTGCTGCCGCTGACCTTCACCATGCCGCCCACCTCGGCCATCATCATGCTGTCGTGCATTTATTGGGGATCCCTGTTCGCCGGCGCGATCACGTCGATTCTCTTCAATATCCCGGGCGAAACCTCGTCGGTGGCCACCACCTTCGACGGCTACCCCCTGGCCCAGCAAGGCCGCGCGGGCAATGCGCTGACCGCTTCGTTCACCGGCTCGTTCTTCGGCGCCCTGTCGGGCGTGCTGCTGATCACCTTCCTGGCGCCGCTGGTGTCCAAGTTCGCCCTGCGTTTCGGCCCGCCCGAGTTCTTCGCCGTCTTTCTGCTGACTTTCTGCAGTTTTGTGGGAACGGACAAGAAAACGCCCTTCAAGACCATCATTTCCATGATGCTGGGTTTCGGGTTGGCCGCGATAGGCATGGACACGGTCAGCGGCGGCCTGCGCATGACTTTCGGCTGGTCGGAACTGCTGCGCGGCATAGACTTCCTGGTGGTCGTCATCGGGCTGTTCGGCATCGGCGAAATTCTGGTCAGCATGGAAGAAGGCCTGAAGTTCGAGGGCAAGAGCGGCCGCATCAATCTGAAGGTGGTGCTTCAGACCTGGAAGGAAATGCCCAAGTACTGGATGACGCTTATACGAAGCACGGTGGTGGGCTGCTGGATGGGCGTGACGCCGGGCGGGGCCACGGCGGCGTCATTCATGGGCTATGGGCTGGCGCAGCGCTTTTCGCGCAACGGCCACAAGTTCGGCACCGGCGAGATCGAAGGCGTTATCGCGCCCGAGACCGCCGCCCATGCTTCGGGCACGTCCGCCCTGCTGCCCATGCTGGCGCTGGGCATACCGGGCTCGGCCACGGCGGCGGTATTGCTGGGCGGCCTGATGATATGGGGCCTGCAGCCCGGCCCCCTGCTGTTCGTCGAGCAGAAAGAGTTCGTCTGGGGCCTGATCGCCAGCATGTACCTGGGCAACTTCGTGGGGCTGATCATCGTGCTGAGCACGGTTCCGTTGTTTGCCGCGATACTGCGCATACCCTTCGCCATCGTGGCCCCGATCATCATCGTGGTATGCGCGATCGGCGCGTATTCGGTCAATAACGCCATGCTCGATGTCTGGTTCATGCTGCTGTTCGGAGTGATCGGCTATGTGCTGAAGAAGCTGTCGTATCCGCTGGCACCCATGATCCTGGCGCTGGTCCTGGGCGACCGCATGGAAGACGCCTTCCGGCAGTCCATGCTGGGCCCGGGTACCGGCCTGCATGTGTTCTGGTCCAACAGCCTGGTCGGAACGATCACGACGCTTGCGCTGATCATGTTGTTCTGGCCCCTGGTGCCCGTGCTGTGGCGGCTATTGCGCAAGCCGACCGGCGGCGGCGGCAACGGCGGTACCGTCGGCAAGGTGGATCCGGAGACGCTGAAATGAGCGATATCGTGTAACTGGAACGGGCTGACTCGTGATGCACGAGTCAGCGCCTCGGATACAGGCTACAGCGGCATCCAGTTGCCGTGCAGGCCGGCGGGCACGCGACGCGGCAGCCGGATGCTGGCGACGGGTTCGGCGGCAATATCGCGCGCGTCCAGGATCAGAAAGCGCCCCGTATCGCTATGTGCCTCGTGCGTGAAGGCAAACAGAAAGCCATCATCCTCGGCCTTGCCGCGCGGATCGGCGACGAACACGGGCTCGCCCACCGTCACACCAGGAGGAAGGCGGTGTACGCGCTTTTCCCCCGTTTGCAGATCGTAGCGGGCGATGGCTTCGAAGGCGCCAGGCTGCGGGGTTTCGCCTGGGCGTGGATCACGCAGGCCCACATAGCCGAAGCGCGCCTTGCTGCCCAGATAGGCGTCGTTGATCCGACCGAACTCGCAGGCGCGGTCGTCCAGAAGATGGTCTTCCACGTTGTTGGCTTCTGTATCGATCACGATACGATGCAATTCCAGCCGCCGGGGCCCCGGCCCCAGCGAAAAAGCGTCATACCAAGGCAGCGATACTTCGATCCGGCCGTTTTCTTCGAAGGCGTTGAGCGTATGCCAATGAAAGAAGGCGGGCCCTTCGATCCAGCGGACTTGGCCCGCCGATCGGGCCTCGCGCGGGATCAAGGCGACGCGGCTACCGCGCTCGGGTTCCCAGTCGGCGGGCGGCCCTTGGCGCGAAAAGTCGAAAACCAGCGGGCACAGGAATACGACCACGTGATGCGGGGTGATGGCGATATCGTGCACCATGGCAGGCCAAGGCGCAGCAATCGGCACGCACCGGTCCAGTTCACCTGTTGACGTGGCGCGCAGATAGTGCAGCGTACCGGTTTCCAGATCGTAGGCCACCGACAGGAGCTCTAGAGTGGCGGGGTCGAGCTTGGGATGCGCGGACATCACGCCAGGCAGTTTGCCTTGGCCGTCAAACACCCCCAAGGTGTTCAGGCCGGCATCCAGTTCGTAGGGCAAATCGCCTTCGTACAAAGCAAGAATTCGGCCGGCGTGGCGGACGATGTTGGTGTTGGCCAGATTGGCATGAGGTGGCGGACCAAAGCCCACGTTATAGAGCCGGCGCCCCGCGGCGCATTCTTCATTCAGTTCGCGTGTGCGTACCCAGCGGTTGCGATAGCTTGCGTGGCCGCCGTTCAGGTAAATGGCATGGATCATGCCAGTGCCGTCGAACGGGTAGGTGTAGCCGGGCCCGGGGTCGAACATGGGGTTCGGGCCGTTGCGCATGAATACGCCCTGGATGCCTTGAGGTAGTTCGCCGTCTACGGCAAGGGCGATGTCATCGCGCTCGTCGAAGACGGGTGCCAATGAACCGCTGAGCGCGGAGTTGGTACTTTGCCAGGGCGTCATGTCTGTCGTTCCCATAACGCATGCAAGATCGCATGCATGTGCAAGTTTCCAACATCCCGCCCGGAAAATAAATGCCCTGGCCAGGCCAAGTGGCCATCTACGGCAGGATTCTTCAGGTTAGCGTCGTCTTGCAGTGCGCGCGCAGGGCCGCCGCGTAATCCGTGATCCACCCGATTATCTTTTGAACGCTGGGGTCGTTGGCACGGTCCGGCGAAACCAGAAGATACTCCCCGTACCTGCTACGCCGCGGGGGCGGACTGCATACCATCAGGCGTCCCGCTTCGATATGCGGGGTGATCGAGTACATCCAGCCCAATGCCAGGCCGCGGCCCGCGATCGCCGCATTCAGTGCTTCGGCGTAGCTGCCGCAAGTCCGGATATTGAGTCTCGACGTGCCTTTCGGATACCAACTGCGCCAGTCCAATGCGGACGTAAAGGGCGCCTCCATCTGCAGCAGCGGAGCGTTGCGCAGCGCCGTGCCGTGCTGTTTGATGAATGCCGGGCTGGCGACTTGATAGACCTTGCCTTCGAGCAGCATGCGATGCTGCGCCTTCGGACCCGGCACCATGAAGCACAATTGCAAGTCGTATTCGGTATGGGATGGATCGGCGCGTACGTCCAGGCAGACCAGGTTGATGGGGATATCGGGAAACGCGTTGCACAGTTGGCCCAGGGCCGGCAATATCCAGCCCGATGCGGAGGGCGTGATGCGCAGGGTCACCCCCTTGGGCTGGGCAGGCCGCATCAGGCGTTCGAACTGCTGGTCGATGTCGGAAAAGGCGCGCGCCAGCGTTGCCTGCAGGTCGGCGCCGGCAGTAGTTACCGTCAGCCGTTTGCCATTGCGTTCAAACAAGGCCACCCCCAGCCCCTCTTCCAGCCCGCGGATGCGGCGGCTGATCGCGGGCTGGGATACCCGGAGTTCCTGGGCCGCCAGGGTGAAACTGCCCAGGCGCGCCGCCGCCTCGAGCGCCATGAGATTATCGAAAGAGCCCAGGCGGCGGCGCAGTCGGATCATCCCTTTCGAGTCATCCAGACCCGCTCCAGGAAATGAGGATAAATCAACGGATGGGTGGTGTAGTCGTTGACATGCGTGGCGTGCGCGGAAAGATAATCGCGGTAGAACGGGATCAGCCACGGTAGATCGTGCACGAGCATTTGCTGCGCCTGCTTATACAATTGCGCGCGCTGGGCATCGTCTGTCGAACTGCGCGCATCTTCGACCAGCTTGTCGAACGCGGGGTTCTTGTAGGCCGAATCGTTATAGGGCGCATCGCTGGTCAGGTACTGCGTGTACATGGCATCTTCAGTCGGCATCATGTTCCAGAGCGAAACATAACATGCGGCCTTCTTCCACACATTGGCGACATACTGATCGTAAGAGATGACCTGCACATCGACGTCGATTCCCGCGGGCTTGGCCAATTCCTTGAATGCCACCGCAAGTGTGCCCCGCTCTTTGGGTGAATTGCTGGCGTAGCAAGTGATGCGGATTCCATCCGGGTAGCCCGCCTCGGCCAGCAATGCCCGCGCCTTCTCGATGTCCGGCTTGAAAGGCTCTAGCGGCAGGCCGTAGCGATATTCCGGCGAGATGACGTTGTCGTAGGCTGGGCGCCCGTATCCTTCCAGGACGATCTCGGTCAACACATCGCGGTCCAGGCACAGCTGGATCGCCTGCCGCACGCGCAGGTCGTCGAATGGCTTGGTATCAGTGCGCAGCACGATGTTCAGGAAGCCGCCGGTGCCCTGGCGGCGCCCCTTCACGTTGCCCGTCTTCGAGATGCGGTCATAGTCGGCGCTGGCCACGCGCAGCATGACGTCCGTTTCGCCATTGACCAGCGCCGCGTTCTCGGCCGCCGCGTCGGGATAGAGAATCACGTCGACTCCGTCCAGCAGGGGATAGCGCGGGTCGTGATACTTGTCGAAGCGTTCGACCATCGTGCGCCGGCCCGGTTCGTGCGAGCTTAGCTGGAAGGGTCCCGAGCCATGCACTTCGGTTTCCAGCACCTTGGGGTCGCCGTTGATGATGGACGCCGGTATCAGGCGCAGGTTGATGTGCGACAGGGCAACCGGCAGGTTGGCATCGCGGCGCTTCAGCACCATCTTGAAGTGGCTGGGATCGATGACCGCCACGTCCTGCACCAGGCCGATCGAGCGCATGGCGGGCGAAGCAAAGCGTGGGTCCAGGACCGCCTTGATCGACGCGACCGCGTCCGCCGCGGTGACAGGCGTACCGTCGTGAAAGACAAGGTTCGGCCGCATCGTGAAGGTGAATTCCGTCAGGTCGCCATTGGCCTCCCAGCCCAGGACAGCGTCCCCTTCGGGCTTCATGTCGGGGCCGAGCCGCGTGATGCCCATGTAAAGCATCTCGTTGAGGAGGTAGCCGGTGCCGTTCAACTGCACGAACGGATTCAGCGAGCCGGTGCGGTCCGAGACGCTGACCCGCAGGCGGCCGCCCTTTGCCGGGTTGCCGGCTTCACCCGCTGCCTGGACCGGCAGGCTGCCCGTCAACGACAATCCTATGACCGTTCCCGCGCCGGCAATCAGGAAATGCCGGCGGGAAGAGCTTGAAATAGTCATGGTGTGTTCCCCTGTTGGTTGAGTTGAACGGACAGGCACGGCAGGGCTGCGTCAAATAGCGGTTTCCACGGCCATGGGCGGGCGCAGCGACGCGCATCCCGTGGCGGTAACCTCGAATGCCATGCTCCGTATGATGAAGCCGTGGCCAGGCACATGAAGGGCCGGGACCAGGTGCATGGTCATGCCGGGAACGATCTCTGAATGATCGTCCGGCTTGAGCTGGACCAGGCTTTCCATCCAGCTGGCTTGCGCAGACAGGCCGATGCCATAAGCGGCCCGGTTCATGAAATGCGCGGCGAAACCCGCGTCTTCGATAACCCGGCGGCACAGCAGATCACCTTCGTGCGACGTCATCCCGGGGCGCAACCCTTGCATGACCGCATCGGCCGCCTGCGTGCACGCATCGATCATCCTGGCGCGGAGCCGATCGGGTTCGCCGCGCACGCAAGTCCATTCGATGGGCGCGGTATAGCGTTCGCACGTACCCGTCATGACGAACACCACACTATCGCCCTGTTGCGGAACCGCGTGGTCCCAGGCGCTGTGCGCCATGGCGGTTCGTGTACCCGAGGTCACGTGGGGGCCCGAAACGGGTGACTGGCCGCCCGCTCCGCCGATCAATGCCGCGAACGCGGCGGCCGTCGCGTCTGCGCCGTTGCCCCCCGCGCGGATGGCCTGGGCCGCGGCCGTGACGCCGGCCATGCTCAATTCGCCTGCACGGCGCATCGCCTTGAGTTCGCTCGATGACTTGATACGACGCAAGGCGATGATGGCGCCGCTGACATCTACCTGGTCCTGTGCGACCGCGCCCAGCTGCCGTGCCTCTACGTACGAAAGCCCGGGCCGCGAGAGTTCCAGCCCGATCCTGCGTGGATTCTTGCCGGCCAGGACCGTCGCATTGAACGCGAGCGCCTGGGCCAGCGTCTCGTCGTCGCCGTGCAAGGCCCAGACCTTGCACCAGCTGCGGCTGGCCCAGTGGTCCTGCCAGTGGCACTCCAGCGATCGCGTGACGAACAGGTGACGGCCATCTTCGGCCAGCAGCAGGGCCTTGCCGCGCGGCCTGCCGCCCAGGCTGATGCCGGTCAGGTAGAGCACGCTTTCGGGGTCGGTGACCGCCACGATCGGGACATCGTTCTTCGACATCCATGCCAGGACGCCGTCGCGGCGCCGTTCGAGTTCAGCGACGGGCATTGCCCACGCGTCGTCATTCATATTCATCGCTGGTTGCCTTCAATTGGAGTTGGCTTGTTCAAGCATGGGCATGGCGCGGAAAAGCGCAGTGGTATAGGGATGCGTGGGCGCCCTATTCCCCAGCGTTTCCCAGGTTTCGACGAACTGCCCCAGATACATGACTGCGATGCGGTCGGCGACGTGCCGGACGACGTGCAGGTCATGCGATATGAACAAGTAAGACATGCCGCTCTCGTCTTGCAGATCGGCCAGGAGATTCAGGATGGCGCCCTGGATCGTCACATCCAGCGCCGAAGTGATCTCGTCGCAGATGACCAGGCTGGGGCGTGCGGCGAAAGCGCGGGCAATGCACACCCGCTGCTTTTCGCCACCTGAAAGTTCATGCGGAAGCCGCTGGGCGTAGTGGTACGGCAGCCGCACCATATCCAGCAGCTCGTGAACGCGCACCCGCAATGCCTTTGCCGCCAGCCCGTCGCGTCTTGCCGCGGGGCGGGCCAATATCTGGCCGATGCTGTGCTTGGGGTTGAGCGCGGCGTCCGGATGTTGGAACACGATCTGGATCGCGTCGCGATAGTGCTGGTCCAGCGCCTGCACCGAGCCATAAGCGCGTCCTTCCAATGCGATCTCGCCATTGAATGAGACCAGTCCGGCAAGCGCCCTGGACAACGTCGATTTCCCGCAACCGCTTTCTCCAACCAGGCCGAGCGTCTCGCCAGGCCTGATCGAAAGACTGACGTCGTCGACCGCTTTCAGAAGCACGGGTGGCTTGCCGCGCAGGCGGTCCAGCACCCGTTCGCGTCCGTAGGTCACGCCGAGCTGCCGCACTTCAAGCAACGCGGGCCCATCAGCGGGGAGGACGGGGCGCGGCCGGTCACTTGCCGTCGACGCCACACCTTCCACCACGGCATCATCATCGAACAGCACTCGCCGGCGTACCGTCTGCCGCGGGGAATTGACGACGCTGGAAAGCAGCTTGCGCGTGTACGGATGGGCGGGAGCCTTCAGCAGCGTGGCGGTGCCGCCGGTTTCGACGATTTTTCCATGGTCGAGCACGGCGACGCGGTCGGCGATCCGTGCAATCGTCGTCAGGTCGTGGCTGATGTATAGAACCGATACGCCTGTCTCTACCATCAGCTCGCGCAGCAGGTCCAGAACCTGGGCGGCGGTGGTGACATCAAGCGCCGTGGTGGGCTCGTCGCAGATCATCAAGCGTGGACGTGTCGCGAAAGCCATCGCAATCAGGATGCGTTGCTTCTGGCCGCCCGACACCTGATGGGGAAAGCGCTTCATCATCGCTGGCGGGTCGGCCAGGTTGACCCGGGTCAACAGCTCATGAGCGGTCCGGATATTTTCCTCATCCGATGCCTGGCTGCGCAGGCGTATGCTTTCGAGCAGCTGCCGGCCCAGGCTCATCGTGGGGTTGAGCGACGCTGCGGGGTCCTGGTACACCATGGACACCACGCTGCGGCGGATCGTGCGCAATTGTTCGGGCGACGCCCCCTGCACGTCCATGCCATCGATACGGATCGTTCCCGACTCGATCCGTGCGCGGCGCCCCAGATATCTCAGGACCGAATAAGCCAGCGTGCTCTTTCCCGATCCCGACTCGCCCACCAGCCCGAGCACTTCTCCCGGCGCCACCCGCAACGAAACACCGTCAAGGGCCATCCGCACCTGCGTGCCGCTACGATAGCCGATGCGCAAATCGTCTATGAGCAGTTCCGCGCCTTTCGGCAACGCGCTGTTCATCGCGCCGCCCTCACGTTCATGGCATCGCGCAGGCCGTCGCCGAACATATTGAAGCCGATCGTCGCCAGCACAATCGCGACGCTGGGCCAGAACACCAACCACGGATTGCGGAATATGAACTCGCGGGCGTTGGCGATCAGCAAGCCCCAGTCGGATGCCGGCGGCTGCGCGCCCAGGCCCAGGTAGCTCAGGGTTGCGCCGAGCATGATGGCCAGGCCGACCCGGATCGACGCCTCGATCAGGATAGGGGCAACGACGACCGGCAAGATCTCGCGGAACATGATGTAGCGGGCGGATTCACCGCGCGCCACGCACGCCTGGACGAACTCCCGTTCGCGTACCGAAAGGACCGCGCTGCGCGTGATCCGCGCCAGGCCCGGCGCAAACGTCAATGCCACGGCAACGATGGCGTTGGTCGTGCTGGCGCCCAGCACCGTCACGATCAGCAATATCAGGATCAAGTTCGGCACGGCCATGACGACGTCTACCGCGCGCATGATGGCGCTATCGGTGCGGCCTCCGATGAAACCGGCGATCAGGCCAATCGGGGCACCGATGGTCGTGCCCAGCGCCGTCGCCGCGATACCGAACAGGATCGTGGGGCGCGCGCCGTGCAAGAGCCGGCTAAGAATATCGCGCCCGAAGTTATCAGTGCCCAGCCAGAAGTCGGAAGTGGGCCCCGATAGGCGCTTGGTGATGTGGAACGCCTCCGGATCGTAAGGCGCCAGCGACGGGCCGAATACGATCAGTACGACCAAAGCGAGCATGAGCAGGCTGCCGGCCAGCCCCAGCGGGTTGGACAGGAGGCGGCCTAGCCAGCCAGGCAGGTGCAAGCCCGTGTGCCGGCGGGGTTCATTCATATTGGATGCGCTTGTCGAGCCAGGCATAGGAGAGGTCCGCAGCGAGGTTGGCGAAGGCGTAGATGGCCGACATCAGCAGGGCGATGCATTGAATCAACGGCAGGTCGCGATTCTGGATCGCGAGCACCATGAGACGGCCGATTCCCGGATAGGCAAAAACTTCCTCGACGACCAGAATGCCGCCGATCAGATAGCCGACATCCAGCGCGATGATGGTGATGGTGGGCAGCAAGCTGTTGGGCAGCGCGTGCCGCCACAGCACGGCGCGATTGGACAGCCCCTTCAGCCTTGCGGTACGGACGTAGTCGCTTTCCAGGACTTCGACCATTTCGGATCGTGTCTGCCGCGATATGTGGGCCGTCATCACTATCGTCAGCGTGATTGCGGGCAGGATCAGATGGCTGGCGAACGCCCAGAAGCCGCCTTCCGAAATGGCCTTATAGCCGCCAGCCGGAAACAAGCCCAACTCGGGCCGTGCGAAGAGCACCAGCAACAAGGTGGCGGTCACGAATTCCGGCAGCGCAACACCGATGTAGGACGTGACGCTGACACCGACGTCGATGGGGCCTGCCCGCCGCGCTGCCGCGATCACGCCCAAGGGAATCGCGACGAGCGTAACCAGCACCAGAGCCACGATCCCGAGCAACGCCGAGCGGCCCAAGGCAGTCAGCGCCAGGCCAAGCACCGGCTGCCCGATCGAGAAAGAGGTGCCCCAATCGCCCTTGAGGATGCCCAGCGCCCAGTCTGCGTACTGGACGTACGCCGGGCGATCCAGGTGCATCCGGGCGCTGAGCGCGGCAACCTGTTCCGGCGTGGCATGCTCGCCCAAAATCATCTGGGCGGCATTGCCTGGAAGGACCTGGGTGAGAAAGAATATCAGCGCGGATACGAAGACCAGTATCAGGACGATATAAAGCACCCGCTTGAGAAAATACTCAATGTGCATGCCTTATATCTGAACAGAACGAATCTACTGTGACAACGGCCAAAATATCACTTTGTTATACGCTGGCTTTATAAGAATATTCGGCCGAAGTCACCGCGCCATCATGCCGATTTCTCAAGCCGGGGCATCGCCCGTATCGGCCACCAGGCCCACCGCCTGCACCGCCGGCACCAGCGCGGCCTCATCATTGTCCGAGGTGTCTCCCGACACCCCCACGGCGCCCACGATTTTGTCGCGCGGCGTCCAGCTGCAGCAGATGCTTCATGGGCTTGCCCTTATCGCATCGAAGACGTGGCCTACTACGCCCGACGCGCCGAAACTGTCGAGGGCGCGCCAGTGGTAGTGCAGGCGGTACAGCACGTCACGCCCCGTCTGTCACGCTGGACCGCTGGCCCCGCGACGACCGCCGCGCGCGGCTGGCTGAAACAGGCACCATCGCCAGAAACGCGGCAAGCTCAGTGCGACGAGACATAGCTTGCATCAGCGAATACTGCCGGGATGGCAAAGCTCTTGCGCATACGGTTCGCCTCTGCGGCTGGCGTCAGGCCGAACAGGCGCTTGAATTCCCTGCTGAACTGCGACGGGCTCGTGTAACCCACGGCGTGACCCGCCGCCTCTGCGCTCAGGTCCTGGCGCACCATCAACAGGCGTGCCTGATGCAGCCGCGTCGACTTCACATACTGCATCGGCGAGACTTGCGTGACCGCCTTGAAATGGCTGTGGAAGCTTGGAATGCTCATACCCGCTTCTTCGGCCAGTTGCGTTACGTCCAGGGGTTGCGCGTAGCCGGCATGGATAAGGCGTATTGACCTGCCTATCCGGCCGAACTGCCCTCGCATCGCCAAGGCTGCTCTCATCGAGCTTCCCTGGGCTCCGGAGAGCACGCGGAAATACAGTTCGCGCAGCAACCCCGGGCCCAGCACAGCGGCTTCGAGCGGACGGTGCATCGCTTCGAGCAGGCGCAATACGGACGCCTGCATCGCGTCATCCATCGGTGTCGACATCATGCTCTGGGGGGCTTGCTCGTGTTCCGCCATGCCTGTGCGGTCGATCTGCGCGGCCAATTCGGCAGCCATGGTGAAATCCAGGTGCAGATACAGTGCCAACAGCGGGCGCTGCGGCGTTGCGTCGGTTTCCATGCTGAAAGGCACGGGCACGGACACGACCAGGTAGTGGCGCTGGTCGTAAAGATAGAGTTGGCCGCCGAAATAGCCTCGCTTGCGGCCCTGGCAAACAATCACGATGCCGGGATCGTACAGGACCGGCGTGCGCGACAGCGCCCGGTTCGAGCGCAGGATGCGGACGCCAGGCAGCGCGGTCAGGGTGTAGCCCTCGTCGGGAGCCAACGCGCGCAGCAGCGCGACCATGCGTTGCCGGCTTCGAGAAGACGGATCCGGAAGCTGAGTCAAGGCGTGCTTGGTGCTCATAGTTTTAGGCAAGAAATTCAGCGAAATTTGGCTTATAAAGCTTTTTTCATCAGACTAGTATGCACTCTCTAATCAAGATTCGGGAGTAGCTTCAATGGCATCCAGCAAAATCCTGCTCATCACCGGTGTCAGCAGCGGCTTTGGCCGCGCACTCGCGCAAGAAGCGCTGGCGACGGGTCATAAAGTCGTGGGTACGGTAAGGAGTACGCAGGCAAGAGGCGATTTCGAGGCCTTGTCGGCAGATGCTGCCGTTGGACGTGTACTCGACGTAACCGACTTCGGGGCCATCGACGGCGTCGTGGCGGACATCGAGGCGAGCGTGGGGCCCATCGATGTCCTGGTCAACAATGCCGGCTACGGCCACGAGGGCACCATGGAAGAATCGCCCTTGTCCGAGCTGCGCCGGCAGTTCGATGTCAATGTATTTGGCGCCGTCGCCATGATGAAGGCCGTCCTGCCGTTCATGCGTAAGCGTCGGCGTGGCCATATCCTGAATATCACGTCGATGGGCGGCTACATCACCATGCCGGGAATCGCTTATTACTGCGGAAGCAAATTCGCGCTGGAAGGCATCTCGGAAGCGCTCGGCAAAGAGGTTGCCCCCCTGGGTATCGCTGTGACTGCCGTGGCGCCGGGTTCGTTCCGTACCGACTGGGCGGGCCGTTCGATGACACGCACGCCCCGCTCGATTTCAGATTATGACGATATCTTTGACCCCATTCGCAAAGCCCGCGAGGAAAAAAGCGGCAAGCAATCGGGAGACCCCGTCAAAGCGGCGCACGCGATGCTGGCCGCCATTGCTGCGGATCGCCCGCCCGCGCATCTTTTGCTCGGTAGCGATGCTGTCGGGCTCGTGCGAGACAAGCTGTCGGCATTGACGAGTGAAATCGGCGCATGGGAGGCCGTTACGGTTTCGACGGACGGCTGAGCACCATCACGGACACTGCTTGTGCCAAGGCTTGATTTGTTCATAGAAGCTTGCGGCACGATAGATGGTGGCTTCGTCGAAATGATGGCCCACGATCTGTGCAGACAGGGGCATGCCTGTTTTTCTTGAGAACCCGGTAGGCAGGACCAAGGCGGGATGTCCGGTCAGGTTGAAGGGCATCCGCACCTGGCGCTCGTAGGTCTTCAGGAACGACTCCAGGTCGCTTACCTTCGGGGTGGCATCGTAGCCCGACGCGGTAACCAATAGATCCGTATCCGCGAAAAGCGCCGAGAGCTCTGCGGTATATTGCCTGCGCAATTCTTGAGCGCGGGCATGATCGGCGGCGGTCAGGAAGGCGCCTTGCAGCAAGCGTTCCCGGCATCGGGTTCCATAGCTTTGCGGATCCGAACGCAGCCAGGGCTCATGGATGGCATAAGCCTCGATGCTTAGCAATAGCCGTGAAAGAAGGTTGTATTTTCGAAGTGCGGGAACGCGTACTTCATGGACGATGGCGCCGCCCTGGGCCAACACCCGAACCAGTTCTTCTATGCCCTCTACCTGTTCGGCGTCCGCGGCCGGATCTTCCATATAGACATTGCGCGCGACCGCGATGCGCAAGCCGTTCAAATCGGAAGCATAACGAGTGACGTCAGCACAGGAGCGGCCGTTAGTTGCCGGGTCTGCCGGATCGCTTCCCATCATGGCCTGCAACGCCAAGGCATTGTCTGCCACCGTACGCGTCATTGGGCCGACATGGTCCATCGTCGGCGCCAACGGAATCACGCCGCTTCGGCTGACGCGGCCATAGGTGGGCTTGAGGCCCACAATGCCGCAGCGGGCCGCCGGATTCCGTATGGATCCATTGGTGTCGGTACCCAGCGACAAGGGAACCATGCGGGCCGCAACCGCGACAGCGCTACCGCTGGAGGATCCCGCCGTGATGTAGTCGGGGTTCCACGGATTTCGCGGTGCGGGCCAGGGGCAATCGATGGGGTATCCGCCGCAGGCAAACTCATCCGTACTCAGTTTTCCCAAGAGTACGGCCCCCTGGTTCTTGAGTTTCTGAACGACACCCGCGCCGTCCTTGGCAATGTTGTCGGCCAATAACCGGGATTGCGCCGTGGTGGGTACACCTGCGTAATCGATGATGTCTTTCAGCGCATACGGCATGCCATGCAGCGGACCGCGCCATTTTCCGGCCCTGATATCGCTCTCGGCGGCCTGGGCCTCGTCCAGTGCGATATCTGCGGTGACACTGATGAAAGCATGCAATTGCTCATCTTCCTGGGCAATCCGGCTCAGCAGCGCCTGCGTATACCGAACCGGCGACAGATCCTGGCTGTGAATGAGCGTCGATGCCTCGGACAGGCCAAGCAGGCACAGGTCGGCATCGTTCACTTTGACAGGCCCCAGGTCGGCCGGGAAAGCTGGGCAATTCCGGACATATCATCCTGCAGGGCCTTCAGGGTGTTGCGGGCCGCGGCAGCGGCACGCACGACCTGATCGGGATGCTGGTGCACGGCCTGGCCCAGCCCTGCACAGCGGGCCGCATGAAGCGCCCAGGCAGGCAGGTCTTCGTCAGACAGGGCTGACATAGGCCCGTGCGCAGGCGCCGGAATAGTATTCGACATGAAAGCTCCCCGTGAGGATGACCGTATCGGCAATGGAATCAGTTCGCGGTGGCGCCAGAGGCCTTGACCACCTTGCCCCACATATCCACTTCGGACTTGATGTAATCGCCAAACTGCCCGGGCGTGGTCGGCGCGGCAACGGCGCCCATCGTGTCAAAGCGTTCGCGCACGGCGGGCATGGCCAGCACCTGGTTCACCGCGGTATTGAGCTTTGCAATGACATCGCTGGGCGTTCCCGCCGGGGCCACCAGGCCGAACCATGCAGAGACGTCGAAGTCGGGAAAACCCGATTCGGCCATGGTAGGCACGTTGGGAGCGCTGGCCGACCGTTCCTTGGTCGTGACCGCGAGCGCGCGCAATTTGCCGGACTGCACGTGTTGCCAGGCGGACGGCATATTGTCGAAACTCAGCTGGACCTGGCCGCCAATCAGATCCGCCATGGCGGGAGCGCTGCCCCGATAAGGAACATGCAGCATGTCGATGCCTGCTTGCAGCTTGAACAGCTCGCCGGCCATGTGGGTCGAGCCGCCCGTGCCCGCGGAGGCAAAGGCAAGCTTGCCGGGGTTTTTCTTGGCATAGTCCACCAGTTCCTGGACGTTATTGACCGGAAGGGAGGGGTTCACCACCAACAGGTTGGGCGACTTGATCAGAAGCCCCACCGGCGCGAAGTCTTTGACGATGTCGAAGTTCAGGTCCTTGTACAGCGTCTGGTTGATGGCCGAGGTAACGGCAACCACGAACAGGGTGTAGCCGTCGGGGGCGGCCCGGGATACCTGGTCGGCGGCCAGATTGCTGCCGGCACCCGGCTTGTTTTCTACAACGAACGGCTGCTTCAGGATATTGCTGAGTTCAGCTGCAACCACCCGTGCGGCGATATCGGTGGCCCCGCCGGGTGAAAACCCAACTACCAGGCGAACGGGCTTTTCCGGATACGCGGCTTGGACGGGGCCTGCGCAAGTCCACGCAAGCATGCCTGCCAGCAAAGCCTTCCAGAAAGGCGCGGTGATTCTTGAGATAAAGGTCATGATGGATTTCCCCTGGTCTTGATAAGTGCGTGTACTTAAAAGTACGTGTAGTTGAATAAATGCATGTACTTGAATATGCTTGCTCAAGTACGCTTACTTCAGCGCGCAATGCGCAAGAATTTTCGTGGCGTCGATAAAATCTTCAATACGCATGGCTTCATCGACGTTATGGCTGCCATGCTGGTTTCGCACCAGGACCATGCCGGTTGGAATGCCTAGTTGCGCAAACATGGCGGCATCGTGGCCGACGGTGGGCATGCGAAGCGATTTCAGCCCCAGGCCGCTGGCCGCAACCTCTGCGGCGGCAATGAGATCCGCATCCAGATGAATCGCATCGGTGCCTACCGTGGCGCCGAAATCGAAGCGCACCCGGAACTCGTCCTGTATGCGATCCGCCTCCGAGCGGATCTGGCGATATAGTGCGTGCGCAACCTCGTTGTTGGTGCCCGCGATATTGAAGCTGAAGTCGACCTCGCCAGGCACCTTGGTCATGGCATGGTGCGCCGGGTTCGTAGAGAAGATGCCGAAGTTGATGATGAGGTCGTCATTGCCCCCTTCATCGAGCAATTTCTTCCACATCCGATCCGCCGCGCAGACAAGTTGCGCGGTGGCGATGACGGCATCGCTGCGCAGGTGCCGCGGGCTGGTGGACGAATGGCCATAAACGCCCGCGCACCGAGAGAATGGATGGCGGATGTTGCCCCGTATCGCGGTTGCGAGGCCTACCGGAATGCCCAGGTCTTCAAGCACGGGCCCCTGCTCGATGTGCAGTTCCAGGTAAGAATGAACGTCTTCATGGCGCAGCCGCTTTTCCCGGATAGCGGCTTCGTCCGCATGGACACCCAGCGTTTGCAGGTGGCTGGCAAGCGATTGCTTCGTGCGGATATGCGTCAGCCCGTCGAGGTCTTGCTGGGCAAGCTTGCCCAATGCCAGCTTGCTGCCCAGGTAGGCCGTTCCAAACCAGGGGCTTTCTTCGCCCCGAAACCCGAGCGTCCTGAGGCGGCGCGGGGGAACGATGCCGGCGCGCCTGCAGGCCACTTGCACCAGGGTGCCCGCAATCACACCCGCCAGGCCGTCGTAATTGCCGCCCATGGGCACCGAGTCCAGGTGGGAGGCCATGACGGTCATGGCCTGCATGTCTTTCCCGTTTAGGTCGTACTGGAAATTGCCGCCGCCATCCACGCCGCATTGCAGGCCTTCGGATTCGGCAAATTTCCTGATCAGTTCACCGGCTTGCGTCTCTTCTTTGCAGAAGGCGGGGCGGCTGATGCCGGCGCCTTCCCGGGAAGCCTCGGCGATTGCTTCGAACAAAGCATGCGCCACGGCGGACAGCCCGTCTATTTCCTTGCCCAGGCGGTCATGCATGGGAAGACTCCTGGTTCTTGACCATCTGGATGGCAAGATCGATGGCGTGGTTGATGTGGCTGATGTCTTCCGCCGCCATGGGCGTTGAAAGCGCCATCAATCCGTAGCCCGAAGGCAAGATCCCATTGCCGATCAGCGTCTTGTTGAACAGCCGCAGCTTCGAGGCTTCGGCCGGGCTGGGATAGACGGCGCGGTAATCGGTGGGCGCGCGGTCAGTGAAATGGATCTTGAGCAAAGAGCCCATTCCCACCACGATTCCCGGCACGCCATGCCGCGTCAACGCATCGTTGGCGGCCTTCCGGACCTGGTCGCCCATCTGCCCAAGATGGGCGTAGGCTTTTTCGTCCAGCAACTCAAGGGCGGCACGCCCCGCCTGCATCGTGACGGGATTGGCGGAGAAAGTGCCGCCGTGCGGCAAGGCGGGCTTGCCCGACGATGGGTCGAATACCGCCATGACATCGCGCCGGCCGCCCACCGCGCCCACCGGAAAACCGCCGCCTATGACTTTTCCAAGTGTGGTCAGGTCCGGGGCAATGGAAAACAGCGCCTGCGCCCCGCCATGGCTAAGGCGGAAAGAGATCACTTCATCGAATATGACAAGCGCTCCAACCGCGTCCGCGGCGGCGCGTATGGCCTGAAGGAAAGCATCCGAAGCAGGAATCAGCCCCGCCCGGTTCGGCAAGGGGTCGATCAAGATCGCGGCAAGGTCTTTGCCATGCAAGGTAATGAGTGCTTTGGCCTTCTCGGGGTCATTGAACGGCAGCACGATGACGTCACCGACGACGCTTGCCGGCGTTCCTTTGGCATAGGGGACCGAATTGGGCGTGCTTGCCCCCCACTGTTGCGGGCCGGGATCCAGGCTGATTTCCGCGGGATCGTAACTGCCGTGGTAGGCCCCTTCCACCTTTGCGATCTTGGGGCGCCCCGTGTAGGCGCGCGCCGCCTTGATGGCCATCATCACCGCCTCGGTACCCGAATTGGTGAATCGCACGGTCTCGACCGAATCCAGCCGTCGCACCAGCTCTTTGGCCAGCAAGATCTCGGATTCGGTCGGCATGCCAAAGCAGGTGCCGCTTTCCATCTGGCGTAGCACCATCCGGTGGATGCCGGGATGCGCGTGCCCGTGGATCATGGACGTGTAGTTATTGATGCAGTCGATGCGCCTGTTGCCGTCCACATCCCATACATGGCATCCCTTGCCATGTGACGCGTACAAGGGAAAAGGCTTCTCGAATACCGTGGTGCGCGTATTGCCGCCAGGCAGATACTGCTTCGCATCGGCGTATAAGGCATGCGATGCGGGATACATTTTTGCGTCGTACATTTTTCTACTCTATTGCGGATCGGGGATAAGGACCTGGCCGTTGTCAGCGCGACAGGAAATGGCCCACCACATTGCCCAGCAGGGTGGAAATGGAGTTGTCGAAGTTGTTCCACGGCAAGCTGCCGCAGAACGTAATAGAGCCCACGGAGAACACCGCGCCGCCGCGGTCGTTTTCGAAATAGACGATTTCCGCACGCACCAGCGAGGCCGCCTTGTCGCCTTCTTTGTAGGCCGGCGGGGCGATCAGTTCTTCCAGCGTGGCGCCAAAGGTAGAGGAGTGCCCTTCGGAGCGGCAAAGAACCGTTGCCTGTGGCGGCGTGCCCAGCAAGGGATCGGCGCGATCCAGCTCGAAGCCGGCCGCCCCGCCGCCTGAATAGCCGAAGTCGCCCAGGTTCGCGTCGGGGATGCCTTGGAACATCCAGGCGAACTGCTTCTCATAAGAGACATCCAGCCGCTTGTAGTAGGATCCCTCGAACTTGCCTTGGGCGCTGAAGCCGACACCGACCAGTTGTTGCGGCGCGCGTCCGTTGTTGCGCCACAGCCCGCCGTAGCTGCCGTCGAATGCGTGGTAGTACTCGCCGGGCTGCGCAATCCACGAGCGAACGCCGGTTTCCGCTCGGCGCACTTCAAGCGTATCGGGCACGGTGTCGCTGGCCGCCACGCGCCAATAGAATCCGTTGCCGCCCAGGTAGGCCAGGCGGCCGCCGCCATTGATATAGTCGCGAAAAGCATCCAATGTGGCTTTGGACTGGTATTCGGGGTGCGTGCCGGTCAAGACCGCCTGGTAGGGCTCAAGCGCGCCCACCCCTTCTTTCTCGAGCTCGTGGTCCGTCAGGATGTCGAACTCGATTCCTGTCGCCTCCAGCCAGGCGACGATGTGCATATCGGCCGCAAAATGGCGCAGCCCGGATCCGCGCTGGTCGGTATAGGCGATGTAGGCCGGGCGCATGGTCAGGATCGGACGCCGGGCTGTAGAGAAAGTGACCCCGCTGCCATCGGCATGCAGGTTGTAGCAGGACAAGCCGAACTGTTTGTTCTCGGCCGGGTGATGCGGATAGGTTCCCCACTGCGCGATACGGGCTTTCAGCGAGTCGTCGTAGTTCTTCCTGTCGTAGTTTGCGTAGATTTGGTATGTGTACGTCGACATCACCAACGCCACCTTGGCGCGGGTACCTGCGGCCCCGGGAAGGACGAAAACCGGAATGATGTCCTCTTCGCCGGAAGAATCGTCCAGGCGCTCTCTCAGGCGTATTCCGTATACACCGCTGCGAAGGTCGTGGGGCACCGCGAACGCAAAGTCCGTGGCCCAATCGCAGTCATACAGATCGTCTTCATGGAAATGGACAGCGGCGTATTCCCCGGGCGATTGCTTCCAGCTCATGCTTTGACCGGTCCAGAACGGGCCTCGCACGGCGCGGGTGGGAAGATTGACCATCTTGCCGTGGAACTTGAATGGCCCTTGGTCGGATATGCCCAATGACTCGATGTCCTGGCTGAAGTCCCACCACGCCAGCAGGGTGGGATACAGATAGGTATGCGGCATCAACGGCGCAGGCGCGTCGTGCACGCCTTGCAACCAGAACGGGTGCTCGACGCGACCGTTGAAATGCTTATGGAACGTGCCTTCCTGGTTGCGCGGCTCTGCGGCGAATACCACCTGGGTGGCATCCCCCAGCGGGCGCCGCAATTCCAGCGACGCCATGCTGGGCGGCTGGCCGGGCCCGGCGGCGGACAAGGGCGTTTGCATCAGCTGTATGCGCCCCTGGTCGCCGATCAGGCGCAGCTCGTACCACTGCCTTTCATGCAGGGGCGCCGAAACCTCGCAGCGCGCCTGGCCGACCTGTAGCCGGGCGCCGCTGCGGTGTATCACGACGGACAGCAACTGGTCTGCCTGAATGCTGAGCACCACCTGGTCCCGGTCGTGCAAGAGCCACGGCTGCACCCGAAGGCAGATCGTCCATTGCCCCCCCAGATGCAGGCCCGCTGGCGCGACAACGCCATACGAGCCGGCATGGATCGGCTTCTTGACGGACGCATAGGCCCCCTCAAAGGAAGCTGGCACCGCTTCGACGATGACGCCCGGGCCTTCAGGATTGGGGTCGGCGCTTCGTATGCGTACGAGGTCGGCGTGGTATGGCGACTGCAGGTCGCTCGATACCTTGACGCTGATTGTTTCTCCAGGACGAGCCGAGAATTTATCGGTATATCCAACAAGTGAAATCATCGCGGCCGCTTCCTCTACACGCATTTCGTCTGAGTTCTGAACAGGAACGATGGTAAATTGAATACTCCAGAATATGAACTTCTGGAGTAAATAATCCATTTCTAGATTTGGTGCTTATGACAAAGCAGGCCATATCCGTGCAGGAGCAGTTGCGCGATCAGTACGAAAACCTGTCTCGCACCTTGCGACGAACCGCCAACTGGGTTCTTGCCAATCCGGCAGAGGTGGCGACCCGCCCACTGAACGAGTTGTCGACACTGTCGGGACGTTCGAGCGCCTCGTTCATCCGCTTGGCCCAGGAGCTGGGCTACGACGGATGGAAGGGCCTGCGGGAAGGGTTTGCCCAGATCTTGCGCGACGGGCCCGCCGAGTCGATGTTTGCCGAGCGGCTGGTCACGTTCAATTCGCTGGCGCGGCCGCAAACGATGCTGCGCACGGAACTGAAGAATGTCCAATCCTGCTATACGGCGGAAAATGCAGAGGTCATCCAGGAAACTGTCGAGCGCATGGCCAAGGCACGCCGGATCGCGCTTATCGGCCGCAGGTCGTGCACGCCGGTCATGACCTGGCTTCACTATCTGCTTAGAATCACTTGCCCGGGTGCGGTCCTGGCGGATGATCGCGGTGGGGCCTTCGGGCTGGATTTACTGGGCCTGGACCAGCAGGACATGGTCATTTCCGCGTCGTTCAGCCCATGCAGCCGGGAAACAGTGGGCGCAACCTGCCGGGCTGCCGCGGCCGGCGCCTGGACACTGGGAATCGTCGACGCGCCGCTCAACGCCTTGGCGCGCGTGACAGACAGGCATCTGCTGGTCGGCAAAGAATCCGACGCCTTCTTCGATTCCATGGTGGGGGCCATGGCCATCGTCCAATGGCTTGCCTCGGCGTGGGCCTTGCGCCTGGGCACCGGCGCCGTGCAGCGGGCGAAGGAATATCAGAAACTGATGGTAGAGACCGGCGCTTTCGAGCCTGAAGAGTGACGGGGCTGGCGGTGCATTCAAGGTCGGCACCGCCGAACCCAGCTCAGGCAAGCGACATCTGGTGCGCAAAGGATAATAAGCGTGCCTCGGCCAGCGGCTTGCCGATCAACTGGGCCCCCACCGGCATGCCGTTGCGGTCCAGGCCAATGGGCATGCTGAGCACGGGCAATCCCAAATAGCTGAATGGCCGCGTCAGGCGCGTGATTTCGCCCACGACATTGAATACGCTGCCCTTCTTTTCCATGTCGGCATCGGCCCGCAACGGAACAGGGATGGGAATGGCCGGGCACAGCAGAATATCCACGCCCGACATCGGCCCCGCCAGAAACTCGCGCAATACGCGCGCGCGCACCATCATCGCCTCGAGGTAACGAGCAGCAGGCATATGCAGCCCGGGTTCCGTGCGCGAGTACACGGCCTGCGAATAGGCCTGTGCGTTGGTCCGCATCCATTGACTGTGCAAGGTTGCGGCCTCTACCTTGGAGATGACATCGCCCATGGCGTAGCAGGCCGACAACTGCGGAAAGCCCACTGTGCGAACCGTGCCGAACAGGTGTTCCACGCGCTGTGCGAAATCGCCGAAGACGGAAGCGATATCGGGGTCGCAGGCTTCCGCCCCCGGCAAATCCAGTACCGCGACACGGCTGTTCTCGGCTGCGATGTCCAGCAAGCCGGGATAATCCGGCACGCCGGCACCCAGTGAAGATGGGTCTTCCGCATCTGGCCCAGCCACCGCTTGCAGAAGGATCGCACAGTCTTCGGCCGTGCGTGCCAGCGGGCCGACGCAGTCCAGCGAAAACGCCCTAGGAAAACAGCCGTTGCGCGAGATGCGCCCGTAGGTCGGCTTCAGGCCGAACAAGCCGTGCACGGAAGCCGGTAAGCGTATTGATCCCCCCGTATCGCTGCCCAGGGATGCAAAGACCGCACCGGATGCCACGGCTGCGCCGGAACCGCTGGACGAGCCGCCCGAGATCCGGAAAGGATCGAGGGCATTGCGGCAGTCGCCGAACTGGGGGTTCTGCCCAGTGGGGCCCGCCACCATCTCGTTCAAGTTCAACGCGCCGACGGTGACGGCGCCCGCTTCCTTCAATAGGCGAATGGCGTGTGCGTCGCACGCCGCCTTGACGGCCGGGCGGGCCCGGGATCCTATGGTGGCGGCGTGGCCTTCGATTTCGAAGCAATCCTTGTGTGCAAGCGGAATGCCATGCAAACGCCCGCGCAACTTTCCACGGGCGCGTTCCGCATCGGCAGCCCGGGCCTGCGCCATGGCTTTGTCGGCCCAGATTTCGATGAATGCATTGAGCGCAGGCTGGTGCTCTGTGGCCCGGGCGAGCGCCTGGGCGGTCAGTTGCTCCGCGCTCAGTTCGCCTGCAGCCATCTTGCGGGCGGCCTGCGCCAGTGTCTGGTGGCGAAGCGGCTGGCCTGCCTTGCCAGCGCCGGGCATTTGCCGGCGGGATGGCACGGCCGGAGCCGGCCCCGAGGTCACATTGCCGCGATCACGTTCCTGGAGCAGCGCACGCGGGTAGTCCGCGGGCTGGCAGAAGGGACTGATGCTGCCAGCGCTGGCGCGCACCGCGGCATTCAGCCGACTGAGCTCCGAAGCCAGCAGGGCGGGATCCGTGCGGGAAGGAACGTCGTGCAAGTACTGGGTGCTGACCACCAGGTATTGCGCAACCGTTTGCTTGACCGCCTTTTGCCCGTCTCGCTCATCGAGGTTGGCTTGGTTCATGGCCGGGGCAAAGAGCCTAGATACTGGACAACTTCTGCGCTGGGCACGACATCGGCAAATTGCCTGTCCATGTCAAACAAGGAAATGGCATGAGAAATCGGTATCCGGTCGAAGACGCCTTCCTGGACGACGATCGTGCGGAAGTTGTAGGACGATGCGTCGAATACCGTGGCGCGTACGCAATTGCTGGTTGATCCGCCCATGACGATGACGGTATCGATCTGGCGCTCGACCAGGTAGCCCAACAGCGGGGTGCCATGAAAGCCGCTGGGCTTCTTCTTGACGAAGACGATGTCCTCGCCGGCCACCTCCATTTCGGGCAGGATTTCCGCCCCCGTGCTGCCCGCCAGGCACCAGTTCTGCGTATCGAGCAGGTCGCGCTTGCGACGATAGACACCCATGTCTTTGCCGCTGGCATCGACCTCGAAAGCCGCGAAGAAGCACGGCACTTTTTGCGCCCTTGCGGCACGCAAGACGTGCTGAATATGCGGGATGGCCGCGTGGCCGGCGGCACCGCTGTTCGATGGCCAGTCCATGGGCGCATCGGCCTTGCCTATCATGAATCTTTGGACATCGATGACGACAATGGCGGGCCTGGCGCCGAAGTCCATGCGCCGGCTGAACTTGGCGCGCTGGATGACTGCACGGTCATCGTCTGACAGGTACTGCTCCCACGGCTTCATGCATGTCCTTCTTTGTGACTGGATGGAAATGGCCACGGGGGCGCACTGCCCCCCGGCCTGGGTAAGCCTACTTGCTGGCGATGTTGATGCCGCTGCGCCGCGCCGTCTGCGTGAATACCTCGACGTCCTGCTTCAGCTGCGCCGCCATCTCGGCACGACTGGAGGGCGACGACTTGGCCCCCAGGCTGACCAGGAACTCCTTGAATTCCGGAAGCGCGACGATCCGGGCCACTTCCTTATTCATCTTGTCCGTGATGGGGCCGGGCGTCCCGTGCGGGGCAAACAGCCCCCACCAGACATTCACGTCGTAGTCCAGCCCGGTGGCCTCACGCACGGTGGGCACGGATGCGAACTCCGGTTCACGCGTACTGCCGGTGAACGCCAGTTTGGGCAAATCCCCTGCCGGGGTGCCGCCGATAGAGGCCAGGGTGGTGATCATGAAGTCCAGGCGCCCCGCCACCAGGTCCATCTGGGCCGGGCCCATTCCCTTGTAGCCGACCTGTTGCATCTTGATGCCCGAGAGTGAACCGAAAAGCTCGGTAAGCAGGTGCCCACTGTCGCCCGCCCCCGTTGTTCCATAGTTGATCTCGCCAGGATTGGCTTTCGCATACTTGATGAAATCGACGAGCGTCGTCGCGGGAAAATCCTTGCGCGTCAGCATGACGAACGGCGCTTCGGCTACCCGCCCCACGGCGTCGAACGACTTCAAGGTGTCATACGGCGGGTTCTGCGTGGCCGCGCTGGTTGCCAGCGTGGCCGATACGAATAGGTAGGTGTAGCCATCAGGGGCTGAATTCGCGACCATGGCCGACCCCACCACGCCCGCTGCCCCGCCCTTGTTCTCGACAACGACGCTTTGGCCCAGCGAGTCCGACAGGGATTGCGCCAAGCGGCGCGCGATATGGTCGTTGCTGCCCCCGGGCGAGAACGGCACCACGATACGTATGGGCTTATTGGGCCAGTTTCCCGTGTCACTTGCCTGAACCGCCCGAATGGGCAAGACCATCAGCAGGGCACAAGCCGCAGCGGCCGCCGCCATCCATGTCCTGCGGGTACTCGGGCCCGGCCCGGCCCGGCGCTCTTTGCGTGTCATCGTCTCTCTCCTTGGTCTGATAATGCTGGCGCTGCATGAAGCTGTTTTTGGTGATGGACTTCCGCGTCTTGCCATGCCGGTTTCCGGCTTGCCCCCTGGGTTTGCGCTATCTCAAGAAAGACCCAAAGAGA
Organism: Bordetella sp. BOR01; assembly: GCF_019218885.1. GTDB lineage: Bacteria > Pseudomonadota > Gammaproteobacteria > Burkholderiales > Burkholderiaceae_B > Bordetella_A. The sequence continues at coordinate 316,399 of NZ_JAHUWT010000002.1, read as the reverse complement.
TAATGAGATCATTATGACTAGGGATATGGGACGGGTCAAGGAGCGATTGCCTTGGAGTAGAATCGGCGCAGCCTCGGCCCACGCGGCAGGCGCGCAAATACTTACAACAGGACTGAACGCATGGCATCCACTTCAAGCGCTTCTTCTTCCGGACGTGCTCGATACCTGATCGTGACGGACACACTGGCTCGCGAGATCGGCGCCGGCCGCTATCCGACAGGCACGCTGCTGCCTCGCGAAGCGGAATTGATCGAACGGTTCCAGGTCAGCAGGACGACCATCAGGGAAGCCCTGAAAAGGCTGGCAACCATGGGATTGGTTGCCACCTTGCACGGCGTCGGCACCCGGGTACAAGCCAGGGAAGTCCGCACCAGCTACCTGGCCGCCATGCGATCGCTCGACGACGTCTTGCAGTACGAAGGCGAGAAAACCCGCTTTCTGATCGAACATCGCTCCGAGCTCATCGCCGGCGAGAACGACAGAAGCCTGCTCAAGTGCGCGCCTGGCCAGAAGTGGAAGGTCATCAAGGGCTATAACCAGTCGTCCACCGGGCCCTATATGGCTTTTGCCGACGCAACAATCCATATCCGCGCTCCGTACGACGACATCCTGACGCGCAAGTCTCGATACGACACCCCCTTCTATTCCCTGATCTGCGAACAGCACAGTCTTCAAATCGTGCGCATCGAACAAGAGCTCGAAGCCATCGCGCTGGATGAACAGCAGGCACATGTGCTCGAAGCCGAGGTGGGTTCGCCAGGGCTGAGAATCGTGCGCCGCTATTACTGTGAAGAAAACGAGCCCTTCGAAGTCACGGTCAATGTCCATCCCGCCAAGCGCTTCACGTACAAAATGAGCCTCGACCGAAAGGCGCACTGAGTCCGCCCCGCGTGGCCGCTTCCTGAAGCGGTAGCGAATTCCGCCTGCCGGCTGCTTCGCCCCAGCCGGGAATTGCCAGGCACGCCATCTCCACCTGCCTCGTCAGATATAATGATATCATGATGACAACGAGGAGGAGACAATGGCGGACCCGAGTATTTCCGAACTGCGGGCAATGGCAGCATCATTACCCCCCACCAAAGCTTGCGCCACCTTTGCCGCCGCGCTGGGCTGGCAACATCTGGACGCCGATGCCCGGCTGCATGCGGGGCGGCATTTTCTGGACACCTTGGGCGCGGCAATCGCCGGCGCCACGCAAAGCGCCACAGAAACGGTTGTGTCCACCCTGAAGCTTGCCGGCGAGGCGGGCAGCGACATGCCGATGCCCGTACCGGGCAGGCCGGCCAGCGGCATGGGCTTGCTGGCGGCCACCCACATGATGGGCACGGCCGCGCACGGGCTGGAACTGGATGACGGCTACAGACCCGGCATGATGCACCCAGGATGTGTTGTGGTGCCCGCGGCATTACTGCTGGGCGCGCGGCTGGAAAAATCGGGCAAGGAGATGCTGACGGCAATTGCCGCCGGCTATGAGGTGGCGTGCCGCATCTCCGCGGCCACACACCCCAGGGCACGCTGGCGGGGCTTCCATCCCACTTCCGCCGCGGGCGTTTTTGCAGCCGCCGCGACCGCCGGCAACTTGCTGCGCCTGACTGCCGGCCAGATGGAAAGTGCGATGGGTATCGCGGCGAGTTCGTCTGCCGGGCTATTCACCTTCCTGGACGGCGGCGACGTCAAGCGTTTGCATGGCGGCCTGGGCGCGCGCGAAGGGCTGTTCGCGGCCTTGCTGGCAAGCCAGGGCTTGATAGGCCCGCCCAACGCACTGGAATCCGGCAACGGGTATCTGCATTCTCATGCCGGCGGCGACCTGCCCGAAAACGATTATTCGGAACTGAAGATTCTTGCCGCCGGCGGACCCGCGGACAGCTTTGCCGTCACGCAGTGCTATCTGAAACCGTATGCGAGCTGCCGGCACATACACGGCCCGGTCGAAATGCTGCTGGCTTTGCGGGCCAGGCATGGCCTGCAATTGGCGGACATAGATTCCATACATGTAGGCACCTATGCCGTGGCGGCCGCCCATGGCGCACCGGGGTGGAGCGAGATGACCACCGCGCAAATGAGCATGCGCTACGTTCTGGCCGTGGCGCTCGCACGCGGGAAGGTAACGCCTGCGCAGTTCAGCGATGCGGAGCGCGCCGATCCTGGCGTCACGGCATTCTGCTCCCGGGTGTTTACCTCGGTTGATGACGATTGCGAAGCAAGGTACCCCGGCTTGCGCCCGGCCAGGATCACAGTGACGCTGAAGAACGGCCGCACCCTGGCCGCCGAAGTCGACGAACCACCGGGCGAGCCCGGCCGCCGCCTGAGCGATTCCGGCGTGGAAGAGAAGTTTGGGCATCTTGCGGAGCCGGTGGTCGGCAAGCAAGCCATCGAGCGGATCCTGGCGCACACGCGGGATTTGGCCAATTGCGCGAATGTCGATGAACTGCTTCAGCTTTGCGTTCCCCTTTCGACCCCGCGGCATTCTTCGCAGACCGTTTCGGTATAGGCATACGGCCACAGAGACCTCAATGACACAAGCAGCCATCAAGAACCGGAACGGGCTTCCGACCAAACAATTCGACGCCAGCGTACGTGGCCCCCTGCATGGCGTACGCGTCGTGGATTTATCGCGGCTGGTCGCCGGAAACATGCTGACGTTGCAGCTTGCCGACTTCGGTGCCGACGTTATCAAAGTCGAGCCCCGCACGGGCGACACCTTGCGGGCTTTCCAGGCGGATGGAATCGAAACCTTCTGGAAAGTCTATGCCCGCAACAAGCGCAGTGTCTGCCTGGATTTCCGGCATCCGGAGGCCATGGGCATCATCAAGCAGATGGCTGCCTCGGCCGACGTCATCGTGGAAAGCTTCCGGCCGGGCGTGCTTGAGGAAATCGGGCTTGGCCCCGACGTTCTGCACGCGATCAACAAGAAGCTCGTCGTCGTGCGCATCTCTGGCTGGGGCCAGACTGGGCCTTATCGCCGCAAACCGGGATTCGGCACACTGGTAGAAGGTTATTCCGGCTTTGCCGCGATGAACGGCTTCTCGGACCGCGAGCCGGTTCTGCCCCCATTCTTCCTGGGCGACATGGCAGCAGGCCTGTACGGTGCCAATGCCACCATGATTGCACTATGGAACAGCCGCGTGAATGGCGGCAATGGCCAAGTCGTCGACCTTTCCCTGTTTGAGCCCATTGTCTCGTTGCTGGGCCCCCAGGCAGCCAGTTACGCGATTACCGGGAAGGTAAAGCCCCGCACCGGAAGCCGCTCTAGCACGACGGCGCCGCGCAACACCTACCGCACCCAGGATGGGCAATGGGTGTGCGTCTCTACATCGACCGCCAGCATGTCTGCGAGGCTGTTCAAGACTATCGGGCGCGAAGACGTGACCACCAACCCGCGATACGCAACCGTGGCCGACCGGCTGAAGCATGTCGAAGAAGTCGACGCCATCGTGGGCGATTTCGTGGGCAGGCACTCGCTTGAAGACAATCTGCGGATTTTCGAAGCGGCAGACGTAACCGTGGGGCCGGTTTTCGATGCCTCTCATTTAATGACGGACCAGTATGTCATCGAGCGCGAGAGCCTGGTGCAACTGCCCGATGAAGACATCGGGCTCATGCCCATGCACAACGTTGTCCCCAGGCTGTCTGGCACACCAGGCACCTTCCGCCGCCGTGCGCCGCACAAAGGCGAGCACAGCGCGGAATGCCTGATCTCTGTAGTAGGCGAGACGCGGTTTGAGCAACTTGTGGAATCAGGCGCTATTTTCCAGCGTCCGGACCCGGCATCGGCAGACGCGGACGATCTTGCTCTTGCCACGACTGGGCGTTAATGAACACCACCCGATAACCCGACCAGGAGCAACACATCATGAGCATGATCGGTACCCAACTCGAAGGTCCAGGCGTATGGGCCGGCCCCGATATCGACTGGATGAAAGAAGGGCTGCATGTGCTGTCGGATGCCGAACTCAAGGAAATCGACCTCGCGCTCAAGCATCTGCTGACGCTGGGTGAAGTCGACTTTCCCGACATTACGCCGCAGGCATTCCCGCTGGACAAGGTGGGCGACCTGATGCGCGACCTGCCGGTACGCCTGCGTACGGGCAGGGGTTTTCTGATGCTGCGCGGGCTGCCCCGCGAGAAGTATTCGGACGACGATATGACCCGCATCTATTTTGGCCTGGGTTCGTATCTGGGCCGGCCCATGACCCAGTCGTACCTGGGCGACCTGCTGGGCCATGTCATGGATGTGAGCGACTATGAGCCGAAATCGCGCGGCTACCGCAAAGGTGGCGGCCAGCTCATGCATACGGACTCATGCGACATCATCGGGCTGATGTGCCTGAAGTCTGCGGTGTCCGGCGGGGAAAGCCGCATTGCCAGCGCATTGGCGGTGCACAATGCCATGGCCGAGAAGTATCCCGAGCTGCTTGGATTGCTGGCCCGCGGCCTGCATTTGAAACGCACCGACGAAGATGGCCGTCGCGCAACACGCACCTTCAGCAAAGACCGCGTCCCGTTCTTCCACGAAGAAAACGGCGAAGTGACCTGCTATCTGCCTACCGGCTATGCGCGCCTGGCAGAGAAGAGCAACCAGGTTCCCTTTTCGCCAGAAGAATCCGAAGCCCTGTACCGGGTGCGCAAGGTGGCGGCGTCGCCCGAGCTTTACCTGGACATGGGGTTCAAGGAAGGGGATATCCAGTTCTTGAACAACCGCATGATGGTGCATGGCCGTACGGACTATGAAGATTCGCCCGAACTGGAAAACCGCCGGCATCTGTTGCGGCTTTGGTTCGAGGTGCCTTCGTGGCCCGCCATGCCGCAAGCGCAGGTGTTTCATACCGCCGAAGACCGGCGCTTGTGGAGCCAGTATCGGCAGCCGCTGATCGAACTGCCTTCCATTCACTATAAGAAGCTTCTGGAAGGTTCGTTGGCGAAAATGGTGGATTGACCCCATGCGCGAAGCCGGCATCGGGGTGCCAGCCGGCCGGCGTCGCGTTTGATATCCGCGCCTGGGCGGCGCGCAGGCCCAGCATGTTCAACGGCGGCGCAGCAGGCTGGCTATAACGCCGACGGGCGATGGTGTTCGTGCCAATGCCGCGCAATGTCGATGCGCCGGCAGACCCAGACCTGGTCGTGCGAGGCCACGTAGTCCAGGAACCGCGCCAACCCCGCGGCGCGGCCTGGATGACCGATCAAGCGCATATGCAGGCCCACCGACATCATTTTCGGTTGTGCAGCCCCTTCGGCATACAGCATGTCGAAGGAATCGCGCAGGAAAGCGAAGAAGTCACCCGCCGTGGCGATGCCGCTACGCACGAACTTGGCATCGTTGTGTGCCTGGGTGTACGGAATGACCAGGTGGTGGCCGTCGCCCGTGTCTATCCAGTAGGGCAACTCGTCGTTATAGCTGTCCGAGTCATAGAGGAACCCGCCCTGCTCGAGCAGCAGCTTGCGAGTATTGACGGTGGGAGCATAGCGGCAATACCACCCTTGAGGAGCCGTCCCGGTGGTTTGCTGGATCGATTCGATGGCCTGGCGGATTTCCTGGCGCTCTTGCTCTTCGGTCAAGGATTGCAAGGCGGTCCATCGCAAGCCATGGCAGCAGATGTCGTAGCCGGCGTCCATGACGGCGCGTGCCACTGACGGATTGCGTTCCAGGGCCCTGGCGCACGCGAATACCGTGGCGGGAAACTGATGTGCCTGCAGCAACCTCAGCACGCGCCATATGCCCACCCGACTGCCGTATTCGAACATCGATTCGGCGGCAAGGTCCCGGCTGGCGAAGCTTTTACCGCTTACCTCGGTAAGGCCGATTTCGCTGATGCCGTCGCCGTCGTCGAACGATGCCTCCGAGCCCTCTTCATAATTGATGACGATATTCAAAGCCAGGCGAGCCTTTTCCGGCCAGCGCGGATCGGGTGGGTTTTCCCCATAACCCACGAAATCGCGTCGAGTCAGCAAAGCGGGGTCAATAGTCATCACGATTCCTGGCGATCGGGAACAATCAGGGCATCTTTATCGAGCTCGGTGTACTCGGTGTCGTCATCGCGGCCCGTCTTGCCCAGAATGACGGCCACCTCCGAATCGGAATCGATCGCGGTAAAGGCAAAATGCCATACCGCGGTCTTGTACGAAATACCTTGCCGGCCATTGGTAATAAAGGCGCGCAAGGTCGGGATGGATAATTTTCCGGCGTGGTCAGACAGACCCACCACGACCACGTGCCGCGACGGAACCAGCGGGATGAACGTCTGGGCCGAATACGGATGCCTTTCCAAGGTGCGCACCCGTATGCGATCGAGTGCCTGCCGGCTCAGCAGGTTGACCGAGAAGCCCCATGCCATGTCGGGCCCGGCTGAACTGAACGGATTGGACAGCGTATTCCTTACGGCCTGCCCGCGATGCTCGACCACTTCACCATACGGGGAAAATGCCTCGGCGTTCAGCTTACTGGCGGTTAAATACATAGATGAATCTGCCTCGAACCGAACTCAAAATAGTTTGCCGGGTAGCCACAGCGCAATCTGCGGAAAGTAAATAAGCAATGCGACAAACACCATCATCGCGAAGGCAAATGGCAGCACGCCGATGTATACGTCGCTGATGCCCCCTCGCGACAGCCGGATGTTCTGCGCAACGAAGAGATTCAGTCCGACAGGTGGAGTAATCAGCGCCAATTCCATCATCATGGTCATGAAGATGCCGAACCACAATGGATCGAAACCCAGTGACACGATCAGCGGCACGACCACCCCCACGGTGGTGACCATCATGGCAATGGCTTCCAGGAAGCAGCCCAGGATCAGATAGAAAACCACCAAAGCCCAGATGGTCGCAATAGGCGACCAGCCTAGTTCACCGATGTACTCCGACAGGGCCTGCGGAATACCGGCCAGGCTGAGCGAGAAGTTCAGGATGTAGGCGGTGGTCACTACCAGCACCACCATGGCCGTGGTGCGCAGCGCCGACAGGAATGCCGCGTGCAACATGGCGATGGACAACGTTCTGTTCAGCGCGGCGATGATGATGGCTCCCACCACGCCCAATGCCGCGGCCTCGGTGGGCGTGGCGATACCAAGGTAAATGCCGCCCATGACCAAACTGAAGATAAAGACGACGGGCAAGACGTTCAGCAGCAGTTTCAGCCTGACCAGCAGCGGGATAATGAGCTTCTCGTTGCTGGACGTGACCTTGCCGGCCAGCGCCAGCACGACGATCACCAGCATCATCAGCAGCAGCACCACCAGCCCCGGGATGATGCCGGCAGCGAACAGCTTTCCCACCGACACTTCAGCCAGCGCGCCATAGACCACCATGTTGATGCTGGGCGGAATCAGGATGCCCAGCGTCCCGCCCGCGGCGATCGAACCTAACACCAGCCGCTCGCGGTATCCCAGCCTTTGCAAGGTGGGCAGCGCCACGGTACCGACAGTGGCCGACGTTGCCACGCTGGACCCCGACGTAGCTGCGAACAAGGCGCAGGTCACGATGTTGGTATGCAGCAACCCGCCCGGCAGCCATTGCAGCCAGGCGGCCAGCGCCTTGTACATGCGGTCGGCGACACCGCTGCGTGTCAGGATCTCGCCCAGCAGAATGAACAAGGGAATGGCAACGAGCAGGAACTCGTTCATCGTGCTCCACATCGTGTTGCCGATCATGCTGGGCAGTACCTGCATACTGGCCCAGTCGCTGACCATGGCGGTCATGAAGATCGCGCTGGCTACGTGGATGCCGGCGAACAAGAACAGCACCAGCCCGCCAAAATAGAGTGCTCCGACCAGCATCAATGTGCCCCTTCCAGTTTGCCTTTCATGCGATCCTGAGCCACCCGGAGTTCTTCTTCGATCTCGTCATTGACGCTCGGCACGCCGTAGTTCCTGCAAATGCCGGCCCAGTCCCGCTGGGTCAACTGGAGCAGGCCGCGCAAACACTGGATGATCAGGATGAAGCTGAACCAGCACAACGCTGCCGCCCACATGGCCTGCGGAATCGCCAGGGGCGTGCGCAGGGAACTGGTGGCCAGCGCCTGCATCGAATACGAGGTGAGCGCGACATCGCAGGCCTTGATGGCCAAGGTAACCGCCATGCCCGTCAGCATGACCAACGCGAGAATATCGCTGCAAGCCCGTATGCGGGTCGGCAGCAGATCCGTCAAGACCGAGATCCGGATGTGCGCCTTTTCGTAAGCGGCCTGCGAGAACCCGATGGATGCGCAGATGGCCAGACAGTACCCGCCATATTCGTCCACGCCCTGCAGCGAATAGTTGAATAGTTTTCGGGCGAGCACATTGACGGCGATGACCACCGACAACACGACCAATGCCCATCCGGCCGCCAGGCAAGCCTTGTTGGTGATGGCCTGCAATGCGCGGCACAGCAAATCGGCAAATCGGTTCATAAGCACTACCTGTGTTGCGCGTTTTGCCAGGCCTGCGCCTGGCAAAACCTGTCTTCAGGACACCAGACCCTTATTTATTGATGCCGGCGGCGGCGCCGATCGTCTTGTACCAGTCGTCCCCACATGTTTTGGAGAACTTCGAACAATCTTCGATCCACATCGGAACGATAGAGGTGCCCAAGATCGTCTTGACCTCTTGCACGTCGGCCGCGGCGGGCTCGAGCAGCGTCATCTTTCCGGGCTTGCCCGTGCACGGCTGCTTGCCGGTATTGCAGTTCAGTCCATCCTGGTGCCCCTGGCGGCTGATATCCCAGAGCGCGGTTTCCAGTTGCTGCATTTCTTTCGACAACACGGCCTGTTGCTCCGCGGACAGTTTGTCCCAGAATGCATTGCGCGCCACATGCAACACGACTCCAGCACCGCCCAGAGGAATCGGGCTGAGCGTCTCGGCCACTTCAAACCAGTCGTTGCTATTGCCATACTGGCTGCCGGTAATCGCGCAATCCACCACGCCTTGCATCAGCCCCTGGTATACCTCGGGCCCCGCCAGGGTCACGCCTGCTGCACCCAGGTCCGCGGCCAGCTTGGCGGTGTAGGTGCCGCTAACGCGGACTTTCTTGCCTTTCAGGTCAGCCAGGCTCTTGATATCGCCTTTGCAGTACAGGATTTGGAACGGGAATGACCAGGCCGTCAGCAGCTTGGCCTTGAAGCGATCATTGAGCTCTTTTTCCAGGATGGGGCGATACACGGCCAGGTTCTTCTGCAACTGATCGAAGTCAAAGGCAGCGCCGGGCAGATCGGCCCCCATCAGGACCGGCGCCTCGCCGCCGACAAAACTGATCTGGAAGGAAACGATGTCGAACGCGCCGCTTTGCAGGGTTCGCAGCGATTCGAACCCCTTCAGGCCCAGTTCGTCGATGGTGCGGAAATTGGTAGAGAACGCGCCGTCTGTGCGTTTGCCCAGATCCTTCCAGAATGGACGCTCGACCTGTTGGGACTGGGGCTGATTGCCATACCAGCCCAGTACCCGCATTTTTACTTCTTCGGCCCCCGCCAGTGATGCAAGTCCAACGGTCAAGGCAAGCAAGGCCGCTGTCTTGCTCAGTGCTGCTGCAATCATGATCAACATCCCCTAAGTAGTTGCGCCAAGGCATGAAAGCCAGGTTCCGCGTAGTTGTTCCCTGCGTATCTTTCCTCTTGTCGCTTGAATTATGAATACTCTGATGAAATAATCAATTATTAAATTTTTGGCCTCTACTATAGGTAACAGTTATAGTGAATCTGCGCTTACTAGAGATATTCCGCGCTGTCATGCAGAGCCACACCACCATTGGCGCCGCTCGGTCTTTGCAGATATCTCAGCCTGCGGTCAGCAGCGCCATACGTCAGTTGGAATCTCAGGTTGAATTTGCCCTGTTTGATCGCATCGGCAACCGCCTCACCGCCACGGAAGAAGCCAGGATTCTGTTTCGCGAGTCGGAGTCGATTTTCTTGCTGTCCAAGGCACTGAACCAGACAGTCAAGGAACTGAAGGAAGAACGCTTGGGCCAGTTACGCATCGTGGCCACCCCGCAGCTCGGGCATTCGGTTCTACCGGCAGCCATTAATGCACTGCTGAGTCAACGCCCGAAGGTCAAGGTGTTCTTCGATGTGCGCCGCTCCTACAACGTAATCGAGATCATCGAATCCGGGGCAGCGGATATTGGCTTTGCCATCGCGCTCGAGCCCGAGCTCAATCAAACCCTGCAGATGCTGCCGGTGGCGCGTGTAGAAATGATGTGCCTGGTCCCCATCAAGCACCCCCTGGCCAAGCACAAGGTTGTCACCCCCAATGACCTGTCGCCCTACCCTTTGATCGGCCTTGAAATGGGGTCGCGGCTAAGTCCGTTGGTGCTGAACGCGTTCAAGCAGGCGGGAACGCCATACCGGACCGCGATAGAGGTGCGATATTCAGAAACAGCCTGCCTGCTGGTCCAGGCTGGCGCGGGCGTGGCAATCGTGGACTGGTTCTCCGCCACGGCCCAGATTCGCCGCAGCAACGATCTGGCCTTGATCCCCTTCAAGCCCGAAATTGAAGTCGAAGCATTCGCCGTTTCGGCGAAAAACCGAACGCCATCACGGCTGGCGCTTTTGCTGGTTGAGGAAACACGAAATTGGATACGCCAGTTCAGCCTGGGCTGTTAATACACGCCCCTGCCGGGGTGATGAATTCCAATCCAGGCCTGCTCAATGCACTACCGGGCAGGGCGCATACACCGGCACTGGCTACAATCCGTCGATGCCGGCAAGGTGACCCCGCTGCCGCATGCATACCAGAGCATTTCATCAAGAGTTTCGAAGAAAGGTGTTTTATGTCGCAGCGACTAAAGGGCCTGACCGGCCTGGTAGCCAGCCTTGTCCTCAGTGCCGCGGGCGTTGCCCACGCCGCTTATCCCGAACGGCCTGTCAATCTGGTCGTGCCCTTCCCGCCTGGCCAGGCGACCGATATTTTTGCCCGCATGGTGGCCGAACAGTTGGCCAGGGAAATAGGCCAACCCGTCGTGGTCGAGAACAAGGCCGGGGCCGGCAGCAATATTGGCATGCAGTTTGTCGGCCGTGCCACCCCTGACGGCTACACCCTGGTGGTGGGCGGCAGCGCCGCGGCGGTCAACCAGACGCTCTACAGCAACCCGGGCTATTCGCTGAAGAACGATTTCAAGCCTGTGGGCGGCATCTTTACCGTGCCGCTGATCTTCCTGGCCACGCCGCAAAGCGGCATCAGCTCACTGACCCAATTGATCGAGCAGGCCAAGGCCAAGCCGAATGAACTGGCCTACGCCAGTGCCGGCATCGGCGGCACGCAGCACCTGTCGGCCGAGATGTTCAAGGCCGATGCCCAGGTCGAACTGCGCCACATCCCCTACAAGGGCAGCGGCCCGGCGCAGGCTGATTTCCTGGGGAACCATGTGCCCCTGATGGTGGACTCGGTCACGGCCGCCCTGCCCCATGTGGCATCGAAGGCGGCCGTGCCGCTGGCGGTGACCACGCGTGAACGCGTGCCGCAATTGCCCGACGTGCCCACCGTGGCCGAATCGGGCCTGCCCGGCTTCGAGGCGGTGGGCTGGGCGATGATTTTCGCACCGGCGAAAACACCCGATGACGTGGTTGCCTATCTGAATCAGAAGATCAACGCGATTTTGCGGTCGCCGGACATGGCCAAGGCCCTGGCCGATCGCGGAGCCCAGCCGCTTGTCTACGCGCCGGCTGAAGGCAGCGACTTTGTCGGCCGCGAAGTCGAGAAATGGGGCAAGGCCGTGAAACGGTCTGGCGCCTCGGTCGACTGAGCCTTGGCCGCGCGGCAGATACGCAACGGAAGGCCTCGGCCATGATGCTGACTTTCAAGCAAATCGAAGCGCTCTATTGGGTGGTGCAACTGGGCGGCTTTGCCAATGCGGCCGAGCGGCTCAACACCACCCAATCGGCGATCACCAAGCGTATCCAGGAACTCGAGACCAGCTTCAATATCCAGATCTTCGACCGCAGCGGCCAGAAGGCCACGCTGACCCGCACCGGCGAAGAGCTGCTGGAAATGGCTGCCGACCTGCTGGGCCGGCGCGACCAGATGCTGCTGAAGATGAAAGGCTTCAAGCCTTTCTCGGGCTCGCTGCGGCTGGGCATTACCGAAATCACCGCGATGACCTGGCTGCCCCAACTGATGCAAGCGCTGCGGGTTTCGTTTCCCGAGCTGATCATGCAGCCCAAGATCGGCATGGCTTGGCACCTGCAGCAAAGCCTGCTGAACGGGCAATTGGACATGGCCATCCTGCATTGGGAAATACGCAATCCCTATCTGGAAACCGAGCCGATCGCGCAAGTCGATTTCGGCTGGGCGGGCAGCCCTGCGGTGGTATCCCCGGCCAAGATCTATACCCCGGAAGATATCTCTCGCATGAACATCATCCGGCAGGATCCGGATTCGGCCCTGAACGCCATCTACGATGAATGGCTTGCCCCTCATGCGTCGCAGTCGAACCTGTTCACCATCAACAGTCTGCAGGCGATGGTGGGGTTGACGGTGGCAGGCTTTGGCGTGGCCTGCATCCCTACCGGCTATTTCTCGGATCTGTTCAAGAGCCGCAAGCTGGTATTGGTGCGCACCACCAAGGCCATGCCGACGTCCATGTACTGCGCCATGTATGCCAAGCAGTCGAACACCATGTTCTACCAAGAGATCGCGCGTATTGCGCGCGACGTGTGCGATTTTTCGCGCCCGTATGGCGGCGGGCTCAGTGCCTGATGTCGGCCAGGAACTTTCGCGCGCGGTCGGTTTTCGCCTGGGAGAAGAATTGCTCGGGCGGCGCCTGCTCGACGATGCGCCCGGCATCCATGAACCACACCGTATCGGCCACGTCGCGCGCGAAGTTCATTTCGTGCGTGACGCAAACCATGGTCATGCCCTCGGCGGCCAGCGACTTCATGACCAGCAGCACTTCGTTGACCATCTCCGGGTCCAACGCGCTGGTGGGCTCGTCGAACAACATGATGCGCGGCTTCATGGCCAGTGCCCGGGCAATCGCCACGCGCTGCTGCTGGCCGCCGGATAGCTCGCCGGGGTAGGCGTCGGCCTTGTGGCCCAGGCCCACCCGTTCCAGCAGGGCCTTGGCGTGGTCGCGCGCGTCGCGCTTGCCCATGCGCTTGAGCAGCACGGGCGCCATCATCAGGTTGTCCAGCACGTTCATGTGCGGAAACAGGTTGAACTGCTGGAACACGAATCCGATATGGCTGCGCATTTCGTCCAGCGAGCCGCTGCCGTGGACATCGGCCCCATCGACCAGGATCTGGCCCTGCTGGATGGGCTCCAGGCGGTTGATGGTGCGTATCAGGGTGGACTTGCCCGAGCCCGAGGGCCCGCACACAACCAGCACTTCGCCTTGGCGCACGCCGGCGTTGATGTTGTCCAGGGCGAGATAGTCGCCATACCATTTACTGACGTTCTTGAATTCGATCATGGGTTGCCTAGGGCCACGGTACGCGTTCCGCCCATGCGGGCTTCAACGAGCTTGACGATGCCGGTAAGAATCAGGTTCAGCATGAAGTAGGTCAGTGCCAGCAGGGTGAACACTTCGAACGGCTTGGTCAGCAGGATGTTGTTGACCTGGGCCGCGGCGAAGGTCAGCTCATGCACGCTGATGACGAAACCCAGCGAGGTTTCCTTCACCGTGGAAATGAACTGGCTGAGCATGCTGGGGATGGTGTTGTACAGCGCCTGGGGCAGCACGATCTTGCGCATGGCCTGCATGTGCGACAGGCCCAGCGAACGGCCGGCTTCCATCTGCCCCGCCGGCAATGCCTGGATGCCGCTGCGGATGATCTCGGACAGGTACGCGCCTTCGTAGATAATCAGCGCGGCGGCCATGGTGACCACGCCGCTGACCGAATTGCCGATCAACAGGGGCAGGAAGAAATAGGCCCAGAAGATGAACATGATGAGCGGCAGCCCGCGCACCACGTACACGATGGCCGTTGCCGGCCAGTAGAAGATCTTGTGCGTGCTGATGCGCCCCAGCGCCAGCAGCACGCCGATGGGAAACGCCAGCAGCAAGCTGACCAGCGCCAGCCCGACGGTGGCGACCAGCCCGCCCATGGGGCCGTTGGGCCATTGGCCCACCAGCAACAGCAGCCAGTTATTGGATAGGATTTCCAGCATTGCGTATTACCGGGCCTTGGTCACGTAAGCGACCCGTTTGGAAAGATGGGCGCCGGCCAGCATCAGCAGCAGCGAAATCGCCAGGTACAGCACCGTTACCACCGTGTAGATCTCGAAGGTCTTGAACGTGGCGGATTCGATCTCGCGGCCCGCGCCGGTCAGCTCGATCAGCCCGATGGCCATGGCCAGGCTGGTGTTCTTGAACAGCAGCAGCGTCTGGTTGGTAAGCGGCGGGATCGATATCTTGAAAGCCTGCGGCAGTATCACCTTGCGCATGGCTTGCAGGTAGCTCAGGCCCAGGCTGCGCGCGGCTTCCATCTGGCCGCGCGGAATCGCCCGGATGGCGCTGCGCAGGTCTTCGCCCACATAGGCCGCGGTAACCAGGCCGATGGCGATCGTGGAATAGAAGAATTCGCCGCCGATGATATTGATGGCGTCGTTGATGGCCGGCGGCACGATGGCCGCCACCCCGAAATACCACAGCAGGATGTGCACCAGCATGGGCACGTTGCGATGAAATGCCACGTACACCGCGATCAGGGCGTTCAGCGCCCGGATATTGAGCATGCGCAGCACGGCCAGCGAACTGCCCAGCCCGAAAGCCAGCAGCCAGGCAAGCAGGGTCATCTTGAGGGTCGTGACCAGCCCCCCCAGGATCAGCGTCGGGTAGCCGTTACTGAGTAACGCACCGAAATCCAATGTGTAGTTCATAAGCAGCTACCCGCCCCGCCGGGCATCAACCCTTGATTTCCTCGACCTTGAAGACACGCTTCGTCGGGAACTTGGTGTCCGGGCCGAACCAGCGGTCGAAGATGACCTGCATCTTGCCGGAACTTTCAAGCCCGGCCAGCACCTTGTCGACTTCGGTGCGCAGGCCGTCTTCGCCCTTGCGCATGCCGATGCCCCACGGCTCGACGAACAGCGGCTCTTCAATGATATCGAGCTTGACGGGCGACGATTCGGCTTCCTGCGCGAACTTCAGCAGCATCAGTTCCGACCCGACGAAGCCCGACACTTTGCGTTGTTGCAGCGCCATGAACGCGGTGGGCGGATCCTTGAAGGTCACGGTGGTCACATCCGGGATCAGGCGCTTGGCCCCGGCTTCCGACGACGAGCCCGACACCGCGCTGACGCGCTTGCCGGCCAGGTCGGCGTTGGTCTTGAGCGTGCCCGCGTCATCGCGGCGGATCAGGATTTTCTGCGGGCTGACGTAGTGCTGGTAGCTGTAGTCGATCTGCTTGGCGCGGTCGGGGCTCCAGCCCAGGTTGGCGGCCACCACGTCGACCCGGCCGCCGGCCAGCTCGGGAATGCGGGCAGCCACGGCGATCATCTTGACCTCGAGCTTGACGCCCAGGTGGTCGGCGATCTCTTTGCACAGGTCGACTTCATAGCCGACGACCTGGCGGGTCTTGGGGTCCTGGAAGCTGAAGGGCTCGGACGTGCCCAGCGTGCCGCACACCAGCGTGCCGCGTGCCTTGATGTCGGACAGCGCGTCGGCGTGCGCCACGCTGGCCATGCCCAGGCAAGCCAGCAGCGGCACGGCCTTCAGCATATTCTTGAAGCTCATGATTTTCTCCCGTGAAATGTTATTTAAGTTGGCCACATGCCCATGCCAGCTTTTCGCAGCCGGTCTGGATCGTTTCCAGGTCGGTGGCGAAACTCATGCGCATGTAGCCGGGGTTGCCATAGGCGGTACCGTCCAGGACGGCAACGCCGGCGGCGTCCAGCAGGTAATGCACGAAATCCAGGTCGTTCTCGATGACTTTGCCTTCGGGTGTGCGCTTGCCGATGAAGCCCTGGATATTCGGGAAGACGTAGAACGCGCCTTCGGGCAGCGGGCACGACAAGGACGCGATGCCGTTGAGCAGGCCGACGATGACGTCGCGGCGTTCTTTGTACAGGGCGATGATGTCCGCCACGCATTGCTGGTCGCCGGACAACGCCGTGGCGGCGGCCACCTGGCAGATCTGGCTGGCGCACGACGTGGATTGCGAGACCAGGGTCGAGATCGCCTTGGCCAGCCAGGCCGGCCCGGCCGCGTAGCCCACGCGCCAACCGGTCATGGCGTACGCCTTGGACACGCCATTGACCAGCAGCACGCGCGGCGCCAGGCCCGGCTTGACCGCCAGCGGCGACACGTAGCGGCTATCGTAGCAAAAGTGCTCGTAGATCTCGTCGACCATCAGCAGTACGTGCGGATGACGTTCCAGCACGGCCAGCAAGGCGGCCAGTTCCGCTGCGCTGTAGGTGGCGCCCGACGGATTGTTGGGCGCGTTCAGCAGCAGCCACTTGGTGCGCGGCGTGATGGCGGCCTCGAGCGCGTCGGGAACCAGCTTGAAACCCTGGGCCTCGGTGGTCGGCACAATGACCGGCTTGCCATCATTGAGCAACACCATGTCGGGGTAGGACACCCAGTAGGGCGTGGGAATGATGACTTCGTCGCCCGGATCCAGCGTGGCCTGCAGCGCCGAGAAGATGACTTGCTTGGCGCCCGTGCCCACCACCAGTTGGTCCAGCGCGAACGACAGATTGTTCTCGCGGCTGAATTTTTGCTGGATGGCCAGCAGCAATTCGCGGATGCCGGCCGACGACGTGTACTTCACGGCGCCGCTCTCGATCGCGGCGATGCCGGCCTGGGCAATATGCGCCGGCGTGCTCACATCGGGCTCGCCGATCGTGAAGTCGATGATGGTCTTGCCTTCGGCGCGCAGGGTGTCGACCTTGCGCTTGGCGGCCATGCTGGGGGAAGGCTTGATGGCGCTCATGCGCCGGGCCAGGAATCCGGCCGGGCCGTGTTGGATAGAGTTTGCGGTCATGGTGGGCCTACAGCAGGTTCTTCGCTTCAAGCACGGGATGCAGCCAGCTTTGGCGTTCGGCGCCGCCGGCGATCTCGGCCATGATTCTTTCTTCCTTGGCGGCATGCTCGCGGGCCTTCTGCACCAGCGCGTCGGCCTGGCTGACGGGAAACGAGACGATGCCGTCTTCATCGGCCACGATCACATCGCCGGGCTGGATCACCTGGCCGCCGATATTGACGGGCACGTTCACCTCGCCCGGGCCGTCCTTGTAGGGACCGCGGTGCACGTGGCCGCGGGCGTAGCACGGAAAATCGTCGTTCTCGAACGCCGCGACATCGCGAATGGCGCCGTCCACGATCAGGCCCACGCAACCGCGCTGCTGCAGGTAGCGCTTCATGATTTCACCCACGCAGGCATTGGTCAGGTCGCCCCCCGCGTCCACCACCAGCACGTGGCCGGGTTGGATCAGGGTCATGGCCTTGTAGATGAACAGATTGTCGCCCGGACGCGTCTTGACGGTAAGCGCGCTGCCCACCAGCTTGCCCCGGCGGTTATAGCGCGCCAACCCGACCACGCCGCGCTGGCGGTGCAGGTTGTCGCTCAAGTGCGGGGTCACGATGGGCTGCAATGCGGCAGCAAGCTCGGCGCCAAGCACCGGCGGGGCGGAATTGAGGGTAAAGGGCGATGAGTTTTGCATGGGGTCGGTACTCCTGGAAGTAGCGATCATGCAAAAAACCCCGGTTAGTCAAAAGGGAATTAAACGCCTAAGTTTTTATTCCTTTAAGGAATGTTTTGTTGCGAATAGCGCTCGCGAGCCCGGAGTTTTGAAAAATTCTTCTTTTCTGACAGACACTTGCGCTGTCTTGAGTTGTCCGCGGCTTGAGTCGTCCGCGCGTGTTGCCCGCACCACGATAGCTCTCGAATAGGGGTAAGTCCCCATACGACGTGGCGGGGCTGTGCCTAGGTGTCTGGCTCCCGTCAGGGTGCCTGACACCGTACGATTGAGACAGTCGCTGCACACTTTGGTGTCAGGCACCTACGGAGCCTGACACCAGGTTCCACCCAGGGTGGAACCATCCGGCTCACCCCCGATATTCCTGTTCGGCCGCTTTCACGAACGCCTCGACCAACTGCATGCGCGGACACGATCGCGCCCAGATCAGCCCGAACCGGCGCGGTTGGCACGGCACAGGCAAGGGCAGGCTGATGACGTTCAGCCCCTGCTTCCACAAGCGCCAGGCATTGGGCACGATAGCCACGCCCAGGCCTTTGTTGACCATCAGCGCGATCGATTCGGTAGAGGCCAGTTCATAGCGATCGCGCGTGGCAATGCCCGACTTCTTCAGATATTGGTCGATCAGGTTACCGATCCAGCTGCCGGTTTCGTAGCGGATGAAGTCTTCGTTGTTGAGCAGGCTCTGCGCGCTGCGCCCCTGGTGCCCGGCCGAGGCCAGCAATGAAAAATGCTCTTCGCGCAGCAGGCGCCACGCCAGTTTCTTGGGCAGCTCGAACGGCGCTTCCACGGCGATAGCCACATCCAGTTCGCCGCTTTCGACACCGGCATAGAACTCGGTGGACAGGCCGGCCCGGATGAATACGTGCAGGTCAGGATAGCGCGCGGCCAGCGTGGCCAGGATGTTGGGCACGGTGCTGTTCAGCGAGGTATTGCCCGTGCCCAGGCGCAGTTCGCCGCGGATTTCGCGGGTGTGCGCCAGCACGGTCAGCGCATCGACATCGTCCAATATTTTCTGCGATGTCTCGAGAATGCGATGCGCGGCTTCGGTCAGGTGCACGGTCTTGCCGGACCGGGCCACCAGCGGTGCGTTGACGTGCGACTCGAGCGCGCGGATCTGCTGGGCCACCGCGCCGTGCGTGATGTTCAGCCGCCGGGCGGCTTCGGCCATGGATCCGTACCGATGGATCGCCAATAGCGTGCTAAGGAAGTGGGTGTTCACATCGTAGATTTTATATCTTCTAAAGGTAGCTTAAACACAGCAGCAAGACGTCCGCCTTCCGCATAATCACAATAGCCCGGGCGCCTTGCGACCCAGGGCATGAATAATTTGCCGGCCGCACCGGCGCATATCGGAGACAACATGACGAGAACCAAGAACATGGTGCAAGCCGCCGCGCTGGCTGTCGCGCTGGGGCAATTCGTGCTGCCGGCGTCCGCCGCCCAGGATGCCTACCCCAGCAAGCCCATTACCATGCTGGTGCCCTACCCGGCCGGCCAGTCGGTGGACTTGCTGGCGCGCGTGGTAAGCGATGGGCTGGCCAAGGTGCTGGGCCAGCCCATCATCGTCGAGAACAAGCCGGGGGCCGGCGGCACGCTGGGCACAGGCATGGTGGCGCGCGCGGCGCCCGATGGCTACACCCTGGGCATGAGCTCCAGCGGCCCGCTGGGCATTGCCCCGCACCTGTTCAAGAACACCAACTACGACCCGGTGAAGGATTTCACGGCCATCATGGACGTGGCCGCCGTGGCCCAGACCATGGTCGTCTCGGCAAAGTCGGACATCAAGTCGGTGCAAGACCTGGTGGCGGCGGCCAAGGCCCGCCCCAACAAGCTGAATTTCGGGTCGCCCGGCAACGGCTCGACCAGCCACCTGACCCAGGAAATGTTCAAGCAGCGCGCCAACGTGCAGATGCTGCATGTGCCGTACAAAGGCGGGCCGGCCGCCATCACCGACCTGATCGGCGGGCAGATCGACGTGCTGTTCGAGGCTTCGCCCACGGTCACGCCCTTCGTCAACCGCGGCGACCTGCGCGCGCTGGCGGTGACCACGCGCGAGTCGATTCCGGCGCTGCCCGAGGTCAAGCCGCTGGCAAGCATGGGATACGACGACTTCGAGGCCGTGGGCTGGATGGGTATCATCGGGCCCGCCCACATGCCGCCCGAGATCGTGCAGAAGCTGCACGCCGCGCTGGTCAAGACGCTGCAGGACCCGGCCGTGCGCGAGAAGCTCGACACGCAGGGTATGCTGACCATCGGCGACTCTCCGCAGGAGTTTGCCGCCTTCATCAAGAGCGAATCCGAAAAATGGGGCTCGGTGATCCGAAGCGCCGACATCAAGGTCCAATGATCCCAAGACGGGACACACCAGGAGGACGACCATGCACGGCGAACGCGGGCAACAACGCTGGAAGCACCGGCCACCGGGATCGAACTGGGGCGACTTCGGCCCGGACGACCAACTGGGACGCCTGAATCTGCTGACCCCTGCCCGGGTGGCCACGGCCGCGCGGGAAATCACCAGCGGGCAGCGCTTCTGCCTGAGCCTGCCGCTGGATTACCCCGGCGGCAACCTGCTGAACCCGTTCCGGTATCCACCACAGTTGCGCGCCACCACGCGCAAGGGCAAGTTCGCCTACAACATGGCGCACTGCTGCGAACACCCGGGCGTAACCGACGTCATCTGCGACGACTACGTCGTGCTTTACACCCAGTACTCCACGCAGTGGGACAGCTTCGCGCACGTGGGTTCGATGTTCGATGTGCACGGCACGGGCGAGCCCGTGCCGGTGTACTACAACGGCTACGCCGCGGGCGAACATATCCAGGGCGCCTCGCGCGCCGCCGAAGAGGGCGAGCACCAGCCCGTGCGCGCGGCCAGGCTGGGCATCGACAACTTCGCCGCCACCCCCATCCAGGGGCGGGGCGTGCTGGTGGATTTGCGCAAGCACTACGGCGATGAGCGCCGCGAGGTGAACTACGACGACCTGATGCGGGTCCTGAAGGCGGACGACATCGTGGTCGAGCCCGGCGACATGCTGTGCCTGCACACGGGTTTTGCCGACGTGCTGCTGTCCATGGACCGCCAGCCCGACCCGCATGTGCTGCATGGGGCCTGCAGCGTGCTGGACGGCCGCGACGAGCGCCTGCGCGACTGGATCCGCGACAGCCAGATCGCCGCACTGGTCGCCGACAACTACGCCGTGGAACGCCGCCCGCCGCAGGGCCCGCTGGGCATACAGGGCGCATTCATGCCCATCCATGAGC
The DNA here is from genome assembly GCF_019218885.1 of Bordetella sp. BOR01. Lineage (GTDB taxonomy): Bacteria > Pseudomonadota > Gammaproteobacteria > Burkholderiales > Burkholderiaceae_B > Bordetella_A. Next base: position 295,529 of record NZ_JAHUWT010000002.1, on the reverse strand, counting down.
TGTGCCTGTTCAAGCTGGGCGTGCCGCTGGGCGAACTGTGGCACCTGACCGAGCTGGCGGCCACGCTGGCGGCACAGGGCCGCAGCCGGTTTTTCCTGACCGCGCCGCCGCTGCGCCTGCCGGGCGCGGTGGGTTCGCCCGTGACGCCGGTGGCCACCATCTAGGCGGGGCGGCTGCCCGCCTGCCAGGTGTCAGGCTCCCGTCAGGGTGCCTGACACCCTACGACTGAGACAGTCTTGCACACCATGGTGTCAGGCACCTGCGGAGCCTGACACCTGGCAATGCCATGCTTACGCCTTAAGGTAGTGCCATGGGAGCCTGACACCTGGCGTACCTGCCGGCTCGGCACGGTTACTAGGGAAAACCCTGGTGGCGAGAATGCTTCACTCGCTGGGGGAAATGCGCGTGGGGGCGCCTGAAACTTTAAAACAAGAACTATTTCCATTACCATCCAGGTGCAACTCCCCCTTTTTGAAGACTCCCCCAGAGCGTTCGATCGTGAATGCCGCGCAATCCCCTTATCTTTCTTCGCCGTCGATCGATACGCTCTACACGGATCACCACGCCTGGCTCAGGGCCTGGCTGCAGCGGCGCCTGGGCAATGCCGCCGATGCGGCGGACTTGGCGCATGAGGCATTCCTGCGCCTGATCCTGAAACCCGCCTCGCGCGGCTTCAACAGCAAGATCGAAGCCCGGGCGTATTTGCGCACGATGGCCCAGGGGATGTGCGTCAATCTGTGGCGCCGTCGCGAGATCGAGCAAGCCTGGCTGGACACGCTGGCCGCGCAACCCCAGGGGTTTGCGCCATCGGCGGAACGCCAGGCGACCGTGCTGCAAGCCTTGCAGGAAATTGCCGAATTGCTGATGGGCCTGCCCGGCAAGGCGGCGCAGGCCTTCCTGATGTCGGCCGTGTGCGGCATGACCGCGGCGGAAGTCGGCAGCGAACTCGGCGTGTCTTCGCGCATGGTGCGCAAGTATGTGGCGCAAGCCATGCTGCGCTGCATGCAGGCGCATGCCGCACACACGGCTGCCGCGCTGCGGCAGGCGCCCATGCCATGACTGACCGGGCCACGATCGATGTCGGCTGACCCTGGGTGGCCGAACGTGCTGGGCGACGAGGCCCGGCCGACGCACGAGGTCATGGAACACGCCGCTCAGTGGTATGCGCTGCTGATCTCGGGCGAGGCCGGCGCGGCAGACCAGGCCCGTTGGCAGGCATGGCTGGCATCGCACCCTCATCACCGGCTGGCATGGCAGTACGTGGAATCGGTCAGCCAGCGCGTCCTGGCGCCTTTGCGCAGCACGCCCGACCCCCAATTGATGGCCGCCAAGGTAAGCGCCGTGCACGCGCGCGTGCAATCCCGCCGGCGCGTGCTGGCAGGGCTGGGCGCATTGGCGGGCACCGGCCTGCTGGGATGGGCAGGCTGGTCTCATTCTCCCATCGCGGGCATCGTCACCGCCTGGGCCGCCGACTACCGTACCGGCGCCGGCGATATACAGGAATTCAGGCTGGCGGACGGATCGCAGGTGTGGCTGAACACCGCCAGCGCGCTCAACGCCGACATGCGGGCAGACCTGCGCAAGCTGGCGCTGGTGGCGGGTGAAATCCTGGTGTCCACCGCCCAGGGCGACCCGCGGCCCTTTGTCGTCGACACGCCGCAAGGCACGATGCGCGCCCTGGGCACCCGCTTTACCGTGCGCCGCGAACCAGGCCGCACCTTCCTGGCGGTGTACGAAGGATCGGTCGAGATACGCACGGCAAGCACCGCCGCCACCCAAACCATTCCGGCGGGCCGGCAAACCCGCTTCGACGCCGACGGCATCATGCCGCCGGACTCGGCCGACGCCGCGCGCGAGGCCTGGAGCCGTGGAGAATTGCTGGCCTGGGATCTTTCACTGGCGGATGTCGTCGCCGAGCTGGGCCGCTACCATGCCGGCCACATCAGCCTGGCGCCCGACGTCGCGCAGCGACGCGTGTTCGGTACGTTCCCGTTGCGCGATGTGGATGGCGCCCTGGCCATGCTGGCCGAAGTGGCCTCGCTGCAGGTGCGCCGGCCCCTGCCGTGGTGGATATCGGTCGACGCCCGTCCGGCGCAGCAACCGCCCCGCCCATGAGCCGGGGCAAGTTTTTTCCCAGCAAGAGTTCCGCTTTTCCCCTTCTCGATTGATTTAGAGATAGGGCAGCCCCGATCGTCGAACGCCGCGGCATGGCCGCGCGGACGACAGGCCCGCTATTTCATCAGTCATCGTTGAAAGGAACACTTCATGCACAGGTGCCCAGAGCATGCCCTGCGGCCATTGAGCGCGGCAATACGCATGGCGGCGGCCGTGGCCATCATGGCAAGCAGCTGGATCGCGCCCGGCCAGGCCAGTGCGGCGCAAGAATCCGCCGCGGACGCCGCGCCGTCCGCGCAGCGCAGCTACGACATCCCCGCCGGCCCCTTGCGGACGGTGTTGACGCGATTTGCCAGCGAGGCGGGCATCTACCTGGCCGGCTCGATCGAACTGGCCAACGGGAAAAGCAGCCCGGGCCTGCAGGGCAGCTACACGGCGGCGCAAGGCCTTGGCCGCGTGCTGGACGGCACCGGCCTGCAAGCCGTGCCGGATGCCAATCGGCGGTATGTGCTGAAACCCTTGCCCGCCGCCAGCGTCAGCGAGCTGCCGACCGTCACTGTCACGGGCCAGACCGAATTCGCCACCGGCCCGGTGGTGGGCTACATGGCGCAGCGCAGCGCCACCGCCACGAAAACCGATACTCCTATCGTCGAAACCCCCCAATCGATCTCGGTGGTAACCGCCAACCAGATACGCGACACGGCTTCGAATACGCTGGACCAGGCCCTGACTTACAGCGCCGGCGTGCGTACCTCGATCTACGGGGCGAGTTCGCGCATGGACACGGCCCAGGCGCGCGGCGTGGAGATCGAGGACATTTTCCTGGACGGCCTGAAAGACCGGGTGAACTTCTGGACCAGCACGCCGCGCGTGGAACCCTATCTGATGGAGCGCATGGAGGTGCTGCGCGGGCCGGCATCCATGCTGTACGGCCAGGGCGGCACGGGCGGGCTGATCAACAATGTCAGCAAACTGCCCCAGGCCGAGGCGCAGCACGAAGTGGGTGTGCAGGTGGGCAACCACGATTTGCGCCAGTTGCAGGCGGACCTGACCGGCCCGCTGACCGAAGACGGCACCTGGCTGTACCGGCTGGTGGCCCTGGGCCGCGAAAGCGGCACGCAGGTCGACTACGGCCAGGATGACCGCCAGATGATCGCCCCGTCACTGACCTGGGCGCCCAGTGCCGACACCGAGCTGACCCTGCGGCTGAAATGGCAGAAAGACCGGGCAAGCGGGGATTCCGGCAGCACCCTGCCCTGGGAAGGCACGATCCTGCCGAACCCGAATGGGCGCATCTCGCGGCATACCTTCGTTGGCCAGCCTGGTTACGATCACTTCAATGCCGACAGCCTGCAGGCGGGCTGGTCGTTCCGCCAGAACCTGAATGATCAGTGGACCTTCCGGCAAAGCACGCGCTGGACCAAGAACAAGACCGACTACGCCGCATTCGATGTCTTTGCGCCGTACCTGGATGCCGAACAGCGCATGCTGGACCGGGCCGGCTATTTCTGGAAGCACGACACGACGATTTTGGCGGCCGACCAGAATCTGCTGGGGAAATTCTCGACCGGGCAGGTAGAGCACCAACTGCTGGTAGGGCTGGATTTCCTGCGGTACCGGGACTCGGGCTCGGGCGTCGATGACTACACCGGGCTGGCCCCGATCGACGTCTTCAACCCCGTCTACCAAGAGGGTTACCAACCGCCGCCGCGCGAACCTATCGCCACCAGCGGCGTCAAGCAGCTGGGCGTCTATATCCAGGACGAAATGCGCTGGCGGAACTGGATTCTGCTGGCAGGCTGGCGGCACGACGAAGCCAAGAACTGGGAAGAAGGTACCGACGACCGCAACGACCGTGCGGATTCCGCGCGGGTCGGCCTGATGTACGAGATCGTGCCCGGACTGCTGCCGTATATCAGCTACGCCGAATCGTTCCTGCCCCAGGCCAATACGAGTTACGGCCAGCAGCTCAAGCCCTTGCGCGGCAAGCAATGGGAAGCCGGCGTCAAGTACGAGCCGCCCGCGCAAGACTGGCGCGCATCGGCCGCCGTGTTCGAACTGCGGGAAGTCAACCGCACGGTAGAGATTTCCGAAACACAAGTCGCGCAACGCGGCCAGACCCGGAATACGGGCCTGGAACTGGAATGGGTGGGCTCCATCACCCCGCGCATGGATATCAACGCCAGCTTCACCTATTTGAATGTCGACAGGCAATTGACGGGCGTTCCCAAGCGGCAGGCCGCGCTGTGGAGCACCTATCGATTTTCGCTGGGTAATCTTGACGGCTTCACCGTCGGCGCAGGGGTGCACTACGCCAGCGGCTTCGTCGACGAATCGACCGAAGGGCTGGACGTGCCCAAGACACCTTCGGTGACCTTGCTGGATGCCATGCTGGCTTGGGAAAACCGCAATTGGCGCGTCGCGCTCAATGCCAGCAACCTGACCGACAAGGCGTACTTCACCCAGTGTTCGGAATGGGGCTCATGCTCGTACGGTACTGGCCGGCTGGTGACGTTGACGACTTCTTATCGCTGGTAGGCAGCGCCATGTGCCCCCCGGGGACATACCGGCCCCGGGGACTATGCGAACGATGGGCGGGCTTTCTCAGGTATCGAACAACTGGCGCAGTTGTGCGGTGCCGGCCTTGCCCGCCTGGATCGCCAGCATCAACAGGATACGGGCCTTCCAGGGCGACAGGTCGCCGGCCAGTACTGCGCCGTGCTCGAGCATCAATTGCGACGAACCGGTAAAGCCGTAGCCCGCCCGCGTGCCGCCGCGCGGGATGCGCGTGGACAGGACCACCGGCACATCACGCTGCCGCGCCTGGAGTACCGCGTCGAACAAGGCTTCGTTCACATGGCCCGACGCCACGGCCTGCACCACGATACCGGCCGCGCCGTCTTGCAGCGCGGCGCGCAGGGCGGCGCCGCTGGCGCCCACGTACATCGGCACGATATCCACTTGCGGCAGCGACTGGGCCCGCAGGGGCACATGCAGCCGGCGGCAGCTGCGGCGATGGAAGGTGACCTTCTGCCGCACGATCGCCCCCAGGTAGCCCCATTCGCCCGACTGGAAAGTCTCGACGTCCAGCGTATGCGACTTGGTGGCCTCGCGCGCCGCGTTGATGTGGTCGTTCAACGCCACCATGACGCCCTGCCCGCGCGCCTGTTCCGAACGGCAGATCAACAGCGCGTTGTACAGGTTGCGCGGGCCGTCGAAATCGGGCTCCGATGCATTGCGCTGGGCGCCCGTCACCACGATGGGCTTGGGTGTGTCGACGGCCAGGTCCAGGAACCAGGCGGTTTCTTCCAGCGTGCTGGTGCCGTGGGTGACCACGATGCCGGCAATGTCGTCGCGCTGCGCCAGCGCTTGCACGCGCTGGTGGATGGCCACCCAATCCGGCAGGCTGATCTGCGGCGAGGCCACGCGCACGACGTCATGGATTTCCACTACGCCCACGTCGCCGTACGGCTTGAGCGACGCCATCAGGTCTGCTCCGGACAGCACCGGCATGGCCAGGCCGGTGGCCGGGTCGATACGCGACACGATGGTGCCGCCCGTGGTGATCAGGGCACATTTCTGCATGGCACGTGTTCCTGCTTAGTCCATCGAGATATTGGCGGCCTTCACCACCTGGGCCCACTTGTCGGTCTCGGCCTGGACGTAGGCCGCGAATTCTTGCGGGTTGCGCAGCACCGCCTGGCCGCCCAGGCCGCGCACGCGTTCCTGGATGGCGGGCTTTTGCAGGATGCGGTTCACGGCGGCCGAGAGTTTTTCCACGATGGCGGGCGGCGTGCCGGCGGGCGCGGCCAGGCCGTTCCATGACGTGACCTCGAAATCGGGCAGGCCGGCTTCGGCCATGGTGGGCACGTTGGGCAGTTCGGCCAGGCGGCTGCCATAGGCCACGGCCAGCGGGCGCATCTTGCCCGACTGCATCTGTTCCAGCACGCCCAGCGTGGTCATGAAACTGACCGAGACGTTGCCGGCGATGACATCGGTCATGGCCGGTGCGGTGCCCTTATAGGGCACGTGCAGCATATCGATGCCGGCACGCGACTTGAGCATTTCTCCCGCCAGGTGAGGCGAACCGCCCACGCCGGTGGAAGCATAGCTCAGTGCCGTGGGGTCGGCCTTGGCCGTCTTGATCAAGGCCTGCAGGCTATCGATCTGCAGCTTGGGCGATGCGACCAGCACGCTGGGCGACGCCATGAACTGGGCGATAGGCTGCAGATCTTTATTGGTGTCGTAGCCGATGTTCTTGTACACCGACATATTGGTGGCATTCTGGATGGTCAGCACCAGCAGCGTGTAGCCGTCGGGCTTGGACCGGATCACGTTCTCGGTGGCGATATTGCCGCCTGCGCCGGGCTTGTTCTCGACGATGAACGACTGCCCCAGCTCGCTGGACAGTTCGGTGGCGACCAGGCGCGCAATGACATCGGTGGCCCCGCCCGGCGAATAACCCACCACGATCTTGACGGGCCGCTGCGGATAATCGGCGGCCTCATCGGCCAGGGCGCCGCCGCCGGCCGCGGCCGCGACGGCCAGGCATGCGGCAAGACGCCGCCCCAGGCCGCACAGACGTTGATTGATCATCTTGTTCCCCTTGTTTCAGGATGACGTTTTACTGAAACGGAAGACTAGTGCAATATGAACACTTTCTTCCCGGGCGCCCACACGATTTTTCTTGATCAGGGTATGAACGAATCTTGATCAAGGCGCCCGTCTTACCCGGTCTGTGGCGATCTGCTTCGGTAGTGCCAGACCTGTTACCCCAAGGAGCCTACCCATGACTCAAGCAAGCGCCCGCCATATCCTGGTTTCCACCGAAGCGAAGTGCAATGAACTGAAGGCCGCCATCGAAGGCGGCGCCGACTTTGCCCAGGTGGCGCGCGAGAACTCCAGTTGCCCCTCTGGCCGCGATGGCGGCAACCTGGGCACTTTCAGCCCCGGGCAAATGGTGCCGGAATTCGACACCGTGGTGTTCAGCGCGCCGCTGAACCAGGTGCAAGGCCCGGTAAAGACCCAATTCGGATATCACCTGGTCGAAGTCACCGACCGCCAGGGCTGAGCTTGCCGGCCGGCGCGTGCCCACCACGCAGCGCCGGCCCGGTCCATCAAGACCCGGCGGGCCGGTTCTGGGCAATGCCCTGGTACTTCTGCGCTGCCTGCTTCAAATACACCCCGAACGCCGCGGGGCTGTCGCTGACTTTCACCTCTACCCCCTGCCCGCCCAACTGCTCGCGCAACGCCGGCTGCGCCAGCACCTTGCCGATGGCTTCGTGCAGCTGCGCCACGATGGCCGCGGGCGTGCCGGCCGGCGCCAGGATGGCGTTGAACGTGACATCTTCGTACCCCGGCAGTCCGGACTCGGCAATGGTGGGCACATCGGGCAGCAGTACCGAACGCGTGGCCGTTGTCACGGCCAATGCGCGCAGCTTGTTGGTGCCGATGTAGGGGCCCGACGTGCTGACCTGGTCGAACATCGTCATTACCTGCCCACCCACCACGTCGGTCAGCGCCTGGCCGTTGCCCTTGTAGGCCACGCCCAACAGCTCGATACCGGCCTGCCGGCTGAACAGCTCTGCGGCAATGTAGCCCGTCGAGCCTATGCCCGACGATGCGAAAGACACCTCGCCAGGATGGGCGCGGGCCCGCTCGATCAGTTCCTTGACTGTGCGCTGCGGCACCGAGGGATGCGCCACCAGCACCATGGGAATCTGGCAGGTCTGGGTGATGGGCGCGAAATCCTTCAGCGGGTCGTAGCCGGCATTGGGCACGAAGGCCGGCGCCGACACAAAGGTATTGGCCACCGCCAGCAGCGTATAGCCGTCGGGCTTGGCATGCGCGACATCGCGGGTGCCGATCAGCCCGCTGGCACCCGGCTTGTTCTCGACGATGACGGACTGCCCCAGTTCATCGGACAGGCCCTTCGCCAACAAGCGCGACACCAGATCCACAGTGCCGCCCGGCGCCAGGGGTACCACGATGCGTATCGGTTTCTCGGGATAGGCAGCCCGGGCCGGCAAGGGGCCGGCGATGCAGGCAGCGCCAACGGCCAGCGCCGCCAGCGCATATAAACGCATGTTCATGTCTCTCTCCGTGTTCTGGATATAGTGGGTGGTCAGAAGCCGTAGAGCCGCGCGGGGTTGTCTACCAGGATCCGCCGCGCGCGCTCGGCACTGCCGGCCCATTCCAGGCAACGTGCCAGCGCGCGGTGGTTGTCTTCCTGGCGGAATGGGGTAATGCCATCCACCGACAGCGGGCCGCCTGCGGCCGAGCCGGGATGCGGCCAATCGGACCCCCACAGCATGCGATCGGGGTTGGCATCGACCAGCGCGCGGGCCAAGGGTGCCGCATCGGCGTAATCCGCTACGCGCGAGATGCGATAAGGGGCCGACAGCTTCACATACACGCGGCCAGCGGCCACGGCGTCGAGCAGGCGGTCCAGCCCGACCTGTGCCAGGCCCAGGTGGGGTTGCGCCCGACCGAAATGATCGACCACCAGCGTGGTGGGCAGGTCGGGCAGGCTGTCGGCCAGGGCCGCAAAGGTGGCCAGGTTGGTATAGGTTTGCACATGCCAGCCCAGCGGCGCCACGCGCGCGGCGGCCTGCTGCAGCTTGCGCCGCGCCACCTGCGGGTCGTGCTCGCCCGAGGTTTCCAGATTGACGCGCACACCGCGCACGCCTGCCCGGTGCATGGCGGCCAGCGCCTCGTCTGTGGTTGTGGCGTCGATCACGGCCACGCCGCGGCCGGCATCGCCCAGCTGCGCCAATACATCCAGCAGGCAGCGGTTGTCGGTGCCATAGGGACTGGGCTGCACGATGACGCTGCGCGCGATGCCCAGGCCGCGATGCAGGGCGTCCAACTGCGCCAATGGCGCCTCGGCGGGGGTATAGGTGCGTGCCGGGTCGAAGCAATACTGCGACGTTGGGCCGAACACGTGCACATGGCAGTCGCAAGCGCCTGCGGGAATGTCGGAAGGCATGGAAGGCGGTCTCGGGTAAGCGGTCGAAGGACGGATCAGCTGGCGTACGACGGGTAGCCGCCGGGCTCGGCATCCAGCAGGCGCAACATGGCGTGCCATTCCAGTTCACCGTAAGGCCTGCGTGTGCCGGGCTGGTATAGATGGGCCGATCGATCCAGCACGGCGGTCTCGGGCATCAGCACCTGGTCGAACCCGCCCGCCATGGCATCGACCTGCGTGCGGCAGGCCATCTCCAACTGGTACACCAGGTTGAACGCCTGCGCGATAGAGGCGCCGCATACCAGCAAGCCGTGGTTGCGCAGGATCATCGCGTTATGTGGCCCCAGGTCGGCCACCAGCCGTTCCTGCTCGCCCAGGTCGACCGCAGGCCCCTCGAACGCGTGGTAGGCGATGTGGCCATGGAAACGCGATGCCGTCTGCGTAATGGGCAGCAGGCCCTCCCGCATGGCGGACACGGCCATGCCCGCGCGGGTGTGGGTATGGATGACGCAGTGCACATCTGCACGGGCGCGGTGGATGCAGCCATGAATGACATAGCCTGACTTGTTGATGCCGTAGTCGGTATCGGGCTTGCGGCAGATGTTGCCGTCGTAGTCGATCTCGACCAGGCTGGACGCCGTGATCTCTTTGTACAGCAGGCCATACAGGTTGATCAGCAGGCGATTGGGCTTGCCCGGGATCTGGGCGGTGATGTGGTTGTAGATCATGTCGGTCATGCCGTAGCGGTCCATCAGCCGGTAGCACGCCGCCAGGTCTTTGCGCGCCTGCCATTCGGCGGCGTCGACCTGGTCTTGCAGCGACGGAAACTGGGTGTTGTATCGGGTATTCACCTGGGTACTCCTCGTCAGGCATAATAAAAACTAATCAATGGGGAATTGGTATCGCCGCGGCAACGCGCGCGAGCCTGCCTGTTTGGCCTGTTTGCATGAATCCACAACTGCCGCCGTTGAACCCGCTGCGCGTATTCGAGAGCTCAGCCCGCCACCTGAGCTTTACCCGCGCCGCGCAGGAACTGCACATCACACAGGGCGCGGTCAGCCACCAGATCAAGGCGCTGGAAGCGTGGCTGGGTTTCACCCTGTTCGAGCGGCGCGCGCGCCAACTGCAGCTGACCCGCGGCGGCGAACTGTATGCCGCGGCGCTCAGCGGGGCCTTCGCGCAGATCGTGCGCGCTACGCAAGACCTGGTATCGACGGGCGCCAAACAGGTGCTGACGGTGCGCGGCCACACCACCTTGTTCTTGCGCTGGCTGATTCCGCTGCTGCCGGCATTCCAGTCCGACCATCCCGACATCAACGTGCGGCTGGCCGCCAGCGTGGAAGGCGTCGACTTCAAGCGCGATAACGCCGATGTGGGCATCGTGTATGGCGACGGCCCCTGGGATGGGTTGCGCAACGACCTGTTGTTCAGCGACGAGCTGACGCCGGTGATGGCGCCCGAACTGGCGGCTCGCCTGCCACGCCCCTGTACCACCGAGGTGCTGCTGGAACTGCCCCTGCTGCATTCGAACCGGCGGCCGCAGCATTGGCCCGACTGGATCAGGCTGGCGGGCGGCTCGCGAGGATTGGCGGTAGGAGACATGTATTACGAAGACCTCAGCGTGATCTATCAATGTGCGGCGGAAGGCTTGGGCGTGGCGCTGGGCCAGTTGCGCTACCTGGAAAAAGACCTGGCCCAGGGCCGGCTGGTGGCACCCCATCCATTGGTGTTGCGGCGCCGGCGCGGCTACCATCTGGTGTGCCCCGAGGCACGCGCCGACGACGGCAAGGTCGTGTGCTTTCGCAAATGGCTGCTGGCCCGCGCTACTGTGCCCGTATCCCTCGATCCTGGATGATCTTGCCCCACTTGGCCCGCTCGTCGCGAATCAACTGGCCGAAGGCTTCGGGCGTGGTACCGGCCGGCACCGCACCCATGTCGGCCAGGCGCTCGCGCACGGCGGGTTCCTGCAATACCTTGCGCACCGCCGCGTTCAGTTTGGCGATGCGTTCGGCGGGCGTACCCGCTGGCGCGACCAGGCCGAACCAGTTGGCAAAGTTGTAGCCCGGCACCCCCGCTTCGGCCAGGGTGGGCACCTTGGGCAGCAGCGGCGAACGATGGTCGGCCAGCACGGCCAAGGCGCGCAGCTTGCCATCCTGGATATGGGGCAAGGCCTGCACCAGGCTGTCGAAGGTCAGCGATACCTGTCCGCCGAGCAAGTCGGTGAAACTGGGACCGCTGCCCTTGTACGGGATATGCGTCAGTTGCACGCCAGCCATATCGTTGAACAGCTCGCCCGCCAGATGCGGAGCGCCACCCACGCCTGACGATGAATAGTTGATCTGCCCGGGTTCTCGCTTGGCCAGGGCGATCAAGTCCTTTACGTTGTGCACCGGCAGCTTGGGGTTGGCAATCAGCACGAAGTTCACATCGACCACGTTGGAAATGGGCGCCAGGTCGGTGACGGGATCCACGTCCATCTTGTACAGGTGCGGGTTGATCGACAGATTGCCCAGCGTGGCCATGAAGATGGTGTAGCCGTCGGCCGGCGAGCGCGCGGCGATCTCGGTGCCGATGACCCCGCCGGCGCCGCCGCGATTGTCGACGATGACCTGCTGGCCCCACAGGGCGGTCAGCCGTTCTGCGATCAGCCGCGCCACGATGTCGGTGCCACCCCCGGCGGGAAACGCCACGATCATGCGCACGGGCTTGCCAGGAAAGACGTCATCAGCCCGCGCGGCCAGCGTACAGGTGGCAACCGAGACGGCCAGCGCCACCTGGCCTGCCAGCAGCAGCCAGGCGCGGCAGCCGGCTCTCATGCCTGTTCCTCTGCCTGGGTGGCAAGGAATGCCTTGGCCGAATCTTCATCCAGCAAGGGATACACGTCGAAGTGGGCCGGGATGATGTCGGACCATTCGTTCATATACCGGTGCAGCGTCAGATTCGAATCGACATCGAACAGGGCCACTGCCCCGCGCCCGGCCCGGGCGTACACCGACTTGGCCTGGCCCGTTTGCAGCAGCGGACGCATCCAGTCCCAGTAGCGGCTGCGCGAATCGATGAGCGTGGTGGGGCGTTCGGGCCGGGGGGTGCTGATAACGAGAAATAGCATGGGTGTCTCCTGCCTTGGTTTTTCGAAATGGTAGGAGCACCCTGCGGTTTGATACAGCGACGATATCTCACGTATTCATTAGAAAAAATAATCCTGCCGCTACGGTGCTCCGCTGGCGGCGGCGGGCTGGACCCGGCTGGCATCCCGCGCCGCCTGGCGGCGCTTGACGGCCTGCGCCTGCTTGCCCAGCAGGCGCACCACCACCGCGGCGAACAAGATCCCGTAGGGAATCGCATAGACGGCATCCATCGGGATGCGCATGAAATACGAATAGCAGAACACCGCGGCAATCACCCACATGCCGGTGGTGTGCAGGCGTTTCCATGCCGCGGGGCCGATCAGGCGGGCCGGCCCCTGGAACGAGGTCAGGGCCATCAATATGATGAATACATACCCTATCGTTCCCGGTGTATTGGCGATCCAGCTACGGCCTGGCCAGAATTCGAGGTTCAACTGCCCATAGGTGTATATGACGATGGCGTGCACCAGGTGCGAGAACGCGAAACCCAGCCCGATATAGCGGCGCTGGCGCACCAGGCCGCGCGTGAATCCCGACGGGATCAGCACCGCCAGCGCAGAGGCCACGAATGCCGTAAGGAAAAGTACGAATGACGTGCGCGCGGTAACGCGTATGGCGCTTCGGACGCTGTCGGCCTGGTCGGGATAAAGCTGCATGGCGCCCAGCGTGAAGGCCAGCACCGCCAGGGCGATCAGGCCGAACAGCTGCCAGCCGCGCGAACAGGGAAAAGAAGTCTCGGTATTCATGGGTTGGCTCCAGGGAAGATTGCGGGACCACGCAGGGCAGGTTCGGCAGGATGTGCCAGCGCGAGCACGCGTTCGGCTACCAGGCTGTGCAGCAGTTGCGCGCCTGCCGCGATGAACGCGTCCAGGTCGGGCGCGGCCGCTTCGTAGCCCATTTCCTGCAATAGCGCACGGCCGGTGGTGCCGGGGTACTGGGCAATGCGCTGCAACAGATGCCATGCCAGTGGACTGAGTTCGGAAAACCGCACGATGTCGTCCGGATCGCGGCGCACCAGCAACAGCGTGGGCGCCTGGGAAGGCTGGCCGGGCTGGTATTGCGGGCCGATGCGATGCACCGGCCAGGCATAGGCCAAGGGCCAGGCCAGTGGCGACAGGCGCAGGCAATGGTCCAACGGCACGGCCTGGCCAGCGGGTTCGAAGGGTTCGGCATCGCGCTGCATCAGCACCATTTCCACCCACTCGTAATGCGCCAGCTCGACCATGAACGGGCGCCAGCAGGCTGCCGGAATGGCCTGGGCATCCAGCCCTGCCAGGAACGCCAGGAACTCGCCGGCGATCTCGCCGAAACGCGGGGTGTGCGAACGATGGTCGCGCAGGAATCGCTGCACCAGCAGGCTCCAGTGTTGCGGGCCCAGCAGCGACACCAGTACGGGAAAGGTGCCGCCCAGCATCGATGTCAGGTTGGCGGGGATCAGTTCGCGATAGACGCGGACCCGCGCGGCTTTCATGCAGGCCGGTGGCGGATGCCGCAACGGGTCGCGCAGGTGCCGGGTCAGCGCCCGCTGTTGGTCGTGCAAAGACGGCAGGCTAGGCACGACTGGCCTCTTGCGTATCGGCCAGCGCCTGCTGCTGCAGTTCGCGTATCAGGCCCAGTTCGGCAACCAGCTCGGCATAGGGCGGGAAATTGAAATCGCGCTCCAGCACAGTGGGCTGCACGCCGAAGCGCGCATGGGCATGCCGCAGCAGCGACCACACGGCCGGTTTGACGGCGGCGCCGTGGGTATCGATCTTCAGGTCTTCGGCCTGATCGTAATGGCCCGCGACGTGATAGCCCGCCACGCGGCCGGGCATCAAGCGGTCCAGGAATTCGTGCGGGTCGAAGCGATGGTTCACCGCATTCACGTAGACGTTGTTCACGTCCAGCAGCAGGTCGCAATCGGCCTCTTGCAGCACCGCATTGACGAACGCGGCCTCGTCCATATCCTGGCGCGGCGCGGCATAGTAGGACACGTTTTCCACGGCCAGCCGTCGTTCCAGGATGTCTTGCGCCCGCCGGATGCGCGCAGCGACGTGATGCACGGCTTCTTCGGTGAACGGCAGGGGCAGCAGGTCGTACAGGTGCGCGTCGTCGGTGCAATAGCTCAGGTGTTCGCTATATACCGGCACATGATGGTGATCCAGGAACACCCGGATATCGCGCAACAGGGCTTCGTCCAGCGGCGCGGTTCCCCCCAGCGACAGCGACAGGCCGTGGCAGTAGATGGGATAGCGTTCGGCCAGGCGGCGCAGCGCCCTGCCATGCGCGCCGCCGACGTCCAACCAATTCTCGGGGGCCAGTTCCAGGAAATCGAAATCGCCCGCCGGCGCGGCCTGCAGGGGCTGGAGCAGCGCACGGCGCAGGCCCAGCCCGGCCTGGGCGCGCACCTGGGGTTCGGATGGATGCACTGCGGGTTGCAGCATCGGGATACCTTTGCGGAAGAGCTTGCCAAGGCAGCCGGCGCTGCGGTCAGCCTTGGCGGGGAAAAGATCAATCGGGAATCTTGCTGAACAAGCCCTTGGGCATCGGTTTGCCATGGGCGGCGTAAGTGACGCGCAAGTATTCGTGGGCTTCCAGCTCAGAGATTCTTCCGTCGCCATCGGTATCGAGCTTGGCGAACTGGTCGGCGCGGGTCGGAGCTACTTTCAAGAACTCGGCGCGCGAGACGAAGCCGTCGCCGTCGGCATCGGTCTTGGCAAATGAAGCGTCACCGCATTTTCCCTCGCCGCACTTGCCTTCCCCGCACTTGCCCTCGGCCTCGGTGCTCTTGGCGCTGCCGCTGCCGGCCGTGGTGGCTACATCGCCACCGCACTTGCCTTCGCCGCACTTTCCTTCGGCGGGCTGGGCATCGCCGGCCGCGACCAGGTAGCCTTGCGCCAGTGGCTGCATGGCGAATGCGCTGCCGCTCAGCAGCACGCTGCCGGCCAACACGGCACCGATCATGCCCAGGGCGGTCTTGCGGGGGGACGTGGTAATGCTAGACATAGACTTCTCCATTGATGCACGGCAACGTGCGTGTTGTGTGCCACACCATGTGGCGGTTGAATAAACTCATTCGTTCATCGGGGCCGCAGGGCCGCCAACAGCACGGCCAAGCCGGCGGTAAACAGGGCGGCGCCGACCCACGGCAGCAGCAACGCCAGTGGCAACCCCAGCAGTACCAGCGTCGCGCTCCAGCCCCAGGGGCCGCTTGCCATACCGGCTTGCAGGCGGTGGCGGCCGATGAGCTGGTCCAGGCTGAAACGCCCGGCACCGTTGAGCATCAGTGGCAACAGCATCACCAGGTACAGCAGCGGCAGTTTGTAATTGCCGAAACCCTTGTTGGTGATGGCGTAGCCTTGCCACAACTCGCCCAGGCTGGCCCAAGCACCCGGCCAGTGCACGGCGTAAGTGGCCACGATGCTCAGTACCCACAACGAGTAAGCGGCCAGGCGCGTGCCCAGGCCCAGCAGCAGCGCCAGGCTGCCCAGCAACTCGAACCAGGTCGCCAGCGACCAGTTCAGGTTGGCGCCCAGCACCGAAAAGGGCCAGGGAAAGCGGTCGTCCAACTGGGCGAACCAGTTGGCCCCCTGCAACTTCTCGCGGCCGGACTCGAAGAATTCCCAAGCCAGGATCAGGCGCAAGCCCAGCGGGGCCAACCAGTGGCCCACGCTATCGAGCGGCGCCGGCGTCAGTCGGGCGGGCGTGGGCATTACTTGGCTGCCACGCTGCGGTTGGCCTGCTGCTGCGCCAGCGTCTGCCGATAGGCGTCAAGCTTGCCGCGATACTCGGCGCTGTAGACATCGGGGGTCTGGTTGCCGCGCCAGGCGTCGGCCAGGCCGGCCGCGCGCCATGCCGCCAGGTCGGCCTGGACCTGGGCCCGCGACAGCGTCGAGGCCTGGGCCTGCTGCGCCTGCCCTTGATATGCCGCGAGCTTGTTGCGGTACGCAGTGCTGTAGAAGTCGGGCGTCTGCTCGCCACGCCCTTCATCGGCCAAGCCGGCCGCACGCCATGCCGCCAGGTCGGCCTGGACGACGGCACGGCTCAAGGTGGAATGCGTCGGCGGCACGTAGGTTTCTTCATCGGCCTGGGCGGCGGTACCGGCGGCCAGGGTGGACAGGGCGATGGCGATAAGGGCGAATTGCTTTTTCATGGTCGGTCTCGATAAAAAGAGGTTGAAGTGAAGGCAATACAAAGTGCGGCTTGAACCGGCTGGACCTCACGTCTGTCGTGCTGTCCATGGATGTCATTACAAGGGGCTGGCGTATCCGGGGCATGTCGCGAAACAGGGGGTTTGAGAGCACAACGTATCTGCGGCGGGCGCAGATACAGTGCGAAAAAAATCAGCCAGGCTGCGCCAGCAGGCGCTGGATCTCGGCCTCGGTTTCCTGGTAGTTGCCTTCGCCGAAATGCCGGTACGCGATGCGCCCTTGCTTATCTATCAAGTAGGCCGCGGGCCAATACTGGTTGCGGTAGGCATCCCAGGTGGCATAGCGGTTGTCTTGCGCGACCGGATACTTGATGCCCAGGCGGTCCAGCGCCTTGAGCACATTGCTCGTGGAACGCTCGAAGGCGAACTCGGGCGTATGCACGCCCACCACCACCAGCCCCTGGTCTTTGTACGCCTGGTGCCAACGGGTCACGTAGGGCAGCGTGCGGATGCAGTTGATGCAGGTGTAGGTCCAGAAATCCACCAGCACGACTTTGCCGCGCAGCGACTGCAGGGTCAGCGGTTCGCTGTTGAGCCATTTCTCGATACCGGTGAACTCGGGCGCGGCAACGGGGGCAGGCTGGGGCGCGGCCTGCGCGGCGGAAACAAACAACAAGGAAACGGCGGCGAATGATTTCAGCGTGGCAAACATTGATGAGGTCCTTGCAAGTCAAAGGAACAGGTTGGCGATCCAGGCATAGGCCAGGATGTCGTACTGGAAATGGATGGCCAGGGCGGTCAGCACCAGCAGCAGCCCGAAACCCTGCTGCAGGCGGTGGGTATGGCGGGTCACCCAGCCCACGTGGCTGGCGATGGCCTTGCCGCCGTAGGCGATGGCCAGCATGGGAATGCCGGCGCCAATGGCGTAAATCATCAACAGGGTGCTGGACTGCCCGACGTTCTGGGCCTTGGCCGCCAGCACCAGGATCGAGGCCAGCACCGGCCCGGCGCACGGTGTCCACACCGCACCCAGCGACAAGCCAAGCAGGAAACCGCCCGCATTGCCGTTGCCGGCCTTGCCCGACAGCAGCGCCACGCGCTGCAGCGGCCCGCCGATCCGGGCAATCAGCCAGTCGTACGGCCGCGGCCAGATGCGCGCCAGGCCGAACAGGACCAGCAGGGCAATCGAGGTCGAGCGCACGGCCTGGTGCACCGATTCGTTCAGGTTCGACAGCAGGCTCAGGGCGATGCCCAGGCCCGCAAAGGCCGTCACGAACCCCGTCACCACGAACAAGGGGCGCAGGCGGGTCGAACGTTCGACGGAGCTGCCCAGCAATATGGGCAGCAGCGGCAGCACGCAAGGCGAGGCGATCGTCAACACGCCTGCCAGGAGCGCGATGGGGGCATTGATTAGGTCCATGGCGGTTCTTCCGTTATCAGGAAGCGCCATTCCACCCGCGCCACGTATCCGCTCTGTGCCGCGAATACATCAATTTTTCAAGGTCTTGTATCGCCTGCGGCGGCATACACAGTACGACACACAAGGGGCTCCCGGCCCGGTTTGCATTGGCTAAAATTCGCCCCGTAGCAAGGTGCCGCCAGCCGGCGGCCGCCGACCCCTTATGAAGGCAGCCACAGATGGATCAAGCCGATCACATCATGATCGTTGACGACGATCGGGAAATCCGGGAACTGGCCGGCAATTTCTTGAAGAAGAACGGGCTGGAAGTCACGTTCGCCGCCGACGGCAGGCAAATGCGCTCGCTGCTCGAAAGCATGACGGTCGACCTGATCGTGCTGGACATCATGATGCCGGGCGACGACGGCCTGGTGCTTTGCCGGGAATTGCGCAGCGGCAAGCACCGCAAGATTCCGGTGGTACTGCTGACCGCGCGCAGCGACGACATGGACCGCGTCATCGGCCTGGAAATGGGCGCCGACGATTACCTGGTGAAGCCTTTCGTGGCGCGAGAGCTGTTGGCGCGCATCAAGGCGGTGCTGCGCCGCACGCGCATGCTGCCCCCCAATTTCCAGGTAACCGAACCGGGCCGGCAGATCAAGTTCGGCGACTGGCGGCTGGACACCACCGCGCGCCACCTGCTGGATACGCAAGACACCGTCGTGTCGCTAAGCGGTGCCGAATACAGGCTGCTGCGCGTCTTCCTGGACCATCCGCAGCGCGTACTGAACCGCGACCAGTTGCTGAACCTGACGCAAGGGCGCGACGCCGACATGTTCGGGCGTTCGATCGACCTGCTGGTCAGCCGCCTGCGCCAACGGTTGCGCGAAGATGCCCGCGAACCCATGTACATCAAGACCGTGCGCAGCGAAGGCTACGTGTTCTCGGCCGCCGTCGAAGTGCTGGAAGCGTAATACCCGCCCCTATGTCTCTATTCCGCCTGAAGATATGGCCACGCAAGCTGGTCACCCGCCTGTTCCTGATCTTCCTGGTGGGACTGGTGCTGGCCCACACCTTGTCGTTCGCGCTGCTGTTCTACGAACGCTACGACGCTACCAAGTCGATGATGCTGGGCGACCTTGAGCGCGACGTGGCCATCGCCATCGACATCCTCGACCGCTTGCCGGCCGATGAACGCGCCGACTGGCTGGCCCGCTTGTCCAGCGGGCACCGGCAGTACATCCTGGGGCCGGGCACGGCGGACCAGCCCTTGCGCCTGGAGGCGGCGCGCACGGCTGCCCAATACATTGAATATGCCTTGCACGATTCCCGTCCCGTGGTGTTCCACGCCATGGCGAACAACGACCGCCATATCCAGGCCCGCGTCACGCTCAGCGACGGCAGCCCGGTGGTGCTGGACATCCACCTGACCATGCCACCCATGGCCGTATGGCTACCCGTGGTGCTGAGCATGCAACTGATATTGCTGGTGGCCTGCGCCTGGATGGCGGTGCGGCTGGCGGTGCAACCCCTGACCCGGCTGGCCCGGGCCGCCGATAGCCTGGACCCCAACCAGGCCGCCCCGCGCCTGGATGAACAAGGCCCGGCCGAAGTGGCCCACGCCGCCACCGCGTTCAACGCCATGCAAGACCGCATCGCCAGCTACCTGAAAGAACGGATGCAGTTGCTGGGCGCTATCTCGCACGACCTGCAGACGCCCATTACGCGGATGAAGCTGCGCGCCGAGTTCATGGACGAATCCACCGACAAAACCAAACTGACCCAGGACCTGGGCGAAGTCGAGCGGCTGGTGCGCGAAGGCATCGAATATGCGCGCAGTGCGCACGGCACCGAGGAAAAACCCGTACGCATCGACCTGAACGACTTCCTGGACAGCCTGGTGTGCGACTACCAGGACACCGGCCAACAGGTCAACCTGTCGGGCCGGCATGGGCAGCCGATACTGACCCGCCCCCATGCGCTGCGGCGCGTGCTGGGCAACCTGATCGACAACGCGCTGAAGTTCTCGGGCGCGGCCGAGGTCAGCGTCCGGGCACACGCGGGGCAAGGCGTCTCTGTGTTCGTGCAGGACCGCGGCCCGGGCATCCCCCGGGCGGAACTGGATGCCGTGCTGCAACCCTTCTATCGAGTGGAAAGCTCGCGCAACCGCGATACGGGCGGCACCGGCCTGGGGCTGGCCATCGCCCAGCAACTGACGTCCGCCCTGGGCGGCAACCTGGTGCTGAGCAACCGCGAAGGGGGGGGCCTGTCGGTAGAGGTGCGGATGCCCGCCGGACACATGGCGGGCTGAGTGTTCGACGGCTGGCGTGATTCTGGAACATGGTCCGGTTGCCGGCATCGAAATAGCTTTCCGCGGCCGCCCCTTCGGCCAGCACCATGCCGTACTGTTCCAGCTCGATGTGGTAGTACTCGATTTCCTCGACCGAAGTGTCTTGCGTGATGTTGACGCCATTCACCAGCAGTTCGGCCGCGATCAGGTAGCCATCGACGTGCAACTGGTGAGCGGGGGATATCCGCAGTTCACGCCGGGGCAGGTTCTCTTCCAGGGCGTCCTTCTGCACCACCACCGGATAGGCCTTGTGACGACGGTCGGCCGGAATGTAGCGAAAGCGCAGCCGCGCCGAAAGGACAAAGCCCGCCGAAGTTTCACGACACGGTCGGCCGAATGACAATAAAAGTTACCATGTGTTGACAAACGCTTCGTCATTCATGTCTATGGGGATCCGAGTGATATCCTCGATTCACTTTTCCGTACGCTGGCGGGCGGCATGATGCGTTGTTGCTCCCGCCGGCATCTGATCGATGGGAATATCGCCATGAAGAAAGCCATTGCCACCGCCATGTGCCTGTTTCTTGGGAGCGTCGGCGCCGTCCATGCGCAGCAAAGCTCGGTGCCCCGGATCCACCATTCCCAACTGGAACCCCTGGATACCGACAAGAGCGGGGCCGTCAGCAAGGGGGAATACCAGACCTTCATGGGTCAGGCCTTCGCCCAACTCGACGCCAATAGCGACAAGCGCCTGAGCCAGAACGAGCTGTCGAGCGTGGTGAGCCAGGAACAGATCGTGGCGATGGACACCAGCCGGGACGGCAGCGTGGACCAGGCCGAGTTCATGAACCAGGTCATGACCGATTTCTCCACCTCGGACAGCGACGGCGACGGCCAGCTTCCCCTCAAGCCTTAGCGCCCGACACGCTCGCCGGTCGGCTTGGCCCCGGTCGCACAGGCCTGCGGCAAAGCCGGCAAGGCGCCGCCCGCCTCCGGGACAAGGCCGCAGGCCGGCCGACGCACCGGCCTGTCGTGTCTTGCTTTAATCTCCAGTTTCAGCGAGCGCCTCCTTCAGGCGCTCTTCCACGTTGTCCCATCCTGGTGTTCCGCCATGACCCGAAAACTCACCAGCCTGGACATCGCGCGGCTGGCAGGCGTATCGCAAAGCACGGTATCGCGCGTGTTGCGCCAGTTGCCGAACGTGGATGACGATACCCGCGAGCACGTGCTGCGGGTCATACGCAAGCACCGCTACACGCCGAATGCGGCGGCGCGCAGCATGAAGACCAACCGCAGCGGCAACGTGGCGGTGGTGGTGGCGAATCTGGACAACCCGCTATACCCCGCCCTGCTGCATCACCTGGTCGAGCAACTGGCGGGGCACGGCTTGCGCGCCACGGTGTGGGAGCCCGCCGCGGGGCTGGATGCCGAGACGGCCCGCGCCATTGCCGAAAGCCCGGTGGACGGCGTGATTTTCGCCACGGCGGTGGATGCCGCCCGGCTGGAACACGAAGTCATCGCGCAGGCCAAGCCCGTCATTCTGATGAACCGCAGCCTGTCCTCCGCATCGTTCGATGCCGTGGTCAGCGACAACCATGCCGGCGGCGCGATGGTGGCCAGGTTCTTCGCGCGTTCGGGCAGGCGCAATATCGGCCTGATCTCGGGGCATTCGCCGGCCAGCACTATCACCGAACGCAAGCGCGGCTTCATGCGTGAAGTGGCCCGGCACAAAGGTGCAATGCAGTGCTGGACGTCAGAACTCGAATTCGATGCGTTTACCTACGCGAACGGCTATCGCGCCGCGCGCGAGCTGCTGGCGCGTCAGCCGGCCATCGACGCCCTGTTCTGCAGCAACGACATCCTGGCCATCGGCGCGCAAGACGGCGCGCGGGCCGCGGACCGCCAGGTGCCCGCCGACCTGTGGGTGGTGGGCTACGACGACATCCCAATGGCCGGTTGGGACGCCATCGGCCTGACCACAGTGCGCCAGCCGCTGGAAACCATGACCGCGCTGGCCGTCGAACGCCTCGTCCAGCGCATTGCCCAGCCCGGCCTGGCCCCACATACCATCAAGCTGCCCAATGAACTGATCCTGCGCGGCTCCACGGCCACCGCCGGTGCTCAGCCAGCCAGCATTGCCCTGAACGTCACGTAAGACCCCCAGATCGCCAACAGCGTCAGCAACACCAGCACCACGGTGTGGAGCTTGTTGCCGGCCAGGTCGCCCATGAGATCCTTGCGGTTGACCAGCACGATCAGGCCGATCGACACCAGCGGCATCAACACGATCTGCGCGGCATTCACGAATACCGTCAGCCAGATGAACCCCGGCATGCCCGGGACAGCCCAGGCCAGCGGCAGGATCGCCACCAGGAAGTACGCGGCCCGGAACAGTGGATCCTTGGTGGGCGTATCGCGGTATTGTTCCTTGCGCGCCGGCGCGACACAGTACAGGCATTCCATCGCCATCTTGGGAAACCCATGGGCGTAGCCGATAACAGAACTGAAGCAGGCGCACAGCACGCCCAGGTAGATGATGATCTCGCCGGCCCGGCCGGCCACCTGCCCCAGCAAGTGGGCCAGGTCGTTGAAGTTCTCGATGGTGATGCCGCGCGGATGCAGCACTTCCGCCCCCATCACCCAGACCGCCAGGTCCAGCACGATAATGACGAAAATGCCGAACAGCAGATCGTAGCGCTGCACGCGCCGGTGCTCGGGCCGGATATAGCCCTTTTCTTTCATGAAGGTGGGGTACAGCAGATTGGCCAGCGAGCCCCCCACGGCGCCGATCAGCGACACCACGATGATGATGGCGCCGAATGCGCCGACCTGGCTGGGCGTTTCGAACGCGAAGGTGCCCCGCACGATGGCGCCCACGTCGGGCTCGGCCATGATGGCGCCGCCCACCAGGCTGGCCGCCAGCACCACCAGGATCAGTTTCTCGACGTTCTCGAGATAGCGATAGACCGCCTTGCCCGTGATGACCACGGCCAAGATCACCGTGAACACGCTCCACAGCAGCACCGATCCGCGCTCACCGGCAAGGTGATACAACGCTTCGCCCGAACCGCGGATCGTGTACGACTCGTAGAAATGGCCCAGCACGATCCCGCCGACGCCCAGCAGGACGGGATAGTACTTCCACACCTGCGCATAGCCTTCGAAAATCGTATGCCCACGCGCGTTCATCAATTGGTAGTTGGCGATGATGCTGACCAGGAAATAGCGCACCAGCAGCGCCAGGGCCAGCCCCCACATCAAGGCATAGCCATAGTGCGCGCCCGCCAGGGCGTTGTCGACCAGGTCGCCCGCGCCCAGCCAGGTCAGCACCAGCACGATACCCGGCCCGAACGATTTCACGTATCCCCAGAACGAATCGGGAATCGCTGCGCCCATCTCGGAAGGCGGGCCGGCGGGACGGGCGTTGATGGAAGGCTGCCGTACTGCCGTTGGATCTGCACTCATGCTTGTCTCTTCCCATGTCGTTATGAATTCTGTGCAGCGCTGGCGGCGCGGTGTCGTCCCGCGCCGGGTCTTTCGATGCAGCGTGTCAGGCGGTGGCAGGCTCGAGGTCCAGCGTCGTGGTGCGGCGCAGTTCGCGCCGGTATTTCTTGTCGTCGAAACGGGTCCCGCGGTGCATGGTGGCCCGGTTGTCCCAGATCACGAAATCGCCCGGGCGCCAATCGTGGCTGTAGACCCGTTCGCGGCACGTGGCGTGCTCGGTCAGGTCGCGCAGCAATGCGCGCCCTTCGGGCACGGGCCAGTCGACGATGTGCGCGGCATGCGAGGCCAGGTACAGCGAACGGCGCCCGGTATTGGGATTGGTGCGCACCAGCGGATGCACGGCGCCGGGCAATTTGTGCTGTTCTTCTTCCGAGAATTCGAAGCCCAGCACGTGGCGCGAATACACGATGGAATGAAAGGCGCGCAGCGGTTCGATCAAGGCCTTGGTTTCGTCATCCAGCATGTCGTAGGCACTGTACATGTCGGCGTATTCGGTATCGGCCCGCACGGGCGGCACCACCTTGCACGACAGCATCGAATAGCGGCCGGCCGGGTCCTGGAACGACGCATCCGTATGCCAAAGGCGGTTGCTTAGCGAGCTGACGCGGCGCTTGTCGTTCTCGTGCAGCAGTTCGCCCTGGTTATCGAGGTTGGAAATGTCCGTCAGGGCATCGCTGCCGAAGCGGTTTTTCTCCAGCACCGACAGCGAGGTCTTGGTATGCAGCACGCCGTCGAAGCGCTGCGAGAATTCCAGTTGTTCTTCGTTGTCGAGCGGCTGGTCATGGAAGACCAGCACCCCGTACCGGTCCATGCCGGCGCGCAGTTGCGCCAGCTCGTCTTCGTCGGCGCGGCGCAGGTCGACGCCCGAGACCTCGCCAACGAAACAGGGGTGGAGTTGCGTGATCGAGAGTGCCATGGAGTCTCCTGCGTTTTCTGATTGATAGCGACCAGCCAGCTCGATGACTACGTAATCATTATTGAAATCACCATGGCGCCATGTCAATGAGGAAGATTGCTACCGATTGATTCCGGAAAGGCCTGTCCCGCCCCTACAATCGCTGTCAACGACGATCCTCTCTTGCGAGGCCTCATGGACGTAGATGTGGCGTTACCCGTCAATCGCGACGTGTTTGTGCATATACGCATCATCCTCGGCATGGTGCTGGGGTTGAGCCTGACCCGCCTGGTGAGTGGAATGGCGCGTTTCGTGCAGCATCCCCGGCGCGGGCAGGTCTACCCGATCCATATCGGCTGGGTCGTCTTCATGCTGCTGTCCCTGGTGCATTTCTGGTGGTTCGAGTTCGGCCTGTCGACCCTGCGCCACTGGACGTTCGAGATCTACCTGTTTCTCATCCTGTACACCATTGTGTTCGCGATGCTGTCGGTGTTGCTGTTTCCCGACCAGATCGACGACTACAAAGGGTATGCGGACTACTTCCAGTCGCGCCGCCGATGGTTTTATTCGTTCCTGGCGATGATTTTCGTACTGGATGTGATCGACACGTGGATCAAGGGGCCCGAGCATTTTCACGCGCTGGGGCTGGAGTATCCCATTCGCCAGGCCGTGTTCGCGCTGTGTTCGCTGGTGGCGGTCTTCACCCCCAGCCAGCGTTTCCAGGCGGTTTTCGTGACAGTGGGGGTGGTGTACCAAGCAACCTGGATTTTTCGGCAGTTCAACGTGCTGAACTAAGGAAAAGGCCTGGCTGTACATTATGACATCATGATGTCATAATGCCGCCCATGCCAATCCAGCTCGCCGATTCCCTGCCCCTTTATGCCCGCATGGAGCAGACGCTTGCCACCGAAATCGCCGCCGGCGAGCTTGCGCCGGGCGACCGCCTGCCGGCCGAGGACGCCCTTGCCGCCCGCTTCGGCGTCAGCCGCATCACGGTACGCAAGGCGGTGGAAGGCCTGGTCGCCCGCGGCATGCTGGAAATCCGCCGCGGCAAAGGCACTTATGTCCTGCAACCCAAGATTCGCCAGGAACTGACCGAGCTCAGCGGCTTTGTGGAAGACATGCAGGCGCTAGGCCGCACACCCACGGCGCGACTGCTGGACAAGCGCGTGGTGGCGGCCGGCAAAGACGTCGCCGCCCGGTTGGGCCTGCCAGTGGGAACGCGGGTCTACCGCATCGAACGCGTGCGGCTGGCCGACGGCCTGCCGGTCTCGTTCGACGAAACCTATCTGCCCTTCGAGATTGGCCGCAAAGTGGTCAAGCACGACCTGGAAGCCGAACCGATTTTCACGCTGCTGGAAGAAAAATACGGCCTGCCGCTGGTCGAGGCCGAATATCAGCTGGAAGCCGTGGCCTGCGACCCCCACGTCGCCCAGGGGCTGTCGATTGCGCCAGGCAGCCCCGTGTTCCGCATCGAACGCACGTCGTACTCGCTGGACGACCGGCCGGTGGACTACGAACGGCTGTACTACCGCGGCGACCTGATCCGCTTCGTGACCCGCCTGGCGCGCCGTCCCATGGCCGCCCGGCGCAAGACTGCCCGGGGCGGCTGATGGACCTGCCCTATTCCCTGGGCCTGTTCGCGGCCGCGTTCGGCGCCAGCGCGCTGGGCGGCGTGCTGGGCATGGCCAGCGGCATCTTCATCGTGCCCGCGCTGACCCTGTGGGCGGGGGTCGACCTGCGCATCGCCATCGCCGCCAGCCTCGTCTCGGTGATCGCCTGTTCCTGCAGCAGTGCCGCCCCCTTCTTGAAGCACCGGCTGACCAACATCCGCCTGGCACTGGTACTAGAGGTAGCCACCACGCTGGGGGCCCTGACAGGCGTCTTCCTGATCGGGCTCGTACCGGCGGCTTATCTGTACGGGCTGTTCGCCGTGGTGCTGGCGGTGTCCGCCCGGCAAATGATGGCCCGCCGCACGGATCCGGTGGACAGCGCGGCAGACGGGCTGGCAACCGCGCTGCGCCTGCATGCCAGCTACCCGGACCACGCGTCGGGGCGCCAGGTGGCCTACCAGGTCAGCCGGGTACCCATGGGCTTGTCGCTGATGTACGGGGCAGGCCTGATCTCGGCCCTGCTGGGCATCGGCAGCGGCGTCCTGAAGATTCCCGCCATGGATACGGCGCTGCGCCTGCCGATCAAGGTGTCATCGGCCACCTCGAATTTCATGATCGGCGTAACGGCGGCGGCCAGCGCGGGCGCCTACTTCATGCACGGCGACATCGACGTGGCCATTACCGGGCCGGTGACGCTGGGTTCGGTGGCCGGGGCCCTGCTGGGGGCGCGCCTGCTGATGGGCCTGCCGGCCGACAAGCTGCGGTTGTTCTTCGTGGTGGTGCTGGCGATCCTGGCGATACAGATGCTGGGCAGTGCATTCGGCGTGCAATGGGCCAGCCCGGCATGAACCGGCCGGACCCCACCCAATGGCGCGAGCGCCGCATTGCCGCGCTGCTGCGCCATGGCACCTGGATCGCGTCGGGCTTGATCGCCGTCGGCCTGCTGGCCCAATGGCTATGGGACGCGCCGCCCTTGAGCCTGGCCACGGTCCAGGCCGGCATCGTGGTGTTCATTGCCCTGCCGGTACTGCGCGTGGCACTGATGCTGGGCATGTTCCTGCATGAGCGCGACTATTTATACAGTGCGCTGGCAGTGGCGGTGCTGGCGATCATCGGTGCCGGGTTCGCGGCGGGCATGCTGGCCTGAGCGCAGCCGGGGCTTCCTGGCGATGCCGATGCTGCTAGTATTTACCGCAACAAGGAGACCGCATGCCCACCCGCGAAGACTGCCTGCACGCCGATCGCAACGACCCCCTGGCGCCATTGAAACAGCAGTTCGAATTGCCGCCCGGTGTCATCTACATGGACGGAAATTCGCTGGGTGTGCTGCCCCGCACGGCGGCGGCGCGCAGTGCCGCCGTCATCGGCCAGGAATGGGGCAACGGCCTGATCCGCAGCTGGAACACCGCCGGCTGGTTCGACCTGCCCGCGCGCCTGGGCGACAAGCTGGGGCAACTGATCGGCGCCGGCCCTGGCCAGGTGGTGGTCACCGACACCACATCGCTGAACATATTCAAGGCCCTGGCGGCCGCCCTGCGCATCCAGCAGCACGCTGCGCCGCAGCGGCGGGTGATCGTGTCCGAACGCGACAACTTCCCCACCGATCTGTACATGATCCAGGGCATGATCGACCTGCTGCAGCAAGGCTACGAAATGCGCCTGGTCGACGAACACCTGCCCCTGGAACAGGCGCTGGACGACTCGGTGGTGGTGCTGCTGCTGTCGCACGTGAACTACCGCACCGGCTATATGTACGAC
This sequence comes from Bordetella sp. BOR01, assembly GCF_019218885.1. Classification (GTDB taxonomy): domain Bacteria; phylum Pseudomonadota; class Gammaproteobacteria; order Burkholderiales; family Burkholderiaceae_B; genus Bordetella_A. The sequence continues at coordinate 267,731 of NZ_JAHUWT010000002.1, read as the reverse complement.
ATGGCCGCCGTAACCGCGCAGGCCCATGCACGGGGCGCGCTGGCCATCTGGGACCTGGCGCACGCCGCTGGCGCGGTACCGGTGGACCTGGCCGGCGCCGACGCCGATTTTGCGGTGGGCTGCACGTACAAGTACCTGAACGCGGGCCCGGGCGCCCCGGCCTACATCTGGGTGGCGCCCCGCCATACGGCCGATTTCTGGCAACCGCTGTCGGGCTGGTGGGGACACCAGCGGCCCTTCGACATGGCGGTCGCCTACGAACCGGCCGGCGGCATCCGCCGCTATCTGTGTGGCACGCAACCCATCGTGTCGCTTGCCCTGGTGGAATGCGGGCTGGATATCAGCCTGGCGGCCGATATGAACGAAGTGCGCAAGAAATCGCTGGCCCTGGGCGACCTGTTCATCGACCTTGTGGAAAGCCGCTGCGCGGGCCACCCCCTGACACTGGTCACGCCGCGCGAACATGCCTGGCGCGGCAGCCACGTCAGCATCCGCCATCCCGACGGCTACGCGGTCATGCAGGCCCTGATCGCACGCGGCGTCATAGGCGACTATCGGGAACCCGAGGTGCTGCGCTTCGGCCTGACGCCACTGTACCTGGGTTATGCCGACGTCTGGGATGCCGTCGACATCCTGAAAGACGTGCTGGAAAGCGCCGTGTGGAAACAGCCTGAATTCTCGCAACGCGGCGCCGTGACCTGACGGCCGCGGCAATTGCGGCTGCAGTCGTGGTGGCCCCCAACAGGGGGAATTCGGATATTTCGACAAAAGTTTCAGAGATTTCATAGCAAAGGCCCGCCAGGACCTTCCTAGACTGTCGATGCTATCCGCCGCCCCATATCGGTACGCAGCAAAGCCCCTCTTCCTTTTCTTTTCTGGTAATGCCGAGCAAAGACAAGCTTGACGCCGAAACCCTAGCCCCCGTCCATTCCCAGAAATTTCCCCAGCGCGCACCCCATCATTGCCGCAGCCTGGTTGCCGTGATCGGCTCGGGCATCCCGTTGCACCCGGCGGCGGCGCGGCCGTTGCCGCTGCCGGCTTCACCCTGGTGGCTGGGCCCGCCGTCCAGCATGTTCCTGCTGGCCATCGTGGGCGTGCTGGCGTGTGTGGTGCTGCTGCTGTGCTGCCTGGCACGCCGCCAGCAGCAAATGCTGAAGGCCGCCAAAACGGTGGCCCTGCTGCAGGCCAGGTCGCTGGATGCCATCCCCATGCCGGTATACATACGGAGCAGGAACCTGAGGCTGGTGGCCTGCAACGCCGCGTATTCGCACGCCTGCGGCGAGCCGCACGAGATGCTGCGCAATGCGTCGGTCGAGGCCTGCATGCGGTTGCTGGGCGTGGACACCGCGCTCCTCGACATGCTGAAGCGAGACTACCGGCATGTCATGCGCAGCGGCGAACTCGTCACGTCCGAGTACCCTGCGGTCGTGCGAGGGCAGCAACTGAACTGGCGGCACTGGATTGCACCGATGCGCAACGAATCGGGTGAAATCGTCGGCATCGCGGCGGGATGGCAAGACGTGACCGACTACCACAACACCCAGAACCAACTGGCCGACGCACGCGATCGCGCCGAAGCCGCGAACCGCGCCAAATCCACGTTCCTGGCGTCCATCAGCCATGATATCCGCACGCCCATGAATGCGGTCATGGGCATGCTGGAACTGACCTTGCTGCAACCGACGCTGCCTCGCACGGCGCGGCAGAACCTGACAACCGCCCTGCAATCCGCCAAGTCGCTGCTGGCACTGATCGGCGACCTGCTGGACCTGGCCCGCATCGAAGCCGGCAAGCTGCACCTGCGCCCCGGCCCCACGGCCCTGCGCGATCTGGTGCACGAAGTGGCGGGCGTGTTCGCCCCGATAGCGACGGGCAATGGCATCAGGGTCCATGTGCGCGTACGAACCGCAGTGGCGGCAATGCACCGCGCCGATCCGCTGCGGCTGAAACAGATATTGAACAACCTGGTGTCCAACGCCGTGCGCTTCACGCGGCAAGGCCGGATAGATATAGACCTGCGCGCCATGCCGCAGGAAAGCGGCTTCCAGTGGGTGGAGTTTTCTGTCCGCGACACCGGCCTGGGCATTCCCGCGCACGCCCTGCCCACGTTGCTGGATCCCTTCGTGCAGACCCATCCTGAATTCGACCATCGCGGCACCGGGCTGGGGTTGTCGATTTGCAGGCGGCTGGTCGGCGCGATGGGCGGCTCGATACGCATCAAGAGCGAAGTCGGCCAGGGCACACTGGTGGCCGTACGCTTGCCGCTACCCGTGGCCACCTCTACCGGCCTGTGCCTGGCAGGCACGGCCAGCAGCCGCAGGCCGCCGATCGCGGCAGCCGACGCGTCGCGCCTGCCCATCCTGGTCGTGGACGACCAGCCCGGCAACCGCCAACTGCTGCGCCACCAGTTGGAAAAGCTTGGCCACGTCGTGGTGTGCGCCGAAGACGGCGTTCGGGCCCTGGAAGAGATAGGCAGGCAGGCGTACAAGCTGGTCATTTGCGACTGCAATATGCCGCGCATGGACGGCTACGCGTTCGTCGGGCGGCTACGCGCGCAGCCTGGCGCCAATAGCCGGATTCCGGTGCTGGCGTACACGGCCGGCATCCAGGCGGAAGACCAGCGGCGGGCAAGCGCCGCGGGCATCAATGCCGTGCTGACCAAGCCCGTAGGCATGGCCGACCTGCGCATGGCCCTGGATGCCCACTTGCAGGCCCCCGGCCTTAGCCGATAAGAGCGGCCAATGCGTCCGACAAGCGTTGCACGGCCGGTTGGTAGATGGCGGCCAGCGCGCGCAGCGGCTCGGCATGACGTTGTTGCGCCAGCACTTCCATGCGCTGGCTGAGCTTGGCCAGCGATACGGCGCCGGTCATGTGGGCCGTGCTCTTGATGCGATGCGCGTAGCTTTGCGCGGTGCCCCAGTGCTGGGCGTCGCATGCCTGGCGAAGACCGTGCAGGTCGGATTGATTGGTGGCAAGCAGGGTATCCAGCAACTGGGCCGTGGCCACCGTATCGCCATCGACCAGGCTGCTGACGCGCAGGCCTATGGCGCGGCATTCTTCGGCCAGGGGCAGCACCAGGTTCGCCCCGGCCAGGGCAGCGGCCACGGCCGTTTCGCAGATCGGCTCGGAAAGGTGGGTTCCGGGTGGCGGCGTATTTGAAGCAACGGCCCCCGCCGTCAGGCAAACGGCGCTGGCCAGGCCGGCTTGGCGCCACTGATCGACGCTGGGCGCGGCTTGCCCCGGTTCTAGCCTGGCGATGGCCAGGATGTGGTTGTGCTGGCCGGGGACCACATCGCGCAAGCTGCCGACCTCATGCACGGCCAGGCTCAGCCATGACAGCATGCCGGCCAGGCCGCTATCGGCAGCCCAGCCCGGCCAACGAGAAACGACCAGGGCGCTATGCATACAGGCGGGGATCAGCGTGGCGGTAGTACGGCACGACGCACGCTACAAGGAAATGTGGTGCCTGCGCGTGAAGTCGACCAGGTCCACCAGCGAGACCACGCCCAGCTTGGCCATCAGGCGGGTCTTGTAAGTGCTGACGGTTTTGTTGCTGATGAACATGGCGTCGCCGATCTCTTTGTTGGACATGCCGCGCGCCAGCATTTGCATGACCATGATTTCCTTGTCAGACAGGCGCTCGAGTTTCTTGGTTGCCTCGATTTCGGCGCCCGCATGCGCATCGGCGCCGAAATCGGGAAAAATGGTGTAGCCCGCCAGCACCACTTCGATGGCGCGGACGATCTCGGGTATTTCATTCACCTTGCCTATGTAGCCTTGCGCGCCGGCGGCCTTGACGCGGGGCGCGAACAGGCTGGGATCTTGGGCAGAAACCGCCAGGATGCGCACGCCGGGATGGATGGCCTTGATGCGCGGGATGACTTCCAGGCCATTGATGCGCGGCAGTTCGATATCAAGAATGACCAGCCCGGGCATGTGCTCGCGCACAAGCTGGACGGCGTCCTGGCCATTGCCGGCCTCGACGATTTTGCCTACCCCCAGTATCTGCGACAGCTGTTGCCTGACCACCAGGCGCAGCGGAGGATGATCATCGACGACAAGTACGGTGGTCACGAACTGGATTTATCCATCGTCAGTACGGGGCCGCGATAGGCATCCGATTGCAGTTCGCCGATGGCGAAGTCGACAAAGGCACGTACCTTGGCCGCGACGTGGCGACGCGATGGATAGACCGCGTAGATGTAGGTGTCGACCATGGCCCAGTCGTTGAGCGCGGTACGCAGCCGCCCTTGCGCGAGGTCTTCTTCGACATAGGTGCGGGGCACCAGGCTCAGGCCGAAACCGGCACGCAGCGCATCGCGCACGGCCAGGCTGGAATTGACCTGATAGCGCCCGCGCACAGGCACGCGCACGGTTTGGCCGTTGCGGTGGAAGGTCCATTCGTCGGCGTGGCCCGACAGCGTGAAGCGCAGGCAGTTGTGATTCAACAGCGAATCGGGAGTGTCGGGCATGCCGTACCGCTGGAAATAGGCGGGCGAGCCGCACAACACGTGCGGCAGCACGGTAAGGGGGCGCGCGACCAGGGTGGAGTCTTCGAGGTGGTCGGTGCCACGGATGGCGACGTCGAAGCCTTCCTGGATGATGTCGACGCGGCGGTCTTCCAGGTGCAGGTCGAGCGAGAGTTCGGGATAGGCCTGCAGAAAGGCGGGGATGGCAGCCGACAGGCGGGTAAGCGTAAGCGACATGGGCGCGCTGACCCGCAACACCCCGCTGGCCCTGACCTGCATGCAAGCCAGCGAGCGGCCGGCTTCGTCGAGGTCGTCGAGAATGCGGCAGACTTGTTCGTAGTACAGCGTGCCGGCCTCGGTGAGGCTCATGCGGCGAGTGGTGCGGTTCAGTAGCCGCACCCCTAGATGGGATTCAAGTTCGCTGACATTCTTGCTGACCGCGGCGGGCGACACCTGCAATTGGCGGGCGGCGCGCGCAAAGCTGCCTAAGTGGACAACATTGCGGAACACGCGGAGGGCCGTAAGGTGTTCCATCTATTATTTACTCATAGATGATAGTGAATCAACTTTTTAGGACATTATCAATTATAAGTAGATCAAGTACGCTTGTATCAGAGCAGTCAAAAAAATCGGACCAACGGCAATACTCACCACCATGACGTTGCCGTACCCCCTTCCCCGTCGAACAAGAGCAGACCTGATGGAAAACGCACTGATCGCCGCTATAGAACAACGCACCTCGGCCAATTACTTCGACCCGGCGCACCGGATCGCGCCGGCCCAGCTCGAGCGGCTGGCCGAGTTGGCCACGCGTGCGCCCACTGCCTTCAATCTGCAGAACTGGCGCTTTATCGCCGTACATACGCCGGCCGCCAAGGCTCGCTTGCGCGACCTGGCCTGGGGCCAGGCAAAAGTGGCCGATGCCGCGGTGACATTCGTGGTGGTGGGCGTACTGGCGCGGCACGATGCATTGGCCCAGCGCCTGGCGCCATCGGTGCAGGCGGGTTTCATGCCAGCCCGGATGGTGCCGGCATGGGAAAGCGCAGCGCGAGGCCTGTACGAAGACCAGCCCTGGCAACAACGTGACGAAGCGGTGCGCAGCGCCGCGCTGGGGGCGTCGACCCTGATGCTGGCCGGGCAGGCGCTGGAATTGGCGTCTTGCCCCATGAGCGGCTTCGATGCAAAAGGCGTGGCGCGCGAGTTCGGCCTGGCCGCCGACGAAGTGCCGGTGATGCTGGTGGCGATGGGCCGTGCGGCCGCAGGCAATTGGCCGCAAAAACCGCGCCGCCCGGTCAGCCAGGTACTGGAACTGGCTTGAGGATTCCCCCCTTGAATCGCGGCGCGGATGTGCTTGCCACCGCCCTGGCCCCGGCCATCTGGGGCAGTACTTATATTGTGACGACGGGGCTGCTGCCGGCCGGCTACCCGCTGACAGTCGCCATGCTGCGCGCCCTGCCGGCCGGCATCCTGTTGCTGCTGTGGGCTCGCCGGCTGCCCCACGGAATCTGGTGGGCGCGCAGTTTCTTGCTGGGCGCGCTGAATTTTTCGCTGTTCTGGGCCATGCTGTTCGTTACGGCATACCGGTTGCCTGGCGGCGTGGCGGCCACCCTGGGCGCGATCCAGACACTGATCGTGATCGGCCTGGCCCGGTTGCTGCTGGGCGCGCCGGTACGCGGGCTGTCTGTGATCGCCGCGTTGGCGGGCATCGGCGGCGTGGCGCTGCTGGTGCTGACACCCGACGCAGCCCTGGACCCGATCGGCATCGCTGCCGGACTGATAGGCGCGATGGCCATGGCCTTGGGCACGGTGCTCAGCCGCCGCTGGCAACCACCGGTGCCGGCCCTGACTTTCGCGGGCTGGCAACTGACGGCGGGCGGCCTGGTGCTGGTGCCCTTCGTGGCATGGCTGGAGCCGCCGCTGCCGACACTGACAGCAGCCAACCTGGGCGGCCTTGTTTACTTGGCGGTGATAGGCGGCGCCTTCACTTATGCGTTGTGGTTCCGCGGGCTGGCACGGCTGGGCCCGGCGGTGGTGGCCTCGCTGGGTTTCCTGAGCCCGGTGACCGCGGTGGTGCTGGGCTGGAGCCTGCTCGGACAACACTTGAACGCCCTGCAACTGGCCGGCATGGCCATCGTGATAGGCAGCGTATGGCTGGTGCAGCGCGTGCAGGCCGGCACGCCTATAGCGGCGCCACCCCCACCGACAGGCCCCCGCAGGCATACAGAACCTGCCCCGTGACGAAGTGCGCGTCGCCCGACAAGAAGAAGGCGATGGTTCCCGCGATGTCTTCGGGCTGGCCCAGGCGCCTGAGCGGAATGCGCTGCTCGAGTTCTTGCCGCTGCTGCGCGCTCATGGGATTGTTGTTGCGATACAGCTCGGTCAGCACCGGGCCGGGCGCTACGGCATTGACCGTGATGCCGTGCACACCCAGTTCGAGCGCCCAAGTCCGCGTGAACCCCAGCAAGCCGCTCTTGGCCCCGGCATAAGCAGTGCGACGCGGCATGCCCAGCGCTGCCCGGCTCGCGATATTGACGATGCTGCCCTGCCCGCTCTGGATCATTGCCGGCAGGCAAGCCTGCACGCACTGCATGGGTGCGCGCAGGTTCACCGCCAACAGGCGGTCCAACTCGTCGGGCCGGGTTTCCTGCAAGGTATGCGACGTGGTCAAGCCCGCATTGTTGACGATGCTATCGACCGGGAACTGGGCGGCGATGCTGGCCAGCACATCGGCTGTAGCGGCGGCATCCGCCAGGTCGACCTGGAAGAAATCGCCCGGGAAACCTGCCGCGGGCGCGCTACGGGCCAGGCCAATGACATGATGGCCGTCGGCCGCCAGGCGCTGGGCGGCGGCCAGGCCGATGCCACGGCTTGAACCGGTGATCAAGGTCACGCGGGGGTTCATGGTGGCCTTCATTCGACTTGCGCGCCCGACTGCTTGACCACGCCAGCCCATTTTTCGACTTCGCCGCGCACGAAGCCGGCAAAGGCCGGCGCCGCATTGGGCGGCTTGGGCAGCGCCACGCCGCGCTGGTCGAACACCTTGCGCACCGTGTCGCTGGCCAATGCCTTGTTCACCGCCTGGTTCATCTGCTGCACGATGGCCGCGTCGGTGGCGGCAGGGGCGAACAGGCCAAACCACGACTGCACCGAGAAATCAGGCAGGCCAGACTCAGCCAGCGTGGGAATATCGGGCGCCGACGGCGACCGGTCTGCCGTGGTGACACCCAGCGCGCGCAGCTTGCCGGCCTGTACGTTGGGCAACACGGTAGGCATGTTGTCGAAGATGGAATCGACCTGGCCGCCCAGCAGGTCGGTCATGGCCGGCCCGCTGCCGCGATAGGGCACGTGCAGGATGTTGGTCCCTGTTTGCAGCTTGAAGAGTTCGCACGACATATGGATGGCCGAGCCCGTGCCCGATGACGCACAGGTCAGCTTGCCGGGGTTGGCCTTGGCATACTCGATGTAGTCCTGCACGCTCTTGACGGGCAACGCGGGGTTGACCACCAGCAGGTTCGGCACCGTGCCCAGCAGCGCCACGCTGGCGAAGTCCTTCACCACGTCGTAGTTCAAATGCTTGTAGAGCGTGCGGTTGATGGCGTTGGCGGTCGAACCGACATAGAACGTATAGCCATCGGGGGCCGCGCGGGTGACGATCTCTGCGCCGATGTTGCTGTTGGCGCCGGTACGGTTCTCTACCACGAAGGTCTGCCCCGTCTGTTCGCTGAGCGCCTGGGCCAGCGTGCGTGCAATGATGTCCGTCGTGCCGCCGGCGGCGTAGCCGACGATCCAGGTTACGGGGCGGGCGGGCCAGGAACTGCCCTGCGCGGCGGCGGGACCCGCAGCCTGCATGGCCACGGCCAGTCCGCAAAAGATGGCGAATCTTCTGAACATGTCTTCTCTCCCTGGTGCGTTTTGATTATGGGTATGGCCGCTGTTCGGTCGCGCGCGGCTGACGCGGTCAGGCAGGGACGGCGCCCTGGATGGTAATGCGATGCATGGCGCGGCGGCGCCCCGGATAGTCGTTGATGGCGTAATGCATCGTGCAGCGGTTGTCCCAGAACGCCATTGAGCCCTCGCGCCAGCGGAACCGGCAGGTGTTCTCCGGTTTGGCACTGTGCTGGTACAAGAACTGCAGCAGCGGCAGGCTTTCTTCGCGCGTCATGTTCTCGAACGAATACGTGAAGGGATGATTCACGAACAGGCATTTGCGGCCGGTTTCTTCATGGGTACGCACGACCGGATGCACGCTGGCGATCGAACCAACGTCTTCGCGCAGCTTGGTCGAGCGAGTGCTGTTGCGTATCTTCGAGTTGGCCGACAAGAAGTCATTGGAATGCACGGCGCGCAGGTTTTCCAGCTTGGCTTTCAGGCCATCGGACAGCGTGTCATAGGCGCGATACATGTTCGCCCACAATGTATCGCCGCCCACATCCGGTATTTCACGGCCATACAGGATCGAGCCCAGCGGCGGCGTGGGATGGTAGGTTTCGTCGGTGTGCCAGGTGTCGCCGATGATGTCCTGGTCGGTGGGCTCTTTCACCACCGGCATGATCTCGGGGTAGTCGTCCAATGTGCGGTACACCGGCGTCATGCTGATTTCGCCGAAGCGGCGGGCAAATGCGATGTGCTGTTCGGGGGGCAGGGTCTGTTCGCGAAAGAAAATGACCTGGTGATCCAGCAATGCCTGCCTGATGGCGGCAATCTGCGCGTCGGGCAAATCGCGCGACAAATCGACATTGAGCAACTCGGCGCCAATGACGCCGGTCAGTTTGCGTACTTCCATGCCTCTCTCCTGAGTCCGTATGCGAATCTTGTTGTGGCCGGGCCAGTGTAGGAGCCAGGTATTATTAATGTCTAATACAGTTTTAATCTGTTATTGATAGGTAAAAATAGAATAATGATCGACTTGAAACGCCTGCGATATTTCGTGGCGGTGGCCGAAGAAGCCCACTTCGGGCGTGCCGCGAATCGGCTGGGCATCAGCCAACCGCCCTTGAGCGAGCATATCCAGGCACTGGAAACCGCCTTGAATGCCAGGCTGCTGTTTCGCACGACGCGTTCAGTAAGCCTGACCGTGGAAGGCGAAGCACTGCTCAAGCACGCACGCGCCATTCTTCACGATACCGATCGCTGCCAGGAAATCGTCAATGCCTCGCGCCAGCAGGACATCGAGTCGCTTACGCTGGGCATCTTGCATGCGCATACCTATACCTTCCTGCCTGGGTTGCTGCGCAGCTATTTCTCGCGCCACCCCGCCCACCGCGTTCATCTGGTCGAATACTCGACCACTGAACAGAAAGGCAAGCTGCTGGAAGGCGCAATCGATATCGGCCTGGTGCGCGAGCCTATCTATCATCCGTCGCTGCGTACGCAACGGTTGTTCTCGGAGTGCTACGCCGTGGCGGTACCCACCGCATGGGACATTGCCCGCAAGAAAGCCCTGTCGGTACGGGACCTGGGCGGGCGCAGCATGATCGGCTATCCCAGCCATGACCATCGTCGCAGCACGCAAAGCCTGTTCCGGGATTTTTTTCACCAGTATTCGGTGAACCCCTCCGATCGTTTCGAGGTGAAGACCATGCATGCCGCGTTGGCGCTGGTTGCCGCCGGGCGCGGGTTCGCGCCGGTACCCCGTACGCAAATGGCGCTGCAACTGGCAGGCGTGACCTACCGGCCGTTTCGCGAGCCTTCGCCAGAATTGTCCGTAGGCCTGGCCTGGCGCGAAGACAAGGCCTCGCCGCCGGTGGCCGAATTCGTCAGGATCTGCCAGGCGCACTTCGCCGACGGGCGCCACAACGCGGACGGGCGTTAACCTGAAGTTAAAGATGCTTTGAATCGGCCGCGCGCCTGCGCGGCGATGCGCTGGTTACAGTGCCCGACAAGCAAGCCGGCGACGGTCGCCGGCCAGGAGTCGGGCATATGAAGACATACCGCATCGCAACCATTCCGGGCGACGGCATCGGCAAGGAAGTCATCCCCGCGGGCCGCCAGGCCATGCAGGTGCTGGCCGAGGCCGACGGCTCGTTCACCTTCGAGTTCCACGATTTTGATTGGGGCGGCGATTATTACCGCCGCCATGGCGTGATGATGCCGGCCGATGGGCTGGACAGCCTGCGCGACAAGGACGCCATCTTGTTCGGCTCGGCGGGCGACCCGGACATCGCCGACCACATCACCCTGTGGGGCTTGCGGCTGAAGATCTGCCAGGGCCTGGACCAATATGCCAATGTGCGGCCCACACGCATCCTGCCCGGTATCGACGGGCCGCTGAAGCGCTGCGAGCCCGGACAGCTGGATTGGGTGATCGTGCGCGAGAACTCGGAAGGCGAATATTCCGGCGTGGGCGGGCGCGTGCACCAGGGGCAACCGATCGAAGCCGCCACCGACGTGTCCATGATGACGCGCGCCGGCGTCGAACGCATTCTGCGTTTCGCGTTCCGCCTGGCACAGTCGCGCCCGCGCAAGCAACTGACGGTGATCACCAAGTCGAATGCCCAGCGCCACGCGATGGTGATGTGGGACGAGATCGCGCTGGAGATCAGCCGCGAGTTTCCCGATGTGCACTGGGACAAGGAACTGGTAGACGCCGCCACGGCGCGGATGGTCAACCGCCCCGCCTCGCTGGACACCATCGTGGCCACCAACCTGCACGCCGACATCCTGAGCGACCTGGCCGCGGCGCTGGCTGGCAGCCTGGGCATCGCGCCCACTGGCAATATCGATCCGGAACGGCGCTATCCGTCGATGTTCGAACCGATCCATGGCTCGGCCTTCGACATCATGGGCAAGGGCCTGGCGAACCCCATCGGCACATTCTGGTCGGTGGTGATGCTGCTGGAACACCTGGGTGAACACCAGGCGGCGGCGCGCATGATGCAGGCCGTGGAAAACGTGACGGCCGATCCGGCGCTGCATACGGGCGACCTGGGCGGCAAGGCGACTACCGCGCAGGTCACGCTAGCGGTTTGCCGCTACCTGCAAGAGGCGGCGGGCCAGGCACGCGCGGCCTGAGCCTGCCTTGCCCTGACGCGCCATTCATCAATAAGAAAGAGGAGACATCATGAAACTTGCGAAGAACAGCCTGCGCGGCGCGCTGACCGGCGTGCTGTGCGCCACGGGCATCATGCTGGCGGCAGGCGCGGCGGCGCAGCCGTACCCGACCCGGCCGGTCAGCCTGGTGGTGCCGTTTCCGGCCGGTGGCACCACCGACGCGCTGGCGCGCGCGCTGGGGGATGAGCTGGCCAAGAGCCTGGGCCAGCCGGTGGTGGTGGAAAACAAGCCCGGCGCGGGCGCCACGCTGGGCGCCGACTATGTGTCCAAGGCCCGGCCCGACGGTTATACGCTGCTGATGGGCGCGGTGCACCACACCATCGCCACCAGTGTGTACCAGGGCTTGAAATACGACTTCCAGAAAGATTTCGCGCCCGTCACCACGGTGGCGCTGGTGCCGAACATCCTGGTGGTGAATCCCAAGGTGCCGGCCCGCAACGTGCAAGAGCTGCTGGCGCTGGCGCGCAAGACGCCGGGCAAGCTGACCTTCGGATCCAACGGCATGGGCACGGCGCAGCACTTGATCGGCGCGCAGTTCCAGGACCTGGGCGGCGTCACGCTGCTGCACGTGCCCTACAAGGGCAGCGGCCCGCTGACCACCGACCTGCTGGGCGGCCAGATCGATATGTCGTTCGACACCATCACGCCCGTGCTGCCGCACATCAAGTCGGGCAAGCTGCGGGCCCTGGCGGTCACCACCGACCAGCGCTCGGCCGCCTTGCCCGACGTGCCCACTTTGCAGGAATCCGGACTGAAGGGCTTCAATATGGGCACCTGGTTCGGCGTGCTGGCGCCGGCCGCCACGCCGCCCGAAGTGGTGGCGCGCCTGAACGCGGAAATGGTGAAGATCATCAAGTCGCCCGGGTTCGGCCAGCGCATGGCCGAGATCGGCGCGGTGCCGGTGGGCGACAGCAGCGCGCACATGGCGCAGCAGATCAAGGACGATACCGGGCGCTACGCCAAGCTGGTGAAACAGGCCAACGTGGCGATCAACTGAACCCGGCGGCTACCAGGCGGCGTCGGCGCCGCCTTGCCGCCTGTCCTGGAAGTAATCGACCAGGAAATCGATGAACACGCGCACCTTGGCCGACAGGTGGTTGCGTTCGGGGAATACGGCGTGGATGTCGGCCGGCGGTAGCGCGTAGTCTTGCAACAGCAATTCCAGCCGGCCCGACCGCACATAGCGCGCCAGATCCCACTCGGCGCGTTGCAGGATGCCCAAGCCGGCCAGGCCCCAGGTCAGCGTGACTTCGCCGTCGTTGCTGCTGAGCAGCCCCCGTACCTTGACCGTCTCGCTGTGGTTGCCCTGGGTGAAGCGCCACAAGCCGTACGTATCGTCGTTCTGGCGCAGCACGATGCACTGGTGGCGCGCCAGGTCTTGCGGCACCTGCGGGTAGCCATGGACTTTCAGGTAATCGGGTGAGGCGCATACCAGCCGCCTGTTGGGCGCGATGCGCCGGGCGATCAACTGGGTATCGGGAATATCGCCAAAGCGGATCGCCACGTCGAAGGCGTCTTGCACGAAGTCCACCGGCGCGTCGGTCAGTTGCAATTGCACCTGCACTTCCGGGCAGCGGCGCGCGAACAAGGCGATGGCCGGCGCAATATAGCTGCGCCCGAATCCCAGCGGCGCATTGACTTTCAGGCGCCCGCGCGGCTGCGCCTGGCGGCTGGCCATGAGTTGGTCCAGGTGCTCGATATCGTCCAGAATGCGGCGCGCATTTTCCAGGTACAGCTCGCCTTCGGCCGTGAGACTGATGCGGCGGGTATTGCGGTTGAGCAGGCGCACGCCCAGGCGGCCTTCGATCTGTGCCAGCCGCTTGCTGACCGCGGCCGTCGTCACGCCCATTTCACGCGCGGCCGCCGAAAAGCTGCCCGCGCGCACCAGTTCAACCAGCAATTGCAATTCTTGGGACTGGCCCATGGCATTTGGCATCTTGCGGGGGATGGCGGCCATGGTAGCCCAAAGCCCGGCGCAAACAGAGGTTGCATCTCTGCTCAATTTATTTAGAATGAGAGTGGTTTTCATTTTCATTACTGAATAGGCCTCATGTCGACCTCCCTGCCGGCGCCCCAGGACGCCGTACACGGCCTGTATCGCGACCATCACGGCTGGCTGGATGGCTGGCTGCGGCGCAAGCTGGGCAATGCCTGCGATGCGGCCGACTTGGTGCAGGACACGTTCGTGCGGGTGCTGCGCCACCGCGCCGAACTGGCCATGGTGCGCGAGCCGCGCGCCTACCTGACCACCATCGCCAAGCGCCTGCTGCTGAACCACTACCGGCGCCGCTCGCTGGAACAGGCCTACCTGGAAGCCCTGGCGGCCCTGCCCGAGCCGCGCGCGCCATCGCCCGAGCAACGGTTGCTGATCCTGGAAGCCCTGCACGAGATCGACGCCGTGCTGCACGCCCTGCCGCAGCGGGTACGCGAGGCTTTCCTGCTGGCGCAACTGGAACGGATGCCCTATGAAGACATCGCGCAACGGCTGAATGTGTCGGTGCGCACCGTGCAACGCTACATCGTGCAGGGCTACGAGCAATGCATTCTGGCAACGTCCTAGGGCAGGCCGAGCCGCCGGTGGATCGCGGCGTGGCGCGCCAGGCCGCGCGCTGGCTGATGCGGCTGGGGTCGGGCCACGCCACCGCCGCGGATGTACGTGCCTGCGATCGCTGGCGCGCCAGCGATGCGGAACATGAACGCGCCTGGCAGCGCGCCCAGTCGCTGAACCGCGCGTTCGGCCTGGTGCCGCCGGCGGTGGGCATGGCGGCCCTGGGCCGTGCCACCGACAAGCCGCGCCGGGCGGTGCTGAAGGCCATGGTGGCGCTGATCGTGGCGCCCCCGGTGGCCTGGACCGCCTGGCAGTCGGCGCCCATGACACGCTGGCGGGCCGATTACCGCACCGCCGCCGGCGAACGGCGCGAACTACGCCTGGCCGATGGGTCGCGGCTGCTGCTGAACACGTCCACGGCCGTCGACGCGGAATTCAGCGATGCCACGCACGCGCTGTGGCTGCGCGAAGGCGAGATCTATGTCGAAACCGCCAGGCCGGCCGGCCCGCCCCTGCAGGTGCAGACCCGGCTGGGGTCGATCCATGTGCGCGATGCCGCGCAGTTTGCCGTGCGCCTGGAATCGCAGCGCTGCCGGGTGGACGTGGCATCGGGCCAGGTGGAACTGCGGCCGGCACAGCCGGATGCGCCGGCCGCATGGCTGGGCCCGGCCCAGCAAGCCACGTTCGACGCCGGCGCCGTGTACCCCTGGCGCCAGTCGGATCCACGCGGCCCGGACTGGCTGCGGGGCGTGCTGCATGCCGATGCGATGAGGCTGGACGCGTTCGCGGCCGAATTGGCACGCTACCGCCCCGGCCTGGTGCGCTGCGATCCCGCCGTGGCGGCATTGCGCATATCGGGTGCCTTCCAGTTGGACAACACCGACGGCATCCTGCAGGCGCTGCCCGCCTTGCTACCGGTACAGGTGCAATACCGGACAGCGTACTGGGTGACGCTGGGTCCGGCGGACCAGGCCTGAGCATCCCCAAAAAAAATTCACCGCATCGTGTCCGGTTCTTCTTCGCCAAGGGTCATGGAGAACAAAGGCAGCGTGCTGCCTGCACTCGACGACCCCTTCCGACAGGAACCCCATGCCTGCTCTACACGCCCCCCGCCGGTACGATCCGCATCCGTTGCATCAACGCACGGCATTGGCTGCCGCCGTACGCGGCGCAATGCTGGCCATCGCCCTGATGGGCGGCCTGGGAATGGCGGCCGGCCCCGCGCGGGCACAAACCGCCCAGGCGGCCCCGCCGCTGCGCACCTACCAGGTGCCGGCCGGCGAACTGGGGGCGGCGTTGGCCCGCTTTGCCGACCAGGCGGGCATCACGGTGCTGTTCCAGCCCGACGCGGTGCGCGGCCGGCACAGTGCCGGCCTGCAAGGCGCGTATCCCGTGCCGGAAGCGCTGCGCCGCCTGCTCGACGGAACCGGCCTGGCGGCGCGCGAACGCGGCAATGGCGCCTACGTGCTGCTGCCCCAGGAAGCCGCCGTGACCCAACTGGCGCCGGTGATGGTCGAGGCCGAGGCACCGCGAACCGAGCCGGCCTGGACCAGCACGACCACGCGGCAGGAACTGGACGGCAGGCAGGTACGCAACTGGGAAGACGTGGGCAAGCGGCTGGATGCCGGCGTGAACTTCAACCGGCAGAACAACAGCATCAATATCCGTGGCGTGGACGGCGACCGCGTGGCCACCCGCATCGACGGCATTCGCCTGCCCTGGCTGGACGACGGCGCGCGCGGCGTGAAGGGCGGCCTGAATGCCGTGAGCTTCGATACGCTGTCGCGGCTGGACATCGTGCGCGGCACCGACTCGGCTTCGGTGGGATCGGGCGCGCTGGGCGGCGCGGCCGAATTGCGCACGCTGGATCCGGACGACCTGCTGCCCGACGGGCGCGACTTCGGCGCGCTGCTCAAGGGCGACTACGATTCGGCCGACACCAGCCGAGCCGCCAACGCCGCGCTGGCCGGGCGCCTGCAAGCCAACACCACTTGGCTGCTGCAGGCCGGCATCCGCAAGGGGCACGAGCTGGACAATCGCGCCGACCAGGGCGGCTACGGCCCCGCGCGCAGCCGGCCCGATCCCGAAGACTATACGCAGCGCAATGTGTTGCTGAAGCTGCAGCAGCGCATCGACGGCGGCCACCGCTTCGGCCTGACGGGCGAGTTGTTCCGCTACGACTCGGACAGCGACAGCAAGTACCTGCAAGGGCCGGACACCAGTTACCTGGAAGGCGAGAACAGCGCCACCGAGAACATCGAGCGCAAGCGGGTGTCGCTGGACTACGAATACCAGGCGCCGCGCGCCGGCGGGCCCATCGATACCGCACGGGCGGTGGTGTACTGGCAGCGGCTGCGGCTGGACAAGGGGCTGGACGCGATGCGCAGCGTGGATGCACGCGCGTCCATCATTCCCGGCGACCCGTTCCGCTATGGGTTTCCCAGCGGCGCCTACGGACGCGACAACTCGATCCAGGAAACCCTGTTCGGCGTGAACGGCGAGGCCACGCGCCGCGTCGACGGCAGCGTGTCGCAGTTGTGGACCGTGGGCGCCGAATGGATGGGCAACCGCACCGAACAATATTCGGGCGGCTACGACAACTGCCCCGACGTGCCCGCCGGCCTGCCGGCGCCCTTCGGACCGCGCGCCTGCGACATGCTGCACACCAACCAGGCCGACATGCCGCGCGTCAAGGGCAGCCAGTGGGCGGTGTGGGCGCAGAACGAGATCGGCTTTGCCGAGGGGCGCTACACACTGATGCCCGCCTTGCGCTACGACCATTACGAGCAGAAGCCGCAGGCCACCGACAGCTACGACAGCAATCCGAATGCCGGCGGGCTGCCGCCGTCGTCCAGCGGCGGACGGTTCTCGCCGCGCCTGCTGGGCACCTGGAAGGCGCGCGAGCAGGTGACGCTGTATGCGCAGTACGCATACGGCTACAAGGCGCCCAGCGCCACCGAGCTCTACACCAACTACGGCGGGCCCGGCACTTACTTGCGCGTGGGCAACCCGTACCTGAAACCCGAATCCAGCCGCGGCTGGGAACTGGGCGCGCGGCTGGGCAACGAACAACTGGGCGGCGCGCTGTCGTTCTTCGACACGCGCTACCAGGACTTCATCGACAAGCAGGTGCCGCTGGGACCGGACTCGCCGCAATGGCAGGACGGCTGGGCCGGACAGTACCCCCTGGGCGTAACCGGCGTGGTCAACCGCGCCCGGGTGCGTATCTACGGCGCCGAGGCCTCGGCGCACTGGCGCTTCGCGCCCGGCTGGCGCACCTGGGGCTCGCTGGCCTGGACAGTGGGCAAGGACCAGGGCACCGGCCAATACCTGAATTCCGTACCGCCCTTGAAGGCGATCCTGGGCCTGGGCTACGAACGCGATCGCTGGGGCGTGGACGCCATGCTGACCACCGCCACGCGCCGCAACAAAGTCGAATACCCCGACGCGGCCGCCGACGCACCCAACCCCGACTTCCGCGCGCCGGGCTATGGCGTGGTGGACTTGATGGCGTATTGGAAACCCGCCGCCGTGAAGGGGCTGCAGGTGCGCGCCGGCGTCTTCAACCTGCTCGACAAGAAGTACTGGGAAGCCATCAACGTTCCCACCGCAGGCGCAGTGGTGCTGCCTCGTCCGGTAGACTGGTACACCGAACCTGGGCGCAGCGTGCGCATTTCATTAACCTATCAATACTGAACCGCGCCGGCATGTTGCGGCCCGGGTCGAAAGGCCGTTCGCCGCGCCCGGACACAGGAGAGCAATCCCCATGAGCAATACCTCTTATACCGAACTGGCCGCCGAGCTGCGCGCCCGCAACGACGCCCTGGCAGCGGCGCAGCCGGGCCAGCGCGCGCGCAACCTGGCGCAGGCGCTGGGCGTATCCGAAGCGCAATGGGTGGCTGCGCAATGCAACGGCGTGCGCGCCACCGCCCTGACCGGCGCCGAATCGCCGCAGGCGATTTTTCGCGAACTGGGCACGCTGGGCGAAGTGATGGCCCTGACGCGCAACGAATGGTGTGTGCACGAGCGGCATGGCCGCTATGAATCGATCCAGGCCGAAGGGCCGGTGGGCCTGGTGCTGGGCCCCGATATCGACCTGCGCGTGTTCTTCAGCGGCTGGGATACTGCCTGGGCCGTCGAGCACGACGGCCGGCACAGCCTGCAGTTCTTCGACCGCGCCGGCGTGGCGGCACACAAGGTATACCGCACCGATGCGACCGACGCGGCAGCCTACGATGCGCTGGTGGCGCGCTTTGCGGGCGAACCCGCCTGGCCCGAGCCCCAGCCCTGGCCGGCCGGCGACGAGGCCGGTACCGTCGACGACCAGCAGGCCCTGCGCACGGCCTGGCTGGCCATGCAGGACACGCATGAATTCTTCCCCATGCTGCGCAAGTTCAAGGTGTCGCGGCTGGCGGCCCTGGACGCGGCCGGCATCGACCTGGCGCAGCGCGTCGAGGCCGACACGGCCGAACGCATGCTGCAGGCCGCGGCCGAATCGGGTCTTTCGATCATGTGCTTCGTGGGCAACCGCGGCATGATCCAGATCCACACCGGGCCGGTGGCCAATCTGCGCCGCACGGGCCCGTGGTTCAATGTGCTGGACCCGCGCTTCAACCTGCACCTGAACACGCAGGCCATAGCCTCGGCCTGGGTGGTCAGCAAGCCCACCAGCGATGGCTGGGTGACGTCGCTGGAACTGTATGCGGCCAGCGGCGACCTGATCGTGCAGTTCTTCGGCGAGCGCAAGCCCGGCAAACCCGAGCTGGCCGAATGGCGGCGCCTGCTGGGCAGCCTGTGCCCGCAACCACTGGCCGCCTGACGGCCGCCACCGAGGAGCATCATGGCAGCAAGCCTGTTGAGGACTGTCGGGGCCGTCTTGGCGGCCGCCTGCGTGGCCGCGTCGGCGCAGGCCGCGCAAGACGCGCCGGCAGCGCGCGTGGTGTCGCTGGGCGGCACGGTCACCGAGATCGTCTATGCGCTGGACCAGGGCGACCGCCTGGTGGGCGACGACCTGTCCAGCCTGTATCCCGAGGCGGCCACCAAGCTGCCGCGGGTGGGCTATTACCGGGCGGTGCCGGTCGAAGGCGTACTGGCCCTGAGGCCCGACCTGGTGCTGGCATCCGACCAGGCCGGGCCGCCCACCGCCATCGCCCGCCTGAAAGAAGTGGGCGTGCCGGTGGCGGTCGTGTCCGACCAGCCCACGGTGCAATCGCTGGATGATCGCATCCGGCAGATCGCGCAGGCGCTGGGCGTGCCCGAACGCGGCGAGCAATTGGCGGGGTCCGTGGACGCCGCGCTGCGCGATGCGCGCGCCCTGCCCGAATCGCATGCCCGCGCGGTGCTGATCATGAACCGCACCGGCACGCCGCTGGGCGCGGGTAGCGGCACGGCGGCATCGCTGGTGATGGAACTATCGGGCCTGGTCAATGTGCTGGCCGACCAGCAAGGCTACAAGCCCTTGTCGGCCGAGGCCCTGGGCGGGCTGGCGCCGCAGGTGATCGTGGTACCGCGCATGTCGCTGGAAGCCGCCGGCGGCATGCAGAAGCTGCTGGCCATGCCGGGCGTGGCCAGCACGCCGGCCGCCGCCAACGATTGCATCGTCGTCATGGACGACCTGCTTGCGCTGGGCACTGGGCCACGGCTGCCGCAGGCCATCCGCGCGTTGAAGGAGACCGACTGTGTCGCTCGCCAGGGCCAGCCGTCTCGTGCGGCCAGCTAGGCGCGCCGCGCCGCCCGCCGTATTGGCGGGGCTGGGCGCGGCCGCCCTGCTGGTGGCATTGCTGGCCGCCCTGAGCGGCGCGGTGCATATCCCGCTGGCCGATGCGCTGCGCGTGCTGGCCACCGGCGCCTCGCAGCCCGACGATACGTTGTGGCGCAATGTGCTGCTGGACATCCGCCTGCCGCGCGTGCTGTTCGCCGTCGTGGCGGGCGCGGCGCTGGCCATTGCCGGCGCCGCCATGCAGGCGCTGTTTCGCAACCCGTTGGCCGAGCCGGGCCTGGTGGGCATCTCGGCCGGCGGCGCGCTGGGCGCGGTATCGGCCATCGTGCTGACCACCGGCGGCTTTGCCGTGACCGCGCCCGCGGCCTTTGCCGGCAGCCTGCTGGCCACGGCCGCCGCCTATGCGGTGGGCCGGCGCGTTTCCGGCGTGGCCGGCCTGCTGCTGGCCGGCATCGCCATCAATACCGTGGCAGGCAGCCTGATCGGCTTGCTGACCTACATGGCCTCGGATGCCCAATTGCGCGACCTGACTTTCTGGAGCATGGGCAGCCTGGCCGGCGCCAGCTGGCCGTTGCTGGCCTTCCTGGCGCCCTGGACGCTGCTGTGGTCGGCCTGGCTGATGCGCCAATGGCGCGCCATGAACGCCCTGTTGCTGGGCGAGCGCGAAGCACAGCACCTGGGTTTCGCCCTGATCACCGTGCGCTACAAGCTGGTGCTGGCCACCGCCCTGATCGTGGGCCCGCTGGTGGCCGCCACCGGCGGCATCGGTTTCGTGGGGCTGGTGGTGCCGCACCTGGTGCGCATGACCCTGGGCGCAGATCACCGCTGGCTGCTGCCGGCGTCGATGCTGGCCGGCGCGCTGGCGCTGACCCTGGCCGACTGGCTGGCGCGCATCGTGGTCATTCCGGCCGAACTACCCATCGGACTGGTCACCAGCCTGGTGGGCGGGCCCTTCTTCTTGTGGCTGCTGGCGCGGGGGCGCCGATTCTGATGAGCCTGCGCACCCTCGATCTTGCCCTGTCGCGCAACGGCGCGCGCATCTTGTCCGGTGTATCGCTGGCGATCGAACCCGGCCACGTGCTGGGCTTGCTGGGCGCCAATGGCGCGGGCAAGTCGACGCTGCTGGCCGCGCTGGCGGGCGAACTGCATGCCGACAGCGGCGCCATCGAACTGGACGGTACCGCCCTGAGCGGCCTGCCGCTGCGCCGCCAGGCGCGACAGCGCGCGGTACTGCCGCAAAAGCCCTCGCTCAGTTTCGACCTGGGCGTGCACGAAGTGGTGGCCATGGGCGCCTATCCATTTCCCGAGCTGGGCCCGGTGGAAGTGGAAGAACTGGTCGACGCGGCCCTGGCCCTGGCCGGCGTGCCGCAACTGGCGCAGCGGCGCTACCCCGAGCTGTCGGGCGGCGAGCAGCAGCGCGTGCAATTCGCCCGCGTGCTGGCGCAGTGCCAGGCACAGCGCGATGCGCAGGTGCCGCGCTATTTGCTGCTGGACGAACCGATTTCCAGCCTGGACCCGAAGCACCAGATCGAACTGCTGCGCACCACGGCCGGCCTGGCCCACGAGCAGGGCCTGGGGGTGCTGGTGATCGTGCACGACGTCAACCTGGCGGCGCGCTGGTGCGACCGGCTGGTGATGCTGGGCGGCGGCACGGTGGTGGCCGATGGCGCCCCCGATGCAGTACTGACGCCGGCCAACCTGCGCGCGGTGTATGACATCGAAGCCGATGTCCTGCCGCACCCCACCCTGCCGGGGCGATTGCTGGTGCTGCCCCGTTGACAGGGATGCGCGGCCCGCGCCTGGCCGCGCCACTGCCGGGGCCGTCCGGTAGCCCGCCATTGCGGGTTAACATGGTGCTTGCTCCGGGGTGCACGCCAGTGCTGAGATTCAGACCCGCGAACTTGACCCGGTTCATGCCGGCGTAAGAAGAGCATCGACCTCGACAGGGCCGTATCCACGCGCCGCTGGCACAGGCGGGCTTCGGAGCTTCCACGCACAGGAATCCACCAAAGCCCATGAACCACGTCGAACCGCCGGTCGCGGACATTCTCGAACTCATCGCCCAGGACAGCTGCACCGACGCGCAATTCGACCAGATCG
The DNA here is from genome assembly GCF_019218885.1 of Bordetella sp. BOR01. Taxonomy (GTDB): domain Bacteria; phylum Pseudomonadota; class Gammaproteobacteria; order Burkholderiales; family Burkholderiaceae_B; genus Bordetella_A. Next base: position 245,845 of record NZ_JAHUWT010000002.1, on the reverse strand, counting down.
CGCTGCGCCTGTTCGCCTACCAGTATGGCGCCAACGCGCCCTACCGCAGCTTTTGCCAGCGCCGGGGCGCCACGGTGCGCACCGTGAAAACATGGAGCGACATCCCGGCCGTGCCCATCGACGCCTTCAAGGCGATGGAGCTGCGCTGCGAGCCGCCTTTGCCGACCGAGCGCGTGTTCATGACCAGCGGCACCACCCGCGCCGACACGCGCGGACGCCACTTCCACCCGCGGCTCGACGTCTACGACCTGTCCATGACCCGCAACTTCGCGCGACGCGTCATGCAAGGCGTCGAGCGCCTGCCGATGGGCCTGCTGTTCCCGGACGAAGCCACGATGCCCAACTCGTCGCTGGCGCATTACCTGGCGCTGGCGAAATCCGCCTTCGGCAGTCCCGACAGCCGCTATTTCGTGTCCCCGCAGGGCATAGACCTGCAGGGCTTGTGGCAACGGCTGGAACAGGCCGAGCAACTGGGCGAGCCCTATGCCCTGCTGGGCGCGAGCTATAGCTTCGTGCATGTCATCGACGCGCTGCGCAAGGAAGGCCGGTCGTTCCGCCTGCCGCCGGGCAGCCGCATTCTCGATACCGGCGGCTACAAGGGGCAGTCGCGCGAATTGCCGCTCGAGGCCTTTTATTCGTCGCTTTCCGAATTGCTGGGCGTGCCGCGCGAGCTGTGCATCAACATGTACGGCATGACAGAACTGAGCACGCAGTTCTACGACGATGGCAATGCCATCGTGCCCTCGGTCAAGTCGGGGCCGCATTGGATACGTTCGCGCCTGGTCGATCCTGCCACGGGCTGCACGGTGCCGGCTGGCGAACGCGGCATCCTGGTGCACTGCGACCTGGCCAACTTCAATTCGGTCTGCACCATCCTTACCGAGGACGTGGGCCTGCCGGCCGACCGCGGCTTCTTGCTGCTGGGGCGTGCCGAGGGCGCCCAGGCCAAGGGCTGCTCGCTGGCGGTCGAAGCATTCATCCGGACCGCCACGCCATGAACGTGCCCAGAATCGAAGCGGGCTACCTGCCGGGGCTGGCGGCAGCCGACGTCCAATGGCAGGTACTGCCGTTCGCGCAGGGCAGCCAGCGGATCGAGGTGGCGGTGCCGGTGCTGTCGGCCCCGCAAATGGATGCGCTTGCCGAGCGGGTCCGGCGCGCCAGCGCCCAGCACCTGAAGACCATGCCGGTGTCCGGGATCATCGCGGTCATCGATCGCGCCATTGCCCGGCTGCTGGACCGCGACGACCCGTACCGCCGCCAGGCCGACGCGCTGCTGCCGCTGGTCAGCGGCTATGACGCCGAGATGGTCCGCCTGGGGCTTACCGGTTTTTTCAAGACCTTCCGCGCCCCGCAACTGCACCGTTTCGTGGCCGAGGATTTCGCCAATCCCAAGGTGCTCGACGGTTTCCAGCCGACGGCCAAGGGCGGTGCGGTGCGGGCCCATGGGCCGCAACTGCTGGTGCACAGCTGGGCCGGCAACGTGCCCGCGCTGGCGCTGTGGAGCCTGGTCTGCGGCCTGCTGGTCAAGGCCGGCAACATCGGCAAGCTGCCCAGCGCCGAGCCGCTGTTTGCCGGCTGGTTCGCGCGCCTGCTGGCCGAAGTGCATCCGCCGCTTGCCGATTGCCTGGCCGTGGTGTGGTGGCGCGGCGCCGGCGATGCGGACGCCGAGGCGCTGTACGCCCAGGCCGACACCGTGGTGGCCTATGGCGGCAATGATTCGCTGCAAGCCATCCAGCGCCGCCTGCCCGTGACGACGCGCTTTCTTGCGCATGGGCACAAACTCGGCTTCGGGGTGGTCAGCGCGATGGCGCTTGACGCGTTGAAGGCGCCCGCCCTGGCGCGGCGCGCCGCGTGGGATGTAGTGCGCTATGACCAGCAGGGCTGCTATTCGCCGCATGTCTTCTATGTGCAGCGCGGCGGCCAGGTTGCGCCACGCGAGTTCGCCGGCTACCTGGCGGGCGAACTGGCCGTCCTGCAGCGGCGCTTTCCGCGGCGCGCCCTGGACCTGGAGGAATCGGCGGCGCTGGCGAAATGGCGGCAATCTGTCGAATGGAAGCAGCCGGCTGCCGAAGGCCAAGACCCTTTGATCGGCGATCCCGCTGCGGCATGGAGCGTGGCCTACACCGACGGCCCCCAGGCCCTGGCCCCCACGGCGCTACAGCGCAGCATCGTGGTCGCCGGCGTCGACGCGCTGGACGAAGTGGCGCCCGCCGTGGCCGGCGGCGGGGTTTTCCTGCAATCGGCCGGCATCGCCGCCACGCCAGGCGAGCTGTACCGCCTGGCCGAGCAGTTGGGCGCTGCGGGCGTCACCCGCATCAGCGCCATCGGCTCGATGAGCGTGCCCGAAGCCGGCTGGCACCACGATGGCCGCTTCAACCTGCTCGACTTGGTCCGCATGACCGAGATCGAACAATCGGCCGAATCGGCGGCCGAGCCCTTTGCGCCCTACGAACCATGAGCCCGGCGCCGGACATCCCCTTTCTCGATATCCAGCAGGCGGCCTACACCTACCCTGGCCGGCCGCCCGTCGTGGCCGGCATCGACTGGCAACTGCAGGCCGGCGGTTTCCATTGCCTGGTCGGGCGCAGCGGCTGCGGCAAGACCACACTGCTGAAGCTGGCCGCGGGCCTGCTGCAACCGCAGGCCGGGCATATCCGCCGGTGGGATGGCACGGCGGCCGCGCCCGGCCCGCAGCTGGGCTATGTGTTCCAGGCGCCCACCCTGCTGGAATGGCGCCGGGTCATCGACAACGTGCTGCTGCCCGTGTCGTTGCAGCGCCGGCCGCTGGCTGCCGACCTCGAGCGCGCGCAGGCCTTGCTGGCCATGCTGGGGCTGTCCGACCATGCCCGGCACTATCCCCGGCAGTTGTCCGGCGGGCAGCAAAGCCGGGTGGCGCTGGCACGCGCCCTGATTCTCGAGCCGGCGCTGTTGTTGCTGGACGAACCCTTCGCCGCGCTGGATGCCATCACGCGCGGCGAGCTGCAGGACGACCTGTTGCGGATGTGCCGTGTGCGCAAGACCACCGTGCTGTTCGTCACGCATGACATCGGCGAAGCGGTGTACCTGGGCGACCGCGTCGGGGTCATGCACCAGGGGCGCCTGCTGGCCGACATCCCGGTGGACCTGGGCGCGCCCCGCAGCCAGGCCATGCGCCACGGCGCGGCCTTCAACCAATACTGCTCCCGGATATTCGAAACCATGACAGAGGCTCGCGCATGAAACCGACGCTGAACACCCGCGTCCTGGCCGGCGTGCTGCTGGTGATCCTGGTAGGGATGTGGGAACTGACCGTGCGGCAGGCCGGTATTTCCGCGCTGGTGCTGCCGGCGCCCTCGGCCGTGGCCCTGACGCTGTGGACCAGCCTGTCCACCGGTTATCTCTGGCCCCATATCGGCACGACCCTGGCCGAGATGCTGCTGGGCCTGGCGCTGGGCGGCATCGCGGGCCTGGCCATGGGCGTGGCGCTGGCCGAATCCGCCCTGCTCGACCGCGTGCTCAAGCCCTACGTCATCGTCAGCCAGGTGGTCCCCAAGCTGGCCCTCGCGCCGCTGTTCGTGCTGTGGTTCGGATTCGGCATGGCGCCCACCGTGGTGATGACCGCGCTGATCTGCTTTTTCCCCTTGATGGAAAACACCTTGACCAGCCTGCGGCAGGTCGACCCGAACCGGCTGCAACTATTCCGCATGCTGGGTGCATCGCGTGGCCAGACGTTGCTGCGCCTGAAGCTGCCCGCGGGCCTGCCAGGTATTCTGGCGGGGCTGCGCGTGGCGCTGGTGCTGGCCCTGGTCGGCGCTGTCGTGGGCGAATTCATCGGCGCCAGCCGCGGGCTGGGCGCGGTCATCATCGCCTCTCAGGGCATGATGGACACGCCGCTCATGTTTGCGGCGCTGGCCGCCATCGCCGCCATCGGGCTGCTGTGCTATCAAGCCATGCTTATGGTAGAGCGGCGCCTGCTGCGTCCCTACACTGACCATTCATGACATTCACCAGGATTCGCCCCATGGTTCCGTCTTCCCGCCGCCGTGCGCTGCTGACCGCTGCCGCCAGCCTTGCCGCGCTATCGATCGGCCCTTCCGCGGCGCGCGCCCAGGCGGCGGCCTCCGGCAAGGTCACCCTGGCCGGCTGGAGCAAGCCCATCGCCGAAATCACCAACCTGCTGGCCGAGCCCGACAAGGGCTTTTTCAAGGCGCAGGGCCTGGAACTGGTCTACTTGCCTGGCGCGGGCGGCGGCGACGCCATCCGCAACATCCTGAGCGGCCAGGCCGACGTGGCCTTTACCGATCCGGGTTCTCTGTTCATGGCGCTGGACAAGGGCGAAAAGCTACGCGCCATCTATGACATTTATCCGCAGAACGTCTTCAACGTAGTGTCGCTCCAGTCCGCCAACATCGCGCGGCCGGCGGACCTGAAGGGCAAGCGCATCGGCGTCTACAGCTTGTCCAGCGGCACGCGCCAGAACCTGCTGGTGATGCTGCATCAGGCCGGGCTGACCGAAGCGGATGTGGAAATCGTGGTGACCGGCGTCCTGAACTTCGCGCCCCTGCTGCAGGGCCACGTCGACGCCACCGCGGCTACCGACACCGGCCTGCTGGTGGGCAGGCGCCGGGGGCTGGGCAAGGTCAATGTGATGCAGGTGCGCGACTACCTCAACGTCTCCAGCGACCTGTTCGTGGTGCGCGAACAGGTCTACCAGCAAAGGCAGCCGCTGCTGCGCGCGTTTCTCAAGGCCTACCGCGACAGCGCCGCCTGGATGATCGCCCAGCCGGAAGAAGCGGCAACGCTTGCCGCCAAACGCGCGATCGACGGCACCGACCGGGACATCAATCTGGAGGTGATCCGGCTGCGCAACATCGCCGCCCAGGCGCCGGCCGGCCCCGGCGGTGCCGCGCGCGCGCTGGGCGCGTTCGACCTGGCGCTGCTGCAGCAGGCGGCCGACGCCTATCGCGCGCTGGGCCTGATCCAGCACCCCATCGATGTGGCCAGCGTGGCCGATGCCAGCCTGCTGCCGGCGTCCTGATATGAGCGCAACCATGCAATTCACAGGCAAGGTAGTACTGGTCACAGGCGCTAGCCGTGGCATAGGCGCCGAGATCGCGCGCAGTTTCGCGCGGGAAGGCGCGACGGTCGTCGTCAATTACCTGAGCAATGCCACGGCGGCCGATGCCGTGGTGGCGCAATGCCAGGCCCTGGGCGGCGACGCCTGGGCCGTGCAGGCGGATGTCGGCTCGCCAGAGGCCGTGCGCGCCATGATCGACGCCATCGTGCAAGAGACCGGCCGGCTCGACGTCGCGGTCAACAACGCGTTACGGCACTATGCATTCGATCCCAGGCGGCGCACCGCATTCGACCACCTGAATTGGCAAGACTACCAGGCCCAGTTCGATGGCGCGGTCGGCGCCGCCTTCAATGTGTGCCGCGCCGCGCTACCGCACTTCCAGCGGCGCGCCCAGGGCTGCATCGTGAACATTGCCAGCAACCTGGTCGAGCACCCGGTCGTGCCGTACCACGACTACACCACCGCCAAGGCCGCGCTGGTGGCATTCAGCCGCAATCTTGCGGCTGAACTCGGCCCCTTTGGCATCCGCGTGAATTGCGTGGCGCCGGGCCTGGTCTATCCGACCCAGGCCAGCGGCGCAACCCAGGAATCGTTCCGCGAATCGCTGATTGCCGCCACGCCATTGCGGCGCATCGCCAGGCCCGAGGACGTCGCCGGGCCGGTGATGTTCCTGGCGTCCGACTGGAGCGGCTTCATGACCGGCCAGGTGTTGTTCGTGGACGGCGGGCTGGTGATGCGCTGAAGAAAAGTACGCAGCATACAGTCTCGAGCCAGGAATCAGGCACCTGAATCGCGCTCTCGATGGCGATGCCCGCAACACCAGCAAGACGCGCTTGCCAAATCAACTCGCCAAGGCTTTCATCTCGGCATACAAGTCTGCTTTCCCCTCGAACCCGATGCCCGGCAGTTCGGGCAAGGTGACAATGCTGTCGCGCACCTGCACGCCATCCGGAAACCCACCATAAGGCTGGAACAAATCCGGGTACGATTCATTTCCCCCCAGGCCCAGGCCGGCCGCGATGGCCAGGGACATCTGGTGGCCTCCGTGCGGAATGCAGCGCGTGGCCGACCAGCCATTTTCCTTCAGCATGTCCAGCGTGCGCAGGTATTCCACCAGGCCGTAACTGAGCGCGCAATCGAATTGCAGCCAATCGCGGTCGGGGCGCATGCCGCCGTAGCGGATCAGGTTGCGGGCGTCCTGCATCGAGAACAGGTTCTCGCCGGTGGCCATCGGCTTGACGTAGTGCTTGGCCAACTCGGCCTGCAAGGCGTAATCCAGCGGATCGCCCGCCTCTTCGTACCAGAACAGGTCGTACTGCGACAGCGCCTTGGCGTATTCGACCGCGGTCTTCAGGTCGAACCGGCCATTGGCGTCGACCGCCAGGCGCTGGCCCGGGCCCAGCAGCTTCAGCACCGCTTCGATGCGCTCGCAGTCTTCCGCCAGCGACGCGCCGCCGATTTTCTTTTTCACCACCGAATACCCGCGGTCCAGGTAGCTTTGCATTTCGCGCCGCAGGCCGTCCAGCCCCTGGCCCGGCCAGTAGTAGCCACCCGCCGCATAGACGAAGACGTCGCGGTTGGCACGGCCATCGCCGTAGCGCTCGGCCAGCAGCTGGTACAGCGGCTTGCCTTCGATCTTGGCCACCGCATCCCACACCGCCATGTCGATGGTGCCCACGGCCACCGAGCGTTCGCCGTGGCCGCCGGGTTTCTCGTTGGTCATCATGGCGGCCCAGATCTTGTGCGCATCGAGATTGTCGCGTGCGTCGTCGCGCAGGCTGGCCGGGTCGGCCTCCAGGATACGCGGGGCGAAGCGGTCGCGGATTAGGCCGCCCTGGCCGTAGCGGCCGTTTGAATTGAAGCCGTAGCCCACCACGGGCTTGCCGTCGCGCACCACATCGGTCACCACCGCGACCAGGCTGAGCGTCATCTTGGAAAAATCGATGTACGCGTTGCGGATATTGGATTTGATGGGGCGGGTCGATTCGCGGATGTCGACGATTTTCATGAGCGATGGCTCCGGCAATGACAGGGGCGGCGCCGGCGTGCCGGCGGATGATGCAGCGTATTATCGGGGCCGTGCGGCGGGCTTGCCCAATGCCGTTTTTCTCTGCTTTCATGCTTTGTAGGCATCGCCCATGAACCTGTCCTGGCTGGAAGACTTCCTGGCGCTGGCCGCCAGCGGCAATTTCTCGCGCGCCGCGCAAGAGCGCCACATGACGCAGCCGGCGTTCAGCCGCCGCATTCGCGCCCTGGAAGAGTGGCTGGGCGTAGCGCTGTTCGACCGCAGCACGCACCCGGTTTCCCTGACGGAAACCGGCGACTGGTTTCGCACGACGGCGCAGGAAATCCTGGGCCGCGTGGCACGCGTGCCCGACGAAGCGCGCGCCGTGGCCGCCGCCGGCTCGGCCACGCTGCGCTTTGCCGCCACCCACGCCCTGTCGCTGACCTTCCTGCCGCAATGGCTGCGCGGCCTGGAATCGCGCACGACCATCGGGCCGATACAGCTGGTGTCCGACATGCTGCAACAATGCGAGGCCTGGATGCAGCAGGGCCGGGTGCAGTTCCTGCTGTGCCACACCCATGCGCAGGCACCCGGCCGCCTGGATGCGCCCGCTTACCGTTCGCTGAAAATCGGCACCGATACGCTGGTGCCGGTGTGCGCGCCCGACCGCGCCGGGCGGCCGCGCCAGGCCTTGTCGGCCAACGCGCGCAAAGCCGTGCCCATGCTGGCCTACAGCGCCGAATCCGGCCTGGGCCGCCTGGTGCGCGCCCTGCTGGGACCGGCCTTGCAGCAGGCCCGGGTCGAGCCCGTCTTCACGGCCCACCTGGCCGCCGTGCTGAAGAGCATGGCGCTGGACGGACGCGGCGTGGCCTGGCTGCCGCTCAGCATGGTCGAAACCGAACTGCACCAGAAGCGCCTGGTGCAAGCGGGCGACGCATCATGGCGCCTGGCCGCCGATATCCGCCTGTTCCGCCCCGATGCCGCGCTAGCCCCGGCGGCCGAGGCATTCTGGCGCGCCGTGCTGGCCGCGCACGAGCAATAGCCAATAGCGGGAACTATTCTTTTGTGCGGCATCTAATTCACAGAAGAACAACACGCGCCGCACTTCATGGACCTGGACTGGCATCAGCAACTCGGCAGCAGCCTGCTATGGCTGCTGGCCAGTTTTGCCATCGCGGGTGCCGCCTCGGCGGCCCTGGCCTGGGCACTGGCGCGCGGCACGGCCTGGGGGCGCCAGTTCTGGCGCCTGGCCTGGCCCTACCTGACGCCACGCCGCAGCTGGCGCCCGTTGGCCAGCCTGGCGCTGCAGCTGCTGCTGACGCTGGCGGCGGTGCGAATGACAGTACTGTTCTCGTACTGGTACAACGGCTTCTACAACGCGCTGCAGGCGCTGAACAAAAGCGCCTTCTGGGCCATGCTGGGCGTGTTCGGCATCTTGGCCACGGTGCACGTGGCGCGCGCCCTGGTCGACTATTACGTGGGCCAGGCCTTCGAGATCGACTGGCGCACCTGGCTGAACGCGCACCTGACGCAAGATTGGCTGGCGGGCAACGCGTATTACCGCGGCCAGTTCCTGGACGCGCCCATCGACAACCCCGACCAGCGCATCGAACTGGACATCGCGGCCTTCGTGACCGGCTCGCGCACGCTGGCGCTGGGCGCGGTCAGCGCCGTCGTGTCGCTGGTGGAATTCACCGCAATCTTGTGGACCCTGTCGGGCCCGCTGCAACTGGGCAGCCTGGAAGTGCCGCGCGCCATGGTGCTGCTGGTGTACCTGTACGTGATCCTGGCCACGCTGCTGGCCTTCAAGGTGGGGCGGCCGCTGATCCGCCTGAATTTCCTCAGCGAACAACTGACGGCCAACTTCCGCTATGCACTGGTGCGCCTGCGCGAAAACGCCGAGAACATCGCCTTCTACCAGGGCGCGCAAGTCGAACGGCAGACCCTGGCCGCGCGCTTTGCCGCCTACATCGCCAACTTGTGGGCCCTGATACGCCGCACCTTGAAGTTCGATGGCCTGAACCTGGCCGTCAGCCAGCTGGCGGTAGTGTTTCCCTTCATGCTGCAGGCGCCGCGCTTTTTCAGCGGCGCCATCAAGCTGGGCGATGTAATGCAAACCTCGCAGGCCTTCGGCCAGGTACAGGATTCGCTGTCGTTCTTTCGCACTTCGTACGACACCTTCGCCCAGTACCGCGCCACCCTGACGCGGCTGGACGGGTTCCAGCAAGCCAACCGGCAGGCGCGCAAGCTGCCCGGCGTCGATATCGACACACTGGCCGATGGACTGCAGATCCAGGGCATGAACGTGCAGCGGCCCGACGGCCAAGTATTGCTGCACGACCTACACCTGCAACTGGCGCCCGGGCAAGCCTTGCTGATCAAGGGCCCGTCCGGCAGCGGCAAGACCACGCTGCTGCGCGGCCTGGCCGGCTTGTGGCCCTATGCGCAGGGGCTGGTGCGGCGCCCGGTGGGTGCGCAGGCATTGTTCCTGTCGCAGCGGCCCTACCTGCCATTGGGCGACTTGCGCACCGCCATCGCCTACCCTGCCAGCGCCACGCCGGCCGACGATGCACGCTTGAAAGAAGTGCTGCAACAGACGCAACTGGCGCACCTGGCGGGCGCGCTGGACCAGCCGGGCGACTGGGCGCGCATCTTGTCATTGGGCGAACAGCAGCGCCTGGCGTTTGCGCGCGTGCTGTTCAACCGGCCAGCCATCGTGTTCATGGACGAAGCCACCTCGGCTACCGACGAAGGGCTGGAGCATGCGTTGTATGGCTTGCTGCGTACCCAGTTACCGGAATGCATGGTGGTCAGCGTGGGGCATCGCAGTACCCTGGATGCGTTTCATGACGTGGGACTAAGCCTGGATGGGCGGGCGGGTTGGTCGCTGCGAAACGGAAACGTCATGTCCGGGTAGCGCACGAAACGCGAACCCCGCGCCAGGCGATAACCGGCCCAGATCAGCAAAAACAAGGGAATGCCGACATAGGTTGCCCCGGCGCCCACCCAGTCGATGCGGTCTTGCAAGAAGGCCTGGTAGTTCTGGCCCAGCGTGATGACCAGGCAAAGCACGAAGGCGAAGATCGGCCCGAAGGGAAAGAACGGCGATACATAAGGCAGCTCGACCAGCTTGCCGCCCTGCGCCAGGTAGCCGCGACGGAAGCGGTAGTGGCTGATGGCGATTCCCAGCCAGGCGATGAAGCCCGTCATGCCCGAGGTATTCAACAGCCAGATATAGACCTGGTTGGGGCTGAACACGAACGACAGGAAGCACAGCGCGGCCAGCGCCGTGGTGGCCAGCAGCGCCAGTACCGGCACGCCGCTGGCCGACACCCGGCCGAACACGGCCGGCGCCTTGCCTTCGCACGCCAGGGCGTAAAGCATGCGCGTGGCGGCGTACATACCGGAATTGCCCGCCGACAGTACTGAAGTCAGCACCACGGCGTTCATCACGGACGCGGCCGCCAGCAGGCCGGCCCGGTCGAAGATCAGCGCAAAGGGGCTGACGCTGATGTCGGTGACGTCGTTGCGCAGCAGTTGCGGATCGGTATAAGGGATCAGCAGGCCGATCACGCCGATGGCCAGCACGTAGAAGAGCAGGATGCGCCAGAACACCTGCCGCACCGCGCGCGGGATATTGCGCGCCGGATCCTTGGATTCGCCCGCGGCAATGCCGATGAGCTCGGTGCCCTGGAAAGAAAAGCCCACCACCATGGCAACGCCGATCATCGCCGCGAAGCCGCCGGCAAAGGGGGCCTCACCCAGTGTCCAGTTTTGCCAGCCGCCGGTTTCGCCGCCGCGGATAATGCCCAGCAACATCAGCACGCCCAAGGCGATGAAGACCACCACCGCGATCACCTTGATCAGGGCAAACCAGAATTCCGCCTCGCCGAACCCGCGCGCCGACAAGGCGTTCAGGCCAAAGGTAATGGCCAGGAACAGCGCGCTCCAGTACACGCCCGGCACATCGGGAAACCAGTAGGCCATCACCAGTTGCGCCGCCACCAGGTCCACAGCCACGGTCACGGCCCAGTTGTACCAGTAGTTCCAGCCCAGGGCGAAACCGAAGCCCGGTTCCACATAGCGCGAGCCATAGGTCGAGAAAGAGCCGGCCACCGGCATGGCGGCAGCCAGTTCGCCCAGGCTGGTCATCAGGAAATAGACCATCAGGCCGATCAGGGCATAACCCAGCAAGGCCCCGCCAGGGCCGGCTTGCGCGATGGTATTGCCGGATGCCACGAACAAGCCGGTGCCGATAGAGCCGCCCACGGCGATCATGGTCAAGTGGCGGGCGGCCAGGGTGCGCCGCAAACCGCCGGGCGTGGACACATCCTTGCTGGGCATGCCGGCGGCGCGGCGGTTTTCGGATTCGGCCAAGATAGTGGTTTCCTTTGAATAGCGAGACACCGCGCTACGGGTCGTTAGCCAGGGGCGCCGCGGCGCCTGGGCGCGCTGCGGCCCGGGCAGCACGCCAGAAACGCCCGCAAGATAGGCGAACCATCGCCCTTGCGCCACGCGATGGCAATGTCGGCCGCGGCGTAGTCTTCCTTGATCGGGCGATACGCAACCTTGCTGCCATACAGGTGCTCCATGGATTCGGGCACCACCGCCACCCCCGCGCCCGCGGCCACCATGCCCAGCACCGATTCCATGGGTTCGGCTTCCTGGACCACGTTGGGCACGAAGCCCGCGCGCCGGCAGGCTTGCACGGTCAAGCGCCCGAAACCGCGCCCCTTGGTCCAAGGCACCATGATGAAATCCTGGCTGGCCAGGTCGCGCAACGACAGCTTGCGGCGCGTTGCCAGCCCATGCCCTGCCGGCAGCGCCGCCAGCAGGCGCATGCGTATCAGCTTGCGCGTTTCGAGCTCGTCGTTATCCATGGGCAGCACCACCAGGCCCACGTCGATGCGGCCTTCGAGCAGCGCGGCATGGTGATACGCCAGGTTAAGCGGGTTCAGCACCAGTTCCACTTCGGGATGGTGGCGGCGGAATAGCGCCAGCGTGTCGGGAAACACATGCGCGGCCGTACCGCCCAGGCCAACGGATATCTTGCCCACCTGCCCCGCCGCGACACGCCGCGTAGACACCACCGCGGCATTCGCCGCCGCCACCAGGGCGCGCGCCTGGTCGTAGAAATGCTGGCCAGCGCTGGTAAGCCGCACATACTGCTTGGAACGCTCGAACAGCTGCGTGCCGATCTCGGCCTCGAGCAGCATGATCTGGCGGCTGACCGGCGGTTGCGACACATGCAGCAAAGCGGCGGCGCGCGTGAAGCTGAGTTCTTCGGCAACGGCCAGGAAATACCGAAGCTGGCGCAGTTCCATGTAATACCTTTTTAGCATTACTGTGGTGCCAATTATATATTGGACGATTTACGGCGCTGTTCTTAATCTGGCCTGGACTCGACACAGGACCGACGACATGACACAGCCAGATCCGCAGCCCGCCGTTGCCGCCACGCGCCACGCCATGCCCGAAGGACGCTGGGTGGACGTGGCCGGTGTGCGTACCCGCTACTTCGAGGCCGGTACGGGCGAACCCGTAGTGTTCATCTATGGCGGCAATTTCGGCATGGCCGACGGCGCCTCCAGCGCCTACACCTGGAGCCTGAACCTGCGGCCCCTGGCCCAGGCCGGCTATCGCGCCATCGCCTTCGACAAGCTGGGCCAGGGGGAAACCGGCAACCCCGCACGCGACGACGACTACACCATGCAGGCGGTGGTGGACCACGCCGCCGCCTTCCTGCGCGCCCTGGACCTGCCGCCCGTGCACCTGGTGGGCCATTCGCGCGGCGGCTACGCGGCCACCCGCCTGACCTTGCAGCACCATGATGCCGTGCGCACGCTTACCATCGTCAACAGCGGCACACTGAGCCCGGGCGTGGGCACCAACGAGGTCGTGCTGTGCAACCCGCCGCATCCGCGCGGCAGCCGCGAGGCGGTGCGCTGGGTCTATGAGAACTACAGCCATGACCCTGGCGTGGTCACCGAAGAATGGATAGATGCCGTCATGCACATCCTGTCTTTGGAGAAGTACCGCCACACAGTGCAGAAGATGGCAACCGAAGGGCTGGCCGAACGCGTATTCCTGCCGGAACTGGCGCACCAGAAAGGCCAGACCCTGCGCTGGCTGGACGAAGGCCGGCTGCAGCGCCCAGTGCAGATCGTATGGGGCTACAACGACCGCACCGCGGTGCTCGAGCGCGGCCTGGAACTGTTCCGCATGGTGTCATGCCAGCAGCGCGATGCGCAGTTCCATGTCATCAACGAATCCGGCCATTTCCCTTTCCGCGAGCATCCCGCGCAGTTCAACGCCTTGCTTGCCCGCTTCTTCGGCCTGCAGCGTGCGCAGTGAAGGTGATTCCATGAATGGTGCATCCATGACCGCCCTTGCCCTACATTCCCATACCCTGACAATCGACGGCCTGGCCGTCCGCATCCTGCGCGACCGCGAGTCCGACACGGCCACCGTGTTCGTGCATGGCGGCGCGCCGGGCCTGACGCCGTACAGCAGCGGTGCCCATATCTGGGGCCCGGCGCTGGGGCGCTTTGCCGAAGACGGCGCGGTGCTGGCGCTGGACCTGCCGGGCTTCGGCGGCAGCGACGCATCCGATGCGCCGTACAGCATCGACGCCATGGCCGACCATGTCGACGCCGTCGTGCGCGCCACCGGCGTGCGCCGCTGCCACCTGGTGGCGCACGACACCGGCGGCCTGGCCGCGCTGCTGCTGGCCTGCCGCCAGCCAGGCTATATCGAAGCCGTCAGCGTGGTGTCCTCGGTCGCGGCGGCCCCGACCGGGGACGGCGTCGAGAACACGGCGCTGGCCTATCCGCCGCAACCCTTGGGGTCGCGCGAATCCCAGCGCTGGGCGCTGGAACGCCTGTCTTATTCGCATCATCACGTGCAAGACGTGCTGGACGATTGCGTGCAGGCCGCACAGCAAGCCCCGCAACAGGCGGCCGCCGCGCGCATGGCCGACCCGGCCACCCGGCAGGCCTGGAATAGCTCGGTGGCTCGCGCCAAGGTCCGCCTGTTCGAACAGTGCCGCGGCCCGGGCGTACCCGTGCCGGTACAAGTGGCGTGGGGCACCCACGACCCCACCGGCACCGTCGACCAAGGATTGTGGCTATACCGCATCCTGGCGCAACGCCAACCCGTGACGCATTTCCATCTGATCAACCGGGCGGGCGCATTGCCCTTCCGCGAAGAACCCGGCGCCTTCCACAGCATCATTTCGGCGTTCTCGGACGCCGTGCGCTGAACCAGCGGCTACCAGCCGCACACAAGGGGAATACACCATGAAGCGATTACTGGGAGCCTGCCTTGCCCTGACATCCGCCCTGCTTGCGCCACCCGGCGCGGCGGCGGATTTTCCCGACCGGCCGATACGGCTGGTCATGCCGTTCAGCCCGGGCGGCCCCACCGACATGGTGGCGCGCACTCTTGCGCAGCATGCCGCGGAGCGCCTGGGCCAATCCATCGTGGTGGAAAACCGCGCGGGCGCCAACGGCATCATCGGCACCGGCGCGGTGGCCAGCGCGCCGCCGGACGGCTACATGCTGCTGCTGGCGCCGACGTCCCACACCATCAACCCCAGCCTGTACAAGAAGCTGCCCTACGACACCGTGCACGATTTCGCTTCGGTGATCTACGTGGGCAACTCGCCCGGGCTGGTGCTGGTGGTGGGCAACCAGGTGCCGGCCAAGTCCGTGCAGGAACTGGTCGAACTGGCCAGGAAGCCCGGCACGTCGATCGCCTACGGATCCGCCGGCAACGGCAACCTGCTGCACCTGGCAGGGGAATACTTCAACCGCGCCACCGGCTCGCGCATGCTGCACGTGCCGTACAAGGGCGCAGGCGCGATCATCGCCGGCCTGTACTCGGGCGAAATCCAGGCAGCCTTCCTGGGCCCCCCGCAAGCCGCCGAACTGATCCAGGGCGGTAAGCTGCGCGGCCTGGCCGTGACCAGCCCCAAGCGCATCCCGCAATTGCCCGACCTGCCCACCATCGCCGAATCCGGCTATGCGGGCTACGACTTCGACGGCGGCATCCAGGCGGCCATCTACGCCCCGGCCGCCACGCCGCCCGCCGTGATCGCCAAGCTGAACGAGGTGTTCAACGCCGTGCTGCAAGAGCCGGAGATTCGCGAACGCTTTGCCACCCTGGCGCTGGATATCGGCGGCGGCCCGCCGTCCGTGCTGGACCAACAAGTGGCCAGCCGCATGGAGCTTTATTCCGGCCTGGTGCGCCAGGCCGGCATCCAACCCGAGTAAGCGTCTTTTCAACAACGGCCGCCCGCAAGCGGCGGCCGCCACAGGGCACACCATGAGCAAACCTGCTTCCCGCTACCCTCGCGACTGGCAATGGCCTGGCGGCCAGCACATCGCGGTCTCGGTCTCGCTGGCCTTCGAATCCTTCGTGAACCACAGCCAGATCACGCTGGAAAAAACCGCCAACAAGACCGACCATTTCTCGCTGAGCTATGCCGAGTACGGTGCCAAGGCGGGCATCTGGCGCCTGATGGACCTGCTGGACGAGTTCGGCATCAAGAGCAATGTCTCGACCAACGGCCTGGCGGCCGAGCGCCACCCGCATGTGATCCGCGCCCTGGTCGAGGCCGGCCACGAAGTGGCGGGGCATGCCTGGGCCAACGACGTGCTGATGCGCGACGACGACCCCGCGGCCGAACTGGAAGAAATCCGCCGCTGCACGCGCGTGCTGACCGAAACCGCCGGCCGCGCGCCGCTGGGCTGGACCAGCCCAGGCAGCGCCGGCTCGGCCAATACGCTGGACTTCCTGAAGCAGGAAGGCTACCTGTGGAACGCCGACGATGCCAGCGACGACCTGCCGTTCGTCCGGCAGACCGCGCATGGCCCCATCGTGATCATGCCGCGCACCAACTTGCCGCACAACGACCTGTGGATGTGGGTGTGGGGCCGCAACCCGCCCGGCATCATCTGGGACGGCTTCAAGGACACTTTCGACGAGCTGTACCGCGAAGGCCAGGCCGGCCGGCCCAAGTGGACCGAGATCACCCTGCACGCCCACATGGCGGGCCGCCCCACGCTGATCCCCACCCTGCGGCGCTGCCTGGAATATGCGCGCGGGCACGCAGGGGTGTGGTGGGCCACCAAGTCCGAGATCGCGGCGTGGACGCAGTCAAGGGCGGCACGCGTGCCCGCATAGCTTTGGTTGCCGCGCAGCCCTATTCCTGCGCGGCAACCCGATCCAACGCCGCCATCGCATCGGCCGGCAACGCCAGCGCGCCGGCAGCAAGGTTTTCCTGCAAGTGCGCCAGCGACGACGTACCTGGAATCAGCAAGATATTGGGCGAGCGCTTCAACAGCCATGCCAGTGCCACCTGGATAGGTGTTGCGCCCAAGCCTTGCGCCACCTGCGACAGCCCCGACGATTGCAGCGGACTGAAACCACCCAGCGGAAAGAACGGCACGTAGGCAATTCCATCGCGCGCCAGGGCGTCGATCAGCGCATCGTCATCCCGGTGCACCAGGTTGTACTGGTTCTGCACGCACACGATCGGACACACGCCCCGGCCCTCGGCCACCTGCGTGGCGGTCACATTGCTTAGGCCGATGTGCCTGATCAAGCCTTGCTGCCGCAGGCGCGCCAACACCGCCAGCGGCGCCTCGATCGAGCCTTCGGCGGGGCCATGGATGTCGAACATGATGCGCAGATTCACCACATCCAGCACATCCAAGCCCAGATTGCGCAGATTGTCGTGCACGGCCTGCGTCAGGGCCTGGGGCGAATACGCCGGCAGCCAGCTGCCTTTGTCGTCGCGCACCGCACCGACCTTGGTCACGATAGTCAGGTCCGGTCGATAGGGGCCAAGCGCTTCGCGTATCACCTGGTTGGTAATGTGCGGGCCGTAGAAGTCGCTGGTGTCGATATGCGTCACCCCGCCCTCTACCGCCGCGCGCAGCACCGCCACGGCGGCAGCACGATCTTTCGGCGGGCCGAATACCCCCGGGCCGGCAAGCTGCATGGCGCCATAGCCTATACGGGACACCTTGCGTTCGCCCAGAAGATACGTGCCAGCCTGATCGACATGGTTCATGAAAATCACCTTGAAAGATTGGAAGCCCAGCATAGGTCTTGACTCGCTGCGCGATAAGTCCGCACAATCCGTACAGTTTGTGCGGAAATCCAAACAATGAAAACGAACCTGAGCGACCTGAATGCGTTTGTCGCCGTCGTGGCTGCCAGGGGATTCCGTGGCGGCGCCCGGCAAAGCGGCGCCAGCGCGTCAGCCGTCAGCGAAGCCGTCCGCCGCCTGGAAACCCAGCTGGGCGTACGGCTGCTGCACCGAACCACCCGCTCTGTCGTGCCCACCGAGGCTGGCCAACGCCTGCTGGAGCGCCTTGCCCCGGCGCTGAACGAGGTCGAGGCGGCACTGGATGTGGTCAATCATTTTCGCGACCGGCCGGCCGGAACGCTGCGCCTGAACGTTCCCGTCAGCGCCGCGCGGCTGGTACTTCCGGCCATCGTGCCAGGCTTTCTAGCGGCCTACCCCGACATTCTTTTGCACGTGGTGGCCGACGACAGCTTTGTCGATGTGCTGGCAGAAGGCTGCGATGCGGGCATCCGGTATGACGAGCGGCTGGAACAGGACATGATTGCCGTGCCCATCGGCCCCCGCGTGCAGCGCTTTGCGTGCGCGGCGGCGCCTGATTATCTGGCGCGTCGTGGGCGCCCTCAGCATCCTAGTGAAATCCTGACCCACCCTTGCCTGCGCTTCCGCTTTGACAGCGGCGTCATGCCGCTGTGGGAATTCACGCGGGGGGATGAGACCGTGAAGGTGGACCCGCCTGCGAAGCTGATTGTGCAGGCTGGCGCCGCGGTTGACCTAGCGGTCGAGGCGGCGATTGCGGGGGCTGGGGTTATTTATCTGTTTGAGGACTGGCTTCGGCCGTATCTGGAACGTGGGGAATTGGAACCCGTTCTGGAGCCGTGGTGGCCGGAGTTCTCGGGGCCGTTTCTTTATTACCCCGGCCGGCGGCTTTTGCCGGCGCCGTTGCGGGCGTTTGTGGATTATGTGCGGGGGGTATAGGGGGTGGGGGGTTGCGTCTATGGGACGCTTGCCGAAGCCCAGCTAGCTAGGGGTGGGGTGGTGTGAGGTTCCGATTCGCCCAGGATGGCCGCGCGTGACTGTCCGCTTTCGACCCAAAGCGGAAGTTCAACCCGCGAACTAAGGTACAGCGAACCGGACGCTCAGATTGCGAAGGCTCGCTAGGCACCTAGTCGGGGACTCAGGTTAGTCAGATTTGTTGTCGCGAAGAATCGTCAAATACGAGCGTTTCTCCTTATCTCGCCATGTAGCCAGAATGTGTTCGGCCAACGCGGGCACATCAGTGGCCAGGGTCGAGGGCCAAATGTTTGGGTTGTAGTCGAACACACGTAGCATGTGATCGATGTCGAAAATCGCTGAGGTACCCTTCGCTCGAATCAGGCAAACCGGTTTGTTGAACGCAATACGCATGCCGAGTTCAAACAGGACGTTCGGGTTATGTTCGGTCAGATCAACGATCACTAAATCGGCGCTGTCCAGATCGTTGACTATCGTCGACTGAATCACTTCACTGCCTGCCTTCTTCGCAGTGCGAGCATTGAAGTCAGCCTTGACAGCCGCTGGCGTGATGAGATGCTTCAGAACTTCGTCGAAGTAGCCTTGTTCATATTTTCCGGTCTTTTCAGAGAATGGCATAGCGATAAACGCTACCAGTTTTCCGGAATTAGTCGACTCACCAAGGACAATCGAATCGCCACTGTTCGACTTCGACGTGCTGCCAGTCGTAGGCGCCTTGCCTACGACCGGGCTAGAACCGGTGGCGGTCTTCAGATACGCAACATTTTTCTGGAACAGTTGATAGAAGTCGTCCTGAAACTGTTCCTCGACCCCGAACTCTGTCTTGAGCGTGTTCTTGAGGTACTGGATTTCTGGAAGCACTCCACCTTGATAGTAGTCGTAGACCTTCTGGAATAGAGATATATTTCTGAAAGCGGTATTCAATGCTTCCGATTGCATAGCAGGGGATTTCGGGTAGGCCAGATTGCGACCAAGATCAGTCAACTCAATTTTCGCCGTATCGCGTGTTCCCACAGTTAGGCCGTAGTCGCGGCAAGCTGCTGTCAGATAGAAGTACTTGTTGCCCATTCCAACGCCAAGCACCTTCGCGATCTCCCCCGGTGCCCAAGGATTGCCTGCGTTGAATTCTTTGATGGCGTTGACGAGCTTCACACACTCTTCAAGATCTGACTGCGGAAAGCTTCGTTTGGCCTTCGCTACAGCGGGCGCCTTTTTGGGTTTAGCGCTTTTCGTTACCGCTTTTTTAGTCGCAGCAGACTTTGCCTTAGGCTTCTTAGCCGCTGCTGTCTTGGTCGCAGCTCCCTTCTTCGGCGTGGTCACAGAAGCAGAAGTCGCCCGCGCCTTTCCTAGATCGATATCGGAAACATTTGCTTGGGACTCAGAAAGTATCTTCTCTTCTTGCATATGTCATCTCCTGCCACTAATTTGCAGAAATTATACTAGATGTGTCTAAAGTTTAGGCTGAGGGATTGGTGCATGAGCAAGTTGCAGGTTCCATGCAACGGCGCTGAGTTCGCGGCACGCCGCAGGAGAGGCGTCTTTCTAAAGATGCGAATCGGCTGGGAATTGAGGCTCTAGTGCCGGCCAGCGCCTCGGAGTAGGTACCCAGATAACATCCGGGCGCCGTCAGCCTTCAACATTCCGGGACTGAGCGATCCTCCTTCCTCGAGAGCCGGCATTTGAAGCTGCTGCTGCAAGGTGCTATTGACCGTGGAGGCCATTGGCCGAGACAATATGCTACCAAAGAAATATTTAAAAACTGATATCTCTAGCAATATGTTAACTTTTAGTTACTTCGGGAAGAAACCATGGGTGCGCGATCATGGGTTACCGGAATAAAACATACGTCATTTTTGACGGCGACAAGGACATGTGGGCGTACGGCTTCATGCTCGGCTGGAACAAGAACGAGCACATGGAGTTCAGCTTCTATAACGCGCACGACCTGAGGCCGATGGAAGGCACCGCTAGCGAAGCGTACGTTAAAAGCGTCCTCAGGCAACGCCTTCAAAACACCAAGCAGGCCATCGTCATAGTTGGAGACAGCACCAGATATCTGTACAGGTTCGTGCGGTGGGAAATCGAGACGTGCATCGCGATGGGCATCCCGATTGTCGTCGTGAACCTGAACGGCTTGAAGGCAATAGACATGGATTTGTGCCCTCCAATCCTACACGGTACATGCACGATTCACGTGCCGTTCAAGGCAAAGGCTATCCTGTTCGCGCTGGACGACTTCTGCGATGGATTCGCCAGCTACAAGACGCAGGGCCTTACCGACTTGTATCTGAAGCCTCACGTCTATTCGTCGCTTGGCCTATGACGGAGAATGATTTTCCCCCGCTGTATCAGGCGGCTGATGACGCCTCGAAGAAGGCACAGACGAAGTTTCTCTGGGCGTTGGGTGGAAACCTGACGCTCCTTGTGGTCGCCGCCACAATGTCTGTGGCGAACGTCCAAACGAGTTATTTTGCGCTCCTCCAAATGGGTCCCCTTGTCGGAACGCTACTGCTGATCTTGTACCTTGCCGTCATGCGACCGCAGCGCATTTGGTATGGCACGCGTGCGTTAGCGGAATCGGTGAAGACAGTCTCGTGGAGATACATGATGCGCGCTGAGCCATTCAACCGGGATGAGGCTTCTGACCGCGACCACTTCAAGGACTCGCTCACCGACATCTTCACTACGAACACCAACATCTCCGCTCACGCCGTGACAATGGCATCTGGCTCGCAAATTACGCAAGAGATGACGCGCGTTCGGAATCTGCCACTTCAGAAACGCATCGACTTGTACGAAGCGGAAAGGGTTGAAGATCAGCAAGGTTGGTACAGCCGTAAAGCGAGACTCAATCAACGGTCATCTACGCTATGGTTCGGCGGTTTGATCCTGATGAACCTGCTGGCACTGGGGTTCGCCGCAGCAAAGATCGCTCACCCGACCGTCAACTATTGGCCGACAGACATTCTCGTAGCCTTCTCGGCTTCTGTCATGGCGTGGATACAGACGAAACGCTATCAAGAGCTGGCAGCCTCATACACGCTTACGGCACACGAGATCGGGTTACTGCGGATAGCTTTGCCAAATCCACCGACGGCTGACAAGTTCTCCAAGTACGTGGGCGATGCTGAGAATGCCTTCTCACGAGAGCATACCCAGTGGCAGGCGCGACGGGATGTTGACTAGTGGCGTGCCTTCCGGGCCCGTCAGCCTGCTGACGGTGCAGAACCCTCCGATTAGGACCAGTTGTGCCCTATTACGAGCATGTAATTTCCGACGCCTCAGTCTTGTAACATTTGAGAAAATCGTCAGCCAACACAATCGACAGCGGCAAGGAGATTGGTTTGTTTAATCTATTGGTACAGTTCAACCCTTGGGGCGCAGGGCGCGACACAGTTCCGATTGGTCGGTTGTTTGAATACACCAACGACGACGTCGCTGCATCCTTTCGCAACGGTGATCGGATCGCCCTCGACCGCCTTATCCGCCTGCCGTGCATTTTCATGCAAGAAGGTACAGGCGATCAGTTGGCCCGGGTCGGGACAATTACGCACGCTCGGCTTTCCGGGCGGGAAATTGCCATCGAATACACCTTCGATATGGATATCCCGCCCCTCCTGAATAGCGCGATTTTCGCGAACAGGATCGATTTCGATATGCCTCATGACTTCGAGTTCTCTCGGAGCCATTGGGCCGTAAAGGAGGTCGACCTTTACAGGGTTCTTATCCGAAATACGCAATCACGCCGGCAGCGTCCTACCGTATTCAATATCACGGAGCACGAACGGATCGAACCCACGTTGCTTTCGGCCATGATGCCGTTTGATGCACCCTTCACGCCCGTTTTTGAAACCCTCCGACAGACTGCAGAAAACATTGGGCTTCGTTGCCGTCGCGCTGACGATATCTGGGAAAATCCCGCGATCATTCAAGATATCGTCTCCCTAATCGACCGCTCGCGCGTAGTCATCTGCGATTGCACAAACCGCAATCCGAACGTCTTCTATGAAATCGGCATAGCCCATACTTTGGGCCGCGAAGTAATTCTCATCACTCAGAACACCAACGACATACCGTTTGATCTCCGCCACCTTCGCTATGTCCCGTACCTAAATAATGCAGAAGGTCGCCAGGTCTTAGGCCAAGCGCTCCAACGACGCTTCGAGGCCATCATTGAGGGCTAGTAAACGCCTCACGTCTTCGAAGACGCGCTCTTGGTCTGTTGGTCCTGTTCTTCCAGTCAAAAGGTGAAATAGCTGCGCGCGATGTTGCAGTAAAGAGGTGCCTCGTGTGGCTGAATCTGCCGAATTCCGCATGAGACCCAGCAGTGCCCGGCTGCTAACCTCTGGTCAATGACCGCCTCCGAGGAACAACGCTCGACTGAACGTCCAAATTTCATTGCGTCCGGATGACCGTTGATGGCCGAAAGCCGTCTTTCTCGGCCAGCAGTTTACCGCCCGCAACATGCACAACAACAGCCCCGCGAAACCAACCACCCAACAACGACATAGCACCTACCTCCTCCGAAGAAATAATGCCCCCGGGCTCTTGTGGGCGTGGAACCGGGTCATTGTCTCGACCGCCGAATAGACATACGCAGTAGCCGCTTGTTGCTCCGATCCAGAAGGCGGCCCCTTTGCCGATGAAGATACGGGTCAGCGACGATGCGCCACTGAACAAGAGAAAGCCCTCCTCCTCTGAATCTCACACCATAGTGCCCGTGTTAGAGTCAACCATCTCTTCCATCGCGCACGCTTTATGCAGCAGATTCCAACGCTCATTCCAGCGCAAACCGCTCTGCTGGTCATGCACTACCAGACCGACATCATGGGGCTATTTCCCTCCGCAGCCCCCACGTTGCTCGCAAAAACCCGCAAGCTGTGCGACGCTGCGCGGCAAAAAGGCGTCGGCATTTATTTCGCCAAGATCCAGTTCAGCCCCGGCTATCCTGAAGTCAGCGCATTCAACAAGAACGGGCAAGGGATCAAGCAACTTGGTCTTTTCGTCGACGACAGTATCTCGCCGGAACTCGGCCGGCAAGCTGACGAACCCCTCATCGTCGCGCATCGTGCCAGCGTATTCTTCGGCACCGACCTGCAGGCACGGCTTTCCGCGCGCGGCGTCGATACGCTGCTGATGGTGGGCATAGCGTCAACCGGTGTCGTCCTGTCGTCGGTTGCGTATGCAAGCGACGCGGACTTCCGCCTGTTTACAGTCAAGGATTGCTGCTATGACCCGGATCAGGTCGTGCACGATCATCTTTTTTCGACAGCGTTCGAGTCACGCACCACGGTGCTCGCTCTGGCCGACGCCTTGTCGTTGCTTGCCTAGACTACGAACGCCGGGAACCTATCCGGCAGGCTACGCCGAGTTGCGAAGCACTGATGCGCGCCGCGCGTAGCGGTACGCCATATAAAGCGCCACCGCCGCCACCGCCGCGATCAACGCCTGCCAGCCCATGGCGGACAGCGCAGCCAGCAGGTCCTGGACTTGGGCCGCGAATGTTGCGCCCAGGGCCAGCCCCACCGAGGCCCATAGCGCCACTCCCGCGCAGTCGTGCCAGATGACGGACCGCAGCCGGACCCCCATCGCACCGCAAAGCGGCACGGCAACCAGCGACAGGCCGGGCACGAACCGCGCCACGATCAGCAAGCGAACTCCCCAGCGCTCGAAGAACTTCTCGGTCTTGCTGACGCATGCCTCGCGCGACAGCGTCAGGCTGCATACCTTGTTCAACGTACGGGGGCCATAGCGCATGCCGCCCACGAACCAGACAAGATCTGCCATCACGCCCGCCAGCACGGCCGCGCCCAGTATGAAGGAAAGCGACAAGGCGATCGTCCAGGAATCGGTCGTGCCCAGGGCGTGGCAAGCCCCCACGGCAATCAGCGTCGGCATGACGGGCAACGGAAGGCCCAGCGATGAGCCCAGCACGTTAAGGAAGACCAGCAGCACGCCGTACTGCGCGATCCATTCATGCGGCGGCATGGGAAGCCCTGGTCCAGGTTTCGCAATTATCTTTCTTCACGATTCTTCGCCCGTCAGGTGATGTGTGGATTGAGACGCGCCGCGACAGGCTGGCTGTCGCTGTATGCGGCATGCGCCGTCGGAACAAATGCTAGAGATGCCGCCTGAAGGGCGGTAGGGGCAGGAAAGGACGCACGGTGTTGTACGGACGGCACCAATCCCTATGGACGCCCCCAACGAGGTGCGGACACTCACCGTGCCGAAGCGCGACTCGGGCCTGCCGGGGCGTTGTAGCGACATGCCACTGAACGCGATTGCGCACGGATGCGTATTGGTGCGTGCCGGACAACAGCGCGCTTCCCGACGAGGATCTACCGCCCTCCCTAGGCCAGACCTACGATGCGTTCGTCATCACTTCCTGACACGGAGACCTTCATGAACGATTCGCACAACCCGACCCGCCGCACCCTACTTGCGGGTAGCGCTGTCTTGGCGACCGGTACCTTCGCCATTCGCGCAGAAGCAGGCACGCAACGCAATTCCCAACCCATCCGGAGCACACCCATGACCAACAACACCATCACTACCAAGGACGGCACGCAGATCTATTACAAGGATTGGGGCGACGGCCCGGTCGTCACCTTCTCGCATGGCTGGCCGCTTAACTCGGACGCCTGGGACGGACAAATGCACTTCCTGGCGCGTAACGGTTTTCGCGTTATCGCGCACGACCGCCGCGGACACGGCCGTTCGTCGCAGCCCTCGTCCGGCAATGACATGAACGGCTACGCCGATGACCTGGCGCAGCTGATCGAAGCGCTCGACTTGAAGAACATCGCGATGGTCGGCCACTCCACTGGCGGCGGCGAAGTGGCACGCTACATCGGCCGCCACGGTACCAAGCGCGTGGCCAAGGCGGTGCTTATCGGCGCGGTGCCGCCGGTGATGCTCAAGTCGGCCAGCAACCCCGAAGGCCTGCCGATCGAGGTCTTCGACAGCATTCGCGACGGCGTGGCCGGCGATCGTTCGCAGTTCTACAAAGAGCTGGCCATCCCCTTCTATGGCGCCAACCGCGACGGCGCCAAGGTCTCGCAGGGCCTGCTGGACCAGTTCTGGCTGTGGAGCATGCAAAGCGGCCAGAAGAACGCGTATGAATGCGTCAAGGCCTTTTCCGAGACTGACTTCACAGCAGACCTGAAGAAGATCGACGTGCCGACACTGTTCATGCACGGAGAGGACGACCAGATCGTGCCGGTGCACGATTCGGCGAAGAAAGCCGCACGGCTGGTGAAGAACGCCAAGGAAATCTACTACCCCGGCGCGCCGCACGGCCTTACCGCCACCATGCAGGACCGCGTCAACGCCGATCTGCTCGCCTTCCTGCGCGCCTGATTGCTTCAGCGTTGAACTGGAACAGCAATTTGCTGCCAGTCGCCTGGCAGATTCCTGGCTGGCCAGTCCGGCCACCTTTTAGCCTTTAGGAGATTCGATATGTTTACCGCCGACAATGCCTTGCACCCCAGCAGTCACAGCCCCGTCGATCTGGTTCCGTCCCGCTACGCGCTACGAGTGGGCGAGATCGAGGCGATGGTGGTCAGCGACGGCGTACTGCCGCTGCCCACCGCAACCATGGCCACCAATGTCGACTCGGCAGACCTGGCGGGTTGGCTGGACCACATGTTCATGCCGCCGGACGCGTTCGATTGGCCGTTGAACGTGATGGTGGCCCGCAGCGGAAACCAGACCATCCTTATCGATGCCGGGCTGGGAGGACAGTTTCCGGGCTTCCCGCGCGCCGGGCAGTTTCCCCAGCGGCTGGAGTCCGCCGGCATCGCGCTGGAGTCCGTGACGGATGTGATCATTACCCATATGCACATGGACCACGTGGGCGGACTACTCGTCGACGAGGTGAAGCAGCGTTTGCGCCCGGACGTGCGCATCCACGTGTCCGCGCCCGAGGTCGAGTTCTGGACTTCTCCTGATTTCTCCCACACCGTCATGCCCAAGCCGGTTCCCGCTGTGCTTCGCACAACCGCCACGAGCTTCTACAACGAATACCGCGACCGGCTGCAGATTTTCGAAGACACGCATGAAGTTGCGCCGGGGGTGATCGTCCGTGTCACCGGCGGCCATACGCCAGGGCACAGCGTGGTCGACCTGGTGTCGGGTGGCGAACGCTTGACCTTTGCCGGCGACGCCATGTTTCCGGTCGGGTTCGACCACCCAGACTGGCACAACGGCTTCGAACATGACCCCGAAGAGTCGGTCCGTGTTCGTGTCGGCCTGTTCCAGGAACTGGCGCAGAACGGCGGACTGCTGGTGGCCGCTCACTTGCCGTTCCCATCCCTTGGCCGGGTAGCGGTCGACGGCAACGCCTTTCGTTGGGTTCCGGTCATCTGGGATTACTGATGGCTGTGCGGCCTGCATGGCCGCGGGGTGCTGAAGAACGCGGCATCGCCCGGGATGCATGGCCCCTGGATGCCGCGTCCGACTATCCATGCCAATCAAGGAACGCACATGAAAAAACTTTCAGGAAAGACCGCCGTGATCACTGGCGGCAACAGCGGCATCGGCTTCGCCGCGGCCCAGGCCTTTGTTGCCGAGGGTGCGCGCGTCGCGATCCTGGGCAGGCGGCAGCAGGCCGTCGATGATGCGGTGGCGCAACTCGGCACATCTGCTTTCGGCGTGGTGGGCGACGTGGGCGATCTGTCGACTCACGATCGCATGATGGCGGAAGTCCATGAACGGTTCGGCGCCATCGACATCTACATGGCCAACGCCGGCATGAATAACATCGAGCCTTCATCGGCCGTAAGCGTCGACAGCTACGACATCCAGTTCGACACCAACACGCGTGCCGTGTTCTTCGGCGTTACCAAGGCCTTGCCGCTGATGCGCGACGGTGGCTCCATCATCCTTACCAGCTCCATCGCCAGCACGAAGGTGCTGGAAAATCACGCGGTCTACGCGGGCTCCAAGGCGGCCGTGGAAGCCTTTGCGCGTGCCTGGGCGCTGGAGTTCAAAGCCAGGAAGATCCGGGTCAATGTACTGAGCCCCGGCCCGACGGACACCCCCATCCTGGAAAAGCTGGGCGTGGCCGAATCGGACCGGGCGGCGTTCGAACAGAGCATGGCCCTGGCGATTCCGCTCGGACGGCTGGCGCAACCGGGGGAGCTCGCCCGCGCCGCATTGTTCCTGGCCTCGGACGAAAGCACGTTCATTACCGGCGTGGTCCTGCGTGTCGATGGCGGCATGGCGCTGACTTGAAAGGGCTGGCCGGCGCCTTACCCAGACTTGCGCTTAAACGGCGGTTCTCCAGCAGCCACACTTCAGCTTGTCTCAGATCAACTCGACAGACTTATAGTTTTTAGAAGGGCTACCGCCTGTTGGAAACTACCGAGTCCTGTTCAACTGGGATGGCGCAATCAGGGTTGTAGAGATCGAAGAAGTGAGGAAACGCGATGAACGCACCTACTAACATCCAAATCATCAACGGGCCGGGCGGCCAGCCCGCCTTTGTGGTGATCCCCTACGCCGATTACGTTGCCTCGCAAGGCAAGGAACGCGGCCTTATTCCCCATGACGTGATCAGCCGCACCGTCGATGGCGCTACCCCTGTTCGGGCTTGGCGCGAACACCTGGGATTCACTCAGGCGGAAATTGCTACCCGCCTGGGGATCACCCAGCCCGCCTATGCCCAGCAAGAAAGCAGCGAACGCTTGCGCAAATTGTCACGTGACAAGATCGCGGCCGTCCTGGGCATCAAGTCCGAACAATTGGACTTCTAACGCGCTCGAGACCAGCAAGTACTGGACCGCGATCTTAAGTGCTTGAATCCGTACCGGTCGATAGCCGCCAGACTCCCCTTTACCTAACCCCCCAAAACCACCCCTGCCCCCGACGCCGACCTGGTCCCTTCCACCGCCCGACAGCTCTGCGGGTGATACGTATGCACCAGCGAAAACTTCACCCGATCCGTGCCATTCTGCCGTGCCGCATGCAGCGTCCGGCAATGAAAAAACACCACATCCCCAGGTTCTAACTCAGGGCAGACCGCCTTCTCGATCCAGGCCTGGTTTTCTGCCAGATCCTCTCGGAAGAATTTCTTCTGATCAAACTGCGACGCCGCGAACGACGCCGCATGCGAACCGGGAATGAAGAACAGCCCGCCGTTCTCGGCGGTTTCAGGCCCCAGCGCCAGCCAGGTCGACACCAGATCGGTATCGGTGAACGACCAATAGCGGATGTCCTGGTGCCAGCCGGTCAGGCTGCCATAGGCGGGATGCTTGGTCATCACGCAGTTGTGGTGCACGGTGGACAGCACCGGCGTTGCGCCGAAGTAGGTTCGCAGCCATTCGCCCACCGCCGGCAAGGTGGACCAGGCCTGGAACAACGGCCCGCGCCCGTAGGCACCCAGCAGCCGCCGCGCCGTCGAGCCGCCCTGCGCCTGGCGCGATGGTGGCGCGCCGGGGTACTGCAGGTCGGCCTCGTATTCGATCGGCCCGACTTCCTGGGCCAGTTGGCGTTCAGCCTGGTCGCGCAGCGCGGCCACGGTTTCCGGCGTGGCGAACTGCCGGGCCACCACGAAGCCCTGCTGGCGCAATGTGGCCACTTGCTCGGCCACGGATGATGCAGACATTCTCAACCTCGGGAAAATGAAAGCCTGTAAGTAGTAGTGAAACCATCCGCGAGCCCTAATCGCCGCGCGGTTCGGCGGCGGCCTTCAGCCGCGACACATCGCGTTCGCGTTCGACGTTGCGTACCCATTCGCGCCACACGGCCACCAACAGGGCCATCAACACCGGGCCGACGAACAGGCCCACGATGCCCATGGTCTTGACGCCGCCGATCAGGCCGAAGAAGGTCGGCAGGAACGGCAGCTTGACCGGGCCGCCCACCAGGCGCGGGCGCAAGGTCTTGTCGACGATGAACAATTCTATGGTGCCCCAGGCAAACAGCGCGATGCCCGCCACCATGTGGCCCGACCCCACCAGGTACAGCGACACCAGGGTGAACGACAGCGGCGCGCCGCCCGGGATCAGCGCCATGAAGCCGGTGACCACGCCCAGCAGCACCGGCGAAGGCACGCCGGCCAGCCAGTACGCCAGGCCCAGCACGACCCCTTCGCCCACGGCGATCAGGCTCATGCCCGTGACGGTAGAGCCCACCGTGGCCGGCACCACGCGCGAAAAGCGCTGCCAGCGCGTGGGCAGGATCCGTTCGCCCAGCACGTCAAGCTGGGCAATCATGCGGTCGCCGTCTTTATAGACAAAGAACAGCGTGATCAGCATGAACACCACGTTCAGCACCAGCTGGAAAGCGTTGCCGGTGGCCGAGAGCACCATGCGGTAGATGTTGCCCAGGTGCTCGCCGCTGACCATCTCGACCATCGCGCCCAGGGCATGAGGCTCGCCCAGGTAGGTTTCCCAGTACACAGACAGGCGCTGCCCGACGACCGGCAGCGAGGAAATCCAGCCCGGCACCGCCACGCCGTGGCGGTTGGCAGCCAGGGCCCAGGCGAAAAAGTTGCTGGCCTCTTGCACCGCATACGTCAGCGCCAGCGTCAGCGGCACGATCAATACCAGGATGACGCCGACCAGGGCCAGGGTGGCGGCGGGGATGGTGCGGCCGCCGCACCAGTCGACGATGCGCCGGAACACCGGCCAGGTGGCCAGGCCGATGATCAGTGCCGCCAGGGCGGGCACCAGGAATCCACTAAGGAAATACGCGCCCGCCAGCAACACCAGCAGAAGTAGCCAGCGGGCGATCAGGTACGCAGGTAGGACGGGCTGCTGCATAGGGCAAGGCACGGGTGCATAAAGGCGAGGCCCAAATATACAGTACGAGAATCCCCGCCCAGCCCGGCGGCAAGCCGGGCCGGCGCCCCCACCGCCGTACTACAGCACGTATTCGGCCTCGACGGCAACGCCGCGCCGGGTGGCGCGTTCGGCCGCGGGAGTGAGTTCGGCCTTGCCGACGTCGTGGCAGTTCTCGGAGCCGTCGCCGCCGCTAAGCAGCGGGCAGCGCGCGAACAGTTCGGCCACCCAGTCGGAAAACACCCGCACTTTGGGCGACAGTTGCCGGCTTTGCGGGTACAGCAGCGAAATCGGCACCGGGCGCGGCTTCCATTGCGGCAGCACCTCGATCAGCTCGCCGGCCTGCAGGTGCGGCAGCGCCATGAAGCGGGCGGTTTGCACCAGGCCGAAGCCTTGCAGGGCGCAGGCCAGGTGCGCGCTCCAGTCATTGACCGATACGCAGCCCGGCACGTCGACTTCGCGGGTCTTGCCGTCGATGACGAAATCCCAGTTGCAGTTGCGCCCCGAGCGGCTGGAAAAGTAGTGCACGGCGTGGTGGCTGTTCAGGTCTTCCAGCGTGTGCGGCATGCCCTGGCGTTCCAGGTACGACGGCGCCGCGCAGGTCAGGCTCTGGAACGTGCCGATACGGCGCGCCACCAGGCTGGAATCTTCCAGCTCGCCGCCGCGAATGACGCAATCGACGGCTTCCTGCACCATGTCGACCCGCCGGTCGCCCATGCCGATCACCAGCTCGACATCGGGGTAGCGCGTGTGGAACTCGCACAACGACGGAATCAGGATCAGGCGGCCGATGCTGGCCGGCACGTCGATGCGCAGCTTGCCCTTGGGCCGCAGCGCCGCTTCCTGGAAGCAGGCTTCGGTTTCCTCGACTTCGGAAAGGATGCGCGTGCTGTGTTCGTAATAAGCGGCGCCGTCGGGGGTCAGGCTGATGCGCCGCGTGGTGCGATTGAGCAGGCGCACGCCCAGGCGGCGCTCAAGGCTCTGGACGGCGGTGGTGACGGTGGTGCGGGGTAACGCGAGGCTGTCGGCAGCCCGGGTGAAGCTGTTGGCGTCGACAACGCGCACGAAGACCTGCATAGCTTGAAAGCGGTCCATGGTCGTGTCCTGGATGGCAATGAATAAACGAAGTGTGCTCAGCATAACGCGGTTTGAGCCGCCATTGTTCATCGAGATCGAACAGTGTTGACGACCTAACCGTGTTTATCCCCTGACGCAAAACATTCAAAATGCAATCGTCCTGAATCGACCGATAGCCTTAGACCACCGCGCTGCGGTGGTCCCAGCCCCCGCGGGATGCCTGCTTCCCCGCTGCCTTCGGTCATTCGTCCCCATATATGTTCAAGGAAACACCATGACTGTTTCGCGCCAACGCATTGTATTGCTGGCGGTTTTCGCGGCCCTGATCGCCGCCGGCGGCGGCTATACCCTGCTGCGCGGCCCGGCCGGTACGGGCACGGCCCAGGCCCAGGCGGCTCCCGCCGCCGCGGCCGTGGACGTGGCCCCGGCCCTGGGCAAGACCATCGTCGACTGGCAGGATTATTCCGGCCGGCTGGAAGCCATAGACCGGGTCGATATCCGCCCGCTGGTGTCGGGCACCCTGACCGCCGTGCATTTCCAGGACGGCAGCCTGGTCAACAAGGGCGATCCGCTGTTCACCATCGACCCCCGCCCGTACAAGGCCGAAGTCGACCGCGCGGCCGCCCAATTGGCGGCCGCCCGCGCCCGGGTGGGCTTCACGGCCTCGGAACTGGCGCGCGGCAAGCGCCTGCTGGCCGAGAACGCCATCGCCCGGCGCGACTTCGAATCCAAGCGCAATGACGCGCGCGAAGCCGCCGCCAACCTGCAGGCGGCCGAGGCCGCCCTGGACACCGCCAAGCTGAACCTGGGCTACACGGAAATCCTGGCCCCGGTGGCCGGCCGCGTGTCGCGCGCCGAGGTCACCGAGGGCAATGTGGTCGCCGCCGGCGCCGGATCGGTGGCGCTGACCACCCTGGTCTCGGTGTCGCAGATGTACGCGTCGTTCGACGTGGACGAGCAGGCCTACCTGAAGTATGTCAGCCCGGCACGCGTGGCGGGCGCTTCGGTGCCGGTGCAACTGGGCCTGGCCAACGAGACGGGCTATTCGCGCGAAGGCGCGGTGCGTTCGGTGGACAACCGCATCGACACCTCGTCGGGCACGATCCGCGTGCGCGCCATGTTCAACAACCCCGACGGCCTGCTGGTGCCGGGCATGTATGCCCGCATCCGGCTGGGCGGCACCGAGCCGCGCCCGGCGGTGCTGGTAGAAGAACGCGCCATCGGCACCGACCAGGACAAGCGCTTCGTGCTGGTGGTCGACGACGCGAACAAGACCGTCTATCGCCAGGTATCGCTGGGTGCCAGCCAGGGCAACCTGCGCATCATCACCGCCGGCCTGAAGCCGGGCGAGCGCATTGTCGTCAACGGCCTGCAGCGCGTGCGGCCGGGCGACACCGTGGCCCCCAACCTGGTGTCGATGGATACGCCGCCGGCCGGTGGACAAACCGCCACGGCCAGCCTGAACTAAGCCATCGGAAGCAACATGAATATCTCTAAATTCTTCATCGATCGGCCGATCTTCGCGGGCGTGCTGTCGGTGATAGTGCTGCTGGCGGGCCTGTTGGCCATGTTCCAGCTGCCTATCTCCGAGTACCCCGAAGTGGTGCCGCCTTCGGTGGTGGTGCGGGCGCAGTATCCCGGCGCCAACCCCAAGGTCATTGCCGCCACGGTCGCCTCGCCGCTGGAAGAGTCCATCAACGGCGTGGAAGACATGCTGTACATGCAGTCGCAGGCCAACAGCGACGGCAACCTGACGACGACGGTGTACTTCAAGCTGGGCGTGGACCCCGACAAGGCGCAGCAACTGGTGCAGAACCGCGTGTCACAGGCCTTGCCGCGCCTGCCGCCCGACGTGCAGCGCCTGGGCGTGACCACCACCAAGAGCTCGCCCACCCTGACGCTGGTGGTGCACCTGATCTCGCCCGACGACCGCTACGACATCACCTACCTGCGCAACTATGCGGTGCTGAACATCAAGGACCGCCTGTCGCGCATCAGCGGCGTGGGCGAAGTGCAGATCTGGGGCTCGGGCAGCTACTCGATGCGCGTGTGGCTGGATCCGCAGAAAGTGGCCCAGCGCGGCCTGACCGCCACCGACGTGGTCAACGCCATCCGCGAGCAGAACGTGCAGGTGGCGGCGGGCGTGATCGGCGCCTCGCCGACGCAGGGCGACGTGCCCATGCAGTTCTCGGTGAACGCGCAGGGCCGCCTGCAGGACGAGACCGAGTTCGGCAACATCATCCTGAAGTCTTCGTCCGACGGCGCCGTGACGCGGCTGTCGGACGTGGCGCGCATCGAGCTGGGCGCGCAGGAATACGGCCTGCGCTCGCTGCTGAACAACAAGCCGGCCATCGGCATGGGCATCATGCAGTCGCCCGGGGCCAATGCGCTGGACGTGTCGTCCCAGGTGCGCGAAACCATGGAGGAACTGTCGGCCGATTTTCCGCCTGGGGTGGAATACCGCATTGAATACGACCCCACGCAGTTCGTGCGGTCGAGCATCAAGGCGGTGATCACGACGTTGCTGGAAGCCATCGCGCTGGTGGTGCTGGTGGTGATCGTGTTCCTGCAGACCTGGCGCGCGTCCATCATTCCGCTGCTGGCGGTGCCGGTGTCCATCGTGGGCACGTTCTCGCTGCTGCTGATGTTCGGCTATTCGATCAACGCGCTGTCGCTGTTCGGCATGGTGCTGGCCATCGGCATCGTGGTGGACGATGCCATCGTGGTGGTGGAAAACGTCGAACGCAACATCGCGGCCGGGCTGACGCCGCGCGACGCCACCTACCGTGCCATGCGCGAAGTCAGCGGGCCCATCATCGCCATTGCCCTGACGCTGTGCGCGGTGTTCGTGCCGCTGGCCTTCATGACGGGGCTGTCGGGCCAGTTCTACAAGCAGTTCGCCATGACCATCGCCATCTCGACGGTGATCTCGGCCTTCAATTCGCTGACCTTGTCGCCGGCGCTGTCGGCCCTGCTGCTCAAGGGCCATCACGACAAGCCCGACTGGCTGACGCGCGGCATGAACCGGGTGTTCGGCGGGTTCTTCAACTGGTTCAACCGCTTCTTCGGGCGGGCCTCCGATTCGTACGCCACCGGCGTTACCGGCGTGATCCGCCGCAAGGGCGGCGCGATGGCCGTGTACGCGGTGCTGCTGGCGGCCACCGTGGGTATCTCGTACATCGTGCCCGGCGGCTTCGTGCCGGCGCAGGACAAGCAAT
Organism: Bordetella sp. BOR01; assembly: GCF_019218885.1. Classification (GTDB taxonomy): domain Bacteria; phylum Pseudomonadota; class Gammaproteobacteria; order Burkholderiales; family Burkholderiaceae_B; genus Bordetella_A. The sequence continues at coordinate 211,599 of NZ_JAHUWT010000002.1, read as the reverse complement.
ACCTGATCGGTTTTGCCCAACTGCCCAACGGCGCCTCGCTGGACCGCACCGAAGACGTGATCCGCCGCATGTCGGACATCGCCCTGAAAGAACCGGGCGTGGAAAGCGCCATCGCCTTCCCCGGCCTGTCGATCAACGGGTTCACCAATAGTTCCAGCGCCGGCATCGTGTTCGTGACGCTCAAGCCGTTCAACGAGCGCCATGACGCGGCCCTGTCGGGCGATGCGATCACGGGCAACCTGAACGCCAAGTTCGCCGGCATCAAGGACGCCTTCATTGCGGTGTTCCCGCCGCCGCCGGTGATGGGGCTGGGCACCATGGGCGGCTTCAAGCTGCAGATCGAAGACCGTACGGCCATGGGCTATGCCGAGCTGGACAAGGCCACGCAGGCCTTCCTGGCCAAGGCGCGCCAAACGCCCGAACTGGGCCCCACCTTCTCGAACTACCAGATCAACGTGCCGCAGCTGGACGTCGACCTGGACCGGGTCAAGGCCAAGCAGCTGGGCGTGCCGGTTACCGACGTCTTCGACACCCTGCAGATCTACCTGGGCTCGATGTACGTGAACGACTTCAACCGTTTCGGCCGCGTGTTCCAGGTGCGGGCCCAGGCCGACGCACCGTTCCGCGCGCGCCCCGACGACATCCTGCAACTGAAGACCCGCAGCGATACGGGCCAGATGGTGCCGCTGTCGGCGCTGGTGGACGTGAAGCAGACCTTCGGGCCGGAAATGGTGGTTCGCTACAACGGCTTCACCTCGGCCGACATCAACGGCGGCCCGGCGCCGGGCTATTCGTCGGACCAGGCGCAGGACGCGGCCGAGCGTATCGCCGCCGAGACGCTGCCGCGCGGCATCAAGTTCGAATGGACCGACCTGACCTACCAGCAGATTCTGGCGGGCAACGCCGGCGTCTGGGTGTTTCCCATCAGCGTGCTGCTGGTGTTCCTGGTGCTGGCCGCGCTGTACGAAAGCCTGACGCTGCCGCTGGCGGTGATCCTGATCGTGCCGATGAGCATCCTGGCGGCGCTGACCGGCGTTTGGCTGACGGGCGGCGACAACAACATCTTCACGCAGATCGGCTTGATGGTGCTGGTGGGCTTGTCGGCCAAGAACGCGATCTTGATCGTGGAGTTCGCACGCGAGCTGGAAATCCAGGGCAGCACACCGCTGTCGGCGGCCATCGAAGCCAGCCGGCTGCGCCTGCGCCCGATCCTGATGACCTCGATCGCATTCATCATGGGGGTGGTGCCGCTGGTGCTGTCCTCGGGCGCCGGTTCTGAAATGCGGCATGCCATGGGCGTGGCGGTGTTCTTCGGCATGCTGGGCGTGACGTTGTTCGGCCTGTTCCTGACGCCGGTGTTCTACGTACTGCTGCGGTCCCTGGGCGCGCGCAAGCTGCATTCGGCTGCGCCGCACCAGGCCCCGGTCACCGCGCCGCATACCGGCCATTGAAGAGAAGCATTGATCATGAAGCACTTATTGACACGTGCCCCCGCCCTGCTGGCTGCGCTACTGGTGCTGGCCGGCTGCGCGGTGGGCCCCGAATACCAGCGGCCCGAAGTGACCACGCCGGCGGCCTTCAAGGAAGCCTTGCCCGCGCACGAAGCCGGCAACTGGCAAACGGCCCAGCCCGCCGAGCAGGCGCTGCGCGGCGAATGGTGGAAGCTGTTCGGCGACGACACGCTCAACGCGCTGGAAGACGAGGCGCAGCAAGCCAACCACAACCTGCAGGCCGCCGCGGCCCGCCTGAAGCAGGCGCGCGCGCTGCTGGGCAACGCGCGCTCGGAACGGTTTCCCACCGTGGATGCCGGCTTCGGCCCCACGCGCCAGCGCCCTTCGCCGGCCTCGCAAGGCTTGTCGGCCGGGGACTCGACCGACCCCTCGACGCTCTGGCGCGCCCAGGTGGGCGTGGCCTACGAGGTCGACCTGTTCGGCCGCGTGGCCTCGACCGTGGACGCCGCCACCGCCGACGCGCAGCAAAGCGAGGCCTTGTACCGCTCGGTGCTGCTGGCCCTGCAGGCCGACGTGGCGCAAGCCTACTTCCAGGTGCGCGAACTGGATTCGGGACTGCAACTGTATCGGCGAACGGTCGACCTGCGTGCCGAGACCCTGCAGTTGATCCAGCGCCGCTACGACGCGGGCGACATCAGCGAACTGGATCTGGCGCGCGCCCGATCGGAACTGGAATCGGCGCGTTCCGAGGCCCTGGGCTTCGAACGCCGCCGTGCCAATGCCGAACACGCGCTGGCCGTGCTGCTGGGCAAGGCGCCGTCGGACTTCAGCCTGCCTTCGCTGCCGTTGACGCGCGTCTCGGTCAATGTACCGGCCGGCCTGCCGTCCACCTTGCTGGAGCGTCGCCCCGACATCGCCGCGGCCGAACGCGCCATGGCTGCGGCCAATGCGCGCATCGGCGTGGCGAAATCGGCTTTCTTTCCCAGCCTGAACATCACGGGCGCGGCGGGCGTCGAATCCGCGGAACTGGGTGACCTGTTCGAATGGTCCAGCCGCACTTTCCTGCTGGGGCCGCTGGTGGGGGCCGCGCTGTCGCTGCCGATTTTCGACGGCGGCCGCCGGCAGTCCGGCCTGGATCGCGCCCGCGCGGTCTATGAAGAAGACGTGGCCAATTACCGGCAAACGGTATTGACGGCCTTCCGCGAAGTGGAAGACAACCTGGCCAACCTGCGCATCCTGTCCACCCAGACCACGGTGCACGATGCGGCGCTGCAGTCTTCGCAGCGCGCGGCGCACATTTCGCTGACGCAATACCGCGAAGGCTCGATCAGCTACCTGGACGTGATCGAAGCCGATCGCACGGTGCTGGCGCAGCAGCGCGTGGCGGTACAGCTGGACGGCGAACGCGCGCGTTCGGCCGTGAACCTGGTGCGGGCATTGGGCGGCGGTTGGGACACGCCTCTGCCGGCATCGCTGGCACAGCGCTGATGCGCAACCGGGCGGGGCCGCGAGGCCCTGGCCTGCTATTACTGGAGTGGGCCATAATGTGGCGTCATGCCCGCCTCTTCCCGTTCCGCTGCGCCTGTCGCTGCGGGCGCCCCGGTCCGCGCCAGGCTGTTCTTCGCGTTATGGCCTGGGCCCGCACTGGCCGCCACGCTGGCAAACTGGGCCGCACAAGCCCAGGCCGCCTGCGGCGGGCGCGTCATGCAACCCGCCACCTTGCACCTGACTTTGGCATTTTTGGGCGCCGTCGACACTGAACGGGTGGCCGCGCTGGTGGCGGCCACCGCCCGGCAGCGCGCCGCGCCGGGCGGCATCACCCTGGACCGCTACGGCGTGTTCGAGCGCCAGGGCATCGTCTGGGCCGGCCCGGCCCAGGCGGCGCCGGCGCTGCAACAAACGCACGACGAACTCTGGAACTGGCTGGAACCGCTGGGCTGGCAACGGCCCCCGCAAGCGTTCACGCCGCATGTCACCCTGCTGCGGCGGGCCGCCCGCCTGGACAACCAGCCGCCCGCGCCCGCGCCCGAACAGTGGCGCTACAACCGCTATGTGCTGGTGCAGTCGCGCCCCCAGGACGGTACCGCCCGCTATCAGGTACTGGCCCGTTCAGGCGGCTGACCGCGCACGGTGCGCCACGTGCCGTCCGCGTGGCACAATCGGGGCCCGCCCCTGCCCTGTGCACATCATGGTGATCCTGCTCGATCAAGACGGTGTCCTGGCCGACTTCGAACACGCGTTCCTGCAAGCATGGCGGGCACGGCACCCCGACATCGCCCCGGTGCCTTACGAAAGCCGCCGCTCATTCCGCATTCTGGACGACTACCCGCCCGAACTGCGCGCCCGCGCCGAAGCCATCTATACCGCCCCCGGTTTCATCCGCGACCTGCCGCCGGTGGCGGGCGCGGTCGAGGCGTACCAGGAACTGCTGGCGCTGGGCCTGGACGTACGCATCTGCACGTCGCCCCTGCTGCAATTCGAAAACTGCGTGGCCGAGAAGTACCTGTGGGTCGAACGCCACCTGGGCCGCGCGGCCACCGAGCGGCTGGTGCTGACCCGCGACAAGACCCTGGTGCGCGGCGAGCTGCTCATCGACGACAAGCCGCATATCCAGGGCGCGGTGCGGCCCAGTTGGCGCCACATCGTCTACGACGCCCCCTATAACCGCCAGGCCACCGATCGGCCGCGGCTGACCTGGGCGAACTGGCGCGGCGTGCTGGCGGGCGAGCTGTACACGGCAGACCGCTAGCAGGTCAGCGGCATTGCGGCACTGCAGCGTGACACCGCCGTGGATTTCTGTATTCTGAATACAGAAATCCACGGACGCCCGCCATGCTTAAACCCTTGCCCGCCGCCAGCGACCTGGCCCACACCGTTTACGCGCAATTGCGGGAAGCCGTCATCGGGGGGCAACTGGCACCCGGCTTGAGGCTGGGCCAGGAAGAGCTGGCCGCGCGCTTCGGGATTTCGCGCCAGCCGGTGCTGCAGGCCCTGGCCCACCTGGAGCGCGATGGGCTTGCCATCCGCGCCGACGGGCGCGGCACGCTGCAGGTGGCGCCGCTCGATCCGCAACTGGTGGCCGAGTTCTATCAGTTACGCGCCGAGGTCGATGCGCTGGCGGCCCGGCTTGCCGCCCGGCGCGTGGCTGCCGGCACCACCCCGCCGCTGCCCGCCGCGCTGATCGAGCGTGGGTTGGCGGCCCTGCGGCGCGGCCGCATGCCGGCCCTGATCGCCGCCGATACGCAACTGCACCATGCCATCTACGACGCGTCGGCCAACCGGCTGCTGGCTTCGGTAATGACACCGCAATGGGGCCACCTGGAACGCGTGATGTGCGCCGTATCCGCGCCTGCCGGGGTCCGGGCGGGCCTGTGGGACGAACACATTGCGATCGTGGCCGCGATCAATGCCGGCGACGACGAGCGCGCGGCCACGTTGTCCCGCGAACACGCCGAACGGGCTGCGGCGGGGCTTATTCCCCGCCTTCAGGCAACCCAGCGCGCCTGAACCGCGCGACTTTCCACCACACCGGCGCGCGACGCCGGAACCACCAGAGCCGGCCCCAGCCGGCCCCTACCCGGAGACGACGATGCAACTTACCCAAGCGCAACGCCAGCAATTCGACCGGAACGGGTATCTGTTCTTTCCCGCCCTGTTTTCCCCGCAGGAAATCGCCAGGCTCACCGACGAGGTGCCGCACCTGTATGCGCAGGACCGGCCCGAGAACGTGCGCGAAAAGCATGGCGGCGCGGTGCGGACCAATTTCGCGGCCCACTTGTACAGCGCGCCGTTCGCGCGGCTGGCGCGGCACCCCCGCATGGTGAGCCCCGTCGAGCAGTTGTTCGATGAACCGGTGTACATGCACCAGTTCAAGATCAACGGCAAGAACGCCTTCGACGGCGACGTGTGGCAGTGGCACCAGGACTACGGCACCTGGCTCAACGACGACCTGATGCCCACCCCGCGGGCCATGAACGTGGCCATCTTCCTGGACGAGGTCAACGAGCACAACGGTCCGCTGATGTTCATTCCGGGCAGCCACCGCCTGGGCGTACTCGAGGCGGGGCACGACCTTACGACCACCAGCTACCCGCTATGGACCATCAACAACGACAACATCCGCACCATGGTGGAAAAGGCCGGTGGCCGCGACGGCGGCATCGTCGCGCCGAAAGGGCCGGCCGGATCGATGCTGTTGTTCCATTCGTGCCTGGTGCATGCGTCATCGTCCAACCTCAGCCCCTGGAACCGCGTCAGCGTCTACCTGAGCCTATGCGCCGTGTCGAACCATATCCGGCGCTTCAAGCGCGTGGAATGGATCGCGCACAGGAACTTCGCCCCCATCGAATGCCTGCCCGACGACTGCCTGCAAAAGGACTATGCTGTAGAACTGCCATGGAAAAATGGCACGCCGGCCGAGGCGGCACGGACCTCGCTCGAGCGCCTTGAGGAGACTGCCCAATGAATCTGCACCGCATGCTCAAGCAGCGCGACGTGGACGGCAAGCCGCTGCGCGTGGCGCTGATCGGCGCCGGCAAGTTCGGTTCGATGTTCCTCAGCCAGGCCCGGCGCACGCCGGGCATCCAGCTGGTGGCCGTGGCCGACCTGCAGCCCGACCGGGCGCGCGCCGCCCTGACCCGCGTGGGTTGGCCGGCCGATGCACTGCGGGCCGACAGCCCGCAAGACGCGGCGCGTTCGGGCCGGGTGTATTTCAGCGACGATGCGGCAGCGGTCATTGCCAGCCCCGAGATCGAGATCGTGATCGACGCCACCGGCCAGGCGGCGGCGGGCATCGCGCATGTGCTGGCCTGCTGCGAGCATGGCAAGCATATCGTCATGGTCAACGTCGAGGCCGATGCCCTGGCCGGACCCTTGCTGGCGCGGCGGGCGCGCGAAGCCGGCATTGTCTATTCGCTGGCCTACGGCGACCAGCCCGCGCTGATCTGCGAAATGGTCGACTGGGCCCGCGCCAGCGGCTTCGAAGTCATTGCCGCCGGCAAGGGCACCAAGTACCTGCCCGAGTTCCACACATCGACGCCGGACACCGTATGGCCCTATTACGGCTTCACCGATGAAATGGTGGCCGCGGGCGACTTCAACGCGCAGATGTTCAACAGTTTCCTGGACGGCACCAAGAGCGCCATCGAGATGGCGGCGGTGGCCAATGCCACTGGCCTGCTGCCGGCGCCGTCGGGACTGCATTTCCCGCCCTGCGGCGTCGACGACCTGGCCCGCGTGCTGCGCCCGCGTGAAGATGGCGGCATGCTGCACCATCGCGGCCAGGTCGAAGTGATTTCATCGCTGGAACGCGACGGGCGGCCGGTGTTCCGCGACTTGCGCTGGGGCGTCTACGTGACGCTGGCGGCCGACAGCGACTACGTGCGGCGCTGCTTCAAGGAATATGGCCTGATCACCGACCCCAGCGGCAACTACGCCGCCATGTACAAGCCCTATCACCTGATTGGCCTGGAACTGGGCATCAGCGTGGCCAGCGTGGGCCTGCGGCACGAACCTACCGGCTCGGCCTCGGGCTGGCACGGCGATGTGGTGGCCACCGCCAAGCGCGACCTGCCGGCGGGGCAGGAACTCGACGGCGAAGGCGGCTACACCGTATACGGCAAGCTGATGCCGGCGCGCGAATCAGTGGCCGACGGTTATCTGCCGCTGGGCCTGGCCCACAAAGTGAAGCTGAAGAACGCGGTGCGACAGTCGCAGGCCATACGCTGGCACGACGTCGAATTCGACGAGCGGGCACCCGCCGTGCAGTTCCGCCGCGAGATGGAGCAGTCGTTCGCGTGAGTGCCTGATCGGCGGGCGCCAGGCCCGCCGAAGGCGTCCGGCAGCGCCGGGCACCCAAGAAGTTCAAATGGTGAAACTCCCCTGCCGCACGCTATGGGCAGGGCGCAGGCGCGCCGATATGCTGGTCTCGGAGACAACCGGCCCGCGTTCGATACGAAAAACACAAAGAACGCTTTTCTGCCGGCCCCACCCAAAGGAGACCAAGATGAAACGCATCTATACGCTTGCCGTCTGTCTGGGCGCGGCATTGCTGGCCGGGCTTGTGCCCGCGGCGGCGCGGGCCGGCGGCTATCCCGACCGTCCGCTGAAGATCGTAGTGGCCTACCCCCCGGGCCAGAGCACCGATATCGCCACCCGCTATTTCGCCAACAAGCTGTCTATTGCGCTGGGCCAGCCAGTGGTCGTCGAGAACCGTGCCGGGGCCTTCGGCAACATCGGCACCACCTACGTCGCGCGGGCTGAACCGGACGGCTATACCTTGATCATGGGCGCCTCTGGTACGCACGCGCTGAATCCCGCGCTATACGACAACCTGGGCTACGACCCCGAGAAGGACTTCGATCCCATTGCCGCCACCGCGCTGATCCCCATGGTGATCTCGGTCAACCCCCAGTTGGGCGTGAATTCACTGGCCGAACTGATCAAGCAGGCGCGCGCCCGGCCGGACAAGATCGACGTGGCCCTGCCCAGCGTCACCGCGCAACTGGTGTTCGAAATGCTGAAGCTGCGCGATGTGCCGCTGTATCCCATCAAGTACAAGGGTTCGGGCGAAGCGATGGCCGCGCTGATCGGCAACCAGGTGCCGGTATCGATCGACACCGTTGCGGCCTCGCGCGCGCAGTTCGGCAAGATTCGCCCGCTGGCGGTGACCTCGCAGCGCGCCATGAGTGCCCTGCCCGACCTGCGGCCGGTAGCCGAGCAGGGCATCGAAGGCTTCGATGTCGTGGCCTGGAACGCCTTGATGGCGCCGCACGGCACCCCCGTGGCGGTGCGCGAGCGCCTGGCCCGCGAAATGCACAAGATACTGGCGCTGCCCGAAACCGCCAAGACGCTGCACGACCTGGGCTTCGAGCCCGCGCCCGAAATGAACCACGACCAACTGCTGGCCTGGTTGCACAAAGAACGCCAGTCCAACGCCGAAGTCGTGCGCACCGCCGGCATGAAGCCGGAATAGGCACGGCCTTCGGCATTTCCGTATCCTGATCAGGAAGAACCCCGCCATGGCACACACTGGTATCAGCCTGGGCCACCAGGTATTGCACGACGGTTTCGTCGTGCAAGTGCACGAGAAGATCGAGAAACTGTTGGAAGATGCCGCCGCCATCGAGCAGCTGCGCCTGCTGTGGCAGCAGGCGCCCGTGATGGTATTCCGGCGCCAGTCGATCGAAGAACACGAGCAGGTGCAATTCAGCCAGCAATTCGGCCCCTGCGAAGTCATCAGCCGCAAAGACATCTTGTCGCCCTACCAGGACGAGATCATTTACTTCAGCACGCTGCGCTATGCCGACGGCAAGGGCGTGGGCGGCTTCGCGGGCGGCGATGATGTGGCCTGGCATTCCGACCAGACCTTCATGCGCCAACCGGCCACCGGCGCCATGCTGTACGGCGTGGAAGTGCCCAAGGGCGGCGGCGATATCTATTGGGCCAACCAGTACGGCGCGTGGAACAGCCTGCCGGCCGAGATCCAATCACTGATCGATGGCCGCACCGGCACCTATCGCTACGCCAAGCGCATGGCCATCATGAACCCGCTGGAACTCAAGCAGGACACGACCCAGGCCAAGGCCATGCTGAGCCTGCCCGATGCCACGCATCCGCTGGTGCTGACGCACCCCGTCACCGGACGCAAGGCGCTGTACGCCGACCCGACCACGCTGGTGGCGATCGACGGGCTGAGCCAGGCCGACAACGAGCGCGTATTGCCCCTGCTGTTCGAGGCGGGCAGCCGCCCCGAACTGGTGTACCGTCACAAAGTGCACAACGGCGACCTGGTCATGTGGGACAACGGCTGCACCATGCACCGGCGCGACGAGATGCGGCTGGACCAGCCGCGCCTGATGAAGCGCACCACCTTCCGGCTGCCGCCCCAGGCCTATTGCGTTCCGCACTGACCCCCGCCGCCCCGACAGGAAAGCAAGCCATGAATCGATCCCTGGTCTACCTGCGCGTGAACCGCGTCGATGCCGCCGTCTGCGCCCAGGCGCAAGAGACAACCGTATCCGACCTGCACGAAGCCGAGTTCGCCGCGGGCCGGCGCGGCCTGATGTCCAGCCGCATGCGCCCCGTGGTGGAAGGCAAGCGCATCGCCGGGCCGGCGGTCACGGCCTATTGCGCCCCCGGCGACAACCTGATGATGCACCGGGCCCTTTACCTGGCGCAGCCGGGCGACGTGCTGGTGGTGGTGTGCGAGCCCGCCATCTCGGGCGCGCAATGGGGCGACATGGCGGCCCGCTACGCGCTGAAGAAAGGCCTGGCCGGCGTCGTGGTGCAGGGCTGCGTGCGCGACACGGATATGCTGCGCGACCTGGGTAGCCCTGCCTGGGCCACCCACGTGCTGTCGTCGCACCCCGATAAGTCGGGGCATGGCCGCGTCAACGCACCGCTGGTCTGCGACGGCGTATCGGTATCGCCGGGCGACCTGATCGTGGCCGACGGCGACGGCGTCATCTGCGTGCCGCGCAAGCAGGCGGCGCAATCGGTAGAACGCGCATTGGCCCGCATGCGGGCCGAAGACGCCATGGCGATAGAAGTGGCCAAGGGCGGCGCGGTCTGGGACTTGAGCGGGGCGGCGGCGCGCTACGCCGAGATGGATATCGAGGAAATCGACGCGGCCTTCGACGACGCCGCGCGCTGACAGCGCGCCTGGCGCGCCGCGCTAGATCCGCTCGGCGAAGAAATCCAGGAAGCACGCGATGCGTCGCGCCAGTTGCGTATTGCGGTAGTACACCGCATGCATGGGCTGCAGGTAATCGGTGTACGCGTCTTCCAGCAGCTTCACCAGCCGCCCCGCCGCCAGGTCGTCTTTCAGCATGAATTCCGACAGGCAGGCGATGCCCACGCCATCGATCGCCAGCAGCCGCTGGGTTTCCCCGCTGGAGGTCGCCAGCGTGGGCACGACAGCGAATTCCGTGCCGCCCGCATGGTGCAGCGGCCATACGTTCAGGGTCTCGGGCAGCGTGAAGCCCAGCACCTCGTGCTGGCGCAAGGCCTCGGCCGTGGCTGGCGCGCCGCGGCGCGCCAGGTAAGCCGGGCTGGCCACCACCAAGCGCCGCGACGGCCGCAATGCCCGCGCGTGCAGGCTGGAATCCGATAGCGGCCCGGCACGCAGCGCGATGTCGGTGCGATGCTCGACCAGGTCGACGATACGGTCATTGCTGGTCAGTTCCAGCGAAATCTCGGGGTAGCTGGCCCGGAACGCGGCAATATGCGGCACCACGCAATGCAGCATCACGGGCGCCGAAGCATCCACCCGCAGCTTGCCGGCGGGCTGCTGGCGGCGGATGCGCATGCATTCTTCGGCATCGTCCAGCTTGCCCACGATGTCGCGCGCACGCGACAGAAACAACTGCCCTTCTTCGGTCAGCTCCATGCGCCGCGTGGTGCGCGTCAACAGGGTCACGCCCAACTGCGTTTCCAGCCGCGACAGGCTGCGGCTGACGCCCGAGGCGGTCTGCCCCAGGAATTCGGCCGCCGCGCTCATGCTGCCCGTATCGACCACCGCCAGGAAGACGCGCAACGCATCGGAACTCAGGGCCATTTTTGATTCCTACGCACAAGTCTAGTGATTGTAGGCCTATTTTTCTCACAGATAGCGGGGCGCACAATGCCACACCTAGGGTAAACCCCGTTATTTCAGGAGAGATTGAAATGCCTATCGCGCTATGGGCGCTGGCCGTGGGAGCCTTCGGCATCGGCACCACGGAATTCGTCATCATGGGCCTGCTGCCCGAAGTGGGTGCGGACCTGGGGGTCTCGCTGTCCAGCGCCGGGCTGCTGGTCACCGGCTACGCCCTGGGCGTGGTGGTCGGCGCCCCCCCGGTCGCCATCCTGACCACCCGGCTGCCGCGCAAGACATTGCTGCTGGGCCTGATGCTGGTTTTCACGCTGGGCAACCTGGCCTGTGCCCTGGCGCCCGGCTATGGCACGCTGATGGCCGCGCGGGTGCTGACCTCGCTGGCCCACGGCGCGTTCTTTGGCGTGGGCTCGGTGGTGGCCACCAGCCTGGTCAAACCCGAAAAGCAAGCCTCGGCCATCGCCCTGATGTTCACCGGCCTGACGCTGGCCAACGTGCTGGGCGTGCCGTTCGGCACTTGGCTGGGCCAGGCCTGGGGCTGGCGCGCCACATTCTGGGCCGTGACCGGCGTGGGCCTCGTGGCCATGCTGGCCATCGCCACCTGGGTGCCGCGCAGCCGCGGCGACCACGGCAGCGACCTGATGGGCGAACTGCGCGCATTGAGCCGCCCGCAAGTGCTGCTGGGTTTTGCGATGACGGTGCTGGGTTTCGGTGGCGTGTTCACGGCGTTCACCTACATTGCCCCGCTGCTGACCGAGCTGGCCGGCTTCAGCCCGGGCGCGGTATCGCCCATTCTGCTGCTGTTCGGCGTGGGCCTGGTGGCCGGCAACATGTATGGCGGCAAGCTGGCCGATCGCCGGCTGATGCCTACCCTGGTGGGCAGCCTGGCCTTGCTGGCCGTGGTGCTGGCGGTGTTCAGCCTGACGGTGCATGGCAAGTTCGCCGCCGTCGCGACGGTGGCCGTGCTGGGCGGCCTGACCATCGACCACGGCCCCGGACTGGCCGCCACCCCGCTGGTGGCGGCGGCGCTTACCGCCAGCGGCCTGGCGGTTGCCCTGTACAGCTGGAAGCTGGACCGCCGGCCGCGCACGCTGGCACCGGCCTGAACGCCGGGCCGGGCAGGACAGGAGTTGATGGAGTATCGTTGACCGCTCTCGTCCTCTCGGAGCGCAAGGTGAATCTGAAACTGAATGGCAAGGTGACAGTGGTAACGGGCGGCAGCAAGGGCATCGGCCTTGCGGTGGCGAATGCCTTTGCTGCCGAAGGCGCATATGTGGCCATCATCGCGCGCAACCCCGAAGGGCTGGAGCAGGCGCGCGCCCAGTTGCAGGCCAGCGGCCACAACGTGGCGGTCTTCTCGGCCGACCTGTCCGACCCGCAGGCGGCCGCGCAAGTGATCGAACGCATCGAAGCCGAGGTCGGCCCCATCGACATCCTGGTCAACAGCGCGGGCGCGGCTCGCCGCCATCAGGCCGAAGACCTGGATGCCGCCAAGTGGCACGCCGCCATGGACGCGAAGTTCTTCCCCTATATCCACGTACAGGACGCCGTGCTGCCGCGCATGCGCGCCCGGGCGGCCACGCGGCCGGCAGGCGCCACCAATGGCATCGTGGTGAATATCATCGGCAACGGCGGCAAGCGCCCGACCAGCACCCACCTGGCGGGCGGATCGGCCAATGCGGCGCTGATGCTGTCCACCATCGGCCTGGCGGCGCATTATGCCCAGTACGGCATACGCATCAATGGCATCAACCCGGGGCCCACGTTTACGCAGCGGGTGGAACAGTCGCTGGACCTGGACGCCCAGCGGCGCGGCATCACGCGCGAGGAAGCCCTGGCGGCAAACCAGGCCAGCATCCCCATGGGTCGCTACGGCAAGGCCGAAGAAGTGGCCGACGTGGCGCTGTTCCTGGCCAGCGCGCGCGCATCGTATGTGGTGGGCGCGATCATTCCCATGGATGGCGGCGCGTCCGTGGTGATGTAGGCCACCCCCGAAGCGCTCGCGCGCTTCCCCCTGCTGATTCAGGTGCCTGACTCCCGCCCCATCCGGCAGTAGCGCTGCGGCCTAGCGCTTGAGCTGCGAGACGTCGCGCACCGCACCGCGGTCGGCCGAGGTGGCCAGGGCGGCATAAGCCAGCAAGGCCTGCGAGACCACGCGCTGGCGATCCACCGGCTTCCAGGCCTGCTCGCCGCGGGCTTGCATGGCGGCACGCCGCGTGGCCAGTTCTTCGTCGGACACGGCCAGGTTGATCTTGCGGTTGGGGATGTCGATCTCGATGGTATCGCCATCTTCGACCAGGCCCACGTTGCCGCCCTCGGCCGCTTCCGGCGAGGCATGGCCGATCACCAGGCCCGACGAGCCGCCCGAGAAGCGCCCGTCGGTGAACAGCGCGCAGGTCTTGCCCAGGCCCTTGGACTTCAGGTACGAGGTGGGATACAGCATTTCCTGCATGCCCGGCCCGCCCTTCGGACCTTCGTAGCGAATGACGACCACGTCGCCCGCCACCACCTTGTCGCCCAGGATTCCCTCGACGGCGTCATCCTGGCTTTCGAACACGCGCGCGCGGCCGGTAAAGAGCCATTGCGATTCGTCCACGCCCGCCGTCTTCACGATGCAGCCCTTGGGTGCCAGGTTGCCGTACAGCACGGCCAGGCCGCCGTCTTTGGAGTACGCATGCTCCTTGCTGCGGATGCAGCCGCCCTGGCGGTCGAGATCCAGCGTCAGGAAGGTGGCGTCCTGGCTGAAGGCCACGGTGGTGGGAATGCCGCCGGGCGCCGCGCGGAAGAATTTCTGCGCGGCGTCGCCCGCACCGCCGTTGATGTCCCACTGCTCGATAGCCGAGCCCAGCGTGCCGCTGTGCACGTTGCCGCAGCTCAGGTCCAGCAGGTCGGCACGCGCCAGTTCGCCCAGGATGCCCAGGATGCCGCCCGCGCGGTGCACGTCTTCGATGTGGTACTTGTCGGTGGCGGGCGCGGCCTTGCACAGGCAAGGCACCCCGCGCGAAATGCGGTCGATGTCGGACATGGTGAAATCCACGCCCGCTTCTTGCGCCGCGGCCAGCAAGTGCAGCACGGTATTGGTGGAACCGCCCATGGCCACATCCAGCGTCATGGCATTCTGGAACGCGCTCTTGGTGGCGATATTGCGCGGCAGTACCGACGCGTCGTCTTGTTCGTAGTAGCGGCGGCACAGGTCGACGACCAGGCGGCCGGCCTGCTCGAACAAGCCCTTGCGCCAGGCGTGCGTGGCCACGATGGTGCCGTTGCCCGGCAGCGCCAGGCCGATGGCCTCGGTCAGGCAATTCATGGAATTGGCCGTGAACATGCCCGAGCAAGAGCCGCAGGTGGGACAGGCGCTGCGCTCGAACTGCTCGGCCTCGGCGTCGGTGATGTTGGGGTCGGCGGCCTTGATCATGGCGTCGATCAGGTCGATCTTGGCAATGACCTTGCCGTCGGTGGGCGACTTGATCTTGCCGGCTTCCATGGGGCCGCCCGAGACGAACACCACGGGAATGTTCAGCCGCATCGCGGCCATCAGCATGCCCGGGGTGATCTTGTCGCAGTTCGAGATGCACACCATGGCGTCGGCGCAGTGCGCATTGACCATGTATTCGACCGAATCGGCGATCAGTTCGCGCGACGGCAGCGAATACAGCATGCCGCCGTGGCCCATGGCAATGCCGTCGTCGACGGCGATGGTGTTGAATTCCTTGGCCACGCCGCCGGCGGCTTCGATTTCGCTGGCCACCAGGGCGCCCAGGTCGCGCAGGTGCACATGGCCCGGCACGAATTGCGTGAACGAGTTGACGACCGCGATGATGGGCTTGCCGAAATCGCCGTCCTGCATGCCGGTGGCACGCCACAGGGCGCGGGCACCGGCCATGTTGCGGCCGTGGGTGGACGTGCGGGAACGGTAATGCGGCATGGTCTTTCTCGGGCGGGTAGGGTTCGCAAAGTGCTAAATAATACGCCGGATTGCCAAGGGTCGCCCCCGGGCCGGCCGGGCGCGTCAGGCCGGGGGGCCGCCCAGGGCCAGCAGGGCCGCATGCAATTGGCCCAGCCCGCGGTGCAGCGGCTTGTCGCCGCGCAGCACCACCGCCAGGCTGCGCGACAGGCGCGGAGCCAGCGGCATGACGCGCAGGCCGTGCCGGCCGCGGCCCGCCGGTACTGCCATACTCGGCAAGATGGCGCAGCCCAGGCCGGCCGCCACGATCTCTTTCATGGCTTCGGTGCTGCCCAGTTCCATGGCGGGCCGCGGGCGCAACCCGGCCGCCTCGAACCATAGTTCCACCAGTTCGCGGGTACGCGCCCCCGGCTCGAACAGCACCAGGGGCCGCTCGGCCAGCGCCTGCGGCGTGACGCGAGCCGGCAGCTTGCCGCTGGCGGGAAAGATGGCCACGAACTCATCGTCGAGCACCGGGCTTACCTGGAACATGCGGCCGGGCGCAGGCAAGGTGACCAGGCCGATGTCCAGGGTGTTGGCCTCGATGCCGCGCAGCACGTCGGCGGTGTTGCCGGTGCTGGCCACGATCTCCAGGGCGGGAAAGCGCCGCCGCAGGTCGGCCAGCAAGGGCGGCAGCAAATAAGTGCAGGCGGTGGCGCCGGTGCCCAGGCGCACCCTGCCCACCACTTGGGCGGTGTGCGCCTGCATGCTGCGTTCGGCTTGTTCGACCGCGGCGTCGATGGCCCGGATGTGCGCCAGCAGGTCGGTGCCGGCAGCCGTGGCGGCCACCCGGCGCCCCACCCGTTCGGCCAGGCGCAGGCCATAGCGGCGTTCCAGTTGGCGCACCTGCAGGCTGACCGCCGGTTGGGTCAGGCCATGCTTGTCGGCCGCGGCCGAGAAGCTGCCCAGTTCGATCACATCCAGGAAGATGCGCAAGTGATCCAGATTGAGGCCGCGCATGGGGGTCGCCATAACCAAAGAATTTCTTATACATCGCATAATAAACCAAAGCTTTATTAATACAGAGGCTGGGTGCACACTGCGGATAGCGGTGGGCCACCCCCACCTTCCCCCTGTCCGGCCAGCCACTTCCATGCCCTTATCCGCTTCTGCTTCGTTGATCGTGCGCGACAGCACCGCCGCCGATATGCCAGCCATCCAGGCCATCTACGCCCATCACGTCCTGCATGGCACCGCCTCGTTCGAACTCGACCCGCCATCGCCCGACGACATGCGCGCGCGGCGCGAAGCCGTACTGGCGCAGCACATGCCCTACCTGGTGGCCGAGCTGGACGGCGAACTGGTCGGCTATGCCTACTGCACACCGTACCGGCCACGGCCGGCCTATCGCCATACAGTGGAAGACTCGGTGTACGTGAAGCCGGGCAAGGCCGGCCACGGCATCGGCGGGCGCCTGCTGGCGGCGCTGATCGAACGCTGTACCGCCGGCGGCTGGCGACAGATGCTGGCCGTGGTGGGCGACAGCCGCAACGCGGCCTCGCTGGCCTTGCATGCCAGCCAGGGCTTCCATCCCGCCGGCACGCTGCGTTCAGTGGGCTACAAGTTCGGCCAATGGCGCGACACCGTGTTGATGCAGCGCGCGCTGGGCGACGGCGACCACTGCCCGCCCAACGAGCGCCGCTGAGCTTCCTGCGTGCCTGCCGTCATTCCCGCGCGCGCGGTCGTTTGCCTGGGCATCACCCAGCTCGTGAGCTGGGGCGTGTCGTTCTACCTGATCAGCAATTTCGGGCCCGCCATGCAGGCCGAGCTGGGCTGGAGCGTGGCGCAGATCTACGGCGGTTTCTCGCTGGCCATCGTGGTGATGGCCGTGGTCTCGCCGATGGCGGGCCGCGCCATCGACCAATGGGGCGGCCAGCGCGTCATGCCGGCCGGATCGGTACTGGTGGCCCTGGGCTGCGCGCTGCTGGCCGCCGCGCACGCAACAGTACCGTACTACGCAGCCTGGGTAGTGCTGGGCATCGGCATGCGGCTGACGCTGTACGACGCCGCCTTCGCCACGCTGGCCCGCATCGGCGGCCCCCAGGCACGACGCGCCATGTCGCAGATCACCTTGTTCGGCGGGCTGGCATCGACGGTGATGTGGCCGGTGGGGCAATTGCTGGCGCAATGGCTGGGCTGGCGCGGCGCGGTGCTGGCGTATGCCGTGCTATCGCTGCTGACCCTGCCCCTGTACCTGGCGTTGCCGCGCGCTCGTTATGCGGCCAGCACGCACCAGGCCGCCGCAGGCCCGGGGCTGGCCCGCACCCCGACCGACCAGCGGCTGGCGCAAGGCCTGTACGCGCTGATCGCCATGCTGACCAACTTCCTGACCGCGGCCAACGCCACGCATTTGATCGCCATGCTGACCGGCCTGGGCCTGGTGGCCTCGACCGCGGTGGGCATCTCGGCGCTGTGGGGTATCGGGCAGGTCAGCGCGCGCTTGCTGGAACTGCTGTTCGGCGCACGCTTGCATCCGCTGATGCTGAACCTGGCCGCCACCGCGGTGATGCCGCTGTGTTTCCTGGCTGGCGCGCTGGCCGGCCACCCCGTCGCGGCCGCGCTGTATGCCTGCCTGTATGGCGCCTGCAACGGCCTGCTGACCATCACCCGCGGCACGCTGCCGCTGACGCTGTTCGACTATCGAGTCTATGGCGCGCTGGTGGGCCGCCTGCTGGTGCCGGGCTTTCTGCTGACGGCGGCCGCGCCGGTGGCTTATGCGGAATTGATTGCGTGGCAGGGGCCGCGCGCGGCGATGGTGACATCGATGATTCTGGCGGCAGTGATCCTGGCAGCCTCGGCGTGGCTTTATGTCCGGTTCGGGCGTCCGGGGCATGCCGCGACGCGCGAAGCTTGAGGTCAGGGCAGGTGCCAACGTTCCCAACCCGCCTTGCGCAAGGCGCAGGCGGGACACTGCCCGCACCCGTATCCCCAATCATTCCGCGCCCCGCGCTCGCCCAGGTAGCAGGTGTGGCTGTGCTCGACCACGATATCGACCAAAGCCTGGCCCCCCAGTTGCTGCGCCAGCGCCCAGGTGTCGGCCTTGTCGATCCACATCAGCGGCGTCTCGATCGTGACGCGCGCCCCCAGCCCCAGGCCCAGCGCCACCTGCTGGGCCTTGATGGTGTCGTCGCGGCAATCGGGGTAGCCCGAGAAATCGGTTTCGCACATGCCGCCCACCAGCACGTCGAGCTGGCGACGGTAGCCCAGGGCTGCCGCCAGGGTCAGGAACAGCAGGTTGCGGCCCGGCACGAAAGTATTGGGCAGGCCGTTGGCCTGCATCTCGATGGCGCGGTCGCTGGTCATGGCGGTATCGCCCACCTGGCCCAGCACCCGCAGGTCGAGCAGGTGGTCTTCGCCCAGCCGCGCGGCCCATTGCGGAAAGCCGGCGCGCAGCTCGCGCAGCACGTTCAGGCGCGCGTCGAGTTCGATGCGATGGCGCTGGCCGTAATCGAATGCCACGGTCTCGACATGGGCATAGCGGTCGAGCGCCCAGGCCAGGCAAGTGGTGGAATCCTGGCCGCCTGAAAACAGGACCAGCGCGCGGCGGGAATGATTCTGCATGAACGTACTCGGGCAAGAAAGCAGGCAAGGCGCCATGACGAAACTGTACCCCAAGGGCGGCCGTAAGAATGCCTGCGTAAAATGACCCGCGTCGCTGTATTCGCCGTTTTCCGTATCGCCCACCATCCCCTTCCAACACTTCTTCCGACGGATTCCTTACCCGATGAAAGCCATCCGCCCGCAGTCCGCGACTGCCGAACCTTTGCGTCACGATATCCGGCTGCTGGGCCGGTTATTGGGGGAAGTCATCCAGGCCTGCGAAGGCGAACGGGTATTCGACACCATCGAGACACTACGCCGCACCGCGGTACGCTTCCGGCGCGAGGGCAATGAAGCCGACGGCAAGCTGCTGGAACAGCGCGTCAAGCGCCTGCGCGACAACGACCCGAATTCGGTAGCGCGCGCGTTCAGCTACTTTCTGCACCTGTCGAACATCGCCGAAGACCGCGACCAGAATCGCGCCCAGCGCACCCGCGCCCGGGCCGACGACACGCCGGCGCGCGGCAGCCTGCGCGAAGCCTTTGCCCTGCTCAAAGAACAGGGCGTGGGCGCTGCGCGCATCCGCCGCCTGCTGGCCGAGGCCCGCGTCGTGCCGGTGCTGACCGCGCACCCCACCGAAGTGCAGCGCAAGAGCACGCTGGACGTGCACCGCGAAATCGCCGCCGTGCTGCTGCAACGCGAAGGCCCCCTGACCGCCGAGGAAATCGCCGACCTGGACCTGGCCTTGCTGGGCCGCGTCGCCACGCTGTGGCAGACGCGCATGCTGCGCTACACGCGCCTGACGGTGGCCGACGAAATCGAGAACGCGCTGTCCTATTACCGCAGCACGTTTCTTAACGTCATCCCGCGCGTCTACGCAGAACTGTCGCGCCTGCTGGGGCGCGATTCCGCCAAGCCCTTTGCCGCGCCGCCCGCGCCGCTGGAACCTTTCCTGCGCATGGGCAGCTGGATCGGCGGCGACCGCGATGGCAATCCCAATGTCGATACCGGCACGCTGGAACTGGCCCTGCTGCGCCAGGCCACGGTACTGTTCGAGCATTACCTGCAAGAAGTGCACGCCCTGGGTGCCGAACTGTCGATCACGACCCTGCTGATCGATGCCGACCCGGCCCTGCAGGCATTGGCCGATGCGGGCGGCGACGAGTCCCCGCACCGGCGCGACGAGCCCTACCGCCGCGCGCTGGTCGGCATCTACGCGCGCCTGGCCGCCACCGCGCAGCAACTGACCGGCCGCGACCTGGCGCGCCGCGTCACCCATCCTGCACCCGCCTATGGCGCGCCACGCGAATTGGCTGACGACCTGGCCATCATCGCCGCGTCGCTGTCCGCGCACCACGCCGCGCCCATCGCGCGGCTGCGCCTGTCGGGCCTGCAGCAGGCCATAGAAGTATTCGGCTTTCACCTGGCCACGGTCGACCTGCGGCAAAGTTCCGACGTGCATGAGCGCGTGCTGGGCGAACTGTTCACGCGCGCGGGCGCGCAGATCGGCGGCAAGCCGGTGGTCTACGCCCGGCTCGACGAAGACGCGCGCGTGGCCTTGCTGCGCGCCGAGTTGGCGCTGGCGCGCCCGCTGGCCTCGCCCTGGATCACCTACAGCGAAGAAACCACGCGCGAACTGGCCGTGCTGCGCGCCGCGGCCGCGGGCCGCGCCCGCTACGGCAAATTGGCCGTGCAGCAAACCGTCGTGTCGCACACCGAAACCCTGAGCGACTTGCTCGAGGTGCTGGTACTGCAAAAAGAAACCGGCCTGATCGTCGATCCCGACCCCGGCACCGACATCGCCAGCGGGGACGGCTTGATGGTGGTGCCCCTGTTCGAGACCATTCCCGACTTGCAGCGGGGCCCGGAAATCATGGCCGCCTGGCTTGATCTTCCCGAGGTGCGCCAACGCGTCAAGCTGGCCCAGGACGGCACCCAGGAAGTCATGCTGGGCTATTCCGACAGCAACAAAGACGGCGGCTTCCTCACGTCGAACTGGTCGCTGTACCAGGCCGAACGCGCACTGGTGGATGTGTTCAGCGCGCGGGGGGTACGCCTGCGCCTGTTCCATGGCCGCGGCGGCTCGGTGGGCCGCGGCGGCGGTTCCAGCTTCGACGCCATCCTGGCGCAGCCGCCGGGCACCGTGGCCGGGCAGTTGCGCCTGACCGAGCAAGGCGAAGTCATCCAGAGCAAGTACAAAGACGCCGAGGTCGGCCGCTGGCACCTGGAACTGCTGGTGGCGGCCACGCTGGAATCGACCCTGGCGCCGCGCGCGGCAGCCACCAGCGCCGAAGACGCGCACATGGCGCATTACGGCCCGGCCATGTCGTTCATGTCCGACACCGCGCAGCGCTGCTATCGCGGCTTGGTGTACGACACGCCCGGCTTTGCCGAGTACTTCTTCGCCGCCACGCCCATTACCGAAATCGCCGGCCTGAACATCGGCTCGCGCCCGGCCTCGCGCAAGCAGGGCCAGCACATCGACGACCTGCGCGCGATCCCATGGGGGTTCTCGTGGGCGCAGTGCCGCCTGATGCTGACCGGCTGGTACGGCGTGGGCTCGGCCATCGAAGCCTACCTGGAAACCGGCGCCCCCGACGCCCCTCGCTCGCGCCGCGCACGCCTGGCCCAGTTGCGTGAAATGGCACGCGAATGGCCCGCCTTCCGCACGCTGCTGTCCAATATGGAAATGGTGCTGGCCAAGTCCGACCTGGCCATCGCCGCACGCTACGCGCAACTGGTGCCCAACCGCGCCCTGCGCAACCGCATCTTCGGCCAGATCAGCGCCGAACACGGCCGCACCGTTGCCATGCTGCGCCTGCTGACGCAGCGCGAACTGCTGGCCGACAACCCCACCCTGATGGCCTCGCTGCGCGAACGCTTCGCCTACATCGACCCGCTGAATTACCTGCAGATCGAACTGATCCGCCGCTTCCGGGCCGAACAGCGCGACGGCGCCGAGCCGGACAAACGGATACGTAGCGCGATTCACCTGACTATCAACGGGATTGCGGCCGGGCTTCGCAATTCGGGCTGAGTCATCCACGCTGCTCGCCAGAGCGCGGCCATGTTGCCAACAGGCAGTCAGGCCGGCTCTGCGTGCAAGCGTGTACCCCTGGCACGAATGTCACGCAAACCGATAAGCCAGGAAGATCAAACCTGGGCGGCACGAACGCCGAAAATCCTGCCCTGCATTCCCCGACATTTGGCGCTCACCCCCATTTCTTAGTACTATCAATAAATTCTATATACGCACAAATGTTCGTATATAGAACACAATAATTCCCGGCCCGCGCACGCGAAGGCACCCCAGGATGAAACGCACCCTGCCGCGCCCGACCGCCCAGCGCGAGCATATCGAGAGCGTATCGACATGGATCTTCCTATCCAGAGCCTGGCCGTCGTCGGCGCGGGCGCCATGGGCAGCGGCATCGCGGCCCTGTTTGCCGCGCAAGGCCTAGACGTGGTCTTGATCGACCCGGTGCCTGGCGCGCTGGAACGCGCCGCCGGCGTCATCGACCGGCAGCTTGGGGTGTATGCCCCCGATGCCGTGGCCGAGACGCGGCGACGCATCCGCATGGAAGCCGGCCTGGAAGCAGCCTGCTCGTGCGACCTGGTCATCGAGGCCATCCCCGAAAAGCTGGAACTCAAGCGCGACATCTTCGCGCGGCTGGATACGCTGTGCCGGCCCGAAACCATCTTCGCCACCAACACCTCGGGCCTGTCCATCAACGCCATCGCCCAGGCCGTGACGCGTCGCGATCGCTTCGTGGGTACGCACTTCTTCACCCCGGCCGACGTGATCCCGCTGGTGGAAGTGGTGCGCAATGACGATACCTCGCCCGCCACCGTCGAACGCGTGATGGCCGCCCTGCGCGGCGTGGGCAAGCGCCCCGTGCTGGTCAACCGCGACATCCCCGGCTTCATCGCCAACCGCATCCAGCATGCGCTGGCGCGCGAGGCGATCTCGCTGCTGGAACAAGGCATCGCCAGCGCCGAAGACATCGACGAAGTGGTCAAGTGGAGCCTGGGCATCCGCCTGGCGCTGACAGGCCCGCTGGAACAGCGCGACATGAACGGCATCGACGTGCACCACGCCATTGCCACCTATCTGTATCCCGACCTGGAAAACCGCACCACGCCCTCGCCCCTGCTGGCCGAGAAAGTCGCCAACGGCCATATCGGCGCCAAGGCCGGCCAGGGCTTCTATGCCTGGCCCGCCGAGCGCCGCGAGCAAGTCCTGCGCGACAAGAGCGCGGCATTGGGCGATCTGGTGGCGTGGCTGAACAGCCGCCAGACCGGCTGAAATCCCTTTTATCCGAACCGGCGGCGTGCCCGCCCGGACACCCGTGTGCGCGGCTGCCCGGCACGGCGCAGCCTGGAACAAGACCAATCGTAGCGAGCTGGAAGCAGCATGAACAAATTAACCTCTTTCTTTACCGAGCTGATGCGCAAGTATCTGCCCGATCCCTTCGTGTTCGCCATTGCGCTGACGCTGCTGACCGTGCTGATGGCCATGGGCATCGAAGGCCAGGGCCTTGGCCAGATCACCCGCGAATGGGGCAAGGGCTTCTGGAGCCTGCTGGCCTTCACCACGCAGATGGCGGTGATCCTGGCCATGGGCTACGTGCTGGCGACCGCACCCCTGACCGACCGCCTGCTCAACCGCATCGTCGGCCTGGTACACCAGCCGCGCACGGCCATCATCGTGGCCACGCTGGTGGGCGGCGTCGGCAGCTACCTGAACTGGGGCTTCGGCCTGGTGATAGGCGGCATCGTGGCCAAGAAACTGGCGCTGAAAGTCAAGGGCGTGCATTACCCGTTGATCATCGCTGCGGCCTACAGCGGCTTCACCATGTACGGCCTGGGCCTGTCGGCCAGCATTCCGGTGCTGATCGCCACCCCGGGGCATCCCATGGCCGACCAGATGGGCGTGGTGCCGCTGTCGGAAACAATTTTCTCGCTGCCCATGCTGCTGACCAGCCTGGCCATCATCGTGACGCTGCCGCTGCTCAACGCCTGGCTGCATCCCCGCCAGGGCGACCAGGTCACGGAAGTGGACCCGGCCATCGACAAGCCGACCGAAGCCCCCGCCGCCGGCGAGCTGGCCGAACAACACACCATCGCCTCGAAGCTGAACAACAGCCGCATCCTCAGCCTGCTGATCGGCCTGCTGGGCGTGGCCTACGTGGCCTTCCACTTCGTGGATGGCGGCTCGCTGGACCTGAACCTGATCAATTTCATCATCCTGTTCCTGGGCATCATTCTGCTGGGCACGCCGGCCGCCTACGTGGCCAAGCTCAACGACGGCATCAAGACCATCTCGGGCATCATCCTGCAGTATCCCTTCTACGCGGGCATCATGGCCATCATGGCCGGCTCGGGGCTGGTGAACACCATCTCGCACGTGTTCGTCGACGTCGCCACGCCGGGCACGCTGCCCTTCTGGGGGCTGATCAGCTCGTTCTTCATCAACTTCTTCGCCCCCTCGGGCGGCGGCCACTGGGTGATCCAGGGCCCGTTCATGATCGACGCCGCCAAGGAAATCGGCAGCGCCATCAACCAGACCTCGATGGCCGTGATGCTGGGCAACGCCTGGAACGACCTGGTGCAGCCATTCTGGATCCTGCCCGCGCTGGCGCTGTCGAAACTGAAACTGCGCGACGTGATGGGCTACACCGTCATCATGATGCTGTGGGTGGGTGTCATCCACATCGTTGCCGTGCTTTCGTGGGGCATGCTGACCCACTGAAAAGAAAAGCCCACGCCCGAAGCGCTGCGCGGGTGCCGAGGCACGGCATGGACTATCTGACCCCCAGAGGCAATCGATATGAATAAACCCAAGGCTTACCTGGTTACCGGCGGCAGCGCCGGCATTGGCGCCGCCATCGTGCGCGCGCTGCTCGACGCGGGCCATCGTGTCGTCAACATCGACTACCGCCTGCCGGACAATGCGCCCGAAGGGCTGGTGTCGATCCAGGCCGACCTGACCGACGAGGCGCAGACCAAGGCCGCGGCCGCCCAGGCCACCCGCGACCATGCCATCGTCGGGCTGGTGAACAATGCCGGCGCCACCAGGCCCGGCACCGCCGATACCGCCACCCTTGCCGACCTGGATCATGTCGTGGCGCTGCACCTGCGCACCGCGCTGATCCTGGTGCAGGCCGCGTTGCCCGACATGCGCGCCGCCGGCTTCGGCCGCATCGTCAACATGTCTTCGCGCGCGGCGCTGGGCAAGCCCGACCGTGTCGTGTATTCGGCCACCAAGGCCGGCCTGGTGGGCATGACCCGCACGCTGGCCATGGAACTGGGCGGCGACGGCATCACCGTCAACGCCATCGGCCCCGGCCCCATCGCCACCGACCTGTTCCGCAACAGCAACCCCGATGGCGCGCCGCAAACGCAGCGCATCATCGACAGCATCGTCGTCAAGCGGCTGGGCACGCCCGAAGATGTGGCGCGCGCCGCCATGTTCTTCCTGTCGCCGGACAACGGCTTCGTGACCGGGCAGATGCTGTATGTATGCGGCGGCACCACGCTGGGCGTGGCGCCGGTCTGAATGAACAGGCGCGCCGCCTCTGCCCTGGCTTGCTGGACGTCAGCGGCGCCGCAGCGCCTGGTCGATCTGTTCGGCCGCGCGGCGCAGCGGCGGCAAGAACGCGTCCAGCATGGCGTCGCGCGAAAAACGGTTGGCATGCCCGCTGACATTCATGGCGCCTATCACGCGCCCGGCCCGATCGACGACGGGCACCGCCACCGACTGCAGGCCGGGTTCCAGTTCCTGCACGACGCAGGCATAACCGTCGGTACGCACCTGCGCCAGGATGCGCTTGAGCTTGGCCAGGTCGGTCACGGTGTGCGGCGTCAGGGCACGGATATCGCTGGCGGCCAGCACGCGGTCTTGATCGGCCGGCGGCAGTCCGGCCAGCAGCACGCGGCCCATGGACGTCACCCAGGCCGGCAGCCGGCTGCCCACCGACAGATTGATGCTCATGACCTTGTGGGTGGACAGGCGCAAGATGTACACCACGTCGGTGCCATCCAGCACCGACACCGAACACGATTCGCGCGTGGTCTCGGCCACTTCTTCCATATAGGGCAGGGCCAGATCCCACAGCGGCGTGGCCGACAAGTACGAGTAGCCCAGCTCGAGAATGCGCGGGGTCAGCGCGAACTTGCGGTCGTCCATCGCCACGTAGCCCAGGTGCGCCAGGGTCAGCAGGATGCGGCGCGCGCCGGCGCGCGTCAGGCCGCAGGCGGCCGCCACCTCGGACAGCGTCATCTGCGGGCGCTGCGGGCCGAATGCCCGTATCACCGACAACCCGCGCGCGAACGACTGCACGTAGGTATCGCTGGGTTGCTGGGTTTCCTGTGTATCGATAGCCATGCGCGCGGCAGCCCTGATCACCACCCGGGAAATTGCCAGGCGCAGCCGCCTTGACACTCCCAGGTCACCATGAAACGATGTTCTTTCAAAGAACGAAAGTTCGAGTAAAGAACAAATTATGACACGCCCTTTTTATCGCGGACACCCATGATCTCAAAGCTCGTTGCAAACGCGGCAGCCGCCCTGGCGGACGTACCCGACGGCGCCACCGTCCTGATTGGCGGTTTCGGCACGGCCGGCCAGCCGATGGAACTGATCGACGCCCTGCTGGAACAGGGCGCCAAGGACCTGACCATCGTCAACAACAATGCCGGCAACGGCACGACCGGCCTGGCTGCGTTGCTGGGCGCGGGCCGGGTGCGCAAGATCATCTGCTCGTTCCCGCGCCAGGTCGACTCGCAGATCTTCGATGATCTGTATCGCAGCGGCAAGATCGAGCTCGAACTGGTGCCGCAGGGCAACCTGGCCGAGCGTATACGCGCCGCCGGCGCCGGCATCGGCGCCTTCTTCACGCCCACCGGCTACGGCACGCCGCTGGCCGACGGCAAGGAAGTCCGCGAGATCAACGGCCGCCATTATGTTCTTGAATACCCCCTGCATGCCGACTACGCACTGATCAAGGCCGAACGCGGCGACCGCTGGGGCAACCTGGTATACCGCAAGACGGCGCGCAACTTCGGCCCCATCATGGCCAGCGCGGCGCGCGTGGCGGTTGCCCAGGTTCGCGAGATCGTCGAACTGGGCGAACTCGACCCCGAATCCGTCGTTACCCCCGGCATCTTCGTCAAGCGCGTCGTGCAGATCGACGCCGCCCCGGCCGCCAAGGAGCAGCAATGAGCAGCAAACTGACCCGCGACCAGATCGCCGCCCGCGTCGCGCAAGACATTCCCGAAGGCGCCTACGTCAACCTGGGCATCGGCCTGCCCACGCTGGTGGCCAACCACCTGCCGGCCGACCGTGAAGTCATCCTGCACACCGAGAACGGCATGCTGGGCATGGGCCCCGCCCCCGCCAAGGGCCAGGAAGACTATGACCTGATCAACGCCGGCAAGCAGCCCGTTACCGAACTGCCCGGCTGCTCGTTCTTTCATCACGCCGATTCGTTCGCCATGATGCGCGGCGGCCACCTGGACATCTGCGTGCTGGGCGCCTTCCAGGTGTCGCAGCACGGCGACCTGGCCAACTGGCATACCGGCGCGCCCGACGCCATCCCGGCGGTAGGCGGCGCAATGGACCTGGCCATCGGCGCCAAAGACGTGTTCGTGATGATGGAACTGCTGACCCGCGAAGGCCTGAGCAAGCTGGTGGCCGAATGCAGCTACCCGCTGACCGGCGTGCGCTGCGTGTCGCGCGTGTACACCGACCTGGCCGTGTTCGACATCGGCGCCGACAGCGTCACCGTTACCGACCTGTTCGGCGACATGACCGCCGACGAGCTGCTGCGCCTGACCGGCCTGCCGCTGAAATTTTCCCGCTGAATACGATTGGAGACCCCCTCATGCTTTTCATGGTTCAGATGCAGGTGAACCTGCCCGTGGACATGCCGGCCGAGCGTGCCGATAAACTCAAGGCCGATGAAAAGGCCCTGGCGCAGCAACTGCAGCGCGACGGCAAGTGGCAGCACCTGTGGCGCGTGGCGGGCCGCTATGCCAACGTCAGCATCTTCGACGTGGACAACAACGACGAACTGCACCAGTTGCTGTCGTCGCTGCCGCTGTTTCCGTACATGGATATCCAGGTAACGGCGCTGGCGCGCCACCCCTCGGCCATCTGACCGCCGGAGCCCGTCATGCCCTACGTCATCGAAACCTTCGACAAGCCCGACCACCAGGCCGTGCGCCAACAGCATCGCCCCGCCCACCTCGACTTCCTGGAAACCAACAAGCCGTTGCTGCTGGCCTGCGGCGCCAAGCTGCACGATGACGGCAAGGATGCCGGCGGCGGGCTCTACGTGATTGACGTGGATACGCGCGAAGCCGCCGAAGCCTTCATCGCCGCCGACCCGTTCAGCCAGGCCGGCCTGTTCGAGCGCGTGGCGATCACGCGCTGGCGCAAGGCCTACTTCAACGGCCAGTGCCAGCTGTAGCGCGGGCTTCCATCCCCACAGGAATCTACTTATGCCATACGCCGACCTGGGCCAGGTACGCTTGTACTATGTGATCGACGGCCCCGCCGATGCCCCCGTGCTGGTCCTGTCCAATTCGCTGGGCACTTGCGCCGACATGTGGGCGCGCCAGGTGCCGGCGCTGTCGCAGCGCTTTCGCGTGCTGCGCTACGACACGCGCGGCCACGGCAAGTCATCGGTACCTGCGGGCGAATACAGCTTCGCGCAACTGGCGGGCGACGTCGCCGCACTGCTCGACCACCTGGACATTGCCCAGGCCGATTTCTGCGGCCTGTCGATGGGCGGCCCTACCGGGCTGCACCTGGCGCTGGACCACCCGCAACGCGTGCGCAAACTGGTGCTGTGCAATACGGCGGCGCGCATCGGCAGCGTCGACAGCTGGTCGACGCGTATCGCGGCGGTGGCGCAAGACGGCCTGGAAAACATGGCGCCCGCGCTGGTCGAGCGCTGGCTGTCGCCCGGCTACCGCACCGCCGAGCCAGGCCTGACCCAGGTGTTGGTCGATATGCTGCGCCGTACGTCGAACGAAGGCTACAGCAGCAACTGCGCCGCGCTGCGCGATGCCGACTTGCGCGGCCGGCTGGGCGAGATCAAGGCGCCCACGCTGGTCATCGCCGGCACGCAAGACCCGGCAACCACCCCGCAAGACGGCCGCGACCTGGCCGCGGGCATCGCGGGCGCCCGCTACCTGGAACTGGATACCTCGCACATTTCCAACTGGGAACAACCGGAAGCCTACACCCGCGCGGTGCTCGACTTCCTGACGGAGTAAGGCCATGCAACGCTGGAAGCAACGCCCCGAAGGCTCGAACTGGGGAGACTACGGCCCCGACGATCAACTGGGCCGGCTCAACCTGCTGACCGAAGCCCAGGTGCTCAAGGGCGCGCGCGAGATCCGCGCCGGCAAGACCTTCTGCCTGTCGCTGCCGCTGGACCTGCCGGGCGGCAACGTGCTGAATCCGCGCCGCCATCCGCCCCAGCTAAGCCCCACGCGCCTGCAGGACACGCCGTACTTGAATTTCCCGTTGCGCAACCTGAACCCCGATGCGGTCGACGTGCTCAGCGACGACCAGGTGCTGCTGTCGATGCAGTATTCCACCCAATGGGACTCGCTGGCCCATGTGGGCGCGCTGTTCGACGCCGATGGCGACGGGCGCGCCGAGCTTTGCTACTACAACGGTTATCGCGCCGGCATCGACGTCATCGGGCCGGCCGACGGCGACCATGTCGGCTGCGGCTGCAATAGCGGCGGCCCCTCGGCCGCGCTGAAACTGGGTATCGAGAACCTGGCCTCGCAAGGCATGCAGGGGCGCGGCGTGCTGGTAGACCTGGCGCGCCACTTCGGCACCGGACGTACCGTGGTCGGCCATGCCGAACTGATGCAAGTCCTGCAGGCCGACGGCATCACCGTCGAATCCGGCGACATGCTGGTGCTGCGCACCGGGTTCGCGGAAAAAATCGTCGAGATGGCCGGGCAGCCCGACCCCGATGTGCTGCACGCCTACGGCGCGGCCCTGGACGGCACCGATGCCGCCTTGCTGCAGTGGATCACCGACAGCGGCATCGTGGCCATTTGCGCCGACAACTACGCGGTCGAGGCCTATCCGGCACGCGAGCGCCAGGGACCGCGCGCCATGCTGCCGCTGCACCACCACTGCCTGTTCAAGCTGGGCCTGCCGCTGGCCGAGCTGTGGTACCTGAAAGACCTGGCCGAATGGCTGCGCGCCAACAACCGGCACCATTTCATGCTGACCGCGCCGCCGCTGCGCCTGCCGCACGCCGTCGGCTCGCCGGTAACGCCCGTGGCAACGGTGTAACTATTGCGCCGCCGGTCGCCGCGTTCTATGGTGAACACCGGGCCACGTACAGGCCCCAGGAGACCGCCATGAAAAAGACCCTAGCCTGCCTGCTGCTGGCCACGGCATCGGCCATGGCCGCCGCCCAGAGCCTGCCCTACGGCGTATCCCTCGGCGACCTGGCCGCCACCCGCCAGGCCGACGGCACGTCCATCATCACCGGCACCCTGTCCAACCACGGCGACAAGCCCGTGCAAGGCCTGTCGGTCACCTTCGTGCTGTACGACGCCCAGGGCAACGAGGTCGGCCGCACCACGGGCCGGCGCGACACGGCGCTGGAGCCCGGTGCAAGCTGGCAGGTGCAAGCCGCCACCCCGCATGCTTTCACCCGCTTCACCGCCATGGATATCAAGGCGCAATAGCGTCCGTTGCGAGGGCGCGGCGGGCCACCCAGGGGCCTGTAAGGGGGCTGTGGGAAAATAATGCCCCGCCTTCGCCAGAACAACAAAAGGATATCTCCATGTTCCCTAAACGACTTGCCGACGGCTACCAGGCTTTCCTGGACGGCCGCTTCCACAACGAGCGCAGCCGCTACGAAAATCTGGGCGAATCCGGACAGAACCCCGAAATTCTGCTGATCGGCTGCTGTGACTCGCGCGTGTCGCCCGAGGTCATCTTCGACGCCGGCCCCGGCGAGATGTTCGTCATCCGCAACGTGGCCAACCTGGTGCCGCCCTATGAAGGCGAGGCCAAATCCTCGTCCCTGCACGGCACCAGCGCGGCCATCGAATTCGCGGTCAGCGCGCTCAATGTGAAACATGTGGTGGTGCTGGGGCATGCGTCGTGCGGTGGCGTGCGCGCCGTGTTCGACGATGCCAAGCCATTGACCGACATCGACTTCATCGGCAAATGGATGTCGCAGGTCACCTCTTTGGCCGAAACCACGCCGCGCACCGGCGACCGCGCCACCGACATCCAGCGGCTGGAATGGGCGGTGGTCGAGCATAGCCTGAAAAACCTGATGACCTTCCCGTCGATCCGCAGCCGGGTCGAACAAGGCCAGATGGAACTGCACGGCGCCTATTTCGGCGTGGCCACCGGCTTGCTGTTCCTGCGCGACCCCGTCAGCGGCAAATTCTCGCCCTGCCAGCCGCAGCCGGCCGCGTAAGCCCGCCGATCGGGGTTTCCGGCATGGGCTGGCATTGCGCAAGGCCTGGCATTACTCTTTTGCTGGTCGCCACCCGGGCGCCTGGCCGGCTGGCTCGCAGCGCCCCCACACAAGGAACCCCATGAAGATCTATTTTTCCCCGTCCTCGCCGTTCGTCCGCAAATGCATGGCCGTCGCGCACGAAACCGGCCTGGCCAGCCGGATCCAGACCCTGCCCAGCGCGGCGCACCCGGTGAACCGCGACCGCAACATCATCCCCAGCAACCCGCTGGGCCAGGTTCCCACCCTGATCACCGACGACGGCCAGGCGCTGTACGACAGCCGCGTCATCTGCGAATACCTGGACGACCTGGGCGGCGGCAAGCTGTTCCCGGCAGCCGGTCCGGCGCGCTGGCAGGCCCTGGCCGACCAGGCGCTGGCCGACGGCATCCTGGGCGCGGCGTTGCTGGCCCGCTACGAAATCACGGTACGCCCCGAATCCAGCCGCTGGAGCGACTGGATCGACGGCCAGATGAGCAAGGTGGCCGACGCCCTGGCGCAGTTCGAGCAGCGCGCGGCCGCGTTCGGCGACCGGGTCGACATCGGCACGCTGACCCTGGGCTGCGCGCTGGGCTACCTGGACTTCCGCTACGCCGACTACGACTGGCGCAGCAGCCACCCGGCCCTGGCGGCCTGGTACGCCGGTTTCGGCGAACGCCCGTCGCTGCGCGACACGGCTCCGCAAGCCCCGCCCGCCTGAGTGCCGGCGCCGGTGCCGCGGCGCTTCTATCCTTATTACCAGAATGACTTAGACATCCCGATCTATCGGCTGTTACGGTTATGAGCATAGAACCCTGCGGCGCCGGGCGGCGGCGCGTTTCCGCGTCCACCGTAGATGGTGGCCCGCTGCAAGCCGCAGGCTGTTCCCTTGCGCCCCAGGGCGCTTCAAAATGGGCAACCTGCCATGTATGTGTACGATCCCGTCGATCAACAACTTGTGGAACAGCGCGTTGCGCAGTTCACCGACCAGACCAAGCGCTTTCTTGACGGCCAGCTGACCGAAGACGACTTCCGCACGCTGCGCCTGCAAAACGGCCTATATATACAGCGCCACGCGCCGATGCTGCGCATCGCCATCCCCTATGGCCTGCTGGCCGCGCGCCAACTGCGCACGCTGGCGCATATCGCGCGCACATGGGACCGCGGTTACGGCCACTTCAGCACCCGTCAGAACATGCAGTTCAACTGGCCCAAGCTGGAAGACGTGCCCACCATCCTGGCCGAGCTGGCCAAGGTGCAGATGCACTCCATCCAGACCAGCGGCAACTGTATCCGCAACACCACGTCCGACCATTTTGCCGGCATCGCGCCCGACGAACTCGTCAACCCCCTGGTGTGGTGCGAGATCATTCGCCAATGGTCGACGCTGCACCCTGAATTCGCATTCCTGCCGCGCAAGTTCAAGATCGCTGTCAGCGGCGCCGAAGAAGACCGTGCCGCCGTGGGCGTGCACGATATCGGCCTGCAGGCAGTCGAGCGCGACGGCGTGCTGGGCTTTCGCGTGTGGGTGGGCGGCGGCCTGGGACGCACCCCCATGGTGGGCCACCTGATCAACCCGTTCGTAGAATGGCAGCATCTGCTTACCTATCTGCAGGCCGCGCTGCGCGTCTACAACATGCACGGCCGGCGCGACAACAAGTTCAAGGCGCGCATCAAGATCCTGGTCAAGGACCTGACCCCCGAAGCCTATGCCCAGCAGGTCGACGAGCAGTGGCAGTTGATCAAGGGCGGCCCCGACACGCTGACGCAAGACTACGTGGACACCATCGCCAGCCGCTTCACCTGGCCCGAGTACGATGCGGGCACCGCCGGCGAGCCCGATCCCACCGAGATGCACACCGCGGCGCATCCCGCCTTCGCGCGCTGGCTGCGCAAGAACGTGCATGGCCACAAGGTGCCGGGCTATGCGGCCGTCACCTTGTCGCTCAAACCCACGGGCGTCCCGCCGGGCGACATCACGGCCGACCAGATGGAAGCCGTGGCCGACCTGTCCGAACGCTATGGCTACGGCGAAGTGCGCGTCTCGCACGAACAGAACCTGGTGCTGGCCGACGTGCGCCGCGCCCAGCTTTTCGAGCTCTGGCAAGAGCTGCGCGCGCTGAACATGGCCACGCCCAACATCGGCCTGCTGACCAACATCATCTCGTGCCCCGGCGGCGATTTCTGCGCGCTGGCCAATGCCGTGTCGATTCCCGTAGCCGAGGCCATCCAGCACCGTTTCGACGACCTGGACTACTTGTTCGAAGTGGGCGAGCTCGACTTGAACATCTCGGGCTGCATCAATGCCTGTGGCCACCACCACGTGGGCCATATCGGCATCCTGGGCGTGGATAAGAACGGCGAAGAGTGGTACCAGGTCACCATCGGCGGGCGCCAGAATGGCGCCGCCAAGCCGCTGCCCGACCTGCAATCGCTGCGCGGGGGCGGCGCCGCCATCGGCCGCATCATCGGCCCCTCGTTCGCGCGCGAACAGGTGCCCGATGTGGTCGAGCAATTGGTGCGCACGTACCTGCGCCTGCGCGACAGCGACGCCGAACGCTTTATCGACGTGGTCGACCGCGTCGGTATCGCTCCTTTCAAAGAAGATGTCTATGCCGATCCGGCGGTGGCCAAGGCCGCACCGGCGCGCGTCCGCGAGGTTGCCCATGCCTGATGCCGTTGCCACCAACGAAACCGCGGCACACTTGATCCGCCACGGCCGCCTGCAGGCCAACGACTGGCGCGTGTTCGCGCCCGAGGCCGACACCGAGGCCGGCGCGCAATTGCCGGCCGACGAGCCAGGCTGGATCGTGCCCCTGCCGGTATGGGTGGCTGCGCGCGACACGCTGCGCCAGCGCCAGCACCCGGTGGCCGTCCTGCTGGCACCGGCCACCAAGCTGAACGACCTGGTGGGCGAAGACGGCCAGGTCGACCCCACCGGCATCGCTTTCATCGCCATCGACTTTCCCATCTATACCGACGGGCGCGGCTATTCCCTGGCGCAATTGCTGCGCACCCGGCACGGCTGGCAGGGCGAACTGCGGGCGCTGGGCGACGTCATGATCGACACCATCCATTACCAGGCGCGCGTCGGCTTCGACAGTTTCCTGGTGAAAGAAGGCCACGACCCGCACAAGGCGCTGGCCGCGCTCAAGACGTTTACCGTGCACTACCAGAAGACATATCCCAAGCCCAAGGCGCCGGAGTTGCTGGCGGCGTAAACCGCCCCGGCTGCATTGAAGGACAGCCTGGTGCCTGGCTCCCGCCGGGGTGCCAGGCACCGTTGTGGTGGGATGACCTGGGCACACCCCGGTGTCAGACACCAGCCGTCGGGTCCCGTTTTTCTTCCCCTTTTCCCCCCTTTCTCCGCCCCTCCCGCCGGGGGCGACATCACCATGCCCAGGCTCTCTGCGGGTTAGTCCGGAGTGTCTGCGGCAGCTATTGTATTATTATCCGTACATTCCATCATTAAAGATTTTCTCCCACTCACCCCCCTTTACGGAAAGACCGCCATGGACACCAACGAGGTAAAGGAAATCGTCGACCGCTGGATGATTCCCACCGCCAAGGGCGCCTATATGGCCGGGCTGGAAAGCCGCCCGGTCATCTCGCACGCCTGCGGCATCGAGGTTTACGATACACAGGGCCGGCGCTACCTGGACTTCGGCTCCGGCCAGATGGCCGCGGCGCTGGGCCACAACCACCCGCTGTATGTCCAGGCGGTCAAGCGCAACCTGGAAACCATCAGCCACTCGACCAAGACGTTCCTCAACGTCGACCGCCTGACGCTGCATCGCCGCCTGGGCGAGATCCTCACGCCACCGCTGCAGAAGTCCCTGTTCCTGGTCAGCGGCAGCGACGCGGTCGAAGCCGCCGTCGACATGGCGCGCAAGGTCACCGGCGGCACCGACGTGCTGGGCATGAACATGGGCCTGCACGGTTCCACCTCGTTCATCACGCGCTCGCTGTCGTTCGGCTGGAACCGCAGCAAACACGGCCTGGCCGCCCAGGCGACGTTCTCGATGATGGCGCCTTACGCCTACCGCTGCCCGTTCGCCGACTGCGCCTGCGTCACCGGCAGCGGCGATTTCCTGTGCATGAAAACGAGCTTCGACCTGGCCGTCAGTAACTTCACCGGCAAGCCGGCCGCCTTCATCATGGAACCGATCCTCAGCGCCGGCGGCATCATCGTCCCGCCCCCGGGCTATGTGAAGGCGCTGCGCGAACTCTGCAGCCAGTACGGCATGCTGTTCATCATGGACGAATCGCAGACCGGCCTGGGCAAGACCGGCCAAATGTGGGGCCACCAGCACGAAGGCGTCGTGCCCGACATCATCACGGTGTCCAAGCACTTCGGCGCGGGCCTGCCGGTCAGCGCGGTGTGCACCAGCGCCGAGATCGCCGACCGGGCGGCCGCCAACGGCTACTTCGCCACGCGTTCACACGCCTGCGACCCCATCACCTGCGCGGCCGGCGTGGCCAGCATCGACATCATCGAGCAGGACGGCCTGGTCGAACGCGCCGCCGCGATCGACGCGCAACTGCGCGAACGCCTGTCGGCCATGGCGCGGCAGATCGAGATGATCGGCGACATCCGCGGCCGCGGCGTCCTGTACGGCGTCGAGCTGGTCACCAGCCGCAAGACCCGCGAACCCGCCAACGACGCCGCCAAGGCTGTGGTACAGGCCTGCCAGGAGCAGGGCCTGATCGTGCAGGCGCGCGGCAGCCACGGTCGCATGAACGTCATCCGGCTGGTGCCGCCCATGGTGTCGACCGACGCCGAGATCCAGGAAGGCATGGACATCCTGGAAAAAGTGCTCAAGCAAGTGGCGCAATCCGGCGTCATGAACAAAGCGGCCGCCTGACCCCGGCCATGCCGTGACGCGCGGGTGACAGGCGCGCCATCGGTCGATTCGGATCCAGGTATCCGCGCCCAAGCCGGACAGCATCGCAGCAGATCCGGCGCGCACAACCCGGCCGCCATGAGGGCGGCCGGGCAGTCTGCAACTCAGGGGAATTACCATGCATCGATACGTTTCAAGAATCGCCCGTTGTGCCCTGGCCCTGTCGTGCTTCGCGGCGGTGGCGTCCCATGCCCAAACCTACCCCGACCGGCCCATCAAGCTGGTGGTGCCTTTCCCGCCCGGCGGGGGGTCCGACGCGGTAGGCCGCCTGATCGCCAAGACCCTCAGCGACGACCTTGGGCAACAAGTCGTGGTGGACAACCGCGGCGGCGCGGGAGGGTCCATTGGCACCGGCTCGGTAGCACGCGCCGCGCCCGACGGCTACACGCTGGTGCTGGCCTCGACTTCCGAGATCGCCATCAATCCCAGCCTGTATCCCTCGCTGGGCTACAGCACCATCGATGACCTGACGCCGGTGGCGATGGTGGCAACCACGCCGATGGCGATCGCCGTCAATCCCAATGTGAAGGCGAAGACACTGCAAGAACTGGCGGCGCTGGTCAAGCGGCAGCCGGGCAAGATCAATGTCGCGTCGGCCGGCACTGGCACCATCACTCACCTGTCCGGCGAGATGTATCGCGCGATGAACCAGCTGAACTGGGTCCACGTACCGTACAAAGGCACCGCGCCGGCCTTGGCCGATCTTGTCAGCGGCCAGGTGCAGATCATGTTCGTGCCGCCGCCGCCGGTGCTGGGCCTGGCGCAGTCGGGCCGCGTACGGCTGGTAGCCGTGTCGGGCAAGACCCGCGCGGCCAGCATGCCCGAGGTTCCGACCGTGACGGAAAGCGGCACGCCCGGCTACGCGGTGGACAATTGGTACGGCGTATTCGCGCCGCACGGCACGCCCATGGCCATCGTCGACAAACTGGCGGCCGCGGTCGCCCAGGGGCTCAGGCAGAAAGACGTGATCGACGCGCTGGCCATGCAGGGGGCCGCGCCCGCCACGCTGACCCGGCCGCAGTTCACCGACTACGTCAAGAGCGAAGCCGCCAAGTGGGGCGAGGTAGTACGCAGCTCCAGCGCCAAGGTGGAATAAAGCGCCATGGGTGCCGGCTATGATCTCGGGGCGGTGCGCGCGGCGCTGGCGTTATTCAATACCAAGCAAGAAATCGACCAGTTGGCCGGCCTGATCCGCCAGCGGCCGGAAGATTGACGCAGCGCAGACGGTAGTGCCGGTGCAACCGGCGCGAACCTGGGAGGCGCCGGCCGCTCACCAGGCTACGGCCGGCCGGACGGCCGCGCCAGGTTCAGCGTGTAGTAGTAGCGATCGGCGCGATAGTACGAGCGGAACATCACCATCCCGCTGCCGTCGGACAAGCGGTGCAGGCGGCCCACCAGCAACACCGGCGCGCCCACCGGAATGTCCAGCAACTGCGCCAGCCGCGTGTCGGCGATCATCGCCTCGATCTGCTGGCGCTCTTCGATGCAGGTGAGCTCGAGCTTTTGCTCGATGAGACCCTGGATCGAGGCATTGCCCAGGTCCCAGGTCATCAGGCGCTCGCCCAGCAGCACCGGCAGGAAGGCCTCGTGCACCACCAGCGGCCGGTCTTCGAAATAGCGCAGCCGCTCGATCAGGAACAGGTCTTCGGTGGGCGCGTACAGCAGCTTGGCCTCGTCGGCGGCCTTTACCACACCGGCCGACAGCACCTTGGCGTAGGTGTCCAGGTGCAGCGCGGTGAAATCCTCGACCATGCCGGTCAGGCGCTGGTTGACCGGCGTGTCGGGCCGGCGCACGAAGAACGTGCCCTTGGCGCGGTGGCGCTGGATGATGCCTTCTTGCTCCAGGCCGCGCAAGGCTTCGCGCACCGTCTCGCGCGATACGCCGAACTCTTCGCACAGGGCCTGTTCGGTGGGGATGCGATCGCCGATCTCGTACCCGGAATACAGCCGGCGCTCGATGATGTGCCGCACCTGCAGGTACTTCGGGAATGGATTGAAGAACAACGTAGAAGAGGGCGGGCTTTTCTTGGGCGTGATCATGGGGTCAAGCGCCGCGCATGCCTTCCCAGTGGGGCCCAGGCACGTGGATGTCGAACAGTTCCAGCACCCGCGCCACGGTATGGTCGACCATCTGCTCGATGGACGCGGGGCGATGGTAGAACGCCGGCAGCGGCGGGAATACGATGCCGCCCATCTCGGTAACGGCAGTCATGTTGCGCAGGTGCGCCAGGTTGAACGGTGTTTCGCGCACCATCAGCACCAGGCGGCGGCGCTCTTTCAGCGTAACGTCGGCCGCCCGCGTGATCAGGTTGTCGGACAGGCCGTGCGCCACGGCCGCCAGCGTGCGCATCGAACATGGCACGATCACCATGCCGGCCGTCTGGAACGCGCCGCTGGCCAGGGTGGCCCCCACGTCGCGCACGCTGTGCACATGGTCGGCCAGCGCCTGGACATCGTGGCGGGTGACATCCAGTTCGTGCTTGATGTTCAGCACGCCCGAGGCGGACACCACCAAATGCGACTCGACGTCATCCACCCCGCGCAGGGCCTGCAACAGGCGCACCGCGTACAGGGCGCCGGTGGCGCCCGTGATACCGACGACCAGCCGCCGGGCAGAGGTCATGCGTCGGTGGCGCCCGAGGTTTCCAGCAGCGTCTTCAGTTCGCCGTTTTCGTTCATCTGGCCCATGATGTCCGAACCGCCGACGAATTCGCCGCTGACGTAAAGCTGCGGAATGGTGGGCCAGCTGGAGAATTCCTTGATGGCCTGGCGCACTTCTTCGTCTTCGAGCACGTTGACGGTAACCAGCTTCTTGACGCCACAGTCCTTCAGGATCTGGATGGCGCGGCCCGAGAACCCGCACTGGGGGAACTGGGCGGTGCCTTTCATGAACAGCACGACGGGGTGCTGGGTGACGGTTTCGCGGATGAATTCTTGCACGTCGCTCATGGTGGTCTCACAAACAGGAAAAGCAGTATTAGCGGAATGAACCCATTATAGGGACCCGCCGGAAATCCGCTCGATTCCGGACAGATCGCGCTGGCTGGTTACGTGATCGAACCCCGCCCCGGCCAGCAACTGCCGTACCGCGGCCGCCTGGTCCCAGCCGTGCTCGAGCCACAGCGCGCCGCCCGGGCGCAGCCGCCCGGCCGCCCCGGCGATGATGGCAGCCAGGCTGCGCAATCCATCGGCTCCGTCGGTCAGGGCGCTGCGCGGCTCGAAGCGCAGGTCGCCGCGCCCCAGGTGCTGGTCGTCGTTGGCGATATACGGTGGGTTGGACACAATCAGGTCATAGCGTGCGCGCGAAGGCAGCGCGTCGTACCAGCTACCCTGCGCGAAATCGGCCCGGGCACCCAGCCGCGCGGCATTGCGCACCGCCACTTGCAGCGCCGCCGCGCTGGCATCGGTAGCGGTTACCGCCGCCTGCGGCGCGCCCAGGGCGATCGACACGGCAATCACGCCGCTGCCGGTGCCCAGGTCCAGCACGGCCGCCTCGGGATGGCCGGCCAGCCACGCCAGCGCCGTCTCGACCAGCAGTTCGGTTTCGGGCCGGGGAATCAAGACATCGGGCGTCACCGCGAAGTCATGCCCCATGAATTCGCGATGCCCCAACAGGTAGGCCATGGGCTCGCCAGCCAGCCGGCGGGTCGCCAGCACCTGGTATTGCTGCGCCTGCCAGGGCTCGATGGGGTCCGTCTCGTGTGCCAGCATCCAGGCACGCGGCTTCTGCAATACGTGCTCGAGCAACATGCGCGCCTCCAGGCGCGGCAGGCGCGCGTCCCGCAAGAAGGCCTGCAGGATGGGGCGGTCCACGTTACAGGTCATCCCCCAGCGCCGCCAACTGCTCGGCCTGGTGTTCGGCGATCAGCGCGCCGGTCAGTTCTTCAAGATCGCCTTCCATGATCTGCTGCAGCTTGTACAGCGTCAGGTTGATACGATGGTCGGTTACGCGCCCCTGGGGGAAATTGTAGGTGCGGATGCGTTCCGACCGGTCGCCCGACCCCACCAGGCTCTTGCGCTCGGCGGCTTCCTTGCTTTGGCGCTCACGCAGTTCACGGTCTTTCAGGCGCGCGGCCAGCACCTGCATGGCCTTGTCTTTATTGCGGTGCTGCGAACGGTCGTCCTGGCATTCCACCACCAGCCCGGTGGGCAAGTGGGTGATGCGCACGGCCGAATCGGTCTTGTTGATGTGCTGCCCGCCCGCGCCGCTGGCGCGGAACGTATCGATGCGCAGGTCGCCCGGGTTGATGACGATCTCGTTCATGGCATCGGCCTCGGGCATCACCGCCACCGTGCAGGCCGAGGTATGGATGCGGCCCTGCGCCTCGGTGGCGGGCACGCGCTGCACGCGATGCGCGCCCGATTCGAATTTCAGGCGCCCATAGGCGCCGTCGCCGTCGATACGGGCGATCACTTCTTTATAGCCGCCCAGTTCCGACGGGCTTTCGGACATCAGCTCGACGCGCCAGCCGCGCTGCTCGGCATAGCGCGAATACATGCGCAGCAAGTCGCCCGAGAACAGCGCGCTTTCGTCGCCGCCGGTGCCCGCGCGAATTTCCAGAAACAGGCTGCGGCCGTCGTTGGGATCGCGCGGCAGCAGCAGCAATTGCAGGTCGGCTTCCAGTATTTCCAGGCGCTCGCGGCCGGTCTTGATCTCGTCTTCGGCCATCGCCTTCAGGTCGGGATCGTCCAGCATTTCCTGCGCCGTGGCCAGGTCTTCTTCAGTGCGCACGAACTGCCCGAAGGCCACCACCACCGGTTCCAGCTCGGCCCGCTCGCGCGACAGCTTGCGAAAGCGTTCCATGTCGGCAGCGGCGTCGGGGTCGGCCAGCAGGGCGTCGACCTCGATCAAGCGGTGGGACAGCTGTTCCAGCCGGCTGCGCATGGAAGATTTCATATGGGATACCAGGAAGACGTATTGCGTATTAGCGAAAGCGGGCGCCCGGAAAACGAACGCCCGCCATGACGGCGGGCATTGTGGCAGCAGCGCTAACGGCGCGAATCGCGGCCCGGGAACAGGCGCGGCATCCAGGCGAGCAGTTGCTTGCGCTCGTCGCCTTCGCTGCGGTTCAGTGCCGCCAGCGGGCCGTGCAGGTACTTCTGGGTAAGCCCGTGCGCCAGTTGCTCGAGCACGGCTTCGGGTGACTCGCCGCGCGCCAGCAAGCGGCGGGCGCGTTCGAGTTCGGCGGCGCGCACGTCTTCGGCGGCCTGGTGCAGGTCGCGGATGACGGGCACCACTTCGCGCGACTGCATCCAGTGCATGAAGCCCTGGACACGCGTTTCGATGATGGCTTCGGCCTGCACCACCGCCGCGCGGCGCGCGTCGGTGCCGCTTTGCACCAGGCGGCCCAGGTCGTCGACCGAATACAGGTAGACGTCGTCCAGGCGGCCGACTTCGGGTTCGATATCGCGCGGCACGGCCAGGTCGATCATGACCATGGGGCGATGGCGGCGCTGGCGCGTGGCGCGCTCGACCAGCCCCAAGCCCAGGATGGGCAGGGAACTTGCCGTACAGGACACGATGACGTCGAATTCGGCCAGGCGCTCGGGCAGGTCGGCCAGCTTCATGGTAGATGCCGAGAAACGCCCCGCCAGCGACTCGGCGCGTTCGGCGGTACGGTTGGCCACCACCATGCTGCGGGGACGCTGCGCGGCAAAATGGGTGGCACAGAGTTCGATCATTTCGCCGGCACCGATGAACAGCGTGCGGGCCTGGTCCAGGTTGCCGAACACGCGCTCGGCCAGCCGCACGGCGGCGGCCGCCATGGATACCGAGTGCGCGCCAATGGCGGTTTGCGAACGGACTTCTTTCGCTACCGAGAATGTGCGCTGGAACAGTTGGTGCAGCAGCGTGCCCAGCGAACCGGCTTCGCCGGCGGCACGCACCGCATCTTTCATCTGGCCCAGGATCTGCGGTTCGCCCAGCACCATGGAATCGAGCCCGCTGGCCACGCGAAACGCATGGCGCACGGCGTCGTCTTGCTGGTGGCGATACAGGTGCGGGTGCAGCGCGACGGCTTCGATGCGGTTGTGATCGGCCAGCCATGCCGGCAGTTGCTCGACCACCTGCGCTTCGGCCGCGCAATAGACTTCGGTGCGATTACAGGTGGACAGGATGGCCGCTTCGCGGACCGCGCCGCCAAAGGCCGAGCGCAAGCCTTCCAGCGCCGGGCGCACCAGGTCGACAGGCATGGATACGCGCTCGCGCACCGACACGGGCGCGGACGTGTGATTCAGACCGAAGGCGAGAACAGCAACGGACATGGAAGACGAGCCAAGCGCCGCCGGACGAAGGGCGGCGCATTTGTAACATTGAGTCGATGAAAATTATACCTCTCCGGGTAATCCCGAGGGTAGGGGTTTGTGACTAAGGTGCCTGCAAGGATCAAGAAATTTGTGTATAGTTGCGGACTTCGTTGGCCTGGTAGCTCAGTTGGTAGAGCAGCGGATTGAAAATCCGCGTGTCGGTGGTTCGATTCCGCCCCAGGCCACCATCCCCTTCCCTAGTACCTCCCAAGACATCTCAAACGCTGGTGAATCAGCGATTTAGGCGAGAAATCTCTCCTGAGGCGTCTCAGCTCGTCCCGTTACATCCCACGTTTGGTTGTACCCCCACTTGTACCCCAGAATGATTTCGTGAAAAGCGGCCTCTGGCGGGTACAAGTCACGTGGCGTGATCGACGGCAGCATGGCTGCCCGCGCCACCGTCACGTCGGCGTCGGCCGCGGCCGGTTGCCCTTTCTGCTTGAGGCTGAAACAGCACGTTTGATGCCGCGCAGGGTCATTCGGCCGGGACAGCCGCAGGCGCACGCAGCGGCGCGGCCGTGTCGGCCTTTCGGATGGACCAGATGCTATCGGCGGGGCCGTTCCTGATCCGGCGGGTGGTAGCGACCGCCATCCATGCGAAGCAGAGCGCGCCGATGAACGCGACGACATCCACGCCGATGGTCGCGGCGCTGCCGTGCGCCCACATGCCCAGCGGCGGGAACAGCAGCGCGGCCAGCGTGGTCAGCGGGATCGCCATCGTCGCGGCGGCGGACAACCACAGCAGATGCACGGCCGAGCGCGCCGCGCCCCAGGCGAACGCCCAGGCGACCGAGGCGAGGAACGCGATGTAATAGATATATTCATGCCAATGATTGAGATCGGCGACGCGGCCATGCAGCCACTTGGCGGCAACGATGGTAAGCGAAAGGCCAGCCACGCAGCCGAGGCAAACACCTACCGTTGCGCTGCCCAACAGGCGCGTCGAGCGCGACTGCTCGGCTTCGCCGCCCTCGCGAGCCTTCTTGCGGCGTGTCTCGATCCAGAGCAAATTGCCGCTATAAAACAGCCACGCGCCGGAAAGGCCCAGGAAGAAGTATGCCCACGTGATCGTCGCCCCTTCATACTGCCCCGCGTGCAGGCCGTAGAACGTCTCTGACGCTCGACGATCCGGATCCTGGCGCGATGGACGTGTGCGGTCTTTGAGCAATTCGCCGGTTACGGCGCTCAGCATGACGCCACCAAGATGGTAATCGCCGACATAGCCACGCTCGGCTCCAGGAACTCTCACCGACGCGGCCTTGTCTCCAAAATTCTTGAAGATCATGACGCG
Organism: Bordetella sp. BOR01; assembly: GCF_019218885.1. Classification (GTDB taxonomy): domain Bacteria; phylum Pseudomonadota; class Gammaproteobacteria; order Burkholderiales; family Burkholderiaceae_B; genus Bordetella_A. The sequence goes on along the minus strand of NZ_JAHUWT010000002.1, from coordinate 168,078 downwards.
GGGCTCGAAACCGGGCACCTGTACTTTGAGTTGTTGAAGCAATTGTGCGGGGGCCATCATTGCACCGGCCTCGCCGATCGGCTTTGGCGGCCTGAATGGCTCGTTATCGAGTTCGTTCAGGATCTCTTGCTTGCCGCCGAAGATTACGCTCTCTTGCGCGGACCAGAGCGGGCCGCTCAGGCTCAATGCGGTCGCGGTTATCGCCATCGCAATATGAAATGGCAGTGCGGTAATTCCGACGACATTGTGGGCGTCCAGCCACATGCGCTTGAGGTTCTTGCCGATACGCAGCGCGAAAAAATCCTTGACGAGCGACGGCAACAGCACGATCACGCCGGCGATCAGCGCCACACCGTAGAGCAGCGAGACCACCCCCATGAAATACGATCCCCACGGCCGGGCAATCCCGACGTGCATATGGATGTCATTGATGAACTCCGCCAGTTCGGACGGCTCCTCCTCTCTGGCCAGCAGCGTGCCGTCAGGCTTGAGCGTCGCCCACCAATGGACGTGCCCGTGCGGCTGGCCTTCTTGATGCGGCGCATCTTCTTCCCACGTCACCCGCGCAGGCTCGTTCTCGTTTCCCCGCAGATGCAGCATGATGCCGTGCTCGCGCGCTTCGGGATGCGCGGCGGCGACTAATTCGAGTAAACGGGGCGCATCGTCCAAAGGAACCGCTGCCACACCCACGGCAGGCGGCGATGCCCAGCGTGCTATGGGCTCCTGGAACATGGTGAGCGCGCCCGCATAGAAGGCGATGAACAGCGCAAAGCCACAGGTAATGCCGGTCCATGTGTGGACGGTCTTGTAGATTTTGATGATGTCGGCGCGGATCATGCTGCCCTCATGCGAAGAAATAGAAACGGCAGGCAAACAGCGCCGCGAAGGCAATCAGGTTCGCTGCGCCTAGCCACGCCCAGGCCGCGCGACCGCTGCGAAACAGGAAACAGAAGCCGAACACCACGATCCAGACCAACGCTTCCAGATAGCGCATCAGCGAGTAGCGCCCGCCCGGCGCATCTATGCCCCCCGGCCCCAGATAGGCGTAAAGGCCGACCAGCGAGAGCGCCAGGCCTAGCCCGAGGATGGCGCCGGCACTGGCCTTTCCCCACCAGTCGGGACGGATTCTTTCAGCCATGCCGGGTTCTCCAGATGCCGCAGAGCACGGCGATGTATGGGAAGGCGAACAGGCATGCCATCGCGACATGCAGGGTTATGAAGAAGCCGGATACTGGCCGCAATGCCGCGATCCATGCAGCAAGGCCGCTCGCCAGTAACAGACTGCCAGCGCCCAAAAACGGCGTTCGCGGGAAAGGCCGTAAATGCCATTTTTGATTCGGGCTCGCGAGGTAAAGACACGCACAACCGAGAATGGTCAGCGTCAGCGCGAGAATTTTGATCATGGCTCAGAAGGCGAATGTCGCCGAAAGGCGAAAGGTGCGCGGCTGACCTCGGTACACGAAGCCAGACGCATAAGTACCGGCCCAGTAGTCTTTGTCGAAGACATTATCGACATTGAAACGGACGGTGATAGGTTTCTTGTTCCACGGAGAATTGAAGGCATAGCGTGCACCAAGGTCCACCGTTGTCCATGAAGGAATAGTGACGCCGGAGGTGGTTGAGACAACCGCATCACCAGTATGGGTCAGCCGACCCGTGAGCGTCAGTCCTTCCACGAAGGGTGTGTCCCATTCCGCGCCAATCACCGCGCGGACTTTCGGAGCGGTATCGTTCCTCTTGCCGTCGAGCGTACCGCCTTCGGTCTTGGTCAGGCGGGCGTCGAGCAGGGTAAGCCCGCCCATCAACCGAACGCCGCGCATGAGTTCGCCATAGGCGTTCAGCTCGATACCGCGAGTGCGCTCTTCACCGTCCTGCGTCAATGTTGAGGCCCCGCTCGCGGGATCGTCTACCGCAATTGAACTGGGCTTGGTGATCTGGAACACCGCCAACGTCGTCATCACCTGACCCCAGTCAGCCTTGACACCGGCCTCGTACTGCTTGGTGGTGTATGGCGGGAATACCTCGCCAGCATTCGCGTACGTCGTGCCGACGATGGTTCCTGCTCTCAGATCCTCGATATAGTTGGCATAGAGCGAGACGTTTTGCCAGGGCTTGACGACCAGCCCAAACGCTGGAGTCCAGGCATTGGAGTCGTATTTCGAGGATAGCAATCCTGTTTTAGTATCGAAGTTCTTGATACCCGCTTCCTGATAGCGAATTCCGGCCATAAATTGGATACGCTCATCCAATATGGATAAGGTGTCTGCAAAGCCAATGCTGGACGCCGTCGTCTGGGAACTCTTCACGGGGTCGCCGGGATCAGCAACGGAGGGCAAGGACGGAAATACAGGGTTATAGATGGAATCTATGATTGAAGAGGCTCCTTCAGACTCCGCGCGTTTGTATGTAAGTTCTGACCGAGATAGGTTAAGGCTCAAAGCGTGATCCACTGGGCCGGTATTCACCGTAGCCCGAATGCCGCCTTGCATAGATAGGATGTCCCGCGAATAGTGTTGTATTTCTCGCGCGATACTGTATCGGCCGGTGCTGTCGAGCAACCGGACCTTTTCGTAGCCATTCAAGTCGGCCTCTGAGCTCTGCTTACCTATGGCGGCATAGGCTGTGACATTGTCAAGTATGTCGACTTCGCCTCGTATCAAGCCCATGGTTGATTTGGTTTTATATTCCGAGCCGGAAGGAACGAGACTCACTGTCGAGCTTGGTGCGCGGGGAAAGGATGATAGCGAGTCGGCGACAGATCGAGCCTGGATATATACCCCATTCGGGTCTAGCTTTTGGGACTGATGTGCAAAGTCTGCTGACAGTCGGACACGATCGCCGGCATAGTCCAGGTTGAGCGCCGCGCTACCGATTCTCGAGTGTTGCGTATCGATTGGCGTATGACCTCCGTCGATAGATCCGTTGAATCGGATACCGAACTCATTGCTTGCTCCGAAACGACGGCCGACGTCAAGGTGTGTACCAATTTGGGATTTCGACACATAGCGTGCAGTCAGCTCCGTGATCGGTTCCTCCGTTGCGCGCTTCGTAACTAGATTGACCGAGCCACCAAGAGCGCCGGTGACCGCTGCGGACGCAAGCGTCATACCGTTCAGGAGTGCGCTTGGACCTTTGAGAATCTCCACGCGTTCAATGTAGTCGGCCGATGGGAAAAATAGGGGTGCCATACCGGCTACACCATTGAGGGTACGGGTGCCGTCGATTCCGTAACCGCCAAATCCCCGGATGACCTGGTAATCGTGGGGAGTCCCGCTCGAGGTGCTCGCTACAACAGAGGGATCATTGTTCAATACATCCTGAACAGTTCGCGCCTGTTGATCCTGGATCGTCTTGTTCGTGTAGCTGATCAGGCTGAACGGCGTATCCATTACATCCTTGTTGCCAAGCATCCCGACCTGGCCGCCGCGCGCGATCTGTCCGCCCGCATAAGCCGGCATCGGCGTCATCGTCGAATTCGGATTGATTGCCGTACCTGTCACGGTCACGGGCGCCAGATTGATGGCGCCGCTGTCGTCCGCCGTCATCTGACGCAGTGAATAGCGGCGGGCGCCCATGTCCACCAACTCGTAGCCACTGCCCGCGAGCAGGCGCGCGAAGCCTTCGCGTACGCCGTAACGGCCTTGCAAACCACTGCTGCGCAGGCCGGCCAGGATGTTCGGATCGAATATCAGTTGCACGCCCGATGCAGCGGCGAACTCCGCCAGCACGTCGCTCAGCCGTCCAGCGGAAAGGGCGTATTCCCGGCTGGCCGAGCCGGTAGCAGACTCGGCGGCCAGCACAGGGCTGGGCGCGAGCGCGGCTGCACCAGCCAGGGCGCAGCCGATGACAAATACGAACCCCTTGGCCTTGAACGCCAGTAGAGCGTCGCCGCGTGAACGGATGGTGGAAGAAGAAGCGAGACCCGCCCCGCGGGCCAGTCGCCGAGAGCGAGGACGCCTGAAGACCATGTCAGTACCTTTCGTCGATGTGTTGGTGTTCGTTCTGGCGCGCCGAAAGACGCGCTTTCACCAGACACACCGGACGAGGCGGAAAAAGTGATCACCTCTCGACATACTTTTTGCCTGGGTGTCGCACGTCAGCGCTCAGGCGGCGCCGACGACCAGCGGATCAGAGACGGGGCACGACCGTGACCCAGTAGCGCGTGCGGTACTCGATGCGCAGCGGCAACGTGCTGGACAACAGTGCCAGAGCAGCATCGGTGTCGGTCAACGAGAGGGCGCCGGATGTGAGCATATCGGCCACTGCCGGGTCACAGCGCAGTACGCCGGGGCGGTAGCGGGCCAGTTCGGCGATCACGTCGCCGAGGCGCATATCCTTGGCCAGGAGCATGCCGCGCTTCCACAGGACGGCGTTGTCGTCGGCCGGCTGCACGGCTTGCAGTGCGCCGGCCGTGAACGCCATCTGTTCGCCAGCCTGCACAATGGTCGCCTGGGTGGAGGTGACCGGGCACACTTCGACCGCGCCCTCGAACACGGCGACGCGGGTACTGTCGTTGAGACGGCGCACGTTGAAGCGGGTGCCAAGTGGCCGCAGGCTGCCCTGGACGGTGCGCACGATGAAGGGGCGCCGCGCGGGCGACGGGTCTTGCGCGGTGGTAATGAAGATTTCGCCGGCGACCAGGGCGAGGCGCCGTTCGGTGGCGGTGAAAGCCACATCCACGGCCGTCGCGGTATTGAGCACCAGCCGCGTGCCATCGACCAGGGTGACAGTCTTCTGCTCGCCGGTGCCGGCGCGCAGGTCGGCTGTCCATTCCTGCCAGGGTGTGTGGCGCCAAGCCAGCCAGCCAGCCGGTGCAGCCAGCAACACCAAGCCAAGCAGGCGCAGGGCCCGCCGCCGGTCGTGACGGTGCTCCAGCCTCTTGAGCGCATCCTTGCCGATGTTGGCGGGCATCTGGTTGAATGTACGAAAAACGGCTTGCGCGCGAGCCCAGGCAGCCTCGTGCGCTGGGCTCTGCCGGCGCCAACGGTCGAACGCTTGGCGCTCGGCGTCGGTTGGCGTGTCGTAGTGGAGGGTCACGGCCCAGTCGGCGGCTTCCTTGAGCAAGTCGGTGTCGATAGCGGCAGCGGATGACATCGCGGAATACCCCGATCGTGTCAGGCGACGGCCATGCAGGCCATCAGCGCCTTGCGGATGTGCCGACGCACGGTGATCACTGGAGTGTGCGTGCGCTCGGCGATCTGGTGCAGCGTCAGTCCGTCGAGCTGAGCCAGCAGGAACACTTCGCGCGTACGCGCCGGCAGGCTGGTCAGCATGGCGTCGATGCGCATCAACGCCTCGATGACGAGCAGGCGCGTTTCCGGTGACGGTGCTTCTGGTTCCGGCAAATGGGCCACCGCTTCGAGGTAGGCGCGTTCCACGTCCTGCCGCCGCCAGTGGTCGATGACCAGGCCCTTGGCGATGTGGGTGAGCAACGCACGGGGCTCCTCGCCCAGTTGCGCCGGCAGCCGGCGGGAAACCATGACCCGCACGAAAGTGTCGTGCGCCAGGTCCGCCGCGTCGCAGGCATTGCCGAGCTTGCGGCGCAGCCAGCCGTACAGCCAACCATGATGATTGGTGTACAGGGTGTGAACCTGCTGCGTTGCACTATCGGCCGCCGACACGACGCCCTCCTTAATGCTGGTCGAGCACGTGTGCGGACCGATAACTAATGATAATCATTCGCATTTTATAACGTAACGGACGGATACCGCAAGACCGCGCTGCTTGCCGGACTATCGATTGGTCTTGGCTATGGATTGCCGGCCGTTGACCGAACACACATGCATTGAACCCAAGCACCAGGCTGAGTCGGCGACCGAAACATATTCCAATGACGGAGCAGGCAGGCTCTACTCGGCAATAGCTTGGGCCAGCTTCTGGATAGAGAGCGGCGCGCAGCCCTCGGCATCGTTGCTGACCGTCACATAGGCGGGCTGGCCCGCGCCTGTGATCCCGCGTATCGTGCGCGCAAGCACCGCGCGCGTGTGGGGATCCTCGCTGAGAATGGCATTGAACGGATCATGCTTCTTCTGCGCGTCGGCATAGCCATACGCGCCAAAAATGCGATTCAGGTTCCATCGGCAGACCAGCGGCCCCGGCCATAGCGCACGCAGCATGGGCAGTTGCTCTTCGATCGGCGGCATCTTGCCATGCAGGCCCAGGCAGAAAGTGGCGCCATGCGCCTTGAGCGTGTCAACCAGCGCCTGGCCCAGTAGTTCAGGGTCTCGAACCTCGACCGCGACAATCACAGCGTCATGCGCGGACAAAGCCTGCCGGACAGCCGCCAGCATGCAGCCCAGTTTCTCCAGCATCGATGCCGGGCGGCTCAGCCAGCTCCAGGGCAAAGGGCTCAGCTGGAACACCAGAACCCCGAGCTTGGCGCCCAGGCCCTCGAGCACCGGCTGGACAAAATCTTCGATGGCCTGAGCCGGATCGAGAAAACCCGGATTGGCCTCGCGCGCCTTGCCTTCCTCGCTGCGCACCTGGGCGTCGGTCACACTGGCGGGACATTTGACGACGAAACGGAAGTCATCATCGACCTGCCCCGCATAAGCTGCATACTGGCCGGCCGTCAACGGGCGCCAGAAAGTGCGGTCCACACAAACCGTGCGCAGCAGCGGGTGCTGATGGTAGGCGCCCAGGCCATGCTTGGACAGCGTGCTCGAATCGTATTCCCCATCCCAGACCAGCCCTTCCCAGCCCGGATACGACCAGGTAGAGACTCCGAAACGCAGCTGCGCCGAAAACTGCCGCGCAAGCGCGCGCCAGCCGTCCCCCGCAGGGGCGGGAAGCACCTTGGCCATGCTTCGCAGGGCGGAGAACGCGGGACTCGCATCGGATGCCGCATTGGTCGGAAGGGTCGCCGGGGGTTGGAGAAGCGCGTCTCCGAAAAGATCATCTTGCATGCTGGTAATTGCTCTCTTTGAGAGCAATGTAAAGGAGATCGGTGGCCACAGGCAATGCGCGATGCCTCCCCTCCCATTCGGTTCGCGCTTTCAGGTAATGGGCCGCACCGCGTTGGTGATGCCGCGTGCGCAAGCGAGCAGCGCCGGACCCATGCGGGCTCGCGCGTCGGCGAGCGTCCAGCGGCTGCCCGTAGGCATGTGGATGGGAATGAACTTGGCCGCCACCACGCGCGAGACATAGACCATCTCGGCATCCATGGGCTCGGAGAAATTGACGGTTTCACCGGTGATGTAGTTGTAGCTTAGCTCCAGCGCGCGCAGCGTCAGGCTGCAGCCCCCCGCAGACCGGCTCCGTGACAGATGCGAAATAGAAAGCGTGCACCTGGGAATTCACCCAAGCCGGATGTGCGTTGTTCGCCGCCAGGAAATCATTCAAGCGTTTCGCAAAACCTCTTGGTACGCTCGCAGGCTTCTTTCAATGCGGCGGTTTCTATTGCGTAGGTAATGCGGAAGTTTCCCGGCCTTCCGAAAGCCGTGCCAGGCACGGCCGCTACACCCGTCGCATCGAGCAGCGCGGCGCAGAAGTCCACGTCCGTATCGAGAGGTTTACCGTCGGGGGCATTCCGTCCGAGCAGAGCCTCGCAATTTGGAAATAGATAGAAGGCGCCTTCCGGCCGCGAGCATTCCAGCCCGGGAGCGTTGGCCAGTATGTCGCTGGCCAGCGCTCGCCGTTGAGCATAAACCGCCTGAAACTGGCGGACTTGCTCCAGCGGGCCGGTCAGCGCCGCCACCGCGGCCCACTGCGCAACAGAGCAGGCACCCGACGTCAATTGGCTCTGTACTTTGGCCATGGTCTTGATCAATCCGCTTTCGCCTGCGGCGTACCCGATTCTCCACCCCGTCATGGCATAGGCTTTCGAGACGCCGTTTATCGTGAGAGTGCGGTCTTTCAGGCTTGGCTCGACCTGCGCAAGCGTGGCGAAGACATTATCGTCATAGACCAGGTGCTCGTAGATGTCGTCGGTCATGACGTGCACCTGCGGATGGCGAAGCAGCACCTGTGCAAGCTGCCGCAACTCGGCGGCGCTGTAGGTGGCCCCCGTAGGATTGCAGGGAGAATTCAGGACCAGCCATTTAGTGCGCGGGGTAATTCTCGCTTCCAATTCGGCCGCGCTCAGTTTGAAACCGGGCGCGGATGTCTGGGCATATACGGGCACGCCGCCCAGCAGCGTCACCAGTTCGGGATACGAGACCCAGTAAGGCACAGGAATGATCACTTCGTCGCCGGCATTGACCGTGGCGATCAGTGCATTGGAGATGGCCTGCTTGGCACCATTGCACACAATGACCTGGGCCGGATCGTAGTCGATGCCATTCTCGGCCTTGAATTTCCGGACCACGGCCTCGCGCAATTCATTGACGCCATTCACCGGCGGGTACTTGGTCTTTCCCTCGGCGGCGGCCTTGCGCGCGGCTTCCTGGATGTGCGCGGGTGTGGCGAAATCAGGTTCGCCGGTACTCAATGAAATGATGTCGCGGCCCTGGATCTTGAGATCGCGCGCGCGTTGCGCCACCAGCATGGTGGCCGATGGTTGAATGCGCTGCACAGCGTTGGAATAGAACGTCATGTCTGGCTCTCGCATGCGTGTACGGCCTCAGGGTTCCGAGCGCGAAACGAACGTGCATCCGCCTTTGCGCAGGGCCTCGCCCACCCAGCGACGGTCGTTCGTGCCGGCGTGGATCCGCTCCCACTGCTGTTGTTCGGCCTTCTGCTTGAGCAAGGCAGCCTGGAGCACCTCTTCCGCATCGGCCAGCGCGATCGCCAGCAGGCCATCTTCGTCGCCGACGATGATGTCGCCAGGGTTGACCACCATGCCGCCCACGGAAACGGCAACATTGAGTTCGCCCGGGCCATCCTTATAGGGGCCCCGATGCGTCACGCCGGCGGCATAGACCGGAAAACTGCCCGCGCGTATTGCGCCGACATCGCGGATGGCGCCATCTATGACCACTCCCGCCGCGCCCGCCCGCATGGCGTGCGACACCATGAATTCTCCGACGATGGCATTGGTGGTGTCGCCGCCCGCATCAACGACGATGACTTCGCCGGCCCGCACGATGTCCAGCGCATGGTGCACCATCAGGTTGTCGCCGGGGCGCGTCTTGACAGTCAACGCCTGGCCGCACAGGTAAGTTCTGTCGTGATGCGGCCGCAACCGGTCTCCGCCTGCATTGAGCCGGCCCATGACATCGCTGATGTTGGCGACCGGCAGGTTGCGAAATTGTTCGACCAGGTCGGGTACTGGTTGCCAGCCACGTTCAAAGACTCTAAATCCCATGCTCATCATGCAGATCCTTTAAGTATGTCCTGCGCCAACGGCGCAACTTGTTCGGTTACAGGCTGGGCCGTGGTGCCATACCCGCCCCCGCCAGGGGTGCGCAGCACGATGCGGTCGCCCACCTTCAGTTCATGCGTGGCCCGCACATTGACGGGTTTGCCGTTGATGGTGACTTCTCCGGTATGCCCGTCGGCGCCGCCGAACAATCCGGGGGCGCCATGCCTGAGACGGTCGGCAATCATGTTCAGCGTGTAGTCGCCCGCTTCGGTGACTTCGACTTCCGTCTCGAGACCGTCGCCGCCGCGATGCATGCCGTGGCCACCGGAGTCGACGCGAATTCTCCGGTAATTGATCCGAACCGGTCCCAACCGCTCCATGACCTCTACCGGGGCGCCGGAAATATTGCTGGGCCAGCTGATGACGCTCAGGCCGTCGCGGGCCCGCGAACCTCCCATGCCACCATTGAAGAAGCCTTTGACCATGACCGGCTTTCCGCCAACGGTACGTCCCTTGATGAGAATGCTCCAGATCGGCGCGCCGGCGCTGGCCAGCACACTTTCCGGCATCGCGGGCGCGAGCGCCTGATACACCAGGGAAGGCAGATAATGGCCGACCGTGGCGCGATTTCCGCCCGACAAGGGAAAATCGTGATTGAGCACGCTGCCCTGGGGAGCTGCCACCTTCAATGCGCGGAACGAGCCTTCGTTGTTCGGGCTGCCTGGGTCGAGCAGGCACTTGAGGCCATACACCGTAAAACCATGGGTATAGCAGTAGGCCACGTTGAGCGCCGCCTTGATCTGCGGCGATGTGCCGGCGTAATCCACGGTAAGCGTGTCGCCTTCCACAATAACGGCGGCATTGAGCCGCAGCGGATCGCCCATGCCGTCGGCAAATTGCTCGGCACGGTAAATGCCGTCGGGAATGCGCCGGATGGCTTCGCGAGTGGCTTTGTCTGTGCGCGAGAACGTTTCGCGCGCGAAGTCCCCGAGCGTCTCGAGCTTCCATTCGTGCATGACCGTCTTCAAGCGTCGGTCGATGATGCCAAGCGCGGAAATCTGGCCGAACAGGTCACCCACCACTTGTTCCGGGGCTCGAACGTTCTTGCGCAGCAACTGCAGAATAGACTCGTTGATCGCACCCTTGTCCCGCAGCTTCATGATGGGAATCTGAAAGCCTTCCTGGAACACGTCGGCGATCTGGAACGCGTTGGAGTTGCCGCCGATATCGGCAGCATGTGCGGTGCTGGCAGCAAAAGCCACGAGACGCCCATCGTGGAATATCGGCGCTGCCAGGTTGATATCGGAGAGGTGGCCGGTTCCCATCCAGGCATCGTTGGTAACGTAGACGTCGCCTTCGTGGATATCGTCGATGCCGAAGTGGTCAATAAAGTGCCTGACCGTACGCGGCAAACTGCCGATGAATACCGGAATGCTCTTGGTGCCCTGCGCCAGCAAGCTGCCACCGGCATCTGTCAAGACGACAGAAAAATCGTCCGACTCCCGCACCACGGTGGAGAACGACGAGCGGACCAAGGTGGCCGATGCTTCGTCGACGATGGCAATCAGCCGGCGCCAGAAGATCTCGAGATTGATGCTGTCGAAGGTGCTGCTGCGCGCGGCCGACTGTCCAATGTGGACGACGGCGGTGCCGCCTGCTGCGATACAAAGTACATCTTCGGCTGCCAGGACCAGCGTGGACCCCTGTTGCTCGACAACCACCGGGCCGTTCAAGCGGGTTCCCGCAGGCAGCGACTCCCAACGATAGACTTTGGCCGTTACCTGGGCCGTTGCGCCCGGAAGGAAAATCTGCCGCTCGCCGGAGGGCTGCAACGCCGAAGCGGACGGCTCGTCTTCGGCGAAACGCAGCGGTTTGTCGACCTCGGTGAGGGCCAGCGCAGCCGTGAGGCGAACCATCGTCAGCTCGATCTCTGCCCAGGGCAGCACCTGGCCGAAAATGTCTTGGTACTGCGCCTCGAACGCACCGCGGATGGCCGACAACGGCTCGGCGGCTGACAAGGCGTCGTCCAGCGCCACGGTGATCTCGAACCCCTGGCCGACGTAGCGCATTTCGGCCGCATAAGCGATGTCGGGCCGCGAGGCGCGGCCCACCATGGCATTGACCCGCGCCACGGCGTCGGCACGCAGTTCATCGTAGGCCTGCTGCAACGCAATCAGGTTCTCGGCGCACAGGGTAAGGCCGGCGAAACGGGCCGTATCGACACGTATGGGGGCCAGCACCAGCCCGATTGCCGAGGCAACCCCCGCTGCGGCCGGACAAATCAATGTGGATATGCCCAGCTTGCGTGCAACGCCGCCACCATGAATCGGCCCGCCACCGCCTGTTACCAGCAGGGCAAGCCGGGACGGATCGCGGCCGTGCTCTGCGGCATGGACACGCGCCGCCGCGGCCATGCTTTCATTGGCCAAGTCATGTATGCCCGCCGCGCTGTCGCGCACCTGTACTCGCAGCGCATCGGCCAGGACGCTGACGGCACGGGAAGCCAGTCCGGTGTCCAGCTGGATATCGCCGTTGGCAAAGTAGCCGGGATTCAAGTAGCCCAACAACAAGTTGGCGTCGCTGACCGTGGGATGGATACCGCCGCGGCCATATGCGGCCGGGCCAGGCTCCGAGCCGGCGCTGGTCGGGCCGACCTTCAGCAGGCCCAGTTGGTCGACACGGGCGATACCTCCTCCTCCAGCCCCGATCTCGATCAGATCGACGGTGGGAATGCGGATCGGCAGACCGCTCTCCGGCACGAAGCGCTTTTCGCGCGCGGCCTCGAATACGTGCGAGATAAGCGGGGTTCCACCTTCGATGGCGCACAGTTTCGCCGTGGTACCACCCAGGTCCAGGGCCACGAAGTCTGACACCTCGCAGGCGCGCGCAAAGTAAGCCGCGGCCAGGGTGCCGGCAGCCGGCCCGGACTCGAGCAGATGGATGGGAGTCTGGACCGCCTCTTCGACAGTGGCCAGCCCGCCGTTGGAACGCATTACGAACATGGGGCAAAGAATGCCTAACTCGCGCAGTGCCTGCGCCAGTACGTGCAAGTACTTCTCAGCAAGCGGTTGAATGTAGGCATTGGCGATGGCGGTGGAAAAGCGGTCGTACTCCCGGATCTCGTTGGCCACTTCGTGCGAGATCGACAAAGACAGCGCGGGATGGCGGCGGCCGACGAAGTCGCGGGCCAGGCGCTCGTTGTGCGGGTTGACGTGCGCGTTGAGAAAACCGATAGCCAGGCTCTCGCAGCCTTGCTCCACGGCGCGGTCGACCACGCTGCCGAGTTGCTCCAGGTCCAGCTCGCGCAGCACGTTGCCGGCCGCGTCGACGCGCTCCGCGACCTCGTAGCGCTGTTCGCGGTCACACAGCGGGCGGATGATATCGATTTGCAGGTCATAGATGTCGTACTTGCGCTCGCGACCGATCGCGATGACGTCGCCAAAGCCCTCGGTGGTAATGAAGCCAGCACGGGCCCCGCGCCGCTCGATGAGGGCATTGGTGAACAAGGTCGTGGCATGGACCAGGCGACCGACATCTTTCAGCTGCAGGTTCTCGCGCCGGAACAGCTTGCCCAGGCCCTGCATGACGCCTTTGGCCGGCGCATCGTGCGTTGTCAGCTCTTTATGAGCGCGGACCTCGCGGGAATCTTCATCGAGCACCACGATGTCGGTGAAGGTTCCACCAATGTCCACCCCCACCGAAAGCCGCTTGCCTGCTTGGATCATGCTTTGCCTTTATGCATATCAGAACAATGGCCGCATGATGATGCATGAAAATATTCTAGTCAACGAATTTATTGACTGAAATTCTTCATTCATGGTAAAAATCCGGCAGGGAATGCCGAAATCAGTCAGATTGAAATCTATCTTCCATAAAGATTATTAGATTGAAATTCGTCATTCCAGTGAAGTTCGATCACTATTCAAGGGGTTAGAAATGCAGAAACTCAGACGCATGCTGATCACGGCGATAGCCGCCGTGGCACTGGCGCCGGCTGTATCAGCGGCAGACTCGTTTCCGGACCATCCGATCCAGCTGTATGTGCCGTTCGGAGCCGGCGGTTCATTCGACTTGACCGCGCGCGCCCTGGCCAAGGCCGCGGAAAAAGAACTCGGCAGTCCCGTAGTGGTGGTCAACAAGCCAGGAGCGGGAGGCGCGATAGCGCTCGGAGAAGTCGCGCGCGCACAGCCAGACGGGTACACCATAGGGGTCTTCACTGCGGCAAATGCGGTCATTGCCCCCCAGATCCAGAAGGTTACTTATGACCCGTTGAAAGACTTTTCCCTCATTTCCAACTACGCCACGAGCACCCTGTTCGTTGCCGTCCGCGCCGACTCTCCGTATCAGACCCTGGACGACATGCTGGCCGACATGAAAGCGCGGCCTGGCGATGTCATGGTCGGTGTCAGCACGATCGGCTCCAGCACGCACCTGTCTACGGCGCGCATGATGCTCGAGCGCGGCCTGCAGACCGAATACGTGACCTTTGGCGGCGGCGCACAAGTGCTCACGGCCCTGATGGGCGGCCACATTCCGGTGGCGTCGGTGGCGGGCGAAGCCCTGCCCTATGTAACGTCCGGCAAGATCCGGTTCCTGGCGTCGTTTTCGCGTGCGCCCATTCCGGGACTTCCTGACGTTCCCTGGATCGGCGAGAGCGGCTTTAAATGGGAGGCGGATGCTTTTGTCGGCCTGGCGGCTCCCAAGGAGCTTGCCGAACCGAGAAGGGCATTGCTTGAAAAAGCCTTTCTCCATGCGGCCGAAGACCCGGATTACCTGAGGGTGGTGCAGGACATGGCGATGCTGCCCAACGCTCTGGATGGCAAGACCCTGCAAGAAATTCTGGGCCAGTCCTACCAACAAACGGGTACCCTGGTCAAAGCGGTGGGCCTGGCACAGCAAAAGTAATTCAGGGCAGGACGTTGGCAGGGGCAGGCGCCAGTTTGTTATGCTTGCCGCTGCCAGCACTGTATTTCCCAAGCCATGCTATCCAGCCAGCTTTCCGAACGCATCCGGAAGAACATCGAGAATATGAGCGAAGGGGCTCGCGTAGTTGCCGAGTTTGTCTTGGCGCGGCCTGAAGACGTCGCCATGCTACCTGCAGCCCGGGTAGCCGAGAAACTCGATGTCAGCGAATCGACCGTCATGCGATTTGCGGTACTGCTGGGCTACAAAGGATACGCGGCGTTTCGTCGCGACCTGCAAAGTGATATCCGGCGCCAACTGGCGCCCTTGCAAAGACTGGCGCTGGACAAGCAGGAATCCAAGGACTCCCAGCGTCCTTATGCGCGGATGTTCCATCAAGATATCGAAAATATCTTGCGAACCGAACGCAATCTCACGACCGGCGACATCGATCGCGCCGTAGACCTGATCTGCAATGCGCAGCGGATTTTCGTAGTGGGAGTACGTTCTTCTTATGGCCTTGCGCACACACTGTGCTTTCAACTGCAGCAAATGCTCGGCAACGTGGTGCTGCTGAACACGGTGGGCGGAGACGCGCTGGACGACTTGCGTGGCATCGGGCTGCAAGATCTTCTGATCACCATCAGCTTCCCGCGCCATGCGGCTCTTACTGTGGCGGCCACCCGTTATGCACGCGAGCGCAATGCGCGCATCATTGCCATTACCGATAGTGCGCTATCGCCCACCGCCGTCGACGCCGACATTCTATTTCCCGTCAATACTTCTGTGTTGAGCATCGCCACTTCGCTCACCGGAGCGATGTCGCTCGTCAATGCCATCTCCTCGGAAATCCTCGTCACCAACCGCAGCCGCGTGGCCAAGAATCTGGCTGACGTCGAGGAGATTCTTTCCCACAGCAAGGTCCACTATTCCGACTGAAGGCTGCCACCCCTCCCTTCATGGCGCGCCATCAGCTGCTCGATCTCGTCGTCCTTGGTTTGCCATTGCCGGCCCAGCCAATGGTGGAATTCCGCACGGAAAACCTTGTCCCGGGTATAGTCCGCGTCGCAGAATTCGGGCGGCACCGGCAATTGCCGGATGCGCACGGCCACCGGCCCGACGCGGCCGCATGCCAGGTCCCAGAAGCGGGGTATCCGTTCCGGATAGGCAATGGTGACGTCTATCATCGAGCGAAAGCGCGTACCCATTGCGTTCAACGCCACCGCAAGGCCGCCCGCCTTGGGCTTGAGCAGATGACGGTACGGCGAGGACTGCGCCACGCGCCTGGCCTCGGAAAAGCGAGTGCCTTCCACGAAAACCATCACGCTGGTGGGTACCAGCGAAAACTTCTCGCACGCGCGCCGCGCTGCCTCTTGGTCTTCGCGCCCCAACGCCGGATTGCGGCGTAGTTCGGTCTTGCCGTGGCGCTTCATGAACGGAAAATCCAGCGCCCACCAGGCCAGGCCGATCACCGGCACGTAGATCAGTTGGCGCTTCAGGAAGAACTTCAGCAAGGGGATACGCCGGTTCAGCGCCTGCTGCAGCACGAAGATGTCCACCCACGACTGATGATTGCAGTTGACCAGATACCAGTCGGCATAGCGCAGCCCGACATTGCCCTGGATATCCCACGAGACCCGCTGAATCCGCTCGAACCAGCCGGCGTTGCCGGAGACCCAGGCGGTCGCAATGGCGTTGAGTACCGGATCGAGGCGCCGCCGGGCCGCCGGGAACGGCAGCATGAGCTTGAGCAGCGCCACGGGAAACAGCAGCAGGCACCAGAACAGCGTGCTGGCAACGAGCAGAATGATGCTGGTCATGCCGGTTATCCACGCAAACCGGCCGCGCGGCGCAGGGAATGCGCGGCGTTGCCGCGGGGTTTCGCCAATTCCGTGCGGATTGCCTTTGGCGGCAGCCGCGGCACGGGACGCTTCTGAGAACTGATCTGGAAAAGTCATGGGCGCCAGTGTGCAACCCCCGGGCCCAAAATGACCTGCGCGGGATCAAAGCCGTGCGCGCTGCGACCGGCTGCTCCTGGCCGACATGCGGCCCGGAACTTTCCCCGTCGCGCTTCAAGCACATGAACGGACCCGAGCAGGCCTGATTCGGGCAAAAAACGGGGACGCGGTATCATTTTCCGTACTATCCCGGGAACCCGGTCGCTCGGCGGCAAGTGCCGATTGATTGTGCGGCATCCCCGATTCAGGCTTGTTGACGATCTCTTTCCAAAGGATCACTGCCATGAATACCAACGGTCGATACAGGAGCGTGTCCCAAACCATAGGCTGGGTGGTCCTGCTGCTGATTGCGCTCTATTCGCTGCTGGGCGGCGCCTGGCTGGCGGCGCTGGGGGGCTCGTGGTATTACGCCTTGCTGGGCGTGGCGCTGCTGGCAAGCGCGGGATATCTATGGCGAAACCGTGAGACGGGGCTGTGGCTTTACGCGCTGGCCCTGGCAGCCACGCTGGCCTGGGGTGTGTGGGAGGTCGGCACCGATTTCTGGGCGCTGGCACCGCGCTACGGCCTTCTTTTCCTGCTCGGTCTGTGGCTGTTGCTGCCGCCGGCCACGCGCGGCTTCGATGCGCCGCGCCCCGCCAAAGTCGCCATCGGCGCGGCAATGGCGGGCATGCTGGCGCTGCTGGGCTACGGCATATTCAACGACCCGCAGGAAATCGAAGGCACGCTCGCCCGCGCGCAGCCGGCTCAGGCGCAACCCGTGCCCGGCGTGGCTACCGAAGACTGGCCGTCCTATGGCCGCACCGAAGGCGGCGTGCGCTACTCGCCGCTGGCGCAGATCAACGACAAGAACGTCAAAGACTTGCAAGTGGCATGGACCTATCGCACGGGCGATTTTCGTACCGACAACGATTCCGGCGAGACCACCAACGAAGTCACGCCCATCAAGATCGGCAACAAGCTGTTCCTGTGCACGCCGCACCAGTTCCTGGACGCGCTCGACCCTGCCACCGGCAAGCGCCTGTGGCGCTACGACCCGAAGCTGAAATCCGACAAGACCTTCCAGCACCTGACCTGCCGCGGCGTGGCCTACCACGACGCCGGCAACACCGAGAGGTTTCCGGCCAGCCAGGTCAAGGCCGGCGGCGGCGCATCGTCGATGTGCCCGCGCAAGGTGCTGCTGCCCACCAACGATGGCCGCCTGATCGCGGTGAATGCCGACGACGGCCAGAAATGCAGCGACTTCGGCAACGACGGCGAGATCGACCTGCAGAAAAGCATGCCCCATGCCTATCCCGGCGGCTACAACCCGACTTCGCCGCCGGTGGTGACCGCGACCACCATCGTCATCGGCGGCTCGGTGACGGACAATTTCTCCAACAAAGAGCCATCTGGCGTGATTCGCGGCTACGACGTGCATACCGGCGAACTGAAATGGGTGTTCGACACCGGCGCGGAAGATCCGAACACCATGCCGGGCGAACGCACCCAGTTCGTGCACAACTCGCCCAACGCCTGGGCGCCGCTGGCCTACGATGCGCAGGCCGACGTGGTCTACATCCCGACCGGCGTGGGCACCCCCGACATCTGGGGCGGCGACCGCGAGCCGCTGAAAGAGCGGTACGCCAACGCCATCCTGGCGCTGGACGCCACCACTGGCCGCCTGATCTGGCACTTCCAGACCACCCGCCACGACCTGTGGGACATGGACGTGCCGGCGCAACCCTCGCTCATGGACGTAACGCTGGCAAGCGGCCAGACCGTGCCGGCGATCTATGTGCTTACCAAGACTGGCAACGTATTCGTGCTGGATCGCCGCAACGGCCAGTCCGTCGTGCCGGTGACGGAAAAGGCCGTGCCGCAAGGCGTGGCCCGCGGCCCGCAGACCCGCGGCGAACACTACGCGCCCACGCAGCCGTTCTCGGCCCTGAACCTGGCGCCGCAGGAAAAGCTCACTGACAAGGATATGTGGGGCGCCACGATGCTCGACCAGTTGATGTGCCGCGTGATCTTCAAGCGCCTGAACTACGACGGCATCTACACGCCGCCATCCGAGAACGGCACACTGGTGTTTCCGGGCAACCTGGGCGTGTTCGAGTGGGGCGGCATGTCGGTGAACCAGGATCGCCAGGTGGCGCTGATGAATCCGATCGGCCTGCCCTTCGTCTCCAAGCTCATACCCGAAGACGCGAACCGCCCCATTCGCGAGAAGGGAGCGGGAACGGAAAGCGGCGTGCAGCCGATGTATGGCGTGCCGTACGGCGTGGAGCTGAATCCTTTCCTGTCGCCGCTGGGCCTGCCATGCAAGGCGCCGGCCTGGGGCTACGTGGCCGGCGTGGATCTGCAGAGCCATGAAGTGGTGTGGAAAAAGCGCATCGGCACCATCCGCGACAGCCTGCCGCAACTCTTCCAGCTGCCGCCGCTGAAGATCGGCGTGCCGGGCCTGGGCGGCCCCATCTCGACCGCCGGCAACGTGATGTTCGTGGCGGCCACGCAAGACAACTACCTGCGCGCGTTCGACGTGAGCAACGGCAGGCTGTTGTGGGAAGGGCGCCTGCCCGCCGGCGGCCAGGCCACGCCGATGACCTATGCCGTCGACGGCAAGCAGTATGTAGTGGTCATGGCCGGCGGCCATGGCTCGTTTGGCACCAAGATGGGAGATCACCTGGTGGCCTACGCCTTGCCGGAGTGAAAGTGCGATGGTGTCGACTACCCCTTGCCGGTGCCAGGCAGCCTCACCCCCAGGTGTCAGGCTCCGCAGGTGCCTGGCACCATTGTTTGCCAAGACTGTCTCAATCGTACGGTGTCAAGCACCCTGGCGGGAGCCTGGCACCTGCCTGCCAACAGTCTTCCCGGCCGTCAGCCTGCCGGCTGACGCAGCAGCCGCACGATGGATTGCGCCTCGTCGACGCTATTCACCGGCACGGGGAAAGTGCCGCCTTCGTAGGCGGCGCCGATGTTTGGCACCGCGATGACCTGGCTGCGCACGCTGACGATCAGGTAATTGCCCACCGCTTCGCGTGTCACCTTGGCCAGCTTGGCAGCGCCTTGCCGATTGAAGTCGAAGCGCAAGAAGACCTGGCCGTTCTTGGCCTGTACCGGCACCACCTGCTGCAAGTCCGCCTGCGTGAATACCGGCCGCGGCACGGCATAGAGGTTGGTGGTGGGATTGACGGCCACGCGTGCCAGGCCTTCGGCCGGCCGGGCCTGGGCCAGGTGGAATGCAATGACCGGCGCGGTATTGCTGGCCGCCTGCTGTTGCGGCTGCGGCGTGGATTGGCTGGCCGCGGCGCGCGGGGCCGCGTCGGCGTTGGCACGCCGGGGCGCGGTCTGCTGGCAGGCCGCCAGGGTTGCCAGGCTGGCCGCGACCACGCAACGACGTACCAGGCGCATGCGGATTGCTGTCATCATTGTCGAACGTCCTTGAAATAGATACGGGGCATGCTGGCGAACCAGGCGCGATTAACGCGTGCCGCTGGCCTGGATATCCACGCGGCGGTTGGGTGCCAGGCACGCGATCAGTTCGGCACGGTTGGCCTGGTCGCACTGCACCAGCGGCTGGTGCTTGCCATAGCCCACGGCACGCACGCCATTCGCCGGAATGCCATTGGCGATGAAGGCTTGCCGCACGGCTTCCGCGCGCCGCTGCGACAGCGCGTCATTGGCGGCATCGCTGCCGATACGGTCCGTGTGGCCGGCGATCTCCAACTGCTCGATCGTCTGGGTGCGGCCCAGCTCCGCGGCGATCTCGGCAACGCGCGCCTGGCCCGCGGCGGTCAGCGTGGCGCTGCCGAAGCCGAACGAGACGTCGCTGCCCAGCGTGTATTTCTGCGGCGCAGCCACGGCCGCCTTGGCGCCGGGACGGCAATCCGCGGGGGCCCAGAAGAAACTGCGGGCGATCTTGTCTCCGTCGAACAGCACCTTGAACTGGCAAGTGCGAATGCCGGCCGGCGTGCGGAAGTGGAACAGGTAATCCCATTCACGCACCTGGAAGCCTTCGGCAAAGTGCGGGCGGCCGATCAAGTCATAGATCTGGTCGCGGGTAACGCCTTCCTGCACCTGGGCCAGGCTGTCCAGGTTCGGAAAAGTGCCGGTCGCCAACGACACCTTCTCGGGGTCGGGGAATACCGGCTGGTCGGTCTTGCCTTCGCGGTTCACGTCGCTCAGCGTGCCGCAACCGGCCAGCAGTAAGGCCGTGGCCAGCGGAGCAAGCCAGCGCAGGCGAGATGTAACGGTTTTCATAGATGGTCCTTTGAGTTCGAGAATCTGGCTTACCACTGGTACCCGACGCCCACGGCGCCGCCGTAATCGCCTCGCGAGTTGGTGTTGCCCGAGAGCTTCAGCACCCAACTGCCGTTGTCGGAAACCGTCGAGACACCCAGCGCGAAACCGGATTCACCGTTGTAGGCACCGCCGGCCATCGCCGCCATGCTCTTGCCCGGCAGGTAGGCTTGCGGCAAGCCTGCCGTCGCCATCGCCGCCGCCACACCGGCGCTCAGCTTGTTGTTCAGGCGGCTCAGGTCGCCGCGGACCTGGTTGACCTGGTTCTGCAAGCCGCTGGTGGCCGCTTCCAACTGGCCGACATTGACCGCGTCGGTAGGCGCCGTGCCGGCGCCCAGGTTGACGATCTTCTTGCTATTCATATCGATGCCGTTCTGGTTGATGGTCGGACCGTTTTCGATCACGACTTCCTTGGCCTTGACCGTGTTGGCCTTGACCTCGTTGGCCGTCACGGAATTCACCTTGATGTCCTGCGCCACGCTCACCTTGATGGTGTTGTTGCCATCCGCCGAGGTTTCGCGGGTGATCTGGACGTTGTCGCCATTGGTGAACTCGACCTTGCTGCCTGGAGCAACCTTGCTGGCGCCATCGCCGTTGGCCTCGATCTGCCACCCGGCATTGGCGGTCTGCTCGACCTGATCGATCTTGTTGGTCAGATCGTTGTTGACGCCGTTCAACGCATCGTTGACGTTGTTGTAGGTCTTGTCGCCCACGTTCAGTTCGGTGACCAGCTTGCCGTCGACATATTTCGAGTTGCCGCCCAGTGCGTCGGCGACTTGCGTGCCCTGCTCGTGCAGCTGCGCGCCGTTGACGGCATCGGTGCTGGTGGCGGAAATCTCGCCCTGGGCCAGGTTGGTGATCTTCGTTCCTCCAGTCTTTCCGCCGTCGGTCGACTTGTCGCCTTCGAGCGTAATGGAGTTCTTCGGATCGCCCTTCTTGCCGTCATACTTCACGGCGCGATCGTCCAGGTTGGAGACGTTCTGTTCCACGTCGCGCAGCTGGCTGACGTTCACCGCGTCGGTGGGGTCCGTGCCGGCGGCGACATTGGTGATCTTGAAGCCGCCGGCGTTGATGCCGGTGCTGGCCGAGATGATCACATTACCGGCACGCAGACCGTCGCTGCCGACGAACACGTTGGAACCGACGCCCAGGCCGGAGGCGGTGAGCCGCACGTCGTTGCCGACCTTCACGCCATCTTTGTTCAGCACAGTGTCTCCCGCCGTCACCGAGTCCACATCCAGATCGCGATTCAGGTTCACCTTGACGTCGTTGCCATTCTTGGCAATGACCACGTTGCCGTCGTCATTGGAGAAGTCGACGATGTCGCCCGGCTTGACCTGGCTCTGGTCGGCAGCGTCATTGCCGTTGACCGACAACTGCCATCCGGCGCGGGCCACGGTCTCCACGCTCTTGAGCTGGCTGACGTTGACGGCGTCGGTATCGCTGACCCCAGCCGCCACATTGATAATGCTCTTGCCGCCGGCATTGATGCCGCCGCGGGTCACGCTGGGGCCGCCGACAATGGTCAGGCCGTCGCCAGCCAGCATGGTGTCACCCATCTTGATGCTGCCGTCGGGTCCCAGATCGAGGTTGCGGGCCAGCGAGATCTGCACGCCGTCCGCCGTCGTGGCGGTGGTGATGTTGGCATCCGCGCCGTTGATGGCCACAGCCTCGCCCAGCTTGCGCTCCAGCGTGGGGCCAGCGTCCGCCGTGAAACTCAGCGGCTTGTTTGCCAGTTCGGTCAGTTGGTCGACGTTCACGGCATCGGTGCCCGCCTCGCCCCGAGCGATGTTGGTGATTTTGTTGCCACCCATGTTGACGGCGGTGTTGCCGCCCACCGTGATATCGCCCGGCTTGACCACCAGCGTGTTGTTGCCCAGGTTGGTCGTGCCGCCCACGCTCAGGTTGTTGGTGACCGAGACATTGGAGACGTTGATCTGGTCGGCCAGGGCGAACTTCACGTCGGCATCGGTCGCGCCTTTGGTAATGACGATGTTGCCATCGCTGGAGGCCAGGTCGACGGTGGTGCCCGGCGCCACGTTCGACAGGTTGCCGCCCTCGGCCGTCAGGTTCCAGCCGGCGTTCGCAACGTTTTCCACGCCCTTGAGCTGGTCCACGTTGACCGCGTCGGTGCCGTTGATGCCAGCGGCCACGTTGGTGATGGTCCGGCCGCCGGCGTTGATGCCACCGCTTGTGACGCTCGGGCCATTGTTGATGACCAGGCCGGTGTTGTTGAGCGCCACGTTCGGGCCCACCGCTACGCCGGCGTTGTTCACCAGCGTGTCGCCGGTCTTGACACTGCCGGTCGGGCCCAGGTCCAGGTTCTTGGCCAGCGCGATCTGCACGCCACCCGCCGTGGTTTCGGTGGTGATGTTGCTGTCGGCGCCATTGATACCCACGGTCTGACCCAGCTTGCGCTCGAGCGTGGGCCCCGCATCCGCCGTGAAGCTGAGTGGCTTGTTTGCCAACTCGGTCAGCTGGTCGACGTTCACGGCATCGGTGCCCGCCTCGCCCCGAGCGATGTTGGTGATTTTGTTGCCGCCCATGTTGACGGTGGTGTTGCCGCCCACCGTGATATCGCCCGGTTTGACCACCAGCGTGTTGTTGCCCAGGTTGGTCGTGCCGCCCACGCTCAGGTTGTTGGTGATGGCGACGTTGGCCACGTTCAGGTCATCGGCCAGTTTGATCAGCACCTTGCCCTGATCCACACTGGTGGTGACATTGCTGTCGGCGCCAAGCACTTCCACGGTTTCGCCCAGCGGCTTGCGAGCCTCATTGCCATCCGCGGCCTTCAGGCCGAAACCCTTGCTGATCAGCTCGCCCTCCTTACTGGTCAGCTGGCTGACGTTGACCGCGTCGGTGGCATTGACGCCCGCGGCGACGTTGGTAATGGTCTTGCCGCCGGCGTTGATGCCGCCCAGCGTCAGGCTGGGACCATTGTTGACGACCACGCCATCGTTGCTGACGCGCGTGTCGCCCAGTTGCACGCTGCCGCCAGCGCCCAGGTCCAGGTTCTTGGCCAGCGCAATCTGCACGCCACTGACCGTGGTCTGGGTGGTGATGTTGCTGTCGGCGCCGTTGATGCCGACCTTCTCGCCCAGCTTGCGGTCCAGGTCGGCGCCGCCGTCGGCCGTGAAAGTCAGCGGCTTGTTCGCCACGTCGTTCAACTGCCCCAGGTTCACCACGTCGGTGACGGCCGTGCCGGCCGCGACGTTGTGGATCTGGTTGCCACCCATGTTGACGTTGGTGTTCGGGTTCACCGTCAGGTAGTTGCTGATGCTGGCGCCGCCAGTCAGGTTGGTGTTGCCCGCGACATTGAGCGTGCCGCCCAGCGTGGTGTTGCCGCCCACGCTCAGGTCGTTGGCCACGCTGATGCTGTCGCCCAGCGCGATCTGCACTTGCCCGTTGGCCACCTTGGTGACCACGTTGCTGTCCGCGCCCACCACGTCCACCGCCTCACCCAGCTTCTTCTGCACCGTCTGGCCGTCGCCGGCCTTCAAGCCGAAGCCCTTGTCGGTAAGCTGCTGCTCCTTGCTGGTCAACTGGCTGACGTTGACCGCATCGGTGGCGTTGACGCCCGCGGCCACATTGGTGATGGCCTTGCCGCCGGCATTGATGCCGCCGCCAGTCACGCTGGGACCATTGGCGATGACCAGTCCGGTGTTGTTCAGGGCCACGTCCGGGCCCACCGCCACGCCGGCGTTGTTCACCAGCGTGTCGCCGGTCTTGACGCTGCCGGTCGGGCCCAGGTCCAGGTTCTTCTTGAGCGCATAATCGATGACTGTCGTGCCATTGGACGACGTACGCGTCACGGTCAGGTTGTTCTCGCTGTCGGCCAGGCCGATGTCCACCGTATTGCCTTGCCCGGTGCTGACGTGCGTGGCCGTATCGCCATCGGTGCGGACGTTCCAGCCCGTGGCCTTGAGCTGCGCAACGTTGACAGCGTCGGTATCCGCGGCACCCGCGGCCACGCCGGTGATCTGCCGCCGCACGCCGTTGCCGCCCACCGCCACCGCACCGGTGGTGCTGCGGGTAGCAGCGATCGCGTTGTTCGCCACCCCGCCATTGCCATTGGGCACGTAGCCGGCCACATTGGCGCCGGTGGTCGACGCGCTGCCGGTGCCCAGGGCCACACCGCCCGCCACGGTCACGCTCGCGCCATTGCCCATGACAAAGGCATCGGCCACGCCCACGGTGTTGCCATTGCCGATGACACGGCTGCCCGTGGCGCCGGCGCCCAGCGAGTTGTCGCTGCCGAATACACCCCCGTTATCGGCGGCGACCTGGTTGGCATTGCCAATCACCTGGGCGTTGCTGCCATTGACCGTATTGCCGTTGCCGGTAGCGCTGGAGCCTGCGCCATTGATGGTATTGACGGCTCCCAGGGCCAGGCCTTTTTCCGCCGTCACCGTGTTGCCGGCCCCCAGCGCGCTGCCTTGCCGGCCGCTGACCGCCGACCCATCACCCACGGCCAGTGCCTGTTCCGCGGTGGCATGGGCCAAGCGGCCCAGCGCGCTGGAATTCTTCGCTTCGGCCAAGGCCCCCGTGCCGATCGCCACGGCGTCGACGTTGTTGGCCACGTCGTCGGGCCGCGGATTTGCCTTGCCGGCCTGGGCGCCTTGCCCCATCGCTATGCCGCTGGCGGCATAGCCCCGCGCATCGGTACCCGACGCCATCGCGCTGTCGCCGGACGCGATCGCGCGCGTGCCGCTGGCCATGGCGTTGACGCCCGAGGCCAGCGCATTGCTGCCCATCGCCGTGGCATCGCGCGCCGAGGCTTCCGCGTGGTAGCCCTGGGCGATGCCGCGCACATCGGAAGCCAGCGCACTCTCGCCGACCGCGATTCCATTGTCGGCGGTCGATTCCGCCCGGGTGCCGATCACCACTGAATTGTGCACAGTCTGGGTCGGGTCTTTGGGGTCGGCCTGCGCCTGGGTGCCCATGACGATGGAGTTGTCGCCCTGGCTGCGCGCCGTGTCGCCAATGGCCACGCCGCTCTTGCCGTAGGCAAACGAATGGTTGCCCACGACGGTGGAGTTGGCGCCCAGCGCGTTGGTATTGTGGCCCAAGGCCAGCGCTTCGCCGGATTGCGCGAACGCCTGGTAGCCGACGGCCATCGAGGAATCGCCGGTCGCGCTCGCTTCCGGCCCGATGGCCAGGGCATTGCTGCCCGTGGCGTTCGAGTTGGCGCGGTTGCCCGGCAAGTTGGAGTTCACGCTGTAGTACCGCGCCGCACTGGCGTCGACCGTCTCGTTGAGCTGCTGCAGATTGACCGCTTCGCCGGTTTGCGTCGCCGCCGCGACATTGAGCGTGCCATTGGAGTTGTACTTGGCCGCTTCCGGCGGCAGGACGCTGATTCCACCGCTCGTGACGGCGCCCAGCGCATCCACCACGGTGTTGTACTGGTGCGTGTCACCGTTGGTGTCGACCAGGGCGATGGTGCCGAACTTGCCGTTGGCATCGACGGCGACGCCGCCCCCGACCAGGTTGGCCACCGATTGTTGAGCGCTCTTCAGCTGACCCACGTTGACCGCATCGTGCGTCGCGGAACCATCAGCGACATTGACGATGCGGCGCCGGCTGCCGGTCGACGTATTGCCGACCGACACCACACTGCCGCCGGCAAAGGTGCTGCCGGTCAGATAGCCGACGCCGTTCGCATCGCTGGCCAGAGCGGCGGCATTCGAGCCCAGCGCCACGCCCGCGCCATCCGAAACGGCGTTCTTGCCAATGGCCACGCCCTGGCCGCTGGTCACACGCGCCTGCGTGCCCAGCGCTACCGAGCCTTCGCTGCGCGCCTCGGACAGATAGCCCATGGCTACGGAGTCGCGGCCCGCGTAGGTATTGGCGCCCACCGCCGTCGCGTGATCGGCGAGGCCGGCGTTGCGGTTGGCCTGGTAGCCGATCGCCACGTTCATGTCGCCGTCGACGCCGCTGCCGGCCTGTGAGCCGATGGCGATATTCTGGTCGCCCGTCACTTGCGAACCGGCCTCGAACCCCATGGCAATGGTTTGATTGCCCACCACGCCCTGGCCCGCACGAGTGCCGATGGCGATGTGCGAGGTGCGGTCATTGCCCGCGGTGCCCAGTGTGTTCAACCCGGCTCCGGTGCCCAGGGCGATGTCGTTCGCCGCATTGGCCTGGGCACCATTGCCCAGCGCCAGCGCATTGCTGCCCTGCGCGCCCGCGGCGCCCAGCGCGACAGAGGCCGTACCGCTGGCCGACGCACCGGCGCCCAGGGCCATGGCACCCGCGGCGCTGGCCTCGGAACCCGTCCCGACGGCGAGGGCATTGGTGCTGGTATCACCGCTGACCTTCGCACCCGTGCCCATCGCGATCGCGTCTTCGACGAACTCGGATTCGACGCCGGCGCCGTCACCCAGCACTACCGTTCTGGCGCCGGCAGCAGCGGCGTTCCGGCCCACCGCAATCGCGCCCTCGGCGGTCGTCTGCGTGATGGCGCCATCGCCCATGGCGATGCTCGCGTTCCCTGCGGCCTGGGCCTCGGGCCCGACGGCAACCGCGTCCGTGCCGCTTGCCAGCGCATCATCCTTGGCCGACTTGACGCGGAAATACTTGATGCCCGTGTACTCATCCGCAGCACCGGCCAGGCCCAGGTTCTGCAAACGCTGGTTGACCGTATTGACGCTCTGGTTGGTCACGTGGAGTTGGCCGCCGGTCACCGCCTCTTTGCTGCCGGCCGCCACCGAGCCGTTCTGCAGATTGGTGATCTTGGCGTTGCCCGCCTCGATAGCCGTCTTGCCGGCATTGAACTTCACCGCGCTGGCATCGAGCGTGCTCACCGCCGCCTGGGTGGTCTGCGCCTTCTGGTCCACGGTGTGCAACTGGCCGCCCGTCACGGCCTCTTTGCTGCCGGCGGCCACCGAGCCGTCCTGCAGATTGGCAATCTTGGCGCCCTGGGCATCGATTTCGGTCTTGCCCGCGTTGAACTTCACGGCGCTTTCGTCCAGGCTGGCCACCGCCGCCAGTGCGCTCTGGGCTTTCTGATCCACGGCGTGCACCTGGCGGCCCGTGGCGGCGTCCGTGCTGCTGGCATCCAGCGCGGCGTCATTCAGGCCCGTTACCGTGCCACCCTGGCTGAATACGATGCGGCCGCTGCCATCGCTGAATACGATCTCATCGCCATCCCAGCTGCCCGGATTGCTGGTGTCCCCTATCGTCACCACCGCCTGGGCCACCCCCATGACACCGGCCACCACCACAGCCAACGCTGCGCGTGCCATCAGCCGCGCGCCGGAACTGCGCTTGCCGCGCGCCTTGACATTCTCTGCAACGGCGACGAACGTACGCGTCGACTCGCACCACACTGTGCGGTATGTCTTATTCATGCTGAACTCTGCTCTCAGTAAATATCGAGGAAGCCGGAGGCCGCGCCGCCGACGCTGAAGAAAAATTCGCAAATGCCCGGGCTCGGCGTGATACGGCCCGCCCTGGCTTGCCAAGGCGGCTGACGCTCATGACCTGGATGACTGCGGTGCCGTTTACCTTGCTGACAAGTGCTGGCTGGCCTGCGGGCCAGCCGTGGCAACAGCGTTGTCGTCTCTGGGCCGCGGCGCCGTAATAGTCGCTTTCTTCCTCAGCGATCCCTTAGTGTTTTTGCGTAGAGAAGCAGTAGCAAAACGCAATCAAATACAAGGATTGTTAATTTCTAGTTTCTTTTTGAAAATCGGCACGCAGATCAAGAGGCAACCGGCGCGTTGCTGGTACGCGGCGGGTTGCGGCGCGCCTGGCCTGGGGTCACCCCGAAGAATTCCCGGAACGTCTTGCCGAAGTGCACAGGATCGGAGAACCCGCAGTTCCAGCTGATTTCGGAAATGGTCTGGTGCGCGCAGCCGGGCGCGGTGAGCGCTTCCCGGGCGCGCCGCAAGCGCTGCTCGCGCAGGAAGGACACGAACGTGGCGCCACCCCCATGACTCGCGAAAAGACTCTGTATGTAGCGCGGCGAAATCCCGAAGTGATGGGCGACGTAGTCCGAAGCCATTTCAGGATTGGTGGCATTGGCGGCGACCCAGGCACATATGCGGTCAAACAGCATTTCCCCGCGCGCGCCACGCCGCGCGCTGGCGGACCGGGCGCCGCGGGCGATATAGAGATGATCCTGCGATGCGCGGCGCAACAATGCCATGATTTGTTGCTCCACCAGCGGCCAGCCCGCCTCCTCATTGCCGATCGAGTCGAGTGTCTCTGCGTCGAGACTTTCGATGTAGGCCGTTAACAGGCGCCCCCAGCCATTACGGAAGTTCGCGTGCCGCGCCTGCCGGGCCAGCAGTTGGCGATCGTGAG
Source organism: Bordetella sp. BOR01 (assembly GCF_019218885.1). Taxonomy (GTDB): domain Bacteria; phylum Pseudomonadota; class Gammaproteobacteria; order Burkholderiales; family Burkholderiaceae_B; genus Bordetella_A. The sequence continues at coordinate 139,395 of NZ_JAHUWT010000002.1, read as the reverse complement.
GCGACATCGATGCCTCGTGCATCAACAGCACCGTGCCCCGAAAATCTGCGAAGCCATCGGCATGGATATCCTCGCTGTACACCACCCTTAACTCGCGTTCGGCCAGGATGCGCAGCCCCCCCGGCAAGCGCAGGGTGATGCGGTGCTGCGCATAGAGCAACAGCCATGCCCCGGGCAGCCCAAGGCGATGGGACGCCACACTCGCATGTGCGGTCTCGGCGCACAAGTAAACCTGAATGGCCCGCTTGCTGGCATAGCGTCCGGCGGCGTCCGCTTCGGTACTGGAGGCCGTCGCCGGGGTAAAGGTCAGCCCGGCGAGTTCGGCAGGCAGCGTGCAAGACATGTTCGATCCTGTAAATCACATCGCGGCGCTGGGACGGGGTTGCGCGCGATGGACGAGGAAGATACCGGTGGCAAGGCGGAAACATGAAGTTAAGTATTGTTAACTCAATTTCGATATAGACGCATTTATTAATAACTTGCCCAATTGTTTCTTGACCCGCGCAGTTTGGATTTTTTTGGTTTGAATCTTGCAAACCGTGGCGCCGAGATATTCGCTTATTTGCGAGTAATTGCCGCGATGTTCGTGGCGCCGAGGCCACGCCGATGACCTATGCCGTCGACGGCAAGCAATATGAGGTGGTCATGGCCGGCGGCCATGGCTCGCTCGGCACCAAGATGAGGATTATCTGGTGGCCTACGTCCCGCCGGATTGAAGTCCTGTCTAGCGTGACGTCTTTTGCGCCTCGGCAAGATTCAGCAGGTTCTGGAGCGTCGGATTAGGATTGTTCGACCTCCAAGCCAAGCCATGCTGCACGCGCTCCGCTCTTAGTCGCAAGGGCTTGAAGACGACGCCCCCAACGGGCTCTTGATGCTGCAATTCACTTGGCACGATCGACACGCCCGTTCCGGCGGCGATCAAGCAGAGAAGTACATGTGACGTCTCAGACTCGCGCACTACGCGCGGCGCGAAACCGGCTCGCAGGCACTCGTCATCCATCGCCTTTCTCAGCAGAAACCCTTTTCCAGCCGAATATCCCACGAACGCGTCGAATGCCAGATCGGCCAAGGCCACCTTCTTCTGCGTCGCAAGCGGATGGGAGGCCGGCATTGCCAGCACGAAGTCGATCATTCCCAGGCTGCGGCTGGTCAACGATGGGGCCTGGAGCGGCAGGAAACAAAGCGCAATGTCGAGCTCCTCTGCCAGGAGCTTCGACTGCAACATTCCCGACGGATGCGGGCCGATCAAGTCCACGACGACGTCCGGGAACCTGGCTCGGAAGGCGAGCAGAAGCTTAGGGAGCAAACGGTGGCCCGCCCGTCCGCTGTAGCCGATTCGAAGCGTTCCTGCCTCTCCGTAGCTCGCACGTCGGCAGGCCGCCACCGCCGCATCCAGGTGCGCCAATGTTTGCCGCACGCCGTCGTAGAACACCTGGCCCGCTGCGGTGAGTTCCACCTTGCGTGTGTTGCGATCGAACAGCCGCACCCCGAGGAGATCCTCCAACTGGCGAATTCGCTGGCTCAGGGGCGGCTGCGCCACGTTCAGCAACGTCGCGGCACGAGTGAAGTTTTGCTCTCGGGCGACAGTTAAGAAGCTGTGCAGATGTCGAAGCTCCAAAATCCGGCTCCAAAGGATTAAGACGCCATAAGTATAAATCGTCCATTGATTAAGTATTGGATCATCTGAGTGGACATGCCTACGATACCCCCCACGAGCTAACGACAACAGTTCGAATCTCTGCGAAAGCGCCCAAGTACACAGGAGATATTTCGATGCAGTTTCAATTTCGCGCGCGCTTGGCCTGCCTCTCGCTATTGGCCGTCTTTCATCTGAGCCCGGTCTACGCGCAAGAGCAGGCATACCCTTCGCGCCCTGTTCGATTGATCGTGCCCTTTCCTCCAGGCGGAGCCGTCGACGCTGGCGCGAGACTGCTGGCCAACAAGCTCGCGGAGCGCTGGTCTCAGCCCGTCGTGGTCGAGAACAAGCCTGGTGGCAACACCATCATTGGTGCGCAAAGCGTGCTGGCCGCGCCGCACGACGGATACACGCTCTTCTACGCTTCTTCGTCGTTTACAACGTTGCCAAGCTTGAACAAGAGCGTTCCGTTCAGCATTGAACGCGATTTCGTGCCCGTGGCAACCTTTAACAGTGGTGGTTGGGCCGTGATGGCGAGCCTGGCATCGGGGGCGAACTCGATCAAAGAGATCGTGGCATATGCGAAGGCCAATCCGCAGAAGTTGGCCTATGCGTCCTCGGGCGGTTCCGTCCAGCTGCTGACGGAGGCCTTCTTACGTTCCGCGCAGATCAATGCGCTACATGTGCCCTACAAGGGTGCAGCGGGAGCCATGACTGCCCTCATCACGAACGACGCCCAACTGTATTTCGGCAATCCTCTGGATGCACTTGCCTCTGCGGAGGGGAAACGCGTGAAGATCATCGCGGTGACCAGCAAGGCACGCATCCCGATCATGAGCACTATTCCCACCGTGGGCGAATCGGGCCTGCCGGGATTCACATCCGAATGGTGGGGAGGTTTGATGGCGCCGGCCGGAACGCCCAAGCCGGTGCTGGACCAACTGTTCATCGACGTCAGCGCGGTGCTGCAGCAACCCGATGTGCAGACGAAGATTCGCCAAATGAGCGGCGAGCCGGGAACCGACAAACCTGGAGATCTGGGCAAGCGCATCGCTGCCGAGCTGCAGCTCTGGTCCGAGACCGCGAAGGCGTCTGGCATCGAGCCGGGGTAGCGCGCCCGCCACCCCGTTCACCTGTTCGGGCGATCCCGTCGCCGATTGCCCTGATGTCTTCAGGGCTCGCAGAGCCGTGCGCCACGGCAGTCAACCAAGGAGCTATAGCAATGACCAGACCCGACCTTGCACATATCGAAGAGTGGGGAAAAGGCATGTGGAATGTCTTCGATCGATTGGCGATGCGTTCCCGCACCGCCGGATTGTCGAAAAGCGACGTATCTATCCTGGATCATGAAGAGGCGGAAGTGCTCGACGTTTTTCGCCGCTACCACTACCTTTACGACGCCGGCAATCTCGATGGTGTGGTCTCGATCTTCTCGGACGACTGTGTGCTTCTCAATCCGCGCGGAACCTACATCGGCTCGGAGGCGATCCGCGAAAACTATGCGTACCTGATGGATCGCACCCGGTTCGTCCTGCACTATGGGACCAACACCTTGGTGCGCTTCGATCGCGGAATGACGCAAGCGTGGCTCGGCGCGTTCTACAGCGCGGCCATTGTGATGCCCGACAAGAGCAGCTATTCGGGCGGGGGTACTTATATGAAGCGCCTGCGGAAGCAGGACGGAGAATGGAAGGTGTTCGAAGCTCGCATCACCGGCAACATGAAATTCGACAACCAGGTCGGCCCCCCAGGAAAGTCCTCGCCGCCCAAGGGCACCCATCCCAGGAAGTCCGGCGAGCTTATCGAAGAAACGGCCAGACTCTAGATGGCGGGCAGAGATGAGCTTTCTCAGAATGGTGAACCGATGACGACAGGTCACGGTGCAAACAGCGCCGTTGGCGCGATGACATACGACCTTATCGTCATCGGCGGAGGGCTCGCGGGGCTCACGGCGGCGGTCCGAGCGTCGGAGCTCGGATTGAAAACGATCGTGCTGGAGCAAGGCAACCAGTCGCAATACCCCTGCAATTCCAGGGAATCAGGCGGGATATTGCACATCGGTTTTCACGATCCTTGCCGAGAACCAGATGAGTTAAAGGAGCTCATCTCACGGCTCACCGAGAACCATGCGCGCCCTGACGTCGCATCTGCGCTGGCAACCAATGCGTCGAGATTCCTTGCGTGGCTCGGCCGCAAGGATGTGCGGTTCATGCGATTCGACCCCAGGGAAATGTATCGCTGGTGCATGGCACCGCCGCGCGCGCTGCGCGGAGGGATCGACTGGGAAGGCCGCGGGCCCGACAGAGCACTTTCCAAGCTGACGGAAGCGTTGGTCAGCCTTGGCGGTACCTTGATGCTGAACAGCCAGGCAACCGATCTCGTGATGGAGAACAAGCACTGCATCGGCGTGCGGGGAAAGGTCGCGGGTAAGGAAACGGTGTGGGGCGCCAGGAATTGCGTGATTGCCGACGGCGGCTTCCAATCGGATCGCGAGTTGGTCGAACGGCACATCGCGCCCGATTTCGACGCGTTGTTCCAGCGCGGCGCTGGAACCAGCAGAGGCGACGGACTGAAGATGGCCGTCGCCGCAGGTGCCAGCCTGACCGACATGAATCGCTTTTATGGCCACCTGCTGTGCGCCGACGCCCGGTTCAATGATGGACTCTGGCCTTTTCCGCAGCTCGATGCCGTCGCAACCGCAGGCATCGTGATAAATGGAGATGGCGCGCGTGTGGCGGACGAAGGACGCAGCGGCGTCTACCTCACGAACGCGCTAGCCTCGGTGCCGGCCGATCGCGGACTGTTCGCGATCTTCGATAGCGCTATCTGGCAAGGACCGGGAAAGTCAGACCGTGTGTCGCCCAACCCGTGGATCGAGAAAGCCGGAGGCACCGTCTATCGGGCCGACACGCTCGAAGCGCTGGCTCAACTGATCGGTGCTCCGCCTGCCGAATTGACGCGCACCGTCGACCAGTATCACCGGGCCATGCACGCAGGCACGCTGCGCGAGTTGCCAGTGCCTCGCTCGGAAAAGATCAAGCCATGCCGGATCGAAGCCGCGCCTTACATGGCCATCTCGCTCATCCCCGGCATCACCTACACGATGGGCGGGATCGCGATCGACGAGGCTGCGCGAGTACTGGGTAAAGATGGAAGACCCATCCCCGGCCTGTTCGCCGCGGGCGCCTCGACGGGCGGCATCGAAGGCGGCAATGCCGCCGGCTACATCGGCGGATTGATCAAAGCAGGGACATTCGGATTGATCGCTGCCGAGCACGCCGCCGAACGCTTGGACAAACGTGCGCCAACCATCGAATCGCAGGGTGCTTCCACTGGTATGAAAATGCATTCCCCATCTACCCTCTCAGCGCCACCGAAACCCCAAGGACTGGACCGGTACCCATTGATTCGAGCAACCCTGCGACATGGCCAAAGGGCGGCGTACGCCATAGGAGCTACCGCATTCGTGTCGTCGGCATCGCTGGCTTGGAACTCTTTAGGGTTCGCCTCCTTGCTGATCGCAACCGCGTGCGCGGTCGCGCTCAGCTTTGCCATCCTCAGTTACACCGAGCTATTGCGCTTCATCACCGAACTGCTCATGCCGGAATGATGCATCGCATCGGCAAAAAGCGCTAACCGAGCGCTGGATCCAATGCGTTGCTTCAGCGATAGAAATTCGACGACTCTATATGACAATATCTGAAAAACTACTGGCCGTGCTAAGTGATCAATCGTTGGTAACTGAGCACGCGTATGTCGGCGGCGAATGGATAGCCGAAAGCGAAAGCGGCAAACGCTTCGATGTCACCAATCCTTCAACCGGGGAAGTGATCGCAGTTCTACCCGACCTTGGCCGAAACGAGGCACGAAATGCTATCGCCGCTGCGTCGGGGGCCCAAAAGAAGTGGGCTGCGAAAACGGGAAAAGAGCGTGCATCGATTTTGCGACGCCTTCACGATCTGATGGTCGCCAATGCCGATGACCTTGCCGCAATACTTACTACAGAGATGGGGAAGCCACTGGCAGAGGCCAAAGGTGAGATTCTCTACGGCGCTTCCTACATCGAGTGGTTCGGTGAAGAGGCCAAGCGCGTCTACGGCGACACCGTTCCAGGCCACCAGGCAGACAAGCGCATCATCGTGGTGAGGCAACCTGTCGGTGTGGTTGCGACGATCACGCCCTGGAACTTCCCGAACGCGATGCTCGCTCGCAAGTTCGCCCCCGCGATCGCCGCTGGTTGCGCGGTAGTTTCGAAGCCCGCGGCAGAAACGCCGCTGTCGGCGCTGTCGCTGGCAGTACTTGCCGAACGTGCCGGGCTGCCCGTGGGCCTTTTCAACGTGATTACGTCGACCGATGCCGCGGCCGTCGGCAAGGAATTCTGCGAGAATGACAAGGTACGCAAGCTGAGCTTCACCGGCTCGACCGAGACCGGGCGAATCCTGATGCGACAAAGCGCTGAACAGTTGCTGAAGCTCAGCTTCGAACTGGGTGGAAACGCACCGTTCATCGTGTTCGACGACGCGGACATCGACTCGGCGGTCGAGGGCGCGATGATCTCCAAGTACCGCAACAATGGGCAAACCTGTGTGTGCGCCAACCGGATCTACGTCCAGGAGCAGGTATACGACGAGTTCGCTTCGAAATTGGCGGCCAAGGTTCGCAACATGAAGGTCGGTGACGGATTCGAGAGCGGCGTGAGTGCGGGGCCGCTGATCGACTTCGACGCACGCACCAAGGTAGAACATCACATTTCCGACGCACTCGCGAAGGGCGCGACAGTTCTGCTGGGTGGAAAGCGGCACGATCGCGGCGGCTTGTTTTTCCAGCCAACCATTCTCACCGGCGCGACCAGCAAGATGAAGATTGCACGCGAAGAGACCTTCGGACCCGTAGCGCCCCTCTTCAAGTTCAAGACCGAAGAAGAAGTCATTGAGTCGGCCAACGATACAGAGTTCGGCTTGGCCTCGTACTTTTACGCCCGCGATCTCGCTAGAGCCTTCCGGGTGGCCGAGGCGCTCGAGTATGGAATGGTGGGCATCAACACCGGGCTGATCTCGACGGAGGTGGCGCCGTTCGGAGGAATCAAGCAGTCTGGGCAGGGTCGCGAGGGCTCCAAGTACGGCCTCGATGACTACACCGAGATGAGGTACTTGTGCCTGTCCATTTGACTGCGCCGTAGGGAGATCCGAACATGAGCACGGAAAATTCGAAGAGCCCGTTCACCGGCAAGGTCGTCATCATCACCGGGGCCGGGTCAGGCCAAGGCGCATGCACAGCCGCGCGCTTTGCCGACGAAGGCGCCATCGTGGTGGTCACGGATGTTGCGAAGGAGGCGGCGGAAAACATGGCAGACCGACTTCGCCGAAGCGGTGGCCGGGCCGAGTCGTACTTGCTGGATGTGGCGTCCCCCGGGCATTGGAAAGCCGTGGTCGGCTCGGTGCGCCAGACGTTCGGCCGATTGGACGCGTTGGTCAGTAACGCAGGAATCAGCGCTCGGAAGACGTGCGCGGACATCTCGCTGGACGAATGGCGGCGTGTCATGGATGTGAACGTGGCGGGTGTAATGTTGGGTCTCCAGGGTTGTGCGCCCCTGATGCGCGACTCGGGTGGCGGAGCAGTCGTAAATGTGTCGTCGGTCACGGGCCTGCTTGGGCATCATGAGCCGAGCTACACGGCAAGCAAATGGGCCGTCAGGGGCTTGACGAAGACGCAGGCATTGGAATACGTGGATTGGGGCATCCGTGTGAACTCCATTCATCCCGGACTGGTGGAGGACACGAGCTTCGCGGCGTCGGCGAAACCGGCCTTCATCGAGATCACGAAGAAGTTCATCCCTATGGGGCGGCTCGGCAAGCTGGAAGAGATGGCAGATCTGGTTCTCTTCTTGTGCAGTCCTCGATCGTCATTCATCACCGGCGCGGAGATCGCGATTGACGGCGGCTACACGGCAGGAGCCATCACCCGACTTCGCAAAAGCATGAGCGCATCTTTCTAGCCCGCCTGTCACGATATGACGAACAAAATCCAAGTTGCAGTCGTCACCGGAGCGCGCCGCGGGATTGGTCGCGCCATCGTCCATGTGTTCGCGAGGTCCGGGTGGCGGGTCGTCGCCATCGATGTCATCGAGGATGATGAATCCCGGGCGGTCGTGGAAGACGCAAAGGCGGCGGGGAGCGACTGCCGGTTCATCCTTGCGGACATTGCCGACACACAAACCTCCGCTTCTGTTTGCGCGGCCGCCTACGCCGCGTTCGGGCAAGTGGATTGCCTCGTGAACAACGCGGGGGTAATGGCGAGGGACCGCACCGCGAACGTGCTCGAGACCAGTGTCGAAAGTTTCGACCGCGTGATGTCCGTCAATCTCCGCGGCACCTACTTTTTTACGCAGGCGTTCGCGCGCGAGATGGTTTTGCGCCGCCGATCGAACAGCGCGGCTTATCAGTCTATCGTCACGGTCTCATCTGTGAATGCGTTGCACGCGCGCACGCGCGCGGCGGAATACAGCCTTTCCAAAGCCGCCATCGCCATGTTCACGAAGATATTGGCGTTGCAGCTGGCTTCTGATGACATCGCCTGCTTCGACATCCAGCCAGGGCTCATCAAGACGGACTTGAACGCGTCGGTGCATGCGTCTTATGGCCCATTGGTTCGGGAAGGTGGCGTGTCTCCGATGGCGCGTTGGGGACTATCTGAGGATGTCGCTACCGCCGTTTTAACCGTCGCTTCGGGCGGACTCAGATTCGCGACGGGTCAGACGCTGCATATCGACGGCGGAGCGCACATTCCGCGTGGCGCCTTCGAAAACCCTATGCTACGGCAGCACCTGGCCTCGATGTCTGGCTGACGCCTGATGGCGAATCTGCGTTCGCCCAAGACAGGACCTTCTGGACAGTCACCCGGTGGCATGCGCCGCCAGCATCAAGTCCAGGTTCTGCACGGCCGCGCCGGACGCGCCTTTACCCAGGTTGTCGAAAACTGCCGACAGCAGCACCTGGCCGCGGTCCGCATTGGCAAAGACGCCCAGCCGCAAATCGTTGGTGCCGTTCAGCGCCTGCGGATCGAGATGCGTCATTGCCTGCGTCTGCGCCAGCGACATCACCTGGACATGGGGGGCGTCCGAATAGTGCTCTGCCAGGCAGGCATGCAAGCGTACGCCGTCGACCCCGGTTGGGAGCAGGCGCAGTTCGATCGGCACGGTAAGAACGATGCCCTGCCGGTATGCTCCATAAGCCGGCACGAAGAGCGGACGCTGCGCAAGCCCCGCATGCCATTGGATTTCCGGCGTGTGCTTGTGCTCCAGCGCCAGGCCATAGACCTGTGACGGCGCCACGCCCGCCGCGTCGCCCGCCTCGTGCGCCTCGATCGCTGCCCTGCCACCCCCTGAATAGCCAGAAATGGCGTGGATCGACACGGGGTAATCGCGCGGCAGCAGGCCGGCCTGCGCCAGCGGCCGCAGCAGGGCGATGGCCCCGGTGGGGTAACAGCCAGGATTGGTGACGCGCCGTGCCTGTGCAATCCGCTGCGCCTGCCCGCCGCTCATCTCGGGAAAACCATAAACCCATTCCAACTGGGTGCGATGCGCCGAACTCGCGTCGATCACGCGAACGCCAGGGTTGCGGATGAAGCCGACCGATTCGCGCGCGGCCGCGTCCGGCAAGCACAGGATCGCGATGTCGCACGCATTGATGGCCTCGGCGCGGCGCTGCGGGTTCTTGCGCTCGGCCGCCGGCAGGGTCGACAGCCGCATGTCGGTGCGATGGCGCAGGCGATCGTGGATCTGCAGCCCGGTGGTGCCCTGGTCGCCGTCGATGAAGACAGTGGGGGAACTCATGATGTCGTGCTCCTGGCATTGGATGAACGGGCGGGAAAGCCGTATCTTGCTCGGCGGGCTAAAATAGGAAAAGTTGAATTTATTGATCGTATCGTTCAGGTTTTCTGACGGAGAGAAGAATGCGCGAGATCAGCCTCGACCGGCTGCGCACGCTGGTGGCAATCGCCGACCACGGGTCTTTCGCGGCGGCGGCGCAACTGCTGCACCTTGCGCCGCCCACCATCAGCCTGCACATCGCCGACCTGGAAAAACGCATCGGTGCGCCGCTGCTGTCGCGCGCGCGAGGCAACGTGCGGCCGTCGGCGGTCGGTGAAATGCTGGTAGAGCGGGCGCGCCGGCTGCTGGCCGAGGTCGAATCGACACTGGACGATGCCAGCCGGCAGGTGCAGGGGCTGGCCGGGCGCGTGCGCCTGGGCGCGTCGACCGGCGCCATCGCGCACCTGTTGCCGCAAGCCATCTCGCGCCTTCGCGAGCGCCACCCCGGCATCGACGTGCAGATTGCGGTGCTTACCTCGCAGGAAACGCTGGCGCGCCTGGCGCAAGGCAAGCTCGACGTGGGACTGGTCGCCCTGCCCCAGGCGCCGGTCGCAGGGCTTGCGATACAGCCCTGGCGCCGCGATCCGGTCATGGCCTTCCTGCCTGCCGACTGGCGCGCGCCAGCCCGCGTCACGCCCGCATGGCTGGCGGCGCAGCCGCTGATTCTCAACGATGCCAGCACACGCCTGTCGCGCCTGACGTCCGAATGGTTTGCGCTTGCAGGCTACCGCCCCGTGCCACGGATCGAGCTCAACTACAACGATGCGATCAAGAGCCTCGTGGCCGCGGGCTACGGCGCGGCGCTCTTGCCGCATGAGGCAGGCGCGCCGCATGCAGACGCGCGCATCGCCATGCGCGCGCTGCGCCCGGTCGTGTGGCGCGAGCTGGGCATCGCCCGCCGATCCAGCCAGGCCGAGCGCGCCACGCAGCACGTGCTCGAGGCGCTATGGGAACTCAAGGCGAAGTAGGTTCATCCAGCCCGGCCGGCCTGTGCCCGGCGCCGCGCCTGGAACAGGGTCAGCGCATGCAGCCCGATCGCCCGGGCGCGCTGGTTCTGCAAGACAATGGCAGCCTGCGCAGCCTCGGGATCGCGTTCGCGGATAGCGCCCAGCAGGCGGTGGAATTCATCCACGCTTTCGGCCGGACGTTCCGGGTGACCCAGCGACGATGCCCACAGAAAACCCAGCCGGGCATTGATCTTCCGGATGAAGTTGGCCAGCACCTCGTTCTGCGCGCCAGCGACGAAGGCTTCGAACAATTGGTGCTTGGCGGCCCGGATGCGCGCCACGTCGCGCGATACCAATGCCTGCTCGAATTCATCGATACGCTGCGAAAAAGCATCCATCTGGCAGGCAGTGCCACGGTTCGCGAAACAGGCGGCGGCCAGCCTCTGCAATGAAACGCGCACTTCGTGCAGCTCGTGAAACTGCGCCTCGTCGACCGACCGTACGGCCGGCCCGCGATGCGGGGCGATCTCGAGCAGGCCCTCGCCGTCGAGTTGCCGGATGGCTTCGCGCACCGACGGCCGGCTTGCCGAAAAGCGCTCGCAGAGCTCTCGCTCGGTCAGCTTGTCGCCCGGAAGGTACACCCCTTCGGTGATGGCATCGCGTATGCGCAGGCTAAGCAGCCTGGGCGATTCGCCCGCCGCGCGCAGAACCCGCAGTTGCGCTTCGGTCTCTTGATTCATGGCCGTACTGCGTGCGTATGTAAACCCATATTGTATGGCCCCACCTCAGTCCCGATGGGTGCCTTCGGCGGTGTGGGACATGCCTGCGGGGTAGCCGGACACGGCTGTGGTCGCCCCGATGATTAGCTAAATTGTAAGACAAAAAATTGGATATCAGTTTTTTATGTGCTAATTTATGGCGATCTTTTTATATTTTGTCTGACATTACTAGTTGACCGCCTCTGGCGCCAAATAACAAGGAGACCGTATGTCCCGCCATTTCTGTACGCTGCTGAAGACGGTGTGCCTGGCCGCACTTACCGCCGCTGCCATGCCGCTGGCGCACAGCGCGCAGCCGTATCCCAGCAAGCCCGTGCGCATCATCCTGCCCCATAGCCCTGGCTCGTCGCCCGACATGGTGGCCCGCCTGGTCGCGGAAAAACTGGGCGAACAACTGGGCCAGCCCTTCGTCATCGAGAACCGCACGGGCGCGGGCGGGTCGATCGGCCTTGGCGCCGCCGCCAAGGCCGCGCCCGACGGCTATACGCTCACGGTGGGACATGTGGGCACGCTCACGATCAACCCCAGCGTGTATGCCAAGCTGCCGTACGACCCGGCCAAGGATTTCACGCCCATCATGCTGTCGGCCCGTACACCGCTGCTGGTGGTCGTGGCCGCGGACTCGCCGTACAAGTCGATCGCAGACGTCATCGCCGCGGCCAAGGCCCAGCCTGGCAAGCTGATGTTCTCGTCGGCAGGCAATGGCACGGCATCGCACATGGCAGCCGAGTACTTCGACGAAGAAACCGGCATCTCGATGGTTCACGTGCCCTTCAAGAGCGCGTCCGAGGCCCTGACCGGCGTGGCCAGCGGGGCCGTCACGCTCACCTTCGGCGGCCAGCCGGCGGCCTGGCCGCTCGTCAAGGCGGGCAAGCTGCGCGCGCTGGCGCTGACCAGCGGGGAACGCGTGGACGAATTCCCCGATACCCCGGTCATTGCAGAGACCGTCAAGGGCTATGAAATGTTCGACTGGAGCGGCTTCATGGCGCCCGCCGGCACTCCGGACGACATCATCGCCCTTCTGCACAAGCATATCGCCGCCATCCTCGCCGAACCCGACATGGTGCGGCGGCTGCGCCAGGCGGGATTGCTGCCGATGCCCAACACCCCTGGGCAATTCGGCGAATTCATCGCCTCCGAGCGCGCCAAGTGGGGGCGCGTGGCCAAAGAGGTGAACATCCATCTCGACTGAAGGACAACCATGTCTTCCGACTCATCGATACTGCAGCCGCTGGTCGACCTGCTGAAATCCGCATCCGCCGCGGCGGCATACGAAGCGATCGGCAAATGCGGCGACCTCGATCCGGCCATCGCCGCGCTGGTTCCCGACGTGCTGTGCGTCGGCCCGGCCTTCACCGTGCGGGCGCACCCGCACTACAGCGCCGGCGTCAGCGCGGCGCTGGACCAGGCCCCCGCCGGTTCGGTCGTGGTGATCGACGTCGGCGGCGATCCGGATACGTGCGTGCTGGGTGGCACCGGGGCGCTGGTGGCGCTGCGCCGCCAACTGGCGGGCTATGTCACCAATGGGCGGATCCGCGATCTTGCCGCGCTGCGCGCCCAGCGCTTCCCTGTATTCGCGCGTGGCGCCACCGTGCGCAGCAGCCGCAAGGAAGGGCCGGCCGACTTCCAGGTGCCCGTGGCCGTGGGCGGCCAGGTCATCCGCCCGGGCGACCTGGTGTGCGCCGACGACGATGGTGTGGTGGTCGTCGCGCAAGAGCGGTTCGGCACGCTGGCCGAACGCCTGGCCGCCCGCCTGGCGTTCGAGCAGCGCGCCGACGCTAGCGTGCAGGCCGGCGTGTCGTATGCCGAGGCAACCAGCCGCCGGCCATGAATCTTCCCGAAAGGCAACATCGATGGGCATGACGCTCGCAGAAAAATTCCTGGCCCGCGCCAGCGGCAAGCCGTCCGTCAAGCCGGGCGACATCGTGCTGCCCGAGCCTGAACTGGTTATCGTGCACGACGGTTACGTGGAAAGCGCGCACAGGCAGCTCGCCGAGATCGGCTATCGCCGGATCACCCGCCCCGAACGGGTTGCGTTCGTCACCGACCACCAGGTCATCTATACCTCGGCGGCGTCGATCGCTCGCGCGCACGCCAATCGCCGCATCGCCAAGGACTGGCGCATCGGGCACTTCTACGACGCCGGCCAGGGCGGGCATGGCCACCTTTTTCCCATGGAAACCGGATTGGTCCGGCCGGGCATGTTCCTGTTCGCCTATGACATGCACTGCACGAACTTCGGCGCCATCGGCGCCTTCGCCATGCGCGCCGGCCCTTCGGTCGTGTCGGTACTGGCGACCGGCACGACCTGGACCGTGGTCCCTCATACCTTGCGCATCCTGCTGCACGGCGAGCCCTCCGGCGGCGTGCATCCGCGCGACGTGGGCTTCTGGCTGGCAGGCCAGCTGTCCGCTGGCCAGTTGGGTGCCGACTTCGACTACCGGGTCGTGGAGTTCGGCGGCCCGTTCTGCGAGCGCCTGAGCCTGGCGGGCCGCGTGGCGCTGTGCAACACCCTGACAGAGATCGGCGTGCTCAACATCCTGTTTCCCCCCTTGTCGCCCACCGGCGCACCCTCCGACGATACCTGGCTCTACAGCGACCCGGACGCCTGCTATGAAGCCACGCTCACGCTGGATCTGTCGCAGCTTGCGCCGCAGGTGGCGCTGCCCGGCTCGCCCGACCGCGCGGTCCCGGTCGCCGATACGGCGGACGTGCGCATCGACCATGCCTACCTGGGGTCTTGCGGTTCCGGCATGTACGAAGACTTCCAGGCCGCTGCCGAGCTGCTGGCGGGAAGCCGCGTTGCCCCGGGCGTGCGTTTCATCGTGGTGCCCGGCACGATCGAGACCGCCAAACGGATGGCCCGCGAAGGACTGGCGCAGCGCTTTCTCGATGCGGGCGCCGTGATGCTGCCTCCGGGCTGCGGGCCCTGTGCGGGCGGCGCCGGCGGGCCGCTGGGGCCGAACGAGGTATCCATATCCACCGCCGCCACCAATGGCGCCGGCCGCATGGGGGCCAAGGACGCGCACTGCTACCTGGGCAGCCCGCTTACCGTTGCCGCCTCGGCCATCGCGGGCCGCATCGTCGACCCGCGCGGCAGCCTGCGGCCCGCGCTTCGCAACACGGTGTCGCCATGAACTGGATCCAGCGCGGCACCGCCCATGTGCTGGGCCACGATGTCCCGCACGATGGCGCCGTCATGGCATTCGACATCGTGCTTTCGCGTACCTCGGATCCCAAGGAACTCATTCCACGTTTGTTCGCCGAACTGGATCCCACCCTGGCCGGGCGGATCCAGCCGGGCGACCTGATCGTGGCCGGACGCAATTTTCTGAGCGGCAAGGCACACAATGCCGGCATCATCGCCATGAAAGCGCTGGGCCTGGGGATACTCTGCGAATCCATGTCCATTCGCGCGTTCCAGGGCGTGGTGGCGCAGGCGGTGCCAGTGCTGGCCGCCTGCGAGGGCATTTCCGGCTTCCTGCAGGATGGCATGCCCATCGAGGTGGATTTCGCCAACGGCCTGGTCACGCGGCTGGACACCGCGGATAGCCGCCACTATGCCGGCATGCCGCCCGAGATCCGCCAGATGGTGCAGAACGGCGGGATGCGCGGGGCGCTCGCGGCCCACCTGCGCGCACACCCCGAGCTGGCGCGGCCTTATCCGGACTGAGCCGGCGGGCCCGCGCACCGGCCATGCCGGTAGTCACTTCTTCAGCCGTACGACCGCCTGGCGCGACGCGTCGGTCTGGGGCAGCGAAGCCAGTTCGCCCAAGGTCAGCGGCTTGGTGGGAAAGCGCAGCCGGTAATAGCCGACCTCGTCAGCGGGCACGCCGCGCTCCTGGGCAATCAGCTCGCTGACCGTCAGCCCGCACAGGCGGCCCTGGCAGGGCCCCATGCCGCAGCGCAGGAATGCCTTCATCTGGTTCGGACCTGAACAACCCAGCGCCACCGTTTCGCGTACCTGCCTGGCGGTGACCTCTTCGCAGCGGCATACGATGGTGTCGCCCGTGGGGCGACGATAGGCCTCGGGCGGCAGGTACAGCGCATCGAAGAAGGCGCGGCCCCGCACCGCCTGCGCCAAGGCCTGGCGCGGCGCCCGGGCATCGCGATCCCGCTGGGCGGTATCGATGCGGCCCAGCATGCAAACTGCCTGCAGGGCGGACAGGCGCCCGCGGTACTCGGCCGCCATGGCCCCCGCAATACCCGCGCCATCGCCTGCGATACCGATGCCGGACACCGACGTGGCCCCCCATTCGTCCACGCGGGGTTGCCAGCACGCCATGGCCTGGTTCCACACGTGCTCGGCTCCGATGGCGCGCGACAGATTCACATTGGGCACGACGCCCTGGTGCAGCATCAAGTGCTCAGCCGGAACCTCGTACGCGCGCCCGCCGGCACGATAGCCCACCGATTCCAGCCTGCCTTGCCCCTGTGCGCGCAGGTCCTGCACGCCGCGCACGATGGGCACGCCACCCCGCACCGCGCGCATCAGCTTCAGCCCCTTGCCCAGGTAGGGCGAGCGCAGGAAGCCCAGGGCATGCGGCAAGGCACGCGCCAGGCGACCCGCGGGCGTCGTCTCCAGCAAGCGGTCGACCTTGACCCCCGCATTCAGGTACTGCCATGCCACCAGGTACAGCAAGGGCCCGCAACCCGCCAGCACGGTACGTTCCCCCGGCACCATCCCGACCGTCTTCAGCAGGATCTGCCCGGCCCCGGCGGTGACCACGCCGGGGAGCGTCCAGCCCGGAATGGGAAACGGCCGCTCCTGGGCGCCGGTAGCCAGCAGGATGTGGCGCGCGTGCAGCACGGCGGCCTGGCCGCCGACCGAATAGGCCACCTCGAAATCGCCTTGCAGCTCGGCGCCGGACGCGCGCGCCACGGCCCAGACCGTGGCACCCGCCAGATAAGCTGCCCCGCTGTCGCGAAATGGCTCGAGCAGGCTGGCACCGTGCCAATAGTCGGGCCCCAGGATGCCGGGGGCCAGCGGCGTAGTCGTGATGGCGCGGTAGATCTGCCCGCCCGGCGCCCCTTGCTCATCCAGCAGCAATGTGTCCACGCCCAGGCGCGCGGCCTGCGTAGCGGCGGCCATGCCGGCGGGCCCGGCGCCCACGACCAACAGTTCGCAGCGGCGTGTCATGAGGATATCTCCCGCGCACCCCGCTGCCGCTGCACGCGCATGCCGTCGTGCACCGGCGTCATGCAGGCCTGGCGATTGGCCTGTCCATCGATAATGACCAGACAGTCGTAGCAAATGCCCATCATGCAGTACGGGCCGCGCGGCACCCCGCCGACCGCGGTGTCGCGGCACGCATCGTGGCCGCTCGCGAGCAGCGCGGCCGCGACCGTGTCGCCGGCCCGGCACTGGACCACCACGCCATTGACATCGATAAGGACCGCCGGGCAGGACGATTGCCCAGGCACTGCCTCAAGCCTCTTGAACATGAAACCTCCGCAGGGAGAAGGGCGCCAGGTCGCCGGCCAGGCCGCCGTCGGCAAGCATGGGCGCCAGAATCAACGCATGCGCGCCGGCCAGCGTGACGCCGCTGTGGCAGGTAGCCACGAACGCGCCTGGGCATGTGTCGGATTGCGCATAGACAGGGAACCCGTCCCTGGACATTACCCGCAGCGCAGACCAGGTACGCACGACGCTGACCTCGCGCAGCGCCGGCAGCGTGCGCACGGCGCGGTCTGCCAATGTGCCGAGTATGGGCAGGCTGACCTCGCGGTCGGCGTATCCAGCCTCTTCCTGCGAGTCGCCGATCAGCCAGCTGCCTTCGTCCATTTGCCGCAGTGTGCTGATCGGCGTATTCAGTACCCGGCGCGTGCGTTCCAGCACGATGATCTGGCCACGCTGGGGCCGTACCGGAATGTCCAGGCCGATCTGCTCGCCCAGCGCCTTGTTGCCCAAGCCGCCGGCCAGGACCAGGCGCTGCGCCCGCAAGGGGCCGCGCGGCGTGTCGACGATGAATATGCCATCGGCCTGGCGCCTGATCGCCTGGGCCGGGCAACGGGGCAGGTAGTCCACGCCATTGCGCTGGAACGTAGTATGAAAAGCGCGCAGCAGCTTGAGAGGATTGGCGACGCCATCCACCGGCGTCCAGCTGGCGCCCCGCACGTCCGGGCCGATTCCCGGGACCATATCGGCCACTTCGCGGCGGTCGAGCAGCTTCCATTCGTAGTCGCTCATACCCGGTTGCGCCAACAGGTTCGTCATGAACCCGACACGCGCCTCGACCTCTTCGTCGGTCAGCAGCACATGCAATCCGCCGTTCTGCTCCAGGTGCACATCGATGCCCGTCTCTTCGAGCAGTTGTGCCGCCAGGTCCGGCCACACCCGCTGCGACGCCATGGTCCAGACGCCGTAGCGCGGCATACCCATGCCCTTGCTCTGTACCCAGACCAGGCCGAAGTTGCCGCGCGAAGCCCGGTAGGCAACGTCGCCTTCATCCAGCACCGCCACGCGGGCCAGGCACCGGCGCAGGCCATAGGCAAGCGCCGAGCCCACCAGGCCTGCGCCCACGACGGCCGCGTCATAGACAACGGACTTTGGCACCGGGTCCGGCGCCGGCGAACGCCCCCCTACTGCTGTCATTGGCATGAATGTCTTCTCCCTACGCGCGAGCCATCAATCTTTGAAGACGGCCTTGACCACCCGATTGGCGTTCTCCCCCAGCACCATCCGGATTTCATCATCCGAGAACTCGCGCTTGGCCAGGTAGGCAATGATGTAATGCAGCGTGCCCGGACCGACATCTTTGGGATGCATGATATCTGTGCGCAGCTTTGGGCCGATGATCGCCACCTCGGGGTGACGGGCATGGAACTCGGCCATTCTGTCGGGACTGTACTTGCGCAAATCGCCCACATCGGTACCGATCCCCACGTGCTCGATGCCGACCAGGTTCGCGATGTAGACGACGTGATCGATCATGTCGTTGATGGTACTGCCGGTGTCCAGGCCGTCTTTTTTCAGGAACCCCGATTTGCCCGCGATGCCGATCACGCCGCCCTTGGCCGCAATTGCCTTGATCTCGTCGTCGGTCTTGTTGCGCGGCGTATCGACAATGCCGCGCGCCGCCGTATGGGTGGCCATGATGGGGCGCTCGGATATAGTGGCGCAATCTATGGTCGTGCCGATGCCGACATGGGACGTATCGATCACGATGCCCAGTTCGTCGAGTTTCTTGATGAACTTGATGCCCAGGTTGCTAAGCCCCGACTGGTATCGTTCGCCGCAGCCGTCGCCAAACAAGTTGCGGTCCTGGTAGGTAGGCTGCACGAAGCGGATGCCGAGGTCGTAGAAGACCTTCATCTTGTCCATGTCGTCCTCCAGGGCGGTAACGTCCTGGAACCCCATGAATATCGCTGTCCGCTGCTCTTGCTGGGCACGCGCGATATCGGCGTACGATTTTGCGATGAACCCGACTTCGGGGTGGGTATCGTACAAGCGCGTCCAATGGGCGATGTTCTTCACGCCTTCCGCGAAATCGACCGAATAGCAAACCGTATGGTTGATGGCGGTTACATTCGACGCCTTGACCTGGTCAAGATAGATTTCGTCGCCGCATTCGCGCGTGGTGGAATCACAGAGGTTCCAGTAGACAAATTCCTTGCGGATGCGCGCCGCCCGTTCGTGTTCGGCTTCGGTAAGCTCGAGTCCAAATTCTTTGATCATCTTGCTAATCCTCTGGTTAGTGGAATGACTTCACGCACAAGGGCGTGACCGCTGCAGATTCATCAGGACAGGACAAGGCTCTCGTCCTCTGGCCAACTGAGATAGATCGTGGCGCCAGGGACCAGGTCGGCTTCGACGCAGGCCGAGGGGCGCAGCACGGTCATGGCCTGATTCCCGGCCAGGCATTCGATCTTGGTGACATGCCCCAGAAAGTGGACATCCGCGATGCGGCATGTCATCGTGGAAATTCCCGGCTGCTGCTGCAGCGTAAGGAACGCCTCGCGGGACAGCGTATAGCCCACCCTGTCATGCTTGACCGTCAAGTAGACGGGCTGCTTAGCGTCGAACCGCAATGCCGCGCGGGCCCTCAGCACTTGGCCGGTTTCGGTAACGCTGACTTCACAGCTCGTGTTGTCGGGCGTCTGGTGCAGCAACGTGGCTGCTATGAAGTTCGTGTTGCCCAGGAACGCGGCGGCGAACGAACTGGCGGGATGATTGTAGATTTCACGCGGTGAGGACACTTGCGCGATCTCTCCGTCTTTCATCAAGACAATGCGGTCGGACAGGAACATTGCCTCTTCCTGGTCGTGTGTGACGAACACCGAAGTGATCGACAATTCCCGCAGAATGCGCTTCAGGTCGCCCCTGATTTCCTGCCTGAGCTTGGCGTCCAGGTTCGACAGCGGCTCGTCAAGAAGCAATACGCGCGGCTCCATGACGATGGTGCGCGCGATGGCAACCCGCTGCTGCTGGCCGCCAGAAAGCTCCTTGGGCTTCCTGTGCGCGAACCGTTCCATTCCGACCAGTTCCAAGGCACGTGCCACCCGTTGCCGGATTTGCTCTTTATCTACCGATTTGATGCGCAACCCATACGAGACATTATTGAAAACCGTCATATGAGGGAACAACGCGTATCCCTGGAACACCATGCCCACGTTGCGGCGGTTGATCGGGACATCGGTCTGGTCCACGCCATCGATGATGATCGATCCCTGCCTGGGCGAAAGCAGGCCCGCGATGGCATGCAGGGTGGTCGTCTTGCCGCAGCCGCTGGGCCCAAGCAGCGATAGAATCTCGCCCCGGCGTATATCCAGGTTCAGCCCCGAGATGATGTCGCGATCGCCGTAGCCCAGCGTCAAGCCCTTGAGCTCAATTGAATAGTCTTCGCGTTCCGTCATTTTCTTGGCCCCATGTTATCCAGGCCGGCAACCCTGCTCATCACCGACACCGCCACGCAGGAAAGCAGGATCAGGATGGTCGACAGCGCAGCGATCGCCGGGTCGAGACTGAACTCGACGTAGTTGTAGATCGTGATAGGCAAGGTCATGGTCGAGGTATCGACCAGGAACAGCGATATGACAGTGTTGTCGAAGCTCGTAAGAAAGGCGAACAAGGCCGCGGCCAATATCGAGCTTTTCATCAGAGGCAGGGTCACCCTGACAATCGTTCCGCTGCGGCTCGCCCCCAGCAAGAGCGAGGCGTTTTCCAGGCTTTCGCTGATGGCCGACACCCCGTTGAACAGCAGCCGTACCGTATAGGGCAGGCAGATCACGGTATGCGCCAGTACAAGGGTAAGCAGGTCGGTGCCGATGTTCATCAGCGTCAGCATCTGCAAGAGCGCCAGGCCTATCACCAGTTCGGGGATGATGAGCGGGGACAGCAACAGGCCGAGAATGGCCTCGCGATACCGGCCGCTGCCTCTGGCAAGGGCGTAAGCTGCCAGCAAGCCAAACACCACCGACAGCGCGGTGGCCAGCAGCGCGATCACCAGGCTATTGGCGGCGGCGTCCAGGAATGCCGGATCTTGCACCACGCGCCCAAACCAGGTCAGTGAAAAGCCATGGGGCGGGAACCTCAGGATTTCCTGCGGCTCGAACGCCGCGCCCACCACGATAAGCAAGGGGCTGCACATGAAAACGATGTACAGGACGCTAAGCGTTCTTTTCATTGCGCCCCTCCGGCCTGCGGCTTCGAATCGAAGCTGATGCGATTCCTGATGACGCCCATCAGCCCGAAGATCAGCATGGTGAAGGTAAACAGGATGACTGCCAAGGCGGCGCCGGCGGGTACATTGCCCGCGATCATCACCTGCTGGTAGATCATCGTTGCGATCATCTTGATGTTGATGGAACCGAGCATCGCGGGAAGCACGAACGTCGCCAGCACATGAAGGAACACCAGCAGCGAACCGACCACGAATCCGGGGGAACAGAGCGGAATGATCACGCGCAGGAACACGTCCCTGCGCCGCGAGCCGAGCACCATCGCTGCATCGATGACACTTTTATCGATGGCCTTCAAACTGGCCAGAAGGGGCAAGACCATGAAGGGAAGCAACAGGTGAGTCAAGGCGATGATGACGGCTGTCTCGGTGTACAGCACCTGGACGGGCGCATCGATCAGCCCTGCCCATTGCAACAGCGCATTCAGCGGCCCTTCCCTGCCAAACACGATGATCCAGCCAAAGCCGCGCACTACCACGCTGACAAACAGCGGCAATATGGTCACGACAGTCAGAACGGTTGCCAGGGTCTTCCCGGATACGGAAATGATGTACGCGACCGGGAATCCTATGATCAGCGTGGCCAGGGTGACGGTGGCGCCGATGCGAAAGGTGTTGACGATGCTTTCCCAATAAACCGGATTACTGAACGCCTCGACATAGTTGGCGAAGCTGGCCAGCGGCGGGCCGCCATACAGGTAATCCTTGTCCATGAAGCTGAGATACAGCAAGTACAGGAACGGTACGAACAAGAGCAGGGTAATGAACAACAATGCCGGAGACAGGAACAGCACGCGTTGCTTCATGGTCGAACACTCCATGGCCGGTTGGCCGGTGCGCGCAGGACGCACGGCGGACGATATTCGTATTGGGAACGGGTGGCGGAATGGCTACGCCGAACGTTGCGGGGCGCCAGCCCGGGCTGCCCCAGGCTGGCCCACGGGCAAGACTGCGCTCAGACCGCGATGCGCTTGTTCCATGCGTCCAGCAGGGCACCCATGTTCTTGATCAGAAGCTCTGTGTCGACCAGTTGGACCGAATCGATGCCTGGTAGACGGTCCTTGAGTTTTTCGCTGTACTGCACTTTGCGGTTCACGGCGCCGTACAGCATGCTTTCGCAGAAGGCCTTCTGTGCTTCTTCACCCAGGGCGTAATTCATGAAGGCCTTGGCCAGGTCTTCCTTGCCGCCCTTCACCACGCCCATCACGGGGCCGCTCGAGACCGCCCCTTCGGCGGGATCCACCCACTTCACCATGCCTTTGGTGGAGTCTTCGGCGATGAACGTGCGGCCATCCCAGCCCGGGCCGATAGCGCCTTCGCCGCTGGTCAACAGCACGACGGGATCATTGAACGCCGTGAAGAACTTGAAGATGTGCGGCTTCATTTTCTCGAGTGTCGCGATGGACGCCTCGATGTCGCCGTATCCGCTGCCGTACACCTTTCCGAACATCGACAGCACTTCTGCGCCACGCACGTTCGAACTCAGGTTGTTGAAGAACACCTGCTTGCCGAAGTCGCCGGCGATGGTCCGCTCGACGAATTCCTTCCAGGATTTGACGCCGCCCTGGATCTTGTCCGGCCGATAGGCTATGCCGACGCTGCTGTAGTCGTACATCGAACCACAGCCTTCCCAGTCGGCCTTGAACTTGTCGGGAACATCGGCCAGGCTGGGGACGCTTTTTTCGTCGACCTGCACAAGTTTCCGGGCCTTGATCAGGCGATACATATCCATGCCACCAAACGCGGCCACATCGTAGGGCGGCGTGCCGCGGCTGGACAGGATCTTCAGCGCATGAGTCGGATTGGTGCCCGGCACCAGGGTCACCTTGACACCTGACTGCTTTGCGAATGGCTCGGCCATGTGCTTGCGAACGTTCTCCATGAACGAACCGCCCGAACTGGTGACGTAGATGTGATCGTCGGCCGCCCGCCCGATCCGTACATAGCTGCCGCCGATGGTCGCCAATCCGAATCCCACCGATTGCTTCAAGAAAGTGCGCCGCGTTGCCGTATCCATGATGTCTGTCCTGTCCAGTTTGCGTCCGGCGCAAACCGCGGGCATAGGCCTCGATCGCCACCGGTAACATATACAGAGTCAACTACCACGTATCACTTCCCGGTTCTTTCTTATCACGAGGCACCGGGTCGCTCGTGTTCTTGCGGTATATGGTGTGGCACGCTCCCGGGAGCGTCAAATCAAAAAATACGCAGTCTCTATACGTTTTTTATATGCTTGCCCGCGCCAGCTAGCCGAACGTGGCGGGTTCGGTTTCTTCGAAGCGGGACTTCAGCACCGCCCCCAGGCAATCTATGAAAGCCGCCACCAGCAGGCTGCGGGGCCTGTGGCTGGACCGCAGCAATGTGATCGGAAAATGGATGGCCGGCTGGAACTCCTTGACCACCAGCCCGTGGCACAGGAAGTCGCCGGCGATGACCGCATTCAGCACGCTGACTCCCAGGCCCTGGGCCACCAGATGGCAGATGGTCGACGCATTCTCGGCCTCTACTTCGATCTTGCGCGTGACCTTGACTTGCTCGAACAAGCTGTCCACATGCTCGCGGCTGCCATTCTGGCGGGCAATCGAGACGAATGCCTCACCCTCCAGGTCGCGCGCGTGAATGACCTCGCGAGCGGCCAGCGGATGATCGCGGTGAAGCAGGCATACGCCCCGGATGCTGGCGATACGCTCGGACTCCAGGCCTGGTTCGGTGACGTGCCCGATGAATGCGGCAAGCCCCAGGTCGCACAACTGCGAATTCACCAGTTGCTCGACCATGTATGAATTACAGGTGCGTATGGACAGCGTGACCCGTGGATGACGCTTGACGAATTCCGCGACCACGTTGGCAAGAAACCCGTGGCTCAATGCCGGAGCGGTGGCGATGTGCAATCTTCCGCCGCCGAGCTGCTTGATTGTCCTGGCCGCATCCTTCAGCGCCGATAATCCGGCGTAGTGCTGCTCGACCTCTTTGAAGAAGGCGACCCCTTCGTCGGTCACGTGCAGCTTGTTGCCTTCGCGGGCGAACAGTTTCAAGGCAAGCTCGGCTTCCAGTATGGAAACCAGGCGGCTGATATTGGGCTGGGTGGTATGGATGATGCGTGCGGCAGCGGTCATGGACCCCGTCCGCATGACCGCACGGAAAGCCTCGAGTGCCCGGACGTTCATCGGCCCCTTGTCAGCGCCCATGAGTCATTCCCCTGATCTTTTATAGGGCGCTGGCCCGAAGACCGGATACTAGCGCCGTACTTCGCTTGCCGGGATCCAGCCCGCGAGAACGCGGGTACGCCACGGAAGTCGAGTCGCGCTTAGCTTACTGACATCACCTGGGCCGGTCAATGCAGCAATCTCGCCAGGGGCTGCCCACGCTACCCCTTCAGTTCGGGGTGGTCGCGCCGATACAGTTCCCATTCTTCGATCTCTTCGCCATTGGGCAGTACACACATACCGACCTGCCCATCCTGGGTGTTCACAATGCGCAGTTGCCCGCCTTGCTCTTGGCAGTAGACCGAAGCGGGATTCGGCATGCCGACCGTGCGGTCGGTGGATTGCGCGCAACCGGCCAGCACGGCCAATGAAACAACCATTCCTGTTTTCAGCATCACCTGGCTCCTGCAAAGCGTCCCGGCCTAGTTTAGCGAGATACGCCCCCCTGTGCCATGCTCTGCCCGCCAGGTCTCAGTACGGCTCAAGCGTGAAGACGCGGCCCAGATCCCGGTAAGCGTCCTGTTCGTGCCGTGGCGCAGGCTTGCAGTAAACGCCAATCCGCCTCGACGGCTGCACCCCGGCCTTGCGCAAGCCCGCCAGCATCTCGGCTGTCTTGACCGCCGTGGCCACGGTGTCCAGTACCAGGGCGCCATCGATATCCGTGACGCCCGCGCGATAAGCCAGTGTCGACAGAAAGGCAGGTGCCGGGATGATGACCGACGCGCCGTCGGCAACTGCCCGCGCCGCTGTCTGGCGGAATTTCTCGAGCAACGGCCCCGGCTGGATAAGCGAGGTGGCGATTTCCTCTTCGCTAGCCGGCACGATGTAGGGGCCGCGCAGATAGCGGCCGGCCACGCCGTAGCGCTCGACCTGTTCGCCATAGACCTCGGTAAAAGCTGAAGAGCTGGTCACCACGGCGTATAGCCGCCCCATGGTCATGGCCATGCGATAGGCAGCCTCGCTGATGCCGACCACCGGGATATCGAGCATGCTCTTGCCTTCGTGCAGGCATACGTCAAGCGTGCAACCGATCACGAACGCATCGTAGCCCTCGGCTTCGGCCCGGCGCATGTTCGCCAGCACCTGGGCATTCTGGTAGTACTGCAGCGACCGCCAGTTCTCGACGTCGCGCAGCATCACGGGAATGCCGGCCACCCGCAGCTCGACATCCGGGGCCAGTACGTTACGGCACTGCGATTCCAGCGTTTTGCCGTATTCATCCCAGACGGGCTCGTAACCATAGCTGCTGGCGCTTTGATACCAAATTTTCATCGCCGCCTCCTTGAACAAATGGGCCGGCACCGCGCCAGCCCTTTCCCCGCTAGCCGGCCAGCCTGTCGATGCCGTAGAACCGCAGCACTTCCCGAACGCGCTCGCGCGGCGGCGCTGCGCCGAAGAAACCATGACGAGTCTGCGCCAGGCCGGTCGTGCGGCGCAGGTCGGCCAGCATCTCGGCTGTCTTGATCGTGACGGCCAGGCCGTCGATGATGGGCACGCCATCGACTTCGCTCACGCCGTTGACCGCCAGCAGCACATTGAGCGGCATTTCTCCCGGTACGATGACATCGGCGCCGCGCGCGATCATGCCGCGCGCGGCATCGCGGAAGCGATCGATCAGGGAGCCCGGATTCTCGAACGCGGGCAACACATCCTGGAACGTGAAGCCGACACCGTCCACACCCGCGCAACGGCCGGCCAGGCCGTATTGCGAAATCTGCTCCAGCAGCAGCGGCCCCATCGATTCTATGAACAACAGCACGCCGAACCGACGCCCCATCTGGCACGCCAGGTGGCAACTGGCCTCGCCGTAACCGACTACCGGAATGTCGACCAGCGTGCGGATCTCGCGGATCATGGGGTTGGGGATGGTGCACATGGCAAAGGCGTCGTAGCCCTGCTCTTGCGCCTGAAGCGCCTGGACGACCCACTGCAGGCCGTGGATGCCGAACAATGCCGCATGGCGCAAGTCGGTGCCGGGATAATTGCTGCTGTAGGTGCCGGGAAGCTGGCCATGCATGTCCACCTGGGTGTCGGCATGCACGATCTTGCGGATGTGGCCTTCCATGGCGCCGGCATATGCAGGCAAGTCTTCAAGAACAGTAAAACTCTGGTGCCAGATCTTCATACCCTGCTCCGTAAAAGCGCCGCTACGCGCGCGGCGCTGTGGATGTAATGGCTACTTGCCGCGGGGCTCGGCCACATCGGCGTTCTTGACCAGTTCGCGCAGGGTGCCAGTCTCGCTGGCGATATAGGCGGCATACTCGTCTGGCGTGTTGCCGCCGGGCAGCACGCCCATGTCGCGTATACGCTTGGCCACCGCGGGGTCTTTCAGGGATGCCGCCATGGCCTGCTGCAGTTTGTCGATAATCGCCCGGGGCGTACCCGCCGGGGCCATCAGCCCCACCCAGGCACCCGATTCGTAGCCCGGCACGCCGGATTCGTTGATGGTGGGCAGATCGGGGCTGAGTGGACTGCGCTCCTTCGAGGTCACGGCCAGCGCGCGCAAAGCCCCCGACTTCATATGGGGCACGATGGCGGGAAAATACTCGATCTCGAAATCGAGCCGGCCGGCGATCAGGTCGAGCAGCGCCGGCCCGGACCCCCGATAAGGCACATGCAGAGCCTGGATGCCGCCCTTGTAGGTAAACATGGCGCCGCTGAGATGGCTGAAGGCGTCGATGCCGGCCGAGCCGAACTTGAGCGGCTTGGCGGGATCCTGCCCGGCGGCGATCAAGTCCTTTACCGAGTGGTACGGCGAATCCTTGCTGACGGCAAGCACGCCGGGCCCCTGTGCAACCAGCGTGATCGCGGCAAGGCTCTTGGCAGGATCATAGGGAATGTCTTGGCGCGTGACCGGAGAAATGGTGATGGGCCCAGGGGTCGCCGCCAGTAGGGTGTAGCCGTCCGGCGCCGCGCGGGCTACCTGGTGCGCGCCTATGGTGCCGCCCGCTCCCGTCACGTTCTCGACCACAAAGGACTGGCCCAGGCGCTTGCCCAGCTCGTCGGCCGCCAGCCGGGCCAGCATGTCGGTAGAGGCCCCGGGTGCGAACGGAACGACAACGCGGACGGACCGCGATGGATAGCTGTCGGCCCAGGCCAGGCCGCTGAAGGCGCAGCAAGCCAGTATCAGGCCGGCGCCGGCCCGGCGCGCAATGGCGCATGCAATGGTGGACATAGTCTCCTCCTTGGATTCTCTTGCATCACGATTCGTTCTCGTATCAAAAGCGGCTCTACTCTTCGATGTGGGCGCACCAACAGCCGCCGAAGCCGCAGCCTTCTGTGTGAACCGCCCCTACCACCAGGCCGTGCTCGATGTCGGCGGGATCGTCATGCCCCGGAAACAGGCGAAAGCGCGGCGCGGCGTTCAACATGCGCTTCAGGGCAGCTTTCTCCGCGCGGCGCGACACCACGAAATTGGCGCTGGTGGCCGGATCGGCCTCGAGCACGCGAGGCATCAGCAGCTGATGCCTGACGCTGTACACCAGGTCGCCGCAGAAACAGGCCAGGCCGTCGTCGGTATCGACGTAGATCATCATCGACCCCTCGGTGTGCGCGCGCGCCGCCACGCAGCGTATGCCTTCCATCACCTGCTCCGAGTCGACCAGGTCGAGATCGAGCAGCCGCAAGGCGCGCGGCGTATGCAGGCGGTCGACCAGATGCTTGATATCCTCGGGCGGGTAGGAAGGGCCGGAAAGGCCGGATACCGAATATTCCAGCTCGCGGCGATTCACTACCACCGTGGTCTGCGCCGGGAAAATGTCGGTCTGGCCAGCGTGGTCGATATGCAGGTGGGTGTGCAACACATAGCGCACGTCGGCGGGTTTGAGTCCGTATTGCGCCAGTTGGGCGGCCAGGCGCTGCTGCGGGGTCTCCACGCCGCGCGCGCGGTCTCCCAGGCGCTCAAGGATATCCGGCGACCGGAATCCCGTATCGATGACCACGGCATCCTTGCCGTTGAGCAGCAGCCATCCTTGCACCGGCACGCGCACCACGGCGTTTTTCTCGTCGGTGACGATAAGGCGGCTCTTGTACAGTTCCACCTGTCCCAGGTCCAGGTGCTGGATTTTCCATGTCATATCGATCGTCCTCGCTGCAGACCCAGGCCCAGCACGCCCGGATTCAACGTGTGGTTCGGGTCGGTGATGGCCTTCACTTGGGTCAGCATGTCCCAAGCCGTCTGACCCGCCAGCGCATCGGCATAGGGATAGGCCTTGGCCCATTGCACGTGAAACGAGCCCATCTCGCGGAACATGCGGGTCAGGCGATGGCGGAAATCGATCGCCGCGGCCGTGCGCTCGGCGTCCTCGGCGATGCCGGCCGAACGGGCGCGCCTGTCCTCGGTGGCGTAGTGCATACGGTAGGGGCCAAGCGGGCGCTTCCAGAAAATAACCGGCTCTATCCCCCAGAAGTGGCCGTGCAGCAACGAGTTGCAGGCCACACGGATGCCGTGGCGCTGCAGAACGGCGCGGTTCTCGAGCAGGAATGCCTCGAAAGCCTCCATGGCCGGCACCGCGCGCGAAGCTGCGAATTTGGCATTGATGGGGAAGTTCACCTCGCCTTCCCGGTTGGCCATGATTTCACCGACATTCAGGAAGGGGCCATAGCGCAGGCCGAACGGAATGGTGGTAGGCACCCGCTTGCCGCCATGGGCTTGCATCAGGCGCTCGATCTGCCGTTCCATGCGGTCGGCGGCCGCCTGGTCGTGCGCCTCGGCGCTGTAGTACATGATGTTGGTCAGGCCGTCGAGGAAGCCCAGCCCCTTGGGATGCCAGGCGCGCAGCAGGTTGCGCCAGGCACGCAGCTTGTTCGGATGATCGGCCAGGAATTCGCCCACCATGCGGCGCTTTTCCTGTTTGTCGGGCGGTGGGTGCTTGGCGTACTCGCTGACGAAGTGACCGTCGAACGCGAACGCCTCGGTCTGCAGCCCGGTCTGCGCCAGCGCGGCCTGCCCGCGGACCAGATCGATGCGATTGCCAAAGGCAACGCAACCGAACGACACCTTGGGCGTTGGCTCCAGCAGCAAGTGCACCTTGGTCTTGATTCCGAAGGCACCCGAATCGCACAGGAACATGCCGGTCAGGTCCGGGCCGTTATAGCGGTAGATGGGCGGCGTGCCCCGCGTCGCCCAAGAGCCGGTACGCATGATGCGGCCGTCGCCCAGCACTACCTCGAGGCCCAGCACGTGCTCGGCCAGCGTGACGCGGCCCATGCCGGTGGCGTTCTGCGACAGGCCGCCGCCGACCGTGGCATGGTTGCCCGACAGGGTACCGATGTAGGGGGTTCGGAAACCGGTGCCGCGCAGCCCCGCGCGCAAGGCGGCCCAGGTGACACCCGTCTCTAGCGTGACGTACCGGTCTTGCGTATTGATCTCGATGATGCGGTTCAGCCCGGTGGCATCGACGATCAGGGTATCCGGCCGCACCGGCACATGGCCCCTGGTATACGACATGGCGCCACCGCGGGTGTTGACCGCCACACCGGCCATATTGGCGGCCAGCACGATGTCGGCCACCTGCTCGGCGGTGCTGGGCTTGACCACCGCCAGTGCGATTTCGCCCGGCTCTTCGGAAAAATCCAGCGAATAGAAGCGCCGGTGCTCCAAGTCTTCCAAGACCGCGTCGGCGCCGACAATGGCGGCAAGCCGCCCGATCAGGTCGGCATGCGTGTTGCGATCCGCTGCCGACGGCAACGGACTAGAAAAGGCGCTTGAGCTTGCCATGGTCGATCCACTCCTTCAATGTGCTGCGCTGCACTTTGTTTGTCATGGTGGTGGGAAACGCTGCCGTGGCATAGATCGCTTTCGGCACCTTGAATCCCGCCAGCCGTTGGCGCATTTCGCTGTACACCTTGTCCCAGTTGACGACCAGCGTGTCCAGCACCACGGCGGCGGGAACTTCGCCCAGGCGTTCATCGGCCAGGCCCAGCACGCAGACCTGGCCCAGGCGGCAGTGATCGTGCATGACGTGCTCGACTTCGGCTGGCGCGAAATTCTCGCCGCCGCAGCGGATGATCTCTTTGGTGCGCGCCATATAAGTGACCACGCCTTGCTCGGACAGCGCGCCTATATCGCCGGAACGCAGCCAGCCATCGGCGGTAAAGGCCTCGGCGTCGGCGCCGGGGCGATCGAAATAGCCACGCGTCACCGTCGGCCCCCTCATCTGGATCTCGCCGATGGCGCCCGGCCCCAGCGGTTCGCCGCTGGCAGGATCGCAAATACGCAGATGATTGCCGGGCTGCGGCCGGCCGTTGGACGAGATGCGCAGCTCTAGCGGATCGTCCGGATACCACATGGTGAATTGCCCGCAGGTCTCGGTCATGCCGTAGATGTTCGATATGCCGGGGATACCCAATTCGTCGTGCAGCCGCAGCAGGTATTCGCGGGTGCCCAGGTCATGGGCAATCTGCAGGGTCTGCAGTTTTTCGCGCGCATGCCGGTCTTTCAAGGCCAGCACGTCCCGCAGGTAGATCATGTGCGCGACATCGCAGCGATGCCGCTGTACCAGGTCGAGAAAATGTTCGGGATTCCAGATCGACATCGAGGTCAGCGTGCAGCCGGCCCATAGGCACGTCGTCAAGGCATGCATACTGCCGCTGCAATGGAAGAACGGGCCCGCGCTGATGAAGCGGCTGGACGGCGTCAGCCGCTGGCATCGCGCCACGTAGGCCGCCGTGCGCAGATATGCCTCGGTGGTCAGCAACACACCCTTGGGCGTCGAGGTCGTACCGGATGTGTACTGTATGCATAGCAAGCCGGCCTCGAGGCCGTTGCCGTCTTTCGCAGGGCCCGACAGTGTGCCGGCCCTGCCCCACTGGCCGACGCCGCGCGGCGGTGGCGCCAACACCAGCACACCGCTTGCCGCGCCCGCCAATCGATCGGCGGCCTGTTCGAAGTAGTGGCGGCCGCGGTAGCTTTTGCTGGTCAGCAGCACGTGCGCGCCGGCATCGCGCATGATGACCTCGAGCTCCTCTGGAGTCAGCCGGGTGCTGATCGGCACCGATACACCGCCCAGCAGATTGATGGCGATGAAAAGGGCGGCCCATTCGACACAGTTGTGCATCCACAGGCCCACCCGCTCTCCGGCCTGCACGCTGGGGCCCAGCACCTGCGCCAGGCGCTGCACCAGCTCGGCAAGATCACGCCAGGTAATGGTGTCTTCGTCGATGCGCAGGGCGATGTGATCGCCGAATTGCTGCGCGTTGCCGGCCAGCAACGTCGCCAGGCCCGGCATCCCGCCGGGTGCAAGAACGTTATTCATCGGGCAGGGTCACCGCGGCGAAAGCCGGGTCGTCAGGAAAGGGATAGGGCACCGGCGGCCCATCACGCAGCGGCAATACGCCTATGGCGTGCCCGCCGGTGGATTCGCCGCCATTCTGGTCCAGCAGTTGCACGCGCAATACCAGGAAGCCCAGCCCCTCGACCACCTGCTTGCCGATCACTTCGGCATGGCCGCGTATGCTGTCTCCGGCCACGTCGAGCTTCTTGTACCGAAAGCGCAGCCGCCAGGCCCAACCCAGGGGACCCAGGCCGTCTTTCACCAGTTGAACCAGCACGTGCTGCTTCCATGAGCCGTTGATGAGCACATCGGGCAGGCCATCATGCCCTGTGGCGAACCGCTGGTCATAGTGGATGCGGTGGAAATTCTCGACGGCGGCGGACCACCGCATGATGTGCGCGGTGGTGACCGCGCCTTTATCGATGGCGCCAAGGACGGCGCCCACTTCAACGTCTTCGTAATAGCGTTCGGCCACGATCATCTCCAGATCAGCGTTTGACGGTTGACCAGCAGAGGTTCGCCGGACTCGGTGCAATAGCTGGTCTCGACCACGACCAGCAGCATCATGCCGCTCTTCGACTGTTTCAGGCGCACGTCGGCATAGCGGGGCGTGACGACGCAGCGTTCGCCCAGTTTCAAATTGCGATGGAAGACCAGCTCGTTGCCGCCGTTGAGCAAGCGTTTGTACGGCATGTCTATGGACGGCAGGCCGAAAGTCACGCCATCGTTGCCGGCAGTGCCGTCACTGTCCGGATCGTCTTGCACGGCACGCAAAGGATCGGCGGCGCCGGCTGGCGTACGGTACGCATGTGCGGGATACAGGGGCGGCGCCACGACGCCGCCATAACGGCTCTGCGCGGCGTGTTCATCGTCGTAGTAGGCGGGGTCGGGGTCCATGATGGCTTGCGTGAAGCGTCGCAGCGTGTCGCGTTCCAGCGGCATGGGCGCGAGCTTCGGCTCGCCGGTCATTCCTATGTACTTGTCGTAGTTTTCCTGGCGATCGGCCAGGGCATTGGTAGCGCTACTCATGGCCTGCTGTCCCCGTTCAAGATGCCTTCGCGGCGTTGTTGCGGTAGTCCTGCAAATTTCCGCCCCGCATCACTTTGCCGGGCAGCGGGTGGCCGACGATGCGTTCGGCCTCGCGCGCGATGTCCACCAGTCGGGGCAGATCGACGCCGGTTTCCACGCCGATTTCCTGGCACATGTGCACAAGGTCTTCGGTGGCGATATTGCCCGGCGCATCCTTGAATCCGGCATAAGGGCAGCCTCCCAGCCCGGCAACGGCCGAATCGAAGTCATCCACGCCCAGTTCCATGGCGGCGAAGGCGTTGGCCAGGCCCATGCCGCGGGTATCGTGCAAATGCAGGTTGATCCGTTTTTCAGGCCATTTCTCGCGCACGCTGCCCACCAGGCGGCGAATGGAAACGGGCGTGGCCCACCCCATGGTGTCGGCCAGCTGGATCATGTCTATCGTCAAGCCATTTTCGTCGGCCAGGGACTGCAGGCGAGCGATCAGGCGGATCACGTGATCGGGATCGATGCTGCCTTCGTAGTTGCACCCGAACGCCGCCATGACGCTGATCTCGCGCGCCGCCACGCCGAGATCCTTGAAGGCTTCGATGCGCTTTTCGGTTTCGGCGTAAGTGTCTTCAATCGTGCGGTTGGTGTTGCGCTTGGAAAAAGTCTCGCTGGCCGTGACGCTGAGACTACCCTCGACCAGCAGCTTGCCGGTCTTGAGCGCGCGCACGACACCCTGCGTGTTCAAGTACACGCCGGTATAGGAAGTGCCTGCGCGCGGTGTAAGCCCCGCCACGACCGCCTCGGCGTCGGCCATCTGCGGTACCCACTTCGGGTTGACGAACGAGGTCACCTCGATCTCGGGAAAATTGCATTCCGACAGCATGTCGACCAGGCGGACCTTCTCTGATGTGTCGACCGGATTCTTTTCGATCTGCATACCCTCCCGAGGGCCGAGTTCGTGGATGGTGATACGTTTAGGCAGGCTCATTGCACTTCTCCCGATGTCATTCATGCCGGATGTTGGCCTTGCGGACCACACCCCCCCATAGTTCGAAATCGCTGTCGACCAGATCGCGGAAACCGCTGGGACTCATGGCCTCGGGCTGCAGCCCGTTCTTCACGAGCGTCTCGAGCACGGCCGGATCCGTCAGCACCTCATTGAGCGCCTGGTTCAGCTTGTCCACGATAGGCTTCGGCAGCTTGGCGGGGCCGA
The DNA here is from genome assembly GCF_019218885.1 of Bordetella sp. BOR01. Taxonomy (GTDB): domain Bacteria; phylum Pseudomonadota; class Gammaproteobacteria; order Burkholderiales; family Burkholderiaceae_B; genus Bordetella_A. The sequence continues at coordinate 105,773 of NZ_JAHUWT010000002.1, read as the reverse complement.
AGATGCCCAGCCAGGCGCGCGCCGATATCGGCAGGTTCTGCGACTCGAAGGTCGGCAGGTCTTCCATGCCGGGAAAGGGCTTCTGCAGGGCAACACCCAGTATCTTTACTTTGCCGGCCCGGTAATTGGGGTCGGCCATGGTCAGCGGCACCATCATGGCGTCGACCTGCCCGGCAAGAATGGCTGTCATGGCGGGCGCGGCTCCCTGGAAGGGTACGTGCAGCAGGTTGATGCCGGTGGATGTATTCAACATTTCCATCGCCACCTGCGACGAACTGCCGACGCCATAAGATGCATAGGTCAGTTGCCCCGGCTTTTGCCTGGCAAGCGCGATAAGGTCGGCAGTGTTCTGCACCGGCAGGTTTGCCCGCGCCACCAGGGCCAGGGGCAGATAGCCGACCAGCCCGATGGGCGTGAAGTCGCGCTTGGCGTCATAGCGGATATCGCGATAGACGCTGGGATTGATGGAATGGGTATCCGAGGCGGTGAATTCCAGGGTGTAGCCATCGGGTGCCGACTTCGCGACCCACTCGGTACCGATCATGCCACTGGCGCCCGGCTTGTTATCGACGATGAAGGTCTGCTTCAGGTGCGCACCCATGTGCTGGGCAATGGCGCGCGCCACCACGTCGGTAGATCCTCCGGCCGGATAGGGCACCACCATCCGGATAGCGTGCGCGGGGTACTCGCTGGCGGCATGCGCCGGCACGGTGGGCAGCGCCACCGACAGCAGAGCCATCACGCCGGGCAGCACCGCGGCAAGAAACCGAAAAGGCATGCGCGGCCTGCGCGCACCATGCGTCGCTGATGTCATTGTCGCCTCCGTATCGTTATGCGATCGGCACCGGCCGCCGCGTTTATGACGCCCATTATGAGATCGGCTGTCCTTGGAAAACAGTATGGATACAATGAACTTTGATAAGCATTGCTTATATAAAAAGGCGCCCCGCCTACGGGGCCAACCGGAGGCCCCATGGAGACGCGTCATCTGCGGTATTTTCTGGCAGTGGTCCAGGCTGGCACGCTGACCCGTGCGGCCGAGCAGCTTGGCATCGCCCAGCCGGCACTGAGCCAGGCCCTGGACCGCATGGAACGGCAACTGGGGGTGAAGCTGTTTGTGCGCTCGCGCAGCGGCGCCCGGCTGACGCCGGCCGGCGAAGCCATCGTCGAGGAAGTGCAAATGGGGCTGTCGCGCATCGATTCGGCAACCCACCAGGCGCGCCAGGTCGGCAAGGGCCTGGGCGGCCGGCTGACGATCGGCTTCGTCGCCACCGGCGCATATCGCATTCTTCCCGCGGCGCTGCAAACGTTTCGGGCCGGCATGCCCGATGTGCACGTATCGCTGCTGGAGCTGAGCAATTCCGAGCAGGTCGCCAAGCTGGAAGACAGTACGCTTGATCTGGCCATCCTGTTCACGCCGGTGGAGGTCAACGGCAGCATGAAGCAGCGGGTACTGCGACGCGAACGGCTGATCGCAGTACTGCCCTGCGATTTCCCGGCGGCCGAAGACGGCAAGGTCGGACTGAAAGAGTTAGCACAGCGCGGCCTGGTGTTCGCGCCACGCGAGCAGGTGCCCATGATGCGTGCCGAGATTCTCAGTGCCCTGCGGCAGGCTGGCGGAGACGGCCGCGTGGTGCAGGAAGCCTATCGCATCATGGCGGTGCTGGCTTGCGTGGCCGGCCACTGCGGCGTGTCGTTGCTGCCGCAAGCCACGCGCGACCTGGGCTTTCCGGGCGTGCAGTTCCGCGAGGTGCGAGAAAGCCGGCTGCTGCCGCTGGTGGAGCTTAGCGTGATCTGGCCGGCGCGCTCGCGCCGGACCCTGGCCGATTGCTTTGCCGACATTCTGATAACCCAGGCGGGCCTGGGCTGAGGCGGCCTGCGGGCCTATGCCACAGGCCTGCAGCGCATGCTCAGGCCAGCACCGCCGCGCCGGCTGCCGCGCGCTGCTGCGCCCGATGGCGCGGAATCTTCAACCCCAGGTTCTCGCGCAGCGTGCCGCCCTCGTACTCGGTGCGGAACAAACCGCGCCGGCGCAGTTCCGGCACGACCAGCTCGATGAAGTCATCCAGCCCGCCGGGCAGCCAGGGCGACATGATGTTGAAGCCATCGGCGCCACCCTCTTCGAACCATTGCTGCAGCTGGTCGGCAATCTGGCACGGGGTGCCGACGATCTGCTGGTGCCCGCGCGCACCCGATATTTTCAGGTAGAGCTGACGGATCGTCAGGTTCTCGCGGCGGGCCAGGTCCACCAGCAACTGCTGGCGGCTTTTGCCGCCATTGGTCTCGGGCAGCTCGGGGATCGGGCCGTCGACGGGGTAAGGCGAAAGGTCGAAGCCTATCATCGACGACAGCAGCGACACCCCCACCACGGGATGGATGCGTTCTTGCAAGTGTTCGAATTTCTCTTCGGCTTGCGCCAAAGTCTGGCCCACCACCGGGAAAATGCCCGGCATGATTTTCACATCGTCGGGGTCGCGTCCATGCTGCACGGCCCGCTGCTTGATGTCGGCGTAGAACGCCTGGGCCTCGCCGAAGGTCTGGTGCGCCACGAAAATGACTTCGGCGGTGCGCCCGGCCAGTTCGCGGCCGGCCTCCGATGCCCCGGCCTGCACCACCACCGGCCGCCCCTGCGGCGAGCGGGCCACGTTCAGCGGCCCGCGTACCGAGAAATGCTTGCCCTTGTGATTCAGCACATGCAGTTTGTCGACGTCGTAGAAGATGCCGGAATCCTTGTCGCGCAGCAGGGCGTCCTCTTCCCAGGTGTCCCAGAGCCCGGTCACGACATCATGGAATTCGGCGGCGCGCTCGTAGCGCACTTCGTGGGCGGGGTGTTTGTCGTAATTGAAGTTCTGCGCCTCGACCTCGCTGCTGGATGTCACCAGGTTCCAGCCGGCGCGGCCGCCGCTTATCAGGTCCAGCGTCGCGAACTTGCGCGCCAGGTTGTAGGGTTCATTGAAAGTGGTGGACGCCGTGGCTATCAGCCCGATATGGCGGGTAACGGCCGCCAGCGCCGGCAAGACCGTCAGCGGTTCCAGCTGGTCGGCGCGCGCGGTGCGTGCCATGAAGGACAGGTTCGAACTGCGCACGCCGACCGAATCGGCGAAGAATATGGCATCGAACTTGGCGGCCTCGGCCTTGCGCGCCAGCTCGGCATAATGGCCAAAGTTGGTGCCGGCATCGGCCTGGGCCTGCGGCAGGCGCCAGGCCGCGATGTGATGGCCGGTCTGCATCAGGAAGGCGCCCAGCTTCAGTTGGCGAGCCGTGACAGTCATGGTGTTCCCGCAAAAGTAGGTTCGAACCGGCTACCAGGCCATGGCCAGGTCGGCCAGGGAACGGGGGCGCACGTCGGCGACGGGTGCCGCCGCGCCGCCCGGGTTGGGCCCGACATCAAGAAAATCGCCCAGCACGTCATCGCGCAGGCGGATGAAGGCGGGGTCGCTGCGGCTGCGCGGGCGCGGCAGGTCGACCTGCACGGTGCGCCGGATGCGGCCCGGATGCGGCGCCATCACCACGACCTGGTCGCCCAGGAAGACGGCCTCGTCCACATCGTGCGTCACCAGCAGCATCGTGATGCCCTCTTTTTGCCAGATGTGCTGCAACTCGATCTGCAGGCGCGAGCGGGTCAATGCGTCCAGCGCGCCGAAAGGCTCGTCCAGCAGCAGCACGCGCGGGCGGTTCACCAGGCCGCGCGCGATCGCCACGCGTTGCGCCATGCCGCCCGAGATCTGGTGCGGATACGATTTCTCGAAACCCTGCAGGCCGACCAGCGCCACGTGCCCGGCAATCAGTTCGCGCTTTTCTGCCGTGGTGAGGGGTGCGTTGCGCAACCCTACGCCGATGTTCTGCTCGACGCTCAACCACGGGAACAGGCGGTGATCCTGGAACACGATGCCGCGCTCCGGGCCCGTGCCGGAGATCGGCTTGCCGTCGAGCAGGATCTGGCCATCGAATTCCGGATCCAGCCCCAGGACCAGGCGCAGCAAGGTCGATTTGCCGCAACCGCTGGCCCCCACGATGCTGACGAACTGGCCGGCCGGCACATTCAGGTCGATGCCCTGCAGCACCTGCAGGACACCGCCATCACCCTGCGTGCTGGCGTAGCGCTTGCCGACACCGATGATGTCGAGCTCGTTGGATAACAGGCTGGCGGCTGCGGCCCGGCCGGCTTGCGCTTGGGGTTGACTCATGGTTGTTCCTTGTTCATGACGATGGACGCACGCGCCAGCGGCCTATGTGCCGCTCGACGACACGCGCCGAGGCATTCATCAGCCAGCCCACCAGGCCGATGATGAACATGCCGAAGATGACCAGGTCCATGCGGAAATGCTCGCTGCCCTCGATCAAGATATTGCCTACGCCCCGCCCGGCCACCAGCAGATATTCGGCGCCAATGGTGGCCAGCCAGGAATAGATCAGCGCCAGGTAGATGCCGGTGAAAATGGCCGGCAGCGCGGCAGGCAGCACGATCTGTGTCATGGTCTGCCACTGGGTATAGCGGTACACGCGGCCGACTTCCAGCAGGCTTTGCGGCACGTTGCGTATGCCATCGCAGGTATTGACCACGACCGGCACCAGCGCGGCCAGCGACAGGAACACCACCTTGGCCACATCGCCCAGCCCGAACCACACCGAGATCAGCGGGATCCAGGCAAACAGCGACACTTGCTTGAAGGTGTTGAAACTGGGGCCGACCAGGCGGTCGAACAAGGGCAGGAAACCCAGCAGCGCGCCCAGCACCAGGCCCGCCGTGGTACCGATGACGAAGCCGGTCAGCTCGCGGGCCAGGCTGGCGCCCAGCGCCAGCCATACCTGCCCGCTGGCGAACTGGTCTACCGCGGTTTGCCACACCTTGGCCGGCGGCACCAGCAATGCGGAATTCACCAGGTGCAGCGACGTGACGGCCCACCACAGGGCAATCGCGGCCAACGGCAAGACCAGGCCGCGCCATCGGCCGGACAATCGGACGCGCGACGGCGCAAGCGATTCGGCGGCGGCTGTACTGTCGCCACGCAGCGCGGCGACGGCCGAAACAGGCGTGTTCATAGGCTGGCTCCCAGGCCCGCGGACGGACGGCTGCCGATCAACTTGATCTCGAGCAGGTTCAGCCCCCGGTCGATCAGGTAGCCGATAGCGCCCACGACGATCACCGCGGCCATGACCAGATCCAGCTGGAACAACTGCCTGCCGTAGACGATCATGTAGCCCAGGCCTTCGCTGGAGGCCACCAGTTCGACCACCACCAGCGACAGCCATGCCTTGGTGAAACCCAGCCGCAGCCCGGTAAATAGCGTGGGGGTGGCCAGGGGCAGCACCACTTCCAGCACTTCCTGGCGGCGCGTGTAGCCATACACCTGCGCCACCTCGCGGTAGGCCGCCGGTATCTGCCGAAAGCCCTGCAAGGTGTTCAGCGTGACCGGTACCAGCGCAGCCTTGGCGATCAGGATGTACTTCAGCGGCTCGCCTATGCCCACGATCAGCAGCACGAACGGCAGCCAGCCCAGCACCGGGATCTGCACCAGCGCGTTGAACGTGGGCAGCAGGTAGGCTTCCAGCCGGCGCGACAGGCCCATGGCGCAGCCCAGCAAAAGCCCCAGCGTGGCGCCGGCCAGGAAGCCCAGCAGCACGCGCCGCATGCTGGCCTCGACGTTGATCCACAGTTCGCCGTTGCGAGCCGTGTCGGCCAGCGTCTGCACCACCCATCCGGGCGGCGGCAATACCTGCGGCGAGATCCAGCCCTGGCTGGCGCCCGTCTGCCATAGCGCCAGCAAGCCCAGCGGCAGCAGCCATGGCAAGAGACCATTGCTCAAGGGGTTGCGCAGCAGGCGCTGCCGCCAACCCACGGCGGTATTTCCCGTGGTGCCATAGGGAATCAGCGTGGTGGTTTGCGTCATGGCGGCTCCTGCCTAGCTTCCCACGATGGCGGGCGGATCGCCAGGCGCCTTGCCGCTGGCATCGAAGTAAGTCCAGCGGCTTTCCAGCCCCTGCGACTTGAGCGATTGCCGCAGGAAGCTGGGATCGAACCAGTCGTCCACCGACACCTCGCGCCGGATCAGTTTCAGCTTCAGGGCGTCGCTGACCACGGCCTGGTAGCGCCCGATGATGAACTCGTCGATCAAGGGCGAATTGCGCACGGCAAGATCCTGCCCTTCGAACTCGGCCACGTACGATTGGTATGGCGTGCCGCTGCGCGCCCACAGCTTGAACAGCTCATCGCGGTTCTTCTCGTCCGAGGCCCAGTCGGCGGCGCGGACGAACACATCCACGATACGCTGCACCGCCTCGGGATACTGGGACGCGAACTCGTCCCTGACATGCAGGTGCGCCTGGCGGGTGAATGAAGGGTCGCCGCCCTGTGTAGAGAACGCAACGCGGGCCAGGCCCTGGTCGCGCAGCTTGAAGAATTCCGATCCGCCGAACGAGGCATCGATGCCGCGCGAGGCCAGCGCCGCCTGCGCGCTGCCGCTGTCCAGGTTGATACCCTTGATATCGCGTTCGGACAGGCCGTGCGCGGCCAGCAGGTTGACGGCCACCAAGTGTCCGTTGGTGCCGCGGAAGATCGATACCCGCTTGTCCTTCAGGGCCTCGATGGAATTTATGCTCGAGTCGGGCGGGGTGACCACATAAAGATTGTTGCGCGCCCCGCTGATGAGCAAGATGCGCGTCTTCAAGCCGTTGGATCGGCCCACCGTCGAGGGCAGGTCGCCGTGGTAGGCAAAATCGATCTGTTTGTTCGAGATGGCCTCGTTGACGGCCGGCCCCGCACCCTTGAAGAACAGCCACTCGATCCTGGTGCCCGTGTTCTTGAAGGTATCTTCCACCCAGCCATTAAGCCGTGCCACCGAGCCGGGCGACCCGCCCCAGGTGATGGGGTCTCCGCCGCCCGCGGTGGCGACGGCAATGCGCAGTGTGTCGGGGGTGGCGGCCAGCGCCGTGCGCGGGACATACGCGGCCGCCACCGTGGCCGCCGCGCCTGCGAGCAGGCGGCGGCGTGTGATTCCATGCCGATTCATGACTTGTGCTTCCTTTGTGCGATGCTTATTTGGACGGGGCCAGCTTGCGCTCGACGGCCGTGCCGGCAAAGAAGTCCGGGTTGGCTTCCGTGTAGAAGCGGTAGGGATTGCTGAATACCCAGGACTTGAAATCGGCGGCACTGATGACGCCCTGCTCGACCAGGTCCCAGCTTTCGGCCAGCGGTTCGGTCAGGTCGGGCACGTCCCAGTGCCCGATGTCGGACGACCAGATGGCGTTGACCTTGACGCCCAGCGGGTTCAGCTTGTCGTTGAATGCCGCCGACACCGTGCGGTCGTCCGACTCCGAACCGAAGTAGAAGTTGTCGACCCATCGGCTCTTGATGTCTTCGGGCGCCTCGATACCGGCCAGGGCGAAATCGTCGATCTCGTCCTCATTGGGTTCGCGGCTGTGCGGCAAGGCGGATATGCCCAGCGTATCGCGCAACAAGGTAGACCGGTCGACCGGGCGGCCCTGGGTGACATCCTTGCCGTAGCGCTCGTACAGTTCTTCCAGCAGGTCCAGGTCGGCATGCGCGGGGTTGTAGTTCTGGACCGCATCGCGGTTGCGCTTGTCCCAGCGATCCAGCAAATGCGTGAACACGTGCGCGCCCCAATCTGCGCCACCTTCCAGCAAGGCCACGCGCAGCCCCGGGAAGCGCCGGGTAACGCCACCGAAGAACAGCGCCTTGGCAAACGCCTGCGACCCATCGGCGAAATGGCCGATGTGGTTGTACATGTAGTTGCTGATCGAATGGCGGCCAGTCCAGCCCTGGCTGCCGTAGTGCGTGGTGACCGGCACGCCCAGCTCGACCACCTTGGCCCAGAACGGGTCGTAGTCGTGCTCGCTGTCGATGCCGTAGAAGTCGATGTAGGCCGCATGCTTGGCCAGCTCGGGATGCTCGGCGGCGGGATACTTGTCGGCGATCGCCCGGATCGGCCGGCGCACGCCGCCCGCGATGTTGATCACCTTCAAGCCCAGCGTCTTGACGGCGAACTCCAGCTCTTCGATACCCTCTTGCGGCGTGTGCAGCGGAATGCCCGCCACCGGCGTCAGCCGGTCGCTGTATTTGCGGTATTGATCCGCATGGAAATGGTTGATGGCCCGATGCAGCGCCTGCCGATGTTCCTGGCCCGCGCCCAGCGGCGCCAGCACGTCGTTCGGGAACAGCACCGAGTAGTCGGCACCCTGCTCGGCCAGGCGCTCGCTGAGCAATTCGGGCAGCGTGTAGGTGGCCAGGTCCAGTGTGTTGCGCGTGACGCGCGCCCACCACGGCGAGCGCAGCGTGCGATGGTAGCGCCGCTCTTCCTGGGTTTGCTGGTACCAGTCCCTGCCGTTGCTGCGCGTGTTGAAGCGCGACCCCAGCGCCTTGCGCAATGCATCGACCAACTTGCCGCCGCCGTATTGCTGGACGTAGTCTTCCAGCAACGGGGTGTAGTCGTTGACATGCACATCGGTGTCAATGACGGGGAAATCCAGGCCCGCCTTGACGGCAACCGAGCGGGACGCGTGAGCGGTAACGAGACGATCGTTCATAAGATTCTCCGTAGGGCTGGCGGCGCTTTTTCCGCCCGGTCTGCGTGGCGGCATCGGCGATGCATTTCCGCTCAGAGCTTGAAAATCTACGAGAGAACCGAAGAGACTTGAACGACGTATTTTGTCTTTCTATATGGAAACCGATCCGCATTTCCATATGCGGTTCGTGTCGGGCACGGGCGGGAAAGTGATGGGTATGCCGGCCTGCCGTGGGTAGCGACGGCGCCGACCGATTTGGCACATATTTTCAAAATACTGGCTTTGGCATATGTATGCGCAATATTGGCAATTGCCAATATTTTGCTCAGCCGCCCGTCGGTGCTTCAGTTGCGCCGCCCCGCTTCAATACATGTTGCGCTTGTAGTCCTGCTGCAACCCTTTGCGCATCAGCCCGGGAATGGACACCATGGCGCGCGAGATCGCGGCGCCCAGGCCGCGCGTCTTGTTCAGCCTGACGTGCGCGGCGAAGATCTCGGCCGGGTCGATGTCGGCCGGCGGCACGGGCGAAAGCCATGGCCGCGAGCGCGCCAGCGCGGCGCTTTCGCGCAACACCAGCACTGGCGCTGCCAGGCTGGTGACCAGTTTCGGCGTCTTGTCCTGCACCATGAATGCCCGCCGCTGCGCCGGGTCGGCGCTGATCTGCGCGCGGCCTTGCGCCGCCGCCACCCGAGTGCAGCCGGGCACGATCAACAAGGCGGCCGCATCGGGCCGCTGCAAGATATTGCGCAGGCTGTCGGTGCGCCGATTGCCAGGCCGGTCGGCATAGCGGATGCCGTCGCCATAAGCCTGCACCAGACTGCCGGCCGGATCGCCCTTGGGGCTCAGGTCGGTATGCAGCGCGGCATCGGCCGTGGCCAGGGCCATGAAACGGCAAGCCTGCAGAAAAGCCGCGGCGTCTTGCGGATCGGCGCCCGGATCGGGCCGCCAGAAATCGGAACGCAGCAGCGCCTTCGCACAATGCGCATAGCATTCCTGCACGTTGATCAGGATGTCGGCAGTGGACGTGTCCGCCACCACGCCATTGATGCGCAGGGTCTCGCCCAGGCCGGGTATCAGGAACAACAGTCCGGCACCGCGCCCGGCTTGCGCGTGCTGCGGATCATCCAGGGCCGCGCGTGGCACGCGCAGTTGCCCGGGCTCGGGGGCCGATGCAAAGCCTGGCGCGCCACCAACCAGGGTGGCAGCCACTTGGTGCGCATCGCTGAAACCGGCAAACGCCAGCGGCGAGGCCGCCAGCCATCGCTGGGCATGGACATCCAGATGGTCGATGACTTTCAGGTTGACCGCGTCTGGACGCGTGCCGACCTGGGCCTCCAGGGCCTCGACTGTATGAATCACGCCGTCCATGCACGCCTCCGGGCCCAATGATCGGCCATTTTATAAATGAGAACTATTTATGTCTACACTTTTTGTTGTTCTGCGCGGGCCGTGCCTCGATTGAGTACGATGGACGCTCACGCCAGACAGTGCCCAAAACGGAGCCCCGCCATGCCCCCAGCCCCCGCCGACGCCTGCGCGGCCTTCCGCGCCCTGCACGAACAAGATTGCTTCATCCTGCCCAACCCCTGGGACGTAGGCAGCGCCCGGTTCCTGCAAAGCCTGGGATTCAAGGCCTTGGCCACCACCAGTTCCGGTATGGCGTGGTCGCAAGGCCAGCGCGATGGCGCGGCCACGCTGGAATCGGTGCTGGCGCACCTGCGCACGATGGTGGCCGCCACCGACCTGCCGCTGAACGCCGACTTCGAGAACGGCTACGCGGCCGATGCCGACGGCGTGGCGCGCAACGTGCGCCTGGCGGTGGACACCGGCATCGCCGGCCTGTCGATCGAGGATTCCACCGGCAACCCGGCCGATCCGCTGTTCCCCATCGACGTCGCGGTCACCCGCCTGCAGGCCGCGCGGCGCGCCATCGATGCGGCCGGCACGGGCGCGCTGCTGGTGGGCCGCGCCGAGAACTTCATCGTGGGCCGGCCCGACCTGGACGACGCTATCGCCCGCCTGCAAGCCTACGCCGAAGCCGGCGCCGACTGCCTGTATGCGCCCGGCATTCGTACGCGCGAACAGATCGCCGCGGTAGTGGCGGCCGTGGCCCCCAAGCCGGTGAACCTGCTGGTGGGCTCGGCCAGCGAGCTCAACCTGCAAGATATCGCCGCGCTGGGGGTGCGCCGCATCAGCGTGGGTGGGGCCCTGGCGCGCGCAGCCTGGGCCGGCTTCATGCAAGCCGCACAAGCCGTGGCGCAGGGACGCTTCGATACTGCGTTTGCCCAGGCGGCCACCGGCAGCCAGCTAAACACGTTGTTCGCGCCGCGCCCTTGATGAAACCGCGGCCGGAAATCGACGGCAAGAATGCGAGTGCGGCAGGCTTGCGCAGTGCCTAGACTGGGTACCTGTAATGCCAGGCGGCCGATGCCGCCCCGTACTCAAAGGAACCTGATCATGTCATACGCATACAAGACCGTCGACTCGCCCGTGGGCCAGTTGAAACTGGTGGCCAGGCAATCAAAGCTGGCCGCCATTCTTTGGGAAAACGACAAGCCCAATCGCGTACGCCTGGGCCCCATGCAAGAAGACCCGCACCACCCGGTGCTGCGGGAAGCCGAACGCCAGTTGGCCGAATATTTTTCCGGCGAGCGCAACCGCTTCGATCTGCCCCTGGACTTCAATGGCACCGAATTCCAGAAGCAAGTCTGGACCGCGCTGCTGACGATTCCGTATGGCCAGACACGCAGCTACCGTGACATCGCCATGCAGATCGGCCGCGACAAGGCTGTACGCGCGGTGGGCGCCGCCAATGGGCGCAACCCGATTTCCATCGTGGCCCCCTGCCATCGCGTGGTGGGCGCATCGGGCGATCTGACGGGCTTCGCTGGCGGACTGCGCGCCAAGGCCCTGCTGCTTGCCTTGGAAAGCGGCCGGGACAAGCAGGCCGCATGAGCGCAAGCAACGGCGTCATCATCGGTGCGGACGGTCTTGCGCGGCCGCCATGGGCCGCGCAAGACCCGCTGCTGCGCCACTACTACGATACCGAGTGGGGCATGCCGGTACGCGACGAACAAGGCTTGTTCGAACGGCTAAGCCTGGAGTGCTTTCAGTCGGGGCTGTCATGGGCCACCATTTTGCGCAAGCGCCAGGCATTTCGCGCAGCGTTTCGCCAGTTCGCACCGGACATGGTGGCGGCGTTCACGGCGGCCGATATCGAGCACCTGCTGGCCGACAGCGGCATCGTGCGCAACCGCGCCAAGATCCTGGCCACCATCAACAACGCGGCCGCCACGATCGCGCTGCGGCGCGACGGCGGGCTGGCGGATTTCATCTGGTCGTTCCAGCCGGCAGCCACGCCGGCGCCACGCACCATCGTGGAAATTCCCACGGTATCCGAGGCATCCACGGCGCTCAGCAAGGCACTGCGCCAGCGCGGCTTCTCGTTCGTGGGCCCCACCACCATGCATGCGTTAATGGAAGCCACCGGCATCATCGATACGCATCTGGTCGACAGCCACCGCCGCGGCAGCTCGGGCGTATGGCCGCGGCCTTGATTGACGACGCGCCCGGCCAGGACAGCCTTGACGAAGATCCGTCATGATCGCATTGCGGGCCTGCGACAGGCCCAGCAGCGATTCGGCTACGGCCTATTTGCGCTTTTTTACATCCTGTTTGCATGCCGTTCGGACATAATTCCGTATCGTCAGCACCGGATTCGACGCCATGAAGCTCCTTGCCTTCCGCTTTCTTCTGATCGGTGCGCTGAGCGTACTGGCTGCCTGCGCCATGAACGACAAACGCGCCCCCTCGGCCGGCACATCGGCCACCCCCGCAACCGCCGCGCCCGACCTGTCGGCCTACCACTGGGACCTGACCCATGCGCGCGATGCCGGCGGCGCCGCGCAAACGCGCTGGGTGCCGCCCACCACGCGCAACGGCGCGCCGCTGCGCCTGAGCTTCGCCGACAACCGCCTGTCGGTGTCGGGGCTGTGCAACCGCCTGGGTGCCAGCTACGCCATCCAGGGCGACCGCCTGAAAATATCGCAGGTGGTCGGCACCATGATGGCCTGCAGCGAACCCGGCCTGATGCAGTACGAACAGGCTTTCAGCCAGCGACTGCCGCAGGCCGCTTCGTGGCACATCGACCAGGGGCAAGACGGCCCCACGCTGACGCTGGGCTTTGCCGACGGCGCGCAATGGACGCTGGCGGGTACGCCTACCGACCAGACCCGCTTCGGCTCGGCCGGGCAAACCATCTTCCTGGAAGTGGCGGCGCAACGGGTGGCTTGCTCTCATCCGCTGATTCCCGACACGCAGTGCCTGCAAGTTCGCGAGATCCAATACGACGCCAATGGCCTGAAAACCGGCCATGGCGACTGGCAGGCCTTCTACAGCGACATCGAGGGCTATACACACGAGCCCGGCGTGCGCAACGTACTGCGCATCAAGCGCTATGAACGCCAGCAGGTGCCCGCCGATGCCTCGCGCTACGCCTATGTGCTGGACATGGTGGTGGAAAGCGCCCAGGAAGGCCGCTAGGTGTGAAGAGCCAAGGCGTTGTATCCATTCAGGTTGAGCCTGAAGATGGGTACAGCGCGGCCGCTGGGCGTGATCCAGATCTTTCCCGTGATACCGCAACAGCCACTCATGACGAACCGTTCTGTGGAACCGTTCGAGAGCTCGCGATAAATCGGTAGATGCGCTTGATCGCCTCGATCCGGCTATCCGTGAATCTCGGCTTGTTCATACTGCAGGACTCCTCAACGAGAAAATCCTGCTTCTGGTCGCGCCACTTTGCGGGGTTGCCCCGCGAACGAGTCTATTAATATAGATAGTGGCAGTTCGCGCCAAATTTCATTCCTTAAACTCTTATGTCCTCGCCTTTATGCTCATCGCCAATCGCAGCGTATGGACCATGAACTTCTTGACAAATTCCCATCTGATCGACATAGCTCTTTACAAATTTACAATTTAACAACAACTGTATAGGATAAGCTTGCGGCCACGAACGAACTTAACTGAGCAACCTGAACGTTTGATGGGGACACCCACCTCGACTTATGGTGCTACCGTAGAAATAAGTGCCTCAATGCGCCGTGATTTAGAGGTCAAACAACAATGAAAACATTCGCACAACGGGTGCGTGGCGCCAGGATGTGCTGTGGCTGGACACAAAGAGAACTTGCCACGGCCAGCGGCCTCACGCAAAGCACGATCGGAAACTATGAAAGCGGCCAGCGCACCGAGCCTACCGGTGCAGCACTCATCAAGTTGGCCAATGCACTCAAGGTCGACGCTGAATGGCTACGAGAGGGCGCTGCCACTATGGCTGCGCAAAAGCAAAAAGCAACACAAGCGAAGGCGGCCACGCCCAATTTAACCTGGCCTTTTCATGGTGCAAGCCTGGAAGACTATCTGGCACTCTCGCTGGCCGAGAAGAGAATTCTGGATTCCATGGTTGAGACCTTCATCCGCTCACGCCAAGCGCAGCGTTAGGCCCACTTAGCATCAGCAGTAGCGAGCAATGCCAGGGCCTGACCGGCCCTTTTTATCGGCCCTTTCATGCTCAACATAACAACCTAGCCTAAATTTGCGCTTGGGCGACGTAAAAAAATAAACACATATGTGTTCAATTTTTACGGGTTTAGGTTTAAAATATTGTCGAGACAAAGAAAATCGCCCAAACTGCTATTTGAATTAAGCCTCGCGGGCACCGTGCATAAGTTGAAAAGTGGCTGAGGTTGCAATGCTACTGACAATGCATTAATCAAAAACATGTCAAGCAGCCCACCCTCACATACACAACATATGGAACTGAAGAAGCAGCATATTCATGCTCGCCGGTTTGAAAGGGCCGTCTATGAGGCTGCTGACCGCCAAGAGTTGGACGCGGCTCCTCTGCTGGCCGCACTCGAGTCCGCGCGCACGCTTGCATCTGGTGTGGTCTCGATTTTGACCGTCGTCCGTAACCACGGGCTGCCCGAGGGTGAAGACGACGAAGACTCCCGAGCCCTCATCGACAACCTTCAAACCGATGACATGATTTCGCTGTGCATTGAGTCTATGGGCATGCTCTACACACAGATCGAACATCTTGCTGATCAGTTGTCCCTGAAGCACGCGACGAAGTAGCCGTTCTGCGATGAGCGGCTTGCCCTTCACTGTCCTCGTCAGCTGATATCTGCCAGGGGATCGTTGCTCACGAATATGTAGCCCGTGCCCCTGATGCTTCGAATGGGAAGCATCATTCCTTTGGATGCAGCCTTCTTTTTCAGCCTGCTGATATTCACATCAATGCCTCGGGAGATCTGGCCCGTAATGGGATCGTGGATCGCGCCTTGGCTTTCTCGAGTCAGAGGCACATCCGGCTTCTTGAGGAAATGACCGATGATCTGCCTTTCAGACCAGGTCATTTCCAACCTGGCGCCGTTGGGCGCCACCAGCACCCATCCTTTGTCGACCAGATGCCACTGACCGAGAAGCTCTTCCTGAGCAGGGGGTGTCAATGCCGGCCTGGAGTCCGATTGTGCTTGGAATGCTGGCTGCGCCTGGACCTCTGGCCGGGGGCGCTCAGCTTCCATGCGCCGCTTGGAAGCCAGGATCGCTGCCATCAACTCCATCGAACCCGGCGCCGATTCTACGCAAGCGTCCGCCCCAGACAGCATGATGTCGGTTCGGGTCAATCGATCGGGGGCATCTGCAATGACGACGATGCCTGCGCGTCGAAATACTGACCGCAATTTGGCAACGGCAAGATGGATAGTGTGGGGCGTTGCCTGCAAGGCAATCAGTGGGGCAGCGCCCGGGGCAAGCGTGGCGCAGATTGAGGCGATGCTCGTGAAAAACCGGACAGTGAAGCCAAATGCCGTGAGATCGTCGGCATAGAGAGCAGTCGAGTTGTGGCTCAACGCCAGATAAACGACATCCTGATCTACAGCCTTCGCAACGGGACTGCCTGCCGTACCCTGATTGGCTCGATCCATCGACTGCGGGTCGGTTGGTACTACGCCGTCCCAGGAGCCACCCATTGCCGAGGGACGTATTTCATTCGTCGTTACGACTCGCATGGCGGCTTCAATGCCTTTAAACACAATTGTGTTTATTATTTAAACACAACGCAACATCAAGAGACAACAATTGTTATATATCTAACTGATTACTTTGCCTTTTCATGATTCCCGATAAACACAATCGTGCCTATCAGGAAAGGCTGCCATGATTGGCCTTGCTTACTTCCACCATGCATCAGCGCCGATCAACATAGCCCCCACCGGGACAGCAACCGTCTCCTTCAGGCAGAAGGTTGAGGACAGCCACTTTCTCCGTTGCAACTAAACTTCTCTTTTTGAACACATCTGTGTTTATAATTTTAAGAATCAGAACACAATTGTGGTGTCAAAATTAAGATAAAGCATTGTTTTTATTTGATTTTTCTTCGAATTGCTTGACAAGCTATCGGCACAATTTGATAGAAAACGAACGTTCCCATACGCCGAGACAAATTGCGTCAATAGTTACTAATGTTGCCAAATTAATACGAATTCCCGCTATCGCCTTGAGAGCGATCGAAGGTCAATCCACCGACCTTTGGATCGCGCTCGGCACATAGCCACGCGGCACTTCCGCCGCCGCCTGAATCCAGCAATCCCCGCCTGGTGTGTCGTCTTGCGCGACCGGTACGCCCAGGCACCAAAGTTCCGACAACGACAGAAGGTGTGAACTGTGAGAGATTTCAAACGTGAGAAAGGAATGACCAGGACGGTGCTGACGCTGGCCCTGATGGCCGCCTTCAGCCAAGTGCCTGTGGCCATGGCCGATCCTGGCAGCAACGTCGTCATCGATATCCCGGCAGACGGTTCTGGCATGGATATCAACGGTGGCACCCTGACCATCGTCAATGGCGGCGTACTGACGGGTAGCAACGCACAAATTTCGGGGGCCGCAGTAAACCTCGTGACCGTTGAGGCCGGCGGCATCATCGAAATGGACAACGTGATTGCCACCAATAACGTTGACGGCCCGGGCATCAGCGATTCGAAGACGATCTACGCCCGAGGCGAGGACGCCACGGCGATCTTGGGCAATGCTCAGATCGAAATCTCCGCCCATTCGACCAATCCGAACGTCAATTTCACTGGCACCGCCGGTGTAGGCGCCCTGGACGGCGGCACCGTAACGCTCAATGGCGGAACGGTGACCGCCTCGGGTAGCAAGCGCACCTCTGGCCTGGTCGCCATTGATGGTGGCACCATCAACGCCAATGGCACGGAAATCGTCACGAAAGACGGATTTGGCCATGCCGTACGCGCTTTCGCTACGACTGGCCTGGACAAACCCGCCACGGTCAATCTTGACGGGGCCAAAATCAGGACGGAAGGCGACTCGTACTCTGTCGGCGTCCAGGCGGTCAACAAAGGAGCCACGGTAACGGCTGTTGATACCGACATCATCACCGAAGGCCAAAACAGCTTCGGCCTGGAAGCGACCAACGGTGCTGAAATTTCCTTTGCCGGCGGCTCCATCACCACAAGCGGCAATGGCGCTGCAGCCGTACGTGCCTATACCGACGGCTCCGAAGGCCCTGGCTCCATCACGATCGACGGTGCGCAGCTCAAGACCAGCGGCGACCTGGCCTTTGGTGTTATGGCTGGTGACCCGGGTGAACCGACCGCAGGCAAGGTGGTCATCCAGAATTCACTGATCGAAACCACCGGTTCGAATAGTGCCGGTCTGGCAGCGGGCTTTGGCAGCACTGTCTCCAGCACGAATACCGACATCGTGACCACTGGTGCCGGCGCAATGGGCGCCGTGGCCTTCGAGCAAGGCAAGATCGAGATCAATGGCGGCTCGATATCCGTAGGCGCGGATCACACTTATGGCTTGCTCTCCACCGGCGCCGGCTCCGAGATCACGGGCACGAATGTAGCGGTGAGCACCGCTGGCCTGCACGGTTACGGCGCGCGCGCCGAAGACGGTGGCACGATCACCCTGACGGGCGGCTCGATCTCTACCAACAACGAAAAAGGCAAGGGCACCCAGGACGGCGATGGCTCGCGTGGCTACGCCCTTGCTGCGGATGGCGATGGATCGAAGATCAGCACCTCCGACCTGCTGATCGCCACGAAGGGCCAGCGCGCCTATGGTGCTTACGCGACCGGCGGCGCTGAAATCGGCCTGGAAGGCGGTTCGGTTTCCACCGAAGGCTTCATGGCTTACGGCCTGTACGCAAGCGGCGACAATTCGGTCGTCAATGCCAAGGGCGTCGATGTCACGACCTCGGGCAATGCGGGCGACGGCGTCTGGGCCTACAACGGCGGCACCGTCAATCTCGAAGGCGGCACGGTCATCGTCAATGGCGGCCCCAACGGCAATGAACCCGGTGAAACGGCCAATGGCCTCATTGCCGTGGGCGGCATCCACGAGCCCCTGTACGACTTCCACATCACCGCCTCGTCCCCCACCGGCGGTACCATCAATGCCAAGGATGTCACCATCATCACCCGCGGCGCCAGCAGCGCGGGGGTCAAGGTCGGCTCTGTGATCGGCACGGACAATACCTACGGCAATATCAACCTGGAAGGCTCCACCGTCGTTGTTCAAGGCGAGAACGCCCGCGCCGCCGAGGTGAACTATGGCAGCACCTTGAATGCGAAGGGCTCGACCCTGGTGTCCGAAAAGGGCAACGGCATCGTCATCAATGACAGCGGCACGGTTGTGCTGGAATCGACCACCGTTCAAGCGGCCAAGGCGTCGCTCGTCTCGAATCTGGACAATGCTGGCCAGGAACAAACCATCACCGTGGGCGCAGGCTCCAACCTGACCCAGAACAATGGCACCCTGCTGCAAGTCAATCGTAACGACGACGGCATGGATGGCGTGGTCAACCTGACCCTGGGCTCGGGATCCACCTCGCGCGGCGACGTGATTGACCGTGATGGGCTGGACGAAACGGGCAACCGTGCCGGCGGTGGCAAAACCAACTTCATCGTCGCAGATGGCGCAAGCTGGATGGGTCGCCAGGAAGGCCTCAGTGATATCACCGCGGGCGATGGCGCCACCATCATCAACGAAGGCGGCGCCCCGATCGCCGGGAATGTCACGGGTGGCCAGAATTCGACCATCGCCTTCCTCGATGGCGCAACCATTGGTGGCGACTTCGCGGTCGATACCGGCAGCCAGGCCCAATTCAATGGGAACACGTCGATTGCTGGCGGTGTGGCCGCCAATGGTTCCAATGTCGGATTCGCCGGTTCTGCTGCCATCGGCGGCAACCTGTCCGGCGATGCCTCGAAGTTCTCCTTCAGCCAGGCCAATGGCGGCGCCATCGGTGGCGATGTGAGCCTGAGCAATGGTTCGTCGATGCTCGGTGGCTCGATTGCAGCGCCGATCCAGATCGGTGGCAATGTCGTTGTTGCGGGTGGCTCCACCCTGGGTGGCAACCTGAATGTCGCCGGCTCGCTTGACGCCTCGGGCGGCACGCTCAGCCCGGGCAATTCTGTCGGCACCCAGACCTTCGGTTCGATCTCGAACCTGGGCACGGCCTACTTCGCTGAAGTCAACGCCGCAGGCCAATCCGACCTGGTGATCGCCCAAACGGGAGACGTCGACCTGACCGGCACGGCCCTGACCGTTGGCCAGGAAAACGGCAATGGCGGCTTCCGTATCAACCGCGACTACGCCATCCTGCAGACCCAGGCTGGCAACGTCGTCGGTGACTTCGCCAGCGCCGGCCTGGACTCCAGCTTCGACAGCACGCTGGTGGGCCTGGATCCTGTCAAGGTGAATGCCCAGGACGTCAAGGTAAGCCTCTCCGTTGACGCGGCCAAAGTGGCTGCCAAGAAGGAGACACTGTCCTCGAACCAGAGCAACACGCTGGACGGCGTGGTCTCGGTTGCGGGCGCGAACACCGCGGCTGATGCAGCCCTTACCTCTGGCAATGTCGAAGACTCGCTGAACCAGCTCTCGGGTGAAATCCACGCCAGCACCCAGTCGGCCCTGCTGTACTCGGGCGTCCAGGTGCGTGAGGCGCTTTCGAATCGCCTGCGGGGCGGCCTGACCACCCAAGAAACGTTCCCGCTGTGGGCGCAAGTTGCCGGCGGCGAGTTCACGCTGGATGGCGACGGCAATTCCGCCAAGGCCAGGACGACCTCGGGTGGCCTCTTCATCGGTGGTGATACCGAGATCGGCCAGGGCTGGCGCCTGGGCGCTGCGTTGGGCTACACGGATAGCACGACCAAGGTAAGGGATCGCGCTTCCTCGAAGTCGGACGTCAACAGCTACACCGCTGCCCTGTACGGCGGCAAGAGCTGGGAACGTTCCAACGGCCAGGTGGACTTCCTGTTGGGCGCGGCCTACACCCATCACGACATCGACACCCGTCGCAACGTGACCGTGGGTGGCAACCAGACCCTGAAGGCCGACTACAACGCCAAGAGCGCCCAGATCTTCACCGAGCTGGGCTATGGCTTCAATGTCGGATCCAACACCCAGGTGGGCCCGTTCCTCGGCCTGGCCTGGCTGAACCTGAAGTCGGATAGCTTCAACGAAAAGGGTGGCGATGCCGCTCTGCATGGCGATTCACGCACCGACAACACCTTCACCACCACCCTGGGCGTACGCGGCAAGACCTTTTTCGAGGTGCGCGGCACCCAAGCCTTCGTGCAGGGTGGCCTGGGCTGGCGCCATGCCAATGGCGACATCGATCCCAGCCGTTCGATGGCCTTCATCGCGGGCGACGGCGCTTCCTTCAGCGTGGCCGGCGCGCCCATCGCCAAGGATGCTGCAGCAGTCAACCTGGGCGTTGGGGTCTCGTTGGGCAAGAACACCACGATGGGCCTGAGCTACAACGGCCAGTTTGGCGACAGCCAGACGGACAACAATGGCTCGCTCTTCCTGAAGGTCGGCTTCTAAGACAGCAGCCCCAAGCCTGGCCAAACCTTGACCGGGCACACGCCCCCGGATCAAAAGTCCGGGGGCGTATTCACGACCAAACCGGCTATTCATCAACCTTCTCTAATCCATGGGAAGTGAGACATGACAAATCAACAAGTGAACTACCTTCTTGAAAATCTGAATACTTCAGTTTCGCGCGCCGCGGAACTCACGGACGATCCCAAGCTCCTGAGATATCTGGGTGCCGTCAAGAAGGTAGGAAAACAGCTTGCCGAGGCATCGCTGGGCGCCAAGCCAGTAACGCCTGCCGCCGTCAGGATTGACAGCGTGGCAACGCCGACAAACAACCCCTGCCCCCAAGATTGAGCGGGCGGCTCCGCGCGAGTTGATTCCCGTCATGGGCCTGGCCGGCGCGCAAGGTGAAGATCGGCATTGATATACAACCCCATCTCCCGCGCCATGTCCTATCCCGTCCTGCTGACCCTGCACCTGTTCGCCGCGGTAGCGTTTGCCGGCACCGTATTCTTCGAGGTCGTCATGCTCGAGGGCGTGCGCAGGCACGTGCCGCGCGAAGCCATGCGCATCATGGAATCCGCCATCGGCACGCGGGCACGCCGCGTGGTGCCCTGGATCTTGCTGGTGCTGTATGGCGCCGGCCTGGGCCTGGCCTGGCAGCACCGCGCCGCGCTGGCGCAGCCGCTGGCCAGCGGTTTCGGGCTGCTGCTGGGGCTGAAGATCGTGCTGGCGGCCAGCGTGTTCGGCCACTTTCTGACGGCCATGGCCTTGCAGCGCCGGGGCCGGCTGAACGCGCGCAACTCACGCCGCATCCACATCAGCGTGTTCGGCCACGTGGTGCTGATCTTGCTGCTGGCCAAGGCCATGTTCTATCTGCATTGGTAGCGGGCGGGCACGACGCCCGCCCCGCCACCCGCGCCGCCTACTGGCCGGCGTTCGGAAAGAACAGTTGCTGGCCATTGACCTTGTAGGCGGCAATGGCGTCCTGGCCGGCCTTCGCAGTAACCCAGTCCACGAACTGCTGCGCCTGCTTGGCCTTCACGTGCGGATACTTGGCCGGGTTCACCACCATGACACCGTATTGGTTGAACAGGCGCTTGTCGCCTTCCACCAGCACTTTCAGGTCGCCGGGATTCTTGAAGCTGAGCCACGTGCCGCGATCGGACAGCACATAGGCATTCATCGACGACGCCATGTTCAGAGCCGGCCCCATGCCGCAGCCACAGGCTTTATAGCCCTTGCCCTGGTCATCGACACCGGCGGCCTTCCAGAATCGCAGTTCGGCCGCGTGCGTGCCGCTTTTATCGCCGCGCGACACAAAGGGCGCATCGGCTTTTGCCAGCTCGGCCAATGCCTGCACGATGTCCTGCCCCTTCACGCCGGCCGGATCGGAAGCCGGACCGATCAGCACGAAGTCGTTGTACATGACGGGATAGCGCTTGGTGGCATAGCCCTCGGCCACGAATTTTTCTTCGGCCACCTGGTCGTGCACGAACAGCACGTCGGCATCGCCGCGGCGGGCCATGTCCAGTGCCTGGCCGGTACCCTGTGCCACCACTTTGATGTCGATGCCGCTGGCCTGCTTGAAAGCGGGCAGCAGGTGCGAGAACAAGCCCGACTGCTCGGTGGACGTGGTCGAGGCCATGACGATGGTTTCGGCGCCCGCCACCGGCACGGCCAGGGTCGCGGCCATCAGCAATGCCGGTGCGGCGCTGCGGCGCAATAGCATGGATAGGTTCATAGTATGCGTTCTCCTTTGACGAACAGGCTGGCCGCTTCGGGCAGCGGACCGTAGAAAAAATCGTCGACCGGCAGGTCGGCCACGACACAGCCGCGTTCCAGGTAGACCACGCGCCGTGCCAGCCGCTTGACCTGCCCCAGGTTATGGCTGCTGAACACCATGGCGGGAGCCCGGCCGGCGCCGGCTTGCACGAAGCCTTGCATCATCTGCTCGACCTCGCGCTTGGCGTGCGGATCCAGGCTGGCGGTGGGTTCGTCCAGCAGCAACACCTCGGGGGCCAGCGCCCAGGCACGAACCATGGCCAGCCGCTGTTGCTGGCCGCCGGACAAGGTCTTGGCATTGCGCGCGGCCAGGTCCGCCATGCCGGCGTCCAGCAGCGCCTGCTGCGCCTGGGTGCGGGCCTGGCGCCAGCGCACGCCGCGCAGCCACAGCCCCAATGCCACATTGTTCAGCGCCGAGGTCCGCAGCATGTACGGATGCTGGAACAGCATCGCCTGGCGCCGGCGCGCCGCACAGTGGGCCTGGCCCCGCGTCGGCTGCACCAGGCAATGCAACAACCGCAGCAGCGTGCTTTTGCCGCTGCCATTGGCGCCCACCAGCGCCACGCATTCGCCCGCCTGTATGGTCAGCGACACACCGCGCAGCGCCCGCACGGCGCCGTAATCGACATCGACGTCGCGCAAATCGAACAACGGCCCGGGCGCGTCGCCCGCCGCTCGACGCTCGGTAGCGCCCGCCATGATCGACCCGGTCTCGCAGGCAGCCAGCTTCATGGCAGGGCTCCGGCATGGCCGAACAGCCCCGGCACCCCGGCGTCGCGGCGCTCGCGCCAGCGCCGTACGATGGCGGCCAGTATGTTCAGCAGCAGCACCACCAACAACAGCAGCAGGCCCAGCGCCAATGCCAAGGGCAGATCGCCCTTGCTGGTTTCCAGGGCGATGGCGGTGGTCATGACCCGCGTAAAGCCTTCGATATTGCCGCCCACCACCATCACCGCCCCAACCTCGGAAATGGCCCGGCCGAATGCGGTGATGACGATGGTCAGCAAGGTGAAGCGCTCGTCCCAGACCAGCAGCAGGCTGCGCACCAGCGTACGGGCGCGCAAGGAGCGCAATTGCTCGCCATGGTGACGCTCGGCGTCTTCGACGGTCTGGCGCACCAGCGCCGTGACGACCGGGGTGACCAGCACCGCTTGCGCCAGCACCATGGCCTGGAACGAAAACAGCCAGCCCAGGAAGCCCAGCGGGCCGGAATGCGACAACAGCAGGTACACGGCCAGGCCTACCACCACGGACGGCAAGGCCAACGAGGTATTCAGCAGGGTCAGCACGATGCCGCGCCCGCGGAAACGCGCCACCGCCAGCCATGAGCCGGCGACCATGCCCAGGCTACAGGCCAGCAGGCAGGCACAGGCACTGACAGCCAGCGAACGCAGCACGATGGACAACAGCACCGGATCGGCCGCGACGATCAACCGCAGTGCAGTCATCACGCTTTCGGACAGAGTATTCATTATTGGCCCACGCGAGACTGCACTGAGGGTAGCCCAGCAGTATCATCGGAACCATATGAAATAGATTTCATAGGGCGGCCCCGACGGCCCTGGCGCCGGCATTTGGTGCATACTCGCGAACGTGCATCGTATCGACCTTACCTATCAGTTGGGCGGCGCTGAAACCGCCCCCGCCAACATCGGCAATGCGCTGATGGACCTGCTGTTCGCCGTACGGCAGCATGGATCGATCTCGGCCGCCGCCAAGGCGCTGGGCCTGTCGTACCGGCATGTCTGGGGCGAACTGAAACGGTGGGAACAAACCCTGGGCCGCACCTTGATCGTCTGGGACAAGGGCCAGCCGGCGCGATTGAACGAGTTCGGTGAAAAGCTGCTGTGGGCCGAACGCCAGGCCCAGGCCCGGCTGGCGCCGCAGATCAACGCCCTGCGCGCCGACCTTGAACGCGCCTTCGCCATGGCGTTCGACGACGCCGCGCATGTCGTGCCGCTGTACGCCAGCCATGACGACGCGCTGGGCGCGCTGCGCGAACACGCGGTGGCCAGCGCCAAGCTGTACCTGGATATCCGCTACACCGGCAGCGTGGATGCGATCCGCGGGTTGAACGAAGGGCGCTGCGTGATTGCCGGCTTCCATACCCGCCAGGACCCGGTGCCCGGCTCGCTGACCGAGCGCATCTACAAGCCGCTGCTCAAGCCCGGGCTGCACAAGATCATCGGCTTTGCGCAACGCAGCCAGGGCCTGATCGTGGCGCGCGGCAACCCGCTGGCCCTGGCCACGCTGCAAGACCTGCGCCGGCCCGGCGTGCGCTACGTGAACCGTGCGCTGGGCACGGGCACGCGCGTGCTGTTCGACGAACTGCTGGAACAGGCGGGGCTGCCGGCTTCGGCGATTGCCGGCTATGCGCGCACCGAACCATCGCACGCCGCCGTGGCCCATGCCGTTGCGGCCGGCAGCGCCGATGCCGGGCTGGGCATCGAACCGGCGGCCCACGACCACCACCTGGACTTCGTTCCCCTGGTGCACGAAAACTATTTTCTGGTGTGCCTGAAATCGACGCTGGACCTGCCCTCGACCCAGGCGCTGCTGGCCATCTTGCGCAGTTCGCCGTGGCAGGCAGCGCTGTCGCGCATGCCCGGCTACGCGCCGGCGCAAAGCGGCCAGGTGCTGTCGATGCGGCGGGTGTTGCCGTGGTGGAGCTTTCCCGCCAGGAAGGCGCGCGGCTAGGACGAAACGCCACGGGCCGCGTCGGCCGGCGGGCGCACGGCCAGTTCGGGCTGCAGGGCCAGCCGCTCGGGCGCCGTATAGCAGACAAAATGCCGGTTCACGGCGCGGCCGATGGCGCATAGCCCCAGGCCGCGGGCGATCTCGTAGCCCATCTGGGTCATGCCGCTGCGCGACACGACGATGGGCACACCCATCTGGGCCGACTTCATGATCATTTCGCTGGTCAGCCGGCCGGTGGTGTAGAAGATCTTGTCGGCACCGCCCTGTTCGGCCGGGGGCTGCAGCCACATCCAGCCTGCCAGCGTGTCGATGGCGTTGTGGCGACCGACGTCTTCCACGAACATCAGCATGGTTTCACCGCGGAACAGCGCGCAACCATGCACCGAGCCCGCCGATTTGTAGGTGGTTTCCTGTACCCGGATGGCATTGAGCAGGCCGTACAACTGGGCCTGCGTCACGCGGGCCTGCGGCGCCAGGCGGATATGGTCCAGTTCTTCCATCAGGCCGCCGAACACGCTGCCCTGCCCGCATCCGGTGGTTACCACGCGCTGGGCCGTGCGCGCTTCGATATCGTCAATACCGTCGCGGGTAACGACCGAGGCCGCGTTGACTTCCCAGTCGACCATGATCGACTGCACATCGCCCACGTCGCGGATCAGGCGCTGATTGCGCAGGTAGCCCAGCACCAGCAATTCCGGCATGGCCCCCAGCGTCATCAGGGTGACCAGCTCGCGCCGGTCGACGTAGATAGTCAGCGGCCGCTCGGCCGGAATCGACACGGTCTCGGCCGTGCCGTGCTCGTTGACGACCGTGACTTCGCGCGTAAGCGGAGCGCGAGCCTGGGTCAGGCGCGGCAGAGACAAGCTGGAAGCGGTCACTTGGCGGGCTTCTTGTCGGCTTCGGGCTGCGCCGAGCTGGGGGGCTGGCTGGCGGTCTCGGCAGGCGAGTGCGCGCCTGAGTCCTCGCGCGACTGGTCGGCGACGGGCGCATACGCGAATGGGCCGGGATCCTGGCATTCCGGCGTGGGGATCGGCGGCGCCGGCGTGCGGCCCGCGGCCCTGGCGCTTTCGAAGAAAGCGGCGGCGACCCGGTCCTGGACGCTGCATAGCTGGAAGGCGGCAACCTGGGCCGTCCAGGCGGTCTTGGCCTTGGCTTCGGCCGCCTTGGCCTGGGCGGCGGCATCGGGTTCGGGCAGCGCGGCGTGGGCGCCGGCGGCAAACAAGGCCAACGACAGGATGGCAAGAATCTTCATGGCGTGCTCCTTCGGTGCGCGGGTCAGGCGCCAGCCGGACGCGTGCCGCGCCCTTTTGCCGCCTTGTCGGGCGTACGCTGGGCGGGAATCTTGCCCGACTTGATGTCGTCGTACCACACGTCGTGGTGCTCGCGCGCCCAGGCCTCGTCGACATAGCCGGTCTTCATGGCTTTGAAGGCACCTTTCATGCCGATGGTGCCCAGGTAGATGTGCCCCATCAGCATGCACATCATCAAGATGACCGACACGGCGTGGATCATGTGGGCAATCTGCATGTTGCCACGGGTGTAGACCATGGCGCCCGGGATCACGCGATCGAGGAACAGCCCCGACGCCACGGCGATCAGGCCCAGCAGCAGCATGCCGACCCAGAACATGATTTTTTCGCCGGCATTGAAACGGCCGGAAGACACATGCGTGACGCGCAGCAGCCCGCCGCCCTTGCGCAGCCAATCCAGGTCGTAGCGCTTGAACAGATTGTCTTTGGCGAAAGTGATCAATATCACCGCCAGCGATACGGCGAAAACCGGGCCCACGAAGTTGTGGACGGTCTTGAGCACCCAGGTCAGCCAGCCGAAGATGGCACTGCCCACCAGGGGCAGCAAGAAGAACTTGCCAAAGGCCATCACAATGCCCGATAGGGCCAAAATGACGAAAGCCGTGGCATTGACCCAATGGGCCGCGCGCTCGAAATAGGTGAAGCGCTCGATCTTGCGCCCGGTCTCGGCGCCATGGACCTTGATGGCCCCCTTGGCCAGATAGAACAGCGCGATGGCCACCAGCACGATCAGCAACAAGCCGCCGCCATAGGGAATGAGCCAATGGTTGCGCACTTGGCGCCAGGCTTCGCCGGCCGTGGTGTACGCGGACCCCGGATACTGCACGAAGCGCTGGATCAGGATGCCGGCCTCGGGCGCCTGGCTGGCCGGCAGGCTGGTAAAGCCCGGCTCGCCGGAATTGACCTGGCGCCACATCGGCGCGTTGTTGCCCGGCTGGACCTTGGCGCGCTGCGCATTGGTCTGCTCTGCGTAGCCGGGCTGTTCGTTGGCATCCGGCCGGACTTCGAAAATATTGGCGTCCTTGATGCCGCCCAGGCCGCCGTCGGCCGGCGCGGTATTCTGCGCCGCCACCGGCACCGACATCAAGATGCCAACCAAGAGTGCCGCGAAGAATGACCGTACCATGGCTGCCTCCGGCCTATATCCGGGTGTAATCGTTTTGCCCGCGCTGGGTGCGCACGTTAAGCTGGCGCACCCAACTGGCCCTGTCGCCCTGCGTCCAGCCGGGCGCAACGAAATTGCTGCCCGTGCCCATATACGCGGGCGTGCCGGTGTCGCGGCCGGAATGCAATTCTTGCGAGGGCTCGGAACAAGCCGTCAGGCCCAGCACCAGTACCGCCGCGAAGACGATGCGCGCGATCATGATTTTTCCTTCGTGTCGGCCGGTTTCTGGGGCGGCTGCCCGGCTTGCTGCGACCCGTAGGCCGTGCCCCAGCCCCACACTTCGGCGCCCTTGCCGCGATGTGCCACCCGCGTGCGAAAGATGTCGGCCACCACATCGCCGTCGCCGGCCAAGAGCGCCTTGGTCGAGCACATCTCGGCACAGGCCGGCAGCTTGCCTTCAGCCAGCCGGTTGCGGCCGTATTTTTCAAACTCGGCGGCACTGCCGTGTTCTTCCGGGCCGCCGGCACAGAACGTGCACTTGTCCATTTTGCCGCGCACGCCGAACGTACCCTGCGACGGGAACTGCGGCGCGCCGAACGGACAGGCATACGAGCAATAACCGCAGCCGATACAGGTGTCTTTGTTGTGCAGCACCACGCCTTCGTCGGTGCGGTAGAAACAGTTCACCGGACAGACCGCCATGCAGGGAGCATCGCTGCAGTGCATACAGGCCACCGAGATGGATCGTTCGCCCGGTACGCCATCGTTCAGCGTGACGACGCGGCGACGATTCACCCCCCAGGGAATCTCGTGTTCGTTCTTGCAGGCGGTGACACAGCTATTGCACTCGATACAGCGCTCTGCATCACAAACGAATTTCATTCTTGCCATGGTGATCTCCTAGGCTTTCGCGATGTTGCAGATCGTGGTTTTGGTTTCCTGCATCATCGTGACGGAGTCATAGCCGTAGGTCGTACCGGTATTGACCGCCTCGCCGCGCACGATGGGTGCCGCGCCTTCGGGGTAGCTGGACAGCAGGTCGGCCCCCTGCCAGTGCCCTGCAAAGTGGAACGGGATGAACGCCGTGTCGGGCCCCACCCGCTCGGTAACCATCGCCTGTACGTTCAGGCGCGCGCCGGTGGGCGTGGACACCCACACCCGGTCGCCGTTGCGGATGCCGCGATCGGCGGCCGCCTTGGGGTTGATCTCGACGAAGCATTCCTGCTGCAGCTCGGCCAGCCAGGGATTCGAGCGGGTTTCGTCGCCGCCGCCCTCGTATTCGACCAGGCGTCCCGAAGTGAGGATGATGGGGAATTTCTCGTACAACCTGTCGGCCACGTTCTTCTGCTGCAGCGACTTGTACAGCGTGGGCAGGCGCCAGAAATTCTTGAGATCGTCGTGCGAGGGGTACTTGGCAACCAGGTCGGGACGCGTGCCGTAGATGGGCTCGCGATGCTGGGGAATGGCATCGGGGAAGTTCCACACCAGGGCGCGCGCCTTGGCGTTGCCGAACGGATAGCAGCCGTAGGTCTTCATGACCACGCGGATGATGCCGCCCGAGGAATCGGTTTTCCAGTTCTTGCCTTCGGCCGCGGCCTTTTCGGCATCGGTCAGGTCATTCCACCAGCCGAGCTTCTTGAGCAGCACGTGGTCGAATTCCGGATAGCCGGTGGTCAGGGCGGCACCCTTGGAATGCGAGCCATCTTCGGCCAGCAGGTTGACGCCGTTGCGCTCGACGCCGAAATTGGCGCGGAAATTACCGCCGCCATTCATGACGTGCAGGCTGGTGTCGTACAGGTTGGCCGTACCCGGGTGCTTGAGCTCTGGCGTGCCCCAGCACGGCCACGGCAATCCGAAGTAGTCGCCGGTCAGGTCGTAGCCGGTCTCGGCGTCTTTGCCGCCCTTGGCACGCAAGGTCCTGACGTCGAACACATGCATATTGCGCATGTGGGCCTTCAGCCGTTCGGGGCTTTGGCCGGTATAGCCGATGGTCCAGCATGAACCGTTGACTTCGCGCAGCACGTCTTCGATGACGGGCTCGTCCATGCCCTTGACCTTCTGCATCTTGTAGTTCTTGACGAACTCTTTGCCGAAACCCAGCTTGTCGGCCAACTGATACATGATCATCTGATCGGTGCGGCTTTCCCACAGCGGCTCGATGACTCTCTCGCGCCACTGCAGCGACCGATTGGACGCCGTACAGGACCCGCTGGTCTCGAACTGCGTGGCGGCCGGCAGCAAGTAGACGGCCCGCTTGGGATTCAGGTCTTCGGCCTTGCCCGGCATGGCGGCCATGGCCGCCGTGGCCGACGGGTACGGATCGACCACCACCAGCAGGTCGAGCTTGTCCATGGCGCGCTTCATTTCCAACCCGCGCGTCTGCGAGTTGGGCGCATGGCCCCAATAGAACACCGCCCGCAGGTTGGTGGGCTGGTCGATGACATCGGGGTCTTCGAGCACGCCGTCGATCCAGCGCGACACCGTGATGCCGGGCTTGGTCATCAGGGTGGGCGAGGCGTAGCGGCTTTTGATCCATTCGTAGTCGACGCCCCAGGCCTGGGCGAAGTGCTTCCACGAACCCTCGGTCAGGCCGTAGTAGCCGGGCAGCGAATCGGGGTTGGGGCCAATGTCGGTGGCACCCTGCACGTTGTCGTGGCCGCGGAAGATATTGGCCCCGCCGCCCGAGATGCCGATGTTGCCCAGCGCCAACTGCACGATACAGGACGCGCGCACCATGGCATTGCCGATGGAGTGCTGGGTCTGGCCCATGCACCACACCAGCGTGCCGGGGCGGTTTTCGTGCATGGTCTTGGCTACGCCGTAGACGGTGGCCTCGTCGACGCCACAGGCTTCTTCCACCTTGTCGGGAGTCCATTTGGCCAGCACATCGGCCTTGACCTCGTCCATGCCGTAGACACGCGCATCGATGTAGGCCTGGTCTTCCCAGCCATTCTTGAAGATGTGATACAGCAGGCCGAACAGGAACGGAATATCGGAGCCGGACCGAATGCGGATGTGCTGGTCGGCCTTGGCGGCGGTACGCGTGAAACGCGGATCGACCACGATCATCTTGCAGCCGGTTTCCTTGGCATGCAGCATGTGCAGCATCGAGACCGGGTGGGCTTCGGCGGCGTTGGACCCGATGTACAAGGCGACCTTGGCATTCTGCATGTCGTTGTACGAGTTGGTCATGGCGCCGTAGCCCCAGGTGTTCGCCACGCCGGCCACCGTGGTGGAATGGCAGATGCGCGCCTGGTGGTCGCAGTTGTTGCTGCCCCAATAGCTGACGAACTTGCGCATCAGGTACGACTGTTCGTTGCTGTGCTTGGAAGAGCCGATCCAGTAGATGGAATCGGGTCCGCTTTCCTTGCGCAACTGCATCAGTTGGGCGCTGATCTCGTTCAGGGCGGTGTCCCAGCTGATGCGCTGGTATTTGCCGTTGACCAGCTTCATGGGATAGCGCAGGCGGTGTTCGCCGTGCCCGTGCTCGCGTACCGCGGCGCCCTTGGCGCAATGCGCGCCCAGGTTGATGGGCGAATCGAAAACCGGCTCTTGGCGAACCCAGACGCCGTTCTCGACGACGGCGTCGATGGCACAGCCCACCGAACAGTGGGTACAGACCGTGCGATGGACGGTGGTCTTGGTGTCGCCGATGGCGATCTTGCGTTCGTCGGCCGCCTGGGCCTGCTTGACCAGCGCCAGCGGCGCGGCGGCCAGGCCAGCCCCCACGCCTACGCCGGAACGGCGCAAGAACGTGCGGCGGTCCATGGTGGGCAGGGCCTGCGACATGCCGCGCCGCAGGCTTTGCACGAAGTTGGATTCGGCCGCGATGTCGCGCGCGGCACCGGTTTTTTTGGTAAGCAGCATGCCGGGCTCCGTCAGACGAGAGTGGTCTTGTAGTACCGCTTGACGTGTTCGCTAAGGCGATAACCCCCGCCCCGCTCGGGCGGGGCAGGGGTAACGGCGGCAGACTGCGGCTGAGGAACAGCCCCCGGCAAGGCGGCCGCGCCTACGGCCGCGGCGCCCGCACTGGCGGCACCGGCCAAGAATACCCGGCGCGAGAGTCGAGGATTTGTGTTTGTCTTGGGCATGTCCGTCTCCTGGGCAGCCAGATATGAAATGCTTTGCATACTGTACCCCCACACTTGACTTCGGGCAATGTCCCCGAATTTTTACAAACGCCCGGGGGATTGCGCCTGATCAGGGAAGCATGTCGAAGCCTTGCGCCTCGACCTGGACGAAATCACGGGTGAAATCGGCGACGCGGGCGTAGAACCGGGCGGACGGCTGGGCGACGATTGCATCGCACAAATCGGCCGCCCAGGGCTGGATATGCGCGCCAAAGAACTCCCGCTGGCGCACCAGGTCGGCCGACTGGGCATGCGGCCCGCCGATCAGCAGCCGCATGACTACGCACAGGTAGGCGATATGGTCTTCGGTTTCGGGCATTGCCGGGTCGCGCGCCAGGCCCAGCGCGGACAAGTCATCGCGCAGCCGGACCAGGGGTTTCTCGTTCAGGAAGCCCGCCAGGTAGTGCGAACCGAACAGATAGACCTCGGGCTTGCCCACGCCGCCGAACAAGGCGTCGTATTCAACCTGGACGGCGGGCGCGCTCAATTCGCGCGCGCTGGCGGCCAGCGCGTCCCAGGACGCTTCCAGCAGGCTGCCGGGCGCGGCGGCCGGCGCATCGCACAGCTGTGCCAGCAGTTCGGCCGGCGGCGCATAGAACAGATGCGCCAGCAAGCCGTAGATTTCGGCCCGTGCGGCGTCTTCGTCGAGACCGGTGGAGGCAATGTCGGCGGGCGGCACGGTGGCATTCATAGGTCGGTGATGCGAGTTTCGTGGGGCGAGGAATACAGGTCGATGACGCGGCAGTCGCCGCACATCTTCAGGCGTTCGAGCGCCGCGCCCTGGAACATGGCGTGGCCGCCCAGCCGGTGCAGCATGGCGTCGATGCCTTTCTGGGTACCGAATGCCTTGCCGCAGCGCACACAATGGAACGGCTGGGTTTCATTGAGCACCACGGCTTCCTTGCGGCGCTCGGACAGCAGCAGGCGCGGCACCAATTGAATGGCGTTTTCCGGGCAGGTTTTTTCGCACAAACCGCATTGCACGCAGTTCTTTTCGATGAAGCGCAGTTGCGGCAGTTGCGGGTTGTCTTGCAGCGCGTTGGACGGACAGGCGCTGACGCAGCTCATGCAGAGCGTACAGGCCTGGGGGTCGACCGTTACTGCGCCCAACGGCGCCCCCGCGCCAGGCGCGCCGGCAGGCAGGGCAATGGCCGGCGGCAGCGGCCCGGGCGCCTGGGCCACCAGGTGGTCCAGCGCCAAGGCCAAGGTAGCGCGCTTTTCGGGTGCCACGGCGAAACGCGCGGGCAGGGCTGGCACCCGGGGATGCTGCGCCGCAATGTGCTGCAGGTGCGTGTCGAGCGCCTCGGCCGTATCGGCGCGCAGCAAGCGCAGGTGCTGGCCTTCGTAGCCCAGCCCGTTCAGGATGGCCTGGGCGGTTTCCATTTGCGCCCCCAGCCCATCCAGATACTGCGGCGCTTCTTCGTCGGTGACCAGTACGGCCACCTGGGTCGCACCGAAGGCCACGGCGGCCAGCCACAGGTCGGCGCCCAGGCTGGCGGTGTGCCACAACGCCACCGGAATCACATTGGCGGGCACGCCGTGCGCCAGCTTCAGTTGCGCGGTACGGCCCAGGGTTTCCACCAACCGCTGGCCGCCCTGCTGGCTGTGCAGCAGCACCACGGCATCGCGCCCGCCCGCCTGCGCATAGGTGGACAGCAAGGTGCGCAGTTTGCGGCCCTGGTCGGGATTGCGCGGGTACGTGTAGGCCATGGCACCGGTGGGACACACGGTGGTACAGGCCCCACAGCCGACGCACAGGTGCGGGTCGACCACGATCTGCTGGCGATGCGCGTCGCTGCGGATGGCCTCGGCCGAGCAGACATCGATACAGGCACGGCAACCGACGGTTTCATTGCGGCTATGGGCGCACAGCGACTGCTTGTAGTCGAAGAACCTGGGTTTTTCGAACTCGCCCACCATGTCGCGCAACTTGAGCAAAATGCCCGGGTCACGGCCATCCCAGGTGAAATAGCCCTGCGGCGGTTCGTGGCAGCGCAGTTGCGGCGTGGCGCCCAGGTCGAGCACCAGGTCGTATTGTTCGGTGTGCTGGCGGGGCGGGCGCTGGAAATCGATGGCGCCCGCCACCGTACAGGACGCCACGCAATCGCGATGCGAGGTACATCGCCCCGGATCCACCTGGTAGTCCAAGCCGATGGCGCCTTCGGGACAGGCGGCCAGGCAGGCATTGCAGCGGGTGCACAAGTCCAGGTCGATGGGGTTGTCCTGCGACCAGGCCAGCTCGAAGGCCCCCAGCCGGCCCTGCAGGCGCTCGAGCTTGCCGGCCAGTACCGGATAGCGGCGCGCCTGCGTTCCGCCGTCGCGGCCTTCGCCCTGCACGAACAACGTCACCTGCAAAGCATCGTCGAGCAAGGCGGCGGCCTGTTCGGCACGGTCGAGCGGCCCGATGATCAGCAACCGGCCCGCGCTGCGGTAGGTAACCGTGGCGACCGGATCGGGGTCGGGCAAGTGTGCGGCCGCCAGCAAGGCGGCCAGCTTGGGCATGGCCTGGGCGGCATCGCGGCTCCAGCCGCCGGTTTCACGGATATTGACGAAGCGCACCGGCGCCAGGGCGCCTTCGGTGGCGCGGCCCAGTTCGCCGAACAGGCGTTGTTCTTGCGTACAGGCCACCACCACGGGGTCGGTGCCGCGGATGGCCTGCTGGAAGTCGCCCGCCTGGCTGCGGCACAGCAGCGAATGCGGCGCCAGCGGTTCGCCCAGCGCGCGGCCCAGCTCATCGGGCGCCAGCGGCATGGTGCGGTTGCAGTCGCAGATCAGGGTGGTCATGGGTGCGGTTGCATGGGTGGGATCAGCCTTGCCGCTGCGCGGATGCGCGGCCTGGCACCGTAGTGGCCGGATCGGGGTCGGGGTGGGCATCGATATCGGTATCGACGTCGGGCGTGGGCGACGCGTGGGCCACGGGCGGCAGCGCGTCATCGGCGCGGCTTTGCGCCGGCTGTGGCGCGGCGTCCTGGCCTGGCTGGGACGGCGGGGCCGCCGTCGTGTCGTCGGCGGGGTCGAACATCGCCAGCGCCCGCGCACTGGCCAGGCGGGCCAGCATGGACGCGGGCAGCGTCTGCATGTTCGAGTAGTCGTCGATGTAGGTGTCCAGCCCGTCCATCACGTTGTAGCGCGGGTCGGAAAACAGCTTCTTCAAGGCCGCGTTCTTGACGTCGGGCGCCACTTGCCGCGCCACAAAGGGGGCGAAATCGGATTCGGGGGTCAGCGCCCGGACATCGTCAAGCGTCAAGGCAGGGAGCTCGGGGGACGCCTCGTCGCGGGGTGCCGCGGCAAGCTTGGCCGATTCGACACCGGCCGGATCGACGGCTGGCGCGTCGGGCAGCGGCGCCCCGTCGGGCGGCAGGCCTTCGCGAACCTGCACCTTGCGGCGCGACCAGCGTTGCAGGAAGCCGTCGGGGTCAGAAGCCATCATGGGCCACCCTCGCCGCGGAATTTCTTCAGGGTGGATACCGATGCCGGGTTGCCGAAGCGGTCTTGCAACGACTGGAAGCTGGCCGGGCGCTTGCGCCGCTTGGGTTCGGGCACGTAATGCGTGGCAATGAAGGCGTTGAGCCAGTCTACGATGACCTCGGGCGCCGGCACCTGCTCGACGGTTTCCTGCGCATCGAGCCAGCGGCCCGCATCGTGGTAGCTGAGCGTGACGATTTCGGGCCGCGCGCGCGCTTCGCCGCCATCTGCGGATTCGTGCATGCGCCACAGCACGAACCAGCACGGCGACGGCGTGGTCGCATTGAGCACGTAGCCTTCGGCATCGTCTTTGAACAGCCGCACGGTATATCCGGGGTGCAGCCAGCGTTCCTGGGTGCCGTCTTTATAGAGCAGGCGTTCGGCGGTGCCGAACGTGGCTTCGTTGGCAACCACGTCGTCGAGTATCCAGCGCCATTCCTGCCAGCGCCGCATCGGCCCGGTGATACGCTCTTTGCGCATCACCACGGCAACGTCCAGGCTGATGGGCAGGGTATCGCTCATGGCAGGCTCTAGGTGACCCGGCTGATGGAAATGGCGGACAGCTTCGAGGAATGGTCTTTGGCCATGTCGGCCACCGACACCGCCACCTGGCGGGCCACTGCCTTGTACAGGCCGGCGACCTCGCCGTCGGGGTCTGCCACCACCGAGGGCTGGCCGCTGTCGGCCTGCAGGCGGATGTTGATATCCAGCGGCAAGGCGCCCAGATAGGCCAGGTTGTAGTCTGTCGCCATTTTCTTGCCTCCGCCCGCGCCGAAGATGTGCTCGGCGTGGCCGCACTGGCTACAGACATGCACCGCCATGTTCTCGACCACGCCCAGGATCGGTACCCCGACCTTTTCGAACATTTTGACCCCCTTTCGGGCATCCAGCAAGGCGATGTCCTGGGGAGTGGTAACAATGACCGCGCCGGTTACCGGCACTTTCTGGCTGAGCGACAAGTGGATGTCGCCGGTGCCGGGGGGCATGTCGACGACCAGGTAGTCGAGGTCTTTCCAGTTGGTCTGGCGCAGCAATTGTTCCAGCGCCTGCACCGCCATGGGGCCCCGCCAGATCATGGCTTCGTCGGCATCGACCAGGAAGCCGATGGACATGACCTGCACGCCATAGTTTTCGAGCGGTTCCATGGTGTTGCCGTCTTCGCTTTGCGGGCGCGCGTCGATGCCCATCATGAGCGACTGGCTGGGGCCGTAGATGTCGGCATCCAGCAGGCCCACCCGCGCGCCTTCGGCGGCCAGCGCCAGCGCCAGATTGACGGCGGTGGTGCTTTTGCCCACGCCGCCCTTGCCCGAGGCAACGGCGATGATGTTCTTGATATTGGGCAGCAGGGCCACGCCGCGCTGCGCCGAATGCGGCGCAATGACCGAACGCACATTGACCGACACATTGCCCACGCCGGCCACGCCGCGCGCGGCGGCGATCAGGGCGCCGCGCAAGGCAGGAATCTGGCTTTTGGCGGGGTAGCCCAGTTCGACGTCGAACGCGACGTCGGCGCCGTCGACCTGGAGATTCTTGACCGCCTTGGGGCCAGCCAGGGGCTTGCCCGTATTGGGATCGATGACGGCCTGCAAGGCCTGCAGCAAAGTATCGGAAGCGACCATGGGGTCTGTGCGGGAAAGTCGGCAAAAGGAAGAAAAGGCCGCTGCTGCGGCCGCCATCGGGTCATCTTAGCAGAGCCCTTTGCGTTGTCGCATGAGACCCGTCATGCACCTGCGAATTGGGCGCCGGGCCTGGTCTATACTGGCTTCCATACCGCGATGTTGAGCGCGGCGTTTCCTATCGAGCGTCATGATCGATAAAACCGACATCACGGGCCTGATACTCGCAGGCGGGCGCGGCAGCCGCATGGGCGGCGTCGACAAGGGCCTGCAGAACTACCTGGGCATGCCCATGGCCGTGCACGCATTGCTGCGGCTGTCGCCGCAGGTGGGGCAGGCCATGATCAACGCCAACCGCAACCTGGGCGCCTACGAGGCCATGGGCGTGCCCGTCTGGCCCGACAACCTGCCCGATTTCGCCGGCCCGCTGGCCGGCCTGGCCGTGGGGCTGGAACGCTGCGAAACCCCCTACCTGGTCACCGTGCCCTGCGACTGCCCGCGCTTTCCCGACAACCTGGTCGACCGCCTGGCGCAGGAACTCGCCGCGCACGGCGCCGACATCGCCATGGCTGCCACCCTGCAAGACGGCACGCTGCGCACCCAGCCGGTGTTCTGCCTGCTGAAGACCTCGCTATTGCCCAGCCTGCTGGCGTTCCTGCAAAGCGGCCAGCGCAAGATCGACGCCTGGACGGCCCAGCATGCCTGCATCGAGGTGCGCTTCGACGACGCGCAGGCGTTCGCCGGCGCCAACACCCTGGCCGAACTGCAACACCTCCAGCCATGACCCGCCCCCTGCCCCCCAGCCTTGCCTCCATCGCCTCGTGCATCAGCGGCTACGATCCTGCCGCCCTGCCGGTGGAACAGGCCCGCGCCTTCATCGACCAGCTGGTGCCGCGCGTGCGGGCCACCGAAATGCTGCCGCTGCGCTCGGCGCTGGGGCGCGTGCTGGCGCGCGACATCGTGTCGCACCTGAACGTGCCCGCGCACGACAATTCCGCCATGGATGGCTACGCCTTCGCCGGCCATGACCTGGCCGACGGTGCCGACACGGTGCTGCAAATGGCCGGCAGCGGCCTGGCGGGTACGCCGTTCACCGGGCAAGCGGGCCCTGGGCAATGCGTGCGCATCATGACCGGCGCCGTGATGCCCGCCGGGCTCGATACCGTCATCCCGCAAGAATTCGTGCAGCAGGATGGCGACCGCATCGTCATCCCCGCCGGGGCCGTGCGCACCGGCGACAATCGCCGCCTGGCGGGCGAAGACCTGGCCATGGGAGACGCCGCGCTGGCCGCCGGCCGCGTGCTGCGCCCGGCCGATATCGGCATGCTGGCCTCGCTGGGCCAGGCCGAGGTGCCGGTGCTGCGGCGCCTGCGCGTGGCGTTCTTTTCCACCGGCAACGAACTGCGCTCCATCGGCGAACCCCTGGATGAAGGCTGCGTCTACGACAGCAACCGCTACACCCTCTACAGCATGCTGCAGCGCCTGGGCGTGGACGTCATCGACCTGGGCGTGGTGCGCGACGACCCCCAGGCACTGTCCGACGCCTTCGCCACAGCAGCCGCCAATGCCGACGCGGTCATCACCTCGGGCGGCGTCAGCGTGGGCGAAGCCGACCACACCAAGACCGTCATGGCGCAATTGGGCGATGTGCTGTTCTGGCGCATTGCCATGCGGCCGGGCCGGCCCATGGCCATCGGCCGCATCCATGCCGAACACGGCGATGCCATTCTGTTCGGCCTGCCGGGCAATCCGGTGGCGGTCATGGTCACGTTCTACGCCCTGGTGCGCGATGCGCTGCTGGCCATGGGCGGCGCCACCCCGCAATCGCTGCCGCTGCTGCGCTGCGCCGCCGCGCGCGCCATACGCAAGAAACCCGGCCGCACCGAATACCAGCGCGCCATCGTCACGCCCGCCCCCGATGGCGGCTGGCAGGCCTGCATCACCGGGTCGCAAGGCTCGGGCATATTGCGCAGCATGAGCCAGGCCAACGGCCTGATGGTGCTGCACCACGAACAGGGCGATGTCGCAGCGGGGCAACTGGTCGACGTCCTGCCCTTCGAAGGCCTGATCTGAACGCCCCTGTTACGAGCCCCGAATGACAAGAATCATAGGCTTTGCCGGATGGAGCGGCGCGGGCAAGACCTCGCTGCTGACCAAACTGATCCCCTGCCTGAAAGCCCGCGGCTACAGCGTGTCGACGCTGAAGCATGCCCACCACGCGTTCGATATCGACACCCCCGGCAAGGATTCGTACCGGCACCGCGAATCGGGCGCCACCGAAGTGCTGGTGGCCTCGTCGGCGCGCTGGGCCCTGATGCACGAATTGCGCGGCGCCACCGAACCCGAACTGGGCCAGTTGCTGGGCTCGATGAGCCCCGTCGATTTCATCCTGGTCGAGGGCTTCAAGCGCAATGCCCACATCAAAATCGAAGTCCATCGCCAGGCAAACGGCAAGCCCTGGCTATACCCCGACGACCCCAGCATCGGCGCCATCGCCAGCGATATCGCGCCCGATGGCGCGCCGCTGCCGCGCGTGTCGCTGGATGACAGCGAAGCCCTGGCCGACCTGGTCGAGGCGCTGGCGTGGCCGCTGGACCTGGCCGTGGCGCGGCTGGCCGAGCCCGCGGGCAAATAGCGCGCCGGGCACGCAATGGGGCCACCCCATTACGTCATATAGATACCCCCGTTGATGTCGATGCAGGCGCCGTTGATATAACTGGCGGCCTCGCTTGCCAGGAATACCACCAGGCCCCCGATCTCGGCGGGCTCGCCGAAGCGGCCGGCGGGTATCATTTTCAGGGTGTCGGCAAGCAATGCCGGATGCGTGGCCTTGGCCATCGCCGTGGCAATGCGCCCCGGCGCCACGCTGTTGACCGTGACGCCCTGGCCGCCATACGCGCCGGCCAGCGCGCGAGTCAGGCCCAGCAGGGCCGTCTTCGACGAATGGTAGTCCAGCCCCGACACCGGCACATAGGTACGGGCGGCTCGCGAGACGATATTGACGACCCGTCCGAAGCCCCGCTGCGCCATGAACGGCATCAGTTCGCGACAAAGGATGAACGGCGCTGTCACGTTGATCCGGTGTACCCGGTCCCATTGCTCGGTGGTGATCGCGGGCAAGGGAATCGGACCACCCTCGCCCTTCGGCGAGATACCTGCGCAGTTCACCAGCACATCGCACACTCCGCCGGCTTGCCGCAGGCACCAGTGGGCCGCATCGACCAGTTGCGCTTCGTCGCCGACATCGACGACGCGCCCGTGCACCTGGCCAGGCTGCGAACAGAGCGACCGGGCCACTTCGACGACCCGCTCGCTCAGGTCCAACAGGTAGACCCGGTAGCCCTCTTTGGCCAAGCTGCCGGCAATGGCCTGGCCAATACCGCCGGCGCCGCCCGTGACCAGGGCCGATCGCCCGCTCGTTGTCATCCTGCGACTCCAGCCGCCTTGCGTAAGGCCGGCTCGGCTGGCACGGTATCGAAAGACGCGATCAGCGCCTTGTAGGAAAGCCCGGTGGAAATACGCGCGTCGATCACGGTGGGCACTTCGGCCAGCAGGGCTTCGCGTATCGCGGTGGCAAGCTGGTCCGGCGTATCGACCTGCACGCCGTGGCAACCCATGGCACGGGCGATGGCCGCATGGTCGAAGTCGTGGAACTGGGCCGCAAAGGGGCCGCGGATGTGGGTCGACCACCCCAGCATCTGATTGTTGAAGATCAGGGTGATGATCGGGATATCTGCCTCGATGGCCGTCATGAGTCCGTTCATCGACATCGAGAATCCGCCATCGCCGCATACCGCGACGACTGGTCTTTCAGGATGCACGAGCTTGGCGCCCATTGCCGCCGGAATGGCATAGCCCATGGGCCCGGCGCCCGCGGCCTGCAGGAAACCGCCCGCTTCGCGCGTCTTGTAGTAGCGCATCATGAAAATGCGGTTCTCGCCGGCATCGCAGCAGACGATGGCGTCAGACGGCAGCACGTGCTGCAGTTCAGCGATCAGGCGCGGCGGCGACATCGGCAGCGCCGCGTCTTCGGCCGCGGCGGCTTCGGCTTCGGCATAGGGGGCGCGATAGGCCTTCGCGCGGGCGGCGCCCTGCCCGTTCAGGCCATGGGCGGCTTCGCGCAAGGCTTCCAATGCAATCGCTGCCTCGCCGATCACCACGTGATCGGCCGGGAAGCTCCAGGAAGCATTGAGCGGTTCGATATCCAACTGGATGAGCACCTGGCGGCGCGGATCGATAAGCGCCGGATTCTCGTACGCAGTATCCGAGGCGGTAAGCTTGGTACCGACCGCCACGATGACATCGGCTTCGGCCACGCAGGCGTTGGCCGCCGGATGCCCGAACGTGCCGTACAACCCCAGCGCCAGCGCATGCGACTCGGCAAACACGCCTTTCCCGGAAGGCGAAGTCACCACGGGAATGTCCAGGCCTTGCGCGAAGGCGTGCAGCGCCGGGTAGGCTTTGCCGATGCGTACCCCGTTGCCGGCAATGATGACGGGCCGCCTGGCGGTCTTCAGCGCCTGGGCGGCCTGGTCGACGGATTGCGGGTCGACGCACGCGGGCCTGCGGTTCAGGTAGGCCTGCGTGCGATACAGGCGCGGCGCGTCATCTTGCTGCACCTTGCCGCTCAAGGCCGAAATGCTGAACAGCACGGCCACGGGACCGGGCTGGCCGGTGGTGGCATGCTTGATGGCCAATTGCGTGGCATGCGCCGCGCCGGCTGGGTGATGCGCCTCGAATACCTGCTTGGTCACGCCCTTGAAGCTCAACCGCGCATCCCAGCCGCCGTAGTCGCCCCGCCCGCTTTGGTAAGGGCCATGCAGCGACAGGTCGGGGGTATCGCTGAAGTCGGTAAGCAGCAGCATCGGCGAGCTCGACAAATGTGCTTCGATGGTTCCCAGCAAACCGTTGCCAAGTATCCAGGGGCCCTGCCCCACCAGTACGCCCGGCTTGCCCGTGAGCCGGCCATAGACCTCTGCCATCGCGCTACCCAGCGATTCTTCCCGCACCAGCACGGTACGAATCGAGTCCTGGTATTTTTCCAGCGCCGCCCAGATATGGCCGGCGTGCCCTCCGGCAATGCCGAACACGGTATCGATACCGGCCTCTTTCAATACCTGGACGACGGCCTGCGCGGCGTCGCTAGGGTCTTGCAGCAGCGGTGCGGTTGTCATGCTTGATCCTGTATGCCTTCATCAATATGGGAAACGGGACATCATCACGCCAGAACGCGGCTAGCGCGCCTGCATGCCCGATACCTGGAAGATTGTGAAGCCACCCCTGCAGGCTGGCAATTTGCGAATTTTCAACTTGTTTATAAGCATCCTAAATGCGGCTGGGCCGATTGCAACGAACGGGTTGCAACGAGCTTAAAGATGCTTAATAACCACCTTTGAAAATTGCAATAATCGAAGGCCTTCTCCTTCTTTAGACTATGCGGCACAGAGCGCTGGGCGCAAAAAGAAAATCCAAGGAGGAAGGCATGCAATCGTCACGCGGTACATTCAAGAAGCTGGCAAGGCTGTTCACCATGATGGCCGCCGTCGCGCTGGCCCCGGCGGCGCACGCCGCGTATCCCGACAGGCCGCTCACCATAGTGGTGAATTTCGGGCCAGGCGGCGTTACCGACCTGATGGCCCGGGCACTGGCATCGGGCATGGAAAAAGACCTGGGGCAGCCCGTGGTCATACAGAACAAGCCAGGCGCGCTGGGCACGCTGGGCCCTGCCTACGTAGCCAAGCAGGCACCGGATGGATACACGCTGGCGATTGTCTCGGCATCGGTGGTGACCACCACGCCGCACCTGATGGACGTTCCGGTCAAGCCCGAAGATCTTATCCACGTGGCCGGTTTCGGCAAGAACCGTTATGGAATCGTGGTGCGCCAGGACTCGCCGTTCAAGAAAGTCGCCGACCTGGTGGAAGCCGCCAAGGGTAGCCAGTCGGTATTTTTCGGGTCTCCGTCCACGCCCAACAGCCTGATTTTCTTCGACCTGGGCAGGAAAACCGGTGGCAAGTTCGAACTCATTTCATACAAGGCGGGGCCAGAAGCATCTTTGGCGCTGCTGGGCGGCCAGGTGGCGGTAATTGCCGCCAATCCACCGGATGTCATCAGCCACTTGCAGGCCGGCAAGTTGCGCCTGCTGGCCTCGG
Source organism: Bordetella sp. BOR01 (assembly GCF_019218885.1). Classification (GTDB taxonomy): domain Bacteria; phylum Pseudomonadota; class Gammaproteobacteria; order Burkholderiales; family Burkholderiaceae_B; genus Bordetella_A. Next base: position 63,083 of record NZ_JAHUWT010000002.1, on the reverse strand, counting down.
GCAGTTCGCAACGCTGGCCCGAATACCCGGACGTCCCGACACTGAAAGAGGCGGGTTATGACGTCTCGGTGGAAGCCTGGGCAGGCGTGGCGGTTCCGGCGGGCACCCCACAGGCGATCGTGGATCGGCTGGAAAACGGCATGAAGCGCGCGCTGGAAATGCCCGCCGTCCAGGCAAAGATCCGGCAGATCGGCGCCGACCCCGAGTTCATGGGCGGCAAGGCCTATACGCAATACCTGCTGCAGGAACGCGAGAAGACCGGCGCCATCATCAAAGACGCGGGGATACCAAGAATCAAGTAGAAGTCGTAGCATCCTTCAGCTATGGACCTACAACACATCAGAGCGTTCGTGGCCGTCGCCCGCGAGGGCAACCTTACGCGTGCGGCCGACCGCCTGCACCTTACCCAGCCGGCCGTCAGCATCCAGCTGAAGAATTTCCAGCAAGACCTGGACTTGACCCTGCTGGTGCGCAGCAGCAAGGGCCTGACGCTGACAGGTGACGGCGAAGAGATCCTGCCGCTGGCCGAACGCGTACTTGCCGCGGTAAGCCAGCTGCAAGAGCGCGCATCGCACATGCAGGGCAGCCTGGGCGGGGAACTGTCCATCGGCACGACGATGAACCCCGAGATAACGCGCCTGGGCCCCTTCCTGCGCAACCTCATCACCACGTATCCCCGCATCCGCACAAAGCTGCACCACGGGATGACCGGCCTGGTCAAGAGCGAGATTCTCAAAGGCACGCTGGACGCCGGCTATTACGTGGCCGGGCCCGAAGAAGGCCTGCCGCCCGAGCTTTACGCCGAGCACCTGACGGTCTTTACTCATTTCATCATTGCGCCTCAGGGCTGGCGATCCCGTGTGGCCGGTAAAAGCTGGAGCGAACTGGCGCGCCTGCCATGGATATGGCCCTATCCCAACTCGGTCTACAACCGGCTGCTTTCGGCCAAGTTCAAGGCCCATGGGCTGATTCCCAACATCGTCGCCGAAGCCGACGTGGAAGCTTCGATGCTGGACATGGTGCGTTGTGGGATGGGACTTTCGCTGGCACGCCAGCCGGTGGCCATACGCGAAGCCGAAACGCACGGGCTGGTTTACCTTGACGAAATGCCGCTGCCGTCGAACCTGTATTTCATCGCCGCGGCGAACCGTAAAGATGAATCGGCCATTGCCGCCGCGTTCAAGGCGGTCAGGGATGCATTTTCGGTTTGACGTTCGCGACACCGCGTGGCCGTTGAATGCGAAATAACGAAGTTAAAAATCGCATTTAATAATTTATCAATAGGCGCCCCTATGATGCGTCTCTAGAATTCGTGTTGCTGCTTTGGACGCCCGGTATTGCACTTGCCGCCGCGCGCCCAAAGCGGATCCGACTGGCCCTGCCTGACCTTCTTTTAAAGAAAATGGGAACCAACACGAAGAATAGAACCGCGCTGGTCACCGGCGCGTGCGGCGGACTTGGCCAGGCCATTTCGCTGCGGCTGTGCCAGGAAGGCTACCCTGTCTTGCTGCTGGACCTGGACGAGCGCGTACATGCGCAGGCCCGGAATCTGGCCAGCCTGGGCCATCATGCCCGCTCGCTGACATGCGACATCACCGACGAAGATGCCGTAAAGACCCTCTTTGCCCAACTCGATGCGGAAGGCGCACGCGTCGACATCCTTGTCAATAATGCAGGCATCTCACCCAAGAGGCAGGGCAAGAGCCTGCCTCCGGACGAAATCAGCCTGGCCGAATGGCAGGCAGTGCTGAATGTGAACCTGACCGCGCCCTTCATCTTGTGCCGCAATGCCGCGCCGCGCATGCGCGCCAACGGCTGGGGCAGAATCATCAACATGGCTTCGGTGGCCGGACGCACCCGCTCGATGGTCTCGGGAGCCCATTATTCCGCCTCGAAGGCCGGGTTGATCGGGTTTTCGCGTTTCTTTGCCTCGCGCGTGGCCAAGGATGGCATCACCGTGAATTGCATTGCCCCCGGCACCATCAACGCGGGCCTGGGCGGCCAGCTCGATGCGCAGATGACCGAGAACTACAAGACGAACATTCCGGTTGGCCGCATCGGCGAAGCGCACGAAGTCGCCGCCATGGTCGCCTACCTGGCCAGCGAAGACACCAGCTTTGTCACGGGCGCCATTTTCGACATCAACGGCGGCTACTTCATGCCATGAGCCGCAGTCAGCGCAACACATAACAGACCACACGCCCAGGAGACATCTACCTTGAGGAAGCTCTTGCTTGTCGCGGCATTGCTTGCCGCCATTCCCCTGCACAGCCAGGCAGCAGACCCCTACCCTTCGCGCCCCGTCACGATCACCGTGCCCTTTGGCGCCGGCGCCTCGATCGGCAGCATCGCGCGCATCGTGGCGGACAAACTGGCGGCGCGACTGGGCCAGCCGTTCGTCGTGGAATACAAGCCCGGCGCGGGCGGCACTATCGGCTCGGCGCACGTTGCCGCGAAAAAGCCCGACGGCTATTCGCTGCTGGTGTCGGCCACGGGCACCATGTCGATCGCGCCAGTGCTCTACAAGAACCTCACGTACAAGTCAGAGGACCTGACACCCGTGGCGCAGATGATGCGCGTGCCCTTCGTGATTGCATCGGGCTCGGAGTTCAAGGGCAAGACGCTGGCCGAACTGATTGCCCAGCTCGAGGCCCAGCCCGGCAAATACAATTTTGCGTCCACTGGTAACGGTACGCTCGTCCACCTGGCCGGCCAGTTGTTCCTGGACCAGTTCGGCGGCAAGGCCGAACATGTGCCTTATGCCGCGGGCTCGGAAGTGGCCGTTGCGCTGATCTCGGGCGACGTCCTGTTCAGCGTGGCAAACATTTCCACGGTGTCGCCCCACTTTGCCGGTGGGCGCATCAAGGCCCTGGCCATCACCGGGCCTGAACGCTTTCCGCTGCTGCCAGATGTGCCTACCGTCGCCGCAAGCGGCCTGAAGGATTTCTCGGTCCGGCACTACGTCGGCATTTTTGGCCCACCGGGGCTGCCTGCGGACATTGCCGACAAGCTGAACCAGGAAATCAACGAAATCTTGCGCCAGCCGGAGGTCGAGGCGGCCTTCCAGGCGCAGGGCGACATCCCCGTGCCGGCAAGCCGCGACGCCTTTGCCCAGACAGTCGCCAGCGACGCAAAGGCCTGGGGCTCGCTGGCGCGCCAGATGAACCTGGCGCCGAACTGAAACCCATCGGGCGGCGCTCGCTGGGGGCAGGGTGGCCGCACGCCTTCGAGCAAAATGTTACCGAGGACCGCGCGTCGGTATTTGCGCGGGCATGGCACCGATGTAAAGTAGCTTCCCGCACGCAAACCTGATTCTTGCGCAAGGAAGCCCCTTGAACTTCATTTTCCGTGGCAACGAACTGCTGGTGCAGGAAACCGGGCTGGACCTGCCCGACGCCACCGTCTGCGCGGTACTGGGCCTTCAACCCGACACCCTGCAACAAGTCTGGCTGAACAACCCGCAGATCCGCACGATCCACGTACCCGCCACGGCCGAAGCCCCGCCGGGCTATGTGTTTCGCAAGCTGCGCGCCCTGCTGGGCGACCTTGGCGAGCGCGCGCCGCTGGCCGGCCGGGCGTTCCAGATTTCCGAATGGGTGCGTACCCACCGATACTGCGGAGTGTGCGCCACCCCCATGCAACCGGTGGGCCACGAGTTCTGCATGCGCTGCCCGGCCTGCGGCATGTCGGCCTACCCGCGCATCTCGCCGGCCATGATGGTGCTGGTGCGCAAGGGTGACAGCATCCTGCTGGCGCGCCACGCCACCTACGCCACGGCGCGCCATACGGCCCTGGCGGGTTTCGTCGAGGCCGGCGAAAGCATCGAAGACGCAGTGCACCGCGAAGTCCTGGAAGAAGTCGGCCTGCAGGTCGACAACCTGCAATACTTCGGCAGCCAGTCGTGGCCATTCCCGCATTCGCTGATGATTGCCTTCACCGCCGAATACGCCGGCGGCGAGATCCGCCTGCAAGCCGACGAAATTGCCGAAGCGCGCTGGTACGGCCCGGGCGACCCCTTGCCCGATATTCCCATGCACGAATCCATCGCGGGCCGCCTGGTCCGCGCCAACCTGCCAGCCGGCGCCTGCTCCTGATCCCGCACCGCGCATCCGGCGCGTGGCGCCGGTAATGGCGGAACACTATGCGACATTCGACTTTACTGTTCATCATCGCGGCCTACGTGCTGCTGACCGGCAGCCGCCTGGCGCTGGCTGCCTGGCAATGGCGCCGCGTCCGGAAGGCGGGCGGCCTGAAGCCCATCCTGCTGGGCGGGCTGCGCATCGACACCAACCAGATCGCCGTGCTGGTGGCTTTGCCCGCCGTGCTCTCGCCCTGGCTAGGACATCTGCCGTGGGCCGCCGTGGCCACCGGCATCTGGCTGCAAGTGTGCTGGATACTGCTGGGCTTCCTGGAAGTGGCCACGCCGGCCTTCATCCAGGAATACGATACCCGGCCCAACCGCCTGTTCGTGGAATACCTGAAGCATCCGCGCGAAGTCTCGGGCATGCTTTGGCGCGGCTACAAGCTGGAACTGGTTGGCGCGCTGGTGTCGGTGGTGGTCTTGCTGGCGATCGGCCATGCCTTGTTCGGCAACCCAACCCCCGGCGCGCGCTGGGCCTGGTGGCAGATGGGCCTGGGCAGCCTGGGCAGCCTGGCCGCGGTGATCCTGGCCATACGCGGCACGCTGGGACACCGCCCCATCAACCCGTCCACGGTGGCATATTCCAACGACGGCATGCTGAACACGCTGCCGCTGAACTCGCTGTACAACGTGTTCTATGCCATCTACAGCATGAAGTACGAGAAGTCTGCCGCCGCCGTGTACGGCAAGATGCCCGGCGCGCGCATGCAGGAAGTGGTGCTGTCGTGCGCCGGCCTGCCCGACCCGCCGGCGCTGGACACGCACCCCAGTGTGCACCACCAGGCACCGTCGCGGACGCGCACGCGTCCCGCCAATATCGTGATCATCCTGGAAGAAAGCCTGGGCGCCCAGTACAGCGCCGCGCTGGGCGGCGCCAACCTGACGCCGCACCTGGATGCGCTGGCCCGCGAAAGCTGGGCCTTCACGCGTGCCTACGCCACCGGCACGCGCTCGGTGCGCGGGCTGGAAGCCGTGACGGCGGGTTTCCTGCCCACGCCCGCCCAGGCGGTGCTGAAACTGCCGGCGGCGCAGCGCGGCTTTTTCACGCTGGCAGATGTGCTGGGCCGCCATGGCTACCATTCGCGCTTCATTTATGGCGGCGAATCGCACTTCGACAACATGAAGGCATTCTTCCTGGGCAACGGCTTCGACGAAATCGTCGACCGGCCCGACTTCACCAACCCGGCTTTCGTGGGTACCTGGGGCGCCTCGGACGAAGACATGTTCACGCAGCTGGACGCCCGCTTGCGCACCGACGGCGACCGGCCTTCGTTCACGCTGGCCTTCAGCGTGTCCAACCATTCGCCCTGGGAATATCCGGCCGGGCGCATCGAGGTCGACGGCAACCCCGCCACCGTCGAGAACACCGTGCGCTACGCCGATTGGGCACTGGGCCAGTTCTTCGAGCGGGCGCGGCAGGCACCCTACTGGAACGATACGGTGTTCCTGGTGGTGGCCGACCATGACTCGCGGGTGTTCGGCGATACGCTGGTGCCGGTACGGCATTTCCATATCCCGGCGGTGATCCTGGGCGGCGGCATCGAAGCACGGCGCGACGAAGGCATCATCAGCCAGATCGACCTGCCGCCCACGCTGCTGTCGCTGGCCGGCGTGGCATGCACGCATCCGATGCTGGGCCGCGACCTGACCCGCGGCAATCCCGACCGCGCGATCATGCAGTACGAGAACCACTACGGCTACCTGAAGGGCGATGACCTGCTCGTGCTGCTGCCGGGCAAGGCGCCGGTGCAGTTCCGTTACGCCATGCCCGCGGGCTACGCCCCGGCCGACACCGATCCGGTGCTGGCCGAAGAAGCCCTGGCCCACGCGCTGTGGCCCAGCTGGGCTTACCGCGAAGAACGCTACTGCGTACCGCGCGAGGCTCAGCCTTCGTAGCGCCGCCCCTGCGCCAGCAGGCCGGGTGTGCCGACCAACTCGTTCAGGGTATTGAAATCGTTCATTTCATCCCACAGCGGCCGGGTGGTGCCATGCGTCTTCAGGCTGGCCAGGTAGCGCTGCAACTGCCTGGACACGAAACGCGCCGTACCGCCCGGATAGATCACGATGCGATAGCCGCGCGCCGACAATTCGTCCACGCTGCCCACGGGCGTCTTGCCACCTTCGACCATATTGGCCAAGAGCGGCACGCGCGCGGCGAACAGGCCGCATACCCGCTCCATGTCGGGCGCCGATACCACGGCCTCGATGAACAATGCATCGACCCCGCATTCCAGGTAGGCCTCGGCACGGTCCAGCGCCGCGTCCAGGCCTTCCACGGCCACGGCATCGGTGCGCGCCAGGATCAGCGTATCGGCGCTGTGGCGGGCATCCAGCGCGGCGCGCAGCTTGCCGCACATTTCCCGCGCGGACACCAGCGTCTTGTTCTCGAGATGGCCGCAGCGCTTGGGAAACGTCTGGTCTTCCAGCTGGATCATCGCGGCCCCGGCACGCTCGAACACGCGTACCGTGCGCTGCGTATTCAAGGCGTTGCCATAGCCCGTGTCGCCATCGACGATCACCGGCAGGTTGACGCGGTCGGTAATGCGCGCCAGCACGTCGGCCGTCTCGGTGGCTGTGGTCAGGCCCACATCGGAACGGCCCAATTGCGTATACGCCACCGCGCCACCCGACAGGTACAGGGCATCGAAACCTGCCTGTTCGGCGATCAGCGCGGTCATCGCGTCATAGACTCCGGGGGCCAGCACGGCGGGGCCGCCGGCCAGGCGTTCGCGCAAGGCAAGCCGGCTCATGCCGCGCTCCCGGCGGCCACCGGCTTGCCGGCAGCCGCGATGATGGCCTCCATGTCTTCTTTGCGCACCCTGGGCTGCCAGGTCTCGAACGGCATGCCCATGGCCGCGGCCTGGCGCTTTTCGTAGGCCAGGAATTCCCCGGTGATGGCACTGCCCCGCACGCCGCCGCGCACCGCGCCGGCACGCGCATCGCCGTAGTATTCGGCCCAGTCCTCGGGCAACGGCTGCGAGCCGGGAATGGCCAGCCACAGGCGCAGCAAGTGGCGCTTGCGGTCGGGTTCTTCGTAGTCTTCGAACGGAGTACGCGAATGCAGCGTCACGTAGTTGTTCAGCAACTGCATATCGCCGCGTTCGAGCTCCATGGAATAGCAGAACGCATCGCTGGGCATCAATTCGTCGAGCAGGTCCAGGGCCTGGACCTGGGCTGCCGTCAGGCGCGGCACCTCGGGGAAATCGCGCTGCGCGGCCACCGTGTTCTTGCGATTGGTACGCGCCGAGAAATATTCCGGATGGCTGCCGAAAATCGGGCAACGATAGTACGGCGGCTGGATGGGATCCTGGGTGCCTTGATAGCTGTGGAAGAACGGGCTTTCCAGCACCGGGATCAGGTCGGGGCGGCGCTTGCGCACTTCGTCGCGCAGCGCGAGCGAGCTGACGACCTTGCTGGTGCCGCCCGACTTGGCGGTGCGCCGGCACAGCAGCGCCACCACATCGCACGAGTCCTGGTGGAAATCCAGGCCGGCATTGGTGTTGTAGCCGCGTCCGCCCTTGACCTTGTATTCGCCCCCGGCATCGCGCACGTCGTTCATCACCTGGCTGGCGCGGTTCTGCGTGCGGCCCACGCCCATGTACAGCGACATGCCCCAATACGCCAGGCGGGTGTCGTCTTCGCTCCAGTCGTCCACCGGGAAGCCCTTGACCAGGCACATGCCCCAGCGCCCCTGGGTCATGTCGATGGCCTGGCGCAGCGCGGCGCGCGACGCGGCGGGCAGCGGGAAGTCGGCCTGCTCCATGGCCAGCAGCGGCTTGTCCAGGCGCTTGGCATGCGCCAACGCGGCCTGCACACCGTCTGCCTGCTCGGCGCTCAGGTGCAATTTCCATGCAGGATCTTGCCGGACCTGGTCGGCGGTCCAGGCCAGGGGGCGGTTGGAAATGGCGTTGGCCGGCATCTGTGTCTCCGTGTGTGATCGACTGCCGCCAGTGTAAGTACGCCCGTTCATCTAGAATAGCGATGATATTTGACGCTTTTCCTAAGAAAATTTGATGAAGCTAGAAACCTTCGCCACACTCGAAGCGGTTCTGCAAACCGGCACTTTCGTTGGCGGCGCCCGGCTGATGAACATCACCCCCAGCGCGGTCAGCATGCAGATGAAGCAGCTAGAGGCCTACCTGGGAAAACCGCTGTTCGACCGCTCGGGCTTGCAGGTGCGCCCCACCCAATTGGCCCACGAAGTGGCCAACACCATGCGTGACGGGCTGCATGGGCTGGACGCGCTGCGCAGCGGCACCGTGCTGGCGATCGAGGGCGTAGTGCGCGTGGGCATCATCGAATCCATGCAGCCGGCGGTGTTGCCGGGCATGATGCGCTTCATCCGCACGCGCCACCCAAAGCTGGACGTGGTGCCGGTGCGCGGCCGCAGCAGCAGCCTGGCGGCCGCGCTGAAGGCCGGCGAAATCGACGCCGCGCTGGTGGCCCAGCCCCCGGACGGCGGTACCGGCCGGCTGTGCTGGACGCCCATGCTGCGCCGCGAGCTGGTACTGATCGCCCCGCCCGGCACGCCGGACACCCCGATCGCCACGCTGTTTCGCCAATTGGAATGGATACGCTACGACCGCAAGACAGTCACGGGCACCATGGCCGCGCAGTTCGTCAGCAACCATATCGGCGATGTGCGCAGCACCCTGGAATTCGACAACGCATCGGCCATCGTGGCGATGGTCAGTTCGGGACTGGGCATCTCGGTGGTGCAGCGGCCCGATCCGGCCACGCTGCACAGCTACCCCGTGCGCATCTTCCGCCTGGGCAAGGCCGGACCGGTGCTGCAGTTGTCGATGGTCAACCGCAAGGCCGACGAGGAAAGCCGCCAGCTTGCCGTGGTGCGCGAAGCGATGGCGCAGGCCTGTACCGAATATCAGCGGCTGCTGATGAAATAACAGTGGGGCCCCGTTTTACGTAGCAGCGCGGCCGGCCAGCGCCCATCAGCAAGCCGCCAAGGCCTGGGTGTTCTGCGGTGCCAGTCCGGCGATCAGTTGCCGTACGAACTGTTCGGTCACGTCCGGCAAGACGGCATGGCGCGCGGTTTGCACCTGCAACGTGCGCTGCGCAAAGGCGGGGTGGTCCAGGCTTACCGCTACCAGCGTTCCCTGGCGCAATGGCTCGGCCAGGGTGATTTCGCCCGCCAGGGTCAGCGCATGGCCGGCTTCGACAATGGCGCGGATGATCGACGATGAATTGCTGGAATACGCCACGTCGAACGGCGGACCATCGCCGTCGGCCGCCGAATTGTCAAACAGCAGGCGCACGGTCGTGCCCGAATCGGTCAACGCCACCGGACAGCTGCGCAGGTCATCCAGCGACACGCTGCCACGGCCGGCCAGCGGATGGCCTGGCGCCATGATGGCCCGCACGGGCGAGATGATTTCATAGCGCACATCGATGCCGCTGCCCGGCTTCACGCTGAAGGCCAGCCCCACATCGATGGCGCCGTCGCGCAGGCGCTGGGTCACCACCCCCGGCGAAGCGATGTGCACCTGGAAGACCACGTCGGGATGCCGGGCCCGGAAGGCCCCCAGGACGGCGGGCAGCACATTGCGCGCGACGGCCTCGTTCGAGCCGATGCGCACCGTGGTCAGGTCGGCGCGCCGCAGGCTGCGGATATCGCGCAGCACGTGTTCGGAATCCATGGCAACCCGGCGCGCGTAGTCGGCCAGCATTTCTCCGGCGCGCGTCAGCACCATGCCGTGCGGGCGGCGTTCGAACAGGGCCGTGCCGCATCCCTGCTCCAGCTTGGCAACCTGCCGGCTGATAGCCGAGGGCGCCACGTGCAGGGCGGCGGCCGCATCCTTGATGCTGCCGCCCCGGACGACTTCCAGAAAGTAGCGGTGCGCAGTGCTGAGCATGGTCGATTGAATTCTAAAAAAAGCAATACGTATGCGAATTATTGAACTTGATTGCCCAAAGCGCAATTCCTAGAATGGCCAGACATAGCGGCGGCCAAGACCAAGTGGACATTCAACCGCAACGGGCCACCACCTATTACTCAAGGGGAATATCGCATGGCCATTCATGCCTGCAAGTGCAATACCGCCCAGCCGCGCAACACTGCGCGCGGCGCATTCATGCGTGCCGCAGCCAAAGTGGGCGCCGTGCTCGCCCTATCGGCCGTTGCCGCCAGCGCCGCGGCAGCGGAATTTCCGCAGCGCTCGATCCAACTGATCTTGTCGTTTCCTCCTGGCGGCGCCACCGACGTGCTGGCCCGCGAGCTGAGCCAGAAGCTGGGCGATACGCTGGGTCAATCGGTCGTGGTGCTGAACCGGCCCGGCGCTGGCGGGCTGATCGGCATGCAGGCCGCGGCCCGCTCGGACGCCGATGGCTACACGCTGTACATCTCTTCGGTGATGTCCAATTCCATTTATGAGGCCGTCAATGGCAAGCAGCAGGTGTCGCTGGACGGCGATTTCGATGCCGTGGGCGCCATCGCCAGCGCACCGCACATCCTGGTGACGCCCGGCAAACTCGGCATCAAAGACTATGCTGGCCTGGTGTCTTTCCTGAAAGCCGAACCCGGCAAGCACAATTACGCGTCGATGGGGGCCGGCACGCTGTCGAACCTGGAGGGCGAGATTTTCAAGGAGCAGGCCGGCGTAGACGCGCTGCAGATTCCCTATAAAGGCAGCAGCCAGGCGCTGCCCGAAGTGATCGAAGGCTCGTCGGCCTTCATGTTCGACAGCGTGACCAGTTCGCTGCCGCACAAAGAGGCGGGCCGCATCAACGTGCTGGCCGTGGCCTCGGCCAAGCGGCTACCGGTCATGGCCGACGTGCCCACGTTCAAAGAGCTGGGCGTGCAAGGCCTGGAAGCCGAGAACCTGTTCGCGCTGATGGCGCCCAAGGGCACGCCCAAGGACCGCATCGAGATCGTGGCCCAGGCGCTGGCCAAGGCCCAGGACGACGAGGGTTTCCGCAAGGCGGTCGGCGCCCAGGGCTTTCAGATCAGCGAAATATCCGGCCAGGCCTTGCCGCAATTCATCCTGGACCAGCAAGCGTTCTGGCGCGACAAGGTCAAGGCGCTGAATATCAACATCGGCAAATAGCCGGCCATACGCGATTCACTTCTCTGCTGCAGGTTTCCATGCCCATACCCAACGACCCCTTCTGGCAACTACCCTACCCCTCGCAGCGCATGCCTGTGCTGGCGGACAACGTGGTCAGCACCTCGCAGCCACTGGCCAGCTCGGCCGGCCTGCAGATGTACGCCCGCGGCGGCAATGCCATCGACGCGGCCCTTGCCACCGCCATCGCACTGACCGTGGTCGAGCCATGCATGAACGGCATCGGCGGCGACATGTTCGCCATCGTCTGGCACGATGGACAACTGCATGGCCTGAATGCATCGGGCCGCGCTCCGGGCGCCTGGGAAACCGCGAAGTTCGAGCACCTGGACAGCATGGACGCAATCGGCTGGGGCAGCGTGACCGTGCCGGGCGTCGTGTCGGGCTGGCACGCGATCTGGGAAAAATTCGGCTCGCTGCCGTTCGAAGACCTGTTCGAGCCCGCTATCCGCTACGCGCGCGATGGCTACCTGGTATCGCCCACCGTGCATCGCCAGTGGCAAAAGCAGGTCGCCAAACTGAGCGGCCAGCCCGGCTTTGCCGAGTCGTTCGCGCCAGGCGGGCGCGCGCCGCGGCCGGGCGAGCGCTTCAGTTGCCCCGGCCAGGCGGCCACGCTGGAAAGCATCGCGCGCAGCAAAGGCGAGAGCTTTTATCGCGGCGAACTGGCCGCCGCCATCGCCGCGCACGCGCGCAACACGGGGGGCTATATCACCGAGGCGGATATGGCCCGCCACCGGGCCGACTGGGTGCAGCCCATCGGCACGCGCTACCGCGATTGCGAGCTGTTCGAGATCGGCCCCAACGGCCAAGGCATCGGCGCCCTGATGGCGCTGGGCATGCTGCAGCATTTCGACCTGGCCGAGACCGGCCGCGACACCGGACGCACGCTGCACCTGCAGATCGAAGCGATGCGCCTGGCGTTCGCCGACCTGTACGAACACGTGGGCGACTCCGACCACATGCAGGTATCCAGCGCCCAGTTGCTGGACCCGGCCTACCTGGCCCAACGCGCCAAGCTGATCGACCCTGCCCGGGTGGGCACCCCGCGGCCCGGCAACCCGCATAGCGGCGGCACGGTATACCTGACCGCGGCCGACCGGCACGGCACGATGGTGTCGTTCATCCAGTCCAACTTCAAGGGTTTCGGCTCTGGCGTCGTGGTGCCGAACGCGGGCATCGCCCTGCAAAATCGCGGCTGGGGCTTTTCCACGCGGCGCGGCCATCCCAATGTAGTGGCGCCGCACAAGCGCCCGTTCCACACCATCATTCCTGGTTTCCTGATGAAGAACGGCAAGCCCTTGATGAGTTTCGGGCTGATGGGCGGGTCGATGCAGGCGCAGGGCCACGTGCAGGTCACCAGCCGGCTGGCCGATTTTGGCCAGAATCCCCAGGCGGCCAGCGACGCGCCGCGCTGGCGCATCAAAGACGACAACGTCGGCGTGGCCGTCGAATGGAACACCCCGCCCGAAGCGATAGAGCAATTGCGCGCGATGGGCCATCAAGTCGAAGTGGCGCCGCGCTTCGACCTGGAATTCGGCAGCGCGCAAATGGCCATGCGGCTGGAACAAGGCGGCTACGTGGCGGCTTCCGACCACCGCAAAGACGGCTACGCCATCGGCTACTGACGGGGCCTGTCGCGCGGCATTGCCGGCCGGGGGGGCGATACGCGCCGCCCGGCCGGCAAGATCAATGCTTGACCGTCGTCTGCTCGGTGATGGGGGGCGCAATGTTGATGTCGCCTTCCAGCTTGTAGCCGTAGTCCACATTGTCATTGTGCGCCCACACCTGGCGCAGGTCGAACAACGGCACGCCGCAGACGTCGTCGTTGATCTGCTGCTGCGCCGTCTTCCACAGCGCCAACTGCTTGGCGCCATCGATCTCGGCCCGCGCCGCGCGTATGGCCTCGTCGCCCGCCGAGCAGTGCGAGAAATTCGTGATGGCCTTGGGCGTGCCCACAATGGAGTCCGAGTCGTAGAACTGCGTCAGGTAGGTGTCGGCCACGGGGAAACGCGCAGCGCCGTAGAACACGATGGCACTGGCGTCCTTGCGGATCTGTTCATGGAAAGTGGGGTGGTCCACCACCTTCATGTCCAGGTGGATGCCGACCTTGCCCAGCTGATTCTGCACGACTTCCATGATGGGAAGGATCGAGGATATGTTGGACACCACCACCGGCAGCGTGATGCCGTCCGGGTGGCCGGCCTCGGCCAGAAGCTGCTTCGCCTTTGCGGGGTCATAGTTGTACTTGAACGAGCAGTCTTGGCCCAGGTAACCCGGCGGCACCACCGAGCAGCCCTTCTGCGCCACGTCCTTGCCCACGAATTGCACGATCTCGTCCACGTTCACCGCATGGGCAACAGCCTGGCGCACCCGCAGGTCGTCCAGCGGCTTGATGGTGCGGTTCAGGTGCAGCGTGCGGAATTCGCCGGGGCCGAAGATGTCAAGTTCCACCCCCTTGCGGTCGCGCGTGCTGGTCACCCAGCGCTGTTCGCGACGTCCGTAGATAACATCCAGTTGCTTGGCTTTGAACGCCAGGTCGCGGCTGCTGTCGGACATGACGAAACGCCAGTAGACCTCGTCGATCTTGGGCTTGCCACGGAAGTACTGCTCGTTCGCCGTCAGGCGCACATACTGCTGCGGCACATGCTCGGCCACCTGGAACGGGCCCGTCCCCACAGGCTGGGCGGCCAGATTGGCACCCGGCTTCTCTGCTGCCTTGCGGCTGGTGATGTTGCCGCCCCGATAGTTGGCGACCAGGCCCAGAAAACCCGGCGTAGGACGCTTGAGCGTAATGCGCACGGTGTAGTCGTCCAGCGCTTCCACCTTGGCGAACGGCTCGAACGCAGCCGCTTGCGAAGACTGCGTCGTGTCGGCGGCACGCGTCAGCGAAAACACCACGTCGTCGGCATGCAGCTCGCCGTTGTCGCCATGGAACTGCACGCCCTTGCGCAAGTGGAAGGTCCAGGTCAGGTGGTCGGCGGATTCCTCCCAGCGCTCGGCCAGGTCTGGCTCCAGCTTGGCCGGGTCGGCACTGCCCGGCGGAAAGCGCACCAGGCCGTTGAACACGTAGCTCAGCAGCATGGAGTCAAAGCCCGTGGCGCGATGGATATCCAGGGTCTGGATGTCGGACGTGCCGATACCGATCTGCAGGGTTTCCGCCAGCACGGCAGGTGTGCCGGAAAGCAGTCCCGCGCCCAGCAGCGCGGCGCAAAGCAGTTTTCTTATACGCATGTTTTCTTCCTCCTTGGGGGCAGGTGCATTGCCCAATGTATGGACGGGATGGCTGGACTGGCCTTACAGCCAGTATTCGCCTTCCCACAGGCTCAGGGTCTGGCCCTGGCCGGCTTGCTTGGCATTTTCATAGACCCGGTAGCCGCTCATCACGTCGTACAGCGCCATGCCGCGGGCAAAGTAAATGATGATGTCGTCATCGGCAGCCCGTCCGCGCGACTGGCCCAGTATCACGCCGCCGATATCCACCAGCTTGTCTTCGGTGGTGACCTGCTCGGCCACCAGGCAGGCCGGCGTCATGGTGGTGCGCTCCATGACCAGGTCAGAGTTGGTGAACATGGCGTCCGCCTTCTCGAACACTTCGTACTTGGCGTCCCACAGCGACAGGTCCACGAACAGGGCGCCCTTCTTCAGCCAGCTGTATTCGATGTACGCGGCGTCCTTGTTTTGCACGCTGGTGGCGGGCACCACGACGTCGGCATCGACAATGGCTTCCTTGGCCGAGGCGCACACCACGATCTCGATGTTCAGCTGCCGCGAGAACTTGTCTGCGAAGCGCTGGGCACGTTCGGTGTCGTAATCGAACACATAGGCGCGCTCGAGCTCGGGCATGACTTCGGCGATACCCATGATCGCGGCCTGGTTGACCGGCCCGACACCAATGAACCCGGCTGTCGCGGCCTGGGCCGAACGCAGGTACTTCACACCCAGCGCGCCCAGGCAACCCGTGCGCATGCAGCTGATGACCATGGCGTCCATGACGGCCAGCGGGTAGCCGCTCTCGGGATGCAGGATCGTCACCAGGCCCGACGCGCGCGGACCGTGGCCATTCTTCAGGTTATCGGGATTGCTGGGAATGTTCTTGATCGCAACCTTCTTCACGCCATCGTCATCAATGTAGCCGGCATGAATGTTCGCGCGCTTCTTGCTGGGATAGCCGACGAAGCCGCCCTTGAGCACGGCGGGATCCACGTCCCAGAACAAAGTGGCAGTGGGCGCTTCGATTGCTTTGCCCTGGTAGGTCAGGACGACCGTGCGCTCCACGTCGGCCACCGTGGCCGCCACGTCATCGGCGCCATGCTTGATGGCTTCTTCCTGACTCAGGTAGATAAAGCTTGCTGAACTCACAACGATGCTCCGTGCAATAGAGAAGGACAGAAGAAGGGCAGGACAGCGGCTCGGCCAGGAACCCCGCCCTACAAAGGAAAGTGACAGGCAACCGTGCGGCCGGCCGGCCCGGCCACCGGCTGCGACACTGGAATCTCGGTGCGGCAACGGTCCTGGGCACGCGGGCAGCGTGGGTGGAAAGCACAGCCCGGTGGCGGATTGGCCGCCGACGGCAGCTCTTGCGCGGTAGACACCAGCGCAATACGGTGAGCCGGATCCGGCACGGGCGAGCTGTCCCGCAACACGCGGGTGTACGGGTGCCTGGGATCATCCAGGATCTGCGCCGTGGGGCCGGACTCGACGATGCGCCCCAGGTACATGACGTTGGTCAGGTAGCAGAAATGCCGAACCACACCCAGGTCGTGCGATACAAACAGGAACGACAGGCCGCGGTCTTCCTGCAGCTTCTTCAGCAATTGCAGAATCTGGGCCTGCACGGACACGTCCAGCGCGGACACCGGCTCATCGGCCACGATGAAATCCGGTTGCAGGATCAGCGCCCGGGCAATGCCAATGCGCTGGCGCTGGCCGCCCGAGAACTCATACGCGTAGCGCGACAGGCTTTCCACTGGCAGGCCCACTTCGGTCATGGCCGCTTCCACGCTGCGCGCAATCTCGGCGGGCGTGCCCATGCGATGCACGCGCAACGGCTCCTCGAGCGTCTGGCGCACCGTACGCTTGGGATTGAGCGATGCATACGGATCCTGGAACACCAACTGCGCACGGCGCCGGTACAGGCGCAAGGCATTTCCGGACAAGGCGCGCACGTTGATGCCGTCATGCACGATGCGGCCGGCGTCGGGCTCGACCAGGCGCAAGACAGCACGCGCCACCGTGGACTTGCCGCAACCGGACTCGCCCACCAGGCCCACGGCCTGGCCTTTGGGAATGCTGAGCGAAACATCGGCAATGGCCCGCACAGTCTGGCGCGCGCGGCCAAACAGGCCACCCCCCACCGCATAGTGCTTGCGCAGGTTCTCGACCACGATGCCGGAAGGCGAGGAATCATGGGTATTCATGTCGTCTCCGGGCTGCGTACGAAGCAGCGGACGGGGTGTTCGGCATCATCGGCCAGCGGCGTCAGGCGCGGCGCCTCGGTTTCGCAGCGGGCAATCTTCAACGGGCAACGGGGTGCGTAGGCACAACCCGCCG
Source organism: Bordetella sp. BOR01 (assembly GCF_019218885.1). Lineage (GTDB taxonomy): Bacteria > Pseudomonadota > Gammaproteobacteria > Burkholderiales > Burkholderiaceae_B > Bordetella_A. The sequence goes on along the minus strand of NZ_JAHUWT010000002.1, from coordinate 46,313 downwards.
GCATGGCGCGTATGGAAGGCACGCCTCCGGGTATCGGCTGCAGGTCTTCGTTGGCGCGATCCACCCGCGGCATGGCAGCCAGCAAGGCCTGGGTATAGGGATGGACCGGCCGGGCATACAGGTCGGCCACCGGCGCGAGCTCGACGATCTCGCCGGCATACATCACGGCTACCCGGTCGGCAATCAGCGCCACCACACCCAGGTTGTGAGTGATGAACACCATGGACATGCCCTGGCTGGCCTTCAGTTCATTCAGCACCGCCAGCACTTGCGCCTGGATGGTCACGTCCAGCGCCGTGGTGGGCTCGTCGGCCAGCAGCAGCGTGGGCTGGCAGGCAATGGCCATGGCGATCATGACACGCTGGCGCATGCCGCCGGAGAACTGGTGCGGATAGTCGTCCAGCCGCGTCTGCGCAGAGGGAATACCCACTTGCAGCAACAACTGCACGGCCTGGCGGCGCGCCTCGGCGCGGGACACGCCCTTGTGGGCGCGCAGCGATTCACCGATCTGCTCACCCACGCGCATGGTGGGGTTGAGCGAGGTCATGGGCTCCTGGAACACCATGGCAATGCGATTGCCGCGGATCTGCCGCATCTGGCGGTCCGGCAGGCCGGCCAGGTCCTTGCCTTCGAACATGACCTGGCCCGCGCCAATGCGCCCGGACTTGGCCGGCAAGAGTCCCAGCACCGACAAGGCGGTCATGCTCTTGCCGCTGCCGGACTCGCCCACGATGGCCAGCGTTTCATTGCGCCTGACGGCCAGCGACAGGTCACGCACGGCGGCGTGCCATTGGCCGTCGATCAGGAATTCGGTACGCAGGCCACGGATCTCAAGCACGTGCTCGGCAGAAGGGGAAGATAGCGTGTCAGTCATCGGTCAGCCCTTGCGGTACTTGGGGTCGACGGCGTCACGCAGGGCATCGCCAAGAAGGTTCAGCGCCAGCACGACGAGCAGCACGGCCAGGCTGGGGAACACCGCCAGCCACCAGGCATCCAGGATGTTCTCGAAACCCTCGCGGATCATGCCGCCCCAGGTGGCCGTAGGCGGACGCACGCCCAGGCCGATGAAACTCAGCGATGCCTCGGTACGAATGGCAGTGGCCATCCACAGCGATCCCATGACCAGGATGTCGGCCATCAGGTTTGGCAAGATATGCACGCTCATCAGCCGGGCATGGCCAAAGCCCAGGGCGCGTCCGGCCTCGATGAACTCCTTTTCCTTGAGCGCAAGCGTGGGCGCCCGCGCCAGCCGCACGAACGGCGCCACCTCGGTGATTGCAATGGCAATGATCAGGTTCTCGATACTGGCACCCAGCACGGCCGCCACCATCAGGCCCAGCAGCAGCGACGGGAACGAGAGCATCACGTCCACGATGGCCATGACCAGTTGGTCGAAACGGCCGCCTACGTATCCCGACACCACGCCCACCACCGTGCCTACCGTCATCGCGATCAGGATGGACACAAAGCCCACCACCAGCGACACGCGCGCGCCATAGATGATGCGCGACAGCACGTCCCGCCCGTAGCTGTCGGTACCCAGCAGGAACTCGGGCGACGGCGGCAACAGCCGGTTGACGATGCTCTGCTCCAGCGGGTCGTGCGGCGCTATCCAGGGGGCAAAGACGGCAACCAGCGTAATGAAGAGCAGCAGGCCCAGGCCGATCCAGCCGGCCAAGCCCCCGCGCGACATGAACCGCATGAACCTGGCCTGCGCCGAGGGCATGGCTTGTAACGTATGCATGCCGCTCACCTTCCCACTCGCACGCGCGGATCCACGACGCCATACAGCAAGTCGGTCACCACATTGGCCACCACCACGAATGCGGCGAACACGATCATCAGCCCCTGCAGCAGCGAGTAGTCGCGCGTGTTGAGCGCCCCCAGGATCAGGCGCCCCATGCCGGGCCGGTTGAACACGATTTCGGTCAGTACGGCATTGCCGATAAGCGTACCGAAGTAAAGTCCCGTCACCGTGATGATGGGCAGCAGGGCATTGGCCAGGGCGTGGCGCAACACGAACCGGAAGGTGCCGATGCCCTTGGCCCGAGCGGTCCGGATGTAGTCTTCACCCAGCACCGACAACATGGATGTGCGGGTCACGCGCGCCACGTAGGCGCTCATGATGAAACCCAGCGTACAGACCGGCAGCACCAGGCCGCGCAGGTCGTCCACCAAGCCAGTGCCCATGGGAATGACCGGGAACCATTGCAGTTGAATGGCGAATACCAGCAACAGCAGAATGCCCCCTACGAAGGCCGGCAGCGACAAGCCCAGCAAGGACACGACGCGCCCCACGTAATCGGGCCAGCGGCCCTGGTACACGGCCGCCACCACGCCCAACGGCAGGCCCAGCAACAGGCCAAACACCATAGAGCCGGCAGCCAGCTGCAGCGTACTGGGCAGGACACGCAGAATCTCGGTCATGACCTGGCGGCTCGTGACCAAAGAGGTGCCCAGGTCGCCGCTTAAAGCGCCGAACAGAAAATCGGCGTACTGGCGCCACAGCGGCTGGTCCAGCCCCAGCTTGATCCGCAATGCCTCCAAAGAGGCGGCACTGGCCTGGTCGCCCAGGATGACCGTGGCGGCATCGCCCGGAACCACTCGCACGAGCAGGAAAATGGCCGTGAACATGGCCAATAGCGTGGGGATCCCAAGCAGGATCCGCTTGATTGCGTAATGCATGGGGACGAACGATTCCTTGCGGCGCCGGAAATAATGGCCATACTCGGGCCGGCAGCCTAGAATGTCAAAAAACATTTTCAGGGCAACCCATTCCAAACAGTTATAGGATGCGATCATTCAATCTGCGGCAGGTCGAGGCATTTCGCGCCGTGGTGGAAAGTGGCACGGTCAGCGCGGCCGCCACCCACCTGCATGTCACCCAACCCGCCGTCAGCAAGCTGCTGTCGCAGTTCGAAGACCACACCGGGCTGCGCCTGTTCGAGCGCGTGCGCGGCCGCCTGATCGTCACCCCCCAGGGCATGCGGCTGTATGACGAAGTGGATCGCATCTTTGCGGGGCTGCACCAGATCGAACGGGCGGTGGAATCCGTCAAGCGTGAAGAACATGGCCAGCTCATCGTGGGCGTGCTGCCCGCCCTGGCGGGCCATTTCATTCGCCTGGCCACCATGCGGTTCCTGGCGCTGCACCCGAATGTCTTCGTGTCAGTGAAAGTGCGGGCCTCGGCCGTGCTGGCGGACTGGCTTGCCACCCGGCAGGTGGACGTGGGCCTCTTGAACACCAGCGTGCATCATCCCGAGCTGGAACTGGAGCCCTTTCTGCAACACCCCCTGGTCTGCCTGCTACCGGCCGGGCACCGGCTGACGCGCAAGGCCAGCGTATCCGTGCTTGATCTTGAAGGTGAGCCATTCATCGCGTTTGACGGCTCGGTCGCCATCCGCCGTGTCGTGGACGACTTGTATGCCCGCGCCGGCATCACGCCCAACTATGTGCTGGAAGCCACCACCGCGCCCACGCTCTGCGAATTCGTGGCCGCGGGCCTGGGGCTGTCGCTGGTCCACCCCCAGATGGCCGATACCGTATCCAGGGGCGTGGTGGCCAAGCGCTTCCTGCCCACCGTGGAAAACCACTTCCTGCTCGGCCGCGCGCCCGGCACACGCAATGCCCGCTATGTGGAAGACTTCTTGCGCGCCACGCGCGAGGTGGCCGGCGAATCGTCTTGATGGCGCATGTTCTTGATGGCTCATGTGGCGGCCGTGCACGGCCCGCCCGGACGGCCGACGCGCGCCCTTGGCCGAACACCGCACACGCAAAAAAGCCGGCACCGCTTGCGCGATACCGGCCATTGCCGTGGTTTGGGAAGAACCACCCAGAAATTCGACCAAATCAATGGTCGGGGCGAGAGGATTCGAACCTCCGACTCCTGCGTCCCGAACGCAGTACTCTACCAGGCTGAGCTACGCCCCGGCTTGCTTGGGTTTTACCGCGGTTTTCACGCAGTTGTCGTGCAACTTTCACGCAGTCTTCACTAACCGCTTTTCAGCGATCGCGATTCACCGCGAAAGCGCAAAATTCTAACAGGGATTCCTGATAAACGGAAATGGGAAAGCCAGCCAGTGCCTGGCGGGCCGCCTCGGCCTCGGCGTCGGCCGCCTGGCGGGCGTGTTCCAGGGCATCGGTGGCCTGGATGGCCTGGGCCACGGCGGCGAAATCGGCGTCGCCCGTCTGGATGGCATTGCGGATCAGGTCGCGCTGGGCCGGCGTGCCGGTTTCCATGACGCGGATCAGCGGCAGCGTGGGCTTGCCTTCGCGCAGGTCGTCGCCGACGTTCTTGCCCAGCGCGTGGGCGTCGCCGCTGTAGTCGAGCACATCGTCAACCAGTTGGAACGCCGTGCCGATGTGGCGGCCGTAGGCGGCGGCGGCGTCTTCCTGTTCGGGCGTGGCGCCGGCCAGCACCGCGCCCACCTGGGCGGCCGCCTCGAACAGCTTGGCGGTCTTGTAGCGCACCACTTGCAGGTAGCGTTCCTGGGACACGTCGGGATCGTGCACGTTCAGCAGTTGCAGCACCTCGCCTTCGGCGATGATGGTGGTGGCTTCGGACAGGATCTGCATGATGCGCATCGATCCGGCCTCGACCATCATTTCGAACGAGCGCGAATACAGATAGTCGCCCACCAGCACGCTGGCGGCATTGCCGAACATGGCATTGGCGGTTTCGCGGCCCCGGCGCAGGTCGGATTCGTCGACCACGTCGTCGTGCAGCAAGGTGGCGGTATGGATGAACTCGACCACCGCGGCCAGCAGGCGGTGGTGATCGCCCTGGTAACCCAGCGCGCGCGCGATCATCAGCACCATCGCCGGGCGCATGCGCTTGCCGCCGGCGCCGATGATGTAGTCGGCGATCGTCCGGATGAGTACGACTTCCGAATCGAGGCGTCCGCGGATAACCGCGTCGACAGCCTTCATGTCATCGGCAATGGGGGCGATCAGCTCAGGGAGATTCAAGACGTATCCGGCACATTACAGGGCGAGCCGACCCGTGGCTCTTTGATCCGCCGGCACGGGCATGCCGTGCCGGAACCCGGGGTCTGGCGAATTATACGGGGTATGCGTCCCCGTTCGCGGCGCCGGCCGCCGCGTTATAGCCCGCGTTTGCGCAAATTGGCATAAAGCGCGCGTACGCCGAAGGTCCAGGGTGCAATGCCATTGCACAGGCCCACCCGGTTGACCAGCGCGCCCAGCCGCGGCGAAGCGATGCGCACGAGGTCGCCCTGCCGGTGCGTGAAACCGCTGCCCTTGCCGTCGCGGTCTTGGGTGGGCGAGAACATGGTGCCCAGGAACAGCATGAAACCGTCGGGATATTGGTGGTATTCGCTGGCCTGGCGTACCAGGTCGAGCGGATCGCGGCTGATCTCGCGCATGTGGCTGACGCCGTCCAGCACGAAGCCGTCTTCGCCCTCGATACGCAGCGACACGTCGTCCTGGCGCATATCGTCCAGCGTGTAGTGCTCGTCGAACAGGCGCACGAACGGACCGATGGCGCACGAACCGTTGTTGTCCTTGGCCTTGGTCAGCAGCAAGGCGCTGCGGCCTTCCACGTCGCGCAGATTGACGTCGTTGCCCAGCGCGGCGCCCACCGCCTGGCCGCGGCTGTCGACGGCCAGCACGATCTCGGGCTCGGGATTGTTCCATTCCGACTGCGGCAACAGGCCTACCCAGGCGCCCGTGCCCACCGAGGCCATCGGCGGCGTCTTCGAGAACACCTCGGCATCGGGGCCGATGCCCACCTCCAGGTATTGCGACCATTGGCCGCGGGCCTGCAGTTCGGCCTTCAAGGCCATGGCTTGCGGCGAACCGGGTTGCAACTGCGACAGGTCGGAGCCGATCAGTTCGTGGATGCGCGCGCGCACCACCTCGGCCTGGCTGGCATCGCCGCCGGCCTGCTCTTCGATCAGGCGTTCCAGCAGGCTGACCGCGAAAGTCACGCCAGCAGCCTTGACGGGCTGCAGGTCGCAGGGCGCCAGCAGCACCGGCCCGGCCTGGGCATCGCCCGACAGGCTGCGCGCCAGCAGGTCGGCCACCGACCCCAGGTCTTCGCCGTGGCCGTCGCGCACGATGGCCAGCCGGTCGGGGTGGTCGAGCAGGTCGGCCAGGGTGGGGGCCAGCGCGGTCAGGTCGATGACACGGCCTTGCCGCACGGCCACCACGCTGGGGCCATCGATGGGGACAGGGCACCAGGCGCGTCCCACCAGCAGGGCGCGGTCCAGGTCTACGGGCAAGTCGTTCAAGGCGGGCATGCGGGGGCTCCGGTTGCGGGGGCGGGCGGCCCCATCTCGTGGGGCAAGTCTAGGAAGACCGGCGATGGATGTCCAATATAATGACTTTTGATCCAATATATTGGACAGCAATGCCCGCCCCTGACTACGACGTGCCGGCCATCCGCCGCACCCACGACATCCTGCGCGCGCTGGCCGGCCAGCGCGCGCCGCTACGCGCCGCCGACCTGGCGCGCGCCTGCGGCATGCCGCGCAGTTCGCTGTACCTGCTGCTGGATTCGCTGGTGCGGCGGCGCTGGATCGACCGGGCCGGCGACGGCTATGTCATCGGCCTGGAACTGATGGCGCTGGGCGCGGCCTATTTACGACACGACGGCCTGCAGGCGGCATTCCGGGCGGCCGCCAGCGAGTTCGTCGAACGCCACAACGAAGTCATGCAACTGGCGGTGCTGGACGGCACCGAGGTGGTCTACCTGGCCCGCGAAGACGCGCGGCGCCCGGTACGCCTGGTGTCCGAACTGGGGTCGCGCCTGCCGGCCCACGCCTGCGCCCTGGGCAAGGCGCTGCTGGCCAGCCTGCCCGACCCGGCCTTGGCCGGGCTGTTGCCGCCCGTGCTGGCGCAGGTCAGCGAGCACACCCAGGCCGACCGCGGCGCCCTGCTGCGCGAACTGGCCCGGGCGCGGACGGACGGCCTGGCGCAGGAACACGAAGAAGTGGCCGCCGGCCTGCACTGCTACGCGGCCTATGTGGGCGAAACCGCCCTGGGCAAGCGGGTGGCGGTCAGCACGTCGATTCCGGGCGACCGCCTGGAAGCCGCGCACGTGCAGGCCGTGGCACAGGGGGTGCGGCGGGCCGCCCGGGCCATCGCGGCGCGCGTGGCGTTGGCCCCAGGCGACGCCTAAGCGCCCGGCCCGTAAGGGCTTTTTGACTTTTCCACAGGTGCGCGCTAGAATCTTTGGTTCGGTCGATACCGAAATTCATTCGTAGTACTTCACGTAAGTACCCCAAGTACTCCACGTAAGTACCCCCCATTAAGGAACACCCCATGTACGCGGTCGTAAAAACCGGTGGCAAGCAGTATCGTGTTGCCGCTGGCGAAAAACTCAAGGTAGAACAGATACCTGCTGACATTGGGCAAGAAATCACCCTGGACCAGGTCCTGTCGGTGGGCGAAGGCGACCAACTGAAAGTTGGTACCCCTCTCGTCTCTGGCGCCGTGGTCAAGGCAACGGTTCTTGCGCATGGCAGGCACGACAAGATCAAGATCTTCAAGATGCGTCGGCGCAAGCACTACCAGAAGCATCAGGGCCACCGTCAGAACTACACCGAGATCCGCATCGAAGCCATCACGGCTTGATGACCCGGTTCGGTATTGATTAGCAGGAGCTATCAACATGGCACAGAAGAAGGGCGGCGGCTCTACGCGTAACGGTCGCGACTCAGAATCGAAGCGACTGGGCGTCAAGGTTTTTGGCGGCCAACAAATCCCGGCTGGCTCGATCATCGTGCGCCAGCGCGGCACCCGTTTCCACCCCGGCACCAACGTCGGCATCGGCAAGGATCACACCTTGTTCGCGCTGACCGACGGCAAGGTTCAATTCGGCTTCAAGGGCGCATTGAACAAGCAAATCGTGTCGGTCGTGGCGGCCGAGTAACGGTCTACCGTTACCCAGACGGCAAAAGCCCTGTCGCATGCGGCAGGGCTTTTTTGCTTTAGAGCTTTAGGCAGAATATTTTCATGAAATTCGTAGACGAAGCCACCATCGAAGTCATCGCCGGTAAAGGCGGCAATGGCGTGGCGAGCTTTCGCCGCGAAAAATTCATCCCCAAGGGCGGCCCCGACGGCGGCGACGGCGGACGCGGCGGCAGCATCTTTGCCATCGCCGACCGCAACATCAACACGCTGATCGACTTCCGCTATGCCCGCCTGCATCGCGGCAAGAATGGGGAAAACGGCCGTGGCTCGGACCAATACGGCGCGGCCGCGCCCGACATCACACTGCGCGTGCCGGTGGGCACCGTCGTGCACGATGCCGACACCGGCGAGCTGCTGTTCGACCTGAGCCGCCATGAACAGAAGGTCACCTTGGCCGCCGGTGGCCAGGGCGGCATGGGCAACCTGCACTTCAAGTCCAGCGTCAACCGCGCCCCGCGCCAATGGACGCCGGGCAAAGAAGGCGACCAGCGCCGCTTGCGGCTCGAACTGAAAGTGCTGGCCGACGTGGGCCTGCTGGGCTTGCCCAACGCCGGCAAGTCCACCCTGATCAGCCGCATTTCCAATGCGCGCCCCAAGATCGCCGACTATCCATTCACCACCCTGCATCCCAACCTGGGCGTGGTGCGCACCTCGCCCTCGCGCAGTTTCGTGGTGGCCGATATTCCCGGCCTGATCGAAGGCGCCTCGGAAGGCGCCGGCCTGGGGCACCTGTTCCTGCGCCACCTGGCGCGCACCCGCGTGCTGCTGCACCTGGTCGACATCTCGTCGGCCGACCCCGATACCGATCCCATCGAACAAGCCGTGGTAGATGCGCGCGCCATCGTCGAGGAACTACGCCGCTACGACCCCGAACTGGCCGCCAAGCCCCGCTGGCTGGTGCTGAACAAGCTCGACATGGTGTCCGATCCCGCTGCCGCGCGCCAGCGCTTCGTCGAGCTGTTCGATTGGCAGGGCCCGGCATTCTGCATTTCGGGCCTGAGCGGCGACGGCACCCAGGAACTGATCTGGGCGTTGCAAGATTACCTGGACGCCGAACAGCGCAAAGACCATATCGCGCAAGACCAGGCCGATGGCACTTACGTGGCCGAAGACCCGCGCTTCGATGCCACGCGCAGCGACGCGCCGCCCGAGGCGCCGCGTGGCGGTAACGAATAAGCCATAATCGCATTTCGTCTACCGGCGGCCGCGCGTTGCGGCCGATTCCACCATCGCAACACCCCGGTCATCGCCATGACTGTCGACACCACCGCCGTTTCTGTCGTTGCCTCTGCCACCCGACTGGTGGCCAAGGTCGGATCTTCCCTGGTCACCAATGAAGGACGTGGCCTGGATCGCGCCGCCGTGGCGCACTGGGCCGCCCAGATTTCCTCGCTGCGCCAGCAAGGCAAGCAGGTAGTGCTGGTATCCAGCGGCGCCATTGCCGAAGGTATGGCACGGCTGGGCTGGCGCAAGCGCCCATCGGTAATGCATGAACTGCAAGCGGCGGCGGCCGTGGGCCAGATGGGCCTGTGCCAAGCCTACGAAGCCGCCTTTGCCGAACACGGCCTGCGCACCGCCCAGATTCTGCTGACCCACGAAGACCTGGCCGACCGGCGCCGCTACCTGAATGCGCGCAGCACCCTCTTCGCGCTGCTGCGGCTGGGCGTGGTGCCCATCGTGAACGAAAACGACACGGTGGTCACCGACGAGATCCGCCTGGGTGACAACGATACGCTGGGCGCGCTGGTAACCAACCTGATCGAAGCCGACGCGCTGGTCATCCTGACCGACCAGCGCGGCCTGTACGATTCAGACCCTCGCAAGAACCCCGCCGCGGTATTCATTTCGCACGCCCAGGCCGGCGACCCGGCGCTGGAAGCCATGGCGGGCGGCGCGGGGTCGGGCATCGGCACCGGCGGCATGCTGACCAAGATCCTGGCGGCCAAGCGGGCCGCGCGCAGTGGCGCGCACACGGTGATCGCATCGGGTCGCGAACGCAATGTACTGACCCGCCTGGCGCAGGGCGAATGCATCGGATCGGAACTGCGGGCGGTACTGCCGATATGGTCGGCCCGCAAGCAATGGCTGGCCGACCACCTGCGCCTGCGCGGCCGGGTGGTACTGGACGACGGCGCGGTACGAGCCCTGCTGCGCGAAGGAAAAAGCCTGCTGCCGATCGGCGTGGTCGACGTGCAGGGCGAATTCGAGCGCGGCGACGTAGTGGCCTGCGTCGATGCGCAGGGCACGGAATGCGCCCGCGGCCTGATCAATTATTCGTCGGCCGACACGCGGCGCATCTTGCGCCAGCCTTCGTCGCAGATCGCGCACATTCTGGGCAGCATGACCGACCCGGAACTGATGCACCGCGACAACCTGGTGGTGACCTAGCCGCCGGCCGGCGGGTCGGCGTTCACATAGGCAAGTACCGTATCGGCGGCGCCGCTGGCGCTGTCGACCAGGAAGATATAGCCCCATTGCCGCACCGCCAGCAGCGGCAGTTCCACCCCCAGTCGCTGCGCCTTGCTGCGCAGGCGCGATACCAGGACGTCGACGCTACGCGTCGAATGGTGCCCTTGCATGCCCGCCACAGGCGCGGCAACCAGGCTATCGCGCGGCAGGCAATGGCCGGGCGCGGCCAGCAGGCGCAGGAAGAACGCGCTTTCGGTAAAGGTCAGGGGCAAGCGCTGGCCACGCGGGCCGGCCAGCACACGCCCCCCGCTGATCAGGAGCCACCGTTGGCCACCTACCGGCGGCGGTGGAAGACCGCCCTGCCGTAACCGCACCTGCGCGCGTCCCAGGGCGGATAATTCGCGCACATCGACGTTCAGCGAGCAAATGGTATCGGCGCCGGCATTCAGCGCCGCGACACGCGCATCGACCTCGGCATCATCGGCCAGCACGATCAGGGCGGCATCGGGCACGGTAAAGCGGGCGATGCCGACCAGCGCGTCCAGGATGTTGGCGGATGCTTCCAGTACCAGCAACCGCGGCGAGCAGTCATGGGCCAGTTGGGCCAGATCGCCGATGGCGGTGCAATCGCGCACCGACCACCCCAGGGCGCCGAAGGCGCTGGACAGATGCGGGCGGCGCGGGGCACCGCCGTGAATCACGATGGCTTCGATGGCGTTTTGCATGGATCCTCTGCGGCGTAAATTACAAACGTAATAACGATGATCGCCAAAGTAATCCAACCGCACGGTTCAATCGGTGGGTGAAGACATTTTCGGACCGATTGAAGCATGCCCGGGTACTGCGCCAGCACACGCAGAAAACCTTGGCGCGTGCTTGTGGCTTATCGCAGAGCACGATCTCTACGTATGAGAACGGCGTACGCCGTTCGAGCCGCTCGTTTCGCAAAATAGCCAATGTGCTGCGAGTCGAGCTGGATTGGCTGGAAACCGGCAAAGGTCCGATGGAGAAGCGCGAGACCTACAGCCTGGCCGATGCAACTGGCGCGCACACCCTCAGGGAATCGGACGGCCCCGACAGCAAGCCTGCGCCGGCATGGCCTTTTCCCAGTGTCTCACCGCTGCTGATCAATGCACTGTCGGCCAGCGACAGGCGCGAACTCGAAAAATGGCTGCGGATGACGGTAGACGGTTATCTGCGCGCGTACGGCGAAAGCAAGAAAGGCAAACGGCGCGGCGGATAAGCGGCGGCCCGCAGGGGCAGGCCGTGCTGCCAGCCTCTTCCAACATGCCGCGCATACGCCGCAGAGCACGGCACAGACGAACAAACGCTGCAGGGCCCCCTTATTGCGGGGGGCCCTGCAGCGTTTCGAACGCCGTCAAGCAGCCTTAGGGCGCCTTGGGCGGAGCGGAAGACGCCGGCGCATTGGGCGCGGCCGGCGACGGGGGCGTGGTGGCGCCGTTGGCCGGCGCGGCACCGCTGGGTGCCGCACCGTTAGGCGCTGCACCGTTGGGCGCGCCCTGGTCGCCACGGATCTTGGCGGCGATTTCGGACGCAGCCTGGGCCGAAGGCACACTGAAGGCCAGCACGCCGCGGTTGAGCGGCTCGGCGATGCGCGGGGCGGCGACCAGTTCGCGGTCGATGACCAGGGCCAGCATCTTGCCGATGTTCTGGCCGCTGATGTCATTGAGCTTGCGGGCGCCTTCTTCGGTGAAGCGCAGCCCCACGAAATTCTGCCCCTGGCGGTCGACCAGCGCGGCGGCTTCGGTCAGGTCGCCCCGGGTCAGCACGGGCTGGCGCTGCATGAACAGCGAACCGTCGGGTATCTTTATTTCCATCAGGCCGGGCGCGGTTTCGGCCTGGGCGACGTAGAACTCGACCACGGACGCCGTGGCCGGCTGCTGCTGCGATGCCGGGGGAGTGGCGGTGCTGCTCTCGGCGTCTTTCTGGGGCGCGGTTTTGCACCCCGCGAGCACGAGCGTCAGGACTGCGAGAGCCGGGGCCAGTTTGCGTAACGTTGGTTGCATGATGGGTTCCTTCTTTGATGACTGGGGGGCTGGCATGCCAGGCTACGTGCATCCCGGCGTTACAAAAAAGTGTACAGGTCTGCGGCCCGGACCGATAGCCCCAAGCGTATACAGATGTAATGCGTTAATACGGCCTATACTGCGCGTTCACGCAGGGGTACTCGCTGGCCGCAAGCGGCTGGCGTGTTGAGAGAGTCCCTTCGTACCAGTACGGATAATGCCGATGCTGGGAGCGTATTCCGTGCCCGCCTGTCATGGCTTCTTCCTGCCCGGAATCCATCCCGATTCGGCTCCAACCTCAATATTGGAGCTTTCCATGAACGCCAGCCCGAAGTTCCTGGCAGCCACGGCCGAAGTCGACGCCGCCGCCGTCGCGCCGCTGCCCAAGTCCCGCAAAGTGTACGAAACCGGTTCCCGCCCGGACATCCGCGTGCCGTTTCGCGAAATCTCGCAAGACGACACGCCCACCATGTTCGGCGGCGAAAAGAATCCGCCCCTGACGGTGTACGACACCAGCGGCCCGTATACCGATCCTGACATCCGGATCGACATCCGCCGCGGGCTGCCGGCCGTGCGCAAGGCCTGGATCGAAGAGCGTGGCGATACCGAGCTGCTGGCCGGCCCCACCAGCGAGTATGGCCAATCGCGCCTGACCGACCCGAAACTGACGGCCATGCGCTTTGACCTGCAACGGCCGCCGCGCCGCGCCAAGCCGGGCGCCAATGTGTCGCAAATGCACTATGCGCGCCGCGGCATCGTCACGCCGGAAATGGAATTCGTGGCGATCCGCGAGAATCTGCGTCGCGAACAGTACCTGGAAACCCTGCGTGCCAGCGGTCCGGACGGCGAAAAGCTGGCTCGCCGCCTGCTGCGCCAGCACCCGGGCCAGTCGTTCGGCGCCGCGATCCCGGCCGCCATCACGCCGGAATTCGTGCGCGATGAAATCGCCCGCGGCCGCGCCATCATCCCGGCCAACATCAACCACCCCGAAGTCGAGCCGATGGCCATCGGGCGCAACTTCCTGGTCAAGATCAACGCCAATATCGGCAATTCCGCGGTCAGCTCGGGCATCGGCGAAGAGGTCGAGAAAATGACCTGGTCCATCCGCTGGGGCGGCGACACGGTCATGGACTTGTCCACCGGCAAGCACATCCACGAAACCCGTGAATGGATCGTGCGCAATTCGCCGGTGCCCATCGGCACGGTGCCGATCTACCAGGCGCTGGAAAAAGTGGACGGCAAGGCCGAGGAACTGACCTGGGAAATCTTCCGCGACACCTTGATAGAGCAGGCCGAACAGGGCGTGGACTATTTCACGATCCACGCGGGCGTGCGCCTGCCTTTCATTCCCATGACGGCCGACCGCATGACAGGCATCGTGTCGCGCGGCGGATCGATCATGGCCAAGTGGTGCCTGGCGCACCACAAGGAAAGCTTCCTGTACGAGCGGTTCGAGGAAATCTGCGAGATCATGAAGGCCTACGACGTCAGCTTCTCGCTGGGCGACGGCCTGCGCCCGGGCTCGGCCTATGACGCGAACGATGAAGCGCAGTTCGCCGAGCTGAAGACGCTGGGCGAGCTGACGCAGGTAGCCTGGAAGCACGATGTGCAAGTCATGATCGAAGGCCCGGGCCACGTGCCCATGCAGATGATCAAGGAAAACATGGACCTGCAGCTGGAACACTGCCACGAGGCGCCGTTCTACACGCTGGGACCCCTGACCACCGACATCGCCCCCGGCTACGACCACATCACCTCGGGTATCGGCGCAGCGTTGATCGGCTGGTACGGCACCGCCATGCTCTGTTATGTGACCCCCAAGGAACACTTGGGGCTGCCCAACAAGAAGGACGTGAAAGACGGCATCATCACATACAAGATCGCGGCGCATGCGGCCGATCTGGCCAAGGGGCACCCGGGGGCTGCAATCCGTGACAATGCGCTGTCGAAGGCGCGGTTCGAGTTCCGCTGGGACGACCAGTTCAACCTGGGCCTGGATCCGGACACCGCCAAGGAATTCCACGACGAGACCCTGCCCAAGGACTCGATGAAAGTGGCGCACTTCTGCTCGATGTGCGGACCGCATTTCTGCAGCATGAAGATCACCCAGGACGTGCGGGATTACGCGGCGACGCTGGGGGTGGCCGAAAAGGAGGCCTTGCAGAAAGGCATGCAGGAGAAGGCGGTGGAGTTCGTCAAGAAGGGGGCGGAGATTTATCACCAGGCTTGAGAGGGGCGGTCTTTTCTTCTGGCGTCGAGGCCTGCCCCCGGGGAAAGGAAAATCGTGCGGGGCCGCCATGGCATTCGGGTGATGGCTGGTCTCCAAGGTCTGCAAGGTGTCTGGCTCCCGTCAGGGTGCCTGACACCAAAGTGTGCAGCGGCTGTCTCAGCCATATGGTGTCAGGCACCTGCGGAGCCTGACACCTGGCAACTCGAATACCACGGCCGTGAAGCTCCACCCGCTCTCCATCCGCCGCAACGACGCCAATAGAACTTAAACCAGCCCCGCCGGCAAACCAGAAACCGTCAAGCCGCGGTATAAGCCGTCTTGACGGTGGTGTAGAACTCCGCCGCATAGCGGCCCTGCTCCCGCGGACCGTAGCTGGATCCTTTGCGGCCCCCGAACGGCACGTGATAATCCACCCCCGCCGTGGGGCAGTTCACCATCACCATGCCCGCCTGGGAATCGCGCTTGAACTGCGTGGCGTACTTCAGCGATGTGGTGCAGATGCCGGACGACAGGCCGAATTCGGTGTCGTTGGCCAGTTCCAGGGCATGCTCGAACGAATCGGCCGGGATCACCGCGGCCACCGGGCCGAAGATTTCTTCGCGGCTGATGCGCAGGTCGTTGCTGCAATCGACGAACAGCGCAGGGGTCATGTAGAAGCCCTCGGTGGCGCGCTTGACGCGTTCGCCGCCGTAGGCCAGCTTGGCGCCTTCTTCGCGCCCGATGCCGACGTACTGCTCGTTTTGCGCCAACTGGCTTTCATCGACCACCGGGCCGATATCGGTGCCGGCCAGCAAGGCATCGTCGATCTTCAGGCCTTGCAGGCGTTCCTGCATGGCAGCGACGAAACGCGGGTAGATGCCTTTTTGCACGATCAGCCGGCTGGATGCCGTGCAGCGCTGCCCGGTAGAGAAGAAGGCGCCGTTGACGCAGCTTTCCACCGCCACTTTAAGGTCGGCGTCGTCCAGCACCACCATGGGGTTCTTGCCGCCCATTTCGAGCTGCACCTTGGCCAGGCGCGTCATCGCGGCCTGCGCCACGCGGCGGCCGGTGGCCACCGATCCGGTGAAACTGATGGCGTCGACGCGCTTGTCGTCCAGAATGGCCTGGCCCACGATGCCGCCACGCCCCATGACCAGGTTGAACACACCCGCCGGCAGGCCGGCGCGGCTGAGGATCTCGGCCAGCGCCCAGGCGCTGCCCGGCACCAGGTCGGCCGGCTTGAACACCACCGTGTTGCCATAAGCCAGGGCCGGAGCGATTTTCCAGGCGGGGATCGCAATGGGGAAGTTCCAGGGGGCGATGATGCCGACCACGCCCACTGGTTCACGCGTGACGTCGGCTTCGATACCGGGGCGCGTCATGGGCAGCTTTTCGCCCTGGATGCGCAACGCTTCGCCGGCAAAGAACTTGAAGATATAACCCGCGCGGCTGGCCTCGCCGATGCCTTCGGGCAAGGTCTTGCCTTCTTCGCGCGACAGCAGCCGGCCCAGCTCTTCCTTGCGCGCCAGGATCTCGGTGCCGACAGCGTCCAGGATATCGGCGCGGCGCTGGCCCGTGGTACGGGCCCAGTCGTACGCGGCGGCGCGGGCGGCGGCGATGGCCTGGGCGGTCTGGGCGGCATCGGCCTGGGCGTACTCGCCCACGATGTCCGCCAGGTTCGACGGATTGATGTTGTTGCGCGTGTTGACGCCGTCGACCCAGGCGCCGTTTATGTAATTCGCATGCATATGTCTCTTCCCGTTAGGTGGATGAATAGGAAAATGGCTACAGCAGCTTGCCAGGATTCAAGATGCCGGCCGGATCGAGCAGGCGCTTGATATCGCGCATCAGCCGCAATTCCAGCGGGTCTTTGCTGTGCAGGAAATGTTCGCGCTTGAGTTGGCCGATGCCATGCTCGGCACTGATGCTGCCGCCATAGCGATTGACCTCGTCGAGCACGATATCGGTAATGGCCGCGCCGTGCTGCGCCGCCCATTCGCGCGGCGCGCCGGCCGGGCGCGACAGGTTGTAGTGCAGGTTGCCGTCGCCGAAATGGCCAAAGATGAAGGGCCGGATATCGGCATGCGCCTCGCGCAGGCGCTGTTCGGCCGACTGCATGAAATCGGGAATGCTCTCGATGGGCAGGGAAATATCGTGCTTGAGGTGCGGGCCATCGGCGCGCTGCGCTTCCGAGATTTCTTCGCGCAGCTTCCACAGCGCCTGCAATTGCGCCAGCGAGGCCGATACTGCCGCATCCAGGCACAGCTCGCGCTCGAGCGCGGTGCCGATCACGGTTTCCAGCAAGGCGTTCAGGGCGGCCTCGTCGGCCGTATCGGCCAGTTCCATCAGCACATAGCCGGGATAGCGTTGCGCGAACGGCTCTTGCACGCCCTGCGCGTGGGCCAGCACCAGGTCCACGCAGTGGCCGGTAAAGAATTCGTAGGCCTGCAGGCGCGGGCCGCATTGCTCGTAGACCAGTTCGAACAACTGCAGCGCCTGGGCGGGCGACTGGACCGCGGCCAGCACCACGGCACGCACCCCGGTACGCGGAAACAGGCGCAGCGCCACCGCGGTGATCACGCCCAGCGTGCCCTCGGCGCCGATCAAGAGCTGCTTCAGGTCGTAGCCGGTGTTGTCTTTGCGCAGGGTGCGCAGGCCGTTGAAGATTTCGCCGGTGGGCAACACGGCCTCGATGCCCAGCACCAGTTCGCGCGTCATGCCATAGCGCACCACGTTGACGCCGCCGGCGTTGGTGGAGACGTTGCCGCCGATCTGGCAGGAGTCTTCGGCCGCCAGGCTGAGGGGCAGCAGGCGCCCGGCGTCCTCGGCAGTGCGGCGCAGATTGCCCAGGATGCAGCCGGCTTCGGCCACCATGGTGTTGGCGATGGTATCGACAGAACGGACTGCATTCATGCGGTCCAGCGCCAGCACCACGTTGGCCGGCTGCTGGTCGGGCGTGGCGCCGCCACACATGCCGGTATTGCCGCCGCGCGGCACCACCGGCACGCCGGCCTGCTGGCACAGGGCCAGGCACTGGGCAACGTCTTCGGTACGGCGCGGGCGCACCACGGCCTGGGCCTGGCCCTTGTACAGGCCACGCCAATCGGACAACCAGGGAGCGATGTCGTCGGGCGCGGTAAGAACCGTCTCGGGGCCCAGTGCCTGCACCAGGCGCTGCGGGAAATCGGATGGATTCATGGCGTGGGAGTGGGATCGAACGAGGAAAAATCAAGCCGCAGGCGGGTGGCGGCGCGCTGCAGGTGCAGCACGGCGGCCTCGCGCGCGCGTTGCGGGTCGCGGGCGGCAATGGCTTCGTAGACGGCGACGTGTTCCTGGTGCACGTCGCCCACCAGGTAGGCCTGGTGCTGCAGGGTGTGTTCACGCGCCATGCGTACGGCCGCGCGCACTTGCAGGTTCAGGTATTGCAGCAGTTGCTGGTAATAGGTGTTCTGGGTGGCCACGGCGATGGCCGCATGAAAACCGATGTCTTGCTCGACGCCCTGGTCGTCGGCGTGGCTCAGGTGGTTTTCCAGGTGGGCCAGGCAGCCGGCCATCTTGGCCAGGTCGGCATCGCTGCGGCGCAGGGCCGCCAGGGCCGCGGCGCCCCCTTCCAGTTCCATGCGCAGTTCGTACACGCTGGCCAGTTGGGCGCGGTCGAGCGTGGCGCGGCCCGGCACCTGGAAACCCGGGTTGGCGGTGCGCGACACCACCGTGCAGCCGGCCCCCTGGCGGCTTTCCACCAGCCCCTGGGCGCGCAGGCGCTCGGTGGCCTCGCGGATGACCGCCGCGCTGACCCCATACAACTGCGCCAAGGCCTTGCCGGTGGGCAGCTTGCCGCCCACGGGGTAGACGCCCGCAGCGATGTCGTCGGCCAGCCGGCCGGCGACTTGTTCGGTCAGCGTGAGGGACTTGGTGAGCATCCCTCGATTGTAGGGGATTTATCAGGTTATATGAAAACTTTTACTGAGCCTTTGCACCGGAAACCGGGACCTGCGCCCCGTCACGCAGGCCTGTGCCGTCATGCGCTATTCGGCCTTGATGCCGCCGCGCTGGATCACCTGGGCCCATTTGGCTACATCGGCGCGGATGCGGCGCTCGAACTCCGCGGGCGTGCTGCCCACAGGCTGGAAGCCCTGCTCGGCCAGTTTGCGGTGCAGCTCGCCTTCGCGCACCGATGCGCCCAGCGTGGCCGACAGCTTTTCCACGATAGCAGGCGGCACCCCGGCCGGCGCCACCAGCCCGAAGAGCGGCGAGATATCCACCCCCGGCAAGCCGGCTTCACTGAAAGTGGGCACGTCGGGCAACTGGGCAACGCGCTGGGCGCTGGTCACCGCCAGCGCCCGCAGGCGCCCTGCCTGGATATGCGGCAGCAGCGTGGGCACGGTGGCAAAGGCGAATTGCACCTGGCCGGCCAGCAGGTCGGTGAAGACCGTGCCGCCGCCGCGATACGGAACATGCAGCACGTCCACATCCGCCTGCTGGCGCAGTTGCTCGCCCGCCAGGTGCGGCCCGCTGCCTATCCCGGCGGAGCCGAATGACAGGGCGCCCGACTGCGCCTTGGCCAGCTTGATGAAAGACGCAATGTCGGCCGCCTTGACCGAAGGGTGCACCACCATGACGAATGGCGCGGTGGCCATCAGGGAAATCGGCGCGAAGTCTTTCAGCGTGTCATATGGCAGCCGGTCGCCCAGCAAGCCAGGGTTGATGGTGAATGCCGAGTCGACCATGCCGATGGTGTAGCCGTCGGGCTCGGATGTCGCGACGGCGCGGGTGCCGATGGTGGTGCCGCCACCTCCGCGGTTCTCGATGACGAACGGCTGGCCGTAGGCCTGGGCGTACCACTCGCCGGCCAGGCGTCCCAGCCTGTCGGTGGCGGCCCCCGGCGGATAGGGCACGTACAAGTGCACGGGCCGGTCGGGATAGGTGGCGGCGCGGGCGGGCGCCATCCACGGCGCGGCGGCGGCGCCCAGTATCAGGGCCGAGCCGCGGGCCAGGAATGATCGACGGGCATTGGGCATGTTGTCTCCTGTGGTTTTTATCTGGGGTTGGCCGGGGCCTTGGCTTAATTGCGATACAGGCCCTCGGCCAATTCGGGCTCGGGGTCGGCCCCCAGGCCCGGCTGTTCCGGCACCCGCACCCAGCCATGCGCGATGGGCACGCTGTGGGCATACGGCACATGCGCCAGTTCCACGTACAGCCGTTCGAGCGACACCTCGGTTTGCTGCGCGGCGATCAGGTGCAGGCTGGCCAGGTAGCCCGGCCCGAAGAAGGCAACCTGCGGCGCGCATACCGTGGCACTGCCATTGCAGCGCTGGGCCAGTTGCCATGCGGCAGTCAAGCCCAGCTTGATGACGCTGGGCTGCACATACCGCACGCTGCCCTGCTCGGCTAGCCGCTGCAATGCATAGGCGCTGCTGGCGTTCTCGCCCACGGCCAGGGGCACGGGGCAGGCCTGTTGCAGGCGCGCCAGCGCGCCATCGTCTTCGGGCGGCCAGAGCGGCTCTTCGATCCAGTACGGATCATGGGGCAGCATCGCGGCGATCTGGGCCTGGGCGTCGTCGGGCAGCCAGGCGCAATTGGTGTCCACCATCACCGGTACCTTCGGCCCCACCGTGCGGCGCACGGCGGCCAGCGCATCGGCCGTGCGCTCATGCAGCTTGATCTCGGTATAGCCGTCGTCCTGGGCGCGGCTGGCGACTTCATGCAGCCGGCCCGCGTCGCCGTAATACTGCAGCAGCGAGGCGTAGACACGCACCCGGTCGCGGCGCTTGCCGCCCAGCAACTGGTAGAGCGGCACGCCGGCGCGCTTGGCATGCAAGTCCCACAGCGCAATGTCCAGTCCGGCCAGCGCATGCACGACTGGGCCGGAACGCCCCAGGTTGTGCAGCGTGCGCTGCATCACAGGCAGCAGGTCGTCGCTGCCGTCCTTGCCGCGCGCCAGGGGTTCGACCAGGGTTTCGAATACCGCAGCCAGGGCGCGCGGTTCGACACAATACGACTCGCCCCATGCCACCGTGCCGTCGGTGGTTTCGACCCGCACCAGGGCGCTGTCCAGCTTGTCGCGCGGCCGGCCGGCGAACAAGGGCGGCGGGCTCCAGTGATGAAAGGGCAGGCGCATCGGTATGCAGCGCACCGAAACAATGGTGTTGGCGGTCATGGCCGGCAAGCGTTATCCAGTAGCAATCGACCGGCTATTCTTGCTGCCGCTGCTTCATATGGTCAAATAGATAGATTATCTGTTTTCATATGAATTTCATATGCTTAGCCGGCGTGAACTTTCGCTATTGCGTGCCATGTACCAGCACGGCACGGTCACGGCCGCCGCCGCGTCGATCAACATGACGCAACCGGCGGCCAGCGCACTGCTACGCGATATGGAAACCCGGCTGGGCTTTGCGCTGTTCAGCCGCGAGAACCGCCGGCTGCAACTGACCAGCCAGGGCCGGGCGCTGATTCCCGACGCGCTCAATGCGCTGGCGGCCATGGAAACCGTAGACCGGCTGGCCAGCGATATTCGCCAGGACGCCCTGGCGCGCCTGGCGGTCGGCGCTGTCGCGATCGCGACATCCAGCCTGCTGCCGGCCGCGCTGGCCAGGATGCGCCAGGCGCATCCCGCCGTCGCGATCACAGTGCGGGCGGGCACGGCGCTGGAAATCATCGAGATGGCCGTCGATCACCGCATCGACCTGGGCATCATCGTGGGCTCGCCGGCCGACAGCCAGCGCGTGGCCAGCCAGCAGCTCGCCCCCCTGAGCCTGTACGCCGTGCTGCACGCCGGGCACCCATGGGCCGCCCGGCCCACGCTCACGCTGGCCGAGGTAGCCGAGACCGGCCCGATCGTGCTGGCAACGGCCCTGCCCGCGGGCCGGGCCACGCGCCAGGCCATGGACGCCCACGGCCTGCCATATCGTCCCACCATCGAAGTGGCCCAGTCTTCCGCCGCGTGCGCGCTGGCGGCCGCGGATCTGGGCATCGCCATCGTCGAAAGCCTGGGCGCGCAATACGCCATGCGCCAGGGCCTGGTCGCCAGGCATCTGATGGTGCTGCAAGACCCCATCCTGGCCCTGGTCTGGCCACGCGACCGCGCCATGAGCGAGCCCGCCCAGTGCTTGCAGGAATGCTTGACGGTCCCTAGCTGATTGAAGGGCGGCGAAAGAACCTACTCTACCGATGCCCGCAAACGGCGCACTCAGGATCCCGCACCACATTGACGCTGCGCCACTGCATCGTCCGCACATCCAGCCACAGCAGCCGCCCCGACAGGCTTTCGCCGATGCCAGCCAGCAGCTTCAGTGCCTCGGCCGCCTGCGTCGCCCCGATGATGCCCACCAGGGGCGCAAACACCCCCATGGTGGCGCAATTGGCTTCTTCGACCTCGTCGGCCTCGGGAAACAAACAGTGATAGCAAGGCGCATCGTCGCGCCGCAGGTCGTACACGCTGACCTGGCCGTCGAAACGGATGGCCGCGCCGGACACCAGCGGCTTGCGATGGTGCACGCAGGCGCGGTTGATGGCGTGCCGGGTCGTGAAGTTGTCGGTGCAGTCCAGCACCAGGTCGGCGGCCGCGACGGCGTCACTCAAGCGCTGGCCGTCCAGGCGCTCGACGCGTGGTGTGACGCGGGTTTCGGGGTTGTAGGCAACCAGCGTATCGCGGCCCGACTCGGCCTTGGGCCGGCCGACGCTGGCGTCGGCATGCAGGATCTGGCGCTGCAGGTTGCTGAGCTCGACGATGTCGTCGTCGGCCAGGGTGATGTCGCCCACGCCGGCGGTAGCCAGGTACAGCGCCGCGGGCGACCCCAGGCCGCCCGCGCCGACGATCAGGACCTTGCCGGCCAGGAATTTTTCCTGGCCCTCGATGCCCAGCTCGTCGAGCAGGATGTGCCGGGCATAGCGCAGCAACTGCTGGTCGTTCATTTTTCCTTGGCGGGCTCGACTCCGGACGGCGTGATGGTCAGGCGTTCGGGCGTACCGTTGCTCGGCTTTGCCGAAGCCTTGGCCTGGGCACGCGCGCTGCCCTTTTGCACCGGCTTGCCGGCCAGCAGGTTCAGGGCCTGCTGCAGTTGGAAATCGTCTTTGCCGCCGAACTCGAACACCTTGGCCGGGGGCGGCGTGGCGGCGGCATCGAGCGCGGACTTGACCTCGTCGCTCTGGTTGTTGGCCAGATGGCGCTGCAGGTCGGCTTCGCGCGGCAGGCGGAACAGATCGCCTTCGGCGGTGTCGGCCACCACGTAGTCGGGTTCGATGCCGGTAGCCTGGATGGAACGGCCGCTGGGCGTGAAATAACGCGACGTGGTGAGCTTGACGCCGGTGTCCTGACTGAGCGGCAGGATGATCTGCACCGAGCCCTTGCCGAACGTGCGGTTGCCCAGCACCTTGGCGCGCTTGTGATCTTGCAGGGCGCCCGCCACGATTTCCGAGGCCGAGGCCGAGCCCACGTTGACCAGCACCACCATGGGCACGGTCTTGACCCACGCGGGCAGGCCCGACAGGTAGTTGCCTTCGCCGCGCGCGTACTCGGCCGGGGTGGCCAGGTACTTGTGGCGCGAATCGGGCGTGCGGCCGTCGGTGGACACCACCAGGGCATCGGGCGGCAGGAACGCCGCGGCCACGCCGATGGCGCTGGTCAGCAGGCCGCCCGGATCGTTGCGCAGGTCGAGCACCAGGCTCTTGGGCGGGGCCTTGGCACCCAGCTCTTTCAGCTGGTTGGCCAGGTCGGACCCGGTTTTTTCCTGGAACTGGGCGATGCGCACGTAGGCCACGCCGTCGTCGAGCATCTTGCTGCGCACGCTGCGCACCTTGATGATGTCGCGCACGATGGTCACCACGACCGGCTGCGGATTGTCGGCGCGCATGATGGTGAGCTTGATCGGCGTCTTGGGGGCGCCGCGCATGAGCTTGACCGCTTCGTTCAGCGACATGCCCTTGGTGGGGGTGTCGTCGATCTTGATGATCAGGTCGCCTGCCTGCACGCCGGCGCGTGCGGCGGGCGTGTCTTCGATGGGCGAGATCACCTTGACGAAGCCGTCTTCGGCGCCGACCTCGATGCCCAGGCCGCCGAATTCACCTTGCGTGGTGCTTTGCATTTCGCGGAATGCGTCGGCGTCCAGGTAGGCGGAATGGGGGTCCAGATTGGACACCATGCCCGAGATGGCGTTGTTGATCAGGGTCTTGTCGTCGACCGCCTCGACGTAGTTGTTCTTGATGGCGGCGAATACGTTGCTGAGCTGCCTGAGTTCATCGAGCGGCAACGGGCTGCCCCGCTGCGCCAGTGCCGAGACACCTACGCTGAGCAAGATGCCCGCCACCGCACCGATGGCAACTAAACCGAAACCGCGAAACTTGCGAGTGCCCATGCACACTTCCTGATTTTGATACCGGGTTATAGGGCCAGCCATTGGGCCGGATCCACCGGAGCGCCACGATAGCGAATTTCAAAGTATAGGCCCGATTCCACCTGCCCGCCGGTGGCGCCCACCGTGGCAATGGTGTCGCCCGCGGCGACCGGGTCCCCGACCTGCTTGAGCAGGCTCTGGTTATAAGCGTACACGGTCAGGTACTGCTTGCCGTGGTCGACGATGATCAGGTTGCCGAATCCGCGCAACCAGTCGGCGTAGACCACCGTGCCCGGCGCCACCGCCTTGACCGGCGTACCGGCGGCCGTGCGCAGCACGATACCGCGCCAGACACCGCCATCGGGCCGGTCGACCCCGAAACGCCCCTGTACCGTACCACGCACCGGCAGCGGCAGGCCGTGGCGCAGGCCGTTGCCGCCCCCCGGCGGGGGCGCGGCCGCGCGGCGCGGCGCCGGTTGCCGATCGTCGGCTTCCTGGGCTTCGTCGGCTGCGTCGGCCTTATTGGCTGCGTCGGGCGCCTGGTCGGCCGAGGGGCCGGGCCGCGTGTCGGCCGGCACCGCCACACGGTCTTGCCCGGCCGGTTTCAGGCCGGCGGCATCGGGGTCGGCCAGCGCGACGGGGCCACGTTCGCGTTCGCGCTCACGCTCGCGCGCGGCGGCGGCTTCGACTTGTTCGCGCGCCCGGGCCGCGTCGCGCGCTTCTTCGCCGCGACGCGCCTGGGCGGCCTGGCGCGCGGCTTCGGCCTGGCGTGCAGCTTCGGCCTTGCGGCGTTCTTCGGCCTGGCGCGCCTCTTGGGCACGCCGTACGGCTTCGGCGCGCTGCCGGGCCTCTTCGGCGCGGCGCGCCGCCTCGGCCTGTTCGGCAATGGCTTTTCCCAGATCGCCGATCAGGTGCGACAGGCGGCTGTCGTCGCGGCCCAGTTGGCGGGCCTCGGCGCGTTGCGCGGCAATCTGCCCTTCCAGCTGCGCCAGCAGCGTGGCGCGCTCTTTCTGCTGGACCACCAGCTCGGCTTTCTGCTCGGCGGCCTCGGCCACCATGGCCTGGATGTCGGCCCGGCGCGCATCGGCCTGGGTCTGCAGCTGTGCCAGGCGATCGATGTCCTGCCGCAACGCCTGCACCGTCTGGGCGCGGGCTCGAGATACATAGCCCAGGTAACCCAGGTTGCGGCCCAGTTGCTGGGGATCGTCGCCCGACAGCAGCGCCGTCCAGGGCGACAGGCCGCTGGTGTACTGGGTGCGCAACTGTTCGGCCAATTCAGTGCGGCGCTGCTGCAAGACCTGCTGCTGCTCGCCGATCTGGCGCTCGATATTGGCCAGGTCGGCCTCGGCGCGGCGATTGTCGTCGGCCAGGTCGCGCAGCCGGCGATTGATGCGCGAAATGGCCGACTCGGACGCTTTCAGGGCATCGGCCGCTTCTTTGCGGGCGGCCTCGCGGTCTTCGATGTTCTTTTGCAGCGAACCGATGCGGTCGCGCAGCGCGGCTTGCTGCTTTTCGGCCTGGGACTGGCGGTCGGCCAGTTCCGATGCCGCCGCCATGGCCGGCCATGGCGTCGCCGCCACAGCCGCCATCAACAGCAAACCCGCCACAAACCGCATGAATCAGTCCTTTTTCGCCTTGCCCTGGGCCGCCACCGCCGCCATGGCGGCTTCGATTTCGGCGGCATCGCCCAGATAGTAATGGCGGATCGGGCGCAGCGCTTCGTCAAGTTCGTATACGAGCGGCTGGCCGGTGGGAATATTCAGCCCCACGATGTCGTCTTCCGAGATATTGTCCAGATGCTTGATCAGGGCGCGCAGGCTGTTGCCGTGCGCGGCCACCAGCACCCGGCGGCCGGCGCGGATGGCCGGCGCGATCGAATCGTTCCAGAACGGCAGCACGCGGGCCACGGTGTCTTGCAGGCACTCGGTGGCCGGAAGCTGGTCGGCCGGGATCTTGGCGTAGCGGCTGTCAAAGCGCGGATGGCGCTCATCGTCCAGGGCCAGGGGTTCGGGCGCGATCGCATAGGCGCGGCGCCAGATCAGGACTTGCTCGTCGCCATACTTGGCGGCCGTCTCGGCCTTGTTCAGGCCCTGCAGATTGCCATAATGGCGCTCGTTCAGGCGCCAGCTGATGCCCACCGGGGTATACATGGCGTCCATGGCATCCAGGGCGATCCAGAGCGTGCGGATGGCCCGCTTCAGCACCGAGGTATAGGCCAGGTCGAATTCGTAGCCCTCTTTCTTGAGCAGCTCGCCAGCCTTGCGGGCCTGTTCGCGGCCGGTATCGGTCAGGTCGACGTCGGTCCAGCCCGTGAAGCGGTTTTCCAGGTTCCACTGGCTTTCGCCGTGGCGCATCAGAACGAGTTTGTACATGGTTTTCAGCCGCGCGCAGGCGGGTTTTAAGTTGATGGATCCGCTCATTTTATAATTGACTGCTTTTGCCCCTGGTTTTCCCCCCGACAGACGGTAGGCACCGCACGCCGGCCCAGGCCGGGCCGCCGTTTCCAGGCAGGCTGCGCACCCGTTGCAGGCCCGCCGCATTTCAGTTCAGGAACTTCCGTGGATCTTTTGCAATTCTTGGTAGACAAAAACAACATTTTCATCGTGGCCGTGGCCTTGGCATCCGGCGTCATGCTGGCCATTCCCGCCCTGCGCAAGGGCCGCAGCGGCTCGGGCATCAGCACATCCGAGGCCATCCAGATGGTCAACCAGCGCCAGGCCGTATGGGTCGACGTGCGCCCGGTCGAACAGTTCCGCGCCGGCCACATCGCCCAGGCACGCAATATGCCGGCGGCCGAGGTCGAGCAAAAAGCCGGTTCGCTGCCCAAGAACAAGCCCCTGGTGCTGGTTTGCGAATCCGGACGCGATGCCGGCCGTATCGCCGGCCGCCTGCGTTCGCAGGGGTTCGCCGAAGTGGCCGTCATGGAAGGCGGCATGCGCGCCTGGTCGTCGGCCGGCCTGCCCGTCACCCAGAAATCCTGAACCGGAGCCCCGCATGGACAAGGTTGTCATGTATTCCAAGGATTATTGTCCGTACTGCGCGCGCGCCCAGGCCCTGCTGAAGCAGCGCGGTGCGGACGATCTTGAGATCATCCGCATCGACCAGGACCCGGCCCAGCGCGACATCATGATCGAGCGCACCGGCCGGCGCACCGTGCCGCAGATTTTTATCGGCGACAAACACGTCGGCGGCTGCGACGACCTGATGGCGCTGGACCGCTCCGGCGGCCTGGCGCCGCTGCTCAACGGCTGACGGCCGCTCGCGACTCTATTTCTTTTGCCCACCCCCAACCCGGAAATTCTCATGGCCGAACAGGATCAAAACACCCAGCAAGCAGGCGGCGACGCGCCTTCGTTCAACCTGCAGCGCGTCTACCTGAAAGACCTGTCGCTGGAAATGCCCAATGCGCCGCACGTGTTCCTGGAACAAGAGCAGCCGCAAGTCGAGGTCAGCATCAACGTGGGCGGCCAGCGCCTGGCCGAAACGGTGTTCGAATCCACCGTCACCGCCACCGTCACGACCCGCATCAACGACAAGGTGCTGTACCTGATCGAAGGCACGCAAGCCGGTATTTTCGAACTGGCCAACATCCCGGCCGAGCAAATGGACGCGCTGCTGGGCATCGTGTGCCCGACCATGCTGTATCCCTACTTGCGTGCCAACGTGGCCGACGCCATCACCCGCACCTCGCTGCCGGCGCTGCACCTGGCCGAAGTGAACTTCCAGGCCCTGTACGAGCAGCGCCTGGCCGAGCTGGCGCAGCAGCAAGGCGGCAACAACGGTTCCGACTCCGGCATCATCCTGCCGGCCGGCACCACCCGCCAGTAAGCCTGCCCACTGCCCCATGAGCCGACCACCCGCCCCCTTGAGCGTCGCGGTTCTGGGCGCGGGTAGCTGGGGCACGGCGCTGGCCGCCGTGGCCAGCCGCCGCCATCGCGCCGTATTGTGGGCGCGCGATGCCGCCCAGGCGAGCGCCATGGCTGACGCCCGCGAGAACACCCGCTACCTGCCAGGCATCACCCTGCCTGATGCACTGGCCTGCACCAGCGACCTGTCGGCGGCCCTGGCGCCACTGGCGGCCGAGCCGGCCCGCGCCCTGATCATCCTGGGCGTGCCGGTGGCGGGGCTGCAGGCCACCTGCCTGGAGCTGGCGGCACGCCTGCCGGACCTGGGCCTGGCCCAGGTGCCGATCGTCTGGACCTGCAAGGGCTTCGAGGCCGGCACCGCGCGCCTGCCGCATGAAATCGTGGCCGATGCGCTGGCCGGCATTCCCGACGCCTGCGGCGGGGTGCTGTCGGGCCCCTCGTTCGCCCGTGAAGTCGCCCAGGGCCTGCCGGTGGCGCTGACCATCGCCAGTACCCACACCATCGTGCGCGAGGCCACCACCCGCGCCCTGCATGGCGGCGCGGTGCGCGTTTATGCCAGCACCGATGTCGCGGGCGTGGAAGTCGGCGGAGCGCTGAAGAATGTCATTGCGGTCGCCTGCGGCATTGGCGACGGGCTGGCGCTGGGCACCAATGCGCGCGCCGCCCTGATCACCCGCGGCCTGGCCGAAATGAGCCGCTTCGGCATCGCGCTGGGCGCGCAGCCCGAGACCTTCGCGGGCCTGACCGGCCTGGGCGACCTGGTCCTGACGGCCACCGGCGAGCTGTCGCGCAATCGCCGCGTCGGCCTGGAAATCGGTGCCGGCCGCAAGCTCGACGACATCCTGGCCAGCGGCATCACCGCCGAAGGCGTGCGCTGCGCCCGCGCCGCCCTGCAGCGCGCCCAGGCGCTGGGCGTGGAGCTGCCCATCACCGAGGCGGTATGCGCGGTGCTGTTCGACGGCGTGGCACCCATGACCGCCGTGTCGGCCCTGCTGGCGCGTGAGGCTCGGCTGGAGTGATCCCCCCCCGAAGCGCTGCGCGCTTCCCCCCCAGGGGGGCGACGCTGGCGGACCGGCGGAGCCGGATCCGCGGCGTCCCCGGTCGAGCCACACTGGTTTCATGCGACGCGAGTGCCGTATGGCGCAATGGACAACTGATGGGCCAACGATAAACTTTCACGTCGGGCTCGACTCTCGATTCACACCAGACAAATAACCAAACCAGATACCAAAGGAGCTTCCGCCATGTTTTCCGTCCGCCCCTTGCGGGCCGGCGCGCTGCTGCGCCGCCTTGCCCTGGCGCTGGCCGCCGCCACCCTGCTGCCGGCCGCTGCCCAGGCCGAATGGCCCGACCGCCCCATTCACATGGTGGTGCCGTTCCCGCCGGGCTCGTCGCCCGACCTGCTGGCGCGCACGATTTCCGAACCGTTGGCCCAGGCACTGGGCCAGCCCGTGGTGATCGACAACAAGCCCGGCGCCGGCGGCAACATCGGCACGCGCATCGTGGCCAAGGGCACGCCCGATGGCTACACCTTGCTCTACACCATCAACGGCCCGCTGGTGACCGCACCCACGCTGTACAGGAAGACGCTGGGCTACGACCCGCTGAAAGACCTGGCGCCCATCACCCTGGTCGCCACCAGCCCCAATGTGCTGACCGTGCCCGGCAATCTGCCGGTGGCCAATGTGGCCGACTTCGTCAAGCTGGCGCGTGAGCGCAAAGGCGCCCTGAACTACGGGTCGGTAGGGCCGGGCAGCTCGGCCCACCTGGCCATGGAGATGTTCAAGAACGAGGCCAGGATCGACCTGGCGCACATTCCGTATTCCGGCTTTCCGCAAGTGATCAGCGCCATCATCGCCGGCGACGTGCAGGCCGGCTTCATGGTGCCCGCCATCGCCATGCCGCAGGTGCGCAGCGGCAAGGCCAAGGCGCTGGCCATCACCAGCCTGGAACCGAGCGAATCGCTGGCGGGCATTCCCACCATGGACAAGCAGGGCTACCCGGGTTTCGAGGCGATTTCCTGGAACGCCATCCTGGCCCCCGCCGGCACGCCCGCCCCCATTGTCGAGCGCCTGAACCGCGAACTGGCCCGCATCATCGACAGCGCAGCGGTGCGCAAGCAACTTGCGCAGCAGTACTTCACGGCGGCGCCGTCCAGCCCCCAGGCGCTGACCGATCGCATCAAAGACGAACGCAGCCGTTGGGATGCGGTGATCGAACGCTTGAACCTTACGCTGGATTAAGGCGTATGCCGGCCGGGCTATTGGCGCTTGACGACAAACCGCAGGCCCACCCCCGGCTCGGTCGCGATGTAGCGCGGCGCCGAGGCGTCGTCACCCAGCTTTTGCCGTAGCCGTCCCACCAGGATGCGCAGATAATGCGCATCCTCTACGTGGGTCGGCCCCCAGATCGCTTTCAGTATTTGCGACTGGGTGACCAGGCGGCCCGGCTCGCGGACCAGCAGCGAGATCAGCGCGAATTCCTTGCGCGTCAGCGACACCGGGCTTCCCTCGAGGATGACCTCGCGTTTCGCAAGGTCGATGCGCAGCACGCCGTCGTCGTGGATCGGCCCGGCCTCTTGGTGAAAGCCCGTGGTGCGCAGAAACGCGCGGATGCGCGCCATGAGTTCGTCGACGCCAAAAGGCTTGGTGACGTAATCGTTGGCGCCGGCATCCAGCAAGGCGACTTTTTCCCGCTCGTCGGAACGCACCGTCAGCACGATGACGGGCACGTCGGACCACTGCCGAAGTTCCTTGAGCACTTCGCCGCCGTCCTTGTCGGGCAAGCCCAGGTCCAGCACGACCAGTTCGGCTCCCTTGCTGGCCAGCAAGGTCAGGCCCTCGCGGCCGGTCGCGGCCAGCAGGGTGTCGTATCCTTGCGAGCGCAGGCTGATGTCGATGAACTTGCGTATCTGCGGTTCGTCGTCGATGATCAGGATGCGGGCAGCCGGCATGCCCGCCGTCGATTCACTGGATTGATTCATGCCCGTTCGCTTCGTGACGAGTGGGCCAGCCCCACGGCAGGATTATACGGATGGTGGTGCCCTGGCCGTCCGGGCCGGGCAGGGCCTCGACACTGCCCATGTGCGCGCCGACGATGCCCTGCACGATCGTCAGGCCCAGCCCGGTGCCCTGCCGGCCGCGGTCGCCGCGTTCGACGCTGTAGAACATATCGAAGATCCGGCGCCGTTCGTCTTCCGGAATGCCGGGGCCCCGATCGGAAACATCGATCCGCAGCCGGCCGTCTTCCTCTTTACGGACCCACACCCGGACCGGCTGGCCGGGCGGCGAGAACTTCGCCGCGTTCTCCATCACGTTGAACAAGGCCTGCTCGATAAGGGCGGGATGGACATGGATCGGCGGCAGGTCTGCAGGGATGTTGTATTCCACCCGCACCGCGGGTTCGTACCGCTGCAAGCGCCGGGACGCGGACCCCACTAGTTCGTCCACGCCGATCCAGTCGCGCGCCAGCGTGAGGCCTTGCTGGCCCAGCCGCGTCATATCGAGCAGGTTCTGGATATAGCGATCCAGCCGCTCCCCCTCGACATGGATGGTTTCCAGCAGGCTTTGCTGGTCGTCGGGGCCCATGTCATTGCCATAGCGCGCCAGGCTCTCGGCGGCGCCGATGATCGACGACAGGGGCGAGCGCAAATCGTGCGATACGGACGACAGCAGTGCGGAACGCAGCCGCTCGGTCTCGCTGGTGACCCGGGCGACTTCCAGCTCGGACACCAGGCGGGTGCGCAGCGCCGCCTGGCCAATGTCCTCGACCATGCTCTCGGCCAGGCGGCGCTGCTCGAACGACAGCCGCCCCATGTCCGACGGGAACTTCAGTCCCACCACGCCGATCGTGTCTTGCTCGGAACGCACCGGCAGGAACCACCACTCCGAGCTTGTCAGGGTATCGGTGTAACGGCCGCTCATCTGGCCGTGCTTCTGCGTCCAGTCCGCCGCGGCGAGATCCATCTCGCCAAGCTGGCCAGCGGCCGCGGCGGGGTCGGATTCACCATTGATGCGTGCCCACGCCTGCGCCTGCAGCGTCGATTTCAGCATGCCCGAGCCCGCCGCGATGACCTGCCCCAGGTCAGCGGCCTTCGAGAGCTTGCGGCCCAGATTCTGCATGGCCGTGGCGTGGTTGTTGGCGGCGCGCAGCGCCACCACTTGCATGCGCATGCGCGAGGCCAGCCGCCCCGCGATGATGGCCGCGGCCAGGAAGAACAGCACCGTGGACAGGCCGCGCGGCGCGTCGATCCGCAACGTGAAGCGAGGTTCGATAAAGAAGAAGTTGTAGGCCACGAAACACAGCAGCGCGGTGATCAGGGCCGACACCATGCGCGTACGGGCAGCCACGAACATGACGGCCACCAGGAACACCATCGACAGGTCTATCAAGCCCCAGTAACGTTCCGAGAAAGCCGCGGTCAGCGTGGCGACCAGGCTGGCCAGCAGGATCAGCAAGGGCTCGTGCCGGGCCATCTGCAGCCGGGTCCGAAACGGCCGCAGCCGTCTCTGCGCCCGCCTCTGGGGCGCGCTGACGATGGTCAGCTCGTAGGGCGCCCCCCGCTGCAGCAGTTGTTGCGTCAGCGTGCGATTGAAAATACGGGCAATCGGACGTTCGCGGGTACGGCCGATGACGATGGACCGGGCGCCGCGCGCCGCGGCCGCATCCAGCAGGCCCTGCACGACATCCGTGTTGTGCAGGATCTCGGTTTCTCCACCCAGATTGCGCGCCAGCGCGAAGGCCTTGTCGATTTCCAGCAAGCGCTGCTGCTCGCCCCGCAGTTCCGCGCCGGCCGACGCGGCCGCGCCGCCGGGATCCGGCCCGTTGGCAAGCATTGCAGAAGCGCGCGCGGTGTCCACAGTGACGACCGACCACGGCGCCCCGCGACGCTCCGCGATCCGGGCGCCCGCGCGTACCAGGTACTCGGAATGCCCCAGGCCATCGATGGCGATCAAGACGTGGCGTTGCACCGCAATGCCATCCAGCCCTAGCGCCGTGCGCGCTTCGCGCAGGTCCACATCGACGTGGTCGGCGACGGTCTGCATAGCCAGTTCGCGCAAGGCCGTGAGATTGGACGGCGAGAAAAACGCCTGCAGGGCCTGGGCCGCCTGCTCGGGCAGATAGACCTTGCCCTGGTTCAGGCGCTCGATCAGCTCGCGCGCCGGCAGGTCCACCAGCCGGATATCGCGCAGCCGGTCCAATACCGTATCGGGCACGGTTTCGCTGACCCGGATGCCAGTAATCTGGTGCACCACGTCGTTCAGGCTTTCCAGGTGCTGCACGTTGACGGTGGTGTACACGTCGATGCCCGCGTCCAGCAGTTCCTGCACATCCTGCCAGCGCCGTTCGTGCCGGCTGCCGGGCACGTTGCGATGCGCCAGCTCGTCGACCAGGGCGATGGCGGGTTTGCGTGCGAGCAGGCCGTCGAGATCCATTTCCTCGAGCGGCCGGCCCCGGTACATCATGGCTCTGCGCGGTACGGACGGCAGGCCATCGGCCATGGCCTGCGTTTCTTTGCGTCCGTGCGTCTCGACTATGCCGATGACCACATCGATGCCCTGGCGCCGGAGCTCGCGCGCCCGCGCCAGCATGGCGTAGGTCTTGCCGACGCCAGGAGCCGCGCCCAGGAATACCGTCAGGCGGCCCGCCGCCTGACGCTTGAGCTCGCCCAGCAAGGCGGCGGCCTGTTCAGTCTTCCGGTTTTCCATGGCGCGTCAGGGCATCGGAGGTGGTGGCCGGGAAGTATCGTACGGCGGCGCACTGCCCGTGGCAATGGCGCTGCCCGCCTGCGCCGGGCGGCTGCTCGACGCCACGCTCGAACCGCTCGCTGACTTGCCGAGGCGTACCCGGCCTGTTCATTTTCCGGCGCCTGCTCGGATCGCGCCGGGCTGGGCGCGCGCCGCCAGTTCGTCGAGCGCCAGGTTCAGGTTAAGCACGTGGACCCGGGGTTGCCCGAAGACGCCGAATTGCAGGCCTTGCGTCTGTTCCGCCACGAGCTGGTCTACGACGTCGCGGCCCAGCCCCCGCGCCCGGGCCACCCGTTCGGCCTGCAGGGCCGCGCCCGCCGGCGTGATGTGCGGATCGATGCCGCTGCCCGATTGCGTGACCAGGTCGCCGGGCACCGCCGCCGGATCGACGCCTTCACGCTGCGCCACCTCGGCGCGCGCCTCGTCGACCCGCTTGCGCAGGTCGGGGTTGGTGCGGGCCTGGTTGCTGCCGGCCAGCGCCATGGGGTTATAGCCGGCGGCCGAGGGACGGGGGTGGAAGTACTTGTCGCCGCTGAACGGCTGCGCCACCAGTTCGGACCCCACCACCCGGCCCCCGCGTTCGAGCACGCTGCCATTCGCGGCATAGGGAAACAGCGCCTGCCCGATTCCCACGCCCGCCAGTGAATAAAGAAACCCGAACCCGATCAACGACAGGGCCGTCAGTCCGATGGCGCCGCGCAGGACGCCTTGGTCGAAGACCGAAGCCTGGGTGGCGGGCCGGGCCCGCAAATTGCCTGAAGTCGCCGTAGTCATGATCAACCTTTGAATTTAAATAGAGAACAGGCTCGACAACACGAGGTCGATGAGCTTGATGCCGACGAACGGAAGCAGCAGGCCGCCC
Source organism: Bordetella sp. BOR01 (assembly GCF_019218885.1). Lineage (GTDB taxonomy): Bacteria > Pseudomonadota > Gammaproteobacteria > Burkholderiales > Burkholderiaceae_B > Bordetella_A. Next base: position 11,926 of record NZ_JAHUWT010000002.1, on the reverse strand, counting down.
ACGCCGTAGATCAGCATGTTGTTGCGCAGCAAATGGGTGGCGCTGGCCGGCTTGAAGCGCACGCCGCGCAAGGCCAGCGGAATCAGCGCCGGGATGATGATGGCGTTGAAAATCAAGGCCGACAGCACCGCGCTGGCCGGGCTGGACAGGCCCATCACGTTGAGCGCGGCCATTTGCGGGATGGCTGCGGCAAACAGGGCGGGCAGGATGGCGAAGTACTTCGAGACATCGTTCGCCAGCGAGAAGGTTGTCAATGCGCCCCGCGTGATGAGCTGCTGCTTGCCGATTTCCACCACGGCCAGCAGTTTGGCCGGATCGGAATCCAGGTCGACCATGTTGCCGGCTTCCTTGGCGGCCTGCGTGCCGGAATTCATCGCCAGGCCGATGTCGGCCTGTGCCAATGCGGGAGCATCGTTGGTGCCATCGCCCACCATGGCGACCAGCCGGCCGCCGGCCTGTTCGGCCCGGATGCGGGCCAGCTTGTCTTCCGGCCGGGCTTCCGCAATGTAGTCATCCATGCCCGCGTCGGCGGCAATGCTGGCGGCGGTCAGCTTGTTGTCGCCGGTGATCATCACGGTCTTCACGCCCATCTCGCGCAGGCGCGCGAAGCGCTCTTTGATCCCGTGCTTGATCACATCGGACAACTCGACCACGCCCAGCACGTATCGGCCATCGCTGACCACCAGCGGGGTGGCGCCCTTGCGCGCCACGTCGTTGACGCGCGCCTCGAGTTCGCCCGGCACGGCGCCGCCCAGCGTGCCGACGTGCCGGGTAATCGCGTCGATGGCGCCTTTGCGGATCACCCGATCATCACTCATATCCAGGCCCGACATACGCGTTTGCGCGGTGAACGGCACAAACCGCGCCTGTGCCGGATCGGCCAGTGTCTCACCCTGCTCGCGCGCCAGTTTGACAATGGACTTCCCCTCGGGAGTCGGATCGGCCAGCGACGCCAGCAGTGCAGCCTGGCGCAGCCGCGCCTGGTCCACGCCGGGCAGCGCGTGAAACGCGGTGGCCTGGCGGTCGCCGTAAGTAATGGTGCCGGTCTTGTCCAGCAAAAGTACGTCCACGTCGCCAGCCACCTCGACAGCCTTGCCCGACTTGGCCAGCACATTGGCCTTGAGCGCGCGGTTCATGCCCGCAATGCCGATGGCGGGCAGCAGGCCGCCGATGGTGGTGGGAATCAGGCACACCAGCAATGCGACCAGAAGAACGACGTTGATATCGACGTTGACGAAGCCGCCGATGAACGGCAGGGTGCCAACCACGATGAGGAACGTCACCGTCATCACGGCCAGCAGAATGCCCAGCGCAATCTCGTTGGGCGTCTTCTGCCGGTTGGACCCTTCCACCAACGCAATCATGCGGTCCAGGAAGCTGTTGCCCGGTTCCGCCGTGATGCGCACGATGATCCTGTCGGACAGCACCTTGGTGCCGCCGATCACGCCGGAACGGTCGGTTCCCGCCTCGCGCAGCACGGGCGCCGACTCGCCCGTGACCGCCGCCTCGTTGATAGACGCCAATCCTTCGACGATCTCGCCGTCGGCGGGAATCAACTGGCCTGCCTCGACCAGCACGCGGTCGTCCGGACGAAGTCCGGCGGCCGGCACGGCTGTCTCCTGGCCATCCTGGCCGAGGCGGCGGGCGATGAGATCCTTGCGAGCCTTGCGCAGCGACGCGGCCTGGCCGCGCCCACGCGCTTCGGCCACCGCCTCGGCAAAATTGGCAAACAGCACCGTGACGAACAAGATGCACGTGACCGCCCAGCCGAAGCCCGCGCCGGTCCAGCCGGCCAGCGTGGCCGCCGCCGTCAGGAGGGTGCCGAGCCACACCACCGCCATGACGGGATTGCGAATGGCGTGCCGGGGCGCCAGCTTCACCACCGAGTCGATCAGGGCCGGCATCAGGCCGAACCCGCTTTCTGCAGGACTGCGTGCGCCCTGCGCCATATGCTTGGTAGTCATTTCAAAGTTCCTTCAACGGGCCAGCAGCGACATGAGCGAAAGATGGTCGGCCACGGGCCCCAGCACCAGTACCGGCATGAACTGCAGCAGCGTCAGGATGACGATGATCCCGATCAGCGTCAGGGCAAAAGTCGGCGTCTCGACGGGCAGGGTCCCCGATCCTTCGGGCGCCTGGCGTTTGCGCGCCAGCATGGCGGCAATGACCAGCGGAATGACCAGGGCGGGAAAACGGCCCGCGGCCAGCACAATGGCGCAGCTCACGTTCCACCACACCGTGGCGTCGCCCAGGCCCTCGAAGCCCGAACCGTTATTGGCGAAAGCCGACACGTACTCGTAGAACACCTGGCTGATGCCGTGAAAGCCGGGATTCGAGTTGCCGGCCAGGCCTGGAACGGCCAGCGTGAAGGCGGTGAAACCCAGGATGACCAGCGGCTGCCACAGCACCAGCAGCGCAAGCAGCTTGACCTCGGGCCCTTCGATCTTGCGCCCGAACAGTTCCGGGGTGCGCCCGGTCATGAGGCCCGCCAGGAACACGCTCAACAGCAGGTACACGATGAACTGCTGCAGGCCGCAGCCCACGCCTCCCCAAACGGCGTTGATCAGCATGTTGCTCATGGCGACCATGCCCGTCAGCGGCGCGGCCGAGTCCAGCATCATGTTGACCGAACCATTGTTGACCTGCGTGGTCATGGCGGCCCAGAGCGCCGAGGCGTCCACGCCCAGGCGGACCTCTTTGCCTTCCATGAGGGCGATGTCGGATGCGGTGGAGGAATATCCCTCCGTCCACATGGCCAGGCCCGCCGAGATGACCGACATGGCCAGCATGGTGCCGAACACCATGGCGCCGAACTTGCGTCGGCCGGTGAGCGGGCCGACCATGAAAATGATGGATACCGGGATCAACGCGATAGCCAGCACTTCCAGGAAGTTCGACAGCGGCGTCGGGTTTTCCAGGGGCACCGTGCTGTTGGGGCCGTACCAGCCGCCGCCGTTGCTGCCCAGCTGCTTGATGGCCACCATGGGCGCAACGGGTCCGACCGGAATTTTCTGTTCCGCCAAGGCTTCGCTGGCTTCTACCGGACTGGCCAGCAGGCCTGCCGCCAAGGTGGCAGGCACCCCCTGCCAGGTCAGCAGCGCGGACCAGACCAGGCACAGCGGCAGCACGAACCGCAGGGTGGCGCGGATCACGTCCGCCCAGTAGTTGCCCACGTCGATCTTGGCGCCGGCATGCTCGCCCTGCCCCTGCCCCTTCGCCTGGCGGCCGCCGAACAAGCCGCGCAGCGTGGCCGCCACCACGGCCAGCCCCATCACCGGAGTGACCACCTGCAGCCCCACGATGCCGGTCATCTGCGACAGGTAGGAAAGCTGCCCCTGCCCGGAATAGTGCTGCTGGTTGGTGTTCGTCAGGAACGACATCACAGTGTGCAGCGCCAGGTCCCAACTCATGTTCGGCACTTCGTCGGGGTTCAGCGGCAACCAGGCCTGTGTCGTGAAGATGATCCAGACCACAATGGCGAGCAGCAGGTTGCTCAGCAGGAAAGCGCTGGAATAGCCGCGCCAGCTCATTCCCACTTCCGGGCGCGTGCCCAGCATGCGATAGAGGGGTCGTTCGATCCACCCGAACAAGACATCGCTGCGCAAGGCATCGCCGCGCATCACTGCCGCGAGATACCGGCCCAGCGGCCAGCCCAGCGCGATGAGCAGCACAAGAAACACGGCATATTCAATCATGATAGAAATTTCCGGATGATCATGGCGGCACGAAAACAGCAGCCATGAGTAGCTTGCTTAGAAGGCGGCCTGGACCGCGAATTCGACGCGCGATCCCGCCGCGCCGGGAAACAGCCGCTTGGCGGCGGAATCGGTGCCGTGCAGCGTCAGGCGCGCCTCGAACGGTGCCTTGAAGGCCCACACCACGCCCACGTAGCCATGCGTGTAGCTGTCGGCGTAGTCACTATCCAGGAAGTAATGGGCGATGGCGCCTTCGACACGCCATTGCTCGTCGATCGGATAGCGGGCGCCCAACTGCACATAGGTACCCGTGGTGTCGCTGGCCATGGCGTTGTCTGAAACCCCCAATGCCAGCCAGTAGTTCTGGCGCCAGGTGACGGCGGCATTGATTTCATTCCAGTTGAGATCGACGTCGGCGGACGGGTATTGATAACGCAGGAAATAAACATCCAGCGCCCAGTCCTGGGCGATGTCTCCATTCCAGCCCAGCGCAAGATCGAACTCGCTGGACGCACCGTTATCCGGCTTGAACTTGACGTTGGAGCCCCAGACGGATCCATACAGGCCCGATTCGTGGGCATACTTGATGCCGGCCTGCACCGCCGGATCTTCTTGCGTCTGCGAGGAACCGCGCCAGACGTAGTCGGAGGTCACTGTCGCCGAGCCGGTAACGTCGGCGGCCGCGCCATGCGCCGCCGTCAGAAGTAGAAAACCCGCCGAAAAAGAGACAGCCGTGGAAGGTAGCGAAGAGTGTTTGCGCTTCATGTTGCCTGGATGACAAACGGCGAAATAGCCATCCGAAATTCTGCGACCGGTGCCCGTATATTTTCCATTCCACAATCCGGCCTCTACATAAAATCTGCGTAAATTCTGCGGCGTGAAGTCTTTTGGCGCGACGGTCGCGGACGACGCGACTGCGTGGCGCCGGGCAATCTGCTACCGTCGCAAGACAGCCAGCGCCGCCGGAGCTCCGCGCATGAAAGTCCTGATCGCCCGCCTGAACCACGAGACCAATACGTTTTCGCCGGTGCCCACGCCCCTGGAGGCGTTTGGCGAACATGGCCCCGACTATGACGAGGCCGCTTATCGCGCCAATCACGGCCAACGCACCGCCATGGCGGCTTTCATCGACCTGGCCCAGGCTCGCCAGGCGGCCCTGGTCACGCCGGTGTCGGGCTGGGCCTATCCCAGCGGGCCCGTGGCGGCCGACGCCTACGAGCAGATGTGCGCGCGCATCATCGCCGCCGCGCCGGGCTGCGATGCCATCCTGCTGGACCTGCACGGCGCCATGGTGGCCGAACACTGCGACGACGGCGAAGGCGAGCTGCTGCGGCGCGTGCGGGCCGCGGCGCCCGGCGTGCCCATCGGCGTGGCGCTGGACCTGCACGGCAATGTCACCCAGGCCATGATGGACAACGCCGACGTGATCGTCGGCTTCAAGACCTACCCGCATGTCGACATGTACGAAACCGGCGACCATGCCGGCCGCCTGCTGTTCGACATGCTGGATGGCCGCTGCCGGCCCATCCTGGCCTGGCGGCAATTGCCGCTGATGACCCATACGCTGCGCTCGGCCACCGGCCAGGGCGCCATGCGCGCGGCGGTCGAGGCCGCCGGCCGGCTGGAAAGCCAGGGCCTGCTGGCCGTATCGGTGCTGGCCGGCTTCAGCCTGGCCGACATCGAGCGCCCCTGCATCAGCGTGATCGCCGTGGCCGACGGCGATGCGGCGGCTGCCGATCGCGCCGCCGCCCAGGTGGCGGCGCAGATCTGGGACCAGCGCGACGGTTTCGTATACCGCAGCGACCCCTTGGATGCGTCGTTGGCGCGCGCTGTCGGCATGGCCGCAGGGCAAGACCGCCCCGTGCTGCTACTGGATCACGGCGACAACTGCAATTCGGGCGGCACCTGCGACACCACCGCGGTACTGGAAGCCGCCTTGGCAAAGGGCCTGGGCGGCATCCTGGCCGGGCCGCTGTGCGACCCCGAGGCCGTGGCGCAACTGATCGCGGCGGGCGTTGGCGCGCGCGTGTCAGTGCCGGTAGGGAACAAGCGTTCGCTGGCGCACCTGGGCATCCACGTCCGGCCGTTCGTGCTGGACGGCGTGGTGCGCACCATTACCGACGGCCAGTACCGCATCAGCGGCCCCACCTATACCGGCATGCTGTGCCATATGGGGCGCACGGCCGTGCTCGATACCGGGACGGCCTGCCTGGTGTTGTGCGAACGTCCCCACGAACCCTGGGACCTGGGCGTATTCGAAAGCGTGGGACAAGACCCGCGCGGCGCCCGCTACCTGTTGTTGAAGTCGCGCATGTACTGCCGCCCGGTGTTCGTGCCGATCTCGGCCGGCCTGGTCGAATGCGACAGCCCCGGCGCCACCACATCGGATTACGGCATTTTCCCGTACCGCAAGCGCGCGCGGCCCCTGTACCCGCTGGAACCCGCCCTCTACGATGGCCGCTAGCTAGCGCGCCCCGCTAGCCCCCGCCGGCGTAGCCGTTCTGGCGCCACGCCTCGAATACGGTGACCGCCACGGCATTCGACAAGTTCAGGCTGCGCTGGCCTGCCCGCATGGGCAGGCGCAGGCACTGCTGCGGCGCAAACAAGGCCATGTGCGCATCGGACAGGCCCGCAGTCTCGCGGCCGAATACGAATACATCGCCCGGGCCGAATGCCACGTCGGCCACATTGCGCTGCGCCCGGGTGGTCAGGGCGTAGATATGCGCGGCCCCGGCCCCCGTGGCGGCCAACGCATCGGGCAAGCTGTCGTGCACCTGCACAGGTTGCCATTCGTGATAATCGAGCCCGGCGCGGCGCATGCGCGCATCATCGAGCTGGAAGCCCAGTGGGCGCACCAGGTGCAATTGCGCACCGGTATTGGCGCACAGGCGGATGGCATTGCCGGTGTTGGGCGGGATTTCGGGGCAGACGAGTACGACGTGAAACATGATTCCATCCTGGCGCGCGGACGGCCCGCGGCGCATGATGCCCGCTATTGTGCCAGGGTGCCGGCAGGGTTATGCCGTTGCAAACCCGTCCTTTCAGAAAAGCGAAGCAAAATCCGGCAGCCAACGGCACGCGCCGCCCGCGCATTGCGCCACAATAGACAGCTTCAGTGCAGGTGCCAGGCCTGGGCAACATACCGACACGACGGAGACCTATCTTGAAGCGTTACCAGCTCTACATCGATGGCCAGTACGTCGACCCCGCCTCGGGCGAGTGGTTCGAGTCCGATAACCCCTGCGACGGCAAGCCCTGGGCCAGCATTCCCAAAGGCAACGCCGAAGACGTGGACCGCGCCGTGCAGGCGGCTCACCGCGCCGGCCGCGAGGGTCCGTGGGCCAGCTACACGCCCAGCCAGCGCGGGCAATTGCTGCATCGCCTGGGCGACCTGATCGCCCGCGATGCCGAAACACTGGCGCGCACCGAAGTACGCGACAACGGCAAGCTGTACGCCGAAATGGCCGGCCAGCTGAAATATATGCCGCAATGGTTCTATTACTACGGCGGCCTGGCCGACAAGATCGAAGGCACCGTACCGCCCATCGACAAGCCCGGCCACTTTGGCTATACCCGCCGCGAGCCGCTGGGCGTGGTGGCCGCCATCACCCCCTGGAATTCGCCGCTGCTGCTGCTGACCTGGAAGATCGCGCCGGCGCTGGCGGCGGGCTGCACGCTGGTACTGAAGCCATCGGAATTCACGTCGGCGTCCACCCTGGAATTCGTCAAGCTGTTCGAAGAGGCTGGTTTTCCGCCCGGTGTGGTGAACGTGGTCACCGGCTTTGGCGCCGAGGTCGGCACGCCGCTGGTCACGCACCCGCACGTGCGCAAGATCACTTTCACCGGTTCGGACGCCACCGGCCGCCTTATCAATGAACAGGCCGCGCGCGGCTTCAAGCACGTCAGCCTGGAACTGGGCGGCAAGTCGCCCAACATCGTGTTCGACGACGCCAACCTGGACGACGCCGTCAATGGCGCGGTGTCCGGCATTTTCGCGGCCACCGGCCAGACCTGCATCGCCGGCTCGCGCCTGCTGCTGCAAGACAGCATCTACGACGCCTTCGTCGAAAAACTGGTGGCACTGGCGCGTACCGCCAAGATGGGCGACCCGATGCAGGCCGACACCCAGGTCGGCCCCATCACCACGCCGCCGCAGTACCGCAAGGTGCTCGAATACATCGACATCGCCCGCCAGGAAGGCGCGCGGCTGCTGCTGGGCGGCGAACCCGTGCGCGAAGGCCCCTGGAAAGACGGCCGCTTCATCCAGCCCACCATCTTCGGCGACGTCGACAACGCCATGCGCATCGCGCAGGAAGAAGTGTTCGGACCGGTGCTGTCCATCATCCGCTTCAAAGACGAAGACGAAGCCGTCCGGCTGGGCAACGACGTGCGCTTCGGCCTGGGCGCCGGGGTATGGACGCGCGACATCGGCCGCGCGCTGCGCATGGCCGAACGCATCCAGTCGGGCACGGTATGGGTCAACACCTATCGCCTGGTCAGCTACCTGATGCCGTTCGGCGGCTACAAGGATTCGGGCCTGGGCCGCGAAAGCGGCATCGATGCCATGCGCGAATACCAGCAGGTGAAAAGCGTGGTGATCAATGCCGGCGCGCCGGTGGGCAACCCGTTCGTGATGCGCTAGCGGCCGGGGGCGGGTCAGCCCGCACCGGCGTGCGCGCGGCCACCAGCACCGTGACTTCCGCAGCGCCGGCTTGCAGCAGGGCACGCGCGGCGGCGTCCACGGTGCTGCCGGTGGTCATCACATCGTCGACCAGCCCCACGCGGCATCCTGGCACGGGCTGGCCGCAATGGAACAAGCCCTGCGCGCCCTGGCGGCGTGCCTGGCGGTTGCCGGCAGCCTGCCGCGGGCCTTCGCGCACGCGCTGCAGTACGCCGCGCCGCAACGGCAATCGCAACGCGGCCGCCAGGCCGGCGGCCAGTTCGGCTGCCGGATTGAAGCCGCGCCGCCGCAACGAGGCCTGGCTGGACGGAATCGGGATCAATAGCGTGGCAGGGTGCAGGCGCACCACCTGCCGTGCCGTGGCGTCGGCCAGCAGTTGCGCCAGTGCGGTCGCCAACCCGTAGCGCCGTTCTGCCTTGTAGCGGCCGATCAGGCTGTCAAATGGCGGTTCGTAGTCGAACGCGGCGATGGTGCGGGTAAAGGCGGGGGCGGCGCGGGCGCAGTCTGGGCAGCTTTGCGCGGCCGCCTCCAGCCGCAAGGCACAGCGCGCGCAGCGGGGGCCGCCATCGTGCATGGTGCGCCCGATATCGACGGCGCAGCCCGGGCACAGCAGCCCGCCCGCGGCCAACCCGCCGCACAGCGGGCAATCCGAGGCCAGGCCGGCCAGCATGCGCCGGGCGGCGGATCGCAACGGGAACAGAAGGCGCGAATGGGCAATAATGGGCGACATGACGGCTGGTCCGAGCACCGAACGGCCGATATCACATCACGCTTTTGCAGCGCCGCCGCCCCGCGGTGCGCCCTTCATGTCACAGTCTTCACCCGAATCCCCGCCTACCCTGCCCCTGGTGCCCGCCCACGTCGTGCGGCAATTCTCGCGCCGCGGCGACTTGTCCGACGCGCAATTCCTGTATGGCGAAATCGCCCGTCGCATGCTGGGGCGGCTGCAATACATACGCCTGCAACCGGCCGCCCTGCTGGATGCCGGCTGCGGCGCCGGCGACAACCTGCCGCTGCTGCGCGAGCGCTACCCCCAGTCGACCTACCTGGGCCTGGACGCCAGCGAAACCCTGCTTGAGCACGCCCGCCAACGCCATGCGGCCGGCAGCGTGGCCGATTGGCTGGGCAAGCTGGTGGGCCGGCGCGGCAACGGCCCGCGGTTCGTACGCGCCGACCTGGCCGACACCGGCCTGGCCGCCGAATCGCTGGACCTGGTGTGGTCCAACCTGGCGTTGCACTGGCACCCCACGCCGCATGCGGTACTGGCCGAATGGCGCCGCGTCCTGAAGGTGGGCGGGCTGGCGATGTTTTCCTGTCTAGGGCCGGCCACGCTGCGCGAACTGCGCCAGGCGCTGGACGACGCCGGCCTGCGCACCGCCACGCCTTCGTTCGTGGACATGCACGACTTCGGCGACCTGCTGGTGGAAAACGGCTTTTCCGACCCGGTCATGGACCAGGACACCCTGACACTGACGTACCGCAGCCCTGAACGGTTGCTGCAAGATATACGCGCGCTGGGTGGCAACCCCGCGCGCGACCGGCGCCGCGGCCTGGCCGGGCGCGGCTGGCGCGACCGCCTATGCGCCGCGCTGGAAGCGCAGCGCAATGCCGAAGGTGTGATCCCGCTGACGATCGAAGTGGCCTACGGCCATGCCTGGCGCGCCGCCGCACGGCGCAGCGCCCCGGGCGAGACGCGGCTGTCGGTCAGCGCCATTGGCGGACGCCGGGCTGGCTGAGCGCCCGGCCGCGGCTCAGTGCAGGCGGTCGGGCCGCCAGCCCGGCGTGACGCCGGCTTCCGGCGTGGCCAGGGCCTGCACCCCAAGCACCGGCTCGGACGTGGCGCGGATACGGCGCCGTGGCACCTCGGCCGCCGTGCTGCTGGTATCGCGTTCGCCGCGCCATATGCGCGCCATCGATTCAACCACCAGCGGCAGGTCGCGCACCCGGTGGAACTGGCTGCGCAGCCAGCGGGCATCGTTGCCATTGCGGATGGATTCGTCGCGCAGGGCCGCCAAGATGTCGCCGGTACCCAGTTCGTCGGCAATGGGCATCAGGCGCTGGAACAAGCTGCGCAAGTGGTCGATCAGGCGCAGGCGCTGGCCGTCCGGGGTGACGTAGCTGCCTTGCAGGCCGAAGCGGCAGGCCTGGAAATGATTGCTGCGGTAAGCCAGCCAGGCAGTCTGCGCCGGTTCGGGCTCGCGCGAGACCAGCACCGCCAGCGCCTGCGCGAACGCGGCCAACTGGCAGGCGCGTTCGACGGTCAGCGGCGTATCGCACACGCGGATCTCGACCGTGCCGAATTCGGGCTTGGGACGGATATCCCAGTACAGGTCCTTGATGCTTTCGGCCAGGCCGCTGGCGCGCAGTTGCGCCATGTGGGCCTCGAACCGGTACCAGTCGGTAACGTCGGCCGGCAGGTGGCCGGCCAGCGGGAAGCTGCTGACGGCATTCAGGCGGCAGCACGAGAACAAGGTATCCACGCCTTCGTAGTAGGGCGAAGACGCCGACAAGGCAATGAAATGCGGCACGTAGGGCGACAGGCTGCGCACCATGCGCACCGCCGCGTCCCCCGAGGGCACGCCCAGGTGGATATGCTGGCCGAACACCGTGAACTGGCGGGCCAGGTAGCCGTACATCTCGGCCAGGTACTGGAACCGGGGCGAATCGGAAATGGCGCGTTCTTGCCAGCGCATGAAGGGGTGGGCGCCGCCGCCGGCCACCGAGATGCCCACGGCGTCGGCAGCCTCGCACAGGGCATCGCGCATTTCGCGCATTTCGGCCAGCAGGCCCATGGGGTGCTCGTGCACCGAGGAATTCAGTTCGATCATGGACCGGGTGATTTCAGGCTTGACCCGGTCTGCAATGGGATGGTTCGCCATTTGGGCGAGCAGTTCGTCGGCGGCGGCGGTCAGGTCGAAACTGCGCGGATTGATGAGTTGCAGCTCGAGCTCGATGCCGAGCGTATTGGGGGCGGACGAAACGAACGGGATCTGTTCCATCTCCGACTCCTTCAGAATGCGTTGGTGGGGGCGCATCGTTCGGCCTTGAAGCCCGGCAGCTGCCCGGGGGGCTCTTGACGACGTCTTATGTCTGCATGATAGCCGCAACTTTATGTCGGGAAGATTCGAAATCGTGACATTTGTGGGCAACTTCGAGAATCATTGCGTTTTTCTCTGTGACGCCATTGTGAGTAAACGCTCACAGCCCAATAACGGAGCGGGTGGCAGCCGGATACCCGGCGCAACAGCGCGAAAATCGCGGATATCCGACGGGGATGGGATAACCCTTACAAGGGTTATCCCTTATATTTTGAGGCCTGTCGTTGACCGAATCGTGACAGGATCCGGCGGCTCGATCCCCTATTTGAAAGCGGCCGCCGGATCGTCCGAACCGCTGCCGTAGACACCGCTGCCGTAGCTGCTGTCGATCTCGATCTTGACCGTACTGGGATCGACGGTAGAGGCGCCGGCCTTGTAGTGCATGACCATGCCGGGGAAGATCATCACCGCGGCCACCATGATCAGCTGGATCACGATGAACGGCACCGAGC
>NZ_JAHUWT010000029.1 GCF_019218885.1 Bordetella sp. BOR01 | reverse complement strand
TGGGCATGGAGCTGGGGCTGTTCAACGCGTCGCTGTTCCAGGCGCTGCCGCAGCGGGTGTTCGGCATCGTGGCCAACGACACGCTGCTGGCGGTGCCGTTCTTTACCCTGATGGGGCTGGTGCTGGAACGATCCGGCATGGCCGAAGACCTGCTCGAGACGATCGGGCAGGTGTTCGGCCCGCTGCGCGGGGGGCTGGCCATTGCGGTGGTGGTGGTGGGGGCGATGCTGGCGGCGACCACCGGGGTGGTGTCGG
>NZ_JAHUWT010000028.1 GCF_019218885.1 Bordetella sp. BOR01 | reverse complement strand
GGCGGATCAGCGCCATCACGATCGCCCCCACCGCTCCCATCGCCCCGCCCTCGGTCGGCGTGGCGATGCCGATGAAGATCGTGCCCAGCACCAGGAAGATCAGGAACAGCGGCGGGATCATCACGAAAGTGACCCGCTCGGCCAGCGCCGAGAGCATCTTCAGCCTGAACACCTTGTTGACGATGGCGATCACGAACGCGGTCAGCCCCCACAGCAGCAGGCTGAGCACCACCTTCTCGTCGACCGGCGCATCGG
>NZ_JAHUWT010000027.1 GCF_019218885.1 Bordetella sp. BOR01 | reverse complement strand
ACAGGTCGCCGCTGACGCCGCGAAAGGTCAGCCCGAACACCGTCGAGCCCACCAGGATGAACACCACGAAGCACGACAGCTTGGTGGTCGTGTCCATCGCCTGGCGCAGCAGGTCCAGCGTCAGCCGCCGGCGGATCAGCGCCATCACGATCGCCCCCACCGCTCCCATCGCCCCGCCCTCGGTCGGCGTGGCGATGCCGATGAAGATCGTGCCCAGCACCAGGAAGATCAGGAACAGCGGCGGGATCATCACGA
>NZ_JAHUWT010000026.1 GCF_019218885.1 Bordetella sp. BOR01 | reverse complement strand
GCTGCGTCACCTCGTCCATCTGCGACACCGCTCGGTTCACCTGGTCGATACCGCCCGACTGCTCTTCCGAGGCCGCCGAGATCTCGCCCATGATGTCCGTCACCCGCTTGACCGAGGCCACGATCTCTTGCATCGTCGCGCCCGCGCGCTCGACCTGCTGCGAACCCGTGCCCACCTTGCTGACCGAGTCCTCGATCAGCACCTTGATCTCTTTGGCCGCCTGCGCGCTGCGCTGCGCCAGCGAACGCACCTCGC
>NZ_JAHUWT010000025.1 GCF_019218885.1 Bordetella sp. BOR01 | reverse complement strand
AGCGCAAAAGCCACCGGAAAACCCAGCAGCAGGAATACCACCAGCGTGCCGAACATGATCGGCGCCAGATTCGCAATGAAAAACTCCATGATCAGCGACCCTTGTCTTGTTGTTGCAGCAGGGCCGCCTCGCGCGCCTGCGCTTCACGGGCGATCTCTTCAGCCAGCTCTTCCTCGGCGCTCTTGCCCACCGCGCGTGCCAGCGGATCCGGGCACTGGCCGCGCAGGTACCCCACGCACTTGATCAGCCGCGAGACACCGGCCAGCACCAGCAGCGCAAAGCCCACCGGAATCAGCAGCTTGACCGGCCAGCGCAC
>NZ_JAHUWT010000024.1 GCF_019218885.1 Bordetella sp. BOR01 | reverse complement strand
GACCGAAGTCCGCGCTGCCGTTCGACTTGCATGTGTAAAGCATCCCGCTAGCGTTCAATCTGAGCCAGGATCAAACTCTTCAGTTCAATCTCTGTAATGTTCGCGCACCATCATCCCGAAAGACGACAGCACTTCGCTCAAAGAAAATGAGGTTCCTTGAATGTTTGACATTCTTGGTACTTCACTTCTATGTGAGCGCCTGATTTCTCTTCGGCTTACCCGACCACCAAGCCCGCCCGAAGGCAAACCCCGTGGCCGTGCGCCGCGCCATCAAGCGCCCACACTTATCGGTTGTTTCGTTGTTAAAGAGCGGTACTGCCTACTGCGGTGCTGTTCTTGCAGCACAGAAA
>NZ_JAHUWT010000023.1 GCF_019218885.1 Bordetella sp. BOR01 | reverse complement strand
ACAGGTCGCCGCTGACGCCGCGAAAGGTCAGCCCGAACACCGTCGAGCCCACCAGGATGAACACCACGAAGCACGACAGCTTGGTGGTCGTGTCCATCGCCTGGCGCAGCAGGTCCAGCGTCAGCCGACGGCGGATCAGCGCCATCACGATCGCCCCCACCGCTCCCATCGCCCCGCCCTCGGTCGGCGTGGCGATGCCGATGAAGATCGTGCCCAGCACCAGGAAGATCAGGAACAGCGGCGGGATCATCACGAAGGTGACCCGCTCGGCCAGCGCCGAGAGCATCTTCAGCCTGAACACCTTGTTGACGATGGCGATCACGAACGCGGTCAGCCCCCACAGCAGCAGGCTGAGCACCACCTTCTCGTCGACCGGCGCATCGG
>NZ_JAHUWT010000022.1 GCF_019218885.1 Bordetella sp. BOR01 | reverse complement strand
GTTCTACACCGCGCCCACGGCCATCCGTTCGCTGATCAAGGCCGCGGATTCCGACGAGAAGGTGCACCCCAAGAACTGGAACCTGTCGTCGCTGCGTATCCTGGGCAGCGTGGGCGAGCCCATCAACCCCGAAGCCTGGATGTGGTACTACAAGCACATTGGTGGCGAGCGCTGCCCGATCGTGGACACCTTCTGGCAGACCGAAAACGGCGGCCACATGATCACGCCTCTGCCTGGTGCCACCCCGCTGGTGCCCGGTTCGTGCACCTTGCCGCTGCCCGGCATCACCGCGGCCATCGTCGATGAATCCGGCAACGACATGCCCAACGGCGCCGGCGGCATCCTGGTGGTCAAGAAGCCCTGGCCGTCGATGATCCGCAACATCTGGGGTGACCCCGAGCGCTTCAAGAAAAGCTACTTCCCCGAAGAGCTCAAGGGCTACTAC
>NZ_JAHUWT010000021.1 GCF_019218885.1 Bordetella sp. BOR01 | reverse complement strand
AGAGAGAGAAAAGAGAAGAGGAGGAGGAAGAGGAAGAGGGGGAGAAGAGAAAGGGGGAGGAAAAGAAGATGAGGAGTAAGGGGGAAGAGGAAGAGAAAATAGTGAGGAAGGAAAGGAGAAAGAGAAAGGAAAAGAGAGAGGAAGAGGAGAGGAAGAGAGAGGGGAAGGGAGAGGGAGAAGGGAAGGAAGAAAGAGGGGAGAGGGAGAGGAGAAAGGAAGAGGAAGGGGAGAGGGAAGGGAGGGGAAAGGGTGGCGGGAGAAACGCCGACGTAGGGAGGGGAGAGGGGAGAAAGGGAGGAGGAGGAAAGGAGAGAAGGCAGGGGGAGAGGAAAGGGAGAAGGGAAGAAAAGAGGAAAGGAAAGGGGAAGGGAAAGGGGGGAAAGAGAAGGAGAAGGGAAGGAGGAAGGGGAGGGAAGGAAGAGGAGGAAAGAGGGGAAGAGGAGAAGGGAAGAGAAAGGGGGAGA
>NZ_JAHUWT010000020.1 GCF_019218885.1 Bordetella sp. BOR01 | reverse complement strand
CCCGTCACCCTCCCTCTCCTCCCCTTCTCCTTCTCCTCCCTTCCCCCCCTCTCCCCCTCCTCCTTCCCTCTCTTCTCCTTTCCCCCCTTTTTCTTCCTCCTTTCTCCCCCTTCCCCCCCCTCCTCCCTCCTTTCCCTTCTCCCCCCTCCCCTCCCTCCCCACCTTCCCTCCCCCCCTTTTTCCCCTCCCTTCTCCCCCCCCCTCCCCCTCCCCTCTCCCCCCCTCTCTCTCTCCTCTTTCCCCCCCCTCCTCCCCTCCCTTTCCCTCCTCTCCCCCTCTTCCTTCCCTTTTCTTCCTCTTTTCCTCTTCCTTCTTTCCTCCTTTTCCCTCTTTCTTCCTTTCTTTCTTCTCTCCCCCCTTTCTTCCTTTCTTTTCCTCTTCCCTTCCTTTTCCCTCCCTCCTTCCCCCCCTCTTCTTTCCCCCCCCCCCTCCCCTTTCTTCCCCTCTTCCTCCCTCCCTTCCCCTCCTT
>NZ_JAHUWT010000001.1 GCF_019218885.1 Bordetella sp. BOR01 | reverse complement strand
CGACCCCGCGGCGAACCTGCGATACCGTGCGCGCCAGGTTCTCCTGCATGCGCTTGAGCGCCCCGAACAACTGTCCTACCTCGTTGCTGTTGCGAACCTCCACACGCGCCGTCAGGTCGCCGGCGGCCATGCGATCGAAATGCTGCCCGGCTTCCTGCAGCGGCAGCAGTACGCGGCGCCGCAGGAACAGGTAGGTGCCCAATACCAGCAATGCCGCCATGGCGCCGCCCACGGCAACCGCCGCCAGCACACCCTGGTAACGCTGTGTCGCCAGCACATAAGCATCCTGCAATTGGCTGGCCCGCCAGAAATCGAAGCCCTCGACCGCCCGCGCAAAGCGCCCTTCGACAGCATCGTGCAGGGTCTGCGCCTGCTTCTGGTAGGCCGCCATGTCGCCTCGTTCAAGCAAGCCGAACAAGGGCGCAATGCCCTGATGCATCAGCGCGGCATAGGCAGCGTCGACTTCGGCCAGGCTTTCCTGCGCGCCGTCCGGGCGCGGCAGCCCCTTGTAATACTCGAACTCGGTCTGGGCGCGATTCATGGCCGCGCTGGCGCGCTGCATCAGGCCGGCCGCCTCGGCAGCCAGCCCCGGTGCCAGCGCAACAGACTGGCCGGCACTGCGCACGATATCGCCGTAATGGGCATTGGCCGTGCGGGCCAGGCCATTGACCACATCTTTGTAGCTATTGACCAGGCGCGTCAGTGCGTCGCCCACATCCTGCGTCTGGCGTATGCCGGCCAGGGTGCCATTGCTGACGCGCAGCGACAGCACCCCCAGCATGGCGCCGATCACCAGCATCAGCGAGAAAAAACCCAATACGCCAAGCAGGCTGGTGCGTATCTTCATGTTGGCCACGAACTTGCGCATGATAAAACCCCCAACTACGGTCCAACGGTTGCCCCGGCGCGACGGCCTGCGCGGCCGCACGCCCTAGGCGGCAGCCTTTTCCACCAGCGCCATTTCCTCGCTGGTCATCAACTTCTCGATATCCACCAGGATCAGCATGCGATCGTCGATCGTGCCCAGGCCGGTCAGGTACTCGGTGGACAGCATTGCGCCGAATTCCGGCGCTGCGCGCACCTGGCCGGCGTTGAGCATCAGCACATCCGACACGCCGTCGACCACAATGCCCACGACGCGGTGGTCCAGGTTCAGGATGATCACAACGGTCTGTTCGTTGTATTCGACGCTGCCCAGCTTGAACTTGATGCGCAAATCCACGATGGGCACGATGATGCCGCGCAAATTGGTGACACCCTTGATGAACGAAGGAACATTGGCGATGCGCGTGACCGCCGCCGCGTCGTAACCGCGGATCTCCTGCACCTTCAGGATATCGATGCCGTACTCTTCTTCACCCAGCGTGAACACCAGGAACTCGCTGCCGACGTCTTCGACGCGCGCGGCCTGCGCTTGCGGTTTGATTGCCATGTAAGGTTCTCTCTCAATTCAATGTGGCTTCGGGCTGCGCCCATTTCTCGCGGTTCGCCCGCGCCAGCGCAAACACGTCGACAATCAGTGCCACGCTGCCGTCGCCCAGAATGGTGGCCGCAGACACGCCCGGCACTTTTCGATAATTGGATTCCAGGTTCTTCACCACGACCTGGTGCTGGCCCACCAAATGGTCCACCAGCAGCGCAAAGCGGCGGTCCTGCGCCTGCATGATGACGGCGATGGCCTGCGTGGGGTCGGCCTGCGCGCCGGCGACGCCGAACACGCGATGCAGCTCGACCAGGGGCAGGTATTCGCCCCGCACCTGCATTACCCGCTCATCCCCCGCCACCGAGTACATCTGGTCTTCGCTGGGTTGCAGCGATTCGGTTACGTGGTTCAGCGGCAAAATGAACGTCTCGGCGCCCACCCGTACCGACATCCCATCCAGGATCGCCAGCGTCAGCGGCAGTACGATGCGGGTGGTGGTGCCCTCGCCCGGCACGCAGGAAAGCTGCACGTGGCCGCCCATGTCCTGGATATTGCGCCGTACCACGTCCATGCCCACGCCGCGCCCCGAAATATCGGTCACCTGCTCGGCCGTCGAGAAGCCCGGTGCGAAGATAAGCTGCCAGACTTCTTCATCGGATGTGTTCTCGTTGACGGGCAGGCCCTGGGCCAGGGCCTTTTTCATGATCTTCTCGCGATTGAGGCCACCGCCGTCGTCGCTGACTTCGATCACGATATTGCCGCCGTTGTGCTCGGCAGACAGAATCAACTGGCCGACCGGGTCCTTGCCTTCGGCAATGCGTCTTTCCGGCGTCTCGATGCCATGGTCCAGGCTATTGCGTACCAAGTGGGTCAGCGGGTCGATGATGCGCTCGATCAGGCTCTTGTCCAGCTCGGTGGCGCGGCCATAGGTCTGCAGCTCGATCTGCTTGCCCATCTTGACGGCGATATCGCGCACCAGGCGGGGAAAGCGGCTGAACACGTAGTCCATCGGCATCATGCGGATCGACATCACCGCTTCCTGCAGGTCGCGCGCATTGCGTTCCAACTGCTCCATGCCATTGAGCAGCCGGTCGTGCAGCACCGGATCCAGGCCCGCGGCCGTCTGCGCCAACATGGCCTGGGTAATGACCAGCTCGCCCACCAGGTTGATGACCTGGTCGACTTTCTCGACGCCGACGCGAATCGACGTGGATTCTTTATCGGCCGGCGCGGCAGCCGCGGCAGCCCGCGCCGGCTTGGCCGTGACAGCCGCCGTGGCGGCCGACTGCGCAACCTGGCCAGCGGGCGGATCGGCCGCCACCTGGGCGGCAAATTCCGCCGCCGCCTGGGCAAATTGATCTACGGCGGCAACGGGCGCCCGCGGCGCGGCATCGGGTGCGGCGGCTCGCTGTACATCCAGTTGGTCGGCGTCCACGATAAAGCAGCACACCGCCTCGATATCGTCGGCCGAGCAGGTACTGTCGACCCACACTGTCAGCCCGCCCTCGGAACGGTCGCGGGCCAGCACGGTGCCCAGGTTGCCCATCTCGTCGAGCAGCGATTGCGCATCCTTGTCGGCCACGCGCGTAATGCGTACGCGGTACGGCAGGCTGCTGTCGGCCGCGGCGACCGGTGCCGGCGCAACCGGCGCGGCAGCAACCGGCGCCGCAGGCTGTTCCAGTGGCGGAGGTGTCGCGCCATGCTCTTGCGCCAGCTGCCGCAGCGCCGCGCAGATCCGTTCGTACACCGCCTCGTCGGGCTCTTGCGCGGCGCGATAAGTGTCCAATTGGCTTTTCAGCACGTCTTTCGTTTCCAGGAAAATATCCACCATATCGGCGCGCAACGCCATTTCGCCGCGCCGGATCTCGTCTAGCAAGTTCTCCAGCAAATGCGTCGTGCCCGCCAGGTGCTGGAAGCAGCCGAAGGTGGCCGCGCCGCCCTTGATGGAATGCGCGGCACGGAAGATGGCATTCAGATGCTCGATATCGGGTGCCTCGACATCGAGCTGCAACAACAACTGCTCCATTTCGGCAAGCAGTTCGTCCGCTTCGTCGAAGAATGTCTCGTAGAACTGACTGAGATCCAGACCGCCGCTCATAGACCGTACGCCTTCATTTCGAACTTGCTCAGGCACCGGGCTGCTCGCCGAGCAGTTCGGATGCCAATTCCACCAGCACGCCGGGATCGAGCGGCTTGTTCAGCCAACCGCACACCCCCAGATCGCGCGCCGCGCTCTTGCTTTGCCCATCGTCTTCCGTGGTCAGCACGAGGACGGGCAGGTCCTGGTAGCCCGGCTCGCCGCGCAGGCCCTGGATCAACGCCAGGCCGCCCATGACGGGCATGTTCCAGTCGCTGACCAGCATGTCGATGCGATTGCCGCGCGCCAGCTCGAGCGCCTGCTGGCCGTTGCCCGCCGTCAGCACACGCCAGCCTGCCTGGCTCAACGTCGCCTGGACGATCATGCGCATCGTCGCCGAATCGTCCGCCACCAATATCGTTGCCGTCATGACTACCTTGCCGTCTCGTCCCGCGGCGGTTGCTCCGCCACGGACTCGCTCATTTCCCTGGCGTTGCGCACGCTCAAATCGGCCGCCGCCGCGTTTTCCTGCTCGATCTGCTTCTGCGTGCGCCGATTCAGCACCACCAGGCTGATACGACGGTTAACGGCCGCATACGGGTCATCTTTAACCAGGCTCATGCTGGAAGACAGCCCCTGTATGCGCATCAGCTTGCCTTCGGCCATGCCGCCGGCCGCCAGTTCCTGGCGCGAGGCGTTGGCGCGGTCGGCCGACAGTTCCCAATTGCTGTAGGCACGCTCGCCACGGGCGTACTGGGTGGCATCGGTGTGCCCGGCAATACTGAGCTTGTTGGGCAACTCATTGAGCACCGGCCCCAGCTCGCGAAGAATGTCGCGCATATACGGTTGCACCTCGGCGCTGCCGGTGGCGAACATCGGCCGGTTCTGGTTGTCCACGATCTGGATGCGCAGGCCCTCGGTGGTCATGTCGATCAGCAGTTGCGGCCGGAAATTCTTCAGCACCGGGTTTTCTTCCAGCATGGCGTCCAGCCGGCGCTTCAGCCGTTCAAGCGCATGACGGTCGCGCCGCTCCGTATCGGCCTGCACCTGGGACTGCACCCGGCTGCCATCGGATTGCCGTACCTCGCCCTCGTCCCGCAAGGGGTCGTGCCCACCGCCTGGAATGGCACTGGTCTCGGCCGAATAATTCGGTCCGCCGGTCAGCGCCACGCGCAGCGGGGTGCGAAAGTATTCGGCAATACTGCGCAGTTCTTCCTTGGGCACGATGGCAATCAGCCACATCACCAGGAAAAACGCCATCATGGCGGTAATGAAATCCGCGTAGGCAATCTTCCAGCTACCGCCGTGATGGGCGCGCCGGACGACGCGCTTGCGGCGGACCACGACCCGGTGGTTGTTCAGCGAACTCATCGGACGCCCCGTCAGGCGCGGCCGGTGGCGGCCGATTTGGTCTGGCGCACGTGTTCTTCAAGCTCACCGAATGAAGGGCGCACCGAGGAGAACAGTACTTTGCGGCCGAACTCCACGGCCAACTGGGGGGGATAGCCGTTCATGCTGGCCAGCAGCGTCACCTTGATGCATTCCAGCACCTTGACCGACTCGGACGTGCGGCGTTCCAGGCGCGAAGCCAATGGCGCCACGAAGCCATAAGCCAGCAACACCCCCAGGAAGGTGCCGACCATCGCCTTCGAGATCAGATCGCCCAGCACCGCCGGCGGTTGATCCACCGCCCCCAGCGCCTTGATCACGCCCAGCACGGCCGCCACGATGCCGAAGGCCGGCAGCGCATCGGCCATCTGCTGCAGCGAGTGGCACGGCACGTCGCGCTCGTGCCGATAGGTCTCGATTTCCTCGTCCATCAGCGTCTCGATCTCGAACGAGCTCATGTTGCCGCTGATCATGATCCGCAGGTAATCGGTGATGAACTCCATCAGCTTGGCATCTTGCGTGATGCGCGGGTATTCGCTGAAGATGGCGCTGGATTCCGGGTCTTCGATATGGGACTCGATAGCCATCAGCCCTTCGCGCCGCGCCTTGTTCAGCAGCACGTAGAGCAGCGCCATCAGCTCCATGTAGACCTCTTTGCTGTACGGGGCACCCTTGATGGCCTGCGGCAGCGACTGCCGCACCAATGCCAGCGACTTGCGGCTATTGCCCGCCAGGAAAGCGCCCAGCGCGGCGCCTGCGATCAGCGTCAGTTCGAACGGCTGGTACAGTGCCCCCAGATGCCCGCCCAAGCCGATAAAACTGCCGATCACGGCGACAAGCACCACCGTATAACCAATCACAATCAACACATCGGGCCTCTGCCATCGAGTCTAGAGTTGGCGACAATGATCTCCCGCGAACCCGGTTGTAAAAACACGGGTTACGGGGAGTTTTCAGTGGCTTTTGGACTGTTTGAGGCTGTCGCTCAGGATCGCTCGGCAACCGTCGCGGGCGCGGGTTCGGCCGCGCGCTGCCCCGCGCGCGCCTTGGCCGCGGCCCGGGTCTTGCCGGCGCGGGGTGGCGGGCGGCAGATCGCGCAGATGAAGTCTCCCTGCGGATCATGCGCATGCGCAATGAAATGCCCGCCGCATTGGCGGCAAGGCGACAACTGCAGCATGCCGCTGTCGAAGAACCTGACCAGCATCCATGCCCTCGTGAAGCTCAGTACCG
The DNA here is from genome assembly GCF_019218885.1 of Bordetella sp. BOR01. Lineage (GTDB taxonomy): Bacteria > Pseudomonadota > Gammaproteobacteria > Burkholderiales > Burkholderiaceae_B > Bordetella_A. The sequence continues at coordinate 1,620,329 of NZ_JAHUWT010000001.1, read as the reverse complement.
GCTCATCGGTGTGGTTTTCCACGCCGGCATGTTCCAGGTACAGGCGGTACGCATCGATGGTGGCGCGAATGCCGCGGCTGGCGGTACGCGTGTTCAGGAACGCATACACGTTATAGAACAGCGACGAATGGATATTCGGTAACCAGGTCATGAACCAGTCGACCGAGAACGGCAGCATGCCCTTGGGAGGCGAGCACGCGCGGATTTCGCGGTAGAGCCGCGACAGGCGGTCGTGGCTGAGACTGGTCTCGGCTTCCAGCACCTGCAGGCGCGCGCCCAGCGAAATCATGGTGCTGGCCAGGAGGATATCATCCGCCTCCTGGGACACGCTTCTGGCCCCTATGGCAGCGCGGGCCATCAGGCCAACTGCTCGACCGGCTGCTTGGCCAGCAGAATCGTGGCATGCGCCTGTTGCAGTGCCCCACCCAACACGTCCTGGGTCAGCGCCGACAGCAGGCTGTAATCATCGAAGCGGAAGCGGCACAGCAGCGAGCTCGACCCGGCCAGCTTGACCAACTGGGCTGGCGACAAGCGCATCAGGATATCGGCCACTTCGTTGCTGAAACCCAAGCGGAACATCGACGCAGCATAGTCGTCGCGCAACATCCGCTGGGCCAACAGCAGATACGAAAGATTGACTTCCCGAATATCGGCGAGCAAAGAACTATCCGCTGTATTCACGCTTATGGCTCCTGAGGGCTGGAAATGCCGGGATTTGAGTACTGGGCAATGTCGGCCCGGTCCCGCACAACCGGGCGAAACATCAGATACAACATGTATCTAGTAATACCAAGATGCGTGCAATCTACCATGCATAGTGTCAATTTTTATGACATTCATATCCAAATGTGGACTATTTTCTTATATTTGGCATAAAAGATACATTACAGTTACATTCTGGACTAACCAAGCCGCTCGAAACTCGTAAACAAACGCTTAAAACCTTTCGTTTTTATACGAATGAAATGGCCGGTTTTGTCGACAATCTTTACTTGATCGAGACGTCGACAGATACGCATGCCTTACGCCGATGACAGCCTGGTCCGGTACGCCCCGCTGGTCCGCAAGCTGGCGCTGCAGATGCTCGCGCGCCTGCCGGCCAGCGTGCAGCTCGACGACCTGGTCCAGGCCGGCATGATCGGCTTGCTGGATGCCGCCCGCCGGTACCAGGAAACCCCCGAGGCCCAGTTCGAAACCTACGCCACCACCCGTATCCGGGGCGCCATGGTGGACGAGCTGCGCAGTCAGGACTGGCTGCCCCGCAGCGTGCGCAGCAAGAGCAAGCGCATCGAAGCCGCCATCCAAAAGAAAGAGCACGAACTGATGCGCCCGCCGTCCGAGCGGGAAATCGCCGACGCGCTGGAGCTGCCGCTGGACGAATACCAGGCCATGCTCAACGATGCCCGCGGCATCCAGATCCTGCACTACGACGACCTGGGCGCGGGCGACGCCGACGATCGCGGCTGGCATGACGCACCGGCCGATACCGCGAGCAACCCGCTGGACGCCCTGCTGACGGGCGACCTGCGGCGCGCCCTGGTCGGCGCCATCGAAACCCTGCCGGACCGCGAGAAACTGGTGCTGTCGCTGTGTTACGAACAGGGCTTGAACCTGAAGGAAATCGGCGCCGTGCTGGAAGTGACCGAGGCGCGTGTCTGCCAATTGCGCAGCCAGGCCACGGCGCGCATACGGGCACGCCTGAAAGAAGGGGCCTGGCAGGAACTGCCCGCCGAATCCCACCTGGCCCAGGTGCTGTAACGACATCGGGCCCGGATATCACCAAATCCGGCAGCAATTGAACTTAAGTTGACGATGATCGCGCCGTTACCCAGGGCAGCGGGACATCGAGTCTCGCGAAGTGGGCGGCCTGGCTGCCCGGTTTGAAGAAGCCTTTCTCTCTTGGGAGCTATCCATGGCTGCTGTTATCAACACCAACTACTTGTCGCTGGTTGCGCAAAACAACCTCAACAAGTCCCAATCCGCTCTGGGCTCCGCCATCGAGCGCCTGTCCTCCGGCCTGCGCATCAACAGCGCCAAGGACGACGCCGCCGGCCAGGCCATCGCCAACCGCTTCACCGCGAACGTGCGTGGCCTGACCCAGGCTGCTCGCAACGCGAACGACGGCATCTCGCTGGCGCAGACCACCGAAGGCGCGCTGACCGAAGTCAACAACAACCTGCAGCGCATCCGCGAACTGGCTGTTCAAGCCTCCACCGGCACGAACTCCACGTCGGACCTGAAGTCGATCCAGGCTGAAATTACCCAGCGCCTGGGCGAAATCACCCGCGTGTCGGAACAGACCCAATTCAACGGCGTCAAGGTTCTGGCCAAGGAAAACACCATGACCATCCAGGTCGGTGCCAACGACGGCGAGACCATCGACATCGATCTGAAGCAGATCGACGCAGGCACGCTGGGTCTGGACTCGCTGAACGTGGTTCCTGGTATCGACGCCACCGGCCTCACGGCCTTCCAAGCCGCCTCGACCGGTGCCGGCGCGATCATTGCCGAAGACGGCGCTGGCGCCACTGCGGCCGTGGCTGCCGCCGATGTCACCTTCGCGGGCAACACTCAGACGGCTGGCGGCACTGCTTTCGCGACCGGCGACCTGCAGCAAGATGCCGACGGCAACTGGTACGTCGAAGCTACGGTTGATGGTGAAACCGTGTATTACGCTGCCACTGTCACAACCACCGACGGTGTAGGCGCAACCACCGGTCCCTCGGCTGTCGTGACCATCGACACGGAAGCCATGGGCACTGCGCCCGCCACGACCAACCCGCTGGCCGCGATCGACAAGGCCCTGGCAGACGTCGACAACCTGCGCAGCGACCTGGGTGCGATCCAGAACCGCTTCGAGTCGACCATTGCCAACCTGAACAACACGGTCAATAATCTCTCGGCCGCCCGTTCGCGTATCGAAGATGCCGATTACGCCACCGAAGTGTCGAACATGACCAAGAACCAGATCCTGCAACAAGCGGGTACCTCGGTTCTGGCGCAAGCCAACCAAGTGCCGCAAACGGTGCTTTCGCTGCTGCGTTAAGTCTCGCACGCGATAGGGTGGCTTCATGCCACCCAAATTCGAGGGCCCCGGCAAAACCGAGGGCCCTTTTTCATGCAGGCTGCCGGCCACAGAATGATCGACAAGAATAGCGGCGGCTTTGCAGTCTTCACCAGGGAATTGGAGGGCGCCCGACGCTATTAAGCTTGCCGGACTTCCCTTTGTCGGCAAACGCATGGCCAAATCCGCTCTGTCCCATCGTTCCAGGCAGGTGCCCAACACTGCTATCCGGAAACAGCTCACGCTCAAGCAGGCTCGGGACCACACCGCACGGGTTCCCCGTGACCCGGCGGGATGGCAGGATCTTGCTCGCCACCTACTCAAATCTGCTGACCTGGCCCAGGCCAGACAAGCCGCCGGGAAGGCGATTGACCTGAAATCGAACGATGCCGAATCCTGGGTAATACTGGCCAAGATCGAGGCCAAGGCTGGCGGCGATGACTTGGCCAGCAAGCATTTCCGGCATGCGCTGGGCCTGAATGCGGCGGCACTCGAGGCCCATCAAGGGCTGTCGGATATCGCATACCGAAAGAACGATCTCAAAGAGGCAATGGCTCGCGCCGATGCCGTGCTGGCGCGTAAACCCCACGATATCGCAGCCCTTTCCCGCAAAGTGCAAGTTCTTAGTCGCCAGTTCCGCTATGAAGAAGCAGTGACATTGTGCGATAAGCTCATTCGGCACGACCCCAAGAACCGGCATGTGCACTGGAATGATCTGGGCAATATCAAGCGTGATCTGGGCCTGCTTGAAGATGCCGAAGCCTGCTATCAAAAGGCGGCCTCTTTTACATCAGAGGACCCGATCCCGCTTTCGAACTGGCTGACGCTTTCTCATTATCTGCCGCATAAATCCCCCTCGGACATTCTGGAACTGTGCCGGAAATGGGCGGCAATGTTTGCACCGGGCCAGACTGTGCGGCGACCTGTGCCTACCGACCGCACACCCAGCCGCAAACTGCGTATCGGGATGTACTCCGACGGATTCCGCCAGCATCCTGTTGGCGCCATGACCACCCCGGCGCTGGAGCAGCTTGTCAAATTAGGCATCGAGATCTATGCCTATACCACCAGCAACATGGTCGACAGCGTGACGCGCCGGCTGATGGCGATCGCCGCCAAATGGACGCCTATCGCAACCGTTGGCGACGAACCGTTTGCCCAATTGATCCGCGACGACCGGATCGACATCCTGATCGATCTTTCCGGGTACAACGCGGGCAACCGCATGCGTACCATGACCTTGGAGCCAGCCCCGGTACTGGTGAAATGGGTGGGCGGCCTGATCAACACCACCGGTGTGGAATCTATCGACTACCTATTGAGCGACGGGATCGAATCTCCGCCGGGCAGCGATGCCTTCTATACGGAAAAACTCATTCGCATGCCGGATGACTATATTTGCTACATGCCGCCCACGCGGGTACCGGATGTCGCACCTCTACCCGCGCTGAGACATGGCCATGTCACGTTTGGCTGCTTCAACAATCCCACCAAAATCAACGAGGTCATTCTGGGGCAATGGGCCCGGCTGCTTCATGCTGTACCGCAATCCCGGCTGTTTCTCAAAGGCGGGCCATTCGGCAGCGACGAATTGTGCGAGCGCACGCTGGGTATCCTGGAAAGCCACGGCATAGACCGAAGCCGTATCCGCCTGGAAGGCCACTCTGCGCACTACGAACTTTTCGCACGCTACAACGAGGTCGACGTCGCCCTGGATCCCTGGCCTTACTCTGGCGGCCTGACCACCTGCGAAGCCATGCTGATGGGAGTGCCCGTGGTCACACTGCCCGGCCCGACTTTCGCCGGCCGCCATTCGGCAACGCACTTGATCAACGCAGGCATGCCAGAACTGGTTACCGACGATTGGGATCAGTACCACGCTCGCGCCCTGGAATTGGTGAGCGACCTGCAGAGCCTGGCCACTATCCGCGGCCACTTGCGCCAGATTCTGCTGGATTCGCCGGTATGCAACGCGCCCACGTTCGCGCGCCATCTGGCCGATGCGCTGCGGGCCATTTGGCAGCGATATTGCGAAGGCAAGCCACCCGCCGCACTGGCGTTCACCCCGGCCGGGCAGCCCTGGTTCGAGGACGAAGACGCCCCCATGGTGCTGACACAACCCGACCCCGACCCTGGCGAATCAAGCGAACCGGATGCGTTCCGCTTCGCGTTCGAAGGCAGGATCGTGACTCTGGATCATGGTGGGACACTGGTACGCGGCCACAAGTTCGCGGCGTTGCACAAGCTGCATGCGCTGTCCGTGGTGCTCATCGACCCCGCCAGCGCCGTGCGGCATGGCGATCGGCTCAAGCAAGAAAATGCCATCGAACACTACCAGGCGCATATCGCCCTGGGCGACGGGGAACCGGCAGTCTTGCACGCCTGCTTGAACGCCTCGCTCAGCGGCACCCTGGAACCGCTGCCGGCCGAGCTGCAATTGCCCGTCAGGCGCACCGACGCCAAAGTACTGGCCAGGCTACCCATTTCCACCATCCGCCTCGATGATGTCGAAGGCATGAACAAACTGGAATGGCTGGTGCTGGATGACGCGCATGACAACCTGAAGCTGCTGCGTGGTGCCTCCCGCTTGCTGCCCGGCACGCTGGTGATCCAGGCAAGCGTCCACTTCGCGCCGACGTATCGGGCCCAGCCGGGCCTGGACGAACTGGTGTCGCTGCTGACCGGGCATGGCATGCACTTGCTGCGCCTGGACAACGCACGGTACAGCCTGTATTCGCCTTCCGAAACGCTGGCCGGCGCCGGCTATGGGGGTTCTCAATTGCTCAGCGCCGACGCGATCTTCGTGCCCGGCGAGGCGCGACTCAACACGCTGGATGGCAACAGCCGCTTGAAACTCGCCTTCATTGCCCATGCAGGCTATGGACTGACCGACTTTGCTTTCGACGTGCTCGAACGCCTCGCCCCGGAAACAGCCCAGCGCTTCCTGGACACGCTGGGCGGGCTCGCCGGTCACCACAGGCCCGGCGTGCCGCCATCGACCGCCATAACGCCGCCAGTCGCGCATATGACCACCGTACGCGTACCGGCGGATATTGCCAAGCTGACCGAGGCAGTTCCACGGGTTCCTCATATGGAGCTGGAAGGCCAGGCCTTGCTGGCCGAATGCCTGTCCAAAGCCGAGGTCTTTCTGGAGTACGGATCCGGCGGCAGTTCGGTCATGGCTTCTGGCAGCGCGGTGCGCAAGATCTATTCAGTGGATTCGGACCAGCCGTTTTTGCAAGCGGTACAGGCTCGCATCGCGCAAACCGGCGGCGATAGCTCGAAGTATGTACCGATCTATATCGACATCGGGCCGACAGGCGCATGGGGCCGGCCGTCCGATCATGGCAGCGCGGCGCTGTGGCCGGCCTACGTCAACGAACCGTGGACCACTATGAAAAACCATGGAGAGGCGCCTGATCTGGTACTGATCGATGGGCGCTTCCGCGTGGCGTCGTTCCTTATTTCAGCCCTGTTCGCCCCTGCCGGCTGCATTATCCTGTTCGACGACTATTTCGACCGGCCGGCCTATCACGTCGTCGAGAAATACCTGAAACCCGTTCGCGCAGCGGGCCGCATGGCTCAGTTCGTCGTCGAAGCGGAACGGCCGCAGGGGCTGGTCCAAGAACTGCTCAGGTATTGCACGAATCCCGCCTGACGGGCACGCCTGCCGCCCATGCCAGGCCGCGACACGCAACCCGATGGGCAGGCTGACCTGGCGCAGCCCTGCTTTGGTCGATAAGCTTTGCACCTCATTGCTTGTCTCAGCCAGACATCCTTGAGATGGCCAAGCTTAAGCCGGGGACCATCATCCCGACCCCGAAGAAGACAGAATCATCGATCGGGGCATTGCTGCCGACCCTGACGCGCCCGAAGCTACCGCCGCCGATCTCGCGCCGGCCCGAAAGCTGGGCAGGCCGCCGGCTGAACGCGCTAAAGTACAACTCACCGTGCGTTATGACCAGGACGTTGTCGAGGCCTTCAAAACCGGTGGTCCGGGTTGGCAGACACGCATGAACGATGCACTACGCGACTGGCTACGCCGTCGCGCATAACATGCCCGCACAAAGTATCGAAGCCGTCCATGGACGGCTTCGATACTTTTGCAGCACAAGCTACTACTTCTTCCGCACCGGCGGCAGGTCCGTGCAAACGCCTTCGGCCACTTCCGCCGCCATCCCCACCGATTCCCCCAGGGTGGGATGCGGGTGGATGGTCTTGCCGATGTCCACCATGTCGGCCCCCATCTCGATCGCCAGCGCGATCTCGCTGATCAAGTCGCCAGCGTGGGTACCCACGATGCCGCCACCCAGGATGCGGTGGCTTTCGGCGTCGAACAGCAGCTTGGTGAAGCCTTCGTCGCGGCCATTGGCAATGGCGCGGCCGGAAGCTGCCCAGGGGAACAGGCCCTTCTCGATCTTGATGCCCTGCTTCCCGGCTTCGTCTTCGGTCAGGCCTACCCAGGCCACTTCGGGATCGGTGTAGGCCACCGACGGGATGACGCGCGCGTCGAAGAACGACTTCTGGCCGGCCGCGGCCTCGGCCGCCACATGGCCTTCATGCACCGCCTTGTGCGCCAGCATGGGTTGGCCCACGATGTCGCCGATGGCAAAGATATGCGGCACGTTGGTGCGCATCTGCTTGTCGACTTCGATGAAGCCGCGCTCGGTGACGGCGATGCCTGCCTTGTCGGCACCGATCTTCTTGCCGTTCGGGCTGCGTCCCACGGCCTGCAGCACCAGGTCGTAGCGTTGCGGCTCTTTCGGTGCGCCCTCGCCCTCGAAGCTGACGTAGATGCCGTCCTTCCTGGCCTCGGCGCCCACCGTCTTGGTCTTGAGCATGATGTTGTCAAAGCGCGGCGCATTCATCTTCTGCCATACCTTGACCAGGTCGCGGTCGGCGCCCTGCATCAGGCCGTCCAGCATTTCCACCACGTCCAGGCGCGCGCCCAGGGTGGAATACACGGTACCCATTTCCAGGCCGATGATGCCACCACCGACGATCAGCATTTTCTTGGGGATCTCGCGCAACTGCAGCGCACCGGTGGAATCGACGATGCGCTCATCATCGGGCAGGAACGGCAGCTTCACCGACTGGCTGCCGGCGGCGATGACGGCGTTCTTGAAGCGGATGGTCTGGCTCTTGCCGTCGGCGCCCTTGACCGCCAGGTGATGCGGGTCGGCGAATTCGCCCACGCCGGTCACCACCTTGACCTTGCGGGCCTTCGCCATGCCGGCCAGGCCGCCGGTCAGCTTGGCGACCACGCTGTCCTTGTAGCCACGCAGCTTGTCCAGGTCGATCCTGGGTTCGCCGAAGCTGATGCCGTGCGCGGCCAGCGCACGCGCCTCGTCGATGACGGCCGCGTTGTGCAGCAAAGCCTTGGACGGAATGCAGCCCACGTTCAGGCACACGCCGCCCAGGGTTTCGTAGCGCTCGACCAGCACGGTGGACAGGCCCAGGTCGGCGGCGCGGAAGGCGGCCGAATAGCCGCCGGGGCCGGCGCCCAGCACCAGCACGTCGCATTCCAGGTCGGCAGAGCCGCTGTAGGAAGCGGCCGCGGGCGCCGCGGCCTTGTCTTGCCCAGCGGCTGGCCGCGGGTCTTCTTGAGGGGCTTGCGCTTTGCTGGCAGTGTCGGCAGCGGCCTTTTTGGGCTCGTCCTTGGAATCGCCCTTAGATTCCGCTTCGGCCGCCTCGATCTCCAGGATCACCTTGCCTTCGGCGACCTTGTCGCCAACCTTCACTTTCACCGACTTCACCACGCCGCTGGCCGAGGCAGGAATTTCCATCGACGCCTTGTCCGACTCGACCGTGATCAGGCTTTGTTCCGCCTTGATCGTGTCGCCTTCGGACACCAGCACCTCGATGACTTCCACTTCCTTGAAGTCGCCTATGTCCGGAACCTTGATTTCCACGAGTTTGCTCATAAGGCCCCCGGTTACAGCGCAATGCGACGGAAGTCGGCCAGCAACTGGCCCAGGTACGCGTTGAAGCGCGCAGCGGCGGCGCCGTCGATGACCCGGTGGTCGTACGACAGCGACAGCGGCACGATCAGGCGCGGCACGAACTGCTTGCCATCCCATACCGGTTTCTGGGCCGAGCGCGACACGCCCAGGATGGCCACTTCGGGCGCATTGATGATGGGCGTGAAATGCGTGCCGCCGATGCCGCCCAGCGAAGAGATCGAGAAGCAGCCACCCTGCATCTCGGCCGGCGAGATCTTGCCGTCGCGAGCCTTCTTGGACAATTCGCCCATTTCCTTGGCGATGTCCAGGATGCCCTTCTTGTCGGCATCGCGGATCACCGGCACCACCAAGCCATTGGGCGTGTCGGCGGCGAAACCGATGTGGTAGTACTGCTTGTAGACCAACTGGTCGCCATCCAGCGACGCATTGAACTCAGGGAACTTCTTCAGCCCCGCCACCACTGCCTTGATCAGGAAGGCCAGCATGGTGACCTTGACGCCGGACTTCTCGTTTTCTTTGTTCAGCGTGACCCGCAGCGCTTCCAGGTCGGTGATGTCCGCTTCGTCGTTATTGGTGACGTGCGGGATCATGACCCAGTTGCGGTGCAGGTTGGCGCCGGAAATCTTCTTGATGCGCGACAGCGGCTTGGCTTCGATCGGGCCGAACTTGGTGAAGTCGATCTTCGGCCATGGCAGCAAGCCCAGCGCGGCGCCGTCGGCACCGCCCGCCGCGGCAGCCGGAGCGGCCAGCGCCTGCTTCACGAAGGCGCGCACGTCGTCGGCGGTGATGCGGTCTTTGAGCCCCGAGCCCTTGACCTTGCTCAGGTTCACACCCAGCTCGCGGGCGAACTTGCGCACCGAAGGCGAAGCATGGGGCAATTGGCCGGGCTTCAGGCCGGGATCTTCCAGCGCGGCGGCAGGCGCCGGCTTGTCGGCAGGCGCCGGCGCAGCCTTGGCGTCATCCTGGCGATCCGACGCCTTCTGGTCAGCGGCCTGCCGGGGTGCCTTGTCTTGCGCGGGCGCGTCGGCCTTGGCGGCGGCAGCGCCCCCGCCCCCTTCCACCACGACAATAGCCGTACCCTTGGCGACCTTGTCGCCCACCTTGACCTTTACTTCCTTGACCACCCCGCCGGCCGAAGCCGGGATTTCCATCGAGGCCTTGTCGGATTCGACCGTGATCAGGCTTTGCTCGGCCTTGATGGTGTCGCCCACCGCAACCATGACTTCGATGACTTCCACTTCCTTGAAGTCGCCTATGTCGGGCACGGCGATCTCGGAGGTGCCGCCACCGGACTGGCCCTGGCCCGCGTTGGCTGCCGGTTTGACGTCCGGAGCTTCTGCGGTCTGGCCTTGGGTTTTCTCGGCGGCCCCGGCTGCCGGTTTCTCTTGGCTGGCAGCCGCCTTGGGCTCGTCCTTGGAGCCGCCCTTAGATTCCGCTTCGGCCGCCTCGATCTCCAGGATCACCTTGCCTTCGGCGACCTTGTCGCCAACCTTCACTTTCACCGACTTCACCACGCCGCCGGCCGAGGCAGGAATTTCCATCGACGCCTTGTCCGACTCGACCGTGATCAGGCTTTGTTCCGCCTTGATCGTGTCGCCCTCGGACACCAGCACCTCGATGACTTCCACTTCCTTGAAGTCGCCTATGTCCGGAACCTTGATTTCCACGAGTTTGCTCATGTCTGTTTACCTTCAGGCGTGGTGCGGGTTGGCTTTTTCAGGGTTGATGCCGTACTTCTTGATGGCCTCGGCCACCTTGGCCACGGGTATCTTGCCCTCGTCGGCCAGGGCGCGCAAGGCGGCCAGCACCACGAAATGGCGGTCGACTTCAAAGTGCTCGCGCAGCTTGTAGCGGAAGTCGGAACGGCCGAAGCCGTCGGTGCCCAGCACGCGGTAGCTGCGGTCCTTGGGCACGAACGGACGGATCTGGTCGGCGAACAGCTTCATGTAGTCGGTGGACGCGATGATCGGGCCCTCGGTCTTTTCAAGCTGCGTCGTCACGTACGGCACCTGCGGCTTCTTCTGCTCGGGATTCAGCAGGTTGTGGCGGTCGGCGTCCAGGCCGTCGCGGCGCAGTTCGGTGAAGCTGGTGACGCTCCACAGGTCCGAGGCCACGCCCCAGTCGGCTTCCAGCAGTTCCTGGGCGGCCATGACTTCGCGCAGGATGGTGCCCGAACCCATCAGTTGCACGCGCTGCTTGCCCTTGCCATGCGACTTCAGCTTGTACATGCCCTTGATGATGCCCTCCTCGTCGCCCTTGGTCAGTCCGGGCTGCGGGTAGTTCTCGTTCATCACGGTCAGGTAGTAATACACGTTCTCCTGGTCTTCGACCATGCGCTTCAGGCCGTGCTGGATGATGACAGCCAGCTCGTGGCCGAACGTGGGATCGTAGGACACGCAGTTCGGGATGGTCGAGGCCAGGATGTGGCTGTGGCCGTCTTCGTGCTGCAGGCCTTCGCCATTGAGCGTGGTGCGCCCGGCGGTGCCGCCCAGCAGGAAGCCGCGCGCCTGCATGTCGCCGGCCGCCCAGGCCAGGTCGCCGATGCGCTGGAACCCGAACATCGAGTAGTAGATGAAGAACGGGATCATGATGCGGTTATTCGTGGAATACGACGTCGCCGCCGCCATCCACGAGCTCATGGCGCCCGCTTCGTTGATGCCTTCCTGCAGCAGTTGGCCGTCGGCCGCTTCTTTGTAGTACATGACCTGGTCTTTATCGACCGGGGTGTACTTCTGCCCTTCGGGCGCGTAGATGCCGATCTGGCGGAACAGGCCTTCCATGCCGAAGGTACGCGACTCGTCGGCCAGAATGGGCACCACGCGCGGGCCCAGGTCTTTGTCGCGCAGGATCTGGTTCAGCACCCTCACGAACGCCTGGGTGGTCGAGATCTCGCGGCCTTCCGAGGTCGGCTCGAGCACGGCCTTGAAGGCGTCCAGCGCCGGCGCCTTGAGCTGCTCGTCGGCCTTGGGACGGCGCTTGGGCAGGTAGCCGCCCAGCGCCTTGCGGCGCTCGTGCAGGTACTTCATCTCGGCCGAATCTTCGGCCGGCTTGAAGTACGGCAGCTTCTCGAGCTGGTCGTCGGGAATCGGAATGGCAAAGCGGTCGCGGAACTCGCGGATCGATTCCAGCTCCAGCTTTTTCTGCTGGTGGGTGGGGTTCTTGGCCTGGCCCACATGGCCCATGCCATAACCCTTGATGGTCTTGGCCAGGATGACGGTGGGCTGGCCCTCGTGCGTGGCGGCCGACTTGAAAGCCGCGTACACCTTGTGGGGGTCGTGGCCGCCGCGATTCAGGCGCCAGATATCTTCGTCGCTCATGCGCGACACGGCTTCCAGCAGCTTGGGGTGCTTGCCGAAGAAGTGGTCGCGCACGAACTTGCCGTCGTTGGCCTTGTACGCCTGGTATTCGCCGTCGACCGTGTCTTCCATGATCTTGCGCAGGATGCCTTCTTTGTCGTGCGCCAGCAACGGGTCCCAGTAGCCGCCCCAGATCAGCTTGATGACATTCCAGCCCGAACCGCGGAAATCGCCTTCGAGTTCCTGGATGATCTTGCCATTGCCGCGCACCGGGCCGTCCAGGCGCTGCAGGTTGCAGTTGATGACGAAGATCAGGTTGTCGAGCTTTTCGCGCGCGGCCAGGGTGATGGCCCCCAACGATTCGGGCTCGTCCATTTCGCCGTCGCCGCAGAATACCCATACCTTGCGCTTGCTGGTGTCGGCAATGCCGCGGGCATGCAGGTACTTCAGGAAGCGCGCCTGGTAGATCGCCATCAGCGGGCCCAGGCCCATCGACACCGTGGGGAACTGCCAGAATTCCGGCATCAGCTTGGGATGCGGATACGATGACAGGCCCTTGCCGTCGACCTCTTGGCGAAAATGATCCAGTTGCTCGGCGGTCAGGCGCCCTTCAAGATAGGCGCGGCCGTACATGCCGGGCGAGGTATGGCCCTGGAAGTACACCAGGTCGCCGCCATGGTCGGCGTCTTCGGCGTGCCAGAAGTGGTTCTGGCCGCAGCCTATCATGGTGGCCAGCGAGGCGAACGAGGCAATATGGCCGCCCAGGTCGCCGCCATCGGGCGGATTATGCTTGTTGGCCTTGACCACCATTGCCATGGCGTTCCAGCGCACATACGAGCGAATACGCGATTCCAGCTCGAGATTGCCGGGGTGCGCGGGCTCGAGCCCGGGCGGGATGGTGTTGACGTAGGCAGTATTGGGCGAAAATGGGATGTGCGCACCGGAACGGCGGGCCTCGTCGATCAGGCGTTCCAGCAGGTAATGGGCACGCTCGGGGCCTTCGCGGTCAAGCACGGCGGCCAGGGCTTCGAGCCACTCCTGGGTTTCCAGGGTGTCTTCATCATTGGCGGCAGATAGCGCGCGAGCCTGGGCGTTAGAGGACATCGTGTGTCTCCTGTGGGAGTTCTGAACATGCCCGCCCCCGGGGTAGCGGGTCGGGCAGACCAATGGTTCCGGCACGTGCCGGGATTGATTATCCGCTGCCTTGGCAATCGATCCGGTAGCGTACGGCAGGGACGCTGAACGCGAAGAGTAACCCGTCCCACAGAAAATTTCATGTTGCGGTACGGCATTTCATAATATGAAAAATTGACAAAAAACTGAATAAACTGGGCCAGTCTACCAACCCATACGGCCACTGGCCGCGCAGGCGTACGCAACACGCTCTAAAATGCCCGCTCTATACGGCCCGAACGTCATGTCCAGCCAGCACAAGTCGAACATTCCGAACTCGTTCCACGACCATGCCCGCAAGCGCCGGCGTGGCGTGTACTGGCTCACGCCGGCCGTGGTGCTGATTCTGTATCTGTGCGTGATGGGTGCCTTCTTCTGGCTGCAGCGCCTGCACGACGACAGCGTCATGTTCGTGACCATCGACCAGGAAGTGCGCCAGCAGCGCCTGATCTGGGTGGTGCTGGCCCTGTCCTGCGTCATCATCATCAGCCTGTTGATGCTGTGGCGCTACACCCGCTTTCGTTCCACCGCCGAAGCCGCCCTGATCGCCGAGACGGGATTTCGCCGCGCCATGGAAAACTCCATGTCCACCGGCATGCGCGTGCTCGACATGGAAGGCCGCATCGCCTATGTGAACCCGGCGTTCTGCCGCATGATCGGCTGGAACGAGGCCGACCTGATCGGCCGCAGCCCGCCCTTCCCTTACTGGGTGCCGGGCCGCCACGAACAGCACCAGCACACCCTGGATGTGCTCACCTCGGGCAAGACGCCCAGCAGCGGGCTCGAAGTCGAGGCGCAGCGCCGCGACGGGTCGCGCTTTACCGCGCGCATGTATGTATCGCCGCTGCTCGACCCCAACGGCACCCAGATCGGCTGGATGACCTCGATGACGGACATCACAGAGCCCAAGCGCATCCGCGAAGCCCTGACCGCGGCGCACGAGCGCTTCATGACCGTGCTCGAGGGCCTGGACGACGCCATCTCGGTCACCGCCGACACCCACGACGGGCTGGAACTGCTGTTCGCCAATCGCACTTATCGCCGGGTGTTCGGCGCCCAGACGGGCGGCCACGACGAACTGCTGGCCGGGCGGCGCGGCCGCTTTACCGACGAGTCGGTAGAAGTATTCGCCCCGTCGGTGCAACGTTGGTTCGAAGTGCACCATCGCATGCTGGCCTGGACCGACGGCCGTCGCGTGCGCATGCAAGTGGCGCGCGACATCACCGAGCGCCGAAATCACGAAGAAGCCTCGCGCGTGCAGCAAGAAAAGATCCAGCTCACCAGCCGCCTGACCACCATGGGCGAAATGGCATCGTCGCTGGCCCACGAGCTGAACCAGCCGCTGACCGCCATCGCCAACTACAGCATGGGCGCCGTGGCCCTGGTGAAAGCCGGGCACACCAGCCCCAACATGCTGCTGCCCGCCCTGGAAAAAGCCGCCTCGCAGGCCGAACGCGCGGGCAAGATCATCAGCCGCATCCGCGAGTTCGTCAAACGCAGCGAGCCGCGCCGCCAGCGCGTGCCTATCAGTCGCATCGTGGACAATGCCATCGGTTTCGCCGAGATCGACGCGCGCAAGCGCCGTATCCGCATCGAGCCCTTCGTGCCGTCCAATGCGCCCGATGTGCTGGCCGACCCCATCCTGATCGAACAGGTACTGCTGAATCTGCTGAAAAACGGCCTGGAGGCCATGGAAAAAAGCGAATCCGACGAACTCAAGGTCGCCGTGATCCCGCACGAACAGCAGATCGAAGTCGCCGTGGTCGACCGGGGCCATGGCCTGGCCGAGCCCGAACGCCTGTTCGAGCCCTTCTTCAGCACCAAGTCGCAAGGCCTGGGCATGGGGCTGAATATCTGCCGTACCATTATCGAGTCGCACCACGGCCGCCTGTGGGCGGACCCGAACCCCGCTGGCGGTACTATTTTCCGCTTTACCCTGCCCTGCGCCACGCCCGATAAGCGTGCGCAGAGTGATCAGCCCGAGGAGTTGCACGCATGAACACCCCCCCCCAGTCGAGCACGGTATTCATTGTCGATGACGACGAAGCGGTACGCGATTCACTGCGCTGGCTGCTAGAGGCCAACGGCTACCGCGTCCGCGCGTTCGCCAGCGGCGAGACGTTTCTCGAGGAATACGATGCCTCGCAGGTTGGCGTACTGATCGCCGACGTGCGCATGCCCGGCATGAGCGGCCTGGAACTGCAAGAACAGATCCTGGCGCGCAACGCGCCGCTGCCGATCGTGTTCATCACGGGCCACGGCGACGTGCCCATGGCCGTGTCCACCATGAAGAAGGGTGCGGTCGATTTTCTCGAGAAGCCTTTCAATGAATCCGACCTGCGCGAGATCGTCGCGCGCATGCTCGAGCAGGCAACCCAGCGCATCAGCCAGTTCCAGGCCCAGAAAGACCACGAAGCCATGCTGGCGCGGCTGACGGCGCGCGAGCAGCAAGTGCTGGAACGCATCGTGGCGGGCCGGCTGAACAAGCAGATTGCCGACGACCTGGGCATCAGCATCAAGACCGTCGAAGCCCATCGCGCCAACATCATGGAAAAGCTTGAAGTCACCACGGTCGCCGACTTGATGAAAGTCGCGCTGGCCAAACCCGAGGCACATGCATGACCCAGCAGTCCGCTTCCGCCACGGTGCACGCGGGTGCGCGCATCATCGACGGCGCCGCCCTGGCGCAACGTATTCGTGAAGACGTCGCCCGACGGGTGCAGGCACTGTCCCCCAAGGGCGTGCGGCCCGGCCTGGCCGTGGTGCTGGTGGGCGATGACCCCGCCTCGCAAGTGTATGTGCGCAACAAGGTGGCGGCCTGCGAAAAGGCCGGGCTGTACTCCATCAAAGAGCAGTACCCGGCCGACATGACCGAAGCCGAACTGCTGGCCCGCATCGATGCCCTGAACCGCGACCCCGCCATCCACGGCATCCTGGTGCAGTTGCCCCTGCCGTCACACATGAACAGCCACAAGGTCATCGAGGCCATCGCGGCCGAGAAAGACGTGGACGGCTTTCATATCAGCAATGCCGGCCTGCTGATGACCGGCCAGCCGCTGTTCCGGCCCTGCACGCCTTATGGCGTGATGAAGATGCTGGAAGCCGAGGGCGTGGCGCTGCGCGGTGCCGAGGCGGTGATCGTGGGGGCCAGCAATATTGTCGGCAAACCCATGGCCATGCTGCTGCTGCAGGCCGGTGCCACCATCACGATCTGCAACTCCAAGACCCGCGACCTGGCGGCCCAGACCCGCCGCGCCGACGTGCTGGTGGTGGCCACGGGCAAGCCGGGCATGATCGATGGCAGCATGATCAAACCGGGCGCGGTGGTGATCGACGTGGGCATCAATCGCGGTGCCGACGGCAAACTGTGCGGCGACGTGGATTTCGCCTCGGCGCGGGAAGTCGCCGGGGCCATCACCCCCGTGCCGGGCGGCGTGGGGCCCATGACCATCGCCATGCTGCTGGTCAATACGGTTGAGGCCGCCGAACGGGCTGCAGCCTGACGCCAGCCTCTGCCTTGCGCAGGCGCCCGGCACCTGCCCGCCCCCGGCTTGTTTTCCGGCGCCCCGCCCTCATCTGCAATCAGTACAGATTCTTATTTCCCCCAGCGACACCCCATGACCCAGAACCCCCTGCTCGCCCCGGTATCCGGCTTGATCGACTACGCCGCCGTCCAACCTGCGCACATCGTGCCCGCCATCCAGGAATTACTGGGCACGGCTCGCCAGGCGGTGGAAGCGGCCGCCGACCCCACCCTGCCGGCCGAATGGGAAGCCGTGGTGCAGCCGCTGGACACCGCCAGCGAACAGCTGTGGCGGGCCTGGTCGGTAGCGGGGCACCTGAATGCGGTGGTCAATACGCCCGAACTGCGCGAGGCCTATAACGCCGCGCTGCCGCTGGTAACCGAGTTTTCCACCTGGGCAGGCCTGCACGAAGGCTTGTACCGCCAGTATCAGCGCCTGCGCGCCGTGCCCGGTTTCGAAGGCTGGGATCCGGTGCGCCGCCGCATCGTGGAACTGGCGCTGCGCGACTTCAGATTGAGCGGCGTCGAGCTGCAGGGCGAGGCGCGCGAGCGCTATGCCGCTATTTCCGACCGCGAGGCACAGGTTGCGCAGAAGTTCTCCGAGAACGTGCTCGACGCCATCGACGCCTGGTCGCTGCTCATCGACGACGAAACCCGCCTGGCCGGCCTGCCCGCCGACGTGCTGCAAGCCACCCGCCAGGCCGCCCAGGAAGACGGCAAGCCGGGGTGGAAGCTGACGCTGAAAATGCCCTGCTACCTGCCGGTGATGCAATACGCGCGCGACCGCACCCTGCGCGAGCAGATGTACCGCGCCTATGGCACGGTGGCATCCGAACAGGGCGATGCGCGTTTCGACAACTCGTCCCTGATCGAAGAACTGCTGGCACTGCGCGCCGAAGAATCGGCCCTGCTCGGCTATGGCACCTTTGCCGCACTGCGCCTGCAGACCCGCATGGCCCGCGATGCCGGTGAAGTCGTCGCATTCCTGCGCGACCTGGCCACGCGCGCACGCCCTTATGCCGAGCGCGACCTGGCGGAACTGACGGCCTATGCGGCCGCCGAACTGGGCCTGGACATCTTGCAGCCCTGGGACGTCGCCTATGCGTCCGAACGCCTGCGGGAAACGCGCTATGCGTATTCCGAAGACGAGATCAAGCAGTATTTCACCGAACCCCGCGTGCTCGAAGGGCTGTTCCAGGTCATTGAAACGCTGTTCAACGTACGCTTGCACGAAACCGAGGTCTCGCGCTGGCAGGCCGATGTGCGCGGCGTACGTGTGGAAGCGCCCGATGGCGCCCTGATCGGCCATCTGTACCTGGACCTGTACGCGCGTGCGGGCAAGCAAAGCGGCGCCTGGGTCGACAGCGAACGCAACCGCCGCCGCCTGGGCAGCCGGGTGCAGACACCCGTGGTGTACCTGACCTGCAATTTCGCGCGCCCCGGCGACGGCAAGCCAGCCCTGCTGACGCACGACGACGTCATCACGCTGTTCCACGAAACCGGCCACGCGCTGCACGCCTTGCTGTCGGAAGTAGACGAGCCTGCGGCATCGGCCTTTGCCAGCGTCGAATGGGATGCCATCGAACTGCCCTCGCAGTTCATGGAGAATTTCTGCTGGGAATGGCCGGTGGTGCAACGCTTGTCGGCGCATGTCGAGCATGGCCAGCCGCTGCCTCGCGCCTTGTTCGACAAGCTGGTGGCGGCGCGCAACTTCCAGAGCGGCATGCAGACCGTGCGGCAAATCGAATTCGCCCTGTTCGACATGCTGCTGCACGACCGTGCCCAGGGCACCTCGATTGCCGACGCATTGGCGCTGCTGCAGCAAGTGCGCAATGAAGTGGCGGTACTGTTCCCGCCGGCCTGGCATCGCCTGCCGCATGCTTTCTCGCACCTGTTCGCCGGTGGCTATGGCGCCGGCTACTACAGCTACAAGTGGGCCGAAGTGCTGTCGGCCGACGCCTACGAAGCTTTCGAAGAGGCGGCAACCCAGGCGGGCGAGCATGGCACGCTGGACGCCGTCACCGGTGCACGCTTCCGCAAGGAAGTCCTGGCGGTGGGCGGCGCGCGGCCGGCTGCCGAATCGTTCCAGGCGTTCCGCGGCCGCGCGCCACGCATCGATGCGCTGCTGCGGCACAGCGGCATGGTGGCGGACTGACGGTTCCCCGGGCTATCGCGCGCTGCACAGGATGATGAGCTGCGTGTAGCGCGGCAATGAGTTCTGGCCCAGTCCCGTGGCGTCCGGGCAGGCGGTGGCGGCGAGTTGGGCGCCGGGGTGGCCTGCGCAGCAGGCCGAGGGCGCCTGCATGCGCCCGAGCCCGGCGCACGTCGCCGCCACCGCCTGCCCGGACGCCACGGGACTGCGTCTGCGTCAATTCGAGCCATCGCATCAAACGTGCAAAAGCTGTACCGGCTTCTTCCCCAGTCTGGGTAATCACATGCATGACGGGCTTCGCCCAGCCCCAAGCGCAGGACGACGAGGCGCCCCAAGAACTCAAACAGGGAAAACACAAACAAAACCGCACCCGCCAACCCCACCGATACCAACGCGCTAGAATCGTGCCTATTGCTATCTTGACTGCCTGAACACCCAACACCGACATGCCTGCTTTTTTCTCTGGCCGCCTCTGGCGCGCCCTGTTGCTGGCCACCTGCACGCTGCTGGCGGCCTGTGGCGACAAAGCCGCTGACTGGACACTTTATGACGTCAAGGGCCACCTGCCCGACCTGAAGTTCCAATTGAATGGCGCCGGCGGCAAGACGATTTCCAGCGACGATCTCAAGGGCAAGACCGTGCTGCTGTTTTTCGGCTACGCAAGCTGCCCCGATATCTGCCCCACCACCATGGCCCAGTTGACCGCGGTGCTGCAGCAGTTGGGCGACCAGGCCGGCGACGTACGCATCCTGTTCGTCAGTGTCGACCCGCACCGCGATACGCCCGATATCTTGCAGGCGTATGTCGATGCGTTCAATAACAACGCCATCGGCGTCACGGGCAGCGAAAAGCAGATCGCCGACCTGGCGCGCCGCTACCGCGTGGCCTACCAGATCGAACGCCCCCGGCCCGGCGACGCGGCCGACGTCTACGACGTCACGCACAGCCGCGGCGTATATATCTTCGACAACACAGGAAAAGCACGCCTGCTGGCATCGGACACCGACAGTATCGACGTGATCGTCAAGGATCTGCACCAATTGATCGACATCACCGGCTAAATTGCCGTCATTGGAGCCTTGGGCGGCGCATGCCGCCAGGCGGCAATCCTGGCCAGGGTGTTGCGCGGATGCCCCACATACTAGTTGTTACTAGCCTGGGTCCGCGCGCGATGAGTATGATCCAAACGCTTACCCCTACACCCTGAAAGAGGAGCACGCGCATGAGCATTATCATCATGATCATCGTCGGCTTTGTCGTCGGCCTCATCGCCCGCGCCATCATGCCTGGCGACCAGAATATGGGGATCATCATGACATCCCTGCTGGGTATCGTCGGCGCAGTCGTGGCAGGCTTCCTGGGCCAGTCCCTGGGCTGGTATGCGGCAGGCGAGCCGGCGGGCTGGATCGGCTCGGTTGTCGGCGCCATCGTGGTGCTGTTCGTGGTGGGCCTGATC
This sequence comes from Bordetella sp. BOR01, assembly GCF_019218885.1. Lineage (GTDB taxonomy): Bacteria > Pseudomonadota > Gammaproteobacteria > Burkholderiales > Burkholderiaceae_B > Bordetella_A. The sequence goes on along the minus strand of NZ_JAHUWT010000001.1, from coordinate 1,599,702 downwards.
ACCAAGAAACGCGCATAGCGCACCAGCTGAAAGACAAGGGGCGGCCTCATGGCCGCCCCTTTTGTTTGCCCCCTCGAGGAAGAAGCGCGTAACGCTTCGGGGGTGGATCAGAGCCCGGCCATGGTCTGCTCGGTCCAGCCGCCTCCCAGGGTGCGATACAGCGTGACCAGGTTGGACAAGCGCGCCAGGCGGGTTTCCACCAGCACCTGCTGCGACGAATACAGCGAACGCTGCGCATCCAGCACGCTAAGGTAGTTGTCGACCCCCTGCTCGAAACGCTGCTGCGACAGGTTGTAGGCGCGCTGGCTGGCATCGACCAGCAAGCGCTGCGCCTCGATCTGTGTCTGCAGCGTACCTCGGCCGGCCAGCGCATCCGAGACTTCGCGAAACGCCGTCTGGATGGATTTCTCGTATTGCGCCACCTGGATGTTCTTGCGGACCTTGGAGGCATCCAGGCTGGCTCGCAAGGCACCGCCCGCGAAGATGGGCATGGTGATGCTGGGTGCGAAGCTCCAGGCCCCCGAACCGGCATCGAACAACCCGCCCAGGCTGGCACTGGCAGTACCGGCGCTACCCGTCAGGCTGATGGTGGGAAAGAAGGCAGCGCGCGCGGCACCGATGTTCGCATTGGCAGCCTTCAGCTGGTGTTCGGCCGCACGAATATCCGGGCGACGCGCCAGCAGGTCGGACGGCAGGCCCGCAGGCAGTGCGCGCGGCATGATGCCATCGGGCAGCGTGGTGGCCTGGTCCAGCTGCGCCACCACATCGGCCGGCAGCGGCTGCCCCACCAGCAATACCAGCGCATTGCGATCCTGCGCGGCCAGGCGCGTGTACTGCGACTGGTTGCGCTGGGCGGTACGCAGCGCAATCTCGGCCTGGCTCAGATCAAGTTCGGTGGCAACGCCCAGGTCGTAGCTTTGCTTGGTGAGTTTGTACGAATCTTGCTGTGCCGCCAGCGTGGACTGGGTCAGGCTCAGCAATTCCTGGTCGGCGCGCAGCGTCAGGTAGGCACTGGCGGTTTCCGCGATCAGGGCCAATTGCGTGGCGGTACGCGTCTCGTCTTGCGCCAGATAGGTTTCCAGGGCCTGCTCGCTCAGGCTGCGTATGCGCCCGAACAGGTCCAGTTCCCAGGCCGAGATGGCGCCGCCCACTTGGTAGCTGCGGCTGATGCCTGACTCGCCGCTTTGCGTCAGGTCGCCCGGCAGGCGTTGTACCGAACCTTCGCCGCCAACGCCGACGCCAGGCAACAGGTCGGCCCGCTGAATGCGGTACTGCGCCCGCGCCTCTTCGACATTCAGGGCGGCCACGCGCAGGTCGCGGTTGGCATCCAATGCCATCGAGATCAAGTTCTGCAACAGCGGATCGGCAAAGAAGTCGCGCCAGCCGATATCGGCTGCCACGGCATCCGTCGCGCCGCCCTGCCCGGCCGCCTCGTAAGCCGGGCCGGAGGGAAAGGCCGCGCCGACCGGCGCCGCGGGGCGTTCGTAGGTAGGCGCCAGGGAGCAGCCCGCCAGGGCCGCGGCCAGCGCCAGTGTCAGGAAAGATCGTTGCATGGTCGGGTTCATTGCGGTTGCTCCCCAGGCTGCGCCGAAGGCGCGGTCGGCAAGGCACCGTCGTCTTGCGAATCATCGTCGTTTTCATCGTCTGCCTCGTGGCGTTCGGTGTGGCGCTTGACCTTGAACAGGCGCAGCATCACCACAAAGAAAGCAGGCACGAAGAAGATGGCCAGGAACGTGCCGGCCAGCATGCCGCCGATCACGCCGGTACCGATGGCGTGCTGGCTGCCCGAGCCCGCGCCGGAGGAAATGGCCAGCGGGACCACGCCCAGGATGAATGCCATGGACGTCATCAGGATGGGGCGCAGGCGCTGCCGCGCCGCATGGACGGCGGACTCGACCAGGCTGGCGCCTTCCTCGTAATGGGCCTTGGCGAATTCCACGATCAGGATGGCGTTCTTGGCGCTCAGCCCCACCGTGGTCAACAGGCCGACCTGGAAGTACACGTCGTTCGACAGCCCCCGCAACAGCGTCGCCGCCAGCACCCCGATGACGCCCAGGGGTACCACCAGCATGACCGATGTCGGGATCGCCCAGCTTTCGTACAAGGCGGCCAGGCACAGGAACACCACGATCAGCGAAATCAGGTACAAGGCCGGGGCCTGCGAACCGGACAGGCGCTCTTCGTACGACAGGCCGGTCCAGTCGTAGCCCACGCCCGTGGGCATGGTGGCCGCGATGCGTTCCATTTCGGCCATGGCCTCGCCCGAGCTGTAGCCCGGCGCCGCCTGGCCCTGGATGTTGAACGAGGGCACGCCGTTATAGCGGTCCAGGCGCTGCGGTCCGTAGGTCCAGTGGGCCGAGGCAAAGGCCGAGAAAGGCACCATGTCGCCCGACGTGTTGCGCACATACCATTTGTTCAGGTCTTCGGGCAGCATGCGCGCCGCCGCTTCGCCCTGCACGTACACCTTCTTCACGCGGCCGCGGTCGAGGAAGTCGTTGGCGTACGACCCGCCCCAGGCCGTGGACAGCGTGTTGTTGATGTCGGCAATGGCCACGCCCAGCGCCCGTGCCTTCTCGCGGTCGATATCCAGCTGGTATTGCGGCGCATCTTCCATGCCGTTGAGCCGCACGCCCACCAGCTTGGGACTCTTGGAGGCCTCGGCCAGGAAGTGGTCGCGCGCCTCGGCCAGGCGCTCGTGCCCCAGGCCGGCCTGGTCCAGCAACTGGAAATCGAAGCCCAGCGCGTTGCCCAGTTCCATGACTGCGGGCGGCGCGAAGGCGGTGACACGCGCATCATGCAGATTCTTGGAAAAATAGGCATTGGCGCGCGCAGCCAACGCGTCTACCTTCAGCGCGGCATCGCCGCGTTCGCTCCAGTCGCGCAGCTTGATGAACATGATGGCCGAGTTCTGGCCGCGGCCGCCGAAGCTGAAGCCGTGCACCGCGAACACCGATGCCACCGCGTCCTTCTCGTCTTCGAGCAAGTAGCGGGTAGCGGCTGCCACCGTCTGGCTGGTGCGCTCGGCGGTGGCACCCGCCGGCGCCTGCACCTGCGCAAACAGGATGCCCTGGTCTTCGTTGGGCAGGAACGACGTGGGAATGCGCGTGAACATCCAGCCCATGACCAGCAGCAAAACCAGATAGATCAGCATCAGGCGCTTGGTGCGGCTCAGGCCGCGCGCCACTGAATTGGCATAGCCGTGGGTCGAGCGGTCGAAGAACCGGTTGAACCAGCCGAAGAAGCCCGTCTTGGTGGCGTGGTGCCCCTTGGGAATACGCTTGAGCAGCGTCGCGCACAGGGCCGGCGTGAAGATGATGGCCACCAGCACCGACAGCACCATCGACGATACGATGGTGATCGAGAATTGCCGGTAGATCACGCCCGTGGACCCGCCGAAGAATGCCATGGGCACGAACACGGCCGACAGCACCAGCGCGATGCCAACCAGCGCACCGGTAATCTGGCCCATGGATTTGCGTGTGGCCTGCCGGGGCGACAGGCCCTCTTCGGCCATGACGCGCTCGACGTTTTCGACCACCACGATGGCGTCGTCGACCAACAGGCCGATGGCCAGCACCATGCCGAACATGGTCAGCGTGTTGATGGAATAACCGAATGCGGCGAGCACGCCGAAAGTACCCAACAGCACCACCGGCACGGCCAGGGTGGGAATCAGCGTGGCCCGGAAGTTCTGCAGGAACAGATACATCACCAGGAACACCAGGATGATGGCCTCGATCAGGGTGTGGATCACGCTTTCGATCGACAGCGACACGAACGGCGAGGTGTCGTAGGGATAGACCACATCCATGCCGGGTGGGAAGAACGGCTTGAGGCTGTTGATCGTGTCGCGCACCGCGTCGACCGTATCCAGCGCGTTGGCGCCCGGTGCCAGCTTGATGGCCAGGCCCGAGGCGGGCTTGCCGTTGAAATAGCTGTCGATGGAATAGTTCTGCGCGCCCAGCGAGACACGCGCCACGTCGGCCAGCCGCACTTGCGAGCCGTTGGCGTTCACCTTGAGCAGGATGTCGCCGAACTCTTCGGGAGTCTGCAGGCGCGACGGGCCGATGATGGTGGCATTGAGCTGCTGGCCGCGCATCGCGGGCAAGCCGCCCAGCTCGCCCGACGACACCTGGACGTTCTGCTCTTTGACCGCGTTCATGACATCGACCGTGGTCAGGTCGTAGGCCAGCAGTTTGTCGGGATCCAGCCAGATGCGCATGGCGTACTGCGAGCCGAACAACTGGAAATCGCCGACCCCCGTGGTACGGCTGACCGGATCTTGCACGTTGGCCGCCACGTAGTTGGCCAAGTCTTCCTTGGCCATGCTGCCATCGGTGGAAATGAAGCCGGCCACGATCAGGAAGTTCTTGGTGGCCTTGCTGACCCGGATCCCCTGCTGCTGCACCTCGAGCGGCAATAGCGGCTGCGCCACGGCAAGCTTGTTCTGTACCTGCACCTGCGCCGTGTCAGGGTCGGTTCCCTGGGCAAAGGTCAGGGTGATGGCCATGCTGCCGTCGGAATTGCTCTCAGACGAGATGTAGTTCAGGTTGTCGATGCCGTTCATCTGCTGTTCGATGACCTGCACCACGCTGTCCTGTACCGTCTGGGCCGATGCGCCGGGATAGTTGACCCGGATGCTGATGGCCGGCGAGGCAATGTTGGGATACTGCGCCACCGGCAATTGCAGAATCGCCAGGACGCCCGCCATCATCAATACGATGGCGATCACCCAGGCGAAAACCGGCCGGTCGATGAAAAACTTGGCCATGCGGGCTCCTTACTTGGCCACGCTGGCTGCGGCGGCGGGCGCCGCGGCCGGGGCCGCAAACTCGGTGGCGGTCACCTCGACGCCGGGCTGCACGTTCTGCAGGCCTTGCACGATGACCTTGTCGCCGGCCTTGAGCCCGCCGGTGACCAGCCATTGATCGCCAATGGCGCGATCGACCTTCAGCACGCGCAGTTCGACCTTGTTCTCGGCATTGACCACCAGCGCGGTGGGTTGGCCGCGCTGATCGCGGGTAATGCCGCGCTGCGGCGCCAGCAAGCCTTGCGGCGCCACGCCTTCGATCACGCGGGCGCGCACGAACATGCCGGGCAGCAATTTGTGGTCGGGGTTGGGAAATACCGCCCGCAGCGTGACCGAGCCGGTTCCTTCATCGACGGTGACTTCGGAGAACTGCAGGATGCCCTCGGGGCCGTACTGCGAGCCGTCGGCCAGGGTCAGAGACACCCGGGCGGCGTCCTTGCCAGCTTCGCGCTGCAGCAGGCCGCTGTCCAGTGCGCTTTTCAGGCGCAGCAATTCAACGCTGGATTGGGTCACGTCGACATAAATGGGGTCGATCTGCTGGACGGCCGCCAGCGCCCCCGCCTGATTGGCAGTGACCAGGGCGCCTTCGGTGACCGATGAGCGGCCGATGATGCCCTCGATGGGCGACAGCACCTTGGTGTAGACCAGGTTGATGCGCGCGGTCTCGAGCGCCGCCTTGGCCGACTGCACATCGGCGGCGGCCTGGTCGCGGACAGCCACGGCGTCGTCATACGCCTGGCGGCTGACCGCGCGGCTCTCGGCCAGCGGCTTGTAGCGCTGCACCAGCAGCCCGGCGGTCTTCAGCTGTGCCTGGGCACGCGCCAGGGCAGCCTTCTGGCTGTCGTAGCTGGCCTGGTACAGGGCGGGATCGATCTGGTAGAGCTGCTGTTCGGCCTGGACTTCGCCGCCCTCGGTGAACAGGCGCTTCTTGACGATGCCATTGACCTGCGGGCGGACTTCGGCCACCCGATACGCCGCCGTGCGGCCGGGCAATTCGGTAGTAAGCGATACGGGACGCGTGGACAGCGTCACCACGCCCACTTGCGGCTTGCCCCCGGCAGGCGCTTCCGAACCCTTGCCGCAGCCGGCTACCGCCAGCGCAGCCGCCATGATGGTCAATACGGCGGCGCCACGCCGCAGTCCGTTGTTGTTCTTCATACGATCCTTTCCGAGCTGTGCGATGCCGGCCACGCCCTGTGCGACGCCACGCCGACGGCTCTGTTCAGTGATACAGGTATTCCGCGGCCGCCCCATATGTTGCACCGCGGAATCCGCCATTTTGCTTTATCCCAATTCAGAAACAAAGTAGCCAAAGCCGAAAACATCATCCCAAATACGGGATAATTGCTTATCGTGTTTATTGGATGTCCGCCATGAAACGCCTGCAGGGCATGGAGTTTTTCGTCGAAGTGGCCAAGACGTGCAATTTCAGCCGCGCCGCCAACAACCTGGGCATGCCGAAGTCGACCGTGTCGCGACAGGTGGCCGAGCTGGAGCGTTCGCTGGGGCTGCAACTGCTTAGCCGCACTACCCGCAAGGTCGAGTTGACCGAGGCCGGCAAGCTTTATTTCGAGCGCTGCCAGCGCATCGTCGCCGAGGCGCAGGTGGCCCATGAAGAACTGCAGAAGCTGGTGGAAACGCCCTCGGGGCCGCTGCGGGTCAACATGCCGGCCGACTTTGGCACGGATTTCCTGGCCGAAGCCTTTATGGAGTTTTCTCAACGCTATCCCGAAGTGACGTTCTACCTGGACCTGGCCAGCCCCGAACATGCCGGGCGCGTATTCCAGAGCTGCGATATTTCGATCGAGATCGGCGCCCTGCCCGACTCGACCCAGATCGCGCGCTTGCTGGGCCGGCTGTCGGCTTACCTGTATGCCTCGCCCGACTACCTGAAGCGCCACGGCATGCCGCAACACCCCAGTGACCTGACCCGCCACGAATGCCTGGAGTTCCGCGCCGATAATGGCCGCGTCACGCGTTGGCCGTTGTCGCGCGGCGATGAGCGCATGGAGATCACGCCCGGCAACCGCTTTTCGGTCAACAGCGTGGCCATGGTGCGCAGCCTGGCATCGCTGGGAGCCGGCATTGCCGTCCTGGCACCGGTGCAAAGCGTGCGCCAGGACGTCGAACAACAGCGCCTGCAGCGCGTACTGCCCGAATGGCAGGCAGGGCCGTTTCCGGTGTACGCCGTGACCGATACGCGGCTGCTGCCCGCCAAGACCCGGATATTCATCGAGTTCCTGATGGAGCGGCTGCGCGACAGCAAGCTGGCGCCACAGGATAACGCCTCGTTGTTTATCTGATCCGGCAGCGGAAATGGATTGAAACAGATGTGCGTCCACGCTCAGGCAGGGGCGCCGTTCAATCGCGGCAGGCACGACAAGAACAAAGCCTTTCTTTTTGGTCAACTCCGGCGCAGCGCTATCTGCCAGGATCGGGCATCACTGGCGGAGATGCCAGGGATCGGGCCGCATCCGGCCCTATTCTGACAATATCTGGAGACACCGATGTCGATGTGTGTAATGCGCCGCTTGTGTAGCGGCGTGCTGGCCGCCGTGGCTGCCTGGCCCCTGTGGCTGGCGCCTGCCGCCGCCGCCGAATCCTGGCCGTCCAGGCCGATCCGGCTGGTGGTTCCCTTCACGCCGGGCGGAGGCACCGATACCCTGGCGCGCAGCCTGGCCGAAGGGCTGGGGGCAAAGCTGGGAACCACGGTAGTGGTCGAGAACCGCCCCGGGGCCGGATCCATGATAGGCAGCGATGTTGTTGCGCGCAGCGAGCCGGACGGCTACACGCTATTGATCGCCACCACCGCGCATGCCATCAACGCGACGCTGATCCCCGAATTGCCCTACGACACCGAGAAGGATTTCGCAGCGATCGCCCTGGTGGGCAAGGCACCGAACGTGATCGCGGTGCGTCCGGACAGTCCCCTGAAGACGCTGCCCGACATGCTGGCCAAGGCCAAGGCGCACCCTGGGGAACTGACCTACGGCTCTTCGGGCAATGGCACGGCCGTGCATCTGGCGGCCGAACTGCTCAAGCGCGAGGCCTCCATCGATATCACGCACGTGCCTTACCGCGGTGCCGGCCCCGCATTGAATGACTTGTATGGCGGCCAGATCGACATGCTCTTTGCCACGGCGACCGCGGTGGCCCCCGCCGTGCAGCGCGGGCAGCTGAGAGCCCTGGCCATCACGCCCGCGCAACGCTCGCCGGCCTGGCCCGGCGTACCCACTGTCGCCGAATCGGGCCTGCCCAACTACCAGGCCGACGTCTGGTACGCCATTTTTGCTGCCGGCGGCACGCCCGGCCCTATCGTCGAAAAACTCAACAAGGCCGTCATCGCGACCGTGCAATCCGCGCAATTCAAGAAGCGCACGGAATCGGAAGGCCTTGCCAGCCCCGCGATGTCGCCCACCGAACTCGAGTCGTATGTCGACGAAGAAGTCGAACGCTGGGGCCATGTCGTGCGCGATGCCGGCATTCGTGGCGGCTGAATGGCGGCAGCCGCATATTCACTCTACTGAAAAGGAGCTCGACGGTGAGCGAGAAGAGATTGGCCGGCAAGATCGCCGTGATCGTGGGCGCAGGCCAGCAGGCGGGAGAAACCGTGGGCAATGGCAAGGCCGTGGCCGTGCGGTTTGCCCAGGAAGGCGCCAGCCTGCTGCTGGTGGACATCAATGAGGAAGCCGCCCGCGAAACCTTGCGCGCAGTCCAGGATTGCGGGGCGCAAGCCGCGGTCTTGCGGGCGGACATTACCCATGAAGAAGACTGCCGGCAAATCATCCAGGCCTGCGTGGAACGCTTCGGGAAAATCGACATCCTGCATAACAACGTCGGCCGCTCGCTCGGCGACCGCCCGACCATGGAAATGCCCATTGACGCCTGGGATGCCATCATGGACATGAACATCAAAGGAATGTTCATGACCTGCAAGCACGCATTGCGGCAATTCGTGGCGCAAGGCAGCGGCTGCATCATCAACACTTCGTCGACCTCGTCGCTGTCGGCGCGCCCGACCGTTGCCTATAAAACAAGCAAGGGTGCCGTCAATACGCTAACCCAGCACATCGCCTCCGAAAACGCCAGGCACGGAATCCGGGCCAATGTCATCTTGCCCGGCCTGATCGACACGCCCATGGCGATTGAGCGGCGGGCACGCGAGCGCAATATCAGCCGCGAGACGGTTCGCCAGGAACGTGATGCGCTGGTTCCCATGGGCTGCATGGGCACGGCCTGGGACGTGGCCAATGCCGCGCTGTTCCTGGCCTCGGATGAAGCACGGTATATCACGGGCGTGTTGCTGCCGGTGGATGGAGGGTTGCTGCTCAAGCGGGGCTAGGCATCGGTGGCGCAGGCCAGCAGATGCGAAAACAGCTGCTCGACCATGGCCGGCAGGCTGTGCCTGTCGCGCACGCAAATATGCATTTGCCGCAGCGCCCAGTCATCGAGCAGGTCGACGATCGAGAACTGCATCATCGCCAGGTAGTTCCTGGCGATGATCGCGGGGATGATGGCGATTCCCAGCCCTTCGGCCACCATCCGGCAGCGCGCTTCGTAGTTCGAGACTTCGCTGCGCACCAACGGGGGCCGTGAAATGCTGGGCCCCGCCAATTCCAGGAACCCTTCCAGGCTGTGCCGCGGGAAGTAGCCCAGGAATTCATAATCCAGCGCATCTTCCATGCGGATCGCCTTGCGGCCGGCCAGCGGATGGCCGGCGGGCACGACCAGGCACACCTTGTCTTTCCTGTAGGGCCGCGAATGCAAGCCGGGGGTCGGCGCGGCGGCGTGATAGATGCCGATGTCGGCCTCGCCGTCCACGATCATCCGGGGGACATCGACGCTGGAGGCCTCGACCAGGTTCAGGCGGAACCCGGCATTGGCGCGCAGGAACTGGCTGATATCCCGCGGGAAGAACTGCACGGTGGTCGACGGATTGGCCGCCAGGCGCACTTTGGGCGTGCCGTCGGCCGAATATGAGCACAGCTCGTCTTGCGCAAGGCTGAGACTGCGCAGGATGGCCTTGGCGCGCTGATAGAAAGTGGCACCCGCCGCCGTGGGCGCGACACCCCGGCCGTGGCGCAACAGCAGCGATACGCCGACCTGGCGCTCGAGCTCGGTGATTCTCTTGCTGACCGCCGATATCACGAGGTCTTCGCGCAACGCCGCCCTGGAGAGGGTTTTCTCTTCTACCGCGGCAACATAGGCGCGCAGCAGCGACATTTCCAGAACGTGCTTGGCCATGGAAGATTCCCGGAATCCATGCCCGCCGGTTCGACGCGTGTGCGCTTGTCGAGACTGGCGGGCAATGACGGGCACCGCTCGCGTCGCGAAAGATGCCCTAGAAGCTTTCGTTGCCGCGCAGGTAGCGCCATTGGCCCCGCGGCAGGTCGCCCAGCGTGACCCGGCCGATGCGCACCCGCTTCAGGCCCATCACCTTCAGGCCCACCAGTTCGCACATGCGGCGGATCTGCCGTTTCTTGCCTTCGCGCAGCACGAAACACAATTGATCGGCATTCTGCCAGCGCACCTGGGCCGGGCGCAGCGGCTTGCCATCGAGGGACAGGCCGTGGTTCAGCAATGCCAGGCCGGCGGCGTCGAGCCGGCCCTGCACGCGCACCAGGTATTCCTTGTCGACATCGGAATCCTCGCCGATCAATTGGCGGGCGATGCGGCCGTCTTGCGTCAGCACCAGCAGGCCCTGCGAATCGATGTCCAGCCGCCCGGCCACGGCCAGCCCCTGCAAGTGCGCGCGCGTGAAACGCAATGGCGAGCGGTCGTGGGCATGGCGGGTACGCGCATCGACCAGCGCGACCGCCGGCGTATAGCCCTTTTCGGCCTGGCCGGACACATAGCCTATGGGCTTGTTGATCAGGATGGTGACGCGCGCCGTCTGTTGCGCCTGGGCGGCACGCTCGAGCGTGATGAGCTGGTCCGGAAAGGCGCGTGCGCCCAGTTCGGCCACCACCATGCCATCGACCTTGACCCATCCGCGTTCGATGTAGCTGTCAGCCTCGCGGCGCGAACACAGGCCGCGTTCGGCCATCAGTTTCGAGATTCGTATTTTTTCCATATGCGGTATCTGCCAGCCGCCCGGCGGCTTGGCAACCGGGCGGCAATCCCGCATTTTAGGCCCAGGCGACGAGCGGGCCGCGCCGGGCCGGGATTTTGGGGGCCGCGGCATCGATAAGGCCGGCTATAATGCGGCTTCCTCTTTGGGGAGTAGCCTACTTTCGTCGTCGAGCGAAAGGGTTGCGTCAACATTCTTGGCTGTAAGCCATGGCGCAAACGGCCGAAAGGCATGGCGAGACCATAGACGTACTCATACGCCGCCGGGCCGTATGAGAACGTTTATGTGTCGCCCGGCTGGAATTGCTTCCCTATGAATTTCGTCTCTACGATGATTCTTGCGTTGGCGATGTCGACCGACGCATTTGCCGCTGCCGTCGGCAAGGGCACTGCGCTTCGCAAGCCCAAGCTATCGGACGCCTTGAGAACTGGCCTTATTTTTGGTGTGATCGAGGCCATTACGCCGCTGGTGGGCTGGGCGCTGGGATCGATCGCTGCCGGGTTCGTTGCAGACTGGGACCACTGGATCGCGTTCTGTCTGCTCTGTATCCTGGGTGCCGTCATGATACGCAACGGCCTGCGGGGCGAAGACCGGCCCGAGGCCACTCCCGTCGTTCGCCATTCTTTCTGGCTTCTTGCAGCGACGGGCTTTGCCACCAGCATCGACGCCATGGCGGTGGGTGTAAGCCTCGCCTTCATCGACAACAACATTCTGATAACGGCGGCGGCCATCGGCCTGGCCACGCTCGTCATGGTGACGCTGGGCGTCATGGTTGGCCGGCTGATCGGCAGAATTGCCGGCAAATGGGCAGAAGTATTGGGCGGATTGGCGCTGATGAGTGTCGGCTCGGCCATCCTGTATGAACACCTTGGCGCCTGACGCGACCTGCACAATTCCAATCTTCCACCGATGTCAGGCTCCGGCTCGTGCACGATGTACAAGCCTTGGCATAATAAGCACCCATGAAAGTCCCTGCTCCCCTGGCGCCCGGCTGGCTGCCTGCCGTTCCGCCTTCGTTATCGACCGCTCACAAGTATTGGCTGATGCGCCCCGGCGCCCTGACTGCCGGCCTGCGCAAGCTGGGCAAGGTGCAACTGCGCGTGCTGCGTGAATATGCCCAGGGCGCGCTGGCCGACGAGGCCCGCGGCATGGGAATCGCGCCGGCCAGTCCGGTGTGGGTACGCGAGATCCTGATGTCGGTCGATGGCGTGGACAGCGTGGTGGCACGCAGCCTGACGCCGCTGACGGCCTCGCATGGCACCTGGCAAGGGATGCGGCGGCTGCGCACGCGCCCGCTGGCGGACATGCTGTACCACGACCGCAGCATCGAACGCTCGGCCTTTGCCTGCCGCCGCCTGGCCTGGCCCGTGCCCTTTCATGCCACGGCGCGTGCCGTGCAAGCCCAACCGGCCGCCGGTGCATTGTGGGCGCGCCGCTCGGCCTTCTGGCGCCTGGGGCAGCCGCTGCTGGTGGCCGAATGCTTCCTGCCCGCCTTCTGGACCCATATCGAACGCCATCCGGCGCGCTGAACCACTCACCCGGGCGGCGTGAGCAGGCCAGAACCCAGGAATCGGGGCATAATCCTCGCTTCCCTTGCCGCCCGCCGCTCGCCATGACGTCCACCGAAGCCTCGCACGTCCGCCGCAACGCCCAGATACTGAGCGTTGCCCAGGCCCTGGGCGGGGCCAGCCCGGCCATCATTATTTCGCTGGGCGGCCTGGTGGGCCAGGCGCTGGCCTCGCGACCTGCGCTGACCACGGTACCCATCAGCCTCTTCCACCTGGGGCTGGCGCTGGGCACCATACCGGCCGCCATGCTGATGCGGCGCCACGGGCGCCGCGCCGGCTACCTGCTGGGTGCCACATTGGGCCTGCTGGGCGGGGTGGTGGCCGCCTATGGCATCTGGGTCAGTTCGTTCCTGCTGTTCTGCGCGGGCACCGCGCTGGCCGGGCTTTACGCTTCTTATGTGCAAAGCTACCGCTTTGCCGTCATCGATGGCGTGGCGCCCGAGCGGCGTGCGCGCGCCATATCCTGGATCATGACCGCAGGCCTGTTCGCCGCGGTGATCGGCACGCAAGCCGTCATCTGGACCCGCGATGCCCTGCCCGCGGCGCCTTTCGCCGGCAGTTTCCTGTCGCAGGCCGTATTGGCGCTGCTGGCAATCGCCGTGCTGAGCCGCCTGCGCCCGATGCCCGTGGCGGTGGCCGACCCACAGCATGGCAGCGGCCGGCCGCTGGGCCAGATCGCGCGCCAGCCGCGTTTCATCGTGGCCGTGGTGGCCGGCATGGTGTCGTACGGGCTGATGAGCCTGGTGATGACGGCCGCGCCCATTGCCATGGTGGGATGCGGGCACACCGTGGGCGAAGCAGCGCTGGGCATCCAGTGGCATGTGCTGGCCATGTACATGCCCAGCTTCTTCACCGGCCGGCTGATCGAGCGCTTCGGCAAGGCACGCATCACGGGGCTGGGCCTGCTGCTGACAGCCAGCGCGGCGGCCGTGGCGCTGTCGGGCCTGAGCATTGCCCATTTCTGGGGCATGCTGGTATTGCTGGGCCTGGGCTGGAATTTCGGTTTCATCGGCGCCACCGCCTTGCTGACCGACTGCTATCGTGCCGAAGAGCGTACCCGCGCCCAGGCATTGAATGATTTCCTGGTGTTCGGTTCGGTGGCCGTGGCGTCGTTCTCGTCGGGCCGCCTGCTGACAGTCAGCGGCTGGGACACCATCAACCAGTTGGTGTACCCCATCGTGGCCGTGGTGCTGGCGCTGCTGCTGTGGCAGCGCCTTGCCTGGCACAAGGCCAAGGCCAAGGCCTGAACCGGGCCTGCCGCGGCCGGCTCAGCGCCAGGCCTCGGGTTCCAGCGTCACCTGGCCCAGGGCAGCCGACACAAAGGCCGTGCCGTCCTGTACGTTGACGTGCATGTCCATGGTGCGCTCGGCCAGCAGGCCCAGTTCGCGCGCCTGTCCGGTAGGCAGGTTCACCACCCGCAGGTTGCGCGCGCGCGCCAGCTTGCCGCGCACGCTTTCCCACCAGATCGTGCTGGCATGGCCGCCGTAGCAATACACCACCACTTGCCCGGCGCGGCCGCATGCCTTCAGGATACGGCGTTCGTCAGGCTGGCCGACCTCGATCCAGAGCTCGATGGCGCCGGTCAGGTCCTTGAGCCACAGGTCGGGCTCATCGGTGTCGCTCAGGCCCTTGGTGAACGCCAGGCCCTCTTGCGCGTGCAGGGCGTACGCAAGCAGGCGCACCATCATGCGTTCGTCGGTTTCCGACGGATGCCGGGCCACCGTCAGCGCATGGCTGCCGTAGTAGTGGCGATCGGTATCGGCAACATGCAGATCGGCTTTGTAAATGGTTGCGCGCAAGGCCATGAGGGCAGGATCCGGCGGCGGGAAGCCGCAAAAAGCGGTAATGATACTCGGCAGGCGTTATGCTGGCATCTTGCCGCCGGAGACCGCCATGACGCCCACCGCCGCCCTGCTCGCCTTCTGCGTTGCCGCAGGCATTCTTACCCTGACCCCGGGCCTGGATACCGCGCTGGTGCTGCGCACCTCGGCAGTGGAAGGCGGCCGGCGCGCCTTGCTGGCCGGGCTGGGCATCTGTGCCGGCTGCCTAGTCTGGGGCGTGGTGGTGGCCCTGGGGCTGGGGTCGCTGCTGGCGGCCTCGCAGACGGCCTACGATGTCCTGCGCATCTGCGGTGCGGCGTATTTGTTCTACCTGGGTATCAAGCTGCTGTGGCGCACCCTGCGCCGCCATGGCGGCGGCGACGTGCGGGCCCGTGCCGCCGGACTCGCGGCCCCCGTATCAGGCACGGGCGCCCAATGGTTTGCGCGCGGCTGCCTGACCAATGTCCTGAACCCCAAGGTGGGCGTGTTCTACGTGACATTCCTGCCGCAATTCATCCCGGCCGGCGTCAGCGTGCTGGGCTTCAGCCTGCTGCTGGCCGGCCTGCATGCCCTGATGGGGGTGCTGTGGTTCGCCATGCTGGTCGCGGCCACCCGGCCCCTGTCACGCTGGCTGCAACACCCGACCGTATTGCGTTCGCTGGACGGCTTGACCGGCACCGTGTTCCTGGCGTTCGGATTGAAACTGGCGCTGGAACGGCGCTGAAAGCCAGAGAGCAATACGCTGCACCGCCGGGACATGCCGGATTCACGCCGCCTGCGCATAAACCCCCACGGCATGGCGCGCCACATAATGGCCGTCCGCCACTTCCACCAAGGGCGCCACCACTGGCTCGTCGCCCACGTTGCGCACCGGGCTGGGAATTTCGTCGACCAATAGCGAACGCTTGCGGTGGCGGCGCTGGGGGTCGGCGATCGGTACGGCGTCCATCAGCTTGCGCGTGTACGGATGCTGGGGGTTTTCGAAGATGGCGCGGCGCGGGCCGATTTCGACGATCTGCCCCAGGTACATCACCGCCACCCGGTGGCTGATACGTTCGACCACCGCCATGTCGTGCGAGATGAACAGCAGCGACACGCCCAGCTCGCGCTGCAGGTCGAGCAGCAGGTTCACGATCTGCGCCTGGATAGAGACATCCAGCGCCGAGACCGATTCGTCGGCCACGATGACCTTGGGGTTGAGTGCCAATGCCCGCGCGATGCAGATGCGCTGGCGCTGTCCGCCCGAGAATTCGTGCGGATAGCGGTCGATCATGTCGGGAACCAGGCCGCACTTGTCCATCAGCCACCGCACGCGTTCCTGGGCAGCCTTGCCCTTGGCCACGCCGTGGATCAGCAGCGGCTCCATGATGGAATAGCCGACCGTCATGCGAGGGTCGAGCGAAGCGAACGGATCCTGGAAAATGAACTGGATATGGCGCCGCAGCGACTGCATGGCCGAGCCGCGCAGCGTGCCGATGTCCTGGCCGTCGAATTCGATGCGACCGCCCTGGCTCTTGACCAGCTGCAGCAGCGAACGGCCGGTCGTGGTCTTGCCGCAGCCCGATTCGCCCACCAGGGCCAGAGTCTCGCCGGGATAAAGATCGAAGCTGACCCGCTCGACCGCATGCACGCGCCTGTGCACGCGGCCCAGGATGCCGCCCGAGATATCGAAACGGGTGACCAGGTCTTTGACGCGCAGCACCGGCCCGCCCTCGCGGCGCACCGTGCTGGCGGGACCGGCCGGCACGGGGTCGGGCCGGGCACCGGCCGCGGCCTCGTCCACGCGCAGCAGCGGGAACGGCGCAGGCTCGTCGGTGCCACGCATGGCGCCCAGGCGCGGCACTGCCGACAGCAGCGCTTGGGTATAGGCATGCCGCGGCGAGGCGAAGATATCGTCGGAACCGCCCTCTTCGACCTTGTCGCCACGGTACATGACCAGCACCCGGTCGGCCACTTCGGCCACCACGCCCATGTCGTGCGTGATGAAGATCACGCCCATGTCCATTTCTTCCTGCAACTGGCGGATCAGCTGCAGGATCTGCGCCTGGATGGTGACATCCAGCGCGGTGGTGGGCTCGTCGGCGATCAGCAGTTGCGGCTTGCACGACAGCGCCATGGCGATCATGACGCGCTGGCGCATGCCGCCCGACAACTGGTGCGGGTAGCGGTCCAGGATGGCGCCCGCCTCGGGAATGCGCACGCGCTCGAGCATGCGCAGGGTTTCCGCGCGTGCCGCCGACGCGTCCAGCCCCTGGTGCAGTTGCAGCGCCTCGGCAATCTGCGAACCCGCCGTGAAGCTGGGGTTGAGCGAGGTCATGGGCTCTTGGAAGATCATGGCCACGTCGGCGCCCCGCACGCGCTGCAGCACCGACTCACCTGCCCGGCCCAGGTCCAGGACATCGCCGTTGCGCCGCCGCAGCCGCATGTCGCCGCCCACGATGCGGCCGCCGCCATACTCGACCAGCCGCATCAGCGCCAGCGACGTGACCGACTTGCCCGAGCCGGACTCGCCCACGATGGCCAGCGTCTCGCCGCGGTCGACGTGGAACGATACGTCGCGCACTGCCTCGACCACTCGGTCGGGCGTCTTGAAATTGACGGTCAGGCCTTCGACCTGCACCACCCTTTTGGCATCCATGCTTGTCATCGTGTTCACTTCTCTTGCCTCGGGTCGAGCGCGTCGCGCAGGCCGTCGCCCAGCAGGTTGAAGCCCAGCACCGCCAGGAAGATCGCCGAGCCCGGGAAGATCGACATCCAGGGCGCTTGCGTCATGAAATTCTTGGCAGTGTTCAGCATCGAACCCCAAGACGGATTGGGCGGCTGCAGGCCCAGGCCCAGGAACGACAGGCTGGCCTCGGCAATGATGGCGGTGGCAATCGTGATGGTGGCCTGCACGATCAGCGGCGGCATGATGTTGGGCAGGATATGGCGCGCGATGATGCGGGTATCCGAGGCCCCCAGCGCGCGCGAGCTTTGCACGTAGTCTTCGTTCTTTACCGCCAGCACCTGCCCGCGCGCCAGCCGGATGAACTTGGGCGCGGCCGATACGCCGATGGCAATCATGGCGTTGGTCAGGCTGGGGCCCAGGAAGGCGGCCAGCGCGATGGCCAGGATCAGGAACGGAATGGCCAGCAGCGCCTCGGTGCAGCGCGACACCACGCTGTCGATCCAGCCGCCGAAATAGCCCGACACCAGGCCGAACGGCACGCCGACGATCAGTGCGATCAGCACCGACACCAGGCCGGCCATCAGCGAGGCGCGGGCGCCATACAGCATGCGGCTGTAGATGTCGCGGCCCAGTTCGTCCGAGCCAAGCCAGAAGGTGGCCGACGGCGCTTTGCGGATGGACATGAAGCTGGTTTGCAGCGGGTCGTGCGTGGCCAGCAATGGCGCGAGCAGCGCCAGCAGCACGACCGCCAGCACAATGAAGGCACCCAGCAGCGCGACGCGGTTGCGTTTGAATTTTCCCCAGGCGCGGTTGCGGCTGCGGGGCGGCGTGACGGCGGCGGCGGCGGCCGTGGCAGTATGTGCGCTCATGCGTGCCTCAAGCGAGGATTGACCAGGATATACAGGATATCGGCCAGCAGGTTCATGATGATGAAGCCGACGGCCACGCACAGCACCACGCCCTGCACCACGGCGTAGTCGCGCGTGAAGACCGCATCGACGATCAGCTTGCCAAAGCCCGGAATGGTGAACACCTGCTCGGTCAGGACGGCGCCAGCCAGCAATTCGCCGAACAGCAGCGTGACCAGGGTCACGATGGGCATCAGCGCGTTGCGCAGCGCATGGCGCAACACCACGCGACGAGGCGACACGCCCTTGGCACGGGCGGTGCGCACGTAGTCGGCGCTAAGGGCCTCGAGCATGGCCGAACGCGTATGCCGCATCAGGTAGGCCGCGATGGCGGTGGATAGCACCAGCGCCGGCATCAGCATGGTTTTCATCGACAGCCAGAAATCGTCGAATGGCGACACATAGCCGGAGGCCGGCAGCAGCCGCCATTTCACCGACACCAGCATGATGAGCAGGATGCCCAGCCAGAAGTTGGGGATGGACATGCCCGACAGGGCCGCCACGTTGGCACCCATTTCGGTGGCGGTGCCCTTGCGCACCGCCGCCACGATGCCCATGGGCACCCCCACGATCAGGGCGAAGAACATGGCCATGGCGGCCAGTTGCAGCGTCACGGGCAGTTTCTGGGCGATCAGCTGGGTGACCGGCACGTCGGTGCGCAGGGATT
Organism: Bordetella sp. BOR01; assembly: GCF_019218885.1. Classification (GTDB taxonomy): domain Bacteria; phylum Pseudomonadota; class Gammaproteobacteria; order Burkholderiales; family Burkholderiaceae_B; genus Bordetella_A. Next base: position 1,581,191 of record NZ_JAHUWT010000001.1, on the reverse strand, counting down.
TGCCCAGGTCGCCCTGCAGCACCTGCATCACCCAGGCGCCGTACTGCACGGGCAAGGGATCGTTCAAGTGGTACTTGTCGCGCAGGTAATCGAGCACGGCGGGGTCGCGCTCTTCTCCTGCCATCGTCAGCACCGGGTCTCCGGGCAGGATTTTCTGCAGCATGAAGACGATCAGCGACACCAGGATCAGGGTCGGGATCGCCACCAGCACGCGGCGCAAGATAATTTTGAACATAGGTGGAACCTGAAACGCTGGGTTGCAGACGACAAGGCGCCAAGTGCGCGGGCCGTGCATTGCGGCACGGCCCGGCGGTCAGGCGCGCGTCAACCCCTGCCCGCTATTGGGCGAATGCCACGCCCTTGAGGCGGATCATGCCGTCGGGATAGGGCTTGAAGCCCGTGACCTTCTTGGCCAGCACGAAAGGCCAGGGTTGGTAATAGATATACACCGCCTGGGCATCTTCTTGCAGGATTGCCTGCGCCTTGTCGTAGATGGCCTTGCGCTTGGCCTCGTCGGGCACGGTACGGGCCTCGGCCAGCAGCTTGTCGACTTCGGGGTTGCAGTAGCGGCCGTCGTTGAGGGCGCCCTTGCAGGTGACGAACTGGTAGATATTGCCGTCCGGGTCGACCCGGCCCGACCACCCGCGCATCAGCAACTCGAAATTGCCGCTTTGCGCTTCATTGAGCAGTGCGGCATATTCGGTGGGCCGCAGGCTGAGCTGGAATCCGGCTTCGGCCGACATGGCCTGCACCATCTCGGCAATGGCCGAGGTCGTGGTGTTGTTGCCGAAGGCCAGTTCGGCCTTGACCTGCTCCATGCCGGCTTCTTTCAGCAGCGCCTTGGCCTTGGCGATATCGCGCGCGGGCATGGGGAACTTGTCGCTGTGGTAGGGGCTCGCGGGCGGGAACGGCTGGTTGGCCGGATCGAAGATACCGCCGCCGACCACTTCGTTGATGATGTTGCGGTCCAGGGTCAGCTCGAACGCCCGGCGCACGCGCTCGTCTTTGAACGGGTTGGTCTCGGCGCGCTTGCCGTTGGCCAGGTTGAAGTAGAACTGCTGGTAGCCCAGGCCCGAGACCGTGGCGAATTGCAGGCTGGCGTCGCTCTTGACCTGCTGGGCATCGGACGGGTTCATGCGCTCGAGGATATCCAGGCCGCCGGCGCGCAGGTTCGACAAGCGCACCGTGGTGTCGGGGATCGGCAGGAAGGTCACGCGCTTGAAGGCATAATTCTTGGCGTCGTAGTACTGGTCGAACTTGTCGAGCACGATGCGGTCGTTCTGCACCCGCTGCACGAACTTGTAGGGGCCGGAACACACGGGGTTGCGCCCCACCGCGGCAGTGTCGTCGCCGAAGATCTTGGGCGACAGCATCATGCCGGCGCGGTCGGACAGCGCAGCCAGCAAGGTGGCGTCGGGCTGTTTCAGGGTCAGCACCAGGGTTTGCGCATCCGGCGCGTCGATCTTGGCCACCGAGGCGAGCTCACCCTTGCGCATGCTGTCTTGCAGCGTCATGGCGCGTTCGAGGTTGGCCTTGGCGGCCGCCGCGTCGAACTTGCTGCCATCATGGAACATGGCATCGGTGCGCAGCTTGAAGGTCAGCACGGTATTGTCGTCGTTCCACGACCACGACTGGGCCAGCTGCGGCACGAACTGAAGTTTCTCGTTGACGTCGACCAGCTTGTCGCACAGCGAGGTGAAGACAATGCGGCCGACATAAGTGCGGGCACGATGCGGGTCGAGGACGTCGGGGTCTTCTTGCAGGCCGATGCGCAATTCCTGCGCCACCGCCGCCCCCGAGGCCGCCGCCAGCAGCGCGGCGCACAACCCCAGCTTGAAGTGCGTGAGCTTCATAGGTGTTTTCCCTTGTATTAGTGTTGTGGGCATCGAACCGGCGCCAGGAGCCCTGGCGCCGGTCCAGCATGCCATGGTTCGGCCTAGAAACCAACTGCCTGGCCGTCGCGGCGGCCGTCGCTGGCGGCGACATAGCCGTGTTCGTTGTCGCTTTCATGCAAGCGCCAGATGAACTGCCCGGCGCCGAAGTCCATATAGGGGTCGTCCACCGACTTCATGGAATGCCCGAGCGCGCGCAGGCCGTCTACCGTGGCGCGGCTCATGGTGGATTCGATATCCAGCGTGAAGTCGCGGTTGACCTTCCAGCGCGGCGCGCAGCAAGCCGCCTGGGGCTGCTGGTTGTAGTCGAGCATGCGCACGACAGTTTGCAGATGGCCCTGCGGCTGCATGTCGCCCCCCATGACGCCGAAGCTCATGACGGGCTTGCCGCCGCGCGTCAGGAAGCCCGGAATGATGGTGTGGAACGGCCGCTTGCCGCCATCGACCACGTTGGGCGACTTGGGGTCCATCGAGAAGCCCACGCCGCGGTTCTGCATGCTGATCCCGGTACCCGGCACCACAACGCCCGAGCCGAAACCCATGTAGTTGGACTGGATGAACGAGATCATCATGCCGTTTTCGTCGGCCGCGCTCAGGTAGATGGTGCCGCCTGCGTGCGGGCGGCCGGCCTCGAACTGCGTGGCGCGATCCAGTCGGATCAGCTTGGCGCGGCTTTCAAGATAGGCGTCGGACAGCATCTGCTGCGGCGTGACGTCCATGGTGCGCGGGTCGGACACGTAGCGGTACAGGTCGGCAAAGGCCAGCTTCATGGCCTCGATCTGCACATGCTGCGATTGCACCGAATCGACCGGCATGTTGGCCAGGTCGAAGTGTTCGCACATGCCCAGCGCCATCAGCGCGGCGATGCCCTGCCCGTTGGGCGGGATTTCGTGCAATTCGTAGCCGCGATACGACTTGGAGATGGGCTTGACCCACTCGGGCCGGTAGCCGCGCAGGTCATCCAGCGTCATGGCGCCGCCGCATTCCTTGCTGAAAGCGGCGATTTTCTCGGCCAATTCGCCTTCGTAGAAGTCGCGGCCGCGGCTTTCGGCGATGCGACGCAGCGTATAGGCCGCATCGGGAATGCGGAAGTGCTCGCCCGGCGTCGGCGCGCGGCCATTGGGCAGGAAGGCCTGGGCATAGCCCGGCTGGTCGTGCAATTCTTGCGCGGCCGCGGCCCACTTGTGCGCCACCACCGGGGGCACGGCATAGCCGCGCTCGGCGATTTCGATGGCGGGCTCGAACAGGTCGGCAAACGGCAGCTTGCCCAGTTTCTCGTGCAGCGCCGCCCAGCCGGCCACCACGCCCGGCACGGTGGCCGCGTCCCAGCCACGCTTGGGCTGCTTGGCCAGGCCATCGGGCCCGGTGCCGTACTTGCGCTTGAAATATTCGACATTCCAGGCGGCCGGGGCCACGCCCGAGGAATTCAGGCCGTGCAATTCCTTGCCGTCCCAGACGATGGCGAAACAATCGCCACCCAGGCCGCAGGATACCGGTTCGACCAGCACGATGGTGGCGGCCGCGGCAATAGCCGCATCAACCGCATTGCCGCCCTTGAGCATCATGCGCAGGCCCGCCTGCGCGGCCAGGGGATGCGAGGTGGACACCACATTGCGGGCGAACAGCGGAATCCGGAACGAAGGATAAGGGTTGTTCCAGTCGAAGGTTTTCATAGACGCGGGAGCTCGAAGTTAGAAGACGGAGAAAAGACAGTCGAAATTACTCTTGTGCTCTAATTAAATCAATTTGAATAATTGATTTATCGTACAAAAAAATTTTATGAGTAGCATACGCTTCCTGCGCAGCTTCCTGGCGGTGGCCCACCACGGTTCGTTCTCGGAAGCCGCCGAACAGGTTGCCCTGACCCAGGCGGCCATCAGTTTCCAGATGCGATCCCTGGAAGCCGAACTGGGCCGCGAACTGTTCGACCGCAGCGGCAGGCTGGCCATCCTGAACGCCGCCGGGCGCGAATTGCTGCCCGACGTGAAACAACTGGTCGACCTGTACGATCGCCTGAAACTGCCGCGCAACACCCCCGGCACGCTGGCGGGCGCCGTATCCATAGGCGCGATCGTGTCGTGCATGGGCACGCTGTCCAAGGTAGTGTCCAGCATGAAGCGGGAACATGCGGGGCTGGATGTGCGGGTACTGTCGGGCAAGGCCAGCGAGTTGGCCGGCAAGGTCGAGGCCGGCGAACTGGACGCCGCGTTCGTGGTGGAAAGCCGGCGCAAGATAGCCAGCACGCACTGGACCCCTTTGTATGAAGAACCGCTGGTCGTGGTGGCGCCGCCCTCGGCCACGGGCCAGACGGCGCATGCGGTGCTGGCAGGCAATCCGTTCCTGCGCTTTGACCGCACCCAGCGCACCGGCCGCCAGATCGACCGGGTGCTGCGCCGCATGGGCGTGCCGGTAAGCGAGTTCCTGGAACTGAATGCCATCGAAACGCTGGTGGAACTGGTTCGCCAGGAAGTGGGCGTGACCCTGCTGCCGCTGCTCAACGGCTCGAACTGGCAGGCCAGCCCGGACCTGCGCCTTCTACCATTGCCCGAAGAGGTCGGGCATCCGACACGCAGCGTCGGGATGCTGGAGCGGCGCGACCATGCCCGCCAGGACATCACACGGGAAATATGCGGGCAGAGCCTGGCGATGTTCAGGCTGCGGAGGCAGCCGCTGCCCACCTGAACGAAGCGCCTTGCGTGGCATGCGTCGGCCAGGCGCCTCGACGATGCGGGGCGCCTGGCCGCTGGCGTGCCGCTAGCCTTGCAGCCCCATGGCCGGGTCACTGATGGATGGCTTGCCAGTCTCGACACGGCCGGCGTAGCGGCGCAGGTACGCCGGATCATCGGCCAGGGTGACCGTGAAGTCGTACCAGCCACCGCTGTCGGCCAGTGCCCAGTGCTGCTCTACCGCGCCAGCGGCGGCCACCTCGAATGACCACTGCTGGTTGGCGCTGTAGTACGCGTTGGGCCGCACGTGGAAAGTGCAAGCGGCCTGGCCGCGATTCAGGAACGATACGTACACATCGCCCTGGGTGACCTCATAGCAGACACGGATCTCGGGATCGGACGCCCCGGGCACGCCGACGCTAGCCACACTGCCCTTGAAATGCCGGTGATAGCCGTTCGGGCCCAGTACCCACAAATCGTATGCGCCGTTGTCGGCGGCCGTATCCCAGCGGCCGTCCAGCTCGGTGCCCGCTTCGAGCGTATAGCGGCGCGGCAGGCGATCCAGGTGCAGGCGGTCATAAACATGGAACACCGCGGCAGCGGTGCCAGTATTGGCAAACAGCAACTGCATGGCGCCGGCGGCCGGATCCGCCCGCCCGCTGGTATGCAGCTCGTACGGCAGCGCGCGCGAGAACCGCACACCGCGCACCTGCGCCGGCAACGCCTGGCCTTCGGCCGCCGGCACGGGCACGGGCCCCAACGCCTCTTGCTGCGCGCGGATCGTATCGGCCTGGGCCTTGCTCAGCAGTTTCAGGCCGGGCAGCGCTTCGCTGTTGGGCGCGGCAAAGTCGAAGGCCGACACCAAGTCCCCCATGACGGCGCGGCGCCACGGGCTGATATTGGTCTCGGCGACGCCGAAGCGGGCCTCGAGGAAACGCAGCACCGACGTGTGGTCGAACACCTGTGAATCGACCCAGCCACCGCGCGTCCAGGGCGACACCACGTACATGGGCACGCGCGGCCCGGGGCCGTACACGCGCCGGTCCGCCGGGTCTTGCAGCGATGCCACGGTGTGGCGCTCGCCAGCCGTATCCACGGTGGAATCGCCCGCCACCGTGCCGTCCGCATTCAGCGACGGCGCGGCCGGCGGCGGCACGTGGTCGAAGAAGCCGTCGTTCTCGTCGAAATTGACCAGCAGCACGGTCTTGCTCCAGACCTCGGGATTGGCGGTCAGGGCATCGAGCACTTCCTGGATATACCAAGCGCCCTGCACCGGGCTGGACGGCCCGGGGTGCTCGGAATATTCGGCCGGCGCCACGATCCATGACACCTGGGGCAGGCTGCCATTGGCGGCATCGGCGCGCAGGGCCTGCAGCATGCCGCCATCCGGCATGGTGTTGGCCACGCCTTTGTACAGCGGGTTGGAACCGTCGGCCGCCGGCGTCCAGGCAGGATATGGCGCGCCGTCGGGCCCGTTGCCCGCCTGCTGGTTGGCGCGGCGGAACTGTTGGAAGCCGGCCAGGGAATTGTCGGTGAAGTTGTCGGGCAGGTTCTGGTACACCTTCCAGCTCACGCCGGCCTGCTGCAGGCGTTCCGGATACGTGGTCCAGGCCCACCCCTCGGTCGAGGCGCCCAGGCCGTCCCACTGGTTGCGTGTCGACGGTCCGTTGCCCGCGCCGGAGGGATCGTTAGTGCCGCTCCACAAGAACAGGCGGTTGGTGTTGGTGCCTCCGTGAGTAGAGCAATGATAGGCATCACAGAGGGTAAACGCTTCGGCCAGCGCGAACTGGAATTCGAGTTCGGCATGGCCGTAGTAGCCCATGGAATGATCGCGCTTGTGCAGCGGCCATTGGTCCATGCGCCCGCCATCCCAGGCAGCCTGAGCGTCGGGGTAATCGTGCGGCGTGCCCTGCACGCGCTGCGCATTGCCCTGGTTGGCATCCAGGTGGTACGGCAGCACCAGCCGCGCGCCGTTGGACTGTTCCCACACCGAGCGCCCGTCGGGCAAAGGAATGGCCAGGCGGTCGCCAAAACCGCGCACGCCTTTGAACGTGCCGAAGTAATTGTCGAACGAACGGTTTTCCTGCATCAGGATGACCACGTGCTCCACGTCCTGGATGGTACCCGTGCGATTGTTGGCGGGAATGGCCAGCGCACGGCGGATGCTGGGCGGAAACGCCGACAGCGCGGCCAGTCCGGACGCGGCAATGGCGCTATTGCGCAAGAACCGGCGCTTGGCCGGCGAGGCGGGAAGGAATTGCGGCATGAATGAGAATCCTGGAATGTTCCGGAGAAGGCGCGCCCTCAGGGCGCGCAGCGCAGCACGGGTTCGGTGGTCGTGGGGGGATTGGGCTGGCTGTGGTCCTCGTCGTCATCCGAGTCGCCGCTACCGCACGCGGCCAGCACGACGCACAACAGCACCGCGGCTCCCAGGCGGGGCCAGGCAGAAAGTTCCATGGTGAATCCGTTCCTTTTTCAGGCAATGGAAAATGAAAAAAACCCGCGATGGCAACGCGGGCTGGATCGCGGCAATGCGCGAGGCGCGGCATACGGACCGCATGGGCATGCTAGGGATCGACAATGACAATTACCCGACCGCGGCCTCGGCGCCAGGGCCGCGCGGCACTGCGGTGCGCGCATATGGTTGTCATATGGATCGGGTAGCGTCGGCATTCGCCAATGCTTCCTGATCGTCATTCCGCATGCGCCTGCGCCCCACCTTGCCTACCGCCCCGCGCACCCTGCGCCTGCTTGCCATCGCGGCCACTGCCGCAGGCGCGGGCTTATGGAGCGCCATCCTGCTGGCGCCCGAACCAGCGGCCCTGCCGCCGGCCCTGGCCACCGCGGCAACGCCCGCCTCGGACACGCAGGCCATGGCGATGCTGTTCGGCAGCGACGGCGTGATCGATACGCAGATCGCGGTACTGGGATTGATCGCGGCCGGCGCGCAAGGTTCGGCGGTACTCAGCGTCGACGGCGGCCCGCCACGCGCCTACCGCGTCGGTGCCGAGATCGCGCCGGGCCTGGCGCTGGCCGGTGTATCGCCCGCCGGCGTCGAACTGGACCGCAACGGCGCGCGCGTGCGCGCGGCCGCCCCTGCCCGCGCGGCGCCCCCCGCGGGCTTCGTGCCCGCACGCTAGCGCCTGTCGGACGGCGACAGTATTACTGTCACATTCCTGACGCATCATGCCCGCTTTCCATGAACAAGCGGAGAGTCTTCGTGCGTCAGTTCCAGCACCCGCGAGCCCGGCAGCAGGGCTTCACACTGATCGAGATCATGGTGGTGATCGTGATCATGGGAATCCTGGCAGCGCTGGTCGTGCCGCGCGTGCTCGACCGGCCTGACCAGGCGCGCCGCGTGGCGGCGCGCCAGGACATCAGCGGCCTGATGCAGGCCCTGAAACTGTATCGTCTGGATAGCGGCCGCTATCCGTCCACGGCGCAGGGGCTGAAGGCCCTGGTGGAGCGCCCGGAGGGCGCGCGCAATTGGCGGTCCTACCTGGACCGCCTGCCCAACGACCCCTGGGGCCATCCCTATCAGTACCTGAATCCGGGCGTCAAGGGCGAGATCGACGTGTTCACGTTCGGTCCCGACAGCAAACCGGGCGGGGAGCAAGACGATGCGGACATCGGTTCGTGGGACCTGTGAGCGCGGCTTCACGCTGATCGAAATGCTGGTGGTGGTGGCGATCATCGCCATCGCCGCGTCCATGGTGAGCCTGTCCGTAGCATCGTCTTCAGAGCGCGCGCTGCGCGCCGATGCCGAGCGCCTGGTCGATGCCTTCGCGGTTGCGCAGAGCGAAGCGCGCAGCGACGGCCGCGCCATCCGCTGGCGTGCCGACGAACGCGGCTGGTCGTTCGAGCGCCGCGGCCGGTCGGCCCGCTTGTCGGCACAGGACGACGGCCCGCAAACCCCCGACCGCTTCCAACAAGATACAGCCTTGCGAGCGCAGGCCTGGGGCGCGCCGCCTGTCAGCCTGCGCCTGGCACCCGACCGCCCGGTCGTATTCGGCACCGAATGGGTCGCCGATCCGCTGGTGCTGGAACTGGTTTCACAGGACGATACCGTGCGCATCGAACGCGACGCGGCGGGCAGCTATGCAATCGAATAGGCCGCGCCGCCATGCGGCCGCGCAACGCGGCTTCACGCTGATCGAAGTCCTGGTGGCGCTGGCCATCATCGCGGTGGCAATGGGGGCGGCGATGCGCGCCACCCAGGTCATGCTGGACAACAACCGCGCCATCCGCGACAAGACACTGGCGCTGCTGGCGGCCGAAAACGTATTGGCCCAACTGCGGCTGGAACAGACATTCCCGCGCGCCGGCACGCAGACCATGCCCTGCCCGCAGGGCGCCCTGGCGTTGCGCTGCGAGCTCGAGATACGCAACTCGCTGAACCGCAATTTCCGCCAGGTTACTGTGCGCGTGCACGCGCCCGACCGCGATGGCGCCACGCTGGCTGAACTGACCGGCCTGTTGTCGCAGATCCGATGATGCAGCCGCGTTGCCGCCGATCCGCCCGCCAGCAGGGTTTCACTTTGATCGAAGTGCTGATCGCCATCGCGCTGATGGCGGTGGTCAGCCTGTTGTCGTGGCAAGGGCTGGAGCACGTGTCATCGGCGCGCGACTGGCTGGGCGAGCAGTCGCAGGACCAGGCCATGGTCTTGCGCACACTGGGCCAGGTGGAACGCGACCTGAATCGCGCCTATACGGGCGCACCGGCCACGGCCGGCGCCGGCACGCTGCTGCCGCCCGGCATCCATGTCGCGCAGTCGGCCGGCGCGGCGCTGCTCGACATCGTGCGCGCCACGCCGGACGGCGGCCTGTGGCAGCGCGTCACATGGCGCCTGCGGCCCGACGGCTTGTGGCGCTACAGCGGCGTGCCCGCCGCCCGCTACCCTTTGCCGGAACCTGCCGAGGGCGCTTTGCTGATGCCCGGCGTGACCGGGCTGGGTGTGCGCGCATGGGTGCCCGGGCGCGGCTGGCGCGATCCGCTGCAACCGGAAACGGCGCGCGCCAGCGGGCTGGAAGTGGCCATCGATCGCCGCGGACCCGGCCAGCCCGAACGCTATACCCGCATCGTGGTGCTGCCATGAGACGCGGCCGCGCCCGACAGCAAGGCATGGCGGTGGTCAGCGCGCTGATCGTGGTCGCCATCGTGGCGGCCTTGACCAGTGGCCTTTTCCTGCGCCAGGCCTCGGCCATCCGGCAGGTCGAGAACGAGCAGGCACGCATCCAGGCGCGCTGGCTGCTGTTGGGGGGCATTGATTGGGCGCGCCTGCTCTTGCGCGAAAACGCGCGGCAGGAAGCCACTGTCAGGCGCGACCAGTTATGGTCCACGCCGGTACTCGACACACGCATCGAAGGCGATGAAAGCGGACGCGCCGCAGTGTTTTCCGGCGGCATCCACGACGAACAGGGCAAGTACAACCTTTTCAACCTGGCCAGGCGCGGCGTTGTGGACCAGGCACAGGTAGAGGTGATGCAGCGCCTGCTGGGCATGCTGGGCCTGCCCGATACGCTGGCGCCGCAACTGGCCGAGCAGGTCGCCTTGACGCAAAGCCGCCTGCCCGAAGAAGCGCAGGCCGCGCCAGGTAGCCTGGACGTCGGCTCCCGGGCGCCGCAGCCGCGCGGCATCGACGACCTGGCCGCGCTGCTGGGCGTGGACGCGGGCGGGTTGCAGGCCATGCGCCGCACCATGACGCTGCTGCCGGCGGCCACCCTGGTCAATGTGAATACCGCCGAGCCCGAAGTGATCGCGGCCTTGGTGCCGGGCCTGAGCCTGGCACAGGCCCGCAGCGTGCTGGGCGAGCGCGACCGGGGCCGCTGGTTCAACGACAGCGGCGACTTCGCCAACCGGCTGGCCGGGGGCGGCGAACCCTTGCAGGTGCCGGCGGTTGCCACCACCAGCGAGTGGTTCCTGGCCAATGGCACCGTGGCCTATCAACGCGCCCGCGTCAGCATGCAAGCCCTGCTAGGCATTGCCGGACAGCGTGCGCCTCAGACGATATGGATAAAAGAAACACCGTAAAAAACGTATTGCGCGTGGCCCTGCCGCCGCTGGACATATGGTCGGACACGACACCGCTGGCGTACGCCTGGCTGGACCGCCAAGGGCGTGTGGCCCGGGGCGGCAGCCTGGCCGCCGCGGGCCTGGCCGCCGCATTTCCGCAGGCGCGCGTGCAAGCCATTCTGCACCCGGACGACGTGATTGTCGCGGCCATTGCCGTTCCGGCCGTGCCGGGCAATCGCCACGCGGCCGCCGTGCGCGGCACCCTGGAAGGCCTGGTGCTGGGCGACTTGGACGCCCTGGCCGTGGGACACGGCAGCCGCGCCGGCGATGGCACCGTGCTGGCCGCCTGGATGCCCCGCGAAGCCCTGCGCGCGGCCTGGCAGCGCCTGTCGGCAGCAGGCCTGGCAGTACAGGCGTTCTATCCGCTGCAAGTCTGGTCCGACGCCCCTGGCGAGACCCGCCTGCCCGTACTCGACGACATCCACGATCCGCGCTGGCAGGCTCCCGGGCCCGGCTGGTCGCTGGCCCTGCCGCAACTGGCCCCCCGGCAACCGTCGCGCTGGCGCGGCGCCGCTGCGTGGCTTGCGGCCGCAGCGGTCGTGTGGATTGCCGGCCTGAATCTGTACGCCATGCAACTCGACGGCGAAACCCAACGCCTGCGCCAGCGCATGGAGCAGGACGTGCGCGATGCATTTCCAGGCATACCCGTGGTGCTGGACCCCTTGCGCCAGGCCCAGCAGGGCCGCGATGCCTTGCGCGCCGGCCAGGGCGACGCCTCGGGCAGCGATTTCCTGTCGCTGGCCCGCGTGGCGGCGCAGGTACTGCCCTTCGCCGCCGATATGGTCGAGCACCTGACCTACCAGGACCAGATATTGACGCTGCGCCTGTATGGCGAGCCGGCCAGCGCCGGCACCGATGAAGCGACGGCACCGGCCGCCACGGGAGCCGCCGCCGTTGCCGCCGACCGGCTGGCCGACACCGCGGCTATCCTGCAACGCGCCGCCGCCCTGGGTGCGCGCGTCGAGCGTGACGACAGCGGCGCCTGGCGCATTCTGCGAGCCGAACCATGAGTGCGTTTGCTTCCCTGCGTGAAACCCTGGCCCCCTGGATGCGCCGCGCCGCCGCCTGGCGCCAGCGCGCCGTTGCCTGGTACGAACAACGGCCCCCGCGCGAACAGCGGCTGCTGGCCGTGGCCGGCGCCCTGCTGGCAGCGGCTTTCGTCTTCCTGATCCTGATCGAACCGGCCTGGTCCACGATGACGCGGGCGCGGCAGGAGCTGCCGGGCCTGCGCGCCCAGGCCGCCACCGTAGCCGACCTGACCGCCCAGGTGCGCATCCTGCGCCGCCAGGGCGCCGGCACTGCGGCGGGCGCAGCGCCTTCCGCGACCGAACTGGCCGCCAGCCTGCGCCGCGAAGGTTTGCCCGATGACAGTTGGTCGCTGTCCGAGGCCGCAACCTCGTCCGGCGCCCAGAAAACGGCCTCTTCCCCCGCGCCGGCCACGACGCTGACATTGCGGGAGGCCTCTTCCGCGGCCCTGTTCCGCTGGCTGGATACGGCGGCGCGTGACTGGCGCCTGTCGGTGTCAGGCGCCGACCTGGCGCGTGCCACGCATCCGACCGGACGCCGCCTGCCCGGCCGCATGAACGGCACCCTGACCCTGCTTCCCGCCACCCAACCCTGATGCGCTTGCCCTTGCCTGCCTTCTTTTCGCTGCCGCTGGCGGCGCTGGCGCTGTGCTGCGCCCTGTTGGCCGCGCTGCCGGTATTGCCGGCACGCTGGCTGATGCTGGCCCTGCCCGACGACGCCATGGCCGCGCTGGCCGACGCCGACGGCACCGTTTGGCGCGGCAGTGCCCTATTGGCGCTGGGTCCTCCGGGTGCGCGCCAACTGCTGCCCGAGCCGCTGCATTGGCAATGGCGCAACGGTGCCGTCGAAATCTCGCATGCATGGCTGCGCGGCCCCGTGCGCGTGCAACCCGGCTGGTCCGGCATTGCGGTTTCCGGCCAGAACCTGCGCCTGCCGGCCAGCGCGCTAACAGCCTTCGGGGCGCCGTTGAACACGGTGGCGCCCGCCGGACAGATCGAAGTCGAATGGAAATCCTTCGTGCTGGGCCGCCTGCCCGCGACCGGCACACTGGCCACGGGCCGCTGGACCCAGGCCAGTTCAGCGCTGTCGCACGTCCGGCCGCTGGGCGATTACACGCTGCGCATCAGCGCCGACAATGGCACAGCACGACTGGCGCTGAGTACGGATTCCGGTGTGTTGGCGGTGCAAGGCCAAGGACAATTACAGCGCGGCCGCCTGCGCTTCAGCGGCACCGCGGAACCGGCCGAACAGGCCAGCGACGCCCAGCGCGCCGCGCTGATCGGCCTGCTGAACGCGCTGGGGCCGGTATCGGACGGCAAGAGCCATTTCGGCACCCCGCCCTGATACGGCCCTGTCAGGCGTCGCGCGTCACGCGTACGATTTCTTCCGGCGAGGTCATTCCGGCCTCGACCCAACGCTGCCCATCATCGCGCAGCGTGCGCATGCCGGAGCGCAACGCCTGCGCGCGCAAGGCCTGCTCGTCGCGCCCCGCGTGGATCAGGTGACGCACATTATCGTCGACGGCAAACAGCTCATGGATGCCCGAGCGGCCGCTGTAACCCGTATGGTTGCAGGCCTCGCACCCCACTGGCCGGTACACCACCGTGCCATCGGGCAAGGTATCGGGCCTGCGGCATTGCGGGCATAGCCGGCGCACCAGGCGCTGTGCCAGCACACCCAGCAGCGACGAAGCCAGCAGAAAGGGCTCGACCCCCATGTCCACCAGGCGCGTCACGGCCGAAGTCGCGTCGTTGGTGTGCAGCGTGGCCAGCACCAGGTGGCCCGTCAGCGACGCCTGAACCGCGATCTGCGCGGTTTCCAGATCGCGGATCTCGCCGATCATGATCACGTCCGGATCCTGGCGCAGGATCGCGCGCAGCGCCAGCGCGAAAGTCATGTCGATCTTCGCATTGACCTGCGTCTGGCTGATGCCGGCCAGGTCGTATTCGATCGGGTCTTCCACCGTCAGGATATTGCTGGTCGACGCGTCCAGCCGCGACAGGGCCGCATACAGCGTGGTGGTCTTGCCGCTGCCGGTCGGGCCGGTGACCAGCACGATGCCGTGCGGCTGGCGGATCAACGTATCCAGCTGGGCCAGCACCAACGGGCTCATGCCCAGTTTTTCAAGCTGCAGCCGTCCCGCCTCTTTGTCCAGCAGGCGTAGCACGGCGCGCTCGCCATGGCCGGTAGGCAGGGTCGACACGCGCACGTCGATGGGCCGCCCTCCCACGCGCAGGGCGATGCGGCCATCCTGCGGCAAGCGCTTTTCAGCGATGTCCAGGTTGGCCATGATCTTGATGCGCGATATCAGCGCCGAATGCAGTGCCTTGCGCGGACTGACCACGTCGCGCAGCACGCCGTCGACGCGATAGCGCACCACCGAGTGATGCTCATACGGCTCGATGTGCATGTCGCTGGCGCCATCGCGCGCGGCTTGCGCGAACAAGGCGTTGATCATGCGGATCACTGGCGCGTCATCCTGCGTTTCGAGCAGGTCGGCCACTTCGGGAATGTCCTGCAGCAGGCGGTCCAGATCGATCTCGTTCTCGGCCACGCCCATCACCGAGGCCGCGTCGGCGCTGTCGCTGTAGGCGGCGTTGAGCAAGGTTTCCAGCGCTTCGTCCGATACTTCGGCCACCGGCACCTCGCCATGGCAGCGCAGGATCTCGCGCACCGCCCAGGCCGGCGTGCGCGCGCTGGTGGTCAACTGCGAAGCGCCCGGGCGCAGCAGCAGCACCGCGCGCTGCGTTCGCGCCCAGGTGTAGGGCAAAGGATATGCGCTCACAGATGGGTCACCAGCTCAGCGCGATAGCCCAGCTCTTTCAGCAGGGCCACCGCCGTATCGACAGTGGTGGAGTCGCGCGCCACGTCCGAGCGCACCACGTAGCCCTGCCCGCCCGGGCCCACTTGCACATAGGCGCTCAGGCCGCTGATGCGCACGCGCTTGGCGATGCTTTCCGCGGCGGTCTGGTCATTTACCGAGGCGATCTGCAAAATCGTCGTATCCTGGCGCGTTTCCGCATACAGGGCCGATGGATCGGTGGCGATACTGACCCCCAGCGGCAGATTGGCGCGGATCGGCAAGCTGGGGTCGGACCCACCCGGCGGCTCGGGCAATTGGCGGACCCGGTACGTTTCGACGGTGCGCGGCGGCTGACGGCGCATGGTGTCGGCCGCAGATTCGGGACGCATGTCGTAGTCGGCGCGGCTGCCCACCGATTGTACCTGCGCCGGCGGCAGCAGGGGCGCCTGCACGTCCGGCAACAACCAATGCTTGCCGGGCTGGGCCTGGCTTTGCGCGCGCCGCATGTAGTCGTAGCGGTTCAGCGTGACGTTGGCGCTGTCGCGCGCGTCGCGCACCACATAAGGCCGCAGGAACACCATCAAATTGCTCTTGGTGCGCTTGCGCGAATCATAGCGAAACAGCGCGCCCAGCAAGGGAATCGAGCTCAGGCCGGGCACGGCGTTGGTGGTCGTGCTGACGCTGTCTTCCAGCAGGCCGCCCAGCACGATGATCTGGCCGTCATCGACCAGCACGCTGGTGTCGATGGCGCGCTTGTTGGTGACCAGGCCGGTGGTCTCGCTGGAACTGGCCTCGTCGATGCTGCTGACTTCCTGGTAGATATCCAGTTTCACCGCTCCGCCTTCGGAGATTTGCGGGCGGATATTCAACTTCAGGCCGATATCTTCGCGCTCGATGGTCTGGAACGGGTTGCCGCTGCCGTCGCTGCCCGAAGTCACATACTGGCCCGTAACGAACGGCACGGTCTTGCCCACCAGGATGCTGGCTTGCTCGTTGTCCAGCGTCAACAGGTTGGGCGTGGACAGGATATTGGCCTCGCCGGTGTTCTGCAGCGCGCGCGCCAGCACGTTCAGGTTGATGACCTGGTTGCCCAGGACATCAACGGTGCCCTTGACCAGGCCCAGCGTCAGGCCTCGGCCCAGCGCGTCCAGCGTGGTGGCGCCCGTTCCCGCGCTGCCAATGCCGCTGCCCCCCAGGTTGGTGCCGCCGATAAAACCGCTGCCATCCAGGCTGCCGGCGCCCGTCATCCACTGAATGCCGAACTCGGCGGCCGTTTCTTGGCTGACTTCGACAATCAGGCTTTCCACCAGCACCTGCGCCCGGCGCTGGTCCAGTTGGTCGATCACCTCGCGCAGGCTGCGGTACAACGGCTCGGGCGCGGAAACGATCAGCGTGTTGGTGGACGGATCGGCCTGTATCGTGGCGCCGCCGCCCGAATACGACACCGCCTGGCCCGCGCCGCCGTCGTCGCGCTCGATCTGCTGCTGCTGGCCGAACGAGCTGCTCCCCAGCCCGCCGGAACCAGAGCTGCCGCTGCCGGCGGACATGCCCACCGTTCGCGATGAAGCAGCGTTATTGGTATTGCTGGTACTGCGCCCCGTCGAAGGGGCACCGCCCGCCGGGCCGGCACCCGCCATGCCGCGATCGCCGGCCCCGGTGTTCAATGCCTGAGAGTTCAGCAATCCGCCCAGCACTTCGGCCATGCGCGAAGCCTGGGCATTGCGCAAGTACACCACGTGCAAGTTGCCAGGACGAGCCTGTTCGGAATCCAGCTTTTCGAGCAACTTGCGCGCCAGGTCTGTACGCGCAGGGCTGCCGGCACGTATCAGCACGCTGTTGGTGCGCGGGTCGGCCACCATGGCGATGCGCTGGGTGGGGTCGCCGCTCTGCGCGTCCAGCAATTGTGTGGCCAAGGTCGCCAGATCGCTGGCCACACCGTATTTCACCGGCACCACGTCGGTGTCGATGGCGCTGGGCACGTCGATACGCGCGATCACCCGGGCAATGCGCTCCAGGTTGTCGGCATAGTCGGTCACCACCAGGGTGTTGTTGCCCGGATATGCATTGATGGGATTGTTGGGCGGTACCAGCGGGCGCAGCACCGGCAGCAAGTTGGCGGCGTTCTCGTACTTCAGCGCAAACACCCGCGTCACGATCTCGCTGCCACGCGCATCGCGGGCGAAGTCGGCCATGGGCACCGGGGCCGGCGCCGAGGCCCCCGCCCGGGCCTCCGTCCGGCGCGGCGCCTCGGCCAACACAGCACTGCCCTGCAGCTTGGCATCGGCTTCGGGCACCACCCGCGTCACGCCGTCGACCTCGACGATGGCAAAGCCCTGCATGCGCAATGCCCCCGCCAGCATTGTCAATGCCGTGCCGCGGTCGACCGGCCGCTCCGACACCAGCGTCAGCTTGCCTTTCACACGCGGGTCCACGAGGTAATTGCGTTGCGTGAACAGCGACAAGGCACGCAGCACCGCCGGAATATCCGTATCGACAAAATTCAGGCTGACGCGCTGATCGGCAGTTTGCGCCTGGGCAGGCGGCAAGGGCACCACGGCATGGGCAATGACAAGCAGAACGGCCAGGGTGGTTCTTCTAAGGCGGCGCATGAGGTCTCGACAGCAAGAGCAGTGAAATTGCGGCCGAGTATACGGGGTGCCTCTGAAACACTACGGTCATAATCGGAGGTCAATGTGGCGGGCTGGAAACCCTGGAAATCACGAGCCTTTTTCGCATGCCCTCGTTCCGCTATGAAGCCACCGACCTGGTGGGCAAGATCGTCCATGGCACGCTCGATGCCGAAACCGAGCGCGGGGCGCGCAATCAGCTGCGCGCCCGTGGGCTGCTGCCGCTGTCGACGGCGCCGGCGGCATCGCGCCAGGGCGGCGCGAGCCTGCTGCAACGCAGGCTGTCCGATAGCGAACTGGCATGGCTGACGCGGCAACTGTCCAGCCTGCTGACCGCGCGCCTGCCGCTGGACGCCGCGCTGAGCGCCACGCTGGAACAAGCCGAAAGCCGCCATGTCGCCGGCGCGCTGGCGGGCGTGCGCGATGAAGTCCGCGCCGGTTATCGCCTGGCCGATGCGCTGGCCACCCGGCCGCGCGATTTTCCCGAGATCTATCGCGCGCTGGTGGCTGCCGGCGAAGAGTCGGGCGACCTGGCGCTGGTGATGGAGAAACTGGCGGACTATATCGAAGAACGCAATGCGCTGCGCAGCAAGGTAATGACCGCGTTCATCTACCCAGCCGTGGTGGCGTGCGTATCGGTGGTGATCGTGGCGTTCTTGCTGGGCTATGTGGTGCCGCAGGTCATCACCGCATTCGACCACGCCCACCAACAGTTGCCATTGCTGACGCGCATCATGTTGGCGCTGAGCGACTTCGTGCGCCACTGGGGCTGGGCCACGTCAGTGGGCGGCGTGGCCGCATTCATGTTGTGGCGGGCCGCGTTGCGCGCGCCGGCGCGCCGCGAAGCCTGGCATGCCCGCCTGCTGCGCCTGCCGGTGATCGGCCGTTTCGTGCTGGGGGTGGATACCGCGCGCTTCGCGTCTACCCTGGCGATCTTGAGCAGCAGCGGCGTCAGCCTGCTGGGCGCCCTGAACGCGGCACGCCGCACATTGGGCAATGACCGCCTGCGCGCGGCCGTGGACGACGCCGCCGAGCGCGTGCGCCAAGGCGCGCCGCTGGCGGCGGCACTGGCGGCGCAGAAGGTGTTCCCCACGCTGCTGATCCACCTGATCGCCAGCGGCGAGAAAACCGGCCGCCTGCCGGAACTGCTGGAACGCGGCGCACAGAACTTGTCGCGCGACCTCGAGCGCCGCGCCATGGCCATGACGGCATTGCTCGAGCCGCTGCTCATCCTGCTGATGGGCGGTTTCGTGCTGCTGATCGTGCTGGCGGTGATGATGCCGATTCTGGAGATGAACCAGCTTGTGCGATAGGCGGCTTCAGAATGCTGCGTAGCCGCCGTTGGCGGCGATGGCCTCGCCGGTGATCATGCGCGATTCGTCGCTGGCCAGGAACAACGCGATATTGGCAATGTCTGCCGGGTCGCCTTCGTGGCACGGATACCGCGCGGCCACCTCGGGCCGCGCCGGCCTGCCGGCGTCCAGGTTGCGCAGGATGCGTTCGGTACGGATGCGGCCCGCGCAAATCGCATTGACACGCACGCCGTGCGGCGCATATTCGGCCGCCAGGGCTCGTGTCAGCGCAATTACCGCCCCCTTTGCGGCGGTATAGGCATGCCCGGCAAAGGTTCCCCGCAGGCCGGCTCCCGACGACATATTCACCACCGTGCCACCGCCCGCCTGCACGATGACCGGCACGGCATGGCGGCAGCACAGCATAGTGCCGTTCAGGTCCAGCTGCAGAGTGCGATCCCACAACGCGAGATCGATCTTCTCGACGGCGGTGTCGCCCGCCACGGATCCGCCCGCGCAGTTGAACAACAGGTCGATCTTGCCAAATGCCTCCACGGCGCGGGCCACGGCCTGCCGTACGCCATCATCATCGGTCACGTCGGCCGCCAGCGCGATCGCCTGCCCGCCCGCGCCCACGATCCGGCCGGCGAGTTGCTCGACGACATCGGTGCGGCGATCCAGCAGCGCGACCGCGGCGCCCTCGCCTGCGAAGCGCAAGGCGGCGGCACTGCCGATGCCGCCTGCCGCCCCGGTGACCAGCGCCGCCCGCCCCGCCAGCCTGCCGGCCGATGCGCCCGGGTTCATGTCAGCGTGCATGTGTTGTCCGTTCAATGAATGGCATACCGCGCTTTAGCGCGGCGCCTGGCGCTTTATCGGCGGAAACCGGCTTGCCCACGGCGCCGCGCGCTCGAGCTCTGCGGCCAGTCGCAGCACCAGGTCGTCGCGCCCCAGGGCGCCGATCAGTTGCACGCCGATGGGCAAGCCCTGCGCGTCGGTATACAGGGGCAGGCTGGCCGCCGGCTGCCCCGAAGCATTGATGACCGCCAGGAACGTCGTATAGCGGGCAACCTTCTGCCGGAACGGCACGAAGTCGCCTGCCATGCTCATTTCACCCAACGCCACCGGCGGGCGGGTCAATGTGGGCGAAAGCACCAGATCGTAGCCACTCATGGCGGCAGCCATGCTGCGCCCTATCGCGTGCAGTGTCTGGATCATGCCCGCGTAATCGGTGGCGCCGATCTGGCGTGCGCGTCGATAACCATCGAGGATGGCCGGCTCCAGGTCGTCGTCGCGCAGGCCGCGTTGCAGGCCGGCAAGCCGGGCATCGACCCCGAGTGCGATATGCGTGCACAGAATCCCGATATGGGCCCGCACGAAGGCTGCGTAATCCAGCGCCGGCGCCGGCATGGGCGCAGTGGCATGGCCCAACTGCCGGCATAGCGTTTCGGCGTGCGCAAGTGCCGCCGTGCAGGCCGGATCGACTTCGATGCCGTCCCAGGCCTGTTGCCATACCCCGATGCGCAGCGGCCGCTCGAATGGCTGCGCCAAGGCGGCCAGGTAACCGCCGCCAGGTGCCGTCGGCGCCGCATACGGCGCGCCCGGTTCCATTCCTGCAATGGCATCGAGCGCCGCGGCCGTATCTCGCACGCTGCGGCTCAGCACGCCATCGCCCGCCATGCCGCCCCAGGCCTCGCCGCGCGCCGGGCCCAGCGGCACCAGGCCGCGGCTGGGCTTCAGGCCGAACACCCCGCAGCACGAGGCCGGTATCCGTATCGACCCGCCACCATCGCTGCCATGGGCCAGCGGCACCACGCCGGTGGCGACCGCCACCGCCGCGCCGCCGCTGGAACCTCCAGCCGAGCGGTCCGGTGCCCACGGGTTGCGGGTGGGCCCGCCATTGACCGTGGCCTCGGTAGTGGGAGCCATGCATAACGCCGGTACCGTGCTGCGGGCAAACGGCACCAGGCCCGCGGCGTCGAAACGATCAACCAGCGTGGCGTTGCCGGAAAAATGCGTGTCTTTGTAAAGGGCCAGGCCGATGCTGGACGGCAGGCGATCGCAGGCCAGGCCGGAGTCTTTCAGCAAGAAAGGCAGGCCACCGAACACGCCCGTGGGCTTGCAGGCGGCGGCACGTTCCAGTGCCGCGTCATAGTCGGGATAGCACAGCGCATTCAGGGGTTCGGCGCGCTGGCGGGCCAGTTCGATGGCGCATTGCATCAGCGCGCGCGGCTCGGTGGTGCCTTGGCGCAGTTGCGCGGCCAGCGATAGGCCGTCGTGCCGCAAATACTCTTCAATGTCCATGACAGGGCTCGGGCAACGGTTGATCAAGGCCAGGCCGGCCCGCCGTGGCGAGCCAGGAAGCTGCGCAGGTCGGCGACGCAGCGCTGCGGCAGGTATTCGCAGATACTGTGCCGTTCGCCCTCGTAGACCAGGATCTCGGCCTGCTTCACGTTGTCGCGCATCGGCTGGTAGGCGTCCATGGCACCGATGCGGCCGGCACCGGGAATCACCACCATGGTCGGGCACGTGATGCGATGCAGTTGGTCGCCCCACTCCTGCTGCGCCATATAGCCGACGAATCGGCCGATGTAGGCCATGTCATGCTTGGAGAGCGCATCGAGAAACTGTTCGCACTGCGCGGTGCCAACCAATTCCGGCGGGAAGCGGTCATCGATGGTATCGGCCAGGAACTGCCGCAGGCCCCGCTTGGCCACGCGCTCGAGCCAGGTCGAGGCCTGGCTGTTGCGCAGGCCCGGTGCCGACCCGAACAGCGCCAGCGTCTCGACGCGCCCGGCATGCTGCATGGCCAGGTGCTGGCCCACGTAGCCGCCGGCCGAGTTGCCCACCACGTGGGCGCGCTCGCAACCCAGGTGGTCCAGCAAGGCCAGGATATCGGCCGTAAGCACCTGCAAGTCCAGCGGCTGGTGCTCGCCTGGAACTTCGGAAAGCCCATGCCCGCGCAGGTCGGCGCGCACCACGCGGTAGTCCCGGCTCAGGCCGGGCACCCACGAATAGAATCGCTGCGCATTGGCCATGGCCCCGTGCAGCAACAGCAGCGTGGGCTGGCGTTTCCAGGGATCGGTAAAGTCATCCAGGTAGTAGCTCAGGCGCAAGCCGTCGCGTTCGTAGTAGTGCTGCATGCCCTGTCCTTCCTGTTGTTTGATCATGCCGAGCCGGCCGCTGACGCCTGTCGCTGCCGATAGGCGTCCACCACTTCTTCCATGCGCATGAATGTCGCGCCTTCGTCGATCAAGCGGCGCAGCAGCCGTTCCAGCATGCGCATGCGATGGCCGCGTCCGATCACGAAAGGATGAAAGGTGTACGTAATGACACCCCAGTCGAAGTTCTCTTTCAGGTAGAGAAAGTCCTCGATCCAGTTGTCCATGACGCTGTTGGCGTTCATCAGGCCCGGAATCACGCTCTGTCCGGCGCGCACGAACTCGAAGTGCGGGTAGTCGTCCAGCGACCAACTGACCGGCACCTCGATCAAGCGCGTCGGGGTGCCGAACACCGCGGGCTCGTCCAGCGCAAAGCGATCGCCCTGCCGGACCGGATAGGGCAAGTAATCGTGTCCCATCATGCTGCTGTCATAGTCGAAACCATGCTCGAGCAACAGCGACAGGGTGTGGGGGCTCAGGTCCCAGGACGGCGACCGGTAGCCGCGCGCCGGGCGTCCGGTCAGCGCACGGATTGCCTCATTGGCACGTACCAGCCCTTTCAGCTCTTCTTCGCGCGTCATCAGGTTGGGGGCCACGTGGGTCCAGCCATGATGGCCGACCTCGTGCCCCGCTTCGTATACGCGCCGGCAATGGTCGGGATAACTGGCCAGCGTATGGCCCGGAATGAACCAGGTCGACGGCAGGCCCAGGCGATCCAGCAGGGCCAGCACACGGTCGGCGGCAACGGCGCCGAACTCGCCGCGCGAGACTGGCGTCGGGCTGTCCATGCCGCGAGCCAACCACACCGAGATCGCATCGAAATCGAACGTCAGGCAGACTTGAGCTTGCTTGGCGGTCATGGCTTACTCCAGGCGAATATCGGCTTCTTTGACGAACTTGCCCCAGTCGCCGATCATTTCCCGCATCTGGGCCGTATGTGCTTCGGCGCTGTTGCCGATCAGTGTCAGCCCCAGGTCTTTGGTGCGCTGCTGCAAGGCCGGATCCTGCAGGGCGCCCGTAAAGTAGGCATTCAGTTGCTCGATGACGCGATCAGGCGTCTTGGCCGGCGCATAGATACCCCAATAGGTGTCCGCGTTCACACCCTGGATTCCGCGCGACACGAAAGTCGGCACCTGGGGCAGCAAGGGGCTGGCCGCGTCGCCGGTCACGGCCAGCGCGCGCAGGCGGCCCGACTGGATATGGGGCAGGCCCGTGGTCGTGCCGCCAAAGTAAATCTGCACCTGACCGCCGAGCAGCGCCGCCATGGCCGGCGCCACACCCTGGTATGGCACGTGCACGATATCGATCCCGGCCGCCCTGCGGAACATTTCACCCGCCATGTGGGTAGAGGTTCCATAGCCGCCGGACGCGAAGTTCAGCGTACCCGGCTTGGCCTTGGCCAGCGCAATCAGTTCCTCCAGGTTGTCGGCCGGCACCGACGGATGCACCAGCAATACCAATGGCGCGCGCGCCAGCATCGTGACGCCGCGGAAATCGCGCACGGTGTCATAGGGCATGTCTTTCAGCAGCGAAGGGTTGACCAGCATCGACAGATCACCGCCCAGCACGGTGTAGCCGTCGGGCGCGGACTGTGCCACGTGCGAGGTGCCGATCACCGACGCGCCGCCGGGGCGATTGTCCACCACCACCGACTGCCGTGCGGCATCGGCCACCGGTTTTTGCAGCATGCGGATCAGTACGTCGGTAGTGCCTCCCGCCGGATACGGCACGACCACCCGCAGCGGGCGCTCGGGAAAGGAGTCCGCCAGCGCGGGGGCCGCGGCCCCGGCCGTCGACAACGCCAGCAAAGCAACCAGCATGCGCCTGATATTCATGAATGTCCTCGCGTGAATGGGCTGATGCGGCTGGATTCTAGGCAGCGCGCGGGGCTGCGAATATGACCTACATTACAATTTCGTGTCTTCGGCATCGTCCCGTGAAGGAAGCAATGAGCCTGGCAACCACCCAGACCGTCTCCCTGCCATGGGATCAATCGGCCAGCCTGGCGCTGCTGCGCGCCAATACCTGCTTCGGGCAAATGGCCGAGCCGATCCAGGCCGCCTTTGCCGGCATTGCGCAATGGCGGCGCCTGAGCCACGGCGAACTACTGGCCGGCCGGGGCACGCCCGCGCCCGGCGTCGTGATCATCCTGAAAGGCGCCATACACACCAGTTCGTTTTCCGACGACGGGCACGAGTTCGCATTGTCGATGCTGGAATTCGATGGCTTGTGGGGAGTGGCGGCGGTACTCGACGGCGGCGGCATGCTGCGCGACAGCCGGGCCTACCAGGAAACCGACATCCTGTTGCTGCCACGCGTCGCCTTTCTGGAAGTGCTGGAAAGCGAGCCCGGGCTTTATCGCCACTTCGTCAAGCTGCTCTGCCGGCGCATTCGCACCGCGCATGCCATCATCGACGAATTGGCGCTGCGCAGCCTGCCGCAACGGTTGCCGCGCTTGCTGGGCGCCCTGACGGCGGGCCGCCCCCGTGCCGGGCAAGGTATTGCCGTGGCGCAAACCCAGGACACCCTGGCCACGCTACTGGGGGTGTCGCGCCATGCGGTAAACCGCGAGCTCAAGCAATTGGCCAGCCTGGGCCTGATCGGCCTGGGCTACGGAGAAATCTGGGTGCGTGACCTGGAAGGACTAAAACAGCTCTGGCACGAGCGCGGCGCCTCTTGAGCCGCGCCCGCCGTCCGGCTACAGCGCCTGCTCGCCGTTTTCGCCGGTGCGGATGCGGATGGCCTGTTCGACCGGGGTAACGAAGATCTTGCCGTCGCCGATCTTGCCGGTGCGTGCCGCCTTGATCACGGCTTCGATGGCGGACTCGACCATGTCGTCGGCCAGCACGACCTCGACCCGGATCTTCGGCAGGAAATCCACCACGTACTCGGCGCCCCGGTACAGTTCGGTATGCCCTTTCTGGCGGCCGAAACCCTTGACCTCGGTAACCGTCAGGCCGCTGACGCCGACTTCAGCCAGCGCTTCGCGCACTTCGTCGAGCTTGAAGGGTTTGATGATGGCAGTGACTTGTTTCACGTTGTTCTGGTCCCGAAGATAGATCGAATGGCGGCGCGGGGTTCAGACGGTTTCCCGGAACCCGTTGGTAACAGGATAGCGCCAATCCCGGCCAAAGGCGCGCGGCGTAATGCGCGGCCCTGGCGGTGCCTGGCGGCGCTTGTACTCGTTGATGCGGATCAGGCGCACGACCTGCTCGACCGCCGCCTGGGGAAAACCCGCAGCCGCGATCTCGGCAGCCGACTGGTTGCGTTCCATGTAGCGTTCCATGACGCCGTCCAGGATATCGTAGGGCGGCAGGCTGTCCTGGTCGGTCTGGTCGGGCCGCAGCTCGGCCGACGGCGGGCGCGTGATGATGCGGCGCGGAATGACCTCGTGTTCGCGGTTGCGCCATTCGGCCAGGCGGTACACCAGCGTCTTGGGCACGTCTTTGATGACCGCGAAACCGCCCGCCATGTCGCCGTACAGCGTGCAGTAGCCGGTAGTCAGTTCGGACTTGTTGCCCGTGGTCAGCACCAGGTGGCCGGTCTTGTTGGACAGCGCCATCAGCAGCGTGCCGCGCACCCGTGCCTGGATGTTTTCTTCGGTGGCATCGACCGGCAAGCCGGCGAACTGCGGCGCCAGCATGGTCTCGAAGGCATCGACCGCCGGGCTGATGGCGATGTCGTCGTGACGTACTCCCAGCCGCTGCGCCATGTCGGTTGCGTCGGTCTGGGAAATATCGGCCGTGTACCGCGACGGCATCATCACCGTGCGCACGTTCCCGGCGCCCAGGGCATCCACGGCCACGGCCAGCACCACGGCGGAATCGATGCCGCCCGACAGCCCGATGATAGCGCCCGGAAAACCGTTCTTGCCCAGGTAGTCGCGAACCGCCAGCACCAGCGCGTTCCAGACCTGCTCTTCCAGGCAATAGGGGGCAACGTCGGCATGCCGCGACACCGGGCGGATGGCGCCCGAACTATCGGCCTCGACCACATTCACGCCCTCGGCATAGTCGGGCAGCCGGGCAGCCGGCTGGCCTTGCGCGTCGAGCGCGAACGAGGCGCCATCGAAGACCAGTTCATCCTGGCCGCCCACCATGTTGGCGTAGATCACGGCGCAGCCGGTATCTTGCGCGCAGCGGCGCGCCACGTTCAGGCGTTCGTCTTGCTTGCCGGTGTTGTACGGAGAGGCATTGGGCACCAGCAGCACCTGCGCGCCGGCCTGCGCCGCAGCCTGCGGGGCGCGGCCGAACCAGATGTCTTCGCAGATGTTCACGCCAAAGCGCACGCCCTTGACCTCGAACACCAGGGGCTGGTCGTCGGCCGAAAAATAGCGCTGTTCGTCGAATACCGAATAATTGGGCAGCTCGCGCTTGCAGTACACGCCCACTACACGGCCTTCGCACAGCACCGTGGCCGCGTTGTACAGCTTGCCGTCGCGCGCCAGCACGTGCCCCACCAGCAGGTGCAGGCCCGCCAGGCCAGCGGTGTCGCGGCGCAACTGTTCCAGCGCGGCTTCCTGGCTTTCGACGAAATGCGGGCGCAGCAGCAGGTCTTCGGGGGGATAGCCGGTCAGCACCAGTTCGGGCGTGACCAGCACGTCGGCCCCCTGGCCATGGGCCGCATGGGCGGCCTTCAGGACGCGGGCGGCGTTGCCCTTGATATCGCCTACGTAGGCATTGATTTGCGCAATGGCAACCCGGGCAGCGCTCATGGACGACGGTTCCAGATCGGTTGAAGACAGACAAAAATTATCGCATGCCGGCGCCGGCGTCCGGACCCGGGGCCGGGCGGACGCCCTCGCCGTCCAGCGCCCGCTCGCGCGCGATGTCGCGCCGCAGCGCCTGGCCCAGGCCCTCGCCCATGGCGCCGATGTCGGCGCCGGACGGCTGCTGGTACAGCCGCAGGCCCAATTCGGGCAGGATGGCCAGCAGGTGGTCGAACACATCGCCCTGGATGCGTTCGTATTCGACCCAGGCCGTCAGCGCAGTGAAGCAGTACACCTCGATGGGAATACCGTCGGACTGGGGCTCCATCATGCGCACCATCATGGACATGTCCTGGCGGATCTCGGGGTGCCGCTTCAGGTAGGCCAGCCCATAGGCGCGGAAGGTGCCGATATTGGTCAGCCGGCGCCGGTTGGCCGGCAACTGGGCCAGCTCTTCGCCCAATTCGAGGTTGGCCTGGCGCAGGTCGGACTGCTTGGCCGCCAGGTAATCGTGCAGCAGCCGGAAGCGCATCAGGCGATCGGCCTCGTCGTCGGTCAGGAAGCGCACGCTGGTGGCATCGACCCGCACGGTGCGCTTGATGCGCCGCCCGCCGGACTCGAACATATGGCGGTAGTTGCGGTAGCTTTCCGAAAACAGCTTGTAGGTGGGCACCGTGGTGACGGTGTTGTCCCAGTTCTGTACCTTGACGGTATGCAGGGCGATGTCGCGCACGAAGCCGTCGGCGTTGGACTGCGGCATTTCGATCCAGTCGCCGATGCGCAGCATGTCGTTGGAGGTCAACTGGGTACTGGCCACCAGCGACAGCAATGTATCTTTGAATACCAGCAGCAGCACCGCCGACAGCGCGCCCAGGCCCGAGATCATCCACAGCGGCGAGCGGTCCAGCAAGATGGACAGCACCAGCACCGAGCAGATGGCGATCAACATCAGCTTGCCGATCTGGATGTAGCCCTTGATGGAGCGGGTCTGCGCCCGGGTCGTGGCCGAATAGGTGTCCTGCCAGGCGCTGAGCACGCCGCTGACCGCCATGAAAATACAGATCCAGGCCGCGGCATGCGCCAGGCGCCCCACGACGGCGACAGCCCGGTCGGCGTGCGGCACCAGGCCGATGCCCATCGACACCACGATAAACGGCACGGCATACCAGAAGTTGTGATACGCCCGGCGCCGGTGCAGCGCCTTGTCCCAGTCTTCGCGGCCGGTAAGCACCAACAGCCGGTGCGCGCAGGCCAGCACGATGCGCGCGCCCACCCACTGCGCGACCAGCGCCGTCAGCACCAGTGCGCCGATGCCTACCAGGGTCTGTGCCCAGGCCTGGGTCGGCACGTATTCCCCCAGCCGGACTACCAGTCGTTCCCATTCCATTGCCAAAGCCGGGCTCCTTCGTATGGCCTGCCCGAATTATCCAACAAGTCGCGCCGCGCCCGGGCATGGCGCGGGCCTGGCCCTATAATTCCGCCCATCATGGCAAAAACACCCTCTTCCGACCAAAACCAGTTCGCCAACAAGGCGCAAGCCTGGTCCGCCCGGTTCTCCGAGCCGGTTTCCGAACTCGTCAAGCGCTATACCGCGTCCGTGGATTTCGACCAGCGCCTGGCGCGCCACGACATCCAGGGATCGCTGGCGCACGCCGACATGCTGGCCGCCCAGGGCATCATCCCGGCCCAGGACCTGGCCGATATCCAGCGCGGCATGACCCAGATCCTGTCGGAAATCGACGCCGGCACCTTCCAGTGGCTGCTCGACCTGGAAGACGTGCACCTGAACATCGAAAAACGCCTGGTCGAACTGGTAGGAGACGCCGGCAAGCGCCTGCACACGGGCCGTTCGCGCAACGACCAGGTAGCCACCGACATCCGCCTGTGGCTGCGCGCCGAGATCGACGGCCTGATCGCCCTGCTGCGCCAACTGCGCCATGCCCTGGCCACCGTGGCGCTGGACAATGCCGCTACCATCATGCCGGGCTTCACCCACCTGCAGGTGGCCCAGCCGGTTACTTTCGGTCACCACCTGCTGGCCTATGCCGAAATGTTCGGCCGCGATGCCGAACGCCTGGCCGACTGCCGCAAGCGCGTCAACCGCTTGCCGCTGGGCGCGGCCGCCCTGGCCGGCACCAGCTTCCCCATCGACCGCGAACGCGTGGCGCAAACCCTGGGCTTTGACGGCGTGTGCCGCAATTCGCTGGATGCCGTGTCCGACCGCGACTTCGCCATCGAGTTCTGCGCCGCCGCCGCGCTGATCATGACCCACGTCTCGCGCCTGTCTGAAGAGCTGGTGTTGTGGATCAGCCCGCGGGTGGGCTTCATCGACCTGGCCGACCGCTTCTGCACCGGCAGCTCGATCATGCCGCAGAAAAAGAATCCCGACGTGCCCGAACTGGCGCGGGGCAAGACCGGCCGCGTCAACGGCCACCTGGTGGCCCTGCTGACCCTGATGAAAGGCCAGCCGCTGGCCTACAACAAAGACAACCAGGAAGACAAGGAAGGCCTGTTCGATACGGTGGACACCGTGCGCGACACGCTGACCATCTTTGCCGACATGGCCGGCGGCATCAAGGTCAAGGCCGACAACATGCGCGCCGCGGCGCTGCAGGGCTTTGCCACCGCCACCGACCTGGCCGACTACCTGGTCAAGCAGGGCCTGCCATTTCGCGACGCCCACGAAGTGGTGGCCCATGCCGTGCGCGACTGCGAACAGCGCGGCTGCGACCTGGCCGACCTGTCGCTGGCCGAACTGAAAGCCTATCACCCCAGCATCGGCGACGACGTGCACGCGGTGCTGACGCTGGAAGGCTCGGTGGCGGCCCGCAAGCACATCGGGGGGACTGCGCCGGAGCGCGTGCGTGAAGAGGCGCAGCGGGTGCTGACGGAGACTGCCTGAACGCTACGGTGTAGGGACGAGATGGTTCATCGTTCTTCTGGCATCGGGGTGTGGCGGCGTCAGTGTTCTTGCCTGCTTGGGGCGCGTCGGCTTGACAGAAGAAAATCGTGCAGGGCCGCTCACGCCAGCCGCCCTGCGCGAACTCCCTTATTGCCCAGTCCACTCCGTGACGAACTCCCGGTAGTCCGGCCGGTCGGCCTCGGGCACCGCGCATGCCGGCGTGCCGATCGCCAGGAACCCCAGGAAGCGATAGTCCAGCGCATCCAGCCCCAGGGTCTCCTGCACTTCTTCCAGGTAAGTACCCATGCCGGTGCTCCAGAAAGCGCCATAGCCCAGCATATGCACGGCGTTCAGGATGTTCATGACGGAAGCGCCCGTGGCCAGCAATTGCTCTTGCTCGGGCACCTTGGGATTGTCGTGGTCGATCTTCTGGGCCAGGCCCACGAACAGCGGCACTTCGCTCATCCATTGCCGCACCGATTTTTCTTTTTCGGGCGTCATGCGCGGATCGCCACTGCGCTTGACCGCATCCAGCGCGCGATCGGCCAGCCGGCCGATCGCCGCGCCACGGATCAGCACGAAACGCCAGGGGCGCAGCTTGCCGTGGTCGGGCGCGCTCATGGCGGATTGCAGGATCTGGTCCAGTTCTTCCTGCTTGGGCGCGGGCGCCCGCAGGAATTTCATGGAACGGCGGGAAGTCAGGGCATGCAAGGGGGAAACAGTCATGGAAATGGATAGGTCCTGCAATCTATTCGAGAAACGTTCTCATCATACGCCAGGCAGGCCGGCCCGCCCGGCTATCCCCACGCGCCGGCCAAGGTCATCGCCGTGCGTTCAGCCCAGGTGCGTATGGCGCTCGGGGCGTTCTTCCACCTGCATTTCAGACAGGCCGTGCAAGATGCCGCAGTCGTCGGTGTCAGGCCTGGCCGACAGGCAACGCTGGCGCAGTTCAGCCAACTGAATCTTCAATTGCGCCAGTTCGGCGATGCGGGCGTCCACATGGGCGATGTGCTCGTCGAACAACTCGTTGATCGGCCCGCAGCCGGCCCGATGGTTGTCGGCCAGCTGCAAAATGGCGCGTATTTCCTCTTGCGTCATGTCCAGCGCGCGGCAGTTGCGGATCAGGCGCAGGCGCTCCTGGTGCGCCGCGCCGTAGCTGCGGTAGTTGTTCAGGCCACGCTCGGGTGCGGGCAGCAGGCCCTCTTTTTCGTAATAGCGCACGGTTTCGACGGTCGTGCCGGCCGCCTTGGCGAGTTCACCGATTTTCATGGCTGCCTCCGGTCGGAATGCGCCAGCTTGGCGCCTTGACCCTATAGTAACTCCAGGGTGTGCAATAAGGCCAATCCCGTTCCATAGACTGGAATCCACCCTATGCCGTCTTCTGTTTCCGATATCCCCGTCTGCTGTGGGCACGACCACGGCAACGACCAAGATCATGACCACCCCGCCGCGGGTGAACGCAGCGGCACCGCGCCACTGCAGGCCGGCCCGGGCCAGCACCTGGCGCGGCTGCGCATCGGCCAGATGGACTGCCCCACCGAAGAAACCTTGATCCGCAAGAAACTGGGCAACCTGGCTGGCGTGCACGACATGCACTTCAACCTGATGCAACGCGTGCTGACGGTGGTGCATGCCGAGGGCGCGCTGGACCGGGTCGTGGCGGCGATCCGCTCGCTGGACATGACCCCGGAAGTCATGGCGCAAGAAGACGATGCGGGCGCCGTGCCGGCCGCCGCTCCGCGGCGCGGCCGCTACTTGCTGGCGGCGGCGGGCATACTGGCCGTGCTGGCGGAAGCGGCGCATTTCGCCGCCCTGCCCACTTCGGTGGCCGCCGTGCTGGCGCTGGCCTCGATCCTGGCCTGCGGGCTGGGCACGTACCGCAAGGGCTGGATCGCGCTGCGCAACGGCAACCTCAATATCAACGCCTTGATGAGCATCGCCGTTACCGGCGCCGTGCTGATCGGCCAGTGGCCAGAGGCGGCCATGGTGATGTTCCTGTTCAACGTGGCCGAACTGATCGAGGCGCGCGCCCTGGACAGGGCTCGCCACGCGGTGCGCCACCTGCTGGACCTGGCGCCGCAAGTCGCCACCGCACGCCAGGCCGACGGCTCGTGGGCCGAAGTGCCGGTGGCGCAACTGCGCCATGACGACTGGGTGCGGGTACGCCCGGGCGAACGCATCGCCGCCGACGGCACCGTGGCCGAAGGCAGTTCGGCGGTCGACCAGTCAGCCATCACGGGCGAGAGCCTGCCGGTGGACAAGACGGTGGGCGACACGGTTTATGCCGGCACGGTCAATACCAACGGGGCATTCGACTACCGCGTCACGGCCGCCGCGGGCGAAACCACACTGGCCCGCATCATCCATGCCGTCGAGCAGGCCCAGGGCGCACGGGCGCCCACGCAGCGCTTCATCGACCGGTTCTCGCGCGTGTACACGCCGACAGTGGTGGCGCTGGCGGCGCTGGTGGCCGTGGTGCCGCCGCTGCTGTGGGGCCAACCCTGGCTGGACGCCGTCTATCGCGCCCTGGCCCTGCTGATCATTGCCTGCCCCTGCGCGCTGGTCATTTCCACTCCGGTCAGCGTGGTCAGCGGGCTGACCGCCGCGGCGCGGCGCGGCATCCTGATCAAGGGCGGCGTATACCTGGAAGAAGGCCGCAAGCTGGCCTGGCTGGCGCTGGACAAGACCGGCACGCTGACGCACGGCAAACCGGTATGCACCGATCTGCAAACGCTGGCCGACCCGCCCGCGCGGTCGGCCGCCCTGCTCGCGGCCAGCCTGGCCGCACGCTCGGACCACCCCGTGTCGCGTGCCGTGGCACAGGCCCATGCCGCCCAGGATGCTGCCGCCACGTTGCTGGACGTGCAGGATTTCAGTGCCCTGCCCGGCCGCGGCGTACGCGGCCGCATCGGCGAATTGACGCTGCACTTGGGCAATCTGCGCCTGATGAGCGAATTGGGGGTAGCCACCCCCGACCTGCAAGCCGGCATGCAAGCCTATGAACAGCAGGGCAAGACCGCCATCGCACTGACCGACGGCACCCGCGTCCTGGCACTGGCCGCGGTGGCCGACACCCTGAAGCCGGGCAGCGCCGAAGCCGTCGGCGCCCTGCATCGGCTGGGCGTGCGCACGCTGATGCTGACCGGCGATAACGCCCGCACCGCGCAAGCCGTGGCCCAGCAGGCCGGTATCGACGAGGCGCATGGCGATCTGCTGCCCGAAGACAAGCTGCGTGCGGTAGAAGCCAAGCTGGGCACATCCGGCAAGGTGGGCATGGTGGGCGACGGCATCAACGACGCCCCTGCCCTGGCACGCGCCGATATCGGCTTTGCCATGGGTGCGGCCGGCACCGGCACGGCCATCGAGACCGCCGACGTGGCACTGATGGACGACGACCTGCGCAAGATCGGCCAGTTCGTGCGGCTGTCGCGCGCCACCCATCGCGTCCTGATGCAGAACATCGGCCTGGCGCTGGGCATCAAGGTCGTGTTCCTGGTGCTGGCCACCACCGGGCACGCCACCTTGTGGATGGCCGTCTTTGCCGATGTGGGCGCCAGCCTGCTGGTGGTGGCCAACGGCCTGCGGCTGCTGCGCGCGCGCTGAAACCCGGCGCCCAGGGCTGGGGCCGCAAATAACAAAAAGGAATATTCTTAAGATTCCTTATGCTTTGTGGAAAAATAGGCAGCTTGTTACAGTGCCCTATCCATTGCTGTGGGCGGCTCACAAGGCCGCCCTCATGCCCTTGACGACATCCACTGGAGCATCATCATGAAACCCCTACGTTCGATCCTGCTGGCCGGCCTGCTGCAACTGACCGTGGCTGCCGGCGCCCACGCGCAAGACGGCCTGGCCGCCATCAAATCGGCCGGCGTCTTCAAGATCGGCACCGAAGGCACATACGCGCCTTTCACGTACCACGACGCCTCGGGCAAGCTCACCGGTTTCGACGTTGAAATCGGCCGCGCCATCGCCGAGCGCCTGGGTGTCAAGGCAGAATTCGTCGAAGGCAAATGGGACGGCCTGATCGCCGGCCTGGACGTCAAGCGCTACGACGCCGTCATCAACCAGGTGGGCATCACCGATGCACGCAAGGCCAAGTACGACTTCTCGGATCCGTATATCGCTTCGCAGGCGGTGCTGATCGTGCGCGATGACAATACGGACATCAAGAGCTTCGGCGACCTGAAAGGCAAGCGCTCGGCCAACACGCTGACCAGCAACTTCGGCAAGCTGGCGCAGAAATACGGCGCCCAGGTGGTGGCGGTGCAAGGCTTCAATGAAAGCATCGACCTGCTGACCTCGGGCCGCGTCGACGCCACCATCAACGACAACCTGTCGTTCCTGGACTTCAAAAAGCACAAGCCCACCGCCAAGGTGAAGATCGTCGACAGCGACAAGAGCGCCGAATTCAGCGAATCGGGCGTCTTGATCCGCCAGGGCAACCCCGAATTGCGCGATGCCATCAACAAGGCGCTGGCCGATATCAAGGCAGACGGCACCTACAAGAACATCTCGGTCAAGTACTTCGGCACCGACCTTGCCGCGCAGTAGGCGCTAGCCTTCCTCATCTTTCGAGACTCGAACCCAAGGAACCCACGCCATCGTGCCCGCCTGGCTGCAGTTGATGATCGATTCGTTCTGGCCCCTGCTGCATGCGGGGCTGGTGTTCACCGTGCCGCTGACTCTGCTGTCGTTCGCCGGCGGGCTGGTGCTGGCCTTCGTGGTGGCGTTGATCCGGCTGTTCGGGCCGGCCCCGCTGGTGGCCCTGGTGCGCTTCTATGTATGGCTGATCCGCGGCACGCCGCTGCTGGTGCAGTTGTTCGTGATCTTCTACGGGCTGCCCAGCGTGGGTATCGTGCTCGACCCTTTGCCGGCGGCCTTGATCGGCTTCACGCTGAACGTGGGCGCGTACAACTCGGAAGTCATCCGCGGCGCCATCGAATCGATATCGAAAGGCCAATGGGAAGCCGCTTATTCGCTCAGCATGACGCGCGGCCAGGCCATGCGGCGCACCGTGCTGCCCCAGGCGGCGCGCGTGGCCGTGCCGCCGCTGGCCAACTCATTCATCTCGCTGGTCAAGGACACCTCGCTGGCGGCCGTGCTGACGGTGCCCGAGATTTTCCAGGCCGCCCAGCGCATCGCCGCGGTCACCTATGAACCGCTGATCCTGTACACCGAGGCCGCCTTGATCTACCTGGTATTCAGCTCGGCGCTGTCGGCCGCCCAAGTGCGCCTGGAACGTCGCTTCGGCCAGCATGCGGTGTTTTCCGAGAGGAACCGATGATCTCGCTGACGCAGATCGACAAATTCTTCGGCGACAACCACGTCCTGGACAAGGTCGATGTCGCCATAGCCGAAGGCAGCGTCACCGCGCTGATCGGCCCATCCGGCAGCGGCAAGAGCACCCTGCTGCGCTGCGTGAACCTGCTGGAAATCCCCGAAGGCGGCACGCTGCGGCTGGGCAACGAGACCATGCAGTTCGAACCGCGCCGCAGGCCCGAACGCGACGCCATCCAGCGGGTGCGCATGCAGACCGGCATGGTGTTCCAGAACTTCCAGCTCTTTCCGCACCAGACAGTCATCGACAACGTCATGGAAGGCCTGGTCACCGTGCAGAAATGGCCGAAGCCGCGTGCCCGCGAGCGCGCCCAGGAACTGCTGGCCAAGGTGGGCATGCAGGACAAGGCCGACGCCTGGCCGCTGAACCTGTCGGGCGGCCAGCAACAGCGCGTGGCCATTGCCCGCGCCCTGGCCCCTTCGCCGCGCGTGCTGCTGTGCGACGAACCGACCTCGGCGCTGGATCCGGGCCTGGCGGCCGAAGTGGTCGACGTCCTGAAGCAGTTGGCCACCGAAGGCATGACCATGTTGATGGCCACCCACGATCTGCGCCTGGCTGCCGCCATTTCGCGCGAAGCGGTATTTCTGCAAGAAGGCCGCGTGGTGGAATCCGGCGCTTCGTCAGAACTGTTTACCCGCCCGCGCGATCCGCGCACCGCGGCATTCATTTCCACGCTGACGCAGTAGGCGCGGATGCGGACCCGCCTTAGTTCACCTGCGCGCCAGACTTCTGCACCAGGTCCGACCATTTGGCGATCTCTGCCTGCTCGAACCCGGGCAAGTCGCGGGTGGACTCGCCGCCGGGTTCCACGCCCTGGCCACTCAGGCGCTTGAGCACCTGCGGGTCGGTCAAGGCCTCTTGCGCCGCCTTGCGCAGCACCGCCAGCACCGGTTCAGGCGTGGCGTCGGGCGCGTACAGCATGAACCACGCCACCAGGTCGAAATCGCTGCCGGTCTGTTCGGCAATGCTGGGCACATCGGGCGCGGCGCTGCTGCGGCGCGCACTGGACACCCCCAGCGCGCGCAGCTTGCCTGCCTGAATGTGCGGCAATACCGCGGCGGGATGATAGAACATGAATTGCACCTGGCCCGACATCACATCGGATACGGCCAGGCCGCCTTCTTTGTAGGGCACATGCAGCATTTCGCCGCCCAGCCGCGCCTTGAGCAGTTCGCCGGCCAGGTGGCCCGACGTGCCGCTGCCGGCCGACGCAAAAGCCACCCCGGGCGACTTCGCCGCGGCGGCAGCCAGGTCTTTCAACGACTGGATGCCCGATCCGCTGCCCGTGACCAGGAAAGTCGGCGTCTGGCCCACGAACGCCACAGGCGCGAAATCTTTCACCGGATCGTAGCCGGGGTTCTTGTACAACGCCTGGTTGATGGCATGCGTGCCCACCGTTCCCATGACCAGCGTATAGCCATCAGCCGCGGCGCGCGCGACCTGTGCGGTACCAATGGTGCCGCCGCCGCCCGACTTGTTTTCCACCACGACCTGCTGGCCCAATGGCTTGGCCATGGCCTCGGCAACAATGCGCGCGATCGTGTCGGTGGTGGTACCGGGCCCGAACGGCACCACCATGCGCACTGGATGATCAGGAAACGCGGCGGCCTGGGCAGGCGCGCAGGCCAGCCCCAGGGCCGCGGCCAGCACGGCGCCCAGCAAGCCGCGGCGCACGTGGCCCTGACGGAAAAGCAGGTTGAGCGGTTTCATGGTTGTCTCTCCTTGTGATTGATGTATGCGGCGCACCGCGGCGGCGCGCCGGGTATGCCGG
Source organism: Bordetella sp. BOR01 (assembly GCF_019218885.1). Classification (GTDB taxonomy): domain Bacteria; phylum Pseudomonadota; class Gammaproteobacteria; order Burkholderiales; family Burkholderiaceae_B; genus Bordetella_A. The sequence continues at coordinate 1,544,935 of NZ_JAHUWT010000001.1, read as the reverse complement.
CGCTATGGCTGCGCCGTCCCGAACCCCGGGGGTACTTCACCTTGGTACTGCAATTCGCGCGTGGCCTGGTACGACAGCGCGAAGCCTATGGGAGCTTCCTGTTCTTCGGTCAGGTGGGCGATCAGGCCGGCCGCGCGCGCCAGTATCGGCACACCTTTCAGCGCTGGCAAGGGAAACCCGATGCCCAGCAGCACGGCCGGGATCGCCGCCGAGACATTGAGCCGCAGGTCCTTGCCCACGAGGTCGGGAATCACTTGCTCCACGGCCTCGGCAATAGCCACGTACTGCATGCCGGCCCCGCTGCCGCGCGCCACTTCGAACAGGCGCGCCACACGCGGATCGCGGTCTTTGTGCAGCGGATGCCCATAGCCGGGAATGGCACGCCGCGCCGCGCGGTATTCGCCCACCACCGCACCCGCCGCCGCGGCGATATCGCCGCCCTGGCCCGCGCGCGCCTCGATTTCATGGAACAGGCGCCCGGCCGTTTCCGACGCGCCCAGGATCACCGAGCCGCAGCCCAGGATGCCCGCCGCCACGGCGCCTTGCAGCGCATCGGGCGCGGCGGCGAGCGTCATGCGGCTGGCCTGCACGCTGGGCACCAGCCCGTGCTCGGCAATAGCCACCAGCGTGGCGTTCAGTACCGCGCTGGCGGCCGCGTCCGGACGGCGCCCGGTAACCAGCAAGTAGAAGTAGTCGCCAAAGTCCATCTTGCCGATCAGGTCCTGGCACAGGTCGGCGCCACGCACCACGATGGTGTGTTCGTCGGACGTGCAGATCGACGTGCGAGGCACGGTTTCCTTGCCGATTTTCATGAGAAGTCCTTTGTCGTTGAATGAGTCGGCATGGCGCTCACGCCCGGCCGTTGCGCAATGCCGCGCGGATCTCGTCGTTGTGCTCGCCCAGGACCGGCGGCGGGCGCACCTGTGTAGGGCGCTGGCCGTCGAACGTAACGGGCGAACGCACGGTCTTCCAGGGGCCGCGCTGCGGATGCACGCCCTCGATCTCGATTTGCAGGTGGCGCGCCTGCGGATCTTGCAGGGCCTCTTGGGTGTCATACATGGGCGCGTGAGGCACATCGCGTTCTTGCAGGCGGACGCACCAGGCAGCGCGCGGGCGCATGGCGAACACCCCGCCCAACAGCTCGATCAATTGTTCCTGGTGGGCAATGCGGCTCTCGCGCGTGGCAAAGCGGGCGTCATCGAAAATGCCCGGCTGTTCGATGGCTTCGGCTAGGCCGCGCCAGAATTTTTCGGGCGACGACATATGCAGCGCGATCCACTTGTCATCGGCACAGCGCAGCGTGTACGACTGCGACACGCTGGGGCGGCTGTAAGGCCCCATGACCTCGCCTTCGGACAGGAAGTGCGTGAAGGCATCCAGGTTGAAGTGGCACATGGCTTCCAGCATGGATACTTCCACCCGCCGCCCCTGCCCGGTGCGGGCGCGCTCGACCAGCGCGCCCAGGATGCCGTAGGCGGCGTAAAACCCGGTAAGCGAGTCGGCGATGGCCGGCCCCACCACCCGCGGATTGGCCGGATTGACCAGCAGGTTCAGGAAACCGCTGGCCGCCTGCGCGACCGTATCGTAGGCGGGCCGGCCCGCTGCGGGCCCGGTCTGGCCGAAACCGCTGATCGCGCAGTACACCAGCCGGGGGTTCAATTCCCGCAGCCGCGCCTCGCCGGCCCCCAGGCGCTCGGCCGTGCCGGGCCGGAAGTTCTGGATGTACACGTCCGCATCCTGGATCAGCGCGTCGAAGACCTGCGCGTCGTCCGGATCCCGGGCATCGAGTTCGATACTGCGCTTGTTGCGGTTGTAGGTCTGGTAGTGGGGGCTGTACAGGCCGCCCTTGAAGGCCCGGAACGGGTCGCCGGTGCCGGGCTGCTCGACCTTGATCACGTCGGCGCCCAGGTCGGCCAGCAACATGCCTGCGGCTGGCCCTGTAATGAACGTGCCCTGCTCGATGACCCGGATGCCATCCAGTACTTTTCCCATGGGAGCTCCTTACTGCAGTGTCTTGTGCTGCCGTAAGACTAGCCAGCCCCATCAAATGATGAAAATGATAAATTTCGTCGATTATCATTGATGTCATCGATGATTTAGGCGGAATCCCATGGAATTGCGGCACCTGCGGTATTTCATTGCCCTGGCGGGCTCGCTGAACTTCACCCGCGCCGCCGAACGGGTGCACGTCACGCAGTCCACGCTGTCGCACCAGATTCGCCAGTTGGAAGAAGAGATCGGCCAGCGCCTGTTCGACCGGGTGGGCAAGCGCGTGGTCATCACCGCCGCCGGCGAGACCTTCCTGGCCTACGCGGCGCGCGCCCTGCGCGAAATCGACCAGGGCCTGAGCGAACTGAAGCAAAGCGCCGCCTCGATGACTGGCGAACTGCGCGTGGGCACGACCCACACATTCAACCAGAGCTTCATTCCCGACTGCGTGGCGCGCTTCCTGCAGCACAACCCCACCATGAAAGTCGTCATCGAAGAACTGGCGGCCGACGCCATCGCCGCCCGGCTCGAAGCCGGCAAGCTGGACCTGGGCGTGGCTTACCGGCCCGAGTCGACCAGCGGCCTGCAGTTCGAGCCGCTGTTCAACGAAGAGCTGATATTGGTGGTGTCGGCGTCGCACCCGCTTGCCGGACGCAAGCGCATCCGCATGATCGAACTGCACCGCGAGCCCCTGGTGCTGCTGCCAACCAGCTTTTCCACGCGGCGCCTGCTGGATGAATGCTTCGCGGCGGCCGGCGCCGAACCCAGCGTGGTGGCCGAAACCAACACCATCGCCGCCATGCTGGGCATGGTGGCGCGCCTGCCCGTGGGCTGTATAGCCGCCGCCAGCGCCATCACGCCCAACCCGGCGCTGCGCATGATTCCCATGGAAAGCCCCACGCCCATGCGTACGCCCGGCCTGCTGTTCAACCCCGATCTGCCGCAAACCCGGCCGGGCCGGGCCTTTGCGGCACTGTTGCGCAAACAGGCGGTGGGGGCTGGCGCGCGGGCCGGCTGACCGGGGCGGCGCCGCCCTGCTTCGTCTGTGGAGTAACATCGGCCAATCAGTCCCGCCGGAGTCGACTATGCAGCGAATAATTACGGAAAGCCAGATTCCAACTGGAGATTTCCGGAAAGTGAAGTATGTTGGGGCGGTCAAAGATCGAGTCGACGATGGCAACAGCATCCCGGTTTGGGCTATAGATTCAGAATCCCCCTTCTTCCAACAAGTCGGTGCGGGACCAGTCGACAACTGGACCGACGTGCTGATCGACGTGGAGGATCCCAATTCCGCTGAAACGTTGGATAGGTTGAAGCGGGCGATCGAAGCGCGACTCGTACAGCAGCTGGGTTGAATTCGCGCGGGCCCTGGGGCGGATAAATCGGGCTGTCATCTCTCGGCCTGTCGCGCACCATGGTCTATTGGCTGGTCAAGCACGGCGACCTCGAGTAGGGTCCACATCGGCGACGCCGGCCGGATCACCGCCGCCAGCGTGCACGCGCTGGTCGAGCAGCAAGAAGAAAGCGGCGTATGGCGCGGTATCATCTGGCCTACCCCGGCGGCACGCTGCCGAGGCCAACCGCATGGGCAATGAGCAGCCAGATAAGTAGCCAGCCGGCCTGATTCTGCGCCAACCGCCCGGGAACCCGTACAAATAAAGGCCCTGCCCGGCACATGAAACTCGCCACCTGGAACATCAATTCCCTGAAAGTGCGCCTGCCGCAAGTCCTGGACTGGCTGGCCGCCAATCCCGTGGATGCGCTCTGCCTGCAAGAGCTGAAACTTACCGACGACAAGTTCCCGCTCGAGGCTTTCACGCAGATGGGTTACCACGCTGTCTGGGCTGGCCAGAAAACCTATAACGGCGTGGCCATCCTGTCGCGCGAACCGGGCTCGGCCATGGTGCGCAACATCCCCGGCATGGACGACCCGCAGCAGCGCCTGCTGGCTGTCACGCTGCCCTCGCCTGCCGGCGACGTGCGGGTCATCTGCGCCTATTGCCCCAACGGCCAGGCCCTGGATTCCGACAAGTACGTGTACAAGCTGGACTGGTTCCGCCAACTGCATGGCTGGCTGGCCGAGGAAATGAAGTCATACCCCCGGCTGGCCTTGCTGGGCGACTACAACGTGGCGCCCGCCGACGAGGACGTGCACAACCCCGCCAAATGGGTGGGCCAGGTGCTGGTGTCCGAACCCGAGCGCGTGGCGTTCCGGGCCCTGCTCGAGCTGGGCCTGACCGACTCGTTCCGCCTGTTCGATCAGCCCGAGAAGTCGTTCAGTTGGTGGGATTACCGCATGTTCGCGTTCCGCCGCAATGCCGGGCTGCGCATCGACCATATCCTGCTGTCGCAGCCGCTGGCCCAGCGCTGCGTGGCCTGCGTCATCGACAAAGAACCGCGCGCCAACGAGCAGCCGTCGGACCACACGCCGGTGGTGGCCACGCTGGATCTGGCCTGATAAGCATCAGGGGCCGGCGCCCGCCTCAGGCCTGCGGGCCGGGCAAGGGATAGGCGCCGGCATACCCCAGCAGCCGCGAGATTTCTTCGCCGCCTTCCAGCGCCAGCGCCTTGAACTTGTGCTTCATTTTCAGCCCGCGCGAACTGGGCGCCGAAATCGACAGGCCGGCCGCCACGATGCCGTTTGCATCGATGACCGGCGCCGCCACCGAGAACACCCCTTCGACCAGGCCCTCCAGGCTGAACGACACGCCCGTGGCCCGGACTTCGTCGAGCCGGCGCTTGAGCTCGGCCACGGTGTCGATGGTGCCGGGCGCATGCTTGACCAGCTTCACGGCCTTCAGATAGGCCGCCAGTTCGTTGGAGTCCATATAAGCCAGGATGACCTGGCCGCTGGCCGACCCGTACAACGGATTGGTGCTGCCGGCCTTGCTGATGAAGCGCAACGGATTGGTGGCATCGATGACTTCGGCGTAGACCACCTGGTGGCGGTTGTCGGCCGGCGTGCCCAGGATGATGGTCTCGCCGCAGCGTTCGGATATGGCATGCATGACCGGCCGCGCGCAGTTGGGAAACTGGCGGTTGCGCACGATGGCCGCGCCCAGCTTCAATGCGGCCGTGCCCAGCGTATACGTGGCGTTGCGCGCGCTTACGTAGCTGCCGGTCTCAAGGGTCTTCAGCAGCCGGAACAGGCTGGTCTTGGGCAGTTCGAGGCGCACGCTCAGGTCGGCCAGCGAGACGCCGGCGGGGTTCAATGCCAGTTCATGCAGGATCTGGACCGTGCGCAGGGGCGAACGGGTCGTCTCTTCGGTCTTGGCGGGGGTGTCGTTCTGGAGCATGGGCATCGAAGTGGCAGCAACGTCAACGTAAAGCAGCGCACCCCGCGAGGTGCGCCGGCCCGTCGCGTACGCCGGGTTATTCAGCCTTGATATTAGCCGCTTTGACAGTGTCGCCCCACAGCTTGTAGTCGTGCACCAGGAACTCGCCAAAGGCCTTGGAGTCGCGCGGGCTGATCTCCAGGCCGCCGGAAGTCAGCGCATCGATCACGGCCTGGGTCTTGACGGCCTTCAGCACGGCATCGGCCATGGTATCGATGGCGGCCTGCGGGGTCTTGGCCGGAGCCAGGATACCGATCCAGGGTGCGGCGATCACGTCCACGCCCTGCTCGAGCAGCGTGGGCACATCGGGCGCGCCACCGAAGCGCTTGGGCGCGCCCAGGCCCATCATGCGCACCTTGCCGGCGTCCGCGCTGGGCTTGGCCAGGCTCAGCGGCACGAACAGCGCATCGACCTGCCCCGCCATCAAGGCCTGCATGGCCGGCGCCGCACCGGTAAACGGCACGTGCAGCACGTTCAGGCCCTGGCTGACGTTCAGCATTTCCATGGCCACCTGGCTGGAACTGCCCACGCCCCAAGATGCGTACGTCAGCTTGCCTGGCTCTTTCTTCGCCAGGGCAATGAAATCCTGGATGCTTTTTACCGGCAACTGCGTGCTGACCACCATCGCGTACGGCAGGTAGCCCACCTGGACGACCGGCGCGAAATCCTTGCGCGCGTCGTACGAGATATCGCGGTAGACGTGCGGATTGATGGTGTGCGTATCGGCGGCCGTCATTTCCAGGGTGTAGCCGTCGGGTTCGGCGCGCGCCACCAGGCTGGAACCGATCATGCCGCTGGCGCCGGGGCGGTTCTCGACAATGATGGACTGCTTCAGTATCTTGCCGGCGCCGTTGGCCACCGCGCGCGTCAGCACATCGGTGCCGCCGCCGGCGTTGTAGGGCACCACCATCTTGATGGGGCGGTCGGGATAGGCAGCCCAGGCATTGGCGCCCGCGCCCATGATCGCGGCGGCAAGCATCAGGGCCATGGGCCGCCTCCTGCCTGCGAATAGTGATTTCAACATGCCGGGTCTCCTCGCTTTTGAATCATTCGGTCGGCGCGGCCATCCTGGGCGGATGCCGCGCGCGCCGTGCTTGCCTGGCCTATTGGCGGCCGGGTGGAATCAGGGGTGGGCGAACGCCACCGTGTCGGACGTCTCGGTCTTGCAGAAGCGGCCGATGCTTTGCACCGAATTGCCATGCTCTTCGGCACTGTGCGCGGCGCACAGGTCTTCCAGCAATATCACTTCATAGTCGCGATCGTGGGCATCGCGCACAGTGGCCTGCACCACGGCCTGCGTCGACACCCCCGCGCAGTAGATGCGCGACACGTTCTGGGCACGCAACTGCGCTTCCAGCGTGGTCGAATAAAACGGGCTGACGCGGTGCTTCACCACCTGGATATCGCCTTCACGCTGCTCAAGCTCGGGATGGATCTCGGTGCCCCAACCACCCAGCTTGAACAAGCCATGCTGGGGTGCTGCCGAGAACACCTGCGAACCGGCCGGGCACTCGGGATATCCGGCCGAGAAACCGACCCGTACAAAGCCCACCAGAATGCCCGCCTCGCGGGCGCGCTTGATGGCGGCAGCCGTCTTGCCGATCAGTTGGCGTTCGCGCACCTGCTGGCCCAGCGGGCCCTTGCCGTTGGGGCCATCGTCGTGGACCAGATCGTTCTGCATGTCCAGCACCAGGTAAATCGCACGTTGTTTCTGCATAGTCAGATTCTCGCTAAAGGTTGAAGAAAAATGGTTGAAGGAAAATTCAATCGGTCCACAGCCCGCCGTTCACGTCCAGCGTCTCGCCGGTAATGAACGAAGACTGGGGCGATGCCAGGAACAGCACGGCCGAAGCGATTTCTTCGGCCTGCCCCATGCGGCCCACCGGAATGAGATCGCGCAGGGCCGTGGGGAAATTCGTGGTCATCTCGGAGGCCACCGGGCCCGGTGCCACCGTATTGACCGTGACGCCATGGGCCGCGACTTCCTTGGCCAGAAAAGCAGTGATGGCGCCGATGCCTGCCTTCGACACGCCGTAGGCCACATTGCTGGCGCGCGCCTGCTCGGCCGGATCGAGCCAGGGGCGCGGATTGCCGCCGTTCTTGCCCAGCACCGAACCCATGTTGACGATGCGCCCGAAGCCGGCCGCCTTCATGACAGGCATCACCGCCTGGCAGCACAGGAAAGTGCCTTTCAAATTGATCGCCAGGACGCGGTCCCATTCGGCTTCGGCCAGGTCGGCGGCGTTGCCCATCGACACGATGCCGGCCACGTTGACCAGGATATCCAGGCGGCCATGGCGCGCCACGACACCCTTGACGCAATCCGCCACCTGCCCTGCCTGCGTCACGTCCAGTTGCACGAATTCGACGGCCGCCATCTGCGCCGTGTCTGGCGCTTTCAGGTCGGCCGCCACCACGCGCGCGCCGCACGCCGCCATGGCGGCGACCACCGCCCGGCCGATGCCGCCGGCGCCACCGGTGACCAGGGCCACGCGCCCGGCCAGTAGATCAGGAGAAAACACGCTGCGACTCCTTCAGGAAATAGTTCAGCCTGCCAGGTGGCGGCCGGCCAACCGGCCGAACACCAGGCCCTTCAGCACCGAGGTCGCCCCGGTGTAATTGCTGTAGTACATGCCGACAGTTTCACCGGCCGCATACAGGTTGGGCATGACGTTGCCATCGGTATCCAGCACCTGCCCTGCCTTGCTCACTTTCAGGCCGCCGAAGGTGAACACGTTCGACGAGATGATGGGATACGCCATGAACGGCCCCTTGTCGATCGGCAGGGCCCAGTTGGTCTTGGGCGGCTTCACGCCCGTGGTGCACACTCCGTCGAGCACCAGCGGATCATAGCCCTTGCCCGCGCCGCAGCCGGCGTTATAGGCATCGACCGTCTGCTGCAGCGTATCGGCCGGGATCTGCAGTTTCGCCGCCAGGTCGGCGATCGAGTTCGCCGCGATGGCGGGCTGGTCGGTGCGGATGGCCAGCCGATAGTTGGGGATGTCCTTGACGCGCTGATCCAGGATCACATAGGCAATACCTTCGGTCTGCTCGTAGATGCGGCGCGTGACGCGTTCGTAATAGGCATCCACCGTGCCGGGCGCTTCGTTGGCAAAGCGCTCGCCCGACCGGTTCACCAGAATGCCGTAGGGGAAGATGAATACCGACGGTTCCGACACGCCCGAACGCGGGTCGACCGGCTCGGCGTGATAGCTGCCGAATTCGCCCGCCGCGCCGGCGCCGGCGTCCAGCGCCATGGCAATACCTTCGCCCTTGTTGAAGTAGCCACCCTTGCACACCGGCCGCAAGTACACCGAACGCGGCCCCAGGTACTTGGCCAGCATTTCGGGGTTGCCCTCGAAACCGCCGCTGGCCAGCACCACCTTGCCCACGAAGCGCAGTCCGCCGTGTTCCGGGTGATGTGCCAGCAGGCCTCGCACGGTGCCGTGTTCATCCAGCGCCAGCTTGCGGGCCGTGGTGTGATAGAAAAAAGTAACGCCCAGCGCTTCCGCGCGCGCCGCCAGGGCATCCACCAGTGCCTGGCCGCCGCCCACCGGCAGCAGGCGCGGCTGGGTCTTGGTCAGGAATTGGGTGGGCAGGAAGTCGAACTTCACGCCCAGGCCTTGCAGCCACTGGATGGTGGGCGCCACCTGGTCGGCAAAGCCCGCGATCAGATCGGGGTCGGGCACGGCCAGGGTGCGCGCCGCGTGCGACCACGACTCGCGGCTGTTGGCCATTTCGCCGATCAGGTCCGGGTCGTTGTACGGACCGGCGTTCTCGGACAAGTGGGCCTCGAAATCGTCGGACACCTCGTCCAGCGATTTCATGCGCAGGTACGCCTCGGTCCAGCGGCTTTGTCCACCCCGATCTTCCCGCGACGAACGTTCCAGCACCGCCACCTTCAAGCCCTGCTCTGCCGCCGTCACGGCCGCGGACAAGCCCGCCACCCCGCAACCTGCCACGACGACGTCGAATACGTGCTCCATCTCTCCTCCGCGCTTATTCCATTATAGGAATGATATTCCTAATTTGGAATATCTTACGCAGAAACAGGGGTAGCGGTCAAGGCCCGGCCCACGCGCACGGCGCACGCAGGAACCCGCTAGTTGCCCGCCTGCTCTTTCAACCCCCGCTCCTCGATAACGCGCCGCCACCTCTCGCTTTCCTCATTCAGCATCTTGGCAAACTCCTGGGGCGTTTCCCCGCCGCGTTCAAGCGAGAGCCTTTCAAGCGCCTTTTGAAACGCCGGGTCTGTGTTCAGCTCGGCAATATCCTTGCGGATCCTGTCGACGATGGCCGGCGGCGTTTGGGCGGGCGCAACCAGGCCGAACCACAGGCTCAGCGAATAGCCTGGCAAGCCGTCCTCGGACATGGTCGGCAGGCCTGGCTGCGATGGCAGACGATCAGCGGTCGCGGTCGCCAGCACCTTGAGCTTGCCGCTTTCGCTATAGGGCGCGACTGCGCCCATGGTGGCAAAGAAGATGTCCACGCGTCCCGCCATCATCTCGGTCAGCACCTGGGCGCCGCCGCGGAAGGGAACGTGCAGCATCTCGATGTTGGCGAGGCGGGACATCTCTTCCATGGCCACGTGGGCCCAGGTGCCGTTGCCAAACGAACCGAAGGTCACCGCACCCGGATGGGCGCGCGCGTATTCGATTAGTTCCTTGACGTTGGCGGCGGGAAATCCGTTGCGTACCGTCAGTACGGCGGCCTGGCGCGCCACAATGGTCACTGGCGTGAAGTCTCGTTGTACGTTGAAGGGAACGGTGGCCAGCATGTGCGGCACGGTAACGAACGTAGAGTTGTCGCTCAGCAGCAGCGTGTAACCATCTGGCTTGGCGCGTATGACTTCGGACGAACCGATGATGCCGGAAGCGCCGGGCCGATTGACGATGACTACGGGCTGCTTCCACTTATCCGTCAACGCCTGGCTCAGCGCCCGCGCCACTTGGTCTGTCGCCCCGCCAGGCAAGTAAGGCACCACCAGGGTTACCGGGTGGTTCGGATAATCCTGGGCTGCACTGGCGGAACCCACGACCGCAGCCAGCGCCAGGGCCGCGATACGAGACAAGAGAAATGATGCACGCATGGAAAGTCTCCGATTGGTTTTGTAAGTTGACGGCTATCCGGCGGCCTGGACGACGACATCCATGCCGCTGACCTCTAGCTGGGTTCCAAGGCCATTGCTGGCCGCGGCGATGATCGCGAGCGCCTGGCTTTCTTCGTCGGGCGAGACCAGCCGTATGCTCATGTCCTCGCACTGCCGGACCAAACGGAACGATGCGCGCCGCGACGCGCCGTCATATTCGAAACGCACCAGCAGCCCTAGCCAGTCGTGAAAGGTCTTGCCGCCGGGGCCGTGCCGAAACGACAAGGCCCCGAGGTTGTAGAAGATCGGGCGGCCGCCGCGCATCTCGATGGGCAACAGATGGTCGTGCGGACCGTGCCCGACGACAAGATCGGCACCCGCGTCGATGGCCGCATGCGCATAGTCCTTCATATAGCCCAGGACTTCGTCGAACAGGCCCCAGTGGAACGACGCGACGACGACGTCGACCTGCTGGCGCAACCCATGCAGTTCGTCCACGAAGATCTTGAGCCCCGCCGGATCTGCCCGGGTCTCGATCACGGGCGGCAATCCGGGCCGGTTCGAGGGCGGCAAGCCCGGACGCCGCTGTGCGCCCACCGGCGGCAAGTAGTCGGTGTGGGCCGCGATGGCGGCCACACCCGCTTTGTCGGGCAGCGCCTCGTGCGCCTGCGGCCAATAGATGGCGGTGCGCTGCACGATGCCGATGCGGTAGCCCGCCCGCTCTACGATCAGCGGCGCGCGGGCCCCGCGGCTATTGCACCCTGCGCCCGTCACTGGGATCTGCAGCGCCGCCAGTGTGCCGAGCGAGCTCATTATCGCGGGCACGCCATAGTTGACGTTGTTGGCCAGGCCCACCCCGCCTATGCCCGACTGCTTCAAGGCTTGGCCGGCCAGGTGCGGCGCGGCGAAGTAGCCGTCCTCGACCTCGTCGCCGTCGTACAGGCAGCACTCCAGATTGACGAAGGTGAAATCGGCAGATTGAAACGAGGCGCGCAGCGCGGCGAACGGTGCCGAATCCGGTGTCATGCCCATGAGGTTGACGTCGCCGCCCAGCAGGATTTCGACTGCCGGCCTCATGGCGCCGGCCTCCAGTCGAGCCACTCGGCAATGCCCCGCCCCATGACCCATTCCAGGTCGCCGCCCTTGAGCCAGGGCAGTTCTTCGGTGAACAAGGTCACACCCTCGCGATAGGAGCAAGGCAACCGCGACAAATCGGTTCCCCAGAACAGGCGCCGGGGGCCAAAGACTTCGAATGCCTGGCGGATATAGTCGTGCACGCCGGGGAAAGGATACGGCTCGGTGGTATAGAACGGTATGCAGCTCGCCTTGACCGCGATATTGGGCAGCGGCGCCAGCGCCAGTAATTGGCCGAAGTCCTCAAAGGCCGCAGCGTCGCGCCCGGTACCCGCCAGGCCGAAATGGTTCATGATGATCCGCAAATCCGGATGCCGCTGGGCGATCGCCGCCATCAGCGGCATCAGTCGGTTCGGGATATAGATCGTCAAGGGCAGGCCTGCCCGCTCGGCCAGCGGCCAGAGCCAATCCAGCGCGCCCTCGAGCAGCGCACGCTGGAACAGCGGCGTCTGGAATGTAAGCTGCAACGCCAGTGCCCCATCCTTCTGCCGCCAGTTCTCGATCCAATTGCGCGCCGAGGGCGCGGCCAGATCCAGCCGCGCAGCATAGCGGAAGCGGTCCGGGTAGCGGCGCGCCGCTTCCGTGACAAGATCATTGCGGTCGCCCTCCCACGAGGGAGGCACCAGGATGGCCTGGTCCACCCCGGCAGCCTTCATGTCCAGCAACAGGGATTCCGCGGTGATCGGGACCTCTCTGTGCGCGCGAGGCCGTTGGCCGTGCGCCTGAGGCCACGGCCGGGCCTCGGTCTCTTGCTCCCAAATGTGCACTTGCGAATCAATGATCAGCATTTTCCGGCGTCTCCAAACAAAGCTGAGCCGATGCTAAATGCCCCCATCCACGCCTACAAATAAATTAGAATAGTTTCGTAATGTGGATCTTTTTGAAACGATGTCCATACAGACTCTCGAGCGTGCCATCACCCTGATCAGGCTTCTTGCCGCAGCCGGCCCTGAAGGCCGCAGATTGGTCGATCTGCAGGAAATCACCAGACTGACCAAGCCCACCATCCATAGAATCCTGAGCACATTGAGAGACCAAGGCTTGGTCGAGCAGGTCGAGGCCACACGCCGCTATCGCCTGGGCAAAGAGCTGGGCATACTGGGATGGTCTGCATTACGGAACTTCTATGACGTCACCCATCTGGCCGCCAACGACATGTCTGCCGTGGCGGCAAAAACTGGCGACACCTGCTTTCTGATGGTGCGTTCCACCCACGACACGGTTTGCATGGACCGCCAGACTGGCTCGCATCCGGTCAAGGCCTTCGTGGTCGAGGTGGGAATGAGGCGGCCGCTGGGCCTGGGCGCCACCGGAGTCGCCATGCTGGCCGCGATGGACCCGGACCAGGCCGAGCAGGTACTCGAAACCATCAAGGGCCAGCTCAAGCATTTCCCGCTCGCCACCGAGGCGCGCATACGCACCGCAGTCGCGGACGCGCGGCGCAACGGCTATGCCCTCAGCGATGAACTCATGGTACGAGGCGTGCGCGCCGTTGCCATGTGCATCAATGACCCCGGCGGCAGTCCCGTGGCGGGCATTTCCGTGGCCACCACCACCGACCGGATGCAAGAGCACCGCATCCCCGAGGTGATACGCATCCTGAAGCTGCATACCAACCGTATCGAGCAACGCATTGCTGCGGCGTGCATGCTTGAGCTTGAGGGCGCCGCGCGTGTCGTTCGCACTTCCGCACTGACACAGCGCGCTTCCCGAAAAAGTGCTGTCCGCCAGGGCCCGGGATAACGAGGTATTGGGGTGCGTATCGCACCCTCGCCTTCCCACAGCAAATTTGCTGCACAATTTTGGAATATGCTATATTTCTGCGCTTGATTGGGGCGGTAGCTCAGCTGGGAGAGCGTCGCGTTCGCAATGCGAAGGTCGGGAGTTCGATCCTCCTCCGCTCCACCAAAATTCCAGACGAAAAAGCCTTGGAAACACAACGTGTTCCAAGGCTTTTTTGTTTCTGACGTCGCCAACCGATTGATGCCATGTAGTACGTTGCCTACAATACGTCGACGAATAGACGCCAAGCACTCATTGCTAAGGCCCTCGGCGTACAACCCACCACCCGACACGCCGCCTGAAAAGAAACCCGACGCCGGACCAGATCAGAGTTCAACCCGCTGCCAACTCCTTCTTCCCCCACTTCAGGAGAGCCAAGATGGTCGCCAAGAACACGATTTGTCTCTGGTACGACGGCGCCGCGCTGGACGCTGCGCAGTTCTATGCCGCAACTTTTCCGGACAGCGCCGTGGGCGCTGTTCTTCGCGCGCCGGGCGATTATCCGGCGGGCAAGCAGGGCGATGTCTTGACGGTCGAGTTCACGGTGCTGGGCGTGCCTTGTCTCGGCCTGAACGGCGGCCCCGCATTCAAGCACAATGAGGCCTTCTCGTTCCAGGTTGCGACCGACACCCAGGCTGAAACGGACCGTTTGTGGAACGCCATTGTTGGTAACGGCGGCCAGGAAAGCGCCTGCGGCTGGTGCAAAGACAAATGGGGATTGTCGTGGCAGATCACGCCGCGAGTCCTGACAGCCGCTATCGCCGACCCTGATCCAAAGGTGGCCAAGCGCGCCTTCGACGCCATGATGGAAATGACGAAGATCGACATCGCTGCAATCGAAGCAGCTCGGCGCGGCTGAGCCGGCAGCGGCCCCAGCCATCCTGACAGGGCGTGGCGCATCCGATGAGGTTCGGCGCGCCCCGCCCTGCCCGGGCGTGCCTCAGGCCGATCCCAGCTCGGCTTTTTTGCGTTTGACCCACGCGCCGATCAAGCGGTCAGCGGCAATTCCCAGGAATGCGATACACAGGCCCGCGACCAAAGCCTTGCCGATTTCATTGCCCGAACGCGCCGCGTTGATTTCGGCTCCCAAGTCCTGAGTCCCGATCAAGGCGGTGATCGCCACCATGAACAAGGCCATGAAAATGACCTGGTTCACGCCCAGCATGATTTCGGGTAGCGCTATCGGCAGCTCCACCTTCACCAGCCGCTGCAGCCGCGTCGCGCCTTGTTGAGTCGCGGCCTCGATGATGGGTGTGGGTACGCCACGCAGCCCCAATATGGTGTATCGGATCATCGGCACCACGGCGAACAGCAGCACCGCGATAATGGCTGACAGGTCACTTACCTTGAACAACATCACGACCGGAATCAGGTAGATGAATGACGGGAAGGTTTGAAAAAAATCGCACACGCCCGCCGCGAAACGAGACCAACCCGCGGTACGCGATGCGCCCAGCCCGATGACAAACCCCACGCTGACACAAACCGCGGCCGCTGTCCCGATCATATACAGCGTGGTCATCGCTTCATGCCAAAGACCCGTTGCCGCCGGAAACAGAATAAGCAGGCCGGCGATCAGCGCCACGGGCCAGCCGCCCAGCCGATAGCCCAGCAAAGCCACCAAGCCGACAAAGGTGACCCAGGGAATCGCCTGGAAGAAATTGCGCGTGGGAATCAGGATCTCAAGCAGCGTGAAATTGCGAAATACCTGGACCGATCCATACAGATTGACGTTGATCCAATCGATGGCGGCATTCCAGTACGGTGCAGAGGTGATGCTGTACCGATCAGTCAACAGCGCCAGGTCCGGCAGCACGCGAGCCAGCAACAAGCTGGCGACCAAGAACGCCAAGGCGAGCACCACATACGGATGGCGCCGCCGCCAGCTGAGGCTGGTGTCGACATACACGGGTTGCTTCAACGCATAGGCGCGGCTGAAGCGGTCCAGTACGACGGCAATCACGACGATCGCGATTCCTTGCTCCAGCGCTTCGCCCAGGCGCAGCGACTGTAGCGAGGTCAGCAACTCGCTGCCCAGGCCCGACGCGCCGATCAAGGCGGCCAGGACAATCATGGCCAGGGTCTGCATGATGCCCTGGTTCAAGCCCACCAATAACACCGAGCGTGCGGCCGGCATCTGCACCTGCCACAGCAATTGCCAGCGCGTGCAGCCCATCATGCGGCCCGCCTCGAGCACCCCGTGGCGGACACTGTCCAGCCCCAGCGCGATGCAACGGGCAACCGGCGGCACTGCAAATAACGCGGTCGCTATCATGGCGGGCACATCGCCCACGCCGTACAGCACCACAATGGGCACCAGATACGCAAACGGCGGCATGCTCTGCAAGATGTCGAACAGCGGAGTCACCGCACTTTTGAAGTGCCGGCTCTTGCTCATCAATACCCCGGCCACCAGGCCGACCAAGAAGACCAGGGGCACCGTCACGAGCACCAGGGCAAACGTCTGCATCGATGGCTTCCACACGCCGAACAATGCCAGATAGGTGAATGCCGCGCCGCCCAGCAACGCGCTGCGCCAGCCGCCCAGCCAATGCCCCAGCAGCGCGGCTAGGCCGGCCACCGTGATCCATGGCAGCGCGGGAACATGTGCCGAGAACCCGGAAAAGAACAGCGACTCCGACAGCCCCAACGGATGCGCCAGCAAACCTGATAGGCCCCGGGTCAGGTCACGCGGGGTGAACTCGAGCCAGGTGCCTTCAAAGAAGCGAACGCCATACACCAGCCATTCAAAAAAAGAATCGATCCAGTCTTTCAGGGGCAAGATCCAGTCAGACGGATAGCGTGCAACCCAATCCAGCCGGCCTACTGCGAATTGGCCCAGCACGATGATGGCCAGCGCAGCGACCCAATACAAAGGCCTGTGGCGCACCGTCCTGAAACGCTCGCCCAGAGGTTGCGCCGCGGCGCTGGGGATGGTGGTGGCAGATCGATGCGCGCCAGGGCCTGCGTGGCTGACAGCATCGTTGGGTAAAGTTGCGGCGTGAGTCATTGGAACAGCGCCCGTGCCAGGTGTTCACGGCTGACCTGCCCCACCAGCAAGCCCGCGCCGTTGACGACAGGCAAAGCCCGATCGGCCTCGATGACACGCCGCGCGATGCTTTCCAGCACGTCGGTGCTCTTGATGGCGCCCTGGTCCGCGGCAAGGCCGATATCGCCAGGGTTTACCGGCGCCATTATCTTTTGCGCCGTAATCAATTTCGCACGCGGCGCATACTGCACGAATTTTTTCACGTAGTCATCGGCCGGCGCCATTAGCAGGTCTTCAGCCGTGCCGATCTGCGCCAGGCGGCCATCTTTCATGATGGCGATACGGTTGCCCAGGCGGACGGCTTCGTCGAAGTCATGCGTGACGAACACAATGGTTTTGTTCAGCCGGGATTGCAGGCTGACGAATTCATCTTGCATCTCGCGCCGGATCAATGGATCAAGCGCCGAGAACGGCTCATCCAGGAACCATACGTCGCACTCGCCAATCAGGCTGCGCGCAATGCCGACACGTTGCTGCTGGCCGCCCGACAATTCGCGCGGAAAATTGTGTTCACGCCCTTGCAGGCCCACGGTGGCAAGCAATTCGCTGGCCTTGGCCAGGCGGGCCTCTTTGGGCACATTCTGGATCTCGAGCGGAAAAGCGATATTGTCCAACACGGTGCGGTGCGGCAGCAGGCCAAAGTGCTGGAACACCATGCCCATTTTGCGCCGGCGTATATCGGTCAGGCTGCGGCGCGAGGCTTGCAACAGATCGACGCCGTCGAACAGCACTTGGCCGGCGCTGGGCTCGGTAAGCCGCGTCAGGCAACGGATGAGCGTGGATTTACCCGAGCCGCTCAAGCCCATGATGACCAGGATCTCGCCCGCGTAGACGTCGAAACTGACGTCGCGTACGGCCGCGATCAAACCCGCCGATGCCAGCTCGGCGCTGCTGGGGTCGTGCTGGTGTCTGTCGAGAAAGCCGTGGGCGCCCTTGCCGAATAGTTGCCACAGGTTTTTGCAGGAAATTTTTACTGAATCGCTCATAGCGGGATCTGCCAAGTCAATGCGCAAAGGCGCAGTCACTTTCCGACAGGATCAGCGGCATCAACAATTCAGGGCTGATTCAATACAAAAAAACTGCGCAGTGTCGGAAAGTGCGAATATTGAGCCGGGACCGCGCGCACAATGCGCTCGCAGTCCAACAGAAAAGGCGCGTGGCCCGCATGATCGCGGTCACGCGCCGCCAGGTATTACTTGGCGCAAGCCGGCATCCAGGCCGCCACTTGTTTCTGGTTCTTTTCAATCCACGCGGTGGCGGCGGCGTCATGCGACAAGCCGTCGACATCCGCCAGCGCAGCGGCTTGGTCGATCATCGGTCCGGTGAAGTCGATGTTCTTGACCAACTGGTAGGCGCAAGCCCACTTTTTCTCAAAGCCCGACCAGGCTGCCTTCTTCAGATAGCCGCCCTTGGGTGATCCGCAGTCGTAGGTCTTGTCTGGGTTCTCGCCCCACTTTGGATCTTCGGTGCAGGCTTTTTCGTGGTCGGGGAATTCGACGAATTTCCCCGGAAATGCAGCCCCCACCCAATTGGGCGCCCAGTTGAACAGCACAATGGGCTCTTTGCGCGAGGCGGCCGACTTCAATTCGCCAAACAAGGCAGCGGCAGAGCCGGCATTGACCACGGTGAAGTTCAGATCCAGGGCTTCGATTTTTTCTTTGTCGTGCTTGATCCAATCGACCGGTCCGGCCAGATAACGCCCTTTAGGGGCCGTCTCGGGAGCCGCGAACTTGGCGGCGCACGCATTGAGCGCCTTCCAGTCCGGCAAGCCGGGGCAGATTTCTTCCATGTAGTCCGGATACCACCAGTCTTCACGCGTCGTGGCGGTGTGGCTGCCCAGGTCGACCATGCGGCCAGCCTTGACTTCTTTCATGAAGCTGTCGTTCATCGTGCCTTCCCAGACCTCCATCTGCAGGTCCAGGTCGCCCAGCCCCATGGCCGCAAACTGCCCCTGGCTGTCGGACGGCACAATCTTGGTTTCATAGCCGACTTTTTCAAGCAACTGTTGCGCGACGCGAGCGAGCACCTTCTGGCTCGACCAATTGTTGTCCACGATCTTGATCGGGTCGCTGGATTCTGGCGTGAACGCATGGGCGGGCACAATGATCGCAGCGCCAGTCAGCATTATGCCGAGGCCAAATTGGTTAAGTCTTTTCAAGGGGAACTTCCTCCACGTTTGAAAGAACGACGGATCGCTCGTTTCAAGATTTCGATAAATGGCCCAGCCCCCGGTGAACCGCGGGGACGACGATCCATTCATCAGAAACGCGATTATTTTTGCTTACTGCGTAAGCAAAAATAAGAAACCAAGCAATGCTCGGTCAGCGCGCACAATAGAAGCACCGTTGGCAAGCGTGTCGCCAACGCAGTAAAACCAAGCAGTTCAACATGCCGAACTTATTTCGGACAGATCGAATGGGAGTTACTCTTTCCAGCGCTACCCATCGCACGACCGCTTTATCGCCTTACGCGAATTCGGCTGCCATGCGCTACATCCGGGTATGTGGATGATTTTGAAAACAACAATGGCGCTGCTTGCGCAGCGTTTGGCCGGCCGTCAGGCCGTAGATTGACTGAAGCCGTGCATTCTACTAGAAATAGGCCTTCCTGTTTTTCGGCCCCCCGCTCGTTCCGATAAAGCAGTGCGAGAAGTGGGCTTTTCCTCCGCCCCTATTGCACCGGCTTGGCCCCTGGCCAAAGCGACTGCGATCCCAGCATCTGCCAGGCGGCCGGACTACCCGCGGCCTTTGCCGCGTCGGCATCGGCCAGGTTCCGGTCCCACAGCCGCGCCACGAAACGGTGTCCGGAAATTCCCCCAGCCTCATCCGACAAGATCCAGCAGGCCGGCGCTACCATCGCTTCGGGTTGGATCAAGGAATCACGCTGCAAGGGTGCGCTCTTGTCGAAGAACGCGGTATTCACCGCCCCGCCCGGGATCAAGGCATTGCAAGTGACCCCGGTGCCTTCCAGGTCGCGCGCCCAGCCCACCGTAGCGGCTTCCAGCCAGGCCTTGGAAGGCCCGTAAGGGGTGTAGGCGGCCCGGTACATCGTGTCCAGGCTGGTGGTGATATTGATGATGCGCCCCCACTTCTGGGCGACCAATCGCGGGGCGATCAGCTTGGCCAGGAAGAACGGCGCGCGCACGTTCAAGTCCATCAGGGCTTGCCAGCGGTCGGCGTCCACTTCCCAGAACGGCACGGGCCGATCCAGGTAATCGCTGCGAATGGCGGTCATGCCGCGCCCGGCATTGTTGACCAGCCCGTCCACCTGCCCGAAGCGCTCCACCGCTTGCGCCACGACCCGCGCGCACTCATCGGGCTGGCAGATGTCGGCCCGGATGGCCAGTGCGCGGCCAGCGCCGTGCTCCGCGCCGATCGACTCCACCAGGCTGCGCGCCGCGTCTTCGGCGATATCCACAATTGCCACCTTGGCGCCTTCCGACACCAGGCCCAGCGCCATGGCGCGGCCTATCCCCTGGGCGCCACCGGTAACGATCACAGTGCGGCCTGTCAGTCTTTCCAATTTGCTCATGATTTACCTTCGATTGGACGGAATCAATTCACTTTCGCGCCAGAGTCCTGCACCACCTGGCGCCACTTCGGGATTTCCTCGCGGATCACCAGGGCGAACTCTTCGGGCGTATTTCCGATCACCTCGGCTCCCATCGCCACCAGCCGCTCTTTCACGTCGGGCATGTTCAGGACACGCACGATTTCCCGGTTCAGCTTGTCGATGATGGGCTTGGGCGTGCCCGCGGCGGTCAGGAAGCCATACCAGTTGTTGGCTTCGAAGCCAGGCAGGCCCGATTCGGCAATGGTGGGGATATCGGGAGCCGCGCTCGACCGCCTGGCCGTGGTCACGCCCAGGGCCTTCAGGCGGCCGCTGCGTGCCTGCGGCAATGCCGACGGCATGTTGTCGAAGAACAGTTGAACCTGCCCGCCAATCAGGTCATTGATGGCCGGACCGCTGCCCCGGTACGGCACATGGGTGATATCCACGCCTGCCATGGTCTTGAACAGTTCGCCGGCCAGATGGCCGGCGGTGCCGGTGCCTCCCGACGCGAACGACAGGGTGCCCGGCTTGCTCTTGGCCAGTTCGATCAGTTCTGCCACGCTGTCGACCTTCAGGCCCGGGTTGATGACCAGCAGGTTGGTGACCATCACTGCCTGAGTAATGGGCGCCAGATCTTTCACGGGGTCGTACGGCAGGCTGTCGAACAGGCTGACGTTGATGGAAATCGGCCCGACCACGCCCAGCACCAGCGTATAGCCGTCGGGCTCGGCCTTGGCGACGAGGTCGGTGCCCAGGTTGCCGCCGGCGCCGGACCGGTTCTCGATCAACACCGGCTGCTTCAGGTTCTCGCCCAGCTTCTGGCCGACAATCCGGGCCAGCACGTCGGCGCCGCCACCCGGCGCGAAAGGAACAATCAACCGGATCGGGCGGGATGGATAGTCTTCGGTTGCGGTTGCCGCGGCGGTGGCGATAGTGGTGAAAAGCGCGCACGCGGCAAGCGCCGTTGCACACCGGAACGTGTGTAGTTTCATGCTGTCTCCCGACCCGTCTGTTTTCTTGAAAAGAATCGCGGCCCGCTAGACCTCGACCCGGTAGGTCAACTTGATCTCGTCGCCGTTCTCGCCCATCAGGCCCCAGGCATGGCGCGGCTGCTCCGAGACAATGACGTCGATGTCGCGGGGTTCGATGCCGGTAGCCTCGGGCACGCGTTGGTAGATCTGGCGCACCAGCTCTTTCAGCGTATCTTTGCTGCGCCCTTCGAACGTCTCGATTTCGATGATGACGTAGCGCTCCGAACGTTCGTGCGACGGATAGAAGAAGTCTTCAGCATCCATGGGGAAAAAGCGCTGCAGCTTGCGCTCGCGCGGAAAATTGAAAGCTTGCGAGATCGATTCATTGACCGCTTCCGAAAGCGCGGCACGCACGGGAACGAGATGCTCGCGAATACCGTAGATCTTGGCTTGAGGCATGGTGATACGTCTCTATGTTTAGGGCGCGTGATGCGCCGGGGAAGAAAGCGGATGGATGGCCAGGCGCTCAACGCATCACAAAAGCGTTGGCCGGGCCGCTGGCTGCCGTCGATAGCCAGACGGTCTTCATTTGCAGGTATTCCTTGATCATCTCGGTGCCGCTCTCGCGCCCCAGGCCCGACTGCTTCACTCCGCCAAACGGCGCCATATAGCTCATTGCGCGGTAAGTGTTGACCCACACGGTGCCGGCGCGGATGCGGTTCACCATGCGGATCGCCCGGCCCATGTCGCGCGTCCACACGCCCGCGGCCAAGCCGTACGGCGTGTCGTTGGCGATGTGCGCCGCTTCGTCTTCGCCGTCGAAAGGAATGACGACCAGCACCGGGCCGAACACTTCTTCCCGCGCGATGCGCATGCCGTTGTGCACGCCGCTGAACACGGTGGGTTCGACGAACAGCCCGCGGGCGCAGCCGGGCCGGCCCGGCGCACCACCCCCAAGGGCCAGCACGGCGCCCTCTTGACGCGCCGCCGCGATGCACGACAACACCTTGTCGTATTGCAGCTGGTTGGCAATCGGGCCGATCTGGGTTTCCGGGTCCGATGGGTCGCCCAGCTTCGCCTGCGACGCCAGGCCGACCACTTTTTCCAGCAGCGCGTCATGCACGCGCCGTTCAACCAGCAGACGAGACCCGGCGATGCAAGTCTGTCCTGCGGCCGCAAAAATGCCCGACATCACTCCGGCGGCGGCCATATCCAGGTCCGCGTCGGCGAACACGATGTTGGGCGACTTGCCGCCCAGTTCCATCGTGACGTGCTTGAATGTACGCGCTGAGGTCTCGTTGATGCGCCGGCCAGTGGCATCGGCACCGGTAAACGCCACCTTGGCGACGTCGGGATGCTCGACCAGCCGCGCACCGACTTCGGTGCCGAAGCCGGCCACGACGTTGATCACGCCGGCGGGAAAGCCGGCCTCGTGGGCAAGGCGGGCGAATGCCAGCGTCGACGCGCTGGCGTGCTCTGACGGCTTGATGACGAACGTGTTGCCGGCGGCCAGGCCCGGGGCCAGCTTCCAGGCCAGCAGGAACAGCGGGGAATTCCACGGCGTGATGGCCGCCACGACACCCAGCGGCTCGTACTGCGTGTATGTCATGCAATCGGGCTTGTCGATGGGTATGACGGCACCCTGCACCTTGTCGGCCAAGCCGCCGTAGTAGTAGTACCACTCGGGGATATAGCGCAGCTGTGCCAACATTTCCTGGATGAGCTTGCCGTTGTCGCGCACTTCGATCTGCGCAAGCGCTTGCGCGTTGGCGGCCACCAGATCGCCCAGGCGGCGCAGCAGCTTGCCACGCGCGGTAGCCGTCATGCCGCGCCACTCGGGCCTATCGAATGCGGCCTTGGCGGCCGCGACGGCGGCGTCCGCATCGTCGGCATTGCTGCGGGGAATGCGGCACCATGGGGCATTGAGGAACGGGTCGATACTATCGATCCACTGGCCTGAAGCCGGGTCGACATACTGCCCGCCGATGTAATTGCGAAATGTCTCCATGGCCTTCCTGTTGGCTGCCTGCGCTGCTCGGCCGGATATGTCGCCCATGCGGCAGCTTTCCGATCGACTATAGCGATGCGGAATAAATTGATCCAATTGATTGTTGTGATCTGATTATTTGATATTCAAATAATCAGCCAGGCTGGCCTCGCTGCCCTAGAGCGCGGAGCAGGCCGACAGCACGACCTGGCGCAGCCAGGCATGGGCAGTGCTTTTGTCGTAGCGGCGATGCCAATAGATCTGCCACTTGAAAGGCGCCGAATCGAACGGCAGCGGTTTCGCCACGATGCGCCCTGCGGCCGTGAATTCGTGCGCAAGCTTGCCCGACACCACGGCCAGCAAGTCGGTGCCGATCAGGGTGCGCGGCACCAGCAGCCAGTGCGGCACCGTCAGGGCCACGTGCCGGCGCTTGCCGCTCTGCACCAGCACATGGTCGACGAAGCGGATATCCGTGGGGCTCATGGCCACGCGCATGTGGCGATAGCGCAGAAAGCGCGCCATGGTCAGGTTCGACCCAGCCAGCGGGTGATCGGCGCACATGACGCAGCACATCTGGTCCTCGAACAGCGGCGCCGAGCGGATCGACTTGGAATGGTCCAGCTCCATGCTGAGCGCGAAGTCGAGTTCGTCGGACTCCAGTGCCTTCAGGGTCTCGTCGGGCGGGGTGTGCACGATGTTCAGCGTCATCTGCGGCGCCTGGCTTCGAAGCTGCTGCATGATGCGCGGCAGCGCCAGGTAACTGACCAGGTCGGACAGGCGAGCGTGGAATTCTCGGTCGGACGTCTGCGGGTCGAAAGCCACATCGGTGGCCATCAGGCGCTCTGCCTGGCGCAGGATCTGCTGCACCGAGGCCCCCAGTTCCAGGGCACGCGGGGTGGGTTCCATGCGCCCGGCCGTGCGCACGAACAGCTCGTCCTTGAAGATATGCCGCAGGCGCGACAGCGCATTGCTCATCGCGGGCTGGCTCATGGCCACGCGCCGGGCGGCGCGCGTGACATGGCGCTCGCTCATCAGCGCGTCGAAAATCACCAGCAGGTTCAGGTCGATCGAACGTAGATTCATCGTGACAAGGAAGCCCGAGATGCCCGGATGTTCCAGGGATTGGGCCGCTTAGCATAACCCTGCCGGCGCCCGGGCGGCTGGCAGCCACGCCGATTGCCGAATCAGACCATGATGTCGGCCAGGCCCTTCATGTCGTCGATCCACAGGTCGGGCTGATGCGGGGTGCCCCCGAACGGACGCTTGCGCCGATCGATGAAGGCGCTGTGCATGCCGGCGGCCTTGGCGCCCAGGCAGTCGAAGGCGTGATTGGCCACGAACAGCACTTCGTCCATGCGCACACCCACGATCTCTGCCGCCTTGGCATAGGTGGCCACGTGGGGCTTGAAGCTGTTGGCCTCGGCAACAGAGATCACGCGGTCGAACGGCACACCATGGTATTGCCTGGCCGTTTCCAGCATGTCCGGGTCGCCGTTGGACAGCACGACGATCTTGTACCGGGTCTGCAGCCGCGCCAGCGCCTCGGGTACGTCCGGGAAGCAGGTCAGCCGTTCGATGCAGCCGACCAGGTATTCGACTTCGTCCTGCGTGTACGAAATGCCGGCACGGTCCATGGTGTAGGCGACGGCGCGATGGCCGATCTCGCGATAAGGCGTGTGTTCCTTGTGCAGCAGCGCATCGATCATCGAATTCTCGAAATGCGTGCGCCGCCACCAGGTCACGAACGAGCCTGGATTGCCGCTCCATCCCTTGTCGCGCAAGAAAGGCGCCGCCATCTCGGTCAACCCCTTCTGCATATCGACAACCGTACCGTACTGGTCGAACATCACGACCGTGATCTTGCGCTTGAGCTCTTCAGTATTTGCCATAGCCAGTCCTGTGAATGCAATGTTGGCGCCGCGGACCGCGAATCGGCCGCTAGGCTGGGATGAACAATAGATGAGGCCCAACCATTCATCCAATGGATTAACTGTATGCCTTAATTGATACGCTGAATGTTGGATGAGCAGTGCATGGGCCATCCATAAAACGAATAGTCGAATAACGACTATCAATTGGATCGGCTCGATCGGCTCGACTATTGTTGCTGGCACAGGCCAAGTCTTGGCTGCAACGGGATACCGCGCTGTGAAACCGCTAGAAGGAATCCGCATTCTCGACCTGAGCCGAGTGGTGTCGGGACCATTTTGCACCATGCTTCTGGGCGACCTGGGAGCGGAGGTCATCAAGATCGAAGAGCCGCGCGCCGGCGACGACAGCCGCGCGTTCGGCCCGCCCTTTGTCGGCGGCGAAAGCGCTTATTTTTTGTCGGTCAATCGCAACAAGCAGAGTTGCTGCATCGACCTGAAATCGGAAGAAGGCCGCGCACTGATCGTGCAGATGGCAGAACAGGCCGACGTGCTGGTCGAGAACTTCCGGCCGGGCACGCTGGAGCGCCTGGGACTGGGCCGCGCAATGCTGCGCGCCGCCAACCCGCGGCTGATCCTGTGTTCCATCACCGGCTTTGGCCGTACCGGCCCGGATGCCGATCGCCCCGGATACGACCTGGTGATCCAGGGCGAATGCGGCTTCATGGACATCACGGGTTTTCCGGACGGCCCGCCGACCAAGGCGGGCACCTCGATTGCCGATCTCGTCACCGGCCTGTACGCGTCCCAGGGCATTCTGGCCGCGGTCATCGAGCGGCAACGCAGCGGCATGGGCGGTACGGTGGACCTGTCGATGCTCGACTGCATGGCATCGCTGCTGACGTTCAATGCGGGCATCTATTTCGCCACCGGGTCTTCACCCGAGCGCCGGGGCAATGTCCATCCAACCATCGCACCTTATGAGACGTTTCGCGCCGCGGATGGCTGGCTCAACGTGGGAGTGGCCAACGACAAGTTCTGGAAACTGTTCTGCGATGCCGTCGATCTGCCCGGCCTGGCGCAAGATGCGCGCTTTCGCGCGGCGCCGGACCGCGTTGCGCATCGCGCTGCCCTGGTGCCCGAAATCGAGGCGCGCCTGCGTGGCGAGCCTCGTGCCCACTGGCTGGAACGGCTGGTGCGTGCCGGCGTGCCGTGCGGGGCTATCCGGTCCGTGGGCGAAGTGTGCGAAGCCGCGCAATTGACGCAACGCGGCATGGTCGTGACCCTGCCCCATGCCAGTGCGGGGCCAGTGCAGAACATCCTGAGCCCGTTCCGGTTCGACGACCGGCCACTGGCCTGCCATAGCGCCCCGCCCCGGCATGGCGAACATACCGGCCAGGCGCTGTCGCAATGGTGCGGGCTGGACGCCGCCGCCGTTGCTGGCCTGGCCGAGCGTCGCGTGGTGCGTATCCTGGACGGCGATGCCGCGCCATGAAACCACGCCATATCGACATCGCCGCGGCCGAGGGCGCGTTC
Organism: Bordetella sp. BOR01; assembly: GCF_019218885.1. Lineage (GTDB taxonomy): Bacteria > Pseudomonadota > Gammaproteobacteria > Burkholderiales > Burkholderiaceae_B > Bordetella_A. Next base: position 1,518,643 of record NZ_JAHUWT010000001.1, on the reverse strand, counting down.
TGCCACGCGCGCGATACGTACGAGCAGGCTTTCGGCAGCTTCTTCCTGGCCCGGCTGCTGGGCTTCGAGCTTGCCTACCACGATGATTGCTGCCGGGTCGGGTTCGAGGTTCGCGATTTCATGTTCAACCCCCAAGGCTCGCTGCACGGCGGCATCATCGCCCTGGCCCTGGACGTATCCATGGGCCATTTTCTGAACCACCTGCAAGGCCCGGCCATGACGCTGGAAATGAAAACCCAATACCTGGGGGCCATCCGCGGTGGGCGCGTCTGCGCGGAAGGCCGCTTGCTGCGGCGGGGCCGCGGCATCTGCTTCCTGGAATCACGCCTGACGGACGCGGATGGCGGGCTGCAGGCGCATGCCACGGCCACATGGAAGTTCCTGGGCCCGGCGGCGGGCGCCTGATCGCGGCGGCCGGCCGTCGGGATAGAGGCTAGAACGTCGAAGCGCAATGGCCGCCCGAAGGCGCCTTGCCCGAACCAGCCGCGATCAGCGGCGGTTCTTGCCTGACATTGACGGGCTCGGATGCGGCCCAGTCCCAGGCGAAAAAGGCGATCAGGACGAGCCAGAATGCAACGCCCAATCGCGATACGCGTTTTTTCATGGTGTGCATGTCCGGTTAGAAAGCATAGTGGCGACGGATGCGCACGCCGATCAGCGACCCGCAGAAAGCCAATGGCACCCAGATCCACCCGTGCAGGCTGCCGGTGGAAATACCGCTGACCATCGCACCGATATTGCAGCCGAACGCCAGGCGCGAGCTATAGCCCAGCAGGAAACCGGCAATGATGCCCACCACCCATTGCCGGGTAGTCAGCGGCGCGCGCCGCGACGCGGCAGACGACTTCCCCGCCGCGACCAGCAAGGCGCCCGCCAAGATGCCGATGTTGGTGATGGACGTGACGTCCAGGAAGACCGACTGCGATAGATTGTTCAGGTTGACGGGCTGGCTCCAGAACGCATTGGCGGCCGGGTCGAACACACCTACGGCCGTGGCGACCTTGGCGGCCCACAGTCCGAAGCCGTACACCACGCCCCACGGCTGGCCGGCGATCAGCAGGTTCAATATCGCCAGTACCGCCAGCAGGATGGCGCCGATGAGCAGGCGCCGGTTGAACCAGCTGGCGCCCTTGCCCACCCAGGCCCGGACAGCCAGGCCCAGCAGCAGCAAGCCTGCGCAGGTCAGGCCGAAGGCCTCCCAGGGACCGAAGGTGGCCACCAGGCTTACCGGGCGGGTCGCGCCCAGTTGCAGCCACTGCTCGAGCTGGGCCGAGCCGAGGAAACTGCCGATGGCGAAGACCGGCAATATGGCCATGTTCAGGGGCACGCCCATGCCTGCCTTGTACAGCGTGCCGGAACCGCAGCCGTCGGCGACCTGCATCGCAGCCCCGAACACGAAGGCGCCCACCAGCAGGCTGATGCTGGGCGGGCCGAGCGCCGCGCCCAGGTCAGTGGGAAACGCCGCCAGCAAGGGCATGGACACCGCGGCGGCGGCGGCCAGCAGCAATAGCTGCGCCGTCACGCCACTGGGGTCGCGTTGTTCGATCAGGCGCCGCCAGCCAGTGGTAAAGCCGAATCGAGCGCCGGCGAGCACGCCGCCCATGCCGATGCCAACCAGGAAAAGCACTGCCTGGCGTAATGAAACGAACCAGGCCAGGGCAAGAAAAAAGGCGGCCAATATGGCCGCGAGCGGAAAACGCGTCATGGAATGAATGCTGCCAGGGAGGGTGTTAGCTGACCAGGTCCTTCAGGCTTTTCAAGATCTGCTGGCCTCGGCCGGGTACGTTGTCCATCGGCAGCGCCTGGGGAGCCTGCGTCCAGTCGGCCAGCGACGCGGGATACAGCGACACGTTCTTCTGTCCCACCACTTCGGAAAGCGCGAACCAGTCGGTGGCCGCCCAGTGGCCGGTATTGCAGAACGAAATGGTTTCGTCGGCAGGCTCGGGCAGCGAGCTGGCGGCGATGGCCTTGGCCTCTTCGGGCGAGACGAAGATCGCGGTGCCGGGCTTGAACCACTTGCTGTGCTCGAGGTTGAGCGCTTTGTGGATGGTGCCGGGCACCTTGGCGGTGGGCGCCTTGACCTCGCCGCGGAAGAAGTTCGACGGACGCGCGTCGACCAATTGCGCCTTGGGGTTGTCGATCTGCGCCAGCACGTGGTCTTGCGTCGCGATCAGCGAGCGGTCCAGCACCGGCTGGTAGCTGCTGGCAGCCACCGTGGGCACCGCCTGGTCTTGCGGCAGGCCGGCGTCGGTCCAGGCTTTTACCCCGCCGTTGAGAATCGACAACTCGGACAAGCCCAGGTATTTCAGTGTCCAGTACACGCGGGCCGAACTGCCGAAATCAGTAGCGTCGGCACCGGAAGACACCACCACGGCGTGGATGCCCTGGTCGACGCCCAGGCTGCGCACCAGTTCGGCCAGCTTGTCCACGGGCGGCAATTGCCCCGGGTTGTCGGCCGGGCCGCGCCATTGCCCGTAAGGCGCAGACAGGGCGCCGGGAATATGGTTGGCGGCGTATTCCTGTGCGGGCCGGATATCGATGATGCGCACCGAAGCGTCGGTGCGCGCGCTGTTCAATTCAGCGGGGGTCAGCAGGGGCGCGGCGGCGTGCGCGCCAAAAGAGGCGCCGGCCGCGATCGCCGCGGCGGCAAACATGAGAGAAAAGCGTTTCATAAGGGGTACGCACCATGAAAGAACCAAGCCTAAGCCTGATTCTTTCATTATTTGTATATATAGAAAAATACATTTTAATGATTTTTATATATATAAAAGTACGTACCCGGGCCGATCAGAACGGAATGCCCACCTTCAGGGAAGCGCTGTTGCTGGATGCATGGCTGGAGAACTCGCCTTCGTACTGCAGGCGCACGTCCACCCCGCCCTGGGTCGAGATCTGCATGCCGGCCCCGACCCGCGCCACGGAATCGTCGATCGGCAACGAGGTCTGGAAGCCGCGGCTGCCGTCCGGTGCGCCGGCAAAGCGGGCCTTGGTCTTCCATTCGTCGTCGGTCAGGAAGGTGGCGCCCACATAGGCATAGGGCCGCAACGTCGCCCCCTTGATATCTACCCGGCCGCCGACTTCCAGGGTGGGCGACAAGGCGAAGGTGAACTGGTCGCTGCCCTCGATCTTCAAGCCCAGGTCGCTACCCTTTTCCTGGTAGCCCGGCATGCGGGAATAGATGGCATCGACGTCCATATAGGGTTTCAGGTAGAACGAGGAGGACGCGAAGGTACGCGCCACCCGCAGCCGCGCTGCGCCGCTGTAGACGTCGGGATCGCTGGAGGCCTTACCGTTGAAGCCGGCCACGCCGACCTGCCGCCGGGTGTCGTAGCTGCCGTAGCTGCCGCTCAGGCCCGCCGCCAGCAGCCAGGGGCCGATTTCACGCTTGACGGCCACGCCCAGGAAACCGCTGTCGCCCTTGCTGCCGACCCGGCCGCCATCGCTGCGCAGCGAATCGTTCTGGTAGGCGGCCGATACCCCGACGAACCAGTTCGGCGCCACTTGTTTCTGGGCACCCACCTGGTAGGTGGTGCTGTTGCCGGAATAACCGGCGGCGTCGCCTATGCGGTCCTGGTTCGATTCGCGATACGAAATCTGCCCCCAGACACATTCGCCCTCGCCCGTCATGGCATCGTTGCCGGTGAAGGACGGGCAGCTCATCAGGCTGCTGCCGAAGCGCCTCATGCTGGCCTGCATCTGCGTGGCGGGCGCCAGCATGACATCGGGCGACAGATTGGACAGCAACTGCCGGTAATTGCCCTGGCCCTGAACGGCGACGTTGTCCACCGCCGCGAACAGCCTGCCGAACTGGCCGGGCGCGCCGGCATCCCAGATCTCTTGCAGGTGGCCAGCCAACGCGGTCTGCCCGGACCCCAGCCCGAGCGCGGGCGCATCGAAGTCCGCCCCATCGACCGACAACTGGTAGTTCTGGCCGTCGCGATGGAGCGCGTAATCGAAAATCGGCGATTGCCTGGGCGCCAACTGGCCGGTTGCCTGGCCATCGACCGTCAGCACCGTGACGCGGCGCTTGGGCATCAGCGACAGGGCCGCGATGTCCAGTCTGCCATCGAGCTCGGCATCGCCTTTGACATGCAGCAGATCGGCGCTGCGACGCTCGAAATCGGCGTTGACTACCAGGGTGCCTTGACCGCCCTGCCTGAAGTCGCCGGAAATCGCCGTACTGTCGACGATGCTGTTGTGGCCGATGATGAGCGTCCCGTCGTTGACCACGTTCGCATCGTAGCGCCGGGCGCCCACCAATACCCCGCCGGTCGGGCCGGGCGTGGCGGCCTTCGCGGCCATGCCGGCGGTAATCTCGCCCGCGTTGTTGATCGTTCCCGCCGCATCGCTGTCCAGGTTGGTCATCAAGATATCGCCCTCGATGACACCCTGGTTCTGTAGCGTCAGGACACTGCCCGCGCTGGTGGAACGAGTACCGTCATAGCGTATGGCAACGCCCGAGTCCGCCGATACGTGCGCGCCCGATTGCACCGCCAGCCAGTTCTGGTTGCCCCCCACCAGCCAGATGCCCGCCCCTTGGTTGCCGCTGCCACCGGCGACCGTGCCATTCAGGGTGAGGTCGATGCCGCCATCGGCGGTCGGGCCCTGGCTCTGGGCGAAAATGCCCACCGAATCGTTGCCGGTGGCCAAGACATTGCCGTTCTGGGTCAGGTGGATCATGCCGCCTTTGCCTGTGCGGCCGGTACCGGTAGAACCCGCGGATGCCGTCGACGAGTCGCCGCGCAGTCCGCCCCCGCCGCCTATGGATTGCGCCAGGATGCCGAACGCGCTATCGCCCTTGGTGACGATGTCGGCGTTGATGGACAAGGACACATCATTCCCGTTGCCTCCGCCCGCGTCGGGGCCGCCGTCGGCAGCCGAGGGCGCCACGGCCAGCGGGCCCACTGAAGGGTCGCCGGCGATTCCGCCGCCGCCACCGATGGACTGCGCAACCACGCCGTGCGAACCACGTCCCTGCGTCTGGATCTGGCTGCCACCGGCAAGGCTTACCGTCACATCGCCGCCATGGCCAACCGCGTCGCCCTGCCCGCCCAGTGTCACTTGCGACAGGCCAACGCCGGCGCCCGCCGTGGCGATGCCGCCACCACCGCCTATCGATTGCGCGACCAGGCCAAAGGCGCGATCGCCGGCCGTGCCGATACGCAAGACGGCATTGTCGACCGTGACCGCTTGCGCGTCGCCATAGTCGGTGCCGCCCACCAGGATGTCTCCGGCCACGCTGCCGCCGTCGGCCGGCAAGCTCATGCCGGCCACCCCGCCGCCGCCGCCGATCGACTGCAGCACCACGCCATGGGCATCAGCGCCGTTCGTCACGATCGTCTTGGATCCATACAGCCTGACCTTGCCACCGGTCTGGGTATGGGACGAGTCGGAAGATTGGGCGCCCCCGACATTCATCTTGATACCCGTTCCGGAAGCCAGCACCGCGGCCAGGCCGCCGCCTCCGCCTATGGATTGGGCCAGGATACCGTACGCGCCATTGCCGGCGGTAAGGATGCCCGTATCTTCGGCACCGTCCACCCGCAAGGCGATATCGCCGCCATACCCGTTGCTGCCCTCGCCGCCGCCCACGTTCGCGGCCCCGACGGTGGGGGAAGACACGCCCTGGGTATTCGAACCGACATAGCCTGCACCGCCCCCGCCGCCTATGGATTGAGCCAGTATCCCCATGGCCCAATCGCCGCCGGTGCTTACCGAGCCCAGCGCCGCGATCGACACGGCGTCCTGCTCTTTCAGCGGATTGCTATTGCCGACACCCCGCACCGACTCTGCGGTGTCACCGGAATCATCGCCGTCGTCGGCCGAAGCGTCACCGGGATCTCCGCCGACATTCAGGTACATTTCTGATTCGGAGGGAAGAGCGCCGCTGGGATCGCTGGTATCGTCGCTGCCCAGCTGTTTCACCACGGCTCCCGCCACCCCGCCGCCCCCGCCGATCGATTGGGCCACCATGCCATGCGATACGTCGCCCAGGGTGACGATATCGCCGTTGTTCTGCAGAGAGACCACGCCGGCATCGCCGCCGTCTCCGTCACGCCCCCCCACATGCACCGTGAGCTGGGTCGTCGTGTGCTCGCCTTCGTTGAGGCCGTTTTCCCAAGGGTAAAGCGCCTGGGCCGCACCCGTCCCGCCCCCGCCGCCGACGGACTGCGCCAGCAGGCCTGGCGAGAAATCCCCCTGGGTGCCGATGGAGAAGTCACCTTCGACGACAACGTTGCCGCCATCGCCACCCGTGCCGCCCTTGCCGCCCAGTTCCAATCCCAAGGCAATGTTGAAGGGCCTGATCGCGCCCCAGACCCGCTTGGGATTGGAAATGGTGTTTATCCCACCCACGCCCCCGCCGCCGCCGACGGATTGCGCAATCAATCCGGCAGCCTGGTCGCCGGCAGTCGAAATATTGACGGCCGAGCACTCCACCTGGTAGCCGCAGGCCGTCACGGTTCCGCCGTTGCCGGCATTGCCGCCGTGGCCGCCCAGCGACATCACCAGCGAATAATCCAGTATGAATGAGTTCGCGCCGTAGTCGGCGGTGCCGCCGGCACCGCCGCCGTTGCCCACGGATTGCAGCACGACGCCATGCGAGCCGTCGCCCAGCGTTTGCACGATATTGTTGCCGCTGGCCGCGAAGTTGACCGCCCCGCCATCGCTGCCGTCACCACCGTGTCCGCCCACGCCCGAACCGATATTCATCGTGCCGCTGAAGATGGCGGATCCCATGTTGCCCAGGCCGCCTCCGCCGCCGATCGACTGCGCCAGGACGCCATAGGCCGTGCCACCCCGGGTCAGGATGGACGAACCATCCTGCAGATCGATGTCCACCTGCCCGCCCAGGCCGCCGCCGCCGCCGCTGCCGCCGATGGAAAGCACGCCGGAATACAGCGAGGTCTTGCCATCGACCGAGGAAAGGCCACCCTCGCCACCGCCGCCGCCGATCGACTGTGCCACGATGCCGTCGGCGTAGTCGCCTGTCGTGGTGATGTCGCCCTGATTGACGACGGTGACCAGATCGCCCTGCCCGCCCGCGCCACCGGTGCCGCCCACGCCCACCGACATCCGGCCGCTGGTGTTGAATCTCAGCCGCCGCCCATTGGTTCGGATGTGGTTGACCAAGGCCGAGACGTTATTCAGTATCGAGTCGTAGCCAGCCCCGACAGAGCCTCCCAGGCCGCCGCCGCCGCCGATCGACTGCGCCATGATCCCGTCGCTATTGCGGCCCAGCGTCGTGATGATGCCCGCGTTGTGGACCGCAGTGGCGGCGCCGTCGCCTCCACCAGGGCCTTCTCTGCCGACGGCCACCGAGAGGGTCAACGACGGCACTACAGTCTCTTCGCCGGGCAACAGGTGTCCCCCCAGGGAAGCCACTGCGGAAACCCCTTGCGATTCTCCGCCCCCACCGCCCACCGATTGCGCGACGATCCCCCGCGCGCCTGACCCGGTGGTGACGATACTGCTGCCCGCGTCCTGGCTTACGTTGACCAGGCCGCCATCGCCAGCGACGGCGCCTTTGCCGCCGACGGCGGTCGATGCCGACACGCTGGCATAGGTACCGAAGGCATAGCTCGACGAGTACGCCGCCCCACCCGATCCGCCGCCACCGCCGATCGATTGCGCCAGTACGCCAGTCGCGTAGTCGCCCGCGGTGGAAATGGCGCTGTTCGTCAAGTCCACGTCGACTGCCGCACCGTTGCCGCCCACACAATTGTCGTCCGCGCACTGGCCGCCCACCGAGGCCTGGAGCTGCACATTCACGGTGTCGGGAAAATCGACCGCCAGCGAATAGACGGAGGAATCCCCGCCGTTTCCGCCCCCGCCGCCAACCGACTGGGCGTGAATGCCGCGCGAATATTGGCCATGGGTCGTCAAGGCGGTATTGGCGATATCGACATTGACAGCGCCGCCGTCGCCGCCTGCGCCACCCTCGCCGCCGATGGTCAGGTTGATCGGGATGGATACCCCCACGCCTGCCTCGATTGGTATGCCGAGAATGAAGTTGTCGACGATGGAATTGCCGCCATTGCCCCCGCCGCCGCCGATCGACTGGGCAAGAATGGCGGTAGCGCCATCCGCGTCTGTATTGTCGGTATCGTCGTCATCTTCGGAATCGCCGGTCAGGTCGACGCTGCCGGTCGTCGTGATCGAACTCTGGTCCAGCGCCACATTGACCGCGCCCCCATCACCGGCCACGCCACCGGCGCCGCCCACGCTCATGTTCAAGTTGACTTCGATGCCGAGGGTGTCGGTGACCACGGCGCCTCCGGTGCCGCCGCCCCCGCCTATCGATTGCGCCTCCAGGCCGGTGGCCAAGCCTCCGGCCGTCTGGATATGCAGGTTTGATCGATCGACCGTGACGACTCCGCCCGAGCCGCTTCCGCCGCCGTCGCCGCCCATCTGGAAGGTCAGGTCGGCAATGCCGGCACCGAACGCAAAGCCGCCGGACCCACCGCCCTTGCCCACCGAGTGGGCCAGCAGGCCTTTGGCACCGTAGCCCGTGGTGATGATGCTGGCTTGCTCGCTGCCCGACACGGTAACCGCGCCACCGTCACCGCCCCCTTCGCCGACACCGCCCACGCCGATACCCGCGACGATGGCCAGGTCGAAGGCATTGCCGCCATCGCCGCCGCCGCCACCGATCGATTGCACAGCCACGCCGTGCGAAAATTCGCCCGCCGTGGTGATCGTGCCAATGGACGTGACCTGGACCTCGCCGCCGCTGCCGCCGGCCTGGCCCTGCCCACCCACGCTCAGGATGCCCGCGGTGCCCGCCGCGCTGCCGCCGCCTCCGCCAACCGACTGGACCAGCATGCCCTTCGCGGCATCGTCCCGGGTGGAAATGGTGCCGTAGTTGGCCGCCGACACTTTGCCACCATGGGACTCGTGTTCCGAATCGGCATTTCCGCCAATCGCGATGATGCCTCCGGCGCCGCCGGCCGCGCCCCCGCCGTCGGCGATCGATTGGGCCACGATGCCGTGCGACCCATACCCGGTGGTGGTGATGGTGCCGCCATTGGACACCGCCACCTCGCCGGGCGTGCCGCCCGCCTGGCCGTCGCCGCCCACTTCCAGCACCAGGCCGGCGGCCACGCCGCCCGCGCCGCCGCCGCCCGAGATGGACTGGGCCAGGATCCCGTACGCGTGCTCGCCTTGCGTGTCGATATCGGCGTAGTTGGTCACCTTCACATTGCCGGCATCACCGCCATTGCCGCCATTACCCGCACCGCCGCCGATGATGCCGGTGAATTCGCCGCCCGTGCCGCCGCCTCCGCCCAGCGACATGGCCACGATGCCGCTGGCGAAGTCGCCGCTGGTGGTAATACGGATGTTGCTATCGGCGTTCACCTGAACCTCGCCGCCATCGCCACCGAACCCGCCGCCGCCGGACCGGCCGGCCACGGCCGTGTTGTCGGCCCCATCGCCGCCTTCCCCGCCGCGGCTGATGGCCACCACACCGCTGACCGCGGTGCCCGAAGTCGCGATCTCGTATGCCGATCCGCTGCGCTTGAGTGCCACGGTGACGGCGCCGGCATCGCCGCCGTCGCCACCGGTATTGCCGTTCGGACCCTCGCCGCCTTTACCGCCCTGGCTGGCGGCATGGACGGCGGCACCGTGCTCGAGCCTGGCGCCCGTGACATCGACCGAGATGCCGCTATTGACATTGACGGTAACCGTGCCGGCGTTGCCACCCTGCCCGCCCCGATCGTCGTTGTCTTCGGAGTGATAGCCGTGGGCACCGTCGCTCTCGGCCAGGATGCCGTAGATTTCCTGCTCCGCGGTCGTCGTGTTGACGCGCACCTGCAGCTCGGCGCCGGCATAGTGATCGACCTCTACGGTGCCGCCTGCCCCGGCATCTCCGTTGTAATGGCCGCCATAGCCGCCGAAAGACCAGGCCCGGATACCGCTGACCAGGTCGGCGGAACTCTGGATGGGCGCTTGCGCGCCGATCTTGATCGAGCCGCTATTCTGGACCTTTGCCAATTGGCCCGTACCGCCCGTGCCGCCATGCTGATTGTCGAACAGCGCACTGTTCTGCCGGCCGCCCTGGCCGCCGCCGCTCTGGGCCAGCACCCCTTCGAAATTCTCGGCGATGGTGCCGTCGACCTCGTAAGAGCCCGACACGGAGACCCTGACATCGTTGCCATTTGCGCCTGTACCACCATTGGAGTCGTTGTCGTCGTTGTCGTCGAGCTCGCCGGCGCCGCCCTGCGATATCCCGGTGATGAAAGCGCGCGGGGTGGACCTCGTCACATTGCCATTGCTGTCCGTGGCGCCGTCGACACTCACCGCCATCTTGCCGGAGCTCGTGATGTTGACGCTGCCTGCGCCCCCTCCGTTGCCCGCGTCTTCGCCCTGCCCGCCAAACGTCTGGCCGTACAGCACGCCCCGGTAAGTATCGAAGCCCGAGGACACGGTGAAGCTTGCACCGGCATCGTTGATGGTGATGGAGGGGCCGGCGCCGGCATTCGTGGTGCCGTTGCTGTGCGGCGGGCTGTAGCCCGCCTCGCTCTTGCCCTGGATGGTCGTGTAGGTCTCGCCCGGCTTGTAGTCGCACTGCCAACCGCCGGATTCGGTGCATGCGGCCGTGGCGGGCGAGGTGCCTGCCAGCAAGCCCGTTGCCACCGACGACACCAGGATGTGGCGCCTGTACGCGAGTTTTCGACGAATTTTCATGCCACCGGCCATCTTGTTCTCCGTTTTTACCGGTGCCCACGCAGTTACGCCGCACCGCAACAATCCGACAAGTGCGATTAATGCGCAGAATTCGGATAAACGCAGCAATTTTTCGATGAATCTCCGGTTTTTCTCGACGAAATGAAAACGCGGCGTTCCAGGAACGCCGCGCCGATGGTTTTATGACAGGAAGATGTCTTCAGTGTGCGCCAGCCCGGGCAACGGGCGCCGCATCGATTGCCATCGACTCTTTGGCCCGGATCAGCGCCACCACGACATCATTGATGGGTGTGGGCACGCCGTACTCTTGGCCCAACCTGACAATGGCGCCATTGATGGCATCGACTTCGCAGCGCCGCCCCGCTTGCAGGTCGAGCAGCATCGATGGCCGGGCGCCAGGGATCTTGCCGCCCAGGGCACGCACGTGTGCGATGGGGTCGGGCAGCCCCAGTTCCACGCCCAGCTTGCGCGACACATCGACGGCTTCCTGGGCGCAACCGGAAGCGATGCGCCAGGCTTCGGGGTGCTCGATGATCTGGCCAATCGTCAATTCGGTCAGCCCTGCCGTGCCCGAATACGCCACGTTCATGATGACCTTCTTCCAGACCATGCTGGAGACGTCGTCGTGCAGGGCCACCTCGAAACCCGACGAGCGCCAGATTTCAGCCGAGGCCTTTAGACTGGCGCGCGGCAGGCTGGCATAGGCCCCGAACCAGGTCACCGCCAGGCCGTTATGGTGTGCATGGCCCCACTCGGGGATCGAGGCGCCGTAGCCACCCACCACGCCCACCGCCAGTTGCGCCGGGTCGACATAGCGCGCCACGCGCTCGGGCGAGCCCACGCCGTTCTGGATGGTTTGCACCACCGTGTCCGCATTCATCAGCGCCCCTGCCGACCGCGCCGCCGCCTCGACGTCGAAGGCCTTGGTGGCGATGATGACCAGGTCGCAAGGTCCGATGTCGTGCGTACCGGTCGACGCGCTGGCCAGCCGCACCACGCGATCGCCGCTATAGCCCGATACGCGCAGTCCATTGGCGTTGATGGCGTCGACGTGCTCTTGCCATGGCGTGACCGCATGCACTTCGTGCCCGGCCGCCGCCATCAATCCGGCGTACACAGAGCCCATCGCGCCGCATCCCACGATACATACCTTTGCCATCGTTCGTTCCTTGTCGGTGGTCAGTCCAGCTTGATGCCGGCCTGCTTGATGATCGCGCCCCAGCGTTCGAACTCTTCGCCGGTGTAGCTTCCGAGTTCGTCGGGCGACATGGTGTCCACATACATGCCGGCACTCAGCACGCCCTTGCGGATTTTCTCGGTGTCCAGCACACGGTTGAACGCCGTATTGAGCCTGGCGACAATGGCCGGATCCAGGCCTTCGGGGCCATAGATGGCAAACCAGGATCCCACGTTGTAGTCATCCAGGCCCAGCTCTGCCGCGGTCGGCACGTCGGGCAAGGCGTCCAGCCGCTTGTCGCCGGACACCGCGATCGGCTTGGCCAGCCCGGCCTTGACCTGGCCCATCGCGCCAGCCGGACTGGTGATGTAAAAATCGACGGTGCCGGCCGCCACGGCCTGCATGGCATCACCCGCGCCCTTGAACGGGATGTGCACCATCGAGATACCCGCCATCTGTTCCAGCATCACCGCGCCCACATGAGGGATCGACCCCTGGCCGGACGATGCGTAGTTCAGCTTGCCGGGGTTGGCCTTGGCATGCTGGATCAGGCCCGGCAGATCCTGGAACGGCGCCTTGCTGCTGATCACCAGCAATTGCGGCGCGCTGGCAACAAAGGCCACCGGCGTGAATCGCTTCACGGGATCCAGGTCCAGGTCTTTGAAGAGATGCGGGTTCGATACCAGGTAGCCGTTGTAGCCGAACACCAGCGTATAGCCATCGGGCCGGGCATTGGCCACGTAGCCGTTGCCCAGGTTGCCCGAGCCACCCGGCTTGTTCACCACCACGACCGATTGGCCGAGTTCCTTGCCCAGGGGGTCGGCCAGCAGCCGCGCCAGGTAGTCGGTAGACCCGCCCGGCGGCGACCCGACCACCAGGTTGATGGGCTGCTGCGGCCAATCGGCGGCCCCGGCATTGGCGGCCAGGCTGCATGCAGCCGCGATACCCAGGCAGAACCGGGCCAGAGTCTTCAACAGCATTGTCATCCTCCTGATTTTTTTATGGGTTCCACGCGAACCGCGGCACCATCGTAGCCGCTGCCCTGCAGGATATCAGCTTGCGTCCGGTGCCTCGACGTACGTGTCAAATTGCGGCATGCTGGCAAAATGCTCGCGCCAGCCTCGCGCCGACTATTCTTGAACCGCACGATGACCGATACCCCTGCTTATCCCCCCGCCACATCGGTGGACGACTTTCGTCGCAATCTTGCCCAAGTGCGCGACAACATGGCGGCAGCCTGCCGCCGCGCCGGCCGCGATCCCGCCGAAGTGCGCCTGCTGCCCGTCAGCAAGACCGTCGACGAAGCCCGCATCCGGCTAGCCTACCAGGCCGGCTGCCGCGAACTGGGCGAGAACAAGGTCCAGGAAGCCCATGCCAAATGGGAAGCCATGGCCGACCTTGCCGACTTGCGCTGGGCCGTCATCGGCCACCTGCAAACCAACAAGGCCAAGCTGGTGGCGCGCTTTGCCAGCGAATTCCAGGCGCTCGACAGCCTGCGCGTGGCCGAGGCGCTGGATCGCCGCCTGCAGGCCGAAGGCCGCGCGCTCGACGTCCTGGTGCAGATCAACACATCCGGCGAAGCCAGCAAGTTCGGGCTGGATCCCGGCCAGGCGGCCGCATTCGTGCGCGAACTGCCGGCCTTCGCCAGCCTGCGCGTGCGTGGGCTGATGACCCTGGCGCTGTTCTCGTCCGACCCCGCCCAGGTACGGCCCTGCTTCGTGCGGTTGCGCGAACTGCGCGAACGCCTGCGCCAGGAAGCGCCGGCCGGCATTGCCATCGACGAACTGTCGATGGGCATGTCGGGCGACTACGCCCTGGCCATCGAAGAAGGAGCCACCACGGTGCGCGTGGGCCAGGCCATCTTTGGCGCGCGCGCGCTGCCCGATAGCCACTACTGGCCCGGCCTGGCGCAGCCCGGTTCGCAGCCATGAACGCCGCAACCGCGCCGCAGCCGCTGCCCATCGACGTCATCTCGATCCAATCGCAGGTGGTGTATGGGCACGTGGGCAACAATGCCGCCGTGCCCACGCTGCAGGCCATGGGCTTGCGGGTGGCCGCGGTGCCCACGGTGCTGCTCAGCAACACGCCGCACTATCCCAGCGTGCATGGCGGCGCCATCGCATCCGATTGGTTCGCCGGCTACCTGCGCGACTTGATCGCGCGCGGCGCCGTGGCGCGCGCCCGGGCCGTACTGGTAGGCTTCCTGGCCGACCCCGGCCAGGCCGCGCTGGTGGCCGACTGGCTGGACCAGGCCACGCGCGCCAACCCGGGCCTGCGTGTCCATGTCGACCCAGTCATCGGCGACTTCGACCACGGCGTCTACACCGACCCGCGCCTGACCCAGGCCTGGCGCACCCAGTTGCTGCCACGCGCCTACGGACTGACCCCCAACCACTTCGAGCTGGAACGGCTTACCGGCGATACGCTGGCCACGCTGGACGAGGCCCAGGACGCGGCCGCGCGGCTACTGGACGGCGGTACCGAATGGGTGGTGGTGACCAGCGCCGCGCCGCAAGGCTGGCCGGCCGGGCAAATGCAGGTAGCGCTGGTCACGCGTACCCAGCGGCGTGTGTTCAGCCATCCGCATGTGCCATGCGCGGCCAAGGGCGTGGGCGATATGTTCGCCGCTCGGCTTGCCGGGCACCTGCTGGCCGGCAAGCCGATCGAAGCGGCCGTCGACCAGGCCTGCCAGCATGTGGTCGCCATACTGCGCGACACGGCGCAGCGCGGCTGGGAAGAGTTGGCCCTGCCGACGACGGCGCCATGACCATGCCTGTTCCAGACGGCCCGCCCGGCGTGCCGCCCGCCGCCTGGCACGCCAGGCTGGCGAGCTACGGCTGGACGGCGCAAACCATCGGCCGGTCCGGCGCCGCGGTGTTTCGCCTGACAGCACCTGGCCGCCCCGACCTGTTCATCAAGATCGAACCTCGCGGCCCCCTGGACGAACTGCGCGGCGAAGCACAACGGCTGCGTTGGCTCGCGGCGCATGGGCAGCCTTGCCCGCAGGTCATGGGCCAAGCCCGTACCCACAGTCACGACTGGCTGTTCATGCGCGCCATACCAGGCCTGGACCTGGCCTCATCACCTGCGCTGCCCCCGGCGCGCGTTGTCGCTATCGCCGCCTCGGCATTGCGCGCGCTGCATGGCCTGGACGTTGCCGATTGCCCTTTCGACCATCGTGCCGCGATTCGTATCGAGCACGCGCGGCAACGCGTACAGGCAGGCCGCGTCGATGCAGGCGATTTCGACGCCGAGCGCCTGGGCCAAAGCGCGGCGCAGGCATTCGCGGCCCTGCAAGAACAACGGCCAGCCCACGAAGACCTGGTCGTCACGCATGGCGATGCATGCCTGCCCAACCTGATGGCCAACGACAGCGGCTTTACCGGCTTCGTCGATTGCGGCCGCTTGGGCGTGGCCGACCGCCACCAGGACCTGGCGCTGGCCGCCTGGAGCATCCAGTACAACCTGGGCGCCGACTGGGTGCCGGCATTTCTTGATGCCTATGGCGGCAACATCGACCCCGCTCGGCTGGCGTTCTACCGCTTGCTCGACGAATTCTTCTGACGCAAGATCCGGGCGCCGGCATCGCGCCGCGCCTTACCCTGCCTGCGCGCGGGCCACTTTCAAGAACGATGCCAGCGCGGGATTGTCATCGCCCTTGCGCCAGGCCACCGAGATCTCCTGGTTCAGGAACCGGCTGCGGTCGGCCAGGGGCAGGTACTGCACCTTGGGATGCATCAGCGAGGCCAGGTTGCTGGGCACCAGCGCCACCGACAAGCCCGCCGCCACCAGGCAGATGACGCCGCCCACCTGCGAGCATTCCTGCTCGATATCCGGATAGAAGCCCGCCGCGTTGCAGGCCGAGATCAACTGCGCGTGGGCGGCCGGCACCTTCTCGCGCGAGAAGGCCACGAACGACTCGCCCGCCAACTGCTTCAAGGCGATGCTGGACTGCCCGGCCAGGGCGTGCGTCCTGGGCAGCGCCACCATCAGCCGGTCGCGCTTGTACAGGCGGGTTTCGATCAACGCGGCCTCTTGCGGCAAGGGCGTGCGCAGCAGGCCCAGGTCCAGGCCGCGGCCCTTCAGTTGTTCAAGCTGGTCTTTGGTGGTCATCTCGACCACGCGCAGCCGTACGTGCGGGTACTGCCGCCGGAAGTGATTGATGAGTTCGGGCATGAAGCCATAGCCCGCGCTGCCGATGAAGCCCAGCGACAGTTGGCCGGTTTCGCCGTTGCGGGCATGCTGCGTGCGTTCGATCGCCACGCGCTCGTACTTCAGCCACTGATAGGCCTCTTCCAGGAAGATCTTGCCGGCGGGGGTAAGCGATACCGTGCGCTTGTTGCGCAGGAACAGCGGCGTGCCCACGTGCGCCTCGAGCTTCTGGATGGCCTGGCTGAGCGGCGACTGCGCGATACCCACGCGAGCCGCGGCGCGGCCGTAGTGCAGTTCTTCGGCAACTGCAATGAATTGCCGGAGCAGGCGGCTGTTCAGCATGAGACATTTTTTATCTTACAGAGTGGCAAATTATATGTTGGACGCGGATTTTTGCCGCGGCTAGACTTCTCTGCCTGGGAGCGGCCCGGCGCCGGCAAACCGCCCCACGCTTCTGGAGTCGCGCATGGATCAGGATCACGCAGCATCTTCGGCCGACCAGGCCCACCAGGCGATAACCGCCTTGCTCGGCGCGCAGTCGGCCTGGCATGAACCCACCGGCCAGCGCCTGCACTTCCACGGCGCCGCGCCGCCATTCGATTCGCCGCACAAACTGACCGTGGCGGCCGCCAGCGCCGTCGGCGCCTACGCCCTGGCCACCGAGCGCTGGTGGCACCTGGCCACCGGCCAGCGCCAGCATGTCGCCATCGACTGGATGCAGGCGGCCAGTTCGCTGAACCCGGGCCATTTCCAGAAGCAAAGCGGCTATGTCCTGCCTGCCCTGTCGCTGCTGACCGAATTGAAGGCCGACTTCTATCAAACGGCGGACGGACGCTGGTTCTTTCCCATCGGCTCGTACCCGCATCTGCGCGACGGCGTGCTGGACCTGCTGCAATGCCCCAACAACGCCGCCGCACTGGGCGCTGCCATCGGCCGCTGGAACAGCCTGGAACTCGAAGAAGCCTTTGCCACGTACAAGCTGCCGGGCGCGTTTGCGCGTACGCAAGAGGAATGGCTGGCACATCCGCAGGGCCGCATGCTGGCCGAACTGCCGGCCATCGACATCCGCAAGATCGACGACAGCGAACCCGAGCCGGCCCTGGCCGGACAGCGTCCGCTGGACCGCTTGCGCGTGCTGGACCTGGGCCACGTGATCGCCGGCCCGGTCGTGGCCCGCACGCTGGCCGAGCATGGCGCGGACGTGCTGCGCGTGACCTCGCCCACGCTGCAGGACCCGTTTCGCCAGACTGTCGATACCAATATCGGCAAGCGCTCGGCCTTCCTGGACCTGGACCGCGCCGTCGATTGCCAGCAGGCCCGCGAACTGATGGCCGGCGCCGACGTGGTGGTGCAATCGTGGCGGCCCGGCAGCCTGGCGCGGCGCGGCTTCGGTCCGCAAGAAGCCGCGGCCATCCGGCCGGGCGTGGTGTACGTATCGGTCACGGCCTATGGCGACGAGGGCCCCTGGGCCACGCGCGGCGGGTTCGAGCAGTTGGGCCAGACCGTCAGCGGCATTGCGATGCGCGAAGGCGGCAAGGGCCGTCCCCGGGTGGTGCCCACCTACCTGCTCAACGACTACCTGACCGGCTACCTGGGCGCGGCCGGCGCCATGCTGGCGCTGATCCGGCGCGCCCGGGAAGGAGGCAGCTATCACGTCAGGGTATCGCTGGCGCGCACCTCGATGTGGGTGCAAGGCCTGGGCTTGGAACCCGGCTTCGACGCCGACCCGCAACGTCCGCGCCGCCATTTCGCGCAAGGCCTGACACCCACGCTGGAAACCCGCCAGTCGGCCTATGGCCCGCTGGAACAACTGCCGCCGGTCGCGCAGTTCTCGCGCACCCCGGCCCATTGGGATTTGCCACCCGCCCCCAACGGTGCCCATCCGGCGGCCTGGCATCCCTGTTGATTGCTGTGCCCCAGGAGGAGACCCCACCATGACGAAAAAAACCACCATCGCAGCGGCCCTGGCCGGGCTGCTGGCCGGCATGCCCTGCGCGCAGGCCGCCGACGCGTATCCCGACAAGGCCATCACGCTCATCATCGGCTTCGCGCCGGGCGGCCCCACCGATGCCATCGGCCGGGTGCTGTTCAAGAAGGTGTCCGAAGAACTGAAGATACCCATCGTCATCGAGAACCGGCCCGGCGCCGGCGGCAATATCGGTGCGCAGGAACTGCTGCGCGCCAAGCCGGACGGCTATACGCTGATGTACGGCACATCGTCGATCACGACCGCGCCCGCGCTGTTCGACCGCAAGGACCTGAACCCCAAGACCGCCTTCGTGGCGGCGGGGTGCTCGGTAGCCGTGCCGCTGATCCTGCTGACATCGAAGAAGCTGGCGGCCGCCGATGCCCAGGATTTCTATCGGCAGGTGAAGGCGCAACCCGGCAAGTACTTCATGGGCTCGTCGGGCAATGGCTCGATCGACCACCTGGTGGCCATGGACATCGCCGCCAAGCTCGGCCTGGAGTTCCAGCACGTGCCCTATAAAGGCAATGGGCCGGCGCTGACCGACCTGGCCGGCGGCAACACCAGCTTCATGTATTCGGGCTCGTTCAACAGTGCCATGCCGTTCATCAAGAGCGGCCAGGTCAAGGCGCTGGCGGTCACGTCGCGCGAACGCTCGGCCGCCCTGCCCGATGTGCCGGCGCTGTCGGAAAGCGTGGCGGGCCTCAAGGACTACGATGCCGGCACCTGGCAGGTGCTGCTGGCGCCCAAGGGCACCCCGGCACCCATCCTGGAAAAACTGAACACCGCGCTGCAGGCCGCCATGAAAGACGCCACCGTGCTCGAGAGCCTGCGTTTCCAGGGTGCCGAAGTCATGGACAAGACGCCGGCGCAATGCCAGGACTTTATCGACGGCGAATATGATCGCTGGTCTTCCACCATCGACCGGCTGGGGCTCAAGGCGCAATAACAACAAAAGCGGCGGGCGGGCAGCCCGCCGTTGCGGTCCGGCGGGTTTTCTGGCGATAATTGAGATTAATTCCTATTACAAATTATCGCCGCCCGCATGCCCTCCCCCGATCCAACGCCGTCCTTGGTCGTTGCCCAGTTGTACGACGCGCATCATGGCTGGCTTTCCAGCTGGCTGCGCAAGCGCCTGGCCAACAGCGCCGACGCCGCCGACCTGGCGCAGGATGCGTTCGCGGGCATTCTGGTGGCATGCCGGCGGCACGCCCTGCCCGACCTGCGCGAGCCTCGCGCCTACCTGACCACCATCGCCAAGCGCCTGGTGGTGGATCTGTACCGCCGCCACGCGCTTGAGCGCGCCTACCTGGACGCCCTGGCCCAAGTGCCGGATGCCCATGCGCCGTCGGAAGAACAGCGCCTGATCATTCTGCAGAGCCTGCAAGAGATCGATGCCTTGCTCGACGCCCTGCCCGCCAAGGTGCGCGGCGCCTTCTTGCTATCGCAACTGGATGGCCTGACGTATGAGCAGATTGCCGCCCATATGGAAATCAGCGTACGCACGGTCAAGCGCTACATGGCCGAGGCATTTCGCCACTGCATCCTGGCCGCACCATGAGTTCTCCGCAGTCATCCGCCATCGACCCGGGCATCGCCGCGGAAGCGGCCGACTGGCTGGTACTGATGCACTCGGGCAACTGTTCGCCGCAAGACCATCAAGCCTGTGAGCGGTGGCGCCAGCGCAGTACCGAACACGAACGCGCCTGGCGCCGCGCGCAGGATGTCCTGTCCAAGCTGGGCGGCCTGCCGCCGGGGCTGGGCCGGGCCGCGCTGGACCGCGACGTACGGCATGACCGCCGCGCGGCCCTGCGCGTATTGGCCGGCCTGGCCATCGCGGCACCGTCCGGTTGGCTGGCCTGGCGCGTGGCGCCATGGCAAAACTGGATCGCCGACCGCGCCACCGGCGTGGGCGAGCAGCGCCGCGTCGACTTGCCCGACGGCAGCCTGGTCACCCTGAATACCGCCAGTGCGGTAGACATTTCGTTCACCAGCACCCTGCGGCAGATCGTGCTGCGCGCCGGCGAAATCCTGGTGGAGTCGGCCCACGCCAGCCCGCTGCCCTTGCTGGTGCAAACCGCTCAAGGCAGCGTGCAGGCTGGCCAGACGCGCTTCACGGTGCGGCAGTTCGACGACCGCAGCGAGGTGTCGGTGATCGATGGCCGTGTCGGTGTCCAGCCGGCGGCGGGCACCGGGCTGGACCTGGCCGCGGGCCACGCCGCGTATTTCTGGCGCGACACGGTGGGCCCCGCTCGGCCGCTACGATATCCGCCGCAAGCCTGGACGCAGGGCATCCTGTATGCCGATGCGTTGTCGCTGGCCGATTTCGCCGCCGAGATCAACCGCTACCGGCCGGGCATCGTGCGTTGCGAACCGGAGATCGCCGACCTGCATGTCTCGGGCGCATTCCAATTGAGCAATACCGATACCGCGCTGCACGCGGTAACACGCAGCCTGCCCGTGCAAGTGGTCTACCGGACGCGCTACTGGGTGACGCTGGCGGCGGCTTGAACCCGGCCCGACGCCGCGCCCGCGCGCCGTTACACTTTTTCTTGTCCCCTTTTCGCGTTTCGCACGACAAACCCGGCAGATCCCCAACCCGGACGCTGCCAGGATGACCCGACTTCGCCCTTTCCCGACTCGCGCGCGCATCGCGCCGACCGCCCGCCGCGTGGGTGCCCTGACCGCCCTGTCGGTCGCCATGGCCCTGTCGGCAGCCGCGCCTGGCGCCCATGCGCAGGCCGCCGCCCAGGCGCAATCCACGGCGCAGCAATTCAACATACCGGCCGGCCCGCTGGGCACGGTGCTGGCCACCTTCGCCGGCACGGCGGGCATCAACCTGTCGTTCGACCCCGCGCTTACCGAAGGCCAGCAGTCGCGGGGCCTGCAAGGGCGCTGGACGGTAGACCAGGGGCTGGGCCGGCTGCTGGCCGGCACCGGGCTCATGCCGGTGCGTGCCAGCGGCGATGTCTATACCTTGCGGCGCACGCCCGGCGGCGCGGCTGCGGTACTGCCCGCGGTCACTGTGGAAGGCGCGCGCGAATCGGCCACGGGACCGGTGCTGGGCTTTGTTGCGCGGCGCAGCGCCACCGGCACCAAGACCGACACCCCGCTGATCGAAGTCCCGCAGACGGTAAACGTGGTCACACGCGACGAAATCACCGTGCGCGGATCCCGCACCATCGTGGAGGCGTTGTCATACACTCCGGGCCTGTATTCCCCCGGCGGCAGTGCCGACCTGCGCTACGACAACATCTACCTGCGCGGCGGATATGCCGCGCGCAGCAATCTGGATGGTTCGCGCCTGCCGTACGGCGCATACAGCTTCGGCATGCTGCAGATCGAGCCCTACGGATTGGAACGGGTGGAAGTGCTGAAGGGGCCGTCATCAGTGCTGTATGGGCAGAACACGCCGGGCGGCCTGATCAATATGGTCAGCAAGCTGCCCACCGATACCCCGCAGCGCGAAGTCGCGCTGCAGACTGGCAGCTATGGCCGCGCGCAAGCCGCGGTGGACCTGAGCGGCCCGGTAGACGAGGCAGGCCAGTGGAACTATCGCCTGACCGCGCTGCAACGCGACGCATCGCAATCGCCGCGCTACGGCCAAGACGACCGCACCTTCGCGGCGCCGGCCCTGACCTTCAGGCCATCGGCCGCCACGTCGCTGACGCTGCTGGGTTTCTACCAGAAAGACCGCCAGGTGCCGCTGTATGGCAACCTGCCCGCCGCGGGCACGCTGCACGACAACCCCAACGGCAGAATCCCGCGCCACCGCTTCACCGGCGAACGGGACTGGGACCGCTACAACCGCGAACAGTATTCGGTGGGCTATCTGTTCAGCCACCAAGCCAACGAGACCTGGACCTTCAAGCAGAACCTGCGCTACAACCACATGCGCGCCGAAGCCCGCTCCATGCCGGGCTATATGCTGAACCCGGTCGACATGCGGACGTGGTCGCGCACGATGTCGCGCGGCCGCGGCACCGGCTCGACGGTCACGGTCGACACGCAAGCGCTGGCGCGCTTCGACACCGGCCCGGTACGCCACGAAGCCTTGCTGGGCTTCGACTACCTGAACATGCGCGACACCTATCGGTTCGCCAACGTCATTGCCGGCGTGCCGCCGCTGGATCTGTATGACCCGGTATATGGGCTGCCCCTGCCCGGCATCGACGACCTGACCCCGCGCATCGATGCCCGCCAGAACAGCGAACAGTACGGCTTCTACGCGCAAGATCAACTGCGCTATGACAACTGGCTGCTGACGCTGGGCGGCCGCTACGACATTGCCGACAGCAGTACCCGCAACCTGCTGGCCTCGCAGAAAGTCGTGCAGCGCGACAACGCCTTCACCGGCCGCGCCGGCCTGACCTACCTGTTCGACAACGGCTGGGCGCCCTACATGTCGTACTCGACCTCGTTCGCTCCCACCGCCGGCACCGATTTCGAAGGCAACCCGTTCGAAGCCAGCAAGGGCCGGCAGATCGAGGCCGGCGTGAAGTACCAGCCGCCAGGCAGCGACAGCATGATTACGCTGTCGGTGTACCAACTGACGCAGACCAACGTGCTGAGCGCCGACACGACGCCCGGCCGGCCGCCCGGCTTCCAGAACCAGACCGGCGAAACACGGGCGCGCGGCATCGAGCTGGAAGGCAAGGCCAGCCTGGCCCGCGGCCTGGACATGATCGCCTCGTATTCATATGTGGACTCGGTCGTCACCCGCAGCGACAACACCGACCTGGTCAATGGCGCACCCGAATCGCGGCAAGGCAAGAAACAGTACTACGCACCGCGCCACCAGGCGGCCGCCTGGTTGAACTACACCGTGCAAAGCGGCGCGCTGCAAGGCCTGGGGCTGGGTGCCGGCGTGCGCTACGTGGGCGCGGACTGGGGCGATCCGGCCAACACGCTGCGCATTCCGGCCGCCACCCTGGTCGATGCGGCGCTGTCGTATGACTTCGGCCGCGCCCATCCATCGCTGGGCGGGTTGAGCATAGTGTTGAACGCCAGCAACTTGTTCGATCGCCGCTACGTGGGCACGTGCGTTACCGACACCGCGTGCACGTACGGCGCCGGCCGCATGCTGTACGCCACCCTGCGCTACACATGGTGAAGCGTCGCGCGCCGATCGGCCAGGTGCTGTCGCGTACCGCGGCGGCGGCCATCGGCGGATACGCGCTGGCCTACACGTTCACGGCCGCCGCGGCCCTGCTGCCGCTGCACCCGGCCGATGCCGTGTTCTACCCCAGCCTGCTGTCGATTGTCCTGTATGTGGCGGTAGCCATATGGGCCTTTGCCGCGCGCAGCGGCGCGCGGGTCTGGGCGCTTATCGTGGCCGCCTGCCTGGCCTGCATGCTGGCGCGGCTGGGGCTGCAGGCATGATCGGCAGCCTGCGCCAATCGATGGCATGGCTGCATACCTGGGCGGGGCTGCTGTTCGGCTGGCTGTTGTATGCGGTGTTCTTGACCGGCGCCCTGACGGTATTCGCGGCCGAACTGACGCGCTGGATGACGCCCGAGACGCTGGCGGCCCGCCCAGCCGATCGCGCGCAGGCCCTGCGCGCGGCGCAAGACTGGTTGACACGGCACGCGCCCGCTGGCGCGCAAGGCTGGCAGATCGAACTGCCCGACGCACGCAATCCTGCCTTGCGGGTGGCCTGGCAGCAGCCGGGCGACAGCGGAGCGGCCTTGCTGGACCCGGCCAGCGGCCAGGCCCTGGCGCCACGCGACACCGAAGGCGGGGAATTCCTGATCGAATTCCACTACAGCCTGCACGCGGGCTTGCCGGGCATCCTGCTGGTGGGGCTGGCCAGCCTGGTCATGATGGTGACGCTCGTCAGCGGACTGATCGTGCATCGCCGCCTGCTCGCCGACTTCTTCACCTTCCGCCCGCGCGCCTCGCCCGGCCGGTCCTGGCTGGACGCGCACAACGTGCTGGGCGTGCTGCCGCTGCCGTTTCACCTGATGATCACGTGCACGGCGCTGTCGACGCTATTGCTGACCTATCTGCCGGCCGGCATCGACAGCCGCTACGGCGGCGACCCGGGCGAGTTCGTGGCCCAGGCCTTCCCTGCGCCCGCCACGTCGACGGGTGACGGCCAACCCGCGGCCACCCTGCCGTTGATTGACGCGGTGACGCGCGCCGAAGCGCACCTGGGCCGGCACAAGGCCGCCATGGTGCTGGTGCGCCAGCCGAACCGTACCGATACGGTGGTGGATGTACTGCGCGCCTACGATGACCGTTTCATGGCGTTTCCCGATCGCGTCAGCCTGAATGGCGCGACGGGTGACGTGCTGCAGGTGTCGGACCAGTACCGCGCTTCGCTGACGCTGGTGCGCACCCTGGGCGGCCTGCATTACGGCCGCTACGCGCAACCGCTGCTGCGCTGGATGTACTTCCTGCTGGGCGCCGCCGGCGCGGCCATGATTGCCACCGGCCTGCTGCTGTACACCGTGCGCCGAAGCGAGCGCCCCTCGCGTTTCGATCGCCTGGCGGCCCGCATGAATATCGCCATGATTGCCGGGCCGCTCTATGCCTGCGCCGGCTATTTGCTGGCCAACCGCCTGTACTGGCCCCAGTCGCCCGGATTGCATGAACGCGAAGTGGCCGTCTTCTTCGCGCTGTGGGGCCTGTCGGCCCTGCACGCCGCGCTGCGCCCGCCTGCCCGCCTGTGGCGCGAACAATGGCTGGGCCTGGCGGCGCTGCTGCTGGCCATACCCGTGGCCGACGCCTGGACGCTGGCGGCGGCAGGCAGCCTGCCGGCCGCGACAGCCACCGTGGTGTATCCCGCCATGTGGGTGGCGTGCGGCCTTGCCGCAGCCCTGTGCATGCGCGCCGCGCGGCCGCCGCGCAAGGCCTGACACACGCGTCTCTGGCCGCGCTATGCGCCTTTGGCGGCACAGACGAAGGCGATTTTGTTGCCTTCCGGGTCGCGGCAATAGGCGGCGTAGAAATCCGGCGCATACCAGGTGCGCAGGCCCGGCTGCCCTTCGTCGCGGCCGCCCGCCTCCACTGCCAGGGTCCAGCAGCGGTCGACAATGCCGCACGACGCGGCCTCGAAGCTGACCTGCGTACCGTTGCCCCAGGTCGCCGGCAGGCCATTGAACGGCGGAGCCACCACGAAAGACGGCCAGCGCAGCGTGGGCGGGTGCCAGATCACGCCGGCCGGCCCGGCATTCTCGATTTCATTCTGGCGTACCAGGCCCAGCGGGGCCAGCACGGCATCATAGAACGCCACCAGGCGCGGCCAGTCGCGCACGCCGATCTGAATGTGGGTATACATGGCAAGACTCCCTGTTGCCGGCATCACACCTAGGCGGGTTGGCCGCGTGCCTGCTTGATCAGGATATCGGCTTGCTGCCGCATGTCGTCTTCCACGCGGCGCAACGCCGTCCATTCTTCGAACCTGTCCGGTTCGAGGACGTTGTTCGCTTCGTAGAAATCCATTACCGCGGTATGGGCTTCGTGCCACAAACGCATGGCGGCTTGCACATCATTGATGTCGGGCATGGCGAGCTCCTGAACAAGACCATGAAGGCGGCCCGCGCAAGTAGCGTTCCCATGCGGATGCGCGCGGCGCATGGCAATGCGAACTGCATGCCCTGAGTAATTCTTACCGGCCGAGCGAAGTCCGCCAGCGCGCTTGTCGCTTTTTCATACAACAGATATTGCCAATGTCAAGATCGACCTGATAAGATTGCCGCCTCGGGTATTTACCTACCCACCTCTTCCATCTTCTTCACATCCACCAGGGAGGCGTTCGATGTCCGTAGTCCGCACCGCTATCCCCAGCGTGGCCTCGCGACACTTTTAAGTCGTCGCTGGCGCTGGGCCGCCCGCCAGCCGTTGGTCGCTACTGACTCGACGCTGGCACGTAAGCACGCGCTTACGGCGGCCTCTCGCCCGTTCCAGGCACTTTGGTTTTGCATGCCGGCTGATCGCCGGCACGCGCAGTGGCCTGTTCCTTTTGCTTCCGACTGAAGTCCCGGCGCCTACCGCGCCGGGCCGTGATAAATGGCTCGAAGAAAAATCGACTTGCGCGGACAGGCCTTCAAGGATGTCCTGGGCTTTACCTTCCGGCACTGGGGCGAACAACCCTGGCGCATTTTCTTGATCGTGATGCTGGTGCTGCTGTCGGCCGTGGCCGATGTGCTGACGCCCTTGTTCGCCGGCCGCCTGATCGATGCCGTGGCGTCCGGCGTGGCCAGCGGCCCGGCCGCCTGGGACATGGCTGCCGCCTCGTTCTGGACGCTGGCGGCGCTGGGACTGGCCAGCACCATCTTGCTGCAGATGGTGTACTTCAACATCATCGCACTGACGCTCAAGATGATGAGCGCCATTGCGGCGCGGACATTCCACCGCGTGCAGCGCTTGTCGACCGATTGGCATGCCAACAGCTTCGCGGGCTCGACGGTGCGCAAGATCACGCGCGGCATGTGGGCGCTGGACCTGCTCAACGACACGCTGCTGGTGGCGCTGCTGCCTTCGGTGGCCATGCTGGTGGGCGCGACCGTGGTGCTGGGCTGGCACTGGCCCGTGCTGGGCGCCGTGGTGGGCGTGGGCTCGCTGCTGTATGTGCTGGTGACGGCAGCGCTGTCGCTGGGCTTCGTGGCGCCGGCAGCGCGCCTGGGCAACGCCTGGGACACCCGGCTGGGTGGCGTGCTGGCCGACGCCATCACCTGCAACCCGGTGGTCAAGGCCTTCGGCGCCGAACAGCGCGAGGAAGACCGGCTTGGGCTGATACTGGGCAAATGGCGGCACCGCACCCGCCGCGGCTGGGTGCGCGGCTCGATCAACGGCGGCGTGCAGGGCGTCATGCTGGCGGCCATGCAGGCAGCCATCCTGGGCTCGGCGCTGCTGCTGTGGACGCGCGGCCAGGCCAGCGTGGGCGACGTCACGTTCGCGCTGACCATGTTCTTCATCCTGCAAGGCTACCTGCGCGATATCGGCATGCACATCCGCAACCTGCAGCGTTCGGTCAACGACATGGAAGAACTGGTGTCGCTGCATGCCCAGCCCCTGGGCGTGGACGACACGCCCGGCGCGCAACCCATTGCGATCGGCCGGGGCGAGATCTGCTTCGAGCACGTGACCTTCCGCTACGGCGCCCACGCCACGCCGTTGTACGATGACTTCTCGGTTCGCATCGCGCCGGGCGAACGCGTGGGATTGGTGGGGCATTCGGGATCAGGCAAGACCACGTTCATCAAGCTGATCCAGCGCCTGTACGACATCAATGCGGGGCGCATCGCCATCGACGGGCAGGACATCGCCCATGTGCAGCAAGGCTCGCTGCGCAGCCAGATCGCCATCGTGCAGCAAGAACCCGTGCTGTTTCACCGCACGCTGGCCGAGAACATCGCCTATGGGCGGCCGGGCGCCAGCCGCGCCCAGATCGAACAGGCGGCGCGCCTGGCCAGCGCCCACGATTTCATCATGGCCTTGCCCAAGGGCTATGAAACGCTGGTGGGCGAGCGCGGCGTGAAATTGTCGGGGGGCGAGCGGCAGCGGGTAGCCATTGCGCGGGCCTTCCTGGCCGATGCGCCGGTGCTGATCCTGGACGAAGCCACCTCCAGCCTGGACAGCGAGAGCGAAGCCCTGATCCAGCAGGCCATGGAACGCCTGATGGCCGGGCGCACCACGCTGGTGGTGGCGCACCGCCTGTCGACGGTGCGCGCCATGGACCGGCTGCTGGTGCTCGACAAGGGCCGCATCGCCGAAGAAGGCAGCCACGAGACCCTGGTGCGGCGCGAAGGCGGGCTGTACCGCCGCCTGCTCGAGCGCCAGGCGCTGGACCTGACGCAGGGCCTGGAACTGCCCGTGGCGCCGCGGCGGCGCACGGCGCCCGACCGCAGCGATGCCGACGACGAAGCCGTGCTGGCACAAGGCTGAGGAACCCGTCATGGCCCGTACCCAACGCCTGTTTGCCCTGATCCAGTTGCTGCGCGGCCATCGCTACCCCGTCGCGGGGGCCGAGCTTGCCAGCGAGCTGGGCGTCAGCCTGCGCACGCTGTACCGCGACATTGCCACCCTGCAGGAACAGGGCGCGCAGATCGACGCCGAACCGGGCCGCGGCTACTTGCTGCGGCCCGGTTTCGCGTTGCCGTCGCTGATGTTCTCTGAAGACGAGATCGAGGCCCTGGTGCTGGGTTCGCGCTGGGTGGCCGACCGCGGCGGCGACGCCCGCCTGAGCGGAGCGGCATGCAGCGCGCTGGCCAAGATCGCCGCCGTGCTGCCGCACGAACTGCGCATGCTGGTGGATGCCGATACGCTGCTGGTGGGCGCCGAGTCGACGGTGCCGATCGATGGCGCGGTGCTGCCCGCGCTGCGCCAGGCCATCCGCGCCGAGCACAAGATCGACATCGTCTACCACGACCTGCAGGACATCCAGTCGGCCCGCACCATCTGGCCGTTCGCGCTGGCGTGCTTCGACCATGTATGGCTGGTGGTGGCCTGGTGCGAATTGCGCCAGGCGTTTCGCCATTTCCGGGCCGACCGCATTGCCAGCCTGACGGTGTCGAAGCAGTGTTATCCACGCAAGCGCCAGGTGCTGATGCAAGCCTGGCGGGCCATGCGTATCATGGCGCCGCCTTAGCGCCCTTGGCCACTGACAGTTTCTGACAGCATGCATCTTTACGATGCGTCTGCTGGCGTCGCTAGCAAGGCGCCCGCCGATGCCATCGCCAATGCGGAGCATTCCCATGACCGATCCCAATTTGATCATCCTGTATGTCGACAGCCCGGACCGCAGTGCCCGGTTCTACACGGATCTGCTGCACAAGCAGCCAATACACGCCACGCCCAGCTTCACCAAGTTCAAGCTGGACTCCGGCCTGATGCTGGGCTTGTGGGCCCGCCAGACCGTCACCCCGCGGGCGATATCGGCCGGGCGCGGCGGCGAGCTGGCCATTCCGGTGGCCAGCCGTGAAGCCGTCCTGGCACTGCACGCCGACTGGACCGAGCGCGGCATTCCCATTGCCCAGCCCCCCACCGACCTGGATATCGGGCATACCTTCGTCGGACTCGACCCCGACGGCCACCGGCTGCGCGTGTTCGCCCGCAAGCAGGACTGACCGCCGCAACCTGCCACGCCGCCGTGCTGTCACAGAGGGCGGCTACAATGCCTTGCTTGCCGCCCGCGGGTCGTTCCACCCGCGGGTCATTCAACCTCCGCCTGATCTGATTCCCATGACTTCCGCTGTTTCCGGGCACCGTTCGCCCGGCCTGGTGCTGTTTGCGCTGGCCGTCGGTGCCTTCGCCATTGGTACCACCGAATTCGCCACGATGAGCCTGCTGCCGTATTTCGCGCACAGCCTGCACATCGATGCCCCTACCGCCGGCCACGTCATCAGCGCCTATGCACTGGGCGTGGTGGTGGGCGCCCCCCTGATCACCGTGGCGGCCGCGCGCCTGCCGCGCCGGGCCCTGCTGATCCTGCTGATGACGCTGTTCGCGCTGTTCAACGGCTTGTGCGCCTTCGCCCCCAGCTATGAATGGATGATGGTGCTGCGCTTTCTCAGCGGCCTGCCGCACGGCGCGTATTTCGGCATTGCATCGCTGGTGGCCGTATCGCTGGTTCCCGAGCACCGCCGCACCCAGGCGGTGGGCCGCATGTTCCTGGGCCTGACGGTAGCCACCATCATCGGCGTGCCGCTGGCCAACTGGCTGGGACACGCCGTAGGCTGGCGCTGGGGCTTTGCCCTGGTGGCCGCCGCCGGACTGCTTACCGTGGCGCTGGTGGCCATGTTCGCGCCCGCCACCCCGGCCGACCCGCATGCCAGCCCGCTGCGCGAACTGGGCGCGCTGCGGCGCCCGCAAGTGTGGATCACGCTGGGCATCGGCGCCATCGGCTTTGGCGGCCTGTTCGCCGTGTATACCTACCTGGCCGACATCCTGATGACGGTCACCGGCGTGGCGCCCGCCACGGTGCCGCTGGTGCTGGGCGTGTTCGGCATCGGCATGACCATCGGCAACCTGGTGATTCCCAAGTTCGCCGACCGTGCCCTGATGCCCACCGCCGGCGGCTTGCTGCTGTTCAGCGCCGCGGCGCTGGCGCTGTTCACCTTCAGCATCGGCAATGTCTGGGCCATTACGGTGGCCGTGTTCCTGGTGGGCATGGGCGGCGCGCTTGGCACCGTGCTGCAGACGCGCCTGATGGACGTGGCCGACGACGCCCAGGGCCTGGCCGCCGCCCTGAACCATTCCGCTTTCAATACGGCCAACGCGCTGGGGCCCTGGCTGGGCGGCCTGGCGCTGGCCCACGGCCATGGCTGGCGTTCGCCGGGCTGGGTCGGCGCCTTGCTGGCATTGGGCGGCTTCGTACTGTGGCTGCTGTCGGTAGCGCTGGACCGGCAGCGCCGCCCGCTGAGCCAGCCGGCCTGAGCCTGCGCATTCATGGCACCGGCCTCACAAACCTAGGCAAAACCGGCTGCATTACCTATGATCGGGAAACCCCTGGCTGACGGGCACCGCTCCAGGGGCGTCGTTCCGCCCATCGCTTCAATCCAAGGAGTCCACATCATGGCAGGTTGGTTTGAATTGAAAAAAGCAAGCAACGGACAATTCCACTTTGCCCTGAAAGCCGGCAATGCGGAAACCATCCTGACGAGCGAGATGTATGCCGCCAAGGCCTCGGCCGAGAATGGTATCGCGTCGGTACAGAAAAACAGCGGCGATGCGTCCCGCTACAACTCGGCCACCGCCTCGAACGGCAAGTTCTATTTCACCCTGCGCGCCGCCAACAACCAGATCATCGGCAACAGCCAGATGTACGGCACCGAGGCCGCGCGCGATAACGGTATCGAATCCGTCAAGCAGAATGGCGCGACGCAGGATATCCGGGATAACAGTTAGGTCCCTCACCCTGGCCGCGCCAGGCGGCCAGGGTGGCCATTCAGGCATGGCCTACAAGAATGACTTGCCTTGCTCCAGCACCTGGTCGCAGGCCTTGCGGGTGATTTCTTCTTTCAGGCCGCCGCCGCTCAGGTCCACTGACTTGCCGTCGCCGCCCTTCAAGACGCCTTCCGCGCCCGCGGCGTAGCCTGGGTCGGACTCGGCTTGCCCCGACCCGCCCACTTTGCCCATCAATTGGTCTTTCACCGACTGGGCATCGCCGCCGCTGAGGTAGTTGTTCTTGATGCAGAATTCCAGCACGCCGGCCGCATTGCCGGCGCTGCCCGCGCTAAGCGACGACGGCAAGCCGCCACCACCCAGGCCCAGGCCCTGTGCCGCACCGGCGGCCGCACCGCCTTGCTCTGCGCCGCCACCCCCAAGCTGGCCTTTGACGGTATCGAGCAGTTGCGCGTGCGCGCCTGCCGCGATGCACTGCGCCGCCACGATGGCGGCCGCGCCGATGACATGCCGATAATGGAATTTCATTGCGTGCTCCCTAGGCTGAGACAACCGCAACCATCCTAGGGCTCCGCATGCCCCATCACAAGGCGCGCGGCGCACGCGGCTTACGCCGAATGCGACAAATTATGAAGAAATCGCCCAGCCCCGCCCGCGAGCCGTAGCACCTGGATTCCTATTGTCACCAAGGACAATCACCGACCGCAATACTCCCGCAGGGCAGCCAGATCAGGCTCGACCCCGATCCCCGGGTCGGTTCCCAGTTGCGCCACGCCATCTTCCAACTGCGACAAAGGCCCGCTAAGCAAGGTCCGTAGCGGATTGTCGTTGGAGTCGATCTCGAGCAGGCCTTTATGCCCGATGCCGTCGACCGCAGCCAGCAAATGGGCCGACGCCATCAATCCCACGCCCGCGCCCAGGTAATGCGGACAATAGCGCAACCCGGCGGCGCGCACCGCGCGTATCACCGGCAGGCAGCCCGAAATGCCGCCCCACTTGGCCAGGTCGGGCTGCACCACTTTCAGGAAACCGGCATCGATGGCGGACTGGAACGCCTCTGCGCCCAGGTAGTTCTCGCCCGCCGCCAGCGGCACGGGCGACTGGCGCGCCAAGGCCTGCCATTGCGCGTACGGCCGATCGGCCCGCAGCGGCTCTTCCAGCCAGGCGATATCCAGTTCGCCCATGGCGGCCGCCATCGTGGCGGCGCCGGCCGCGTCCCAGCCCTGGTTGGCGTCGGCCATCAACGGCACGCCCGGCCCCAGCAGTTGGCGCACTTGCCGCAAATTGCGCAAGTCGCGCTCGTGGCCGAAGCCCAGCTTCAGCTTGAAGGCACGATAACCTTCGCGGTGCTTTTGCTGCACCACATGCTCGGGCTCATCGGGATTGATGCCGCTGGCGTATACCTCGACCCGGTCGCTGGTGCCGCCCAGGTAGGCCCACAACGGCTGGCCGGCGCGGCGCGCGCACAAGTCCCACAGCGCCAGGTCGATGCCTGCAATGGCCTGCGCCATGGGCCCGGGTTCGCCGGACTGCAGCGCCAATACTTCGGTGGCTGCGGTCAGGTGCGCATAGGCCGCAGCGGGCCCGTCGTACGCGCGGCCCACCAGCAGCGGCCGCAGCACCGTGTCGACCAGGCGCGCCCGATGCTCGGCGCCGCAAGCTGGAAAATTGCACCACACTTCGCCCCAGCCATGCGCGCCATCGCGGTCTTGCACGCGCACGAATACCGCCGGGCGGTCGTGCATGATGCCGAACGAGGTGCGCACCGGGCGCTCGACGGGGTAGCGCAAGACATGCACGCTGACTTCGGCTGGATACACGCTGCTGGCATCGCCCATGGCAGTCCTCAAGGGATCAGGTTCATTTCGACATGGATGAAGTCGCCGCGGTACGAGACTTCGCTCAGGTAGATGACGCAGCCCTCGCCATCGACGAACACGCGACGCACTTCGGCAATGGGCGCGTTGACGGCCACCTGCAATTGCTGCGCCACTTCGGTATCGGCGGTGCCGATGGTCAGCGCCTGGCGCGCCTGGGCGATCTTCACGCCGGGCATGGACACCAGCAGCGGGATCACCGTTTCATTGCGAAAGCGCGCCGGGGCCTGCCGAAATACGTGCTCGGCCAGGTAGATGCTGATGACGCAATACGGCCGGCCTTCGCGTTCATGGATGCGGCGCATGAACACGTAACGCTCGGCCGGGATGCCGTCTTGCGCGGTCAGTGGCGCCGAATGAATGGATTCGTCGATGGTGACGATCTTGGGCCGGGTATCGCGATACACCTTGGCCAGTTCGGCCAGCGTGGTCTGCACGCGTAGCCAGCGGTCGTTGGGCGGCAGGCCGGTAACGAAAGTGCCGCGCCCCTGCTGCGGCGACACCAGCCCTTCGCGCGTCAGCACGTCAATGGCCTGGCGCACCGTGACCCGCGCCACGCCGAATTCGGCCACCAGTTCTTCCAGCGAAGGTACTTTCTGGCCTTGGTCCCAGACGCCGCGGGCGATGCGCTGGCGCATCAGGTCGGCCAGCTGCAGATAGCGTGGAATGGGACTGTCGTGGAAATTGATAGCCATAAACAAATAGCCATATATTGTTTGCTGAACGTATGGTCTACAGTACGATTTGACCATTAAAAGGTCAAGCGCCTTCGAATGGAGGAGACATCTTGCGTAACCGCTCCTTGCCACAACGCGCGGCATTGATCGCCGCCCCATGGGTACTCATCGTGCTGGCATGGTATGCCGTGCGTGCCAGCGGGTTGGTCAGCCCCGCCCTGGTGCCCAGCCCGCACGAAGTACTGGCCAAGTTCATGGCGCTGATGCAGACGCGGTTGCCACATGACATCCTGATGTCGACCCAGCGCGTGGTGATCGGCGTGGTGCTGGGCATCGTGCTGGCAGTGCCGGTGGGTTTCGTGCTGGGCTGGTACAAGAGCGTGCGCAGCTTCGTGGACCCGGTCATCAATTTCTTTCGCGCCCTGCCCCCCATTGCGCTGATCCCGTTGGTGATCGTGTATTTCGGCATCGGCGAATCGGCCAAGATCGCCATCCTGTTCTACGCCTCGTTCTTTGCGGGCGTGATCGTCATGTACGAAGGCATCGCGCAGATCAACCCGATCTTCGTGCGCGTATCGCGCACCCTGGGGGCCAGCGACGGCGAGATATTCCGCAAGGTGATCGTGCCGCTTACCATCCCCCACATGCTGACCGCGCTGCGCGTGGCGCTGGGCGTGGCCTGGGCCACGCTGGTGGCCTCGGAGCTGATCGCCGCCCAGCAAGGCCTGGGCGCGCTGATCCAGGATGCGTCGTCGTTCTTCCAGCTCGACATCATTTACGTGGGCATCATCTGCATCGGCCTGATCGCCCTGGTCATGGACCTGATCCTGCGCGCCGCGGCGCGCCGCCTGGTGGCCTGGCAGGAGCGCATCGCATGAGTGCCGACAGTTCCGCCCGCATCCGCTTTCGCAACGTCACGGTGGACTACCCCACGGCCAATGGGCCGATGCGGGTGCTCGATGCCATCGACTACGAAATCCGCCAGGGCGAATTCGTATCGGTGATCGGGCCATCGGGCTGCGGCAAGACCACCATGATGAACATCGTGGCAGGTTTTGTGCAACCCACGCAGGGCGAGGTGCTGCTCGACGGAAAGCCCATCACGGGCCCCGGCCCCGACCGCGGCGTGATCTTCCAGGAATACGGCGTGTTTCCGTGGCTGACGGTCAAGGAAAACATCGCTTTCGGGCTGACGCTGCGGGCCAATCGGGTCGGCCGCGCCGAACGCGATGAGATCTGCCAGCGCTACATGACGCTGATGGGGCTGGCCGACTTTGCCCATCATCATCCCAAGCACTTGTCGGGCGGCATGCGCCAGCGGCTGGCGCTGGCGCGCGCCTACGCGGTCAAGCCGCAGTTCCTGCTGATGGACGAACCCTTCGGCGCGCTGGACGCCCAGACGCGCTCGGCCATGCAAGACCTGCTGCTGCAAGTGCTGCTGGCCGAAGACAAGACCGTCATGCTGATCACCCACTCGGTGGAAGAAGCAATTTATCTATCGTCGCGCATCGTGGTGGTGACGGCGCGCCCGGCGCGCATCCGCACCGTCATCGACGTGCCGTTCGGTTATCCGCGCGCCGAGAACCTGCATGAAGATCCCCGTTTCGGCGAACTGCGTTCGCAGATCCGCAGCCTGGTCATGGAGGAATATGCCAGGCAAGCCAACCAGGCCGTGCGCCTGGCCAATTAGTCGTTGCCCTTTATCCCCGCAAGAAAGGAACCCGCACCATGAATCCGCAGCGCAGAACCCTATTGAAGACCGGCGCCCTGGCGGCTGCCATGTCGGGCATCGGCATGCCCCTGCTGGCGCATGCCGCCCAGAAAGTGCGCGTGGGCTACTTGCACACGCCCGCCGTGGACGGCCAGATCTGGACAGGCCTGGAGACCGGCGCATTCGCCGACCAGGGCCTGGACTTGCAGATGATCAAGTTCACCACCGGCCTGGAACTGTTCCAGGCCATGATAGGCGGCAGCCTCGACGTGCTGTCCACGGGTGCGGTGGTGTCGAACTTCCCGGCGCGCGGCCAGGGCAAGGTGTTCCTGCTGAACAACGTGGAATATGCCACGGCCCAACTGTGGGTGCGCGAGGATGCCGGCATCAAGACCGCCGCCGACCTGAAAGGCAAGAAGATATCGACGACTGCGGGCACCACGGCGCACGTGTTCCTGGACCGCGTGCTGAAAGACGCCAAGCTGCAGGAAGGCAAGGATGTGCAGATCGTCAACCAGCGCATGACCGAGGCGGTGACCTCGTTCATCTCGGGGGCAGTGCCGGCCGTGGCGCTGTGGGTGCCCTTCGATGTGACCGTCAAGCAAAAGGTCGAGGGCGCGCGCATGCTGGTCGACGCCTCGGCCTTCTACCCCGAGGCGGCCATCGTGGGTGGCTGGGCCGCGCGCAACGATTATTACGAGCAGAATCCGAAGTTGGTCCAGGCGCTGATCAAGGGCTGGGTCACTGCGAACGACCACCTTCTGTCGCATACGGACGAAGCGGTGGCCGTCCTGCAGAAGAAGCACTATCCCGAAGTGCCGCTGGCCGCCCTGAAAGACCAGTTCAAGGCATCGAAGTACTTCACCTCGGCCGAATGGCGCGGCAAGTATGCCGATGGCACCGTCACCAACTGGCTGCAGCAGGTCACCGACTTCTTCGTGCAGACGGCCAACATTGCCAACCCCGTGCCGGCCAGCACCTACTTCGATCCCAAGCCGTACCTGGACATCGTCAAGGCCTGATCCCGCCCGCCGCGCCCCCATGACTTCCGGCTACGACTACATCATCATCGGCGCGGGCTCGGCTGGCTGCGTGCTGGCCAACCGCCTGAGCGCCGATCCCGCCTGCCGCGTGCTGCTGCTGGAAGCGGGCGGCGCCGACCGGGGGTTCTGGCTGAAGTTGCCGGTGGGGTATTTCCGTTCGATCTACGATCCGCGCTATTCGTGGCAGTTTGCCGTAGAGCCGCAGGCCGAGACCGGCAACCGCGCCATTGTCTGGCCGCGCGGCCGCGTACTGGGCGGGTCGAGCTCGATCAATGGCCTGATCTACATCCGCGGCCAGCATGCCGATTACGACGACTGGGCCCGCCTGGGCGCGACCGGCTGGGGCTATCGCGACGTGCTGCCCGTTTTCAAGCAATCGGAATGCTATGCGGGCGGCGCCAACGACTATCACGGCGCCGGAGGCGAGCTGCATGTATCTGACCTGCGCAATGACCATCCGCTGTGCGACGCCTGGCTGCGCGCCGGCGCGCAAGCCGGCCTGCCGGCCAGCCCGGACTTCAACGGGGCGGTCGATAGCGGCCTGGGATGCTACCAGTTGACCTTGAAAGGCCGCTGGCGCGACAGTGCCGCCACGGCCTTCCTGCACCCGGTGCGCGCCCGCCCCAACCTGACCGTGATCACCGGGGCGCACGTCACCCGCCTGCTGATCGAGCGCG
Source organism: Bordetella sp. BOR01 (assembly GCF_019218885.1). Taxonomy (GTDB): domain Bacteria; phylum Pseudomonadota; class Gammaproteobacteria; order Burkholderiales; family Burkholderiaceae_B; genus Bordetella_A. The sequence continues at coordinate 1,481,828 of NZ_JAHUWT010000001.1, read as the reverse complement.
GCGCCTGCCATGGGGTCGCCTGGCTGCAGGACGGCCAGCGCAAGCGCGCGCAGGCGGCCTGCGAAGTCATCCTGGCCGCCGGCGCACTGCAATCGCCGCAGTTGCTGCAGTTGTCGGGCGTCGGGCCGGCCGCCCTGCTGCGCAATCACCGCATCACCGTGCAGGTCGACGCGCCGGAAGTCGGCCGCAACCTGCAAGACCATTACCAGGCCCGCGTCATTGTGCGCGTGAAGAACAAGCTGTCGCTCAACGACGACGTGCGCAATCCGCTGAAGCTGGCGCGCATGGGCGCGCGCTGGCTGTTCGGCCAGGACGGCCCCCTGACCGTGGGCGCCGGCCAGGTAGGCGGCATGGTGTGCACGGAACATGCGCGCAATGGCCGCGCCGATGTGCTGTTCAACGTGATGCCGTTGTCGGTGGACAAGCCCGGCGACGCGCTGCATCCGTTCTCGGGATTCTCGGCATCGGCCACCCAGTGCCGGCCCGATTCGCGTGGCACGGTCGAGATCCGTTCGGCCGACCCGCTGCAGCCGCCGCGCATCGTGTCCAACTACCTGACCGAGTCACGGGATATCAAGGTGCTGGTGGCCGGGCTGCGCATGCTGCGCGACATCCACCGCCAGCCCGCCTTCCGCAAATACATTGCCGGCCCGGAATACATGCCGGGCGAGGCCCTGCGCAGCGACCAGGAACTGGCCGACTTTGCGCGCCAGCGCGGCGGCACGGTATTCCATGTGTCGGGTACCTGCCGCATGGGCAGCGACGCGGACGCGGTCGTCGACCCGGCGCTGCGCGTGCAGGGAGTCGACCGCCTGCGCGTCATCGATGCGTCTGTCATGCCGGCGATGGTCTCGGCCAACACCAACGCGGCCACGGTGCTTATCGGCGAGAAAGGCGCGCAACTGGTGCGGCAGGGCCGCGGCTAGCCCGCGGCGGGCACGGTTCGCGCTATTTGCGCAACTGCGCCGCACGGTAGGCGGCAATGCGGTCGCGCAGGCCCGGCCGCGCGGCCGAACGCACCAGCCGCGCCAGGTCGTGCGCGTCGCCGTCATCGCCGCGCGGACGACGCACGGCGCCGATCGCCAGATGGATGGCGCGGCCGGTCTCCGGATCCAGGCGTTGCGTGCGGGCCTTCAGTTCGTTGCGGGCGGCATCCAGCCCAGCCTCGTCCAGCAGCCGCGTTGCCAGGCCGGCTTGCAGCGCCGCCGCACCATCGACCGGCACGCCGCCTTCGACCCAGGCACTGGCGTGCGCCGGGCCGACCCGGTCGGCCAACCGCGCGGTGCCCAGCACCAGGCCAAACGCCGCCCCTGGAAAAGCAAACGACGCCTGGCCTGCCACCCAGCGTTCGGCGCAAGCGCAGAACAGGTCCGCGCCCGCCCCCATGGTGCGCCCGTGGGCAATGGCCAGGGTCATGAAGGGCGCGGCATGCAAGGCCTGCAACAGCAATTCGACATCGACGAAACGCGCCAGCAGCGTCTGGTCGGTTTCGCGGTCCAGGTCCGACAGGTCGAAGCCCGTGCAGAAGTGCCGGCCGGCCCCTTCCAGGATCAGCAGGCGCACGCCGCCGTCGGCGCTCGCGGCACCGACCGCGGCGCCCAGCGCCTGCACCAGCTCGGCCGACAAGGCATTGCCTTTATCGGGCCGGCACAGCGTCAGGGTCCATACCGCGCCGTCGCGCGCCACTTGCAGCGCGGCGCCGGTATCCGGGGCGCCCGTCATGCCTGTTCCGGCCGGCCGGCGCCCTGGGCGTAGGCCGCGCGCACTTCGGCGGTGTGTTCCCCCAGCGCCGGCGGCGCGCGCCGAATGGGAAAGCCCTGCCCGTTCATGCGGATGGGCGAGACGAAGGTATGCGTCTGCGCCCCGCCGGGCAGCGTCAGCGGCTGCACCCATTGCATATGCACGGTCTGCGGGTCGGCCAGCGCGGCGGCGTAGTCATTGATGCGCGCATGCGGCACGCCAGCCTGCATGAAAGCATCGATCCAGTGGTCTACCGGACGGGTGGTGAACGCCTGTTCCAGCAGGTCGCGCAGCGCCTCTTGGTGGCGGGCGCGATCGCTGGTGGTGCCAAAGCGCGCATCCTGCGCCAGGCCGGGCATGCCAACCACGTCACAGACGGACAGCCACAGCTTCTGGTTGCCGGCGGCGATGGCGAAGTATCCATCGGCCGCGCGAAACGCCTGGTATGGCGCGTTGCGTGGATGGGCCGAGCCCAGCTTGGCCGGGCTGCGGCCATTGCCGAAGTATTCGCTGGTCTGCAACGCGGCCACGCCCAGCGTGCAGCCGAACATGGGCACGTCGATATGCGCGCCCTGCCCGCCAGCCCGCACGCTGGCCAGCGCCGCGGCAATGGAATAAGCCGCGTACAGTCCCGAGGCGAAATCCGACAGCGGCACGCCGCACTTGACCGGTGCGCCGCCGGCTTCGCCGGTGACGCTCATCACGCCCGCGGCGGCCTGGATGGTCAGGTCGAAACCGCCCTCGGACGAGCGCGGCCCCGACTGCCCGTAGGCCGAGATCGAGCAATACAGCAAGCGCGGATGCTCGTCGGCAAAACTGGCATAGCCCAGCCCCAGGCGATCCATGACGCCAGGGCGATTGTTCTCGACCACCACATCGGCATCCAGCATCAATTGCCGCGCCAGCGCCTGGTCGGCCGGCGCCTTCAGGTCCAGCACCACGGAACGCTTGTTGCGGTTGAGCGAAGCGAAATTCTCGCTGTAGCCCTCGGACAGCGGCGGCCATAGTCTCAGGCCGTCGCCTGTGGGTGGCTCGACCTTGATCACGTCGGCGCCCATGTCGGCCAGCAACAAGGCGGCGAACGGGCCGGCCGCGGTAGAGCAGAACTCGACCACGCGCACGCCCGCCAGGGGCTGCGCGGCGGGGAAATCGGAATGGGACATAGTGTTCGCGGGAATGGCCGGAAAAGGCGCCATGGTAGGCGAATTACGTTTTAGATAACAAAAGTTCCATATACCGGAACAGAGGCAGGAACAGGGACAGGAATCCGAACCGGCACCGGCTGCGCCCGATACCGCCTAGTGGCTCCAGGCCGGCTGGCGCCATCCCAGGTTGGCCGATACCTGCGCGGCCGCATCGGCCACGCAACCGGCGAATTCCTTGATCCGCGCGGGCTTGAAACGCTCGCGCGGCCCGGACAGTCCCAGCGCCGCCACGATCCGGCCGCTGGCATCGCGGATCGGCGCCGCCACGCCATAGACGTTTTCATTCCATTCGCCGCGATTGACGGCATAGCCCTGCGCGCGCACCCGCCGCATTTCCCGCAGGAACCTGGCCGGGTCGGTGTGCGTGCGCACCGTGTAGGGATGCAGTTCCCGCGCTACGCGCTGCAGCACCGGTTCGGCGCGAAACGCCAGCATGGCCTTGCCGGTGGCCACGCAGTAGGCCTGCGCGCGTCCGCCGATCTGGGTATAGGCCCGCACCGGATTGGGGCTGTCGAGCTTGTGCACGTACACCACTTCCATGCCGTCCAGTACCGACAAGTGCACGGTTTCCCGGGTGTGGTCGAGCAGCGCTTCCATGATGTGCTCGGCATGCGTGCGCAGGTCCAGCTTGCCCAGCACCGCCGAACCCAGTTCCCACAGCTTGATGGAACCCACATAGCGCCCCGTGCCTTCGTCGCGTACCACATAGCGCGTCTCGAGCAGGGCCTGCAGCAGCCGGTGCACATTGCTCTTGGCCAGGCCCGACGCCACGGCGATCTCGGTCAGGGCCAGCGGCCGTTCGCTGTGGGCCAGCAGCTCGATGATCGCCAGGCCCTTGAGCAAGGTGTTGTTCATCTGTGCGCCGCCCTGTTCCGTAATGTGCCATCGTGGCCGCACATTGTAGAACCGGGCGGCGCGCTGCCGCCCTGCGGGTATTACTCGGGCTTGACGTCGGCGTCCTTGATGACCTTGGCCCACTTGGCGCGCTCGGCCGCGATGCGCGCGGCGGCATCAGCCGGCGTGGTCCAGGTTGCCACGGCCCCCTGGTTCAGCAGCGCCGCGCGGACCTCGGGCTTGGCCACGATCTGCTTGAGCGCGCTGTTGAGTTTATCCAGCACCGGAGCCGGCGTGCCGGCCGGCGCCACGATGCCGAACATGGAACTGACCTGGAAATTGGCCAGCCCCGCTTCCGCCGTGGTGGGCACGTCGGGCAAGGCTTCGGCACGCTGGTCCGAGGTCACGGCCAATGCGCGCAGCTTGCCTGCCTTCACGTGCCCCTGGGCCGCCGGCACCGTCTCGATCATGCTAAGCACCTGTCCGCCCATCAGGTCGGTCATGGCCGGACCGCTGCCCTTGTAGGGCACATGCAGCACATCCACGCCCGCCATGCTCTTGAACATTTCGGCAGCCAGGTGCTGGGGCGAGCCGTTGCCGGCCGACGCCATGGTCAGGTAGCCCGGACGCGCCTTGGCCAGCGCGATGAATTCCTGCAGCGACTTGGCCTGCACCGACGGATGCACCACGAACACCAGGGGCACCGTGCCCACGATGGACACCGGGGCAAAGCTTTTCTCGATGTCGTAGGGCACCTTGCCCTTGTAGAGCTCGGCGTTGATCGAATGGCTGGTCAGCGCGCCCATCAGCAAGGTGTAGCCATCGGGATCGGACTTCGCCACCTGGTCGGCGCCGATATTGCCGGCCGCGCCGGCGCGGTTCTCGACCACGAACTGCTGGCCCAGCGAGTTCGACAATTCCTGGGCCAATACCCGGCCGATGACATCGGTGGCGCCGCCGGGCGGATACGGCACCACCAGCCGTACCGCGCGCTCGGGGTACGCGGCTGCCGCGGGTGCTGCGTGCAAGGCAAAGCCGGCGCACAATGCCAGGGCGGACGCCAGGAAGGCGCGGCGCGCCGGCGTGGTCTTGCTGAAGGGATACATGCATGTCTCCTGGCCGGGATGGTTATTCGGATCAATCTGGCGCCCGGCTCGTCGTGCCGCACAGAGTGTAGGGGGTGCATCTTGATAGAAGAATCAGTACTTTTCTATTGAACGATCTGTTTTCGTGATCAATAGAAAAGCCATCCGGCACGGGATGACAGGCGCGGAACCCCGCACTTGCACGCCGATACGCGCGCCGGATATGATGCGCCCGTACATTATCAATAATATTATTGGAATTTCAATGGCTGCCAAGAAATCTCCTTCCGCGCCGGCCAGCGGCCTGAGCAAAGGTCTGACCAACTACGGCGATACCGGCTTCTCGCTATTCCTGCGCAAGGCCTTCATCAAGGGCGCCGGGTATACCGACGACGCGCTGTCGCGCCCCGTGATCGGCATCGTCAACACCGGCAGCAGCTACAACCCCTGCCACGGCAATGCGCCGCAACTGATCGACGCGGTCAAGCGCGGCGTCATGCTGGCCGGCGGGCTGCCGGTGGACTTTCCCACCATTTCGGTGCACGAGAGTTTTTCCCAGCCCACCAGCATGTACCTGCGCAACCTGATGTCGATGGACACCGAGGAAATGATCCGCGCGCAGCCCATGGATGCCGTGGTGCTGATCGGAGGGTGCGACAAGACCGTGCCGGCGCAGTTGATGGGTGCCGCCTCGGCCGGCGTGCCCGCCATCGAACTGGTGACCGGCGCCATGCTGACGGGCTCGCATCGCGGCGAACGCGTGGGTGCCTGTACCGATTGCCGCCGCTACTGGGGCCGCTTTCGCGCCCAGGAAATCGACTCGGCCGAAATCGCCGACGTCAACAACCAGTTGGTGGCCAGCGTAGGCACCTGCTCGGTCATGGGCACGGCCAGCACCATGGCCTGCCTGGCCGAAGCGCTGGGCATCATGGTATTTGGCGGCGCGTCGGCGCCAGCGGTCACGGCCGACCGGGTGCGCGTGGCCGAACGCACGGGCACCACGGCAGTCGCCATGGCGGCCAGCCGCCTGACGCCCGATCGCATCCTGACCGGCAAGGCCTTCGAGAACGCCTTGCGCGTACTACTGGCCATCGGCGGGTCCACCAACGGTATCGTGCACCTGACGGCCATGGCCGGCCGGCTGGGCATCGATATCGACCTGGCCGGCCTGGACCGTCTGAGCCGCGAAACGCCGGTGCTGGTAGACCTGAAACCGTCGGGCCAGCACTATATGGAAGACTTCCACAAGGCCGGCGGCATGCCCGCGCTGCTGCGCGAGCTGCGTCCGCTGCTGCACCTGGACACCCTGACCGTGTCAGGCCGCACGCTGGGCGAAGAACTGGACGCCGCCCCGGCGGCTTTCGTGCAAGACGTGATCCGGTCATTCGCCTCGCCCATCTATCCGGCCGGCGGCCTGGCGGTGCTGCGTGGCAACCTGGCGCCAGGCGGGGCCATCATCAAGCAGTCGGCCGCCAACCCAAAGCTGATGGAACATGAGGGCCGGGCCGTGGTGTTCGAGGATGCCGAGGACATGGCCCAGCGTATCGACGACGATGCGCTGGACGTGCGGGCCGACGACGTGCTGGTGCTCAAGCGCATCGGCCCCACGGGCGGCCCGGGCATGCCCGAGGCGGGATACATGCCGATTCCGCTCAAACTGGCACGCGCCGGGGTCAAGGATATGGTGCGTATTTCCGATGGCCGCATGAGCGGCACGGCGGCCGGCACCATCGTCCTGCACGTCACGCCGGAGGCCGCCGTGGGCGGACCGCTGGCCTACGTGCGCAACGGCGACCGCATCCGCCTGTCGGTGCAGCGGCGCGAGATCGCGCTGCTGGTCAGCGACGAGGAACTGGCGCAGCGCACTGCCGCCCAGCCAATCCAGCGCCCGCAAGGCGAGCGTGGATATCACAAGCTGTATTTGCAAAGCGTCACCCAGGCCGACCAGGGCGCCGATTTCGATTTCCTGCGTGCCCCGGCTGCGCGCGAAACCGTGCCGGGCAAGCCCTAGGGCCGACAGGGCCGGCGCCGTTGCGCCATGCCCCATGCCTTATGCCTCTACGTCGCCGGATGGCGCACCGCTGGCAGATGCGCGTGCAATACGTCCAGCAAGGCCGCGGCTGCCGGCGACAGGCTGCGGTGGCGGGCCGTGACCAGCCCGATCGAGCGTTCGGCCACTGGCGCCACCAGCGGCCGTTCGACTACGCCAGGGTGCGCCACCGCGTCTGACGCGATGGCCGGCAGGGCCGCCACCCCGAAGCCGCACTCCACCATTGCCATGATGGTGGTCAGGTGTTCGGCCTCGAAGGCCGGCTGGAAGCGGATGCGGTTCTGCAGGAAAGCCCATTCGGTGTACTGCCGCACGCTGCTGGGCTGCACCATCGACACGTGTGCTGCGTCCACCGTGTCCGCCCAGCGCAGGGGCCCCTTGCGACGCGCCAGCGCGTGGCCTTGCGGAATCAGCAGCAGGAAGCTGTCGGACAGCATGGGCACATAGTGCAGATCGGCCTGCTGTGGATCGGCCGCGGTAATGGCGAAATCCACCTCGCCCGCGCGCACCAGGTCGAAAGCCGGGCCCGACAAGGTATCGTGCACCTTCAGCACCACATGCGGGTGCGCCTGCCGGAAGGCCATCAACACGCGCGGCAGCAGGCGCGCGGCCACTGACGGCAAGGCCGCCACCGACACCGTGCCCCGCTCGGCGCTGGCGATGCCGCCCACCGCGTCGATGGCTTCGCGAAACGCCACCTGCAAATTGGCGGCCTGCCGCAGGAACACCTGCCCTGCCGCCGTCAGCCGCACGGTGCGGGTCGTGCGATCGAACAGGCGCACGCCCAAGGCGTCTTCAATGCGCAGCACCTGCGTGGACAGTGCCGATTGCGACAAATGCAGCTGCGCGGCAGCCTGCCGGAAATTCAGCGTGCGGCCCAGGACCAGCACGGTTTCGACATCGCGCATCGACAGGTTGATCTTCATTGCATTGATCTCGTTTATTGATCATTCTATCCAAAGAATCTGATTCATCAATCAAACTTCCTTCTCTACACTGGCGCCCATATTCCATCGAAGGAGACATCATGAGCACGACACAGCAACCCGCCCTGGCCGATCCGGCCTCGACCCACGCCGTGGTGGTGGGCGGCGGCACCATGGGCGCCGACGTGGCGGTCGTACTGGCGCGCGCCCTGTGCCGCACCACCGTGGTCGAACCCGACGCCACGCGCGCCGCGGCGCTGCCGGCGCGCGTGGCGGGCAGCCTGGCGGCCGGCGGATGCGCCGACGCCGCCGCCCGCGTGCAGGCCGCGGCCAACCTGGATGCCGTGGACTGGAACAGCGTGGGCCTGGTGATTGAGTGCATTCCCGAACGGCTGGACCTGAAGCAGGCCCTGTTCGCCGAACTCGAGCGCCGCGCCCCCGCCCATGCCATCCTGGCCAGCAACAGTTCCAGCTTTCCCATCAGCGCCATCGGCCAGGGCCTGGCCACGCGCGGGCGCATGCTGGGCCTGCATTTCTTCATGCCCGCGCACTTGGTGCCGCTGGTGGAAGTGGTGCTGTGCGAGGCCAGCGAAATGCCCTGCGCCGACGCGCTGATCGCCTTCATGCGCCGCTGCGGCATGGTGCCGGTGAAGGTGCGCAAGGACCTGCCCGGCTTCCTGGCCAACCGGCTGCAACATGCGCTGTCGCGCGAGGCCTTCGACCTGATCGACCGCGGCATCGCCTCGCCCGAAGATGTGGATGCAGCGGTGCGCTTTGGCTTCGGGTTCCGCTTTCTGGCCGCGGGGCCGGTCTTGCAGCGCGACCATGCCGGCATCGATGTGCACGCGGCGGCGGGCGCCACCATGTATCCGTCGTTCTGCAATAGCGACCACCCGGCACGCTGCCTGGCCGAGCGCGCTCAGGACGGCCGGCATGGCATGAAGACCGGCCAGGGCTTCTACGAATGGACGCCCGAGAGCATCGCGGCCGAACGGGCCCGCTATGACCGCCTGCTGCGCGCCGGACTGGCGCTGATCGCCGACGAATTGCCGCCCGTCGAACCCTGAAGGCAGCCCGCGCCGCCGGCTATGCGCCGGCCAGCGCCCGCTGCCAGGCCGCCGATTTGTCTTGCAGGCTCATGGCGGCATGGGCCGGGCTGGTCGATGGCAAGTCCAGGTATTGCAGGCGACCGCCGTCGACCAATCGCGGCAGCACGCGCCGCCGGTACAAGGCAGCCGCCTTGGCACCGTTGAAGTACACCCGCGCGATGCCGGGATGGGCGCGGAAGAAGGCATCGAAATCGTTCGGTTCGGCCGTGGCTTCGTCGATGTCGGCATCCAGGCTGCCGGCACGGTCGCAGGCCTGCAGCACATCCCATAATGCCACACCGGCGGCGGCCAGGGCCGCTACGCGCTCGGCATAGCCCGCGCCGGCATCGAAGCCGAACACGGCCGCGGCAATCGGCCAGAAGGCGTTGCGCGGATGCGCGTAGTACTGCTGCCGGCGCAGCGACGCCACGCCTGGCATCGAGCCCAGCACCAGGATGCGGGCGGCCGGCCCGGCCAGGGGCAAAAAGCCCCGGACACGCGGCGGCGCGGGATCGTTGCGCTTCAAGACCGGGGTCGCCAGACGCTGGCCAGCCAGGGTTGCTGGTCGCGCGGCAGGCCAGCGGGCCGGTAGTAGTGTTCCAGTTCGTCAAAGCCGGCCTGGTTCATCAGCACCCGCCAGGCGTCCAGGTCGTGATAGGCCCCGTAGCGGCCACGGTTCCAGCCCTCTTGGTTGTCGCCGCGCGGATTCGAGCAGAACAGCGCGCCGCCGCAACGCAGGGCGGCATGCAGTTGCCGCAGCACGCGCGGCAGTTCCTGGCTGGGCACATGAAAGAGCACCGCGTTGGCAAAAATGCCATCGAAGCGGCTGGCGGGCAGGTCCAGGTCGAGCAGGTCTTGCTGCCACACCTCGCAGCCCGACGCCTGGCGCGCCATGGCCACGAAGCGGGCGGCGCCATCCAGCCCCACCGCGCGATGGCCCAGCGCGGCAAAGGCCTGCAAGTCGCGGCCCGGGCCGCAGCCCAGGTCAAGGATGTCGTAGGGCGGCGCGCCACCCAAGTGGCGCAGCAGCGCGGCAATGTTCTGGCTGACGTCGTGGTCGCGCGTGCCGGCCGCGAAGCTGTCGGCGCGTTCGTTGTAGTGGGCCAGTGTCTGGCCGCTGATGTGGCGCAGGTCGTCGGGGTTGAGCGGCATGGCCTCAGGTGCTTGCAAAATGACGGGGCCGCAATATGGATATCCGAAACGCGCCAGGCACCCGCTGGGTGCCTGGCGCGCTGCCCGCATCGCGCGCCGGCCTCAAGCAGCCAGGCGGTTCTGGATGGAGGACTTCACATCCGGCAGTTCGCCCGGCAGGCGGTCGGCCAGTTGCTGGAACAACGTGTCGTGCAGCGCCAGTTCGTCGCGCCACGAGGCGACGTCCACCGAGATCACTTGCTGGAATTTATCGGGGCTGAATTCCAGACCCGTCCAGTCGATGTCCTGATAGGTGGGCGATACGCCGAACACTTGCTCGACACCATCGGCCGTGCCGTCGATGCGGCCCAGCATCCATTTCAGGACGCGCATGTTGTCGCCGAAGCCCGGCCACACGAACTTGCCATCGGGTCCCTTGCGGAACCAGTTGACGCAGTAGATGCGCGGCAGCACGGCGCCAGCGGCCTGCAGCCGCTGCCCCAGCTTCAGCCAGTGGCCGAAGTAGTCGCTCATGTTGTAGCCGCAGAACGGCAGCATGGCGAACGGGTCGCGGCGCACCACGCCCTGCTGGCCTGCCGCGGCAGCGGTGGTTTCAGAGCCCATGGTGGCGGCCATGTATACGCCTTCGACCCAGTTGCGGGCTTCGGTCACCAGCGGCACGGTGGTGGAACGGCGGCCGCCGAAGATGAACGCGTCGATGACCACGCCTGCGGGGTTTTCCCATTCGGGGTCGATGGACGGGCACTGCGCGGCCGGCGCGGTGAAGCGGGCGTTCGGGTGCGCCGCCTTGCGGCCGGTTTCCTTGGCGGACTGCGGGGTCCAGTCCTGGCCCTGCCAGTCGACCAGGTGATCGGGCGCGGTATCGGTCATGCCTTCCCACCAGACATCGCCGTCATCGGTCAGCGCGACGTTGGTGAAAATGACATTGGCCTTCAAGGTGGCCATGGCGTTGAAATTGGTTTTCTCGCTGGTGCCCGGGGCCACGCCAAAATAGCCGGCCTCGGGGTTGATGGCGCGCAGGCGGCCATCGGCGCCCGGCTTGATCCAGGCGATGTCATCGCCCACGGTGGAAACCTTCCAGCCATCCATGCCCTGGGGCGGGATCAGCATGGCGAAGTTGGTCTTGCCGCAAGCCGACGGGAAGGCCGCGGCCACGTGGTACTTGCGGCCCTTGGGCGAGGTAACGCCCAGGATCAGCATGTGCTCGGCCAGCCAGCCCTGGTCGCGGCCCATGGTCGAGGCGATGCGCAGCGCGAAGCACTTCTTGCCCAGCAGCGCATTGCCGCCGTAGCCCGAGCCGAAGCTCCAGATTTCGCGGGATTCGGGGTAGTGAACGATGTACTTGGTGGGGTTGCAGGGCCACACCACATCGGCCTGGCCCGCGGCCAGCGGCGCGCCCACGCTATGCACGCAGGGCACGAACTCGCCTTCGGCGCCCAGCACATCGAACACCGCGCGGCCCATGCGGGTCATGATGCGCATGTTCACCACCACATAGGGGCTGTCCGAGAGCTCGACGCCGATGTGGGCGATATCGGAGCCCAGCGGCCCCATCGAGAACGGCACCACGTACATGGTGCGCCCGCGCATGGCCCCGTCGAACAGGCCATCCAGGGTGGCGCGCATTTCGGCAGGATCGGCCCAGTTGTTGGTGGGGCCGGCGTCCTCGGCGCGTTCGGAGCAGATGAAAGTACGGTCCTCGACCCGCGCGACATCGGAAGGGTCGGACCATGCCAGGTACGAATTGGGGCGCTTGGCCGGATTCAGCCGGCGCAGCATGCCCGACTGGACCATCTGTTCGCACAGGCGATCGTATTCTTCTTGGGATCCGTCACACCAGACTACGTTATCGGGCTTGGTCAGCGCGGCTACGCGCGCGACCCACTCGATCAGCCCCTGGTGCTTGACGTATGCGGGAACATTGAGCGAAGCGATCCCTCCGTCGAACGGTTTATTCATCGGGCCCATCTCCTAAGGGTAAAAGACCATGCGGGCCCGCAAGGGACCCGCATTGTTTGTTGAATCAGTGGCGTCATATTACTTGCCTACGTGCCGTCCTTGCCAATCTACGGCGCAAGGAATGAAACATCGTATGTCTGCTGCGTCCCTATAAACAGCGGGGCCAGGCGAGCGGGGACGGCTTGCGGCCTTGCCCTCCGGCCGCACCAGGCCTGGGAATTTCCCCCGGAGCACCCGGGGGAAATTCAGGGAAAACCCCAGGCAGGGCTTATCATGCCGCCTTGACGCCGGGAAACCCAATGTCGTACATCATTGCCGCCCGCGCGGCCTGGACGCGGGAAATTCGCGCCACCCTGGCGCTGAGCCTGCCTCTTGTCCTGACCAGCCTGGCGCAGATCGCCATGACCGCCACCGATGTGATCTTCATCGGACGGCTGGGGTCGCACGCCCTGGCCGCCAGCGCCCTGGGCGCCAACCTGTATGCGGCTTTCGCATTCTTTTCACTGGGCCTGGTTACCGCCACGGCGCCCATGGTGGCGCGCGAACTGGGCTCACGCCGCCATTCGGTACGCGATGTGCGCCGCACCGTGGCACAGGGGCTATGGACGGCCGTCATTATTTCCGTGCCCGGCTGCCTGGCGCTGTGGCACGGCGAGGCCATTCTGCTGGCCATCCGCCAGCCGCCCGAACTGGCCGCGCAGGCAGCCGTTTATTTGCGCGCCCTGCTCTGGGCGCTGCCGTCCTTCCTGGGATTCCTGGTGCTGCGCTCGTTCGTGGCCGCATTGCAGCGGCCGCGCTCGGCACTATGGGTGGCCCTGGCGGGCATCCTGTTCAACGCCCTGGCCGATTGGGTACTGGTGTTCGGCAACCTGGGCTTTCCCCAAATGGGCTTGGCCGGCGCGGGCATCGCCAGCGCGGCGGCCAGCCTGTTCCTGTTCCTGGGCATGATTGTCGTCGTCACCTGCGAGCGCCGCTTTCGCCGCTACCGCTTGTTCAGCCGGGCCTGGCAGCCCGACTGGCACAGGCTGGTGGCCTTATGGAAACTCGGCCTGCCGATCGCGGCGGCCACGGCCTTCGAGGTCACGATCTTCAACGCGGCGGCCTTCCTGATGGGCTGGCTGGGCGAGGCGGAACTGGCCGCGCATGCGGTGGCCATCCAGATCGCCAGCATCAGTTTCATGGTGCCCTACGGCATTGCCCAGGCCGCCACCGTACGCGTGGGACATGCCTACGGCGCCCGCGATGCGGCCGCCATCCAGCGCGCCGGCTGGACCGCGTACGCGCTGGGCGTGGGATCGATGCTGATCGCGGCCATGCTGATGATCACCGTGCCGCACTGGCTGCTGGCCGCGTTCTTCGATGTGCACGCCCCCGCCAATGCGTCGTTGCTGGCCCTGGCCTCGTCGTACCTGGCCGTGGCTGCGGTGTTCCAGATCGTCGATGGTGCGCAGGTCATGGGGGCCGGCATGCTGCGCGGCCTGCATGACACGCGCGTTCCCATGGTCTACGCAGCCATTGGCTATTGGGGCCTGGGCCTGCCGGCCGGCGCCGCGCTGGCCTTCTGGGCGGGCTGGCGCGGCGCGGGCATCTGGAGCGGCCTGGCAATCGGGCTGGGCGTGGTGGCCGTGCTGATGACGCGCCGCTGGCTGCGTCGCGAACGCGACGGGCTGGCTCCGCCACTGCCGCCGACGATCCGGTCACCGGACGCGGCCATGCCATAATCGCCGCAGGCGTTGCGTGCCGTGCCCGCGGCACTGCCGTGCACGCCTGCAATGTTTATCCAGGATTTCTATGCCCCCCGTTTTCCCCCCCTTGAACACCGAACGCCTTTGGTCTCGCGTCGAAACGCTTGCCCGCTACACCCTGCCCGACGTCCCCTGGACACGCCGCGCTTTCTCGCCGCTGTTTGAACAGGCACGCGCCTGGCTGGCCCAGGAATTCGCCGACGCCGGCCTCGAGGTACATCTTGATGCCGGCGGCAACCTGGTGGGCCGGCGCGCCGGCCGCGACCCTGCGCGCAAACCCATCGTTACCGGTTCGCACTGCGACACCGTCATGAGCGGCGGCAGGTTCGACGGCATCATCGGCGTGCTGGCGGGCATCGAAGTGGCCCGTACCCTGCACGAACAGGGCATCGCGCTGGAGCACCCGTTCGAGGTCATCGACTTCCTGTCCGAAGAGCCCAGCGACTACGGCATATCGTGCGTGGGCAGCCGGGCCCTGTGCGGGCAACTGGACGCCGCCATGCTGGCGGCCCGCAATCCCCAGGGCGAATCGCTGGCCGACGGGCTGCGGCGCATCGGCGGCGATCCGGCCGCCTTGACGACGCCGCTGCGCGGCGCGGGCGACACGGCCGCGTTCGTGGAACTGCATATCGAGCAGGGCCCGGTGCTGGAAACCCGCCAGTTGCCCATCGGCGTGGTCACGCATATCGTGGGCATCCGCCGCGTGCTGATCACCGTACAGGGCCAGCCCGACCATGCCGGGACCACGCCCATGGACATCCGCCGCGATGCCCTGGTGGGCGCCGCCCGCGTGATCGACGCCGCCCACCGCCAGGCCAGCCACCTTAGCGGCAAGCCGCATTATGTGGTGGCCACCGTGGGCCGTATCGAGATCACGCCCAACGCCGCCAACGCCGTGCCGGGCCGCGCCGAGCTGATGCTGGAAGTGCGCAGCGACAGCGATGCCGTGCTGGATGCCTTTCCCGAAACCCTGATGGCCGGCCTGGCCGACGACCTTGCAGCGCTGCGCCTGGCCGCCACCGTGGCGCCGGTCAGCCGCGCCCATCCCACCGCGTGCTCGCCGCTGGTCATGCAGGCCATCGAAGCGGCGGCCGGCCGCCTGGGCTATGCCTCGATGCCACTGCCCAGCGGCGCCGGCCACGATGCGGTGTACATGGCGCCCACCGGCCCTATCGGCATGGTGTTCATCCCGTGCCTGGGCGGACGCAGCCATTGCCCCGAGGAATGGATCGAGCCCGCGCAGTTGCTCGATGGCACGCGCGTGCTGTACGAAACCGTGCTCGAACTCGACCGCAACCTGGCGCGCTGAACGTGCGCGGCGCCCCGCGCGGGCGCCGCCGAATGCGCTATTGTCCGTACTTCCCCAGCCACCGCCCATCCGCATGCAGCAGATCGAACTGACCGACAGCACCGCCGACCGCTATCTGCTCGATGCCCCGGGCCTGTCGTTGCTGGCTTTCCATAGCCGCACCTGCGCCACCTGCAAGATCGCGCGCGAGCAACTGCCCTTGCTGGACCTGCCGGTCGAACGCCTGTGCTGGATCGATGCCGGCGACAACGGCGGACTGGTGGCGCGCTACGAGGTCTTCCATTTGCCTGCCCTGTTCCTGGCCCGGGACGGCGCCTTCTACGGCCCGGTCAATGCATCGCTGGCCGAATGGGACCTGCGCCAGCAGATCAGCCTGGCACTGGACAGCTATCCTGCCGAACTGCCCTGAAAGGCCCCACCCCCGAAGCGCTGCGCGCATCCACCTCGCGGCTGGCAGGCCGCTCGGATTCGCCAGGCAGGGAACAGTCCTCAAGGACTGTTCCCTGTCCGGGCTCATCCACCTCGCGGCTGGCAGGCTACTCGGATTCGCCAGGCAGGGGACAGTCCTCAAGGACTGTTCCATGTCCGGGCTCATCCACCTCGAGGGGGCGACGCTGGCGGACCGGCGAAGCCGGCTCCGCGGCGTCCCCGATCTCGTTGCGCCTGCTTCATGCGACATGGGTGGCCTGTAGCGCAATGGAATACTGACACCATGTTGCCCGCCGCTCGCCTGCCGCTGGATATCCGTGCCACCGGATTGATGTTGATGCTGTGCCTGTGCTGGGGGTTCCAGCAGATCGCCATCAAGCTGGTGGCCGCCGACATTTCGCCCACGCTGCAGATCGGCCTGCGTTCGGTTTTCGCCGCCGTGGTGCTGGCATGCATTGTGTTGCGCAAGGAAGGATGGGCGGTGTTCGCCGATGGCACGCTGGTGCCGGGCCTGGTGGCCGGCGCCTTGTTTGCCGCGGAGTTCTTGCTGGTGGCACAGGGCCTGCTGTACACCACCGCCTCGCATATGTCGGTGTTCCTGTACACGGCCCCGATCTTCACGGCGCTGGGCCTGCACTTCACCCTGCGCGAAGAACGCCTGCGACCCGCGCAATGGCTGGGTGTAGCCATCGCTTTTGCCGGCATCGCGCTGGCATTCCTGGGCCGCAGCCAGGAAGTCTCGGCGCCTGCGATGCTGCTGGGCGACCTGCTGGGCGTGCTGGCCGGCGCTGCCTGGGGCACCACCACTGTCGCCATCCGCAAGTCGCGGCTGTCTGAAGCGCCGCCCACCAAGACGCTGCTGTACCAGATGGTCGTGGCCGGCGTGGCGCTACCGCTATTCGCCTGGGCCACTGGCCAGGGCAACCCCGTGTTCTCGCCGCCGGCCCTGGCCAGCCTGGCCTTCCAGGCATTTGGGGTAGCCTTGTTCAGCCTGCTGGTCTGGTTCTGGCTGCTGCGCCGCTACCTGGCCACGCGCCTGTCCATCCTGTCGTTCATGACCCCGCTGTTCGGCGTGGCGTTCGGGGTGCTGATCCTGGACGAGCCGCTGGATGCGGCGTTCGTGGCGGGCGCGCTGATGGTGATGGTGGGGATACTGATCGTCATCGGCATACGGATGAAGGCGCCGTAGGCCGGGACGCCCGCGGTCCCGTCCCGCTACCGGGCTTGCGCGATCAAGTCCCCCAGCCGCCGGCGCTGCTTGCCCTGGGCATCAAAGTTGTCGGGGGCCAGCCACTGTTCCAGCCCGCTGCGCACCGCCGGCCATTCGCCGTCGATGATCGAGAACCAGGCGGTGTCGCGGTTGCGGCCCTTGTACACCACGGCCTGGCGGAAAATGCCCTCGAACTGGAAGCCCAGCCGCAACGCGGCGGCCCGCGATGGGGCGTTCAGGCTGTCGCACTTCCACTCATAGCGCCGGTAGCCCAGTTGGTCGAAGGCGCGCCGCATCAGCAGGTACTGCGCTTCCGTGGCGGCCGGCGTGCGCTTGAGGCGGCGTGAATACGCCACGCTGCCCACTTCGATCACGCCGTTGGCGGCATCGATGCGCATGGCGGCCAGGGTGCCCACGGCGCGGCCGCTGGCCAGGTCGATGATGGCGAAATGCTGCGGATCTTCGGAGGCCTGCGCCGTGTGTGCGTAGGCCAGGTAGCTGGCTTCGTCGGGAAACGGTCCGGCATAGGTGTAGGTCCAGTCGCTACCATCAGGGGTCTGGTTGAAGGCGGCATGCAGGTCGGCGCCGTGGCGCGCCGCGTCCAGCGGTTCCAGGCGGCAATAGTGCCCGGCGATCGGTTCGCGCGGAGGACGCGGGCGCGGGGTCCAGTTGGGAACGGGCTGACCGACCGGCTGCTGCGGCGACATGGCAGTGGACATGCTGTAGATCCTTATCAAGAGCGGCATGTGGGAAAAACATGCCATACGCTATCGGATTCGTGGCATGCTAAAAAGCACCAAACAATGCTTATTTCATGGTGCCATGGAACCTCGCGCCGCCCTGCTCGACAGCCCCCTGGCCGCACCCCATGGCCGGCACACGCTGCAGCGGCAACTGCTGCAGCGCCTGAAGCAATCCATCCTGGACGGCCGCATGCCGCCGGGCAGCCGGCTGCCGGCATCGCGCACGCTGGCCGAACAGTTGGGCATTTCACGCAATACCGTGCTGCTGGCCTATGGCCAACTGACGGCGGAAGGCTATGTGCGGGCCGACCGCCAGGGCACCCGCATAGCGCCGCTGCCGCCGTCCCCCGGTGCGCGCGCGGCGCCCCCGTTGCCCAGCGCGCCCGCGGCGCGGCGCGTGACGCGCATCGCACCCTCTGCCCCGCACACCGATGCGGGCGTGGCCCTGCGCCCCGGCACGCCGGCGCTCAGCCATTTTCCGCTGGGCGCCTGGCGCCGCGCGGTGGACCGCGCCCTGCGCGACATGTCCATGGCCACACTGGGCTATGGCGACCCGGCCGGCGAACCGGCCTTGCGCCAGGCCATTGCCCAGCACCTGGGCGTGTCGCGCGGCGTGCGCTGCACCGCCGGGCAGATCGTCATCACCGAAGGGGCGCAGGAAGCCCTGGCACTGTGCGTGCGCTTGCTGGGCAACCCGGGCGATACCGCCTGGGTCGAAGACCCGGGTTACCGCGGCGCCAAGGCCGCCTTCCAGGCCGGCGACTTGCGGGTGGTGCCGGTGCGGGTCGATGCCCAAGGCATTGCCGTGCCCGAAGCCTTGTGGCGCACCCAGCCGCCGCGGCTGATCTACGCCACCCCTTCGCACCAGTACCCTACCGGCGCGGTGCTGGCCGCCGCGCGACGCCTGGAACTGCTGGAACATGCGCGCCGTGCCGGCGCCTGGATCATCGAAGACGACTACGACAGCGAGTTCCGCCACCAAGGCGAACCGATTCCAGCCATGCAGGGGCTGGCCGCAGATGCGCCGGTGCTTTATGTGGGAACGTTCAGCAAGACGATGTTCCCCGCCTTGCGCATCGGCTTCCTGGTCTTGCCTGCGGCCTTGGCCGAACCCCTGCGCACCGCGGTGCACGAACTGCTGCGCGGCGGCCATCGGCACGAGCAACTGGCCCTGGCCGCCTTCATCGACAGCGGCCAGTTCGCCCGTCACCTGGGGCGCATGCGGCGCCTGTATCGCGACCGGCAACAGGCCTTGCGCGCCGCGCTGGCGCGCCACCTGCCGATCAAACACGAAGTGCTGGGCGGCCACGGCGGCCTGCACCTGACGCTGCGCCTGCCGTCCGCCCATGTCGATCGGGCCATCGCGGCGGCAGCCCGCCGCGCCGGCCTGGGGCCAGCCGCCCTGTCGGCCTTCGCGCTGCGCCCGACCCGCCTGGACAACGGCCTGGTGCTGGGCTACGGCAATACGTCGGCCGAACTGTTCGAGCCCCTGGTCAGGCGCCTGGCGGACGTGATTGCCGCGGCCTGACGGCAGCTAGGGCCTGTTCACACAGGCTCTAGCCTATCAGGCCGCCCAGCAGCAGCATCGCCAATACCAGCCAGAAGATGCCGGCCACGATGGCGCGCCCCATGAAGGCCTTGACGGCCGCCCAGAGCAGCACCAGGCCCAGCACCAGCAAGGCGAAATTGAACACCGACGGGCTCATGCCCAGCGCGCCGGCCAGCCCCGAGAAAAAATCGCCCAGGGCCGAGCCCAGGCCGCCGAATACATAGCGCAACCCCGCCACGAAGGCGCGGATGACTTCGCCCAGCATGGCGCCCACCGAGCCGAAAAAACTGTCTTCAGTCTGCATGCGTTCCTATACCGGGGTACCCACCCCGAACGCGGCTCCGCTATTGGCGAAGCCATCGCCTGCAATGTATCCGATCCGCGCCAGCCTTGCCCAGCGCGGGCGGGACTGGGGCGTTTAGAGGTTTAATACAGCTCTTGTCAGATTTTGTGCGCGGCGCCAGGCGCCGCCAAAGGACCACGATGGCTTTCGATTTTGACCTCTTCGTGATTGGCGCCGGCTCGGGCGGCGTACGTGCGGCCCGTTTTGCCGCCGGCTTCGGCGCACGCGTGGCCGTGGCCGAAAGCCGCTACCTGGGCGGCACTTGCGTGAACGTGGGCTGCGTGCCCAAGAAACTGCTGGTCTACGGCGCCCACTATCGCGAAGACTTCGAACAGGCCTCGGGCTACGGCTGGAGCGCCGGCCAACCCGGCTTCGACTGGCCGACCCTGATCTCCAACAAGAACCGCGAGATCGAACGCCTTAACGGTATCTACCGCAACCTGCTGGTGGGCAACGGCGTCACCTTGTACGAGGGCCACGCCCGGCTGCTGGATGCGCACACGATCGAGGTCAACGGCCAGCGCTGCACGGCCGGGCACATTCTGGTGGCCACGGGTGGATGGCCGCAGGTGCCCGACATTCCCGGCAGAGAACATGCCATCACCTCGAACGAGGCGTTCTTCCTGAAGACCCTGCCGCGCCGGGTGCTGGTCGTGGGCGGCGGCTATATCGCCGTGGAATTCGCCTCGATTTTCAACGGGCTGGGCGCGCAGACCGTACAGGTGTACCGGCGCGAGCTGTTCCTGCGCGGATTCGACGGCAGCGTGCGCGAACACTTGCGCGACGAACTGACCAAGAAAGGCCTGGACCTGCGCTTCAATGCCGACGTGGCGCGCATCGACAAGCGCCCCGACGGCACGTTGGCGGCCACCCTGAAAAGCGGCGATGTCATCGAGACCGACTGCGTGTTCTACGCCACCGGCCGGCGCCCCATGCTGGACAACCTGGGCCTGGAAAATACCGGCGTGAAGCTCAACGGCGAAGGCTTCATCGCCGTCGACGACGAATACCGCAGCAGCGAACCGTCGATCCTGGCAGTCGGCGATGTCATCGGCCGCGTCCCCCTGACGCCGGTGGCCCTGGCCGAAGGCATGGCGGTGGCGCGCCGGCTGTTCCGCCCCGAGGAATACCGCAAGGTCGATTACGACCTGATCCCCACGGCCGTATTCAGCCTGCCGAATATCGGCACCGTGGGCCTGACCACCGAGGCGGCCCAAGAGGCCGGCTACCGCGTCAAGCGCTTCGAAAGCCGCTTCCGCCCCATGAAGCTGACACTGACCGGCGACCAGGAAAAGTCCCTGATGAAGCTGGTGGTCGACGCCGATACCGACCGCGTGCTGGGGTGCCACATGGTGGGCCCCGACGCGGGCGAGATCATGCAGGGCCTGGCGGTGGCCCTGAAAGCCGGCGCCACCAAGCAGGTGTTCGACGAAACCATCGGCATCCACCCCACGGCGGCCGAAGAGTTCGTCACGCTGCGCACGCCGGTGCCAGAATAAGCTGCTGTTGCGATACAGATTTGCGGTACGCTTTCTGGCGGAACCCCACCCCCTTCCGCCCTGGAGCGCCGCATGCCCGAGTTATCCAATCTGCTGGCTTTCGCCCTGGTATCGCTGGGCATGGTGCTGACACCCGGCCCCAACATGATGTATCTGATCTCGCGCTCGATCTCGCAGGGCTCGCGCGCCGGCCTGGTCTCGCTGGGCGGGGTGGCGGTGGGCTTCGTGTTCTACGTACTGTGCGCGGCGCTGGGCATCACCGCCCTGCTGATGTCGGTGCCCTATGCCTACGATGCCCTGCGCCTGGGCGGCGCGCTGTACCTGGGCTACCTGGCCTGGCAGGCGCTGCGCCCGGGTGGCCGCTCGCCCTTCCAGGTGCGCGAACTGCCACGCAGCAGCCCGCGCCAGTTGTTCACCATGGGGCTGGTCACCAACCTGCTCAACCCCAAGATCGCCATCCTGTACCTGTCGCTGCTGCCGCAGTTCATTTCCCCCGGGCACGGCAGCGTACTGCTGCAATCGCTGACGCTGGGATTCACCCAGGTGCTGATCAGCCTGACCGTCAACGCCCTGATCGCCCTGGCGGCCGGCTCGATCGCCAGCTTCCTGGGCAGCCGGCCCCTGTGGCTGGTGATACAGCGCTGGCTGATGGGCACCGTGCTGGCAGGCCTGGCCGTGCGCATGGCGCTGGACTCGCGCCGCTGACACGGTCTGCATGGCGGGCGGGGCGCGGAGTGCGATAATGCCGCAGCCCCGAATTCCGCTTTCCCGAGACTGTCATGACCCGTATCGACGACCCCCTGCACGACCGCGAGGCCGGCCAGGCTGATTCCACCCAAGACACCACGCGTATCGACGATGTCCGCATCGGCGCGGTACGCCCCCTGATTTCCCCCGCCCTGTTGCAAGACGAACTGCCGATACCGGCAACGACGCTGGCCTTGGTCGAAGACGCCCGCGCCCGCATCGCCGACGTGCTGCACGGCCGCGATGACCGGCTGGTGGTGGTGGTGGGCCCCTGTTCCATCCACGACCACGACCAGGCCCTGGAATACGCCAGCCGCCTGCAAGCGGCCGCCCCGGCGCTGCGCGACGACCTGCTGGTCGTGATGCGCGTGTACTTCGAAAAGCCGCGCACCACAGTGGGCTGGAAGGGTTATATCAATGATCCGCGCCTGGACGGCAGCTTCCGCATCAACGAAGGCCTGCGGCGCGCGCGCGAACTGCTGCTGGAAATCGGCGCACTGGGCCTGCCCATCGCCACCGAATTCCTGGACCTGCTCAGCCCGCAATACATCGCCGACCTGATCGCCTGGGGCGCCATCGGGGCCCGCACCACCGAAAGCCCCAGCCACCGCCAGCTGGCATCGGGGCTGAGCTGCCCGCTGGGCTTCAAGAACGGCACCGACGGCGGCATGCAAGTCGCTGCCGATGCCATCGTGGCCGCGCGCGCGCACCATGCCTTCATGGGCATGACCAAGATGGGCATGGCTGCCATCTTCGAGACGCGCGGCAATGACGACACCCACGTCATCCTGCGCGGCGGCAAGCAGGGCCCCAATTACGACGCGGCCAGCGTGGCGGCCTGCTGCGCCGCCCTGAAGTCGGCCGGGCAACGCGAGCAGGTCATGATCGACTGCTCGCACGCCAACTCCAACAAGTCGCACCAGCGCCAGGTTGACGTGGCGCGCGACGTGGCCGGCCAGCTGGCGCAGGGTGAATCGCGCATCATCGGCGTCATGATCGAAAGCCACCTGGAAGAAGGCCGCCAAGACCTGAAGCCCGGCGTGCCGCTGCGCCATGGCGTATCGATCACCGACGCCTGCCTGGGCTGGGCGCAGACCGAACCGGTGCTGGACATCCTGGCCCAGGCGGTGCGCCAGCGCCGCGCGCGCAAGCACACCTGAGGCGCGCCGCCTGGTCCCGCATATTCGCAGGATCAGGCAAGAATGGCGGAGTAATCGGCATTGCTGTAGCCGGTGCGGATTTCTTATCCTGCACGTCTGCGGGGCACGGGCCCCGCAAGCCCAGGAAGGAATCCGCCATGGCCAGCTTGAACATCAATGGCAAAGACACTGCACTCGACGCGCCCGATGAAATGCCCTTGCTGTGGGCATTGCGCGACGTTGCCAACCTGACCGGCACCAAATACGGCTGCGGCATGGCGCTGTGCGGCGCCTGTACGGTGCACGCCAACGGCACGCCGATCCGTTCGTGCGTAACGCCGCTGGCAGCCGTGGCTGGCCAGAAAATCACCACCATCGAAGGCGTGGACGGCGACAGAGTCGGGCAAGCCGTACAGGCTGCCTGGCGCAAACTCGACGTGGCCCAATGCGGCTATTGCCAATCGGGCCAGATCATGTCGGCCACCGCCCTGCTGGCCCAGAACAAGCAGCCCACCGACACCGACATCGACAGCGCCATGAGCGGCAATGTGTGCCGCTGCGCCACCTATGTGCGCATCCGCGCCGCCATCCACGAAGCCGCGCGCGCGCTGGCCTGAAGGAGCCCGTCATGCATCCCATCGTGCGTTCCCACACTGCGGCTATCCTGCCGGTGCGTAATGTCAGCCGCCGCCGCTTCATGCAAGGCGCGGGCGGACTGGTGCTCGGTATTGCGCTTGGCCCCGCGGCCGCGCGTGCCGCCGGCGGCGCCACCAACCAGGCGAGTGCCGACGCCTTCGCTCCCAATGCCTTCGTGCGCGTCGGCACCGACGGTAGCGTGACGGTGCTGTCCAAGCATCTGGAAATGGGCCAGGGGGCCTACACCGGCCTGGCCACGCTGGTGGCCGAGGAACTCGACGCCGACTGGTCTCGCGTGCGTGTCGAAGGCGCCCCCGCCAACACCGACTTGTACAAGAACCTGGCGCTGGGCCTCCAAGGCACCGGCGGCAGCACCGCCATCGCCAACTCGTATGAACAGATGCGCCGTGCCGGCGCCACGGCGCGCGCCATGTTGGTTGCCGCTGCGGCCGAACGATGGCAGGTCGACCCCAAGGACATCACGGTATCGGCGGGCATCGTGCGCCATGCCGCGTCGCAGCGGCAGGCAGGCTTTGGCGAACTGGCGGCCGCCGCCGCCAGGCAGCCCGTGCCCGAATCGGTGCCGCTGAAGGCGCAGGCCGATTTCAAGCTGATCGGCAATGAAGCGCCGCGCCGCGTGGACGGCATTGCCAAGACCAACGGCACGGCCCTGTTCACCCAGGACATGAAGCTGCCCGGCATGCTGGTCGCAATGGCCGCACACCCGCCCCGCTTCGGCGGCAAGGTCGCCAGTTTCGATGCCAGCAAGGCGAAGGCCGTGCCCGGCGTGCGCCATGTGCTGCAGTTTGCCGGCACCGGGCACAACTTCGAGGGCGTGGCCGTGTTGGCCGACAACACCTGGGCCGCGCGCACCGCGCGCGATGCGCTGCAAGTGCAATGGGACGACAGCCAGGCCCACCGCAAGGGCACCGACGAGATCCGTGCGCAGTACCGCAAGGCGCTGGACAGCCCCGGCACCGTGGCGGCCAGCCACGGCGACGTGGATGCCGCGCTGGCGCAGGCCGCCAAAGTCATCGAAGCCGAATACGAAGTGCCCTACCTGGCCCATGCCGCGATGGAACCCATGAACTGCCTGGTGCAGCTTGGCGATGGGCGCTGCGACATCTGGAACGGCGAGCAATTCCAGAGCGTCGACCAGGCGGCGGTGGCCAAGATGCTGGGCCTGGCCCCGGACCAAGTGTTCATCACCCAGCTCTATGCCGGCGGCAGTTTCGGCCGGCGCGCCAACGCGCATGCCGACTACGTGACCGAGGCCGTGTCCATTGCCAAGGCCGCGCGCGACCAGGGCGTGCATGCGCCCATCAAGCTGGTCTGGACCCGCGAGGACGACACGCGCGGCGGCTACTACCGGCCATTGAATGTGCACCGCGCGCGTATCGGCCTGGACGCGCAGGGCAAGCTGCAGGCCTGGCACGTTCGCCTGGCGGGGCAATCGATCTTCCTGGGCGGCCCGTTCGAGGCCGCCATGAAAGACGGCATCGACCCCACGTCGGTGGAAGGCCAGGCCGACCTGCGCTATGCCGTGCCCAATCTGCGGGTCGAGTCGTACACCCCGAAGGACATCGGCGTGCCCGTGCTGTGGTATCGGTCGGTCGGCCACACGCACACCGCATTTTCGGCCGAAGGCCTGATGGATGAAGCCGCGATGGCGGCCGGGCAAGATCCGGTGGCCTACCGCGCCGCCTTGCTCGAGCAGCACCCGCGCCACCGCAAGGTGCTGGAACTGGCGGCCGAACGCGCCGGCTGGGCCCGGCCCCTGGCGGACGGCGCGCAGGGCGAACGGCGCGGCCGGGGCGTCGCGCTGCACGAATCGTTCAACACCATCGTGGCGCAAGTGGCCGAAGTCACCGTCAAGGCCGATGGCTCGTTCAAGGTCGATCGCATCGTGTGCGCGCTGGACTGCGGCGTGGTGGTGAACCCCGATGTCGTGCGCGCCCAGATGGAAGGCGGCATCGGCTTCGGCCTGTCGACCGCGCTGCATGGCGCCCTGACCTTGAAAGACGGGCAGGTCGAACAAAGCAACTTCCACGACTACCCGGTCATGCGCATCAACGAAATGCCGGCCATTGAAGTGCACACCGTCGCATCCACGGAAAAGCCCACCGGCGTGGGCGAACCCGGCGTGCCCCCGGTGGCGCCGGCGGTGGCCAACGCCCTGTACGCCGCAACGGGGCAGCGCATCCGCACCCTGCCCTTCGCGGCCCAGATCAAGGCGCCGGCGGAGCAAGCGTAATATGGCGTGGTCCGATACATCGGCAGTGAATATGGCCCCCTTCTCTACCAATGCCGCAGCCTGTCCGCCCGCCCTGGCCGACGGCCTGGGCGAGCTGGCCGCGCTGATCGGCCGGCATGCGCAGGCCGACGGCCTGTATCCCACCGCCATAGAGGGCTTGTCGTTCTTTCGTTCGTCACAGCCCAGCGAACTGACTTTCGGCGTGTACCGGCCGTCGCTGGCGCTGCTGGTGCAGGGCGCCAAGCGCGTCGAAGTGGGCGAGGACGTCTACGAATACAACGCGTCGCACTACCTGCTGACCTCGATCGACCTGCCGGTGGCCTCGCGCGTGACCCTGGCCAGTCCCGACACGCCCTATATGTGTTTCGTGCTCGACCTGGACGCGCGCATCACCGCCGACCTGCTGGCCGAGACCGGCCTGCCGCAGCCTGCCGAGTCCGACGCGGGGCGCGGCCTGGCCGTGGCGCGGGTCTGCCCGCCCCTGCTCGACGCGGCGCTGCGGCTGGCGCGCCTGCTCGATACGCCGCAAGACATCCAGGTGCTGGCGCCGCTATTGCGGCGCGAAATCAGCTACCGCCTGCTGAACGGCGAACTGGGCGGACGGCTGCGGCACATCGCGCGCCACGAGGGCCCCACCCACCAGGTACGCCAGGCCATCGAATGGCTGCAGACGCATTTCGACCACCCCCTGCGCATCGACCAGCTTGCCCATACGGTCAACATGAGCACGTCGTCGCTGCACCACCATTTCAAGGCGGTGACAGCCATGAGCCCACTGCAATACCAGAAGCAATTGCGCCTGCAAGAGGCGCGCCGCCTGCTGCTGGCCGGACTGGCGGACGCCGGCGCGGCGGCCCGCCAGGTGGGCTACGAAAGCGCCTCGCAATTCAGCCGCGAATACAGCCGCCAATACGGGGCGCCGCCGCTGCGCGACGTGGCCCGCCTGCGAGGCACAGCGACGACAATCGCCGCGGGCGCTTCACTGGTACTGGCGGGCGACGCCGGCTGACTTTCGGGGGCCGGCCGGCTCGTTGAACAAATCAACTGCCGCGCTGGTCTATCATGGATGTCTATCCAGCCCGAAGGAGCCCCCATGATCCGCAAGCTGATTCCCGTTTTCCTCGTTGCCGGCCTGACTGCCTGCGCCGCGCCCGGAAGCCAGCGCGCCTCGTCCGATACCCCTGCCGCCGACAGCGCCGGCACGCCATCGGGCGGCACCGCCCCGACCTCTACCTGCGACGCTCAGCCCGTGCAAGACCTGATCGGCCAGAAATATGCCGAATCGATAGGCGACGACGCGCGTTCCCGCTCGCAATCCAGCGAGCTGCGCGTCCTGCGGCCGGGCCAGGTCATGACCATGGAATACAACCCAGCGCGCCTGAACATCATTCTTGACGGCGGCGACGCCATCACCGCGCTGCGCTGCGGCTGAACGCGGCCCGGAAGTTCGGCCGCAAGAGCCGGGGTGCCCCGTAGCCGGCACGCTGCCTACACTGGGGCCATGAACTGCACCGCCCCCCCGCCGGCCGCCGACCGCCTGGCCGCGCTTGATTGGCCAGCCCTGGAAACCGCCCTGGACCGGGACGGCCATGCAGTGCTGCCCGCGCTGCTCGATGCCCGCGCCTGCGCGGAACTGTCTGCCGGCTACGCCGACGACGCGCGCTATCGCAGCCGCGTGGTCATGGCGCGGCATGGTTTCGGGCAAGGCGAATACAAGTACTTTGCCTATCCCTTGCCCGAGCCCATCACGCAATTGCGCACGGCGCTGTATCCCCTGCTGGCGCCGCTGGCCAACCGCTGGAACGAAGCCATGGGCATCGACGTGCGCTATCCCGCCAGCCATGCGCAGTTCCTGCGGCGCTGCCATGCCGCCGGACAGCACCGCCCCACGCCGCTGATCCTGGCCTACGGCCCTGGCGACTACAACTGCCTGCACCAGGACCTGTACGGCGAGCACGTGTTCCCGCTGCAAGTCGCCATCTTGCTGTCCGAGCCGCAGCGCGACTTCACCGGCGGCGAATTCGTGCTGACCACGCAGCGTCCGCGCATGCAGTCGCGCGCCGAGGTGGTGCCGCTGCGCCAGGGCGACGCGGTGGCGTTCGCCGTGCACCACCGGCCGGTGCCGGGCGCGCGCGGCTACTATCGCGTCAACCAGCGCCACGGCGTCAGCCAGGTGCGCTCGGGCAGGCGCTACACGTTGGGCATCATCTTCCACGACGCGCAGTAGCGCCTGGCAGCACCCACCACGGCCAGCCCCCCTCATGAACCTGGAACTGTTCGACCCGCATGACACTGCCCCCGTCCGCATCGACCTGGGCCCCGCCGCCGTCGTGCTGCGCGGCTACGCCCTGCCATACGTCGATGCGGTGCTGCCGGCACTGGACGGCGTGCTGGCCGCCGCGCCGCTGCGACACATGGAAACCCCGGGCGGCTTGCGCATGTCGGCCGCGCTGAGCAACTGCGGCGCGCTGGGCTGGGCTTCTGATCGCCACGGCTACCGCTATGCACGCCACGATCCGCAGACCGGCCTGCCCTGGCCCGCCATGCCGGCCGCTTTCCTGCGCCTGGCGCAGGCCGCTGCCGACGCCGCAGGCTTCGCCGGCTTCCGGCCCGACGCCTGCCTGGTCAACCGCTATGTGCCGGGTGCGCGCATGGGCCTGCACCAGGACAAGAACGAGCGCGACTTCGGCGCCCCCATCGTGTCGGTCTCGCTGGGTATCCCGGCGGTATTCCTGTTCGGCGGCGGCCGGCGCGGCGACCCGGCCCGGCGGGTGCCGCTGCACCACGGCGACGTGGCGGTCTGGGGCGGCCCCGACCGCCTGCGCTACCACGGCGTGCTGCCCCTGAAAGACGCCAGCCACCCGCGCCTGGGCGCGATCCGCATCAACCTGACATTCCGCCAGGCCGGATGAGGGCCCCATATCCGGCCAGTGCGGGCGCTTTTCGTGTGCAGAGACCCTAGGCGTTGTTGCGCGCTTCGCTCAACGCCACCGTCAAGTGCATGACTTTCTTCTTCAGCGCATCGCGTTCTTCGGTCAGCGCGGCCAGCAGGCGGCGCAGGCGCGCCACTTCGGCCGGATAATCGTCGATGGCATCGACGGGCTCGTCGGCGGCGGGCGGAGCATCGGCATCGCTGTCGCGCGAGGCCGCCTTGGCCTCGCGGGCCTGGCGCGCCAGCTCGCGCAGCGCCTTGCGCCCTTGCGCCGCGGCCGCCACTTGTTGATCGGCCGGCAGCGTCGCCACGGCGGCGGCCGCATTGATGGAAATATCCCCGGCCTTCACCGCCCGCACCAGCTCTGGCGCGGCGTCCTTGTGGATTTTCTCGATCTGCCCCAGCGTATTGCTGCTGACGCGCGCGGCCCGCGCCAACGCCTGGCGGGTGGGCAGCGGGGCTGGCTCGGCCGCTTGCGGGGCCGGCACGTCTGCCGAGGCCTGCAGGGCGGCCTGCGCCTGCTCCGCCTGGCGCGCCTGCAAGATTTCTTTCTTGCGCAATGCCAGCACCCCGCGCTGGAAATCCGACACGCTGCGCCGGCCCAGGTGGTTCTCTATCATCCACAGCCTGACATCATCGAAGGACGTAAAACGGGTATTCTGGATAGTCTTGAATTCGATGCCGTGGTTGCGACACAACTCGTAGCGGTTGTGGCCGTCGACCAATACATCGTTCCATAGCACCAGCGCGTCGCGGCAACCTTCGGCCAGCAGGCTGCGCTCGAGCGCGGCGTATTCGTCCGCGCTGAGCGGGTCTATATAGGTTCGCAGTTCTTCATTAATCTGTATGGTCATCGTGACGCTTCATTCATGGTTCATCGGCGCGACCGCCATTACAACACTGGCCGCGCACCGTTGGCCACACGGGCCGCCGCCCCGCCCACAACCGGAGAATCCATCATGCCCCAGCTCTGCGCCTACCTGACCTTCGACGGCAACTGCGCCGACGCCATGCGCTTCTACGAACATACTTTGAGCGGTCGCATCGAAGCGATGCTGACATACGGCCAGGCCCCCGACGGCACCGATATTCCGGCCGGCGCGCAAGACCGCATCATGCATGCCCGGCTGAGCCTGGACGGCCAGACCCTGATGGCCTCGGACGCCGCGGGCAACCAACCCTACCAGGGCCAGCAGGGCGTGTCGCTGGTGCTGGCTTTCCCCACTGTGTCCGACGCGACCCGCATTTTCAATAACCTGGCCGAGGGCGGCACTGTGACCATGCCCCTGCAGAAAACCTTCTGGGCCGAGGCCTTCGGCGCGCTGACCGACCGCTACGGCACGTCGTGGCTGATCAACGGCGGCCAGATGGCGGGCTGATTCCCCCCTTTCCCTTTGACGGAGCTCTTGCATGCAGCATTCTCTCCAAGACAGGCAACGCTGGCTGGCACTGATGGTGCTGTGCCTGGGCGTGCTGATGATCGTCCTGGATACCACCATCGTCAATGTGGCGCTACCCTCGATCCGCGCCGACCTGCAGTTTTCCGAAACCGCCCTGGTGTGGGTGGTGAACGCCTACATGCTGACCTTCGGCGGCTTCCTGCTGCTGGGCGGCCGGCTGGGCGACCTGTTCGGTGCCCGCCGCGTCTTCCTGGCGGGCCTGACGCTGTTTACCGCGGCCTCGCTGGCGTGCGGGGTGGCAGGCAGCCAGGAACTGCTGGTGGCCGCGCGTGCCGTGCAGGGCCTGGGCGGCGCCGTGGTCTCGGCGGTGTCGTTGTCGCTGATCATGAACCTGTTTTCCGAACCGGCCGAGCGCGCCAAGGCCATGGGCGTGTACGGTTTTGTATGCGCCGGTGGCGGCAGCGTGGGCGTACTGCTGGGCGGCCTGCTGACCAGCGTCCTGAGCTGGCACTGGATCTTCCTGGTGAACCTGCCGATCGGCGCCGTGGTGTTCGGCCTGTGCCTGGTGCTGCTGCCCGGCGGACGTTCCGCCAGCAGCGGCATCCGGCTCGACCTGGCAGGCGCCGCCACCGTGACGCTGTCGCTGATGCTGGCGGTATACGCCGTGGTGAACGGCAACGAGGTCGGCTGGACCTCGCCCCAGTCACTGGGGCTGCTGATCGCCGCGGCCGTCCTGCTGGCGGCGTTCTTGTTCATCGAGTCGCGCAGCGAGGCGCCGCTGATGCCGCTGGGCCTGTTCCGGCTGCGCAACCTGGCCACCGCCAACGTGGTGGGCGTGCTGTGGGCAGGCGCCATGTTCGCGTGGTTCTTCATTTCGGCGCTATACATGCAATTGGTGCTGGGCTACAGCGCCTTGCAGGTCGGCCTGGCCTTCCTGCCCGGCAACCTGATCATGGCCGTCTGTTCGCTGGGCGTATCGGCCAGGCTGGTGATGCGCTTCGGTATCCGCGCACCGCTGGCGGCCGGGCTGGCGATCGCCGCGCTGGGCCTGGCGCTGTTCGCGCAGGCCCCCATCGACGGCCGATTTGCCGTGCACATCCTGCCCGGCATGCTGCTGCTGGGGCTGGGGGCCGGCATCGCGTTCAACCCGCTGCTGCTGGCCGCCATGAACGACGTGCCGCCGCACGAATCGGGCCTGGCCTCGGGCGTGGTCAACACCGCGTTCATGATGGGCGGCGCACTGGGCCTGGCGATATTGGCCAGCCTGGCGGCAGCGCGCACGGGTGCCCTGGCCTCGGCCGGCGCCGTGCTGCCCGATGCGCTCAATGGCGGCTACCGCCTGGCGTTCATGCTGGGCGCCATCTGCGCCGCCACGGCCGCCCTGCTGGGCGGGCTGCTGCTGCGCAATGCGCCGCGCGCCGCGCCCCACCCCGCCTCATCCGGTGGTACGCTAACCAAACCCGTTCATCAGGAAGAAACGCCATGAACTCTCCCGCCACGCTTTCCGACGAGCTTTTCGCGCAGCTTCAAGGCGCGCCCATGCAACAGATTTCCCAGCAGTTGGGCACCGACGCCGCGCAAACCCGCGACGCCGTCGGCGCCGCATTGCCGATGCTGCTGGGCACGCTGGGCCACAATGCCGCCCAGCCGCAAGGCGCCGAGGCCTTGTTCGGCGCCCTGCAGCGCGACCACGCCGGCGGCGGCGCCGACCTGGGCGGCCTGCTGGGTTCGCTATTGGGCGGCGGTGCCGAGGCGGGCAGCAGCCCGGCCAACAGCGGCGCCATCCTGGGCCATATCTTCGGCGACAACCAGCAACGCGCCGAAGACAACCTGGGCCAGGCCACCGGCCTGGGCGGCAATAACGCCGCCGGCCTGCTGAAACTGCTGGCGCCCATCGTCATGGCGTTCCTGGCCAAGCGCATGCAGGGCGACGGCATGGACGCCGGCGGCCTGAGCACCACGCTCGGCCAGGAACGCGACGTCGCCCGCCAACAGGGAGGCCCGGGCGGCGGGCTGTTGGGCTCGCTGCTGGACCAGGACGGCGACGGCCAGGTCGGCCTGAACGATCTGCTGCAGATCGGCGGCGGCCTGCTCAACGGCCGCCGCTAAGCCGCGCTGCCTCAGCGGGCAGGCGCTTGCGCATCCGGGCTGGCCGGCAACGAACTGCCGGCCGCGCCCGATGCTTGCGGCGCAGGCGCGCCGCAAGCGGCCAGCGCCTGCACCAGCGTATCGAACAGGGCATCGGGGCCCACCAGGTCGGCAATCATGGCTTTCTGCAATTTGCCGCGCACCCGCGCATTGGCCTCGGCCAGCAACACGCGCACGCCACGCCGGTGCAGGCGCGCGATGACCTCTTCGAGCATCTGCAAGCCCGTCACGTCGATGAAAGGCACGCGCCGCAAACGGATCACCAGCACGCGCGGATCGCTGCGGGTGCAGGCCAGCGCGTGCTCGAAGTTCTCGACTGCGGCAAAGAACAAGGGCCCTTCCACGGTGAACACCAGCACGCCCTCGGGCAGCTCGGTCATGCCGCTGGCAGCCAGTTCGTAGCGCAGTTCATCGCCTTCGACCGGCTGCACGCCCACGCTGGCGGCCATGCGGCGCAGGAAGTGCAGCGTTGCCAGGATCACCCCGATATTGACCGCCACGACCAGGTCGGCGAACACGGTCAGCAAGAAGGTGACCAGCAGGATCACCACGTCGGCACGCGGCGCCCGGCGCAGCATCTTGGCAAAATGCCGCACGTCGCTCATGTTCCACGCCACCACGAACAGGATGGCCGCCAGCGCGGCCAGGGGCACGTTCTCGGCCAGGGGCGCCAACAGCACCACAATAGCCAGCAGGGTGGCCGCGTGCACCATGCCCGCCAGGGGGCTGGTGCCACCGTTGCGGATGTTGGTGGCAGTACGCGCGATGGCGCCGGTGGCGGCGATGCCGCCGAACAGTGGCGCCACGATATTGGCGATGCCCTGCCCGATCAGTTCCTGGTTGGACTGGTGGCGGGTGCCGGCCATGCCATCGGCCACCACGGCCGACAGCAGGGATTCGATGGCGCCCAGCATGGCGATGGCGAAGGCCGGGCCGATCAGTTCGATCACGCGCGATAGCGTGACATCGGGCCACTGCCAGCTTGGCAGCCCCTGCGGCACGCCGCCGAAAGCCGAGCCTATGGTGGCCACCCCATCGAACCGGAACACCGCCTGCAGCGCGGTGGCCACCACCAGCGCCACCAGCGGCCCGGGCACGCGCTTCAGGTATGGCACGCGCGCCGACAGGATCAGCAACGCCAGGCTGCCCACGGCCAGGGCCGTGGTGGCCAGGTGCAGATGAGGCAGGGCCTGCACCAATTGCCAGAGCTTCTCGTGGAAGTGCGCCGCGGTAACGCCGGGCAGGCCGAAGAAATCTTTCCATTGCCCCACCCAGATGATCACGCCGATGCCGGCGGTAAAGCCCACGATCACCGGCGCCGGGATGAACTTGATGACCGCGCCCAGGCGCGCCACGCCCAGCAGCAACAAAATGACGCCGGCCATCAAGGTGGCGATCTGCAGCCCGCCCACGCCATGCTCGGCCACCACTGCGGCCAGGATGACGATGAACGCGCCGGTGGGCCCCGCGATCTGCAGCCGGCTGCCGCCGAACATTGCCACCAGCAGCCCGGCCACGATGGCGGTATACAGGCCCTGCTCGGGCTTGACCCCCGATGCGATGGCAAACGCCATGGCCAGCGGCAATGCCACCACGCCCACGATGATGCCCGACACGATGTTGGGCAACCAGTGCTGGCGTTGGAACAACCCGGCCCGTTGGGCCTCGAGCAGCGCGATCACGATTGGTCCTCTTGGATAGAAAAAAGAAACGCTTAACCCAGCGCCGTGTCCAGGAACATCATTACCGCAAAGCCGGCCATCAGACCGACCGTGGCCGAGGTCTGGTGTCCGTTGCGGTGGGTTTCCGGAATCACTTCGTGCGACACGACGAAAATCATTGCGCCCGCGGCCAGGCCCAGGCTGACCGGATACGCCAGCGCCAGGCCACTGGACATGCCCAGGCCCACCAGTGCGCCCAGCGGCTCCATCAGGCCCGAGGCCACCGCCACCAGCGCCGCCCGGATGGGCGACAGGCCGGTGGCCCGCAGCGCCATGGCAACGGCCAGGCCCTCGGGAATATCCTGGATGGCAATGGCCGACGTCAGGGGGATACCGACCTGCATATCGCCATTGGCGAAGCCCACGCCGATGGCCATGCCCTCGGGCAGGTTGTGCAGCGTGATGGCCAGCACGAAGAGCCATACCCGGTTGACGCGCTCGGCCTGCGGGCCGCACGGCCCGGTGCTGTCGTGTTCGTGCGGCGTGAAGGCATCCAGCCCCAGCATCAGCAGTACGCCCAGCGCCAGCCCCAGCACCACCACGCCGGCGGCCGCGGGCCCCTCGCCCACCAGCCCACCCGCGGCTTCCAGGCCCGGCAGGATCAGCGAAAAAGCGCTGGCCGCCAGCATCATGCCGGCGGCGAACCCCAGCATGGTGTCCTGGGTGCGCGCATGGATGGTGCGCAGGCCGATCGCGGCCAGCGCACCCAAGGCCGTCGCGGCGAAGCCGGCCATGCCGCCCGCGAAGGCGTAGCGGATATAGTTGCGTTCGACACCGGTCAGGCCGTGATACAGGCCCGAACCCAACAGCCAGAGCACCGCCAGGCTCGCCGCCGCCAGGCCCAGGGCCACCAGCGGACGGGCCTGGGCCTGGGTACGCCAGGCGGTGCGCCAGTCGCGCGCGACAGTGTCGGTATGGTTCATGGTGATGCCAGCTCGATAACCCGGATAAGCAAGAGTTTACTGGCCGGCATCGCAGCCGGCGGCGCGTTCCATATGGTATTCGACGCCGGTATCGGCCACGATGCGAAAACCCAGGCGTTCGTACAACCGGCGGGCGGGGTTGGTCTTGAGCACGTCGAGCTGGGTGGGCAGCCCCGCCGCATCGGCCTGCGTCAGCACCTGGCGCAACAGGCGCGCGCCCAGGCCCTGCCCCTGGTATTCGGGCGCGACCTGCAGCTGCACCACATGCCAGGCCGATGGCCCGCGATACGACTTCAACAGGCCGGCCGGTGCGCCATCGAGCAACACGACCCGGGCATCTTCCCAGTGATAGCAGATGCGCGTCAGGTGCGCAGCATCATCGGCGGGCAAGCCGCTGCTGGCCAGGTGCGCATCCATGGTCTGGCGCCGCAGCGCCAGCAGGTAAGGCAGGTCGGATTCAAGAGCAGGACGCAGCGTCAGCATAAAGACAGAAAGCGCCCCGGCGGGCGCGCAAAAGCCCGGTCTATTGCGCCTCGCTGGTCTTGCGTGGGCGCCTGCCCCGCGAAGACGTCTTGCGTGCGGGTGGCGCAGGTTCGTCGACCGCGGCGGCAGCCGGCACGATGGCGTCCGCCGGCATGTCGGCGCTGCGTGGCACCGCGGCGTCGGCCTTGGGTGTCGGCGCCTGGGATACTGGCTTCTTGGCTGCCGGCGTCTTGCGCGCGGCCGTCTTGCGCGAGGTCCGGCCAGCGCCGCGCGCGGCTGTGGGCGCAGGTGTGGGCGCGGGCGCGGCGGGTTCGGGCGCCGGCGTGCGGTACACGTACGCGCCTGATTTCTCATCGCGCCCGAACGCCAGCAACCCCCGCGCCTGGGCTTCTTCGAGCAGGTTGCCGAACGCGCGAAAACCATGGTACGACTCGTTGAAATCGGGCTTTCTGCGCTTGATGGCTTCTTTCAGCACCGAGGCCCATATCTTGCCGCCGTCGCCGCGTTCGGACACCAGGTCGTCGAAGGTCTCGACGGCGATCTCGATGCCCTGCGTACGGCGCGCCTCGAGTTCGGCCTTGCGGCCGGGATCCTCATCGGTGCCGCGCCGGGCCGCACCGCCCGGCTCGCGCGCCGCCCCCGTCTTCGGCTCGGCGCGCGGGCGTTCGCGCACCAGGTCGTCGTAGAAGATGAACTCGTCGCAATTGGCGATCAGCAAGTCAGAGGTCGACCGCTTGACCCCCACCCCGATCACCTGCTTGGCGTTCTCGCGCAGCTTGGACACCAGCGGGGAAAAATCGGAATCGCCGCTGATGATCACAAAGGTATCGACGTGCAGCTTGGTATAGCAGAGGTCGAGCGCATCGACCACCAGCCGGATGTCGGCGGAATTCTTGCCCGATTGGCGCACATGCGGAATCTCGATCAATTCGAAATTGGCCTCGTGCATGGTGGCCTTGAATTCGCGATAGCGTTCCCAGTCGCAATAGGCTTTCTTGACCACGATGCTGCCCTTGAGCAACAAGCGTTCCAGTACCGGCTTGATGTCGAATCTCTGGTAATTGGCGTCGCGTACGCCCAATGCGACGTTTTCAAAGTCGCAGAAAAGCGCCATGCTGATGCTTTCCTGGGTGGCGGTCATGAAGGTCTCCGTGATGCAACAGGCTGACGATACACCTGAAAACCATGCCGGGCCTTCCAAAGCCGCAAGCCGGGCGGATAAACTCGGCGAAATATGCCTACCCGCCACCAGCCGTTCTTTCACGCGGAGCCCCCATGTCTTATATGCTGCTTATCGTCGAACCCATCGGCCAGCGGGCCCAGCGCACGCCCGAGGCCGGCCGCGCCGCCTACGACGGCATGCTGCGCTACGCCGCCGACCTGAAAGCCCGTGGCCTGCTGCAAGACGCCCAGTCGCTCAAGTCGGAAGCCGACGGCGTGAAACTGCAAGTGCGCGACGGGCGCCAGCGCCTGCTCGACGGCCCCTACGCCGAAGCGAAGGAAATGATCGGCGGTTTTTTCCTGTTGAACTGCGCCACCCGTGAAGAAGCGGTGGCCATCGCGGCCGAATGTCCCGCCGCGCAGTGGTGCACGGTCGAGATACGCGAATTGGGACCTTGCTTCGCCTGATCCCGCATGACGGCCATGCATAGGGGTTTTCCCTGATCTGGCCGGTTTTCTGTCGATCTCGCCGCCCGCCCGTCGTCGTGCCCATGAGCGCCGCCGAACCGGCGGGCACCTACCCGACAGGAGAAACCGCCATGCGCTTCATGATCATCGTCAAAGCCACTGCCGACACCGAGGCAGGCCGCCTGCCCGATGACGCCTTGTTCGCCGAAATGGCCGCCTATCACGAGGCCCTGGCCCAGGCCGGCGCCCTGCTCGACGCCGCCGGGCTGCAGCCCAGTTCGGCTGGCTGGCGCATCCGCTATGCCGACGGACAGCGCAGCATCATCGACGGGCCGTTTGCCCAGACCCGCGAATTGGTGGCCGGCTACACCGTCATCCAGGCACGATCGCGCGAAGAAGCACTGGAGTGGACGCGGCGCTTTCCCGCGCCCATGGGGGCCGGCGTACAGGCCGAGATCGAGGTGCGCCCGCTCTATGAAATCGATGACCTGGCCCACGCCAACCCGTCGGCCGGGCGGTTTCGCGCCCTCCAACCGCACTGACCCATCCACCCCGCCCTCCTTCATCTATTCCGAGACCCATCATGCACAAACAGATCTTCGTGAACCTGGCCGTTGCCGACCTGCAGAAATCCATCGACTTCTTCAAGCAACTGGGCCTGGATGTCGACCCGCGCTTTACCGACCAGAACGCGGCCTGCCTGGTGCTGGGCGAAAACCTGCACGCCATGCTGCTGACCCGCGATTATTTCAAGACCTTCGTCGACAAGCCGCTGAGCGACCCGAAGCAAAGCACTGAAGTGCTGGTCTGCCTGTCATGCGAAAGCCGCGCCGAAGTCGACGACCTGGTCGCCCGTGCCCGGGCGGCCGGCGGATCGGTGCCGCGCCAGCCGCAAGACTATGGCTTCATGTACGGCCACGGGTTCGAGGACCCCGACGGCCACGTCTGGGAACTGATGTACATGGACCCCAACGCCGAGATCCTGCAGCAATGAGCTCGCGCGATGCCGTCCACCAGGCTATCGAGGCCGTCTGGCGTATCGAGTCGGCCAAGGTCATCGCCGGTGTCGCGCGCCTGGTGCGCGACGTGGGCCTGGCCGAAGAGCTGGCGCAGGACGCCTTGGTCACGGCGCTGGAGCGCTGGCCTGGCGACGGCATCCCCGACAATCCCGGAGCCTGGCTGATGACCGCCGCCAAGAACCGCGCGCTGGACCGGTTGCGGCAAGACTCGCTGCACGCCCGCAAGCGCGAACAGCTGGGCCACGAGATGGATGCGCTGCAAGCCCACGTCGAGCCCGACTTCGTCGATGCGCTGGACGCGGCGCGCCAGGACGACATCGGCGACGACCTGCTGCGCCTGGTGTTCACCGCCTGCCATCCCGTGCTGTCCACCGAGGCTCGCGTGGCGCTGACGCTGCGCCTGCTGGGCGGACTGCGCACCGATGAAATCGCGCGCGCCTTCCTGGTGTCCGAGTCCACTATCGCCCAGCGCATCGTGCGCGCCAAGCGCAGCTTGCGCGAAGCCCGCGTGCCCTTCGAGGTGCCGCGCGGCGCAGAATTGGCGGCGCGCCTGGCCTCTGTGCTTGAGGTGGTGTATTTGATCTTCAATGAAGGCTATGCCGCCACCGCCGGCGATGACTGGATGCGGCCGGCGCTCTGCGACGAAGCCTTGCGGCTGGGCCGGATCCTGGCCGGGCTGGCCCCCCGCGAAAGCGAGGTGCATGGCCTGGTGGCGCTGATGGAAATCCAGGCCTCGCGCCTGGCCGCCCGCATCGACGCCGAAGGCCGGCCCGTGCTGCTGATGGACCAGGATCGCGCCCGCTGGGATCCGCTCTTGATCCGCCGCGGCCTGGCGGCGCTGCAACAGGCCGAGGCGCAGGCCGGCAGCCTGGGCCCCTACGCCCTGCAAGGCGCGCTGGCAGCCTGCCACGCGCGCGCGGCACGCCCCGAAGACACCGACTGGCAGCAGATCGTGGCACTGTACGATGCCCTGGCGCAGGTGGCCCCATCGCCTGTCGTAGAACTGAATCGCGCAGTGGCGGTGGGTATGGCATTCGGCCCGCAGGCCGGACTGGCGCTGGCCGACGCGCTGGCTGCCGAACCCGCGCTGGCGGGTTATCACCTGCTGCCCAGTGTCAGGGCCGACTTCCTGGCGCGCCTGGGCCGCCGCGACGAGGCCAGCGCCGAATTCCAGCGTGCCGCAGGCATGGCACGCAACGCGCGAGAGCGCGAATTGCTGCTGGCACGGGCCCGTTCGCTGAATTCCTGATCCCCCTTGAAACGCTCAGTAACCGGGCGTCCCCGGGCCGCCGACACATGCGCAAACATCGCAAAGCTTGAACCGCAGGGGTCGGGCTTGTCATCATGCGCTATACGTCGTCAACTCGATCAAGGAGGCTTCATGCCGCGTTCGACCCATGCTTTTTTTGCCGCTGCCGTCCTGGCCGCGAGCCTGTCGCCCGTCGCGGCACTGGCGCAGGCCGCCCCCGCCCCCGCTGCGCAGCCCCCTGCCCAGGCGCAACCGGCCATCCAGCCCTCGGATACG
Source organism: Bordetella sp. BOR01 (assembly GCF_019218885.1). GTDB lineage: Bacteria > Pseudomonadota > Gammaproteobacteria > Burkholderiales > Burkholderiaceae_B > Bordetella_A. Next base: position 1,442,406 of record NZ_JAHUWT010000001.1, on the reverse strand, counting down.
CAACTGCAGAAATTCGCCGTCGCCTCGCAGAAGGTGGCCATGGTGGCCGACGAATACCGGCCCAAGCTGCAAGCCGCCAAGGACGATGCCGCGCGCGAGAAGGTCTACCGCGAAGCCGATGAAAAAATGGTGAAGATGGTCAACGCCGACGGCCTGACCGTCGACGAATTCAATGGCATCGGCCAGGCTGTGGAACAAGATCCGCAACTGCGCCAGCGCGTTATCGAGATGGCCAAGAAGAACGCGCCGGCCGGCAGCGCGCCGCAATAAGCTTTCCGGTTACGGCGGGGAATTGCCCGCCGCCGCCTGGCCCAGCCGGGCCGCATAGTCTTGTTCCAGTGTGTCGACCATCGTCCAGAACGGTGGCGGCACGCGGCCGGCCAGCTTGTCGGCCAATACCTGCAAATGCGTATGCCACCCGCTGGATACGCTGCGCAAGGTGTCGCCGCGCACCAGGCGGCGGTGCGTCAGCACCAGCCGCACCTGTTCGCCTTGCGGCGACAACTCAAACGTCACTTCCGACAATTCTTCATTGCCCCCGCCCCAGCTGATCGACAGCAGGTGCGGCGGCTCGCAACGCAATAACCGGTGCCGGGTGGCAACCCCTGCTTCATAGGCGCGAAACCGCTCGGGCACCGGTCCGGTATCGGGCGTCAGGCCATTGTGGTCGAAGCGCATCTCGAACCACATGCCTGGCTGCGCCGGCAGTTCGCCGGCAGCCAGCCATTGCGCGCGCTTGCCGGAATCGGCCAGCCACGCCCACACGCGTTCAACCGGCCCCGGCAACACCCGCACGAACTGCAGAGCGCCTGACTCGACAAATTCACCATAGCCGCTACGGTAAGACGAAGCATCGGTATTCATGAGCGTGGTCCTCGGTCGGAAGAAGAAGATGCCGGCGGCCGTGCATCGGCATCCGGCTCGGATTGCAGCAGCGCTTGCAGCGTGTCCAGCCTGTGGGTCCAGAAGGGTTCGTAATGGCGCAGCCAGGCCTGCGCTTGCGCCAGCGGGCTGGCCTCGATACGGCAGAAATGCAGCCGGCCCTGCACGCGGCGGCTGACCAGGCCGGCCGATTCCAGCACCTTGACGTGCTTGGAAGCAGCGGCAAACGACATATCGAAGGGTGCCGCCAGTTCGCCGATGGGCCGTTCGCCATCGGCCAGCGCACGCAGCATGGCGCGCCGCGTAGGGTCGGCCAGCGCATGAAAGATACGGTCCAGAGGGGGGACGTTATATTCAACCATTTGGTTATGTTATGCGCTTGCACGCCAATATTCAACCATGTGGTTATATTTTTTTGTGACAAGCGCGAATGCGGCAAAACGGCCGTTTTCGTCCCGTTCTCCGCCGATTGCCCCGCCCTGCCGCTTTCTAGAATGAGTCCATTCCGCAGCAGATCCCTGCACAAGGCTCACTTTCCATGAACCCCTCTACCCTCATCGGCATCGTGGTCGCGGTCGTCACGCTGGCGGCCGCGCTGGCGTTTTCCGCCACGGATCCGACCCTGTACATCAACCTGGCCGGCCTGGTGGTCGTGCTGGGCGGCACCTGCGCCGCCTTGTTCATCAGCTATCCGTTGCGCGAAGTCGCGCGCGTGTTCGCTTTGGTGCGCACCGTATTTCGCAGCGAACAGATCGATTCGCGCCGCGATATCGACGAACTGGTCTCCATGGCGCAGCTATGGATGAACGACGACGTGCACAAGGTCGAACAGGCGCTCAAGCAAGTATCGAATCCATTCCTGCGCACCGGCGTGCAATTGGTGATCGACCATACGCCGGAAGACCAGATCATCGAGCTGCTGCAATGGCGCATCGCCCGCCTGCGCGCGCGCGAACACGCCGAGGCGCAGATGTTCCGCATCATGGCGGGCTTCGCACCGGCCTTCGGCATGCTGGGCACGCTGGTGGGGCTGATCAACCTGATGGCGGTGCTGGGCAGCGGCGACATGGTGCTGATCGGCCAGCAATTGGCGGTGGCGCTGATGACCACGTTCTACGGCATCCTGCTGGCCAACCTGGTCTGCAAGCCGATTGCAGTCAAGCTGGAACGCCGCACCGAACAACGCCTGATGCTGATGAACATGGTGCTGCAAGGCATTTCCATGATGTGCGCGCGCCGAGGGCCGGCCGTGGTGCGCGAAACACTGAACTCGTTCATGATGGACATCGAGGACGAGGTCTATGATGGCGGCCACGCCGTCACCGCCAGGACCAAGGCCGCCGGCAAGGCTGCGAACAAGGCCGTGAAGGCCGCCCATGCCGCAACCAGGCCAAGCCCCGCCAAGCCGGCCCGGCCCGCCGCTGGCGCGACGGCATCGCTGGCCCGCACGGCCGCCGCGCGCCCATGAGCCTGGCCGACCGCATCGACGCCCTGCGCAGGCAGCACCAGCAGCGCCGGCCCGGCCCCCGCATTGCAGCGCCGGCCGGCCGGCCCGTGCTGCACGGCGGCGGGCGCTTCGCGCGCTGGCACGTCGAGCCGCCCAACGAGCCCGAATCCGAAAGCTGGCTGCTGACGTATCTGGACTTGATCACCCTGCTGCTGGCCATGCTGGTCGTGCTGCTGGCCGTATCGAAACTGCCCGGGCCCGCGCAGGCGGCAGACCTGCCGGTCGAGCTGGTGGGATCTGTTGCCCAGGCCGGCGCGCCGCCAGCCGCATGGGCGGCGCTGGACACCGCGCTGACGGACGCCATGGCGGCACTTGCCATGCCTGGGCATATGGCAGCGGCGGCCCCGCAGACATCAGGCACGCTTGCAAGCCCTGACGCCATCGCCACCGATGCACTCGCCCCGCCGGTTCCGAGCATCCAGCAAGCCCCCGGCGCCGCAACCAGCGATGCGCCGCCCGCGGAACCCGCCGAGCCCGAGCCCGCCCCGCCCACTATCGCCGAGCTGGGCCTGGACGATCTGGGCGACGGCGTGGACGTCATCGTCAACGAAAAATCCATCAGCTTTCGCATCAGCAATGAATTGCTGTTCCCCTCGGGCCAGGCCATGCTCAGCCCGAACGGGCTGGGCCTGATCCAGCGCATGGCCGGGGTCATCAACCGCAGCCAGGGCTATCCTGTGTCGGTAGAAGGCCACAGCGATCCCGTGCCGATCCAGACACGCCAGTTTCCGTCGAACTGGGAACTGTCCGCCGGCCGCGCCGCCAGCGTGCTGCGCGAGCTGGTGCGCGATGGCGTGGCACCGGCACGGCTGCGTGCCGTGGGCTATGCCGACACGCGCCCCATCGCATCCAATGACACCTCGGCCGGGCGTGCGGCCAACCGCCGGGTGGAACTCATCATGGAAATTACACCGCGGCACGAGCACGGAAACGAGATGGCCGCGCTAGAGCCCGGCTAGGCTGCGCGTTGCAGGGCGTCGTCCCAGTACGAGTAAGTACGCAGCACATGCAGTTCCAGCACCGCCGGGCCGTTGACGCCATGCAATGCGGCCGGGATCACTGCGTCGCCGGTGGTCCAGCGCATGGCAACGCCATGCACGTCCTGTGGCGCATGCATGCCGCCCAGTCGCGTACTCTGCAGGTCGATATCGCGGCGGCCTTCCTGGTCTTCGATGGTGATGCGTACCAGGCCCACGCCCACTTGCCGCAAATCGCGGCGGGCACTGAGCGATGTTTCGCGCACCACCGCCGAACGAGAGCGGATACGCACATCGCCAATGCCGGCCGGCAAGACGAAGCGGATGACGCCTTCCCCTTGGCGAGGGTCCTGAGCCCGGATTTCCTGGCCATTGACTTCGATGCGCAGGTCGGGATCCGCTACGCGCACGGACTGGGTCAAGGCCTGGGCCCGCTGAAACAGGCGCTTGCGCACCGCTTCCACCACGGGCCCCGATCGCACCACCTCGATGCCCTCGATTACCGGGCGCCCTTCAGCAGGCGCGAAATCCGGATGCAAAGCCACGGCCTTGGCATTCTGGAACATCTTGCGGTTGCCCGTATCCACATACGATTCCGCCGGCACGCCCTCGGCCAGGATAATGTCGAACCGTTCCAGTTCAATATGAAAATACTCGAAGACCTTCATATCGAACTGCTGGATAATCGTCCGGCCATTCACCAGCAGCATGGCCGGAATCAGCGCGCCATCGAAATAGACGTGATGCCCGGGTGACAGCATCAGGTCCCGATGGGGCCGGTTCTTGGCGATCGAGTCTTTCTTGAACAGAACGGGAAAGGCGCGAATCGCGTCTTTTGTCGGAATACGCTGCTTGCGCAGCGTGCGGTGGCCCAGCCATTTCACGGTGGCAACGTCGCCACTGGCGGTCAGGACCCGATCGCCTGCCTTGATATTCTCGATTTGGACTTCGCCGCCTGGCGTGGCGATATGCGTACCCTTCAGGTAGCACGCGTAGGTCATCGTGCCATTTTCGAAGGTAATATCTTCCGGGTTCAGGCCCGCGGCATGGAAGTCCGCGAGAGTACCACCGGACGCATCCTGAAAAGTCAGCATGCCATTCGCATAGGTAGCGCTGGCGGCGCCCGGAACCACGACCTGGTCGCCGGCAGATATTCCGGTGAACGTGGCGGAGGCACCGGGATCGTCGGAAAAATAAACAATGTCCGCACTATCAAAAATCAAGGTCGAGGTGCCCGGGCCGCTAAGATCGACAAAAATCTGGCCTTGATTGGGCATGGCGTCCTGTCCCAGGACATGCCTGAGGAAGCCAGACGACATATCCAATGTGGCGCCGTCTGCAACGCTGAATTCGTATACGGGATAATCGCCCGGAATGAAGGGACGATCGTCAAGCGACAGGCTGGTCAGGTTGACGTTTGCATTCTCTTCCACGTTCAACTTGATGCCAGCCGCAAACTCAGCCAAATGCACGCTAACATCCAGGACATCGGCAGAATCCGATTCGTTAGCAATGTTCAAAGTGCCCAGGGTGTAGAAAGTTGAATGAACTGCTGTATCTTCAGCGTAGTCGCCTTGATCGATCGTCACACTGGAAGGGGATGGCCCGCCTACGGATATATCTTGGTCAGCCATTGGTCACTCATTCATAAAAGCGGTAGAAAACGGAAAATCGCAAACTAGCGGGTCTTCTGCGCTCATGCGTACGGTTTCTTCAGTAGCCATCACTCACCCATAAAACAGAAAACAGAAAACCCACGAGTTAATGCATATCGCTCTGGACCGAAGCAAGCAGGCAATGCCCGTGACCGTTCCATTCAAATAAATACTTTTGTTGGACAGCCGCTTTACCTGATTAATCATCCTAGCGTATTTACGAAAACCATCAATATCCCGGTTCGTTTAAAAATCGTTTAAAGGGGCGTTTAAAAGCGTTTAAATAAACCGAAGATACATTTATTTTCAAAATAATCTTTTTTCAAAAAAAATGAATATCGCCGTGCCGCGACCCCGGCAACTAAAAGGCGATCAGCGGACCGCCCGCATAGGCCTGCGCCAGGGCCAACGCCACCAGGCCGGCATACCCCGCCCCGCACAACGCCATCGCGGGCACAGCACCGCGCCCGACCGCGCGCGCCAGCAGCCAGCCCGCCACCGGCAAGACCTGCTGCGCATGCACACCCAGGAAGTGCGCCACCCGCAAATCGCCACCGCTTATCGACCAGCCCACGACAGGCAAGCCTGGCCCGGCGGCAGCGCCCACCAGTGGCCCGCCATGCGCGCTGATGGCCACGCCGACCCCCGCCCCCGCCACGAAAGTCAATACCAGGCCCAATATCGCGCCCAGCCGATAGGCTGGCGCCATGCCGTCGGCATGACGCCATAGCTGATGCGCGACCGGCAGCGCCGTAGCAGCGAACAGCAGCGCGGCGATACCCATCAAGATGTACATCGCGGCGTGAAACGGCGTATCGACATTGAAATGCGAGGCCTGCCCCAGCGCGCCCTGCCACGTGATGTAGAGCGCCTCGAACGCACCGCTCGCCACGGCAAGCCACACGGTGGCGCGCATCGGCAGCGCATGGCGCCGCGCGGCCGGCAGTTCGCCGATCAGCCATGCCAGGGTCAGCGCATACAGGCCAATGGCGGCCATGAATTTCATGGGCTTGGCCCACACACCCACGCCCGCCAGGGTGCGCGGATCCAGCATGGCCGCAATAGCCGCCAGCGCCAGCGCCACCCACAGCACCATGCCGAAGATTGCAAGCCCCCGCTGGCGCTGCAATAGCACGCGCGCCGCCTGCAGGCCCCAGGGCGCGGCGCGCAGTCCGAAGAATGCCAGCAAGCCGACCGGCCCGAACCAGAAGGTCAGCACGAAGCACGGCACCAGCAGTATGCGAGGCATGCCCAGGCGCACCCCCTCGCGGGCGATCCAGGTGCCCACGAACAGGTCGAATGCCAGGAAGTGATACCAGCCTGCCGTCAGCATGCCGGGATGGGCGAACAGCGCCTGCACGGCGCCGAGCGTATCGTAGCCGCCGCCTGGCACCGGCCAATAAGCCAGCACCAGCCCCAGGTATGCCGCCGCCAGCACCAGCGGGATAACCCGCCCTGTCGCGGCCCAGATGGCCGGCCGCCAGCGGCCCAGCCAGGGCGATACCGACAGGGCCACCCAGGCGGGCAGCGCCAGCGCGCCACCCGCGCCGAATAGTGTTTCGATCATGATGCACCGCCCAATCTAAACAGCGTTTAAATAAGGTAGCATCGGTTTTGAACAATGTAAAGATCCACCCGCCCAGGCCATGCCCAGACAGAAAGCCGCCACTGCCCATGCCGCGTATCACCATGGCGCCCTGCGCGATGCCCTGACCGAGGCCACCGAGGCCATCCTGGCCGAACGTGGCCTGGAAGGGTTCACGCTGCGCGAGGCGGCGCGCCGCGTCGATGTATCGCCGGCCGCGCCGCTGCATCACTTCGGCAGCGCGGCCGGGCTGCTGACCGAGGTCGCCATACTGGGATTCGAGGCACTGACGCAATACCTGCACGAGGGCGCGCAGGCGGGTGGCAACGACCCCGCTGCGCGATTGCGCGCCCAGGGCCTGGGCTATGTGCGCTTTGCGCTGGCCTACCCGGCACGTTTCCAGCTGATGTTCCGCAAAGACCGGCTGATCGACGATGCCCGCTTGCTGGCGGCCGGCCAGGCGGCTTTCGCCGAACTGGAAAATGCCATCCGCGACTACACCGGCTTTCCAGCCGGGCAGCCGCTCGATGCCTCTACGCAGGCGCTGCTACTGGGCGCCTGGTCTACGGTGCATGGTTTTGCACACCTGGCGCTGGATGGGAAATTCGACGTGCCGGGCGGCCCGCGTGCCGACCCACAGGTGCTCGAGGCAACGCTGCGCCGCATCCTGGAGCACGGCTGGCCATGACACACGGCGCACGGCGCACCGCTATTGATGCGCAGCAGCGCCGGGCCGCTCGCCGATCTGCTGGCGCCACATGGCGTAGTACAGGCCGGTACGGGCCAGCAGTTCGGCATGCGTGCCGCGCTCCACGATGCGGCCCTTTTCCAGCACGAAGATCGTGTCGGCGTGCATGATGGTCGACAAGCGGTGCGCGATCAGGATGGTGATCCGGTTGCGGCTGGCCGAGATGCGCCGCACCGTGTCAGTGATCTGCTCTTCGGTCAGCGAGTCCAGCGCCGAGGTCGCCTCGTCGAAAATCAGCAGGCGCGGCTGGCGTATCAGCGCGCGGGCGATCGACAGGCGCTGCTTTTCGCCCCCTGACAGCTTCAGGCCCATTTCGCCGATATGCGTGCCCAGGCCTTCGGGCGACTTCTGCAGCAGGTAGGCGCAGGCCGACTGCTCCATGGCCGCCACGATCTCGGCATCGGTGGCATCGGACTTCACCAACCGGATGTTGTCGCGCAGCGTGCCGGCGAACAAGTAGGGTTCCTGTGTCACCAGGCCCACCTGCCGGCGCGCACGGTTGTAGCGCAGCACCCGCGTCGAGATATCGTTGTAGAACACCTCGCCGACCGCGGGCGTGTACAGGCCCAGCAACAGCTTCACCAGCGTCGACTTGCCCGAGCCCGACGGCCCCACGAAGGCAATCGTGTCGCCCAGCGCCGCCGAGAACGACACGCCGTCCAGCGCATTGTCGGCCGCCCCCTTGTGGCGAAACGCCACGTCGGCAAAGCGTACGTGCGCGATGGGCCCGCTGTCTTGCGGTGTTTCGGGGCGCCGGTCGATCGGCTTTTTCATCAATTGGTCGAAATTCGACAACGAGGCTTCGGCCTCGCGATACGCCAGGATGATGTTGCCCAGTTCCTGCAGCGGCGCGAAGATCGCCACCGAGATGAACTGCATGGCAATCAGTTCGCCGGTGCTGAGCACGTCGCGAAAAATCAGCCATAGCAAGGCAAAAAGGATGGCCAGCTTCAACAGGCTGAGCGTCACGCCCTGCAAGAACGACAGCAGGCGAATGCGCTTGACCTTCTGCATCTCGAGTTCAAAGATGCGCACCGTCTGCGCCTGCAAGCGGCGAATCTCGGGGAACGTCAGCCCCAGGCTCTTGATCAGTTCGATATTGCGCAGCGATTCGGCAATGAAGCCTGAACTGCGGTTGGTCTCGCGCACGATCGAACGCTGCTGGCTCTTGATCTCGCGGCTGAGCAGGCCGGTCAGGCCGCCCAGCACCAGCACGCCGACCAGGAAGACCGGCACCAGCAGCCAATGCCGCGTAACCGCGTACCACACCAGGAACCCCATGCCCACCAGCGCCGCGAACACCGTGTTGATGAAGGCGTTGATGAAACGCTCGCTGTCGCTGCGCACCTTCTGCAATAACGACAGCGTCTCGCCGCTGCGCAGGTCTTCGAATTCCTGGAACTTCAGGCGCAGCGCCTGCCGCAGCCCATCGTTGAACAGCTGCGTGCCGAACTTCTGCACCACCAGGCGCGTCACGTATTCCTGCAGCGCCTTGGCCAGCCGCGACAGCACGGCAATCAACACCGCCAGGCCCAACAGGGCCAGCACGCCCGACACCAGCTCGTCATCGGTCTTGCCGGCGCGGTTGATGGCGTATTCGTCGATGATCTTGCCGAAGATGATCGGGTCGACCAGCGCCAGCACCTGGCTGGTGGCGGCCAGCAGCAGCGCCAGCACGGCCAGCCGGCCATGCGGACGCAGATAGGCCCACAGGATGTGCATGGCGTTCAGTAATGCGGCGGCAGTTCGTCGCGCAGGCTGCGAAAGCCCGCGCCCGCACCGTCTGGCATCTGCTGGCGCAGCTCGGCCAGTTCGCGCAGCAGGCGGTCGATCTGCTGCTGCTGGCGAAACAGCGCCTGGTTCAGTTGGTCGAGCATATCGTCGGCCAGGCCCAGCTTGATCTCCAGGTCGGCCAGGCGTCGTTCGGTATCAGTGGGTGCAATCATGGAAGTTCACGCCTAAAACAGTGTCAGCCCCGTACCAGCGGGCCGCGCGGCCGGCCGGCCGCATCGAAATTGCCAGGCGCCAGCCAGGCCTGCAGCGCCGTGCGCCGCGCCGGCCATTCGTCGGCCAGCATCGAATGCCAGGCCACGTCGCCACGCCGCCCCTTGACGTTCACGGCCGAACGCCATACCCCTTCGGGCTTGAAGCCGTAGCGCAGCGCCGCGGCTGCCGAAGGCCCGTTGTCGGCCAGGCAGCGCCAGACCATGCGCCGGTATCCCAAGTCGTCAAAGGCATAGCGCAGCAGCAAGAACACCGCCTCGGTCGCGGCCCGGCTGCGCTGCAGCGCAGGGCTGAACCAGATGCTGCCGATCTCGATGGCCGCATCTTCGGGGTAGATGTCGCACAGCGACGCCCAGCCCAGCGGCGCGCTACCCGGACGCGGGCACACCGCCCAGAAGGGTTGGTGCGCACGGTCGGCCAGCTCGCATACGTGCGCCCGCATGGCCGCAGCGTCGGCGAACGGGCCATAACGCAAATTGCGCCACGACGCGTCGGCCCCCTGGGCAGCCTGCCACAGCGCATCGGTATGCGCGACGCACAGAGGCTCCAGCACGGCCGCCTGGCCCGCCAGTGTCAGGCGCTCGGGGAATCGGGCCGCAGGCATCGCCGGGCGGGCCTCGGGCGGGCATGCCGCGTTCATGGGCAAGGCGGCGCTCAAGTCACCGGCCCCGGGTTGAACAAGGCCAGGGCATTGTGCAGTTTCAGTTTTTCGGCGCAGGTCTGCTGCTTGCCGCTGGCCACGTCCAGCATCAGGCGGAACAGTTCCCAGCCCACGTCTTCGATGGAAGCGGCGCCGGTGGCAATGCGGCCTGCGTCGATGTCCATCAGGTCGTGCCAGCGGCGCGCCAGGTCGCTGCGCGTGGCCACCTTGATCACCGGCACTTGCGCCAGGCCATAGGGCGTGCCGCGGCCGGTGGTGAAGATGTGCAGGTTCATGCCCGCCGCCAGCTGCAGGGTGCCGCAGATGAAATCGCTGGCCGGGGTGGCACAGAACACCAGGCCCTTGCCGGCCAGCCTCTCGCCCGGCGACAGCACGCCGGAAATCGGGGCCGAGCCCGACTTCACGATCGACCCCATGGCTTTCTCGACGATATTCGACAGGCCGCCCTTCTTGTTGCCCGGCGAAGTATTGGCGCTGCGGTCGGCCATGCCCAGGCTCAGGTAGCGGTCGTACCAGTCCATTTCGCGCACCAGGGCCTCGGCCACGGCGGGGGTGGCGGCCCGCGCGGTAAGCTGGTCGATGCCATCGCGCACTTCGGTGTTTTCCGAGAACATCACCGTGCCGCCGGCACGCACGACCAGGTCGGCGGCATAGCCCACTGCCGGATTGGCCGTCAGCCCAGAAAACGCATCGCTGCCGCCGCACTGCACGCCCACCACCAGGTCCGACACCGGACAGGGTTCGCGCCGGCGGCGATCCAGGATGGCCAGGTGTTTTTCGGCGGTTTGCATGATGGAACGGATCATCGAATCGAAGCCGACGTTTTCCTCATCTTGCAGGCAGACGGTGTCCACCGCGTCGCCCATGCCCGCGCCCGCGGCGATGGGAATGCTGCCGGCCGGCATCAGGCGCTCGGGCTGCAATTTTTCACAGCCCAGGCTGACCATCATGGCCGTGCCGCCGAAATTGGGATTGCGGCTGATGTTGCGCAGGGTGCGGATAGGCACCGCCGCGCCCGGGGCGTCGATCGCGACCCCGCAGCCGTACGTGTGTTCCAGGCCCACCACGTCATCCACATTGGGGTAGCGCGGCAGCAATTCGGCCTTGATGCGGTCCACCGCATGCTCGACCACGCCCTGCACACATTGAACGGTGGTGGTAATGGCCAGGATGTTGCGCGTGCCGACCGTGCCGTCGGCGTTGCGGTAGCCCATGAACGTATGGCCTTCCAGCGGCGGCATGGCCGGCGCGGCGCGCGTGGCCATGGGCAGGTCGTCGAGCGAACGGGCCGTGGGCATCGTGGTGACCCTTTCGTTGACCCAGCTGCCGCACGGCAAGGCCTGCGCGGCGTAGCCCACCGTGACGTTGTAGCGCACCACCGCGTCGCCTTCGGCCAGGTCGCGCAGCGACACTTTGTGGCCCTGGGGAATGGCTTCGCGCAGTATCAGGCCATCGGGCAGTTCGGCGCCGGCGGGCAGGCCGCCGTCGTTGACGATGATGGCGACGTTGTCGGCATCGTGGACTTTGATGTACAGCGGGCGAGTGGCGACTGTCATGCGGGGGTCCTGGAAAGCACAAGGCGGCACCGCGCCGCCGATGCGCCATTATCGCAGTTCCGGCCGGGCAGGCTGCGCCGTGGAATTACACCGCAACGAACGGGAGGCACTTCGACGGGCCCGCCTCTAGCATGGCGGCGTCGCCCTTGCCCCTTGCCTACATGCCCCCGTCCGCTCCGCCGCTGCCGCCGGCTTTCCACCGCCTGGCCTGGTCCAGCCTGTGTGCACAGTTTTCCGAACAACTGGCCCTGGCGGCGGCGCCCCTGGTGGCCGTGCTGGCCCTGGGCGCCGGCGCCGCGCAAACCGGCTACTTGCAGACGGCGCAGACACTGCCCTTCCTGCTGCTGTCGTTGCCGGCCGGGGTGCTGGCCGACCGGGTCTCGCGGCGCGGCCTGATGGCCGCGGCCGAGGCTTTGCGCACGGCCTCGTTGCTGGGGCTGCTGCTGTTGCTATGGGCGCACGGACTCAGCCTGCCATGGCTGGCGGCCCTGGGCTTCGCGGGGGCCATCGGCACCGTGGCATACAACGTGGCGGCCCCGGCCCTGGTCCCTACGCTGGTGCCAGGCACTCAGTTGGCGGCGGCCAATCGCTGGCTGGAACTGGCCCGCAGCACCGCCTTTGCGGCTGGCCCGGCCGTGGGCGGCGCGCTGGTGGGCGCGATGGGCGCATCGACAGCCTATGTACTGGCCGTTGCACTGTCACTGCTGGCGGTGGCATGCCTGGCCGGCCTGCCCGCCAGCCCGGCGCCCCCGCGCCGCGCCTTGCATCCGCTGCGCGACCTGGCCGAAGGCGCGCGCTTCGTCGCCAGCCACGCCTTGTTGCGGCCCGTATTGGTAACGGCCGTCTTCTTCAACACGGCCTGGTTCATCCTGCAGGCCGTGTACGTGGCCTACGCTATCGACGCGCTGCGCCTGGACGCGGCACAGGTCGGATTGACGCTGGGTATCTACGGAGCCGGCATGGTGGCCGGAGCACTGGCCGCGCCCCGCCTGGCGCGCCGGCTGCCATTCGGCGCCCTGATCGGCGCCGGCCCGCTGGCCGCCCTGGCGGCCGCGCTGCTGATGCTGGCCACGCTGGCGCAACCATCCGGCTTGCTGGCGGGCGCGGCGTTTTTCCTGTTCGGCGCCGGCCCCATACTTTGGACGATCGCAACCACGACACTGCGCCAGGCGGTCACGCCCAACGCCATGCTGGGGCGGGTATCGGCCATTATCGTGACGGCAACTTTCGGGGCGCGTCCGGTGGGCGCGGCGCTGGGGGCACTGCTGGCCGCACGTTATGGCACGCCGGCCTGCTTGTGGGCCATGGCCGCGGGATTCGCCGTGCAGTTCGGCGTGCTGTTCAGTTCGCCCGTGCTGCGCTTGCAACAGCAGCCCGGCGCCCCTGCGGCGGCGCCTGCCGTATCCTGACGGCAACACGACGGCGCGACGCCGCCTATGCGGCTTGCCGGCACGCGTGCATCTTGCCCAGCAACCATTGCAGGCCGGCCAGGTGCTGTTGGTCGTGGCTGCACAAGTAGTGGACCAGGCTGCGCACCGTCAGCGTGCCATAGCCCTCGAATTCGGCGGTGCGGGCCAATTGCCTGTCGTCCAGCCCCGCTATGCGTTCCAGGGTATGGGCACGCGCCTGGCGAAACGTGGCCAGCACCTGGTGCGCATCGGCATCAGCGTAGCCGCGCTCGATGGCCAGCGCGTCGCCGTCTATCGACGCCAGCAGCGGATGCGTTTCCCGCAGGGCGCGTGCCAGCCGCACGTGATAGCCGTCGATTTCAATATCCCGCACATGGCATAGCTGGCCGATGGGGCAAAACGGCTCGCTGGGAATGCCTTCCCAGGATGCCGGGCTCCAGGTGGCAAAGCCATCCGGCACGGCGGCATAGAAGGCTTCAAACTGATCGGGGAATTCGCGCAGGGCATGCAAGGTGGCGGCGTCTATCATCGGGACAGGCATGCAGGCAAATGGGCCGACCATGATAAGCCGGCGGCGCCCGGCGTGGAACCCGGTGCGGCCGGTTTGTCTATTCCGGTGTCACGTCGAATGCCGACCCGGTTTCGAAGAAATTGCCGCCGGCGATGTAGTGGATGCTGCGCGGGCCGCTGTCGGGAAACACCCAGTGCCCATCGCAAAACACGCGCGGGTCGGCCCACGCCGCCACGACCTCGCCCAGGAACAAGTCATAGGTGTCCTGGATATGCGGTTCGGCGATGACGCGGCACTCCAGCCAGGCCAGGCAGCCATCGATCAGCGGCGCGCCGATGCGTTCGGCCGGCAGCATGGCCAGTCCGGGGGTCTGCGACTTGTCGCGCTCGCGGCCCGATACGGACCCTACCGACAAGGTCGCCGCCGCCACGGCGCGCGACGGCACATTCAACGAGAACTCGCCCGAGCCTTCCACCAGTTCGCGGGTCAGCGTGTGGCGATCGATGACCACCGCCACTTTGGGCGGCGAGAAATCCAGCGGCATCGACCAGGCGGCCGCCATCACGTTACGACGCCCCGCATGGGCGCTGCCCACCAGCACCGTGGGCCCATGATTGAGCAGGCGATAGCATTTGGCGAGTTCGACAGGCTGGCGCAACGGTGTGATTGACATGCAAGGCTTCGATCAGGGAAGGCGCAGGCACCTATCCTACCGCGTCCGCACGGCGGGCGCGCCCGGCCAGCATGACCGCGGCCGCGGCCAGTTGGATCAGCCCGGCCCCCAAGAACAACAGCAGCCCGCCCTGCCCGGACGCGGCCCCCCATTCGCGCAACAGGCCGAAGGCCGCCGGCGCGAATGCATAGCCGGCCTGGCCCACCGCGGTTACCCACGCCACGACGCGGGCCACATCGGCCGGCCGGAAGTCCGCCTGCGCGATCAACGGCGGCAACGAGGTCACATTGCCCAGGCCCATGCCAAACAGGCAGCACCCCAGCACCATCCCGGCGCCCGACGAGCCGGCCCCCAGCAGCACCACCGAACCCAGCGCCTGCAAGCCCAGGTTGACGGCCGCCGCCTTGCGCCGGTCCATCAGCGGCGACATCAGCCGGCCCAGCAGGATCCGGCCGCCGATGGCGCAGGCGGTAGCCAGCCCCATGGCCGCGCCCGCCGCGCCACTGCCCAGCACCGGCACCAGCATCGAGAACAAATGCGCTACCAGCCCCACCTGGGCGAACAAGCCCAGCGAGGCGCCCAATGCCAAGGTGTAAAAGCGCCGGTCGCGGCGCGGCGCGTCCAGGGCCACCGCATGAACGGGCGGCGCCGGGTCGCCGGCAAGCGCAACCGGCGCGGTGTCGCCATCGGGCGCCACGCCCAGTGCAGCCGGCGTCTGCCGTAGATAAAGCCAGGCCAGGCTGCCGATGGTGGCCACCATGGCCAGCGCAACCGCCAGCACGGCGCCATCGAAACCAGCGACGGCAATCAGGGCCACCCACAAGGGCGAGAACACGACCCCGCCCAGGCTGGCTCCGTTGAACGCCATGCCCAATGCCACGGGCCGGCGGCGCTCGAACCACGGCGACACCATGGCATTGAGCGCCGCGCCGCTGGTCATGGCCCAGCCCGCGCCGCCGAACGGCATGGCCAGGAACAGTTGCCAGGGTTCGCGCGCATAGCCCCAGCCCAGCAGTCCCACGACGGTCAGCAAGGCACCTGCCCCGGTCACGCCGGCCACGCCGTAGTGGCGATGCAGCGTACCCAGGCAGGCCACCACCGCGGCGCCGCAAAGAAAATGCACGGTGATCGCCGCCGACAGCAGCGACACCGGCCAGCCGCGCGTGGCATGCAGCACGCCCAGGAAAATGGGCGGCCCATAGAAACCGATACCCCACGCGAACAGCGCGATGACGAACGCCGCCCCTACCACCCGCCACCCAAAAAACCCTTGCGGGGCGGCGGTATGCGGCACCGCTTGCGAGTATCTTCGCATCAGCTTGTCCTGGCTGTTTCAGAGCCCGAAGTCTGCCTGCCGGCGGACCGCCGATGCTGCGGCCCGCAACGAAGCATCGCGTGCCCAGCCTGGCTAGTGGGACGCGCCATCGAACTTCTGCAGCGTCAACCCGTCCAGGTCGATGTCCGGCACGCAGCGCAGGTTCACGGCCCGCACCTGCGATCCGTCCGGATTGGCGCCGTAGGCCACCGGCTGCGAGCCGCAATGGCGGCAGAAACGATGATCGATCTTGTGGGTGTTGAACCGGT
This sequence comes from Bordetella sp. BOR01, assembly GCF_019218885.1. Taxonomy (GTDB): domain Bacteria; phylum Pseudomonadota; class Gammaproteobacteria; order Burkholderiales; family Burkholderiaceae_B; genus Bordetella_A. The sequence continues at coordinate 1,426,654 of NZ_JAHUWT010000001.1, read as the reverse complement.
ATGACTGCAGGTCGTCGGCGCCGGCATCCAGCGTGAAGATATCGGCCGGGACAAAACTCAGCAGGAACCCTTTGCGGCGGCAATGCGAACAGTTGCAACTGATGGCCGAGGTCGGCGGGGCGGCATCAACGGTAAACCGGACGGCGCCACAATGACAGCTACCTTGAAACGACATGATGGTCTCCTGGGGGATAAAGAAACGGCTCAGTATTCCAGCCGGCCGCGCAGTTCTTCAAACGGAATCATGACATGCCGGCGGTATGCGGGCCTGGCCTGCAAGCGCGCATACCAGGCTTGCACATGCGGCAGCGGCGGGCGCGGGATGTCCAGCCCGAAGTAGCGGTACAGGCTGGTGCCCGCCGCGATGTCGGCCAGCGTCAGCGTGTCGCCGGCCAGGAAAGGCTGCCGTGCCAGTTGCGCATCCAGCACCTGGAAATGCGCGGCGCAACGCGCCACGCTGCCCGCGATGGCGGCCAGGTCGCGCTGCGGCTCCGGCGTGCGGTAATAGCCCCAGAACACGCCGTTCAGGAAGTCGGGTTGCAGGCTGGTCTGCGCCCAGTCCATCCAGCGCTCGGCCACCGAACGGCTCGCAGGGTCGTCGTGCCAGAACGCCGGGCGTCCATGGCGCGCCGCCAGATAGCGCAAAATGGCGTGCGATTCCCACACCACCACGCCCCCGTCATCGATGACCGGCACCTTGCCATGCGGGTTCATGGCCAGGAACTCGGCCGTGTCGTTGCCTCCATGGCGCCCGCCGGCGGGAATATGCCGATGCGCCAGCCCCAGCTCGTCCACCAGCCACATGACTTTCTGCAGGTTGAACGAACTGGCGCGGCCCCAGACGGTAAGCGCGGGGCCCGGATCGGATGTATGCAAGGTAGACATGGCGCCAAGTCTACTGCGCAGCGGCGCCGGGTTATAACTCTTTGAATGACACAGAACATCTACGACGACCCCGGCTTCTTCGCCGGCTACGCCCAATTGCGCCGCTCGATCGACGGCCTGGATGGCGCACCAGAATGGCCGGCGCTACGTGCCCTGCTGCCCCGCCTGCAAGGACTGGACGTGGTCGATCTGGGCTGTGGCTACGGCTGGTTCTGCCGCTGGGCGGCCGCGCATGGCGCACGCCGCGTGCTGGGACTGGACGTGTCCGCCCGCATGCTCGAACGCGCCGCGCAGCTCGACGTCCAAGCCGGCCAGCAAGACGCCGGCATCACCTATCGGCAGGCAGACCTGGAAACCGTGGCGCTGCCCGAAGCCGCCTTCGGCCTGGCCTACAGTTCGCTGACCCTGCACTACCTGGCAAACCTGGACCGGCTGCTCGGCATTGTGTACCGCGCCTTGGTACCAGGCGGCCGCCTGGTATTCTCGATCGAGCATCCCATCTACATGGCCTCGCGCCATCCCGATTGGATCGCCGACGCCCAGGGCCATCGCACCTGGCCGGTGGACAACTACCAGAACGAAGGTCCGCGCCGCACCGACTGGCTGGCGCCGGGCGTGATCAAGCAGCATCGCACGTTGGGCACGCTGCTCAACGCGGTCATGCGCGCCGGCTTCACCCTGGCCCACGTCGAGGACTGGGGCCCCAGCGCCGGGCAGTTGGCTGCGCAGCCTGCTCTGCACGACGAGCAGGACCGGCCCATGATGCTGCTGGTGGCGGCGCGGCGCTGAGCACCGGGCCCGCGGCCAGGCTCAAGCCAGTGGCCGCGCCTTCAGCCACAAGAACAACGGCACGCGGCACCAGCGCGCCATGTCGGGGCGCTGGGCCACATCGGGCCGGGGTTCGCGCAGCGACACCACCGCAAACCCCGCCTGTTCCAGTGCGGCCATATAGTTTTCCAGCGGTTGCGACCAGCCCGCGAAATCCATGCTCAGCCCATCGCGTGCTTCCGTGCCGTGGAAGTGCCGGCGGCCAAAGTACGAGTCTTCCAGCATGAACGGCGCATCGGGCCGCGCATCGGCAAACCGGCCGCGATCGACGAAGGGATGCACAATGGACACGAGCAGCGTGCCGGATGCCCGCAGCGCGCGCCGGATACCCGCCAGGCTCGCGCCCACATCGGCGACATCCATCAATACGTTGTAAGCCATGGCCAGGTCGAAGCTGGCAGAGGCGAACGGCAGCGCTGCCGCCGTGGCCACGGCATAGTCGTGGGCCGAGTCCGCCTGCGCGGCAGCCGCCACGAAGCGCTCGACCGGATCGACCGCGGCGACGTGGTAGCCCAGTTCTTTCAGCACGCGCGCGCCGCGCCCCTCGCCACAACCCACGTCGATCGCTCTGCCCGTGCCCGGGCCGATATACGAGCGCAGCGCATCGCGATAAGCCCAGAACGCATCGTGGCCGGGCGCACGCGCCCAGGCGATCCATTGGTCGGCCACGCGCGACCAGTGCGCCTGGTCGGCGCCCGCATCGAAGACAGTCATCAGCCAATCCGTCCAGGCATGAACCGGCATTTTACGGCGCCTGGCATGCGGTGCTACGGTGTTATAAGCAAAGACTCGACCGTCATCCGCGCGCCCATGCCTACCCCTGCCTCTGCCACCACGCCGCCCGCCACCGCCGACTATGGCGATCCCGTCATGGCCCATGCCGAAGCCCTGTCGCGCTGGTCCGACCATCCCGGCAACCTGACCTGTACCTATCTCACGCCCGCGCATCGCGCCACGGCACGCCAACTGGAAGACTGGATGCGTACGGCCGGGTTCGACAGCGTGCGGCAAGACGCGGTGGGCAATATCATCGGCCGCTACCGGGCCGCCCCTGCCATCGCCGACCCGGTACTCGTGGCCACCGGCAGCCATTACGACACGGTGCGCAACGGTGGCAAATACGATGGCCGGCTGGGCATCCTGCTGCCCATCGCCGTCGTGGCACAGCTAAGCCGGCGTGGCCAGCGCCTGCCTTTCGATTTCGAAGTCATCGGCTTTGCCGAAGAAGAAGGCGTGCGCTATGGCGGCTCGTTCCTGGGCTCGTCGGCCTACATCGGCCAGTTCGACCCGGCCCAGCTCGACAAGCGCGATGCCGACGGCATCACGATGCGCCAGGCGATGCTGGATGCCGGACTGGACCCTGCGCAGGCCGCCGGCCAGACGGCCGATCCGCGCCTGCGCCATTACTTCGAGGTGCATATCGAACAGGGGCCGGTGCTGCACCAGCGCGCGCTGCCGCTGGGCGTGGTCACCTCGATCGCCGGCTGCGTACGGCGCCGGCTGGCGCTTGCCGGCGCGGCCGGCCATGCCGGCACCACACCGATGGACCTGCGCCGCGATGCTGCCTGCGCGGCCGCGGAAATCGTGCTGGCGGTCGAGACGCGCTGCCGGCAAGAACCCGGGCTGGTCGGCACAGTGGGCATGCTGCACGTACCCGACGGGTCGATCAACGTCATTCCCGGCGCCTGCCACCTGACCCTGGACGTACGCGCCGCGCACGATGCCGAACGCGATCGCGCGCTGGCCGATATCGAAGCCAGCATCGACCAAATCTGTGCGCGCCGCGGTATCGAACATACGTTGGAAGACCTGATGCGCGTGCCTGCCTCGCCCTGTTCGCCGCCGCACCAGGCGCAGTGGCGGCAGGCGGTCGCGGCCCAAGGGTTGACCGTGGCCGAACTGCCTTCGGGCGCCGGCCACGACGCCATGCTGCTGGGCCGCGTGGTACCGGTCAGCATGCTGTTCGTGCGCTGCGGCAACGGCGGAGTCAGCCACAACCCGCAGGAAACCATGACCGCCGACGACGCGCAGCTGGCCGGGCAGGCGGTGATGGAATTCCTGGCGCACTATGCGCCCGACACCTGACACGCCGCGTCCTGATCTTCATTTTTGCGGCAACAGCCCCGGCCTGCCTTCGTGCGCGGCATGGGCCTTGTCCAGGATGAACTCGATCAACATCGACAGCGCGCGAGGGTGATGGCGGCTGGGCATGTACAGCAGGTACATGCTGCGGCCGAAGATGCTCAGGCGCCAGGCATCCAGGGCCGTCAGCAGGCGCCCCTGCGCCACGTCTTCGTACACAACGTAATCGGGCACCACTGCCACGCCCAACCCGGCCAGCGCGGCATCGCGCAAGAATGGATAGTTGCGCGACACCACGGTGGGGTCCAGCGTGACCTGCTGGCGCTGGCTGCCCTGGTAGGCCGACAGCCGCAGCGGCCGGCCGATCACGGCCGCGCTGATGATGGGCGCGCCGCATAGTGCCTCGGGCCGCTGCGGCAGCCCGCGCCGCGCCGCATAAGCGGGCGACGCGCAAGCCACATAGCGCACTTTGCCGAGCTCGCGCGCCACCAGGTGGCCGGGCGGCTCAGAGGTGATGCGCACGGCAATATCCACTTCGTCGCGCAGCAGGTCTTCCACGCTGTTCTCGAACAGCACATCGAGCACGATGCCCGGATAGTTGCGCTTGAATTCCAGCAGCCAGGGCGACATGACGAACTGGCCGTAGCCGCTGGGCACGCTCAGGCGCACGCGGCCCTGCGGCGTATTGCCCAGCGTTTCCACCGACTCGTGCGCGGCCGCCAGTTCATCGCGGATGCTGCAGCCATGCTGGTACAGCTTCAGGCCGATTTCGGTGGGCTCGACCCGGCGCGTCGTGCGGCGCACCAGCTGCATGCCCACGGCGCGTTCCAGCTGGCCCAGGTGATAGCTGACATTGGCGCGCGTCATCTTCAGCCGGCGCGCGGCTTCGCTCAGGTTGCCGGCGTCCAGGATTTCGACCAGCAGAGTCAGTGCTTTGGTGTCCATGGTCGGCTATTGTCAAATTTTCTTGTACGCAGTGTCAACTCTTGATGCCATTGTCAAGATTAACTTGCTGATCAAGAATAAAGAGCGATATCCGCATGCCCATCACACCAGACAGGCCGCATGGCCTGCACCCCCGGAGACACGACCCATGGCAGAACGCGCGCCCTATGGCGCCGTTGCATCGCAGCGGCACGACGGCATCCTGGTCCTTACCATCGATCACCCCCCGGTCAACGCGCTGAGCGCAGACGTGCGGCGCGGCCTGGCCGACGCGATCCAGGCGGCGCAGGCCGACACAGCCATCCAGGCCATCGTGCTGGTGGGTGCAGGGCGCAACTTCATCGCCGGCGCCGACATCCGCGAATTCGGCAAGCCGCCCCAGCCGCCGGCGCTGCCCGATGTCTGCAATGCCATTGAAGCCAGCACCAAGCCGGTGATTGCCGCGCTGCACGGCGCCGCCCTGGGCGGCGGCCTGGAAATCGCCCTGGCCGCGCATTATCGCGTGGCCCTGCCCGGCGCCAGGCTGGGCCTGCCCGAGGTCAACCTGGGCCTGCTGCCCGGTGCGGGCGGCACGCAGCGCACTCCCCGCCTGGCTGGTGCCGCGGCCGCCCTGGACCTGATGCTGTCGGGCCGCCACGCCAGCACCGACGAAGCCTTGTCCTGGAGCCTGGCCGACCGCATCGACACCGGCCGCGACGCGCAGGCAGCCGGCCTGGCCTATGCACGCGAACTGCTGGCGCGGGGCGCCGGCCCGCGCCGCACCCGCGATGCCTCGGCGGCGCTGGCCGATCGCGCGGCCGCGCAGGCCGCCATCGATGCCGCGCGCGCCCAGGTCCGGGCGCGCCAGCGCGGCCTGTTCTCGCCCGGCAAGATTGTCGACGCCGTGCAGGCGGCGCTGGACCAGCCCTTCGACGAAGGCCTGCGTACCGAACGCGCCCTGTTTCTGCAATGCCTGGACAGCCCGCAGCGCGCCGCGCTGGTGCATGCCTTCTTTGCCGAGCGCGAAACCGCCAAGGCTCCCGAAACGCGCCAGGCCCAGCCCCGCCCGCTGCAAAGCGCCGGCGTGATCGGCGGCGGCACCATGGGCGCCGGCATCGCCGTGGCCATGCTGGATGCCGGCCTGCCGGTCGTGATGGTCGAACAGAATGACGAAGCCCTGGCACGCGGCCGTGCGCGTGTCGAGCAGGTCTACGACCTGCTCATCAAGAAAGGCCGCCTGGATGCCGCCGGCAAGGCTGAACGCATGGCGCGCTACACCGGCGCCACCCAATACGATGCCCTGGCCGATGCCGACCTGATCGTCGAAGCCGTGTTCGAAGACATCGACGTCAAGACCGCCGTGTTTTCCGAACTCGACCGCATCGCCAAGCCGGGCGCGGTGCTGGCCACCAATACCTCGTACCTGGATATCGACCGTATCGCCGCCGCCACCCGCCGGCCCGCCGATGTGCTGGGCCTGCATTTCTTCTCGCCGGCCAACATCATGAAGCTGCTCGAGATCGTGGTGGGCGCCAGCAGCGCGCCAGATACCGTGGCCACCGGTTTCGAACTGGCGCGCCGCCTGCGCAAGACACCGGTGCGCGCCGGCGTGTGCGACGGCTTCATCGGCAACCGCATCCTGGCGGTATACCGCCAGGCCGCCGACCTGATGCTGGAAGACGGCGCCTCGCCTTACCAGATCGACGACGCGGCGCGCGCGTTCGGCTATCCCATGGGGCCCTACCAGGTGGCCGACCTGGCCGGCGGCGACATCGGCTGGGCCACGCGCAAGCGCCGCGCCGCCACGCGCGACCCCAAGCTGCGCTATGTGCAGATTCCCGACCGGCTATGCGAACGCGGCTGGTTCGGCCAGAAGACCGGCCGTGGCTTCTACCTGTATCCCGATGGCGCACGCACCGGTACGCCCGACCCCGAAGTGCTGGCCATCGTCGATGCCGAACGCCAACGCGCCGGCGTCACCGCGCGGCAGTTCAGCCAGGAAGACATCCTGCGCCGCTACCTGGCCGCCATGATCAACGAAGCCGCCAATGTGCTGCGCGAGGGCATTGCCCTGCGCCCGCTGGACATCGACGTGGTGTTCCTGGCCGGCTATGGTTTTCCGCGCCATCGCGGCGGGCCGCTGCACTACGCCGACCAGGTCGGCCTGCCCCGCATCCTGGCCGACATCCGCGAATTCGCGCACGAAGATCCGCACTTCTGGAAGCCCTCGCCATTGCTGGTCGAACTGGCCGACAAGGGCCAGGCCTTCGCCAGCCTGAACCGCGCCTGAGCCGCTCGCCGCGCCCACTTCCATCTTTCCGGAGCCTACGCCATGCGCGAAGCCGTCATCGTCTCTACCGCCCGCACGCCCATCACCAAGGCCCATCGCGGCGAATTCAACCTGACGCCGGGCCCCACCCTGGCCGCCTTTGCCGTGCGCGCCGCGGTCGAGCGCGCCGGCATCGACCCGGCCCTGATCGAAGACGCCATCCTGGGTTGCGGCTACCCCGAAGGCACGACCGGGCGCAACATCGGCCGCCAGGCCGTGATCCGCGCCGGGCTGCCCGTCAGCGTAGGCGGCGCCACCGTCAACCGCTTTTGCGCATCCGGCCTGCAAGCCATCGCCAGCGCCGCGGCCCGTATCGTCATGGACGGTGCGCCCGCCATGATCGCGGGCGGCGTCGAAAGCGTGTCGCACATCCGCACGCGCGACGATCCCGATGCCGGCACCGACCCCTGGATCCTGGAAAACAAGCCGGCGCTGTACCTGCCCATGATAGAAACCGCCGACATCGTCGCGGCGCGCTACGGCATCAGCCGCGAAGCGCAAGACCGGCTCAGCGAGGAAAGCCAGCGCCGCACGGCCGAAGCCCAGGCGGCCGGCCGCTATCGCGACGAGATCATCGCCGTCGCCACCACCATGGCCGTGAAAGACCAGGCCACTGGCGCCGTCACGCAGCGCGAGGTCACGGTGGATGCCGACACCTGCAACCGGCCCGGCACCACCTACGAAAGCCTGGCCAGGCTGGAACCCGTGCGCGGCGCGGGCCAGTTCGTCACGGCCGGCAATGCCTCGCAATTGTCCGACGGCGCCGCCGCCTGCGTCCTGATGGAAGCACGCGAAGCCGAACGCGCCGGCCTGCAGCCGCTGGGTGCATTCCGCGGCCTGGCCATCGCCAGCTGCGAGCCCGACGAAATGGGTATCGGCCCGGTCTATGCGGTACCGCGCCTGCTGGCCCGCCATGGCCTGAAGGTCGACGACATCGATCTCTGGGAACTGAACGAAGCCTTCGCGTCGCAAGCGCTGTACTGCCAGCAAACCCTGGGCATTGCCCCCGAAAAACTCAATGTCGATGGCGGCGCCATCTCATTGGGCCACCCGTTCGGCGTGACCGGCGCCCGGCTGGCCGGCCACGTCCTGATCGAAGGCCGCCGCCGCGGGGCGCGCCATGCCGTGGTCACCATGTGCGTGGGCGGCGGCATGGGCGCGGCTGGCCTGTTTGAAATCTACTGAACACGAGAGCATCCATGGACTTGAATTTCACTCCCGAAGAAGAAGCCTTCCGCGCCGAAGTACGCGCCTTCCTGGCAGCCGAACTGCCGCCAGGACTGGCGCGCAAAGTGCGCGAGAGCCGGCATCTGACCAAGGTTGACATGGAGGCCTGGCACGCCATCCTGAATGCACGCGGCTGGCTGGCCAGCCATTGGCCGCGCGAGTACGGCGGCACCGGCTGGACTGCGGTGCAGAAGTTCATCTTCGAAAACGAATGTGCGCTGGCCCACGCCCCGCGCATCGTGCCTTTCGGCCTGAGCATGCTGGGGCCTGTGCTGATCAAGTACGGCGACGAGGCGCAAAAACGCTACTGGCTGCCGCGCATCCTGGACGGATCCGACTGGTGGTGCCAGGGCTATTCCGAACCCGGCGCGGGATCGGACCTGGCCTCGCTGAAGACCACCGCGGTACGCGACGGCGAGCACTACATCGTCAATGGGCAGAAAACCTGGACCACGCTGGGCCAGCACGCCAACATGATCTTCTGCCTGGTGCGCACCCGCAGCGAAGGCAAGCCGCAGGAAGGGATCAGCTTCCTGCTCATCGACATGAGCACGCCGGGCATCGAAGTACGGCCCATCATCACCCTGGATGGCGAGCACGAAGTCAATGAAGTGTTCTTCTCCGACGTGCGCGTGCCGGCGCTGAACCTGGTGGGCGAAGAAAACCGCGGCTGGTCCTGCGCCAAGTACCTGCTGACCTACGAACGCACCAATATCGCCGGCGTGGGCTTGTCTACCGCCGCCCTGCAACAGCTCAAGGCCGTGGCGGCCCGCCAGCGCAAGAATGGCCGGCCGCTGGCGCAGGACCCGGCTTTCGCGGCACGGCTGGCGCGCGTCGAGATCGAGCTCGACAACATGCGCACGACCAATCTGCGCGTGCTGGCCGCGGCCGCAAACGGCGGCGCGCCCGGCGCCGAAAGCTCGATGCTGAAAATCCGCGGTACCCAGATCCGCCAGGAAATCACGGCGCTGAATCGCCGCGCCATGGGTGTCCATGCCCGCCCGTATATCGCGCAGGCACTGGAAGACGGCTACGACGGCCCGCACATCGGGCCCCAGGGTGCCGACAGCGCCGCCGCCCAGTACTTCAACAACCGCAAGCTGTCGATCTTCGGCGGCTCGAACGAAATCCAGAAGAACATCATCTCGAAGATGATCCTCGGACTGTAAGGAAGAATCCGCATGAATTTCGACCATACCGAAGACCGGCGCATGCTGTCTGACATGTTGAAACGCTTCGTGGCCGAGCAGTACGGGTTTGCCGTGCGCGACCGTATCGCGGGCTCGCCCGAAGGCTACAGCGCGGAATTCTGGCAGCGCTATGCCGAACTGGGCGCCATCGGCGCGCTGTTCGCTGAAGCCGACGGCGGCCTGGGCGGCGGCGGCTTCGATATCGCCGTCGTGTTCGAGGCGCTGGGCCGCGGCCTGGTCGTCGAGCCCTTTCTCGACGCGCTGATGGCCGGCGATGCCATCGCCGCCGCCGGCACGCCAGCACAGAAGCAAACACTGGCAGACCTGCTGGCCGGCACCGCCATCGTGACGCTGGCTCATGCCGAACCCCAGGCCCACTACGAACTGGCGCGCGTCGCAACGCGCGCGCAGCCCGACGGCGATGGCTGGTGCCTGGACGGCGCCAAGGCCGTGGTGGCGCAGGCCGAGCATGCGGGCCTGTTCGTCGTGTCGGCGCGCACCGCCGGCCAGGACGATGATGCCGAAGGCATTTCGCTGTTCCTGGTGCCGGCCGGAACGCCTGGCCTGCACGTGCAGGGCTATCCGCTGATCGACGGCGGCCGCGCCGGCGACCTGACGCTGGCCAGCGTACAGGTGGGCGCCGATGCGCTGCTGGGCCGGGCCGGCGCAGGCCATGCGGTGCTCGAGCGCAGCATCGGCAAGGGCTTGCTGGCGCTGTGCGCCGAAGCCGTCGGCGCCATGGATGCCGCGCGCGATGCCACGCTCGAATACCTGCAGACACGCAAGCAGTTCGGTGTGCCCATCGGCCGCTTCCAGGCCCTGCAGCACCGCATGGCCGACGTGCTGCTTGAAATCGAGCAGGCGCGCTCGGCCGTGATCAATGCCGCCGCGCAGCTCGGCCATGCCGACCGCCAGGTGCGCGAACGCGCGCTGTCGGCCGCCAAGGTCACCATAGGCCGCGTCGGCACGCTGGTCGCCGAAGAATGCATCCAGTTGCACGGCGGCATCGGCATGACCTGGGAACTGCCGCTGGCCCATTACGCCAAGCGCCTGGTCATGATCGACCACCAGTTGGGCGACGAAGACCACCATCTGGCCCGTTTCATCGCCCTGGCTCCCCAAGAGGCCTGACACCATGAGTTCGCCCACCGCAACCCCGCCCGCCGACGACCTGGACTTCCCGCTGGAAGGCATACGGGTACTGGATCTTTCCCGCGTGTTCGCCGGCCCCCTGTGCGGCCAGGTGCTGGCCGACTTTGGCGCGGAAGTCGTCAAGGTCGAACATCCCGTGCGCGGCGACGACACCCGTGACTGGGGCATGCGCATCGGCCGCACCGAGACTACTTACTACAACAGCATGAACCGCAACAAGCGGTCCATCACGCTGGACCTGCAGTCTGCGGAAGGGGTCAAGATCGTCCACGACCTGCTGCCGCAGTTCGATGTCGTGATCCACAACTTCAAGAGCGGCGGCGCCGAGAAACTGGGCCTGGGCTATGAACAACTCAAGGCCCTCAAGCCTGACCTGGTCTATTGCGCGGTCGGCGGCTACAACAGTGCCGGGCCCGAAGCCGCGCGGCCCGGCTACGACCTGGTCATCCAGGGCGAAACCGGCATCATGGCCATCAATGGGGAAGCGCACCAATCGCCCTTGAAGTTCGGCGTGGCGGTCGTCGACATGATGACCGGCATGTATGCTGCCCAGGCCGTGCTGGCGGCGCTGTTCCGCCGCGACCGGACCGGCCGCGGGCGCCTGATCGAAATGGCGCTCTACGACTGCGGCATCACGATCAGCAGCTACTACGGGCTGGACGCCATGCTGCTGGGCCAAGATCCGCAACGCTATGGCAACGCCCATCCCTCGATCGTGCCGTACGGCATGTTCGAATGCGCCGACGGGCCGCTGATCGTTGCCGTGGGCACCAACGCGCAATTCGACAAATTCTGCCGGCAGGTCGTCATGCGCCCCGACATCGTCGACGATCCGCGCTACGCCACCAACGTCGAACGCGCCAAGAACCGCCTGACGCTGCTGCCCATGGTGACCGAGCTGTTCCGTGAATTCGCGCGCGACGTGTTGCTGCAACGCCTGACGTCCTGCGGCATTCCCTGCGGCAAGGTGCTGGGCCTGCACGAGGCGCTGACCAGCGAACGCACGCGGCAGGGCGGCATGCTGCGCGAAATGCCGCATCCCGCGGCAGGCAGCACGCATGTCTACGCCCCCCCATATCGCCTGGATGGCCAGCGCCTGCCGATCCGGTGCGCGCCACCCACGCTGGGCGAAGGCACCAAGGAAGTGCTGCAGCGCCTGCTGCAATTGCCCGAAGCCGAATTGCAGGCCCTGCAGGCCAAGGGCGTGCTGACCCTACCCGACACGCCGGATGCGACCGCCCCGTCCCAGAGCGGCGGCTGAATATCCGCCGCCGACACCCGCGCCCTTATCCGCCACCGCCAGGCGCACAACACCCGTGGAGCTTCAGAAACAAGCATGACTACCCGATATCTTCTTACGATCGCGCGCCGCGGCCTGGCGGCGCTGGCGGCCACCTGCCTGATGGCGGGCACTGCCGCGGCCGAATCCTGGCCCAGCCGCCCCATCAAGCTGATCGTGCCTTTCCCGCCCGGCGGCCCCACCGACGTCGCCTCGCGACTGGTCAGCCAGCAGCTCGAGGCACGCCTGAAGCAGCCGGTCATTGTTGAAAACCGTCCCGGCGCGTCGGGTTCCATCGCGGCCAACCTGCTCAAGCGCTCGCCGGCCGACGGCTACACGCTGATGATGCTGGCCACGCCCACCCTGTTCGCGCCCTTCTTCTACAAGAACACCGGCTACGAAACCCCCAAGGATTTCCAGCCGGTGGCTACGGTCTACGACCTGCCCATCGTGGTGGTGGTCAACCCGCAGAAGCTGCCCGGCATCGCCAGCCTGACGCAATTGGTGGACTATGCCAAGGCGCATCCCGGCGAACTCAACTATGCCAGCTCGGGCGCCGGCAGCTTCGGCCACATGACGATGGAGCTGCTGCAGGACGTGGGCGGGTTCGAGATGCAGCACGTGGCCTACAAAGGAGGCGTGCCCGCCATCACCGACACCATCGGCGGACAGATTTCCATGATGTACGCCGACCTGGTGGCCGCCCTGCCGCATATCCAGGCCGGCAAGCTGCGCGCGCTGGCGGTCGGTTCGCCCGAACGGGTATCGGTGCTGCCCGACGTGCCCACCATTGCCGAACAGGGATTCGCCGGCTTCAATGCCGTGTCGTGGGGCGGCTTGCTGGCGCCGCTGGGCACGCCGCAGCCCGTGGTCGAACGCCTGGATACCGAGCTGCAGGCCATCCTGGCCGATCCCGTTTTACAAGAAAAACTGATCAATGCCGGCACCCTGGCACGCTTCGAACCAGCGCCCGGCATGGCCCGGCGCATTGCCGACGATTATCAAAAATGGGGAACGCTGGCGCGCGACAAAGGCATGACAGCCGAGTAGCGTCCAGCCCCCCGGCGCGCCAGCCTGCACCGGCGCGTTCTTGCCGGCGTCCTGCCACACACAGGATGCCGGCCTTACCGGGCCCGGCCGTCCAACAGGACGGCCGGATCCGGCCACCACCATAAAGGAAAGGAGACAAACCATCATGCATCAAAAAACCACCCGTCGCGCCTGCCTGGGGCTGGCACTGACCGCCGCGCTGAGTGCGGCGCTGCCTTTGCCGGCCCTGGCGCAAGACAAGTTCCCCACCAAGCCCATCACGCTGATCGTGCCCTTTCCCGCCGGCGGCTCTACCGACCGCCATCTGCGCGCCATTGCCGAAGACGCCAGCAAGCACCTGGGACAGAACGTGATCGTGGAAAACCGCCCGGGCGCGGGCGGCACGCTGGGCCCGGCCAATATGGCCAAGACCGCCAAGCCCGACGGCTACACCGTCAGCCTGTACCCGCTGGGCATGCTGCGCATGCCCTACATGATGAAGACCGACTGGGACCCCATCAAGGATTTCACCTTCATCGTGGGCCTGTCCGGCTACACCTTCGGCTTCACGGTGCGCAGCGACTCCCCCTTCAAGACCTTCAACGACTATATCGAAGCGGCGCGCGCCAAGCCCGGCACCATCGATTACGGTTCGACGGGCGTGGGCTCGTCGCCGCACCTGCTGATGGAAGAAATCGCCATCAACGCCAAGGTGAAGTTGAACCATGTGCCGTTCAAGGGCAATGCCGACATGCAGCAGGCACTGCTGGGCGGGCACATCATGGCGCAAAGCGATGCCACCGGCTGGGACCAGTTTGTGGACGCGGGCAAGATGCGCCTGCTGGTCACCTTCGGCGAACAGCGCACCAAGCGCTGGCCGGATGTGCCCACCGCCCAGGAACTGGGCTATGGCGTGGTGTCCAGTTCACCCTACGGCCTGGCCGGCCCCAAGGGCATGGATCCGAAGGTGGTGCAGATTCTGCATGATGCCTTCAAGCAGGCGCTGTTCTCGACACGCAGCATGGAAGTGATGCAGCAGTTGAACCAGGAGCCGGCATATCGCGACAGCCAGGACTACCAGGCATGGGCGGAGGCGACTTATGCCAAGGATAAAGGCTTGATTGAGCATCTGGGGTTGATGGCTAAGTAGTTGCCGTTATTTGCGGGGCGCTGTGTCTGGTGTCAGATACGGCGCCCGGGCTCTTGGTCATGTTCATCGGCGAATTCCCACTGCGGGAACGGGTCTGGGTATGCCATCCATGCGTGCGGGCCCTGGGCCATTTCGGCGTCGTCCAGCAAGCAGTGGTCCAGCCTGGCACGCAGGGCGGGCTTGTCCATGTCCATGCCGATCAGCACCAGTTCCTGCCGCGCGTCGCCGGTGCCCTCCTGCCAGCGGGCGCGGATGCGGGTGATGGCCTCGGGGTCGTCGGGCCATTGTTCCAGGGGTACGGCCGCCCACCAGCGGCCTGCCAGGCCGTGGCGGCATATGCCGCCGGCTTGCGACCACGAGCCGGCCAGGGCTGGCCGGCTGGCCAGCCAGAAGTAGCCCTTGGAACGCACGACGCCGGGCCAGTCGGATTCGATCAGGCGATGAAAACGCAGGGGATGAAACGGCCGGCGGGCGCGGTAGACGAAACTGCCGATACCGTATTCCAGGGTTTCGGGCGTGTGCTCGCCCCGCAATTCTTTCAGCCAGCCGGGCGCTTGCGACGCCTGTTCGAAATCGAACAAGCCCGTGTCCAGCACCTGGTCCAGCGGCACGCTGCCGAACTCGGCAGCGACGATGCGCGCACGGGGGTTCAGGTGCCGCAAGATGGCCATCAAGCGCGCACGCCCGTCGGCATCCACCAGGTCGGTCTTGTTCACCACGATCACATCGCAGAACTCGACCTGCTCGATCAACAGGTCGACCACGGTGCGCTTGTCCTCTTCGCCCAGCGACTCGCCGCGCGCCTGCAGGCTGTCGTATGAACTGTAGTCGCGCAGGAAGTTGTAGGCGTCCACCACTGTCACCATGGTGTCCAGGCACGCCGCATCCGACAGGCTGCGGCCCGAGTCGTCGGCGAACGTGAAAGTCTCGGCCACCGGCAGCGGTTCGGATATGCCGGTGGACTCGATCACCAACTGGTCGAAGCGGCCTTCCTGGGCCAGCCGGCCCACTTCCAGCAGCAGGTCTTCGCGCAAGGTACAGCAGATGCAGCCGTTGCTCATCTCGACCAGCTTCTCATCGGTGCGCGACAGCTCGGCCCCGCCCTGGCGCACCAGTTCCGCATCGATATTCACCTCGCTCATGTCATTGACGATGACCGCCACGCGGCGGCCCTCGCGGTTATTCAGGATGTGATTCAACAGTGTGGTCTTGCCGGCCCCGAGAAAGCCGGACAAGACAGTGACGGGAAGTTTTCTGGCCATGGCGGATGAACAGGAGGAAGGTGGGCGAACTGACGTCGCAGCTCATTTTGTTATGTTATATCATAACTAAAAAGAGCGCTCGCCCAGGCTAGCCGCTGGCGGCCTGCTCCACCAGCTTGCGCAAATCCGGATCGCGCACGGCCAGCACCTGGAACAGGCCCAGCGCACGCAGCGCCGGAACGGCCGCCATGATGTCGCGCTGCGCAGCCGCCCGGGCGGCACCGTCGGCCAGCGGGTCCAGCCACAGGCGCGCATTGGCCAGGAAGGCGGCCACGGTGCCCTTGCGCACTGCCACGCCGTTCAGGTCCGCCCAGTCCTGGCGGTCCGGCAACATGTCTTCTGCTTGCATGATGATGTGTCCTCGTCTGTGTAGGGGGTAGCAGTACTGTAAATACGGCCGACCGGCCGCGCTGCGGTATAACAGCCAATCCATACGCCATTTGCGCCATGCCCGAACCGCTGCTGCCTCCCCATCGCGCGCAATCCCCGGACGGCCCGCCCCTGATCGCGGCAGCCGCGGCCGGCCCGCAGCCGCGTGCCACCGCCATGCATCGCCATGCCCGCGGGCAGTTGCTGGGTTCGCTGCGCGGGCTGCTGTCGGTGGATACCGGGGATGGTCTGTGGATCGTGCCGGCCGCGCAGGCTATCTGGTTGCCGCCGGACGTGCCGCATGGCCTGCGTTCGCATGGCCCCTTTGCCGGCTGGAGCGTCTATCTTGCGCCGCAGGCCTGCGCGGGCCTGCCCGATACCGCGTGCGTCCTGCAAAGCTCCGAATTGCTGCGGGCTGCCGTCATGCGCGCCGCGGCCGGCGATGGCCGCGCCGGCCCCGCGCAAGACCGCCTGGCTGGCGTGATCCTGGACGAAATCCAGAGCTTGCCGCGCAGCTCGCCGGGGCTGCCGATGCCGCGCGATCCGCGCCTGCTGCGCATTGCGCAGGCCCTGGCCGATGACCCGGCCGACCCGCGCCGCCTGGACGAGTGGGCATGCTGGGCAGCCATCGCGCCGCGCACGCTCATCCGGCGCTACGCCCACGAAACCGGGCTATCGTTCGGCGACTGGCGGCAGCGCCTGCGTCTGATGCGCGCGCTGGAAATGCTCGCGGCAGGCAAGGCCGTCACCACCGTGGCGCTGGACCTTGGCTACGACAACGTCAGCGCATTCATTGCCATGTTCCGGCGCGCCTACGGCACTACGCCCGCGCGCTACTTCGACCAGCCGCCGCAATTGCCGCCGCCGGCTGCGGCGCTCGAATCAGGTGCAGCCGACGCATGACACCCCAGGCGCTGTCCAACCGCCGCACATCCGCGCCTGCCTGGCTGAAGTACGCGCCGGCCCTGTTCCTGCTGCTGTGGTCGTCCGGCTTCGTGTTCCTGAAGCTGGGCCTGGCCTATGCCGATCCGCTGACGTTCCTGGCCCTGCGCTACGCCTGCGTGGTGACGCTAGTGGGCATCGCCTTCGCGTGGTTGCGGCCGGCATTGCCCGCCACGCCACGCATCTGGATGCACCTGGCCCTGGTGGGCCTGTTCCTGCAGGCCGGCTATTTTGCCTTCACCTATCTCAGCCTGAAGTTCGGCCTGTCGGCGGGCGCGGTGGCCCTGATCACATCCCAGCAACCCATCCTGGTCGGCCTGCTGGCGCCGTTGCTGGCGGGCGAGCGAGTCGGGCTGCGCCATTGGACCGGGCTGCTGCTGGGCGTGGCCGGCGCCGCGCTGGTGATCCTGGCGAAATCGTCGATCGGCGCCGCATCGGCGGCCGGCCTGCTGTTTGCCGTGCTGGCGCTGCTGTCCATCGTGGCCGGCACCCTGTGGGAAAAGCGCTATGGCAGCGACACGCACCCCCTGACCGCCAACCTGGTGCAGTATTCCGTGGGCCTGGCGGTGTCGGCGCCGTTGGCGTTGTGGCTCGAGCCCATGCGCATCGACTGGACTCCCGCGCTGTTCGGTTCGCTGGCCTACCTGGTGCTGTGCAATTCGCTGATCGCCATCACGCTGCTGCTGGCCATGATCCGCCATGGCAAGGCCTCGCGCGTGTCGGCGCTGTTCTTCCTGGTGCCGCCCACCACGGCCGTCATCGCATTCCTGGTGCTGGGCGAGACCATTCCGCCCCTGGCCTGGCCCGGCATGCTGCTGGCCGTGACCGGCATCTACCTGGTCATGCGCGGGCGCGCCTGACCGGCCCCTGCCGCGCAAAACACGATGCACAGTAAGGAAACCGCAACAAAGGGCCCCTAGTCTGTCCGCTCTTGCAAAAACCTGAACAGAGCGCTCACAACATGAAAAACTGGAAACTGGCCGCGGCCTCTGCCTTGCTGCCCCTGATCCTGGCCGCTTGCGGCAGCAGCAGTAGCGACGATGATGATGATGCGGAACCGCCACCGCCCGTCGCCGAAGCGCCGCGGCACATCGCTTCGCTCGATTTGCTCGGCCGCTACGAAAGCGGCAGCTATGGCGTCAGCGCCGCCGAGATTCCGGCTTACGACGCGGCCACCCGCCGTGCTTTCGTGGTCAATGCCCAGTCCGGCAAGATCGACGTGCTGGACTTGAGCACCCCCGCCAGCCCCACCCATATGGGCACGCTCGATGCCGAAGCCGTGTCGCCCGGCGCCGAGATCAACAGCGTGGCCGTGCGCGACGGCAAGGTCGCCGTCGCCATCCAGGCAGCCGTCAAGACCGATACGGGGTACATGGCGCTGTATGACGCGGCCAGCCTGGCATTGCTGGGGTCGGTGCCCGTGGGGGCCCAGCCCGACATGCTGACGTTCACGCCCGACGCCAAGACCGTGCTGGTCGCCAATGAAGGCGAGCCTTCCGACGACTACACCATCGACCCTGAAGGCTCGGTCAGCGTGATCGATATTTCCAATCCGGCGGCACCCACCGCGCGCACGGCCGGCTTCACCGCCTGGAACGGCCAGGAAGCCATGCTGCGCAGCCAGGGCGTGCGCCTGGTCGGCCCGCGCGCCAGCGCCGCGCAGGACATCGAACCCGAATACATTGCCGTGGACGCCGACGGCGCCACGGCCTGGGTCACGCTGCAGGAAAACAATGCGCTGGCCAGGCTGGACGTGGCCAACGCGCGCGTCACCGACATCCTGCCGCTGGGCGCCAAAGACCACGGCGTGGAAGGCAACGGCCTGGATGTCAGTGACACCGACGGCGCCATCGACATTCGCACCTGGCCCGGCGTCAAAGGCCTGTACATGCCGGACGCCATCGCCGCCTATAAGGCCGGCGGCGCCACCTACCTGGTCACCGCCAACGAAGGCGATGGCCGACCCTGGGGCGAAGACAACCCGGCCTATTGGAACTGGGGCCGCGATCCGGCCGGCACCTGGCTGGACCAGGACGCCGATCTGGCGCCGGGCTTCGTCGATGAATTCCGCGTCAAGCATCTGGTGCACAAAGACGGCTTCGACCGCCGCGCCGGCGACGACCTGCCGCCGCAACTGCGCAAACTGGCCGTTGGCGGCCTGCTCGATCCCGCCGTGTTCGGCTATTGCGGCGCAACCGCCACCGATCCGGGCGACTGCCGCGACGACGACCTGCT
Source organism: Bordetella sp. BOR01 (assembly GCF_019218885.1). GTDB lineage: Bacteria > Pseudomonadota > Gammaproteobacteria > Burkholderiales > Burkholderiaceae_B > Bordetella_A. The sequence goes on along the minus strand of NZ_JAHUWT010000001.1, from coordinate 1,407,771 downwards.
GGGCCGCCTGACCGTAACGTGGACCATGGGCTACAAGCAGAACCCCGACGGCTCGCCGCAACTCAGCGCCGACGGCCGGCTGGTCTACGACACGCTGTATGCCTATGGCGCACGGTCGTTCTCGATCCGCGACGCCGACGGCAAGCTGGTGTGGGATTCGGGCGACCAATTCGAGCGCATCACGGCCGAGCGCTATCCCGACTGGTTCAACTCGGGGCATGACGAAACCCTGTTCGATGACCGCAGCGACAACAAGGGCCCCGAACCCGAAGGCATCGTACTGGGCAATATCGGCGACAAGACCTACGCCTTCGTCGGCCTGGAACGCATCGGCGGCATCATGGTGTACGACATCAGCGACCCAGCCCAGCCCCGCTTTGCCACGTACGTGAATTCGCGCGACTTCAACGTCGACTCGGCGGCCGATCCCGGCGCGGCTGGCGACCTGGGCCCCGAGGGCCTGGCCTTCGTATCTGCCGCCGACTCGCCCACCGGCGAGCCGCTGCTGATCGTGGGCTATGAAGTCAGCGGCACCACGGCCATCTACCGCATCGTGCTGGCAGACGACGCAAGCTGATACAGCCGCGCGGCGCGCGGCCGGCGAACACTACGCCGCCGCGCCGCGCCCGCGCGATGCCACCCAGAAAGACAACTGGCCCAGCACGCCGGCCCCGGCCAGCACCAGTGCGGTCGACAAGGCCGGCGACGGGCCCAACCCCGCCAGTGCCGTGCACAAAGCGCCCACCCCCATCTGCACGGCGCCGTACAGGCCCGAGGCCGAGCCAATTGCCCGGGGGTTCACGCCTATCGCCAAGGTCAGCGCGGTGGGCCCGGCGATGCCGGCGCCGAATGTATAGAAGAACATCATCACGATGATCGGCGCCACCGCGACGTGGCCCGACAATACCAGCACCAGGAACGCAACCGCCGCGACCGCGCTGAGCGCATTGCCGGCCACCAGCAGACGCTCCATCGGCAACTTGCCGATCAGGCGAGTGGTCAGCATGCTACCCAGCCACACACCCGATACCAGCACCGCCAGGTACAGCCCCACCTCGTCGGCCGGACGATGCAGCTGGTCCACGAAAATGAACGGCGCCGACGCCACAAAAGCAAACATCGAGGTCGTGGCGCAACCACCGCCCACCGCATAACCCAGGAACTCGCGCGAGGCCAGCAACTGGCGGTAGCGGTGCGCCAGCGTCGTGGTGGTCACGCGCACCATGGCCGCTCCGGTCTCGGGCAACAGGCGCCAGGCCAATACGAAATTCACCACCCCCAGCACGCACAACACGAGCAACACGGCCCGCCAGCCCAGCGACGTGGCCAGCGCACCGCCCACGATCGGGGCGATGCCGGGCGCCACTGTCACCATCAGATTCATCAGCGCCAGCCGCTTGGCCGCCTCGGACGGCGCCGCAGTATCGCGCACCATGGCACGCCCCAGCACCAGTCCGGCGCAGCCGCCCAGCGCCTGGAACAGCCGCGCGGCGATCAGCGCATAGACTTGCGGCGCCAGCGCGGCGGCCAGGCCGGCCACCGTATAAATGGCCAGCCCCACCATCAGCACGCGGCGGCGTCCATAGCGATCGGACAGCGGGCCGTAGATCAGCTGCCCCACCGCCAGCCCGATGATGTACAGGCTGACCGTCATCTGCATGGCGCCGTTGCCGGCACCCAGGTCGCGGCCCGCCATGGCCAGCGCCGGCACGAAGATATGCATGGCCAGCGTGCCGCTGAACGTGAACAGCGCCAGCAGCCACAGCGGCACATGTGGCGGCGGGCTGCGCTCGCCCATGAAGCTGTCCGACAGGGTATGCGTGCCGGCCGTCATGGCGCCCCCCCCGCGATATCGGCTTCCAGCGCCGCGCGCAAGCGCGCCAGCAAGCGCCCCGCGCGCTGCAGCTCGGCATCGGGGATATCGCTCATGGCGTTGTCGCGCACTTCCTTGGCCACCCGCTCGACCTGGGCCACGGTCGCCTGCCCGCGCGCGGTCAGCACAATGGACTTGGCGCGCCGATCCTGGTCTTCTTCCTTGCGCTGCACCAGGCCGGCGGCCTGCAGGGCATCGATCAGGCGCACCACCGAAGAACTGTCCAGGCCCAGCGAGGCAGCCAGGTCTTTCTGCCGCATGGGTCCGGCCGATCGAGACAGGTGCAAGAGAGGCAGCCAGGTGGCCTCGGTCAAGCCATACGGTTGCAGGCGCCGGTCGACCGCGCGGCGCATACTGCGCGCCGCCTGCGCCACGGACGAAGCAAATTGGGCGCGTAAAGAATCGGTCATGAAACTCGTCTAAAAATAAATGACATATCAATTAATTGTATATCATGAATTTTTTTGCCCCTGCCGAAGCTGCCGCCGTTACGGGTCGCGCTACATCCGGCCGGCCTTGGCCAGCGCATCCACGATGGCATCAAACGCGCGCTGTCGCGCCTGGGCATCGGGGGCACGCAAGGCAAACGACGGGTGGTAGGTGGGGATCACCGCCAGGCCGTCATGCTCCAGCACCTGGCCCAGTACCGGCGTCAAGGCGACGGACTTCGCCTGCATCACCGAATGCAGGGCCGTGGCGCCCAAGGCCACCACCACCCGCGGCCGTATCGCACGCAGTTCGTCTTCCAGCCAATAATGGCAGGCCTCGATCTCGCGCTGCGCCGGCGTCTTGTGCATGCGCCGCTTGCCGCGGGCCTGCCATTTGAAATGCTTGACGGCGTTCGTGATGTACACCGACGTGCGTTGCACCCCGGCCTGGCGCAAGGCCCGGTCCAGCAGGGCACCCGCCGGGCCCACGAAGGGTTGGCCGGCCAGGTCTTCCTTGTCGCCAGGCTGTTCTCCCACCAGCATGATGTGAGCCGAGCGCCTGCCCTCGCCCGCCACCGCCTGCGTGGCATCGCGCCACAGGCCGCAGCGGCGGCAATCCTGCAGCCGCTGCGGATGCTGGCCGGGGTCGGTGTCAGCCGGATCACGGGTCATGGCGGGTCCCCAGGGGTTGGGCAGGTTGCCGCGGAATCCGGCGCGGCGCAAACCGCGTGCCACCCGTGCCTGCCGGCGGCTGGCGCGAACCCACGCTGGGCCAGGCACAGAAATTACAACCCAGGCAATAACTACCCTGCGGCAGGCCTGCGCCCCCCGGGGCCACAGGCGTGCAGGCACGCCATGTGCTGAGTGATCAGCTCCTACTTACAGGAGATTGTTATGAAGCTCAGCATGCTTGCCTTGCCCGTTGTTGCCGCCAGCCTCGTCCTGGCCGGTTGCGGCGGCCACCGTGGCCACGACGGCGACTCCACCTACGACCGCTCGCAGACGCAAAGCACCACGCCACCCCCGCCCCCTGCCAGCATGCCCGACAACAACAGCAATACCCCGGGTTCGCAATATCCCACCACCGGCGGCAGCCGCTAGGCTGCATTGCACGCATGCCGGCCATGCGCCCCTGCGCGCGCGGCCGGCATGCGATCCCGCCATCAGCTACGATAGGCAGGTCTCAGTCCCATGAAAAAGGACCGCAATGGCCGAGCTTGACGACTTTCCCATTACGCGCAAATGGCGGGCACGCGACCCGGAACGCATTCAGCTTTATTCGCTGCCTACACCCAATGGGGTCAAGGTATCGATCATGCTTGAAGAAACGGGCCTGCCTTACGAAGCGCACCGCGTTTCATTCGATACGCAAGACCAGATGTCGACGGAATTCCTGTCGTTGAATCCCAATAACAAGATTCCGGCCATTCTCGACCCGCACGGCCCCAATGGCGAACCCATGGCCTTGTTCGAGTCTGGCGCCATCCTGATGTACCTGGCCGACAAAAGCGGCCTGTTCATCGCGCAGGACGCCGTCGGCCGCTACCAGACACTGCAATGGCTGATGTTCCAGATGGGCGGCATCGGCCCCATGTTCGGCCAGTTGGGCTTCTTCCATCGCTTCGCCGGCAAAGACTACGAAGACAAGCGGCCGCGCGACCGCTACGTGGCCGAATCGAAACGCCTGCTGAACGTGCTGGAAGGACGGCTGGTGGACCGCCCCTGGATCATGGGCGATAACTACAGCATCGTCGATATCGCCACCTTTCCGTGGGTGCGCAACCTTGTCGGCTTCTATGAAGCCGGCGACCTGGTCGGCATTGCCGACTTCCCCAGCGTGCTGCGGACGCTGGATGCCTTCCTCGAGCGCCCGGCCGTCAAGCGCGGCCTGGAAATCCCCGCGGCCAAGACCTAGGCGCATCGCGCCGGCCGGCGCTACGGCACGAACGCAAAGCCGTCCAGCCAGGCGCGCAGTTGCTGCAGCGCCTGGTCTTGCGAAAACGGCGGGGTAGCCGGCGGGCTGTATACCTGCGGGTTCACGCCATACACCATCAAGTCCAGCGCATAGCAGCGGCCGGCATGCACGGTGCGGTAGGCATCGACCACCAGGTAATGGCTCATTGCCGCATCCTGGGCGCGAAACCGTGCGTAGTCGATACCGTTGATGGACACCTTGTCGACCTGGCCCGCCATGCCCTCTGGCGGCTGCGCGCAGCGCCGCGCTTCCTGGGCATCGTCGCTGACGCCGATGCGCAGTTCGGCCGAGGTGACCTGGTTCGACCCCGGCAGGGCCAGGGCCAGGCGCGGCACGCCCCGGCTGTCCGGACCCGCATAGGCCTTCCATTGCGCCGCGGCCAGGTAGCCGCCGGAAAAATCCGGGCGTGGCGTCACGCCCGCCGGTATCTGCATGCGGAATCCGTACAGCTTGTCGGTGTGTACCGCGGCGGCTCGCGGCACGGCCGGGCCATCCGGCGCAGCGGCATGGTGGGGCGTGCCGCACCCCCCGATGGCAATGACCGCCAGCAGCGGCCCCAAAGAGACAGGACGGAACACAGCGATTCTCCGTAGTTGGTGCGTCCCCACAGCATAGCGGAGCCCACGGCGCGCGCCCCGCCAGCCCATATGTTTGCTACCCTCTTGCGGCACAGAAGCGTATCCACAAGGAAAATCCGCCATGTCCCCTGAAACGCCCGATCTATGGTTTTCGTTCGTCCGCGCTCACCGCCTGGTGATCCGCGAAGTCGAACGGCGCCTGGCCGAAGCCGGGCTGCCGGCGTATGCGTGGTACGACGCGCTATGGGGCCTGGAAAGCGGGCCGGCGGGCACGCGGCGCATGCACGAACTCGCCGATGTGCTGGCCGTCGAGCGCTACAACCTGACCCGCCTGATCGACCGGCTGGAACAAGATGGCCTGGTCACCCGCGCCCGTTCTCCGCAGGACGGCCGCGCCGCCTACGCCACCATCACTCGCGAAGGCCGGACGCTGCGCAAGAAAATGTGGAAGGTCTACCAGGCCGCCGTGGCCGACCTGTTCCTGGCGCGCTTCGACGCGGGCGAAAAAATCCGTTTCGCCACCGCCCTGGACAAGGCCGCGCAAGCCGCCCGGCAGTCCGGCCAGGCAGCGTAGCCAAGCTGCCCGCAGGTGCGGCGATCCCCTTCGGGGATCAGGCACCGCCCCAACGCCATCGGTTTGCCTCTTGCGCAATTCTCACGCCGGCGCTAGAGTTGCAATTGCAACGATTGCAATTGCAATTTAAATTGCGATTCACAAGGAACCGACATGCCCGCCGAACATCCCCTTACTTTCTACACCGCCAATACCCCCAACGGCCAAAAGGTCGGCATCTACCTGCACGAGGCGAACCTGCCGCACCGGCAAGTCGTCCTGGACCTGAACCGCGGCGACCAGCACCGCCCCGATTACCTGGCCATCAACCCCAACGGCAAGATCCCCGCCATCGTCGATCACGCCCATGGCTTCACGGTCTTCGAGTCCGGCGCTATCCTCAGCTATCTGTCGGCGCGCCATGGGCACCTGCATCCGGCCATGCCCACCGAGCAATGGCAAGTCCAGCAATGGCTGCACTTCCAGATCGGCGGCATAGGCCCCATGCTGGGCCAGCTGTGGTGGTTCCTGCATGCATCGCCGCACCAGAACCGCGAAGCCATCCAGCGCTACACCAAAGAAGCGCTGCGGCTGTGCGGGGTGGCCGACCAGCGCCTGGCCGAATCGGCCTACCTGGCGCTGAACGACTACTCCATTGCCGATATCGCCGCCTTCCCGTGGCTGCGCACCCATGCCGAACTGCAACTGGACCTGTCGCCCTACCCGCGGCTGCGGCGCTGGCTGGAGCAGATCGAGTCCCGGCCCGCCGTGCAACAGGCGCTGGCGGCAGCGCGCCTGGACCCGGCAGAGGCCTGACATGGCCTGGACCTATCTATTGGCCGCCGCCGGGCTGGAAATCGTGATGGGCCTGGGCCTGAAACTGAACCAGGGCTGGACCCGCCCCCTGCCCAGCGCGCTTGCCATCGTGGCCGGCCTGGGCAGCATCTATCTGCTGGCCAAGGCCCTGCAAACGCTGCCGGTGGGCACGGCCTATGCCATCTGGACCGGCCTGGGCGCCGTGGGCCTGGTCGTCATCGGCATCGTCGCCTTCGGCGAAAGCGCGCATTGGCAGCGGCTGCTGTTCCTGGCGCTGACGGCCGCGGGCTTGATCGGGCTGCGCTATGTGGACGGCGCGGCTTGATCCGGGGCGGCATCCAGCGGGCGCCACGCGCCGCAAAGAACAGGCCATGCTCAATCCACCCGTGGCGCGGGACGGCTGACCACCCAGATCGCGCAGCCCGCCATGAAGCCGCTGACCAGCAAGCCCAGCCACAGCACTGGCTGCGTGGTGTACCAGAACACCACGAGGCCCAGCGAGATGCCCGCGACCGCGAACGATTTGCCGCGCACCGAAATAGCGCCTTGTTCGCGCCAGGCCACCAGCGACGGACCGAAACGGGGATGCTGCAGCAGGTAGGCCTCCCAGCGCGGCGATGCACGGCCGAAGCATGCCGCCGCCAGGATCACGAAAATGGTCGTGGGCATGACCGGCAATACCGCGCCCACGATCGCCAGCGCCAGCATCAGCATGCCCAGCGCCCAATATGCCCTGCGCTTCCAGCGCCCGCCCCGCCCGGTCTTGTCCTGCTTATCGGCCATGCGCACGACGATTTCCCCGCCCCCTGTACCGCCTGCCGGCGTGGTGCCGGCCGAGCCAGGAAGCAATGGTACCGCGCACCAGGCATGGCGCCCGCGCAGGTTGACAAGCGCGCGGCCCGGGCAGATACTTCACCATATGGTGAACTATTTCGAATCCCTGGACCAGACGTTTGCGGCGCTGGGCGACCCCACCCGCCGGGCCATCCTGGCGCGTCTCGAGCACGAAGGCAGCGCCACGGTCAGCCAGTTGGCGCAACCCTTTGCCATCAAGCTGCCGGCGGTCATGAAGCACCTGGACGTACTCGATGACGCCGGCCTCATCGTGCGCAGCAAGGCCGGGCGCACCGTCACGGTCCGCCTGTCGCCCGCGCCCATGCAAGCCGCGATGGACTGGCTGCGCCGCTACGAACACTTCTGGACTCACAGCCTCGATCGTCTGGCGGCCTATGCAGAAAGCCAGGAAGCCCAACGGAGACCCCAGCCATGACCAGCCTGACTTTGGTACGACGCATCAACGCACAACCGACCACTGTATTCGACGCCCTGACCACGCCCGACGGCATCGCGCGCTGGTGGGGCCCGGACGGCGGCCCCGTACTGGTCGCCGAAACCGATGTCCGGGTCGGGGGCCGCTTCCGGGTGTGCTTTCGCATGCTCGATGGCAGCGAACACGAAAGCAGCGGCGAATACTTGCGTGTCGACCCTCCCCATCACCTGGAAATGAGTTGGCGCTGGTCGGGCGATGAAGACGGCGGCGGCGAATCGCGCGTCGATATCGCGCTGCGCGCCATCGACACGGGCACCGAGCTCACCTTCACTCACGCCGGCCTGCAAGACGAAGCCACGCGGCGCGGCCACGAAGAAGGCTGGAGCGGTGCGCTGGACAAACTGGTGCGGCATTTCGCCGCCTGAACACCGGGGGAACACGACATGATCACGCTGACCGCATTCCGCTGGGTGCCGCCCTTCGCGCAGGGCCAGGTGCGCGACCTGCGCGTGCGCTGGGCGCTGGAAGAAGCCGGCATCGCCTATCGCGAACGCCTGATCGGCACGAAAGACCAGGCCAGCCCCGAATACCGGGCGCTGCAGCCCTTCGGCCAAGTCCCGGCCATCGAAGAAGGCGAGCTCAAGCTGTTCGAATCCGGCGCCATCGTGCTGGAAATCGCCGAACGCAGCACGGCCCTGATGCCCTCCGACGCCCAGGGCCGCGCGCGGGCACGCGCCTGGACCCTGGCAGCCCTGAACACGCTTGAACCGCCCATCATGCAACTGGCTGCCCTGGATGTGTTCCATGCCGACCAGCCCTGGGCCGCGCCTGCCCGCCCTACCGCGCAGCAGGCCGTATGCAAGCGGCTGGATGAACTGGCGGCCTGGCTGGGCGAACGCGACTATCTTGAAGATCGCTACACCGCGGGCGACCTGATGATGGCCAGCGTGCTGCGCATCCTGCACAACACCACGCTGGTGGCCGACCGGCCCACGCTGCAGGCCTACCGCGATCGCTGCGAAGCGCGCCCGGCCTTCGGCAAGGCCCTGGCCGCCCAGTTGCGGCCATTCGCCGAATACGAAGCCAGCCGGGCATCATCGCAGCGCGCGGCTGGCTGAGCCGTCACGCGACCGGCAGTGCATCCAGCAGCACGTCCAGCGCTCCCTGCGCCTGGGCCAGCCGCTGCCCATCGCCGGCGCCCGCCGGTTCCGCGACCCAGAACGCGCCCTCGGCCAGCGCGCCATAGATCAGGCGGGCCAGCGCCTGCGGCTCGGCGCGCCTGATCACGCCTTTCTGCATCAGCGTATCCAGCAGTTCGGCCATCGACACCACGCAGAACTGCTGCGACACTGCCGAGGCGCCGCCCAGCACCGCGCGCGCATCCTGCAGCACAATGCGCCGCATTTCCGGTTCCTGCGCCATTTGCAGATAAGCCCGGCAGCGATTGCGGAATCCCTCCCAGGTGTCTGGCGCCGCGTCGGATACGGCCTGCAGCCGCGCATCGGTTTCCTCGTCGATCTGCTCGACCACGGCGGCCAGCAAGCCGGTCTTGTCGCCAAAATGGTGATACAGCGCCCCGCGCGTCAGGCCCACCGATGCCGTGAAATCATCCATCGAGGTATTGGCGTAGCCCTGCGTGCCAAAGGCCACCCGCGCGGCCGCGACCAGTTTGGCGCGGGTTTGCTCGATCATTTCGGCACGGGTGCGGCGGGGCATGGCGTCTCCTTTACATACGTAACGTATGTAAATTGACATACGTTGCGTATGTTTCTATTATGCATTACCTGCGCCGCCCAGGTCATCCACCGCATCTTCATGCACCATGACTGACTCAAGACGTTCCCGCTCCCGCCCCGCCAGCCAGCCGCCAGGCTCATCCCACCCCTGGATGGCGGTCGCTTGCGGCGGGCTGGCCACTTTTGCCATCGTCACGACCGAAATGCTGCCGGTCGGCCTGCTGACCTCTATCGCCGACACCGTGGGGGCGTCCACCGGCACCGCCGGGCTGCTGCTGACGGTTCCCGCCCTGCTGGCCGCCCTGTTCGCGCCGCTGGTGGTGGTTGCCGCCGGCAATATCGACCGGCGCCATATCCTGTCCGTGCTGTTTGTCCTGCTCATCGCCGCCAATCTGGCCAGCGCCCTGGCGCCCAGCATGGCGTGGCTGCTGGCTTCGCGTGTCCTGGTGGGCTTGTGCATGGGAGGCATCTGGGCCATTTCCGGCACCTTGGCAGTACGGCTGGTGCCGGCCGCCTCGGTGGGCCTGGCCACGTCCATCATTTTCGGCGGCGTGGCGGCCGCCTCGGTGCTGGGCGTTCCCCTGGGCGCCCTGATCGGCGACCTGGCCGGCTGGCGCATGGCCTTCGGCAGCATGGCCATACTGGCGGCCATCGTGCTGGCGCTGCACCTGTGGTCCATGCCCTCGCTGCCCGTCGGCCAGTCGGTGTCGGTACGGGGGCTGCGCGATGCCCTGTCCAATCAGCGCCTGCGGCTGGGCCTGATCCTGACCATGCTGTTGGTGGCGGGCCATTTCATGGCATTCACCTTCGTGCGCCCCTGGCTGCTGGCCGTCTCGGGTTTCCATCCCGAATGGATCGGCGCGCTGCTGTTCGCCTACGGCACAGCCGGCATCGCCGGCAACTTCATCGCCGGGGTCAATGCCGCCCGGCGGGCCGGCTGGACGCTGATCGTGATCGCGGCGGGCTTGGCAACGACCCTGCTGCTGTTGGTCGCAACCTCGGGCGGAACCTGGGGCGGCGCGCTGGTGCTGGTGCTGTGGGGCCTGGCCTATGGCGGCGTGTCCGTGTCCGTCATGACCTGGACCATGAAAGCCGCGCCCAAGGCTCTCGAGCCCGCCACTGCCTGGTCCGTGACAGCCTTCAATTCCGCCATCGCGGCCGGGTCGTTCATGGGCGGCAATGTGGTCGACCGTTACGGCTTGCACACCAATGTGCTGGCCGCCTGCGGCCTGCTGGTCCTGGCCCTGTGCGTGGCCGCGGCAATCCAATACCGGTACGCGCGCCCCGGCGCGTTCGCGTAGCCGGCATCGCGCCGGCGCCCCCTCACAACCCGAACATCAGCGTACGATGCGCCGCCGCGCCCGCCATGGCGCCATCGCCCACGGCCAGCGCAACCGAGCCGGCCGCGCGCCCCAAGTCGCCGCACGCGAACACGCCCGGCACCGTGGTCGCCTTGATCGGGTCCGTCTTCACGTAAGCGCCCAGCGGCCCGTCTTCCAGTACGCAACCCAATTGCGCAGCCAGCGGGCCGGGTTTTACGCGCGTTGCCACGAACATGCCGTCCAGCGCGAACACGCGGCCATCCTGCATGACGACATCCAGGGTTTCGCCATCCAGGCGTTGCACCCCGCCCGCTTCCACCTGCACGCCGCGCGCCCGCAAGTGCGCCTGCTGCTCGGCGTCCGGCTCGAAGGCGCCATTCAGGAACAGCGTGGTCGCCCCCCAGTCGGGCAGCATCAGTGCCTGGTGCAGCGACATCGCGGAAACCGCCAGCACGCCGATGCGACCCTGCTGCAATTCATAGCCGTGGCAATAGGGGCAATGGAACACGTGCTTGCCCCAGCGCTGCGCCAAGCCCGGCAACGGCGGCAACTCGTCTTCCACACCCGCGGCCAGGATGATGCGCTGGGCGGTATGGGGGGTTCCTTCTTGCAGCCTTACCTGGAACCCCCCCGGCATGGGCTGCGCGTGGACCACCTGGCCGTCCAGCCACTGCACCGTGGCGTACCGCATCAACTGCGCGCGTCCTTCGGCGGCAATCTGCCCGGGCGGCTTGCCGTCTTGCGTCAAGAAGCCGTGCGAATGCGCGGCGTAGCGGTTGCGGCGCTGCCCGGCATCGATCACCAGTACCGTGCGCCGTGCCCGCGCCAACTGCAGGCCGGCCGACAAGCCGGCATAGCTGCCGCCAATAATGATCACCTCGTAATCCATGAAGACCTCATCCAGGTGGGTTGCGAATTTCACGTATCTTTTAATGATACATTAAAGCGCAAGATAAGAGGCCATCCGCCAGGGCAACGGCCCCGGCGTGCTGCCTGGGCAGCGTCGCAGGTGTTCAGCGGTGCTTGCGGGCGCCGGCGTCGGCACGGCACAGGGCATCGAACTGCCCCGCCAGGTCAGCCAGGCTGACCGAACCCAGCTTCTGGACCAGCAGGGCTTCGGCCTGCTGCAAAGCGTCGGCAAGCGCCGCGTTGACCACGCGCTCTACCGCGCAGTCGGGGTTGTCGCGGTCGGCGCCAATCGCGAAGATGCGCGGGCCGCCCACCGCATGGTGCACGTCGAGCAGCGTAATACGGTCCAGGCCGCGCGCCAGCCGCCAGCCGCCGTGATGCCCCTTGTCCGATTGCACATAGCCCGCCTTGCGCAGGCCCGCCATGGTACGCCGCACGACAGCGGCGTTGGTGCCCAGCATGCCCGCGATCTGCTCGGACGTCATGGGCAGGTCGGCACGGGCCATATGCAGCAGCACATGCAGCATGCGGGAAAGGCGGCTATCGGTTCTCATGGGGGTGCGTCAAGGCTGGGGCCACACCCGGCATTATCTACGATCCTGTCGGGCGGGCGTTCGCCCCGGCCTTGGCCAGCTCGTGGCGCGGCTGCTCCCATCCCGAAGCCGGAACGCACTGGCCAGCCTGCGCCTGGACCTGGGCCATCTGGCCGCACAGCGCTTCGACCTGGTCGTCCGCATCCCCGACATAAATGCCCTGGGTCATCGTAATGTGGGCACATTCGTAGCTTCCTCCGCCGGCCAGCAGGATCATGCGCGTCGGCGCATCATCGCCAACCAGGGCAACCAGGCCGGGGCTGACCCGCTCTGGCGTCAACACCGCCGTGGCCGCCTCATCCATCAAACCCTCGGTCATCGCTGTCATGGCGCTGGGCGCCAGGCAATTCACCCGCACGTTGTATTTGGCGCCTTCGAGCGACAGGGTCTGCATCAGGCCGACCAGCGCCATCTTGGCCGCGCCATAGTTCGATTGCCCGAAGTTGCCATACAAGCCCGACGAAGAAGTCGTCATCACGATGCGCCCATAAGCCTGCGCCTGCATCCGGGGCCACACGGCCCTGGTTGCGTTGACGGCTCCCATGACATGGACATCCAGCATCAGGCGAAAATCTTCCAGGGACATCTTGGCGAAAGTCCTGTCGCGCAAGATGCCTGCATTGTTCACCAGGATGTCGATACGGCCGAAGGTCGACACCGCAAGCGCAGCCAGGCTTTCCATGTCGGCGTACCGCGTCACGTCGCCCGCCAGCGCCATGGCCTGGCCGCCGGCCGCGCGGATCTCGCCCGCCACGGCCTGTGCCGCATCGCCCAGGTCATTGATCACCACCCGCGCGCCCTGCCTTGCCAGTTCCAGGGCATGGGTGCGCCCCAGCCCGCCGCCGGCACCGGTCACGATGGCCACGCGGTGCTCCAGTCGTTTCGACATACTGCCTCCTGTGTTTGCGGATAGTCCCGAGCCTGTTCAGGCCTGGCCTCGGTCCACGCGCCGCACCGCCGGGTAATCGAAAGTACCATCCAGATGCTCGTGCCGGGGCTGGTACAGCCGCAGTGTCAGATAGAAACCCTGGCCGGCGGGCGCGGGCAGCCAGTTCTTGCCCGGCCCGGGATCCTCGGCCTGAATCCGGATACTCAGGCCGCCATCCTCGTCGTGGCGCAGCCCTGGCGTGCGGTCGCCGATCGAGTGCCGGCCGATGGGGTTCGCCGCCAGCAGGCAATCGCTGCGGCGATACAGGGTGATCGACCAGAATGCACCCACCCGCGGCCCCCCGTCCGAAGGAAAGCGCAGCACATAGCGTCGCGCGCCCGTCAAAGGCTCGCCATCGGCATCGACTTCAGCCATGATGTACATGGCCTCGTCGATACCCAGCGTGCCGATCCAGTTGCGCGCCACGCGTGCGCGCGTCACGATGTCATCGCCAAAGCTGGTGCGTACGGCAACAGCCGTCGTCCAGCCGCCGCCCAATTCCGACGGCTGGGCGACGTCGCGCAATTCGGTGTAGACCTCATTCAAGGCGGCCTGCAGGTCTTCCATTGCGGGCGGCCATGACGGCAAGGCGGCAGCGGGTGGGTTGCGTTCCAGCATGACGCCAAGCACGCGCAGGTATTCACGGGCGTCGGGCACACCGGTGTCGCGATTGCCGAGCAGGGTATCGATGCGCGACAGCGCAACCTTCCCATCGAGCCGATGAATGGCAAAGCGATCCTGCAGTGCATGGACTTCCGCCAGGTCCGCCGGGTCGGCATCGACCAGGATGCGGCCTATGATCCACACATCGTCGCTGGGCGCGCTGATGCAGTGCATGCCGGCCGGCACATCGCCTTGCCAGCCGGGGCCGTGCACGAACAGGCGCTGCGCATCGCCGCCGGTGGTGCGCCGTCCGGCATAGGCCCAGGGATTGGTCCAGGCGTCGAGAAAACCAAGTACCCAGTACCGCCGCCCCATTTCCGGAACGTCGATGACCAGCGGCCCTGCCGACAGGTCCAGCCACGCATTGGTAAACAGCGTGTCGTTATTCGGCGTCACGACTTCTTTGTCGTCCGGGCTGCGCAATCGCCGGGTATGCGTGAACTGGTTCACCCAGCGCATTCTCGACACCGCGCTGTCGCCCGCGAAACCGGCGGCCGGGTGCTTGCGCGCCGTGTTCGACGCGCGCATGCGCGCCATCTCGAACAGCGGCAGGGTAGCCAGTACCGCTGTCCGCGCGGCCGGTGTCGCGACAGGCGCGGCGCGGGTCAGCAACACCGCATCCAGCGCGCATGCCCCCTGCCCTTCGGGCAGCACCACGAACGGGTTCAGCTCGACGGCATCCAGGGTGTCTCCGGCCGCCAGCGCAAACTGCGAGAGCCGCACGATGGCCTCGGCCAGGCCATCCACGTCCGCAGGTGGCGCACCGCGGAAACCGCTGAACAGCGGCGCGGTCTTCAGTTCGCCGATCATGTCGCGCGCCTGCCGATGATCGACCGGGGCCAGCCGGAAAGCCACATCCCGCAATAGTTCGACATTGACGCCTCCCGACCCCAGCATCACCACAGCCCCCAGGACAGGATCCCGGCGCACCCCCAGGATGCATTCCACGCCACCCCGCACCATCGGCGCGACCAGCACGCCCTGGATCCGTGCGTCCGGGGCCGCCGCAGCGGCAGCAGCCATGATGCGGTCGTACGCCGCACCGGCCTCGTCCGCATCGCCCACGTTCAATATCACGCCGCCCATGTCGCTCTTGTGCGTGATATCGGCCGACAACACCTTCATCGCTACCGGGAAGCCGAGGCTACGCGCATGGTCCATTGCGTCTGCACGGGAATGCGCGCGGCACGCGGGCACCACCGGTATCCCGCTGTCCCGCAGCACCTGCATTGCCTCGGCCTCGCTATAGGCCCCCGGCCGCAGCATCACCGACGGCGCCGGCGCGCTTGGCGCAGACACTGCCGGCCGCTGCCTGTGGGCATGGAAAAAACGCATGGCGGCCAGCACACGAATGGCCCTGGCCGGATCGGAATAGCACAGGCATCCCTGCTCTTGCAGCGCGCGCTGCTGCGCCGCGTCGGCCAAGGTGCTGAACATCACCAATGCCCCCGGAAACTCCTGCCGCAAGTCGCGGGCCAACTTCTGCTGGATGGCGAGCATGGCGGGTGTGCTGCCAAACGCCGCCAGGAAGATCAACAGGCTTCCGTGGCCCGCCTCGCCCAACATCGCGCGCGCGGCCGTCTCCAGCAGCGTAGGGTCGGCCGTCACCTGGCCGGTCAGGTCGACCGGATTCTGGGTTGCCGCCAATGGCACGCGGGCGCGGATCATCGCTTGCGCGGCGGCGGGCAGCTCGGCGACATCCAGTCCCGCCTCGGTCGCATCGTCGGCCATCATCACTCCGACGCCGCCCGACACCGTCAACAAGCCCACCCGGGTATTGGCCGGCCGGCCAGACACCGCAAGGCAATGGGCGATGTCGAAGAACTCTTCTATCGTGCGGGCCCGCCACGCGCCATGCTGGCGAAACAGCGCCTGGTATACCTCATCGTCCCCCGCCAAGGCAGCGGTATGCGATGCC
The DNA here is from genome assembly GCF_019218885.1 of Bordetella sp. BOR01. Classification (GTDB taxonomy): domain Bacteria; phylum Pseudomonadota; class Gammaproteobacteria; order Burkholderiales; family Burkholderiaceae_B; genus Bordetella_A. The sequence continues at coordinate 1,392,209 of NZ_JAHUWT010000001.1, read as the reverse complement.
GCCGCGACGGCGCCCAGCGCCGTGCGGCCCACTTTCACCACCACGACCGGCTTGTCCGCGGCGCGCGCCAGGTCCAGTGCCTGCCTGAGTTTCCGGCCGTCGCGGCATCCTTCCAGATAGGCCATGATGACCTGCGTTGCCGGGTCGCGTGCCATCCACGCAATGCAGTCCGCCACGTCGATATCCGACTCGTTGCCGGTGGTCACCCACATGGAAAGGCCCACATCGCGCTGGCGCGCCATTGCATAGGCATAGGCGCCGAACGCACCGCTTTGGCTGACCAGCCCTACCTTGCCTGTCTTGGCCAGCCCGGTCGACACCACCGGCGAGAAGGTCGCATACACCGACTGCGCAACATTCATGAAGCCCAGGCAGTTGGGGCCCAGCAGGCGGATGCCTGCCGCCCGGGCCTTCTCCGCAAACGCGCGCTGCGCCATTTCACCCTGCGCGCCCATCTCGGCGTAGCCCGCCGAAAACATGACGATATTCTTCACGCTTGCCGCAATCGCGTCATCGAGCGCCGCATCGGCGCCCGAGGCCGGAATGGCGAAGATCGCCAGGTCGATCGGCCGGCCGATGGCGCGCAGCGACGCATAGGCCCGGCACCCTTCGATTGCCTCTACCCTGGCGTTGACCGGATAGATGTCGCCACGGTAGCCGTGCTCGACCAGGTATCGCACCGGTGCGGCGCCAACCTTGCTGGAATGGGACGAAGCGCCAACGATGGCGATGGAGCGCGGCGACAGGAAAGAATCGAGGTCTGGCAAAGTCATGGGCGGCGGGGCAAGGATCGAGGCGGGCCCCTGCGAACTGCAATCGGCATCCACACCATGCGGACACTCGAGGCCGGCCGCCTAAGATACGCGTCCGCTTTTTATCAGACAATACGAGATTTCCGAGCTTTTTATAAGTTCATCTTATTTATTGCCAATCCCCGCCAGCGGCGCCCCATGCGGCTGGCACCTGGCGCGCGCCCTACGCACGGCCACCTTCGCCGGCCTGGGCGGTTTCCAGGGCATAGTCCAGAAAGCTCTCCACCGCGGGCGACAAAGTCGACCGGTCGCGGGCGAACAGCGCAATGCGCCACGTCACGGTAGGCTGGCATAGCGGCCGGAACACCAGGCCAAAGCCCTCGACCAGCGATCGCGCCATGGATGGGCAGATCACAAAGCCCGGCCTCACCCGCAACAAGGCCAAGGCCGTATTGACACGATGCACCGGCACGATTTCCTCGGGATGGTGGCGCGACGGCACATTGCTCAGCACATTGAGCGCCAGGTTGGGCATGTAATTGATCAGTGGCCGCGTGCGCAGCGCCTTCCAGCTTACCGATTCCCCTGCCGCCAGCGGATCATCAGCGCGCAGCGCCGCCCACAGCGGGTCGATGCGGATCAAGTGGGCCTGCACCGCATCGTCGGCCAGTACACCCGCCGGGCCGAAGCCGAGATCGGCACTGCCGTTGTGCAGGCCGGCCAGCACTTGCTCGATCGGCACGTCATCGAACCGGACATCCACGCCCGGATAGCGCGCCCCGTAGCCGGCGATCAGTTCGGGCAACAGCGTGCACGACAAGGTCTCGGGCGCGGCCACCCGCACCAGGCCCCGGCGCAGCTCTTTCAAGTTGGTCACGCTGTCCAGGGCTTCATCCAGGTTAACCAGCACGCGGCGCACCATGGGCTCGAACGCGGCGCCCACCACCGAGGCGCCGACGCTGCGCGTGTTGCGGTCCAGCAGCCGCACGCCCAGCCGGTTTTCCAGTTCCTTGACCAGGCCGCTCAACGCCGCCTGCGACAGATGCATCGTGTCGGCCGCCTCTGAAAAGCTGCCGCATTCGAGTACGGTGATGAAAGCGCGCAGTTGCCTCACTGTGACTTCGAGCGCCATGGAGTGTCCTTTGCCGCCTGTCGGGAAGTAAAAGCCAATTTATAACCCAGGGTTCTAGGTCATCAATAATTTGAAAATTGTCCTAATAGAACCCGGCATCTATCATCGCCTCTCGAGCTTCGTGCAGGCTTCGATTTCCGGCGGATACCGCGGCGAACGCTCCCTACTTATTCTTATTCGAACAACAGGAGAGACAAGCATGAAAATGAGCCGAAGGACCTTGTTGGGCGCAGCTGCCGCGGCCGCCTGCGCCGGTGCGGCGCCGCGCGTGTTCGCGCAGGACGAATGGCCTGCCCGCACCGTGAAGATCGTGGCGCCGTACGGGGCCGGGGGCCCCAACGATCTGTCGGCGCGGCTGCTGGGCGAGTACCTGGCGAAACGTCTCGGCCAGACTTTCATCGTCGAAAACAAGGCCGGCGCGGGCACCCGGCTGGGCAATGAGTTCGTGGCCCAGGCCCCGGCCGACGGCTACACCATCCTGTACGCCGCCGCCCCCTATTCCACGCTGCAGGCGCTGTACGGCAAGCTGGGCTACGACCCCAAGAAAGATCTCCAGCCGGTGGCCATGTCAGCCACGGTTCCGCTTTTTCTGGTCGTCAACGCGCAATCGCCGGCCAAGACCGCACAAGAATTGATTGCCTACGGCAAGTCACAGGCCAACGGCCTGACCTTCGGTTCGCCCGGCAATGGCTCGCTGCCTCACCTGGCCGCGGAACTGTTCCTGCGCGATGCCGATGTCAAAGGCCTGACGGTGCAGTACCGCGGCGATGTCATGGCCTACACCGACCTGCTGGCCGGCCGCCTCGATGCCACGCTGACTGCCATCACGGCCGCGCTGCCGCATATCGAAAGCGGCAAACTGCGCGTGCTGGGCGTCGCGTCGGCCGAACGCAGCGCGATCTACCCGCAAGCGCCCACATTGCGCGAGCAGGGCCTACCCAATGTGATCGCTGCCGGATGGTATGGATTCATGGCGCCGGCCGGCGTGCCCGCCACCGTCGTCCAGCGCCTGGACACGGAAATCAACCGCGCACTGGTGGACCCCGGAATCAGCAAGCGCTTCCTGGCCCAAGGCATGGAACCGCACCCAGGCAGCGCCGCCGAGTTCGGCAAATTCATCGACGCCGAAATGGCCAAGTGGACGGATGTGATCCAGAAGGCAAGCATCCGGGGCGAGTAGCCTGGCGCCGCGCTCAGCCCGGCGCGCGCACCGGGCGCCCGGATACTGCATCGCCACCGCCTAGTTGCTTGTCCCATTCGGCCTTGGCCGCCCTGGCTTGCGCCAGCATCATGCCCAGGTCGGAAGACAGCACCACGAAATCGAATCCCTGGTCAGCGCATTGCAGCGCCGCTTGCGTGGTGGGGGCCAGGGTACCCACCGGCTTGCCCAGCGCCTTGCACCGGCGCGCCACATCGGCCACCACTTCACGCACCCGGGCGTGGCTGGCATCGCCATACAGGCCCATGCCGCCCGACAGGTCGGTTGGCCCCACGAACAAGGCGTCCACGCCGGGCACCCCGGCAATAGCCTCGAGCTGCTCGACCGCCTGGGGGGTTTCGATCTGCACCACCACGCCGATCGAGGCATTCGCCGTGCGAAAGTGGTTCGGCCGGGCGCCGAATCGCGATGCACGGCTCAAGCCCGCCATGCCGCGGATGCCTTCCGGCGGATAGCGCGTGGCGGCCACGGCGCTGCGCGCATCATCGGCATTCTGGATGAAGGGGAAAAGCAGGGTCGGCGCACCGGCATCGAGCAAGCGCTTGACCACGACCGGTTCGTTCCAGGGCGCGCGCACCACGGGCAGCATGGCGGTATTGCCGATGGCCTGCAACAGGTGCGCCACGTCGGCCACATCGATGGGCGCATGCTCGGCGTCGATGATGGCCCACTCGAAGCCACTGCAGCCCATGGCCTCGGCTACCAGCGGGCTGGCGGACATCAGGAACGTGCCCAGGGGTGCCGGGCCCTGTTCCGGCTTCAAGCGTTCGATAAAGGGATTCATGCGCGTCTCTCCAGTTCAGCGGTCAAGCACCAGGACAGGTGTGCGCGAGCCCGAGCAACACACCATCATCACGTTGTTAGAGGCCTGCTCTTCTTTGGTCAGCACCAGGTCGCGATGGTCCGGTACGCCGGCCATTACACGGGTCTCGCAAGTGGCGCAGACGCCCTCCAGGCACGAATAAGGAACATCCACGCCAGCCTCGAGCAGCACGTCGAGTATGGTTTTCCCGGCCGGCACGTCCAGCACCTTGCCCGAGCGCGCCAGCTCCACCTTGAAGCCGCCTTCAGTAGACGCGGGCGCCTGGGCCGCGAAATATTCCACGTGCACCTGGGCCGGCGACAGCCCGGCCGTGCAGCGCTCGAAAGCGTGCAGCATGGCAACCGGCCCGCAGCAATAGAAATGCGCATCGCCGGGGGCCCCGGCAATCACCGCGTCCAGGTCGAGCAGCCTGCCTTGCATCCGGTCGTCGAAGTGCGGGTGCAGGCGCCCATGCCGCGAGCGGGCCGCCAAGGCGCGGATGCCGTCCAGGAATGCGGCGCTGGCCTCGCTGCGCGCGCAGTAGTGCAGTTCCCAGGCACGCCCCAGGGCCTCCAGGCGCTGCGCCATGCACCACAGCGGCGTGATGCCTATGCCGCCGGCCACCAGCACGGAATACGCGGCGCCGTGCGCCAGCGGAAAATTATTGCGCGGTACGCTGGCGGCAAGCCTGTCGCCCACGCGCAGGCGCTCATGCACGAACGCCGAGCCGCCCCGGCTGGTCCTGTCCCGGTTCACGCCGATCACATAGCGATGCGACTCGTCTGGCGAGTTGCATAGCGAATAACTGCGTACCAGCCCGTTGCCCAGGTGCAGATCGATATGCGCGCCCGCTGTGAAGGCCGGCAGCGTGCCCCCATCCGCGTGGCGAAATTCGAAGGAGCTGACGCCTTCGGCTTCATAGCGTATGGCGCGCAGTTGCAGCGCAAGCAATTCCAAGACTCAATCCTTTCCTATGACATGAACCAGCGCGGGCCGGCTGGCGCGTGCTGCGGACAGGGCTTCGGCCAGCGCGCCCGCCAGCTCGTCGCGGCGGTCCACCCGCAGCCCCAGCGCGCCCGACGCCTGCGCATACAGGCGGAAGTCGGGCATCGGCGCCAGCGTGGCCATGGGCGTCGCGCCATTCTCGTTGCGGCCGATCGCCGCCGCGCTGCCCTGCGGATAGACAGCCACCGCGGCGTTCCGCACCGCCTGCCATCCGCCGTTGTCGAACACCACCGCCACCACCGGCAGCCCGTGCATCGCCGCCGCGTGATGGCAGGCCGCCGGATTGGCAAACAGGTAGGCGCCGTCGCCCATCAGCGCGACCACGGTCCGATCGGGCGCGGCCTGCTGCGCACCCAGCGCGGCCGGAAACCCCCAGCCCAGCCCGGCCGAGGTCGCATGCGCGTAGTACTGCCCGGCGTGCTCGAAAGGCAGGCATTCGCGTACTGCCGGATATTCATTGACCACGATCGCCAGCGGCGGCAGCGCCTGGTACACGCAGCGCGACAGGAAGGCCTTGCTGATGGGGCCGCCCTGTTCCTGGTCGCGCGCGGCGCGCGCCGCGACCGCCTCGCGCAGTTCGCCGGCCCATTGCGCCATGCGCGCCCGGCGCTCTGCCGCGTGGCGTTCGGCGCCGCACGCCGCCAGCCTGGCTATCAATGCCGGCAGCAGCGCGCGCGTGGAACTGGTCAGTATCAGCGACGCGCGATGGCTGCGGATCGGATAGCGCTGGAAAAGCGGATCGCAACCCGACTGCGCGACGAAGGCCTGCCCGGCCGGGCTCGAGCGCGACGGCACCCAGGGCACATCGCTCTCCAGGTAGAGCAGCGCATCGGCACGGGCGTACACGGCGGCCATGTCGTGGCCCAGATGCAGCGGGTGGCTGGCCGGAAAGCAGACGTGGCGCGAGCGCGCTTCGCCCACGCCTATACCGAATCGATCGGCAAGCTCGGCCAACAACGGCAGGGTCGAGGAGTCGGCGCCGCTTGCCGTGCAAAGCACCACCGGAAAGCGCGCCGTCGACAGCGCATCGGCCAGCCTGGCCAGAGCCGCCGGGTCGGGCGCGGGCGGCGCGGCAGGCGTGACGATGGCATCCGGCGCGCTGCAGGGCGCCGGCGCCGCCAGCACCTCGCGCGGCAGGCTCAAGTACACCGGCCCCTGCGGGTACGTAGAGGCAATCGCCAGCGCGCGGCCCACCACGACATCGAGCTGCACGCCATCGCGCAGTTCGTAATCCCACTTGACCAGTTCGCGCACCATGCCGGCCTGGTCGTACATCTCTTGTGCCCAATGGATCTCGCTGTCGCGGGCCCCCAGCCGCCCCTGCTCGAACAGCGGCGTGCGCCCGGCGGTGAACAGCATCGGCACCTGGGCGCGCGAGGCATTCATCAGCGCGCAGGCCGCGTTGGCCGTGCCCACGCTGACGTGCAGCATCACGGCCTGGGGCCGCCCGGTGACCATGGCGTAGCCATGGGCCATGCCCACCGCCAGATTCTCGTGCGTAGCCACGACGGGGCGGGGAAAACGCCGCGCCGCATCCGGTGCACCGGCGTAGGCTTCCACCAGCGGCGCGGTGTCCGTTCCGGCACCGACATACAGGCAATCGATGCCGCGCTGCTTCAAGAGCGACAAGTAGCGCTCCGCCACCGACGGCGCCTGGGTCATCGTGCGGGCTCCTAGTTGGGCTCGATGCCGGCGCGCCGGGCGACATCGGCCCAGCGTGCCAGGTCATGCTCGATGGCCTGGGCGAACTCTTCAGATGTGCTGCCCACCGGCTCGACGCCTATCGCCATGAACCGTTCCTTGGTTTCCGGTTTCTGTACCATTTTCACCAGCACGTCCTGCAGCTTGCGCACGATCGGCATGGGCGTGCCGGCGGGCGCCACCACGCCAACCAGCGTCGCCACCTCGGTGCCGGGCACGCCCGCCTCGGCCACGGTGGGCACATCGGGAAACGTCTCGCTGCGCGTGTCGTTGGTGTAGGCCAGCGCGCGCAGCTTGCCGGACTTGATCAGGCCCGTCAGCGGCGGCACATCGGCGATCGCGATGGTGACCTGCCCTCCCATCAGCGCAGTCGTGGATTCGCCGCTGCTCTTGTAGGGAATCGCCAGGAATTCGGTGCCGGTCTTCTGCTTGAACAGCTCGGTAGCAAGCTGGAACAACGGCGCGCTCGACGCATAGGTCACCTCATCGGGGCGGGCTTTGGCATACGCCACCAGCTCCTTGACGGAATGCACCGGCAATGATGCATTCACGGTGATCAACAGCGGCAGGCGCCCCAGCACCGAAATGGGCACAAAGTCTTTCTGCGACGAATACGGCAGGCTCTTGCGCAGCACCGGATTCATCACCAGCGGGCCCGACGGAGCCATCAGCAGCGTGTAGCCGTCGGGCACGGCCCGGGCAACGTGCTCGGTGCCGGCGATGCCCGAGGCCCCGGCCCGGTTTTCCACCACCACGGCCTGGCCAAGCTGATCTGATATCTCTTTGGCCGCCAGGCGGGCCAGGACATCGGTGCCGCCTCCCACCGAATAGGGAACAACCAGCCGAATCGGCCTGGACGGGTAGTCCTTCGCCACGTCGTCCTGTGCCAGCACCACGTGCGGGCACAGCGCCAGACAGGTTGCGCCCGCCAGCGCGCATGTCCATGCATTCATTTGTTGTCTCCTTTTTCCTGGCTGGGGCGATGGCCCCTGTTATGCGACCGATTCTTTCTCGGCAGCCGGTTTCGATCCGGGCTGCGTCGGCAGCGACAACGGCACGGCGCGCTTGCGCCACTGTTTGGTGGGCTGCCCGTTGCGCAGCGCATCCAGTTCACGCCAGAATATGCGCCGCAGCGTCACCACCCCCAGGTCCGACTTGCCCAGCAGCTCCAGGCTGCGATCCGCGATCGTGCCCTGCCCTTTCTGCGCGACGTAATCCTGCGCCGAGATCAGCCCGGCCAGGAAGTCTTCTTCGGGCGGGCCCTTGCGCTGGTGGAACAGCTCATCATGATGATCGTCCGCGTTGTAGGTGCCGAATTTGCGGAAGTAATCATTGAACCGCTCGTTGGCCGCGTCGCTGCCCGGCGCCATCACGTACAAGGTAAAGCGCGTGCTGTGCTCGTCGTCCTGCGGCACCATCCAGATGCCGAAGTCGATCCACGGGTCGCCTTTTTCCAGGCCGGGCACCACCACGTGATTATTGTTGGGAAAGGTCCAGTCGCTCTTGCGGATGTTGTCGTGCGCCCGCGTGGCGGTCTGCTCGATGCCGGCCTCGTTCTCTTCATACGACAGGTCCGGCATCATGGTCGTGACCGCATCGCCAAACGGCCCCACCCGCAATGCCTGGTGCACGAAGCTCACATGCACCGCATCGAGCGAGTTCTCGATCTGCTGGAACCAGTTCAGGTTCCAGGTTTCGCGCGTAGCCACGATCAGCGCGCCGGGCACTTCATAGACATCCTTGCGCGGCAGATCGAACTCGGGCGCCGGCCCGTCGCCCAGGTAGGCAAACACCAGCCCGCAATACTCGCGCACCGGGTAGCCGGGAATCTTGCACGCCGGCGGCACGCGCGCTTCTTTCTCGGCCGGCCGCTGCACGCACTGCCCGTCGCCGTCATACTGCCAGCCATGGTACATGCAGCGTATGGTGTCGCCCTGTACCCAGCCTGTATGCAGCACGGTCTGGCGGTGCCGGCAGCGCCCGCCCACCAGGTGCACGGTGCCCGTGTCGCCCCGATACAAGGTCAGCTCTGCACAGAAGGCCCGGACGGGGATGGCGTCGCCCGGCGCAACGTCCCTGGACAGGGCCACGGGGTGCCAGAACATGCGCAGCAGGCGCCCCATCTCGCTATCGCGGGCGGTCTGTGTCAGCAGCTTGAGTTGTTCCGCGCGGCTTGGCGCGGGGGCGGATGCACTCATTGGATCTCCAGTGTCAAAGCATTGAAGCCCGGCGGCATCTGGAAGCCGCCTCGGCGCCATTCAGTTGCAACGGCTCATGCGCCTGCAGAGGCAGCGGCCATCGCGCGGGCCAGCAGCGACTCGTCGGCAATGGAAAGTTCCTGGCCCCGCAGGTCTTCGGGACGCGTCTCCACCAGCCACGCCATGACGCGCGCGGGATGATCCGCGGCGGCCAGTTTTTCCCGCGGAATGCGGCTGATCTCGTTCATGCCCGATGCGCGTATCTGCACCTGCATGTCGGTATCGACGACACCGGGCTGGAAGCTGTAGACGGCGATGCCGAGCGCCCCGTATTCATGCGCCATGCAGCGGCTCAGCATCGCCAGCGCGGCCTTGGCGCTGCAATAGGCCGACCAGCCCTCGCGCGGCGTGTGGGCCGCGCCGGTGCTCACGTTCAGCACCGTGCCGCCCTGCGCCTGCAGCGCCGGCAGCGCGGCGCGCGCCAGCCGGTAAGGTCCCAGCAGGTTGGTGGCGACATTGGCCGCCCACGCGTCGGCGTCGCCCTCGGCCAGGTGCGCAATGGGGCCGATCATGCCGGCGTTGTTCACAACCGCGTCCAGCCGCCCGCGCGACTGCAGCGTGTGCGCGACCAGCGCGGCGACATCGGCATCGCGGGTAACATCGCACGGTTCGATCGTACAGGTGGCGCCCAGCGCCTCGATCTGCGCGCGCACCGGCTCGGCGGCAGCTGGGTCGCGCACGGCAAGCACGGGGTGTATGCCGCGCCGCGCCAGCGCGATGGCGGTGGCGGCGCCTATGCCGCGCGCGGCGCCGGTGACGATGGCCGTACGCGTACAGGAACCTTCGCTCTCGGGGGATTTTGTCTCGTTCATCTTGGCCTTGTGGCGGTTCATGGGTGACCGCCTGCAGGCACTTTATGGCTTGACTATTGATCCAGTCCAATTGAATATTTGGCTCAACTGATACTCATGCCGAATCAGTGATGGAAATCCGCCAACTCAAGTACTTTGTCGTCCTGGCCGAAGAACTGCACTTTCGCAAGGCCGCCGCGCGCCTGTGCATTTCGCAGCCGCCCCTCAGCACCGCCATCAAGCAGATGGAATCCGAGCTGGGCACGCAGCTGTTCGAACGCAACACCAAGTCGGTCACGCTCACGGCAGCGGGGCGTGCGCTGTACCCGCAGGCGCAGCGCACGCTGGCACAGTTCGAGCTGGCGTGCGCCATCACGCGGCGCACCGGCGGCGGGGCCCTGGGCCAATTGCGGCTGGGATACACCGGCGGCATGCTGTTGCGCGGCCTGCCGCAAATGATGCGCTCATACGAAGCGCAGCAACCCGGCGTGGACGTCTCCCTGTGCGAGATGGGCTCGGCGGCGCAGGCCGATGCCATCGAGCATCGCCGGCTTGCCGGCGGCTTCCTGCATGCATCGGTGCTGCCGCCCGTGCTCGACTACATCACCGTGCGGCGCGAATCCTTCGTGTGCTGCGTTCCCGCCGGCCACCCCGTGGCGCGGCACAAGACCATCAGCTTGCGCATGCTGGCCGATGAGCCCTGGATCCTGTTCGCGCGCGACACGTCGCCCAGCTACTTCGACAGCGTGCTGGCCATGAGTACCGCCGCCGGTTTCTCGCCGCACATCCAGCACAATGTCACGCACTGGATCAGCGCCGTGCTGCTGGTGGCCCAGGGCGGCGGCGTGGCGGTGGTGCCGCGCGCTTTCACGGCGTCCGGCATTCCCGGGGTCAAGTATCTTGGCATCCGCGAAAACGTCAGCGAATCGCTGGCCCACTTCGCCTGGCGAAAAGACGACGACGATCCGGCGCTGGCGCGCTTCATCAAGCACGTGCGAGCCTGGCCGCGCCGCCGCACGGCAGCGCAGCACCCATAGCCGTCATCGCCGCGCGGCAGGCTGCGTTCGATATTTCGAATTACCGAGGGCTGCATGCCGGGGCACCGGCAGGCAGTACCATTTGTTCGAAATATCGAACCTTTGTTCGGAATATTGACCATATCATGCCGTACCCGCGCGAGTGCCCCCTCTTTCGAACGGGCGCCCTGCCTGATCCAAGAACTACAGAAAGGAGACCCCCTCATGGCTTTTCAAAGCCAACGCCGCCGCCTGCTCGCCGCAGGGGCCGCCTCGGCGGCCTGGCTCGTGGCACCCGCCGCGCGCGCGAACGGCTGGCCCACGCGCCCCGTCACATTCCTGCAGCCCTATGGACCGGGAACCAACCTGGACGCCATCACCCGCTTCGTGGCCGAACGGCTGGGGCCGCAATGGAAAGTACCCATCGTGGTCGAGAACAAGGCGGGCGCCAATGGGGTGATCGGCACCGACTACGTGGCCCGCTCCACGCCCGACGGCTACACCTTTCTGTTCACGGGCCCGGGCCACTACACCAACCAGGCGCTGATGAACAGCGTCCCCTTCGATCCGGTCAAGGATTTCCGGCCGGTGGCGCGGCTGGCGTCGGTGATGCTGGTGTTGGTCGTGCCCCGCCGATCGCCCTTCCAGTCGGTGCAGGATCTGGTCGAGCACGCGCGCAACAATCCCGGCAAGCTCAGCTACGCATCGGCCGGCAGCGGCAGCGCGCAACACCTTTCCGCCGCGCTGTTCCTGGCCAGCGCCGGCATCAACGTCCTGCACGTGCCCTACAAGACCCAGCCGCAGGCCCTGATGGACACCATCGGCGGCCGCGTCGATTTCACTTTCTCGGCACTGACGACCGCTGCCGCGCAGATCAAGGCGGGCAATGTGCGCGCCCTGGCCGTAACCGGGCCGCGGCGCTCGGTCAGCCTGCCCGACCTGCCCACCGTGGCCGAACTCGGATTTCCGGGCTATGAGTTCTTCTCGTTCAACGCCGTCTTCGCCCCCGCCGCCGCGCCGGACGAAGCCGTGCAGAAATTGTCCGACGGCCTGTCGGCCATCGCCCGCTCGCCTGAATATGCCCAGTTGGCCCGGCAACAAGGTTTCGAGACCGACTTCGCCGACATGCGGGAATGGGGCGCCGCCTTGCCGGCCGAGCGCAAGAAATGGTTAGAGATGATACGCATCAGTGGAGCCAGACTTGAATAGCATCGCATACGACAACGGCGAGCATCGCCCGCCCCGCCTGGACTTCGACGCCCGCACTGCCACGCTGGACGAGGTGCTGGCCGAGCGTGCCCGGCGCTGTGCCGGCAAGACCTTCATGACCTGGCTGCCCACCGGCCAACAGTGGTCGTATGGCGACATCGACGCGCAGACGCGCCGCCTGGGCGCGGGCCTGGCCCGGCATGGCGTGGCCACGCGCAGCCATGTCGCGGTACTGATGGACAACTGCCCCGAGCAGTTGCTGGCCATGTGGGGCGCCGCGCGCGCCGGCTATGTCACAGTGCCCGTCAACGCGGCCGCCAAGGGCCAGCTGCTGGCCTACTTCCTCAGCCATGCCGATTGCGCCGCGCTGATCGTCGAAGAAGCGCTGCTGCCGCGCTTTCTGGAAATCTGTGAAACCGTGCCGCTGGTGACACAGGTATTCGTGGTGCGCGTGCCGCGCGACGGCGCGGCCACCCCGGCCGCCCCGGCCGCCTGGCAACCCGGCCAGGCGCTGGCCTCGGGCGCACGCCTGGTTGATTTCGCCGATCTCATGGCGCCGCCAGCCACCCCGATGCCGGCAGGCGAACCCGCCGCCCCGCGCGAAGCCCCGCGCTTTTCCGACCTGGCCATGCTGATGTTCACCTCGGGCACCACGGGCCCGTCCAAGGCCATCATGTTCAGCCATGCCCAGCTCGTCTACTGGGGCACTGACGTGGCTTTCCATCACGAGTACACGCCCGACGACATTGCCTATGTCTGCCTGCCGCTGTTTCATGGCAATGCCTTCCTGGGCAGCACCATGGGATCGCTGATGGCGGGTTCCGCCATCGCGCTGGCGGCGCGGTTCTCGGTCAGCAATTTCTGGCGGCACGTGCGCGAAAGCGGCGCCACCGTCTTCAACGGCGTCGGAGCAGTCACCAACTTCTTGTGGAAGCAAGCGCCCTCGCCCGACGACCGCAACCACCGCGTGCGGCGCTGCCATTTGGCCCCCGTGCCCAGTTTCGCGGCGGAATTCGAACAGCGCTTCGGCATGCAGATCATGAGTGCGTTCGGCCTGACCGACTACTGCCTGGGCGCAGCCTACAACACGCAAAGCCGGCGCGACAAGCTGGGTTCTTGCGGGCTGCCGCGCGCAGGCGTAGAGGTGCGCATCGTGGACGAAGATGACTTCGACATGCCGCTGCGCACGCCGGGCGAGATCCTGCTGCGCAACAACAACCCCTGGGGGGCATCGCTGGGCTACTACAAGCAGCCCGATGCCACCCTGGCCAGCCGCCGCAACCTGTGGTTCCATACCGGCGACCGCGGCTGGATGGACGAAGACGGCTACGTCTGGTACACCGACCGCATCAAGGATGCCATCCGGCGCCGTGGCGAGAATATCTCGGCCTTCGAGGTCGAGGAAGTCATCCGCACTCATCCCGCCGTCGCCGATGTGGCGGTCTATCCGGTGCGGGCGGCCAGCGAAGACGAAGTGGCCGCCAGCATCACCCTGCGTCCGGGCGCATCGTTCGACGGCGCCGACTTGCTGGAACACTGCAACCGCAACCTGGCTTACTTCATGGTGCCGCGCTACATCGACGTGGTCGAGAGCATGCCCATGACGCTGAGCCAGAAGATCGAAAAATACAAGCTGCGCCAGCAAGCCGAAGCGCGCCTGGATACGCTCTGGGACCGCGAACGCGCCGGCGTCCTGGTGGCGCGCTGACCCCCGCAACGCATTTACTGGAGTTCGCCTACATGAGAACCAAACCCGTCCCCAAGACATCCATCGCCCGCTCCGACAGCAAGGCGATCTACATCCGCGAAGCCGACCTGGTCAACGAACTGATCGGCGAGCTGACTTTCACCGAGATGACGCTGTTCCACCTGTATGGCCGCAAGCCCACAGCCACCGAAACGCGCGTGCTGGACGCGGTGCTGGTAACACTGATGGAACACGGCATCACGCCCAGCGTGATTGCCACGCGCCTGATCTATCACTCGGCGCCCGATGCGTTGCAGGCGGCCGTGGCCGCCGGCCTGCTGGGCGTGGGCACGACATTCATCGGCACGATGGAAGGCTGCGCGGCCAGCCTGGAAGAGATACTGGCCGCCCCCGAGGGCATGCAGGCCCGGGCCCGCGCCATCGCCGAACGCCACCACCAGGCCCGCAAGCCCCTGCACGGCTTCGGCCACCCTCACCACAAGCCGGACGACCCGCGCACGCCCAAGCTACTGGCCATTGCCGAAAGCGCGGGCGTGCCGGGCCGGCACATCGAGGCGCTGCGCACGCTGTCCGCCGAGGTCGACGCCGTCTACGGCCGCCACATCACCATCAACGCCACCGGCGCCACGGCCGCCCTGCTGGGCGAGATCGACATCCCGCAGAAGATCATGCGCGGCGTCGCCGTGATCAGCCGTTCGGCCGGGTTGGTCGGCCACATCCTGGAAGAAAGCCGCGAGCCCTCGGGCGCCTACATCTGGGAAACAGTCGACGAAGCCATCCCGTACTCGGCCGACTGAACCGGGTTATCGGGTTGAAGGGTACATCGGCCTTGCGCTGCGGCCAGCAGCGCAAGGCCGCTTCGATTCATCACGGCTGCAACTCAATCCGCCCGAACTTCGAATTGGACGGCTCACAGGCGCGTTCCTATCATTCGCCAGTCACCCGGCACTTGGCCGGGCCAGTAACTGACCGCCGCGAATCCGCCCATGAGTATTGCCGCCCCCCACGAAGTCTCCGTTCATGCCATCGCCCAGCGTGTGCGTGCGGGCCTGGACGACCCGCTCGATACCGCGCGGCATGCGTTGCAGGCCATTGCGCGGCGCGAACCCGATATTCATGCCTGGGCGCACGTGGAATCGGAAGCCGCGCTCGCCGAGACCGCCAGGAACATGAACCGGCAAGGGCCGCTGGCGGGCGTTCCATTCGGCGTGAAAGACATCATCGATGTCGCCGCCATGCCCACCCGCTGCGGCTCGCCGGCCACCGCGGCCACTTGCGCCGCTTTTGACGCTGGCAGCGTCGGCCTGTTGCGGGCCGCCGGCGCCGTGCCGTTGGGCAAGACAGTAACCACTGAATTCGCTTTCCGGCGCCCCGGGCCCACCCGCAACCCGCACGCGCCGCAGCACACGCCAGGCGGATCATCCAGCGGATCGGCCGCTGCCGTAGCGGCGGGCATGGTGCCCCTGGCACTGGGCACCCAGACCGGCGGTTCGGTGATCCGGCCCGCGGCGTTCTGCGGGGTGGTGGGTTTCAAGCCCTCGTACGCCGCGCTGCTGCGCGACGGCATGAAAGTCACTTGCGAATCGCTGGACGTCATCGGCTGGTATGGCCAGGCGGTCGGCGATGTCGATGAGGTGGCCAGAGTATTGCTGCCGTACGAAAGCGATGCGGCGCCCAAGCCGGTACACAGTCTCAGGATCGCCGTGTTTCCGTATAGCCCGATCCAGGGCCTGGACCCGGATGGACAGGCGGCATTGCAGTCCGCCCGGGAAAAACTGGCCGCACATGGCGTGTCGTGCACACTTGTGCCGGAAAGCCCGCACATGGCGGCGCTGGCCCGGGCACACGCCGTGATCATGGAATACGAATTCGCCCGCAGCCTGGCGCCGGTAGCACGCGTACACGCCGACAAGCTCAGCAAAAACTTGCTGGACACGGTGAAGGCCGGCCTGGCCATCCCTGTTCGCGACTACCGCGACATGCGCCGTCTGCAGGCCAGGCTGAGGACGGACTGGCACGAACTGGCCGGCGATGCCGACCTGATATTGACCCCCAGCACACCGGGTGCCGCGCCGCGCGGGCTGGGCAGCACGGGTTCGTCGGCCTTCAACAAGATCTGGTCGGTATTGGGATGGCCGTGCCTGCACCTGCCCGCCGGCACCACGCCCGACGGCTTGCCGATAGGAGTACAACTCGTGGCCAACTGGAACGCCGACGCGCACCTGCTGGCCTGGGGCAATGACATACACAAACTCATTACTGAACAGGGGAACCTGGCATGACTCTCAAGACTATCCTGGCCAAGAGCCTGGCGTTCACCGCCACCCTGTTGGTCGCCGGCACCGCCTGCGCGGCCGACAGCTACCCGCAGCGCCCCATCAACCTCATCACCCCCACCGCGCCCGGGGGCACGGTGGATATCGTGGCCCGCATCATGGCCGAGAAGCTGGCTCCGGCCCTGGGCCAGCCCATGATCGTCAACAACAAGCCCGGCGCGGGCGGCGTGGTAGGCACCCAGGCCCTGCTGCGCGAGCCGGCCGACGGCTATTCCATCCTGTTCACGGGCAACAGCAATCAGTTGATCGTGCCGTGGGTATACAAGGACGCGAAATTCGACCCCATTGAAGATTTCATGCCCATCGCCGCCGTGGGGGTGGTGCCGAACGTGTTGTGCGTCAATGCCGAGTTTCCAGCGCAGAACCTGAAAGAGTTCGTCGCCCTAGTCAAGGCCAATCCTGGCAAGTATTCGTATGCCTCGTCAGGCTCGGGCACCTTGAATCACCTGCTGGGCGAAATGCTGAAATCGCGCGGCAAGCTCGAACTGCAGCACGTGCCGTATCGCGGCGTCGCACCCGCCATGGCCGACGTGCTGGGCAACCAGGTCCCCATTGTTTTCGCCAGCCTGCCGTCGGCCGTGGAGAACGTCAAATCGGGCAAACTGCGGGCCCTGGCCGTCAGCAGCGAATCGCGAGATCCGCTGCTGCCCGACGTGCCGACCCTGAACGAAGAAATCCCCGGCGTCACCGGTGACTTGTGGGTGGCTTTCTATGCAGCCAAGGGCACGCCCCAGGCCGCCGTCGATCGCCTGTACGCGGCGATCGAGTCGGTGCTGGCCGACCCTGACACGGCCGCCAGGTTCCAGAAGCTGGGTGTGAGCATGCTGCATGACGGCCCGGCCGAACTGGCCAAGCGCCAGCAGGCGGAATTCCAGCAATGGAAAGAAGTGGTCGCGGCCGCCAACGCCCAGGCCGAATAAGCCCGCGTCAGCCCCCGGCCCTATCGGCGCCCCGGGGCCGACGCCATGCTGACCAGGCACGCGATCAGGTTGCGCACGGCAACGTTTTTCTGCGATTTCAGGGTCGCTACCACGAGCTCGAGCCGGCGATGCGATTGCCCGGCAATCGGCAAGAACGACAAGGCCGGCTGGAACGCACGCTCGAGCGAAGACGGCACGATGGCCACGCCGACGCCCGCCTCGACCAGTGTCAGCACAGTGGGCAGCAGGCTTTCCTGCACGAACTCCGGCACCACGCCTGCTTCGGCGAACATGGCCTGCACGGTTCGCCGCACATAGGGCGAAGTGGCCTCGAAATAGCCGATCAGCGGGAATTGCGCAATCTCTTGCACCGTGATCTCGCGGCCCAGGTTCAAGGGATGGTCGGTTCTGACGGCCAGCATCAAGTTTTCTTCGTAGACGACCGTGGCGTCGAGCTCGGTACCGGTATCGGTGTCCCAGTCGGCCGGCCGCATGACGCCCACATCCAGCGCGCCCTGCAGCAGGGCCAACTCCATCACGTTCGAGTTCATCTCGCGCAACTCCACCTTCACCAGCGGGTGCGCTTGCGTGAACGAATGCAGCGCGTCCACTACCGGGGAACACGTGGCACTGGCGTTCAGGCCCAGCGATATCGACCCTGTCTCGCCCAGCGCGGCGCGACGCGCGGCATGCAGCAAGACTTCCATTTCGGCCGTGATCCGGCGGGCATGCACATACATGGCCTCGCCGGCCGGCGTCAGTCGGACGCTACGGGTAGTACGCACGAACAGCGGATGGCCGACCAAGTCTTCCAGGCGCCTGATCTGCTGGCTGAGCGCGGGCTGGCTGATGAAAAGGCGGGCCGACGCGCGTCCGAAATGCAGCTCTTCGGCCACGGCGCAAAAGCATTGGAGGATGCGCCCGTCGAGTGCGATTGATTCGGAGTTCAACATAATCGGATGGAATCTCAAATTGGACGCTTGCACGGGCGCGTCCCTAGAATGAACGGCAACAAGAAAGAGGGCCTGGCCTCATGGCCCGCCAGTCCACATACAGGGGGTTGCATGAACCACACCAAGCTTGCTCTGACCCGATTTGCATTGCCCGCGATGCTCGCTCTGGGTGCTGCCTTGCAGCCCGCGCATGGCCAGCAATATCCCACGAAACCCATCACTTTCATAGTTCCTTACGCGGCGGGCGGCAGTTCCGACACCCGTTCGCGGCAACTCGCCCAGCGGCTCGCCACGCATTTCGGGCAGGCGGTCGTGGTCGAGAACCGGCCTGGCGCCAGCGGGAACATCGGCACCGACGCGATTGCGCGGGCCACCCCGGATGGCTATGTAATCGGGCTGGGCAATTTCGCCCCCATGGCGATCAACGCGGCCTTGTATCAGCACCTTTCCTACGACCCGGCCCGGATCACTAAAGTGGCTCCGCTGGAAAAAGGCCCGTTGGTACTGGCAGTGGCGGCATCATCACCCTACTCGACCTTGCCCGAGTTCCTGGCCTATGCCAAGGCCCGGCGCGGCGAAATCGACTACGCGTCCACGGGCGCGGGCGGCGCGTCGCACCTGGTGGCCGAATTGTTCAAGCGCGAGGCCGGCATCGATGCAGTGCACGTGCCCTATCGCGGAGGCGCGCCCGCCATCAACGACCTGATCGGCGGCAATGTGGACTTCATGATGGACCTGGCCAGCCTCTTCATGCCGCATGCGGGCGGCGCCGATCCGAAGATAAAGATCCTGGCCGTCACGTCAGAGCAGCGCCTGCCCGCGCTGCCCGATGTTCCCACTTTTCGCGAACAAGGCCTGCCGGACATGGTGGCCTCGAACTGGTTCGGCGTCATCGGCCCCGCGGGCCTGCCGGATGACATCGTAAGCAAGCTCAACAGCGCGGTCGGCCAGGTCGTCAAAGACCCGGCCTATGCCGGCACCGTAACCGGGCAAGGCGCCGAAGTCATGACGGGCAGCCCCGCCGATTTCGCCGGCTTCGTCGAATCGGAATCCCGCCGCTGGGGCACCGTCATCAAGGCGGCCGGCATCCAGGCGCACTGACCATTGCCCCACGATCGGCGGCACCTCGATGGCATGGCGCTCGGTAATGCCAGGCATGGACATGGCGCCAGTCAGTAGATGGGCGGCTCGGGCGTGGGCGCATTGCCCGACAGGCTGGCGAAATCGCACCCCAGGTGGGCTTGTGTCACTTCGTTCTGGTAGATGCGGGTGAAGCCGCGCACATGCGGGCGCGGCGGCGGCGACCACTGGCGGCGGCGTTCGGCCAGCTCGGCCTCGGACACCAGCATGTCCAGGCTGCGCGCGCCGACGTCCAGCCGCACCTGGTCGCCGGTGCGCAGCAGTGCCAGCGGCCCGCCCACGGCCGACTCGGGCGACACGTGCAGCACGCAGGTACCGTAGTGGGTACCGCTCATGCGCGAATCCGAAATACGCAGCATGTCGCGCACGCCCTTTTGCAGCAGCTTCTTCGGGATGGGCAGATTGCCCCATTCCGGCATGCCGGGCCCGCCGATCGGCCCGCCATTGCGCAGCACCAGCACCGTGTTCTGGTCCACGTCCAGGTCCGGATCGGCCATGGCCGCGAACATCTCGGCGTTGGAATCGAATACCAGGGCCGGGCCGGTATGGCGCAGCAAATGCGGGCTGGCCGCAGACGGCTTGATGACCGCGCCGTCGGGGGCCAGGTTGCCGCGCACGACCGCCATGGCCAGCCCGGCCTCGGCGCAATCGGCCACTCCATGCCCGAGCGGCGCGGCGGGATCCAGGATGGTGCCGTCATCGTCCGCCTGCGGCCAATCGGCCAGGTTCTCGCCCAGCGTGCGGCCGGTACAGGTCAGGGTCGACAGATCCAGATGCGCCGCCACCTTGCGCAGCACGGCCGGCAAGCCCCCCGCGTAGAAAAAGTCTTCCATCAGGCGGGTACCCGACGGATATAGGTTGGCGATCACGGGCACGTCGCGCGCGATGGCATCGATCTGGTCCAGGCCCAGCTCGATGCCGGCGCGCCCGGCCATTGCCGGCAAATGCACGGCCGCGTTGGTCGACCCGCCCAGCGCCACATAGGTGACCACGGCGTTGCGAAACGCCGCGGCCGTGCAAATACGCGACGGCTTCAGGTCTTCCCACACCATCTCCACCGCGCGGTACCCGCACTGCCAGGCCATGCGGGTATGCGCCGCATCCACGGCCGGGATCGCCATGGCGCCCGGCAGCGACAGCCCCAGCGCCTCGACAATGGCGGTCATGGTGCTGGCGGTTCCCATGGTGTTGCAGGTGCCGACACTGCGCGTCATGCGCGATTCCATCGCCACCCACTCGCGCTGGTCGATGGCGCCGATGGTGTATTCGGCGAAGAATTTCTTGGTGTGCGTGCCGGCGCCCACCGCCTCGCGCCGGTACCGGTCGTTCAGCATGGGGCCGGCCGGCATGAAAATGACGGGCAAATCCATGGACAGCGCGCCCATCACCAGCGCGGGAGGCGTCTTGTCGCAACCGCCCATCAGTACCGCGCCGTCGATGGGCAGGCTGCGCAGCAGTTCTTCGCATTCGACGGACAGCAGGTTGCGATACAGCATGGTGGTGGGCTTGACCATCACTTCGCCCAGGCTGAGCGCCGGCAATTCCAGCGGATAGCCGCCTGCTTGCAGCACGCCGCGCTTGACGGCTTCGGCGCGCTCGCGCAGGTGCACGTGGCACGGCGACAAATCGCTCCAGGTGTTGATGATGGCAATCACCGGCCGTCCCATGAACTCTTCACGGTTCAAGCCTTGCTGCTGCATGCGCTGGCGATGCGCGAAGCCACGGATATCGTCGCTGGCGAACCAGCGGTGGCTGCGCAGGGTCTCGGGCGTCTTGCGTGAGGGAGTGGTCACGAGGGGGTCTCCTTGCAGCTCAGTAGGTGGCGGGCGCCGTATCGCCGGCCTGGCGTGCCGCAAAGCGTGCCGCGGTGTCGTCGCAGGCCTTGCGCAGCAGGACCTGGTCAGTGGCCACCGCCACGAACAAGGCCCCCAGGTCCAGGCATTCGCGCGCACGCGGCTCGTCCAGCATCAAGATGCCTGGCGCCTTGCCGCAGGCCAGGATGCGGGCAATGGCGCTGTCGATCGCCGCCCGCACCTTCGGGTGCTGCAATTCACCGGCCACGCCCAGGCTGGCGGATAAATCCGCCGGGCCGACAAAGACGCCATCCACCCCCTCGACCGAGGCAATCTGCTCGAGCTGCTCCAGGGCATCCATGGTCTCGATCTGCACCAGCACGCAAAGCTCGCGCTCGGCATCCTGCACGTAGCCGGCATCGCGGCCAAAACGCGACGCGCGCATCGAACCGCCCATGCCGCGCACGCCGCGCGGCGGATACCGCGTGGCGGCCACCGCCGCCTCGGCTTCAGCGCGGTTCTGCACAAAGGGCAGCAGCAGCGACTGCGCCCCCACATCCAGATGGCGCTTGATCAGCACCGTGTCGTTCCAGGCCGGACGCACCACGGCCGACGCCGGCCGGTCGTGCTCGGCCGCCACGGCCTGCAGCAACTGCTGCACCACGATCGGATCGCTGGGCGTGTGCTCGGTGTCGATCAGCAACCAGTCGAAGCCGGCGCCGGCGATCAACTCGGACACCATGGGAAACGGCAAAGTCGACCACAGGCCGATCTGTGCCTGGCGCGCCTGCAAGGCGCGCTTGAAAAGATTGGAAGCAGGCATGGGATAGGGATGGATCTCAGTCGATATGCACGTTGCCGGCCTTGATGACCTCGGCCATGCGCTGGGAATCGGCCTTCAGGCGGGCCTCGAATTCCTCGGGGGTGGAAGAAAGGATCTCGCTGCCCTGGGCTTCCTGAGGCTTGCGGAATTCCGGCGTGGCCAGAATGGCCACCATTTCCTTGTGCAGGCGCTCTACGATGGGCGCCGGGGTGCCGCGCCGCACCAGCATGCCGCTCCAGGCGATCTGCACCGTGTCCGGCGCACCGGCCTCGGCCATGGTGGGCACGTCGGGCGCCAAGGGCGAGCGCTTCTCGTCTGCCACGGCCAGGATGCGCACCTTGCCCGACTGCGCCACCGGCAACACGGCCGACAGGTTATGGAACATCATCGGAATCTGCCCGCCCATGACATCCGTCAGCGCGGCCGGTCCGCCCTTGTAGGGCACGTGCACCAGGTCGGTTCCGGTGCTGGCCTGGAACTGCAGCCCGGTCAGGTGCATGGTGTTGCCGTTGCCGGCCGACCCGAACGCAAGCTGGCCAGGCTGGGCCTTGGCCGCCTTCACCACATCGGCCACCGATTGGTAAGGCGTCTGCGCGCCGACCACCAGCACATTGGGCGTCTGGTTGGTCAGCGTAACGGGTTGGAAGTCCTTGAAGGGATCGAAGCCGGGCGATTTATACAAGTGGGGGTTGACCGCCAGTGTGCTGATCGACCCGTAGAAAATGGTGTAGCCGTCGGCCGGCCGCTGCGCCACATAGGCGGCCGCGATGTTGCCGTTGGCGCCCGCCCGGTTCTCGACCACGACCGGCTGGCCCAGCCGGTCGGCCAGCGCCTGTGCAAAGGGCCGCGCCACCGCGTCGGCGGCGCCGCCCGGGGGCTGCGGCACCACCAGCGTGATGGGCTTGCCGGGGTAGCCGGCCGCGTGGGCCAACGGCACGGCGGCCAGTGTCGCCGCGGCCAAGAGCGCGCTGCACAGGCTTGAAATCGTCATGGTGTGTCTCCAGATTGCCGGATAAGGGGCGTCGTTATGCAGTAACCGGCCAAAATGATACCGGTTCCATTCGTAATGGTACCGGTGCCATTTTGTGCTTGCAAGGGTATAGTGCAAGCCATGACGACCTCTCCCCGGCCCGGCCGCCATCCTGGCGGCGCCTCGTCCGCCGCCGACGATGCCGAACCCCAGGCACGCGCCCGCTCACGGCCCAAGCTCGGCCACTACACGATCCACGACGTGGCTGCCCTGGCCGGCGTGTCTTCCGTTACGGCGTCGCGCTACTTCAACGCGCCCCACAAGGTCTCGCAGAAGCTGCGCGAACGCCTGGACGCCGTGGTCGCCCGCACCGGCTACATGCCCAGCCAGGTGGCCCGCCGCCTGGCCTCGACCCACGGTGGGCCGGTCGGCGCCGTCATGCAGAACGTCAGCAGCCCCACCTTCGCGCACATGGTGCGCGGCATGGACGACACGCTCGAGGCCCAGGGCCTGCAACTGCTGCTGGCCAACAGCGAATACTCGCTAGACACCGAAGCGCGCGCGATACGCGCCTTCGTGGGCTGGCATCCCAGCGGCCTGGTGCTGACCCGCGGCGATCACGATCCCGCCATCGAGACTTTGCTGCAAACCCTGCGCATTCCGGTGGTCGAGGCTTGGGAAATCCTGGCAGGCCGCCCCTACCACCAAGTGGGCTTTGCGCAGCGCGACGTGGGCAAGATGCTGGCCGAGCATTTCCTGCAGCAAGGCGCACGCCGCATCCGCTTCGCCCTGGGTGGCGCCGCGCACGACACCCGGGCCGAACGCCGCGCGCAAGGCTATGCCCAGGCGATGACGCAAGCCGGGCTGGTGGCCGACATCGTGCGGGTAGCAGATGCCGACGACTACGCCGCCGGCGTCTCGCACATGGCCCGGCTGGTCCAGGAATCGCCGGCGCAGCGGCCCGAAGCCATCGTGTTCGCGCACGACCATCTGGCCATCGGCGCCCTGTTGCGCGCGCCTGCCATGGGGATATCGATTCCGCGCGACTGCGCGGTGGCCGGCTTTGGCGATGTGCCCCTGGCGGAAATTATCGAACCCGGCCTGACCAGCGTACGCACGCGCCCCTACGAAATCGGGCAACAGGCCGCGGCCGCCCTGCTTGCCGCCATGCAGGCACCGCCGCAAGAGGCCGTCCCGCCTACCGTGCATCATGTGGCATGCCAGTTAGCGGTGCGGCCCAGCAGCAAGATCGATCAAGCCAGGCGCACACCAGGCGCCGCGGCGCCAGGTCCGTCGAGCGTCCACGGCAAGGTGCTATAACAAGCGGGTAGGCGGGCGAGATCATGGCAAGGCCGGCCGGCATGCGATTTGCGGCCGGCACCCCATGGTCCCTGTGCAAAGCCAGCCCTTCTCCGGGATCAGTTGCTACCTCTGCCGAGATAAGCGGGAGAATCTGCATGGAATTCAAGGACTACTACCAAACGCTGGGCGTCAAGCAAGATGCGTCCAATGACGACGTCAGGCGCGCCTATCGCAAGCTTGCCCGCAAATATCATCCCGATGTCAGCAAGGAAAGCGATGCCGAGGCACGCATGCGCGACATCAATGAAGCCTACGACGTGCTGCGCGACACGGAAAAGCGCCAGGCCTACGACAAACTCGCCACAGGCGCATCGCCCAACGGCGACTTCCAGCCACCGCCCGGCTGGGACGAGGGCTTCGAATTCCACCACGCCACCGCGCCGGGCGAAGAGGCCCAGTTCAGCGAATTTTTCTCATCGCTGTTTGGCAACCGGGCGCGCCACGCCCCGCGGCAAGATTTCCGCGCCCGCGGCGAAGACCACCATGCCGTCATCGACATCGACCTGGAAGACGCCCTCAAGGGCGCCACCCGCGACATCAGCCTGCGTTCGGTGCATATGGACGACCAGGGCCGCCCGCAAATGCAAACGCGCACACTCAACGTGCGCATCCCGGCTGGCGTGCGCGAAGGCCAGTACATACGCCTGGCCGGCCAGGGCATGCCCGGCCACGGTGGCGGTGAAAACGGCGACCTGTACCTCGAGGTGCGCTTCAAGCCCCATTCCCGCTATCGCGCCGAAGGGCGCGACCTGTACATGACTCTGCCGGTCACCCCCTGGGAGGCGGCGCTGGGCGCCAGCGTCAACGCCCCCACGCCCGGTGGCATGGTGGAAGTAAGCGTGCCCGCCGGTTCCGGCAACGGCCGCAAGCTGCGCCTGCGCGGCCGGGGCATTCCAGGCGACCCGCCCGGAGACCTGTACCTGGTGCTGGAACTGGTGTTGCCGCCCGCCGACACCGAGGCCGCGCGTGCCGCCTACCGCAAGCTGCAGCAAGACCTGCCCTTCAACCCGCGGCGCCACCTGGAGGTGCAATCATGAAAACGGTAGTCATCGCCGCCAGCGGCACCCTCGTGGGCAAGGCCGAACCGCTTAGCGCAGACGATCTCGCGCGCGCCTGCGGGGCAGAAGTGGAATGGGTAACGCAGTTGGTGCAGGTAGGCATCGTCCAGGCGCAAGGCTCGCGGCCCGTGGACTGGCGCTTTCACAGCGGCGACCTGCAGCGCGCCCTGGAAACCCGCCGGCTCGAGCGCGACTTCGGCGCTTGCCTGGATGCGGCGGCGCTGATCCTGGACCTGAGCCAGGAAGTGCGGCAATTGCGGGCGCAGTTGCGCGCGCTGGACAGGTCCGACGGCTAGCCGGGCAAGCCTTCAGGCCATTGCTCGGCATCCCGCGATTATTCCATCTGGCGCAATGATGAAGTGTCCAGAGAGCTTATTCCCCTCAAGGACATCTGGTCCCAGACTGGCGATATGGATCGGGAATCAGCCCGGCCCAGCAAACCGGATCAGGAACCATGAAAATCCATCATCACCCCTTGTCGGGACATGCGCACCGGGTCGTGCTTTTCGTGTCGCTGCTCGGCCTGCCGCACCAATTGGTCGAAGTCGACCTCAAATCGGGCGCGCACAAAAAACCCGAGTTCCTCGCGCTCAACCCATTCGGCCAGGTGCCGGTGCTCGAGGATGACGGCGTCGCCATCGCGGACTCGAATGCCATCCTCGTCTACCTGGCCAAGAAGGCTGGCCGCCGTGAATGGCTGCCCGAAGACGCGCGCGGCGCTGCCGCGGTGCAGCGCTGGTTATCCGTCGCGGCCGGCGAGCTCGCCTACGGGCCGGCCGCGGCCAGGCTGATCACGGTTTTCGGCGCGGGATACAACGCCACAGAAGTGGTGGAACGAGCGCATGTCCTGTTGGCCAGGCTCGAGAAACACCTGGCGGACCGCGACTGGTTGGCCAGCGACCACCCGACCATCGCCGATGTCGCAATCTATAGCTACGTTGCCCGCGCCCCCGAGGGCAACGTCGATCTCGCCGCTTATCCGGCAGTCAACCGTTTTCTGCGCCGGGTAGAGGCGTTGCCGGGCTTTGTCTCCTTCGTGCAGACACCTGCCGGCCTCACCGCTGCAGCGTGACCTCCCGGCGCGGGGCGCCTCTGGCGGCGCGCCCGTAATACCGAATACCGAAAGGAAAACGGCAATGGGCAAGAGACTGGCAAAGCCGGCGGTCTGGCACGACGGCGAGAAGTTCATTCAAGAGAAACTCGGCGTCGCCGAGCGGATGGCGGTGGTCGGCCAGCGGGTCGTACGCGACTACATGCCCGACCAGCATCGCGACTTCTACGCGCTGCTTCCGTTCATCGTGCTGGGCAGCGTGGATCGCCAGGGCGATGCCTGGGCGACCCTCCTCGAGGGCAGGCCAGGCTTCATGTCCTCGCCCGCGCCAACCGTCCTCGACATCGCCGCGCGGCCCGATCCCGCCGATCCTGCCAGTCAGGACATGACCGAGGGGGCCGCTGTCGGCCTGCTCGGAATCGATATGGGCACGCGCCGCCGCAACCGCATGAACGGATTCCTGTCGGCCGCGGCCGATGGGTTGCGGGTCGACGTAGACCAGAGCTTCGGCAACTGCCCTCGGTATATTCAACTGCGCGACGTGGCTTTCGACCGCGATCCCGGCCAGGCCTGCACCGGGGCAATCGAAGAACTGCCGGCGCTGGATGCGGCGGCCCGCGCGCTCATCGAGGCGGCCGACACCTTTTTCGTTGCCTCTTACGCCGATCGTGCAGACGGCCGTCAAGTGGACGTCTCGCACCGCGGCGGCAAGGCGGGTTTCGTTCGTGTCGCAAAGGATGGCACGTTCACCGTTCCCGATTTCGACGGCAACCTCTTTTTCGCGACCCTGGGCAATATCTTGCTCAATGGCAAGGCGGGACTTCTTTTCGTTGATTTCCAGACTGGTGACGTGCTTCAACTGACAGGCGATGCCCAAGTGGTGCTGGAATCCCCGGAAATCGCCGCGTTTCAGGGCGCCGAGCGGCTTTGGACGTTCCGGCCCCGCCGGATCGTGCGGCGGCGCGACGCGCTCGCGCTGCGCTGGGCTTTCCAGAATGAAGGATGGTCGGCCAATTCGTTGATGACGGGCGACTGGCGCCAAGCGCAAGACCGGTTGCGCGCAGCCCAGGCGGCGACTCGCTGGCGCCCGCTGAAGGTTTCCCGGATTGTCCAGGAAAGCGCCTCGATCCGTTCTTTCTATTTGACGCCCGACGACGGCGCAGGGCTCTTGCCGCATCTGGCGGGGCAACACCTACCCATGCGCATCACCCTGCCGGGCTCGGACAAGCCCGTTATCCGCACCTATACGCTCTCGGTCGCGCCCTCGGACGATAGCTACCGCATCAGCGTCAAACGTGACGGCCTGGTCTCGCAACACCTGCACGACCAGCTCCGCGTGGGCGACACCATCGAAGCCCGCGCGCCAGCCGGGGCTTTCACCATCGACGCCCGCGCCAACCGCCCGGTGGTGCTGCTGGCCGCAGGCGTAGGGATCACACCGATGCTTGCGATGCTGCGGCACATCGTTTACGAAGGGCTGCGCAAGCAACGGATCCGGCCCACCACACTGTTCTATGCGGCCCGCTCGAAGCGGGATCGCGCCTTCGACGACGAGCTGGCCGAACTGGTCGCCGCCGCGCAAGGCGCAGTCAAACGCGTTCAAGTGCTAAGCGACACCACCGACGCCGAGGACGGTGTCGACTACGACGCGGCCGGCCGCATCGATATGGCGCTTTTTGGCCGCTTCCTGGCGTTCGACGACTACGACTTCTACCTTTGCGGCCCGCCATCGTTCATGCAGGCAATCTACGACGGCTTGCGGGGCTACAACATCGCCGACAGCAGGATCCACGCTGAAGCGTTCGGGCCTGCGTCGCTTGCGCGAACCACAGACGCCCATGCCTGCGCGCCAACCCGGCCGCCACCGTCAAGCAAGCCCGTATCGGTCACCTTCATGAACGCACTCAAAGAGTCGCGCTGGATGCCGGACACCGGCACATTGCTCGACCTTGCGCAAGCGCGCGGCCTGGAACCCGAATTCAGCTGTCGCGAAGGCAATTGCGGCACTTGCAGCACCCGGCTGATCAAGGGCGCTGTCACCTACGTGAAAGAGCCGACCGCGAAGGTAGAGGCCGGCGAAGTACTCATCTGCTGCGCAGTCCCGGCGCAACAGCAAACCGGCACCGAGAATCTCATCCAGCTCGCGCTATGAGGCACGCAACCCTGCTCAAGGAGAACACCATGTCCCGCCCGCCACTGCCCCCTTTCAATGAACAGACCGCCATCGAAAAAGTGCGTCTTGCCGAAGACGGCTGGAACAGCCGCGACGCCGCCAAGGTCGCGCTCGCCTACACACTCGATACCCGGTGGCGCAATCGTGTCGAGTTCGTGAGCAACCGCGCACAAGCAGAAGCTTTTCTCACGCGCAAATGGAATGCTGAACTTGAATACCGGCTCATCAAAGAGTTGTGGGCGCATACGGGCAATCGTATCGCCGTGCGTTATGCCTACGAATATCACAACGACAGCGGCCAATGGTTCCGGGCCTACGGCAATGAAAACTGGGAATTCGCCGAAGACGGGTTGATGCGCGCGCGGCACGCGAGCATCAACGAACATCCCATTACGGAAACCGAACGCAAATTCCGCTGGCCACTCGGCCGCCGGCCCGGCGACCATCCCGGCCTCAGCGACTTCGGCTTCTAGCACGCGGCCACCACGCAAGCTGCGCCTTGGGGGATAATGCCTGCATACCGTCCGGCCCAGGGAGAAGGCGA
The DNA here is from genome assembly GCF_019218885.1 of Bordetella sp. BOR01. Taxonomy (GTDB): domain Bacteria; phylum Pseudomonadota; class Gammaproteobacteria; order Burkholderiales; family Burkholderiaceae_B; genus Bordetella_A. Next base: position 1,363,493 of record NZ_JAHUWT010000001.1, on the reverse strand, counting down.
ATGGATCGATGGCAGGCGATGCGGATTTTTGTAAAAGTCGCAGAAACGGAAAGCTTCGCCGCGGCCGCTCGCCATCTGCACATGAGCGCCCCGGCAGTTACGCGGGCCGTCGCCGGCCTTGAAGAACTGATCGGCGCCCGCCTCTTTGTGCGAACCACCCGCTCGGTGAAAATGACCGAGGCAGGCGCACGCTACTTCGACGACTGCCGGCGCATCCTGGCAGACATCTCCGAAGCCGAGGCAGCGGCGGCCGGCTCTTATGCCAAGCCGTCCGGAACCCTGGTCATCACGGCCTCCGCGATGTTTGGGCAGATGTACGTGCTGCCCATCGTCACCGAGTACCTGGATACCTATCCCACCATGCGCGCCCGAACCTTCTTTGTCGACCGCCCCGTCAACATCGTTGAAGAAGGCATCGACGTCGCCGTGCGCATCGGCCATCTACCGGACTCCGGCTTTACCGCGATCAAGGTCGGCGCGGTCCGCCACGTGATCTGCGGCGCGCCGGAATACTTCGAGCGCCATGGCACCCCCACCACGCCGGCAGGCCTGAAGAATCATCGCATTGCGTCCTCGAACAGCGCCTGGGCATCGCCAGAATGGCGATTCGCCCGCGACCAGCGGGTCATCGTCGATCCAGTGCTCCAGTGCAATACCAATGAAGCCGCCATCGCAACGGCCAGCACCGGCCGAGGCCTGACCAGAGTGCTTCATTACCAGATCGGCCCCGCCCTGCTCGCGGGAAAACTGCAGGTCGTGCTCAGCGACTATGAAGCGCCGCCCCTGCCCATCCATGTGCTGTACCCAGAGGGCCGCCAGGCGCCCGCCAAGGTCAGGACCTTCGTCGACCTGGCGGTGTCGCGCCTGCGAGGAAACCGCTTGCTCAACGCAGACGGCGATTTCTGACCCGACTCAAGCGAATCAGCTCTTCACAAAGGCAAGCAGGTCTTTGTTCAGGACATCAGCGTTGACCGTCAGCATCCCATGCGAAAAGCCGGGATAGGTCTTGAGCTGGCCGTTCTTCAAGAGCTTGACCGATTTCAGCGCCGAGTCCGCAATTGGCACGATCTGGTCGTCTTCCCCATGCAACACAAGGGTCGGCACGGTGATCGCCTTCAGGTCTTCCGTCTGGTCGGTTTCCGAGAAAGCCTTGATGCCTTCGTAGTGGGCCTTGGCGCTGCCCAGCATTCCCTGCCGCCACCAGTTCTGGATCACGCCTTCGGACACGGCCGCGCCGTCACGGTTGAAGCCGTAGAACGGGCCGGCCGGCACATCGCGGAAGAACTGCGCACGATTGGCGGCCAGCGCCGAGCGGAAGCCATCGAACACGTCGATTGGCAGGCCTTCCGGGTTGGATGCCGTCTTCAGCATCAGCGGCGGGACGGCAGAAACGAGAACCGCCTTGGCCACGCGGCCGGCAGGCTGACCGTGCTTTGCCACATAGCGGGCGACCTCGCCGCCGCCGGTGGAATGGCCGATGTGGACGGCGCTCTTCAAATCGAGCGCCTCGACGACCGCGAAGGCGTCGGCGGCATAGTGATCCATATCGTGGCCTTCCGAGACCTGCGCAGAGCGGCCGTGCCCACGACGGTCATGCGCGACAACGCGATAACCCTTCGACAGGAAGAACAGCATCTGTGCGTCCCAATCATCCGACGAAAGCGGCCAGCCATGGTGGAACATGACCGGCTGGGCATCCTTCGGCCCCCAGTCCTTGTAGAAGATTTCGGTACCGTCTTTAGTAGTAGTGAAGCCCATGGTTTCTTCTCCTTCAGTTAGGTGGGCGGCAAATGCAGCTTCAGCCTCGAAAGTAAAAACGCCTTGGAAAGGGGCCGCGGCGACGGCCGCTCCCGAAATCAGCACGCTACGACGGCTGAAAGAGGAGTCCTGGGCCGCTTAATTCTACCGGCATGCTGGTTTAAAGAGTAAGTCCTGTCGCAGAATCTGTACGGTGGTGCCGGACGGTACAGGGCCATGCCGCGCGAAAAAGAAAAAACCCTTGATAACAAGGGTTTGATCGATTTTCGTGCCGGGCCTGTTTCAGATGTGGGATTACTCCCACTCCATCATCAACGGGGCTCGCAAGCCCGCGTGATTAAAGGGATTGGCTGTGATCGACATGAAGCCTTACCGTCGCTTTTACCGTCAGAAACGCACATCTTTTGCTGGCGCGGGAGATGGAGCGATTTGCGGGGTGACGACTCTGGCGACACCATGATCAACCGCATCGAATGGTACCTAACTCGAACGACAACACCAAGGCTTCCTTCCGAAGCTGACTACATTCTTCAGTAGTCCCATTCTTCATGCCTAACGGGCAACTGATTCAGTTCACGTCGTCGCTCCTCCCACTCTGGCAGGAAAGTACGCATAAGCGCCCTGAAGCGTTCGTTGTGGGTCGGCTCCAACAGATGTACGAGTTCATGCACCACGATGTACTCAAGACATCCGGGCGGCTTTTTGGCCAACTCAGTGTTGAGACGGATCGACCTGCGAGCCGGGGAACAACTTCCCCACTTCGTCTTCATGTGTTGGACATGAATGCGGGGGGTATCCAAACCGAGGGTACGACTCCACTCAGCCACCAGTGTCGCGGCGCGGAGTCTGACCTGTTCCCTATACCACCGCGCAAGCACAGTATCCCTGGCTGCGGCGTCAGCGCTTGATCGTGTCGCGAGAACCAGCGCTCGATGGCGAAGCTCGACCGAGGGAGCGGCATCCACCTCGACCAACTTCAGCAAGTAGCGTCGGCCCCAGACGTAGTGGCTCTCGCGTTCCAGATACTCGCGCGGCGCCTCTCGTTCCTGGGCCGCCATGTTTTCGCGCTGCGCCTTGATCCAGCCGAGTTTGGACAGCGCGAAGACACGGACCGTATCGAGCGCCATGTGTCGTGGCGCAGAAATACGAACTCGCCCCTTAGGTGGCAACACCGTCAGATGTACATTGCGGATGTCCTTGAACACGACATCCGCTTCGATCGCGCCCAAGGTGATGCGGGATGGCATTAGTACTCTCCCTGCGTCTTGACTATCAGGAAGATACGTTCGACCTGATCTGTATCCTGCAGCAGCACGAACAGGGCTGCCTTGATCGTGTTTTCTTTCGCAGGATTGCCTCGCCAGCCATCGGGCCGCACTGCCTTGATGGTCTGGTCGATTCGCAGTGCCAAGGTCAATGCAGGGTTCGCGCTTTCTGCGCCAGATGACGACGCCGACTCGGCAGAGTGCTTTTCAGGCTGAGCCGCTAGCCAAGGCTGCAGATTGTTGTAGAGAGCCCGCCGCCCCGGTGTGGTCAGTTCGATAGGAGCATTCTCTGCCCTCCCCGCTTCCACCTGCTGCACCAGGTGCGCAATGCGCTGCAGGTACTGTTCGTACTCGTCTGCCTTCTCCTTGCGTTGCTTGATGATGCTGTCCAGCAACGCCGACATGCGCTCATAAAACGCCGGGTCGTTCAGGTGCTCCCGAACGATCTTGCTGCGTACGTTGTTTTCGATCGTCTCGGCAATCGCATCGCGACTGCCTTTCAGTTCACCCAGCTTGGCGGCGATGGCATCCGCAATGCCGGTCTTCACGATCAGGTCCAACAAGCCGACGCCCTCGAAGGGCGAAATCTGCCGTGGCTCATCGGCTTCGATGTAGGTATCGATCAGGTGCCGCATGTCAGCCTCGTAGGGCTTCAGGTCCAGCGTCTCGCCGCTGGCCTTGCGCACGATTTCGCGCAGCTTCACATAGTGATCCAGAAGCGCGCGAAGGCGTATGCCATCGGCTTCCGAGTAACCGGCAGTCTCCAACTCGTCAACCACGTTCGCCCAGGCACGCAGCAGAGCCACCACGCCCTTGTACAGCATCACCCGCTGCGGTTCGTGGACTGCCAGGTCGGTGGCGATCTCAGAGTTGCCGCAGAAGTAGCGGATGTGCTCCAGTTCCCCGCGCGGTGGTGCCACAGGCTCGCATAGCAGAGCCAGCGCTTCCACCGCGTCGTCCAGCCTCTTGCGGCCGGTATCCAGCCGGGCTTTCATCATCACCTCGGGGTCGGCGCCACCCGCGCTGTGGTCTAGCTCCGAGGTGTAGACGGCAATGGCCTTCTCCACCTTCTTGAACAGGTCCTTGTAGTCGACGATGTAGCCGAACTCCTTGTCCTCGCCGTCCAGCCGGTTGGTGCGGCAGATGGCCTGGAACAGGCCGTGGTCCTGCATGGACTTGTCGATGTACAGGTAGCTGCACGGCGGCGCGTCGAAGCCGGTGAGCAGTTTGTCCACCACCACCAGCAGTTTCATGTTGGCCGGCTCCTTGGCGAACAAGGCCTTAGCCCATTCCTCGTAGGTCTCGGTAGCGCTCATGCCGGACTTGGCTTCCACACCCTTCAGCAGCTCGGTGTAGGTGTTGAAGATGAACTGCTTGTCGCTCTCGGTATTGGCACCCACTTCTTCGGTGGTCACGTCCTTGGCGAGCGGGTTGTACGAGGTGACGATGGCGCACTTTCCCTTGAAACCGGTGCCCGCCGCGTTGAACAGTGTGAAGTACTTACAGGCCTCGTAAATACTGGAAGCCACCAGGATGGCGTTGCCCCGCCCGCTGGACAACCGGGGCCTGCCGAACTTGGTGACGCTGAAGTCGAACTTGATATCGTCCACCACACGCTGCATGCGCGAACGCGAACTCAGCACTTGCTGCATTGTGCCCCACTTGGCCTTGAGTTCGTTCTTTTGCCAGGTATTCAGGTCTTCGGTCGCCGCCTCGAACCAGGCATCGATCCTCGCGGGCGAACCCAGCCGCTGGTCAATGTCGCGCGCCTCGTACACCAAGTCCAGCACCACCTCATCTTCTACCGCCTCGCTGAACTTGTAGGTGTGAATGTAGCCGCCGAACACCTCCAGACTGGACTGCTTGTCGTCCTTGAGCAGCGGCGTACCAGTGAAGCCGATGAAAACGGCCTCAGGCATTAGCGCCTTCATCACCCGGTGCAGCCGGCCGCTCTGGGTACGGTGGCATTCGTCCACGAACACGAACAGTTCGCCCACCGCCGTTGCAGGTTGCGCCTCCAGTTCCTGGATAAAGGCTTCGAACTCGTGCTTGTCGCGCCCGCGCGCCTCCACACCGAACTTGTGCACTAGCGAACACAGCAAGCGCGGTGCGCGGTGAGACAGTTGCGTCATCAGGTCACGTCCGCTGCGGCTGCGGTGCGGCTTCTCACCGGCATCGGTGAACACGCGCTGGATCTGCTTGTCCAGTTCGTCTCGGTCGGTCACGATGACCACCCGCGCCTGCGGTCGGTTTTCTAGAATCCAGCGCGCCAACAGCACCATCACGATGCTCTTACCACTGCCCTGCGTGTGCCAGAGGATGCCACCTTTGCGCTCCCGTACATGTGCTTGCGCCGCCTTGATGCCGAAGTACTGGTGCACACGCGGCAGCTTCTTCACGCCTCCGTCGAACAGCACGAAGTCGTGCATCAGTTCGACCAGCCGCGCCTTGTCGCACAGCTTCAGCAGGTATTTATCCAGCTTGAAGCGGCTGTCGTCGGTCTCGTCTTCCTTCCACCTCAGGAACATCTTCTCTTCGGTCTTGACGGTGCCGTAGCGCAGCCCTTCCGAATCGTTGCCCGCGAAGACGAACTGCACCGTACTGAAGAAAGTCTCATGGAACATCGGCAACTGGTTGGACAAGCATTGACGAATGCCGTCACCCACCGATACCCGGCTGTTCTTCAGCTCGATAACACCAATGGCGATGCCATTGGCGTACAGCACTAGGTCGGGTCGGCGCGTGCGGTCGCCCTTGAACGTCACCTCCTCAGCAATCGCAAAGTCGTTCGCTTCCGGATGCTGCCAGTCGATCAGATGCACAGTCTCGGTCGGTGCGCCGGCAGCAGTCTTCACCGGCACGCCGTAGCGCAGCAGGCCGTAGACAGCCTGGTTATTCGCATACAGTGTGCGGTGGTGGTTGCCCGCCTCGGTACGGAGGCGCAGCAGCGCGCCGCCAATCTGCGCCGGCGTGGCTCCGCGCTTCTGCAGCCAGGGCGAAAGCAGGTGCTCTTCGACGTTGGCGTTGCCCTCGCGGTCTGACCAGTCACCGAGGTAGCGCCAACCCAGCTCATCGCGAAACAGCGCCACCACACGGTTCTGTGTGGCACGTTCCGCTTGTCCGATTGATGTCATGGCAGGGCTCCTCTCAATTTGGCAGCAGCCGGGTCAGCCGTTGAATAGCGCCTGGCACTCGGCAATGGCACTGGCGATACGGTCGTCCGAGAACAGTTCGCGAGACAGCTTGGGCGCCCATTCCGGGTGGGTAGCAATGACGCGTTTGACGTCGACCACGTCAGCCGGCTGGCTGGCGGCGGTCAGATCCACCACCGCCATATCCACCGTCGCCAGCAGTTCGAGGTCATCGGTCTTTCGGTAGTGGAAGCGCTCCAGCCATTCCAGCGTGGTCGTGCCGTACCACTGTTCAAAGTAGTGCTGCGCCTGATGGATTTTGTCGCCTGCCACAAAGCCCTCGTATTTGTCGTTGCGCAACGCCCGAACGTAACCGTTCTTCAACGCAATCGCCTCCGGACCCTTGTACTTGGTGTTCGAGTCATAGGGACCGGCAGCCTTCTTCAGATAGCCCTCTGCACGGCCTTCAACGTGGCGGTGCAGCAGGTACATCAGCTTCACGCGGCGCTTTCGAGGCAGCGGGAACCTCTCGTTGCCAAAACGCTGGGCTAGTACACCGATAACAACGGCTTCGTTGATCTGCCAGCTGTGACCGGGTTGGGATGAGGGGGGATTGGCGGCGGCGGGCTTGATCGGCAGCGGAATGACGTTAGAACCAGGCTGGACCAGCCGAATGCGACCGGTCAGTAGCTCTTGCATCATTCCTCGCTTGATATCGCGCGCTTTGGCAAGTCGCGCTTCAGCAATAGCGATGTCAGAGTCCAAATCAGAAAGCGCTTGGACTATGGCTTGCTGCTCATCAAGGTGCGGAACGGGAACCTCCAGCCCTCGAATGAGACTAAGGTTTAAACCCCCTCGTCCACCATCACCTGCCGATAGTTCCCGCAATTCTTCGTACCTGCTATCCAAATAGAAATATAGGAAATTGGGATCGTACGAGTCCACTGGGAATATCGCTGCAATCGACTGATTGATGCATAGCGGGATTTGATTGATTGCGACCGTTCCTCTGGTCTTTCCTTGGCCAGCAAGACCAATCAAGACGCAGTTCGGGGGAATCCACTTCGTGCTCGAGTTTCGTAGTCCTTCGTCCGTGATCCTCCCGTCAACCTTATTCACATGCTTCAAGTGGAGATCCCCAGAACTCATCCAGGGAATGTCGCCGCCCCAGTACGCGTCGATGTTTGTGCTGGGTGTGCCACCCGCTGTGCAATCAGTAAAGCTTCCAATATTTTTTCTGCCCCAGGGAGCATTGAACCCCGGCAGGCGTTTCTTGCCGGAGAGCAGTTCCTGCATGGCGCCTTGTTTGACTTGGCGCTTCTTGGCCAGCAGCTGCGACAGCGATTCGATCAGGGCATCCGCGTCGGAGAGCGCGTCGGCGATGGCTTTCTGTTCACCGAAGGTCGGCGGAAATGGGAACTTGAGTTCGCCGATCAATCCCGTGTTCAAATTCGGCTGCCCGTTTCCGGTAGCAATTACCTCTCGGAGTCTCTTTGTCTGAGTATTGAGGAAGTGAACCAAGTACTCTGGACAAATATCTTTTTCAATTCGCAATAGCGCGGCAATACCGTCGTTCGCGCAACACTTTATACCCAGAATCTTCGCCACCCCGAGCGTAGCCCCGCTATTCGCAATAATCAGCGTGCCGGGCTGCAGCGTGCGACTGTAGTTCGCTCCTTCCTCAGTAAGTGAAGTTGCAGTCTCTGAGATAAAGAGCTGCGATTCGGGTACATTCGTTAGTGAAGCCACGGTCAGCCATGGCAAGAAGTCACCATTGAAGAATCGTGGGTCACCTGCGGGCCGGGGGGAGCTACCTCTCACCGGTTCGCTTATCTGCTTTGCAGGCTTGATTACCCAATCGGTCGGGATTAAGCCAACCTCGGTTTGTTTAAAACCGACCGATACTTTGTAGGCCGCGCTGAACTCACTCACTTCCATGCGAACCCCATCTTTTCCAGATGCTGATTCACTCGCGCTTCCAATTCCATGACCCGCTCATTTAGTTTAGGAAGCGGCGCCTGGTATCGTTCTGCCAACTCCCTCACCCACGCCGTAAGCTGATGGCTCAATCGGTCCATCTCGCCATGCACGGCCGCGTCCAAAGTGGCGAGCCATTTGCCGTCCACCACCAGCGCCTGCACCTCCGCTTCAGCGAGCTTGGGGTACTGGGCATAGGCGGCCGCGTCCAGCGCGGCATCGGCCTCCTTCACATGCCTCTTCAGCGCCGACTCCTCGGCGGCCAGCTTCAACCAATCCAGCAGCACCCGTAGTTCGTCGCTGATGGCGTCATCGGGCTCGTTTGCCGCCGTCACGCCACGCTTTCCGCGCTTGGCCGCCTTGATCTCAACTTTCAATTCATCTTCGATCTCGCGCAGCCTGTCTTTCACCGCCACCGCATTGATCTTGTCGAAGCCTCCAAAGGCTGCGTCCTCCCCACTGTGCTCTTCTTCCAGGTCGGCGAGCTGGGCGCTCACGCCTTCCAGTTCCGCCTGCAGGGCGCCTAGTACAGCCTGCTCCTTGGCGAAGTAGCGCGCCACAATCAGCGTCTTGGGCACCAGATCGCAGGTCCAGCCCTTGTCCTTCTGTCGCCCCTTTTTGTCGGTTTCGATGACGCGGTAGGTCTGGGCCTTCCAGCCGTCGGCAGCGATCAAATAGCAGTCGTCCTGCATCGTCTGCGACCAGTAGTCCATCAGGTGCTGGTAGACGGCGTAGGCATCGATCAGCGGCTGGCCCTGGTAGTGGGTGAGCAGGTCTTCGGAGAGTTCAGAAATCACCTGCTTCGGTTTGCAGCCGGGGCGCAGCGCCTTGAGCGTTTTCGCCTGCCCAGCGCGCCAAGCGGTGAAATGCGCGTTCATCCGGTCGACGAAGTTGGCAAACTCAGGATGTCCGTGGATGGTGGCCTTGATCGCGGCCTTGTCAACCGCCAAGTCCAGATAGCCGGGGCGAATGGGCTTGAAGAGCGTGCGTTTGAGTTGTGGACAAACGGCCCAGTAGCGGCTGACCAGACTGTCGGGGCTGGTGACGTCGGCTTCGGGAATACCGCCGCGCAAGTGGCCCTCGATGTCCTGCCGGTCTTCGGGTACCTGGCTATCGATGTAGCGCGGCAGGTTGAGGTTGTGCTCGTTCTTCTCGATCTCTTCCAGGCTGACCTGCCGGGCATAGCGCGGCACCGTCTGACGGCGCTGAAAGGCATCGACGATGCGGTGGAGATCGCGCTCACGGAGGCGATTCTTGGGACCGTCCTTCATGAAGCCTTGACTGGCGTCGATCATGAAAATGCCGGTGCCGGCGGCCACGCGCTCGGCGGCTCGCGACTTGTCGATGACGACGATGCAGGCCGGGATGCCCGTCCCGTAGAACAGGTTAGCCGGCAAGCCGATGATGGCTTCGATGTACCCCTTACGGATCAACGCACGGCGGATGTCGGCCTCGGCATTCCCGCGAAATAGGACGCCGTGCGGCAGGATGCAGGCCGCACGGCCGGTGCTCTTGAGCGAGCGCACGATGTGCAGCAGGTAGGCGTAGTCGCCCTGCTTGGCCGGTGGCACGCCGAAAGCCTCGAAGCGCTGCCAATGGTCGTTGAGCGGATCGATGCCCGTGCTCCAGCGTTTGTCAGAGAACGGCGGGTTGGCCACCACGTAGTCAAAGACCTTGAGGCTTTCATTGCCGGCCTTGCCTTCGCGGAACTTGGGGTCGGCCAGGGTGTTGCCCTGCTTGATCTCTGCCGTGGGGTTGTCGTGCAAGATCATGTTCATGCGCGCCAGACCGCTGGTGGCGGAGTCTTTCTCTTGGCCGTAGAGCGTGAGCTTGCTGTGTGCGGCATCTGCCACCTTGAGCAGCAGCGAGCCGGAGCCGCAGGTCGGGTCGTACACGGTGGTGTCGGGCGTGGTCTTCGCGGTACCGATACCCAGCACCTGTGCGATCACACGGCTAACCTCGGCCGGCGTGTAGAACTGCCCCTTGCTCTTGCCACTCTCGGTGGCGAAGTGCTGCATCAGATATTCGTAGGCGTCGCCGAGGATATCGTCACCGTCGGCGCGATTCTTGGAGAAATCCAGCGCCTTGCTTTCGAAGATGGCTATGAGATCAGTGAGCCGGTCCACCATCTCCTTACCGGTGCCGAGCTTGGTGGCGTCGTTGAAATCCGGAAAGTCGGATTGCGACAACATCCGCTCGTTTTCCTTGACCAGCGGACCAATGATCTTTTTGTTGATCTTGTCGCCGATCTCTTTATCCCCCTTGAGCGCTACCATGTCGGCAAAGCTCGCGCCAGATGGGATAGTCAGCGGCTGATAGGGTTTGCCGGCGTATTTGTCGCTGACGTACTTAATGAACAACAGCACCAATACATAGTCCTTGTACTGGCTGGCATCCATGCCGCCGCGCAGAGCGTCACAGCTCTGCCACAGCGATGAATAGAGTTCAGATTTCTTGAGAGCCATTAATTATTTCCACAGCAGAAGATGAGCCCAGCGCTCTTGGCAGTAGTAGCCACTCGGCGCGCCATGCAGTTACTTGATGGCCTTACCTGCCGGCGGACGCGAACGCTCGTCCTTCCCTCCCCTACCCATTGCCTGAAGGTGAGATTCAGCAGCAACCGGGTGGCTGCTGTCCTTACCTCGCCCCCTTTTAGGCAGATTCGCGTCTTGGACCTCTCTTCCTAAAGGGTCATCTTTCAGCAGCAGATCCAGATCACCATCCATCCCTAGAACCTGCATAACGGCCAGATACGCTCCTATCGTCACGCCGGCATTGCCTCGCTCAAGATTGCGCAGCGTGACTGCGGTCATTCCAGCGAGCTCTGCAAGATGCTTAGCGGTAAGGCGCCGCCGTAGCCGTGCCATACGCAGACGCTCGCCGAAGCGTTGAATGCGCCCCTCGGCGACCTGCCCCAAAGTGGTAACTTTCTTGGCCATAAATGAAATTATTGCATGATCAACGCCGCAATAGAGAAAGAATACTATCTTTTCTGACCGACTTCACATCCCTTAAACGACCGTCAGCCCTTCCGAAAGCCTCGATCCCCCGCCATGAACGCATCCAGCATGTGCGGGATCAGCGTCACGGCATCGACCGTCTCGCCATACGCCTGCGCGTGCAGCGCGGCGTAGCGGTCGAGGTCGGCTTTCAGGCTGGCCGGGCAAGCGAAGGTCAGCTTGATGCTCTCGGTCTTCGGCAACGGCCCGAGTCGCAGCTTCTTGGTCGTGCTCATCGTGAAGTCCCCCGGTTGAAGAACAGCGGCTGGTACGGCCGCAGCACCAGATCCCGATTGACGATGATGCGAACCGGCAGGCCCGGCCGCTCGGTCAAGGTGGGCTGGATGTTGAGGTTGCGCCGGGTCATCTCCTGGCCGACCTGATTGATGCTGTCCTGCGCGCTGTCGCGCCCGGCGATGATGATGCGATCGCCGTCCTGGCGGTTTTCCGGCGCGGCCAGCTCGGCGCCGACGCCCAGCAGCGTGGTCAGCACCGCACCGGCGAAGATGCGATCCCAATGCCAATCGACGCCATCCTCCAGGCCGGCGTAGCCGGCCGGGTCAGTGCCGGCCAGGTTGTCGAGCGTGAGCGAGGACGTGTCGGGCAGGATGATCCGGTTCCAGACGACTTGAACACGGCTCTGCCCGTAGCTGACCTGGCTGTTGTAGCGGCCGAGGATGCGCGAACCCTGCGGAATCAGCAGGAAGCGCCCGGTGGCCGTGTCATAGACCGGCTCTGTCACCGTGGCGATCACGTCGCCCGGCAAGTCCGACTTGATGCCCGTGACCAGCGCCCCGGCGACCACCGTTCCGGCCATCACCTGATACGGCGATGCGGGCATTTGCAGGTTGCCGGAATTACGGGTTTCCGTGGTTCCGGCTTGCTGGAACGCCTCTTTCTGGTCTTGCCTGTTCTGCACGGCCGTCGGGTCGGCGGGCTGGGCCGCCGTCGAAGCCGGCCCGGCCGCCATCGGGTCGAAGGCCGCATTGGCGGCGAAGCCCGGCGCGGCGGCCACCTGCGACTGCGCCACCGGCGCGGCTTGCTGGGTGCCGGTGCGGAAAAATACCGACGATGCAGCCGCTTCCTCGGCCTCCTTCAACCGCGCCAGGCGTTCCGCCTCGGCCGGATCGTGACCGGGTGTGGCGTAGGCGGCTACGGCCGGCTGCTGCGAATTCACGATGGCCGGCCCAAGGTCGCCCGGCAGCGGCGGCCCCAGTTCGGGCACGTCGGGGGGTAAGGTCGGCGGCAGCTTGGAATAGTCGGCCGGAAGCTGGTCGAGTCCTTCGGAGCGTGAAACACGATCCACGTTGTAAAGCTCGGTTTGCTCGTTGACCGCGCGCCGCTGCGGTTGCAACGACCACATCAGCGCGCCGAGCACGGCGACCGACAGGCCGCCGACGAGGATGGCCAGCGTGCGCCGGTTCAGCCGTGTGACCGGACGCGGCTGGGCGCGCAGCGCCACCGCTTCGGGTTCGACCTTGCCCGCCTGCGGCACGGCAACGTCGGGAATGTCGTCCTGGCTCATGGTCAGTTCCTCCGCGTGCCATCCGTGCGCTCGATGCGCACCACGTCGCCACCGTCCCCGCCCAAACGCAGTTCAGCCGCACCGAACAGCCGATCGACGATGTAGTACGGGGAGCGGAAGCGGTAGTTCACCAGTTGCCCGTCGCCCTGCACGCCGATGACGAACAGCGGCGGCAGCTCGCCTTGGGCGATGCCCGGCGGGAACTGGATATAGACCTTCTCGCCGTCATCGAAAGCGCGCAGCGGCTTCCACGGCGGATTGCTGCCGCTGATCGCGTAGCGGAAGCGGATGCGCTCAAGCGATAGGCCGGTATCGACTGGCGCGGTCGCTTGCGCGGCCTGCGCCTGGCGCTGCAAGGCAAGCATCCGATCTCTCGGGTAATCCCAGGAAACCGATGCCATCCAGGCGCGTTCGGTCGAAGTGAGTTCCAGCAGGTACGTCCGGCGGCTGGTGGTGATGACCAGGTTCGTCTTCAACCCGGAACGGATCGGCTTGACCAGCACATTGATGCGCAGCGCATCGCCGCTGCCGCTGGACGTGTCGCCGACGATCCAGCGCACGGTATCGCCGGCGGCGACCGTCACCAGTTCTTCGCCCGGCTGGAGCGAAACCACGGTGACGCGCCCCGGCGCGGCATAGACCTGATACAGCGCGCCGTCGGTGTACGGCCAGACTTGAATCGCGTTGACGTAGCCCTCGCGCGTGGGCGCAATGCGCGCCTCGGCATTGGCCTTCGATACGCGCACGGTTTCGTCGGTCGGCTCCGGCGCCGGCGGCGCTTCGTCCACCTCGGGCAGCGGTTTCAACTGCGCCGGCATCGGCAGCACCGTTGGCACCTCCACCATTTCGACCGGCTTGGGCGGTTCAGGCAACGGCTGGGCCTGCACGGGTTCATCGAGCGAAATGGTCGGCGGCGGCTTGCCCTGCGTGGCGCAGCCCGACAGGGCAAGAAACAACAACGGCAAAGCGTAAAAGCGGAAAGGCAGGTTCATGGCTTGGCTCCTTCGGAAGAATCCAGCTCGCGGCTCCACGACAGGCCGTTGACATAGATGCCAAGCGGGTTGTGGCGCAGACGTTCCTCGGTGCGCGGGGTTTGCAGCACGATGGACACCACGGCCGTCCACCGCTCCAGCCCGGCGGCCGCGCCATTGACGTAGCGGCGCTCCGTCCAGCGCACGTTGAAAGACGTGTCGCTGGCGCGCACGACACTGGTGATCTGCACCGTCACCGACTCGCGGCCGATGCGTGCGAACGGGTCGTTGGTGCGGGCGTGGTCGTTGAGCACGGCCGCGCCCCTGTCGGTGGTGTAGTCGTAGGCATCCAGCCAGTTCTGCCGCACCACGATGGGGTCGATGGACAGCGACCGAACCAGCGTGATGAAGCGCGCGATGTGGTGCGCCGTCTGCGCGTCGTTGGGCCGGTACGGCGTGGCCGCTTCGCCCACGGCACGTACCTGGCCGGCGTTGTCCACTTCCACCACATAGGGCGTGACAATGGATTGCGCCGAGCGCCAGACCAGGCCGCCGGCCATCAGCAAGGCCAGCACCAGGCAGCCGAAGGCCATCAGCCGCCAGTTCTTCGCCTGCACGCGGGCCGAGCCGATACGCTCGTCCCACACCTGTGCGGCGGATTGGTATGGGGTGGCAGGCCGCGGCGTATCGGCATAGCGCACCTGCGGTCGCTTGAATCGCATGGTCGTCTCTCCTTATGAATCGGAATCGCGCAGGCTCGGGCCTTGCCCTGAGCCGCCACCATCGCCACCGCGCAGCGTGTGGGCGGTGGTGGTCGCGGCGTGGGTCATCTGCTGGCGGCGGTGCAGGCGCTTGGCCCAGGCCGGTTGCTTCTGCCCGGCGGCGGCCGGGGCATCGCCTTCGGCTGCATTCCCTTGAGCAGCGCTACTGGCCGCTGCCGCACCGCCGCCAGAAGCCGGGGCCGCGCCATCGGCGCGGAAAGCGGCGGCTGTGCGGTCTTTGAGCGAGCGCGCCCCGGCGGCGGCCTTCTGGCCGGCGGCCTGCGCGCCGGTCTTGGCGACATTGCCCAGGCCCGCCATCGCGCCTTTGGCGCCGCCACCGGCTGCGGCGGAACCGGCCTGGAACGCCGACCGGGCGCTACCGGCCGTCGAGGCAGCGGCACGCGCACCGCTGCCGGCCAACTTGGCGGCGGCCGGCGCCATACGCGCCCCGGCCATGACCGCACCGCCCACACCAGTCGCGGCGGCGCCAATGGCAACGCCCGTGCCAACAGCGCCGACAGCGGCACCGGCCATCGCGCCCGCGCCAAGCTGCGGCGCACCGGACACAAGGCCCGTGGCGATGCCCGGCCCGAAGATGCCCAGCGCCAGCAGCGCAAGCGAGGCAAGCATCACGACCAAGGCATGGTCGATGGACGGTTCATCCGGCACGGTCTGGAACTCGGCGAACAGGCCCGAACCGATGCCGACGATGACGGCCAGCACCAGTACCTTGACGCCAGACGACACCACGTTGCCGAGCACCTTTTCCGCGAGGAACGAGGTCTTGTTCCAGAGCGCGAACGGCACCAGCACGAAGCCGGCGAGCGTGGTCAGCTTGAACTCGATCAACGTGATGAAAAGCTGCACCGCTAGCACGAAGAAGCAGAGGATCACCACCAGCCAGGCGAGGAACATCACCACGATGGGGTCGATGTTCACGAACACCTCGGGGAAGCCGGCCATGTCCCCGATCTGCTCCAGAATCGGCGCACCCGCGTCGATGCCGGTCTTCGCCAGCCGCCCCGGTTGCAGGAAGTTCTCCATCGTGATGGCCGAGCCGGTGGCGGTCAGGCCCAGGCCGGCGAACGAGCGGAACACGATGCCGGCCAGCCAGTTGAAGTTGCCGATGATGTAGGCGAAGGCACCGACGTAGAGCACCTTGCGCAGCAGCTTGGCGATCACGTCTTCGCCCTGGCCGGTGGCGTGGCTCATGGCCCAATACAGGCCGGCGATGGTCATGTCGATGACGATCAGCGTGGCGGTCAGGAACGCCACTTCGCCTTGCAGCAGCCCGAAGCCGGAATCGATGTAGCGCGAGAACGTGTCGAGGAAGCGGTCGATGATGGTCACGTCGTTCATGGCGCGTCCTCCACGGCTGGCTCATCGAAGCTGGGGGGAATCGGCGGCAGGTCTGCCAGCGTCCGGTATTCGTCCGGCCCGGTCTGGCCGGCGAAGAAGCGCCGCCGGAACGCTTCGGCGGCAGCGCGGCAGGCGTCCTCGCCCACGGCCTGCCGGTCGGCCGCGCATTGCGCGCGCAGCGCCTTGAGCCGCGCGGGATCGGCGGCCAAGGCATCGGCCAGGTCTTCGGCCTGCTGCTGGCCGCACGCGGTCAGCAGCAGGGCCAGCAGCGAAGCCGACAGAGCGAGGACGCATCGCATGGCTGTCTCCCGTCAGTTGCCGTAGAAGTCCACGCGCTGCGGCGTGTATGGCGTGCCGGTGCCGAGGAAGCGCCGCCGCACTTCGCGAGCGCGCTCGGTGGCCGCCGCCTGCCGCGCCAGTTCCAGCGAGGCCGCACGGTCTTGCGTGATCTGGAGCTGCTGCGCCTGGATGGACTGCTTGGCCTGCAAGGCAAGGAGCTGGTTCGTCGCCTGCATGGCTTGCAGCGCGCCGGTGGCGGACTGGCTCTGGCTGACCAGATCGGCCAGCGCGCTTTCGTCTTGGGTCAGGTTCTGCGACACCTGGGCTTGCATCCGCATGGCGGTGTGCAGGCCGTTCAAGCTGTTCTGCCAGCGTTCGCGGGCGTCCTGCGCCATGCGGTCGCCGCTGACGGTGGCGGCGTACTGCTCGGGATACAGGCGCGCGAACTCCCGATCCATGCTCGTCACGTCGTAGGCCAGCCCCTGCGCCTCGGCGATCAGGCGTTCGGTGGTGGCGAGCGTCGAGCGCAGACGGTTGACGATGTTGAAGTCCAGACGCGCCAGGTTGCGCGCCTGGTTCATTAGCATCTGTGCTTCGTTCTGGAGCTGGTTGATTTGGTTGTTGATCTGCTCAAGCGTGCGAACGGCGGTCAGCGTGTTCTGCACGAAGTTCGATGGATCGAACACAGTGATGGCGGCCGCCGGCTGTGCGAGCATCAGCGAGACAGACAGCGCGGCAGCGAGCGAGGCGGACAGCAAACGGGGCTTGGTCTTCATGGTGAAACCTCCAGTGGTTGGGCGTTGAGGAACGAAGCGGCCGCCGGTGCGGACGGCAGCAGGTCGGCGGCCCAATCAAGGCCGCGATGGCGCAGCCACGCGCCGGCGAAGCCGGGTGCGCCGGCCTGCGTCAGCACGCGGTCTATGTCGCGTTGGTCTTGCGGCGTGGATGCGCCCGCGAACGCGAGCGCGGCCGGCCCCAGGTCGAGGTCGAACAGGCGATTGCCGAGGCGCGATTGGTAGTAGTAGTCGCGCTTGGGCTGCGCGGTGGCGACGATTTCGATTTGCCGGCTGTTGAGGCCGAAGCCCTCGTAGATCGTGCGAATCTGCGGCTCGGTGGCCTGCGGGTTAGGTAAGAAAATCCTGCTCGCGCAGCTTTCGATGATCGCGGGCGCGATGGTCGAATCCTTGATGTCGGCCAGCGACTGCGTGGCGAAGATGACGCTGACGTTCTTTTTCCTGAGAGTCTTGAGCCATTGGCGGATGCGGGGCGCAAAGGACGGCTCATCGAGGAACAGCCACGCCTCATCGAGAATCAGCAGCGTGGGTGCGCCATCGAAACGCTCATCGAAGCGGGCGAACAGGTAGCGCAGCACCGCTTGCACGGCGGCGGGGCTGTGCATCAGTTCTTCCATCTCGAAGCCCTGCACGTCGCCGAATCCGAGGCGGTCGGCGTCCGCATCCAGCAGCTTTCCGTGCGCACCGCCCAGGACATAAGGCGCGAGTGCCTGGCGCAGCGCGTTCGATTGCAGCAGCACGGAAAGCCCGGTCATCGTGCGCTGTTCCTGCGGCGCACCGGCGAGGCTGCCGAGCGCCGACCAGATGGCCACCTTCTCGTCCGGGCCGACGGTCACGCCCTCATGCAGCAGGCGACCTTCCACCCATTCGGCGGCCCAGGAGCGGTAGCCCTCGTGGTCGATGCGGGCGAGCGGCTGGAACGCGATGCCGCCATCGGCGCCCAGGTCGTAGTGCTCGCCGCCCAGGCCGAGGATGGTGGCGCGCATGGAGCGGCCCATGTCGAAGGCGAAGATCCGCGAGCCGAAGTAGCGGCGGAACTGCAAGGCCAGCGTCGCCAGCAGTACCGACTTGCCCATGCCGGTGGGGCCAGCGACCAGCGTGTGCCCCACGTCGCCAATGTGCGTCACCAGCCGGAACGGCGTCGCGCCATCGGTGCGGGTGACGATCAGCGGCGGGCCGTCCAGATGGTCGTTCTTCTCCGGCCCGGCCCACACCGCCGACAGCGGCATCATGTGCGCCAGATTCAGCGTCGAGACGATGGGCTGGCGCACGTTGGCATAAGCGTTGCCAGGGATCGAGGACAGCCACGCATCGACGGCGTTCAGCGTTTCGGGAATGGTGACGAACCCGCGCCCTTGGATGACGCGCTCCACCATGCGCAGCTTCTCGTCGGCCACGGCGGCGTCCGCATCCATGACGGTGACGGTCGCCGTCAGGTAGCCGAAGGCGACCTGATCGCTGCCAAGCTCCTGCAAGGCGGCATCGGCGTCGGCTGCCTTGTTGCTGGCGTCTGTATCGACCAGCGGGCTTTCCTGCTGGAAGATGGTTTCACGCAGCAGCGCGACGACGTTCTTGCGCTTGGCGAACCACTGGCGGCGCAGGCGACCCAGTTCCTTTTCCGCTTCGGCCTTGTCCATGCAGAGGAAGCGCGTACTCCAGCGGTAGGCAAAGCCCAGGCGGTTGAGGTCGTCCAGCAGGCCCGGCCAGGTCGAGGTCGGAAAGCCGCGCACCGACACCACACGCAGGTGCTGGTCGCCCAGCGTGGGCGCCAGGCCACCGACGAGCGCGGAGTCGGCCAGCAGCGCGTCCAGATGGAAAGGCACTTCGGGGACGCCGATGCGATAGCGCCGCGTCGAGACGGTCGCGTGCAGGTAGGTCAGCGTCTGGCTGTCGTCCAGCCAGGCGATTTCCGGCATCACGCCGTCGAGCAGGTCGAACACGCGATCGGTTTCCGCCACGAAGGCATCGAGGCGGCCGTCCCAATCCACGCCATCGCCGGGCGAGTTCTCGTAGAGCAGCTTCGCGGCGCGGGCGCGGGATTCCTCGGGCGGCAGGAACGCCAACGTCAGGTGATAGGCACTCTCGAAGCGATGGCCCGATTCCTCGAAGGCGGCGCGGCGTTCTTCATCGACGAGCCAGGACAACGGTTCGGGGAAGTCGGAATGCGGATAGTCGGCGGCGGATTGGCGCTCTGCCTCGATGAACAAGGCCCAGCCAGAACCCAGCCGGCGCAGCGCGTTGTTGAGCCGTGCAGACGCGGCGATCAGCTCGCCTTGCGTGGCGCTGTCCAGATCGGGGCCACGAAAGCGCGCCGTGCGCTGGAAACTGCCGTCCTTGTTCAAGACGACGCCCGGCGCGACCAGCCCGGCCCACGGCAGCCAGTCGGCGAGCAAGGCCGGGCGCTGGCGGTATTCGGCAAGGTTCAGCATCGCGGCGTCTCCCTACACGTCCAGCAGCGGCTTGTGCTTGATGTGGCGCGCGAAGACCTGCATGAACTGCGGATCGACGCGCGCGCCCCACACGGCGAGCGAATGACCGACGAGCCAGAGCACCAGCCCCGGAATCCACAGTTGCAGGCCCAGGCCCACGGCAGCGGCGAGCGTGCCGTTCGCAATGGCGACCGTTCGCGGCGCACCGCCCATAAGGATCGGTTCGGTCAGCGAGCGGTGCAGCGGCACCTCGAAGCCCGGAAGGTCGCTGGCCGTACTCATACGACGGCCCCGCCGGAGAAGCTGAAGAACGACAGGAAGAACGAGGACGCGGCGAACGCGATGCTCAACCCGAACACGATCTGGATGAGCTTGCGGAAGCCGCCCGAGGTGTCGCCGAAGGCGAGCGCCAGGCCCGTGGCGATGATGATGATGACCGCGACGATGCGCGCGACCGGCCCCTGGATGGAATCGAGGATGGATTGCAGCGGGCCTTCCCACGGCATCGAGGAACCGGCGGCCTTCGCCGTGCCGGCCGTCATCAGCATGACGGCGGCCAGCAGCAGGCCGTGGTGTGCCGGCGCGGCCAGGCGGCGCAGGCGCGCAAGGATTGAGGCCGGATTTACGGAAAAACGGAAAGCAACAGCGTTCATCTGCGTCATGGCAGTTCTCCAGGGTGGTCAGGGGACGGGGAGGAAGGCGGCGGCAGCGCGGGAAACGGCGTTTCCATCGCGTCCGCCAGGCGGTAGCCGGCGGCGTCGAAGCCGACGACGCGGGCAATGCTTTCGACGTGGCGCTTGCGGCCACGACCGGCGATGTGGATGACGACGTTGACCGCTTCGGCGATCAGCGCCCGCGGCGGATTCACCGCGACTTCGAGAATCAACTGTTCGAGGCGCAGCAGCGCGCCCAGCGCGGAACCGGCGTGGATCGTGGCGATGCCGCCGGGGTGTCCCGTGCCCCACACTTTGATGAGGTCGAGGGCTTCGCCGCCGCGCACTTCGCCGACGATCACGCGGTCGGGGCGCAGGCGCATCGTGGCGCGCACCAGCTCGGTCATGGACACCACGCCGGCGCGGGTGCGCAGCGGCACATGGTCGCGGGCCGCGCATTGCAGCTCGATGGTGTCTTCGAGCACCAGCACGCGGTCGCCGGTGGCGGCGATCTCGGCCAGTAGCGCGTTCGCCAGCGTGGTCTTGCCGGTGCTGGTACCGCCGGCGATCAGGATGTTCTGCCGCTCGCGCACGGCGCGGCAAAGGAAGTCCGCTTGCCCGGCGGTGAGGATGCCGTCGGCCACATACTGATCCAGGCCGATGATGTTCACGGCGCGCTTGCGCAGCGCGAACGCCGGGCCGGGCGCGGCAGGCGGCAAGATGCCCTCGAAGCGTTCGCCCGTCTCCGGCAGCTCGGCGGTCAGCAGCGGCTGGCCGCGATGCACTTCCGCGCCGACGTGGGCCGCGACCAGCCGGATGATGCGTTCGCCATCGGCTTCGGGCAGCTCCACGCCCAACGGCGCACGGCCCGACGACAGCCGATCGACCCATAGTGTGCGGTCAGGGTTGAGCATGACTTCCACCACGTCCGGGTCTTCGAGCGCAGTGGCGATCACCGGCCCCATTGCGGTACGCAGCATCTGGATGCGGCGATCCAGCGAGGTCGCGGCGGACGAACGAGGCTCGGGCGGGAACTGCGGAACGGCACTCATGAGGCACGCTCCTGGGCTTCGGCCAGCGCCGCCGCGTCATCCATCCGTGCGGTGTCCGGGTGCAGTTCTTCCACCACGTCGCGCACGAGGCTGCGGCCGCGCAGCAGGTGGCGGCCGAGTTGTTCGACGAACTGCTCGAAGCGGGCCTTGCCCTGGGCGCGGGCGGCTTCCTGATGTGCTTCGGGAACGGGCGTGCTGACGGTCAGGAAGTAGCGGACGAACAGCGCCAGCGTTTCGATCTGGATGTTCTGGTCGCGCTCCATGCGCTCGGTTTGGCGCGACAGCCGATCCAGCCGCTTGGCGATGGCCGCCTCACGCTGGTCGCCCGCGTCCGGCGACAGCCAGGACGCCAGCGCCGCCGCGACGATGCTGGATTTCGACACGCCTTTCTTGGCGGCCAATTCGTCCAGGCGCTTGGCGTGCTCGGGCTGAATGAACAGGTTGAGTCGGTATTGGCTCATAGGTCGATTCCGTCGTTGGGGTTCAGCGATGCAAGCCGGGCCGTGCGCTGCATCGCGGGGTCGAGCTGGCCGGGAAGCGGCAGCGGCAGGTCGTCGTCATCGAGCAGCGCTAGGTCGGTCGCGTGCGCGTCCGGCTCGGGGTCGTAGGCGACGGTTTCGGCGAGTTCGGGCTGACGGCGCGGGCCGCCGTCGTCGGCGCTGCCGAGGTCATCGGCCGATGCCGTGGCTGGCGCGGCGGGTATGGCGGGAATCGCCAGGCCGCTCCAATCGTCGGGTCGGGCCGGCGGCGCATCGGCATAGCGCCCGGCCGCAAGCGCAGGCGGCGACAACACGCGCTGCTTGAAGTTGGCGTCGGCGTAGTAGCGCAGCTTCTTCGCCTTGATCGGCGG
Organism: Bordetella sp. BOR01; assembly: GCF_019218885.1. GTDB lineage: Bacteria > Pseudomonadota > Gammaproteobacteria > Burkholderiales > Burkholderiaceae_B > Bordetella_A. The sequence continues at coordinate 1,341,690 of NZ_JAHUWT010000001.1, read as the reverse complement.
CAGGCTGGACACCATCACCACCGATTCGTCGGGCGGAAGCTGCATCACCTCGCCAGGGGTGAGCAGCGGGCGCGCGGTTTCCTGCCGCGACACCATCAGGTGTCCGAGCCACGGGGCCAATCTGTGTCCGGCGTAGTTGCGCTGCGCGCGCAGTTCGGTGGCGGTGCCGAGGGTTTCGGAAATCCTTTTCGCCGTGCGTTCGTCGTTTGTCGAAAACGTTACGCGGACGTGGCAGTTGTCGAGAATGGAATGGTTCTGCCCATACGCCTTGTCGATCTGGTTCAGGCTCTGAGCGATGAGAAAGCTGCGGATGCCGTAGCCGGCCATGAAGGCGAGCGCGGACTCGAAGAAGTCCAGGCGACCCAGCGCCGGAAACTCGTCGAGCATCAGCAGCAGCTTGTGGCGGCGGGCGATGCCGTCGGAGCCGTCAAGCGATTCGGTGAGCCGCCGCCCGATCTGGTTGAGGATCAGCCGGATCAGCGGCTTGGTGCGGCTGATGTCCGAAGGAGGCACCACCAGGTACAGCGATACGGGATGCTCGGCAGAAATCAGGTCGGCGATGCGCCAGTCGCAGCGTGACGTGACCTCGGCCACCGTGGGATCGCGGTACAGGCCGAGGAACGACATGGCGGTGCTCAACACGCCGGAGCGTTCGTTGTCCGACTTGTTGAGCACTTCGCGCGCGGCGGATGCGACGACGGGATGCGGCGCATCGCCCAGGTGCGCGGTCGTCATCATCCGGTGCAGCGTCAGCTCGAACGGACACGCGGGATCTGACAGGAAATTCGCCACCCCGCGCAGAGTCTTGTCGGTGCCGGCGTAGAGCACATGCAGGATGGCGCCGACCAGCAGCGCGTGACTGGTCTTTTCCCAATGGTTCCTGCGTTCCAACGCGCCATCGGGATCGACCAGAATGTCCGCCACGTTCTGCACGTCGCGCACTTCATGCGCGCCGCGCCGAACTTCCAGCAGCGGGTTGTAGGCGGCCGACTTCGCATCGGTGGGGTTGAACAGCAGGCAATGGCTGAACCGCGAGCGCCAGCCTGCGGTGAGCGTCCAGTTCTCTCCTTTGATGTCGTGGACGACGACGGATGCAGGCCAGCTCAATAAGGTCGGCACGACCAGGCCGACGCCTTTGCCGCTGCGGGTCGGCGCAAAGGTCAAGACGTGTTCCGGGCCTTCGTGGCGCAGGTATTGGTCGCGATGTAGGCCGAGAAAAACCCCGGCCGGCTGGGTCAGCCCAGCCTTGCGGATGTCGGCGGTATCAGCCCAGCGCGCCGAGCCGTAGGTCGTGACCAGCTTGGCCTGCCGCGAGCGCCAGACCGACATGGCGATGGCGACCACCACGGCCAGAAGGCCGCTGCCGCCCGCAATCGCGCCGCCTATGTCGAAGACATGCGGCGCGTAGGCATCGAAGAAGAACCACCATTCAAACAGCCGCCAGGGGTGATAGACCGGCGTGCCGAAGAAGTCGAACCAGGGCGAGCCAAGGCGTAGTTGATGTCCGAGGGCTGCCGCTGTCCATTGCGTTGCACTCCATACGCCGGCGATCACGATGCTGAAAACAGCGGCGATCTGCCCGAACAGCACGCCCTGACCTTGCATGACTGGCCTCCGATTTCTCCTGCGCTGATTCCTCGCTCGAAAGCGGCACAAGGACGTGCCGCATGACGTGAGGATCAGTGCCGGGTCGGTGCCGGTCAAAGACCGTTATCGGAAGAAAGGTCGAGTAAAAAGCAAGATTTCGCGCTGGGGCGAAGACGAAACAAAAGCCGCAAGCGATAGCGCGTTGCGGCGTGTCGAGCAAGAAGTCGGAAGATTCGTGGCGAAGCGCCTACGATCAGAACTTGGGCGGATTCTCCGGTGGCGCGTAGGGCACCGTGCCATCGTTATAGAACTGCTTGCGTGTGGCCTCGGCGACGCGGTTGCATAGCTCGTCGCCCAGCTTCGCGCGTTCCTGTCGGCATTGCTGGCGCAGCTCTTTAAGCCGCTCGGGGTTGGATGCCAGTTCTTCGACGGTCGGCAGGTTCGCCTGTTGAGGTGTTTCGGACTGGCCACAGGCCGTCAGCACCGCCGCTAGCAGGAACAGGAGGCTCCTTTTCATGGTTTGGGTTCCTCCGGGGGATCGAGGGGATAGCTTGGCGATGGCCTAGTAGTTTTTGGAGATTCGATGGCCTGGACGCGGTCTATGAAGCGAGTGACCGTTTCCAAAGGCTCTCCAGCCGGGCGCAGCAGATAAGTCGTCAGCACGGGCGAGCGGCCTGCCAAAGGCCGTGCCACGACTCCAGGCTCGCGGCTGGCTGCGATGTGTGCTGCACCCGCCAGCCCCAGGGCGAAACCGGCGGATACCAGCGTCATCATGAGATCGAATGAAGCCACCCGTTCGACCACCAGCGGCTCCATGTCCACGCGACGCAGCACGCGCTCGATTTGCCGTACGTGGCCTTCGCATGCCTGCGGGTCGCCCAACACCAGCGGGAAGCGCAGCACTTCTTCCAGAGGAATCCGCTTGTGCTTGAGCAAGTCATGCCGTGCCGGCACGGCCACCATCAGCGGATCGCTCCAAACCGCCGCTGCCACGATGCCGTCGCCAACCTCATCGGACTGTGCGAAGCCTACGTCGTACAGGTCGTCAAGCAGCCCTTTGATTTGCTGCGAAAGCGGCACCTCGAACAGGCGGATCTCGACCTCGGGTTCCTCCTGGCGGCACAGCGCCAGCAGCGACGGCAGACGAGACGGCGTGATGCCGTCTGACAGCGCGACGCGCAACTGGCCGTGGAAGCCATTGGCAGCCGCCTTCACGCTTTCGCGAGCTTGCTGCAAGGCGGCGAAGACGCGCGGAACATGCTCCAGAAAAAGTGCGCCTGCGCGAGTCAGCCGTGTACTGCGCGTAGTACGGGCGAATAGCACCACGCCCAGTTCTTCTTCCAGTTCCTTGATGGCACGTGACAGCGGCGACTGCTCGATGTGCAGTCGCTCGGCCGCGCGGGCGAAGTGCAGTTCTTCAGCCACGGCAAGAAAGCAGCGAAGGTGGCGCAGTTCCACGACGCATCCTCATTCCAGCAGCCAGCCAATCGGCTGAAGGTCAACGTACTCGCAGCACGCCCGAACACGCGCCACGCCGTCCAGGAAGTGCGGTGTATGTTCGTGGCGGAACAGAGCCTCTGCGTCGACCCAGCGTTCCAGCAGGAAGAAGCGGTTGGCCGATAAGCTTCCTTGGGCAATGCGATAGTCCAGGCACCCCGGCTCCTGAAGCGTGGCTTCACGCAACGCCTTCAGCGTGTCGCGCAGTTCCTCGCTGCGCCCTTCCGACGCTTGGAGTGCGACGACCAAATCGACAATGGACATGTCCTCCTCCTTGGAGTCGAGCGGCATACTCCTCTGCGGGATGAGGAGGGTGAATGCACCTTTCGCAGCGTGGCCGAAAGTGGTTGGGGCCTCGCCCTGATAGCTTTCAAGACACTGGCCAGCCACGCCAAGCCGCATGTCGAAGGCTTGCGATGACTACGCGCCGGTGAAAGAACCGGATCGCGGCGATATAGACCCGGCCCAGCCGGTTGTGGCAACGCACGACCGTGGTGACCACGAGGCGGGCATCCGACCCACCATCCATCTCCATCTTCGATTGATGCAATACCGCGACGCGAAAATCCAGATGACGGTCGTCTTCGCCGAGCATGACCTCGCTTTCATCGCAGGCGAAGATCCGAAAAATACCGATGTGCCGAGCGCCGGAGGTCACTTGCTCCGCTTGCAGCCGCTTCGATGTTTTGATCCCGAACGGGCGCACGAGCGTGTCACGTACACGCATCAACGCCGCGATCCAGCCTGGCTGCGTAGCGAAGACGAACTCCGCCAGTCGCAGGGGGTCGCCCGTCGTACCGGGCGGAAGATCGATCGCAAATGCGTCAACCAAGTCGGCGGCGACGTACCACGGAGCCACACTCGAAGCCGCGGGCGGCTCAACCTCCATAACGCTCAAAATCGATTCCCATTCTGCTGACGCGGGTCGTTAAATCGCCAGCACCGAACCGCCGTCGACTCGAAGGTTGGTTCCGGTGATGAAGCTGGCCGGCCCGGACGCGAGGAACACAACTGCCGCGGCGACGTCTTCCGGCTTGCACGGCCGGCCGACCCCGATATTGGGGCGGAAGGCGGGCAGGAAATGAGCCGCAAGCTCCTCACGCGATAGACCCTCGGCGCCATCCTGCTGTGCCAGCAAATCGCGGAGGATTGGCGTGTCCACATAGGCCGGCGATACGACGTTCACGAGCACGCCCCTGTCGGCATACGTTTTCGCGAGGCCCTTGGTCAGAATGTTCAGCGCGCTTTTGGCGGAGGCGTACTCGATGGCGACCGCGTCGGGCTGGATGCCGCTTTCCGATGAGATGTTGATGATCCGACCCCACCCGCGCTCGGCCATGCGCGGCGCCAGTGCTCTGACAACCCGCACAACGGATAGGACATTGAATTCCCAGGTTTCGAGCCAGTCAGTGTCGGGAACCTCTTCGAATGGTCGGAACAACCCGCCGGTCGATGACCGCAATCCGCCCGCATTGTTGACAGCGATGTCGATTGGCCCAAGCGCTGACTCTGCCGCCGCAATCGCGTGCGCCAAGCTGTCGGCGCTCGTCACGTCGCCGCTGATCGCGGATGCCCGGTCTCCGAGGCTATCGGCGATCTTCGCCAGCTTGCCCTTATCGCGCGCCAGAAGAGCGACCTTGGCACCCTCAGCGTGTAGCGCTCGTGCGATCGCCTCGCCGATGCCTTGGCTGGCACCTGTGATCAAGGCAACGCGGCCTTTAAGTTGTGTGTCCATCATGATCTCCTGGATAACGACGCCGCGTCGGCACCTCTCAAATAGGTTTACCGAGGCTGCTATTCGGCGTGGCACGCATTTCAGGCTTGCGCTCGGGGCTTGCTTCGGCAAGCGCCTTGCGGACACCTTTCGCGTCGAGATCGGTGGCGTAGACCGGCGTTCCAGGCTGCTGACGCCAGGACTCGTCAAGCCCCCCAGCGTCGGTGCCGTCGAATCCGAGTTCGTCGAAGAGCCGGATGAGTTTTGCTTTGTCGGCCTCATCGTCACCAGCGACCGGCAATACGATTCGACCGGGAGCACCCGCTGGCTTGCCCTCATTGAGGAGCTTGCGCCAGTACAAGGTATTGAGTGCCTTCACCACTGGCCGTCCCAGCTGGTTTGCCACCCAACGGCTTTCGGTCATGCCCTCTTCGATCTCATCGATCCGGCCATCACGCTCTCGGGGGTAGTAGTTGCCGGTATCGACGACGACGACATCGGGGCCGACCCCGTCGAAGAGATCCTTCGGCAGTTCGGCGATCTTCCACACCGGTATGGCGACGAAAACGATCTCGCCGCTGCGGGCTGCCTCAGAGACGGTGACCGCCGTGGCGCCGGTTTCGGCGGCAAGCTCGGCAAGCGAATCCGGGCCGCGCGAGTTGGCGACCGACACCTTGTGGCCCAGTTTCGACAGCCGGCGCGTCAGCGAGCCTCCGATCTCTCCAGCCCCTATGATTCCGATGTCCATGACGGAACTCCCATTTCGTTAGTCGGTTTCGGTTGAGTCGGCGTGGCTTGCCCGCGACACATGCTGGACGAGCTGCCGGTTCCGCCCACGCGGAATCAGAGCTTGTAGCCGCCGCTCGCTTCGATCACCTGGGCAGTCACCCAACGGCCTTCATCGGAGGCCAGGAAAGCCACGACTGCGGCGATGTCCGAGGTTTCGCCAAAGCGTCCCAGCGCCGTATCGGCTTCGATCGCCTTCACCATGTCGGCGTTTTCGCGGACAGCGGTGTTCATGTCCGTTCGCGTCCAACCCGGCGCCACGGCGTTCACCGTGATTCCGCGGGGCCCCAATTCCATCGCCAGCGCATGGGTCAGGTTGTTGATGGCTGCCTTGGCCATGGAGTAGATGGGGACGGCCGGCAATGGGCGCGTGGCCAGGCCGGAGGACGTATTGATGATCCGACCACCATCGGAGAGACGGCTCAGCGCGGATTGAACGACGAAGAACGGTGCGCGGGCGTGAACCGCGAACATCGTGTTCCAGGCGTCCGGCGTCGCATCGGCAAGGCCGCCCCAGCCGGAATTGCCGGCGTTGTTGACCAGAATGTCGAGCGCCTTGCTGCCCTTTCTTGCAGTGAACTCGCGGTCGAGCGCATCGAACAATGCCGGGATCGCCGCGGCATCGACCAGGTCGGCGTGAAGCGCGAAAGCGGTGCCGCCCGCTTTTTCGATGGTCGCAACCACTTCTTCTGCGCCTGCGCTGCTTGCGTTGTAGGTGATGGCGACGGTCGCACCGTCGGCCGCAAGCCGTTCGGCAATCGCGCGACCGATGCCGCGCGATCCGCCGGTGACGAGAGCGGTTTTGCCCTTGAGGGACTGGGACATGAGATTCTCCTAGGTAAAGTGAAATGTGGTTTCAGTGGCCTTGCGGATCGGATTGCGAGGTGGCTCAGGTGATCCGTTCGCGTACGATCGGGCCGGGGCTTGCCTCGATAACCGACAGCGCCAGCCGGATAAGACCCTCAGCGTCCCCGGCATATTCATGCTCGGCAATGTGGTGCAGCAGGACGCCAGCCTGCTCCAGTTGCCGGGCGCCCTTGAGGGGGCCGGCGTTGATGGGCTTGAAGCCAGCATCAGCGATCAGACCGCGCGTTACCTGCCCGGCCGATGTGTCGTCGCTGACATAGAAGACGTTGGGCTGCACCGGCGACTTCGACCACGCTGCGGCCTCAAGCAACGGCGATCCCAGCAGATTGAACGCCTTGACTATCCGAGCCTTCGGCAGGCGTTGTTGCAAAACCTCGGAGGTCGAGTTGTCGCGCATGAAGTCCAGCTCGTGGAAATGCTGAAATTCCGCGGTGACGCCGAGCGGGTTCATGGTCTCGATGACGGTTTTGCCATCGAGCGCGTCGCCCACTTCGCTCACGATCGCGTCGACTCTCGGCCAGTAGACGGAGAACAGAACGGCCTCGCCGAATTCGGCGGCCTCGCGGATCGTGCCGAGCCGGGCCCTGTCGCCCAGTTCTGCAAGCAATGGTGCGATCTTCCGATCCTCGCCGTCCTTCGCAATGACGAGGTCATGACCTGCGGCTGCCCAGGCTCGCGCTAGGCGACTGCCGACATTGCCGGCATTCAATATTCCTATCTTCATCTGCTTTCGAGCTTCCCAATAAGGCGTTGAAAGCCTTACTCTAGGGATGATCGGAAAATAGATAAATAGCAGAAAAAACTACAGACCGTTGTCTATAGATACATCAATAGGTCGATTGTGTACGAGGCCACACGAATGGCAATCATCGGCGCGACGAGAGGCGCCAGTTGCATGGTTCCACTTGTCTATCGGGCCGGGCGCACCGTATCGGCCAGAGGCTGTGAACGGTCATCGGACGCCCGCAAGGGCGCCCGATGTAGAGGTTTTACTTCTTGACGGTCGCGGCGCTTGCCTGGGCCATGAAGAGGTCGACGTGAACCTGCGGCATGCCCTCGAACGTGCCGCCGATCGGTGACGGGCGCTTTGCCTCATTGATCAAGCGCCGAGCATCTTCACGCGACACGGGCGTGCCGGGCTGCGTGTAGGCGCGCTCGGCTTCTTCGCCCGTCGCTTTCAGATCTACCGTCGGAGCGTAGCGCCAAAAGTAGATGGGCGTGCTCGGTTCAATGCGCCAGCTGTCTGCGAGGGAGCCCGCGTCGATGGTATCGAAGCCGATCTTGTCGAAGAACTCGGTCACCGCCTGCTTCGCTCCGGCGTCGTCACCCGCGATCGGCAGCGTCGTGCGGTTCGCCGAACCCTTCGGCGTCGCGTTGGCCTTCATGTGGAGCCAGCTGAGGTTGTGAAGGCCCTTGACGACCTTCGCTCCCGGCAAACGATGCTGGATCAGCCCACTGGAGGTCAGCTCCCCCTTGTCGAGAACGTCATTGTTGCCGAATGCGGGATAGTAGTTCGTCTGGTCGAGTACGACCTTGCCCGCGAACTTGTCGGCGGGCAACTGCTCGGAGGCGGCGATCGGGATCGAGAGCGTGACGATGTCACCCGCCGCGATGGCCTCCTCGGTGGTGCCGGCACTCGCCAGCGGTCCAAGCTCCTCGATCAGATCCTTGATGGTGTCCGCGCCGCGGGAGTTGCTGATCACCACCTTGTAGCCAGCTGCGGTCGCGAGACGCGCGACTGCCTTACCGACGAGGCCGGAGCCAATGATTCCGATTGTTTGTGTCATCTTCGCATTCCTTCTATGGGAGAACGGCGGGAACCCGCCGACAGGTTTCATGGGACGCACGCCTAAGCGCGCCGCGATGCAAGCAAGTCGTTCGAACGACAGGTGCGTCTCGATCGCTGTGACGCTTACAACCGCAGCAAGTCAGTGCCGCCGCTGTATTCATTGAGTGCGACGTGTTGCATGAATCGCACTATGGACTTACCCTCTTGATTGATAAATATAGGAATAAGTCACATACTGTTGTCCATGAATACATCAATCGATCTACCGGAGATGCGCGTCTTCGTGGCGGTTGTCACCGATGGTTCCTTCACGACGGCTGCGGATCGGCTGGGCACCGACAAGGCGCGCATCAGCCGCATCGTCAGTCGCATGGAGAAGAAGCTCGGCGCACAGCTCCTCACCCGCTCGACTCGCCGCCTCAGCGTGACCGAGGTCGGGCGCGATTACTTCGAGCGCGCCATGTGCATCCTGACCGCCGCCGAAGCCGCAGAGGCGGCGGTGGCGCAGCAGTCCAGGGAGCCCAAAGGACTGCTCAAGCTCACGGCTGGATCCGAGTTCGGAACGATGGTCGTGGACGAATGGATCGCGGCGTTTCTGCGAATGGCCCCGAAAGTGACGGTGGAAGCGGAATACACAAATCGCCTGGTCGATATCATCCATGAAGGCTTCGATGTCGCCATCCGTGTCGGCGCGCTCGAAGATTCGGGGCTCTCGGCGCGCAAACTCGGCGAGGTGTCTTACGGGCTGTATGCTGCCCCTGGCTATCTGAAGCGCGGGCCGGCGCTTTCCGCCGTCGGCGACCTGAAGCGCCACAACCTGATCATGAAGACGACGCGAGGGCGCTCTAATTGGGCCCTGGTAAACGGTGAGAACACCGAGAAAGTCACGGTGTCCCCGCGCTGTGCCGTCAACAGCACGATCGCCGCGAAGAACCTCGCACTTGCAGGACTCGGGATCACGCACTTGCCGCGTTTCATGGCTGAGCCCTATGTGGCTGCTGGCACGCTGTCTTGCGTGCTTCCCGGTTGGGCAGAGGCTCCGGCGCCTGTCCACGCCGTATTCGCATCGAGCCGCTACATGGATCCGAAAGTGCGCAGCTTCGTGGATCTCTGCCTGAGCGCGTTCAAGGACGGCGGCGGCTCACAGTGAATGGCGGATCAGATGGCGGGTCCGCGTTGCCGCCCAATCTCCCACGACACGCCGCCGCCGCGTACCGTGGCCGCAAGTTGCTGACCTAGCCGCTGCTCGATCACGGGCCGCCACGGCACCAGGCTGAATCCCATGCCGTCATCGAGCATCGCGTAGCGACCGCTGGCAAGCATGACCGAGCGCCGGTAGATGCCGGCCACGCGCTGACCGTCGGCGACGAGCCGATGCTCCAGTCCGGTGTCGGCGGCAATGTCCTTGGCGGCTTGCGCCAGTTCCCGGTTGCGCAGCGTGGCCAGCAGGTTCCGGGCGAGGATCACGCGCTGTCCGCGCCGCTCGGCCAGCCCCTGCTCGGCCAGGAAGTCGGCGCGCTGTTGCAGGGTGTTCTTGACCTCGCCGCCAAAGCCCAGGTCGCCCAGCCCCTTGCCGCCGCCGATCAACTGCTGATCCAGCCAGGTCGCGCCGATCACGCGCGCCTGCCGCTCAATCGGCAAGTGCGATTTCAACTCCACGGCGACGCCGCCGAGGCGCTGCGCGTCGTACTGGCGGCCACGTTCCGGCAGGTCGTCCGGCACCTTCCATAGGCCATCGGCCACGCGCTCGACGATGCCGGCGCGGCGCAGGGCTTCCAGCCGGCGGACGTGGGCCACGACGACTTCCTGTGGGTCGCGTCCCTCCTTGGCCCTGCCCTGCTCGATCGCCACGTGATGGTCGGTGCGGTACAGGCCATCGTTCGCCAGCGCGGCGATGTTCTTGTCGGCCGCCCGTACCTCAGCGGAACCGCGTACCTCCACCACGGCTCCGGTGGGATAGTCCGCCAGCTCGTCGCGGGCGTTCAAGGCGACGTAGTGGGCCTTGCCGTCCACGCCGTCGATGACCAGATAGCCGCGGTCGTGCAACTCGTCGGCCAGCCCCTTGGCAGCGACGCGGCCGACGATGGTGCGGCCGACCTCGCCCGGCTCGAACACCGCCAACTCGCGCGGCTGGCCGCTCATGGCACGCTGCATGGTACGGATGATGTCGCCACGCTCGCCCAGCGCGCGCAACGTCTTCTCCGCGTCCGCATGGACGGCCCAGGTGCCGGGCTGCATTTCGTCGGCCAGGCCCAGGCGCTGCAAGCGTTGCAGGCGGCCGATCAACAGCAGGCGCTGGCGTTGCAGCCGGGGTTCGTTGAGGCGTTCGATCTGCACTTGGCCATTGTCGCCGGCCTCGCGTTGCAGCGTGCGATCCAGGCTCGTCCACCGCTCTTGCTCCACCTCGCGCCTCAAGGTCTGCTGGATCTCCAGCTCGGTGCGCGGCCCCAGCCATTCGGTTGCCAGTTCGGCGGCGCGGTGGCGGAAGCCGTGGGCGATGTAGTCGCCCGCAATGATGAGGTCTTTGCCGGTGTCGTCGTGCCCGCGCACGATGAGGTGCGTATGCGGGTTGTCGGTGTTCCAGTGATCCACCGCCACCCAATCCAGCCGTGTCCCCAGGTCGGCTTCCATCCGACTCACCAAATGCCGGGTGTAGGTGCGCAGGTCGTCCAGCTCGGCGCCGTCCTCGGGCGAGACGATGAAGCGGAAATGGTGCCGGTCGTCTGCGGCCCGGTCCTTGAAAGCATCAAGGTCGGCTTCGTCGGTCTGCGGCCCGTAGGCCCGCCCAGGTTCGCCATCGCGGCCCGCGCCGTCGCGCTCGATGTAGCGCAAATGCTTGGCGAGCGACTGCGGGCTGGCATTGCGTTGATTGACCAGCAAGGTCTTGATGGTCACGCGCCGCGACATGGGCGTCAGCTTCGCACCAGCGAAACGCGCCGCCGTATGGCCGCGCCCCAGGCGCGAGCCGGGCCGCTGGCCTGCGCGTGCGCCGCTGCCACCGGCTGCGGAATGGCGCATCGAGGACTTGCCGCCGCTGGCCTTGCCCGCCTGCTTGAGCACCTTGGAAACGAAGCTCTGGCCCTGGCCCTTTCCCCGGTTCTTCGGGGCGCCGGGACGCACCCGAAAATCGTCGTCGTGGCGGTCGGTCATGGCCGCTCTCCCTGCAAGCTATGGCGTGTCCGGTCGTGCGAAGCACGGGGACATGCCTGCATTGGCGCGAACCTCGCGCCCCACGCGGCACGGCGGCGAAGCCGCTCCGTGCCGCGCCACCCCCACGTGCAGACTGGTTTTCGACGCGACCCGGTGCCGCGTCCTTTTGTCTTGCCTTCCGCCTTTGCCCTTCGCTGTCGCTCCAGGCGTCGGCGGCCCGGCGGCGCTGTGCTGCTTGCAGCCAGCGCGCCGACGAACGCGCCAATGGCCGCAGGCCGGGCGCGTTCGAGGCAAGACGCCTGCACGTTGGACGGCTGCGCCGAAGGCAGCGCGAAGTGCGGTGCGGATGCACCCGCACTGCACGCGCGACGACACGGCAGCAGCCACTGGAACGACATGCCCGATGGCACGATGAGAGGCACGGCAACGTGCAGCGAATCGGCGGCCATCATGGGCGTGTCTCCAGCCAGACCGGATGCGCGACGCCGATCACGGCGGATGCGCTGACCGGGCCGAAATAGCGGCTGTCGAACGACGCCGGATTGGTCACGCTCAACAGGAACAGCTCGCCCGGTTCGAGGCGGCGGCAAAGCTGCAAGGATGGCAGCGGCCGGCCCAGCCGGTCGGCAGGCAGCGCGGCGGCCGCAGGCACGCCGTCGATGCGTACCTGCCCGGCGACGATGCAAACGTGTTGCGGCGCGACCGCACCCACACGTTTGAGCAGCGGAACGCGGGTCGGCAGGTAGCCGCGCTGCGCAGCCAGCATGGCGGCCCTGTCGGGCAGCGGCACCAGCACGATGCTGTCCACGGACAGCGGACGTGGCAGCGAGGCGGTGCGCGGGTCGAACGGTTCGATGCGATACCAGCCGACCGCCACGCTGTCGGACGGGTTGTAGGTCAGACGCGGCAGCGGCGACACGAAAGCCGCCCAGGCCAGCGCAGCGAGGCCGACGGCGGCGAAGCCTGCCAGCACGAGGCGAGCGCGCAGGCGCGAGCGAGGATGCGGCGCGGCTTCGGGCGTGCGCGCGGTGGTGGATTGGGTCGTCATGGCAGCACCTTCCCGGCCAACCAGGCGGCGTGCCGCTCGGCGGTGTATTCGGGCAGCGCAAGGCGAGCCGCTAGACGGTTGCCCAGCGTCCGCCAGTACGCGGGCGACACATCGATGGCGGCGATGCCCAGCGTTTCGATGGCGTCGATGCGTTCCAGCACGGCACGCACCGCGTTTTCGCCTTCGGCGTGCAGCAGCAGGCGTGCGCCCGGCTGTACGCCAGGGATGCGTTGCATGTCGTCCAGCGGCGTGGCGGCTTGCATCACCATGAGCTGCCAGCGGATCGTGCCGTAGTCGTTTGCCTCCCAGCGCACACGGCAGAACATTGCACGCGACAGGAACACCGCGCAGCGCCGCCAGCGGTCGAGTCGCAGCGTGCGCGCCGGTTCGCCGAAACGCAGGTAGAGCTTGAAGCGCGGTTCGATGTAGGCGAGCGATACGCGAGTCAGCGGCACGCTGCCAGCCTGGCCGGCGAGCGTTGAGAGCGAAGGCGGCGGCGCAGCAGCCGGTGCAGCCGTCGCCGCATGAGCGGCAGGCAAGGCGGATGCGTTCATGGCAGGTTCTCCGTGCGATTGTCGGGAAACTCCCGTTCCAGCAGGCCGCGCAGCAGTTCGGCCACGGTCACGCCCTGGCCGAAGGCGGCGATCTTGATGCGCGCGCGCAGCGCGGGCGTCACGTCGAGCGTCAGGCGGGCCGTGTAAAGGTCGCCTTTGTTGAGCGCATCGGCCTCGCCCTGGCGAATCCACGCCTCGGCGTGTGGATTCGCGGGCGGACGTGCGCCGATGCCGACGCGCTTGCTGCGCGGGCTGCTCATGTCGGCCACCGCAGCAGTTCATCGGCGAGCGCGGCGATCTCGCGTGCGGCGGCGCTGTCGGGCGCCGTCTCGCGGGCAAGCCGGCCAGCGGCCACGCTGTCGGCGAAGACGATGCGCTGGCGCACTTCGCTGCGCAGCGCCGGCAGCGGCTGTTCAGCCAGCGATTGCCGTGCTTCTCTGCCGATGATGGTGGTACTGACGCGCCGATTGATGACAAAGGCCGCGCGCAGCGCAGGCCGGAACACCTGTGCCTCGCGGATCAGCGCCACCATCTCGGCGCTGGCCCACAGGTCATACGGACTGGGCTGCACGGGAATCAGCACGCGCTCGGCCGCCAGCAGCGCGGAACGTGCCAAGGCGGCGATGCGCGGCGGGCCGTCGATGATGACGTGATCGGCGCGGCGGGCCAGCTCCGGCGCTTCCTGATGCAGCGTTTCGCGGGCGAGGCCCACGGCGCTGAACAGCCGGGGCAAGCCCTGCTGGCTTCTGCGCTGTGTCCAGTCCAGCGACGAACCCTGCGGGTCGGCGTCCAGCAGGATGACGTGCAAACCGCGCATCGCCAGCTCGCCGGCGATGTGCGTGGCGAGCGTGGTCTTGCCGACGCCGCCTTTCTGGTTGAGAAACGCGAAGATCATGGCGCGGCCCTCCCTGCTGGAAAGCCGGCCTGGCCGTGCCGTTTCGTGGTTGTCCACCGAAACGGCGCGCTTCTACTAAGAGTTAGAGATTTATAGTTAGGTAAGTTAGAGGGGTGGAAAACCCGCGCCGTTACTGGCTTTGCGGCGTTTTCGTACTCCTGATAGCACGAGGGTCGTACTCCTGATAGCACGATACCCCGTACTCCTGATAGCACGAGGCCGTCCACAGGTTCTCCCGCAGTTATCCCCGTGCCGTGGACGGCACGGGCCGGAAGGTCAGCAGTTCCAGCCTTTCGCCCGGCATCGGCTCGATGCCCAGGACGTAGCCGGGCAGCGACTGCCGCGCGACCAGCACGCGCAGGTCGTAGGCGAAGTCCGAGAAGCGCGCCGCGCTGCCGGACTTGCGGTGCAGGTGCCGGAAGTCGAATTGCCAGCCGTGTTCCTGCCGCCCGCCGTGCTTGCGCACCAGGCGGTACAGCCAGCGCTCGATGCCGCCCTTCAAGCGGAAATAGGCCGGGTCGATGGTCAGCACCAGGGCGGCGTCGAGCACGCCGGCATAGAACCACTCCGGCAGGATCAGCTCGATGCCCAGCGGCGTGCCGCTGGCGTCGGCCAGCTCTCGCCATTCGTTCACCCACGAAAAGCGGTGCAGGCGCCGCCCGGTGGTTTCGCGGATGGACGTTGCCACGCTCGTCGATTGCAGCCGGTCGAGCGCGGCTTTCAGGCGCTGATAGTCGTTGAGGGACGTGCCGCGCCCGATGAAGCGCAGGATTTCGTAGGGCGTGGCGTGTATCCAGCGCGACGGGCGAATGCCTGCGTCGCGCGCCTCCACGATCTGCGAGGCCGCCCAAATCAGAACGTCGGCATCCCATATCGTGGCGATGCCGTGCTCGGCCGTGCCTTCCACGCGGATGGTGATGTTCCCGCTGCGGAAGTCGATCGGCGCCGTGCGCCGCGACTTCGCCAGCGAGAAGAACGGAAAGGCCATCAAGTCCTGGCTGTCGCGCGGCGCCATGCCGTCGCCCGGCAGCGCGCGGAACAGGTCGAGCTGTTCCCGCTGCGGCGATCGCTGCCCCGGCGGCAGCGATGGGCTGGACATGATGATGGCCACCGGCGAGCCGACGATCAGCGGCCATCACGGTAGTCGCCTGCGTGACGCTCGGCATATTCCGGGTCGGACGTGGCCTCGTAACTGCGCTGGTCGGCCCAGGCATCGAGGTCGGCCACCGCGTACATGACGCGGCGGCCGAACTTGCGGAATTTCGGGCCGCCGCCGATCACGCGCTGTTTCTCCAGCGTGCGCGGCGACAGCCGCAAGTATTCGGCGGCTTCGTCGTTGGTCAGGTAGCGTTGGGGCTGCATGGGCGCAGCGACAGCAGCGGCGGCAGGCCGCAAGGGAGCGGGTCGCATGGGATGTACCTCCATCAAGCCCGGCCACACCACGCGGCCGGATAGAGGCACTTTCAAGAAAGCAAGGCTTCTTGCTCAGGGACGTTTTGCAGGGGCTGCAGAACGTCCCTCCCTGAGCGGCGGAAGCTGTGCAAGGCGGCGATAGCCGCCGCGCATCAGCGCATCGCCCCGGCGCACCAGCCGGCGAACGCGGGCGCGCAAGGCACTGTCGGCGTACCAGTCGTCGGCGACGGCATCGACGCCGAACAGCCCTTCGGCCACGTCACGCAGGGATGCGCCCGCGAGGGTGCCGTCGAGCGCCTGGAGCGTGTTCAACTCCAGCAGCGCAGCGGGTGTCGGCCGCGACCGTGCCGTTCCCGCCGGCGCTGCATCGCCAGCGGCGGCCAGCTTGTCCAGTTCGGCCGCCAGCGCCTGACAGCGTCCGCAGGATGCGGCGCAGGCGCGGATGGCATAGGCGTAGGCCATGCCATCGGCCAGGCCGGGAGCGATCACCAGCCGCAGGCAGCAGCCCGGCCAGCGTGTCAGCAGCACCAGGCGCCTGCCATCGTGGATCAGGCGCTTCTGGCCGGGGAGGCGCCAGAACGCGAAGGCCACCGCGTCGGGCGGCGGGTCGGCATCCGGGTAGAGCTGCACCACCGCATCGTGATCGGGGAACCAGGCCGGATGCGCGTCGCGCGCATCCAGGGCGGGATCTTCCAGTAGGCGCAATCCCCAGCGTGCGGCGGCCTCTGGCCGGCGGCGCCGGCGCAGCCAGTCGCGGCGGTAGTCGGGGTGGCGGCGCAGGTATTCCCAGGCCAGCGCGGGGCCGTCCAGATGCAGGACATATAGATACGCGGCGGTCGGATACCAGTGTTCAATGCGCGGTTGGGCCATGACGATGCCTCCTGATAGTCAGCAGGAACGTCGCCACGGTTTTCGCGTGCGGGAGTTATCGTCTCACCATCAAAGCGTCATCGCTATCGGGTTAGGCTGTCACTGTGGGTGTCAAGACGGATTGGCTCCGGTGCATTGCGAAAATCGTCCGAATGCGACGGCTGCACCGCGGACATTGACGGTCAGCATCAGATACCGTGCCGCAGCCCACACCAAAGACCATGACTGTTTGCAGCAGGGTGACGCCGCTTCGGTGCAAGAGTGCGGGTTCAGACCGGCTCGGTCTGGAAGGAGACGGAAATAGTCACAATGCGTCCGTCCCGCCGACAGGTTCCGGTCAGTCCGTGATCGAACCGTTGGCCTGCGCCAGCCGGACATACTCCGACAGCGGGCGCGCCGCCTGGAAGTAACGATCCCTCATCACAGGTTGTTTGTGCGGCCCGACGATGGATGCCAGTGCCGATAGCTGCACCGTGCCCAGGTCGGGGATCCCGATGCCGAGGTCGATCAGTCCCCAACAGGTGTCGCCATCCCCAGGATCGAGCGACACCAGCAGCCAGGTCACATGCGCGTCGGGGGTGAACAGGCGCACCACGGGCAGCGGGTCGATGCACTGCCCAATGGCGCGCGCCTCGCCGTTGGCGAGCAGCCGCGCGCGTTGCTCGTCGGTGATGAGCGGGTTCATGGCTACCATTCCTCCTCGGATGCACGGAGCCGCCAAAGCGCATCGGTGCATCCGCGTACATGCACGAAGGCGCAAGCCCGCGCATCCGCAGAAGCGTAAAGGCACGAACACGCATCGGCGGAAGTCTGCAAAGGCACGGATATGCTTCCCCGGATTTGAGGCCATCCGCGGATACGGATTTCCGTAAAGACACGGATGCGGCCAACAACATCAAATGAACACTATAGATTGTAGCCCTATAGGGCTCAATGCGCTGTCATCTTGGTTTTTGGGAGGAAACCATAGGTGGCGGCGAGGTACTCATTGGCACAGGCGTTGAAGACAGTCAGGAAAGCGCGTGGCTTGAGCCAGGAAGCGTTCTCCGACGTGTCCAGCCGCACCTATATGAGTACGCTGGAGCGCGACCTGAAAAGCCCGACCATCAGCAAGCTGGCCGAGCTGTGCGAGGTGATGGAAGTCCACCCGCTCACGTTATTGACGCTGGCGTATGCTGGCCACAGCGCGCGCGATGCCGACGAGCTACTGGCGCAAGTACGGCAGGAGCTGAAGGAGATTGGCCAAGATGGTTCTGAGTAACCGACCGGCAAGGAACGAACGTTCGACGCCATCCCTAAAAGTGACGGCCTAGCCCAGACGCGCAAATGAAATGGAAAAGCAGGAACCTCAGAGAACTCGCACACATGGTTTGCGGTGACACTGATAATTTTCGATATCGCTCCAGCAGCTACATCACCGAGTTCTTTCAAGACTGTGACCTGGACTATGCTCACGACGGTTCAACCCGATGGGCATGGGTTGCAAGCAGGCTGGAGGAAGTGCTGTCATTGCCACATCCCAGCCCATCGGTTCCGCCAGACGCCTTCATAAGGATCATCCGTGCCACCCTCGATAAGGGTGACGCGCAAGATGGCGATGCAGGTCGGACCAAGGCTCTTGCCGCGTTGAACGTCGTATTAGCACGCGAAGGTTGGGAAGCGTTTTATGACGAGCACGGCATCGGGCAACTTCGCCACATCGCCACGAACACCGTTGCGCAGATGGCGAATCCACATCGCCCACTGACGCCAGCAGAGTTGGAGCGTCGGGAGCAGCTCACTGCCTATTTGGACAAGTGCTCCGAAGACGAACTGATCGAGGAAGTGCTGCTGCCACTGTTCCGCCAGCTCGGCTTTCACCGCATCACCGCCGCAGGTCACAAAGACAAGGCGTTGGAGTATGGCAAGGACGTGTGGATGAAATACACCCTGCCAACTCTCCATGTGCTCTATTTCGGCATCCAAGCCAAGAAGGGTAAACTGGATTCAGCAGGTGTCGGCAAGGATGGCTCTGTCAATGTCGCCGAGATACACAATCAGGTGAACATGATGCTCGGACACGAGATATTCGACCCGGAGCTAAACCGGCGCGTTCTAGTTGACCATGCTTTTATTGTCGCTGGCGGCGAAATCACAAAGCAGGCAAGGAACTGGATCGGCAACAAGCTCGACGCAGCGAAACGTTCGCAGATTTTATTCATGGATAGAAATGACATCCTCAACCTGTTCATCGTCACGAATCTGCCGCTGCCGAAGGGCGCACTACCTTCCGAGAAGGCTGTAGACCCATTTGACGACGACATCCCGTTCTAGCGGGGTGTCCAAGCGCCCGAACGAGAAGCCTGCCCAATGTCCAGCTCAACGCCAGAATGGTTCACGATCTGCGAAGACGCCACACCGCAGGTGATGGAGCGCGTCGGTAGAACCGTTACCGCCAATGCGATGGTGTTGCAGGTGAAATCGGCTCCGATGCTGGCGCACTGGTTCGTACTGGATACCCTGCTTTTAGCGAATCAGGCTAACCGCGAAGGAATGCATGCCAATGCCCTTGCGTTGACACGGCAATGTGTAGAAGCCATCAGCGTCATCGAGTTGGGTGTGTGCGGACATCCCGATGCTGAAGCGACGCTGCTCAAATGGGACGCTGACGAACTGACGCCAGGCAAGCTGCGGGCATGGCTACAAGCGAATGTCTGGCAGCGTTACGGGGTGGGCCTTTGGAATGAACCCTGGTTCACTTTCATGCGTGAATTCGCTGGTGCAGTGCAACCCTATGCGCACTATGGCCGCGCTCTTGCGCAATGGCAGGTACGTCTTCTTAGCTTCCACGACGCAGACCAGCCCGACACCGGCTCCCATGCCATCATCGAAATGCGCCCGCACGCCTACGATGCGCAAAAGGCGACCCGCATTACTCTGTTCCATGCCCTGCTTTCCTACGTGCTCGGGCGCGTTTGGACGGCGGCGAACCCCGCCGATACAGAGTTCGCCATCCTGATCGCGCGGCTTGGCCTGGCGCTGGGCAAGTCGCGTTATCTCGATGGGCATCAAACCGACTGGGGCCAACAATTCTGGGCGATGGTCTGGGAGCGCGGCGGTGGAACGATCCTCGAATAGTCACCGCGCGTCGAGCACACCACCACACTGCTGGCGCCCCAGCAATCGGGATGCTGGAGTGTTATGCGCCGCCGTCACGCCGCAGTCGGCTCGGTGCGCATTGCAGAGGTGGCAAGCAGCATGCGATATAGCCCTCCAAGGCATCGAAAACTAGACAACGAAAAAGGGGGCCGAAGCCCCCAAAGTTCAGAGCAGACCTCGCTCTGCAAATGACGCAGTAGCAACGCCAGCGACGATGATGTGGTCCAGCGTGCGCACGTCCACCAATTCCAACGCTGCCTTAAGCTGCCGCGTCAGCGCCCTGTCCGCAGTGCTGGGCTCTGGATGCCCACTGGGGTGGTTGTGTGCCAGGATCACCGCCGCTGCATTGGCCCGCAGCGCCTCCTTGACGACCTCGCGCGGATGCACGGATGCGCTGTCGATGGTGCCGCGGAACATCTCGGTGTACTCGATCAAGCAATGCTGTGTGTCGAGGAACAGGACGGCGAACACTTCATGCTCGAAGCCTGCCAGTTTGGCGCGTAGGTACTCCTTCACCAAGGCTGGTGAACTGAACTCGGTACCGCGCTGCATCTTCTGGTCGATAGCCTCGCGTGCCGCTTCAAGGATCTGCTCGACAGAGGCCAGCCGATAGCGGCCTTGGGTATCGCGCACGTGCAGCAGCGAATCGAAAGAGGAAAAGGACAGTTGCG
Source organism: Bordetella sp. BOR01 (assembly GCF_019218885.1). Lineage (GTDB taxonomy): Bacteria > Pseudomonadota > Gammaproteobacteria > Burkholderiales > Burkholderiaceae_B > Bordetella_A. The sequence continues at coordinate 1,321,711 of NZ_JAHUWT010000001.1, read as the reverse complement.
ACATGATTGTGCTCCGGTTGCTCGGGCGGAATTGCCCGGAACCGGCGCCTCACGGCGCAGCGCAAGCAGTCAGGGATCACAGACGGCCGACAGGCCGCAAGCGTGCGAGCACGCGCAGTCATTGACGGCGAGAACGCCGTGATACGGTGAAGAGAACAGCAAGCCCGCCTCTCCATCTCCAACGAGGAAGTGGAAGGCAAGCGCAGCGCGCAGGCCCGGATCAACGATCCAGGCCGAAGGCATCAGGGATCAAAGCTGAATGGCCGCGACTCGCAGAGGCGCGGGGCGCAGCCCGCGAGCCCGGCGGCGGAACGCCGGGATGCTGCTTTCCTACGCTTGGCCTTGCTGCAGCAAGTTGTCGCAATCGCTACCGATAGCCACCATGACGTTCATTGCGAACCCCATGGAATCTGGACGATGGCTGCCAACTCAGAAACGCTCAGGACTTCAGCACAACCCAATGCTTCCCTGCCCCACCCCGGCGCCGAGCGGTACGCCGAGCTTCCGCAGTTCCCGAAGGGATCACCGCTCCCCTTTCGCCGCACGATCCGCCGACGTGAGCTGCATCAGATCGTGCCCTTGGCGGAAACCACCATCTACGAAATGGAGCAGCGCGGCGAGTTTCCCCGGCGCTTCCGACTGACGCCGCGCTGCGTGGTCTGGGATCTGGAAGAGGTCGAGGCCTGGATCGAAGGCCGCAAGCAAGCCTCGCGATCAGCAAAGACCGATACATCGCCCGGCCCGGACGTGAGGCTGCGTCGGCACCGGCCTGTTCGATGAACCCACCATCTGGCGCCTACGGCGACTACCCGGCGTCCACCCTGACCAGTTCTGCCCCGGCCAGCACCTGCGCCATCTGAACTACAGCAAGCGTGACCGGCACATCTCGGTCCCGTGCCTCCCGGCTGAAGGCCAGCGCGATATGTCCAGGCCGCCCCAGCCCACTGTGGCGTCGGCACAATCGCTGCCGGCCAGCCGGCGCAGCACCTCATCCTGCGAATCCAGCTCAGGATTCAGCGCATATACCAGTGTGAAATCGTGAACCATCGCGATCACGCCGCCGTCTTTGTATTACCCGCCACTTCATCGCACCTTGATGCGCGCCAGCACGTCCGCCAACTGCCCACGATCCGCAGCGCGTTTGGCGGCCGTGCGCTGTGCCAGGTTGTGCAGCTTGCGCCGCACCCCGGGCAGGTCGGCCACATGGGTAAGGCCGATCAACCCGAAATCCGGCCGCTCATCCTCGACCGATTGCAGAAAGGCGCACGACGGCTCGTCCAGCCAATGCGCCACGCGCGCCAACAGACGCTCGCGGCTTTCCAACAAGGCCGTCGCTTCAATGGGCTCAGCCGTCATGCCCTTGAAGTGAGCCTCGAAGGTGGCCTCGAAATCCGCAGGTACACGCGGCGCCAGCATTTCCCATGCTGGCTTAGGGCTGCATGTCAGGTACACGAGAAAGGTCCGCCAAAGGTGCGCATCCGCCCGCTCATCCTCCAGCAGCAGGCCCACGTCGAACAGATCGCGCGGATGCTGCCGCGACAACGCCGCCGCCAGCTTGCCGGCATACAGATCGGCGAAGTCCAGCACCTGCACTTCGGCGAAGCCGAACGCCTCCTCCACCTTAGGGCGCACGACCATGGCCCGCACCGGATGCACCGTCCCGCGCATCACCGGCGTCGTCTCGATCTGCACACGCGCGCGGCCGCGACTGGCCACCAGCCGGGTGACCGCCCCGCCTTCGCCCGCTGAAGTTTGCACCTGCAATTGCAAAGGCCGGGCGCGCATCGCGTCGGCCAGTCGTCCGAGTGCTTCGGCGATCAGCTTCGCATCCTCGGCGTAGTCGTGCACCGGCAGCCAGGCCAGGTCGATGTCCACCGACAGACGCGGCAGGTCATGCTCGAACAGGTTGATGGCGGTGCCGCCCTTGAGCGCGAAGCGCGGCTCCTGGGCCAGCACCGGCAGGATCTCGACCAGCAGCCGCACTCGGTCGGTGTAGCGCCGGTCCCACCGATCAAGCCAGGTGCTCATCGAGGTCTCCTGGCAAGGTGATCTGGTAGGTCGGATGCAGGCGCCCGCCGGGCACCAGCGCACGCTTGCCCCGGCCCAGATCGACGCCATCCAACGGCACATGCGCCAGCCACGCATGCCGATGGCGATCGGCCAGCGCCAGGAACAGCCGCTTGGCCTTGATGCTGCGGCAGTGACGCAGCAGGAAGCCGACGCGCTGCGGGCGCAGCGTGGTCATGGCCTGCATCAGCGCATCGGCCTCATAGACCCCTGCCGCATCCGATACGCCATCGCACAACTCCAGCATGGCCCGCTCGGGCGTCGAGCAGACCAAGGCATAGACACCAGATGCAGCGGAATGCCAGGCAAAGCCCGCCTCGGATAGCGCCTTCTCGGAAGCTTCCGCGGTGAAGGACACGGCCGGCAGATTGAACGGCCCTTTGCCCTGGTACTCGAAGCGCTGCTCCATGCACAGCTTGCCGACCCAGCCCGGCGGAGGCGTCGGTCCGTAAAGCGTGATCGTCCCGGCATCGCCCAGGCGCAAGTAGTGCTCGTGCCCTTGCAAGGCCAGCGCAAAGCGTCCCCCGACATGCAGTGGCATGCCCTCCCCGACCTGCAGGCTGCGGACCACCCCATCCCATTGCAGCCGCCCGCCGGCGCGCATGTACACGCCACGCGCCGGCGACACCAGCCAGCCGCTGCCGACATAGCGCGCGACCAGGCTGTTGGAGTAGTCATGCGCGCGCAGCCAGCGGCTCGACACCAGGCGCGTATCGCCCAGTTCGGCCAGCAAGCGGTTCAGTTTTCCTGAATTTTGAGCATCCATAGTGCTCAAAATATCAGTTTTATAAACCTCCGCCAAGGGCCATGAGTTTGCAAATGCAGGAAAAAGATCATCCAGAGTGATCTTTTTTTGATGAACACAAACCCCGGGCGACCCACCAAAAGCGTTCCCAGCCAAGGTCATCATGCGCTCCTCCCTCACAAAGCCGGGCTGAGCACCGGGACCGACACGTCCTCCGGCACCAGCTTCGGCACATGCGTGCGCCCATCGACCCACGCCTCCACCATGTCGGCCCACTCCTGGAGCATGTGCCGCCGAGGCCCGGCGTACTCGGCCTTGTTGTAGACCGACCGCGAAGTCCGGCTGCCTTCTTCGTGCGCCAGACACTTCTCGATCCAGTCTCCGTTGAAGCCCACCTCGTTGAGCAGCGTGGACGCGGTGCGCCGCAGGTCATGCACCGTGAAGGGCTCCAGCGGCAACCCGGCTTCCTTCGCGCGAGAACCAATGAGCTGGGTCACTCGGTTGAGCGTTGCATGCGACATGCAGCGATCGGGGTCATAGCGCGACGGCAGCACGAATCGCGAGCCAGCCGCGCAGGTGTGTAGGGCCACGAAGATGTCCATCGCCTGCCGCGACAGATAGACCACGTGCGGCTTGCGTCCCTTCATCCGCACCTTGGGGATCGTCCAAGTGGCGTTCTCGAAATCCACCTCGCTCCAGGTCGCCTCGACCAGTTCGCTCTTGCGCACCATCGTCAGCAGGATCAGGCGCAAGGCCAACCGGATGGTCGGATAGGACGCGATGGTCTCCAGTTGGTGGAAGGCCAGCCGGATCTCCGCCGGCGACAGCGCCCGGTCCTTGGGAACGAAGGTCGCAATCGAGGCCGCCTTCACATCGTCGGCCGGGTTGGCGAGCCGTTCGCCATGCAGGATGGCGAAGGCATAGACCTGCTTCACGATGTCGCGGACGTGGATGGCCGTGGCCGGTGCGCCGCGCGCCTTCACCTTATTGCACAGCGCCCGCAGGTCGTCAGGGGTGACTTCCTTCAGCTTCCGGTTCTGGAAGACCGGCAGGATGTCGCGGTCGATGATGTGCTTGCGCATCGCCCGGGTGCTGTCGGCCATGCGGGCATCGGCCAGCCAGCGTTCCGTCATCTCGCCGAAGGTCCTGGCGGCCGTCAGTCGCCGCTTGGCCCGCTGCTTCTCCAGCGCAGGGGAAAGGCCCTGATCGACGGACCGCTTGGCATCGAGTAGTCGCTCGCGTGCCATGGCCAGCGACATGCCGGCCGGCCCGTACCGTCCGAGCGTGAGCGTCTCGCGGCGCCCGTTGAGACGGTAGTCGTAGCGGAAGGTGATGGTACCGGCGGTCGATACCGCCACGTACATGCCATCGCGGTCAAAAACCTTATAAATCTTGGACTTAGGATTGAGATTGCGCAGTGCTGTGTCGGTGAGCATTGAGGGTGTTCCTCCTGTTCGTGACGGCTTTTACCGTCAGGGACCTGGAGACCCGTTGATGCTCGGAAAGCCGCATGAAACAAGCTTTCCTCAGGAGTTTTTTACCGTCAAAGACCGGTTCGGTCTCAATAGTAAACAGGAAGGTCTGGATCCGACCTCCGGGGGCTTACCGTCAGTTCTGTCGCCGACCCGTTCTGCTGGCCGGCGATAGCCACCGATAGAAAACGCAACTTATACTTTTAAAATCAACAATTTAAGTCACTTCTACCGATACCTGACGATAGCCCTCGAAAGACGCTCCGTCATTCCCACTCGATCGTCGCCGGCGGCTTGCTCGACACGTCGTACACCACCCGGTTGATACCGCGCACTTCATTGATGATGCGCGACGACACGCGTGCCAGCAGCGCGTGCGGCAGCGGCGCCCAGTCGGCGGTCATGAAATCGAAGGTCTGCACAGCACGCAGGGCCACCACGTATTCGTAGGTGCGGCCGTCGCCCATCACCCCCACCGACTTCACCGGCAGGAACACCGCGAACGCCTGCGAGGTCATGTCGTACCAGCTCTTGCCGCTGGTGTCGTCGATGGTGCTGCGCAGTTCGTCGATGAAGATCGCGTCGGCGCGGCGCAGCAGGTCGGCGAATTCCTGCTTGATCTCGCCCAGGATGCGCACACCCAGGCCGGGGCCGGGGAACGGATGGCGGTACACCATTTGCGGCGGCAGGCCCAGGGCCACGCCCAGTTCGCGCACTTCGTCCTTGAACAATTCGCGCAGGGGTTCCAGCAGTTGCAGGTTCAGTGTGTCGGGCAGGCCGCCCACGTTGTGGTGCGACTTGATCGAGGTGGCCTTGCCGGTCTTGGCGCCAGCCGATTCGATCACGTCGGGGTAAATGGTGCCCTGGGCCAGCCACCTGGCGCTCTTCAGCTTGGACGCTTCGGACTGGAACACTTCGACGAATTCGCGGCCGATGATCTTGCGCTTGGCTTCGGGGTCGGCCTGGCCGGCCAGCTTGCCCATGAACTGCTCGGTGGCATCGACGTGGATGATCTTCACGCCCATGTTCTCGGCGAAAGTCTGCATCACTTGCTTGCCTTCGTCCAGGCGCAGCAGGCCATGGTCGACGAACACGCAGGTCAGCTGGTCACCGATGGCCTTGTGGATCAGGGCCGCAGCCACCGAAGAATCCACCCCGCCCGACAGGCCCAGGATGACTTCGTCGCTACCCACCTGTTCGCGGATGCGCGCCACCGCTTCGGACACGTAGTCGGGCATGTTCCAGTCGCCCTGGCAGCCGCAGATGTCGTGCACGAAGCGGGCCAGCATGGCCTTGCCTTGCACGGTGTGCGTCACTTCGGGGTGGAACTGCACGGCGTAGAACTTGCGGGTTTCGTCGGCCATGCCGGCGATGGGGCACGACGGGGTCGAGGCCATCAGCTTGAAACCGGGCGGCAGCTCGGTGACCTTGTCGCCGTGGCTCATCCATACCTTCAGCATGCCATGGCCTTCGGGTGTGGTGAAGTCGGCCAGGCCATCCAGCAGCTTGGTATGCCCATGGGCGCGCACCTCGGCGTAGCCGAATTCGCGATGGTCGGAAAAACTGACCGTGCCGCCCAGTTGCTGGGCCATCGACTGCATGCCGTAGCAAATGCCCAGCACCGGCACGCCCAGTTCGAATACGGCGGCCGGCACGCGCAACGAGCCTTCGGCGTATGCCGAGGCATGGCTGCCCGACAGGATGATGCCTTTCAGCCCCTGCCCTGCCTGGTCGCGCACGAAGGTATCGTCGACATCGCCCGGATGGATTTCGGAATAAACGCCGGCTTCGCGGACGCGGCGAGCGATCAGTTGGGTAACTTGCGAACCGTAGTCAAGAATGAGAATGCGCTGGTGGTGCATGAAGACTCTGCCGGTTTGGAAATAAAAGCGCACCGGCCAGAACCGCGGAGTTCTGCCGGTGCGCGATGAATTGCATTGTACTTAGCCGATGCGGATCAGTCGGCGCGGTAGTTGGGTGCTTCCTTGGTGATCTGCACATCGTGCACATGGGACTCTCGGACCCCGGCCGAGGTGATCTCGACAAACTGGGTCTTGGTGCGCATGTCGTCGATGTTGGCGCAGCCGCAATAGCCCATGGAAGCCCGGATACCGCCCACCAATTGGTAGATGATGGCCAGCACGCTGCCCTTGTAGGGCACGCGGCCTTCGATGCCTTCCGGCACCAGCTTGTCGGCGTTGTTGGCCGGATCCTGGAAATAGCGGTCGGCCGAGCCGTCGGACATGGCGCCCAGGCTGCCCATGCCGCGGTACGACTTGTACGAACGGCCCTGGAACAGCACCACTTCGCCGGGGGCTTCTTCGGTGCCGGCGAACATGCCGCCCATCATGCAGGCGAAGGCGCCGGCCGACAGGGCCTTGGCAATGTCGCCCGAATAGCGGATGCCGCCGTCGGCGATCAGGGGCACGCCAGTGCCTTCCAGTGCCTTGGCCACATCGGCGATGGCGGTGATTTGCGGCACGCCCACGCCGGCCACGATGCGGGTGGTGCAGATGGAACCGGGGCCGATGCCGACCTTGACGCCGTCGGCGCCGTGTTCCACCAGCGCACGGGCGGCAGCAGCGGTGGCGATGTTGCCGCCGATGACTTCGACCTTGGGGAAATTCTGCTTGACCCAGCGCACGCGTTCCAGCACGCCGGCCGAATGGCCGTGCGCGGTATCGACGATGATGACGTCGACGCCAGCGGCCGCCAGCTTTTCGACACGTTCTTCGGTGCCGGCCCCCACGCCCACCGCCGCGCCCACGCGCAACTGGCCCTGGGTGTCTTTATTGGCCACCGGGTGTTCGGTGTTCTTGACGATGTCTTTCACGGTGGCCAGGCCACGCAGTTCGAAAGCATCGTTGATGATAAGCACGCGCTCCAGGCGATGCTTGTGCATCAAGGCCTGGGCCTCGTCCAGCGTGGCGCCTTCCTGCATGGTAACCAGACGTTCCTGCGGCGTCATGATGTTGCGCAGGGGCTGGTCCAGGCGGTCTTCGAAGCGCAGGTCGCGGTTGGTGACGATACCCACCACCTTCTTGCCCTCGACCACCGGCAAGCCCGAAAACCCGTGCTGGCGCTGCAATGCGATGGCGTCGCGCACCTTCATGTCGGGCGTGACGGTAACCGGGTCGATGACGATGCCGAACTCGTGGCGCTTGACGCGGGCCACTTCCTTGGCTTGCTCGTCTGCGGTCAGGTTCTTGTGGATGATCCCGATGCCGCCCTCCTGGGCCATGGCGATGGCTAGGCGCGATTCGGTAACGGTGTCCATGGCGGCGGACACAAGCGGGATATTCAGGGTGATGTTGCGGGTAAGGCGGGTGACCAACGAGGTGTCGCGCGGCAACACCTCGGAGTAGGCAGGCACCAACAACACATCGTCGAAGGTGAGCGCTTTTTGGACGAGACGCATGGGGAACTCCGGGCGCAAAGCAAGATTATACGCGCTTGCCATGCTTTTACTAGGTGTTTCCCCGTAGAGGGAATGGCTCAAATACTGTCACACAATTTAACCCGGGTAATATTGACAGCCAATTTTACCCGGCTAATAATTAAAGCTCCAAAACCCAAGGAGAGCCTATGAATGCCATCGACTCCCTATCCGTTTGTACTGCCTTCGACGGCCACCGGCGTATTGCATCGGGCGCCCTGCCCGCGGTGGCACACGCCGTCCGGCTGGCGCTGCAGGCCAATGCCGCCGGGCCGGTTCTGATCTACAGCGATACCACGGGGCAACTGGTCGATATCGACCTGCGCGCTGACCGTACTGTTGGTGCTGGCAATGTTGGCGATGCTGACGTCACCGGCAGCCCCCCGCCCTTGCCGGCTGTTGCGCCGCTGCCTGCCGACTCGCCCCCCGAGGCCCGGGGCCGCGGACGCCCACGGCTGGGAGTTGTATCGCGCGAGGTGACCCTGCTGCCGCGCCACTGGGAATGGCTGGCCGCGCAGCCCGGCGGCGCCTCGGTGGCGCTGCGCAAGCTGGTGGAAGAAGCGCGCCGCACCCGCCAGGAAGACGACCAATTGCGCCAGCGGCAAGAAGCCGCCTACCGCTTCATGTCGTCGATCGCAGGCGACCTGGCGGGCTTCGAAGAAGCCTCTCGCGCATTATTTGCGCAAGACCAGATGCGCTTTGCACAACATGTGGCGGCCTGGCCTTCGGATGTACGCGAGCACGCCACCAAACTGGCATTCGGTACATAGGTATCCCCACGCGCCGCCCGACAGCGGCCTGGCCCGGCAGCATGCCGCGCCAGGCCGCGTGCTTTGGGTACACTGGCGCTTTGCATCCCCTGCCGGCCAGTTTCGCGGCCGCGCCACGCACGATCCCATGTCCCCGATTCCCGATATCCGCCCCGGCCAGTCAGTCGAGCTGCTGAAAGAACTGCACATCCTGACGCGCGACGGCAAGCTGAACCAGGACAGCCGCCGCAAGCTCAAGCAGGTGTACCACCTGTTCCAGTTCATCGAACCCCTGCTGCAAGACGCCAAGGCCGAACGCGGTGCCGTCACGCTGGTGGACCACGGCGCGGGCAAGTCATATCTGGGATTCATCCTGTACGACTTGTACTTCAAGGCGCTGCAAGACCAGTCACACGTCTACGGCATCGAGGCCCGCCCTGAACTGGTTGCCTCGTCGCAGGCGCTGGCCACCCGCCTGGGCTTTGGCGGCATGTCGTTCCTGAACCTGTCGGTGGCCGAATCGATCACATCCCCCCGCCTGCCAGAACAGGTGGACGTGGTCACGGCCCTGCATGCCTGCAACACGGCCACCGACGATGCCATCCGCTTCGCACTGGAAAAGCATGCCAAGGCCATCGTGGTGGTGCCTTGTTGCCAGGCCGAAGTGGCGGCCGTACTGCGCCAGAACAAGGGCCGCGCACTCGCCGATCCGCTGGCCGAGATCTGGCGCCACCCGTTGCACACGCGCGAGTTCGGCAGCCAGATCACCAATGTGCTGCGCTGCCTGCAATTGGAAGCGCACGGCTACCAGGTCAGCGTCACTGAACTGGTGGGCTGGGAACATTCTATGAAGAACGAACTGATCATCGCCCAGTACAAGAACCTGCCCCGCCGCAAGCCGGCCGAGCGGTTGAACGAAATCCTGGAGCGGATCGGGCTGCAAGCGCTGCGCGAGCGGTTCTTCGTGCCGGCGGTGTAGGCGCTGCCCTGGACCGTTCAGCCTGCCGGACATTGGGGGTCCATGGTGCAGGCCCGGGTTTATTTCCAAGGTCCGCGCCCAGCGCCCGCACGCCGCAGGGCAAGATGCAATCGCCGCCTGTAGCGCAAAGGCGTATCGGCGGTGTTGACGGCAAGTTCCACGACCGACGCGGCGCCCGGGCAAATGGCCAGCCGCCCGGGGCGCAAATTGCGCACCAAGCGCAGCACGCATCCATTGCGATCGACAAACGCCGCATCGATGCCGTAGCGCATGCCCAAGGTATGAATTGCCCAACACGGCGACAACCACAAACCTGTACGCGGGCCAGGCGCACGTGCCCGGCACAACAGTCCACGCAGGCGGCCTGGTGCCCCTTGCACACGAACCAGGCGGATACGCCCTGGCGCCAGGCCCCGGCGGATTCGCTTGGCGGTCATTGGGTGGCCTGCCACAACTGCACCGCAAGGGGAAACGCCAGCACAATGAATGTGCAGGGGAAGATGCAACCGATCAACGGCAACAGCATCTTCACCGGAGCTTCCATTGCCAGCTTTTCCGCGCGCTGGAAGCGATCGGTGCGGCATTGGGCGGCGTGTCCGCGCAATACCGCGCCCAGACTCATGCCCAGGCCATCAGCCTGGATCAGCGCGGCAATCCAGCTGCGCACGGCCGGATCGCCGGCACGTTCGGCCAACGCTTTCAGGGCCGTGGCACGCGGCATGCCGGCGCGCATGTCCGCCAGCGCGTGATTCAGTTCCTGGCGCAACGGCCCGGGCGGTCCATGCTGCTCGGCTTGTTGCAAGGCGCCGTGCAACCCCAGGCCAGATTCGACGCACAGCGTCATCATGTCGAGCACGAATGGTAGTTCCCGGCCGATACGCCGGCGCCGCTGCCCCACTCGGCGGCGGGCCCACGCCACCGGCCAACCCCCAGCCAGCAAGGCCCCTGCCATGGCGGCCAGCACCCATGCCTGGGTCAAGCCCAGCCACCACGCCAGGCCGCCGCCGAACGCGGCCCCCGCGGCCACGGCACAGGCCACCAGCGCCGCGGCATGCGCGGCCGTCACCACAGCCGGCAGGCCGGCCTGGGCAATCTGGCGCCCCAGCACGGCGCGCAGGCGCCACGACAACAAGGGCCCGCAAACCAGGGCTGCGGCCGACACCCAGGGCCAGCACAAGCGCCACACCCATGGCATGGCCTTCAACGCGTCTGGCGCCATGGCCGTGCGGATCGCCGGCCGCGCCACCAGCCACGCCCCCATCGCCCCGCCCGCTCCGGCCAGGATCACTGCAAACATGGATAACATCACGAGCCCTGCTAGATATCGATATCGACAATGCGCCGGATCAGCAGCACGCCCGCTGTCTCCAGGGTGGCCACCACGGCCAGCGTCGCCCATCCGAGGGGAGTGTGCCAGAGCACGGCCATGGCATCGGGTTCCATGCCGTCAAGCACGGCAAGCAGCAAGAGCGGCAAGGCGCCGACTATCCATGCCTGCAACCGGCCTTGCGCGGTCAGGGCGCGCACCTTGCCCTGCAACTGCAGGCGTTCGCGCAATGTGCGAGCGATGCCGTCGAGCGTCTCGGCCAGATTGCCTCCTGTGTTGGACGCCACGCGCAATGCGGCAACCACCAGGGCGGTGGCTTCGGCCGGCATGCGTTGGCTCAGGTTCTGCAGTGCTGCGCCGAACGAGACACCCAGGCGCTGTTCGCGCAGCATCAGGCCGAACTCTTGCGCCAGCGGTGCCGGGCTGTGATCCACGATATGGCGCAAGGCGGTAGACACACCGACGCCGGCCCGCAGGGCCGAAGCCAGGGCCAACAAGGCGCCCGGCAATTGCTGCTCGAATCGCGCCAGCCGGCGGCTGCGCAGGCGTTCCACCAATTTGCGGGGCAAGCGGGCCGCGATCACGGCGGCAATGCTGCCCAGCACGGCGTTACCGCTGAGGGCAAAGGTCAACAGCCCGGCTGTGGCCGCCAGCAGCATGGCCCCCAGCCATAATTGGGCGGGGTCGATGAAGAGGAACACTTCGCCAAGCTTGATGCCCGCATCTTGCGTATAGACCTGTCGATAGTGCTGCAAGGCTGGGCCGAACCAGGCTTGCACGCGCCAGGCCAGCAACGCCGTGCAGGCTGTGGACATGGCGATCGCCAGCCAGATCATGACGCCAGTCCTGTTGCCGCGCCATCCATGCCGCCGCAGAACAATTGGGTGTCGAACGCAATGCCGGACGCACGCCAGTCGTCGGCAAAACTGGGAAGCATCCCGCACCCCAGGAACCCTCGGCCGCTTTGGTAACGAAAGAGTTCCTGCAGTTGGATACGACCGCTTTCCAGGCCGGTGATCTCGACGATGGATGTTGCCACACGACGGCCGTCGGACAGGCGCGCCTGCTGCACGATGATGTCGACACTGGCGCCGATATGCTCGCGCACGACAGCCAGCGGCAGGTCCATGCCGGCCATCAGCACCATCGCCTCCAGCCGGCCCAACGCATCGCGCGGTGAGTTCGCGTGCAGCGTCGTCAGCGAGCCTTCATGCCCGGTATTCATGGCGGTCAGCATGTCGAAGGCCTCCGCGCCGCGGCATTCTCCGACCACGATACGATCCGGGCGCATGCGCAAAGCGTTGCGCACCAGGTCGCGGATCTCGATGCGGCCACGATTCTCAAGGTTGGCCGGCCGCGCTTCAAGGGCCACCAGGTGCGCGTGATCCAGCCGCAGCTCGGCAGCATCTTCAATGGTAAGAATGCGTTCATCTTCGGGAATGGCGTTGGACAGGATATTAAGCAATGTGGTCTTGCCCGACCCGGTGCCACCGGACACGACGATATTCTTGCGGCTGCGTACGCACAGCGTCAGGAACTCGGCCATGGCCGGATCGATGGAAGCGGACCGGACCAGATCCGTCATGCGTGGACGCAGGGCCGGGAACTTGCGTATGGTCAGGCTGGCCCCTTTCAACGCCACCGGCGGAATGACCGCGTTGACCCGAGACCCGTCTGGCAGGCGGGCATCCACCATGGGGGCGCTTTCGTCGATACGACGCCCCACCGGCGCCACGATGCGTTCGATGGCCCAGCGTACGGACTGTTCGCTGCTGAAGGCCGCGTCATGCCGCCACAGGCGCCCTGCGCGTTCGATATAGATTTCATCGTGGCGATTGATCATGATTTCGCTGATGCCCGTATCGGCCAGCAAGGGCTCGAGCGGCCCCAGCCCTACGGCCTCGTCGAGCACATCGCGACATAGCGCCGCACGGTCGACCTGCGCGGGAATTTCAGCATCGGCGGCGGCAATGCCGTCGAGCAGGTGTTGTGCCTCGCTGCGCAGCAAGGTATCGCTCATTCCGGCCACATCGCGCCGGCGCAAGTCCAGCGCCTGCAACAAGGCCGCGTGCAGGCGGCGACGGTGCGGCAACAGGGCCAGGGCCGCCAGAGCGGTATCGCCCGGCGTGCCGGGTGGGCCGAGTGGGCCGAGTGGGCCGAGTGGGCCGGGTGCCACCGGGCCCGCGGCAGCCGGCACGGCTGCCTGATCGGCCACCGGCATGTGCGTGCCGCCAGCATCCTCGCCGACCCATCTGACACGCAAGCGACAAGGCCCGATCAGGATATCGTCATCGGGCAGCACCGGCCGATGCACAGTAATGCGGGTCCCGTTGACGAAGGTGCCGCCCAAGGCGCCCAGGTCTTCGAGTTCCAGCATGTGGTTGCGGCCTTCAAGCCGTGCATGGTGCTTGGCCACCCGCCAGTTGGCAATGCGCAAACCACACTGGGCCGCGCGGCCTATCAGCAGGGGCGTATGTGCACGGACCGAACGCTGTTGGCCGTCTTCGAACGTCATGGAAATGTCGAGCATGGTTATCTGGGCCTGTAGTTGTCGATTGCACCTGGGGCCGGTCGCCATTGCGATCCAGGCCCCATATAGGCGCTCCAGTCGGGATCGCCCGGCCCCGGCGCAGCGGTGCCCAGTACCGGGGTATCGGGAAACGCCTGCTTGAGCACATGCCGGCCGCGTTGCACACGCAAGGCGAGTTCGGCATGGTCTTGAGACACAATGCGGGGCGTGACGAAAATCGCCAGTTCGGTTTCCTTGTGCTGAGTACGACGCGACGAAAACAGCGCCCCCAGCAAAGGAATGTCTTGCAGCAAGGGCAGGCCGCTGCGCTCATGCGATCGCTCGCGCGACAAGAAACCGCCCAGCACCAGCGTCTGTCCCGAACGCACGTTGAACTCGGTTGCGGCACGGCGTGTGCGCAAGGCCGGCCCGCCCGACACACTGAGCGAGGTATCGACCGAACTGGCCTCGACTTCGATGCGAGACCGTATGGCGCCATTGCGATCGATACGCGGCGTAATGTTCAACGACACACCGTACGGCTTGAATTCCGTCGTGCTGTTGCCCTGGGCATCTGTCGTGCTGTAGGGCACTTCTCCACCGGCCAGGAACGAGGCAGTGGTACCGCTGCGCGCCAGCAGTTGCGGCTGGGCCAGCATCACGGCTTCGCCGCTCTGGGCCATTGCGGCTATGCGTGCCGAGATCAGCGCATTGACGCCGAAGTAGCCCCCCGCCCCCATGCCTTGCATGGCAAGCGGGGGCGGCTGCCCCGTATCGGCAAGTTGCAGGCTGGACCCCGGCCGCCACACCCCACCCGCGTGCGCGCCGCCTTGCGACACCGCGTCCCATTGCAGGCCGAACTCGCGCAAGCGCGACGTGGGCAGTTCCACGACCTGTACATCGAGCAGCACCATGCTGTCCCAGCCCACCTGGCCGGTGAAGTCGAGGATGCGCGGATAGCGTTGCGCCAGGGCCGACACGCGTGCCCGGTCGTCATCGGCCAGGTCATCGCCTTCGATCACGATATTGCCGCCCACCAGGTTGCTGCGCACATTGGGAATATGGCGCAGCAGCGCCTGCACTTCTTCCTGCATGAGAGTCCAACCCGCAGGCCGCACCTGCACTTCGTAGGCGGCCCCCACCCCGGCTGGCGTCCAGACGTGGACCGACGATGCGCCTTCTTGCCGGGCGAACAGCACGACCTCGCGGCCATCGACCGAGACGGCACTGACCACCTGGCCATTGCCCACCGCCACCCGGGTCACCCCCGCATGGCGCAGCACGTGGGTCTGCCCCACTTCGAGTGTGAGGGTGGCGGCATCGGCTGCCGCCACCTGCCGGGTAGCAGCCAATAACACCATGCCCAGCACCCAAGCGATAACACGCGACAGGCTCATGGTGCCTTGCCCTCCGGGGCGCGAACGTCGTCATCGGCCTCTAGGACCGTTGGCGATAGGTCGGCATCGAGCCGATCGCCGTAGAGTATGGGCACCGCAGGACGCTGGACGGCATCGTTCGCGTCCAGGCCCATCAATGCGGCCAGGTCGCCCGAAGCCGAGGACTGCGGTGCTGCGCCGTCGCCGCGATGGCGCAGCATGGCGGTCAAGGTACCGCTGTGCCGGGCTGCCACCAGCTTGATGGCATCCTGGGCCGAGGCGTCCAGCGTGATGGACGGCGCTGCGTCGACGCCGCCACTCATGGCCAATACGCGCACACCCTGCAGCAAGGGGGCCGTCAAGTGCTGGCCGCGGTGCGCAAAAGATACATAGAGGTCGATCAGGTCGCCGGCCTGCAACAAACCCGATGCCGCGTTGATCTCGTCTGCTGGCAGCGTAACGGCGCGCCGGCCGGCCGACACCAGGTCCGACAAGGGCGTGGCGGCCGGTTCGTGCGCCAAATGGACGTCGAGCAAGGCATCACCCTGCCTGACATCGGTGGTCAGGACGGTACCGACGACATGATCGACCGCATCCGGGTCGAACGTGCCGCTGGAAACCCAGGGCAAGGGGATGTCGCGCACCGCCAAGTGGTCTGCCTGCAAGCGTGTTCCGGCCGGCAGATCGGTGGCCGCGACCAGTTTGTTTACACGGGCGACTTCGGCTTCGCGTTCGATCTCGCGCACCCTGGCCTGGATGTGTTCGCGCGCTGCCCAGGCAGCCAGCAGGCCGGCCGCCAGCGCAAAAGCATAGACACTCAGGGGACGCAGGCGCGGCAGAAGTGAAGAAAAGGCAAATTTCATGGCGTGGCCTCATCGTGCCGCTGCAACAGAATGCCGCTGCCGCCCTGGACAGCCGTAATGACGATGTCGAGCCGTGTGCCGCCGCGTACCCAACGGCCGGAGTCGTCCACCCCGGCATCGGGACGCCAGCCGTCGCGACGCAGGCCATCGATCGTTGCCTGCCGGGCCTGTGCAACGGGCAACGCCAGCGTCCATACCTGGTGCGTCGTCAGCCCGGCCTGGCCGCGACCGCTGAAATCCAGGTGCAGCCGGGCTTCGGCCGGCAACCATGACGGCCGGTTGCGTGCGTGCGTGACCTCGCCACCGACAGCGCCGGCGCCAGGGCGCAATACCGACACGGTGCCCCGCGTAAGACGCGGACCCGCGGGCTCGAGCGCGACGACCCAGGAATCGCCCATTGCCTGCCCTGACAGCATGGCCAGCCCCGGGTAGACCCCCAAATCGGATAACAAGGGATACTGCGCGCTCAGCGCCTGCACCGCCTGAGCGACAGGCATTGGAATCTCGACCAGCCGTATATCGGCCGGTATGCCATACAGCCGCATGTCCTGGCCCAACGATGCTTGCGTGCTGCCGGGCGGCAACGCCAGGCCGCCCAGAGGCGGCACCCCGCCGGGATACGCGGCGGCGCCGCACACGGCGGCACATGCCGCCAGACAGACAGCCACGCCTATACGTGGCCATACCCGATACACGAGCCAACGGGGCCCGGCGCTGCGCGGCTTGCATGTCATGATCAACGCCCCTTTGAGCCGACGCCGGCGGGCGCAAGATCGGCCCATGGCCCCAGCCAATCGATGGACCACGCACCCCTGCCCCATGGCGCATCCACGGGCCGCATGCGTGGATACAAGGCCTGCGCGGCGGACTGGGAACGCTGCGCCGCATCGAGCCAGCCCGCATGCGATAACCCGATACGTTGCACCGTGGCGGCTTCCCCGTACGCATGGCCGGCGTTCTCGGCAAGTACCGTATGGCGCTGCACTGACAGAAAGGCACCGGGTTCGTCGCGACGCGCGAACGGCAAGCTGCGATTTGGATAGACGCGCGCGCGCGCCGCGCGCAGCTGCGGATCGGCGCGCAGCCAATCGTTGGCGAGCACGACAGTTTGCGGGTCGCCGGCCTGGGTATTGGCGTCGATGTGGCGTGAACGTGCGGTGGATATCGTGGCCTGGTTCCAGGGTGGGATATCGGCCTGGCCGCGAGCCGCCGCAAAAGCGGCGTGCCTGCTCAGTTGCGCTGCCTGCAAGCCTTGCATCTGCAGCGCCCCCACGGTGGCGATGCCATGCATGAACAAGGCCAGCAAGGCCAGTGCCAGAACGGTTTCCAGCGTGGCTTGGCCGCGCGATGCGCGACAATGGCATGAAGGCGTCATGGGAGGCTTCGGAAAGAATCGTGCGGCGCGACGGTGCTCAGACGCGCTTGCCAATAGGGGCGAAACAGGTTGGCGAATTCCAGCGCTTTGGCCGTTGAAGATGGCGGCGGCGCAAAATAGGTTTCGGCTGCGCTGGTCACGGTCACGGCTTCGCCCGCCCGCAAGCCGGCATAGGCATAGCGGCCGAGCGGCGCCTTCACATTGCTGGCGGCGTCGGTGGTGGATAAGGCGCTGGCGTTTTGCCGGACCTGGATGGCAAAACGCAAGGGTTGGCCGGACCCGGAAGCATCCAGGTCGTGATAGGACGGCAGCCCTCGGCTGGACCAGCGAGCTCCGCCGGCCATCGCATAGGAATTCGCCATGGGGTTGTCTCGGCCCAGGAGCAGGTTCCAGGAGGTGTTTTCATGCACCCAGCGCCAGAAATCCTGATCCGAGAAGTCTTGGGGCGGCTTGTCGATGTATTCGTTTTCGGCCGGGGCCCGGCGTCCGCCCTGACCCCATCCCATGGCGTATTCGCGGTAGTAGCAACCGATCCAGCGATTGGAACGCAACGCATGGTACGACAGGGTATCCAGCGCCCCCCAACGGCCGTCCTCGCTCAACCAGGTTCCGCCTCGACGACGCAGTTCGTGCCGGCGCGTGGGGCATCTGCGCTGCACGATCCAGTTGCTGTGACGAGTCAGGGTGCGCGGGCGCAGGAAGTCGTAGCGGCCAGCCGCCCGCTCGACGATGCCGCGCAGGCCGGCTGGCGTATTTCCCGCCAGGCGCGTAACGTAACGGGACGGATCGCCAGGTGATTCGGACAGGCGCAACGGCCCGGCCTGCGGCACGGTTTGGTTGCCATAGACAGGATAGTGCTCGGGATAATTCGCATGCAGTACGCGCAGCATGGTCTGGCGCCGGAAATCGGGAAGTTGCGCCACTGCCGATGCCGACACCTGCTGCAGCACCTGATGGACGACCTGGTCGTGCTGCTGGAACGCACGGGCCAGGTCAGGTACCGCGCCGCCGGTGGCCGAGGCCCGCGCGTACGCCGTGCCCAGAGCCGAGCCGAACAACATGGCGATCAGTCCCGCGGGGGGATTGCCGCGCGTGCGCTGTTGCGACTGTGCCTGGCCGAACTGCGCCCACGAAGCCAATGTCACCAGGTGCGCCATGGCTACCTGATGGGCAACTTGCGTACGGTTGACATAGGCCAGCAGATTGAACGTACGGGCCTGCGCCAGTGCACCGCTATAGGCAGCGGCATCGGCCGCCTGGGTCAGGCGGACACGTGCGGCAGCCGTCTGGCCAACGTTGTACAACGCCACCAGGCCGATGCCGCAGACGGCGGCAAACGCCAGAACGATGGGCAGGGCTTGGCCATCCTGCGCTGCCATCGCGCGCCTTCCGGGCATGGCCATGGGTATCACTTGGCGTTGCCCGTAAACGACTTGAGTGTGCGCGCCTTGGTTTGCGCAGCCGCCTTGCCGGCCGCCGACTGCGCGGCGCGCGCTTCGCTGCTGCCATCTTCGCCCGCCAGTTCTCGCGCCATGGCGGCGGTCTGCGAACGCACGACCTGGCCAAACAGTTGGTAAACCGCGATTGCCGCTACGGCGATCAGTGCCACCACGATGATGTATTCGGTCAATTGATCGAAAAGTGAGCCTAGCTCCTTGATATTTCTAGGATTTTCGATACCGCCTGTCTAATTGATGATGAAGTACTTGTTGGCGTAAAACCTTGATTTTTCTAGGGGCATGTTGGAGTTTTAGACAGCCCTGAGCGGTTGCTCGTGGGCTGTCTGCAACAGGCTTATCCACTCATCGTCAAGAAACTGAAATCACATATCGAGAGCCCGTATTGCGGTGAACGGTGATGGTGCTTCCCGCCGCGGCACCGGTGGTACCTCCCACAATAGTGACACCTGCGATGGCCGTGAAAATCGGCACTATCCCATTCGCCAACACCAACTCAAGGCGTGCGCCGACCGGCATTGCCCCCGGATACAAATTGGTCAACTCCATAGTGCGCGCGGCAGTATTGTCCTGAAGCGTGCAGTACACGGGCGTATTGAAACGCTTGTCATTCATGGCTGATGCCATCGTGGTCACGGTGCGCTGAGCCGCGCTACCCCGCTGCAACGTGCCGGAGGTGACATTGAACATTTTGAGAGTCTCCCATTCAACCTCCAAGGCCAGATTCATGCACGCCGTGCTCAGACCAGGAACTGAGAGCGTCGGTACATAGAACAGGGTCGGATTAGGCGCATTGTTGATACGGCAGTTGCGGACCAAGTGCCAGGCGCTGTCATCGTGAAACTCGAACAAAGTCGAGGTTGCCGTGGACTTGGACTGAATATCAACGTTGTCGAAGCACACCCCATGCCACATGGGGCCTGACTGGTACACCGCTCGCTCCACGTTGGTCATCATCATGTCGTGAACCCGGATGCGGTTCGGTTCAAGGATAGTGTCCTCATATGGCCGGGTCGTAAACATGATGGCAGCGCTATTCGCCCCGTTTATCATGCCCGTAATGTCTGCCCTGATGACGCGTGGCGTGTCAACTATGCCACTGGCCGAAGGACCAAAGCGTACACCCCAATGCACATTATGAGCATTGACATTCACCCGCACGTCCTGGGCTCCCCATTCGCTCAACAACACGCCAGCCAGCGTTGTGGCCCCCACCGGATTACCGTACACGGTAGCCTTGATGTCAGCAAAGCGGGCTCGGTTAGTCACCGCGCTGCCCTCGGCGTCATACGACACGACATCGACCTCTACGCCATAGGTGTTGCCATGAGTAGTCAACGCGTTATTCAGGCACTTAAATGCCTTCATCTTCACCCGCGGTCGGATACCGCAGATACTTACGTAGGTTTGGTCGAAGGATTGCGAGCCATACCACCCCTCCAAATCCCAATCGCAGTACCAACTGGACTGGTCCTTGAATGTATTGTACGTAACCCCACCACCAGGGTTGGTCACCGCTCGGGTGGAAAGAGCCCTGATCCGCGCATCATAGACATTGTGCGCCAGGATTCCTACGCCAGGGCCATCCCCGAATTCAAAGGACATTTCGACTTTCGGCTGAAAGACATATCGCATGCGCAATGATATTGGGGAATTTTCGATTGGCTGCTGCGGCGCCCTCACAGTCGGATTGCCCAGCATTTCCAAGGTAGTGAAATTCAGTTTTTGCAAAGTGGAGCGTGTGCGCGTGCCTACATAGGTTTCTTGAGTATTGTCTATGCGGTAGCTCGGGAAAATCAGTGGCGTAGAAGTTGTCAACTCCGTGGAGCTCTCCACCGACTGGACCTGCAATGGCTCGGCGAAGTATGGGTGCGGAGCACTAGCGGTAACTGTTCCCAGTTGCCAATCCTCTCCCGCATCAGCGTGACAACATACCCGCTGCGATATCAGCAAAAACCAATCGCCGGCAACGAGCCCGTGAGCCGTCTCAGTTGTCAATTTCGAATCGCCGCGTGCAGCATTCACCGACAGTGGGACTTCGTCCCCTACATCGCCTAGCGCGAAGAACAGATTTTCTGCCGATGCCCCTGTTCCGTCGAGGACAACTCCTGGAGCAAATCTGAACTTGGCTCCATGAACGTCTATTTCATCCGTCAGCTTATACGTGCCTGAAGGAAACCATACAACATGCCCTGTACTTCGGGAGTACACAGCAGCAGCAATCACTGCCGACGTGCTATCTCCAACACCCTCTCTATCTGCACCAGAAAAATCTAGGAAGCTGATCGCCTCGTTATTTATTTCTGCTTGCGTGCGTCCTGTTCCCCCTAAGATTCCTGGGTTATAGCCAACCAGCGCCGCACCTTTTGTTGGATCAGTTTCATTCGCCAAATCATCGAAGGTCGCCATATCAATCTCGCTCCTCTGGAAGTGGTTATGCCAATATGGCAGGCAACGCAAAACCTATCAGACACCCATGAATCTAGATCAAACTCCTGACACTCTCGTTTCCGGACTGTTGGTCAAAGAGTGCCGCGGCCCCCTGGAACGAGGCCCGAGATCCAACTAGACGCCCTACGCCATTCCGGGTGTGCCAAAGCTCATAGCGATACCCGCTATCCACCCAAACCCGACAGATCGTCCATCCGGGCGCGCCGGCCCAATAGTAGTCATCAGCCTGCCGCCAATCCGCTCCAGAATCGCTCATCATTGCCACCCGTTCGACATGGCAGCCGGCCGCACTATGTAACCGTCTTGACCGCGTCTAGAGGCAATTCTAAGCACGTATATACTGTATGTCCATACAGTATTTTGCAACCACCCCCGCCAGCATGACCGACTACCAGTTCGACCTTCTCGCCCGCCTGTTGGGCATCCCCTCGCCTGCCCGCGCGGCGGCGCGCGCAGTCCTGATCGATGGCGCGGAAACAGTGGCAGCAGCCCAACTGCAAGGCTGCGCCGCCGCTGAACTTACCCAAGCCATGGCAGACATCCTGGCCGCGGAGGTCGATATTCGCGGCGCCTTTGTGCTGCACGGGCCGAACGAATTCCGCGTCACCGTCGGACATCACGATACCCATCGCATGCCGGGTGCGGTCACGCTGGCCGCGGGACAGGAAGTTCGCCTGGTCGCACACTCGACGGAACGGTGGATTCCCGTTCGCGTGTTGTCGGTTCCGGCGCAGGCCGGGGGCTATTACGAGGGAGTTATCGTCGAGCAGCTTGTCACGGCCAGCCGATTCCAGTTCGGCGACCGCGTGCGCTTTGGTGAAGACCAGGTAATGACGCCCGACAGCGCGGCGCGGCCCGGCGTGCCGGCACGTCTGCATCGGCGATTCCAGGGGCGGCGCCCTGGCCACGGTGACCAATAAGTGCATGCCGCTTTCACGTTGCCGCTATGCCAGACTGCACTGTTTGCCTCACCCACCGTTACGGACGCCAGCTCGACCAGAGTGATTGGAGGCCGGTGCCGGGCCCCGTTTCGATGTATTGCATCTACCGAAAGAACCAGCGACGCTGGGTGAATTGCCTGACGGTCGAACACTTTACGCACGGGGGTGCTGTGCCGACACCAATCAAGCGTTCGCGCACGCCTGATTTGATGGATGTTGAGTTGCTCAGCTTCTGTACCGAGCGGGCGTTCATGGTGCGTGGATTCGAGGAAATCGATGGCGCGCGGTATTACCAAGGCTGGTACATCACCTGGGAGCAATGCTAATGTTTCCCTTCAAGGCGACGAATAGATGCGAGAGAGCTGATAGCCACACAGCATGCTCGCCACGATTGTTATCCGGTCATAATCGGAAAGCACCAAGTCAGTACAGTACGAGTGGGCTCCACACAATCACAGCGCGACACTTCAACAAGAGAGCGGTGACATGGGAACTACGTTTGACGATTTGACAAGCCATACAGGGTCTGCGAAGAACACGACGCCGGACGGATCGACACCAGAGTCTGATGGTGCAGTGCGCGACGCCAGGGCTGTATCTGTATCGACAGAAATTCCATGTTTGACTGATTTTTGGCTTCCTGAAGATAACGAAAATTATGCCCCGGCATTCAATCGAGCGGCTGATTTTTCGCGCGCCAATCAAATAGGAATTCTGGTCGACACAAGCTGCGGCGTATACCAGCCCGTAAATATCTCAGGGGCAAAATTCCGTTGCGCATCCGGTGTAATTATTCGCGCAACGGGACTAAACGGCAGCGTGCTGTTTCGCGATAACGGAACGGCCGAGGCAGAACTCCCGATTGCAGCCGGAGTTACGTCCGGCGACACAGCGATATCGACGCTGACGCCTCACGAACTCATCCCTGGCGATTGGGTGCTGCTAACCTCTCAGCGAAGCTGCGCACATGCTGACGCAGGCAAAGATTGGCAATTGGGCACTGTCACAGACCCGGAATCCGATTATCCATATTTTGCCGAGCCTCTGCAGGTAATGACTGTGGAAAGCACTACTACTTTCACAGTGACGCCGATCATCTTTCCGGACTATCGAACGGACAACACACAGGAAACCTACAGCGGGCCTCGGACCCATTCTACGATTCGCAAGATCAATTTCACAACAGGAACCCAATTTATTGGGGGCAGAATTGTGGCGCCTGCCAGGGCGTCACGCATGTTCGATTTCCTCTGGTCTTACATGCCCATAGTAGATTGCGAATTCGATCTAGCCGACGCACCCGGCCAAGCGGTCTATTCGAAATACACCTATGGCGCGAAATGCAAAGCCGTCATCGGACGCCCATTCAACTGGACCATGGTGCTTAGCCACGCTCAGTACAACTCCGTCCGCGATGTCTCAAGTTGGTATGGGGATTACGACATCGAGGAGCGCTACGGATCACAGGGGTATGACCAGACCTATGACGACATCTGCGCGATTCATCCTCGGGTAAGGGTAAAAGCATACGAACCAGTTGAAAGCGGATGTACAACACATGGCAACACCTATGGCATCACGATTGACGCAATGGTGATCGGGCATAAGCGGCAAGCTGTTTCTAATCGTGCAAGATTTGCGAACATCCGAGTGACCTCCATTGGCGAGGCAGGTAACAACAACGCCGATGCCATCAGCCTGGGCGAGTGGGGACAGCAGAATTTGAGACTAGTGCTGGATGTAAAAAACTGCCATTTCGCGGTGCAGTTTTCGCTCAGCCAAGCCAGCATCGACGATAGTCCTGAAACTGTCACTGGTGATATAACCGGGACCGTTGCAAATGCAGTATCTGTTATTCAGTTGGGTAGCCGACTAACCAACGGAGTAAAGCCTGGAAGCTATTGCATCCACGATTTGCAGGTGAACAACTGCCAGTATGTGGTGCTGGGCAGCAGCTACTGGCACGGGTTTCACTTTGAGCGAATAGCTATCAACGGTGACCCATTCGGTACGGAGCGCGGTACGATGTTCAGCTTCGGCGACAACTCTGCGTTCAATTCAGTTCGCAAAGTTACTGCTGACAGCATTAGTGCAAATAGCTTGGTGCGCACCCAGGGCTTGACCGATGCAGCCTTGAACAACGCGGCATTCGGCCTGGCAGTTGACGTAGATTGGTCCACTATAAACCTGACAAATAGCGCGACGCCGCCGCTAGACGGTTCCAAAGCAATAATGACGGCTACCAGAGTTCCCGATGTTGTCGCGCGCAGCGCATTCAACCGCCTGATAGTCTTGAACCTGGTGAACACCTCGTTGGCTCGCACGCTGGTACTAAATACCGATTCAACGTTTCCGGTGGGTGCATACATGGACCTACTCAACCGTGGCGCGCTTTCCTTGCTCGTTTCTCCAGGAACCGGCGTTATTTTGCTAGGAAGCACCGGCCCGTTTGGCACTAACACAAGAACCCGCGTGACGCGTATCGACGAAACCACATACTGGATTGCCTCTCTATAGAAACGAGCAAAACTGTCGCATGATCAAGCACTAGTGCATCCTGCTGAATGGCGCCCTGCTACAGGGCAGACAATTCCGGTCACGTCCGGCATGCTGGCAGCGGCGATGCCCTCTTTCAACTTGCTCTAGATTGGTTCGCAAAGCTGATACCAGGTCCTGTTGATGTCCCGAATCTGGCGCCGAACTGGGGCCGGTGTGGCGCGCACGTCGGCCTGCGTATCGACACCCAGATCGGCCGCACATGAACGCGCACTATTCAACGCCAACACGCTCCCACGTGGTCATACACCCATCGTGACTCCACCGAGCGGGGATGACATCATTTGCCAAGGCTCGGTAACTACGTATAGACGGCACCGCACGGGATCGACACACTGCCGCCCATGACTGAACTGGAACAATGGGAAAAGCGGGCGCCGGACTATGGGCTGGTGCTCCACGAACGCCAGGCGCTTCTGGCGACCGCCGGCATGCTTACGGGTGCGGTAGCGGCGTGTGTGCACGCCCTGGAGCGACCGACCGAGCACGCCGTGCTGACGGTCTTTACCGAGGCATGCCGGCGGGCGGACGGGCCGGGCGAAGCTCCGGTTCGCCGGTAAAATTCCTCCCTCGGTCATCGGACGGCGACAAAGTGATGAGACATGGTGAGCGCAAGGAGACACGTCAGGTTCTAGATGCTATCAGGCGAGGAGATCTGACAACCTATGAGTTGCGGCATTTGCTCATGTTGATTCGCCCGTACGCAGATCTAAAATCCGAACTTCGGGAAGCAGCCCATTATGCGGCCCATGCAGACCGCCGCGACCGGGGCATTCTTGTATCAAATACACTTCGAATTTGGATCGGGATGCAGGTTGTACGTGGAGGTATTCCGCCATTCTACGGAGACCGCGTTCCCGCCCTCATCCCTACGCTTTTGCGCCTCCAGGCTGAGCGCGCAAGTAAAGAACTCCTCGATAAATTCAATTTAAAGCGGCCTGCTCTCGTTAAGCTGCTTGATAAATCTTTCCAACGCATCAAGGGCACCGACTTCTATACGCTGCCACGAGACAACCTTACCCTTGCAGATCGTGTTACGGAAATCAGCAACGCACTGATGCAGAGCGTCGAGGTTGGCCCTGCGTTCTCAGCCACCCTCGTGCTCGATCAACTCGTAAAGCTACTCAAGCAGTTAGGTTTTGATGCGGAAAAAGAACTGCACAACATGCGAACCAAGTTCGAACTGAGCTTGCTGGCGTTGATGCATGGTGCAGAGTACGAACTCGATAAAGATACTGTGGTGCCGACGCACATTGGGCTTTGGCAAGGCAAATTAGCAATCAAAATAACGGTAAAGATACGCGAGCAAAGTAAGGAACTCATCCAAGGCATTAGAATGCATGAGGTAGAGGAATGTGAAACACCTCTAATGGAAACGGAACTGGATGCCGAACGCTGGTGCTCACCAGGACTCGTTGCACATCTAAAGGGGCACCGTCTCCCCCCCGGCCAGGGTCAAACTCACCTCCCCCCGGAAATCGAGATCAATGCGAATGGCGCCCTTGATCTAGTCAGACCGACTTGATGAGGCCTCGTATTGGATGGCGCCCTTTTATCTAGCCTTTACTGGCGCTGATCTCATCCCTCAGCGTGGCCAAGCCTTGACTGTTTCTGTATGTCGGCGGGCGCAGATAGCCCACAGCACCAGCACCTGGTCCTGCATCCAAAGCTGCCAGGCGTCGTAGTCGTCAGGGCTTTGCGGCGGGTCTGGTATCGGCGGGCACGGCGCCGCGAGCTGGCTGTCCAGCGGCGGCACGCTTCGCGGTATGTACTGCGTCGGTGAGGTTCCGCACGCGGTCAGCGTCAGGACGGCAGCCAGCAGGTAGTGGTTTCGCATCTTTCAGGGCCTTGGAGATAATTCCGATCTGGGCCGGCAGTTGTTCGGCGGTTTCGCTGGCTCGTCGGGCCGCCGCGGCAACCCCCTGGAGGTCAGCGGTTAGCTGACTGAGGGAGACAGTCGCCGCGCTGGCCTGGGCCTGAGCCTGATCCCGCTGGCAATCGGCGATCTTGACCCCCAGGCGCCATTCCTGGGCCACACCGACCACTACCCCCATCACCAGGGCACCAGCCGCGCCGGCGACCGCATAGCCCCGCCAGCCGGCAAGTTTTCTGAGAATATTGATTATCATGGTCCGTCCAGCCATTTAGGCGCCCGCCTCGGAGCTTTCGGCTTCTGAGGCTCTAGCGCATCGCCCAGATCCTTCGCCGCTTCCTTGGCCGTGGACGCTGCGGCTCGAGCCGTAGTAGCCGCGCCTTTGGCCGCGGTGACGGCACTGCGCGCACCAGTTGCAGCGCCGGTCGCTGCTTGGGCCGCGTCCTCTGCTTTGGATACGGCTTCCTGAGCGGCGTGTACTGCGGTGCCGGCCTGGTCCACCAATGGAGGAAGTCGATCCTGGATGATGACCAGTAAGCTCCTATTGACCTCGATCAGACGTGCAACCTCTTCCTGGTGGCTAGCCTTTATCGACGCCAGGGTGCGATCGAACCAGATATAGAGCGGCGCCCCGCAGATCATGCCGCCTAGGCAGAGAATCCCCAAGTACGCTAGCCATACCTTCAGCGCTCGCAGAAGATGGCTGGCTCGCTCTGCGTCGCAACGGCACAGTCGTTCAAGCACCTTGCCCATGGTCTCCCCTCTCATCGAATGGCACGGGCGGCGGCTCGCCCGTGACCTGCGCAATGCGAACCCGCGCCTCGTGAAGTTGGTACTTCAGCAGCCTGATATCACCCTTCATTGCCGCCCAATCCCGCCGCATTTCCTGAAGTTGTCCGTCCAGTTCGATTGCCCGCTGCTTCCATTGATCGCGTTCGGCGGTGATCGTTGCCAGTGCATTGCCGGATGCCGCCGCACTCGCCACGCTGTTGTCCAGGATCCGCATGAGAAACGGCACCAGCCATTTCCCAACAAACCCGGCAACCAGCACGGCTAGACCTCCATAGGTCCACTTTTCGAGATCCATCGCCTCTCCCCATGGCAGTCTCTACTGTCCGAAGACGACGCGTGCCGCCTCAAATCTCCGCTGGCGGTCGACCCACCCATTGGGCAACCCGTTCGCGTTCTTGCCGTTCACTCGAATCGACAGGCGTAAAAAATCGCCGGTGTCGGCGATCTCGTTACAGCCATTGTTGAACCACCACCAGCCGCTGCCCCTCGCAGCGTCTACTGGCCTTTCCAGCCATTCTGGATTGGATACGTAAACCATGCCCAGGCCATCCGATAGGGCTTGGTAGTTCGCGCGGCCAGTAACCTGGATCAGGCCCCGCCCACGGAATCTAAAGCCGTCGCCCGGCTGGGTATTGCCAAGGTCCTTGCGGCCCTCGTAGCGCAATTGCGCTGACGTTGGTCCCCAGATCTCGCGCGTATGCACGAATCCCGCCGACTCATGGCCGATGGTGGCTATGAACATGGCCGCACGCAGAGGCGAAACGATGGCGAACTCCATCATGGCCCGCTCTACGGGGTCATACCACTTGGCTGCCATTGGCTGGGCCAAGGCCGCCGCACGGGCGAAGTCTCGCTCCATCACAGCGAACCCTAAGCGAGCGAGATCCCAGATCGATCTGATAGATATTGCCAGATCAGGTCCCGTGCCCGCGACCATTTCGGCAGAGTGAGGTCGGCCGCTACTAGCATCGAGATCCCTACCGCTCCCTCAAACATCCCGCTACCGCTAAGCGTGCCGCCTAGAAAGCGAAGGGATGTCACTGTCGGCGCATTCTGGTCATTAGGGTTACTCGCGACGGCCGAACTATTCTTCAGTAGAGTTACCCCGTTTTCGGTCGAAAACGAGCTTGCCGCAATAATGTTGGTGTCAAGGCTACCGCCGGCAGCCTCCTCAATTCGGACAGTAACGTTGGGACCGTTGAAGACAACAAGTCGGCCATCGGAGAACACCCCAAGGTTCGGCCCGTAGGTGCCGGCACCGACAGGCGAGAGCGCCAACATATTGGAGCCACTGGGAGGAACCCTGGGCCGCATCGTACACAGGAAGGTGTATTCAGACTCATCGAAATCAAACGGCCCGAACCAGAACCTTGTGGTCGTAATAGTGGGCGTACCATTGATCTCTGTGGAATGGGACCAAGCCGGCGGGGGAGTAGCGCTATTGCTGGGCACGGCAGGGTGACGAATGCCGGACGCACGGTCCCGCATGCTTTGGTGAGCCCGCGAGAACTTCTCGCGCGGGTCGAACCAGAACCTGATGATCGGTACGCCGTTGGCGTCGCATAGTTGCCCCAGCGTTTCCTCGATGGACAGCGGAGGCGGGACTTGGCCGAAGCCCATATCACCGTATGATTCGCGATAGATCGTGATGCGTTTCATGATTTAGGCCTTGATTTCGGTTTGAGCGGTTTCGTAAGCAACGGCGGAAGCTGAGAGGCCAAAGCGGCCGAAGACGCCGGCATCGGTTTCAAGGCCGATCAGCGATTCATCAGCGTAGAAATTGCTGGACCCCGCAGACAGGAAGGCGTAGCCCATGGACGGCCTGGCGTGCTTGGTGAACAGGAACGCGCTGTCGGCTGCGCCCTGCACCCCATCAGGAGACCAGGTGTACCCGCCGTGGAATGCATAGGAATCACCGGCCGCCATGGTGAAACTTCCGTCTTGACGCTCCACCACGGAGTGATAAAACTTCCACGTGCCGCCCGAATTGCGGTAAGCCAGCGGCCAGGAGCCCGCTACTTGGGATGCATCCCCGAAGCCGAAACCCCGGTTGATCCAGGAAGTCTGAAACCCCCGACCGGGCTGGTATAGCGACGTGGCCCAGACATTCGGCGCGGCAGTCTTGGAGGCAGAATTGGTGAACGAAGCCTTCGGGATCCGCGCCTGAGCCGTGTCGTTGTAGTGGTGGCCGCTCGTGTCGAAGCCGTTGCCCGTCATTTGGAACCCGCCATCTCGATAGACCGTGATAGCTTCGCGTGCCCAAGTTTCTATGAAGGCCTCGATAGATAGCGGCGTGATGATGGTGTCGGTGTAAACGTCCTTGGTGAAGCGGCGGTCTCCATCAGCCAAAGTGGTGTTGTAGGACGTAACCTCGTCTTGCCAGCCGAATCTAACGCGCTTCGCGTATCCCGAGAACGTCTCACCGGCCAGAAGCCTTCGCCCATCGATCACCATATAGTGCGATACCGTCTGAGCTGTTGTTTCACCGCCCACTTCATGCGATCCGCCCGTACTGACTTTGCTTGTCGCATCGCCGCCAGTTACCGCAGCATCCTGGCGCGGCGGGAACCAATCGGTCGATGTGACTGCCACAACAGTTCCGGCAGCGGTGATATCAGGGCCAGCTACGTCTTCGAAATGGTCAACATTAATGATGTTGTTCGGGCCGTGTGGTGCCAAATGCACTCGCCACCATCTGTTAGCCCCAAACCATGAAGTGAACGCCAGAGTCCTGCTATCGAAATCGGCCGTGACATACATCGGACCGTTCAATGTTGCAGTCACTTCCCCGCCTCCAACGGTCGGCAGACCACCAATGACCCACCCGTCTATGTCAAGAATCCCGCCGTCACTGTCGTCTGCGTCGCTGTCGTAAGGGGCCAGGATGATCAGGGCTTCGTTATCCTTTATGGACGACAAGACACGCGCCGCAGGAACGCCACCAATAACCCACCCTTCGGCATCCACAATGGCACCATCCGAGCCATCCGAATCGCTGTCGTAAGGGGACCAGCGTGCCGGCTCTCGCGTAAATGAGAACTCGAGTGCCTGATTGGCGATGGCCACCGCCCCATTAACCGCCTCCAGGCTCGGAAACGTGCCGATCAGTAATGCGGACCCAGACGAATTCTCGTAAAGATCAAACAAGCCGCCGCGCTGGCCTGATGGCGCGACGGAGAAAAAGTCGCCATCCTCTGTAGCGTCAAGCCCCTCTTGAACGGTCTCGAATGGGCCGCCGCCTACCGTGACAAAGACCGCCGAAAGATTGACATCTGGCCAATCGATAGATGGCTTGATTGACGTAATCCGATACAGCCCGGGAAGAGCGTAGAAATAGGCGTACCCATTTTCGTCAGCCGTAACTGTTCCGGTCGGATAAGGCTGCGTCCCGTCGCGATCTCGGTAGACCGTGACGATCGCTTGATCCGACATACGGCGAATCGTCAGAACGGCCCCAGGCTGCACATTCCCGCGCCTGTCCACAATGGTGGATTGCCAACGAATCAGCATTGGTTCACCCAATAAAAAAGCCCGCCGAAGCGGGCTGTACTCAAAAGAAAACCCGCTCTAGGCGGGCTATCGGATTGGTGCGAAGGCGATCATTAGCCCACTCATGGACATGACCCCTCCGCTCGGTCTTTCGAAATCAATGGTGAACGTGTTCGTCCCAAGCGAAAGCGATGCGAGCGCCCACAACTGGGAATCAGCGACTTGGTCACCTTGCCTGACGATGGCGCCGCCGTGATACAGCCGCGCGTAGTTCCCTTCGACGCCAAGGCCCACCATCCACTGGACCATCACGACGCCCATGAGGACATGCGGTACGGCCACATCGAAGGAGAATGTATTGGTTCCGGAGCCTGCCCCGAAGGAAAGATTGAACGCCCCGGAGTTAAACGCCGTCGCCGCACCGGCCACCAGCTTGTTCCAAGTAATCGAGGTCTCGGCGTAGGCGGCGTTGTAAATCCGAGGCGCGCCTGCATCGCCGTTCGCGATGGCAATAGGGTTATCCCGCAGCGCCAAGCCATCGACAGAACGAATTGGTTTCCCAGGCTCCAGGGATGAGTCCGGTATGTTGGTCCATGCCATATTTAGGTCCAGTTGAAACCGGGGTCGCCCCCGACTTTGCCGTTTGCGTCAGCCCACCATGCTCCGGTGAACTTTTCTTCGTCGGTCGCCTCGTCGTAGGTGGGAGCGTCTGCCTCCATCCAGAGGCCGATTCGGTAGCTGATCGAGTATTCGAATACCTCAAGCCGGTATTCCGCTTGATGGCCCGGCGTGGTTTCTTCGGCACTCAATATCTGATAGCGCGTATCCAATGGCGCGCCAGTGTCATCGACAACGCCACGGTGCAGGATGTCCACTACATCGCCCGTCCACAGCGCCCGGTCCTTGGCATCCACGCTGATCATGATGTAGCGGGGATTGTTCCGGTACCGGCTGAGAAGCCGCGCTGTGACGTTGATCGCCTGGGCATCGCTGTACAGCCATCGCGAATAAATCTTGCGGATGCGTTGCTCGCCGTACTGCTGCGCGCCCTCGGCCTCCAGGTCGGCCCGAATGCGCACGCGCCGATAGTTCGATTCCTTTTCCAGATCTTCA
Source organism: Bordetella sp. BOR01 (assembly GCF_019218885.1). Classification (GTDB taxonomy): domain Bacteria; phylum Pseudomonadota; class Gammaproteobacteria; order Burkholderiales; family Burkholderiaceae_B; genus Bordetella_A. The sequence continues at coordinate 1,290,141 of NZ_JAHUWT010000001.1, read as the reverse complement.
GTAGGGTCCCGCTGCCCCCAGTACACCCAGACCTGCGATACCCGACCTTTCGGGTCTTGGGTTACCTGAGCACTGTCGGCGATGATGTTTGCGTCGTCGTTCAGCTTCGGTACGGTTTGGAATACCGGCGGCTTGATGGCCTCCAGCCGAATCTTCTGTTCGCGTTCGTCCCACCAGATGAAAAACAAGCACTGCTCGGTGATCTCGGACAGCAGGTCGGTTACGCCCGTGGGCTCCGTAACCAGGCCTGTCAGGTCAAATTGCTGCAACCAGACTGAAGCCTCGGCCTCCCATGCGGCGAGGTCTATCCACTCGGTGGGGACCTCTCCGTACTGCGTCAGCCACTCATAGGCCAGATGATCAACGCGGATGTTCTGGTACCGCAGGCACAATTGAACCCGGTCGCCCGCTTCGTGGCTGTCGGGCTGGCTCCCATCCGTTGACCGCGTGATGCCCGTAAGTTGGATCTCGCTGTCGCTGATCGTGTTGACCCAGGTATAGGTCATCAACTCATCGTTCACGCGAACAGTGCCGGGCGCCGGATACTCTGATGCCAGCGCCCTGGTCACCCGCAAGGCCACAATCGCTTCTTCTTCGCTGTAGTCAACCAGCAATTCCCCAGCGCTTGCCCGCGGCGCCTGTGCCCGGTCGTTGTCGGCCAGCTTCAGCACGTCCTTTGCAGTAATCTGCACGCGCCCGCGCGAATCAGGGCCGTCGATCTTGTCAATCAAGTAGGTCCTGGTGACCATGTCACCCATGGCCTGGCCAGCGTAGCCCTCGCGCACGCGCAGCACGCGATTGTTGTAGTACGGGTTCCTCGCCAGCCATTTCGACCAGAAGGTGCCGCGCTCCAACGGTCTGTAACCCCGCTCGGCGACATACGGATCCACCACATTGTCGGAATGCGGGTGATCGGTGAACGTGACCTTGACGCTGGCCCGCTTCCCCAGGGGACCGCTGCTGCTACTGCCACCGCCCGGGTTGATTTCCGTCGGAGCCGTCGACACGGACTGCACGCTCGGCAGGCAGTACACGTCCGGCAACCGCTCGCCCGGCCTGCAAAAACGCAGCGTCAACGTGCCGCGGTTGAAGTTCTCCGGATCCTGACAGGTCGCCAGCGTGTTGAAGCACTTGCGCTCGCCAGTCACGCCGACGGCAGCCGTGCACGGCGCCTGGCCGTAGACGTTCCGGCAGAAGTCTTGCTCGAGCTCAACCACCGTCTGCAGCTCGCGCCCCACAGTAGTCTCGTTCATGCAATGGCCTCGACCTTGAGGCCCACCTGCATCCAATCCCGCACGCCCATATTCTCCGGCTGAATGTCCTCTGCCGGCGTCCAGGCATATAGCACTTCGGCCGGATACCGTAGGGGGTTCCAGGCGATGAAGAACGGGTACTTCCTGGCGGCTTCCACGAACGGGGCGAAATTGTCGCGATACCACTGGGCAGGCAGATGGGCCCATTCATAGGCCGTGGCATACCCCTGCCGAATAATGGACCGCCCCAAGAACTGGCCACCCATCGATAGATTCGGCATGATCTCCGTCCGGCGGGACAGATTGCCGGGCGAGTGGCCAGGCGAGACCGGTCGGTACGTTTCCAGCACCTTGCCCAGGTACAGCACGCCGATCGAGCCAATCGCTTCCGTGACATTCAGCCGCCAGTACCGAGCCGTGACGGGCTCGATCAGCAACATAATGGCGTTGTCGTCGGCCGGCTCGACGGTGGCGGCGGTTTCCCACGCGGCGCCATCGTCGCTGCACTGGATCGAGAACGTGGCGCCGGCCGAGCCAAGATCGTGGCTGGCGATGCCCAGGTAGTCGACCTCCACGGCCTGGCCGGCGTCGAATTGCACCCAGGCGGGCACGGCTTCGGGCTTCCAGCGTTCGTAGGTCATGGGGTTTGCCAGCGCGGCTGCCGGCCACGAATCTGCCTCGCTGCTCGCCGTGATCTCGGCATCCCGGGTCAGCGTGCGCCAGCCGATGCGGCTGTGCCGCAGCGAGCTGTGCCAGCATCCGGTACCCATCTCGACCAGGGAGGGACTTACTACGATGATGCTCATGTCAGCCTCTTACCTGGAGGATGGCGCCGTCGCCCAGCACCTCGTTAAGACTGTCGACGAAGCGGCGCATGTCCTTGTCGCTGAACCAAGACCCGTTCAACGTCAGCGCGATCACCGTCGGCTGCTGGCCAGAGCCGCGCGCTTGGGCGGCCGACCCGACTGCCTGCCGCGTGGCATCTCGATTGCTGACCACCTCCCCGCGCTGGTTCGGCAGCAGGAACTGCTGGCCATTGGCCATATTGAGGACTTCTGGCGCGCCGGTTTCGTGGATACGGTACATGTTGCCGGGCACGACCGAGCCGCCGTATTGCTTCCCGCCACCCATCGATATGGACGCGATGCTGCTCAGGATGGTGGCTGTTCCCGCAATCACCGTTCCGACTGCCGCCAGGTTTGCCGGAAACGGCAGATTCCATGCTTTGGCGACTGCTCCCTGTATTTGGATCGCAGCATCTGCGATAGCGAAAGCTTTCGACGCGGCGAACATTGCCTTGTAGAGGCCCGACTGCTTGCCGGCGAACGTCGCCAGCACGCCGGCCATGGCATCAAACCCCTGCTGGCCGGCCTTCAACATTATCGACATCTTGGCCTGCTCGATCTGAGCCATGCGGTCGGAATGGGCCTGGTAAAGCTCTTCCTCCAAGGCCATATAGCCCTGTTTGACCTCGATTTCGAGATCCTTGGCGGTCTGCAGGCGCTCCAGCTGGGCGGCGTAACGCTCCTCTTCGGCCTTGGCCTCCTCTTCATACCGGGCGTACTGATCATCAAACTCGCCACCAGACAGCGGATCGACGTCGCCCTTGATCGTGTCTTCCGGCTTGTCGCCGAACTCACGGCGCTGGCGCTCAGCCTCGGTCACCTGATAGACCGCCTTGGCCAAATCCGTGACCTTGTCGATCTCTTCCTGAGTAGCGAATCGGTTGAGCTTTTGTTTGGCCCGGGCCACGGCCAAGTCTTCGCCGCGCAACGCGGCAAGGCTCAGTTCCTGCGATAGATCCTTCAGGACTGCGGCGTTGCGCTTGGCCGCATTTGCCGATTCCGACGCGCTGCCAGTGCCCTTCTTATGGCTGGCATTCAGGTTATCGACGGCGTGCGCCGCAGACATGACTGCCGTACGGTACTCGTCCGACACGTCCGTCAAACCACCCAGGTAGCGCTCAGCGGCCTTCGCGGCGCTATTGCCGTCCTGCAGGGCCGCGACGCGATCCTGCAGCGATTTCAGGTACTTCCCGGTTTCGCCGTCGAATCCAGCCAAAGCGGCATTCAGGGCGCCCTGTGCGCCGGCGGCGTTTCGAGCCGAAGCCGAAAGTTGATCGTGTGCCTGGGAAAGCGCATTGGAACGCTCTTGCGCCGTCACCATTTGCTGGGCGCCCGCGCTGACTTCTGACGCCAACTGGATCTGCTGGTTCACCCATTCCTGTGAACGGCCATTGGCATCGGCGTAAGACTGAATCAGCGCCACGAGCTGCGCGTCCAAGTCCTGGTAGGAAATCGTGCCGGCCTTGGCGCCAGCCACCAGTTCGGCAATCTGCTGCGACGACTCGGCGCGCCAGCGCGCAACCGCCTTGGTGCCGTCGGCCAGGGACCCGCGGGTCAGTTCGGCCAAGGCATCGTCTAAACGACGCACGCCGGCCGAGATATCCTGGCGAGCCGATTCCATGGCCATTTGCCGCTGGGATTCGGTCAGTTCCTTGAACTTGCCGATAACCTCGTCCAGTGGGCGCTGCATGTCCAGCAGACTCTGCTTTGCGGTATCGGTGTTATCGCTGAACAGGAGCAGGCCGGCGGCGGCCGTGGCCACCGCCGAGATGATGCCAAGCGGACCACCAAAAAGCCCCAGCAGCGCGCCGCCAGCGCCCGAGGCCGCCCGCTGGGCAATCCCCAGGCGCTGAACGGCGGCGGCATGTGCATTTGCCGCATTCGCTGCAGCTGCATGCGACCCGCCCATCCTGGAGTTGGCCTGAGCGTTCGTCACAGCCGATGCCGCAGCCTGTAGGTTCGCCTGGGCCAGTTTCAGTTCCTCGACGGCCTGCACCCGCGCAGCCAGCGCGGACCGTGCATTGGCGACAGCCGCCTGCCCCATCGAAGCAATGTAGCGCGCCAACGCTCCAGCACCGGCCGCCATCAACAGCTTCACAATGGTGTCGATGTTCTCGCCCAGGGCGATGACGGCCTGCGACAGCACACCGGTGGTGCCGGTCGCCTGGTTGGCTTCACCCACATAAGCCGAAAGGTTGTTCCGAAAGGCAGTGAACGCGTCCTTCAACGTTGTGGCCATGCCGTCGGCGGCGGCCTGGTTTTGCTCCAGGGACTGTCGCAAGCCTTCGTTCAGGTCCTTGGCAGTCAGCAAACCCGACGCGCCCAGGTTGCGAATCTCGGCTTCGGTCTTGCCCGTCGCCTCGGAGATATCGCCAATGACAGACGGGATAGCGGCGAGGATCGATTCCCAGGAGTCAGCTTCAACCTTGCCCTTGTTGATCGATTTCGTGAAGGCCGAGATCGCCCCATTCGCTCGATCAACACTGGCGGCGTTCTTGACGAACAGGTAGGACATCGAATCGGTGATGTCCAGAACCTGCTCGGTGTTGTACCCCATCGACCGCAGGGAATCGGCCGTACGGATATAGACTTCCTGGGCCTCGGCCAGCGATCGGTACGTGCGGTTGGCGTTCTTTAGCAGGCGCTGCTGCACCAGGTCGTACTCTTCCTGGCTGCTGGTGGCAAAGCGCACGCGCTCGGCCATCTCGTTGTAGCCCTCGGCCATCTGGATCAACGAGTTGACGCCCTGCAGCGTCAAGTAGCCACCAATGACCTTGAGCAGGCCGTCCATGGCAGTCGCGGTCGATTGCGACTCCTTTCCCAGCCCCTTGACGGCCTGCGCCGTCTTGGTCATCTGCATTTCCGCCTTCCCGGCGGCTTTGTCGGTCTGGCCGAATCGCTGATTGACGCGATCAAGGGACGAGTCGAGACCCGAGGTGCTATTCACGAGTTTGGCGGTGTCCGCTTCGACCGTGTAATAGATCGAACCTACGTTTTCAGACATCAGTGCGCACCCTGTCGTTTCCTGCGAGCCGCCTCGACGCGCTCGAACCATTCCATCGTGGCGTTATGCTCTTCCTTGGTAGGCGCCTTCGCCCCTGGCGCGTTGCTTTCCGGTCGCGGGAATTTCGTACGCAATGCGCCCACCAGCGCAGTCATGGTGCAGTTCCAGGCCTCCCGTTCTGACATGCCCAGATGCGCCATGGCCATGGCCACGTGCGCGCGCGCGTCGAACTCTTTCACGTATTCGGGCTCGTCGCCTGCGCGCCGCGGCAATTCTGGCAACGCGCCGACAATGCCGTGCTTGAGCAGGCACTGCGCCAACGCGATGACATGGCTTACCGGAACCCGCCCAGGCACATACCCGCGTTCGCCCCAATACCCGAAGACATCGGACAGGTCTTCGTCGCAGCACGAATAGATGACTGCCAGTGCATCGGCGACGTAGCCCTGGATTTCACCTTCCACGCCCTGGCCGGCGGCCAGGCGCGCAAAGACAGCCACGATGTCGGCAGGCTCTCCCAGCATCGACATGGCGTACAGCGAGGGGCGAAGAACATAGGTCTTCTCCCCTGCGTGTACGCCGACCTCCCCGATATCCTTCAGGATCATGGGCTTACGCCGCCGTCACCGTCAGCGCGCAGGTGTCGGTCTTGGTCGGATCGGCCGAGCTGGTCGCAGTGATGGTGGCCGTACCGGCATCGACCGCAATCACCACGCCGGTGACGGCGTTGACCGTGGCAACTTCCGTATCGCTGGACGACCAGGTGATCGCCTGGCTGGCGCTGGTCGGAAGCGCGACGGCCTCGACGTCGTAGGTCTGCCCCACTTCCAGCGGCAGGGTATCGGGCACGACCTGGACCGAGGTCACGGCAGGCGCGTCCGGATCGGGCGTGTCTTCCACGATCAGGCCGAAATCGGACGCCGTGGCGGTCGCCTCCATGCTGTAGGTTGCGACGTCGTCGAACGGCGCGCTGCGGCTGAAACTGGTCAGCAACATGAATGCCGTGAACGTCAGGTCCGGGAAGGTCATGCGGAACCAGGCGACCGGTTGGCCGCTGGTGGCCACAGGATTGAGGAAATGCTTGGTCATTTCCTTCAGGTTCGCCGCACCTTCGCCCGTGAGGGTCAGCGTGCCGTCGCCCGACATCGTCAGCGACAGGAACGTGGCCAGGTTCTCGCGCAGCGACCCGATGGAGTCGTCGGCGGTGGCGTCCGTCGAATCCCACTCGGCCGTGAATTCCTTGGTGCGCATCGCGCCAAAGCGCTTCCATTCGTTGGCTGCCGGCAGCACGTCGCCGCAGCCGATCACGTATTCCAGGACAACGTCCCGGCCTACATACTTCTTGTTCTTGCATACAGCCATTTCGGCCTCCTGTAGATCAAAAGAGAACTTCAAAGTCCAGGCTTACCCAAGCCCGGTTTTCGGTGGTGTATCCGGGGCCGGATGGCTCACCTATCGCGCGCACGGACGCGGCCGCGCACGGGGCCGAATCGCCCAATGCGGCCGCCGCCAGTGATTCCATGTCCACTTGGATGTCGTCGGCATACTGCCGGCCGTTGCGCGGCCCGAGCAGCAGCACGCGAAAGCGCTGCCGGCGGTCGTCTACATCGGGGCCCGGCCCACCTGTGGCCAGGACAACAGCAATCCACGTGTCGGCCAGGGCCAGGCTGTCGATCCACATGCCGCGGCTGTATGTGTATCGGGTCGGGCTGGCGGTCAGCTTCAGCCAGTCAACGAAAGCATCGAACACTCTCAGACCCCGTAATTGCGTTTCAGGATGGCGGGAATCGCCGGCTTGATTTCATCGAAGGCCTTTTCCAGGAAGCGGGGCTCGGCGTTCGGGTCCCAGAAGTCGCCGCGGCTCGGATCGTTGGGGTCGCGCGGTCGTCCGCGCAACGTGCCCGCGGCGTCGTGCACCGTAGCGGCGTATTCAGCCGTGTACCCAATGTTGCCGGTGACCTTTCCCTGCGACACCTCGATCTGGGGCGCGTACTGGCTGTTGACCAGGTTGCTGGTGTCGATGGGCGTCATCTGCGCGGCCATGGCGCCGCCCTGCGACAGAATTTCGTAGACCGTGCGCTCGGTCGTGCCTTCGGCAATGCGCGCAACCGCGACGCGGTAATTGCGCCTGACGCGCTCGATTCCCTTTACAGGCATCACGTCACCAGTCGAAAGTCCGGCGTCTCGCCGAAGAAACTCATGTCCCAATTGGTCACCGACCGGATTTCCTCCCAGCCGTTGGAACCGTCGAACATGATCATGTCGAGGTATTTAGGGCGCGGGTCTTCCGTGTAGATGACGTGCCGGCCGATGAATTCAGCGCCGCGCGCGCCACTCTGGCCGCCCAGGTCGCGCTCCATCTCGTTCGAGGCCGCCCAGGTGCAGGCGATGGTGTAGGGTTCCCCGTACTCGGATTCGCCCGTCATCAGGTCCTGCCGCACGAACGGCCGCACCGTGGCGGTGTTCGTGTAGCTCCAGTTGGCGGTGTTCGACATCTACGTCATCCACACATGCAGCCGCCGCGCGCGATCCACAGGCCGGCATGCGCCGTCTGGGTCGGGTCGGGCGGGATCAGGCCGCCGGCGCACCCGAACTTGTCCAGGCCACGCAGCAGGCTCAGTTGGCCGCGCCAGCGGTCTGCAAAGGACAGGTACCGGAACGACCGGCTGGCGCCCGACGGCGCCGACTGGCTGCTGATATAGCGGTCGCCCTGCCCCAAAGCCATCAGGCTGACCAGGTACAGCATGATCAGCAGGCCGGTCGATGCCGGGTAATGCTTGTTCAGGCAGTCGATGATGCTGTTGGCCTGGGCAACCAGGGCCTCGAGCAGGAAGTCGGGCAGGTCGATGCCCTGAGAAGCCAGATACTCGCGGGCTTGCTCGACGGTCAGAGGGTCCATGCCTGATTCCAGAATGAAGAGGCCCCGCCGAAGCGGGGCCAGAAAAAACCGCCCGAAGGCGGCTTAATTGGCGGGGAACAGCGCCGCCAGGTCCGCGGGCGACAGCAGCGCGGCCAGGTCGTCGGCGCTCTTGCGGGCGTCGAAATCGACCTTCAGTTCCTTCAGGCGCGCCACGATCAGGGCCTTGCGGTCCTTGTCGCTGAGGTCGCCCGCGCCGGGCGTGGCCGGCGTCAACGTGCCGCCCGCCCCGCCGCCGGCCGCCTCGGCTCGGATGCGCTCGGCCTCGGCGTGACCATCGGCCACGATCCTGTCGGCCTCGGTGCGCGCGGCGCTTACCATCTTGTCGATGGTCTCCTTGGCTTCCGCGATGATGCGATTGGCCTGCTCGGTGGCGATGGCCGCAACATCCACGGTCACGTGACCGGCCCTGCCGCCGTCCGTGATCTCCATCACGTTGGCGGCCAGAGCCGGATGCACGCGGTCGAGGGTGAGCACGGCGCCCTTCTTGACGCCGTTCCAGGGACGGATCACTTGATACTTGGCCATGTCCGCCTCCTTACGCCAGGTTGGCGCCGTAGATGACGCCGCTCTTACTGTCGCCGTCGCGCTTGATCTGCAGGCCCATGGCTCCCATGATCTGGAAGTTGTAGTTGGACTGCGGCATCGGACGCAGCAGCGGAACGACGCCCGTTGCCATGCCGACCAGGGGAGAGATGACGTCCTGGCGGCGCTGGTAGGCGATGAACTCGTTGCCGGACAGCGCGAAGGTCTGGCGAATCGAGCGCGCCGGCACAAAGCCCTGGATCACGCTCAGGACGTTGCCGCCCGACAGCAGCGTGTTGCCGCCGATGGTGACCGTGGCCGGCTTCATGAGGTTCGCCCAGATCTGCGGCGACACCCACATCACGTCGTAGGCTTCGACGAAGTTGTCCCGGGCCGCCTGGCCGAAGGCGCCGCTGGTGAAGAACGCCGCGATTTCGGTCTGAGTCGCCGTGGTCAGGTTGATGTTCGCGCCGCCGGCACCCGAGCCCAGGTTCAGCTTGATCGTGTTGCGGTGGTTCTTGATGCCCTGTCCGGGCTTGCCGTCCACCACGATCTTGTCGCTGCCGCCGAGCACGTAGCTGACCAGGAACTTGTTGTACTTGCGCAGCTTGACAGCTTGCGAGTCCAGCACCAGATCGATACCGACGGTGGACATGCCCGCCGCGTGACGCCAGTTCACGCCGTAGCCAGCCGTGAAGACGGGGATCGGGTCGCCATCCGAATCGTACTCGGTGTGATCGAACGAATACGGCGGCTGGCCGTCCATGCTGATCGACACGTCGTCGGCGATATCGCCGGAAATGTTGTACAGCTTGACCGTCTTGCCGATGGACAGGACGGTTTGGACGCCCAGCAGATCGTTGACGATCTCCATGCCGGTTTCCTGGTCGCGGAAGGTAATGACCTGGCGGTCCACCTCCTGCCAGAAGTCGCGGCCGAGGCCGGCCAGCGCATTGGCCACCAGCATCTCCGGCGTCATGACCGCGCGATTGGCCGTCAGCATGGCCTCGTCCTGGCGGTTCCAGATGTTGCGGTTGGCCTGCAGCTCCTGATAGTGGCCCATCAGGCGCGGATGCGCGGCGATTGCGGATTGAGTCAGAAACATGTTGTTTGCTCCTCGGATTATGCGCCGCCGGCGTCCGCAGGGGCAACGGTGCCCACGCGGAAACGCACGCGGATGAAGTCGGTGGTGCTGGCGGCGATCACGGCGTCGTCCTGGCTGTAGCCCAGCACGGTGTCGGTGTCGTCGGTGGCGATGGCGCCCTGGCCGCTTGCCCCCAGCTTGATGGGCGTGTCCTTGGCGTAGGTGCCGGCCGGGCACAGGATGGCCAGCTCGCGGCCTTCCTCGACGTAGTTGCCGACGGCGGAGTCGCCGACGGGAACGGCGTCGCGGATGCCCAGGCCCTGGTGGTAGGCGCAGTCGATGACGTACAGACGCCCGACGGTTTCCGCGGCCTGGGCGAACTTGTCGTCACCGTTGATGACGGCGAACGTGCCCGGCAGAAGGGCCGCGGCGGTGACCCGAGTTTCGGTCTTGTACAGCGACTGGCCGTCGATGTTGATGCGGCGATAGCGGCTCATGTGTTACTCCTTCGGCAGGTTTGCGACATCGGCCGTCAGGCCGGCGGCCGGGCTCCGGCCGGAGTTTCCGGCCAGCGTGGCAGCTTCGCCCAGCGACTTGAACATGGCGTCCAGCGCGTCGCCCGACAGCGCGTTGGCGACGACCTCGCCATGCTTCTCGGCAACGGCCTTGCGCTTGTCGGCTTCTTCGGCGCGGGCGTTGGCGGTCAACTGGTCGGCCAGGGCCTTGTGGTTGTTCTGCAGGGCCGCGACAGCTTCCGACACGGGTTTGACGGCGTCGGCCAGGGCCTGGCTGACGTTGGCGGTGACGGCTTTGCTGATTTCGGTGGTCAGCTCGGCCTTTTCTTCAGCGGTGAGAGGCATATCGCCCTCCTGGGTTTGCGCAGGCCGAGCCTGCTGGTTGAAAAATCGTTTGAGGCTGTTGACGGCGGCCACCATCCAGGATTCCTGGCGCACGACGGGCTGGCCGGCGTCCTCGAAGGTGATCTTGCCGCCGTCGTCCGTGTAGCCGAACATCTCGGCGGCACCGCCATTGCGAATCAGCACAGCCTGCGAGTCCGTGAAATCAGCCACCCAGACGTACTGGTCGGCGGCCGCCGCGAACTTTTCCTTGGCGGCCCGATCCAGGCGCTGCTCGCGCTCGCGGTAGGACTCGCCCACCAGCGCGCCGGAATTCACCTGCACTGGCTTGGCCTGGTCAGCGTTGACCATGAGGCCGACGCCCTGTGCCGGCGTCGCGGCGCCAGGTTCGTCCAGCAGGATGGCGTCGTGGTCGATGCTGCGGATGTTGGCGATCCAGTCGTAGCCGTCGGCGTCGCTGTTGGCGGCGATCCGATCCAGGAACACCGCCACGCTGGTGTGGATCGGGTCGCCCTCGCCCTTCTCGATGGCGTTCAGGCGGTCCAGCAGGCGCTTGCCGCCCTCTGTGTTCTGGGCGAACTCCACGTCCAGCCACTTTTCGGTGTAGACGCGGTTGCCCACCAGCTTGGTGTTGCGGTTCCAGGCGCCGATGTGGCCCTGGTTGATACCTTCCGGCGAGAAGGCCGACACGAAGGCGCCGTTCACCGTGGGGTGGCCCAGCGGCGCCAGCGTGCCGTCCAGCTTCTTGTAGTTGGCGACGATCTGGTCCTTGGGGTACAGGCCACCGTTCATGACGACGTCGAACGGCATCGTGTAGCTCGGGATGACGACATGCTCGCGGCCGTTGTACTGCTCGCGGCGGATCGCTTTCTTGTTGACCTGCGTGGTGATATTGACTTGCATCGGCATGACTATTTCTCCGTCCAAGCGCCCTTGCCCTTGGTTTTCATGACCTCGTAGTTCCGGCGCGCCCGCTCCTGGATAGCCGGCACCAGCGGCTTGCCGGCGTCGTCCACCAGGACCTCGACCTGGCTGCACTTGCAGTTGATGGCGTTTCCGTCCTGGCTGTACCAGTCGCGCACCTGCTCGGACGTGAACAGGCGGGCGTGCCGCGCCGCGTGCGTCGGGCGCGTCGTCGGGCTCAGCGCCGACATGTGCATCAGCTTCGACTGCACGCCGTAATCCTCGGCGGCCTGGTCCTTCTCGTCCCACCTGGCGCGCCGCAGGGCCATCGGCACTTCCGTGCGGGCGATCCGCCTGGCGCGCCGCGTCTCGATGCCCGTTTGCTCCGTCAGGGTCTTGGCAATCACGCGCGGGTTCTGGCCGCGCCCCAGGCCGTCAGCCAGGGCTCGCCCCATGTCGGCCTTCACTTGCGCCGACAGGCCCTTCATTTCTTCGAACACGCGCGACCGCAGCAGGGCCACGCGGGTCTGGTACGGCGGCGAGCGCAGCAGGTTGTCCAGCGACATCCGGCCGGCTCGGTAGGCCTCCGACTGCTGGGCCAGGTTCACATAGGCCTGCGCCGTGCCGCGCTGGTACGCTACCGTGACGTACGCCCGCAGGAACCAGTTGCTGTTGGCGCCGCCCTCCAGCAGGACCGTGTCGACCACGATGTCGAGCTCGGCATACAGCGCCGACAGCACGGCCTGATCCAGGCGGAAGGTGTAGCGCTCGTTGACCACTGGCTCGGCCGGGATCCTGTCCAGGGCGGTGCGATAGGCGTCGCCGATCTTGCGCATGCGCCGCGCGAACTCGCGCATAGCGCCCCGCTCCAGGCGGTCAACGCCGGTCGGGTCGACCTGGTTCACCGGTAGGATCGGCGCCCTGGCCATCCTCGTCCTCTTCCTCGCCGTCGGTGTCGCCCAGCGGCTCGCCCTCGTCGCGGGGCTCGAAGCCCGCGGCCGTGCGGATCTCGTCCGTGTCGAACACCTGCTCGCCGGTGGCCAGCGACGCCGTGTTGATGTCGCTCATCACCTTGGCGCTGTTCAGCTTGTCGGTCGCGGTGGACTCGTTCAGATCGTCCCAGATCACCGCGTACCGCGGCTGGGGCTTGATCACGCGGATGCGCACCAAGTGCGACACGAAGGCCTCGATTTCGAACGACAGCTCGGTGCTGCGGCGCGCCTGGCACCGGGCATTGAAGTATCGCTGGTCCTCGGTGCTGGCGCGCTCGCCGGACTGGTTCCCGATCAGAATGCGAGACGGAATATCCATTGCCGCACATGCCGTCTGCAGGTTGACGTCATAGGTCGGCCGGGGATCCGGCACCTGCGACACCAGCGCCGACACACTCGCCCCCTGCGTCAGCAGCATGGCGTCGTTGCCGCGGTTGATCTCCCGGGCCGCCTCGTTGAACCGTTCGTGCAGGTCTTCGAGCGGCACGTCGTACACCGAGGCCAGATTCCTTAAATCGGTTTCCTTGTCGAAATTGACGGCCACCTGACGCGCGGCATTCTTCAGGAACGATTCGCCCGAGCCGCCTTCGACTTTTTCCAGGTTGACGAAGGCGTTGTACGCCGGTTCGAGGAAGCCGATGGCGTCGGCCGAATAGTCGCCCAGGATGAACACGCGATCACGGTGGACATTGACGTCCCGCCCCGGCTGCCCGTTGATCGTGGTTTCCCTGTACTTCCACAACTTGGGCTGGCCGTAGGTTTCCGACGCCGTGTCGGTGTCCCACTCGCCCACCGTGAGCGCGCCGGCCCACGCCACAATCACACCGGCGAGCCCCTTTTCACCACCCTCGACGGGCTGGTCCCATTCCTTGCCGTCGCGGATTCTAAGGATCAGACCCGAGTACCGGCCGACCAGGCGCCGGCGATCCGCATCGGCGAACAGGCGCCACACGGACGGCGTCAGCACCGCCGAGATCGCGCGCTCCCAGGGCGTCTCTTGCTCGGCGCGATCGTCCTCGGCGCCCTGGATGACCTCGGGCGCTGACTTCCAGCACAAGCCGGTCAGCTTGTTCACCGCGCCATTGGCTATGCCGCCTCGCCGGTACAGGTTGAACAGCATGCTGTAGCTGACGTTTTCCGGAAACCCGTACTCACACCACGCCCTGTCACGCTTCTGGTCCAGGCCGGTCCCGCCGGGATTGAGCAGCCCCATGCGGGCGCGCGCCATCCGATAGTCTTCCAATGCATGGTTGACTGCCAGTTGAAGTTTGTCCGTCATTTCCGCTCCGCCCTGAGAATCAGGGCTGTCTTGTCCGTTTCCCGCACCAGCTCGACGCTGGACAGGTTCGGGTCGCGCCACACGCGCGTACCTTCGGTGCCGGCATGCTCCACGGCCACCGCCCGCGCGCAGGTCAGGCAGCGCGCGCGCACGACCAGTTCGATGGAGCCATCCAGGGCCGCCAGCTTGAAGATCGCCATTACCTACCTCGAAGTCGCTTCGGCAGCATCAGACCTGCGACCCCGCTGCGCTTGATTACCGGGGCCAGCGCGTAGCGGGTGGCGTCCCAGTAGTGGTTGTGTTTGTCGACAATGTCCGTCAGGACGTCGCCAGACAGGCGGTCGACCTTGTAGCTGTACAACCGCGCCTCGCGCAGCGTTCTGGTGCACCGCGGGTGCAGAATGATTTCCTTGTACGACCGCAGGTGGGCAATGCCGTCCTCGACACTACCTTGCCATTTCTCCACGCCCTCGATCCGGGGCAGGTTGGCGCGCTTGCCTTCCCTGCCCTTGCTCTTCACATGGCTGATCGTCTCCGGCCGGGCCGAATCGGCGCGCACAGCGTGCAACTCGATGCCGGGCAGCCGGTCGATCATGTACTGGGCAATATCGTCGTTCTCGAGGCCGACCTTGCCCGCCTCGTACTCAATCCACAGCCGGCTGTCGTGGATCCAGCATTTCACGCCCGCCGTCGGATCTTGAGAAAAGCCCCAGTCAAGGCCGTAGTACGGGCCATCCCAGCCCAGCTCCGGCTGGAACTCGGCCACCCGGTACTTGCCGGCCAGAATCTGGGCTTCGCTGTTCTCGCGGTAGGCGCCATCCCAGACCCAGGCATAGGTCTGGTCGTCCATGCGCTCCCGGTCGATGCGGCGCTCTTCGTCCAGGACCTGCGGAAACCAGGGGTTGTCCGTGTAATTCAACTCGACGATCTTGGCGCCGGGCGGCAGATTCTTGCGGAACCGCTCGTCGATTGGGCTGCCGTCCTTTTCCGGGTTCCATGTCACCCAGATTTCGGAATTCCAGCCCGGCCCCTCTTCCCGCACCGTGGGCAGCAGCTTGATGAACGCCGTCTCGCTGACGTTCTCGCCCTCATCGATCCAGGCGATCAGGATCCGCGCCTTGGACTTGATGCTGTCCAAGTTGTGGCGCAGGCCTGCAAATCCGTACCAAACTCGCTTGTTCTTGGTCCGGATGTACTTGTCGCCGATGTCGTAGTAGGCCTCCAGCCACGGCTCGGCACGGATGGCCGCCTTGATCTCCTCCATAGAGGATTCGTCGAGCGAGTTCATGTACTCGCGTGCGCCCAGCAACATGCCGCTGATGCCGGCCTCCGCGAACATGTAGCCGCGAATGGCTGTCATCTTGGCAAAGGACCGCGTCTTCGCCGAGCCGCGCCCTCCATGTGCGCCGCGGTACCGGGCCTTGCCGCTGAAAACCGGGATCAGCTTTGGCGGGAGCTCAATTCTCGCTTTGCTGGACACTCGGGGCCACCAGTTCGATGGTGGTCGGCATTGTCGGGATCGGGCCGCCACCTGGGCCGCTCAGTTCCCGCTTGTTGGTGAACATGCCGCCCGATTCTTTGGCCGCCTGCTCCAGCAACGCGGCCGCCAAGACGATGTTCTTGCGCCTCATGGCCTCTTGGACCATCCGGTGCAGTTGACGCATCCGATAGGCCTGGTCGGCAATCGGGATCTCGGCCACCTCGGCGCGGAACCGCTTGCGAGTGTCATCGAACAGGTCCCGCCACTTCTTGGCCAGGTCCTGGCCAGACACCTTGGTGGGGTCGTACTGGGCGACCTGCGCCCGGTGGACGTCCAGACCGAACTCTTCCTTTACCGCCTCGGCAACCTGGGCCGGTGTGTCATAGCAGGCCAAGGCCTGCACGATGTAGCGCTTCTGCGCGTCGTTCAGCCTCGCCATATTGTGAAATCCGTATAGCCCCAGTAATGGGCGTAGCCTTACCAGAATGCCTATTGGCGGGAGCGCAATGACCAGATATAAAGGGTGTCTAACATCGCAAGGAAGCGGTTATGGCCTCCTCCCTTATAGTGCGCGTCATGCTGAAATGGTTATGGGTCGCGGTCGAACCCGAGGTCAAAAAGCACGTTCAGAATATGGCCGGCAAGGCAGGCAACCTCGTTCGGACCATGTCCGAACGGATCAAGACCCGTGCCCAAGTCTCGCAAGAAAAGGCCGACCAGGCTGCTGCGATGGCCCGGGAGGCTGAAAGCGACGACCCAATCGAAGCGGCACGCCAGCGCGGCCGGCAGGAGGCGTACGAAGAAATGGCTCAAGCGCTTGGAGTTGATGCAGAAACCCTGCGGGCGGGGGCTGACGATCTGCGAGATCGGTTACTGGCTGACGGAGAGCGGATGCAAGAGCAGCTGAGGCTCACCGCGAAGAAACAAGCCCAAGAGCGCCCTGACCAGACAAGTTAAGCGACTTTCAGGCAGCAGCCGCAGGCCCGGGCAATATTGAGGCGCGGAACCTCGGGTTTGCCCTTGGCAGCCGCCAGCATGCGGGACACTTCTGCCGAAGGCCCATAGCGCCGGACGACGCCCACGAATTCCTCGACATCATGGCCTTGGATGCCCAGTTTCGGACGCCCGTCCTTGCAGAAAGCCGGCGCGCCGAACGGATCCCGCAGTTGGGCGATGTGGTACAGCTCATGCTCGACCAGGGCACAAAACTCGGCATCAGAGCAGCTGGCGCAGTAGTCGGCCGCCAAGGTGATCAGGAAGGTCGGCACTCGGCCGAACCATTCGATCATCTGCTGTTCCTGGCGCGCCTTTTGCCAGCCGCCTGCGCGGAACATGACTTGTTCGGCCTGGCCCAGCACGTAGCGGCCGGCCTTGGCGAAGCCTGAAGCGGCCCACAGGAAGCAGAGGTCAGCGCCGGCCAAATGCGCATGGTCGGGGTTGTGAAGTTCGCTGCTCTCATCCAGGACCTGAGTGCCCACCCAGGCGCGAATCTCTGGCGCCGGAACACAACCAAAGTCCAAGCCTTCCCGCGGACGCGGCCGCCAGGCGAGTTGAGCTTTCATGATTGTGCTCCTGTGGATGGCGCGCATAAACGTTTGGCATGGCGGCGGCGACAAACGTGACAACGTGTTACTTTAAGTGCCGCCGGCCACAATGCAATCGTTCGCCCGAAGGCGCTGGACGATCGGCCAGCGGCATTTCTCAAACAATGGAGCAAACATGGAATACACATTCACTGTGTACTCGCGCCGCTGGAACCATACAGATACCTATAGGTTCACGAAGACATCCACCGGATGGAATATCCAACATATGGCGCACAGCGGCCCCTGCGATCGAGAGGGGTCGCCACATTTAATCGGCAATTTCGACCAGGATTACATATCCTATCCAAATCGAGTCGAAGGATTTATCGGTTTCATCTGGGATAAGCTCAATGCCGAGGAAATAGACGGCACCCAAGCGCAAGAAATGCTGCAGCAGGTCGCCGACTGGGTATCCAACTGCGAACGCTCTCAACCTGAATGGCCAGAATGGAACTCGAGCGCTCACCGGTAAAGGCCTCTGGGAGCATTCAATGAAACTCGCCCAACTACAGCGCTTCGGGTAGCCCGCCCAACAAAAAAGCCCCGGCAATCGCTCGGGGCTTTTCTCTGGACGTACGAAATCACAATAAGTGAATGAGGCGGATTTTAGGAGTCAAAATCCGCAAGGTCAACAACTATGTGCGAAAAAGCTGCATCGCACCCAGAATCGCGCTGATAGCGTCCATCGCCTTGTCGTCTTCGCCCCGGATCCCGTCGCCCTGCTCGCCCCCCTTCAACCGGGTCGTGCGCGTGCCGCGCAACCAGCGCACAATGGCCGCGTTCTGCCGGGTGGCAGTATCGGCACTTACCCCTGCCCGGTCGGCTGCCGCTGCCAGCAGCACCTTCTTGCCGTAGTACCGCGCCACGATGGCGTCGCGCAGCACTCGGGCCGTGATGTGGCCAGACAGCGCCTGCGCGGCCGCCGCATCGGATATTTCGCGGATGGCCGCCAGCCAGTCCAGGTTATCCACCTTGCCGCGGCAGCACGGGCAATCGGCATCGCGTGGCGCAAAGCGTGCCACCAGCATGGCCTGGTAGAGGCGCGGTAGCTCCTTGACTGCGCCCTTGATGAAACCGGCCTGGCCAGCGCCGTCGATGCCGCCCAGGCCTTTCCCGGTGGCGCGCGCGTCGTTGAGGATCCGCACCATGGTCGGCGCGTCATACGCCTGCATGGTGTGGTTGTAGGCGAAGGTCAGCGCGGCGTGCGCACTGGAGAAAAGCGGCTCGTCGGCCTCGGGGGCCGAATCGTCGCGTCGTACGGCGGCGGTGGATTGCATCATTGGGCTCCCAGCAGGTCTTGGGGTATGAATTCGACGGCGGCGATCTGGACGGCCACCCCCGGCACTTCGGCGTAGCGCTTGCGCACCACCATGTCCACCACCTGGGTGTCGTCGATCCACACCACGCCGTTGAAGGCGTCGAAGATGGCCTTGACGACGTTGTCGGCATCCGGCTTTTTGGTGGGCAGCTCGGCGCCCGTGAGCGCCGCCGCTTGCTTGCGCTTTGACCAGGACGCCGGAATCGGCAGCCGAATGGTCAAGGTGGCGGCGACAGGCCCGGCCAGCGGCGGGCGCCCTGCCATCGCCTGGTAGCCCGCCAGCGCCACCGTGCTTTCGTAGGTGACCGTCTTGGCCGGGGTGTACAGCTGAATGTGCTTGCCGCGCTTGGCGGCGCGCGGCCTGCCTTTGCCGACCGGCACACCTGGGATCACGAACTCGAGCACAGCATTCTCCTTTCTTCCTGCTGCTGACGCAGCCAAACAACTCGTTTTTCGACCACCGGGGCAAGCGCCGCGGCGAAACTTGAGCAAAACCGCTGGAACGTTGAGCTCTGGAACCGACCTGGGTGGTCGGCATCAAGATCACAGCGGCCAAAGCCCTGGGTGGCCATGGCGGCGTGCTTCTGGAGGCTGAACAGGCGGCAGCCCACGCACTGGACGGTGCTTGCCTGCGTCATGCATACCTCTTGAAAGCCGGCAACGCGTCAGCGCACCGCCGGCAGCGCGGGAAGTTTCCGGGCACCAGCAGCGGCACCTGGACCGTTTCGGCGCCGCGCATGCCGCAGGTCGAGTACGCGAAGCGGCCGCCCTCGGCCGTCAATGCGCCGCGGTGGAAGTAATGCACCTTGTCGCCCCGGAACGGTAGGAGGCCCCAGCCCTGCTCCCGGACGACTGGCCAGACGCCGATGGCCAGATAGCTGCTCATGCCGTCACCTGAGGGTGGATGGGATCGCCTACGGCGCGCTGCGCCATTGCCAGGACGGCAGGCGGGTATCGGCGCCCGCCTTTGCGTTGCTGCTCGGCCAGGATCTTGCGCGCCCAACGGCGGGGGTCATGCAGAGGTTGCTGTGTCGTGGTCATACCCTCACCCCGTAGTCGGATTGCAGCCGTGCCCGGTCGTTGCTGGACAGGCCAGCAGCTGCGACCACCCTGGCCTTGAAGTACGGCGGCAGTTCGTCAGGCTCCTGCGTGATACCCAGCTTGGCGCCCTGGGCGACGATGCCCGGCCAGGTAGTGGCCCAGGCCAGCGGGTCGGATGCCGGCGCCGCGGCCTTCTTGCCGTTGACGGCACTGGCCGCCTGGGGCGGGTTCAGCACCTTGGCCACGAAGATGTCCAGGAAACCGGGCGTGATGGGACCGCGGTCCTGCGTCTTTTCCCGGTCAAGCACGGCCAGGTCGTAGGCCTCGACCAGCTGCAGGCCCGTGACGCCGGCGGCGATCCAGGCGGCGATGCGCGGATCGTTGCTCTGCGTGCCCGTCGGCTGCTTCCCGCGGCCCTTTTCGCGTCGGCGCAGCCAGGCGGCCACGGCAGTGGCTTTTTGTTCGGCAGTCAGATCGGCGTCAAGCGACGGCGGCGAGGCGCCGGCCTCGTGTGCACCCGCGCCCGCGATAGACGCTGCCGCCGCTATATCTTTTTTATTTAAACCGGTTCCGGTTCCGGTTCCGGTAGCGTCACTCCCACCGGAATCCCTTGGGAGTCCCATGTCTGTCCCATGGGACAAATCCGGACTACCGGGGGACTCATCGGGACGCGTCCCGGCCTGTTCCAGCTTGGCCGCGGCTAGCTCCGCCTGCTTCTTGGCTCGGTATTCGGCCTTGCGATTACGCTCGCCATCGCGACGTTCGACCATCTCCAGGACACGCTCGGTCATGGTGTCGTGGTACAGGCGGCCGTCATCGGCGCGCCACCAGCCACGCAGCAGGCGGGCCTTGGCGGCCTGGAACTGGTCCAACGGCATGCCGATGCGCGCCGCTATCAGTTCGTCGTGGTCAGGCAGGCTGCCGCACGGCGTCTGCTCCCAGGCGGTCATCCACAGCATGAGCAGCCAAGGCCGGATCTCCGACGCGGCCAGGGCCCAGGTATCGGACTGGCGGATGCGCTCGTGGTCCAACTCGAAGCGCCAGCCCTTCGCGCGGGTATCGGGCGGGTACGGGGTGGGCTTGATCATGGCGTGGCTAGATCCCTGAAATGCCCCCGCCCACGCCACGCCGCTTCCGTATCTGCCCGCGGCTGTTCTGGTGCCTTCCAATCATGTTTGAGACGCCTGCCCGCCGCAAAGGCGGCCGCTGGACGCAGAGCAATCGGCATGACCGTAGACATCTGCGGCAGCGCCCACGTCGAGCTATGATCTTCGCCATCAGACTTTTCATGAGTCGCGTTTTTCTCAGGAGTAAGCATGTCTCTCACCCTGATGCTGAACTGCCCGCACTGCCACGCCAACAACGCCGCCTTCACGCTCAAGGCACAAAGCCAAAGGCCAAATTCCCGTGAAACCTGGAATACCCTCTTCACGTGCAATACTTGCTTGGAAGCTGTAGTCGCTACTATCTATACCAATGGCTACGATCCGGCGGAAATGGACGGGTCGTTGCGCCCGGGCACTCCATTGCACGGCTGCTTCTTGATTAGCTTGTACCCTGAGCCACGCCCCACAAATAGTCCGGAAAATTGCCCTGAGCCGGTCCAAAAGGCATTTATCCAAGCGGACGAGGCACTGAAGCGTAAGCACTGGGATTCCGCTGTCGCAATGGATCGACGAGCACTGGAACTGGCCACAAAGACAATGGCGCCAGAGCACTCGAATCTGACGCTCTACAAACGCATAGAAGAATTGGCGAAACTTCACAAAATTACGCCCGACCTTCAAGCGTGGGCGCACGATCTTCGCGTAGTGGGCAACGATGCGCTCCACGAGATCGATGGAGTTGACGAGAAAGAAGCAACTCAGGCGCACGAACTGACGCGCTACATGCTCCTCTATTTGTTCACGCTGCCTACAATGGTGGCCGCCGCAAAAGAACCCGAAGCTCCGGTCGCCTGAGAAGCGAGCACCAAATTGACTATATGACCCTGTCATGCCGCCCTCCGTGTAGTCGAAAGCGGCACCAGATACGAAATCCAGTAGAAGCCATCATCCATCGGGCCCACAATGCCGGAATCGTCCAGCGAAGGGTCCCATACAATCTGGTCGCCAAGGCCAACAACGCTATGGCCGCAACCGCTACGACTTGTTCCTGCTAGCAGGTAATAGGCGTCAGGGTTCGTGGCACCCATGGTCGTCAAAACCTGTTCTAGCGATCTCATGAAGACCACGTTGACCGTGGCCAGCCCACGACTGGCAAGAAAGTGGCGCTCCGCGGCGCGGAAGGCCTCGGGATTGCCGTAGTGCTCCCCGAAGTTCGGCACTTCGTCGCGCGGCAGGTCGAGGATGCATGCGATCGCCGTTCGGTGGCAGTCACCGAAAACGCCCTGCTCCGGTCGGTGCCGATAGGCCTGCTTTTGGACGATCATTCTCCGAACCCTCCTAGCACGCGATCGATGATGTTGCCCGCAGCAACAGCGGACATGTGCGGCCACAACTGAGCCGCCGCGCGCGGCGACCGTAAGAAGGTCACAGCGGCTTCATGAAAAGCTTCCATCTCGGCCTGCTCGAGCTCCGCATAACTGATCGACAACGGCACGGCCTGCAGCTGGCCGCCCTCCCCCGGCACGTACTCGACGTGGCCGGCGCCGATCTTCAGCCAGGCCCGGAACGTGCGGAATGTCTCGAGGGCTTCTTGCGCCTCGAACATCTGTTGTTCCAGTGACATGTGGCGCCGGTGATACCAGCCCAGCCGTTCCTGGTGCGTCTTGATGTCCAGCATTTCGCCGGGCTGCAGCTTGAAGATGCGGTTCCAGAACCGGCGCCATTGGCGGCGCCCTCGCTCGCCCAGGCCGTCAATGACGCTGAAGATCACGCGGCGCGCGATCGCCCGGTCTTCTTCAGAAATCTCGACCGGCTCTTGCTTGATCAGCGTGATTTCAGCCATGGCCGCGCTCTCCCCCGGGCGCTTCCATGCCGGCCATCAGCATCTGACTTTCAAGGGACGCCCGCACCGTGCGAAGCGCGACAATAGCCTCGCACATCTCGCGGTGGGCGGCCGCCATCGTGGCCGGCGTCGCCTGGCCACCGAGCAGCGCGGCAGTGGCCGCATGTGCTTCTGCGCTTTCGCGGATCATGGCGGCCACCTGGGTGATATCGACGCCCTCCCCGGCTTCCAGCGCCATCGTGCGTGCGGCCATGCCGAGCGGGCGCAGGATGTCGTCCAGGCACTGCCTGCGCCAATCGGGCGGCATCGCCGCCAGGATGGACGGCAGGAAATTGGCCGGCAGCAGGTTCGTGTCCTTGCTGTCGTCGTCAAGCCAGCGGAACACGCGGTCGGCGTTGACCTTCATGCGCTCGAAGGTGTCGCGGGTGGCTGGGTCAAACAGGATGCCGCTGGCGGCAGGCCCGCCCACATCTTCGTGGGCCTGCACTATCTCGGCCACGACTGTCTCGCGCGACCAACCTTGCGCTTTGCGCCAGGCAGACACGTGCTCACGCACGATGGCTATCAGGGACTTGTGCGACTCGTTTCGCATGCCCTTGGGGGACGTCTTGATTACAGTGATGGCCATGGGAAAGGAATTTGGAGGGCTTTCGGGAAAGCCGAGCGGCTCGGTGATTGCTGGCGGGTATTGCCCGCGTGCCACCACGCCGGTGCGGCGTCAGATGTCAGCCGGGCCGATGGGAATTCGTTCGTCTTTGGGGTCTGGGTCAAGCATTGGCGACCTCCCGAGCGTTCCCGCCAGACGTAGAATCGCGGGTTCCTACGCCACCCTTTTCTACGCCGGGGAAACTCTTATGGATGCCTGGACTGCCATCGGTTCGGTGGCTAGCTTGATCGCAGCGTTCTATGCGGGAATGGCCTATCACCGCTCTCGGACCGCTCGACCATGTGTTCTGGATGCTCATCTGACACGCAGAGAGGATGGTGACTATCTGCTGCAACTGCTCATTCATCCGGGCGAGAAGCCAATGCAGTACCAGTGGGCTCGCGTACAGAGCGGAGAAATTTCCCGCGCCGAGGCAAGTTGGCCAGACGGTTATTGCGTGTTCACCCCTAGTCATGGTTTCTCCGAGGAACTGGCTATTGATGTGGCGGTGCCTTCAGATCGGTTGGCATCAGGGCCTACCAAAGAATGGCTAATCCTGAGGACTCGAGATAGAGCGACAATTTCCCTATGGAGTCGCAAAAGTTTTTGGGCGAGCAGGATCAAGGCGACGGTGAGCACAAGCAATGCAAGCACCTGAAGGGGGGCAATATATGGAGCGCAAACCATCACGCGACCTCCCCCGCCGGCGCTGTGGCCTGAGCCAGTCGCGACTCGTCCAGTTCTGGCCAGATGCGCTTCCAGTCGTCCGGGCGCAGGTCGCGGCGCGTCACGGCGCCGGCAGTTGCGCGCTCGATGTCGGGACAGCGTTCGATTGGCACCGGCCGAATTCCCCGAACCCACTGGTTCACCGTGGGATTCGTGACGCCGATGAGGCGGGCCAATTTGGCCTGGCCCCCGCAAGCGTCGGCGGCGCGTTGCATGGTCTCGTTCATGCATTCATGATAAGGCTAAGCCTAATTATTATCAATAGGCATTGCCGTATCTAGGGTATGCAGGCGAAATTAGGCAATGCTTACTGGCGAACAACTCGGGCAAGCCATCCGCGCTGCCATCAAGAAGAAAGGGGTCACCCAAAAGGCCGTTGCGGCTGAATTTGGTGTGACGCCCCCGTCCGTGCAGGATTGGCTCAACCGCGGTGTGATCGGAAAAGACAAGCTCCCGAAGCTATGGCGCTATTTCTCTGACGTAGTTGGGCCAGACCACTGGGGCCTGCGAGAATGGCCAGCGGCCCCGCTCGTCGATGATCCGCAGGCCGAAGCATCAGCCGGGTTAACCGCACTTCCCCACGACTCGACATCTTCCGTTACCATCAGTAAATATGACACGGGCGGACGGATGGGAGCGGCTGGAGTGGAATTGAAGGATCAGCCAGGCGTGATAGAAAGCTGGCGCGTCAGCCGCGAGTGGCTGGAGAAGAACGTGCGCGGCTACTCGCAGGTGAACAGCCTATGCATCGTCACCGGCTTCGGCGATTCCATGCGGCCGATGTTCAATCCCGGCGATCCGCTGATCCTGGATTCCAGCGTGAACTCCGTTGACTTCGATGCCGTGTACTTCTTTCGGGTCGGCAACGAGGGTTTCATCAAGCGCCTGCAGCGCGTGCCCGGCAAGGGGCTACTGGCTATTTCTGAGAATCCCGCGTACCGCGACTGGGCCATTGACGCGACCATGGAGTTTGAGGTTTTCGGTCGCGTGCTGAAGGTATGGAGGAGCGAGGACTTCTGATGGCTCCGTCCGCGATCGCTCGCGCCTAGATCGCAGGAATCAGCCTCGCACAAGGGATGAATGTTACAAATAATTGTAAGACGCACTAAGACTAAAGGGTCGATTGAATAATTTCATCAACGGCCCATATCTAAAAAGATATAATGCACTCACTGATCATCGAGCCTGGCGCCGAAGCTGACCTGGATCAGCTGTGGGAATCCGGCGCTCCCCAGGCCGAGGATGCCGTCGCCCTTATCGAGGCAGTGTTTGACGAGCTCGCGAATGACAGTGAATTTTTAGCCCGTATGTGGCGCCGGCAGGAACGAAGAATGGCCGAACCCTCAATTGAGGCGGACCGGATTGTGTCGTTATGGCGTACAGGACGAAATCTTCTTAGGTTGAAATTATGGGATTTCCCAGAGCACGGCGGGGCCCTGCTCCCGTGGCGTGTCGTCTATGCGTACGACGCACGCAGTGAAGCGTATCACGTGCTTGGAGTCATTCAACGGGACACCAATTATGAAACTCACCACCCGCACATACAACGAATCCTTCGGGACTATGATGCCCTTGGGATTCCAACCTACTGACCAGACCGAAGGTTGGATGGTTGTGGCGGTCCATGTCACTTTCGGCGGAGAAGCCGTTCGCCCACATCATGGGCGAGGAAGGCCAATCAGTAGCCTCATTGCTGATCGAGAGGCAGATCCCCGACGAGCAAAGGCGCTGTCCCGCGCACGCCAAAAATTGAGCTCCATGCTTAAAGAGCATGATGGCGATGCTCCCGGGACGCTAGCAGAGTTGCGCCTATCAAAAGGGCTGTCTCAGACTGCATTAGCCGATATAACCGGCATGCAGCAGTCTTACATTGCAAGAATTGAGCGTTCTAAGGCGGAACTTCGAAGCAGCACGGTAAAAAAATTGGCACAGGCGCTCGACGTATCGTGCGATCAGATCATTGCGGTGGCTTGCGCAGATGACGAAGACTAAGGCAGATGCCGCTCAACGGCAAATCGAGTTTTTTCCAATCTTCTGCGAGTCCATTAGAAGCGAAGTTGGCGGGCAGTTCACATATGTTGGTGTCTTTCAATCCAACGTGGATGTTGAACAGTTCCCACATACTTTCTCGCAGTTTGCTGTGGCGCTCGCAGTCGTCGGGCCCGCATCGGTATTACGCGATCAAGTGGCCACGATTACGGTTCGCGCAGGCACCAAGCTCAAGGCGAAGATCGATGTCCCACCAATCCGATCTTCAGCGCCTTCTGATGACGATCTAATTCACATGAACCTACACGTGATTGGCGATACGTTCCGTGTTGACGAGCCGTCGAGCATCACTGCGACGCTCTCATTCAAAGACTGGGAAGCCTGCTCGAAAAACGTGCTGAACGTACGCCAGAAGCCCTCTCGAAAGCCTGCCGCACCAAAAGATTCCAAGGCTCAACCAGAGTGACGTCAGTCAACCGCCTCCGGGCGGTTTTCTTTTGGGCGCCCATCTCACGCCAGCCGCGGCTCTTCCCCCCGGCTTGGCCGCCCTCTCAGCGATATTTCTTCCACGGCCTGGACCCGGGGCGGAAGCCCAGCGATGGCTACCAAAGCCACGGGCCCGAACAACACACCCCAGACGAACCACACGAAGCCCCATCTCCCCTTCTCCCCGGCTAGGTAGGCGGAGAAGAACGCGCACGCAATCCAACAAACGATGGGCCATGCGAGGTAGTACAGGCCGACCGCCGCTATGCCGGCGAGTTGGAAATCACTGTTCACGGGATCCCCCCTTGATGTGAAAAAATCATTCATAGTCGTACATCAAGGTCGACTACTTCCATTCCAAGCCGACGGACGAGAATCGATACTGGCCCGCACCATATCGCCAGATCGGGACTTCAATTGATACGGATTTGGAAGCCTTGATGCGCTTAAGGAACCCCGACTCTTCCCGAATGAAAATGATCTCCGAATTGCCACCATCTGCTCGGGATGCGGTATACGTAACGATGGGTTTGTCGTCGAACTTGACCGGTACACGGCAGCCGTCAAACCCGCAATCCAGCTGACCCTTGCTTATCTCCAGTATCACATCCCGTCCGTGCTTTTTTGGCATGTCCCGGACAATGATTCTGAGGACCGAGCCCCCGTTGTAGGGGAAGTCCAAGGAAAGCGCATTCTGTGACGTCAGCGTCGCCCACCGGTTAGTCACGCCGCGCATCTCGTCTTTGTTGGAGCTATACCGCCAAAGTGAAGCAGGTACCGTTGGCTCTTTCGAAGGCGTAGATGATGCCGATGAGGTCGGTGCCGGGGGTATTTCTACCAGGGGTGTGGGCTGAGCCGCAGGATCAATCGCAGGCGTCGAGCTAGTTGTCTTGGTTTCATCTTTGCCACCGGAAACCACTAGGTAGACAACTACCAAGCCCGCAATCAACAAGAGAGCCTTACGCCGCTTGACCCGCTCATCCTCGGCAGCCTGGATGGCAAGTACCTGGGGCGCGCCACAGTTGGGGCACGCGGCGGCCCTATCGCTGAATCTCTTTCTGCACTCGGGGCACTTAATCAACGCCATTTTGTTTCCTCAGCGGGACAACACCTTAGCTTTCTGAGCCGCAAACCCATCCTCTCGGAATCCATGAAGCGTTGCCTCTTGCTATCGGCATTTCTGGCCTCGACGCTCCAATTCTCGGTAGATTGCCTCTCTCTCATCGAAAGAGGTATTCCACCTACTTGAGTCAAGAAATTCGCAAAGCGCGCCTGTCGAATAACCTCCCACCGTACCTGGGTTTACTTTTCGGTACGCGATGAGGCCGCACCCCGAAAGAACTGCCGCTTGAAGTGCTACAACGACAAGTAACTTCATAGTCTTCCTATTTTTGAAGGCAGGTATAGAGGAGACTAGCCAAATCTCCCAGGCTTTCCATCACCAACTCCGGCCTGGCCTGCTCCCAGGCACCGACTCGGCCATAGCCGTCGTTTGGAGGCACACAGTTACCGATCAATCCTGACATCGGTGGCGCGCCATGTCCTTGAGTCGGGGGAATATTCCATATCGGCAGAATAGTAGGATCGAACTTTTGCACCGAAGCTGTTCTGCGCATCCACATACGCCGAAACAGCGAATTTGCAGGTATCCGTGCGCACGACCTTGGCGTCCGGCATTAGCGGAAACTCAGCCGAGCCAGGCGCCTTGAGCTGCCGTGACACGGCTTTTTGCGACATAACATAGGCCATCGTTTCATCCCCGCATGCCTTGGGGTCGGTCGTCCCGCCAGGTATGAAATAAAAGCCAACGCCCACAACGATCGCCGCCACAATAGCGATCACAACAAATCGATTCGCGGACGAACGCACCCCGCCGGGCGCGGATTGGCTCGCAATGTACGCCTCAGCCTCTTCTCGCGTCTCAAAACTGACGCTGCCTTGGCGGTCAACAAACCAGCGCCCGCCTTTCCCCTTCCTGGGCGCCAGTCTCGGCCCCTTCATTTCTTCCATTCCCGCCTCTCGTAACAATCCAATTCAGAATGGTACTGCACACAGCGGTTTGCATGTCTGTTACAAAATAATAAGGCTTTGCCTATTTACATAAAATAAGGCTTCGCCTAATATTCTCCCATCGCACCACCAAACGCCCACAGGGTCAGCGAATGGGAGAACACCGTGCAGACCAACCTAACCGCTTTACCTGACGACGCAACCCGCGTTGCCGACCTCGGCCAGCTTAAACGCGACCGCGGCACCAAATCCTTTGAGATCAGCGACGACTGTGTCCTAGGCCCGATCTTCGACCTGTTCGCTGGCCGGATCGACCGCGCCTACGGCGAAGACGTCGAATGGTGGGCCGAGACGTTTGCCGACATCAAGGCCGAGGACGCCGGCCATGTCGCGCTGGCCGCCATGAGCACCTGGCACTTCGACCGCAACCGCTGTGGCCCCGGCATCGCTGCCCTGCAGGCGGAACTGGTCAAGCGCGCCCGCAAGCTGCTGGCCGGCATGACGGCCGACGAACTGGAGCACTTCCAGTGATCAGCGCCCTTCCCTTCATTGCGGCCTTCTGCCTGATCGGCCTGGCCGTTGCCTATCCCTTGGCAATGCTCGGCGACCACGTCATGGCCGTTTTCAGGAGCGAAGCATGACCGCTCAACTAAGACTGTTCCATCCGTGGACCCTTAACCCAGCCATGAATACACGATGGGAAGTGCGTTGTGTGGATGGCCATGGACGCCCTTTATCCAGCCCAGTGTTCGTCTGCTCTGCCACATCGACCGGAGCATGCAAGGCCGGACGCGCCGCAATGCGGCTGGTAGGCATCAAGCGCCGCGGAACCCTGGTCGCAAAGAGGTACGACGCACTGAACGATCCTGTCATGCGCGGATATGTCGTGGCCATCGACAAGGCCAAGGGAGAGCAGGCATGAGCGGCGCCACGGCCACCTACAAATGCGCGTGCTGCGGCGATCCATTTTTGGCCCGCACAGCCGACCGCAAGCGCGGCTGGGCGCGGTTTTGCTCGAAGTCCTGCAAAGCCAGAAGCCAAGAGGCCCGCACCGGGCAACACCGTGATTACCTGAACCACGGCGACCGCGATGAACCGATGTTCCCGTCGCCGGCCGAAGGAGACGTTCAATGAACTCTGCAAACTGGCCCGGCGGCATTGACCGCTCGAGCAGCAACTGGACCGGCCGCGCCCAGCGCACCAGCGACTGGGGTGGCAACTGGGCCGACAACAGCCATACCCCGCCCTGGGGCTGGGCTCTGACCCTCGGCGCAGCGCTGGCTGTCGTGCTCCTCCTGATCGCCGTGCTGCGCGTTGGCGCGGCTGTGGGGTTCTGACCATGCAAAAACCCATCATCCCCATCCGGGCATCCAGCCTGGCCGAGCTCTTCGACTGCCCCGCCCGATGGGAAGCGAAGAACATCCTGAAGATGCGCATGCCGTCCTCAGCGGCTGCGCGCCTGGGCACGGCGATCCACGCCGGCACCGCGGCATTCGACCAGGCAAAGCTGGACGGCAGCCCTATCACCGCCGACGACGCCGCGGGTGCACTGGTCGACGTCCTGCACGACACGATGGAAGACATCGACTGGGACGAAACCAAACCGGCCGACGCCGAGAAAGTGGCCCTGGCGCTGCACACGCGGTACTGCGCCGAGATCGCCCCCCAGCAGGACTACGTCGCCGTCGAGCTGACCTGCGAACGCCTGGAAATTGCCGACCTGGGCCTGGCCCTGACCGGCACCACCGACCGCGTGCGCCGCACTGTCGACGGTGCCCTGGGCATCGCCGACCTTAAGAGTGGCAAGACTGCGGTGGGCGCCGACGGCCGCGTGGCCACCGCCGGGCACGGGCCACAGATGGGCGTGTACGAGCTGCTGGCCGAATATTCCGTCGGCGAACCGCTGACCGCGCCGGCGCAGATCATCGGCCTGCAGACCGGCAAGACCGCTGCGGCCCAGCGCGTCGGCACCGGCGAGATTCTGGATGCGCGCGGCTCGCTGGTGGGCACCGACGACAGCCCCGGTTTGCTCGAGCATGCATCTCGCCTCATCCATTCCGGCAGCTTCTACGGGAACCCCACGTCGTACCTCTGTTCGGCCAAGTACTGCCCCCGCCACTCCACCTGCAAGTTCAAAGGATAAGACCATGTCCCAAAGCACTACTGTGCAAGCACTGCGCGCGCCTGCCGAATCGAGCATGCCCCTCGTGACCGCAGGTTTCTTCAACCTGCAGGGCTTCGAGCTGATCCAGCGCGTTGCCAAAGCGTTTTCGCAGTCGAGCCTCGTCCCGCAGGCGTACCAGAACAACCTCCCGAACTGCATGATCGCCATGGACATGGCGCAGCGCATCGGCGCCAACCCGCTGATGGTGATGCAGAACCTGTACATCGTGCACGGCACGCCCGGATGGTCCAGCAAGTTCCTGATCGCCACGATCAACGTTTGCGGCCGCTTCAGCACCCTGCGCTACGAATGGAAGGGCAAGCCCGGCGAGGCGGACTATGGTTGCCGTGCCTGGGCCATTGAGAAGGAAACCGGCGAACGTCTGGACGGCATTTGGGTTACCTGGGCCATGGTCAACGCCGAAGGCTGGGCCAGCAAGAACGGCAGCAAGTGGAAGACCATGCCGGACCAGATGTTCATCTATCGATCGGCCGCCTTCTGGCAGCGCGCCTACGCGCCTGAGCTCGGCATGGGCCTCACCACCCAGGAAGAACTCGTCGACACGCTGGACGCGCGCACCGGCCCGGATGGCGCAATCAGCGTCGATGTGGATGCTCTGCGCGCTCAGGCGGCCGACAAAGCTACCGTCGAGCGGTCAGTGACAGGCCCGAAACATGCGGACGCCACGGACGTCGAGGTCCGCGAAACCGGCGAAGTACTGGATACCTCCCCCGCGAAGGCGCAAGCCGAGGCCGGTAAACCGGCGCAGGGCGCGGCAACGGCCGCCCCTGCCTCTCAGGAGGCCGGCGCACAGGGCACCGACGAAGGCGGCCTGGATCCGGCCAAAGTCGAGAACCAGATCAACGCCGCCAAGGACCTGGAGGTACTAGACCTGGCCGGCGATTCCATCGATGGCGTGACAGATATGGCCGAGCGCGCGCGCCTGCACGACCTCTACCAGGAAAAGCGCATCGCCATGGCGCGCGCCGCGCAGACACAGCCCGAAGGTCAGGCGGCCCAGCCGGCGGGCCAGCGCCCGGCGACCACCCAGCGTCGCCGCATGGCGGCACCTGAGTAAGCCAGAACCAGGGAACCCCGATCATGAGCGCCTTTTTCCGCAACGCGACGATCTACCGGCTGGCCCGGCCCTGGGCCATCACGGCCGAGGAACTTGGCCAGGCCCTGGGCAAGTTCGCCTTCGAACCCACCGGAGACCTAGTACGCGAGTCGTGCGGCTGGGTGCCGCCGCACGTCAGTTGCGGTGATGACCTAGTGTTTGCCGCCCAGGGCCATTTTCTGCTGAGCCTGCGGATCGAATCGAAGGTCATGCCCGGCAAGGCGGTGGAACTGGCTGTGCGCGAACGTGCCGCCGAGCTGGAAGACGAGCAGGGCTACAAGCCCGGACGCCGGCAGCTGAAGGAGATCAAAGAGCGCGTCATCGACGACATGCTGCCGCGTGCCTTCCGCCAGCAGCGCGAGATCCGCGTGTGGATGGATCCGCAGGCCGGCATCATGGCCATCGATGCTGGCACGCCGAGCCAGTGCGACATCGTGGTGGGCATGCTCGCCAAGGCGCTGGATCCGTTCCCCGTCTCCAGTCTGCACGTGCACGCCAGCCCGGCTCAAGCGATGACCCAGTGGCTTGCGCAGGACATGGCACCCAACGGCTTCACCGTCGATACCGACGCCGAGCTGCGCGCCACCGGCGACGCATCCGCCACCGTGCGCTACCAGCGGCAACCTCTGGATGCCAATGATGTCCTGAAGCACATCCGGGCCGGCAAACAGTGCACGCTGCTGGCGCTGACCTGGATGGACCGGGTGTCGTTCGTACTGACCGAGAACCTGGTGCTCAAGCGCATCTGCGCCCTGGACGTGCTGACGCAACAGGCCGATCGCGTATCGCAGACCGACGCCGATCGCTTCGCCGCCGATTTCGTGCTGATGGCCGGTGAGCTGCGCGGCCTGCTGGCCGACCTGATCCACGCTCACGGCGGCGAGAAACTCGACCTGGCCCAGGCTGCCGAAGCCGCCGAGAACGCGGCCTCGCCCGAAGTTGAGCTGCACGACGTGCTTTTCCACGACGCCTGCTCGGTGGTCAGCACCGAGCGCCGCGCTTCCATTTCTCTCATCCAGCGCCACTTGCGCATCGGATACAACCGCGCCGCCCGCCTGCTCGAGCAGATGGAACAGGCCGGCATCGTATCTGCGATGTCGCCGGCCGGCGCCCGTGAAGTCCTCATCGCTTAGGAACCATCATGCGCCTGACCAACATTTCCGTATCCAACTTCCAGGGCGTCCAGTCTGCCGACCTAGCCGTGCCCACTCCGGTGGCTTTCATTGCCGGCCACAACTTCGCCGGCAAGTCCAGCATTGCCGAAGCCGTGCGCGCCGCGCTGCAGGGCAATGCCGAGCGCGTCGGCCTGAAGAAAGAACTCGGCCTGGTCGTGCACGACGGCGCCAAACTCGGCTCAGCCTCGGTGGACGTGGACGGCGTGCCGGTGGCGATCGCCCTGCCCAGCGGCAAGCGCACGGGTGAAGAAGCGGTACCGGCCAGCCCGGCCCTGCCCTACGTGCTGGCGCCCGAGTTGTTTGCCGCCGCCAAGCCGGATGACCGCCGCCAGCTACTGTTCACGCTTACCGGCACCCGCGCCACGCCAGCTGAAATCGAGCGCCGCCTGCTGGAGCGCGGTTGCGACAAGACGCTGGTCGAGCAGATGAAGCCCGTGCTGCGCAGTGGCTTCGCCGCCGGCGCCGAGTTCGCCAAGAAGCAGGCGACCGAGGCCAAGGGTGCCTGGCGCGGCGTGACCAACGAAACCTGGGGTAGCCAAAAGGGCGAGACGTGGCAGGCAGACGTGCCCGCCTACGACCAGGCTGCCCTTGAAGGCGCCAAGGCCGAGCTGTCGGACGTCGAGCGCCGCCTGGAAGGGGCTCAGAAGGCTCTAGGCGGGCTCGAGCAGAAGCAGCGCGCCTACCAGGCTCAAAAGGATCAAATCGTCACGCTGAAGGAGCGCGCCGGCCGGCTGGACTCGCTCCGGGCGAAGCTGGATTGCGATCAGAAGGATCTGGCCGAGTGGACGGCCAAGGTCCAGGCCCTGCAGGCCAAGGCCGGCACCGGGCCGCGCAAGGGGCTGGTCCACGCGCTTGCGGAGTGCCTGGACGAGGCTTTCAAGCTGCTCGCAGATGAGCACTTCTCCGTGGCGCTCCATGGAAAATCCCTGGTAGCGCTCACCGAATACGAGCACCAGTACGGCCGCCTTGACGCTGCCGGCGACGCCGAAGCCTCAGCCGCCCTGCCCAAAGCGATCGAGGCCCGCGACCTGTCGGCCCGCGCCGTCGAGAATGTCCGGCGCGACATCGCCGCGGCCGAAGCGGCAGCCGAGCAGCTGGCGTCGAAGGCTGCGCCTGAAGTCGTCGCCGAGAGCGACGTGGCCACCGCCCGCAATACGGTGGCAGGGCTGCACGGCGCCCGCAAAGACTTGCAGGGCAAGGTGGAGAAGCTGCTGGCCGGCAAGCAGGCCGCCGTCAGCGCCGACCTGCGCACCAAGAACGCCGCCACCTACCACGCCGAAGTCGTGGCATGGGATGCCATTGGCGGCGCCCTTTCCCCCGACGGCATCCCCGGCGAAATCCTGGCCCAGGCGCTGCAACCCTTCAACGATGAGCTGCTGTCCATGTCGGACTGCGCCAGCTGGCGCGCCGTGCAGATCGACGGCGACATGGCGATCACGGCCGGTGGCCGCCCCTATCGCCTGCTGTCCGAGTCCGAGCGCTGGCGCACCGACGCGTTGCTCGCGCTGGCGATCGCACACCTGTCGGAACTGCGCTGCGTGATCCTCGATCGCTTCGACCACCTCGACCTGGCCGGCCGTTCCGAGGCACTGGGCCTGCTCGATGCCCTGGCGGCCGACGGCGACATCGACACCGTTCTGCTGCTGGGCACGCTCAAGGCGGCGCCGGCCGCCCCCAGCGAGACCTTCACCGTCTATTGGGTCGAGCAGGGGCATGTTGGCGCCGACAAGCTGAAGGAAGCGGCATGAGCAACCCCTACCGCAAGGCACGCCGTGAGAAGCGGCGCAACAAGCCCTACCGACAGCGCGCCAAGTACGCGCCAATGCTGGTGGCCACCGACCTGGTGCTGCGTCCGCTGGAGCGGATCATCGACCAGTTGAAGCGCGACGGCACCGCCATCACGGATGGCAAGGGTTACCCGGTCTTTCAGGCGGGTGACGGGCAGTGGTATCCGTCGGCCGACGCAATCGAGGGCGTCATCTGGCACCTGGAGATGTACTGCACACGGCATGGCCGCGAGTTGCCCCTGGGCGGCCTGCGCGACCTGCACATCGCCTTGAAGTACATCAAGCCCGTCATGGAAAGCACGCTGGCGAAGTTGGACCAGGACATGCCGGTGCTGCGCCGCGCCATGTCCATGGCGAAGCCAGACGACCAGGTCGACCTGCTGCAGCAGACGCGGATTAAGGCCGCAATGGCGGAGGCCCGCACGGTATGAGTCTCGCCACATCAAGCATCTGCATAGGGACTGTCCAGCGGCAATGCCACCTGTTGACATTGCAGGGACACGTATCTCAAATGCTGAACCACGGCATGCAACATGCCAAGAATGATCCCGAAATCCTGCTGACGGTCTTGGAACTCTGTGTTTCCAGGCTCGAAGTATGGTCTAGAAACATCAAGCAGTTTAATCAAAACCCCAAGCTGCCCAATCGCGGACGCCAGTCTAGGGCCGCAGTTTTTGCCAAGTGGACTAAGCAAGACCGGATCGGGAAGAGTGTAAGTGCCTCGGATCGACTCAATCGTTGTACGAATCCGGTCGAAGGCTTCCATCGACGTTCCAGCTTGTCCGGCAGCCTGAATAAGCGGCATTTGCCTATTCAATTCACCTGCCATCGTTGCCATTGCAAGGTAGGAACCGGCAGCTGCGTGCGTAGCGCGGACATATCGCTCATTGGTTGCACTCCGATGCTGCCAGTACGCAATGCCTACGGCTCCGGCCGCAGCCCCCACGGTTCCAAGTGCCGTAAGCACGCTCAGAAGACTGACATCCGCAAGCGCTCCCGGCCGCTCGCGCCAGCTCCAACCCAAGGCGAAACCAGAGATCAGCGCCGCCAGGGCGATCGCCGCCCAGAGACCAGTATCGCGCCAGTCTTCGAATGTAGTCAGTTTCATGCCCCTCTCCCCGCGAGTCTTGATGTGGCGCAGGGATCGTACCCCAGCCCCTCTGGAATGTCAGCATGCCGTCGACCTATTGCGGCAGACCCGGATAAAGGCCGAACTGCTGGAGGCGAGCCAGCGCCCCTACAGAATCAATCCTTCCATGGCCAGCCAAGCGCCGTACGCGTAGCAACACGCTGCGGCCACGTACATCAAAAACGTGATAACCACAGGGATCATGTGACGCCCTTCACGGAAGCGGCCATGATTTTCATTGTGCAAGCAGTACTGGCTCGTCCACGAGCCGAGGAAGCACAACGCGGTAAGCGCCATCGACACGATGAACCATTTCACACCGCATTTGACGAGTTGTACATCGGCCCAACTGGCATCTTTGGCGACGAAGGTCAGCACGGCAAGCCAAGTTCCGCCGTTGAGAGTGGCCAAGAATCTAAAGCCATCTCTCGATATGTCGATCATCGACTTGTAAGTGTCAGACTTATGAACGTCGTGATGGTCGCCCATTGCTTCCCCCTATCCAGGTGGGCGGAATCGTACCGCACCGCTACCGGAGTGTCAGCATGAGTTACGACCTCGAAAACATCAATACTTTGTTCGCCGAGATTGCCGAGTGCATGCATCGCAACCCGGCGCGAGCGATGCGTCTGTTGGGCAAGGCCAAGGAAAAGGTGCAGCAAGCGCTGGAGCGGGCCACCTCGGCCGCGCACAAGCCCGGCGATGAGAATGCGAATGCCGCCCCCCTCTACTACTTGCAAGATTCCCGCGGCTACGTCGGCAACTGCCCGATGTGGTCGGCGAAAGGTGGGAATGGCTACACCACACGGCTAGACCAAGCCCAAAGATACACGTTTGATGACGCGATGCGCCAGCATCGTAGCCGCCCGTCCGACGTGCCCTGGCCATGCGACCGGATAGACGGACTGCGCCGCCCCACGGTTGATACTCAGGACATGGGCGGCGTGAATGCCCAGGTTGCCGCCCTATCCGCCCAGCAATGCCAGGAGGGCAACTGATGGCCCTCCCCTACAGCACCGCCACCAGCGGCGAGAAAGCGCTGGGCGAGATCCAGAAACTGCTACGCGGGTTCGGCTGCAGCAAGTTCGGCAGCATGGGCGACGACGGCGCCGGCGAGCTGCTGGTGCAGTTCGAATACCGTGGCCGCCAGGTCAGCGCGAAGGCCTCTACTAAGGGCTATGCGGCAGCATGGTTGAAGGAAAACCCCTGGAGCAACCGGCGCACCGGCACGCAGGCGCAGTACCAGAAGAAGGCCATGGACATCGCCAGCGTGGCCGTCTACTCCATCCTCCGCGACTGGATCAAAGGCCAGATCATGGCAATCGAGACGGGCATCCTGTCGTTCGAAGGCGCTTTCCTGGTCCAGATCATGCTGCCCAATGGGCGGACCGTGCTGGAACATACCAGTAGTTCCAACCTGCTGCCAGCACCTGGCCAGGGCGAAGGGGAATGACCATGAGCGAAATCCAAGAATTCGCATGCGGCGCCGAATCAGTCACGGCAACCATGAATCTACCGATGCCCCCGGGTGATGAGCACTACGGTCCACCATTGACCATCGGCTTTTATCCTGGCGTGGCAGAAGTTTGGATCGAGGGCCCCTGCGGGCGGCAAAACATTCCGGTCGCCCACTTGAAGGCCGTAATCCAGCAGTTGCGCCGCGCCGCGAAATTGGCGGTGGAGCATAGCCAGGGCGAAGAGGGGAAATGATGGATCGAGAACCTTGGAAGCGCACGGCGCAGGAAATTTTCATGGAGCGGATCGAGATATGAAAGAACGCGCCCTGACCCTTGCCCCCGACGAATTGGCGGAAATCACAGGGAAGACCCGTAAGTCTTCCCAGATCGAAGTTCTCCGCCAACTCGCCATCCCGTTTAAGATTCGCCCGGATGGCACCCCGTTGGTGCTGCGGGCGGCCATGGAGGCCGCGCTAGGCCATGCGACCAAGAACCAAGGACCGACACCTCCCAAGCTGTGTGTACCTGAAGCACGGCGCGTACTGGTACGTCAAGGGCGGGAAGTGGCAAAAGCTCGGCACTGATCTACACAGCGCCCTGCAGGAATACGCGCGCATTGTGGCAGTCCCGGCCGATGGCATGCCCGCCCTGCTAGATGCAGCCTTCCCGTATCTGATTGAAGGCCTGTCGCCGGCAACGGAGAAGCACTACGCGGCGAGCCGTGATCACCTGAAGACTGTGTTCAAGAATTTCTATCCGGAGCAGGTCACTCACGGCTCCATCGTGGAAATGATGGATCTCTTCAAAGACCGCAAGGCGGTGGCCAACCGATTGCTAACGGTCCTGAAGCTCACCTTCCAGTGGGCGCTAGACCGCGGCAAGGTGCCGTCCAACCCAACCATCAGCGTCAAGCGATATGTCATGCAATCCCGGTCCAGGCTGATCACGCCCCGGGAATATGCTGCAATCCACAAGCATTGCCCGCCATGGCTGCAGTGCATCATGGACGTGTGCTACCTGACGGGTCAGCGAATTGGCGACGTCCTGAAGATCGAGCGTCAGCACTTGCTGGATGAGGGCATCTTTATCGAGCAACAGAAAACGGGGAAGCGGCTGGTGGTGGCATGGACACCCGAGCTGCGGGCAGTGGTGGAGCGCGCCAAAGGGCTGCAGGGAAAAGTCGCCCACATGCAGTACCTGCTAGGTGGTCGGGGCGGGAAGATACGCCGGCACACAAACGTGTGGCGGGTGTTTAAAGATGCGGCCGATCAGGCCGGGGTGGTGGATGTGACGCTGCATGATCTGCGCGCCATGGCAGGCACCGAGGTAGACGCCCAGGGCGGCAATCCAACCGCGCTACTAGGTCATTCCGATCCGAGAACGACGCAGATTTACCTCCGCGACAAGCGCCCCAAGGTGGTTGCCGGCCCCAAGAAAAAGGCTGGATAAAACCCCAGTTTTGGACACCGAGTTTTAGACATCTAATTGAAGGTCCAAAAATAAACCAATGATTTCAATCCGTTAAGGGTACGTCATGTACTCGGTCATTCCTTGCCCGCGTTGGCGGGAAACACATCGGACCATATCCAGCCCCTACTCAGTGAACAGAGGCTGTAGTGTGGATCGGCGCTGAATCGCCGGCTATTCGCGGATACCGAGGTGGACAGAATGTGCGCGAGCGCGCAAACCAGAAGCATCGTGAGACTGCGCCAACGACGACGGCCCCCGCGGGGGCCGTCGTCGTTGGTGGCCGTCAGGCCTTATTTTTCGGCGGCAGTGGTAATGGCATTACCTGCCCGGGACATGTCTTCGCCCATGCCCGCCACGGTATTGCAGCCTTGCAGTACGACACCGAAAACGATAAGCGCCGTCAGCATGACTTTTCCGCGCATGATTAAGCTCCTGTCGAGAAGGGAATCGGTGCTCAGGCGATGCGCACGCGCAGTTCGCCCAAGCCTTCGACGCCGCCGGCCATGACATCGCCCTGCACCACCGCGCCCACGCCTTCGGGTGTGCCGGTGAAGATCAGGTCGCCGGCCTTCAACTCGAACAGGCCCGACAGGTACGAGATGCTTTCGGGAATGTTCCAGATCATCTGCGAGATGTCGCTCGATTGCTTGCGCTGGCCGTTGACATCGAGCCAGATGGCGGCGCGTTCCAGCGTGCCCACGGCGCTGCGCGGATGGATGGGCCCAAGCGGGGCGGAATGGTCGAACGCCTTGCCCACTTCCCAGGGCCGCCCCTGCTTCTTGGCTTCGCCCTGCAGGTCGCGGCGGGTCATGTCCAGGCCCAGCGCATAGCCCCAGATGCAATCGTTGGCCTGCTCGACGGGGATGTCCTTGCCACCCTTGCCCAACACCACCACCAGTTCCATTTCGTAATGCAGGTTGCTGGTCTTGGGCGGGTACGGAATGCTGCCGGTCTGGCCATCGGCCACGGGCACGATGGCATCGGCGGGCTTGCAGAAAAAGAACGGGTCTTCACGGCCGGTAAAGCCCATTTCTTTGGCGTGTTCTGCGTAGTTGCGCCCCACGCAATACACACGGCGCGCCGGGAACAGCGTGCCATTTCCAGCAACAGGCAGCCCAACGGGCGGCGACGGAGGAAAAACGTAGTCCATGTTCACTTGACCTTGTTGAACGCATGCCGAAGGCCGGCACAGTAAGAATTCAATGCGCGAGTTTATCCCTTTTTGCCATGAAACGGACCCCGGGGAAAAAGCGCCGGGCCGCAATGCAGGAGTGCATCGCGGCCCGGATCAGCATTGGTCAGGAAAGTATCAGGCCTTGTTGTAGCGTTCGGCGCTGCGCACGATTTCTTCCTGGGCGGCGTCCACGCCCTTCCAGCCCTTGACCTTCACCCACTTGCCTTTTTCCAGGTCTTTGTAGTGCTCGAAGAAGTGCTGGATGCGGCCGATGTCTTCGGCCGGCAGGTCTTCGTACGACTTGATGTGGCGGTACGGCGGATAGAGCTTGTCGACCGGCACGGCCAACAGCTTGGCGTCGCCACCGGCTTCATCGTCCATTTCCAGCACGCCCAGGACACGGCAGCGCACCACGGCGCCGACCTGGATGGGGAACGGCGTGACGACCAACACGTCGGCGGGGTCGCCGTCATCGGACAGGGTTTGCGGGATATAGCCGTAGTTGCACGGATAGTGCATGGCGGTCAGCATGAAACGATCGACGAACACAGCACCGGTGTCCTTGTCGACCTCGTATTTGACCGGGTCGGCGTTCATGGGGATTTCGATGATGACATTGAAGTCTTCCGGCAGCTTCTTGCCGGAAGACACGCGATCGAGGCTCATGATTCAACCTTGCTTGTTTGGAAGAGAATTGGGGTTGTCGTCGTCCGGCTTGGACTCGGCGGCAGCGTCGGGCGATCGGGGCGTGGGGGTGCCATAAGTGGGCACCGGCACGTCGAAGGCCGCCACGGGAATCGGCGCGCTGTCGAAATAGTCTTCGATATCGACGGCAGACCGGGCCGGGGCGACAGCCGGCGGTTCGGGCTGAACAGCGCTGGAAGCCTCGCGCCCGGCCCGACGGGCATCGGGATCGAGCACGTAATCGGCCGGTACCGCTTGCGGCGGCAGGTCGGCGCCATAAGAACGCAGATCGGATGGCGGGCTGGCTTCCGGCGGATAGGTGGAATACTCGCCCTCGGCATCCAGGTGCAGTGGATCGGCAGCCATTTCGGCTGCCGGCAAAGCCCGGTCGGCGGCCAGCACGGGCAGGGCCATGCTGGCGGCGGTAGCCAGGCGCCAATGGCGCACGGCATCGGCCGGGCGGTCCAGGCGGTCGTACAGGCTGCCCAGCAAGGCATGGGTATGGGAATCGTTGCGGAACCCCAGGCTGCGCTGCAGGTAGCGTTCGGCCTGGCCCCACAATTGTCCGTTCAGGCAAAGCATGCCCAGGGCAGCCAGCAGATCGGCATCTGCCGGCCGCTTCTGCAGCCAGCCTTCGGCCTTGGCCAGGCGGCGCGGCACCTGGTCGGCGTCGCAGCGCGCATAGGCAGCCACCAGCGTAGAAGTGAAATGCACCGGCACGGCAGCTTCCAGCACGCGCGCCGCCTCGGCTGGCTCTCCGGCTGCCTCGAAGGCGGTGGCGCCGGCCAGCGCGATCTCGGGCAGGACCCGCTCATCGCTTTTCAGGTCTTTCCAGATGGGGCGCCAGGCATCGGTACCCGACGTGCTGGCCGCGCGCAGCCGCGCCGCACCGGCAGTGTCGATCAGGTGTTCGGCTTCGGTCTTGGACAGCGCATTGCGGCGCAGCAGGCCGCGCGCCAGGGTGAAGACACGGTCGTGGTGACCCAGCGCGGCTTCGGCGCGCAGCAGCAGCCGCATGGTGTGCAGATGGCGCACGCCGCCATCCTGCAACGGCGCCAGCACCGTCAGCGCATCTTGTGCCCTGCCCTGGTCGAGCAGTTGGTCGGCCGACACCGTGGCGATGGCTTCCTGCAGGCCGGCATTGCCATTGGCGTGTTCACGCGCGGAATCCAGCAAGCGGTCGCGGCGCTCGAACTCGCCCAGCCCGTGCGCGGCGCGGGCCGCGGACAAGGCGGCCAGCACGCGGCGGCTGGGCACGCGAGTTTGTTCGAGCAGCTTGGTCAGGTCTTTCTCGGCGTGGGCATAGCGGCCTTCGAGCAGTCCGGTCCAGCCGCGTTCGAGTAGTTCATGGTCGCGCGCCTGGGCACGCTGGCCGCGCCACGCGCGCATGCGATCGGGGATGGCCAGCAGCCAGGCCAGCACGCGCAAGCCGACGTACAGGGACACGAACAGGGCCAACACCAGCAACACCGTCAGCGTCAGCGAAAGCTCGATGCGCCATGGCCATACCAGCACCATCACGTTGCCCGCATGGGTGCGCAGCACCACGGCCAGCGCAACAGCGACCACGGCAAGCAGCAAAGTCCAGAACCAGGTACGCATGCGTCAGTCCTGTTTGTCGGTCGCGTCGAACCCGGCGGCGCGCAAGGCGGCCACACTGGCCAGGCTGTCGCTGACATCGGGCAGGCGCACAGCGATATCGGTCTGCGCCAAGTCTTGTGCCAGCCGCAGCGCGGCTTGCGTATCGGCCGAGCGCGCGTCGTAGTAGGTGCGCAGCGCATTCACGACATTGTCGAGCTCGTTCTTCCAGACTTCCGGCTGGCGCATCAACATGGCCAGTTGCGCGGTCATCA
The DNA here is from genome assembly GCF_019218885.1 of Bordetella sp. BOR01. Taxonomy (GTDB): domain Bacteria; phylum Pseudomonadota; class Gammaproteobacteria; order Burkholderiales; family Burkholderiaceae_B; genus Bordetella_A. The sequence goes on along the minus strand of NZ_JAHUWT010000001.1, from coordinate 1,248,241 downwards.
GGCGCTGGCGCAAGGCGGCCCGGGCCTGGCCGGCCTGCTCGGTCGACAGCATCAGCGCGGCCGGCTGATCGACGCGCTGGATGCTGATCAGATCGCCCAGTTCGTGCGCCAGCACGCTGCCGGCACGGCCGGGCCACGAGGCGATTTCAGCGCGCCAGACCTGCCACCAGGCGGCATCGGCCGGCAGCGCCGCACGCGGATCGGTTTCTTGCTGCAAGGGCGCCGGACGGGCGGCCGCGGCGCCGTCATTGTCAAGCGACTCGCCCGGTGCGGCGGCATCGGGCACCAGCATGGGGGCCTTGGACACCAGGCCCGCCAAGCGATCGATGCGGCCGGATTGGGCCGGAATATCGATAGTGGCCACGGCGCGCAGGCGGTCGAGGTCGCCGTTGATGCTTTGCTGCAGACTGGCGAAGCGCGGGCGATCGGCGTGGGCCAGGCGCGCTTGCGCCGTTTCGAGAGCCACGATGGCGTTGTTTACATTGCCGGCCAGGCGCAATTGCTGATTGGCCAGCACGAGCAGGCGCTCGAGATCGTTGGCCAATAGTTCGTCGCTGGCACCGCCGCTGAAAGTCTGCCAGGCCTGCTGCAAGTCGTCGTAGCGGCTCTTGGCTTCCTGGGCCTGGTTTTGCAGTTCGCCTACCCGACCGGCTTGCGCCTGGGCAAGGGCCAGGGCCTCGCGCGCTTCTTTGCGGCTTTGCGCGGCCGACTGTTCCACCGTATCGAGGCGCGTGGCCACTTCGCGTCCGGCCGCCAGAAATTGCTTGCGCTGCATCCACAGCGCCCAGCTCAACCCCACGGCCAGCAGCAGCACGATGATAAGCGCCGCAGTCAGGGTGCCTACCGCGCTGGACGGCTTCGTGGGCCGGGCCTTGGACGCACCGGGTGGCGGCGAGGCGGGCGAGCCTGTGCCCGGGGCTGCCGCCGAGGCGGCCGATTCGGTAGCGGGGGTCTCTGTCATAGACGCGATTGTATTCGGTGAAAAGCCAAAACTTCGAATCAAGCGGCAACAAAAGCGGCGAGGATCGCTTCGTCGGCAGGCAAGCAGATTTGTACCATCGGGGCTGGGGCGTTGCCACCCGCGTCGTGCTGCAGGCGGCGGGCCAGCGCAGGATGCGTCACGATGTAGCGGCACCCGCGCCACCAGGCCTGCAGTCCCTGCTGCCGGACCTGGGCCTGCACGGCCGCCAGGCCTTCGCCGCTGGTCAGCAGCCATGCGGGCCGCGCATCTTGGCGGGCCCATTCGTGTAGCTGCCGCACGGCCGCTGCCGGCCAGGGTGCCGGCTGGCGTCGATAGGCGGCGTGCCGCACGACCTGCGTACCAGCGGCCGTAAGCTGGTCGGCCAGCCAATCGCGGCCCTGCGTGCCACGCACCAGCAACACCCTGGCCGGCAGCGCGCCGCGTGTACGCAGCACTGCCCACAGCGCTTCGGAATCGTGGGTGGCAGCCTCGGGCGGAGGACACAACACTGTTGTATCCGCGCCAAAACCAGGTAGCTCGCGCAAGGCGCGCGCACTGGCCGGACCGACGGTGGCCGCCGCCGTGGTGGCTGGCCAGGTGGCCTGGCCAGCCACGTCGTGCAACTGCGCCATGTACAAGCGTGCCGCATTGCCGCTGACGAAAATGACCAGGTCGTAGTCTTGCGGCAACGGCAATTGTTCTGCCGGGACAAACAGGGGCTGGATGTCCAGGGCTGGCAGGTTCAGCACCTGCCAGCCCGCCGTGCGCAACGGGCGCGCCAGTGCGTCGTTGCGGCCGTCGGGCCGGGTCAGGATGGCAATGCGCGGCATGGGCACTTCCATGGGCAGCCCCGATTGGTGGCATGCAAGCCCGATCTTACGATGTGGGCGGGTCTTGCAGTTCGGCCAGGATGGCGTCGGCGCCGTTGGACAGCAAGTCTTGCGCGGCCGCCTGCCCGATGGCCAGGGCCTGTTCGGCCGGCCCGGCGTGCTGGCAACGGATCATGCGGGTGCCGTCGGGCGAGGCCACCAGGGCACGCAGCGTCAGGGTGTCGCCGTCCAGTTGGGCATAGGCGGCCAAGGGCACCTGGCACGACCCGCCCAGGGCACGCGATACGGCACGTTCGGCCACGACGCATGCCGTGGTACGCGCACAGGCCAGCGGCGCCAGCCAGTTGCGCAGGTCGTTGCGGTCGTTGCGGATTTCAATGCCCAGCGCGCCCTGTCCGGCAGCCGGCAGGCAGTCTTCGGGTTCGAGCAGGCTGCGGATACGTTCGGCCAGGCCCAGGCGCTGCAAGCCGGCGGCAGCCAGCACGATGGCGGCGTAGTCGCCGCGATCGAGCTTGCCCAGGCGGGTATCCAGGTTGCCGCGCAGGGGCTTGACCGACAGGTGCGGATAGCGCTGGCGGATCTGTGACTCGCGCCTCAGGCTCGAGGTGCCTACCACTGCGCCGGCGGGCAGATCGGCCAGCACGGCGTACTGGTTGGAGACGAGCGCGTCGCGGGGATCGGCCCGTTCGAGGGTGGCGCACAGTTCGAACGGCGCCTGCAGGTCGACCGGAACGTCTTTCAGGGAATGCACGGCCAGGTCGGCCCGGCCGTCGAGCAGCGCGGTTTCGAGCTCTTTGACGAACAAGCCCTTGCCGCCGACCTTGGACAGGGTGCGGTCCAGGATCTGGTCACCGCGGGTGGTCAGCGTCAGCAGTTCGACGGCGCAGTCCGGGTACAGCGCGCGCAGGCGGTCGCGCACGTGCTCGGCTTGCCAAAGGGCAAGCCGGCTGGCGCGGGTGGCGATGACGAGGCGTTGCGGAGCAGACACGAACTGCGTCAGGCCAGGCTGGAGAAGATCACCGAGGCGATGACGCCCAGGATGGCCAAGACCAGCAGGCCTTGCAGCAGGCTCAGGCCTGACTCGGGGTTGTCGCTTTTACGCAGACTCATGGGCGGATTCCTTGGAGGCGGTTTTACGGCTGGCAAGCCACCGCCCCACAAGTATGACTAACAGTGCGCCGATGACTTCGGCAGCGATTTTAACCATAGTCGGCTGCTCGCCGAATTGATTCACGACGAACACGTCGGTGATGAGCATGCCGCCGGCGATCCAGCCCAACAGGCCCGCGCCGAAGGTAACCACCAGCGGATAGCGGTCGATGAGCTTGAGCACCAGCGTGCTGCCCCAGATGATGATGGGCACGCTGACGATCAGGCCGAAGACGACCAGGCCGATCTGGTGGCCTTCATGGGCATTCTGGGCCGCGCCCGCAATGGCGATGACGTTGTCCAGGCTCATGACGAAGTCGGCCACGATGATGGTCTTGACCGCCGCGGCAATGGAGGTGCCCCCCTTGATGTTGCCATGCGCGTCGTCTTCGGGGATAAGCAGCTTGACGCCGATCCAGACCAGCAGCAGGCCGCCGACGATCTTCAGGAACGGGATGGCCAGCAGCGTAAGGGCAAAGGAGATGAGCACCACGCGCAGGATGATGGCGCCGGCGGTACCCCACAGGATGCCCTGCATGCGTTGCTTGGGCGCCAGATTGCGGCAGGCTAGCGCGATGACCACGGCATTATCGCCACCCAGCAGGATGTCGATAAGAATTATCTGGAACACCGCCGCCCAACTCAGCGTCTGGAAAAACTCAAGCACTTTAGACCCCCGGGAGTTTATTCAATGAAACAGGGACAAAACGCCGGCCGCGCACCGGCGCGGGCTGCGAGCGTGGACCGCTCGCAGCCCCGAATGTCGAATCTATTATTGTAGTTCAGCTTTGCGTCAGCACCTTTTGGCGTGCCAGGAAAATTTTTCCAAGCGCCAGTACAAGCAAGGCGCCCACCACCCCGGCAATAAGAGCCAATTGGTGCTGCGTCAGCCCCAGTGCCGTATCGATGCGTGCCACCGGCTCTTGCAATGCAGGATCGCCCACCAGCAGTTCGCCGGCAATGAAGCCCAGCAATGCGGCGCCCACCCAGACAATGATGGGGAAGCGTTCGATGACCTTAAGCAACAAGGTGCTGCCAAAAATGACCAACGGAATGCTGATCGCCAGGCCCACCACCAACAGCGTGGTATCGCCCATGGCAGCGGCAGCCACGGCCACGACGTTGTCCAGGCTCATGACCAGGTCGGCGATCATGATGGTGCGGATGGCGGTCAGCAGGCTGCCATGGTTCTTGCCTGCGGCATCGTCCTCGCCTTCGGGCAGCAGCAGCGATACGCCGATATAAATCAGCAACAGCGCGCCGATCAGCTTCAACCAGGGCAGCAGCAACAGCGTGGCCGCCACCAGGGTCAGGATGATACGCATGATGATCGCAGCGGCAGAGCCGACCACGATAGCCTTTTTCTGCTGCGTGGGAGGCAGCGAGCGCGCGGCAAGCGCGATGACTACGGCGTTATCGCCGGACAGCAGGATATTGACCCAGATGATTTGCAGCAGGGCTATCCAGAATGCGGCTGAAGTGAGTTCCATTCCTCTCTTTCCTAGATCCCCTAGGTGTGAATAAACGTGGACGTACAGGCCGTTTTCGTATGCGCGAGCAAGGTGGTCGGCCGGTGCCGGGTGCCTGTGGCGCCCGGCGGGTTGTTATAGATGTACGCAAAATACCGACCCATTATTATATTTGGCCGGGCCGGCCAGACAGCACACGCCCCCTGTTCGCGAAAAAGCCCGCCGGGGCGGGCTTTCCGGAGCAAAGTTCGCGCCTTGATTACAGCACGGACTTCAACAGCTTGCCCATCTCGGACGGATTGCGCGTGGTACGGATGCCGCACGCTTCCATCACTTCGAGCTTGGCATCGGCCGTATCGGCACCGCCGGAGATCAGTGCGCCGGCGTGACCCATGCGCTTGCCCGGAGGCGCCGTGACGCCGGCAATGAAGCCGACCACGGGTTTCTTCATGTTGTCCTTGGCCCACTCGGCGGCATTGACTTCGTCGGGGCCGCCGATTTCGCCGATCATGATGACGGCGTCGGTATCGGGATCGTCGTTGAACAGCTTGAGCACATCGACGTGCTTCAGGCCGTTGATGGGATCGCCACCGATGCCCACGGCGCTGGACTGGCCCAGGCCGAGCTCGGTGACCTGCGCCACGGCTTCGTACGTCAGGGTGCCCGAGCGGCTGACAATGCCGATGCGGCCCTTGCGGTGGATGTGGCCGGGCATGATGCCGATCTTGATTTCGTCAGGCGTGATCAGGCCGGGGCAGTTGGGGCCCAGCAGCAGGGTCTTGCTGTTCTTGGCCTTCATGCGGTTCTTCACGTCCAGCATGTCGCGCACCGGAATACCTTCGGTAATGCAGATGACCAGGTCCAGTTCGGCCTCGACGGCTTCCCAGATGGCAGCCGCGGCGCCCGCCGGAGGCACGTAGATCACCGATACGGTGGCGCCGGTATTGGCCTTGGCGTCTTGCACGCTGCCGAAGATGGGCACGCCTTCGAAGTCCTCGCCGGCCTTCTTGGGGTGCACGCCGGCCACGAAGGCGGCTTTGCCATTGGCATATTCACGGCACATGCGGGTGTGGAACTGGCCCGTCTTGCCCGTGATGCCTTGGGTGATGACTTTGGTGTCCTTGTTGATCAGAATCGACATTTGTGAATCCTTGGCAATTTATTTGACGGCGGCTACGACGCGGGTGGCCGCTTCGGCCATGGTGTCGGCGCTGATGATGGGCAGCCCCGAGTCGGCCAGCATTTTCTTGCCCAGTTCTTCGTTGGTGCCCTTCATGCGGACCACCAGCGGCACATTCAGGTTGACGGCCTTGCACGCGGTGATCACGCCTTCGGCGATGACGTCGCAGCGCATGATGCCGCCGAAGATGTTGACGAGGATGGCCTTCACGCCCTTGTTCTTGAGCATGATCTTGAAAGCCTCGGTGACCTTCTCGGCCGTGGCGCCGCCGCCGACGTCCAGGAAGTTGGCAGGCTCGCCGCCGAACAGCTTGATCGTGTCCATCGTGGCCATGGCCAGGCCGGCGCCGTTGACCAGGCAGCCGATGTTGCCGTCGAGCTGGATGTAGGCCAGGTCGAACTTGCTGGCTTCGATTTCGGCCGGGTCTTCTTCATCGAGGTCGCGGTAGGCGACGATCTCGGGATGACGGAACAACGCGTTGGAATCGAAGTTGAACTTGGCGTCCAGGGCGATGATGTTGCCCTTGCTGTCGCGGTTCAGGGGATTGATTTCCACCAGCGAGGCATCGGTGTCCATGTAGCACTTGTAGAGCTTCTGGAACACGTCGGCCGCCTGGGTGGCCGAATCGCCCGACAGGCCGATGGCTTCGGCCACCGTCTTGGCCTGCTCGGTCGACAGGCCGGTCAGCGGGTCGATATATTCGGTGATGATTTTCTCGGGCGTCGAGTGAGCGACTTCCTCGATATCCATGCCGCCTTCGCTCGAGGCGATGATGGCCACTTTCTGCGTGGCGCGGTCGGTGACCAGCGAAACGTAGTATTCCTTCTGGATATCGGCGCCGTCTTCGATGTACAGGCGGCGTACCTTCTGGCCATGAGCGCCGGTCTGGTGCGTGACCAGCTGCATGCCCAGGATTTCCGAGGACAGCTTGCGAACTTCGTCGAGCGAGCGCGCCAGCTTCACGCCACCGCCCTTGCCACGGCCACCGGCGTGGATTTGCGCCTTCACGACCCAGACCGGTCCACCCAGTTTTTCAGCGGCGGCCACGGCCTCGTCAACGGAAAAAGCGGGAATCCCGCGCGGCACGGGCACGCCAAATTGCTTCAGCAGTTCCTTGCCTTGATACTCGTGGATTTTCATGTGTTACCTGTCAGGACGAATGAGAAAAAGAGGGGGAATCGGAGATCGCGTCCGCCGCCGCTTCAGCGCTATCCCCGGTGTACCACTTGGGATAGTGCTCAAGCACCACCGGGCCGTCGGTGCGCAAGGCATGACAGCCGTCCAGCTGGAACGGTCGCTTGTCCGGATTGCTGTTCTGGCGCCGGCGGTTGGCCATGGTCTGCACCGCCGCGGTAGGCAGCACCTGCGACAGTTCGGTCATGTGGGTACAGCCCGCGGTATGGCCAAAGCGCTCTTTGACCTGGCGCCGAAAGCCCTTGAGCAAATTCATGCCGATCAGCCTCGCGTAAGAGGCTTCGACGGCCGTGCATTGCTGTTCGTAGGGCGCTGCGTCATAGACCGCCTGGGCCGCCACAATGTTGAACGCATCATCGATGGTGATGCGCAAGTGCATGTGGTGGATGGGACGGCCGGCCCGGAAGATCTCGCCGTCTTGCCTGGGGAAATCGTAGGCCTTGACATCGATGAGTTCGGCTTCAAGGTCCCAAAGGCCGTCGTCGCGCCCGTAGGACTGCACGCGTATGGAACGCGTGTGCAGCGGATGGCGAGAGACATTCGACGGTGGCAAGGGCATGGGATGGCCTGCGCTCAGGGCATTTGACGCAAAGCAGCAAATCCTGAAGAGTATAACGCAGGCCCCCGGCGCCCGCCCGGCCCCGGGGCTCATTTCCCGAGAGGGCCGGCTCCCGCCCTGGGGCGGATCAGGCGGCCCGCAGGGTACGGGCCGCCTCGACCATGCCCACCAGCGCCGCCTCGGTTTCGGGCCAGGCGCGGGTCTTCAGGCCGCAATCGGGATTGACCCACAGGCGCTCGCTGGGCAGCCGGGCTGCGGCCTTGCGCATCAGGCCGACCATCCAGTCCACGTCAGGCACATTGGGAGAATGGATGTCGTAGACGCCCGGGCCGATGTCGTTGGGATACCGGAAATCCTCGAAGGCCTTGAGCAGCTCCATGTTCGAGCGCGAGGTCTCGATCGTGATGACGTCGGCGTCCATCGCGGCAATGGACTCGATGATGTCGTTGAACTCGGAATAGCACATGTGGGTATGGATCTGCGTATCGGCCTCTACCCCGGCGGTAGACAGACGGAAGCAATCCACCGCCCAATCCAGGTAGGCTTGCCAGTCGTCGCGGCGCAGCGGCAAGCCCTCGCGGATGGCGGGCTCGTCGATCTGGATGACCCGCACCCCGGCTTTTTCCAGGTCGACCACTTCGTCGCGCAAGGCCAGCCCCAACTGGCGGCAAGTCTGCTCGCGGGGCTGGTCATCGCGCACGAACGACCACTGCAAGATGGTGACCGGACCGGTCAGCATGCCCTTGACCGGCTTGTCGGTCAGCGACTGCGCATACGACGACCAACCGACAGTCATGGGCGCCGGGCGTGCCACGTCGCCGAAAATGATCGGCGGCTTGACGCAGCGCGAACCATAGCTTTGCACCCAGCCATTGCGGGTGAAGGCAAAGCCGGCCAGCAGTTCGCCGAAGTACTCGACCATGTCGTTGCGTTCGGGCTCGCCGTGCACCAGTACGTCCAGTCCGATTTTTTCCTGGAAACGGATGACCGCCTCGATTTCCTTTCGTATCGCTGCCTCGTAGGCCGCGTCGCTCAGGGCGCCCGACTTCCAGTCGCGCCGCAAGGCGCGGATCTCGGCGGTTTGCGGGAACGAGCCTATGGTGGTGGTGGGGAATGCCGGCAAGCTCAGCAACTGCTGCTGGCGCGCGATGCGATCGGCGAACGGGGCGCGGTCACGCGTGACCGAGGCGGCGTCAGCCATGCGGCGACCCACCGCCGGATTATGAATGCGGGGCGACTGGCGGCGGGCCTGCAACGCGGCGCGCTGGGCCGCCAGTGCCTCGCTCACGCCAGATGCCTGGGCGTCGGCCAACGCGCGGCCCAGCAAGCTCAGTTCGTCGAGCTTCTGCGCGGCGAACGACAGCCAGCTCTTCAACTCGGCATCCAGGTCGGTTTCGCCGGCCAGGTCCACGGGCACGTGCAGCAACGAGCACGACGGTGCCAGCCATAGGCGTTCGCCCAATTGCTGGCGCGCCGGCGCCAGCACGGTCAAGGCCGCGTCCAGGTCGGTGCGCCAGATATTGCGGCCATCGATGACACCGGCCGACAGCACCTGGTCGGGGCGCAGCCCGGCAGCCACTTTCTGCAACTGGTTCGGCGCACGGACCAGATCCACATGCAGGCCGGCCACCGGCAGCGACAGCGCAGTAGCCAGATTGTCTTGCAGGCCACCGAAATACGTGGCCACCAACAGCTTGACGGGCGTATCGGCCAGGCGGGCATAGACATTGCGGAAAGCATCGCGCCAGGCCTGCGGCAGGTCGAGCACCAGGATGGGTTCATCGATCTGCACCCATTGCACGCCCAGACGCGCCAGGCGAGCCAGCACCTCGGCGTACACCGGCAGCAACGCGTCCAGCAGTTGCAACTTGGCGGTATCGCCCGCGCCGCCCGGGAAAGCATCGCCCTTGCCCTGCCACAACCAGGTCAGCGGACCGGGAATCACGGGCTTGACCTGATGGCCCAGCGCCTGCGCCTCTTGGACCTGGTCGAACAGATACTCGCGTGCGATGCGGAAAGCCTGGCCCGGCACCAGCTCGGGCACGATGTAGTGGTAATTGGTATCGAACCACTTGGTCATCTCGCAGGCTGCCGTGGGCGTGCCCGTGGGCGCGCGGCCCCGGCCCATGCGAAACAGGGTGTCCAGGGTAACGGGCTGGCCTTCCGGCTGCCCGAAACGGGCTGGCACGGCCCCCAGCAAGGTGCTCCACTCCAGGATATGGTCGTACCAGGCGAAATCGCCCACCGGCACGAATTGCACACCCGCGCTGGCCTGACGCTGCCAGTGGGCGGCGCGCAGCTCACGGCCGGTTTGTTCGAGCTCGGAAGCGGTTTGCTTGCCCCCCCAGTAGGCCTCGACCGCGCGCTTCAATTCGCGCTGCACCCCGATGCGCGGGAATCCAATATTATGAATAATAGTCATATAGATATCCAAGTAAATCAAATTTTCTCAACTCAGATGCTATTCTCCCCTTAAGCCAACTTGCGGCAAAATCAATCTCAACATACATTGATTGAATATTTTTCATATAATCCGCTCATCCCCTGGCTTGCCCATGCTTGAAATCCGCCATCTTGAAACCTTGTCGGCCATCCGCGACGGGGGCAGCCTGCAAGAGGCCGCCGACCGCCTGCACCTGACCCAATCGGCCCTGTCGCACCAGTTGCGCGACCTGGAAACGCGGCTGGGCACTGCGCTGCTGAACCGCCGCACCCGCCCCGCCCGCCTGACTACCGCCGGCCTGCGCGTGCTGGCGCTGGCCGATGAGGTGCTGCCGCGCCTGCGCGCCACCGAGCGCGAACTGCAAAGACTGGCCGCCGGCCGCACCGGACGGCTGCACCTGGCCATCGAGTGCCATTCATGCTTTCAATGGTTGATGCCGGCGCTGGATGCTTTTCGCGCGCAATGGCCCGACGTGGCCCTGGACCTGTCGGCGGCTTTTTCATTTGCCCCCCTGCCCGCCCTGGTACGCGGCGACCTGGACCTGGTGATCACGTCCGATCCGCAACAACTGGAAGCCGTGGAGTACCTGCCACTGTTCAAGTACGAACTGGTGCTGGCGGTGGCGGAATCGCATCCGCTGGCCGCTTTCCGGCACATCGAACCCGAGCAACTGGCCGACCAGACCCTGATCACCTATCCGGTGGACCGGCAACGACTGGATGTGTTCACGGCGTTCCTGGACCCGGCCGGAGTCGAGCCGGCCGCGGTGCGCAAGGCAGAACTCACGCCCATCATTGCCCAGCTGGTGGCCAGCAACCGTGGCGTGGCGGCCCTGCCCAACTGGGCGCTGACGGAATACCTGAAGCCAGGCGGGCTGCGGCTGTGCCACTTGGGGCCCCAGGGCGTATGGCGCACGCTGTACGCGGCGGTGCGCACCGAGGATACTGACGCGTCGTATGTGGGGGATTTCCTGGCGATCGCCCGCGAGGTGTGCTTCAAGACGCTGGATGGCATACGCTCGGCCAAGGCCTGAACAAGCGCCCGCCGGTCAGTCGTCGTGGTCTTCGCCCAGCAGGCGCCGGATGGTGTCGTGGGCGAAGCCACGGCCGGCCAGGAAGCGGGCCTGCTTGGCGTATTCGGCCCGGTCGGCGGGCTTGGCGCCATAGCGCTTGCGCCAGACTTCCAGCGCACGTTGATATTCGGTGGCCCGCAGGTCATCGCGGAGTTGCGCCACCTGGTCTTCGGCCACGCCATGCTGGCGCAGTTCTTGCACGATGCGGGCGGTGCCCTGCCGTGCGGCGCGGCGATGCACCAGGCTTTGGGCAAACCGCTCGGTGGATAGCCAGCCTTCTTTTTCCAGCGCGTCGAGCACCGCTTCGAGATCGGTGCCTTCATCGACGTAAGGCTGCAGCTTGCGCGCGAGCTCGTTGCGCGCGTACTCGCGCCGGGACAGATAACCCACCGCGCGAGCCTTCAGCGTAGGCCCGCGCGGGACGGGCTTGCCTAGCGTTTCGAAGCCATCATCGCCGGCCTGGCGCGTGCCCGGCTCGCGCCGCGTAGATGATGCATTACGCGGCGAACCTGGAGAACCGGGCTTGCGGATCATGCCTGGCCGTCGCCCTCGGTCTCGGCTTCGGCTTCACTGGGCGGGAAGGTGGCGGCACGGCTGACGATACCTTGGTTTTCGCGCACCTTGTTCTCGATTTCGATGGCGAGCTCGCGATGTTCTTTCAGGTATTCGCGAACGTTGTCCTTGCCTTGGCCGATACGAGTACCGCTGTAGCTATACCAGGCGCCGGACTTGTCCACCACGCCTGCCTGCACGCCCAGGTCGATGATTTCGCCTTCGCGTGAAATACCCGTACCGTACATGATGTCGAATTCGGCCTGCTTGAACGGCGGCGAGACCTTGTTCTTGACGACCTTGACGCGGGTTTCGTTGCCTACGACTTCTTCGCCCTTCTTGATCGAACCGATGCGGCGAATATCCAGGCGCACCGACGAATAGAACTTCAGGGCATTGCCGCCGGTCGTGGTTTCGGGGTTGCCGAACATGACACCGATCTTCATGCGGATCTGGTTGATGAAGATGACCATGCAGTTGGTGCGCTTGATGGTAGCGGTAAGCTTGCGCAAGGCCTGGCTCATCAGGCGGGCCTGCAGGCCGGGCAGCGAATCGCCCATTTCGCCTTCGATTTCGGCCTTGGGAACGAGCGCCGCGACCGAGTCGATCACGATCAGGTCGACCGAACCCGAACGCACCAGGGCGTCGGTGATTTCAAGAGCCTGCTCGCCGGTGTCGGGCTGCGAGATGAGCAGGTCGGTAAGATTGACGCCCAGCTTCGAGGCGTATTGCACGTCAAGTGCGTGTTCGGCATCGATAAAGGCGCAGGTGCCGCCGATTTTCTGCATTTCGGCGATGACTTGCAGTGTAAGCGTGGTCTTGCCTGACGATTCCGGGCCGTAGACCTCGACGACGCGGCCGCGCGGCAGGCCGCCGACCCCCAGTGCGATATCGAGCCCCAGCGAGCCGGTGGACACGACCTGGATATCGTGTTCGATCTCGTTGTCGCCGTAGCGCATGATCGAGCCCTTGCCGAACTGCTTTTCGATTTGCGAAAGCGCGGCGGCCAGCGCCTTGGCCTTTTCCGAGGCGGCTGCTTTGCTGGTTTTGTCGTTCATGTGGTGGTGTCCCGTGGGTAAATTTGTGTGCAATGCCGTTGTATGCATTCCTGCGGCGCAATGTGCCAGCAGCGAAGATTATGGCATCGGATTATACTGGATAAAAACACAGTATGCCAGATTTCTCCAGGGATTCCCTGGATGGGCAAGTCTCCTGCCCTGTGCCAGAATGCGCGCACAGGCCAGCCCTCTCCGGCCATCGCCGTTTTTTTCCCTAACGCATGCGCATTCTCATCGCCGAAGACGACAGCATCCTGGCCGACGGCCTGTCCCGTTCGCTGCGCCATAATGGCTATGCCGTCGATGCGGTCCGCGATGGTGCGGCCGCCGATTCCGCCTTGGCCGCCCAGGCCTTCGACCTGCTGATCCTGGACCTGGGCCTGCCCCAGCTGACGGGCCTGGAAGTGCTGCGACGCCTGCGGGCACGCAATTCGATGCTGCCCGTCCTGATCCTGACCGCCGCCGACAGCGTCGAACAGCGCGTCAAGGGCCTGGACCTGGGGGCCGACGACTACATGGCCAAGCCCTTTGCACTGTCCGAACTGGAAGCCCGGGTCCGGGCGCTGACGCGTCGTGGCGTCGGCGGCGGTGCCACGCTGCTGCGCCACGGCCGGCTGGTATTCGACCAGACCGGGCGCGTGGCCCTGGTCGATGACCAAACGCTCGACCTGTCCGCACGCGAAGTCAGCCTGCTGGAAATCCTGCTGACCCGCAGCGGCCGCATGGTCAGCAAGACGCAGTTGGTCGACCACTTGTGCGAATGGGGCGAGGAAGTCAGCACCAACGCCATCGAGGTCTACGTGCATCGCCTGCGCAAGAAGCTCGAGCCCAGCGGCGTCAAGATCATCACGGTGCGCGGCCTGGGCTATTGCCTTGAACGGGACCAGGGTGCCGGCTACCTCTCCCACTGAGCCTGCCACGCACGAAAAGCTGAACCAGGAAGCCCTGGACGCCATGCGCGGCGGGGCCAAGGGACCCAGCTTCGCGCCGCCCCAGCGTTCGCTGCTGGGAGAAATCCTGGACTGGATGCTGGCCCCGCTGTTCCTGTTGTGGCCCATGAGCGTGGCTATCACTTACGTGGTGGCCCAGAACATTGCCAATGTGCCCTACGACCGCGCGCTGTCCAACAATCTGCATGTGTTGTCGCGGTATGTGCATGCGCAGGGCGGACGCGCAGTCCTGCGCATGAGCGAATCCGTGCGCGATGTGCTGCGCCCCGATGAAACCGACAGCGTGTTCTGGCTGGCGCTGGGCAGCCGGGGCGAATACCTGGGCGGCGACCGCGCCCTGCCCTTGCCCGCCGACCTGGGGCAGCCGCAGCCCGGCAAAATCCTGTATGCCGACGACACGCTGCGCGGCTTCGGCGTGCGGCTGGCCTACACCTGGGTCGACCTGCACATCCCCCAGACGCAGCCGGTGCTGCTGGTGGTGGCCGAGACCATGGAACGGCGCACGGAACTGGCCAACGACATCATCAAAGGAGTGATCATCCCGCAGTTCGTAGTGCTGCCGGTGGCGGTGCTGCTGGTATGGTTCGGCCTGTCGCGCGGCGTGGCACCGCTGAATGCGTTGCAGCAGCGCCTGCGCGCGCGCCGACCCGACGATCTTTCGCCCATTGACGAGCGCGCCGCGCCTACCGAAATCGCGCCGCTGGTAAGCGCCATGAACGAATTGCTCGATCGACTCTCGGCCAACGTACAGGCGCAACGGCGCTTCGTGGCCGATGCCGCGCACCAGTTGAAAACCCCGCTGGCCGGGCTGCGTACCCAGGCCGAGCTGGCCCTGCGCGATGCCAGCCCCGACGAAATGCAATCCAGCCTGCGCCAATTGGTCATGGGCTCGGAACGCGCCACGCGCCTGGTGAACCAGTTGCTGCTGCTGGCCCGCGCCGAAAACCCGCATTCGGCCGACCTTACCCTTACCGACTTGAATGCCGTGGGCTACGAACAGACCATGCTATGGGTTCCCCAGGCGCTGGCGCTGAACACCGACTTGGGTTTCGAGGCGGCCGATACTGCCGCCCCCATCGCGGGCAACGTCATCCTGCTGGCCGAACTGCTCAACAACCTGGTGGACAACGCCCTGCGCTACACACCGCCCGGCGGACACGTAACGGTACGGGTGCGCGCCACGTCCGCGCACGCCATCCTGGAAGTGGAAGATTCCGGCCCGGGCATCGCTCCTGAAGAGCACGAGCGGGTATTCGACCGCTTCTATCGCGTACTTGGCACCCAGGCCGAAGGCAGCGGGCTGGGCCTGGCCATCGTGCGCGAAATCGCGCAGAAGCATCGCGCCACGGTGCAAATCCTCGAGGGCACAGCGCATTCGCAACTACCGGGAACCTGCATCCGGGTCAGTTTTCCGTTGTACGGACGCACTGCCGATCCGTCCGATACTACCTAGGGCATTCCCTGACGCGGTCGTGCCCTGCCCCCCGAAATGATACGTTTGGTTTCAAAATTAAGATTCGGGTAAGTATCGCGTCAGAACCTCGTCAGGCTGGCTTCTTACCTTGTAACCAGCCCTGCACCGGCCCACCCGGCCAAGAGCCCGCACGGTGGATAACCACCGGCCCAGAAACGAGGAGACATCATGAGCACAGCATCGCTGGCCGACCGCGGCCCATCTTCGGGCCGGCGCCCGATGACAAAGGAAGAACGGCGCGTGATCTTCGCGTCGTCGCTGGGTACCGTTTTCGAGTGGTACGACTTCTATCTGTACGGTTCGCTGGCAGCCGTTATCGCTGCGCACTTTTTCTCGGGTGTGAACCCCACCGCGGCGTTCATCTTCGCGCTGCTGGCCTTTGCGGCGGGCTTCGCGGTACGCCCCTTCGGCGCACTGGTGTTCGGCCGCCTGGGCGACCTGGTCGGGCGCAAGTACACATTCCTGGTCACCATCGTGATCATGGGCCTGTCCACCTTCCTGGTGGGCGTGCTGCCCAGCTACGCCAGCATCGGCATCGCCGCGCCGGCAATCCTGATCGTGCTGCGCCTGCTGCAAGGCCTGGCGCTTGGCGGCGAATACGGCGGCGCAGCCACCTATGTGGCCGAACACGCGCCGCACGGCCGCCGCGGCGCCTATACCGCCTGGATCCAGACCACGGCCACGCTGGGCCTGTTCCTGTCGCTGCTGGTCATCATGGGCATCCGTGCCGTCATGTCCGAAGACGCGTTCCGCGAATGGGGCTGGCGCATTCCGTTCCTGATCTCGGTGGTGCTGCTGGGCATTTCGGTGTGGATCCGGCTGCAGCTCAACGAATCCCCCACGTTCAAGCGCATGAAGGAAGAAGGCCGCGGATCGAAAGCGCCCCTGACCGAATCGTTTGCGCAATGGAAGAACCTGAAGATCGTGATCATCGCCCTGCTCGGCCTCACCGCCGGCCAGGCCGTGGTCTGGTACACGGGCCAGTTCTACGCCCTGTTCTTCCTGACCAAGACCCTGCAGGTCGATGCGAATACCGCCAACATCATGATCGCGCTGGCGCTCTTGATCGGCACGCCGTTCTTCCTGGTGTTCGGCTCGCTGTCGGACCGCATCGGCCGCAAGCCCATCATCCTGGCCGGCTGCCTGATCGCCGCGCTGACCTACTTCCCGCTGTTCCAGGGGCTGACCCACTTCGCCAACCCGGCACTCGAAAAAGCCCAGGCCAGTGCGCCGGTCACGGTCATTGCCGATCCGGCCACGTGCTCGTTCCAGTTCAACCCGGTGGGCACCTCGTCTTTCACCAGCTCATGCGACGTGGTCAAGTCGTTCCTGGCCGGCAACTCGGTGAACTACACCAACCAGGCCGCACCCGCAGGCACCATAGCCAAGGTCAGGATCGGCAACGACGAGTTCGCCTCGTTCGAAGGCAGGGACATGTCGCCCGCCGACTTCAAGGTCCGGTCGGCTGAACTGAAAACCGCGCTGACCGCTGCCATCCGCGACCACGGCTATCCGGCCAAGGCCGATCCGGAACAGATGAACAAGTTCATGGTGGTGGTGCTGCTGAGCATCCTGGTGCTCTACGTAACAATGGTCTACGGCCCGATCGCTGCCATCCTGGTCGAGATGTTCCCCACCCGCATCCGCTACACCTCGATGAGCCTGCCGTATCACATCGGCAACGGCTGGTTCGGCGGCTTCCTGCCTCCGGTGGCCTTCGCCATCGTGGCGGCCACGGGCAATATCTACGACGGCTTGTGGTATCCGATCATCATAGCGGTCATGACGCTGGTCATCGGCACCCTGTTCGTGCGCGAAACCAAAGACGTCGACATCAACGCCTGATTCGCACTTTCCCCCGCCAGGCAGGACTGCTGCGCCTGTCTGGCCCTTCAAAGCTCCCTCGGGAGCTTTTTTTTTCGCAGGCAGACGCGAAGCTCGATTCAGGACGATGTCAGACCGCCGGGATTAGACTGCAAGCTCAGATCACGGTCTTGCACTGCATTCTCGGACGTTTGATCCCCTGTCCGCGAATCGCAGGGCCAGTTCTCTGACGCCAATGCCACGTCCCCCGCGAGCCTTTAATGGCGTGACATTGTGTGACCCTGCCGGGCCCGGCTTTCTTAAGCCGGGCCTTTTTTTGCGGTGGGCAAACACATGAAGGCGCAGCGTGGCGCCTTGCCTTGCCCGGCAGCAGGCCGGGCGGGCACGCAGGCTAGCGGCGGCGCCCCAGGCCGACGACCAGCACGCCTACCACGATGGCAGCGATGCCGGCCCATGTGGGGATCGACACCGATTTTTCGGTTTCAGCCGTGGCCTTGACCGAACCGATCTGCAACACGGTTTCTTCGCTCGTGTAATCGAACCCCTTGTATACCAGCGCCGCCGCGCCCAGCGCGATCAGCACGATTCCTACGATAGTCGCCGGTTTCATCGTTATGTCCTTTTCTGGTGAATGACGATGCGCCGGAAGATACCGGAACGCCTGCCCACTGTCAGTGACAGAACGTGTCGTGTCAATGAGGGAACCACATGGGGCGCCATGCCGCCGGCACTCGTATAGAATCAACCCTTTTGCCCGACGCCATGTGGTTCAAGAATCTCAAGACCTACCGACTATCCTCGCCGTGGACGCTGACCGGCGAGCAGCTTGAAGAAAGCCTGGCCAAGCATGCCTATCAGGCCGGCAACAACCTCGAAATGCAGAGCATGGGCTGGATCTCGCCACGCGAGAATGCCGCCCTGTCGCACACGGTGAACCAACAGATCCTGCTCAGCCTGCGGGCTGAAAAGAAGCTGCTGCCGACCACGGTCGTCAACCAGGTTGCCCGTGCACGCGCGCAAGAAATCGAAGAGCAGCAAGGCTATAAGCCGGGCCGCAAGCAAATGAAGGAAATCAAAGAGCGCGTCACTGACGAACTCTTGCCCAAGGCCTTCAGCATCTATCGCGACACCCGTGTCTGGATCGATCCGGTGAACCATTGGCTGGTCATCGATGCGGCCGCTTCGGCCAAGGCCGACGAAGTCATCGGCCTGCTGGTCAAGACCATCGACCCGCTGCCGCTGGAAAACCTGTATGTGGCGCAATCGCCGGCCGCGGCCATGACCGGTTGGCTGGCCGCCGACGAAGCCCCCGCCAATTTCAGCATCGACCAGGACACCGAACTGCGAGCCTCGGGTGAAAGCCGCGCAGCCATCCGCTACGTCAAGCACTCCATCGACGTCGACGACGTACGGCGCCACATTCAGTCGGGCAAGCAATGCACCCGCCTGGCCATGACCTGGGCAGACCGGGTGTCGTTCGTGCTGACCGAATCACTGGACATCAAGCGCGTGGCGCCCCTGGACGTGCTGAAAGAAGGCAACGACACGGTCATGCAGAATGATGACGAGAAGTTCGATTCCGACATGGCGCTCATGACGGGGGAACTGGCCAAGCTGCTGGCCGAGCTGACCGAGGCGCTGGGCGGCGAGAAGCGCATCTGAGCCGCGGGCGGCCTGGTGCCGCCCGCCGCTCGTGCTTTCAATCGAGCCCGTGGAAGGCGGAATCATCGGGACCGATATGCGACGGATGCTTCCACGTCACGTCGCGCATCGAATGCTGCACCAGTCCTTCCACCCCCAGCAGCACGGCAAAAATTGCCATGCGGATTGGAATGCCGTTGTCGGTCTGGCGGAAAATCGCCAGGCGCGGATCATCGTTCAGGTCGATGCTCAGGTCATTGGCGCCCGGCCGGCTGTCGCGCGGCAAGGGGTGCATGACGATTGTGTCGGGCCCGCAATGGGTGTCGATGATGGCGCGGCTGATCTGGAAATCAGGCGCATAGCCTTCGCTTTCCTCATTGGCGAAGCGCTCTTTCTGCACGCGCGTGGCATAGATCACGTCGGCACCGGCCAAACCGTCGGCCAGGGTGCTTTTCTGTTCGATGACGTTGCCGTTACGACTGGCTTGCTCGATGATGTAGGCGGGCATTTCCAATCCGGGCGGCGAAATCAAGGTGAACTTGATGCCCTTGTACAACGCCAGCAACTTGATCAGCGAGTGCACGGTACGGCCATATTTCAGGTCGCCCACCATGGCTACGTGCGCACCGTCGAGCAATTTGCCCAGCCTGGAGAATTCGGTCAGGATGGTGTACAGGTCCAGCAGCGCCTGGCTCGGATGTTCGCCGGGGCCATCGCCGCCATTGACCACCGGAATATTCGTCGCCTGGGCAAATTCGGCCACCGAGCCCTGATCGGGGTGACGAATCACCATCGCATCAACATAGCCGCTCATGACGCGACTGGTGTCGTAGATGGACTCACCCTTGGCCATGGATGAAAACGTGAAGCCTGTGGTGTCGCACACTGAACCGCCCAGGCGGCAGAACGCCGAGCCGAAACTGACGCGAGTACGCGTGCTGGCTTCGAAGAACAAATTGCCGAGCACCGCGCCTTCCAGCACCCGCGACACTTTCTGCCGCCGCGCGATGGGCTGCATCATGTCAGCCACGCGGAACAGATCTTCGACCGATTCGCGCGAAAACTGATCCACCGAAATCAGCTGTGCCTTGCCATTCACCGCAATGCGGTCGCGCAATGCCCCCGCCTGTGCGCTTTGCGTATATTTTTCGAGCAAGGCGCTGTTCTGGACGATTTCGCTGACAAAGCGCTCAACCACTTCGGGCATGGCGCGGAATTCCTGCGAGCCCTCGGGAAGCAGCCAGGTGTCCAGGGCACGCCGCTTCACGCCGATGCGCGTGGCGAAAACATCGCGGGTAAGGTTCAGGCGACGCATGGCGTCGCGCAGGAAAGCTTGCTGGGAAATGGACATGGCGGCCCCGGGTTTAGGTGTAAATATACGCAATGCGCATATTAAACCCGGCGTTTTGCGCGCCGCAAGCGATTTTCAGAAGAATGTCGCGTGCGCGGTATACGCCGCACCCACTTGGCTGTCCGAGGCCTCGAACGCCAGGCCGGCCGACAACCAGCACCCCGCGACGAAAGCCGCCAAGGCCACGATATACGCGATCGCGCCCAGCCAGGCGGCTGCCCTGGAACAACGGCCTTCGACCCGCGCCGCCTGCGCCAGGCCCCAGCACAGCATGGCGCTTCCGCAGGCCAGCACGCCCACCAGGAAGACCGCCAGCGGCACAGATAGATCCGGCGGCGCCACGTCGGCGCCCAGCACTCCCAGACTGAAGCCTAGCTCGACCAGCGCCCCGATGGCATTCAGCCAGCCCAGCCAACGGGCCGCCGCACCCAGGGGAGCATACGCACCGCCGCAGGTAGCGCCAGGCACTGGCATCAATTCGCCAGCGGCCGGCATACCGGGGTCGCGCTTTGGATAGAGGCCCTGGCCGCCTGGATTTCCGCTTCGTCCCAGGGCGCCTCGCCCACCACCTGGACGGTTACCTGGGATGTGGCCGGACCATCGGGCTGCGCGCGGATGATTTCCAGGATCTTGGCCGGCTCGGTCTTCTTGTAGACCTGCACTTCGTTGGGCGCGCCTTTCTGGCCCAGGCTGTGGTGCGACATGTAGACAATGCCGTACGGATGGCGGCGCTGCTCATGGCAGACACGCACATATTCACCCGCGCGGCGGTAGGCGGCCTGGAAATCGGCCTGCACCGCGAATGTGTCAGCGGCGCCCGGCGCATCGCCAGACAACAACCCTTTGCTCGCGCAGCCGCTGAGTGCAACGGCAACGGTCAACCCTGCCAGGCCCAAAATGCGCATGTCTATTCCGCCAGATCAATCCAATGGCTGCATTATGCATCAGGCCTGCACCATGGGCGGCGGTTGCCGCCCGGCCCGCACAGCTGGGGGCGGGCGGCGGGCAAGCCTTAGTCGGCAGCCTTCTGGATGCTTTCGCCACCGCGTTCGATATCTTTGCCGGCCCCGGCAACGGTATTGCAGCCGGCAGAAATGGCCGCCACGGCGAGCAGGGCGACAAGCAGGATTCTGTTCTTCATGATTTCTCCTTGGCACGGTAGACGACCCGGACACGCACCTGCGCGTCCGGCGCCGGATCGCAGTAACCGGCAGTGCCAATCATGCACCGTTTCCCACTGAACCGCCAAGAACAATGCGCATATCGCCGGGGTGAAACGTTCAATACACGCAACTGCGGTGATGGTATAGCATGGTGGAATGCAGAATAATTCTTTGCCTCCGGGCAGCGACGATCCCGGCCAAGGCTGGGGCTGGCAACAGCCCGACTGCCGCGGCCATGCCGCCTTGGCACTGTTCATCGACGACTTGCACCGCGTGCTGCAGGCCCGCACCGCGCAGCAACTGGCGGCTGGTGCCCCCTTGGCCGCCACGCAAGAACAGGTCGATGCCCTGCTTGCGCATTACATCGAGTCGGGCAAGGCTCCCGACATCTTCGATGGGCAGTCGGTTACGTTGAAAGAAGGCGTTGACCGCGACGGCGTGACGCACACCGTACCGATTTTTTCGCCACACCTGAAACAGGCGCTGGTGGCCATGCTGGGCCGCCCGGGCGGCCGCGCCTGATAGCGCCCTACCCCATCAAGCCCTAGGATTGCAGGGCAATATGGGGTGCCTGGGCCTGCTTGGGCGCCGGTTGCATCGGGCCGTTCCAGGGCTGCGTTTCCAGGGCCAGGCGAGTTTCCTGGAACCCACCCAAGCCATCGCGCAGCAACCCGCTTTCCAGGGCCTGGCCGATGGCGCGTCGGCATAGCGTCTCGAAGTCGTCGGACAATGACTGGAAGGCGCCGTCGGGAATGCGCAATCGCAGGCCCGCGTCGGCCTGGGCCGCAGCATCGCCGATATGCACATGGGCCGGATAGCCGTGCGGGCACCATACACCTACGTAATACGTGCCCTGCGGCCCGATATCGGCAATATAGCCGGGATGGTCATACTTGGCAGTGCCCATGGCGCGTCTCCTGGAAATCCACCGGTCGGCCCAGGCATGGTATCTCAAGCGTCTTGATCGCGGAAGCCCGCCGGGCGGCGCGCCGATCGCTCATTGCCAACGATGCCCCGTTCGCGCGCCCAGATGATGGCCGCGCTGCGCCGGTGCACGTCGATCTTGCCGTACAGCGTCGCCACGTGATTACGCACGGTATTGCGCGACAGGCCCAGATTTGCGGCGATATCGGCATCGCTCAGGCCCTGGCAGATCAGGCCCAGCACCTCGCGTTCGCGCGGCGTCAGGTCGGACAATTCGCCCGAACCGTGCACCACGCGACGCGGCTGCCGGATCTGCGCCAGCTTCTCGATCACGGTACGGCTGAACCACGACGTGTCCTGCATGACCGTCTCGATGGCGGCAATCAGCTCGACTTCCGAGCGCTTGCGTTCGGTGATGTCCTGGATGACACCCAGCACGCAGCGTTGGTCCTGGATATCCACCAGGTCGGCCGACGCCAGGCAATCCAGCATGCCTCCATCCCGATCCCGCAGCAGCATCTCGATATTGCGCACCCCCTTGCCGTCGGCCAGCGATGCAGCCACGCTGCGATAAGCCTCTTCGTCGACCCATAGTCGCGCGAGCCCATCGGCATGCCCGATGACTTCGTCGGGCTGGTAGCCAGTGATGGCAGTAAAAGCCTCATTGACTTCGATGAGGATGCCCTCGGGGGTACTGAGCGTCATGGGCACCGGCGCCAGGCGGAACGCCTTGGAAAATCGAACCTCGCTCTTGCGCAGTGCATCTTCGGCCCGGCGGCGCGTTTCCAGATCGTTGAACGTGAACAGCATGCAAGGCGCATCGTCGACCGGGATCGGCTGGCCCGCGATGACAACCAGTTTCGAACCACCATCGCAGGTGCGCAGCAAGGTCTCGCATTGGGGAATCGTGGCGCCATCGTGCAGTTGCGCAATGGCGGCATCCCGGTCGGGCATGCTGTCGAGCACATCGATCTGGTACAGCGTACGGCCAACGATTTCGTCGTGCCTGTAGCCCGTCATTTCCAGGAACCCCTGGTTGACCTTGACGTACTGCAGGTCGGCCAGCCGGCAAATCAGTGCCGGCGCGGGGTTGGCGGCAAACGTACGCTCGAAGCGCTCTTCGGCGTTATAGCGCTCGGTGACGTCCAGCATCACCACGACCATGCCCAGATGCGCGCCCCCATCGACCACCACCTGGCTGCGCACCTGCAGGACACGGCTGTGCGGCTCATGGCGAGTACGGCGCTGCAATTCGACGAAAACGTCGGTGAAGGTCTCGCCGGCCAGCGCCCGGTCGAGCGGGTATTGGCGTGCCGTCAAGGCGCGACGATTGAGATAGCGCAGCGCGAAACGCTTGCGATACCCCGCCGCCGTGCCGCCCAGGCCGGCCAGGTCGCTCACGCCATGCATGGCCAACGCCGTGCCGTTGGCCCAGACGATGTGCCGGCTGGGATCGAGCAGGATGACGCCTTCGATCATGCCGTCGATGATCTCAAGCAGATGCCGGCCTTCGGCAGTGAACACGGAGGCTTTGTGCATGGGCGCTCCTGGCTTGGCTGCAATGGCGGTATCGCGACGGGCACGGCCGCGCCGCAAAAACAAAAGCCCGGCGCATGCATCGGGCTTTCATCGAATTGGTTGCGGGGGCAGGATTTGAACCTACGACCTTCGGGTTATGAGCCCGACGAGCTGCCAGACTGCTCCACCCCGCGTCTGATGTCTGTAATCATAGCATATTTCGCACCTATCCGCTGCAATCGCCAGACCAGTACACGCCACCACGGCAACGGCCGCAGGCATAACAACCGGGCCTCTGATTGTGCCGTCAGGCGCAGCGGCCCACCCTGCTCGCACAGGTACGCTTCGCCCTGGGCCAGCGCTACCTGCACGGCATAGGGCCAGGGGTCGTCGATCCGGGAAACCTGCTCGGTGCGTTGCACATGGCCTTCGACGCAGATCAGCACCATGCCGCGCGTGGCCTGCAGCGTGCGGATATCGCCGCGCTGCAGCATGAACGGGTGGGTCGTGACCGTGGCGGGGATGTCCATCGCGGCGTATCCATAAAGCCAATGAAGAGGCTTCCAGCTTACGCACGTCTTTCTGGCGGTAACAGGCACACCAACAGGCTTTCTGTACCGGAACAGACAGGTCGTTTTTCATCTGTTATGGTGGGTTTTCCCGGGAACTGTGCCTTACGGCGGCAACCCGCCGGGCGCATGATGCATGCATGGACGCGCAACCTCCTCTATACCAGCGGCTGGCCGACCACTATCGCCGCGCCATTCATAGCGGCGCATTGGCGCCCGCCGAACGCATGCCGTCGGTACGCGCGCTGGTACGCACCCATCGCGTCAGCCTGTCGACGGCGCTGCAGGCCTGCCGGCAGCTGGAGGATGACGGCTTGGTCGAAGCCCGGCCACGCTCGGGCTATTTTGTGCGGCCCCGGCATCGCGGCACCACCCTGCCCGCTTCCGAACCGGACCCCCGCCAACCGCTGGACCCGGCCAGTTACGTCGGCATCCATGATCGTGTCTCGGACTTCGTGGCCCAGTGCGAACGTCACGCCACCAGCGTCAACTTCGCCCTGTCCGCCGCGTCGGCGGCCCACTATCCCGCCGACGCGCTGAAGCAGGCAATGATCCGGACATTGCGCAACCATCCCGAGATGCTGGTCAGCCGGGTGCCGCCCATGGGCCATGCCGACCTGCGCAGCGTATTGGCGCGGCGCGCCCTTGAACTGGGCATGAGCCTGGCCCCCGACGACATCGTAGTCACCCACGGGTGCATCGAGGCCGTGAACCTGGCGTTGCGGGCTGTGGCGCGGCCCGGCGATACCATCGCCGTGGAATCGCCGGTTTACTTCGGGCTGCTGCAGATTCTGGAAAGCCTGGGCATGCGGGCGCTGGAAATACCCACCAGCCCGCAACATGGCATGTCGGTGGACGCGCTGGAATTGGCCTTGCGCACCCACCCGCACCTGCGCGCCGTGGTGGTGGTGCCCACCTTCCAGAACCCCCTGGGCTGCGTCATGCCGGACACCGAGAAAGCGCGGCTGGCTGCTTTATGCGAACGCCACCAGATCGCCCTGATCGAAGACGACACCTACGGCGCGCTGTGCGACGACAACCAATTGCGCCCGGCGGTCAAGTCCTGGGACCACACGGGCAATGTCATTTATTGCGCTTCGATGCACAAAACGCTGGCCCCCGGCATGAGACTGGGCTGGATGACGGGCGGCCGCTGGGCTTCGCGCATCGCCATGCTGAAGTTCGCGCAGAGCCGTTCCAACGAACCATTGGCCCAGGTTGCCGTAGCCGAGTACATGGGCTCGAAAGCCTACGATCGCCATCTGGCGCGCCTGCGGCAACAGCTGAAGACCCAGCGCATGCGGGTGGCCGAGGCCATCGACCGCCATTTCCCGGCGGGCACGCGCCTGAATGTGCCCGACGGCAGCATGCTGCTGTGGATCGAGATGCCCGGTCGGCGCAGCAGCACACGCGTGTTCGAACAGGCGCTGGCCCAGGGCATTCGTATCGCGCCGGGCACGATGTTCTCGAATTCGGACCGCTACAACCATTTCCTGCGGCTGAGCTGCGGCTCGACCTACACGCCGCAGATTGAGCAAGCGGTGCGCACGCTGGGCAATATCGTGGCCGAATCGGGCAATTCAGTCAGGAATTGAGCGCCCTAAGCAAACACTTGTCACATAAGGAAATTTTCCTGCTGTGCCCAGGCTATCCCAAGGCTTGTCCACAGAAGCTGTGAGTAAGCCGGACTATTTCAGCGCAGCCAGCACGGTATCGCGCACGCTCTCGAAACCCGCCACGTACTGCGGATTTTCCGAGCGCGCCAAGAGGCTGGAATAATTCTGTTCGAGCTGCGCCTCGATGGCCTCGCGCAGGCCCGGCGACGCTTTGGCCAGATGCAGCATCGAGGCCATCACGGAATTGAGCGCGTCAATGCGCCCGCCTTGGTGCGAGATCGTGTGCACGATCACGGCGATTTGTTCCTGGGTATCCATATAGCCTCGCAAGATAGATTATCTGCCGGGCATCCTAGCATGCACGCCGCTTGGCAAAGCAGGCGCCGGCACGCTAGCATCAAGGCCATGCGGCCGCCGTGCCAGGCGCCCCGGCCGGGCCGTCCTCTCCGGCGCGCCCGGCCACACCGGAGCCGTGCCATGAAAACCCTTCAGCACTATGTTCCGCCCAGCCCGCAGGCCTTGCGCAGCCTGCAGGACGCCCTGGGATACAGCAACGCGCAAATGGCCCAATTGGCGGGCCTGGACGATGCGGCAGACTGGTCGGCTTTCACCGCGCAGCCCACGCCCCATCGCCTGGGCAGGCAGCGCCTGTTCTACCTGGCCGCGCGCCTGGCGCTGGAACCCGCCCAGTGGCGCATGGTGCTTGCACGCATGCGCACCATCGGCGCCCGCTTCAATGACCATGACGACGCCCCGCCGCCGCCGCTATCCGGTGCGGGCCGGCCCCGACCCCTTGCCGGACACGCCGCCATGCGTGAAACCAAGCTGGGCATGACCCTGGTCAGCCTGGGCGGCGCTTTCCATGAGATGGAGCAGCTGCGCGAATTCGCTCATTTCGCCGACGATTATGGCGTCAGCCAGTTTGTTGCCAGCGCCAGCTACGACAGCGGGGCCGACACGTGCCGCTTCACGCTCAAAGACACCCAGCACCTGACGCCCGTGCAGAAAGACCGGATATTCGAGGCCGCCGCCAAGACCATCGCCCAGTTCGAGTTCGAGGGCCGCATCTATCACGGCGGATTGCCCACCGAACCCGACTGAGCGGGTACATTGACTAGCCGCACGCAGGCCTTGTACTTTGCGTACAGCCCCGTGCCCTTCCAACGCCCCATGCCCGACAAACTCGACGCCATCGATCGCCAATTGCTCAGCCTGCTGCAGGCCAACGCACGCGAGCCTGCCGCGATCCTGGCGCGCAAGTTGAAGCTGGCGCGCAGCACCGTGGTGGGCAGGCTGGCGCGGCTGGAACGCGACGGCGCCATCGCCGGCTATGGCGTGCGCCTGGGCCACAAGCTGGAAGACGCGGCCGTGCGAGCCTACTGCTTCATCAGCGTACTGCCCAAGACGCCCGCGGCAGTCATACGCGAGCTGGGCAAGATTCCTGAAGTGGAAGAAGTCTCGTCGGTCAGCGGCCCGTTCGACTACCTGGTGTTCCTGCGCTGCGAAACCCATGAGCAGCTCGATGACTTGCTCGATCACATCGGCCTGCTCGACGGCGTCAAGCAAACCCAGACTTCGATCGTGCTCAGCCGCAAGCTCGATCGCCGCAACGCGATCGGGCCGGGCTGAATCCGGGCGGACGCGATAGCCGCTTGCACGACGACCGCCTGGTGCTTTGTAATAGCACTGACATCATTCGTGGAATTCCCATGCTGCTTCGCCCTTTTTCGTGCGCCCTGGCGCTTTCCCTGCTTTGCGCGTGCGCCAGCATAAGCGAAACCGCCACCACTGGCGACAATACCTACCGCGTCACCTACAACGCCGGAGGCAAGTGGCAGACCTGGGTGGAAGTCAAGAACATTGCCCGCAAGCAGGCCGAAGATCATTGCGAGTCGCTGGGACAGCGCCTGTCGCAACCCAAGGTCACGTCGAATCATGCAACCGGCTTGATGCCCAAGGAAGCCACGGTCGACTTCACTTGCGTGGACAAGCCTGCTCCCAAGGCCAACAGCCCAACGGGCTCGTAGGCCAGCACCGCGACCCGATCCGCTGTGGCGTCCCGGATGCAGATCCGGCGCCTCTCTGGGCGCCGGATCCTGTCGCGATGCGTAAGTGCGCGCTAGGCAGCGCGACAGCCTGGCATCAGAGATCGACCTTGGCGATTTTCGCGCCCTCGAGCGACACGCCCGCCATCAGCCCGCCATTGTTCATGACGAAGCCGACGATAGGCTGCTGGGCCGTATTCGTATCGATGCGGCCATTGGCGCCCACATCGGCCACGGCCACCGACGCGTCGGCGCCCACCGTCCAGCCTTCGCTATTGCGGAATTTTTCAAGCGCCTGGTCGGTCATGAACAGCAGCACCACGGCCTTGGATTGCGCGCCGGCCTGGAAGCCGATCGACCCTGCCGTCGTGCTGTAGTAGCCGGCGTTGGTGCCGCCCACGCGCAGCACGCCCTTGCCGTGCTGGGCACCTACCACGAAGCTGGCGCTGAGCACCGACGGAAAGACCAGCACGCCCTTGGCGCGCTCAACCAACGCCTTGGCTTGGGGCGAGGTCTCGTACAGCTTGGTCAGCGTGGCATCGGCGCCGCTGTCGATTTCCTGGCGTTGTTCCGTTGCGCTTGCCGAAGCCTTGGGGGAAGTCATGGTGCAGCCCGAAAATACCAGTCCGGCCATGGCGACTGTCATCGCGGCCATGGCAGCACGCCGCAGCGTCGGGGATGTATTGAGCATGAGACTCTCCTGTTGTTCTTGAAGGGGTTCTTTCACTGTACTCGCCTGCCCGCGCGCAAACGGCACAGGCGGGCAAGACATCCCAGCCAATTGCAACAATGCAATTCGCCGCTGGCCGCATCATGGGCCGCGGTAGCCATCCGTTACTTCTGTCGATAAACCCGCTCAGCGGCCTATTGCATAGGCCGGCCGCCGCGGATCGGCCGCGCCCCAGCGTATGCCGGTGTCCGTGTCGTGGCGCACGACACACATCGCTCCCGCCCGCCAATTGCGGTCTTGCCACCATTGCACGGTGTGTCCCATGCCGGCCAGCGCATCCCCTACCGGGCGGCCCACCAGGCCCTCGATCATCAGGCGGCCGGGCTGCACGCTATGCGGTTCGAACGAGGAAGGAAAACTGAAAGTGGCAAAGCGCGCGGCCTCGACCGCCTGCTGCGGGTCCATGCCGAATACTTCCATATTCAGGAAAGTCTGCAGCATGGCCTGGCATTGCACGTCTCCGCCCGGCGTGCCGAATGGCATCACATAGCTGCCTGGCCGCAACGCCAGCGTAGGGTTCGGCGTCAGGCGCGGGCGGCGCCCCGGGCCGATCGCGCTGGCGTGCCCACGCTCGGCCCATGACTGACTGCCCCGGCTGGATGCGCACAACCCCGTGCCCGGGATAACCGGCGTGTTGTACGAACCGTCGCTGGGCGTGGCCGAGAATGCATTGCCGTGCTTGTCCACCACCGCCACGTACGAAGTGTCCAGGCGCGGATCGGTGCGGCGCGTGTCTTCGGGCGTGAACCCGCGGGGCAGCGACAGGCCGGCATCCAGCAAGTCGCCCGCCGCGGGAATGTCGGGCCCGGCGCGATCGGCCAGGATCATCGACAGCCGCTTGCGCGCATAGGCCTTGGACAGCAGGATGTCTTGCGGCACCGTCTTGTGGCGTGGATCTCCGTAGTGCACTTCGCGGTCGGCGAAGGCCAGCTTGATCGCCTCGGTCAGCAAGTGGATATACGGCGCCGAATTGTGCCCCAGCGCACGCAAGTCGCGCGATTCCAGGATATTCAGCATCTGCAGCAGGGTCGGGCCCTGGCACCAGAAGCCGCAGCTGTACAACTGCGTGCCATGGAAGTCGGTGGTCAGTGCGGGTTCTACATCGACCGAGAAATCGCGCAGGTCGTCGTGGGTCATCAGGCCGCCGTGCGCCTGGTGGTAGTCGACAATGGCAGCGGCAATATCGCCCTGGTAGAAGGCGCGGCGCGCCGCCGCCAAGCCGGCCAGGCGGCCGCCCGATGCATGGGCGCGCTCTTGGTCGGCCATGTACTGCAGGCTGGCCGCCAGGTCGGCCTGGCGGAATACCTGGCCCGCGGCCGGCGGTTGCCCGCCGGGCAGATATATCGCGGCACTGGACGGCCAACGCCGGTAGTCATCCTGGTGATCCGCCAGCACCTCGGCCATCAGGGGATACATGACGAACCCGTCACGGGCAAAACCGATGGCGGCGGCAGCCACATCGCCGAACGAAAACGTGCCGAAACGCTCCAGTGCCGTGATCCAGGCATCCGGCGCGGCGGGAATCACCGTGCGCAGCACGCCGGCCGGGATGCGCCCGCCGTGCCGGTCCAGGAACAGATCCAGGCTGGCGGCCCTGGGCCAGTAGCCCAGGCCCGAGATGCTCCAGACCTTGCGCGTGCCGGCCTCGTACACCAGGCATGGCGCCACGCCGCCGACATTGACGATATCGCTTTGCACGACCCCCAGGGCAATGCCCGCCGCCACGCCCGCATCGACCGCGTTGCCGCCAGCCTGCAAGACCTGCGCGCCGGCCTGGGTGGCCAGGTAATGCCCCGCCGAGATCATGTGGTCCAGGCCAGCCAGGGTGGGCCGCATGGACAGCGGCGCGCTGCCCTGGGTCAGGTCGGGATCGGCATGCGTGGTGGTATTCATGATGTACGCCCAGGTGTCATTGCGGTTGGATGCCGATGCGGCTGGTGACGTCTTTCCACTTGCGGTATTCGGCCTCGATGAACTGCCGGAACTGCTCGGGCGTATTGCCCTGTGCCAGCACATCGCGCTCTTCCAGGGCGGTGCGCATGGCCGGTGTCTTCAAGGCGGCCACGGTCGCCTGCTGGACCTTATCGATGATAGGCCTGGGCGTGCCGGCCGGCGCCAGCAGGCCATACCACGAGCCTCCGACCAATTGCGGGAACCCGGCCTCGACCGCGGTAGGAATATCGGGCGCCTTGGCCAGCCGCTGATCATGCAGGATGGCCAGCGCCTTGAGCTTGCCCTGGCGGATCAGCGGCAGGGTCGTACCCGGGGTTTCCAGCGTGTATTGCACGTAGCCGCCGATCAGGTCGTTGACCAAGGCCGAACTGCCTTTGTAGGGCACGTTCACGGTCTTGATGCCAGCGTCCATGTTGAGCAGCTCGCAGAAGAAATAATTGGCCGTGCTGTTGCCCGGCGACGCGTAGTTGACCTGGCCGGGGTGCTGGCGCGCGTACGCCACCAGTTCGGGCAAGGTATTGGGCGGAAAGGCCGGGTTGGCGACCAGGATGAAGGGCCCGTTGCCCACCAGCGTAATGGGCTCGAGATCCGTCATGGGATCGTACTGCAGTCCCTTCATGGTCAGCGGCGCGCCGGTCAGGGGCGAGGCGGTGGCAAACAGCAGGGTGTAGCCGTCGGGTGCGGACCGCACCACTTGCTGGGTGGCAATAGTGCCACTGGCGCCCGGACGGTTCTCGACCACCACCTGCTGGCCCAGGCTGTCGGAGAACTGCTGGGCCAGCAAGCGGGCCACCGTATCGGTACCGCCGCCAGGGGGATAGCCCACTACCAGGCGTATCGGCTGCCCGGGCCATTTCGTTGCTGAAACCGGTGCCGCCCTGGCCGGCAGCCCCGCTGCCAGGACGGCGCCGCCCATCAGGCCCGCCACGAAGCGGCGGCGCCCGCTCTTGTCATCGATTACAGCGTTGACCATAGAAGCTCTCCTTGGTTGATCCGCCTGGCATTCGACGGGAAATGGCTTCAGTTCGTCTTCAGCCCCAGGCTTTTCACGATTTCCTCTTCTGCCTTGAATTGCTCGGCGGCGTAGCCTGCGTAGTCGGCGCTATCCATGTAGACCAGTTCCTGGCCATATTGGGTCAGGATCGACTTGAAGGCATCCGATTCGGCCACGCGCTTGAAGGTGTCGTGCAAGGTCTCGAGGATGGCGGGCGGCAGCCCCTTGGGGGCGGCGATACCGAATGGCGCATACGCCGCCGGTGTGCCATCCAGTTCGTGCAGGGTCGGCACATCGGGAAACTGCGCGCTGCGATGAGCGCCCCAGGTCACCAGCATGCGCATCTTGCCGGACTGCACCATGGGCAGCACGGTGGTCGAGCCCGCATAGGCTTGCAGTTGGCCGCCCAGCACGCCCTGCAGCACATCCGACTCGCCCTTGTAGGGGATATGCCGCCACGTCACGCCATTGCGCCGCGCAATGTCTTCCATCATGACGTTCGATGCGCTGCCCACGCTGGCCGTGCCATAAGCGATGTCGCCAGGATGCGCACGCGCATAGGCGATGAAGTTGGCCCACGTGCGATACGGTGCGCCGGCAGGCACCGCCACGCCCAGCGTGTACCCGCTAAGCATCATCACGTAGGTGAAATCGTGGTTCGGGTCATAGCCCACATCCTGGATATGCGGCATGCGAAACACCGGGCTGGGCAAGATGGCCAGCGTGTAGCCGTCCGGCTGGGCGGTGGCCAGTGTGCGCGCCCCCATGGTGGCGCCGGCGCCACCCTTGTTTTCGACAATGACAGGCTGGCCCAGCTCGGGCGCAACCAGCTCGGCGAACTTGCGCACGACAGTGTCGGTCGAGCCGCCGGGCTGGTACGGCACCACAATGCGAAGCGTGCGCTCGGGAAAGCCGGCATGGGCGGTACCCAGCCCCAGGCCGGCGAAGGCGGCCACCGCGGCGGCGGCTTGCACGAAATGACGGATCTTCATGATGGGTTCCGTTACCGGTCAGGCGGCCCAGGCCTGGGCGAATGCGCGCTGGAAGTTGCCGCCCAGCACGCCCATGATCTGCGTCGGGCTCAGGCCGCCTTGCTCGAGGGCACGCGTCAATTGCGGAAACTGCGCTGGCGTGGGTGCTTCCTTGGGGTAACGGGCCTCCATCACGTCGCCAAAGGCATCCGAGAAATCGCCACCGGAAGCGGCATATTTGGTGCGCGACATGACCATCACGTGGCGCACGGCTTCATAGGTGTCCACGGCGGGGAAATCGGTGCCGATCCCCACATGCTCATAGCCGACCAATTCGCCGATGTAGCGCACATTGGCCACCAGGTCTTCCAGCAGCGGCTGCTGCCTGGGATCGCCGCGCCAGCTCAGGTACGCGTGGATACTGCAGCCGACCACCCCACCCGTGGCGGCCACCGCCTTGATGACCTCGTCGGACTTGTTGCGCGGCCGGGCAATCACGGCGTTGGCATTGGCATGCGTCAACAGCACCGGACGCGCGCTGTGCCGCGCCGCATCCAGGCAGGTTTGCGGTGCGCAGTGGCTCAGGTCGATCGCGATGCCCACGCGATTCATTTCGCGCACCATCTCGATGCCCAATGCCGACAAGCCGGCGTTGCGCCGTTCAAGGCAGCCATCGCCCAGCAGATTGGCTTCGTTGTACGTCAGTTGGATGACGCGCATGCCCAGGGTATGGAACAGCGCCACGCGGTCGGGCTGTTCACCCAGCGGCCGGCCGTTCTGCCAACCCATGATCAGGCCCAGCTTGCCCTGCCGCTTGGCACGCGCAATGTCTTCGGCGCGCTCGACCAGCAGCCATCCCGAATCCGGGTCCAGCGCGCGTTGCCGCCATGCCATCACATCCTTGAGCGCCTGCTCGAAATCGGAGCGCATATCGGTGACGGTCAGGTTGATGGCGCTGACGCCGCCGGCCAGCATGTCGCGCGTGCTGCCATCGCTGAAGAACACCAGCCCGTCGACCACGACGGCCTGCTCGTGTATGCCCGCTGTAGAACTCATGCAAGTTTCCTCTTGTGTCGTGTCATGTAAACGCCCAAGCCGTGGCGACCTATCCGGAAAAGCGCGAAAAGCGGAAAGGATGGGTATCCACGCGCGGCGTGCGGCCCAGGACCAGATCGGCCATCAGTTCGCCCGCCGCCGGCCCGATACCGAAACCGTGGCCGGAAAAGCCCGAGGCCAGGTAGAACCCGGCAATGCCATCCACCGGCGACATCACCGGCAACGCATCCGGCGTCACATCGATATAGCCCGCCCAGGCCCGCCCGATACTGGCGGCGCGAAATACCGGAAAGGTCTCGGTCAGCCGCTGCCAGGCAATCTTGATGGCCCGCGGCGATGCGGCCGGGTCCAGTACCCGGTGGCGCTCGAAGGGGCTGACGCGGTCCAACTCGAAATGGCGCGGAATGGCCAGCTCTTCAAAAAAGCGTTTCCCGAAGCGCACTTTCACGAAAGCATTGTTCGCCAGCCACGCGCGCATGAACTTGCCCATCAAGCGAAAACTGTCAGGCACCACATCGGCCATCGAAGCGCCGAACTGCGACACGGTATAGCCGCCATCGGCACGCTTGCGGCATGTGAAATTCCTGGCATTGACCGTGGCCGCCAAAGGTGCATCAAAGGGCTGCGTGCGCAGCACCGAGCCCCTGACTTTCAGTTGCGGAAACTCGGCGCCGCTGTTGCCGCAAAACAGGCGCGACCATGCCCCTCCGGCCAATAGCACCGCCTGCGCCCGAACCCGCCCACGCTCGGTGACTATTCCCGCGACTCGCCCGGCCTGCACGTCCAGCCCGCGCACCGCGCAATGCTCCAGCACCGTGGCGCCATGCTGCCGGGCCAGGCCGGCGATACCTTGTGTGGCCATGCCGGGCTCGGCCACACCGTCAGACGCGCTGTACAAGGCGCCGCTCCAGGGCCGGGGCGATTCAGGCAGGTGGCGCAGCACCTGCGCGCGGTCCAGCAAGGCGGCATCGGCCCCGTACGCACGAGCGGTGTCCAGCCAGCGCTGGTGCTGGGCGGCATCCTGGCCGTTTTCCTGCAGATACAACATGCCGGTGCGGCGAAAGCCCACATCTGCACGGGCCTGGATGTCGGCCCACAACTGATTGGCCCGCATGGCCAGGGGCACTTCGGCCGGGTCGCGGTCCAGCGTGCGGACCCAGCCCCAGTTGCGCGACGATTGCTCGCCCGCCAGCACGCCTTTTTCGAACACACATACGCGTGCCCCCGCCTGGGCCAAGGCATAGGCGGTGCTGGCCCCAATGATGCCGCCGCCGATGATGGCCACGTCCACCGATTCGGGTACTGCTTGGTCTGCCGCAAACATATCGTATAGCGATAATTAAAACTTGATATACGATTATTATTTATCGAAAATCGGGGTTTGGCAATCGACTAAAACCGCGGCCAGACCCCGGGTAGGCGGGTGATAACATCGCGTCTCGATAAACACTACGCGACAGGCGATAACCGGTCTTCCGGGCCTGCCGCCGGGAAGACAGCTCATGGCCGAATCGGCGTTGTTCATCCAATCCCTGGAAAAAGGCCTGGCGGTACTCCAGGCTTTTCGCGCCAACGAAACCATGAACCTGCGCGAAATCGCCCAGGCCTGCGACATCACCAGCGGCTCGGCGCAGCGGGTGGCTTATACGCTGGAACAATGCGGCTACCTGAAAAAGGATTCCTACACCAAGCGCTA
This sequence comes from Bordetella sp. BOR01, assembly GCF_019218885.1. Classification (GTDB taxonomy): domain Bacteria; phylum Pseudomonadota; class Gammaproteobacteria; order Burkholderiales; family Burkholderiaceae_B; genus Bordetella_A. The sequence goes on along the minus strand of NZ_JAHUWT010000001.1, from coordinate 1,213,299 downwards.
CCGCGTCACGGTCAAGGCGGTAGGGCTGGGCTACAGCTACCTGGCGCGTGAACCCCTGTTCCAGAACGCGCATGCCGTGCTGCACCAGTTGAACCAGGAATGCGGCGAAATCGTCAATTTGTCCGTTCCCGACGAAACCGACCACATGGTCTTCGTGATGCGCGTACCCACGTCCAAGCACATCCCCGTCTACATGCCGGTGGGGACGCGCATTCCAATGCACGCGTCATCGTCGGGCCGGGCCATGCTGGCGTACCTGCCCCCCGACGAGCTTGAGCGCAAACTGGCGACGGCCGCGTTTCAGAAACACACGCCGCACACCACCATCGATCAAGCCATGCTGCGCCGGTTGATCGACGAAGCACGCCAGAATCGGTACGCCTATGCCGACGAAGAGTTTTTCCAGGGCGACGTCAACGTGGCAGCCACGGTAATGAACGAAGACAGCCAGCCGATAGCGGCCATCAATATCTCGGTGCCCAAGCCACGTTGGTCTCTTGAACGCGCCCGGCTAGACCTCGGGCCGCTGGTAATTCGGGCCGCCCGGGCCATCAGCAAGAACGCAACTTGATCTACCGCAACTGAAGATAGCGTGGCAGGGGCACGAAAGCACCACAAAGGCGGTGCTTCGTTTATCTTGACTCCTGTGTGGAACACCTACTCTCTCCAGGGACTACACACACATCTTGGTAATGCTTTTAACCCCGCCCGGGTCTACCGTGCGGGGTTTTTTTTGCCTTCGGCATCGGCAAGCTAGTAGAAAGCCATCACCCTTACTAGTACCCCGGCGCCTTCCGTGAAATGCCACGCGCGGGCATGCTGCAGGTCTTTCACTTCTGGACTACTGCCGCACCTTTATGGATATGGAAATCTGGCAACAAGGCGCCCAGGCCGCCCGTGCGGGACTGGGCTTGCTGGATTGCCCCTTTTATCGAGCCGCAAACATGCCGGGCCACACAGGCGAACCCATCCGCGAATGGCAATTCAAGGTGAAGTCCTGGGAGGCCGGCTGGCACGCCGTCGCCGACATCCGCAACGCGGCCCCCCCGCCCGTGCCGACAATCCCGCCGGCGCCTTTGGATGATGGCGTGGAATAAACGCCCCCGGGCGAAAGGCTGGGGTCAGTTCCCGGCGATCACGCCGCGTTGCTTGAGTTGCGCGGCCAATCGGGTCAAGGGCGCCTCGGCGGCATCGATATCGCCCTGCCATGCGCTTCCCGGCTTATACGCAAGGATGGCCGAGAATGATTTGGCCGCATCCAGGAACCCCGGATCTTTCAGAGCGGCTTCCAACGCCACCTGCAAGCGCTCGCGCACCTCGGCCGGCACGCCCTTGTCCACCGCCAGCCCACGATCCGAGGGCACCACTACGTCGAAACCCTCTTCCTTGGCGGTCGGCACGTTCGGCAACATGGGCGCGCGGGCGTCCACGAACTGGGCCAGGATGCGCAACTTGGTCTGTTCCGCCGCAGGGTTGGGCACCGCGGTGTGGCTGGCGAAGATCATATCCACATGGCCGCCCATCAGCGCGATCTTCGACTGGCCCGTGCCGGCGAACGGCACTTCGGTAAACGCCGCCCCGCTCTCCAGCATCAAGACGTTCAGGGCAACGCCGCCATTGCTGCCCAAGCCATTCTGGCCGATGGATACGCTGTCCGGCTTGGCCTTGACCGCCGCCACCAGATCCTTCAGCGACGTATAGGGGCTGTCGTCGCGCACCACCAATAACGTGGGGTCGCTGACCACCCGGCCAATCAGTGCAAACTGGTCAGGATCGTAGGGCGTCGACTGTACCAGGGGCATGAAATTCATCGGTGGCGTATTCACCATCGCCACCGTATAGCCGTCTTTGGCGGCACGCTGCACGTAAGAATTGGCGATCGCGCCGGAGGCCCCGGGCTTATTCACCACGACGATATTGGCCCCGTCGGACAGATGTTTCTGCATGAACGGCGCCAACGTGCGGGCCAGCACATCCGTTTCGCCGCCGGCGGCGAAACCCACCACCAGTTCGATGGGTTTGTCATTGGGCCAGGCAGCCCATGCGGGCGCACAGGCGCTTGCGGCGATCAAGGCAAAGGCCCCTACTGCGCGGGTACTAACGGGAAATACCATGGTTACTCTCCTTTGTGTTCATTATTTTTGTAGTGGGCCCCGAAGGGCCCGGCCAACTACAGCAAGCAGTCAGGCTGCTCACGCACGATGGCATCGTAAATAGGTTGAAAATGCAGCCAGGCCATGAACGGCGTCGCCAGGTGCTTCTTGGAATGCAACGCCGCCTCTCGGCTGATCATTTTCAGCGGCTTGCCCGTGGCTTGCGCCTTGAGCTGGATTTCGCAAGCACGCTCGGCGGCGATGAACCACCACGCGGCTTCCTCGATAGATTCCCGTCCGGCCGAGAACAACCCGTGATTCTGGTGAATGGCGATCTTTGCCTTGCCAAAGGCTCGCGCCACGGCATGGCCCTTGTCGTTTTCCACGACGACGGCGCCCGCTTCTTCTGTAATCAAGGCCTGGTCTTCGTAGAAACCACAAGCGGTCTGGGTGATGGGGTCCAGCGGCAGCCCCAAGGCTGCCCAGGCCATGCCATGGGTCGTATGCGCGTGGCATGAGGCCAGCACATCGGGGTTTGCCTCGTGAATCGCCGAGTGCAGCACAAAGCCCGCGCGGTTGACTGCCCAGCGCCCTTCCAGCACCGTACCGGCGTGATCCACCATCAGCATGTCGCTGGCACGGACGCGCCCGAAATCCATGGCAAACGGGTTGGTCCAGTAAAGGTTGGGATGCTCGGGATCACGCACCGTCACGTGGCCTGCAAACCCATATTCATATCCGAATTTGGCAAAAACCCGGCAGACCGCCGCCAGCCGTTGCCGCCGATGCCAGCGTTCCTTTTCGGCGGAATCGAACGTGGGGTATTTTGGAAAATACAGATTGTCTTGCTTGGGGCGATATACGGTTTCTTGCTTCTCCTGCATGAACGCTCCTGGTAAAGGTCGATTAAGCCCGCCGCACGGCCACGGGCGCCAACCGGCGCCACCGGGCTCATGCGTGCCGCGATTCTAGGCAGTGGTCTAAGATAACTGCCAATCACATAACCAATGCCGGCCATAAAGCCAGCTTATGGAGACTGCCTGCCCCCATGCTTGCCCGCATCCAACTGCGCCACCTGGAGGCGTTCCATGCCGTCATGATGTCTGGCTCGATCACCGGGGCAGCCACTCTGCTGCACGTTACCCAGCCGGCCGTCAGCGCCACCATCAAGCATTTTGAGCAGCGCCTGGGATTCAAGCTATTCCGGCGCCAGGGCGGACGCCTGGTCCCCACTCCGGAAGCCCGCGCGCTTCTGCCCGAAGTGCAGGACATTTTCGGTCGGGTGGCGGGGCTGGAACGCTTCAGCCAGGACCTGGCCGAGGGCATCCACGGGTCGCTGTCCATCGCCGCCAGTTCGCCTATCGCAAACGCGTGGCTGGCGCAGGCCGTGGCGGAATTCGTCAAGACGCGTCCGACCGTGCGTGTGTCGTTGCAGTCGATGGACTCGAACTTGATCACGGAACGGCTCGTCAACGAGCAAGTCGACCTGGGCGTGGCCTTTTCTCCTGGCGACCATGAAGGCGTGCAATCCTTGCCCATGCGGAATGCGGAACTCAGTTGCATTCTGCCCGAGACCCACCCGCTGGCAGCACTGTCATCCATCGCCATCGACGACCTGCTGCCCTACCCCGTGATCACCTATGTACCGCAGGCGCTGCTGCGCCACCGCCTGAATGCGTTTATCAAACGGCCCTTGAATATCCAGATCGAAGTGGCGACGTCAATGACAGGCATGGTCCTGGCATTTCATGGCGCAGGCGTTGCGCTGGTCGAGTCCAGCCTGCTGAGTGCCTTGCCGGTGCAAGGCCTTACCAGCCGGCCGCTGAAACCCGAGATACAGGTGCATAGCCATGTGCTCTGGAGCACCTTGCGTCCGCAGACAGAGTTGTCTCGAGCCTTTGTCCAGCATTTGCTGGGGGCATGATTCCCAGGCACCGGGCATTGGCCGCCAACGCCCGTGGCATCAAGCAACTCAGCCTGGCGAGTTGCCGTTTTGCACGGGCGATACCGGCCTGCTCATGATCACGCTTCGGTAATTGACGCTCTGCCACTGCGCGTATTCAATGAAGCGATAGCCGCGCCGGGAATACCATTCGATCAAATGGGTTGCGGGCTCGGCGGTGTCCAGGGCGATCTCGGCTGCGCCGGTCTGTACAGCACGCGTTTCCGCCAGGGCCATCAAGCGGCCTCCCAATCCGGACGACTGCCACTCGGGGTCGATGGCGAACTGTCCCAGCGAAGCCACGTCGGCACGGTCCAGCCAGGCAGACCCTTTCGTTTTCTCGGCAGGCCGAAATACTATCGTGCCGATCAATTTGCCGCTGGCCTGGACCACGTAGCACTCGCCTTGGCCAATACGCGCTTGGGTCACCTCGGGCGACTGGTGCGTTGCCACGTACCGCAACCCCATCGCGGCCAAGGGCGCGTACGCCCTATGGAGTAACGCGGTCAATTCAGCAATTGAATCCTGGGGCGAAACAAGCCGTATCTGAACATCGGGAATCGCGCGCACGACAGCAACTCCTGCGGACGGAAAGTAGCGATGATACAGAACGTACCCAAGTCAGGCGCCATGGCGTTTTGGTTGTGTTACGGTTAAAGGGCGGATGCTCCGCGCAATAGGAGACACCATGAAAACGCAGATCAGCTTCAAGAAAACCGATGGCAGTGACGGCACGGCCCTTGTGAACGGCGCCATTTCCAGCACGCTCGAAGCCAAACGAGCACTGGCCAATGCATTGGACCTGCCTGCCGTTGACGCCCCGTCCGCAGGACAGGAAGACGTCGACTCCCGCCTGCGCAATGGGGGAATTGACCCGGACTCCATCGCCCAGCACCACATCAGCGAATAGCCTTCAACAACGCCGGCCCCGGCAAACATCCGGGGTTTCCCGGCGTGCGGATGATCCGTCTCGTAGTAATTTGGCCAGCATTTCAACTGAATACGGCTTTTGCATCACAGGAAACTCGACAGCCTCCGGCCCCACTATCGCGTCGCTATAGCCACTGGCCAAGACAATGCGTATATCCGGCCAGCTTGCACGAACCCGCTTTGCCAATTCCACACCGTTCATCCCAGGCAAGATCACGTCCAGGATAGCGACGTCAAATCGTCCACTTTTTTCGTTGAGTACATGAAGTGCCGCTTGGGCATCAACCACCCAGGTCGGGTTCTGGCCGAGATCCTGCAATAAATTCGAGACGACTTCGCCGACCAGTCGATTGTCTTCAACCAGCAGGATGTCGTTGCACGCGCCTATGTCCGTGCGAGGCATCACCGGTTGCGCATCCGGGCTCTTGGGTGGGTCGGCGGCCGGCAGGTAAAGCGTGAACGTCGAACCTTGCCCCACGACACTGCTCACCCCGACGTCGCCGCCGGACTGCTGCACGAAGCCCAGTACTTGGCTGAGCCCCAGCCCGGAATTCTTGTGCTGGCCCTTGGTCGAAAAGAAAGGCTCGAAGACATGCTGGACGAGTTCTGGAGCAATCCCCACACCCGTATCCCGAACCGACAGGGCCACAAACGGACCCAGGCGCCCCTGCGCGTTGCGCAGGGGTGGCAGATTATCGACATGCCGCACCGATAAGGTCAACGTCCCGCCAGCCGGCATAGCGTCTCGCGCATTAATGACCAGGTTCAACAGCGTCGACTCAAGTTGGCCTGTATCTGCAAAGATCGTGCAATTGCCGGAGCCAAGTTCATAAGTCAGCTCGACAGACGAGCCGACAGATGCCTCGAAAAGCGATCGAAGCGAGGTCAAGCTTTCTCTTGCGTCAAACACATGGGGCTGCAGCGGCTGCTTTTTTGCGTAAGCCAATAGTTGCCGGGTGAGCTGTGCCGCCCGCTCGGTTGTATCCGAGATGATGCCGATATAGTGCATCAGCGATTCGGGCATATCCGGAGACCGCTTCAGGAACTCGGCGGAAAACCTTATGGCAGTCAGGAAGTTGTTGAAATCATGCGCCACCCCGCCAGTCAGCCGGCCTATGGCCTCCATCCTTTGGGCGTGATGCATGGAATCACGGGTGGCTTGCAGCTCGTCGCGGTGGTGCTTCTGTTCCGTGATGTCGCGCGTGATCTTCGCATACCCGATAAGTTGGCCCTGGTCGTCATGGACGGGGTCTATTACGACACTGCACCAGAACCTGCTGCCATCCTTGCGAACGCGCCAGCCTTCTGCTTCGAAGCGCCCCTCGCGCGCGGCTGTCTCCAAGGCAATTCGAGGAATACCGGCGGCACGGTCTTCCTCGGTGTAGAAAACGGAAAAATGCTGGCCGATGATTTCTTCAGCCGTATAGCCCTTGAATCGCTCAGCGCCGGTGTTCCAACTGCTGACCCGACCATTGACGTCCAGCAGATAGAGCGCGTAATCCATGACGGCATCGACCAGCAGGCGATACCGGTCTTCCGTTGGAAACTGCGATGACGATTCCATGAGTTCCCCGTGGCGAGGTTATGGTGGCCTGGACACCGGCCTTTTCAAAGAACGATCGTTGCCACCAACCTACGTACGACAGCAAATACCATGCCGGGCCGAAGGGCTCCGTTCCCACGCGCGAAGCCGCTGTTTTTGTCGTTTATCTGACCTCGACAGTAGGGCCATTGGAGGAAGTGGGCAGACATGCTGCCCCACGGCAGGCCGTGCTCGAAGCCTTAGCAGTTGCCTTTTTTGGCTTGGCCAGGCGGGCAGAAACCGCCACCGCCGCCGCCATGCGGATCGACAATGACGGCGCCATCCGGCGTATATACGGCACAGCCGACCAGCAATGTGGCCATGATCGCCAGGCTGCAAAGGATTTTCATATCGCGGACAAGGGAGTTGAAGTGCCGCAAGTGTATTGCCAACCCGGGAAACAGGGAACAAGATGCGGTAACTGCATGTCAGCACCCAGATCGCCCGATTCAGCGACGGGTTTGAGAGGCAGCCTTCCATTGGCCGTCGGTCTGGCAAAACCAGAATTCCCAGTTTTCATGATTCGAACCTTGCTCCAGCCTGGCATGGAGCAAGCGGCAAGGTAGGCCATTCTGCTGGCGAGAACCGTCGGCGTAAAGTTGTCCCGAAACAGGAGCGCGACGGGCAACAGGGCTGGTCCATTGCGTGACAACGCCATCCTTTGGATTGCCAAGTACGGTTGCTGCAGCCTCGTTGAAAGATACTGCCTCGGCATGCTGCAAGGACCCGTAAATTGAATCCTTGGAGAATGCCCCATATGCCTGTGCCCAGCTCGCTTCGTTGGCGCAAAGAAGCCCAACCACCAGAGAGTATCGAAAAATTTTTCGGCTCAACGCTGTCATGATAGTTCTCCAACAACAATAGAATTGATCCATCTCAGGATAGGGCATCGCCCCATTTTTCATTCGCCCGGCCTCGTTGATCGAAATCCGCCACAGTAGACTGCCTGCCTAAATCGCTTTCGGCCACTTTCCCGCCGGGGCCGATCACGAAACTGTACTGGCCAGACCGTCCGTACACTGCCGGCCAGGCGGCGAAAGCGCAACCCGTCTCGTCGCTCGCTGGCAAGATGGCATACCTATACCCATGCAAGGCGGCATCCACGGGCACGTTGGCGCCCATCACCAGGGCGTCATCATTCAACGGGCTTTGTGCGGGGGATTGGCCGTCCGACTGCCAGTACAGGCCGTCGTGCTGGCCTTCGCGGCTGACAATCCGCTGCGCCGGCCTGCCCTGCCCCACCGAGGACCGATACCGCTGCTGCGCCTCGCATAGGGCCTGCAGGGTGGCAATCGCCGCATCCTCATTGCGGTCGATGCGCCGCCGCTGCATTTCCCGCGCGCCTTCGCGCACATCGAAATGCCATCCGCGCGCGCCCTTCAAGATGGGGGCCGGGAAGGACCAACCATGCTGTCCGACGATGAACGCCGCTGACGCCGGCCCCGCAGCCACCACTTCATGGTGCTTGGACCAGGCCGCCAGGAAGGCATACACATCATCGCGCGAGACGCTGTCTTGCGGCACATAGCGCTGGAAGTCGGCACCCAGGACGTATTTCAGTTGCTCTTCATCGCCAGTGGAAATAGACGTGGCCAGGGCCTCGGCGGCGGCCTCGGCACTGGGATAGGCCGCCTGGGCATACGCCTGCCCCGCCGCGCACAAGGCGCCGACCGCCAACAGGCCTAGCGCGGCACCGCGCATGCATTGCTGTTTTGCGTGTTTCATCGTCTTCCATGCCCCCGCCCAAGTTGTCCACCACCATGCATGCCGCCACCGTGTCCGCGGGGCGGGGCCGACACGCGCCGTGGCGCCTGGTGCGTGGCCGGCCTGGTTTGGCCCGCATGCGAAGCACCCGCGCTGCGCGCATGAGTCGGGCCGTTGACGCCGCGCAACGCATTGTCGCGATTGTTGTCCCGGGAACGGGCAATCGCCGACGCTTGCGCATCGCCGCGGCTGACGTTGCGGTTGGCACCGCCTGCGTGCACGCCCCCTGCACCGGGCCGCGCGCCAGCCTGGTGGCCGCCCGAACTACGTGCTGTCGAACTGGCCCCTTCGCGTTGACGCATGACTTCCTGTGCATGCTGGCGTCGGTCCTGCTGGCTCGCTACGGGCCGGGATGCCGTGCCGGCCGTCCGGCCACCCTGGCCTCCCTGGCCGCGTTGCGCACCGGTACGCCGATCATCGAAGCGCTGCCGGGTATCCGCGCTGCGATAAGGCGTATCGCCGCGTCGGGACGGGTCGTGATTCCACTGCACGTTGGTGCGGCTGGCGTCCAGCTTCTTGTTGACGTTGATGTTGTTGTAGCGGTTGACGTCGATATCCACGTCGTGATCGTCCCAGTCGAAGCCGCCCCACAACGAATCGGCGATCGCGATCCCCGTGCCGAATGCCAACCCGGAGACCAGCGCCGAGGCGAACGTCGACCCCGGCGGGGGTGGGTAATACGCCGGCGGATACGAGGGATAAGGCCAGCTGCCGTAGACGGTGGTGGGGTTATAGGTCGGCACGTACACCACGCTCGGCGAGGCGGGCGCGATACTGACCACGGTGGAACCGCCTTCGGTGGACGTCGTCACGGTTTGCTGCGAGCTACTCGCCAGCGATCCCGCTTTCTGTGCCTGCAGGCGCAGTCGCTGCACCGAGTTCATCACATCATCCGGCTGGTCCAGGAAGGCATCGCCCACCGAACGCACCCAATCGGGCTGCCTGCCCATCATGTCCAGCACCGAGGGAAATGCCGCCAGCGACATGACGCTGGGGTCCCAGGGCTGGTCCTGCACGGCTTTCACCGCCTCATCGCCGCTGAGATTCGCATTCCGGCCGGACCATTTCGCCGCCGCAGCCACGTCATCGGGATAAGTGGACGCCATCAGTACTTGAGACAGCAGCGCGTCGGGATACAGCGCGACCGGCGCCAGCATCTGGTCCAGTTGCGCATTGCCCAGCCTGGATTGCCCGTAGCCTGGCGGGCTTAGACACAGCAGCGCCAACACAGCAATGCAATACCTTAGAAACCCTTTCATGGAACTCTCCTGTCGGGAAAGCGATCTACACCGCGAGATTCCGTCACCCATGGCGCAATGGTGTTGCCAACCATCATCCGCGCCGCATGCGCCTCCTCCTGGTTACAGTAGCGTGAACAGCAATTTGCTCAATGTGCTCTTGAGCGGCCATTGCGTGGCCACCAGCAACAGCAAGGGCAACGCGGCGGGCAGCACGATCTTGGCGACGATCGATTTGTTGATGATGGCCGGCCGCATCAATGCCACGGATTGGTACAGGGACTGGATATCGGCCACCGGGCCCAGTTCAGGCGCGTTCAGCATGGCCAGGTCCGGCACGTCTTGCCGGGCGATCCATTTCGCATCCACCGCCCGGCCATGCTGGGCCAGCAAGACGCCGTAGTCGAGCAGCGCCTTCTTCTTGGCCCGCAGCAGCATGGGCGCAAATACCAATAGCGGCGCCAGTCCCATGGCGACCAGCACGACCAGCAGCGTGGCCATCTGCACATAGAGCGATGGCACCGGCACCTCATGGTAGAAAACGCCGTGGGCCCACGCCCCTGCCACCACCGCCGAGACGGACAGAATGAACGGACTGTAGACCACCGGAATACGGTCCAGAAAGCCCAGCCCGGCGAAGCGGTCCGGGTGCATGACGACCAGCTGCAACGGCAGGCGCGCGATACGAAACAGCAAGATCGCCAACAATATCAGGCGCCATATCCAGGCCAGCAGCAGTACCGAGAATATCGGTCGGGTCACCAGCAGGAACCACCAGGCGCCGAAGGCCAGGCTGCGGCTCTCCGCGCCCGCCCATTGGATCTCGTCCCGATTGGGCGCCAAAAAGAAGGCCGCAGTCCAGGCAGCCACCAGCCCAATGATGACCACCCAGGGAAGGGCCTGGTTGCGCAGGCGAAGGACATCGGCAAGCACTTGCTCGAATTGCGGGGCCTGGGCTGCGCCGATCAATCCCGTGCGGCGGAATTCCCGCATGAACAATGGAATCGTCCGTTGCGCCAGTCCTTCGGCCAATACCAGCAGGGGAATGGCCACCAGGCAGCGCACATGTATGCCGATATGGCCCAGCAGCGGCTCGGCGATGCCGGCGGATTCGACCACGGTGCCCGCGAACCAGGACGCAATCACCAACGGCAGCCAGGCCACCAGCGCATAGATCACGGCGCGCCGCTTGAAGCCGTCGCCGTCGGCGGGGATCAGGCCGATGCGGCGCTGCAGGCGATAAAACGGGTCGTTGCGTACCAGCGAAAACTGCGTGGCAGCGCTTGCCCCCGACTGCTCCGATTTCATATCCACCTCCAGCACGTTGCGCCGGTACAAAAAAATCAGCGAATTCCACGCCCAGCGACAGATGGCGCGATCCTGTTCAGAAGCTCACCGCCAACCCCACTGAAAAACCCGAGACATTGGTTCCAAATACATAGCGGCCCACGAGGCGCGTGCGCGTAATGACAACGTTGTAGGCACTGGAATCCAGCTCCAGCCCAGCGCCCACCGAAGTCAGGCGATCGAACCCCAGCACGCCGCGCTGGTCGCCCAGGAACTCGGAATGCGTCAGTTCAAGCACGTATCGCAGCGGCCGCTGCAACAGCATCATGCCGGTGGGTGCTCGGTAGCGCGCCCACAGGTTGGCCGATTGCGCCACGGCCTTGCCTCGCACGGCCGCCGAACTACTGAAACTCTGCAGCCGGATATCGGAATACCGCAATTCCACGTCCACTTCGTAGCCGGGTCGATAATGCTCGTAGTCCAGCATCACCGATCCGCCCAGGCCGTAGGCATTGAGCGAGCCCCGGTCCAGGAAATCGACGTCGCGGCCGGTCTTCCTGCCCACATACCAACTGGCGGCGCGCAGATCGCTGGAGACATTGCCCAAGGCGAAATTGAAGATGGGCCTCAGCTTCAGCTCATCGGTCAGCTTGAAATCCCAGCCGATGCCACCCGTGGCCGATATGCTGTTCCATTTGGTGGGAATGCGCCGGCTCTCTGCACCCTGTGTCGCGATGAAGGTCGGATCGTAGCGGCTGGCCGCCAGCACCCCTTCAAGGTAAATGGGCACCGAGTCGGACAACGTATCGCCACCACCCAGTTGCGTCATGAAGAAATCGCTGGAGCCCGAGGTCGATCCACCACCGCTGCCAATGGACAAGGAGCTCGTGGTTATGTCGGGCACGATGGAAAACGACATCAGCGCCAGCACGCCATTGGCCCGCTTCTGCAGATCGTCATGAGTCAGCCTGAGACCCGTCTGCGCAAGCGCCGGCGTTGCCGCCGTGGAAACCAGAGCGATCAGCAAGCATCCAGAAACCCGCTTTGTCATAGCTATCGCTATCGCCTGCCGGCCAAACATGACATCCCCACCAAAAAGCGCCAGAACACCGGTGCACTGCCGCATTCTCTATCTGGACACACCTGCCGGATCGCTCATGGCGTCGCGCTGGGCAATCAGCAGGGCGTCGCTCTGGTCGATGCGGATCGTGCCGATACGAGGAAATTCAAAGTCGATAATGATGTAGAGCGCCGCCGTCATGACCAGCGCATAGAGCGCCTGGTGAATCAGGCTGCCCCGCTTTGCGTTGGCCAGGTTCAGTCCGACAAAGCAGCCGCACACCAGCGCCAGGAAACCAAGAAACAAGTAAGTGACCAGCGGCGGATGAACCTTCTGCGCCACGGTCAGGGTGGTAGAGATGTCGAACATCTCGTTCACGGCGTCCACATACGACGCCGCGAAAGGCGGCGTACTGCGCGCGGCCGCCTGCATCGAGGAAGCCCAGATCTGCTTCTGCATCGCCGCCACCTGGTCCGCAATCGCCTCGCGCTGGCGCAGGTCGGCCACGTGCCGGTGATAGTTGATGCGCTCGTCCACATAGCGGCGGAATTGCTCGCGCAGCTGGGGCTGGTCGGCGGCATTGATCAGGTCGATGCGCAACCACGCGGTGCCGATGGCATTGACTTCCTGCACCAGCAGATCGCGCCGCTCGGCCATGCGTTGCGCCGCGCCGGAAAACGTGAACGCCACTAGCAGGCCCAGCAGGGCGAACACAGAGGCCTCGATGGCAGCCGCGCCCGAACGGCCGGATTCGCCATCCGGGCCGGCGCGCCTGCCCAGATAACGCCCGACCTGGATCGCGGCAAACAATAAAAAGTAGAACAGCACCGCCAGACCCACGAGTACAACGGAATAGTTCATAGATCACCATGCGCTCGCCTGCTATTCGTCCTGCCCGCCGATAAACCAGCGCAGATAGGGGTTGTCTTGGCCGGCTTGCGCCAGCGCCGCGGCATCGCGAGCCCACCCCTCACGATCGCCCCGATAGGCCGCCAGGGCACTGCGGTAGAACAAATCGAGCGGCGCACGCTCGCGCTCGATGTCGGCCATCAGGGCCGCACTGCCGCCCTGTACAGGTGGATCGCCGCGCAGCGCCAACAGTTCGGGCAAGGTGCGCACCACTTCGCGCGGCCGCACCCAGGTGGCGTATTCGATTGCCGGCAGATCATCGGTGACGGCAGGTGTCTGGCCGGCAAAGCGCACCAGGCCCGCACGGTCGGTCACCCAGGTCGCCAGCAGCGCCGCCGGCGAGCCGACGCCTACCTCGGCCAGGGCCGCGCGCACGCCGGGCTGCGCATAACGCGCGGCGATACGGGCGGCATCCAGCGGCAAGGGCTGCATCGAGCCCACCAACAACATCTCATGCAGCTCGGTAGTCCACAGCGAGGCATGCGGAAAAATTTCGATGAAACTGGCCACCAGCGCGCGGGTATCGTCCAGGTTCTGGGTCGGCAGAGGTAGCCACTGGGCCACGATGCCATCGGGATTGAGCCGCGATGCCGCCAACGCATAGAAATCGCGGGAATACAGATTCACCACGCCCGCCGCGGAAGGCGGCGGCGGCTCCAGGGTGACCAGGTCATAACGCTGGGTGCTGCCCAGCAGTTCCCGGCGGCCGTCGCGCAGGCGGATCTCCAGGCCGGCGTCCCGAGCCGCGCCGTAAGTCCCGTGGAACAGCGGCGCCGCATGCAGCACCCCCGGCAGCAACTCGGCCACCACGCGCTGCTCCAATCCCGGGTAGCGTGACAGGGCGCCCGCCGTAATGCCCGTGCCGTAGCCAATCACCAGGGCCGACCGTGGTTCGCCGGCATGCACGATAAGCGGCAGCAAGGCCTGCAACCGCATATAGCGCAACGATGGCATGGCGTCGCCGGAATTCGACACGCCCTGGATGTAAAGGCGCCGGAACCGATGATCGCCCCGGCCGCTCTCCACCACGGCCACCGTGCCGCCGTGGCTTTCTTCGTAGAACACCAGGTTCTTGTCTTGCGCGCCCGGCAGCAGGCGTGCAAGGTGGTCCACAGGCAGCGCCCAGCCCACGATCAGGGCGGCGCCGCCCAATGCCAGTGCCAGCGCGCGGGCCATGGGCGCGGCGGGGCGCGCTTGCCAGGCGGCAATCGCCCCTGTCACGCAGGCCGCCACCGCCAGCAGGACCAGGCTGCGCAGGGTGCCCAGGTACGGCAGCAGCACAAAGGCGGTGAGGGCCGTGCCGGCAATGCCGCCCAGCGTGTTTCCCGCCAACACCGCGCCCGCGCCCTGCCCGCGCTGCTCGGGCGGCACGGCGATGCGCAACACCGCGGGAAACGCCGCGCCCAGCAGCAAGGTGGGCAGCAACACGATGACGGCCGCCGCAACCGCGAAGCGTGCGCTCATGCCGGCCAGGCTGCTGCCTGTCCAGCCGTGCACCGCCTCTTCCGCCAGGCTCTGGACGCTGACCAGCCAGCGGCCCAGCAAGGCCGCCTCCATCAGGGCGAAAATGCCCGCGCAGGCAATCAGCAGGCCGAACACTCGCCAGGGATCGCCCAGCCGGTGCTCCAGGCGGGCGTACAGCGCCGCCCCGATCGCCAGGCCCGCCAGATAGACGGCCAGCACAATGGAAAATGCGAAAGCGCGCGTGCTCATGAACGGCACGATCATCTGCGACCACAGCACCTCGTAGCCCAAGGCAATGGCGCCCGCCACGGTGTAAAGCCCGATGGCCAGCCATGCCCGGGCAGGCAGCGAATGCGGCGCGAACCGGGAAACCGGTGCCGCCGGCTGCCCCCGCGAGGCCATAGGGCTGCGCCGGTCCAGCATCCAGGCGCCCAGCGCCGCCAGCAGGTTCAGGCCCGCCGCCACCCACGCGCTGCGCTGCACGCCAAAGGCGGGGATCAGTACAAAAGCCGGCAACAAGGCGCCCGCGATGGCGCCGCCGGTATTGGCGGCGTACAAGGTGGCGCCGGCCCGCCCCACCCGGCCGGCGCCGGTAGCGCGCAGCAGTACAGGCAGCGTGCCGCCCATCAGGAAAGGCGCCGCGCCGATAACCACGACCACGGCCAGCCAGGCCAGCAGCGGGCTGATCTGCTCAGCGCGTGCAAAAGGCAAGGCGCCGTGCGCCAGGGCCAGGGTCACGGCCACCGCCGTCGCCGCAATGCCCACCTCGATCCGCGCGTACAGCCGTAACGGCCGCTCGCTGCGATCCGCCAGGCGGCCCAGCCACCAACTGCCCCCTGCCAGCCCCAGAAAGAACGCACTGACCGCCACCGCGATGGCATGCACTTCCACACCCACGATCAGCGACAGCTGCTTGATCCACAGAATCTGGAAAACCAGGGCAGCCATGCCCGACAGCGCCAGCAACAGGGACACCGTGGCAAGCCTTGCCGTGGGCAAGGCTTGCGCGTCGGCCCCGGACATACCCGCCAGTGCACGCGCGGATGAACTCATATTGTTGTGCTCATGAAACTTGGTGGAAAATCCGCAGGCCGCGGGCAGGCGTGTGGCCCGCCCGCGGCCCTCCCGCCTACTTGCCCTGCTTCTTCGATTGCTCTTCGAGGATTTGCTCGACCTTCCGATCGACCTCAGCCTGCACCTGGTCGACGCTGAAGGTCGCCGGACGCTGGCTGGGTGGCCATTCGACGAATGTCTGCAGGAATTCCGCCGCCTTCATCGAGGCCATGAGCACCAGATAATCGTTCTTTACCACCCAGTCGTAGTACTGGTCGGAGACGATATCCGCCCGCTCATACGGATCCATGCGCAGGTTGAACAACTTCGGCACGCGCAGGCATACGAACGGATCCTTCCAGACGGCGAATCCACCTGGCGCCTGTTGCTCGCAAAAAACAGCCTTCCAGTTGCCTTGACGCATGGCGACCAGCATCCCGTCGTCGTTGAAATAGTAAAAATCATTCCGGGCGCTTTCGTCGTTCTTGCCGGTCAGGTAGCCCAGTTGGTTGTATCCGTCCAGGTGCACCTTGTAGCTTCGGTTGGCGCCATCGGGGGTCCATCCCTTGAGCAGCCGTTCTTTGACGTCGGTGTCACCTGCTGCGGCAAGCAAGGTCGGGAACCAATCCAGGCCCGAGACGATTCCGGTCTTGACTTCACCCGCAGGAATATGCCCGGGCCAGCGGATCATGGCCGGCACACGATAGGCGCCCTCCCAGTTCGAATTCTTCTCGTTGCGGAATGGCGTTGTTGCGGCATCCGGCCAACTGAACTGGTTCGGCCCATTGTCCGTCGCATAGATCACGATCGTGTTGTCGGCAATACCCAGATCATCCAACTTCTTCAGTAGCTTGCCGACATCCTGGTCGTGTTCCCACATCCCATCGGCGTAGGCATTGCCCGGCATGCCGCTCTTGCCCTGGTGCTCGGGCCGGATATGGGTGAACAAGTGCATGCGGGTGCTGTTCATCCACAGGAAGAATGGCTTGTCATCCTTGCCATGCTTGTCCAGGTAATCGAGCGCGGCGCCGACAGTTTCGTCATCGATCGTCTCCATCCGCTTGGAGGTCAAGGCGCCGGTATCCTCGATTTTGCCGTCGGCCGTCGCCTTGATCACGCCACGAGGCTTATAGCTGTTGATGACGTCGTCTTTCGAGTCTTTGGGCCAGTACGGCCGCTCGGGCTCTTCCTCGGCATTAAGGTGATACAGGTTACCGAAGAACACATCGAACCCGTGCTTGGTCGGCAAATACTCGTCGCGGTCGCCCAGGTGGTTCTTGCCAAACTGCGCCGTGTTGTAGCCATGCCCCTTCAACGCCTGGGCAATGGTGATGTCACGGTCTTGCAGGCCCACCGGCGCGCCCGGCATCCCTACCTTGGACAACCCCGTGCGCCGCGGCACTTGTCCGGTGATGAAGGTCGATCGCCCCGCCGTGCAACTGTTCTCGGCGTAGTAGTCGGTGAACATGGTGCCTTCCTTGGCGATCCGGTCGATGTTGGGCGTCGTGTAGCCCACGACACCCTTGCCATAGGCACTGATGTTGGTCTGCCCGATATCGTCGCCGAAGATCACGAGGATATTGGGTTTCTTGCCAGAGGCCTGTGCCTGTGGCGTGGACTGCGTGTTCTGGGCCTGCGCCTGCGCGCCGCCCATTACCGCAAGCCCGCTGGCGGCTACCACTGCCGCTCCCAGCCATCGTCTTGCTCTCATGGTTGCTCTCCTTGCCCAACAGGGCTTCCAACACACATCAAGGTTTCTCGAACGCGTATACCCGGCTCCACTCCTTTTCCATATCTACAACCGTCCACCCCTGGCGCTGCGCTTCGTCCAGCGCGCGGTCCAGGCGCCCTATCTTCGAATCCCTGTCATAGGCCCATTCGCGTTTGGCATCAGTGTGATGCACCAACCCGGTGAAACGCTTGCCCGACCCCGCGGCGGTCCACTGCAACATCTGCAGATCGCCGTCGGAATTGCCGAAGGCCAGAATGGGACGGCGGCCGATATAGCGCTGAATGGCCACTGGCTTGCCCGGCCCGTCGTCGTTGAATTCCAGCTTGCCATGGCGCCACAGCACCGGCTGGCCGCCCCGCATGTCGAACGAAGTCACGAAACTGCTGCCAATGACCTGTTCGGGCGGGATGTCGTAAGCCTCTTGCGCCCAGGCCCGCATGAATTCCGTTTCGCCGCCCGACACAATGTAGGTCTTGAAATCGCGGGCGCGCAGGTAGTCCAGCAGTTCGCGCATGGGCGCGTAGGTCATGCTGGTGTAGGGTTCATTGAACCGGGGATGCCGGGCCTTGGCCGCCCATTGAGTCACGCTCAGTGTGAAGTCGTCGGTGCTCATGTTGGTGTGCGTGACACCGACGATTTTCAGCAACGCGGGTTCGCCGGCCTTGGCCAACGCGGCATGATCGCCCGCGATGGCGGCCTTGTAAGGCTGGCGCCGTGCCCATTCCGGGTGACTGGGCGCCATCGTCTTGATGCGGTCCAGCGCGAACAGCAGCTGGAAATACATGGGCTGCTCGCTCCAGAGCGTACCGTCGTTGTCGAACACTGCAATGCGTTCTCCGACGGCGACGAAATCCGGACTGCCCGGCTGCGTAACCGCCTTCACGAACTCGATGATCGCCGCGCGCGACGGCCCGTCGTTCCACGATGGCAGTTCGGCGCTGGACGTGCGGGCATTGTCTGTCCCCGCGCAAGCCGCCAGCAGTAGCGATATGGCGGCCGCGCCAGCCCAGGTGGCCCAGCGCCGCAGTCCTGTCATCCGCAGTTTGTCCATCATTGGTCCTTTGTGCGCGTGCCGCGCGAGGGTCGTGCCGTTGTCGCGCCCGGATTCAGACCGGGATTCAAGATGGGGGGTAATGCGTAGGCCGGTACGGGTACGCAGCGTGCGCGCCAGGCCCGTCGCCATAGGCGCGAGGCCGCCAGCAACCCGGTGCGCCAGCTTGCGTCGCGGCCCTGCCCTGCATAGACCTGCCGCAGCGTGGCCGCCGCGGTGGCGCATGCCGGGTCGCCCAGCGGCGCCACCGCGGCGCGCAGGTCGTTCGTGCCAGCCGCGCGCGCCAGCCAGCGATAGAAAGCGCTGAGCGTCGCCTTGCCCTGGCGTGCCTCGCGGCGCCAGGCGTGCCAATGCCATGGCTCGCTCGCGCGCCGGCGTACGCGCGCCCGCCATACCCAGGCACGCAGCGCCTGGCCCCCGCGTCGCCACCACGGCCAAGTCAGCCACAGCGCCAGCGCCACCAGCGCCACGCCGCCGGCCCACGCGAGCCATGCGGCTGGAAGCACCCAACGCAGGCCATGCCGCAATTGCGCCAAATCGTCGGCCAGCGAAAATGGCGGCGTGGCCGACGGGGCGGCCCCTACCGCGAAGGTCTGTCCGGGTAGCTCCTGCTGCCGCAACTGTCCGCTTGCGCTGTCGCGCCAATGCAACGTCACGGCGGGCAGACTGAGCGTGCCGGCTTGCTGGGCGATGTAGTCGGCACGATCGATGCGTTGCCCGCCGATGAAACCGCCGCGGCCGTCGGTCAGCGTGGTGACTTCCGGTTCGCGCGGATAGCGCTTGAAACCCGGCACGTTGATCAGCGGCGCGGCAGGCAGCAGCATGGCCTGCACCCCATCGGCGCGTTGCGTGACGCTGCGCGTTACGCGGCCGCCCGCCACCAGCGGGTTGGGTGCCAGCGAAAAATCCTGCGACACGTTCAGTTGACCGGTCGCGACGCCCTGGCTGCCGGTATCGCTACCGGCCTGTACGCTGAACGACAAGGGAGAACTGCTGGCCGTTATCGCCCGCTTGCCCGGCCCGACTTGGGCACTGACGGTCAATGCCGGTATCTGCACGGCGCCAGGCGCGGTAGGACTCAGTATGTAGGTGTAGCGCAGGCCGCTATAGGCCACCCCGTTTCTCTTGTCGTGCACGATATCGCCCTGCCCGGACGGCGGCGTCACCATTACCCCCGGCAAATCCAGGCCCGGCAACTGCGGCGGCTGCGTGAACCAGGTTGGCGTCATCACCTCGAGCTCAAGGCGCAGCGTCGTCCCGGCCACCACATCGGCCGGCGCCTGCAAGCGTGCCGTCACTTGCATCACCGGACCGTCCTGGGCATGGGTAGAGGCGGACAGACCCAGCAACAGAGCAACTGACAAGAGGACGGGCTGCCAACGGATCATGGCCGTCCTCCAGCGGCCGCATCCTCGGCAGCGAACTTGCCGCGCAGGAAGCGCGCGGGCGACAGGCTCAGATTGCGCAACCACATGTCTTCGGAAGTGGCCTGCGCGACGGGCACCTGGGCGATCTTGCCCGCCTGCGCGGTCTTGTCCGCGATGGTGCGGTCGGGCGGCTCGGCGGGCTGGCCCTGCTGCTCTTGGCTCATCGCCGCCAGCAGGCGGGTCACGATGTCGCGATTCACCATCGCCGGCTGCCACCCTGGCTTCAGCGCCAAGGCCTGTTCATAGGCGGCCAGCGCCGCGTCGTACTGCCGCAAGCGCGTCTGGGTATTGCCGACATAGAAATAGCCCTCGGCCGTATCCATCGTGGCAAACGCGGCCAGCGCGTCAGCATAGTTGCCTGCGTCGTAGGCGGCCCGGCCTTTCCAGTACGGGTCGCGGAAGTGTTCGGCGGCAACGTCGTAATGGCCTTGCTCGAACGCCAGGCGGCCCTGCTGGTCAGCAGTCAGGAACGCATCGGCCAGCGCGCCTGCACGCGTGTCCTGTGGCGCGCCCAGCATGATGGCGACAAGCAGGCTGGCGGTCCAGGCGACGTTCCAGCCTCGCCGGATCGCCAGCAACGCCATCGCCGCCAGCAGCCAGCACAACCAGTAACCCGCATCCTTCCAATGCGCCGGTCCCGCTTGCGCGTCCTGCACTGCCCGGAAATGCTGTTGCGCATGCAGGGCGATCCAATCCAGGTCGTCGATTTTGTGCGTCAGGCTGCCCAGCGGCGCGCCAGCGGCATCCGCCAGATCGCGCAACGCCGCCGTGTCGATGCCCGACCGCGCCTGGCCGGTCTGCCCGACGGCCATCACCAGTATCTGCATGTCGCGGGCGGCCTGGGCATTCTTGCGCACGGCATCGCGTTGCTGCGGGTCTGCGCCGTCGGTCAGCAGCAACAAGGTACCTCCGGCGCGCTCGGCCGCCAGCACGCGCGTGGCCAAAGCGATAGCCCCGGCCGCGTCGCGGCCCTGGGACGCAATCAGGTCCGTGGACAGGGCCTGGGCGAACAGGTCCAGCAGATTCGTGTCATCGGTCGGCGGCAGTACCAGATGGCTGCTGCCCGCATAAGCGATCAGCCCTGTCCTGGCGCCGGCACGGCGCGCAGCCAAGTCGCGCAGTACATGCTTGGCCGCCTCCAGCCGCGAAGGCGGTACATCGGCGGCGTCCATCGACGGCGACAGATCCACCGCCACAATCAGGGGCGCCACGTTGTCCAGGAAGACCGGGTCGTCGCGCTGCCAGGTCGGCCCGGCGGCGGCCAGCGCGCCCACGGCCAGGATCAACCCCAGGGCATCAATGGGCCGCGGGCCGCGGCTGCCGGGGGCCTTCACGATCAGATAGGGCAACAGGGCCGGTGCGATCCGGCTGTCGCGCCCGGCGGTGTCCAGTTCGCCGCGCCGTGCCCACCAGAGCAGCAGCGCCACCGGGATGCCGAGCAGCCACCAGGGACGCAGGAAGTGAAAGACGCTCAGGTCGAGGTCCATGCGTCTTCCTTGGTGTGCATGTTGGCTCGCGCCGCGGCGCGGTTGCCCCCTCGCCGGCCGCCCAGCGCGGCAAGGCCATGCCACAGTGCCAGCAGGCAGAGTGCCAGGCCGAGCGGTGCCCAGAAATAGTCATGCTTGGGCTGATGCCGCAGCGTCTTGACCTCGCGTGGGGTAATTCGATCCAGCGTCGCGTAAACCGCCTGTAGCGCAGTTCGGTCCCGGGCCTGGAAAAACTGTCCACCGGCGGTGCTGGCGATATCGCGCAAAGTATCGAAATCGACCCGGTCATCGCCACTGGCCGCCGGGTCGCCGATGCCGATGGTGTGCACGGTGACATGGTGTTCCGCGGCCAAAGCGGCCGCGCGCGCTGGCGGCACAGCACTGCCCGTGTCATTGCCGTCGGTCAGCAATATCAGCACCTTGTCCCGCTCCTGGGCCGAATCCAGCATGCGGATACCCAGGCCAATCGCATCGCCCACCGCGGTATTGGGGCCGGCCATGCCGACTGCGGTCTGGTCCAGCAACAGGCGCAGCGACGCGTGGTCGCGCGTCAGCGGAGCTTGCGGATAGGCGCCGGTGCCGAACACGATCAGACCCAGCCGGTCGTCGGCACGTTTGTCGATGAAATCGGCCACGACGGCCTTGACCGCGTCCCAGCGCGACACGGGGCGGCCTTGCGCATCGCGGAAATCATCGCTGTCCATCGACTGCGAAATATCCACGGCCAGCAAAATGTCGCGCATCGGCTCGTTATGCGTCAGCGGCGGCTCTACCCATTGCGGGCGGGCCAGCGCCAATACAAGAAGCAGCCAGACAGCCACGTTCAGCCACAACTGGCCCCGGCTGGCCTGTACGCCCGGCCGCGTGGGCGCCTTGCCCGTGAGTTCCGCCATGGTGTCGAAAAACGGCAAGCGCAGTGCCCCCCTGCCCTGCACGTAGGGAGGCAGCCAGCGGTAGGCCACCAGCGCCAACGGCGCCGCGGCAAGCAGCCAGGGATACTCAAGGCGCCACATGATGGTGCTCCACCCAATGGCGGCTGGCCGCGAGCAAGCGCGCGAGCACGAGCGGATCCAATGATTGCACCGCGGCGTCGGGCGAATAGGCCAGCGTCGCCAGCAAGCGGGCGCTATCGTCGGGAAACGGCTGCTGTCCAGCATCCTGGTCCAGGTACGCCAGCCACGCCTTGCCACCCAGTGCGGCCACCCGCGTTTGCTGCCCGGCTGGCTGCGCCGCCAATGCCGTGCGCTTGAGCAAGGCTGGCAAGCCACGCGCGGCCAAGGGATTGGCGCCTGCCTCGCGTGCCAGGCCATCCAGCTCTTTCAGCGCCTGCCGGCGGTAACGATTACGTCGATGACGCCGCGCATATGCGATGGCCGCCCAAATGCCGCCGGCCAGCAACAGTACTGCCAGGACCGCCCAGCCCCAGGTCTGAGGCCAATATGGCACGGCCGCCGGCAAAGGCAGCTCGCGCAACTGATCCAGGCCGGGCAGCGTGTCGCTCATGCGCGCGCTCCCGTCTGGTGCCCCAGCTCGCGGCGCAATTGCGCCAGTTCGTCATCGGCGGTGTCGATGGACAATAGCGGCACCTGGCTGCGCCGCAGCAGCTCGGCCACCTGGCGCAGGCGGCCGCCGAAAAAATCTGCCAGCGGCTGGCGCTCGCGCTGCCGGCCCACGGCGATTTCCATCTGTAATTCGCCTTGCGTGACCACCAGGCGCCCGCGTGTCGGCAGGTCTTGCGCCATGGGATCGAACACCAGCGCGGCAACGACGTCGTTGTGCGCAGATAGCTGTCGCAGCAAGCGCAGCGTGTCGCTATCGGCACCAGCGAAGTCACTGATGAGGCAAACCAGAAAGTCGTGGGGCGCATGCGCCAGGACCCCCCGCAAGGCCGCATTCAGGCCTGGCGCGGCAGGTTGTTCCGGTCGTTGTGCCGACAGCGCGGCATTGGCGCGCGCGACTTCGGCCAGCAGTGCCCGTATCCGATCGCGGCTGCGCAACGGCTTGAATGCCCGCACGCCATCGTCGTCGAACACCAGCCCCCCGACACGGTCTCCCGCGCGGTAGGCCATCCAGGCAGCCAGGGCTGCCACGCGAGCGGCCACTGCGCATTTGAAGGCTCGCACCGACCCGAAATACATGCTCATGCGCTGGTCGACCACGATCATTGCCGGCCGGTCGCGTTCCTCGGTGTACGAGCGCACATAGGGCTTGCCATAGCGCAGCGTCGCGCGCGGATCCACTTGCCGCAGGTCGTCGCCCGGCACGTAGCGCCGCAATTCCGAGAAGTCCAGCCCGCGTCCGCGTAGCCGCGAGCCGTGCTGCCCCGCCAGCACGCTGTTCAGCGGTTGGCGAGCCACGAACGACAAACCGCGCACCGCGGCTTCCAGCGCCATCAGTTCCGATAGCGGGGGATGAACGGGGTGTGGGGCGCTGCGCATGGCTGTTCCTATGCCGGCACCGCAACCACATCCAGCAACCGGTCGATGGCCTGCTCGGCCGTGACTCCGTCGGCCACCGCGTCGTACGACAAATGCAGGCGGTGGCGCAATACCGCGTGGGCGATGGCGCGCACGTCGTCCGGTGAACTGAAATCGGCACCCGCCAGCCAGCCATGGGCACGCGCGGCGCGATCCAGCGAGATGGCGCCGCGCGGGCTGGCACCGATCTGGATCCACCGGCCCAGGTCGGCGTCGTAATCGGCGGGCCGGCGGGTGGCGTTGACCAGGTCCACGATGTAGCGGTCCACCGAGGGCGCCACATGCAGGGCAGCCGCTTCCGCGCGGCAGGCAAAGAGTTCTTCCTGGCTCAGGCGCGTGCCGGCCGCGCCGCTGGCCTGGGTTGCGTCGCGCAGCATCGCCAGCATCGCCATCTCGTCTTCGGCGTTGGGATAGTCCAGCCGGATCTTCATCAGAAAACGGTCCATCTGCGCCTCGGGCAGCGGGTAGGTGCCTTCCTGCTCAATAGGATTCTGGGTGGCCAGCACCATGAAAAGCGTCGGCATGGGCCGGGTGACACCGCCTGCCGTGATCTGCCGCTCTTCCATTGCTTCAAGCAGGGCCGATTGCACCTTGGCAGGCGCCCGGTTGATTTCATCGGCCAGGATCAGGTTGCCGAACAAGGGGCCCTGCTGAAATTCGATCCGATGATGCCCTTCGGCATCCTGTTGCAAGACGTCGGCACCCGTGATGTCCGAGGGCAGCAAATCGGGCGTGAACTGGATACGGCTCATGTCCGCGGCCAAATGCGAGGCCA
Organism: Bordetella sp. BOR01; assembly: GCF_019218885.1. GTDB lineage: Bacteria > Pseudomonadota > Gammaproteobacteria > Burkholderiales > Burkholderiaceae_B > Bordetella_A. The sequence continues at coordinate 1,189,028 of NZ_JAHUWT010000001.1, read as the reverse complement.
GTGCCTTGACGGTGCGGGTCTTGGCCAGGCCGGGCAGGCTTTCCAGCAGCACATGCCCGTCGGCCAGCAGTGCGATCAGTATGTGGCGAATGACCGCCGCCTGACCCAACACCGCCGCGGAAACCGCCTGCTCTAACGCCAGAATACCGTCGCGATTCGCCATACCCTTCCCTGGTTCTTGTGGCGTCCGCCGACTGCGGCCGCCCAGCCGGCTTCAACGACTGGCGATACCGCTCTTGCGGGCCTGGGCCAGTTTCCATTGCTCTGGAGTCATCACGGTGCGAAAGCCCAGGTGCGACATGCCATTGAACGGATCGGTGCCGCGCCGGGCACTGGCCCGGTAGCTGATGCAATAGGTATCGCTGCACAGGAACGAGCCGCCGCGCGTCACGCGCTTGGGCGCCGCGGCGGGGACATTGCCGTCCTCTGGATCGAAACTGTCGGCGGGCCCGGCGGGGTCCAGCGGCGGCTGGCGATACTGCGCCTGGATGGCAAAGGCATCGGCGCGGTACCAGTCCGCCGTCCATTGCCAGACATTGCCCGCCATGTCGTACAAGCCATAGCCATTGGCCGGGAAGCTGCCCACGGATGTGGTGCCGACCTGTATCTTCTCGTCCTTCACCACGGGAAACGGCTGCTGTTGCTGGGTATCCCAGATGTTGGCCATGGGCTGGCCCTGCGGGCTGAGCTCATTGCCCCAGCTGTAGGTGGCCTGCTCCAGCCCGCCGCGCGCGGCGAACTCCCATTCGGCTTCGGTGGGCAAGCGCTTGCCGGCCCATTTGGCATAAGCCTGCGCGTCTTCGTACGACACCTGCACGACGGGATGATCGTCCTTGCCTTCGATATTGCTGCCCGGCCCCTGCGGATGGCGCCAGTTGGCGCCAGGGACGAAGCGCCACCAGCGGCTGTAGTCGCGCAACGACACTTCGGAGGCCGTGCCGGTGAACACCATGGCGCCCGGCACCAGCAGGCTGTCATCCGGACGCGGCGTGCCGGGCGGCAACTGCGGTTGCAGGTCTTCCCAGCGCGGCTTCTGCTCGGCGGTCGTCAAATAACCCGTGGCTTGCACAAAGCGGCCGAACTCGGCATTCGTGACGTCATGCACGTCCATCCAGAACCCACTGACACGCACCTTGTGGGATGGCCTTTCGTTGGGCTGCGAGAGCTTGTGTTCATTGCCCATCAGGAACTCGGCGCCGGGAATCCAGGCCATGCCTGCCGGGCCGCTCTTGCCATCGCCCAATTTGACCAACGACGCCTGCGCGTCGGCGGCGGGCGGCGTCTGCGCCACATAAGCGCCCAGTGCCGCTGCTCCCGCCAAAATCGCGGCGACTGCCAATCCGACCTTCAGTTGCTGTTTCACGTGCCCACCTCACATCTTCTGCCAAAGCGTGGCGCCATTGAATGACGCAGGGATACCGCGAACTGACTCAATTTTTGGTCTTGGGCTGCGAGTGCCGACACCCGACTCAAGGGGCCGGGCACCCGCTGCTTATGCCGCCTGCAACTTCGTTTCCGCGCTTTCCCAATATGAATAGGTACGCAACACGTGCAATTCAAGCACTGCATTTCCTCGTGCACGATGCAACGTTTGTGGAATCACGGCATGGCCGTCAGTCCAGCGCATGATGACGCCGTGCACATCTTGCGGAGCGTGCAATCCCTGCACCTGCGTGTCTGACAAGCTGATATCTCGTCGGCCGTCGTCATCTTCAATCGTGATGCGAATTAGCCCCACCCCCACCTTGCGCAGATCGCGACGCGGGTACGGGCTCGTTTCACGTACGATCGCGGACCGGGACAGGATTTGAAGGTCACCGATGCCCGCACCGGCAGGCAGGCTGAACCTGAGCACCGACTCCGCTGAATCACGCGTTTGTGCGACGGCCGCCTGGCCGTCGACTTCCACCCGGATGTCCGGATCAGATACCCGCACCGATTGCGTCAAGTGTTCGGCCCTCTTGAGCAGGCGCTTGCGCACAGCGGATACTTCCGGCCCCGACCGCAGGACTTCAATGCCATCAATGGCCGGACGACCTTCAGGCGGCCCAAAATCGGCCAGCAACGTGACGTTATTCACGTTCTGGAACATCGAGCGATTGCCGGTATCGACGTACGACTCGGACGCGGCTCCCTCGGACAGCAGAATGTCGAACTGATCCAACTCAAGGTGAAAATACTCGAACACCTTCTGCGAAAAATCCTGAATGATCGTTTTGCCATTGACCAGCAACATGGCGGGAATCAGCTTGCCGTTGAAGTACATGTGATGGCCGGGCGATACATACAAATCACGCCCAGGAATATTGGGGGCGAACGCGCCCGCAGCAATACGTACAGGAAAGGCGCGGATAGCGTGAGTGTCGGGGATATGCGCCGCATACAGCGTGCGGCGGCCGATCCATTTCACGGTACGCACGCCGCCGCTTGCGGTCTGCACCTGATCGCCGGGCCGCAAGTCTTCTACGCATCTCGGGCCCTCCGGCGTGGCGATAAGCGTACCGCGCAGAAAGCATGCGAAGGACACGTTATTGCCGTTGAATTCCAGGCTGTCTACGTCTTCCTGAGTGAAGTTGTCAGCTTCTACCTGCAGGATGGGCGTGTTGTCGGCTTCATAGAAGGTCAGGATGCCGTCGTTGAGCTCGGCATGGTCCGGAGTGGCACCCACGAATGTGAACGATGCCCCACCCTCTACTCCCACGATGTGCAGGACGTCGGTAGGATTGGTCGTGATGTTTTCCACATTCATGGCGACGGTACCGGTGCCGCCCGCCTGGGAAAAATCGATGGTCATGTTGTCCAGCCATTGCGACTGGAAGTTGGCGAAGCCGGTGGTCGAGTCGGGCCCGACCTGCAAAGTAATGGGCTCGTCTCCTGCCCCGCCGTTCAAATTGCCAATCAGCAGGCTGGTGTTCTCGGCATAGACCGAAAAAGGATGCGAGCCGTCGAAGTTCGCGGTAACCGACCCGGCATCGGTGAAATTCACCGCGCCGTTATCGACATTGAGCGCGAAGTTGAATTCCGTATCGGTTTCCGCATCAGTCCAGGCCCACGTGGGGTCTTCGGGTGTCAAGCTGATATCTGCCATGTCGATCCTCTACCATTCAAAGGTGCATTTCTAAGGCCAGACTACAAACTCAAACTTCCGCTTCTTGCATTTCCCCGTGCGGGAAGGTGGGTCACTTTGCCAGCAGGACCTTCTTTCGTAAGGTATTCATGAATGTGGGAATCAACTCAATCCACATGGAACGGGCCACGGTCCTTGCCCCTGATCCAGTTGGGCGGCCGTCCAATGCCATTCCAGGTCTGGCCGGTTTCCGGGTGGCGGTACCGCACCAGGTCCGAAAGATCTGGACCGAACAACTGCTCCGGCGCGATGCCGTATTCCCGGATCTTCTGGCGCATATCGGCCAGAACATTTCGTAACTCTTTCTGACGCAGCCGCTCCGCCTCTACCTCTAACGTACGTAGGCGCGCTTTGACTTGCCGGTAATTTTCCGCCATGAGCTGAACTCGGCCTGACAAGGATGTAGTAAAAATATTACGAATCTGGGCTAAGTGCTATCCGAAAAGCGAAATCTTTGAGGACTTTTTTGCCATGATGTTTCAGTCGAATTACATGCAGCATGTGTACTCGGGTTTCGAACCGTCTCAAGCCTTCGATGTTGTCTACGGCGCGAGCTTCGAACATCGCCTACTGTCGACCAAGCTGGCAACGATGAAACATCAACGCCTGACTCTCGGAGACGTCAGACTCGAAACAGGTTGGTACAATTTTCCCGTCATCGCCCAAGGCGGCATGCCGCGCAATGTTGTCTGCATCGGCTTCATGGCGGAAGGGGGCGATGTCACCCGGATCAATACAGCGTTGGTCAGAACCGATGAAATACAGATTTATCCGGCGGGCGTGGAACTGCTGTATCACGCTTCCGGGTCGTCCCGTTGGGTGAATTTCATTGTTTCGGAAGACCGCCTCCAGAAAGTTGCTCACGCGCGGATGGGACGTCCGTTGGAAACGTCAAGGCAGGCTGCCTATTCGATACGTCTGCCCGCCGGTGGTAGGCGATCCCTGACCAGCCTCACCGACGATGCGTTGAATCTGGCGCGGCGCCTGCACCCCGATGGCGGAATGACATCCGATCTGGCTGCAGAGGTCTACGATTCGTTGCTGGCCGGCTATGTTGACGCACTGTTCGACGCGACGCCCGCACGCAACTCGGAAAGGCCGTCGACCGAGCGACGCCATCATCATTTGATTACCGCCTGCGAACGGCTGGTACTCTCCGGCCAGGAAACCGACGTCGCGCTCGCCGACATCGCCAGGCGTTGCGGATATAGCCTGCGCTCGCTGGAGTTGATTTTCCGCCGCGGCGTAGGCATGCCCCCCGGGCGCTGGTTCATGACAGCGCGACTGAACGGTGCCCTGCGCGACCTGTTGACCTGCGACCAGACAAGTACCGTGTCGGATATTGCGATGAAATGGGGCTTTCGCCATATGTCCCGCTTCGCCCAGTACTATCGCAAGGCCTTCGGAGAGTCGCCACGCGATACGCTGCGCCGTTCGCGCGCCTGCTGATATGAACGGTACGTTGCATCGATATTTCGCTCGGATATAACTATTTTTGAGCTCTAGTGGCTATCAGAAAATAGGCGGCTCTTCGCCCCTGGTGGAACCGTTTTCTTCGATTGAATGTCCACGCTCATCGCCAGGCGCTGCCCACTTGGATATAGAAAGCGTTCTGATCTTTGCTGTGTGCCACGTCAATGCCCACGGCCAGGCCTAGTTTCCGAGCAATCAAATAGCGGAACCCGGTGCCGATGCTCGAGACGTTGGAAGCCTCGCTGAACGACCTCCAGCGGCCGTATGCCTTGCCCACCCCGGTGAATCCCAGTAGTGACCAACGCGGCGTCACATTCCACCGCAGTTCCATTTCGGCAGCCAAGGCGGTCCGGTCCTGATAGCGGCCGCGTGACACGCCGCGTAAATCCACATACGGCTGGGCGTAGAACGGTACCGATCCGCTAGAGGTCTGACCGTCCAGACGTAGGCCCAAGGTCCATTTGGGATGGATCGGCAGCCAGGTGTAGCCCCGCGCGCGATAGGTCTCGAACGATTTGGAACTGCCTAACCAGCCCCGGGCGAACTGGGCTTCCAGTTCCGCGTAGCTGCCTTTGCTGGGGTAAAACATGTTGTCGCGATTGTCGTAGTCGACAACCACGCCCAGCTTGCTCACGTTGAGCTCCTGATCATCGAACCCGAGTTCACCGGCGGCTTCCCCGGTAAAGCGCGTGTCGGAGTTGAAGTAGGTATAGCGCGGCCCAATGTACCAGCGAGTATTGCCGATCCGTGTCAGCAACTGCTGCACAAGAAAAGTACCTTTCAGCTCATAACTGCGTCCATGGTTGAGCGGCCCGTAGTAGTCCAGGTTCATCTTGCCGTGTGCCAACGCACCAAGATAACGAAACCGGTCGCCGCCCCAGGTATGAAAGTGGAACAAGCCGGCACCGCGCGAACCATTTTCGGTTCCCACCGCACCCACCCCGGTGACATTGGGCGGTGCTACAGGTTGGTCGGCCTGCTTGGCTCTCTGACCGGCTTCGGCAAGCGATTCCGAAAAGTACATCAGCATCGCCCCACCGCCATATCCCACGGCGGGTTCGGTAATAATCATCGGAACCGGGAACACCCCTTTACGATTCAACAGATAATCGCTCACGTCGAACGCGCCATCCTCAGGATCGGTGAATGCGCTGGGCTGTGCCATGCAAGCGGGTCCGATAGCCATGGCGAATATCAGCGCAAATTCAAGAATCAGTGCATTCCTCATCTCTGATCCCTATTCCGCTCCAAGAGCCAAGGAGCAAGCGACGATGATAGGCCCCCACAAGGTGATGAGCACATTGCTCACAGCGAACGGCACCGTGAAACCGATGGCATAAATGTCGCTGCCTCCGCGCTCTTTCAGCGCGGTAAGGGTGGCCACGGTAGTCTGCGCACCCGCGATGCCCGGCAGTAACGCGATCGGCGGCATTTTTCAACACGTAGTGGCCGAACAGCAGGCCGACGACCGGACCAGCCAGCGTCACCACTGCTCCTGCCCCGACCAACTTGGCGAACATCGCGACTCCACCTTCATGGATGGCGTGCAGGGCATGTGGACCTGCGGCCAGCCCGATGGCGGCGATGAACATGATGAGCCCGACGTCCGACAGCAAGCGCAGGGCAGCTTCGGGAATATGCCCGACCACCGGATAGCGGCTATACAACCAGCCTGCCAGCAGCCCTGCCACCAGCACTCCGCCACTGGTACCCAGGCCCAGTGGTACGCCCGTGAGATGCACTTGCAGCAAGCCGAACAGGATGCCGACTACGACACCGCCAGCCAGATAGGCTAGATCGGTGCGTCCGGGGTCGTGCTCCATGAAGCCCAGAGTTTTTGCCGAGGCTGCAATAGCTTCACGGCTTCCCACCAGCTTGAATACATCGCCCCGCTGCACGCGCGTGCCCAACGCACGCGGCAGCGTGCTCGGGCCGCGGCTGAGCGATTCCAGAAACACGCCGCGTCCCGCATCTCGTGCCAGCGCTGCCAGCGTCTTGCCCGCCAGTTCGCGGCGCGTAAGCACGATGGATGCCTGCACCATGGGTTGGCCCAGCAGTTCCTGGTCGTCAATCTCCGTACCGATTTCCGGCTCGGCACCAACCACCCCGGCACGGCGGGAAACTATCATCATCACGTCGTTCAATGCCAGCCGCATCTCTGGGCGGATGTCACGCAGTATCTGATCGCCACGCCGAATGCTGGTAACGGTCAAGCGACCCGCCGCAAACCGGTGCTCAAAATCCCGAACCGTGATTTGGCCCAGTTCCTTGTTTTCCAGCCGATACGTACGCAAAGCAAGCGGCGCCACGTCCCACAGAATTGGCTCTGCATTGTCTGCGCATGCCTGCAACTGCGCCTCGCCCTCGCGGGCAACTTGCTGGAGGTCGATCTTCAGCAAGCGCGGCGCGATGACGGTAATGAACAGAATCAAGCCTACTTCGCCAAAGATGTAAGTCGTGGCATCGGCCAAGGGTGCATGCGCAGTTAATAGTGCGCGAGTAGCCTCATCGATATCCAGGGCGGAAATTGCGCTGAGCGCGCTGCCTAGGGCCGCCGACTGGGTCATCGACCCCGACACCAGCCCAGCCGACAACCCAGGGTCAAACCGAAACAGCGCCACCATGGCAATCGCTGCCGCCAGCCCTGTGCATGAGACCAGAACCGCCAATGCCATTTGCGGCAAGGCCTCGCGCTTCAGGCTGGCAAAGAATTGCGGCCCGGCGGAATAACCCACGGCAAACAGGAACAGATTGAAGAAGGCCCACTTCAGCAAATCAGGAATCTGCGGCTCGAATGCCAAGCCGAAAATCATGCCGGCGATCAATGTGCCGACCACGGTCCCCAGGCTGACGTTACGGATCCGTATACGGCCAATGAAGTGGCCCACGAAGATCGTGGCGAAAAGCGCAAGCTCTGGATGGGTGCGGACTATTCCGGCCAATTGGTCAATATCCATAACGCTTCGACCTCGACATGGATTGAACTAACCTGCCTGCATCTACTTGCACCTAACTACTTTATCCTGATCCAATGCTGAATTGGCTGTCGGCACATTACCTTCGACGTTTCCCGGTAAATCGCCCCGCCACCCTGTATTTCGGCGAAAGTCTGCGTAACGAGCAGGTATATCTTGCCTGCACTAGGAATAACGCGTCAGTTGAACTAATACTGCGAAGTACAGATAGCCGTCAGCAGTTTGCCGCAGTTTCCGTTGTCCGCCAAGCGGGAAGCGCATTTGGATCCGTCCGACAACCCACTGCCCCGTCAGCGGATGAACCTCGGCGCCGCGCAACTTCAAGTCCGAATCAAAGTAGGCGGTTCAATGCATCAAAACCCGGCCGAACGGAGGCTGTGTGGGCGGAAGTTTGAGGACTGTCGAATGGCTTTGACAGCAGCGCGGGGGGCTCTATTAGCGAGCGTCACGTCATTGACCTGCCCGCTGCGACCGTCGTCGGCGAAAAGCACCAAGCGCTACGTCCATCTTGCGACGGCTGCGCTACGGCGTGCGCTGGGGAATATCGGCAAGAAATCCCCCACCAATGAAAAAGCGCGGGTTGCGGAAACTTGCCGCAAACCCGCGCCAATACTTGGTAGGCCCCCCGAGAGTCGAACTCGGCACCAACGGATTATGAGTCCGCTGCTCTAACCAGGCATGAGCTAGAGGCCCAGAAAACTTACTGTCCTTCCAGGAAGCTCTTCAGCTTGTCGGCCCGGCTGGGGTGGCGCAGCTTGCGCAGCGCTTTAGCCTCTATTTGCCGGATGCGCTCGCGAGTGACGTCGAACTGCTTGCCCACTTCTTCCAGGGTCTGGTCGGTGCTCATTTCGATACCGAAACGCATGCGCAGCACCTTGGCTTCGCGGGGGGTAAGCGAGTCCAGCACTTCCTTGACCACGTCGCGCATGGACCCATGCAAGGCGGCATCCGACGGCGCCAGGGTGGACGTATCTTCGATGAAGTCGCCCAGGTGCGAGTCGTCGTCGTCGCCGATGGGCGTTTCCATCGAGATCGGTTCCTTGGCGATCTTGAGGATCTTGCGGATCTTGTCTTCCGGCATGTCCATCTTTTGCGCCAGGGTGGCGGGATCGGGCTCGGCACCCGTTTCCTGCAAGATCTGGCGGCTGATCCGGTTCATCTTGTTGATCGTTTCGATCATGTGCACCGGAATGCGGATGGTGCGCGCCTGGTCGGCGATGGAACGCGTAATGGCCTGGCGGATCCACCACGTGGCGTACGTCGAGAACTTGTAGCCCCGGCGGTACTCGAACTTGTCCACGGCCTTCATCAGGCCGATGTTGCCTTCCTGGATCAGGTCCAGGAACTGCAGGCCACGGTTCGTGTACTTCTTGGCAATCGAGATCACCAGGCGCAGGTTGGCCTCGGTCATTTCGCGTTTGGCCTTGCGGGCCTTGGCTTCGCCGGTGGCCATGCGCTTGTTGACGTCTTTCAGGTCTTTCAGCGGCAGCACGACGCGCGTTTGCAGGTCGATGAGCTTTTGCTGCAGTTCCTGCACCGCCGGCACCTGGCGCTCGAGCGTCTCGGCATACGGGTGGCCCGCGGCCACTTCCTGCAAGACCCAATCGAGATTGGTTTCGTTGCCCGGGAAGACCTTGATGAAATGGCTGCGCGGCATGCCGGCGCGGTCCACGCAGGTATGCAGCACGGCACGTTCGAGCTGGCGCACCTCCTCGACTTGCGAACGCAGCGTATCGGCCAGCCTCTCGACCATCTTGGCCGTGAAGCGGATGCCCATCAGCTCGTTCAGGATGGCTTCCTGAGCCTTGATGTAGGCCTCGGACTTGTAGCCATCTTTTTCGTACGACTGGCGCATGCTCTCGAACTGCTTGCCCACTTCGTCGAACTTGGCCAACGCCTTGACGCGCAGGTCTTCCAACTGCTTGCTGGACATGCCGCCGGCCGGGCCGTCGTCGTTCTCGTCTTCGTCGGCCGTGACACCGGCGCCGGCGTATTCTTCGCCATCTTCGGGATCGACCAGGCCGTCGACCACTTCGTCGATCTGTGCCTGGCTCTCGCGCACACGCGTGATGTGGCTGAGGATCTCGTTGATGGTGGTGGGACACGCCGAGATGGCCATCACCATGTGCTTCAGGCCGTCTTCGATGCGCTTGGCGATCTCGATTTCGCCTTCGCGCGTCAGCAGCTCGACCGACCCCATTTCGCGCATGTACATGCGCACGGGATCGGTGGTGCGGCCGAAATCGGAGTCGACCGTGGTCAGGGCGGCTTCGGCTTCGTCTTCGACATCATCGTCGTTGGACGCTACCGGCGCGTTTTCGCTCATGAGCAGCGTTTCGGCGTCGGGGGCCTGGTCGTAGACCGAGATGCCCATGTCGCTGAACGTACTGATGATGCCGTCGATGGCTTCGGCGTCGACCAGATCGTCAGGCAGGTGGTCGTTGATTTCGCCGTAGGTCAGGTAGCCGCGGTCTTTGCCCAGCTTGATGAGCTGCTTGAGCCGGTTGCGGCGCGCTTCGTATTCTTCGGGCGAAACAGGGCCGCGGGCGATCAGGTCTTTGGGATCGGCCTTGCCGCGCTTGCCGCCGCGCTTGGGCGGCTTCAGGTCGGGCAACACCTCGCCTTCGCCATCAATGGAATCGTCGAAAGAATCCGAATCGTTATTGGCGTTCTTGGCAGGACGGCCGGGACGGCGGCCACTGGACGGCCGGGCACCGCCGACCAGGTCGGCCAGCTTGTCTTCGGCCTTCTTGGCACGCGCGGCCTTGACCGCCTTCTCGGGCTTGTCGGCGGCTGCGGCCGGCTTCGCGGCCTTCTTGACCGCGGTCTTCGTTGCTGCCGTCTTGGAGACCTTCACTGCCGCCTTGGCAGGCGCTTTTTCCGCCGCCATGCTGACGGCGCGCTTCGCCGCCGTGACCGGCTTGTCGGCCGTATCGTTTGCAGGGGTGGTTTTGCCTGATGTTCTGGTCATAGTCGCTTCCGTGGTCGTCGCAACCCGTTGATTGGGGCACATTGCACCACAAGGGCCCGATGCGCGCGCCATGGCGCCGCAGCGAAACCGATGCGGGTAAAACAGGCAAGCGCGCTGAAGCCGCGTGCGCCGCGTTGGCCGCGGCGCGGGCCCTTGTATGGGCCCAACCGGCACCCCTTCTGGCCCGACGGCCCAGGAGTGCGTTGGTATCGCGAGTTCGTTGCGGCCGGGTTTCCGGGCGTTGCGGGGGGCTGTCTTGCCTGCGAAAGGCTCTGCCAGCTTGAAGGGCTCTGCCCCAAGCTGCTTGCGAATAGACACAGCTCCGTACCTGCAACGCCGCCGGCCAAAACCCTGCCGAACTGCGCAACTTGCCACCATTGATTGTAACAAGCAGATGACCGCCTACCGGCCGCCTGCCAGGTTGCCCGCACGCTACGGGGCCGGCATATCTCGTGCCTACCACTCCGTACCCCGCGGGCGCCCGCCCATCTTTTTTACTGATCTGCCTTGTTTTGTACCGACGCCTATTTCCGGTCTTGGATTCCCCTGCGGCCAAATGTTTTCAAAGCCGCCGGAAAACCCTCGATTCTACCGCATTTACTGTATTCCACCACTCTTTAAGACCACCAGACGCGCGGACAGTTCCTGGTAACGCTGGCGCGCCTCTTCCGACGCAAGGCCGGTTTCGGCCAACTTGGCCATCTCGGTGCGTACCGAGTCGAATTCGATACGCCGCAAGGCGTCGTCCCATTCGGTCTGGGGCTCGGGAAGGTCTTCCTGGACCAGCAGATCGGCACGCATGCCTTTCAGCACGGTCGCCAAGTCGGAATCAGGGTCGGCGGCCTGCAGCAGGGCACCCACATGGCGCGCCCCGCTGGCTTGGGCCAGCATGATCAAGTCTCTTACCAACCCTAGATGGGGGCCCTTGTCCAGGACTTCAAGCTGCTGGTCACCCATGCTGTCGACCAGCTCGGGGTGAGCCAACAGCAGGGCCAGCAAGCGCTTGGCCAGCGAAGGCATGGACCGCCGGCCCTCATACCCGCCCACGCCGTCGTCACGGCGCCCGCGCCATTCGCCTTTGCCCTTGCCCTTGCCTTGCCAATCCCCTTTCTTACCCTGCCAGTTGCCTTGTTTGCCGCCCTGCCAACCACCCTGGTTGCGCTGTCCGCCCCCGGACACCGGGTCGCCCATGCCCATGCCGGGCGGCGGCTCGTCGTCATAGCCAAATCCGACCGGCTCGTAATCGAAGTCGGGCGGAGGCGTGTCGAAATGGCCGTGATCGTCCGCGCCAACCGGCGTGGGCGCCGTTGCCTTTGCTGTTGTGACGGCCGGCCCGGATGCCGCGCCACCCGCCGCGGACGCGAATGGCCGGGCCGGCGCCTGCGCCAGCACCTGCGCCATCTCTTCTGGCGTCAGTTGCACCTGGCGCGCCATTTCGCGCTCGATCTGCAGGCGCAACGCACATTCCGGAATGGCGGCCAGCAGGGGCTTGGCCTCGTGCAGGCAACTGGCGCGCCCTTCGGCTTCAGCCAGGTTATGGCGCGAGGCCAGCTCTTCAAGCAAGAAGCGCGACAAGGCCATGGCATCGCCCAGGCAAGTGCGAAATGCCTCGGCACCCAGTTCGCGCACATACGAATCGGGATCGTGCTCTGCCGGCAGGAACAGGAACCGGATGGCAATATCGTCGCGCAGCACCGGCAGGCACGCCTGCAAGGCGCGCCAGGCCGCGCGGCGGCCGGCGGCGTCGCCGTCGAAGCTGAAGACGACCTTGTCGCTACTGCGCAGCAAGCGCTTGACGTGATCGGGCGTGGTAGCCGTGCCCAGCGTGGCCACGGCATTGGCAATGCCTTGCTGGGCCAGCCCCACCACATCCATGTAGCCTTCCACCACGATGACCTGGCCTTCCTGGCGAATGGCCTGGCGCGCCTCCCACAGGCCGTAGAGTTCCTGGCCCTTGGAAAACAGCGGGGTCTCGGGCGAGTTCAGGTATTTCGGCTCGCCCTTGCCGATGATGCGACCGCCAAAACCGATCAGGCTGCCACGCACGTTACGGATGGGAAACATCACGCGCTCGCGGAAGCGATCGTACCGGCGCCCGTCTTCGGACTCGATCACCAGGCCGGCCTCGACCAGCGTGGGATCGTCGTAGTTGTCGAAGACCTTGGACAGCCCATGACGGTCGGTACCCGACCAGCCCAGGCCGAAATGCGCCGCGATCTCGCCCGTCAGGCCACGCTGCTTCAGGTATTGGATGGCCGCGGGCGACGCCCGCAATTGGCGCAGGTAATGCGCCTGCGCGGCATCCAGCACCTGCGTGTGGCGCGATTCTTCAGCCTTGCGGCGTGCCGATTCGGCCTGCTGGCGCGGACTGCGGTTTTCTTCGGGAACGGTCATTCCCACCGAGCCGGCGAGCGTGCGCACGGCCTCGGGGAAACTGGCGCCCGTGTGTTCCATCAAGAATGTGATGGCAGTACCGTGCGCGCCGCAACCAAAGCAATGATAAAACTGCTTGGTGGGGCTGACAGTGAACGACGGGCTTTTTTCGTTATGGAAAGGGCACAAGCCAAGCAGGTTGGCGCCACCCTTTCGCAACTGCACATATCGCCCGACGACGTCGGCTACGTCGACCCGGGCGAGCAAGTCCTGAATGAATGATTCTGGAATCAATAGATTCTGGAATCACAAAAATCAATACATGCGGGGCGGCAGTTGCTGGCTACGAATCCGCTTGTAGTGGCGCTTGACGGCGGCGGCGTGCTTGCGCTTGCGCTCGGCCGTGGGCTTCTCGTAGAACTCGCGCGAGCGCAACTCGGTGAGCAAACCGGTCTTTTCGATAGTGCGCTTGAAGCGGCGCAGGGCGGCTTCGAACGGTTCGTTTTCCTTCAGTCGGACAATAGGCATAAAGTGGCAGGCCTGCTTTGGGGTAACAAAAAGGTTGAACACACAGGGCGCATTGACTGCAAGCCCGGCATGGCTGGTTGGTAGATTTTTGTTCTAATCAGCAAAAACCGCAAACTAAAACTGTTCGGCTGGAAAGCCCAAAAAACTTCCAACAAACCACGCCCGCGCGCCCCGGCAACCCGATGGGGTTTACTGGTAACCCGAAATTCTAGCACGCCGGGAAAGATTTGGCGAGACTGTGCCCCTCAGGCCCGCCCCGTACCGGCCGGAACGCGCCAGAAGCGTCCCTGTTTTTATCAGGACGTCGTCGAGCCCTTGCGGATCCACGCCTCGAGCTGGTGCGGCCGCAGACTGTCGTAGTCTTCAAAGGGCTGGTGAATCCAGGGGTTGGTAGGCAGCTTGTCGACATAGTAGTCGGGCGAGGCCTGCGAATGCCCCTTCCACCACAGCACCGCGCTGCGCAGCTCGGTGATCTGGGGAAACTGCTGGCGCAAATGCTCTTGCACCTTGTTGAAGGTCAGGCCGGTGTCGACCATGTCGTCGACCAGCAACACGCGCCCGGCAGGCGCCCCTCGGGTAATGGTGATGAACTGGGCAATGTCCAGGTTGCCCTGCTTGGTGCCGGCGGCTTCACGATAGCTACTGGTGGCCAGGATGCCCAGCGGCACGTCGAAAATGCGCGACATGACATCGCCCACCCGCACTCCCCCGCGCGCCAGGCACAGGATCAGGTCGAACTGCCAGCCGGATTGGTACACCTGCAGGGTCAGGCGCTCGATCAGGCGGTTATAGCCGTCCCAGGTGATCCACAGATGGCTGTCGTCGTTGGCGGGCGCGCTCATGGCGGTGTCTCCTGAAGATACGAAAAGGCCGCCCACCGGCAGGACCGGCGGCGGCTTTGAAATGATAACCCGGCGGGCGCGGGTCCCGCAGCGAATAGCGCGATCAGCCCTTGAGCGGGTGGCGCAGCACGATGGTTTCGTTGCGGTCGGGGCCGGTGGAAACCAGGTCGATAGGCACGCCGCAGACCTCGGCAACACGCTCGAGATAGCGGCGGGCCGCGGCCGGCAGCTTGGCATATTCGGTAATGCCGACCGTGGATTCGCTCCAGCCGGGCAGCTCTTCGAGCACGGCTTCGGCCTGGGCTACCGCATGCGCGCCATAGGGCAGCACGTCGCGGAATTCGCCATCGACACGGTAGCCGACGCCCAACTGGATGCTTTCCAGCCCGTCGAGCACGTCGAGCTTGGTGATGCACAAGCCGGTGATGCCATTGAGGCGCACCGAGCGCTTGAGCGCCGCGCCGTCGAACCAGCCGCAGCGGCGCGGACGCCCGGTGACCGAGCCGAATTCTTTGCCGATGGTGGCCAGGCGCGTGCCGATTTCGTCGACCAGCTCGGTGGGGAACGGACCCGAGCCGACCCGCGTGGTGTAGGCCTTGGTGATACCCAGCACATAGTCGAGCGACTGCGGCCCCACGCCGGCACCGGCCGATGCCGCGCCCGCCAGGCAGTTGCTGCTGGTGACGAACGGGTAGGTACCGTGGTCGACGTCGAGCAGCGCGCCTTGCGCGCCTTCGAACAAGAGGCGCTGGCCGGCCTGCTGCATGGCGTACAGATTGCTGGAAACATCCTTGACCATGGGCGCGATGGCAGGCGCCAGGGCCATGGCCTGGTCGCGCACTTGCTCGGCCGAAACGGCCGGCGCGCCCAGGTACTGGGTCAGGACGAAGTTGTGATAATCGAGCAGTTCGGCGAGCTTTTCATCGAACAGCTTGGGATTGAACAGGTCTTGCACGCGCAGCGCGCGGCGCGCGATCTTGTCTTCGTAGGCAGGGCCGATGCCGCGGCCCGTGGTACCGATCTTGCCTTCGCCCTTGCGCGCTTCGCGCGCCTGGTCGATTGCAATGTGATACGGCAGGATCAACGGGCAGATTTCGGAGATTTGCAGGCGCGAACGGACATCCAGGCCGCCGGCCTCGAGTTCTTCGATTTCCTTGAGCAGCGCCTCGGGCGAAAGCACGACGCCGTTGCCGATGAAGCACGTAACGCCGGGATGCATGATGCCCGACGGGATCAGGCGCAAGATGGTTTTCTTGCCGTTGATCCACAGCGTATGGCCGGCATTGTGGCCGCCCTGGAAGCGCACCACGCCCTGGACCGATTCGGCCAGCCAATCGACGATCTTGCCTTTGCCTTCGTCACCCCACTGGGTGCCGATAACCACTACGTTCTTGCTCATTGTGCGAATCAATATCGAGTTTCTCGGGAAATCCGGAAATCCCCCTGCGGCCCTCTTGGTACAAGAGGGGGTCAGTTTTACAACGTTCGAACCGCCCAGGCACCATCTTGCAGCACCAGTTCACGGTCGCAGATGAATTCATCCTGGCTTTGCTCGTGGCCCGGCAACACCTGGACCACGATTTCGCCCGAGCGACGCAGTTGGCGCACCGCCGTCGCCAGGGCGGCCTCTTGCCCCCAGGGCGCGCGTACGGCGCGGGCCTGGCTGGCAGGCGGCAGCCCACGCGCCAGCTTGCGCAGGTCGAGACTGAACCCGGTGGCGGGACGCGCCCGGCCGAAAGCCCGGCTGACGTCGTCATAGCGGCCACCGCTGACCAGCGCGTCATGCCAACCTTCGACGTACAGCGCGAAAGTCACGCCCGAGTGATAGCCATAGCCGCCGATGTCGGCCAGGTCGACGCCCAGGACGACCTCGGGCATGGCGTCGACGATGACTTGCAGAGCATCGAGCGCCGCTGCCACGCCGGGTAGCAACGGCAGGTCGCGCCGGGCCTGCTTGATAACCTCGGGGCCGCCGTACAGGCCGGGCAGCCGTTGCAGCGCGGCCAGCGTGTCGGGGCGGATTTCGCAGCCGCGCTGGGCCAGTTCGGCCAGGCCGGGGACGTCTTTTTCGCGCAGCAGCAGAATGATGTCTTCGGCGCACGCGGCAGCGGCCGGGTCGGCATCGAGAATGGCACGCACCACGCCCGGGTGGCAAAGGTCGAGCCGCGGCTGGCGCAGGCCAGCCGTGGCGACCGTGTCGAGTACCAGCGAAATGATCTCGAGATCGGCCTCGAAACCGGCGTGGCCATAGATTTCGGCACCGATTTGCAGCAATTCACGGCTGGACAGCAGATCGGCCGGCCGCGCGTGCAGCACGTTGCCGCAATAGCACAGGCGCGTAACACCTGCCCGATTGAGCAGGTGGGCGTCGATGCGGGTGACTTGGGGGGTCATGTCGGCACGCACCCCCAGGGTACGGCCGGAAAGTTGATCGACCAGCTTGCACGTACGCAGATCCAGGTCGCTGCCGGTGCCCGACAACAACGAATCTATGTACTCGACCAGGGGTGGCGCGACCAGCTCGAAGCCGTACGTACGGTAAAGATCGAGCAGTTCGCGGCGCAATTCCTCGATGCGCCGGGCCTCGGCGGGAAGCACGTCGGCGAGGCTCTCGGGCAGCAACCAGTTACCCATGAGTGTTTACCTGAATGACACCTGAAAGGCGTGGGCAACGCCCAAAACAAAAGCGGCTGAGAGGGCGTAAGCCCGCTCAGCCGCCTGCGGAATGTTTTCTAGCTTACGCGGTATTGTACATGGTTTGGGCGTTCGTGCAGGGCGCCAAGGAAGGCGCCCTGCCCCGGACCGAGCCCGGCGAGCCTTACTTGGCGGGGGCCGGGGCGGCTTTGCCGGTGGAGTTCTTCATGAACTGGAAGTACTCGGAGCTGGGGTCGACCACCAACACGTCGGAGGGATTCGAGAACGATGCCCGGTAAGCCTCGAGGCTCTTGTAGAACGAGTAGAAGTCCGGGTTCTTGCCAAACGCGGCCGCATACAGCGCGCTGGCCTCGGCATCGCCCTCGCCCATGACGGTCTGCGCCTTGGCGTAGGCCTCGGCCAGGATGACTTCGCGCTGGCGATCGGCCTCGGCGCGGATTTTTTCGCTTTCGGCCGCACCGATGGAGCGCAGTTCGTTGGCTACCCGCGTGCGCTCGGCTTCCATGCGGCGGTAGACCGACTCGGAGATTTCCGGCGCGAACTCGATGCGGCGCAGCCGCACATCGACCACTTCGACACCCAGCGGCTCGGCGCGCTTGGCCACGGTGGTAAGGATTTCACTCATGATCTTGTCGCGCTCGGCCGATACGACTTCCTTGACGGTGCGTACGTTGACCGATGCGTTGAGCGCGTCGCGGATCTGGGCCTGCAGGCGTTCCTGCGCGGCGCGTTCGTTGCCGCCGAAAGTAACGTAGTACAGCCGCGGATCGGCGATGCGCCACTTGACGTACGAATCGATCAGCAGGTTCTTCTTTTCGGAAGTCTGGATGCGTTCGGCATCGGTGGACTCGATGGTAAGGATGCGCTTGTCAAGGGTGACGACGTTCTGGAACGGCGGCGGCGCCTTGAAGTACAGGCCGGGTTCATTGATGACCTTGCGCACCTCGCCCAGCGAGAATACCAGGGCGTAGTCGCGCTCGCGCACGATGAACACCATGGAAGACAAGGCGGCCAGCACCAATAGGAGGCCTACCAGGATGGGCATGAAACGTTGCATGTTCTGGGCTCCTCCGGATTAGCGCGACAGACGGTCGCGAGACAGCGTGTTGTTGCTGCTGCCAGTATTGCCGGACGAGCTTGCGCCGGTATTGCGCGCAGGCGGCTGCGGAACGGTGGGTTGGCTGGCGCCGGGCACTGCGGTCGGCTTGACCGTCGCGTCGCGGGCAGTTTGCTGCAGGATCTTGTCCAGCGGCAGGTACAACATGTTGTTGCCGTCCTTGGTGTCGATCATGACCTTGCTGGCGCGCGTAAAGATCTGCTGCATGGTTTCCAGGTACATGCGTTCACGCATGATGGTGGGCGCCTTTTCGTATTCGGCCAGGATGCTGGTGAAGCGTGCGGCATCACCGCGGGCATCGCCGATGACCTTGGCGCGGTAGCCTTCGGCCTGTTCGAACATGCGCGAAGCCTGCCCGCCGGCCAGCGGAACAACCTGGTTGGCGTAGGCCTGCCCTTCATTGATCTGGCGTTCGCGATCCTGGCCGGCCTTGACGGCATCGTCGAACGCGGCCTGCACCTGCTCGGGCGGCTGCACGTTCTGGATGGCCACCGTGCTGACCTGGATGCCGGACTTGTAGCGATCGAGGATCTGCTGCATCAGGTTCTGCACTTCGACGGCGACCTCGGTACGACCCTCGTACAGGACGAAGTCCATGGGCTTCTTGCCGACGATCTCGCGCATGGCAGTTTCGGCGGCCTGGCGCACCGATTCGTCGGGATCGCGCATATTGAACAGGTAATTGGGCGCACCGTCGGCGCGCAGGCGGTACTGCACCACGAATTGCATGTCGACGATGTTTTCGTCGGTGGTCAGCATCAGGGCCTCGGGCAATACCTTATTGCGCGACCCGCCACGGAAACCGACTTCGAACGTGCGCAACTGTGAAATATTGACCGCTTCATGGCTTTGGATGGGATACGGCATGCGCCACTGGAAGCCGGGAGGCGCTGTGCTTTTGTATTTGCCGAACTGGGTGACGACCGCGACCTGGCCTTCCTGGACGATGAAGAAACCACTGGCCAGCCACAGCAATACCAGGACCAGGGCAATGAGGCCCAGGCCGATGCGTGTGCCGCGCGGCGACGGGGGCGTCATGCCACCGCGGTTGCCGGGGCGATTGCCGCCGCCCCCGCCCTTGCGCCCGAACAACGAACCGATGCGGTTGTTGAAGTCGCGCCAGACCTCGTCGAGGTCGGGCGGGCCATCGCCGTTGCCTTTGGGGCGCTTGGGCGGCTCGGAGCCATTGTTGTTGCCACGACCCCAGCCAGGGTCATTCAGATTGAAGAGTTTGGTGATTCGAGGCATTGTTTCCCACAATCTGGCCGATCTCTGCAATTGCCCCGCGCAACGCATCCAGACCGGCGCGCTCGGTAGCGCTTACGAATACTCGCGCAATCGTACCATGGGCGTCACGCTCGACCCGGGGGGCAAGCCCGGCCCGATCAATCTTGTTGTGCACCAAAATGGTGGGAATCGCGGCGGCCCCGATTTCGGCGAGCACTTTATTGACTTCGGCGATCTGTTCGTCGCGCTGCGGGCTGGCGGCGTCCACCACATGCAGCAGTACATCGGCATGGATGGTTTCTTCCAGGGTGGCCCGGAACGCGGCGATCAGGTTGGGCGGCAGGTCGCGGATGAACCCGACGGTGTCGGACAGTACCACCGAGCCCGTGCCTTCGATCCAGATGCGGCGGGTGGTGGTGTCCAGGGTGGCGAACAACTGGTCGGCCGCATAGGCGCCGGCACGCGTCAGGGCGTTGAACAACGTGGACTTGCCGGCGTTGGTATACCCTACCAGCGATACCGACAACACCCCGCCGCGGGCCCGGGCACGCCGCTGGGTGACCCGCTGGCGCTCGACCCGATCGAGCCGCTCGCGCAGCATCTTGACCTTGGCACCGATCATGCGGCGATCCATTTCGAGCTGGGATTCGCCCGGTCCGCGCATGCCGATACCGCCGCGCTGGCGTTCAAGGTGGGTCCAGAGGCGGGTCAGGCGGGTGACCAGATGCTGCAACTGAGCCAGTTCGACTTGCAGTTTGCCCTCGTGACTCTTGGCGCGCAGCGCGAAGATATCCAGGATGAGGGCCACCCGGTCGACTACGCGCAGGTTGAATTCGCGTTCGAGGTTGCGCTGCTGCGCGGGCGACAGGGGCTGGTCGAACAGGACGATGTCGGTCAGCAGCGCGTCGGCCTGAGCCACGGCTTCCTGGACCTTGCCCGAGCCGATGAAGAACTTGGCGTCGGGACGATCGCGCCGGACGGCGACAGTGCCGACGATCTCGGCCCCCGCCCCACGTGCCAGCATGGCGAATTCTTCGGCATGCGCCGCGAAATCGGGATTGCCCAGGTCGACACTGATGATCAGCGCGCGCATGAGACTACCCCGCTACAGCGAAAATGCCCGCCGACACGAAATGTGCGGCGGGCAGGAAAAGGTACAGCTGGAGCTTGACGATTATTCAGCGGGCACATCCACCTGGAAATTGACGGCGCGGGCCGGAACAACGGTGGAAATGGCGTGCTTGTACACCATTTGCGTCACGGTATTGCGCAGCAGCACCACGTATTGATCGAAAGATTCTATTTGCCCTTGCAGCTTGATACCGTTCACCAGATAGATGGACACGGGCACATGTTCTTTGCGCAGCGTGTTCAGAAACGGATCTTGCAGAGTTTGCCCTTTATTGCTCATTGGCCAGGCTCCAATATTTGTTTTTGAGTGGTGGCAGACGCCGAAATATGTACTCTACAGGGTTTTCCCGGCCCGTGCCACTTGCCCCGAGGGGCAAATTCTTTCATAAGGTGTCAGGACGGGAGCACGGGTGCGCCCTGCCCACTTTTTCAGGCTGCCAGGATGGCTCTCAAGGCCTCGACCAGGCGCGTGCACTGGGTTTCGGTGCCCACCGTGATGCGCAGGAATTGGTCGATGCGGGCGTGCTTGAAATGGCGCACGATGATGTTGCGCTCGCGCAAGGCGGCAGCCAGGCTGGCCCCGTCGTGATCTGGGTGGCGAGCAAAGACGAAGTTGGCGGCCGAAGGCAGCACCTGGAAACCCAGCGCCTGCAAGTGCCCGACCAGGATTTCGCGCGTGGCGATCACGGCCTGCCGGGTGCGTTCGAAATAGGCGGTATCTTCGATTGCCGCCACGGCGCCGACCTCGGCCAGGCGATCGATGGGATAGGAATTGAAGCTGTTCTTGACGCGTTCGAGCGCCTCGATGAGCACCCGGCTGCCTATGGCAAAACCCACCCGCAGGCCAGCCAGCGAGCGCGACTTCGACAAGGTCTGGATGACCAGCAGGTTGTCATGGCGGGACACCAGGCCCACCGCCGATTCGGCACCGAAATCGACATAGGCCTCGTCCACGACAACCACGATATCGGGATTGGCCGCCACGATGCGTTCGACCTCGTCCAGGGCCAGCGCCCGGCCGGTGGGCGCGTTCGGGTTGGGAAAAATGATGCCGCCCGCCTGGCGCCCCGAGCCAGGCAGGTAGTCTTGCACATCGATACAGAAATCTTCGGTCAGCGGTACCGCCTGGCTGGCGATCTGATACAGGCCGCAGTACACCGGATAGAAGCTATAGGTGATGTCGGGAAACAGCAGCGGGGCGTCATGCTTGAGCAGCGCCAGGAAGGTGTGCGCCAGGACCTCGTCGGAGCCGTTGCCCACGAAGACCTGATCGGGCTGGACCTGGAAATGGGTGGCGATGGCCTGCCGCAGCCGTTCGGAGCCCGGATCGGGGTACAGCTTGAGGCTGTCGTCGCACGCCCCGCGCATGGCCTGCAGCACTTTGGGGGACGGACCGAAGGGGTGCTCGTTGGTATTGAGCTTGACCAGGTCTTGCAGCTTGGGCTGCTCGCCCGGTACGTAGGGACTGAGTGTCCCGACAATGGGACTCCAGTAGCGGCTCATGGATCAGTTTTCCTGCGCGTAAGGGTTGCGCGATGATTTGAATTCGATGCGCAGCGGCGTACCGGCCAGCTTGAAGGCCTCGCGGAAGCGGGTTTCGAGGTAGCGGCGATAGGAATCGGGAATGGCATCGAGCGCATTGCCGTGGATGACGACCAGCGGCGGATTCTGCCCGCCCTGGTGCGCGTAGCGCATCTTGGGGCGGAAGATGCCCTTGCGCGGCGGCTGCTGCTGCTCGACGGCGGCCTGGAGTTCGCGCGTCAGCTTGGGAGTGGACAGCTTGGCGAAGGCAGCGGCATGCGCAGCCACCACCGACTTGAGCACCGGCTTGATGCCCTGGCCCTTCAGGGCCGAAATGGTATGGGTGGGCGCGAACGATAGAAAGCGCAGCTTGCGTTGGAACTCGCGTTCGATGCGCTCGCGCTGGTCGGTGTCCAGGCCGTCCCATTTGTTGATGGCCACGACCACGGCACGGCCGGTTTCAAGCACGAAGCCGGCGATATGGGCGTCTTGGTCAGAGACTTCGGTCTGGGCATCGAGCATCAGCAACACGACATTGCTGGCTTCGATGGCTTGCAGGGTCTTGATGACCGAGAACTTCTCGACTGCCTCGAATACCTTGCCGCGGCGGCGCAGGCCGGCCGTGTCGATCAGGGTGAACTTGCGGCCGTCGCGTTCGAAATCGATCTCGATGGCATCGCGGGTAGTGCCGGGCAGGTCGAACGCGATGACGCGCTCTTCGCCCATCAACGTGTTGATCATGGTGGACTTGCCCACGTTGGGGCGGCCGACAATCGCCAGCTTGATACGGTGGTCGGGCGGCAGGTCTGCGATGCCCTCGGCATCGGCGGCAGGTTCGGGTTCGGGCTCGACCAACCCCTGCAGCGCCAGTTCGATGAGATCGACGATACCGTCGCCATGGGCGGCGGAAATCGGATAGGGCGTGCCCAGGCCCAGCTCGTGGAATTCGGTGGTGGCGTTGCCCACGCCCATGCCTTCGGCCTTGTTGACGGCCAGCACCACGCGCTGTTGGCCCGACTTGCGCAGCAACTGGGCGATTTCATGATCGTGTGCGTTGATCCCGGCACGGGCATCGACCAGGAACACCACCACGTCGGCCTCGGCGATGGCCTGGCGGGTCTGGCGGGCCATTTCGCGCAGGATGCCGGTTTTGGCGACGGGCTCGAAGCCACCGGTATCGATGGCGATGAAGGGCGTATCGCCCACCCTGCCCTCGCCATAATGGCGGTCGCGCGTCAGGCCGGAGTAATCGGCAACCAGTGCCGCGCGCGAGCGCGTCAGACGGTTGAATAGGGTCGACTTGCCCACATTGGGGCGGCCAACCAGGGCGACGACGGGCTTGAAAGACACGGTAGGGCCGGAAGATTGAAGTTAGTTGGTGCCGATCAGCACAAGATTGCCGTTGCCGTTCTGCACCAGAACGCCCTGTGGCGTGGTCAGCAGGGGCGAGACAATGGCACCACCGCCCACCGACAGGCGCGCCAGCAGGCTGCCGTCGCTACGCGACAGGAAATGGACATAGCCGTCCAGGTCGCCCACGGCCACGGCGCTGCCCAGCATGGCCGGCGAGGTCAGTTGGCGATTCTTCAGGGCGGCCTGCTTCCAGACATTGGTGCCGCTGTCGAGCGCGAAAGCGTTGACCACGCCATGCTGGTCGGGTGCGTAGGCAAACTGGCCATCCAGCGCCATGCCGCTGGCGCTGGAGAAATCTTTGGCCCACAACGGGCGCCCGCCCTGCGTGACGTCGAAGCAGACGATACGGCCCTGGTAGGCTACCGCGCACAGCAGGCTGCCGGCGATACGCGGCGCGCCGACCACGTCGGTCAGGCGCTCGAGGTCGCTGGCCCCGCGCGGGTTGGCCACGGTGCCTTCCCACTGGACATTGCCACTGCCCACATTGACGGCCAGCAGCTTGCCGCCCGGCAAGCCGGTGATGACCAGGCCTTCGGCCATGACCATTTGCGCACTGCTGCGCAAGGCCAGCGCCGGCCCGGGGCGCTGCAGGCTCCAGAGACGTTCGCCGGTTTCGATGTTGAACGCCTGGATGCGGTAGTCGCCGCTGCGTACCACGACCGCGCCATAGCCCACTGCCGGGGGGATGGCGACATCGCTGGTGGCCTGCGCCTTCCACTTGACCTTGCCGGTGTCGTCGAAGGCGATGACTTCGCCCAGTGGCGACGCGACGACAGTAGTGGTGCCGTCGCTGCCGACGCCGGCCGACAGCTTGGTATCGGCCGAGGCTTTCCAGAGCGCGCGGCCGCTGGACATTTCGAGTTTGGCCACCGAACCGTCGGGCGTGGCGGCGTACACGGCATCGCCGACAACGGCCGGCATGAATCCGAACCCGGACCCGCTGCCGACCGAAGTGGACCACACCGCGCGCACCGACATGCCAGGTGCGTATTCGGTAAGGGGTGAGGGCTCGTAGCGGTCGTCGTTGCTGGAGAACATCGAGCAGCCAGCCAGGGCGAGCAGTCCTGCGGCCAGGGTGGCACCGCGCCAGGCGCGGCCAAAACGGAAGTTAAGCATACGGTCAGGCTCCGCTGAGGGCGTCCAGTTTCAATTGCACGGCTTGCCGCAGGGGGTCGGTGGCGCCAAGCCCGTCGAGTGCGGCCTGCCATGCCTTGCGGGCTTCTTCGGGCTTGCCCTGCGCGGCCAGGATGTCGCCGCGGCGATCGGCATACAGCGCGGCGAAAGCCGGCGGCGGATTGCCAAGCTGAGCCAGGGCGGCGTCGTACTGCTTCTGGTCGAGCAGCAGGCCGGCCAGGCGCACACGCGCCACAGGCTGCAGAGCCGTATGTTTGGACTGGGCAGCCAGCCATTCGAGCTGTTCGCGGGCACCTGCCGCATCGCCTTGCTGCTTGAGCGCATGGGCGGCAACCAGGGCGCCGCGCGCCGCGTAGCCGGTGGACGGATAGTCGCTGCGCAGGGTCGAGGCCGCGGCCTTGATGCGAACGGCGGAATCGGCCCCGCCGAGGCGGGCGGCGTCTTCGAGGGCCTCGAAGTAGCCCATGGCCTGGGTGGCGCGATGCGCCTGGTAGGCCTTCCAGCCCCACCAGCCACCCCAGGCCAGCGCCGCGATGGCCGCCAGGGTGACCACCAGCGTGCCGTAGCGCGTCCACCAGGCCTTGATTGCGTCGAGTTTTTCCTGTTCTTCGAGATCGTATGCCATGCTAACCCTTGGATTTCAAAACATCGGCCAGGCGGTCCAGCGCAACCTGCTGCTGGGCGGCTTCGCCGGCCACATCGGTACGCAGGAGCTTGACGCTGGCAGTGCCGGCGGCCACTTCATCGCTGCCAAGAATAACCGCAACGCGGGCTCCGCTGGCGTCGGCCCGCTTGAATTGCGATTTGAAACCGGACGACCCGGCATGCACGATGACCGACAAGCCGGCATCGCGCAGTTGTTCGCCAACGCGTGCGGCCAGGCGTTGCGCGGCTTCGCCCTGATGCACGACATAAACCTCGCATTCGGGCTCGGGCGTGAATGGCACGCTCTGTTCCCAGAGGTCGAGCAGGCGTTCCATGCCGATGGCGAAACCGACGGCGGGCGCGGCCTTGCCGCCCAGCAGCTCGACCAGGCCGTCGTAGCGGCCACCGCCGCAGACGGTACCCTGCGAACCCAGACGGTCGGTGACCCATTCGAAGACGGTCAGGTTGTAATAGTCGAGCCCGCGCACCAGGCGTGGGTTGAGCTGGTATTCGATACCCGCATCGGCCAGCAACTGGCATAAGCCATCGAAATGGGCGCGCGACTCATCGCCCAGGAAATCGAACAGGCGCGGCGCGCTGTCGGCCATGGCCTGCATGGCCGGATTCTTGGTGTCGAGCACCCGCAAAGGGTTGCTGTACATGCGCCGCTGGCCGTCTTCGTCGAGAATGTCGCGGTGACGCTCGAGGTGCTCGATGAGCGCTGCCCGGTGGGCGGCGCGCTCGGCCGGTTGTCCCAGCGAATTCAGTTCCAGGCGCACGTCGGCCAGGCCCAGCAGCTTCCACAGGCGCGCCAACATGACGATGAGTTCGGCATCGACATCCGGGCCGGCAAAGCCCAGGGCCTCGACGTCGATCTGGTGGAACTGGCGGTAGCGGCCGCGCTGCGGGCGTTCGTGGCGGAATACGGGGCCGATGCTGTAGACGCGCTGCGGCCGGTCGTACAACAGGTTGTGTTCGATGCTGGCGCGCACCACGCCGGCGGTCATTTCGGGCCGCATCGTGAGCGAATCGCCGTTGAGCGCATCGGTGAACGTGTACATCTCTTTCTCGACGATGTCGGTGACCTCGCCGATGCCGCGCGCAAACAGGCGCGTGTGCTCGAGCACGGGCGTGCGCGCGTTGCGATAGCCGTAGCCATGCAACCAGCCGCGCACGATTTCTTCGAAGCGTTCCCAACGCGCTCCGTCGCCAGGCAGTATGTCGTTCATGCCGCGTATGGCGGCAACTTTCTGGAAAGCTTGCGTCATCTTCATCATGCCGCGATGGCTCGCACCGCGGCGCGCCTGGCGGCTCAGCCCTTATTTTCAGTGAGTGGCCTGCGCGCCATAGCGACGCGCGACGTAGTCTTCGACTATGGTCTGGAATTCTTCGGCAATGCGGTCGCCCTTGAGGGTGACGGTGCGTTCGCCGTCGATGAACACCGGCGCCGCCGGCACTTCGCCCGTGCCCGGCAGGCTGATGCCGATATCGGCATGGCGGCTTTCGCCAGGCCCGTTGACTACGCATCCCATGACCGCGACGTTCATGCTTTCGACGCCGGGATAGTGCGCGCGCCACACCGGCATCTGGCGACGCAGGTACGACTGGATGCTGTCGGCAAGTTCCTGGAAGAACGTGCTGCTGGTGCGCCCGCACCCTGGGCAGGCCACGACCATGGGCGTGAACGCCCGCAGGTTCATGGTTTGCAGGATTTCCTGCGCCACGATGACTTCACGGGTACGGTCGCCGCCCGGTTCGGGGGTAAGCGAAATACGGATAGTGTCGCCAATGCCTTGCTGCAACAGCACTGCCAGCGCGGCCGTCGAGGCGACGATGCCCTTGCTGCCCATGCCGGCCTCGGTGAGGCCCAGGTGCAGCGGGTAGTCGCAACGCGAGGACAAGTCGCGATAGACGGCAATGAGG
This sequence comes from Bordetella sp. BOR01, assembly GCF_019218885.1. Lineage (GTDB taxonomy): Bacteria > Pseudomonadota > Gammaproteobacteria > Burkholderiales > Burkholderiaceae_B > Bordetella_A. The sequence continues at coordinate 1,161,973 of NZ_JAHUWT010000001.1, read as the reverse complement.
TCTTGCACGTGGCTGACCTTGCACGACAGGATGATGGCATCGCCGCGCAGGCCGAGTTCTTCGGCACGCTGCGCATTGCTGATGGCCGATACCACCAGCGCGTCGCGCATCACGGCCTGGGCTTCCCAGGGCTGGGCGCGGCGGCTGTTCTCGTCCATCTTGCGCGCCATGAGTTCGTGGTCGAGGCTGCCCCAGTTGACACCGATGCGCACCGGCTTGTCATGGCGGCAGGCCACTTCGATCATCTGGGCGAAGTTGTCGTCGCGGCGCTTGCCGCCCCCCATGTTGCCGGGGTTGATGCGGTACTTGGACAATGCCTGGGCGCAATCGGGAAACTGCGTCAGCAACTTGTGGCCGTTGTAGTGGAAATCGCCCACCAGCGGCACGGACACGCCCATGCGGTCGAGCTGTTCGCGGATGGCGATGACTTCGCGCGCGGCTTCGGGCGTATTGACGGTGATGCGCACCAATTCGGAGCCGGCCTGCGCCAGTTCCTTGACCTGGATGGCGGTGGCGATGGCGTCCGCGGTATCGGTGTTGGTCATGGATTGCACCACGACCGGCGCCGGGCCGCCGACGAGAACCTGGCGGTCGCCCCATTTCACGGCGACCGAACGCGTCAATCGACGCGGCGCCGCCCCGACTTCGGGTGGCGGAGCATCTTGGCAGGGCGGAGACAGCTCTTGCATGCGTGTACGGATTACGGATTCACCCGGGAAAACCAGGCCAGCCAGCCAGCGGGCAGCCAACCCTGCCAGACAGCATAGGCGGCCAGGACGACCAGCAGCGCCACGATGACCAGCAGCCAGCCCCAGGGTATGCTGCTGCGGTCGTCGTCGTGCGGATGCACCGGCACCGCCATGGTGCGTGCGACCCGATGGCTCGGGGCTGATGCGGGGGCAGCGGCGATCTGGGCTTCGAGCGAGGCGACGATGGCCGACGCATCGGCATCGAGCAGGCGCGCATAGCTGCGGATCAGGCCGCGCAGCGAGACGCCCGACGGCAGCTTGGCCCATTGTTCGTTCTCGAGCGCCTGGATCTGGCGCGACGAGAACTTGATGCGGCTGGAGACTTCTTCGAGCGACCATCCCCTGGCCACGCGCAGTGCCTGCAAGGCCTGGCCGACCGTGGAGGCCTGCGCCTGGGCCTGCACCGGGGATTCGGTTGCGGTAACAGCCGGGTCGAGCTCCTGGGTCATGCCTGCACCTGTGCAATGGGAATGGTACGGCCGGCGTTGCGCTGGGCGACCCGTGTGCGGTCGCGGACCTCGCCGGCCAATTGGCCGCAAGCGGCGTCGATGTCATCGCCGCGGGTCTTGCGTACGGTGGTGACGATGCCGGCGTCCATCAGCCGTTGCGCGAAGACCTTGACGCGCGCCGCCGGCGAACGCTTCAGGCCCGACGCCGGAAACGGATTGAAGGGAATCAGATTGAGCTTGCAGCGCACCTGGCGCGCCAACTGGATGAGCGCCTTGGCATGCTGGTCGGTATCGTTGACGCCGTCCAGCATGCAGTATTCGAAAGTGATGAAGTCGCGCGGCGCGCTGGCCAGGTAGCGTTCGCACGCGGCCAGCAGTTCGGCAAGCGGATACTTCTTGTTCAGCGGCACCAGTTCGTCGCGCAGCGCATCGGTAGGCGCATGCAGCGACACCGCCAGCGCCACCGGGCAGTCGCGCGCCAGGCGGTCCATGATGGGCACCACGCCCGAGGTGGACACGGTGACCCGGCGGCGGGACAGGCCATAGGCGTTATCGTCGAGCATCAGGCGCAGGGCCGGCAGCAGCTGGTCGTAATTGAGCAGCGGTTCGCCCATGCCCATCATGACGACGTTGCTGATGACGCGCGTGTCGCCGCTGGCCGCGCCGCCCAGCCGCGCGGTACCCGCGTCGGCTTCGAGCACGCGCTTGGCCCACCACAGCTGGCCGATGATCTCGCTGGCCTGCAGGTTGCGATTGAAACCCTGGTGGCCGGTGGAACAGAAGCGGCAATTGACCGCGCAGCCCGCCTGGCTGGATACGCACAGCGTGCCGCGGTCGTCTTCGGGAATGAAGACGGTTTCGATGGCATTGCCCTGCCCCACATCGAACAGCCATTTGCGCGTGCCGTCGGACGAGCGCTGTTCGGTGGTGACCGGCAGCGCCTGGATGCGGCAGTGCTGCGCCAGCTGGCCGCGAAAATCGCGGGCCAGGTCGGTCATGGAGTCGAACGAGTCGGCGCCGCGCTGGTGCATCCAGCGCTGCAACTGGCGAGCGCGAAACGGCTTGCCGCCCCATTGCCCGACCAGGTCGGACAGGGCGGCGCCATCCAGGCCCAGCAGGTTGACGGGTTCGGCGGTTTCCATGGCGTGTTTCAGGCGCAGACGACCCGGATCAACGGCTGTGGATGTTGATTTCGGGGAAGAAGAACGCGACTTCGACGGCGGCCGTCTCGGCGGCGTCGGAGCCGTGCACGGCGTTGGCGTCGATGCTGTCGGCGAAGTCGGCGCGGATGGTGCCCGGCGCGGCCTTCTTGGGATCGGTGGCGCCCATCAGGTCGCGGTTCTTCTGGATGGCGCCTTCGCCTTCGAGCACTTGCACGAACACGGGGCCCGACACCATGAAGTCGACCAGGTCTTTGAAGAAGGGGCGTTCTTTGTGGACGGCGTAGAAGCGCTCGGCGTCGGCACGCGACAATTGCTGCAAGCGCGCGGCGATGACCTTCAGGCCGGCGTTTTCGAAGCGGGCGACGACTTGGCCAATGACGTTCTTGGCGACGGCGTCGGGCTTGATGATCGAGAGAGTGCGTTCGACGGACATGGGAACTCCAAACTGGGTTTGACTGTTTTTCGGTTGAATCGGCGCACGTCGCCGCAACGGGCGAACCAACCGTAATGACAAACTTTTACGCCGGCCCGCCCCCGGGCGCTGCGTTCCGGGACTGGATTCGAGACTGGACCCTTACCGGAAGGTTCCGGCGACCGCCGTTTTCTTAATAAAAACAGGGACTTCTGAAAGGTTTACAGTAACCTGGCATTCTAACACGCCGTCAAGACCGCAATACATCTTAAAATTGCCGGTTTGCTTGGCCGCATATCGGCCTGCCCCCGTTTTTCTTGCCGGAATCCGTAATGACCGAAGCCGCAGCCCCGACATCCTCCGAAACCGACGCCGCCGACCTGCCCAAGAGCTTCGAGCCCACAGAGCTTGAAGCGCACTGGTATGCCGAATGGGAACGGCGCGGCTACTTCGCCGCAGGCCAGCACGTAAAAACGGGGACCGACCCCCAGCCGTATGCCATCCAGTTTCCGCCGCCCAATGTCACGGGCACGCTGCACATGGGACACGCGTTCAACCAGACCATCATGGACGGCCTGGTCCGCTACCACCGCATGCGCGGCGACGACACAGTCTTCGTGCCGGGCACCGATCATGCCGGCATCGCCACCCAGATCGTGGTCGAGCGCCGCCTGGACGCCGAGAAGATCTCGCGCCACGACCTGGGCCGCGAGAAGTTCATCGAGAAAGTCTGGGAATGGAAAGAGCAGTCGGGCAGCACCATCACCAGCCAGGTGCGGCGCCTGGGCGCCTCGGCCGACTGGCAACGCGAATACTTCACCATGGACGAGCGCATGTCGCGCGGCGTGGTGGAAACCTTCGTGCGCCTGTACCAGCAAGGCCTGATCTACCGCGGCAAGCGGCTGGTGAACTGGGATCCCAAGCTGCTGACCGCCGTGTCCGACCTGGAAGTGCAATCCGAGGAAACCGACGGCCACATGTGGCACATCTTGTACCCGTTCGTCGACGGCCCGCAAACCATCGTCGACAAAGACGGCCAGACGATCACGCTGCGGGGCATGACCATCGCCACGACGCGCCCCGAAACCATGCTGGCCGACGGCGCGCTGTGCGTGCATCCGGACGACCCCCGCTATCAGCACCTGATCGGCAAGATGGTCGAGCTGCCGCTGTGCGACCGCAACATCCCCATCATCGCCGACGACTTCGTCGACCCGGCATTCGGCACCGGCTGCGTGAAGATCACCGGCGCCCACGACTTCAACGACTACGCCTGCGCGCTGCGCCATGACCTGCCGCTGATCGTGATCTTCACGCTGGACGCGCACATCAATGAAAACGGCCCCAGGCAGTTCCAGGGCCTGGAACGCTACGAGGCCCGCAAGGCGGTGGTGGCCCAGCTAGAGGCCGAGCACTACCTGGTGAAGGTCGAGCCCCACAAGATGATGCAACCCAGGGGCGACCGCACCGGCGTGGCGCTCGAGCCCATGCTGACCGACCAGTGGTTCGTGGCCATGAGCAAGCCTGCGCCCGAGGGCACGCTGAATCCGGGCAAGAGCATCACCCAGGTTGCGCTGGACGTCGTGGCCGACGGCCGGATCAAGTTCTACCCCGAGAACTGGACCACCATCTATAACCAATGGCTGAACAACATCCAGGACTGGTGCATTTCGCGCCAGTTGTGGTGGGGCCACCAGATTCCGGCCTGGTACTCGGACGACGGCCAGGTGTTCGTGGCCCATTCCGAAGAGCAGGCGCTGGAACAGGCCCGTGCCGCCGGCGTCGCAGGCCCGCTCACGCGCGATCCCGATGTGCTGGACACCTGGTTCTCGTCCGCGCTGGTGCCCGTCACCACGCTGGGCTGGCCCGAAGACACGGCCGACCTGCGGCGCTACCTGCCGTCCAGCGTCCTGGTCACGGGCTTCGACATCATTTTCTTCTGGGTGGCGCGCATGGTCATGATGACCACCCACCTGACCGGCCAGATCCCGTTCAAGCATGTGTATATGCACGGCCTGATCCGTGACGCGGACGGCCAGAAAATGAGCAAGTCCAAGGGCAATACGCTGGATCCGATCGACCTGATCGACGGCATCGACCTGGACGGCCTGGTGGCCAAGCGCACCTATGGCCTGATGAACCCGAAACAGGCCGGCGCCATCGAGAAAGCCACGCGACGCCAGTATCCGGACGGCATCCCGGCGTTCGGCACCGATGCGCTGCGGTTCACCATGGCGGCCTACGCCACCCTGGGCCGCAACATCAACTTCGACCTGAAGCGCTGCGAAGGCTACCGCAACTTCTGCAACAAACTGTGGAACGCCACCCGCTATGTGCTGATGAACACCGAAGGCCACGACCTGGGCGGCGACCAGCCGGCCGAGCTGTCGTTCGCCGACCGCTGGATCGTCAGCCAACTGCAGGCGCTCGAGGCCGAGGTGGAACGCGGCTTTGCCGACTATCGCTTCGACAACGTCGCCAACGCCCTGTACCGCTATGTGTGGGATGAGTACTGCGACTGGTACGTGGAACTGGCCAAGGTGCAGATCCAGCAAGGCACCGCTGCCCGGCAACTGGGCACGCGCCGCACGCTGATCCGCGTGCTGGAAGCCGTGCTGCGGCTGGCGCACCCCATCATTCCCTTCATTACCGAAGCCCTGTGGCAGAAGGTATCGGTCGTGGCGGGCAAGCGCCAGGCCAGCGATACCGATAGCGTCAGCGTGCAGCCGTATCCGCGCAGCAATGCCGACGCGATCGACCTGGCCGCCGAAAGCGATGTCGCCGAATTGAAGGCCCAGGTCGAAGCCGTGCGCGCCCTGCGCGGCGAAATGGCCCTGTCGCCGGCGCAGCGGGTGCCGCTGGTGGCGCAGGGCGATGCCGCCACGCTGCAGCGCAACGGCCCTTACCTGGCGGCGCTGGCCAAGCTGAGCCAGGTGGACGTGGTGGACACCTTGCCCGACGCCGGAGCGCCGGTCCAGGTGGTGGGAGCCGCGCGCCTGATGCTGCACGTCGAGATCGACGTGGCGGCCGAGCGTATCCGCCTGGAAAAAGAAATTGCCCGCCTGGAAGGCGAAGCGGCCAAGGCCAACGGCAAGCTGGGCAATGCCAGCTTCGTCGAACGCGCGCCGGCCGTGGTGGTCGAGCAGGAAAAGGCCAGGCTGGCGCAGTTCAACGAAACCCTGGCCAAGGTGCGGGAACAGCACGCCAAGCTGGGCTGACGCCCAGCCTGCGATGCAATACCGCGTCAGAACGCGTACGTGATACCCAGCGCGCCGAACGCGCTGGTTTTGCGCTCGACAATCGGGCTGTCGCGCGCATCGCCCAGCAATGTGTTGACGCCCACGGTGGTGACCACGGCCCAGTTCTTGTCCAGGCTGTAGCGCCAATTGGCGAACAGCGCCGCCGACTTGAAGCCGGCCGAGGCCGAATACGGTTTCAAGCCGGCTTCGCTGCGTGCGGCCTGCGAGGTGGTAATGCCGAACCAGGTCTGCATGTCACTGTGGTTGGCCCATTCGGTGCTGGCGCCTACCGTGACGACATTGCGCCCGGTCTGCACCACGCGATAGCTGGCTCGCAGCTCCAACGTACCGCCATAGCCGCTGCGCATGGCCTGCCGGTAGGCTGCACCCAGCGAAAATCGGCCCGGATGCCATTCCATGTACGCACCATACACGCCATGGAAGTCGATATCGTCCAGGCCCTTGAGCCGGTCGGCATCATCGGCGTCGCGCCCCAGGCTCATGCCCAGGAACAGGCCGGCCGTCACATCCTGCGCCAGATCCCACTTCAGGCCCGTAGCCGGCAGGCCGGCGCGCGGCGAAATGAAGAAATGCCCGCTTTCGTAGTTGACCAGCGGCACCGGCAAGAAACGATAGTCTTTGGCGCCGTCGTATTCTGGCAAGAAGGCGGCCCCTATACCAATAAAATTCTCGGCCTGCGCGCCCTGCCCCGCCGCCGCGCCCAACAGGGCCAGCCCGGCGGCCCATCGCATTCCGCGTTTCATCGCAATTCCTTTTAATATCGGCGGACCGCGCCATGCGGCTCCTGCCATCGGCTTCGGATTGTGCCGGCAGGGTTTTAAATAGTTTTTAATGGCCGTGCCGCATACTGCGCGGCATCACTCCAACGGACGGAATCGCGTGCACATATTGCTGGTGGAAGATGACCCCATGCTGGGCGAAGCCATGCAAGCGGGCCTGACGCAAGGGCTCGACGCCACGGTCGACTGGGCGCGGGACACCGCCGAGGCCCGGCTGGCGCTGGCCGGGCCGGCGTACGCGGCAGTGCTGCTGGATGTCGGCCTGCCGGGCGAATCGGGGCTGTCCTTGCTGCGCGCCCTGCGGGCACGCTATGACGCCACGCCCGTGCTGCTGGTGACCGCCCGCGACCAGCTCAGCGACCGCATCGGCGGCCTCGATGCGGGCGCCGACGACTATATCGTCAAGCCATTCCAGCTGGACGAACTGCTGGCGCGGCTGCGGGCCGTACTGCGGCGCAGCCGCAATCGCGTTACCCCCTTGCTGATGTGCGGCGCCGTCACGCTGGATCCGGCCACGCGGCAGGTGCGGCGCGACGGCGCCGAAATCACGCTGAGCCAGCATGAATACCTGACGCTGCTGGCGCTGATGGAACGCCCTGGACGCACCGTGACGCGCGAGCAACTGGAAGACGCCGTCTACGGCGGGCATGGCACCATCGAAAGCAATACGGTCGCGGTGTACGTGCACCAGTTGCGGCGCAAGCTGGGCGAACACATCATCGCCACGGCGCACGGCTATGGCTACCGGATCGGCGAGGCCACAGATTGCCTTCCCTGAAACGCCGCCTTCTGTGGGGCCTGCTGCTGGCGCTGGTAGTCAACTGGGCGAGCTGGTTCACCTGGTTCGCCTATGAACAGGGGCGCACCCAGACCGGGGTCTGGGACCAAAAACTGCATGAAGTTGCCAACGTCGCGATGCGTTCATTGCCGCTTTCGCTGACCCAGGCGCAAGGCCCCATCGGCTTCGAGCCCGCCGATGGCAGCAATGAGCTGTTCGAAACCCAGATCAATTTCCAGATCTGGACACGCGACGGCAGCCGCCAACTGGCGCGCTCTCCGGGCGCGCCGGCCACGCCCTTGAGCGACCGCTTCGAAAACGGCTATGCCGACGTGACGGTCGACGGGCAACCCTGGCGCATGTATGCCGCCACCGATGTGGACAACCAGATCCAGATCCAGGTCGGCATCGCGCTGGCGGACCGACGTGCCGAGTTTCGCGCCTGGCTGTGGCAAGGCCTGAAAGCCTCGGCGCTGCTATTCCTGCTGCTGACCTTGACATTGCGGTTTGTCGTGAACCGGACCCTGGCACGCCTGGACGGGCTGCGTGCCGCCCTGCTGTCACGCGACCCGTTCGACCTGGCGCCGCTACCGCACGACGGCATGCCGGCCGAGCTGCAGCCCCTGATCGTATCGGTCAACCGCCTGCTGACCCGCCTGGGAACCGCCATGAATCGCGAGCGGCGCTTCATTGCCGACGCGGCACACGAGTTGCGCACGCCGCTGGCGGCACTGACCACCCATGCCGAACTGGCGCGTGCCGCCAGCGAGAACACGTCGCGCCAAGTTGCGCTGGACAGGCTGCTGGCAGTGGCGCGTCGCGCCACGCGGCTGTCCGAGCAACTGCTGGACCAGGCCCGCCTCGATGCCATCGAACAGCGGCCCGCCACCCCGGTGGATCTGGCTGCCCTGGTGTCCATGGGCGTGCGCGACTACGAGTCGGCCGCCCGCAACAAGCGCCAGCACATCATGCTGGACACGCAAGCGTGTACTGTGAACGGCGATATCGACGCCATCGGCATACTGGTCAGCAACCTGATGGACAACGCGGTGCGCTATACGCCGGAAGGCGGCCGCATCGAGGTGCACTGCGCCCCGCTGCCTGGCGGCGGCGCCGTGCTGAGCGTGGCCGACGACGGCCCGGGCGTCCCCCAGGCCGAATGGCCGCGGATCTTCGACCGCTTCTATCGTGCCAGTGGCAACAACCGCACGCGCGGCAGCGGTATCGGCCTGTCGCTGGTGGCGCAGATCGCCCGCCTGCATGGCGGCAAGGTGGAATGCGCCGCGGGCCTGGGCGGCCACGGCCTGTGCGTTACCGTCGTCATGGCCTGATCGCCGCTATACCCCCCCGTCATTCAGGCGGTACCAGCTCACCACCGCGTTGACGTAGACGCGGCGCAAAGGATATAGCGGGAAGCCCTTGATGGGCGTAAGCGGCACCGGCAGGGCATCGGGGCCATCGCCCGCCGTGTAGGCGGCCAGCGCGCGGCCCATGGCGGTTTGCAGCCCGACGCCGCGCCCCTGGCAGCCGATATCGATCAACAAGCCAGGTTCGGGTTCATGCAGGTGCGGCAGGTAATCGCGCGTGACGGCCACGCGGCCGCACCACCGATATTCGAACGGCATGCCCGCCGCCTGCGGGAACAGCTTGGTCAGCACGCGCTCGAGGTGGGCCCAGTCCTGCGGCCCCCTGGGCTCGCGGAACGGCCCGCGCCCACCCATCAGCAAGCGTCCCTGGTGATCCAGCCGGAAGTACAGCAACAAGTTGCGCGTGTCCGAACAAACTTGTCCTTGCGGTAGTATCGTGGCCTGCACCTCTTCGGGCAGCGGCTGGGTGGCGACCTGGAATGTATTGGCATCGATGATGGACTGCTGCAGGCCAGGCCACAGCCCCATGCCATAGGCATTCGTGCACATCACGACGCGTTGCGCCACCACCCGGCCGCCATGCGCGGTAGTGGCGACCCAGCGGCCGCCATCGCGCTGCAGGCCGGTCACCGGCGTGCCGGTATGGATGCGCACCCCGGCCGCCAGCGTGGCGCGGGCCAGGCCACGCACGTAGCTCAGCGGCTGGATGGCGCCCGCGCGTGGATCGAGCCACCCGCCCAGGTAGCGGTCGGTACCGGTCAGGGCGGTGACCTGGGCCCGGTCGAGGGGCCGCGCGGCCACACCCAGGCGCGCCCATTGCCCGGCGCGCCCGTGCGCCACGCGCAGCGCCTCTTCAGTATGGGCGCCCTGGATCCAGCCAGCCCGCGCCCGTGGCACGTCCATGCCGTGGCGCTCGATCAGGTCGAACACCGTGTCCGCGGTGCTGCCGGCAAAACGCAGCAGCCGTTCGCCGCAGTCGGCGCCGAACATGCGAATGAGATCATCCGGATCGTATTTCAACCCCGGGATCACTTGGCCGCCATTGCGCCCCGACCCACCGAAGCCGATCTCGCGGGCCTCCAGCAACAGCGTGTCGGTGCCGCGTTCGGCCAGGTGCAGCGCGGTGCTCAGCCCGGCGTAGCCGCCGCCGACGACCAGCACGTCGGCCTGGGCCGACCCTTGCAGCGCCGTGGTTTCCGGCGCCGGCGCGGCAGTGGCGGCCCACAGAGAATGCGACAGCGGATATGGCGCTTGCGCCATGATGGCTCCTTACATGGGATGCAGCACGCGATGCAGGAAATCCTGCGTGCGCGGATGTTGCGGTTGGTTCAGCACTTCGCGGGCGGCGCCCTGCTCTACCACCACGCCGCCATCGATGAACAGCACGCGGTCGGCGACTTCGCGCGCAAAGCTCATTTCATGAGTGACGACCACCATGGTCATGCCCGCCTCGGCCAGCTTGCGCATCACGCCCAGCACGTCGCCCACCAGCTCGGGGTCGAGCGCCGACGTGGGCTCGTCGAACAAGATGGCCTTGGGCTGCATGGCCAGGGCGCGGGCGATGGCCACGCGCTGCTGCTGGCCGCCCGAGAGCTGCGGCGGATGCGCGTCTTCCTTGTCGGCCAGCCCGACGCTGGCCAGCAGTGCGCGGCCTCGCTCGACCGCCTGGGCCCGCGGCTCTTTCTTGACGAACACCGGCCCCTCGATGACGTTTTCCAACGCGGTACGGTGCGGGAAGAGGTTGAAGCGCTGGAACACCATCGACACTTGCGTGCGGATCGACACGATGGAAGGCGCGTCGCCATCGACACGTTCGCCATCGATCGTGATGGTGCCGCTGTTGTAGCGTTCCAGTCCGTTGATACAGCGCAGGATGGTCGACTTGCCGGAACCCGACGGCCCGATCACGCACACGACCTCGCCCTTGCTGACTTCGGCATCGATGCCCTTCAGCACTTCGAGCTTGCCGAAGCTCTTGCGTACGTCTTTCAGCAGGATCATTTGGCCGCGCTCCTTTTTTCCAGATGCCGCACGAACAGGATGAGCGGCACGCACATCACCAGGTACATCAGCGCGACCAGGCTGAAGACCGTGGCATTCTTGAAAGTGGACACCGCGATCAGCTTGCCTTGCAGCGCCAGTTCGGCCACCGTGATGGTGGATGCCTGGGAAGAATCCTTCAGCATCATGATCATGATGTTGCCGTACGGCGGCAGCACGATCTTCACCGCCTGCGGCAGCACTACGCGGCGCATCGTCATGCTCCAGCTCATGCCCATGGCCATGGCGGCCTCGATCTGGCCGCGGTCGATAGCCTCGATACCGGCGCGAAAATTCTCGGCCTGGTAGGCGGAATAGGCGATGCCCAGGCCGATGATGGCCGCCTGGACGGCCGTCAGCGCAATGCCCATGTCGGGCATGACGAAATAGATGTAGAACAGCAGCACGATAATGGGAATACCGCGCAGCACATTGATCATGCCGGCACTGAACTTGGCCAGCCACTTGATGCCGGACACTCGCATCAGGGCCCACACCAGCCCCAGCAGCGTCGACAGCAGCAGCGACCCGAAGGTCACCAGGATTGTCAGCGTGGCGCCCTGCAACAGTATGGGCAGGAACTCGCGCGCGTCATTGAAGAACTCCATCATCGTTCGATCCGTCCTAGTCGGGTCCTTGGAAAGGGCCGGCGGCCGCGGCGGGCCGCCGGCTGGCGCCGGCGCCGGCGCTTACTCCGCCAGGTTCCACTTCTTCAGGATGCTGTCGATGGTGCCGTCCGACTTCAGTTTTCCCAAGGCCTTGTTGATCCGCGCCAGCAGCTCGGTGTCGTCCTGGCGCGTGGCAATGCCCAGGCTGCCGACCACGGTGGGCTCGTAGCTCTTGGCCATCTTCAGGTTGGGGTAGGCTCCCTTCGCGATGATGCTGGCCGCAATGGGATAGTCCATGAAGCCGCCCTGGATGCGGCCGGCGTTGGCATCGCGCATCATGTCCGGCGGGTTGTCGTACAGCTTGACCTCTTTGAACATGCCGCTTTTCTGTATGGGCTCGACGAATGCCGTGCCCACCTGCACGCCTACCGTCATGCCTTTCATGTCGGCGAACGACTTGTATTGCTTGTCGTCGTCCTTGGGCACCATGAAGCCTTCTCCATAGCGGTACACAGGCTCGGAGAAGCTGACCACCTTCTTGCGGGGCTCAGTGATGAACATGGCGGCCGAGATCAGGTCGATGCGCTTGGATGTCAGCGAACCGATCAGGGCCGAAAATGCCATGGGCTCGATCTGCACTTCAAAGCCTGCTTCCTTGCCCACGGCCTTGACGATGTCGACCATCACCCCTTCGATGCTGTTGGTCTTGGTGTCCAGGAACGTGAACGGGCTGCCGGTGGGCGTGGAGCCGACCTTCAGCACGGTTTGCGCCTGGGCGGCGCCGCCCAGGGCCAGCGTGGCGGCCAGGGCGGCCGCCATGATCTTCAGTTTCATGGATATTCCCCTACTGTTGTGGAAAGCGGAGCGCATCGCGCGCCCGTTCGTGCGCATGCTCCCTTTTGCCGGCGTTGCTGGCACGGGATGGCGCAATCTTATGGACTGGTCTCCTTGTGGTCGATACGGCTGATGGCCCAGATGACTTCAGTGATCTCCGACCCCGGGTTGCGCCAGCGCCGCGGCGTGCGGCTGGTGTAGCAAAAGCTGTCGCCCGCATGCAGCAGGAGGACACGGTCTTCGATCCAGAGTTCGAGCGTGCCCCGCAGTACCAGGCCGACTTGCTCGCCCATATTGGTGGAAAACAGATCGTCGCCGGTGGATCCGCCCGGCTCGATGCGCGCGCGGCACAAGTCCAGGCTGCGCCCCGCGGGCGGCGTGTACATTTCTTTGCGGATGCCCTTGTCGGCCAGGTCGACGCGGCGGTGCGAACCGGCGCGCGCCACGCGGCCGGCAGATTCGCTGTAGCCCTGCCCTGCCCCGCGCAGCAGCGAGTCGACCGACACTCCGAATTGATGGGCCAGCAGGCCCAGCACCTTTACCGACGGTGAGCTCAGGCCGCGCTCTACCTGGCTGAGCAGCCCTACCGAAATGCCGCAGGCCTTGGCCACCTGCACCAGGGGCAAATCATGCTGCTTGCGCAATTGGCGTAGCTGCTGGCCCAGCCAAAAGTCGATCACCGAAGCCGGCGACATTGCGCGCGCAGGGTCCGGTGAAGACTGCGCGCGGCGCGCGGCAGGTGGCTCGGAAAAAGCCAGGCTGGGCATATGAAAATTTCACGCAGACATAATTTTCAATGCTAGCAGCACGACGAGCCCGGACAAGGTGGGGACTTCCCCTAGGGCAGTGGCCTTTTGCGCCGGATACATACTTCAACTAGAATTTCAACCTTATCTATTCGCCACAGGCCCCGCCTACTTATGGTGATCATGTGAGTGGCCGGACAGAACGACGCGGCGAAACCGTAGACTTGGCCGTACAAAAGATCCGTGATTGCATTCTTTACGGTCGTTTCGCGCTAGGCCAAAGGCTGATCGCGCGCGAATTGATGACGGAGCTGGGCGTGGGACGCAGCACGCTGCGCGAAGCGTTCGGCAAGTTGGCCGCCGACGGCTTGCTGGAACTTACGCCCAACAGGGGCGCAGCGGTGCGGCGCATGTCCCGGGCAGAGATGCGCCAGTTGTTCCAGATCCGGGAATCGCTCGAAGGGCTGGCCGCGCAACTTGCGGCCGAGCAGATCGACAAGGATGACCATCGCCAGTTGATGGAAGCCGCGCTACGCGATGTACAACGCGGCCCTGCCGCATCGAACAAAGAATTCATGCTGCACAATCAGATGGTCCACAACACCATCCTGAAGATAGGCGGCAACGATCAATTGGTGCAACTGCTGGGCCGCATCCATCTTCCGCTGGTCATGGCGCAGGTCAACCAATCCCTGGGCGCCGCGCAGATTGCGCAAAGCACCGCAGAACACGCCGAGATTGTCCATGCCATACTTGCCGGCTCGCCGGCAAAGGCGGACGCCGCCATGCGCAGGCATTTGCGGCGTTCGGGTACCTGGACGCTGGGACTGCCCGACGACGTGTTCAAGCCATCCTGAGGCCTGGCTGCCTGCAGCAGCCAGCTTTCCGCAGCAGTGGTTGTTGCCGGCGTTTATTCCATGCGTATGCCGGCCGACTTGACGATCGCGCCCCACCGGTCGTATTCGGACAAGGTATAGGCCGACAGCGCCTGGGAATCCATATACACGGCCTGCGCCCCCAGCGTATCCGCCTTTGTCTTGAATTCACTCGTCGCCACGACTTCACCAATCGCCTTGCTCAACTTGTCGACCACATCGGGCGGTGTGCCGGCGGGCGCGTACACGGCCAGCCAGGAAGAGGCCTGCAGGTCAGGCATTCCCGCCTGAGCCACGGTGGGGACGTCGGGCAGGCTTGGCAACCGCTCCTGGCTGGTGACGGCCAGTGCGCGCAGCTTGCCCTGCTGCAGGTACCCCAGCAACGGCGGTGGCGTGGTAATGGTGAAATCCACCGCGCCGCTCAACAAGTCAGTGAGCGCCACCCCCGTTCCCTTGTACGGAATGTGGATGAATTTCGTGCCGGCCATCTGATTCAGCAGCTCGGCGCCCACGTGCTGCATGGACCCAATGCCCGACGAGGCGTAGTTCAGCTTTCCCGGATGCTTGCGATCGTATTCCACCAACTCCTTCAGACTGTGTATGGGCAGGTCGGCATTGACGACCACCACCTGGGGAGCGAGCATCACATGCGCAACGGCCTGGAAGTCTTTCTTGGGGTCCCACGGCGTATTGGGCGTAATTTGCGGCGTGATGACGTGGAATGACGAGTTCTGGAATAACAGGGTGTACCCGTCGGCCGGACTGCGCGCGACGGCTTGGGTCGCGATAGACCCCGATGCGCCCGGCCGGTTTTCAACGATTACCGGCTGGCCCAGCCGTTGTCCCAGCGGATCGGCCAGCAGGCGGGCAGCGATATCGGTGGTTCCGCCAGGCGAGGCGGGAACCAACAGCCTGATCGGCTGCTGCGGATACTGTGCCTGTGCCGGCAGCACCAGGGCCAATGCCAAGGCAGACGCAGAGGCGCTGACGGCACAGGTTGTGCGCAGCGCCCGTCGCAGGGCCCGGGTAAGGACATTCCACATGAGTTGTCTCCTGTTTATATTGAATGACGCAGGCTAATTCGCCAACGTTCTGGGATCGGTGATGAAGCCGGTCAAGGCACTGGCCGCTACGGTTGCCGGCGAACCCAGGTACACCGAGGCATCGCGGTGCCCCATGCGTCCCAGGAAATTTCGGCTGGATGACGAAATACACACTTCTTCTTCGGCCAGCACGCCCTGGTGCATGCCTGCGCAGGCGCCGCAGCCAGGAGTGGTCACTGTCGCGCCGGCATTGATCAATGCCTCGATATGCCCTGCCCCCATCGCCTTCATGTAGACCTTGCGCGACGCGGGCGTGATCAACATGCGCACGCCTGGCGCGATGCGCTTGCCGCGCAGAATATTGGCGGCGATCTCGAAGTCTTCCAGGCGGCCGTTGGTGCAAGTGCCCAGGAATGCCTGGTTGATGCGTACTTGCGTGAAGTTTTCCACTGGGTGGACGTTATCTACGCGATTGGGCGCGGCCAGCAAGGGCTGCAAGGTAGAAAGATCGATGTGATGATGCGCGGCATAACGTGCGTCGGCGTCGGGCTGCGGCATTGCGCCGATTTCCACACCCAGGTCGTCGAAGTGCGCCTGGGTGACGGCATCGCCTGGAACGACGGCGAACTTCGCCCCCATTTCTATGCCCATATTGCACAAGGTCATGCGCTCGGGAATGCTCATCGCGGCCACAGCTACTCCGTGGTATTCGATCGACGAGTAGATCGCCCCCCGCGCGGAAATTTTCTGCAGGATGGCAAGCACGATGTCCTTGGCCGACGTACTGGGCTGCAGGCGCCCGGTCAATTCGATCTTGATGCTTTCAGGCACCCGGAACCAGAGCTTGCCCCTGGACCAAAGATAGGCCATTTCAGCGCCGCCGATGCCACAGCCCACGGCCCCCACGGCGCCGATTGTGATGGTATGGGAATCCATGTTGGTAACCATCTGGCCAGGATGCACCATGCCGCTTTCTACCGCGATCTGGTGCGAAATTCCTTCGCCTACGTCGAACAGGCGTTCGCGCGGAAGGCCAAAGCGATCGAACAACTGGCGTCCCACGCGTTGCACATGGGCATGCAGCGGGGTATCGGCCGGCGCATAGTGATCGTAGAACAATGCGATGCGGTCTGGATTGGCCAGTTTTTCCACACCATAGCGCTTGAAATTCTGGTCGATCAGGCCAATGCCGTCATCCAGCGCAAAGGTCCAGTCGGGCCCGATCTCAACCATTTCTCCGGCGCGAACCGCGCGGCCGGCCAGGCGGCCCATGATCTTTTCCGCAAGCGTATAGCTCATTGCAGCACCTTGATGTCAGCTTTGTTTGTCTTGGCGGCCCAGAGCCCGCCCGCGACCAGTATCGATAGGACTTCCGAAGGTAACGGCGTGAACGCGACTTCGCCCTTGGGCACATAGGCCTTGCCCGCCTGCAGGTCGGCTTCTATCGCTTCGCCGTCTTTCATGCATTCGACCAGTTCCGGGCTGATCACGACGGCCAAGCCATTGTTGACGGCGTTGCGGAAAAAAATCCGGGAAAACGACTTGGCCACGACCAGGCGGATACCCGCGCCCAGCATGGACGTGACCGCATGCTCGCGTGAAGAGCCGCAGCCGAAATTCCAGCCGCCGATCACCACGCCGCCCGCGACGATACGCTGGCGCAACTCGGCATCCAGCGGCTCGAATAAATGCTTGGCCTGGTCTTCGGGGCGCAGGACTGCAAGGTAGCGCCCCGGGAAGATGGTGTCGGTATCGATGTCGTCACCCAACAGCGTCGCACAGCCCTTAACGCGCATGGATTTCTCCTTGTGAGGGTTGGGGGCTTTCGGCGTACAGGCGTTCGAAGGCCCACACATCGGGAAAACCCATGAGTTCATGGAAAGCGGGAAAGTCATACAGGCCGACCGGAATCGGCTGCTGCGCCACGACCGCCGCGTAGGCTTCGGCCAGGGCATGGCCAACGGCCAGAAATCCAATCGATGGATAGATCGCCACCTGAAAACCGTGGGCCGTCAGTTCATCCTGAGACAGGAGCGGCGTCTTGCCACCGTGCACCATATTGGCCAGCAGCGGCACGTCGAAGCTGCGGCCGATGATTTGCAGTTCTTCCCTGGATTCCGGGCTTTCGATGAAAAGTATGTCGGCCCCGGCGCGCACATAAGCCTCGCCACGGCGCAATGCCTCATCCAACCCCAGCCCCGAGCGCGCATCGGTGCGCGCCACGATCAGGAAGTCGTCGCGGCTGCGTGCATCCGATGCGACACGGATCTTCTGAACCATCTCTGCCGTCGGCACCACCTGCCGCTGCGGCGTGTGCCCGCACTTCTTGGGAAACTGCTGATCCTCGATCTGGATGGCCGCGACACCCGCTTTCTCGTAGCCCCGCACGGTATGACGGACATTGAGCAAACCGCCGTATCCCGTATCGGCATCGGCGATAACGGGCTTGGACACGCCCTCGCAGATGGTCTGTATGCGTTCCAGCATCTGGCTGTAGGTGGCCAGGCCGGCGTCGGGCAGACCGAGATGAGACGCCACGGTGCCATAACCGGTCACATAGAGCGCCGGGGCGGATGTTCGATCCGCGAGCTTCGCGGAAATCATGTCGAATACGCCTGGCGCACCGATAAATTCGCCTTGCGCAAGACGAGCCTTGAGCGTCGTCATTCATGCCTCCTTTTTTAATGTCTGCAAAAAGTGTATGACACTTTTTGCAGACATGCAAAGACGCATGTACTCATCCATTCAAATTTTCAGGTGATGGAATGCGGCAACCGCAGCAAGCGGCATGGGCCGCTCGACGGTATTGCGCCGATCGGGACACCGACTTCAGCCAGGGTTCAGGGCTTGGGGCTGGAAGGAGAAGCGGGCGCCAGCGTGGCCAGATAGCGCTCGTCGGCCGGTGTCAGCCAGCCCTGCGCGCGGGCGCGCTCGAGCAGGTCGGGGCGACGCGCGGCCGTCAGGCGCAACGATTGCTCGCGCCGCCAGCGGGCGATGTTGGCATGGTGGCCGCTGAGCAGTTCGGGCGGCACCGCCTGGTCCGCATGGACTTCGGGGCGGGTGTAATGAGGACTGTCGAGCAGGCCCGACAGCGTATCGTTGAACGAATCCTGCAGCGCGGAATCGCCATCGTTCAAGGCGCCCGGCAGCAGCCGGACGGCGGCGTCGATGACGGCAAGCGCGGCAATTTCACCGCCGGACAGGACAAAATCGCCAAGCGAGACTTCGTCGGTGACACAGCGGTCGATGAAGCGCTGGTCTATCCCTTCATAGCGGCCGCAAATCAGGACAGCCCCCGAACTACCAGCCAGCGACTGGGCAGCTTGCTGGTCGTAGCGACGACCGGTGGGCGACAGCAGCATGACCGGTGCGGGTTGCAGGGCTTGCGTCGCGCGGGCTGCCTGGGCAGCCGCCACGGCCGCTTCCAGCGGCGCGGCCATCATTACCATGCCCGGCCCGCCGCCATAGGGGCGGTCGTCCACGGTGCGATGCACGTCGTGGGTGTAGTCGCGCGGATTCCAGGCATGCAGGGCCCACAAGCCCTGCGCATGCGCGCGGCCGGTAATACCCAGGTCGCGCACGGTTCCGAACATGTCCGGAAAAAGCGTGACGACGTCGAAGCGCATCAGAATTCCGTCGGCCAGTTGCTATCGATACGGCGGGCGGACAGGTCGACCGCCAGGATATGGGCGCCGACAAAGGGAACCAGCATCACCAGCGGACGGCCCTTGGCATCGCGCCGCGGTTCGGGCTGGCCGCCAGGCACGGGCGCGCGCTGCAGCACTACCCGCAGGATGGCATGCGCGCCGTTGTCGACGACTTCTTCGACCACGCCCACGCGGGCTGGCTCGCCTTCGGCGTCGGTATAGAACGCGCAGCCGATGAGATCGACCCAATAGTATTCATCGTCGGCGGGGGCCGGGAACTGGCTGCGTGAAACCTGCACCGCGCAGCCACGCAAGGCCTCGGCCTGGTCGCGGTCGGTGATGCCGGCCAGTTGTGCCACGATGGTGGCACCCTGCGGCCGGGCTTGCACGATCTTGTATTCGTGCGGCGCAGACGCGACAACGCCCCGCGCCGATTCAGGAGCGAGGCGAGTCAGCCACCACGAAGAAGCCCGGCGCAGTACATCGGCCTGGGCCGAATGCGGTTGCACCTTGATCCAGCCCTTGACGCCATAGGCCCCACTGATGCGGCCCAGTTCGACCAGGTCGTCGGGCGCCGCAACGCGGTTTGCGGCGTCAGACATAGGACCGGCCGGCAAGGCAGCGCGCGGGTTTACGCCAGACGCGCCGTTAGGCGGCGGCGGAAACCTTGGCCGAGTAGTCTTTGACCAGACGCTCGACGGCGGGCGACAGTTGGGCGCCGCTGTTGGTCCAGTATTGCACGCGGTCAAGCGAGATGCGCAGGCTTTCCGAGCCTTCGCTGGCCACGGGATTATAGAAACCAACACGCTCGATAAAGCGGCCATCGCGGCGGTTGCGCGAATCGGTGGCTACCAGATTGTAAAACGGACGCTTCTTGGACCCACCGCGGGCCATGCGAATCACCACCATAGGTAATCCCTTGAATTAGATGTGAAAAACGGAAGATTCTAGCATTTAAAAGAAGCCCCTGGCAAGGAAGCGTTCTATTTATCTAGAGATCCAGCATACACCCGGGGCGCGCCCCGGGGTTGCCCCTTAGCGGCGGCGCAAGAAATGCAGCGCCCCGCCCTGGCTCTCGTGCTGGGCCACCAGGGCATTGCCGCTTTGCCTGGCAAAGGCCTGGAAATCGCGCACCGCCTTGGGATCGGTGGTGGCGACCCGCAGGACCTGGCCGCTTTCCATCTGGGCCAGGGCCTTCTTGGCACGCAGGATGGGCAGCGGGCAGGTCAGCCCGCTGGCATCGACGTCGTGCTGGAAGGCCGGCAAGTCGGCAACGGGATCAGAGGCGTTCATCGACCCACCCCGGCACGCTGGCCACGGCCGCCGGCAGGGCCTGGGCATCGGTGCCGCCGCCCATGGCCATGTCGGGCCGTCCGCCGCCCTTGCCGCCCACCTGGCCGGCCACGAAGCCGACCAGATCGCCCGCCTTGACGCGCCCGGTAAGGTCGGCCGTTACGCCACCCACCAGGCTGATCTTGCCGTCGCCCCCCGCACTGGCCAGCAGCACTACCGCCGACTTGAGACGGTCTTTCAGGTTGTCGACCATGCCGCGCAATGCCTTGGGATCGACGTCGCCCAGGCTGGCGGCCAGCACCTTGATGCCCTTGATTTCAGCCGCCTTCGCAGCCAGATCGTTGCCGGCGCTGGCGGCCAGCTTGCCACGGGCCTGTTCCAGGTCTTTTTCCAGGGTGCGGACCTGGTCCTGCACCTGGGCAATGCGATCGGGCAGGTCGGCCGGCGTGCTGCGCAGCATGCCGGCAGCACGCAACAACAGGGCGTTCTGGTTCTGGACCCACACCAGCGCGTTGTCGCCGGTGATGGCCTCGACGCGGCGCACGCCCGCCGCCACGCCGCCTTCGGCCACGATCTTGAACAGGCCGATGTCGCCCGTACGCGACACGTGCGTACCGCCGCACAGCTCGCGAGAGAAGCCGATATCGAGCACGCGCACGGTGTCGCCGTACTTTTCGCCGAACAGCGCCATGGCGCCGCCCTTGACGGCGTCATCGTAGGCCATGACCCGCGCCTGGACGGGCTGGTTGGCCAGGACTTCGGCGTTGACGATGGCTTCTACCTGGGTCACCTGTTCGGCCGACAGCGGCGCGTCGTGGGCAAAATCGAAACGTGTCTTGTCGGGATCGACCAGCGAACCGCGCTGCTGCACGTGGGCGCCCAGCACCTGGCGCAACGCCTTGTGCATGAGGTGGGTAGCAGAGTGGTTCCGCACGGTGCGCGCGCGGCGCACGGCGTCTACCCGGGCCAGCAAGGTATCGCCCACGGACAGCGAGCCGGATTCGAGCACGCCATGATGGCCGAACACGCCGGCCTGGATCTTCAGGGTGTCGGCCACCGCAAAGCGCGCGCCGCCGCCCTCGAGCAGGCCGGTGTCGCCCACCTGGCCACCCGACTCGGCGTAGAACGGGGTGGCATCGAGCACCACCACGGCGTTCTGGCCCGCCTGGACGCGCTCGGCCTGGGTACCGTCGACGTACAGCGCGGTGACCTTGACGCCGTCGAGCTCGAGTTTTTCGTAGCCTTCGAAGCGGGTATCGGCGCCTTCGTAGCTGAGGCCCTCGGCCATCTTGAACTTGCCGGCGGCGCGGGCCTGTTCGCGCTGGCGCGCCATGGCGGCATCGAAACCGGCCATGTCGACATCGACATTGCGTTCGCGGCAAATGTCGGCGGTAAGGTCGACCGGAAAGCCATAAGTGTCGTACAGCGTGAACAGCGTGGTGCCGTCGAGCTGGCCGCCCGCCGGTACGCTGGCGAGCGCGCCGTCGAGGATCTTCATGCCGTGCTCGAGGGTTTCACCGAAGCGTTCTTCTTCCTGCTTGAGCACCTGGGCCACGCGCTCGGCGGCTTGCGCCAGCTCGGGATAGGCCTGGCCCATCTCGGCCACCAGGTCGGGCACCAGCTTGTAGAAGAAGGGCTTGGTCTGGCCCAGCTTGTAGCCATGGCGCAGGGCGCGACGCACGATGCGGCGCAGCACGTAGCCGCGGCCTTCGTTGCTGGGGATGATGCCGTCGACGATCAGGAAGGAGCACGCGCGGATATGGTCGGCAATGACCTTCAGGGAATTGTCTTCGAGGTTCTTGACACCGGTCTCGCGTGCCGCGGCCCGGATCAGGTTCTGGAACAGGTCGATTTCATAGTTGGAATGCACGCCCTGCAGCACCGCGGCAATGCGTTCCAGGCCCATACCGGTGTCGACACAGGGCTTGGGCAGTTGTTCCATGTTGCCGGCGACATCGCGCTCGAACTGCATGAACACCAGGTTCCAGATCTCGATGTAGCGATCGCCGTCTTCTTCGGGAGAACCCGGAGGCCCCCCCCACACATCGGGGCCATGGTCGTAGAAGATTTCGGAGCACGGGCCGCAAGGACCGGTATCGGCCATTTGCCAGAAATTGTCGGACGCATAGCGGGCGCCCTTGTTGTCGCCGATGCGGATGATGCGTTCGTGCGGCACGCCGACTTCGTTGGCCCAGATGTCGTAGGCTTCGTCGTCTTCCTGGTAGACCGTCACCCAGAGTTTCTCGGCCGGCAGCTTGTAGACCGAGGTAAGCAATTCCCAGGCGTACTGGATGGCATCGCGCTTGAAGTAGTCGCCGAAGCTGAAATTGCCCAGCATCTCGAAGAATGTGTGGTGCCGCGCCGTGTACCCGACGTTTTCCAGGTCATTGTGCTTGCCGCCGGCGCGCACGCTGCGCTGCGACGAGGTGGCCCGGGTATAGGCCCGCGTTTCCTTGCCCGTAAAGACGTCCTTGAACTGCACCATGCCCGAGTTGGTAAAGAGCAGTGTGGGATCGTTGCCCGGCACGAGCGAAGCCGACGGGACGATGGTGTGCCCTTTCGACTGGAAGAACTGCAGGAATTTCTGGCGAATCTCTGAGGATTTCATTCTGGGACGAACCGGGATTTAGGCGAATTTTTGATTATAGAGGCTCGCGCGGGGGGCGCCACAGGGGGAGGTCCGGGCGCCGGCCAGCCTAGCCCACGCAGACATAGCCGGTGGTCCAGCCCTCGGTTTCCGTCCATTTACCGCCGGCGGAAACAATAACGGCTGCGTAGCCGGGCGGGCAGGAACAGGTACCGGTCAGGGGGTTGGCGGTCGACTGGCCAGAGTAGTGGGCGCAACCGTAACGATTATTGCTGGCATATGCCCCACCGAAGTTGCCGCCGACCATGGCCCAACGGCCCTGTCGGCAGCCTAGCAAAGTGCCATCTGCGCCGCTCGCCAGCAGGCCGGTGGAGGCCGCGCAAGCAGTACCGAGGACGGCAATGCCGCCCAGTGACAGATATTCATCGGTATGTAGCCGCTTGGTCGTGGTAACGGGGCCGGCCACGGAAAGTCCCCCTTGCAGGTCGGGATCTCGCGTATCGCGCCGACGCACGAACAGATCGTAGTCGGCCGTGCCGAAACCCGCCCATATCGCCAGGGTACCGGGCGCCAGGGCGGGCATGCCCGGCGCGGGCGGATTGGCGAAGTCGAAATTGGCGCCTCGCACCCGGGTCGCAGTGGCCGATCCGCCATAGCCGCCGGCGGCCTCTACCGCGGCGCCGATGCGCATCAGGTCTGGCGCCGTGCCGTCGGCCACCAGGACCGGGGCGGTGCCGTACGCCAGGGCATCAAGCCGGCACCCTGCCCCGGGACAGCGGGCGTCGCGCAGGATGCGGATGGCCACGCCCCCGCCCAGCGCCCCGGTTTCCGGGAAACCGGCAGGCAAGTGGCCATGGGCCTTGAGTTCAGCCAATTGCGGGGCGAACAGGTCGGCATACAGGGGCAGGCCACTTCCATCCCGCGCGGGCACGCCTTCGGCCAGGCTGTCGAAGTGCTGCCGCAGCACGTTGTCGAGCCCGCGCTTGAGTTCAAGCATCCAGACCCCGGCAGCACGGCCGGCCGCATCATCGACCTGGTGGACCAGGCGATTGGCGCCCCAGATCAGGATCATGCTGGCCACGGCAACCGCCACGGCCAGTTCCAGCAGGGCGAAGCCGGCCTGCCCCGGAAATGGGCGCGGCCGGACGCGCCTGGAAAGATCGGCATGGAACGCTAGGGTTATCACGGGCGATCCTTCAGCGTACCGTGAACACGAAGGTGTTGTTGTCGCCTTCGGTGCAGCGCGATTCGGCGGCCGTGGCGCTGTAGGCAATCCGGGGAACGACGGTACTGTCCTTGACTTTGCCCGCCCCGCCCTGGCCTTCGACGGTGATGATGTCGGAAACGCGCTGCATGATCGAGGCCAGGGCCGGGCAGGCGGCGTTGTTGACGTTGGTCAATGTCATGGCGAACCCCGAGCCGGCACCGCCGCTCGCTACCGAGACGGGGGCAAGGTTGATGGTGCCATTGCCGCTGCTGCCATTCCCCCCCAGGCCATGGGCAACCACTGCGCTGCTGCCGGTGCCGCTGACCGCCACCACGCTGGAATCACGCAAGGCGTTGGCCAGCGCGCCGGTGTCGATGTCGACATAGGGCGTCGGGCCGGCGCCTTGCGCATTGGCCTTGGTGCGGGCCACGAAACGCTGCAGTTCTTCGCCGACCTTGGGCACCTTGTTTTCTGTGACATAGGCACCGATAGCCGGGATGCCAATGATCGCCACCAGCAGCACGATGGCGGTGACGATCGAAACCTCGATAAGCGAAAAGCCAGCCTGGCGGCGCGGTGCCGCAATGAATGACGGATGATGCATGCGGAACTCCGGTAAGTACTGAAAAAACAGGGCGGCACAGCCGCCCTGGCTAACGACTGGCGTAGAAATTGGTCAGGGCGCGGCGCAGCTCATCGATCACGCCGTAGTGCCAAAGCGCGAGGCCCAGCACACCGGCGACTGCCGCCAGCAGCAAGGACCAGCGCAGCGCCAGGGCCTGGCGGCGCACCCGCTTGAGCATGCGCGACTCCACCCGCAGGCGCGCCTGCGCCACCCCCGCCTCGACACCCCTGGCGGCGATAACATCCGCCATGAACCAGGCAGTCTCGCGGTCGAACAGGCCCGTATCGAAGGTGTCAGCGCCCACCACACCGTGCTCGACGCGCACCAGCATTTCGCCGATATGCCAGGCCAGCCAGGAAGGCGCATGCCAGGCCAGGGCAGCCAGGGCCTGCCGCAGGCGCGTATCGATGTTGCCGCGCTGGCGCAGCATGACGGCCAGCATGGACAGGAAGCGGATGGCATGGAAATCGCGATACAGGCACCAGGGGAACAGGAGATCCAGCCGCATACGCCACGGGCCGGTGAACGCCGGCATCGACCAGGCGGCCAGCCAGGTGCCGCCGAGCAGCAATGCGGCCCAGAATGCCAGCCAGCTTCGCAGGGCCTGCGCCAGCGCATACAAGCCTCTGGTGAGCTCGCCGTAGTGGTCCGCAGGCACCGCCTGGAATACATGCTGCAGGCGCGGCACGGTGAAATACGGCACGGCACACAACAGGACGATGGCCACGGCCAGCGCCGCGCCCCCTGCCGCGCACGTGGCCGCCAGGATGTTGCGGGCCTGCTGCACCAGCCGTACCGCGTCGGCCAAATCGCGCAATGCATGAGGCAGCGCATCGCCCCCGGCATGCTGCGCCGCGGCGATCAACTGGCACTCATCATCGGGAATCGTGCCGGCCCATGCCGCAGCGATGTCGCCGCCGGATTCTTGATAGCGACGCCCCCAGCGACCCGCCAGGCGCCCGCGCACGGTACGCGGCCCATAGCGCAGCGCATCGTCGTCGAACATGTCGCGCAAGGTCTTGCGGCCCTGCAGGCTGTCGATCAAGCCGGCCAGGTATTCGTAGTAGTCGGCGCGCTGGCGTTGAAAGCAGCGCCTGTCGTGCCAGTCGGCAATCTGCCGCAGCGCCGCCGGCAGCAAGCCCCCGCGCTCACGCATCGCGGCCTCCGGCAGCCATGTGCAATGCCGCGGCATGCCGCGGGTCGACAGGCAGGTCGAAACGCAAGGCAATGACCCTGGGATCGATCTGGCCCTGGGACGCCTTGTATACGGCGCAATCGACGGCACGCTTGCCGGTCATGTCGGCGTCGGCGAACGCCGTGCGCGGCAAGGCGTGCACGTAGCGCCGCAGCGCCAGATTGTCGCGGCGCCGGACCAGGTGCAGGAAACGGTCATTGTGATCGGGCTCTATTGTTTCGGCGACGACAGTACGCCCCGCCAGGCCGTATAGCTGCGGCAATTGCGGCCGTCGGCAGGCCGGGCAGCCGGCAGGATTACGGGCCCGCAATGCTGCGCCGTCGAGTTGGTGGGCGTGGGCGAAGACTGCGGCCCACTCGCGCCAGGACATGGCGGTATCGCGCCCGGGCAGGTTATCGAACGGCAAGGAGCAAGCACAGCACAAGCGCGGCAACAAGGCCTGGTACACCAGTAGTTTCAGCACGCCGGGCGTAGCCAGGAAATCGCGCGACACGCCGACGAAATCGGAAGCCAGGCGTTCGGGGATCATGCATGCCGAACCCGTATGGGTGGTGGTATAGACGTTGGCGCCTGAGCCGGCCAGGTCCATGAAGGCGCGGCCGGTGTCGCGGTCGCGCACCTCGCCGATCAACAGGTCGTGCATGGCCGAACGCTTGATGGTCTTGAGCTTGGCATCGAATACGGCCGAAGCCGTGGCGTCCAGCGTGCGCCCCACCGTGTTTTGCAGTGCATTGCCTATGCGGTATTCAACCGGGTCTTCAAGGGTGATGACCTTGCGCGTAGCAGGAATGCCCCGCATCAGCGTGGCGATGGAAGTGGACTTGCCCGACCCGACCACGCCGGCCAGCACGATGGCACCACCGCTGCGTTCGCGGGCGCGTTCCAGCACCTGGATCTGCGACGGCAGGTAGCCCAGTTCCGCCAGGGTGCTGCCGCCCTCGGCCGCATCCAGCCGCAACAGGCGCAGGCAGACGGACGGACCGCTGTCTGCCGCCAGCGATGCCCAGCGCACCGTGATGGGCCGGCCATCGACCTCGAGTGCGATGCGGCCCTGCTGTTCGGCCAGCGGATCGAACACAGCGCCATTGCCACCGCGCACGTCCATCCACGCCACTGCCAGCACTTCGAGCAAGGTCGCGGCCGACATATCGCCGAAGCAGCCGGGCAAGACATAGGCACCGTCGATGGTGTAGCGAACTTCAGACTTGCCCGGCGGCTGGCTGATATTGATGTGCATATCGCTGGCACGCTGGTCGAGCCCCCAGCGCACCATATCAAGAAAAACCGAGGCCAATGCCGAACGGCGCGTGATGGGCCCGCCCCCGCCATGGCCTCGCAGCGTGGCGGGAGTGACCTGGCCGCGCGCCACGGGAAGCAGCAGTGTGGCAGGCAGCGCATAGCGCGGCACCTGCGCAAGGCGATACCCGCGCGCGCGGAGCATGCGCTCGACTTCGGCGATCTGGTCGCCATGCAGGTAATCATGCACAGCGAACACCGCCGCCTGGCCACCCTCGAGCAATACAGGGCAAAGGCGGCCGGCCAGCAATGCCAGGTCGAATTCGCTGCCTAGCGCGCGCACAAAAGCGGGATCCAGGCGAGCCAGGTCGTCGGGCGTGCGCAGCCATGGCGGGTCCTGGATGCCCAGGGTGGGCAGCGAACGGGCATGGACATCCGTTGGTGACCGCGGGGCGATGGCCGGACTGTCAATCATGGCCGGGCTCGGCGTTCAGCAGGCAGGTCGTGTAGCGTTCGCCAGCCTTGCGCAGGCGCACGCACGGAGCCTCGATGGCCAGCAGCGCATACGACTCGCCGGCAAGCGGACTGCCGAGCAGCGGCATGGCATGCCCCGCCCGATAGCGGGACACGCGTCCGTTGACCGAAATATCGGCGTGCAGGGCCTTGCCGACGCCGTAGATCGCCATGACATCGATGCGATCGATGGAGCCAGGCTCGCCATCGGGCCGGTTGCCTGGCGGAGCGCCAGGCAGGCGCACCATGCCACCGGGCAACTGTGGCGCCAGCCAATCGACTGCCTGGCGCGGAAACCGGGCGGCCCGAGCAGCCTGTGCATCGGCACGCAGCAGGTCGCGCACGGTGTCGCCTTCGGCCCATGCAGTATCGGCCGCGGCGAAGGCCGCGTTGCCGCCATCGGACGCATCGACAGATTCGGCGACACGATCGGCAGCCAGCGGCTGGGCGGCCGCCGGCATGCCGGCGCCGCAACCGGCGGCTGTCGCCATGAACCAGGCGGCGCGACGCAGCCATCCCGCTGGATATACATGTGGATCAGTCTTGTTCATACAGGGTTCCTTGGAGTTCGGCGGTCAGGGCGCTGACGGCGGTGGCCGGCACACGGCCGGCGGCCAGGCGCAAGACGACAGATGACCAGGCGACCACCAGCCGGGACTGGTCGGCCAGCAGCGAAAGCGAGCGCAGCGGCCCCTGCAGCGCCACCGCGCGCTGGCGCAAGGCCGGCCAGTCAGGTGGTGCGGCGATGGGCAGGCCGTGTGGATCGCGCGGGGCCGCGATCGGCGCGGAAGCCGCAGGGCCCAGGGTCAACTGCGTAAAAGCCGGCCGCGCGCGCTGTAAAGCGCTGGCCAGGACGCCGTCGACATGCGTCGCGTCGGGCAGCGCGACGTCGGCCAGCAAGGTGCTGTTTCCCGGCACCATCCAGGCCAGTTCGGCAGCATCGAGCGGCTGGAAGCGCAACTGCCAGCCCGCGGGAAGAGCCTGGGCAAAGGCAGTGTTGGTGGCGTCGGCCTGCACGCGGACATAGGCGGCGCTGCACGACCATGCGCGCGATGCAGGCTGGCAGCGCGCATCGCGCAATAGCCAGCCTTGCACGTTCAGGGGCAGGCGATGCAAAGATGCCAGCACGCGGCCCAGTTCCGGCAAAGCGTGCATGGTGTGTTGCCGACGAAATTCCAGAGAAGCCTGCTGCCAGGCTTCTTCGGCAGTGACGCTGGCTACTGGCGCGGCCACGCGCGCCGATGGCTGCCATGCCCGCCACGCCACCGGTACCGCCAGGGCTATGGCAACGAGACTGATGAACGCGCGCACTGGCAGGGGCATGCGTGACCAGCGCGATCCCACGGGCTGCATCAGTGTGGCGGCATCGGCCGAGGTCATCAGGGCCTTCAAGGTTTGCCGGCCATCGTGCTGGCGCAGCGAGGGGTACTGGGCAGCCAGGCCTTGCAGGGCCACGGCAGCTTGTTCGGCATCGGCGTAGAGCGCATCGGCACGCGCCAGCACCGCGCCGTCCTGGGCGGCCGCCAGCCACCAGCGCCCGTCTGGCAGTGGCGCGATACAGGCAGCGGTGCCGTCGGGGTGATACCGGGCAAAGACCTGGGCCGCAGCGTGCACCGGCCGGCGAAGGCGCGGCGCGATCCGTGCGCAGCCGCCCGCCATCGCGCCCTGCCCGCCCACGACATAATGCGTGGCGCGCATGCGACGCGCGCGGGCTCTTGCCATGGCGGGAGCATGGCTGCCCACCAGGGCGAACCACGACAATCCGAACGCCAGGCTGCCTTCACCGTGATCGAGATCGAGCAGCAGCAACTGATCGGGCATAGCGGTTGCACGCATTCAAATATCCTCTTCGACCTGGGCTGTTACCAACACCACTGTCGTCAGGCGATCACTGGAGGCACGGTCTTGGCCGCCAGCCAGCAGCGGCGCATTGGCCGACAGGCGACGGCGATCGTATTCATCCTGGCGTCGGTCGAAACCGGACAAGATGACCGGCTGGCCAGGGCTGAGCGCAACTTGCTGCACCGTACCGTTGCCATCGATGGTGATCTGCTGCACCTGGACCTGATTGCCCTGCTCGCCGAATGTGATGCTTTTGATCGGCTGGGCCACGGTGTTGTCGTAGGCGATTGACAGCAGGATGCGGCCATCGGCCTGGGCGTCGGGCACCAGGGTCAGGAAGGTACCTACGGTCTCTTGCTTCTGGCTGATGGACACCGATGGCAGGGCCGTGCTGCCCAGCGAGGAATCGATGCCCGGCACCGCCGTGCTCTGGACCTTGTCGATATAAGAGAACGTGGTGCGCACCGCGTGAGTGACCGGGCGGCGATTCAAGGTAAGGACCGGCACGCTGTTGTGCCGCAGCACGGCGCCGGTCTGGCTGAGCGCCGATATGATCGAGCGCGAACCCTGGAAATGCCCTTGATCGACCGCGGCGCCCAGCGCGGCGGCCATATCGCCGGCCGCGGCGGGCACGGCGGCAGTGACGGCCACGCGCGCGCTGTCGTAGACGGCCTTCCAGTCGATGCCACCCTCGGCGGTATCGTTGGCGAGGACCGTGATTTCTTCGAACAGCAAGCGCACACGCCGCGTCAAGGCCTGGTTTTCGTGTTCGATGAACTGCCCGATGCGGTCCAGGACCTCGAGGGTATCGGTGATGACCAGTGAACTGCCTCCGCCGTCGAGATCGGCGACCGTGCCTGCCTGCGTCAGGAACGGGATGATGCGCACCCGCACGGCCTGCAAGGCATGATGCTCGCCGGACGACAGCGTGGTGTTGGACGTGTTGTCGAAACCGCCGGCTTCGGTCGTGCCTGCGCGCCCCAGGCGGGCATCGGCGCGACTGGCCAGCGTCAGTGCCCGCACATCGAAGACGCGCGTCTGCATGCGGTAGAACTCGATCGCATGGCGATGGTAGCGCCAGTGCACGCCGAAGCTGGCGGCCAGCGTATCGAGCGTGTCTGGCAACGGGCGAGGCCCGACCAGCACCGGCATGCTGCTGGGCGTGGGCAATGCGGCCGGCGTAGGCTGGCCCAGGCGAGGCAGGAACAACGACAGCGGCAGCAAGGCGTCGGGAGCGATGCGCACGGCAATGCCGGTGACGCTGGTCAAGCGTTCGGCCAGGGACGGCAGGTCGAGCCGTCCGGCGAACAACAAGGTCGTGTCCACATCTCCGCGCAACGCCGGCGGCAATATGACATCGCGCGCCAATGGTTGCGACCGGCCTGCCAGCCAGGGCTTGCCGACGTCCTGGGCGGCCATGCGCGCGGCCCGATCGGACACGGCGGCGGCAAACTGCCGTTGGTCGGCCTGGACCCTGGTGCGTGCGTCGGAAATCGCTTCACGCAGCGCATGCAGCGATTGCTGTGCGGAGCATCCTGCCAAGACCAGCAATGCCGCAGCGGAAAATGCCAGCCGGGCCATCATGAACGAGTTCCGGTGGACACAGAGCGGTCGCAGGCCTGAGTAAGCGGCACCACGCGCAGCACTTTGTTGGTGTAGAAACACGGCTGCACCGGCCGGTCTGCCAATTCGGAAGACGCCAGCAAGGCACGCACGGCCGACTTGAAATCGGTTGGAAATTCGGCGCTACCCGCCAACGGGATGTCGGCATCGACTGCCCAATGCTGCGGCTCGAACGACCAGCCTGAGTCGGCTGCCCAGCGAGCCAGCACGGCGCGCAGGGTGTTGTCCGGCAGGCCGGCCCGGTAGCGCGGAGGAGCGTCGCCTGGTGCGGGTGGCGCGAGTGGCGCGAGTGGCGCGAGTGGCGCGAGTGGCGCGGGTGGCGCGAGTGGCGCGAGTGGCGCGGGTGGCGGCGGCGCCGACTGGGGCGGCCCGGCGTCTGGCACCCGCAGGCTGGCTGAGGCAATCGGGGCCGGGCCGGTCGGTGCCGGCAGCGCGGCCGCGGCCTGCCGTTCGGCTCGCGCGACGTGCTGCCCACCTTGCAGCACCAGGGTCGGCCACACGCCCTCGACGATGACGTAGGGGTCGCGCCGCGTGTACGGAAGCGGCTGCAGGCCGGCGGGCGTTTGCGCGAACAAGGCAGGCGGCGTGCGCCCGGGTGCGAATTGCAGCCAGGTGCGCCCTGCTCCGCTGAAGACTTGTAGCGGTGCCACGGCGGGATCGCCCGAAAGCTGCCAGTTGAAGTCGTAATGCGCGCCCGGCGCGCCGCCGGCCGGCCAGGCAGGTACGCTGCCCGGCCACTGTGCGCACGCGGCCAGGCCCAGTGGCAGCAGCCCCAGAAGAATGAATCGAACCATGCTCGTCCCGAATCAAGAAACGCCCCGGATCGGAGCGCCTGGACAGCATGGTGGCGTGCCTGGGCTGGGCCGGCTAGACCGAGATGTACGAACGGAATTTTTCGTTCATTCGGGCTGGCGCAACACGAATATCAACGGCTTAGTACCAGCCGCCCCTGGACTTTGCCTTGACGCAGGCGAGCCAGCGCCTGGTTGATATCGTCGAACTGGACCGCTTCCACCGGCAAAGGCCGGATCTTGCCTGATTTGGCAAGGTCGATCAGGTCTTTCAGTTCTTGCAGGCTACCCACATAAGATCCGCGCAGCGTAATGGAGCGCTGCACCAGCGGCGGCAGGGACAGCGCGATATCGCCGCCGAACAGGCCCACGACCACGCAGGTTCCCCCCTTTCGCAACGCGGCGACCGCCAGCTCTACCGTGGAAGTGGCGCCCACGAAGTCGACGGCGGCAGCAACGCCTCCTGCCGCCGACAGCGCGGCCGCCGCCGAGGCTTCGCGAGGGTCTACAGCAAGCGCAGCACCGCTGGCCAAGGCGTAGTCGCGTTTGGCGGGGTCGAGGTCCGCCACCGCGATGTGCTGGTAACCCTGCGCCAATGCCAGTTGCAGTCCCGCCATGCCGACACCGCCCAGGCCAAGCAGCAACAGGAGATCCTTGTCTTTGTCGATGTGCACCTTGCCGAGCGCGCTGAAAGCCGTGAGCCCCGAGCAGGCATAGGTCGCTGCCAGGGTAGGATCGATGCCATCGATGTCGACCAAGTACCGCGGATGGGGAACGAGGCATTGCTCGGCGTAGCCGCCCGGCCGCGCCACGCCGATCGAGTTGGGTGCGGCGCACAGGTTCTCGTGCCCGCTCAGGCATACTTCGCAACGTCCGCAACCCAGCCAGGGATAGACAAGAAACAGCTTGCCGATGTCATCGTCGGCGACAGGCGCGTCGGGGCCCTTCGCGGCCAGACGGCCCACTATCTCATGCCCCAGCACGAGCGGCGGCTTGAGGCCACGATCGGCCAGACTCAGCCGCTTGCCGCCGCCCAGGTCGTAATAGCCGTCCTGCAGATGCAGGTCGGTGTGGCAGACACCGCAACGCTGGACATCGACGACAATCTCGGTGCCACGTGGGATGGGGTCGGTACGGACCGTGGGCGCAACCGGCGCGCAGAAGCATTGGACGGCGTAGGCACGCATATCTGATCACCTATGTGGAAAAGTCAGGAACCTGCGTCGGGCGTGATCGCGATGGCCACCTTGCCGACGACGCGGCGCTCGCGGACATGAATCAGGGCCTGGCCAATCCTGTCCAACGGATACACAGCACAGGTTCGGGGCCTGAGATGGCCGGCCTCGAACATGCGGCACAATTCTTCCAGGTTGCGCGCCGCCGCGGCGGGCGTGCTCGCCAGCAGTTGGCGGTAGCTCACGCCGATGACTTGAGCCCGCTTCAGCAACACCAGGTTGCCCTTGATCAACGGGACATTGCCGCTGGCGTAGCCCGTGATCAGGTGACGCCCATTGGGCGCGATGGCGCGCAGCGCCTGCTCGGTGAATTCGCCGCCGACAATGTCGAGCACGACATTCACGCCCTGCCTGCCCGCAACGTCGCGGATGGCGTGGGTAAGGTCTTCAACATTCGAATCCAGGACGACATCGGCGCCCTCGGCGCGGCATGCCTCCATCTTCTCGGGCGTGCCGGCCATCGCGATCACCGTGGCCCCCTTGGCCTTGGCGATCTGGATGGCCGCGATGCCGATCCCGCCTGACGCGCCGGATATGAGCACCTTGTCGCCGGCCTGGACCTGGCCGCAATCGACCAGCGCATGGTAGGCCGTGCTGTAGACCAGGATGAAGCCGGCCGCGCCCGGATCATCCATGCCGGCCGGGACGCGCGCCAGGGTGTGGCGCGGCGCCACGATCTGTTCGGCAAAACAGCCTTGGCCCACATAGGCCATCACGCGGTCGCCCGGCCGCAGATCTGTCACGCTCGCGCCGCACTCGGCCACAATACCCATGGCCTCCAATCCGAGCACGAAGGGCAATTCCGGCTTGACCTGGTAGAGGCCAAGCGGCATGAGCAGGTCGGGCCCGTTGAGGCTGGCATAGCGCGTCTGGATGCGGACCGACTGCTCATCCAGCTGCGGTACCCGGGTGTCTCGCACGCATAATTGCTCCAGGGGTTCATATTGGTCGCAAACAACAGCCTTCATCAACGAGCCAGCCATGCGGATCTCCAGTAAGTCAATCAGGCAAACGCCGCCAAGGAACCGGCGTGCAGGACTCGGCCGGGCAGCGTCTTGCCAAAGATGCGTTCGGCCAGGCGCGCCGCCTCGATCAGCCTCTCGAGATCGATGCCGGTCTCGATCCCCATCTCGTGGCACATGAACACCATGTCTTCGGTGCAGACATTGCCCGCGGCACCCGAGGTATGCCCGCAGAACGGGCAGCCGCCCAGGCCCGCCACCGAACTGTCGTACAGATCGACGCCACTTTGCAGCCCGGCCAGGAAATTGGCGGCGCCGGTACCGCGGGTGTCATGCAAGTGCAGGCCAATACGGGTGCCCGGCACGGCATTCCTCACGGCGTCGACGACGCGGCGGATTGCCAGCGGATTGGCCCAGCCCACCGTGTCGCACAGGTAGAGTGCCGGCATCGCAACGCCGGCCTCGTCGCAGGCGGCCTTGCACCACTTCGCCAACGCCGCGACCCTTTCGACGGGTATCGCGCCCTCGAGATTGCAGCCGAAGGCCGTCATGATGTAGGCCGTCTCCAACGGCACGCCCGACTCGCGATAAATGTCGATCCAGCCGCGCTGCGCATCGCGCATCTGGTCGGCCGAACAGTTATTGTTCTGCAGGCTGAAGGCATTGGAGGCATAGAAGTTCAGGCTGCCCATCAAACTGATGTGGCTGACCGTGCGAGCGCGATCGAAGCCGCGCTTATTGAGCCAGAGACCGGTGTACCGTACGCCCGGCCGAGGCTCGAGCGCTTCGAACAGGGCCTCGGAATCGGCCATCTGCGGCACTTTGCCCGGATGCACGAAGGATGCGACCTGGATCTGCTTCAAGCCGGTGTCGGCCAGAGCATGTACCAGCTCGACGCGCTGCGCGAGCGGATACAGCCGTTGTTCGAACTGGAATCCTTCACGGGGGCCTTCTTCGTGTATTTCTACGTATTGCGGTACGACACTCATGTTCAACTCACTGTGGCTCGATTCCGGCGGCGCGGATGATGTCTCTCCAGCTGTCGTGCTCTTCAACCTGAAAGGCGGACAGGCGGGAGGGAGAAAACGGCAGGGGTTCGACGCCTGCGACGGCGAAGGACTTCTGCAACTCGGGTTTGGCAAGCGCCTTCGCGATGGCCGCGCTCAGCTTCTCGACCTTGCCTTTCGGCAGGCCGGCGGGCGCCCAGACGCCCATCCACCATGTCAGCCTGTAGCCCGGCACACCTGCCTCGGCCATGGTCGGAACGTCGGGCAAGGCCTTGTCGCGATGGGTCGACGACACCGCCAGGGCGCGTAGCCGGCCTGCCTTGATCAATGGCAATGCACTGCTGAACTCGGCGAACATGACGTCGATGGTGCCGCCCGAGATGTCTATGGCGGCCTGCGGGTTGGTCTTGTAGGGAACATCGCGAATGTCGATCTTCTCCATCATCTTGTACTTTTCCATCGCCAGGCGCGTCGACGAGCTGGCCCAGCCATAGGACAACTTGCCCGGCGTTGTCCGTGCATCGGCGGTGAGGTCGGCGACGTTCTTGATGGGCAAGGCGGGATTGACCACCAACACCAGCTTGCCATCGGCTACGCCCGAGATCGGCGTGAAGTCCTTGACATAGTCGTAGGGCACCCGCTTGAACAGGCTCTGGTTCGCGCCGTGCGAGGAATTCGTGCCGATGAAGATGGTGTAGCCGTCCGGCTTGGCTTTGGAGACGTAGTCGGCCGCGATCATGCCGCTGGCGCCGGGTTTGGTCATGACGACAATGGGTTGCCCCAATTCGGCACCCGCCGCCTCCGTGACGAAGCGCGCGACGGTTTCAACGGTTCCGGCGCAGCACACCACTGCAGTAATGGGGCGCGACGGATAACTTTCCTCGGCCTGGCAGAATCCGGCGGCGAGCAGCAATGCCGCGCCCAGCCCTTTCAGGCTCAAACTATGTCTCTTCATGGTATGTCTCCTTTTTTTATAGGCGCTGGCGGCATGCCATGCGTCTGCCGCCGGCTAGTTTCCCGTCCAGTGTGGCGACCTTTTCTCGGCGAAGGCTTGCATGCCTTCGCGCGCATCGTCGGTCATGGACATCAAGCCGATCTGGCTTTCCATGAAAGCGATCGATTCATGAAAAGACATCGATTCGATGGTTCGCATGGCATACCGGCCGCGGCGGATGGCGGCCGGCGATTTGTCTTTCATTTGGGCCAGCAGCTCGTCAAGCCGTGCATCGAGCTGCTCGGGCGGCACGACGTCGTTGACCAGGCCCAGCGATAGTGCGCGGTCTGCCCGGAACAAGGCGCCGGTGTAGCAAAGCTCATAGAGAACGCGAGAAGGCACGATGCGCTGCAACAGCGCCAGGACCTGCATCGGGAACACGCCGACCTTGACCTCGGGAAGGCCGAAACGCGCAGTGTTGGCGGCCACAGCCATGTCGCACATGGCAAGCAGGCCCATGCCGCCAGCCACGCAGGCGCCGCCCACGCGCGCGATCAGCGGCAGGCGTGAATGATGGGCCGCGCGCAGCAGATTGGCATAGGGCAAGCTGGGTTCGGCGTAGTCGAACTTGAACGAATCGCCCTGCAGGTCGGCGCCAGCGCAAAAGGCACGATCGCCGGCACCGGTGAGGACGATGGCGCGCAGCGCGCGGTCATCGCCTGCCTGGGTAATTGCGGCGGCAAGCGCTTCCATGATGGCGGGCGACAGCGCATTGCGCTGGGCCTGCCTGTCGATCGTCAGCCACAGTACGTCATCGTGGCGCTGCTGCACTAAGTCACTCATCCGTGCACTCTCCGTTGTCCTGCCATGTAAATGCGAACTGGCCGCCGATGCGCCGTTTAGCCGCCATGCCAACGCTGACCGACATGGCAAGACTGCCGGGCAATTGGCGCAGCGGCCCCATCATGAGGCGGTGCAACTGGGCGTAGTCGCTCACGCGGATAGTCAAGAGCAATTGGGCCGTGCCGGTCGTCCAATGGGAAACCTCGATCTCGGGAATGGCCATGGCGGCGGCCAGCACGGCTTCGGGTTCTTGCCCGATTTC
This sequence comes from Bordetella sp. BOR01, assembly GCF_019218885.1. Classification (GTDB taxonomy): domain Bacteria; phylum Pseudomonadota; class Gammaproteobacteria; order Burkholderiales; family Burkholderiaceae_B; genus Bordetella_A. The sequence goes on along the minus strand of NZ_JAHUWT010000001.1, from coordinate 1,125,068 downwards.
TATCTGGATAGAGGCGAAGGCGGCGATGCCGAAACCGGCCAGTTCGTGGTTGACTTCAACGCGGTAGCCGCGGATGACGCCGGATTGCTCCAGCCGCTTCATGCGCTCTATCACCTGGCCGGCCGAGACATTCATTTCGCGGGCTATTGCCCGCGCGGATAAACGGGCGTTCTTGCCGAGAATGGACAAGATGCGCCGGTCGGTTGTATCGAGCGGGAACACTGCAGTACCTGATTCGGCAAGGCTGGAACTACCGTTGTCGGAAGGGTCGATCATGGCTGTATTTCCTGAGTTGCGCGTTATGCGCGGACCATCAGGGTATACAAAAACGACTGGACTTCGGCGCCTTCCTGGTTGTGAACGACGATGGCCAGCTCGACAATTCCCCTGGCGGGATTCGACGTGCGCTTCTTTGACTGGACCGTGGCAGTGGGCCTGATGGTATCGCCGCCGTACACGGGGGCCTTGGAGCGGACCTTGTCCAGCCCCAGGAAGGCGATGGTGATGCCGCTGTAGACCAGGGTGGCGCTGAGCAGGCCGATGGCGTACGCGACGATGATGGGGCCTGGCAACAGGATGCCCTTGAATTCGGTATGTTTTTCGATCCACTCGGCATCGGCATGGAGCGGCTGATGGAAGCCGGTGGTCATCGCCGTCATCATGGTGATTTCGGCATCGGTGACACTGCGGCCGAAACCGGTGAAAGACGAACCCACGACAATATCGTCGTAGTGGCCCCAAGGTTGGGTGCGGATCTGGCTGCTCTGATTCATGGGAGGCTATTCACTGAGAGCTGACGAGGGTACCGACGGCCGACTGGCGCACGAGCGCGTCGATGTCGGCCTGGCTGTGGCCAAGTTCAAGCAATACGTCGGACGTGTGCTCGCCGCGCAGCGGCGGCGCGGCGTGGGCACTGCGCATGACGCCGTTGAGGGGCAGCGACGTGACAGACACCGGACCGTACTGGGCATGCTCCAACCGCAGGACCATGTTGCGCGCCTCGGTATGGGCATGCTGCAGGGCATCGCCGACGGTATTGACCGGAGCGTGAGGAACGTTGTGCGCTTCGAGCTTTTCGAGCAGGTCCTGGCTGGCTTGGGCGCGGATAAGCGGGCAGATCTCGCGATGAAGCGCATCGCGGTTCTCTGCCCGCGCGCCGACCGTGGCGTAGCGCGGGTCGTGCCCGAGTGCCGGCACGCCCAGGGCTGCGCATAGGCCGATCCAACTGGCGTCGGTCATGACCGCGATGACGATCGGCTTGTCGGCGGCATCGAAAGTCCCGTACGGGACCGAGAAGTAGTGGCCCGAGCCGGCACGCTGCGCCTGCGTACCGGTAAAGTGGAAATAGCCGCCGTGGTTGCCGAGCAAGGCCAGCAACGAGTCATACATCGCGATGTCCAGATAGCGGCCGAGGCCCGTGGTCCGGCGCTCGAACAGGGCCGAGACGATGCCGATGACAGCAAACAGCGATGCCGATGTGTCGCCAATAGGCACACCGACCTTCAGCGGCGGCGCGTCGGCAGTGCCGTTGGTGCTCATGATTCCGGCGTAGGCCTGGGCGACCAGGTCCAGGCTGCGCTTGTGCGCCAGCGGACCGATCTGGCCAAAACCGCTGATGCTGCAATAGACGACCGCTGGATTGATGGTTTTGGCTGCCTCATAGCCCAGGCCCAGTTTATCGATGACGCCGGGTGCGAAGTTTTCGACGATGACATCCGCGCGCTCGACAAGCTGCCGGGCGACAACCTGGCCTTGCGCGCTCTTGAGGTCGACGGCGATGCTGCGCTTGTTGCGATTGAAGGTAGCGAAGTAATGACTCATGCCATTCTTGGCGGGCGCCATGTCGCGACCCACATCGCCTTTCTCCACGCCTTCCACTTTGATGACGCTCGCCCCCAGGTCAGCCAGGATCTGGGTGGAATAAGGACCGGAAATCACATGAGTGAAATCGAGTACCTGGATACCCGCCAACGGCCCTTTGGATTCGCCGCCCTTCTCTGCTTTTGAACAATTGTTCATTGAAAATTCTATTTTTAAGACATATGAACATATTATCCAAATTAAATAGATCAAAAGTACTATGGTTTACCCTTATAAATACACGTTTGTCTATAAACAACCAGATTTGTTGATCAATTGATGCTGGCAGGCCGTAGCCAGGCGCGGGTTTGCGGCAAAAAAAAACCGGCCTGTACGGCCGGTTGGCAAGTAGGTGGCAAACCATGGCGGAACAGCCGCCACGGCGTTGCGCGGCGTCAGCGCTGCTGGCTGATGCGGCGCGCCTGTTCGGCGGCACGGTTCAGCGCGGCCACCGGCGGCGTCTTGCCGTCGAAGGCTTCGTTCAGCTCGGTATTCAATACGGCCTCGACACGATCGTAGTTGGCCATGCGGAATCCGCGGCTGGTGGAGAGCGATTTGCCCTGCATCGACTGGACGATGGCTTGCGCGCCAGGGATCTTGCCGTAGAACGACACATCAGAGGCACGGAACGCCGCGTCGGTCAGCGGCAGGTAACCGGTACGCTGGTGCCATTCGGCGGCGTTGACCGGCTTGGCAAGCCAGGCCAGGAACTGCGCGGTCGCCTTTTCCTGGGCTTGCGGATGGCCATCGATGGCCCACAGCGCCGAGCCGCTGACGAACGGGCTGCCGGCTTCCTTGGTGGCTTGCGTGTAGTACGGCAGCGGCGCAACCCCGAACGACAGCGAGCGCGTATTCATGAAGGTACCGGCGGCCCCGGAACCCGAGGTGAGCACGGCGCAATCGCCCTTGGCGAACAGCTTGTCGCTTTGGTTGTTGTCGGAATGCGCCATGAAAAGCAGCGAACGTTTCCAGCTGACCATCAGCGAGATATGGCGCATGTAAAGCGTGTCGAATTTCAGAGCGGGCGCCGCCTTGCTGGATGCCAGGCCGTTATCGTTGCTGGTGAACAGCTGCTTGTTGATAGGCGCCAGGTTTTCCAGGTGCACCTGCACCTGGTCGCTGGACGCGTACGGACATTCGATATTGGCGACGTCGCGCAATTTCAGCAGTTCGCCCTGCAGGTCGGCCCAGGTACGCGCCGGATTCTTGGGATCGAGGCCGGCCTTTTTGTAATAGGCCAGGTTGTAGTACATGATGGGCACTTCAGCCATCCAGGGGAAGGCCAGCAGGCGCCCCTTGCCGTCGCGGGTAAAGCTGGACGTGGCGGGCAGGAACCAGTTCAGGTCCTTGATGGGGTACTTGGCCAGCAACTGGTACATGGGCAGGATGGCCTTGTGCTCGGATACGACTTCGGGCGAGCGGTTATCTGTCAGTTGAACCAGGTTGGGCCCGGCTTTTTTCGTCTTGAGGATGCCGGCGGTTTCTTGCTTCAGTTCTTGCGAACTGGAGAAGTCGCGCAGCTTGACGACAACCTCGTCTTGCTCTTTGTTGTACTTCTTGGTGAGCTTTTCGAATTCGGCCTTGTTGGAGCCGCTGAGCGTGTGCCAGACCTGGATTTCAACGGCAGCGCCTTGCGCCGCGCCCGCGGCCATCATGGCCGCTCCGAAAACCCAGGTGCGCCGGCTGGCGACCAGTGAGCGGGCCAGGCCCGCCAATTGCAGTGTCTTCATAGGTTCACAGACCAAGAAAAGGAAATTCGGGCTCCGGCTTGCGTCCGCTGAGCAGATCGGCCAGGGCCCGGCCCGAACCGACTCCCATTGTCCAGCCCAGCGTGCCATGGCCTGTATTCAAGTACAGGTTGGGAATGCGGGTGCGGCCAATGAGAGGCACGTTCGAAGGGGTGGACGGGCGCAACCCCGACCAATAGTTGACGTCCTCGAAATCCAGGGCGTCGGGAAACAGTTCGCGCGCCAGGCGCGTCAGCGCCTCGCAACGGCCGGTATTCAGGGCACGCGAATAACCGGACAGTTCGGCGGTGCCTGCCATGCGCAACCGATTGCCCAGGCGCGAGAACACCACCTTGTGGCTGCTGTCGGTCAGGCTGACCGAGGGAGCGCGTTCAGGGTCGCGCACGGCGTAGGTGGCCGAGTAGCCTTTGGCGGGATAGACGTTGCAGGCCACGCCCAGCGGCCTGACCAGCCGCGAGCTGAAGCTGCCCAGCGCCACCACATAGGCGTCGGCCACGATGCTGGCATAGCGGCCATCGGGCTGGATGATTTCCAGGCCCTGCACCTGGCCGCCGTGGCTGACCAGGCGAGTGGCGCTGGTATCGTAGCGGAATTCAACGCCGGCAGACTCGCATTGCCGCGCCAGGCCTGCCGCGAACAGGTGGACATCGCCGCTTTCGTCTTCGGGGGTGTAGTCACCGCCCACGATGGCGGCCCGGTGCGGCGCCAGCGCGGGTTCGATGGCCACCACCTCGTCGGTGGTGACGACCCGGCGCTCGACGCCGAAATCGCGCATCAGACCGGCGGCCTTCTGCGAGGTCTCGAATTCGTGGGGATCGCGGTAGAAGTTGAGGATGCCGCGCTCAAGGTGATCGTAGGGAATACCCAGCTGGGCGCGCATGCCCTGCAGGGTGGCCCGGCTGTATTCGGCAAGCCGGACCATGGCGCGGATATTGGGTGCCAGCCGGCCCGGCAGGCATTCGCGCAGGAAGGCCAGCCCCCACATCCATTGGCGCCAGTCGAGCTGCGGACGGAACAACAGCGGCGCGTCATCCTGGAACACCCATTTCAGCAGCTTCAGGGGGGCTTGCGGATTGGCCCAGGGCTCGGCGTACGAGACGGAAATCTGGCCGCCGTTGGCCAGGCTGGTTTCCTGGGCCGGGCCGCTGCGGCGATCGATGACCACGACGTCGTGGCCTGCCTGGCGCAGCCACCAGGCGCTGGAAATGCCGATGATGCCGCTACCCAATACCGCTACTTTCATGCGCGCCTTGCTCCTTGCGCCGCCGGCCGCAGCGGGGTTCCCCCCCTGCTGTCGCGGCTCGTTCCGATCGAGTTGTCGGTGCGGCAGTTTACTGCGCCGGGCCGGCCTCGCCTATAACATAAAAGCAGGTGCGGTATCCATTTGCACCTGGAAGTTTCCCGCCCGTGCGCCACGGCCCGCCTCAGGCCCCCACGCGGGCCAGGTCGGCCTCGGAGGTGAATGCGTCGGCGTAGAACTCGTCGGCCGGCAGGCCGCATTGCGCCGTGAATTCGCGGCGGGCGGCATCGACCATGGGCGGCGCGCCACAAGCGTACACTTGGTAGCCCGACAGATCCGGCAGATCTTGCAGCACGGCTTCGTGCACATAGCCCGTGCGGCCGGCCCAGTTGTCTTCGGGCAGGCTGTCGGAGACCACCGGCACATAGCGGAGGTCGGGCAGCGCCTGGGCCCACGATTGCGCCAGGTCGTGCATGTACAGGTCGCGCGGACGGCGCCCCCCCCAGTAAAGCGCCACGGGACGGCGGATGCCATGGTGCGCCATGTGCTCGACGATGGCCTTGACCGGCGCGAAACCGGTGCCGCTGGCCAGCAGCACGATGGGCTTGTCGCTGTCTTCGCGCAGGAAAAACGAGCCGAACGGCCCTTCCAGGCGCAGGATCTCGCGCACTTTCATCTGCGTGTCGCCAGCGCCGAACACATGGTCGGTGAACACGCCGCCGGGCATATGGCGGATATGCAGTTCGAGCGGGCTGCCTGCATGCGGGGGGCAAGCCATGGAATAGCTGCGGCGCTTGCCATCTTTCAGGATGACCTCGATGTACTGCCCCGCGTAGTAGCGAAACGGATCGGCGGCCGGCAGTTGCAGGCGCAAGACGGTGACATCGGGCGCGGCCAGGTCCATGGCCTGCACGCGGGCGGGCAGCTTGCGGATCTGGATATCGCTGGCCAGCCGGACTTCGCTGGCTTCGACCACCAGGTCGGACTGCGGATGCGCCTGGCAAAACAGCGTATAGCCCTGCGCCAGGTCTTCGGGCGAGAGGATCTGGGCGGGGTATTCGCCGGCATCGACCTGGCCGGACACGACCTTGCCCTTGCAAGTGGAACATGCGCCGTTGCGGCAGCTGTAGGGCAGCACGATGCCGGCGGCCAGTGCGGCGTCGAGCACCGTCTGGCCGGGTTCGACCGGGAATTGATGCTGGCTGGGTTGTACGGTGACCTGAAAGCTCATGGGTACGATCTATAGGAAGCGATACGCGGCGCCGGCAGGAAGGCCCGGACTTGCATCCGGCCGCACCCGGCGATCAATCTGATATTCTATAATTTTTACCGCTCCGGGACGGCCCGGGGCCGCCGCCGGCCCGACTGCCGGCTGCTTTCCTTCCCGGGGACGGCCCCATTGCCGGCAAACTTGCCGGCCCTTGTTGAAAGGGGCATTCCATGACCTGGGTCATTCTCATACTGGCGGGGCTGTTCGAAGTGGTGTGGGCCATCGGCCTGAAGTACACCCACGGCTTTACGCGCCTGGTTCCTTCTATCGTCACGCTGGTCGGCATGCTGATCAGTTTCTGGCTGCTTTCGGTGGCCATGAAAACCCTGCCGTTGGGCACTGCCTATGCGGTATGGGTGGGTATCGGCGCATTGGGCGCCTTCGTGGCAGGCATCGTCCTGTTCGGCGAAGCACTAAGCCCGATGCGCGTGGTCAGCGTGCTGCTGATCGCGGCGGGGCTGATCGGACTGAAGCTGTCGACCTGATCCCGCCCTGCCCCGGCGTCAGAAATCCAGTTCGATCTCGGCGGCGTCACCCACGCGCAGGCGTGCGCCGGCCGGGGCATCGACAATGGCATTCTGCCCGAACACCACCCCGATCTCGAACTGGCGATAAGCGGCCAGCGTGCGACCCGGTTCGTCATGGCGCTGGGCGGTCAGCTGGTCGATATTGGGCATGGGGCAGCGCGTACATGGCTTGACCAGCGCCATGCGCACCGGGCCTACCGAAACCACGGCGGTGTGGTCTTCGTCGTAGGCTTCCCATTCGCCCTGAATGACGATATTCGGCCGAAAGCGATTCATGGGCACGGCCGGTTGGCCTTGTGCGGCCAGCCTGGCATTCAGCTCGTCCAACGAGGCCTGGTTGGCGATCAGCAGCGGAAACCCGTCTGCGAAACCGAATGCGTGCTCGCCCTCGAAGGCCTGGGCCAGGTCGGCATGCCCCTCGCGCCAGCGTTCGACCCATTCGGGCCGGGCGGGACGCCGCGCCTGCGCATCCAGCTTGACCAGCACGCAGTCCTGGCCCAGCACCTGGCTGATCCAGGCGGCAGCCTCGGCGCTTTCATCGCGCGCGGGCACCGTGTCTTTCCAGACCGTGACCGGACGCGCCACGGCGGCCAGTTGGGAATCGTCGAGCGGAACCTGCAGCACCGGCATGCCGGCCGCGTGCAGTTCCAGGTGCCGGGCCGTGATGGCCGGGCGGATCAGCGCCATGGCGGGCCACTGGCGTTGTGTCATGAACTGGCCTTGCGCCGTCAGGATCATCCAGCGCCGGTCGCCCGCCAGGCCGGCACGGTCGATGGGCGACTCGGCCAGATCGATGGCGGCGCAGGATTTGATGGGATAGATGTGCAGGCTGGCGATGCGTGCAGTCATGGCGGCGCGGGCGTGGACGAAGTGGCCGCCAAGCATAGCACCCACGCCAGGCGGCGCACGAGCGCGGATACGAAGCTAGGTTTCGCCGCGCCGCAGGCGGCGCACCGTGTCGAGCGCGGCGCTCAGGGCCGCCTCGACCGGTTCCAGCGATTGCGGCGCGACGGGTGCCGCATCGGGTATGGCCGCCGTGGCGGTTGCCGCGCGGGGCAAGGCGGCCTGGATGTGCTCGCCCGCCGGGCTGACATCCACATCGAACACCAGCTTCTCGGCGCGATGCCACGTGGTGAACCATTCCAGGGGCTGGCCATGCTGGTCGAACCCCTGCCCTTCCAGCATCAGCAAGGGGCTACCGGCCGGCACTTGCAGTACGCTGGCCAGCGCGGCGTCGGCCCCCACGGCGCGTATGCGATTGCGCCCCCGGCCCGGATGCAGGCCGAAGCGCTGCACCAGGGTGCGATGCAGCGAGGTGTCCTGCAAATGGGCCGCGGACAGCCCGGGCAACCTCGCGCGCGGCAGCCAGGTACGCACGAAGGCCAGCGGCTCGTCGTCGACACGGCGCAGGCGCTCGAGCAACAAGGTGTCGTCGGAACCGAAAAAGGCGGCCACGTCCGGGGGTGGCGCGGCCGGTTCGCAATGCAGTACGCGCGTCAGCAGCGCCGTGCCCGTGTTGGCGAATTGCTCGAACAGCCCGGTCGAACGCTGCACCATGCGATGGTGTTCCAGGGCTGGCGCCACGGTGGGCGCGCGGCCGGGATCGCGCCGTATGAGGCCTTCGGCCACCAGCGCCGCCAACGCCTGCCGCACCACGCTGCGGGCCACGCCGAACTGCTGGCACAGCACGGCCTCGCTGGGCAGTACCGTGCCCGGCGCCCATTGCCGGCCGCGGATATCGCGACGCAGCGCCTGGGCAACCTGAACATGCAGGGGATGGCCGCTGGACCGGTCCAGCGGTGCGTCGGGATCGGCGGGCGACGCCATGGGATCAGCCTCCGGTAGTGGAGCGCGCAGTTTCCCATACCTGCGTCCACCCCGGGGCCAGGTGGGCGGCCCGTTCGGCGGCCAGCACCAGGCTTTCTTCGCGCGCCACGCCCTTGCCCGCGATATCGAAGGCCGTGCCATGATCGACCGAGACGCGCACCACCGGCAAGCCCACGGTGATGTTGACGCCGTCATCGCCATACACCGACTTGAAAGGCGCATGCCCCTGGTCGTGATAGCAGGCAATGACGAACTTCCATTTGCCGCGCACCGCTTGCGGGAACAGCGCGTCGGCCGGAATGGGACCGGCTGCGCGAATGCCGGCCGCGTTGGCCTCGGCCACCGCGGGCGCCAGGATGTCGGCGTCTTCGCTGCCGAAAATACCGTTCTCGCCCGCGTGCGGGTTCAGGCCCGCCACGGCCACGGGCTCGTCGCCGCGCCCCAGCGCGCGTGCGAACGAGCCGGCCAGGCGCAGCACGGCCCGCATGCGCTGCGGCGTGACGTCGTCGATGGCCTGGCGCAACGACACGTGGGTCGTGGCATGGAAGATGTACAGGTCGCCGGCCGACAGCACCAGCGAGAAAGTCTTGACGCCGAATTCATGCGCCAGCAATTCGGTATGACCGGGCCATTTGTGGCCGGCCATATGCATGGCGGCCTTGTTCAGCGGCGCCGTGACGATGCCGTCAATGCGGCCTTCGCGCGCCAGGGCACACGCCGTGGTGACAAAGCGCACCGACCCGTCGCCGGCATCGCCGCTCAGCTCGCCCAGCGGTACGTGGTCGAGCGATGGCCCGGCCTGGATGACTTCGATGATGCCCGGCGTGTTCTCGACCTGTTCGGGCCCTTCGACCACGCGTACCCGCGATGCGTCGGCGCCGAGCGCCTGCGCGGCTTTGCGCAGGGCTGCCGCATCGCCCACCACCACCAGGCGCGCACGCTGGCGCAGGTCGTCATGCCCCAGCAGCATCTTGGCCGTGATTTCGGGCCCGATCCCTGCCACGTCACCCAAAGTGACCGCCAGGGTGGGAATGCGATGAGGGGTTTGATCTTGCGTCATGCTTGGAATCTCCGTTCGCGGACCGCGCTTGCGGCCCGGATCAATACATCGTCGGTGCCGAAGCCGCCTGCCTTGGTCACGATGGGCAGGCCGGCTGCCGGCCCGCCGGTCAGGGTGCCCAGCGGCACGCCGCCGGTTACCTCGTCGACCAGTGCGATACCGCCGGCCTGCAAGGCGGCCAGCACGGCGCTGGCGCCGTCACCTCCGGTGGCCACCACGCCTGCGGTGCCGCCAGCCTGAATCAGTTGCCCGGCCAGCTCGCCCAGGCGCGCCGCCACCTTATCCGAATCCAGGCCATCGCGCCGGCCTTCCGGGGCCAGCAACAACAGCGTGGCCGGCTGCCCGTGCGCCGATGCCGTTGCTCGGCATACCTGCGCAGACCAGGCGCGCCAGGCCGCGTCATCGGCCAATTGCGCCAAGGTGGGCGACCAGGCTTGCGCGCCGGCGACCTGCAGGGCGGCTGCCTGGCGGCGCGCCGCGCTGTGCTGCGAAGTCACCACCACAATGACCGCGCCACGCGATTCAGCCCCCGCCCACAACCGCGCCAGCGGTGCCGCCAAACCGCCGGACCCGACCGGCAACGCGCGTTCGCCGATCAGCACGATGGCATGGGCCAGGCGGTCCATGTCGGCGGGGGTTTGCGCATCCACTACCACCACGGTACCCGCGGCCAGGATGCGGTCGGCCAGGGCACGGGCAGACTCGCCATCGATGACGGCCAACTGGGCGCCGCCCAACAGCGTGGGAATATGGCTTTCGGTCACGGGCGTGACCGGGTCGGTGGCAGCCGAAGTCTCGGTGACCGGCCGGCCGTCCACGTACAGGACGCCGTCGCGCACGGTGCGGCCCGTGGCGGGAAATGCCGGGCACACCACCGCAATCGCATCGTCGCGCCAGGCGTGGCGCGCCGCGTCGATCTCGGCCTTGAAGGCGCCGCGCAGGGTCGAGTCCACCTTCTTGTACAGGCGCCGCACGCCGGCAGCACGCAAGGCCGCCACGTCGCCGCCCACCACGGCGGCCGCCTGCGGGGCGGGCAAGGGGCGGCTGTGCGTGGTGACCGCGATGACCTCGGCCTGGCTGGCGGCCGGGTCGGCCAGCGCCTGGCTGGCCCGCCCTACCGACAATTGCGTGGGCCACCCCGCGCGCACGAACTGCACAGCGGTGTCGCCCGACCCGGTCAGGTCGTCGGCGACGACGGCGATGAAGGGCGCCATGTTCAAACCCTTGCCTCGGGGGCCGGCTGGGCCGGTGCGCCCATTGCGACGGCCACGTCGTCGGCGGGTTTCAGTTCGCCGGCCCGCTTCAGGAAGTATGACGCCAGCAACGGGGCCAGGATCGAACTGATTAGCACGCACGCGGCAACTTGCGCGGTGGCGGTGCCGACATATTGCTGCAGCGACGGGTCGGCGGCCGCCACCACGGCTGGCGTGGCGATGGCGTTGCCGGCCGTGGTGCCCGCGGCAAAGCCGATGCCGCTTTTGCCGCCGCGCCGCAGGATGTAGCGATAGCCCAGGTACACCAGGAAGCCGGTAATGGGGCTGATCAACAGGCCCAGCACGAGGCCGGTCATGCCGCCGGACACCACGGCGCCCAGGTTGATACCGGTACCCAGGGAAAAAGCGAAGAACGGGATCACGATGTTGGGCACCGGCTTGAGCACGTTGCGCCATTGCACGTCGAGGTTGCCCACCGCCACGCCCAGCAGGAACGGCACCAGCGCGGCCACCAGCGCCGTCACCGGGATATCGGCCAGGCCCGAGGCCCCCAGGAACAGCAGGCTGAAAAACGGGCCGTCGTTGACCGCACTGGCCACATAGGCGCCGCGGTCGCGGCTGTCGCCGTATTGCCCTGTATAGGCCAGCCACAGGCCGCCGTTGCTGTTGTCGAACGCCGCCAGCATCGCCAGGATCGACACGCCCATGATGCCATCCAGGCCCACGTAGCTGCCCAGCAGCACGATCAGCGTGGCGGGCACCAGCGTCTTCATCAAGAGGATGGTCCCCGCCGTGGCCAGGATGGGGCCGCCGGTGCGCATGTTCACTTGCGTACCCGTGGCGAAGATCAGCAGGGCGATCAAGGGCAGCGCGCTGTTCTTGAACAATGCGGTGGTAAAGCCGCCGACGGCCAGCGCGTCGGGCGCGAACGTGCCGATGATGGAGCCCAGGATCAGCGGCAGCAGCATCAGCCCGCCCGGCACTTTCATCATGGCCGAAAACATGGGAAAGCGGGAAACTTCGGAGTTCATGTACGTGTCTCCAGGACCTTTTATCAGGGGCCGGCCAACCAGGAAAATCCGGATACGCCGGCGCGGAAAACGCTAGTGTACATCGATACGTACAAGCTGTACGTACAGAACATCCTCCTCGATCGGCCCCAAGGCCTGGCCAGCAAAAAGCCCCGGAGCGGCAGGCTCCGGGGCTCGGTACGACAGGCTGCCTGGACGGCCCGCCTTATTCCACCAGCTTCAGCTTGTCCAGCGGCGTCACAGCCTTGAACGCCTTGCGGGTGGCGATGTGCTCGGGCCTGGGATTCAGCCCGTACTTCGGCGGGTTCAGTGTGTTCTCCATGCTGTTGTAGACCATGAAGACATTGGCGCGCGGCCACGGCGAGATATTGCTGTTCGACCCGTGCATCGTGTTGCAGTCGAAAAACACCACCGAGCCGGCCTTGCCCATCATGGTACGGATACCGCCCTGCTCGACCAGCAGTTGCAGGCTGACAGGATCGGGCACGCCGTATTCCTGCTTCTTCAGCGACTGCTTGTAGTGGTCGCTCGGCGTTTCGCCCACGCACGAGATGAACTGGCGGTGCGAACCAGGCACCAGCATCAGCGGGCCGTTGCACTCATTGTTGTCGCTCAGCAGCACCGAGCAACTGAGCGCGCGCATCGACGGCATGCCGTCTTCCACGTGCCAGGTCTCGAAATCGGAATGCCAGTAGAACTCTTTGCCCTTGAAGCCGGGCTTCATGTTCGCGCGCGACTGGTGGATGTACACCTCGGAACCCAGCAACTGGCGCGCCACGTTGGACAAGCGCGGATCGCGGGTCAGGCGCGCAAGCATGGAATTGAGCACATGCACCATGAAGATCGAACGCACGGCATTGCTGCCCGGCTCGGTGATGGCCTCTTCGCGGCGCACGATGGCGGGATCGCGCGTCATGCGCTCGACCTCGGCGACCAGGGCTTGCACTTCCGCTTCGGAAAACACATTTTCCAGCAGCAGGAAGCCATCGCGGTCGTAGCCCTGGACTTGTTCGGCCGACAATGCATCGGCGTACTTTCCATCGCCATAGACCACCGGGTCCTGGCGGGCAATGATGGCGGAACTGCGATCCGTACGCGAGGCGTACGGATCCTGCGCAGGTGAGATCATAATCAGCCTCCTTGTTCTCAGGCCGCTTGGGCTTGGGCAGGCAGCGCGTAGACGCCCTCGGCGTCGTGCACTTCCTGGCCGGTCAGCGGCGGGTTGAACACGCATATGACGCGCAGCGGCTCTTTGCCGCCGCACAGCCAATGCTCGTCGTTCTCGTTCAGGGCGTACACGACGCCCGGTCCCAGCTCATATTTCTTGCCATCGGCGATCGTCTCGATGGAACCATCGCCTTCGACGCACCAGACCGCTTCAAGATGATTCTTGTAGTGGATGTGCGTACGTCCGCCGGGAAAAATGGTGGTCTCGTGAAACGAAAACCCCATGCCGTCCTTCTTCAGCAGCACGCGGCGGCTGACCCAGGTGTCGGTGCGGACTTCGTCCTGAGTTCCGATCACATCTTTCACATTGCGTACGATCATCGACGTTTTCCTCCAAATTTCAGAACACGGGCAGATTGGCCCGACTCGCCCAGCGCTTCGGCCACCGAGGCTTCGATGGTTTCCAGGCCGCGGGTCAGCAGCTCGTCTTCGATGGTCAGGGCCGGCAGCAGCTTCAGCACTTCGTCTTGCGCGCCCGAGGTCTCGATGACGACGCCGCGCTTGAAGGCCTGATGCGCAATACGGTTGGCCAGCGACGGATCGGCGGTGGTGACCAGGCCCTGGATCAGGCCGCGTCCGCGCACGGCCAGGCCGGCATTGGGATAGCTGTGGGCCAGGTTTTCCAGCCAGTCGCGCACCAGGCGCTCTTTGCGCTGCACTTCGGTCGAGAAGGCATCGCTGGACCAATACGTGTCCAGCGCCTGCGTGGCGGTGACGAACGCCAGGTTGTTGCCGCGGAACGTGCCGCTGTGCGCGCCCGGTTTCCAGATGTCGAGCTCGGGCTTCATCAGCACCAGCGACATGGGCAGCCCGAAACCCGACAGGGATTTCGACAGCGTGATGATGTCGGGACGGATGCCCGCCGATTCGAAGCTGAAGAAGCTGCCGGTACGGCCGCAACCGACCTGGATGTCGTCCACGATCAACAGCATGTCATGGCGGTGGCAGAGTTTTTCCAGCTCTTTCAGCCAGCGCAGCGTGGCCACGTTGACGCCGCCCTCGCCCTGCACCGTCTCGACGATGACGCCGGCCGGCTTGTCCAGGCCGCTGCTGGGGTCTTCCAGCATGCGCTCGAGATAGGCGATGGTGTCGACGTCGGGGCCGAAATAGCCGTCATACGGCATGAAGGTCGTATTGCCCAGCGCATAGCCGGCCGCGTCGCGGAACTTCATGTTGGCCGTCGCGGCCAACGAACCGCCGCTGACGCCGTGGAATCCGTGCGTGAACGAAATGATGTTGGAACGGCCCTTGACCTGGCGCGCGATCTTCAACGCTGCCTCGACCGCATTGGTACCGGTCGGCCCCGTGAACTGCAAGGTGTACTGCCAGTTGCGCGGCTTAAGCAACACGCGATCGACAGTCTCCAGGAATTGCTTCTTGGCACTGGTGGCCATGTCCAGGCCATGCACGACGCCGTCGGATTCCAGGTACTCGAGCAGTTTTTCCTTGAAGACCGGGTTGTTGTGGCCGTAGTTCAAGGTGCCCGCGCCGCTGAAGAAGTCGATGTACTCGCCACCTTCCTCATCGATCAGGACAGAGCCCCGAGCCTGACTGAATATCACCGGAAACGACCGGATGTAGCCACGCACTTCCGACTCCATCCGGTCAAAGATTTTCAAGTCCATAGAATCCTCCCTTCATCTCGTGAATTGACAGACACAGAGGCAGCCAATGCCCGGCGGGCATGGAACCAGCCTGCGTCCCGGTTCGGTAGGCCGTCGACCTGCACACCCTTCAGGGTGGCGGCAGCGTGAACGGGCCTATCTTCAACAACATCTCGTCGTCATGGTCGGCACCCCCGAACAACTGCCGGTCGAAAAAAGGCTGTTCGGAGATGTGCGCGCCCAGCTCGCCGGCCAAGCCGGCGAAGGTGCGGCGCGAAGCCTGGTTGTCAGGTCCCACCGTGGTTTCAAGATGACGAACATGCTCCAGCTCTTTGCGCTGCAAAAGTTCGCGAAGCATGGTGCGGCCCAACCGTTGGCCGCGCGCGCGGGGATGCACGGCAACCTGCCAGACGAAGATCGCGTCGGGGCGGGTTGGCGGCAAATATGCGGAAATGAACCCATCGATGCGGCCGCCGGCGCTTTCGGCCACCACGCAGGTGGCGCTGAAGTGCTCGCACAGCAGCAGATAGGCATATAAAGAATTGACGTCCAGCGGCGGGCACTCGGACACCAGGCGGTGCAGTGCGGCGCCATCGTTGCGGCGCGGCGGGCGCAATTGCAGGCGCTGGCTGGCAGCGGCCGGCTGGGCGGCCGAAGAAGGTTGGGGGGATTGCAGGACTTGCCCCCTCATACGACCAGCCCCGATTCGGGCGGCGCGCCGCCGGTGGGCACTTCCAGGATGGGCGAGGACACGTCGCCATGGGTTTCGACCGCATGGCCTTCCTGTTCCATCAGGGCCACGATGCGTTCGAGCGAGAGCGTGATGGTGGCCTGCTCGAGCTCGGGCAGCGCGTTCAGCGCGTCCGCCAGGTGCTTTTGCAAGGGCGACGGCGCCTGCAAGGCCAGTTCGCGGCCGGCGTCGGTAGCCGACACGAACACAATGCGGCGGTCTTCGCGGCCGCGTTCGCGGCGCACCAGGCCCTTGTCTTCCAGGCGATCGAGAATGCCCACCACGGTGCTGGGGCTGACATGGATCTCGCGGCTGATGGCGGTAGCAGTCAGCGGGCCATTGGCGATAACCGTGCGCAGGCACATCAACTGCGGCGCGGTGATATGGCTGACCGCGGCGAGTTGGCGCGAATGCAGCGCGATCGAACGCGTGATGCGGCGCAGGGCACGCAAGATGCGCAGGTCGTACTGCTGTGACGGATCGGACGTAGGCACGTTGTTCATGACTGAAAATAGTTCAGTAGGATTGATTTCTACTCAAATGATTCTACCCAGATAATATGCGCTTGACAGGCCCAGGTCAACCCAAAATGCCGTGAAGATGTGAATAAATGCATTCACATTTCAAGAAGATGATGAAAAATATGGCTTTTTAGGGAAACGCCCGGGGAATTTTCAAAGGCGTTGCCGGGGTATGGCCGCAGCCTCACCGGCGGGACTGGGGATTACCCTGGGGGTGGAAAAAACATATGTTTTTTATTTTCACGTTTATTTATCATGTGTTTTTTATCGCTTGCTGCCACCGCCATCGTGCCTGCGCCCGCCCCTCCTTTATTGGTCCTGCAACGCCTGCAAAGCCTGCTTGAGCAATTGCCGCCCGAGCTGCAGCGCGCCGCGCATTGGGTCGCCGACCATCCTGTCGAAGTCGGCCTGTGGTCGATGCGGCGCCAGGCGCAGGCGCTGGGGGTGGCCCCGGCCACCATGCTGCGGCTGGCCCGGGCGGCCGGCTACGACAGCTACGAGGTCTTCCGTGCGCCGTTCCAGCAGGCGCTGGCCGGCGAACGCCCCGCCAGCCTGCGCGAACGTGCCGCCGAACTTCAGGCCCTGCACGGCAGCGCCGGCCAGCCCGGCCATGACGCCCTGACAGGCCTGCAGGCGCAGGCGATCCAGTCAGTGTGCACGCTGAACAGTTCGGCGGCCTTCGACGCCGCCGTCAAGACCCTGCTCGACGCGCGCCAGGTGGGATTCCTGGGAACACGCTCGGCGTTCGGCATTGCCTTCCAGATGCACTACGCCTACCAACTGGTACGGCGCAACAGCGTGCTGATCGATGGGCTGGGCGGCCTGCAGGCCGAGACCGTCGACAACCTGCGGGAAACCGACGCGCTGATCGCCATTTCGCAATCGCCCTATCCCAGCGCGACCGTGCGGCTCGCGCGGCAAGCCGCGCAGCAAGGCGTGGCCGTCATCGCCCTGACCGACGACACCCTGTCGCCGCTGGCGGTCGATGCACGCCACGTTCTGCTGTTCGAGCGCCCCGACCGCGATGGCGTGCGGCAGCAGCCCCTGCAGCGCGGGCCGGGCTCTTTCTTTCACACGACCGCGGGGCTGCTGGGCCTTGCCGAACACCTGATCGCGCGCCTGACGGCACGCGGCGGCGTGGAAATACTGAATCGCCTGAGCGAGATCGAAGACCGGATGCATGCCGACAAGGTGTACTGGTCGGCAGCGGCGGGACAGCCCAACCACTAGACCGAAGAGGAACCACCATGGAGCACCTGCCTGGCCGCAACATGAAATTCCGCCTGACCGGTGCGCTGCTGTGCGCGCTGCTGGCCGCGCCTGCGGCCGCGCAGGATTATCCGCAACGGGCAATCAAGGTCGTGGTGCCATCGGCCGCCGGCGGTTCGCCCGACATCATCATCCGCCTGCTGGCGCAGGTAGCCGGCCAGGACCTGGGCCAGACCCTGGTGGTGGAAAACAAGCCCGGCTCGTCCGGCATCGCCGGCATTACCGAGGTCTACCGCGCGCAGCCCGATGGCTACACCGTAGGCTATGCCAACAACGTCACCCTGGCCATCAACCGCAGTACGTTCAAGGAATTGCCCTACGATCCCGACCGGCTGGCGCCCGTGGCGCTGCTGATCAAGGTCGCCAACATCCTGGCCGTCAACCCGCAATCGCCGGCACAGTCGATAGGCCAGTTCGCCGACTATGTGAAGCAGCGTCCCGACCAGGTCACCTACGCCTCGCCCGGCCAGGGCACGTCGGGCCACCTGAGCGGCGAGCTGCTCGCGCAAACGGCAGGCCTGCGCATGATGCACGTGCCCTACCGCGGCAGCCCCGCGGCCACCACCGACGTGATCGGCGGCACGGTCGATGCCTTGATCGACAATACCGCCAGCATCAGCGCGCACATCCGGTCCGGGAAGCTGCGGCCGCTGGCCATCACAAGCCTGCAGCGCTCGCCGCTGTTTCCCGACCTGCCCACCATTGCGGAAACGCTGCAGCCCGGCTTCGAGAGCGTGGCCTGGGGCGGGCTGGTGGCCCCGCCGGGCACGCCCGCAGAGATCGTGCAAAAACTCAACGCCGCCTTCAACAAGGCCCTGCAAGAGCCGGCCACGCGCCAACGGCTGCAGGACATGGGCATCGAAATCGTGGGCGGCACGCCCCAGGCGCTATCGGACTACGCCGCCCAGGAAACCCGCAAATGGGCCGAAGTCGTCAAGCAGGCCAAGCTGCCCGTGCAATGAACCCCGCCATGAACATCGCCATCGCCGGTTTCCATATCGAGTCGGTCAGCTTCCTGCCGGTAGTCTCGACTTACGCCGATTTCGAACAAGGCTGCCAGCGCGGCACCGATATAGTGACGGCCCTGCGCGGCACCAACACCGTGATCGGCGGGTTCATCGAGGTCTGCGAGCAGGAAGGGGCCCGCATGTTGCCCATCTTGAACGCGTATCGCGGCGCGCTGGGCCCCGCCTCGGACGAGGCCATCGAGCGCTACGCCGACGAGATCGCCACGGCGCTGCGGGCCGAGCGCGGCAAGCTCGATGGCGTGCTGCTGCACCTGCATGGCGCATCCTGGGCGCCGTCGTACCTGGACCCCGAGCACCATATCATCGACACGGTGCGCGCCGCGATCGGCCCGGACCTGCCGCTGGTGGTGGCATTCGACTACCATGGCAACCTGGACGCACGCACCCTGCAGAACCTGGACGCAGCCTTTGCCTACCAGCAGTCGCCCCATACCGACATGGGCGACACGGGCCGCCGCGCGGCGTGCTGCCTGGTGCGCACCCTGCGCGGCGAGATCCGGCCCAGCATGGCCATCGCCAAGCCTGGCGTGCTGGTGCCCAGCATTTTCAGCGCCACGGCCCTGCCCTGCCTGGCCGGCATCCTGGCCCAGGCCCGCGAACTCGAGCGCGCCGAAGCTGGCTATATGGATATCTCGGTGATGGCCGGCTTTTCCTACGCCGATGCCCCCAATACCGGTTTTGCGGTGCTGTGCGTCACCGACGCCGCCCCCGAACGCGCCCGCCAGGTGGCCGAACAGCTCAGCGCCCGCATCCACGCGCAACGCCGCGAGCTGTACCACGCCCTGCAGGTGCTGAACGTGAAGCAGGCGGTCGATTACGTGTTGGCGCATCCGGCCGGCAAACCCTATGTGCTGCTGGAACATGCCGACCGCATGAATGACTCCACCTATGTGCTGGCCGAACTGCTGGCCCGCCATGTCGAGAGCGCCGCGGTGCCCTTTGTCATGGACCCGCAGGCCGCGCAACGCGCCGCCGAAATCGGTGCGGGCCGCACCGGCCCCCTGGAACTGGGCGGCTGGACGTCCGAACGGGCGGGGCCGCGCCTGACCGTCGAGGCCCGCGTGCTGCAAGCCGGCCCGATGCAGTTTCGCGTGTCGGGGCGCATGAACCACGGCATGCCGGTGGATTTGGGCCCGAGCGCCCTGCTGCAGATCGGCGGCGTGTCGGTCAGCGTCACGTCAAATTACGTCTTCGGCGTGGACGAAGACCCGTTCCGGATTTTCGGCCTGAAATCGTCAGACTTCGACATCATCGTGCTGCGTTCCAAGACCCATTTCCGCCACCATTACGAGCCGCTGGCGCAAGAGATATTGATCGTCGATACGCCCGATTACGGGCCCGCCGACCTGACCACGCTGCCCTACCGCCACGCCGATCGCCAGGCCTACCCCTTTTGCGACCACCCTTCCTGAGCGCCTGCGGCGCCCGCTTTTCATCGAACCTACCGACATGAGCACTACCCACGTATTCCACCGATCATTGCGCGCCACCCCGCCCGTGGCCGTGCGGGGCCAGGGTGCCTGGCTTTACGACAGCGCCGGCCGCGCGTATCTCGATGGCTCGGGCGGCGCCGCCGTTTCGTGCCTGGGTCACAATCATCCCGATGTACAGGCGGCCATGCATGCGCAGATCGACCAACTGGCCTATGCGCACACGGGCTTCTTCACTACCGAGGTCGCCGAGCGGCTGGCCCGGCGGTTGGTGGCGGATGCCCCGGCCGGCACCAGCCACGCCTATTTCGTCTCGGGAGGTTCGGAAGCCGTCGAGGCCGCATTGAAGATGGCGCGCCAGTATTTCGTCGAGATCGGCCAGCCGCAGCGGCGCCACATCATCGCCCGCCGCCAGAGTTACCACGGCAACACCCTGGGCGCCCTGGCCGTGGGCGGCAACGAGTGGCGCCGTGCGCAATTCAAGCCGCTGCTGATCGACGTGACGCACGTATCGCCGTGCTATGAATACCGCGACGCCGGCACTGGCGAGTCGCCCGAGGCCTATGGGGCACGCCTGGCGCAGGAACTCGAAGACACCATCGCACGGCTGGGCGGCGACAGCGTGATCGCCTTCGTGGCCGAACCGGTGGTGGGCGCCACCGCCGGCGCCCTGGCCGCGGTGCCGGGCTACTTCCGCCGTATCCGCGAAGTGTGCGACCGCCATGGCGTGCTGCTGATCGCCGATGAAGTCATGTGCGGCATGGGCCGCACCGGCAGCCTGTACGCCGTTGAACAGGAAGACATCGTGCCCGATCTGATCACCATCGCCAAGGGCCTGGGCGGCGGCTACCAGGCCATCGGCGCCGTCATGGCACAGCAGAAGATCGTCGCCGCCATGAGCGCGGGAACCGGCTTTTTCCAGCATGGCCATACCTACCTGGGGCATGCCACGGCCTGCGCCGCGGCGCTGGCCGTACAGGACGTGATACGCCGCGACGGCCTGCTGCAACGCGTGCGCGACCAGGGGGCCGGCCTGCGCCAGCGCCTGCACGCCGCGCTGGGCGAACATCCCCATGTGGGCGATATCCGCGGGCGCGGCCTGTTCATGGGCGTCGAACTGGTCGCCGACCGCGCGAGCAAGCAGCCATTCGACCCCAGGCATGCCCTGCACGCACGCATCAAGCGCGAGGCCATGGCCCGCGGACTGATGGTCTACCCCATGGGCGGCACCATCGACGGCCAACTGGGCGATCACGTGCTGCTGGCTCCGCCTTTCATTGTGTCGAACGACGAACTGGACCAATTGACCGAACGCCTGGCCGGCGCCATCGACGCGGCCATCGCTCAAACCCGATCTTAGGCTTTACTGATGCACCGGGGCACAGCCCCGGCGCCGTACACCGCGCGCCCTGGCTCGGACGCGCCATTCGCCGGAAACACCGGTATTTCACGGGGAAAATCCTCAAAAGGAGTTTGTATGAGCAAGTCAGTCAAACACACCTTGGGCAACAAGAAGAAAACCTTGGGCCTGGCCGCGGCTTGCGCGGCCGTGGCCATGGCATTCGCCGCCCCGCTGCCCGCCTCGGCGCAGCAAAAGTTCGTCAGCATCGGCACCGGTGGTGTCACGGGCGTGTACTACGCCGCCGGCGGCTCGATCTGCCGGCTGGTCAATAAAGACCGCTCGTCGCACGGCATCCGCTGCTCGGTCGAATCCACCGGCGGCTCGGTGTTCAACGTGAACACCATCAAGGCCGGCGAACTGGACCTGGGCGTGGTGCAATCCGACGTGGGCTACAACGCCTACAACGGCGCCGGCCAATTCAAGGACGCGGGTGAATTCAAGAAACTGCGCTCGGTCTTCTCGATCCATCCCGAACCCTTCACCGTGGTGGCTCGCAAAGAAGCCAACATCAAGTCGTTCGAAGACTTCAAGGGCAAGCGCTTCAACGTGGGCAACCCCGGTTCCGGCACCCGCGCTTCCATGGAAGAGCTGCTGGCCACCATGGGCTGGACCATGAAGGACTTCTCGCTGGCCTCGGAACTGCGCCCCGACGAGCATGGCTCGGCGCTGTGCGACGGCAAGATCGACGGCTTCTTCTACGGCGTGGGCCACCCGTCGGCCAACATCCAGGATCCGGCCACCACCTGCGGCGCGCAACTGGTGTCGCTGACCGGGCCGGCAGTGGACGAGCTGGTCGAGAAGTACGCGTACTATGCCCACGCCACCATTCCCGGCGGGCTGTACCCCGGCAACCCCGAGGACACCAAGACCTACGGCGTGACGGCGACGTTCGTCACCTCGGCGGACGTGCCCGAGGAAACCGTCTACACCATCGTCAAGGCGGTATTCGACAACCTGGATGACTTCAAGAAACTGCATCCGGCCTTCGCGCACCTGAAAGCCGAAGACATGACCAAGAACGGCCTGTCGGCCCCGCTGCACCCGGGTGCCGAGAAGTACTTCAAGGAAAAAGGCCTGCTGTAGCCGTCCGTGCCGGCTGGCCGCACCGCATGGCGGCGGGGCCGGCCCTGGTTTTACCGTGACGCCGGGGCGCGCACCGCATGCATGTGCGGCGCGTGCCGGCCACCCGAACACGCTGGGGAAATTCAATGAAGACCGAGCCGTCCACCACGACTGCCGATCTGGAACAACTGGTCGCCGACGTTGACCGGGGCGGGCGCAAAGCCGGCGGCATCGCCGGGGCTACGCTCGCACTGGGCGCGCTGCTATGGTCGCTGTTCCAGCTCTGGTATGCCTCGCCACTGCCGTTCACGTTCAGTTGGGGCATTTTCAACGACACCGAGGCCCGTGCGCTGCACTTGGGCATCGCCATGTTCCTGGGCTATCTGGCCTATCCGGCGCGCAAGAGTTCGCCGCGCGACCGCATGCCATGGCACGACTGGGTGCTGGCCATCATCGCGGCGTTCTGCGGCGCCTATCTGTTCCTGTTCTACAGGGAACTGGCGGCCCGGCCCGGCCAGCCCACCAGCATGGACGTGGCCACGGCGGCCATCGGCCTGTTGCTGCTGCTGGAAGTCACGCGCCGTTCGCTGGGCCTGCCCATGACCGTACTGGGTGCGGTATTCGTGCTGTACGTGCTGGCCGGCCCCTGGTTGCCCGACGTGCTGGCGCACCGCGGCGCCTCGATCGAACGCCTGGCCTCGCACATGTGGCTGACCACCGAAGGCGTGTACGGCGTGGCGCTGGGCGTATCGGTGTCGTATATCTTCATCTTCGTGCTGCTGGGCTCGCTGCTGGACAAGTGCGGCGCCGGCAACTACATGATGCAGGTGTCATTCGCGCTGCTGGGCCACCTGCGCGGCGGCCCGGCCAAAGTAGCCGTGGTGTCTTCGGCCGTGAACGGCCTGGTTTCGGCCTCGTCGGTCGCCAACGTAGTCACCGGCGGCATCTTCACCATTCCGCTGATGAAAAAAGCCGGCTATGGGGGGATCCGGGCCGGCGCCATCGAAACCGCATCGTCGGTCAACGGCCAGATCATGCCGCCGGTGATGGGCGCGGCCGCGTTCCTGATGATCGAATACGTGGGCATTCCGTACACCGACATCATCCGCCACGCGATCCTGCCGGCCTCGATCTCGTACATCGCGCTGTTCTATATCGTGCACCTGGAAGCCCTGAAGCTCGGCATCCAGCCCATGATGTCGGCCGGCAAGCCGCGCACGCCACTGCAGAAGCTGGCGGGCTGGGGCATGGGAATCAGCGGCACGCTGATCGTGATGGGCCTGGTCTACTGGATAGGCATAGGCGTCAAGGCCATGGCCGGCGCAGCCGCGCTGTGGATATTGCTGGCCTTGCTGGTGGCGCTGGATGTCTGGCTCCTGCGCCTCGCCGCCCGCCATCCCGACCTGTCCGAGGAAATCAGCATCACCAATCCGGTGCGCCCGGAACCCTGGCCCACCGTGCGGGCCGGGCTGCATTTCCTGATTCCCATCGGGATACTGGTATGGTGCCTGAGCATCGAAGAACTGTCGGCCGGCCTGTCGGCTTTCTGGGCGGCGGTGGCGATGCTGGTGCAGATGGTCACCCAGCGGCCGTTGGTGGCGTGGTTCCGCGGCCAGCAGGTCGCGCCCGCGGCGCAGCGCGGCTGGCGCGAAGCCATCGGTGGCCTGGAGGAAGGCGCGCGCAACATGATCGGCATCGCCATCGCGTGCGGCACCGCCGGCCTGATCGTCGGCGCCATCACCCTGACCGGCCTGGGCCTGCGCATGACGGCCTTTGTCGAGTTGGTCTCGATGGGCAATGTGCTGCTGATGCTGATCTTCACGGCCGTCGTGTGCCTGATCCTGGGGCTGGGCATGCCCACCACCGCCAACTACATCCTGATGGCCACGCTGATGGCCCCGGTCGTGGTGGAACTGGGCGCGCAGAACGGGCTGGTGATCCCGCTGATCGCGGTGCACATGTTCGTGTTCTATTACGGCATCATGGCCGACATCACGCCACCGGTGGGCCTGGCCACGTTCGCGGCGGCGGCCATCTCGGGCGAAGACCCGATCAAGACCGGCATCCAGGGCACCACCTATGCCTTGCGCACGGCGGTACTGCCGTTCATGTTCGTGTTCAACCCGCTGCTGCTGCTGATCGACGTGCACGGCTGGTGGGAACTGCTGCTGGTGGTAAGCGGCGCCATCCTGGCATCGCTGACCTTCGCCGCGGCCACGCTGGGCTGGATGCGAGTGCGTTGCACCGTGCTCGAGATCGGCGTGCTGCTGCTGGTGACTTTCATGCTGTTTCGCCCGGACTGGTTCATGAACCACCTGGCCGACAAGTATGAAAACCGGCCAGCGTCCGAACTCATGGCCACGGCGAGCGAAATGCCCGATGGCGGCCGGCTGGTGGCGGTGCTGCACGGCATGAACATCGAAGGCGACGAGCTCACCAAGACCGTGGCGGTGGCCCTGCCCGCGCTGCCCGAGGGCGACACCACCACTGGCGTCGCGGCCGGCCGCAAACGCCTGAGCGAGGCCGGCCTGATGGTCACGTCGCTGGGCGACCAGGTGCAGATCGGCGCCGTGCAATTCGGCAGCCGGGCCCGCCGCGCGGGCTGGGAACAGGGCTGGGATGTGACCAACGTCAAGGTTCCCAACCCGCATCGGCCGTCCGAGTTCTGGGTCTATGTGCCGGCACTGGCGCTGCTTGCCCTGATCTGGGGCCTGCAGGGCCGGCGCGAGAAGCGGCTGAAGGGGTTGGTGGTGGCTTGAAGCATACAGGTGTCAGGCTCCGCAGGTGCCTGACACCGTACTGTTGAGACAGTCGTGGCACACAATGGTGTCAGGCACCTGCGGAGCCTGACACCTGGCTGCATCTGGCGGGACAGCCCCGCTACAGCACGGGCGACAGCACTGGCTGTTTGGGCCGGACATCCAGCGCCCGCCCCTTGCGCGCCCGCTTGCCCACATACGGCTGCAACGCCGCTCCCGCCAGGATGTCCTCGGTAACCTTGTTGCGGTAGATACCCGTGGCCCGCAAGCCCGCCGCCCCGATCGGCACGGTCTGGGCCAGCTTGTCGGCCGCGTCCAGGCCGATCAGGGTGGTGCCGCGGCCGCCGCCCGACAGGGCCTTGACCTCGTCCAGGCCAAACACCAGGAACTTGCCCTTGGCCGACAGCAACGCCAATTGCCGCGCGCCGTCGAACAGCGGCACGGGACGCAACAGCGCATCGCCCGCTTCGAGCGTGATGAATTGCTTGCCGCCGCGCTGGCGCGACACCATATCGCCCAGGCGGGTGGCGAAACCGAAGCCACGCTGGGTGGCCAGCAGCCACCGGCTGTCGGGCGACGCGGCAATGCTGTGCACGATGCGGGTGCCCGGCGCCAGGTCGATCATGGTGGTCACGGGCTGGCCGTCGCCGCGCGCCGATGGCAGGCCCGCCACGGCCACGGAATACACCCGTCCGTTGTCGCCCACGGCGATCAGCGTATCGGTGGTGCGGCATTCGAACGCGCCGTACAGGTCGTCGCCCTGCTTGAAACCGAATTGCGAGGCATCGTGCCCGTGCCCCTGGCGCGCCCGCAACCAGCCCTTCTGCGACACGACCACCGTGACGGGCTCGTCGACCACCTTGGTTTCCAGCACGGCGCGCTCGGCGGTCTTGATCAGCGTGCGGCGATCATCGCCGTACTGCTTGGCATCGCTTTCGATTTCCTTGATCAGCAAGCGCTTGAGCGAAGTGGGGTTGTCCAGCAATTCTTGCAGACGCGCTTGTTCACCGCGCTTTTCGGCCAGTTCCTGCTCGATCTTGATGCCTTCCAGGCGGGCCAGTTGGCGCAAACGCATTTCCAGGATGTCTTCGGCCTGGCGCTCGGACAACTGGAAGCGCTGCATCAACGCCGCCTTGGGCTCGTCGGATTCGCGGATGGTCTGGATGACTTCATCGACATTCAGATACACCACCATGCGCCCTTCCAGCACATGGATGCGGTCGATGACCTTGTCCAGGCGGTAGCGGGTTCGGCGCACCACGGTATCGGTGCGGAACGCCACCCACTCGGTCAGGATGTCGCGCAGGCCCTTCTGGCGCGGGCGCCCGTCGGTGCCGATGCACACCAGGTTGATCGGCACGCTGCTTTCCATGCTGGTCTGCGCCAGCAGGGTGTTGACGAACTCATCGCGGTCCACGCGCGAAGTCTTGGGCTCGAACACCAGCCGCACGGCGGCATCCTTGCCCGACTCGTCGCGCACCGCATCCAGCAGGTTCAGCATCACTGCCTTGGCCTGCTGCTGATCCGCCGTAAGGCTTTTCTTGCCGGCCTTGACCTTGGGGTTGGTGATCTCTTCGATTTCTTCGAGCACCTTCTGCCCCGAAGTACCCGGGGGAAGCTCGTGCACCACCAACTGCCACTGCCCGCGGGCCATTTCTTCGAACTGCCAGCGCGCCCGCGCCTTGAGCGAGCCGCGGCCGCCGGCGTAGATCTGGGCAATATCGGCGGCGGGGGTAATGATCTGGGCGCCACCGGCGAAGTCGGGGCCCGGCACCATGACGTGCAGTTCTTCATCGGACAGCTTGGGCTGCTTGATGAGTGCCACGCAGGCCTGCGCAACCTCGCGCAGGTTGTGCGACGGGATCTCGGTGGCCATGCCCACGGCGATGCCGGACGCGCCATTGAGCAGCATGACGGGCAAGCGCGCCGGCAGCATCTGCGGCTCTTGCTGGCTGCCGTCGTAGTTGGGTATGAAATCGACCGTGCCCTCGTTGAGTTCATCGAGCAGCAGGCGCGAGAACGGCGTCAGGCGCGCTTCGGTGTAGCGCATGGCCGCGGCATTGTCGCCATCGCGCGAGCCAAAATTGCCGTGGCCGTCGATCAGCGGATAGCGCAGCGAGAAGTTTTGCGCCATGCGCACCATGGCGTCGTACGCGGCCTGGTCGCCGTGCGGATGGTACTTGCCCAGCACGTCGCCGACCACGCGGGCCGACTTCACCGGCTTGGCGCCGGGGCCCAGGCCCATGTCCTGCATGGCGAAGAGAATGCGGCGCTGCACGGGTTTCTGGCCATCGCCCACATCGGGCAGGGCACGGCCGCGCACTACGGAAACGGCGTAATCCAGGTACGCCTGCTCGGCGTAGCGGGCCAGCGTGATGGCCTCGTCGGCCTCGCTGGCGGCCGCATCGAACAGGCCGGGTTGATTGGTGTCGGTCATGTGTCTTCGAGGTAGCGTGTACGGTCAGGCGGGCGCGCTCAGATGTCGAGCTCGGCCAGGTTGCCTTTTTCTTCGATCCAGGCGCGGCGCTGCGAGGACTCGCCCTTGCCCATCAGCATGTCGAACATGCGGGTGGTGTCCTCTGGCGACAAGCTGCCGTAGCCCACGGGCAACAGGCGGCGCGTATCGGGATTCATGGTGGTTTCCCACAATTGTTCCGGGTTCATCTCGCCCAGGCCCTTGAAGCGGCTGATGCTCCAGGCACCCTCGCGCACCCCTTCCTTGCGCAGCTTGTCTTGCGCGGCCTCGAGCTCGCCGGTATCCAGGCAATAGATCTTGCGCGCCGGCCGCTTGCCTTGCGCCGGCACATCCAGGCGAAAAAGCGGCGGCTTGGCCACGTAGACGTTGCCGGCTTCGACCAACTTGGGAAAATGGCGATAGAACAGGGTCAGCAGCAGCACCTGGATGTGCGAACCGTCGACGTCGGCGTCGGACAGGATGCAGATGCGGCCATAGCGCAGGCCGGACAGGTCGGGCGTATCGTTCGGGCCGTGCGGATCGACCCCGATCGCCACCGCGATATCGTGGATTTCGTTGTTGGCGAACAGGCGGTCGCGGTCGACTTCCCACGAATTGAGCACCTTGCCGCGCAGCGGCAGGATGGCCTGGAATTCCTTGTCGCGGCCCATCTTGGCCGACCCGCCGGCCGAATCGCCCTCGACCAGGAAGACCTCGGTACGGGTGGCATCCGACGATTCGCAATCGGTAAGCTTGCCGGGCAATACCGCCACGCCCGAGCTCTTGCGTTTTTCGACCTTCTGGGCCGAACGCGCGCGCGCCTGGGCCTGCCGGATGGCCAGCTCGGCCAGCTTCTTGCCGTATTCGACATTGCTGTGCAGCCACAGATCGAGCGCGCTTTTCACGAAGCCACCCACCAGCCGCACCGCGTCGCGGCTGTTCAGGCGTTCTTTGATCTGGCCCTGGAATTGCGGGTCGAGCACCTTGGCCGACAGCACGAAACTGGCGCGGGCAAACACATCTTCGGGCAGCACCTTGACGCCCTTGGGCAGCAGGCCGTGCAGCTCGGCAAAACCCTTGACCGCGCCGTACAACCCTTCGCGCAGCCCCGATTCGTGGGTGCCGCCCGCCGGGGTGGGAATCAGGTTGACGTACGATTCGCGCACGGCATTGCCGTCTTCGGTCCAGGCCACCACCCACTGGGCACCCTCGCCGTCGGCAAAGGTTTCGTGGTCGGCGCCGGCGTACTGCTGGCCTTCGAAGAACGGCACCATCAGTTCGGCGCCGGCCAGGGCCTCGGCCAGATAGCCGCGCAGGCCGTCCTCGTATTGCCAGGTCTTGGTGTCGCCGGTTTTCTCGAGCACCAAGGTGACTTTCACGCCCGGCAGCAGCACCGCCTTGCTGCGCAGCAAGTGGGTCAATTCGCCCAGCGGAATCTGCGGGCTGTCGAAATACTTGGCGTCGGGCCAGACACGCACCCGGGTGCCGGACTTCTTGCGGCCTCCCTCGGGATACGGCGCCAGGGGCTCGGCCACGTCGCCACCCCGGAATACCAGGCGGCTGGTGCTGCCATCGCGCCACACCACGACTTCGAGCCGGGTGGCCAACGCGTTGGTGACCGATACACCAACACCGTGCAGGCCGCCCGAAAACGCATAGGCCCCGCCGCCCTGCTTGTCGAATTTGCCACCGGCATGCAGGCGAGTGAACACCAGTTCGACCACGGGCGCTTTTTCTTCCGGATGCAGGCCGACCGGAATGCCGCGGCCATCATCTTCGACGGACACGCTGCCATCGGTATGCAAAGTGACTTGAACCTGCTTGCCGTAGCCGGCCAGCGCCTCATCGGCGGCGTTGTCGATGACCTCTTGCACGACGTGCAAGGGATTTTCAGTGCGGGTATACATACCCGGGCGCTGGCGAACCGGCTCCAGCCCCTTCAGGACACGGATGGACGCTTCGGTGTAACGTGGTGTAGCCAAGTTATCCCCAAGATCTGTGGAAAAAAACCGACATTTTACGGACAAGTCTAGATTCTGCGCGGCCTGAGGTGGGATGCGCACGACCTGACCAGCCCCGAATTCGGTACGATGACAAGTCTGGCGGCCCGGGGTTGCCGCAACGATTGCGGGGCAGCACCCAGCGGGCCGCGCCGCCACATCCTACACAAAACCGGCAAACCCTGTTGTTATCAACAGTGGTATGCTTAACCCCTTACCTTTCAGTAGAACAAACGGCAGGGCCGCCCAGGCGTCCCATGCTGCTGAACCGAGAATCACCATGAGCGAGCAAATCAAGAACGTCAGCGACGCAAGCTTCGATGCCGATGTGATCAAGTCCAGCCAGCCCGTGCTGGTCGACTACTGGGCAGCCTGGTGTGGTCCGTGCAAGATGATCGCCCCGATCCTGGAAGAAGTCGCTTCTGAATACGCCGGCCGCCTGACGGTCGCCAAGCTCAATGTCGACGAAAACCAGGATACCGCCTCCAAATACGGCATCCGTGGCATTCCCACCCTGATGCTGTTCAAGGATGGCCAGGCCGCCGCCACCAAGGTCGGCGCCCTGTCGAAATCCCAATTGACTGCTTTCCTGGACGGCGCGTTGTAATACACTACGTGCTGTGAACCACGCGCCGGCGGTGTCGGCGCCCACCCATATACCGCGCGGGCCCGTCCGTGGCCCGCCGCCCAAGCCCTTCTCTAATTTCCCCCTTTCACCGCGATGCACCTCAATGAACTGAAGGCGCTGCACGTCTCGCAGCTGCTGGAAATGGCCGCAGGCCTGGAAATCGAAAACGCCAACCGCTTGCGCAAGCAAGAGCTGATGTTCGCCATCATGAAACGGCGAGCCAAGCAGGGCGAGCAGATTTTCGGCGATGGCGTGCTGGAAGTGTTGCCCGACGGCTTCGGCTTCCTGCGTTCGCCCGAGACCTCGTACCTGGCCAGCACCGACGACATCTACATTTCGCCGTCGCAGATCCGCCGCTTCAACCTGCACACCGGCGACTCCATCGAAGGCGAAGTTCGCACCCCCAAAGACGGCGAACGCTACTTTGCCCTGGTCAAGGTCGACAAGGTCAACGGCGTGGCGCCCGAAGCGATCAAGCATCGCATCATGTTCGAGAACCTGACGCCGCTGCACCCCAATCAGCCAATGCGCCTGGAACGCGACATCAAGAGCGAAGAAAACCTGACCGGCCGGATCATGGACATCTTCGCTCCCATCGGCAAGGGGCAGCGCGGCCTGATCGTGGCCAGCCCCAAATCGGGCAAGACGGTGATGATGCAGCATATCGCCCACGCCATCACCACCAACTATCCCGATGCCGTCATGATCGTCCTGCTGGTGGACGAACGCCCCGAAGAAGTCACCGAGATGCAGCGCACCGTGCGCGGCGAAGTCGTGGCGTCCACCTTCGACGAGCCGGCCACCCGCCACGTGCAAGTGGCCGAGATGGTCATCGAAAAGGCCAAGCGGCTGGTCGAGATGAAAAAAGACGTGGTGATCCTGCTGGATTCCATCACACGCCTGGCCCGCGCCTATAACACGGTGGTGCCGGCCTCGGGCAAGGTACTGACCGGCGGTGTCGATGCCAATGCGCTGCAGCGTCCCAAGCGCTTCTTCGGCGCGGCGCGCAACCTCGAAGAAGGCGGCTCGCTCACCATCCTGGGCACCGCGCTGATCGAAACCGGCAGCCGCATGGATGAAGTCATCTACGAAGAATTCAAGGGCACCGGTAACTCCGAAGTCCACCTTGAACGCCGCCTGGCTGAAAAGCGCGTCTACCCGGCCATCAACCTGAACAAATCGGGTACCCGCCGCGAAGAACTGCTGATCAAGCCCGAGCTGCTGCAAAAGGTGTGGGTGCTGCGCAAGTTCATCCACGACATGGACGAAGTCCAGTCGATGGAATTCATCCTGGACAAGATGCGCGCCACCAAGACCAACGCCGAATTCTTCGACATGATGAAGAAGTAGATCCCCCCCGAAGCGCTGCGCGCTTCCCCCCAGGGGGCGACGCTGGCGGACCGGCAGAGCCGGATCCGCGGCGTCCCGGGTCTGGGAAGGCCTGTTTCATGCCGGGTGTCTGGCTCCGTAGGTGCCAGACACCGAAGTAGGCAGCGATTGTTTCAATAGCACGGTGCCTGGCCCCCTGGCGGGAGGCCTACCTTGATCAGTGTTCGATGTAGTTCTCGACTGGCCCGGGCTTGGGCTCGGGCTTGGTCTCGACCGGCTGCAGCTTGGGGGCGTCCCAAGAGCCGGTTACCGTGTATTCCATGGTCATGGCGCGGGCCAGGGGTTGCTTCAGCAGCCACTGGGTCACGAACGCGCCCAGCCCGATCAGCGGATTGACCGCCAGCGCCGTCACCACGGCTGCCCCGCTGGCATCCAGGTTCGGAATCACCACTGCCTGCAAGTCCCAGCGCTCGGCCACGATATCGGTGTCGCCGGCCAGCACAATGGTGGCCACCGGACTACTGAGCTTGTAGCCCTCGGTATGCAGGATGCCACGGCTGAGCGTCATGTCACCGCGAATGGTGTCGAACGGAAAGCCATCGCGCAGCAGGTTGGCGGGATTGAATTCCAGCTTGGCCAGCCGCTGCACCGATTGCAGCGACAGCAATTCCAGCAAGCGTGCGCTGCGCGAATTCACATTCATGAAGCGCCCCTTGTCCAGGCTGACGCGCGCCTCGCCGTCGATATTGGCCAGGTCATGCGTCCAGGGCAGGTCGCGCCAGGTCAGCTTGCCTTGTACGGTGCCGCTGCCGCCGCCGACCACCTGCTTGTAGCCGATGCTGTCCATGAAAGCGCCCAGGTCCTTGAACTGGGCCTTGGCATCGACCGTCAGGCCGCGCTGCGCGCCCTCGAGCCGCCAGTTGCCGGTGGCGTCCAGTTCGGCCGAATCGCTGGCGAGGCGCAACTTGTCCAGGCGCCAGGACTTGCCGCGTTCCAGGTTGGTGCCCAGCACTTCAAGCGCCCCCACGTTGTGCCCGTACAGTGAAAACTGCTCGGCACGCAGGTCGATGGCGGGGATATCGGACAGGTCGCTGTCCGACACCTGCGTGTCGTCCTGGGTGGCGTCTTTTGCTTCCTGGCTGCCCACCGCCAAGTGCGTCAAGCGCGCCGTGACCTGGCCGGCAATGGCGCCCGAGGCCTCTTGCCAGGCCAGCGAGCCAGCCGCCTGGCGAGAATCCAGCTGCACCTGCCAGTGATCCGGCTGCGGCCGAGTGGCGCTGAGCTTCAGGTCGTCGAGCGTCCAGCCTGCCGTGCGCAAGCGTGTCGTTTGCAGATCGACACGATTGAGCATGGGCAAGGCCGCACGGCCCTGCTTGCCCCCTGCCTTGCCGCCACCTTTGGACGGCGTGGCTTCATCGGCGATTTTTTCCCAGGCATCCAGGTCGAGTTCGGGCATCTGGACGTCGACCGCAAGGCCGGTCGACGGCAGCGCGGCCGACCGGTGCACGCCCAGGGCGCCGCGCAAGAAATATGGCGCGCGGCGCGGCGCCGCGCGATCGTGTTCGAGCAACAGCGCCAGCTCGGTGCCCAGGTTGACCGATAGCTGGTCGCGCTTGCCCGCCGCCGACTCAGCCGGGGCCCAGCGGGCCTTCAGCGCCCGGCTGTCGGCCCGGGCCTTGCCTATGGGTGCCGGAAGATCGATGCCCAGGCCGGCCAGGTCGGATTCGATCGAAATGTCCAGCGTGCCACCCGCGCCATAGCCCAGTTTCCCGCGGTACCTGGTCTGGCCCGTGAAGCGTTCCATGGCGGGACTATCGGTCAGTTGCGCCAGCCCGGCCGCCGGCAGCGTACCCGCCAGGTTCAACGCGTCGCCATCGTGTTCCAGCCTGCCGGAGACCGTGGCAGGCCCGTCCAGGAACTCGCCCCGCAGTGCTTCCGTGCGGATGCCGAGCTCGGAAAAATGCAGTACGCCGTGCAACTGGCGCAGTTCGGGCATCTGCGGCACGAACCGGAAATTGTTGCCTGCAAAAATGATACGGCCATCGACCTTGGTGTCGTCGGCATCGAGCAGCGGCACTTCCAGCTTCAGCGGAACCTGCCACGTACCCGTGCCCTCGGCCGACTCGAGCGTGCCGTCGAGCAATTCACCCAACGGCGAATTGGCCGCCAGCGCCAGGTAGGCCGGCACCGGTCCCGAGGTCTGTCCGTCGACGTGCAATATGGAATGGTGCTCCATGTCGGGGATCGAGGCGGTCACGGCGCCCAGCGTGACCGTGTGACCGTCTCCGGTGTGGGCAATCGCGCCGCCCGGGCTGTCCAGCGACAGGCTGACCTTGTCTACCGCGAAATGGCCCGACAGGTTCTCAAGCCGCGGCCAGCCCTTGGTGTCGCCATGCGCCGGGGCATAGTCGACGATGGCGCCGGCGTAGGCCCCGGCGATGCGGAATTCGCCGACGTCGCCCGGATCCTCGAACGGGAATTCGTCCAGGTCGCCCTTGACGGTGACCGATGCGTCGCGCGCCTGGCCGGCCGGCAGGCCGCGTGCCAGCCATTCACGGGCATCGGCGTTGACCTCGAGCGGCAGGTACTTGTAGATGGCGGGCATGGCGGCGCGCGCCAGGTTGCCCTGGAAATCGGCGGTGCCGGCGGCAGTCTTGCCCTGGCTGGTCCAGCGGCCATGCAGGCGCGCATCCAGGTCGGTGTTGACGATATCGAGCTGGCGCACGTCGATCACGGCGGGCTGCTGCGCCGGGCGGCGCAGGCTGGCGTCGATGCGCACCGTATCGGCCTGCAGCAGCGCGGGATCGAATGTGTGCGGCAGATTGGCACGCAGGCCGGTGAGTTCGCCGCGCAAGGCCATGCCCGATCCTTCGTCGCCGCGCGCCAGTTGCACGTCGGCGAACTGCACCACATCGCCAGGGGCCCCCTGCACGCGCAAGCTGGCTTCGGCCAGGCCGACCGACGTGGCATCGCGGCCCTGCCAGTACACGTCGCGCAAGGCGGTATCCAGGGTGAGATCCGTCACTGCGCCCTGCTCCAGCGTCAACCACGCACGCGCGGCCGCACGGCCGGCAACCTTGGGCACCGCCAGCCAGGGCGCCCACGCCGAGGGCTCGGCATCGTTGACTTCGGCATAGATCTCGCCCGTCCAGCGTTGCTGGCCGGCCAGCAAGGGATTGCGCGAAAAGCGCCCGCGCAGCGACACATCGCGCGCCAGCGCGGCGGGCGGTTCGGCATTGAGCGCAAAACGGTGCGCCAGCGTGCCGTTGTACAAGCGCAGGCTGACGCTGCGCAGCGTCATCTCGGGCGCCTGGCGGTATTGATCGTGCCAATGCACCGTGGCATTGGCCAGCGCAATATCGCGCTGCGCGCCCAGCCAGCGCAGCAGCCGCGACTGGCTGCGCGCGTCGTGCCCGCCGTCGAGATCGATGGACTGGCCTGCCACCCATAAATGGTTGCCGGTATCGCGCCGCACCCGCAGTTCGGGCCCGTCGATACGCAGGCTGAGCAGGCTGGGCGACAGCAGCAGCACGCTGCGCCAGGCCAGCACGGCCGAGACCTCGGGCAAGACCAGGACGGGTTCGGCTTGATCGTCGTAAATCGACAGCGAGGTCAGCTTCAGGCGGGGGTTCAAGCCGCGCCAGTCGGCCTCGATGTGCCCGATGTCGACCCGGGCACCCAGTGTTTCGCTGGCATATGCCTCGATGCGGGGACGCCATTGGTCGATCTGCGGCAAGACCCAGTAGCGCAATCCCAGAAGTACGACGGCCACGACAACGTAGAGGGCCAGTGCAATCCAGCAAAGAGAGCGAATGACTTTGGCAGGCAGGGACACGGATCAGTGGGCAGGGCAAGCGTCTTCGGGTATCGTCCCCTTATACCTGAAACGCGTCATTCCGTCTGCCCGCCCCCACAATGCCTGCTTCCCTGCTTGCCCCCGCCCTTGCCTGGTCTGGCTACCTGCGCCGCCGTGTCGATGCCCACCCCGACCTGGCTGCCTGGCTGGAAACGGCAGCCCGCCATCCCGTCACGCCCAATGCCCTGGCGGCCTGGCAGGCCGAACTGGCGGGCGACGACGCCCCCGAGATCCTGCCGGTGGCGCTGTGCCGGGAAATCCTGCGCAAACTGCGCGAGCGCGTATTCACGACCCTGATGGTGCGCGACCTGGACGGCCAGGCCAGCCTGGAAGAGGTGGTGGGTGCCATGACGGCGCTGGCCGACCTGGCCGTGGCGGCAGCCTATCGCAGCGTGGCCGCCGAGCTGGCCGCCGTACATGGCGTGCCGCGCGACCCGGCCACCGGCGCGCCGCAGGAAATGCTGATACTGGGCATGGGCAAGCTGGGCGGCTGCGAACTGAATGTGTCGTCGGACATCGACCTGATCATGCTGTACGGCGAAGAAGGCGACACCGATGGACCGCGCCGTATCAGCCATCACGAGTTCTACGGGCGCCTGACGCGGCGCATGATGCCGGTGCTGTCCGAAGCCGACGCCCATGGCCAGGTGTTTCGCACCGACCTGCGGCTGCGGCCCGACGGCGACGCCGGGCCGCCGGCCTGGAGCCTGGATGCGCTGGAACACTACCTGGTGGCACAGGGCCGCGAATGGGAGCGCTATGCGTGGCTGAAGGCACGCCTGATCCCGGTGCAGGCATTCGCCGACAGCGACACAACCGCGCAAGTGCGCCAGCTTGAAAGCCTGCGGGTGCCCTTTGTATATCGCAAGTATTTCGACTTCGATGCGCTGGCATCGCTGCGCGCCCTGCGCGAGCGCATTCGCCAGGACTGGCAGCGCCGTGCGCTGGCGCGCAACGGCATCGATAGCGCCAACAACATCAAGCTGGGCGACGGGGGTATCCGCGAGATCGAATTCGTCGTGCAGTTATTCCAGCTGGTGCGCGGCGGGCGCATGCCTGCCCTGCAGCAGCGCAGCCTGCTGGCGGCCTTGCATGCCGAGCGCGACGCCGGCCTGATCGGCACGCAAGACGCGCAACGCCTGGAACAAGCCTACCGCTTTCTGCGCCGGGTCGAACACACTCTGCAATACCGCGAAGACGAGCAAACGCATCTGTTGCCCGGCGACCCCGAGCAACGCGCCCGGCTGGCGGGCGCCCTGGGCATGCCGGCCGATGAATTCGAACGAACCCTGGCCGATCACCGGGGCTTCGTGGCGCAAACTTTTCGCAACGCCTTCCGCCTGGCCGGCATGGGCGATGGCGAAGAAGCAGCCAGCCCGGCGTCGGCCGCGGCCGAAAGCTGCGCCGACAGCGGCGACCAGGATGCCGAGAGCCGCCTGGCCGCCCAGATCCGCCAGGCCTTCGGCGACCAGGCTGATGACCTGCTGCGGCGGGCCGAATCGCTGCTGGACAGTCATCGCGTGCGCAGCCTGCCCGAAAGCAGCCGGCGCCGCCTGGAAGCGCTGCTGCCCGCCGCCGTGCAAGCCGCCGGGCAGACCCCCGCCCCGCAACAGGCGGCGGTACGCCTGTTCGACCTGATCGAGACCATCGCGCAGCGTAGCGCGTACCTGGCCTTGCTGGCGGAATTTCCGGACACGCTGGCGCGCGTGGCCCGCATGGTGGCGGCCAGCCCATGGGCGGCGCAGTACCTGACCCAGCACCCGCTGCTGCTCGACAGCCTGATCGATTGGCGCACCTTGTTCGAGTCACTTGATTTCGCACAGATGGCGCACCAGTTATCGGCCGACCTGGACGCCTGCAAGCTGC
Source organism: Bordetella sp. BOR01 (assembly GCF_019218885.1). Lineage (GTDB taxonomy): Bacteria > Pseudomonadota > Gammaproteobacteria > Burkholderiales > Burkholderiaceae_B > Bordetella_A. The sequence continues at coordinate 1,088,125 of NZ_JAHUWT010000001.1, read as the reverse complement.
CTGACGGCGACCCCGACATCGAACGGCAGATGAACCTGATGCGCGACGTGCAGCGCCAGGCCAGTTTCCAATTGCTGGCGCAAGACCTGGAGGGCGAGCTTACGGTAGAGCAACTGGCCGACCAGTTGTCGGCGCTGGCCGACATGCTGCTGGCCGAGACCGTGCGCCGCGTCTGGCCGCTGGTGAACCGCCAGGCCGGAGCGCAGCCACACTTTGCGGTTATCGCCTACGGCAAGCTGGGCGGCAAGGAATTGGGCTACGCCTCGGACCTGGACCTGGTGTTCCTGTTCGACGACCCGCGCGACGATGCACCCGAGCTCTACGCCAAGCTGGGCCGCCGCATGACCTCGTGGCTATCGACCATGACTTCGTCCGGCCGCCTGTACGAAACCGACTTGCGGCTGCGGCCCGATGGCGAAGCCGGCCTGCTTGCGGTGTCGGTCGAGGCCTTCGAGCAGTACCAACTGAAACATGCCTGGGCCTGGGAACACCAGGCGCTGACACGGGCCCGCTATGCGGCCGGCGACACCGCCGTCGGCGCACGCTTCGAGCGCATCCGCGCCGACGTGCTGGTACAACCGCGCGACACGGCGGCGCTGCGCGACGAAGTGCTCGCCATGCGCGACAAGATCAGCGCGGGCCACCCCAACCATAGCGGCGACTTCGACCTGAAGCACGATCGCGGCGGCATGGTGGACGTGGAATTCGTGACGCAATACCTGGTGCTGTGCCACGCCGCCACGCACCGCGTGCTGGTGAACAACCTGGGCAACATCGCACTGCTGCGCCTGGCGGCCGAGGCGGGCCTGATCCCCGCCGACCTGGCGCAGCGCGCGGGCGATGCCTACCGCACTTTGCGGCGCAAGCAGCACCAATTGCGCCTGCAAGGCACCGAGAAAGCCCGCGTGCCGCAAGACCAGTTGACCGAAGAGCGCGCAACCGTGACCGCCTTGTGGGCCCGGGTACTGGGCGAGGCCTCGCCGGCATAGGCAAGTCGGCGTAAAATAAGGGTTTTTACCGCCGTAGTGCTGCCTTGCCATGTCTGAATTCGTGCGCCCCAAACTCGACCTTCCCGCCGGCCGTCGCAAAGTGCTGATGCACTCGTGCTGCGCGCCCTGTTCCGGCGAGGTCATGGAAGCCATGCAGGCGTCCGGTATCGACTATTCCATTTTCTTCTACAACCCGAACATCCATCCGGTCAAAGAGTACGAGATCCGCAAGCAGGAAAACATCCGCTTCGCCGAGCAGCACGGCATCGCGTTCATCGACGCCGACTACGACATGGACAACTGGTTCGATCGGGTCAAGGGCCTGGAAAACTCACCGGAACGCGGCGAACGCTGCACCGTATGCTTCGACATGCGGTTCGAGCGCACGGCGCTGTATGCCCACGAGCATGGTTTCGACACCATCACCAGTTCGCTGGGTATTTCGCGCTGGAAGGACATGAACCAGATCAACGGCTGCGGCGAACGCGCCGCGGCACGCTATGACGACCTGGTCTACTGGACCTACAACTGGCGCAAGGGCGGCGGGTCGCAGCGCATGATCGAGATCTCCAAGCGCGAGAACTTCTACCAGCAGGAATACTGCGGATGCGTGTATTCACTGCGCGACACTAACCGGCATCGGCGGTCGCAGGGGCGGGATCGGGTGCATATTGGCGTGAAGTTTTATGGTAAGGATGAATTGGTGGATAAGGCTACGTTGCAGGAGTGACTGTCAGGCTGGTTGGTTGAGTTCGGGTTCTTGAGGCGTCGGTGCGGTGGGCTGGGGGTTGCGGGACTTCAGGATTGCAACCACGACGGCCAGAAAACAAGCCCATCCCGCAGGAATCATCCTCTTACCGCCGCAAAGACTCCCAAGTCTTCATCAGCCTCTTCACCGAGACCGGCATAGGCGTCCGCAATTCTTGCGCGAACAAGGCGACGCGCAGTTCTTCGAGCAGCCAGCGGAAGTCGTCCAGCGCCGGATCGGGTGCGCCCTTCAGAGCCGAGCGTGCGCGCTGGTACTGGGTCAGCAACGGCGCCATGTCGGACATCAGCCGGGCATCGCGTGCCGGGTCGGCCCGCAGCTTGTCGATACGCGCCACCACTGCCTTCAGGTAGCGCGGGTAATGCGCCAACTGCGCGTGCGGCGTGTCGCGCACGAACCACTTGGGCATCAGCGCCCAGATCTGCTGCTGCAGGTCGGCATAGGCCGCGGCATGCGGCTTGGCCTGCGGCAGCTTGCGCTGCACGGCGCCATATTCGGTCAGCACGGCCTGCGCCAGGCGCGCGGCTTCCTGCGCCAGCAGCCCCAGGCGGCCCTTGCCTTCCTGGCGGCGCGCCTCGAACGCTTCGGCATTGGCCGGCCAGGGTTCGCCCAGGCAGGCCTGCGCCAGGGCACAGTCGATGATCTGGTCGCGCAGTTCTTCCTGCGTGCCCAGGTTCATGTACAGCATGCTCATCTTGGTCAGGTCGGGCAGGTTCTTGTCCAGGAACTTCACCTGCTCGCGCAGGCCCAGGCGAAACAGCCGCAACAGCCCTGCCCGATGATGCCGCCGCGCCTCGTCCGGATCGTCGAACACATCCAGGTCGCAATGCGTGCCGCGGTCGACCAGTGCCGGGTAGCCGATGACCGACTGGCCCTTGCGCTTGATCTCCATGATCTCGGGCAGCGGGCCGAACGACCATGAGCTCAGGTTCTCGTGCGCCAGCGCCTGGGCGACGCCGGCATCGCGTACCGCCAATTGCTGGAACGTGGCCTGGGCCTGCTTGCCGAATTCGGCCTTCAATTGCGCCAGGTTGCGGCCCGCGGCCAGCATGCGGCCGTGCTCGTCGACCACCTTGAAATTCATGAACAGGTGGGCGGGCAGCGTCTCGAGCTTGAAATCGCCCGGCACGGGGCGCACCTGCACCTGGGCCCACATATCGGCGATCAGCGCGTCCACCAGGCCGTGCTGCGGATCGTCGAGCTGCTCGTAACAGCGTTCGTAGAAACCGGCGGCGTAATCGGGCAGCGGCACGCAGTGCCTGCGCAGCTTCTGCGGCAGCGACTTCAGCAGCAGGTGCACTTTTTCTTTCAGCATGCCGGGTACCAGCCATTCGCAGCGCGCCGGATCGACCTGGTTCAAGGCGAACAGCGGCACTGACAGCGTCACGCCATCGCGCGGCGAACCCGGTTCGAAATGGTAGTCCAGTGGCATGGACACGCCCTGCCATTCGACCTGCTTGGGAAACACGTCGGTGGTGACGCCGGCCGCCTCGTGGCGCATCAGCTCGTCGCGCGTGAGCAGCAGCGCGGCGGCGGCTGGCTTGTCCAGGCCATGCACCCAGTTTTCCAGTGCGGTGGTCTGTGAAATATCCGGCGGCAACTGGCGGTCGTAGAAGGCATGGATAAGCTCGTCATCGACCAGGATGTCGGGCCGCCGGGCCTGGTGTTCCAGCTTCTCGATGCCGGCAATCAGCTTGCGGTTGTGCGCAACGAATGGCAGCCGCGTGTCGATATCGCCGGGCACCAGCGCCTGGCGGATGAACAATTCGCGCGCATGCTGCGGATTGACGCGCCCGTAATGGATACGGCGGCCGGCGTAGACCACCAGCCCATACAGCGTGGCCCGTTCATTGGCGACCACCTGGCCGGCTTTTTTTTCCCAGCGCGGATCCGACCAGTTGCGGCGCAGCAAGTGCGCTGCCGCGCGCTCCAGCCAGGTGGGTTCGATGCGCGCGATGCAGCGCGCGTATAGCCGCGTGGTCTCGACCAGTTCGGCCGCCACGATCCAGCGCCCGCCTTTCTTGGCCAGGCGCGAGCCCGGGTGGATGTAAAAGCGGATGTCGCGCGCGCCCCGGTACAGGCCGCCCTCTTCGCCCTTGAAGCCGATATTGCCCAGCAGGCCCGCCAACAGCGCCAGGTGCAGTTGCTCGTAAGTTGCCTCGGACTGGTTGACACGCCAGCCCTGCTCGCCCACCAGCGCCGCCAACTGCGTATGCACGTCGTGCCATTCGCGCAGGCGGATGGGCGACAGGAAATTCTGGCGCAGCAATGCCACCAGCTTGCGCTGCGAGGCCTTGTGCTGCACCTGCTCGCCGTACCAGCGCCACAGCTTCAGAAAGGAAATGAATTCGGACTTCTCGTCGCTGAACTTGGCATGTGCGGCTTCGGCGGCCTCGCGCTCGGCCATGGGGCGGTCGCGCGGATCTTGCACCGACAGGGCCGAGGCGATGATCAGCATCTCGGCCAGGCACTGGTGTTCGCGCGCGGCCAGGATCATGCGGCCGATACGCGGATCGACCGGCAGCTTGGCCAGTTCGTGGCCGGTGCGGGTCAGCACGTAAGCCGAACCGGTGCGCGTGCTGTCGGCCGTATCGGGGGCCTCGTCCTCGGCTGTGGCCGAGGCCAGTTCGATGGCACCCAGTTCCTGCAGCAGGTGGTAGCCATCGGCGACGGCACGCCCCGGCGGCGCCTCGACGAACGGAAACTGCTCGATATCGTCGAGCTTCAGTGATTTCATGCGCAAGATCACCGAGGCCAGCGAGGAACGCAGCACCTCGGGGTCGGTGAAGGCCGCCCGGGCGTCGAAATCCTGTTCGTCGTACAGGCGGATGCACACCCCAGGCCCCACGCGGCCGCAGCGGCCGGCCCGCTGGTTGGCCGAGGCGCGGCTGATGGGCTCGATGCGCAGTTGCTCGACCTTGTTGCGCCACGAATACCGCTTGATGCGAGCCAGCCCGCTGTCTATCACGAAGCGGATGCCGGGCACGGTCAGCGAGGTCTCGGCCACGTTGGTGGCCAGCACAATGCGGCGCGCGTTGGTGCGCGGATGAAAGATCTGTTCTTGTTCGGCCTGCGACAGCCGCGCATACAGCGGCAGCACCTCCGTGCCGACCGGATGGTGCTTGCGCAAGGCCTCGGCCGATTCACGGATCTCGCGCTCGCCCGGCAGGAACACCAGCACGTCGCCTGCGCCGTGGCGCGCGCACTCGTCGACCGCATCGACGATGGCATCGATCAGGTCGCGCTCTTCGTCGCCTGCCAGGCGCTCGCGGTTCGGCTTGGCACCCGCGGCAGGTTCGTCTTCGGCGGCTTCCTGCCGTACGGGGCGATAGCGCAGTTCAACCGGGTACAGCCGGCCCGACACTTCGATGACCGGTGCCGGCTCGTCTTGCGACGCACCGAAATGGCGGGCAAAGCGCTCGGCATCGATGGTGGCCGAGGTGATGATGACTTTCAGGTCGGGGCGCCGCGGCAGCAATTGCTTCAGGTAGCCCAGCAGGAAATCGATGTTCAGGCTGCGCTCGTGCGCTTCGTCGATGATCAGCGTGTCGTAGCGGCGCAGCAGCGGGTCGCGCTGCGACTCGGCCAGCAGGATGCCGTCGGTCATCAGCTTCACCGAGGCGTTCGGACCGGTGCGGTCGTTGAAGCGCACCTGGTAGCCCACGATCTCGCCCAATGGCGTGTTCAGCTCTTCGGCGATGCGCTTGGCCACCGAAGTGGCGGCCAGGCGCCGCGGCTGGGTGTGGCCGATCATGCGCTGGCGGCCTCGGCCCAGTTCCAGGCAGATCTTGGGTAGCTGCGTGGTCTTGCCCGAACCGGTTTCGCCGCTGACGATAACGACCTGGTGACCGGCGATGGCGCGCGCGATCTCGGCCCGCCGCGCGCTGACGGGCAGGTCTTCGGGATAGGCGATGGCGGGAATGGGTCGCTCGGGGCGCTGCGTGGTGCCGCGCGCGGGCGGGCGGGAGACTTCGGGCATGTACGGATTATCCTCTGAGCGCCTATTATAAAAACTTGCCAATTCTGCCGCTGGGCGGCCCCTACAGGAGCAATACGATGGATCTGGGAATCGAGGGCAGGCGCGCCCTGGTGTGCGCATCGAGCAAGGGCCTGGGCCGCGCCTGTGCGCTGTCGCTGGCGCGCGAAGGTGCACAGGTGGTGATGCTGGCGCGCGGCCGCGATGCCCTGGAAGCCGCCGCGGCCGAGATCCGCCAGCAGACCGGCGCCCAGGTGGCCACGGTGGCCGCCGACATCACCACGCCGGCCGGCCGCGCGGCCGCGCTGGCCGCCTGCCCCGACCCGGATATCCTGGTCACCAATGCCGGCGGCCCCAAGCCCGGCGATTTTCGCGACTGGTCGCGCGACGACTGGATCGCCGCGCTGGATGCCAACATGCTGACGCCCATCGAGTTGATCCGCGCCACGGTGGACAAGATGATCGAGCGCCGCTTCGGCCGCATCGTCAACATTACCTCGGCCGCGGTGAAGATGCCCATCGACATCCTGGGCCTGTCCAACGGCGCCCGCACCGGCCTGACCGGCTTCGTGGCCGGCCTGGCTCGCCAGGTGGCGGCCCACAACGTTACCATCAACAACCTGCTGCCCGGCCCGTTCGCCACCGACCGCCTGACCCAGACCGCCGTCAAGGCGGCCGAAAATACCGGGCGCAGCGTCGAAGACGTAATCGCGGCCCGCCAGGCCGGCATCCCGGCCCGCCGCTTCGGCGACCCGGCCGAATTCGGCGAGGCCTGCGCCTTCCTGTGCAGCGCCCAGGCCGGCTACATGACCGGGCAGAACCTGGTGCTGGATGGCGGGCTGTATCCGGGCACGCTGTGAGACGGCGATGGCATGGGGCCGCCCGCCTCAGGAATACATGCTTTCGTCGGATCCCCACGGGCTGGCGCTGCGACTGAAAAAGGCCCGCGGCGTGGTGTCCGCGATGCGCTTGAAGGTGGTGCAGAACGTCGAGGCATCGGCAAAGCCTGACTCGACCGCCGCGGCGAACATGGATTCGCCCCTTGCCATCAGGGTCAGCGCATGCAGTACCTTGGCCTGCCGTAGCCACACCGCGTAAGAAACGCCGGTCTCGGCCGTCATTCGGCGGCCGAACGTGCGCAGCGACATGCCGGCATGGCGCGCCGCATCCTGGGTGGCGGGCGCTTGCGCGGGATCTTCCAGCACGTGCTCGCACAGGTACCGCAGGCCAGCCGAGCGGGGCCATGGCAGGTTGATGGCCGGCGCCGGCAGCAGGCGGATTTCGTCGACCACCAGGCGGGTGATCCGATCCAGCCGCGGCACTCGTGGCGCTTTCAGCGGCGCTTCCGCCAGGGCCAGCACCAATTCGCGCAGCAAGGCACTGAGCGTCACGCGGCAAGGCTCGGCGCGCAACGGCCGGCTGCGGCCGCGCGAAATGAATACGGTGACGATCCGGCTGCCGGCCCGCGCCGACAATTCCGCGTCTACGCCGGCCGGCAGCCAGAGTGCCGAGTCGCCCGCCAGCAACCAGACATCCGCCTGGGTGCGCACCGCCAGCACACCGGACAGCACGATCAGCAGCCGCGCGCGATTGCGGCCGCTGCTCGTGCGGCGCGTGCCGGCTGCCCACGCCGCGGCCATGGCGCTGACGGGCGCGCTGGCGTTTTCGTAGTCTTCGAATTTCTCGCTTTTACCGTACACGGCGCGCCTTGAAGGCTGGTGGAAAAGATGGCGTTTTTTGCAAATACTTTGGCTTTTATAGCAAATATGGTGGCCGGCCAGTCCTTTAATGTGTCCCACATCCTAAAAAAACCGGAGACACGCATGAACACGCACAAGTACCTATCCAATGGGGCATGGCGCATACCCCTGGCCATGCTGGCGGGCCTGCTGGCGGGGGCTCAGGCCAGCGCCGCGCAGTCTGTACGCATCGGCATCGTGGCCGACATGTCGGGAGTCTATGCGGATGTCAGCGGTGCGGGCGTGGTCCACGGCGCGACGCTCGCGGCACAGGATTTCATGCAACGCAACCCGGGATGGAAGGTCGAGATCCTGGCGGCGGATCACCAGAACAAGGCCGATATCGCCAGCGCCCGGGCACGGGAATGGATAGACCGCGAGAATGTGGACATGGTGATGAACGGAGCCAACTCGGCAACCGGGCTGGCCGTGGCGGGCGTCGCCGCCGAAAAGCATCGTGTCAATTTCGATGTCGGGGCGGCGACCACGCGGCTGAGCAACGAAAGTTGCACGCCCTACACCGTCCAGTACGTCTATGACACCTATATGCTGTCGCACGCGACCGCCAGCGCGCTGGTCAAGCATGGCGGAAAGCGCTGGTTCTTCCTGACCGCGGACTATGCCTTCGGCCATTCGCTGGAAGCCGATACCAGCAAGACCGTGACACAGAGCGGCGGGGAAGTGCTGGGTGCCGTCAGGCACCCAGTCAACACGCCGGACTTCTCGTCCTACCTGCTGCAGGCCCAAAGCTCGCACGCCGACGTGATCGGCCTGGCCAACGCCGGCGGCGACACCATCAATGCCATCAAGACCGCCAACGAGTTCGGCCTTACCGGACAACAGAAACTGGCGGGCCTGCTGCTCTTCATCAACGACATCGACAGCCTGACCTTGCCGGTGGCCAAGAACATGTACCTGACCACCGCCTGGTACTGGGACCTGAACGACGATACTCGCGCTTTCGGAAAACGCTACTTCCAGAAAATGAAGCGCATGCCCAACATGGCGCAGGCCGGAGCCTACTCTGCCGTATCCACGTATCTCGAGGCCACGCTGAAGACCGGCAGCAAGGACGCCGACGCCGTGATGAAGACGCTCAAGTCGATGACCATCCAGGACATGTTCACCCGGAGCGGAAAGATCCGCGCCGACGGACGCATGGTGCACGAGGCCTATCTGATGCGGGTCAAGCAGCCGGACCAATCCCGCTACCCCTGGGACTACTACGACATCGTCGAGACCATCGCGGCCGAAGACACGGTGCTGCCCCTGGCGCAGTCGCGCTGCCCGCTGTTGGGAACGCCGGGATGAACATGCAACTCGACGCCGAACACCTGGCCTGGCAGCAGCAAGTGCGCGCGTTCGTGCGCGACGAACTGGTTCCCTTGTCCAGCCGCATCGAAGCAGAGGCACGCATACCGCAATCGGCCATCGCCCGGCTGCGCGACATGGGGCTGTTCGGAACCCACACGCCGCGCCAGTACGGCGGCCTGGGGCTGTCCATGCTGGGCAGTTGCATCGCGGTGGAAGAGCTAGCCGCCGCGCACATCGCCTTCTATTACACCTGCGGCGTGAACATCCACATAGGCTCCAAGGCCATCGAGATTGCCGGCACCGAGGCGCAAAAGCGCGATTACCTGGCGCCGCTGGCGCGCGGCGAATTCATCGGTGCCCTGGCCATGACCGAGCCGCAGGCCGGATCCGATGCCGCCGCCATTGCGACACGAGCGGTGCGGCAGGGCGACCGCTACGTCTTGAATGGCAGCAAGACCTTCATTACCAACGCCCAGATCGCCGATTGTTTTACGGTGATCGCGCGCACGGCCGACAACCCGGGCAGCGGCGGACTATCGGCATTCATCGTTCCCGGCGATACGCCCGGCCTGATGGTGGGGCCGCCGATGCCCATGCTGGGCGGGGCAGGTTCACTGCACAACGAAGTGACCTTCACCGATTGCGCAATACCCGCCAGCCATCTGCTGGGGCGCGAAGGCGAAGGCTTCAGGCTGGCCATGCAATGCCTGGACCATGGCCGCACGCATTGGGCGTTTTACTGTACCGGCCTGGCGAGCGCATTGCTGCGCCTGGCCATGGCGCGCGCGACCGAACGCCGCCAGTTCGGCCGGGCGCTGGCCGACAACCAGGCCACGCAATGGCTGCTGGCCGACATGGCGGCATCGCTGCATGCCGCCCGGCTGGTGGCGCGCGACGCCGCCTGGCAGTTCGACCATGATCCCGCGGGCCGCACGCTCTGGTCGGCCATGGCCAAGCTGGCAAATGCCGATATGGTTTTCCGGATTGCGGACCATACGCTGCAGTTGTACGGTGGTTATGGCTATTGCAAGAACCACCCGATCGAGCGCATGTGGCGGGAATCGCGCGTGGTCAGGATCCTGGATGGCACGTCGGAAATGATGCGGCAGATCGTCGCGCGAGAATGCCTGAAAGGCGTTTTTCCCCTTGAGTGAACAGACCAAGATGCCTCAATCGCAACAACCTGCCCTGCCCGGCCTGATGCAGGACTACCCGCTTACCGTCGGCATGCTGCTCGAACGCATGGGCGAACTACACGGCCATAAAGTCCTGACCACCCGCCGCGCCCATCAATTCGAACAGTCCACCTATGCCGCGCTGATCGCCCGCGTGCACCGGTTGGCGGGCGCCCTGCATGACCTGGGTGTCGCTCGCGGCGAGCGCGTTTCCACCTTGATGTGGAACGGCCCGGAACATCTCGAAGCCCATCTGGCCGTGCCCGCGATGGGTGCCGTGCTGCACACTGTCAATGCCAGGCTGGCGCCTGCCTCGATCGCCCGCGTGCTCGAGCAGACGGCGCCACGCGTCGTGCTGGTTGAGGAATCCCTGGCCGACGTACTGCTCTCGGTACCGCTGCCTTCGTCGGTATGTGCCGTGCTGGTGGCCGACTGCCGCAACGCGTGCCATGCATGGCCCGAACCCGCGCGCGGCGCCCACCGCTGGTTGCGCTACGAAGACCTGCTGGCGCAGGCCGATCGCCACTATTTCTGGCCGGCACTCGACGAACGCAGCGCCTGCGGCATTTGCCATACGTCCGGAACCACAGGCGCGCCCAAGGGGGTGGTGTACAGCCACCGCTCGACCGTGTTGCACGCCATGTCCTGCCTGTACGCCGACGGCATCGGCCTGCGCGAGCGCGATACCTGCCTGCCGGTCGTGCCCCTGTTCCATGCCCATGGCTGGGGTTTTCCGTACGCATCCTGCCTGGCGGGCGCCTCGCTCGCCTTCAGCCACCGCAATTCCGACCCCGCCGCACTGGCCGAGCTCATCGAGCGCGCCGGCGTCACCCTTGCGACCGCCGTCCCCACGGTATGGATCAATCTGCTGGAGCAGCTTCGCAGCGGCGCCATCCCGGCCGGCCGCCTGCAAACCCTGCGCCACATCCCCATCGGGGGCGCCGTGGTGCCGGGCCACCTGATCGAGGGCTACGCCGAATTCGGCATCCACGTGCGCCACTGCTGGGGCATGACCGAAGCGTCGCCGCTGGGCCTGGTATCGATGCGGCGCAGCGAACTCAGCGACACGGAATGGGCGGCGGCGCGCAACCATCAAGGCATTGCGCCGGTTGGCTGCCAGGTGCGGGTCGTAACCGATACCGGCGTGGTGGCCCCGCGCGACGGCAAGACGGTGGGCGAACTGCAATTGCGCGGCGCCTGGGTCGCCGACAGTTATTACGCGCCGGACAGCCCGGGCCTGCGCAACGACGCACAGGCGTTCGTCACCGACTCGGACGACCGGCGCTGGCTCAAGACCGGCGACATGGCCTGGATCAACGCGTTGGGATACGTGCATATCGTCGACCGGGCCAAGGACCTGATCAAATCCGGCGGCGAATGGATCTCGAGCCAGGATCTCGAAACCGCGCTGATGGAGCATCCCGCCGTACGCGAGGCGGCCGTCGTGGCCGTGCCCGACGATATCTGGCAGGAACGGCCCATGGCATACCTGTCGCTGGCGCACCAGCCGGAATGCGGCACGCCGAATTTCGCCGCCTATCTTGAAACGCGCTTCCCGCGCTGGCAGATCCCCGAACGCTTCGTCGTGCTGCTGGAACTGCCCAAGGGCGCCACCGGCAAGATAGACAAGGCCCAACTGCGCATCCTGGCCGCCAGCCCGCGCGGCCAGGCCGGCAAGGGCCGCTAGCGGCCAGACGGCCTGCCCGGTACACCCGTACCCCGGCCCGAAGTGTTGCGCGTACGCCCGGCCCCTGCCGCAAACCCCGGCAATGCCTGCCCCGCAGTCATATAATTTCCGCCAGCGCCGGGCCTTGCGCCCGGCACCGGCCGCGCCTGCCGGCGTGCCCTATTCTTCAGGAAGCCCAATCACCCATCATGCCCGACCAGGAACCCGACACCGTCTCTGCCCAAGAAGCCCCAGAATTCGCCGCCGCGCAATTCGTACGATGGTTCCGCGAGGTTGCCCCCTACGTGCATGCTTTCCGAGGCAAGACCTTCGTGGTCGCCTTCGGCGGCGACCTGGTGCAGGCGGGCGCGCTGAACGCGCTGGTGCAGGACTTGTCGTTGTTGTCGGCGCTGGGGGTGCGGCTGGTGCTGGTGCATGGTTCGCGCCCGCAGGTCAATGAGCAATTGCGCCTGAAAGGCTATACCCAGCAGTTCGACCGCGGCATGGCGCCCACCGACCCGGCCGCGCTGGAATGCGCCAAGGAAGCCGCCGGCGAGATCCGCCTGGATATCGAGGCAGCCTTCAGCCAGGGCTTGCCCAACACGCCGATGTCGCATTCGCATATCCGCGTCATCTCGGGCAATTTCGTCACCGCCCGCCCCACCGGGGTGGTGGGCGGCATCGATTACCAGCACACCGGCCAGGTCCGCAAGATCGATGTCGACGCCTTGAAGTTCGCCATTGAAAAGGGCTCGTCGGTGGTGCTGCTGTCGCCGCTGGGTTTTTCGCCCACGGGCGATGCCTTCAACCTGGCCATGGAAGAGCTGGCCACCAGCGTGGCGGTGGCCCTGCGCGCCGAGAAACTGATTTTCCTGTCCAGCTCGCCCGGCGTGCTGGCCCCCGACGGCACGGTGGACACCGAACTGGCCCGGATCGATGCCGACGCCCTGCTGCAGCAAGGCGAACTGGACGAAGACACGGCGTTCTTCCTGCGCCATGCTTCGCTATCGGTCAAGCGCGGAGTGGCGCGCGCGCACCTGGTGCCCTATGCCCTGGATGGCAGCGTGCTGCTGGAAATCTTCACCCACGATGGCGTGGGCACCATGGTGGTCGAAGACACGCTGGACGACTTGCGCCCGGCCACGCTGGATGACGTGGGCGCTATCCTGAGCCTGATCGAGCCGCTCGAGGCCGACGGCACGCTGGTGCCGCGCCCGCGCAGCGTGATCGAACGCGAGGTCGAGCGCTTCACGGTACTGGAGCACGACGGCGTCATTTACGGCTGTGCCGCGCTGCATCCCTACCCTGACGATCACATGGCGGAAATGGCCTGCCTGATCGTGAATCCCGAATGGCAGGGTTCGGGCGAAGGCGAGATCCTGTTGCGCCACATGGAATCGCGCGCCCGTGCCATGGGCGCGCGGCGCCTGTTCGTGCTGACCACCCGCACTTCGCACTGGTTCATGAAGCGCGGGTTCGTGCAGGGCGGGGTTGCCGACCTGCCGCGCGAGAAGCAGCACAACTACAACCGCTCGCGCAACAGCCTGGTTTTCATCAAGAAACTGTAAACGGCCCGGTTTGTAACCGCGGCTGGCCGGCGCGCCGGGCCGCGGGCCGCTAAAATGGCAGGTCCATCATTGAAACCGGCAGCGAACCATGTCCCGTACCGTCAACTGTGTAAAACTGAAGCGCGAAGCCGAAGGGCTGGACTTCCCGCCCTATCCCGGCGAACTGGGCACCCGCATCTGGCAAAGCGTGTCCAAGGAAGCCTGGGAAGAATGGAAGCAGGTGCAAACCCGGCTGGTCAACGAAAACCGCCTTAACCTGGCCGACGCCCGCGCCCGCAAGTACCTGCAGCAGCAAATGGAACGTTTTCTGTTCGAAGACGGCAGCGTCGAGGCCCAGGGCTTCGTGCCGCCTTCGGCGTAATCCCTGCAGCCTGGCAAACATGCATCGCGCACGCAAGGTGCGCGATGCATGCGCGCAAACCCATGGCTGCTGCCCTTGAAACACCCGCCCTGGCAGGGTAAGCCCAGGCACCGAAGGCCCCTGCCAGCGGATTCTGGCCCACCGCCATCCACGATGGCCGACCTGGGCATCCCGCACCTTTCAGCAACCCTGTCCAGCATCACCCGCGAGCTTACGTTCGCAGGTCGACACCCCACGCCGCCTTAGGGGCAAACCCGGATTGTCTCAGCCAGGCAAGACTCTCAAAATCTGGATTGTTCAACAATCTTGAGCCGCATCCCGAAACCCGGACGCATCGCACGTCTTGCGTGCTGCCGCGTCGCCACCATCGGACGGAACCCAAATGCATGCTTCGACTTTTTGCCTCCGCGCGCTTGTGCCCCCCTTTCGCCGCGCTGCCGCCATACTGGCCGCCGTGGTGTTGGGCACCGGCCCGGCCATGGCAGCCGCAGTGACGACGGTACAGCCAGGCAAGCTCACGGTCGGTTCGGACCTGACCTATCCCCCCTACGCCTACATGCAGGATGGCAAACCCGCAGGATTCGATGCGGATTTCTCGCGCATGCTCGCCCGCCAGATGTCGCTGCAGCCCGTGTTCCTGGACACTCGCTTTCCCGATTTGATCCTGGGCATGCGCGCGCACCGCTTCGATATTGTCGCGTCGGCGCTGTATGTCACCCCCGAGCGCCACAAGCTGATCAATTACGTTCCATACCTGACGACCGGATCGTCGCTGCTGGTACTGACCTCGGGCACCTACGCACCCGCTGACGTCGATGCACTGTGCGGCAAGCGGATCGGCACGATCAAGGGCGCGTCCTGGACGCCCAAGCTGGCCAAGGTCTCGGCCGAGCATTGCGTACCCGGCAAGCGGGGCGCCATCCAGGTGCGCGAATACCCCACATCGCCCGAAGCGCTGATGGCATTGAAGTCCAAGGCGGTCGACGTGATGATGGAAGACGCGGCGGTTTCGCACGAACTGGTTCAACAATCGGCTGGATCGATCAAGGTCACGTCCACCAAGCTGATTTATCCCATTGTGATAGGCCTGGGCGTCAACAAGGATGACACCGCGCTGCTCGATGCGTTGAACGCGGCGCTCAAGGCCACGACCGACAACGGCGAGTATCCGGCGCTGCTCAAGAAGTACGGGCTGGACAAGCCGGATGCGGCGGATGTGCAAAGCGCACTGGGCCAGTAGCGCTCGGTCGGATCTCCCGCCTGCCCCGCATTCTTCGAGCTGACACATGGATTTCGACTGGACCTACACGGCAAGCCTATTCTGGGATTCCGACTTCTGGCGCGCCTGCTGGGTAGTTGTCAAACTGAGTGTGCTCACCTGGATACTGGGCGTGGCATTCGGCTTTGTCCTGGCGCTGGGCAAACAGTCGAAGAGCCTGGTGATCAACCGCCTGGCCGGGCTGTATATCTGGTTTTTTCGCAGCCTGCCCCTGTTGGTGCTGCTGGTCTTCGTCTACAACCTGCCGCAGATCTTCCCCTCATCCAGTGCCTTGCTATCAGATGCCTTCTACGCCGGCCTGGTCGCCATGGTGGTCAGCGAAACCGCTTTCATCGCCGAAATCCACCGGGGCGGCATACTGGCAGTGCCCAGGGGGCAGATTGAGGCTGGCAAGGCATTGGGTATCCGCTATACCGGCATCCAGCGGCTTATCGTCATTCCCCAGGCCCTGCGCATCGCCCTGCCTGCGCTGAGCAATGAGTTCATCACCATTGCCAAGCTCACTTCGCTGGTTTCCGTCATTTCACTGGCCGAGATTCTGCTGGTGGGCCAGAGGTTGTACACGCAGAATTTCCTGGTGTTCGAAACCATGCTGGCCGTGGCGGTCTATTACGTGCTGGTCGTCACGGTATTCGACAAGCTGCTGGGCTGGCTGGAGGCGCACATGGACATCAGCCGGCGCGCCCCGCCCGAACTCTCCCTGCCGGCCAAGGTGGTTGAGGCGATACAGCGCCGTGCGTGCGCGCCCGCCATACCCGCCACGCAGGACAACGGATGCGCGCCGGCCCTGCAACTGAAAGACGTGCAGAAGCAATACGGTTCACTGCAGGTGCTCAAACACATCGACCTGACGGTCGAAGCCGGACAAGTCATCTGCCTGATCGGCCCTTCCGGCTCGGGCAAGACATCGTTGATCCGCACCATCAATGGCCTGGAAGCCCTGGACGGCGGGGAAATCCTGTTGCATGGCAAGTCTTTCCTGCAGGCAGACGGCGGACGGACGGCCGCCCCGGGGCCGCGCATCCTCGATGTAGGCATGGTGTTCCAGAGCTTCAACCTCTTTCCGCACAAGACCGTCCTGAACAACGTCATGATGGCCCCACGCTATCACCGACGCGGCAGCGAGCAGGACTTGCGGCTGGAGGCGTTGGTCCTGCTTGCCAAGGTAGGCATGCTGGATCACGCGCACAAGTATCCTCACCAGCTCTCCGGAGGCCAGCAGCAGCGCGTGGCGATCGCGCGCGCTCTGGCGATGAAGCCGTCGATCATGCTGTTCGACGAGCCCACTTCGGCGCTGGACCCGGAACTGGTCGGAGAGGTGCTCAAGGTCGTGGAAACGCTGGTGCAGGAAGGCATGACGATGCTTATCGTCACGCACGAGATGAACTTCGCCTTCCGCGTATCGGACAGGATCCTGTTCATGGAACAGGGACGCATCCTGCACGACGCCCCCGCACGCGAGATCTTGCAGAGCAGCGACTCGCGGGTACAAGAGTTCCTGCATCACGTGCATATCCACGACGACTCCCCGATCGCAGCCTGAGTGCAGCATGACAGCCCCTTTTTCTCTCGCGGGCGCCCGGCAGGCGTTGCAACAATGCATCGCCAACAGCCGAAGACATGGCGCGGCATCCGGCCTGGCCCTGCTCGATCGGCGCGACGAGCCCGCCATGCAAGAGGCCGAGGCCTGGGACAGGCTATCCGAGACAGGCAATCCGGCGCCAGCGGAGCTGTTCGGTATCGTATTGAGCGTGAAAGCCTGCTTCGAGGTGGCCGGCTGGATCACCCACGCGGGCTCGCGGCTGCTGGCGGACGATCCTCCAGCCCGGCGCGATGCGCCATTGGTCGCACGGCTGCGGCAGGCAGGCTGCCTGTTGCGGGCCCAGACCAATATGACCGAATTCGCCTACGGCGCCTTGGGTATCAACCCCTGGTACGGCACGCCACGCACGCCGCTGGTGACCGAGACGGAATGCGTGGCGGGCGGCTCCAGCTCGGGCGCCGCTGTCGCCACCGCGCTGGGCATGTCCGACCTCGCCGTGTGCTCGGACACCAGCGGCTCGACCCGCATACCCGCTGCATTCTGCGGTGTCGTGGGCTTCAAGCCCAGCCGGGGACGCTATCCGAGCGATGGCATGCTGTACCTGTCGCCCAGCTTCGACGTGCCCGGCCTGATGGCGGCCAACGCGGCGTTGTGCCGCCGCGCCGACCAAGCACTGACACGCCCGGAATCCCGCCAGGCGGTCGAACCGTGCAACCACTTGCATGGCGTACGGCTGCTGGTTCCCGACCGCTGGCTGTGCGACGTGCTGGACCGGCCTGTGGCACTGGCATTCGAAACCTGGCTGGGACAGTTGGCCGCAGCAGGCGCGAAGATCCGTTCGCTACCCTTGCCGATGCTACCCATGGCGGGCCAGGTGGCAAGCGAGGGCGGCATTATCGCAGCCGAGGCCTACTGCCTGCATGCCGCGCGACTGGCGAGCCACGCGGATCTGTACGACGCGCGGGTCGGACCGCGCATACAGTTGGGCGCCGAGGTCCGGGCCCATGCCTACGCGCAAGCGCAAACGCGGCTGGCTGAGCTGTCGCGTGCCTACGATGCCGCCATAACTTGGGCCGACGCCATTGCCACCCCTACCGTGCCCATGGTTCCGCCTGCCATTGACGCGCTACGGCAAGACGATGCCTACACGGCCAACAACCGCCGCGCCTTTCAATTGACTGAATTCGCCAATCGGCTGGACCTGCCCAGCATCACACTGCCCGGCGCCAACCCGTGCCAGCCGATCGGCCTGATGCTCACCGGCAAACGGGCCGGCGATGCCACCCTGCTAGCCCTGGCTGAACGCGTTGAGCGCGTGCTGGCCAAGGATGCCCCCGCTCGCCCAGCCCGTCGAGCCGATTATCCCCTTGCTTTCTAAGGACACTCAAATGTTAGTTGTCAATGCATCCGAGTTGAACAATACCGAGCGCCATGCGCGAGGCGCGGGCTGGGAGAGCCTGCGCATGCTCGTCAAACGCGATGGCGTTGGCTATTCGCTCAATGAGACGCGTGTGCTGGAGGGCGCCGAGCTACACCTGCACTACAAGCACCACTACGAAGCCAATTATTGTATCGACGGCGAAGGCGAGGTGGTCGATGTGTCCTGCGGCGCGGTATACCCGATCCGGCCCGGCACGCTCTATGTGCTGGACAAGCACGACCAGCACATATTGCGTGCCACCAAGGGCGACCTGCGCCTGGTGTGCGTATTCAACCCGCCACTGGCCGGCACCGAAGTGCATGGCCCGGATGGCAGCTACGGCCCGCCTGCCAACGACAACACCTGAACATGGAGAGCACGCATGTCGAACTACCCTGCCGCTTATCAAGTTACCAAGGGCTCAGTCCTGAGCGTGGACAAAGCCTTCTACGACCAGATCGCCGCTCGGCAAGACGCGCGCGAAGTGGCGGAATCCTTCGTGGTGCCGATTCGCAGCGGCCGCGCCTGGAAAGTCAGGGCGGGACAAGTGTTCCGTATCGTCACGGTCGAAGGGCCCCAGGTGGCGGACCTGAATATGTGGAACCTGCACAATCCGCGCGAGCGCATGTGGGCTTCGCGCACCCGGCAGTTGCAGCAGGCGCACGTCAGCACGCATGACCGCCTGTGGTCGACACTGCCGTTCCTGCGCCCCATGGCGACCATAACGGACGATACATTGGCCCACTACGGCGTGGACGGTGATGGCGGCCGGGTGCACGACCTTCTGGGCACGCGCTGCGACCCTTACGTGAACCGCTTGCTCACAGGCCAGGATTTCCATTTCCACTGCCACTCGAATCTGACCCGTGCCATTGCTCCGCATGGCCTCACCGAATACGACGTGCACGATGTGCTCAATGTCTTCCAGTGCACCGGCTTGAACGATCACGACCAGTATTTCATGAAAGCCTGCCCGGCCAAGCAGGGCGACTACCTGGAATTCTTTGCCGAAATCGATCTGCTATGCGCGCTGTCCACCTGCCCGGGCGGCGACCTGTCGGTGCCGATGTGGGGCCCGGATGCCCGCGACCCGATCGATGTATGCAGGCCGTTGGGCGTGGAAATCCACGATCTAGACCCGGCCTTGCTGGTAAACTGGGCGCCGCCCGAAACGGCGTCCTACCAGGGCAACCACGGCATGCACCCCGAACAGGTTGTATGGAAAGATTGAGAACGCGCACAACCCAGGTCGACCACTCGGCGACGCCCATCGCCGACCGGATCAGCAGGCAATTGCGGGACGACATCATTGGCGGGCGCCTGCCCCCGGGCACGCAACTGGTTGAAGTCGATCTCAGCTCGAAGTACGAGGCGTCCCGCAACACCATACGTGAAGTCCTTCATCAATTGGGACGCGAAGGGCTGGCTACATTCGTGCGCCACAAAGGTGTGGTCGTGCGGCGCATGCAAAGCAGCGAGCTGCGCGACATCTATGCGGCACGGCGAGCGCTGGAGCTTCACGCGATATCCAAGGGGCAGCAGCTCGACGCGGCCGCCTTGGGCGCCATGCGCACCACGCTGGATACGGCGGAGGGCGCCCTGGCCGGCAAGCGCTGGCGCGATGTCGGCACGCTCAGCCTGCAAGTGCACCAGCAGATCGTGGCCATGCTGGGCAGCCCATTGCTGGATGATTTCTTCCAGACGCTATGTGCCCAATTGCGCCTGGTGTTCGCGTCGCATCCCGACGAGAGCCGGATCCAGACTTCCGACTGGATCGTCCGCGAACGCAGTATCTACCAGCACCTGTCCAACGACGACCGGGGCGCAGCCCTGAGCGAGCTCGAAATCTACCTGGACTTGTCTGAGCGCACGCTGCTGAACGTGGTGGAACAGTACAACCAATAGGCTCCCCTACGTACGCAGGGGGTTGGTCCGCTGCGGGACTGGTAAGGCGATGTCCAGTTGGCCGGCGTAGTACACCGCGGCTCGGCTGCGAAACGCCGAGCCGCGGTGCCGGAGCCTCAGGCCTCGCCGGCCGGCGGCTGGTCAGGCGCGGGCGCGTCGTCTTCGCCGCGTGCCTGGCGCTCGGCGTTCTTGACGCCCGTGTGCCGCACATCGGCGCCCTTCACCATGTAGATGACCCGTTCGGCCATGTTCTTGGTATGGTCGCCGATGCGTTCGAGCGCCCGGGCAATGAACACCATGTCGATGGCGCGCGAAATGGTGCGCGGGTCTTCCATCATGTAGGTGATCAGGTTGCGCAGCGCGCTTTTCCATTCGCGATCGACTTCCTTGTCGCTGCGCACCACCTGGGCCGCCAGGATGGGATCCAGCCGCGCGAACGCGTCGAGCACGTTGTGCAGCATGCGACCCACGCTGTTGGCCATGTGGCGCAGCTCGATCACCGGGATATGGCGCTGCTCGGCCTCGTACATGCGGCGCACGGTGTTGGCGATTTTCTCGGCCTCGTCGCCGCAGCGTTCCATGTCGGTCAGCATCTTGGACACCGCCAGCAAGGTACGCAGGTCGATGGCGGTGGGCTGGTGGCGGGCCAGGATCAGGCTGACACGCTCGTCGATCTCGACTTCGTAGCGATTGACCTGTTTTTCGCGTTCGCGCACCTTGTCGACCAGTTCCAGGTCGCCGGTGGGAATGGCGTCGACCGATTCCTGGATCATGGCCTCGACCACGCCGCCCATTTGCAGAAACTGCGAACGGACGCTTTCCAGATCGGCGTCGAATTGCTTGTTGGTATGCTCCGTCATCCGGACTCCCTGCGTAGGTGTGTACATGGCGATGCCCTTTGTGCGCAGTGCGTGATGGGCCTGCCGACCCGCAAGGTTATGACTTGAGTATGACAGGATTATGAATCGGGCCCGGCAGGCCGGCAAGGCCGCTGCCCGGCCCGCCCCAGCCCAGGCTAGGACCGCTCGAGCCGGCGGATGCCGCCCTGCGTGGCCAGTAGCGCCACATCGGCGCCGGCACGGGCGAACAGGCCGCAGGTAACCACCCCGGGCAGGTTGTTGACCGCGGCCTCGAGACCGGGCGCGTCGTCGATCTGCAGCCCGGCCACGTCCAGGATGAGATTGCCGTTGTCGGTGGTGAAACCCTCGCGCAGGACGGGCTGGCCGCCCAGGGCGGCCAGGGCGCGCGCCACGGCCTGGCGGGCCATGGGAATGACCTCGACAGGCAGCGGGAAGCGCCCCAGGCGCTCGACCAGCTTGGATTCGTCGGCGATGCAGATGAAGCGCTCGGCCACCGAGGCCACGATTTTCTCGCGCGTGAGCGCCCCGCCGCCGCCCTTGATCATGTGCAGGCGGGCGTCGATTTCGTCGGCCCCGTCGACATAGACGGGCATGCCGGCCACCTGGTTCAGGTCCAGCACGGCCAGTCCATGGCCGGCCAGGCGCGCTGCGCTGCGCTCGGAACTGGCGACCGTGCCGCGCAGCTGGCCACGGTAGCGGGCCAGGCCGTCAATGAACAAGTCGGCGGTAGAGCCCGTGCCCACGCCGATGACCACGTCCGGGCCCAGCACAGGCTGGATGAGGGCCAGCGCCGCGTCGGCGGCCTGTTGTTTGAGTTCTTGCTGAGTAAGCATGGTGCGGTGGCGCGCCGGGCGCGCGGAAAGTCGATAAGAAGCCAGCGCTGCAATTTAGCAGATACCCGGCCAGGCCCGGGCCAGGATCGCCCCCAGGTCGGCGCCCGGCGGCAGTTCGCCGACGATGCCCCCGGGATGCGCCAGGCGGCTGGCCACGAAGGCGTCGGCCACCGCCGCCGGGGCGTGCCGGATCAGCAGGGCGGCCTGCCACAGCCGGGCCAGCCCGGCCGCCACCCGGCGCGCGTGGGCCGGGTCCGGCGCCTGGCCGGCCTGGTCCGCCGCCAGCGCACGCCAGGCGTCCCAGGCCTGGTCGTAGGCCGCCCAGGCACCGCGTGCGGGCTCCAGTTCGGCATGCAGGGCGGCCAGGCAGTCCGGGTCGCGCTGCAGGGCGCGCAGCACGTCCAGGGCCATGATGTTGCCCGACCCTTCCCAGATGGAGTTGACCGGCGCCTCGCGGTACAGCCGCGGCAGCGGGCCGTCTTCCACATAACCATTGCCGCCCCAGGTCTCCATGCATTCGGCGATGGCAGCGATGGCGCGCTTGCATACCCACAACTTGGCGGCCGGCGTGCCCACGCGCACCAGCGCGCGCGCATCGGCCCGGCCGCGCTCGTCGACCGCGCGGGCCAGCCGCAAGGCCCATGCCGTGGCGGCTTCGCTTTCCAGGGCCAGGTCGGCCAGCACCTGGCGCATCAAGGGCTGGGCCGCCAGGGCCTGGCCAAAGGCCTGCCGGTGTTGCGCATGATGCGCGGCCTGCACCACAGCCTGGCGCAGCAAGGCTGCACTGCCCAGCACGCAATCCAGCCGGGTGGTGGCGGCCATCTGCAACAACAGCGGCAAGCCGCGGCCGGGTTCGCCCATCAACATGCCCCAGGCCTGCTCGAACTCCACTTCGCCGCTGGCGTTGCTGCGATTGCCCAATTTGTCTTTCAGGCGGCGGATGCGTACCGCATTGCGCGGCCCGTCGGGTGTCCAGCGCGGCACGAAAAAGCAGCCCGGTCCGGCATCGGTATTGGCCAGCACCAAGTGTGCATCGGCATGAGGCACCGACAAGAACCACTTGTGGCCGGTCAACAGATAGGCCGCGCCGCGTCCGCCCTGCCCGACGGGCTCGGCGCGCGTCGTGATGGCGCGCAGGTCGGAACCGCCCTGCTTTTCGGTCAGGCCCATGCCGATCAGGGCGTTGCGCCTGGCCGGCAGCGGCGCGTCGGCGCTGTCGTAATCGCGCGAAGCCAGCGCGGGCAGCCAGGCCTGGGCAAAATCGATGGTGCCGGCGGGCTCGTCCTGCAGCAGCGGCACCGCGGCGAAAGTCATGGTGGTGGGGCACAGCGTGCCGGCTTCGACCTGGCCCTGCATCAGGTAGGCCGCCGCGCGCGCCACCTGGGCGCCCGGCTCGGGCTGCAGCCAGGCGCGGCTGTGCAGGCCGCGCGACACGATGCCGGCCAGCAGCGTGTGCCAGGCGGCGTGGAATTCGACCTGGTCGACCCGGTTGCCGTAGCGATCGTAGCCGTGCCAGCGGGGCGAGCAGCGGTTGGCCTGCTCGGCCGCCGCCAGGATATGCCCGCGCCCCAGCCAGGCGCCGTGCTCGCGCAACTCGGCCACGGCAGCGGCGGCGCCTTCGCGCTGCACAGCCTGGTTCAGGGCGATGTCGGTGTCGTACAGCGAATAATCTTCCAGGGGCGCTACCTGGTTGACGACGATATGGGTCTGGAAAGGCGGCATGCGGGGCTCCCGGTCGCGCTCGACCAAACCCCACCGTTAGCACTTTTCATTTTTGGGCGCAAGGGCAAGGGGGGTTAATGATCGCCCTCGTCGCCCAGCAACTTCTGCGCATCGTCCTCGGACAAGACCTCTACCGTCCGCAAGTTGCGCAACATCGCCCGCGTGCGCACTTCGGTCTGCCCCAGCTTGGTGCTGGCGGTGTCCAGTGTCTTCTTGACGCTCGCCAGCGAATCGCCGAACTTGGCGAACTCGGTCTTGACGGCCCGCAGCACTTGCCACACCTCGGACGAGCGCTGCTCGATGGCCAGTGTCCGAAAACCCATTTGCAGGCTGTTCAACATGGCCGCCAGGTTGCTGGGGCCGGCGACATTGACGCGCAGGGCCTGCAACTTGTCCAGCAGCCCGGGCCGGCGCAGCACTTCGGCATACAGGCCTTCGGTGGGCAGGAACATGATGGCGAAATCGGTGGTATGCGGCGGCGCCACGTATTTGGCGGCGATCTGGCGCGCCTGCACCTCGATGGCCCGCGCCAGCGCGGCGCCGGCCGAGCGTTCGCCGTCGGGGTCGGCAGCATCGTAGGCGTCCATCAGCCGTTCGTATTCTTCTTTGGGAAACTTTGCATCGATCGGCAGCCATACCGGCTCGGCGCCAGCCTGGCGACCGGGCAGGCGGATGGCGAACTCGACGATTGCATCGCTGCCCGGCACCGGCTTGACGTTGCTGGCGTACTGGTCGGCCGTCATGGTGTCCTGGATCAGGCGCGCCAACTGCACTTCGCCCCAAGTGCCGCGCGACTTCACGTTGGTGAGCACGCGCTTGAGGTCGCCCACCCCGGCGGCCAGCGACTGCATCTCGCCCAGGCCCTTGTGCACGGCCTCGAGCCGATCGGACACCAGCTTGAACGATTCGCCCAGGCGCTGCTCGAGCGTGGCGTGCAGTTTTTCGTCTACGGTGCGGCGCATTTCGTCGAGCCGTGCGCCGTTGTCGGTCTGCAAAGCCTGCAAGCGCTGGTCGACCGTCTGGCGCACGTCTTGCATGCGGCGGTCGTTCAAGGCCACCAGGCCTTCCAGCCGTTCGCCGAACTGCGCGGCAAAACGCGCCAGCGCATCGGCGTATTCGGCGCGGGCCGCTTGCCCATCGCGCGACAGTACCGTGCGCAACGCTTCATGGCTTTGGGCCAGTTCGGCGCGCAAGCCCCGGGTCGATTCGGCGAACTCGGTGCGCAGCCCGCGCTGGCTTTCGTCCAGGTCGGCGCGCAGGGTGCGTTCCAGGCGTTCCAGTGCGTCTGTTACACGATGATCGGCCGAGGGGCGCAGCCACAGGCCGGCTACAGCCAATAACACCACGACGGCCACCGCCGCCGTGATCCAGGGCAAGGCTTCGATCAAGGGCTGTCTCCTGAAAGCCTCATTGTAGGCGGGCCGTCGCATCGGCTTGCCCGGCTCGGTTGCGTAAAACCCGGTTAACTTCGACAATCGCGAAAATAAAGACCTATCCCAACAACACCGTGCAAGACGAATCCCGCACCCTGGCCGTCGCCCCCCGCCTCGACCTGGGTCCGCAAACCTCACTGGACCTGCTGGCCACCGTGCCCGCGACGTCGTCCGCAAGCTACGCCGCAGTATTCGGACCATTGGATCTTGCGGGGGCCCGGATACTGGCCAAAGGCGCCGACCGATACATCTTCCAGCACCCCAACGAAGCGTCGCTGCTGGTCAAGGTGATCAACATGGATGCCTACGCGGCCTACCTGGAACGCAAGCCGCTCAAGCGCTTCTATAAGCAGTTCCAGCGCGAAAGCGCCTACCGGGTGTACCTGAACGAGCTATCGGAATATGTCACCACCACCACCCTGCCGTCGGGCGTGTGGGACGTGCCCATGGCCCGTGTGGTGGGCCTGGCCCAGACCACCCTGGGCCTGGGCCAACTGGTGGAAAAAATCACCGGCGACGACGGCGAACTGGCCCCCACCCTGGCCCAGGTCATCGCGCGCGACGGCATCAGCCCGGCGCTGAGCGCCCGGCTGGATGCATTCTTCGAAGACCTGATCGACGCGCACATCGTGATCAGCGACCTGTCGGCCAAGAATATCGCCCTGGGCCGCAATGCCAATGGCAAACCCGGCATGTACCTGATCGATGGCTTCGGCGTGCTGCCGTTGATTCCGCTGTACGCCTGGAGCAAGCGGCTGAACAAGCGCCGCATGCGGCGCAAGTACAAGCTATGGCGTGCCCGCCTGCAACGCCAGTACGATGAAGCCCAGGCCAAGGCTCAGCTCAGGATCGCCCCGTAGCGGTCCGTCCAGTCGTAGTCGCGCCCGGCCTGCTGGCCGCGGCGCAACGGGTTGCGCGTGCAGAAAGCCGCATAAGCGGGGTCGACATACCGATAGCGCAAATGTTCGTCGCGCCCTGCCGGGATGCCCAGGCGGGTCGTGCAGACCAGGCGCTGGGGCGACTGGCCCAAATCTTCAACGAAAAACTCGGCCGGATCAAAATGCTGTGCATCCCAGTCGGGCACTTTCAGGCCCAGCGCGCGGCACAGCAGGGTCTGCCCGGCGCACAGCCGCGCGGGCGCGCGCGGCTGGCCGCTGGCATCGGGGTTCAGGGCCTGCATGCGGGCCAGCGACGCCGGGCCCGATACTTCGTCGACCCAGGGAAGGGCCGACTTGATCAGCACCGCGTTGCCCGGCCCGCCGGCACTGAAATTGAGCGAATCGCCGCCACGGGCGTAGTACATGTATACGGTGCCGCCATCCATGAAGAGCGCGCGCCGCTTATGCGTATAGCCCAGCGAGGCGTGGCTGCCCTTTTCTGCCAGGTAATACGCTTCGGTCTCGATGATGCGGGCCGACAGCCACAGGCCGTCCAGGCGCCGCCGGATGACCATGCCCAGCAGCTCGCGCGCCAATTGGCCGGGATCGCGGTTGAAGAAGCTATCGGGCAGCGCGGCCCCCGGCAACCGGCCGCCCCGCTCGGGCGGCCTGCGGCGCCGGGCGGAATCGGTGGGCATGCTCAGGCGAAGCGCTCGCCGTAGCGTTTTTCCGAGTAACCCACCGTGACTTCGCCGTCGGGAGTCACCGTGACCGGGCGGCGCACCAGCGCCGGGTAGTCGGCGATGAGGCGCGTCCAGTCGGCGTCGGTTTGCGCCGCCTTGCGGTCGTCGGACAGGCTGCGCCAGGTCATCGAGGTGCGGTTCACCAGCTTTTCCCAGCCACCCACCTTGCCCGCCCAGGCCTTCAGCGTGGCGGCGGGCAGGGGGTGGTCGCGGTAGTCGATGAACTCATGCGCCACGCCGTGGCTTTCCAGCCAGTCGCGCGCCTTGATGCAGGTGCTGCACTTGTTCAGGCCATACAGGGTTGTTTGGGGTTTCATTTGGATTCGGCTTCCTTGCGCTGTTGCAAGCGGTTGACCAGGATGACGCAGGTGCCCACCGCCAGGATGAACAGGGTGGCCAGCGCGTTGACTTCGGGTTTCAGGCCCAGCCGCACGCGCGAGAACACTTCCATGGGCAGCGTGGTGGACCCCGGCCCCGACAGGAACGAAGCCAGCACCACGTCATCGAGCGACAAGGTGAACGATAGCAGCCAGGCTGACACCAGCGCTGGTGCGATCAGCGGCAGCGTGATGCGGAAGAACACCGTCAGCGGCGTGGCGCCCAGGTCGAGCGCAGCTTCTTCGAGCGAGCGGTCCAGGTCGCGGATGCGCGCCTGGATCACCACGGCCACGAAGGCCATGCACAGCGTGACGTGGCCCACCCAGATGGTGAAAATACCGTTTTCCGCCGGCCAGCCCAGCGTGCCGCGCAGTTCCACGAACATCAGCAAGAGCGAGATACCCAGCACGACCTCGGGAATGACCAGCGGCGCGCTGAGCATGCCCACGTACAGCGTGAAGCCGCGAAACCGGCCCATGCGCACCAGCACGTAACCGGCCCAGGTGCCGATGATGACCGCGGCGGTGGCAGTCAGGGCGGCGATCTTGAACGACAGCCAGGCGGCGCGCAGCAGCGCGTCGTCGCTGAACAAGGAACCGTACCAGCGCAGGGAGAAGCCGCTCCAGGAGGTGACCAGCGGCGAATCGTTGAACGAGAACACCATCAGGCTGATGATGGGCGCGTACAGGAAGAAGTAGCCCAGCCCCAGCGCCAGGCCGCGCGCGGTCTTGTTGGGCCCCTTCATGCGCCCCCCCGTTGCATGGCCTCTTGCTGGCGCACCTGGTTGTACTGGAACAGCGCCAGCGGAACCAGCAGCAGCAAGACCATGACGCAGGTCACCGCCGAGGCCATGGGCCAGTCGGCGTTGTTGAAGAATTCATTCCACATGACGCGGCCCATCATCAGGGTATCGGCGCCGCCCAGCATTTCCGGGATGACGTATTCGCCCACCGTGGGGATGAACACCAGCATGGCGCCGGCGATGACGCCGGGGCGCGACAGCGGCACGGTGATGCGCCAGAACGCCTGCCAGGGCCGCGCGCCCAGGTCGTAGGCGGCCTCGAGCAGGCGCAGGTCCATCTTCACCAGGTTGGCATACAGCGGCAGGATGAAGAACGGCAGGTAGGCGTACACCAGGCCGATATACACCGCCAGGTCGGTGCGATAAATTTCCAGCGGGCTGGAAATGATGCCCAGGCTCATCAGCAGCTTGTTGAGCAGGCCGTCGTTGCGCAGGATGCCCACCCAGGCGTACACGCGCAGCAGCAGCGAGGTCCAGAACGGCAGGATCACGCCCAGCAGCAGCACGTTGCGTATCGACGGCGACGAGCGGGCAATGTAGTAGGCAATGGGGTAGCCGATCAGCGCGCACCATACGGTGGTGACGGCGGCCATTTTCAGCGAGTTCAGGTACGTGGCCAGATACAGGCTGTCGGTGAACAGCAGGATATAGCCGCGCAGGTGCAGGCTGAACTGGATGGCCTCGTCCTGGAATTCGGCCAGCGCCGTATAGGGCGGAATGCCGAACTGCAGTTCGGCAAAGCTGATCTTGAGCACCAGCAGGAACGGCACCAGCAAGAACAGCGTCAGCCACAGGAACGGCGGCACGACCGCCAGGGTGCGGCCCGACGGCAGCCAGTCGCGCGGCGCGGGCAGCTTCATGAGGCCAGCACCGTGGCGCTGTCGGCATCCCAGCTGACGAAGATTTCCTCGTCGATGCCGGGCGCGTCGATCTGGGCCAGCAGCAGGCTGGGCACGCTGGCCTCGACGACTTTGCCGGAATCCAGGCGCACCTGGTAGAGCGCGTAGCTGCCCATCCAGGCCATGTGGCTGACCATGCCATGCGCCCAGTTGTAATCGCCCTGGGGCTGGGTGCGCGACACCACCAGGCGTTCGGGCCGGATCGACACGTGCACTTCCATGCCCAGCGGCTCGCTGACGCCGTGGCTGACGTACAGCGGACGGGTGAGCTCGGTGCATTCGATGGCGACGTGGTCGGGCTCATCGACCACGATGGTGCCGGTGAGCAGATTGGTCGAACCAATGAAGCCGGCCACGAAGCGCGAATTGGGAAACGCGTAGACGTCTTGCGGCGTGCCGCATTGCACGATCTGGCCTTCGGTCATGACGGCCAGGCGGTGCGCCATGGTCATGGCCTCTTCCTGGTCGTGCGTGACCATGATGCAGGTCACGCCCACCTGCTCCAGGATCTTGACCAGCTCGATCTGGGTTTTCTGGCGGATCTGCTTGTCCAGCGCCGACATGGGTTCGTCCAGCAGCAACAGCTTGGGCCGCTTGACCAGGCTGCGCGCCAGCGCCACGCGCTGCTGCTGTCCGCCCGACAACTGGTGCGGCTTGCGGCGCGAATAGCCGGCCATCTGCACCAGGTTCAGGGCCTCGAACACGCGGTCGTGGATCTCGGCGCGGTCCACGCCTTCCTGCTTCAGGCCGAAGGCCACGTTGGCCTCGACCGTCATGTGGGGAAACAGCGCGTACGACTGGAACATCATGTTGACCGGACGCCGGTACGGCGGCATCGCGGTGATGTCTTCGCCATCGAGCATGATCTGGCCCGAGGTGGCTTCCTCGAAGCCGGCCAGCATGCGCAGCAAGGTCGATTTGCCGCACCCGGAACTGCCCAGCAGCGCGAAGATCTCGTTGCGCTTGACCGCCAGGTCGACCGAGCGCACGGCGACCACATCGCCGAATATCTTGACCAGGTCGGACACCCTGACGAATTCGTCGGGGTCGGCCGAATGCTGCGCCGCGTAACGGCTTTCGCTCATGATGGCTATCGTCCGGACTTCAATTCAGCCCACATGCGGGTTTGCAGGCGCTGGATCTTCAGGGGCTGGGCCTTGATCACATAGAGCGATTTGGCCACTTCGGGCGGCGGGTAGATCATGGGGTTGTCGGCCACGTCTTTCACCACGAACTCGCGCGCCGCCTTGTTGGCGTTGGGGTAGAACATGGTGTTGGTGATGGCCGCATGCACTTGGGGCGTCTCGATATAGTTGATGAACGCGTGGGCGGCCTCCGGGTGCGGCGCGTCTTTCGGGATGGCCATGACGTCGAACCAGGCGGGCGCCCCGCCCTTCGGAATGAAGTAGTTGATCTCGTAGGGGCGCTTGGCCTCTTGGGCGCGCTTGCGGGAAATCATGACGTCGCCCGAAAAGCCGTAGACCATGCACAGGTCGCCCACGGCGAGCTCGTCGATGTAGCCCGACGAACTGAACTGGCGGATATACGGCCGGATCTGCTTGAGCAGGGCCAGCGCGGCCTGGTAGTCATCTGGGTTGTCGCTGTTGGGATCCTTGCCCAGGTACTTCAGCACTGCCGGGAACACCTGCGCGGCCTCGTCCAGCACCGAAATGCCGCAGTCTTTGAGCTTGGCGGCGTTTTCCGGCTTGAACAGCATGTCCCAGCTGGCCAGGTCGACGTCGTCGCCCATGACCTGCCTGACCTTGGTGACGTTGTAGCCCAGGCCGTTGGTGCCGTAGCCCCAGGGGATGACGTGTTCATTGCCCGGATCCACCGAGGCCACCAGGGCCATGATGTCGGGGTCCAGGTTCTTCCAATTGGGGATCTTGGACTTGTCCAGCTTCTGGTACAGCCCGGCCTGGATCTGGCGCGATGCGTAATGGGTGGACGGCACCACCACGTCGTAACCCGACTTGCCAGTCAGCAGCTTGGCCTGCAGCGTGTCGTTGTTGTCGTAGACGTCGTAGCGCACCTTGATGCCGGTTTCGCGTTCGAAACCCGGAATAGTGTCGGGCGCCGTGTACTCGGCCCAGTTATAGACATTGACGACCTTGTCCTGCGCCCCCGCGCTCGCCACGGCGGCGGCGGCCAGCGCCGCGCCCAGCGCCCATTGCATTCCCGCCTTCATGTTCATTGCGAGCCCCTTGCCACACATTGTGCGAAATTTGCCAAAGGGCAAAATAATAAAGCCTTTTTACGGGGGGTTGTCCAGGAAAAGCCGACGAAGCCGCCCTTTTTGCCCCGGGACAGGCCGGGGCCAGCCAGCGTGGGCGATGATGGGTCCAGGTGGAACGAGGCCAGGTGTCAGGCTCCGCAGGTGCCTGACACCATTGTGTGCCACGACTGTCTCAGTCGTATGGTGTCAGGCTCCCTGTGGGAGCCTGACACCTGGACATATGTTTCAATCCAGGCAGGCGCGGTAGGCCTGGTCGAGCCGGTGCCAGAACGCCAGGCCGGCCGCGCCGCCCACCTTCTGCAGCGAACGCCGCAGGCGCAGCAAGTTGGCGCGGCGGGCCCGTGGCGACACCCCGCCCGCCGTGCCGCGATCGAAATCGATCAGCCATGCGCGCCCTTGCGCGTCGAGCAGGATGTTGTAGGCATTCAGGTCGGCATGCCACACGCCCAGGCGGTGCATGGCGGCGATGGCGCTGGCGGCGGCATCCCACACCGGCTCGTCCAGCAGGTGCGCCAACGGCCGCACATGGGCAATGCGTTCTACCAGGATGGCCGCGCGGTAAGTCAGCCCTTGATGCCAGTACGCGGCCGCCAGCGGCGCCGGCACGCTCAGGCCGCGTTCGCGCAGCCAGGCCAGCAGGCGGTATTCGCGAAAGCTGCGGGTGCGGGATTCGCCCTGCCACAAATAGGCATTGCGGCTGACCCGCGCCGCCAGCCCGCCGCGCCGGTAGCCGCGCAATACGCCTTGCCAGTCGTCGCCCTGCACGAACCAGGCCGACTGGCGGCCGCCTGCGTCCACCGGGCGCGCCTGCGCACCATACCAGGCGGGATCCAGCCAGCGCGGGTCGGCCGCCCCCAGGCGGGCATCGCAAAGCATGGCGCCGGCCGGCGGGCCGGCCCAGGCCAGCCGCCGGGCGCCGGCGGCGACATCGAAGCCGTGTTCAGTCTTCACGATTGCGCATCCAGTCGGCCACGCCATAGAACGAGGCCAACAGGCGCTCGACCAGTTCCGGCGCCAGGCCCTGGTCTTGCATGGCGCGGCCCATGCAGGCCAGCCATTGGTCGCGTTCGACGCGGCCAATGGAAAACGGCAGGTGGCGCGCGCGCAGCCGCGGATGGCCGTAGCGCTCGATGTAATAGTTGGGGCCGCCGAAGTAGCCGCACAGGAACAGGAACAGCTTGTCGCGCGCCGAATCCAGGCTGGGCCCGTGCGCCGCGCGCAAGGCCGCCAAGTCGGGTTCGAGGTCCATCAGGTCGTAGAAACGGTCGACCAGGGCCCGGATGGCCGCATCGCCGCCCAGGGTTTCATGAAGCGTGGCCGAGGTTTGCAGGGATTCGACCTGGGGTTGGACACGGGTAGCAGTCATCAGGCTTCTCGCAGGGTAAGCAGCGGCGGCGTGCGCAGCACGCCGCGCAGGGCCAGCGCGGCGCCGCCCCAGGCGGCCACCATGCCGCCCGCCACGCCCACCAGCCAGGGCCAGGCGCTGAGCGTAATGCGGAAATCGAACACATAGGTGGACAAGGCCCAGGCAATGATGCTGGCCCCGGCCGCCGCCAGCAGGCCCGCCAGCCCGCCCACGGCCAGGACTTCCAGGCGCTGTGCGCGCGCCAGCTGGGCCCGCGTGGCGCCCAGTGCGCGCAGCACCGCGGCTTCGCGCACCCGCTCGTCGCGGGTAGCCGTAAGGGCCGCGGCCAGCACCAGCACGCCAGCGGCCAGCGTGAACACAAACAGCAGTTGCACCGCGGTGACGACCTGGTCCAGCACCGATTGCAACTGGTTCAGGATGGAACCCACGTCGAACACCGTCAGGTTGGGAAACTGGCGCAGCAGCTCGCGGGGCAGCGCCGCCTGGCTGGGCGGCAAGTGAAACGAGGTGATCCAGCTGTGCGGCATGTTTTCCAGCGCCGCGGGCGACAGCACCGCGAAGAAATTGACCTGCATGGAATCCCAATCGACGCTGCGCGTGCCGGATACGGTGACGTCGACCTGCTGGCCGGCGATATCGAAGGTAAGCACGTCGCCCAGCGACAGGCGCAGCGACTTGGCCAGGCCCGATTCCAGCGAGACCTCAGGCATGTCGGGCCGCAGCCAGCGCCCTTGGTCGATGCTATTGCCGGCCGGCAGGGCGTCGCCATAAGACAGGTTGAACTCGCGGTCGACCAGGCGCTTGGCGCGTGGCTCTTCGTAGTCGGCCGGCCCCACGGGGCGGCCGCCGACCGCGACCAGGCGGCCGCGCACCATGGGCCACAGCGCCACATCGCGCAGCCCATGGCCGGCCAGGAAATCGAGCACGGGCTGGCGCTGGTCGGGCTGGATATTGATCAGGAAGCGGTTGGGCGCATCGGGCGGCAGCGTGCGCTGCCAACCGGCCACCAGGTCGGTGCGGGTCATGGCCAACAGCAGCAGGGCCATCAGGCCGATGGCCAGCGCGCACACCTGGGTGATGGTGGCGGCGCGCCGGCGCACCACGCCGGCCAGTGCGAAGCGCAGTGCCGGCAGGCCGGCGGCCACGCCGCGCAGCCGGCCCAGGCCCAGCACGCACAGCCAGGCCACCAGCGCGAAGGCCGCGAACGCGCCCAGGAAACCGCCCGCTACCACGGCTCCCAGCCGCGCGTTGCCGGCGAACCACCAGATCAGCAGGGCAAAGCCGACCGCGCCTAGGGCATAGCCCGCCGCGCTGCGGGCGCGCAAGGTATCGGCATCGCGGCGCAGCACCCGGGCCGGCGGTACGTGGCGCAATTGCGCCAGCGCAGGCAGCGCGAAGCCCAGCAACAGCAGCACCCCTGTCACCAGGCCCTGCAAGGCCGGAATGGCCGATGGCGCCGGCAACTGGGTGTCGATCAGGCTGCCCAGCGCCAGCACCAGGCCCTGGTGCACGGCGTAGCCCAGCAGGCAGCCAGCCGCCGATGCGAACAGGCCGACCAGGGTGAATTCCAGTACCAGCATGCGGGTGACCTGCGCCTGCACGGCGCCCAGGCAGCGCATGACCGCGATGCCATCGCGGTGCCGCACCATGAACCGCCCGGCCGCCAGCGCCACCGCCACGGCCGAGATCAACACGGCCAGCAATGCCACCAGCGACAGGAAGCGTTGCGCGCGATCGAGCGTGCGCTGGACTTCGGGGCGTCCGGATTCCAGGGTGGCCAGTTTCTGGCCGCGCTGCAGGTGCTCGCCCAGCCAATCGGAATAAGCGGCCACGGCGGCCGGTTCGCCGGCGGCCAGCAAGGCGTAGTCGATACGGCTGCCGGGCGCCACCAGGCCGGTGGCCGGCACGTCGTCGGCCCGCATCATGATGCGCGGCGCCACGTTCACGAACTGCATGCCGCGATCGGGTTCATAGGTGATCACGCGCGCCACCCGCAGCCGGCTATCGCCCAGGCCGACGGTGTCGCCCACGCCTATGCCCAGCAGGGCCAGCAACTGCGGGTCGGCCCAGACCGTGCCGGGCGCCGGGATGTCGCGCGTGGGCGTGCCCTCGGCGTAGGCGGCGTCGGCCACCCGCAGGCTGCCGCGCAGCGGATAGCCGGGCTCGACGGCCTTCAACGAGACCAGTTGCGCGGCATCGCCGGCGCTGGCCATGGAAGGAAACTGCAGGGTGCGCGAGACTTCCAGCCCCTGCTGGCGGGCGGCGTCGATGAACCCGGCGGAAATGGGCTCGTCGGCGTCCAGCACCAGGTCGGCCCCCAGCATCTGGCTGGCATCGCGCTCAAGGGCGCGGCCGACCCGGTCGGCCAGGAACCCCACGCTGGTGACGGCGGCCACGGCCACCACCAGGGCCAGCACCAGCAGGCGCAGTTCGCCGGCCCGGGCATCGCGCATCATCATGCGCGCGCCCTGGCGCAGGGCTGTCATCAGGCCGGGCGGCCGGGTACGGGGAGAAGAATCAGGGAAATCCATCATTTTGCAATGGTAACCAATGGTCTGTTTGTCAGGGGAATCCCGCTATCATTCGCGCTGGGCGTAACATGCGATGCGCCAATACCAATATTTGTTCCCCGGAGAAGACACCATGCGTAAGACTTGGCTTGCCGCCACCATCCTGGCTGCCTGCGCCGCCACCGCCGCGCTGCCCGCAGCCGCCCAGAATACGCTGAAGATGGCGTATGCCCTATCGACGTCGTCGCACTATGGTGCCGGCGCCGACGCCTTCGCCAAATCCATCGAGGCGTCCAGCAACGGCAAGTACAAAGTCCAGCAGTTCGCCAATAGCGCGCTGGGCGGCGAACGCGAAGTGATCGAAGGCCTGCAGATCGGCACCATCGACCTGGCCATCGTGTCCACCGGCGCCACCCTGAACTTCGTGCCCGAGACGGGCGTCTTCGATATTCCCTTCCTGCTGCGCGACCTGCAGCACGCCCGCAAGGTGCTCGACAGCCAGATCGGCCAGGACATGCTGGCCAAGTTCCCGGACCGCGGCATCATCGCGCTGGCCTGGGGCGAGCAAGGCTTTCGCCACCTGACCAACAACGTGCGCCCGGTAAAGACGCCGGCCGACGCCAAGGGCCTGAAGATCCGCACCACCGAGAACCCCATCCATATTTCGGCCTTCCGCGCCATCGGCATCCTGCCCACTCCCATGGCCTGGCCTGAAGTGGCCACCGCCTTGCAGCAAGGCACCATCGACGGCCAGGAAAACCCGCTGTCGGTGATCACCTCGGCCAAGCTGTCGCAAATACAAAAATACCTGTCGCTGACCGGCCACGTGTACGGCCCGGCCCTGGTGCTGATGTCGGCCAATGTGTATGAAGGCCTGTCCGACGCCGAGAAGGCCAGCTTCCAGCAGGCCGGCAAGGCTTCGGCCCAGGCCATGCGCGACTACGTCGACAACATCGAGAAAACCGGCGTCGAACAATTGCGCAAGGAAGGCATGGAAGTCACCACCGATGTCGACCGCGATGCCTTCGCCGCCGCGGTGGAACCCGCCTACGCCGAGTACTACAAGAAATACGACAAGAAGCTGATCGAGGCGATCCGCGACACGAAGTAAGGCCGGCCCCGGCCGGGCCGGGCTGCCGCGCGCGGCCCGGCCACCTGTCCGCCCCATTCAGCACCGACGCCATCTCCGCATCCGGAACTCACCATGCGCTTGCTCAGTCTTGCCGAACGCTCCCTGTTCAAGGGCGTGTCGGTCATCGCCCAGATCTTGCTGGTGGCCGCCGCGGCCGCCGCTTTCTACCAGGTTATCGCCCGCTTCGTCCTGCACGAGCCCTCTGACTGGAGCGAGGTGCTGACCCGCGCGCTGCTGATCTGGACGGTGCTGCTGGGCATCGCCCTGGCCTTTCGCCATGGCGCGATGATCAGCGTGGAACTGCTGCACAACCTGTTGCAGGGCGGCAAGCAGCGCGCGCTGGAACACCTGATCGCCGTCACGTGCATCGCCTTCCTGGTGTTCATCGCCTGGATCGGCGGACACATGACCTACCGGGTGCGTTTCCAGAACGTGCCCAGCCTGGATATCTCGATTTCCTGGATCTACCTGGCGATTCCCGTGGGCGCCTCGCTGGCGGCCCTTGCCGTGCTGGCGCGCTGGCTGCTCGGCGCCGACGAACCCGCCCCGGTGCGCAACGACGCACAAGGCTGAGAGTGAGACCCACCCCCGAAGCGCTGCGCGCTCCCCCCTCAAGGGGGCGACGCTGGCGGACCGGCAAAGCCGGCTCCGCGGCGTCCCCGGTCGAGCCCGCGCCTGCTTCATGCGACGCTGGGTGGGCCGTAGCGCAATGAAAAACTGATACGCACTGACCATATAGGCTGTTTGCCATGTCCCAATTGATGATTCTGACGATGCTGATCTTCTTCGGGCTGTCAGTGCCCGTGGCGATCGCGATCGGCCTGGCCAGCCTGACCGGGGTGTCGCTGGCCGGCCTGCCCTGGCTGGTGGTGGCGCAGCAGCTGTACGCGGCGCTGGACAAGTACCCGCTGGTGGCGGTGCCCTTCTTCATCCTGGCCGGCAACCTGATGGAAGCAGGCGGCATATCGGACCGCATGGTCGAGTTCGCGAAAAGCGTGGTGGGCGGTGTCCAGGGCGGCCTGGCATGCACCTGCGTGCTGACCTGCATGATTTTCGCGGCCGTGGCCGGTTCCAGCGTGGCCACCACCTTCGCCGTCGGCGCGATCCTGATCCCGGCGATGATCCGCCATGGCTATCCGGCGCCATTCGCGGCGTCGCTGCAGGCCAGCGCGGCCGAGCTGGGCGTGATCATCCCGCCGTCGATCCCGATGATCCTGTTCGCCGTGTCCACCGACACGTCCACCGGCGAGCTGTTCATTGCCGGTGTCTTGCCCGGCATCCTGATCGGCGGCGCGTTGATGCTGTATGTGTGGCTGTATGCCAAGCGCCACGGCCTGGGCAAGCTGGACGGCGAAGGCAGGCTGCCGCTGTGGCCGGCTTTCAAGCGCGCCTGGCTGGCGCTGATGATGCCCGTGATCATCCTGGGCGGCATCTATGGCGGCATCTTCACGCCCACCGAGGCCTCGGTGGTGGCGGTGATGTACGCCGTGGTGGTCGGCAAGTTCGTCTATGGCCGGCTCAGCTTCCGCACGCTGTCCCAGACGCTGCACCGCTCGGTGATATCCACCTCGGTGATCATGTTCATCATCGCCAACGCCGGCGTATTCAGCTTCCTGCTCAACCGTGCCGGGGTGCCCGACGCGCTGGGCGCCTGGCTGGCGCAATTGTTCCACGACAAGATCACTTTCCTGCTGGGCGTCAATGCCGCACTGTTCGTCATCGGCATGTTCATCGAGACCTCGGCCTCGGTGGTGGTGCTGGCCCCCCTGCTGCTGCCGGTGGCCATGCAGTTCGGCGTCGAGCCCGTGCATTTCGGCGTCATCATGGTGGTCAACCTGGCGCTGGGCATGATCACGCCGCCGTTCGGCGTCAACCTGTTTGCCGCCTGCGCAGTGGCCAAGCTGCCGCTCGAACGCCTGGTCAAGCCGCTGATTCCCTTCGTGCTGGTGGTGATCGCCTGCTTGATGGTGATCACCTATTGGCCGGGCCTGTCGCTGGGGCTGCGCGATCTGGTCTACGCCAAGTAGCCGGCCGCCGCGTGTGATACCGTTGCTGGCGTTATGAATGCTTCGTTTCCCCTGCGCCAGGAATGCCCCCCGGGAGCCTGTGTCTGCGATCGCGACAGGCTGCTGGCCACGCCTGGCGGCGATATCCGCATCCTGCGCCTGACCCGCGAAGAAGAAAAAAAACTGGTGGCGCGCCTGGAAAACCTGGCCAGCCTGGATGACTTGCGTCGCATGCAGGAACTGATGCGCGCCCAGCTGGGCGTTGCCCTCACCATCGCGCCCGGCGCCAATGAAGTGCGCACCGTGCGCGGCCTGCACATCGAGATCGCAAGCCTGCCGGGCCTGTGCAGCAAGACCCGGCAGACCTTGCCCGCCGCCATTCGCCGCGGGCTGGAACGCAAGCCGGAAATCGTCTATGCGCTGCTCGATTCCTACGACCTGCTGGGCGGCGGTTGATTTCCGTCGGCGCCGCGCCCGGCTCAATCGACGCGGATGTTCACCGACTTGACGACCCCGGCCCATTTGTCGAGCTCGCCACGGATGAAACTTTCCAGTTCGGCGGGCGTGCTGGCGGTGGGCACGGCGCCTTCTTTCTCGAAATGCTGCCGCAGGCTGGGCGCACTCATGGCTTTCTTGATTGCCGCGCTCAGCGTGTCCACCACCGCTTGCGGCGTGCCGCGCGGCGCCAGCAGCGCGTTCCACGTATTGATGTCGTAGCCCTGGAAGGCGGCGTTCTCGCCCAGCGCGGGCACATCGGGCAACTGCGGTGACCGTTCCTGCGTGGTGACCGCCAGGGCGCGCAAATTGCCGGCCTTCACTTGCGACATGGCGCCGGGCAGCGTGGCAAAACTGAATTGCGCCTCGCCGCTCATCACCGCCGTGTTGGCCAGCGCGCCGCCGCGGTACGGGACGTGCACCAGGTCCAGGTGCGCCTGCTGCGCGAACATGGCCCCGGCCAAGTGCACCGGTGAGCCATTGCCGCTGGACGAATAGTTCAGTTCGCCCGGCTTGGATCTGGCCAGGGCCACCAGTTCGTCCACGCTCTTGGCCGGCAGCTTGGGGTTGGTGACCAGCACCAGCGGAATCGACGCGACCATCGCCACGGGCGTGAAGCCGCCCAGCGGGTCATAGCCCAGCGTGCGCTGGTAGAGCGCCGGATTGATGCCATGGCTGGACACCGTCGCCATGAACAAGGTGTAGCCGTCGGGCCGCGAATCCTGCACGTACGAAGCGGCGATATTACCGGCCGCGCCGGGCTTGTTCTCGACGATGATCGATTGCTTGAGCTCCTTGCCCAGTTGCTCGCCCAGTACCCGCGCCAGGATATCGGTGGTGCCGCCGGCGGCATAGCCGACCACGATGCGTATCGGCTGGTCGGGATACGCGGCCCGGGCCGCGGGCAGGCCGCCGGCCGCGCCCGCCATGGCCAGGACGGCCAGGAAGCGTTTCATGCGTATGCCTTTCATGCTTGTCTCCGTATTGTGCTGAATCTGCTTCATGAGGGCCGTGACACATGGCCCGGGCAGCCCGCGGATCGGGACGCCGGCGCGAAGGCAGCCGCCATCCCCGCGTGGCGAGCGCACGCGGCCCTGCCGGGGCAGGCGCCCGGCAATCAGGTACAGGTGTAGGTGAAACGCCCGGCCGCTTACCGCGCGGCCGGGGTTCAGGTGCCGGTGAACACCGGCGCCCGCTTCTCGGCGAAGGCCTTGCGTCCTTCGCGGTAGTCATTGCTCTCGAAGCAGGCCATCACCAGCCGGTTCATGGCCTGCAGGTCGACTTCGGGGCCCAACTGCTGCATCTGGCGGATCATCTTCTTGCCGGCATGCAGGGTCAGCGGCGCGTTGGCGCCGATCTTCGCGATCGAGTCCTGCACCGCCGCATCCAGGTCGGCCGCGCCGACCACCTGATGCAGCAGCCCGCGCGCCTCGGCCTCGGCGGCTGTGTAGCGCGCCGCCGTCAGGAAGATTTCCAGCGCGCGCGCGGGGCCTACCGTCGTCACCAGGTTGCGGATGGCCGTCATGCGGTAGCCCAGCCCCAGCTTGCCGGCCGGGATGGCGAACGAACTGTCGTCCGAGGCGATGCGCACGTCGCAGCACAGCGCGATATTCAGGCCGCCGCCGATGCAGTAGCCCTTGATGCGCGCCACCGTGGGCTTGTCGTAGTCATACAGCGCCAACTGCGCCGCCTCGGCGACTTTTTCGTACGCCTGCACTGCGTCTTCGCCCGCGCGCAGCGTATCGAACTGCGAGATATTGGCGCCGCTGACGAATGCGCGCTCACCGGCGCCGGTCAACACCACCAGCCGGATGGCCGGGTCTTCGGCCAGCGCCTGCAACGCAATAGGCAGGCCTTCCCACATGGCGTACGACACCGCGTTGTGCCGGCCCGGATCGTTGAACGTGATCCAGCCTGCCGGGCCGCGTTTCTCGACGACAAGGTTCTCGGTGATGCGGTCTTGCAGAATGCGTTCGGATGTCATGGGGTGCCTGCCTGATTCGGGTCTTGTTCGGATTGCAGCAGCGCGCGCCGGCGCTGCATGCCGTTGGAAAGATGCTGGCGCATGGCGGCGCGCGCGGCGTCGCTGTCGCGCGCGACGATCGCGTCGAAAATGCGATGGTGCTCGGCCTCGATCTGTGCCACGCGGTCGGTGCCGGTACTGCCGTAGCGCAGCGTGCGCACGGCATCGCCGATGGCCCGCCCGAACAGCGACAGCAGCCTGACGAAATACGGATTGTTGGTGGCTTGGCAAACCACCATATGGAAATCCAGGGCGCGGTCGGCGCCGTGGCGCCAGTCGCCGCCGGCGGCGTCCACCCGCGCCAGTGCCTGGCGCAGCGTGTCCAGTTGCACCTCGGTGCGCTGCTGCGCGGCCAATGCCGCCGCGCCGGCCTCGATCTCGACGCGCAGTTGGTAGACCTGCTCCAGCGCATCGGCATGCAGCAGGTCGGACGGCAGTATCTCGAAGTTGTGCTGGCCGGGCTCGGCCGCCACGAAGCTGCCGACCCCGCGCCGCGTCTCGATGTAGCCCGACAGCTTCAGGCGCGCGATGGCCTCGCGCACCACATTGCGGCTGACGCCGAACGACTGGGACAGCTCCAGTTCGGTGGGCAGGCGCTGGCCCGGTTCGAAAGCCTGGCTGATGATCTTCTGGCGGATCTGCTGGGCGATCTCGTCAGGTAGATTGTCGGGCCGGTCCAGGCTGTCGAACAGCGAATCGGGCAAGGGTTTCGGGCGGGCCATGGAATTCCTGACGGATGAACGTGGAAAATGGCGATGGTGTCACACGGCCCCGGCGGCGCGCAAACGCTCGCACGCGGCGGCATCCAGCCCCAGCCAGCCCAGGATCTCGTCGGAATGGGCGCCGGTTTCAGGCGCGGCGCTTACCGGCGGCATCTCGGCCCCATCGAACACCACGGGCGGCGCCATGATGTCGATGCCGCCGCGTTGCGGATGGCTGACGCGCCGGGTCATGGCCAGGTGCCGCACCTGTTCATCCTGGAACGCCGTATCCATGGACAGGATCGGCCCGCAGGGCACGCCGGCGGCATTCAGGTTCTCGATCCATTGCGCGCTGGTGCGGCGGCGCGTGCGCGCGATGATCTCGCGGTTCAGGTCGGCCCGGTTTTCCACCCGCAGGCCGGCCGAGGCAAAGCGCGGGTCGCCGTTCATTTCCGGCATTTCCAGCACTTCGCACAGCCGCGCGTACATGCCCGACCCCATGGCCGCGATGTTGATATAGCCATCGGCTGTGGGATACACGCCCGTGGGCGCGCTGGTGGGATGATCGTTGCCCGATTGGCCGGGCACTTCGCCGTCGATCAGCCAGCGCGTGGCCTGGAAGTCCATCATCCAGACCTGTGCCTGCAAGAGCGAGGTATGCACCCAACGCCCCTGCCCGGTCCGCTCGCGGTCCAGCAGGGCCATCAGGATGCCGATGGCCGCGAACAGGCCGGCGCTGAGGTCGGCGATCGGGATGCCGGCACGCATCGGACCGCGGCCGGCCTCGCCGGTGACCGACATCAGGCCGCCGAGGCCCTGGGCGATCTGATCCAACCCGGGGCGGTCGGCATATGGGCCATCCTGGCCGAAGCCCGAGATACTGGCGTACACCAGGCGGGGGTTTATCTGCCTTAGCGACTCGAAGTCGATGCCCAGCTTGCGCTTGACCGACGGCCGGTAGTTTTCCACCAGCACGTCGGCGCGCTTG
Organism: Bordetella sp. BOR01; assembly: GCF_019218885.1. Taxonomy (GTDB): domain Bacteria; phylum Pseudomonadota; class Gammaproteobacteria; order Burkholderiales; family Burkholderiaceae_B; genus Bordetella_A. The sequence goes on along the minus strand of NZ_JAHUWT010000001.1, from coordinate 1,046,419 downwards.
ACCAGTTCCAGGAACACCGCCTTGCCCTCGGGGTGCTTCAGGTTGAGCGTCAGGCTGCGCTTGTTGCGATGCGTGTTCTGGTAATCGCTGAACTTGGCGGCGCCGCCCGGCTTGTCGTCCTTGACCTGGCTAGGCTCTTCGATCTTGATCACATCGGCGCCCCAGTCGGCGAACTGCCGGACCGCGGTGGGGCCTGAACGCACGCGCGACAAGTCGAGAACCGTGAAACGATCGAGCGGGGCAAAAATCATGGAGCACCTTGTCATGACGATGTAGGTTGTTGGACATCCTACTTATATCCTCAGACCGCTCCTATCCTGGAAAACCCCGACCCTGCCAAGAAACCTCAGCCCCCATTCGGCGACTCCGCCAGGAATGCCAGTACCGCCTGCAGGAATTCCTCGGCCACCTCGACGTTGGGCATATGGACCGCCTGCAGCATCACCAGCCCGGCCCCGGGCACCGCGGCCGCAATCTGCTCGCCATGGCTGGCCAGGGTCACCGTATCGTCGCGCCCCGCGATCACCAGCGTCGGCCGCGATATGCGCCCCAGCACCGCCCGCAGGTCCGTATCGCGCACCGCTCCGAAATTACCCGCCAGCCCCTGCGCCGGCGTATGCATCACCATGGCGCGAAACCGCTCGACCAGTTCAGGGGTGTCGCGCCGCAACTGTGGCGGAAACCAATTGCCCATGAACATCTCGGCCGCCTGCGACAAATCCGGCGCGCGCAGCACCGAATCGATCAAGGCGCCCCACTGGTCGGCCGGCCCCAGATAAGGCGAGGTATTGCTCAGCACCAGGCGGTCGATACGATCGGGCGCATGCACCCCCAGCCACTGTCCCACGATGCCGCCCAGCGACAAGCCCAGGAAATGCGCGCGCCCGACACCCAGGGTATCCAGCAGTTCCAGCACATCGCGGCCCAGCCGTTCCAGGTCGTACGGCCCGGCCGGCGCATCCGAGGCGCCATGGCCGCGGGCGTCGTAGCGCAGCACGTGGAAATGGCGCGCCAGGGCCTGCACCTGCCCATCCCACATATGCAGCGTGGTGGCGATCGAATTCGACAGCACCAGCACCGGCTTGCCCGGCTGGCCGTCGTACCGGTAGGCAATGCGCTGCCCGTCGCTGGTGGAAAAGAAAGACAGTACGCTCATGACAGTTCCTGTATGAAGGTTCATGAGCAAATCGTAGTTGCGGGCCGTCCCGGAAGATATTACAAAGCTTTCACATTCTTTGTAGATCAACCTGACAAAGCCAACATGAGCGCATTCACCCTGCACGACCTGCAATGCTTCGATGCCGTGGTGCGTACCGGCGGGTTCCAGGCCGCCGCGACAGCGCTGCACCGTTCGCATCCCGCCGTGTTTGCGGCCGTGGCCAAGCTGGAGCGCCAGTTGGGCCTGGCCCTGCTGGACCGCGGCGGCTACCGGGTGTGCCTGACCGACGCCGGACGATCCTTCCACCGCAAGGCCCAAGCGCTGCTGCACGAACTGGAAGGGCTGCAGGCGCATGCTGCCCAATTGGCCATGGGCGAAGAAAGCGAATTGCGCGTCGTCATCGGCGACCTGTGCCCGCGCCCGGCCACCCTGGCGCTGCTCAGCCGCTTTTTCGCGAACTGCCCCGTCACGCGGCTGGACCTGCACTACGAGGCCGTCACGGGGCCATGGGAACGCCTGTTCGATGACCAGGCCGACCTGATCCTGCACCGGATAGACAAGAGCGATCCCCGCATTGAATGGGTCGACCTGTGCAAAGTGGCATTCGTACCGGTGGTGGCACCCGGCTTCCTGCCCTTTGCGCCGTCGCGCAGCCTGGCGCCCAACCAGTTGCGCGACTTCACTCAATGCATCATTCGCGACACCGCACGCCATACCGATGCCGAGAGCTATTTCGTGATCGAAGATGCGCACCAGTGCACCGTGCCCGACCAGCTGATGAAGAAAGAAATCATTCTGCAGGGCATGGCCTGGGGCCATCTGCCGCGCTTCCTGATCGAACGCGAACTGGCCAAGGGCCACCTGCTGGCCATCACCGGCCGCCATTTGCCGGGCCGCACCGAAGAGTTGGTCGCGGCGCGCCGCCGCGACCGCCCGCACGGGCCGGCGGCCAACCGCTTGTGGGAATTCCTGCAAACCCAGGCCGCCGGATTCCGCGCGGCCGCCGATGCCCCACCATCGAAGCGCGCCATCGCGCGCAAGCCGGCGCGCGGCGCACGCTGAGACGTCGTCCGCCTTCTACGCCGCGGCTTCGTCCACGGCGGGAAACGTCCCGCCCAGCTGCACCGTCAAGCGCCGTGCCGCCTGCAATACCGGGCCTGCAAACGCCGCATCCAGCCGCTCTGCCGGCATGGTCAGGGTCAGGGTACCGGCCAACTGCCCTGCTGCGCCGAACACCGGTGCCGCCACGCCGGCCACCTCGGCCACGCGGTCGCCCGCCAGCACCACCACGTGCTCGCGACGGATGCGTGCGTAGATATCGCCAGGCACGCCGTCGTAGGCCAGCATCACCCGGCCGCCTGCGCCGCGCTCCAGCGGCAGCAGGTCGCCTACCCGGATGTGGTCGCGCACCGGTCGTGGCGAATCGACGCGATGCAGGCACAGGCGCTTGCCGCCTTCACGGATGTAGAAGGCGGCGCTTTCCTGGGTTTGCGCCACCAGGTCGCGCAGCAGGGGCATGACCAAGGGTTCCAGCGAGAACGAACTGGCATACACCAGGTGCAGGCGGGCAATCTCGGGCCCCAGCGCGTAGCGGCCATCGGGCAGCTTGACGGCCAGGTGCGCATGCTCCAGCGATGACAGCATGCGCAGCACAGTGCTTTTGGGAATGCGCGTGCTCGCCGCGATATCGGCCAGGGTGGGGTTGGGCAACTCGCCCGAGAACACGGCCAGCACCGACAGCCCGCGGTCCAGCGTGGCAACACCGCCCGCGGCGGCATTCAGGTCGGCAACAGAAGGAACAGCGGGTTTGCGTGGCATGCGGGCGGCGGATTCGGGCAATGGCGATGACGGGAAGTGTAGTTTGACACGCCGATCCGCCCTGCCATATCATAAAGATAGAATATCGTTCTATCTTAGTGATTACCTTGACTAGAGACAAGCTGCGCGTCGAACGGCACCCCGGCTGGGCCTTGATCCGGATCGACCGCCCCCACAAACGCAATGCCCTGGACCGCGCCCTGCGCGCCGGCCTGATGGCCGCCTTGCGCGGCCTGGAAGGCGAGGCCCGCGCCATCGTCCTGACCGGCAGCGGCAGCGCCTTCTGCGCCGGCCTGGACCTGACCGAACGCGCGGCCGACCGCGCCGCCGGCCAAGACACCGGCGGGGCCGAGTGGGTGGAACTGAACGCCGCCATCCGCGCCCACCCGGCCGCCTTCATTGCGGCGGTCAATGGCATGGCGCTGGGCGGGGGCGTCACGCTGATGAATTCCTGCGACCTGGCGCTGGCCAGCGACAACGCCACCTTCGCCTGCCCCGAGCTGGGCTTCGCCACGTATGCCAGCGCCTCGGGCCCGACAACGCAGCTATCGGGTATTGCCCGCAAGCGCGCCGCCTGGCTGTTGCTGACCACCGAGCGCCTGGACGCAACCACCGTCGAACGCTGGGGCTTGCTCAATGAAGTCGTTGCGCCACCGGCCTTGCTGCCGCGCGCGGCCGCCCTGGCCGAACGCCTGGCCGGCTACGACCCGGTGGCGCTGACGGCGGTCAAGCAGGCCCTGGATCACATTCCCGCGGTCATCCGCGGCTGGCGCGAGGCCATGGAGTATGGCCAGCGCGTCAATGCCGGCATCCGGCACCACAACAACCACACCCCGTCACAGGAGACAACCCCATGAGCATTTCCCTTTCCCGCCGAGCCCTGCTCGCCATGTTGGGGGCAGCCGCGCTGGCGCCCGCCTATGGCCAGGATCCCTACCCCAACAAGCCGGTCACCATCGTGGTGCCGTTCGCCGTGGGCGGCAGCACCGACCTGGTGGCGCGCCTGATCGGCGACCAGCTTGGCGCCGCACTGGGCCAGCCCGCCATCGTGACCAACCGCACCGGTGGCGGCGGCGTCGTGGGCTGGAGCAACGTGGCGCGCGCCCAGCCCGACGGCTATACGCTGCTGACCACCGAAATGTCGTTCGCCATCGCGCCCGGCCTGGTGTCGAACCTGCCTTTCGACGCCAAGAAAGACTTCACGCACATCACCACGGCCGTGCAAGTACCGCACGTGCTGGTGGTCAACCCCAAGGTACCCGCCAAGACGGTGCAGGAACTGATCGCGCTGGCCAAGGAAAAACCCGGCCAACTGTTCTACGGATCGGGCGGCAACGGCACCAACACTCACCTGGCCGCCGAACTGTTCAAGGATTCGGCCGGCGACCTGGATATCGTGCACGTGCCGTACAAGGGTGCGGGCGCCGTGCTGGCCGACCTGATGGGCGGCCAGGTACAGATGCTGATCACCTCGCTGCCCACCGCCCTGCCCCACATCCAGTCGGGCAAGCTGCGCGCCTTGATGATCGCCAGCGACAAGCGCAGCCCTGCCCTGCCCGACGTGCCCAGCGCGCCAGAAGTCGGCCTGCCGCGCATGGACATCAAATTCTGGATCGGTTTCGCCGCTCCTGCCGGCACGCCGCAGGCGGCCATCGACAAGCTCAACCAATCCATCATCGCCACGCTGCGCCTGCCCGCCTCGCAAGAGCGGCTGGGGCAGATGGGCCTGGAGACCATCGGCAACACCCCGGCCGAAGCCACCCAGCTGGTCGACCAGGAAATGAGCCGCTGGGCAGACGTCGTCAAGCAACGCGGCATCAAAGTAGACTGAACCTCACGACATGGCATACCGACCTTTGCATGGCATTCGTGTCCTGGACCTGACCAATGTGCTGGCAGGCCCCTTCGCCTGCCACCAACTTGCCCACCTGGGCGCCGATGTCATCAAGGTCGAGGCGCGCGGCACGGGCGACCTGGCGCGCCAATTGGGCGCCGACCCCGGCTTGAACCAGCGCGGCATGGGCGCGTCGTTCCTGGCCCAGAACGCCGGCAAGCGCTCGATCACCGTCGACCTCAAGCAGCCACGCGGCAAGGCGGTGTTCCGCCGCCTGGTGCAGCGCGCCGACGTGGTGGTCGAGAATTTCCGGCCCGGTGTCATGCGGCGCCTGGGCCTGGACTTCGAAGCCTTGTGCGCGGACAACCCCAAGCTGGTTTACTGCGCCATCTCGGGCTTCGGCCAGGACGGCTCGCTGCGCGACCTGCCTGCCTACGACCAGATCGTGCAAGGCATGTCGGGCGCAATGAGCATCACCGGCAGCCCCGAGGCGGCACCACTGCGGGTGGGCTATCCGGTGGCCGATACCATCGGCGGCATGACGGCGGCCTACGCCATCGCGGCGGCCCTGGCCGACCGCCAGCGCACCCAGGGCTGCTTCATCGATATCTCGATGCTGGAAGCCATCATGGCAACCATGGGGTGGGCGGTTTCCAATTACCTGGTGGCGGGCCGGGAGGCTCAGCCGCTGGGCAATGAGAACATGACGGCAAGCCCTTCGGGCACGTTCCAGACCGGCTCGGGGCTGCTGAACATCGCGGCCAACCGGCAAAGCCAGTTCGAAGCGCTGTGCCAGGTGATCGGGCGCCCCGAGCTGGCACAGGACACGCGCTACGCCGAACGCGAAGCGCGGCTGCGCCATCGTTACGAACTCAAGGCCGATATCGAAGCAGCGCTGCAGGCCAGGACGGCCGAGCAATGGTGGCCGCTGCTGACTGCCGCCAGCGTGCCGTCGGGCCCGGTCTACACCGTGCCACAGGCTCTGGCGCATCCGCAGGTCGCCGAGCGCGGCATGATCGCCACCTTCAAGAATGCCCCCGGCGTGGACCGCGATATCAGCGTGCTGCGCACCGGCATCAAGCTGGACGGACAGGCGCCGGCCGTGGACACGCCGCCGCCCACGCTGGGCCAGCACACTGACGCGATCCTGGCGGAACTGGGCTATACGGCCGAAGACATCGCAACGCTGAAAACGGAGCAGGCAGTATGAACACCCCTGAACCCGGCAAGGCTGCCGCCTTTGCGGAACTGATGCAAGTGCGCGGCCTGGGCGCCATCGACCCGGCCGAAGTCACGATCACGGGCCACGATCCGTTCTTCGCCACCCCTTACCGGGTGGGCGAGGCGGTGGCGGCCAGCATCGCGGCGGTGGGCGTGGCGGCCAACGACATCTGGCAACTGCGCGCCGGCCGGCGCCAGGCCCTGAGCGTGGATGTGCGGGCCGCGGCCGCTACCTTGCGCACGGTCGACTACACCCGCGCCCGCCAGGGCGACGGCAGCTACGCGGCCGTGCCCATTCCCCAGGCCATGTCGCACATGATTTCGGTGACCCAGCCGTGGCAGACGCGCGACGGACAATGGCTGCTGCCGCACTTGAACCTGCCGCACCTGTCGGAGCGGGTGCTGGAAGTACTGCAGTGCGAAAGCACGCCGGCCGCGGTCGGCGCGGCCGTGGGCCGCTGGGACGCCGATGCCCTGGAAGACGCCATCGCGGCGGCGCGCGCCTGCGGCGGCAAGATTCGCACCGAAGCACAATGGCTGGCGCATCCGCAAGGCCGCTACCTGGCGGGCCAGCCTATCGTCCAGATCACCAAGGTGGCCGACTCGGCGCCCGAACCCTTCGCCCCCGGCCGCCGCCCCCTGTCCGGCGTGCGCGTGCTGGACCTGACGCGCATCCTGGCGGGCCCCGTGGCGGGCCGCACCCTGGCCGAGCATGGTGCCGATGTCCTGATGGTGACGGCGCCGCACCTGCCGCAAACACCGGAACACGTGCGCGACACCAGCCATGGCAAGCGCAGTTGCTTCCTCGACCTGCGCCAGTCGAGCCAGGCCGACACCATGCGCACGCTGTTGCGCGAGGCCGATGTATTTATCGACGGCTACCGGCCCGGCCGCCTGGGCAGCCTGGGATTCACCTCCGACGAGCTGCTGCGCCTGCGTCCCGGCCTGGTGCAGTTATCGGTCAGTTGCTTCGGGCCGGGCGGTCCGTGGGCCGACCGCGCGGGCTGGGAACAAGTGGCGCAGGCCGTGACCGGGGTATGCCATCGCAACGGCCAACTGACCAGCAATGGCCGGCCCAAGCTGGTGTTTGCGCCGCTGTGCGACTACACCACCGGCTACCTGGGCGCGCTGGGCGTCATGCTGGCGCTGGCCCGCCGGGCGCGCGAAGGCGGCAGCTATCGGGTGGACGTATCGCTGTGCCAATCGGCCATGTTCGCGCAGCGCCAAGGATTGGTCGATACCTACCAGGACGCGCCGCAGCAGCTCGATGCCAATGAACTGGATGCCTACACGGTGGCATCGGACACCTGCTACGGGGCCCTGAAAACCCTGGGCCCGGTGTTGCGCATGTCCGAGACCGCGCCGCGCTGGGCCATCCCCACGCCACGCCTGGGCGGCGATGCCCCCGCCTGGCAACCCCGCTGATTTTCAAGGCCATCCATGACGAATTCCACGACCGACCCCCGCCAACTTGCCCAGGACTGGTGGCGCACGTCCATCATCGACATGCAGCCCGGCGTGATCCGCTATCGCGGCTACGCCGTTGAAGACCTGATCGGCAATATCGGCCTGGCGCAGATGATCTGGCTGCTGACGCGCGGCGACCTGCCCAGCCCGCAACAGGCCGGCCTGCTGGAAGCCGCCCTGATGTCGGCCGTGGATCACGGGCCGCAGGCCCCCAGCATTGCCATCGCCCGCATGGCGGCCACCTGCGGCGTGGGCCTGAACGGCGCCATGGCCTCGGCGGTGAATGTGCTGGGCGATGTGCATGGCGGCGCGGGCGAGCAGGCGCTGGCGCTGTACCTGGATGCGGCCGCGCGCATCGATGCCGGCACGCCCCAGGCACAGTCCGTGGCCGACGCCGTGGACACCTATGCGGCCGCGCATGGCAAGGCGATTCCCGGTTTCGGGCATCGCTTCCATCCGGTCGATCCACGCAGCGCGCCGCTGCTGGCATTGGTGGATCGCGCCGCGCAAGCCGGCGAGATCAGCGGCCGCCACGCCGCCACCGCGCGTGCCATCGAGGCCCTGCTGCGCACACGCAAGGGCAAGCCCATTCCCATGAACATCGACGGCGCCACCGCCGTCATCTACGCCGAACTCGGCTTCGCCCCGCCGCTGGCGCGCGGCCTGTTCTGCCTGTCGCGCTCGGTGGGCGTGCTGGCCCATGCCTGGGAACAGACCCAGCAAGGCGGCCGCATCAAAGGCCCCATGCCGCGCCAGTTCATTCCCACCTACGATGGCCCGCCCCCCCGGCCGCTGCCGCGCACGGAGTAAACCATGTGGAATCTCTCGTTCGAGCCTCCCCAGGTAGTGCAGGCACGCGTGCTGGCCACCCTGCCCGATGCCCTGCGCCTGCGCCGCGCAAGCGACTGGGCCCATGCCAACAAGCCCGGCCAGGTGGTCGACAGCTTCCTGGAAGGCCCGGCGTTCGACCGGGCCGGCAACCTGTACCTGACCGATATCGCGCACGGGCGCATCTTCCGCCTGACTCCGGCCGGCCAGTGGCAAGCTGTCGCCGAAACCGGCGGCTGGCCCAACGGCATCGCGATCGACCGCGACGGCGATCTGTGGGTGGCCGATTACCGGCGCGGCCTCTTGCGCGTGCGGCCGGCTGAAGGCAACGTGGAAGTGATGCTGGGGCACCGCAACTCGGAAAGCTTCAAGGGCCTCAACGACCTGCACTTCGACCTGCGCGGCAATCTGTACTTCACCGACCAGGGCCAGACCGGGCTGCACGACCCCAGCGGCCGCGTGTACCGGCTGCGGCCATCCGGGCAATTGGACCTGCTGCTGGCCAACGGCCCCAGCCCGAACGGCGTCGCGCTGGATCCGGCCGGCCAGGTGCTGTACATGGCCATGACACGCGCCAATGCGGTCTGGCGCGCTCCGCTGCTGGCCGACGGCTCGCTATCGAAGGTGGGCGCGTTCCGCACCTTCTTCGGCGCCAGCGGGCCGGACGGCCTGGCCGTGGATGCCAAAGGCAGGCTGGTGGTGGCGCATGCCAGCCTGGGCGGCGCATTCGTGTTGAACGCGCGCGGCGAGGTCACCCATTTCGTGCGCAGCCCGGCGGGCTCCACCGTCACCAACCTGGCCTTCCAGCCGGAAACATCCACGCTGGTGATGACAGAATCGCAGACGGGTACCGTACTGCACGCGACACTGCCCGATATCGGCGCGCCGCTGTGGTCGCACGCCGACGCCGCGGGGCACTGAAACGCAATCGAGCCAGCCACCGGCTTCTTTGCCATGCGGGATGTCAGGCATGCCCGCCCAGATAGGCATCCGCCAACTCATCATTGGCCGCGATCTCGGCCGCAGTGCCTTGCGCCACCACCCGTCCGCCTTCCACCACATAGGCCCGATCCGCCAAGGCCAGCGCCAGGCCGGCCATTTGGTCCACCAGCAAGATGGTCATGTTCTCGTCGCGCAGGCAATCCAGCGCGGCGAACAGTTCGACGATCACTCTAGGAGCCAGGCCCAGCGAGGGCTCGTCAAGCAGCAATACCCGCGGCCGGCTCATCAGCCCGCGCGCCACCGCCAGCATCTGCTGCTCGCCGCCCGACAACAGGCCGGCGCGCTGGTGCAGGCGCTCACGCAAGCGGGGAAACCGCTGCAGCATGCTTTCGACGCGCGCATCGCGATCGCGCGGGTCCAGAAAAGCCCCTAGACGGATGTTGTCCAGCACGGACAACTCGGGAAAGACCTGTCGGCCTTCCGGCACCAGAACCAGGCCCAGCCCCACGACGTGTTCCGCCGCGAGCCCTTCCAGTTGATGGCCATCGATGTGCATGGCGCCCGACTGGCTGCCGTGCAGGCCGGCCAGGGTGCGCATCAGCGTCGACTTGCCCGCCCCGTTGGCGCCCAGCAAGGCGACCATTTCCCCGCTACGCACTTGCAGGCTGATGCCGTGCAATACCGGCTCGGCGCCATAACCCGCCACCAGCTTGTCCACGCCCAGCAATTCCGCGCCTGGGGGGCGCGGCGCACGCGGCGCATCCGCATGAGTGTCGAGTGTCTCGCCCAGGTACGCCTGCTTTACCGCCGGGTCATTCTGTACCTCGGCCGGCGTGCCCCCGGCCAGCCGGCGGCCGGCATCCAGCACGACAAGCTGGTCCGAGACCGACATCACCAGTGCCATGTCGTGCTCGACCAGCACCACCCCCACACCCGCATCGGCGATACGGCGCAGCAAGCTGGCCAGCATGCTCTTGTCTTCACGCGACAGGCCGGCGGCCGGCTCGTCCAGCAAGACTACGTCGGGATCGGTAGCCAGGGCGCGGGCGATTTCCACCAGGCGGCGGTCGACGTGCGCCAGGCCAGCCGCATTGGCTTGCGGTGCGCCTTGATAGCCGCAGAATGCCAGCAGCGCCCGTGCCCGCTGGCGGGCCGCCGTACCGTGGAAATGCCGCGCGGCGAACAGTCCGCCCAGGCGGCCGCGGCGCATGGCCAAGACCACGTTGTCTTCCACGCTGAGCGAACCGAACAACTGCGAGGTCTGGTAAGTACGCGCCACGCCGTGGCGCGCGATACGAAAGGCCGGCAGGCCGCCCAGCGGCTGCGCGCCCAGCGTGACCTGGCCCGCCGAAGGCTGGTAGAACCCGCTAAGCATGTTCAACGCGGTGGTCTTGCCGGCGCCGTTCGGGCCGATCAGGCTGGTAACGGCACCTTCGGGCATTTGCATCGACAAGTCGCTGACGGCGTGCACACCTCCGAACGCAATGCCCAGCCTGTGCGCGGCCAGCGACGCACGGGCTCGGCGGGGCAAGGCAGCCTGATCGGCGCCAGCCGCCTCGGCCGCCAGGACAGGCGCCTTGATCTTGCCGCAGGCCTGGCGCCATAAACCCACCACGCCGTCCGGCGCTACCCAGAGCACCAGCAACAACAGGGCACCGAAGAACAGCAGCCGGTAATCTTCCAGCGAAGCCAGCATCTCGGGTAATACGCCCACAATCAAGGCGCCGATGACGGGCCCGGCCACCGTACCCGCGCCGCCCACGATCACGACCAGCACAAACAGGATCGACTGCATGAAGCCGAAGGTCTCGGCAGTGACGAAACCGGACAGCGCCGCAAACAGCCCGCCCGCCAGGCCTGCGGCCGCGGCCGACAAGGTGAACGCCATGGTCTTGATCACCAGTTGGTTCAAGCCGATGGATTGCGCGGCGGTCTCGCTGTCGTTGACGGCGCGCATGGCCGCGCCCCAGGCGCCGCGGGACAACAGTGCATAGCCGATCAGCAGCACCGCGGCAGTTGCCACCGCCAGCACCGTCACGGTCTGCTCGGGCCCCCAGGCCGCGCCCAACTGCGGCGGCAGAATACCCATGATGCCGCTCTGGCCACCCGTCAGGCCGTGCATCTCGACGATGGCGTGCTGCACGATGAAGCTGAAAGCGATCGTGATCATGGCCAGGTACGGGCCCTTGACCCGCAAGGCCGGCAGCGCCAACAACGTACCCAGGCCCGCGGCCAGCAGCGCCCCCATGCCCCAGGCCGGCCAGAAGCTCCAGCCCGCCTTGGTAGTAAGAATGGCCACCGTATAGGCGCCGATGGCATAGAAACCCACATGCCCGAAAGACACCTGGCCGGTCAGGCCCAGCAGAACGTTCAGGCCGATCCCCACGATCGCAATCAGCACGATATTGGCCAGCACGAAGACGTAGTAGCTGTTGAGCGTGAAGGCCAGCACCAGCGCCAGGGCCGCCACGGTCAGGCCCGCCATGAAAGACTTGAGATTCATACTTTCTTGACCTCTGCACGCCCGAACAGGCCATTGGGCCGCATCGCCAGCACGGCAATCACCAGGGCGAAAGTAATAATGTGGGTGTAGCCCGAACCCAGCGTGACCGTGACCAGCGCCTCGGCCATGCCGAAGATCAGGCCGGCGAACATCACGCCCCAGGCACTGGAAATGCCGCCCAGTATGGCAACGGCAAATGCCTTCAAGCCGAACAGCGTGCCCATGTCGGCATTCACGTTGAACAAGGGTGCGATCAAGATGCCCGCCACGCCAGCAAACAGCGTGGACACGGCAAAGGCGGCCGCGACCGCGCGCCTGATGGGAATTCCCATCAGGCGCGCCGCATCGCGGTTCTGCACCACCGCCAGCAGCGCCGTTCCCCAGCGCGTGCGGCGGGCCACCAGATGCAGCACGGCGGCCAAGGCAAAGCCCATCAACGGGATCACCAGCTGCAGCGGATACACACCCAGCCCCAGCCCCGCCATCTCGATCGGCGCCACCGCCAACGGCGAAGGCAGGCTGCGGGACTCTTTGCCGAACGTATGCATGACCACGTTGTCCAGCACGATGCCCAGCGCCACCGTGGACATCAGCCAGGCATTCGAGCCACGCGAGGCAAAAGGCCGCACGGCCAGGAATTCCACCAGCAGCCCATACAGCGCGCAGCACAGCAATGCCAGCACGATGGCCGGTGCCATGCCCCAGCCCAGGGTCTGGGCAAAAGTGAAGCACAGCACCGCCCCCAGCATCATGGAACTGCCCTGGGCAAAGTTCACCGTCCCCGAAACGGAATGAGTGATATGGAAACCCAGGGCCATCAGGCCATACATGCTGCCCAGGCCCAGGCCGCTGATCATCGCTGCCAACAATTGCATCGCACGCTCCCGTGGCCGCCTACTTCACCAGCCCGACCGGCAGGATGCGGTCATCGATGAACTGCGCCCAGACGTAGTCCTGCGCAGTGATGGCATCGTGCACGTCGGGCGAGTAAGGCTGCTTGTACTGCTTGATCAGCCCGTCGTAGGTGTCGATTTTGTAGAAGCCCTCGCGGATGGCATCGCCGTCGGTAGAGCCCGCCTTCTGGATAGCCAGCGCAGTCAGGTGCATGGCGTCATAGGCGTTGGCCACGCCCACGGCCGGCGTGATGTCTGCGGGACCCTTCACGTTGGAATACCTGGCTTTGAGCGCATCGATCACCTTTTCGCCGGTGGGCGATTGCTTGCCGAAGAAACTGTAGGTCTGCACGAAATGCACGTTCTTCGCATTGGGGCCGGCCAGCTCGGTAAAGCGGCCGCCCGCCGGCCCCCAGTGCGAAACCACGGGCACCTTCCATCCCATTCGGTCGAGCGACTTCACCACTTGCGCCGAAGGGCCGACGTTGCCGACCATGAACAGCGTATCGGCGCCCGCCGCTTTCAAGCGGCCGAGCTGCGGCACGACATCCACTTCGTTGCCGTCGAACTTTTCGCTGCCCACCGGCTTCATGCCTTTGGCGGCAAGGGCCGCCACCAGGCCTTTCTGGTTGGATTCCCCCCAGGGGTTGTTGACCATGATGAGCCCGAACTTCGAGGTGCCGAAGGCCTTCTGGGCATAGTCCACCATGCCCGCATCCACGATCTCGTCAACCGCCGATACGCGGAATACGTAATTGGGCCGGGAGCCATTCTTCGTGATGGGCGTACCGGCGGCCCAGGGGCCCATGAAGGGCATCTTGGCTTGGTTGACCAGCGGCACGACGGCCAGGGACACCGGGGTATCGAGCCCGCCGAAAATCACCGCCACTTTTTCCTTGTAGATCAACTCGCGCGCGGCCACCACGCCCTTGGCGGGGCTGGCCTCGTCATCGCGCCGCACCAGTTCGAGCTGGCGTCCACCCAGCAATCCGCCCTGGGCATTGATTTCGTCGATGGCAACCTGCATGCCCCGGGTAATGGCCTCGCCCGCCAGGGCCGATTGCCCCGACAACGCGGTGATCAGGCCGATCTTGATGGGTTCGGCGGCCTGCGCGCCCGCCCCCAGGCCCACGCAGGCCAGGGCAAAAGCGGTGCAGGCAAAACTACGGCGAGAAAGACAAAACATGGAGTTCTCCCGAATTGGGGTTGTACGCAGCCAGGCAAGGCCCTGCCCCTCATCAAGCAAAACCCATGCCAGTCCGGAAATTTTTGTTGGCATGCTGGCATGTTGTTTGCTTGATCTTCCATAGATTTTTGTCGTCAATCAATCCCACATCATTGACGACAATTAATCGATTTCCCGGCGCCAGGCTCGGTGCGGATGTAGCGCGACGCTGCATTGCCCGCTACCAAGCGCCACGACGACCGCGCACCAAAACAGCGCAAAAATGGGAGAAAACCATGCATGACGCACCAGATCAGCACATTCCCGGGGATACGACCGACCCCGGCGCACTGGTCGACGCCTACCTGGTCACCTTGATGAAGCCCGATCCTGAAGGTGCGCGGCGCTACGTCAGCCCGCAATTGCGTATTCGCTTCACCGGCGGCCGCAAAATGCGCGACCCGGCCGAATGCTCCGCCTTCAACAAGGCACGCTATGCCTGGGTAAAGAAGCGCTTCGAATCGACTGACGTGGTGGCCGGCGCCAGCGCCGCGCACGCGGTCGTGTACAACCGCGGCACGTTATATGGCGCATGGCTGGATGGCACGCCCTTCGAAGGCAATCGTTATGTCGACCGTTATGTCGTGCGCGATGGCTTGATCGCCGAAATGGACGTCTGGAACGACAGCGCCGAATGGCTGCTGGTCAGGGCCGGAATGGCAACGCCATGACGCCCCCCATGGACACGCTGCCCGAGTTCGGCCTCCTGGCCGCGCATGGCCGTTTCGATTATTCGCCTATCCATCGCCGGCACGACTATCACTGGCCGCAGGGCGCGCGGCTGGCGGTCTACCTGGGATTCAACCTGGAACATTTCGCCTTTGGTAGCGGCCTGGGCGCGCGGCTGGGCGCGAGCTTTGCCGAGCCCGACATCCTGAACTACGCCTGGCGCGAGTACGGCAACCGTGTGGGCGCCTGGCGCTGCCTGGAACTCTTCGATGCCCTGTGCCTGCCGGCAGGCGTCATCGCCAATACTGCCATCCTGGACCACTGTCCCGATCTGATCGCGGCCTGCGTGGCACGCGGCGACGAACTGATCGCACACGGCCACACCAACGCCGAACACCAGGGCGCCTATCCCGAAGCCACCGAGCGCGCGCTGCTTGCGCATTGCGCCGGCCGCTTCGAAGACATGGCCGGCGTGCGGCCCACCGGTTGGCTCTCGCCCTGGATCGCCGAATCGCAGCTGACGCCCGACCTGTTGGCCGAGACGGGGTACCGCTACACGCTGAACTGGTGCCACGACGACCAGCCCACCCAATTGCGCACCCGCGGCGGCACACCCTTGTGGGCCATTCCCTACCCACAGGAAGTCAACGATATCCCGATGATCGTGGCGCGCCACATGGA
Organism: Bordetella sp. BOR01; assembly: GCF_019218885.1. Lineage (GTDB taxonomy): Bacteria > Pseudomonadota > Gammaproteobacteria > Burkholderiales > Burkholderiaceae_B > Bordetella_A. The sequence goes on along the minus strand of NZ_JAHUWT010000001.1, from coordinate 1,031,179 downwards.
CGGCAAGGACTTTGCCCAGCTCATCATCGACAACTTCGACGAAATGCTCGAACAATCGCGCCGGCAGCCACTGGTAATGGGCATTGCGCTGCACCCCTATCTGGTGGGCCAGCCGTATCGACTGCGGCACTTGCGCCGCGCGCTGGCACACATTGCCGGCCACCGCGACAGCGGCCAAGTCTGGTTCACCACGCCGGGCGCCATTTGCGCCCACACCGACACACTCATCCAGGAAACCCGCGCATGACAGCCCTTCTATCTGCCCTGCCCTTCGAAGACACCGTCGGCGCCTGGGTTCCCCATGGGCGCTTCAGCCTGCCGCCCACCGGCAGCGGTCCCCTCGACGGCCTGAGCTTCGCAGCCAAAGACTTGTTCGACGTGGCGGGCCAGCGCACTGGCGCAGGCAATCCCACCTGGCTGGAATCCCATGCGCCGGCAGCCGCGCACAGCGCGCTCGTTGCCCAATTGCTGGCGGCCGGCGCATGCCTGCACGGCAAGACACTGACCGACGAACTGGCCTACAGCATCCAGGGCGAGAATGCACACTATGGCACGCCATGCAATACGCGCGCGCCCGATCGCGTGCCGGGGGGGTCGTCCAGCGGCTCGGCCGCCGCGGTGGCCGCCGGACTGGTGGACTTCGCGCTGGGCACCGACACAGGCGGGTCTACCCGCGTGCCGTCCAGTTACTGCGGGCTGTGGGGTCTGCGCACCACCCATGGCCGCCTCAGCGCCGCCGGGGTGGTGCCGCTGTCACCACAGTTCGACACCATGACCTGGCTGGCCGCGCGCGCCGACATCTTCGAGCGCGTGGGCCGTGCGCTGCTTTCGGCCGACGCCCCGGCATGGCGCGGCGCCGTCTTGCTGACCGATGCCTGCAGGCAGGCCGAACCCGCCTTCGGGCCGCTGGTCGACGCAGTCGGCAGTGCTCTGGAAAGCCATTTCGCCCTGCCCGTCGAGCCTGCGGCCACCTCGGACACAGACCTGGATATCTGGCGGCAGACCTATATCACCGTCTCGGCCCATGACGCCTGGCAAACGCACCAAGACTGGATCACGCGCGCGCGTCCGGCATTCGGCGCTGCCATCGCGGCGCGCTGGCAGGCCGCCGCTGGAATAAACGCCAGCACGGCCACTCACGCCGGCACCGTGCAGGCAGGGCTGCGCGCGCAGCTGCGTGATCTGCTGGGCGCGGACAGAGTCGGCATCCTGCCTTCGGCATCCAGCGCCGCCATATCCCGCAGCGCGGACCCGGCCACGGTAGATGCCATCCGCGCCAACACGTTCCGCATCACGTCGATCGCCGGCCTGGCCGGACTGCCTCAGGTCAACATCCCTTTCATCGGCGCCGACGGCCTGCCCGCGGGTGTATCGCTGCTGGGCCCGGCCGGCACGGATATGGCGCTTATCCAGCTTGCCGCCGCGGTTGGGCGGCATCTGGACGCCCTGGGAACCTCATCGTCCTGAACCCGTTGCCGCCAACGCGCGCCCGCGATTCCTGCCCACGCGCTGGTGGCACAATACACGGCATCAGGAACCGGTTCATCCTTAGCCACTTCCTCATGAAAAAAGCAGCAAATCCGACCGCCAGCAAAACCCCGTCCGCTGCAGCCGGCAGCGCGCGTCCCGTACGGGGACGGCCCAAAGTTCGTCCCGGCACGCTGGCCGTCTCGCCGGCGGGCGACATATCCGAAGATGCCGAGACCCGCATCTACCAGTCTGTCGTCAGCGGGGTCATGAGCCAGCGCTTGCGTCCCGGCACCAAGCTGCCCGAGGCCGCCTTGTGCGAACTGTTCGGCGTGGGCCGCAGCATCGTGCAAAAGGTCCTGCAGCGCCTGGCCCACGACCACGTCGTGGAATTGCGGCCCAATCGCGGCGCTATCGTGGCCATGCCTACGCGCGAAGAAATCGACAAGCTGTTCGAAGCCCGGCGCGCGCTGGAAGCCGCCATCCTGCCGCTGGTGGCCCAGTCGGCCAATCGGGCCGACTACGCCATGCTGCGCCGGCAACTGCGCGAAGAACACCGCGCCATGCACCGCGCGCCGCAAACCGAATGGGCCCGCCTGGCCAGCACCTTCCACCTGAAGCTGGGAGAGTTGTCGGGCAACCCCCTGCTGGCGCGCTACCTGATGGAAATCATTTCCCGCTGCTCATTGGTCGTGGCCATTTTTCAGCCGCCCGGCAACGCCGCCTGCGAACACGATGAACACGCCCGCGTGGTCGACTATCTAGAGCAGGGCCGCGTGGAGCAGGCCGTAGCCGAAATGGACCTGCATCTACGCGACCTGGAATCGCACATCCATCTGGTCGAAGCGCAGACCGAACTGAGCCTGGCCGATATGCTGGGGCTGGCCTGAGCCGGACGCGGGCATGCCCGAACCGGGCTCAAGCCAGCGTCCGGCAAGACTATCAGCGCGGCCGCTTGTCCACCACGCGGCGCGCCTTGCCCGTCAAGGTCCGTTCCACGAACCCGCAATCGGCCACCCGCACCCGGGCGGTCACGCCGATATACGACTTGACGGCATGCTGCAGTTGCTTGCCCAGCGCCTCGCGCTCGGCCTCGGCCAGGCTGGCGAACTCATCGCGCACCTCGGTCAGGATCTCCAAGTCGTCCAGGTGGCCGCTGCGCGTCAGCACCAGCTGGTAGTGCGGCGCCAGTTGGGCAATCTTCAGCACCTGTTCTTCCACCTGCGTGGGAAACAGGTTCACGCCGCGCACGATCAGCATGTCATCGCTGCGGCCGGTGATCTTGCCGATGCGGCGCATGCTGCGCGAGGTCGGCGCCAGCAGCCGGGTCAGGTCGCGGGTGCGATAGCGAACGATGGGCATCGCCTCTTTGGTCAGCGACGTGAACACCAGTTCGCCGGACTCGCCATCGGCCACCGGCAGGCCGGTTTCCGGATCGACGATCTCGGCGTAGAAATGGTCTTCCCAAACCACCGGGCCGTCTTTGGTTTCCACGCATTCGCTGGCCACGCCCGGCCCCATCACCTCGGACAGGCCGTAAATATCGACGGCGTCGATGGCCGCCTCGGTCTCGATGTCCTGGCGCATCTGCGCCGTCCAGGGTTCGGCGCCGAAAATGCCGATGCGCAGCGAGCTCTGGCGCGGGTCGATACCCTGGCGGCGCTGCTCTTCGACGATGTTGCAGAAGTACGAAGGCGTCACCATGATGATGTCCGGCCGGAAGTCGCTGATCAGCTGCACCTGTTTTTCCGTCTGGCCGCCCGACATCGGGATCACGGTGCACCCCAGGCGCTCGGCGCCGTAATGCGCGCCCAGCCCGCCGGTGAACAAACCGTAGCCGTACGCCACGTGCACGATATCGCCCGGCTTGCCGCCCGCCGCGCGTATCGAGCGTGCCACCAGGCTGGCCCAGTTGTCCAGGTCTTGCGCGGTGTAGCCCACCACGGTCGGCTTGCCCGTGGTGCCGCTGGATGCATGCACCCGCGCCACCTGCTCGCGCGGCACCGCGAACATGCCGAACGGATAGTTGTCGCGCAGGTCTTGCTTGGTGGTGAATGGAAACTTGGCGATATCGGACAGTTGCTTCAAGTCGTCCGGATGCACGCCGGCCGCATCGAACGCCTGCTTGTAGTGCGGCACATGCTGGTAAGCATGCGCCAGCGTCCACTTCAGGCGCTCGAGCTGCAGCGATTCGATTTCATCGCGGCTGGCATGTTCGATGGGATCCAGCCCGGGTTTGCTCACGGTATTGGACATGGGATCGGTCTCCTGGAATGCAATGCGGCGCAGCGCCGCTTATCTTATTGAGTCTGGCGGTATGGCGTAACCCGGGTCTTCACGCATCCGGCGACGCGCCGACGATCTGGCCCTTGATACGGTACGAGCGCCCGCGGAACAGCGCCAACTGCCGCCCATCCTGGTTGGTGACGATCACGTCGTAGACACCGGTGCGGCCTGCCAGCGAGCGCTCCTGCGCGATGGCAGTCAACACGTCGCCGGCGTAGCCCGGTGTCAGGAAATCGATGGTGCAGCCCGACGCCACGGTGCTGGCGTTGCGCGAGTTGCAGGCGAACGCGAACGCGCTGTCGGCCAGTGCAAAAAGGAAGCCGCCATGGCAGGTCTGGTGTCCGTTCAGCATGTCCGGACGCACCCGCATGGTCAGGCGCGCAAAGCCGGGGGCGATCTCGGCCACGTCCATGTCCAGGCCCTGCGTGGCGGCGTCGGCCGAATACATGGCGGCCCCCACGGCCTGGGCCAGTTCGTGCGGATCGTTCGGCACGTCTACAGAAGGCACATGCGCGGTCATCAACGCCCCTTGAATTGCGGTTCGCGCTTGCCCAGGAACGCGGCCACGCCTTCGGCGTAGTCGGCGCTGCGGCCCAGTTCGCGCATCAGGTCGCGTTCCAGGTCGAGCTGGGTGGCCAGGTCGTTGCGCAGGCTGGCTTGCAGGGCCTGCTTGGTGCCGGCCAGGCCGCGCGTCGGCGCGGTCGAAAAATGCGTGGCCAGCCTGTCCAGCGCGGCCTCGAATTCCTCATCGGGCACGCATTGCCAGATCAACCCCCAATCTTGCGCCTGGCGCGCGCTCAGCTTGTCGCCCAGCATGGCCAGCCCCATGGCGCGCGCACGGCCCACCAGCCGCGGCAACGCGAAAGTGCCGCCGGTATCGGGAATCAGGCCCAGGCGGCAGAACGACTGGATAAAGCTCGCCGATTCCTTGGCGATGACGATATCGCCCGCGAAGGCCAGGTTGGCGCCCGCTCCCGCCGCAACGCCATTGACCCCCACCACCACTGGCAGCGGCAGGGCGTTCAGGCGGCGCACCAGCGGCGCGTAAAACTTTTCCACGGTCTCGCCCAGGTCGGGCGGCGTGCCTGCGGCGGCCATCTGCCGTTCGCTCAGGTCTTGCCCGGCGCAGAAACCGCGGCCGGCGCCCGTCAGCACCAACACGCGCGCGCCGTCGCGCTCGATGCGGGTCAGGGCATCGGCCACCTCGCCATGCATGGCCGCCGTGAAACTGTTGAGCCTGTCGGGCCGGTTCAAGGTCAGGCGTGCGATACCGCCGGACAAATCAAACAAGATGCTTTGGTATGTCATGGCGTATCCCGTTCAGACATGGCGGCGCGTCTGCACGACGCGAAAGCGGTTGGACACGAAGGCCGAATCCGACAACGCCGAATTGGCGGCCGGGTTGGCGCCGGTGCCGTGGAAATCGCTGAAAGCGGCGGTCTGGTTCACGAACACCGCGCCAGTCAGGTTCAACGACAACGCCACTCCCGCCACTTCGGCCGCGTCCTGCACCTGGCCGGCCACGGCGTCATCGGTGCTGTAGGCCGCCAGCGACAAGGCCCCGTGGCGCATCACGCTATCGCGGGCCAGTTCGATGCTGTGGACGGTGGAATCGGTTGCCACCACGAAGGCGATGGGGCCGAACCATTCCTGCGCGATGGCCGGGTTGCCGGCCTCGGCACGCAGCAGCAAGGGCGTATGCACGCGCGCCCCCTCGAACTGCGGATGCGCCAGCGCCTGGCTGTCGGCCACCACTGGCAGCCCCAGGCCGCGCGCCTGTTCGATGCGCGCCGCGATGCCGTCGTTCTGGATGGCGCCGGTCAGTTCCACCGCCTTGGCCGGATCGGCGCACAATTTCTGCAGCGCCGTGCCCAGGGCCGCCGCCACCTCGTCGAAACTGGCGCGGCCCTCGGCGGTCTGGATACCGTCACGCGGCACGTAGATGTTCTGCGGCGCCGTGCACATCTGGCCCGAATACAGGGCCAGCGAGAACGCCAGGTTGCGCGCCATGCCTTTCAGGTCGTCGGTGGAATCGACGATGACCTGGTTCACGCCGGCTTTCTCGGTATATACCTGCGCCTGTCGCGCATGCTGTTCCAGCCAGTTGCCGTTGGCGCTGCTGCCCGTGAAGTCGATGATCCTGACGGCCGGGTCCTGCGCCAGTTGCTGCGCCGTGTCGTCGCCGGCCGCATGGGCGGCCAACTGCACCACGTCGGCATCCAGGCCGGCTTCGGCCAGCACTTCGCGCGCCACCTGCACGGTGATGGCCAGCGGCAGGATCGCGCCGGGATGCGGCTTGACGATCACCGTGTTGCCGGTAGCCAGGCTGGCGAACAGGCCCGGATAACCGTTCCAGGTGGGAAAGGTCGAGCAGCCGATCACCAGCGCAATGCCGCGCGGCACCACCGTGAAGCGCTTTTCCATCTTGATGGGATCGTTCTTGCCCTGCGGTTTTTCCCATAGCGCCACGCCCGGAATGCGCGCCATTTCCTGCCAGGCATAGGTCACGGCTTCGACGCCACGATCTTGCGCGTGCGGGCCGCCAGCCTGGAAGGCCATCATGAAACCCTGCCCCGTCGTGTGCTGGACGGCGTGGGCAATCTCGAAGCTGCGCTTGTTCAGGCGCGCCAGGATCTCCAGCGACACGCCGACCCAGGTGCGCGGGCCCGCGCGCCGCCATTGTTCCAGGGCGCGTCCGGCATTCTGCACCAGCGTGGCGGGCGGCACGCGCGGATACGTGATGTCCAGCGCGAAGCCGTAGGGCGATTGCTCACCGCCCACCGTCCCCTGGGCACCGGTCAATTCCAGCGGAAATGCCTTGCCGCGCTGGGCCTCGAAGGCCGCGCGGCCATCGTCGCCGGCCGTCTCGCCGTAATGGCGCGGGCTGGGCGATTCGGCGAAGGGGCTCCAATAGCCGCGCTCGGCCGCGGCCGCCTGTGCACGCTCGAGCAGGGGTTGGTGGCGTTCAAAAAAATCTTGTGACACGAAACGATCTCCGGAATGAATCAGGTTCTGGAATGAATGGCGGGCAGATCAGGTTTCCTGGTCGAAATCCAGCACCAGGCGGTCGCTGACCGGGAAACTCTGGCAACTGAGCACGAAACCGCGCGCCACTTCGTAGTCTTCCAACGCGAAGTTGGCGTCCATGTCGACCTCGCCCTCGATGACTTTGCAGCGGCACGTCGAACAGACGCCGCCCTTGCAGGAATAAGGCAGCTCTACGCCTTGCGCCAGCGCCGAGTCCAGCACGCTGTCTTTGTTCTTGTCGATGAAGAAACTGCGGCTGTGGCCGTCTTGCACCACGGTGACTTCGCACTGGCCCTTGCCCGGCGCAACCGGCGCATCGCGGCCGGTGCGCAAGGCACGCGGCCCGCGCGGCGCGCCGAACAACTCGAACTTGATGTGCGACTTCGGGATGCCGCGCTGCTGCAGATGCTGCACCACGCTCTCGATCATGGTCTGCGGCCCGCAGACGAAGGCATAGTCGATATCGTCCGGCTGCATCCAGGCCGACATGAGTTGATCGACTTTGTCGCCGTCCAGGCGGCCGTTGAACAGCTCGATGTCCTGGCTTTCGCGGCTCATGATGTAGACCAGCGAAAATCGCTCCATGTACTGGTTCTTCAAGTCTTCGATTTCTTCGCGGAACAGCACCGACGACGAGGCTCGATTGCCGAAGAACAGCGTGAAACGGCTGTGCGGCTCGGTCGACAGCGCCGTCTTCACCAGCGAGAACACCGGCGTGATGCCGCTGCCCACGGCAAAGGCCACGTAGTGGTGGCGGTGCGCAGGCGCGAAGTCCACCGTGAAATTGCCGGCCGGCGGCATCACTTCGAGCGTCTGGCCGGGCTGCAGCTGATGGTTGGCCCAGCTCGAGAACGCGCCTTCATCGACTTTCTTGATGGCCACGCGCAGCAGGCCGTCGCCGGGGGCCGAGCAAATCGAATACGAGCGGCGCAATTCCTCGCCGTCCAGTTCGGTGCGCAGCGTCAGGTACTGCCCGGGCCGGAACGCGAACTGCGCTTGCAGGTCTTGGGGCAAATCGAAGGTGACGACCACCGCGTCGCGCGTATTGCGCGCCACCGAGGCAACCTTCAGGGAATGGAACGAAGTCTGGCTCATGGCGCGAAGCTGCCCTGCTCAGTGTGTCTTGAAATAATCGAACGGCTCGCGGCAGGCGCTGCAGCGATACAAGGCCTTGCACGACGTCGAACCGAAGTTGCTGACCAGCCGGGTCTGCGCCGAACCACAATGCGGGCAAGCCACGACTGGCCCCGTCATGCGCCGGCTGATGCCCGATACGTCTATGGCGCGTTCGGCAGGCGCCGCGATGCCGTAGCCCTTCAGGGCCGCGCGCCCGCGTTGGCTCATCCAGTCGGTGGTCCAGGCCGGTGCCAGCCGGGTTTCGACGCGTACCGTCGCAATGCCGTGCCCGGCCAGCGTGCACTCGATGTCATGCGTGATCTCGCGCATGGCCGGGCAGCCCGAGTACGTGGGCGTGATGGTGACCACGCAGGTCTCGCCGTCCCAGGCCACGTCGCGCACCACGCCCAGGTCCACCACCGACAGCACGGGGATCTCGGGGTCGGGCACGCTTTCCAGCCACGTCATGACCTGGCTCGGCGATGTGGGTGCGGACGTGGCGTGGCTCACCACACGGCTCCTGGATAAGCGCGCGGCAGCGCCTGCATTTCGGCCAGCAGGTAGCTCAAGGCCTCGGTATGCCGCCCCTGCCGCCCGCCCGTGTACGCGGCATGGCCGGCATCGTCGGCATCGGGCATGGCCAGCGTGCCCTCGTCCAGCACTTCGCGCACGTGGGCCAGCCAGGGCTCGCGCAGCGCCGCCAGTTCACAGCCTATGCCGCGCGCGGCCAGGTCGCGGTCGACCGCGTCATCGGTGAACAGCTCGCCGGTATAGCGCCAGGCGCTATCGACGGCCTCTTGCATGCGCGCGTGGCTTTCCGGCGTGCCGTCGCCCAGGCGCACCACCAGGTCGGACGAGCGCCGCACGTGATAGGTGACTTCTTTCAGCGACTTGGCGGCGATCGCGGCCACGCGCTCATCCGTGGATTGCGCCAGGCGCTGCAGCAGGAAGTAGTGCCATACGTCAAAGAAAAACTGGCGCGCCAGCGTGTCGCCATAGTGGCCATTGGGCCGCTCGGCCAGGATCGCGTTGCGGAACTCATGTGCATGGCGTAGATAGGCCAGCGCGTCTTCGTCGCGCCCGGCGCCTTCGACCTCGCCGGCCAGGGTCAGCCACATGCGGGCCTGGCCCAGCAGGTCGAGCGCGGTATTGGTCAGCGCCAGGTCTTCTTCCAGCGCCGGCCCGTGACCACACCATTCCGACAGGCGCTGCGACAGCACCAGCGTGGTATCGCCCAGGCGCAACAGGTATTCGAAAAACGGCTTGTCCATGGCCATGCCTTACATGTGCTTGATTTCGTCGGGCATGGGAAAGAACGTGGGGTGCCGGTAAACCTTGTTATTGGCCGGGTCGAAGAACGGTTCTTTGTCGCCCGGGCTGCTGGCCACGATATCGGCGGCGCGCACCACCCAGATGCTCAGGCCTTCATTGCGCCGCGTGTAGACGTCGCGCGCATGGTTGATGGCCATCTCGGCATCGGTGGCATGCAGGCTGCCCACGTGCTTGTGCGCCAGGCCGTGCTGGCTGCGGATGAATACTTCCCACAGCGGCCATTCCTTGCTCATGATGCGTATCCTTCAGGGTTGGGCCGGCGGCCCAAAGAATAAAGACGGGCGCGGCTCAGGCTGCCTTGCGGCGTGCCTGCTTCTCGGCGTGGGCGGCCAGGCCGTCGCGCACCCAGGTACCGGCCTCATGGGCCTGCTTGCGGGCGGCCAGGCGTTCACGGTTGCAGGGCCCGTGGCCCTTGATCACCGCATAGAACTCGGTCCAGTCGATCTCGCCGAAGTCGTAGTGGCCACGCTCGGCGTTCCACTTCAGGTCGGGGTCGGGCACGGCCAGGCCCAGGTATTCGGCCTGCGGCACGGTCTGGTCCACCATTTTCTGGCGCAGCTCGTCATTGGAGAACAGCTTGATCTTCCAGGCCATCGACTGCGCGCTGTTCGGCGATTCGGAATCAGACGGGCCGAACATCATCAGCGCGGGCCACCACCAGCGATTCAGCGCGTCCTGGCACATGGCTTTTTGTTCGGGCGTGCCATGCCGGCACATCTGGATCAGCAGATCGTAGCCCTGGCGCTGGTGAAACGACTCTTCCTTGCAGACCCGCACCATGGCGCGCGCGTAGGGGCCGTACGAACAGCGGCACAGGGGGATCTGGTTGATGATGGCCGAGCCATCGACCAGCCAGCCGATCATGCCGATATCGGCCCAGCTCAGCGTCGGGTAGTTGAAGATGCTGGAATACTTGGCGCGGCCGGTGTGCAGCTCGTCGACCAGTTCATCGCGCGACACGCCCAGGGTTTCGGCGGCGCTATACAGGTACAGGCCGTGCCCGGCCTCGTCTTGCACCTTGGCCAGCAAAATCGCCTTGCGCTTGAGCGACGGCGCGCGGGTGATCCAGTTGCCTTCGGGCAGCATGCCGACGATCTCGGAATGGGCGTGCTGCGAGATCTGGCGGATGAGGGTCTTGCGATAAGCCTCGGGCATCCAGTCCTGGGGCTCGATGCGCACGCCTTCGTCGATGCGGCGCTGGAACGCCTGTTCCGGGCCGGTAAGCTGGTCGACGCCTCGGACCTGCTTGACGCCGGTTTCAACAAGCTGTGCGTACATGTTCGTCTCCTGTCGGTCGCGCCCCGCCAGCGATGGCGCGCGCGCCGGCCATTCGTCAGGCCAGGCATGAGACGATTATTTAATACACAAATTTAATTGTCAAACCTATTTTTGTATCACATTGGATATGTGTATCATGTTGATCATCGTCATATAGCCCTGGATCCCATGGCAAATCCCCCCTCTCCTGTCGGCCGCTATATCGCCCGCCTGCTCAAGGACGATCCGCCGCGCGCCAAGTCGCTATGCGTCAGCCTGCTGGGGGATGCGCTGGCCTGCCATGGCGGCGCCATCTGGCTGGGGGGCATCATCGAATTGCTGGAACCGCTGGGCATCAACGAACGGCTGCTGCGCACCAGCGTCTTCCGGCTGGTGGCCCAGGGCTGGCTGCAGGCCGAACGGCACGGACGACGCAGCCTGTACCAGTTGTCTGACCAGGGCCGCCGCCATACCGCGCATGCCTCGCAGCGCATCTACGAGGGCCCGGCGGCCGACTGGAACGGCGAATGGACACTGGTGGCCCTGCCGCGCCTGGGCAACAACGGCCTGGCCGAGCGCACCGAACTGCGTCGCGAGCTGGCCTGGGAAGGCTTCGGCATGATCGCGCCAGGCCTGTTCGCGCACCCGCAGGCCGATGCACACACCGCCCACGCCATCCTGGAAAAACTGGGCATTCCCGACAAGGCCCTGGTGCTGTCGGGGCGCGACCTGGCCGGTGCCGGCGGCCTGCCCATCGCCAGCCTGGCGCCGCAATGCTGGAACCTGGATACGCTGGCGGCGCAATACCGCCATTTCTCGCGCCAGTTCGGGCCGCTGGAAAAACTGCTGGACGAACCGCTCGACCCCGCCGATGCCTTCGCCGGCCGCATGCTCTTGCTGCACACCTGGCGCCGCATCGTGCTGCACGACCCGCAACTGCCGATGCCGATGCTGCCCGAGCGCTGGCCGGGCCATGCCGCCCGCGCGCTGTGCGGGCAGGTCTACTGGAAATTGTTCGACGCGTCCGAACGGCACCTGGATGCGGTAGCGGGGCGCGACAACGCGCGCTACACGGCGCTGTCTTCCGAGGCCTATACCCGCTTCGGCGGCCGCCTGGCGGCATAGCGTATCCGCCCCCGGGTAGCACCGAGCCACGCCTAGGACGGTGCGATCGCCACGCCCAAGGTATTCGCATGCAGTTCGCCGGCGGCCTCGCGCCCCGCGCCGGGCATGTGCAGGCCGCGCGCCGTGCCGATGAAAGACAGCGTCCAGCGGGCGCGCAACGCGCGCCCCAGCACCCGGCCGCTGTCGGCTTCCACGCCGCTGGGCACGTCCAGCGCCAGCACGGGCTTGCCCCATGTATTGACGGCGTCGACCAACGCCTGCCAGGCCGGGCCCAGCGGCCGGTTCAGTCCGATGCCGAACAGGCCGTCGATGATGACTTCGGGCGGCGGGTCGGCTACCAGGGTGGTTTGCTCCATCCCGCCCTGCGCGCGCCAGGCGGCATAAGCCCGGGCCGCATCGGCGGGCAGCCCCTGCGGGCCGCGCGGCATCACCGCGCGCACCGCGTAGCCGGCGGCAAGCAGTTGCGCAGACGCCACCAGTGCATCGCCACCGTTGTTGCCCGGCCCCACCAGGGCCAGCACGGCGCTGCCGGCGGGAAAGCGCGCGGCAATGAAATCAGCCGCCGCCGCGCCGGCCAGTGGCATCAGGGCACGGCCCAGCGCCAGCGCCTGCTGCTCGGCACGGCGGATCTGGGCAACGGAATAGGCGGGCATGGCTGGCTGGCCCGCAAGCACCTAGGCCTTCAGGAAATGCTCGCGGTAGTACTTCAGTTCGTCGATGGACTCGTAGATGTCGGCCAGCGCCTCGTGCTTGCTTTTTTTCTCGAACCCTTTGTAGACCGCGGGCGCCCAGCGGCGCGCCAGTTCTTTCAAGGTACTGACGTCCAGGTTGCGATAATGGAAGAAGCGCTCGAGGTTGGGCATGTAGGCATACATGAAACGGCGGTCTTGGCTGATGGTGTTGCCGCACAGCGGCGACTTGCCCGCCGGCACGTGCTGCGCCAGGAAATCCAGCAGCGTCTGCTCGGCCTGTGCCTCGGTCAGCGTGGATGCCTTCACCTTGTCGATCAAGCCGCTCTTGCCGTGGGTGGACTTGTTCCAGTTGTCCATGGCATCGAGCAGGCTGTCGGATTGGTGCACGACCAGCACCGGTCCCTCGGCCACCAGGGTCAGGTCGGGTTCGGTCACCACCACCGCCACTTCGATGATGCGCTCTTTGGTGGGATCGAGCCCGGTCATCTCCATATCGAGCCAGACCAGTCGATTTTCGTTCGCAGCCATATAATTTGCCTTTAAAACACCGCATTTTCTCATACGCTTCCCATTCCGTGCCGCTAACCTTCCTGACCCTGCTGTTCGTTTCCTTCCTGCTGGCCGACATCTGCGTGCGGCTGTGGCTTGCCTCGCGCCAGATCCGCCATGTGGCCCGCCACCGTGACCAGGTACCCCCCGAGTTCGCCCCGCGCATCGGCCTGACCAGCCATCAGCGCGCAGCCGACTACACCGTGGCCCGCGTGCGGCTGGGCATGCTCGAGCGCGTCTACGACGCCGTATTGCTGGTGGCGCTGACCTTGCTGGGCGGCCTGCAGGCCATCGATCTGCTGGTGGCGCAAGTCACCTCGCACGACCTGCTGCGGCAACTATTGCTGCTGGGCAGCGTGGCGCTGCTGCTGGGCCTGCTGGGATTGCCCTTCACGCTGTACCGGCAGTTCAAGCTAGAGGCGCGCTTCGGCTTCAATCGCATGACTCCGGCCTTGTTCACGGCCGACCTGGCCAAGGGCCTCTTGATCGCCCTGGTGCTGGGCACGCCGCTGGCTGCCGCCATCCTGTGGCTGATGGCCGAGGCCGGCAGCCTGTGGTGGGTCTGGGCATGGGGCCTCTGGACCGCCTTCAACTTGTTGCTGCTGTTCATCTACCCCAGCTTCATCGCGCCGATCTTCAACAAATTCACCCCCTTGTCCGACCCCGAATTGGCGGGCCGCATCAAGCAACTGGCCCAACGCTGCGGCTTTGCGCTCAGCGGGCTGTTCGTCATGGACGGCTCGCGCCGTTCGGCCCATGGCAACGCCTATTTCACCGGCTTCGGCAAATCGCGCCGCATCGTGTTCTTCGACACCCTGCTGGCGCGCCTGAACGCCGACGAAATCGAGGCCGTGCTGGCGCACGAACTGGGCCATTTCGCCAAGCGCCACATCATCAAGCGCATTGTGCTGAGCTTCGGCGCCGCCCTGCTGTTCTTTGCCGTGCTGGGCTGGCTGGCCCAGCAGCCTTGGTTCTACGAAGGCCTGGGCGTGCTGCCGCGCCTGGATGGCCGCAACGACGCCATGGCGCTGCTGCTGTTCTTCCTGGCCATTCCCGTGTTCACGTTCATGCTGACGCCGTTGGCCAGCTGGTATTCGCGCCGCGATGAATTCGAGGCCGACCGCTACGCCGCCACGCAAAGCGCACCCGACAGGCTGGTCTCGGCCCTGGTCAAACTGTACGATGACAACGCCGCCACCCTGACACCCGATCCCGTGCACTCCGCCTTCTACGACAGCCACCCCCCCGCCGCCGTGCGTATCCGCCACCTGACGCAGGGGACATGAGCTCGCCGGGCCGCCCCAAGGGCGAATACCGGAGTGCGGAGCACGAAGGCGCACGAACAAGCTCGCCGGGCCGCCCCAAGGGCGAATACCGGAGTGCGAAGCACGAAGGCGCACCGTTGAGTTCCGCTGCCGCCCCGCACCTGGAAGGCCGCATCATTGCGGCACACGGCCGCCACTACGTGGTGGAATTCCCCGATGGATCCGTGCGCCATTGTTTTCCGCGCGGCAAGAAAGCGGGGGCCGCCGTGGGCGACCGGGTCCGCATCGCGCCGCAGGGCCGCGACGAGGGCGCCATCGAGGCTATCCTGCCGCGCCGCAACCTGCTGTTTCGCTCCGACGAAACGCGCGCCAAGCAGTTTGCCGCCAATGTCGACCAGTTGCTGATCGTGGTGGCGGTCGAACCCACGTTCTCCGACGACCTGGCCGGGCGCGCCCTGGCTGGCGCCTGGAGCGCCGACATCGAGCCCCTGATCATCCTGAACAAGGTCGACCTGCCGGCAGGTCTGGACGAAGCGCGCGCGCGGCTGGCGTCGGTGCAAGCCCTGGGTGTGCCGGTAATCGAGCTCAGCGCGCACGACGCCGCCGCCGTGCGCGAACGGCTGGCGCCCCGGCTGGCGGGCCGCACCACCTTGCTGCTGGGCCAAAGCGGCATGGGCAAATCGACCTTGCTCAATGCCCTGGTGCCCGACGCCGATGCCCCCACGCGCGAGCATTCCACCGCGCTGGACATGGGCCGGCACACCACCACCACCACGCGGCTATACCACCTGCCAGTCCCCGGCGGCGACCTGATCGATTCACCGGGGTTCCAGGCATTCGGCCTGCAGCATTTGTCCGGCGACGACATCCTGCGTGGCTTTCCGGAATTTGCGCCGCATATCGAGCATTGTCGTTTCTACAACTGTACGCATCGCCGCGAACCCGACTGCGGCGTGGTGGCGGCGCTGCAGGCCGGCACCATCGATGCCGGCCGCTACGCCCTGTATCGCCGCATCCTGGAAGAAAGCGAAGCCGCGCAGCAGCGCTACTGACGCCTGGTCAGGCCTGGTCCGCGTTCGCGGCCAGCCTGTGGCGCACCAGGTGGTACAGGTTGCGCAGCATTCCCGCCGTGGCGCCCCAGATGAAATGGCCCTGCCAGGGCATGGCGTAGTACTGCCGTTCGCGCCCGTCGGGCAACGGGGCGCGGTACAGGCGATGATTGGCCGGATCCATCAGGAAAGCCAGCGGCACCTCGAAGACTTCGGCCACCTCGAACGAATCGGGCACCAGCGTGAACCCGGGCCGCACCAGCGACAGCACCGGGGTAATGGAAAATCCCGTGGATGTCAGGTAGGCCGGCATGCTGCCCAGTACATCCACATAGTCGATCGGCAAGCCTGTTTCTTCTTCGGCTTCGCGCAGCGCGGCATCCACCGGCGTGGCGTCGGTGGTTTCCAGGCGTCCGCCCGGAAAGCTGATCTGCCCGGCATGGTCATGCAGATGCGCGGCGCGCTGGGTCAGCATGACACGCACGCCGCTGGCATGCGCCACCAACGGGATCAGCACGGCAGCCAGCACCGGCGCGCCCTCGCGGCCAGGATGGCGATATTCGGTGGAACCCAGTGGATCTTGCGGCCAGGGGCCGGGCTGGCTAAGCGCGCCGCGCAACAACTCGGGCAACAGCCGGTCGGGCGGCACGGGGGCCAGGGCGGCATCGGCAGGCTGCCAAGCCTGGGCGGCGGGGTCGAACGATGGCGCGGCGGGGGGCCGGCGAGGACGAGACGTAGGGTCAGGCATACCTGCTGCAGACATGAAAAAGGCACCTTTGCAGGTGCCTTTTTAACCCGGAATGCCGGCAAGCGCGGTAATGTCCAGCCATGGCCGGCACCGCGCCCGGGACGATCAAGCCGATTTGGGTTGCTTGATGACCAGCTTTTCCTTGATGCGAGCCGACTTGCCCGAGCGGTAGCGCAGGTAGTACAGCTTGGCACGGCGCACGTCGCCGCGGCGCTTGACTTCGATGCTGGCAATTTGCGGCGAGTACAGTTGGAACGTACGCTCGACCGCTTCGCCCGACGAGATCTTGCGAACGATGAACGACGAGTTCAGGCCGCGGTTACGCTTGGCAATGACAACGCCTTCGTAGGCCTGCACGCGCTTGCGGGTACCTTCCACGACATTGACGCTGACCACCACGGTATCGCCGGGGGCGAATTCGGGTACAGCCTTGTCGCCGGTCAGGCGCTTGATTTCTTCCTGTTCCAGGATAGCGATGAGGTTCATATGAACTCCGAGATCATCGTGCGTTGCGTTGGTTTTTACGCTGGGCTGCGGGCCGTGTAGCCGTGGGGTAGATACGGGCCTGCCGCCTTTTGCTGTACGCAAGCAGAGGATGGTTTGGTAAACCCGGTATTCTACATCAAAAACAAGGGGGGTTCAGGGCTCTTGTTGTTTGCTGGCTCTGGGTTGTGTGCTTTAGCCGCCTTGTCGTCCTGGGGGTGGGGTCGGGCGAAGCCCGTCGGGCTCGGGCGCATACGGGCGCCCTCGGCCTGCTGCGCAGGCTGCCCCGCCGGTCAACTCGCCCGACCCCACCCCCAGGACGCCAAGGCTGCATAGGTTCGCAATGCAGAAGGCACTTTGGGCGACGCCATGGTTGTGTTCGACGGTTCCAATTGACACCGACGCAGCCCCGCGCCGCGCGGGACGGGCAAGGACAAAACAACCACTGAAAAACAACACCGACCCCAATTAAGAGTACCCTTTAGGGCTGCCGTACCCGTCACAAACCCGTCACCCCTGCCCCCCGCCGTCGCTGTCCCCCATCATGTCTTATGCGTCCCTGATATTAGTCATCCTGGCGGCGATGGCGCACGCCAGTTGGAATCTGCTGGCCAAGCGGGCCGCGATGGTGGGGCCGGTGTTCGTGTTTGCCTATGGACTGTGCGCCGTGCTGGTGTACGCACCATGGGTGGTCTGGATCCTGCTGCACGAAGGCATGACCTGGACCTGGCCGGTAGCGCTGTGCATCCTGGCCTCCAGTGCCTTGCACCTGGGCTACAGCCTGTGCCTTCAACGGGGCTACCAGGTGGCCGACTTATCCGTCGTGTACCCGATTGCACGCGGCACCGGGCCGCTGCTCTCGACGACCGGGGCTTTCTTGCTGTTGGGCGAACCGGCAACGGCCACAGGCATAGGCGGGATGCTGTGCGTGGTGGCTGGAGTGTTGCTGATTGCCACGCAAGGCCGGCTATCGTTGTTTCGCCAGCCCCAGGCCTGGCTGGGCGTGCGCTGGGGTGTGGTGATCGGGCTGTTCATTGCCGCGTACACCGTGGTGGACGCCTATGGAGTCAAGGTGTTGTTGATCATGCCCGTACTGTTCGACTGGTTTACCTGCGTGACGCGCACGGCCATGATGACACCGCACGTGATGCGGCGGCGCGCTGAAAATTGGCAGGCCATGCGTGGCCACTGGCACTTGGCGCTGGCCGTGGGGGTGTTGTCGCCGTTGGGGTACATCCTGGTGCTGTACGCCTTGCGCAACGGCGCACCCTTGAGCCTGGTAGCCCCGGCGCGCGAGATGTCGATGATGCTGGGCACGCTGGCAGGGATGTTCCTGCTGCGCGAAAAAGTGGGTGTAGGCCGCCTGGCCGGCTGCGCGGCGATTCTGGTGGGAGTGGTGCTGCTGGGATCGAGCTAGCGCCCGGCATATCGCCCTGGCCCCGTTCCCGGATTGCTTTCGCCCCTTTAGAACCCCGCGGCCGCCCCCAGCCACATCAGGCCGGGAATCAGGGCGCCCCACATGGCCACCAGCAAGACATCGACCACCATCTGCCGCACCGTGACGCCTTCGCGAACGACCTGGGCCGCCGTACCCAGGGACTGGCTGTGCGCGGCCTGGCTATCGGTGCCCAGCATATCCAGGGCCGGGGCCGGCGGCATGGCTGGCGCGGGCTGGGCGGGCTGCTGGGCCTGCGGCACAGCAGCCGGGACATGGCCGCGCGACAGGCCCGACGAGAACGGCCACTTGGCGGGTTGGCGCAACACGCCGCCGGCAGCCTGCGCCAGCAGGCGCGGCAACCACGCGGGCAGCCTGGAAGGCGACAGGGACGCGACGGAATCGGTGGCAAGAGCGGCGGTAGTCATGGAAAGGCTCCGTTCAGAATAGCGATAACTGCGGCGAGGCTTGCCGCGACTGCGGCGAACCGGATTGCCCGCCTTGCCTTGCGGCGACAGGCGGTGCAGGGGGTGTAGAGGGCAAGGGTGCCTGGAACAAATGGGTGGCCAGTTGCGGCCGGGTGATGTTCAGGCCCTGCTTGCGTACTGCCAGGTTGAAACGCTGGCGCAGCAGGTCGGCCCACAGGCCGCTGCCACGCATGCGAGTGCCGAAACTGGAATCGTTGCGCCGGCCATTGCGCAGGTCTTCGATGCGGTGCAAGACCCGCTGGGCCCGGTCGGGATAATGGGTTTGCAGCCATTCTTCGAAGATGGCCTTCACTTCCCAGGGCAGGCGCAGCACGGTGTAGCTGGCATAGCAGGCACCCGCCTGGCGGGATTCCTGCAGGATGTGTTCCAGGGATTCGTCGTTGATGAACGGAATGATGGGAGCCACCAGCACGCCCACCGGCACGCCGGCATTGGCCAGCGTACGCACCGCCTGAATGCGCCGCCAGGGCGCCGAGGCGCGTGGCTCGAGCGTGCGGGCCATGTCGGTGTCCAGCGTGGTGATGCTGACATACACCGTGATCAGGCGCCGCTCGGCCAGGGGTTGGAGCAGGTCGAGGTCGCGTTCGACCAGTGCGTTCTTGGTTACCAGCGTGGCCGGATGGCCAGTCTGCAGCAGCAGCTCGAGTACGCCGCGCGTCAGTTGCCATTGGCGCTCGATGGGTTGGTAGACATCGGTGGCCGACCCGATATTGATGGGCGACACCCGGTATCCCGGCCGGGCCAGTTCGGCCCGCAAGACATCGACCGCATTGGCCTTGGCGACCAGGCGCGTTTCGAAATCGAGCCCTGGGGAATACCCCAGGTAGGCGTGGGTGGGCCGGGCGTAGCAGTAGACGCAGCCGTGCTCGCAACCCCGGTATGGGTTGACGGCCACGTCGAAGGGGATGTCGGGCGAATCGTTGCGCGAGAGCAGCTTGCGGGCCTGCTCGGGCTTGACCGTGGTTTTCAGGGCCGGCTCGGCCACGATGGGAATGTAACCGGCGGGCGGCATGCTGGCCGGCCAGGCGGGATCAGACCATGCGGGATCGCCCAGGGCCTCGGCCGGCGCATGCGTGGAAACCCAGCCATCGTCGGCGGGAACGCGGTCGGTTTGCTGGAAGCGGTGCCGAACATTAGTAACCGCTCCCCGGCCGCGCAAGGCGGCGGGGGCGGCAGCCGGGGACCCAGAACCGGCGGGAAAAACGAGATCGGTGCGTTCCATGAAAGTACTGTACAAAAAACCAGTACTTTCAGCAAGCCCCTTGTGCCCTGAACAGGCGACGTCTCACTTTACCGCAAGACGCGCCGGCCGTCTGGAGAATTCATTTCACGACCTGGAAATCGGCCGCAAACCCGCATGGATATTAAATTTAGCTGAAAAACAACAAGCCGCCGGCCAAGCCGGACGGCGGCTTTTCCGCCTAGCGCAGCATGCCGGCGGCGGCGGTCTGGTGGGTGGCCTCGTCGATCAGGATGAAGGCCCCCGTCGCGGGTGCATCGGCATAGCGATCGACGGCCAAGGCCTCGCGCGTCACCAACGTGACGCGGCCGATTTCGTTCATCGCGAGCGTACCGTTTTCGTTGGCGACTTCTTGCAGTTCGTGGATGTCGCGTTGCGAGAGCACATCGCGAATTTTTGCCGATGTCAGTCGCGTGCCATGCTTGAGCAAATACTTGCGTGCCGGATTCAATGCCTGCGTATCCAGCCAGCACAACTCGGCCTCGAACTCACGGCCCACGCGCGCAGGTGCCGCGACATGCGACAGCACATCGCCGCGCGATACATCCACGTCGCGGTCCAGCACCACCGTCACCGAATCGCCCGCCGTCGCCGTGTCCACCGCTTGGTCGAAGGCCAGCAACTCTTGCACACGCGCGGCCACGCCCGAAGGCTGCACCAAGACTTCGTCACCCGGCCGCAGCACTCCGCTGGCCACCCGGCCCGCATAACCACGAAAGTCGTCGGCACTGTCGCCGCCATGCCGGGCCACCCACTGCACCGGAAAGCGCAAGGGCTGGGCCGCCGCGTCATTGGCCTGGCCCAGTTGTTCCAGCAGGCTGAGCAGCGGCGGGCCGTCGTACCAGGGTGTCCTGGTCGACGCATTGACCACGTTGTCGCCTTCCAGCGCCGACAGCGGCAGCACATGGAACTGCGCGATATCCAGGCGCCGCGCCAGGTCCGCATAGGCGTCACGGATCCGTTCGTACACGGCGCGGTCCCAATCGACCAGGTCCATCTTGTTGATGGCCACGACGATATGGCGAATGCCGAGCAGGCGTGCAATGGTGCTGTGCCGCTTGGTCTGCGGCAGCAACTTGCCGTCGGCGGCGCGCGTGGCGTCAACCAGGATGATGGCGGCATCGGCGGTCGAGGCGCCGGTGACCATATTGCGCGTGTACTGCTCATGTCCGGGCGCATCGGCCACGATGAACTTGCGCAGCGGCGTCGAGAAATACCGGTAGGCCACGTCGATGGTGATGCCCTGCTCGCGCTCGGCCTCCAGGCCATCGGTCAGCAGCGCGAAATCGATACCATCGCCGGCCACCCGCTTGTACTTGGCGCGCGAGATCGCGTCCAGCTGGTCGGCGAACACGCCCTTGCTGTCATATAGCAGGCGTCCGATCAGGGTGGACTTGCCGTCGTCGACCGAGCCGGCCGTGATCAGGCGCAGCACGCCGTTGTCGGCGCCCGAAAGAAAAGAATCGTTCACAGCGTTCATGGGAAAAGGTCCGGTGTATCAATTCAGAAATAACCTTCCTTCTTGCGGCGCTCCATCGAGGCCTCGGAAGTCTGGTCGTCCATGCGCGTGGCGCCGCGCTCGGTAATGTCGGTAACGGCGGTTTCGGCAATGATGGCGACCGGGTCGGCCGCATCCGAGGCCACCGGGCAGGTGCACGAAATATCGCCCACCGTGCGAAAGCGCACCGCCAGGTTCTCGACCTGTTCGCCATCCTGGGGCGGGGTCAGCGGCGTGACCGGCACCAGCAGGCCCCGGCGGCGCACCACGTCGCGGCGGTGGCTGTAATAGATGGAAGGCAGCGGCAGCTGCTCGCGCTGGATGTACTGCCATACGTCCAGTTCGGTCCAGTTCGAAATGGGAAACACGCGCATGTTCTCGCCCTTGTGCACCCGGGTGTTGAACAGGTTCCACAGTTCGGGACGCTGCGCTTTCGGATCCCACTGGCCGAACTCGTCGCGGAACGAGAAAATGCGTTCTTTGGCGCGTGCCTTTTCTTCATCGCGGCGCGCCCCGCCGATGCAGGCATCGAAGCCGAATTCCTCGATGGCTTCCAGCAGCGTCACGGCCTGGGCGGCATTGCGCGAATCGTTCTCGCGCCGCAGCACCACGCTGCCGCGCCGGATCGAATCCTCCACGCCGCGCACCAGCAAGGTCTCGCCCAGCTCGGCGACACGCCGGTCGCGGAAAGCGATCACCTCGTCGAAATTGTGGCCCGTATCGATATGCATCAGCGGAAACGGGAAGCGGCCGGGACGGAAAGCCTTTTCGGCCAGGCGCAGCAACACCACCGAATCCTTGCCGCCCGAGAACAGCAATACGGGCTTGGCGCATTCGGCGGCCACTTCGCGCAAGATATAGATCGCTTCGGATTCCAGCCAATCCAGGTGGCTGCGGTTGACGACGACAGACATGATTTCCCTTTACACAGAAGTCGATTTCACCGGCGCCACGGCCACGGCGATGACGCGATTGCCAGCATGCAGGCCGCATTCCTTGGAATCGGACGATTCCCACCACCAGCGCCCTGCCCGGACGTCTTCACCGGGACGGATGGCACGCGTACAGGGTTCGCAGCCGATCGACGGGTAGCCCTGGTCATGCAGGGGGTTGTAGGGAACGTCCAGCGCGCGGATGACATGCCAGACGTCTTCCTCGCTCCAGGCGGCCAGCGGGTTGTATTTGTAAAGGCCGAACACGGGATCTTGCTCGGCTTCGGGCAATTCGCCGCGCGTGGCGGCCTGGCCGCGGCGCTGCCCGGTGATCCAGGCGCCGCGTCCGGCCAGCGCGCGCTTCAGGGGCTCGACCTTGCGGATCTGGCAACAGGCCTTGCGCAGTTCCACGCTTTCATAGAAGGCATGGGCGCCATGCGCCTGCACGTAGGCTTGCACGGCGGCGGCCTCGGGACGGTAGACGGTAATGCCGCGGCCATAGCGCGCCTGCACCGCATCCAGCATGCCCAGCGTCTCGGCATGCAGGCGGCCGGTATCCAGCGTGAACACTTCCAGGCCTATCCCGCCGTCGTAGATGGCATGGGTCAGCACCATATCTTCGGCGGCCAGCGACGAGGCCAGCGCGGCATCGGGATACAGCCGCGCGATCTCGGCCAGGCGCGCTTGCAGCGTGCGCCAGCGCGCGGCAACGGCGGGATCCAGGGCGGTTTCGATAGTCGTCATGGTTGCGTGGCGAAAACACGGGCACGGCGCGGCCGCGCCAGCAGGTTTTCACCCTCCTTCAAGTCAAGTTCGCGATACAGGTGCTCGGGCACCTGGGCTTCGATCGTGGCCTGCATGTCCTGGCGTTCCAGCTCCAGGTAGGCGCTGGGCCCGGCCAGGTAGGCATGGTTCAGGCGCACCGGGATGCCCTGCCCCAGCCCGTTGTCGCGCGCCAGGTCGATCTCGTGCGGCCGCACGTAGGCCACCGCCTGCCGGCGCTCGGCCTGGGTCAGTTCCGGCGCCGGCAGCTCGACGCCATGCGCGTGCCAGACACCGTGGCTGGCATGGCCGCTCAGTTGGTTCACGTCGCCCAGGAATCCGTACACGAACGGCGTGGCCGGACGTTCCCAGACCTCGCGCGGGGTGCCCACCTGCTCGATGCGGCCGGCGTTCATCAAGACCACCCGGTCGGCCACTTCCAGCGCTTCTTCCTGGTCATGCGTGACGAACACGCTGGCCACATGCAGTTCGTCGTGCAGCCGGCGCAGCCAGCGGCGCAATTCTTTACGCACCTTGGCGTCCAGCGCGCCGAACGGCTCGTCCAGCAACAGCACGCGCGGCTCGACCGCCAGGGCACGGGCCAGCGCAATGCGCTGGCGCTGGCCGCCCGACAGTTGCGCCGGATAGCGATCGGCCAACCAATCCAGTTGCACCAGGTTCAGCAACTCGTGCACTTTCTCGCGGATCTCCGCTTCGGACGGGCGAGTGGCGCGGGGCTTGACCCGCAACCCGAACGCCACGTTCTCGAACACCGTCATGTGCTTGAACAAGGCGTAGTGCTGGAACACGAATCCCACTTGCCGATGGCGCACATCGACACTGGTGGCATCTTCCCCGGCGAATAGCACGCTGCCGTTGTCGGCGGTTTCCAGCCCCGCGATGATGCGCAGCAGCGTGGTCTTGCCACACCCCGAAGGGCCCAGCAAAGCCACCAGCTCGCCGGTCTCGATATGCAGCGACACATCGTCCAGCGCGCGGAAATCGCCGAAGCGGCGCGACAGGTTCCTGACTTCGATACTCATGCAAGGCACTCCATCATGCAGTCACCGGCCGGGCGGCGGCGGCGGGCGCAGGGGTTCGCTCCATCGGCGCCCCCGCCTCATCCGGCCGGGCGGTGCGCCATTCGACCAGGTTCTTGACCACCAGCGTTACCAACGCCAGCAGGGCCAGCAACGAAGCTACAGCGAACGCGGCCGAGAACTGGTATTCGTTGTAAAGGATCTCGACGTGCAGGGTCATGGTGTTGGTCAGCCCGCGCACGTGCCCGGACACCACCGACACCGCGCCGAACTCGCCCATGGCGCGCGCATTGCACAAGATCGCCCCGTACAACAGGCCCCACTTGATATTGGGCAGCGTCACACGCCAGAAAATCTGCCAGCCGCCAGCGCCCAGTGTCAGCGCGGCCTGCTCTTCCTCGCTGCCCTGTGCCTGCATCAGCGGGATCAACTCGCGCGCAATGAACGGAAAAGTGACAAACAGCGTGGCCAGCACCACGCCCGGCACCGCATAGACGACCTTCATATCGTGGTCTTGCAACCAGGGCCCCAGCCAGCCTTGCGAGCCGAACAACAGCACGAACACCAGGCCCGCCACCACGGGCGACACCGAAAATGGCAGGTCGATCAGCGTGATCAGGAATTGCTTGCCGCGGAACTGGAACTTGGCAATGGCCCAGGCCGCCGCCACGCCGAACACCAGGTTCAGCGGCAGCGAAATGGCCGCCACCCAAAGCGTCAGCTTGATCGCGCTTAAGGCGTCGGGTTCGACGATGGCCGCCAGGTACAGTTCCCAGCCTTTCTTGAAGGCCTCGGCAAACACCGCCACCAGCGGCGCCAGCAGGAACAGCGCCAGAAAGCCCAGGGCCAGCGCCAGCAACACACCGCGCACCCAGCGCGGCTCGGTCAAGTGATCGGGCCGGCTGACGCCGGCGGATGCGTGGCTCATGCCAGCCTCCCGCCACGGCGGGCCTGCCAGCCCTGCAGCAGGTTGATCACCAGCAGCAGCCCGAACGACAGCACCAGCATCACGGTGGCGATGGCGGCGGCGCCGGCATAATCGAACTGCTCCAGCTTCGAAATGATCAACAGCGGCGTAATTTCCGACACCATGGGCCGGTTGCCGGCAATGAAGATCACCGATCCGTATTCCCCCACGGCACGCGCGAAGGCCAGCGCAAAGCCGGTCAGCAAGGCCGGCATCACGGTGGGCAGCAAGACGCGGCGGATGGTCTGCCAGCGGCTGGCGCCCAGGCTGGCGGCCGCCTCTTCGATTTCGCGTTCGATGTCCTCCAGCACAGGCTGCACCGTGCGCACCACGAACGGGATGCCGATGAAGATCAGCGCCACCACAATGCCCAGCGGCGTGAACGCCACCTTCAGGCCCAGCCATTGCTCCAGCGGCCCGCCCAGCCAGCCGTTCTTGGCATACAGTGCGGTCAACGCGATACCCGCCACGGCGGTAGGCAGCGCGAACGGCAGGTCCACCAGCGCATCCAGGATCTTCTTGCCCGGAAAACGGTAGCGCACCAGCACCCACGCCACCAGCATGCCGAACACCAGGTTCACCAGCGCCGCCAGCAAGGCCGCGCCAAAGGTCAGCCGGTACGACGCCACCACGCGCGGCGCCGTCACCGTATCCCAGAATCCCTGCCACCCCAGATCGGCGCTCTTGAGCGGCAGCGAGGCCAGCGGGATCAACACCAGCAGGCTCAGGTACAGCACTGCGTAGCCCATGGAAATGCCGAAACCCGGCAAAACGCCGGGTCGGTTGCGCCGCCGGCCGGCGGGGGCTGCCGCCCCCGTGGCCGCGATCGTGCCTGTGCTCATGATTGCATCCTGTCGCGATCCACTATTTGCCGTTGGGCTGGTAGATCTGGTCGAAGGTGCCGCCATCATTGAAATGTGTCTGCTGCGCCTTCTGCCAGCCCCCGAAGATCGGATCGTCGATGGTGACCAGCTTCACTTTGGGGAACTGGTCGGCGAACTTGGCCGCCACCTTTTCATCGGTGGGCCGGTAGTAGTTGCGGCCGATGATTTCCTGCGCCTGCGGGGTGTACAGGAATTCCAGGTAGGCCTGCGCCGCCGCACGCGTCCCCTTGCGGTCGACGTTCTTGTCCACCACCGCCACCGGCGGTTCAGCCAGGATGGACAGCGAGGGCACCACGATATCGAACTTGTCCGGGCCCAGTTCCTTCAGCGCCAGGAAAGCCTCGTTTTCCCAGGCCAGCAGTACGTCGCCCACGCCGCGCTCGACAAAGGTGGTGGTCGAGCCGCGCGCACCGGTATCCAGTACTGGCACATGGCGGAACAACTCGCCGACGAAGGCCTTGGCCTTGTCGGTGCTGCCGCCGTTCTGCTCCAGCGCATAAGCCCAGGCGGCCAGGTAATTCCAGCGGGCGCCGCCCGAGGTCTTGGGATTGGGAGTGATGATTTCGATGCCGTCCTTGACCAGGTCGTTCCAGTCATGGATCTGCTTGGGGTTGCCCTTGCGCACCAGGAACACGATGGTCGAGGTATAGGGCGAGCTGTTGCGCGGCAGTCGGGTCTGCCAGTTTTCGGGCAGCAAGCCGCGAGCGGCCACGGCATCGATGTCATAGGCCAGCGCCAAGGTCACCACGTCGGCATCCAGTCCGTCGATGACCGAGCGGGCCTGCTTGCCGGACCCACCATGCGATTGGCGGATAGTCAGGTCGACGCCGGCCTTGGCCTGGTATTCCTTGACGAAGGCGGCATCGACTTCGCGGTACAGCTCGCGCGTCGGGTCATACGACACATTCAACAGCGACTGCTTGTCTTGCGCCTGCGCCGGCAGCCCCAGCACGAAAGTGGCGGCCACGGCGGCCACAGCGGTCCAGAATTTTTTCTTTTGCAGCATGTTGGCGTCCATGTGTATCAACGATGGATGCAAGTTTGCAGGCGGCTCGAACTAAACGGAACGAATCATTATTTGATTGCTCATCGCTATTAGGCATAAGCCGCGAGCGGCGGGCAAAAAAAACCGCGCCCATGCAGGGCGCGGAGGCGGCACCGGCACAGGCAGGACGCAAGCGCCCTACCCGCACCGTTGGTAATTTACTTATTCGGCTGAGGCGTAATGCGCAGGTATGGACGCACGGCCTTGTAGCCCTTCGGGAATTTTTCCTTCAGAACGGCCTCGTCTTTCAGCGACGGCACGATGATGACGTCATCGCCGTCTTCCCAGTTCACCGGCGTGGCCACGCTGTGGCTGTCGGTCAGTTGCAGCGAGTCGATGACACGCAGGATCTCATTGAAATTGCGTCCCGTGCTGGCCGGATAGGTGATGATCAGGCGCACCTTCTTGGCCGGGTCGACGATGAACACCGAACGCACGGTAGCGGTGGCGCTGGCGTTCGGGTGGATCATGTCGTACAACTCGGCCACTTTGCGATCGTCATCGGCAATGATCGGAAAGTTGACCTTGGTGGACTGCGTGTCGTTGATGTCGTCGATCCATTTGGTGTGCGACTCGACGCCATCCACCGACAGCGCCAGCACTTTGACATTGCGCTTGGCGAACTGGTCGGCCAGCTTGGCGGTATAGCCCAGTTCCGTAGTGCACACGGGAGTGAAGTCGGCCGGGTGCGAGAACAACACGCCCCAGTTGTCGCCCAGGTACTCATGAAAGCGGATCGGGCCGATGGACGATTTCTGGTCGAAATCCGGGGCGGTATCGCCCAGGCGAAGTTGGCTCATGGAAGTCTCCGTGGCGGTAAGTGCCGCCGGCCGCAACGGCCGGCAGTCTGTAAAAGGCGATCCCGGCTGGTAGCCGGATCGGTGTCAGATGATTCTTACATCAAACTGGTATCACCGGAAATACGTAAGTTGTATATGTTTAATAACACTACGCAATATGGCCCTGCACGCCGCACGCGTCAGCGACATCGCCGGCCCGCACCGCCGCCGACAACGCCAGCGCTCGCGGCAGGATCTGGGCACCGTAGAACAAAGCAGTGGACAGCTTGGTGCGATAAAAAGGGTCGGTAACGCCCTCGGCCAATTGCCGCTGGCAGGCCAACGCAGCGCGTGCCATTTGCCAGCCGCCGTGCACGATGCCCGCCAGCATCAGGTAGGGCACGCTGGCGGCGTAGACCGCCCGTATGTTCGACTGCGCGTGTTCCAGGATGAACGCCACCGCGCCCTCGTAGGCCTGGATGGCATGGTCCAGATTGCCGCGCAGCAGGCTCAGGCCTTCGCGATCGGCCGGCGTGGCGCGCGCCGCCGCGCCATCGAGCGCCTTGAGCGTATCGCGCATGGCGGCAATGCAGGCGTAGGCGGTGGCGCCGCCATCGCGCAGGGTCTTGCGGCCCACCAGGTCATTGGCCTGGATGGCCGTCGTGCCTTCGTAAATGGGCAGAATGCGGGCATCGCGATAGTACTGGGCCGCGCCGGTTTCTTCGATGAAACCCATGCCGCCGTGCACCTGGATGCCCAGCGAAGCCACTTCCACCGCCGATTCGGTGGAAAACCCCTTGACTATGGGGACCAGGTATTCATAGAACGCGCGATTGCGGGCGCGCACTTCGGCATCCGGGTGATGCACCCCCTTGTCGTGCGCGGCTGCCGCCACGAAAGATACCGCCCGGGCGGCCTCGGTCAGGCCGCGCATCGTCAGCAGCATGCGCTGCACGTCGGGGTGGCGAGCGATGGCTACCGGCCCGGCCGAGCCCTCGACTGCCCGGCCCTGCACACGTTCCTGCGCATAGGCCAATGCATGCTGGTAGGCGCGCTCGGACACCCCGATACCCTGCTGGCCCACACCAAAGCGGGCTGCGTTCATCATGATGAACATGTATTCAAGGCCGCGGTTCTCTTCGCCCACCAGGTAGCCCACCGCACCCTCGCCGGCATCGCCCTTGCCCGAACCGTACAACAACACGGCCGTGGGGCTGCCATGGATGCCCAGCTTGTGCTCGAGCGAAGCGCACCACACATCGTTGCGCGCACCCAGGCTGCCGTCGTCGTTGACCAGGAATTTGGGCACGATGAACAGCGAAATGCCCTTGACCCCCGCCGGTGCATCGGGCGTGCGGGCCAGCACCAGGTGAATGATGTTTTCGGCCAGATCGTGTTCACCGTAGGTGATGAAGATCTTCTGCCCGCTCAGGCGGTAGCTGCCGTCGCCCTGCGGCACCGCACGGGTCGCCACCTGGGCCAGGTCCGAGCCCGCCTGCGACTCGGTCAGGTTCATGGTGCCTGTCCATTTTCCGGCGATCAGGTTGGGCACGTAGGCTTGGCGCTGCGCGTCGGACCCGACGGTCAGCAGCGCCTCGATCACGCCGTCGGTCAGCATGGGACACAGCGAAAAAGCCAGGCTGGCCGCCTGGATGTTCTCGCTGGGCGCGGCAGCCACCAGCTTGGGCAGCCCCTGCCCGCCCCATTGCGCCGGGTGCTGCAGGCCCTGCCAGCCGCTGGCGGCATATTCGGCAAACCCCTGCTTGAATCCCGGCGTGGTCGTCACCTGCCCGTCGTCCCAGCGCGGCGGCTGGGTATCGCCGGGTACGTTCAGCGGCGCGATGGCCTGCTCGACAAAACGGGCGTTCTCGTCCAGGATGGCGTCGACCAAGTCCGGCGTGACTTCTTCAAAACCGGGCAGCTTCAGGATATCGTCCAGGCCAGCCAGTGCTTTGAGCGTGAAACGAAAGTCCTGCAACGGGGTGACGTAGGGCATTGTGGCTCCAGGATCAGTTGGCGGTGGCGGTGCTCTCCCGGGCCAATCTTAAACCTTTGGCGCCTTCCTTGCGGGCGAATTCAGCGAACGCGGCTGACGCCCGCCACCTGCATGAACTCCACCGCCGCCAGGTGCGTGATGCCCCCGTTGCCGGACGAGGCCACGTTCAGTTCGTCGGGCTTGCCGCGAGCGCGCTCCAGCAGGTCTTTCACGCTGTTGTAAAGCGCCGTCGCTACCCCCGGCGGTGCGCCATGGAATGGCGGCCACCATCCTGCCCTACTCCGCGGCACACGCCGAAAATGAAAACGCCGGGCGTGCCGTACCGGGTTTCCCCGGCGCGGCACGCCCGGCGCGGCGCCCTTGTCTAGAGCGCGTTGGCCAGTTCGGGCACGACCTGGAACAGGTCGCCGACCAGGCCGTAGTCGGCCACACCGAAGATCGGCGCTTCGGCGTCTTTGTTGATGGCCACGATGACCTTCGAGTCTTTCATGCCGGCCAAGTGCTGGATGGCCCCCGAGATGCCCACCGCCACGTACAGCTGCGGCGCGACGATCTTGCCGGTTTGGCCAACCTGCCAGTCGTTGGGCGCGTAGCCCGCATCGACCGCGGCGCGCGAGGCGCCCAGGGCGGCACCCAGCTTGTCGGCCAGCGGATCCAGGATCTTGAAGTTCTCGGCGCTGCCCAGGCCACGCCCGCCCGAGACCACCACGCGCGCGCCCGCCAATTCGGGACGATCGCTCTTGGCCACTTCGCGGCCCACGAACGAGGACAGCCCGGAATCGGCCACGGCCTCGAGCGCCTCGACCGCGGCCGAGCCGCCGGTGGCGGCCACCGCGTCAAACCCGGTGGTGCGCACCGTGATCACCTTGACCGCATCGCCCGACTGCACCGTGGCGATGGCGTTGCCCGCGTAGATGGGGCGCTGGAAGGTGTCGGCGGATTCGACCCCGATGATGTCCGAGATCTGCGCCACGTCGAGCTTGGCGGCCACGCGCGGGGCCACGTTCTTGCCCGAGGCGGTCGCCGGGAACAGGATGTGGCTGTAGTTGGACGCCACGGCCAGCACCTGGGCGGCCAGGTTCTCGGCCAGGCCGTCGGCCAGTTGCGGCGCATCGGCCAGCAGCACCTTGGCCACGCCGGCGGCCGCCGCGGCCTGCTCGGCCACAGCCTTGGCATTGCTGCCGGCCACCAGCACGTGCACATCGCCGCCCAGCTTGGCGGCAGCCGCGATGGTGTTCAGGGTGGCGCCCTTCAGTTGGGCGTTGTCGTGTTCGGCAATAACCAGCGTCGTCATCTTAGAGCACCTTCGCTTCGTTCTTGAGTTTGTCGACCAGCGTGGCCACGTCTTCCACCTTGATGCCGGCCTTGCGGGCGGGCGGTTCGCTGACCTTCAGCGTCTTCAGGCGCGGCGCCGGATCGACGCCCAGGTCTTGCGGCGTGACGGTGTCCAGTTGCTTCTTCTTGGCCTTCATGATGTTGGGCAGCGTGACGTAGCGCGGCTCGTTCAGGCGCAAGTCGGTGGTGACGATGGCCGGCAACTTCAGCTTGACCGTCTCCAGGCCGCCGTCGACTTCGCGCGTGACCGTGACGTTGCCGTCGGCAACTTCCACCTTGCTGGCGAACGTGGCCTGGGGCCAGTCCAGCAGCGCGGCCAGCATCTGGCCGGTTTGATTGGCGTCGTCATCGATGGCCTGCTTGCCCAGGATGACCAGTTGCGGTTGCTCTTTGTCGACCAGGCCCTTGAGCAGCTTGGCCACGGCCAGCGGCTGCAGTTCGGCATCGGTTTGCACCAGGATGCCGCGATCGGCGCCGATGGCCATGGCCGTGCGCAGGGTTTCCTGGCACTGCGCCACGCCGCAAGACACCGCCACCACCTCGGTGGCGCCGCCCTTTTCCTTCAGGCGCGTGGCTTCCTCGACGGCGATCTCATCAAAGGGGTTCATGGACATCTTCACGTTCGCGATATCCACGCCCGTTTGATCCGACTTGACGCGTACCTTGACGTTGTAGTCAACCACGCGCTTGACAGGTACCAGCACCTTCATCCAGCAGCCTCCTAGCTATGAATAATTGGCCGGCTGGCGCCGGCCCCGCATTGCACAATTCATTGATTCTACAACTTTGCCAGCGCCCGTACGTGGGCGACCACGCTGCGTCCAAGGGCTGATAAGTTGTAACCGCCTTCCAGCATGCTGACGATACGCCCCCCGGCGTGGCGTCCGGCCACCTCGGCCACGCACTCGGTGATCCAGGCGTAGTCGGCCTCGACCAGCCCCATCTGGCCCATGTCGTCTTCGCGGTGGGCGTCGAAACCGGCGGAAATCAGGATCAGCTCGGGCGCATGCGCTTCCAGGCGCGGCAGCCAGAGATCGCGCACCAGCGCGCGTACCGCGGCGCCATCGGTATAGGCCGGTACCGGCACATTCTCCATGTTGGCGGCCGGATGGCTAGCGCCGCTATTGGGAAAAAACGGATGCTGGAAGAAGCTGCACATCAGCACGCGCTCGTCTCCCGCGAACGCCTCTTCGGTGCCGTTGCCATGGTGCACGTCGAAATCGACAATGGCCAGGCGCCGCACGCCATGCGCATGCATCGCATGCTGCGCCGCAATGGCAATATTGCTCAGGAAGCAGAATCCCATGGCCTGGTCGGGACGCGCGTGATGGCCAGGCGGACGCACCGCGCAGAACGCGTTGGCGGCCTGCCCGCCCATCACCGCATCGACGGCCGCGATACCCGCACCGGCCGCATGCAGCGCAGCCTCGTAGGTGTGCGGATTCATCACCGTGTCGGGGTCGATGCTGAAATAGCCCCCGGCCGGCGACTGGGCCTGCAGGCGGTCGAGATAGCTGGCGCCATGCACGCGCAAGATAGCCTCGCGGGTGGCGGCGGGTGCTTCGCGCTCGGCCAGGAAAGGCATCAGGCCGCTGATCAACAATTGATCGGCGATGGCATCCAGCCTCTGCGGGCTTTCGGGGTGCCAACTGCCCATTTCATGCAGCCTGCACGACGGGTGGGTAAGATACATGGTCTCCATAAGGAAGATTATGTTCATCTGTCGGCGATTCCTGCAAATCGGCACGGTTTCCCTGGTCCTGGCCGGTTGCGCAGCTACCCCCCCATCCGGCTCGCCACGGGCCCAGACTCCCTCTGAAAACACTAGCGGCGCAGCGCCGATCCGCATCGGTCCGGCCCAGCCTCCGGGCGAACCCCCGGCAGCGCTGACCCCCACGGGCACGCTGCGCCCCGAGGCGCGCGCCTATGCCGAGCAACTGGCCGCTGAACGCGGCCTGCCGCTGGACCCGATCGTGGCCGCGCTGGCCGACTCCCGCTACAACGCCACGGTGGCGCGGCTGATCGCCCCGTCCCCCCCCGGGCGCAAGGTGTGGCGCAGCTGGGTCACCTACCGGGCCCGCTTCGTCGAACCCAAGCGCATCAAGTGGGGCGTGCAATTCTGGCAAGAAAATCAGACTTTGCTAAGCCAGGCCGCACAGCGCTACGGCGTACCGGCCTCGATCATCGTGTCGATCATCGGCGTCGAAACCCTGTACGGCCGCAACATGGGCAGCTTCCGGGTGCTGGATGCCCTGGCCACGCTGGCGTTCGATTACCCGGACCCCAACAAACCGGAGCGCGCCGAGATGTTCCGCGGGCAGTTGGGCGATTTCATCACCCTGGCCTTGCAAGACAAGCTGGAGCTCGATGCCAGGGGCTCATACGCGGGGGCCATCGGCATGCCGCAGTTCATGCCCGGCAGCATCAAGCGCTACGCGGTGGACGGCGATGGCGACGGCCACATCGACCTGGCCAACAGCGTGTCCGACTCGGTGATGTCAGTGGGCAATTTCCTGGTCGAACACGGCTGGCTGCGCGGGCTGCCAGTGTTTGCGCCGGTCATTTTGCCGCCCGACCCATCGGCCCTGGCCACGGGTGGCCTGCAACCTACGCAAACCTGGGTCAGCCTGCAGGCAGCGGGCGCGCGGCTGGCGCCCGGCGCGAACGGCGATGGCTGGCTGGACCGCCCACTGGGCGTGGTAGACCTGCAAGAAGAGGCGCGCGGCACCGTGCAATACCGAACTGCCACGCCCAACTTTTTTGCACTGACGCAATATAACCGCAGCTATTTCTACGCCACCGCAGTGGCCGACCTGGCGGCCGCGATAGAAACCCGCACCGGGCGCTGAACGCGGCCGTGGCCTCGGCTAGCGGCTTTCGTTGAACACGCCGGTCGACAGATAGCGGTCGCCACGGTCGCAGACAATGAACACGATAGTGGCGTTCTCGACGCGCTCGGCAACCCGCAGCGCCGCCACCAGCGCCCCTGCCGACGAAATGCCGCCGAAAATGCCTTCTTCGGCGGCCAGCCGGCGGGCCATGGTCTCGGCCTCGGCCTGGCCGATGGACTCGTACGCGTCGACCAGGCTGCCATCGAAAATCTTGGGCATATACGCCTCGGGCCATTTGCGTATGCCCGGGATCTGCGAGCCTTCGGCCGGTTGCGCCCCCACGACCTGCACCTTGGCATTACGCGATTTCAGGTAGGTGGACACGCCCATGATGGTGCCCGTGGTTCCCATGGCGCTGACGAAATGGCTGACGCGGCCATCGGTCTGCGTCCAGATTTCGGGGCCGGTGCCTTCGATGTGGGCGCGCGGGTTATCGGGATTGCCGAATTGATCCAGCACCTTGCCCTTGCCGTCGGCCTGCATCGACGTGGCCAGGTCGCGGGCATATTCCATGCCGCCCTTGCTGGCCGGCGTCAGGATCAGCTCGGCGCCATAGGCGGCCATGGCGGCGCGGCGCTCTACTGACAGGTTGTCGGGCATGATCAGCACCATGCGGTAGCCGCGCATGGCGGCTGTCATGGCCAGCGCAATGCCGGTGTTGCCGCTGGTGGCCTCGATCAGCGTATCGCCCGGTTTGATCTCGCCACGCTCTTCGGCGTGCAGGATCATGGACAGTGCCGGCCGGTCTTTGACCGAACCCGCGGGATTATTGCCTTCCAGTTTGGCCAGGATGACATTGCCCCGCGCCTGGCTCGCCGCGCCCGGGATACGCTGCAGACGGACCAGCGGCGTGTTGCCGACGGTTTGTTCGATAGTGGGATAAGTAGAGGTAGCCATGCCGCCGATCATAACCGTAGGCGGGACGGCGCGGCGCCAAAGCCGCGCTTGCGCCAGGGGTACCGCCGGCCAGCTTTCAGGGTGCTGAAAGCCCGGGCAGCGCGGGCGCGAATTGCGGCGTGGCGACGCTACCCGGGGTCAGCACAGGCACGCCCGCGCCCACAGCCAGCCCGGCAGCCTGCAGGCCCTCCAGGCGCTTGCGGCCGATGCCCCGCACGCGCTCGGACAGGTCTTGCAGCGACTCGTACGGGCCGGCGCGTTCGCGTTCCTGCACGATGATCTGGGCCGTACGCGGCCCCACCCCACGCAGCGTCTGGAGTTGTTCGACCGACGCCGCGTTGACATCCAGGGCCTGGGCCGGCATGGCTGCCAGGCCCAGGCCGCCGGCCACCGCCAGGCACCCCGCGGCACGCGCGAAGGGGCGGCGCGCACGCGCCGGGCTGGCGGGACCTGGCTGGCGCGGGCTGATCAGGGGCCAGCGCGGGGCATGGCGATAGGCAGTACGCGGCAGTGCCGGCAAAGGCGCGGCCACCGGGTCATGCAGGAAAGGATTCATGGCTAGGCTCCGTACAAGACGGCGGATCGGTCGATCCGCCTGCCCAGCCATGATGCGGTTCGCCGCGCCTGCCGTGCAGGCGCGTGAATGGAAAAGTCAGCCGCGGAAACTACGAACGTCCAAGCCCTCGGCTAGGCCTTGCGTGCGCGCCAGTAGCGCACGTATTCGGCCACGCCGGTCTGTACGTCGCGCATGGAAGCGGCAAAACCCGCCGCGCGCAATTGCGTGACATCGGCTTGCGTATAGCTCTGGTAGCGGCCCTTCAGGTCGTCGGGGAACGGGATATAGCGCACCAGCCCTTGTTCGACCAGCTTGTCCAGCGGCAGCGCGGCTTCGCCGCGCTCTTCGCGCAGGGCATTGACCACGGCGGCCGCCACATCGTTGAACGGCTGTGCGCGGCCCGTGCCGCAATTGAAAATACCCGACGTTCCGGGGTTGTCGAGAAAGTGCAGATTCACGGCCACCACGTCTTCGACCGAAATGAAATCACGGCTTTGCCCGCCATCGTCATAGCCATCCCAACCCGCGAACAAGCGCACGTGGCCTTCGGCCAGGAACTGGTTCATGTTGTGGAAGGCCACCGACGCCATGCGGCCCTTGTGCTGCTCGTGCGGGCCATATACGTTGAAATAGCGCAGTCCCACCACCTGGGCCACCAGGCTGCTGAAGCGGGTGCGCAGCACCTGGTCGAACAGCAGCTTGGAATAGCCGTAGACATTCAACGGCCGCTCGTTGGCCGGATCTTCGACATACACCGACGAGCCGCCGTACACCGCCGCCGACGAGGCATACAGGAACGGGATGCGCTGTGCCTGGCAATACTCGAACAGTTCCAGCGTGACCCGGTAATTGTTGTCGAGCATATAGCGCCCGTTGCGCTCGGTGGTGTCCGAGCAGGCGCCCTGGTGCAGCACGGCACGCACCTGCGGCAGCGAACCCGCCAGCACCCGGCGGCGGAATTCGTCTTTGTCGAGGTAATCGGCGATCTGGCAATCGACCAGGTTGAGGAACTTGTCGCCCTCGGTCAGGTCGTCGACCGCGATGATGTCCTGGATGCCGCGCCGGTTCAGGCCGCGCACCAGGTTGCTGCCGATGAAACCGGCAGCGCCTGTGACGACTATCATGAAGATTCTCCTGCGAGTTCTGCGGCGGTGACGACCGAGGTGCCCAGCTTGCCAACGACAATGCCGCCGGCCCGGTTGGCCCAGCTCATGGCATCGACCCAGGGCTGGCCAATGGCTCGCATGGCGGCCAGCGTGGCCAGCACCGTGTCGCCGGCGCCAGACACGTCGAAGACTTCGTGCGCCTGGGCATCGACGTGCTCGCGTCCCGCTGCGGTGAAAAGTGTCATGCCCTGCTCGGACCGCGTCACCAGCAGAGCTTCAAGATCGAGATCGGTGCGCAGCCGCTGGGCGCGCTCGGTCAATTGTGATTCGGAATTCCAGCGGCCCACGGCCTGCTGCATTTCCAACCGGTTGGGGGTAACCAGGGTAGCGCCGCGATAGCGGACGTAGTCATCGCCCTTGGGATCGACCAGCACGGGCACGCCCGCGGCGCGCGCCTGGCTGATCAGGGCCTCGACGCGCTCGAGCGTGCCCTTGGCATAGTCGGACAACACCACGACGTCGTGGTTCGCCAGGTGGCGCGCCAGTCGGGAGTCCAGGTCATCCAGGGTGGCAGGCGCAGGGTGCTGCTCGAAATCGACGCGCAGCAACTGCTGTTGCCTGCCCAGCACGCGCATTTTCAGGGTGGTGGGATGTTCGGCGTCGGCCACCAGGTCTGCCCGCACACCCGCCTGCCCGGCCAGGCGGCCGATACTGTCGCCGGCCTCGTCGGCGCCTACGATGCCCACCAGGGTGGCCTGCCCCCCCAGGGCGGCGATGTTGCGGGCCACGTTGGCCGCGCCGCCCAGGCGATCTTCACGGCGTGCCACGCGCACGACAGGCACCGGCGCCTCGGGAGAGATGCGTTCGACCTCGCCGAACCAATAGCGGTCCAGCATGATATCGCCCACGACAAGCACGCGGGCACGCGCAATGGCCTCGGCGGGAAATGGCTTCATTCGAGTTCTTCCAGACGGCGCGGCGAGTAGGTTTCCCAGGCATTGCAGCCTGGGCACTGCCAATAGTACCGGCGCGCCTGGAAGCCGCAATTGCGGCAGGTGTAGCGGTCCAGGCGCTGCGTATGCTTGTGGATCAGGCTGCGCAGCAGGCTCAGGTCGGCGCCGCGCACCGGCCCTTGTTCTTGCTGGCCGCCGTTGGCGCTGCCCAGCTCGGCTTCGAGCAGGCGGTCGAGCCCCAGCAGCGACGGATGATGGCGCAGCGCACCGCGCGCGAATGCCCAGGCGGGTGCGGCGCCCTGCTGCACCCGCAGTTCGCGGAACACGACATTGAACAAGTCCAGCGACGGATGGTGCGCGTATTGCTTTTGCAGCACTTCCAGGCCATCGACAGCCTGGTCGGCCGTGCGGTAGTTGGCCAGCAACTGTTCGGCAATCAGTCCGGCGAACTCGGGCGCGTCGGACAAGATGGATTCCAGGTACATGCGCTCGCGCTTGGGGTCTTGTTCAAGCAGCGCCAACCGGGCGCGCAGCATCGCGGTACGCACCTTGGCGGCCTTGCCGGCCGACTCGCCATGGCCGGCCTGCTTGGCGGCATGGTCGGCAGCGTCGAGCGCGGCGTGCGCGGCATCGGCGTTGAAAGGCTTGGCCGCCAGCGCCGACTGGGCCTGTTCGCAGTAGTAGTGCACGATCTGCGGCACGGGCTCTTCTACCAGGCCGTGCAGCGTCTTGACGGCCTCGATGGCGCGCGGCCAGTCGTGCTCGGACTCGTAGATGCGGATCAACGAACGCAGCGCCGGCAGCGCGTAGCGCGTATCTTTCATTTGCTCGAAGGCGCTCTCGGCACGATCGAGCATGCCTGCCTTGAGAAAATCGTGCGCCAGCTCGTGCTGGGCGTGCTGGCGCTCGGCCTCGGGCAGGTCTGAGCGGTTCAGCAGGCTTTGGTGCACGCGGATGGCGCGCTCCATTTCGCCGCGCCGCCGGAACAGGCTGCCCAGCGCGAAGTGCAATTCGGTGGTCTCGGGATCGAGTTTCGCGACCTCGACAAACGCATCGATGGCACGGTCGGGCTGCTCATTGAGCAGGAAATTCAGGCCCCGGAAGTACGAATCGGGCAAGGTGCGCGTCTCGCGCAGCATCTGCCTGAAATCGAATCGCGCCGCCAGCCAGCCCAGTGCAAACAGCACGGGCACGAAAATAAGCCACCAAGGTTCAAAATCCACGCTGCGAGCTCTGTAGCGGTCGAAGGAAAATCGGAATGGCGCCGCTTACAGCGGCGACATGGGAGCGATGGCTTCGGGTGCCACGACCGGCTGCGTGCCATTGGCGGCAGCCTGCAGGCGCTCGACCTCGCGGCGCAGGCGCACAGCCTCGCGGCGGCGGCGCATGGCGGCCGGTACGGTCAGCAACAACCCGAACAGCGTGCCCACCACGAACGTCGCCAGCATGACCACGATAAGCGGAACGTCCTGTACGACGTAGTCGGCGTAGAACTTGACCGCCACGGGGTCGGTGTTCTTCAGGGCGAACATCAGCACCGCAATGAAAACGAGCAATCGCAGGGCCCAGACGAGGTAGCGCATGACGCATGCTCCAGAGTGTTCGAGATGATCAATTGTAAGCGGAAGCCGGCCCGGTACGGCGGCAAATATGGGACGGCCCTGCGACGAACAAGGTCCCCAAAGGGGCGCCTTTGCCTTGGGACGGCCTTTGAGCAAAAACAAAGCCCCTTGAACACTCAAGGGGCTTCGCCTATCGGTGCAGCCTGATACGGGGCCGCGAGGCCCCGCCAGCGCGCTACATGGCGTGCAAGCCGAGCAGCGTGGGCTGGGCTTCGTCCTGCGTGCCGTCGGCCTGCGCGTCGGCCAGGCCACCGGCCAGGTCGACTCGCTCGCGCAATTCCTTGCCGGCCTTGAAGTGCGGCACCTGTTTGCCAGGTACCAGCACTTGTTCGCCCGACTTGGGATTGCGTCCGACACGGGGTGAGCGCTGCGACAACGAAAAGCTGCCAAAACCGCGGATCTCGATGCGCTGGCCCGAGGCCAGGGCCTGGGTCATTGCATCGAGCATGGTCTTGACCGCGTAATCGGTGTCGCGGGCGGCCAGCTGGGGATAGCGGGCCGCCAGTGCGGCGATCAGCTCCGACTTGGTCACTATCAGCCGTCGTTGCGCTGTTGATCCAGCTTGGCCTTGAGCAGCGCGCCCAGGTTGGTGGTACCCGAGGAGGCGCTGGCTTCGGACATGCGCTGGATGGTATCGGCGGTTTCGGCGTTATCGCGTGCCTTGATCGACAACTGGATCGAACGCGTCTTGCGGTCGACGTTGACGATCATGGCTTCGATGTTCTCGCCCGCCTTCAACACGGTCGTGGCGTCTTCGACGCGGCCCGACGAGATCTCGGAGGCACGCAGGTAGCCTTCGACGTCGACCGACAGCGTGATGACCGCGCCCTTGGGCTCGACCGACTTGATCACGCCAGGAACCACGGCACCCTTGTCGTAGGTGGCAACGAAGTTGTTGAAGGGGTCGCCTTCCAGCTGCTTGATACCCAGCGAGATGCGTTCCTTGTCGGTATCGATGCCCAGTACCACGGCTTCGATCTCGTCGCCCTTCTTGAAGTTGCGCACGGCTTCTTCGCCGGTTTCCGTCCAGGACAGGTCGGACAGGTGAACCAGGCCATCGATGCCGCCGGGCAGGCCGACGAACACGCCGAAGTCGGTGATCGACTTGATGGCGCCGCGGACCTTGTCGCCACGCTTGAAGTTGGTGGCGAACTCTTCCCAGGGGTTCTGGCGGCACTGCTTCATGCCCAGCGAGATGCGGCGACGGTCTTCGTCGATTTCCAGGACCATGACTTCGACTTCTTCGCCCAGGGTCACGACCTTGCGCGGATCGACGTTCTTGTTGGTCCAGTCCATTTCAGAGACGTGCACCAGGCCTTCGATGCCGGCTTCCACTTCGACGAACGCGCCGTAGTCGGTCAGGTTGGTAACCTTGCCGAACAGGCGGGTGCCTTGCGGATAGCGACGGGCCAGGCCCACCCACGGATCTTCGCCCAACTGCTTGACGCCCAGCGAGACGCGGCTCTTTTCCTGGTCGAACTTGAGGACCTTGGCTTCGACTTCCTGGCCCACTTGCAGGACTTCGGAAGGATGACGGACGCGGCGCCAGGCCATGTCGGTGATGTGCAACAGGCCGTCGATACCGCCCAGGTCGACGAACGCGCCGTAGTCGGTGATGTTCTTGACCACGCCCTTGACCACGGCACCTTCGTGCAGGGTTTCGAGCAGCTTCTGGCGCTCTTCGCCCATGCTGGCTTCCAGCACCTGGCGGCGCGACAGCACGACGTTGTTGCGCTTGCGGTCAAGCTTGATGACCTTGAATTCGAGCGTCTTGCCTTCGTACGGGGTGGTGTCCTTGACAGGACGCAGGTCGACCAGCGAGCCCGGCAGGAACGCGCGAATGCCGTTGGTCATGACGGTCAGGCCGCCCTTGACCTTGCCAGTGATGGTGCCGGTAACCAGTTCGCCGTTTTCAAGGGCTTTTTCGAGCTGCAGCCAGGCCGACAGGCGCTTGGCGCGGTCGCGCGACAGGATGGTGTCGCCGTAGCCGTTTTCCAGGGAATCGATGGCCACCGAGACGAAATCGCCAGGTTGCACTTCGAGTTCGCCCTGGTCGTTCAGGAATTCTTCCAGGGGAATCAGAGCCTCGGACTTCAGGCCGGCGTTGACGACGACGAAATTGTGGTCGACGCGCACGACTTCGGCGCTGATGACTTCGCCGGACTTCATGTCCTGGCTTTTGAGGCTTTCTGCGAAGAGGTCGGCGAAGCTTTCGCCGCCGGTGGCGGGAGTGGAAACGGAAGACATGGGGTTGAAATCCATTGGGCCGCAATGGCCGTTAAAAACACACCGAAGCGGATTGCCCGCGACAGTGGAGTGGGTGAACCTGCCAGGGCTCGCCAGCCCCGGGCACTTGCCCGGAAACTACGAACCGCCGCCAGGGACGGAAACTTTCCAGAAGTCGAGTACTGCCTGCACCGTTTGCTCGATGGTCAGGTAAGACGAATCGAGCACGTGCGCATCGGCCGCTGGCACGAGAGGCGCCGCGCTGCGCTGGGTATCGCGCGCATCGCGTTCGCGCATATCGCGCAAAAGGTCGGATAGATTAGCAGAAATTCCCTTTTCGATCAACTGCTTACAGCGCCTTTCGGCACGGGCTTCGACATCGGCCACCAGGAAGACCTTCACGGCGGCGTCCGGAAACACCACCGTGCCCATGTCGCGGCCGTCGGCCACCAGCCCCGGTGGTACCCGAAACGCCCGCTGGCGCTCGAGCAGCGCCTGCCGCAGGGCGGGATAGGCGGCAATGCGCGAGGCGAAATTGCCGACCCGCTCCTGGCGGATGGCCTCGCCCACCTCGGCACCTTCCAGATAGATATGGCGGCCCTCGAAACGGACATCCAGGTGGCAGGCCACGCGGGCCACGCCGGCCTCGTCTTCGGCGGCCAGGCTGCGGTTGAGCGCCGCCAGCGCGGTCAGCCGGTACAGCGCCCCGCTATCGAGCACGGCCCAGCCCAGCGACTTGGCCACCCGATGAGCCACCGTACCCTTGCCCGAGGCCGTGGGCCCGTCGATGGCAATGACCGGTACAGGAGAAGCGGGCGACGGGGCGGAATCAGTCGTCATGGAGATCGGTGGCAAGGGTCTGGCCAGACACCAGCCCGGCGTAGACGTCGAAATAATCGGGGAACGTCTTGCTTACACAGCCCGGATCCAGGATACGCACGGCGGCCGGCCCGAAGGCGGCCAGCGAGAAACACATGGCCATGCGGTGGTCGTCCCAGGTGCCGATATGGGCGTCGCGCCAGCCATCTTGCGCCGGCGGCGTGATGCGCAGCCAGTCTGGGCCGGACTCGATACCTGCGCCCAGCTTGGCCAATTCGGTGTGCATGGCGTGGATGCGGTCGGTTTCCTTGACGCGCCAGCTACCGATGTTGCGCAGGCGGCAAGGCCCATCGGCGTACAGCGCCAGCGCGGCCGCCGTCATGGCGGCGTCGGGAATCAGGTTGAAATCGGTATCGAATGCCTTCAGGCGACCGCCTTGGTCGACCCTCACGCCGCGTGCCTCGATCCAGTCGGGACCGTAGTCGATCTGCACGCCCATGTCGGCCAGGGTATGGGCAAACGCCACGTCGCCCTGGATGCTGCTGGCGTTTACGCCGCTGACCCGCACGGGGCCGCCGCCTATGGCACCCAGTGCCAGGAAATACGAGGCCGACGAGGCATCGCCTTCAACCGCAATGGCGCCGGGGCTGCGATAGGCGGCCCCGCCCTCGATCGTGAAACTGCGCCAGCCGTCGCGCCGCACCTGCACGCCATAGCGCGCCATCAGGTTGAGGGTGATCTCGATATACGGTTTGGAAATCAGCTCGCCCGCTACCTCGATGACCACGGGCCGGTCGCTGGCCTGGGCCAGCACCGGCGCGGCCAGCAACAGCGCAGTCAGGAACTGGCTGGACACGGCGCCCTGCACGCGCACCGGCGAGCCGGCCTGGATGCGGCCCGCGCCGATGGCCAGCGGCGG
This sequence comes from Bordetella sp. BOR01, assembly GCF_019218885.1. Taxonomy (GTDB): domain Bacteria; phylum Pseudomonadota; class Gammaproteobacteria; order Burkholderiales; family Burkholderiaceae_B; genus Bordetella_A. Next base: position 988,393 of record NZ_JAHUWT010000001.1, on the reverse strand, counting down.
ATAGCCATCCTGGCCCTGGTAGTCGATCCGGGCGCCCCACTGCCGCAGCGCGTCGACCAGATCGCCGATAGGCCGCTCATGCATGCGCGGCACGCCCGCCAGCCGGTATTGCCCGCCCATCAGGGCCAGTGCCGCGGTCAGCGGCCGGAACGCCGTGCCAGCGTTGCCCAGGAACAAATCGGCCTGCTTCACGGGGAAGCGGCCGGCGCCGGTAACGGCTACGCGGCCCGCGCCGGCCTCGGCCAGCTCGACGCCCAACTGGCGCAGCGCAGCCAGCATCACGCGGGTATCGTCCGAATCGAGCAGGCCCGATATCTCGGTGCGCCCCGCCGCCAGCGCAGCCAGCAACAGCACACGGTTGGAAATGCTCTTCGAGCCCGGCAGGGCGACCTGGCCGCGCGCCAGCCGGGCGCGAGGCAGATCAAGAAAAGGCTGTCCCGTCATGGCAAAAACTACTCCTTGCGCCAGTTGCGGCGCGCCTGGGCGGCGCGGGCCAGCAACAGCTCGAGCGCATCGCCATCGCCGTCGGCCATGGCGCGTTCGATCTGGTCCAGTACGGCCCGCACGGCCACCAATTCTGCACCCAGCGCCGCGCGATTGGACAGGAAAATATCGCGCCACATTTCGGGCGATCCGGCCGCGATGCGGGTGAAATCCCGGAACCCCGAGCCTGCCAGGGCCAGCCGCCCTGTCGCATCGTCGGCGGCGGCCACCTGGGCCATGTACGCCGCAGCAAGCAAGTGCGGCATATGGCTGACCGAGGCCAGCATGCGGTCGTGCGCGCCGGCGTCCATATCGATGACGCGGGCACCGCAAGCCTGCCACAGACTGCGCACGCGGGCGACCCCGGCGGGCGTATTCTCGGGCAGCGGAGTAAGAATCACGGTGCGGTGGCGGTATAACGTGGCGTCGGCTGCCTCGGGGCCGCTGCGCTCGCCGCCGGCGATCGGATGGCCGGGCACGAATTGGCCGACGCGCTCACCCAGGGCGGACCGCGCTGCCGCCACGACTTCGGCCTTGGTGCTGCCGGCATCGGTCAGCAGCGTGTCGGCGCGCAGATGCGGGCGCAGTTGTGCCAGCACCGCCCCCAGGCCGCCCACCGGCGTGGCCAGCAAGATGACGTCGGCCTGGGCCGCGGCCTCTTGGGGCGTGGCCGCGGCATCGATCAGGTGCAGTTCCTGGGCCCGCGCCAGCGATTGCGGGTTGCGGCCCACCCCCAGCACGCGTCCTACCTGGCCGGCCTGGCGCAGCGCCAGCGCAGCCGAACCGCCGATCAAGCCAACCCCGACCACCGCCAGGACAGGAATCAGGGGGCCATCGGCCCCCTGCGTCGCACTGTCGGTGGACGCCGGCATCATACGGCCAGGACTTCAGTGAGCGCGGCGATGAACCGCTGGTTTTCTTCAGGCAGGCCGATGGTGACGCGCAGCCATTCGGGCAGGCCGTCGCCGGCCACCGGCCGGACGATGACCCCGCGCTTGAGCAATTCGACATTGACGCGCGGCGCATCGCCCACATGCACCAGCACGAAATTGCCGTAGCTGGGCACATAGCGCCGCGACAGGCTGTCGAATGCCTCGCACAATTGCCGCTTGCCCGCCTTGTTCAGTTCGTACGAGCGCGCCAGGTAGTCGGCATCGCCCAGTGCCGCAATGGCGGCGGCCTGGGCCAGCGTGTTCACGTTGAACGGCTGGCGCACGCGGTTGAGCAGATCGGTCAGGGCCGGTTGCGCGACGGCATAGCCCACGCGCAGACCAGCCAGCCCGTAGGCTTTTGAGAACGTGCGCGACACGATCAGATTGGGGTACTGCCGCACCAGCGCCACGCTGTCGAAGCGCAGCTCCGGATCCAGGTATTCGTTGTAGGCCTCGTCCAGCACTACCGTGACGCGGTCGCCGTGCGCGGCGTGCACGCGCTCAAGGAAAGCCGCCACTTCGGCGCCCGGCACGAAGGTGCCCGTGGGATTGTTGGGGTTGGCAATGAACAGCAGCCGGGTATCGTCCTCGATGGCCTCGAACATGGCGTCCAGGTCATGGCCATGGTCGCGCGCCGGCACCTGGATGTGGCGCGCACCGCGCGCCTGGGTGGCCAGGCGGTAGACCGCGAACGAATGCTGCGCATAGACGGCCGAAGCGCCCGGCTCGAGCAGCGCCAGCGCGGCGATTTCAAGAATGTCGTTCGAACCGTTGCCCAGCGTGATCCAACCCATGGGCACGCCATAGCGTTCGGCCAGCGCGGCCTTCAGGTCGAAGCCGTTGGGATCCGGGTAGCGGGCCAGCGTACCGGCGGCGGCCGCCAGCGCGCGAGCCGCCGACTCGGGCATGCCCAGCGGGTTTTCGTTGGAAGCCAGCTTGACGATGCCGGCCGGGTCCAGGCCGAATTCGCGGGCCAGTTCATCGATGGGCTTGCCGGCCTGGTAAGGCGCAATGGCACTGACGTGGGCGGGGGCAGTCAACGGCTTGATAGCGGTAGTCATGGCGGTGCGGGTACGCGAGGAAGGTTACTGCGCCGGGTACGAACCCAGCACCTTGATGAAAGCAACTTGCGCCTGCAGGTCGGCCAACGCGCGAGCCACCTGGGGATCGTCGCGGTGCCCCAGCACATCGACGTAAAAATAGTATTCCCACTGGCCGGTGCGGGCGGGCCGCGATTCGAAGCGGGTCATGGACACACCGTTGGCCGCCAGGGGCGCCAGCATGTCGTAGACCGCGCCGGCGCGGTTGGGCACGGCCAGGATCAGGCTGGTCTTGTCCTTGCCGCTGGACAGCGGCTGGATGTCGCCTACCGCCAGGAAGCGCGTCCGGTTGTTGGGGTCGTCTTGAATACCCGCGGCCACGATTTGCAGGTTCCAGGCGGGCGCCGCACTTTCGCCGGCAATGGCGGCAATGGCCGGATTGCCGGCGGCCACGCGGGCAGCCTCGGAATTGCTGGCTTCGGCCACCCGGTCCAGGCCGGGATAATGACGGTTCAGCCAGGCTTGGCATTGGGCCAGCGCCTGCGGATGCGCAGCGACAGTGGTGACGCCATCCATCGAGCCCGACTGCGTCATCAGGCAATGGCGGATATCGAGCGAACGTTCGCCCAGTATCTTCAGCGGCGTATTGAGCAGCAGGTCGAGGTTGCGGTTGACCGCGCCTTCGGTGGAATTTTCCACCGGCACCATGCCGACTTCAGCCTGCCCGCCCTCGACCGCACGGAACACTTCATCGAAAGACGAACAAGGCAACGGCTGCACGGCATGGCCAAAATGCTCGAGCGCCGCCTGCTCGGAAAACGAGCCGCGCGGCCCCAGGTAGGCCACGGTCATGCCACGCTCGAGGCCGCGGCACGCCGAGATGATTTCAGTCCAGACCGATGCCACCGCATCGCGGGGAAAAGGCCCGGGGTTCATTTGCTGCAGGCGCCGGATTACTTCGGCCTCGCGTTCGGGCCGCAGCACCGGACCGTCGGCGGCGGCGGCGTGCTTGACCTCGCCCACCTCGAGCGCGGCACGGGCACGCTGCGACAGCAGGTCAAGAATCTGCGCGTCGAGAGCGTCGATGCGCTCGCGCAGGGGCTTGAGCTTGTCTTGCAGGGAATCAGCCATAGCGACGCTCGAAGTCTTGCAGATAGTCGACCAGCGCCCGCACGCCATCGAGCGGCATGGCGTTGTAGATCGAGGCACGCATGCCTCCTACGCTTTTATGACCCTTGAGCTGCATCAGCCCGGCCGCCTCGGCGCCCTGCAGAAACGCGTCATTGAGCGACTCGTCGCGCAACACGAACGGGACGTTCATGCGCGAGCGCACCGGCGCATGCACCGGGTTGCGATAGAAACCGGTGCCATCCAGGTAGCCGTACAGCAGGTCAGCCTTGGCACGGTTGGCGGCCTCCATGCCGGCGACGCCACCCTGTGCCTTGACCCACTTGAACACCAGCCCGGCGACGTAGATGGCAAACGCCGGCGGCGTGTTGTAGCGCGAATGCTCGGCTGCCACGTTGGTATAGTCGAAAGCCGATGGGCAGATCGGCAAGGCCTTGCCGATGAGATCGCGCCGGGCCACCACCATGGTGACACCGGCGGGGCCGGCATTTTTCTGGGCGCCGGCAAACAGCAGGCCGGTGCGCGTGACATCCATGGGACGCGACAGAAAATGCGACGAGGCATCGACCACCAGCGGCACATCGGGCGCGCCCAGCGCAGCCAGATCGGGCCAGTCGGTGAACTCGACGCCATGGATGGTTTCGTTGCTGCAGAAATGCAGGTAGGCCGCCTCGGGGCGGACTTGCCACGTATCGGCCGGCGGTACCCACGTCCAGGGGGCCTGCTCGCAGCCATCGATGTCCGCGGACGCGCCGCTGCTGGCGGCGACATGCGCATGGCCGTAGCGGCCGGCTTCTTTGTGCGAGCGCGTGGACCAGTGGCCGGTCAGCACGAAATCGGCCGCCGGATTGCCGCGCCGGCCGATCAGGTTCATGGGCACAATGGCGTTTTCGCCCAGCCCGCCCCCCTGCATGAACATCACCGCGTAGTCGGCCGGCACGCCCAGCAGGTCGCGCAGGTCGGCTTCGGCCTGGTCGCAGATCTGCACGAAATGCTTGCCGCGATGGCTCATTTCCATCACGGACATGCCGCTGCCGTTCCAGTCCAGCATTTCGTCGGCAGCCTGCTGCAACACCGCTTCAGGCAAGGCCGACGGGCCTGCCGAGAAGTTCCAGGGACGGGCCATTATTGCTCCGTAGGTTCGGTCGGTTCAGACGAAGCGCCGGACTCGCCGCCTTCGGCATCCGTGGCTTCGGATTCTTCGTCATCGACATCGGCATCGCTTTCCACCACGCGGCGCACGCCCGACAGGCTGCTGCCGTCATCGACGCTGATCAGCGTGACGCCCTGCGTGGCACGGCCCATTTCGCGGATTTCGCTGACACGGGTGCGCACCAGCACGCCGCCGGTGGTGATGAGCATGATTTCATCGGACGGCATCACCAGCACGGCCCCCACCACCTTGCCGTTGCGCGACGAGGTCTGGATGGCGATCATGCCCTTGGTGCCGCGGCCATGGCGAGTGTATTCGGCGATGGACGTACGCTTGCCATAGCCATTTTCGGTGGCGGTCAGCACACTCTGCGATTCGTCGCCGGCCACCAGCAGCGCGATGACGCTCTGGGTGTCTTCGAGCGTCATGCCACGCACGCCGCGGGCGTTGCGGCCCATGGGACGCACATCGTTCTCGTCGAAGCGCACCGCCTTGCCGGCGTCGGAGAACAGCATGACGTCGTGCTTGCCGTCGGTAAGATCGGCACCGATGAGATAGTCGCCGTCGTCGAGCCCCACGGCAATGATGCCGGCCTTGCGCGGATTCGAGAAATCCGACAACGGGGTTTTCTTGACCGTACCGCGCGACGTGGCCATGAAGACGAAAGTGTCTTCGCTGAATTCCTTGACCGGCAACACCACCGTGATTTTCTCGCCGTCGGCCAGCGGGAACATATTGACGATAGGCCTGCCGCGCGACCCGCGCGTACCTTGCGGCACTTCCCAGACCTTCAGCCAGTACACCCGGCCGCGATCGGAAAAGCACAACAGATAGTTGTGCGTATTGGCGATGAAGAGCTGGTCGATCCAGTCGTTTTCCTTCATGGCCGTGGCCTGCTTGCCGCGCCCGCCGCGTTTCTGCGAACGGTACTCGGACAGCGGCTGGCTCTTGATGTATCCGGTATGCGACAGCGTGACCACCATGTCGGTCGGCGTGATCAGGTCTTCGGTGTCGAGCTCGGTGGCATTGAGCTCGATATCCGAACGGCGCATGTCCTTGGCGCCGGTCGAGAACTCGGCCTTGATGGCCTGCAGCTCGTCGCTGATGATGGTGGTGATGCGCTCGGGCTTGGCCAGGATATCGAGCAGGTCGGCAATCGTGGCCATCACGTCTTTGTATTCGCCAACGATCTTGTCCTGCTCGAGCCCGGTCAGGCGCTGCAGGCGCATATTCAGGATTTCTTGCGCCTGCGTATCGCTCAGGCGATACATACCGTCGCCTTGCAGGCCGAAGCTTTCGTGCAGGTCGTCGGGGCGGAACGCCGCGCGCCCGCCCGGCGTGTCGCCATCGGCGCGCGACAGCATCTCGCGCACCAGCGAAGAATCCCACGCGCGCGACATCAGTTCCTGGCGCGCCACCGGCGGGGTAGGCGCGGCCTTGATGATGGTGATGAAATCGTCGATGTTCGCCAGCGCCACCGCCAGGCCTTCGAGCACATGGCCGCGCTCGCGCGCCTTGCGCAACTGGAACACGGTACGGCGCGTCACCACTTCGCGGCGATGCTGCAGGAAGTAGCTGATCAACTGCTTCAGGTTCAGCAGGCGCGGCTGCCCATCGACCAGCGCCACCAGGTTCATCCCGAAGGTGTCTTGCAGCTGGGTATTCTTGTACAGATTGTTGAGAATGACCTCGGGCACTTCGCCGCGCTTGAGCTCGATGACCAGCCGCATGCCGTCTTTGTCGGACTCGTCGCGAATATCGGAGATGCCTTCGATCTTCTTCTCGTTGACCAGCTCGGCGATGCGCTCTTGCAGGGTCTTCTTGTTGACCTGGTAGGGAATGGCATCGACCACGATGGCCTGCCGGTTGCCCTTTTCCATGTCTTCGAAGTGCGTCTTGGCACGCATGACGACGCGGCCACGGCCCGTGCGGTAGCCTTCGCGCACGCCGGACATGCCATAGATGATGCCGCCGGTGGGGAAATCAGGCGCCGGAATGATCTCGATCAGTTCATCGATGGAACATCCGGGATTGCGCAGGCAGTACAGGCAGCCGTCGATCACTTCCTGCAGGTTGTGCGGCGGAATATTGGTGGCCATGCCCACCGCAATACCCGAGCTGCCGTTGACCAGCAGGTTGGGCAGGCGCGAGGGCAACAGCAGCGGTTCTTGTTCGCTGCCGTCGTAGTTGGGCCCGAAATCGACGGTTTCCTGGTCGATGTCGGCCAGCAGTTCGTGGGCGATTTTGGCCAGGCGCACTTCGGTATAACGCATGGCGGCGGCGCTGTCGCCGTCGACGGAGCCGAAGTTGCCCTGGCCGTCGACCAGCATGTAGCGCATGGAGAAATCTTGCGCCATGCGCACGATAGTGTCGTACACCGACTGGTCGCCGTGCGGATGGTACTTACCGATGACGTCACCAACGATACGCGCCGACTTCTTGTAAGCGCGGTTCCAGTCGTTGTTGAGCTCGTGCATCGCGTAGAGCACGCGTCGGTGCACCGGCTTGAGGCCGTCGCGCACATCTGGCAGCGCCCGGCCCACGATCACGCTCATCGCGTAATCCAGGTAACTGCGGCGCATCTCTTCTTCCAGCGATACCGGAAGCGTCTCCTTAGCGAAGGAATCCATATATATAGCGACTGACTCGAGTAAGAGAAACCCGGGCTGGGTAAACAGGAAATTCTATCACCCGATTGTCAGATGGTTCCCTGCGCAGGATCCTCGGGGCTCGCGGGGGCCGACCAGATGGCGCGATTGCCGCCCTGTTGCCAAAAACCAACATCCCTGCCGCGCACAGAGAAGAAAAGATCATATCCAGCATCAATGCGCCTTTCGAGGGAAGCCAAAGGTCATCAAATGCCTTAAGATTGTTTCCAGCACGCAGGAGACCCAGTAGCGATCCTTTGAACCTTTTCTGGGCGTTGCTATACTGGCCCCGTTTTCCTGATATGCGGCGGGGGTTCGCTGCGAGTCACTTATCCAGCTTCAAGCTCAACGAGGAGAAACATGAACAAACCCTCCAAATTCGCTCTGGCGCTCGCCTTCGCCGCCGTTACGGCTTCCGGTGCAGCTTCCGCGCAAACCGTGGACAACTGGCGTAATCCGTTCGGCGACGTGTGGATGAACGGCACGAATGAACTGTGCTGGCGCGATGCCTTCTGGACCCCGGCGACCGGTATCCCCGGCTGCGACGGTGTGCCGGTTGCGCAGGCACCTGCCAAGCCGACGCCGATGGCAACCAAGGTTGTCTTCAACGCCGACACGTTCTTCGACTTCGACAAGTCGACCCTGAAGCCGGAAGGCCGTCAATTGCTGGATCAAGTTGCCCAGCAAGCCCAGGGCATCGACCTCGAAACCATCATCGCCGTCGGCCACACCGACTCGATCGGTACCGAAGAGTACAACCAAGGCCTGTCCGAGCGCCGTGCTGCTTCGGTCAAAGCCTACTTGGTCAGCAAGGGTGTCGACCCCAACCGCATCTACACGGAAGGCAAGGGCGAACTGCAGCCCGTCGCTTCCAACAAGACGCGTGAAGGCCGTGCCCAGAACCGCCGCGTTGAAATCGAAGTCGTGGGTAGCCGCCGTTAATTCGACGCGCTAGCCGCTACAATGAAGGGCCTCGCATTGCGAGGCCCTTTTTTTCATCCCGGCGCAGCCGCGCCCTGCTGCCCATGACAACCCAGACATCCACATCCGCCCGCCCCGGCGTCAACGCCGACCAGGCCGAACTGGACAAGTTCGCCGCCCTGGCCGCTCGCTGGTGGGATCCCGAAAGCGAATTCAAGCCGCTGCATGCCATCAACCCGCTGCGCCTGGGCTGGATCCAGGAATATGCCGGCAGCCTGGCGGGCAAGGCAGTACTGGATGTCGGCTGCGGCGGCGGCATCCTGTCCGAAAGCATGGCCGTGGCCGGCGCCCGCGTCACTGGCATCGACCTGGCCGAACGATCGCTGAAAATAGCCCGCCTGCATGGCCTGGAATCGGGCGTGCAAGTGGAATACCGTGCCGTGCCCGTGGAAGAACTGGCCGTCGAGCAGCCCGAACGCTACGACATCGTGACCTGCATGGAAATGCTCGAGCACGTGCCCGACCCGGGCTCGATCGTGCGGGCCTGCGCGGCCCTGGCCAAACCGGGCGGCTGGGTCTTTTTCTCGACCCTGAACCGGAACGCCAAGTCATTCCTGTACGCCATCATCGGTGCCGAATACGTACTGCGGCTGCTGCCACGCGGCACCCACAGCCACGACCAGTTCATCAAGCCCAGCGAACTGGCCGCGGCTGCCCGCCAGGCCGGCCTGCAGCCCAGTGGCATGCGCGGCATGGAATACAACCCGATTACCCAGGCCTACAGCCTGTCTGACGATACCTCGGTGAACTACCTGATGGCCACCCGCAAATGAGCGCGCTGATCCTGTTCGACTTCGACGGCACCCTGGCCGATACCGCCCCTGACCTGGCGGCGGCGGCAAACCGCCAGCGCACGCGGCGCGGCATGGAACCCCTGCCTTATGAAACCCTGCGCCCGGTGGCGTCGCAAGGTGCGCGCGGCCTGCTGCGCATCGCGCTGGGCCTGCTGCCCGACAACCCCGACTACGAGCCCGCCCGGCTGCAATTCCTGGAAGACTATGCGGCGGGCTCCACGGTGCATAGCCGATTGTTTCCCGGCATCGCCGCCCTGCTTGACGGTATACGCGCCCGCGGGCTGGCCTGGGGCATCGTCACCAACAAGGTCACTCACCTGACCCTGCCCATCGTGGAATTCCTGGACCTGACCCGCCACAGCGCGGTATTGGTGTGCGGCGACACTACCGAGCATGCCAAGCCACACCCCGCGCCGCTATTGCATGCCGCCCGCGAAGCCGGCTACGACACCAGCCGCTGCGTGTATGTGGGCGACGACCTGCGCGATATCCAGGCGGCCCACGCTGCCGGCATGCCCGCGGTGGCCGCGGCCTATGGCTACCTGGGGCAAGACGAGAACATCACCACCTGGGCAGCCGAGGCGTGCGCCCGTACGCCCGACGAGCTCTGGGACGCGATCGCGCCCTTGCTGCCGCGCGACAGCCGCTGATCGGCCAGGCCTAGGGCGGGCGTATCGCCGGCCGGGGCCATTATTCTGCCGGCACAAACAGTCATGCCGAATATCCCCTCTTTATCCCGCGGATAGGCTTCAGTACAGTAGCGCCCTGATGTACTGCTCTTGCCGTCCGGCCCGCCGCCCTCTCTTGGCGTGGTCCGGCCCCCGGCGCCTCGCCCGCCGTGCCCGGCCGCATCCCAACCTGTTCCCTGCCCGCTCATTGCGCGCGGCGCCATTGCGCCGCGCACCAGGAATCCCATGTTATTACCCATTTTGCTGCTTTCCACGGCCGGCTTCACCATTCTGACGACAGAGTTCCTGATCGTCGGCCTGCTGCCCCCACTGGCGCGCGACCTGCACGTGTCGGTGTCCCAGGCAGGCTTGCTGGTCACACTGTTCGCATTTACGGTAGCCGTTACGGGGCCGCTTCTGACCGCCCTGATGACCAATGTGGACCGCAAGCGGCTGTTCATCAGCGTACTGGTGCTGTTTGGCGTCTCGAACGCGGCAGCGGCACTGGCACCCAACATCGGCATCATGGCGCTGGCACGCTTCGTGCCCGCCCTGGCCCTGCCGGTGTTCTGGTCATTGGCCAGTGCCACGGCCGTCGAGCTCGCCGGGCCGGCACGCGCCGGCCGGGCCATTTCGATGGTGGCCTTCGGCATCGTGGCGGCCACCGTGTTCGGTATCCCCATCGGCGTGCTGATCTCGGATGCCTTTGGCTGGCGCACCGCCTTCGGCATCCTGGCGGGCGTGGCCTTTGCCAAGGCGCTGCTGCTGTGGGCCTTTTTCCCGCGCCCGCCGCGCCACGCACAGAACGTCAAGCTGACTACCCAACTGCGCATTCTGCGCAATCCCCGGGTAGTTGGCCATGTGCTGTTGTCGCTATTGGTCTTCACCGGCATGTTCACCGCCTACACCTACCTGGCAGACATGCTGGAACGGCTTGCCGGGTTCAATGGCCAATTGGTTGGCTGGTCGATGATGGCATTTGGTGCCATCGGCCTGCTTGGCAACTGGGCCGGCGGCCGGCTCGCCGACCGTAGCGCGCTGGGCGCGACGCTGCTGTTCTCGGCGCTGATGGCCGCAGGCCTGGCGGTATTGGGGCCGGTAATGCGCAGCCCCGGACTATTGGCCGTGGCGCTGGGCATCTGGGGCATCGCCCAGGCGGCGCTCTTCATCGTATGCCACGTGCGCGTGATGAAATCCGCCCCCGAAGCACCTGCCTTCGCAGCCTCGCTGAATATATCCGGCGCCAACACAGGTATCGGCATCGGCGCGATCGTGGGCGGCTATGTCATCGACCACCATGGCCTGGCGACGCTGGGCTTGGCGGCGGCCGGTATTGTGCTGGCCGCAATCGGCTTGGGCGCCCTGCTGGCCGCAGCCCGGCCATCGGCGCGGGCGGTGCCGCAACAACCTTGCGCCAACGCCTGACTGCGCCAACGGCCAGGAGCCATTCAGAGTACAATACAAACACTTGGGGCCGATCCGGATTCGACGTGGGTCGCGAAGCAACTCAGGGCATGCCGAGCACCAGTTCGCTCGTTAAACCACTGGAAACACTACAAACGCCAACGACGAGCGTTTCGCTCTCGCCGCTTAAGCGGTGAGCCGCTGCACTGATCTGTCCTTGGGTCAGGCGGAGGAAGGCAACTTCCTAGGGGGCAACCCCGAACCGCAGCAGCGACATTCACAAGGAATCGGTCTGCACTGGGGTCACACGGTTCAGGCTTAAATTACGTGAATCGCCTTGGTCCGGCCTGTCGGTTGGCTAAGTCCAGGGTTAAATCCAAATAGGCCGACTACGCATGTAGAACTGGTTGTAGAGGGCTTGCGGACGGGGGTTCAATTCCCCCCGGCTCCACCAAATTAGCAAGCATTAGACAGTAGCAGACAGGGGCGGCAAGGGAGACCTTTCCGCCCTTTCCTGTCTTAGGCTGTCCACTGTTTCACACAGAATTCACACCGGATCCACACCGAGAGGCGACCGATGTGCAGCCACTACCAGTGGCATCAAAAAGCGCGAGCAACTGGAGAAGTACTTCCAGGCCCGCGACGTGCCCCTGCTGCCTAAGTGGGACATGTGGCCGAAGTGTGCAGGGGATCTCCTGGTGCCCTATCCGGCCGAGCCGGAGCCCAAATATGCATCCCCCTTCCTCTGCTGTTCAAATAGCGCCACAGCGCCCTGAAAAGAAGCCCGATACCCGACTAGGCGACCCACACCATTCCGAGTGTGCCAAAGCTCGTGGCGGTAGGCGCCGTCAACCCACACCCGGCAGATCGTCCAGCCGGGCGCGCCAGCCCAGTAGTAATCGTCACCCCACCGCCAATCCGCCCCGGAATCGCTCATCTTTGCCACCCATTCGACACTGCAGCCAGCCGCACTATGTAACCGTTCTGGCCGCGTCTAGAGGCAATTCTAAGCACGTATATACTGTATGTCCATACAGTATTTTGCAACCACTCCACCAGCATGACCGACTACCAGTTCGACCTTCTCGCCCGCCTGTTGGACATCCCCTCGCCTGCCCGCGCAGCAGCGCGCGCAGTCCTAATCGATGGTGCCGAGACAGCGGCAGCAGCCCAGCTGCAAGGCTGCGCCGCCGCTGAACTTACCCAAGCCATGGCAGACATCCTGGCCGCGGAGGTCGATATTCGCGGTGCCTTTGTGATGCACGGGCCGAACGAGTTCCGCGTCACCGTCGGACACCACGATACCCATCGCATGCCCGGTGCGGTCACGCTGGCCGCTGGCCAAGTCGTGCGTCTGGTTGCGCATTCCACCGAGCGATGGATTCCCGCGCGTATCGTCTCAGCGCCAGCCCAGGCCGGCGGCTACTACGAAGGGATCATTGTCGAGCAGCTTGTCACGGCCAGCCGCTTTCAGGTTGGCGACCGCGTACGCTTCGGCGAAGACCAGGTTATGTCCCCAGACACTGAAGCCCGACCCGGTGTGCCGGCGCGTCTGCACCGCCGATTCCAGAGGCGGCGCCCTGGCCACGGTGACCAATAAGTGCATGCCGCTTTCACGTTGCCGCCATGCCAGACTGCACCATACAACGCACTCACCGATACGGGCGCCAGCTTGAAGATTGCGACCGGGTCTCGATCCCAGGACCGATATCGATGTATTCCCTCTACCGAGAGAATATGCGCCGCTACGTCCGGTACTTCCAGGTCGTGCGCCGGAACGAGGGAGCGGCCTTACCCCCGCCCATCCCGGATCTGCTGGATGTCGAGCTGCTGACCTTCTCGACCGAGCGGACGATGTGAGAGAGCTGTGGGGCCGTTCGGTGTTGTACTCGACGCGCCATGCTTCCATCAACGATTTAGCCGGCCGCAATGACAGGAACCAGTGTTCGTTTAGGCATTCATCCCGGAACTTGCCGTTAAAGCTTTCGATATAGGCATTCTCCACGGGCTTGCCCGGCCGGATGAACGACAGCGTCACGCCCGCCTGGTAAGCCCAGGCATCCAATGCCTTGCCTGCGAACTCCGGCCCGTTGTCCACGGTGCTGGATCGGGGAAGCCCACGCATCATGGCGATCCTTTCCAAGCCATGGGCCACGCGCAGTCCAGGCAATGACGTATCAACCTCGATGACCAGGCATTCCCGCGTGTAATGGTCCACGACATTCAGGCACCGGAAGCGGCGACCATAGGCCAGGCCGTCGGCGACGAAGTGCATCGACCAGCTCTGATTCGGTCCTGTCGGTTGAGGACGCACCACCCGCTCGACAGCGGCAATGCGCTTACGCTTGCGTTTGCGCACACTCAGTCCGGCCTGGCTGTACAGTCGCCAGACCCGCTTATGGTTTGCCCGCCAACCTTCCCGGCGCAGCAGCACATGGATGCGGCGGTAGCCATAGCGCCGCTTGGCCACCGCCACTTCCTTCATGCGTTCGGTCAGCGCGATATCGCTCACTCGTTTGCTTTCGTAGGCAAACAGCGACCGCGAGATTCCTACCAGCCCACAGGCTCTGGTCACACCCAGTTTGCGCTCGGCCATCAAAATCCTGACCGCTTCACGCCTGGCCTGTGGGCTCACCACTTTCGGCCCAGCAGGTCCTTCAGCGCGGCGCTATCCAGCACTGACTCGGCCAGTAGTTTCTTGAGCCGGTTGTTCTCCTGCTCCAGTTCCTTCAGGCGCTGGGTTTCGGACACCGTCATGCCACCGTACTTCGCCTTCCCGTTGTAGTACGTCGCCTCGGAGATCCCGTGCTTGCGGCACAACTCGGCTGGCTTGGCTCCTGCCTCGGCCTACTTGAGCACTCCGATGATCTGTTCTTCCGTACTTCCAGCTACCGCCATTGAAGATCGGCGTGCCGGGCCTGGGCGGCCCCATCTCGACCGCCGGCAACCTGATGTTCGTAGCGACCACGCAGGACAACTACCTGCGCGCGTTCGACGCGAGCAACGGCAGGCTGTTGTGGGAAGGGCGCCTGCCCGCCGGCGGCCATGGCTTGTTTGGCACCAAGATGGGAGACTATCTGGTGGCCTATGCGCTGCCGGATTGAAGGTTAGCGCGGCGGCGGCTATAGCGATCAACGAGTTTGCCGGCCACCTTCTACGCGCCCTGCTGGAAAACAATCGTACGATGACCATTGAGCAAGACGCGGTGTTCGGCGTGCCACTGCACGGCGCGAGCAAGCACCACGTTCTCGACATCCTTGCCGATACGGACAAGCGCCTCCGTGGATAATCCATGGCCCACCCGTACAACATCCTGCTCGATGATCGGACCTTCATCCAGCTCCGGCGTAACGTAGTGCGCAGTGGCACCGACCACCTTCACGCCACGCTCGTGCGCCTGATGGTATGGCCGGGCCCCTTTAAAACTCGGCAGAAAGGAATGGTGGATATTGATGCATCTGCCTTCCAGCCGCTGGCACATCCGATCGGACAGGACTTGCATATAGCGCGCCAGCACAGTTAGTTCCGCATCGGCTTCTTGCACTACATCCCAAAAACGGTCTTCCTGCTCTTGCTTGCTCTCGTTCATCGGAAGATGGTGAAAAGGGATCCCAAACCAGTCCACCAGGCGACGCATATCGTCGTGATTGGACACCACGCCCACCAAATCCACGCCAAGCTCTCCAGCATGCCATCTGTGCAGCAAGTGATTCAGACAATGGCCCAAGCGTGACACGGCAAGCACGACCTTCATTTTGCGGTCAGACTCGTGTAATTGGAGCGCCATTCCAAATCGGTGGGAGACGGGCAATAGCACATCCAGAAACTCCGATCGCGATGTCACACGGGTGCCCGTCGGCCGGAAAACGGTACGCATGAAAAACATCTCGCTCGTTGCATCTCCGTAATGGGACGATTCGATAATAAACGCCTCTGCAGCCGCTAAAGTCGAAGCAACTGCCGCCACGATTCCGGTCGTGTCCCGGCAGCAGATTGTCAGAACGAACGACTTCATTGCACGACACCTACGCTGAATGCAACGTCTCGCGTGTGGCACAACCACGCATCGAGATAAGAAACGAGTGTTCTCTCTACGAGAATCCAGACTCGTTCGTCTTCGGGCCTGAAGATGAGCACATGAATTTCAGCTAGACGAGCATTGGTTACGCCGCCCCGCTGCGGCAAGGAATATGTATCGACAACCTGGGCCAGCCATTCATTTAACGCCGGCCCCCGAACTTCCAGCACGGTGATTTGCTCCGATACATCGAGCGCAATGCCGCTCGGGCTTCGCCCAGCCTCGAGCAGCGCCACCAACTCGCCAGTTCGTCCGGCTTGTTTGCTGACGACAAGCGCTTCAGAGGGACGTTTCCATAACACGACCGGATCGTCTCCCCGCGCATTTCCCGTGCTTTCGGGCCACCGCATACCGAGATTTTTCAAGATTTCAAGCACGTCTCGATCGCCAGCCATACGACGCACGGACGCAATAGACATTCCTTGCAGAACTTGCCACTGAACACAGGGTTCAGCGATATTCTTACCGGCCATGAATCCGCTCCCCCTTTGCATCATAAAAAGGCGTTTCAACCACCTCCACTTCGACACATCTCCCGAACGACCATGCTTGCAACCGTTCACCGAGCCTATCGGCACCGCCAGCCAGCAAGGCAAGCGCGATCGGTTCGCCCAAGGCCGGACTGAAGTAGCTGCTGGTGACGTGCCCTTGAGGCAAATCACCACGCCCGAGAGTCTTGAGGATGGAACCGACGGCTACCGCAGTTGCGCGGTCGCCAGGCTTGATCCCCACCAACCTCAGTCGTGACGTATCCAGTCCAGCGGGCCTGAGCAATGAACGGCGGCCAACGAAATTTGCCTTTTTCTTGGTCATACCGCGCCACAATCCCACATCCTGCGGCAGCGAAGTGCCGTCAGTATCGGCGCCCACATGGATAAAGCCTTTTTCGGTTCGAAGAATCATGAGCGCCTCGACACCGTACATGCCAACCTGCAACGCCCGTCCGGATTGCCACAGCTCGCTAAACAAATTGCTTGTCTCAGAAGCGGGAAGATTGATTTCGTAACCTAGCTCGCCGCTGAAGCTCGCACGCAACACCCGCACGCGTGTACCTCGCAACGATCCTTCCATCATGGTCATGTGCTGCATATGCTCGGGCGCGAAGGCATCGTCGAAGCCAATGCTATTCAATAGTTTCCATGCCATTGGCCCCGAGACCGTCACGTTGCCCCACTGCGCGGTAACAGGACAAATAAGGACCTGTAAATGGGGATACTCGCATTGCAGCCATTCTTCGAATACCAGGGCGGCCTGTTCCGCGCCACCTGAGGTGGTATTGACCCAAAAGTGGTCACGCCCCAACCTGGAAACGATGCCATCGTCAACGATTACGCCGTTTTCATTCAACCGCACTCCGTACCTGGCAACCCCTAAAGGCATCGTAGACATCTGACCGACGAACATCAGATCCAGGAAATCCGCCGCGTCCGGGCCGTAAATTTCGATCTTGCCCAGGGGCGATCCGTCGAATAGTGCGACACCGCGGCGCACATGGGCCGCTTCCCGCAGCGCGGCAGCGTGCAAGTCTTCTCCTGCCTGAAGATAAGCAGCAGGACGTTCCCACGCGCTGAATTCCTCGAACAATGCGCCCCGCTCGGCATGGAAGTCGCGTGCTTGCAAGAGCCGCAAGGGCCGCAGGCGCATCCCGCTTCGGCCAGCAGAAATAGTATTCAAAGTCACCGGCCGGTAAGGCGCACGAAACCTGGTGGTGCCTACTTGCTGAGGCAGCCTTCCAGTGGCCTGCCCCATCAAAACGATAGCGTTGACATTGCTTGTTTTGCCCTGATCGGTAGCCATGCCGGTTGTCGTGTAGCGCTTGAGATGCTCGACAGAACGGTAATTTTCCAGCGCAGCGATCTGAATATCGCGGGCGTCCACGTCGTTCTGCAAGTCGACAAACTGCTTGCCGGGACGACGACCATACATTGCAAGTGCCGCCTTCGAGGGTCGGTTGTCAGCCGGTACGAATCCGGTACCGCCAGCGATGGGCTCAGGAGCGCCGGACACTCCGAATCGGCCCATCGCATCGGCATGTGTCAAGATTTGGTCGACATCGAAGATTCCTGCGCAAGCGCCCACTGTCGCGACGCAGGCCAGGCGCCTGTCAGGCACAAACATCGAACTCTCTTCCAGCCACCTCAACGTTCCCCCGAACTGGGTATACAAACTTACGTTTGGAGTGGCGCCACCGGCGCTTGCAATGTTGTCGCACGGTATTTTTTTCAACTGGCCGCGCGGCATATCGGCAATGGTGACTCCAGTGACACCATCGGCGCTGCCGTGCACGGCGACAATAGTGCTATTTGGATACCATGCGGCGTGCTCCGGCATGTTTTCAGCACCGATAAGCTGTTCTTCTCGACAGTCGACAATCGCCACAACTTCTATGCCCGTCAGGGCGAGCGTGGACGCGACACCATAAGCGGCGTCGCAGGCCGCCGCAATCACGACTCTTTCGCCGCAGGCAACGCCATATAGCGAGGCATAACGTTCGACCGCTCCGGCCAGCATCACGCCCGGTCGGTCGTTGTCCGGAAACAGCATGGGGCGGTCGAACGCACCTGTCGCAATAATTACTTGATCCGCGCGTATCTTGATCAGGCGCTCTCGCGTGGTGGAACCGGGGCCGCCTGTCTGCACTGCGGTAATCAAGCGCTGATCGTAGGCCCCTAGCGCCGTGGTGCGGACAGACAAGCGCCCGCCCGCCTGCTTGAAAGCGGCGAGCATGGACTGGATACTTGTCATCGAGGCCAATCCTTGTCCATGCGAGGTCAGGCTTCCGCCTGGTTCGACATCCCCATCGATCATCAACACGTCCTTGCCGGACTGTGCCGCCGATAGCGCCGCGCGCACGCCCGCAAGTCCGCCTCCAATAACGAGCACGTCGGCGGTTGTCGATACTTCGCCATATGAATCGGGGTCCGCCAAATCGCTTGCACGGCTCGCTGCGGCCAACCTCCTGATGGCCGGCTCGAACCATTCCCAGCGAGGCCACGTAAAAGTCTTGTAGTAGAAGCCTGCAGGCATGTAGGACGAAAAAAGCCCAAGGCCTGCCAATATGTCGTGCCTGAGGCTCGGCCAGCAATTTCCGCTGCTCACTTCAAGTCCGTTCCGGGCCTGCACTTCTGTCAGGCGCGTGTTGGGCGTGCGTACGCTGCCAGAGCCCACATCCGCAATGCCGGTTGGCTCTTCCGGACCGCAGGAGAAAATACCGCGCGGCCGATGCAGTTTGTAGCTGCGGCCAACGAGCTTCACACCGTTGGCCAGCAACGCGGACGCCACTGTGTCGCCTGCGTACGCATCGATGGGACGGCCATTAAACGAAAACTGCAGCGCCTGTGCACGCTCTATTCGACTGCCCCACGGTTGTACCAAGCGCTTGCTAGGCATTCCGGCCTCCTGTCTCACCCATGCGATAGACCTCAGTCACCTCATGTGTGACGGTATTGCGCAGCACGTTAAACCACTGCCCGCAACCGTAAGTGTGCCGCCAGCGCTCTCTATGCTCGCCCAGAGGGTTGTCACGCATAAAAAGGTAACTGGCCCATTCAGCGTCGGAACAGTCCATAGAGGGGCGTTCCAGGTGCGCTGGCCCGCCGAAATGGAATTCGTTCTCCGAACGTGGTCCGCACCAGGGGCAGGTCAAAAGCATCATCTTGGTCAGTGGGCAATGCCGGCTGCTGCAGCTTCGTCTATGAGACGACCGCTGGTGAATCGACCGAGTTGAAAAGGTTCCGCAAGCTCGTGCGTGCGACCAGTCGCGATTTCGTGTGCCAATGTCCAGCCGCCGACGGGAATGCCTTTGAAGCCGCCAGTACCCCAACCGCAATTCAGGTAGAGCCCGCGTACGGGTGACGGCCCGATGATCGGACTTGAGTCCTGGACGATGTCTACGATTCCGGCCCACTGACGCAGCAGCCGCAAGCGCCCAAGTGAAGGAAACATCTCCGCAGTGGCTGCGACGACTTGCTGAGTGACGGCGAAACTACCCCGTTGCGCGTAGGACGGGAAGTGATCAAGGCCACCCCCCATTACGACTTCGCCTTTGTCGCTCTGGCTCCAATATGCTCCGAGCGCCGGCGAAAGCGTGACACGCTCGAGTACTGGCTTGACTGGCTCGGTCACCATGGCCTGCAATGCGTAGCTGATGACCGGCAAGCGGAAACCTGCCCAAGCGGCGAATTGACTGCTATGTCCTGCTACGCATAGCGCAACCTTGCCTGCAAGTATCTTGCCTTGCTGCGTATGGACTGCCTTCACGGCTCCGTCATGTATATCAAACCCAGTGACCGCACAGTTCTGAATGATGTCCACGCCCAACGCGCTTGCTCCTCGCGCATAGCCCCAAGCCACCGCATCATGCCTTGCCGGTCCGGCGCGCCTCTGGATCAGCCCTCCTAGAATGGGGAACCTCGCGTTTGCGGTGAAATTCAGACGGGGCTCGAGTTCACGAACCTGTTCGGCGCCAAGCGGTTCGGCATCGACACCATTAGATTGCATCGCGTTCGCCCAGCGGGCTTGCAGATCGAGATCATGGCGCGAATGCGCGAGCGTGATCATGCCTCGCTGGCTGAACATGATGTTGAAATTCAGTTCACGCGACAGCCCCTCGTACAGGCGCACCGAAAAATCATAAAGGCGTGCGCTTTCGGGATAGAGGTAGTTGGATCGGATGATCGTGGTATTGCGGCCGGTGTTTCCTCCTCCGATCCATCCCTTTTCGATGACCGCCACGTTCGTGATGCCATGGTTTTTGGCCAAGTAATAGGCAGTCGCCAGCCCCTGCCCGCCCCCCCCGATGATGACGACGTCATAGCGCTTCTTGGGCCTCGCATCTGTCCAGGCGGGCGCCCAGTCCCGCTGATCGGCTCCAGCGGCCAGCAGGCTCCATGCGGAATAGCGAGTTCTCGATTGCATGCCAGAAACTCTACCTAAAAGATACAGTACTGTCAAAGAAATTTTGGCGCTCTCAACAAGCCATTTTATTTAGATTACTGCTTATAAACTCTTGCATCCAGCCCAGCCGTGGAGAATAATATCAAAAGAGACAATAATGTTTCTTTTCGGGTTGAACCTGCATCGATCTGCCGGCCTCCAACCAGCCCGCAAAAAGGCTACTCTCATGCACCCCAATGACAGCACCTTGCTATCCCTTCCTGGTGAACGGCCGCACGAGCAGGTTTCAATGTTCTGCGACGAACGCTCTGGCCTCACCGCAATAATCGCGATTCATAACACCCTGCGAGGGCCGGCGTTTGGAGGATGCCGTGTATGGAGCTACAGCAATGAGAGCGAGGCGCTGCGCGACGCCCTGCGACTTTCGCATGGCATGAGTTTGAAGAACGCCCTGGCAGGCCTTCCGTTCGGCGGAGGCAAGGCGGTTATCCTGAAACCATCCGGGCCATTTGACCGACAGCGTCTTTTTCAGGCGTTCGGCACTCGCGTCGATACGTTGGCGGGGCACTACATCACCGCCGAAGACGTCGGCAGCACCATCGCGGACATGCGGGCGGTCCAGCAGCAAACCAGATTCGTCAGCGGTATCCCGCGTGATAACGCTTTTGGTGGCGATCCCTCGCCAAGGACTGCTTTTGGCGTCTTTCTTGCCATTGACGAAGCGGTATACAGGGTCCTGAAGCGGCCTCTAGACAAAGTAACAGTGGCGGTGCAAGGGTTGGGGGCCGTCGGCATGTCATTGTGCAAGCATCTATATGCGGCGGGTGCGCGGCTCGTGGTGTCCGACCTCGATCAAGCCCGCGTGCAATATGCCAGGTCAACGTATTCGGCGGAGCCTGTAGGCGTGGACCATATTCTCGCGGCCCCTTGCGACGTGCTTGCACCTTGCGCATTAGGCGGCGTCCTGAACTCCTCCACGGTGCCAGAGATCAAGGCTGCCATCGTGGCCGGCGCATCCAACAATCAATTGTTCGCAGCCGCCGTTGGAGACGCGCTGCAGGCAAGGGGCATTCTGTATCTGCCGGACTTCCTCATCAATGCGGGCGGGATCATCAGCGCCGCTCACGAATACCTAGGCAGGAGCGACGACGAGCGGGTTGAGCTTGAGATCAGCCGCATCCGCCAACGCGTCGCCGAACTGCTGGACCGCTCCAATGACGAGGCGCCTTTTCGCGTCGCGCAGCGCTGGGCCGAGGACCTCTTACGCCAATGCTAAGATCAGGGGTATGGCTAATCTTGTACCCAAAACCCCGCCGGCCACTTGGGTGGAAACCGCCCAGAAGGCATTAATCGAAGAAGGTATCCATGGCGTCAAGGTCGATCGACTTGCACAACGCCTGGGTGTCACGCGCGGCGGCTTTTACAAGCATTTCCTGGACCGCAGCGAACTGCTCGATCAGCTCTTGGTGAAATGGGAAAACGAGAACCTTTTTGTGCTGGAATGGCCAATGCCCAAGTCGGCGGTCGAGGCGGCACGGATGCTGGAACGCCTGAGCGACCGCCTGATCACAGAGGACGGATTCGATCCCAGGTTCGACTTGGCTGTTCGTGACTGGGCGCGCCACGACAAGCGCGCCGCCTGGGCGGTCGAGCGGGTCGACAGCAAGCGGCTCGATTTGCTCGAGCGGCTGTTCGTCGCGATCGGATTTACGCGAGATGAGGCCACCGTGCGTGCCAAGGTGTATTACTACCATCAAATTGGCTATTACTCGATGGGAGTAAAGCAGTCTGTATCAGAAAGGAAAAAGCTCATGCCGGAGTACATGCGAATTTTCCTTGGATCGGAGCACATGCAAGCAGCAATGGCGAATCATCCCGTCAACAGCAAACAGAAGAAAAGCTGAAGCACCATCAGCGACGCTCCAGCGTGCAGGGCGTGCGCAGCGTCGGGCTAATCAATCTTCAGGTGGGCAGCCGCAACTACCTGCCCCACCCTGGCCAGGTCTGTACGCATCATTTGTTCCATCTCCTGTGCCGAACTTGCGACTACTTCGGCGCTAAGCGTCCGCATCTGATCCAACATCGCGGGAGCACGCAATTGCTCGCGCACCGCAGATCCAATGATTTCGACGATATCTGCCGGCATCCCCCTGGGGCCCAATAATCCCCACCAGGCGAGCCCCTCTACCGGCCTGCCGATCTGCTCTTCGATCGTCGGGATATCGGGAAAGAGCGGGGAGCGTTGCGAACCGGTCACCGCTATCGCACGCAGCCGACCGCTGCGCAGAAAGGGCTCGGCGGCTGCGAGCGCGGGAAGCGCGACATCTACCTGGCCGCCCGCCAAATCGGTCAGCGCCTGATTTTGTCCACGATAGGGAATGTGTGTAATGGACACCTTGCTAGCTTGCTTGATTTGCTCCATCACCAAATGACCCACACTTCCATTGCCGGCCGAGCCGTAGTTCAGGCGCCCCGGATTTCGGCTGGATTCTGCAATCAGCCCTTTTAAATCACGTAGGTCCGAACTAGCGTTGACAACCACGACAACCTGGGTCTGGGCAACCATACAAATCGGCGTGAAATCCCGTATAGGGTCGAAAGGCAGGTCCCGATAAAGGTGCGGATTGATCACATGGTTGGCCGCCACCATGATGATCGTATAGCCATCGCCCGGAAGCTTAGCAACCGCGGAAGACCCGACGATACCGCTTGCCGCCGCAATATTTTCAACAGCTACTGGCACACCCCAAACTTTCGCGAGACCGTCCGCAAGTAGCCTCGCCGTGCTGTCTGTCGCGGTTCCGACTGCGTACGGTACGACTATGCGCACTGGACGCGACGGAAACTTCTCCGCTCCGAGAACGGCAAACCCGGCAGGCGTAACCGAAGTAGCGACTAACGCTCTTAAGGCGGTTCTTCTTGATATCATGGACGCTCCACGAGGGTTATATGGCTAATCGCACGTGCGGCCCGGCCTCACGTGGCGTGCGGCGAAAACTTCCAACTGCCTGGGAATGCCAAAAGCGAGGATAGCGGTGTAAACGCCGCGCGCAAGCGCTGTTGAAAGCCCCGCCCTGATCGCCCAGCCATCTATCCGAGCCAGCAGGTTCTTTTGCAGAGCGGGATCACTGATATCGGCTACCGAGCATTTGAACTGGACGGCCTCGACCGCCAATTGCTCACGCGCCGCCAGCGCCGCCACGATTTTTCGATCTATCCTGGCAACGTCGCGACGCACATCCTCTAGCGTGCGTCCGTTTGACGAACGGTCGGTTTTCGACATGGCAACCCTACCCCTTATCTGGCCATTGCATAGCTGGGACGCCTGGGGTCGGCGGCCGCAAGGCAAACCCCGCGCCGAGGATCGTGCTGAATCAGGCAGACGGCGCCTGCCCGCCATGTGTGTACGGGCCAAGGCACTGCGTCGTGCCCCATCGATTTGAGGGCACTGGTGGTTTCTTCACCGATATCCGACTCTGCGGTCAGCCGGCCTGGCAGGCTCGCATGCGGCTCGAACGAATCGGGAAAGTCGTACGTTGCAAATCGCGGCGCATCCACTGCTTCTTGCGGATTCATGCCAAAAGCCGTGATGTTCAGGAAAACCTGGGCCATCGCCTGAAGCTGCACATCCCCGCCTGGCGTACCGAAAGGCATGACACGGCCATCGTCGAAAATGGCCAAGGCTGGACTGGGCGTCAATCGTGGCCGCTTCCCGGGTGCAACACCAGAGACATGGGTCGGATCGGCCCAGGATTGAGAGCCCCGAGAAGAGGGACAAATACCGGTACCCGGAATCACGGGAGTATCCATGGAGACATCGCTGGGAGTGGCGGAAATCGAGTTTCCGTGGCGGTCGACCACGCATACGTAGGACGTATCCAGTGCCACAGAATCTGCTCCCGCGGCGTATTTCGGCGCAGTCGCACGCGTCGTGTCGATCGCATCGGCGCGTTTGCGCGCATGGGTGGTCGACAGCAGTTCGGACAGCGGCACTTGCACATGAGAAGGGTCGCCAAAGTACCGATGGCGGTCATCGAATGCCGCCTTTATGGCCTCGATCAGACAATGGACATATGCAACGGAATTGTGAGGATGAGCGCTTAACTGCAGCTCCTGGGCAATTCTCAATATCTCGATCAGGGCTGGCCCCTGGCACCAGGGCTGCGGGGTGTAAAGTTTGTGCCCCTCAAACGCAGCGCAGACTGGATCGCCAATCGGCGTGCGATAGCCTTCCAGATCCGCCGCAGTGAGCAATCCGCCGTTTTCGCGGTGGTACTTGAGGATTGCCTTCGCAATGTCGCCTTTATAGAAGGCGTCGCGCGCGGCTTGCAGCCCTTGGATACGGGTGCCGCCTGCTGCCTTTTCCTCGTCGACCATGTATTGAATGGTCTTTGCCAAATCCCTCTGTACAAATAAATCCCCTGGCTTGGGGGGATGGCCGTTGGGAAGGTAAATCTCTGTGTTGGAGGGCCAGCGTGCGTATTCCGCTGCAAACGCCGAAATGATGTTCGACATCATGGGGTACATTACAAAGCCCTCGCGAGCGATGCGGATAGCTTCTTCCGAAACTTCGGAAAACGTCATGGTGCCGAACTCGGACAGCGCGGTGATCCAGGCATCGGGTGCTGCTGGAATCACAGTGCGCAATAGGCCGTGCGGGACTTCGCCATTGTGATGTTTCGTGAAGTAATCCGGGGGAATAGCGCGTGGCCAATAGCCCAGTCCGGCGATCTCGTGCACAGACCCAGTCTTTGCGCTGTAAACGAGCATTGGCGCAACTCCAGCGAAGTTGACGACGTCGCTTTGCACCACGGCCAGCACCATGCCGGCGGCGGCCCCCGCATCAACCGCATTGCCTCCGGCTTCCAGAATTCGAAAGGCGGCTTGCGAGGCAAGCGGATGGCCCGCGGACACCGCATGGCGAGTACCGCTGATCAATGGACGGGTCAGCCCGCCACCAGAACTCGAGACAACTCGCTGAGTAAGCGCGTTGCCAACACTATCGGCAGCCATTATGCGACACCCCTCAAAAGATACACTATTGTATTTCCGTGCTTAATTATTCTCGCCACGGCCAGAAATTACAATAGGTGGTTATTAGGGGTTTATATCGAGGCGCGCATCAGCGCTTGCGTTTATTGATACAAGTACAATAGTGTATCTTTTGGTTTTGCCACTTCACAGGCACAAGCCCCGGCGTTCCCCGCCACTCAGCCGACGGGAATTCCCACCTTGTCGATCAGATCGCGCCACTTGACGACCTCGTTGGACAAAAACCGGCCGAATGCCGCGGGTGTACCGCCCACCGGCGTGGAACCGTCCGCCGCCATGCTGCGCTGGATATCCGGCAGTTCGAGCACGCGGTTGACCACGTGGTTGGCCTTTGCGACGATCGGCGCTGGTGTGCCGGCCGGCACGGCGAAACCGTACCAGGACTGCACTTCGTAGCCTCGCACGCCGGCTTCGTCCAGGGAAGGCGTATTGGGCAAGGCAGGCGAGCGCGCTGGCGACGTGACAGCCAGCAGCCTGAGCTGGCCGGATGCAATATAGCTCTTGGACTGGTTCAGGCTGGTGAACATCATGTCCACATTGCCCGCCATGACGTCCATCATCGCCTGCGCGCCGCCCTTATACGGTACATGGATCATCTTGATGCCGGCCATCGCGGACAGCAGTTCGGCCGACAGATGCAGCAGCCCGCCTACCCCCGACGAGCCGAATGTCAAGGCGTCTGGCTTGGCCTTGGCCATCGCGATCAGCTCGCCCACCGTATGCACGGGCAGGCCGGGCCGCACCACCAGGATATAGGGCTGAACTGCCAATTGGATCAGGGGATCGAAATCACGCAACAGGTCATACGACTGCTTTTTGCCCTGCAGGGTCACGTTGACCGAATGACTGGCAGTGAACATGCACCAGTTGTAGCCGTCGGGCGCCGCACGCGCCACGGCTGCGGCGCCGATAGTGCCGTTGGCCCCGCTGCGATTCTCGACCACGATGGGGTGCTCCAGCGCCTCGGCGGTTTTCTGCGCGATGGCGCGGCCCACGATGTCGGTGCCGCCACCAGGCTCGAAGGGAATCATCAGGCGGATGGGCCGATCGGGAAAGCCGGTGGCGGGATCCTCGGCGGCCAGCAGACGTGGGGCCGCCGCCATCGAGGCCAGCGCCATCGCGGCCTGGCCGAAACGTCGTCGTTGCATGTCCATTGTGTGCACCTCCTTCAAAAACACGCTTATTCGGGTTTGAGGCCGGCCTTGGTGATCACGTCGCGCCATTTGGCGATTTCCTTGGCGAGGAACGCACCGGTCTGTTCTGGCGTGGTGGGCTCGGGCTTGCCGCCGTCGGTCTCGATGCCGCGCTTCACGTTGGCCTGGGCCAAGGCAGTGCGCACCGCCGCGTTCAGCTTCTGCACCACCGGCGCGGGTGTCGCGCCGGGAGCCCACAGGCCGTACCAGGAATAACTTTCGTAGCCGGTCGCAGTGCTTTCGGCAATGGTGGGCACGTCGGGCAGGCTGGCGACGCGCGTGGTGCTGGACACCCCCAGCGGATGCAGCGTGCCAGCCTTGACGAACTGCACCACGGCCGGCGTAGTGCCGAACAGCAGGTCGATGCGGCCGCCGCGCAGATCGTTCATGGCCGGGCCCGATCCCTTGTAGGGAATGTGGGTCAGCTTGATGCCGGTCAACAACTGGAAGAGCTCGCCAGCCAAGTGGCCACCGCTGCCGATGCCAGGCGAGCCGAAGGTGATGGCGCCGGGCGAGGCCTTGGCCGCGGCCAGCAGCTCGGCCATGGTCTTGGGCCTGAACGTGGTCGACGAGACCAGCACATACGGCACTCGGCTGAACAGGCAGACCGGCTGCAGATCCTTCAACGGGTCGAAGCGCATGTCGTCGCGCAGCGAGGGATCGATCGACAGGGACGGCGTGCCGGTCAGCAGCGTGTAACCATCGGGCGCCGCACGCACTACGGCCATCATGCCGATGGTACCGCTGCCACCACTCAGGTTTTCCACCACCACAGACTGGCCGAGCGACTTGCCCATTTCAGACGCGATCAGGCGCGACACGGCATCGGTGCCCCCGCCCGGTGCCAGCGGCACGATCAGACGCAACGCATGATCGGGAAAGCCCGCGCCGCCCTGTGCCCAGGTGGCGGACGGCAGGGCCGTCCCCGCAAGCGCGCCGCCGCAGGCAGTGAAAAGAAAGGATCGTCTGTCCATCGATGTCTCCGAAATTATTGGAATGGGTTACCGGCACGACCCGGCAAATGAGCAGACGCCGGCTAGACCGTCGCGTGGCCACCGTCCAACCGCGAAGCCTGCGCTGTCAGCACGCGCATGGGCGAATCATCCAGGAAGGCCAGTACGTTCTCGACCGTCCAGGCATAGAAGGGGCCAAGCAGTTCGCGCACCGTATAGCCGAGATGCGGCGTAAGAATGGCGTTGTCCAGGCCACGCAGCGGATCGTCGTCCGGCAGCGGTTCGCAATCGAAGGTGTCCAGCGCGGCGCCGGCGATGCGGCGGCTGCGCAAAGCCTCGATCAGCGCCTCTCGCTCGACCAGCAGGCCGCGCGCGGTATTGACCAGGTACGCGGTTGGCTTCATCAGCTCCAACTCGCGCCGCCCGACCACGTGGCGGGTACGCTCGCTCAGCACCAGGTGCAGGCTGACGACGTCGCTGCGCGCAAACAGCTCATCCTTGTCGACGCGCACGGCCCCCGCGGCGCGCGCCGCCTCGTCGGTCAGGTTCTGGCTCCAAGCGATGACGTCCATGCCGAAGGCGCGGGCGATGGGCGCCATGCGGCTGCCCAGGCGCCCCAGGCCGACCACGCCCAGCGTGCGCGAGGCCAATGCGACGCCGACCGTGCGCTGCCAGCCGCCCGCTTTCATGCCGGCCACCTCGGCCGGGATATGGCGGGCCAGCGCCAGGATCAGTCCCCACGCGAGCTCGGGAGTGGCGTATTGGCCCGCGGCCGAACGCGGCGTGCACGACACCGTGATGCCCAGACGGTCGGCCGCCACGAAATCCAGCGTGCGATTGTGCGGGCCGGTGATGGCGATGAGTTTGAGCCGCGGCAGGCGCCCGAGCAACGAGCCGGGCATCGCCATGCGCTCGCGCGTCAGGCACAGGATGTCGTAGTCGGCCAGCTCGCGCGCCGCCTCGTCTTCCGCCAAATGGCGCTCGAACACCGTCACCTCGCAGCGCGCCGCCACGGCGCTCCAATCGGCCAGTTGCATGGCCAGGTTCTGATAGTCATCCAGGATCGCCACGCGCATGTCGCTCTCACTTGTCTTGCAGGCCGCCTGCGCGGCAGCGCCGGGATCACTCGTCATCATGCTTCTCCAGAAGAGCGCCGCCGCGTGGCGCGCATCAGTGCATCCGCGTCGGCCAAGTCGGCGCAGTTCCACAGCAGCGCATGCAGTGCCTGGGCCCGCTGCGGGTCCAGCCAGCGGCCGGCACACTCCAGGAACTTGGCCTTGCGGTCCTGCGCGTCCATGGGCGCGGCGCGCGAGCCCGGGGCGTGCTGCACACGCAGCGTCAAGCGGCCCGACGCGATGGTCACCGCCAGGTCCACGAATACAGGCATGCCGGCCGGAATATCGCGCGGATCGACGTGATAGCGTCGCACCTTGCGCATCAGCGCGCGGTGCGGCTCGCGCATCACGGCCGCATCGGTAAAGGTATCGACGCCGATCGCGCCATCGATCAACGCGGCGGCGGCGGTGTATTCCATGCTGAACTTGGCCTCCAGGCCGGTGGCCGGCTCGCGCCCGATAAGCGCGGCGTCGTTGCCGGGCACGAAGCCGACTTCGACCGATTGCACGTCGTCGGCTCGCAGGCCATGGGCCTCGCGCAACGCCAACAGGCCAGCGATACCGCGATGCGTGCCATAGCAGCAGGGCCAGCGCTTGACGTTGATGCCGGGATCCAGGATTTCCCAGGGAGCCCCCAGGCGCCCGACCAAGGTGGACGGCGTTGCGCCATCGCCGCCCCCGTAGGTGGCCAGCATGCTGCGCGTGCCGTCCAGGATGTCTGGATCCGCTGTCATGCCGGCCTTTGCCGCCCAGGCTGACCAAACGCCGGCGCGGGCAGCATGCCCCGCATGGAACGGTTTGGCCATGAAGCCGAAGTTGCGCAACAGCCCGCTCATCTGCGAGGCCGCCAGGCCCCAGGCCATGCACAGCTGCTTTGCATCCAGGCCCCATAGGCGGGCGGCGGCGGCGGTGCACGAGAACACGCCGATCGTGCTGGTGCTGTGCCAGCCGCGCATATAGTGCTCGTCGCCCAGCGCGCGGCCGAACTTGCCGGCTACCTCCAGGCCCAGCGCATAGGCGGCAAGCAGCTCGGCTCCGCTGGCATGCGTGGACTGCGCCACCGCCAGCGCGGCTGGCACCAGCGTGGCGCTGGGGTGCCCGTGCAGCGTGGTCAGGCTGTCGTCTAAATCGAGCGCGTGGGCGCTGATGCCATTGGCGAACGCCGCTTCGGTCGGCGCGGTGGCCAGCGTGGCGCCGAACAGGCTGGCCTGTGGCCGCGCGCCCAGTTCCTCAACCCAGCGGGTGGCCAGCCGGCTGGCCGGCTCGTCAAGCCCGGCCAGCGCGACGCCCACCGTGTCGATGAAGGCGTCGCGCGCGCCCTGGAGCACCGGCGCGGGAATCTGCCGCGCCGGCGTCTCGAGAACGAAGCGCGAGAACTGTTCCGTAACCATGTCTCGCTCCTTGTCATTTTCCTGCGGCAGCCAGCCCACCGCAGCGCGTTACTTGCCGCTCAGCCGGAAGCGCGGAATGGTGACATCGTCGGTGACAGAGTCGAACACGACCTCCAACCGGTCTCCTACCCTGACCGCGTCGTTGGGCACGCCGACCACATTGCTGTACATGCGCGGCCCTTCTTCCAGCTGAACCAGCGCCACGTTGTACGGCACGTCCTCGGCGAAGGCCTTGTTGTAGACCTGATGGAACACCACGTACGAGAACACCGTGCCACGACCGGACAGGTCCTTCCAGTCGAACTTGCCCGACAGGCACTTGGGGCAGGCCGAATTGATCGGGAAACGGATGTGGCCGCAATCGCCGCATTGCTGCATGCGCAGCTTGCCGTCCTTGCAGCCCTCCCAGAAGGGCCGGTTGTCCTTGTTCAGCACAGGCAGCGGCTTGAGATATTCACCCATGATTCCTATCCTTTCTTCAAGATGGTGGCGTTGGCGCAGTTCAGCGCCTGGCCGCGCCCGGTCACCAGACAAATCTCGGCGCCTTCGACCTGGCGCGGGCCGCATTCGCCGCGCATCTGGCGCACGCCCTCGACGATATGCAGCCAGCCCTCCATGTACGATTCAGACAGATTGCCACCCGCCGTGTTGATCGGCAGCTCGCCGCCCAGCTGGATGCGGCCGCCTTCGACGAACGGCCCCGACTCGCCCGGCTTGCAAAAGCCGGCATGTTCGAACCACACCAGCACGCTGCTGGTGAAGTTGTCGTAGAGCTGGCAGACGTCAATGTCGCGCGGGCCGACGCCGGCCATCGCATAGGCGTCGTTGACCGCCAGCTTCTGGTGCGGCACATACCACCAGTCCTCGCGCTCCATGTTCTCGGTGGTGTAGGCCTGGCCCATGCCGGCGATGGTGACCAGCGGCTTCTTCAGGTCGCGGGCGCGCTCGGCGGTGGTGACGATGACGCAGACCGCGCCGTCGGAGATCAGGCAGCAGTCCAGCAAGTGCAGCGGCTCGACAATGAAGCGCGAATTCTGGTGATCATCCACCGTGATGGGCTTGCGCATGATGGCGTCGGGATTCATCGACGCATGGCGGCGGCAGGCTACCGCAATCTCGCCCAACTGACGGCTGGTGGTGCCATACAACGCCATGTGGCGCGAGGCGGTGATGGCGCTGTTGGCGCAGGCCGCCATGAAGCCCCAGATACCCCACGAGTCGCCCCAACCCGAGGCTCGGTTGAACTTGTTGCCACCGGTGGCCGCCGTATCGCCGAATACGCAGGCAACATAGTTGGCGAACCCGGCGTTGACCGCCAACGCCGCCTCGTGCAGCAGCGCGCCGGCCGTGCCGCCGCCCATGTTCTTGCTGCCGGTGTAGCGCGGGTTGATGCCGACCGCCTCGCCGAAGCGCAGGTAGTTCAGCGCGCCTTCGGGCGAGGTGGTGCCGGGCATGGTAAGAATGCCGTCGATCTGGTCCTTCTTCAGGCCGCAATCGTCCAGCGCACGCTTGAAGGCCTCGACGGCCAGGGTGACGGGGGTCTCTTCCGGAAACTTGCCTTGCGGGCTGGCGCCCACGCCGGCAATGGCGGTTTGGTCTCGTAGCGGATTCATACAGGTCCAGGAGATGTGCGTAATGGATGGGCTGGCCGACGGGTCAGCGGCCCTTGAACTGCGGCTTGCGCCTCTCGGCAAAAGCCTTGCGCCCTTCGGTGCGGTCTTCGCTGTTGTAGAGCAGACCGAACAGCGCGCGCTCGGTGTCGATGGCATGGCCCAGCGGCATGTCCTCGCCTTGGCGCACCATGCGCTTGACGGCCCGCACCGACAACGGCGCATTGGCGGCGATGGCGCGCGCAATGGCCAGCGCCTCGGGCAGCAGGGCCGCTTGCTGCAACACCTTGCTGACCAGCCCGATGCGATGCGCCTCGGCCGCGTCCGTGCGGCTGCCGGTCAACAGCATCAGCATGGCGTCGGAACGGCCGATGTAGCGCGGCAGGCGCGCCGTGCCGCCGGCGCCGGGCATGCTGCCAACCTTCACCTCTGGCAAGGCGAACTGGGCATTGTCCGAGCAGATGCGGATGTCGCAGGCCAGCGCCAGCTCCAGGCCGCCGCCCATGGCATAGCCGTTGATGGCGGCGATCATGGGCTTGTCGGTGTGCAGATTGGCGATCAGCGAACTGGTCGGCGACGAGCCGAATAGTTGCTGGGCCGCGGTTTCCGCCGTGGGCAGTGTTTTCTTCAGGTCGGAGCCCGTGCAGAAGGCGCGTTCGCCCGCGCCCGTGACCACGGCGACCCAGATGTCGTCGTCCTGGCGGATGCGGTCCCAGGCCTGGTGCAGCAAGCCGCGCATTTCCGGGTCGACGGCATTCATGGCCTCGGGCCGGTTCAGCAGGACCGTGGCGACGTGGTCCTCGACGGTGATTTCAACTGAGCCCATGCGGTAGTCCCCAATGTCAATTAATTCAAGGCGCCCTCTTGGGCCAGCCGTTCGATCTCGGCCTCGTCCAGCCCCATCAGCTCGCCGCAGATGTCGCGGGTATGCTGGCCCAGCAGCGGCGCGGGCCGTGCTTGGCCGGCCGGGCTGCGGGCGTAGCGGAACGGCTGCGCGTTGTACAGCGACGGCCCCATCTCGGGATGGTTCAGCGTCAGCCAATGGTCCCGATGCTCGAGCTGGGGGTCGGCGATGACGTCGGCGGCCGTGCTCACCATGCCGGCCGCTACGCCATGCGACTGCAGGAGCGCCACCAGCGCGCCCGCATCGTGGCGCGCGGCTTCCTGGGCCAGCCGGGCGTCGATCTCGTCGGCATGCCGCAGGCGTGCCGAGGCCGTGGCCAGCGCCGGGTCGGCCATCCAGTGCGGTTGCCCCAGGGCCCGACGCAGGCCCTGCCACTGCGTATCGCGCATGACGCAGATCGCAATCCAGCGGTCCGCGCCGGCGCAGGGATAGACTCCGTGCGGGGCGGCATCGGGATGCCGGTTACCGCGCGCCTGCTGCACGTGGCCGTTGACCGTGTAGTCCAACACCGCGGGTCCCAGCAACGCCACGGTGGGCTCGGTCTGGGCCATGTCGATGCGCTGGCCCTGCCCCGTGCGACGCCGATGGCGCAGCGCGGCCAGCAAGGCGAAGGCTGCGTGGCACGGGTTAGGGATATGGTCTGGATAGTTTGTACCCGTGCCTGCCGGCAAGCGGCCCGGCAGGCCGGTCAGTTGCTGGATGCCCGTTACCGCCGCCATCGTGGCGCCATAACCCAGATAGTGCTTCTCGGGCCCGGAGCCGCCCTGCATGGACATCGCCAGGTAGATGATGTCGGGCTTGATCTCGCGCACCGCGTCATAACCCAACCCGAAGCGGTCCATCACGCCGGGCGTGAAATTGTTGGCGATGACGTCGCTCTGGCGGATCAACCGCGACACCAGCTCCAGCGCGCGTGGATGCTTCATGTTCAACGTCAGGCTGCGCTTGCTGGAATTGCGGTCCGCGAAATAGCCGCTGCGGTTGATGCCCTTGATGCCGTCCTTGTACGGCGCGGCCAGCCGCAGCGAGTCGACCCGATCATTGCTTTCGATCTTGATCACGTCCGCGCCGGCGTCGGCCAGGATCTTGGTGGTGTAAGAGCCGGCGCCGATCCATGTGAAGTCGGTGACACGAATACCCGAGAGCGGAAGATTGGCCATCACACCACCCCCTGCGCAACCAGACGCGCCAAGTCGTCGGCGGCGACGCCGCGGGCGCCGTAGACCTCGGCGTTGTGCTGCCCCGCAAGTGGGGCGGGCGCCCCCGCCCGCCAGGGGGTGCGCTCCAATTGGTAAGGCGCGCCAGGCATGCGGCCCGGACGCGGCCAGCCCGGCTGATCCAGCGTCATGAAGTAGTTGCGCGCCGCCAATTGCTGGCTGGCGATCAGGTCGTCGACCGCGTTGATGGCAGCCACTGGCACGTGGCGGTTCTGGCCTTCGCTATACAAATAGGCCTTGCTGTGGTGCCTGGCCCAGTCGCCGAAAACTTCCATGAATATTTGCTTGGCCTCGTCGGATTGCAGATAGTCCGTTTCCTGCCATTGGCCGCCCAGCAGCCGCTCGATGCCGGGTACGCCCTCTTCGGTCAGCCACTCGATCGTGCGGCCCCAGAAGCGATTGGCGCCGATACCGCCGGCCATCATGTAGATGTGTCCGTCGCTGCATTCGTATACGCCCGTGCCGGCGAAGCGCTGCACGCCCGCCGTGCGCTTGCGGATAGTTCCTTCCAGGTCGTAGAACTGCACGGCGTTCTCCATGGCCAGCACCATGCACTCCTGCATGGACACGTCCACGTGCTCGCCCTGCCCCGTCGCCTCGGCGTGCGTCAGCGCCAGCATGGCGGCAACCGCGCCGAACATGCTGCCGCCCAGGTGGGCCTGGCCACCGTAGGCACCCATGGGCGGCGAGTCCGGATAGCCGCCCAGGTACAGGAAGCCGCCAGCCGCCAGGCACACCAGATCGTCGGCCAGGTAGGCGCTATAGGGCCCGGTCTGTCCGAATGGCGTGATGCTGGTCATGACCAGCGCGGGGTTGGCCTGCGACAGGGCCTCATAGCCGCAGCCCAAGGCCGCCAGCGCGCCGGGCTGGCCGCTGTCGATGACCATGTCGGCCTGCGCGGCCAGCCGACGCAGCAACGCCTGCCCGTCGGGTTTGGACAGGTCCAGCGTGACGCTGCGCTTACCGCTGTTGAAATAGGCGAAGGCCAGGCTGCGCACCGTGTCGGCGTCCGCATCCGGCGGCAGCGACGCGTAGGGCGCGCAGTTCCGGATGTTCGCCCCGCCGGGCGGCTCGACCAGGATCACGTCGGCCCCCAGGCCGGCGAACAGCTTGCCGCAGTACTGCCCCGCGGCGCCGGCGATCTCCAGCACACGCATACCATCGAGCGCGGCGGGAGCAACAGAAGAATGGGAAGTTGCGTTCATCGTCTGACAAAAAAGTAGGCACGGCACGACGCCGCGCGCCCGATCGTCCGGACACGCGCGCATGCCAAACACACGGCGGTTTCTCTAGTGATGCAGCTTGCCGATCAGCGCACCGAGGTCACGACGGTTTTCCAACTCGCGCAGCATGCCGAACGCCTCGGCGGCCCTGCCGGCATCGAGGCGGGCGTGCCCGGCACAGTCGGCGAATTTGGCCGCGATATCGTCCCAGCTCAGTTCGCGGGTGGGATGCCCGGGCGCCTTGTTCACACGCACGCAATCGCGCGTGCCATTGCGTAGCTCGACTTCGACCTCGACGAAGCCGCGGCCGCCGGAACTGCGCGTATCGAACAGCGGATCGTCGTCACGGCAGGACTCGTCCTCGAAGGCCGAAATGCGGTCGAGCAGGCTGGCGATCCCGGGGCGGCGCACGGCCTCGTCGGTGAACGACCAAATGGAGTACTTGCCGTCGAGCACGCCGGCGGCCAGCGAATACTGCAGGCTGAACTTGCCCTCCAGGCCGGTAACCGGCCGCGGATAGGTCAACACCAGCATGCCGCCTGGCGGCATGCGGCATTCCAATCGCACCACATCGTCCGCCGTGAAGTGATGGCGAGCGCGCAACTGCAGCACCCCGTCCATGCCGCGATGCGAGGCATAACAGCAGGCGAATTTCTTCAGCGCGATGCCGGGGTCGGCCAGGATGCCCGGCCCGGCAAGCGCATCGATGGCCACCTGGGGGTTGGAGGCTTCGACGCCATAGGCGGCGTAAAAACCGGCTTTGGCCTCCAGCGCGTCGGGTGCGGCGGTAAAGCCGCACAGCGCCAGGCGCACCGCCTCGACGGCATTGCGCGCAGCCAGGCCCGTGTGCAGTGGCTTGGTCATGGTGCCGAAGTTGCGGCGCACCCCGCTGGCCATGGACGAGGCGATACCGAATGCGATGCGGACGCGGTCCAGGTCCAGGCGGCGCGCCTTGGCCAGCGCCGCCAGCGCCGAGAAGGTGCCCAGTGTGCCGGTGCCATGGAAACCACGGCCATAATGCCCGACGGTGATGCCCTGCGCGATGCGCGCGCCAACCTCGACGCCGATCACGTAAGCCTCGACGAAGGCCCGCCCGTCCAGCGGATTCTCGGGAAGGTCGGCCAGCAGCGCGGCCACGATGATGGCGCTGGGGTGGGCCGGCATCATGGACAGGACATCGTCGAAATCCAATGCATGGCCGAAGGTGCCGTTGATCAGGGCCGACAGCTCCGGCCCGGCGCGGCGCGCGGTGCCCAGAATGGGCACACTGCCGCCGCCGTTGCCGCCGGCCATGTCCAGGTAGCGCATCAGCGGCTCCTCGACTTCGCTGCCGGCGCCGGACAGGATCACGGCGAAGGTGTCGGCAATGACCCTCTTGGCCTTGTCCACGGTTTCGGGCGGAAAATCCGCCAGCCCCCGGTCCACGGTGACGCGGGACATGGTTTCGGTCAGGCCTGCCATCCGTACTCCTCTTGCAATGACTCGCCGATGCGAGTGGCCCGGCAAATAGTTCATAATGTGGCCATAATAAGGCCAACAAGCCTCTAATCTGATGGCCTTTCTCCAGAAATTGTTCCACATAGCGGGAATCATGACTTCCATCGAAGACGAAACTTCACGCGGCACCCAAGTCATACGGCGCATTGCGGCGCTGCTGCGCCTGCTGGCGGCCAACAATCGCACAGGCATGCGGCTGGTCGACCTGTACCGCGCCACTGGAATCGAGCGCTCCACCGTGCACCGTCTGCTGCAGGGGCTGATCTCCGAGCGACTGGTATTGCAGAACCGCGAGTCCAAGCGCTACTTTCTGGGTATCGCGATGTATGAAATGGGCGTGGCCGTCGCGCCGCCGGTCAAGCTGCGCGATGTATGCCAGCCCTATATGAACGCGCTGGCCGAGCAAACCGGCGACACGGTGTTCCTGACGGTACGCTCTGGTTTCGACGGCGTCTGCGTGGACCGCAAGGAAGGCTCCTACCCGGTCAAGGCTTTCGTGCTCGAGCCCGGGCGGCGGCGCCCGCTGGGCGTGGGCGCCGGCAACATCGCCATCCTGGCCGGGCTGAACCCCGCCGAAATCGCGCGCATTTGTGCCGCCAACCGGCCGCGCATCCGACAGAAATACCCGCGCTACTCCGAGACCGAACTCGCCTCTCGGATCGAGCGGGCGCAAACGCTGGGCTATACGGTCACCGACGTGCTCGAGACCACCGGCGTGCGCTCGGTAGGCATGAAGATCTGCGACCGCGACCGCAATCCGATCGCCGCCATCAGCGTCTCGACCCTGGCATCGCGGCTGGAGAGCGACCGGGTGCAGGAGGTCGTCACCTTCCTGCGCGCGTCCATCGAATCGCTGGAGGACAAGCTGCGCACCATGTCGGTGGAAGAAGCCGCCAGCCCCTGAGGGCAATCCTGACTTCCCACGTTGTGGAATTTTTTCTACGTGCCATGTATTTCACGCAGGCATACCGCTAGATAGACTATCCCGCACAGCCCAAGTAGTCCAAAAAATGGACTATTGGCTGCCTGCATGCGTCGCCGCGACAAGCCGCGGATGGACGGCCATGCACAAGGAGACAGTCTTGAAGATCGAACACGTGGAAGCGATTCCCTTCCGCATCCCCCTTAAGAAAGCCTCTCGCTGGGGCGCGCACGGCAAGCGCGACGCCCAGGAGCACGTGCTGATCCGGGTCTACGCCGGTGGCGCAGCCGGCACCGCCGAAGCCCCGGCCCGGCCCACCATCTACGGTGAAACGCAGCGCTCCATTGTTCACATCGTGCGCGACACGCTGGGCCCCATGCTAGTGGGCCACGATGCGCTGGACCGCGAGGGCTACCAGGCCAAGCTGGCCGCCATCCCGTGGAACCCCACTGCCAAGGCGGCGCTGGACACCGCGCTACACGACGTGGCCGCGCAAGCACTGGGCGTCAGCCTGGCCCGCCTGCTGGGCGGCAAGGTCAAGCCGGTGGAAGTCAGCTGGATGCTGAGCCTGAACTTCGTCGACGATGAGGAGTTCATCCAGGAAGCGGTGCGCATCCGCGAGGACTACGGCATCCGCACGTTCAAGATCAAGGCCGGGTCGGATCCGGCCGGCGACCTGCGCCGCTTGCGCATGCTGCGCGAAGCGCTGGGCGAGGATGCGATCCTGTTCATCGACGCCAATCAACTCTACTCCCCCGCCGTGGCGATCCGCACGATCAACGCCATGGCGGAATACGGCCTTGCCATGGCCGAAGAGCCCGTGCCGATCGGTCTGGGCGCCTACCGCAAGAAAGTGGCCGACGCGACCACCGTGCCCATTTTGGCCGATGACAGCGTGTTCTCGCTGACGGACGTACGGCGCGAACTGCAGGACGGCGCTATCAGCGTAATGGGCATCAAGATCGCGCGCACCGGCATCTACGAATCGATGCGCATCGTCCACATGGCCGAAGGCTACGGCCTGCCGTGCTGGATCGGGTCGCAGGGCGTGTCGGGCATCGGTGCGCTGGCCAGCGCGCACTTCGCCTCGGCCTTCCGCAGCGTGACCTATCCGGCCGACCTGTCCACGCCGCTCAAGCAGGAAGACGACCTGCTCGAACACCCGATCGACATCCGCGACGGCAAGTTGCACATCCTCGACGAGCCGGGCATCGGCGCGCAGGTCAGCGACGAAAAACTGGCGCGCTACCGGCTTGACTGGTAGACGAACCCATCATCCACGGAGACCCAACATATGAATACCCCGATACGCCGCTCCGCCGGTCAGCGCGGCGTGCGCTGCGTGGTCATGCGCGGCGGTACCAGCAAGGGCGTCTACTTCCACGAAGACGATCTGCCGGCCGACCCGCAGGCGCGCGACAAAGTGCTGCTGGCTGTGATGGGCAGCCCCGATCCGCGCCAGATCGACGGACTGGGCGGCGCCGACAATCTCACCAGCAAGATCGTCATCGTCGGCAAGAGCAACAGCCCCGGCGCCGATGTGAACTACACCTTCGGCCAGGTCGGCATCGACCTGCCTTATGTGTCGTACTCGGCCAACTGCGGCAACCTGTCGGCCGGCGTCGGTGTCTTCGCTATCGAGGAAGGCATGGTGGAACCCGTGCACCCGGTTACGCGCGTGCGCATCTTCAACACCAATACGAGCCAGCTGCTGGTGTCGTATGTGCCGGTGGACGAGAATGGCGCCCCGGCCGTGGACGGCGATTGCGCCATCGCCGGCGTGCCCGGCACTTCGGGCGAGATCCGCATGGACTTCGCCGGCACCAAAGGAGCCAGCACCGGCAAGCTGCTACCCAGCGGCAACCTGATCGACGAGCTGTACATCCCCGAGTTCGGCCGCAAAATCGCCGTGTCCATCGTGGACGTGGCCAAGGCCACGGTGTTCTTTCATGCCCGCGATGCCGGCATTCTGGGCACCGAGAGCCCAGAGGCTTTCACACCGGAAATCCTCGAGCGCTTCTGGGCCATCCGCAACGCCGCCGCCGCGCACGTGCAACTGGCGCCCGATTCTCGGCTGCCGCACCCGGTTTCGGTGGTGGCGCCGACAGACTACGTGGACTACATGACCAAGCAGACCGTGTCGGCACAGGACGTCAGTTTCGTGGCGCGCCGCGTGGGTGGGCCGCCACCTCGGCTGCACAAGGCGTTCGCCGCCACCGGCGCGGTGTGCACTGCCATCGCCGCCAACCTGCCGGGCACGGTGGTGCATGCCGTGGCGCGCCATTTCCCCGACGGCGTGGTGCGCATCGGCCATCCGACCGGCGTGTTCCCGGTACGCATCGCGCTGGCGGCCGACGGCGAGATCCAGGAGGCCTCGTACGTGCGCACCGCCAGACGCATCATGGAAGGGACTGTCTACGTCCGCGAGTCGGGCCTGCGTGCCTGACTTTGCTCTTTCTATTCCTGCCCGCCCGCGGGCCGCTGGCGCGGCTCGGACGCCCATGTGCATTTTCTAACCAACGATCAGAATCATCATGAAAAGACTCTTAGCCTCGTTGTGCATCGCGCTCGGCGCGCTTTCCATCCAGACAGCGTTGGCCACCGACGCCTATCCTTCGCGCCAGATCCATCTGGTGGTGCCCTACCCGCCCGGCGGCGGCAACGATACGCTGGCGCGCGCGCTGGCGCAGCGCATGGGCGAAGACTTCGGCACGCCGGTGATCATCGAGAACCGGCCGGGCGCCAACGGCATCATCGCCGCAGAATACGTGGCGCGCGCCGACCAGGACGGCTATACCTTGCTGATGGCCAATAATGGCAGCCACGGCATCAATCCCTCGCTGTACAACAGCGTGCGGTACGACCCGGTGAAAGACTTCGTCCCCATCTCGATGGTGGCCAACTCCCCCAACGTGCTGGTGGTGCCGCCTTCGCTGGGCGTGCGGACGGTGCAGGAACTGGTGGCCTATGCCAAGGCGCATCCGGGCGAACTCACGTACGGCTCGAACGGCACCGGCAGCTCGCAACAGATGGCCGGCGCACTGTTCGCCAACACGTTCGGGCTGGACATGCTGCACGTGCCGTACAAGGGCACCGGACCGATGATGACCGACCTGCTGGGCGGACGCATCAGCATGAGTTTCGGCAACATCGTAGCGGTGCTGCCGCAGGTCAAGGCCGGCAAGCTGGTGCCGCTGGCCGTGACTACGCCGGCGCGCTCGGATGCGCTGCCCGACGTGCCCACGGTAGCCGAGACGGTACCCGGCTTCGACGCCACCGTCTGGTGGGCGCTGGTGGCCACCAAGGGCACACCGCCCGAGGCCGTGGCGGCCCTGAACCAAGAGGTGCAGAAATTCGCCAACGATCCGCGCACGAAGGAACTGCTGGAACAAATGGGTGCACAGCCCAAGCCCTCCACTCCGCAGGAGCTGGGCGACTTCATCAACGCCGAGCTGAAGAAGTGGGCCAGGGTAGTGAAGGATACCGGCCTGAAGGCCGAATAAGCGGAATCCGGCGGCCGTGGCGGGCCGCCGGCCAACGCGGGCCGGTCAGCGGCGTGCCGGCTGGCCCTCGATGGGAATAGCCACGCCGGCGCCGGCGCGCGCGGCGGCCTCCAGCACGTATTTGCCAGCGTAGATGTCCTGCACGCCCATGCCTTGCGATTCAAACAGGGTGATCTGCCGTTCGGACACACGCCCCTGCGCGCGGCCGGTCAGCACGCCCCCCAGGTCGGGCACGTTGCGCCAGTGCAGCAGGCCGGCCTCGATTGCCGGCAGCAGGTCACCGCATTCGCGGCGCGCCACTTCCACCGAATCCACAACCACCAGATCGGCGGCACGCACGGCGGCCAGGTCGATCTCGCGCCGGTTCAGGGCGTTGGAGCCCACGGCGTTGACGTGCTGGCCCGGCGCAAGCAACGCGCCATCGAACAAGGGCGTGTCGGCGCGGGTGACAATGTTGACGATGTCAGCGCCATTCAGCGCGGCTTCGGGAGTGGCGGCAATGGTCACGGATACGCCAGAGGACGCTTCGACCTCGGCGCGGAACGCCTGCAGATGCTCCAAGGTGC
The DNA here is from genome assembly GCF_019218885.1 of Bordetella sp. BOR01. Lineage (GTDB taxonomy): Bacteria > Pseudomonadota > Gammaproteobacteria > Burkholderiales > Burkholderiaceae_B > Bordetella_A. The sequence continues at coordinate 947,042 of NZ_JAHUWT010000001.1, read as the reverse complement.
GCCCATAGACCTGCACCCGCTCGATCGGCCTTACGGCGCATACGGCGCGCAGTTGCGTGAGGCCGTGCCGGCCCGTGCCGAAGCAGGCCAGCGTGCGTGCATCGGCGCGCGCCAACGCGCGGGTGGCCACGGCGGTGGCCGCGCCGGTACGGCGGATGCCCATTTCATCGCCTTCGACGATCCCTTCCAGGCGGCCGGTGCGCAGATTCATGATGTGCACCAGGAACACGCGCCGCTCGCGGCCCGGATAATAGGCCTTGTAGCCGATGACGTTCAATTTCTCGGAGGCGGCCTGCAGAATGTGCAGGCTGCCATACTGCGTCTTGGTCCGCTCGCGCGGCACGTCGAAGGCAACGCCGTCGGCATAGTCTCGAAAGGCCCGCTCCACGCAATCGATGGCGGCCTCCAGCGGAAACAGGTCCACTACCTCTTCTTCCTTCACAAACCGCATGTACATCTCCTGATTGGGTTCTGCATCGGGATAGGGAATCGTCGCCGGGCTCAGGCGGGCCACGCGGGCGGATGCGCGCCCAGCGGCACGGCGGGACGCGTCCAGCGGGCCGGCGTCTCGGACAGCCGGGCCACCGGCGCCAAATGCGTCAGCCGGCCGACCGGCGAATCCGATTCCATCAGATAGTTCCGCAGTTCGTCTGCCGGCAGGTCGGCGGGCAGGCCGGCCACGGCCGCCGGGTCCAGCAGGCCGTAGCGGCGCAGCCAATGGCCGGTACCGGCCAGCGAAATGCGCACCAGCCAGCTGCCGCCCTCACGGGCTCGCCGCTCGAGCGCCGTCATGGCGCCGTAGGCCATCAGATAGCCAGCGATGTAATCTTGCGCGGATACCGGCAGGAAGGCCGGCCGCTGGTCCGGACCGCGCCAGGCCAGGCCGTTGGCCGACTGCACCACGGTGTCGTAGCCACGCCGCTGCCGCCACGGGCCGGAGTAGCCCCAGGCGCTGAGCGTGACGTAGACGATGCCAGGCCGCCATTGGGCCAGGTCTTGCGGCGAGAAACCGCGCGCGTCCAGTGAGCCGGGACGGTACGACTGCGAAAAGACGTCCGCGCCGCGCACCAGTGCGCGTAGTTGCTCGACGCCGGCGGGCTCGCGCAGATCGATGTAGGTAGAGAGTTTGCCCAGACCGGTGTCCAGGTCGAACAGGCCGGAGTCCGGCAGCCCCTCGCGCGAGACGCGCATCACGTCGGCGCCATGCTCGGCCAGCGTGCGCGCGCAGGTCGGTCCGGCCAGCACGCGCGTCAAATCCAGTGCGCGCAGCCCCGACAGCGGCCGGTCGCCCGGCGGCAGCGGTTCGGCGGGGGCATCGCCGATACGCTCGATGGTCAGCAGCGGTTCGGCCGCCACGGCGGCGGCCTGCGGCGTGGCGGCCCATTCGTCTTCGCTGCGCACGAAGGCGGCGCAGCCACCCGAGGCGGCAACGGCCTCTTCCAGCGCAATGCCGTCCCATTGCGCAACCGCCGCCGCGACCGCGGCCGGATTGGCGGCGGCTCGCAGCACGCCCAAGTTGCGGTCGCGCAGATTGGGGAAATTGCAGTGCAGGTAGATCCAGCGCCCGTCACGCACAGGATAGAAGCCGGTGACTTTGTCGGTGGGGCGCGGCGGCGTGCTGCCGTCGATCTTGAGGTAATGATTGCTGCGCAGCGCAACGGCGGCGGCGCGGGCTGGCACCGAGATCGCCTGGCGGCGGCCGGTACGCAGTGTCCACAACCGGTCCGCGGCAATGGCGGCTGCCGCGATCGACGCCGCCCCCAGATCCGCGATGCGATAACGCGTGCCGAACACGGGATCGGCGCCCTCGATGACGGTGCGGGCGGCCGCATCCGCGGGCAATTCGGCCCATTGCAGCAATTCCAACAATGCCTGGCTCATGGTCTTCTCCTGATCCCGGCATTATCCGCGCCACCTCCGATACAGCGCTCTAATTCCCACTATATGAACTTATATTTCCGGCCAGCCTAGTGCCCAATAGAAAATGCACCGGTAGACTTTAGATCGACCCGAATAGATTCCATATATTGGACTAAAATGGAGACATACTCATGAGCCGCAGCGCTATCGGGCAACTGACCGCCCTCACCCAGAACTTGCGGCTACCCGACCTCTCGCACGACACCATCACCGCGGCCAAGCGCGCGATTCTCGACGCCCTGGGCTGCGCGATCGCCGCCATCGGCTGCGAGCCGGCGCGCATCGCCGGTCCGCTGGTCGGCGGCAGCGGCAACACCACGGTTATCGGAGAAGCGGGCACCTCGTCGTTGGAACGCGCCGTGCTGCTCAACGGCATCATGGTGCGCTATCTGGACATGATGGACGTGTACTGGGCACAGGACGTCTGCCATCCCGCCGAAAACGTCCCGCTGGCGCTGGCCTGCGTAGAGGAAGCCGACGGCAGCGGCGCTCGGCTGATCGAGGCGGTCACGGCCGGCTATGAAGGCCAGATGCGGCTGACGCACCTTGCCTCGCTGCAAGGCATGGGCATGCACCATGTCACGGCCGCGGGCATCGTGGCGCCGCTGGTGGTCGGCAAAGCCTGGAACCTGCCCGAAAACGTGGTGGAGCAGGCCGTGGCGCTGTCCGGCTGCCGCCAGTTCACCGTGCATGCCATGTCCAAGGGCGGTATCAGCATGGCCAAGGCGATCGGCTATGCCTGGTCTGCTATGGACAGCATTCTGGCGGTGCGTCTGGCGCAAGGCGGCTTCACCGGCCCCACGCACTTTCTGGACTGGCTGGCGCAGGACGGCCCGATGAAGTCCAGCTATGCGCCCGAAGCGCTGCAACCCGGTGGAGCGCCACTGATCGCCGCCACCAGCTTCAAGCAATTCCCCGTGCAATTCGAATTGCAGACGCCCAACGAAGTCGCCCTGCGCCTGCATGCGCAATTGGGCGGCCAGCCGATCGAGCGGGTAGAGATCACGGTGCCGCCAATCACGGCAAAGCGCACGGCCGATCCGTCCAAGTTCAAGCCGGCCAATCGCGAAACGGCCGATCACAGCCTGCCCGTGACGGTAGCCATGTCGTTGCTGGACGGCAAGTTGACCGCGGCGCAGTTCGAGCGCGACCGCTGGGCCGCGGCAGACGTGCTCGAACTGGTGCAACGCACTACGGTCCACGCCGACGGATCGCTGGCCGAACGATATCCGCAAGGCCGCCCGGCATGCGTCACGGTGCATACCGCGGACGGCCGGCAATGGTCCGAATTCCAGGACGTCCCTTATGGCGACGCCGCGCGCCCACTAGAAGATGCGGCGCTGACCGCCAAATTCCTCGCCAATGCCCGCGACGCGCTCGGAACCGAGCGCGCGCAGGCCGTGGCCGACTGCGTATGGCGGCTCGAGCGGGTCGAGCACATCGCCGAACTGACCGCGCTGCTGCGCGCAGCCTGATTGCCGATCCCAAATCCCAAACGGAGACATTGCATGACGCTCACCAAACTATCCACCGTGCCCAGAATGGCAGCGGCCTTGCTGCTGCTGTGCGCGGCCGGCCTGCCGCAAGCGCGCGCGGAAACCTTTCCCTCCCGCCCCATCCGCATCCTGGTGCCGTACGCGCCAGGCGGCGGCGTGGATTTCGTCGCCCGCACCGTGGCGCAGCACCTGACCGGCGCGCTGGGCCAGAGCGTGATCGTGGAGAATAAGCCGGGCGGCGCCACCAATATCGCAACCGAGGCCGTGGCGCGCGCCGACGCCGACGGCTATACGTTGCTCGCCGCCAGCCGCGCCAACGCGGTCAATGCCACGCTGTACAAGTCCCTGCACTTCGACATCCAGAAGGATTTCGTGCCGATCACGGTCATGGCGCAGATTCCGAACCTTCTGGTGGTCACCCCGTCGTTGCCGGCGAAAACGGTACCGGAACTTATCGCGCTGGCCAAGTCCGAACCGGGCAAGCTCACGTTCGCCTCGGCGGGGCTGGCCGGCAGCACCCATCTGGCCGGAGAACTGTTCAACAGCATGGCGGGCACCAACATCCTGCACGTTCCCTACCGCGGCGGCGCCCCGGCGGTCGTGGATTTGATGTCGGGCCAGGTCAATATGTATTTTGCCACCATGCCCAGCGTGATCAACTTCGTGAACAGCGGCAAGGTGCGTGCGCTGGCGGTGACCAGCGCGCAGCGCTCGGTGGCCGCGCCTCAGTACCCCACCCTGGACGAGCTGGGCCTGAAGGGCTATAGCGAGGTCTCGTGGATCGGCTTGATGGCGCCCAAGGGCACGCCGCCCGAAGTAGTGAAGAAGCTGAACACCACCATCGTGAAAATCCTGCACGACCCGAAGGTGAAAGCACAGCTGCTCGCGCAAGGCGCCGAGACGGTGGCGAACAGCCCCGAGGAATTCGCTACCTTCCTGAACCAGGACATTGCCAATACAGCCAAGCTGATCGAGGCCGCGCACATCGCCCTGCAGTAGCGCGCAGGGCGGTATCGTTCGATCTGGACGCCACATCCTGCCCGGCGGCCGGTGGGGCGTCCATCTGCGCTGCAGGGCCGCACCAACCTGCTCATTGAGTATTCCTTTCTGCAATGCGCCGCGATTCTGCAACAGCGATGTCAGCTTGCAACGCCCCCCGCTCCTGCTGTTCGCACGTACCCGGCGATCGGAGTAGCGTGCCTCATAAAGTCCTCTCGTAGAACACCGTCAGCTTGTCGATCGCGGAGTCTACATACTCGGAAACCCAGTAGGTTTCGATATGCGTGGCGCCATCGAGCTTGAACAATTCCTTATCCTTCGTGCCACTAGCCTTGGCGTAGGCATCCTCGCTCATATACAGGCTGTCGGCCTTGCTGCCCGCGATCATCAGCAGGGGCTGTTCGATCAGTGCGATCTGGTCGGTGGCATCGAAGCGCATCAGGTCCAGCAGGCTGCTGGTGGTGTACTTGAAGGTCGAGTTGGGATGCGCGTGCGTCTTCCAGTAGTAGTCGTAACCCTGCCGATACAGGTCGAACGGCAGCTGGGCGATCTGCTCATCCGTCAAGTTGGCATCGCCCGAATAAAGCACTTCGCCGCCGGCCGCTTCCTGGGCACGGGCGGCCGAAGCCTGCTGCAAGCGCTGCTGGATGGAATCCAGTTGCGAATCCACGTAGCCATTGCGGCGTACCCGCCCGGAGTTGAACATGCTTACCGTCGCAACAGACATGAAGCGCTTGTCGGTCTGGGCTGCCGCCAGCGAATATCCACCGCCGCCGCATATGCCCAAGAGGCCCAGGCGCTTCACATCGGCTCCTGCATATTGGGCGATGAAGTCCGCCATGCCATGGATATCTTCGATGCGATGGGCGGGCTTATCTACACTGCGCGGCTGTCCTCCGCTGGCGCCCTGATAGGCGGCATCGGCGGCAATCGTCAAATAGCCTTGCTCGGCCAGTCGCTGGGCATACAAGCCGGCTACTTGTTCTTTCACGCCGCCATTCGGATGGGCGACCACCACCGTGGGATAGCGCTTCTTTGGGTCGTAGCCGGCAGGGGTATAGACATTGGCGGCGATGTCCAGGCCGTTCAGCTTGTACGTAACGGGATGAATATTGACTTTTCCGGGCTCGTTCTGCGTGATCGCGCCGTCGTAGACCAGCGTGAACGGGTTCTTTTTGTAGTCCGCCGCGCCGGCCTCGGTGGGCAGGACACCGACCACCGTGGCCAGGAGAGCAGCCTTTACAACTGTGGCTTTCATAGAATTATTCCTTGAAGTTAAAACCGTCTTTTTCTCGTTGATTCAGATCTTTTTCGGCCAGGAACTTTGAAACCAGGTCCGCGATCTGCATGTTGTTCAAGTCCGACATGGGGACGTGCGTGTTGCCGTTGATGCCAATCTCCGGCAGGTGCACCACAGTGGCATCGCCGCCATGGCGATTTACCGCGTCACGCCACAGCCGTGCCATCTCCAACCGCGCACGCCAGCTGTCCTGCGCAGGCATATCGGTCGCCTGGCCAGGGATGTTGTCGCCGTAAACGATGAGTATGGGAATGCGCGTCAGTTCGTTGAACTGCGCGCGCGGCACGGCCTCGGCTTTCACCGTATCGAATGCACTGGGGATAGGTGCAGGCACTTCGCCTTCGGGAAAGACAAAACCACTGCCCGGCTCAAACGACACGATGGCTTTGACCCGGTCATTCTTGATTGCGGTCAGCCAACCCGGCCCACCCCCTTGCGAATGGGTGAACAGGATCCCAGCGCCGATGCGATCAAAGAGCGCAGAGACTCCGTCAGAAACCACGTTCGAGTCGAACGCGCCCGTGTTTGGCGTCATGGCCCGAAAGAACTGATTCAAGGTCTCTGGATCGCGGTCAAACTGTACGCCGCTGAAGTAGTCTGGCCACAACCCGACACGGAACTGGTTGAACCAAAGCTGCTCGTCAGGCGTAGGCGTTATTGTCGCTTCGGCCATGCTTCGCCCCGCGCCGCCTCGCCGAGGCTGGTCGACCAGATAGACACCGAATCCCCGGCGCAGGAAAATGGTCTGAAAACCTTCGCGGCCGTCTGCTGTTGTTTCCCAGGTCCTGGAAGATTGCCCCGCGCCATGCCACATGACGATCGGGTACTTCCGGGCATCCACAGGAATTTGATAGAAGGTATACGCATGATCGCCGCGGTAAGTCTGCCCGGCCGGCTCCATGGGAAGGCGAGGATTGAACGTGCCTGGCGTGGTGAGCATCTTCCCGCCGGCGGCGAAGCTGCCTTGTTCTTGAATCAGCAAGGGACCGGAGGAACTATCCGGCTTGCCAGGATTGCTCGCGCAAGCAGCGACCAGGATTGCGACGGCGGCGGACGGCAGGATTCTGGAAAGATTCATGTTCAACCTCCGGATGCTGATGCTGCAGCCAGCGCCTGCGTCAGGGCCTCGTCGGCACGCTGCGCAGCCTGTGCATCGCCACCTTCAGAGAGCGCTTGGCTCACCTGGCGCAACTGCGCGGCGCTCAGGCCCACCCGCAGGCTGGCGCCCATATGAGAACGCAACTGCGCTTCTACCCCCGGTGTGGCGGCCAATGCCCCGACCGTCGCCAACTCGCGGCTTTGCCAGTCGAGGTTGTCGCGCTCGAAAATTGCGCCGAACAGATGTGCCCGCAGGAACTGATTGATGACAGGCGCAAAGTCGAACAGCGGGCCTTCCACAACCCTGCCCGAAATACGAGTCTGATTGGCCTTGCCTATCGCCACCAATTCTTCGCCTGCGGGAATGGCGCGGCCAGGCTCTAGCCCGGGCAGATCCCGGACACCGCGCTCCTTGCGCTCCTCCATCACCTTCTTCAGTTCGCCCAGCGCATTCAGGCTGCGGGGAAAACCGACATAGGCGTACAGCTGCACCAGGATTTCTTTCGCCTCGCTGATGCTCAAACCAGAATCCAGCCCCCGATTCAAGGCGCTATTCAACCTGGGCAAGTCGCTGGTGGCCATAAAGGCTGCAATCAACGGGATAGCCTGCTGCTTGGCCGTAAGCAGATCGGACGCAGGCCGAACGGCAGAGGTTTGTGCCGCTGTGTTTTGGGCGGCTTGGGCCGGCGCAAACCCCAGCCCAAGGCTCAAGGCAAGGCCGGCAATTAGCGCGTCAGCCTTGTGGTACTTCGCGGATGTTGCATTGGCCATTGATCATTTGCTCCCTGCAGTACGAGCTGTTGGAAGGAAGGCAATGACAACCGCAAGAGGGCCTGCCCCCGCCTTTCCTTACAGAAAGATGAATCGTACGGGGTGCCGTTATTTTGATTAAGCCCACAAATCCGCATTCACTACTGATAAAAATTCATGAATTGGCAGTAGCGAAGCGTCAAATGGCAAGTTCTTTACTTCTCAACGGCTGCGATGCCGCAGGGCGTCCACAATGATGCCCAAGGCGCGCGAGGATTGGCGCCGGCTCGGGTAATAGAGGTAATACCCTGGATAAGGGGCGCACCAGTCATCCAGCACGCGTACCAGCCTTCCAGCCGCGAGGTGTTCGACCACCATGTCTTCGGGAACGAATGCCAGACCATAATCGGCGAGGGCCGCGCGGACGATGGCTGAACTGTTGTTGAACACCCATTGGCCCGTCATGCGGAACTTGAGTTTCTGGCCATCCTTTTCAAAGTCCCAGGGAAGTAGCGCGCCATGGGTTGATAGCCGCAGGCTGATGCACTTGTGTTGGACAAGCTCATCCGGAGAGTCCGGCTTTGGTCGCTTGGTGAAGTATGTCGGCGAACCCACGACAGCAATTCGCAGGTCCGGACTAATACGGACCGCGATCATGTCCTTCGCTACCTGGTCACCCACGCGAACGCCCGCGTCATAGCGCGCAGCGACAATGTCCGACAAGGTGTAGTCAACGGTGATCTCAACATTGATGTCGGGATAGCTGTGCAGGACTTTGGATAGTTTGGGCCAGAGAATGCTATTGGCTGCGTGTTCGGCCGCCGTAATGCGTACAGTACCCGCTGGCTTGTCGCGCAATTCCTCTACCGCAGCAACCTCGGCGTCTATTTCATCGAATCGCGGTGCCACGCTGGCAAATAGCCGCTCTCCCGCTTCGGTGGTGGAAATGCTACGGGTGGTGCGAGTCAGCAGCCTGACTCCCAGCCGTACTTCAAGCCCCCGGACAGAATGGCTCACTGCGGAAGGAGATATACCGAGTAGCGCAGCAGCACGCGTAAAACTTCCTTCGCGCACCACATGAATGAAGGCCAGAACGTCGCTGAAGCTCTCTATCGCCATTCACAAACCTGCCAAGTTCACGGATTCATATCGCGCTGTACGGGTACCGCAGCCCCTCGATCAGCACGGCCATCGCGCGAGGCAATTGCTTGCGGCTCGCATAGTAGAGGTGGTAGCCGGTAAATGTCGGGCTCCAGCCTTCAAGTACCCGCTCCAGCCTTCCTTCGGCAATATGAGGCTGCACCATGTCCAGCGGCAAATACCCAAGCCCGAAGCCCGCGATCGCAGCCTGGAGGATGGGCCTTGTCCCATTGAATACAAGCTGGCCTTCGACACGTACATTGATCTGTTGATTACCCTTGCGGAGCTCCCAGGCATAGAGTTCGCCATGGCTCATCAGGCGCAGGTTGATGCAGTCAAGACAAGCCAGGTCTTGCGGCTTCTTGGGAACCGGGTGCTGCGCCAAATATGCGGGTGAACCGACGATCGCAAAGCATAGGTCGGGGCCGATGCGAACGGCAGTCATGTCCCGGGCAACTTCATCGCCAAGCCGCACCCCCATGTCGTACCGGTCGGTAACGATATCAGCGAAGCGAGCATCCACCGTAAGCTCAACCTTGATCTGAGGGTATTTCGGAAGCAGCACCGCCAGCCTTGGCCACAGTACCGTCTCGGCCGCATTTTCCGTTGCAGTAATACGGACAGTGCCCGCGGGCTTGTCGCTTAATTCGCCCACCGCCGCCAGCTCTGCCTCGATCTCCTGGAAGCGGGGGGCTATGCTCAACATCAAATGCTCTCCCGCCTCTGTCGGCGACACGCTGCGCGTAGTACGCGTCAGTAAACGCACGCCCATCCTGGCTTCAAGCTCACGGATTGTGTGGCTCAGTGCTGACTGAGACACTCCGAGCCGCGCAGCGGCGCGCGTAAAGCTTCGTTCCCGCGCAACAGCAATGAAAGCCTGCAGGTCGTTGTAGCGGTCTCTGGGCATTTATGAGCCTACCTCACAAGTCTATGTCGATCTTAGCATCTAGTCGCACATGTCCTCGATCGCTACATTCATTGCTGGAACCCTTCAGGAGCACACCACATGCAAACGCGCACACTCGGACCCGGCAATCTGACCGTCTCCGCCCTGGGCTTGGGCTGCATGGGCTTGAGCCACGGCTACGGTCCGGCAACAGACTGCCGGCAGGCGATCTCGCTGATCAGGGCCGCAGCGGATCGCGGCGTCACCTTCTTCGATACTGCTGAGGTCTACGGCCCCTATACCAACGAAGAAGTGCTTGGCCAGGCACTTGCCCCGATCCGCGACCAGGTGGTCATCGCCACCAAGTTTGGCTTTACCTTCGGTGATGACAACAAGCAACAGGTCCTTAATAGCCGGCCAGAGCACATACGCTGGGCGGTCGAGGGATCCCTCAAGCGCTTGAAAACAGACGTGATCGATCTGCTCTACCAGCATCGCGTCGATCCCGACGTTCCGATCGAAGACGTGGCCGGCACAGTCAAGGACTTGATCGCCGAAGGCAAAGTCAAGCACTTCGGCTTGTCGGAAGCCGGCGCTCAGACTATCCGCCGTGCCCACGCGGTGCAGCCGGTTACCGCATTGCAGAGTGAATATTCGCTGTGGTGGCGAGAGCCGGAAGCAGAAATCCTGCCCACCCTGGAAGAGCTGGGAATCGGGTTCGTGCCCTTCAGTCCATTGGGCAAAGGCTTCCTGACAGGCGCCATCAAGGAAGGGGCAACCTTCGGCAACGACGACTTTCGCAGCCAAGTGCCGCGTTTTTCGCCCGAAGCGATCAAGGCGAATCAGAATTTGGTGGCGTTGCTCGCCCAGCTCGCCAACGAAAACAGATGCACCGCGGCGCAGATTGCACTGGCATGGCTGTTGGCCCAAAAGCCCTGGATCGTGCCCATCCCAGGCACGACGAAGCTGCATCGCCTGAACGAAAACCTGGATGCAGCGTCCATCGAATTGTCGGAAGCCGACCTGGCGACGATCAACCATGCCTTATCGGAAGTAAACATCCAGGGCGATCGATATCCCGCCGCCCTACAGGCGCGTGTTGGCCGATAAAGCCTCATGACGACATTTCACGACCCCGCCCGTCGAGCAATGATGGCGGCCTTGGCAAGCCTGCCACTGGGCGGCCTTGCCGCAACCCCGGATACCGGGGGGGATTTCAGGCGAATAGGCTCCAAAACACTGGTGGCGTTCTTTTCCCGAAGCGGAAACACGCGCGTCATCGCCGGGCTGGTACATCGTCAGCTTGGCGCCGATCTGTTCGAAATCCGGACCGCCTTGCCCTATCCGGAAGACTATCTTGCAACGGTCGAAAAGGCTCGACAGGAAACCGATACGGGCTACGAACCGCCCCTGGAATCCGTGGTCACCGATGTCGCGGGCTATGACACCGTCTTCCTGGGTTTTCCCATCTGGGGGACTACAGTGCCGCCAGTGGTCCGTACCTTCCTGTCCACACACGATCTGTCAGGCAAAACGCTGATCCCCTTCGTGACTCACGGCGGCTATGGCCTGGGCAATAGCCTGTCGGTGCTCGCGAGGCTTGCGCCCAAGGCCCGAATAATGGATGGTTTCGTGATGGAAGCGGATCAAGAACGACGCACAATGGAGCGGGTGACGAGCTGGTTAGGCGAAGTGCCGGTCAAGTCGAAAACCAAGGAACTCTATAAAGAATGAACATGAAACTACCCGTCGTCGCCATGGCCTTGTCGTTGGGATTATCAACTGCCTCCGCCACAGAGCAGGACCCCATCAAGGTCACCCCGGCCGGCACCCAGCCATCAAGCGCGGGCGGCGAGCAAAACTTCACCGGCTCGGTCCGAGTGGACTCCCGCTTTCAGGCCACCGCACCCGCGCGCGTGGGTGGCGGCATCGTCACTTTCGAGCCCGGCGCACGCACCGCTTGGCATACGCATCCTCTCGGACAGACCCTTATCGTCACGGCAGGCGTAGGACGGGTGCAGAAATGGGACGATGCGGTTCAGGAGATTCGCCCCGGCGACATCGTCTGGATCCCGCCTGGCGTCAAGCATTGGCATGGCGCCAGTCCCACCATGGGTATGAGCCATATTGCGATCTCAGAAGGCCTTGATGGCAAATCTGTGAAGTGGATGGAGAAGGTCAGCAAGGAAGAATACGAACGTGGCCCTTCATGACTCAGCCTGCACATCAAGGCTGCTCTTCGAACTCTTCGGTGCCGTCGAGGTGCGGAAACCACGGGAATCTTCGCTTCGTCCAAATCTGCCTGACAGGGCGTCCCAGCTGGTACCGCTGCTTCAAGGCGCCAACCCGCAAAGAGTAGCTCTGTGGGTCCTCGGCAGCAGAAGAGTAGATCGGGCCGCCACAATTTCCACAAAAGGCGTGGACACGCTTCGTCCCGCTTTCAGCGACCTTGAGGTATTTCCTGGGGGATCCCTTCAAGAGGCGAAACGACTGTGCGGACGCAGGGATATTCATGCGAAAGACCGAGCCCGATTGCATCTGACAATCCGCACAGTTGCAGATAACGATCCCGCCGGGTTCGACCTCGGCTTCGTACGCTATGGCACCACAGTGGCACTGGCCGTCGACCTTCATGATCTCTCCGGTGAGTTTGAAAGCTTCAGTCTGGATAGCTTTGTGCTGCTGCGATATCAGAGGTTGGCCAGCCATTTGCAGCAGAGAGCCTTGCTTTCTCTCCGAGTGCTCGATGAACGCGCTTTGTGATGGCAGTTCCCAACTTCAAACGATGCTGGGGGTGCATCGGGCTATTGCTGTGATCGAAGAATAGTGAGCAAGGCCTTACGGCACGTCGTTGATATCTTCGCCTGCGTCAATGCCATGCGCGCTGCCAGGATGCGCGGGATGAACCGGCTCGCCACCTACCGGCACCGCGCGCCCCAAAAACTCGATCACCGAGGTGCCGAAAATGTCGTTGCGGTCCCCCGCTACCATATGGCCCGCGGTGGCTACGTTAACGTATTCGCAGTGTGGGCAAAGAGCCAAAAACTGTTGAGCGCCCTCTTCGCTAAGCACGTCTGACAGGCCGCCGCGCACCAGCAAGGCTGGCAAGATAAGCCGCCGGGCGCATGCTTCCAGGCGCTGCTGGCGCCGTTCCAGGTCGCGCTTGCCGGCACGGATGCGCGGATCCCAATGCCAATGGTATTTGCCGTTTGCGCCCTGGCGCACATTTTTCACAAGGCCATCCAGGTTCTTGGGGCGCACACGTTGAGGCTGATAATTGCTGATGGCCTGGGCAACTTCTTCCAGCGAATCGAAGCCCTCGGGCTTTTGCGCCATGAAAGCCTGGATCTTGTCGACTCCCTCAGGCTCGATGCGCGGCGCGATATCCACCATGATCAAGGCAGTGGCGTCGACATGACCTTCACCGACGGCCACCAGGCTGGTGCCGCCGCCCATGGAGGCGCCCACCAAAACCGGGCGGCGCTTGCCCAAGGCTTCGATGATGCATTCCAGATCGCGCACCATTATGTCTTGTCCGTACGTCCCGTCGCTGGCCCAATCCGAATCGCCATGGCCGCGCGCATCGAACGCAACTGCGTAATATCCTGCTGCACCAAGCAGTTCACCTGTGCCTCCCCAAGCATGACGGGTTTGTCCGCCGCCATGCTGAAGCACCACCAGGGGGCCATCGGGATTGCCCCAGGCGTCGCCTGCGATGTGGATGCCTCCTGCTCCTCGCCATATATGCGTAGGATCAGGGGTCCCCGGAAGTCTTGTACCAGCGCTCATCGGATTGGCCCTTTTCGACTATTTCGCGGCAGTATCGCCGACAATGTACTTCTCGCCACATGCGAAAGCGCGGTTGCCGCGCGGTCTGCCATGGACGAACGCCGAGACGACGTCATTGAAAGAATAATACTCGCATATGCGCGAATGCCTGCGACTCAGGATGGCTTGCGCCTATCCCATTGATCGAACGAAAGGCAGAGCCCGTTCCCATGTAAGCTCGGCCTGCGACTGGCCAGGGAAAATGCAGCCGACACATGGACCGACCGCGTCTGCCCTCACTCTGTTGATTCGAAATGCGCGCTCGTTCGGCGTCCTCTTTTTTCAATGGGACAGTCATGCATTGAAGTACCGCCTGAGCGGGCTGGTTTCAGAATAGACAACCGGCAACCGTTCTGGCAGTACGCGTAAGAAATGCTGGTCATACCAAAAATGGATGATGAGCCAGGGCCTGGCTGGTAGCAGGCGACAGCAACCCGCCAAAATGGCCGCGTTGTGGGTACTTTTCCGGCCAGGTTACAAATATCGGCGTCTTGACGGCGCACAACAGGGGTGGCCAGGAAGAACCTGCCGCCCTTTTCTGCCTTAGACTGCCTACGGGTTCGCACGGAATTCATGCCGAATTCGCACGCCTGAGCGGCACATGCCTTGCTGATATTTCGAACCCAGCGCAAAGGAATCCACGATGAACAACGATGACACCAGCCTGCCCGATTCAGACCGCCTGGGCATAGGGCCCAATGAACTCTGGGAAATGGCAGAAGTTGCGGGCTTGACGCACTCTATAGACGAATCCACCTTGCTGGCCTTTGCCCTGGCCATTGCCGAGTCGTGCGCCGAGATAGGTGACGACTACAACGTCGATGGACGCAGTTGTGGCAACGCTATCCGCACGCATTTTGGCCTGGGATAAATAGGGCGCGGCCCCAGCCGCCTCCCAGGCGAGCGAGTAGCCGGCCGATTTCGATCTCGCCCAGCCCCGACGCGGCCGCGTGTCGGGCCCTATTCCGCGATCACGGCGTTGCTCAAGGTACCCAGGCCTTCGATTTCCACCTCGCAGACATCGCCAGCCTTCATGTACAGCGGCGGCTTGCGAGCAAACCCCACGCCGGCCGGTGTTCCGCTGATGATCATGTCGCCCGGCCGCAGCGTGAAAGCCTGCGAGCAAGTGGCCACCAGCCTCGGCACATCGAAGATCATGTCGCGGGTGCTAGCGTCTTGCACAGTGGTACCGTTCAGGCGTGTCCGCAGGCGCAGGCCCTTCGCCCCAGCGGGAAGCTCATCTTCGGTCACGAATTCCGGACCGAAAGCGCCCGAGTGATCGAAGTTCTTGCCCATGAGCCATTGTGGCGTCTTGAATTGATAATCGCGGATCGAGCCGTCGTTGAAGATGGAGTATCCGGCCACGTGTCCCAGCGCGGTATCCGGGTCGATATATCGGCCAGCTTTACCGATGACCACGACCAGTTCGCCTTCGAAATCGAACTCGGCCGACAGCTTCGGCAAGACGAGCGGTTCGCCATGAGCGACCCACGAAGAAGCGTAGCGCTGGAACAGCACAGGGTACGAGGGCGCCGGCATGCTGCTTTCGACGGCATGGTCGTGGTAGTTGAGTCCTACGGCGATGGCTTTGGACGGATTGTGCAGCGGCGGCATGATCTGCACGCCGTCCAAAGGTTGAAAGCCCTCGCCGCGGGCGATCAGTTGCCGGGCGTGTTGCAGGCCGGTGTCGCCTTCGTTCAGAAGGGCATCGAGCGTTGTGGGCAAGCCCGCTGCGCTCAGATTGATGAACAAGTCGCCGACGCGCGCGCCGATCGCCGGCGCATTCCCGACGCGTAAGGAAAACAGTCTCAATGGGAACCTCGGAAAGTGTCAAGCAATGGTGGGTGGGCTCTTGTGGAAGCCGGCGGGCTTCAGCTCTGGACGAGCGCGGCGATTCCGGCCAGGGCGCAGTGTTCGTCATTATCTGGTGTGTCGCCGCTGACACCGACCGCGCCGCATACGTGGCCGGCGGAATCTTTCAGCAGCAGCCCTCCTGCAACGGGAATCACGTTGCCGTGCGAAAGCGCCGCCAGGGCATTGAAGAACAGCGGAACCGAGTCTGCCCGTTCTGCCATGGCGCGCGAAGACTGGCCCAAAGCCAGGCAGCCTCGGGCTTTGCCGATGGCGATATCGGCGCGCATGGTGGAAGACTGGTCCTCACGCTTAAGGGCGACCACGTGGCCGCCACGGTCCAGGACGGCGACGGTCATGGGCGCCAGCCTTGTGTGGCGTGCTTCGCCCAGCGCGGCGTCGATAAGTTGGTTGGCGTGAGCCAAGGTGATGTCTGTCATGGCGGATCCTGTGTGTCGGATAAGGCGGTCGTCTCGGCCTGGGACAGGACACGAAACACCGCAGAGACGTCCTCGCTAGCGTTACCCTGGACCAGGGCTGACCGGTACACCGCTGCTCCGGCATCAAACAGCGGCGTCCGGGCATGGAGTTCCCGCGCGTAGGCATTAATGATGTCCAGGTCTTTCTGGAACACGTCCAGCCGCATGGTAGGTGTGTCATAGCGGCCCTCGATCATCAGCGGCCCTCGAAAACTGAAGATCCCCGAACTGGCCGGGCCATCGGCGATGAGCTCGTGCACCAGCCGCAGATCGAGGCCGGCAAGAAAGGCCAGTGAAAGCGCTTCGGCGGTGGCTACGTTGTGCACCGCGACCAGGTGGTTGGTAATCATTTTCAGCTTCATCCCATACCCGAAAGGCCCTACGTAGCGAATGTTGCTCGCAAAGGTCTCGAGGACAGGCATTGCGTGCCGCACCGCCGCTTCGGTGCCGCTGGCGTAGATGATCAACTCACGGCGTTCGGCATGGATGCGCGTGCCGGTCACGGGGGCATCGATCATTTGGGC
Source organism: Bordetella sp. BOR01 (assembly GCF_019218885.1). Lineage (GTDB taxonomy): Bacteria > Pseudomonadota > Gammaproteobacteria > Burkholderiales > Burkholderiaceae_B > Bordetella_A. The sequence continues at coordinate 930,771 of NZ_JAHUWT010000001.1, read as the reverse complement.
ACCCTGACATTCGACCCGGGCGCGTGCCTGTTCCTTGAGTTCGATCGGCAATGTTCCAGTTTCGATAAAAAGCTGGCCCGCGCGGGCTTGGCAGGCGGCGTTCCCTTCATCCAGCATCACACTGCGAAAGGCAGGGGCCGAGGCAAGTGCCACGATAATCACTTCCGATGCCGCCACAACTTCGGCGGCGCTTGCGCAGACGCTGCCGCCCGCTTTCCGGAAGACGTGTAGCCGTTGCGGCGCGACGTCGTAACCTGCAACCCTGAACCCCGCGTCAAGCAGGTGCCGAGCGTAAAGCCCACCCATGATCCCCAGGCCTATCACACCGATGGCACCGTGATCCCGATAAAAACCGGACGGCGCTGCGTCGTGTCCCGTTGGCTGCACAAGTATTCCTTCAGGCGGAGGCTGCGGCGCGCGCCGTCGCGGCTACCGCGTCGGCGCGCATACCATGCAGGCTATGGGTTGCGTCTTTGCAGGTGAAAAATACGCAATCGCCATCGGCCGTCGCACCGCCCTGGTGCACTTGGGCAGCCGGGATGAAAATCAGGCCTCCGGGGCCCACGATGAACGTCTTGCCATCGGTTCGAAAGTCGAACTGTCCTTCCAGGATGTAGATCCATTGTTCATTGGGGTGCAGGTGCGGATCGCCCATCTTGCCGGCAGGGGCGCGCATCAAAGCGACGATCATGCGGTCGCCTTCGACACAGCCTCCGAACACCGGGGAATAGCCTGGGCCTCCCATGATCTGGTTGACAGCGTGGAAATCGAAGACGTATTCGCCCGTGGCGGCGCGTTTGGCGCCAGGCGTACGCGGGCCGATGACTTCGAATTCGCCCGAAGTGGTCGTGATGTTCATGAATACTCCTTGGGGTGATGAAAAAGGAAATGCACGGAATGCCGGTGTGGCAGTACGGTCATTGCACGTTGACGTGAAAGGTATGGACCACGCTGGCCCAGTTGGTTATTTCCGAATTCACGAATGTCCGATAGCTTGCAGGCGATTCGCTGCCGGTTGGCTGGATCAAGTGTTCGGCGAAGCTCTTCCTGACTTCGGGTAGCTTCAGCACGTTGACCACTGTCGTGTAGATCTTGTCGACGATTGGCTTGGGTGTGGTTTTGGGTGCGAAAAGACCTTGCCAGGCATTGGTCCCGATATCGGGAAAGCCCGCTTCGGCCATGGTCGGCACATCCGGCAGCTCGGGCAGCCGCTTCTTGGTAGTTACGGCCAAGGCGCGCAGTTTGCCCCCCTTGATCATCTGGATTACCGAAGAGGCGTTAAGAAACGCAATCTGCACCTCGTTGGAGATCAATGGAGCTATGTACTGGCCGGCCCCGCCGTTGTAGGGCACATGCACCATCTCCAGGCCCGCAGCCTTTTCGAACTTGAGCATGTCCAGCATGGAGTACGAGCCGACGCCGGGCGAAGCATGGTTCACCTTTCCCGGGTTGGCCTTGGCGTAGCTGATCAGTTCTTTCACGGTCTTGGGCTCGAACTGCATCGAGCTCACCAGGATGTGTGGAATGGTGGCCACCATCGTGACAGGCTGCAATGCGTCATCTAGCCTGAATTTCAATCTGTCGCCGTAGACGGCTTCGATCAGGGCATTGGTCGAGATATTGCCCAGAAATAGCGTGTAGCCGTCGGCGGGAGCCTTGGCCGCCGCGCTAAGGCCGATGATGCCGCCCGCACCGGTGCGGTTTTCGACCACGACCGGCGTTGAAAAGGCAGTGCCCAGGTGTCGTGCAAGAATCCGTGCAATCGTGTCGGTTGCTCCGCCGGGTGCCAGGGGCACGATGATCTTGATAGGCTGGTCGGGGTAAGGGGTCTGTGCCGAGGCCGTGAACGTACATAGGGTTAAAGCGGACACGGCGATCGCCGCGAACAGTCGTTGCATGTCTCTCCTCCTTGTTATTCCGATATGGCGAGCGCTTGTCTTGCTGCGCGATGGTTTGCGGTCGGTTGGATGTGAGATTAGTGAAGAGCCTGGTATTGGTAAAATCGTTTATATCGATGTTAGGTATTGTTTTAAAAGATAGTTGAATATGCATCTGAAAGGGCTGGACCTGAACCTTCTTGTCGCGCTCGATGCTCTACTGGACCATCAAAACGTGACGCGCGCGGCAGAGCACATGCATGTCGGGCAATCCGCCATGAGCGGATCGCTGGGGCGCCTGCGCGAACATTTTGGCGATCCATTGCTGGTGCCCTTGGGCCGCAAACTGCGGCGCACTCCACTGGGAGAAGAGCTGGTCGCGCCGGTGCGTTCCATCCTGATGCAGATCGAGGCGGTCTCGCTGACCCAGCCGGCCTTCGATCCGGGCGCCTCGTCACGAACCTTTCGGGTGATGGCCTCGGACTACGGCTCGACGGTTGTCCTGGCGGCGATGTGCCGGCGGATCAAAGATCTGGCACCGTCCGTCGGGGTCGAGGTATTGCCATTCTCGGACGCTCCTGCCGAATCTCTGGAACATGGCGATATCGACGCCCTGTTGATCGCCAAGGAATACCTTTCACCCAGGCACCCTTCCACGCTGTTGTTCCAGGACGGCTTTGCTTGTGTCGCGTGGTCGAAGAACCCACTTATCGGTGGGCGTATTTCCCTGGAACAGTTCCAGAAGCTGGGGCACGTCGTGGTGAAATACGGCACGCGGGGGGTGTCTCACATCGAAGAAAAATTCTTCAGGAGCTCTGGCATTACACGACGCGTGGAAGTAACGGTCACCAGCTTCAACTCTATTCCCCATTTTGTGGTCGGTAGCCATCGCATCGCGATGATGCATAAGCGCCTGGCCACACTGTACGGACAAGCCATGCCGTTGAAGCTTCTGCTTCCGCCGGTGAAAATGCCCACGATTAATCAATCGCTCCAATGGCACGCCTACCGGGAGAACGATCCAGGCGGAGCCTGGCTGCGGCGCCAATTGCTGGAATGCGCGGCTTCGTTGAGCAACCCCGCCACGGCGGGGCATGGGTTGAAACGTATTAAGTGATGCGCCCGCCGCCAGGCGTCAGGCGTCGGTTTCGGGCAGGCGGCGCACGCCGGCGCGCGTGGCGGGATTGGTGCTGAGCGCGTCGTCGGTGGCGCTACGCAGCACGGCCATATTGGCCACCGAGCCCACCATGGCCGGCACGACGCTTGCCGCGGCAACCAACTGTTGCGGCTGGATCGGCGGATTGCCCGTCGCGAAGCGATAGGGTTGAAGCGGCAGCAGGCCCTGTATCGTGCCCAGGTCAGTGGCAGCGTCGGCGCGTTCCTGCAGCATGGCTTGTTCGTCGAGAAAGGCCTGGACGGCGCTCGTCAGACGATGGCTGGCGTATAGATCGCGCAGCCAATTGACAGGCCGGGCCGAAGCACCCGCATTGACCTTTTTTTGAATCGATGCCGTCGTTGCCTCAGCCTGCTCGCGTGCGGCGGTAAGGCGTGCAAAATGCGCCGATTGCGTTCGCGCCACGCGATCGGCTTGCAGATCGGCCCGCGTCTGGGGGCGCGAGCGCTCGGCGCGATAGGGATCGCAGCCTTCGTCGATACGGACCCGGCCAAGTTGGTCGATGGCATTCAGGATCATGGCAACTCCCTGGCCGCGCGTGACGTATAACGCGGCACCAATGGGATTGTAACGGGCTACGATCCCAAAAATCAGGGGCCGCCGAAACGCTGACAAGACGATCCGTGTTGCTCATCCCCTTGCAGATGGCCCTGGAGCTTTCTACGGTTTTCTTCGCTTATGTGCCATGCATTTGTAGTGCGATACTGATATCAAGGTGATGGGAGTTATGCTGGGAAAATTGCCGACCGCGGCGGCACTGCGCCACCAAGGCAACTTTCAAATGGAGTCAAGCATGAAAACGATCGGCCTCATCGGTGGCATGAGCTGGGAATCCACGGTTCCTTACTATCGCCACATCAACGAGGCGGTCAAAGACCGGCTTGGCGGGCTGCATTCCGCCAAGGTGATCCTGTTCAGCGTTGATTTTCAAGAAATCGAGGAATTGCAGCACACCGGCGAGTAGGGCAAGGCGGAAGATCGCCGATCCCACGGCGGCAGCAATCAAGGCTGCCGGCCTGCACACCATCGGCCTGCTGGGCACTCGTTTCACGGTGGAGCAGGATTTCTATCGTGCGCGCCTGGAACGCGACCACGGCCTCAATGTCCTGACTCCCGAGGAACAGGACCGCGCCGTCATACACAAAGTCATCTACGATGAGTTGTGCCTGGGTATCGTGAAAGAGGTCTCGCGCGAACAGTACGTGGCGATTATTGATCGCCTTGTCGCCAAGGGCGCGCAGGCCATCATCCTCGGTCGCACCGAGATATCACTGTTGGTGCGGCCGCAAGACGCGCCCGTGCCGCTTTTCGACACGACCGCGATTCAAGCAGCCGAAGCCGCGCGCTGGTCGATGGAAGGCTAGCTTGGCTGGCGTGAAAGACCGCACCCTGCCTGATATGCCTTACCGAGGCTGAATATTTGCCAGCTTCACCCACCCTTTCCAACGCTCACGATCAGCCCGGGTGAACTCGCCCATTTCAGCCACCGACATCGGCTGAACCGTCATCCCCAGCCGCTGCAGGGCAGCCTTGGTCGGTGCATCCCCGAGTGCCTTGTTCAAACCTGCACTGAGTTTCTCGACTATCTCGTCAGGCGTCTGTGCTGGAGCGGCAATGCCGATCCAGCTTCTGACTTCGTAGCCCGGCAGGGCTTCTGAAACCGCGGGAACGTCAGGCAGCATGGGATCCCGCTTTGGAGAAGTGACAGCAAACGGCGTAATCTCCTTGAGCTTGAGTGCAGGCTGTGCAGACATGATGTCCAGAAACGCAAAATCGATGATGCCGCCGGCAATATCGATGATGATCTGCGACAGGCTTTTATAGGCCGCACCCAAAACATCGATATTCGCATTGGCCGCAATGATGGCCGGCGGCACTTGCGACGACGACGTGGCGTGGCCGTATGACAGCTTGCCGGGATGGGCCTTTGCGTATGCGATCAGGTCGCCGGCCGAACGAATCGGCAGCGACGACCGCACCAGTCCAACTGCCGGAATGAAACCAACCATGCCGACATCCCGGAAGTCACTGGCGGGGTTATAGCTCAACGTCTTGAAAAGGTAGGGATTCGCAGAATGCGTCGAGCTACCAGATATCAGCAGCACATAGCCATCCGGCGCGGCCGATCGTACATATGCAGCACCGATGGTGGCGCCAGCGCCGGGCTTGGTAACCACCACCACAGGCTGGTGAAAATAGGTTTCCAGATAACGGCCGAGGATCTTGCCGACAGAGTCAGTAGCGCCGCCTGGCGCAGACGGTGCGACTAGTGTTATCGGCCGGCCTGGCCAATCGGCCGCACCTGCTGCCTGGCTGGCTGGCGCCGCCAAAGCCAGAATTGCAGCGCAGGCAATTGTCAGGCCGGTGTAGCGCCATGAAGGGCAAGGCCGTGAATAAGAACGCATGGTGTCTCCTTTTTCAGCCTTGCCGAATTCGCCCGGCGCGGCCGATGTTATGAAATTTCCATATTGGCCCGGCGACCACCCGGTTCACTGGGACAGATCCAGGTCGCGCACGAGCCTGGCATAGCGGGCATCGTCCATCTTGACCTCCTTGGCGAAATCGCCGGGGCCGCTTACCGCGACATCGGCACCCGTCTTGCTGATGCGTTCGCGAATCTGCGGGTCCTGCATGACGCGGGAGGCTGCGGCGTGGACTTTGTCGACAACGGCCTGCGGCGTTCCAGCCGGCGCGAATAGGCCATACCAGGTGATGACCTCCAGCCCGTCGGCCCCCGTGACGTCGTGGATGGTGGGCACATCTGGCGCCTTTTCTGATCGCTGCTTTGCGCCGATGGCCAGCGCCTGCGCGGCGCCCCCGTTTACTTGCGCCAGGGCCGCCGTAATGGCCGGAAAATAGAACGAGACCTGGCCGCCCAGCGTGTCGGCCATTGCTTGACTGCCGCTGGAATATGGCACGTCGCGCACGTCGATATCGATCGCCTGGCGCAGCATCTCAACCGATAGATGGCTGGGCGACCCCTTGCCCGAAGTCGCATAAGTCAGCGCCCCCGGATGGCTGCGCGCGTATTTCACCAACGCCGGAAAGCTATCGAACGGCGCATTCTTGGATGCAATCAGCATCAGCGGCAATTCGGCCACCTTGATGATGGGCACGAAATCCTTGACCGCGTCGTATGGCGCCGATGTCTGCATGTGCGGCGCGACGGTCATCGGGGTCGCACCCAGCATCAGCGTATAACCATCGGCCGCGGCCCTGGCCGTATACGCCGTGCCTACCGCACCGCCCGCGCCCGCACGGTTTTCCACCACGATAGACGTGCCGATTTCCTTGGATAGCCCGTCGGCCAGGATGCGGCCGATGGTGTCCGCCCCGCTGCCGGGACCGAACGTAATGACTAAATTGACGGGACGCGTGGGGTAATCCCGTGCATGCGCGGCGCCGCACAAAGTGCCAAGGGCGAATGCGCTCGCGGCGATCAGCCTGAAAAGGATCTTCATGGTTTGTCTCCTTGCTCTACGCCAGCCTGAAATGGCGGGTCGGGTTCTACGTCGCTAGATCACGCCTTTGCGGCGTAATTCCTGCAGCCTTGCATCGGTACAACCCAATAGATCCTTGTAAACGTGGCCGTTCGATTCGCCCAGAACCTGGCCGGCGTGCCGGACTTTTCCCGGTGTACGCGACAGCTTGGGTACGACCCCCTGCATGCGCACGGTGCCCAGATCTTTGTCCGGCACCGAGATCATCATCTCGCGCGCCTGGATGTGCGGATCGTCCATCAAGTCCGCGATGCTCTTTACCGGCGTACCCGGCGCATCGTGATGCTGGAACAGCTCATCTATTTCGTGCAGGCTGCGCGCGCCCATCCATCCTGTCACAGCGGTCGCGAATTCATCGCGGTGCTGCATGCAGCGCTCAAAGGTATTGAATCGATCGTCCTGCGCCAGGCTCATCGCGGCCAGTATGTCGCGAGCGCTACGCTCCGTAACGGCCGAGAACGAGTAGTAGCCCCCGTCCCGGGTCTTGAACAGGCCGGTGTATGGCACATTTCGATGATTACTGCCGGTACGCTCCAGCGCTTTGCCAAGCTGGTCGTACACAATGACCTGCTGCTCGATCTGACGAAACAGGCCTTCGTACAAGCCGATGTCGATCACCTGGCCAGCCCCGCCCGCCTGTGCATCTCGCCAGTACAGCGCCATCATGACGCCCATGGCCGCCCAGGTGCCAGCCACCGTATCCCCCACCGACATTTGCGAGTGCGAAGGCGGACCGTTCGGATCGCCCGTGATATGGGCAAAACCGGCGAATGCCTCGCCGATGCGCCCATATGCACGACGCCCCGCGTACGGGCCAGTCTGGCCGAAGCCCGAAAGGCGGCACATGACCAGGCGCGGGTTGATCTCTGACAGCACATCCCAGCCCAGGCCCAAGCGCTCCATGACGCCAGGGCGAAAATTCTCTACCAGGACATCGCTGCGCGCCACAAGGTCCAGGAACAGGGCCTTGCCCTCGGGGTGCTTCAGATCCAGCGTGATGGACTGCTTATTGCGGGCCTGCATCTTGTAGAACAGGCCGACCTGGTCTTTAGGGTAGATCCATCGCAGCGGATCGCCCGTTCCGGGCTTCTCGATTTTGATGACTTCTGCACCGAAGTCGGCCATGACCGACGCCACGAAAGGCCCGGCGACGACGTGGCCGATATCCAGCACGCGTATGCCGTCGAATACGCCTTGCGCAAGGCCGCCTTGCAGAGGGGTGTTTGCTGTGTTCATGGCTCTAGCCCCAATTCCATGAGAATTTCCCGGTTGTGCTCGCCCAGATCGGGCGGCCGCGGTACACATTCCGATTTCGCGCGGTGGCTGGCCGCCAGGGTTGCGCCATCCACCCCAGAGTCCACCGGCGTAATAGAGACGGGCGGCACAGGCATCGAAGCGGTGTGGCCATGTATCTGGTAGCTTCCCATGACGCCATTGGCCTGGGCATGTGCGCTTGCCATGGCCTCGGTGTAATCCAGCACCGGCGACACCGGAACCTGGGCGGCGCGCAGCCGTTCCAGCCACACAGACTGCGGTCGGGTCCGGATCACGCCGGCAATCAGTTGCGATTCTCCCAGGCTGCGATAATCTGCGCCGAGGTCCATGCCACCGCTCCAGTCCCCCCGCGCCTTGATGTCGGCAGGCAGTCCCAGAACGTCGCAGAACTGCTCCCAGAACCGCTGTTCAATGGGACATACCAGCAAGGCCTTGTCATCCTGGGTCGTGTAGACAGCGTAGCGCGAACCCAGATCTTGATATTCAGTCCACGCATGGCCCAGGTTGGCCTGCGTAACGAGATCGCGCCACTGCCAGGCCAATGCAGCCTCCCAGATAGACACTTGCACGACCTGCCCGCCTTGTCCCTGGGCGCGGCGATGCAGTGCCGCGTAGATTCCCAATGCAGCCTCGATTCCGGCCACCGTGGTACCCACGGAGCGGTACCGATGCGAAACACGCAAATCTCCGTCGTCGCGCTTCAGTAGCACGGCGCCCGCCAGGGCATCCATATTCAAGCCGTGCGCGGGCAAGGCGGCCCACTCGCCGTCCAGCCCGTAGCCGGTGATCATGCAGTAAACCAACGCGGGGTTATGGCCCAGCATCGCGGCCGCATCGATACCCAGGCGCTCGGCCTGGGCAGGACGATTTCCCACGATCACCACATCGGCCCAATTAGCCAGGGCCTGCACGGTACGTGGCCATTCGGGTGATTGCCAGGCCATGGCCAGGCTGCGCGTTCCCGCATTCAGGTACAGATGGTGCACGCTGTCTTCGTGGAACATGGGCCCGAACTTGCGATTGCCGTCACCGACAACCGGATGCTCGACCTTGATCACATCGGCGCCAAGATGCGTCAGCCATCGGGCGGCAACCGGCCCGGAAAAATGCGTGGAAAAATCCACGACCTTGGGTGATTTAGCCATGGACATTCTCCACGGCAGCCAGGTGCACCACCTGCGCGCGCGCCAGCTCTGCGACCTGGCGATCGGAGTAGCCGAGCTCATTCAGAACCTGTTGCGTGTGCTGGCCGTACTGCGGCGGAGGCAAGCGTGCTTCGGCAGGCGTGTCAGACATGAAAATCGGCGATGCAATATGGGGAATCGGCCCCAGCTTGGGGTGATCGAGCGACTGCACAATGCCCAACGCCTTGATCTGCGGATGCTCGAGCATCTGAGGAATCGTCAGCACGGGGCCGAACAACCCATTGGATTGCCGGAACGCCTGTTCCCATTGCGCCACCGTGCGGGAGCGAAAGGTGGCATCCAGAATTTCATTGAGCGCGACCCGATTGCGCATCCGCTCGACATTCCCGGCAAAGCGGGGATCTTCGACCAGTTCCGACAGGTCCAGAGCCTGGCAAAAGCGTGGCCAGCTGTCAGTGGTCCAGGCGCCGGCCACGATGTCGCCGTCCTGCGCAACGTAGCGCTGATACGGTGCAACGGCGCTGTGGCTGCTGCCCTCGCGCACAGGCTGCTGGCCGCTGCCCCAGTAAGTAGCCAGACGCGTGGTCAGGCCGAACACCAGCGAGGCCAGCATCGGGATGTCGACACGCTGCCCCCGACCCGTCGTCTGGCGCGCGATCAGGCCCAGCAAGGCGCCTTGCACGGCGACCATGGCGGACGCAAAATCCGCCACCGGAAAGCCGACCAAGACCGGATCCCGGCCCGCCTCGCCGGTTACCGACATAACGCCAGACATCGCCTGCACAACCGGGTCGGTGCCGGGCACCCTGGCGTACGGCCCGTTGGCACCGAATGCACTGATGGACAAGTAGATTAGACGGCTATTCAGCGCCGCCAGCTCCTCGTACCCCAGCCCCATTTTCTGGGCCACGCCGGGGCGGAAGTTTTCAGCCAACAGGTCCGCATTCGAAACCAGGCGGTGGATGATCTCGCGCGCCTGCGGCTTGCGCGTGTCCAGAGCCAGACTACGTTTGCTGCGGTTCCAGATCAGGAACAGGCTCGATTCCCCATCAATAAAGGCGGTACCCATCTTGCGCGTGGGATCACCGTGAGGCATTGACTCTACTTTGATGACATCGGCGCCGAAGTCGCCCAGCAGCAGGGTGCAGTACGGGCCCGACATATGCCGGGTGAAATCGACAACGCGAACGCCCTGCAGCACTTCTTGCATCGTGGTCTCCGGTTGATGCGGCGCAATTGCACCTTCGCTTTTTTTAGTATCGTACGAGGAAATTATCGATAATTCAATCGATGAATTTATCTGACCATCTTGCCGATTGATATAGAATTTCACTATTCACACGTGCAAGGCAGACATATGGCAGGACACCGGGCATCCCAAGTAGCCAATGCGCCATCGGCAGCCGACACGCGATCGGGCTGGAAAGAGATCGCGGAAACGCTGGAACTGGACATCATCACGGGCAAGCTGCACCTGCGCGAACATCTGGTGGAAGACGATCTGATCAAGCGCTTCCGGGCTTCGCGCTATGCCGTGCGACGCGCCCTGGACGAGATGCACGCGCTGGGCCTGGTCGTGCGTAATCAGAATCGCGGCGCATACATTCGCGACTACACCGCCCAAGAGGTGCAGGATCTTTTCGGCGTACGAGAAATACTGGAATCAGCCGCTGCCAGGCAAATTCCGATGCCGGTTTCCGACGACTTTCTGCGCAGCCTGGCTTCTCTGCAAGAACAGCACGACGCTGCCATGCGCGAAGGCGATTATTTCCGGCTGTTCTCGCTGAACAATGCGTTTCACCAGACCTTGTTCAGCGCATGCGGCAATACAGCCCTGAACAAGGCCATTGCGCATTATTCGATGCAGGTCCAACCCATCCGGATGCAGTTCGTGCACAACGAAAACAGGCGCAAGCAGACATCCGAAGAACATTGGGAAATGATCGAAGCCCTCAAGCGCGGCGACAGCAAGGCATTGGCCCGCGTTTGCGTCCAGCACTTGTCCGTCACCAAGCAGTTGTTTCTGAAGGGCCTGGAAGGCAAGCTGTAGGCACACTCATTCGCTGAGGCGACGTGGGATTGTTTATGACGCAGGCTGGAGCGCATTGTGCAGGCCCGCGCAGGAAGGCGTCTTCAGAACACCGACAACGTCGAAGAGCGCCCTCGCCTGCCACGGACACCTTCGCCGGCAAGGGCACGGTGAAGCCGTAACTCCGATTCTCCAGAAAGCTCGCGCCGGCTAGGCGGGCGAGCGCTTCTCCGGCTGGCGTGTGCAACGCATCCAGGTGCGCCGCGGGGACGCTCTCGCGCAGTTCTCACCGCACCATACGTTCCCCGCCCAGGGAAAAGACGTAGCTGACGGCAACCCCGCTCACCAAGCAGATTGATGAGTGGAACCTTTGCCAGGAAGTTCTTCACAAGCTCACAAGGCTGCGCCAGGAAACTGCCTTAGAAACCGGCGATCGGCACCGGCGTTTCGTTGACAGCCTCACGGGCGCGCTCTATCCTTACTCGCATAGCAATTATTTAATCTGCAGTGCAAATTAAAAATAGAACGGAGACCATCGTGATGACTCTGAGCATTGCGCGCCGCCACGCCTTGCACCGCCTGGCCGTACTTGGCGCGGCGTGCGCCGCCGCCATGCTGACCGTATCGAGTCCCGCGCGCGCCGCGAACGGGGCCGCCACCTACCCCTCGAGCCCTGTCCGCATCATCGTGCCCTATCCGCCGGGCGGCCCGGCGGACGTGGTGGCGCGCAGTATTGCCGCGAAACTCGCGGCCAGCCTGGGGCAGCCGTTCGTCATCGAGAACCGTTCGGGCGCAGGCGGCAATATCGGCACCGAAGAAGTCGCCCGCGCGGCGCCCGACGGACAGACACTGCTGCTAGGTACGAACGGCCCGCTGGTGGTGAACGTCTCCCTGTATGACAAGCTGCCTTTCGATCCGCAAAAAGATTTCGCGCCCATCACCGAGATCGCCGAGATCCCTCTCGTGCTGCTGGCGCATCCGTCCGTGCCGGTGAACAACGTGCAGGAACTGATCGCGTACGCAAAGGCGCATCCGGGCGAATTGAGCTATGGGTCTTCTGGCGCGGGATCCGGCGGCCATCTGGCGGGTGCCCTGCTGGCGCAACGCGCCGGCATCGACATAGTGCACATCCCCTACCGCGGCATGGCGCCCGCGACCACGGCCCTGCTGGCCGGTCACGTGAAGCTGATGGTTGGAGGCTTGCTGGCGGCCATGCCGTCGCTGCAGAACGGATCGCTGAAGGGATTGGCCGTGGTCACGCCCAAACGCGCCACGTTCGCCCCGGACATTCCCACGGTGGCCGAATCGGGTTTGCCGGGCTTCCAGATTGTTTCCTGGTATGGCCTGCTCGCGCCCGCGCGAACGCCATCGGCGATCGTGCAGAAGCTGCATGGCGCAGTGATCGACGCGCTGAACCAGCCCGATGTGCACCAACGCCTGTTCGTGGACGGCGGACTGGAAAAGATCGCCAGTACGCCGCAGCAGTTCGCCTCGCAAATCGCCAAGGAAACTCCCGAATACACCGCGATAGTAAAGATGACGGGCGCCAAGGCCGAATAGTCCCCCCACCTTTCACGACTCATGTCATGACCATGAAAATCTGGTATCAGTCCATGGCCCCGCTGGGCCATCTGCCCCGCTACGTCCAGGCCTTGTCGCAGCACGCGCGGGAGGTCTGCGGCGACGAAGTCGCCGTCACCTTCAACGGTGCCTCGGATCATTGGTACGACGTCCGCACCCCGGCAGAGATGCTGCGCTACCCCTATGTCAAGCACGTCATCCAGCGCGAAGCCATCGGCTTTTGCCGACGGGCCCAGGCCGAAGGACACGATGCGGTCGTTCTGGGCAGCTTCAGCGAGCCCTTTCTGGCAGAGATCCGCTCGATCCTGCACATTCCGGTCGTATCCATGCCCGAAAGCGCGCTGTTGACCGCGTGCGTGCTGGCCGAGCGTTTCGCGTTGGTGCCGCTTGCACCGGCTGGCGTCAAGCGCGTGGCGGCGCTGGTGGCGCGACATTCCCTGGGCGCGCGCGTCAGCGGCATCGAGGCGCTGGACCGCCCAGTCACCGAAGCGCAACTCGAAGCGGCGATGGGCGCTCCGCAAGCCGTCTGCGAGGATTTTCGCGCTGTGGCCCAACGCCTGGTCGAAGGCGGGGCGGACGTGGTGATACCGGCCGAAGGCGTGCTGAGCGAACTGCTTTTCTTCAATGGCGTGCGCACGATCGACGGCGCGACGGTGATGGACTGCATCGGCAATGCACTCGCGGCCGCGCAGATGATGGTCCGGCTGCAGCGCGCGACCGGGATGGGCGTGGGCCGCCGGTGGGCCTACACGACCCCGCCCGCCGACATCCTGGAGCAAGTGGATGCCTTGTCGGCGCGCTGACATGATAGAGACCATCACCGAAGGCACTGTGCGCTGGCTGATGCTGGCGCGCCCGGCCGCCGCCAATGCGTTGAACCAGGCCACATGCAGCGCGTTGGCCGACGCGCTGCAGCAGGCCGCACAAGAACCTGCCGTCGGCGCGGTTGTGCTGGGCGCTGCGGGCGACCGGGCGTTCTGTGCCGGCGCCGACTTGAAAGAATTCGCCGATTTACCCAAGGCAGAAGCCGCGCAACGCCGCCGCACCCTGCTGATGGACACCCTTTATACCTTGCTGGACTTCCCCAAGCCGCTGCTGGCCTGCGTGCAGGCTCCGGCCGTCGGCGCCGGCGCCATGCTGGCGCTGGCCTGCGACGAAATCGTCATGGCCGAGCATGCCTGGCTGTCGCTGCCGGAGATCCGGCTGGGCATGCCCACGCCAGTGGGCGCGGCCATCGTGGCGCAGCGTGCGTCCCGGCCGGTAGTCCAGCGGCTGGTGCAGGCCGGCGAGCGCATCGATGCCGGCCAAGCCCTGCAGGCCGGCCTGGTCGACCATGTGGCGCCTGCCGAGGCATTGCGCGAGCGCTGCGCCACACTGGCCCAGGCACGCGGCGCGCACGCCGGCCATGCCTATGCTGCCAACAAGCGCTGGATCAACCGCGACCTGCGCCAGCATCTGGCCAAGGCGGCGGAAGCCGCCACGCTCGCCAGCCAGATCGCGACATCACCCCGCCCCCAGGAGACCTGACTTGCAACTGGAAATCAGCCCGGAACTCGCCGAAATGCGCGCGGCCATCCGCCGCTTCACGCAGCAGCAGCTCGAGCCTATCGCCCAGGAAATCGACCGCACCGGCCAACTTCCCGAGCGTACCGTGCCGCTGCTGCGCGAGCACGGCTACCTTGGCATGCGCCTGCCCGCGGAATTCGGCGGCGGCGACTTCGATCTGCCCACTTATTGCCTGGTACTGGAAGAATTCAGCCGGTCGCACCGCATCTTCACGCTGATCCTGGACGCCACCAGCGGCCTGAACCCCATCGCGATCGCCCGCTTCGGCACTGCCGCCCAGCAAGAGCGCTACCTGGCCGGGCTGTGCGCGGGCACGCTGAACGCGGCGTTCGCGCTTACCGAGCCGGCAGCGGGCTCGGATGCGCAAGCAATCCAGACGCGCGCCGAGCCACGCGGCGACGGCTGGGTACTCAACGGCCGCAAGCACTATATCAGCGGCGCCCACATCGCCGACGTGGTGCTGGTCATGGCTGTCAACGACCCGCAAAAGCGCGCGCGCGGCGGCATCACCGCTTTCCTGGTCGACAAGGACACGCCCGGTTTCACGGTCTCGCGGGTCGACACCACGATCGGTTCGGAACCCATCAAGCTGGCCGAACTGGCTTTCGACGATTGCGTGCTGCCGGCAGGCTGCGTGCTGGGCGAAGTCGGCCAAGGCTTCAAGGTGGCCATGTCATCGCTTGCCAGCGGCCGCATGGGCGTGGCGTGCTCTTGCCTGGGCGCGGCTGACCGCCTGCTGGAAATGGCGGCACTGCATGCCCGGGAACGCACCACCTTCGGCAAACCCTTGGCCGAACGCCAGGCCATCCAGTGGATGCTGGCCGACTCGGCCACTGAACTGGCGCTCGCGCGCGCCTTCGTCTACGAAACTCTGCGCCGCCTGCACGCCGGTGAAGACACCGGCAGCGCGCCCAGCATGTGCAAGCTGGCCGCTTCGGAAATGGTCGGCCGCGTCGCCGACCGGGTGGTGCAGATCCACGGTGGGATGGGGCTGGTACGCGGTTTTCCGGTAGAACGCTTCTACCGCGACATCCGCCATTACCGGGTGGGCGAAGGATCGTCTGAAATCCAGCGCATGCTGATCGCGCGCGAGGTGCTGCAGTGAGCCGGCATTCACCTCTGGCAGCGGTCATCGCCGGCGTGGGCGAAAGCCCGATCGGGCTGGTGCCGCAATTCGATGCTCTTGGCCTGCAGCGCCAGGCGGCCCTGGGCGCGCTGGCCGATGCCGGCCTGGCGCTGCAGGACATCGACGGCCTGCTCACCACGCCGCTGCGCGTGGAGAACTGGGCCATGCCCTGCGGCGTGGTGGCCGAAGGCCTGGGCCTGCACCCGCGCTATCTAGCCACGCTGGACGTGGCCGGCGCCTCGGGCGTGGCCATGGCCCATCACGCGGCCATGGCAGTGGCCACGGGGCAGTGCGAGACCGTGCTGTGCGTGGCCGGGCAGAACCTGTTGTCGTTCCATTCGCGCGGCTCGGCAATACGCAAGATGGCCGACGCCGGCTGGGCGCATCCGGAGTTCGAAGCCCCCTACGGCCCGATGGTGCCCACGCTGTACGCGCTGGCGGCCCAGCGCCACATGCACGAATACGGCACCACCTTCGAGCAGATGGCCGAAGTGGCGGTGGCCATGCGCGCGCACGCCACGCGCAATCCACTGGCGCACAAGCGGGATCCGATCTCGGTGGCCGATGTGATGCAGTCGCGCATGATCACCTCGCCGCTACGGCTGCTGGATTGCGCGCTGGTGTCCGACGGCGCGGCCGCATTCATCGTCACCACGCCTGAACGCGCGCGCGACCTGCGCCAGCCCGCGGTCGCGCTGCTAGGCCACGGCTACGGGCATTCGCATACCTATATCGGCGACTACCGCAACGTCACCACCACCGGCGCGGTGCAATCCGGCCGCGACGCCTTCGCCATGGCGGGCCTGTCGCCAACGGACATCGACGTGGCCGAGCTATACGACTGCTTCACCATCACCGTCATCATCGAACTGGAAGACCTGGGCTTCTGTGCCAAGGGCGAGGGGGGCCGCTACGTCGAGCACGGCGCCATCGGGCCGGGCGGCAGGCTGCCGGTTACTACCCATGGGGGGCTGCTCTCGGCCGGCCACCCCGGCCTGGCCGGGGGCATGCTGCACCTGCTGGAAGGCGTGCGCCAGGTGCGTGGCCAGGCCGACGCCCGCCAGGTTCCGGACGCCGAGGTAGCGCTGGTGCACGGCAACGGCGGCATCATCGGCCTGCACGCCACCCTGATCATTGCAAAGGCCTGACGCCATGTCCGACGCCGACACCGACCGACACGATTCGTACTGGGGCCAGGTGCGCAACCTGGGCTTCGCCCTGCCATGCTGCGCCGCCTGCGGGCGCTTCCATTTCTACCCGCGCCCGGCCTGCCCTTTCTGCGGCAGCGCCGATGTCGCGCCAGCGCGCACCAGCGGCCGCGGCACGGTCTACAGCTATTCCATCGTGCACCGTGCGCCCAGCCCGGCGTTCGCTGCCGACGTGCCTTACACCGTGGCCATCGTCGCTACCGGCGAAGGCCCCCACCTGATGACCCGGCTGGTCGGCATCGCGCCCGACCAGGTCCGCATCGGCCTGCGCGTGCAAGTGCACCTCGGCGCACCGGGTCAGCCACCGCAGTTCGAACCCGCCACCACGGAGGCATCATGACCGACGCCGTGCTCGTCCATACCCAGGATGCGGTCGCGTGGATCACGCTGAACCGCCCCGACGCAATGAACGCCATCAACGAAGACGTGCGGCGCTTGCTACCCGAGGCGCTGGCCACGGCCGACGCCGACCCGCAAGTGCGGGCCATCGTGGTGCGCGGCGCCGGGCCGCGCGCTTTCTGTGCCGGTGCCGATATCAAGGAATTTGTCGCCACACCACAACCGACGGCGTATCGCCAGGCGCGCGTGCATCGTCACTGGATCGCGGCCTTCGACCGCGCGGTCAAGCCGGTGATCGCCGCGGTGCATGGCCACTGCCTGGGCGGCGGCCTGGAGATCGCGCTGGCCTGCGATATCCGTATCGCCGCTACTGACGCCTTGTTCGGATTGCCCGAAACCGGCCACGGCATCATTCCCGGCGCCGGTGGCACGCAACGCCTTACCCGCGTGCTAGGGCTGGGCCTGGCGCTCGACCTGGTGCTGACCGGCGAACGGCTGGACGCCCAGCGGGCGCTGGCCATGGGCCTGGTTTCCCGGCTGGCTTCGCCCGACGACCTGCAGCAAGCCGCCGGCGACCTGGCCAGGCGCATCGCCGCGCGCCCGCCCCTGGCCACGCAGTTCGCCAAGGAAGCGGTGCGCAGCGGTGCCGAACTGTCGCTGGCCGACGGCATGCGGCTGGAAAGCGATCTATGCAGCCACCTGGTGGATACCCAAGACCGCGTGGAAGCCGCGCTCGCTTTCCAGGAAAAGCGTCCGCCCCGCTACACCGGGCAATAGGCGCGCGATGCCGCCAGCGTCCCGCGGCAGCACCGGCCGACATTGCGCCCCGGGCCTGCAGAACAAATCCAAGGAGACAAGCCTTGCACACTTCACCCGCCCCCGCATCAGATACTGCCCCGACGCAGCCAGCCGAACAGGCAGACGTCATCGTCTGCGGCGGCGGGCTGGCCGGCTACTGCGCCGCCTTGGCGGCCTTGCAGGAAGGCGGCCGCGTGGTCATGCTGGAAAAGCTCGATGCGGTTGGCGGCAGCACCGTCATCAGCGGCGGGGCCATGGCCTTTGCCTGCACTGACGAGCAACAGGCCGCCGGTATCACTGATTCCGATGCGCAACTGCTGTCGGACCTGCAGAAGGTAGGCGGAGGACGCAACGACCCGCTATTGCTGCAGGCCTACGTGGCTGCCCAGCTCGGCACCTACCGCTGGCTCAAGCAGCACGGCGTGCAGTTCCATTCGGTGCAGTTGGGCGGCGGCCAGTCGGTGCCTCGCTCGAATCGCGTCGACACGGAGCAGATGATCGCCGCGCTGGAGTGCAGCGCACGCGCCACAGGCCGCTTCGAATTGCGCTGCAACGCACAGGCGCAACGCCTGCGCCGCCTCGGCCACGGCGGCGGGCTGGAATTGCTGGTTTCCGAGGGCGCGGCGCCAGGCCGGCCGCTGCGTGCGAACCGCGGCATCGTGCTGGCCACCGGCGGGTTTTCGCGCAGCGAGGAATGGCTGGGCGTGTTCGCGCCCCTGCAGACGCGCGCGCTGCGCATCGGCGGGCGCGGCAATACCGGCGACGGGCTCAGGATGGGCATGGCGCTGGGCGCGAACTTGCGCGACATGGGATACGTGCGCGGTACTTTCGGCGTGCACCCCAGTGCCGGCACCGAGCAGCGCCTGCTCATCCACGCCATTTTCAAGGGCGGTATCGCCGTCAACCTGGACGGGCGCCGCTTCATCGACGAATCAGTGTCATACAAGATCAGCGGCGACGCTTGCCTGGAACAGCGCGACGCACTGGCCTACCAGATCTTCGACGCGGGCATCATGGCCCTGTCGGTGCCCGGTGTGACGACCTCGGACTTCCAGGATGCACTGGCTTCGGGCCACCTGGTGCAGGCCGACTCCATCGCGGCACTGGCCGCGGAACTGGATATCGACGCAGCCACGCTTACCGCCACGCTGGAGCGCTACAACCACGACGTCGCGCTGCATGGCCGCGATACCGAATTCGGCCGCGACGGGCTGGCCAACCACTACGGCACGCTGCGCCGCATCGACACCGCGCCGTTCTATGCCTATGCCTCGACCAGCGCCGTGCTGGCGACCTACGCGGGACTGGCGATCGATGCCCAGGCACGCGTGCTGGACGTCTACGGCGAACCCATCCCCGGCCTGTACGCCGCCGGTGAAGTCACCGGCGGTTTCCATGGCGCGGCCTACATGACGGGGTCGTCGCTGGGCAAGAGCGCCGTTTTCGGCCGGATCGCCGGACGCCATGCAGCGAAGCTGCGGACAACAACATCAGGAGACCCACCATGCGATTGCTTCCCTGCTGCAAGACCCTGATACTGGCCCTTGCCTGCATGGCCGGCGCGGCTGCGCTGCCGGCTGCGGCGCAGAACGCGTATCCGTCCAAGCCTATCCATCTGATCCTGCCGTTCCCGCCTGGCGGCCCCACCGATGTCGTCTCGCGCGCGCTGGGCGAACGGCTCGGCCAGGCCTGGAAGGTACCGGTGGTGGTCGAGAACCGCCCCGGCGGCAATTCCTTCATCGCCACCGAAATGGTGGCCAAGGCAGCGCCCGACGGCTACAGCCTGTTGGTCGCGTTCTTTGGCACGCTGGTGGTCAACCCCAGCCTGTACGACAAACTACCCTACGATCCCGTCAAGGACTTCGCTCCC
This sequence comes from Bordetella sp. BOR01, assembly GCF_019218885.1. GTDB lineage: Bacteria > Pseudomonadota > Gammaproteobacteria > Burkholderiales > Burkholderiaceae_B > Bordetella_A. The sequence continues at coordinate 911,283 of NZ_JAHUWT010000001.1, read as the reverse complement.
GTCACCACTGTGGCCACGCTGCCGCTGATGCTGGTGGTACCGCCCGATTCTCCCATCCATTCCATCAACGACGTCATCACGCTGTCCAAAGCCCAGCCCAATCGCTTCAGCTTCGCCTCGGGCGGAGCTGGCCAGGGCGCCCACCTGGCGGGCGAACTGCTCAAGAGCATGGCCGGCATTTCCATGACCCACGTGCCGTACAAGGGCAACGCGCCGGCCATCGTGGACCTGCTGGGCGGACACGTCGACATGATCTTCGACGGCATGACCTCGTCGCTGCCGCATGTCCGCAGCGGCAAGCTGCGCGCCGTGGCCGTCTCGACCAAGAAGCGCGCCTCGGCCATGCCCGAGCTGCCCACTGTCGACGAATCCGGGCTGCCTGGCTTCGACGTCGGATCGTGGTTTGGCATCCTGGCCCCCGCCGGCACGCCCGAACCCGTGATCGACAAGCTCAACGCCGAACTGGTGCGCATCATCAACAGCCCGGACATGCAGCAGTTGCTGGCCAAGCTGGGGCTCGACCCCATGCCCATGAGCCCGCAGGCCTTCGCCGACTACATGCAACAAGAGACTGGCAAGTGGGCCGACGCGGTCCACAAAGCCAACATCAAGCTCAATTGAAGCGATTGGAAGCGCGGCGGCCACGCCCCCGCGCAAAGGAGACCGCCATGGTTTGGCATAGATTAGTGGCATGCGTTCTGCTCGCCGCCGCGACGGGCACCGTCACCGCCGCGCCCGATGCGGCCGAGGGCTTCCCCGCCCACCCGGTACGTATCGTGGTGCCCTACCCACCCGGCGGCCCCAACGATTCCATCGCCCGTGCCCTGGGCCAACACCTGACTGCCATCTGGAAACAATCGGTGGTAGTGGAAAATCGCCCCGGCGCCAGCGGCATCATCGGCAGCGACGTCGTGGCGCGCGCCGCTTCAGACGGCCTGACGCTCATGCTGGGCAGCATCACGCACGCAATCCTGCCCGGCCTGAATCCCAAGCTGCCGTTCGACCCCATCGCCGACTTCACGCCGGTCTCGCTAGTGGGCGTGGCGCCCATGCTGGTGGTGGTGCATCCGTCCGTGCCGGCCCATTCGGTCAAGGAACTGATCGCGCTGGCAAAGACGCGGCCCGGCAAACTGTCATACGCATCCACCGGCAACGGCACGTCCATCCACCTGATCACCGAAATGTTCAAACGCGACGCAGGCGTGGATATCGTGCACATTCCTTACAACGGTAGCGGACCCGCCATGGCGGCCTTGATCGGCGGCACGGTGCAGATGATGATCGAGGCCATGCCGTCAGCGCTGCCCCAAGTGCAGGCCGGCCGCATCCGCGCCCTGGCGGTCACCAGCCCGCAACGCTCGCCGGTGCTGCCGGACCTGCCCACCATGTCCGAGGCTGCACTGCCCGGCTTCGACGGCGGCATCTGGTGGGGCGTGCTGGGCCCCGCCGGCCTGTCCGACGACCTGCTGCGAAAGATCAATGCGGACGTCAACGAAGCCCTGAAGGCACCGCAAGTACGCGAGCGCTTTGCTGCGCTGGGCATCACGCCGACGGGCACCACGCCCGAAGCGTTCGCCCAAACCCTGCGAAACGATTCCGAACGCTATGCGCGGATCATCCGGGCGGCCAACGTCACCATGGATTGAGGGCGCCATGACCAATCCAACCCGCGCCGCCGGCCTGCCGCACTGTGCCTACGCCGCCACGCCGAGCGGCCAGGTGCACTATGCCGAAGCCGGTGTCGGCGAACCGTTATTGTTGCTGCACGCCTCGCCACGCTCGCACCGTGCCTTCCGCCACATGCTTCCCCTGCTGGCGCCCCACTTCCACGCCATCGCCGTCGACACGCCCGGCTTTGGCAGTTCGGCGCCGCTGCCCGGCCACGTTACCTTGCCGGCGCTGGCCGCCAGCCTGGTGCAACTGATGGATACGCTGGGCATCGCGCGTGCCCATGTGTTCGGCCTGCATACCGGCAACAAGATTGCCGCGGCGCTGGCCAGCGACTGGCCCGACCGCGTGGGCAATGTCATGCTGGCCGGCCAGACGCACAGCATCCACGCCGACCACGCCGAACGCAACGCGGGCATCCGGGGCTTCCTGGCCCGCTATACGCCCACGCATGCCAGCAGCGACCCGCATGCCGATGCCCTGCGCAACTGGCTTGGCGCGCATGCCACGCTGGACGGCTACTGGTGGCCGCCGGCACTGCTGCACTCCCCGCAGGTAGACGCCGGGCAGATCGCGCAAGCTGAAATCCGGGTGCTGGATTACCTGCAGGGCTGGAAGTCGGTCATGCCGATCTACGACGCCATCTTCGATTTCGACCTGACCGGCGCGCTCAAGCGCATCGCCGCGCGCACGCTGGTGCTGGAACTGCTGACCCTGGCCGAAGCCCATTTCGGCCCACAGGGCCCCGCACTGTGCGCCCAAATGCAGCAGGCCCACTACGCGACACTGGACGATGCCGATGGCGGCGTGCTGGAAAGCCGGCCCGCGGACGTCGTGGACCGGATACTGAGCTTCATGGAACGGCCTGCGCCTATTGGGGCTTCAGGCCGGCTTCCTTGACGATATCGGCCCAGCGTTCGAGGTCGCGTTTGACCTGCTGTGCATAGACCTCGGGCGTGGTGCCTTCCGGCGCCAGGCCGTTGGCATCGAGCAATTTCTTGATATCGGGCAGTTTCAGGATCTCGCTGACCTCGCTCTGCAACTGGTCGACGATGGGTTGCGGCGTCTTGGCGGGAGCCATCAGGCCATACCAGGAATTGACCTCGAAGCCAGGGTAGGTCTCGGCGATTGCCGGCAGGTCGGGCAGCAGCGTGGAACGCTTCAAGGTGCTGACGGCGATCGGCCGCAGCTGGCCGGACTTGATGTAAGACATGGCACCTGCGATGTTCAGGAACCCCATGTCTATCTGGCCGCCCAGCATATCGGTGATGACCGGCGCCGCCCCCTTGTAGGGTACGTGCAAGAGTTCGATACTGGCCATGTCGCCCAGGATGACACCCGCCAGGTGCGTGGTGCTGCCCGGCCCGACTGACCCATAGGACAGCTTGCCGGGATGCGCGCGCGCATAGTCGACCAGTTCCTTGAGATCATGGATGGGCAGGTCGGGACGGACCAGCAGGACGGTGGGCGCGGACACCACCTGCGTGATCGGGGCGAAATCGCGCACCGGATCGTAGGGCATGTCCTCGGTCAGGGCCGGGCTGATGGTAATCGGACCCACGTGCGAAAACAGCAACGTGTAGCCGTCGGGCTTGGCCCGGGCCACATACGAAGCACCGATCACGCCGTTGGCGCCGGCCCGGTTCTCCAGCACCACGGGCTGGTGCAGGCGTTGCGACAGCTTCTCGAGGATGGGCCGCGCCACAGTGTCGGCAGGCCCGCCGGCCGTCCAGGGGTTGATGACCGTAATGGGCCGGTCCGGATACGCGAGCACGGCGGGCGCGGCCATCGCCATCGACGCCGCGGCCAGTACGGTGCTGCTCCAGCGCGCCAAGCGCGAGGTCTGTGGTTTCGTGGTCATGGTTTTTGTCTCCTTGTAGGTATCGTTTTATCGGCCCGCGGCGCTTGCCCGGACCGCGCCTCAAGCCAGGAAGTCGACTTCCCTGGAAGAAGAAAGAGTGGCAAAGCGCGCGACCGCCTGCATGGATTGCTGGTGATCTTCGGCCGAGAACGAGGCACAGCAATCCTCGAGGACGACGCATGCATAATCGCGGTCGTGTGCATCCCGCACCGTGGCCTGCACCACGGCATTGGACGAGACGCCGCCCAGGTACAGCCGTTCGATCCGGTGCGCGCGCAACAGCGGTTCCAGCGACGTGCCGTAGAACGGACTGACCCGATGCTTGACGATGTCGAAATCGCCCGCGGACGGCGCAAGTTCCGGATGCACTTCGGTGCCCCAGGTGCCCAGCTTGAACAGGCCATGTTCGCGCGCGCGAGAGAACACCGGCGACGCGAGCGGGCATTCCCGGTAGTCGGGCGAGAAACCGACACGCACATAGCCGACAGGTATTCCCGCCGCACGCGCCTTCCCGAGCGCCGCGCGCGTGTTGGCGAGCAGGCCGCGGCTGCGCACCTGTTCACCCAAGGGCGTCGCACCGTTCGGGCCTTGCTCGTGGACCAGGTCGTTGATCATGTCCAGCACCAGATAAAGTGATCTTGCGGGCATTCGTGCTCCTTGGATATGCGAAAAGGAAGCCCTCATGGGAACCGGCTACCTGCGCGGCACGGCCAAGGCATCGACCACCCGGACACCCTGCCCGTCCGGCAATACGCACAAGGGGTTGATGTCGAGCTCGGCAAGGCTGTCGCGCAGATCGGCTGCCAGCCACGACACTCGCACCACGCAGTCGACCAGCGCATCGATGTCGGCGGCGGGCTGGCCCCGTACTTCCCGCAGCAACGCCGCGCTGCGCAATTCCATGATTGCGCGCCGCGCCTCGGCGGCGCTCAGCGGGGCCATCCTGAAGACCACGTCCTTGAATACCTCGACGTGGATACCGCCCAATCCGATGGTGAGCACTGGCCCGAAAGTGGCGTCCTGCGACACGCCCAGCAGCATCTCGCGGGCGTCGGTGATCATCTCTTGTACCAGCACGCCATCGATGCGGGCCTGCGGACAATACTGCGTGGCGGCGCGCAGGATGTCGCGATGGGCGGCCGCCACGGCGGCATCGCCCTGCACGCCCACACGTATGGCATCGGCCTCGGTCTTGTGCGGAATGTCCGCCGACTGTACCTTCAGCACGACCGGGCCGCCAAGCCGGGCCGCGCAATGGACTGCCTCGTCCACCGAACGCGCCAGGTATTCCTTGGTGAGTGGCAGGCCATAGCATGCCAACAGCGCTTTCGACTGGTGCTCGCTGAGCATCCCCCCGGCCGGCGCCAACAACCGGCGCGCGGCTGCCGCGTCAGTTCCCGGCGGCCGGACTGCGGGCGCTTCGCCCTGGCGCCGCTGCCATTCGCCGTGATCCATGACGCGACGCACCGCTTTCAGGCAAGCCATCGCGTCCCGATACACGGCCTGGCCTTCCGCCACCAGCGTCTCGGGCCTTAATTCCGGATCGTCCGACGCGCAACCCGTCCAGAGAATCGGCACGAGCTTTTCACTAGCCGCGGCCACGCGCCCGATGGTCCTGATATCCGATGTGCTGGCGATGGTCAGCACGGGAATCATCACATCGATGGCCGGATCGGCCAGTATGGCCCGTGCGGCTCGCTCGTATGCCCCATCCTGGCCAATGGCCGCCGCGGTCAGGTCAGTGGGGTTGGTGGCCGAGCCGAAACCGGGCAGCGCCTGCGCGAGGCATTCGCGCGTCTGCGGCGCATATTCGGGCCAATCCAGGCCCAGCGAAGCGCCCAGGTCCGCCACCATTACCAGATTGCCACCCGAGATGGAAGTCGCCGCCGCGCCGCGACCGGCAACCGTCCGCCCCTGGCGCAGCAGCATGGCGGTTTCGTAGAGTTCGTTGCAATCGTCGACGCGCACAATGCCCATCTGGCGCAAGGCCGCATCGCAGACATCGTCGGCCCCCGTTATCGCACCGGTGTGCGATGCCGCCGCGCGGCTACCGGCTTCGGTGCGCCCCACTTTCACCATCGCGATGCTCTTGCCCAGCGCATGGGCGCGCGCCGCCAGCCGTCGCAGCTTTTCGCCATCCGCCAGGCGTTCGACCAGCATCAGCACTACGCGCGTAGCCGGGCTTTCCACCATGAACCATGCGTAATCGATCAAGTCCAGGTCCGCGGCATTGCCGCAGCTGACCTGGTAGCTAATGCCCAGCCCGGCCTGCTGGGCGCGCCACATGACATTGACCTGCCCCGCGCCGCCCGACTGGCTGACGACGGCGATGTCGCCGGCGGGCCGGCGCGGGCCCTGGATCGTGGCCGTGGACGTCAGCGCAAAGCCATCCACGAAATTGATCATGCCGTTGCAGTTCGGCCCCATCAGCCTGACGCCCCCTTCCCGGGCGAGCCGCACGATCCGTTGCTGCATGGCCCGCCCTGCATCCGTACCCAGTTCGCCGAAGCCCGACGAAAATACCGTGGCGTACGGGACGCCCCGCGCCGCGCAATCTTCGAGCGCCTGGGGCACGGCGGTGGCGGGCAGCACGATTCCCACATGGTCCGGCACTTCCGGCAAATCGGCGATCGAACCGTGGCATTGCAGGCCGAAGACTTCCGTCCGACGTGGATTCACCGGGTAGATGGCCCCGGTGTAGCCGAAATCCAGGGTCTGGCGCATGCACCGCCCCCCGAACTTGGACAAGTCTTCTGTTGCCCCCACCAGCGCAACCCGCCGTGGCGCGAAGAAATGTCTCAAATCGGGAAAACCGTCCGGGTCATTGCCCGCAGCGCCCGCCAAATCAGTTGCCATAATTGGATTGCCTCGTTTATAATTTGCAGTGCAGCTTTACTATCCACTATGCAGGTCAGTGTAAAAGCCTACTGTCGGCGCTGTCAACGCGTCGGCAGGCACTCAGGCGTCTACCGAGAGGCTCCATGAAGGAAGACCGTCATTTCGTCACCGCACTGGCCCGAGGGCTGGACGTTCTGCGCTGCTTCAGCAGCGCACATCGCGAACTCGGCAGTACCGAGATCGCCCGCATGCTGGGCCTGTCGCAATCCACGGTCTGGCGCCTGTGCTATACGCTGCAAAAGGCCGGATACCTCGAGCCGGGGCACGATCCGGAAAAACTGCGGGTCAGCCCGGGGGTCCTGGCGCTGGGCTGCGAAGCGCTGTCGCACGGCGGAATTGCCGAGGTCGCGCAACCCCGTATCACTGAGATCGCCAACCGCTTCGACTCATCAGTCTCGGTGGCCGGCCGCGACCAACTCGCCATGCGCATTCTGGCCCGGGCATCGGCGCCCTCGATGCTGAGGCTGAACTTCCATGTGGGCTCTGCCCTGCAGATCGAGCGCTCCGCCGTGGGCGCGGCCTACATGGCCGCTTTACCCGATGCCGAACGGAAATCGCTGCTGCAAGAGCTGCAACAGGCCCATCCCGAACATTGGAAAGAACATCGCAGCTATCTGGACGAGGCCATCGAAATGTATCGCGAGCGCGGCTATGTACTGAATCTGCGGCGCTACCACCCGGACGTGAACGCGCTTGGAGTGGCCATCGTGTCTCCCAATGGGCGGCACGTCATGGCCATGAACTGCGGCGGCGCCAGTTCGGTCATGACGCGCGAAAAGCTGGAAGGCCCGGTGGCGCAAGCCATGCGGGAGCTGGCCGCCGACTTGTCCACGATGCTGATGGTGTAACGCGGTCAGCGCTCGGCGTAGCGCTTTTCCAGTTCGTCGTACAGGGGCTTGCCAACCAGGCGTTGGCGCTCGTCAAAGGGCGCGAGCAGTGCGGGATCTTCGTCCAGCTTGCCGTCGCGCTTAAGTGCGGACAGCGCCTTCTGCATGCCCAGCACCGCGCCCTGCAGCGCCGCGTTGGCATACAGCACCAGGCTGTAGCCCATGCCGCCCAGTTCCTGGGAGGTCAGCGTGGGCGTCTTGCCGCCGACCACGATGTTGATCAACAACGGCTCTTTCAGCAACTGAGGAATCTTGCGGATTTCTTCCAGGCTGGTCATGGCCTCGACGAACAGGATATCGGCGCCCGCCTCGGCGAATTTCTGCGCCCGCTCGATAGCCCCTTCGAAACCCTCGACTGCCCGGGCGTCTGTGCGCGCGATGATCTGGAAATCAGGGTCTTTGCGCGCGTCGGTGGCCGCGCGGATCTTGTCGAGCATTTCTGGCAGCGGCGCCACCGCCTTGCCGGCGAAGTGGCCGCACCGTTTCGGGAAGACCTGGTCCTCGATCTGGACAGCATCGGCCCCGGCGCGCTCCAGGGCACGCACGGTGTGCCAGGCATTGACCGCATTGCCGAACCCCGTGTCGATATCGACGATCAGCGGCAGGTCTTCCACCGCCTCGCGGATGCGCTGGGTGGCGTCGGCCACGTCGCGCAAGCCGATGATGCCCAGGTCGGGCGCACCGTAGTGCATATTGGTAAGCCCGGCACCCGTCAAGTAGACGGCCTCGAATCCCTGGTCTGCGACAACCTTGGCGCTCATCGCATTGAATGCCCCGGCCACGACCAGGCCATTGCGCCGGGCCACTTTTTCACGCAGGATTTGCTTCGTCGATTTCCCCATGAGGGTCTCCTTCATTGATAAGTCGATATGGCGTCATTCAAGCCGGATCTTGGCGGCCGTGATCAGCTTGTCCCAGCGCGCGGCTTCGTCCTTCAGGAACTCGCCGGCCTGCCTGGGGCCGCCGTTGATCGTGGTGACGCCGACATTCTGCAGCTTCTCGCGCAAGTCTGGTTGGCGCAAGGCCTGGTCGAATTTTTCGGCCAGCGTATCAACCACGTCCTGCGGCACCTTGGCCGGTGCCGCCAGCATATACCAGGTCGTTGACGCGTAGCCCTTCACGCCCCCCTCTTCGATGGTGGGGATGTCCGGAGCGATGGGTGAACGCACCCGGCCCGTCTGGCCCATGGCTTGCAGCCGCTTGTCGCGGATGAATGGCATGCTTTCGGCAATCGGCAGCACGGTGATGTCGGTCTGGCCGCCCACTACGTCGGCCATGGCAGCGCCGCCGCCCTTGTAGGGCACATGCAGGTATTGCAGGCCGGTCATGGAGCGCAGCACTTCGGCGGCCAGATGCGAGGAACTGCCGTTGCCCGAGCTGCCAAAGCGGATGGCATCCGGGGCCTTCTTGCTCATCTTCACCAGGTCGTCAATCGATTTCGCGCCCAGCGAAGGGCGTGCCATGAGCATCAGGGGCGCCTCGCCGACCAGCGAGATCGCCCTGAAATCGGTGAGCTTGTACGGAACCTTGGCGTACAGACTGGGATTGATGGCGATGCCCGGCGTGGCAAAAACCACCGTGTAGCCATCGGCGGGGGCGGTGGCCACGGCGTCCAGGGCCAGGTTGCCGCCTGCGCCGGGGCGATTCTCGACCACGAAGTTGAAGCCCGACATGTCGCCGACCTTCTGCGTGACCAGGCGGCTGACGATATCGGCGCTGCCTCCGGCCGGGAACATGATCACGACGCGTATCGGCCGGCTGGGATACTTGTCGGCAGCCTGGGTGGCCGGCGACAGCGCGGCAGCCGCCAGCAGGCTGGCGCACAGTTTGAACGTCTTCTTCATGGGGTTGTCTCCTTTTGTATGAATGGACTGCGGCGGATGCCTTGCCCATCGTGATGGCTAATGCGATCCATCAGCAGCGCCGTCATCCAGCCGTCGCGGATGGCGGCCAGGAAGTCGCCGGGTGCGTTGCAGTCGCCAATGCGTGTATAGGGAACGCCGCTGGCCTCGACCGCGTCCAGGACGTCCAGCTCGGGCCTGGGGCCGGTGGCGAACACCAGCCAGTTGCCGACGGACAGGCTTTCGGCCGCCTTGTCGCCCTGCTGGATCTCGATCTGGCCGCCCTGCACGCCCAGGATGCGGCAATGGGTGATCATGGCGACGCCGTGGGCCTCCAGGCGCTCGACCAGCTCGAACCGGTTGTTGCGCGCCATGCCCGTGGCGATGATGGGCAAACGGTCCAGTATCGTGATCTGCGCAGCCCGCACCCGCAGCGCGTCGGCCACTTCGGCACCCACCATGCCGCCGCCCACGATGGTGACCCGCAACCCGGGCTGGACGGCATCCAGGTCGGCCAGCACGTCCCAGGCGTGCAGCACGCGCACACCGGCGTCCAGCGCCGACAAATCCAGCGGCGGCTTGGCTGGGCGCGAGCCCGTGGCGACGACGATGTGGTCCGGCGCGAACGCGCCGATAAGCCCGGCATCGGCCTGCACGCCCAGGCGTATCGGCACGCCCAGCGCCTGCACGGTCTTCCAGCGGCAGGTCCAGATAGGCTCGACCTCGGTCTTGTCGGGCGAGGCCACCGCCAACGGCATCTGGCCGCCGGGCTGTGCGCGCTTTTCCCAGATCTCGACGTCATGGCCACGGCCCTTGAGCACGCGCGCGGCCTCCACGCCCGCCACGCCCGCACCCAGCACCAGCACACGCAGGCGCCCTTCCTTCGGGGCCGGAAACAATTGCGGCTCGGCGTATTCCAGGGCTTCGAACTCAGTGCCGATCATGGGGTTCTGCACACAGGAAACGTCTTTTTCCAGCGTCAGGCGCTCGAAACAGACGTTGCATGCAATGCAGGTGCGGATGGGCGCCTGGATCTTGCCGAACGCCTTGTCGCACCAGTGCGGATCGGCATATAACGCGCGGCCGATCGACACGAAATCGGCGCTGCCCGAAGACAGCATGGTCTCGGCGTCTTGGGGCTCGACCATGCGGCCGGCCACGAACACCGGGATCTTCACCTGTTGCTTGATCGGCTTCGCATGCGACGCCAGGCAGCCGCGCGGGAACGACGGCGGCTGGATGCAGAACTTCGACAGTTGCGGACTTTCGTTGCTGCCGCCGGAAAGATCAATGGCATCCACCCCCGCCTGCTCCACCGCCTGTGCCAGCGCGATGACATCTTCGCGGCTGTAGCCGCCTGCGGCGAACTCGCTGGCCGACAGGCGCACCACCAGGCACAAGTCAGGCAACGCGTCGCGCATCCGGTTGATGGTCTCGAGCAGCAGCCGCATGCGGTTCGCCAGCGAGCCGCCGTAGGCATCGGTGCGCCGGTTCACGCGCGGACTGAAGAATTGCTGGAACAGGTAGCCGTTGGCCGCGTGGATCTCGACGCCGTCGTACCCTGCCCGCCACAGGCGGCGCGCGCTGGCCACGAACAGTTTCTGTATCTCGACGATCTCGTCCACCGCCAGGGGCCGCACCTTGTCTCCGGTGTTGGGGTTGACCCACGGCGAAGGCCCCACGGGCTCCATGTTCAGCACAGCGCGGCGCAGCAGTGCGCCGCGGTGGTTGAGCTGCCCGAACACGTGGCAGTCGTGCTTCTTGATCGCCTCGACGATGCTGGCCAGCCCGGGAATGAACCTGTCGTGATAACAGCACAGCGAATTGTGATGCGGCCTGGCATGCTCGGTCACGACCATGGCCTCGGTCATGATCGCGCCGATGCCGCCCTTGGCGCGCTCCTCGTAATAGCGCTTGTCGCGGTCAGTCGACAAGCCATCGGTAGTGCTGTAGTTGGTGCCCATGGGCGCCATCACGACGCGGTTCTTCAGGCGCAGGCGGCCCACCTGCCCCGGTTGTGCCAGCAACATGTCCATGGCTGGGGTATCAGCCGTTAGACTGGACGCCGGCGTCCTTGATCAGCTTGCCCCAGCGCTCGCCCTCATCTTTCATGAAGGCGTCGAACGCGGTGGGGGATTCCTGCGTAAACGGCCCGATGCCCAGCTGTTCCAGTTTGGCCTTGGTGTCTGGATCGTTCACTGTCTTGACCAGGGCGTCGTGCAGCTTTTCGCGAATGTCCATGGGCATGCCCTTCGGGCCCATCACGGCAAACCAGTTGAACGCGATCACCGACGGCAGGCCGCTCTCGGCCGTGGTCGGTACGTCGGGCATGACGGCGGAGCGCTTGGTGTCGGTTACCGCGATCGGGCGCAGCCGGCCGTCCATCACCAGCTTGTGCAGTGCCGGCAGGTCGACGATGATGCCGTTGACGTGGCCGCCCGCGGCATCCACCATGCCCGGGCCGGCACCCTTGTAGGGTACGTGCACGATGCGGCCCTTCGATTCCGCCTTGAACAGTTCGATCGCCAGGTGCGGCAGGCCGCCGTTGCCGGCCGAGGCCAGCGTAATGTCCTGCTTCTTCGACAACGCCACCAGCTCGGCCAGGTTCTTGGCCGGCACGCTGGGGTTGATCGCCAGGAGTTCGGGCGTGGATGCCACTGTCGTGATGCCCGACAGATCCTTGTAGGGGTCGTACGGCAAGTTGGGATAAGCGTAGTAACTGAGCAATAGCGGGCTCACGCTGCCCAGGGTGATCGTGTAGCCATCGGGCTTGGCGCGTGCCACGTGCTCGGTGCCGATGGTGGCGTTGGCGCCGGGCTTGTTCTCTATTACCACCGACACGCCCAGAAGCTCGCCCAGCTTGGGCGCGATGATGCGTGCCACGATGTCGTTGGATCCGCCCGGCGGAAAGCCCACCACCATGATGATGGGTTTCGAGGGATAGTCGCTGGCCGCCGCGGCGGGCGCCGCGGCGATCGCCAGCGCGGACGCAAACAATGCTTTCAACAGGCCACGGCGCGAGATTTCAGGATTCTTGGTCAACATGGTTTTGTCTGTGTGGCCCTCTTCCGGTTTGCAAGACCTGCCCACGCAATCCGTCGATGGCCAGCCTCCGTTGATGATGTAGTTGGTCTTCAATCGCATCGGCGCCTCGGGCCCGCTACGGGACCGAGGCGGATACGTCCTGGGTGGCATGCCTGGCCTGGGCGGTGACCGCTCCAAACCAGGCAGGCCATCGTATCGGCCCTGGCCGCTGCCTGGCAGGATGCGGCCCTGGGCAGTTGCTGAGCCCGCGGCTCCGGCCGCCTGGCAGACGGTTCATGAGCCGGACGGCGGCAGATGCAGGCAGGCCACGTCGACCCCCACGCCAGCGACCCTGGGATAGCGCTTCAGGACCAACGGATCATGGCCCGGAACGACATGGTCCGGCGTGTCGGCGTGGCGCAGGCATATCTGGTGCCCGTCCAGCATCGCGGCGACGTCATAGACCGCCGGAAAGGGATTGGCGTCTTGCATATTGGCGTAGTAATGGCTGGCATCAGAGGCCAGGACGACCCAGCCGCGTTCCGTATGGACCCTGACAGCCTGCAGCCCCTTGGTGTGCCCGCCGATGAACAACAGTTCAACCCCCGGCGCCACGGTGTCGTTGCCACGATGGAATTTCACGCGGTCGGAATAGAGATGGCGTATCAGCATGGCAACATCCTCGAACCGGAAAGGATGGCGCAAGACGTGGTGGCACATGCAGCGGCCCGTGGCGTACTCGACTTCGTCATCCTGGATGTGGAACACGGCGTTGGGCGTCTTGTCGAGGTTTCCAGCATGGTCGTAATGCAAGTGCGTAAGAATCACATCGCCGATATCCTCCGGGCGCACCCCCAGCACGCTCAGCGTATCGACCGGACAGCACTCGAGATCGCGGGGCCGCTCACGCGCAGACTCAGCGCCGAACCCCGTATCAACCAGGATGTTCCGGTCTTTTCCCTTCAGCAGCCAGACAAAAAAATCCAAAGGCATGGGGCCGTCGTGGCCATCGTGGCGTATGAAGTTGTCCGAACGCTGCCGCTGCACCGAGGCATACCGCAGCGCGTAGATTTCGTACTTGGGCAAAGTCTTCCGGCTCACCGCTGATCTCCTTTTCCCGTCGCGCCTTCGAACAGCAGGCTGATCGCCGGCGCATACATATCCCCGTAGCCCGCCTCTATCGCCTGATTGAAGCTGGCGATCAGGTTCTTTGCGCCGGTGGCGTTGACGCCAACCTGCTCCGCCAGCCTGACAGCATATGAAAGGTCTTTGCGCGCGTAGGTGACGGGAAATGCCTTTTCCGGAAATTGCTGCGGCAAGATCGCCTTGAAGCCCTGGTTGCGCAGCGCGAAGCTGTCGGCCGAGCCCGTGGCGAAGGCATTGAACAGCTGCTCGGGGTCCATGCCGACCCGGACCGCCACCGCGCGCGCCTCGGCCAGGGCCAGCACGGTTTCATAGACCACCATGTTGTTCAGGATCTTCACCACCTGGCCGCAACCGACGGGGCCGGCATGCATGACGTCAGTGGCGAAGCACTTGATCAGCGGCTCGAGCAACGCGAACGTCCGCTGGTCGGCGCCAACGGGAACCGCCAGGGTGCCTGCCTGTGCAGCCGCGCGGGTTCTCATGACTGGCGCATCGGCAAAATGCACGCCGGCATCTTTCAGCGCGGCGGACAGCCGGATTGCGGTTTCATGTGGCGATGTGCTCAGGTCGACCAGCGTCTGTCCGGACCGCAGCTTCGACAGCAAGCCCTGCGCTCCTAGAACGACCTGTTCGACCACTTCCCCGGAAGGCAGGGACAGGAAAATGATATCTGCGTCGCGTGCAATATCCGCGATGCCGGCGGATTGCACGCCGGCCTGCTCCAGCCTGCGCAAGGGCTCCGGATCGCGGTCGCAGGCAAGAACCCTGGTGCCGCTTTTCGTCGCCAGATGCCGGCACATGGGTTCGCCCATCACGCCGACACCGATAAATCCTAATGTTTGACTCATGACGCTACACCCCCAAATAAGCCTTCCGCACAAACGGATCGTTCAATAATTCCTGTCCGGCACCCGAGCGGATGATCGCGCCTTGCTCGAATACATAGGCGCGCCTGGCCAGGCGCAACGCCAGCCCCGCGTTTTGCTCAACCAGCAAGACCGAGATGCCCGTTTCACGATTGAGGCGCCCGATCGATGCGCCGATTTCGGCCACGATCTTGGGGGCAATTCCCAACGAGGGTTCATCCAGCATCAGGATGGCCGGACAGGCCATCAGTGCACGGCCGATGGCGACCATCTGCTGCTCGCCGCCCGACAGCGACCCGGCCTGCTGGCGCCGGCGCTGGGCAACGATGGGAAACAGCGAACACACCAGTTCCTGCGCGTTGCGCTTGCGGGCGACATCGCTTACCGTGTGGGCGCCGATCTGCAGGTTTTCCCAGACAGTCATGCGCGGGAAAAGCCGTCGCCCCTCTGGCGCCAATGCGATTCCCATGCGTACGCGCTGGGCCGCGCCGGTGCCGGAAATCTGCCGGCCGTCCAGCAGCAGCTCTCCCGATGCCAGGCGCATCAGGCCCATCAGCGATTTCAGGGTCGTGCTTTTGCCGGCGCCATTCGAGCCGATCAGCGCGACGATTTCGCCGTCTCCGATGGTGAACGACGCCTTGCGCACGGCCTCCAGTGGCCCATAGCGCACCACGATGTCCTTTGCCTCAAGCGCCGGCATGTTCTGTTTCTCCCAGATAGGCCTCTATCACTGCGGGATTGGCCTGTATTTCGCCTGGAGTGCCCTCGGCGATCTTCTGCCCCTGCACCAGGACGACGATGCGCTCGCAGGTTCCCATGACCAGCGCCATGTGATGCTCGACGAACAACAGCGTCAGTCGATAGTGGGAACGCACGCGTTGCAGGAATCTGCCGAACTCGGCGCATTCCTCGGGGTTCAAGCCGGCAGCCGGCTCATCCAGCAACAGCAGGCGGGGCTTGGTCGCCAGGCCGATGGCGACGCCGAGCCGCTTCTGATACCCGTAGGCCAGGCCGCCCGCCAGCAGGTCCCGAACGGAATCCAAGCCCGCGATCTCCAGGATCTCGTCGATTTCCGCATCGATCTCGCACATTCGTTCGCGATGGGTCCGCGTGCCGAGCAGCTGATTGACGAACGGCACGCCAAGCTTGGAAATCGCGCCCCGAAAGACGTTCTCGCGCACGGTGGCGTTGCCATAGACCGAGGCCGATTGGAAAGTCCGCGCCAGGCCGTGCTGCACCACCTGGCTGGGCGTCGAGCCGAGGATCTCCTTGCCGTTGAAGCGCACGCTTCCGGAAGTGGCCGGCTGGGTGCTGGTGATCAAATTGAACGCCGTGCTTTTCCCGGCTCCGTTCGGCCCTATCAGGCCGACGATTTCGCCTTCGTTGACGTCGAAACTGAGATCGCGCACCGCCTTCAGGCCGCCGAACGTCTTCGACAGATTCCTGACCTGCAACAACGCCGTCATAGCCGCTCCCCCGTGATGCGCCTCAACAGGGCCAGGCTGGCGATTCCCTTGGGCAGGAACCGCAGGATAAGAATCAGGCTCACGCCATAGAAAATGTTCTGGGACTGCACGGCGCCGCGGAACAACTCAGGCAGGGGCGTCATGATGAGCGCGCCGATCAGCGGGCCGGCCACCGACATCCGCCCGCCCACGACCAGCATGATGATGGCGGCAATCGACACCTGCGCGGAAAACGATTCGGGCGAGATATACCCTACGTAGCGCGATAGCAGCACACCGCCCAGGCCGGCCATGCCGCTGCCCACGGTGAAGGCGAACAACTGCGACTTGCGCACACTGAGGCCGGACGATTCCGCCAGGGCAGGCTGTTCTCCTACGGCATCCAGGGCATGGCCCTTGGGGGTGCGGAAAAACGCGACCAGGAATGCGACCGAGGCAACGGCCAAGGGCGCCGCCAGGCAATAGAACGCCTGGCGGGTGTCTAGCGCGAAGCCTAGCAAGCTCGCCGGCGGGATTTTCGCGATGCCGTTCGCTCCGCCCGTCACCGACGCGGCATCCAGCATGAAAAGGCGGAACAACTCGCCGAACGCGAAGGTGATCAGCACGAAATACACGCCGCGCAAACGCAGTATGGCCGAGCCCAGCAGGTAGGCCACCAGCGACGCCGCCATCGCCCCCAAGGCGGCCGCTGGCAGGAAAGGTATCCCCAGCAGCATCTCTGACAATACGGAAACATAGGCGCCGATACCGACGAAGGCCGCATGGCACAACGACAACTGCCCGGTATGCATCACCAATGCCAGGCCGCTGACGATGAAGGTGTTCAGGCATATCAAGACTGCCAGGTGCAGATAAAAAGCGCTGCTGAACCCCAGCGGCATGACCATCAGCGCGGCAAGCAGCACCCACGCCGCGACGGGAAAACGCAAGGAATTCCACCTGGAGTGGCCGGACGATGGATTGAGGAGAGTGGAAATGGAGTTGCGTGTCATGGATCAATGCTCCGCACGCCCAAGCAAACCGGTTGGCTTGACGACCAGGACCACGATCACCAGGGCGAAAATCAACATGTCGGCCGTGCTGCCATCGAAGAACGTGCCCCCCAGGCTTTCCGATATGCCCAGCAGAAGGCTGGCCAGCACCGCCCCGCCGATGCTGCCCAGCCCCCCCAGCACCACCACGATGAAAGCCTTGAACAGCGGCGCGCCGCCAATGAAAGGCGAAACGGAAAACACCGGCGCCATCAATGCGCCCGCGATCGCAGCCAGGGCGACACCCAGCGCGAATCCCAGCGGATACGTCGCGCTGGAGCGGATACCATAGGCAGAGGCGATCTCCATGTCTTGCACGACAGCCCGCAAGGCCCGCCCCGCCTTGCTGTGCATCAGGAATACATACAGCATCACCAGGACCGCCGCTGAAAACGCCACGACATACAGGCGGGAAAAGGGCATGACGATCTTCCCCAGTGTGAATACCCCCTGGGCGGCGGGCGGCATGGATTGAGGATCGGGGCCAAAGGCCATCAGGGCCACGTTCTGTATGATCATGCCCAAGCCCAGCGTCGCGATCAGCCCGTTCAATTCGTCGCCCCGGAAGGGTTTCAGGACCACGATTTCCAGCGCCCATCCGAGCACCAGCGTCAGGGCAAACGCGATCAGCACGGACAACATATAGGGAAGCCCCCATTGCGTTACACCGATGAACGCAAAGAAGGCTCCCAGCATGTAGAACTCGCCATGCGCGAAATTGGCGATGCGCATCACGCCGAATACCAAGGTAAAGCCGATTGCCATCAGCAAATAGAGCAATCCGATGATCAGCCCGTTCGTCAGCGCCTGGCCCAGAAGAAAAGAGATATCCACGACAATCCCTTTTTTATTTGCATCCGGCCATCGTGCAACGCGCCCGAATGACCTCCTGGCCATCGACGATTTCAGAAAGATAGAACGGCGTATCGGCCTGATGATTGATGCCGTACATCTGCTGCCCGGTCCAGCTGGTATTGCCCAATATGCCGGGATAATCCTTGATCGATTCGAGCGCTGCGCGGACCTTGTCGGTGTCGGTCACGGTTCCCGCCTTTGCCATGGCCTGGAACAACATGTGGGTTCCGTCGTAGAAAGACGGGCTGAAGCCGTTCATCGGCTTCTTGTATTTATCGCTATAGCGCCCGGAATAGGCCTGCACCTTGGGATCGTTCGGGTCGAACTGGGTATAGACGATCATGCCCTCGACCGCCTTGGCGCCCGCGACGTTGACGATTTCGGCGGTGGCCGGGCCGCCGCTGCGAATGAACCTGCCCGTAAAGCCAAGTTCACGCGCCTGCTTGGCGATCAGGCCTGCCGTGGTGGGCGAGATTCCATTCAATTCGATCGCTTCCACGCCCTTGGCCATCAGCCGGGTGATCAGCGGCATCATGTCGAGGCGATCCCGGTCGAAGAACTCGCTGGCGGCCAGCGGAATACCCGCCTGGCTGTAGGCCTTGGTAAGCCACTCATGCTGCTGCTGCCCGGATTCGTCGCTGACGAACAGGCCGCCGACCTTCTTGATACCAAGCACCTGCGAAATCCAGGCGACCTGGGGGCCGGCCGTTTCCACCGTGGTCAACACGGGGCGGAAGGTGTAGGGCTTGTCGGCCCCCATGGCCTTCGCGGTAAAAGCGAGGGTCATGATGATGACCTTGTTCTTTTCCGTGACCGGTTGGATGGCCAGCGCCGGGGCGGAGCCCGTCGGGCCGATGACGTATTGCACCTTGTCCTCGAAGATCAGGCGATTCACCGCCGTCACGGCCTCGTTGGCCTGGTACTTGTCGTCATAGGCGATGATTTCCACTTTGTACTTCTTGCCGCCGACTTCGAGCCCCCCCTTGGCGTTGACGTCATCCGCCGCGAATTGCGCGGCGTACTGCATACCCTGCCCCCAGGCGGCGCCGGGGCCGGACAAGGCCAGCACCGCGCCGATCTTCAGCGTTTCCTGGGCCTGGGCTGCTGCCGTCATGGCCAGCAAGCCAGCCAGCATCAATGATGTCTTCAACATGGTTGTCTCCTTGTGCGTTCTTGATTATTCGCAGGCATCCAGCGTGCACTTCGCGACAATCACTTCCTTGCCGGCGTGGACCTCCGCCACATAGAAAGGCATCGCCACCTGCCTGTCGATGCCGTAGGCCTCCTTGCCTGTCCAGTTCAGCGTGCCGAGAATGCCCTTGTAGTCGCGCATGGCGGCCAAGGCATCCGCGATCTTTTTCGTATCGGTAACGGTTCCTGCCGTGGAAATCGCCTGGAACAGCATGTTGGCACTGTCGTAGTACGAGGGGCTGAATCCGTTCATGGGTTTGTTGTGCGCCAGGCGGTAGCGTTCCGCGTAATCGGAAACCGCCTTGTTCGATGGATCGATCGGCGCATAGACCACCATGCCTTCAGTGGCCTGCGTTCCCGCGACCTTGACGATTTCGGGCGTGGCAGGGCCACCACTGCGGATGATCAACCCCTTGAATCCCAGCTCGCGGGCCTGCTTGACAATCAGGCCCGCGGTCGCAGGCGCGTTGCCGTCCAGGTCGATCGCATCCACGCCCTGCGCCATCAGGCGGGTCAGCAGCGGAACCATATCCAGCCGGTCACGATCGAACATTTCCTTGGCCGCCAACGGCACCCCGGCCTTGGCATAGGCCTGCTCCAGGTCGACGACGATTTTCTGGCCCGTTTCGTCGTTCGGGAACAGGCCGCCCACTTTCTTCAGGCCATACTTCTTGACCGCCCAGGCCACCTGCACGCCGGCGGTTTCGGATGTCGTGAGAACCGGGCGGAACGTCAACGGCTTGTCCGGGCCCAATGCCAGGGGCGTAAAGGCCATGGTGGTCGTGATGACACCGTGCTTCTCGACAGTGGGCCCGATAGCCAAGGCGGTAGCGCCACCCATCGGACCCATGATGAACTTGACCTTGTCCTCGAAGATCAGCCGGTTGGCCGCGGTAACGGCCTCGCTGGCCTGGTACTTGTCGTCGTATGCAACGATCGCGATCTTGTAAGGCTTGCCTTCCACCATCAGGCCGCCCTTGGCGTTGATATCGTCCGCCGCGAATTGCGTCCCGTACAGAATGGCCTGCCCCCATGGCGCGCCAGGGCCGGAAAGGCTCGCCAGCACGCCGATTTTCAAGACGTCTTGCGCATGCACGGAAAACGCGGCCGCGCTGGCCAGGGCCATGAATATCAATCTTTTCATTGTCTCCATCTCCTTCGATTATTTTTAGTTTGATAAAACCGCGGCGACCGAACCTCCATCTATGGGGATGACCGTGCCCGTCACATAGCGCGACTCATCGCCAAGCAAGAAACGAATCACTGACGTGACGTCGGACGGCTGTGCCACCCGGCCCAAGGGTGAAGTTCCCGAAACCCGATAACCGCTGGTGGCGGCATCGGCCATCAATTTGTGCACCAGCGGGGTATCCACGGTTGCCGGGGCCACGGCATTCACCAGAATCGACTGGTTCGCCAGTTCAACCGCAAGCACCCGTGTGATGTAGGTCAGTGCGACCTTCGACGCCGCGTAGGCGCCTCCTCCGGTCTTGGGCCGCAGCGCTGCGGCGGATGCCACGAATACCACCCGGGCCGGCGCATCCTGGGTCGCCGCGCACCTGAGCAAGGGATGGGCAGCCTTCGCCGCCAGCCAGCATCCTTTGGTATTGATGTCGAACAGCGCGTCGTAGTCCGCCTCTGAAAGCTCCATCAGGGCACCGGTGCGGAATACGCCAGCCGAACACACCAGTACATCCACCGCACTCGTCGCGGCACGGATGCGTTCGAAGGCCTGGGCTACCGAGGCGCTGCTCGAAGCGTCGCAGGCAATCGGAATGAATTTCCCCGCAAGACCCTGCGCGCTTTCCGCCACCAGCTTCAGTTTCTGCTCGTCCCTGTCCAGCCCGAAGACCGTATGACCGCGCTCGAACAAATCCCGGCTGCAGTCCGCCCCAATGCCCGAGGCAGCGCCTGTAACCACCGCATGCTTGCCCATTGCTTTCATCTCCTGAACCCCATGTTCATTTCCCCGCTTGCTTCTGGATCCTGCCTCGGCACATGGCAAGCAGCGCCACTGCATCCTTGCCTCCGTACCCTTCTTCCAAGGCCTGGCCGAAGAGGTCCCGTACCAGGGTGGCCGCCGGAACTTGCACCCCCAGCTGTCGGGCCATCGACAAACCCAGCGCCAAGTCCTTTTCCGCCAGTTCCAACTTGAAACGCGGTTCGAAGTCCCCTTTCAGGGCAGGTGGAAACCGCTTGGTGAACGTCATCGAGCGGCCGCCGCTTTCCGACAGCACGTCGAACAAGGTCGCTGAATCCACGCCCAAGGCTTCGCCCAGCGCGAAGGCTTCGCAGGCGACCAGCAGATTCCCCATCGCCATGGTGTTATTGATGACCTTGACCACCTTGGCCGACCCGACGTCGCCGGTATGCCGGATCGCCGAACCCAATGCCTGCAGCAACGGAAGCGCCTGCTCCATCGCCGCGGTCTCGCCGCCCACCATGACGATGAGTTTTCCCGTGCGCGCTTCGGCCGGGCCGCCGCTGACCGGGCAATCCAGCACCTTCAGCCCGCGGCCCTGCGCGTGGATCGCAACCTGCCGCATCGCGGCGGGCTCTATCGTGCTCAGGTCGATAAGGGTCGCGCCCGCGTCAGCCAGCTCGGCCATTCCTTCCTTGCCCAGCCAGCTTTCCTTGACGATGGCCCCGTTCGGCAAGCTGCTCAGCACATAGGCGCGCCCCCTCAGCGTATCGGCCAGCGTTTTCCCGACCGGGAGGCCTTGCGACGCAACCTGCTCGCGCACAGCCGGAACGATGTCCCAGCCCATGACATCAAAGCTCTTTTCCGCCAGATTGAGCGCCATGGCCGAGCCCATCTGGCCCAGGCCGACCACCGCTACGGCCAGCTTGTCCATCAGCCGTTCCCCTTGGCGACATCCCGTTGTTCACACCAGGCCACCAGCCGGCGTATGCCCTCTTCAAGCGAGACCTCGGGCTTCCAGCCCAGCAAGCGGCCGATTTTTTCCCGGCTGAACGCCAGGTGCGTACCGACCGAGGCGCGCACCACTTCTGCCGGCGTGCGGTATTCGGGTTGCAGGTCGGATTGCATGACCTTCAGCAGCGTGGCCACTACGTCATTCAAGGTCGTGGCAATGCCGGTGCATACGTTCATGCTCTCGCCGGAAACGTCGGATGCCATGGCAAGCACATTAGCCCTGGCCACATCCGCGACATGGATGTAGTCGTGAACCTCTTTTCCGTCGTCCGGAATGATGGGACGCTCGCCCCGCTTGATCCTGTCGTAGTTCTCCACGATGTACAGGGCGTTGACGCCACGGTAATGCTGGCGTTCGCCGTACACCGTGGCATAGCGCAATGAAACCGCCTGCAGCCCGTGCCTCTGGTGGTAATGCCGGTTCAGATGCTCGCCGATCAGCTTGGATGCCGAGTACAACGCCGCCGCAGGCTGGAAAGGCGCCAGGTTGGATGCCGTGGTTTCGTCCATGACTCCTGGAATCGGTTCGCCATATACAGCGGTGGACGACGAGAAGACCGTCTTCTTCACGCCCCGGTAACGGCAAGCCTCCAGGACATTGTTCTGTCCTTGCACATTCACGGCGAGGCCGAGCGCGGGATTCTGCGACAAGGGCAAGGTAAGGAAGGCGGCGACGGAAAACACGCCTTGCACCCCCTCGAACGCGTCATAAATCTCACCGATTCGAAGGATGTCTCCTCGCACCAGCTTGATGCGGGGGTTCTTGAGCAAATCGCCGACTGTTTCCGGTGTGCTCAGGGAATAGTTGTCGAACAGGGTGATTTGTTCTGCGCCGCGCGACAACAATACTTCAGTGATGTGGGAGCCGATCAGGCTGACCCCGCCGGTGATGGCGAACCGGCCTCCAGAGATTTTCATGACGTTGATCCTGTCTCCGCGATTCTTGAAAATGACCTCAACCCTGAGGGGTGATCCCGGCCTTGCGGATCAACCCACCCCAATTGGTGATTTCGCTCTTGAGAAATTCGCCGAACTCATCCGGCGTGGACACCTTCACCTCCAAGCCGTGGTTCGCGTACTTGCCTTGCAGTTTCTTGCTGTCCAGAGCCTGTTTCAGTGATTCTGAAAGACGGTCGACCACTGGTTTCGGCATGCCTGCGGGGCCGCCCAGGGCGAACCAGACCACCAACTGATAACCCGGCGCGCCAGATTCATTGATGGCCGGAATGTCAGGCACCACCGAGAACCGCGACGCTGTCGTGACCCCCAGGGCCTTCAGTTTTCCGCCCTGGATCTGCGGTATGGCCAAGGACAAGTCGACGAACATGAAATCCACCTGCCTGGACATCACGTCCGTCAGCGCTTGCGGCGACCCCTTGTACGCGACGCCGACCGTCTCGATGCTTCCCATGTCCACCAGTTTTGCGGCCGCCACCTGCGCGCTTCCCGAGCCGTAGGCATAGGTCAGCTTGCCCGGCTCTTTGTGCCCAAGCTCGAACAGCTCTTTCGTATTGTTCGGCCCGAATTGAGGGGCCGCCACCAGCACGATGGGCGACTCGGCAATCATGCCGATGGGAGTCAGGTCATGTATCGGGTCATAGGGTAGTTTCTTGAACAGCGTGACGTTGCTGGCCCCGGTGGTCACGCCCAGCATGACCAGGGTATAGCCGTCCGGCGGCGAATCCACGGCCGCATTGACACCGATGATGCCCTGCGCGCCAGGCTTGTTGTCCACCACGATGGGCTGGCGCAGATCCTTCGCCATTTCCTCCGCCAGCTCCCTGGCCACCGTATCCGTGCCGCTGCCCGCGGGGAAAGGGACAATAAGCTTGATAGGACGATCGGGATAATCCGCCTGGGCAGCCAAGGGCAAAGCCGATGCCAATGTCCAGCAAAACGCCAAAACCAACTTTCTCATTGCATGTCTCCTGATTCTTATGGTTGATCGTCCGCCGAGTGCGGCGGCTACTGCCTTATGGGTGGCACATCCAGTCGCGCCACGATCCCGGCCAGCTCCTGGCTTGCCGGTGGATACCTTTCCATCACCAGCGGGTCATGGCCGGGGATGATGTGATCGGGCGATTGCGCCAGCGCCTCGATGCGCGCATAGCCCTGGAACAGGTCGCCCATGTGGAATACCAGCGTGAAGCTGCGGCGCTTCTGGATATGCTCGTAGAAGTGGCTGGCGTCGGACGCCAGGACCACCCAGCCGCGCGCCGTGTTCACCCGCACCACCTGCATGCCGGCCGTGTGGCCGCCTACGCGGTGCAGGCTGATGCCGGGGGCGATTGCCGCGTCGCCATCGTGAAACACGACGCGGTTGCCGTAGACCAGGCGGACCAGGCCCGCCACGTGATCGGGCTCGTATGCCCGGCTGTGCACTTCGCAGGCCATGTGCCGGCCCGTCGCGTAGTCCATCTCGGCGTCCTGCAGGTGGAAGCGCGCATTGGGCCAGGCGTCGAATGTGCCGACGTGGTCGTTGTGCATGTGGGTGATGACGATATCGCGCACGTCGGCCGCCTGGACGCCCATCAGCGCCAGGGCCTGGACCGGCGTGCGCAGCAAGGTGCGGTGGCGCTTGTCGGCCATGTCCTGGAAGAAACCGGTATCCACCAGGACCAGGCGGTCCTGGTTGCGCACGATCCACACGTAGTAGTCCAGCGGCATGGGCGCGTCGTGAGGGTCTCCCCCCACGAAGTTGGCGCCACGCCGGGCCGGCCGCGTCGCGTACTTCAACGCGTACACCTCGTACGTGGGCAGCGCCCCGGCCGTCCGGATCATGGCCATGTCAGGCTCCCGCCGGCGCCAGGAGGCGCATCAACAGGCCGATGTCCTTGCAATGCTCGATATCCGCCACCATCCCGGCCGCCTCGGCCGAGCGCGACGGGCCGATCACCGGAATCGTCAGGCTGTCGAACTTGGCGCGCAGCTCGTCGTCGGACATGGAATTCTGGATCGAGCCCTTGGGATAATCGACCTGCGACACGTGCTGGGTACCGTCTTCCATTTGCACGGTCAGCTTGCACGACACGCCGCGCGGCAGCGTGTCGTCCACCGTGATCTTGAGCATTTCCGAAAGCCTGGCCAGCATGGGCTCTTTCAAGCGCGCGTTGTTGTATTGCGGGAACAGCGCCTGGCCGTCGGTAAAGGCAACAGCCACCGAGTACGGCAGGCTGACCTGCGCCTCGTGGTAGGTCTGGGGCCGGGTGTTCTGGTGGTACAGCGCCCAGTCGGAGTGGCGCGCCATGGTCATGCTTTTGATGCGGTTCAGGTCGGGCGCATGCTTCTTGCGAATATCCAGCGCGCAGTCGATGGCGTTGTGGATCGGGCGGGCGCACGAATAGGGTTTGAACTCGATGTCCAACTGGTAGGGCTTGTCCAGGTCCAGTGTCAGTTGGCCAGGGTCGTTCGTGTCGGTGAAAGACTTCAGCCAGCCGCGCTCACCCTCGAAAATGGTAGCGGCGCCCGTGAAACCCAGCTTGGCCATGGCGGCAGCGGTCACGCCGCTGCGCGAGGCCGGGCCGGGGTTGAACCGCTTCTGCATCGAGGGGCCGTACATTTCCATCAGGCCGCCCGACTGTGCCCCGGCCAGGCCCAGTGACGACACGATCTGCTCTGCCGTATTGCCCAGCAGCAGGCCGGAAGCGATGGTGGCGCCGAATATGCCGCAGGTGGGCGTAGTGTGGTAGGCGCGATTGCGCAGCGAATTGTTGGCCGCCTTGCTCAGGCGTTCCATCATTTCGCAGCCAGCTGCCAGCGCGGCCAGCAGGGCGCGGCCGTCCTTGCCCGTCTGCTCGGCCGTGGCCAGCGCCGCCGAATATACGGGCGGGCTGAAGTGGAACAGCGCCAGTACATCGATATCGTCCAGTTCGACGCTGTGAGAGGAAATGGCATTGGCCAGCGCGGCCTGCATGGCCGGCACGCGCCGGCCGTCTCCGATCAGGGTGGCCTGTTCAAAGCCGCCGGTAGAGGTGGCGAACTCGCGCGCGACCTTGCCGCTGCCGGTCTGGCTGCCGGCCACGCCCACGCCCAGGTAGTCCAGCAACAGGCGCTTGACGGCCTTGCGGGTTGCCGGCGTCAAAGTGTCGTAGTTGAATTTTTCGAAGTGGGAAGCGAGTTGTTCAGCGATGGTTTTTGCCATGGTGGTTTCGTGAATGCGTTGAAAGGCCGTATCGGGAAATGGAAAGGGTCAGGCGCGGGGGGCGCTCACAATGGAGATCAGTTCATCCAGGCTGGGCAGCGTGTCCAGCCGCCTGCACAACTCGACCAGGCGATCGAGCTCGCCTGCCGGCAGGCAGGAACGGGCCACGTTGCGGAACTTGTATTCCACGTCGCCGGCCGAGATCGGGTTCTCGGGGCTGCCGCGCCGGTTCAGGATGCGGTGCGTCAGCTCGCGGCCGTCGCGGGTTTGCACCGTTACCGTGGCGGCATGGCGGAACGCCGGACCCATGGCCTCGATCTCCGCATCTTCATAAGCCTGGGTGCGCTTGATCAGGTCGAGCAACTCCGGATCGGCCAGGCGTTTCTCGTCGTATTGGTCGACGAAGGCCACGCCGTCGTGCGCGGTCACGGCCAGGCCGTAGTACAGGTTCATCTGTGCGGCAGTCACGCCCTGCGCTTTGTATTCCCAGGCGCAGTGCACGTAGGTCATGTGGCTGACCCCGGCCCGGATCGAGGCGATGTCGGCCGCCTGCAAGGCGTTGGACCGCATGATGTGCGTCAGCGCGTCGAGCGCGGCGTGGATGCTGGTCACGCTGGCGTGCGGCTTGTAGCCCACCTTGGCGGTTTCCCAGACTTTGCCCAGGCCGTCGGTCAGGCGCGCGGCGTTGGGCTGGTCGGAATACGAGCAAAGGTAGCCGCCGTAGCTCGCCTCCAGCACATCGACGATACCGGTGAAGTCGCGTTGGGCCAGCTCCGCCGAGTACACGCCGCTCTGCGCAGCGCGGCCGGCGTGGAAACGCTTGACCATGGCGCCTTCCTGCGCGGCCATCAAGCCGCCCGCCTGCGAGCCTGCGATGCCCAGGGCATGCTGCATGCGGTCCGCGTCGAGTTTCAGTGCCTTGCCCGCCGATGCCGCCGCCACGAACACGCCAGAGGTGCCCTGCGGATGGAAGCCGCGGTAGAACAGGCTCATGGTGGCGGCATTGCCCACCCGCGTGCCGATTTCGTAGCCGGCCACCAGGGCGGTGACCAGGTCGCGCCCGTTCCAGTTGCCGTGGCGCTCGGCGTAGGCCAGCGCCACGGGCACGGCGATCGAGCCCGCGTGCACGATGGATTCCTTGTGAATGTCGTCCAGCTCGAAAGCGTGCCCCGCCGTGCCATTGACCATCGCGGCATTGGCGATCGAGGTCTTGCGGCCGCTGCCCCACAGGCTGGCGACGGGCGCCGCCTGCTCGGCCTCGGCCATGGCCTGCACGCGCTGCGTCCACGGCAGGGTCGCGCCGTACAGGCAGCAGCCGATGCTGTCGAGCAGGCTGGTCTTCATGCGGTCCACGGCGTCGGCGGGAATGTCCTCGTAGCGCAATTGCGCGGCGAAACAGGCAAGGTCCCGGGTGGCGTTTTCCAGAAGCGGCGGTTGCGAACTACTCATCGGGATGTCTCTGCTGGTTGAACAAGTTTGCGAATCGGAAATGCATCAGTAGTTGGGTTCTTCATCCAGGCGGACGGCGATGCCCTCGAGCTGGCCGGAGACCGCCGGGTAGCGCTGCATCACCAGCGGATCATGGCCGGGCACGATGTGCTTCGGACTGTCGGCCAGCATGTCCAGCTTGTTGTATCCATCGATCAATTCGCCCACATGGAACACGGTGCTGAAGGCGCGCTTCTTCTCGAAATGCTCGTAGTAGTGGCTGCAGTCCGACGCCAGCACGACCCAGCCGCGCTTGGTGTGCACGCGCACGCACTGCAGGCCGTGGGTGTGGCCGCCGATGCGGTGGATGCTCAGGCCGGGAGCCAGGTCGGCGCTACCCTTGTGGAAACGCACCCGGTCCTTGTAGACCATGCGCACCATGCCTATCACCTCGTCGGCCTCGTAGCCGTGGTTGAACTGCCGATAGCACATGTGACGCCCGGTGGCGTATGACATTTCGTCATCCTGCAGGTGAAAGCGTGCAAGCGGAAAACCGTCGAAGGTGCCGACGTGGTCGTAATGCAGGTGCGTGATGATCACGTCCTCGACCTTGTCCACGTCCACGCCCAGCAGGGCCAGGCCCTCGGACGGATGGCGCAGCAGCGTGCGGCCGCGCTTTTTCGCGACCTCGGCGCCGAACCCCGTGTCGACCACGAATTCCCGGCCCTTGCCGCGCACCAGCCACAGGTAGTAGTCCATGGGCATCGGTGCATCGTGCGGGTCGCCGCCGATGAAATTATTGGTGCGCTTGGCATCGCGCGTGCCGTAGCGGATGGCGTAAACCTCGTAGTTGGGCAGCGTCGTATGGCTCATCTATCTCTTCGTCAGGAAGGGTTGGCTTGCAGCAGGTCGTTCAGTACCTTCACGCTCGGCAGCGACGGCAGCGACAGCGACAGCTCTTTGATCCGGCTGGCGGATGCGCCGTACAGCGTGCCCGCGGTCAGGTCGAACTTGTGCTCGATATCGGCCTGCGTGAAGGGCTGCTCGGGCTCGCCCAGGGCACGGTCCAGGACATATTCCAGGTCCCGTCCGCGGGTGGTGCGCACGCGGATCACCGCGCCGCGCCGGTCCGGATAGCCTTCGTCGAGCGCGGCGTCGGCGCGCACCCGGATGCGCGCCATCAAGGCGCGCACTTCGGGCTCGGCCAGCGCGGCGTCGGTGTAGCGCGCCGGCATGGCGTCACCCTTGAGCAGCCTTGCCGCGATGGAAAACGCGATGGAAAACCTGGCCTGGTCGGCATTGGCGGGCTCCGCCACCTCGGCCGCCAGCGTCACGGTGTCCACCCACACGTCCATGGATGCGATGTCGCGCGGCACGACGCCGTATTCGCGCGCCAGGGCCACCGCCGTATCCACCGGCGCGTGATTGCCGCGGCAGCCGCCGTGCATCTTCAAGTAGGTCTGCCCGATACCCCATTGCCGGCCCAGCTCGCGTGTGACGACGTCGGCCTGGGCGCCTTCGGCGTAGGCCTTGAAGAAGCCTTGCTCGATCACTGCGGGCACGCCCTCGGCACCCTGTGCGGCGTACAGCGCCGCCAGCAGGCCGCCTTCGCTGCTGCGGCCCACTTGCAGGGGCTGGCTGCCGGCATTCTTCAGCGCTTCTTTCAGCCCTGCGCCGTGGCTGCAGGCGATGGCGATCGCGTGCGTGGCCTGTTCGGCGGGCAGGCGCAGCAACACGGCGGCAGCCGCCGCCGTGGCAGGCGCTGCCAGGATCGCCGTGCTCTGGAAGCCGCGCCGCACCGTAGAGGGGTAAATGGCCCGCCCCAGGCGCAGGAAGACTTCGTACCCTGCGGCGATGGCGGCGACCAGCTCCGCGCCGCCAGCCTCGCGCTCGCAAGCCAGGGCAAATGCCGCGGGGATAAGCGCCGACGAGGGATGTCCGCCGGTGTAGCGGCAGCCGTCCTCGAAATAGGTGGAATGCGATACCGCGCTGTTGATGATGGCCGCATCGCGCAAGCCGCGCCGAACGGTGGTGCCCCAGGCGGAAAGGGGGCCGTCGCCGGGCAGCAGCGCCAGCAGCTTCCGGTGGGTGCCCTGCTGTACGCCACTGGCGGCCGCGGCCAATGTGTCCAGCATGCGCAGGGACGCGGCCTGTTCCACCTCGGCGGGCAGGTGCCCGGCCCGCGTGCCGGCGATGAACCGGCCCAGGATGGCCGCCAGCGGCGCTGCGCCAGCCTCAATGGAAGCCACAGAAGATTCCCGCATGGTCAATCCACTTCGAGGCCGATGTCATTGATGACATCGCGCCACTTGATCACGTCGGCGCGCACCCGGGCCGAGGCCGACTCGGGGCTGTCGCCCACCACCTCGGCGCCCTGCCCGGCGAAAAGCTTCTTGATGTCGGGCGAGTTCAACGCCCGTGCCACGTCGGCATTGATCTTGGCAATGACGGCCTGGGGCGTGCCCGCCGGCGCGAACAGGCCGTACCAGGTGTCGGCCTCATAGCCCTTCAGGCCGCTTTCGTCCAGCGTGGGCAGGTCGGCGACCGAGGAGGGCCGCTTCGCACTGGTGGTGGCCAGGCCACGTAATTGGCCGGATTTCATGTAAGGCAGCGCCACCGGGGCGTTGACCATCATCGCCTGCACCCGGCCGGCGATCAGGTCGGTCACGGCGGGGCCGGTGCCCTTGTAGGGCACGTGCGTGATCCTGACATCAGCCATGCGTTTGAGAATTTCCATGGCCAGGTGCGGCGGCGTGCCGTTGCCCGGCGAGGCGAAGTTCAACTGGTCGGGCTTGGCACGGGCGTAATCCAGGAATTCCTGCACCGTTCTTACCGGCACGGACGCCGGCACTGCCAGGATGTTGGGGGTGCTGACCAGCATCGTGACCGCGGTGAAGTCGCGCACGGCGTCATAACCGGCCGACTTGTACAGGCTTTGGTTGGCCGCGAGCGTGATCACCGGGGTGAAGAGCAAGGTGTAGCCGTCGGGCTCTGACCTGGCCGTGGCGGCGGCACCTACGTTGCCGCCCGCGCCGCCGCGGTTCTCGATCACCACCGACTGGCCCCAGTACTCGCTCAGCCGCTGCGCCAGCGGCCGCGCCAGGATGTCGGTGCCGCCGCCCGGCGGGAACGGCACGATCAGTTTTACGGGACGGTCGGGAAAGGGGCCGGCGGACTCGTCCGCCGCCTGGGCGGCGGCGCCGCACAGGGACAGGGAGGCCGCAGCGGCCAGGATCCGCATCCCCCAAGCCAGGCGGACAGCGATCTTGGTTTCGGGTACACGCACGCCTGTTGTCTCCTGGTCCGTACCGTGCTTGCGGTAGGTGTCTGGTCAGTAATGGATTGATTCGGGCAGTCTAATTACGCTATAAAAACAGATCAATGACTCAAAATTCAAAATACTAATGAATGAATTTCACTAAATTCATTCACAACCAAAAACGGGAGACAAGGCGTGGAAAACCTCAATGCCCTGCGAGTGTTCGTGCGCGTGGCCGAAACGCGCAGCTTTACCCAGGCTGCCAAGCGGCTGGGGCTGACTTCGTCGGCTGTCAGCAAGGCCATCACCCGGCTCGAGCAGGAACTGGGCGTGCGGCTGCTGCACCGCACGACCCGCTCGGTGGGCTTGACCAACGACGGCGCCAGTTTCTTCGAGCACTGCCTGCAGATCCTGGGACAGATCGAGGACGCCGAGAACCTGCTGGGCCAGGCCACCTCCAGCCCGCATGGACGGTTGCGCGTGCATCTGCCGGTGGGCTTCGGACGGCGCGTCATCATGCCGATGGTGCCGCGCTTCCTGAAGCAGTACCCCGACCTCGTGCTGGACGCCGAACTGAGCGACCGCAACGTGGACCTGGCTTACGAAGGCATCGACGTCGCCGTGCAGATCGGCGAACTGGCCGACGCCCGGCTGATCGCGCGCAAGCTGTGCCACCTGCGCTTCATGGCCTGCGCCTCGCCGCAGTATCTGGCGCAGCACGGCGAGCCTCGCACGCCCGAAGAACTGGACAAGCACCACTGCATGGCCTACGTGCTGATGCATACCGGCCGCTACCGCGAGTGGCCGTTCAGCAAGAACGGCATACCTTGCCCCAAGTCCGTGTCGGGCCACCTCAACGTCAACAACGCGGAAACGCTGCTAGAGGCCGCCTCGTCGGGCCTGGGCATCGCCATGATCAGCAACTTCACCGCGGCCGAGACCATACGCGCGGGGCGGCTGCGCCCGATCCTGACCGATTACGTCGGCGAAGGCCCGCCAGTGTCGGTGGTGTACCTGCCCAGCCGGAATCTTTCCCCCAAGGTCCGCGCCTTCGTCAATTTCCTTCTGGAAGAGATCTCCGGCAATCCCGACTGGGACAAGATCACGCCGTGACAGGCGCGTCGGCCGTGTTGCCCGCGCGCACCTGCGCCAGCAGGCCGGCCAGGGGCTTGGCCGAGCCGGCGTTGAACACGCCGCGCGCGGCTTGCAGCACGCCGGCGGCCGATTCGGTGCCCACGGCGGCCGAGGCCAGCGACATGAACTTGGCGTCGATCTCGGCGCGCGACATGGGGTTTTCCGGCATGCCGCGCGAATAGTCGACCTTGCGGGTCAGTGTCTTGCCCTGTTTGGTAACCAGCGAGACCCTGCCGCCGTAAATCTCTGGATAAGCGCGGTCGATCTCCGGATCGATCTCGATTTCCACGCGCCGGGACAAGGCCACCACCTGCGGTTCGACGATGCGCTGCGGAGTGAACTGCTCCAGGTAGGCCCGGCCGTCAAACATGGCCACGGCGATGTTGTAGCGCAGGCTCATCTGGGCATTCAGCACCGAATCGGCCCGGTATTCGAAGCCTGTCTGCGTGTTGACCACGCTGGCCACGCCAGCCACCACGCGTTCGACGTCGGCAGGCTTGAGCTTGTTCTCGCGCATCAGGTCCAGCACCGCATCCACGCAGGCATGATTGCTGCCGCAGCAGGCATGCGGCTTGAAGCAGGTCTCGTCGGAATGCCAGCGGCGGCCCAGGCCTTCGACCAGCATGGCCGGGCGCGGCGTATCGGACATACCGAACAACAGCCCGCCGTCTTCGGCCTCCAGGATGTAGCGCGGACCGGCGAAGCCACGCTGCGCCAGCAGCGCGGCCATCAGACCCGCCTGTGCCGACCGGCCGGGGTGCATGCGTTTGCTCATCCCGCCGTCGGCTGTAAAGGCCCAGGTGCCCGCCGACTGGGTGCCGGCCAGGCCCAGCGCGCTGGCCGTGGTCTCGGCATCGAGCCTGAGCATCACGGACGCGGCCGCGGCCGCTGCGAAAGTCCCTGCGGTGCCGGTCAGGTGCCAGCCGCGCATGCGTGTCCGGCTCGGGTTGAACGCCTGGCTGACGCGGTTCATGGCTTCGTAGCCAGCCGCCATGCCCGCCAGCATCAGGTCGCCGCCGGCGCGCTGCCGCTCGGCCAACGCCAGCACGACGGGCACCACCAGCGCGCCCGGATGGATCTTGGCGCGGCTGTGGTCGTCGAAGTCGAAACTGTGAATGGCCGTACCGCCGGCCAGCACGGTGTTGACCGCGCTTATGCGCGTGCCGCAGCCCCACAGGGCGGCTTCGGCCGGACCCTGCTGTTCGCGGGCGAACTCGGCCATGACGCGGCCCCATGGTGTGGTCAGGCCGTACAGGCCGCAGCCCAGTGCATCCACCAGGGCGTGGTCGAGGATTTCCCGGGTCTTTCCGGGAATGTCGCCGGGCTTGAGCCCTGCGATGAAAGCCGCCAGTTCCTGGGTCACGCCGCGATGTTCGCGCGCCAGTTTCTTCCAAGTCTCCAGATCGTCCACGCTTGCTGCTCCTTGCTGAAACGGATGAATCACCTGCCGGCTTACGGCTTCTGCGGCTTGATGATAGGAGTGATGCGCGCGGGTATCTATCGGCCCCGGATCAGATCAGTTATGAACATCATTCATCAGTGCTTCGATCCGGACACGCTACACTGCCGTCCGTCCGCCAGAGAGCCCCATGTCCTTCGTCCCGCCCGAGATCACGACTGTCTTTGCCACCGTTCTGGTGATCACCAGCTTTCTCACCTCGGCGCTGACGGCCGCCATGGGCCTGGGCGGGGGCGTGGCCATGCTGGCGGTGTTAAGCCTGGGCCTGCCGGTGACCAGCGTGCTGCCGGTGCATGGCGTGGTGCAGATGGGATCGAACAGCGGCCGTGTCATCATCCAGCGCCGTTACCTGGTGGCACCGCTGCTGCTGTGGTTCACGCTGGGCAGCCTGGCCGGCATCACGCTGGGTGCTTCGGTAGTAGTACGTATCCCTGACTCCCTGGCCAAGGGGGCGCTGGCGCTGTTCATCTTGTGGTCGGTCTATCGCAAGAAGCCCAGCGCCACGGCCCAGCGTCACGGCAAGGCTTATTTCCTGTTGGGCGGGACGATATCGAGCTTCTGCACCATGCTGGTGGGCGCCACCGGACCGCTGGTGGCCGCGCTGTTGGCCAGCACCGGCTTGGTCAAGCAGCCGCTGGTGGCTACGCACGCAGCGTGCATGGTAATTCAGCACGGGCTGAAGATCCTGGTTTTCGGCACACTGGGTTTTGCCTACGCCGAATGGGGACCGCTGATTGCAGCGATGATTGCCAGCGGCGTGGTGGGCACCTGGGTAGGCACCCGTACGCTGGACAATTTGCCCGAGGCGATGTTCCGGCTGGGCTTCAAGATCGTGATGACCGTGGCCAGCCTGCACATGATCTGGCAGGCGTTTTAAGTATCGGGTTTGCTGCCGGATGCGCAGCGGCATACCCACTATGTACCGAAACCTTTGCGCAATCAGCAAGGCAGATTCCCTGAAAACGCTTTAGTCGGCGCAGCCCGTTCCTCTATGCTGTGCTGAAATGCAGGCGATGAGTATGTCCGCTGCATATCGACTAATTGATTGAAGCGAACTCAATATGGCAAAGATTGCAGTGGTGACGGGTGGCGTATCGGGCATTGGCTTGCAGACGACAAACCGGCTTAAAGAAAAAGGCTGGAAAGTCTGGGCGCTTGACCGCGCCGAACCCGGCCCAGAAGCAAAAGCGGCAATTGAAGATGGATCTGGAGCTGTTTCCTATGTGAAATGCGATGTCGCGGATGCGAAAAGCGTACGGGCAGCATTCGACGTCATCCACCAACAAACGCGGAAGATCGACGCGCTGATATGTTCCGCCGGTGTACTTGGCACGGGCAGCCTGGAAGATCACACGCCAGATCAGGTGGACCTTATGATGGACGTCAATATCAAAGGCCCATGGCTGACGACCTGCGCAGCGCTTCCCCTGCTTAGAAAGGATGCCTCAGCCGAAAACCCCGCGCGCGTGGTATTGGTCGGATCCATCGCCGGCATTCGGCCCAAAGTGGGCGGCGGTTTCTATGGGGCAACCAAGGCAGCACTACATGTACTTGCCGGTGTGTTTGCGGTCGAGCTGGCAGGTAGCGGCGTGCTGGTGAACGCCGTAGCGCCAGGCACAGTGGCCACGCCGATGATATCCGCCTTGCGCGGCTCTTCGGGTGCCGCTCGATACAGACCCTCTGGGGACTCGCCTCTGGGCAGAATAGCCCAGCCGGATGATATCGCGAAGGTAATCTTGTTCTTCCTGGACGATGCTGCCAAGTACGTGACCGGAACCGTACTTCCCGTGGATGGCGGCACCCGGGCCGCGTTCATTCCGAAATAACCGCCAAGGGGGCGCGTGCACCAGCACGCGCTCCGGCTGGCGCCGAGAGCGTATACTCGGCGGCAAGGCGCGTGCCCAAGCAACTGATCAGAGTGCGAGTAGCGAATGGATGAACTTGCCGCAATCCGCGTGTTCACATTTGTGGCCGAGGCCGGCAGTTTTTCAGAGGCTGGCCGACGCCTCGGAATGTCCACCAGCTCCGTTTCTCGTCAAATCAGCAGCCTCGAAGAATCGATCGATGTACGCCTGTTCAAGCGTTCAACGCGCAACCTCGTACTCACCGAAGCCGGCCAGACTTATCTGGCTTCGGTAGCGCCAGCGTTGCGCCAGTTGGAATTGGCTCGCAGAACGGCCCACGCTTACCAACGAAAAATCAGCGGGTCGATTTGCGTACACGCGCGCATGTCGGCGGGTGCCGAAGTGATCGTGCCCGCGCTTCCATTGTTTTTTGAACAGTATCCGGATGTCGAGATCGACATTGCACTCACTGACGAGCGCGTGGATCTCCTGTCACATGGCGTGGACGTCGCCGTCTGGCTCGGCACGCTGGACGATTCGAACATGGTGGCGAGACAACTGAGCGAAAGCCGGCGAGTTGTATGCGCAAGCCCTGGATATCTTGCGCGGCACGGCATTCCCGGCAAGCCGGAAGATCTGGTTCATCATAGCTGCCTGATTTACCAGCAACATAACTACCTGAAGGAATGGCGATTCCGCAAAGGTAGCGAATTGATCTCCACTCCTGTTTCGGGCCGCTTGCGGACATCGAACAGTGCTGCCCTGATCACGGGCGCCAAAGGGGGGCTGGGCCTCGTGATGCTGCAGGGCTGGATGGTGCGCAAATCGGTACAGGAAGGATTGCTTCAAACCGTGCTATCCGACTATGAAGCCTACCCAACCGACCAGGACACGTCCCTCTACGTTGTGTATCCACACCGCGACCGCTTGCCCTTGAAGGTACGCGTTTTTGTCGACTTCCTCGTGCAGTTGTTCGCTCCCGAAGCAAACGCCGGCCAGGGCTCTCTGCCAAGCCGCTGATATCGTCCGCGCACCGCGCATCGACCGGGCTGCCCTGCCCTTTCGCAGCGGCTGCGCAAACGGACTCTTGCAATCTCTGCAAAGCAGTTTCCCGTGCAGCTTGCTGTCGTTCGCCGGTGCCTATCCGCTATCCTGAAAATTGAAAATCCGGAGAATTTTCGGCGATTCCCGGATGGCAATAAATATCAAGGCCCAGGAGACGAACATGATCGGAACAAGGCTATTGGCGGTGATATTGTCATGCGCTGCATTGCTTGCCGGCAACACAACGAACGCCGAAACATATCCTTCCAGGCCAATTAAACTCGTGCTGGGTTTCAGTGCTGGCGGGGGCGCTGATGCCATTGCCAGGATTTACGCGGCCGAGCTGGAAAAAATACTGGGAACTCCGGTGATCGTTGAGAACAGAGCGGGAGCCTACGAACAGCTGGCAGGAAGGTACGTACAAAATGCAGCCCCGGACGGATACACCCTTTGGCTGGCTACCACCGGGGGAATAGTCCAGGCCCCCCTGATTCGCGACATGCCGTACGACCCCAAGCACGACTTCACTCATATCGGGGTAATAGCAGAGGCAGACGCCGTACTGGCCGTAAAGAAGGATTTCCCGGCAAAATCAGTGGATGAGCTGGTTGAATATGCACGAGCCCATCCGAACGCGATCAACTTCGGTTCGGCTGGAACCGGCGCTCCCAGCCACCTGCTCGTCGAGTACATACAAAGCCTGCTTGATATCAAGATGACGCATATCCCCTATAAAGGCGCTGGGGACGTTGCACGAGAACTGATGGCCGGCAGCATTGATTTCGCAGTCGTTGTTCCCGCCGCTGCGGCACCGCTCATCAATGCAGGAAAAATCGATGCTATTGCCGTCACCGGCAAGCAACGCGTGAAGTCGCTGCCCGATGTTCCCACGCTTGAAGAAGGTTCGATTCCTGCGCTGAAAGGCATGAGTGTCTATGCGTTCTACGCCATGCTTGGGCCTGCAGGAATGCCGAAAGACGTGACAGGCAAGTTGAACGATGCGTTCAATGAAGTTTCATCCCTGCCTGCTGTTCAGCAGCGCGCAGCCGAAATGGATTTTCGGCCAGTAACGGGTACCTCGGAGGAATTCACACAGCGGATAGATGAAGATATGGCCCTCTGGGGTACGGTCGCAAAGCGGATCAAATAAACGGGCTGGATTCCATGGCCAAAGGCCGTGGTGCCCGGCGACGGTCCGGCCAAGAGCCATCGCCAGCCATACTTGCTTACTGAACCAGGCCAAGTTCACGCGCCTTGATCTGTATTGCCACAAAGTGGCTATAGACACGATTCTGGGACAAGCCGCCTCCCAAGAACCACAGGCCTTGTTGCGGGGTCGGGCCAAACATGTTTTGCAACTCGCCGTCTTGCCCCACCCCCCAGATCGGCCCTGTTTTTCTTGCAATCTCTTCGCCCAGCAACTGCCTTACCACCTCTTCTTGCGAATGGTAGCCAGTCGCGGCTATGAGCAGATCGGCTTTTTCCACATGCCCGTCATTCATTAACAAACCCTCGGCAACGAATCTTTGCGCGTTTTCCCATTGCAGCAGACCGATATCGCCGCTTACGATCAGCTCGGAGCATCCGCAATTCAGGTAGTAGCCGCCATGGCGTGAGCGCAGCTTCATCTGATGGCCAGCCTCGTCAGGCCCGAAATCGACCTTGAAACCGCGAGAGCGAAGGCCCTCAAGCAATTCCTTGTCGTGCTCCTTCATCCTTTTGACGTTCAGTTGATAGCCACGTTGCAGAAGCCGGAACGTAGGAGCCGTGCCAATCAGATCAGCGTCCTCGATGGGGATATTTTCCTGGTAGTGCACCGCATTATTGAACCCGGCGGCCGCCACGCTTACCACGGTGGTGGAACCGCGCTGGATCAGCTTTACCCTGGCGCCGTGGCCATGAAGGTCCTGGGCGCAATCGTGTCCGCTGGTGCCCGTTCCCAGGACGAGGACACGTTTCCCCTTGTACCCGCCGCCTGAGTAGTAGTCCTCGGTGTGCAGCACCTCGCCCTTGAAGTCGGACAAGCCAGGAAGAGCGGGTATCTTCTTGCCGCCGGCGATGCCATTGGCGAATACCAGGTGTTTCGGATGCAGCGTTCGCTCTGTGCCATCGTTCAGACGCACAGTCGCGTTCCAGACGCCCTGCTCTTCATCGTAGTCGCCGTTGAGAAAGCGGGTATTGCCCCATACATTGCACTCCATGGCCCATGCGTAGAACCCGATGAATCCTGCCAGCATGTCCTTGGGAAGATATTTTGGCCAGTTCGGGGGAAATGGAATATAGGGAAAATGATTGATGGCGACCTCGTTGTGCAGCGCCAGGGAATGATAGCGATTGGCCCACACCTGCCCTGCCTGCGGGGTCTTTTCGACGATCAGGGCGTCAACGCCAAGCAACCTCAGCCGCGCACCCAGCGTGACTCCAGCCTGACCACCCCCTATTATCAGTACCGTCGGCTCGCGGCCTTCATAAGCCTGCTCCGTGGCCCGCATGTCGGACCAGTTCCCCGCACCGAAGTTGCGCGAGTAGGCGGCACCTGTCGGCCGGCGCCCGAAGATCGGCTCTTCATGGCCCTTGAGTTCTGTCGTCGAACTTGAGAACACCCATGCCCGATCCGCACTCTGAACCGGCAACCGTAGAACGCCATGGCAGCGCGCAACGTCAGTCTCGAAACTGAATATCGCTTCAATGACTTCGTTGCCGGTGCGCCGGACTTGGCGAGGCGGCGTGCGCCCTTCAGCGACGCTGAAGTTTCGCGCGTTTACCTTGGGCTGGTATTTGATAAGGCCATCGACAATGGATTTCCGATCCTCGTGCGGCGTGATGTTCCAGGTGAACGCCAGCATGTCGCGCCAATAGCACTCATCCGCGAACAGCGACAGTAGAGCTTCCCGATCACATGCCTGCAATGCCTGCTCGAAGGCCCTCAACCAGTTATTGACTTGCTGCATTTCCGACGACTGCTCGAATTTTGCGGGATTCTCTTCAATCCCACTGTCAATCAACATTCCGATCTCCCGTTTCTGTCACGGCTACTCGCCCATGCCGACGATTCTAAGGTAGGGGTCTGTTTCGTATAACGTGGTTGCGCGACAAGGAATCTTGCGTCAAGTGCAAAGACCGCATGGCACGGTGGTTGTGTGCCGGCCATGGGTAGTTATCTGGATTCTTGCGCATTCTGGAACGGGAAGACTGGCTTATTGCGCAAGCTGCAAGGCACCTTTCCAGTCTGAGGTCTACCCGGTAGTAGCTGGCGGCTTTTACACTGATTTTTCAGCCACTCCTGCTATCGAGGCATACAAGCATGCCCCTCACGGCTTCCCATTTACTGGCACGCAGCGCATCGCTGGTCCGGCCGGCCTGGCACAGATGAGCGAGATCTTTGACGATCCCGCCGTGGCCAGATACCTGCGCAGCGAGAGCCCCGCCTCGTTCGAAGCAGCGTCACGGCTTTGGCGAACCGTGATGGCCGCCGAACATCTGTCTGTGCGCATGAAGGAACTTGTGCTGCTTGCGGTTCACGCTTCTGCCTCTGCAGTCAATGCCCAGGCAATCGGTCGTCATACCAAAAGAGCTCGGGCCGCCGGCGCCTCGGACGGGGATGTCCTGGACGTCTTGGTGTCCATCGTTGGCCTGAGCAATCACAGCATGTATTTTTCGCTGCCGATTCTTCAGGACGAACTCAGGAAAGCTGGCCGCGGCGAAGAGGCGGAGCCTCCGGAAATGTTGCCGGACCTCGAAGCGGTTCGGGACGATTTTCTCAAGACACGCGGCTTCTGGAGCGAGCAACGCGACACCATTGCGCAGTTCCTGCCGGCCTACTCCCGGGCGCTCTCGGAACTTACCATGGTGCCCTGGAAACAGGGCGCGCTGACGCCCAAAGAGCGGGAATTCATCTATATCGCGATCGATTGCTCTGTGACGCACATGTATGGCCCCGGCCTCGCGATGCACATTCGCCACGCCCTTGAGCACGGAGCAACGCGCGATGAAATCCTGACCGTATTCCAGCTGGCTGTCCTGATCGGGCTGGAAGGGTACATCTTGGGTGCAGAGGCGTTGCAGAAGCTTGGTTAGCCCATACCGATAAGCCCTTATGAATACATACCGGAAAATTTCACATGCATGACTTAACAGGAAAAGTGGCATTCATTGCGGGGGCTGGCTCCGTGGGTGAAGGCTGGGGTAACGGCAAGGCGACAGCTGTGCTCATGGCGCGGCAAGGTGCAACAATCTATGGCGTAGACGTGAATCCTGATGCCCTGGCAGATTCCGCCGCCGTTATGCGAAAAGAGGGATTGGCACATTGGACAGGCCGCACCTGCGACCTGACTTGCAGCGAGGACGTCCAGGCGGCCGTCGACGATTGTGTCCGGCGGCATGGACGCATCGACATACTCGTCAACAACGTAGGAGGCAGCGCGCCAGGCGACCCCGTCGCAATGAGCGAAGAGACGTGGAATGCGCAGATGGACCTCAATCTCAAGACTGCCTTTCTGGGATGCAAGCATGTGCTTCCGGTGATGGAACGGCAATTCGCCGCAAGCGGAAATGGTGGCGCCATCGTGAATGTGTCCAGCATAGGCTGCATGAGCTTTCCAGTCGAAGGCCGCGTCAGTGCCGCCTACGCAGCTTCCAAAGCGGGCGTTATCGCGTTCGGCCGCTCGACGGCGATTGCCTATGTCAAGAAAGGCGTCCGAGTCAACACGGTCGTTCCGGGCACCATGCATACGCCTCTCGTCGAACACCGGTTGGTCAAGCAGTTGGGGGCAGCAGATGCCCAATCGCTGATTGCGAAACGACATGCCAGTGTTCCCATGGGGCACATGGGCGACGCATGGGACGTAGCCAACGCGGTGCTCTTTCTTGCCAGCGACGAAGCACGCTATATCACGGCAACCCAGCTGGTGGTTGATGGCGGATTGACGGCGGCGCGGCCGGGAATGTAATGCGGTGCTATCCAGATTCGCTGGCGACGGCATCCGCCCAGGCGCGGAAATTCTTGGCCCTGCGAGTTGACAACACCCAGGAGGCGGGCAATGTCCAGGATCGAAATGGTGCCACAGGCGGCGCTGACAGCGGAGCAAGCAGCGGTATGCGCCGAGGCCGTGTCAGGCCCCAGGGGCAGAGTACCGGCGCCCATGATCGGATGGTTGCGCAGCCCCGAATTGGCTCGGCGCGCTCAGAAGCTTGGAGAGCTGCTGCGCTTTGGCACATCGCTCGAGCCACGGCTGACCGAACTTGCGATTCTTGTGTGCGGCCGCCACTGGACCTCGCACCATGAATGGACTGCGCATAAAGCACTTGGCCTGAAAGCCGGCCTGAATGCAGGCGTGATTGCGGATATCGCCGCGCGCCGCGTGCCGGATTTTGATTGTGAGCGGCAACGTGTCGTTTACGATTTTTCAACCGTGCTGCTGGCAAGCGGACAAGTTCCGCAAGAACTCTACGACCAGGGCGTTTGCATCCTGGGAGAGCCGGGCGTGGTTGAACTCGTTGGTGTACTGGGCTATTACTGCCTTGTGGCTTTGACGCTCAACGCGTTCGAACTGGGCATTCCGGAAAATATTGCCCCGGAACTCGAGGATCCGCGGTTCCCCGCCACCGGTCCAACGGCATGACGCACGCGGCACATGGCCTGATTGCCAGGCAGGAAGAACCGATAGACCCCGCGCAACCGATCGTCGACGCGCATCATCACCTATATGATCGGCCCAGCCTGAGGTACCTGCTGGATGATTTTCTGGCCGACATCCGTACCGGCCATGACGTACGCGCGACGGTTTACGTGCAAGCGCGGGCCATGCAGCGCCAGGAAGGCCCCGAGAGCCTCAAGCCAGTTGGCGAAACAGAGTTTGCCAATGGCGTGGCGGCGATGTGCGCTAGCGGCATATACGGAAATGCCCGCGTGTGTGCAGCCATTGTGGGTTTCGCCGACCTCTGCCTGGGACAGGCCGTGCAAGCTGTATTGCAAGCGCATATCGATACCGCAGGCGGCCCTGCTGCGGTCGGAGGTCGCTTCAGGGGAATTCGCCACGTTGCCGCCTGGGACGCCGATCCAGCCTTATTGAATCCGGCCTATCCAACCAGTGAAGATCTACTGGACAGCGCGGCCTTCCGGGCGGGATTCGCACAACTGAATCCTCGGGGCCTGAGCTTCGACGCATGGCTGTATTTCCATCAGATTCCTAGACTGACTTCGCTTGCGCGGGCATTCCCCGATACGCCTATTGTCCTCAACCACTGCGGAGGCATCCTGGGGCTGGGATGTTATGAAGGCCGGCACCAGGAAGTGTTTCGCCAATGGGCGACTGCGACCCGCGAGTTGGCATCGTGCCCGAATGTCATGGTGAAGCTGGGTGGATTGGGCATGCCGCTGTCAGGCCTGGGAACCCGTCGGCACGATGCGCGGCCCTCATCGGCGGAATTGGCCGAGTTGTGGCGCCCCTGGATCGAACATTGCATCGAGACTTTTGGACCGTCACGCTGCATGTTCGAAAGCAACTTCCCGGCCGACAAGGTTGGATATGACTATGCTGCCGGCTGGAATGCGTTCCAGCGCATCGCAGAGCATGCAAGCGCATCTGAAAAGGCAGATTTGTTCTGGCGCAGCGCGTGTACGTTC
The DNA here is from genome assembly GCF_019218885.1 of Bordetella sp. BOR01. Classification (GTDB taxonomy): domain Bacteria; phylum Pseudomonadota; class Gammaproteobacteria; order Burkholderiales; family Burkholderiaceae_B; genus Bordetella_A. The sequence goes on along the minus strand of NZ_JAHUWT010000001.1, from coordinate 868,680 downwards.
TATCGGATACAAACGAGCCCAAGCGGCGGGCGAAACTGACCTTCGCCCGCGGTTCGAGCGCCTGCCCGCGGACTAGCCTTCGGACGGCCTGGGAACACCGCCATAGAGCCCCCAGGTACTCGCAGCCAGCCAGCCGGCATCAATCAATAGATCGACACCCGTTATGGCCGACGCCCTATCGGACGCCAGGAACTCCACACCTTCCGCGACTTCGTTGGGCTGTACACGCCTGCCCAAAGCCATGTGATCGCGGAAATCAGCCGCATAGCGGCCGGGCGGGCGTTGCAACACGCGAGCGACCTCGGTCGTTCCGGGCGATACGGAATTGACTCGAACGCCGAAACGACCCCACTGGCTTGCAAAGTTGCGCGTCAGATTGACGACCGCGGCTTTGCTCGGGCCATATGCGTGCAACGGCGAAGAGCCATGCGCCACAGTGGAGGCGATATTGACGATGTTGCCTTTGCCGTTCTGGACCATGCGGTTCCCGAATGCCCGGTTCGCATTGAATGTACCTTGCACATTGACTTCCATGACGGTGCGAAAGACATCTTCCGGGAAATCGCCCGGGGCGTAGCGGTCTTGAAACGCCGCCGCCGAAACGACCAGCGAACTGATGGGCCCAGCCTCACGTTCGATTGAATCGGCCAGGCTTTCCAGCGACTTCAGGCTTCGTATATCTACACCCCGGCCGATGCCTCCGATGCCTGCCGCCAGCTGTTGGGCGTGCGCTTCGTCCAGATCCACCACCACAACGCGCCAAGCCCTTTGTGCCATCAATTCACAACAAGCGGCACCTATACCGTTGGCTCCACCGATGACCACGCCCAGCTTAGAGTCAGCCATATCTTGATCCGTGAGATTCTGCAGCAGAAGACAATATACCGCCCGCATGGGCCGGATACCACGCGCCGCGTGCAAAGCTCCTTTCACTTTTATGCATTGCCAAATCCTTGTAAGGCCGCAGCTTGCCACGGGATAATGCCAGCGCCGCCATGGGCGGTTCTACCGCGATGATAAGAATTGACAGGAGAGACAATGAAGAACCCAAGTAGAGCTTTGGCAGCTTCTCTTGCCTTGGCAGCGGCCATGGTGGGCATCAGCCATGCGAATAGCAGCTACCCAACGAGACCCATCACGTTGATTGTGCCTCTTGGGGCGGGTGGTGCGACCGATGTCGTGGCCCGCGTGATCGCCGAAAAGCTCAGCGTCAAACTTGGGCAGCAGGTCATTATCGAGAATCGCCCGGGGGCCGAGGGCGCAATAGGGGTGAATACCGCGGCCAAGGCGGCGCCTGACGGCTACACCTACGTACTGGGCTCAAGCTCCACTGTCGCGGCCAACTACTACCTGCGCAATGATCTTCCTTTCCATCCGGTCGACGACCTGGCTCCGGTATCGACAGCGTTAAAGGATTTCTTCAACGTACTGGTCATCAATCCCGATATTCCAGCCAGGAATCTGAAGGAATTCATCGCGCTTGCCAAGGCCAATCCCGGAAAGTACAACTACGGCGCAGCCACCAGCGGCGCCAAGATCTGCATGGAAAACTTCAAGACCATGGCAGGACTGGACCTGCAAATGATCAGCTACAAGAGTTCGCCGCAAGCACTCAATGATTTGATCGGCGGTCGCCTGGCCATCATTTGCGAGCCGGTCGCCACTGCGCTACCCAATATTGCCTCTGGCAGGCTCAGGGCACTGGGTGTCACCAGCCCGCAGCGCGTTGAAAATGCACCTGACTTGCCTACGGTGGCGGAGGCAGGTTTGCCCGGGTTCACCTTCTCTGCGTGGGTTGCCGTTTTCGGCCCCAGGAATACCCCCAAGGCAGCAATTGAAAGATTCTCGCAGGCCCTCGCAGTCGTCCTGGAAGATCCCGAGACAGAGCAAAAAATCAAGGCCATCAATGCCGCACCCATGGTCGGTGGAACAGAAGACCTGAAGCAATTGCTACAGTCTGAAATGCAAAGAGCCGAAAAAATCGTCCGCGATGCAAACATACAGCCTGAATAAGGCGATGGCATTCCCGGGGCACGTACATCAGGCTGCCACCCGGCCCGCAATGTGCACGCCGACCAGGCACGCCCCGGGCGTGCCATCATGATGCAGTTGCGGCGAAAAGGGCTCGTCGCTCCACCATAGGCCCTGGCGCGGCGCCAGGCGATTCTCGACCCCGCCCCGCTGCACCGTCCAGTTGCCGCGCCAGGCCAGCAACAGGCCGCCGGCCGAGGCCGGCGAAGCGGCCGGCTCGCGGTATAGCCGTAATTGGCCGCGCACGCGATCGCGACGCACCATCAGGTTGAGGTCGGTCGAGACGCCGCCTAGCAGTTGGCAGTGCAGCGGCACATCGCCGCTGAAGGCGAACGGTGCAAGCGCCGAATCCAGCCGCTGGTCGATCGCGCCGTCCTCGGAGCGCAACTGCACGCCATCTCCTTCCAGCAGCATGATGGTGCGATCCACGCCCGGAAAGGCCGAGAACGGCCCCGCCGCCGCAATGGTCGCCACGCTGACCCGCCAATCGAAGCCCGCGGTCCCCGCTCCGGGCGGCCAACTGGCGAGTTCGCGCGTGCTGCCGCCGCCGTTCTTCCAGGGCGTGGGGGTGATCGTATCGAGATGGAATATCTGGAGCATTGCCGGTTCCTGTATGCACATGGACAGCTTCAGGCTGCTTCCCGCAGGCTGGGAACCAGGCCGCTGAAGATGGACAAGCGATCGGGATGCATCGCCCACAGGCGCATGGTCTCCACATCGTCGGCAAGATAGCGGTCCTGGTCGACGAAGGCCACTTCCTGGCGAATCGCCCGCAGTACGCCTTCTAGCGTATCAGAGCTATGAGGCCCCTTAGGCGTGCGTTTGAGCTCGATGCCCTGCACCGCGGCCATGGCCTCGATTCCGACCACCACGGCGGTATTGCTTACCATCTCGGCCAGGCGCCGCGCGGCAAACGTGGCCATGGACACGTGATCTTCCTGGTTGGCCGAGGTGGGCAGGCTGTCCACGCTGGCCGGATGGGCCAGCGATTTGTTCTCCGAGGCCAGCGCGGCCGCGGTCACCTGGGCGATCATGAAGCCGGAATTCAGGCCGCTGTCGCGCACCAGGAAAGGAGGCAGGCCAGACAGGCCAGAGTCCAGCAACAGCGCCAGGCGCCGCTCCGAGATAGCCCCGATCTCGCTGATTGCCAGGGCGATGATGTCGGCGGCAAAAGCCACCGGCTCGGCATGAAAGTTGCCCCCCGAGATGACCTCGCCCGTATCGGAAAACACCAACGGGTTGTCCGAGGCGGCGTTGGCCTCGATTTCCAGCACCCTTGCGGCATGCTGGAGATTGTCCAGGCAGGCACCCATCACTTGCGGCACGCAGCGGATGGAATACGGATCCTGCACGCGCCCGCACTGGGCGTGCGAGGCCACGATGGCGCTGTCGGCCAACAGCTCGCGCAGGCTTTGCGCCACGGCAATCTGGCCGGCCTGGCCGCGCACGGCATGGATACGCGGGTCCAGGGGCTTGATCGAACCCTGGATGGCTTCCAGCGACAATGCGCCGGCCGTCAGCGCGCCGGCGAAGACTTGTTCGGCCACGAACAGGCCGGCCAGTGCCAGCGAGGTCGAGACCTGGGTGCCGTTGAGCAGCGCGAGCCCTTCCTTGGGCCCGAGCACGAAAGGCGCCAAGCCGACTTCGTGCAGGGCTTGCGCGCCGGGCACTTTGCGGCCGTCGGGCATCACGGCCTGGCCATCGCCGATCAGCACGCAAGCAAGGTGGGCCAGCGGCGCCAGGTCTCCGGAGGCGCCCACCGAACCCTTGGCCGGAATGCAAGGCACGACGCCGGCATTGAAAAGCGTGACCAGGGCGCGCACAAGCTCTGGCCGTACGCCGGAATAGCCGCGCAGCAGGCTTATGGCCTTGGTGGCGAGGATGAGCCGCACGACATCGGCGGGCAAGGCTTCGCCGGTGCCGACGCTGTGCGAAAGCACCAGGTTGCGCTGCAAGTCGGCCAGCCGGCCAGTGTCGATCCGGGTGCTGGCCAGCTTGCCGAATCCTGTGTTGATGCCATAGACCACCTGCCCGCTGGCCACGATGTCATTGACCGTGCCATGGGCCAGCGCCAGGCCGTCGAAAGTCTCGTCCGCGACGCGCAGGCAAACCTCTCCGGCATGCAGGCGGCGCAAGTCGCCCAAGCTCAGGGGGCGGGCGGTGAGGGTCAGTTCAGGCATGTTGGTCATGGAAATCTCTAATCATGTATATACAAGAATGAGCAAATAAAAGAGCAGCCGGCCGGGTACCCAGTTGAAGTCAATGATCCGGCCCCGGCCGGAACCGGCTGCCCAGGCTGTAGCGTGACGCGGGATTCAGGCAGCGCACCCAGGTCACCGGCACATCGCGAGACCAAGTGCGCCGCGTCAGTTGCAGGCAGGGCTCGCTTGCCTGCATGTCCAGTATGCGCGCTTGCTCGGGGGTTGGCATCACGGCATCCACCACATGTTCCACGAGGTCTGCAGGCACGGTAGCGAGCAGGATCTCGCCGGGCGTGCTGTGGCTGAAGTCCTGGTCCAGGAAATCCGGCACCATCTTCGGATTCACATAGCGGTCCTCCAGCTGGATGGGTACCCCGTTCTCGAAATGCACGCTGGCCATGTGAAAAATGGATTGGCCGGGAATCATGTCCAGCCAGACAGCGACATCGGGGGGCGCCGCGATCCGCTCGCGCGACAGGCAGTGCCAGCTGTGCTCATGGCCGCGGGCGCGGATTTCGTTGGCGATCGTCGCGATTTGCAGCAGCGTGGATTGCGGCTTGGCCTCGGCCACGAAACTGCCCACCCCGGCGATCCGGACGATACGACCAGCGCCGGCAAGTTCGCGCAAAGCCTTGTTGACTGTCATCCGCGATACGCCAAGCTCGGAAACCAATTGGTGCTCAGAGGGCAAGCGCTGTCCTGGCAACCAGGTTCCATCATGGATGCCCCGGATCACATGGGCCTTGATCTTTTCGTGCAGTGTCGTTGCCATTCCCGTAGAACCTATTGAATGGCCTGGCCAGGCTTCAGCCAGCTCATGGTTATTGGACGCGCATTGCAAATCGATCGCGGCCTAGATGCGCTTCGCTTCGCGGATGCTGCGCAAGAACGCCCGGGTCCGGTCGCCCTGGGGATCTCCGAAGATCTGCTCCGGCGGCCCTTCTTCATAGACGGCGCCATCGCACAAGAAGCATACCTTGGAGGCCACTTCGTTCGCAAAACCCATCTCGTGCGTGGCCAGCAGCATGGTCATGCCTTCATTGGCAAGCTCGCGCACGATGCCCAGGACTTCGGAAACCAGCTCAGGGTCGAGCGCCGAAGTGATCTCGTCGAGCAGCAGTACCATGGGATCCATGGCCAGGGCGCGCACGATGGCCACGCGTTGTTGCTGCCCTCCTGACATGCGATCGGGATATTCCCCGGCCTTGTGGGCCAGGCCGAAGCGCTTCAGCAGCGCCATGGCCCTGCCCTCGGCTTCATCGCGGGCCTGCTTCAATACGCGGATCGGTGCCAGGGTGACGTTGTCCAGCACCGTCATGTGGGGAAAGAGGTTGTAGCCCTGGAAGACGATGCCGATGTCACGGCGCAGCGAATTGACGTCCACCCCCGGACCGGTGATCCGCTCGCCATGCACGAGGATATCGCCCGAATCGATGGGCTCGAGCCCGTTGATGCAACGAAGCAGCGTGGACTTGCCCGAGCCTGAAGGTCCGATGAGGCAAACGACCTGGTGCTCTTCCACCGACATGGCCAAGCGGTTGATCACTACCAGGTCGCCATAGGATTTGGAGATATCCCGGATTTCGATGAATGGCATGCTCTACCCTAGTCTCTCATGCACCGCCCGCACGCATGCGGGCACGGTCGCGTTTCGCCATGCGTTCGACGAACCGGGTTTGCGGGACGGAAATCACGATGAACAGCAGCGCGACTGTCGTGGCGGCCGACAAGTTGTAGTAGTTGGAGGCGATCACCATCGATTGGTTGAAGGAATCGATGACGCCAACCACATTGACCAGCGCCGTATCCTTCTGCAGGGCGATGAAGGCGTTGAGCAGCGGCGGGATGATCTGCCGTATCCCCTGGGGCAGGACCACGAAGCGCAGGGTCTGCATATGGGACAGGCCCAGCGAGCGCGCCGCCGCGGTCTGGCTCCAGTGGATGCTCTGTATGCCCGCCCGGTAGATCTCGGCCACATAAGCGCCCACGGTCAGCGTCAAGGCGATGACCACATATGAGGTCGACGAAAGGTCCTTCAGCACGACCACGCCGGTCAGGGGCAGCCCGAAACCAACCAGATAAATCACCAGGACCGCGGGGATGGAGCGGAACACGTCGACGTAGGCCGTGGCCAGCAGGCGCAGGGGCTTGCCCGCCGGTCCGGGAGCGAACATGGCCAGGGCCACGACCAGGCCCCAGATCAGGACGAAGATCTCGGAGATGACGAAGATCTTGACGTTGATCCAGAACGCATCCAGAACCAGCGGGAAAGTCTGGACGATGAGCGGCACGAAGAAAAAGGTCTTCGCCACTGTCTGGTTATTGGCGAGCAGGAACTGGGCCAGCAGGACCACGATCAATTGCGCCAGCGTGTAGCCCAGTGCGATCCAGCTATACGTGCAGGCTTCCGAGCGCGCGATGCGCGCGGCGACGACGTCGTTTCGCCGCGCGGCGGCACTGACCTTGCGGCACCACCTGAAGGCGTTGAACAGGGGCAGCGCCACCAGGATGGCCGCCAGCGCCAGCAGGACCGTGCCCGCCGAGACCCACCAGCCATCGTGGCCGTTGGCCAATAAGGCCCCGCGCAGCGCCTGGATGGTGACGCCGCCGGACGCGATCGCGGCGATCACGCCCGCCAGCGCGAACAGGAACAGCCCCTTCGGCATGGACGGCATGCCGCCAATATTGAGCCGGCGCTGCTTATTGTTATTGGAGGCTCCGGCGTGCGCCTGCTGGCTTAGCTCGCTCATGCCCTCTTCCTCAAGGCGTGAAAAGCGGCACGTGGCTGGGTTCGTCGCCGAAAGTCGGCGTCAGGTACTTCGCCGCCAGCTTGTCGAACGTCCCGTCGTCGATCATCTCCTGGATGAGCGTGTTGAAGGCCTCCAGATTGGGCGAATCCTTGTTCACCAGGCCGCCCCAGCGTTCGCCGGTGTCGTAACGCCCCGCCACCCGGAACAGGCCGTTGGAGCGCTTGGCGCGCGCCAGCACATTGGGCGTGTCATACAGCACGGCATCGACCTGCCCGGCCGCCAGCGCCGCATACATGGGCGCAGTGTCGGTGTACACCTTGGGATGTTCCTTGGGCTTCACGTTTTCCATCAGGTAGTGATAGATGGTGCTGCCCTGAAGCACGCCCAGGCGCATGTTCTTGATGCTGTCCTGGTCGATCTTGGTGTCTGTCTTGACCAAGATGCCCTGGTCGGACGTGAAATAGGGAATGGTGAAGTCGACGACTTTCTTGCGCTGTTCGGTGATGGTGATTTCGCTAAGCGCGATGTCGAAACCCTTGGACTGGCCCGTCAGCACTTGAGCGAAAGAGCGGGTAACGATGTTCAGGCGGTCCAGGCCGGCGCGGTAGGCCATGTTGGCGGCCATGCAATACTCGAAGCCATCCTTGATGGTGGACGGCGAGTCGCCATTCCACCAGCCCGGCGACGGCAGGACCGGGCGTACCGACAGCGCGCCCGGTTCCGTGGTTTCCAGCTTCACCGAGCCCCGCTTGCCGCTGACTTCGCAATTGCCGAACTGCGGCGCGGCAAAAGCCGTCGCGCAGAGGCCCAGCAGGAACGGAACGGCGATTGCCTTCACGGCCGCCTGGCGGCGACCCGATTTCTTCATTGCAAGCTGCTTCATGGTGCTTCCCTCCTTGAACATGTTTGGCCAGACCTTCCCGGCCCGGAAGATGATCCCGGGGCTGGTGGCCAGGCTCTGGGTAATGCCAACGATGATTTTTCTGGTCGTACGATCAGCGCGCGCAGCGTGGTCTCGCCTGCCGGTGGCGCTGCCGCGTGCCGCCCGGTTCAGGCCGCGATGGCCGGTTGCGCGATACCGCCGCGCGGCTGGCCCGCACCCACGTCGCCCCACAGCACGGCGTGGTCCGCCGGTAGCGCGCGCGAATTGGGCACGGACAGCCACAGGCGCATCAGCATGCGGTCCTGGCCGGTGGTGACGTCATCCTTGAAAGCGGTACGCCCGTGATAGACGACGTGGTTATTCAGCAGTTGGATGTCGCCCGGAGAGAAGCGCATTTCGAAACAGACCTCTTCGGCCACGGCCATCAGCAGCTTGATGGCCTCGTGCTCGGCATCGGTCAGCTTGCGGCCCATGGGCAGCATCTGCGAATTCTCGATGTAGGTAAGCGAGAAATGGCTGGTCAGCTTGCCGTCGCGCACGCCGAAAATGGGCAGGTCGTAGACGACGTGCTCGCCGCCCGCTTCTTCGCCGAAGCGGCTGCGGGGAATGGCCTGGCACAGCAATGCATGCAGGTCGGGACGGCGGCGCAGGATCTCGTTGTAGACCGTGGCGCTGCTGGCCAGCTTGCTCACGCCGCCCTCGGAGGCCTGGCGCACGCACAGCAGGCCAACGACGTCGCAGCGATCGGTGTGAAAGCGCAGTTGTCCCGGCGACAGGGTACGCGCGCCGGAAGACAGGAATGGCTTGCCGGACGTATCGGTAGAGGCGCCATACAACTTGGCGCCCACGCCCATGCCTTCGTCCTTGATCTCGCGCATGACTTCGCCGCGGCGATTCTGGAACATCGCGGTACCCAGGTGTGCGCCCAGGCCGTACCACAGGCGACGCAGCTGTTCGGCGTCATAGCGGGCAACATCCAGCCCGCTCATCTTCACCATACCCGAGCCGTTCTCCAGTTCTTCACGCACGTCATCGAAATAGGGTTCGGCACCCGGCAGCGGGAAATTCTCGCGATTGATCTTGCGCCACGGCACGTCTTTGGTCTTGTGAACGGCCGTGTCGATCGCATCCAGCACGGCGGCGGGAAACTGCTTGGCCCACCGTGGGTTGCTTGCGATCTCATTACCCTGCCAAACGCAGGCGCCTTGCAGAAAACTCGACTCCGACATGAAGCTCTCTCCGGACAGAGGGGTGGGTATTGTGCCAGGATAGGAAATCCCGCGAGAAAAACACGTTGCCTAGGGTTGTATAGACAAGTGGCTCACGATACGCCTCGGTCCGGGGATGTGCAAACACAAAAAAACGTCTTTAAGGGAAAATCCTTAGGGTCGCCCGGCTTTCACTTCCGCGTGGTCAGGATGCGAGGAATGTCCGCACGCCCTCGGCCGCCGTCACGCCGCTGGCCATGCATGCCGTCAGCAGATACCCGCCGGTGGGCGCTTCCCAGTCGAGCATTTCGCCTGCGCAGAAAATGCCCGGCGCGGCCTTGAGCATCAGCGCTTCGTCGGCCGCTTCCAGGCGCACGCCCCCCGCACTGCTGATGGCTTCGTCGATCGGGCGCGGGCGCAGCAGGCGCAGCGGCAACGCCTTGATGCAGCGGGCCAGCAGCGCCATATCCTGCCAGGCCAGCGGGTCCGCGCACTCGCGCAGCAGCGCGGCCTTGACACCCTTGAGCCCCAACCGGCTCTGCAGATGGCTGGCCATGGAGCGCGCGCCGCGCGGATGCGAGACTTGCGCAAGGACACGCTCGGCCGACAGATCGGGCAGCAGGTCGACCCAGGCAAGCGTTGCGCCATTTGCGTCGATGGCATCGCGCAACCCGGCCGACAAGGCATAGACCAGGCTGCCTTCGATGCCCGACGCGGCCAGCATGAATTCGCCGCGCCGCCATGCCCCAGGCACGCTGTCATTGTCCAGTGCCATGGCAACCGACTTGACCGGCATGCCGGCGCAGCGCTCGCGCAGGTGCGCGCTCCAGTTGGTGTCGAAGCCGCAATTGGCCGGGTGCAACGGCGCCATGTCCACGCCGTGCGCCTGCAAGCCGGCGGCCCATGCGCCGTCCGAACCCAGCCGGGCCCAACTGGCGCCGCCCAGCGCCAGGATGGCGGCATCGGCGCGCACGGCCAGCACGCCCTGCGGCGTCTCGAAATGCAGTGCCTGCGGGCCGGCTGCTTCGCCGGCGGCCCAGCCGTTCCAGCGGTGCCGCATATGAAAGCGCACGCCTGCGGCGCGCAGCCGCGACAGCCAGGCGCGCAATAGCGGCGCAGCCTTCATTTCAAGGGGAAACACGCGGCCCGACGAGCCGACGAATGTATCGATGCCCAGCCCATGCGCCCAATCGCGCAAGGCCTGGGCATCAAGGCGGCGCAGCCATGCGGCCACGGCCGTGCTGCGCCCGCCATAGCGTTGATTGAAACGCTCGGCCGGTTCGCTGTGGGTCAGGTTCAGCCCGCCGCGGCCGGCCAGCAGGAATTTGCGCCCCACCGACGGCATGCCGTCGTAGACATCGGCCTGTATGCCTAGTCGAGCCAGGGTTTCGGCCGCCATCAGGCCGGCGGGGCCACCGCCGATGATGGCGACGCGGACACAAGCGTGGGAGATGGGCGGGGTGGAGTCGGGCATGGATGGGGAGAGCGGGAGGCGTGCGAGGCGATTGTCGCACGCCAGCGCCTTCACGGATCGCCGAGAAAGGTGGCGAACTCCCGAACAGGTGCGCGCTGCCGGGGAAACTGATTGGCCGAATGCGACAGGTCCGCATGGCCGATGGCCACGCCGCAGAACAGCATCATGCCCTCGGCGGGCTGCACGTAGGCGTCCACGCTGCGCGCGTAGCGCGCCCAGCACTCTTGCGGACAGCTGTGCAGACCTTCTTCACGCAACAGCAGCATGAGCGACATCAAGTACATGCCCAAGTCTGCCCATTGCGGCTTTCCATGGCCGCGCTCGACATAGCAGAACAGGCCGACAGGGGCATCGAAAAAGCGATAGTTACGCTCGTGCCATGCCCGCCGTGCGGCTGCATCGTCCCGGGCAATGCCCAGGCTGCCATAAAGTGCCTCGCCAAAAGCCACCCGCCGTTCTTTGTAGGGAGACTGCAACGGGGAAGGATAGATGTTGTATTCAACACCTTCGCCGTGTCCGGCCTCGCCCTCGGGAAAAGCCCGAACCCGCTCTGTCATGATGGTCTTCAGGTCGTCAAGGACCCGGCCGCGCAGGACATAGAGGTGCCAGGGCTGAAGATTGCCGCCGGAAGGCGCCAGCGACGCCCGCGCGATAACGCGCTGCAGGACAGCGTCATCGACGGGCTGGGCCGTGAATGCGCGCACTGAGCGCCGCGACGACAACGCGGCACTGACGGAGCCGGCCGGATCCATACTCATGCGGCACCCTCCTGCTTGCGCACCCGCATGAGCGGCGTACCGTTCTCTATGGTGTCGAAGACGATTTCGATTGCATCGCCGATATTCGGCCCGCCCTCGTATTGCTGGCACGGATTGGCGAAGATGCGCAGGCCGCAATCGAGTTCTACCAGCAATACGGCATAGGGTACGGCAACGTCCTTGAAATAGGGTTTGTGAAAGCGGCACCATGAAAGCACGCGGCCGCCGCGCCCCACCGTACGCCAGATATGCTCGGCGCTGCCGCAGGCGGTGCAAACCGGGGCGCAAGGCAGGCGCGCAGCGGCGCACTGGACGCAACATTGCACAGCCAGTTCGCCGCGCCGGGCGGCCTCCCAATGGGGCGCGTTGGCGGGATCGATCTGGGCGAGCATGGCAGGGCTGGGTTTCATGGCGCCTCCGAGAAAATTGCCGAACTGCTGACCGGCGACGCGCACATATAGTGCACATTGCCCGCGTCCGCCACCTGGCGGCCTTGCGCCTGTCCGCGGACCTGCCGCACGGCTTCGGCGATGAGTGCCCAGCCCTGCATGTAGCTCTCCGAAAGATGCCCGCCGCTGGTGTTGGCCGGATAGCGCCCCTGCAGCGACAGGTGCCCCTGCTTGACCCATGGGCCAGACTCGCCGGGATCGCAGTAGCCAAAACCCTCTAGCGAAAAAAGCACGGTCGGCGTGAAATTGTCGTAGATCATGAGCGCATGCATATCGGTCGGAGCCAGGTCCGCCATCCGGTACAGCCGCTTGCCGATGTCTTGCATGGCGCCATGCCAGTAATCATCAGGGGGAAAGCCCGAATCCCGCATCCGTGTCTGCGTCGCCACTGCCCGCAGGTAGACGGGTGGCTGTGGCAGGTCGTGCGCCGCATCGGCGTGGGTAAGCACGAGCGCCACGCCACCGTCGTTGATCAAGCAGTAGTCCGGCAGGCGCAGAGGCTCGGCGATGTAGCGGGAGTTGCGGTGATCGTCCAGGGTCAACGGCTTGCGCATGACCGCCGCGGGATTCAGGCCGGCGTGCCGTCGAAAAGTGGAAGCGATGACCCCCAGTGCGTCATCGTCCGTGCCATATTGCGCAGCGTGGCGCGCGTACATCATGGCATGCACCGCGCCAGGCGAGGTCATGCCGTATGCCTGCCAGAATGTGGCGTCGCCGTTTCCGTAGCGGTCGTCCAGGCCACCGTAAGTGGCCCCGCGCGAACGGCCATCATTGCCATAGACCAGCGCAACCGTCCGCGCCGCCCCCGAGGCGATGAGGCTGGCGCCAAGCTCCAGGGCTACGCCCGCCATCCGGCCCTGGCCCTGCAGCGCGAAGGCCGTGCGCGGGTCAGCACCCGCCAACTGGCAGAACCGCTGATATGACGGGATACGGATCGTGATGACGGCATCAAGGTCGCAGGCCTGCCTGCCGGCGTCTTCCAGGGCCGAGCGCAGGGCTTGGGCGCCGAGGGTATAGGCGTCCTCTGTATCGAAGACGCCAAAGCGGGTAACGCCAATGCCAGCCACCACCGCCTTGCTGCGCAAAGGATGCATGATTCAGACCTCCGTGTTGGCGGCCGTGGCCGAAGAAAGGAAGCGTGCCTGCGGAAGGCCCTGCACGTCGATACGGTGGGCCAGAGTGGCTCCCGCCAGCGGCTGGCCCCGGAATGACGCCTCGGGGTAGCGCAGGCTGGTGATGTACAGGCCCCCCGCACCGAAGGCGCAATGAGTGGGATGGCTGACTGGCGTTTCGAGATAGTCGATGAGCCGGCCATCGGGTGCATACCGATCGATCCGCCCGCCGCCCGCACGCGCGCTCCACAGGCACCCATCGGCATCGACAGTGCAGCCGTCTGGGCGCCCCGGAGCGGCGTCGAGCTGGGCAAAGACGGTACGTTCGGCGGGCAGGCCATCGCGCAGCACATAGCGAAAAATGGTGCGACGCTGAGTGTCAGAGAAGTACAGGGTGCCGCCATCCGGGCTGAAACAGACCCCGTTGCCGAGCGCCGCCGATGTGCCGAAGGACTGGCGGCCGCCGGCGGAGTCCATGCGCGCCAGCGAGCCTATGTCCCGCTTGAGTTCCCTGTCCATGGTGCTGATCCAGAGCGCACCGTCGGGGCCGCAGCGCCCATCATTGAAGCGCTCGTTCTCGGACGGCGGGGACAGGCCAAGGTCGGCGACCTGCCGGCCGCTGCCCAAGTCCAGTTCGACGACGCTCCGGCGCATTGCCACCACCAGGCGCCCGGGATGGGACAGGAATATCGACGCGACCGGCCTGGGCAATGCGTAGCGGCGCACCCCGGCACCGGGCGAGAGCCGATAAACGGCCGGGTTGGCGGCGTCCACCCAGTACAGCTCGCCGCTGGCGTCGTCCCATAGCGGATTCTCGCCCAGGAGCGCACGCTCGTCGGAACACCAGAGCGGGGAAAACGTCAATTTCATACGGTATGCTCCCGTATCGCCAGGCTGGCCAGCAGGTGCTTGGCGATCTTGCCGCTAGACGTCATGGGCCACACGGCGGGCGCCACGAGATGGATACGGGCCGGCACCTTATGGGGCGCCATCTTCTGCCTGCACCATGCCTGAATACCGGCGGCGTCCAGCCCGCCAGCCTGCGGGCCGACCTCGACGTAGGCGACAACCACCTCGCCCTTGTTCGCGTCCGGTTCTCCAAGGACAGCCGCGATATTGATATGTGGATGACGCATCAGAAGCGTCTCAACCTCGGCAGCGGTCACGTTTTCTCCCCCGACTTTGATGAGATCCTTGGCACGGCCGATGAATTCGTATCGGCCCTCTTCCGTTTCCCGCATCAAGTCGCCGCTGCGGAACCATTCTTGCTCATCGAACAGGCGGCTCTTCTCTTGCGCGGGCAGATCCAGGTAATCAAGCAGCTTGTGCCCGCGCGTCATCACCATGCCGACCTGCCCCCGGGGCGTCGGCTCGCCGCTCGCTGGATCCACCAGCTTGATCTCTACTTCCGTAAAGGGATAGCCGCAACTTGCGCAAGCCTGTTCAATGGAATCGTCGGGCAGTGTGCTCAGCACGAAACCGCCGTACTCGGTCATGCCATAGGTATGGATCATGCGCGCGATGCCGATCCGATCGCGGATTTGCCGCATTTCCTCGAGCGACAAGGTAGAGCCGCCGAAGTAACCCAATCGCACGCTGCGAAAAGCCTCTGGCTCGAAAGACGGATCCTGCACCAGGGCCTTGAGCATGAGCGGATTGCCAGACAGGATCGTGACGGCCTCATCACGGCAGCGCACAATCATTTCCTCGGCCGTGAAACGGTCGCCCACCACGGACAGCGCGCCGTGGAGCATGGGCGCGAGCAGGCACCAGAAATGCCCGGCGATATAGAACAAGGGGCGCGTCATGAGGATGCGGTCTTGCGGCCTGTAGCCCGCCAACGTGCTCCAGCGCCAGGCCATGTCCACAGCAGACTGCGGCAGCAGAGCACCTTTGGGCGCGCTGGTCGTGCCGGAAGTCCAGAACAACCACATGGGGTCCTGCGGCTGGCGCCTGGCGGCGAACGCTTCCAGGTCCACGCGGCTGGCATCGGCGTCCCTGGATATCGCTGCATAGTGCTGGGTACCCGCCATGGCTGCGCCTTGCATGAGTACGATATCGTGCAAATCCGGCAAGGCCTCTATGCTTGCGCGTGTACCTTGGCCAAGCTCGCGGTCGCCAGCGATCTCGCGCAGCCGCGCAAGAAAGTCGTTGCTCAGGAACCGGTCTTGCGTAAACAGGACCGTGGCCGCCGAGCGCTGCAGGGCGCTGACCAGTTCGTCGGCGCGATAGCGGATGTTCAACGGCACCAGACACACCCCCAGCATGGCAGCGGCGTAGGTCAGGACAGCCCAATCGTAGCCATTGGGCAGGCAGATGGCGGCCCGCGTGCCGGCAGCAAGCCCAAGCCGCTGCATGACGGCGACGGCGACCCGCACATCTTCGCCCAGTTCCGCGTACGTCCTGGCGGGCATGCCGGGCGGCTTGATGGCATCCCGGCCGGCATGCTGGCGCAGGCTGTCCAGGAAGGCACGCGCGACCGTTTGAGGCCCGCCGGCCAGGGACGTGCGCAATTCCTGGGCTTTCCTGGCCGCTGTTGGCGCTTGACTCATTTCGATGCTTCTCCTTGAGGTCGTATGCAACGACCGATTCAGCTGTCCAGCTTGATGTTCAACTTCTTGATCAAGGCGCCCCAGCGTTCGCTCTCGGCAAGTTGATAGCGGGCCAACTCCTCGCTGGATGCATAGAAGGGTTCCAGGCCCAATTGCCGGAAGCGTTCGATGACGATGGGATCTTCAGTGGCCTGGCGAACGGCTGCGTCCAGGAGCTTGATTTCGGCCGGAGCCATGCCCTTGGGGCCGTGCACGGCAATCCAGGAATCCACCTCAAAGCCCGGTACGCCGCTCTCTGCGACGGTGGGAACGTCCGGCAACATGACCGAGCGTTTGGCGCGGGTGGCAGCGATGGCGCGCATCTTGCCCGCCTTGATGTTGGGAAGCGCAGCCGCCACACTGGTCACGATCAGGTCGATCTGGCCGCCGATCAGGTTTATCTCGGCGGGCGCGCTGCCCTTGTAGGGAATGTGGGTATAGCGCAGGTCGGTCATGCTGCGCAGCAGCTCGCCCGTCAGGTGCAGGGATCCACCCGCACCGGCCGAGCCGAACGTGACGCCACCGTCTTTGGTCTTGGAATAGGCGATCAGCTCCTGGATGTTATGTACAGGCAAGGATGGCGAGACCACGAACAGATTGTCGACGGTCGACAACCGGGAAATGGGCTCCAGGTCGGTCAGCGCATCGAATGACAGATTGCTGTACAGATGCGGATTGGTTGCCAGGATGCTGATGGTCGACAGCAAGATGGTGTAGCCGTCGGATTTGGCGCGCGTGACCAGCTGTGCACCGATGCTGCCGGAGGCCCCTCCCCGGTTGTCGATGATCAATGATGCCCCCAGCGCATTGCTCATGGGAGGAGCGACCACGCGCGCCTGGATATCGGCTACCCCTCCGGCGACGAAAGGCACGACAAAGGTAATGGGGCGATCGGGAAAATCAGCGGCCTGGCTTGGGCGCATGGAGGCCATCAGAGGCAGGGCGCAGGCTGTCTGCAGCAGACGGCGGCGGGTAATGCGGCTCAGCATCAAGATTTGTCTCCGGTGTTGATGTTGTACTGTGTCAGACCGCTACTGCTCGCAGGCAGCTTGCCAGTGCGGCCAGGTCTTCGGCGGCTTCCAGGTTCGCGATGATTTCCAGGGCCCGGTGGGCCTTGTCTGTGCCCACGCGCGGCAACGCCGCGTCGAGGAACCGCTCATGGACGTCCTGGACGCTCATGGATACGAAGTCGTCTTGGTGATGCTGGATGCAGCGGCCGTCCTGGAACTGCAGCTCGATACGGCATCCCACCTGAGCAGGAAAGGCCTGCGTCAATGCCTCGTCGACGGTCAGTTCGCACTTCGCGCACAGCTCGCCCGTGGCAACGTTTCGAAAATCGGCCCAGTTGGTGTCGGCCAGGCGTCCTTGTGCCAGGACGGCGGCTACCGCGAACTGGATGCTCATTTTGGCGGCCCGCGCATCTTCAATGGGGCCGCCATCATCGCATCCGGGATACGCGGCCGCGGCCTGGCAGACGTAGATGCGTACAGCCGACAGACTGGACACCTCCAGCGCATGAATGCGGACCAGATCCAGCGCCACCTGGCAGGGAGTCTGCACGAAGATGCAAGCCGGCGCGGGCTTATGCCCGATCTCCAATATCCGGTAATGCAGGCCAAGATCCTGCGTCAGCAAGTCGCACTGCGCCAGCGCGCCATAGCCGGCCAGCAGGCCGGCGCGTCCGTCCAGGACAGACGCGGCCGCCTGCATACCCGCCTGAGCGAGTTGCACGGCGTCGACGGCGTTGCGCGCGGCAAAACCGCCGTGGAACACCAGTTCGGCCGTACCGGCATGCGCCCACTCATTCAAGCCGGAGGCAGTGTGAGTGGCCAGTGCTGCAGCCTGGCAAAGCGGTGCTTCCTCCAGGCCCACAGCGGCGCCGGCGCCCAGCGCGGCAGCCGTCGGACCAGTCAGGCCCGTAGGACGGAAAAACGCAGCCAGCTCGGGCGATATCAGGGCCTGCCCCAGCCGGCACATTGCCTCATAGCCCGCTACGACACCTTTCAGCAGGCTCATGCCACCGCGGTGCCGGGCTTCACAGACGGCCATGACTGCGGGCACGATGACCGATCCCGGGTGACTAGCGGTTTCTGCATGCGTATCGCTGCGCGCAGTAGCGCCGGCCGACACACT
Source organism: Bordetella sp. BOR01 (assembly GCF_019218885.1). Taxonomy (GTDB): domain Bacteria; phylum Pseudomonadota; class Gammaproteobacteria; order Burkholderiales; family Burkholderiaceae_B; genus Bordetella_A. The sequence goes on along the minus strand of NZ_JAHUWT010000001.1, from coordinate 851,090 downwards.
GTTGACAAAGGCAGCGTCGGCGGCAGTAGTGGCCAGGGACGAACCGACCACGGTCGCTTCGGCTTGGCCGGCCCGGCTACGAGCCAACGCCAACGCCTGGCGGCCTTCCTGCGTCAGGCCAAGGGTCAGCGACGCAGCCAGCGCATCGATCACGCAAAGCTTGGCCTTGTCCACCACTTCGACGGGTAGCTCTGGAACGTTCACCGCGTGCGCGAATCGAGCCAAGGTTCTCAGCGCGGTGTTGCTACTGGGCTGTCTCATGATCTTGTTATGGGCATGTCATCCGGGAATGCAGCATGCTAAGACGGCCAGGACGGTGTGCGCCCATGCGCGGCGCATACCGATCATGCAAAAAGCGAATAGAGTGCAGTCGCCTGCCCTAGGCGAGTTTCCAGTTCCAGCCCGACTTTGCGCCTTCCGCGCGCACCGAATCGATAATCTCGCGCATCAACACTCTGACCGCCAAGGGCTGCGACTTGGTGCGGCGCAGGGCAAGCGCGAGCTGCCAGTCCATACCTGGTTCGGTCACTGCCAGGTAGCGCAGGCGCCCTTCCCTGATCTCGCTACGGATGCCGCTGGCGGCCAGAAACATATACCCCATGCCTGCGGCCACCAGTTCCTTGGAGATGCCGAGCGAATCGGACTCGAGCACAACATTGGGAGTGACACCGATCTGCTGGCAGGCCTGTTCGACGCGCTTGCGCAGGTACTGCGTACGAGTCGGAAAGATCAGCGGCAGGGCGGCCGCCTCGGCCAGGGTAATGGAAGTCCGCTGGCCGATCGGATCGGGCCGGGAACGGGACGGCACAATCAACCCAAGGTCCATGGTGAGCAAGGGATGCAGCTCCAGGTCGCTGTGGCTGGGCACCCCAAATACCAGTGCCATGTCCAGGCGGCCATCGACCAGCATCTCGATGCTGTCGCCGCTGTAGCCGGTGGCGATCTGCACGAAGACTTTCGGATGATTGCGGTGGAAGCGGTTCAATATGGACGGCAAGAGCAGCTCGCCCGTGGAGGTCGGCGCACCTAGCGCCACCTTGCCGATCGGCTCGTTGGCGGCATCCTTGACCAGGGTAAGTACCGCGTCAAAACGCTCGAGGACGTCGCGCGATTGCTCCAGCAGCACGCGGCCGGCCTCGGTCAGCACCATGTGCCGGCCTTCGCGGCGAAACAGACGCACGCCCAGGGACCGTTCCATGGCCTGGATTTGCCGGGTTACCGCCGGTTGGCTGATGCGCAAATGGGCTGCGGCCGTTGTGAAACTTCTGTGCGACGCGACAGCGGAAAAACAGCGCAACGCCTTGGTGTCGAACTCGAACGTCATCGCCATGTGCTAGTCCACGTCACGCCAAGCGGCAGACAAACGATCATGCATGGCTGCTGGCGCATCCGGCGCTAGTCTATCCAGATCGACCGCCTCGCTCAGGAACCCCAACAGGTCGCACACTGCCTCCGCCGGCCTGGCACGATGGGCAAAACAAATCGCAAGCGAAATGTCCTCCGCGAGCGTAAGGGCCACCAAGTGGTGAGGCAGATGGCCCACGATGCTGGAGCCGTACACGCCCAGATACTCGCCCTGGGCGATGGCCTCCAGGAGCAAGGGGGTGTCATCGGCCTCGTAAGCGAGCTTGGGAGTCACGCCCAGGCGAGCCAATTGCGCCAGTACCGACCGGCGAAACACCTGCCACCTGGCAGCGCTGCCGATCGCAAGTTCCCAATGATGCAGTTCTTCGGCAGGGATTTTCCCGCGGCCGGCCAGGGGGTGATTGGCCGAACAAAGCACCACCATCTCCTGCCGTTCGACTGGCATGGACTGCAAGTCCAGCTCGTTCAGCGCCGCGTCGTCTTGCAGCACAAAGGCGCCGTGCAAATCACCCGCTGCAATTTCCTCGTACGCCGCTTCCGAGGGCAGTTGCCTAAGGTTGAGTTCGATGTCGCTGTTCTGCAGGCCGAACCTGAAAAGATACTGGGACATTTGCCCTTGCGATGCCTGCGCCGAATAGCCCAGCAACAGGCGCCTGCGGCCGCCGCCCTGTGCCAGCCGGCGACAATCGCGGATGGACACGTCCATGTCTTGCAGCCACTGCCCCACCCGCAGGTGAAGGATGCGTCCGGCGGGGGTCAGTTGCGTGCTTCTGCTGGTACGCGCGAAAAGCTCGAACCCCAGTTCATCTTCAAGCTGCTTGATGGCGCGCGTAAGCGCGGGCTGGGCGATGCCGATCGCCTCCGCGGTTCTGCGGAAGTTCAATTGGCGCCCCAGCTCTTCGAAAAGTTGCAGCCGGCGGATGGATGGCAAATGTTCCATTGATACCTTTTATGTTATCAGTTCTGCCCAATCAAGTATTGGACGGCCCTGCCATGCCTTGCCATCATGGCTGTCTGCACAAGGAGGCATGTGGATGAAGGTATCGGTCTCGCAATTCAAGAGCACGCCGCAGGTTCGAGATAACCTGGCCACGGTGCTCGGGCACATCGGCGCGGCCGCCCAGGAAGGCGCCCGGGTCATCGCCTTTCCCGAGGCCAGCATGGTGGCTTTCGAGTCGACCCGCGATGAGCTGCGTGCGCACGCGGAGCAATCCTCGGCGGGCTTCATCCAGGCCGTGGCCGCCGCCGCCAAAGAGCATCGGATCGACGTCTTCATCGGCGTCTACGAACCCAGCGGCGAAGAACGCTCGAGCAACGTCTTCGTTCATGCGAACCGGGATGGGCAGATCGGCGGGCGCTACGAGAAGGTGCATCTCTACGACGCCTTCAGCTTCCAGGAATCGGCAAAGAACCGGCATGCGCCCTTGAAGCCCAATCATGATGAAGTCTATGTGGCCGACATCGATGGCATCAAGTTCGGCATCCTGAATTGCTATGACTTGCGGTTTCCGGAAATTGCCAGGATTGCCGTCGACAAAGGAGCCGATGTGCTCGTTTATGGCGCCGGCTGGATCGCCGGAAGCCTGAAGGAACTGCACTGGGAGTCGCTGCTGCGCGCACGCGCCATCGAGAATACGTGCTTCGTGCTTGCCCCTTGCCAGCCGCCGCCGGAATCGGTTGGCCTGAGCATGATCCTGGATGCGAACGGACTGACGCTTGCCGGCGTTGCCCGCACGGAAGGCATTGCCATCGCCAGCATAGATCTTGAGCATCTTGGCGAGGTACGAGAGATGCTGCCTTGCCTGGCGCACCGGCGCTACCGCATAGCGGCGGCCTGAGTATCTGAAAACGGCTGGCGCGGGACGACCAGCGAAAAAATTGAGGAAGACAAGAATGTCCGTTCGCAGCAACAAGAAGGTGTTGTACTCAGCGGCCCTGGGGCAATTTGTAGAGTGGTACGACTTCGTGGTGTACGCCTACTCTGCCACGGTCATTGCCAAGCTGTTCTTTCCGAGCTCGGATCCCACCACAGCGCTGTTGTCCGCCCTGGCTGTCTACGGGGTCGGATTTATCATGCGACCCCTGGGCGGCTTCATTTTCGGCAGCCTGGGGGACCGCTACGGACGCAAGGCGATTCTTGCCGGCATCATTCTTTCAATGGGCGCATCCACCCTGCTGATCGGGTTGCTGCCCACCTACGCCCAGATCGGCGTCTGGGCGCCGATCTGCCTGGTGCTGCTCAGGCTGATCCAAGGCTTGTCCGCCGCGGGCGAAACAGTGGGCTCGAACTCGTTCGTCGCCGAGCACGCCCCGCCAGACCGCCGCGGCCTGCATGTGGCGCTGACGTACTCATTTGCAAATCTGCCACCGGTCTTTGCCGCCTTGCTGATCCTGCTGCTGACCCAACTGATGGGCGAAGCCACTTACGAAGCCTGGGGCTGGCGGATTCCCTTCATCCTGGGCGGCCCCATGGCGCTGGTGGGCCTGTACATCCGGACCAAAGTCGACGAATCGCCGATGTTCCAGAAGGCGCAGGCCGCCAGGCAGATATCTCACAGCCCCATCAAGGAAGCGCTGCGAGACCAACGCAAACAGATGGCCTTCGGCTTCAGCCTGGCCGCCTTCTCGAGCCTTGCCTTCTATACCTTGTCGGGCTATTTCGTCACGTTCCTGACCGCATCGGTGGGAATGAGCCGCAGCGACGCGCTGATCGCCAACAGTATCGCCATGCTCGTTGCGTTCTTCACGATGATTCTTGGCGGATACCTGTCGGACCGTGTCGGCCGCAAGCCCATGCTGCTGGCGGCCCTGCTGTTCAACGCGTGCATCAGTATTCCCGCCTATATCCTCGCATCCAAGGCAACGCTGCCATCGGCGATCTTCGCGCAGACGCTGCTTGCCGTGGGCATGGGCATGTTTTCCGGGCCGGTTGGCATTGCGCTGCTGGAGCTGTTCCCGACCAAGACGCGTTTCAGCGCCTCGGCCATCAGCTACAACCTCGCGTACACCATTTTCGGAGGAACTGCCCCCTTTCTTGGCGCATGGCTGGTGCTTCAAACCGGCTCGCTACTTGCCCCGGCAGGTTATATGGCGGTCGTGTCGGTGGCCGTGCTGGTGGTGTGCCTGTTCCTGCCTGAGACTTCCAAGCGGGCCATGACGGCCCACGAAGGCGCTGCGCTGTGATTATCTTCCGCTGGTGTCGACAGCAGGCTTTCCAGAATTGCGCTGTTCTATAGCGGCGCGCTGCGTTGCGACCAGGGCCGTGCCTGTTCCAGCTGCGACGCGATCTGGAACAACGTCGCCTCGTCGCCGAAACGTGCCATGAACTGCACGCCGATCGGCAGGTCTGCGCTGTTCCAGTACAAAGGAACCGAGCAGGCGGGCACGCCGGTTCGGTTGGCAAGCGAGCAGAAAGGGTTGAACGCGCGGCTGCGCGGGCGGAAACCCTCGCTATCCACATCCGAAGTGGTGATGGTACCGACCTCTACCGGAGGCTGTGCGAGCGTTGGCGTCAAGATGAGATCCCATTCGGACTGGAAGGCGGCAAGCTGCCGCCCTGCCCGATGGTATGCCGCAATAGCGTTGGCGTAGTCGAGTGCGGAATAGTTGCCCGCCGCTTCCCAGAGGGTCCGGGCAGCCGGTTCGAGATCGTCTTGTCCGGGGGATCGGCCGAGCTCCGATGCGCGCGCCTCGATCAATAGCCGCGTCGAGGCTGCCAGCACGACCACACCGTTGCGGTCCAATGCTGCCATGTCGACAGCGGGCGGAACGATATCGACGACATGGCCCAGGTCCCGGCATAGCGCCGCGGCATCTTCCAGGGCGCGAATGCAGTCCTGATGCACGACCACGCCTTCCGGTGGCTCGTTCCACACGGCAATGCGCAGGCGGCCCGGTTTCGCGCCCACCTCGTCGAGCCAGGGCCGTTGCGGCGGCATGATTCCGTACGGGGCGCCAAGGTCGCTGCCGGCCGTGGCATCGAGCAGCGCGGCACTGTCTCGCACGGTACGAGTCACGGCATGCGCCGAGCCGAGGCCACCGCTGGACTCCCCGCGGTCCGGCCCCATCGGCATCCGTCCGCGCGTCGGTTTCAATCCGAACAGGCCGCAACAAGACGCGGGAATGCGTGTCGAGCCGCCGCTGTCGCTGGCATGCGCCAGCGGCAGGATGCCGGCCGCGACCACAGCCGCCGCCCCGCCGCTGGATCCGCCCGAGGTGCGGCCCAGGTCCCAGGGATTGCGCGTCACGCCATAAGCACGTGTTTCAGTTGCAGGGCCGAGACCCAGTTGCGACGTCGTCGTCTTGCCAAAGATGGCAAAGCCTGCACGGCGATATCGGGCGAATAGCTCGCTATCGTGCGTTGCCACGGCCCCGTCCCAGAACCGGGATCCGTTGCCGGTTACTTCGCCCTTGAAATGCATGAATAGATCTTTCAGTGCAAACGGCACGCCACAAAACGGGCCCGCCGGCAAACCGGCGCGAATATCGCCGCGGGCGCGGGCCTCGAACAACGACGCGAAAGCATTGATCTTTGGATTTCTTTCCGTCACCCGCGCCATTGCCGTGTCCAGCAGATCGTCCGGGGATACATCGCCACGGCGAATGAGCTCGGCCAGGCCAAGGCCATCATAGTCATCGTACTCATGGAATATCGCCATCGATAGCTCCCTGGTCTGCGTGTTGGAATATGCGGACTGGCAGTTTATCGATTGGCCGGGCAGCGTACCAATCGATTTTCCGATGGATTTCCATCGAAAAATCTCGCCCCTGGACGGCCCGATCGTTCTTATCATCAGGGCGCCTTTCACCGGTTTTTCAAAACTTCAAGGGGAAATCCATGCGTATCGCCAAGGCCCTGTTCATGGGGCTTGTGTTCGGAGCCGCGCCGCTGCTGCACGCCCAGGCACCGGCAAGCAAGATCGCAGGTCCGGTATCGCTTGTCGTCCCGTACCCTGCCGGCGGCGCAAGCGACTTTACCGCGCGGCTTTTCGCGGAGCCCCTGCATCGCGAGCTGGGTGCCACGGTGGTTGTCGAGAATATCGGAGGCGCCACCGGCGCCATCGCGGCCCAGAAAATGCTCAACGCGCCGGCCAATGGCCAGATGCTGTACCAGGGATCGCAGAATGAACTGATCCTGCCGCCGCTCACGATGCAGGGCATCCGTTATGACGTCTCCGATTTCGAGATCGTGCATCCGGTCACGACGACGCGCCTGGTGCTGGTGGTGCGCAAGGGATTGCCAGTGAAGAACCTGGACGAATTCATCCGGCTCATGCGCTCGAGAAGCCATTCCGAACCCATCACTTGCGGCATCCCGGGCGTGGGTTCCCTGTACCACCTGATTCCCGGCAGCATGGCCAAGAAAGCCGATGCGCAGCTGAATTTCATCCCGTACAAAGGCAGCGCCCCCATCGTGCAGGATATTCTTGGCGATCGGATCGACTTCACCATCATGGCGTTCTCGACCTCGATGCTGCAGTTCGACAAAGAAGGCCGGTATCGCATCATCGCCAATCTGTCTCAGGACAAGCCGAAAGAGCTCGCGCATTTGCCGAGCCTGGCAGAGCGTTCTGTCTTCAAGGACATGGACTACGCAAGCAACGCCGCCTACTACGTCAAGAAAGGCACGCCGCTGGCGGTTCGCCAGGCGCTGAACGCGGCGATCGGAAATATCGTGGAATCGCCCGCCGTCATCCAGGGGCTCGAGGGTGATGGTCGGCGGGTCTGGCAACGCATGTCTCTTTCAGAAGCGGAAGATTTCTACGCAAAAGAGATCGAGAAATATCGTGGCATGGTCCGGCTTACGGGTTTCAAGCCAGCCGATTGAAATTTCTTCTCGGCATTGGATGACTGCGGGCGGGACCGATCCGATCACCAGGCCCTGGGTCAGATCGTCATCTTGAGGACTTGTTGGAAGACATTCAGGATGATGGGATCGGTTTCTTCATGGCGCCTGGCGGCCAGGAATTCAATCGCATAAGTCGGCTGCCGCATCTCGAGCCGCCGCAGCGCGCCGGTGGCCAGACTGTGCGTTACCTGCTGCTCGGGCAGCAGGCCCATGCCTCGTCCCGATTTGACTATTTCTATTAGTGTCTGCACATGATTGCAGGTATTGATGCCCGAGGTGGAAAGCCCGCACGCGCGCATTGCGCCGGCAACGACCCGATGATGGTACGACGGGCGTGGAAGCGACCACACCGGCCCATCTTTCAGTGAAGCCGAGCTTCCGTGCGCTTCAAAAAATGATGATGCCGCCATCCAGGACAGATTGACTGGCCCGATGGGCGTGACGACCAGTTCTGCCGCATCCAGAGGCCCTGCCATCACCACGATATCCAGTTCTCCGTCGAGAAGCTTCTGCCGCAGGTTCGGTGTCACATCGACAGTGATGTTCCAGCCCATCTTCGGCATCACGGTGGACATGTCGTGCAGGAAAGGCGGCAGGCAAACCATGGCCGCAGACTCGCCCAGGCCCAGCGACACCATTCCGGATGGCTCGTTGGCATCCCCGGCCGACAACAGGACCTCATTCATCTGCTGAAGCAGCGGCTCGCAGCGCTGTACCAGGTCGCGCCCTTGTACCGTGAGCAGCATGCGCCTGCCCTCTTTACGGAAGATGCGCGTCTTGAGCCGCGTCTCCAGTTCCCGCACACGGCTGGAAATCGCCGACTGGGTCGTGTTCAATCGTTCTGCCGCGGCGGAGAAAGAGCCAAGGCGCTGTATGCAGCACAAGGTCTCAAGGTGGTGAAGTCCGATTCGAACCATGATGGCCTGCTTCTCTCTGTAGGTACCGGCGCTTGCCCGCGGCCGTCTGCTGCCGGCATTGCCCTGGGTCCGGTCAAATTTTGACCATTATGGCTATTTTTGCCATAATAGCCATAACCTAGTCTTGACGGACGCCGCCATGCTTGCGCCTTTGAAGTCTCTTGACACCCTGCCCCGCCAGAACGCTTCCCAAGTGAAGAACCGCTGGAAAGACGTGGTACGCCAGGTACGGCAGTCGGGCAGCGTGGCCATCACCAATCATTCGGTGGTGGAAATGGTGTTGGTCGACGCCCAACAGTACCGCGACCTTACCGAAGAAATCCAGGCACACCAGTCCCGCGAACAGGCCGTGCTGGACGAACTGGCCAACCGCTTTGACGAACGCCTGGCCGTACTGCAACGCCCCGAGGCACGCGACCACCTGCAAGCCCTGTTCGAGGCCAAGGGCAAGCTGGCACGTGCGCCCAAGGTGGGTGAAAGCTACTGATGGCACCGGCGCGCACAAGGCGCCCGTTCATCTTTGTGCTGGCGGGGGTCAACGGGGCGGGCAAGAGTTCGGTGGGCGGCGCCATGCTGGCCGAACATGGGCTGTCCTGGTTCAATCCCGATACCTATGCCCGCCAATTGGCCGGCCAACTGGGCCTGGACGCCGCCCAGGCCAACGGGCGCGCGTGGGAATACGGCCGCACCCGACTCGAGGCGGCCATCGGCAAGGCCAGCAACTATGCGTTTGAAACCACGCTGGGCGCCCGTACCATTCCGCAATTGCTGGCGCAGGCCGCCCCCACCCACGATGTGATGATGTGGTTTTGCGGCCTGTCGTCGGCAGAGCATCACATTGCGCGCGTGCAACTGCGAGTGGCGCATGGCGGGCACCCGATACCCACCGAGAAAATCCATGAGCGCTGGACGGCTTCGCGGCTGAACCTGATCCGGCTGCTGCCGGTATTGGCGCGGCTGCAAGTGTTCGACAACAGCACCGATGCCGCGCCCGGCACCCAGATCCCGGCGCCACGACTGGTAATGGAAACCCTGGGCGGCAAGCTGGCTTTTCCCGCCATGGACGATACCGCCAGCCAGGCGGCCACCCCCGCCTGGGCCAGGCCCATCCTGCAGGCAGCGATCGAGCAATCATGACCGGCCACGCGCTTATCGAACCGGCGAACATCGGCCAATTGCGCGGCTGGCGTGTGCGCACGCCGCATGGCAGCGCGCTGGTGGCCCGGCAAGGCGCACAATTGCTGAGCTATGCGCCGGCCGACGGCCGGCCCTTGATCTGGTTGTCTGAACAAGCGCACTTGCTGCCGGGCGTACCGGTACGCGGCGGCATACCCGTGTGCTGGCCGTGGTTTGCCGTTTATGCGCGCAACCCGGCAGCCGTGCGCGACAGCGTGGCCGCGCCACCCGGAGCGCCGTCGCATGGCTGGGTGCGCCAAGCCGATTGGCGCCTGGCCGGGCAGCATGCCGAAGCCGATGAAGCCGAACTGGAATTCGGGTTCGCCGCCCTGCCCGGCTGCGCCCCGGGCTGGCGGCACCATGCACTACTAAGCATGCGCATGCGATTCGGGCAGGACATCGCCCTGGCGCTATCGGTACGCAACCTGGGCACGCAGGCCTTCACGACGGCCCTGGCCTTGCATACCTACTTTGCCGTATCGGATAGCCGCCGCGTCGAAATCCACGGCCTGCAAGAGCGAAATTACCTGGACATGGCCCGGCACTGGGAACGCCGGCGGCAGGCAGGCCCGGTGATCCTCGATGGCGAAACCGATCGCCTGTATCTGGATACCGCCGCACCGGTTGCCGTGCACGATCCCGGTTGGCGCCGCAAGGTGTGCCTGCGCGCGGCCGGTTCGCATTCAACGGTGGTGTGGAATCCCGGCGCGGACAAGGCCGCGCGGCTGGACGACTTTGCCAATGATGCATGGCAACGCATGGTATGCGTGGAAACGGCAAGGGTGCTGGACGACGCGCTGGCCGTCCAGCCCGGCGACACCGCCACCGTGTCACTGTCGATCAGCGTGCAGGCCTGCACGGCCTGAAATTTGCCGCTCGCGGTATGCGTCAACATGCTGTGTCCGCCCTTGCGGGCGGGCACAGGCATCAATGCTTGGCGGGAAAATCGCTGGGCCACTTCATGGGCGTTGTTTGCTCGTTCATCGCTTTCTCCTGGAATAAGCCGCCATGGCGGCCATGTCGTTATGTAACTTCATGTAGCCATATTCAATTTGCCGTATCACAGGGCAGTTGTGGCCTTATTCCTGGAGATTGACCCGCAATTGCGGGGAAATACGGATGCCGCGCACCATTTGAATGGTGGGCCCGGCGGCCCGAATATGATCAAATCACACGCCTGGCATAGACATAGGCGCTGGCTGACGGCGCCAGAGACTGCAGATGAATGCGCTCCTCAAATTTTTCATTGCCGCGATGCTCGCCGGTATGGTCGGTGCGGCTGCTCGCGCCGGACAGGTCCAGATAGCGGTGGCAACCAATGTCGTCGCGCCGATACGCGTCATTGCCGACGACTTCCAGCGCAAGACCGGCAATGTCGTGGTGCTGTCAGTTGCCCCGACCAGCCAGCTCTATGCCCAGATCGAGCAAGGCGTCCATTACGATGTTTTCGTGGCCGGCAACGACGTACTGCCCGCACGCCTGGAAGCAGCCCGCAAGGCCGTGCCCGGCACGCGCTATACCTATGCCACGCGGGTGTTGGCGCTGTGGTCTCCGCGCCAAGGCTATGTCGATCCGCAGGGCGATGTGCTGAAAGACAACCAGTTCAATCGCCTGTCGATCACCAGCCCCGACCTGCTGCCCTACGGCCGTCCGGCCATGCAGGTGATCGATCGCCTGGGATTGCGCAGCGCCGTCACGGGTAAATTGGTCGAGCGCCGCAATGCATCGGACACCCGCCGGTTTTTATCGGGCAGCAACACTGAACTGGGATTTGTCACGCTGTCGCACGTGTACAAGAACAGCCGGGTCGAGCGCGGCTCGGTGTGGATCGTGCCCACATCGCTTTACGACCCGATCAGGCAAGACGCCATCCTGCTCGAGACCGGCAAGGAAAACCTGGCGGCACGTTCTTTCCTGTTCTACCTTAAAGGCCCGAAAGTGGGCCAGATCATGCGTGCCTACGGATTTCATCGCTAGCGCAAGTCAGGGCGCCAGCAAGCCTTCGACGACTTGGTAGATGCCCAGCGCCGCAAGGCTGGCCATGAAGCACAGGCGGAACAGCCGTGGCGAAAGCGCGCGACGCAGGCGCTGGCCCGCGGCCATGCCCAGCAAGGCCGGGGCCAACATGGCAAACGACGCGCCGGCAGTCCCCGCGCCGTAGCTGCCAGTCAGCCACAAACCCGCGGCCAGTGCCAGCGTGGATACCGTGAAAGACACCCCCATGGCCTGGATCAAGGCATCTTTATCCAGTGCCAACGACTGCAGATAGGGAACAGCCGGCACCACGAACACCCCGGTGACGGCGGTGATGATACCCGTCAGCACGCCGATGCAGGGCCCCATCCACCGCTCGGCGCGCGCCGGCAAGACTGGCGGCTTGCCGAACAGGCCCCAGGCGGCATACGCAAGCAGCGCAGTACCCAGCGCCACCGCCCCCCAGGCGCCCGCCGGCGCGCCGAACAGGGCGGCGCCGGCCAGCGTACCCGCGCAAATGCCCAGTTGCATGGTGCCGATGCGCCGCAGCAGCGGGCCCAGCGCGCGCACCGGGCGGGCCTGCCACAGATTGGTGACCAGCGAGGGAATGACCAGTAGCGCCGCCGCCTGGGCGGGCGCCATGAACAAAGCCAGCAAGGCCATGGAAATGGTGGGCAGGCCCAAGCCCACCACGCCCTTGACCATGCCCGCCAGCAAGAACACGGCAGTCACGGCGGCCAGCAGGCCCGGCAGGGAATCGAAGAGGTTCATGGCGGTTTGAGCTTACGGAACAAGCATAGGCTTGCGGGCCCGCGGCAGTTCAGGTGAATCGGCTGAATGCCCGTATTCTTGGGCCTATTTGCGCATCTGCCAATGCGTAGGTTCCATAGCCAGCCTCAGGTATTTCCTGATGCTTACGTGCTAGCATCGGTTCATGCGTTTCGACCTGACCGACCTGCGCCTGTTCCTGCACATCCATGAAGCAGGCACCATCACAGTAGGCGCGCAGCGTGCACACATGACGCTGGCCTCGGCCAGCGAGCGCGTGCGCGGCATGGAAGACGCCCTGGGCGTGCCCTTGCTGGTACGCGAACGCCACGGCGTGCATGTGACGGCGGCGGGCCGCACTCTGCTGCATCATGCCCGCACGGTGCTCAAGCAGGTCGAGCGCATGCGCGGCGAGCTGGACCAGTACGGCCACGGCATCCGGGGCCATGTCAGGCTGCTGTGCAATACGGCGGCGCTGAGCGAATACCTGCCCGATCTGCTGGGTGGTTTCCTGGGGCAGTATCCGCGCATCTCGGTCGATGTCCAAGAGCGGCTGAGCGCCGATATCGCCGACGCCATGCGGGCCGGCACCGCCGACATCGGCATCCTGGCCGATTCGGCCGACCTGCAAGGCCTGCAGACCCATCAGTTCCGATACGACCCGCTGGTGCTGGTAGTGGCCCGTGACCACCCGCTGGCGCAATCGGCCTGCGTGGGCCTGGCCGACATCGCTGCCCAGGATTTCATCGGCCTGGCCGAAGGCAGCGCCCTGCAAGACCATGTCGCCCAGCATGCGCGGCGCGCCGGCGCGCCCTTGAACTACCGCGTGCGGCTGCGCAGCTTCGATGCCATCTGCCGGCTGGTGGGCCAGGGAATCGGCATAGGCATCGTGCCGCGCGCTGCCGCGCGGCGCTGTGCGCGGGCAACCGGCATCAAGGCCGTGGCGCTCGATGCCGCCTGGGCCCGCCGCAACCTGCTGCTGTGCGTGCGACAGGCCGAAGACCTGCCCGCCTATGCCGGGCAGATGCTGCACTATCTGCTGGATGCCGCCCAGCCGGCTCCCGTGCGCGCTACTTGAGCGGCACGCCGTCGCGCGAGATATCCATGATCATGCGCGCGGCCAGGTACAGGCGCGGCACGATGGTTTCGATCTGCACATATTCGGCGTCGTTGGAATGCGCGCCGAAACCGCTCAGGCCCATGCCTTCGATCACCGCGCCGCGCGCCTTCACACCGGCGAACGCGGCGTCGGTGCCGCCCCCTGTGGCCACATCCAGCACTTTCATGGGCAAGCCCAGTTCCTTATAAATGGCGACACCGTGGCCGGCCACGCGGCGCGACGCCTCGGTGGCCTCCAGCGGTGGCCGGCGCACTTCGAAACGCAAGTCGACTTTCGCGTCAGGCAGCAATTTCTGCTGGATGCGTTGGCGCATGGTGGCCTCGAGCGCGTCGAAATCGGCGACTTTCAGCGACCGCGCATCGGCCTGCGCGGTGGCTTGCCCGGGAATCACGTTGCGCACTGTACCCGCCTGGGCCAGCGTCCAGTTCAATTTCAGGCCCTGCTCGGGCTGCGACAGGTCTTTCATCTGCAGCACCTGATGCGCCAGTTCATACAAGGCGTTCACCCCGCCCTCGGGCCGCGCGCCGGCATGCGAGGTCTTGCCCGTGACGGCCAGGTAGGCTGCGCCGATGCCGCTGGTGGCCAGCCGCAGGTTGCCCTGCTTGCCGCCCCCTTCGAACGAGAATACGGCGTCCTGGTCGGCAGCAAGGCGCGTGATGGTATTGCGCGAGCCTGGCGAGCTGATTTCTTCATCGCCGTTGATCAGCACGGTCAGCGTGCCGTAGTCTTTGAAGCCCAGTTCGCGCAGCAGGGCCACGGTGTGGATGATGGCGGCCACGCCTTGCTTGTCGTCGGCGATGCCCAGGCCGTAGGCGCGTTCGCCGTCGATGCGAAACGGCTGGTCTTTCAACATGCCTTTCTGATAGACCGTATCCATGTGGGCGATCAGCATGATCTTCTTGCTGCCGGTGCCCTGGAATTCGGCGTGCACCATCGAGCCGACTTGTTCGGGCGTATCGGACAGCCGCGTGATGTCGGTCGGCGCAATGGTCTCTACCTGGCCGCCGAGGGTCTTCAGGCGCTCGGCCACCAGCGCGGCCAGCTGCTGCAGCCCTTGCAGGTCTTTGCTGCCCGACTCGATGCCGACCAGGTCGCGCATGGTGTCGAGCATGGGCTGGCGTTGCGCCTGGGCGGCGTCATGCACCGTGGCCACCGGGGCCGCCTGCGCCAGGCCGGCACAGGCGCAACACAGCAGCGCCAGGGCGCGTGAGCGGGCAGAACGAGACAGGAAACAGGACATCGCGTGGGCTCCTTTGAGTCGCCGTAGAAGACAGGGGCGGTACGGCGCCGCCTTAAGCGGCTGCGCGCCCGGCCTCAGTCGGGCCATGGCGGCTGGGCGAAATGCCCGCTCAGGAAGTCGACCAGCGCGCGCACGCGCGGCGGCACGTGCCGCCGGGTGGGATAGATCGCGTAGATGCCCAGTTCGACGCAGCGGTATTGCGGCATGAGTTCTACCAGGGTGCCGGCGCGCAGGGCGTCGCCGACCAGGAAGGTGGGCTGCAGGATGACGCCCAGGCCTGCCAGGGCGGCTTCCATGCAGGTATCGCCGTTGTTGGCGCGCATGATGGGCTGGATGCGGACGCTGACCTCGCCCTCCGGGCCATGGAAACGCCATTCGTCGCGACCCGTCCAGTAGGTGTAGGCAATGGTGGGGTGCATGGTCAGTTCCCTGGGGTGTTCGGGATGGCCGCGCATCTGGATGTACTGCGGCGTGGCGCACAGCACCATGCGCGTGCAAGCCAGGCGGCGGCTGACCAGCGTGGAATCGGCCAGTTGCGAGATGCGCACCGCGACGTCATAGCCTTCCTCGACCAGGTCGACCACGCGATCGGCCAAGGTGATGTCCAGTATCAGTTGGGGATGCTGTGCCTTGAAAGCGGCCCACAGCGCGGCCAGGTGCCGCACGCCGAAGGTCAGCGGCGCGTTGATGCGCAGCAGCCCTCCCACTTCGCCGCTGCGGCTGGTGACCTCGGTTTCGGCGTCCTCGACCTCGGCCAGCAGCGCCTTGCAGCGTTCGTAGAACAACTGCCCTTCTTCGGTCAGGGATTGCCGGCGCGTGGTCCGCTGCAACAGGCGCACGCCCAGGCGGCTTTCCAGTTCAGTGACATGGCGCGAGACACCTGCTTTCGACATGCGCAGGGTTTCGGTGGCCTTGACGAAGCTGCCTGCCTCGACCACGGTGGTGAACACCCGCATTTCTTCGAATCGGTCCATATTAACCACCATCCTGGAACAATATATCCACAAATGGCCTATTTATCTCGGTCCGATAGGCAATTAAAGTTTATTCAACGACCGCCCTTTATCCGGTCGGCTTGATCGGAGATTTCTTGCCATGCAGACCCAGCCTACTCTTTTCGTGTCCCACGGCGCACCCACTTTCGCGCTGGAACCCGGCCGCGCAGGGCCGCTGCTGGCCGCCCTGGGCCAGCGCCTGCCCGCGCCGCAGGCGGTGCTGATCGTATCGCCGCACTGGACGACCCGCAGCCTGGCCGTGACGGCCGCCGCGCGGCCGCAGACGATTCATGATTTCGGTGGTTTTCCGGCGCCGCTCTATGCCTTGCAATACCCCGCGCCTGGCGATCCCTCCCTGGCGGCGCGCGTGGCGGCGCTGCTGAATCAGGCCGGCCATCAGGCAAGCCTGGATCCGGAACGCGGCCTGGATCATGGCGCCTGGGTGCCCATGCTGCACATGTTTCCCGCCCACGATGTTCCGGTCGTGCAGTTGTCGCTGCCTGCCACGCTGGACCCGGCGCAGGCCTGGAAACTGGGGCGCGCGCTGGCCCCGCTGTCGGCCGAAGGCGTGCTGATCGTGGGATCGGGCAGCCTGACCCACAATCTTTATGAATTCCGCCAGCGCGACGGCGCCGACGAACCGTATGTGCAGGCGTTTGCCGACTGGGCGCGCGCGGCAGTGCGCACGCACGACCGCGAGGCCCTGGTCAATTACCTGGACACCGCGCCGCAGGCGCGCCGCGCCCACCCCACGGCAGAGCACTATCTGCCGCTGTTGATCGCCGCCGGCGCGGCCGCCCCCGATGCCGATGTGGAAGTGCTGGATGGGGGCATTGCTCATGGCGTGTTGTCGATGGATGCCTACGTGTTCAATTCGCCCGCGGTGAATTGAGCGCGGCGGGTGGGTCGGCGGCATTCTGCCGCAGCCATTGCAGCGATTTCTGCCCCGCCCGGCCGTCGGCCGGCAAGCCGGCCTGGCCTTGCACGGTTTGCAGTGCCTGGCGGGTACGCGCGCCGATCAGGCCGTCGGGCTCGCCGATGTCGAACCCGCGCGCGATCAGCAGCGACTGCAGTTCGCGCCGCTGGGCGCGCGACAACCCGGGGTCATCGGTGGGCCAGGCATGCGCGAACGGGCCGGCGCCGCGCAGGCGATCGGACAGGTGCGCAATGGCCAGGGCGTAGCTTTCCGCCGCGTTATAGGAATACACGGCATCGAAATTACGCGTCACCAGGAATGCCGGCCCCTGCGGGCCGGCCGGCAGCAAGAGGGCCACCTGGGTGTCGCCGGCCGGCAGCGGCTGGCCGTTGACGCGCTTGATGCCTTGCGCGGCCCAGGCCGACAAGGGGCGCTTGTTGCGGCGGCCCGCCCCACTGGTGTCCAGCCCCGCCGGCAAGGCCACTTCAAAGCCCCAGCCCAGGTCCGGCTTCCAGCCGGCGCGCTTCAGGAAGTTGGCGGTGGACCCCAGGGCATCGGGCACGCTGTCGACCAGGTCGCGGCGCCCGTCGCCGTCGAAATCGACCGCCAGGCGCAGATAGGTTGACGGCATGAACTGCGTCTGGCCGAATGCGCCGGCCCACGATCCGTTCAGGCGCTCGGGCCGTACATGTTCTTGCTGGATGATCTTCAACGTGGCGAAGAATTCGCCGCGGAAATAGCTTTGCCGGCGCCCGAAGCACGACAGGGTCGACAGCGAAGTCAGCAGCGGGCGACCGCCCAGTTTCTTGCCGAAATTGCTTTCCACGCCCCATACCGCCACCACCGTGGCCGGATCGACGCCGAATTGCGATTGCGCACGGGCCAGTTCGGGCTGCCACTGCTGCAGGGCCTGCCGGCCATCGGCGATGCGCTCATCGTCGACCAGCGCGGCCAGGTAGTCCCAGATGGGGGTCTTGAATTCGGGTTGCGCGTCCAGCGAAGCGATGACGCTCATGTCGGGCGCCAGGCCCTGGGTATAGGTGTCGAACGTGCCGGCGGACACGCCTTGCTTGACCGCCTGTCCGCGCAACTGCGCCAGGCAGCTGGCGAAGGCCGCCGTGTCGGCGGGCGCGATGACATCGGCAGCCGCGGCGGCGCGCACGGCGCCTGTCAGCGCTATTAGGCAAAGCAGGGAAAGAGAATGTCGAGAGCTCATGGCGTCGATTCTATAGGCAGGCGCGGGCTGGCGTCGCACGGCCGCGCCCCGCCGTGGTATCGCGCTGTAACCGCCCGCCGCCTAGGGTTGCTGCAAGGCCTGCAGCTCGGCCTCGTCAAAGCCGGCCTGGCGCCGGGCATCCAGGTTGAACGGCCCCCGCAGCTTCGGCGCGCCGTAGCGCCGCGCCAGGTCGGCATAGCATGCCAGCGGATCCAGGCCGCGCTGCGCGCACAGGTGGCGGTACCAGTGATTGCCGACGGCCACATGGCCGATCTCGTCGCGCAGGATGATGTCCAGGATGGCCGCGCCGGCGGCATCGCCCGCGCCGGCCAGCTTGGCGCGGATCAGCGGTGAAGCATCCAGGCCGCGCGCTTCCAGCGTGCGTGGCACCAGGGCCAGGCGGGCCAGCAGATCGTCGCGGGTTTTCTCGGCCATTTCCCACAATCCGTTGTGGGCCGGGAAATCGCCGTAGGCATGGCCCAGGCTGGCCAGGTGTTGGTTCAACAGCTCGAAGTGGTAGGCCTCTTCGCGCGCCACGCGCAGCCAGTCGCGGTAATAGTCGGCCGGCATCGCGTCATAGCGCCATACGGCATCCAGGGCCAGGTTGATGGCGTTGAATTCGATGTGCGCCAAGGCGTGCAGCAACGCGGCCCGGCCTTCGGGCGATTGCACCGAACGCTGCCTGACCTGGCCGGGCGCCACCAGCACCGGGGCATCGGGCCGCCCGGGCAGGCTGGCGGGCCCGGCCAGCAGGGCCTCGGCGTCGATGGGCGCGCCGTCGTCGATGGCGCGCACGGCCGCCAGCTTGTCGGGCCAGGCACGCGCGGCCAGCGCGGCCAGGGCTTGCCGGCGCAGGCTGGCCGGGGTGGGATCAGGAAAAGCAGCAGCAGTCATGCACAAGGGGCGGATCGCCAGCGGCGCGGAAACAGTCTTAGACTTTATCATTGCGCCATGAGCCCCCCTGCCCGTCTCGGTATCGAAACTTCGTTGTCCCGCGTGGACGCACGCCAATGGAATGCGCTGGCGGGTACGCAGCCTTTCGTGCGCCACGAGTTCCTGGCCGCCTTGCACGACACCGGCTGCGCGGTACCGGACACCGGCTGGGCCCCGTATTACCTGGTGCTGCGGCGCGATGGAAAGTTGGCCGGCGCCGTGCCGCTGTACCTGAAAGCGCATTCGCGCGGCGAGTATGTGTTCGACTATGCCTGGGCCGACGCCTTCGAGCGCCACGGCCTGCGCTACTACCCCAAGCTGCTGGCCGCCGTGCCCTTCACCCCCGTGGGCGGGCCGCGCTTGCTGGCCGCCCACCCCGATGACCGCCTGGAACTGGCGCGCGGCCTGATCGAGCTGGCACAGCGGCTGAAAGTGTCATCGCTGCATATCCTGTTTCCCGACGAACAGGACCTGGCGGCGTTGCGCCAGGCCGGCTACCTGGTGCGCGAGGGCGTGCAATTCCACTGGTGCAATGCGGGCTATGCCAACCTGGATGCCTTCCTGGCGGCGATGAATCACGACAAGCGCAAGAAGATCCGCCAGGACCGCAAGAAAGTGCAAGCCGCCGGCATCGAATACCGCTGGTTGCGCGGGGCACAGATCGATGCCGACGCGCTGGCGTTCTTCTACCGCTGCTACCGGCATACGTATTTTTCGCATGGCAACCCGCCTTATCTCAGCGGCGAATTCTTCCAGCGCCTGCATCGCGACCTGCCGGATGCGCTGGTGCTGATCCTGGCGCTGCGCGACGGCCAACCGATGGCGGCGGCGCTGAATATGCTGGGCGGCGACACCTTGTACGGCCGCTACTGGGGCGCGCTGGATTTCGTGCCGGGCCTGCATTTCGAGACCTGCTATCTGCAATCGATCGACTACTGCATCCAGCACGGCCTGGCCAGCTTCGAGGGCGGCGCCCAGGGCGAGCACAAGATGGCGCGCGGCCTCTTGCCCACGCCGACCTGGTCGGCACACTGGATAGCCGACACGCGCTTTGCCGAGGCCATTGAAGACTTCCTGGAACGCGAAACGCAAGCCGTGGACGGCTACCTGGGCGAACTCGAGACCCATACGCCGTTCAGGCGCGGCTAGGGCCTGCTCGCCACCTACAGGAAGTGATCGAGCAGGCGGCGGCTGTGCCTGTCCAGCGCAGCCGCATCGCGCAGCAGGTAATGGATGCCGTGGCTGTCGGAGACCAGCAGCGTCTGGCCGGCCAACCGGCGGATATCTTCTTCGCCCTTCAAGGTGAACTCGGTGGGCCCGCGGTCGGTAAGCACCTGCCAGACCGACGGCGTGGCAAATGCCGACACGGCCTCGATGCGCTGGATTTCCGGCATGAACTCACGGCTGGCCAGCGCCTCTGCAACTTGCTGGCGCATTTGCGGCGGCAGCGTATCCATCGAATCGAGCCAGACCAGTTCATGGCCTTCGGCACTGACGATAGACACGCCCTGCGAGGGATCGCTGATCGGGAATGCCCGCACCGCCTGCACGCCTTCGTGCAGCAGGCCGTCGGGCGACACGTACACCAGCCGGCCATGGGCATTGCGATACAGGCTGAAGGCGGGAAATGTCATGGCGGGTTCGCGTGAAGGTTCAGTCACGGGGCGCATCGTTGTGGTCATGGTCATCATCGTCGCCATCGTCGCGCAGGTCGGCCTCGCCGGTGCGCGCCTGCGCCTGGTACAGGCGATAGTAGGCGCCCTGGCGCGCCATCAGCGCCTCGTGGCGGCCCTGCTCGACCACGCGGCCGCGGTCCAGCACGACCAGCCGGTCGGCGCGCCGCAGGGTGCTCAGGCGGTGTGCGATGGCAATGGTGGTGCGCCCGCGCACCAGGTTGTCCAGCGCCTTCTGGATTTCTTTTTCGGTCGTGGTGTCCACCGATGAAGTGGCCTCGTCCAGGATCAGGATGCGCGGATCGATCAACAGCGCGCGTGCAATCGAGATGCGCTGGCGCTCGCCGCCCGACAGGGCCTGGCCGCGTTCCCCCACCAGCGAATCGTAGCCATGCGCCAGGCGCAATATGAATTCATGGGCATGGGCCGCACGCGCCGCGGCCACGATCTCGGCACGCGTGGCCTGCGGCTTGCCATAGGCAATGTTCTCGGCGATGGTGCCAAAGAACAGGAACGGTTCTTGCAGCACCAGGCCGATGTTGCGGCGATAGTCGGCGATGCGCAGCGCGCGGATATCGACGCCGTCGACCAGGATGGCGCCTTCGGACACGTCGTAGAACCGGCAGATCAAGTTGATCAGCGTGCTCTTGCCCGAGCCGCTGTGGCCCACCAGCCCGATCATTTCGCCGGGCGCGATGGCCAGGTCCAGCCCGCTCATGACCGAACGGTTGCCATAACGAAAGCCCACGTTGCGCAGCTCGATGCCGCCGGCCACGCGATCCAGCCGCGTCGGCGCCTGGGGCTCGGGCACGCTGGAGACGTGATCGAGAATATCGAAAATGCGCTTGGCGCCGGCGGCCGCTTTCTGCGTTACCGACACGATGCGGCTCATGGAATCCAGCCGCGTGTAGAACCGGCCGATGTAGGCCAGGAAGGCCGCCAGCACGCCTACCGTGATCTGCTTGTTGGCCACTTGCCAGATGCCGAACACCCATACCACCAGCAAGCCTATTTCGGTCAACAGGGTCACCGTGGGCGAAAACAGCGACCACAGGCTGTTGACGCGGTCGTTCACTTCCAGGTTGCGGTTGTTGGCGGCCCGGAATCGCTGCACCTCGCGCTTTTCCTGCGCGAAGGCCTTCACCACGCGTATACCGGGTATCGTGTCGGCCAGCACGTTGGTGATCTCGGCCCAGATGCGATCGACTTTTTCGAAACCATGGCGCAGGCGATCGCGCACTGCGTGGATCATCCATACGATGAACGGCAGCGGCGCCAGCGTTACCAGCGCCAGCCACGGGTTGATGGACACCAGGATAGCCGCCGTCATGGCGATCATCAGCACATCGGTGGCGAAGTCGAGCAAGTGCAGCGACAGGAAGATGCAGATGCGGTCGGTTTCGCTGCCGATGCGCGACATCAGGTCGCCGGTGCGCTTGCCGCCGAAGTATTGCAGCGATAGCTGCTGCAGGTGCTCATATGTCGAGGTGCGCAGGTCTGCGCCGATGCGCTCGCTGACCCGGGCCAGGATATACGTGCGCGCCCAGCCCAGCCCCCAGGCCACCGCCGCCGAGGCCAGCAGGCCGCCCAGATACAGGCGCACCAGCTTGTAATCGATGGGTGTGCCGTTCTGGAACGGGATCAGCACGTTGTCCATCAGCGGCATGGTCAGGTACGGCGGCACCAGCGTGGCCGCGGTGGCCAGCAGGGTCAGCACGAATCCGACCAGCAGCGTGGCGCGGTACGGCCGGGCGAAACGCCACAAGCGCAGCAGCGCCCAGGTCGAAGAGGGCCCCGCCTGCATCCGGGTGCAGGCGGGACATTGCGCCTGCCCTGCCGGCAGCGGCAAATGGCAGGCGAGGCAAGCCGGCGCGTCGGCCTGCAGGCCGGCCTGCAGGGCGTCGAACCTGGCCAGCAGGCGCAGCGCGGCCGGGTTGCGGGCCAGGGTATAGCGCCAGGCGGCCAGGCGAACCGGCCCATCGTGCAATTCCAGGGTAGCGGCGCCCGCATGGTCGTGCTGGCCCAGGCGCAGCCCGGGCGCGCAGGCCCAGTCATGCCATAGTCCGTCGTCGGGCGAGCGCGCCAGCAGGCGTCGGTCGGTCAGGGCCACCAGCCCGGGCCGGAAGGCCAGGTGCGCGTCCAGGTCGGTCTCGAGCCAGGCCAGCACGGCTTCGCCCGGCGCAAGGCGGGATTGCATCGCGTCGTGCAGGGCGGACGGCGCCTGCCCGGAACTGCCGGAAAGAAGCTGCTTCTTGTTCATGGATGGCGATCCGCCATGGCCGCGTTGTCGGCCTGGCCGAACGTGTCCCCTCCTTACAACAGCGCGAGTTTATCGGCGCGTAAAGGCGGCGTATAGTAGCAGCCGGTTACGCCATTTTCCATCTAGGAACCCACCCCGCCCCACGCATCGGCTTCGCTTCCTGCCCGACATCCCCGTCCACTCATCCGGGGCCCCCTGTCTGCCGACGCGCCTACTCCAACTAAAACATGAAAGACAAAGACATTGAATTTCTCGATGTCGTGGCTTTGCGCGGCCCGAACATTTGGACTTACCGCCCGGTACTTGAAGCCTGGGTCGATATCGGCGCCCTGGAAGACTGCCCGTCGAACACCATTCCGGGGTTCTACGAGCGGCTTTCCACCTGGCTGCCCGGCCTGATCGAGCACCGCTGCAGCCCCGGCGTGCGCGGCGGATTCCTGCAGCGCCTGCGCGAAGGCACCTGGCCCGGCCATATCCTGGAACACGTGACGCTGGAATTGCAGACCCTGGCCGGCCTGCCCGGCGGTTTCGGCAAGGCGCGCGAAACCTCGACACGCGGCGTCTACAAAGTGGTGGTGCGCGCCTGGCAGGAGCAAGTGACCCGCGCCGCGCTGGAGGAAGCGCGCGACCTGGTCATGGCGGCCATCGAAGACCGGCCGTTCGATGTGACGCAGGCCGTCGGCCGGTTGCGCGACCTGGCCGATGCCCACTGCCTGGGGCCCAGCACGGCGTGCATCGTCGATGCCGCCGACGACCGCGATATTCCATGCATCCGGCTGTTCGAAGGCAATTTGGTGCAGTTCGGGTACGGCGCGCGGCAGCGGCGCATCTGGACGGCCGAGACCGACCGCACCAGCGCCATCGCCGAAGGCATCTCGCGCGACAAAGACCTGACCAAGATGCTGCTGTCGGACTGTGGCGTGCCGGTGCCCGAGGGGCGCCGGGTCGACAGCCCCGAAGACGCCTGGAAAGCCGCGCAAGACATCGGCTTGCCCGTGGTGGTCAAGCCCTGCGACGGCAATCACGGGCGCGGCGTGTTCACCAACCTGGCCAGCCGGGCCGATGTGCTGTCGGCTTATGCCGTAGCGGTGGACGAAGGCAGCGGCGTGCTGGTGGAACGCTTCGTGCCCGGCAACGAACACCGCCTGCTGGTGGTGGGAGATCGCCTGGTTGCCGCGGCCGCCGGCGAGCCGGCCTGGATCACCGGCGACGGCCAGGGCACCGTATCCGCCCTGATCGACCTGCAGATCAACAGCGACCCGCGCCGCGGCCGTACCGAGAACCATCCCCTGAACACTGTGCGCCTGGATTCGGCGGCACGCCTGGAACTGGCGCGCCAGTCGCTGTCGGCCGACAGCGTGCCCGCGGCCGGACGGCGCGTGCTGATCCAGCGCAGCGGCAATGTGGCCTTCGACGTCACCGACCGGGTGCATCCCGGAACGGCCGCCACGGTGGTGCTGGCGGCGCAGGTCGTGGGCCTGGACGTGGCGGGCGTGGACCTGGTGGCTGAAGATATCTCGCGGCCCCTGGATACGCAGCGCGGCGCCATCGTGGAAGTAAATGCCGGCCCTGGCCTGTTGATGCACCTGAAACCGGCCAACGGCCCGCCGCGGCCGGTGGGCCGCGCGATTGTCGACCATCTGTTTCCCGCTGGCGACGATGGCCGCATCCCGGTGGTGGGCATCACCGGTACCAACGGCAAGACCGTGGTGGCACGCCTGGTGGCGCGCCTGCTGGCGCTGTCCGGCCGCCATGCGGGCCTGGCATGCAGCGAAGGCCTGTACCTGGGCTCGCGGCAGGTGCAGGCGGGCGACTGCGCCGATTGGGCCGGCGGCCGGCGGCTGCTGATGAACCGCAGCGTCGACGCGGCTGTCATCGAGAACGACAGCGCGGTGATCCTGGGCCAGGGCCTGCCGTACGACCGCTGCCAGGTGGGCGTGGTCACCAACATCGACCAGGGCGACCACCTGGGCGACTTCGACATCCAGGACACCGACCGCCTGGTCGACATATTGCGCACCCAGGTAGATGTCGTGCTGCCTGGCGGCGTGGCGGTGCTGAACGCGCGCGATCCGCGCGTGGCCGGCATGGCATCGCTGTGCGACGGCGACGTGCTGTACTTCGGCACCGATTCGTCCCTGCCCGCCATCGTCGAGCAGCTTGCCCAGGGCAAGCGGGCAGTCTTCCTGCGCGGCGGCTCGATCGTGCTGGCCGAAGGCGGCAACGAGATCGCGCTGGCCGACATTGCCGCCATACCGCTCACGCACGGCGGGCGGGTCGGGTTCCAGGTCGAGAACGTGCTGGCGGCCGTGGGCACCGCCTGGGCATTGGGCATCGCGGATGCCATCATCCGTGCCGGCATCGAGGCCTTCGATATCGACCAGGCCGACGCGCCGTGGCAATTCACACTGTTCGAGCGTGCCGGCGCCACGGTCGTGGTCGATGACGTGCACAACGCCTCGGCATTGCAGGCGCTGCTGGATGCCGCGTCGCGCTTTCCGGCCGCCCGCCGCTGCGCCGTGTACGCAGCCGGGGCCGACCGCCGCGACGCCGACCTGATCGACCAGGGCCGCCTGCTGGCCAGCGCCTTCGATCGGGTCGTGCTGTACGACGATTCCACCGTCACCAGCAAGCGCCCGGCCGGGCAGGCCCGCGCGCTGCTGCGCCAGGGCCTGGAACAAGGTGCGCGGCCGGTTGCCGTGCACGACGAGCCCGATCACGCCCAGGCCATCGACATGGTGCTCGACCACATCGGGGCGGGCGATTTCGTGCTGCTGCAATCGGACGAAGCCTATTCCGGCCCCACCATCGATCGTGTACGCCGCTGGATCCAACAATAAAACCAGGCCAGGAATATTGCCCATGGAAGTTTCCCGTATCCGAGCGCTGCGCGGCCCCAATCTATGGAGCCGCAATACCGCGATCGAAGCCATCGTCACCTGCCACGACGCCGAATGTGCCATCGACGAGCACCTGCCCGAATTCGAAGCCAGGCTGCGCGCGCGTTTTCCCCAGATCGGCCGCCTGCGGCCCGACGGGCAACAAGAGGCCCTGTCGATCGCGCACGTGCTGCAGGCCGCCGCATTGGCGCTGCAGGCGCACGCCGGTTGCCCGGTGGCCTTCGGCCGTACGGCCGCCACCATCGAGCCCGGGGTGTTCCAGGTGGTGGTGGAATACAGTGAAGAGGCGGTCGGCCGGCTGGCCGTGACGCTGGCCGCGCAAGTGCTGGATGCTGCCTTGGCCGACACGCCCTTCGGCCTGGCCGACGCCCTGGCACGCCTGCGCGAACTCGACGAAGACCTGCGCCTGGGCCCGAGCACGGGTTCTATTGTCAATGCGGCCCTGGCCCGCAATATTCCGTTCCGCCGGCTGACTCACGGCAGCATGGTGCAATTCGGCTGGGGCAGCCGCCAGCGCCGTATCCAGGCGGCCGAGACCGACGCCACCAGCGCCATCGCCGAATCCATCGCGCAAGACAAGGACTTGACCAAGATGCTGCTGGATGCGGCCGGCGTACCGGTACCGCTGGGCAACTCGGTGTCGGACGCGCAGGCTGCCTGGGACACCGCCCGGGCGCTGGGCGGGCCGGTGGTGGTCAAGCCGCGCGACGGCAGCCAGGGACGCGGCGTGGCGGTCAACGTCGAGACGCGCGAGCAAGTGATGGCCGCCTACCAGGCCGCGGCCGAGATCAGCAGCGAAGTCATCGTCGAACGTTATATTCCCGGCCACGATTTCCGCCTGCTGGTGGTGGGCAGCAGCCTGGTGGCGGCGGCGCGCCGCGATCCGCCGCAAGTCGCGGGCGACGGGCTGCACACCATTCGCGAACTGGTCGAGCAAGTCAATGCCGACCCGCTGCGCGGCGATGGCCACGCCACCTCGCTGACCAAGATCCGTTTTGACGATATCGCCGTGGCAACCCTGAAAAAACAAGGCTACGACGCCGATTCGGTGCCTCCGGTGGGTGCCCTGGTGGCGCTGCGCCACAACGCCAACCTGAGCACCGGCGGATCGGCCACCGACGTCACCGACGAGGTGCACCCCGAGATGGCCGCGCGCGCCGTCACCGCGGCGCGCATGGTGGGCCTGGACATCTGCGGCGTGGACGTAGTGGCCGAGACCGTGCACCTGCCCCTGGAAGACCAGCACGGCGGCGTGGTGGAAGTCAATGCGGCGCCGGGGCTGCGCATGCACCTGAGCCCGTCGTTCGGCAAGGGCCGCGCCGTGGGCGAAGCCATTGTCTCCAGCATGTACGCCGACGGAGACGATGGCCGCATTCCGGTGGTGGCCGTCGCCGGCACCAACGGCAAGACCACGACGGTGCGGCTGGTCGCGCATCTGCTGGCCAGTGCCGGCAAGCGGGTCGGCATGACGAATTCCGACGGGGTCTACATCGGCGCGCAATGCATCGATACCGGCGATTGCAGCGGACCGCGCAGCGCCCGCCGCGTCCTGGCCCATCCCGGCGTGGACGCGGCCGTGTTCGAAACCGCGCGTGGCGGCGTCCTGCGCGAAGGCCTGGCTTTCGACCGCTGCGACGTGGCTATCGTCACCAACCTGGGCATGGGCGACCACCTGGGCCTGGGCTATATCAGCACGGTGGAAGACCTGGCCGTGGTCAAGCGCGTCATCGTGCAGTACGTGCACGCCGGCGGCACCGCGGTACTCAATGCCACCGACCCCATCGTGGCCGACATGGCATCGGCCTGCCCCGGCGCGGTGGCGTTCTTTTCCGGCGACCCCGCGCATCCGCTCATCGGTACGCATCGCGCACAGGGCCATCGCGTGGTCTATCGCGACGGCGAGGCTATCGTGGCCGTGCAAGGCGACACGGCAGTCAGTATCGCACTGGCCGATATCCCCCTGACACACGGCGGTGCCGTTGCCTTCCAGGTCGACAACGCCATGGCCGCCATCGCGGCGGCCTGGTCGCTGGGTATCGACTGGCCGACGATCCGCCAGGGGCTGGCCAGCTTCATCAACGATGCGCAAACCGTGCCCGGCCGCTTCAATATGTTCGACTACCGCGGCGCCACGGTCATTGCCGACTACGGCCATAATCCCGATGCCATCCTGGCACTGGTGCGGGCAGTCGAGGCCTTGCCCGCACAGCGGCGCAGCGTGGTGATCAGCGGGGCGGGCGACCGGCGCGACGAAGACCTGCGTCGCCAGACCGAGATCCTGGGCGATGCCTTCGACGATGTCCTGCTGTATGAAGATCAGTGCCAGCGCGGCCGTGCCGACGGCGAAGTGCTGGCCTTGTTGCGCCAGGGCCTGGCTAGCGCGCGACGTGCCTGCCATATCGAAGAAATCCGCGGCGAGTTCCTGGCCATCGATACGGCATTGGCGCGCCTGTCGCCCGGCGATCTGTGCCTGGTGCTGGTGGACCAGGTGGAAGAAGCATTGGCGCACTTGAAGCAGCGTATCGCCACGCCCTAGAGGCCGCACTGCCGCTCGCGGGCCGGGCTGCGCCACCGCCGCGCAGGATCCGTTACGCCTGCCCGTCAAAGCAACTCAAAACTTTACTGAATTGTAACTTCGCTTGCGGCCTCAACCAGGCCCCCGGCCCTCGCGAGGGCGCGGGCGGCCCGGCTTACATTTGCCTACAGCCGCGTTTGACACCCCTTCCGGGCCCTCGTACGGTAGTAACACGCTCATCAACCAGGAGGACCACCATGAACAACGACATCGTTGCAGGCAAGTGGAAGCAATTGACTGGTAAAGCGAAAGCCGCGTGGGGCGAACTCACCGACGACGAGTTGACCCGCACCGAAGGCAATGCAGAACGATTGGCCGGCCTGATCCAGGAACGCTACGGCAAGACCAAGGAAGAAGCGCAGAAGGAAGTGCGGGCATTCTTCGATGCCAACCACTGATCCCTTTTGACCCGAGGAGAACCCATATGCTGTATTACGCCGCTGTTTTCTTCGTTATTGCCATCATTGCCGCGGTGCTGGGTTTCGGCGGCATCGCCGCCGGTGCCGCCGGCATCGCCAAGATTCTTTTCTTCGTATTCCTGATCCTGGCGCTGCTGTCGATCCTGAGCGGTGCGTTCAGGAAGAAATAGCCGCAGGCGGCGGGCGCGATCCGGCGCCGCCGCTCAATCGGCCCGCAACACAAGGAGAATTTCATGAAAATGCGCAACCTGATCGTTGCCACCGCCGTGGGCGCCGGCGCCGTATTCGGTGCCGTGGCGCATGCCGCCGAGGGTGATGCGCCCAAGCAATCGATGGGCGAGTACGCTTCGGATGCCGTCATCACCACCAAGGTCAAGGCGGCCTTCGTGGCCGACGAGACGCTCAGCGCGCTGGACATTGCCGTCGAGACCACCGATGGCAACGTCACCCTGACGGGCACGGTGGGCACCGAAGCCGAAACCGAACAAGCCGCCCGTGTGGCCCGCGACGTGGAAGGCGTGAAACAGGTGCAGAACGACATCAAGGTCGATCCGGCCAAGGCCAAGCCGAACTGATCGCGGCTAGGGCCGGGGCTGCGGGATGCGCACCGTGCCGCGGCCCAGCTCGATCACATTGCCGCCTACCCGGATCGCGCCATCGGGCGCGACATCCAGGTACAGGCGGCAAGGCCGTGCGACCTGGTCGCCCTGCTGTACCAGAATCCGCGCGGGCAGCTCTTTGCCCTGCGCCACCAGCCAACCGCCCAGGTTGGCGCAGGCCGATCCGGTACCCGGATCTTCGGCCACCCCACCCCCTTCTTTCGTGAAGAAATAGCGCGCCCGCACTGCCTGACGGCCATCGGGCCCGGGCGCCGGGTCGAACGCAAATACGTAGGCCGTCTTGCGACCCAGGCTGCTGGGCTGCCACCGATGCAACTGGCTGCTGTCGGGCTGGGCGCGTTGCACGGCCTCTGGCGTTTTCAGCGGTACCAGCAGTTGATCGGCGCCGGTATCGACCCACATCGGCGCATCGAGCAAGTCATCGATCCGCAGCCCGAGCTGGCCGGCAATCTCGGCCGCGGACAAGGCGGGCGCCGCCGTCTTGGGCACGCCGGCGGTTGGCGCGGTGAATGTCCAGGTATCGCCACGCGCATGCACCGGCACGATGCCCGCGGCAAATTCCAGCGACAGGCTGTCGCCGCTGCCGGCCAGGTCGCGCACCACCTGCGCCGTACCCAGCGTGGGGTGGCCGGCAAAGCGCATTTCATAGCCCGGCGTGAAGATGCGCACTTGCGCGTCGGCCTGCTTGCTGGGCAGCACAAATGTGGTTTCCGACAAATTGAATTGCCGCGCAAGGTCGAGCATGGCCTGGTCTTCCAGCCCGCGCGCATCTTCGAAGACGCATAGCGGGTTGCCGCCAAACGTGGTTTGTGCAAAAACGTTGAGCAGGCGGAACGCGTAAGTGTGCATGGCGCGCGGTGGCAATCGGCAAAAACCGATGATAGCGTGCGCGCCGGCCCGGATGGCGCGCCGTTACCAGACCGCGAAGAACAGGATCCAGGCCGTGCAGAACGGCGCCAGGCCGCCCGCCATCAACAGCCACGCCGCAGCCTTGCGCGGCCAGGCAACCGCCCGCTGGGCCAGCAGGCGCCAGCCCAGCCGCAACGACCAGGCCACGGCCAGCGTCAACAAGGTAAAGCGCACCGGATCGGCCCAGCCGGTATTGACGCCCTCATGCCCCAGCAAGGTAACGGTGGTGGCCGACAGGCCCAGGAACACGCCGACGCCGGCCGCCGGGATCAGCGCCTGCGCCAGTTTGTGCAAGCCCGCCAGGCGCCCGCCAGGCAGGCTGGCCGGGGCGACACGGTCGGCCGCCCACAACGCGGCGAACGCGCCGCCGCCCACGATGACGGTGCTGCCCACCACGAACATCAAGATGCCGGCGCCGTCCAGCCACGAAAAGCTGTCGTTCATTTCCGGGTAGTGGGTCAGGATGAACCAGGGCGCGTTGTCCATCAGCGGCCACAGGATGTCGTGTTCCACCAGCCAGACGGCGGCCCATTGCTTGGCGGTCACGAACCAGGGGCTGGCGCTCCAGAGGAACGCGCCAATGGCGATGCCCATCAGCCCGAAACAGATCAGCGCGGTTTGCCAGCCGTCGCCGGTGGCCACGCGCACGATTTCTTCTTCGGGCGAACGCGGCGTCAGCGCAATGGCGCCGCGGTAGTCGTTGCAGCGGCCGCACATATGGCAGTCGCCCGCGCCCTTCATGTGGCGCAACGGTACCAGCGGCGCGCAATTGATCGGCTCGATGCGTATGACCGGGTGCCGCCAGGCATCTTCGTTGACCTTGAAATGCCAGGGCGCCAGCTTGGCCAGCAAGTTGAACACGCCGTTGACCGGGCACAGGTATTTGCACCACACGCGCTTGCTGCGACCATAGCGCCAGCCCACCACCATGGCGGCCATGGTCGAGCCGCCCAGCACCGCCAGCACGGCCAGCGGGTACTGGTACACGCTGACCAGCTGGCCATAGATGGTGGTAAGCGCAAATGCCACGAAAGGCCAGCCGCCCCAGCGCATCCACTTCGGGATGGAGCGGCCCTGCCCGCGTTCGCTGGCCCATTCGGTCAGCATGCCTTCGGGACAGAGCCAGCCGCACCACGCGCGGCCCAGCAACGGGATGGACACCAGCACGAACGGCCACCACACGCCCCAGAACGCGAACTGCGCCACGATGGTCAGGTTGTTGAACACCGTCGCGGCATTGTCGGGCAAGGGCAGCAGCGGGGGAACGATCAGCAGGAACGCGTATACGCCGACGATGCCCCATTGCAGCTTGCGCAGCAGCGGAGCATGGTCGCGCAGGAAATCGGCGAAGCGGGCGGCGGAACGCCCGAGTACGGCTGCCATGGATCAACCTTCAAATGCAATGGCCGGCAAGAGCGCCGGCCGGTCAGGCAACTGTGTCATTACGCGGGTACCGCCACGCGGTTGGGCGGCCTGCCCGCCCGCCGCAACAGTGCCCATACCACTACCCAGTACGCCAGCCACAACAGCACCGACATCAATGCGGGGTAAGCGCGATAGCCGGCAAAATCGGCCAACACCTTGCCCACGCCGCTGCTGTCGTCGAGCAGCCAGTAGCTGTCCCAGATGGGATCGACCAAGGTAGGCAGCACACCCAGCGATATCAAGCGGTCCAGGCCACCCATCAGCAAGGAACCGGCCAGCAGCAACAGCAGGATTTCGGTCAGGCGAAAAAAACGCCGCCAGGTGATCAGCTTGCCACCCAGTTGCAGCAGCCAGAAGGTCAGCAACGCGATGGCGAAACCGGCCACGCCGGCCAGCGCCAGCATGGCGGTATCGGCACCTTGGCCGGCGGACACGCTGCCATACAGGAACACCACGGTCTCGCTGCCTTCGCGCGCCACGGCGATCATGACCAGTACCAGCAAGCCCCACCAGCTGTCCTGGGCGAGCGAGGTGCTGGCACCGGATTCGAGCTCGTTTTTCAGGGTGCGGCCGTGCTTTTTCATCCAGATGACCATCTGCACCACCAGCGCGCATGCCACCAGCGACATGCCCGCCTGGAACCATTCCTGGCCCTCGTCGCTCAGCCACGACGACACGCCCAGCAGCACCAGCGCCAGCGCCACGGCCAGCGCCAGGCCGGCGGCCACGCCGCCCCACAGATAAGGCAGCCCGCGCCGCCCCTCGGGGCTGGCGCGCAGCCATGAATAGAGAATGCCCACGATCAGCAGGGCTTCGACACTTTCGCGCCAGACGATGAAAAGTACCTGTTCCATGAATACCGCCGGATCAGTCTTTGGGAACGACCACCAGCGTGCCGCGCACATCCTGGTGAAAATCGTCGAAGAAGGGATATTCGCCGGGCCGCGAGATGGTGATCACCACGAACGAGCGCACGCCCGGGCCCATGACCTTTTCTTTGCGTAAGGGAATGCTCTCGAACTCGACCGGCTCGTTGCTTTCGTTGACCAGTTCGATCTTGAAACGTCCGGCCGGCACTTCCAGGCGGGCCGGCTCGAACGTGCCGTCGGGTTTGAACGTGAGCTTGAAGGTGGGCAGTTCGGCGCGCGCCACACCGGGCAGCGCGACGACCAACCCGGCGCACAGCGACAGCGCGGCCAGCCAGGCGTGGCGGCGACGCACGATCAATACCCGCCCTTCTTGCCAGTGCCGGCGAAGACGAACTCGTATTCGATATCGAAGGGTTCGAACCACGGACCCACGCCGGTTTCCTTGTCGATGTGGCGGCCGAAGTGGCTCATTTTGTCGGCCGTGGGCGGCAGGATGGTGTACTTCAGCTTGTACTTGCCCGGACCTTCGAGCTTGACGTTGTCGCCATAGTGCGGGCCGTCGTTGGCGACCATGGGCATGAACGTGCCTTTCTGGACGTTCTGGCTGCCGGATTTCTGGATTTCGTACTTGACCACCAGGTACGGCACCCACTCGCCTTCGGGAAAGCCGGTCTTGTTGCCGGCAGTGGCGTGGATATCGGCCTCGAGGTGCACGTCGGAGTCTTTGGCGGGGCGCATCATGCCGGGCGGATCCATTTCGATCGGCTGCAGATACACTGCGCCGATCTCCATGCCGCCCTTTTCCACCGGCTCGCCGATGGGGTATTCGACGGCCAGGGCGCTACCCGACAGCGCCAGGCCGGCGGCCAGGGCCAAGACTTTTTTCAACATGTGCGGAGCCTCAAGATACGGAAAGAAGAAAACGGTTCCGTTAAACAAGAACCGTTTTCATTACTGTATCGTGAACGACCTGACAAGCTCCTGACATATCGCAAGCCGCACTAATTCCCGCGCAGGCCCACCCCTTGAAAAACCGGGCCTGCCAAACGCCTATTTGCGACCGCCTCCGCCCTGCGGGCCACCGCCAGGCGTGAACGGAAACGACGAGAACATGGCACGGGTCTGGTCCTGCATCTGGTCTTGCATCTGGACGAACAGGTTCTTGCTCTGGTCGATGTAGTTGTTCATCATGTTCTGCAGCATGGGTGTCTGCACATTCATGAACTGCGTCCAGGCCTCGGGGCCGAACTGGCTGCCGTACAGGCCCTTGGACTGCTCGGCCATGCGTTGCTGGATCTCCATGAAGGCCTGGATATTCTTTTCCAGGTACGACCCCATGATGCCCTGCATGGCATGGCCGTAGAAGCGGATGATCTGCGACAGCATGTTCGACGAGAACATGGGCATGCCGCCGCTTTCCTCTTCAAGAATGATCTGCAGCAGGATGCTGCGGGTCAGGTCGTCGCCGCTCTTGGCGTCGACCACCTGGAACTCTTCGGTGGCAAGCACCAATTGCTTGACGTCGGCCAAGGTGATGTAAGTGCTGGTCTGCGTGTCGTACAGACGGCGATTGGGGTACTTTTTGATCAGGCGCAGGCTGGCGCCGGTTTGTGCTTGCGTCATGGTTGTCCCCGAGATCGTGAGATCTCTTTAACTTTGAAGTATTCCCAGTGTAAGCCGGAAAGACAGCCTGGCGTCTTTCCGGCCGATTCATGATCAGCCCATGTGCAGGCCGCCGTTGAGAGAAAAATCGGCGCCCGTGGCAAAGCCGGATTCGTCGGAGGAAAGCCACGACGTGATCGACGCGATTTCTTCAGGCGTGCCCAGGCGGCGCACCGGGATCGTGGCGACGATCTTCTCGAGCATGTCGGGCCGGATGGCGCGCACCATGTCGGTACCGATATAGCCGGGCGACACGGTGTTCACGGTGACGCCCTTGCTGGCCACTTCCTGCGCCAGCGCCATGGTGAAGCCATGGATGCCGGCCTTGGCGGTGGAATAGTTGGTCTGCCCGAACTGGCCTTTCTGGCCGTTCACCGAGCTGATGTTGACGATGCGGCCCCACTGGCGCGCGACCATGCCGTCAATGACTTGCTTGGTCACGTTGAACAGGCTGTTCAGGTTGGTGTCGATGACGGCGCGCCAGTCATCGGCCGACATCTTGCGAAACAGGCCATCGCGGGTGATGCCGGCATTGTTGATCAGTACATCGACCGGCCCCAGTTCGCTGGTGACGCGCTCGAAGGCGGCTACCGTGGAATCCCAGTCGGAGACATTGCCCACCGACGCATAGAAGGTATAGCCCTGGGCCGCCTGCTCATCGATCCATTGCTGGTAGTTGCGGCTGGGACCGCAGCCAGCCACTACGCGAAAGCCGTCTTTGGCAAGCCGACGGCAGATTGCCGTGCCGATGCCGCCCATGCCGCCCGTGACGTATGCGAGTTTCCCGCTCATGTGTCTTCCTCCTGCGCGCTGGGCGCCTAACTAAATAACTACATACTGTCCATCGGGTTCGGCCCACGCGGGCCGTTCAAGTTGCCCGAACTTTCACATAGCTGCCCGGTGCCGGCTCCAGCGGACGATGGCGGGTATTGCCCGGGCGCGCGGGCGCCTTGCGCCTGGCGCCGGCATGCCCCGCCAGCCAGCCCGACCAGTCGGGCCACCAACTGCCGGCATGCTCGGTGGCCTGCGCCAGCCAGGCACCCGGATCGCCCGGCAATGCCGGATTGTCGCTGGCCCAATAGCTGCGCTTGCCGGAGGCAGGTGGATTGATGACGCCTGCAATATGCCCGGATGCCCCCAGCACGAAACGCTGCGGTCCGCGCAGTAATTGCGTGGATGCGTAAGCCGAGGTCCAGGGCACGATGTGGTCGTCGCGCGAGCCGTACAGGTAGGCAGGCATATCCAGGCGCGTCAGGTCCAGCGCCGTGCCCGAGGCCTGCGCGCGCCCTGGCACCTTGAGATTGTTTTCGAGATACGTGTTGCGGAAATACCAGGTGAAGAACGGCCCGGGCAGGTTGGTGCTGTCGCCGTTCCAGTACAGCAGATCGAAGGCCGGCGGCGTCTGGCCTTTCAGGTAGTTGCCCACCACGTAGTTCCAGACCAGTTCGTTGGGCCGCAGGAAGGAGAACGTGGTGGCCAGGTCGCGGGCGGCCATCAGGCCGCCCTGCCCCAGTTGGCGATCGCGCATCAGGGCATGGGTTTCGTCGACGAACACCTGCAAGATGCCTGTATCGTGAAAATCGAGCAAAGCAGTCAGCAGGGTAAGCGCGGCCACCGGACGCTGGCCGCGCGCCTGCGCCAGCGCCAAGGCCGAGGCCAGCATCGTGCCGCCCACGCAGAAACCCAGGGCGTTGACCTGCGGCTGGCCGGCAATGTCGCTGGCCACCTGCAGCGCCTTGAGCACGCCATCGTCCAGGTATTGCGACCAGGTGGCGGCGTCGACGCCATCGTTGTCGGCAGCAAGCGGATTGCGCCACGACACCATGAATACCGTGTGGCCCTGCTCGACCGCATAGCGCACGAGCGAGTTCGCCGGCTGCAGGTCCAGAATGTAGAACTTGTTGATATTGGGCGGCACGATGACCAGCGGGCTCTCGTGCACGGTATCGGTTTGTGCGGCGTACTGGATCAACTGGAACAGCGGGTTCTGGAACACCACTTGGCCAGGCGTGGTCGCGACATTGCGGCCGATTTCGAATTGGCTTTCGTCGGTATGGCTGATGCGGCCCTTGCGCAAGTCGTTGACCAGATTGGCCAGGCCGTCGCTGAGCGCGCGGCCGGCCGTGTCGATGACGGACTGCTGCGCATCGGGATTGAGCGCCAGGAAATTCGACGGCGACAGCGCATCGACCCATTGCATGATGGAAAACCGCAGCCGGTTGCGCAGCGCTTCGCTCACTTGCGCGGCATCGACCATGCGCGACAGCGCGCGCGCCGACAGCAAGTAGGCATGCGCCAGCAAGGTGTGCTGGGCGCTGGCGGCCCAGGCCGGACCGCGGAAGCGGCGATCGGCGGGCGGTGCCAGCACGCCGCGCCGGGCTTCGTCGTAGATGCGCAGCCAATCGCGCGAGAACTCGGCCTGGATGTCTGCCAGGGCGTCCGGCGCCACGCTAACCGGAACGGGCCATGCAGAAGAAAGAGGGGCGTTCACTTCGACACCATATTATGGTCGGGTACGGGGCGAAGACTGCCAGCCAGAACCCGGCGTTAAGACTGCGCGACAGCCCGATGGTGCATGGCGACATAGGGGCTGTCAATGCGGGTATACAAGGATACCCCGACAGGCGCGGCGAGAGGCTGGCAGGCCGATGCGGCGGCGCGGCGTAGCAGCCCTATTCGCGCCACGCCAGCAGCGCCATGCGGCCGGTGACGCCGTCGCGGCGATACGAGAAAAAGCGTCCGGGGTCCGACACGGTGCACAAGCCACTGGCCTGCGGGTCTTCGACGCCGGCACGCCGCAGGCGCAGCAATGCCAGCGCCGGCAGGTCGGCCAGCCATTTGCCCGGCACCCCGGGGCGCGGCATGAAATGCGCCAAGGCATCGGGGCCGTCGGGCTCGAAGGCCGCGCGCACGTCGGCCCCCACTTCGAATGCACCCGGTCCGATTCCTGGCCCGACCCAGGCGCGCCAGCCAAGTGCGCCAGGAGCCTTGGCGCGCAGGCTGTCCAGGGTGCGCTCGAGCACTCCGCCGGCCAGGCCGCGCCAACCCGCATGCGCCGCACCGACCACGGTGCCGTCCAGGTCGGTAATGAGCACCGGCAGGCAATCGGCCGCCATGATGGCCAGTACGCGCCCGCGGGCTGCGGTCACGCTGGCATCGGCGGCCAGTTCTTCGTCTGCCGATGCACGATCGGCATCGACCACATCGCTGCCATGCACCTGGCGCAGCCACAGGGGATCGGACGGCACCGCCGCCCGCACGCGCCGGCGGTTTTCCAGCACGGTGCCGGGCTCGTCGCCGGCCCGCAGGCCGAGATTGAGCGTGTCATGCGGCGCCACACCGGCGCCGCCGCCGCGCGTGGTGCAGAAATAGCGTATTCCTGGCCATTGCGGGCCGGTAACGACGGGCAAACCGTGAATCAGCCGGTCCATTGCAGGGCTTCCTGTACTTGGCGCATGTCGTCGGGCGGCATTGCGCGGAAAGCGGCCGGCCCGCGGCCGCCCGGATCATCGAAATGCAAAGCCCGCGCATGCAGCATCTGGCGCGCGGCACCGGCCGTTGGCCGGCCGCCGTACAGCGTGTCGGCCAACAAGGGATGGCCCAGGCTGGCCAAGTGCACGCGGATCTGGTGCGTGCGGCCGGTTTCCAGGCGGCAGACCACTTCGGTCACCGGTTCACCCGCTGGCGCCTGCCCGCGGCGCGCGGGCGTGTAATGGGTGATCGCGGGCTTGGGCGCGATGGGGCGGTCGACGCTCATGCGCACCGGCACGCGGGCGTCGCGGCCGATGGGGCGATCGACCTTGCCCGCGGCCCGCAGCCAGCCATGCGCCAGGGCAATGTATTCGCGGCCCATGCTGCGCGCCTGCAATTGCCGCACCAGATGGGTCTGGGCCAGTTCATTGCGGGCCACGACCATCAGGCCCGAGGTGTCTTTGTCGAGCCGGTGCACAATGCCCGCCCGGGCTACCCGGGCCAATTCGGGATAACGGTGCAACAGGCCGTTAAGCAAGGTACCATGCCAGTTGCCGGCTCCGGGATGGGTGACCAGCCCGGCTGGCTTGTCGACCACGATCCAGTCGGGGCTTTCGTCCACCACGGCAAAATCCACGGGTTCGGGCGCGAATGCCAGGCTTTCGGGGGCGGGCTGTTCCCAGACCGCCAGCACGTCGCCCGGGCCGACCACCTGGCGCACCTTGGCCGGCGCCCCATTGACCTGCACCCAGCCGGCCTCGATCCAGCCCTGCAAACGACTGCGGGAATGCCCGTCGAGCAGGGTGGCCAGGACTTTATCCAGGCGGTCGGCGCGCGTGTCCGCGGGTATCGTGATGAACTGGGGTTCGTCATCCGCCGCGAGGCCGGCGCTGGCGGCGGCAGGGGCGTCTGTATGGGACATGAAGACAGATCATATAATTCAGCGTGCCATCCTAACACCAAGGAAACCAATCTCGTGATTTTCCGCATCGCCGCCCTCTCGAACCGCCCTGCTCGTCGCGGATGGCCCCTGCGCGCGGCCATCGCGCTATCTGTTGCCCTGTTTGTCGCGGGTTGCAGTGGGACTGACACAAAATATGACAAGACCGCCGGCTGGAGCGCAGAACAACTGTACGCCGACGCCAAGGCCGAGGCCGACGCGGGCGCCTGGACCGAAGCACGCGAACGCCTGACGGCCATCGAAAGCCGCTATCCGTTCGGCGTTTATGCCCAGCAGGCCCTGATCGACCTGGCCTATGTCAACTGGAAAGACGGCGAAAACGAACAGGCGCTGGCCGCCATCGACCGTTTCCAGCAGATGTATCCCAACCACCCCGGCACGGACTACATGCTGTACCTGAAGGGGTTGATCAACTTCACGCCGGCCAGCGCCTTCATGAGCAACCTGACCGGCCAGGACCCGGCCGAGCGCGACCCCAAGGGCCTGCGCGCGTCCTACGACGCGTTCAACGAACTGATCAAGCGCTACCCGTCCAGCAAGTACACGCCCGACGCCGAAAAGCGCGTCACCTGGCTGGTGAACGCGATTGCCATGAACGAAGTCTACGTGGCGCGCTACTACTACGAACGCGGCGCCTATGTTGCCGCGGCCAACCGCGCCCAGACCGTCATCACCGACTTCGAGGGTGCGCCCGCATCCGAAGAAGCCCTGGTCATCATGGTGGCCTCGTACGACAAGCTTGGGCTTACCGACTTGAAAGACGACGCCCAGCGCGTGCTGAAGACCAACT
This sequence comes from Bordetella sp. BOR01, assembly GCF_019218885.1. Lineage (GTDB taxonomy): Bacteria > Pseudomonadota > Gammaproteobacteria > Burkholderiales > Burkholderiaceae_B > Bordetella_A. Next base: position 812,088 of record NZ_JAHUWT010000001.1, on the reverse strand, counting down.
ACCCCAACGGCACCGTCAACGAGCAAACCCTGCTTACCGACAAAAGCTGGTGGAACCCGTTCTCGTGGAAGTAGACGCGCGCGCCATCGGCTAGCATGCGTGCCGCCTTCGGGCGGCACGTTGCATTTCAGACAACTCGCCGTGCGTAGAACGCCAGGACTTCGTTCAGGTCGCGGGTGCGTGAAAACGGCGGTAGCCCGCGCCACAGCCGCTTGCCATAGGGCTTTTCAACCAGCCTTGCGTCGCCCACCATCAGCACGCCCCAATCGCGCTCGGTACGGATCAGGCGGCCCGCGCCCTGCTTGAGCGAAATGGCGGCCTCGGGCAATTGGTATTCGGCAAACGGATTGCCGCCCCGCACGCGGCAGGCGCGCAAGCGCGCCTCGATGACAGGATCATCAGGAGGAGCGAAAGGCAGTTTGTCGATGGCCACCAGGGTCAGCACGTCGCCGGGCAGGTCGATGCCTTCCCAGAAACTGGCGCTGCCCACCAGCACAGGATGTTCAAGCTTGCAGAAGCGTTCGAGCAGGTCGCGCCGCGTTGCGTCGCCCTGCTTGAGCAGCGGCCATTCGTGGCCCTGGTCTTCGAAGGTGTCGGCCAGCAGCGCGGCCACGCGATCGACGGCCCGCAAAGTGGTGCACAACACCAGCGTGCCGCCCGGGCTGGCCTCGAGCAGCGGCATCAGGGTCTGCACGAAACGTTCGACAAAACGCGGCGATTGCGGCTCGGGCATGTCGCGCGGCACGAACAGCAGGCCCTGCGTGGTGTAGTCGAACGGCGACTCCCAGCGCCCCGTACGCGCATCGTCCAGCCCCAGTTGGCTGGTGTAATGCTTGAAGTCTCCGTGCACGGACAAGGTGGCCGAGGTCAGTATCCAGGCCTGGCCCGGCTTGCGGAACCGCGAGAATGCCTGCGCCACCGACAGCGGGGCCGAATGCAGGCGCACATGATGCTGGCCGTGCTCGACCCAGCGCACCGCGGGCCCGGTGTAATCGGTGGCGGCCGCGATGCCTTGCAGCACGGCCTGGGGCAGCGCCGGGCCGTCATCGCCGGCCTGCGCCAGGGCGTGGGTATCGCGCCCCCAGCCTTCGTCGGCTTGTGCACCGGCGCCGCCATCGCGCCCGGGCAGTGCCCAGCGGGCCAGCCGCAGCGAGATCTCGGCGCCTCCGCGCGCGGCGGCCGACAGGTCGGGGTGTTTTTCGGCCACGGCCCCGAGGGCCCGCGTGGCCGCATCGATGGCCTGGCGCAGTGCCGCCAGCGCGGCATCGAATTGCGCGGCTTCGGGCATGGCTTCGAAAGTTGCCTTGCGGCCCGGCACTTGGTCCAGCGGCGCACAGGCCAGCCGCAGTTCACGCGCGGCAGTCTCGACCAGCCGGCTGACGTCGCTCCATTTGGCCGCCTCGCGGGCGTAGGCCAGGCCGGCGGCCTCGAGGGCCCGGCCGAAGTCCAGCAATTGGTGCGTGGACACGCTGCTGCCCAGGAAGCGCGTGGCCGTGTCGGGCAATTGGTGGGCCTCATCGAAGATCACCGTATCGGCCTCGGGCAGCAGGTCGGTGACGCCCTCTTCGCGCAGCACCAGGTCAGCCATGAAGAGCGCGTGGTTCACTACCACTACGTCGGCCTCCTGGGCCTGCCGGCGCGCTTTCACCACGAAGCAGTCGCGGATGCGCGGGCAGTCTTGCCCCAGGCAGTTTTCGCGGGTGGACGTGACCCGTTGCCAGATATCGGCGTCTTCGGGAACCTTGCCCAGGTCGGCGCGGTCGCCGGTCTTGGAAATACCGGCAAATACCTGGATCTGGCGCAATTGCGATATTTCGGTGCGCGACTTCAGCGCACGTTCATCGCCTTGCAGGCGGTCGAGGTGGTAGTGGCACACGTAGTTGGCGCGCCCCTTGAGCAAGGCGGCAGTAACCGGGGCCGCCAGGGCCGCACGCACGCGCGGCAGGTCGCGCGTGAAGAGCTGGTCTTGCAGGGTGCGCGTGCCGGTCGAGATGACCACTTTGCCGCCTGCCGCGAACGCCGGCACCAGGTACGCCCAGGTCTTGCCGATGCCGGTGCCCGCCTCGGCCACCAGCGTGGCGCGATCGGTGATGGCGCGGCCGATGGCCTGCGCCAGTTCGACCTGGGCCGGCCGCGGCGTATAGCCCGGCAGCGCCGTGGCCAAGGGGCCGTCGGCGGCGAAAAACTCGGAGATATCCAGGTCCAGCATCGGGGGGGCAGGCGGTGAATTGGCCCAAATGATACCCCGCCCGCCGGACCTATCGTGCCTAAAATGGCGCAGCGCCGCGCGGGCCGGTGCCGCCTTGTGGCAAAATCCGCCCCTTGTTTTCCCTTTGCCGCCGTATCGAGATGCCTGACACTTCTGCCACCACGAGCACTGCGCCCAGCGTCGACCAAGCCCGTATCCTTGCCCAGCTCGCCACCGAACTGGCCAGCCGCCCGTCGCAAATCGCCGCGGCCATCGAATTGCTCGATGACGGCGCCACGGTGCCTTTCATTGCGCGCTATCGCAAAGAAGCCACCGGTGGGCTCGACGACACCGTGCTGCGCAACCTGGAAGTCCGCCTGGGCTACCTGCGCGAGCTCGAGGACCGGCGCGGCGCGATCCTGGAATCGATCACTCAGCAGGGCAAGCTGACGCCTGAACTGCAACAGGAAATTGCCACGGCCGATACCAAGCAGCGGCTGGAAGACCTGTACGCGCCATACAAGCCCAAGCGCCGCACCCGCGCCCAGATTGCCCGCGAAGCCGGGCTTGAGCCCCTGGCCGACGCCATCCTGGCCGACACCGCCTGCGACCCGGCCGCACTGGCCGCGCAATACCTGAACCCGGAAGCGGCGATCAACGACGCCAAGACCGCGCTCGACGGCGCGCGCGACATCCTGGCCGAGCGCTATGCCGAAAATGCCGACCTGCTGGCCGACATGCGCGAGCATCTGTGGTCCACCGGCCTGGTCTATTCCAAGGTGGCCGAAGGCAAGGAAGCCGAAGGCGCCAATTTCCGCGACTGGTTCGACTTCAACGAGCCGCTGCGCACCCTGCCCTCGCACCGCATCCTGGCGCTGCTGCGCGGCCGCCAGCAAGGCGTGCTCGAGCTGCGTGTAGGGCTCGAGGCGGAACTTGAAACCCAGACCCCGCACCCCTGCGTGGCGCGCATTGCCGGTTTCCTCAAGCTGGGCCGCGCGCTCTTCGAACTGGACGCACCGCCGCGCGCGCGCTGGCTGGGCGAAGTGTGCCGCTGGACCTGGCGCGTGAAGCTGCTGACGGCCTTCGAAAGCGAACTGTTCGGCCGCCTGCGCGAAAGCGGCGAGACCGAAGCCATTCGCGTGTTTGCCGCCAACCTGAAAGACTTGCTGCTGGCGGCTCCAGCCGGCCCGAAGACCGTGCTGGGCCTGGATCCCGGCATCCGCACCGGCTGCAAGGTGGCCATCATCGACCGTACCGGCAAGGTGGTGGATACGGCCACGGTCTATCCTTTTGAACCGCGCCGCGACCGCGAAGGCACCATTGCCACGCTGGCCGCGCTGGCCGCGCGCCATCGGGTCGAACTGATCGCCATCGGCAACGGCACCGCCTCGCGCGAAAGCGAGAAACTGGTGGGCGACATGATGAGCCAGTTCCCCGACCTGAAGCTCACCCGCGTCGTGGTGTCCGAAGCCGGAGCATCGGTGTATTCGGCATCCGAGAGCGCCGCGCAAGAATTCCCCGACCTCGACGTCACGCTGCGCGGTGCCGTATCGATTGCCCGGCGCCTGCAGGATCCGCTGGCCGAACTGGTCAAGATCGATCCCAAGGCCATCGGCGTGGGGCAGTACCAGCACGATGTCAACCAGCGCGAACTGGCACGCTCGCTCGATGCCGTGGTCGAAGACTGCGTCAACGCCGTAGGGGTGGACGTCAACACGGCCTCGGCCGCCCTGCTTGCACGCGTGTCGGGCCTGAATTCGCTGCTGGCCAAGAACATCGTCTCGTGGCGCGACGAAAACGGCGCCTTCCCCACCCGCGAACTGCTGCGCAAGGTGCCGCGTTTCGGTGAAAAGGCCTTCGAGCAGGCGGCCGGCTTCCTGCGCATCCCCAATGGCGCGAATCCGCTCGACGCCTCGGCGGTGCACCCCGAAGCCTACCCGGTGGTCGAGCGCATCGTCGCCAAGATCAAGGCCGACGTCCAGCAGATCATCGGCCAGCGCGAAGCCCTGAAAGGCGTGTCGCCGGCCGATTTCACCGACGAGCGCTTCGGCCTGCCCACGGTGCGCGACATCTTTGCCGAACTGGAAAAACCCGGCCGCGACCCGCGCCCCGAGTTCAAGACAGCGCAGTTCAAAGAAGGCGTGGAAACGCTCAATGACCTGTATCCCGGCATGGTGCTCGAGGGCGTGGTAACCAACGTGGCCAACTTCGGTGCCTTCGTCGATATCGGCGTGCACCAGGATGGCCTGGTGCATATCTCGGCATTGGCCGAGAAATTCGTCAAAGACCCGCGCGACGTCGTGCGCGTGGGGCAGACGGTTACCGTGAAAGTGCTGGAAGTCGATGCGGCGCGCAAGCGCGTGGCGCTGACCATGCGCCTGAACGACACGGCGCAGCCGGTGCGACGCAGCAGCGGCAGCAACGGAGATGCGCCGCGCGGCGCGGCACGGCCGGCAGGCCGCCGTCCACCGCAGGCCGATGCAGGCCGGGCCGAGCCACGTAATAGCGCAATGGCCGACGCCTTCGCCAAACTCAAGCGCTGACGCGGCCCGGGCGTCATTTGCCCGGCCCTGGCAGGCCGGGCACATCACTTGCGCAGCATTGGTCTCCCGGCCGTTGCCCGTCTTGCGGGCACGGCCGCAATAGGGCCAGACTCGCGGAGGACGCAAGTGACTATCCTGAATCGCATCGCTACGCTGGCGCTGGGCGCCACGGCCATGTACTACTTCGATCCGCAGATGGGACGCCGACGCCGCGCCCAGCTGTGCGACACCCTCAATGCCCTGCGCAACGACACGGCCGACTGCCTGCTGTCCGAAGGCAAGCAGGCCGCCGACCATGTGCGAGGCTGGACAGCCAGCGCGCGCAGCGCAATGGACCTGGACGAGCCGCCGGCCAGCGACAGCCAGTTGGCCGAGCGCATACGCGCCCAGCTGGGCCGCCTGGTCAGCCATCCTGGCGCCATCACGGTCGACGTCGTTGCCGGCGATGTTTCGCTGACCGGCCATATTCTTGCCGCCGAGCACAGCGCCCTGATACCCGCAGTGGCCGCCATGGCGGGCGTGCGGCGCGTGGACGATCGCCTGGAAGTGCACGACAGCGCCGGCAATACGCCGGAACTGCAGGGCGGCACCGGCCCCTGAAAGCGCCACCAGGGCAGTGATCCTTGTAGAGGCCCGTAAGAATTGCCTGGCGCGGTAGAACTTTCCGTCCAAGCCTGGCGAGCGCTGCGGGTTGGTCCTAAGCGGCCAGCGGCAGCGCGGGCGCCTGGATACCCAATTGTTCGTCCAGCCAGGTCCAGCCGCGCGGCGTTACCTTGATTGCCCGTGACCGGGCATCCCTGCGCAGCCATTGCTGTTCGCACATGGCGGCCAGCAAGGCCACGCCCAGCGGGCCCGCCAGGTGATGGCGACGCTCGGTACAGTCCAGGCACTGGCGGGCCAACCCGCGCCGCGTAGGCGCCAGGCCATCCACATCGACCCCAATGCCCGAAAACCAGGCCGCGCCGCCTGGCGTCACATCGAACTGCTTGTCGGGCGCCGCCAGCAGGTAGTCGCGGTCTTGCAGGGCTTGCGTCACCGCCACGCCCAGTTGGCCGGCCAGGTGGTCGTAGCAGCGGCGGCAAAAGCGGAACTCACGCGCCTGCGGGCTAAGCGCCGGACGGCGCGATGCCTGCGTCTCGGGCTGGATCACCGACAAGCCTTCCAGCATGCTGGCGACATGCGCGCCGGCCAGGCGGTAATAGCGATGGCGCCCTTCGGTTTCTACCTGCAACAGGCCGCCTGCCAGCATCTTGGCCAAGTGGGCGCTGGCCGTCTGCGCCGTCACGCCTGCCGTGCGCGCCAGCTCGCCGGCCGGCAACGCGCGCCCGTCGAGCAGCGCCGCCAGCATCGCGGCGCGCGCGTGATCGGCCAACAAGAAGGCGGTGGCGGCAAAACCGGGCTGGTAAGTCATGCATGGCTCCTGTCCTGTCATGGCAGGCACTGTATCGCCATGTTAGCTTTGTACGTTTCGATGGCGGACGAAGTATCACGCGCGGCGAATGCGGGTTAATCCCTAAGTGGCGTCCATTGAAAAGACATGCGGGCCACCACAAATTAAGCGAAAATATCCGTTTGTATCAAAACAATAAGAACGGATTTCCCTGCATCAGGGCATCCGCTTGTGGATGAAAACCGTGGTTCTGGCGATGGGCGCACCCGTCGGTCACGTCATGCTGTTTCCCCCGACTGCGCCCCCCTGCCGGAGATAATTTCGCTATGCGAAGCACCACCCTTGCGCTCGCCGCCAACGCGTCGCAAACCCTGAATGACCAAAACGTCAGTCCCACCGCGACCTATGGCGAAGTCACATTGGGCCAGTACGCGCACCTGGTCCTGGATGCCGTGCACGTGTCGTTCAAGCTGATCACCCTGGAACGCCTGGGCTCGCGCATCATCGAGCTGGTCAACGGTGCCGGCCTGCATGTGGGCGCGCTGGGTTTTGCCAGCATGGGCGCCAGCATCGTCTACCGCATCGGCCCGCAGTGCTCGATGGTGTTCGACGCCAGCCAGTGGGACCCGGAAGTGGTGGCAAACACGACCTTCGAGTTTGCCAGCCAGGGCAGCGGCACCTTGAAGTATTTCCCGTTCATCAACCCCGAATGGCTGGACTGCCCCACCGTCACGGGCTACACCGAAGGCGATACGCTGGAAATCGCCGGCCAGGGAAATATCCCGCGCTTCCAGGTACACGACGGCCGCATCGTGGCGGCGGGCGGGCGCTAGCCTGAGCCGGCCCTGGCTCAGTTCGCCAGCGCTGCCAGGGCCTGGCGAGCCCGGGACAGCAGCGCATCGCGCTGGGCTTCATCGTCAGCCTGGGGGCCTTGCGCCACCGTGTCGCCGTCGAGCACGGCCGCATAAGCCAGGCCCTCGGGCCGCAAGACGTCTTGGGCGTTTCCGGATTGCAGGCGCTGCAACAGCGCGCCGGCCTCTTTGGGATTGGCGAAGCCGCGCGAACGCAGCAGTTCCTGGCCGTCGGCCGCCAGCAGGCGGAACCGGAAGGTGCCATCGTCGTCGCGGAAGCTGACAAAGCGCGCGGCCTTGCCGGCTTTCTTCGGCGCCGCCTTGCCTGCCGCCGGCGCGGCCGCGCGCAGCCCCACAGCCTGGCGCAATTCTTCCATCAGCGGAACGGCCAGCTTGCGCGCCTTTTGCGCGCCCGCCTGCAGTATGTCTTCGATGCGCTCGGGATGCGCCATCAGTTCCTGGTAGCGCCCGCGCATCGGCGCCAGGTCATCTTCCAGGCGATCGCACAGCGCCTGCTTGGCCTCGCCCCACCCCAGGCCGCTTTCGAGCTGCGCACGAAATGCCGCCGATTCTGCAGGCGTCGCGAAGGCGCGGTAGATGGTGTACAGGTGCGACGATTCGGCGTCTTTGGGTTCGCCCGGCTGGCGCGAATCGGTCACGATGCGCATCACCGCGGCCCGCAGCGCGGCGGCGCCGCCTTCGAACAGCGGGATGGTGTTGTTGTAGCTCTTGGACATCTTGCGGCCATCCAGGCCCGGCAAGGTGGCCACTTCTTCTTCGATGACCACTTCGGGCAGCACGAAATATTCGCGCCCGTACAAGTGGTTGAAGCGCTGGGCGATGTCGCGGGCCATTTCCAGGTGCTGGATCTGGTCGCGGCCCACCGGCACCTTGTGCGCGTTGAACATCAGGATGTCGGCCGCCATCAGGATCGGGTACGAGAACAAGCCCATGTTGATGCCGTCGTCGGGGTCGACGCCCTTGGCCGTATTCTGGTCCACCGACGCCTTGTAGGCGTGCGCGCGGTTCATCAGGCCCTTGGCGGTCACGCAGGTCAGCAGCCAGCAAAGCTCGGGGATCTCGGGGATGTCGGATTGGCGGTAGAACGTGACGCGTTCGGGGTCCAGCCCGCCCGCCAGCCAGGTGGCGGCGATCTCGAGCCGCGACCGGGCCACGCGGGCCGGGTCGTCGCACTTGATCAGTGCATGGTAATCGGCCATGAAATAGAACGCGTCGATGCCGGGCTGCGTGCTGGCCGTAATGGCGGGACGGATGGCCCCGGCGTAGTTGCCGAGATGGGGGGTTCCGGACGTGGTGATGCCGGTAAGGACGCGAGTACTCATGGACGGGACGGCGGGCATTTGCGGAGAAGTCCGCAGTGTAGCGCGTCGTTGCGCGCCGGGCCGGGCGGCGCGCAACGGGCTAGAACCCGTACAGGCGGGCGGGATTGTCGACCAGCACGCGCGTGCGCACGGCCTGGGGCAGCCAGGCCGCGATGCCTTGGACCAACCGGCCGCTGCCCACCTGCCGATAAGCGCTGACCTCGGTGGCGGCCTTGCCCGGCTCGCGGCTGGTGTGCGGCCAATCGCTGGCCCACAGGATGCGGTCGGGATTACCGGCAATGAAGGCCGCCGCCAGCGCGGCTACCGCCTCGGGCGCCGCCGCGAGCGGGTCGATGCGATACGGGGCCGACAGCTTCACGTACGCGGCCCCCTGCGCCACCAGGCTCAGCACGGCCTGTACCCGCCGGTCTTGCGGTGCCGTGCCGGCCGGGATCATGGCGAAATGATCCAGCACCACGGGCACCGGCAGGCTGGCCAGCGACGGCGCGGCCGCCGCGATGGCGTCCAGCGAGGCATAGACCTGCAGGTGCCAGCCGAACGGCGCCAGCCGCCGGGCCCATGACGCCAGTTCGTCGCGGATCGACTGGGCATCGCTGCGGCCCGTGCTTTCCAGGTTGATGCGCACCCCCCTGATGCCCTGGGCGTGCAGGCCGTGCAGGCCGTGCAGCACCGGCGATGGCGCCGCCGCGTCCAGCACGGCCACGCCGCGCCCCGCGCCATCCAGCGCGCGCAGCCCGTCGAGCAGGCACTGGTTGTCGGTTCCATAGATGCTGGGCTGCACGATCACCGCGCGTTCCAGGCCCAGGCCGGCCATGTGGCGCCGCAAGTCTTGCGGCGTGGCCGGGCCTGGCGTGTAGGGGCGGCCGGCCGCCATCGGATAACGGGCCGGGTCGCCAATGACATGCACGTGGCAGTCGCAGGCTCCGGCAGGCAAGGCGGGCAGCGACATCGTCAAGCAGCCTGCAGGTGCGCCAGCACGGCCTGGCCAGCGGCGCGCGTGCCCAGATTGCCGCCCACGTCGCGCGTGCATTGGCCCGACGCGATGGCGGCGGCAACGGCCTGCTCGATGGCGGCGCCAGCGTCCAGGAATTTGCTTGCGCCCTTGCGCTGGCCGTACCAGCTCAGCAGCATCGCGGCCGACAGCAATTGCGAAGCCGGGTTGGCGATGTCCTGGCCCGCGATATCCGGCGCCGAACCGTGCGCGGCCTGCCCCATGGCATGGTCGCGCCCGGCATTGAGCGAACCGCCCAGGCCCAGGCTGCCCGACAGTTCGGCCGTCAGGTCCGACAGAATATCGCCGAACATATTGGTGGTGACGATCACGTCGTAGCGATCGGGAGCGCGCACCACGTGCGCCATCATGGCGTCGACGATGACGTCGTCGATGCGGACATCGGGAAATTCTTTGCCCACCTGGTGGCACATGTCGATGAACATGCCATCGCCGATCTTCAGCACGTTGGCCTTGTGCACGATGGTGACGTGCTTCTTGCGCGTCATGGCCAGCTCGAAGGCCGAGCGGGCGATGCGCTCGCAACACTGGCGGGTAATGCGGCGCAGCGAGACGACCACGTCGGGGGTGATCAGCATTTCGCTGCCGCCGGATTCGATATTGCGGTCGGCGTAGAAACCTTCGGTGTTCTCGCGCACCACCACCAGGTCGAATTCGCCCAGGCGCGGCGGCATGCCGCGATACGTGCGGGCCGGGCGGATGTTGGCGTACAGGTCGAGGTTCTTGCGAAAGTACTTGGACGGATTGATTTCGCCCTTGGCCTCGTCCTTGAAGTCGTAGGTGGCCATCGGGCCCAGCATCAGGCCATCGGCGGCACGCACTTTTTCCAGCACGGCCGGCGTGACAGTGGCGCCATGCTGCTTCAGGCTATCGTGGCCGGCAAGATCGTGATCGAGCTGCAAGCCCAGGCCAAAGCGCTGCGACACGGCCTGCAATGCGTCGACCGCCACGGCCATGGTTTCGGGGCCGATGCCGTCACCCGGCAGAACAACTATCTTCATGGACATACCTCGAGAGTCAAAGACATTAACCTTCTGCGCGCACGCCGGTGGCCTGGACCAGGCGGCGATACTTGTCCGCTTCGCTGCGCACGAACGCGGCAAACTCGTCGGGCGTATTTTGACGCACTACCGTGCCGTCGGCTTCGAAGCGGGCGCGGATGCCGGGATCGGCCAGTACCGCGTTGATTTCCTGGTTCAGCCGCTGCACGATGGCGGCAGGCGTGCCGGCCGGCACAAAATAACCGCCCCACAGGCTGAATTGGAAGCCGGGCGCCACCTGCTCGGCCACTGCCGGCACCTTGGGCAAGGCGGCCACGCGCTGCGGCGTCGACACAGCCAGGGCCTTGAGCTTGCCCGCCGACACATGCGGCATGGCGGCCGAGGCACTGGAAAAGAAGAAATCCACATGCCCGCCCAACAGGTCGGTCATGGCCTGGCCCGCGCCTTTATACGGCACATGCACCATGCGCGCCTGAGTCGCCAGCGCCAGCGCGGCGGCGGCCAGGTGGCCCGGCGTGGCAGTGCCGGACGAAGCATAGGTGATGCTGTCAGGCTTGGCCCGCGCGGCTTCGACCAGGGCGACCAGGTCGGCATGCGGGGATGCGGCGGGCACCACCAGCACCAGCGGAGAATCGCCCACCAGCGCCACGGCCGTGAAATCGTGCTGCGGGTCGTAGCCCAGGTCGCGCATCACGAAGGGGTTGACGGCCATCTCGCCAGTCTGGCCCAGCAACAGGTGGTAGCCGTCAGCCTCGGCGCGCGCCACTTGGCGGGTGCCCACCGTGCCCGAGGCGCCGGGCCGGTTCTCGACCACCACGGTCTGCTTGAATGCCGCGCCCAGCCGTTCGCCCAGCAGCCGCGCGAACACATCGCCCTGCCCGCCCGGCGCATACGGCACGATGACGGTCAGCGCGCGCGAGGGGTAGGCATCTTGCGCCGCCGCGGGCCTGCCCAGCGCGGCCAGCAGCGCAGCGGCGCCGGCACCTGCCAGGATGCGGCGGCGCGCCGGCAGCATCGGAAAGGAAGAAGGGAACATGATCTGTCTCCAGGACAAAGGCATCAATCCAGCCGGATGCCCGACTGCTGCACGACGCCGCGCCACAATGCCAGTTCGGCCGACAAGGCGCGGCCGAAATCCTCGGGCTTGCCCGCATACAAGTCGGCGCCCTCATTGGTCAGCCGCTGGCGCACCAGGTCGGCGGCGGCGGCTTCGTTGACGGCCTTGTTCAACTGCTGCACCACCGGCGCCGGCGTGCCCGCGGGCGCCAGGATGCCCCACCAGGTCGAGATGTCGAAATCCGGCACGCCGGCCTCGGCCATGGTGGGCGTATCGGGAAACAGCGGCGAGCGCTGCTGGCTGGTGACTGCCAGCAACTGCACGCGGCCTTCTTTCACCTGGCCCAGCATCGTCGGCACCGTTGCGAAGAACACCTGCACGCGCCCCGCCAGCAGGTCCACCGTGGCCGGGCCGCTGCCTTTGTAGGGCACATGCGTCATCTGCACATGGGCCTTCTGCTTGAACAACTCGCCCGACAGGTGATTGATGCTGCCGGTGCCGGCCGAACAGAAATTGATCTCATCGGGCCGCTGGGCGACCAGCGCGCGCAGCTCGGCCACCGATTTCACGCCCAGGTCCTGGTTGGTGACGACAAGCAGCGGGCCGCGGCCGATCAGGGCCACGGGCGCGAACGACTTCTCGACATCGTAGGTACTGGTTGCCTGCGCGGCCGCATTGGTCACGAAGGTCGACGTGGCGAACAGCAGCGTGTAGCCATCGGGCGCGGCGTGCGCCACTAGGTTTGCACCGATCGAGCCGCCGCCTCCGCCGTGGTTCTCTACCACCACCGGCTGGCCCAGCCGATCGCTCAGCGTGCGTGCCATGTCGCGCGCGATGCTGTCGGTGCCGCCGCCGGCCGCAAACGGCACGACCAGCTTGATGGGCTTGTCCGGAAAGGCCTGCGCGCAGGCCAGGGCCGGCAGCATGCACGCCGCCGCCAGCGCGCACCGGCCGATGCTTGTCAAGTAACGCATGATGGGTTGTCTCCTGGGGAAAATAGATGAAAGACTCAGCGCTGGCGCAGTATCTTCAAGCGTTCCAGCAAGGCCTGGTGAATATGATGGCGGGCGGCCTCGGCAGCCTGCCCGGGATCGCGGCTGCGAATGGCGGCCACGATCCCGCTGTGTTCTTGCAGGGCTGCCTTGGCACGCGCCTTGGAACTGAGCGTGCTGCGACCCAGCAGATACGTGGTGTCGGTCAGCGAGCGCAGCAGGCGGATCAGGTGCCGGTTGTGGGCCGCGCTGTAGATGGCGTCGTGAAAGCGCAGGTTCAACGCCACGGGGTCGCTGTCGCCTTCTTGCAGGATGGCCTGCATGTTGGCGACCTCGGCATCGGTGGCGTGCCGCGCCGCCAATGCGGCGGCGGCTGATTCCAGCACTTCGCGCATTGCGTACAGCTCGCCCACTTCCTGCTGGTCCATGATGGTCACGACCAGGCCACGGCCAGGCTCCTGGCGCAGCAAGCCTTCATCCTGGATGCGCTTCAGGGCTTCGCGTACGGGTGTGCGGCCCAGTTCCAGCAGGGTTGCCACCTCGATTTCGCGCAGGCGTGCGCCAGGCGCGAATTCGCCGGAAAAAATCCGGCGCTTGATTTCGTTATAGGCGGCAAATGCTTGTGAACTTTGCTGTGGGATGGGCATGGCTGCGGGATTGTGTATTTATATATATTTTTGCATACAAAAAATAAGGCAGCAAATAGCGGCTGCCTTTATGGTGTCTGGCTGGTTGTTCTTCTGGCGGGCGGAGGTTACATCCAGGCCAGCACCGGCGCGGCTGCTGCGCACAGACCGCCGGTGGCCAGTGCGCAGCCGGGGCGGTAGCTGACGAACCAGATCAAGAGCAGGCCTGCCAGGGTCAGGATGCCTATCCATTCCACGGCGCCGTAGCGCCAGCCCCAGACGGCCGCGGATGCCCATAGCGAGAGGGCCAGCGCGGCCCAGCCCAAGGCTCGCAAGGGGGTGCGGTGGCGGCGTGGCAGCTCGCGATCGAACACGGCCTCGTAGTGGCGGTCCATGCCCAGGCACAGGGCGGCGAAGCCGGCATATGCCAGGCAGAAAGCGGCGATGCTCATCATGGGCTGACCTCGTTCAAGGCGACCTGCGAACGCGCTGGCTGGCGCGCGGGTTGCGTGCGCGGCTTGCGCGACTTGCGCGCCATCCAGGCCAGCAGCACACCCGAGGCCAAGGCGGTCAGGTCGAATCCGGCCATGACCCAGTCGCCCGCAGGCAGCGATACGCCCAGATGGCGGGTGGTAGTCATTGCGTTCAACACGGGCAAGGCCAGCGACAGGCCGGCAGCCAGCGACAACAGGTCGCGCCACATGCGCGTGCGGAACATGAAGGCATACAGGAACGTCAGGGCCCAGGCAATGAAGAACGCGCGGGTTTCCAGGGAAGCGCGTCCGGCCAGCTCGGCAGGCAGCAGCCGGTTGGCCCAGAAGAACACGGCCAGGGCCACGCACAGCCCGGCGATCGAACCCGCGTTCAGGGCGTCGACGAGGCGCAGCGAGAAGGCCTGCTGTGCGGCCGCGCCGGCCTTCTGGCGGCGCTTGGCCACCCAGAGCGCCAGGCCCGTACCCACCATGGCGGTACCTGCCAGGCTGACCACGAAATACAGCCAGCGCAGCAACGGTTCGGCAAACAGGCCCAGGTGCAGGCCGATAATGGTGCCGGCCGTCACCATGGCGGCACTGTCGGCATCATGGCGCGCCAGCAGCTTGCCGTCGATGCCGTCGAAACGCAGGCTGGGCGCCACGCGGCCATAAGTGATGCGTTCGCCGGCATCGCGGCCCACCGACACCACCGCACCGGCCTTGCCCGGATTGGCCACGACCAGGCGGCCGGCGCGGCCGCCCTGCCATTGCACCTGGGCGCGCTCTACCAACTGGCCCAGCGGCATCAGCGGGGCGGCTTCCTTGCCGGCCGGCGCGGGAGCGAAGGCCGGGAACATCTCGTTGGTGAAGGCGCGTGGATTGTCGTAGGCGGCCGAGATGCCGGCCGGCAGCAACATCGTCATGAAGATCACCAGGCCGCTGAACGTGATCATCAGGTGAAACGGCAGTCCCAGTACCGACAGGGCATTGTGGCCATCCATCCAGGCGCGCTGGCCGCCCTTGCCCGGCCGGAAGGTGAAGAAATCCGTGAAGATCTTCTTGTGGGTGATCACGCCGCTGATGATGGCGATCAGCATGAACATGCCGGCGATGCTGGCCAGCCAGCGCCCCCATGGGAAACCCATTTCCAGCTCGAAATGGAAGCGATACAGGAAATCGCCGCCGCGCGTCTCGCGCGCCTGCAACACCTGCCCCGTGTCGGGATCCAGTTTCACGCGCTTGAAACCCCGTTCGCCCGGCGCCGGCTTGGGCACCTGGTACAGCAGGCTCAGTTGCGGTTCGCGCGGCGACGGCAGGCTGACGAACCAGCGCGTGGCATCGGGCGCATGCTGTTCTAGGTAGCGCTGGGCAACGTCGGCCGCCTGCGCGGCTGGCATGGTCACCTGGCGCGACGGCATCTCGGGCTGCATCCAGTGCGTGATCTCGGGGCGGAAAAACGCCAGCGTGCCGGTCAGGAACATGGCGAACAGCACCCAGCCGAACACCAGCCCCGACCAGGTATGCAGCCAGGACATGGCCTGGCGCAGGCCCTCGCCCTGTTGCTGCGGCTTCGGCGGCTTCATGCCACCCCCACCGGCCGGCCCAGCCAGAACAACGCCCCCAGCACGGCCGTGGGCAGCAGCATGCCGGCCCAGGCCCGCCAGGCGGTACGGGTGGCGAACACCCAGGTGACACCGATGGCGTAGACCACGAAGGCCAGCAGCATGGCGGTGACGACGGCATCGGCCCGTGCCAGCGGCAGCCACACGGCCAGGCACGCGGCCGTGGCCGAGGCCAGCGCATAGCCGCCCAGCGTGGCCGCGGCCACTCGCGATGCCACCGTCCATCGATAATGCGCCAGGCCAGCGCCGGGGGTAGGTTTCACTGCAAGTCCTGCGAACAGATTAATTTGAGAATTATAATCATTCTTAATGAGATTGGCAGCCCTGCACGAAGGCGGGACTGCCAATCCAGGGCCTTACCAGCGGTACCGCACCGACGCCTTCACTGTGCGGTCGTATCCGTACCAGCACCAGTTTTCGTCGATGCAAGACGCCACATAGCGCTTGTCGAACAGGTTGGCCACGTTCAGGCTGACCTGCCAGCCCTTCAGGGCCGGCTGATGGCGGCCCAGGTCGTAGTCCAGGCCCAGGTCGAACAGCGTGGCGCCGGGTACCCGGAACGTATTGCCGGAGTCGCCCCAGGTCTCGCCCATGTAGCGCACGCCCGCCCCCACGCCCAGGCCGGCCATCGGCCCTTGCTGCAGTTCGTAGCGTATCCACGCCGACGCCTGGTGCTTGGGCACGGCCACCGGCTGGGTGCCCTTCATGCTGACGCCTGCCAAGTTGGGGTTGTCTTTGGTGTAGACGTTGTGCAGCCAGCTATACGAGGCAATCACGCTCAGGCCCTCGATGGGCTGGCTCTTGGCCTCGAGCTCCAGCCCGCGCGTGCGCACTTCGCCCGCCTGGATGTTGCAGCGGCCCGCGCCGCAGATATGCGTGGGATCGGGATCGGTGGTGGTCAGGTTCTTGCGGCGCAGGTCGAACAGCGCGGCGGTCAGCAGTGTGCGCGAGCCGGGCGGCTCGTACTTCACGCCCAGTTCGTACTGCTCGCCTTCCACCGGATCGAACGCCTGGTTGTCCCAGCCCGTGCCATTCTGCGGCTCGAACGATTCGGAATAGCTGAAGTACGGCGCCACGCCATTGTCGAACAGGTACAGCAGGCCGGCCCGCCCGGTGAAAGCCTGGGCCCGCTGCGGCGAATGGGTGCGCACGCCGTTGGTCAGGTTGGTGGTGTTGGACATGGTGCGCGCCCAGTCATAGCGCCCGCCCAGCAGCACCGACAACCGTCCCACCTTGATCTGGTCTTGCAGGTACAGGCCGGTCTGATATTGCGTCTGGTCCTGGTCGCTGGTGAACGGCGGCAGCACATAGCCCGCGTCGTAGTTCGGGTTCCAGGTGTCCAGGTTGAAATCGGCCACGCCCCAGCGCGAAGCCGACAGGGTGTCGGTATTGATGCGCTGGTAATCGAAGCCCAGCAGCATCGTGTGGGCAAATGCCCCGGTCTCGAAATCGGCCTGCAGGTTGTTGTCCACCGTCAGTGCATCGAATTTCACGTCGGTGCCGATCATGCCGCGCGACAGGTAGCGGTAGACGCCCGGGTCGGCCCAGGCACTGTTGTAGATGCTGCGATATTCCGCATCAGCGTGCGTATAGCGGAAATTCTGGCTTGCCTTGAAGGTGTCGTTGAAACGGTGCTCGAAGTCGTAGCCCAGCGAATAATGCTTGCGGTCGCTGCGCTCGAAGCCCTTGTCGCCGTCGTAGAAACTACGCGAAAAGCGGCTGCCGTCCGGCAGTTCGTACACCGTGCCCATGGCCGGCAACGAGCCGTAGGCGCCCATGTCCGGGTCGTGCTGGAAATGGGTCAGCACGGTCAGCCGCGTGTCGGTCGATGGCTGGTACGTAAACGACGGCGATACGTAATAGCGCCGCTCTTTGGTGTAGTGCTGCTGGCCGTCGGCCGTATACCCGGACCCCACCAGGCGGTAGAGAAGCTTGCCCTCTTCGTCCAGGCGGCCGCCCACGTCGACCATGCCGCGCAAGAGCGAATCGGTGCCGAACTCGACCCCGACCTCATTGACTTGCCCGTCAACCGGCCGCTTGCTGATCTGGTTGACCACGCCGCCCGGCCCGCCCTGGCCGTATATCACCGAAGACGGCCCTTTCAGCACGTCGACCCGTTCAAGGCGGTAGCCGTCGACCTGCGGCAAGGCGTCGCGACCGCCAAACACGCGCAGGCCGTCCAGGTAGGTGGTGGCGCCGAAGCCGCGGATGGTGAACTGATCCAGCCGCGTGGCCGTCGCGCCGCGCGTTTCAACGGCCACGCCCGGCGTATAGCGCAGTATCTGATTCAAGGTGGTCGCGCCTTGCTGCGCGATCTGGCGCTGCGTAATGACCGAGATCGACTGCGGCGTTTCCAGCAGCGGCGTGTCGGTCTTGGTACCCGACGCAGATACCAGCGACACCACGCCATAGGTCTGGCCTGTGCCGGTTTCGCTTTCGCCCTGTACCGTGACCGGCGCCAGGCTTACCATATCGCCCGTCGAGGCCGGTGCCCGCCTCAGCACCCAGCCGCCCGCCCCCGGCTGGGCTTGCAGGCCAGTGCCCTGCAAGATGGCGTTGAATCCCCCGCCCACCGAATAGCCGCCCTGCAGGCCCGCGGCCGTCTGGCCGGCCACCATGCGCGTATCGAAAGAAATCAGGACGCCGGCCTGCCGCGCAAAAGCGGTCAGCACCTCGCCGAGCGGCCCCGCCGGTACCGAATAGCTGCGAGCGGCCGCGGCTGCGGATTGCGCAAAGGCAGCCTGCGGCACAGTGGCCAAGCCGGCAGCGGCCAGAGCCAGGGCCAGGGCGGGCAGCGCGCCGCGATACTGGACACGCGCACTGCAGCTACGGCCCATGCTGCCGGCCAAGGCCGCTGGGAAAGAGGCGAGGAAAGACAAGACGAAGCTCCTGCAAGAATGGAAGGTTTGCATGAGCTATTCCGCACCGGCGCGCCAAACCTGCAGTCGCGCCCGCCACCAAATTGAAACAAATCAATTCATACCGGGACGGCCGCGCCGGCGCCGTCGGCGCTCTCGACCGTTACCCACCACCTGCCCCAGCGTGTCACCGTGATCGGCAGCGTTTGCTGCAGCATGGCCAGCGCCAGGTCGGTATCGTCCAGCGGGAACACCCCTGACACCGGCAAGCCGGCCGCATCCGGGCTGGCCGACAGTCTTCCCGGGCGATAGCGCGCCAGTTGCGCCAGCACGGCATCCAGACGGTCGCCGTTGGCAACCAGCAGGCCGTCGGTCCAGGCGCCCTCGCCCGGGTCGACCGGCCCCTCGCGCCAACTGCCGTCCTGGCGATACATGGCCGTGCCCGCGCTGAGCAGGCGCGACCCGCCGTCGCGCGCCATCACGCGCAGGCTGCCTTCATACACATCGACCCGCATGCCCGCCGCTACGCGCAACAGCGCAAAGCGTGCGTGCACCGCCTCGACCCGGCTATCGGCTGCCTGCACCACCAGTGGCGGCGCGCCGTCGGCATCCTGGATCAGGATGCCCATCTGGCCGCGCCACAAGGTCAGTTGCCGCTTGCTGGCGCCGATCTCGGCCGACACGGCGGTGTCGCTGGCCAGGTCCATGCGGATATCGCCGGGCAACAGCACGCGCCGGCGCTCGCCCACGCGCGTGCTGTAGTCGGAGAACAAGCGCTGCCAGGGCGTCAATTCGTGCACGGCGGCGGCACTGCCACCCAGCACCAGCGCGCCGGCCAAGCCCTTGAGCACGGTGCGCCGCTGGCGCGAGGCCGGCTGGCCCGCCAGGTGGGCATGCGCGAAATCGGAAGGAATGCCGCGCACCGCCTGGGCGAGCCCTTCCAGGCGCACCCAGGCCCGTTCATGGCGCGGATCGGCGGCACGCCAGCGCGTACAAGCCTGTACCGCCGCGGCCCCGCCTTCGCCCGATTGCAGCTTGACCCACCACGTGATCGCCTCGCGTGCCACCGAATCGTCGGGCATCGCTTCAGCTATCAAGGCAGGCATAGCAGGCCGTCAAGGCGCGGATCATGTATTGCTGCACGGAACTCACCGACACCCCCAATTGCAAGGCGATCTCGGCATAACCCAGGCCGTCGATCTGGGCCAGCAGGAAGGCGCGGCGCACATTGTCGGGCAAGCCCGCCAGCATGCGGTCCAGCGCGGCGATCTGCTGCACCATGACGGCGCGCTGCTCGGCCGATGGCGCCTGCGGCTCGGGCAGCACGGCCAGGTAATCCAGATAGGCTTGTTCGAGGCTGGCCCGGCGGTAGTGGTCCAGCAGCAGGCCATGGGCGATAGTGCGCAAGAAGGGCCGCGCCTGGGCGGCATGCACCTGCTTGCGCCCGGCGATGACCCGCACGAATACGTCCTGTGCAAGATCTTCGGCCCGGAAGGGGCTGCCCAGCCGGCCCCGCAGCCAACGAAACAGCCACGGCTGATGGTCGCGGTAGAGCACATCGACAGGCACCGGCGCGGACGCGGCGGGCCCGCACGGCGTAGAAGTCTTCACGGCAAGCGGGAGTTGGAGCGGGCGGAAAACAAGATAGTAATTGATAACTAATATTATTATCAATCGTAGGCATGGGCGCCCCGCCCGCTTTGCGGCGTACGCGCTACAAACCCACCGTCAAGCGGCGCTCGGACTCCAGGTATTCGCGCGACTGCATCTCCATGATGCGCGACACCGTACGGTGGAATTCGTTGGCCAGCGCGCCTTCGGTGTACAAGGCCTCGGGCTCGCATTCGGCCGACATGATCAGTTTGATCTTGTGGTCGTAGAACACGTCGATCAGCCAGGTGAAGCGGCGCGCCTCGGAAGCCTGGCGCGGCCCCATGCGCGGCACGTCGGACAAGATGACGGCGTGGAAGCGATTGGCCAGTTCCAGGTAGTCGTTCTGCGAACGCGGGCCGCCGCACAGCGTGGCGAAGTCGAACCACACGACCGAGCCCGCCAGGGCCCGCGCGTGGATCTCGCGGTGCTCGATATGCAGCACCGGATCTTGGGGCGGCGTATCGGCCAGGCGGTCGAAGGCGTCTTGCAAGGCAAGCTGCGCGTGCTCGTCCAGGGGCGAGTGATAGCACTGCACCTGTTCCAGCGAACGGCGACGGTAGTCGACGCCGGCATCCACGTTCAGGATATCCATGCGCTTCTGGATCAGTTGGATGGCTGGCATGATGCGGTCTCGATGCAAGCCATCGGGGTACAGGGTCGATGGCTCGTAGTTGGACGTCATCACGAACGAAGTGCCGTACTCGAACAGCTTGAGCAGCAAGCGGTACAGAATCATGGCGTCGGCCACGTCGGACACGTGGAATTCGTCGAAACAGATCAACCGGTAGCGCTTGGCGACGCGGCGCGCCACTTCGTCCAGCGGGTCCTGCATGCCTTTGACGCTTTCCAGTTCGCGATGCACCCCGCGCATGAACTCGTGGAAGTGCAGGCGCGTCTTGCGCACCACCGGCACGGTGGCGTAGAACGCGTCCATCAGGAAGCTCTTGCCGCGTCCCACCCCGCCCCACAGGTATACCCCGCACGGCACATCAGGCCGGTTCAGCAGCTTCTTCAGCGCATTCGAGCGCATGGCCTTGAAGCGCAGCCAGTCGTCGTAATAGGCCTGCAAGCGGTCGATGGCCTGCCTCTGCGCCGCATCGGGCTGATAGCCCCGTTCCGTCAGGGCTTGTTCGTAGTATTCGCGGACATTCATGTCGCAGCAGCAAACCTGAAAGAAGGCGGGGTGACCCGCCTGGTATGGCAATCAAGGACCAGGGCCAGGCATCAAGGCCTGGATCGCGTCAGAGGGTGCCCGACACCGCATGGTTGAGTCAGTCGCCGCACACGTCGGTGCCTGACACCCTCCGGGAATCAGGCACCTGGAGATGATCCCCGGGCAGGCCGCGTGGCGCCCAGTGAAACCCTGACGCCGCCACGCTGCGAGTATCAGAAATTCAGCGTGCGCTTGTCCACCGCCAGCGCCGCTTCCTTCACGGCCTCGGACAGGGTTGGGTGCGCATGGCAGATGCGCGCGATGTCTTCGGCCGCGCCACGGAATTCCATGATGGTGACGGCTTCGGAAATCAGCTCGGAAGCCATGGGGCCCACGATATGCACACCCAGCACTTCGTCGGTCTTGGCATCGGCGATGACCTTGGCGAAACCCGTGGTGTCGCCCAGCGCGCGCGCCCGGCCGTTGGCCATGAACGGGAAGCTGCCGGCCTTGTATTCACGGCCTTCTTTCTTCAGTTGCTGCTCGGTCTTGCCCACCCAGGCAATCTCGGGCGAGGTATAGATGACCCACGGCACCGTATCGAAGTTGACATGGCCGTGCTGGCCGGCAATACGCTCGGCCACCGCCACGCCTTCTTCCTCGGCCTTGTGAGCCAGCATCGGACCGCGCACTACGTCGCCCACCGCCCACACGTTGGGCAGGTTGGTCTTGCAGTCGCCGTCCACTTCGACAAAGCCGCGCTCGTCCAGCTTCAGGCCCACCGCGTCGGTGTTCAGGCCGCCGGTGTACGGCACACGGCCAATCGAGACGATCAGCTTGTCCACCACCAGCTTCTGCTCGCCGCCCTTGGCGTCGGTATAGGGCACGGTGACCGACTTGGCCGCAGCCTTGGTCTCGCCGATCTTCACGCCCATCTGGATGTCCAGCCCCTGCTTGGCAAAGGCCTTCAGGGCTTCCTTGGCCACTTGCTGGTCGGCTGCCGCCAGGAACTCCGGCATGGCTTCCAGGATGGTGACCTCGGCGCCCAGGCGGCGCCACACGCTGCCCATTTCCAGGCCGATGACGCCGGCGCCGATCACGCCCAACTTCTTGGGCACGGCGTCGATATTCAGCGCGCCGTCGTTGGACAGCACCACTTTCTCGTCGAACGGCAGGCCCGGCAGCTCACGGGCCGACGAACCGGTAGCCACGATCACGTGCTTGGCCACCACGTCTTCTTCGGCCGTGCCGCTGACCTTGATGGCGTAACCGCCATCGGCCTTGCCGGCAAAGGCGCCCTTGCCGTGGAAGAACGTGATCTTGTTCTTCTTGAACAGGTACAGGATGCCGTCGTTGTTCTGCTTGACCACCGTGTTCTTGCGGCCGATCAGCGTGTCCAGCTTCAGGCTGACGCCCTTGACTTCGATGCCGTGGTCGGCGAAGTGGTGGTTGACCTGTTCAAAGTGTTCAGACGACTGCAGCAGCGCCTTGGACGGGATGCAGCCCACGTTGGTGCAAGTACCGCCGGGGGCCGGGCCGCCCTGGCCGTTTTGCCACGCGTCGATGCAAGCCACCGACATACCCAGTTGCGCGGCGCGGATGGCGGCGATGTACCCGCCGGGGCCGGCACCGATGACGACGACGTCAAATTGTTTGGACATGATGATCTCGAAGATGGGGAGTTTGAACTAGCGCGAGCGCCGGGCCGCCCCGCCTGACAAGGTAGGCGAAGGGAAGTCTGGCCGCGACCGCGGCCAGACCGGCCGCCAGGGCCTGCCGCGCAACGGCCGGTGCGATCCGGCCTGCCGCGACAGAAGAATGCATTGCCCTTGCCCGAGCCGGACAGCCGATTACAGATCCAGCAGCAAACGCTGAGGATCTTCCAGCGCATCCTTCATTGCCACCAGCCCCAGCACCGCTTCGCGGCCGTCGATGATGCGATGGTCGTACGACAGCGCCAGGTAGTTCATCGGGCGAATGACGATCTGGCCATTCTCGACCACGGCCCGTTCCTTGGTGGCGTGCACGCCCAGGATGGCCGATTGCGGCGGGTTGATGATAGGGGTGGACAGCATCGAGCCGAACACGCCGCCATTCGAGATCGAGAACGTACCGCCGGTCATTTCTTCAATGCCCAGCTTGCCATCGGCCGCACGCTTGCCGAAATCGGCAATGGTCTTCTCGATTTCGGCGATCGAGAGCTGGTCGGCGTTGCGCAGGATCGGCACCACCAGGCCACGCGGGCTGCCCACCGCAATACCGATGTCGAAGTAGCCGTGGTAGATGACGTCCTTGCCGTCGATCGAGGCATTGATCAGCGGGAACTTCTTCAGCGCGGCCACCGCGGCCTTGACGAAGAAAGACATGAAGCCCAGCTTGATGCCGTGCTCTTTCTCGAACTTTTCTTTGTACTTGTTGCGCAGGTCGATGACGGCCTGCATATTGACCTCGTTGAACGTGGTCAGGATGGCGTTTTCCTGTTGCGACTGCAGCAGACGCTCGGCGATGCGGGCGCGCAAGCGGCTCATGGGTACGCGCTGTTCGGGGCGGCCGTCCAGCGACACCGAAGCGGGTGCGGCCGGTGCAGCGGCGGCCTTGGCCGGCGCTGCGCTGGCGGCCTGCGCATCGGCCTTGGTGACACGGCCGTCACGGCCGGTGCCCGCCACCGCAGCGGCATCCACGCCCTTCTCGGACAGGATCTTCGCCGCGGCCGGCGAAGCCACGCCCGCCGAGGCGGACGAAGCCGACGCAGGAGCGGCGGCGGCTTTCTCGGCGGCCTTTTCGGCCTTTTCGGCCTTGGGTGCTTCGGCCTTGGGCGCTTCGGCCGGCGCGGCCGCCTCAGCCTTGGCGGCCGTATCGATCTTGGCGATCAGTTGCCCCGAAGTGACCGTGCTGCCATCGCCTTCGACGATTTCAGCCAGCACGCCCGATGCGGGCGCCGGCACTTCCAGCACGACCTTGTCGGTTTCGATTTCGATCAGGATTTCGTCTGCTTCGACAGCAGCGCCCTTCTGCTTCTTCCAGGTCAGCAGGGTCGCTTCCGACACGGATTCGGACAATTGGGGGACAACGACGTCAGTAATAGCCATGGTAATTAGGTTCCGTTGAATAAGGGTTCGATGTCGGTAGCTGGGCTTACTTGGTCAGCATGAAGCCTTTGTACTTGGTGGCGAAAGCCTGTTCGATCAGGGCCTTCTGTTGCTCCTGGTGCTTGGCCAGGTAGCCCACCGCGGGCGACGCCGAAGCCTGGCGGCCCGCGTAGCCGAGCTTCTGGCCGTCGGCCATGTTTTCGTACAAGTGATGCTGAACATAGAACCACGGACCTTGGTTCTGCGGCTCGTCTTGCACCCAGACGACTTCAGTCGCCTTGCTGTACTTGCGCAGTTCGGTCTCGAACGATTTGTGGGCAAACGGGTAAAGCTGCTCGACGCGGACGATGGCCACGTCATTGGCCTCGCGCTCGCGGCGGGCGTGGATCAGGTCGTAATAGACCTTGCCCGAGCATGCCAGCACGCGCCTGACCTTGGCGGCGTCGATGGTGTCGTCGAGTTCGCCGATCACCGGGCGGAAGCTGCCGCCGGCCAGTTCGGTCAGGGGCGAACCCGCGTCCTTGTTGCGCAGCAACGATTTCGGCGTAAAGATGACCAGCGGCTTGCGGAACGGCCGGATCATCTGGCGGCGCAACAGGTGGAAGATCTGCGAAGCCGTGGTCGGCTGCACCACCTGGATGTTGTTGTCGGCGCACAGTTGCAGGAAGCGTTCGATGCGACCCGACGAGTGTTCCGGACCCTGCCCTTCGTAGCCGTGCGGCAGCATCAGGGTCAGGCCCGACTGACGGCCCCATTTGGCCTCGCCCGAGCTGATGAACTGGTCGATCACCACTTGGGCGCCGTTGACGAAGTCGCCGAACTGCGCTTCCCAGATGGTCAGCGTGTTGGGCTCGGCGCTGGAATAGCCGTATTCAAAGCCCAGCACCGCTTCTTCGGACAGCACCGAGTCGATCACCGTAAACGGCGCCTGGCCGTCGGACACATTCTGCAGCGGGATATAGGTACCGTCGTTCCAGCGCTCGCGGTTCTGGTCGTGCAGCACCGCATGGCGGTGCGTGAACGTGCCGCGGCCCGAGTCCTGGCCGGTGATGCGTATGGCATAGCCCGAAGCCAGCAGCGTAGCGAAGGCCAGGTGCTCGCCCATGCCCCAGTCCAGGTTCACTTCGCCCTTGGCCATGTTGCGGCGATCGTTCAGCAGCTTGTTGACCAGGGAGTGCACGGTAAAGCCCTCGGGCACCGTGGTGATGCGTTCGCCGATGCGCTTGAGCTCGGCCAGCGGCACGGCAGTATCGGCCTGGTCGGTCCATTTGGCGCCCATGAAGGGCGACCAGTCGATGGCGTACTTGCTCTTGTAGTCGGTCAGCACGGGCTCGATGGTGCGCTGGCCGTCTTCCATGAGCTGGCGATAGTCTTTCACCAGTTGGTCGCCTTCGCCCTCGGCCAGCACGCCTTGCGCGGTGAGCTTGTCGGCGTACAGCTTGCGCGTGCCGGGGTGATGGCCAATGCTCTTGTACATCAGCGGCTGCGTCAGCGACGGCGTGTCTTGCTCGTTGTGGCCCAGCTTGCGGAAGCAGACGATGTCCAGCACGACGTCATGGCCGAATTCCATGCGGTAGTCGAGCACCAGCTTGGTGGCGAACACCACGGCTTCGGGGTCGTCGCCATTGACGTGGAATACCGGGGCCTCGATCATCTTGACCACGTCGGTGCAATACAGCGTGGAACGCGAATCGCGCGGGTCGGACGTGGTGAAGCCGATCTGGTTGTTGATGACGATGTGCAGCGTGCCGCCCGTGCCGTAGCCACGGGTTTGCGCCAGGTTCAGGGTTTCCATGACCACGCCCTGGCCCGCAAAGGCGGCGTCGCCATGCACCAGCACCGGCAGTACTTGCTTGCCTTCGTGGTCGCCGCGGCGTTCCTGGCGCGCGCGAACGCTGCCTTCGACCACCGGGTTGACGATTTCCAGGTGCGACGGGTTGAACGCCAGCGACAGGTGCACGGGGCCGCCACGCGTGGAAATATCGCTGGAAAAGCCGTTGTGGTATTTCACGTCGCCGTCGGTCAGGCCTTCGGCGTGCTTGCCCTCGAACTCGGCGAACAGGTCACCGGGCATTTTGCCCATGATGTTCACCAGCAGGTTCAGGCGGCCGCGGTGGGCCATGCCGACCACGATTTCCTGCACGCCGGATTCGCCGGCGTGGTTCACCACTTCGTCCATCGAGGCGATGAAGCTTTCGCCGCCTTCCAGCGAAAAGCGCTTCTGGCCCACGTACTTGGTATGCAGGAAGCGTTCGAGGCCTTCGGATTCGGTCAGTTGCTGCAGGATGTGGCGCTTTTCCTCGGCGTTATAGGTCGCGGCGCCGAAGGTTTTTTCCAGGCGTTCCTGGATCCAGCGCTTGGCGGCCGGATCGGAAATATGCGTGAATTCGGCCCCGATGCTGCGGCAATAGGTATCGCGCGCCGCCTTCAGGATGTCGCGCAGCGTCATGGTGCTGGCGGTCGTGAAGTAGGTATTGGTGGCCGAATAGACCTGGTCCAGGTCGGCTTCGGTCAGGCCGTAGAACGAAGGATCCAGCTCGGGAATCGGTGGACGTTCCCGGCGCTTGAGCGGGTCCAGGTCGGCCCAGCGCGAACCCAGCGAACGGTAGGCGGCGATCAGCGATTGCACCGACACCTGCTTGCTGGCCATCGACATGTCGGCCGGTGCCGACTGCTGCACGAAACCGTTGGTGCGGGCACGCTGCGCGAACGACTCGACGATGGGGGCATGCGCCTGGTCGCGGGTGGCTTCCTGGCCGTCGGTGGCGGGCGCGTGCTGGAGCTGGTCGAAGTATTCGCGCCAGTTGTCGGGCACCGAGCCGGGATTGTCGAGATAGGACTCGTACAGTTCTTCGACGTAGGGGGCGTTACCGCCAAACAAATACGAGCTGGACAGAGATTCTGATTCGGAAGACATATATTGCTTCACCTTGACGAGTGCTTCACTCGATACGATGCAGGAAAACCTTCCGCGACACGGGCTTCCCGTTTAGCGGATAGCAGGGGCAGAAGGCACGTACAAGCCTCGAAAGCCGTATAACTCAAAAGTATAACCCTACCGATTTACACCTGTCTTGTTGCAGCCGGCGCCATGCCCCACCCGAAGGCATGGCGGCATTCCGCGGCATCATGGCCGCCGCAACATCCGCCATGATGCCTGCTACCGCCCGGGATTGTCGGGCATCGACGCAGCCGCGGGCACGCGCCCCTTGTGACGCGGAAACCACGGCCGCCCAACGCGGCGCCAGGCGGCTAGGGCCGGGCCAGGGCGGCGGCCAGCGTACGGCGGTAGAACGAGACCGCCACCAGCACGAACACCGCCAGCCCCAGCCACGAGGCCACGGTGGCGAAGCCCTCGCCCACCAACGCCAGCGGCGCCTCGCTGCCGGTAGCGCCGATCACGGCGGCCATCAGCACCCCCACCAGGCTTTCGCCCACGATCAGGCCCGAGGCCAGCAAGGTGCCGCGCCGATTGGGCAGTTCGGCATGTTTCTCGTAGGGTTGGCCGGCCTGGCCGGCGCGCCGGCGCAGGGTGCGTTCGATCAGCCAGGCCAGTACCGCCCCCACCACCAGCGGTGCGCTGACCGTGGGCGGCAGGTAGATGCCGATGCCCACCGCCAGGACGGGCATGCGGGCGACCGTGCAGGTGCGCTTGAGCACCTGGTCGACCATGATCAGGCCCAGTCCCACCACCATGCCGATCAGGATCATGGCCCAATTCAGTTGGTGCGTGAAAATGCCCTGCGCGATGGCCAGCATCAACGTGGCCTGCGGCGCCGACAGGGCGGCCCCGGGATCCATGCCCTGGCGCGGCAGCGCGTCGGCGAAGCCATAGGCGTTGTACAGCAGCTCGAGCACTGGCGAAATCACCGCCGCCCCGACCACGCAGCCGATCAGCAGCGCCACCTGCTGGCGCCAGGGGGTCGCCCCCACCAGCCAGCCGGTTTTCAGGTCTTGCAGGTTGTCATTGGAAATAGAGGCCACCGCCACGACGGCCGAGGTGGTGAAAATTGCCAGGGCGATGGCCATCTGGACGCCTTCCTGGGTGCCCAGCAGCCCGCCCGCGCTTTCCAGGCCCAGCATCAAGAGCGACACCAGCACGATGGCCACGATGCCCACGCCCGAGATCGGGCTGGTGGACGAGCCGACCAGTCCGGCCATGTAGCCGCAGGCCGCCGCCACCAGGAAGCCGAAAATGAAAGCGAACGCCACGGAATAGGTCACCAGCATGCCCACGCTGCCGGCCGTGACCGGTTCGGCACGCAGGAAAGAAGCAAAGGTGGCCACCAGGATGGCCACCAGCACCAGCGTCACCAGCGAAATCCAGCGCGCCGACAAATCTTGCTCGGTGCGCGGCGCCGCGCCCTGCGCGGCACGGCCGGCCCGGCCGAACGCCGAAAACGAGGTCTTGATGCCCCGCATCATGGGCATGAACAGCGTGGCCAGCGTCCAGATGGCGCCCACGCCGATCACGCCAGCCCCAATGAAGCGCACCTGCGAGCTCCAGAGCCCGGTGGCGTAGTCGGCCACCGATTGGCCCGCCGGCATACTGCCCAGGGCCGTCAGCACCGGCACCGCCACGCCCCAGGCGATCAGCAGGCCGGTCAGCATGGCCAGGCCGGCCACGATGCCGATCAGGTAGCCCGCGCCCATCAGCGCCAGCGAAAACCCCATGGGCAGGCGGAACACCGCCGCGCCGATCGTGGGCCACAGGCTGACCCCGTCGCCCAGGATACGCAGCCCGCTGGCCGCGAAGCTGACCACGGCGGCCACGCCCGCGCCGCTGACGATATCGGCCATGCCGGTGGGCGCCGGCTTGCCCGGCGCGGCGGACTGGGCCTGCCCATCGGAAGCCCCACCACTGCCCACGCGCAGGATCTCGGCCGCGGCCACGCCTTCCGGATAGGGCAGTTCGCTTTGCACCACCATGATGTGGCGCAGGGGGATCGTGAACATCACGCCCAGCATGCCGCCGGCCGCGCAGATGCCCAGCGTCTGCCAGAACGGAAAGCCCTGCCAGTGCCCCATCATGACCAGCGCCGGCAGTATGAAAATAATCGCCGACAAGGTGCCCGCGGCCGAGGCCTGCGTCTGCACCATGTTGTTTTCCAGGATATTGGCGTTATTGAACAGCCGCAGCACCGACATCGAGATCACCGCGGCCGGAATGGCCGACGAGAACGTCAGGCCGACTTTCAAGCCCAGGAAAACATTCGACGCCGTGAACACCACCGTGATCAGGGCGCCGATGATCACCCCGCGCACGGTCAGTTCGGGCAATGTGATCGAATCGGGAACGCGAGCGGGGTCGGTCATGGATTTGAGGGCTCCAGGGAGAATGATCCGGCGATTCTACGCCGCTCGCCGGCGCCGGGCATGGCCCTCAGCCCAGCGGCAGCGCCGTCTGGTACTTGACCTGCTTCAGGGCAAAGCCCGAGCGGATGTTGCGCACCCCCGCGATGCGCGACAGCCGGCTCACCACAAAATGCTCCAGCCCCTGCATGTCGGGCACGACCACGCGCAGCAAGTAATCGGCGTCGCCGCTCATCAGGTAGCACTCCATCACTTCCGGGCACTCCGCCATGGCGCTCTGGAACCGCTCGAGCTCGGACTCGACCTGCTTTTCCAGGCTGACCTGGATGAACACATTCAGGCTCAACCCGAGTTGCAGCGGGTCGGCCAGGGCCACATAGCCGCGGATCACGCCGGCAGCCTCCAGCGCCTTGACCCGGGCCAGGCACGGCGAGGGCGACAAATGCACGCGCCGGGCCAGCTCGACATTGGTCAGGCTGGAGTCGGTCTGCAGGATAGACAGGATGCGGCGGTCGGTACTGTCCAGCGATGTCGGCATATTCATCTTTATAAATTCCTTTGCACGGTACATTATGCCGGCACACACCCCTATCCGGCGCATTTTCGATCACTCATGCCTGAGCGAAAGGGATAGCATGAGTGCTTCACCGGAGACCGTCCCGATCATGCACGACGCTGCGCCCGCCTTGCCCCAAGACACCGATCCCGCCGAAACCACGGAATGGCGCGAAGCGCTGCAATCGCTGGCCCAGGCATCCGGCACGCCACGCGCGGCCTATGTGCTGGACCAGTTGCTGGCCCAGGCGGCCTCGCTCGGCGTACGCGCCGCCGGGCAGACACGCAGCGCCTACCTGAACACCATTCCGCTGCGCGACGAACCGCCCTTCCCCGGCGACCTGGCCATCGAAGAGCGCATTGCCTCGATCAACCGCTGGAACGCCCTGGCCATGGTGGTGCGCGCCAACCAGGCGCATGGCGAACTGGGCGGCCACATCGCCAGCTATGCGTCGGCCGCCGATTTGTTCGAAGTGGGGTTCAACCACTTCTTTCGCGCTTCCGGCGCCGATTTCGCGGGCGACCTGGTCTACCTGCAACCGCATTCGGCTCCGGGCGTCTACGCTCGCGCCTACCTGGAAGGATTCCTGGGCGAAGACGAACTGGCCCACTTCCGCCAGGAAATCGCCGCCCGCGCACGTGGACTGCGCGGCCTGTCGTCGTACCCGCACCCATGGCTGATGCCCGATTTCTGGCAGTTCCCCACCGGGTCGATGGGCATCGGCCCGATCAACGCCATCTACCAGGCCCGCTTCATGCGCTACCTGGAACACCGTTCGCTGGCCCAGCCCTCCGACCGCAAGGTCTGGGGCATTTTCGGCGACGGCGAGATGGACGAGCCCGAATCCATCGCGGCGCTGACCCTGGCCGCGCGCGAGAAACTCGACAACCTGGTGTTCGTCGTGAATTGCAATCTGCAGCGCCTGGACGGCCCGGTGCGCGGCAACGGCCGCATCATCGACGAGCTGGAAACCCTGTATGCGGGCGCCGGCTGGAATGTCATCAAGCTGGTCTGGGGCGGCGACTGGGATGCCCTGCTCGCCCGCGATACCGACGGCGCGCTGGCACGCGCCTTCGCGGGCACCGTCGACGGCCAGTTCCAGACCTTCGCGGCCAATGACGGCGCCTACAACCGCGCCCACTTCTTCAACCAGAACCCCGAACTGGCGGCCCTGGTGGCCGACTGGACCGACGAGGCCATCGACCGCCTGCGCCGCGGCGGCCACGACATCGTCAAGATCCACGCGGCCTACCATCGCGCCGTGCGCCATCGCGGCCAGCCCACGGTGATCCTGGCGCAAACGAAAAAAGGCTATGGCATGGGCACGGCCGGCCAGGGCAAGATGACCACGCACCAGCAAAAGAAGCTCGACGACGAGGCCCTGCTGGCTTTCCGCGACCGCTTCGCGCTGCCTATTTCCGATGCCGACTGCCTGGCCCTGAAGTTCTACAAGCCGACCGCCGACAGCGCCGAACTGCGCTACCTGCAAGCACGCCGCGCGGCGCTGGGCGGCCACTTGCCGCGTCGCCGCACCGAAGCCCCCCGCCTGCCCGCGCCGCCGGCCGAACAATGGGCGCGCTTCGCCCTGCAGGCCGACGGCAAGGAAATGTCTTCCACCATGGCCATCGTGCGCATGCTGGGCGGCCTGCTCAAAGACGAAACCCTGGGCGGACGCATCGTGCCCATCGTGGCCGACGAAGCCCGCACCTTCGGCATGGCCAACCTGTTCCGCCAGATCGGCATCTATTCCGCGCAAGGCCAGTTGTACGAACCGGAAGACATCGGCTCGGTGCTGTACTACCGCGAGGCGCTCGATGGCCAGATCCTGGAAGAAGGCATCACCGAGGCTGGCGCCATTTCGTCATGGACGGCGGCCGGCACCAGTTACTCGGTCAACGGCCTGCCCATGCTGCCGTTCTATATCTATTACTCGATGTTCGGCTTCCAGCGCATCGGCGACCTGATCTGGGCCGCCGCCGACCAACGCACGCGCGGCTTCCTGATCGGCGCCACCTCGGGGCGCACCACGCTGGGCGGCGAAGGCCTGCAGCACCAGGATGGCTCCAGCCACCTGGTGGCGGGTACCGTGCCCAATTGCCGCGCCTACGATCCGGCCCATGCCTATGAGGTCGCGGTGATCCTCGAACACGGCATGCAACGCATGCTGGACAAACAGTGCGACGAGTTCTATTACCTGACCGTCACCAACGAAAACCTGGCCCAACCCAGCCTGCCCACCGATGATGCCCGCGGGGGCATCCTGCGCGGCATGCACCGCGTGCGCACGGCGCAAGACACGCCGCAGGTACGGCTGCTGGGCGCCGGCCCCATGCTGAACGAAGCGCTGCAGGCGGCCGAACGCCTGCAACAAGAGCACGGCATCCAGGCCGAAGTCTGGAGCGTGACCAGCTTCTCGGAACTGTCGCGCGACGGCCGCGCCGTCGAACGCGAACGCACGCTGGGCCTGGGCGCGCAGCCCTGCTGGATCGAGCAGTGCCTGCCCGGCACCGTGCCGGTGGTAGCCGCCAGCGACTACGTACGCGCCGTGCCCGAACAAATCCGCGCCTGGATCACCGCCCCCTATCGCACCCTGGGCACCGACGGCTTCGGCCGCAGCGATACGCGGGCCCGGCTGCGCGACTTCTTCGAAGTCAGCGCCGACTGGATCACGCTGCAGGCACTCGATCTGCTGGCCGCCACCGATGACAAGTTCGACGCGGCACGGCAGGCCCTGCGCCAAGCGCTGGGCACGTCCCAGAGAAAAGAGCCGCCCTGGCTGAATTGAACCGGCTCCCGCAACGTATCCCGAGTTCAGCCAGGATCAACCTGCGCCGCTGGCATTCGCTCACCCAGCCCTCGCCGACTTCGCTGCACCGCAGCAAACACACACTGCTACTTTCTGTTGAAATAGACCCCCTCGGGACGGGCCCCTCGGCGGCCCGTTTTCTACTTTGTCAGCCGTGCCGCAAAGGCCTCTCATCAGCATGGACGAAACTCTTACCAAACTGGCGCTCGACTACCACGCCTATCCCACCCCCGGGAAGATCTCGGTGGTTCCCACCAAGACCCTGGCCAACCAGGACGACCTGTCGCTCGCCTACTCGCCGGGCGTGGCCGCGGCCTGCATGGCCATCTTCGACAGGGGCGACGAAGCCGCGTCCAAGTACACCTCGCGCGCCAACCTGGTGGGCGTGATCACCAACGGCACTGCCGTGCTGGGGCTGGGCAATATCGGGCCGCTGGCCGCCAAGCCGGTGATGGAAGGCAAGGGCTGCCTGTTCAAGAAATTCGCCGGCATCGACGTGTTCGACATCGAACTGGCCGAGAACGACCCCGACAAGCTGGTCGACATCATTGCCGCGCTCGAGCCCACGCTGGGCGGCGTCAACCTCGAAGACATCAAGGCGCCCGAGTGCTTCTACATCGAGAAGAAGCTGCGCGAGCGCATGAAGATTCCCGTCTTCCACGACGACCAGCACGGCACCGCCATCATCTCGTCGGCCGCCATCCTGAACGGCCTGCAAGTAGTGGGCAAGAACATCGCCGAGGTCAAGCTGGCGGTGTCGGGCGCGGGCGCCGCGGCCATTGCCTGCCTGGACCTGCTGGTGCACCTGGGCATCAAGCGCGAGCATATCTATGTGGTCGATTCGCGCGGCGTCATCTGGGACGGCCGCGACCAGAACATGGAGCCCAACAAGAAGCGCTACGCGCAGAAAACCGACGCCCGCACGTTGGCGGATGTCGTGCGCGATGCCGACGTATTCCTGGGCTGCTCTACCGCCGGCGTGCTGACGGCCGACATGGTCAAGACCATGGCCCCCAAGCCGCTGATCCTGGCCCTGGCCAACCCCGAGCCCGAGATCCGTCCCGAAGTGGCGCGCGCCGCGCGTCCCGACTGCATCATTGCCACCGGCCGGTCGGACTACCCGAACCAGGTCAACAATGTACTGTGCTTCCCCTTCATCTTCCGCGGCGCCATGGATGCCGGCGCCACGCGCATCACCGAAGAAATGAAGCTGGCCTGCGTGAAAGCCATCGCCGAACTGGCGCAGGCCGAACAGAATGACGAAGTCGCGCATGCCTACGCGGGCCAGGAACTGTCGTTCGGCCCCGATTACATCATTCCCAAGCCCTTCGATCCGCGCCTGATCGTGCAGATCGCGCCGGCCGTGGCGCTGGCCGCCGCCGAGTCCGGCGTGGCCGCGCGCCCCATCGAAGACATCGAGGCCTACCGCCAGAAGCTGATGGGCTTCGTCTATCACTCGGGCCAGTTGATGCGCCCGCTGTTCGCCCAGGCCAAGAAGGCACCCAAGCGCGTCATCTATGCCGATGGCGAAGACGAACGCGTGCTGCGCGCGGTGCAAACCGTCGTCGACGAAAAGCTGGCGCACCCCATCCTGGTGGGCCGCCCCTCGGTGATCGAGATGCGCGTCGAGAAGGCGGGCCTGCGCCTGGTGGCCGGCCAGGACATCGAGATCGTCGATCCCGAAGACGACAGCCGCTTCAACGAAACCTGGAACGCCTACTACCAGCTCAAGGGCCGCGAGGGAGTCACGCCCGCCATCGCCAAGGCGATGATCCGCAAGCACAACACCCTGATCGGTGCCATGCTGCTGCGCCGCGGCGATGCCGACGCACTGCTGTGCGGTGTGGCCAGCAAGTACGACAACCAGCTCAAGTACGTGGACGAAATCATCGGCCGCAAGCCCGGCCAGACCTATGCCGCGCTGAACGTGCTGATGCTGCCCGACCAGACGCTGTTCATCACCGATACGCACGTCAACGAAAATCCGACCGCCGAAGAAGTGGCCAGCATCACGGTGCAGGCCGCCGAGGAAATGCTGCGTTTCGGCGTCATGCCCAAGATCGCCCTGCTGTCGCATTCGAACTTCGGCAGCCGCGTGACCGAATCGTCGCTGAAAATGTCGCAGGCGCGCCGCATCGTCGAGGCACGCGCGCCCGAACTCGAAGTCGACGGCGAAATGCACGCCGATGCCGCGTTGTCGGAAAAGATCCGCGTGCTGGCCTATCCCGACAGCAAGCTGAAGGGGCCGGCCAACCTGCTGGTCATGCCAAACCTGGACACGGGCAACATCACGTACAACATGCTCAAGATGACCGGCAGCAACGGCATCACCATGGGTCCCATCCTGCTGGGCGCGGCTCGTCCGGTGCACATCCTGACCACCAGCGCCACGGTGCGCCGCATCGTCAACATGACCGCCCTGGCGGTGGTGGACGCGCAGCAGGAAGCCGCTGAAAAGCGGTCCACGTAACCCGATCCGGAAGGTACGACATGCTGCAAGACGCCCTGCTCGCCTGGATCCACTACCTGGCCATCTTCCTGATGGTCGTGGCCATGACGGCGCAAACCGTGCTGCTGCGCCCCGCCATGGCCGATACCGTCGTGCGCAGGCTGGCCATCTACGACCGCCTGTACCTGGTCAGCGCCATCGCGGTGCTGGTTACCGGGCTGCTGCGGCTGATGCTGGGCGCCAAGGGTGCCGCGTTCTACATGGCCAACCCGTGGTTCCACGCCAAGATCGGCCTGTTCGTGCTGATCGGCCTCTGTTCGATTCCGCCTACGCTGGCTTTCTTGCGCTGGAACAAGCAGGCGCGCCAACAAGCCGGCTATGTGCCCGAGGGCGGGCAGATCAAGCATGCGCGGCGCTGGGTCATGGTGGAAGTGCACCTGCTGGTATTGGTGCCGCTGTGCGCGGCGCTGATGGCGCGCGGTATCGGCCTGTAGCCTCGCGCCGGCCCCGCGGCGCAACCGGCGCCGGGCGAATCCGCAAAAAAAAACCACGCTGGCGCGTGGTTTTTTTTGCCCGCACCGCCCGCATGGCGGACGGCGCCGTACAGGCTCAGCGCTTGTCCATGGCCGGCACGTCGCGGGTGACCGCCCCCGTGAACAGCTGGCGCGGACGGCCGATCTTGTAGTCGGGGTCCGACAGCATTTCATTCCACTGGGCGATCCAGCCCACCGTACGCGCAAGCGCGAAGATGGCGGTGAACAGTGCGGTGGGAATGCCGATGGCGCGTTGCACGATACCCGAGTAGAAGTCCACATTCGGGTACAGCTTGCGCTGCACGAAGTAGTCGTCTTCCAGGGCGATGCGTTCGAGTTCCATGGCCAGCTTGAACAGCGGGTCATTTTCCAGGCCCAGCGACTGCAGCACTTCCTTGCAGGTTTCCTGCATCAGCTTGGCGCGCGGGTCGTAGTTCTTGTAGACGCGATGGCCAAAGCCCATCAGGCGCACGCCCGAGTTCTTGTCCTTGACCTTTTCCATGAACTCGCCAACCTTGGCCACGCCGCCGTTGGCTTGCAATTCTTCGAGCATCTGCAGGCAGGCTTCGTTGGCGCCGCCGTGAGCCGGACCCCACAGGCAAGCCACGCCGGCCGAGATGGCGGCAAACGGGTTGGTGCCCGACGAACCGCACAGGCGCACGGTAGAGGTCGACGCGTTCTGCTCGTGGTCGGCATGCAGGATGAAGATGCGATCGAGCGCGCGCTCGACGACATCATTGACCTTGTACTCTTCGCACGGCGTGGCGAACATCATGCGCAGGAAATTGCCGGTGTACGACAAATCGTTTTGCGGGTAGATGAACGGTTGGCCTTGCGAATACTTGTATGCCATGGCCACCAGGGTCGGCATCTTGGCGATCAGGCGTATGGCCGAGACATGGCGGTGCTGCGGGTTCGTGATGTCGGTCGAGTCATGGTAGAACGCCGACAGCGCGCCCACCAGGCCGGTAAGCACGGCCATGGGGTGGGCATCGCGGCGGAAGCCCCGCAGGAAGAAATGCAGTTGCTCGTTCACCATCGTGTGGTGCGTCACCTGCGAATCGAAATCGGTCTTCTGTTCGCCGTTGGGCAGTTCGCCGTTCAGGATCAGGTAGCAGATATCGAGAAAATCGCAATTGACGGCCAGTTGCTCGATGGGGTAGCCGCGATACAGCAGTTCGCCCTTATCGCCGTCAATGTAGGTAATGGCCGATTCGCATGCCGCGGTAGACATGAAACCGGGGTCGAACGTGAACATGCCCGTCTGGCCATACAGCTTGCGAATGTCGATGACGTCCGGGCCGACCGTGCCCTTGTACACGGGAAACTCGATCGGCTGGGAGCCGTCCGAGAACGATAGAGTGGCTTTTTTGTCAGACAGGTTCATCGCTATTTCCTCACAATTAATCAGAGCTCACGCATTTTCTTGATGATGAGGCGCAGCTGCGGCGTATCCAGTGCCCCTTCGGGCTCTTTGCGCGCCAGCAGCAGATCGAGCAGATCGTTGTCGCCCAGCTCGAAAAGCCGGGTCAGCGCGTCCACATCGTCATCGGTGAGCTGCGTTTCGTATGCGTCCAGGTACCGGGTGATGATCAGGTCGTTCTCGAGCAGGCCTCGACGCGCCCTCCATCGCAGGCGCGTCCGATCCAGTTCAGTAAGACTGCTCATGTCGACCTCTGCACCCTGTTACTAGACAGTCCGGCGAACCATCAGTTCCTTGATCTTGCCGATGGCCTTGGTCGGGTTCAGGCCCTTCGGACAGACGTCGACGCAGTTCATGATCGTGTGGCAGCGGAACAGGCGATAAGGATCTTCCAGGTTGTCCAGGCGCTCGCCAGTGGCTTCGTCGCGGCTGTCGGCCAGGAAACGGTAGGCCTGCAGCAGGCCGGCCGGGCCGACGAACTTGTCGGGGTTCCACCAGAACGACGGGCACGAGGTCGAGCAGCAGGCGCACAGGATGCACTCGTACAGGCCGTCGAGTTCTTCGCGGGCCTCGGGCGACTGCAGGCGCTCGCGCTCGGGCGGCGGCGTGTCATTGATCAGGTAAGGACGGATCGAGTGGTACTGATTGAAGAAGTGCGTCATGTCCACGATCAGGTCGCGGATCACGGGCAGGCCGGGCAGCGGCTTGAGCACAATGGGCTCTTTGAGTTCGCGCAGGTTGGTCGTGCAGGCCAGCCCGTTCTTGCCGTTGATGTTCATGGCGTCGGAACCGCACACGCCTTCGCGGCACGAGCGGCGCAGGGCCAGGCTGTCGTCGACGTCGTTCTTGATGCGCACCAGCGCATCGAGCAACATCTTGTCGGTGGGCTGGAGTTCGACTTCCAGCTTCTGCATGTACGGGCGCTCGTCCTTGTCCGGGTCGTAGCGGTAGATCTCGAATTTGACGATTCTCTTGGTGCTCATAACGGCATCCTGCTTAGAAAGTACGCGCCTTGGGCGGGAAGGACTCGACCGTCAGGGGCTTCATTTGAACGGGTTTGTAATCCAGGCGGCCACCCTCGGAATACCAGAGGGTATGCTTCAGCCAGTTCTCGTCGTCGCGGGTCGGGTGGTCGTCCAGCGCATGCGCGCCGCGGCTTTCGTGACGGTTGGCTGCCGACTTGATGGTGGCGCGCGCCACTTCGGTCATGTTGGTCAGTTCCAGCGCCTCGATGCGGGCGGTGTTGAACACCTTGGACTTGTCCTTGAAATAGACATGCTCGGCCTGCTTGGCCAGGTCTTCGATCTGGCCCACGCCTTCGTTCAGCAGATCCAGCGTGCGGAACACGCCGCAGTGGCGCTGCATCGACACGCGGATGGCGTTGGCGATGTCTTGCGTTTTTTCGCCCGAGGTACGCGCTTCCAGCTTGGCGACGCGGTCCACGGAGAAATCGACCGCTTCCTGCGGCACCGGCTGGTGCGCATGCTGGCGCTCGGGGTGCGAATCGACGATGTGGTTGCCGGTGGCCCGGCCGAACACGATCAGGTCGAGCAGCGAGTTGGTGCCCAGGCGGTTCGCGCCGTGCACCGACACCGCCGCGCATTCGCCGATGGCGTACAGGCCGTTGACCACCTTGTTCTCGCCGTTCACGTTCGTGAGCACCTGGCCGTGGTAATTGGCCGGGATGCCGCCCATCTGGTAGTGGATGGTGGGCACGACCGGGATCGGCTCTTTGATGGGATCGACGTTGCCGAACTTGATGGCGATTTCGCGGATGGACGGCAGGCGCTTGTTGATGACATCGGCGCCCAGGTGGTCGAGCTTGAGCACCACGTAGCTGCCATCAGGACCGCAACCGCGGCCTTCCTTGATTTCCTGGTCCATCGAGCGCGACACGAAGTCGCGCGGCGCCAGGTCTTTCAGGGTGGGCGCGTAGCGCTCCATGAAGCGTTCGCCGTCTTTGTTCAGCAGGATGCCGCCTTCGCCGCGCACGCCTTCGGTGATCAGCACGCCCGCGCCGGCCACGCCGGTGGGGTGGAACTGCCAGAATTCCATGTCTTGCAGCGGGATGCCGGCACGCGCCGCCATGCCCAGGCCATCGCCGGTATTGATGAAGGCGTTGGTGGAGGCCGCCCAGATACGGCCCGCGCCGCCCGTGGCCAGCACGGTGGTCTTGGCTTCCAGGATGTAGATGTCGCCGGTTTCCATTTCCAGCGCGGTGACCCCGACCACGTCGCCGGCGTCGTTGCGCAGCAGGTCGAGCGCCATCCATTCGACGAAGAACTGGGTGCGGGCGGCGACGTTGCGCTGGTACAGCGTATGCAGCAGCGCGTGGCCGGTGCGGTCGGCGGCGGCACAGGCGCGCTGCACGGGTTTTTCACCAAAATTGGCAGTGTGTCCACCAAATGGACGCTGGTAGATGGTGCCGTCGGCATTACGGTCGAAAGGCATGCCGAAATGCTCGAGTTCGTACACGGCGTTGGGCGCCTCGCGGCACATGAACTCGATGGCGTCCTGGTCGCCCAGCCAGTCCGACCCCTTCACGGTGTCGTACATGTGCCAGTACCAGTTGTCTTCGCTCATGTTGCCCAGCGACGCGCTGACGCCGCCCTGCGCGGCCACGGTATGCGAGCGCGTGGGAAACACCTTGGACAGGACCGCCACCGACAGGCCCGCCTGGGCCAGTTGCAGCGAACAGCGCATGCCGGCTCCGCCGGCGCCGACGACCACCACATCGAACTGGCGGCGCGGCAATGAATTCATGACAGAGACCACGGCTTAGATACTCCAGAGGATTTGCGCGAAATAGACGATCGAACCGACCAGCCACAGGATGGTCAGCACCTGCAGCAGCAGGCGCACGCCCGTGGGCCTGACGTAGTCCATCCAGATGTCGCGCACGCCGATCCAGGCGTGCCACGCCAGCGCAAAGAAAAACAGCGTGGCCAGGATCTGGCCGACAGGCAGGGCATAAACGTGAAAGGTGAACAGCGCCTTCCAGTTTTCATACGAGAACGACGGCATGACCAGCAGGCCGACGATGAGCACCAGCGTGTACACGGCCATGATGACGGCGGTGATGCGCTGCGCGATGAAATCCACGACGCCGTAATGGGCGCCCACGACCAGGCGCTTGGGGCCAAAGTTCTTGGTGTCGGCCATTTACAGAGCTCCGAACAATTTAAGGGCGAACACGAGGGTCAGCGCCAGGCTGACACCGAAGACCACGCCGGCGCTCTTCTGGGCCGAGACCTTGTCGATGCCGATGTGCAGGTCCAGCACCAGGTAGCGGATACCGGCACAGAAGTGGTGCAGGTAGCCCCACACCAGCACCAGCAGCACCAGCTTCACCAGGGGGTTGCCCGCGTATTGGGCCACTTGCGCATAGCTTTCCGGCGAGGCCACGCTGGCCGCGAACAGCGGCAGAATGACCAAGGGAAGACAGACGAACAGCAGGGCGCCGCTGACGCGGTGCAGAATGGACAGTTTGCCCGCCAGGGGCAGGCGATAGCTGGCGATTTGCGCAATGCCAATATTGCGGAACTGCGGACGTGGCTTGGCAGCGGTGTCGGACATGACGGCCTCGGTGTTACGGTGCTAGGGATTCGTGACAACGAAATTAGGGTTGCCCTTGCAGGCAAACGCGCTATTTTCGCCCAGAGAACGGGTTGGTATCAAATCGTAGGAAAAAAGCTCATTAATTCAGGCTATTGCGATAATGGTAACGGTCAGTCAGGTAGAGGCCCCGGCGGACCTCCACCGGCCGGTCGCCATAGGTGTAGGACACGCGGTCGACCTGCAGCAGCGGCGTACCGGGCTCGACGTCCAGCAGCCCGGCGATTTCGGCGGGTGCCACGACCGCGCGGATTTTTTCGTCGGCGCGCACCATGCTGACGCCGAATTCGGTCTCGAACAGACCATACAGCGGCGCCTTGCTGGCGACCAGCAATTCAAGGGTCAGGCCGCGAAACACCGAACCGGGCAGCCAGATGTCGTCGATGACAGTAGGCCGGTGGTTCATGGAGAGCTGGCGGCGGATGGAGAGCACGGTTTCGCCGGCGCGCAGTTCCAGCGCGCGGGCAATTTCGGCCGGCGCGCGCAGGCGGCGGCACTCCAGGACGCGGCTTTCGGCGCGCCCGCCCTCGCCTTCTTCGTCGGCGGCCAGGCGCAGGAAGCGATAGCGCACGCGCGCCTCGTGGTGCGTGGCCACGAATGTGCCCTTGCCCTGCCGGCGCAGCAATAGGTGTTCGGCGGCCAGTTCATCGACGGCCTTGCGCACCGTGCCCTGGCTGACCTGGAAACGGCCCGCCAAGTCGATTTCGCTGGGGATGAGTTCGCCGGGCTTCCATTCACCGCGCTCGAGGCTCTGCACCAGCAGGTCTTTGATCTGGCGGTACAACGGACTGAAAGCGGCCCCTTCGCCCGCCGTGCGGGCGGCGCGATTGCGTGGTGCGGGATCGGGCCTGGGGTCTGCCATGGAAGTTATCGTAATCGTGCTTGTTCGGCTGCGAGGCCTGCGCAATAAGGCGCTGGCGCCGTCGAAGCGTCCGCGCAGCGGACGGGCATACCGGCAAACATGCCATTGTGGCACAACGCGGCCAGCGTTGTCCAACGTCTTATGTCTTATATAAGATATAAGAGCAATTGACGTATACGTAAATTCGATCTAGGATTCACAGCTATCTGCCGGCCCCCGGCGGCACGCCGAGGCGTGCCCAGCGATTACACTGATTGGCGAGATTTCTGTCTCACCGAACTCATTACGGAGAACCTTCATGTCCAAGCCCGCCATGCGTGTCGCCGTCACCGGCGCCGCCGGCCAAATCGGTTACGCCCTCCTGTTTCGCATCGCCTCGGGCGAGATGCTGGGCAAAGACCAGCCGGTCATTCTGCAACTGCTGGAAATCCCCGACGAAAAAGCGCAAAAGGCCCTGAAGGGCGTCATCATGGAACTGGACGACTGCGCCTTCCCGCTGCTGCAGGAAGTCACGGCCCACAGCGATCCGCGCACCGCCTTCAAAGGCGCCGACGTCGCCCTGCTGGTGGGTGCCCGCCCGCGCGGCCCCGGCATGGAACGCAAGGACCTGCTCAGCGTCAATGCCCAGATCTTCACGGCCCAAGGCAAGGCCCTGAACGACGTAGCCAGCCGCAACGTCAAGGTGCTGGTGGTAGGCAACCCCGCCAACACCAACGCCTACATCGCCATGAAGTCGGCGCCCGACCTGCCCGCCAAGAACTTCACCGCCATGCTGCGCCTGGACCACAACCGCGCGCTGTCGCAACTGGCCGCCAAGTCCGGCAAAGCCGTGGCCGACATCGAAAAGCTGGTCGTGTGGGGCAACCACTCGCCCACGATGTACCCCGACTACCGCTTTGCCACCGTCGGCGGCCAAAGCCTGTCCAAGCTGATCAACGACGACACCTGGAATCGCGACACCTTCATCCCCACCGTGGGCAAGCGCGGCGCCGCCATCATCGAGGCGCGCGGCCTGTCCTCGGCTGCCTCGGCCGCCAATGCCGCCATCGACCACGTGCATGACTGGGTCCTGGGCAGCAACGGCAAGTGGGTCACCATGGGCATCCCGTCCGATGGTTCCTACGGCATCCCCGAAGGCATCATCTACGGCGTGCCGGTTACCACCGAAAACGGCGAATACAAGCGCATCGAAGGCCTGGAAATCGACGCCTTCTCGCGCGAGCGCCTCGACTTCACGCTGAAAGAGCTGCTCGAAGAGCGCGACGGCGTGAAAGACCTATTGAAATAACCCCCCCGAAGCGCTACGCGCTTCCCCCCAGGGGGCGACGCTAGCGGACCGGCAAAGCCGGATCCGCGGCGTCCCCGCTCGGGGGCACCTGATTCACGCGTGGTGCCAGCCGCGCCGCAATAAATCTGTGTCTTTCCTTGCGGATTCGCCCGCTGGCGGCAAGGACCCAGACTTATTGCGCAGCCTCCGGGCCCGCCCGGCACGCGGCGCTTTCGCTACATCAATCAGGCCCGGGCGCCCGAGCGAGCGTCCGTGCCTTCCACGGAGACTCGCCCATGACCCGTCCCGCTTCCCCCGGCGCCTTGTTCCGCCAGGCCCTGGCCGAAGAAACCCCCCTGCAGATCATCGGCGCCATCAACGCCAACCATGCCCTGCTCGCCAAGCGCGCCGGATATCGCGCCATTTACCTGTCGGGTGGCGGCGTAGCCGCCGGTTCGCTGGGCCTGCCCGACCTGGGCATCAATACGCTTGACGACGTGCTCACCGACGTGCGCCGCATCACCGATGTCTGCGACGTGCCGCTGGTGGTCGACATCGACACCGGCTTCGGCCCCTCGGCCTTCAATATCGCGCGCACCGTGAAAAGCCTGATCAAGTTCGGCGCGGCCGCCTGCCACATCGAAGACCAGGTCGGCGCCAAGCGATGCGGCCACCGGCCGGGCAAGGAAATCGTCAGCACCCAGGAAATGGCCGACCGGGTCAAGGCCGCTGCCGATGCCCGCACCGATTCCGACTTCTACCTGATCGCCCGCACCGACGCCATCGCCTCGCATGGCGTGGACGCCGCCATCGAGCGTGCCCTGGCCTGCGTGGAAGCCGGCGCCGACGCGATCTTCGCCGAAGCCGCCTACGACCTGCCCACTTACGACCGCTTTGCCAAGGCCGTGAAGGTGCCGGTGCTGGCCAACATCACCGAATTCGGCAAGACGCCTTTGTTCTCGGTGGAAGAACTGGGCAGCGTGGGCGTGGCCATGGTGCTGTACCCGCTGTCGGCCTTCCGCGCCATGAACAAGGCCGCCGAGAACGTCTACCAGGCCATCCGCCGCGACGGCCACCAGAAAAACGTGGTCGACACCATGCAGACCCGCGACGAACTGTACGACCGCATCGGCTACCACGC
Source organism: Bordetella sp. BOR01 (assembly GCF_019218885.1). Lineage (GTDB taxonomy): Bacteria > Pseudomonadota > Gammaproteobacteria > Burkholderiales > Burkholderiaceae_B > Bordetella_A. The sequence continues at coordinate 768,272 of NZ_JAHUWT010000001.1, read as the reverse complement.
TTTCGAATCGCAGCTGGACGCGCTGTTCCAACAGGGCAAGGGCAAGTAAAACCGGCCCCTCTTCCCGTATTTTTGTTTACGCCCCAATCTACGCCCGCATGGGTAAGGAGTCTGAGACATGAGCACCTCGCAAAAGAAGCCGGCCGCCAAGAAAGCAAGCGCACCTGCACCTACCGAGGAAAAGGCCGGGTTCAAGCCCAAGAAATCCGTGGCGCTTTCCGGCGTGGTAGCGGGCAACACGGCGCTATGCACCGTGGGCCGCACGGGTAACGACTTGAACTACCGCGGCTATGACATCCTGGACTTCGCCAGCACCGCCGAGTTCGAGGAAATCGCCCACCTGCTGGTGCACGGCAAGCTGCCCACCAAGGCCGAGCTGAAGGCCTACAAGGAAAAGCTGCGTGCACTGCGCGGCCTGCCGGCCCAGTTGCAAAACGCCCTGGAAAGCCTGCCGGCATCCAGCCACCCCATGGACGTGATGCGCACCGCCGTGTCGGTGCTGGGCTGCGTGCTGCCCGAGAAAGACGACCACAACATTCCCGGCGCGCGCGACATCGCCGACCGCCTGATGGCCAACCTGGGCTCGGCGCTGCTGTACTGGTACCACTACAGCCATAACGGCCGCATCATCGACGTGCAAACCGATGACGACAGCATCGGCGGCCATTTCCTGCACTTGCTGCATGGGCAGAAGCCGTCCGACGATTGGGTGCGCGCCATGCACACCTCGCTGATCCTGTACGCCGAGCACGAGTTCAATGCCTCGACCTTCACCGGCCGCGTCATTGCCGGCACCGGCTCGGACATGTATTCGGCCATCACCGGCGCCATCGGTGCGCTGCGCGGGCCCAAGCACGGTGGCGCCAACGAAGTGGCCTTCGAAGTGCAACAGCGCTACGACAGCCCCGACGAAGCCGAAGCCGACATCCGCCGCCGCGTCGAGGCCAAGGAAGTCATCATCGGCTTTGGCCACCCGGTCTATACCGTGTCCGACCCGCGCAACAAGGTCATCAAGGAAGTCTCGCGCAAGCTGTCCAAAAAGGCCGGCAGCACCAAGATGTTCGACATCGCCGAACGCCTGGAAACCGTGATGTGGGACGTGAAGAAAATGTTCCCCAACCTGGACTGGTTCTCGGCCGTCAGCTACCACATGATGGGCGTGCCCACCGCCATGTTCACGCCGCTGTTCGTGATTGCGCGCACGGCGGGCTGGTCGGCCCACATCATCGAACAGCGTGTCGACAACAAGATCATCCGGCCCACCGCCAACTACATCGGACCGGAAGACCAGAAGTACGTGCCGCTGGAAAAGCGCAAGTAAGCACCCGCGGCACGGGCAAGCGCCGCCTGGTTGCCTGACCCGCACCCCAAGGGCTGGACTATGATCCAGCCCTTGGGGTTTTTTTAAACGAGCCGTCCCACTTCGCCCGCCAGATGGCTGGTGGAACCGTTGCCGCCCGAAGACATGTTCAAGCCGCCTGCGTCCTGGCGGGCCCGCGCAGCGAGCTGCGCCACGTCATCGGCGCCCAGGTCCGGGCGCGCCGCCAGGCGACCAGCCCACCACCAGCTTGATGGGCGCATTGAGGTAGGCCGCCGGCGCTTGTGCATGGGCAGCCGGTACCGCTTCAAGTTGACGTTGCCGCAGTGTAGAAAGGTCCACGGCGGATAACGAGCGACGTATTGTCATGGGGCGTCAACCCCAGGTTGACGCTCGCGCGCTGGCGAACCGATAGGCTTGCCGCTAGAGGCAACCGGGCCGGCGGTAATTTGTATAAGCATCTATACAAACAAATAATCGTTCGTTCGCACCCGCGGTGACGGCAGATAGTATTTTCGTTTACCCCCACTGCGCTTCACCGCTATGTCGTACCTTCACCTCTACCTGCAGCGGCAGGTCGCCAGTGTGGCTGCGCTGCTGGCGCTTGCCGGCGCCACGCTCACCGCCGCCTTGCCCGTCCACGCGCAGGACATCGACTATCCCGATCACGCCATACGGCTGGTAGTGCCCTACGCGCCGGGCGGCGGCCTTACGGTGGTGGGCCGCCCCCTGGCGCAAAAACTTTCGGAACGCCTGGGGCAACCCGTGGTGATCGAGTCACGCCCCGGTGCGGGCACGACGCTCGGCACCGCCACCGTGGCGCGCGCGCCTGCCGATGGCTATACCCTGCTGCTCACATTGGCCGCCTTCACCACAGGGCCCAGTGTGTATGCGAATCTGCCCTACGACGTGGAGCACGACTTCGCGCCTATCTCGACCATCAGTGCGTCGACGTCTATCCTGGCCGTGCCGCCTTCGGTGCCGGTCCATACGCTGGCTGAATTGCGAGACTATGCCAAGCGCAAGCCCGGTGGGCTGAATTACGCATCGTCCGGCCTGGGCGGCGACATGCACCTGTCCATCGCGTCGCTTTTCAAGCAGACCGGCATACCCGGAACGCACGTGCCCTATAACGGCGGCGGGCCCGCAGTAAACGCGCTGCTGGCGGGGCAGGTGGACGTGATGCTCGTTCCGGCGTCCTTCGGCCTGCCCCTGGTGTTAAGCGGCCGCCTGCGCCCCATCGCCGTGTCCTCGCGCGAACGCTGGAAGAAGGACCTGCCGGATACGCCCACGCTGGCCGAGTCGGGTTTCCAGGGACTGGACCTGGATGGCTGGTCGGGCCTGCTCGCTCCGCGCGGCACGCCGGACGCGATCGTGCGCAGGCTGAACAAGGAAGTCAACGGCATCCTGCGCGAGCCCGAATTTCGCACCTACCTGGAAAGCGTAAACCTGACACCGCTGGGCAGTACGCCGGAATCGTTTGAGGCCATCGTCACCCGTGACGTGAAGCGCTGGCAGCAGGTTGCCCTGCAGATCGGATTGCGCCCCGAATGAAATCATGAAAGGAGCTCAGGCCATCATGACCCAAGATACGTATGAGGTGAACGCGCGGGATCCGGAATTCCCGCTGTTCGATGTGTATCCCGTCAACGCGGCGTTCGGCGCCACGTTGCACATCGACGACGTGACACAACTGGATGAGCGTCAAACTGCTGAACTGCGCCGCGCCTGGTTGAAGTATCACGTCGTTCGCATCCGCGGCCAGCACCTCGATGATGCCGCACAGGTGGCGTTCGGCCGGCGTTTCGGCGAACTGAAGATCACGTCTCCCCTGCCCAATCCGCTGACGCGGGCCGACCTGGGCAAGGCGAGGCCTGGCATTACGCAAGCGCCACGCGACGAACGGTATCCGCAGATCACGATCGTATCCAACGTGGTGGACAAGGATCTCGCATTGGGCGGGCTCGGCAGCGGCGAACTGTCGTGGCACAGCGATATGTGCCAATTCGTGAAGCCTCCTAGCGCGACCATCGTCTACGGTGCCGAAATTCCAATCGGCCAGGGCGGCACCTCGTTCGCAAGCATGGCGCTGGCCGCCCGGCATCTTGCGCCTGAAGAACTGGCGTCGCTGAGCACCTTGTCCGTCAAGCAGGATGAAGTGATGGATTCTGCCGGCTACCCGCGCGCCGGTTATGCCGCGGTCACCGATGTCACGGCTTCGCCCGGCCGTGCGCAGCCGCTGGTCACCCGCCATCCCGAAACGGGCGCGCCTGTGCTGTTCCTGGGCCGCCGCCTGTATGCCCACGTACCCGGGCTGCCGGTGGACGAATCGGAACGGCTGCTCGACCGGTTATGGGCGCATGCGACCCAGGCACGTTTCGTATGGACGCACGACTGGAAGCCGGGCGATATCGTGATCTGGGATAACCGTAGCGTGCTGCACAAGCGCGAACCTTTCGATCCCGAGGCGCGCCGCATGCTGCGCCGCGTGGTCGTGGAAGGAGCAGAGCTGGTTCGCTTTGCCCTAGAGGAGACGGCTGGAGCATGACACATCCGTCCATCACCGGTTTGCGCGAGGGCACGATCGATGTCGATACGCTGCGCGCCCTGGCAGCAGTTTCCCCGGTAAACCTGCTCGAGATCCAGGCGCATTGCCCGGATCCATCGGCGGCGGTGCCAGCCACGCTGGCGGCCGGTGCAACGCGCATATTCTGGAAAGATCTGCTGTGGCTGCCGGATACCCGCGATTTTGCAGGGCGCGACCTGATCGAACAACGCTTGCAGGCCCTGGGGCTAGCCTCCTCGGCCCCCATCGTGGCCTACGGCGAGCACCGGCAATATGGCTTCTATGCCCGTTGGGCGCTGCGCCACGCCGGCCTGCGGCAGGTGTTCGTGCTGCAACGGCCTGAACTGTCGACGGAACCGCTGGCAGGCTCGGTGCAGCCGCAATCATCGGCCGGGCAACCCGTCGATATACAACCGGGTCCGCCGCCACGGCGCGCCCTGCGCCAGGACGTGCTGGATGCGCTGCGCGATGGCGGCATCCAGATCGTCGATGCGCGCACGCGGGAAGAATACGACGGCTGGCGCGTCAGCCCGCCCGGAGGCCCGGATCATGGCGCGGAACGTGCCGGGCACGTTCCAGGAGCGGTAAACCTGCATTACCAGGATCTGCTTGACGAGCACGGCGCCCTGAAGCCGCTGGACGAGTTGCGCCGGCGCGTGGCCGCCGCGGGCATCGATGGCAGCCGTCCGATCATCGCCTATTGCCGGCTATCGCATCGAGCCAGCCTGCTTGCGTACGTGCTGCAGGAAAAGCTGGGATACGCCGACGTACGCCTGTACGACGGATCATGGACCGAATGGGGCAGCACGGTGGGCTCGCCCATCGCCCACAACCGCCCGGCCTGACCCGGCCGCCGGATAGCTGCACGGGCGCCATCCCAGCCATCCGGAAACCGGTTCCAGGGCGCCTGAAGTTCTGCCGTTCCGCTTCTGCCGTTTCAAATTCCGCTTTTCCACTTCCAGAAACCTGCCATGCATTCCTTTCTTCGCATCATGTACACCGCGGGCGCCGCGCTCTGCCTCGCCGGCACGGCCGCCGCCGCCGACACGACGCTGCGTGTCGGCTACCTGCGCACCCAGGGCTATATCGCCGACTTCCCGCTCGCCCAGGTATCCGTCCCCGGGGTAAAGCTCGAGCTGATTCCCCTGGAAACCGGCAACGACGTGCTCGAAGCACTGAATGCGAACGCTATCGACGTAGGAGAGACTGGCGAGGTCCAACCCATCTTCGCGCAGAGCGGAAAGCGGCCGGTACGCGTGATCGCCGCCACGGCGCCGCAAACAGCCGCCACGGCCATCCTGGTCGCCAAGGATTCCCCCATCCAGTCCGTGGCGGACCTGAAAGGCAGGAAGGTCTCTTTCACCCAGGGAACGAACACCCATTGGCTGCTGCTGCAGACGCTGGCCACTGCCGGGCTCAAGCAGTCGGACATCACCCCGGTGCTGCTGGGATCGGCCGATGCCGGAACGGCGCTGAACAGCGGCAAGCTGGATGCCGCCATCGTCACTGCCCCCACCATCCAGATCTTGCAGTCCAAGGGCGCCCGCGTGCTGGTCGACGGCAAGGGCCTGGTCAATAGCTCGCTCTACTACCTGGCCAATACCCCGACCATCGCAGGCCCGAAGCGCGCGGCGCTCGAAGGTTTCGTCAGGGCGCTGGATCAGCATCTGACCTGGATCCAGAATCATCTGGACGAGCGCGCGGCGTATCTTTCGCCGAAATACGGCATCCCGGTTCCCCTGGTACGCGCGGCATCCGGCGTCATGGTGGACAGGCTGGTGCCTGTTGGCGATGGCGCGCTCGCCGCGTATACGCAGCGCATTGCCGACGCGTTCGCCGAGCAGAAACTCATACCGGGCCGGGTCGACGCGCGCCAGGAATTCGACGGCGCCTTCGACGGAGTACTGCGCCAGGGTGGCCAATGAGCACCTTGGCACGGCGTGCGGCAATCCCCGTCTTGCTGGTGGCGGCGTGGCAGCTCGCCGGCCAGAGCGGCCTGATCGACGCGCAGGAATTCAGTACGCCCTGGGATACGCTGCAGGCATTCCGCCAGATGCAGGCTGACGACGTGCTGCTGCCTTCGCTGGCCGTATCGCTGGCCCGCGCATCGACCGGACTGCTGCTTGGCGGCGGCCTCGGGCTCGTCCTGGGATTGCTGGTGGGACTGACGCGAAATGCAGAAAACCTGCTGGATGCCACCTTCCAGATGATTCGCACCCTGCCCCATCTGGCGCTGGTCCCGCTCTTCCTGATCTGGTTCGGCATCGGAGAAGAAGCCAAGGTGGCGCTGGTGGCACTCGGCAGTTTTTTTCCCTTGTACCTGAACACCTTCAAGGCCATCCGCGGGATCGATCCCAGGCTCATGGAGCTGGCCCACATCCAGTCTCTGGGCCGCTGGCAGTTGATCCGCGAGATCGTGCTGCCCGGCGCACTGCCCGGCATCATGGTGGGGCTGCGCCTATCCATCGGCACCGCCTGGATAAGCCTGATCGTGGCGGAACAGATGAATGCCAATTCGGGCATCGGTTTCCTTACGATGCAAGCCCGCACCTTCGGCCAGACGGCCGTCATCATGGCCTGCCTGGTCATCTACGCGAGCGTGGGGCTGGTGGCGGACCTGCTCGTTCGCGCACTCGAACAGCGCAGCAGCCGCTGGCAACGGAGCAATGCATGAGCGCAGTGATGGCGTCAATCCCGTCAAGGCAGCTTCCCGAACCGCGGGCCGGCGTCGTGCACATGCGCGGTGTCGGGCGCCGCTTCGACGGCCGCGACGTGCTGGCACAGATCGACCTGGATATCGGCCAGGGCGAGTTCGTTGCGCTGATCGGCCGCAGCGGCTCGGGAAAGTCCACGCTGTTGCGCATCCTTAGTGGCCTCGACACCGGGGCCAGCGGATCTGTCCAGGCCGACCTGAACGCAGGCTACGTGTTCCAGGACGCCCGCCTGGTGCCATGGAAACGGGTATGGGAAAACATCACCCTGGGCTTGCGTGCACCGCGCAGGAAACGACGGGAAATTGCCGCGGCTGCGCTGGCCGAGGTCTGGCTGGCCGACAAGATAGACGCTTACCCCGCCACGCTGTCGGGCGGCCAGGCACAGCGGGTGGCCATCTGCCGGGCCCTGTTACGGCGCCCCCGCCTGCTGTTGCTGGACGAACCTTTCGGCGCGCTTGATGCATTGACACGCATGCAAATGCAAACACTGGTGGCGGATCTATGGACGCGGCATCGCATGGCGGCGCTGCTGGTCACCCATGACGTCGAAGAGGCCATCCTGCTGGCGGACCGCGTCCTGGTGCTCGAACAGGGGCGCATCGTCGCACGCCACGACATCCGGCTGCCAAGACCGCGCAGCCGCACCCAGGCCGACATCCTGCCCTTGCGCGAGCAACTGCTGGACGGCCTTGGACTGGAGAAACACGAGACATGAGCAAGACAGACTCCACACCGGCGACGCAACCGGTGCGGTTCGGCATATGGGCCCCGCATCGCGGGCATTGGGTTCAGGACCCCGGGCAGGAAAACGCAGGCGCGCCGTTCTCCCTGGCCCGCGACGTGGTGCTCAGCGCCGAGCGCTGCGGTTTCGATACCGCCTTGATCGCCCAGCACACCATCAATCCGCAGGGCCAGGATGCCGAGGTGCTGGATGCGTGGACGGCAGCGGCCGGCTTGGCAGCTTTGACCGAGCGCATCGAGATCATCGCTGCGATCAAGCCGCGCCTGGTGCATCCCGCGGTCCTGGCGAAAATGGCCCTGGGCATCGAGGACATCAGCAACGGCCGCTTCGCGATCAACCTGGTCAGCGCATGGTACCGCCCGGAACTCGAGTTGTCCGGCATCGGCTTCCCGCCGCACGATGCCCGCTATGCCTACAGCGCCGAATGGATACAGGTGGTGCGCGAGCTCACCGAGGGCCGGTCGGTCACCCACGCGGGCGAGGCGTTCACACTAGAGGATTTCTCGCTGCGGCCGGCCGCGCGCACGCGCGGCCGGCCATATATCTATTCCGGCGGAGAGTCCGAGCCGGGACGGCAGTTGGCGGTGGAACATGCCGACTGCTGGCTGGTGAACGGGCGCCCGCCCCAGGACTTGGAGCCGATGATCAAGGACGTGGCAAGCCGCCCTCGTGCCGGTGCGCCGATCACGTTCGGCACCACCGGCTATTCCCTGGTCAGGGAAACCGAAGCACAGGCCCAGGAAGAACTGGCCTACTGGCTGGCGGTCCAGGACGGCGCCAACGATACGGCTCGCCGCCGTGGCGATCATATCGATCCCGAAGCGAAGACCATCCACTACGTCAAGCAATACAAGGAAGGCCGGATGATAGGCGCCAACGGGGGCACCATTCCCGGCTTCGTCGGCAGCTATGACCAGGTCGCCGAACGCGTTGCACAGTTCCATGCGATCGGCATCAACACCTTCTTGCTGTCGTTCTTCCCGATGATCAGCGAACAAGAGCGCTTCGCCGCCGAGGTCATGCCGCGCGTGCGGGCGTTGACCCGCTAAGTCTCGGATACTGCCAGGTGCCTGGCTCCGTTAGGTGCCAGACACTGCTGTGTGCAGCCCCGTCCCGCCTCGGTGTCTGATACCCGGCATGCCGTGCGCCTTATTTCGCAGCGCCCGGTGCCCACGGTACCCGCACCCAACCTTCCATCATCACGCGGGCGCTGCGCGACATGACGGCCTTGGTGACTGTCCACTGGCCATCGACCAAACTCGCCTGCGCGCCCACGCGCAGCGTGCCCGACGGGTGGCCGAAGCGCACGCCGTCGCGCTCGCCGCCACCCGCGGCCAGGTTGACCAGCGTGCCAGGCACCGCGGCCGCCGTGGCGATGGCCACCGAGGCCGCGCCCATCATGGCGTGATGCAGCTTGCCCATCGACAGGGCGCGCACCAGTACGTCGACATCGCTCGCGTCAATCGGCTTGCCGCTGGAGGCGACGTAGCCCGCCGGCCTGGCCACGAAAGCAACCTTGGGCGTGTGCTGGCGGCCGGTGGCCTCTTGCACCGAACCGATCAGGCCCATACGCACCGCGCCGTGGGCCCGGATGGCCTCGAAGCGCGCCAGCGCGGCAGGATCGTCGTTAATGTCGTTCTGCAGCTCGGTACCGGTATAGCCCAGCGCCGCGGCGTCAAGAAAGATGGCGGGGATGCCGGAATTGATGAAAGTGGCCTTGAAAGTGCCCACGCCCGGCACCTCGAGCTCGTCCACCAGGTTGCCGGTGGGAAACATCGAACCGCCCTCTTCCCCGGCTTCGGCCGGATCTATGAATTCGAGACGCACCTCGGCGGCCGGGAAGGTCACGCCGTCCAGTTCGAAGTCGCCCGTCTCTTGCACCACGCCGCCGGACATGGGTACGTGGGCAATGATGGTCTTGCTGATATTGGCTTGCCAGATCCGCACGATAGCCACGCCGTTTTCGGGCACCCGCTGCGGATCGACCAGGCCATTGGCGATAGCAAAAGGGCCGACCGCGGCGGACAAGTTACCGCAATTGCCGCTCCAGTCCACGAACGGCTGGTCGATGGATACCTGGCCAAACAGGTAGTCCACATCGTGGTCCGGACGACGGCTCCGGGAAAGAATGACTGTCTTGCTGGTGCTGGAAGTTGCCCCGCCCATGCCGTCGATCTGCTTGCCGTACGGGTCGGGGCTGCCGATCACGCGCAGCAGCAGCGCATCGCGGTCGGGGCCGGGTACCTGGGCCGCCTCGGGCAGGTCTGTCAGCTTGAAGAACACGCCTTTGCTCGTGCCGCCGCGCATATAGGTGGCGGGAATCCTGATCTGGGGTGCTTGGGCCATGATGCCGTCCTGAAAACTGGATATCGGAAATACGCAGCGCCCATGCGGCGCTGCGCTTGCGGGTAAGAATCAGCCTGCCTTGCGGGCGGCGCCCGCGGACTGGGCTTCGAGGAAGTCTTGCGCGAAACGTTGCAACACACCGCCGGCCTCGTAGATCGACACTTCTTCGGCGGTATCCAGGCGGCAGGTCACGGGCACTTCCACAGCCTGTCCGTCCTGGCGGTGCACGACCAGCGTCAGGTCGGCGCGCGGGCGGCGCTCGCCCACGACGTCGTAGGTTTCAGTGCCATCCAGCGCCAGCGTCGTACGGTTGGTGCCGGGCTTGAATTCCAGCGGCAGCACGCCCATGCCGATCAGGTTGGTGCGGTGGATACGCTCGAAGCCTTCGGCGGCGATGGCCTCTACGCCGGCCAGGCGCACGCCCTTGGCAGCCCAGTCGCGCGAGGAACCCTGGCCGTAGTCGGCGCCCGCGACGATGATCAGCGGCTGCTTGCGTTGCATGTAGGTTTCGATGGCTTCCCACATGCGCATCACCTTGCCTTCCGGTTCGACACGCGCCAGCGACCCCTGCCTCACGCCGCCAGCCGCGTCGCGCACCATTTCGTTGTACAGCTTGGGATTCGCAAAGGTGGCGCGCTGCGCGGTCAGGTGGTCGCCCCGGTGGGTGGCGTAGGAATTGAAGTCTTCTTCGGGCAAGCCCATTTTCGCCAGGTACTCGCCGGCTGCGCTATCGAGCAAGATGGCGTTGGACGGCGAGAGATGGTCGGTTGTGATGTTGTCGCCCAGCAGCGCAAGCGGACGCATGCCTCGCAGGGTGCACGCGCCAGCCAGCGCGCCTTCCCAGTACGGGGGACGGCGAATATACGTGCTGGTGGGGCGCCACTGGTAAAGCGGGCTGACCGCCTCGCGGCGCTGGTCCCGGATACCGAACATGGGCTCGTAGACCTTGCGGAAATGATCCGGCTTGACGGCCGAGGCGACCACCTCGTCGATCTCTTCGTCGCTGGGCCAGATGTCTTTCAGGCGTACCGGCTTGCCGCTGGTGTCGGTGCCCAGCACGTCCTGCTCGATGTCGAAGCGGATGGTGCCGGCGATCGCGTAGGCCACGACCAGCGGCGGCGAGGCCAGGAAGGCTTGCTTGGCATAGGGGTGGATGCGCCCGTCGAAGTTGCGGTTGCCCGACAGCACAGCGGTGGAATACAGGTCGCGATCGATGATCTCTTGCTGGATTTTCGGGTCCAGCGCGCCGGACATGCCGTTGCAGGTGGTACAGGCAAAGGCGACGACGCCGAAGCCCAGTTGCTCGAGCTCGGTGGTCAGGCCGGCTTCATCCAGGTACAGCGATACCGCCTTCGACCCGGGAGCAAGCGAGGTCTTCACCCAGGGTTTGCGGGTCAGGCCCGCGCGGTTGGCATTGCGCGCCAGCAGGCCCGCCGCGATGACGTTGCGAGGATTGCTGGTGTTGGTGCAACTGGTGATGGCGGCGATGATCACCGCCCCGTCGGGCATCAGGCCGGGCTGGATCTCGGCAGGGCCGGCGATACCGCGCTCGGCCAGGTCGGCCACGGGCAGCCGGCGGTGCGGGTTGGACGGCCCGGCCAGCGTGCGCACCACGCTGGACAAATCGAATCGCAGCACGCGCTCGAACTGCACCTGATCCAGGCTGTCGGACCACAGGCCGGCGGCCTTGGCATAGGTTTCCACCAGCCGCACCTGCGCGTCGTCGCGGCCAGTCAGCTTCAGGTAGTCGATGGTCTGCTGGTCGATCGAGAACATCGCCGCCGTGGCGCCGTATTCCGGCGCCATGTTCGAGATGGTGGCGCGGTCGCCCAGCGTCAGGCTGGCTGCGCCCTCGCCAAAGAATTCCAGGTAGGCGCCCACGACTTTTTCCTTGCGCAGGAATTCGGTCAGGGTCAGCACGATGTCGGTGGCGGTGATGCCCGGCTGGCGGCGGCCCGTCAGTTCGACGCCCACGATGTCCGGCAGGCGCATCCAGGAAGCGCGGCCCAGCATGACGCTTTCGGCTTCCAGGCCGCCCACCCCGACGGCGAGCACGCCCAGCGCATCGACGTGCGGGGTGTGGCTGTCGGTGCCCACCAGCGTGTCCGGATAGGCCACGCCGTCCTGGGCATGGATGACCGGCGACATGCGCTCGAGGTTGATCTGGTGCATGATGCCGTTGCCCGGCGGCACCACATCGACATTGCGGAACGCCTCGCGGGTCCAGTCGATGAAGTGGAAGCGGTCTTCGTTGCGTCGATCTTCCACAGCGCGGTTTTTCTCGAACGCATCGGGCTCGAAGCCGCCGTGCTCGACCGCCAGCGAGTGGTCGACAATCAGCTGCACCGGAACCACCGGGTTCACCTTGGCCGGGTCGCCGCCCTTGTCCGCGATAGCATCGCGCAGGCCGGCAAGATCCACCAGCGCGGTCTGCCCGAGAATGTCGTGGCACACCACGCGGGCCGGAAACCACGGGAAATCAAGGTCGCGGCGGCGCTCGATCAGTTGCCGCAGCGCATCGTCGAGCAGCGACGGATCGCAGCGGCGCACCAGGTTTTCGGCCAGTACCCGAGAGGTATAGGGCAGGCCGTCATAGGCGCCAGGCGCGATCGCCTCTACGGCGGCGCGCATGTCGAAGTAGTCCAGGCTGGTGCCGGGCAGGGGCTTGCGGTATTTGATGTTCATGCCTCGGTGCGCTGCAGGTTGCCCTGCGCGATCTGATGTTCAATGTTGAGACGCGATGCGCGGATGTGCCTGCGCATCAGGAGTTCCGCCAATTCGCCGTCGCCATCGGCGATGGCGTCGAGAATGCGATGATGCTCGGCGTACGCCTGGCGGGGGCGATTGGGCGTGGCCGAATACTGGATGCGGTACATGCGCGCCAGTTGGTAGAGTTCGTCGCAAAGCATGCGGATCAGCATCTGGTTGCCGCTGGCCTGCACGATGCGGTAGTGGAAATCGTAGTCGCCTTCCTGCTGGTAGTAGCCGCGCCCGGCCTGGAAGGCCTCGTCGCGCTCGTGCGCCTCGAGCACGCTGCGCAGCTCGCCGGCCACCGCCGGCGTCATGCGTTCGGCGGCCAGGCGACAGGCCATGCCTTCCAGGGATTCGCGGATCTGGTAGAGCTCGCACAATTCTTGCTGGCTAAGCGCCACCACCCGCGCGCCCACGTGGGGGACGCGCACCAGCAGCCGCTGGCCCTCGAGCCGGTGGATGGCTTCACGCAGCGGGCCGCGGCTGATACCGTAGGTGCGCGCCAGTTCGGGCTCGGACATCTTGCTGCCAGGCGCGATCTCGCCCTTGACGATGGCCGACTGGATCTTGCGGAAGACGTGGTCCGACAGCGTTTCCGCCTCGCCCGGGGACACCGGCAATGTCAGGATTTTGGTCGTCATGTCGACAATCACTGTGTTATTACCTGCCAAATTATAGCTAAACTGTGTTTGTGAAGCCAGATTGTCAACAATCCCAGGAGCCCACCATGTCTACCCCCGTCTCCAACGTCCGCCCCGACCCGGATCAGGTCCTGGTCGACATCGTCGACTATGTCCTGGGCTACGAAATCAAGAGCGGCCTGGCCTACGAAACGGCCCGCAACTGCCTGATCGACACGCTGGGCTGCGGCCTGGAAGCGCTGGAATACCCCGCCTGCCGCAAGCTGCTGGGCCCCATCGTGCCCGGCACCATGGTGCCCAACGGCGCCAAAGTGCCAGGCACGCAGTTCCAGCTCGACCCGGTACAGGCCGCCTTCAATATCGGCGCCATGATCCGCTGGCTCGATTTCAACGACACCTGGCTGGCCGCCGAATGGGGCCATCCGTCGGACAACCTGGGAGGCATCCTGGCCACGGCCGACTGGCTGTCGCGCAACGCCGTGGCGGCCGGCAAGGCACCGCTGACGATGCGCGATGTGCTCACCGGCATGATCAAGGCGCACGAAATCCAGGGCTGCATCGCGCTTGAGAATTCATTCAACAAGGTCGGCCTGGACCACGTCGTGCTGGTCAAGGTGGCTTCGACCGCCGTGGTCGCGCAGATGCTGGGCCTGAGCCGCGAAGAAACCATCAATGCCGTGTCGCTGGCCTGGGTCGACGGGCAAAGCTTGCGCACCTATCGCCATACCCCCAATACCGGCAGCCGCAAGAGCTGGGCAGCGGGCGACGCCACCAGCCGCGCCGTGCGCCTGGCGCTGATTGCCCGTACCGGTGAAATGGGCTACCCCTCGGTGCTCAGCGCCAAGACCTGGGGCTTCTACGACGTGCTGTTCAAGGGGCAACCGTTCAAGTTCCAGCGGCCCTATGGCAGCTACGTGATGGAAAACGTGCTGTTCAAGATCTCGTTCCCGGCCGAGTTCCACTCGCAGACTGCGGTGGAATGCGCCATGGAGATCCACGCCAGGCTCAAGGCGGCTGGCAAGTCGGCCCAGGACATCCAACGCATAACCATCCGCACGCACGAAGCGTGCATCCGCATCATCGACAAGAAAGGCCCCCTGAACAACCCCGCCGACCGTGACCACTGCATTCAGTACATGGTGGCGGTGCCGGTGCTGTTCGGACGGCTGACGGCTGCCGACTACGAAGACGAGATCGCCCGCGATCCGCGCATCGACGCGCTGCGCGACAAGATCGTCTGCGTCGAGGACCCGGCCTACACGCGCGACTATCACGATCCCGACAAGCGCTCGATCGCCAATGCGCTGACGGTGGAACTCAATGACGGCACCCAGTTCGACGAGATCGTCTGCGAATACCCGATCGGCCACAAGCGCCGCCGCAAAGACGGCATCCCGCTGCTGGAAGCCAAGTTCCGCACCAATCTGGCGCGCATCTTCCCGGCCCGGCAGCAGGCGCGCATCCTCGACGCATCGCTCGACCAGAAAACCCTGGAGGCCATGCCCGTACATGAGTACGTGGATTTGTACGTGATCTAGCCGGGGGCCAATTTTTGCGCCGCGCAGGGGTTTTGCTTTCCAGCCCCGTCCTGCGGCGCTCGGGCAGGCGGGACTCTGTCCGAGTAAAGTCGAAGCAACGGCAGGGCGCCGCAGGGACTCGACAAACAAACCAGGCAGCCTGCCGCCATCCTTGACTACAATGCGGGCATCACTTTGCCGTATCGGACGCAGCATGCTTTGGGTAAAGGCCTTTCACATCGTATTCATCGCGTCGTGGTTCGCCGGGCTGTTCTACCTGCCCCGGCTGTACGTGAACCTGGCGCAGCAGTCCGACCCGGCCGTGCAGTCCTGTCTGGTCGGGATGGCCCGCCGCCTGTATCGCTTCACCACCATGCTGGCCATCGTCGCCGTGGCGCTGGGCCTGTGGCTGTATGTCGGCTACGGCATCGGCATGGGTCCTGGCAATGGCTGGATGCATGCCAAGCTGTTCTTCGTGCTGCTCATCATCGGCTACCATCACGCCTGTGGCGTCATGCTGCGCAAGTTCGAGCAAGGCCGCAACACTCGGTCTCACAAGTTCTACCGCTGGTTCAACGAAATTCCCGTCTTGTTGCTGGTGGTGGTGGTGCTGCTGGTAGTGCTCAAGCCCTTCTGACCACCTACCCGGCCCCTGGCCTGGATCCGTATGTCCTCTGATGAACAAGGCCGCCGCAAGACGCTGACGGTCAAGAAAACGGCGCGCGACGCCCACGCAAGCGGCGAAGGCGCCAAGCGTACCCGCAGCGGTGCGCGCGCACGTACGGCCGCGCAGTCCGAGCGCCTTAAAGAACAGGCCGACCGCCGACGGCAACCCGCCGCGCCCGCCCCGGCCGCCGCCCCTGCCCCCTTGCCCGCGCCCCCCGAATTCGACGCGCCACGCGACGACACGATGCGCCGCCGCATGCCGCGCCCCCCACGCGAAGCCGAGACATTCGAGGTGTTCTCCCCCTGCCCCCAAGGCCTGGAAGAAGCCCTGACGGCAGAAATGCAGGCCCTGGGCTTTGCCGACGCGCAGGCCGGCCGGGCCGGCTGCCACTTCAGTGCCGACTGGCCAGGCATCCAGCGCGCCAACCTGTATTCGCGCCTGGCCACGCGCGTCCTGGTCCAGGTGGCCCACGACGAGATCTCGCACGAAGACGACATCCTCGACCTGGCGCGCAGTGTGCCCTGGGAACGTTGGTTCGGCGCAGAGCAAACCTTGCGGGTGGACACCTCGGCCATCAAGAGCCCGGTACAAAGCCTGCACTACTGCAACCTGCGCGCCAAGGACGGCATCTGCGACCGCCTGCGCGACCTGGAAGGCGAACGGCCCAACATCGATACCGTGCGGCCCGACGCGCGCGTGCACCTGTTCCTGACCGGCCATACCGCCACGCTGTACCTGGACACGTCGGGCGAATCGCTGTTCAAGCGTGGCTGGCGCCTGGACAAGGGCGAGGCGCCGCTGCGCGAAAACCTGGCCGCCGGCATGCTGGCACTGGCCGGCTGGGATCCCGCCGCGCCACTGCTGGACCCGTTCTGCGGCAGCGGCACCATCCTGATCGAAGCCGCCTGGATCGCGCTGGGCGTACCCCCCGGTATTTCGCGCCCGTTTGGCTTCGAGCGCCTGCGCGGCCACGACCCGCGCCGCTGGCACGACCTGAAAGACGACGCGCGCGCGCGCATCCTGCCCGGCCTGGACGCCCCGCTGGTGGGCTACGACCTGGACCCCCTGGCGATCGAATACGCGCACAACAATGCCGAACGGGCCTGGCTGACGGCCGACACCATTCGCTTCGAAGTGGGCGATGCCCGCCAGGTGCCGCCCCCTGCCGACCACGGCTGGATCGTCACCAACCCGCCCTATGGCGAACGCATGCCGGCCGAAGACGACGACTTGTGGCGCGCCTGGTCGGCGCACCTGAAGCGAGAATTCGCCAACTGGCAACTGCACGTCATCTCAAGCGACCGTACCCTGCCTCAGCAACTGCGCCTGAAGCCGCTGCGCCGCATCCCGCTGCACAATGGCGCGCTGGATTGCCGCCTGTTCGGCTTCGAACTGGTGGCCGCGGGCTATCGCGAACGGTCTTGATTCTTTCGTTGTAAAAAAGCCGCAATACTGCGCCGCTATCGTGGCTATCAAGCAACACGGCGCCCAAGTGGCGCATTATCGGCTCCAAGAATGCGCACAATGCACCAGGCACTTGCATAAATTCAGGGTTAACCCTAAAATTCGGGTTAACCCTAGACGTTCATAGATCTAGTTGCATAAACCCGATCTAGAACCTCAAATTTACGCAAGTCTACGCAAGAGCAAGTCCTGGAAACATCGTGATCAATGTCAATTCCACCATCCGCCTGACCGACGAACTCGAGCGTCAGCTAATGTTGCAAGCCATCGAAGAACAATTCCGCCCCCGCCCCATGCGCGCCTTGGTCTCTGGCCTGCGCAAGCTGGGCAAGGGTATCAAGTCCGTGGTTGCCCGCGAAGCCGGCGCCAAGGCCGCGCATTCGGCCGCCTGACGGCCGGGCCGCACCCGCGTAACGTACCGATTTCCCCTTGGGGGCTGCTACAGCCCCTTTTAAGACCCACCCGCAACGGTGGGTTTTTTTTTTCCTGGTCCGCCCTACGCCAGCGAGGCACATGGCGGCGGCGCGGATGCGGGATAATACGCCCCCATGATCGACGCCCACCCCCTCTTGACGCCCAGCCGGCTACGCCGTTTTGCCTGCATGATGTACGAAGCCGTACTGTTGTTTGGCGTAGTCTTCCTGGCCGGCTACCTGTTCGACACCCTGACTCAGAGCAAACATGCGCTGATGCTGCGCCATGCGCGCCAGGCCTGGCTGTTCCTGGCCATCGGCGCCTATTTTGTGTTGTGCTGGCGCCGCAAGGGCCAGACCTTGCCCATGAAGACCTGGAACATCCAGTTGGTCGACCGCGATGGCCGGCCGCCCTCGATGCTGCGCCTGGTGGCGCGCTACGTGCTGGCCTGGCCTCTCGTGCTGGTGGGGGCGGCTATCGTGGGCGCGGCGTCGGCCGCCACAGGCTGGAAATCAATGGACATGTTCATCGTGGCCGCGCCGTTCACCATTTTCGTCTGGTCATGGTTCGATCGCGACGGCCAATTCCTGCATGACCGGCTGCTGGGCACCCGCTTGCGCGACGCGCCGCCGCGCAAGGCCTGAAACGGCCACAGGGACGCATCGGTCACAACAGCGTCATCCCGTAGTCATGCAGGCGTCACGGCGGGATGGTTACATCCCTGGGCATGACGACCGCCCCGAGGGATGCCCACGTGACCGAAATCCGCCCTACCCATTGGCGCACGCTCTGGATTTCCGACCTGCACCTGGGCACAGCCGGGTGCAAGGCGGAATTCTTGCTGGACTTCCTGGAACAGAACGAGTCCGACACCCTGTACTTGGTCGGCGACATCATCGACGGCTGGCAACTGCGCAAGCACTGGCACTGGCCGCGTGCCCACAATGACGTGGTGCAGCGCATCCTGCGCAAGGCCCGCAACGGTACCCGGGTCGTGTTCGTACCGGGCAACCACGATGAATTCGCGCGCGAGTTCATCGGCTACGCGTTCGGCGACATCGAGATCCTGGATGAAGACGTACACGTCACGGCGCGCGGGCAGCGCCTGCTGGTGCTGCACGGCGACCAGTTCGACGGCGTGATCCAGCACAGCAAGTGGCTGGCCCACCTGGGCGACACGCTGTACCAGTCGGCCCTGTGGCTGAACCACCACTTCAACCGCCTGAGGCATCGCCTGGGCCTGCATTATTGGTCGCTGTCGCAATACCTGAAGCACAAGGTCAAGAATGCCGTGGCATTCATTACCGACTTCGAGGAAGCCCTGGCTGGCGAAGCCCGGCGGCGCGGACTGGACGGCGTGGTCTGCGGCCACATCCATAAGCCCGAATTGCGCGACGTGGGCGGCGTGCTGTACTGCAACGACGGCGATTGGGTCGAGAGCCTGTCGGCCCTGGCCGAGTCGCATGACGGCCAATTGACGCTGCTGGACTGGAGCGCGGAGCATGCCCGGCGCGAGGCCAGCGCCGGCTCGGGACGCTCGCGGCGGCCCCTGTCTCTGCCGGCACTGCCCTCGGCCTTGCGCCGCCAGGGCAAGCACCCGTAAAAACCCTTATACGTCCCCGTTAGCGGCACGGGAATGTTGCAGTTCGCCGCCCTCTAGGTCATGCTTGCACTTGGGGCATCCCGGTCCCAGGCGGCATTCCCAGGGACAGTCGCCGGCGCGCTTACAACATAGGGCCATGAACGACCAATATCAGGCGCTCTACCAATCATTCCGCTGGCTCGTGCCGACCCAATTCAATATTGCGGAAGCTTGCTGCCACCGCTGGGCGGCCAGCAGTTCGGACGCGCGGCGTATTGCCATTTATTACGAAGACGAAGCCGGCAACCGCGAAGTCTGGACATACGCGCGCCTGTCGGAAGCGGCCAACCAGCTGGCCAATGGCTTGGTAAAAATGGGCGTCGAGCGCGGCGACCGGATCGGTGTGGTTTTGGGACAACGTCCGGAAACCGCCGTGGCGCACATGGCCATCTACAGCGTAGGTGCCGTGGTCGTACCCCTGTCGT
Source organism: Bordetella sp. BOR01 (assembly GCF_019218885.1). Lineage (GTDB taxonomy): Bacteria > Pseudomonadota > Gammaproteobacteria > Burkholderiales > Burkholderiaceae_B > Bordetella_A. Next base: position 749,065 of record NZ_JAHUWT010000001.1, on the reverse strand, counting down.
CGCTATTCGGGCCCGAGGCCCTGGAAACCCGCTTGCGCGATGCGGATGCCCGCGTCGCCATCGTGGATTACGCCTCGAGCGCCAATTTGCTGGCCGTCAGCGAGAACTGCCCCAACCTGCACCAGATCATCGGCATCGGCTTCGCCGACGAGCGCGTCCTGCCCTGGCGCAGCCTGCTGGCCCGCCAGCCTGGCGACTTCAAGCCCGTGCTGACGCGTGCCTCGGACCCGGCCATCCTGCTCTATACCTCGGGCACCACCGGCGCGCCGAAGGGTGCCCTGCTGCCCCATAGCGTCCTGATCGGCAACCTGCCCGGCTTCGTGGCATCGCAAGACTGGTTTCCCAAGCCCAACGACGTATTCTGGACGCCGGCCGACTGGGCCTGGACGGGCGGCATGATGGATGCCCTGCTGCCCACCCTGTATTTCGGCCACCCCATCGTGGGCACGCGCGGACGCTTCACGCCCGAGCGGGCCTTCGAGCTCATGGAGCGCTACCGGGTCACCAATACCTTCCTGTTCCCGACCGCGCTCAAGATGATGATGAAGGCCGTGCCCGAGCCGGCCAGCCGTTACCGGCTGGCCTTGCGCGCCATCATGAGCGCCGGCGAGAGCGTGGGCGAAACCGTGTTCGAATGGTGCCGCTCGGCGCTGGGCATCACGCCCAACGAGATGTTCGGCCAGACTGAAATGAATTACCTGGTGGGCAATAGCCGCCAGCGCTGGCCGGCCAAGCCGGGCAGCATGGGGCGGCCGTACCCGGGCCACCAGGTGGCAGTGATCGACGATGCCGGCCAGCCGGTGGCGGCGGGTGCAACCGGCGAAATCGCCCTGAACCGGCTCGACATCCACGGTTTCCCCGATCCCATCCTGTTCCTGGGTTATTGGCGCAACGAGGCGGCCACCCAGGCCAAGTTCACGGGCGACTGGTGCCGTACCGGCGACCTGGCCAGCATCGATGCCGACGGCTACCTGTGGTACGCCGGCCGCGCCGACGACGTCTTCAAGTCGGCCGGCTATCGCATCGGCCCGGGTGAAATCGAAAACTGCCTGCTGGGCCACGATGCCGTGGCCAATGCCGCGGTCGTGCCCAAGCCCGACGCCGAGCGCGGCGCGCTGGTCAAGGCCTACGTGGTGCTGACCCCCGAATACGCCAGCCACGACCCCGCCCAGCTTATCCAGGCCCTGCAAGAACACGTGCGCAACCGCCTGGCGCCCTACGAGTACCCGAAGGAAATCGAGTTCATCGACGAACTTCCCATGACCACCACCGGTAAAATCCAGCGCAGGGTGCTGCGCCAGCGCGAAGAAGCGCGGGCCGCGGCCGCCCAGGCTTGATTGCATACCGGAGACCGCTGCATGCCCATTTACCAGCTTGACGTCCATACCCCTGTCATCGACCCCAGCGTGTACATCGCCGACAGCGCCGACATCATCGGCAATGTCACCCTGCAGGCCGGCGTCAGCATCTGGTCGCACGTGGCAATACGGGGCGACAACGCCCCCATCGTCATCCAGGCAGGCAGCAACATCCAGGAATCGAGCGTGCTGCACGTCGACGAAGGCTGTCCGATGACCATCGGGCCCGGCGTCACCGTGGGGCACCAGGCCATGCTGCACGGCTGCACCATCCACGAGGGCGCCCTGATCGGCATGCAGGCCATTGTGCTGAATAATGCCGTGGTCGGGCGCAATTGCCTGGTGGGCGCCGGTGCCATCATCCCCGAAGGCCGGGTCATTCCGGACAATTCGCTGGTCATCGGCATCGGCAAGGTGGTGCGCGAGCTGACAGCCGAAGAAATCGCCGGCATGCACGAGAATACCCGCCACTACGAAACGCGCGCGCAACACTACAAGCAGGCACTCAAGCGCATAGGCTGACGCCGCCCGGACCAGGCGATCGGCTAACATTCCCCCATGACCGATCAACTCAAGAAATACCTGTTCGAAGACCGCTCGGTGCGGGTCCAGGCCGTGCGGTTGCACCAGACCTGGCTGGATGCGCAGGAAAACCACCAGTACCCGCCCGCCGTCCAGCGCCTGCTGGGCGAACTCATGGCGGCCGCGGCCTTGCTGGCAGCCAACATCAAGTTCGAGGGCTCGCTGGTGCTGCAGATCCAGGGTGGCGGCCCGATCGCCCTGGTGGTGGTCGAATGCCAGTCCGACCTGAGCCTGCGCGCCACCGTGAAAGTACGCGAAGGCCATGAAGTGCCAGCCGACGGCAGCATGCAAAGCCTGCTCAATGCCGATGGCCAGGGCCGTTTCATCGTGGTACTGGACCCCCGCCGCAAGGTGCCGGGCCAGCAGACCTACCAGGGTATCGTGCCCCTGGAAGGCGAGACCGTGGCGCAAGCCCTGCAGCACTACATGAAGGCGTCCGAGCAGCTCGACACGCGGCTGTGGCTGCAGGCTGGCGATCAGTACGCTGCCGGCCTGCTGGTGCAGCGCCTGCCCGACCAGGGCGGCGCGGCGCGCGCCGAAAGTACCGCCGACACGCTGGCGCGTGCCACCCTGCTGGCCGACACGCTCGAACCCGATGAACTGGTGCGTGCCGATATCGATACGCTGATCCACCGGCTGTACTGGGAAGAAACACTGATTGCCTTCGAGCCCATCCCGGTACGCTGGCACTGCACGTGCACGCGCGAGCGCGTGGCGGGCATGCTGCGCACCCTGGGCGAGCGCGAGGTCGAAGATATCCTGGCCGAGCAAGGCAGCGTGCGCGTCACCTGCGACTTCTGCGGCAAGCCCTACAAGTTCGATGCGGTCGATTGCTCGGGCCTGTTCGCCCCGGCCCGTCCGATGCCCGAACAAGACCCACCCACCGTGCATTGAAATTGCCCCCCCCGAAGCGCTGCGCGCTTCCACCTTGCGGGTGGACGGGACGGCCCAGGCGTAGATGCCACAATCGACGGCCCAGGCATGGCGCAGGCACACTGCCGGCGATGCCTTACCCTCTGCCTTTTCGATTGCGCCCCTGCGTGCAGCGCCGTGCCATGCCGCGGCACGGCCGTGGCGCCACTTTGCTGGAATTCGCCCTGGCCGCCCCGCCCCTGCTGTTGCTGGGCGTGCTGGCGGCCGAGGCTGCGCACTGGCATCTGGCCCGGCAATTGGCCTATGTGGCCCTGGTCGACGCCGCGCGGGCGGGCGCCACGGCCCACGGCCATCCCGACGCCATCGCCCAAGCCTTTGAACAGGCGGCGCGGCCGCGCCACGCGCAGGCCGGCGGCGATGCGCGAGCGGCGCAACGGCGGGCATGGCGGCGCCTGCAAGTCCAGGCCGGGATGCCCGCCTGGCGCATCGAAGTACTGCAGCCCAGCGCTGTGGCGTTACAGGCTCATGCGCGCGCCGGCCTGGCCGTGGCCGGAGCGCCTGGCCGGCGCGCCGCCAGCAACGACTACCAGGCCGAGCAACACGCCGCGCGCGGCGCCCCGCCTGGCGGCCCGACCATTTTCGATGCCAATACCCTGCATCTGCGCCTGACCTACCTGCACGAGCCCCTGGCGCCCCTGACCCGGGTACTGCTGCGGCAGGCAGGCCGGGCGGCGGAGGCTTGCGCGCAACACGCCCTGGAGCGCGGCCTGCTGGCCCTTCGAATGGAATTGCGCATCGAAATGCAGTCGCACCCGGTCGACTGGCATGCGGCACCGGCGGCGCGCAAGGGCCAAGTGGTCTACGGAAGCTGGGATTGCGCCCGCGACGGGCCTTGAGCCGCAAACGGGCCGATCAGCGGCGCGGCGGCGTGGCGGGTTGGCCAGAAGTGCCGGCCGCAGGCGTGGGCGCGGGCCGCGGCACGGAGCTGCCGGGCGGCAAAATCTGCACGAAGACCTCGCCTTCGCGCATCATGCCCAGTTCACTGCGGGCGCGCTCTTCGATGGCTCCTACGCCGGTAGCCAGGTCGCGCACTTCGGCCTCAAGCGCGGCGTTGCGCGCGCGCAGCCCTTCGTTGGTTTCGTGTTGCGCGGCCACCTGGCGCTGCAGGTCCCATACCTTGAACCAGCCGCCCTTGCCCAGCCAAAGCGGATACTGGATCAGGCCCAGCAAGACGAGCAGCCCCAGGAACAACAGGCGCATATGCGAACACCCTCAACTATTGCGGCCAGCCGCAAGGGCCGGGCGCGGCGCGCCCGGCCCGGTACGGTCAACGCAGGTTGTAGAACGCGTCGAGGCCCGGATAAGAAGCCACTTCGGCCAGTTCTTCTTCGATGCGCAGCAACTGGTTGTACTTGGCCATGCGGTCGGAACGCGACAGCGAACCGGTCTTGATCTGCATGGCGTTGGTCGCCACCGCGATATCGGCGATGGTGGAATCTTCGGTTTCGCCCGAGCGGTGCGACACCACGGCGGTATAGCCGGCACGCTTGGCCATTTCGATGGCGGCGAAGGTCTCGGTCAGGGTGCCGATCTGGTTGATCTTGATCAGGATCGAGTTGGCCACGCCCTTCTGGATGCCTTCTTTCAGGATGCGGGTGTTGGTAACGAACAGGTCGTCGCCCACCAATTGCACCTTCTTGCCCAGTTGGTCTGTCAGCAGTTTCCAGCCATCCCAATCGTTTTCGGCCATGCCGTCCTCGATGCTGATGATGGGGTACTTGTCGCACCAGGTGGCCAGCAGGTTGGCGAATTCTTGCGACGACAGCGACAGGCCGCCTTCGCCGGCCAGCGTGTATTTGCCATCGCGGAAGAACTCGGAACTGGCGCAGTCCAGGCCCAGGGCGATTTGCGAGCCCGGCTCGTAGCCGGCCTCGGTGATGGCCTTCAGGATCAGCTGTATGGCTGCTTCATGGCTGGGCACGTTGGGTGCAAAGCCGCCTTCGTCACCCACGGCCGTGGACATGCCCTGGCCGTGAATGAGCTTCTTCAGGGCGTGGAACACTTCAGCGCCCCAGCGCAAGGCCTCGCGGAAGCTGGTGGCGCCCACCGGCAGGATCATCAGTTCTTGCAGGTCGAGCGTGTTGTTGGCATGCGCGCCCCCATTGATGACGTTCATCATCGGCACAGGCATGCTCATGGGACCGCTGCCGCCGAAGTAGCGGTACAGCGACAGGCCGGATTCGTCGGCGGCGGCACGCGCCACCGCCATGCTGGCGGCCAGCAGAGCATTGGCGCCCAGGCGTTCCTTGCTTTCGGTGCCGTCCAGTTCGATCAGGGTGCGGTCGACGAACGTCTGTTCTTGCGCGTCCAGGCCCATCAGGGCTTCGGATATCTCGGTATTGAGGTTCTCGACCGCGCGCAACACGCCCTTGCCCAGGTAGCGCGACATGTCGCCGTCGCGCAGTTCGATGGCTTCGCGCTGGCCGGTGGAAGCGCCCGACGGCACGGCGGCGCGACCCATGGCGCCGGATTCCAGCAGCACGTCGCACTCGACGGTAGGATTGCCGCGCGAATCGAGGATTTCGCGGCCGATGATATCGACGATTGCACTCATGATTTTTTGATTCCCTGAACGATAGACAGATTCATGACGGCGGCATCAGTTCAGATGAACTGGTTTTCGATGAAGCCGTTGCGTTTGGTCACGCGATCGAGTTCGACCAGCGATTCGAGCAGCGCGGGCATCAGGTCCAGCGGCACGGCGTTGGGGCCGTCGGACATGGCACAAGCCGGATTGGGGTGGGTTTCCATGAACAGGCCCGACACTCCGACAGCCACCGCCGCGCGCGCCAGCACGGGCACGAATTCGCGCTGCCCGCCCGAAGACGTACCCTGCCCGCCCGGCAACTGCACCGAGTGGGTGGCGTCGAACACGACCGGACAGCCCGTTTCCCGCATGATAGCCAGCGAGCGCATGTCGGACACTAAGTTGTTGTATCCGAAAGAAGCGCCGCGCTCGCAAACCAGGATATTACTGCCGTCGCCGCCGGCCTCGATGGCGGCGTCGCGGGCCTTCTGGGCCACTTGCACCATATCGTGCGGCGCCAGGAACTGGCCCTTCTTGATGTTGACCGGCTTGAGCGAGGCTGCGCAGGCCCGGATGAAGTCGGTTTGTCGGCACAGGAAAGCCGGCGTCTGCAACATGTCGACCACGGCGGCCACCGGGCCGACCTGCTCGGTTTCGTGCACATCGGTCAGCACGGGCACGCCCAGTTGGGCGCGCACATCGGACAGGATCTTCAGGCCTTCGTCCATGCCCAGGCCGCGAAACGATTTGCCCGAGCTGCGATTGGCCTTGTCGAACGAACTTTTGTAGATGAACGGGATACCCAGCCTGGCCGTGATTTCCTGCAGGCGGCCGGCGGTTTCGAAGGCCAGTTCGCGCGATTCGATGACGCACGGACCTGCGATCAGGAAAAACGGGTGCTCCAGGCCAATGTCGAAACCGCAGGCTTTCATTCAGGGCTCCTTGCGCGCGTGATTGGCAATGGCCGCCTCGATGAAGCTGGAGAACAGCGGGTGCCCGTCGCGCGGCGTGGAAGTGAATTCGGGGTGGAACTGCACACCCACGAACCACGGGTGGTCGGGAAGTTCCATCATTTCGGGCAGGTTTTCAGTGGGGGTGCGCGCACTGATGACCATGCCCGCCTCTTCCAGGCGCGGCACGTAGACGTTGTTGACTTCGTAGCGGTGGCGATGCCGTTCGTTGACGTCGTCGCCGTAGATGGCTTGCGCGCGGGTGCCCGGCTTGACGGGGCAGCGCTGCGCGCCCTTGCGCATGGTGCCGCCCAAGTCGGAAGCGGCATCGCGCTTTTCGACCTTGCCTTCGCGGTCCATCCATTCGGTGATCAGCGCCACCACCGGATGCGGGGCGGACGGGTCGAATTCGGTGCTGTTGGCGCCGCCCAAACCGGCCACGTGGCGCGCGAACTCGATGACGGCCAGCTGCATGCCCAGGCAGATGCCCAGGTAAGGCACGCCGTTTTCACGAGCATAGCGGATGGCGGCGATCTTGCCTTCGGTGCCCCGCTTGCCGAAACCGCCCGGCACCAGGATGGCGTCCAGGTGCTTGAGCTGGTCGGTACCGCGGGTTTCGATGTCTTCGGAATCGATGTATTCGATATTGATCTTCGAGCGCGTGTGGATGCCGGCATGCACCAGGGCTTCGGACAGCGACTTGTAGGATTCGGTCAGGTCGACGTACTTGCCCACCATGCCGATGGTGAGCTGGTGCTGGGGGTGTTCCAGCGCATCGACCAGGTTGTCCCACATGGACAGGTCGGCCGGCGGCGGCGTCAGCCCCAGGGCCTCGCAGACGATGTTGTCGACGCCCTGCTTGTGCAGCATCGCGGGAATCTTGTAGATGGAGTCGGAATCCCAGACCGAAATGACGGCATCCAGCGGCACGTTGGAGAACATCGAGATCTTGGCGCGCTCGTCGTCGGGAATGGGGCGGTCGGCGCGGCACAGCAGCAGGTTGGGATAGATGCCGATTTCGCGCAGTTTCTGCACCGAGTGCTGGGTGGGCTTGGTCTTGAGCTCGCCGGCCGAGGCAATGAACGGCACCAGCGTCAGGTGCACGAAGGCGGCGTTGTTGCGGCCCAGCCGCAGGCTCATCTGGCGGGCGGCTTCCAGGAACGGCAGCGATTCGATGTCGCCCACCGTGCCGCCGATTTCGACGATGGCCACGTCGGTGGCGCCGTTCCAGGCGGCATCGGCGCCACGGGCGACGAAGTCCTGGATTTCGTTGGTGATGTGCGGAATGACCTGCACCGTCTTGCCCAGGTAATCGCCGCGGCGCTCTTTGCGCAGCACCGATTCGTAGATCTGGCCGGTGGTGAAGTTGTTCACCTTGTGCATCTTGGCCGAGATGAAGCGTTCGTAGTGGCCCAGGTCGAGGTCGGTTTCGGCGCCGTCTTCCGTGACGAACACCTCGCCGTGCTGGAACGGGCTCATGGTGCCGGGGTCGACGTTGATGTAGGGGTCGAGCTTGAGCAGAGTGACTTGCAGGCCGCGCGATTCGAGAATCGCGGCGAGGGACGCGGCGGCGATCCCTTTGCCCAGGGAGGACACCACACCGCCGGTGACAAATACGTATTTGGTCATCGTAATAGGCGCCCGGGACGAGCGGGCGCATGCGGGAAATTTGGATTATAGCCGGGCGCAGGACCGCTCAGGGGTTTTCCCTGATCGTTGTCACGTAACAAAGCCGGAAGGTGCGCCCGCCCCCGAGCAGCCCCGGGGGACCCGTCCACCCGCCCCGGAAAATACCGCGCTCAGTTGGCCAGCAGCGGCTGGGTACGCGCCTGCAGCCAGGCCAGCGCCGTGCCGTCGACCAGCGGCGCCAGGCGCTCGCGCACCGTGCGATGGTAGTCGTCCAGCCAGGCGATTTCGTCGGGCCGCAGCAGCGAGGCATCGATGCAGCGGGTATCGATGGGGCAGAGGGTCAGGGTCTCGAAGCACAGGAACTCGCCCAGTTCGCCCTCGAGCCAGCTGCGATTGGCCACCAGGTTCTCGATGCGGATTCCCCAGCGTCCGGGCCGGTAGATGCCGGGCTCATTGGAGGTGATCATGCCGGGTTCCATGGCCGTGTGGGGACCGGGCGCGGCGCGGTACGAGATGACCTGCGGCCCCTCGTGCACGTTCAGGAAATACCCCACCCCATGGCCGGTGCCGTGGCCGTATTCGGCTCCGCCCTGCCAGATGGGCGCGCGGGCAATGGCATCGAGCATGGGCGATGGCGTGCCGCGCGGGAAAGCCGCCCGTGACAGCGCGATCATGCCCTTGAGCACCAGGGTGAAGTCGGCCTTCTGGTCGGCGTTGGGCTGGCCCACGGCCACCACGCGGGTGATGTCGGTGGTGCCGCCCAGGTACTGGCCGCCCGAATCGATCAGCAGCAAGCCATCGCCCTCGATGGCCGAATGCGATTCGGGTGTGGCCCGGTAGTGCGGCATGGCGCCATTGGCATTGAAACCGGCAATGGTGGCGAAGCTGGGGCACACATAGCCCGGGCGGCGTGCGCGCGCCGCCGTGATTTGTTCGTCGATGGTCAGTTCGGTAACGGCCTCGCGGCCCAGGGCGCTTTCAAACCAGGCGAAGAACTCGCACAGCGCGGCCCCGTCGTGCGCCATGGCCTGGCGCACGTGGGCCAGTTCGGCCTCGGACTTGCGCGACTTGAACAAGGTGCTGGGATTGATTGCCTCGACGCGCGGCACGGCCGGGTTCATGGCGTGGAACACGCCGCAAGTGACCCGGGCCGGATCGATCAGCAGGGTCTGGTCGCACTGCAGCGAGCCCAGCGCCTCGGCGACCAGGCCGTAGGGCGCCACGTCGATGCCATCGGCCGCCAGCGCGGCGCGCAGGGCCACGCCGACCTTGCCGTCGGCCACGAACAGCGTGGCGTGGTCCAGGCCGACCAGGGCATGCGCCAGGAATACCGGGTTGTACGACACATCGGCGCCACGCAGGTTGAACAGCCAGGCAATATCGTCCAGCGTGGACACCAGGTGCACGTCGGCGCCGTGCGCGCGCATGGCTTGGCGCAACTGGGACAGCTTGTCGGCGCGGCTGAGGCAGGCGTAGGGCGGTTCATGCCCGTACACGGGTGCGTCAGGCAAGCCGGGGCGATCGGGCCAGATGTCGGACAGCAGGTCGGCCTGGATGTCCAGGCTGGCCCCCACGGGCGCCAGCGCGGCCGACAGCGCACGGAAAGCCGACAAGCCCAGCACCAGGCCATCCACGCCCACCCGCTGGCCGGCCTGCATGTGCGCGGCCAGCCAGTCGATATGGCCGGGCGTGCCGGCCGCCGCGATTTTCATCAACTGCACGCAGGTACCGGCAAGCTGGGCCTCGGCCTGTACCCAGTAGCGGCTGTCGACCCACAAGCCGGCGAAATCGGCCGTGACCACCAGCGTGCCGGCCGAGCCGGTGAAACCGCTAGCCCACTGGCGGCCCTGCCAGCGAGCGGGCAAGTATTCGGACAAATGCGGATCGGCGGACGGGACGACGCAAGCGTCCAGGCCATGGCGGCGCATGGCCTGCCTGAGCTGGGCGATGCGGGTATCGGTGGAGGGCATGGGGTTCCTTAGCGCAGCATGGACGACATGGCCGACAGGCTGTTGAGCGTGCGGACGGCGGCCTGCATGCTGTCTACGGTGAAGCGCAGGGTGACGCCGTCCACGCGCTCGAGCGTGGGCCACATGCAGAACAGGTCGGCCAGCGCCGAACTCTGGGTCTGCAACCGGCATTCTATAGGCGCGGCGATGCGCAGGGGAACCGCCCCGGCGGCGCCACGCACCGCCGCTGCGGCAGCGGCCGCGATGGCCTGGCGGGCGGCCTCGGGCGACAGCGTGGCGCCGCTGCCTTGGCCGTGCGCCACTTTGGTCTGCACCCACTGGGCATGCGGAAACAGCGGGCCGGTCTCGTCAATGAAGACATCGTCGCCGCTGCCCAGGATCACCGGCACGCCCAGCTCGCCGGCCAGCGCCCCGTACAGCCCGGCCTCGCCCAGCTCGGTGCCGTTGATGAACACGCGTGCGAAGGCAAAGCTGTTGATCGTGTGAGCCAGGATGCCGCGCGCCTGCGAACGGGCGTGGTAGCCGATCATGAAGACGGCATCGCAGGGTTCTTCCAACCCGCCCATCATGCCCAGGTAGCGCGGCTTGCCCAGCACCAGGCGGGCGCGCGGGTCGAGCGCGTCGGGCAGCAGGTTGCGAAAACCGCCATGCGAATCGTTGACCAGGACTTCAGCGGCGCCGCCGGCGAAAGCGCCCTGGATGGCGGCATTGGCCTCGCCCGTCATCCAGGCGCGGGCCCGCTCGTATTCGCCATTGCCGGCCCGGGTCTGCTCGGCATGGAATACGCCGGCCACGCCCTCGATATCGGTGGAAATCAGGATTTTCATGGGATTGTGTCAAAGTTGCGGCGGCCGCCTACAGTTCAGTGCGTGCCAGCCATTCGCGCCAGCGCGGCGCGGCTTCGCGGATGCAGGCGCGGCGATGGCCGTCGCGCCCGTCGACCGATTCGGCATGCCACAGGGCCGCGATGATGGCCTGCTCGGCCGCTTCGGCCGCGGCCTCGAACAGCGGATCGATGCGCGTTTCATGCAGCAGCGGCACGGCGGGCATGCCGCGCTCGGCCAGGTGGGGAATAGTGTAGGCGGTGGAAAACGCCAGCGCGATGTCGCCGCTGCCATGGCCAAACACGGAACCGGTGCGCGCCAGGCCGGCGCCGGCGCGCAGCGCCACGCGGCGCAACTGGCGGGCATCCAGCGGTGCATCGGTGGCGATGAGCAGGATGATGGAGCCCTGCTCGGGGCGCGCGGCCTCGGCGGCGTGCGCCTGGTCTTGCTGGCGGGCCAGTTCGCGGCCGAACGGCCGGCCGGCGATGGTCAGGCTGGGCAGGCGGCCGAAATTGGCCAGCGCCAGCGCCCCCACCGCATGGCGCAGGCCCGGCTGGATAGCGGCGATGCGCGATGCCGAACCGATGCCGCCCTTGAGCGAGAACGACGACATGCCGCGCCCCGCCCCGACCGCCCCCTGCGCGAAGCGGGATTCGGCCGCGGCCAGCGCCTGCGCATAGTGCATTTCCTGCACGGCCAGCGCCTGGATGTCGTTCAGGTAGCCATCATTGCATTCGAACACCAGTGGATTGACGGTGGGCCAATCGCGCCCGATGGCGGGGTTGGCGGCCACGGCGGCGCGGATCTGCGCATTGGCCACTGTGCCCACGCCGAATGTATTGGTCAGGGCCAGCGGCGTTTCCAATACGCCCAGCTCGCGTACCTGGACCAGGCCGGTACTCTTGCCGAAACCGTTGAGCACCGCCGCGGCGGCCGGCACCTTGTCGCGGTAGACGTCGCCGGGGTGCGGACGCACCACCGTGACGCCGGTCTGCAGCGCGCCGTCGGCTATGGTGCAGTGTCCGACGGTGACGCCGCACACATCGCTGATGGCATCCAGCGGCCCCGCCGGCAGCCCGCCGATGCGGGGGAGTATCGATTGCGTATCCATCGCGGCAGGCTACAGGCGGTCGATCTTGGGGTCCAGGGCATCGCGCAAGGCGTCGCCCAACAGGTTGAAAGCCAGCACCGTCAGGAAGATCGCCAGGCTGGGGAACAGCGCCACGTGGGGCGCATTGACCATGTCGGCGCGCGCCTCGTTCAGCATGGCGCCCCACTCCGGCGTGGGCGGCTGCGCGCCCATGCCCAGGAACGACAGGCTGGCCGCCGTGATAATGGACGTGCCCACGCGCATGGTGAAATACACCACGATGGACGAGATCGTGCCGGGCAGGATGTGGCGCACCAGGATGGTCCAGTCGGATGCGCCGATGCTCTTGGTGGCCTCGATATAGGTCAGGTTCTTCAGGGCCAGCGTGTTGCCGCGCACCAGGCGCGCGAAGGCCGGCACGCTGAACACCGACACCGCCACCACCACGTTGGTCATGCTGCTGCCCAATATGGCCACCACGCCCAGTGCCAGCAGAATGCCGGGAAACGCGAACAGCACATCGGAAATGCGCATGGTGATGCGGTCCCACCAGCCTTCGTAGTAGCCGGCCATCAAGCCCAGCGCGGTGCCGATCAGGCCGCCCAGCAGCACCGACAGGAAGCCGGCCGCCAGCGAGATGCGCGCGCCCATCAGGATACGGCTGAAGATATCGCGGCCCAGCGGATCGACCCCGAACCAGTGGGTCCAGGACGGACCGGTGTTGATCATGTCGTAGTCGAAGAAATTCTCGGCGTCGTACGGACTGATCCAGGGCGCCAGCACGGCGACCAGCACCAGCAGCAGCACGAACACCAGGGCGCCCACGCCCACGTGCTGCTTGCGGAACTTGCGCCAGAATTCCCCCCACGGGGTACGTACATCGGTGCCGGTATTTACGGCGGTCGTTTGCGTCATGGCCGCCTCACTTGTATCGGATGGTGGGGTTGATGAAACCGTAGAGCATGTCCACGACCAGGTTGATCAGGATGAACTCCAGCGAGAACAGCAGCACCAGCGCCTGAATGACGGGGTAGTCGCGCATGTTGACCGAGTCGACCAGCAGCCGGCCCAGGCCGGGCCAGTTGAATACCGCCTCGACCACGATCGAGCCGCCCAGCAGGAAGCCGAACTGCAGGCCCATCATGGTTACCACCGGGATCAGCGCGTTGCGCAGGCAATGCTTGATGATGACGACACGTTCGCGCAGGCCCTTGGCGCGGGCGGTGCGCACGAAGTCTTCCTGGATCACTTCCACGAACGAGGCGCGGGTAAAGCGCGCCATCACCGCGGCCACCGCGGCGCCCAGCGTAATGGACGGCAGGATGTAGTGCTGCCACGAACTGGCGCCCACCGTCGGCAACCAGCCCAGGTCCACCGAGAATATCTGCATGAACAACATCCCCAGCGCGAACGCCGGGAATGAAATGCCCGAGACGGCCAGCGTCATGCCCAGGCGGTCGGGCCAGCGGTTGCGGTACACCGCCGAGAGAATGCCGATGGTCATGCCGAACACGACCGACCAGGCCATGCTGACCAGGGTCAGCAGCAGCGTGGGCATGAAGCGCTCGGCGATTTCGGTGGCCACCGGCCGGCGCGTGCGGATCGACGTGCCCAGGTCGCCCTGCACGATGTTGGTGAAGAACCGCACGAACTGCTCGGGCAGCGGCTTGTCCAGCCCCAGCTCTTTGCGCACCAGTTCAACGGTCTCGAGATCGGCGTCCTGCCCTGCCGCCAGCCGCGCCGGATCGCCGGGCAGCATGTGCACGAACAGGAACACCAGCACCGCCACGATCAGCAAGGTGGGCGCCAGGCCCACCAGGCGCTTGAGGAAGTAATTCAGCATATTGCAACCTGATCGGCGATGCGCGCGCCCGCCTGGGCGGACCCGCGCATCGACCGTGTTTCGCCGTTAGGCGGGCGTACTTACTTGGAAACCGAGATCTCGCCGGAATTGATGTTGCCGTCGGGCATCACGTAGACACCGTCCAGGTTCTTGCTGCGGGCATACAGCATTTTCTCGGTAACGAGTGCCGCCCACGGCGCATCCTTCCAGATCTGCTCTTGCGCTTCTTTGTAGAGCTGGGTCTTTTCCTTGTCGTCGACCGAGCGCAGGGCCTTGGCGATGTTGCCGTCGACGAGGTCGTTCTTGTAGTAGGCCGTATTGTTCAGCTTGGGCGGGAACGATTCCGAGGCCAGCAACGGACGCAGGGCCCAGTCGGCTTCGCCGGTCGAGGACGACCAGCCCGCGTAGTACATGCGTACCGGCGCGGTGGCGGGGTCCGGCGCGGACTGGACCATCTCGGTGCGCTGGCCCACTTCCAGGGCCTGCACCTGGACTTTCACGCCGACCTGGCGCAATTGCTGCTGCACGAACTGCAGCACTTTCTGGGTGGTGGTGTTGCTATAGCCGCCCCACAGCACCGATTCGAAGCCATCGGGGTAACCGGCCTCGGCCAGCAGTTCCTTGGCCTTCTTGGGATCGTACGGCCACGGGTCCATCTTGTAGGCATAGGTCACGCCTTGCGGCACGATGCCCTGCGCCGGGAAGGCGTAGCCGGCAAACGCCACCTTGGCCAGCGCCTCGCGGTTGATGGCGTAGTTGATGGCCTGGCGCACCTTCACATTGTCGAATGGCTTGTGCTGCACGTTGAAGCTGATGTAGCGGGTGATGATCGAATCGCCCGTCAGCACGTCCAGCTTGTCGCTCTTTTGCAGCAAGGCGGCCTGCTCATACGGCAGCGTGTAGGCGAAATCGGCTTCGCCGGTCTGCAGCATGGCGGCGCGGGTGCTGTTCTCCAGCACCGGTTTCCAGGTGATGGTGTCGACCTTGGGATAGCCCTTCTTCCAGTAGCCGTCGAATTTCTTGCCGCGGACGTAGTCGGTCTGCTTCCAGCCGTCGAACACGAAGGGGCCGGTACCCACCGGATTGAAGGCGATTTCCTTGCCGTACTTTTGCAGCGCGGCCGGCGAAATGATGGCCGCCGAAGCGTGCGCCAGCGAGTTGATGAAGGGCGCGAACGGCTCTTTCAGGGTGATGCGCAAGTTGTAGTCATCGACCGCTTCGACCTTGTCGATGCGGTTGAACTGGTTGTAGCGGGCCAGGTGGTTGTCGCGATCGAGCACGCGATCCAGGTTGGCCTTCACGGCGGCGGCGTTGAACGCGGTACCGTCATGGAACTTCACGCCCTGGCGCAGCTTGAAGGTGTAGGTCAGCCCGTCGGGCGAGACTTCGTAGCTTTCGGCCAGTACAGGCTTGATCTTCAGGTCTTTGTCGAACTCGAACAGGCCTTCATAGAACGACTTGGTGACGGCCGTGGTCAAGGTAGTGTTGGTGTTGTAGGGGTCCAGCGTCTCGGCCTGCGAGCTCAGCGCCAGCACCACATCCTTGGCCGCGAACGCGGCGCTGCCGCAGGTCAGGGCGGACAGTGCCAACAGGCTTGCTGCCAGGGTTTTTCGCTGGGACAGCGAATCGACACATTTATTCATGAACAGGCTCCTTGGGGGGTACAGACGGCTTGCTGATCAGTACGCGCCGGCAATTCGGTGCCGGGCGACAAAATGCCGTGGCGCGACTTGCACCAACGGTTGGACCACCGGTTCGTCGCCGACGGCCCGGATCGGGCTGGGGATTTCATCGGACAGCAGTTCGCGCCTGATGTGCCGGCGCGCCGGATCGGCGATCGGCACAGCGTCCATCAGCTTGCGCGTGTAGGGATGCTGCGGGTTTTCGAAAATGGCGCGGCGCGGGCCGATTTCGACGATCTGTCCCAGGTACATCACCGCCACGCGGTGGCTGACGCGCTCGACCACCGCCATGTCGTGCGAAATGAACAGGAACGCCACGCCCAGCTCGCGCTGCAAGTCGAGCATCAGGTTGACGATCTGCGCCTGGATCGACACATCCAGCGCCGAGACCGACTCGTCGGCCACCACGACCTTGGGATTGAGCGCCAGCGCGCGCGCGATGGCAATGCGCTGGCGCTGGCCGCCAGAGAACTCGTGCGGATAGCGGCTGGCATGCTCGGCCGGCAGGCCGACCTTCTCCAGCAGCCAGGCCACGCGCTGGCGCGCCGCCTCGCCCTTGGCGATGCCGTGCACCAGCAGCGGTTCCATGATCGAGAAACCCACCGTGACGCGTGGATCGAGCGAGGCGAACGGGTCCTGGAAAATGAACTGGATATTGCGGCGCAGGCTTTGCAGCGTGCTGGTAGGCATGTCGCGGATGTTCTGCCCGCCGAATTCGATGGCGCCGCTCTGGCTTTCGACCAGGCGCAGCAGCGAACGGCCGGTGGTCGACTTGCCGCAGCCCGATTCGCCCACCAGCGCCAGGGTTTCGCCGGGGTACAGGTCGAAACTGACTTGCTCGACGGCGTGCACGCGCCGCTTGACGCGCCCGAACAGGCCGCTGGGCACATCGAAACGGGTGATCAGGTCTTTGACGCGCAAAATGGGCTGGGCATCGTCGCGCAGCGTATCGTGGCGCTCGACCGGCGCAACCGCCTGCTGGGTATCGACCCGCAGCAGCGGAAACTTGGCCGGCAAGTCGGTGCCGGCCATGGCGCCCAGGCGCGGCACTGCCGACAGCAACGCGCGTGTGTACGTATGGCGGGGCCGGCCGAATACTTCGTCCGCCCCGCCCTCTTCGACCTTGTCGCCGCGGTACATGACCAGCACCCGGTCGGCCACTTCGGCCACCACGCCCATGTCGTGCGTGATGAAGATCACGCCCATGTCCATTTCTTCCTGCAACTGGCGGATCAGCTGCAGGATCTGCGCCTGGATGGTGACGTCCAGCGCGGTGGTGGGCTCGTCGGCGATCAGCAATTGCGGCTTGCACGACAGCGCCATGGCGATCATGACGCGCTGGCGCATGCCGCCCGACAACTGGTGCGGGTAGCGGTCCAGCACCTGGCGGGCCTCGGGAATGCGCACGCGCTCGAGCATGCGCAGCGCCTCGGCGCGCGCGCTCGCGCTGTCTTTGCCCTGGTGCACCCGGATCGATTCGGCGATCTGGTCGCCAGCCGTGAACACCGGGTTCAGCGAGGTCATGGGCTCCTGGAAAATCATGGCGATGTCGGCGCCGCGTATGGTGCGCATCGCGGCCCCGGGCGCACGCGCCAGGTCGACCACCGCACCGCTGCGCCGGCGCAACAGCATGCTGCCCGAGGCGATCTTGCCGCCGCCGTGCTCCACCAGCCGCATCAAGGCCAGCGACGTGACCGACTTACCCGAACCGGACTCGCCCACGATGGCCAGGGTCTCGCCCCGATCGACGTGGAACGACAGATTGCGCACCGCATCGACCGTGCGTTCCGAAGTCGCGAACCGCACGCTCAGGTCATCGACCTGCACCACGCGGTTATCGGGCAGCGCCAGGCTGCTTGCGCGGTCAACCATATTTCTTCATCCCCTGCAGGCTGCCGCATCGGCAGCGCAATTGCGCGACGGTCATCGATAAATGGCCGCCACCGGTGGCTCGCCCACGCGGGCATAGCCTCGATACATGCCTTCCGTGTTGAACGGCAGGACCACATTGCCTTGGGTGTCGACGGCGATCATGCCGCCCTTGCCCTGGATGGCGGGCAAGGTGTCGAACACCACGCGGTCGGCGGCCGCCTGCAGCGAGGCTCCGCCGTATTCCATCCGGGCCGCCACGTCATAGGCGGCAACGGCGCGAATGAACATTTCGCCGGTACCCGTGGTAGAGACAGCGCAACTGCGGTTGCTGGCATAGCAGCCGGCGCCAATGATCGGGGCATCGCCCACGCGGCCAACCTGCTTGTTGGTGATGCCGCCCGTGGAAGTGGCGGCGGCCACATTGCCCTGGGCGTCAACGGCCACAGCGCCCACTGTGCCGAATTTCTTGTCGGCATCCAGCGGATCGGCCGGCGCAGGCTGGCCACGCGCCACCATGGCCTGGCCATCGTGGTCCAGCACCGCGGCCTCGGGGTTTTCGCGCTGCACGCGCAGCAACTGCTCGCGCCGCGCCTCGGTCGAAAAGTAAGATGGATCGACCAGTTCCAGGCCTTGCTCTCGGGCGAAATCCTCGGCGCCCTGCCCCACGAAGAACACGTGCTTGCTGTGTTCCATGACGGCACGCGCGGCCAGCACCGGATTGCGCACGCAAGTCACGTTGGCGATGGCGCCGCAGCGCAGCGTGATGCCATCCATGATGGACGCATCGAGCTCGTGCGTGCCCGCGCTGGTGAAGACGGCACCGTGCCCGGCGTTGAACAGCGGGCAGTCTTCCAGGCGGCGCACCGCCACGGTGACCGCGTCCAGCGCGCTGCCGCCGGCGGCCAGCACGGCCTGCCCGGCCGCCAGGATCTCGTTCAGGGCCGCCAGGTATTCCTGCTCTTTCTCGGGCGACATGGCGGCACGCGACATGGCGCCCGCCCCCCCGTGAATCGCAATGACCGGCTGAATCATCTTTTTCCTGCTCCTACACCATGGAAAAGCCACGGCATGACGGACTGGGTCACGCCGGCCGCGGCCTGGATTGAATTCTTGGCCCGATGCGCCACCGCAGCCGACAGCCCTTCCACCAAGCCCAGCGCGGCGGCCTCGGAATTGGACGATAGCTGGCGCGAGGTATGGGCATACAGCGCCACCGTGGCCAGCGGCGCCAGCGGCGAGGTGGGCTTGTCGGTCAGCACCAGCACCGGCACCCCGGCCTGCTGCGCGGCGCGGCCTAGGGTGACGGTATCGGCCAGGTAGCGGGGGAAACCGATGGCGATGACCAGATCGCGCTCGGTCATGCGGGCCAATTGGCGCGCGGCATGCGAGACTCCGCCCGGGCCGGCCAACGTGTCGCAGGCATGCAGGTGCATGCACAGGCTGCGCTGCAGCAGGCCGGCCAGAAAGCCGCTGGCGCCGAAACCGATGATGAAGACGCGCTCGGCGCCCAGCACGATATCGACTGCGCGTTCACAGGACTGGGCATCCAGGCCCTGCAAGGTGCGCTGGGCATTGCGGATGTCTTCTTCCAGGATGGCCGCCATGATTTGCACCGCCGTGGCCGAATGCGCCAGCTCGACGCGCAGTTTTTCCACCGGTTCGAGCGCAGCCTCGAAACCGCGCGCCAGTTCGGCGCGGAATTGCGGATAGCCGGGCAAATCGAGCGCGCGGGCAAAGCGGTTGGCGGAAGCGACCGACACGCCCACTGCGGCGGCGAACTCATCGATGGTCATGGTGGCCACGCGGAACTGGTGGGCCAGCACATATTCGGCCATGCGGTGCTGGGCCCGGCTGAAACCGGGCTGCGCGCGGGCGATCCGGGCTGCGAAAGACGGGGTGGCCTGGGTCATGAACGGGTTGCTGCGAGGGGGGGGGCTGGCTGGCGGATGCGAATGTAAATTTGTTTACATCGTAATTTTAAATAAGAAAATTGATTTTCATACTCGGGGATTACCCTCGAGCGGCCAGGCATGAAAAAACCCTGCCGAAGCAGGGTTTCCTGTCATGCGCTTGCCAGGCTCCGGCTACACGCCAGAGACATCCAGCTTGGCCTGGGTCTTGGCCTGGATCTCGTCGACCGTGACGCCGGGCGCCAGTTCGCGCAGCTTCAGGCCGGCTTCGCCGACTTCCAGTACGCCCAGGTCGGTGATGATCAGGTCGACCACGCCCACGCCCGTCAGGGGCAGCGTGCATTCGGGCAGCAGCTTGATGTCTTCGGTACCGTCTTTCTTTTTGGCCACGTGTTCCATCAGTACCACCACCTTGCCCACGCCGGCCACCAGGTCCATGGCGCCCCCCATGCCCTTGACCATCTTGCCCGGAATCATCCAGTTGGCCAGGTCGCCCGTTTCGGACACCTGCATGGCGCCCAGGATGGCCAGGTTGATCTTGCCGCCGCGGATCATCGCGAACGAGTCCGCCGAAGAGAAGATGGACGAGCCGGGCAGCGTGGTAACCGTCTGCTTGCCGGCGTTGATCAGGTCGGCGTCGACCTGGTCGTCGGTGGGGAACGGGCCGATGCCCAGCAGGCCGTTCTCGGATTGCAGCCATACCTCGACACCCTTGGGCACGTGGTTGGCCACCAGGGTGGGCAAGCCGATGCCCAGGTTCACGTAAAAGCCGTCTTGCAGCTCGCGCGCGGCGCGCGCGGCCATTTCATCGCGGGACCATGCCATGTCGTGTTCTCCTTAGGCCGGACGGGTGGTGCGTTGTTCGATGCGCTTTTCCGGCTGCGCGTTCAGCACGATGCGCTGCACATAGATGCCAGGCAGATGGATCTGGTCGGGGTCGAGCGAACCTGTATCGACGATTTTCTCGACCTCTACCACGGTGATCTTGCCGGCCATGGCCACATTGGGATTGAAATTGCGCGCCGTCTTGCGGAACACCAGGTTGCCGCTGCGGTCGGCGATGTACGCCTTCACCAGCGACACATCGGGCACCAGCGAACGCTCCATGACATATTGCTGGCCATCGAATTCGCGCAGTTCCTTGCCGTCGGCCACGATAGTGCCCACGCCGGTGCGCGTGAAGAACGCCGGGATGCCCGCACCGCCGGCGCGCAGCTTTTCGGCCAGCGTGCCTTGCGGCGTGAATTCCAGCTCGAGTTCGCCGGCCAGGTACTGGCGCTCGAACTCTTTGTTTTCGCCCACATACGAGGCGATCATTTTGCGAACCTGGCGGGTATTGAGCAGTTGGCCCAATCCGAAACCGTCCACCCCGGCATTGTTGCTGACGCAGGTCAGCCCCTTGACGCCCGAGTCGCGCAAGGCCGCGATCAGTGCCTCGGGGATGCCGCACAGGCCGAAGCCGCCCACTGCGATCATCTGGCCGTCTTCGACGACGCCTGCCAGCGCTTCGGCGGCGCTTGCATACACTTTGTCCATCTGTCCAGCTCCTAGTGAAGTTCGGGTTTACAGAGGCGCGGCTGCAAGAAGGGGTGGCGCGCCCGCTCGTTATTTATTGGTTTGAACCGATTTTAGCGGCTTGCGCGGCGGGCATGCACTGCCTGCCCAGTTGCTCCAGCACGCCGGGCGACCACGGCTGCGAACGGTTGGTCGCATAATCCATCCATACCAGTACGGTACGCCCACGCGCATACGGGCCGGCGTCGTCGCCCGCCTTGTCCAGCACCACGTCGGCGTCCAGGCTGGAACGGCCGATGCGCGTGATCCGGTGCGTGACCCGCACGCTGACCGGGTACGTGAAAGGCCGCAGGAAGTCGCACGACGCATGCGCCAGGATAAAGCCCTGGCCGGCCGGGGGCGACCAGTCCTGCCCGTGCAGCATATGGATGCGCGCCTCTTCCATCATGCGGAAATACACGGTGTTGTTCATGTGATTGAGCGCATCGGCATCGCCCCAGCGCATGGGCACTTCGGCCTGATGCCAATCGCCTACTTCAAGAATACGGGCGTTTTGCGGGTCCCGGGTCAATGGGTGCTCCTGACAGTAATCAAGCAGCCGGGGCACGAGCCGGCCGGCTGCAATACAATCGCCGATAATACTTCCTTGCATCACCAGACGGCACATAGAGGGGATTGGAGTAATGTCCGAACGCGAGTCAATGGAATATGACGTGGTGGTTGTCGGCGGCGGGCCGGCAGGCTTGGCCGCCGCGTTGCGCCTGAAGCAGCTGGCTACCGAGCAGAACCGCGAACTGAGCGTGTGCGTACTCGAGAAAGGCGCCGAGCTCGGCGCCCATATCCTGTCCGGCGCCGTGATGGATCCGCTGGCCCTGACCGAGCTGATCCCCGACTGGAAAGACAAGGGCGCGCCACTGAACGTGCCGGTCACCCAGGACCAGTTCCTGTTCCTGACCCGCACCGGCGCGCGCAGCACCCCCAACTGGATGCTGCCGGCCTGTTTCCAGAACCACGGCAACTACGTCGTGCGCCTGGGCGACGTGGTGAAATGGATGGGCGACCAGGCCGAGGCCGCCGGCGTCGAGATATTCCCCGGCTTTGCCGCGGCTGAGGTGCTGTACGACGAAAACGGTGCGGTGCGCGGCGTGGCCACCGGCGACATGGGCGTGGCGCGCGACGGCTCGCACACCGACCACTACCAGCCCGGCATGGAACTGCTGGCGCGCTACACGATCTTCGCCGAAGGCTCGCGTGGGCAACTGGGCCGCCAGCTCATCGAGCGCTACAAGCTCGACGACGGCCGCGATCCCCAGGCGTACGGCATCGGCCTGAAAGAAATGTGGGAAGTCGACCCGGCCCAGGCCCGGCCAGGCCTGGTAGTGCATACCGCCGGCTGGCCGCTCGATGCCGACACCTACGGCGGCTCGTTCCTGTACCACCTGGACAACAATCTGGTGGCGGTGGGCATGGTGGTTGGCCTGGACTACGCCAACCCCTGGCTGTCGCCGTTCGAAGAATTCCAGCGCTACAAAACCCACCCCGCCATCCGCGGCACATTCGAAGGCGGCAAGCGCATTGCCTACGGCGCGCGCTCCATCACGGCCGGCGGCCTGCTGGCGCTGCCCAAGCTCACCTTCCCGGGCGGCGCGCTGGTGGGCTGTGAAGCCGGTTTCCTGAATGCCTCGCGCATCAAGGGCAGCCATGCCGCCATCAAGACCGGCATGCTGGCCGCCGATGCCGCCTTCGAGGCAGTGGCCGCCGACCGCCGCCAGGACGAGCTCTCGGCCTACCCGGCCGCGTTCGAATCGTCGTGGCTGCGCACCGAACTGAACAAGGCACGCAACTTCAAGCAGTGGTTCAAGAAGGGCAGCACGGTCGCCACCCTGATGACCGGCATCGAGCAACTGGTGCTCAAGGGCAACATCCCCTGGACCCTGCATCGCACCAAGCCCGATCATGCCTGCCTGCAGCCGGCCTCGGAATGCGCGCGCATCGATTACCCGAAACCCGACGGCAAGCTGACCTTCGACAAGCTCAGTTCGGTATTCATCTCGAACACCAACCACGACGAAAACGAACCGGTCCACCTGACCCTGAAAGACCCCACGGTGCCGGTGGCGGTGAACCTGGCCAAATATGGCGGCCCCGAGGCCCGCTACTGTCCGGCCGGCGTGTACGAGTTCGTGAAAGATAGCCACGGCGACGACCGCCTGCAGATCAATGCGCAGAACTGCGTGCACTGCAAGACCTGCGACATCAAGGACCCTACCCAGAATATCGTGTGGGTGGCCCCGCAGGGCGGCGAAGGCCCGGTCTATAGCGGCATGTAGGCCGGCATGGCCGAACGCGTCCTGCTGGCGGGCTGCGGCGACCTGGGCTTGCGCCTGGCGCACCGCTTGCGGGCGCGCGGCGCCAACGTCTGGGCACTGCGGCGCCAGCCGCCAGCGGGCAGCGACGACGGCATCCATTGGCTGCGCGCCGACCTGACCCAGCCCGATACCCTGGCCGGCCTGCCAGCCGGAATCACCCACCTGGCGTATTTGCCGGCTCCCGGCGCGCGGGATCCTGCCGTCTATCGGGCGGTGTTCCGCGATGGCCTGCCCACCCTGTTGGCGGCCCTGGACACCCGCGCGCTGCGGCGCGTGCTGTTCGTGTCGTCTTCGGCCGTGTACGGCGACAACCACGGCGGCTGGGTCGATGAAACCACCCCGCCCGATCCCGCCGGGTTCAACGGCCGCATCCTGCTGGACACCGAAAACTGGCTGGCCGCGCAAGCGGTGCCTTCCGTCAGCCTGCGCCTGGCTGGCCTGTACGGCCCGGGCCGGCTGCAATTGATCGAGCGCCTGCGGGCCGGTACGGCACGGGCGCCGCGCCATCCGCCGCATTGGGCCAACCGTATCCATATCGACGATGCCGCGGCCGCCGCGGCCCACCTGCTGGCACTGCCGCAGGCCCAGGCGGTCTACGTCGGCTGCGATGACACGCCGTTGCCGCTGCACGAACTGTACGCCCATCTGGCCCGCCTGGCCGGCGCCCCCGAACCCGCCGAAGGGCCGGCTCCGGCGGCCGTGGGCAGCAAGAAACTCAGCAATGCGAGGCTGCGCGCCAGCGGCCTGGCCTTGCAGTGGCCCGACGCCCGCGCCGGCTACGCGGCGCTGCTGGCCTGACGCGCCATTCTTCGACCCGCATCGAAGCATTGCCACCGGCATACGCCCGATACTGGCGCCATGCCACCTACCGATCCCATCCAGGCCGTTACCCACGCCGACCCGTATCCGTACTATCGCATGCTGGCGCGCGACCGGCCGCTGTACCACGACCCTGCGCTGGACTTGTGGATTGCCAGCACGCCAGCCTTGATCCGTGCCGTGCTCGACCATAGCGCCGCCCGCGTGCGCCCGGCGCAAGAACCGGTGCCGCAGGCCTTGCACGATGGTGCCGCCGGCCTGCTGTTCAGCCGCTTCGTACGCATGAGCGACGGGCCCGGCCATGCGGGCTTGAAGCCGTTGCTGGCAGACTGCCTGCTTGCATTGTCCCCCACCGCCACGCCCTGTTGGCCCGCGATGCCGCGCGACTTGCCCGCGCTGGACGACTTTCTGTTCGACGCCCCCGTGTACGCCATGGCCCGCCATCTGGGCCTGGCGCAGCAGGTCGCGCCGGCGTGTGCCCGCGACGTGCGGCAGTTTCGTGCCGCACTGCGTCCGGCGGCGACTGCGGATAACGTGGCGGCGGGCCATGCCGCGGCGGCACGCCTGCAAGCCACCCTGGCCGCACTATTGGAAACGCAAGCCGGCGGCACGCCGCTGGCCGTGCTGCGCGGCCGCGCGGCGCAGGCGGGTATCGAACCTGACGTCATTGCCGCCAATCTGGCCGGCCTGTTGTTCCAGTCGTGCGAAGCGGGTGCGGGGCTGATCGGCAATACGCTGGTGGCGCTGGCCCGCGACCCGGTAACGGCCGCGGCTGCCCGCCAGGACACCCGCGAGTGCCTGCGCATGGCGGCACATACGGCGCAGTACGACCCCCCGGTGCACAACACCCGGCGCTACCTGTGCGCCCCCATCCCGCTGGACGGCCATGTGCTACCGGCCGGGGCCACGGTATTGCTGGTGCTGGCCGCGGCCGGCATCGAGCAGCCCGGCGCCATACCCTGGACGTTCGGTGCCGGCCGGCATGCCTGCCCGGGCCATGCGCCGGCCATACAGTCAGCCGGCCAGGCAGTGTCGCGCCTGTTGCAGGGTGGCCTGGATCCCGCCCAGTTGCTGGGCGGACCGCACTACCGTCCCTTGCCGAATGCACGCGTGCCGTATTTTGCGGCAGCGGCCTGAAAGCCGGGCGTACGCTGGATCAGCGGCCAGTCCAGCGCGGCCGCTGCTTGGCCAGGAAAGCTTCGATGCCGATGCGGAAATCGCGGCTGCCGTAGCATTCGCGCACCAGGTCGTCGTTGCGTGACAGGCCTTCGACGACCAGGCGGCGGATGGTTTCCTTGGCCGCCTTGATGGTCAGCGGCGCGTTGCCGGCCAGCCGCTGGCACAGCGCGGCCACCTTGGCATCGAGCGCCTCGGGTTCGACGATTTCGTGCACGAACCCGCAATCGCGCGCCTCGGCGGCCGCGATGGTCTCGGCCAGCAGCAGCATGCGCTTGGCGCGGGCGGCGCCGAAGCCGGCCACCACGCGCGCCGTGTTGGCGCTGGACAGGCAATTGCCCAGCGTGCGGGCGATAGGCACGCCGAACACCGCGGCCGGCGTCGCCACGCGGAAGTCGCAGGCGGCGGCCATGGCCAATCCGCCGCCGATGGCATAGCCGTCGATCACGGCCACCGTCGGGAATGGCAGCGATTCAAGCAACTGGACACGTTCGTCGATGACCGCCTCGTAGCGGATGCCATCGTCGCCCGACTCGAACTCCAGGAACTGCTCGATGTCGGTGCCGGCCACGAATGCCTGGCCGCCGGCGCCGCGCAGCGTGGCGGCGCGTATATCATCGCGTTGCCCCAAGGCCTGGCAGATGGCGGCCAGTTCGTCGTACATGGACCAGGTCATGGCGTTGCGCGCCTCGGGCCGGTCGAACACGACGGCCGCGATGCCGTCCTGGACGGTCAGGTGGACTTTTCCGGTGCTCATGATGCGAATGCTCCGTCAGCCTGCAGTTGGTCGAGCTCGGCGCCCGCGATGCCAAGTTCTGCCAGAATGGCCTGCGTGTGCTCGCCCAGTAGCGGCGGCGGCATGCGCACTTGCTGCGGCGTGCCCGACAGCTTCACCGCGAAGCCGATATTCGGAATCGAGCCTTCGACCGGATGGGCGATATCCAGCCGCATGCCGCGATGCCGGGCATGCTCGCTCTCGAAGGCCTCGGGATAGCTTTGCATGGGGCCGGCCGGGATACCGGCCGCCAGCAGCGTCTCGGTCCAGTCGGCGCGCGTGCGGGTGCGGAAAGTCTGCTCCAGCGTCTCGATCAGGATCTCCCGGTTGGCCAGGCGCGAAGCGATATCCTTGAAGCGCTCATCGGCCAGCAGCTCGGGCCGGCCGATGGTGTCGCACAACAGTTTCCACAGCTTGTTGTTGGTGGCCCCCATGACGAAGTAGCCATCGGAAGCCTCGACCGCCTGGTAAGGCGCGCTCATGCGGTTGGCGGTGCCCAGCGGCGTGGGGACTTTGCCCGTACCCCAGTATTCCGAAATATCCCACACCGAGAAGGCCATGGCCGAGTCGAACAGCGAGGCGTCGATGAACTGCCCTTCGCCGCCGCGTGCCTTGCCGATGTAGGCCGACAGCACCGCGTAGGTGGCAAACAGCGCGCAGCCGATATCGGCCACCGGCACGCCGGCCTTCACCGGCGGGCCACCGGCATGGCCGGTAACGCTCATCACGCCCGACATGGCCTGGGCCATCAGGTCGTAGCCGGGCCGCTGCGACCAGGGCCCGGTCTGGCCGAAGCCCGAAATGCTGGCATACACCAGGCCGGGATTCAGCTCTCGCAGGGTTTCGTATCCCAGCCCCAGGCGCTGCATCACGCCAGGCCGATAGTTCTCGACCAGGATGTCGGCCTGCTCCACCAGGCGCAGCAGCACGGCGCGGCCGGCATCGCTTTTCAGGTTCAGCGTGATGCTGCGCTTGTTGCGGTTCAGGTTCATGAAGCCCAGGCTGTCATCGCCCTTCATCTTGAATCCCATTGCGCCGCGCGTCTGGTCGCCTGTCGTGGGCGGCTCGACCTTGACCACGTCCGCACCCATGTCGGCCAGCAGCATCGTGCAGTAGGGCCCGGCCATCACCTGCGTCAGGTCGATGACCCGCACGCCGGCCAGCGGCTGTTTGCGGTCAGGGGCGTGCGATGCAGTCGAATTGGCTTGGTTCATGATGAAAGTCTCGCTTCTGGTGTCGGGGAAGTGACGTTGCCGCGCGCAGCCGCCCGAGCGCATCAGGGCGCGGCAGGCGGCTGGTCGCGCTGGATGGATTCCTTGGCGATATTCACGACAGTGCCTTCGACGTGTGCCTTGAGCAGTTTGCCCACCCGCTCGGCATCGCGCGCCTCGAAGGCCTCGATGATGGCCTGGTGTTCGCGCACGGCGCGGTCCCAGTTGTCTTGCGACTTGCGCCGCACGTAGCGCACGTTATGCACGCGCATCAGGATCTGTTCGTAGAAACCCGTCAGGACCGCGTTGTCGGCGATCTCGAAAAGCGCGTAATGGATGGCGCGCCCGTATTTCAGGTAAGACACCTCGTCGCCGGCGTGGTAATGCTCCAGCATGGCATCGTGCATGGCGCGCATGCGCGCCATGTCGGAATCGGTGGCGCGCCGGCAGGCGGTTTCGCCGGCCACGGCCTCCAGCGCCGCCATCACCGGAAAATGCTGCTCGACTTCCTCTTCGCGCAACACCGCCACGATGGCGCCCCGGTTGGGCAACAGTTGCAGCACGCCTTCCGAAGCCAGCACCTTCAGCGCCTCGCGCATGGGGGTGCGCGAAATGCCGAAGCGCCGGCACAGGGCCTGTTCGGGCACTTTCTCGCCAGGCTTGAGCTCGCCCCTGATAAGCAGTGCCCGCAGGTTGGCGATCAGCGTGTCGTGCAAGCTGACGCGCACGATTTTTTCGGAGACTTCGGGGTGGTCCATGATGGGGATAGATCCAGCAGCGCAACACTTGCCACTATCATAATATGAATAATGCATGCATTATTCTTTATTCTTTTCAGGGATTTCCCATGGCCGGCCACGAATCGGCATCAGCAAATCAGCAAAAAAAGGCCCCATCGGGGCCTTGGCGGGCAGCCTGCCTTCTTCAGGCGAAATAGGCCTGGATGGCGCGCACGGTTGTCGATATGTCGTCGGCCGACACATCCAGGTGCGTAACCAGGCGGGTCGGGCCGCCATACACGGCGCGCATCTGGATGCCCTGCTCTTGCAACGCACGCGACAAGGGTTCGCAATCCTGGGGCGCGAACTCGACGAACACCATGTTGGTGTTCTGCGCCAGCACGCGCACACCCTTGATGCCGGCCAGCCCTTCGGCCAGCAGCCGCGCATTTTCATGGTCTTGTGCCAGGCGCTCGACGTGATGTTCCAGCGCATGCAGGCAGGCGGCGGCCAGTATCCCGGATTGCCGCATCCCCCCGCCCAGCACTTTGCGCCAACGGCGCGCCGCATCGATCAGGGCCAGGCTACCCACCAATACCGAACCCACCGGCGCCCCCAGGCCCTTGGAAAAGCAGATCGACACGCTGTCGAAAGGGGCGCAAACGTCGCGCACCGGCTGCCCCGAGGCCACCGCCGCGTTGAACACCCGGGCACCGTCCAGATGCAGGCCCAGTTCATGCTTGCGCGCGAACGCGGCCGCCTGCTCGATATAGCCGGCCGGAATCACCTTGCCCTGGAAGGTGTTTTCCAGCGCCAGCAAGCGGGTGCGCGCGTAATGCGGATCGCCCTTGGGCTTGACCGCGGCGGCCAGCTTTTCCAGCGGCAGCGTGCCGTCGGCAGCGTGCTCGATGGGCTGGGGCTGGATGCTGCCCAGCACCGCGGCACCGCCGCCTTCGTATTTGTAGGTATGGGCCAGCTGGCCGACCAGGTATTCGTCGCCACGGCCGCAATGCGCCATCAGGGCAGCCAGGTTGCTTTGCGTGCCCGACGGGAAGAACAGCCCCGCTTCCTTGCCGGTACGCTCGGCCAGCGCCTGCTGCAGGCGCTGCACGGTAGGGTCGTTGCCCATGACATCGTCGCCCACCGGCGCCGAGGCAATGGCCTGCAACATGGCGGCGGTGGGCCGCGTAACGGTATCGCTGCGCAAATCGATCATAAGTGCTCCAGATGCTTCAGTATCCCGGCGGGCAGTGGCCCGCCATTGCAAGAAAACTATGCCGGCCGGCGCGACACGCGGCTCACGACCCACAGGCCGCCCAGTATCAGCGCCATGCCGGCCATCTCGATCAAGGTCGGCTGTTCGTCCAGCACCAGCCAGGCCAGCAGCGTGGCCACGACGGGCACGCCCAGGCTGGACAAGCCGGCAATCGACGCCGGCACCCGCCGCACGACCGACAGCCACAGCAACCAACCCGCCGCGGTGGCAATCAGCACAATGTAGAGCATGCCGGCCCACAATTGCCAAACCCACTGCACCGGCACCTGCGGCACCCACAGCGCGGCCGGCACCGTCAGCGCGCCGCCCAGCAACATCTGCCAGGCGGTGAACGTCATCAGGTCGGGGGCATGGCGGTCGAACATGCGCTTGGACAGCACGGTTCCCAGGCCCCAGCACAGGCCGCCCACCAGGGCCAGCAGCACCGCGATCGCGTCGCCCATGCCGCCCCAGGGCTCCAGAAAGCACACCAGGCCGGCCGCGGCCAACGCGAAGCCCGTACCATGGCGCGCCGTGGGCTTTTCGCCCAGCAAGGCCCAGGCAAACACCACCACCCAGAACGGCATGGTATAGGCCAGCAGCGACACCTTGCCCACCCCGCCCGTCACCAGTGCGATCTGCACCAATACCTGGAAACCGGCCGTCTGGGTCAACGCCGTCAGCACGGTCAGCTTCCAGGGGGTCATGGCCAGCGGCCGGTGCAGCGCCACCAGCAGCACGAACAGCACCAGGCTGCCCGCCAGGTAGCGCACCGCCACGAACTGGAAGGGCCCGATATACGGCACGATCAGCTTCATCGAGATCCAACTGCCGGCCCACACCAGGATGGTGGCGAACATCAGGGCCAAACCGGTACGATCGAAGTTGCTGCGGCTCACGGGGAAGACTCGTGCGGAAAAAGAAAACGCGCCTGCCCCGGCATCAACCGGGGCAGGCGCGTTCGATGATACTCCTGGGCGCGCCCGGCCCGGCGCGCCGCGGCCATGGCATCAGACCGGCTTGGCCAGTTGCTCGAGAATGGCGGGGTTTTCCAGCGTGGAGACGTCCTGGGTGACTTCCTCGCCCTTGGCCACCACGCGCAGCAGGCGGCGCATGATCTTGCCCGAGCGGGTCTTGGGCAGATTGTCGCCGAAGCGGATGTCCTTGGGCTTGGCGATGGGGCCGATTTCCTTGCCCACCCAATCGCGCAACTGCTTGGCGATGGCCAGGGCCTCGTCGCCTTCAGGCCGGGAGCGCTTGAGCACCACGAAGGCCACCACGGCTTCGCCGGTGGTGTCGTCGGGGCGCCCCACCACCGCCGCCTCGGCCACCAGCTCGTGCGATACCAGCGCCGATTCGACTTCCATGGTGCCCAGGCGATGGCCCGAGACATTGAGCACGTCGTCGATGCGGCCCATGATCCAGAAATAGCCATCGGCATCGCGTTGCGCGCCATCGCCGGCCAGGTAATAGCCGCGCAGCTCGGGCGGGAAGTAGCTTTTCTTGAAGCGCTCGGGGTCGCCCCAGATGGTGCGGATCATGGCGGGCCAGGGGCGCTTGATCACCAGGAAGCCGCCATTGCCTTGTTCGACATCGCCACCCGTTTCATCGACGATGGCCGCGGCCACGCCCGGCAACGGCAGCGTGCACGAGCCCGGCTTGGTGGGCGTGGCGCCCGGCAGCGGCGTGATCATGTGGCCGCCGGTTTCGGTCTGCCACCAGGTATCGACAATGGGACAGCGCTCGCGGCCCACGTTCTTGTGGTACCAGACCCAGGCTTCGGGGTTGATGGGTTCGCCCACCGTGCCGATGATGCGCAGGCTGTCGAGATCGTAGTTGCGCGGATGCACGTCGGACGATGCCTCGGCCGCCTTGATCAGCGAGCGGATTGCCGTGGGCGCGGTATAGAAGGTGGTGACCTTGTGGCGCGCGATCATGTCCCAGAAGCGCCCCGCGTTGGGATAGGTGGGCACGCCCTCGAACACGATTTGCGTCAGGCCGGCCGCCAGCGGACCGTAGGTGATGTAGGTATGGCCCGTGACCCAGCCCACGTCGGCCGTGCACCAGTAGACGTCGTCTTTGCGGGCGTCGAAAGTCCATTGCACGGTCAGCAGCGACCACAGCAGATAGCCCGCCGACGAATGCTGCACGCCCTTGGGCTTGCCGGTGGACCCCGACGTGTACAGGATGAACAACGGATGTTCGGCATTGACCGGCACCGGCTCGCAGGTGTCGGGCTGGCCGGCCTCGACATCGTGCATCCACAGGTCGCGGTTGTCGTGCCAGGCCACCTTGCCGCCGGTGCGCTTGTAGACGACGACCTTCGTGACCGCATCGCAACCGCCCATGGCGATGGCTTCTTCGACGGCGGGCTTCAAGGGTATGGTCTTGCCGCCGCGCACTTGTTCATCGGCGGTGATGACCAGCGTGGCGCCCACGTCGACAATGCGTTCCTGCAGGCTTTTGGCCGAGAACCCGCCGAACACCACCGAGTGGATGACGCCCAGCCGCGCGCAGGCCTGCATGGCCACCACGGCCTGGATGGACATGGGCATGTAGATGATGGCCCGATCGCCCTTCTTGTAGCCCAGCGACTTCAGCCCGTTGGCGAAGCGGCACACGCGCGCCAGCAGGTCGCGGTAGGTGACCTGGTCGACCTTGCCGTCGTCGGATTCGAAGATGATGGCGGTCTTGTCGGCGTTGCCGTTGGCCAGGTGCACATCGAGGCAGTTGGCCGACACGTTGAGTTCGCCGTCGCCGAACCAGCGGTAGAACGGCGCGTCGGATTCGTCGAGCACCTGCGTGAAAGGCTTGGTCCAGTTCAGGTTCTCGCGGGCCAGGCGCGTCCAGAAGCCGTCGAAGTCTTGCTCGGCTTCCTGGCACAGCGCGCGGTAGGCATCCAGGCTGTCGATGCGTGCGCCTTGCACGGCGCGCTCGGGCGGTGGGAACACACGTGTTTCGACCAGGACGGATTCGATGGTATTGGACATGGTTGTCTCCGGGTTCATGATTTGTAGGTATGGCGATGCGTTGCCTATACCTAACCGTATCGCCGCGCTCTTACGGGCACCTTACGCAACCAGGCGGGCTGGAGCGGCCTGCCCGGCGCACGTACAGCGGTTTCAGTCATAAGAATACCAGCCGGGCGCCGGGCCTCAGCCTTGCAACGCCCGCCGGGCCAGCCCCGCGCGTATGTCGACACGGGCCAGCAACAGCAGGCCGCCCACGAAGAACACGCCGGTCACCAGGATGGCAAGGCGGTGATTGCCGGCCGTCAGCCAGGTAACCAGGCCGTAGGTCAGCGGCCCCACGACGGCGGCGAGCTGTATCGCGAACGTCCACAAGGCAAAGAACTCGGCCAGGCGCGACGGCGGCGCCAAGGCGCCGACCATGGCCCGGCCGGCGCTCTGGCTGGTACCCATGCACAAGCCGGCCAGGATGGCCGCGGCCCAGAAAACCGGCGCAGTCACGGCCGCATAGGCCACCAGCACCATGACGATCCACCCGGCCAGCGTGATGCCCAGGGCGCGCTTGTGGCCGATACGGTCTTGCAGGTAGCCGAAGCCGAACGCGCCCACGGCCGCACCGATGTTTACGGTAAATACCAGCAGCATGATCTGCGGCAAGGTAAAGCCCATTACTTGCTCGGCATAGACGGCAGCCAAGGTCACGACCACCGCGATGCCCGCCTGGTAGCAGGCCCCGCACATCAGCAAGCGGCGAAATTCGGGATAGTGCGCGCCCGTGTCGCGCCATGCCGCCGCCAGGCGGCGCAGCATGTTGGGCGCGCGCACGGCAATGGCATGCGGCACGGCGCGTTCCCGCAGCAGGAAGAACGACGGCAAGGCGGCCAACGCGAACACCAGGCTGGTGATGACGATGACCCACGGCACGTATTGCGGCGCCGACAGGCCGCGCGATTCGCCCATCGTGACGGCCGCCAGCGACAGGCCCAGCGTCAGCATGCCGCCGCAATAGCCGAAGCTCCAGCCCCAGCCGGAAACGCGGCCCAGCGCAGCCGGACGCGCCAATTCAGGCAAGAATGCGGCCACCACCGATTCGCCCACGCAATAGCAGTAATTGGACACGGCCACCGCCGCCAGTGCCAGCCATACGTCGCCCGGCCCCGCCTGGGTCAGCACCAGGGTTGCCGCCACGCAGCCGGCCGTGCTGGTATACAGCAAGCGCCGCTTGGCCGCGCGCGCGTCGGCACGCGCGCCCAGGGTGGGCATGGTCAGCATGATGCACAGGTACGACAGCGACAGCGCCGCCGTCCAGGCCAGCGTGGCCCAATCGGCACGCTGGCCCACCACGCTGACGAAATACGTGCTGAACACGGTAGTGAGGATCACCGTGGTGTAGCCCGAGTTGGCGAAGTCGTACATCGCCCAGGCCCAGACCTCGCGGCGCGTGACGCCGGGATTGAGCACGCCGGCCACCAGGCCGGCGGCCGGCGCAGGGGCCGGCCCGGCGTCCGGCTCGGGAGGCAATGGGTGCGTCACAGGCCCAGCGCCGCGATGCCGGCGCGCGCGATCTCGGCATCCTCAGACGACTTCACGCCCGACACGCCCACCGCGCCCACCACGCCGCCATCGGCCTGGATGGGTACGCCGCCCTCGAGCATGCCCTGGAGCAACGGCGCCGACAAGAACGCATAGCGGCCATTGTTGATGGCCTCTTCATAGAGGCGCGATTCGCGCCGGCCCAGCGCGGCCGTCTGCGCCTTGGCCGGTGCCAGGTGGCTGGAGACAGGCGCCGCGCCGTCGAGCCGCAGCATGCCCAGCGTGTGCCCGCCGTCGTCGACCACGGCGATGGCAACCGCCCAGCCGTTCTTCACGGCATGTGCTTCGGCAGCGGCCAGCACTTTCTTGACGTCTTCGGCGGTCAACACGGGTTTGGTCTTCATTGCAGCGATTCCTTGATCTGTTCGAGTGATGTGGGATCTTCGATGGTGGTGAGATCGCCCGGGTCGCGCCCTTCGCACACGGCCACGATGGCACGGCGCAGCACCTTGCCCGAACGGGTCTTGGGCAGCGCTGCCACGAAGAGGATGCGCGTCGGACGGGCCACGGCGCCGAGTTGCTCTTGCACCACGCGCATGATATCGCCTTCCAGCGCTCGTGCGGCTTCGGCCGAGGCCGCCGCGTCCGGGCGCTTCAATACCGCGAACGCCATGGCCGTCTGCCCTTTCAGCGCGTCGGCCACCCCCACCACGGCGCACTCGGCAATATTCTGGTGGCTGTTGATGGACTCTTCGATCTCGCGCGTGCCCAGCCGATGCCCGGCCACGTTGATGACGTCGTCGGTACGCCCCAGGATGAACCAGTAGCCGTCATCGTCGACGCGCCCCCAATCGAAGGTGGAGTACAGCTGGCGACCCGGAATCGAGGTGAAATAGGTTTGCACGAAGCGCTCGTCGTCGCCCCAGATGGTGGACATGGCGCCCGGCGGCAGCGGCGGCGCAATGGCCACCACGCCCTTCTCGCCCGGCCCCAGGTCGGCGCCCGTGCTTTCGCTGACGATGCGCGCATCGAAGCCGTACACCGGGAACGAGGGGCTGCCGAAACGCGTGGGAACGCGCTCGACCCCCGGCTGCGCCGACAAGATCGGCCAGCCCGATTCGGTTTGCCAATAGTTGTCGATAATGGGCTTGCCCAGCCCTTGCGAAATCCATTGCGCGGTGGGTTCGTCCAGCGGTTCGCCGGCCAGGTATACCGCCCGCAGCGACGACAGGTCATGGCGCGACAGCAGTTCGGGCGCCTGGCGCTTCAGCACGCGCACTGCGGTAGGCGCCGAGAACAGCGTATTGACCCCGAACTGCTCGACCAGCTTCCACAAGATGGCGCCATCGGGACGTACCGGCGTGCCCTCATACAAGATGCTGGCCTGCCCGCCGATCAGCGGCCCATAGACGATATATGAATGCCCCACCACCCAGCCGATATCGCTGGTGCAGAAATAGGTATCGCCAGGCTTGCCGTCGAACAGGTATTCCATGGACGCGGCCAGCGCCACCGCATAGCCGCCGACGTCGCGCTGCACGCCCTTGGGCTTGCCGGTGGTGCCCGAGGTGTACAGGATATAACTGGGCTCGGACGATTCCAGCCATTGCACCGGTACCTGGGCGCCCTCGTGGCGCGCGCGCAGTTCGGCGTAATCGAGGTCGCGCCCGGCCTGGCGCTCGCAGCGCGCCAGGCCACGGTCGAGCACGATGACCGAGCCCGGTGGCTGCGTGGACAGTGCCAGGGCCTTGTCCAGCAAGGGCTTGTACGGCACCACCTTGCCGGCGCGCGAACCCGCGTCGGTCGAGACGATGACCTTGGGCGCGGCATCGTCGATACGCTGCGCCAGGTTCACCGACGCAAAGCCGCCGAACACCACCGAGTGCACTGCGCCCAGGCGCGCGCAGGCCAGCATGGTGAACACGGCCTCGGGCACCATGGGCATGTACAGCAGCACGCGATCGCCGCGGCCCACCCCCTGCTCGCGCAGCATGGCGGCCACTGCGTTGACTTCGTCGTACAGTTGGCGGCGCGTATAGATGGCTTCGCGGTCGACTTCGGTCGATACCCAGATCAACGCGGGCTGGTCGGCCTGCTGGGGCAGCCAACGGTCGACCGCGTTGTAGCAAAGATTGGTGTGCCCGCCCACGAACCAGCGGGCAAACGGCGGACGGGAATAGTCGAGCACCTGCTCGAATGGTGTTTCCCAGTGGATGCGGTCGGCTTCGGCGCGCCAGAATGCATCGCGGTCATGGATGGATCGGTGATGAAAATCGAGGGTTTTTTGCATGCTTGCCTCCATATGCGCAGGTTTCTCTCCGTGTGCGCGGGCTTCTTCGGTCCCTGAAGGCGCTATTGTGGCTGGCAAAGCTTGCATCAGGCTTGCCCGACGACCTGGGGAATTCCCCATGCTCACCGGCCCGCGCGCAGGCCAGCGGCTAGCGGCAAACCATGCATTTGCTAGAATCCCGGCAATTCCACCAGCATCCGCGGGGCCTGGCGTCCCGCTCGGGCGGGCATGCACCGGCACTTCACGCGCACACCCTACAGGCAAGGCCCAGGCTCCGTCGGCCGGGGCCTGGTGATTGCCGCCGCCCTGTGCGTGCTGCTGGCCGGCTGCGCCGGCACCGGGCCGCGCCCCGGCTCCGACACCGGCGCGCTCGATTCCGAAGATCTCGCCCAGGCTGCTTCGTCCGCCGACCCCATCGGCACGCTGGTCACGCGCAAGCTCACCCGCGAACGGCAGCAGGCCATCGCCGACCCCCTGATCAGCGAAGCGCTGGATCAGCTGGGCGTGCGCTACCGCTACGGCGGCTCGTCGCCCGATACCGGTTTCGATTGCAGTGGATTGGTGGCCTACACGGCCGAACGTGCCCTGGGCCTGAAGCTGCCGCGCAACAGCTCGGCCATGGCATTGATGGGCACGGCCATTGAAAAGAAGCAGTTGCAGCCCGGCGACCTGGTGTTCTTCAACACCCTGGGCCGGCGCTATTCGCATGTGGGTATTTACCTGGGCGAGAACCGCTTCGTGCATTCGCCCAGCTCGGGCGGCGTGGTGCGCATCGAGAAAATGACGCTGGCCTATTGGTCCAAGCGCTACAACGGCGCACGCCGCCTGGATGGCGGCCTGCTGGCCTCGGCGCGCGGCGATACGGCTCGGCAGCAGTAGAGCAGCCAGGCCCCGTGCAGGCCCCCACGCCGCGCCCTGGGCTTGCCAGGCTTCGCTTCAATGCATCGAGCACAGGCCGCATTGCTGCAAGGCCTGCTGCATACTGCACACCGACCGCCGACACGCCACCACCCGGATGCCGCCGCGCTGGGCAGCGTTGCGGAAAGTCTTCATGACGTTGTGACCCAGGAAATCGGTCAGCAATATCACCAGTTGCGTACCCGACGGTAGTTGCAGGGTTTTCTTCTGGTGCGACGGATCACGCCCGCTGATGTGATGCGTGATCGAGATATTGTGGCCCTTCAACAGGTCCGGAATATTCCCCAGCCTGTCGGCGCCCACCACCACTGCGCTAAGTGCTGCTGTCATGACTTGTACTCCAGATCGTTGAGATGTGAAGTTAATGATAATGATTCCTATTTTTTAGTCAACATAAATGAGATCGGTTCTTATTTAATAATATTAATCGCCCCCCGGCCTGGCATAGCATTGCCCTCCCAGGCGCGCCAAAACAAAAGCCCGGCCTGTTTCGGGCCGGGCTTCGAAGCGCGGGTGCGGGGCAATGCGCCTCAGGCGCTATGGCCCTGGACCGCCTCGGTGACGACTTGCCGGGTCAGCGACGGCGCCATCATTTCCAGGAAGGTATAGACGTAGTCGCGCAGGAACACACCCGACTTCACGCCGACCCGCGTGGTATGGGTACCGAACAGGTGCCCTACCGGCAAGCCCACCAGATTGCCATCGCGGCGCGGATCATAGGCCACGCCGGCGATGATGCCGATGCCCAGGCCGACATCCACATAGGTTTTGATGACGTCGGCGTCGATGGCTTCCAGCACGATATCCGGGTGGATGCCCTGGCTGGCGAACACCTCGTCGATGGTGCTGCGGCCGGTAAAGGCGCGGTCGTAAGTCACGATGGGATATTCGGCCAATTGCGTCAGCGTCAGGTTCTTGGCCGCGCTGGAGGTCAATTCGGCCAGCGGGTGGTCGGGACGCACCACCACGGTGTGCTCCCAGGTATACACCGGCAAAGTGGCCAGGCCGGGGGTCAGTGCCAGCGACTCGGTGGCCAGCGCCAAGTCGGCCTGCTCGTGCAGCACCATCTCGGCCAACTGGGCCGGGCTGCCTTCGGCCAGCGACAGGTGCACCTTGGGAAACTGCTTGCGAAAACTGGGAATGACGCGCGGCAACAGGTAGCGGGCCTGGGTGTGGGTGCAGGCGATGACCAGGCCCCCTTCGTCGCGACGGGCGAATTCATCGCTGACCTTCTTCAGGTTGTCGACTTCCCGCATGATGCGGTCGATGACCTGGGACACGGCCAGCCCGGGCTTGGTCAAGCCCTTGATGCGCTTGCCGTGGCGCTCGAAGATCTTGATGCCCAGTTCGTCTTCGAACTCGATGATGGCCTTGGA
This sequence comes from Bordetella sp. BOR01, assembly GCF_019218885.1. Taxonomy (GTDB): domain Bacteria; phylum Pseudomonadota; class Gammaproteobacteria; order Burkholderiales; family Burkholderiaceae_B; genus Bordetella_A. The sequence continues at coordinate 710,970 of NZ_JAHUWT010000001.1, read as the reverse complement.
TACGCCGGGCTGCGAGGTATACAGCATGCGCGCGGCTTCGGTCAGATTGAAGTCGCGGCGTATGGTTTCGCGGACAAAACGGAATTGCTGCAGGTTCATAGTGGCCCCTGTTAGAGAAGCCAATTATAAGTAATAAAGAACCTGTTCTATATTATTTATGGTTATAAACTTAGAAATAGGGCAAACGGACCGCACGCTGGGCGGCCCGTTTCCTGGGGCGGCAAACCGCCGCCCCTCGCAGCTTAACGCATCGAGATCGTGGTGTTGACCGCGCGCCCATGCGCCGACCAGCGCGCCGTGACTGTCTTGGTCTGCGTCCAGAATTGCACAGCCTGCTTGCCATTGGGCCCCAGGTCGCCCAGCTTCGAGCCGCGCGAGCCGGTAAAGCTGAACCAGGCCACCGGCACGGGGATGGGAATGTTGATCCCCACCTGCCCCACGTCGATGTTGTTCTGGAAATACCGCGCCGCACCGCCATCCTGGGTAAACAGCGCCACGCCGTTGCCGTTGGGATTGCGGTTGATGAATGCCACCGCATCTTCCAGGGTCTCGACGCCCACCACGCACAACACCGGGCCGAAGATTTCCTCGGTGTAGATGGTCATGTTCTCGGTCACGCCATCGAATACCGTGGGGCCCACGAAATTGCCCTGCTCGAAGCCCGGCACCGTCAGGTTGCGCCCGTCGAGCAGCAGCTTGGCGCCTTCGTCCACGCCCTTCTGGATCAGGCTCTCGACCCGTTTCTTGGCATTGGGCGATACCAGCGGGCCCAGGTCCGCTTTGCGGTCACTGCCGGAATTGACCTTCAGGCGCTTGGCGCGCTCGATGAAATCGGGCAACCAGTTGCGCGCCTCGCCCACCAGCACGGCCACCGAAGCGGCCATGCAGCGCTGGCCTGCGGCGCCGAAAGCCGCGCCCACCAGTTGGTTCAACGCCACTTCCGGATCGGCGTCGGGCAGGATCACGCAGTGGTTCTTGGCGCCCATCATGGCCTGGCAGCGCTTGCCGGCGTTGGACGCACGGTGGTAGATCTCGGACCCGACGCGAGTCGACCCGATGAACGACACCGCCTTGATATCGGGATGCTCGCACAGGCCATTGGCGACATCAGGGCCGCCATGCACCACGTTCAGCACGCCCGGCGGCAGGCCCGCCTCGAGCGCCAGCTCCGCCAGGAACAGCGAAGACGTGGGGTCTTGTTCAGACGGCTTGAGCACGAAGGTATTGCCGCAAGCAATGGCGATCGGGAACATGAAGCACGGCAGCATCACCGGGAAGTTGAACGCGGTAATGCCGGCGCACACGCCCAACGGCTGGATCAGCGTGTAGACGTCGATGCCGCCGGCGGCGTTCTCGGCATATTCGCCCATTTGCAGATTGGCGATCGAGCAGGCGTGCTCGACCACTTCCAGGCCACGCCCGACTTCGCCTTCGGCATCAGGCAGGGTCTTGCCGTGTTCGCGCGTGATCATTTCGGCCAGCTTGCCGGTGTTCTCGCGCAACAGTTGCTGCAGCTTCAGCATGACGCGCATGCGCGCGCCCTGCCCGGTATTGCGCCAGGTCTGGAAGGCCTCTTTGGCATTGGACACGGCCAGGTCCAGCTCCTCGCGCGTGGCGAAGGGAACGCGGGCGACCACTTGCTGCGTGGCCGGATCGATCACGTCGCGCCATTCAGTCGTCTTGGATTGCACGAGCTTGCCGCCGATCAATAGCGGTACGCTGGGGACTTCACTCATGGGTTGCTCCTCATAGATTACGGGATACTGCCGGCCCCCAGGGGCCGGCCTCAGCGGCCCGCCCCTGGTAGCTGTTTTACTGCTTCAGCAGCGGGCAGGTCGAGTCCGCCAGCGGCTGGAAGGCTTCATCGGCCGGAATAGTGGCGACCAGCTTGGAATAATCCCAGTCGCCCTTGGACTCGCCCGGCTTCTTGACCTCGTACAGATACATGTCGTGGATAACGCGGCCATCGGGCCGGATGCTGGCGTTGTGCATGATCGGGTCCTTGATCGGCAATTCGCGCATCTTGTCGGCCACCGTCTGGCCATCGGTGCTGCCGGTGGCGGCCACGGCACGCAGGTAATGCAGCACGCTGGAATACACCCCGGCCTGCGTCATGGTGGGCTTGAGGCCCTTGAACGCTTTCTCGAAACGGCCCGACCATTGGCGCGTGGCGTCGTCGAAATCCCAGTAGAAGCCATCTACATAAGACAAGCCCTGGGCGTTGTCCAGGCCCAGGGCCCGCAGGTCCGACAGGAAGATCAACAGCGACACCAGGCGCTGTCCGCCTTCGACAATGCCGAACTCGCGCGCCTGCTTGACCGCGTTGACCGTGTCCTGCCCGCCGTTGGCCAGCGCCACCACCTGCGCCTTCGAGCTTTGCGCCTGCAGCAGATACGAAGCGAAATCGGGCGCGTTCAGCGGGTGGCGCACCGCGCCGGCCACAGTACCGCCCAGCGCCTTGACGGCCTTGGCCGTGTCGGCTTCCAGCGAGTGCCCGAAAGCGTAGTCCACCGTAATGAAGTACCACGACTTGCCACCGGCACGCACCGTGGCCTTGGCACCGCCCGCGGACTGCGAGTACGTGTCGAACATCCAGTGAAAGCCCACCGGCGAGCATTCCTTATTGGTCAGCGCCGTGGTGGCGGGCCCTGAGAACATCACCACTTTGTTCTTCTCGCGGGCAATGCCCTGCACGGCCAGGGCCACGGCCGAATTGGTCAGGTCGGCAATGGCGGTCACGCCGTCGCGGTCGAACCATTCCCGCGCCCGCGACGCCCCCACGTCGGCCTTGTTCTGGTTGTCGGCCGACACCAGTTCGATGTTCATGCCCTTGCACTCTGCGGCCAGGCAGTCGTCGATGGCCAATTGCGCCGCCGCCACCGAACCGGCGCCGCCCATGGCCGCGTACGTGCCCGACATATCCGTCAGAATACCGATCTTGACCGGCGGCTTGTCAGCTGCCATGGCAGGGCCTGCCAACATGGCGCCCAGGCAGAAACCGGCGGCCAGCCCGCGAGCGTGCAGTGTCATGATGTTGTCTCCGGTGATTTATTTGTGTCGTTGGCGCAGGCCCGCCCTGTCGGACGCGCCGACCAACCTAGTGTAGATGTGTAAAAATCATCAAGCAACAGCACAAATTGCACATTCATTGTGCATAAATAACCAAGGAAGCTCTCATGCTGGACTGGGATGGCCTGCGCTATTTCCTGGAAGTCGCCCGCAAGCAGCGCGTCAGCGCCGCAGCGCGCAAACTGGGCGTGGAGCACACCACGGTGTCGCGCCGCATCCGCGCTCTGGAAGCCGAGCTCGACACCCTGCTGTTCGAGAAATCGCGCAGCACCGGATTCTTGTTGACCGAAGACGGGCAGCGCCTGTTCGTCTATGCCGAACAAATGGAAAGCGCGGTGCAGACCGCGCGCGAGAACCTGTCGGGCATCGGGCAGGCCCTGTCGGGCCACTTGCGCATCGGCGCCACCGAAGGCTTTGGCAGCTATGTCCTGACCCCGCTGGCGGCCGACTTCCAGCGCCGCTATCCGCACATCACGCTGGACATCCTGCCGGTGCCGCGCTTTGTCAGCCTGTCCAAGCGCGAGGCCGACCTGGCCATCACCATCGAACGCCCGCAGCGCGGCCCGTACGTGTGCACCAAGCTGTGCGACTACACCCTGCGCCTGTACGGCACGCCCGGCTACCTGGCGCGCCACGCGCCCATCGCCACGCGCGCGGACCTGTCCGCGCATACGTTCATAGGCTATGTCGACGAATTGCTGTTCAGCGAACGGCTGCGCTACCTGGAAGACCTGCTGCCCGACAGCAAGGTGGTGCTGCGCAGCACCAGCGTCGTAGCGCAGTACCATGCGACGCTGCAAGGCCGCTCGCTGGCAATATTGCCCTGCTTCATCGCCGCACAGGACCAGCGCCTGGTGCCCGTGCTGGAGGACGACATCGCCATCACGCGCAGCTTCTGGATGTACTGCCACGAAGACCTGCACAAGCTCAAGCGCATGTCGGTGCTGTGGGATTTCATGCGCCGTTCGGTAGTGCGCAATGCGTCGCTGCTGGCAGGCCGCCAGGGCGACATGCACTATCTGCCGTAGGTCCGCCAGCGTCGCCCCCGTCAGGGGAAGCGCGTAGCGCTGCGCTGCCGGGGGTGGGCTTCATGCCGGCTGCTGGCGCGGCGCCTTTACACGCAGGCGGCGCGCCAGCAGGTAGGCGGCCAGCGCCAGAACCACCGCATGCACGATCCAGACGCCGACACTGAAGGGCAGCTTGCCGCTGCTGATCCAGGCGCGCGACAGGTTGATCAGGTTCATGTACAGCAGGCCCACCATGCCCGCGATCAGCAGGTCGCCCGAACGACCCAGCCGCGGGTTCACGGCCCCCAGGGGAATCGCCAGCAAGGCCAGGTTCAGGGCAGCCAGCGGCAGCGACACGCGCCACATGATCTGCGACCAGGAACTATCGGTATCGTCGGCTATCAACTGCATCGTGGGACGGGCCTTGCTCGACCGTTCGGCGGCCGCGCGCGCCTCGGCGATGGGATCGCCCGACTTGCTTTCCAGCCGCACGCCATACTTGGCGAAATCGACCAGCCGGATCTCGGGCGTGCCGGGTTTCAGGTCGTAGCGGTGCCCGCGTCCCAATACCAGGAAGCGGTCGCCATTGGGTTCGGTTTCGATGCGCGCGCTGCTGGCCGTCATGACGCTGTGCCATTCGGGGCCGATTTCACGCGCGAACACATTGCCCAGTTCATCGCTGGCCTGGGTGGGCTCTTCGGCGAAGAAAACGCGCTGGCCTTCGCCCGATTCGGCGAACTGGCCGGCGGTGACCTTAGACAAGTCGGAGCGCTGCTCGAAGCGTTCGCGGTATTCGGCGATCTGGCGGTAGGCCCAAGGCGAGGCCACCAGCGTCAGCACCGCCACCAGCGCCGCGACGGGCACGGCCACGCGCAGCACCGGACGCAGCCAGTCCGCCAGCGACAAGCCGCTGGCGAACCAGACTACCATTTCCGATTCGCGGTAATTGCGGGTCACCGTGGTCAGGACCGCAATGAACAGCGACACGGCCAACACGGTTGGCAGCGCCGTAATGGTGGAAAAAGCCGCCAGGCCCAGCACCACGTCGGCACCGATCGTGCCGCCCGCGGCCTCGCCCAGCAGGCGCACCAGCAACACGCTAAGCCACACCACCACCAGCGTGGAGAACACCACGCCCGCGTGACTGGTGATCTCGGCGACGACAGACCGTTTGAATAGAGACATGTGAGAATATGCGGGATAATCAACCGCACTGCACCACGCACACGGGAATCCTCCATGGAATTTAGCACACAGACCACCGCTTCCCTGCACCAGATCAAGACCGCCGCGCTGGCCGTGGGCGTATACGCCGACGGCGAACTCAGCCCCGCCGCCGATGTCATCGATCGCGCCAGCAACAACGTCGTGCGCAACGTCGTCAAGGCCGAGTTCCGCGGCCGCGCGGGCGCCACGCTGGTGTTGCGTGCCCTGCCCGGCGTCTCGGCGCAACGCGTGGTGCTGGTAGGACTGGGCAAGCAAAGCGAATACAGCGCGCGCGCGCATGGCGCGGCCGAACAGGGTTTCGCCGCGGCGTGCGTCGCCGCGCGGCTCGCCGAGGCCGTCTCCACGCTGGCCGCGAACCCCATCGCCGACATCGGCATGCGGGCCCGCGCGCGCTCGGCCGCCATCGCCGCCGGCGCTGCCACCTATCATTACGACGCCACGTTCGGCAAACCCGACCGCGACGCCCGTCCCAAGCTCAAGAAAATCGTGCAGGTAGTCGACCGCGGCGACGCGGCCCAGGCCCAGCAGGGGCTGCGCGAAGGCGGTGCCATCGCCAACGGCATGGAACTCACCCGCACCCTGGGCAACCTGCCCGGCAACGTGTGCACGCCCACCTACCTGGGCGATACCGCCAAGAAACTGGCGCGCGAGTTCAAGTCGCTGAAGGTCGAGGTCCTGGATCGCAAGCAGGTCGAGGCGCTGGGCATGGGGTCGTTCCTGTCGGTGGCGCGCGGCTCCGACGAACCGCTGCGCTTCATCGTGCTGCGCCATGCCGGCAAGCCCGCCAAGAAGTCCAAGGCCGGGCCGGTGGTGCTGGTGGGCAAGGGCATCACCTTCGATGCTGGCGGCATCTCGCTCAAGCCTGCCGCCACCATGGACGAAATGAAATACGACATGTGCGGCGCCGCCAGCGTGCTGGGCACCTTCCGCGCCCTGGCCGAACTCGAACTGCCGCTCGACGTGGTGGGCCTGATCGCCGCCTGCGAAAACCTGCCCAGCGGCAAGGCCAACAAACCTGGCGATGTCGTCACCAGCATGTCAGGCCAGACCATCGAAATCCTGAACACCGACGCCGAAGGTCGCCTGGTGCTATGCGACGCCCTGACCTATGCCGAGCGCTTCAAGCCTTCGGCCGTGGTGGACATCGCCACGCTCACCGGCGCCTGCGTGGTGGCACTGGGCCACGTCAATACCGGCCTGTTCACCCAGGACGACGCACTGGCCGACGCACTGCTGGGCGCCGGCAGGCAGGCGCTCGACACGGCCTGGCGCATGCCCCTGGACGACGCCTACCAAGACCAGCTCAAGTCGAATTTCGCCGACATGGCCAATATCGGCGGCCCGCCGGCCGGTTCGGTGACGGCAGCGTGCTTCCTGTCGCGCTATGCCAAGGCCTACCGCTGGGCCCATCTGGACATCGCCGGCACGGCCTGGCGCAGCGGCAAAGACAAGGGCGCCACCGGCCGCCCCGTGCCGCTGTTGATGCAGTTCCTGCTCGACCAGGCCTGATATGGCCCTGCCTCGTCCATGACGCGCATCGACTTCGCCTTTGGCGCCTCCGACCGCTTGCGGGCCGCCTGCCAGGCAACCCGCAAGCGCTACCAGGCAGGCCAGCGGCTGGTCGTGTATTGTGCAGACGGGGCACGCCTGGCCGCGTTCGACCGCATGCTGTGGGCGTTCGACGATATTTCGTTCGTGCCGCACGTGCTGGCCTCCGACCCCCTGGCCGCGGACACGCCCGTCATCCTGACCGCGGCCGCCCCGCAGCCCGCCGCCTTGGGCAGCAAGGCGGACGACGAACTCTGGCTGCTCAACCTCGACGACGACTGTCCGCCCGGCTACGATGGCTTTGCGCGCGTGCTGGAAATCGTCTCCGACGAACCCGCCGACCGCCAGGCGGCACGCCAGCGCTGGCGCGTATACCAGGCCGCCGGCCATGCGCCGCACAGCCACGACCTGGCAGGCCGCACGGCATAAGGCGGCCGTCTCCTGGAGCCCTCATGCCCCATTATTCAGACCCCGGCATTCCCACCCTGACGCAGCGGGCCGAACCTACCCTGTCGCCCGTTCCCGACACCCCTGCGGCGGGCGGCGCGCATAATGCCGATTTGCCCGTGCTGACCCAGGTGGCCGACCACCCCGTCCCGAATACCCGGGCCGATGCCGCGGGCGGCGCCGGATCGCCCCAGGCCGCCTGGAGCACGGCCGCAGGCGCCGGGGCCGGCGACGCGGTGTTGCGGGCCGCCTTGCAGGCCGAACTGGAACAAGCCTTGCAACGCGCGCTGGACGACGCCACGGCCGGCATGCGCACCCGCCTCGAGGCCGAATTGCCCGCCCTGATCGACCGCGCGGTGCGGGCCGTCCGTCCGGGCTGAAATGGCCTTGTCCCTTGAAATCGAACCCAGTGGATTTTTCAGGGAACTGTAAGGTATCCTACCCATCTAAACCCATTGGGCAACCCCCGTTTGCCGCAATCAGGAGCCGTCCATGAACGAATTCCGTCCTTCCCCCTTCAACCGTTCCGGCAGTATTGCCGGCGCGCCGGGCGAAGTCGTCCGCAACAAGGTGCTGCGCAACACCTACTGGCTGCTGGCGCTGTCGCTGATCCCCACCGTGCTGGGCGCGGCAGTCGGCCTGTACACGGGCGTGAACCAGGTCATGATGGCCAGCCCCGGGCTGTCGGCCATCGTATTCCTGGTGGGCGCCTTCGGCCTGATGTTCGCCATCGAGAAAAACAAGCACAGTTCACTGGGCGTTGTGCTGTTGCTGGCGTTCACCTTCTTCATGGGCATCATGCTGTCGCGCTTGCTGGGCTTCGTGCTGGGCATGGGCAACGGCGCGCAATTGGTCATGACGGCCTTCGGCGGCACCGCGGTGGTGTTCGGCACGATGGCCACCCTGGCCACCACCATCAAGCGCGACCTGTCCGGCATGCAAAAATGGCTGTTCACCGGCGCCGTGGTCATCCTGCTGGCGGCACTGGCCAACATTTTCCTGCAAATGCCCGCCCTGATGCTCACCGTCTCGGTGCTGGCCATCGTCATCTTCTCGGCCTTCATGCTGGTCGACCTGCAACGCGTGGTCAACGGCGGCGAAACCAATTACGTGTCCGCCACGCTGGCCATCTACCTGGACGTCTACAACGTATTCTCGAACCTGCTGATGCTGTTGGGCATCTTCGGCGGCAACCGGGAATAACCAGGCTTACCTGTTTCCTGTCGGCATCCTGGGGCCCGCCATGTGCGGGCCCTTCTTTTTGCCTGCGTGGACACACAGGCACGGCACGTGCTACATCATAAGCACCCTTTCCCCTGACGAGCCCCCCGGATGACCACCAGCCCCTGCCGCCCCGCCCTGGCCTGTTTCTCGATCGCCGCCATGATGCTGGCCATGCCTGGCGCGCAAGCCAGTTCCCCGGCCGCCTGGCAACAGCAGGAAGACAAGGCGCTGCGCCTGTGCGCACAGGCATCCGGGCTGGCACAGACCGAACAGGTGGGCTCGCCCATGCAATTCGATGACCGCTCGGGCCAGACCGCCCTGTTGATCCGTGGCAGTGCCCCCCAAGCCCATATGCAAGGAGCGGCGGTCAGCATGCTATGCCTGGTCGACCGCCGCAGCAGCCAGGCCAGCGTGGTCGAATGGGCCGGGTCGGCCAGCCCCGCCGATGCCGCTGCCCCAGCCCCCATCGTGGTGCCGTTGGCCACTGCGCCGGCCGCATTGGTCGTGGCGCAAGAATCGGGCGAGCCCGCGTCCATCGGCACCTACAGTGTGCGCCTGTACCGCGACCTGTCGGCCGGCGACTACGCCGACGGCCTGATCCGTCCGCGCGATGGCGAACTGCGGCAGGCCGAACTCAAGGATGTAGACGGGGATGGCCAGCCCGAGCTGGCGGTAACGCTGGTCACGGCGGGGTCGGGCAACTACATCACGCTGGACGTCTACAAGATCCAGGACGGCCAGCGCCTGCAATGGATGCCGGCGTTGTCGAAGACCCCCTGACGCCACTGCTGCCGGCGCGCGCACGCCCTGCGGCGTCCCGCTTAAAGCCGCTGCAGGTCCAGCAGCACCCGCCGGGTGGCCAGCGGGCGCCCGGCCAGGTTGGCCGCCAGGCGTTCGCGCAGGTCGCGCCGCAAGGCGGGCTCGATGGCCGGGTCGTCGAAATCGGGGGCGTCTTCGTCGATGCCGTAGCCGGTTTCGCGCAGCAAGGTCCATTCAAAGCGCCGCAACGCCCCGGCCGCCCGCGTGCCGCCGGCCAACTGCTGCAAGGCGGTGTCGTAGGCATCGAACAGGGTCGGGTGCGCGTCTTCGCGCGGCAACAGGCGCAGCAGCAATTCGTTCATGTACCACGCCGACATCAAGGCGGTACCAGCCAGGGGACGCAAGCCGGCCACTTCGGCGCGAGTCAGCGTCTTGACCTCGCCGCCACCGCTCCAGGACAGCAACAAGGGCTGGAATGCCGACAGCACGGGCCGCAGAACGGAATACGGCCGCTTGGCCCCCTTGGCCACCAGCGCCACACAGCCGTGTTCCCGGGAAAAGCTCTGGACGATCAGCGAAGTTTCGCGCCACGCGGTCGCGTGGAGCATATAGGCAGCGCAATCCTGGACGCGGTGCGCCCTTCTACTCATAGCCCAGGTCGCGCAGCGCGCTTTCGCGATCCGACCAACCTTTGCGCACCTTGATATACACCTCTAGGTGCACCTGCTTGTCGAGCAGTTTTGCGATGTCTTGCCGCGCCTCGGTCGCGATGCGCTTCATGTGCTCGCCGCCGGCGCCCAGCAAGATGGGACGATGGCTGTCGCGCTCGACCACCACGCAGGCGGCCACGCGCACCGCCTTGTCGGTTTCTTCCCATTGCTCGATGACAACGGTGCAGCCGTAAGGCAGTTCATCGCCAACCAGGCGGAAGATCTTCTCGCGCAGCAATTCGGCGGCAATGAAGCGCACTGGCCGGTCGGTCAGGGTGTCTTCTTCGAACAGCGGCTCGCCTTCAGGCAGCCGCGTGGCGATTTCATCGAGCAATTGGTCGAGCTGCTGCGCCTTCAGGGCGCTGACCGGCACCACGGCGTCATAGGGGTGCTGTGCAACGATCTTGGACACGAAGGCATACAGGTCGTCGCGCTGCTTCACGGCATCGATCTTGCTGACCACCAGGATGGTGCGCTTGGCATCGGGCAGCAAGGGCCACAGCTTGGCATCGCCCTCGGTCCATTTGCCGGCCTCTACCACGTGCACCACCACGTCAACTTCGGCCAGCGCCTGGGTAACCACGCGGTTCATCATGCGATTCATGGCTCCGCCATGGCGTGTCTGGAACCCGGGGGTATCGACGAACACGAACTGTTCGTGCTCGCGGGTCAGCACGCCATGGATGCGATGCCGCGTCGTTTGCGCCTTGCGCGAAACAATGGATATCTTCGAGCCGATCAGGGCGTTGGTCAGGGTGGACTTGCCCACGTTGGGGCGGCCGACCACGGCGATGAAGCCGGTTCGGAAAGGGGTATCGCTCATTTGACCTCTTGGGCCACTGCCACGGGCAGCGACAATTGCGCGGTTTTGCGGGCCTTGCCCGACTTGCGTGCGGCACGCGCCGGACTGGCCGCCTGCGCGGCCTCGAGCGCCAGCTTGGCGGCCGACTGTTCGGCGGCACGCCGGCTGGCGCCGGGTGCAATCACCTTGATTTCCAGCGCCGGAATGGCGCATTCGACCTCGAACTGCTGGCTGTGGGCCGCGCCATGCGTGGCCACCACGGTATACAAGGGCAAGGCCAGCTTGCGCCCCTGCAGGAATTCCTGCAGCAGCGTCTTGGCATCCTTGCCCAGGGTCTTGGGATCGACGCTGGCCAGCACCGGCTGGTACTGGCGCACGATCACCTTGCGCGCCGTATCGAAGCCGCCATCCAGGAATGCGGCCCCGAAAATGGCTTCGACCGCGTCGGCCAGGATGGACGGACGCCGGAATCCGCCGCTTTTGAGTTCACCCTCGCCCAGCCGCAGGTACAGTGATAGTTCGAGCCGCTGACCGATATCGGCCAGTGACGCCTGCTTGACCAGATTGGCACGCAGGCGCGACAGGTCGCCCTCGTCCAGCTTGGGGAAACGCTCGAACAGCATGGCCGCCACGACGAAATTCAGCACGGAATCACCCAGGAACTCCAGGCGCTCGTTGTGACGAGCGCTGTGGCTTCGGTGCGTCAGTGCCTGCTCGAGCAGAGCGGCATTGCCGAAGTGGTGATCCAGGCGGGTTTCCAGCGTGGCGAGGGACATGTCAGTTAAAGCTGCCGATGCGGCTGAGGTCGCTGAAGTTCATCCAGATGAAGAACGCCTTTCCGACGATATTAGCGTCAGGGACGAACCCCCAGTAACGGCTGTCGGCGCTGTTGTCCCGGTTGTCGCCCATGGCGAAATAATGACCTTCGGGTACTGTGCAGCGTACTCCATTACGCGCGTACTCGCAGTTGTTCAGGCTGGGAAACTTCCAGATCGGCCCGTAAATCTGCGATTTACCCTCATCAAGCAGTATTTGGTGGTCAACTTCGCCCAACTTCTCTTTATATTGGCCAATATACGACACCCGGTCGGGTTCGAAATATTCGCCGTCGCGCTCGTGGGGCACCAGTTGGCCGTTTACATAGAGCTTTTTGTCGACGTACGCGACCTCGTCGCCCGGCAGCCCCACGATGCGCTTGATGTAGTCGACGTCGGGGTCGACGGGGTAACGGAACACCACCACATCACCGCGCTGGGGCGAGCCGATGTCGATGATTTTCTTGTCGACGATGGGCAGGCGGATGCCGTAGGTGAACTTGTTCACCAGGATCAGGTCGCCCGACTGCAGCGTGGGCAGCATCGAGCCCGATGGAATGCGGAACGGTTCGACCACGAACGAACGCAGCACGAACACGAACAGGATCACCGGGAAAAAGCTGACCGCGTATTCCACCCACCACGGCACCCGCGACGCAGCCGTGGCCGCCTCTTGGCGCAGGCGCACGGCCTCTTGGGGATCGGCCGCATAGGTGGTGTCGACGCCATCGGCCGCGGCCTTTGCACGCTGTACGCGCCGCCGTCGCAGTACCGCGATGTCCAGCGTCCAGATAATGCCGGTAACCACCAGCAGCACAAAAAGTATCAGCGCAAAGTTCCAGCTCATGTATGCCGCCTTATTTTCACTACTTATCTTCGACCTGCAGAATGGCCAGGAAAGCCTCTTGCGGAATCTCGACGCTGCCCACCTGCTTCATGCGTTTCTTGCCGGCCTTCTGCTTTTCAAGCAGTTTCTTCTTGCGGGAGATGTCGCCGCCGTAGCACTTGGCCAGCACGTTCTTGCGCAGCGCCTTGACGTTCTCGCGCGCAATGACTTCGGCGCCGATGGCGGCCTGGATGGCCACATCGAACATCTGGCGCGGGATCAGGGCGCGCATGCGCGTCACCACGTCGCGCGCACGGTAACGCGCATTGGCCCGGTGCACGATCATGGCCAGCGCATCGACCCGGTCGCCGTTGATCAGCAGGTCGACCTTGACCACATCGGCCGACCGGTATTCCAGGAATTCATAGTCCATCGAGGCGTAGCCGCGCGACACCGACTTCAGCTTGTCGAAGAAGTCGAGCACGATCTCGGCCAGCGGGATCTCGTAGGTTAGGTGCACCTGGCGGCCGTGGTAGCTCATGTTGATCTGGATACCGCGCTTGTTGTTGCACAGCGTCATGACCGGCCCCACGTATTCCTGGGGCATGAACAGGGTGACCTTGACGACGGGCTCGCGGATGTCGGCGATCTGGCCCACTTCGGGCATGCGTGCCGGGCTGTCGATGGTGTCGATGCTGCCGTCGCGCTGCTCGACTTCGTACACCACCGACGGCGCGGTGGTGATGATGTCCATGTCGAACTCGCGCTCCAGGCGCTCTTGCACGATTTCCATGTGCAACAGCCCCAGGAAACCGCAGCGAAAGCCAAAGCCCAGGGCCTGCGATACTTCGGGCTCGAACATCAGCGCGGCGTCGTTGAGCTTGAGCTTTTCCAGCGAATCGCGCAGTTGGTCGTATTCGGAGCTTTCCACCGGATACAGGCCGGCAAACACCTGCGGCTTCACTTCCTTGAAGCCCGGCAGCGGCGTGACGGCCGGCTTGCCGGCCAGGGTAAGGGTGTCGCCCACCTTGGCGTTGGCCAGTTCCTTGATGCCGGCAATGATGAACCCGACCTCGCCGGCCGACAATTCGGTGCGCGGCTGCGACTTGGGCGTAAACACACCGACCTGTTCACACAGGTGGGTTGCCCCCGAAGCCATCAGCAGGATCTTGTCTTTGGGCCGCAGCACGCCGTTGATGATGCGCACCAGCATCACCACGCCGACATAATTGTCGAACCAGGAATCGATGATCAGGGCCTGCAACGGCTTGCCGGGGTCGCCCTTGGGCGGCGGCACGCGCGCCACGATGGTTTCCAGGATCTCGTCGATGCCCACGCCTGTCTTGGCACTGGCCAGCACCGCCTGCGACGCATCGATGCCGATGACGTCTTCGACCTCTTGGCGCGCGGCCTCGGGGTCGGCCTGTGGCAGGTCCATCTTGTTGAGCACCGGCAGGACTTCAACGCCCAGCTCGATGGCGGTATAGCAGTTGGCTACCGTCTGGGCCTCGACGCCCTGCGAGGCATCGACCACCAGCAAGGCCCCCTCGCACGCGGACAGGGAACGGCTGACTTCATACGAGAAGTCCACGTGCCCCGGGGTGTCGATAAGGTTCAGGTTGTAGGTCTTGCCGTCCTGGGCCAGATATTGCAGCGCCGCGGTCTGGGCCTTGATGGTGATACCCCGCTCGCGTTCGATGTCCATGGAGTCGAGCACCTGGGCGGACATTTCGCGCGCCGCCAACCCGCCGCAACGTTGGATCAGGCGATCGGCCAAGGTCGATTTGCCGTGATCGATGTGGGCGATGATGGAGAAATTGCGGATATGCTGCATAAGGTGGGTTTATCAGGGACAGACCATGCTAGAGACAAAGCACGGATAAGACACGCCAACACGGGCGCAAACGCAAGCAACGCCCGCGGCAACCAGCCAAAAACGAGGGGGCGCGACGCGCCCCCTTTTGCGGCAACCAGCTATTTTATACGGGTTCGCATCCAGCCGTATAACGTCATCAGTTCGCCCCCCGCGGTGTTTCCCGCTGCGCTACACGCCGCATGAAACAGGTGTAGCCCGGCCGGGGACGCCGCGGAGCCGGCTCAGCCGGTCCGCCAGCGTCGCCCCCTTGAGGGGAAAGCGCGCAGCGCTTCGGGGGTGGATCACTTCTTCGGCTCGACCGCCACCCACTGGGTCTGGTCGCCGCGGCGCACCAACAGGCCGGCCGCCTTGCCCTTGGGCAACTTGTCTGCCAGCTTGTTGAACTGGTCGGCACTGGTGATGTCGGTGTTGTTGACCGCCAGCACGATGTCGCCCGGCTGCAAGCCAGCCGCCGCGGCCACGCCCTCGGAGGTACGAACCTGCGCCCCGCCCTTGATACCCAGCTTGCGCTGCACGTCGGCAGGTACGTCGACCATGCGCAGGCCCAGCGCGTTGTCGGCATGCTCGGGTTCGGCCGGCGCCTTGTCGGCAGCGGCCGCCGAGGCACTGCTGAGCTCGCTCACCTTGACCGACAGCGTTACCGTCTTGCCGCGGCGCCACACTTCCATCTCGGTGCGGGTGCCCGGCTTGGTTTCACCGACGATACGGGGCAGATCGGACCAGCGCTTGATGGATTCGCCATGGAACGAGGTGATCACGTCGCCTGGCTTGACGCCGGCGTCTTCGGCCGGGCCATCGGTTTCGACGTTGCTGACCAGCGCGCCTTCGGCCTTGGGCAAGCCGATGGCCTCGGCCACGTCCTTGCCGACTTCGCTGATCTGCACGCCGATGCGACCCCGGGTAACCTTGCCGCTGGCACGCAGTTGATCGGCCACGCGCATGGCTTCATCGATAGGGATGGCCAGCGAAATGCCCATGAAGCCGCCGCTGCGCGAGACGATCTGCGAATTGATGCCGACCACCTCACCGTTCAGGTTGAGCAGGGGGCCGCCCGAGTTGCCGGGGTTGACGGCCACGTCGGTCTGGATGAAAGGCAGGTATTCGCCGGTGTCGCGGCCAATGGCGCTGACGATGCCGGCGGTAGCAGTGGAATCCAGGCCGAACGGCGAACCGATGGCCAACACCCACTGCCCCTTCTTCAACTGCTTGGGATCGCCGATCACCAGGGGCGTCATGTCCTTGGCCTCGATCTTGATCAGGGCCACGTCGGTGCGCTCATCGGAGCCGATGACCTTGGCCTTGAATTCGCGCCCGTCGGTCAGGGTGACGTAGATATCGGCCGCCTCGGTGACAACGTGGTTGTTGGTCAGGATGTAGCCATCTTCGGAAATGAAGAAGCCAGACCCGACGCCACGCGGCACCTTGCGTTCTTCTGGGGCCTGGCGCGGCGCCGACTGCTGCGGCGGCATGCCGGGCGGCTGGAAGTCGGGGCCGAAGAACCAGCGGAACAGCTCGTAGGGGTCGTTGCCGCCACCCGGCGAGCGCACCGGCACGTTGGCCGTGGTGCGGATGTTGACGACGGCCGGATCGACCTTGGCAATGATGCCGCTGAAGTCAGGCAGCGCCACCGTAGGCGCGGCCGAAGTCTGGGCTTGCGCGGCGGGACCGTATGTCCCCGCCAGCATGATGCTGGCCAGCAGGGCCAGGAAGAAGCGCCGGAAAAAAGGATTCGACACTGAAAGCGTTTGCATGAGAGAACTCCGAAAATTCCCCAAACCTTTTACAGGTTCTGTTGTTATTTGGACGATACCGGCACGTACTCGGTAGAAGTAGCAAGTTGCTCGAGCGTGGATGCCGGCACTTCACCCAGCGCGGTCAGCCAGAAATCGGAAATCCGCGTGCCATAGATATTGATGGCGCCGCGTCGTGCCGCTCCGGCCGACATGGGATGACCCCGCTGGGTATCGTATGGTTCGATGAACACCGAAATGGCCGCCAATCCGTCGGACAGGACCAGTTGGTTCACGTTGCTATGCCCCATCGACCGCTTGACCTGCATGACCGCCACGAAACCCTTGGGAGCGGGAATGCGCCAGCCCTGGGCGGCCAGGTCAGCCGGTTCAATGCGCGGCTGCAGTACCTTCCAGTCGCGCGTGCTCCAGCGCGAAGACAGCTCGGCAGGATCGACCTTGCCGCCCAGGCGAATGGAGGTGAACGAGACCTGCTCGACCACGCCTTGCTCGGCGTCGATCGTCTGGGCCTTGAGCAACAGCTTGGTGTCGACATCGGCGCACAGGCGATAGCCATAGCGCAGGCTGTCGCGCGGCTCGATGGTGATGACCCGGCACTGGCGATCGGCCACGCGGTGCAGCTTGTCTTGTGCGCGGATATGGTAGTGCTGCGCCAGGTCGGTCGGGTTGCCCAGCAGCAGGCCCGGGAAGCGGTCGCCGCGACGCGGTTCCATCAGCACGGTTTTGCGTTCGGGGATCAGGCACTGGATCTCGTCGTTGTGGCGCAGGTACTCGCGCGGCTGCCCGTCCAGGATTTCCAGGCGTTCGCGTTCGCCGGTGCCGTCGATGACGTGCACCAGGCGCGACGACTGGATGACTTCGCCCTGCTGGTACAGGAACACGCCGGCGTAGTCTTGCTTGCGAGCGGCCTGCTGGATGTCGTAGAGCAGTTGGATCGAGCTTTCGCCCTGGGCGGGCTCGGCGGCCTGGGCGGCCTCATTGATGGCGGTGAAGGCTACCAGGACGGCGGCGGTCAGGGCCCATCCGGCGCCTTGCGAGGGCCGGCGAACCCAGCTGCCTCGGCCCAATACCGGCCAACGGAACTGTTGCAACTGTGCGATCAACGTCCGGCTCCGGCATCGAACGAGACCTGGCGTACCGCGCTGGGACCGGCCATCTGGCGGTGCGCTTCGAGGTAGTCGCGCAGGCCCGGCGTTTCTGTGGTCGAGGCATCGGCCAGCACACGGGTTTCGGCCGACCGGCCGGCGCCGCCCATGACGTAAGGCTGGGCCACCCAGGCCACCGTTGCCACGGCAGCAGCCACGGCCAGGCCCGACAAGCCCATGCGCAGCGGGGAACGGCGCCGCTGCGGGGCGACGATGGGCAATTCGGCATCCAGGGCCCGCGATAGCCGCGCGTGGAAGCCCGCACTGGGGCTGACGGCCAGGTCGGTATTGCGCAGGGCATCACCGATAAGATGGTACGTATCCCAGGTTCGGCGGCCTTGCACAGTGGCGAGATCGGGGAACATATCTTCGGACGCTTCGCCGTCCATCCAGGCAGATATCGATTCCTCGAGGGAAATCTCGATATCCACTGCGGATTTTGCTGTTGATTGCATGACTGCCGCTCCTTACCAACGACGCTCGGCATCGGTGTCCAGCAAGGGACGCAACCGAGTGGCAATAGCTTCGCGCGCACGGAAAATGCGCGAACGCACAGTACCAATCGGGCAATCCATGCTCTGGGCGATGTCTTCGTAACTCATACCTTCGATTTCACGCAGCACGATAGCGGTCCGGAGCTCTTCGGGCAATTCCTCGATGACCGCGTTGACTGTTTCGGCGATCTCGCGGCTGGCGTACATGGCTTCCGGCGTGCTGATATCGGTTAGGTTGTCCGTTTCGTTAAAAGTTTCACCATCTTCGGTTTCAATTGCATTGGGCGCGCTGGGACGGCGCCCGGCCGAAGCCAGCCAGTTGCGGGCCGTATTGACCGCGATGCGGTACAGCCAGGTGTAAAAGGCACTTTCGCCGCGAAACTGGGGCAGCGCGCGGTAGGCCTTGATGAAGGCTTCCTGGGCGACGTCCTCGATTTCGGCAGGGTCGCGGATCATGCGCCCCAGCAGGCGCAGGATCTTGCGCTGGTACTTGAGCACCAGCAGGTCGAAGGCCTTCTTGTCGCCCCGCTGCACGCGGGCGACCAGTTCGGCGTCGATCTCGCGCTCGCTCATGCGGCCCCCGGGACGGGCGCGTCCAGGCGCTGTGCCGCCCCTGCCAACAGGCAGAGCCGGCGCCAGCGGGCCAGGGACACGCTGGACCGCCAGATGGCGACCCGATGATTTGTAACAGCCAGGCCTGCCGCGGAATCGATCTGCAGGCGCAGGTCGAGCCAGCAGGCGCCATGCCGGGTATCGCCCAGTACGGCGCCATGCCAATGACGCCCCAGGCGGACCTGCCAGCGACGGCTACCCGCCACCGCCCGGATCGCCCGGATGCGGCCGGCGGCCGGCCGAGGCCGATAAGGCGGGATGCAACGCACGGCCGCGCCGGCCCCCGTGGCGCCGGCCAGGGCAGCCAGGCCCGGCAGCCCGGCCTGCCACCACGCGGCCGTGGCCGCGCAGGCCGCGGCGCCCGCAACGACCGTCCGGCCCAACAGCGTCAGGTGGCTCGGGCGGCGTACCGGCACGCATAGCGCCCGGCAGCCGAGATCCCGGCGGTCGTCCAAATCAGATCCGGCGAACGGCCATGGAGCCGTTAGTGCCGCCGAAACCGAAGGAATTGGAAATCGCCACTTCGATCTTCATGTCCCGCGCCTCGTTGGCGCAGTAATCCAGGTCGCATTCCGGGTCCTGGTTGAAGATGTTGATCGTGGGCGGCGACTTCTGGTTGTACACGGCCAAGGTGGTGAACACCGCCTCGATGCCGCCGGCTGCACCCAGCAGGTGGCCGGTCATGGACTTGGTGGAATTGACCACCAGTTTCTTGGCGTGGTCGCCGAACGCCAGCTTCAGCGCGTCGGATTCGTTCTTGTCGCCCAGCGGCGTGGACGTGCCATGCGCGTTGACATAGTCGATTTCGTCGGGGTTCAGCCCGCCGTTGCGCAAGGCGTTCAACACGCCGCGGCGCGGGCCGTCTTTGTCGGGCGCGGTGATGTGGTGCGCGTCGGAGCTCATGCCGTAGCCGACGAATTCGCCGTAGATGCGCGCGCCGCGCTTCTTGGCGTGCTCGTACTCTTCAAGGACCAGCACGCCGGCGCCCTCGCCCAGCACGAAACCGTCACGGTCGCGGTCCCAGGGACGCGACGCGGTAGCGGGATCGTCGTTGCGCGTGGACAGCGCCCGCATGGCCGCGAAACCGCCAATACCCAGCGGCGACACAGTGGATTCCGCGCCGCCGGCCATCATGATGTCGGCGTCGCCGTATTCGATCAGGCGGGCCGCGTCGCCGATGCAATGCAGGCCGGTCGTGCAGGCCGACACGACGGCGTAGCTGGGGCCCTTCATGCCGAAGCGGATGGACAGTTGGCCCGAGATCAGGTTGATCAGGGCGCCAGGCACGAAAAAGGGCGAGATGCGCCGCGGGCCCTTGGCCAGCAGTTCGGTCTGGGTGTCTTCGATACGCGGCAACCCGCCTATGCCCGAGCCCACGATGACGCCGATGCGCTCGGCGTTGGCCTCGGTGACTTCGATGCCGCAGTCTTGCCAGGCCTGGATGCCCGCAGCCATGCCGTAATGGATGAAGGTATCCATCTGGCGGGCTTCCTTGCCAGGTATGTATTGGGTAACGTCGAAGTCCTTGACCTCGCCCGCGATGTGCGTGGTGATGGCCGAGGGGTCGAAACGGGTGATGCGGCCGATGCCGGAACGTCCGTTGACGATATTGTCCCAGGCGCCGGAGATGTCGTTGCCCACGGGCGATACGATACCCAGGCCGGTGATGACGACTCGTCGCTTCACGGATGACTCCTAAAACAGACAAAAGAAAGGCGGTTTTCGGATGCGCCACGCGTGCGGACCGTCCGGCCGCGGAAACATCGTCGAGATGTTCCCGCGCACGGACCGCACGGCACTCCTGAAACCGCCCCGGTTCCCGGCCGCGTCCGCTGGGCGGGATGGCGTCCGGAAAAATACAGGATGAGCTTTACTGCTTACCGTGCGAGTTGATGTAATCAATCGCTTGCTGCACGGTGGTGATCTTTTCGGCCTCTTCGTCGGGGATCTCGGTCTCGAACTCGTCTTCGAGCGCCATGACCAGTTCAACCATGTCGAGCGAATCGGCACCGAGGTCGTCAAGGAAGGAGGATTCGTTCTTGATCTCGGCTTCGTTGACGCCAAGTTGTTCAGCGACGATCTTCTTGACGCGCTGTTCGATGCTTTCCATGCAGATCTCCAATTGGGGAAAAATCCCGCGAATTATAGCCAAGCGTAGAGGAATGCAAACGCCTGGCCGTGACAAAAATGACTGAGTGCCCCCCGGCGTGCCCGTAGCGGCCGCTCTGGGGCGGCCTTATTGCATGTACATCCCGCCGTTGACGTGCAGGGTCGTTCCAGTAATGTAACCTGCCTGGGGTCCGGATAAAAAGGCCACCGCATGAGCGATGTCAACGGGCGAACCCAACCGCCCCAGTGGAATCTGCTGCAATAGCGCAGCGGTCTGGTTCTCGCCCAGTGCGCGCGTCATGTCGGTATCGATGAAGCCCGGCGCCACGCAATTGACCGTGATATTGCGGCTGCCCAGCTCGCGCGCCAATGCGCGCGACATGCCCGCCACGCCGGCCTTGGCGGCCGCGTAATTGGCCTGGCCGGCGTTGCCGCTGGCGCCCACCACCGAGGTCACGTTGATGATACGGCCCCAGCGGGCTTTCATCATGCCACGCAGCACGGCGCGCGACAGGCGGAATACCGCCGCCAGGTTGGTGTCGATGACAGCCGTCCAGTCGTCGTCTTTCATGCGCATGGCGAGGTTGTCGCGCGTGATGCCGGCATTGTTGACCAGAATGTGCGGGCCGCCGCCGGTTTCCCTGCCCAGCGCATCGACCAGCGCATCGCAGGCCTTTGCGTCGGTAACATCGAGTACCACGCCACGCCCGCCCAGGGGCGCCAGCGCTTCGTTGATGGCCTGCGCGCCCGTTTCGCTGGTGGCCGTACCGACCACCACGGCGCCGCGCACGGCGAGTTCGTGGGCAATGGCCTTGCCGATACCGCGCGTGGCGCCGGTTACCAGGGCCATCTTGCCTTGCAGTTCTGCCGATTGTTTATCCATGTCAGTTCCGTTGTGGCGGACCGCCCCGCGCCGAGGCACGCCGTGTCAGTGCTGGCTGAAGGTGGCCAGCGCGGCTTGCATCGAAGCCGGGTCGGTAATCGAAAGGCTGGTGAGTTCGCTGTCGATGCGCTTGGTCAGCCCAGCCAGCACTTTACCGGGGCCGCATTCGACCACATGGGTAACACCCTGGGCCTTCATGGCCTGCAGGGTCTCGACCCAGCGCACGGGATGCCACGCCTGGCGCACCAGGGCATCGCGGATGGCGGCCGGGTCGGCGGGGGATGCCACGTCGACGTTATTGATCACCGGCACTTGCGGGGCGGCCACAGCGGCTTGCGCCAGGGCGCTGGCCAGCACGTCGGCAGCAGGCCGCAGCAGGCTGGAATGAAATGGCGCCGACACCGGCAATACCAGGGCGCGCTTGGCGCCAGCCGCCTTGGCGGCTTCGCAGGCACGCTCGACGGCAGCCTTGTGCCCGGCAATGACAACCTGGGCCGGCGCATTGAAATTCACGGCCTCGACCACCTCGCCCTGCGCGGCCTGCGCGCAGGCCGCGCGCACGGCGTCATCGTCCAGGCCCAGCACCGCGGCCATGCCGCCCGTACCTACCGGCACCGCCGCCTGCATGGCATCGGCGCGCACGCGCACCAGGCGCACCGCGTCTTCGAGCGCCAGGGCGCCGGCTGCCGTCAGCGCGGCGTATTCGCCCAGGCTGTGTCCGGCCATCAGGGCGGGCATCGGCCCGCCCGCAGCCTGCCAGGCGGCGAATACGGCCATGCCGGCGGTCAGCATGGCCGGCTGCGTGTTGGTGGTGAGATTGAGTTGTTCGGCTGGCCCCTGGGCCATCAGGGCACCGAGGTCCTGGCCCAGCGCCTGGCCCGCGCGAGCCACGACATCGGCCACGGCTGCATTGCCGGCCCAGGCATTGAGCATGCCGACCGACTGCGAACCCTGACCAGGAAAGACAAACGCGATTTTCATGATGATGTATCGACTGATTTCAGAATCGGTGAGAATACCCGACATCGGACCCAGGCCCCCTGGGAAAGCGCCCGGCGTTACATACGCGCCAGGACCGAGCCCCAGGTGAAACCGCCGCCCACGCCCTGCATCAGCACCAATTGACCTGGCTTGATCCGCCCGTCGCGACGGGCCACGTCAAGCGCCAGCGGCACGCTGGCCGCCGACGTATTCGCATGCGAATCGACCGTGATCACGATTTTTTCGGTGGGCACGTGCAGTTTGCGCGCCAGGAAATTCAGGATGCGCACGTTGGCCTGGTGCGGAACCAGCCAATCGAGGTCGGCGATCTCGATGCCCGCCTCGGCACAGACATCGCGCGCCGAGCGGTCGAGCACCGTGACGGCCTGCTTGAAGACGGCCTGGCCATCCATGCGCAGGAACGGATCGCCCGTGACATCGCCATAGGCCACATTGCCAGCGGCGCACAGGATCTTGGTCTGGGCGCCATCGGCGTGCAATTGAGCAGCCAGGATGCCTGGCTGGTCGGACGCCTTGAGCACCACCGCACCGGCGCCGTCGCCGAACAGCACGCAGGTGCCGCGATCGTTCCAGTCGAGGATGCGCGAGAAGACTTCGGCGCCGATAACCAGCGCGCAGCGCGCCCGGCCGGCCCGGATGAAAGCGTCGGCCGTACTGAGCGCATAGACGAAACCGCTGCAGACGGCCTGTACGTCGAACGCCGCGCCGCCCTTCGCGCCCAGGTTGGCCTGCACCAGGCAGGCCGTGCTGGGGAAGACGTAGTCGGGCGTGGACGTGGCCACGATGATCAGGTCGACATCAGAAGGCTGCACGCCGGCATCGTCCAGCGCATGGCGGGCCGCTTCGGTAGCCAATTGGCTGGTGGTGACACCGCGCTCGGCCAGATGGCGCTGCCGAATGCCGGTGCGTTCGACGATCCATTCGTCGGACGTGGAAATATTGCGCGTGGCCAACTCGGCGGCCAGTTCATCGTTGGACACGACCCGCTCAGGCAGGAAACTGCCTGAGCCGGCGATCACGGCATATGTCATTGCGGTACCCATCAAACGGTATCCCCGGCCGCTTCGGGCTCGCCAGCGGCGGCTCCGCCCGTCTGGACGCGCTGGGTGATCAGCGCCACGGTCTGGGCAGTGCGTTCCTGCAGTTTACTCACCACGGCCTCGCGCGCGCGCTGCAATGCGAAACCGTAGGCGTAGGCGTCGGCCGACCCGTGGCTCTTGATCACCACGCCGCGCAGGCCCAGCAGCGCCGCGCCGTTGTAGCGGCGATTGTCGACGCGGTGGCGCAGGCGGTTGAGCACCGGCTTGGCGATGGCGCCGGCCAGCAGCGTGATCAGGTTACGCTGGAATTCTTCGCGGATCATGCTCGACAGCATCTTCGCCAGGCCTTCGACCGACTTGAGCACCACGTTGCCGACAAAGCCGTCGCAGACGACCACATCGACCGTGCCCTTGAAGATATCGTTGCCCTCGACGTTGCCCTGGAAATTCAGCGGGCTGCGACGCAGCAGCTCGGCCGCTTCCTTGACCACCTCGTTGCCCTTGATGACCTCTTCGCCGATGTTCAGCAAGCCCACCGAAGGATTGTCGCGATGGTCGACCGCCTGGGTCAGGGCCGCACCCATGATGGCGAACTGCAGCAGGTGCTCGGCCGTGCAATCGACGTTGGCACCCAGGTCGAGCACCGTCGTGGCGCGACCGGTCTGGTTGGGAATGGACGTCGCGATGGCTGGACGGTCGATGCCGTCCAGCGTCTTGAGCACATAACGCGAGATGGCCATCCAGGCGCCGGTATTGCCCGCCGATATGCAGGCGTCGGCGCGGCCGTCTTTGACCGCCTGCACCGCCAGCCGCATGGAAGAGTCTTTCTTGCGGCGCAGGGCAACCTCGACCGGGTCGTCCATGGAGACGACCTCGGTGGCCGGCACGATTTCAAGGCGATCGTGGGCAGCGGCCTTGTGCTCGGCCAATGCCGCCTCGATGGCCTCGGGCAGGCCGACCAGCAACAACCGGGAGTCCGGAAATTGCCGGACGAACTCGATCGCGGCCGGAATCGTGACGGGCAGGCCGAAATCGCCGCCCATACAGTCGATGGCGATGCGTATCACAGGTGCTGGTCAGCGCTGCCGTGGGTGCGAAAGACGCGTTTCGCGACGACGTTATTCGTCGGCCTTGGTCTTCAGGATCTTGCGTCCACGGTAGAAGCCATTGGGGCTGATGTGGTGGCGCAGATGGCTTTCGCCGGTGGTGGGTTCGATCGCGGTGGGCGGATTGACCAGAAAATCATGCGAGCGATGCATGCCACGCTTGGACGGGGACTTCTTGTTTTGTTGAACAGCCATGATGACTCCTAGAAACGGGCCGCATTGTACGCGATGCCGCCCGATGTTGACCTAATCTTTGCGCTTCAGTTGTTCCAACACCGCAAACGGCGATGGATGCTCGACGGCGGGCGCCTGGAAGGCGTCGCCGTCTTCGGCCTGCGCACCCGGGCATACGGGATGCCTGGGCACGTATGGAATGCTCAGGATGAGCTCGTCTTCGACCTGGGCCAACAGATCGAAGCGATGCGAGCCCACCACCTTTTCGGGTAGCGAGTCCGCAAGTTCCGGGTCTTGCGTATCAAGGGACAAGTCGTTGTCGAGCTCGTCTTCGGACTTGACCAACTGCAATACTGTCTGGGAATCTACCGCATAAGCAAACGGAACATTGCAACGCTGGCACACCACCATGGGGCTGGCCTGCACGCGCAGGTGCAAGAGCGACTGGCCCGCCGCGATACCCGCCTTGGCCAGGCCCTTGCCTATTTCACCGCGCACCGACCAAGCCACCAGGCCGGCCTCGCCGGCAGGCTGGTCGGGCAGACCTTCGACTGCCCTGGCCAACCGCACCAGCGGTACGGTACCCTGGACGCTGCCGCCCTGGCGGGCAAGTGCGAAGGCATCGATCACGGCATCCGAACCGGACCCGCGCAGCCGCGCCGCCCCTGCCCATTCGTTGTTGCCCCGCTCGTTGTTGCCCTGTTCGTTATTGCCCCGTTCGTTGCTGCCCATATGAATCACGAACCCCAATCAATGCCTGCCCTGCAAAAATCCCGCAAAACGTTAGATAATACCGTGACTTACGTATCACCGTCAAACTCTGCATGCCCAATCTGCCACCCCGCCTGATCCTGGCCTCGAGCTCGCGCTACCGGCGCGAATTACTGACGCGCCTGCGCCTGCCATTCGAGGCGATTTCGCCTGACATCGACGAAACCCCGACCGCGGGCGAAGCGCCAGCCGACCTGGCGCTGCGCCTGTCGGTGGAAAAAGCGCTGGCCATCGCCGCCCGCCACCCAGGCTGCATCGTGATCGGATCGGACCAGGTCGCCACCGTAGACGGCCAGCCCATCGGCAAGCCGGGCGACTTCAGCCGCGCCCAGGCCCAGTTGCGGACACTGGCCGGCCGCACGGTGGAATTTCATAGTGCACTGGCGGTGACAGACGGCCAGCGCGTGGAAAAAGCCGACGTCATCACGCACTGCCGCTTCCGCCCTTTATCGGATACTGCCATCGACGCCTACCTGCGCGCCGAAGAACCCTACGATACCGCGGGCAGCGCCAAAGCGGAAAGCCTGGGCATCGCGCTGATGGAATACGTACGCAGCGACGACCCGACCGCCATCATCGGCCTGCCCTTGATCGCCCTGACGGACATGCTGGCCGGGTTCGGGCTGGCCCCCCTGGCCGCGGGCACGCCGGCATGAGCGGCACGCTGCACCTGATCCCGGTCAGCCTGGGCGAGTCGCCCCCCGAACGCTGGCTGCCCAGCGACGCCCGCACCCTGGCCGGCGCCCTGGATACCTACATCGCCGAGAACGCCAAGACGGCGCGGGCCTTCCTGAAACAGATCGGCACCGTGCGCCCCCTGCAGGAAATCACCATTCACACCCTGACGGCCAAGACCGATGCGGGCCAGGTCCAGCAATGGCTGGCGCCCGTGCGGCAAGGCCAGGACCTGGGGTTGGTGTCCGAGGCGGGCTGCCCTGCCGTGGCCGATCCCGGAGCTACCGTGGTTGCGGCGGCGCATCGCCTGGGGATCGCGGTGCGCCCATGGGTGGGGCCGTCGTCGATCTTGCTGGGCCTGATGGCCAGCGGCCTGGACGGCCAGCGCTTTGCATTCCATGGTTATGCGCCCGTGGATCCGGCCGAACGCGCCAAGCAGTTGCGTAGCTGGGAACAGCATTCGGCACGCCATCACCAGACACAGCTGCTGATCGAGACGCCTTATCGCAATGCGGCCATGTTCGCCACGCTGCTGGCCACGTTGCGCGGCGACACACGCCTGTGCGTGGCCCGCTCGCTGACGACCGATGACGAATGGATACGCACGCATTCCATTGCCGATTGGAAGACGCGGCCCGTGCCCGAACTGGACAAGCGCCCCACCCTTTTCCTGTACCTGGCCGCGCGCCCATGACCCGCCTGCGCCCGTCCCGCTGCTTTGCGGCCCTGGCCGTCGCGGCATGGGTGCTGGGGGGGTGCGCAAGCCACCGGGCGCCGCCCACGCTGGACATCGACGACTCGATCAGCGCAGTCAGCCAAGACAGCCGAGTGCGCTATATCGTGCTGCACTACACCTCGACCAACGGACCGCACTCGCTGGAACTGCTGTCGCAGGGCGGCGTCAGTGCCCATTACCTGATCACCGACGAGGCGCGGCCGCACGTGTACCGGCTGGTGGACGAGACCCGCAGCGCCTGGCATGCCGGAGCAAGCAGCTGGTATGAGCAGGTTTCGCTGAATCCGGTGTCGATCGGCATCGAACTGGTCAATGCCGGCCGGCGTGACGCGGCCGGCGACGCGACGCGCTGGCAACCCTACCCCGATGCGCAGGTACAGGTACTGATCCTGCTGCTGCGCGATCTGATCGCGCGGCATGGCGTGCACCCCGAGAACATCGTGGCGCACAGCGACATCGCACCGCAACGCAAGACCGACCCCGGTCCGCTGTTCCCATGGAAGCGCCTGGCCGACGCAGGCCTGGGCCGTTGGTACGACGAGGCGCAGGCGGCCGCCCACTGGGTAACCCTGCAACGCCAGGGCGTACCCGAAGTGGCGTGGTTCCAGCAACAACTGGCACGGCTGGGATACGCCTGCCCGCAGCACGGCCGGCTGGACCGCGCCACCCGCAATGTACTGGCGGCCTTCCAGATGCACTACCGGCCAGCCGACTACGACGGCAAGCCCGACGCGGAAACGGCGGCCATCATGATGGCCCTTCCCTCAGGACAGGGGCGCTGAGCCCGAGATTCGGGCCCACCACGGCCGCTGGCCGGCTCAATGCCGGCGCAGCGCCGCCACGATCCGCCACCCCAGCAGCACGGCCAGCGCCGCGCCGTAGGCCAGGGGTTGCTGGAAATCGTTCTTGCCAGCCTTGTGCCACCACAAATGCACGATGGCCAGCACGCCAATCAGGTATACGGCCCGGTGCAGCACTTGCCAGCGCCGCCCCATCTTGCGCATCGCCCATTGCGTCGAGGTCGCGGCAAGGGCCGCCATGCACACGAAAGCCGCGAAACCCGCGGTAATGAAGGGCCGTTCGACCACGTCCTGCAGCATCGAGGCCGGATCGAGACCGCGGTCCCACCAGACCCAGGCCATGAAATGCAGGCTGCCGTAGAAAAAGGCAAACAACCCGCAAGGCCGGCGCAGGCGCACCAGCGCGGGTTGGTCCAGGATGCGCCGCAGCGGCGTGATCGACAGGGTGACCAGCAGGCATACCAGCGTCCAGGTGCCTGCAGAACGCGTCAGGAACTCCACCGGGTTGGCGGTCAGGCCGTCATGGAAACCCAGCCAGATCCAGCGCGCGAACGGCAGCAGGCCGGCAACGAACAACAGCGGCTTGAAACGCCCCACCGCCGCGGCAGACCACGGCCTGCGGCGCGCAGCGGACGACAGTACAGGCGGCGGACGGTGCATGCGGCGCCCGGGGCGGCTCAGTAATTGGCCTTCAGGTCCATGCCTTGGTACAGCGAGGCCACCTGGTCGGCATAACCGTTGAACATCAAAGTCTTGCGCTTGGGAGTGAACAGGCCGTCTTCGCCGATCCGCCGCTCTGTGGCCTGGCTCCAGCGCGGGTGCGGCACATCGGGGTTCACGTTGGCATAAAAGCCATATTCGTTCGCGGCGGCCTGCATCCATGAACTGCTGGGCTGGCGTTCGAGCAGCCGGATGCGCACCAGCGACTTGGCCGACTTGAAGCCGTATTTCCAGGGCACGGCCAACCGCAACGGCGCACCGTTCTGGTTGGGCAGCACCTTGCCGTACAAGCCGAACACCAGCAGCGACAAGGGATGCATGGCCTCGTCCAGCCGCAGCGCCTCGATATAGGGCCACTGCAGCACCGGATAGCGTACGCCCGGCATGTTCTCGCGCTGTACCACGGTGGTGAACTCGACGAACTTGGCGTTGCCCGTGGGCTCGACCTGCTTGAGCAGCGCCGACAAGGGATAGCCCACCCACGGAATCACCATCGACCAGCCCTCGACGCAACGCAGGCGATAGACACGGTCTTCGAGCGGGGCCAGCTTGAGCAGGGCATCGATATCGAAGGTCTGGGGGCGTTGCACTTCGCCCTCGACGGTAACGGTCCAGGGGCGCGTCTGCAGCTTTTCGGCATACTTGGCCGGATCGCCCTTGTCGACGCCGAACTCGTAGTAGTTGTTGTAGGTGGTGACGTCTTTGAAGGGGGTTTGCTTGTCCATCACCGAGAACTGCGGGCTAGGTTGGCCCGGCAGCGGCGCCGCATCCTGGGCAAATGCCTGGCGGGTCGCCCACCCAGGCAGGCCGACCGCGGCCGCGGCCAGGCCGGCACGCGCAAGCCATTCGCGGCGCGACTGCCAGACAGTCTCGGGGGTAATTTCAGATGGCGGCGGTACGTGGCCGGGCTTGCGTATCAACATGGCGGTCTCCTGGACACCCGGCGCGAACGACGCAAGGCGGCATGCTGTGGACGAATGCGGGGCCCGGATTATTCCGCCCCGCGCGCCGGATCAGGCACTGACGCGCGGCAACAGCCATTCATGCAAGGCGGCCACGCTATCGAGCACGGCCTGTGGCTGGCAACCGTGCAGTTCCTGAGGGCTGTGGGCACCATAGGCAACCCCCAGGCCATGCACGCCCGCATTGCAAGCCATTTGCAGATCGTGCGAGGTATCGCCCACCATCACCACGCGTTCAGGTTCGACCTGCAGCTCTTGCATGAGTTCGTGCAACATGGCGGGATGCGGCTTGCTGAAGGTTTCATCGGCAGTGCGGGTGGCCTGAAAGGCATCGCGCAATCCGGTGGAGGCCAGCACGCGGTTCAGGCCGACCCGGCTTTTGCCAGTGGCCACCGCCAGGCGCACCTGCTGGTCCGCCAACGCGACCAGCAGGTTCTCGATACCGTCGAACAGCCGCAATTCGGGGTCGCGCAGCAGATAGTGAGTGCGATAGCGTTCCAGAAAGCGCGGCACCATGGCCTGGGTCAGTTCGGGCACGGCCCGGCGTAGCGCGCTTTCGAGCGACAGGCCGATCACCCAACTGGCGGCCGAGGCCGACGGCACGGGCAAATCCAGATCGCGACAGGCGCCCTGGATCGCGGCCACGATGCCATTCGTGGAATCCATCAGGGTTCCGTCCCAATCGAACACCACCAGCGTATAAGACATGTTTACAGGCTCTCCAACTGCTGCACTAGCTTGCGGCAGGCCGCGGGCAGCTCCGCCGTCAGCCGCAGGGATTCTCCGGTAAGCGGATGCGGGAAGGTCAACTGATGTGCATGCAAGAACATGCGGTTGAAACCCTGGCGTGCAAACCGAGCACGCGTCTCATCCGTCCCGTATTTGTCATCGCCAACGATGGGAAAGCCGCTGGCCGCCAGGTGCACCCGGATCTGATGGGTGCGCCCGGTGCGCAGCTCGGCATCGACCAGACTGTAACCGCCCAGGCGTTGCTTCAGGGTGACAATGGTATGCGCAGTCTGGCCTGCCGGGTCGGGGCGCACGCGGCGCTCGCCCGACTGGGTGGTCCATTTGGTCAGGGCCAGGCGGATGTGCTGCCGGTCGTTGACCCAATCGCCCTCGACCAGGGCCAGGTAGTGCTTGTCGCCCTTGCCCTCGCGCAGCATGGCGTGCAACCCCAGCAGCGCATTGCGCTTCTTGGCGACCATCAGCAGGCCCGAAGTTTCGCGGTCGAGCCTGTGCACCAGTTCCAGGTAGCGCGCCTGCGGACGAGCGGCGCGCAATTGCTCGATCACGCCGAACGACACCCCGCTGCCACCGTGCACGGCCACCCCGGCCGGCTTGTCGATCACCAGCAGGGCCTCGTCTTCATACACCACCGGGAACTCGGCGCCAGGCACTGGACGCGCCTGGCCGGGCGCGGGCAAGCGCAGCGGCGGCACTCGCACCACATCGCCGGCCGCCACGCGGTAGTCGGCCTGGATGCGTCCCTTGTTTACTCGGACTTCGCCGCCACGGATAGCCTTGTAGATATGGCTTTTGGGCACGCCCTTGCACAGCCGCACCAGGAAATTGTCGATGCGCTGGCCGTCGTGCTCGGGCCCGACTTCGACCAGGCGTACCGCAGGGGCTGAATCGGGAAAAATGGGGGTTTCTTTGCGCATTGCGGAAAGCGACATATAATCGGGACAGCCTTAAGGGGCTGAACAAGCCGCCTGGCGTAGAGATGCAACATTTACGCGTCTCCGTCGAGCGCGCGGGCCTTCATTGTACTGTTGCCTGCTCGTTCAGCTCCGGGGCCTCTCGGTCGCCGGCGCAACCGCGCCCTGCCGGATGGTGGTGTGGCACGACATTTGCCCGCCGTCCTGGCAGGTCCGTTGCATGCCGCAAGCGGCTCTGAAGCACTGCAAGAATCGTCGCGTAATTAAAGCACCAGGTGCGCGCAGGCCCATTGCCGGCCGCACCTGCCGTTCACAGCAATCCTTTCCGTCAACCACACTTAGTGAAGCTGACTCTCCTGCTGACAGAACCGCGTGCCCCAGGGCACGACGTGCCCGCCTAACCGGCGGCGGCCAAGCCTGGGCGCTGCGCCCGGCGGCCGTTTGATGTTCTTGCCCCGCTTCAGCCCGCAGCCCGAGTGGCCCGAGGTCACGCGCCGATATCGGCGCGTCATGACAACGGAGAACCCCACTCATGAAGCGCATGCTGTTCAATGCAACGCACCAGGAAGAACTGCGCGTTGCCATCGTCGATGGGCAGAAGCTCATCGATCTCGACATCGAAACCGCCGGCCGCGAACAGCGCAAAGGCAACATCTACAAAGGTGTCATCACCCGCATCGAACCGGGCCTCGAGGCCTGCTTCGTCAACTACGGCGAAGATCGCCACGGCTTCCTGCCGTTCAAGGAAGTGGCCCGCAGCTACTTCAAGGAAGGCGTCGACGTCCGTTCCGCCCGCATCCAGGACGCCCTGCGCGAAGGCCAGGAACTGATCGTCCAGGTTGAAAAAGAAGAGCGTGGCAACAAGGGCGCTGCCCTGACCACCTTTGTTTCGCTGGCTGGCCGCTACCTGGTGCTGATGCCCAACAACCCCCGTGGCGGCGGCGTATCGCGCCGGGTCGAAGGCGAAGACCGCCAGGAACTGCGCGACACGATGGAGCAATTGCAGGTGCCCCAGGGCATGAGCATCATTGCCCGCACCGCCGGCATCGGCCGCAACGTCGATGAGCTGCAATGGGACTTGTCCTACCTGATGCAACTCTGGACGGCCATCGACTCGGCCGCTCGCGACAATGCCGCCCCCATCCTCATCTACCTGGAATCGAGCCTGGTCATCCGGGCCATCCGCGACTATTTCTCGCCCGAAATCGGCGAGATCCTGATCGACACCGACGAGATCGCCGACCAGGCCACCGCGTTCATGAGCGTGGTGATGCCCGACAATGTGCAGCGCGTCAAGCGCTACCGCGACGATATCCCCCTCTTCTCGCGCTTCCAGATCGAGCACCAGATTGAAACGGCGTATTCGCGCACGGTGCAACTGCCCTCGGGCGGCGCGGTGGTCATCGATCACACTGAGGCCCTGGTGGCGGTTGACGTCAACTCGGCGCGATCCACGCGCGGCTCCGACATCGAAGAAACCGCCCTGCGCACCAATGTGGAAGCGGCCGACGAAGTGGCCCGCCAGCTGCGCCTGCGCGACCTGGGCGGCCTGATCGTGATCGACTTCATCGACATGGAGGACAGCAAGAACCAGCGCGCCGTCGAACAGCGCCTGCGCGATGCCCTGCATTTCGACCGTGCCCGCGTGCAAATGGGCAAGATCTCGCGCTTCGGCCTGATGGAACTGTCGCGCCAGCGCCTGCGCCCGGCCTTGAACGAAGGCTCGCACATCACCTGCCCGCGCTGCAACGGCACTGGCGTGATCCGCGATGCCGAATCCAGCGCCTTGCACGTGCTGCGCCTGCTGCAAGAAGAAGCCATGAAGGAAAACACCGCGGCGGTGCACGCCCAGGTGCCGGTCGACGTGGCCACCTTCCTGCTCAATGAAAAGCGTGCCGACATTGCCAAGATGGAAGCCCGCCTGAAGGTCAACCTGGTGCTGATCCCCAACAAGCACCTGGAAACCCCGCATCACCATATCGAGCGCCTGCGCCACGACGACCCGCGCCTGGAAGAGGTCAAGACCAGCTTCGACCTGGCCGAGGCGCCGTCCACCGACATGGCCTGGGCGCCGCGCGACCAGGAAGTGAAGGCGCGTCCGGAAGCGCTGGTCAAGGGCATCACGCCCTCGGAGCCGGCTCCCGTGTCGGCCGCCCCGGCCCCTGCTGCCCCGGCCGCCGGAGGCGGTTTTGGCGGACTGTTCAAGCGCCTGGTGGGCTGGCTGAGCGGCACCGCCGAACCCGCCGCCCCCGCCGCCCCCAAAGAAGAATCCAAGCGCAGCGGCTCGCGCGCCAAGCGGGGCCACGACGGCCAGGAACGCCGCGGCGAACGCCACGGCTCCGACCGCGGCCGCAACCGGCGCGGCGAGGCACGGCCCGAATCGGCCGAAACCGAAGGTGCGACCCGCCATCATGTGCGCGGCAGCCGGCGTCCGGACGACCGGGCTGAACGCCCCGCGCGCGCCGAGCGCGAGACGGCCCGTCCCGACCGTGCGCTGGCCCCCGAGGCGGCCGCCGACGACGCAGCCCCGCGCGGCAATCGCAGCCGCCGTGGCCGTGGCCGCAACCGGCGCGACGACAGTGCCCAGCAAGACGCACCGATGAGCGAACAGGAAAGCATGGTCGCCGCATTGGCGGAAACCGTGGCTTCTGCGCTGCCGGCCGCCCAGGGCCCGGCGATCGCCGCCGCCCTGACCGAACAGGCTGAAGCCACCGCCGACACCGGCACCGACGCGCCCGCCACCGATGCCGACAACGCCGAAGGCGCGGCCGATCCGGAACGCAAGCGCCGCCGCCGCCGCAGCCGCCGTGGCCGCCGCGGTCAGGACGACCAGACGCTGCAAGGCGCCGAAGAGCAAGGCGACGACCAGGAACAAACCACCGACGACAGTGAGGCAGCGGATACCGCCCAGCGCGCCCCCGCGCCCAGCCTGTCCGACGTGTCCAACGCCGCAGCCGTGGCCCAGGGCATGCCGGAAGTCGCTGTGCCCGCTCCGCAAGCGCCGGCCGTACAGGCCGCCGCCGACGAGCCCGCTGTGCCTGTCGCCCCCCCGGCCCCGGCCCCCGCGCTGGCCGAAGAAGCGGCACCGGTCGCACCTGTAGCGGCTCCCGCAGCCGCATTGATAGAACCGCCAGTGGCCGCCCCCGCGGCAAGCGAGGCTGCCCCGGCTACCGAGCCGGCCCCTGCCGCGCCCGCTATCGAGCCGCCAGCCGACACTCCCGCGGCGCCTGCACCGGCCCCCGTCGCCGAACCGGACGTGGCCGCGCAACCCGCGCCCGCAGCCGAAGCGGCACCGGTAGCCGAGCCCGTGCCGGCTGCCAAGCCTGCGCCCGCCATCGAAACGGCTGCCCCGCAGCCTATCGTGGTGCCGTCCGCCGCTCCGGCCGCGTCCACCCAGGATCTGCAGGATGTGGTCAGCGCTGCCGGACTGAAGTGGGTAGAAACCGACCCCGAGCGCCACGCACAGACGCAGCAGCGTATTGCTGCCGGCAATGTCCCGGCGCGCCTGGGCCGTGAGCGCAAGCCCGTGGCGCCGGTTTCCAATGCCCCGTTGGTGCAGGTGGAAACCCAACGCCACTAAGCGCGGCCGCCAGGCCCAGGGAAAACGCCGGCAGCGATGCCGGCG
Source organism: Bordetella sp. BOR01 (assembly GCF_019218885.1). Lineage (GTDB taxonomy): Bacteria > Pseudomonadota > Gammaproteobacteria > Burkholderiales > Burkholderiaceae_B > Bordetella_A. The sequence goes on along the minus strand of NZ_JAHUWT010000001.1, from coordinate 676,394 downwards.
TTTTTTTGGCTGGGCCGCTCCAAGGGCCCCCCCTTGGAGCGCAGCAAGCCGAAGGCACTGCGTGCGTGCCTTTCTTGCAGGGTAGACTGGGCGCCGCACGTCAAACCAGGCTGCGGACGCCGGCACCCACCCCGCATGCCCCTAGCCTTGCCCTACGGAGAGCCTTTCATGACAGACCGGCTACTTGCCGAAGGCCGCGATGCCTACCGGCATTTCACGCCTATCACCACCCGCTGGATGGACAACGACATCTATGGCCACGTCAATAATGTGGTTTATTACTCGTGGTTCGACACGGCGGTCAACGGCCTGCTGATCGCCGAGGGCATCGCGGGCTCCGACTCTCCCGAGGCCATCGGCCTGGTGGTCGGCACGCAATGCCAGTACTTCGAGCCTGTGTCATTTCCCACACCGGTCGAGATCGGCCTGCGCGTGGTGAAGCTGGGTACCAGCAGCGTAACGTACCAGTTGGGGGTCTTCACGACGCAGCGTCCGTACAGCCACGCCACTGGCATGTTCACGCACGTTTATGTCGACCCGCATGCGCGGCGGCCAGTGGCCATTCCCGCGCGCCACCGCGAACGGCTGGCGCGCTACATCCTGCCCCTTGCCTGAGCGCGCATGGAAAAGGGCCGCGGAAAATGCGGCCCTTCGTTCGTAGCCCTGCGCGCGGGGGCGCGGGCTCAGAACTGGTAGGTGTACGTCAATTGCAGCACATCGAGACCGGGGTTGGGCCGCTTGATGCTGGCATTGGAAAAATGCGAATAGCGCAGGCCCAGGCGGTTGTTCGGCGTGATCATGAACCCCATGCCGATGTGGTCGCCGAACTGGAACGCCGTGCTGATCTTTTCATCGGCGAACTTGGTGCTGGTAAACGCCGTGGCACCTATACCGGCCTCGACGTAGAAGCGTTCGCTCATCCACCAGCGGAACATGGGGATGGCGTTGAATTGCCAGACACTGCTGGGCGAACGCGAGCCGCTGGCCCACCAGTACGCCGCACCAAATTCGCCGGTAAGATCCAGCCGCCCCCAATTGCCACCGAACTTGAACAGTTCGAGGCCGGGGGTTTCGTACACCAGTTCGGCACGCTGGTAATGATCGCCCACGCCATAGTGCAAGCCGATGCCGCCCTGGGTGGTTTCCTGGGCCTGGGCCGAAAACGCCAGGCCGACGAACGACAAGGCGGCCAGCGCCGCCTGGATGTTCTTATTATTGAGATTCAACATGAATGCTCCTGTGTTTTTTACGCACCGGTAAACATATCAGAAATTCCACGTCCTCCGTCATACCCTGTATAAGCCAGGCAACAGTGCGGCGAGAAAATTCGACATCGAGTGGTGAGACCACGATGGATTCCAGTGCGATATGGAAATATCGCCCTGGAAATATCAGGTTTCAGGCCGTGACGACGTCAGCAGGCTGGTCCGTCAGCAAGGCCAGCAGGCGGGCGATTTCTTCCCGCAACTGGCGCCGGTCGACCACCATGTCGATGGCTCCTTTTTGCAGCAGGAATTCGGCGCGCTGGAAGCCTTCGGGCAGCTTTTCGCGTACGGTCTGCTCGATGACGCGGGGGCCGGCGAAGCCGATCAAGGCCTTGGGCTCGGCGATGACCACGTCGCCCATGAAGGCGAAACTGGCCGATACGCCGCCCATGGTGGGGTCGGTCAGCACGCTGATGAACGGCAGCCCTTCGGCCGACAGCCGGGTCAGCATGGCGTTGGTCTTGGCCATCTGCATCAGCGACAACAGGCTTTCCTGCATGCGCGCGCCGCCCGAGGCAGCCACGCAGATGAATGGGGTTTTGTTGTCCAGGGCCATTTGGGCGCCACGGGCAAAACGTTCGCCCACCACCGAGCCCATCGAACCGCCCATGAATTCGAACTCGAAGCAGGCCACCACCGTAGGCACGCCGCGGATCGAGCCGCTCATGACCACCAGCGCATCGGTTTCGCTGGTTTGCTTCATGGCTTCCTGGATGCGCTCGGGATACTTGCGCGTGTCCTTGAATTTCAGCGTATCCACCGAACGCGTGTTCTGGCCGATTTCGACCCGGCCCTCGACATCGAGCAGCGAATCGAGCCGGGCGCGCGAACCGATGCGCATGTGATGGTCGCACTTGGGGCAAACATGCAGATTGGCCGCCAGGTCTTCGCTATACAGCACCGACTCGCACGACGGGCACTTGACCCACAGGCCCTCGGGCACGCGCCGCGCACCGCTGTCGCTGGTTTTGTTGATGCGGGGAGGCAGGAGTTTTTCGATCCAGCTCATTGTCGTTCTTCCGTTAAGAGACAGCGCACGGCGGCTTCAGGCCGGCGGATTATCTCGTTTGACTTGGTCGAGTGCCTGCCGGATGCCGGCCAGCCATAGGCTGGCGGCGGTAATGGCGGCCTCGGTCTGCTTGCCGGCAGGCGCGGTGGCCACCGCCTGCTCCATGGTTTCGATAAGCTTGCTGCCGATGACCACGGCGTCGGCCGCCCGGGCGATATTCTGGGCGCTGGCCGCGTCGCGGATGCCAAAGCCCACTCCTACGGGGATGCTGACGTGGCGTCGGATCAGCGCCAGGCGCGCCGCAACGTCGTCGGTGTTCAGGCTGCCTGAACCGGTAACCCCCTTGAGCGACACGTAATAGACATAGCCGCGCGCAATGCGGGCAATGGCCTGGATGCGCGCATCGGTGGACGTGGGCGCCAGCAGGAAAATGGGCGCGATGCCGCATGCCTGCAACTGCCCGGCGAAGGCATCGATTTCTTCCGGCGGGTAATCGACCACCAGCACGCCGTCGACGCCCGCCTCTTGGGCGGCATTGGCAAACGCCTGCTGGCCCATGCGTTCGATGGGGTTGGCATAGCCCATCAACACCACCGGCGTGGCCGTGTCGTCGCGGCGGAACTGGGCGACCAGCTCGAGCACGCGGCGCAGGCCCACGCCCTGGGCGATGGCGCGCTCGGCGGCGCGCTGGATGACAGGGCCATCGGCCATGGGATCGGAAAACGGCACGCCCAGCTCGATGATGTCGGCGCCGGCCTGCGCCAGGGCATGCATCAGCGGCACGGTCGCTTGCGGGGAAGGGTCGCCGGCGGCAATGTAGGGGATCAGCGCGGCCGAGCGGCCAGATTCGGCCACACGGGAAAACGCAGCGGCGATGCGATCGGTTCGGGTCGTCATGGTGTCAGAACTGGATACCCGCGCGCTCGGCGACGGTGTGCATGTCTTTGTCGCCCCGGCCCGATAAGTTGACCAGGATGATTTTGTCTTGCGGCAGCGTGGGGGCCATTTTCACGGCCTGCGCGATGGCATGCGCAGATTCGAGCGCCGGCATGATGCCTTCGATGCGGCAGCAGTCGTGGAACGCGGCCAGGGCCTCGTCGTCGGTGATGCCCACGTATTGGGCGCGCCCGCTGTCTTTCAGCCAGGCATGCTCGGGGCCCACGCCGGGGTAGTCGAGCCCGGCCGAGACCGAATGGGTTTCCTGCACCTGGCCGTCGGCATCCTGCATGACGTAAGTGCGGTTGCCGTGCAGCACGCCCACTTGTCCGGCCGCCAGCGAGGCCGCGTGGCGCCCGGTGTCCATGCCCTCGCCAGCCGCTTCCACGCCCACCAGTTGCACGTCTTCGTAGGGGATGTACGGGTAGAAGATGCCCATGGCGTTCGACCCGCCGCCCACCGAGGCCACGATGTAGTCGGGCTGGCGGCCGGCATCCTGGGGCATCTGGGCCAGGCATTCGTTGCCGATGACGGTCTGGAAGTCGCGCACCATGCGGGGGTAGGGATCGGGCCCGGCCACCGTGCCGATGATGTAGAACGTGTTCTCGACGTTGGTGACCCAGTCGCGCATGGCTTCGTTCAACGCGTCTTTCAGGGTGCGCGAGCCCGATTCGACCGGCACCACCGTGGCGCCCAGCAATTTCATGCGGTACACGTTGGAAGCCTGGCGCCGGACGTCTTCGCTGCCCATGTAGACCACGCATTCCATGCCATAGCGGGCCGCCACCGTGGCGGTGGCCACGCCATGCTGGCCGGCGCCGGTTTCGGCGATGACGCGCGGCTTGCCCATGTGGCGGGCCAGCAGGGCCTGGCCGATGCAATTGTTGACCTTGTGCGCGCCGGTATGGTTCAGGTCTTCGCGCTTGAACCAGATCTGTGCGCCGCCCAGTTCGCGCGACCAGCGGGACGCATGGTAGACGGGGCTGGGACGCCCGACGAAATGCTTGAGTTCGTAGTTGAAGGCTTCGACGAACTTGGGGTCGAGCCGGCAGCGTTCATAGGCCGCGCGCAGCTCGTCGAGCGCGTGCATCAGCGTTTCGGCGACGAACACGCCCCCATATTGGCCGAAATGGCCCTGGGCATCCGGAAGATCGTAAGATTTCACCAGTTTCTCCTGGGCAGGCGGCAAACACACCGTTGGCCGCGAAGCCCGCTTCGCAACCCGCCATTTTACCCGAGCATAAGGGTGGCCTGCCCTACGCCAGCGACTGCCCCAGGCGGCGCAAGAACTTTTCGCAAGCCGCAAGCTGGTCCAGGGCCACGTATTCGTCAGGCTTGTGCGCCTGCTCGATGTGCCCGGGCCCGCATACCACCGTGGGTACGCCGATGCCCTGGAACAGGCCGGCCTCGGTGCCATAGGCCACCTTGCGGGTGGCGCGGTCATCGGTCAGGGCGCGCGCCAGTTGCGTGATGGCGGCCTCTTCAGAGGCATCCAGCCCCGGCGCCTTGGCACCGGTCTGGATGTCAATGCGCGCCCCGTCGAATTCCGCCCGCATGGCCGGCAACAGCGTTTCCTGTACATAGCGCTCGACCTGGGCCTGGATCTGGTCGGCCGGCATGCCCGGCAGATTGCGGAATTCGTACGAGAACTCGCAGCGCTCGGGAATGGTATTGACCGCGATGCCGCCCTGGATCAGGTTGGTGGTCATGGTGGAATACTGAACGTCGTAGAACTCGTCGTAAGGCCCCTGGGCCTTGAAGGCGTCAGCCATTTCGCGGATACGGCAGATCAGGCGCGCCGCGTACTCGATGGCGTTGCAGCCGCGCGGGGTCAGCGACGAATGCGCCGCCTTGCCCTGGACACAGCAACGGAACAGGTTGATGCCCTTGTGCGCGACGACCACCTGCATGCCGGTGGGCTCGCCCACCACGCAGCCGTCGGGCCGGATACCGCGCTCGACCAGTTCGGCCAGCATCACCGGGGCCCCGACGCAGCCCACTTCCTCGTCATACGAAAACGCCAGATGAATCGGCTTCTTGCGCGGCATGGCCAGGTATTCGGGCACCAGCGCCAATGAGGCGGCGATGAACCCCTTCATGTCGCACGTGCCCCGGCCATACAGCCGGCCATCGGCCTCGGCCAGCCCGAAGGGGTCGGTGGACCAGGCCTGGCCATCGACCGGTACCACGTCGGTATGGCCCGACAGCACGATGCCGCCCTGCTCGTTTCCATCGCTGGCCGGCAGCGTGGCGAACAGATTGGCCTTGCTGCGATCGGCATTGTGGGCCAGCCAGGCCTCTACGCCCTGGGCCTTGAGCTTGTCCCGCACCGTCTCGATCAGGCCCAGGTTCGAGTTGCGGCTGGTGGTATCGATGCCAACCAGCGTTTGCAGCCAGGTACGCGTATCCATGTGACGATTCTCGACGGGTAAAACACCGAGTGTAGGCCAGAACAGCCGGGCGCCGCGCCCCGTGGCCGGCGGTCAGTGACGTACCGCGGAAGTCACCCCCGGCACCTCGGACAGGGCCGCCAGCGCCTTGCCCAGCGACTCGCCGCCGCGCACCTCGACTGTGAAGATCATGTGCGCCAGCGACTGGCGGCTTTGGGTATTGACGCCCACCACGTTCAGGCGCTGCCGCGCGAACACTTCGGACAAGTCGCGCAGCAGGCCGGACCGGTCATGCGCATGCACGCTGATATCCACCGGGTAAAAAGTCTCGGTGGTATGGCCCCAGGTCACGTCGATGACCCGTTCCGGTTCGCGCGCAGCCAGCGCCTGATAGCTGCGGCAGCCAATCCGGTGGATGGACACGCCTCGGCCGCGCGTGACGAAACCGGCGATCTCGTCGGGCGGCGCGGGCCGGCAGCAGCGCGCCAACTGGGTCAGCAGCGAGTCCACCCCCACCACCAGCACCCCGCTCTTGCCGCTGCGCGCGGCGCTGTCGGCACTGTGTGCATTGGCCAGGTCGGCCGCCTCGGGCTCGGCTTCGGGCGCCGGCTGCTGGAACACCGCGTCGATCTGGCGCAGGCTGAATTCGTCTTTGGCGGCTGCCACGTACAGGTCATCGGCCCGCGCGAATCCCAGGTTCTGCGCCAGCTGATCGAGATTGACGGCGGTCTTGCCCAGCCGCTGCAGCTCTTTTTCGACCAGCGCCTGGCCGGTCGTGATGCGCTGCTGCAGTTCGATGGCGTTGAACCACATGCGCACCTTGGCGCGTGCCCGCGGGCTGGCCAGGAAGCCCAGTTGCGGATTGAGCCAGTCGCGCGACGGGCCGCCCGACTTGGCGGCAATGATTTCAACCGTCTGGCCGGTGGCCAGGCGGGTTTGCAGGGGCACCATCTGCCCATCGACCCGGGCGCCGCGGCAGCGGTGGCCCAGGTCAGTATGCAGGTGATAGGCGAAATCGACCGGCGTGGCACCGGCCGGCAGTTCGATGACGCGGGCCTGCGGCGTCAACACGTAGATGCGTTCGTCGCGCGGGGAACGGGTGGGCGCGGCTTTTTTGCCGCCGGCTTCGATGTCGGTGCCCCAGGCCAGCAACTGGCGCATCCAGGACAACTGGCGATCGTATTCGCTCGAGGCGGCCACCTGCCCGCCCTTGGCGCCCGCTTCTTTGTAGCGCCAGTGCGCGGCCATGCCGTATTCGGCGAACTGGTGCATGCCGCGCGTGCGGATCTGCACTTCGAACGGCCGGCCGTCGTCGTCGGCCACCACGGTATGCAACGACCGGTAGCCGTTGGGCTTGGGCCGCGATATATAGTCGTCGAACTCATCGGGCATCGGTATCCACATGTCGTGCACCATGCCCAGCGCGGTAAAGCAGTCGCGCACGTCATCCACAATGACCCGCAGGGCGCGCAGGTCGTACAACTGCGAGAACTCCAGCCCCTTCAGGCGCATCTTGTTCCAGATGCTGTAGATATGCTTGGGCCGGCCGCTGACTTCGGCATGGATGCCGGCCTTGGCCAGCGCCGCCTGCAGGCGCGCGATGGCGTCGGCGATGAAGGCTTCGCGCTCGACGCGCTTTTCTTCGAGCAGGCGCGCGATCTGCTTGTACCGATCGGGCTCGAGAAAGCGGAAGGCCAGGTCTTCCATTTCCCACTTGACCTGCCAGATGCCCAGCCGGTTGGCCAACGGCGCATACAGGTCGAGCGATTCCTGGGCGAAGGCCGGCGCGCAGGGGGTCTTGGATTCGGCGTGCCAGCGCAGCGTCTGCAGGCGCGAGGCCAGGCGCATCAGCACAATGCGCAGGTCGGCCGCCATGGCCAGCAGCATCTTGCGCTGCATTTCTTTCTGGTCGCCGCTGTCGGCCTCGCTGTCGCTGGCATGGCGCGCCACCATGCCCAGCCTGAGCAAGGCACGCGCACCCTGCACCAGGCGGGCCACCTCGGGGCCGAACTCGGCGGCTATCGGGTCGTTGCGCAATGGCGCCGGCGACGACAAGTCGGTCGGCAGCGCCGCCAGCAAGGCGGCGATACGGGTAGGGGTATCGGTTTGCAGGCCGGCCAGGATGCATGCCGCGCCAGCGGCGTGGTGGGCCAGGGGCTCGCCCGTGGCCGCGCGCTGGCCGGCGAACTGCGGCATGGCCCAGGCCACCGCCCGCTCGATGCGGGCCAATGCATCGGGCTCGAGACCGGCCCCGGCACTCTGGCGCCAGGCGTCATCGAACGGCGAGAACGCATCGGTATCGGAAGTTACGGACATCGCGTGCGAAATGACCGGCAAGAAATCGAAATTTTCCTACACTCTACACTAAGCTCAAACGCCGCAACGCCCGCGCGGCGAGGCATGATCAAGGAACCCAGAGTTATGTTGCGATGGCTGAAAGGCCGAGGAGCGGGCGCAGCAGCGGTAGCCCAGGTACAGGCCCGCATTGTGCCCGAGCTGTGGGCGCAAGTGTTGCATGCGCATCCCTTCCTGTCCGTGCTGGACCCGGCCGAGCGCGACCAGTTGCAGGCGCGCGCCGCCTGGCTGCTGGCCAGCAAGAATCTCAACGGCGCCCGCGGGCTGGAATTGAGCGACTTCATGCGCCTGTCGATCGCCGCCCAGGCCGCCCTGCCCATCCTGAACCTGCCGCCCGCCCTGTACGAGGGCTGGGACGAGATCATCGTGTATCCCGAAGGTTTCTCGATTCCACGAGTGCGCCAGGACGACATGGGCATCGTGCATGAATACGATGAAGCCGCCGCTGGCGAAGCCTGGGATGGCGGCCCGGTCATCCTGTCGTGGGCCGACGCCCTGCCCAACGGAACCGCCTTCAACGTCGTCATCCACGAATTCGCCCACAAGCTCGACCTGCGATCGGGCCATGCCGACGGCATGCCCGACCTGGGTGCCCATGCCGGCCTGGCCCCACGTACCTGGCGGCGCGTGCTTGACGACAGCCTGGACCGCTTCATCGCCGCGCTCGACGCGGTAGAGGCCGCCATTCCGCCCGACGTGGACCCGGAAAGCGACGCGGCCGGCGCCTGGTACGGACAATTGCCGCTGGACCCATACGCGGCTACCGACGAAGCAGAGTTCTTCGCGGTCAGTTCCGAGCATTTTTTTGTCGACCCGGCTCCGCTGGCCCAGACCTTGCCCGAATGGTATGCATTGCTGCAAGCCTATTACCGGCAAGATCCGTTGGCCCGCCAAGAGCGGCCCATGGGCCAGGTGCGGGCATGAAACACCTGCTTATCGTCTGGCATTCGCGCACCGGCGCGGCCAGGAAGATGGCCCGCTCGCTGGTGCGCGGCGCGCGGCAAGCCGCCATTGCGCTGGAGCAGGCCGACCACTTGCAGGTGAAGCTGCGGCGCGCCCGGATGGTCGAGCCGGTCGACCTGCTGGATGCCGACGGATACCTGTTCTGCGCGCCCGAGAACCTGGCAAGCCTGAGCGGCGAAATGAAGGAATTCTTCGACCGCTGCTATTACGGCGCACTCGATCGCATCGAAGGCCGGCCTTACGCCCTGGCGATCAGTGCCGGCACTGACGGGGCCGGTGCGGCCCGGCAGGCCGAGCGCATCTGCACCGGTTGGCGGCTGCGCGCGGCGGCGCCCGCGCTGATCGAGCGCAACGGCGCCCAGACACCCGAAGCCATCCTGGCCCCCAAGACCGTGCCTGCCGACGCGCTACAACGCTGCGAAGAACTGGGCGGCCTGTTGGCCGCCACCCTGCTGGCCGCCGAGGCGTGACGCTATAACCTGCCTGTCAGCAGCATCACGATCAGGATGATGACCACGATGCCCAGCAGGCCGCTCGGGTAGTACCCCCAGCCGCGGCTATGCGGCCAACTTGGAAAAGCCCCGATCAGTAGCAGAATCAGGATGATCAGCAGCACAGTGCCCATGGCGAGCTCCTTATCGTTGTCAGGACGGCCAACGGGCCGCCGCCGGACTGTCCGCAAGCGGCGTGCCCGGCCGGCACGATCCCGGGCCTGCCCAACAAAAAGGCCTCCGGAAACCGGAGGCCCTGGCAAGCGCAGCCGACCCGCGATCAAGCCACCGCGGCAGTCACCACGATCTCGACCTTGAAGTCCGGGTTGGCCAGGCGGGCTTCCACCGTGGCGCGCGGCGGCGCATTGCCGGCGGCCACCCAGGCATCCCAGGCCTGGTTCATGGCGTCGAACTCTTTCATGTTGGCCACGAAGATCTGGGCCATCAGGATCTTGCTCTTGTCGCTGCCGGCCTCGGCCAACAGGCGGTCGATGGTGGCCAGGACCTGGCGGGTCTGGCCGGCCATGTCCAGCGAGGCGTCGTCGGGCACTTGGCCGGCCAGATAGGCCACGCCGTTGTACAAGGCCATGTCAGACAGCCGTTTTTCCACATTGACGCGCTTGATACTGCTCATTGCATATCCCCTGAGAGAATGGTTGGCAAAAATTGGGATGGCGCCGCGCCGCCGCTTCAGGCCGGCGGCAACTGGAAGACCTGGCGCAGGTAGGCCAGGTAGGCAGGGTCGTCGCACATGGTTTTTTCGGGCGCATCGGACACCTTGGCGACCGGCTGGCCATTGCAGCGGACCATTTTCATCACGATCTGCAGCGGCTCGTGGCCCAGGTCGTTGGTCAGGTTGGTGCCTATGCCGAACGACACTTTGCAGCGGCCGGCGAACTGGCGGGCAAGCTCGATCGCGCGCGGGAAGGTCAGCGAATCCGAGAACACCAGCGTCTTGGCGCGCGGATCGACACGGTTGTTGCGGTAGTGTTCCAGCAGCCGTTCGCCCCACGTGAACGGATCGCCCGAATCGTGGCGCGCGCCGTCGAACAGCTTGCAGAAATACATGTCGAAATCGCGCAGGAAGGCATCCATGCCGTACACGTCGGACAGCGCAATGCCCAGGTCGCCGCGGTATTCCTTGGCCCAGACTTCCAGCGCGAACACTTGCGAATCGCGCAGCCGCGGCCCCAATGCCTGGCAGGCCTGCAAGTATTCGTGGCCCATGGTGCCCAGCGGCAGCACATTGTGCTGCATTGCCAGCAGCACATTGCTGGTGCCGGCGAAATGCACGCCCATCTGGCCCTTCAGGGTCGACACGATTTCTTCGTGCCACAGCTTCGAGAAGCGCCGCCGCGTACCGTACTCGGCCACGCGGAAATCGGCCAGTGCCGGATCGTCGAGCACCAGATGCATCTTCGATTGCAGGCGCTGGCGCCCTTCTTCCCAGTCGGGATAACGGCGCGTATTGCGGAAATACACTTCGTTGACGATGGCCAGCACCGGGATCTCGAACAAGATCGTGTGCAGCCATGGCCCCTTGACCGTAATGGCGATTTCGCCCGGAAGCTCGCCTTCGCCAATGGAAATGCAGCGCTCGGGCATATGGAACAAGCCCAGGAAGTCGACGAAGTCGCTCTTGATAAAGCGCAAGCCGCCCAGGTATTGCAGCTCGGCCTGAGTGAAGCGCAACTGGCACAATTCGTGTACTTCGGCTCGGATCTCGTCCAGGTAAGGCTGCAGGTTCACGCCAGGGGTACGGCATTTATAGCGGTACTCGACCTGGGCCGCGGGAAAATGATGCAGCACCACTTGCATCATGCTGAACTTGTACAGATCGGTGTCGAGCAGCGAAGTAATAATCATGATGGCGCGGTTCGGGCGCGGTTCGTTTCGTCACACCATAGCATAAGCAGCCCGCCGCTTCGGCCTGGGCACGGCACTACCGTGGCCAGGGTTATGGTCGCCCCTGCCCGCCGCATTGGGTAAAATCCTGCAAAGGTTAAAAAAGCTGTTGCTTGTCGGAGTCCTGAATGACCCACGTCGTTACCGAAAACTGTATCAAATGCAAGTACACCGATTGTGTCGACGTGTGCCCCGTAGACTGCTTCCGTGAGGGGCCGAATTTCCTGGTCATCGACCCCGACGAATGCATCGACTGCGCCGTCTGCATTCCCGAATGCCCGGCGAACGCCATCTACGCCGAAGAAGACGTCCCCCAGGACCAGGTCCAGTTCATCGCCCTGAATGCCGAACTGACGCCCGAATTCGCCCCCATCAGCCGCGCCAAGAAGCCGCTGCCCGACGCCGACGAATGGAACGGCGTGCAAGACAAGCTGCAGCATCTGGAAAAGTAGCGGGCACGGCCGCGCCGCCTGACGCGCCACATATTCACTAGATGACCGATTCCAAGTACACGCGCCAAACCGTCACCCACATCCATACCTGGGTGCCGGGCAAGCTGTTCTCGGTGCGTGTCACCCGCGACCCGGCCTTCCGGTTCCAGGCCGGGCAATTTGCCCGTGTGGGGCTGCCCGCCGACGACGCCCCCGATGCGCCGCCCACGGTTTGGCGCGCCTATTCGATGGTGTCGGCGCCGCATGAAGACAGGCTGGAGTTCTATTCCATCGTGGTGCCCGAAGGGCTGTTCAGCCCGCGGCTGGCGCAGTTGCAGCCGGGTGATGCCCTGTATATCGAGAAAAACCCCTTCGGCTTCCTGACCATCGACCGCTTTGCCCCGGGCGGCGATCTATGGCTGCTGGCCACGGGCACGGGGCTGTCGGCCTACCTGTCCATCCTGCGCGATCCGGCCACGTGGCAGGCCTTCCGGCGCATCGTGCTGGTGCACGGCGTGCGTTCGGCCAGCGAACTGGCCTACCGCGACGAAATCCTGCAATGGCACAAGCAGCCGGCCTATGCCCGGTTCTTCGAGCAAGACCCGCACAAGCTGGTGTACCTGCCCATCGCCACCCGCGAGGCCTTGCCGGGGGCGCCCCAGGCGCGGCTGACCACACTGATCGCCGATGGCCGCCTGGAACAACTGGCCGGCGAAACGCTCGACCCGCAGCAATCGAAAATCATGCTGTGCGGCAATCCGGCCATGTTGTCCGATGCCCGCAAACTGCTTTCCGAGCGGGGCTTCGCGCCGGGCCGCCGAGGCATTCCCGGCAATCTGGCCGTCGAAAACTACTGGTAAACCCGAATAAACACGCCTGATGGGTCGTTTTTCCGCAACAGAAACGGCCCCCTTGGTGCCGGGCAGCTAGACGAATTGGATATATCCTTACACGCAATGGTAATAATCCACCCCCGTCCAGCCTAGGAATCTCGTCTACATGCTGTATCACTTGCACGAATTGCAGCGGGCCTTCCTGACGCCCCTAGCCGCATTCACCGATGCCGGTTCACAGTTGTTCTCCAACCCCTATAGCCCGCTGGCCTACACGCCACTGTCACGGCAATTGGCGGCAAGCTGCGAACTCATGCACCGGCTGGGCAAGGAATACCGCAAACCCGCCTGGAAGCTGCCATCGACCCGCATCGACGGCCGCGACGTGCGCGTGGCCGAATCGGTGGCGCTGGAAAAACCGTTCTGCCGCCTGCTGCATTTCAAGCGCGCCGCACGCCGCGCCGACCCCCGCGTGCTGGTGGTGGCGCCCCTGTCGGGACATCACGCCACCCTGCTGCGCGACACCGTGCGCGCCCTGCTGCCCGCCCACGAGGTGTACGTCACCGACTGGCTCGACGCGCGCATGGTACCCGTGGCGCATGGGCCGTTCCACCTGGACGACTATGTGCACTATATCCAGGACTTCATTCGCCACCTGGGGCCCGACGTCCACGTGATATCGGTTTGCCAGCCCACCGTGCCGGTGCTGGCGGCCATCGCCCTGATGGCCTCGGCGGGCGATCGGCTGCAGCCGCGCAGCATGGTGATGATGGGCGGCCCCATCGACCCACGCCAGTCGCCCACGCAGGTCAACCGGCTGGCCACCACCAAGCCCCATGCCTGGTTCGAAGGCCAGTTGATCGACACCGTGCCGGCGCGCTACCCCGGCGCGGGCCGGCGCGTGTACCCCGGCTTCCTGCAGCACGCGGGCTTCGTCGCCATGAACCCCGACCGGCACCTGAAATCGCACTACGACTTCTACCTGGACCTGCTGCGTGGCGACGACAGCGATGCAGCCGCGCACCGCCGCTTCTACGACGAGTACAACGCGGTGCTGGACATGCCCGCCGAGTTTTACCTGGACACTATCCGCGTGGTGTTCCAGGAATTCCAGTTGCCCAACGGCACCTGGCAAGTCGGCGGCCAGGCCGTGCGGCCCGCCGATATCAAGAAGGTGGCCCTGCTTACCATCGAGGGCGAGCTCGACGATATCTCGGGCCAGGGGCAGACGCGCGCGGCCATCGGCCTGTGCCGCGGCATACCGGCCGGCCGCAAGCAGCACTACACCGCGCCAGGCTGCGGCCATTACGGCATTTTCTCGGGCCGGCGCTGGCGCGAGATGATCTGTCCTAAAATTGCGGAATTCATCCGCCAGGCATAGTACCGGCGTATACGGGCCGCGCCGGCCCGTTCTTGCTACACCCGCCATGTCCTGTCCTTCCCTTGCCGAGCGCATAGACGCCCTGCTGCCCCAGACGCAGTGCACAAAATGCGGTTACGACGGCTGCCAGCCTTATGCCCAGGCCATCGCCGCAGGCTCGGCCCCCATCAATCGCTGCCCGCCGGGCGGCGAGGACGGCATCGCCGCGCTGGCGGCCCTGCTCGACACCGCCGTGCTGCCGCTGGACCTGTCGCGCGGCACTCCTGGCCCGTTGACCGTGGCACGCATCGACGAAGCGCATTGCATCGGCTGTACGCTGTGCATCCGCGCCTGTCCGGTGGACGCCATCGTGGGGGCCAACAAGCGCATGCATACCGTGCTGGCCGACTGGTGTACGGGCTGCGACCTATGCGTGGCCCCCTGCCCGGTCGATTGCATCGAGATGGTGCCGGCCGGACGGCCCTGGACCCCGGCCGATGCGCAAGCCGGCCGCCAGCACCATCATGCACGGCAAGCCCGCCTGGCGCGCGAGACCGCCGACAACGCGGGCCTGATGGCATCCCCCGACGACGGGCCGGCCGCAGCGCGGCCGGTTCTTGCCCAGCCGGACGACGACGCCCGCAAGCGCGCCACCATTGAATCCGCCCTGGCGCGCGCCCGGGCCCGACGCACCACCACGCCCCCATGAACGCCGCCAAGCGCCAAGCCATCTTTGCCCGCCTGCAAGCCGCCAACCCCCATCCCACCACCGAACTGGAATACGACACGCCCTTCCAGTTGCTGATCGCCGTGCTGTTGTCCGCGCAGGCGACCGACAAATCGGTGAACCTGGCCACGCGCAAGTTCTTCCCGCGCTACGGCACGCCGCAAGCCATGCTGGACCTGGGCGAAGAAGGGCTGGCCTCCTACATCAAGACCATCGGCCTGTACCGTACCAAGGCCAAGAACGCCATCGCCACTTGCCGGCTGCTGCTCGAACAGCATGGCGGCGCAGTGCCCCAGACGCGCGAAGCGCTGGAGGCCCTGCCCGGCGTGGGCCGCAAGACGGCCAATGTGGTGCTCAATACCGCTTTCGGCCAGCCCACCATGGCGGTCGACACGCATATTTTCCGTGTCTCGAACCGTACCGGCATCGCGCCGGGCAAGAACGTGCTGGAAGTCGAACACAAGCTCGAGAAGTTCGTACCGGCCGAATACATGCTGGACGCGCACCACTGGCTGATCCTGCACGGCCGCTACATCTGCGTGGCCCGCAAGCCGAAGTGCCCGCAATGCGGCATCGCGGATCTTTGCGAGTTCAAGCAAAAGACCCTGCCGCAGTAAGGGTTCATGCCGCGCATTGTCGGCTGCCCGACAATCGGCGATGCCGCAGCGCAATACCTATGAAAAACCCTCATGGAATTTTGGGGGATAGGTCCGCATACTCGCCGGCAACTCTTAAAAAATATAGCGCTGGTGCCGCGGATATGGATGACGTTATCCTGGAGACAAAAGGCCTCACGAAAGAATTTCGCGGCTTCGTTGCAGTCAACGGGGTCGACCTGCGCGTCAAGCGCGGGCAGATCCACGCGCTCATAGGCCCCAATGGCGCAGGCAAGACCACCTGCTTCAACCTGCTGACCAGGTTCCTGGCGCCCACCGCGGGCCAGATCATCTATAACGGCACCGACATCACCCGCGACCGGCCTGCCCAGATCGCGCGGCGCGGCATCATACGCTCGTTCCAGATCTCGGCAGTGTTCCCGCACCTGACGGTGCTCGAGAACGTACGTATCGGATTGCAACGCAAGACCGGCCTGTCGTTTCACTTCTGGCGCAGCGAAAAACCGCTGGCCGCGCTGGACCCGGCCGCGCGCGAATTGCTGGACCAGGTCGACCTGGGCGCATTCGCCGACGAGACCACCATCAACCTGCCCTACGGGCGCAAGCGCGCCCTCGAGATCGCCACCACGCTGGCCATGGACCCCGAACTGATGCTGCTCGACGAACCCACGCAGGGCATGGGCCACGAGGACGTCGATCGCGTCACCCAGTTGATCAAGCGGGTAAGCCAGGGCCGCACCATCCTGATGGTTGAACACAATATGAACGTCGTGTCGTCCATTGCCGACACCATTACCGTGCTGGCGCGCGGTGCTGTCCTGGCCGAAGGGCCTTATGCGGAGGTGTCGCGCCATCCTGCGGTGATGCAGGCCTACATGGGCACCACCGAGGGGGAACTGCAAGGAGCCCATGCATGAGCACCCCGGCACTCCAGATATCCGGCCTGCAGGCCTGGTACGGCGAATCGCACATCCTGCACGGCGTCGACATGCAGATTGCCCAGGGCGAAGTCGTAACGCTTCTGGGACGCAACGGCGCGGGCCGCACCACGACCCTGCGCGCCGTGCTGGGCCTGACCGGCACCCGCAAGGGCTCGGTACGCATCCATGGCACCGAGGCCATCGACCTGCCCACCTACAAGATCGCCCACCTGGGCGTGGGCTACTGCCCCGAAGAACGCGGCATCTTCGCCAGCCTGTCCTGCGAAGAAAACCTGCTGCTGCCGCCTCCTGTGGGCGGCGCGCTGGGCGGCGGCATGTCGTTGACCGAGATCTACGACATGTTTCCCAACCTGCACGAGCGCCGCAATTCGCCGGGCACGCGCCTGTCGGGCGGCGAACAGCAGATGCTGGCCGTGGCGCGCATCTTGCGCACGGGTGCGAACCTGCTGCTGCTGGACGAGATCTCGGAAGGCCTGGCGCCGGTCATCGTGCAGGCGCTGGCGCGCATGATCACCGCCTTGAAACAGCGCGGCTACACCATTGTCATGGTCGAACAGAATTTCCGCTTCGCCGCTCCCTTGTCCGACCGTTTCTATGTCATGGAACACGGCCAGATCGTCGAGCACTTCGAAGCCAGTGAACTTCAACAGAAGCAGGACACGCTCAACGAGTTGCTGGGTGTTTAGAAATCCTGTCATCCGCCGCATTGCCGGCATCCCCACAGAGAAGCAAAGGAGTCATCCCATGAAGCTGCATCACATCACTGCCGCACTGGCCCTGGCCGGCCTGGGATTTGCAGGGCTACCCGCCCAGGCGCAGGGCATCTCCGGCGACGTCATCCGCATCGGTTTCATTACGGACATGTCGGGCGTGTATTCCGACATCGACGGCCCGGCTGGGGTGGAAGCGATCCGCATGGCTATTGCCGACGCGGGCGGCAACATCAACGGCAAGAAGATCGAACTGGTCACGGCCGACCACCAGAACAAGGCCGACATCGCCTCCAGCCGCGCACGCGAATGGTTCGACCAGGAAGGACTCGACGTACTGATAGGCGGCACCAATTCGGCCACCAACCTGGCCATGGCGGTCGTGGCGGCCGAGAAGAAAAAGCCGTTCATTTCCATCGGCGCGGGCGCCTCGGACTTGACCAACGCCCAATGCACTCCCTACACCGTGCACTACGCCTACGACACCGTGGCGCTGGCCCGTGGCACGGGCTCGGCCGTGGTGAAGAATGGCGGCAAGACCTGGTTCTTCCTGACCGCCGACTACGCCTTCGGCCATGCGCTCGAGCGCGACACCACCGCCGTGGTGAAGGCGGCAGGCGGAGAGGTCAAGGGTGCCGTGCGCGCGCCGCTGGCCACCTCCGATTTCTCGTCGTTCCTGCTGCAGGCGCAAGCCTCGGGCGCGCAGATCCTGGGCCTGGCCAACGCGGGCGGCGACACCATCAATTCCATCAAGGCGGCCAACGAGTTCGGCGTCACCCAGACCATGAAGATGGCCGGCCTGCTGATCTTCATCAACGATATCCATTCGCTGGGCCTGCAAGCCACGCAGGGCATGTACCTGACCGATAGCTGGTACTGGGATCAATCCGACGACGCGCGCGCCTGGACCAAGAAGTTCGAGGCCAAGGTCAACCGCAAGCCGTCCAGCCTGCAGGCCGCCGATTATTCCTCGGTGACGTTCTACCTGAACGGCGTCAAGGCCACCGGCACCGACGATGCCGACACCCTGATGAAGTGGATGAAGTCGAACAAGATCAACGACTTCTACGCCAAGGACGGCTATGTGCGCGAAGACGGCCGCATGATCCACGAGATGTACCTGATGCAGGTCAAGACGCCTGAAGAGTCCAAGGCGCCGTGGGACTACTACAAGGTAGTCGCCAACCTGCCTGGCGACGAGGTCTACACCAAGCCCTCGGAATCGTCTTGCAAGCTCTTCAAGAAGTAATCCGCTGAAGCTCCCGGCGCGCCCGAGCCCATCCGGCCGGGCCGCACCGCGAATCGGCACGCATCCATCAGAACGCGCAGGATTCTCCCGACATGATTGACCTCTTCGGCATCCCCATACAGGCCTTGCTCGGACAGCTACTGCTGGGCCTGGTCAACGGGTCGTTCTACGCCATGCTGTCATTGGGTTTGGCGGTCATTTTCGGGCTGCTGAACGTCATCAATTTCGCGCACGGGTCGCTCTACATGCTGGGCGCGTTCGTGGCCTGGATGGGGTTGTCGTACCTGGGCCTGAACTACTGGATCATGCTGATCCTGGCGCCCCTGGTGGTGGGCCTGTTCGGCATCGTGATCGAAAAACTGCTGCTCAAGCACCTGTACAAGCTCGACCACCTTTACGGACTGCTGCTCACCTTCGGCCTGACGCTGCTGATCGAAGGCCTGTTCCGCAGTTTCTACGGCGTATCCGGCCAACCTTACCCCACGCCCGACCTGTTGCGCGGCGCCACCAACCTGGGCTTCATGATCCTGCCCAACTACCGCGCCTGGGTCGTGGTGGCTTCGATCACGGTCTGCATGGCCACCTGGTTCATCATCGAGCGCACGCGCCTGGGCGCCCTGCTGCGCGCCGGCACCGAGAACCCCAAGCTGGTCGAGGCCTTCGGCGTGAACGTGCCGCGCATGGTAACCCTGACCTACGGCTTCGGCGTGGCCCTGGCGGGCTTTGCCGGCGTGCTGGCCGCGCCGGTGCTGCAGATCTCGCCCCTGATGGGTTCGAACCTGATCATCGTGGTGTTCGCCGTGGTGGTGATCGGCGGCATGGGTTCCATTCTGGGTTCCATTCTTACTGGCCTGGGGCTGGGCGTGATCGAGGGCCTGACCAAGGTCTTCTGGCCCGAGGCTTCCAGTACCGTGGTGTTCATCATCATGGCCATTGTCCTGTTGCTGCGCCCCGCAGGACTGTTCGGAAAAGAGAAATGAATCGCCAATTGCTCAGCTATGCGGCGGCAGCCATTGTCGTGGCCATCCTGCCGTTCGTGGGCGTGTACCCCATCTTCGCCATGAAGGTGATGTGCTATGCGCTGTTTGCCTGCGCCTTCAACCTGCTGCTGGGCTATACCGGCCTGCTGTCGTTCGGGCATGCGGCCTTCCTGGGCAGCGCGGCATACGCCGCCGGGCATGCGCTGAAAGTATGGGGCTTGCCCACCGAGCTGGGATTGCTGTTCGGCATGGCGGTGGCTGCCGCGCTGGGGCTGGTGATGGGCCTGCTGGCCATCCGCCGCAGCGGCATCTATTTCGCCATGATCACCCTGGCACTGGCGCAGATGGTGTTCTTCTTCTTCCTGCAGGCCGCCTTCACCGGTGGAGAAGACGGCCTGCAGCGCGTGCCGCGCGGCACCCTGTTCGGCTTCATCGACCTGAGCAAGGACCTGAACCTGTATTACCTGGTCATGGCGATTTTCGCGATCGGCTACTTCATCATCTGGCGCACCGTGCACTCGCCCTTCGGCCAGGTGCTCAAGGCCCTGCGCGAGAATGAACCGCGCACCTTGTCGCTGGGCTACGACGTCGACCGCTTCAAACTGCTGGCTTTCGTGCTGTCGGCCGCCATCGCCGGGCTGGCCGGCGCCACCAAGACGCTGGTGTTCGTGTCGGCCACGCTATCCGATGCCACCTGGCAGATGTCCGGCCTGGTGATCCTGATGACGCTGATCGGCGGCCTGGGCACGCTGGTGGGGCCCATCCTGGGCGCCTTCATCGTAGTACTGCTGGAGAACAAGGTAGGCGACTTCGGCCGGTTCCTGGCCAACCTGACCGGCAACAACTGGTTCCTGCGGCTGGGCGAGTCCGTCACCATCGTGATCGGGCTGATCTTCATCATCTGCGTACTGGCGTTCCGCCGCGGCATCGTGGGCGAATGGCAGGCGCTGCTGCAGCGCCGCCGCGGGCGCGCCTGAGCGCCCCCGCGGCGTCTTGCCGGGGCTGACCCGCCCTAGCGAAACGCCGCGAACTTGCGACGGCGGCGGGCCAGCAGGCGCCGGTCGTCCAGAGACGAAAACACCAACGCGAAAACAATGCCCAGCGCGGCGCCCACGATCGTGTCGAGCACGCGCTCGACGGGCATGCCGGTATAAATGATCGGCGAGGCCAGTTGTGTCATCAACAGCGCCATGGGCGTGACGGTAATCTGGCCGAGCGCGTAATTGAAGCCAATGATCACTTCGGTGATGAACTGGAACATGACGATGGCCGCCACCATGACCCAGAAAGACGGATGCTGGATCAGGATGGCCCAGACAATGCAGGCGCCCAGCACGGTGCCCGCCATGCGCTGCAGCGCGCGGTTCATGGTGATATGCAGTTGGCCCCCCTGCATGACGGCGGCGGCACCGATGGCTGCCCAGGCGGGGTAGTTCCCGCCGGCGGCATAGGCCATGAAAGCGGCCGCCGCACAACCAAGCGTGATGCGGCCCGCGGCTGTCGCCTGCATTGCCAGGGACGGCCGCAGAACAGCCGCCATGGCTGGCGCACTGCCGCCGCGCAAGCGGTCGGTCAGTGCGCACACCAGCCAGGCCAGCACCGCGCCCCAGCCGGCGGCCAGCGTGCGCAGCAAGACGGCCTGGCCCGATTCGGCCGGCGCCATCACGGCGCCGATGGCAAATACGAAGATCACGGCGCCCGGCCCACCCAGGTTCCAGTACGACACGGCCAGGGATGCCGCGCCGGCCAGCAGCGCCAGCAAGGCAATCATCATGGGAGGTGTCGCGCCGGCCAGCGATGCCAGCGAAGGCAGCAACACGCCCAATGTCAGCAGGCAGCCGCAGATCAGCACGATGCGCCGGCGCAGGCCCAGGGTGACATAGCGGCCGAACAAGGCCGCCAGTGCGCCCAGGGCGGCAAACCCTACCAACTGCGGCCAGGGCGACAGGCGCGTGCTGGCCAGGGCCAGCAGCACCGCCAAGGCAGCTTGCAGGCCGGCAACCACCGCGCTGCGCACTGACGGCGGCGGCATGATGGCCAGGCTTTCGCGAAACTGGCCGGCCGCCAGCAGATAGCGCGCCGACGCCAGGCGGGTGACCGTCCGCCTGGACGAGCGGCTAGCGTGCAAGCGCGGCCGGGGTTTGGCCGCTGGCGTAGGAGTAGGTTTGTGGGCCATGGAAGTGCCTGCGTCTGCTGCCAATCATAGCGGACCGGCCTGGCCGTGGCCTGCGCGGACAGCCCTTACAATGGCATAGGCCTAGCGTCATCCACCACGCAAGCAAGGAGACAACATCCCATGCGTACGCTGCGATTGCCCCATTTGTTCCTGGCCGCCCTGGCCGCAGCCGCTACCCTGTCGTGGGCGGCACCGGCCACGGCCGCCGCCCAATGCGAGATCGACCAGCCGGTACGCTTCAGCGGCCTGAACTGGGAATCCAATCTGGTACTGGCGGGCATCGAACGCTTCATCGTGGAACACGGCTACGGCTGCGCCACCTCGGTGGAAATCGGCGAGACCCTGGCCATGCTGGCCGCCCTGCAACGCCACGACGTCGACGTCACGCCCGAAGTCTGGCCAGGCCAGATCGAGGTCGCCTGGGACAAGGCGCTGAAGTCCGGCAAAGTACTGGCGGTGGGCCACGTGTTCGACGCGGGCGAAGGCTGGTACATCCCCCGCTACACGGCCGAACGCCACCCCGACCTGAAGAACGCCGCCGACCTGGCACGCTACGTAAAGGTGTTCGCCGACCCGGAAGACCCAGGCAAGGGCCGCATTTACGGCTGTCCCGCCGGCTGGGCCTGCGGCACCCTCAATGCCAACCTGCTCAAGGCCCTGAAGCTGGAAGACCGGTACACGATGTTCGCCCCTGGCTCGGGCGCCGCGCAGAAGGCCGCCATCGTGTCCGCCTACAAGCGCAAGCGCGACATCGTGTTTTATTACTGGACACCCACGGCGCTGGTCGGCTCGCTGGATCTGGTCAAGCTGCAATTGCCGGCGTTCGACCAGGCCGCCTACACCTGCATGACCGACCCGAAGTGCGAGAACCCGGTGGCCACCGAGTTCAAGCCCAACAAGGTGGTCACCGGCCTGAACGCCGAATTCGCCAGGCAGGCGCCGCAGTTGAAGGCTTTCTTCGAGAAGCTGAGCATGCCCGGCCCGGCCATCGACGACACCCTGGGCTGGCTTGAGAACCAGGGTGCCGAACCCGAAGACGCCGCGCAGTATTTCCTGCGCACGTATCCCGATGTCTGGCGCAAGTGGGTGCCCGCCGAGG
This sequence comes from Bordetella sp. BOR01, assembly GCF_019218885.1. GTDB lineage: Bacteria > Pseudomonadota > Gammaproteobacteria > Burkholderiales > Burkholderiaceae_B > Bordetella_A. The sequence continues at coordinate 653,957 of NZ_JAHUWT010000001.1, read as the reverse complement.
TCGCCGACCGGGTCCAGGCCAAGCTGTAGCCGGCCCGGCGCACATCGGCGGGTGTATGCTCGCGCGGGCGATGCGCCCGCCGGCGTACAAGCGAATCAAGGAACGACGACATGGATGCAATCTACTGGCACGATGGTCGATGGACCACCGAAAACCCCAAGCTGCTGGGCCCGGCCGACCACGCCTTCTGGATGGCCAGCATGGTGTTCGACGGCGCCCGGGCCTTCGATGGCCTGACCCCCGACCTGGACTTGCACTGCCAGCGCGTGGTGCGCTCGGCCGAGAAAATGCTGATGAAGCCCCAGCTGGGCTGGCAGCAGATCCGCGACCTGTGCCTGCAGGCCGTGGCGCGCTTTCCGGCCGGCGAAGCGCTGTACATCAAGCCCATGTTCTTCTGTGCCGACGGCTTCCTGCTGCCCGATCCCGACAAGACACAGTTCGTGCTGCACGTATTCAAGGTGCCCATGCCGGGCGAGCAGGGCTTTTCGGCCTGCTTTTCCAGCTTTGCGCGCGCCTGGTCCAACATGGCGCCCACCGACGCCAAGGCCTCGTGCCTGTATCCCAATGGCCAGCGCGCCATCCACGAAGCCGTCGCCAAGGGTTTCGACAACGCCATCATGCTCGACGGCGATGGCCATGTGGCCGAATTCGCCACCGCCAACCTGTGGATCGCCAAGGACGGCGTCGTTGCCACGCCGGCCGACAACGGTACCTTCCTGAACGGCATCACCCGCCAACGCGTGCTGGCCCTGCTGCGCACCGACGGCGTCGAGGTGCAGGAACGGCCGCTGTCGCGCACCGACGTCGGGCAGGCCGACGAAGTATTTTCCACCGGCAACTATGGCAAGGTGGTGTACGTGAACCGGGTCGAAGACCGCAGCCTGCCCTATGGGCCCATGGCGCGGCGCGCGCACCGGTTGTATATGGAATACGCGCGCAGCGGCAAGTAGCGGGCGGCTAGGGTTGGGCGGCGCCAGCCGCCTTGACGGCCTTGCCCCACTTTTCCTGCTCGGCCGCAATGAACGCCGCGAACTCCTGCGGCGTGCTGTTGACAACGTCGCCGCCCAACGCCTCGATGCGAGCCCGCATCTCCGGGGTAGCGACGATCCGCGACACGTCCTGATAGATGTGCTGCGCCCGGTTGGGCGGCAACGAAGCCGGCGCCAGCAGGCCGAACCAGGTTGCCGCCTCGAAGCCAGGCATACCCGCCTCGCTGAACGTGGGTACCTTGGCAAGTGCCGGCACCCGTTTGTTATGCGCCACCGCCAGCGCGCGCAGCTTGCCCGACTCGATCAGCGGCAAGGCCGAGGTAATCGTGGCCAGCATCATCTGCACCTGCCCGCCCGCCAGATCGGTGAATGCCGGAGCGTCGCCGCGATAAGGCACATGCATAATCTGCGTGTTGGTGGCCAGCTTGAACAGCTCGCCGCTTAAGTGCTGCGCCGTGCCGTTGCCGGGCGAGGCGAAATTGACATCGCTGCCGTGTTGTTTCAAGTAGTCCAGAAATTCGGGCAGCGTCGCGGCCGGCACTTTCGGGTTCACCACCAGCACCAACGGCACCTTCGTTACCAAGGTGATAGGCGCGAAATCCTTCACGGCGTCGTATGCCAAGTCGCGATACAGATGGCCACTGATCGTATGAGCCGAGGTGGTCATGAACAGCGTGTAGCCATCGCCCGGTGCACGCGCCACCGCGGCTGCGGCGATCGTTGTGCCTGCACCGGCACGGTTTTCCACCACCACCGGTTGCTTCCAGGCCTCGGCCAATTGCTGTGACACGGCGCGCGCCACCACGTCGGTGGCACCGCCGGCCGGGTACGGCACCACCATCGTCACAGGTTTGGCGGGGTACGTCTCGGCATGGGCCGCGGTGACGAGCAAGGCGGCGGCACAGAAACCGGCGCGCATCCATTGGGTAAGCATCTTTGCGAATCTCCTCTTGTCATCTCAGATGTGTTTGTATATTTTTTATGTTCTGTTTAACAGAACGATTATTCTATTTTATAATTATTGGCTGGCACGATGTCAACCCGCATGCATGCCGCTGTGCGGTCCCCGCACGGTCGCGCGCAACCCCGCCACCACAAGGAAGTCACCAGCATGTCCGCCACCCACGACCCTTCCCGCACGCTCAAGCCGATGCTTATCGGCGGCACATGGATCGACGCGCCCGAGCAAGCTTTTGAATCGACCAACCCAGCGACCGGCCAGTCCAATTTCCTGATCAGTGCAGCATCCGATACCCAGGTGGACGAGGCGGTGGCCGGCGCCTGGCAAGCCGTGCGCCAGCCCGCCTGGCGCGACATGCTGCCGCACAGGCGCGCCGCCCTGCTGCGCGCCATCGCCGACGGCATGGACCGCCACGCCGACACGCTGGCGCGGCTGCAGATGATCGAGAACGGCAAGGTATGGGGCGAATGCCAGGCCCAGGTCGCCAGCGCCTCGGCCACGTTCCGCTACTACGCGGGCGTGTGCGAGACCTTGAATGCCGAAGTCACGCCTTCGCGCGGCAACTATCTGTCGATGACCCAGTACGAACCGTACGGCGTGGTGGCCGCCATCACGCCCTGGAATTCCCCCATGACAATGGAGGCCCAGAAGGTCGCGCCGGCGCTGGCGGCGGGCAATGCCGTTATTCTGAAGCCGTCCGAAGTCACTTCGCTGCCGGCGCTCGAGCTGGGCCGCATTGCGCTCGAGGCCGGGCTGCCGCCCGGTATCCTGAACGTGGTCACTGGCCTGGGCACCACCGTGGGCAAGCGCCTGGTGGAACATCCCGGCGTGCGCATGGTGTCTTTCACCGGGGGCACCGCCAGCGGCCGCGCCATTGCGCGCATCGCGGCCGACAAGCTGATGCCCGTGGCGCTGGAATTGGGCGGCAAGTCGCCGCATGTCGTGTTCAGCGATGCCGACCAGCAGGCCGCCATCGAAGGCGTCATCGGCGGCATCTTCGAAGGCAGCGGCCAGTCTTGCGTGGCCGGATCGCGGCTTTACGTACAGCGCAACATTGCCCAGCCGTTCATCGAGCGCCTGGTCGCGCGCGCGGCGCAGTTGAAAGTCGACCTGCCCGATGCAGCCGGCGCGCAGATGGGCCCCATTGCCTCGTTCGGGCACCGCGACAAGATCGAAGGCATGGTGGGCACCGCCCTGGCCGAGGGCGGTGAAGTACTGCTGGGCGGGCGGCGCCCCGACACAGACGCCCTGCAGGCGGGCGCCTTCTACCTGCCCACCATCCTGGGCGCATTAAAGCCCGACGCCCACGTGGTACGCGAAGAAATCTTCGGGCCCGTGCTGTGCGTGCTGCCATTCGACGATGAAGACGACCTGGTCGCGCAGGCCAACGACAGCGCCTACGGCCTGGCCGCCGGCGTCTGGACCGCCGACTACCGGCGCGCCTGGCGCGTGGCGCGGCAGCTCGAGGCCGGCAGCGTCTGGATCAACACCTACAAGCAGTTGTCCATCGCCACGCCGTTCGGCGGCTTCAAGCAAAGCGGGATCGGGCGCGAAAAAGGCCTGTCGGGCCTGCGCTTGTACCAGCAATCCAAGGGCATCTATTGGGGCATGTGAGCCCCATCGCATTATCGACGGAGACCATACCAATGACTGACTTCAAGAGTGCCGGCTTCATCGGCATGGGCGTGATGGGTGAACCCATCTGCCGCAACCTGGCCCGGAAATGCGGGCTGCCGGTACTGGGCTACGACAGCAACCCGGCCCCGTTGCAGCGCCTGGCGGCCCATGGCGTGACAACCGCCGCCTCGATCGCCGAGGTAGCCCAGGGCAGTGACATCGTGTTCCTGTCGCTGCCTTCCGGCGAAATCGTCGCCCAGGTGGCGCGCGGGCCGCAAGGCTTGCTGGCCCACGCGCGGCCGGGCCAGCTGATCGTGGACACCAGCACTTCGCCGGTCGACACCACGCGCGCCCTGGCCGCCGAATTCGCGGCCAAGGGCGCCACGTTCATCGATGCCCCCGTGGCGCGTACGCGCGCCGCAGCCGAGGCCGGCACGCTGTCGGTAATGGTGGGCGGCGAGGCCGCCGTCTATGCGCGGGTACAGCCGCTGATCGCCACCTTTGCCTCGGAGATCACGCATTGCGGCCCGGTGGGCAGCGGCCAGGTGGTGAAGATCCTGAACAACATGGTGCTGTTCGAGACCGTGACGGCGCTGTCCGAGGCGCGCGCCATCGCGCGGCGCTCGGGGGTAGACCCGCAAGTGCTGCTCGAAACCTTCACGCGCGGATCGGCCGACAGCTTCGCGTTGCGCAACCATGGCTTAAAGGCTATTCTCCCCGGGGAATTTCCCGAGAAAGCCTTCCCGGTCGAGTACGCCCGCAAAGACCTGCGCTACGCGCTGGCGCTGGCCGAACAAACCGGCGTAGACGCGCCGGGCGCGCGCAACGTCGATCACTGGTTCGCCGCCGCCATCGAGCAAGGCCAGGGCAATCGCTATTTTCCGGTCATCAGCCGGATCATCGACGCGGACGCTGCCGACTCCGATTAAGCCTTTGCATCATCCATGAGCCGCACTTCCCAACCCGAGCCCTCTTCCGACGGCGTAGCCGCCGTCGAACGCGCCCTGGCCATTGTCGATGCCATCGCACAGCGCACCGACGCCATCAGCCTGGCCGACCTGTCGCGGGCTACGGGGTTCTACAAAAGCACGTTGCTGCGGCTCATTGCCTCGCTCGAAAAATCGGCCCTGGTCGTACGGCGCGCCGACGGCCGGTACGCGCTGGGCCCGTATGCGCATCGCCTGGGGCGCGCCTACGAGGCCACCTACCGCCTGACCGAAGCGGTGCAGCCGCTGCTGCAGCAACTGGTCGACCAAGGAACCGAAAGCGCGTCATTCCACGCCTACCACGATGCCCAGTCGCGCATGTGCCTGCTGCGTGTCGACTCGCACCATTCGACGCTCGACCGCATCCGCGTGGGCGACCTGCTGCCCCTGGACCGGGGAGCTGCCGGGCGGCTGCTGACAGCCTATCTGGTCCAGGGCAAGCCGCCCTCGCCGGCCGGCCTGACGCTGATCTCGATGGGCGAGCGCGATCCGAACTGCGCGGCGGTGGCCAGCCCCGTGTTCGGCCCGGGCGGGGAAATGTGTGGCGCCATCTCGCTGTCCGGCCCCAAAGAGCGCTTCACGGCGGCCGCCATCAAGAAAATGTCGCGCCTGGCCACTGAAGCAGCCGCGTCGGCCACACAAGCCTTGGGCGGCCGCTGGCCGTCGGGTAAGGCCTAGCCGCGAGGTGGATGCGCGCAGCGCTTCGGGGGCGGGTTTTCACTCAGTCCCCTTGCCCAGGCCCAGATAGCTTTCGATCACCCGCGGGTTGCCAGCCAATTCGCGGGCCGGGCCGTGCAGGATGACTTCACCGGTTTCCAGCACGTAGCCGTAGTCGGCCACCTGCAGGGCGGCGCGGGCATTCTGCTCAACCAGAAGAATCGCCACGCCGGTCTCGCGCAGCCGCGCGATGATATGGAAAATCTCGCGCACGATGCGCGGCGCCAGGCCCAGGCTGGGTTCATCCAGCATCAGCAAACGCGGCTTGGCCATCAAGGCACGACCCACCGCCAGCATCTGGCGTTCGCCGCCCGATAGCGTGCCCGCTTGCTGGCGGCGCCGCTCGCGCAGGCGCGGAAACAGCTCGAACACTTCGTCCAGGGTACCGCGCCAGCCGCTCTCGCGCGCCCGATAACGGCGGAAGCCGCCCAGCAACAGGTTATCTTCCACTGACATGCTGCCGAACAGCTCGCGCCGCTCGGGCACCAGCGACATGCCTGCCGACACCCGCCGCTCGACGGTCCAGCCCGACACATCGGTGCCCGCGTAATGCACCGCGCCGGACGAATGCCCGGTGGTGGGCAGCGCGCCCATCATGGCATTGAGCAGGGTCGACTTGCCCGCGCCGTTGGCGCCGATCACCGTCACGATGCTGCCCGGGGCGACTGTCAGCGTCGCTTCGCTCAGCGCCCCCACCTTGCCATAGCGGGCGCTCAGCCCGCGCACATCCAGAATCGGGTCCTGGCTCATTGGATGCTCCCGGTTGCGGATGCAGCCGCGCCGGCCTCGGGCAGGTCATCGTCGATGCCGCCCAGGTAGGCTTCGAGCACGGCGGGGTTCTGCTGCACTTCAGCCGGAACCCCTTCGGCCAGCTTGGTGCCAAAATCCATGACCACCAGGTGATTGGTCAGGCGCATGACGAAATCCATATCGTGTTCCACCAGCAGAATGCTCATGCCTTCTGCGCGCAGTTGCCCCAGCACCTTGGCCAGTTCCTGCTTTTCTTTGTAGCGCAGGCCCGCGGCGGGCTCGTCCAGCAACAGCAGCACCGGATCGCTGGCCAGCGCGCGCGCGATTTCCAGAATACGCTGCTGGCCCAGCGCCAGATTGCCGGCCTGCTCGTACAGGTAGTCGCCCAGGCCGACCCGCTTGAGCTGGGTGGCGGCTTCGTGCAGCAGCCGGGCTTCTTGTGCCCGCTCGCTGTGCAGCGCGCCGGCCATCACCCCGACATCGGCGCGCATGTGCGCCCCCAAGGCCACGTTTTCCAGCACGGACATGCCGGGCAGCAATTGCACGTGCTGGAACGTGCGGCCCACGCCGCGCCGCGCGATATCGCGCGCCGACTGGCCGTCGATGCGCTCGCCCAGAAAGCGCACCTGGCCCCGCGTGGCCGGCAGCACGCCGCTGATCAAATTGAACGTGGTGCTCTTGCCGGCGCCGTTGGGGCCGATCAGGCCGACGATCTCGCCGGCCCGCACCTTGAACGAAATATCGTTCACCGCCACCAGGCCGCCGAATTCCTTGCGGATGGCATCCACTTCAAGCACCAGCGCGCCACCCTGCGGCCGCTCGCGCTGCGGCAAGGCCGCTGCGGCCGGTGGCGGCGCCAGGTTGCGGCGCGAGCCGGCGCCGCCGGTCAGGCGCGCCCAGCCGGCCGACAAGATGGGCCACAAGCCGTTGGCTGCGTACTGCAGCATCAGGATGAGCAGCACGCCGAACACGATCAGCTCGAAGTTGGCATCGGTGTCCAGCAGCGCCGGCAGCAGGTTCTGCAACTGGTCTTTCAGGCCCAGGATCACGGCCGAACCCACCAGCGCGCCCCAGACATGGCCGGCGCCGCCCACCACCGCCATGAACAAGTACTCGATGCCATAGTTCAAGCCGAACGGGCTGGGGCTGACGGCGCGCTGCATATGCGCATAAATCCATCCTGATAGGCAAGCCAGCAATGCCGCCCAGACGAAGATCACGACCTTGTAGGCAGCCGTGTTCACGCCCATCGACTCGGCCATGCCCGCACCGCTCTTGAGGGCGCGGATAGCCCGCCCGGGGCGCGAACTCAGCAAGTTGCTGGTGGCCCATAGCGACAGCAGCAGGAAGACCCAGATCAGGTAATAGATATGCCGGCCGCTGGCCAGCGAAAAGCCGAACAGGCTGATGGGCTCGAGCCCCGCAATACCGTCGTGCTTGCCCAGCCAGTCCAGATTGCCGAACAGGAAATACAGCGACAGGCCCCAGGCAATCGTGCCCAGCGGCAAGTAGTGGCCGGACAGGCGCAGCGTGATCATGCCCAGCAGGTATGCCACCACGGCAGTCAGCAGCAAACCCACCGGCAAGGCCAGCCAGGGCGAGGCGCCGTATTGGCTGGTCATGACCGCGGTGGTGTAGGCACCCAGGCCCACGAAGGCCGCCTGGCCGAACGAGGTCAGGCCGCCCACGCCGGTCAGCAGCACCAGCCCCAGCGCCACCATGGCCGCCAGGCCGATGTAATTGAGCTGGGTGATCCAGAATTCCGGCGTGGCCGGCACCATCGGCAAGACAGCCAGCGCGGCGAGGAATGCAATAAGCAGAATGCGGTTCATGGCGCTTACTCCTCCTCGTCCGTGTGATGGCTGCTGAATGACCGCCATACCAGGACCGGGATGATCAGCGTGAACACGATGACTTCCTTGTAGGCGCTCGCCCAGAACGACGAGAACGCCTCTAGTACGCCCACCAGCACGGCGCCGGCGGCGGCCACGGGATAGCTGCCCAACCCACCGATGATGGCGCCCACGAAGCCCTTCAGGCCAATCAAGAAGCCGGTGTCGTAGTAGACCGTGGTGATGGGCGCGATCAGCATGCCCGACATGGCGCCGATCGCCACCGCCAGGGTGAAGGTCAGGCTGCCCGACATGCTGGTGCTGATACCCACCAGGCGCGCGCCGCGCCGGTTGACCGCGGTGGCCCGCAGCGCACGCCCATACAGGGTTTTATCGAAGAACAGCCACAAGGCCACGATCAACAAGGCGCAGGTACCCACCACGAACAGGCTCTGCGCCGACCACGTGGCGGACCCGATGTTGATCTGCCCGCTGACGAAAGCCGGGGTGCGCCAGCCTTCGGCACCGAAGAACACCAGGGCCAGGCCGGTCAGGGCGAAGTGCACGGCCACCGAGACGATCAGCAATACCAGCACCGATGCTTCGGCCAGCGGCTGGTACACGATGCGATACACCATGGGGCCCATCGGGATGATCAGCGCCAGCGTCAGCAGCATGTTCAGCCACAGCGAATTGCCCTCGCCGGCGTAAGCCGTGGTCAGCCACAACAACACCAGCGGCAGGGCCACGCAAGTCAGCAACACCTTGGGCAGCGACGCCCAGGCGCCCGTGCGCACGGCCCGCAGCACTTCCATCACCAGCACGATGGCGCCCAGCAGCGGCAGCAGATAGGCCGTGCCCGGTACCCGACCGTTGACCAGCATGGCCAGCGTCAAGGCGCCGAACGCCACGAACTCGCCTTGCGGAATGAAGATGACGCGCGTAACGGTGAACACCAGCACCAGTGCCATGCCCAGCAACGCATAGATGGCGCCGTTGACGATGCCGTCCTGCAGCAGGATGAGCGCTATCGTGAAATCCATCGAACCACTACCTTAGGGGTGTCTTGGCCTTGCCCGGCCCCGCTGCCGGGCAACGCTGCGGATGCGACACACCGGCCTGGCGGCCGGTGCGTGGAGATGCCGGCGGGACTGAGCTGCCGCGCCGGCGGCATGAAGATTACAGGTCGGGCTGGTACACCCACTTGCCATTCTCGACTTTTACCATGACGCGCGAGCGCTCATCGAAACCGGCGTGGTCGGCGGGGCTCATGTTGAACACCCCTTGCGAGGCGGCGAGGTCTTTGATGCCTTCCAGCGCATCGCGCATGGCGGCGCGGAATTCCGGCGTGCCGGGCTTGGCGCCCGTCTTGAGCGCGATGGGCACGGCCGTCACGATCAGTTGGCCGGCATCCCACATATGGCCGCCGAACGTGTTGGTCGAACCATCGCCGTGCTTGGCTTCATAGGCCTTGGTGTAGGCCAGCGCCGATTGCTTCACCGGATTGCTGTCGGGCAGTTGGTCGGCCACCAGCAACGGGCCGGCCGGCAGCAGCATGCCTTCGCAATCCTTGCCGCAGACACGCAGCACGTCGTTGTTGGCCGCGCCATGGGTCTGGTAGATGGTGCCCTGGTAGTTGCGGGCACGCAGCTCTTTCTGGGGCAGCGCGGACGGCGTACCCGCGCCGGCGATCAGGACCGCATCGGGCTTGGCGCTGATCAGCTTGAGCACCTGGCCGGTCACGCTGGTATCGGTACGGCCGTATTTCTCGACCGCGGTGATCTCGATGCCCTTGCCCTTGACCGCATCGCGCATCACGTCCAGCCAGCTATCGCCATAGGCATCGGCAAAGCCAATGAAGCCCAGCGTCTTGACCTTGGCTTTGGCCATGGCGTCGGCCAGCGCGCTGGCCATCAAGGCATCGTTCTGCGGCGTCTTGAACACCCAGCGGCGCTTGTCGTCGACCGGCTCGACGATCTTGGCGCTGGCGGCCACGCTGATCATCGGCACCTTGGCTTCGGCCGCCACGTCCACCATGGCCAGCGAACCCGGCGTGATCGAGGTGCCGACCAGCACATCGACCTTGTCGTCGGACACCAGCTTGCGCGAATTCTTCACGGCTTGCGTGGTGTCGGTGGCGTCGTCCAGCACAATCCATTCGATCTTCTGGCCGGCTACCTCGGTGGGCAGCAGCGCAACCGTATTGCGCTCGGGAATGCCCAGCGAGGCTGCGGGGCCGGTGCTGGCAAGGGTGACACCCACCTTGATCTGCGCACTGGCGAGCAGCGGCAGGCTCAAGGCAACGGCCGCGACGGCCGCAGACAAGCCGAAATGCTTGCGCGTCATGTTGTTGTCTCCTGTGTGGGCTCTTGTTTTGGCCCCAGCGGGGTAAGGTGAGCCCGGTTGAACGTCATACAGAAAAACTACTAATTGCGTTTGAAGTGTATCAAATACCTTTCAAATAAAACCCCGTGACTTCCCTAGCTTGTACGCGCAAAAATCAAATGCGTTTGACATTAACAAATCTTGCCGAACTTGGCGCCGGGCGTCATTAAGGGGATTCCCGGAGCATGGGCCAGACGCGCTCGACCCGCCACGCCACCCATGCCGCGACCACGGCCTTGAGCACGTCGCCGGGCACGAACGCCGCCACGGCCAGGGCCGCCTTGCTCCATTCCATTTGCGTCACGGCAGCCAGCCACGGAATGCCGATGGCGTATACCGCCAGGATGCCGCCCACCACGCAGGCCGCCACGTAGCCGGCCACCGCCAGGCCCGCGTGCCGTGCGCGCGCCGCCAGGTGGCGCGCCAGCCAGCCGGTGATGCAGGCCCCCAGCGCCATGCCGACCAGGAACCCCCCGGTAGGCCCGAAAAACACCCCCAGCCCACCTCGTCCGCCTGGCAACACCGGCAAGCCGATGGCCGCCAACAGCAGGTACAGCAGGCAGGCCAGCCCGCCGCGCACCGGCCCCAGCATGGCGCCGGCCAGCATGGTGCCCAGCGTCTGCAAGGTCACCGGTACCGGAATGGCGGGCAGCGGAATCGGCGGCATCAAGCTCAGCACAACGATCAGCGCGGCGAACAGCGCGATCAACACGGTGTCTTTAGTCTTCATCGCAGAGAGTCCTGGAAAGGAGAAACATCGGGAACACGATGCCTAGCTGCGCGCGTCGATGGCCTGGGCCACCTGCTCGGCACGCTTCAACGTACGCACGATCAGGGGCACGATCAAGGCCAGTGGATGCCTGGCCAGGCCACGCGCGGCCTGGGCTTCGCGGATTTCCTGGTAGTGGCGCCAGATCTCGGGCACGAACCGCAGCGCCAGGGCCAGGGCCAGGGCGACTTTGCCGGCGTCTACCAGGCCTATCCGCTGCAAGGGCAGCAAGGCCCGCTCGCATACCGCGATCAGGTCGGAACTGCGGGTCGACAGCGTCACCGCCAGGGCCAGGCCTACCAGGGCGCCAATCCGCAGCAGCACCACGGCCGCCGCCAGCCAGCCCTGGAACACCGCGGCGAACCCGCCGACCGCGGCCAGTACCCATATCAGCCCGCGCAATTGGCGCCACAAGGCGGCACCGCCCACGCCGGTGGACCACACCAGCAGCGCCGACACCCCCGCCGCCACGCCCAGCCAGCGGGCGTCGTGCACGGCGAACAGGCCGGCGCCGGCCGCCACCAGCAGCGCCAGCTTGAACGCCGCCGGCACCCGGTGCAGGGGGCCATGCCCATTTACATACAGGGGTTCGATCATCATGCGCAGTGCTCGCGGTACCAGCGCAGCGCGGGGCCGGGCGTATCGTCGGCGGCGATGCCGCCATCGACCACGACCAGCACACGGTCGAAGTCCTGCAGCAGCTCCAGGTCGTGGCTGACGACCACCGCCGGCCGGTCCAGGGCGGCAATCGCCCGGGCAACGCGGTTGCGGTTGCGCAGGTCGAGCTGGGTGGTGGGTTCGTCGAACACGACCAGGGCAGGTTCCATGACCAATACCGACGCCAGCGCGACCAATTGGCATTCTCCGCCGGACAAGGAATGGCTGGCCCGGTCGACCAGGTGTGCCACGCCCAGCTCGGCCAGCCTGGCATCGATGCGGCGCGCGCGCTCGGCGGCAGCCAGCCCCAGGGACTTCAGCCCGAAGGCCAGGTCTTCGCGTACGATGGGGTAGACGATCTGGTTCTCGGGGTTCTGGAACACGAACCCCACCCGCCGGCGCACCGCCTTCAGGTCGCGCCGGGTGTCCAGGCCATCGACCACCACCCGGCCGGCGGTGGGCTGAACCAGGCCGTTCAACAGCTTGGCCAGCGTGCTCTTGCCGGCCCCGTTCGGGCCGACCACGCCCACGCGACGCTGCGAGAGGGTCAGGCTGACCCCCCTGAGCGCCTGGGAGTGCGGCGTGGCGACGACCACCTGGTCAAACTCGATTAACATGGGGCGGGATTATGCCCGAACCATTTCACGGAGCGGGACTCCAAGAGTGCATATGGAAAAAGTACGCAAGACCGACGCCGAATGGCGCACCCAGCTGACCCCCGAAGAATACGCCGTGGCGCGCCAGAAAGGCACTGAACGCGCCTTCACGGGCCGCTACTGGGACACCACCACCCACGGCATCTACCGCTGCGTGGGCTGCGGCACCGCCCTGTTCGCCTCCGACACCAAGTTCGATGCCGGCTGTGGCTGGCCCAGCTACTTCGAACCGCTCGATCCCGCGCGGGTGCGCGAAGAACACGACGCCTCGCACGGCATGGCCCGCACCGAGGTGCTGTGCAACATATGCGACGCCCACCTCGGCCATGTCTTTCCCGATGGCCCCGCGCCCACCGGCCTGCGCTATTGCATCAATTCGCTGTCGCTCAAATTCGAACCGCTTGAAGACTGAATGAAGAAATTCCTGTTCGACCTGTTCCCGCTGATCCTTTTCTTCATCGCGTACCGGTTCACCGATATTTATACCGCAACGGCCGTGGCCATTGCCGCCTCGGTGGCACAGTTCATCTGGCTGCGGGCCACGGGCAAGCGCATCGAGGCCACGCACTGGATCAACCTGTCGGTCATCGTCATTTTCGGCGGCGCCACGCTATGGCTGCACAGCGATGTCTTCATCAAGTGGAAGCCCACCGTCCTGTACTGGCTGTTCGGCGGCGCCCTGCTGGGCGCACGCTTGCTGTTCAAGCGCAACCTAATGCGCCGCCTGCTCGGCACGCAAATCGAATTGCCCGATGCCGCCTGGGACAAACTCAACCTCAGTTGGGCGCTGTTCTTCCTGGCCGCGGGGGCGGTCAACTTGTACGTGGCCTTTTCCGGCCACTTCACCGAATCGCAATGGGTGAACTTCAAGGTATTCGGCCTGATGGGGCTGCTGCTGGTCTTCGTGATCGGCCAGTCGCTGTGGCTGGGCCGCCATATCCAGCAGCCGCGCCCCCCCGAAGCCGGCAATGACGCCGGCAAAGACTGACCCATCTGTTTTTCCAAGCTTGCCCATGTCCCACGATACCGACCGCATCGCCTTGATACGCACCCGCCTGGCTGCGCTGGCCCCCACCACGCTCGACATCCGCGACGACTCGCATCTGCACGCCGGACATGCCGGCGCGCAGGGTGGCGCGGGCCACTACCATGTGCATATCGTGTCGGCCCGCTTCGCCGGGCTGGCGCCTGTAGCGCGCCATCGCCTGGTGTATGATCTTTTGCACGATTTGATCCCCCATCCGATTCATGCGCTTGCGCTCGATGCCCAAGCCCCCAGTCAAAACCCTAAAGGAAATCCATGAAACGCATCGTGATGCTGGCCGCGGCTTGCGCGGTCGCGCTGCCGGCCTTTGCGCAGAACGTAGCCACTGTCAATGGCAAGGCCATTTCCCAGCAAAGCCTGGATCAGTTCGTGAAGCTGCTGGTCAGCCAGGGCGCCACCGATACGCCGCAATTGCGCGAGCAGGTCAAGCAAGAAATGATCAATCGCCAGGTCTTCGTCCAGGCGGCCGAGAAAGACGGCATCGCCAAGCAGCCTGACATCCAGACCGAAATCGAACTGGCTCGCCAAGGCATCCTGGTGCGCGCCCTGATGGCCGACTACCTGCAGAAGCACCCGGTCACCGACCAGCAGATCCAGGCCGAGTACGACAAGGCCAAGGAACAGCAGGCCGGCCAGATGGAATACAAGGTTCGCCACATCCTGGTCGAAGACGAAAAAACCGCCAACGACCTGCTGGCACAGATCAAGGCCAACAAGGGCAAGTTCGCCGACCTGGCCAAGAAGAATTCGAAAGACCCGGGCAGCGCCACCAATGGCGGCGATCTGGGCTGGGCCCCGCCCACCAACTACGTCAAGCCGTTTGCCGATACCGTCAGCGGCCTGAAGAAAGGCGAACTTGCTGCCAAGCCGGTGCAAACCCAGTTCGGCTGGCACATCATCGAAGTCGAAGACACCCGCCCGGTAGAGTTCCCGCCGCTGGATCAGGTGCGCCCGCAGCTTGAAGAAATGCTGCGCCAGCAAACCCTGACCACGTACCAGAAAGAATTGCGTGAAAAGGCCACCATCAAGTAAGGCCTGATTTCAGCCGCAGCAAAACGCCCGCTTATCAAGCGGGCGTTTTGCCATTTGGGGGGCGGTCCAGCCAGGAATTCACCTACCCGCGCTACACGCCCAGCAACGCCTTCAGCTCGTCTTCATCGAGCACGGTAACGCCCAGTTCCCGGGCCTTGGCCAGCTTGCTGCCGGCGTCTTCGCCCGCCACCACGTAGGCGGTTTTCTTCGAGACCGAACCGCTGACCTTGCCGCCAGCGGCCAGGATGTGCCGGGTGGCGTCGTCGCGGGTCCAGTTGGGCATGGTGCCGGTCAGGACGAATGTCTTGCCGGCCAGCGTATTGCCTTGCGGGCCGGCCTCGGCCACGGGGTGCACCCCCTGCGCCTTGAGCAGGTCGATGATCTCGCGGTTGTGCGGCTCGGCAAAAAAGCGCCGGATCGAACCGGCCACCGCCGGGCCCACGTCGGGCGCGCCGGTCAGGGCGTCTTCATCGGCATCCATGATGCTTTCGATGTTGCCGAAGTGGCGCGCCACGTCGCGCGCAGTGGTTTCGCCCACGTGGCGTATGCCCAGGGCGAACAACAGCCGTCCCAGCGTCGGCGTGCGAGCCTTGTCGATGGCGGCGACCAGGTTGTCGGCCGACTTCTTGCCCATGCGATCGAGCGCCGCCAGTTCAAAGGCGGTCAGGCTGTACAGGTCGGCCAACGATTTCAGCCGGCCGCTTTCGACCAGTTGGTCGACCAGTTTCTCGCCCAGCCCATCGATATCCAGCGCCTTGCGGCCGGCCGCATGCAGCAGCGTCTGCTTGCGTTGCGCGGCGCAGAACAAGCCGCCGGTGCAACGTGCGATGGCCTCGTCTTCGGTGCGCTCGATGGCCGAGCCGCACACCGGGCACGACGTGGGCATCACGAATTCGCGCGCGTCGGCGGGCCGCTTCCCGGGCACCGGCCCCACGACCTCGGGGATGACGTCGCCGGCGCGGCGCACGATGACGGTATCGCCGATACGCACATCTTTGCGGCGCACTTCGTCTTCGTTGTGCAGCGTGGCGTTGGTGACCGTGACGCCGCCCACGAACACCGGCTGCAGGCGCGCCACGGGCGTGATGGCGCCGGTGCGGCCCACCTGCACTTCGATGTCCAGCAGGCGCGTCGTGGCCTCTTCGGCCGGAAACTTGTGCGCCAGCGCAAAGCGGGGCGCGCGTGCCACGAAACCCAGCACTTTCTGGGCCGGCAGCGAATCGATCTTGTAGACGACGCCATCGATGTCATAGGGCAGCTTGGCACGTTCGCTGCCAACCTGCTCGTAGTACGCCAGCAGGCCCTCGGCGCCCTGCATGCGGCGGTTGTGCCGGGTATTGACCGGCAGGCCCAGCTCGGCCAGCCAGGCCAGCATGGCGCCGTGGGTATCGTGCGGCAGCGTCGATTCCTGGCGCGCGCCAGGGGCAGGCTCTTCGAACAACCCCGGCTGGCGTCCCGGCAGGCCGTGCACTTCTCCCCAGCTATAGGCGAAAAAGCGCAGTGGACGCTGGGCGGTGATGCGAGGATCCAGTTGGCGCAGGCTGCCGGCGGCAGCATTGCGCGGATTGACGAAGACCTTCTCGTCGCGCGCGGCCTGGCTGCGGTTCAGGCGCTCGAATTCGGCGCGGTTCATCAGCACTTCGCCGCGCACCTCGAGCACGCTTGGCACCGCGCCCTTCAGGCGCAGCGGTACCGCGCGGATGGTACGCACGTTGGCCGTGACATCTTCGCCGGTTTGCCCGTCGCCGCGCGTGGCAGCTTGCACCAGCCGGCCATTTTCGTAGCGCAGGCTGATGGCCAGGCCATCGAGCTTCAGTTCACAGAAATATTCCGGCTGCTGGTCCGGGCGCAACAGCCCGGCTCCGCGCAGCGTCTCGGTGACGCGGCGGTCGAATGCCTGCACTTCGTCGGGATCGAAGGCATTGCCCAGCGACAGCATGGGTACCGCATGGCGCACGCTGCCGAAGGCCGACAGCGGTGCCGCGCCCACGCGCTGGGTCGGCGACTCGGGGGTGACCAGCTCGGGATGGTCGGTCTCGAGCTGGGTCAATTCGCGCATCAGCGCGTCGTAATCGGCATCGGAAACGCTGGGTGCATCGTGCACGTAGTAGCGCACATTGTGCTGTTCGATCTCGTTGCGCAGCTCTGCAGCGCGCTGCGCCGCCTGCTTGGCGCCAGCGCCTGCACCTGCGGCCATCAGGCAAACACCCGTTGCGCGCGCGGGCTACCCGCCGGCAGGCCGGCTTGGTCCAGTTGCCCGAACAGCACCTGCAGGCGCTCATCGATGACGGCTTCGGCGCCGTCGACCAGCAGCTTGCCCTGGTCATCGACCAGTTCGGCTTGCAGGCGCGCGGCCAGGTCGCGGCCCACATCGACCATGCGGCCGAAGGCACGCGGGTCGGCGGGGCTGCACGGGACGTCCAGCAGCAGCAACAGGCGCTCGACGGGGGACATGCCGGCATCGAAGGCCGCGCCATCGCCGCGCGACAAGGTGAAGCGCGCCACGCCGTTGTCGGCCAGCCACGCCAGGCGCGGACCATCAGGGGCGAAACCCAGCTCGCGTGCAACGCCGACGACATCGGCGGCCGGGCGCGACGCCCCCAGCAAGAGCGTCAGGCCGACCTGGGTATCCAGGGCGGCGCACATGTCGTCGAGCTTGGCCGCGCGTTCCAGCACCACCTGCTGGTCGGGCCCTTCGATCGTGGCCTCGAATCGCTCGGCCAGGTCCTGGGCTCGCGCCCAGGCCTGCGACCATTCGATGGCGGTCAGCGGCCCGCTGCGGTTGGCCAGCAAGACGGCCAATTGCAGCGACGCATAGGACTCGCCGGCATGGACACGGTCACGGTGGCGCCCGGCCTCGGTTTCGGCAAACACGCGCATGGGCTTGCGGCCGACCTGGCGCAGGCCCTGCATGTAGGGCAGCAGGTCGGCTCCGCGCGCCGGTTCGCCGAAATTGACTTCGATGACGATCTCGCAGACCGGATCGGCCTCTTCGGTATCGTCTGTATCGGAGCCGGGCGCGGCCGACTGCGCCGGGGCGGAGCCAGGCACGTTCATGCCGGGTTCGCGGCGCTGCGACTCGGCGCCCGCCGGGCGGCCTTCGTTCGCCCCCAGCAGGGGATCCTGGTCAGAGGCTGGAAAATGTGCCTGCATGCGGTTTCGCGCACGGCGGTCCTGCCACCAGTTGAAACCCAGCACCAACAAAATCAGCAGCACACCCAGGGCAATCAGCCCAATCTGCAAGTCGCTCATGTGTCAATCCTGCGCCGGCAAGACAGCGCCATTCTGGTTTATGCAGCTTCGGCGGCCATTTGCACGGCCGAATCAATATCTACGGCAACGATACGCGAAACACCCTGCTCTTGCATGGTAACGCCGACCAGTTGCTTGGCCATCTGCATGGCGATCTTGTTGTGCGAGATGAAAAGGAATTGTGTCTGCTCGCTCATGTTGCTGACCAGGCTGGCATAGCGCTCGGTATTGGCATCGTCCAGCGGCGCGTCGACTTCGTCGAGCAGGCAGAACGGTGCGGGGTTCAGCTTGAACAGCGCAAACACCAGGGCCGTGGCGGTCAGGGCCTTTTCACCGCCTGACAGCAGGTGGATCGTGCTGTTGCGCTTGCCCGGCGGCTGGGCCATGACCTGCACGCCGGCATCCAGGATCTCGTCGCCGGTCATGGACAGCCTGGCCTCGCCGCCACCGAACAGCTTGGGAAACAACTCGCCAAAATGGCCATTGACCGTATCGAACGTGGCCTGCAGCAATTCGCGGGTTTCGCGATCGATCTTGCGAATGGCGTCTTCCAGGGTATCAATGGCGGTAAGCAGGTCTTGCTGCTGCGAATCAAGGTAGTCCTTGCGCTCGCGCGAGGCGTTGAGCTCGTCGAGCGCGGCCAGGTTGACCGAGCCCAGCGACTCGATGTGGCGCGAGATGCGCCCCACTTCGGACTGCAGCCAATTGGCGCGGCGCCATTCGTCGGGCATGGCGGCCAGTTCCTGGGCCAGCGTTTCGCGATCGACCTCGCGGGCGTTGAGCTGCTCGGTGAACTGCTCTTCGGCCAGGCGGGCCGCCTGCTCTTGCAGTTGCAGTTCGGTAATCCGCGCGCGCAGGGGCTCGAGCGCCTGCTCTTGCTGCATGCGGTCTTCGTCGGCGCCGCGCAGCAGCGCCGACAGGTTGTCGAGTTCCTGGCGCGCGCGCGACAGGGCTTCTTCGCGCTCGGCGCGGGCTTCCAGGGCATCTTGCAAGCCGGCCTGGGAAGCCGAGGCATCGAGTTCGGCCAGGTCGGTTTTCAATTGCTCGAGCTCGACGGCGGCGCGCTGGCTTTGGTCGACCGCCAGTTGGCGGTTGCGCTGCAGATCGGCAATGCGCGATTGCACGCCGCGCTCGGCGAACTCGGCTTCCTGCGCCGCCCGCTCGAGCTCGCGCAGCCGGGCACGGGCCGCTTCGGCCTGCGCGGCCAGGTCTTCCCCGGCGATCTCGGCGTCGGAGAAGCGCGACTGGTGCTCGGCCAGTTCGGCATCCAACGCCTCGAAGCGGGCTTCGGCTTCCTCGCGCGTGGCGCGCAGGTCTTCTTCGTGGGCGGAAATCTCTTCCAGGTCCTGGCGCAGCCGCGCGGCGCGCTCACCGGACTGTTCGGCCTGCTGTTGCAGGCGCGCATGTTCGAGCTGGATATCGTGCACGCGGCGGGTGACTTCAGCCACCCGCTGGCGGGCCGGAGCCACGGCCTGCGACACCTGCTGCCAGGCCGCTTCGGCGCGCGCAACGGCGGCGCGGGCCTGGTCGGCGATGAGTTGCTGGGCCTTGATCTCGCGCTGCAGGTTCTCGATTTCCTGCTGGCGCGCCAACAGGCCGGCCTGTTCGGAGTCGGGCGCATAAAAGCGCACGCTGTGGGCGTCCACCAGGTGGCCAGCCTTGACCACGCAGGCCGCGCCGGCAGGCAGCGTGGCGCGCGCAGCCAGGGCCTGGCCCACATCGGCCGCGGTATAGACATTGCGCAGCCAGTCGTTGAGCAGCGTGCGCAGGTCGGGATCGGTGATGCGCAGCAGGCTGGCCAGGGGCGTCAGCCCCGGCGCCGCCGCCGGGGCGGGCGCCGCGGCGGGCATCTGGTAGAACGCCAGGCGGGCCGGCGGCGCGTCTTCGGCAAACGCACGCGACCAGTCCAGGTTGCGAACCTCCATGGCGGCCATGCGCTCGCGCAATACCGATTCCAGGGCGTTTTCCCAACCCGGCTCGATATGCAGCTTTTGCCACAGGCGACCCAGCCCGGCCAGTTCGTGCTTGGCCAGCCAAGGTTCCAGCGCCCCTTGCTTCTGCACGTCTTCCTGCAGCTTGACCAGGGCGGTCAGCCGCGCGTCCAGGCGTGCCAGGTTCTGCGTGTCTTGCTGGGCCGATGCCTGGGCCCGGCCGCGCTCGGTATCGGCCTCGGGCACCCGCCCTTCCAGGGCAGCCAGTTCTTGCTGGGCTTCTTCGAGCTGGTCTTCGCCTACCGCACGGTCGCCCGCCAGTTGCTCCAGGCGCGCCGGATCGGGCGCCTGCAGTTCGCGCAGCTCTTGCTGCAAGCGTTCGCGACGCAGTTCCAGGTTTTGCAGCTGGCGATCGGCATCGCGCTGGGTTTGGGCCACCAGCGCCAGGTTTTGCTCGACCCGGGCCAGGGAACTACGCATATCGTCGCGCGAAGCGGCCGCGTCGCGCACCCGGGCCTCGGTGGCCGGCAGGCTGGCATGGGCCTCTTCGGCCAGGGCGCGCGCCTCTTCGGTGCGTGCGGCGCCGGTGGCCAGGTCGTCTTCGGCCTGGGCGATCTGCTCGACGCAATGCGTCTGCTGGCTGTCCCATTCGGCGATCTGCTGCAGCAACTGTTCGCGGCGGGCCTGCAGGCGGTTGCGCGAATCGACCACGTGGCGGATTTCGGCTTCCAGGCGGCTGACCTGGGCATTGGCCTCGTAGAGTTGCCCCTGCGCGGCGTGCACCGCGTCGCTGGCCGCGTAATGGGCCTGGCGGCGGGATTCGAGCTCGGCCTCGCCGGTGCGCAGGCTGGCGATGGCGGCTTCCAGGTTGTTCTGGGCCTGAGCCATGTCCTGGTTCTTGCGCTGGCGCTCGTCGCGTGCGCCGGTTTCCTTCAGCAGCCAGAGCGCAAACTGTTTCTTTTCGCCATCGGCCTGCAGTTCGCGGTACTGCCGGGCCACTTCGGCCTGGGCTTCCAGCTTTTCAAGCTGCGACCCCAGTTCGCGCAGGATGTCTTCGACCCGCGTCAGGTTTTCACGCGTGTCGGACAGGCGGTTTTCGGTTTCGCGGCGCCGTTCCTTGTAGCGCGATACGCCGGCGGCTTCCTCGAGAAAGACGCGCAGTTCTTCGGGGCGGGCCTCGATCAGGCGGTTGATCATGCCCTGCCCGATGATGGCGTAGCCACGCGCGCCCAGCCCGGTACCAAGGAAAATATCGTGGATGTCCCGGCGCCGCACCTGTTGGTTGTTGACGTAGTAGCTGCTGGTGCCGTCGCGTGTCAGTACGCGCCGCACCGCGATCTCGGAATAGGCGCTCCATTGCCCCGCGGCCCGGCCTTCGCTATTGTCGAATACCATTTCAACCGAGGCGCGCGCGGCCGGCTTGCGATTGCCCGAGCCGTTGAAGATCACGTCCTGCATCGATTCGCCGCGCAACTCCGATGCCTTGGCCTCGCCCAGCACCCACCGCACGGCGTCGATGATGTTTGACTTGCCGCAACCGTTGGGACCCACCACGCCCACCAACTGGCTGGGCACGGGAATGACAGTGGGATCGACGAACGATTTGAAGCCGGCGAGTTTTAGTTGAGTAAGGCGCACAGTACGATGACGGACGGGTGGGGTTGAACGAAAGGCGTTGAACGGACCTGCCGCACGGATTGCAAACCGGCCCCCCGCGGGGCCGGTAGATGCGGATCGTATGATACCCCAGGCAGCCGGGCCGCCCACGGGGGGCCGCCCTCTGCGGGGATCGAAAAAGCCCTCGCCCGGGATGTCGGACGCTATACTCGCTGACACTTTTTTCCATACGAAACACGTTTTCAACGCTGTCGGCGGAATCCGGCAGCCACCGGGGATCTACTTTTGAAACGCGGGTTCTATCTGGTCATGGCTGCGCAGGCCTTCTCGTCCTTGGCGGACAACGCGCTATTTATCGCGGCGATCGCCTTGATACTGGAACTGCACGGCCCCGACTGGATGGCGCCCGTCATGAAGTGGTCGTTTGCGCTGGCTTACGTGGTGCTGGCGTCCTTCGTGGGCGCGCTGGCCGACTCCTTCCCCAAGGGGCGGGTCATGTTCGCCACCAACGCGCTCAAGGTGGCGGGCTGCCTGTTGATGTTCATGTACGCCAACCTGGGCATTTCGGCCACCCACCAGACCTACCTGGTGTGCGCGGCCTACGGGCTGGTGGGCGTGGGAGCCGCGGCCTATTCGCCGGCCAAGTACGGCATCGTCACCGAGATGCTGCCCCCCGAGATGCTGGTCAAGGGCAATAGCTGGATCGAAGGCCTGACCGTGTTTTCCATCATTCTGGGCACCGTGCTGGGCGGGGTGCTGATCTCGCCGGCCGCCTCGGCGCTGCTGCTCAAGCACGCCCATATCGGCCGCCTGGTGCACACGCCAGCCGAGGCGGCCATTCTGGTGATCGCCTTCGTCTACCTGCTGGCCGCGCTGTGCAACCTGCTGATTCCCCATACTCACGTGCGCTACCCGCCCCAGCAGAAAAACCCGGTGCGCCTGACCATGACCTTCGCCAGCTACGTACGCGTACTGTGGCAAGACAAGCTGGGCCAGATCTCGCTGGCCGTGACCACGCTGTTCTGGGGGGCGGGCGCGGTGCTGCAGCTCATCGTCATCGAATGGGGCCGCCGCCACCTGGGCTACCGGCTCGACGAAGCATCGATGCTGATGGGCGTGGCTGCCCTGGGCACCGTAGCCGGCTCGATCCTGGCCGGCCGCATCCCGTTGCGCAAGGCGCTCAGCGTGCTGCCGGTAGGCGTGCTGATGGGCCTGGTGGTGCTGCTGATGCCCCTGGTGAAGTCCACCTGGAGCGTCTACGTCCTGCTGCTGCTCACCGGCGCCCTGGCCGGTTTCTTCGTGGTGCCCATGAATGCCCTGCTGCAGCATCGCGGCCACGTCCTGCTGTCGGCCGGCCACTCGATCGCGGTGCAGAATTTCAATGAACAGCTCAACATCCTGCTGATGGTGGCCATCTACACCGTGCTGCTATGGCTGGACATGCCCATCAATACCATCATCGTGCTGTTCGGCCTGCTGGTAGCGGTGCTGATGATCATTTTCATGCGCTGGAGCCGCCGCAACCTGTCGGCCGACCCCGCGCTGCACGAGCAGATCGGCCAGGAAGGCCACGGCCAGGCGCTCAAGACGCCACACTGAAGCGTGGCGGCTCAGGCCTGCGCCATCGCCAGGCGCAGGTCTTGCCAGGCGCGCGCCTTCTCGACCGGGCTGCGCAGCAGGTAGGCCGGGTGATAGCTGACCACCACCGGGATGCTGCGCCCATCGTCGGCGGCCAGCACATGCTTGCGGCCCCTCAGGCTGCCGATGGTGGCATCGGTGCCCAACAGGGTTTGCGCCGCAAACCGCCCCAGCACCAGGATGCGCTCGGGCTTGAGCAATTCGATCTGCCGCATCAGATAAGGGCTGCAGGCCGCGATTTCTTCCGGCTTGGGATTGCGGTTGCCCGGCGGCCGGCACTTGATGACGTTGGCGATGAAGACATCGTTTTCGCGGTTCAGGCCCACCGACGCCAGCATGGCGTCCAGCAATTGACCCGACCGGCCCACGAACGGCAGGCCCTGGCGGTCTTCTTGTTCGCCGGGAGCCTCCCCCACCACCATCCAGCGGGCCGGGCGCGCGCCCATGCCGAACACCGCATGGCGACGGCCATTGCACAAGCCGCAGGCGGTGCATTGAACGACCTGCTCGCGCAGCGCGTCGAAATCGTGAGCGGGGACCACTGGCTGTACCACCGGCGGCTGCGGCGCCTTGGCCGCGGGGACCGGAACGGGCCGTGCCGCCGGACGCGCGGCCGGCGCCGCGGGCTTCGCGGGCGCGGACGGTGCTTCAGCGGGCAATGCGGGCGCTGCCGCGGGCATGGCCCTGGCCAAAACGGCATCAGCCGCGGCCACGGCCTCTGGCGCAGTGGCCGCCGCTGTGCTGGCGGGCCGCGCGGGCACGGGCGGTTCGGCCGCCTGCAGCCAAGTCTTTTCGATGCCGATCTCGCGCAGCCAGAATTTCTGCAGGGCGTTGATGCGAGGCGCCGGCGGCACGGCGTCCGTCGGGATCATGGCGAGTCTCCGTCGCGGGCAAGGGTTTTCTGCATGACCAGGGCGTCCTCGCGCTGGCCTTTACCCGCCGGATAATAGCCCCTGCGCATGCCGATGCGCTGGAAACCCTGGCGTTCATAAAACGCCAGGGCAGCATGATTAGAGGGCCGGACTTCCAGCAATATGGCCGGCAAGCCGCGTTGGCGCGCGCATTGTTCGCACCAATCGATCAGCAGGCCGCCCAGCCCCTGCCGCTGACGCAAGCGGGCCACCGCGATCACCAGCAGGTGCGCCACGTCGGGGGCCAGCATGGCCACGCAGAACCCCATCAGCTGGCCATCCTGGCGCATTACCCGGGCTTCGTAGCCCGAGGCCAGGGCATCGGCGAAATTGCCGCGCGTCCAGGGAAAGGCCTGGACTGCCCCTTCCAATGCCGCGACTTCGTCCAGGTCGGACTCGGCCATCGGAACCAGCACCGGCTGCGTCCAGGCGGGGGCCGCCTTGGGATTGCCGCCCTGCCCGCGCTGACGCTCGGCCGTGGTGAACGCCACTTTGTCGCGCACGTAGAGCGGCGCCGCCAGTTCGGGCGCCACCGCCTCGCCGCGCAGCCAGGCCAGGCGCGCCAGCCGGGCCACCGCGTCGGCTTGCGGGCGCCCCGCGTCGGTACGGCGCCAGCCGGCCGGCACCGCCATGTCAGCGGGGTAGACCTGCCAGGCATCGCCTGCCACCCGCGGCACGGGCGAAGGCCGGCCTGCCGACCAGGCCGGCAGGTGGTGGACCGCCCAGGCGGCCGCCTCGCCAGCGGCGATCAACATCGGTGCTTGCAGCGTCTGCCAGGGCGCCGCCGCGTCCGCGCATCGTTCGTAGACCGCCAGGTAGACCTCGTTCATGCGGGCATCCAGTGCCACCAGCACGATATCGCCGGGTTCGGCCCCTGCCTGCTCTGCGACCGCCAGATGGGACACCACCGGCACCACCGGCACCTGCAAGGCCAGGCCCATGCCCTGCGCCACCCCGCAGGCCACCCGCAGGCCGGTAAAGCCCCCCGGCCCCTGGCCAAACGCCACCGCATGCAGATCGCCGGGGCCCAGGCCAGCCTGGGCCAGCAGTTCGCCGGCCATGGGCAGCAGGCGCTCGGCGTGCTCCTGCGCGCCCTCGTGCTCCAGCGTGCTGACCACGGGGCCGGCGGGCGTTTCGCGCAAAAGGGCCACCCCGCAGCGCGAGGATGAGGTCTCTAGGGCCAGCAGGTTCAAATCCATGACACAGATTGTACGAAATCAGGGAGCTTTCCCCGGGGACCGGGTGGGGTTTTCAACCTTACTTCGCAATGTGTAATATCTTGTGAATAGGCACTAGCCGCTGGTTCTTGTCACTGTTACATTTCCGGCCATGAATACGCAAAACACAAATCCCATCCGCAAGATCCTTGTCGTCGACGACGACCCGCGCCTGCGCGACCTGCTGCGCCGCTACTTGTCGGAACAGGGATTCAACGTCTTCGTCGCCGAAGACGCGAAGGAAATGGGCAAGCTCTGGCAGCGCGAACACTTCGACCTGCTGGTGCTCGACCTGATGCTGCCGGGCGAAGACGGCCTGTCGATCTGTCGCCGCCTGCGCGGGGGCCACGACAACACGCCCATCATCATGCTCACGGCCAAGGCCGAAGAAATCGACCGCATCGTCGGCCTCGAAATGGGCGCCGACGACTACCTGTCCAAGCCGTTCAACCCGCGTGAACTGCTGGCGCGCATCAATGCCATCCTGCGCCGGCGTGGCACCGAAGAACATCCGGGCGCGCCCAGCCAGGAGAACGAATCCATCGCCTTCGGGCCCTACGTGCTCAACCTGTCCACACGTACGCTCACGCGCAACGGCGAACAGGTGCCCATCACCACGGGCGAGTTCTCGGTGCTGAAGGTGTTCGCGCGCCATCCCAAGATCCCGCTGTCCCGCGACAAGCTGATGGAACTGGCCCGCGGCCGCGAATACGAAGCCTTCGATCGCAGCCTGGATGTGCAGATCTCGCGTCTGCGCAAGCTGATCGAACCCAACCCGTCCAAGCCGGTGTTCATCCAGACGGTCTGGGGATTGGGGTACGTGTTCGTCCCGGATGGCGGCAGCTGACCATCCCGCCCGACCGGGGCAAGAGCGCCGTCTCGTGCCCAGCTTGCGCAAGATCTTCAGGAACCTGACTTCACGCCTCAGGCTGGGCCTGTTCGGCCGCACGTTCCTGCTGCTGGCCGCACTGATGCTGGTCAGCCTGGGCGCGTGGCTGCAGGTGTTCTTCAGCATGGAACTGGGCCCGCGCGCCAACCAGATGGCGCAGCGGGTGATCACGGCCGTCAATATCACGCGCACGGCCCTGATCTATTCCAACGACGCCGAACGCAGCAAGCTGCTGCTGGACCTGGCCACCAATGAAGGCATCCAGGTTTATCCGCGCGAAGTCACCGACTTTACCGAGGCCCTGCCCGACGACAACTACTGGCAGCGGGTGGCCCAGCATATCCGCACACGGTTCGGCCCGGAAACCCAGATTTCATGGGGGGTGAACCAGGTACCCGGGTTCTGGGTCAGTTTCCAGATCGACCAAGACCTGTACTGGCTGGTGTTCGAGCGCGAACAAATCGGCCTGACCGGCGGCATCGAATGGCTGGGCTGGGGCGCTACCGCCCTGCTGCTCTCGCTGGTGGGCGCAGCCGTCAGCGTGGGCTTCGTCAACCGGCCGTTGTCGCGCCTGGCGCGCGCCGCGCAGGTACTGTCGCGCGGCGAGACGCCGGCCCCGCTGCCGGAACAGGGGCCGCTGGAAATTCGCGACCTCAACGCCTCGTTCAACCGCATGTCCAAAGACCTGCGGCAGGCCGAGGCCGACCGCGAACTGATGCTGGCTGGCATATCGCACGACCTGCGCACGCCGCTGGCCCGCATGCGGCTGGAAATCGAAATGAGCGGCGTCTCGGAAGACGCCCGGCAGGCCATCGACGAAGACCTGGGCCAAATCGACCACAGCATCGGGCAGTTGATGGAATACGCCCGCCCGGCCGGCACCTTGCCCCAGATGGCCACCGATATCTCGGCCGTGCTGGCCGACCTGTACGAACGTGAGCGCAGCCACACGGCCTCGATGGGTGGCGAGCTTGACGCCTCGCTCGAACCCGGCCTGCGGGCCCGCATCACCGCCCTGGACCTGAAGCGGGTGGTCAGCAACCTGATCGAGAACGCCCGCCGATACGGCCGTTCGACCGATGGGCAAGCCCACCTGACCATGAGCCTGCATGCCGAGGGCGGCACCCTGGTCATCGAGGTGTCCGACCGCGGCCCTGGCATTGCCCCCGAAGAGGTCGACCGGCTGCTGCGCCCGTTCTCGCGGGGCGAGGCCGCCCGCACCGGCGTCAGTGGCGCGGGCCTGGGACTGGCCATTGTCGAACGCCTGCTCAAGCACGTGGGCGGGTCGCTGAAAATGCTGTCCCGGCCTGGCGGCGGACTGACCGCTCGCATAGAGATCCCCAAAGCCAAATTTAGGAATTATCAATTAGACAGCGATAGCCAATAGCGTAGAATTTGGGGCTTGAGGCAGTGCCTTCATTTCCACCCAACAACTACGGGAGCATTCATGAAAACTGTTGGCGATAAACTCGAGCCCTTCAAGGTCACCGGCGTCAAGCCCGGCTTCAATCAGCACGAAGAAAACGGCGTTTCGGCCTTCGAAGACATCACCGAAAGCTCGTTTCCCGGCAAGTGGAAGGTGATCTACTTCTACCCGAAAGACTTCACGTTCGTCTGCCCCACCGAAATCGTCGGCTTCAACAAGCTGGCCAAAGATTTCGAAGACCGCGACGCCGTCCTGCTGGGCGGTTCGGTCGACAACGAATTCGTCAAGCTGGCCTGGCGCCGTGAGCACCCGGACCTGAACAAGCTGGGTCACTATCAATTCGGCGACACCACGGGTGCGCTGGTTGACCAACTGGGCGTGCGTGACAAGAACGAAGGCGTTGCTTTCCGCGCCACGTTCATCGTCGACCCGGACAACACCATCCAGCACGTGTCGGTAAACAACCTGAACGTGGGCCGCAACCCTGAAGAAGTGCTGCGCCTGCTCGACGGTCTGCAAACCGACGAACTCTGCCCGTGCAACCGCAGCCTGGGCGGCGCGACGCTGTAATCTCCTGGCCCGGCTCGTCCGGGCCTTTCCTGCTCCAGATTATAGGTAAAAACTATGGAATTCCTTTCAGCAATCAAAGAACAACTGCCAGATTGGGCCAAAGACATTCGCCTGAATCTGGATGGCGTGATCGCGCGTTCGACCCTGGCCCCCGAAGATGCGGTGGGTGCCGCCCTGTCGGCCGCGTTTGCAGCCCGCAGCCCGGTCCTGATCGAAGCTTTCAAGAGCGGCCTGTCCGAAACCGACGCCAATGCCGCCCTGACCGCATCGGCCCTGATGGGTATGAACAACGTCTGGTATCCGTACGTGGAAATGACCGACGATGCCCAGCTCAAGAGCCTGCCGGCCCAACTGCGCATGAACGCCTACGCCACCCACGGCGGCGTCGACAAGAAGCGCTTCGAGCTGTTCGCGCTGGCCGCGTCGATCATCGGCAAGTGCCACTTCTGCGTGCAATCGCACTATGAAAACCTGAAGAAAGACGGACTGAGCATCGAGCAACTGCGCGATGTCGGTCGCATTGCGGCGGTAGTCAACGCCGCGGCACTATCGCTGGCTGCGCAGGGCAAGTAAGCGCGGCACGGGGGGCCGGCAGCCTTTCAAGGGCCTGGCGCCAACGCCGCACGTGCCCATCCAAGCCCCTCGAGCCCGGCCACGCGCCGGGCTCTTGTGTTTGCTTTTTACGGCACCTGCGCCAGCAAGGCCACCACGGTGGCGGCAATACCCTCTTTGCGCCCCAGGTACCCCAGGCCTTCGTTGGTCTTGGCCTTGATATTGATGGCCGCGGCATCGATGCCCAGGTCGGCGGCGATATTGGCCACCATGGCCGCCGCATGCGGCCCGATCTTGGGCGCCTGCGCATGCACAGTGGCATCGATGTTGACCGGCGACCAGCCGGCCGCGCGGACCTTGGCCACCGCGTCGCGCAACAACACGCGGCTGTCGGCGCCGCGATAGGCGGGATCGGTATCGGGGAAGTGGCGGCCGATATCGCCCAGGCCGGCCGCCCCCAGCAGGGCATCGGTCACCGCGTGCAGCAGCACATCGGCATCGGAATGCCCCTGCAGCCCATGCGTATGCGGAATGGTCACGCCGCCGATGATCAGCGGCCGGCCCGTTACCAGGGCATGCACGTCGTAGCCCTGCCCGACGCGAAAAGGAACATTCATAGCCATTTTTCCATCAGTTCGAAATCATCCGGCCAAGTGACCTTGAAGTTGCGCATGGCGCCCCGCACCAGCAACGGCACATGGCCGGCAGCCTCGATGGCCGAGGCCTCGTCCGTGATCGTGGTACCAGCCGCCTGGGCCTGGCTCAACGCGGCACGCAGCACCCCAGCACGGAACATCTGCGGCGTCTGGGCCAGCCACAGGCCATTGCGGTCCAGCGTGGCCTGCACGCGCGGCCCACCCGACTTCACGGTGTCAGCCACCGGCAGGGCCAACAGGCCACCCACCGGATCCGCCAGGCAGGCGTCGATCAGGCGCGCCAGCGCGTCGGGTGGCAGCCCCGGCCGGGCCGCATCGTGCACCAGTATCCAGTCATTATCGGCCGCGCCGCTGTCGGCCAGCGCCGCGGCCACAGTGGCCGCACGTGTGGGGCCACCGCAGGGGCGGCACACTGTGCGCGGCAGCCCGGCCAGGGCAGGCGTGGCCCGCTCGTCGCCGGGCGACACCGCCACGCGAACCTGGCCAACGCGTGTATCGGCCAGCAATGCCGCCACGGCCAGGCGCAGCATGGGCTGGCCGGCCAGCAAGCGATATTGCTTGGGCAAATCGGGCGCGCCGGCCCTGCCGGCACGCTGGCCCACGCCGGCGGCGGGCACGATTGCAATCAAAGAATCAGTCATGGCCAAGAGATTTTATAATCTTCGGCCTGATGTCCGATTCCTCACTTCTCGATGCGGCCTCGCGGGTACCCGCCACTGCCGCCACACTGTCCGCCCTGAAACCCGGCGCCCGCTACGTACAGCCACGCCCGCCCGGCTCAGCCGACGCCTGGCTGCTGGCCGACCTGGCCCGCCAGGCTGCCCGCCCGCTGGTGGTGTTGACCGCCGCGCCGCTGGAAGCCCAGCGCCTGGCCGACGAAATTCCGCAATTCGCGCCTGAACTGCGCGTGCGGCAGTTGCCCGACTGGGAAACCCTGCCCTACGATGCCTTCTCGCCGCACCAGGATCTGGTCTCGGAGCGCCTGCACACTCTGCACGCGTTGCTGCAGCACACCGTCGACGTGCTGCTGGTGCCGGTAACCACCGCGCTGTACCGCCTGGCCCCGCCCGCGTTCCTGGCCGCCTACACGTTCTCGTTCAAGCAGAAAGACCGGCTGGACGAAGCGGCGCTGCGTGCACAGCTGACGCTGGCCAACTACAGCCATGTGACGCAGGTGACCGCACCGGGCGAATTCTGTTTGCGCGGCGGCCTGATCGACCTGTTCCCCATGGGTTCGGCCGTGCCCTATCGGCTGGACCTGTTCGACGACGAAATCGAATCCATCCGCAGCTTCGATGTCGATACCCAGCGCAGCCTGTATCCAGTGCGCGAAGTGCAGTTGCTGCCCGGCCGCGAGTTTCCCATGGACGAAGCCGCGCGCAATCGCTTTCGCGCGCGCTTTCGCGAAGAATTCGAAGGCGATCCGTCGCGCGCCCTGCCCTATAAAGACATCGGCAACGGCATCGCATTCGCGGGGGTCGAATACTACCTGCCGCTGTTCTTCGACGAAACTGCAACGCTGTTCGATTATTTGCCGCCCGATGCCATCGCCGTCACCCTGGGGGATATCGATGACGCCGTGCAACGCTTCAGCCAGGATACCGCCAGCCGCTACGCCTTCCTGAAAAGCGACCGCGAAAGGCCGGTGTTGCCGCCGGACGCGCTGTTTCTCAATACCGAAGCCCTGTATGGGCGCTTCAAGGCCTTTGCCCGCCTGTCCCTGATCGACGGCGCCGCCCACCCCGACTTCACTGCCATCCCCGATGTCAGCGTCAGCCGGCGTGCCGAAGACCCCATCGCGCGCTTGCGCGCCCTGCTGGCGGGCGGCGAATCGCGCGTGCTGCTGTGCGCCGACTCGGCCGGCCGCCGCGAAACGCTGGCGCAGATGCTGGCCGAATTCGGCCTGGCACCCGATGCCCACCCCGAATCCGTCCAGGCTTTCCTGGCGTCGCAAGCGGCTTTCGCACTGGCCACGGCGCCGCTGTCGACCGGTTTCGGCATTCCGTCGGCCCGCCTGATCTTCCTGACCGAAAACGACCTGTACCCCGGTCACGCTGGCGGCACACGCCGCGGCCGACGCGCCCAGGAACGCGCCAGCAACGTCGAAGCCATGGTGCGCGACCTGTCCGAGCTGCGCGCCGGCGACCCCGTGGTGCACGCGCAGCATGGCATCGGGCGCTACCACGGCCTGGTGAACATGGATATGGGCGAAGGCGAGATGGAGTTCCTGCATCTCGAATACGCCAATGGCAGCACGCTGTACGTGCCGGTATCGCAATTGCATGTCATCGCCCGCTATAGCGGCGCCGACCCCGATGCCGCCCCCCTGCACCAGCTGGGCTCGGGCCAGTGGGACAAGGCCCGCCGCAAGGCCGCTCGCCAGGTGCGCGATACGGCCGCCGAACTGCTGGCGCTATATGCGCAGCGCGCGGCACGCCAAGGCTATACGTTCAAGTTGCCGCTCAACGATTACGAAGCCTTTGCCGAAGGGTTCGGTTTCGAGGAAACCGCCGACCAGGATGCCGCCATCCAGGCCGTCATCGCCGACATGACTTCGGGCCGCCCCATGGATCGCCTGGTATGCGGCGACGTGGGTTTCGGCAAGACCGAAGTCGCGCTGCGTGCCGCGTTCCTGGCCGTGGCCAACGGCAAGCAGGTGGCGCTGCTGTGCCCCACCACGCTGCTGGCCGAGCAGCACGCCCATACCTTCTCCGACCGTTTTGCCGACTGGCCCGTGCGCGTGGTCGAACTGTCGCGTTTCCGGTCATCCAAAGAGGTGGCCGAGGCGGTGCAGGGCATCAACGACGGCCGCGTCGACATCGTCATCGGCACCCACAAGATACTGTCCAAAGACGTGCGTTTCAAGCGCCTGGGCCTGGTCATCATCGACGAAGAGCATCGCTTCGGCGTACGCCAGAAAGAAACGCTGAAAGCCCTGCGTGCCGAGGTCGATGTGCTGACGCTCACCGCCACGCCCATCCCGCGCACGCTGGGCATGTCGCTGGAAGGTATCCGCGATTTTTCCGTGATCGCCACCGCGCCGCAAAAGCGCCTGGCCATCAAGACTTTCGTGCGCCGCGAAGACGGCAGCACCATCCGCGAGGCCCTGCTGCGCGAACTCAAGCGCGGCGGCCAGGCCTATTTCCTGCACAACGAGGTCGAGACCATCCACAATCGCCGGGCCCGCCTGGAAGAACTGGTGCCCGAGGCGCGCATCGCCGTGGCGCACGGGCAGATGCCCGAGCGGGAGCTGGAACAAGTGATGAAGGGCTTTTACCAACAGCGCTACAACGTGCTGCTGTGCACCACCATCATCGAAACCGGCATCGACGTGCCCACCGCCAACACCATCGTCATCCATCGCGCCGACCGCTTCGGCCTGGCGCAGCTGCACCAGTTGCGCGGGCGTGTCGGCCGCTCGCACCACCAGGCCTACGCTTACTTGCTGACGCCGGGCGAAGATGCCATCACGGCCAATGCCAAGAAGCGGCTGGAAGCCATCCAGGCCATGGAAGAGCTGGGTTCGGGCTTCTACCTGGCCATGCACGACCTGGAAATCCGCGGTACCGGTGAAGTGCTGGGCGAATCGCAATCGGGCAATATCCAGGAGATCGGTTTCTCGATGTACAACGAGATGCTCAACGAGGCTGTGCGGGCGCTCAAGGTAGGCGAAGAACCCGACCTGGACGCCCCTTTCAACCTGGCCTGCGAAGTCAACCTGCACGCACCTGCCCTGCTGCCGGCCGACTATTGCGCCGATGTGCATGCCCGCCTGGGCATCTATAAACGGCTGTCGCACGCTGCCGACGAAGACGACCTGATCCGCATCCAGGAAGAACTGATCGACCGATTCGGCAAGTTGCCCGAAGCCGCCCAGGTGCTGTTGACCACGCACCGGCTGCGCCTGGCCGCGCAACCGCTGGGCATCGTCAAGATCGACGCCAGCGAAACCCAGGCCCTGCTGCAGTTCGGCCCCAAGGCCGCGGTGGATCCGCTGCGCATCATCGAACTGGTACAAAAGCAGCGCCATATCAGGCTGGCCGGCCAGGACAAGCTACGCATCGAATTCAAGGCCCCCAAGGTCGCGGCCCGTGCAGATGCCGTGCGCGCCGTGCTGCGTACCCTGAAGTAATATTCCGCCGACCCGCCCCCTTCAGCCCCAATATTCCCGCCCGACATGCCCACGCATCATCTTGTCATCCAGTCCCCGGCCCTGAGCGCCGCCCAAGTCGAGCAACTTGCTGCCCTGGCCCAGGCCCAGGGCGTCATGCATCTTGGCGCCACAGCGGCACGGCTGCTCGACGTGGGCCAGGATGCCAGCGTGCGCGAGCAAGTCACGGCCTGGGGTGAGCAACACGGGGTGGACACCGCCTTCGTGCCTGCAGGCGCACGCCTGTCGCAATGCAAGGTGTTGGCGATGGATATGGATTCCACGCTCATCAATATCGAATGCATCGACGAAATCGCGGGCGTAGCGGGGGTCAAGCCCAAAGTGGCCGAGATCACCGAGGCGGCCATGCGCGGCGAGATCAAGGATTTTGCCGAAAGCCTGCGGCGCCGGGTAGCGTTGCTGGCCGGCACGCCGGCCGCGGCGCTGGAACAGGTCTACAGCGAAAAACTGCGCCTGAACCCGGGTGCCGAGCGCCTGATCTCCACCGCCCGGGCCGCCGGGCTGAAAGTGCTGCTGGTATCCGGCGGCTTTACCTTCTACACCGAGCGCCTGCGCGAACGGCTGCAGCTCGACAGCGCGCACGCCAACACGCTAGAAATCCGCGACGGCGTGCTCACCGGCAAGGTGCTGGGCGATATCCTGGACGCCGACGCGAAGCTGGCCTATTTGCGCGCCTTCGCGCAAGCCCATGGCGCCACGCCGGAACAGACCATCGCCCTGGGCGACGGCGCCAATGACCTGAAAATGCTGGGAGCCGCCCGCTACGCAGTGGCCTATCGCGCCAAGCCTATCGTCCGGAAGCAGACGCCGTATGCCTTGAACGTGGCGGGGCTCGACGGGGTGCTGAACTGGTTCGAGAGCTGAAGACAAGCGCGGGGCCAAAACGCTGGCCCAGGTTCCCAGGTGCCGGGCACCTGCGGAACCTGACACCTGGCCAAGCCAAGCCGCGTCAATAACGCACGTTCGCGCTCAGGATGAACTGCCGGCCCGGACCGTAATCGGCGTGATGCACGCCATTGGTGCGAACGAAGTACTCCTTGTCGGTCAGGTTCAGCACGTTCAGCTGCAGGGCCACATTGCCGGTCAGCCGATAAGCCGCCATGGCATCGAAGCGCCAATAGGCGGGCATGTACACCTGGTTGTTGCCGCCGCCCGCGCCGCCCTGGTTGCCGCCGAAAGTCTTGCCCACGTAATAGGCGCCGCCGCCCACGGTCAGCGCCGGGACCACCTTGTAGGTCGTCCACAGGCTGAAACTGTTGCGCGGGGTATTGGCCAACTGGTCGCCTTCATTGACGCTGCTGTAGGCGCCGTTGACCAGCTCGCTGTCCATATAGGTATAGCCGCCGAATACGGCCCACTTGGGCGTCACGTTGCCGCTGAACCCCAGTTCCAGCCCCTTGACCCGAGTCTTGCCGGCTTGCTCGAACACACCAGAGTCGACCTCGATCTGCGCGTCCTTGCGCTCGTTCTGGAAAATCGCCGCCGTCAGCGACAGACGATCGTCGAACAGGTCCCACTTGGTGCCCACTTCGATCGTGCTGCTCTTCTCGGGGTCCAGTTGGTTGGTATCGGCCGACAGGCCTTCCTGGTCGCCGCCGCTGATGGTCGGCGGCGTGGAAGCCGTGGCATACGATACGTAGATGCTGCCGTTGGGGGCCGGCTTGTACACCAGGGCGGCCTGGTAATTGAACATGCCCCAGTCGCCATCGGCGTCTTCCTTGGAGCCACCGCGCGGCGTATAGGTGCCGTCAATGGTGTAGTAGTCGTAGCGCACGCCGCCGCTGACTTGCCACTGCTTCGACAGCTCTACGGTGTCGAACGCGTAGATGGAACGCGTGTTGGACTTGCTGTCGGCAGTGATGTCGCCGCGCTCGATCTTGCCGGACCAGTTGTCGTGCGGGTTCGGGTCGTATACGGGCGTGCAGTCCACCCCGCCCCAGACGGCCGGGCAGAAGCTGCCCGCCGTGGTCGTGACGTCGTAGCCGGCGTTCTTGTTGCGCTCGGTCGTGAACTCCACGCCCACGTCAAAGCTGTGCTTCAGCGATCCGGTATCGAACTTCCCATACAGTTCGGTGACATTGGTCAGCATCGTGGTCTTGTTCCAGCGCGTCTTCAGCCCGCGCTTCATCCAGTACTGCGAGGTCACCGGATCCCATTTCGCCGCACCGCCGTCACCGGGATTGGTCAGCACATAGTCGTTCAATGTCTCGCCGTAGCGCGTGGCATTGCGCAGCGTCAGGCGATCAGAGAAATCATGTTCTATTTCGATAGTGGCGATATCCGCGCGGGTTTTGCGGAAGTCGCGATCCAGCACGCCATAGAACGCACCCCGCCCCACGTCCAGGATGCCGCTCGAGGTCGTCTTGCCAGGAATCTTCGAGGCAAGCGGCACGCCATAGTCAGGCATGTCGTCGGTCTGCAGGTGGTAATAACTTAGCGTCACGCGCGTGGGCGTGCCCAGGCCGAACGCCAGCGACGGCGCCACCCCCCAGCGCTCGAAATCCACGTCTTCGCGCCCCGGCGTGTCACCCTTGGTACCCATGATGTTCAGGCGGAATGCCGAATCATCGTTGAACTGCCAGTTGCCATCGGCGGTACCGCGCCAGTAATTGTCCGTGCCTACGCCCAGGCTGCCTTCCGCGAAGGAACCCAGGCGGGCCCGCTTGGTCACCAAGTTGATGCTGCCCCCGCCGGACCCGCGCCCGCCATAGGCCGAATCGGCGCCCTTGATGACTTCGACGCTTTCCAGATTGAACACTTCCCGGGTCTGGCCGCCCGGATCCCGGAGGCCGTCGACAAAAATATTGTTGCCCGAGGAACTGCCGCGTATGAACGGACGATCGGCCAACGGTTGGCCGCCTTCGCCAGCCCCGAAGCTGATGCCCGGCGAGTTGCGCAGGATGTCCTGCAAAGACGTCGCTGCCGTATCCTGAATCACCGCCTGGGGAATCACCTGAACCGTCTTCGGCGTATCCACCAGCGGCGCCGTGAACTTCGCCTGCGAACTCACCGGCACGTCATACGGCGATGCTTCGCCCTCGACTTGCACCGGCGACAACTGCGGTACGGGCGTCTGGGCGCTGGCGGTTGCCGCCAGGCAGAACGCGGGGGCCACCATCGCCGCTGCAAGCGAGGTGGCCAGCGTGTTCATGGAGTATGAATCAGGATATTTCAACGCGCCTCTCCAAGAAAATATGAATAAAAACGATTCTTATTTTTTGACCGATGTAGATTTTGGACACATAGGCTGACAATTACCTGAAATAAAAGGGAAATCCGCGATTAACAACGTCTGCTGGCCGGAAATGGGCGAAAAAAAACGCCTGCGTGAGGCGTTTTTTATAGGGGACAGGATCAGGATCGCAAAGACGGGTGACGCTTGAACAAATACCGGTAAACAAATCCCGGGTATCCCAGCACCAGATACAGGCTCAGGGTAATGGCGTAGAACTCCCAGGCCTGCGTGAATGGATTGCCCAGTGCCGCCTCGAAGGCAAAGCCCAGGGCGATGACCAGCCCGTAATACACCAGCAGTTCCAATAGGCGCAACCAGAATGGCTTGACCGCGCCCCCCCGTTTCCAGGGCAGCACGGCCAGCACGCGTTCAGTCAGGAAAGGCAGGTTGGCGCTGACCAGCGCCAACGCAATCAACAGCCAGACGGCGAGAGTCTGGTTCATACCCCCGCCCTGCCTACAGGCCCAGAGACGTCTGGATGGCGTGTACGCAAAGCGCCATCAGGCCGCCAGGCAGGATCCCCAGTACCAGGATCAACGCGCCATTGAGCGACAGTACGCCGCGCGGGCCGCATGGCGCGGCCACCGGTCCGACTTCGGCCACCGGTTCGTCGAAATACACCACCTTGACGACACGCAGGTAGTAGAACGCGCCGATCAGCGAGAACATGACCGCCACCACGGCCAGCGCAATGTGGCCAGCATCGATCAGTACCTGCAGCACCGCCAGCTTGGCATAGAAACCCACCATGGGCGGAATGCCAGTCAGCGAGAACATCAGCAGCAGCAGGATGGCGGCATGCCAGGGGCTGCGGCGATTCAGGCCCTTCAGGTCATCGATATGCTCGCATTCGAAGCCCTGCCGCGACAGCAGCAGCACCATGCCGAAGGTGCCCAGCGTGGTCAGCACGTAGACCAGCATATAGAACAGCGCGGCGCCGTAGGCATGAGCCGACGCGTCGGGCTTGCCTTCGACCACGCCGGACATCAGGCCCAACAGCACGAAGCCCACATGCGAGATGGTGGAATACGCCAGCATGCGCTTGAAGTTGGTCTGGGCGATGGCCGTCAGGTTGCCGATGGCCAGCGACAGTACCGCCAGGATCATCAGCATGGGCTGCCAGTCGGCCGCCAGGCCATGCAGGCCCTCGACCAGCAGGCGCAGCGCGATCGCGAACGAGGCCAGCTTGGGCGCCGCCCCCAGGATCAGGGTGACCGCCGTGGGCGAACCTTGGTACACGTCGGGCACCCACATGTGGAACGGCACCGCGCCCAGCTTGAATGCCAGGCCCGCCACCAGGAACACCACGCCGAACACCAGCGCCATATCCTGTTGCTGGCCGGCCGCGACCACTTTGGCGATCTCGGCGATATCCAGCTGGCCGGTCGCCCCGTACACCATGGACATGCCGTACAGCAGGAAGCCCGAGGCCAGTGCGCCCAGCACGAAATACTTCATGGCGGCCTCGGTGGCCACCACGTCGTCCCGGCGCAGGGCGATCAAGGCATACAGCGCCAGCGACATCAGCTCCAGGCCCAGGTACACGCTGATCAGGTTGCCGGCCGAGATCATGACCATCTGGCCCAGCAGGGCCATCAACGCCAGCACGTAGAGCTCGCCGCCGCGCAGCATGTCACGCGCCTGCGCATAGGCCCGGCCATACACCAGCGTAACCGCCACGGCGATATACGACGCGACTTTCAGCAGGTGCGACAGGTTGTCGGCGACATACAGGCCGTTGAAGGTACGGCCGACCGCGCCGCTGTTCCATTGAACCAGCGATACGACTGTCAGTACGCCCAGCGCCAGCAAAGTCAATATGAACGTCGGCTTGCGCTCGGGGTGAGCGCTGATCGCGTCGATCAGCAGGATCGCAAGACCGAAAATCAGCAACAGGATCTCGGGTGTGGCCAGGGCGAAATCGATGTGGGATTGCATCATGGTTCAGTCTTACAGTTTCGAG
Organism: Bordetella sp. BOR01; assembly: GCF_019218885.1. GTDB lineage: Bacteria > Pseudomonadota > Gammaproteobacteria > Burkholderiales > Burkholderiaceae_B > Bordetella_A. The sequence goes on along the minus strand of NZ_JAHUWT010000001.1, from coordinate 615,533 downwards.
ATGGCAACGTGTTGCAGCAGGGCCTGAACCGAGGCGTGCATGACGTCGGTAAAGGGCTTGGGGTGGATACCCATGTACAACACGGCAATGGCCATCACGCCCAGAATCAGGAATTCACGGCGATTGATGTCGGTGAGTTCGCGCACGTGGTCGTTGGCGATATCGCCGAACGCCACCCGCTTGACCATCCACAGCGAGTACGAAGCGCCCAGGATCAGCGCCGTCGCGGCCAGCAGGCCGATCCAGAAATTGTGTTCGACAGCGCCCATGATGACCATGAATTCGCCAACGAAACCGCTGGTGGCGGGCAGCCCGCTGTTGGCCATCGAGAAAAGCACGAAGAACGTGACGAAGCGCGGCATGACGTTGATGACGCCGCCGTAGTCGGCGATGCGCCGCGAGTGCATCCGGTCATACAGTACGCCTATGCAGAAGAACATGGCGCCCGACACGAAGCCGTGCGAGATCATCTGCACGATGGCGCCCTCGACGCCGGCGGTATTGAAGATGAAGAAGCCCAGGGTGACGAAACCCATGTGTGCCACCGACGAATACGCCACCAGCTTCTTCATGTCGTCCTGGACGATGGCGACCAGGCCGATGTAGATGACCGCGATCAGCGATAGCGCGATCATCATCCCCGCCAGGCTGTGCGAGGCATCCGGAGCGATGGGCAGCGAAAAGCGCAGGAACCCGTAGGCGCCCAGCTTCAGCATGATGGCCGCCAGCACCACCGAACCGCCGGTGGGGGCCTCGACGTGGGCGTCGGGCAGCCAGGTGTGCACCGGCCACATCGGCACCTTCACCGCGAACGCGGCAAGCAGAGCCAGGAAGATCAGTACCTGCGGCGTATAGCCCAGCTTGACCTGGTGCCAGGTCTGGATGTCGAACGAACCGCCCGACGCATTCCACAGGTAGACAAAGGCCACCAGGGTCAGCAGCGAGCCCAGCAGCGTATACAAGAAGAACTTGAACGCCGCATAGACCCGGTTCGGGCCGCCCCACACGCCGATGATGATGTACATCGGGATCAGCGTGGCTTCGAAGAACACGTAGAACAGCAGGCCATCGAGCGCGGCAAACACGCCTACCATCAGGCCCGACAGGATCAGGAAGGCGGCCATGTACTGCGCCACGCGGCTGGTGATGACTTCCCAGCCAGCCAGCACCACGATGATGGTGATGAAAGCGGTCAGCAGCACGAACCACAGCGAGATGCCATCGACGCCCAGGTGGTAGTTGACGTTGAACGCTTCGATCCAGGACGCCTTCTCGACGAACTGCATGGCGGCCGTCGAATTGTCGAAGCCGGTATACAGCGGGAGGGTGACCAGGAACCCAGCCAGCGCCCCAACCAGCGACAGGCCGCGCGTCAGCCCGGGACGGTCGTCGCGGCCCAGAGCCAGCACCAGCAGGCCGAATACGATCGGAACGAAGATCGCAATCGTAAGCCAGGGAAAAGTGTTGGATGCCATGTCGCTTGCCGTCATTGGGGAATCAGCACAAAGAAAGTAATCAGCGCCATGATGCCGATGATCATCGCGAACGCGTAGTGATAGATGTAGCCGGACTGCAGGTGACGGCTGGCCGCGGCCACCCAGCCCACCACGCGGGCGCTGCCATTGACCAGTACGCCGTCGATCAGGCCGCGATCGCCGCGCTGCCACAGCCCATGGCCCAGGCAGCGCGCACCGCGCGCGATGATCTGTTCATTGACCCAGTCGACGTAGTACTTGTTGTCGAGCAGCTTGTACACGCCCGACAGGCTCGACTTGATGGCGGCGGGCACCTTGGGATTGATCAGGTAGCAGTACCAGGCGATAACGGCGCCTGCCACCACCAGCCAGAACGGCACCGTCTGGAACGCATGCAGGCCGAACGCAACCCAGCCGTGCCATTCTTCGCCGAGCTCGTGCATGGCCGGGTGCTGCGGCAGCACCTTGATCACGCCGTCGAAGAAGCCGCCGAACAGCATCGGGTCGACCACCAGGGCGCCGATCACGACCGACGGAATGGCCAGCAACACCAGCGGCAGCGTCACGACCCATGGGGATTCGTGCGGTGTGCCGCCATGGTGGCCGTGATCGTCGTGCGAGTGGCCGTCGTGCGCATGGTCGTCGTGCGCATGGTCGTCGTGGCCATGGCCATGGCCGCTGGTATCGAAGCGCTCTTTGCCGTGGAACACCAGGAAGTACACGCGGAACGAGTACAGCGAAGTGACGAACACGCCGATCAGCGTGGAGTAATAAGCGAAGCTGGCACCCCACACGTTGGCCGCGCCGGCAGCCTCGATGATGTGCTCTTTCGAGTAGAAGCCCGAGAAGAATGGCGTACCCACCAGGGCCAGCGTGCCCAGCAGGAAGGTGATCCAGGTAATGGGCATGTACTTGCGCAGGCCGCCCATGTTGCGGATGTCCTGGTCATGGTGCATGCCGATGATGACCGAGCCGGCGCCCAGGAACAACAGCGCCTTGAAGAACGCGTGGGTCATCAGGTGGAAGATGGCCACCGAGTAGGCCGACGCACCCAGCGCCACGGTCATGTAGCCCAGTTGGGACAGCGTGGAATATGCCACCACGCGCTTGATGTCGTTCTGGATGATGCCCAGGATGCCCAGGAACAACGCGCCGATGGCGCCGATGACGATCACGAACGAAAGCGCGGCGTCGGACAGCTCGAACAGCGGCGAGAAGCGCGCCACCATGAAGATGCCCGCGGTCACCATGGTGGCCGCGTGGATCAGCGCCGAGATCGGCGTGGGGCCTTCCATGGAATCGGGCAGCCAGGCATGCAGCGGAACCTGGGCCGACTTGCCCATGGCGCCGATGAACAGGCAGACGCAGGCCACGGTCAGCAGCATCCAGTCGGTGCCCGGCAGCGTTTGGCCAGCCAGCTTGTCGGCCTGGGCGAATACGTCGGCATAATGCATGGTGCCGGCATAGGCGAACAGCAGGCCGATGCCCAGCACGAAGCCGAAGTCGCCCACGCGGTTGATCAGGAACGCCTTCATGTTGGCGAAAATGGCCGTGGGACGCGTGTACCAGAAGCCGATCAGCAGATACGACACCAGCCCCACCGCTTCCCAGCCGAAGAAGAGCTGGACCATGTTGTTGGACATGACCAGCATCAGCATCGAGAAGGTGAACAGCGAGATGTACGCGAAGAAGCGCTGGTAGCCGGGATCGTCTGCCATGTAGCCGATGGTGTAGATGTGCACCATCAGCGAGACCGAGGTCACCACCACCATCATCATGGCCGACAGGGGATCGATCAGGAACCCGATCTCGAGCCTGGTCTGGCCGATGAGGCTCCAGGTATAGACGGTGCCGTCGTAGGTATGGCCGTTGAGCACGTCGCCCAGCACGATGACCGAACCCACCGTGGAGATCAGGACCCCCAGGATGGTGATGATGTGCGAGCCGCGGCGGCCGATGGGCCGGCCCAGGAACCCAGTGCCGAACAGCCCGGCAAGAATCGCGCCGACCAGCGGTGCCAGCGCGATCAGCAAATACAGGTTGGGTGAGCTAGACATTTTCTTCCAATACCCCGTCAGCCCTTCAGGCGATCGAGTTCGTCAACGTTGATCGTGTTCAGGTTGCGGAACAGCAGCACCAGAATTGCCAATCCGATGGCGGCTTCTGCGGCCGCCACGGTCAGGATGAAGAACACGAACACCTGGCCGGCGGTATCGCCGAACCAGCTGGAGAACGCCACGAAGTTCATGTTGACGGCCAGCAGCACGAGCTCGATGGACATCAACAGAATGATCAGGTTGCGGCGGTTCAGGAAGATGCCGAAGATGCCGATGGCGAACAGGATCGCACCCAGCACCAGATAATGGGCCAGTGTCAGCGTCATTCTTTTTCTCCTTCGGCGTCGTCGGACGGCGTGCTTACACGGCCCTGGGCTCGGTCGCTCTGCGCCGGCATGCTGACCAGGCGGAAGCGGTCTTTGGCACGCACGCGCACGGCGGCGGCCGGGTCGTTGTACTTGACATCGCGGCGGCGGCGCAGCGTGAGCGTGATGGCGGCGATCATGCCCACCAGCAGCAGCGCGGCTCCGACTTCCACGGCATACACGTACTGGGTGTACATGGCTTCGCCCAAGGCGCGGGTGTTGTTGTAGTCGCCAGCCACCGGAGCCTGCGGACCGGCGCCGTGCCAGGTGGAAGCCAGCACGAACGACATCTCGATGACCAGCACGACGCCGATGACCAGGCCCAGCGGCAGGTAGGTCTTGAGCCCCTGGCGCAGCGAGTCGATGCGGATATCGAGCATCATGACCACGAACAGGAACAGCACCATAACGGCGCCCACGTATACCAGCACCAACAGCAGGGCCAGGAATTCGGCTCCTAGCAGCATCCACAGCATGGCGGCGTTGGCAAATGCCAGGATCAGGTGCAGGACAGCGGTAACCGGGCTGCGCGCCGTGATGACGCGAAACGCGGCGATCACCAGGACGGCAGCCAGTATGTAGAACAGGACAGTGGTAAAAGTCATGGATCAGACCTTGGGCGTCAACGGTATGGCGCGTCTTCGGCCCGGCGGCGGGCGATTTCGGCTTCGTAGCGGTCGCCCACGGCGAGCAGCATGTCTTTGGTGAAATAAAGGTCGCCGCGCTTTTCACCGTGGTATTCGTGGATATGGGTTTCCACGATCGAGTCCACGGGGCAGCTTTCTTCACAGAAACCGCAGAAAATGCACTTGGTGAGATCGATGTCGTAACGCGTGGTGCGGCGGGTGCCGTCGTCGCGCAGGTCCGATTCGATGGTGATGGCCAGTGCCGGGCAAACGGCTTCGCACAGTTTGCATGCGATACAGCGCTCTTCCCCGTTGGGATAGCGGCGCAGCGCGTGCAACCCGCGAAAGCGCGCCGAGGTCGGCGTTTTTTCCATCGGGTAGCGCAAGGTGACCTTGCGCTTGAAGAAATACTTGCCCGTCAGGCGCATGCCCTTGAGCAGCTCGGTCAGCATCAGGCTGCCGAAAAAATCTTTGATCGCTTCCATATCCTGCCTCAGCTTGGCGCGTCAGCGCCAAATGTTCCAGGGCGTCTGCATCCAGATCGCCACTACGACCAGCCACACGCCGGTCAGCGGTATGAAAATCTTCCAGCCCAAACGCATGATCTGGTCGTAGCGGTAGCGCGGGAACGACGCGCGGAACCATACGAACAGCGAGACCACGAAGAATGTCTTGATGCCCAGCCAGATCCAGCCGGGGATCCAGGTCAGGGGCACGATGTCGATCGGAGCCGTCCAGCCCCCCAGGAACATGATCGCGGCCATGCACGACAGCAGGATCATGTTGGCGTACTCGCCCAGGAAGAACAGCGCGAACGCCATGCCCGAGTATTCGACCATGTGGCCGGCCACGATTTCGGATTCGCCTTCCACCACGTCGAACGGGTGACGGTTGGTCTCGGCCACCGCCGAGATCACGTAGATGACGAACAGCGGCAGCAGCGGCAGCCAGTTCCAGGACAGGAAAGTCAGGCCGTGCTCGGCGAACCAGCCGCGGGTCTGGCCCAGCACGATCTCGGACATGTTCAGGCTGCCCGACACCAGCAGCACCGTGACCAGCACGAAGCCGATGGCCAGTTCGTACGACACCATCTGCGCCGAGGCGCGCAACGCGCCCAGGAAGGCGTACTTGGAGTTCGAGGCCCAGCCCGCCACGATGACGCCGTAGACGCCGATGGAGGTGATGGCCATCACGTACAGCAGGCCGGCATTGACGTTGGCCAGCACCACGTCGGGGCCGAACGGCACCACGGCCCAGGCCGCAAGCGCCGGCATCAGCGTCACCACCGGTGCAACCACGAACAGGACCTTGTTGGCCTGCGAAGGCACCACCACTTCTTTGGTCAGCAGTTTGAAAACGTCGGCGAACGGCTGCAGCAGCCCGCGGAAACCGACGCGGGTCGGGCCCAGGCGCGAGTGCATCCAGCCGATCATCTTGCGTTCCCAGTACGTGAGGTAGGCCACGCACAGAATGATGGGAACTGCGATGACGACGATCTTGACGAGTGTCCAGAGCACCAACCAGGCCGTCGGGCCCAGCAAGGCCTGACCGTGGCTTTCAAGAATATCGAGCCATTCCATGTCAGGCACGCTCCACGCTGATTTCACCGAATGCGCCACCCAGGGCAGCGGTTTGCTCAAATGCCGCCGCGATGCGCACCGCGCGATCGGCCACGGCGTCGTCCTGCACGGTTTCGAGTTCAATCGAACCGGCAGGGCCGGCGACACGCACCTTGATCCCGGCGGTCAGGCCCAGGCCAGCCAGCGTGGCGCCGTTCATGCGTGCCGTGGGCGCCTGGGAAGCGGGTGCGTCCTGCAGCGGGCCGGAACGGCGCACCATGGTGTCGGTGCGATAGATAGGCACGTCGGCCACGCGTTCCAGGCCCGAGGCAGCCTGCCCCAGCCCGCGCGCAGCCTTGATGTCGTTGGACAGCCGGCTTTCGATGCCGCCCGCCAGGGCGGTATCGCGCACCGATTCGGAGGTTTCGTCTTCGAAGCCCTGCAGTTGCAGCACATTGCCCAGCACGCGCAGCACTTTCCAGCCCGGACGAGCCTGGCCCAGCGGCGCCACCGTGCCCTTGAAGCTTTGCGGCAAGCCCTGGGCGTTGACGAACGTGCCCGAGGTTTCGGTGAATGGCGAAACGGGCAGCATGACATCGGCCCAGTCTTGCGCGGCCGAGGCATAGGGCGTCAGGGCAACGGCGAACTCGGCGCCGCGCAGCGCGGCCACTGCCTGCGGACCGTTGTCGGCATCGAACGAGGGTTCGGCGTGCAACACGATGTAGGCCTTGAGCGGCTCGGCCAGCATGGCGGCGGCGGTCTTGCCGCCCTGCCCCGGCACGGCGCCGGCCAGGTAGCCGCCCACCGTATTACCGCCCGAGGTCAGGAAGCCGAAGCGCGCGCCGGCCAGGTCGGCGATGCTGCGCGCGTTGGCGGCCAGCAGCGAGGCTTGCGGCGAAGCCACGGCCATGTTGCCCAGCAGCACTGCCGCATTCGAGCCCGAGGCCAGGCTGGCGGCAATCCGCTTGGCGCTTTCGTCGGGGGTGACGCCAGAGAACTCGGCGGGTACCGGCTGTTCCTTGGCCTGGGCCAGTGCCACGGCCACCTGTGCCAATGCCGACGGCAAGCCCGACGGCGCCACGGTAAGGCGCGCAGCCACCGGCATGAGCGGATCGTCGGCAGCGCTGTCGACCAGCAGGATCTGCGTGCCGCGCTTGGCGGCCTGGCGCAGGCGCTGGGCCATCAGGGGATGATCCTTGCGCAGGAACGAACCCACCACCAGTACCCGGTCGAGCGAGTCGAGGTCGGCGACGGGCATGCCCAGCCAGGGCGTGCCGGACAGGGCAGCGTCGAAAGCGGGATCGGTCTGGCGCAGGCGGAAATCGATGTTCTCGGAACCCAGGGCACGCACCAGGCGGCCCAGCAGCGCGAATTCTTCGGTAGTGGCGTACTCGGCCGCCAGGGCGCCGATCTGGCCGCTGCCATGGCTGTCGCGCACTCGCGAGAGGCCTTGCGCCACGGCCTGCAGCGCATCGGCCCAGGATGCTTCCTGCCACTGGCCGTCGGCCCCCTTGATCATGGGCGCCGCCAGGCGGTCTTCGCTATTGAGGCCTTCGTACGAGTAGCGGTCGCGGTCGCTGATCCAGCATTCGTTCAGGGCTTCGTCTTCGAAGGGCACCACGCGCATGGCGCGGTCGCCCTTGACCTGCACCACCAGGTTGGCACCCAGGCTGTCGTGCGGGCTGACCGTACGGCGGCGTGCCAGTTCCCAGGTGCGGGCGGTGTAGCGGAACGGCTTGGAGGTGAGCGCACCCACGGGACAGAGGTCGATCATGTTGCCCGACAGTTCGGACTCGACCGAACGACCCACGAAAGTGGTGATTTCGGAATGCTCGCCCCGGCCCAGCATGCCCAGTTCCATGACGCCGGCGATTTCTTGGCCGAAACGCACACAGCGGGTGCAATGGATGCAGCGGGTCATTTCTTCGGCCGACACCAGCGGGCCGAGGTCTTTATGGAAGACCACGCGCTTTTCTTCGCGATAGCGCGAGGATGAGCCGCCATAGCCCACCGCCAGGTCCTGCAGCTGGCATTCGCCCCCCTGGTCGCAGATGGGGCAATCGAGCGGGTGGTTGATCAGCAGGAATTCCATGACCGACTTCTGCGCGGCCTTGGCTTTCTCAGAGCATGTATGGACCACCATGCCATTGGTGGCAGGCGTGGCGCAGGCCGGCAGCGCCTTGGGCGCCTTTTCCACTTCAACCAGGCACATGCGGCAGTTGGCCGCGATGGACAGTTTCTTGTGGTAGCAGAAATGGGGTACATACAGGCCAAGCTTCTGGGCCGCATGCATCACCATGCTGCCCTCGGGGACTTCGACCTGATTGCCGTCGACGGTTAATTCAACCATTGCTGTTCCTGAGACCTACAGATATTGCGGGACCACACACGACTTGTGCTCGATGTGGTGCGCGAATTCGTCGCGATAATGCTTGATGAAGCCACGCACCGGCATGGCGGCGGCATCACCCAGGGCGCAGATCGTACGGCCCATGATGTTGCTGGCCACGCTGTCGAGCAGGTCCAGGTCTTCCTGGCGGCCTTGGCCGTGCTCGATGCGATGGACCATGCGGTAGAGCCAGCCGGTGCCTTCCCGGCATGGCGTGCACTGCCCGCAGCTTTCCTCGAAATAGAAGTACGACAGCCGCAGCAGCGACTTCACCATGCAGCGGGTGTCGTCCATGACGATGACCGCACCCGACCCCAGCATGGAACCCGCCTTGGCGATGGCGTCGTAGTCCATGGTGGTGTCCATCATGATGTCGGCCGGCAGCACCGGCGCACTGGAGCCGCCGGGAATGACCGCCTTGAGCTTCTTGCCGCCGCGCATGCCGCCGGCCAGCTCGAGCAGCTTGGCAAACGGCGTGCCCAACGGAATTTCGTAATTGCCCGGACGCTCGACGTCGCCCGTGATCGAGAACACCTTGGTGCCGCCGTTGTTGGGCTTGCCCACTTCCAGGTAGGCCTGGCCGCTGTTGCGGATGATCCAGGGCACCGCGGCGAAGGTCTCGGTGTTGTTGATGGTGGTGGGCTTGCCATACAGGCCGAAGCTGGCCGGGAACGGCGGCTTGAAGCGCGGCTGGCCCTTCTTGCCCTCGAGCGATTCGAGCAGCGCGGTTTCCTCGCCGCAGATGTACGCGCCATAGCCGTGGAAGGCGTGCAACTGGAAGCTGAAGTCGGAGCCCAGGATCTTGTCGCCCAGGAAACCGGCGGCGCGGGCTTCTTCCAGGGCTTCTTCAAAGCGTTCGTACACTTCGAAGATTTCGCCGTGGATGTAGTTGTAGCCGACGCTGATGCCCATGGCGTAGGCGGCGATGGCCATGCCTTCGATCACGATATGCGGATTGAAGCGCAGGATATCGCGGTCTTTGAACGTGCCGGGCTCACCTTCGTCGGAGTTGCACACCAGGTATTTCTGCCCGGGAAAGGCACGCGGCATGAAGCTCCACTTCAGGCCGGTGGGAAAGCCCGCGCCGCCACGCCCGCGCAGGCCCGAGGCCTTGACTTCGGCGATGACGTCTTCGGGCTTCATGCCGGAAGACAGGATCTTGCGCAGGGCCTCGTAGCCGCCGCGCTTGACGTAGTCTTGCAGGCGCCAGTTGTTGCCGTCGAGGTCGGCCAGGATCTGCGCCCCCAGGTGCCGGCCGTGCAGGCACATGGAGTTCGACAGGTCGTTCAGCGGGTTGGGGTCGAGCCCCTGGGCCAGGTGCTTGTACAGATCGGGCGCGTTCATGCCGGCTCTCCTTCGCCCTGTGCCTTCAGGCCCTGGACCAGCGCATCGAGTTTTTCTTCGGTCATGCGCACGCACATATGCTTGTTGTTGACGATAAGCACGGGGGAATCGCCGCAGGCGCCCATGCATTCGCCCTCGGCCAGGGTGAACAGGCCGTCGGGCGTGGTTTCGCGGTAGTCGACGCCGAGCTTGCGCTTGAGGTAGTCGCCGGCTTTTTCGCCGTCGCGCAAGGCACAGGGCAGGTTCGTGCAGACCGCGATCTTGTGCTTGCCGACCGGCGTGGTATCGAACATGTTGTAGAACGTGGCGACTTCCTGCACCGCGATGGGCGGCACGCCGATGTAATTGGCCACGTCTTCAAGGACTTCGGGGGGCAACCAGCCCTTCTCTTCTTGCGCGATGGCAAGCGAAGCCATGATGGCCGACTGCCGCTGGTCGGCCGGGAACTTGGCAAGTTCCCGGTCGATTTTCTGGTAGGCCTGTTCGGAAAGCAGCATAGTTTGAATCCGGGTTATGCGGGGCGTTCGGGCTGACGGATCAGCGGTCGATTTCGCCGAAAACGATATCCTGCGTGCCGATGATGGTGACGGCGTCGGCGATCATGTGGCCACGCGACATTTCATCGAGCGATTGCAAATGGGCAAACCCCGGCGCCCGAATCTTCAGGCGGTAAGGCTTGTTGGCGCCGTCCGACACCAGATAGATGCCGAATTCGCCCTTGGGGTGTTCGATCGATGCGAAGGACTCGCCGGGCGGCACGTGGAAACCTTCGGTGAAGAGCTTGAAATGGTGAATCAGCTCTTCCATGTTGGTTTTCATGCCGGTGCGGCTGGGCGGAGCGACCTTGTGGTTCTCGATCATGACCGGACCGGGATTGTTGCGCAGCCATTCCACGCATTGGCGGATGATGCGGTTGCTTTCGCGCATTTCGGCGATGCGCACCAGGTAGCGGTCGTAGCTGTCGCCGTTGACGCCCACGGGGACGTCGAATTCGACCAGGTCGTAGACTTCGTAGGGCTGCATCTTGCGCAGATCCCAGGCCACGCCGGAGCCGCGCAGCATGGGGCCGGTAAAGCCCAGCGCCTTGGCGCGTTCGGGATCGACCACGCCGATGCCCACCAGCCGCTGCTTCCAGATGCGGTTGTCGGTCAGCAGGGTTTCGTATTCGTCGACGCAGGTCGGAAACCGGTTGGTGAAGTCTTCGATGAAATCGAGCAGCGAGCCGGAACGCGCGTCGTTCATGATGTGCAGGTCTTTGTCGCCGCGGTACTTGCTGCTTTCGCCATACTGCGGCATGACGTCGGGCAGGTCGCGATAGACGCCGCCCGGCCGGTAGTACGCCGCGTGCATGCGCGCCCCGGAGACAGCCTCGTAGCAGTCCATCAGGTCTTCGCGTTCGCGGAAGGCGTACAGGAACACAGCCATGGCACCCACGTCGAGCGCGTGGGAGCCCAGCGACATCAAGTGATTGAGCAGGCGCGTGATCTCGTCGAACAGGACGCGGATGTACTGCGCGCGCAACGGCGGTTCGATACCCAGCAGTTTCTCGATGGCCATGACGTAGGCGTGCTCGTTGCACATCATGGACACGTAATCGAGGCGGTCCATGTAGGGCAGCGCCTGGATGTAGGTCTTGTGTTCGGCCAGCTTTTCGGTGGCGCGATGCAGCAGGCCGATGTGCGGGTCGGCGCGCTGGATGACTTCGCCGTCGAGCTCGAGCACCAGGCGCAGCACACCGTGCGCCGCCGGGTGCTGCGGGCCGAAGTTCAGGGTGTAGTTCTTGATTTCTGCCATGATTTAACGCCCCATGCCGTAGGAGTCTTCACGCACGACACGCGGAGTGATTTCGCGGGGATCGATGGTGACCGGCTGGTAGATGACGCGCCTTTGTTCGGGGTCGTAGCGCATTTCGACGGTGCCCGACAGGGGGAAGTCTTTGCGGAACGGGTGGCCGATGAAGCCGTAGTCGGTCAGGATGCGGCGCAGATCGGGGTGCCCTTCGAAGACAATGCCGAACAGGTCGAAGGCCTCGCGCTCGAACCAGTTCACCCCGGGCCAACAGTCGACCAGCGAGCCGACAATGGGGAAATCGTCGTCGGGGGCCCAGGTACGCACGCGCAAGCGCCAGTTATGGGCGATGGACAGCAGGTGCACGACCACGGCGTAGCGCGCGCGCTGCACGCCGGCGACCTTGTCCTCGGCCACTTGGCGCGTGCCGTTGCCCCAGGTCAGGTAGTCGACGCCGCACAGGTCGATGCAGGTTTCGAAGCTCAGGCTGGCATCGGTACGCAGCTTGTTGCAAACCGCAAGCCATTGGTCGGCCGGGACTTCCAGCGTGAACTCGCCGAGCGCTTCGGTCAGGGCCGCGTTTGCGCCCAGCACGGCCTGCAGGTTGTGTTTCAGGGTTTCGAGCCTGGTCATCGTCATGTACGCTTAGGTAAACCGATATGCTGACGGGGGTCGCCGGCGCAAAGCACGGCCGGCGGCGGCGCGGTCAGCGGGCAATGGTGTTGGTCAGGCGGATCTTGTTCTGCATTTGCAGCAGCCCATAGACCAGCGCTTCGGCCGTGGGCGGACAGCCAGGCACGTAGACATCGACCGGCACGATGCGATCACAGCCGCGCACGACCGAGTAAGAGTAGTGGTAGTACCCACCGCCATTGGCACACGACCCCATGGACACCACCCAGCGCGGTTCGGGCATCTGATCGTAGACCTTGCGCAACGCGGGCGCCATCTTGTTGCACAGCGTGCCGGCCACGATCATCAGGTCGGACTGGCGCGGGCTGGGACGGAAAATGATGCCGAATTGGTCGAGATCGTAGCGCGCCGCGCCGGCGTGCATCATTTCGACCGCGCAACAGGCCAGGCCGAAGGTCATGGGCCACATCGAGCCCGTCTTTGCCCAGTTGAGGAACTTGTCGGCACTGGTAGTGATGAAGCCTTGCTTGAGGATGCCGTCTATAGCCATTTTCGTCTCTGATAGCGTGCGGGAAGGCGTGGGTTATTCCCAGTCCAGCGCGCCCTTTTTCCATTCGTAGATGAAGCCCACCGTCAGGACTGCCAGGAAGATCATGACGGTCCAGAAGCCGACGAGGCCGACGGAACCTTGGGCGATGGCCCAGGGAAACAGGAAGGCAATTTCGAGGTCGAACAAGATGAAGAGGATGGCCACCAGGTAGTAGCGCACATCGAACTTCATGCGGGCGTCTTCGAACGCTTCGAAGCCGCATTCATAGGGCGAGAGTTTTTCGGCATAGGGACGCCGCGGCCCCAGGAGCGAACCCGCTGTCAGCAGCGCAAACCCGATGAGGGTAGCCACCGCGATAAACAGCAGGACGGGAAAATACTGTTGCAAGTTCATTCTGGCGTCCGTCAAATGCGCAAACCTTCAGATTGTAGCATTTGCTAAGTGACTGCCCGCTGAACCGCAAGCCCCAAAAACCAGGAACCGTTGACGTATGGCAGGAATGAAAAAGCCACCCCGAAGGGTGGCTTTTTGCAAGCGGACCAAGGCCCGCTTGCACGCTAGCAATCGAAGCGAAGCTTGCGCCTCGCAGCCGATTAGAAGCGGTGACGGATACCGACGCCGACAGCGGTGCTCTTCACGTCTTTGATGAAGGCATAGTCTTTGGCGTACGAACCGTAAGCGTACAGGTTGGTGCGCTTGGACAGGTCGTAGGTGTAACCCAACGAGAACACGTTCATCGTTTCGTCGCCGCCAGTCAGCTTGTCGTTGCTGGGGTCGACCATTTGCCACGAACCGAACAGCTTGCTGGCGCCACCGATGGGAGCGCTCAGGCCCAGCATGTAGGAATTCGACTTGAAGCCGTCAGCGAAGATGTTCGAACCCAGGTTGGTCGATTCCACGCCGCTGACGCCTTGGCCGCCGAACCAGCCGTCGGTGGTGCGGGCATAGGCCAGCGAGAGCTTCAGCACTTCGAAGTCATACGAAGCACCGATGCCGTACGAACGGGGGGTGGCGTCGACTTCGGCGTTCGATTGGTTGTTGCTGGCATTCAGCTGGTCGTACGACAGAGCGACGTTCAGCGGGCCGTTCACGTAGCGCAGGCCGGTGGTGATGCCGCGGACGTTGTCAGCGGTGGCGAAGCCAACACGATCGGCGTCGCCGGTGTTGTCATCAACGCTGAACGAGTAGCCAACGCCAAACTGGAAGCCGCTGTAGGACGGGGTTTGGTACATGACCATGTTGTCCCAGCGAACCGTGTTGGCGGCGCTGATGCCCACACCGATGTTGGCTTGGCCGAAACCAGCGCCGAACGGATCGATCGAGCCGAAGTACTTCGAGGTGATGTTGGTTTGACGACCGAAGTCCAGACGGCCCCAGCTGTCGCTTTGCAGACCGATGGTGGCTTGGCGGCCGAACAGGCGATCGCCTTGGGCGGAGTTACCGTTGCCGGAATTGAAGCCGCTTTCCAGTTGGAACACGGCTTGCAGGCCGTCACCCAGATCTTCGGTGCCACGCAGGCCCCAGCGCGAACCGTTCTGCACGCCGTTGATCATGCCGATGCGGCTGCTGTCGAAACCGTCGCCCTCGACCTTGTTGTAGCCGATACCAGTATCGATGATGCCGTACAGCGTCACCGACGTTTCTGCCTGGGCCACACCGGCGAAACCGGCGAGCAGGGCGGCAGCGAGCAGAGTCTTTTTCATTTAAGAAATCTCCGTTGATTTGAGTGACAAGAGCAGCAATGCTTGCGTCAGCCTGCCGCCCCCCTAACTCCGCGAAGGGAAGTTGACGCTATTGCATCAAAAAACCCAGGGACTGGCTATGGTCGCCACCAGAAAAGTGCCCGTTCTACGCTAGCGCTGTTGGTATCTTGCAACATCGGGCCCATCCGGGCAGAAACGTCTTAGTGTTTACCCTGCATAGGGGTCTAAGCCAATATTGGCGCGGTTTCGTGTGCGATTGCGGTATCGGCGCCTGCCTGCATGCGCCCTTACTTTCGTAACGCTGAACAATCCTGGACACAAGGAGCACAGACTGGATACATCTGTGCCGCCGTGACCCCGGCCTTTGAGGTGGGGCACTTATTGCATCGATAATAACAACGTTATTAAATAGAAGCATTGCTATATCCGGCTGATCATCGCCATGGAATCTTCTTCGACGCCGGCGACGGCCACGCGGGCGCAACGGCTTACCGCCTTGCGGCGCCAACTGATCCTGGACGCGGCGCAGCGGGTATTTCAGCGCGACGGCCTGGAAAAGACCACGGTACGGGCCATCGCCAAGGAAGCCGGCTGCACCACCGGTGCCATTTACCCCTGGTTCGGCGGCAAGGAAGCCATCTACGCCGAATTGCTCGAAGCCTCGCTGGAGCGCTTGCATGGACAACTGGAGCGCGCCCTGGATGGCCGCCCCGCCGGGGCGGCGCGACGCGTCATCGAAGCGTTCTTCCAGTACTACGCCGGGCGCGCCACCGAATTTTCGCTAGGCATGTATTTGTTCCAGGGACTGGGCCCGCGCGGCCTGGGCCGCGATGTGGACGACCGCCTCAACGTCCGCCTGCGCGACTGTGTCGACCAACTGGGCCGCGGCCTGCGCGCGGCCAAGCAATGGTCCGACGACACCGTGGCCGCCGAGCAGATGCAGGCATTCACCTACCTGATGGGACTATTGCTGCTGTTTCACACGCGTCGGCTCAAGTCGCTGGGCCAGCGGGCCGACGAACTGCTGGAACGTTTCTGCACCACGCTGGAGCATCGCTGACATGACACCCTCTTCCGCTCAACCTCGCATCAGCGTGGCGGATTTCCACCGCTTGCTGGCCGAACAGCATCCTTTTGCCGAAGTGCTGGGCATACAGATCACCGACATCGGCTATGGCACGGCGCGTGCCGTCCTGCCGGCGCGGCCCGCCCACCAGCGACTGGGCGGCATCGTGGCCGGCCCCATGCTGATGGGCCTGGCCGACCTGGCGCTATACGCGGCCGTCGTGGGGGCCACGGGCCAGGCCGGTGCCGTCACCGCCAGCCTGACCATCAACTTCCTGCGCAAGAGCCCGGCGGGCGATGTCATCGCCGAGGCTCGATTGCTGAAGACGGGGCGCCTGGCCGCGGGCGAAGTCATGCTGCGCGGCGAACATTCGCCCGAGCCCGTGGCGCACATTGTCAGCACCTGGTCGGTGCCGGCACCATGAACGTGCCGCTGCTTGCGCGCATAGGCATCATCGGCGTGGGCACGGCGGGCAGCGCCGCTGCGCGCAAGCTGCTGGCGGCCGCCCCGCCCGAGCTGGCCCTGACCGTCTACGACAAGGTACCGGAGCAATGCGAGCCGTTTCGCGGCATCGCCACGCTGGCGGCCTCGGCCCACGAAGCCCTGCATGAATCGGACCTGGTTTTGCTGGCGCTGCCCGGCCAGCGCGAAATCGACCGCACGCTGGAGCGGTTCAGCGACGGCAGGATAAGCGCCGACATCCGCGACAAACTGATCTGGAACTTGCGCGCCCTGCCGTCGGACGCGGCGGCAGGCTTGCGTCGTGCGGTAGAGGCGGCGGGCGCGGCCTATGTAGCGGAACCGGACGACCCGGCCATGGCCATGCTCCAGCTTCGGCAGCGTTTCGATGCGGCCGCCGCCCAGGCGGTGCTGCGGGCTATGCGCGCCGCTTGAACGTGCGCAGGCGTTCGGCCCCGGCCAGGCACAAGGACAGCCACGCCAGGCTGAGCGCGAAACCGGCGATGACATCGCTGAGATAGTGCACCTGCAGCAACACCCGGCTGGCGCCTATGGCCGTGATCAGGGCGGTGGCTGCGGCCAGGCAGGGCAAGTGCCAGCGCATCGGCAAGGTGCGCAGTGCCACATAGCAGGCAAACCCATAGACCGCCAGCGCCGCCGAAGCGTGCCCGCTGGGAAAGCTCCAGCCATCGGCATTGACGTAGCCGTGGACATGTTCGGGCCGCACGCGCTGGAACAAATGCTTGAGCGCCTGGTTGAGCGCGCCCGCGCCGCCCGTGACGACGGCGCACGCCAGGGCCAGCCCCCACTGTCGCCGCCACAACAGCCCTGCCGTCAGGCAGACCGCGATCACGGTAAGCAGGTTGCGGTCGCCCAGATAGGTGAACCACGATAACAACCACAGCAGCGATGGCGGCATGGACAGGCTGAGAGCGGATGCCAGGGCATTGTCCAGTTCGACCAGGCCGCCGCGCAGGCTCATGGCCACGGCCAACACCAGGAACACCCCCCCCGCCGCCGCCGCCACGCCCCAGCAGACCCAGGCCGACCGGGTGCCTGAACGCCGGCCCACGCGGCGCCCCAGTTTCCATGCGCACAGACCCGCCGCCGCCGGCAGGAACAGGAAGATCAATAGAGGATGGGCGGCAACCCAGTCGGTAAAGGCATCCATGGAGCAGTGAGGGCGAGGCGGCTAGCTGCCGCGATGCAGGTCTAGCACCTGGGTGGCCACAGAGCGGAATTCTTCGGTATCGGTAGCGTAGTCCCAGCGCTGGGCCGAACACTGATGGCGTCCACTATCGACCCAATGATCAATGACGTTGACCGAATTGGGAATACCGCCGCGCACCCGGCTCGACACGGCGGTGCCTGCCTGGATGGTCCAGGCCTGGCGCGGCACCGAGCCGGCCGCACCATGAACGGGCAGGACATACGGCAGGTGGATATGCCCGCCCAGGATGAGATCGGCGCCCGCATCGACCCACGCAGGAACGGCCAGGTCGCGGCCGATGAGCAGGTTGCTGCGATCGCTTTCGACGGCTGCGCGCACCGGATGGTGCAGCAGCACCATCCGCAGGCGCGCGGGGCCTGCCTCGCGCAGCCGCTGCGCCACCCGCAGCACCTGGCCGGGCGATACCTGGCCATTCTTGTGGCGGGAGGGACGGGTGGAATTGACGCCGATCGCCAGCAGGCCATCGGTTTCGACGACAGGTTCGAGATTCACGCCCAGCGCGCGCCGATAGGCGCCATAGGGGTCGAGCAGGCGCGCCGCCAGGTTGTACAGCGGGATATCGTGATTGCCGGGTACCGCCAGGACGGGCCGCTGCAAGGCCTGCACGAAACGGCGCGCGGCGGCAAACTGGCTGCGCCGCGCGCGCTGGGTGATGTCGCCACCCAGCAGCACCAGTTCGGGTTGCAGGCGTTGCGCCAGCGCCAGCAGCGCCTGCACCACCGGTTCGCGCTCGGTGCCGAAATGCGTATCGGAAATGTGCAGGATCCGCGTCATGCGCGTTCCGAGCGCTGCGCTTCGGGCGGCACCAGCAGCAGCAATGGCTGCGGAGATACGGTGAATTCGAGGGGCGTGTCCAGCCAGTGGATCTCGCCGTCCATGGCAACCTTGACGCGCCGGTGCCCACGCCCGATGCGCACTGTCAGGCGGTCGAAACCGAAACTGAAGACATGATCGGCATCGCCCAGGCGACTTAGCCAGCCGCGCAGCACCAGGCCATATAAGGCCAGCGTACCCACGGGCCTGACCCCCATGGCCACCAGGCGGCCGCTTGCCAGCTCGCCGGCTTCGGCAATGCCGACTTGCTCGAGTTGCAAGGCGTTGTTGCCCACCACGACGGTGGGCGTACGCAGCATGCGTGATTTGCCCTCGTGCTCGAGCTGTATCGCCAATTGCCGGTGCGCGCGCGCCAGCGTCACCAGGGCCGACCACAGCGCCACAGACCGGCTGCGACCATATCGCTGCTTGTAGGCTTCGCGGTCTTCCAGCAGCTGCGGGTACAGCCCCAGGCTGGCGTTGATCAGGAAGACTTGGCCATTGACCAGGCCCACCTGCACTGGCTGGGGTTGCGCCGCGACCAGGTTGCGGGCGGCGGCTTCGGTATCCTGGGCGATACCGTAGGTTCGGCCAAAATAGTTGAAGGTGCCCTGCGGCAGGATGCCGAACGGCAGGCCGGCGCCCAGTACCACCTGGGCCACGGCACTGAGCGTGCCATCGCCGCCGGCGGCGACCACCACGCCGCCTTGCTGCCGGGCCCGCTCGACGGCATCTTGCGCCGCGGCGGGCAGTTGCCGGCCATCGTCGACGGGTATCAGTTCATAGCGGCGGCCCGCTGCATCGAGCACCCGACGGATCGTATCCTGGACGTCGCGCACATTATCGCGGCCCGAGCCCGTGTTCTGCACGATGAAGAACGGCTCTTGGCCGGTAAGATGAGAAGGCGCCATGGCCCAAAGATAGCGCGTGACTGTGCCGACCGGCAAGCTGCGCCGGCTAGAATGACGATCTTGCCCAATTTCTTCGCGCATCATCGTGTCGAACCGCGACGCCCCCTTCAGCTTCAAGAAAATAGCCGTCCCCGCGTTCGGCCCTTCCATCCTCTACGGTGTCAGCAACGGAGCCATCCTGCCCGTGGTGGCCCTGAGCGCGCGCGAACTCGATGCCTCGGTGGCGACTTCCGGCCTGATCGTGGCCCTGATCGGCATCGGGTCGCTGGTCAGCAATATCCCGGCGGCGATGATCACATCGCGCTACGGCGAGCGGCGGTCCATGATGGGGGCGGCGGTGCTCAGCGTGTTCGCACTGCTATTGTGCATTTTTGCGGGCGACGCATGGATGCTGGCGGTGGGGGTATTTTTCATCGGCATGGCTTCGTCCGTATTCATGCTGGCCCGCCAGACATACATGATCGACGCCGTGCCGGTCTATATGCGCGCACGCGCCCTGTCGACCCTGGCGGGCACCATGCGGATCGGGGTGTTCGTGGGCCCGTTCGCGGGTGCCGCGCTGATTCATTTCATGGGCCTGCAAGGCGCCTACTGGGTGGCGGTGGTGGCCATGGCCGGCGCCGGGCTGATTGCCCACCTGGCGCCCGACATGACGCCGCCCGAACGCCCCGGCGCCGCCGTGCAGGCCAAACCGCGCGTGCTGGACGTCGCCCGGGCGCACCGGCACGTGTTCCTGACCCTGGGCCTGGGCATCCTGCTGGTCAGCGCGGTGCGGGCATCGCGCCAGGTCGTCATTCCGTTGTGGGCCGACCACCTGGGCATCAATCCCACCACCACGTCCATCATCTATGGCCTGGTGGCTGCCATCGACATGTCGGTGTTCTATCCGGCCGGCACCCTGATGGACCGGCGCGGCCGGCTATGGGTGGCCGTACCCTCGACCCTGCTGATGGGTTGCGCGCTGATCGGCACCTCGTTTACCACCGGAGTGATCGGTTTCGTTGTCGTATCGATGCTGCTGGGCATGGGTAACGGCATCGGCTCGGGCATCGTCATGACCCTGGGCGCAGATGCCGCGCCGCCCGCGGGCCGTACCGAGTTCCTGGGCATCTGGCGACTGGTGGCCGACCTGGGCAGCAGCCTGGGCCCGGTTGCCCTGTCGGCCATCACCGCCCTGGTCTCGCTGGCCGCCGCGGTGGCGGCCATGGGGGCGTTCGGCTTGGCCGCCGCCGCCGTATTCTGGCACTGGCTGCCGCGCGGCAACCCGTCGGCTGGCGGCAAGAATGCCTAGCGCACGCTAACGCAGGCGACCGGCCCGGCTACCGCCCCACATCCGGCGCAGCAACCCATCGCGCAACCAGTAATGATGGAACAGCGCGGCCAGCGCATGCAGGCCGGCCAGCACGATGATTACCCATGCGACTACGTTGTGCAGGTCGCCGAAAAAATGCCGCTGCTCGCGCACCAGCGGCAGAAGCTTCGGTATCGAAAACCATCCGAAGAACGTGAAAGACTCACCCTGCGCCCAGCGGAACAGGAAACCCAGCACGATCTGGGCCGCCAGCAATAGGTAAAGCGCGTAGTGCATGGTCTTGGCGCTTACCTGGAGCGCGCCGTGTGAAGCCGGCGGCAAGCGTCGGCCACCCGTGGCGCGCCAGGCCATCCGTAACACGATCACGGCGGTCAGCAACAAGCCCAGCGAGACATGCAGGCCCTGCAAGGATTTGCGTACGGGTGTACCGTGCGGCATCGATTCCCAGACCTGCGCCATGATGAATAGCGCGACCACCAATAGCGCGGTCAGCCAGTGCAGGACAATGGTGGTGCGATCGTAGGCGGACGCGGCGGCATCCAGCCAGAAGGTGCGAGTCGAGTGCATGCGGATAACCAGCGTATGAAGGAACCTTCAAGCGTATTCCCGCTTGCCTGACGACCCGCTGACACGCGCCGGGGGCCGTGCTCATGCACTAACCGTAGCGGCTGGCCTCTTCCAGCAAGGCCGGGGTGCCGATCACTGCATTGAGCTGGTCGAAGTCCAGCATGCGGTCGCGCCAGGGAGTGGTCGTACCGTGCTGGCGCAGGCTGCCGTAGTAGGCCTGCAGCGCGTGCGCCACGGCGCGGGCCGTGCCGCCCGGGAAAATAACAATGCGAAAGCCGCGCGCGGCCAGGGCCTCGGCGCTTTCGATGGGGGTCTGGCCGCCTTCCACCATGTTGGCCAGCAACGGAACTCGCTTGGCAAAGCGTGCGCAGGCGGCATCCAGCTGCGCGGGCGAACGCAGGGCCTCGATGAAAATGGCATCGACCCCGCATTCCAGGTAACGCTCGGCGCGCTCGAATGCGGCGTCCAGCCCTTCTACCGCCACGGCATCGGTACGCGCCAGGATCAGCGTGGCATCGCTGGCTCGCGCGTCCAGCGCAGCGCGCAGCTTGCCGCACATTTCATCGGCGGATACCAGCGACTTGCCGCTCAGGTGCCCGCATCGCTTGGGAAAGCCCTGGTCTTCCAGCTGGATCATGGCGGCGCCGGCGCGCTCGAAGCCGCGCACGGTACGCTGCACGTTCAAGGCATTGCCGAAACCGGTATCGCCATCGACGATCACCGGGCAGCGCACGCGCTCGGTGATGCGCGCCAGGACGTCTTCGACTTCGGTATAAGTGGTCAGGCCGACGTCGGAACGACCCAGACGCGTATAGGCGATGGATGCGCCAGACAAGTACAGGGCGTCGAACCCCGCCTGCTCGGCGACCAAGGCCGACAGCGCGTCGTAGATGCCGGGGGCCAGCAAGGCCTGGCCGGCGGCCAGCTTGTCTTTCAAGAGACGTGGAGTCATCAGGCTCTCATTGGGTGACGGGGCAGCGAGCCATCGGCCAGCCGCCGCTTGAGTTGCATCAGCAGGCCGCCCGCCTGCACCATGTCGAGCAAGAAACCGGGTACCGGCTCGCAGGGCAACGCAGTACCGTCGGCACGCAGCACGCGACTATTGGGCAAGTCGATGCCTACCTGTTCGCCTTCGGCGATTTCGCCGGCGCGCTCGCAGGTCAGCAGCAGCAGGCCCACGTTGAACCCGTTGCGAAAATACAGGCCGCTGAAACTGGGCGCGATGACCGCGCGCAGGCCCAGTTGCACCAGCGCGGCGGCAGCCTGTTCGCGCGACGATCCGATGCCGAAGTTGCGCCCGGCCACCAGCACATCGCCCGGCTGCACGCCGTTCGCGAAGTCCGGGCGTATGCCTTCCAGGCAATGGCGCGCGATGTCGGCAATACCGAACTTCATGTAGGCGCCCGGCGCGAGCTGGTCGGTGTCGACATCGTCGCCGACGCGCCAGGCTTTGTGCGTAGTGCTCATGACAGGATCTCGCGAGGATCGGCGATGCGGCCGGCCAGGGCCGACGCCGCCACGGTATACGGAGACGCCAGGTAGACCTGGGCGGTGGCCGCGCCCATGCGGCCTTTGAAATTACGCGCCGTCGTGGCAATGACATTGGCGCCTTCGGGAATGGACCCGCCATAGCCCGAGCAGGCGCCGCACGACGTGGGCAGCAGCGTGGCGCCCGCTTGCAGCAAAATGGGCAGCACCCCTTCGGCCTGGGCCGCGGCCTGGTCGCGCTGGCTGGCAGGCGCCACCATCAAGGTGACGCCCGCGGCCACCCGCCGCCCTTGCAACACCTGCGCAGCCGCCCGCAAGTCATCGAGCTTGGCACCGGTACAGGCGCCGATATAGGCCACGTGCACGGGTGTATCGCCATAGGCCCGCACCGGGGCGGCGTTGGCCGGACTATGCGGGGCAGCCACCTGCGGCTCGAGGACGGTGGCATCGAAGTCATGCCACTGCGCGGCCGCATCGGGATCGGACTGCCAGCCGGCCGTATCGACTGCGGCGACGCCGGCCTGGCGCAAGTAGCGCCGCGTGGTCTCGTCGGGCGCCACCAGGCCGGCCTGCGCGCCCAGTTCCGCCGACATATTCGATAGCGTCATGCGTTCTTGCATGGACAGCGCGCGTACCGCTTCGCCGCAGAATTCCACCGCCTGGTAGCGGCCGCCATTCATGCCATGAATGCCTATCATGTGCAGCATCATGTCCTTGGCGGTCACGCCCTGCCGCAAGCGGCCATTCCAGCGCATCATCAGCGTATCGGGCACCCGCATCCAGATCTCGCCGCTGGCGACCACGCCCAGCATCTCGGTGCTGCCCACGCCGAACATGTAGGCGCCGAAGGCGCCGCCGGTGGGCGAATGCGAATCGCCCCCCACGCAGAACATGCCGGGACGCACATGGCCGTGCTCGGATACCACCACATGGCAGATACCCACCGAATCGTACACATGGGGCAGCGCCTGTTCGCGCGCCCACTCGCGTGCAATGCGCACGATTCGGCGCGATTCGTCATCGGCCTCGGGAACATAATGATCCATCACCAGCACGACTTTGGAACGGTCCCACAGCCCGGTGCCTAGCTCTTCGAGCATCGGCTTGAGGCGGCGCGGGCCGCTGGAATCGTGGAACATGGCCAGGTCGACCTTGCACGTCAGGATTTCACCGACACCTACGGCATCGCGGCCGGATGCGGCGGCCAGCAACTTCTGGGCCAGGGTCTGGGCAGGCATGGGGCAGGACCTATTCAAGCGCTCACCCGCTGCGGCGTGGCGGCAGGCAACCAAGTGGGCTGGCCGGGCATGTCGTGGGCTTGCATGTTCATACGGTATTCATAGCGATCGGGCCGGTACTGGGCATGCAGCCATTCGACCGGCCGGCCCGATTCGTCGCGCACTACGCGATGCAGGCTGAGCAGGGCCGAGCCCACCGGGACATCGAGCAGTTCGGCGATGCCGGGTTCGGCCAGCACCGCCGAAATCGATTGCTCGGCGCGCGCCACGCGCACGCCCAGGTCGCGAAAAATGGCCAGCAGCGGCTTGGACCCGAGGTCTTTACGGCGGATGCGCTGGCCGATGTCATCGGGCACGAAAGTGGTCAGGTACGAAAACGGCAAGCCCTGGTGGCTGCGCACCCGTACCGAACGCTGCACCAGGGTGCCGGCAGCCAGCTCCAGGCGCACGGCCACTTGGGGCGTGGCCGGCGCGGTATCGAGTTCCAGCAGGCGGACCTGGGTTTGCATACCCATGCGGGCCATGTGCGCCAGCAGCGCGTCGATGTCGGAGCTTTGCTGCGGCACCGATAGCAGCGCGGGCTTGGCGACAAACGTGCCGCGGCCCTGGCGGCGCTCGACCAGGCCTTCGGATTCCAGCGCGTCGAGAGAACGCCGGATGGTCAACCGGGATACGCCGTATTCGGCCGCCAGCGCGTTTTCACCTGGCATGGCCGCGTCCGGACCGAAGCCGTCCGCCAGCAGCCGTTGCTTCAGCAGCAGGTATACCTTGTGATAAAGAGGCAACGGGCTATCGGACACGGTGTGGCTCCACAGGAAAAATCAATCGACCGTGGCGCCGGTGAACTTGACGATCTCGGCGTAACGCTCGATATCTTTGCGTACAAAGGCATCCAGTTCTTCCGGGCTGCTGCTGACCGCGATGGCGGCATCGCGCTCGAGCAATTGGCGAAACTCGGGCGTATCGACCGCCTTGCGCGCCGCGGCATTGAGCATCGCCAGCTTCTCGGGCGGCAGCTTGGCCGGGCCGAACAGGGCAAACCACGCGTTGGACTCGAAACCTTTGATGGTATCGCCGATCGGCGGCACGCCGGGAAACTGGGGCAGCGCCTGCGGGCTGGTGACGCCCAGCGCCTTGAGCGCGCCATTGTTGATATGCGACAAGACGTTGAGCGAACTGGCAAACATCATGTCCACCTGGCCGCCCAGCAAGTCGTTGATGGCCGGTGAGGTGCCTTTGTATGGCACATTCAGGATATCCAGGCCAGCCATCATTTTCATGCGCTCACCGGCCATGTGCACCGACGAACCGATGGCGGCCAGCGCCATGGTGTACTTGCCGGGGTCGGCCTTCACCAGCGATACGAATTCCGGCATGGACTGGGCCGGAAAATCTTTGCGCGCGACCAACACGCTGGGCACATTGGCCAGCATGCTGATGGGCGTGAAATCGCGCACCGGGTCGAACGGCAGGTTGCGGTACAGAGAGGCATTGATGGAAAAGCTGGTGAACGTGACCAGCAGGGTGTTGCCGTCGGGATTGCTCTTGGCGACATAGTCGGCGGCGATGTTGCCGCCCGCGCCCGGCTTGTTCTCGACCAGCACGGTGCGCTTCAGATCCAGCGACATGTGCTGCGCAATACTGCGCGCCACGGTATCGGTGGTGCCGCCTGGCGGAGCGCCCACGACCAGCTTGATGGCGTCGCCCTGTGCGGCAGCGGGGGCCAGCGGCAATGCCAGCGCGCCCAATAGCGCACAGCCCGCGACCATGCGATGCATTCCCTGCATGATCAGTCTCCTGATATGTTGTATTGATGACAGTACAAGTATACCGGTAGCTGTAGGCAGGCGGCAAGCGGGGTATCACCAGAGGGGAGGCTGCATCGACAGAGCCATGCAGCGTAAGAGTGAGCCACCTGGGGCGCATCACCCCCGACCGGCGCCTCGGTATCCAAAGCCGCCAGACACCCGAGTGCCTGGCGGCCGGGATCAGGAACTCAATCGCTATCGCGCTGCGCGCTGTCGGCCTCGAGCATGGCCAGGCGGAACAGCATCAGCACACAGGCCAGGAGGCCCGCCCCTGCCAGAATCCAGCCGACCAGTTCGCCGAGCCAGGGCACCGCCAGCAGCGGAGCAGCCAGGCCTGCCAGGGGAGCCAGCATGAGGCACGCCATGAACGTGCGCCTGCTGTCGCCAGCGCGGGCTCGAGCCGGCCGCACGCGGCGGGCTTGATGGGCGGAACGCGCTTTGCCGGCGCGTTCTCGTTCGAACTCCACATACACCACAGCCATAAGCCCCTCCTAGCTTACTTCCGTGCAAGGCACATGCCCTGCGCGGAATTCTGGCCTGGCGATGCGGCATGGCCGGGCTGTACCGCCCGATCCGCCGCAAACACCAGTGGGTTGTCTCGCGAATTGTTGTTACCTCAATGGATACTCCTATCCTGGCCGCACCGCAATCGGGTTTTGCGCGAATGCCACAATTTTTCGGTGTCTACCCTATTTCAACGCGGAGTATGCGGTCGGTGCCAGGAACTGGTTTTCGACACGTTCGACGATGATTTTTTCCGCTTCGCTGGCGGCGCGCTTGGCGATCCAGTCGGGGTCGGCCTGGAAGGCATTCCATTTGCGCTCGCGTTCGGCCAGGCTTTCCCATTTCAGCAGGTAGGTCAGCGATTGATTGGTAGGCCCGGCCAGCGTGGTCCAGAATCCGATCTGCTCGATGCCGTGCTTCTTGAAGAAGCCCAGGGTGGCACTGGTGAAACGATCGTGCAGCGCGGGCAGCCGCCCGGGCGCGCAATGGTAGATACGCAGTTCGACGATCATGGTGCCTCCTTATCCGGCCGCGCCAGTGCCGCGCTGGTAGTCTTGCTCGGAGACCTCTTCCTGCCATTCGCTCTTGCCCAGCGAGGTGGCTGTGTGGATCATGTAGGTGTCGGCCGCGGCGCCATGCCAATGACGCTCGTTAGGCGGGATCCACACCACGTCGCCCTGGCGAATCGGCTGGGCGGGCTGCCCTTCGACGCAGATCCAGCCGCGCCCGGCGGTCACCTGCAGGATCTGGCCCAGCTCATGCGTGTGCCAATAGGTACGCGCGCCCGGCGAGAAAAATACCGAATTGATCGTGACATTATCGGTAGTGGGCATGATGGGATCACCCCACACCACGCCCGTGAACGTTGAGCTGCGCTGTTCGGAAATCTTGCCTTCGGCCCTGCCGTGGAACACCTTCATTGACTGCCTCCTCAAGTTTTCAAACGGACGCCACCGCTGACATCGCCAATGGCATCCACGACACGATTGCTGATCTGTTCGCCGTAACCCAGCGCCGTGGCCAGGCCAAAGCACGACATCGGCCCGGACGCATTGAGCGACGCGACACCCAGTTCGCGCGCCAAGTCCACGTACAGCACGACGTCTTTGGTCATGAGCTTGCTGGTCAACCCGCCTTCCAGGTAATTGCCATCGACAATGTGCGGAAAGCGGTTCAGCGTGGCGAAGTTCACCCCGCTGCTGCTGTTGAGCACCTCGAGCAAGCGATGCAGGTCGAGCCCGGCCTTCTTGCCCGCCACCATGACTTCGGCCGTGGCCGCCAGGCTGACCGCATTCAGGAAGTTGTTCAACAGCTTGGTGGTGTGGCCCGCACCGCTGGCGCCCATGTTCAGCACCTTGCTGCTGAAGGGCGCGAACACCCATTGCAGGGCCTCGATGGTGTCGGCATCGCCACCCACCATCAAGGTCAGCGAGCCCTTTTCCGCCGCGGCCGCGCCGCCCGAGATCCCGGCATCGACGAACTGTACGCCGCGCGTCTTGAACAGACGCGCCAGGCGCTGCGTGGAACTGGCGGCCGCGGTGCTAAGGTCGACCACCACCTGGCCCGCCCGGCACGAAGCCAGGATGCCGTCCTGGCCTTCGACCACCGCTTCCACGACGCGGCTGTCGGGCAGCGACAGCAGCACCACGTCGGCGTATTGGACGGCCTCGCGCACCGAGGCGGCTGCCTGCGCACCCGCGGCCCCTGCCCGGCCCGCATCGGTATCGTATCCGCACACCGCGACGCCCGCATCGACCAGGCGCCGCGTCATGCGCCCGCCCATATTGCCCAACCCGATGAATCCGACCCGATCCTGTTGCATGGCTGCCGCCCTTGCTATGCCTTGCCGGCGTCGGCTTCGTAGGCACTGATCGCCTGCGACGCGACCCGGAACGCGGCCAGGGCCAGCGGCACGCCGCAATACACCGACGCCTGCATCAGCACCGCCCGGATCTCGTCTTTGCTTACCCCATTTTGCAGCGCACCCTTGACGTGCGCTGCCAGTTCGTGATGCTGGCTCATGGCGGTCAGCATGGCCAGATTCAGCATGCTGCGTGTCTTGAACGGCAAAGTGGGGTCGCCCCAGATTTCGCCCCAGCAGTACTCGGTGACCAGCTTTTGCATCGGCCGGTTGAAATCATCTGCCGCGGCCCACGACTTTTCGACGTGAGCGGCGCCCAGCACCTTCTTGCGGTTTTCCAGGCCTTTCTCGAACTGATTGGTGTGTTCCATGCTGAGTTTCCTTTGTGTGCTGCGTGTGCTGCTTCTACCAACCGATAATACAATAATTCAATATTTCCCCAAAACCGCAGGCGGCCGCCGCGGCGGCCGCCCCCTGCGCGGTTCTATTTCTTGCCGGGCCAGATGGGCTGCGCAATGGCCACGTCTTCCGGGAAAACCGTCACGGGCACGCCGTCCTGCCATTGGATGACCGTCAGGGTGGCGCCGACGCGATGGCCGGCTTCATCGAACTTCAGCTCGCCGCCCGGGAAGTAAGGCGTCTTGCCCTCGTCCAGCGCGCGCATGGCCTGCGCCACCGATTCGCGATCGGCCTTGCCGGCTTTCTCCAGCGCTGCCTTGATGATCCACATGTCGCCATAGGTCGAGATACCGTTCTGCGTCATCCATGGTTCCTTGTATTCATCCTTCATGCGCTGGATCAGCGCCTCCTGGCCTTTTGCGCCCCAGTTGGCCACGGCCGACATGACGCCGTTGATCAATTGCGGGCTGACGGTGTTCAGCACATCCGGCTCGGCAATGGCGATGCCGAACGAAATCACCGGAATGCGCACGTTGGTCTCGTTCATCTTTTCCAGGATGAGCTTCGCATCGGAAATCACCGTGGGCAGGAAGAACACCAGGTCGGGGCGGCGCGAGCGCACGCGCTGGATCAGCGACGACGCGTCAGAAAGCGGCGGCGTGAATGTCTCGTCCACCACCAGTTCCAGCTTGTTCTTGTCGAGCAGGCCGTCTTTCATGGCCTTCACCGACGACAGCGAAGCTGCGGTGTTGTCGGTAAGAATCGCCACGGTCTTGGGCCGCTTGCCCGAGGCCTTTTCGGCCAGGTCCAGAATCATCGGCAGCGCGATGTCGGCCTGGCGGCCGGCGGTAGCCGAGGTCTGGAAGATGTACTTGAAGCCGCGCCCGGTGATCTGGTCTGAATACGACAAGGTCAACATGGGCAGCTTGGCGCGCTCGGTCACCTCGGTGACCGCCAGGGTGAACGAGCTGAGATACGCGCCGGTGCCGGCCACCAGATCGGGGTAGTCGGCCACCATGCGTTGCGCGGCGCTCTTGGCTTTCTCGGTGGAGTCGCCCGAGTCCACCACCACCAGTTTCAGTTTGGCGCCCCCCAGCGCCTTGATGCCGCCCTGCTCGTTGATGTCCTTGATGGCCATCTCGGCGCCCATGCGCATGACCTGGCCGGGCCGGGCATAAATGCCCGACATCGGCGCGATAAGCCCGACGCTGACCGGTGCCGGCTCGGCCGCACCGGCCGGGCCCGGCCCCGCCGCCAGCAGGCCCGCCAGCGCCGCGGCCAGGCCCAGGTTATTGATCGACTGCATCTTCATGTCCGTCTCCTCCTGTTGTCCGCTCACGCGGCTCTCGATTCAGGCTTACATGCCGAGATACGCCCGGCGAACGCGGTCGTCCGCCTGCAGCGTGTCGTGGTTGCCCTCCAGGACTACGCGTCCGGTTTCCAGCACGTAGCCGTGGTCGGCGAACTGCAACGCCTCGGCCACCCGCTGCTCTACCAGCAGGATGGTCAGCTTGGCGTCCCTGCGTATGTCGATCAGGCGCTCGAAAATAAAATCGGCGATCGCCGGCGACAATCCCATCGATGGCTCGTCCAGCATCAGCAGGCGCGGCGACGACGCCAGGCCGCGGCCGATGGCCACCATTTGCTGTTCTCCGCCGGACAGCGTGCCGGCCAGTTGCCGCGCACGCTGCTTGAGCACCGGGAACCATTCATAAATGCGCGCCAGGTTGCCCGCCCAGTCGCGCCGGCCCGCGGCGGTATAGGCGCCCATTTCCAGGTTCTCGAGCACCGTCATCGAGGCGAATACCTGCCTGCCCTCGGGCACATGGGCAATGCCCAGGTGCGGGCGCTGCGCGGGCGGCACGGCCAGCAGGTCGCGGCCGTCGTACCGTATGCTGCCTGTCATCGTGGAAACGGTGCCGGATATGGTCTTGAACAAGGTGCTCTTGCCGGCCCCGTTGGGGCCCACGATGGAAACGAATTCGCCTTCGCCGACCGCCACGGATATGCCGTTGAGCACCGGCAAGGCGGAATAGCCGGCCACCAGGCTGTTGATCTCAAGCAGCATGTTTCGCGCTCCATTTCTTGCCCAGGTAGGCCTCGACCACACGCATGTCCTGTGTGATGGCTTGCGGTTCACCGACAGCCAGCACCTCGCCATGGTCCAGCACGACAAACTCGTCGACCAGGCGCACCATGGCCTGCATGGTGTGCTCGATGATGACGATGGTGGTGCCCTGCGCCGACAGCGCGCGGATCGCCGCGACCACATCGTCGACCTCGCCCTGCCCCAGGCCGGCCAGCGTCTCGTCCAGCAACAGCAGTTCGGGCTGGCCCGCTACGGCGCGCGCCAGTTCCATCAGGCGCAGCTGGCGGGTGGTCAGTACCGACGCCAGCCGGTCGGCGCAATCGGCCAGGCCCACCCGCTCGATGGCCTGGACGGCCAGCGCATCGGCCTCGGCCTCGCTGCGCGCCTTGACATAGGCACCGATCTTCACGTTCTGCGCCACCGTCAGGCGCATGAAGGGCCGCATCACCTGGAACGTGCGCCCCACGCCGGCCGCGCACAGCACGTGCGGCTTGCGGCCCGCCATGTCGGTTCCCTTGAACACGACCCGCCCGGCATCGGGCTTCAGGAACCCGTTGAGCAGGTTGAACAGTGTGGTCTTGCCCGCGCCGTTGGGCCCGATGATGCCCAGGATCATGCCCTTGCGCACCTGGAAGCTGACATTCTGCACGGCCTTCAGGCCACCGAAGCTGCGCGACAGGCCCTGCACATCCAGGATGACCTCGTCGCCCAGCACCCGCCGCGCGGGCGCGGCGGCGACCTCGGGTTCGTCCGCCGGCATCGAAGGCGCCGACTCGGCCGGCAGCGATGAAACCGGCGCCTGCACCGCGCCGTGCCGGCGCAGGAAATCGCGCGTTTTCCAGAACACGCCTTCGGGCGCGACCAGGATCACCGCGATGATGGCCACCCCCAGGATCACACCCTGGATGCCGGGATAGGCTGCGCCCAGTTCCGCGTGCAAGATCTCGCCCAGCGGAATCAGGATGGCCGCGCCGATGATCGGCCCCCATACCGAACCCACCCCGCCGAACATGGTGACGGTCAGCGCCTGGGCCGACACCAGCATGCCGAACACCGACACGGGCGTCACGACCAGCAGCACCACGGCATAGAAAGCGCCGGTGGCGCCGGCGATGGCACCGCTGAGCGCGATGGCCTTGAGCTTCCAGCGCAGCGTATCGATACCGGCCGCCTCGGCCGCCGCTTCGTTCTGCTTGATGGCGATCAGCGCCATGCCGAAGCGGGTGCGCTCGACATGGCGGGTCAACTGCACGAACAGCAGCAGCATCGCCATGGCCACCACCGTGTACAGGCGCGGATCCGAGAACTGCATGTACCAGCCCGCGTTCTCGCGCATCATCGGGAAGGTGACTTCCTGGTAGCCCAGCCACTCGAACACATACAGCAAGGCCAGCGGATAGGCCAGCATGGCCAGCGCGAAATAATGGCCGCGCAGCCGGAAGGTGGGCAGGCCCACCAGCAGGCCGGCCGCGGCGCCGATCAGCGCCGACAGCGGGATCATCAGCCAGGGCGACAGCCCCAGGGTGATCTGGCCCAGCACCGTGGCATAAGCCCCCAGGCCGAAGAAGGCCGCATGCCCGAACGACACCAGGCCGGTATAGCCGCTGAGCATGTTCCATGACAGCCCGAAGCAGGCCCACACCAACACCAGGGTAAAGATGAGCTGGTGGTACGAGTTGTCGACCAGCAGCGCGGCGCCCAGGTACGCGGCCGCCACGGCCAGCATGATGAAGAGAGTTCGCACGGGTTTCATCAGGTCCGCTCCGCGACGCGGCCGAACAATCCTTGCGGCCGGAGTATGACGATCAGCAGGAAGAACACGAAGATCGCGGCGTTCTGCAATTGCGTGGGCAGCACCAGGCTGGATAGCTGCTGCACCAAGCCAATCACCATGCCGCCCCAGAATGCGCCCAGGATGCTGCCGATGCCGCCCAGCACCACGCCGGCATACATGACAATGACGAACTCCAGTCCGATGAACGGATGGAACGGATAATTGGTGGCCAGCAGGCCGCCGGCCAATGCCGTGATGCAGGTGCCCAGCGCGAAGGCGATGCGATAGGCGCGGTCGACATCGATGCCCATGTACGAGGCCGCCACGGGGTTGTCGGCCGCGGCCCGCAGCGACTTGCCCAGCCTGCTGCGGCCCACCAGCGCGGCCAGCGCCAGGATGGCCGCCGCCGAGATCAGCGCGGCGATGCCGCGCCCCTTGTTGACGAAGACACTGACGAAGTCTCCCCACAGGGGCCCGATTTCCCAGGCGCTGCTGGACAATGGCGTACGGATCGATTCCAGTTCGGGGCCGAACACCATCATGGCGCCGTTCTGCAGGACCAGCGCGATTCCCAGCGTCAGGATCAATTGCGCATAGTGGCCCTCGCCTTCCAGCGCGGCGGTCTTGTCGCCGGTCACGCGCGAGATCAGCAGGCGGTGCACCAGGTAGCCCACGCCGAACATCACGGGCAAGGTCAACACCATCGACACATACGGCCCCAGGGCCGACCCGGCCATACCGTGGCCGGCCAGCAGCGCAAAGAAGAAATACGTGATGTACATGCCCAGCATCATGAAATCGCCCTGGGCGAAATTGATGACGCGCATGATTCCAAAGATCATCGCCAGGCCCACGCACATCAGGCCGTAGATGCCGCCCACCAGTATTCCCGCAGCCAGCGACTGCAAGAACGCTTCCAAATGGATTTGTAGTTCTGTCATGGACTCTTTCCTTGCTTGAACGCGATCAGGCGCCGGCGGCACACAGCCGCGGCAGCTCGGCGGCATCGTCCACTTGTTCGTAGCAATCGACCAGGCCTTCGATGCGCGCGGCGGCGTCGGCGCCCAGCACCGCGGCGGCCGCCAGGCGAAACCGCTGGCGTATCAGCGCATCGTCGGCCGCCACCACATCGTCCAGCGCGGCGCTGGCCGTGCCGCCATCGTCGAACTGCAGCGTCACCCTGGCTCCCTGGCGTGCCGGGAAAGCCGCGCTGTAGGCCGCATCGGCGCACAAGGTGGTGACCGAGACCAGCCGCGCGATCTCGGGATCGTCCAGGCGCCGGTAGTTGTCTTCGGCAATGGCGCCGCGGGCCAGCGTGGCCGCCACGCCGAAAGGGATGCTCATCTTTGCCTGCAAGGCATACTGGAACGGCCCGATGGCATCGCAGCCCGGGTAGTGCACGGCGGCTTGCGTGGTGTCTATGCGCACCGCGGCGATACGGCGCGCGCCGGCCTGTTGAACAGCCTGCAGGGCTGCCTGGCAGGGCGACTGCGCGAAATTGCAGGCCGGCGCCGGCTTGTTGAATACTTGCTCGATCTCTGCCTGCCCATCGGCGAACAGCACGATGTCGTCCTGCATCGGCGCGCGGGCATAGGCATGGAAGAAACCCGCCTGCCCCTCCAGGATGGATGCCGAGGCATGCGCGCCGTGGCGTGCCAGCTCCAGGCAGGCCCAGGCGTTGCGCACCACGAAGCCCGGATGGAAGTACATTTCGCTGCCTCCGGTATGCGCCCATTCGTTCAGCCCGGCGCAGCAGTTGCCGGCCAGGGCAAAGGCGTGCCGGGCGCGGATCTCATCGAAGCCCGCCAGGCGCGCGCCGGCCATGGCGGCGGCAAATGGCCCCACCAGCCCGGTCGGCCGGAACAGGCGTGCCAGCGCCGGCGTCATCACGGCACGGCCCAGGCGGGCGCCCGTTTCGTAGCCCACGATGGCAGCCTCCAGCACCTGGGCGCCGGACACAGGCTGTTGCTGCGCCAGGGCAAGCACCGTGGGCCAGACCACGACCCCCAAGTGCGCAACACTGCCCGCATGCATGTCCTCGCGCACCAGCCCATGGCCGGCCACGGCATTGGCGAACGCCGCGGCATCCGGCCGGCGCGTACCGGCGCGGCCGATCACATGGGCGCCGCCGGCCGCAGGGACGGCCAGTACGACGGCCTGCTCGCTCCAGGGCAAGGGTAGCGCCTCGAACGCGCACGACAGGTAATCCAGCAGGCAGCGCCTGGCCTGCTGCAGTGTCGCGCGGCGGAATGACCGTGGCGCCAGCGCATCGCGTACCAGGCGGCCCGCCCTGCTCTCCACGTCTTGCATTGTTGTGTTTTCCATACGTGGTTCCCGCAAGGCACGTACTAGTAGCCCATTACGGTCAGGGCACCATCGATTTTCAGCGTGACGCCGGCAATGGACAGCGACTCGTCCGATGCAAGAAAGACCGCCGTGGCGCCGATATCAGCTCCTTCGGCCAATCTGCGCAGGGGGGTGCGCGCGCGACGCGCCTCCCAGCCCTGTGCATCGATGACCGAACTGGCGCCCGGCGTCACCACCGGCCCGGGTGCCAGGGCGTTGACGCGGATGCCCAGCGGCCCCAGTTCCACTGCCTGCTGGCGCGTCAGGGTATCGAGCGCGCCCTTGATGCAGCTATAGACCGCGGCATGCTTGATTGCCACCGAGACAGCCACCGACGACAGATTGATGACGGCGCCGCCGCCGCGCGCGGCCAGGTGCGGCGTGGCGGCCTGCAGCGACCACAGGGCGCCCTTCAGCCCCACATCGATCATCTTGTCCACCACCGCCTCGGGCATGTCGGTCAAGAGGCCGTAATAGAAATAGGCCGCGTTGTTCACCAGGATGTCCAGGCCGCCGGCCTGTTCCGCGTAGCCGTCGATAGCGGTACGCACCGCCGCGCGATCGGCCACATCGCAAACCAGGGCGCTCGCGCCCGGCACCGTGGCCACCGCTTGCGCCAACAAGGCCGCATTGTTGTCCAGCATGCCTACCCGTGCGCCTTCGCGCGCATAGGCGCTGGCGATCTCTTTTCCGATACCGCCGGCGGCACCGGTCACGACCGCCGTCTTGCCATCCAGTCTTCCCATGTCATGCTCCGTGCCCGGTTCAGGGCTGCAGGTTGCGGTCCTTGACGATCTTTCCCCACTTGGCGATCTCGTCGCGCAAGTATTCCTGGGCCTGCGTCGGCGAATTGGCCACCGCTTCGGTTCCATCGCGGTCAAAGAAGCGCTGCATCGCCGGCCCGGCCGCCACCTTCACTGCGGCCTGGTTCAGCGCCTCGATCACCGCAGCCGGCGTGCCGGCCGGAGCGGCCAGGATGAACCAGTTGCGGGCCTCGACGCCCGGCAGTGTCTCGGCCACCGTGGGCGTATCGGGCACCGAGGCCATGCGCTTCGGCCCGGTCGTGGCGATCAGGTCGAGACTGCCGGCGCGTACGTGCGGCAGCGACGAGGCGGGGTTGTCGACCATCACGTCGACCTCGCCGCTGATCAAATCCTTGAACGCCGCACCCGCCCCTTTGTAGGGCACCTTGGTGAAGGTCACGCCCGCTTCGGCGGCGATCATTTCGGTGGCCAGCGCCTGCATGCCGGTAATGCCGCTGAGCGCGACATTGATGGGTTCGCCCGCCTTGGCCATGCGCACCAGGTCGGCCACGCTCTTGGCCTTGAATTTCTTGCTGGTGACCACCACTTGCGGGGCCGCGGCCACGATCGTGATCGGCACGAAATCCTTGACCGGGTCATAAGGTGCTTCCGGATAGAACGCCGGTGTCGTGGCGAACGCCGCGGAACTGAGCAGCAGCGTATAGCCATCGGGCGCCGAACGTGCCACTTCGGCTGCACCGATCTGGCCAGTGGCGCTGGCCTTGTTCTCGACCACCACGGTCTGCCCCAGCAGGGTGCCCAGTTCCTGGGCGAACGGCCGGGTCAATGCGTCGACACCGCCGCCGGCGGCGAACGGCACCACGATGCGCAAGGGCTTGTCGGGAAAATCCGCGCTTGCGGGTTGCGCCAGCGCGAAGCCGGCCAAGGCCAGCACCGCCAGGCGTGTGTACTGCTGCCACTTCATGTCGCCTCCTTTTCCATGCTTCATGCGTGGCGCGCCGGCGGCGCGCCGACTCGTTGGCAATCAAGCCGCCAGGGCCATCACCCGCGCCGCGTCGCGCGCGTCATCCAGGTGCCACAGCGCATCGATCAATGGTCCGGGATCCCAGCCGGGCCTGCCTGCGCGGCCCAGGTCGCGCAACTTCTGTTCAAGTTCGCCATCGCTCAGCGGGCGTGCCGCCGAGCCGCGCGCCGCATCCACCCGGTGCACCAGTTCCGCGCCGCCGCGCAATGCGATCCGCACTTGCACGCCGTCGACCGAGTAGCTGTCGTCTTCGCGCACCACCACTTTGGCCCCCAGCTCGCGCAGGACGGGTTCGCATACCGCCGCATCGCTGAATTCGGCCAGGCCGGCCCGCCCACGCGCCAGCACGACGGCTGCCGCGTGCTGGGCGCTGACCTGCGATTCGCGGCCGGTGGCCACCCCGGGCCGGTCGGTACGCTGACGCAGCAGCGGGTGTCCCGTCAGCGTGACGTGCTCGATATCCGCCAAGCCCGCGCCGGCCAGCCGCTTATCGGCGGCAAGAACCAGGCAGGCGTCGATGACCGGGTTGAGAACGACGCCACATGGGTAAGGCTTGTAGGTGTTATCGGCCAACTGCCAGTGCCCGCCCAATTCGTGCGTGACAGCGGCCAGGTCGGGTTGGTCGGCGGCCACGCGCAGGAAACCGCGCGGCCCTTCCAGCGGCGCGGCCGGCCCATCGAAACCTTGTTGCGCCAGCAATGCCGCCAACAGGCCGTTGCGCGCGGCATTGCCCACGCCCACGCTCTTGGCCATGGTGCCCAGCGTCTCTACCAAGCCGCCCGCCTGGCTGGCCGCCGACCCCAGCGCCCAGACCAGGGCCTCGGGCGTCAGCTTCAAAAACTTGCCGGCCGCCATGGCGGCCCCGAACACACCGCATGTCGAAGTGATGTGCCAGCCGCGCGCATAGTGGCCCGGCGAAACCGCATTGCCCAGCCGGCACTCGGCTTCGACGCCCAGCACGAAAGCCAGCAGCAGTTCGGCCCCGCTCATGGGCTGGGCCTGGGCCAGCGCAAACAGCGGCGGCGCCACGGGCGCCGTGGGGTGAATGATGGTGGGATGGTGCGTATCGTCGAAGTCGTACACGTTCGCAGCCATGGCATTCAAAGCCGCGGCATTGAGCATATCGAACCGCTCGGGGCGCCCCACCAGGCCGGCCTGCTGCCCGGCCGCAAAACGCCCGTAGGTAGCCACCGCAATGTCCAGCGTGGGATCTTGCGCCCCCGCCAGGGCCACCGCGAAATAGTTCACCAACGACCGGCGCGCCTCGTGGCGGATCGGATCGGGAATGTCTTCCCACCGGCACGCGGCGATGAACTGCGCCAGGGCCTGGGAAATACCGGACGGACTACCTGCCTGCATGTCGCGTTGTCTCCTTGCCGCCGTGCTGCCGACGGCATTCTTCTGGTATGCCCGTCGACGCTGAAAAAGGCCGCGGGCAGGATTTTCGGTATTATAAACATATTGTATGATTGAATACTCATTTTTCTGCAAGCTGGCGCAC
Organism: Bordetella sp. BOR01; assembly: GCF_019218885.1. Taxonomy (GTDB): domain Bacteria; phylum Pseudomonadota; class Gammaproteobacteria; order Burkholderiales; family Burkholderiaceae_B; genus Bordetella_A. The sequence continues at coordinate 577,889 of NZ_JAHUWT010000001.1, read as the reverse complement.
GGGCCGCATCGTCCGACGGTTGCGCCGCTGCCCCACGCCGCGCAGCAATCCCATCGCATACAGGAAGTACAGCTAAAATGCGGCCATATCAGTACACTGATTCCGACTGCCGACCCACTGCCACCGACCGCATGAAAGCCGCCGAGCTCCCCGCCGATTTCAAAGTTCCACGCGCCGCTTCGGTGCTGCGTCACAGCGTCACCGAAAGCATCCGCAACGCCATCCTGGTGGGCCGCTTTCAGCCGGGCGAGCGCTTGCCCGAACGCGAACTGTGCGAAATGACCGGCGTCAGCCGCACACTGGTGCGCGAAGCCCTGCGGCAACTGGAATCCGAAGGGCTCATCCACGTCATCCCGCATCGCGGCCCCGTCGTCGACCGCCTGTTGCCCGAACAGGCCGAAGGCATCTACCAGGTGCGCGAAGAACTCGAGGGCCTGGCCTGCCAACTGTTCGCCGAGCGGGCCACCGACGAACAACTCAAGGCGCTGCAAAATGCCTTCCAGTCGCTCAAGCGCGCCTTCACGCAAGGCGGGTCGCTGGAACAACTGTCGGCCAAGAACTATTTCTACCAGCAGTTGCTCGACGGGGCGGGCAATGAAGCCCTGACCACCACGTTGCGGCTGTTGAACTCGCGCGTCATGCTGCTGCGTTCCACATCCATGCAGGCGCCGGGGCGTGCCAAGAAAAGCCTGGCTGAACTGGGCGAATTGCTGGAAGCCCTGGCCGCCCGCGATGGCCGCGCCGCCCGCAAGGCCGGCAGCCTGCATGTGCGCAACGCCGCCCGCGTGGCAATCAAGATCCTGCGCGAAACCCAGGCTGCCATCACGGCTGAATAAGCAGCCTGCGTTCCCCGCCCCGGCACGCATGGCATGCTGCCGGGCTTTGGTATTTTTGCTAATACTATAATACAATCCTACCAATCAGAGGCTCAAACCCCGCATCGCAGCGCTGCTGCGCTACAAGGAGACAAACCTTGACCGCCCCCCTTGCCCCGTTCGAGGTCTACGCCATCCGCTATGCGCGCCATGGCGGCCGCAGCCCGGCCGACAACTACCTGGGCAACGTCGACTTCCACGATGCCGATTCCGACCTGGATTACTACATCTGGGTGGCACGCCGGGACGATGAGATCTTCGTGGTCGACACGGGCTTCGACGCCGACTCCGCGCGCCAGCGCGGCCGCGAATTGCTGCTGCGCCCCGCCGACGGGCTGGCCTTGCTGGGCATCGACGCGGCGCAAGTGCCCGACGTCATCATCACGCACTTGCACTACGATCATGCCGGTACGTTGAACGACTTCCCGGCCGCCACCTTCCATATCCAGGACGCCGAACCGGCCTATGCCACCGGCCGCTGCATGTGCCACGGCACGCTGCGCCACCCCTATTACGTCGAAGATGTGGTGGCATTCGTGCGCAAGGTCTATGCGGGACGCGTGCGATTCCACAGCGGGCGGGCCGAACTGGCGCCCGGACTGTCGGTGCACCTGGTCGGCGGCCACACCGCGGGCCTGCAGATCGTGCGCGTCTGGACCCAGCGCGGCTGGGTCGTGCTGGCCTCGGATGCCACGCACTTGTACGGCAACATCGGACACGGCGTGCCGTTCCCGGCGGTATACAACGTGGGCGACATGCTGGAAGGCCACCAGCTGGTGCGCCGGCTGGCCGACAGCGAAGCCCATATCGTGCCCGGACACGACCCGCAGGTCATGCAGCGCTATCCGGCCGCCAGCGCCGAGCTGCAAGGCAAGGCGGTGCGCCTGGACGTGCCGCCCGCGGAACCCGCATGAGCGGCGGCCCCGCCTTCCTGCACGGCCGCAGCGCCCTGATCACCGGCTCGACCACCAGCCTGGGGCTGGCCATTGCGGGCCACCTGGCCGCGGCCGGGGCGCGCATCGTGCTGCACACCCTGCATGAAGACGAGCAGGCACGGCATGCGCAAGCCGAACTGGCGCAGCGCCATGGCATCGACGTGCTGCTGCAGGCGGCCGACCTGAACGAGGTGGACCAGATCGAGGCCATGGCGCAGGCGGCCCAGCGCGCATTCGGCGGCATCGATATCGTGGTCAACAATGCCGTGATACGCCACTTCGGCCCTGCCGACACCCTGCCCCGCCATCACTGGGACGAAGCGCTCGCCGTCAACCTGTCGGCCGCCTTCCACCTGGCCCGCCTTGCCCTGCCGGGCATGCGCGCACGCGGATGGGGCCGCATCGTCAATATGTCGTCTGTCTATGGCATGGGGGCCACCGCCAACCGTATTGGCTACATCACCACCAAGACCGCGCTCATCGGCCTGACCCGCGCGCTGGCCATGGAAACCGCACAAGACGGCATCACCTGCAATGCGGTGTCGCCCGGCACCGTACCTACGCCGGCCATTGTGACGCGCATAGCCGGCATCGCACGCGAACAAGGCATTACCGAACAGCAGGCGCAAAGCGATTACCTGGCTGACCGGCAACCCACCGGCCGTTTCGTCGACATGGAAAACGTGGCGGCGCTGATCGGCTTCTTATGCAGCGATGCCGGCCGCGATATCACCGGCGCGGTGCTGCCCATCGATGGCGGCTGGACTGCCGCCTGACCGATTCCCTTTTTCTTTCTGTATAGCCAAACCATCATGAGCACTGAACATAAAGATACTCTTGGATTCGTCGGCATCGGCCGCATGGGCGCACCGATGGCCGCCCGCCTGCTGCAAGCCGGCTATGACCTGACCATTTATGACACCAACCCGCAGGCCACGGCCCCCCTGGCCGCCGCCGGCGCTCGCATTGCCGCCAGCCCGCGCGAAGTGGCCGACGCGGCCCACACGGTACTGATGTCCCTGCCCCTGCCCGAGGTCGTCACCGCAGTCGGCCTGGGCAGCGATGGCCTGGTGCACGGCGCGGCGGTCAAGACCGTGATCGATTTGTCGACCACCGGCCCGCAGGCTGCCGAACAGCTGGCCGCCGGCCTGCAGGCGCGCGGCATCGCCGTTATCGATTGCCCGGTCAGCGGTGGCGTGACCGGCGCCGAACGCGGCAGCCTGGCGCTGATGGTGGCGGGCGCCCCCGAGCACTACCAGGCAGTGCAGCCTGTATTGTCGGTACTGGGCCGCGCCATGTATGTGGGCGAGCGGCCAGGCATGGCCCAGACCATGAAGGTCATCAACAACCTGGTCTCGGTGACCGCCCTGGCCATCACGTCGGAAACCCTGGTGCTGGGCGCCAAGGCCGGCCTGGATCCGGACATCATGGTGCAGATCATCAATGCCGGCTCGGGCCGCAGTAACGCGTCCGAAGACAAGATCCCGAAATACGTGCTGAGCCGCAGTTTCGGTTTCGGCTTTGCCATCGGCCTGTCGGCCAAAGACGTGCGCCTGTGCCTGGAAGAAAGCGAGCGGCTGGGCGTGCCGCTGCGCGTGGGCGACGCAGTGCGCCAGTTGCTCAATGCCACCCGGGACAAGTACGGCGAACAGGCCGACATGACCGAAATCATCCGCTACGTGGAAGCGGATGCCGGCGTCGAAGTCCGGGGCAAGGCGGCGGGCCCAGCTTGAGGGCGTGATTGAAATTTGCCAGGTGCCAGGCATCCTGCAAGGGCCTGGTACCCGGCAACGACTGCCGTGGTCCCGCGTGGTTTCCTACTTGTGGGCCTTCACCTTTTCCTGCAGCTCTTTGGCCATGGCCAAGTGCTCCTGCAACGCCGGCAGGTTCTTGGCCGCGAACGCCTTGACATCGGGGTCCTTGGCATTGGCCGAGGCATCCTGGAACAGCTTCACGGCGCCCTCGTGGGCCGACACGCCGATCTGGTCGATGTACATCTCGTCAAAACCATCATCGGTCAGGCTCAGTGTCTTGATCTTGGCCTTCTGGATCAGCGACGGACCCTCTGGCGGGGTGTAGCCTTTCTGGCTGGCCAACGCGGCCAGCTCTTGGCCGACCTTGGTGTGGTCCTGGACCATTTTATCGGCAAAGGCTTTGACATCAGGGTTCTTGGCTTTCTCTTGCGCCATCTTGCTGCCCTCGATTTCCGCATGCCCCGCCTGCGCGGCATTTTCCAGGAAATCCTTATCGTCGCCATCCAATTGCTGCTTGGCAGCCTCTTGGGTGGCGGGTGCCGGCGTGGAAGGCTGGGATTGGGCCATGCTCGCGCCGGTCACCAGCATTGCGCCAGCAGCGAACATGCCTAGCGTCAGATTACGTAATTTCATAAGGCCTCCGTTACGGCGCACCGAGCGCTTGTTGGTAGGCGGCTTTCCGTCATGCCGGGAAACCCGCCGCATGACAGACAGCAATCCGCATGCCCGGCGCCTGCGCGCTAACCCACGGCATGGCCATCGGTCGAGCCTACTGCCGGCAACATCTCGCGTTCCAGCCATTGCAGGAACGCCCGCACCGGCGGATGCCGTTCGCGGCCCGGCGCGCACAATGCCGTATACGCCGCGCCCGGCACGTCGAGCTCGGGCCGGTATGGCGCCAGCAGCCCATTGGCCACCAGTTCCGAGGCCATGATGGAACTGGCCAGCACCAGGCCCTGCCCGGCTACTGCCGCCTGCAAGGCGTAGTTTTCTTCTTCGTAGACACGATCGGGGCCACGCGTGCGCAGCCAGTCCAGGCCGGCACGGGTGCACCAGTGGCGCCATCCGTCCTCATACAGGCGCGAATCGCGCCAGTGCACGCTGATCAACGGCGGGCGCCGCGCCGGCCGCAGCGCAGCCACCTGGGCGGGCGCACCGTACACGCCAAACCGCTCGGGCAAGGCGCATACGGTCGTCAGCCCGGGATAGGCGCGGGTGCCATAGCGGATGGCCACATCCACCGTCGCGTCCTGGCCCAGGTCCACCACATGGGGCGTGCTGGACAGGCTGACCTGGTATTGCGGCCACGCATCATGAAACCGCCCCAGCCGCGGCACCAGCCACAGGGCGGCAAACGAATGCGTGGTCGATACGTTCAGCGCGCTGGCGCTCAGCGCGGGCTGCAGGCGCTGCAAGGCCTGGGCAATATCCAGCCATGCCCCGTGCACGCAACGAAACAGCATGTCGCCGCCGGCAGTCAGGCTGACGCCGCGCGCCCGGCGCTCGAACAAAGGCAACCCCAGGCGCTGCTCGAGCGCCTTCATCTGGTGCGATATGGCCGTGGGCGTCACGTGCAATTCGGCCGCCGCGCGCTTGAAGCTTTGCAGCCGTGCGGCGGACTCGAAGGCGCGCAAGGCGCCGACAGGCAAATGGGCGAACATGGGTTTCCGTATAGATGATCTGAATTCATCCTGGGCGAACTTTGCTCAATTGCCGATCGCCGGATCAAAACCTACATTCTATCCACACCATCGGTTTAATTTCTTATTATGGAAGATAATATGGATTCATCTGTTTCGCCCTCTTCCCCGCGCCTGCTGGTGCTGGTCGGCAGCCCTCGCCGCGACGGCAACAGCGCCTTGCTGGCGCAAGCTGTCGAGCGTGGCGCCCAGCAGGCGGGCACGCCGGTCGCCGTGCATTTCCTGGATGATTTCATCAGCGGATTCCTGCGCGACGAGCGCGCCGGCGATGCCGTCGCCCAGCCAGACGACCGCTATGGCGAACTGTTCCTGGATTTATTCCTGCCCGCCCAGGGCATCGTGTTCTGCACGCCCGTGTACTGGTATGGCATGTCGGCACAGACCAAGGCCTTCTTCGACCGCTCATTCACCTATTACGCGGCCTCGCATCCGCGCTCGCGCAAGGTGCTGGCGGGCATGGCCGACAAGCGGCTGGGGCTGACCCTGGCATCCGAAGAAAGCTATCCCGGTGCCGGCATGGGCATCACGCACCAGATCCAGGAATTCGCCCGCTATACGCACTCGCAGTTCGTGGGCGTGGTGCACGGCATTGGCAACAGCCGCGGTGAAGTGGCACGCGATCCACGTCAGCCGCTTGCGGCGGCCGAAGCCCTGGGCCGCGAATTCTTCACGCTCGGTTATAGCGACTACCGCCTGGATACGCCGCGCGAGCACCACGTCTGGGGCCACGGTAAATAGCCATGGCCGTGGCAGGGAAAAAGAAGGCAATCGCCACCATTAAGCAAAACAAATGGACCGCGTCGCAACGATTGACGCACCATGAATGCCATCGACGCGGGAGATACATACAAGCTGTATCCCATCATCCTATATATGCTTATATCCAGGAGTCATCATGGCTGATTTTGTAAATGCATTGGTGCATGCCGAATTGTTCCTTTTGGGCGTAGCGTCGACGCCCACCACTGAAGCGCTGGCGGCCGGCGACCCGGCAGCCGGGGCGGCGGCCGAGCCCGCGACCACTACTATTTCTTTCAGCGCATCGGACTACCGCAGCGCCGCGGCATGACCGTCACTGCGGGGCGGGCCGCGCCAACTGGTGCGTGCGGCCCGCCCCGCCTGCGGATGCGGCCCTTTGCTCCGCACCCACTTCCGAAACCTCTCGTTAAAAACGGTGACACAGAACCGGCGACGGACCAACCCCTCCTGGAACATACTTGCCACCTTGAACTAGAACCAGAGGAGAGGGAGTATGTCTAACGAGGACAGCCTGGACCACACCCCGTTGAAACGGGTGATGGGGCCGAAACTACTGCTACTGTTCATCATCGGCGATATCCTGGGCACCGGGATCTACGCGCTGACAGGCCAGGTGGCCGCCGAAGTCGGTGGCGCGGCCTGGGCCCCCTTCCTGGTCGCCTTCATCGTGGCCTTGTTGACAGCCTTTTCCTACCTGGAACTGGTGACCAAGTACCCCCGTGCCGCCGGCGCGGCGTTGTATGTGCACAAAGCCTTCGGCGTGCATTTCCTGACCTTCATCGTCTGCTTCACCGTGATGTGTTCCGGCCTGACCTCGGCCGCCACGGCTTCGCGCGCCTTTTCGGCCAACCTGTTCGTCGCGATGGGCATGGACGCCGACCCCGTGCTGGTCACGATGGGCGCGCTGGGCTTCATGCTGCTGGTCATGATCGTCAACTTCCGCGGCGCCTCGGAAAGCGTGAAAGCCAACGTGGTGCTCACCCTGGTCGAGCTGAGCGGCCTGCTGCTGGTCATCGTGCTGGGCTTTTATGCCATGGCGGGCGGCCAGGCAGATTTCTCGCGCGTCGTGGCATTCGAGACCCCGGAAAACAAAAGCGTGTTCCTGGCCGTTACATCGGCCACGGCCCTGGCATTCTTTGCCATGGTCGGCTTCGAGGACTCGGTCAACATGGCCGAAGAAGTCCACGAGCCGCACCGGATCTTTCCCAAGGTCATGCTGACCGGGCTAGGCATTACCGCAGTCATCTACGTGCTGGTGTCGATCTGCGCCGTGGCACTGATCCCGGTGGGTGAACTGGCCGCCAGCTCGACGCCGCTGGTGCTGGTGGTGCAGCGGGCCGCCCCCGACCTGCCGATGGGTACCATCATGCCGATCATCTCGATGTTCGCCGTGGCGAACTCGGCGCTGATCAACATGATGATGGCCAGCCGGCTGCTGTATGGCATGTCGCGCCAGGGCGTGCTGCCCAAGTTCCTGGCGGCGGTGCATACCCGCACCCGCACCCCCTGGTCGGCGATTCTGTTCACCACCGCGCTGGCACTGGGACTCATCCTGCTGGTGTCGGCCAGCAACTCGAAGGCGATCAGTGCACTGGGCGGCACCACCGCCCTGCTGCTGCTGGGCGTGTTTGCCTTCGTCAACGTGGCCGTGCTGGTCTTGCGGCGCGACCCGGTCAAGCACCAGCATTTCCGCGCCAATACCGTGTTGTCGTGCCTGGGTGCGGCCGCCTGCCTGTTCCTGGTTACCCCGCTCACCGGGCGCGACCCCATCCAGTACCAGGTAGCCGGCTGGCTGCTCGCGCTGGGCGTGGTGATGTGGGGTATCACCCTGCTGGTACACCGCAAGCCAGTACCGCACCTGGACCCCGAACACCTGGGCGACGAATAACACAGCCTGGCGGTTCACCACACAACCAGAGCGCCCTGCGGGGCGCTCTTTTACTGAAGGGCGGGCAACGTCGCGCCGCCTTCAGTAATATAGAAGCCCGGTATCGATCTACGGAGTTACACCATGCGACGCGCCGGCAGCGCCGACTTGCCCTTGCATGGCGGCCGGGTACCGGCCTGGCTGGGCCAGCGCATGTCGCGCCTGGGCGCCGTCATCGCACAGGCCATCGTGCACCACTATGGCCGGGACGAATTCCTGCGCCGGCTGGCGCACCCTTTCTGGTTCCAGTCGTTCGGCGCCGTCATGGGCATGGACTGGCATTCGTCGGGCATCACCACCAGCGTCATCGGCGCGCTCAAGCGCGGCCTGCAGCCCTTGTCGGGCGAGCTGGGCATCCATGTCTGTGGCGGACGCGGCCAGCATTCGCGCAAGACGCCGCACGAACTGGCCACCGTGGGCGAACGCGTGGGCATCGATGGCGACGCCCTGGCGCGTGCCAGCCGGCTGGTAGCCAAGGTGGACAGCGCCGCCGTGCAAGACGGCTTCGATCTGTACCTGCACGGCTTCATCGTCACCGACGACGGCCACTGGACAGTAGTGCAACAGGGCATGAACGACGGCAGCGGCCTGGCGCGCCGCTACCACTGGCTGTCGGAAGACCTGCAGAGCTTTGTCGATGCACCGCATGCCGCCATCGATGGCGTCAACCAGGGCCGCATCGTCAACCTTACCGACCGGCGCGCGGCGGCGTCGCGGCAAGGCCAATTGGCCTTGCTGCACGAGCAGGGCCCCGGCTTCATCGTGCAGGAAGCCACCATCCTGGCGGCGCAGCAAGCACCTGCCGAAATGCCGTCACCCGCGCCCGAGCCGGCGCAATTGTCGCTGCCCCATCTGGCCATGCCGGCGCATCACGATGTGCGGCCCAAAGACGTCAACATGCAGCGCCTGCATGGTGCCCTGGCCGCGGCCGCCGAAAGTGGCCCGGTCGATTTCGCCGACCTGCTGCTCGTCCCTGGCATAGGAGCCCGCACCGTGCGTTCATTGGCGCTGGTGGCCGAGGTCGTGCATGGCACCCCATGCCGGTTTTCGGACCCGGCCCGCTTCTCGCTGGCCCATGGCGGCAAAGACCGGCACCCTTATCCCGTGCCGTGCGCAATATACGACCAGACCATCAACGTCCTGAAAAGCGCCGTCGGCAAGGCGGCCCTGGGCAACGACGAACGGCTACAGGCCTTGCGCCGGCTGGATCAGCAGGCGCGACGCCTGGAAAAAGCGGCACGGGGACCTGCACTACCGGAATTTGTCGAGCAGGAACGACAGGCCTCGGCCGCCTATGGCGGGCGCAGCGTCTTCGGCTGGGAAACCTGAATGCCGTGCGCCCTTGGCAAGTGCGTACTACACTCAAGTCGCCTGAAAAAAGGGGTTCCAACCATGCGCTTCCGTACCAGCATCCTGACTATTGCCGCCGCCTGCAGCATCGGCTTGGCCGGATTGGCGCTGGCCGCACCGCCTGAAGGCAAGGGCAAGCCCGCCAATGCCGGCCAAGGCAGCGGTAATAGCAAGGGCAATAGCGGCAACGGCAATAACGGAAACAAGGGAAACGGAAACAACCAGGGCAAAGGCTCAGGCAATAATGATCCGGACGTCAATATCGGGATTTCTCTGGCTACCGCGGGCATCAGTATTTCCATGGCGCGCGGCTATGCCACCGACTACGGGCTGACAGGGTATTCGTCCTTGCCGCCCGGCATACGCAAGAACCTGGCACGCGGCAAACCGCTGCCGCCGGGCATCGCCAAGAAGATGGTGCCAAGGTCGATGCTGGCCCGCTTGCCGGTGCACCCCGGCTACGAGTGGCGGATGGCGGGCAGCGACTTGATCCTGGTGGCCATCGGCACCGCCATCGTTGCCGACGTGCTGTTCGACGTGTTCGATTGAACGGCGTCCCGGCCATGGGGGCCGGGACCACCAACGCAGGCTCAACGGCGCCGCAGCATGCGGGCCGCCGTCTGGTCGCGCCACAGGTACTGATGCACGCCCACCATCGCCACGTGCCCAACCACCAGCGCCAGCAGCAGCCAACCCAGCCAGCCGTGCAGCGCATTGCCCAGGGCGACCAGCGACGCGATCTCGCGCCCCGACGCATCGAATAGCGGCATGCCGAATACCGCCAGGCCCTTGCCGCGGCCGTACGAACGCAGCATGGCGATCAGCGGCACGCAGAACATCAAGGCGTAAAGACCGGCATGCCCGGCACAGGATAGGCGCCCCCACACGTTCGCGTCAGTGGGTGGGCGCCGCCGCTGGTTTTCCAGGGCCCAGACAGCGCGCGCTGCCACCAGCACCAACAACAGCACCCCCAACGAGACATGCGACGGCCAGAACCAGCGCGAGATCTCGGCCTCGCGGTTCCAGGCATGCAAGGCCGAACTGATGAATTGCCACGCAAACAATGCGGCCATGCCCCAGTGCAGAAAGCGGCTGATCGAACCATAGCCTTGTGGGGAATCGAGCCAATGGCTGGCCTGGGTGCTGCTCATTTGATATCTCCGGTGTCGAATTGAACATCCATGGATGTTGGCGCCTGGCGTCCGGGCCGGGCTTGACCTGACTCAAGGCGCCGGCTGCGAAGAACGCCGGATGGGCGGAACTGAAATGCAATGAAAGAAGATTCACGGCCGCAATGGCCCTGTTAACCGCAGCAAAAGCCCCCCTAAGCAAAACAAGATTGGCGGCGGGCGAGCGATCGTCGCACAATCGCCAGAGTTCCTATCGAAGGAAGCGCCAACCATGTCCCAGTCCACGGCCGCGCCCCCCGCCGGCCCAGAAAAGCACTACCACGACCAGCTTGCCCAGGGCCGGTTCCAGATCCAGCGCTGCCAGGCGTGTGCCCAGGCCGTGTTCTATCCCCGGATGATCTGCCCCCATTGCGGGGCCGATCGCCTGGACTGGATCACTCCCTCGGGCAAGGGCACCATCTATTCCACAACCGTCGTGCGGCGCAAGGCCGAGCATGGCGGCGACTACAACGTGGCGCTGGTCGACCTGGAAGAAGGAGTGCGCATGATGTCCCGCGTGGACGGCATCGCGCCCGGGGCGGTGGCCATCGGCATGGCGGTGCAGGCCCATGTGATCGATGCCGGCGACAGCAAGCTGGTGGTATTCAAGCACGCCGGAGGCCGCGCATGATCGACCCTGGACTGCGCGGCGCGGCCGCCATCGTCGGCGTGGGCCATGCCGGCCTGGGCGAGGCCCACGGCTATACCGAAATGGAAATCCTGGTGCAGGCGGCCCACCGTGCCGTGGCCGATGCCGGCCTGACCATGCGCGATATCGATGGTATTGCCACCGCCAGCGTGGCATCCACCATGTGGGCCATGCCCGTCATCGAGCACCTGGGCATACGCCCCACTTTCATCGACAACACCATGATCGGCGGGTCCAGCTTCGTCGCCCACCTGATGCCGGCCCTGCAGGCCCTGGCCAGCGGCCAATGCAACGCCGTGCTGGTGTGCTACGGCAGCACCCAGCGCACCTCGACGCTGAACCGGGCCGAGATCGGCAATGCGCGCCGCAAGCTCGACCCGCAACCTTACGAGGCCCCTTACAACCCCCTGAGCCCGCTCAGCTCGTATGCGCTGGCGGCCGCGCGCCACATGCACCAGTACGGCACCACGCGCGAGCAACTGGCCGAGGTGGCCGTGGCGGCGCGCAAATGGGCGCAGCTGAATCCGGAAGCCTATATGCGCGATCCGCTCACCATCGACGAGGTGCTGTCCTCGCGCATGGTGTCCGATCCGCTGACCGTGCGCGACAGTTGCCTGGTCACCGACGGCGCCGGCGCCTATGTGCTGGTGCGCGCCGACCGAGCGCGCGACCTGCCCAACACGCCGGTATACGTGCTGGGCAGTTCCACAGCTTGCTGGAACCGGCAGATCTCGTCCATGGACGACCTTACCGTCACCGCGGCCAGCCAGTCCGGCGCCATCGCCTTCGACATGGCCGGCATACAGCCCAAGGACATCGACGTCGTCGAACTGTACGATGCCTTCACGATCAACCCCATCCTGTTCCTGGAAGACCTGGGCTTCTGCAAGAAAGGCGAAGGCGGCCCCTTCGTCAGCGGCGGCGCGCTGGCTCCCGGTGGCCGGCTGGCGGTCAACACCAACGGCGGCGGCCTGTCGTGCGTACATCCGGGCATGTACGGCATGTTCATCACCATCGAAGCCGTGCGGCAGTTGCGCGGCCAATGCGGCGAACGACAGGTGGCCAATGCCCACACGGCGCTGGTGCATGGCAACGGCGGCACGCTGTCCAGCCAGTCCACCGCCATCCTGGGCACCCAGGCCGTGCTGTAGCGTCCAGCAGCCGGGACACCACGAGACCGCATGAGGCCGACCACAACACAGGGACCACGATGATCAACAAGATCAAGTCGTCGCACGACGAAGCGCTGTCGCTCATTCCCGATGGCGCCAGCGTCATGATCGGCGGCTTCGGCGACGCGGGCATTCCGTTCGAGCTCATCGACACGCTGCTGGCCATGGGCACCACCGGGCTGACCCTGATCAGCAACAACGCCGGTGCCGGCGAACGAGGTATTGCCGCACTGATCGCCGCCGGCCGCGTACGCAAGGTGATCTGTTCGCATCCCCGCCCGCCGCGTTCGGAAATATTCGCCCACGCGTACCGCGCCGGGCAAGTCGAACTGGAATGCGTGCCCCAGGGCACCCTGGCCGAACGCATGCGAGCCGCCGGGGCGGGCCTGGGCCCGTTCTACACCCCCACGGGCTACGGCACCTGGATGGCCGAGGGCAAGCAGACATGCGTCATCGATGGCAAGGGCTATGTGCTGGAACAGCCCCTGCCGGCCGATTTTGCGCTGGTGCGCGCCCACCAGGGCGACCGCTTCGGCAACCTGACCTACCGGCTGGCCGCGCGCAACTTCAACCCCGTCATGTGCATGGCATCGCGGCATGCCATCGCCCAGGTCGACCAGATCGTGCAGGCTGGCGATATTCCACCCGAGCAAGTCATGACCCAAGCCATCTTCGTCCAATCCGTCGTTCTGGCAGGCAGCCCGACATGACCGACCCGCTATCCTTGAACCGCCAGCAGATCGCCCAGCTGGTGGCGCGCGACATCCCGGAAGGCGCCACCGTGAACCTGGGCATAGGCATGCCCACGCTGGTTTCCGACCACCTGCCCACTGACCGCGAAATCCTGCTGCACAGCGAAAACGGCATCCTGGGCATGGGCCCGGCCGCCGAAGGCGGCGCCATCGACCCGGACCTGATCAACGCCAGCCGCGTCGCCGTTACGCTGCTGCCCGGCGCGTCGATCACCGAGCACACCATTTCGTTCGCCATGATGCGCGGCGGACATCTCGACTTCTCGATCCTGGGCGGCTTCCAGGTGGCCGCCAACGGCGATCTGGCCAACTGGATTACCGATGCGCCCGACGCCATTCCGGCCATCGGTGGCGCCATGGACCTGGCCGTGGGCGCGCGCAAGGTGCTGGTCATGATGGAACACACCACCAAGGCAGGCGAACCCAAGCTGCTGGAAACCTGCACCTACCCGCTGACCGCGGCCGGCGTGGTGGATACGGTTTACACCAACTGGGCCATCGTAGACATCAAGGACCACCGGTTCGTACTGCGCTCGATGGTAGCCGGCATGGACATCGATACCCTGCAGCGCAATACCGGCGCAAGACTATCGATCGACGGCAGCGTGCAGACCATTCGGCTGGACACGGCGGGACGCGCATGCACCCAGCCATAGCGTGAACGGGACCCGGCAGGCCGCAGGCCGGCTTGCGTCCGGCAACCGCCCTTTGGAACGGCTTTTCTTTGCCTGGCCCCCATAAGCCAATGAAATAGCGCCAATTTTCATTTCTTGACTTAAACTTTGAAACGTTGCTCAGTATCATCGTCTCTTAGCCACGTTCATGGCCGAGATTCAACAGGAGTTCTCATGGCCCCCCTTAACCCAAGACGAGCGGGTCTTCCTCGCAACTCAGCCGAGGCGCGGGCGCAACGCACCCTGCAGGCCGCCGAGCAACTGGTTTCGCAATCGGGCCGCACCCTACCTACGTCGGCCGAACACGAATTGCGTGAATACATGCAAGAACTGAGCTTGAAATCATACGGTCATGCGGGTTCGTTACTGTCTTCCCTGTACAGAACGAGCTAGCTTTCCTTGCCTGATTTCTGCCGCCCTTCGGGGCGGCTTTCTTTTTTGGCGGCTCGCTATCGCTGCCCGGGCCTGCAAGCGCAGGCATTGCCTACACGTCGCCCAATCGCATCAGCCGCCGAATCTCGTCGCGCTTGACGCGCAGCGCTGGCAGCAGCTCGCTTTCTATGCGCGGGCGAGAATATTCGTCGTCATTGACTGAAAGCCCCAGCGACAGGCTGCGCGCCGGCCCCGTGAACAGCGATATGCCAACCGTGGTGACCTTGCGATCGGCGTAGTGCGCGATCGACCATTGGTCTTCCGGCAAGTCCAGCGCCGAGCACAGCGCAGTGCCGGGCGGCAGCGAACTGCCCACGCGCAGATTGACGACCAGGATCTTGCGCCGCTCGGATTCGGAGCTGGCGCGCGCAATGATGATGGCCTGGTCCTTGCTCTTTTCGCCGATATTGACGGTGCCCGAGCACCTGTCGGCCAGCGCCTGCAGCGACGACTGGATGAAATCGTTCACCCCCGTATTGGCCAGCGCCGCAAACCCGATTTCCAGCAATTGCGGGGTCAGCGACCACAGCGTGCCTTCTTTGCGCACATAGCCTTCGCTTTGCAGCGTATTGAGCAGCCGCAGCACCGTCGAGTGCGGTAGTTCCACCGCCCTGGACAGCGCCGTCAGGGATTGCCCTGGCCCGCTGCGAAAACTGCGCAGCACCGCTAGACACCTCTGGACCGACCTATTATCATTCATTTGACCACTAAATGAAATGTTTGTTCATCTAGTGAACATTTTAGCCTGCTTTGGGCTAACCTGCAAGCGGGTTTCGAACTCCGCGACACAGATTTGGGAGCACCCATGGGGTACAGAGTTGGCGTCGACATCGGCGGATCGTTCACGGACTTCGCCGTGTTTGACGAAGACAGCGGCGAAATCAAGAGCCTGAAGGTTTTCTCCCGTCCGGACCAGCCGGGCGAAGAAGTCATCGCCGGCGTGCGCATGCTGGGCGAACGCTACGGCATCCAGCCCGGGCAGATCAGCTACTTCACCCACGGCACGACCGTGGGGATCAACACCGTCATCCAGCGCAAGGGCCTGAAACTGGCGCTGTTCACCACCGAGAATTTCTGCGATGTGCTGGAACTCGCGCGTCTGAAGACCCCCGACATGTACCACTTGCTGTCGCGGCGCCCCGAACCGCTGGTCAAGCGCAGCATGGTCTTTGGCGTCGCCGAACGCATGGGGCCGGACGGCTCGGTGCGCAAGCCGCTCGACGAGGAAAGCGTCCGGCACGCCGTCGGGCGGGCGCGCGACGCCGGCGCCGAAGGCATTGTCATCTCGCTGCTGCACGCCTATCGCAATCCGGCCCACGAACTGCGCGTGAAGGAAATCGTCGAATCGCTCGCCCCCGGCCTGCCGGTTTCCTGCTCCAGCGAAACCTGGCCCATCATCCGCGAGTACGAACGCACGGTCACCGCCGTCATCGGCGGCTATGTACAGCCGCGGGTCGCGCATTACCTGGGTTCGCTGCAAAGCGCCCTGAACAACGCCGGCGTCAAGCCGGAACCCCGCCTGACCAAATCCAATGGCGGCGTCATGACCGCCGAGCAGGGCAAGCGCGACTGCGTGCAGATGATTCTGTCGGGCACCGCGGCCGGCGTGATCGGTGCCAGCCACGTGGCGGCCACCGCGGGCATTGCGCGCTGCCTCAGCCTGGACATCGGCGGCACCAGCGCCGATATCGCCGTCATCGTCGATGGCAAGCCGACGTACGGCGTGGGCGAACTGATCGGCGACTTCCAGATCCATATCCCGTCGGTGTCGGTGTCCTCGGTGGGCGAAGGCGGTGGCTCGATCGCCTGGGTAGACCCGCTGGGTGTCCTGAAGGTGGGCCCGGAAAGCGCCGGGTCGCGCCCCGGACCCGCTTGCTACCGGCGCGGCGGCACGCGCGCCACCATCACCGACGCCTTCGTCTGCTGCGGCCTGGTCGGGCATTCCGACCTGGGCTACCAGGCGGTCGAAGTCGACGCCGAAGCGTCACGCCGGGTGGTCGGCGAACTGGCCGGCAAGCTGGGCCGCAGTATCGAAGAGACCGCCGAAGCCATCATCCAGATCGCCGTGTCCGGCATGTATGCCGAGGTCAGCGGGCTGGTGTCGCGCTACGGCATCGATCCGCGCGAATACGCCGTGCTGGCCTTCGGCGGCGCCGGCCCCATGCTGGGCTGCTTCCTGGCACGCGAGATCAAGGTCAAGGAGATCGTCGTCCCGCCCTCGCCCGGCACGCTCAGCGCGCTGGGCGGCCTGATCGCCGACCTGAAGAGCGACTTCCTGAAAACCGTGTACACGGACCTGAACCCGGCGAACCTGCAGACCGTGCGCGATGAGTACGCCACGCTGCGCCAGCGCGCCGAACAGTGGCTGATGCAAGAGCAGGGCCACATCGACCAGGCCGAACTGGTCTATTCGGCGGAAATGCGCTATCGCGGCCAATCGTACGAGATCGACACCGTGCTGGACCCCGCCCATTTGGCGGCCACCAATGTCGAAGCGGTGGGCCAGGCCTTCCATGACATGCACCGTCAGTTGTACGGGCATGCCGACGAGCATGCGCCGGTGCAAATCGTCAGCCTGCGCGTGGTGATCTCGGGCAACAACGACAAGCCGCGCTTCCCGCGCCACGAGCCGCGCCCCGGAACGCCACGGCCGGAACGCACGCTGCGCGTGTGGCTGGATGGAGATTTCCGCGATGTGGACCTGTACAGCCGCACCGCATTGAGTGCCGGCCAGCACTTCAGCGGCCCGGCGATCGTGACGCAGGACGACTGCACCACCGTGATTCCCTGCGCCCACGAATGCCATGTCGACGAATACGCCAATCTGCGCATCACTTCCGAAGGAGCCGCGTCGTGACCATGACCGTGGACAATTTCCGCCTGCAGGTGCTTGCCAATCACTGCACCGCCGCCGCCGAAGCCATGGGCTATACGCTGATGCGCACGGCCTATTCCACCTTCGTCAAGGAAACCGAGGACTTCTCCGCCCAGCTGATGACCCCGTCGGGCAAGACCTTCGCCTCGCCCAAGACATTCGGCGCCACCTGGTACACCGGCCTGGATTACGGCCGGGTCATCGCCATGTTCGACGACTACCGCGTAGGCGACATCTTCCTGACCAATGACCCGTATAGCGGCTACGTCTCTACGCACACGCCCGACATGCACCTGTGGAAACCGGTCTTCTACGAAGGCAGGCTGGCCTGCTTCGTGGGCACCCACATCCACAATACCGACATGGGCGGGGCCGTGCCGGCCTCGCTGTCGCGCACCCTTACCGAGGTGCACCAGGAGGGCTTGCGCATCCCGCCCATGCTGTTGATGCGCGACGGCGTCATCGACGAGAAACTGCTGCGCATCATGCAGGTCAATGTGCGCATGCCCGACCAGAACCACGGCGACCTGAACGCGCAGATTGCCGCCCTGAACGTCGGCGAACGCAAAGTGCACGAGATCATCGACCGATTCGGCATTGACGAATTCATGCAGGGGGCCGAAGCCATCCTGGACTACGCCGAGCAGCAGACGCGCACCCTGATACGCGACATTCCCGATGGCGAGTACGAATTCTCGGAATACGCCGACGAAGACTCGGTGGGCGGCTACCCCTGCCGCATCCACATCACGCTGCGCGTGCGCGGCGACGAGCTTGAATTGGACTTCACCGGCAGCGATCCGCAGGTTGCATCGTCGCTGAACGTTCCCACCGGCGGAGACGGGCACCATTCCGTCATCACGGTGGGCCTGATCTACGTCATGCATACGCTGGCGCCCCGCAATGTGCTCAATGCCGGCTCGGTGCGTCCCATGAACGCCGTCCTGCCCGAAGGCTCGGTCGTCAATCCACACGCGCCAGCGGCCGTGGGCATGCGCAGCCTGATGGCGGCGGTCATCCAGGCCTGCACCTTCGGCGTCTTCAACCGTGCCGTACCGAACCGCCTGCCGGCCTGCCCCGCCGGCGGCTCGACGCTGCTGAACGTCAAGACGGCCACCCGCGAAGGCCGCCAAGTGCTGTCCTCGATCGGGCCTTGCGGCGGTGGTGCCGGCGGCGGACCGGACTACGACGGCGTGGAAGGCTGCGGCGCCAACAACGCCTTCCTGAAGAACACACCGGTGGAAATCAACGAAGCCGAAGTGCCCATCGAGATCATCCGCTACGGCCTGGTACCCGACACCGGCGGCGCGGGTCGCTTGCGCGGCGGCAACGCCGCGACCATGGAATTCAAGGTGCTGGCGCCCAACGGCGTAGTCACCGCGCGCAACCGCAATCGCTCGGAACTGGCCGCCTGGGGAGTGGTGGGCGGCAAGGCGGGCGCCAACTCGCGCTTCATCAAGAACCCAGACTCTGCACAGCCCGAAGAGCTGCGCAACAGCGACCTGGTCAATTGCGCGCCGGGCGATGTCATCCGCCTTCAAGGACCGGCCGGTGGCGGCTACGGACATCCGTACGAGCGCCCCATCGCACGCGTACTGGACGACGTGCACTGCGGTTTTGTCTCGCCGCACCGTGCTCGCGCAGCCTACGGCGTGGTGGTGCGCGACGACCTGACGG
Organism: Bordetella sp. BOR01; assembly: GCF_019218885.1. Lineage (GTDB taxonomy): Bacteria > Pseudomonadota > Gammaproteobacteria > Burkholderiales > Burkholderiaceae_B > Bordetella_A. Next base: position 559,189 of record NZ_JAHUWT010000001.1, on the reverse strand, counting down.
TGGACGAGGCCGCCACGCGCGAACTGCGCAGCGACAAGTCCGGCAACGTGGAGCATTTCGACTACGGCCCGGGGCGTTCGCGGTTCGAGGACATCTGGACGGCGGCACGCTATGACGCGATGACGCGGATCCTGGCGGCCATCCCGGTCAGCTGGCGGCATTTCGTCAAGCACCAGATGTTCGCCGCGCTGGCCGGCACGGCCCCGCCGGCCGACGGCGGCGCGGCCGACATCGATCGCCTCTACGCGCAGTTGAGCGAGCGTTATACCGACCTGCCCCCGCTTGCGTCCCTGCACGAATTCGCAGCGGCACGCGCCTGACGGCAACACCCTTACCCACATCCCAGGAGCCCCGCATGGCCTCTTCAGCCGATATCTTCGCGCCGGATTTCCAGCGGCGCCCCTATTGGTGGGAAGCCTATGAACCGCCCGACCCCGGCGACGATACGCTGCCGGCCAACGCCGACGTGGTCATCGTCGGCGCCGGCTATGCCGGCATCTGCTGCGCCTTGACGCTGCGCCAGGCGGGTATCGACGCGCTGGTGCTAGAGGCCGGCCGCCCTGGCCAGGGCGCCAGCACGCGATCCGGCGGACAGGTATCGGGCGGCGTCAACGTGCAGAAAAAGGCGCTCGCCGCCGTGGGCGAAAGCCCCCGGGAACGCGAGCAGCGCCTGGCGGCGCGGCTGCGCGACGCCGCGGCATCCATGACCTACCTGGAATCGCTGATCGACGCACACGACATCCAGTGCGGCTGGCACAAGACGGGCCGGCTTACCACCATGTGGGTGCCGCAGCACTGCGAGGCCTGGAAAGATCGTATCGAGCAGTTGAACGCCTGCACCGGATCGCACGCGCGGATGATCCCGCGCGAAGCGCTGGAACCCGAGATCGGATCCCGCATCTACCATGGCGCCGCCCTGATAGAACGCGCCGGCCACCTGCAACCCGCGCAGTTGTATGGCGGCATGCTGCACGCCGCGCGCGCTGCCGGCGCGCGCATCCACGGCAACACGCCGGTCGAGCGCATCACGCGACAGGCTGGCGGCTACGAGATCGCCACGCCACGCGGCACAGTGCGTGCGCAACAGGTGGTGATCGCCACCAACGGCTATACCGGTGCGAACCTGGCCGGCCTGCAGCGCAAAGTGGTGCCCATCGCCACGTCCATGATTGCCACCGAGGAACTCGCGCCCGACCTGGCGGCCAGCCTGCTGCCCACCAATCGCGCCGTTTCCGAGTCGCGACGCGTGGTCAATCACTATCGCCTGTCGCCCGATGGCCGCCGCCTGCTGTTCGGCGGGCGCGCGCGTTTCACATCGGCCAGTGAAGAAACCACCGCCCGCCTGTTGCATCGCGCGATGGTCAAGCGCTTTCCCCAACTGGCAGAAACACGCATCACGCACAGCTGGGGCGGCAAGGTCGCGATGACGCTGGACTCCATGCCGCATATCGGCGGGTCCGACGGACTGCATTACGCGCTGGGCTGCAACGGCAGCGGCGTCGCCATGATGAGCTACCTGGGACACAGTGTGGGCCGCAAGATCGCCGCACAGTCCCGCGATCCGATCAACGCCTTCGACATGGGGGAAATTCCCGGCCATCCTTTTTACTTCGGCAATACCTGGTTTCTGTTCGCCATAGGCAGTTGGTACCAGGCGCGAGACGCCTACGACCACTGGAGGGCTCGCTGAATCCTTGCACCGTCCGATGCGGGCCCGGGCCGCAAGCCCGAGCCGCAAGAAAGGGGTCGGACGTGGTCCAAACTACAGGAGTAATCCATGAACACGCAACGTCGCAATGCCCTGAGAGTCCTGTCCGGCCTGTGCGGTGCCGCCGCCCTGCCCCGCTTGGCGCTGGCGCAGCCAGGATCGTATCCCGACGGTCCGGTCACGGTCATCGTGCCCTACGGGGCCGGAGGCAGCACGGACGTCATCGCCCGCCTGCTGGTCAACGATGTCTCTGAACGCCTGGGCGGCAATTTCATTGTCGAGAACAAGCCTGGGGCGGCCGGCAACATCGGCACCCGCCAAGTGGGCATATCGCCCCCGGACGGCAAGACCCTGCTCTATTCCACCGCCACGCCGTTCTGCATCAACCCGTACGTCTATCGCACGCTGCCTTTCGACCCGGACCACGACTTCGCGGCCGTGTCGCGCACCGCCAAACTGCCACTGGTATTGGTCACCAATGCCGGGCTGGGCGTCAAGACGGCGGACGAGCTGGTCCAGTACATCCGCAAGAACCCGTCCAAATGCAGCTTCAGCTCTTATGGCGTGGGCACATCCAGCCATATCGCGGGCGCGATTTTCTGCAAGAAAATCGGTGCATCCGAGGTGCTGCATGTTCCGTACAAGGACATGACCGCGATGTCCGACCTGGCGGCCGGACGCAACACTTTCCACATCGACGCGTGGTCGGTGGTCGATCCGCTGGTCAAGGCCGGCAAACTGGTGCCTCTTGCGGTCTCCAGTGGCGAACCCCTGCCTTGGGCGCCACAGCTTCCCACGATAGCCAGCGTCGTCAAGGACAACTATGAAGTCGTCACCTGGCATGCGGTTTTCGCGCCACGCAAGACGCCTGCCGATATCGTCGACCTGCTGCACAAGGAATTCCAGCAAACCATAGACAAGCCCGCCGTGCAAAAGACCTACACGGACCAGGGTTTCCTGACCTATCCGCCCGCCACGCCGAAGGAAATCGACGCCTTCGTCAAGCAAGACAAGCTGCGCTGGAAAGGCTATGTCGAAGCTGCGGGCATCACGCCTTCGTAGGCGGGCCTGGACACCATCCCAACGAGCGGGTGCCGGCAAGGCCCCGCTCACCTTTCTCAGAACCGGAAAACAGACTCGTGAACAGGTACGACGTGGTTGTCATCGGCGCCGGCGTCATCGGCAGCTCGGTAGCATTTCATCTTGCCAGGCTCGGCACGAAGAATGTCCTTCTTCTGGACCGCGGCACCATCGGCGCCGGAACGACGTCCCAGTCGTCCGGCATTCTGCGCACGCACTACTCGGTCAAAGAGAACGTCGAGCTGGCGCGGCAGTCCTGGCGGGTATTCAGCGATTTCCCCCAATACCTGGAAGATGAAGAAGCCTCGTGCGGCCTGGTCAAGTGCGGCTACCTGATCGCCGCCCCCGAAGGCGACAAGCTCGGTCCGCTGCGGGCAGCGTTGCAGCAACAGCAAGACCAGGGTATTGCGCTGGAGTCGTTGACCCAGCAACAGGCGCGCGAACTGCTGCCCATCGCGCAATTCGACGATGCCGCCCTGATAGGCTTCGAACCCGAGGCGGGTTTTGCCGATGCCTATCTGGTCGCCACCAGTTTTGCGCGCGCCGCGCGCCGCGCCGGCATCACCGTGCGCGAGAACGTCGAGGCCAGGCACCTGCTGACCGAGAACGGCAGGATCGTCGGGGTATCGACCTCTGCCGGCGACTTCAACGCGGCCACGGTCATCAGCACCCAGAATATCTGGACCCCGGAACTGGCCGGCTGGACCGGCCGCAAGCTACCGGTGGTACCCGAACGACATGCAGTGCTTGCGCTGGAGTGCAGCGCCGCGAAGTACACGTTTTCGATGCCGGTCTTCAAAGACCTGGCCTCGCCGGGCATGCTGTACTGCCGCAGCTACGGCGGCAACCAGATGCTGGTCAGCGAAGGCATCGCGGGGCAAGCTCTGGACACGGCCGAAGTGGAACAAGGCGATATCCCGATGGACTATATCGTCGACGTCGGCACCCAGGTCGCGCAGCGCTTCCCCGGCTACGAAACCGCCGGCATCGCTTCATCGTGGACGGGCGTCTACGATGTCACCCCCGACTGGAACCCGGTATTGGGCAAACTGCCCGGCATCGACGGACTGTTGGTCGGCTACGGTTTTTCCGGCCACGGCTTCAAGCTGTCTCCCATGGTGGGCCGCATTCTTGCCCAGGAGACGCTGGGCCTGCCCACCGATGTTTCGCTGCAGCCGTATTCCATCGAACGCTTCCAGACCGGCGCGCTGCTGACAGGCAAGTACGGCCTGGGCGCGGTGTCTTGATCATTGTCAGGACTGGATTGCCCGGCCATGCCAGGCAGCGGGCTTGATGGGCCTAGGCAGGCCGCATCGCGCCGCATTGCCAGCACGTCGAGAACTGGGGCTCCAGCCATTCACCGCAGGCATCGCACCGCCAGTGCGGTCGCACCGCAGAGGCATCATCGCCACGCCCGTCGATGATGCGCATCGCCGCATCCTTGTCGCGCTCGTCTTCCAGCCAAAGATCGGGACCGCATTGGTCCACCGGGATTTCCCCCGCGCCCCCCTGCAGATACCGGCTGGTCAGGCGGCAGGCTATCCCCGCCTGCTCCAGCAGGTTGGCCCAATGTTGGCCCAGCATCATGTCAGGTGCGCGAGTCAATCGGATCATGGATGCCACCGAATAGAAAGGGGGAACGTCTCATCATATCGCTTCGGCCCCATGCCGCCATGCGATCAAGCTTCACCCGCCCGTATCAGTCACCAGAGCCACGGCGAAACCTGACGGACTGGGCCTTGTTCAGGCGCGCCGCTTCCTCTTCGGCGTAGTCCTCTTCATCCGCTTCATACGAGCCCTCATGCATGCACCCGCTACGGTTCCAGGTGCACTCGTTGAACAATCGGCTCATGGTCCCCGATCCGCCTGAAGAGCACCCGGCCAGCGCGACGAGACACAGCGCGACGCTGCAGCGGCCCAAGGTTTGAATGGACATGCTTCCTGCCTCCACAAAAATGCCATTGCCCTGATTATGACAAGGCCTTGCAGACCCTATTCTATCTGCCATACGCGAGGTACTACGCTTTCGGGCACTTGCCTGCCATCGGGGTCACGCCCCATGGACAGCGGATCATTGGCGATCGGCGTAGCCTTCACTACCCGGCACTATGCCGGCGGGCAACGATTCCATGAACCTGCAGATCTCTCCTGCCCGCGCCAGCCAGACCTTATCGCGGTGCCGCAGGATATGCTCGATGACTTTCCGGAACCGGCGCAGCCGGTGCGGTTGGCCCAGTATGAAACTGTGCAGCACGATGCTCATGACCAGCGGACGACGCTCGGATTCCTGAAGCATCTCGTCGAACTGGTCGATGAGGTTCTCGCAGAAAACTTGCGACGGGGTCCGACGCGTGACGATTTCGATAGAGTCGTTCAAGTCCTGCGCGTAGGGAATGGCCAGAATGCGTCCGTGCCGGGTGTTGAACCAGACCGGCTGGTCATCCAGGGGCCAATCCATCATGTAACGGTAGCCGGCTTCCTGCAGCAGATCCAGCGAGTCGTGGGTCTGCGATATATAGGGCGCCAGCCACCCCATGGGCGGCTGGCCCTCGTGGTGAGCGATTGCCGCGGTTGCCTCGTGAATGGCGGTGCGCTCTTGCTCGAGCGCCATGTCGCCCTGGCGCTCGGCATTGGTTCGGCCATGGCCGACGATCTCGTCGCCACGCGCCGAGAAAGCGGCAATCATTTGTGGACAGTATTGGTAGAGTTCTGTGTTGACCAACAGTTCAAGCGGCAGTTCATACGTATCCGCGAACTCCAGCAAGCGCCAGGCGCCAACGCGGTTGCCGTAATCACGCCAGGCAAAACTACGCACATTCGGCTGGGCCTGCGGCACACCATAATCGTTGCCCAGCCCTTCGCCAAACGCGAAGTGCTCCACGTTCAAAGACAGGTGCACCGCCAGGCGCTTTCCTTCGGGAAAACTATAGTCCGGGCGGCGGGAAATCGCCGAGTAGTCATAGCGTCCGTGGGTCTTCAGCATGATCAGGTCCGTCGCAAGTCGATTACAGGTTGAGGCCAGCCGAGAATTCGCCCATATCGCCAATGCGCTCGATGCGCATAAAGGCATCGTACAGCCTACGCGTCGTGGCATCACCCCAGAGGGGCGTACCCAGCGACATGAATTTTCCTTCCAGTTCTTTCTGGCTGTGCGGGCGGGCCCGCTCTCCTTTGGTCATTTCGCAATGGCCCGCCACAGGAGGCTTGCCGGCAGCATGAACGATGACATCGCAACGCTGGCACCCCGGATAAGCCGCCGTATATGCCGGGTCTTCCGATACGAATACCCGCTGGACCAATTCCTGCACCGCGCGGTTGGCCACCGCGGCGTCATCGAACGACGCCAGCCCGGACTTGCCGTGGTGCAGAATCGTCGCAAGTGCAAATGGTATGGAAAAGCGGCCTCCGAAGCTGGTGGTGATGTCCTTGCCGCTGAGCATGGCCGCCAGCTTGTAACCCTTGACTTCGATTCGCTCGATGCCGGCCGGGTCGATATGGCCGCCAGCCTGTGCGATGGCGTCCTCTAGCGCGTCAATGGCACTGTGCACATAACGCCCGGTCGGGTGCAGCTTGAAGTATCCCATCGCGATAAGCCAATCATTGCCCAGGCCCTCCATCACGCTGTCGGCAGCGTAGCGATCCGATACCACCCCGCCGCCGTATACCGACTCGACGCCATCGATTTCGCCTTTGAAGCCGGTCAGCGCCATCTGCACCGCGACCTGGCCCATATACGCGGAATGCCCGGAATAGATGTTCCGCACTGTAGAGCCTTCCAGCAGAGTATTGCGGCTGGTTGCCATGCCCATGGTCGCCGCCATGCTGATCAGTTCGCGCATTTGCGTTACCGAAAGCCCGCGCAACTTGCCGACGGCAACCGCGGCGCCGATCACGCCATAGGTGCCGTGCGGATGGATGGACAAACGCATATCGGCAGCGCGATTGATGCGCGAGCAAACCTCGTAGCCCAGTATGGTCGCAAGCAGAAAATCGCCACCCGAGGCACCGATTTCCTGGGCTACCGCCAAGGCGGCCGGGACCACCTGGATTCCCGGGTGGCCCTTGGCAAATTGATTGCCCTCATCCAGCTCCAGCCAGCAACCGGCGCTGCCGTTGAGCAGGCCCGCATCGAGCGGCGCGGCACGGCGTCCGGTACCCAGCACCCAGGCCGGGCCCGCAGCGGCCCGTGCCAGGTGCGCATCGGCGAACGCCTTCATCTCAGGAATTTGCATGCCCGCCCCGATAACCGGAAGCGAATCTGCGATCACCCAGCGGCCATGTTGCAGCGTAAAGTCATCCAGGTCGGTTAATTGTGTCTGGCAAATAAACTGCGCCAACTTATCCAGGTAATGCACCGACATCGCTTACTCCACCTTGATATCGTTGGCTTTCACGACATCGCCCCACTTCTTCGAATCTGCCGCGATATAAGCAGCGAACTCTTGGGGTGAGCTGATATGTGGTAACAGCCCGGAGTCAACCAACTGCTTGCGCACCCCTGGGTCTTTCAAGACTTCCGCGGTTTCCCGGTTGATGCGATCGATTATGGCGGCCGGCGTGCCGGCAGGCGCGAACAGGCCGTACCAGGCGACCGAGTCGTAACCCGGCACGCCCGCTTCCGCAATGGTGGGCACATCGGGCAGCACTTCCAGACGCTCGGACGAGGTCACGCCCAGCGCGCGCAACTGGCCCGCCTTGATCTGGCTGACGGCCGGCGCAACGGCCGAGAGCATGAAATCGACATTGCCGGCCAGCAAATCCACCATGGCCGGACCGCCTCCTCGATAAGAGATATTGGTCATGCGCGTGTCGGTCATGGCCATGAAAAGCTGCGTGGCCATGTAGTCGGACGCCCCGACACCGGACGAACCAAAGTTCAGCTTGCCCGGCTCGGCCTTCGCCATATCGATGAACGCACCCACCGTAGTCGCGGGGCTCTTGGGGCGGACGACAAGGACGTTGACGCCATCCACCACGGGCGTAATGGGCGCCAGATCCTTCGTGGGATCGAACGGCATGTCCTTATAGAGATACGGAGCAACGGAAATGATGCCGGCGCTGGCCATCACAATGCTGTAACCGTCCGCAGGTGAATTGACCACGTTCTGGGTACCGATGAAACCGGCCGCACCCGTGCGATTTTCCACGACAACGGCCTGGCCCAGCCTGGGCGCCAGGCCCTTGGCCAACACCCGCGCCGTCACATCCACCGAACCGCCCGCCGCGAACGGAACCACCAACCTGATCGGGCGGGTGGGCCATTGCTCCGACGCGGTCGTGGGTAGAGAGATCAGCAAAGCTACCGCCGCCAGCGCGGTGCGAGGAAGAGATTTCATACGAGCCCCTTGTTGTTGGCCCGGCCCGTTGTTGCACGCCGGTATAGGGGCACCTTAACTAGCAGGTACCGGCTTGCATAGTCTCGAAATCGGATAGAGCCATCACGAAAACAGATCGGTCAGGCGCGCATCCGGCCAGTGCTGGGCCTGCACGAGGGTACGAACGCAATGTGTCAGCACCAAGCGGGTGCACAGCGCCGCCGGAGACAATTCGCCGTCGGCCAGGCTGCACAGTACATTCACATGACGGTCCTGCAGGTCGGTGATCTCGCTCAGCACGAAACGGTCGGCCGCATCCGGAAAGCGGCGCACCGCAGCGCTGGGCTGTATGGTGGCGCCCAATCCAGCATTGACCGAATCCATCAGCATGGCAAGCGAGTCGATTTCTGACACGATCAGCGGCTTGATGCCGGCGCGGTTGAAGGCTGCGTCGAGTTTGCTGCGCAAGCCGTGCGATTCGGTTGGCAGGATCATGGGTATGTCTTTCAGGCACCCAACCTGCACGACCGGCGCACTGAGCCGTGTGGCGGCTTGAGCGGACTGGATCAAGAAAAGTTCTTCCTCGATCAGCGGCAAGGTGTTCCATCTTGCGCTGACGTTGATGTTGAACAGAATTGCCAGATCCAGCTGCCGGCGGTCCAGCATGTCGGCCAGATGTCCCGACAGGCTTTCGACCATATGCAAGCGGACATCGGGATAGCGCTCGTGCATGGCGCGCATGAATGGCAAGGCCAGGATGGAAACCGTGGTGGGGGCCAGGCCGACGCTGACCGTGCCGCTTAAACGCGATAACTGCGCGGCGCGGCGCGCCTGTTCGGCGTGGCGCAGGATCAACCTGGCTTCGGGCAGGAATGCCAGCCCGGCCTGGGTAGCGGTAATGCCGCGCGACGTGCGCGTCAGCAACCGTACGCTCAGCTCTCCTTCCAAGCGGCTGATCTGCTGGCTGAGCGCAGATTGCACGACGCCCAGGTCAGCGGCCGCACGGCTCATGCTGCCAAGCTCTATCACTCGGACGAAGTACCGGATTTGGCGCATTTCCATGGACAGACTCTGGTGATGGGCTAGGCAAGGACGCTTTGATCCTTGCTGAATCGAATCGCGCGGCGTGGTAGTGGCAGGCTCTTTGACTTAGAATAATCGATCCTGCCAGCCACAAGACATGTCGCGCCGTTGCCTGACAGCGGACATGCAAACCACTCCTTGATATGAACCAACCGCTGGATCGTGCAATTCGTTTCCGCTCGGCAGTCGATATCACCGAAGGCAGCGTAGCGGGAAGCTCGACCGCGCAGCTAGTTCTGCACGCCCAGCTCGAACAGATTGCGTTGCGCGAACCTGTCGTCAAGGCATGGTCATTCCACAACCCCGACGCCGTATTGCAACAGGCGACGCGGGCGCCGCAAAATGGCCGCAACGCCCCACTCGATGGTGTCACGGTCGGCGTGAAGGACATTATCGATACCAGGGACATGCCCACGGCCTACGGTTCGCCGATCTATCGCGGCCACATGCCAGCGAGCGACGCGGAAGTGATCCGGCGCTTGCAGGCGGCAGGCGCCGTCATCATGGGCAAGACCGTAACGACCGAGTTCGCCTATGTGCATCCCGGCCCGACGGTAAATCCTCTCAATCCAGAGCACACGCCCGGTGGCTCATCCAGCGGCTCTGCGGCGGCCGTGGCCGACGGAATGTGCACGTTGGCGCTAGGCTCGCAAACAGGCGGCTCGACCATACGCCCGGCAGCGTACTGCGGTGTGGTGGGCTACAAACCAACCCGTGGCATCGTTCCGTCCACCGGCATGAAACCGCTCGCGCCTTCCATGGACACGGTTGGGCTGTTTGCGCGTTCGGCAGGCGATGTGGCCGTATTGTTCGCCGTGCTTTCGGCCAATGCACAGGCCAGGCAACAAACGGCCGGGCCGGCAACGCGCCGGATAGGTTTCTATCCCGGCCCGTATGCAGATCAAGCCGACATGGATGCGCATCATGCACTTGAACGCGCGCGCCAGCGGCTGATCAAGGCAGGCTACCAAGTGGAGCCCATTGACCTGCCGCTAGCAGTATTCATACGCATGAGCGAATGCAACCGCACCATCATGGCTTATGAAGCCGCTCGCGCGCTTGCGGCTGAGTTCAAATCCCACCATCGCGCAATGAGCGAGGCGGCCAAGCAGTTGGTCGAACGTGGCCGGCGCATTCAGGCGCCGGTTTACCAAGAGGCATTGGCGCTTGCGGCCGAAGGCCGCAGAGCCTTGGCGCAAGCCCTGGAAGGATACGACTGCCTGATGACCTTCAGCGCGCCTGGCGAAGCCCCCCGCTTGACGACCGGAACAGGTGATTCTGTGTTCAATCGCACCTGGACCACGATCGGGGCGCCTTGCATCACTCTGCCATTCGGCCTGGGCCAGACGGCAAGATTGCCCATCGGCATACAGCTAGTCGATTCCGCCGGCAATGACCTTCGGCTACTGAACTCGGCACGACGGATCGAACAGGCGCTGCTGTCCCATTCCCATTAAGGCTGGACTGGACGGCTTGGATGATAAACGGCAGCCGAAAAACAAAAAAAACGCGATTCCCCAGGAAATTTGATGTGTCCGGAGAAATGGGGAAAGGCCACTGCGACCCGACGCTGGAATGGACATGTTCCTCTAGCTCGACCAAGATGCCATAGCCATTGTTATAACAAGTCTTCGTAGACCACACGCAAAGGCATCCGTAGCTACCGGCAGCGGGCCCGCCGGGTCGCCTATGGCCCGGGGTCCATCGGAAATGGGATCATCGATGACCTGGCGGCATTTCCGAGACGACGCTAATCGCCGTCCCGCGTGTCCTTGGCGCGACGAAATCTTGTTGCCTGTGTCGCCGCGCCGTCACGCAGCAATGCGTAGTCGCTGCCCACGACCATCAAGGTTGCGCCGCGATCGAGCCAGAGCGCCTGCTGGTCATGCTGCATGACGTGCACGCCTATGCATTTTCCCGCCGACCTCCCTGACTGGCAAATCGACGCCAAGGCCGCGTCCACAGTCGGATGCGAAGGAGCATCCTGCCCCATCGCCAGCGCCATTCCCAGGCTGCCCAAGAACAGGCAGTCCACGTCGTCGAGCGCGGCCACCTTGTCGGCGATGAGCGTGCCGGGCGGCTCGTCGATTTGCGCGACGAACAGCAAACCGTCTGAGGCCTGCCGCCGAAAATCGCGCCAGCTGTCTTTGCGGTAGCCGGAACGGCGCCCCATGCCGGCATAGGCGCGTTCCATCGCCAGCCCGCGTGCGAACGCCGCGGCGCGCCCGACCTGCTCGAGCGCATTGACGTGCGGCACGACGATGCCTGCGGCCCCCACCGACACGGCATGCTGGATCCACGCCTCGGAACCTTCCGGCAAGCGGACCAGCACGGGCAACCCCAGCGCCTGGGCGGCAAACACGTAGCGGCTAAGCTCCGTACGGGAATGCGTGCCATGTTCCACGTCCAGGATCACGAAATCCAGTCCGGCGTCCGCCAGCAATTCGGCAGCTTCAGGCTGTACCAGCCGGGCGAACACGCCGACCAGGCTGTCCCCGCGCCGCACGCGCGCGCGCAGGCCATGCACCTCGTTCAGTTGCGCCATGCGCTCATCCCATGCGACAGAATAAATACTTTACTACGCGGCAGGCTCGCGGGCCGCCGGGCCATGCGCCGGCGGCCGGCCGCGGGCGAGTCTTTCTCATTGGGTCGTGATTCCACGCTCCTGCGTGATCTTCTCCAGTCGCTCGTTCTCGCTGGCCAGGAATTTCCCGAACTCGGCGCCATCCTTGAACGTGTTCTCGACCCCCATGGCCGCGAGCTTGTCGGCAAACACCTGGCTGGCCGCGATCTCCCGCAGCGCGGCTTCCAACCGGTCCTTGATGTCCTGGGGCACGCCGCGCGGCACAGCCACGCCGTACCAGTTCCCGGCGCGCACCCCCGCATAGCCCAGTTCATCGAAAGTCGGCACATCGGGCAGCACCGCCAGGCGTTGCTCGGATGCCACCGCCAGAATCTTGGCTTTTCCCGATTTCTGGAATCCGGTCACATTGAAAGCGTTGACGAAGGCGATTTGCACCTGGTCCGCCAGCAGCGCATTCATGACGGGCGCCACGCCTTGGTACGGAATGTGCGAGAACGACGTCTTGGTGACCGATTCGAATGTCGCCAGCCCCAAGTGGGAAGTGCTGCCGACGCCGTAGCTGCCGGCATTGATGCGATGCGGTGCCTTGACCGCGGCCTCTACCAGTTCTTGCACGGACGACGGCCCGGCGGCGCCGTTCTCCGCCAGCACGAAAGACACCGTGCCCAGCAGCGCCACCGGCTCGAAACTGGAGAGGGAATACTTCAAGTTGGGATACACGTGCGGGTTGATCGCGTGGGTCTCCGCCGTGACCATCTGGATGGTGTAGCCGTCGGGCTGGGCCCCGGCCACGATCTGCGTCCCGATGATACCGTTGGCTCCGCCGTGATTCTCGACCACGACGGTCTGCCCCAGTGCGGCGGACATGCGCTCGGCCACGAACCGGCCGACAGTGTCCGTCACCCCGCCGGGCGGCCACGCCACGACCATGCGGATGGGATGATCGGGATAGGCCGCCTGCGCGGTCGCCGCCGCGGCGGCCAGGATGAAAGTCGCCAGGATTCGCTTCAACATGATTTCCCCTTGCAGTATGTTGCCGCTGCGCGTCCTGGTGCGATGGCGCGCGCGGCCTTGACATGTCGATCGGGTGCGATGGGTGGCCTTCATTGCCGTAGCGGGAAGACAGGACATGCACAGCGCTGATTTAATCAACGCGCCGGCCTCCTTACTAGAATCAAGGCGACAAATCGCTGGGCGTACGACGCCATGCCGGCTGCGCCGGCTAGCGGAACACCACGGTCCGGTTGCCGTTGAGCAGCACCCGGCGCTCGGCGTGCCACTTCACGGCGCGCGCCAGCACCACGCTTTCCACATCGCGCCCCAGCGCCGTCAGCGCCTCCGGGCTCATGGCGTGGTCGGCCCGCTCGACGCCCTGTTCGATAATCGGCCCTTCGTCCAGGTCCGCCGTCACGTAGTGCGCGGTGGCGCCGATCAGCTTCACGCCACGGTCGTGCGCCTGGTAGTACGGCTTGGCCCCCTTGAACCCCGGCAGGAAACTGTGGTGGATGTTGATGGCCCGGCCATGCAGGCGGCGCGAGGTCTCGTCGCTGAGGACCTGCATGTAGCGCGCCAGGACGACGAGCTCGGCCTGTTCCTGCTCGAGGATGCGCAATAGCTCCACCTCTGCCTCTGCCTTGTTGTCGGCCCGCACCGGCACGTGATGGAACGGGATGTCGTACGAGGCGACCAACTGGTAGAAATCGCGGTGGTTCGACACCACCGCCCTGATGTCCACCGGCAGCAGCCCGGTGCGCCAGCGCAGCAGCAGGTCGTGCAGGCAATGGCCAAGCCGGGAAACCATCACGACCGTGGCGGGCCGTGTCCCGGCGTCGACGATATCCCACTCCATTGCGAAATCGTCCGCAATGGGCTGGAAGGCCTCGTGCAAGGCGGCGGCAGTGAGCGAGCCGTCCTGAGCCGCGAAAGACATCCGCAGGAAGAACCGGTCGCGCTCCTGGTCGTTGAACTGTGCCGATTCGTGGATGTTGCAGTCACGCTGCACCAGGAAGCCGGAGCAGGCATGCACAATGCCACGGCGGTCCGGGCAGGCCAGAGTCAGTATGAAATTCTTGTCGTGGGGCATGGACCGTCTAGTTCCTGGAAATTCGCGTTGGCAGTGCGGCGCGGCCCCTACCAGGCGATCGCATAGGCCGCGCGGCGTGGATCGGCGCCGGCATGCAGCAGGCCGGTGGCGGCATCGCGCCGGATGGCGCAGACTGCGCCGGCGTTGAACGACTTGTCCGACCAGTACTCAACGTCGTAGCCGAGCCCGATCAACGCGGCGACCGTGGCCTCGTCGATCCGGTTTTCCACGCACAGGCGGGCGGGATAGTAGGCGTTGGGGGCGAACGAGTTCGGAAAATTGAACGGCGCGACGCGCGGCGCCTCGATTGCCTGCTGCAGCGTCATCCCGAAACGCGTCACGTTGAGCAGGACCTGCAGCATCGACGCGCACTGGACATCGCCGCCCGGCGTGCCCCACGCCATCTCGAACCGGCCCTCGCGCAGGGACATCGCCGGCGTGGGCGTCAGGCGCGGCCGCTTGCCGGGGGCCACGGAGCAGGGATGGTCCGGCTCCAGGCGCCCCTGCATGCCCCGCGTGGAAATCGCCAACCCCAGGCCGTCGACCATGGGCGAGTCGTACATGGTATCGGACGGCGTGATGGACATGGCATTGCCCTGGCTGTCCACCACGCAGCCATAAATGGTGTCGGGCGGCACCGGCGCCGCGCCATCGGCTGGCAGGGCCCGATTGGCATGCGGCGGCCAATCGGCACCGAGATCGCCGGACGCCGGCATCTGCGCGAACGCGCGCGCCGGATCGAGCCTGGCGCGCTGCCGTTGCGCATAGTCCTCGGACAACAGCGTGCGGGTCGGCACCTGCACGAAGCGCGGGTCGCCCACGTAGGCCTCGCGGTCGGCGAAGGCCAGATTGAGCGCGCTGGCGATGGTGTGGAGATACGCCGGTGTGTTGTGCCCGAGCGCGGCGAGATCCAGGGGTTCGAGTATCTTCAGGGCCTGCAGCAGGACAATGCCCTGGCACCAGACGTCGCAGGCATAGACCTGCGATCCCTGGTAGGCGCACGAGATCGGCGTTTCCACCGGCACCTCGAAGCGTGCCAGGTCTTCATAGCGCAGGAACCCTTCCTGCCTGCGGTGAAAGGCGTCGATGTCGCGCGCGATCGGGCCACGGTAGAAGCAATCGTGCACTGCCCGCAACTTCGCATCGCGGTCACCGGACGCCTGGCGTTCCGCTTCGATCATGCGGCCGATGGTCCTGCCCAGGTTTTCCTGGCGAAAACGCGAACCGACCGCGGGAACCTTGCCATCGGGCAGATAGATGGCGGCATTCTCCCGATAGCGGGCGATCTCGTGGCCGTGCATGTCCAGCCCATCCCGCAGCTCGGGATACATCGCAAAGCCGTCGCGGGCCAACTGCAATGCTGGAGTGGCGGCGGCCTCGAAAGAAATCGTGCCGAAGCGGCGCAGCGCCAGAATGTGCGTGGCGGGCGCCGCAGGGACGATCTGCCGCAGGATGCCCTCCGGAATGGCCTGTCCGCCTTCGGCGCGCAGGCGTCCCACGTCGGTGAGAGCCGGCCAGTATCCCAGTCCCGCCAGGCTGGCCACCTGGCCCGTCTCCTTCATGTAGATCAGCGTCGGTGCCACGCCCGCGAACGACACCACGTCGGGCTGCAGCACCGCGAGCGCCATGGCCATGGTGACGCCGGCATCGACAGCGTTCCCGCCCGACGCCAGGACCTGCGAGGCCGCAGCGGCAGCTAGGTAGTGCCCGCAAGCCACCGCGTGATGGGCGCCCATTACCGTCGGGCGCCATGACACCGACGCAGGCGATAGTGCGATTTTCCTCATGATGTTTCCCCCAGTGTCGCGTGGTTTCGGTCCGCCGGCACGGGCGGTTGCAGCGCCAGCAGGTCCCTGTCCAGGCTCAGCGCGATGCCCATGCGCCGCGCCCGGCCTCGCAGTTTTGCCTTGTGCGCCCGCAGCGTGATGGCGCGAACCGCCGGAAATGCCTGGAATGTCTGCTCCGCCAGGCGCAGGCAGAGCTGTTCCAGCAGATCCGTGTGCGGTTCCTGCGCCAGCCGGCCGGCCAGCCAGTTGCAATAACCATCGTAGTCCAGATACCCGCCCGCCCGAATATCGCCCGCCGTGGCGTCCAGGTGCAGCGCCACGTCCAGTTCGAGCGGCTGCGGGGCCAGTTTCTCTTCCGGGTGCAGGCCGACGCGCGCATCGGCCTGCACCGCATCCAGGAATACGGACACCGTGGCGATCGGGCCGGGCATCTAGGCGAACTCCAGCGCGCCGTCGACCAGCAGCTCGGCCACGTAGGGAGCGAAGCTGCGCCGGGTGGTCAGGCTGATGCCCGCTTCGGTTCGGCGCAGCACCACGGCGGCGTCGAAGAAGCACGTCTGGGCGCAGCAGCCGGGTCCGAAGACCTGCGGATGCATGTCCAGCGGACAGCCCTTGGCGAGCACATCGGCGGCCCGCGGGCCGGTCACGTCCACCACCGTGTAGCCGCTAGTGATGTCGATCGCCGCGGCGAACCGGCCTGCCAGCCTGGACGCGAGTTGCGTTGGCAGTTCGGGCGCGGCCTGCGGGCATAGGCCCTGCACCAGCCACTCGTCCGGCCCCATCCACATCGCCACGTGGGTGTTCGCGCCAGTGTACGTATTCGGCGCGACCGGCAGGGCGAATCCCAGTACCGCCTCGGCCGCTGCCATGAAGGCAGGGTCCGAAGGGCTGCCGCGCAGGCTCAGCATCGGCAGGAACGGCGACTCGACCAGGCTTACCGACGGGCCGGCCGCGGGTCCGGCAAGAAAGGGAAGCCGGCTGCTATCGGCCAGAGGCGAACGCTGGCGCAGGCTATTCGACATGTTGGCGCGCTCCTTGCGGATCATAGAAAACCGAATTGACGATCCGCGTCCGGGCGAACCCTCCTTGCGGCAGGGCCGCCACCACGATCTCGCCTTGCCGGGCCAGGCCGTTCTGCACGACACCCAGCGCGATCGAGCGCTCCAGCGTCGGGCTCATGTAGCTGGACGTCACATGGCCGACCAGTGGCGCAATGGCTGCCTGGCTCGGGGCGTCAAGCAACTGTGTGCCCTCTTCCAGCACCTGGCGCGGATCTTCGGTCAGCAGCCCGACGAACTGCTTGCGGCCCGGCGCCGCGGTGTCCTGCCGGCTCAGCGAGCGCTTGCCCAGGAAGTCCTTGTTCCTGGAGACCAGCCCGCCCATGCCGAGGTCGTTCGGGGTCACGGAGCCGTCGGTGTCCTGGCCCACGATGATGTACCCCTTCTCGGCCCGCAGCACGTGCATGGTCTCGGTGCCATAGGGCGTGATGCCGTACGGTTCGCCGGCGTCCAGAAGCCGCTCCCATACATGACGCCCCGCATTCGCCGGCACATTCACCTCGTAGGACAGCTCGCCGGAGAAACTGATGCGCATGATGCGGGCGAACACGCCGTCTATCGTCCCTTCCCGGAAACTCATGAAGGGAAACGCCTCGCCGCCGAAGTCCACGTCGCGGCAGACCGCTTGCAGCACTTTGCGGGCATGAGGGCCCACCACCGCGAAGGTCGAGAAATGGTCCGTCACGGACGTCAGGTGCACCTTCAGGCCGGGCCACTCCGTCTGCAGCCAGCGCTCCATCCAGGTCAGCACGCGTGCCGCGCCGCCCGTGGTGGTGCTGACCAGGAAATGCTGCTCGCCGAGCCGGGCGGTCACACCGTCGTCGAAGACCATGCCGTTCTCGTCGAGCATCAGACCGTAGCGGCACTTGCCCACCCCGAGCTTGTCCCAGGCGTTCGTGTACACCCAGTTCAGCAGCGTGACGGCATCCGGCCCCTGCACATCGATCTTGCCCAGCGTCGACGCGTCGAGGATCCCCACGCCGCCGCGCGCCGCGCGGCATTCGCGCGCGACGGCGGCCTGCATGTCCTCGCCCGCCAGCGGGAAATACCAAGGCCGCTTCCAGTTGCCGACATCCTCGAATACGGCGCCGCGCGCCGCATGCCAGCCGTGGATGCAAGTCTGCCGCTCAGGGTCCAGGTGCGATCCGAGCTCGCGCCCGGCCAGCGCGCCAAAGGTGACGGGCGTGTAGTTCGGGCGGAAGGTGGTCGTGCCGGTGTTCTCCACGCGCTGCCCCAGCGCCTCGGCCAGGATGCCCATGCCGACGATGTTCCCGAGCTTGCCCTGGTCGGTGCCGAAACCCATCGCCGTATAGCGCTTGACGTGTTCGATGGAGGCGAAGCCCTCGCGTGCCGCCAGGTAGATGTCGGCTGCGGTGACGTCGTTCTGGAAGTCGACGAAATGCTTGGCCCGATGATCCATCCGGGCGCGGTCCCCCACCAGCCACAGCGCCAGCAGCGGCGCTTCCGCGACCGGCTCGGTGCGCCACGACGGGCGCGCCGGGCCGTCCGACGGCTTGCCGCGGACATGGCTGGCGGCGTCCGCGCCGGCCAGGACGCCGTCGCGCAGCGCCCCTGTCAGCGTGAACTCGCCGTTGCACGCGCCGGCGCTGCACGCCGCCTGCGCCTTGGCGCCCGGCACGAAGCAGGCCTTCTCGCCATGCCAGACTGCCTTGCCGCCTGACTGCGAGAACAAGTGAACCGCCGGATTCCAGCCCCCCGACATCCCGAGCAGATCGCAAGGCAGCTCACCCAGGTCGGCGCCGATGCCCTGCGGCGCATACCGGGCAAACCGGACGCCGCGCACGTGCTTCGAGCCCTCGGCGGCGACGACGACGGCATCATTGATGACGCGGATGTCCAGGCCTTGCACCTGTTGCGCCCAGGTGCCGGCGCTGGCCGGACGCGCATCGACCACGCAGACGCTGGCGCCGCTTTCGTGCAGGTCCAGCGCGGTGGCGTAGGCCGAATCGTTGTTGGTGAAGAGCACAATCTGCCGGCCCGGCAGCACGCCGTAGCGGCGCACATAATTCGATACGGCAGAGCATGTCATGATGCCGGGCAGGTCGTTATCGCGGAAAGCCACTCCCCGCTCGTGCGCACCGGTGGCCAGCACCACGCGCGCCGCCCGGATGCGCCATAGCTTCTCGCGGTTGCCCTGGCGCTGCGCCACCGGCAGATGGTCGGTCAGGCGCTGGCAGGCCGTCACCAGATTGTGATCCTGATAGCCGAACGCCGTGGTGCGCGTCAGCAACGTCACCTCCGGCATTCCGGCCAGCGTCTCGGCCATCTGTCGCGCCCATTGATGAGCGGGCATGCCGTCGATCCGCTCGCGACTGGCCAGCAGGCTGCCGCCCAGTTCCGGCTGCTCGTCGACCAGGACGACACGCACTCCCTGGCTGGCCGCCGTATAGGCCGCGGCCAGCCCAGCGGCTCCACCGCCTACCACCAATACGTCGCAGTGGGCGTAAATCTTCTCGTAGCGGTCGGGGTCGGCCGCCGTAGGCGATTCCCCCAGGCCGGCGGCGGCGCGAATACCCGCCTCGTACCGGGGCCACAGCCGCCGCGGCCACATGAAGGTCTTGTAGTAGAAGCCGGCAGGGATGAAGCGCGATAGGCGCTGCACGATCGCCATGCGGTCGCGCTCCAGGCTCGGACTGGCGTTCACGCTGGCAGCCATCAAGTCCTGATACAGGGACACCTCGGTAGCGCGCGGGTTCGGCACGGTCCGGGCACCGCGCTCGAGCTGCACGATGGCGTTGGGCTCTTCCACGCCCGCCGTCATGATGCCGCGCGGCCGATGGTACTTGAAGCTGCGACCGACGAAATGCACGCCATTGGCCAGCAGGGCTGACGCCAGGGTGTCCCCGGCATAACCCTCGTAGGCACGGCCGTTGAACGAGAACGTCAGCGGCGTGCCGCGATCGATGTGCCCGCCGGAATGCAGGCGATAGCGCTGCTTCATGCCGCGGCCTCCTCGGGAATGCCGATCGCCATGGTCCGGTATACCCGATAGGTGACGTTGTCGCGCTCGACCAGGAACCAGCGGCGGCAACCGAAGCTGTGCAGCCATTGTTCGCGCACGCGGCCTTTGGGATTCTTGCGCATGAAGAGGTAGTCCCCCCAGGCCTGATCCGTCAGCGTGTCGGGGGCCAGCGGCCGCGCGATGTCGGCCTCGCCGCCGCATGAAAATTCGATTTCGGCGCGTTCTCCGCACCAGGGACATCTGATGAGTTGCATAGGATTCTCGGGCCAGGCTCGCAACAAGGTAAAAGGTATGGGAAAGACGGCGCCACGCTTCAATGCGCGACGGCCGCCGCGCCGTGCTCGTCGATCAGGTGTCCCGTATAGAAGCGGTCAAGCGAGAATGGCGCGTTCAAGGGATGCGGCGCGTCGTTGGCGACGGTATGCGCAAACGTCCAGCCGGACCCCGGCGTAGCCTTGAACCCGCCCGTGCCCCATCCGCAATTGAAGTACAGGCCCTTGACGTCCGTCCTGGAGATGATCGGGCAGGCGTCCGGCGTGACGTCGACGATGCCGCCCCATTGGCGGTTCATGCGCACGCGGCTGAGCGAGGGAAACATCTCCACCACCGCCCGCAGCGTATGCTCGATGACGTGAAAGCTGCCGCGCTGGCCATACCCCGAGTACTGGTCGATGCCCGCGCCGATGACCAGGTCGCCCTTGTCGGACTGGCTGATATATGCGTGCACCGCGTTGGACATGATCACCGTGTCGATGATCGGTTTCAGCGGTTCGGACACCAGCGCCTGCAGGGGATGGCTCTGCACCGGCAGGCGGATGCCGGCCATGGCCGCAATGACGCTGGAATGGCCGGCCGCGACCACGGCGACCTTCTTCGCCTTGATGAATCCCTGACTGGTCTCCACGCCGGTCACGCGGCCGTCCGCGCGACGAATGCCCGTAACCTCGCAGTTTTGCAGGATGTCCACGCCGTGACGGTCCGCGGCGCGAGCATACCCCCATGCCACCGCGTCATGGCGCGCTACGCCGGCACGGCGCTGGAATGAAGCGCCCAGGACGGGATAGCGGCTGTTCAGGTTGATGATGGGCACGATGTCGCGTACCTGCTCCGGTGCCAGGAACTCCGCGTCCACGCCGTTGTAGCGGTTCGCGTTGATGCGCCGGCGCGTGTCGCGCAGGTCCTGCAGCGTATGCGCGAGGTTCATGACGCCGCGCTGGCTGAACATGACGTTGTAGTTCAGGTCCTGCGACAGCCCTTCCCAGAGCTGCATGGCCTTCTCGTACAACTGAGCGGCCTCGGACCACAAGTAGTTCGAGCGCACGATGGTCGTGTTGCGCGCGGTATTGCCGCCGCCCAGCCAACTCTTCTCCAGCACGGCGACGTTGCGTACCCCATGGAGCTTTGCCAGATAGTAGGCCGTGGCCAGGCCGTGGCCGCCGCCGCCGACGATGACGACGTCGTATTCCTGGCGCGGTGGCGGGCTGCGCCAGATGCGCTGCCAGTTGCGGTGATAGCTCAGCCCGTTTCTCACGAGGCTGTAGATCGAATAGCGTCCCATGTGTTCCTCAGCACTCGGTCACGTTGACGGCCAGCCCGCCCCGCGACGTCTCTTTGTATTTGGTTTGCATGTCGGCGCCCGTCTGCATCATCGTGCGGATGACGCTGTCCAGCGAGACGTAGTGCAGCCCGTCCCCCGCCGTCGCCATGCGCGCTGCGTTCACGGCCTTGACGGCGCCCATCGCATTGCGCTCGATGCACGGGATCTGCACCCGTCCGCCGACCGGATCGCAGGTCAGGCCCAGGTGATGCTCCATGCCGATCTCCGCGGCATTCTCCACCTGTAAGGGCGTGGCGCCCAACACCGCAGCCAGCCCCGCCGCCGCCATGGAGCAGGCGACCCCGACCTCGCCCTGGCAGCCCACCTCCGCCCCCGAGATCGACGCGTTCTCTTTGTAGAGCGCGCCGATCGCGGCAGCCGTCAGCAGAAATGTCACGATGCCGTCCGGCGTGCCCTGAAGGAACCGCACGTAGTAGTGCAGGACGGCCGGCACGACGCCGGCGGCGCCGTTGGTCGGCGCCGTAACGACGCGCCCCCCGGCGGCGTTTTCCTCGTTGACAGCCACGGCGTACAGGCTGATCCAGTCCAGGATTTCCAGGACATCGCTGCCGCCAGCCGCCAGCCGGCGATGCAGCGCGGGGGCCCGGCGCCGGACCGCCATCGGGCCGGGCAACGTGCCCTGCTGCGCACAGCCACGGGCGACGGCGCCCGCCATCGCGTCCCAGATGGCGAGCACACCCGCCCGCACCTCGGTCGACGGCCGATAGCGGCTCTCGTTGGCCATGACGATGTCGGCGATGGACATCCCCGTCCTGGCAGTAAGGCGCAGCAGTTCATCGCCCGAATGGAACGGATATGGTGGCTCGGCAGCTGCCGGCGTCCCGTTCAGGCGTTCGCCATGGCAATTGATCAGGAATCCGCCGCCAATCGAGTAATACTCTTTCTGCAGCAGAATCTCGCCGCGTGCCGACAGCGCCAGGAACCGCATGCCGTTGGGATGGCGCGCCAGCGCCTTGCGGAAATAGAGGATATGGCGGGCCGTCTCGAAGGGCAGCCGGTGCTGGTCAGCCAGCCGCAGGCTGCCGCGGTGGGCGATGTCCGCCAGAACGGGCTCGATGACGTCCGGGTCGATGCTGTCGGGCAGGAACCCGGACAGACCCAGCATCACCGCCTTGCCGGTGCCATGGCCCTTGCCGGTCGACCCGAGCGAACCGTACAGCTCGACCCGCAGCGAGGCGACCTGCTCCAGGAACGAGGCGCGCTGCACGTGCCGGGCGAACCGGTGCGCAGCAATCATCGGCCCAACGGTGTGGGAACTGGAGGGCCCTATCCCGACCTTGAACAGATCGAATACGCCTACATAAGTCATGGAATGGCACAAGAAGACGGAACAGGAGCAAGTACACCAAGCACGGCCGGCGCGGGCTAGAACCAATCCGGCACCGCATTGGTACGTTCCCGCCAGACCACGGCCCGGGCCGGCAGGCAACCTCGTCAATAGAAGTCCGTACGGTTGGGAAAACATTCCTGATAGTCTTCGCCCGGAACCGCGCCGGCCTCGCCGCCGTGCGCCGGGCCCAGGGACGGCGCCACCACGCCGTGGCCGGCCCGGTAGGCGCCGGGCGACACCCCGAAGTTGTTGCGGAATTCCCTGCCCATATGCGAGGCATCCGCAAACCCCGCCGCCGACGCGATCGCCGAGATCGGCTTGCCCGTGTGCAGCAGCAACCACTTGGCCATCCGCAGCCGCACCTGTCTCGCATAGGCCTGCGGCGTCGTTCCCAGCGACTCCTTGAACAGCCGCTCCAACTGCCGCACCGACACGTCCAGCTTGCGCGCCAGGCTGTCGACCGACAGCGCGCTGCTCAGGTGCTGCTCCATCAGCAGCACCGCCCTGCGCACCTTGGGGTGGGTGGATGGCGCCAGGCCCGCCGGCTGAGGCTGCGGCGCATCGACCTTGGCGGATTCGTCGACCTGCAAGATGCGCAGCGCCTTCTTGACGATCGCCGGGTCGACATGCCGCGTCAGGATGACGGCGGCCACGTCGATAGAGGCGCGCCCGCCGGAACACGTAATGCGCCGCCGGTCGGCCACGTACAGGCGGTCGGAGACGATGAGTTCCTCCCGGGCGTCAGGGAAACGCTCCAGGAGATCCCAGTAGTGAAACCAACTGACGCAAACGCGATGGCCGGCCAGCGTTCCGGCACGCATCAGCGCGAACACACCGGTGCACACGCCCACCAGGGTGGCCGGCGTCTGGCCGACTGCGCGCAGGAACGCGACCGTTGCCTCGCTAGTGGGCGGCCCCGAATGCAGCAGGCCGCCCACCACCACGACATAGTCGTATTTTTCCGGCAATCCGAACGTCTCCCAGGGCGCGATCTGGATGCCGCAACTCGAGCGGACCGGGGCCATGCTCTCGGCAATGATGCTCCACGTGCAGCGCACCGGCCGGCTATTGTCACCCTCGTCGCTGGACAGTCTCAGGACATCCATGAATCCGGACAGTGCCGTGAGCGTGAAATTGGGTAGCGGCACGATACCGAATCGCACGGGCGCGGCGGTTCCGCGTTCTGGGCGTGCCTGTTCTAGCTTCATCCGAGCAGTTCCTGATGTAGTTGCGCCGTCACTGACTGTGCTCGCGGCGGCCAGCGAGCCCGCCGCAGCCCAACCTCCATGGACGACATCATGTTCAAAAACACCACGCACACCGAAGCGTTCGATCCCGACCTCTCTCATGCCATCCGGGAAGAGGCGCTTCGGCAAGAAGCGCATATCGAGCTGATCGCCTCGGAGAACTACGCCAGCCCCCGCATTCTGTCGGCGCAAGGGTCAGTATTGACGAACAAATACGCCGAGGGGTATCCGGGGAAGCGATACTACGGCGGCTGCGAACATGTAGACCGGATCGAGCGGCTGGCGATCGAGCGAACCTGCCGCCTGTTCGGCGCGGACTGGGCCAATGTGCAGCCGCACTCCGGCTCCCAGGCCAACGCCGCGGTTTACCAGGCGCTGCTGGAGCCGGGCGACACCGTGCTGGGCATGAGCCTGGCGCACGGCGGCCACCTGACCCACGGCGCGAAAGTCAGTTTTTCCGGCAGGATCTACCGTTCGGTCCAGTACGGCATCGGCGACGACGGCCTGATCGACTACGACGCCGTCGCGCAGTTGGCGCTCGAGCACCGGCCACGCCTGCTGGTCGCCGGTTTCTCGGCCTATTCCCGCATCCTGGACTTCGTGCGCTTCCGCGCAATCGCAGACTCGGTGGGAGCGGTCCTGCTGGTCGACATGGCGCATGTGGCCGGCCTGGTCGCCGCCGGCCTCTACCCCAACCCGGTGCTGCATGCCGACGTCGTCACCACCACCACGCACAAGACGCTGCGCGGCCCCCGCGGCGGCATCATCATGGGAGGCGCGAACGAGGGGCTCGAGAAACGCATCGCATCGGCAGTCTTTCCCGGCCTCCAGGGCGGGCCCCTCATGCACGTGATCGCAGCCAAAGCCGTCGCCCTCAAAGAGGCGATGGAGCCGGATTTCTCGGCCTACCAGCGGCAAGTGCTCGAAAATGCCCGCGCGATGGCGCATATCTTCCAGGCGCGCGGCTACCCGGTGGTCTCCGGCGGCACGGACAACCACCTTCTGCTGGTCAGCCTGATCGGCAGAGGCCTGACCGGCAAGGACGCGGACGCGGCGCTCGGCCGGGCTCATATCACCGTCAACAAAAATGCCGTACCCAATGATCCACAACCTCCTTTCGTGACCAGCGGCATCCGCATCGGCACCGCGGCCATCACCACGCGCGGCTTCCTGGCCGAGCAGGCCCGCGAAGTCGCCGAGCTGGTCTGCGATGTGCTGGCTGAGCACCGCGACGACCGGCTGCTGGATCGCGTCCGGACCCGCGTCGCACAGTTGTGCGCGCGGTTCCCCGTCTACGCCTGAATGCGGCCCTGAACACGGTACTGGCTCGCGCGAACAAGCGAGCGTCATTGCTTTATAAAAAAAAATTCATTATTTTTTTATAGGGGAAAACTATAGTGGATATTTTTTTATCGGTGGACAAGAATTTGTCATCGAACAGCGGGCGCCTCGAGCGCACCGGGGGAGGAGCAACGCAAGTCCGACGCCTTCGCGTTCCACCCTAGAGGCCATAGATGAAAATGCCTGTCCAGATTTACCGAGCTGTTCGCCTGCTGCTTGCGGCCGCCTGCCTCGCCGGCGCTCCGGCGCTGGCCGACGAGACCGGACCCGTGCGGCTCATCGCGCCGTATCCGGCAGGCGGCCCCGCGGACGTGGTGGCTCGGCTGGTGGCCGAACCGATCAGCCGCGAACTGGGCCGGCCGGTCGTCATCGACAACAAGGCCGGCGCCAGCGGCACGATCG
Organism: Bordetella sp. BOR01; assembly: GCF_019218885.1. Taxonomy (GTDB): domain Bacteria; phylum Pseudomonadota; class Gammaproteobacteria; order Burkholderiales; family Burkholderiaceae_B; genus Bordetella_A. Next base: position 533,570 of record NZ_JAHUWT010000001.1, on the reverse strand, counting down.
GCGCGGGCACTGTGGCGCGCGCCGATCCGGATGGCGCCACGCTGTTGTTCAACACTTCCATCCAGGTCGTGCTGCCGCACCTGATGCCGTTGCCCTACGACACCTTGAAAGACTTCACGCCACTGGCGCAGGTCAACAGCATTCCGTTCGTGCTGGTCATCAATAAAGATCTGCCGTTCCGGTCGGTGGGCGACCTGGTGGCCTACGCCAAGGCCAATCCCGGCAAGCTGAACTATGCGACCAACAGCCCCGGCAGCGCCTCGCACCTGGCGGCCGAGCAGTTCCGGAAGCAAGCGGGCGTGGACCTCATGCACGTCCCGTACAAGGGCAGCGCCCCCGCCCTGACCGACCTGATCGCCGGCCGCGTGCAACTGATGTTCGAGCAGGGACCTTCCGTCCTGCCCTTCCTCAAGAGCGGGCAGTTGCGGGCGATTGCCGTGACCAGCGCCGAGCGTGCAACGATCGTGCCCGATGTCCCGACTTTCGTCGAAGCCGGCTATCCCGGCTTCGTCTACAACAACTGGCAAGGCATCTGGGCGCCCGGCGGCATGCCCGCCGCCACTGCCGAGAAGCTGAGCGCGGCCATTGGCCGCGCCTTGCGCCAGCCGGCCGTTCGCCAGCGGCTGCTGGATCTGGGCACCCAGCCCGCCGACATGGCGGGCCGGCCCTTCCGGGATTTCACGGTGCAGCAATACGACTACGTGGGCGACATCGTCCGCACAGCGGGCATCAAGCTGGACTGAGCACCCTGGCCTGCCCTCCGCAACCCTGCCCGCGGCGGCACGCGCGGCGGGCACCTAGACCCAAGGGGAATCATCATGGACATACGCATCGGGCGGCTTGCCCGCGCGGCGTTGCTGATCCTGCCATTGCTGTCTGCGGGGCTGGCCGGGGCACAGCCCGGACCGAGGCCGGTGACGCTGGTCGTGCCCTACCCTCCTGGCGGGCCCGCCGACACGGTCGCCCGCGTCATCGCCCCCACACTGGAGTCGGAGCTCGGCCGGCCCATCATCATCGACAACCGCGCCGGAGCCAGCGGCATGATCGGCGCCGCGTACGTGGCACAGGCGGCGCCGGACGGCAATACCCTGCTGCTGAATCCGACCATACACGTCATTCTTCCCGGCCTGATGCGCAGCATGCCCTACGACGCGGTGGAAGACTTCACCCACCTGGGCGTGCTGGTCAGCGTGCCGCTCATTCTGGCCGTCAACGACAAGTTGCCCGTGAAGACGGTCGACGAACTCGCCGACTACGCGCGCGCTCATCTCGGCACCGTGAACTTCGCCTCGTCGAGCACGGGTTCCTCGGCACACCTGGCCGGCGAACAATTCAAACTGATGCGCGACTTGGATATCCAGCATATCCCTTATAAGGGCAGCGCACCGGCCATCACCGACCTGATCGGCGGCCAGGTCCAGATGATGTTCGACTCGGCGCCGTCGATCCTGCCGTTTGTCAGAAGCGCCAAGGTGCGCGCGCTGGTCGTGACCAGCCCCCAGCGCAGCGCCGTCGCACCCGAGCTGCCCACCATGGTGGAGTCCGGGTTTCCCGGCTTCGTGCACAGCAACTGGTATGGCCTGTGGGGGCCGCGCGGCATGCCGCCGCAGGCCGTGCAGGCCATCGTCGCCGCCATGCAGCGAACGATGCAGCACCAGGACCTGACCAAAAAACTGGTCTCACAACTGGGGGCCGAGCCGGTCCAGGGCATGTACGCCGATGCGTTCAAGACGTTCGCCGCCAGCGAAAAAGCCCGCTACGCCGACCTGCTGCAAAGCGCGCACATCGAACGGCAATGATGCACCGGGTGCTGGCCTGGATGCCCTCAGGCCTTCACCCGCAGGTTGCGCGGATCGTACATCGGCGCCAGCTGCGCCTCGGCTTCATAGCGTTCCCAGCCGATCTCGATCTCGAAACGCTGGCGGACAATCCATTCCGGTGTGATGCCTTCTTCGGCCTGCACATAGCCCATGCCCAGCGAGGCCTGCAGCCGGTGGCCGTACATGCCGGATGTGATGGCGCCGGCGCGCCTGCCGTTGACCCATACGGGTTCTTCCCTGTAAAGCAACCGGCTGTCGTCCTTCAGCCTGAACTGCAGCAGCCGGCGGGTCAGCGGGCCAGCCTCTTTCTGCCGCAACAGCGCCTCTTTGCCGATGAACGCCCAGGGCTTGTCCCAGGCCACGGCGAAGCCCAGCCCGCCCTCGAGCGGCGTATCCTCTACGCTGATGTCGTCGCCCCAGTGCCGGTAGCCCTTTTCCATGCGGCAAGCGTTCAGGGCGTGCATGCCGGCCAGCGCCAGGCCATGGTCGCGGCCGGCCTCGCGCAACCGCTCGTAGACATGCAATGCGAATTCGGCCGGGATATAGAGCTCCCAGCCCAGCTCGCCCACGTACGTGATGCGGCTGGCGCGGATCCTGGCATAGCCGATCTCGACGATCTGCGAGGTGCCGAACGGAAAGCCTTCATTGGAGAAATCCGTACCGGGCCCCACGGCCTGCATGAGCGCGCGGGAGTTCGGCCCCATCACCCCCAGCATGGGAAGCGCCGCCGTCTGGTCCGCCACGAAGCAATGCGGCGCGGCCGCCGCCCGTGCGCGCAGATAGCTCAGGTCGCGGAAGTGCGTGGGCGCCGACGACACCACCATGAACTGGTCTTCACGCAGGCGCGTGACGGTCAGATCCGCCTCGATGCCGCCGCGCGGATTGAGCCACTGCGTGTAGACCAGCCTGCCCACGGGCACGTCAATCCGGTTGGCCGACAACGTCTCCAGCACGCCGAGCGCATCGCGTCCCTCGACGATGAACTTGGTCATGGTGCTCTGGTCGTACACGGCAACGCTGTCGCGCGTGGCCAGGCATTCCTTGGCCGTATGCGTAAACCAGTTCTGCCTGCCATAGCTGTACACGTACTGCCTGGTCTCGCCGGGCGGCGCGAACCAGTTGGGCCGTTCCCACCCGGCCAACTCGCCGTATACCGCGCCGTCCTCGAGCAGGCGGTCGTGGAAAGCGGTGCGCCGGGCGCCGCGCGCCGTCTCGTATTGGTAGAAGGGCCAATGCGTCTTGTACAGCAGTCCCAGTGTCTCGGTGGTGCGGTCGCGCAGGTAGGCGCGTGTGCCCTGGAAGGGATGCATGCGCTGGACCTCGATGTCCACCAGATCCATCGGCGGGCGGCGGTCGCGGATCCATTCCGCCAGCACCTTGCCCGCACCCCCCGAACTCTGGATACCGATGGAATTGAAGCCGCAGGCGACGAACAGGTCGCGGACCTCCGCCGTCTCGCCCAGCAAGTAACGGTCGTCGGGCGTAAAACTCTCTGGGCCATTGAACCAGGTCTGGATGCCCGTGTGCTCCAGCATCGGCATGCGGGCCGCCGCTTTCTCCAGCACCGGCATGAAATGATCCATGTCCTCGGGCAGGCTGTCGAAGCAGAAGTCTTCACGGATGCCATCCATGCCCCACGGCTTGGCCTGTGGCTCGAAGCAGCCCAACAGGATCTTGCCCGCGTCTTCCTTGTAGTACGCCCATTCGTCCGGAATGCGCAGCACGGGCAGATTGCCCGGCAGGCCCTTGATGCCTTCCGTGACAATATAGAAATGCTCGGCGGCATGCAGCGGCAGGTTCACGCCGGTCTGCCTGCCCAGCTCGTACGACCACATTCCGGCGGCGATGACCACCGTGCCGGCGCGCATCTCGCCCTGCGAGGTCGCCACCCCGACCGCTCGGCCACCCTCTTTCAGGATACGCTCGACCTTGACGCTCTCGAGTATGCGGGCGCCGCCCATGCGCGCGCCCTTGGCGTAGGCCGCGGTCAAATCCACCGGGTTGCACTGGCCGTCCTTGGGCAGGAATACGCCGCCCACCACGTCCGACAGGTCCAGGTATGGAAATTTCTGCAGGATATCGTCAGGGCCGATCACATCCACGTCCAGGCCGAAGTTGCGCGCCATCGAGGCCTGGCGCCGCAGTTCCTCCATGCGCTCGCCGTTGAGCGCAACGGAAACCGAGCCGTTCTGCTTGAAGCCGGTAGCCTGGCCGGTCTCCCGCTCCAGTTCGAAAAGCAGGTCGGTGGTGTACTTGGCCAGCTCGGTCAGGTTGCGGGTGGCGCGCAGTTGTCCGATCAGCCCCGCCGCGTGCCAAGTGGTGCCGCATGTCAGTTGCTTGCGCTCGAGCAGCACCACATCCCGGATACCGAGCTTGGTCAGGTGGTAGGCAATCGAACACCCGACGACGCCGCCGCCGATGATCACGACATCCGCATGCGTAGGCAGTTGTGCAGACATGGAAAAGCCTCGGAGAGACGAAATAATAATTTAGATTATATTTTCTATGAAAAAATTATTGCCACATATTTTTTATTAGAGGAAACGAATATTGACATCCCGGAAGTTGCCGGCCCTTTTTCACTGCCTCGCCCCGACGCAGCCATCGCGACGCAGGAACACCCGCGACGAAAAAACTGACGTAGAATTTTCTTTCTCAGCGAAATCCCGCGAAACTCGGCCACGCATGAAAATCGCCACCGCTGCAAGCCCGTACGTCGCCGATGGCGACATGCTCGACGATGTCCTGCTTGGCGCAGAAGTACGCAAGCTGCGCAAGGCCCGTTCCAAATCCCTGGCCGACCTCGCTGGCGCGATCGGCCGTTCAGTCAGCTTCCTGAGCCAACTCGAACGAGGCCACGCCCAGCCCTCGATCGCTGACCTGCGCGCTATCGCGGCCGAACTGGACGTACCGCTGGGCTGGTTCTTCGTTTCGACACAGGTACCCGTCGCCGAACACGGCAAGGTCGTACGCGCGGCCGGCCGCCGGCGCCTGGGCAACACCACGGGCAAATGGCGCGAGGAACTGCTATCGCCCGACATCGGCGGGGCATTCGAAACCTTTCTCTGCACCTTCGAGTCCGGCGCGCGGCTCGACAAAACCACACTGCGCCAGACCGAAGAAGAAGGCTACGTCGTACAGGGCAGGCTGGACCTGTGGATCGGCAAGCGGCATTTCCTGCTCGAGGCGGGGGATAGCTTTCGCATCGTTCGCGAACCCTTCCGCTGGGCCAACCAGACCAACCGAGATGTGGTCGTGGTGTGGGTGATTGCGCCGCCAACGTATTGAGAAATTGCCCCGCCCAACAAAAAACCCGCAGAATCGATGTTCATGCGGGCTCTCGGAGCTTCTTGTACTAAGTCATTGGTGCCGACGGCGAGACTCGAACTCGCACAGCTTTCGCCACTACCCCCTCAAGATAGCGTGTCTACCAATTCCACCACGTCGGCTTAGGGCTTTCCTGGCGCAGCAACTGCCCCAGGAAAGTCGGGCATTCTAGCATGGAATCGACACCCCAGCCAACGCACTGGGGGCCGACCTGCCAGCTTACTGGGCCGGCTTGGGCGCTTCCGGCTGGGCCGGCGCGGCGGGCTGTTCGGTGGGGTTTTCAGCGGGTTTTTCGGCCGGCTGTTCCGCCGGCTTTTCAGCCGCGGGCGGCTGGGCGGCCGGCGCAGCGGGCACGTCGGCCGGCTTGGATTCGGGCTGCGGCTGCGCGGCGGGGGCCGGCGCTTGCGGCACCGATGCATCCGGCTGGGCCGGGGCGCCTTGCGGCACGGACGAGCCGGCACCGTTACCGGCACCCGGCACTTGCGGTACCGAGCGGTCGGCCGGGAAATTCTGCATCACGCCCGAATCCACCGCGCCAGGCGTCGAGCCCTTGTGGCTGACATAGGCCAGGCCCAGGGTGGTGGCAAAGAACACGACCGCGGCCCATTTGGTGGTGCGCGACAGGAAGTTGGCGGCCCCGGTGGCGCCGAACAGGCTGCCAGAGGAACCGCTGCCGAAGGCCGAGCCCATGTCGGCGCCCTTGCCCTGCTGCAGCAGGACCAGGACGATGATCGACAGGGCGGACAGCACCTGTACGACCAGCAAAACGGTAAGTGTCATAGACATTGAAGACTCCGGAAACTTAGGCTGCGGCGATGCGCAGGAATTCTTCGGCCACCAGCGACGCGCCGCCCACCAGGGCGCCGTCGATGTCGGGCATGGCAAACAAGGTGGCCGCATTGGCGGCCTTCACGCTGCCGCCATACAGCACGCGCACCTGGCCTACCCCCAGGCCTTGCAGGGCGACACGGATGGCCCCGTGGACCTCTTGGGCCTGCTCGGGAGTGGCGGTACGACCGGTGCCGATGGCCCAGACGGGTTCATAGGCCAGCACCAGGCGCGCCAGCGCATCGGCGCCCAGGGCCAGGACGGGTTCAAGCTGGCGTTCGATGACGCCCAGCGTGTTGCCGCCTTCGCGGTCGGCCAGCGATTCGCCCACGCAAACCACCGGCGTCAGGCCGGCGTCGAGCGCGGCACGGGCCTTGTCGGCCACCAGCTGGTCGGTTTCGCCGTGCAGGGTGCGGCGTTCAGAGTGGCCGGCCAGCGCCCAGCGGCAGCCGAACTCGTTCAGCATGGCGCCCGAGACTTCGCCGGTATAGGCACCCTTGGCGTGCGCGCTGATGTCTTGCGCCCCCCAGGACACGGTGCTGCCGTCCAGGGCTGACGCGGCCTGGGCCAGGTACGGGAACGGCACGCAGACGCCGATTTCGCAGTGCGAGGCCGGGTCGGCCGCGCGTAGCGCAGCCAGCAGCGCGGTGTTCTCGGCCAGGCTGCCGTGCATCTTCCAGTTGCCCAGCACAAGGCGGGCGCGGTCTTCAACAGAGGTCATGGCGCAACACAATATGGGGTCGGCCCGGACAAAATCCGGGTCAAACTCAAGATTGTATCCTGTTTACCAGGAAATACGCTGCCCTGCCGGGGTGGCTGTTACACCGTCAGGATGATCTTGCCGATGTTCTCGCCGGCTTCCATCATGGCGTGGCCCGCAGCGGCCTGCTCCAGGGGAAACGTGGCGTGCACGATAGGCTTGATCGAGCCCTGTTCGAGCAAAGGCCATACGCGCTGGCGCAGGGCCTGGGCAATGGCGCCCTTGAAGGCCACCGGGCGCGGGCGCAGGGTGGAACCGGTCAGGGTCAGCCGGCGGCGCAGGATCTGGTTGCAGTCCACTTCGGCGCGCGCCCCGCCCAGCAATGCAATGACCACGATGCGGCCGTCATCGGCCAGGCACTTCATGTTGCGGTTGATATATTCGCCCGCCACCATGTCCAGGATCACATTGACGCCGGCGCCGCCGGTTGCGTCGCGCACTTCCTGCACGAAATCCTGCGTCTTGTAGTTGATGCCGCGGGCGGCACCCAATGCCTCGACCGCGCGGGCGCGTTCGTCGCTGCCCACGGTGGCGTAGACGGTATTGCCCAGGGCACGGGCCAGTTGGATGGCCGTGGTGCCGATGCCGCTGGCGCCGCCATGCACCAGCAGGGTTTCGCCGTCTTGCAGGGCGCCGCGGTCGAAGACATTGCTCCAGACCGTGAAATAGGTTTCGGGCAGGCCGGCGGCCTCGATCTCGGTCAGGCCTTTCGGAAGGGGCAGGCACTGCGCGACCGGGGCGACGCAGTATTCGGCATAGCCGCCGCCCGCCACCAGGGCACACACCTTGTCGCCCACGGCAAACCCGCCTGCCGAGGCGTCGCCACCGACGATCTCGCCGGCCACTTCCAGGCCCGGCAGGTCGGATGCGCCCGGCGGCGGGGCATAGTTGCCCTTGCGCTGGAACACGTCGGGGCGGTTGATGCCGGCGGCCGCAACCTTGATCAGCACTTCGCCGGCGCCCGGCTCGGGCATGGGGCGGTCGGCCGGAACCAATACCTCGGGGCCGCCGGGTTGGGATATTTCTACAGCTCGCATGACACGCCTCCTGGATCAAATGGATTATTATGGCGCCCTTTACGGAAGTTCCAAACCGGCCATGTGGCGTCGCCGTCCACGGCCTGGACTTTCCCGTCGCGGTACCATACCGCCGACACAAGACGGAAGCGTGGCCGAGCGGTTGAAGGCACCGGTCTTGAAAACCGGCAAGGGTTTGCGCCCTTCGTGGGTTCGAATCCCACCGCTTCCGCCAGTATTTCCCGCACCCATGGCGAAATTGGTAGACGCAAGGGACTTAAAATCCCTCGCCGCAAGGCGTCCCGGTTCGATTCCGGGTGGGTGCACCATCAGAAATGGGCAAATTGCCAATATTTACAATATGGGGCGCCCCTTGCGCTCGGCCGCGCCCCATGCCGCAGGGCTGCTGGGTCCGGCCCGCAGATCCCGTTACATTCGACCTGCCTACCCTGCCGACGACGACCATATGCGCCGGCCCGTGCGGTAACATGCCTAGCGTCTGAAACCTCTATTTCCGCATGGACGCCTATATCGACAGAATCGGCCAGTTCATCCAGGCCAACCAGGACTGGGCCGGCCCGATCACCTTCCTGCTGACGCTCGGCGAATCGCTGATCATCCTGGGCCTGTTCATTCCCGCCACGGCGCTGATGCTGCTGACCGGCGGGCTGATCGGGGCCGGCACGCTGTCGCCCTGGAACGTGCTGGCCTGGGGCATCGCCGGAGCCATCGTGGGCGATGCCCTATCGTATGGCCTGGGTCGCTTGTTGGGGCCCGGCCTGCTGCGCCGCTGGCCGTTCAGCACCCAACGCACCGCCGTGGCGCGCGCCCGGCTGTTCTTCTACCGCTACGGTTTCGCATCAGTGCTGATCGGCCGCTTCCTGGGTCCGATCCGCTCCACCATTCCGACCGTGGCGGGTGTCATGGGCATGAATCAAGTGCGCTTCCAGACGGCCAACGTGCTGTCGGCGCTGGCCTGGCTGCCGCTGATGCTGGCGCCCGGCTTCATCACGGCGCGCAGCGTCGATGCCATGCAGGGCAGTGGCCAGATCGGCCTGGTGGCCGGCACGGCGGCATCCGTACTGATCGGCGCTTGGCTGCTGATCGCCATGATGCGCAAGCGCCGCCAGCCAGAGCCGGGGCGGCGCCGCTAGCCATCGCTGCGGCAGGGCTACCGCATGATCTACCGCGCCCTTGCCGATCTCGTTTTGCTGGTCCATGCCGCCTTTGTGCTGTTCGTGGTGCTGGGCGGCTTGCTGGTGCTATGGAAGCGCTGGCTGATGCCCTGGCACCTGGCCGCGCTGGCGTGGGGAGCCACCGTCGTCGGCATGGGGTGGACCTGCCCGCTGACGCCACTGGAAAATGACTTGCGGCAATTGGCTGGCCAAGAAGGCTACCAGGGCGGATTCATCGAACACTATGTGTTCGGACTGATTTATCCGGCGGGGTTGACGCGGCCCATACAGATGGTACTGGCGGGCATGCTGGTGGTCGGTAATGCGATGGTGTATGCGCTCGTATATAAAAGCTACTCACCTAAAAGCTACTCAGGAAAAGGTGATCAACGCCGCCGCCAGCGAAACTGCAGCCCAGGTCGCAAGCGCGAATAGGCGTCCGTGTGGTCGATCATTGCCAGCTTCAAATCGGCATCGTATTTGATCGGCACCGTGGCACCTTCCTTGAGCCATGCCACAGCGTTCGGCGCGAAAAGTTGCTCGATATATGTCTCGCGCCCATCTGAAATACCTGGCATTGGCAAAACTTTCACTTTCAGTTGGCGCCAATCGGCAACGGCGCGTTTGCCCATATGACGCCCCCCCACATGTGCCATCGCAAGTACCTGCGCGGTTGCAGCTTGGCCATGCCTGGAGATCCGCTCGGTCAGGTTGTCAACCACCAATGAGCGGATCTGGAACAAAACAATGCTCGCGATGAAGCATCCCGCCCAGGTATTGAAAATAAGCTTGTGACCAAAAAAGCCACTGACGAAGATGAACAGCAGCAGATATCCTGCAAGCACGATCAGCGCCACGGCCATGAGCAGATACCCGAAAACCGTGGTCAATCGGTAATAGATCATGAGTACGGACTAATGCTACTTCCTTAAGTGAAACCCCGAGCTCACATCGAAAACACCCACATCAGTGTCTGATCCAGTCCATCAGTCAGCCCGATGGCATTAAAAATATTCTGTATGGTCACACATAACCATCGAATGACATTTGCTCCGCATGCAATCACCGTAGACGGAAACAGGGCGACAGTGGTGCCCACCATGAACAGCGTGCCAGTCAATACTCCCATAACCGCTGTTGGCGAATCGATAGTAAATGGCCCCACCGACCAAAGAGTCTGGGCGGGCATATTCTTGATAAATAACGAGGGGGTTGGCAGTCGCATGCGACTCAACATCCGGTTCACCGATGGGCCGGTCGCATACGGGCCGATTGCGGTACTGCGGCCTTTACCCCCGCATCCCATTGCTGGCATAGCTATCTCCTGAAAATATCACGCACTCCATAATTCGGCTTCAAACAGTTCGTCATCGCGCTCAATCGCACCCAGACGATGCTTGATTTCTTCCGAATCAACTATTGCCCGGTGAAACCGGGTGCCATTCAAAGTAATTTTTTCCAGATCACACTCTTTCAGGCCCGCATACGATAAATCAGCGTACTGCATATCGCTGCCATAAAACCGGCAGCGCTCGAAAGAGGTCCGATTGAACACGCTCATGCTCAGGTCGGCCCCACTTAAATCGCTTTTCTCGACCAGGGCACCGTTCCACAGGCTCTGCTTTATGACCGCGCTGCCGAATAGTGCGCCTTCGATTGTGGCATTGATAAAAATACCGCTGCTCACATCAGCCTTCGTGAAACTTGCATTTTTGATTTTGGCGTCACTGAAATTGCACATTTCCAGTCGACACTCTGCAAAACCCACGTTTTCAAGAATAGTGTCATTGAACTGCGCGCCTGACAGGTCTTGTCCGGAAAAATCCTGGCCAGACAAATTGCAGCCAGACAACGCGATATTTTTCATGACTGCGCGCTCGAACACGGTCTCGCGCAAATCGAGCTCATGAAAAAGCGATGAAGACAAATCCGTGCCGCTAAAATCCGTGCGCACCAGACAAGTGTCAAATACATTGATGTTGCGCATATCGAGATCACTCAGCACCGCGTCCGTGGCATCACAGTCAGAGATCCCGATTTTCTTGACTTGGCAGTCGCGCACGACCGCACTTGTCAGCTTGCATTCATCAAACTCCACCTCTGACAGGTCGCATTCGTCGAAAATCGCCTTATCAAGCATGCAAGTCGAGAACTCGGTGTGAGTCAAATCCGTACCCACGAACTGCGCTCCGGAAAAATTACACTCGATGAACACGCATTCGTGCATGATGCAATTCAGGAACCGGGCGCCCGAAAAATCAGTATGGTCGAAAATCAATCCAGCCAAGGCATCATTTTCGAATGCCTCCCCGCGCAAATTCAAATTGCCGAGCCGTTCCAGGGCGTGCGCATTCTTCAGGACGTAGGCTTTACTCATGCTATCCCCCAAGAGTGGCCTGCGCATTCTTGCGCCGCGGGACCAGTTTGACACGCTGGACATAAGCACCGTCCGCGCGAGTGGAAGCATCCAGCAGCGTCTCGGACATATCGGCCCGAAAGAAATTGCACCCTGTCAGGTTGGCCCCCACAAAACTGGCCTTCTGGAAATTGGCTTGCATCAAATTGCTGTCGGAAAGATCTGCCATATCCAGATTGGCACGCACAAACAGCGCTTGAGGCGACTCGATTTTCCGCAAATCGCATCCGGTCAGGCGAGCCTGGGTAAAATCGCATTGCTCCAATGTTGCGCCCTGGAAGCTGACATTTTTAAACTGGATCTCCCGAAACATCGTCTGCTGGATATGGCTATCCTGAAACGAGTAGCCGTCAAATGACACAGTGTCCAAAAACACGCATTTTGCCGCGAAGGAGTTATTCAAATGGCCGTGCCGGAATGTACTTTCGAACGCGGCACAGGCACTGAGCACGCATTCGTCAATGCAGAGGTTTTCAATAGTAGAGTGCTCGAAGCTGACCTTGTCCAGGCGCGATTCGGCAATCGCCGTATCGCTGAAGGCGGAGTCTTCGAACGTAAGGTCGCGAAGCTCCATCTCGCGCATCCCGCAATTTCGCCACTCGACATGTTTCATGACGAAGCCATCCATGGCACCAGACTCGAACGCGCAGCGATCAAACACCGTCCGCGTCTCGCAAATCACTCCTTCAAACTTCGTCCCTTTGAACGATACGCCTTCAAAGACCGCCTCACTGATATTGGACCGCGTGAAGACTGCGTTGTCCAGGCAGCAAGTAACGAAGCTCGCCCGCGCCAACACCGCTTCTTCGAACCGCGCTCCCGCGAGGTTTGTATTTGTTAAATCGGCTCGTTCCAGCCATGTGCGGGAAAAATCCGCACCGGCCAAGTCCATATTCGACAAATCAGCCCCCGTCAGATCCATGTCTGACAGATTTCGGTTAAGCCGATACTTTTTCTCTACCTGGTCTCGAATTTGCTGAACGCGATGAGGCGCCGCCTTGGCCACACCTTGCTGGAAATGCACCGAATATAAATAGGTTTGCTTCAATGCCCGTTTCCCGTGAGCATAAAGTTCTCGCGTCGAAATGCCCTCGGCCTCTTTTCCCGAAAATGAAGCGCGCAGCCCGCTACGGAACTGCGAATTGCGTACCGACTGGAATATTGAGTCCAGATCCGGTGGGCCACGGTGCGGCAAAGTGAACTCGCCAGATTGAGGAAGCAAAGCGCCGGCAACCGCGCGAAACAACTCAGCGTCACGCTCATTGCCTGTTTGTTCGACGCTGCGACGCGTTTCTTCATAGACCTTTTGCTGTTCATGCCTTTGCTGTTCGATGACGTCCTGGTGCATCTGCTGGTAGTGCTCTGCCATCTCGGGCAAGTCAGTCAAGGTTACAGGCTTGACGGGCCCCACGAAGCCACCAGGTTGATACGCCCCGGTATCCCGACGCAAGCGGTCAGTCAACTTGGACAGCAATGCATGCTTCTCCAACGAGATATTCTCTAGCCACGGGGCGAGAATATCCCCGGGCATCAGATCGGCATCACGCAGTGTCTCCAGTGCGGCCGTATCAAAATTCATGCGCCGCGCAAAGACGTGCGTGTAATGTGCCATCGAGCGAGGCCGATCCGCATGCTCCATGGCGGCCATAATGGTACTAACGTCGACAGCGTCACTCTCGACAATAGGAACCTGCCCATGGAAAAGCAATACATAGCTGGTACGATGCGGCAGGAACCAGACTGTAGTGGGGCGCATTGGGACTTCATCGAGCGCGTCTGCATCTTTTCGTTTGATAAAGCAGCGGGCGCGCAAAGCGGCTAGCGATCCAGACCAGCAATGCAGTTCTGGATGCATATTCCAGAACTCAAAAGGCTCATCCATGGCAAGCGCATCGCGGTCTTGCCAGACCTGATCATCGCTGGCCGCATTGAATGCTGAAAATTGCAGATCGTCGAAAAATCCCGTGCCGACTTCCTTGATCCATTTTTCGTCAGCAGAACCCAGCTTGGACAAGCGTTGAGGCCTGTCGATACCGATCAGTCCAAAATTGTAGGGAGCAACCTGTTGCCCTTTGCTGTTGATTCGCTCAACGGGAGACTCCAGGTTTGGCAGGCGGACCGCTGTCGTACCGTTAATTTCGACTTCATCCACTCCTGCGCCCTGGGGATTATCCGGTACGGTTTCGCCCCCGAACGAACGGCTCCACGTCAAGGGCATCATTTCAAACGGCTGCGGATCCGAGATCTGATCGCCAATCCAATATCGGTCACCAAAAACAAGGCCATCCTTGCGCTTGTCGCCCACTCTCACGCTGACCATGCACCGGGTCTTGTCTTGCTGATGAGCAGTATAGGCGCCGCCGCTTACCAAATATTCCGGGTGCGGCTTGGGCATAACGAAGTCCAATACCTCATCGGCATCAAGCTCTGGCAAGATGTCATTAAGCAAGGTTTGTTCAGTCTCGATCACGACCCCTTCGGGCTTGTGCCGGACCAGTACCGCGACGGCAACAGATAGAAAAGCCATGCCTCGCCATTGATACGGCCGGGGCATAACCGTCAATCGCAACGGTTTGATGAATTTCATGGATTGCCACTGCTATTGCTTTTCTTGCTGAACATGCCGCTGATTTTTGACTTCGCGCTGCCAAGCCCCGACTTGACGGGACCGACCGGGCTGCCGACAAGGAAAAGCAACCGGTCTTCATTCAACCCAATTTTTACCAATGTCCTGTCGATGCGCTGATGGGCACTTTCGAATGTTTTCTCAAAACTTCCCATGCCGATTCCTGCAAAATATAAATCTTTCTTTGCGTGGGTAGTTTTTAGGCCACCAAATGAATAGATAAATGCATAAGCACTGGCGGACGCCCCGGCAATCGACGCTGACAGCCCTGTCAAAGCCCAGGGACTGGGGGACTCCATGTAGTAGCCTTTCACGTATACGTTGGCTGCGAAGGAACGACGGCTGACGTCGTGACGAGCCTCGGCATGGTATTCCGTGCAATTTATATTGAGATCGTTGGCCGTAGTCTGGATAAAGGCCCCGCTCTGTATATCCCAAAGGGTCTGGCCTGTGACTTCATGCCTTTCGTCTCCCTTGATAGTTTCAATGACCACTCCCTTGACCATTGCCTTCAAATAGCCAAATATCTCCAGCCCTGACGGACCAGCGTTGTTCGCCACGGCGGCAGAAACGGCAGCGGCGGCTGCCGATTGCGCCGCCATCTCAGGGCTTGCCCCCTGGCTAAGTGCTTCCTTGGCTTTGCCTTCTGCCACTGCTTTGTCCCCGCCGGCTTTTTCGGCTTCCACGCCGGCCGCCTGAACTGCAAGTTCTTCTTGTTCACTCTGGCTCAGGTTTCCACCGGCGCGCACCGCTTCCCGGGCGTTATAGCCCGCCACTCTAGGATCTGCCACCGCAGTACCAACCAGGCTCTCGGCCAAAGGCTGCAAACCGATATTGGGATTGCTGGCAACGATTTGCCGCGCCGTTTCACCAATTGCAGCCCCCGTTACCGGATCCACATTGTATTTCTGCAGAATCGGCGCAATCTGCTGATCAAGATTCTGGGCGTTCAAGTCCAGCAGCCTGACCTCTTCGACCGCCTTGGCCGCGTCAGAGTCGGGCAGGATATTAAAGGGAAGGGTCATGTCTTGAAGTACTTCCGTTTGGCACGCTCAATCAAAATCTTGGTCTTGCGAATCGTAAGCAAGCTTTTTCTCTTATCTTTGTCGTCGCCAATGGAACGACTACGGAATACGATGTCGTTGTCTATTCCCGCCAGGTATACACGCTGCTTCGTGACCGCCAGGGAATACAGGCCCAGCAGCAGCCACTTCATGCCCCATTTGGTTGTTATTGCATACGCAGTGAAGGACGTACTCACCAGGGACCTGTACTCGCCAGGGTAAGTACCAACACCTCGGCCCCAACGAAGACGAATATTCAGGAATTCTCCGGTCGAAGACGTCTGTATCGTGTCGCAGTCGATATGCAGATTGTGCGGCGGCATCTCGTAAGTAACGTCTTTCATGTGCGAATGAATGGCGTTGCCGCCCACTTTGAACGTTTCGGTATTTTTGAACACATACTTGAGATCGCCATGCACCAGCATGATCAAGTAGCCAAAAATCGACAAAGAATCGGCGGAAGGCCCTGCGGCGGCCAAAGCGGGAGCGGCGGCGGCTGCCGCAGCGACTTCCGGACTCGCGCCCTGGTCTATGTATTCGTTCACGCGAGTCCGCAAATCGGCATAGGACTGCGTATCCGTGATGCCCGCCCTGCGCAGCGCGTCTTCAGCCTCGCCATACGCCAAGGCCTTTTGCTCATCTTTGCTCAAATTGCCGATACCGCCCCGTTCCGCAACTTGGCGCTCGACGCTATCGCGAATGCGATCAGCGGCTGCATTCGGATCAGATACCGTACTTGCGACAATGTTCTCAGCAATCGTTTGGGTGTTGGTCGGGTCTCGCTCCGCCAATACCGTGACCGTACGAGCCGATGCCGCAGCGGTAACGGGATCACCGCCATAGGCGATGATGCGCTCTTTCACGTACTGCTCCAGTTCAGGCAACTGCAGATCTGCGCCCTGATCGGCGATATATTGGCCTACTTCAGCCGCAGCCTTGGCCGCATCCGAACCCGGAAGGACATTTGGAGGAGACATGGATGCGACTCAAAGGAACAAGCCAATTGCCGAAACAAGCGTAAGGCCGATATAAGCCTTTTTATCTGCCTTGGATCTTTCGGTATCGATCTCCAGTAGTCGCACCCCATTGCGAACGTCGCCGTGGTGCCCCATGGCCAACGCAGTACCAAGCCGTACCGCCCCGGCACTGAAATTGATGAACCACGACAAGTCTCCCGCCACGGCGGTTGCAGTATTGTTGGAATCGGAGGTGTACAACCCCGACCATGAACCGGCGCTCAGGTTGTTGATATAGCGGTAGGATTCTTTTTTTACCGTTACCGTATTTCGTTCTATGGTCGAATTGATTCGGATGTGTTTTGCCGACAGGCGTACGTCCTTTGCCAAGATTTCCACATTTCCGGTGTGCTGGTACGTCGTATTTCCCAGCGTATTCTTGAAATGCGAACTCTTGAACTCCACGTTCACGAAATCGTGCACAGTGGCGGTCAGACTCCGCTTGAATTCCAGGCCGGGCGGCAATAGCGTGCCACCACTTGCCGCGTTTACGCCCGCCACAAGGGCTTGTGCCGCGTCTTCCGGCTGTACAGGGGCCTCTAGAGTACTGGTGCCCAACCATGGTATGCCTTGGCTACTACCGAACGAAGTAATCAGGGACTCAAGCGATTTCTCCGATTCCGACAGGCTTACATCATGATGCGATGCGAGTTCGGACACATCGGACATGGTAGGAGTGACAGGCCCGTCAGGCCCCGGCGTTTCCTGATAGCCCAGCAATTCGTCGGTAAGTTCATCTAGCTTGGATTTGCTCATACCATCTGCCTATGCCTATACCGGGTTGCGGAACAAGGTGCACTGTTCTAGGTCGCGAGCGACATCTTCAGCCTACATTGCCATGGATGACCATCTTGAAGTCGCCGTAATGGGTAGACCCGTAATTGCCCCTCAAGGTATGTGTCACGGCCCCCTCTTCTGTCAACGACTGTTCTCCCACGTGCTTGGCAGTCAAGACCCCGGTTGTCGTAGGCGTGACATCACCAGTTGTTTCCTTCATGACGGGCCCCACGATCGTCCTGTCGTACGGGCCCATGTTGACCGTGGTTTGTTTATGGAAAGTCAGGTCAGTCGTGCCGCAAACCTCTACTCCCAGCGACCCTGCGTGGATGCTGTAGTGCCCGCCGACCCCAACAGTATGATTGCAACCCACAGAATGGCTATGGTCGTTCACCACCTCGTGACACATGTCCTTCTGCGCCCGCTGATGCACTAGTTCGCAGCCCAGCGTGTCGTCAAAAATCATCTTGTTGCACATCGTCGGGTCGCCATAGACCGATTGGCTGCGGAAGCCGCTTTGATTGGCGTTACCCGGCAGTTCCACCGGCGGCATGTTGTTGGCGTTGTAGACACGCCCTAACACCAGTGGGCGGTCAGGGCAGCCACCGATGAAATCGACCACCACTTCGTCGTTGATCCGCGGCAATTGCAATCCGCCGAAGCCGCCACCCGCCCACGGGCTGGATACCCGCACCCAGCAGGAACTGCTTTCGTTCTTCTGGCCGTAGCGGTCCCAGTGGAACTGGATCTTGATACGGCCGTATTTGTCGGTCCAGAGTTCCTTGCCGGCCGGGCCCACCACACGCGCGGTCTGCGGCCCATGGGTACGGGGGATGGGGGTAACGCGTGGCGCGCGATACTGCACGCTGGACGGCAGCGCCGAGAAAGACTCTTCGTAGAATTCTTCCGAGCCGCTGTTGGTGGAATAGCCGCCCACGCTCATGCGGTAATTCACCGACACCACCAGGTATTCGCGGTTTTCGGCCTTGCGCGGGTGGTTTCTCAACGTGAACAGATGCCCGGGCGCCATACCGCGGGCGTTGCTCAGGCCCAGGTCTTGTTCCTGGATGCTTTGCAGTTCTTCCAGGCGCACGCGCGCGTATTGCTCGCCATGCTGCGCTTCTTGAAAGCCGCCCTGCCATTCGAACATTTCCAGGTTGCCCGGCTCGGAGCCGCCGGCCCGCTTGGACATGGCATCCAGGCTGGCACCGGGCTTGGTGAAATCGTAATCCACCGTGGCGTAGCCGTCGGGCGTGACCTGGGCCGAGATTTCCCACATGGAAATGTATTCTTCCTGGGGCGTAGATACGCGGTCGGGACCGTAATAGGGAATGGTCTCGTAGCCGGGCACCGGCGCATGCGAGGCGATATCGTCGGTCATGACCAGCGTGTGCTGGTCTTTGTCGTGCTTGAAGTAGTAGTAGATGCCCTCGTGCTCCATCAGGCGGCTGATGAAGGCGAAGTCGGTTTCCTGGTATTGCACGCAGTATTCCCACGAGCGGTAGCTGCCCGTGAGTTTCATCTCGAAGGGGTAGCCGTATTCGCCCAGGACTTCCTTGATGATGTCGGGAATGGACTTCTGCTGGAAGATCTTGTTGTCCGAGGTCTGTGTCAGGTACCACAGCCAGGGCTTCACCGTGGTCTTGTAGATATAGTTGCGCGACGTGCTGCTTTCGCGGCCCACCATCACGCAGCGCACAATCTGCCCGCTCAGGTAGCGGGTCTGGGATGTGGTGGCGATTTCCAGCGTCAGCGGCTTGCCCAGCAACTGCTTCAAGTCCAGGTTGAAGTTGTTCGCCAGCAATTCGACTTCGAATTCGAACAACTGCGACAGGCCTTCGTGGCCTGTCATTTGCTTGAACGTCAGGCTGCCTTCCAGGGGAGTATGGGCAATGATGGGACGGGACTGGATGAAGCTTGGAATATCCACGAGTACTCTCCCGAGACTATCTTTTACGGTAACAGCAGGACTCGCCTGCCTGTGTTCATACGAATGTCATGCTGCCTGGATACACTGCCCCGATTAGGGATTACCCGGGCAAGCTACTTGAAGAAAAAAAGTGCCTCAAGGCGGTTTTCCCTAATAGATGCAACAAATCTATAACTGCCGCATACTGCCGGCAGATCGCTTCTACTGATCGCTGTGCTGCGGCACGGCATTTGGCTTGGCGGCTGCCGCTTCTGCAGCCGACCTTGGCAATTTATTGTTACCAGAAACCGGGGCCACGTTCCTGCTACAGTGGCGGCCGTTCCCTGTCTTTTCCGGTGCCCCTGGGCGCCGTCGCCGTGACCACGCCCAGTCTTTCCCCTGTCCCGTTTGTCGTGCTGGATGCCTGCGTCCTGATGTCCGGCATCATGCGCCGCCTGATGTTGCGCCTGGCCGCCGACGGCGTGTACCAACCGGTATGGACCGAGCGCATCGGCGAGGAATGGCGCCGCAATGCCGCCAGGCTGTGGGCGATACCCCCCGAGGTACTGCAAGAGCAATGGGCCGCCATGAACCAGCTCTTTCCGCAGGCCACCGAACTCGACACGCAGGCCTACGAGGCCGGGCTGCGCTATAGCGACCCCAAGGATTTTCACGTGATCGCGGCCGGCCTGGCGCGGCGTGCCCGTTGCGGCCTGCAGCAGCCGCCCCAGGTGCTGGTGGCCACCTGGAACTTGAAGGACTTCAATCGTTCGGAATTGCGGCGCCAGGGGCTGGATGCGCTCAACCCCGACCGGCTGCTGTCGCTATGGTGGCAGGCCGATGCCGGCCGGCTGCGCCAGGCAATCCAGGCGGTACCCGCCGACTATATCGCCCTGGGCCGCGACCCGGAACCGCTGGCCGCCACGCTGCATCGCGAACGCCTGTATCGCCTGAAAGCACTGGTGGCGCGCGACGCACCGCAGGCCCGATAACCTGCATTCAAGCGGCGGCGGCATCCTGGTGCCGGCCCGGCCCACATCAATGATCGTGGTTGCTGGCGGCAAAGCCGGCGGCATTGAGTATGTCGATGACTTCCTGGATGTGCTCGGGGCCGCGTGTCTGCAGCACGAAATCCACTTCGACATTGCGCACGGGCAGCGCCGTAAAGGCACGCTGGTGATGCACTTCGGTGATGTTGGCCTGCGCATCGGCGATCAGCTTGGTGGCATGGGCCAGGGCGCCCGGCAGGTCGCGCAGGTCGACCCGGATGCGTGCCAGCCGGCCCGCCCGCACCATGCCGCGCTCGATCAGTTCGCCCAGCATCAGGGGGTCGATATTGCCGCCGGTAAGCACCAGGGCGACACGCTTGCCGCGAAAGCGGTTGCGGCCGGCCGCCTGGTCGTGCAGCAGCGCCGCAAGGCCGGCTGCGCCGGCGCCCTCGACCACGGTTTTCTCGATTTCAAGCAGTACCACGATGGCATGCTCGATATCGCTTTCGCTGACCAGCTCGATGCGATCGACCAGGCGGCGCACGATTTCCTGCGTGATGATACCGGGCGATTTGACGGCGATGCCCTCGGCAATGGTGTAGTGGCCGGGTGTCATGGCCACGCCCTGCACCGCCGCGTACATGGCCGGAAAGCGCTCGGTCTGCACGCCCACGATCTCGATGCCGGGCTTGATGGCGCGTGCGGCCGTGGCAATGCCACCGATCAGCCCGCCTCCGCCGATGGCGATGACCATGCTGTCGAGGTCGGGCTGGTCTTCCAGCATTTCGAGTGCCAGCGTGCCCTGCCCCGCGATGATGGCGGCATCATCGTAGGGATGGATCATGACCAGCCCTCGTTCGCTTGCCAACTGGTAGCCATGCGCCTGCGCATCGTCGAACGTATCGCCATGCAGCACGACGTCGGCGCCGAAGCGGCGGGTATTGGCCACCTTGACCGTGGGCGTGAAGCGCGGCATCACGATGACGGCCGGCACGCCCATGCGCTGCGCGTGGTAGGCCACGCCCTGGGCGTGATTGCCTGCCGACACGGCGATCACACCCTGGATACGCTCTTGAGGGGTCAGTTCCAGCATGCGATTGAGCGCGCCGCGCTCTTTGAACGATGCGGTGAACTGCAGGTTCTCGAACTTGAGCCAGATCTCGGCACCCAGGATGTCGGACAGCGTGCGCGAATGGGTGAATGGCGTCTTTTGCACCTGCCCCTGCAAGCGGGCGCGGGCGGCCTGGATGGCGGCGAGATCGATCACGGTCGGGACCTGTAGTCGCTCAAGCGGGGAGCGCCTCGGGGGTGGGTTTGCATTTTAGCGCACCGGCAGGAAATTGAAGAACAACAAGCCCTGTGCATAGTTGATGCCCACGCGCCGGGCGTTTTCGCCCAGCAGGTTGGCGATCAGGTCCAGCCGCCCGATGATGGCGCCGAACTCGCGCTCGAAGCTCAGGTTGATGGCCGTGGGCGACATCTCGTTGGCCAGCAGCAGCGGCTGGCCGCGCACGTCGCGGCGCGAAGCAAGCAGCCAGGCGGCGGCCTCGACGTTGCGGGCTGCGTTGTAGATCAGTTGGCCGTCCAGCACATCGGACAAATACATGCGGGTCTTGTCATTATGGGCGACGATAAGGGTATCGGCCAGGCCATAGATGAATGCGGCAACGCGGTCGCGCGGATAGGCGGGGTCCAGCGATACCGCCAGGATCTGGATGTCGCGCAGCCCATGCAGGCCGGGCGGCGGGGTGCGCGTTTCTATCATGGTGCGCACCCGGACCACGGCAGTGGGCTGGTCGGGCATGCCGGCCTTGCGCCACTCGCGCGGGTTGCGGCGATAGAGCTTGTCCAGCAAGGTATACAGGCTGTTCAGGTTGTCGCGGATTTCCAGCGTGACCGTGCGGTTGAAGTCGGTTTGTGCGAGCTGGTCCATCGACATGTCTTCGCTGCGCGGCCCGACGGCCGCCGGCTGGCTGGACATGCAGCCGGCCGACAATGCCAGCACGCAGCCGGCCATGGCCCGGATCGCCAACCGTGGCGTCATCATGCGCGGTAATGCCCTGTGCCGGTCAATGCCCTCTCCGTCGTGGTTGCACCGGCTGTGTGCCGGTGCGTCCAGGAATTTACCGTAGAAGCAACAAAAACGGCACCTTGCGGTGCCGTTTTTGCCTTAAGAAACGTAAAGCTTATTCAGCTTGCGATTCCGATTGCGGTGCCGGTTCGGCGGCGCCGCCTTGTTGCTCGATGCCACCGATGGCCTTGATGGACAGGCGCAGGCGGCCCTTGTCGTCGGCCTCGATGACCTTGACACGGACCTGCTGGCCGACCTTGAGCACATCGTTGATGTTGGCGATGCGATAGTTGGCGATTTCCGAAATGTGCAGCAGGCCGTCGCGGCCCGGCAGCACTTGCACGATGGCGCCGAAATCCAGCAGGCGCAGCACCGAACCATCGTAGACCTGGCCCACTTCGACATCGGCCGTGAGTTCGACGATGCGGCGCTGGGCTTCCTTGGCCTGGGCCTCGTCGACGCTGGCGATGACGATGGTGCCGTCATCGGAAATGTCGATCTGGGTGCCGGTTTCTTCGGTCAGGGCGCGGATGGTGGCGCCGCCCTTGCCGATGACGTCACGGATCTTCTCGGGGTTGATCTTGATGGTCAGCATGCGCGGGGCGAAGGCCGACAGCTCGCCGCGCGAGCCTTCCAGCGCTTCGTGCATCTTGTCCAGGATGTGCAGGCGGCCTTCGCGGGCCTGAGCCAGCGCCACTTGCATGATTTCCTTGGTGATGCCCTGGATCTTGATGTCCATTTGCAGCGCGGTGATGCCGTTCTGGGTACCCGCCACCTTGAAGTCCATGTCGCCCAGGTGATCTTCATCGCCCAGGATGTCGGTCAGGACGGCGAACTTGCCTTCGTCGAGGATCAGGCCCATGGCCACGCCGGCCACGTGATCTTGCAGGGGCACGCCGGCATCCATCATGGCCAGCGAACCGCCGCACACCGACGCCATGGACGACGAGCCGTTGGATTCGGTGATCTCGGACACCAGGCGGATGGTGTATTGGAACTCTTCGTGCGCGGGCAGCAGCGACACCAGGGCGCGCTTGGCCAGGCGGCCATGACCGATTTCGCGGCGCTTGGGCACACCGATGCGGCCGGTCTCGCCAGTGGCGAAGGGCGGCATGTTGTAGTGCAGCATGAAGCGGTCGCGGTATTCGCCCATGAGCGCGTCGATGATCTGCTCGTCTTGCTTGGTGCCCAGCGTGGCCACGACCAGCGCCTGGGTTTCGCCACGCGTGAACAGCGCGCTGCCGTGTGCGCGGGGCAGCACGCCCAGGCGGACACTGATGGGGCGCACGGTGCGGGTGTCGCGGCCGTCGATGCGCGGTTCGCCGTTCAGGATCTGGCCGCGCACGATACGGGCTTCCAGGTCGAACAGGATGTTGTCGACGGTGACGGCATCGGGCGTGTCCTGGCCGGCGGCGGCAGCCTGCTCGGCCACCGCGGCGTGAACGTCGGCGTAGACATTGCGCAGCAGCGTGGTGCGAGCCTGCTTCTGGCGCTCTTGATAGGCGGCAACCAGCTTTTCCTGGCCCGCGGCGGCCACGGCGGCGATCAGGGCTTCGTTCTTGGCTTCAGGCTGCCAGTCCCAGTCGGGCTTGCCCGCGTCGCGCACCAGTTCATGGATGGCGTTGATGGCGGCCTGCATTTGCTCGTGGCCGTACACCACGCCACCCAGCATGATGTCTTCGGACAGTTGCTTGGCTTCGGATTCGACCATCAGCACGGCGTTTTCGGTACCGGCCACCACCAGGTCCATCTTGGACGACTTCAGTTGCGTGGCGGTGGGATTCAGCACGTATTGGCCATCGACGTAGCCGACGCGGGCGGCGCCGATGGGGCCGCTGAACGGAATGCCCGAGATCGCCAGCGCAGCCGAAGCGCCGATCATTGCGGGGATGTCGGGGTCGATGTCAGGATTGACCGACACGGTGTGCAGCACGACCTGCACTTCGTTGTAGAAGCTTTCGGGAAACAGCGGGCGCAGCGGACGGTCGATCAGCCGCGAGGTCAGGGTTTCTTTCTCGGACGGCTTGCCTTCACGCTTGAAGAACCCGCCGGGGATACGGCCCGCGGCGTAGGTTTTCTCGATGTAGTCGACAGTCAGGGGGAAGAAGGTCTGGCCGGGCTTGGCTTTCTTGGAAGCCACGACGGTGGCCAGTACAACGGTGTCATCCACCGACACCAGCACGGCACCGGAGGCTTGGCGGGCGATCTCGCCCGTTTCCAGTACGACCGTATGCTGGCCGTATTGGAACGATTTAGTCACTTTATTGAACATGACGAGGATTCCTTACAAATGAAAAACCGTGGCCGCCGCGACAAACGTCGCACCGACCACGGTTGCGTCATGGGGAGCCTGCCCCGTCGATCACTTGCGCAGACCGAGTTTTTCGATCAGTGCGCGGTACGAATCGGGATTGCGGCCCTTGAGGTAGTCGAGCAATTTGCGACGACGGCTGACCATGCGCAGCAGACCGCGGCGCGAGTGGTGGTCCTTCATGTGTTCTTTGAAGTGACCGGTCAGTTCGTTGATGCGGGCGGTGAGCAGAGCCACCTGGACTTCGGGGGAACCGGTATCGCCTTGGGCGCGTTGGAATTGCGAAACGATATCGGCTTTTTTGATGTCAGCTACGGACATGGAATGACCTCTTCGGACTTGCGGCAGGGCCGAGGCGCCCAGCCGTGGTTTCAAAAAAAACGGCACACAGCCGTGGATGCTTGTATTAACTTGCTTGGCACTAACTTATTTCGTACTAATTTTTTCGTACCGACTTTTTCGTACTGATTTGCCTGGTACCGCCTACTTTGTACTGCGTGCCTTGCTTGAACTACGTACACTGCTCTGCACTAGATACCAGGCAATCAATACCAATTTGCCCGGCCATGCACATAGCCGGGCAAAGCAGGCAAAGATTATAGCTGATTCGCTAGAATTGCCCTATCGGGCCGAATCGGACAGGAGAATTCGCATGGTTTGTAACATACCTCGCCTGGCAGCTCGCGCCGCGGCCCTTGCGGCGGTTGGCACCATGGCCGGTTGCGGCAATCTGGCCCAGGTGCCCCCTGGTACCCCTCTGGCTGACGTGTCCGCCCAATACGGGCGGCCCAATTTCGGCTGTCCGATCGCAGGCGGCGGCGAGCGCGTCATCTGGACCCAGCAGCCCATGGGCCAATTCGCCTGGGGCGCCAATGTAGGCCCCGACGGCCGGGTGGACCAGGTGCTGCCCATCCTGACCGATGCCCACTTCAAGGTACTGGCCACCGGCACCTGGACGCCAGAACAGGTGCGTTGCGAATTCGGGCCGCCGGCCCGGGTGGACGAGGTGGGATTGCCCAGCGTGCGCCAGGTGGTGTGGTCTTACCGCTACAAGCAGTCGGGGGTCTGGAACTCGCTAATGTACGTATACATGGGCCGCGACGGCCAGCAGGTGACCCGCTTTCACCCGGGGCCCGACCCCATGTACGACGAAGACTGGCGCTGGCGCTAGGCGCGGATGGGGCCGCTGCCCTGGCGGGCGCCTATTCACTGTGCGAGCGGCGCTCTTGCTGCAGGCGCCGGGCGCGGTTCCAGCGCCACGCCATGATCACCCAGCCCGACAGCCCATACAGAACGAACAGGCCGAACAGCACCACCGGGGGGTCGCTGGATACGAACACGAACACGGCCACCACCAGCAAGATGCCCCAGAACGGCACGCTGCGGCCCAGCGCAAAGCTCTTGCCGCTGAAGAACGACGCATTGGACACCATGGTTACGCCCGCGTACATGGTCAGGCAGAACGCCACCCACGCCATCACGTTGTCATGGATGGGCAGCTTGTTATCGATGGCCAGCCAGACAAAGCCTGCCACCAGGGCCGCCGCCGCCGGGCTGGGCAGCCCCTGGAAAAAACGTTTGTCGACCACGCCAATATTGGTATTGAAGCGGGCCAGCCGCAGCGCAGCGCCCGCCACGTAGACGAACGCAGCCAGCCAGCCCCACCGCCCCAGGTCGTTGAGGATCCATTCGTACATGACCAGCGCCGGGGCCACGCCGAACGATGTCATGTCCGACAGCGAGTCGTACTGCTCGCCGAACGCCGACTGGGTGTTGGTCAGCCGTGCCACCCTGCCGTCCATGCCATCGAGCACCAGGGCTACGAAGATGGCAATGGCGGCGACTTCGAAGCGGTCGTTCATGGCCTGCACCACGGCGTAGAAGCCCGCGAAAAGCGCCGCAGTGGTGAAAGCGTTGGGCAGCAAGTAGATGCTGCGGTGGCGATTCTCGGGATCGCGCATGGAAAAATTGGGCATAGTTACGGAAAATGGCGGCGTATACCTGAAAGGTTAACCCATCCAGGGCGGCCTGCGCCCCCGTCTGCAATCATAAAAAAAAGCATCCCGCCAGGGATGCCTTGACACGCCGCAAGCGCCGTACCCCGCTTTGGGCACGGCGCTTGCACCGGGACGATCAGTTTTTGGACTTGTCCACCAGCTTGTTGGCCGCGATCCAGGGCATCATGGCGCGCAGCTTGCCGCCGACCTGTTCGATCTGCGATTCGGCGTTGATCCGGCGGCGCGAGGTCAGCGTGGGAGCACCGGCGGCGTTTTCCAGGATGAACTTCTTGGCATATTCGCCGGTCTGGATGGCCACCAGGGCTTCGCGCATGGCTTGACGGGTCTGTTCGGTGACGATCTTGGGGCCGGTCTCGTATTCGCCGAATTCGGCGTTGTTCGAGATCGAGTAGTTCATGTTGGCGATGCCGCCTTCATAGATCAGGTCAACGATCAGCTTCAGTTCGTGCAGGCACTCGAAGTAGGCCATTTCGGGCGCGTAGCCGGCTTCCACCAGGGTGTCGAAGCCTGCCTTGATCAGCTCGACCGTACCGCCGCACAGCACGGCCTGTTCGCCGAACAGGTCGGTTTCGGTTTCTTCGCGGAAATCGGTTTCGATGATGCCGGCGCGGCCGCCGCCGTTGGCGCTGGCATACGACAGGGCCACATCGCGAGCCGAGCCGGATTTGTCTTGGTGAACCGCCACCAGGTGGGGCACGCCGCCGCCTTGCGCGTAGGTGGAGCGCACCGTGTGGCCCGGGGCCTTGGGCGCGATCATGATGACGTCGATGTCATCGCGCGGCACGACCTGGCCATAGTGCACGTTGAAGCCGTGGGCAAATGCCAGCGCGGCGCCGGCCTTGATGTTGGCGTGCACTTCGTTGCGATAGACCGCGGCGATGTTCTCGTCGGGCAGCAGCATCATGACCACGTCGGCGGCCTTGACGGCCTCGGCCACTTCCTTGACTTCCAGGCCGGCGTTGGCGGCCTTGTTCCACGAGGCGCCGTCCTTGCGCAGGCCCACCACCACTTTCACGCCCGAATCATGCAGGTTCAGCGCGTGGGCGTGGCCTTGCGAGCCATAGCCGATGATGGCAACGGTCTTGCCTTTGACGAGGGAAAGGTCGCAATCTTTGTCGTAGAAAACTTTCATGTCGTGTGCTCCGGATTTATACGATTCTGGATGATTCTAGGATGGATGGATAAGGCCCGGGGGGCCATCAGATTTTCAGGATCCGTTCGCCGCGCCCGATGCCGGACACGCCGGTGCGCACGGTTTCCAGGATGGCGCTGCGGTCCAGCGCGTCGATGAACGCCTGTACCTTTTCCTGCACGCCGGTCAGTTCGATGGTGTAGGACTTGTCGGTGACGTCGATGATGCGGCCGCGGAAGATATCGGCCATGCGCTTCATCTCTTCGCGTTCCTTGCCGACGGCGCGCACCTTGATCAGCATGAGCTCGCGCTCGATGTGCGCCCCTTCGGTCAGGTCGACCACCTTGACCACATCCACCAGGCGGTTCAAGTGCTTGGTGATCTGCTCGATGACCTCGTCCGACCCCACCGTGACGACGGTAAGGCGGGACAAGGTGGCGTCTTCGGTGGGCGCCACGGTCAGGGTTTCGATGTTGTAGCCGCGTGCCGAGAACAGCCCCACGACGCGCGACAGCGCACCGGGTTCGTTTTCCATGAGCACGGAAATCACATGTTTCATGGTCGCTTCCTTACAGGTCTTCAGAGCCGAGCAGCATCTCGGTCAGCCCGCGGCCGGCCTTCACCATGGGCCACACGTTTTCCGTGCGGTCAGTGATGAAGTCCAGGAAAACCAGGCGATCCTTGTGCTTCTTGAATGCTTCGCGCAGTGCCGGCTCGACGTCGGCCGGACGCTCGATGCGCAACCCCACGTGGCCATAGGCCTCGGCCACCTTGACGAAATCGGGCAGCGAATCCATGTACGACTCGGAATAGCGCGAGCCGTAGTCGATCTGCTGCCACTGGCGCACCATGCCCAGGAAGCGATTGTTCAGGCAGATGATCTTGGGCGTCAGGTGGTACTGGTGGCAGGTGGACAGTTCCTGGATGTTCATCTGGATGGACGCCTCGCCGGTAATGACGGCGATGTCCGCACCCGGATTGGCCATCTGCACGCCCATGGCGTACGGCAAGCCTACCCCCATGGTGCCCAGGCCGCCGGAATTGATCCAGCGCCGGGGTTTGTCGAACTTGTAGTACTGCGCCGCCCACATCTGGTGCTGGCCCACGTCGGAAGTCACGAAGGCGTCGCCGCCGGTGACTTCCCAGAGCTTTTCGACCACGTACTGCGGCTTGATGACCTCGTCGGAATTGGCGTACTTCAGGCATTCCTTGCCGCGCCAGGTCTCGATCTGCTGCCACCACTTGTCCAGCGGCGCCGGCTTGGTGTCGGCGCGCGCGGCATCGTATTGGGCGCTCAGGTCGGCCAGCACGTCTTTCACGTTGCCCACGATGGGCACGTCGACCCGCACCCGCTTGGAAATGGACGACGGATCGATGTCGATGTGAATGATCTTGCGGGCGTTCTGCGCGAAATGCCTGGGGTTGCCGATGACGCGGTCGTCAAAGCGCGCACCCACCGCCAGCAGCACATCGCAATGCTGCATGGCCATGTTGGCTTCGTAGGTGCCGTGCATGCCCGGCATGCCGACGTACTGGCGGCTGGTGCCGGCCAGCCCGCCCAGGCCCATCAGCGTGGTGGTGCACGGTGCGCCCAGCTGGTCGGCCACATGCCGCAGCTCGGCCGCCGCATCGGACAGGATGACACCGCCGCCGGCGTAGATCATGGGGCGTTCGGCGGCCAGCAGCATCTGCACGGCCTTCTTGATCTGCCCCTGGTGACCCTTGCTGACCGGCGCATACGAGCGCATGTTGATCTCGCCCTTGGGCGGAACATACTTGCACGGCTGCAGGCTGATATCTTTGGGAATATCGACCAGCACCGGGCCGGGCCGCCCGGTACGGGCGATGTAGAACGCCCGGCGCATGGTCTCGGCCAGGTCTTTGACATCGCGCACCAGGAAGTTGTGCTTGACGCAAGGCCGGGTAATGCCCACGGTGTCGCATTCCTGGAACGCGTCTTCGCCGATGGCCGCGGTGGGCACCTGCCCGCTGATGATGACCAGCGGGATCGAGTCCATATAGGCGGTGGCAATACCGGTGACGGCATTGGTGACGCCCGGGCCGCTGGTCACGATGCAGACGCCCACCTTTTGCGACGCGCGCGAATACGCGTCGGCGGCGTGCACGGCGGCCTGCTCGTGACGAACCAGGATATGCTGGAATTTGTCTTGCTTGAAAATCGCGTCGTAGATGTACAGCACCGCGCCGCCGGGATAGCCGAAAACGTGTTCCACGCCTTCATCGGCCAGGCAGCGCACGACGATATCGGCGCCTATGGTTTCCATGTTGTATTCCTTTCAGTACCGGCCCTGTTTTCCTGACCGTTGCCCGCCCGGATACGACGGCAACTGAACCCGGACCGGAACCGACAGCATGATCTGGCGCTTTGAGACTCACGGAGCCTCGCCACCCGGACACCCTGCCGACCCGGCACACGTTCGTCGGGAACGCAGCGCAAACGCCCCTGGGGGACGCTGGAGGTCGAAATGGAAGCCTTGGCAACACACGCTTTTGGCGCGGCCAAACGGCAGGTAATGCTGGCGTGCAGCGCCCGGAATGTAGCCCGGACGGCTCGCTTGCCTGAGCGCCGGTATCGGATAGGCAGACCGGCACAAGGCAGCAAATTTACCGCGTTGCGGGATCAGGAGCAAATCGGGCGGGCGGCGGGCGCCCATGCGGGGGGGTTGGCGGGGATGGGTCGTTTGTGTTTCAGGCCCGTCTCGCGTCGCCCGGGGCAGGCGGGGGCGGCGCACGTGCGTCGGGCGACGCGAGCCTGCATCTGTGCAAACTCGGGCCAGAGGAGGATCGTCGATTGCGGACCTTGCCAGCCCCGGTGTGCCGGGCACACCGGGGCGACCCAAGCACGCAAAACCCCCACATCTTTCTATACTTGGACGATCGCACCTGAAAAGCGGCCCGTTCATGGATCTACGCATCGCCAGCATTCCGCGCTTCCTTTACAGCCATTACTTCTTCGGCGGGGTGCGGCAGGGGGTGGGCATGCTGCTGCCCGTGATGGTGCTGGGCGGCCTGTTCGGACAGTACAGCTTCGGGCTGGTGGCCACCTTCGGTGCGCAATGCCTGGCCATCATCGACCAGCCCGGCGGCCCGCAGCGGCACCGCACCAACGAAATGCTGGGTGGGGCGTTTCTGGCCACCGCCGCGGTCACCATCACCGGTGCCGCGTCCACCTACCCGCTGCTGCTGTGGCTGGCCGTGATCGGCCAGTGCTTCGTGTTCTCGATGTTCTCGGTATTCGGCAAGCGCGGCGGGCTGATCGGCTTCGCCGGGCTGCTGATCATGACGCTGACCATGCACTCGCCACTGGCGCCCAACGAGGTGCTGGCGCATTCGGCGGCCACGCTGGGCGGGGCGCTGTTCTACCTGGCCTTCAGCCTGGCGTTCAGCCGCATCTTCTGGCTGCGCGAAGAGCGCCAGGCCATGTCGGTGGCTTTGTTCGCCACGGCCGACTACATGGCGGCGCGCAGCCGCTTTTACGACGAGACCGCCGACCTGGACGACTCGTACCGGGTGTTGATCCAGTCGCAGTCCATCATGACCGAAAAGCACCAGGCCGCGCGCGACATCGTGCTGCGCACCCTGCCCCGCGGACACGGCTACCTGGACCGCGAGCGCGTGATGCTGTGGAACATGTTCGTCGACATGCTGCAGTTGCTGGATACCCTGGTGGCCACGCATACCGACTATGCCTCGTTGCGACGGGCGCTGGCCGGCCACGACTGCCTGATGTTCATGCGCGATGCGCTGGCCAAGATGTCGCTGGAAGTCAACCGCATCGCGCTGGATGTGTCGCGCGGGCGGCCGGTGCAATACCGCAGCAGTACCAAGGCGGAACTGCGTGCCATCGAGTATGAGATCGAGCAGTTCAAGCAGCAAGGCATGGGTGAGCAAGAGCCCGAGATGCTGGCGCTGATCGTGCAGGTGCTGCGGCGCCTGCGCAATGCCGCGCGCATCGTCGGCAAGCTGGCCGACCATACGGCGGCCCGCGCCGATGCCGAGCCCACCAGCGTGCTGCGCATCGACAAATCGCTGACCCAGTTCATGTCGCGCCAGGAATTGCGCCTGGGCATGCTGACCAGCAACCTGCGGCTGGATTCCCCGTACTTCCGCTATGCCCTGCGCGTGACCCTGGCAGCGGCCATCGCCATGGGCCTGATCGCCCAATGGGTGACCCCGCAGATGTCGTCGGCACACAGCTACTGGGTGTTGCTGACGATCATCATCATCATGAAACCCGGCTTCGCCTTGACGCGCCAGCGCAACGGCTGGCGCCTGATGGGCACGCTGATCGGCTGCCTGCTGGCGCTGGCGCTGTTTCGCGTCACCACGCGCCCCGAAGCGCTTTTCGCCGTGCTGCTGGTGGCCTGCATCATGGGCAACAGCCTGGTGCAGCTCAATTACATGGCCAGCGCCATCTTCAACACGCTGTTCGTGGTGATGGTGTTCCATTTCGTGGCCCCGGGCACGGTATCGATGGCAGTGATCGGCGAACGCGCAATGGACACGGCACTGGGCTGCGCGATTGCGCTGATCTGCAGCTACGTGCTGCCGTGGTGGGAAGCGCGCTACATGAAACCGCTGGCGCGCGCCGCCACCAATGCCAATCGCGAATACTTGCGCACCGGCCTGCAGTACGCCCGCGCCATGCAGGCCCATGCGTCGGGCGGCACGCCGCCTGAAGACACCCCGTCGGTGGAAGAAGCCGATATCGCCTGGCGCCTGGCACGCAAGAACGTGCACATTGCCTTCAGCAATTTCGCCGAGGCGTTCTACCGCATGATGAGCGAACCGCGCTCACATCAAATGAATGTGCCGGAATTCAACAACCTGCTGATCCAGAACCACATCATGGCCTCGCAGATCACGGCCGCGGTGCCGATATTGGCGGGCCTGAAGCAGTCGCCCGAGCCCATGCGGCAGGCCCTGGCCGGTATCGTGGACCTGCTGGACGACAGCCGCCCGGCGCCGGCCGACCTGCCGAACCAGTTCGACACCGAAGGCGAACTGGCCGCCCTGGCCTACCCGCTGAAGCAGATGTTGCGGGCGTCCACCCAGATACGGCAGGAAATGGCGGCCGTGGCAGACCCGCCGCAAAGCCGGCCAACGGCGGTGGCGGCTTGATGCCGGGTTCACGCAAAGGCGCGGTGTCAGGTGTCAGACACACAAGGTGCCCGACACCCATGGCACTCGCTTAAGCAACTAGTGGGACACCCTTGCACGCTGACGCTTCGGCCAGAAATACCAGGCCGCCGCTCCCACCTGCAGGGCCAGCACCACGCCCCATGCGGCCAAGTGCGCGACGGGCGGATACACCCCGTCCTGGCGTGGCCACAGGTCGACGATCCAGCCTATGCCCACCTGGCACAGGAAGATGGTCAGGAACATCAGCAGATTGGTGGTCGAGGCGACCCTGCCCAGCAGTTCCGGCGGGAACTCGCCAGCCAGCAGCGCGTAGACCAGGATATTGGCCGATCCGAATGCGCCATAGCAGGCCCACAGCACGGCGGGCGGGATCGGTGCGCGCGCCATGATGAGTGCCTGCGTCAGCAGGAACAACACCATGCAGACACCGCCGAATCCATACAGGCCCAGCCCCAGGCGTTCCATGCGGCGAGCCATGACGCCCAGCCCCACATTGCCGCCCATCATGGCGAAACCCATCAGCGACACCAGGCCCGCGGCGTGTATGGCATCCAGGCCGTTGACATCGATCAGGTAGGGGCGTACCCAAAGCGACTGCACGCCATAGAACGCCCCGCCCGTCATCACCGGCAGCGACACTAGCCGCCAATAGCGGGCATCGCGCAGCAAGGCGCAGGTGCCGCGCCATTGCTCGGCCAGGCCGGGCGCACGGCGATGGCGCGCCCCTTCGCGCGGCGCGCCGAACCAGATCAGCACCGAGACAGCCAGCGTGAAGAATGCCAGCCCGATGCTGATGGCCTGCCACGAACTGCGTCCCAGCAACCACGATAGCGGCGAGCCGACCAGCACGCCCCCCATGCCGCCCACCGCCATGACCAGGCCATTGACCATGGGCAGGCGTGCCAGCGGAAATGTTTGCGCCAAGGCCTGGAAAGCGGCGCCCAGGCACACGCATACGCCCGCCCCGATCAGCAGGCGGCCCACCATCAGGCCGGCCAGCGAATCCGACAAGCCATACACCAGGGTGCCCGCCGCGGCCACCAGCAGCATCAGCGCATTGACGCGCCGGGGCCCCCAGGTGTCCAGGAACAGCCCGGCGGGGATCTGCATGAGCGCAAATCCCAGGAAGTACAGGCTGGTCAGCGTGCCCAGGTCGGCGGCCGACAGGTTCAGCTCTTGCGTCAGGTACGGCCCGAAGCCGATGTTGACGCCGCGGAACAAGTACGAGACCAGGTAGCCCAGCGAGAAAAACAGGAAAACGCGCAGCCCGGCGGACATGGGTGATCGTTTTATACCTTGCGCCGGAATACCAGCTTGTCGGCGCTGGAGGCCGATGCGTCGTAGGCGTAGCCTTCGCTATCGAACTTCTGCAGGCTTTCGGGCTTGGCGACCTTGTGCTCGATGGCGTAGCGCGCCATCAACCCGCGCGCGCGCTTGGCATGGAAGCTGATGACCTTCCAGGCGCCGTTCTTCCAGTCCTGGAACACGCATTGCACCACGCGTGCCTTCAGTACTTTCAAGTCTACCGACTTGAAATATTCTTCCGACGCCAGGTTCACCACAATGGGTGCCTTCTGGCCCGCCAGCCGTTCGTTCAGGTAATCGGCTATCGTGCTGCCCCAGTATTCGTACAGGTTCTTGCCCTTGGACGTGGCCAGGCGCGTGCCCATTTCCAGGCGGTACGGTTGCATCAGGTCGAGCGGGCGCAGCACGCCGTACAGACCGCTGAGAATGGCCACATGCTCTTGCGCCCAATCGAGGCGGGCAGCCGACAGCGTACCGGCCTGCAAGCCTTCATACACGTCGCCATTGAAAGCCAGCACGGCCTGGCGCGCATTGTGTTGCGTGAACTTGCGCGTCCAGGCGCCATAGCGCGCGACGTTCAGCTCGGCCAGGGCCGGGCTCAGGCTCATCAGCTCGGCCACTTCCGAGGCCGACAAGGCCTTCAGCACCTTGATGAGCGCGGCCGACTTGTCCACGAACAGCGGCTGGGTATGGTGCTCGATATGGACCGGGGTGTCGTAGTCCAGTTTCTTGGCGGGGGAAAGCAAGAACAACATGTTCCAGGGTTCCTTAGTGTGCTTGTGCGTAAAGGTGGGTCAGCGGGCCGTCCAGCCGCCATCGACCGAGATGGTGGTGCCGGTGACCTGGGCGGCGGCGTCCGACGCCAGGTAGACCGCCGTGCCGCCCAGTTGCTCGGGTGTGACGAACTGCAGCGACGGCTGCTTTTCGCCGAGCAGGTCGCGGGCGGCGGCGTCCTGGTCCACGTGCTGCGCTTCGGCCAGGGCGGTAATCTGCTTTTCGACCAGCGCGGTGCGTACCCAGCCCGGGCAGATGGCATTGGCGGTGACACCGGTGCCAGCGGTTTCCAGCGCAGTGACCTTGGTCAGACCCACCACGCCGTGCTTGGCGGCCACATAGGCCGATTTGCTGGCCGACCCCACCAGCCCGTGGGCCGAAGCGATATTGATGATGCGCCCCCAGCCCTGCTTTTTCATGTGGGGCAGCGCGGCGGCGCTGCCGTGGAAGACAGCCGACAGGTTCAGCGCCAGGATGGCGTCCCACTTCTCGACCGGGAAATCCTCGATCAGGGCGGTGTGCTGGATGCCGGCATTGTTCACCAGGATATCGATGCGCCCCAGCGACTGCACGGCGTTGGCCACCAGTTGGCGTACGGCCTCGCCGCGCGACAGGTCGGCGCCGTCGTACAACACTTTCACCCCATGCTGGCTGGCCAGCTCGGCACGCAGTTTCTCGATCTGGCCCGCGTCGCCGAATCCGTTCAGCACGATATCGGCGCCCTGCTGCGCAAAGGCGGTGGCAATGCCCAGGCCGATGCCGCTGGTGGAACCGGTGACGACTGCAACTTTTCCTTTGAGCATGCAAGTTCTCCTGTCTGGAATGGGGCCGCGCCCGGGTGGGCAGATCGGGCTCAAGTGTAGCCGCCGCGCCCGGCACAATCGGGCTAGGCCCCACCCCCGGCGGGGGCATGGCTGCCGGGATAGCGGGCGGCCTGTTCCTGGCGCCAAGGCGCATACGCACCCGGATTTTTTCTGATATAGTCTCGGTCTTCGCTTTTTTCAAGCGAAGGTCCGGACGTCTGCCAAACGACCACGGCGCCCAGCGCTGCAGGCAACGTCCCCGCCGGGTGCCTCATCCGGCAAGGAAAGCGGACACCGGAGAGGTGGCAGAGTGGTCGAATGTACCTGACTCGAAATCAGGCGTACGGTAACCCCGTACCGTGGGTTCGAATCCCACCCTCTCCGCCAATGATTTCCAGGCCCCTGATTTTTTCAGGGGCTTTTTTCTTGCCGTCTCGGCGATAAAAAAAACGCTGCCACAAGCGTGGCAGCGTTGCATGGAACATACAAACCGCTCTAGTCCTCTTCGACGAAGGTCTCTTCGCGCTTCTTGCGGATCGACGGCAAGGCCACGACCACCACCAGCAAGACGGCGGCAGCCAGCAGCGAGGCCGACAGGGGCCGGTCGACGAAGGTCAGGAAGTCACCGCGCGACAGCAGCAGGGCACGGCGGAAGTTTTCTTCCATCATGGGGCCCAGCACCAGGCCCAGCAGCAGCGGCGCGCCTTCGCACTTCAGCTTCGACCACACGTATCCCACGACGCCGAAGATGGCGGTAATGAAGATGTCGAAGGTGTTGTAGTTCAGCGAATACACGCCGATCGTGCAGAACACCAGGATGGCCGGGAACAGGATGCGGTAAGGCACTTTCAGCAGCTTGATCCAGATGCCGATCAAGGGCAGGTTCAGCACCACCAGCATCAGGTTGCCGATCCACATCGAGGCGATCAGGCCCCAGAACAGTTCCGGGTGGCTGGACATGACCTGCGGGCCGGGCTGGATGTTGTGGATGGTCATCGCGCCGACCATCAGCGCCATCACGGCGTTGCCCGGAATGCCCAATGTCAGCAAAGGAATGAACGAAGTCTGCGCAGCCGCGTTGTTGGCCGACTCGGGGCCGGCGACCCCGGCGGGATGACCCTTGCCGAAGCGTTCGGGGTTCTTCGAGAGCTTCTTTTCCAGCGTGTACGACGCGAACGAGGACAACACCGCGCCGCCGCCGGGCAGGATGCCCAGGAAAGACCCCAGGGCGGTGCCGCGCAGCACGGCCGGATACGATTGCTTGAACTCTTCGCGGTTGGGATACAGCGTGCCCACCTTATCGGTGATCTCGACGCGGTTTTCCCGCTGTTCCAGGTTGGTCATGATTTCGGCGAAGCCGAACACGCCCATGGCCACGATGGCGAAGTCGATGCCGTCTTGCAGTTCGGGAATGCCGAAGTCGAAGCGGGCCACGCCCGAGTTGACGTCGGTACCCACCATGCCCAGCAGCAGGCCCAGGATGATCATGGCGATAGCCTTGATCAGCGAGCCGGACGCCAGCACCACGGCGCCTACCAGGCCCAGGGTCATCAGCGAGAAGTATTCGGCGGGGCCGAACTTGAAGGCGACTTCGGCCAGCGGGGGGGCGAATGCCGCCAGCAGCAGCGTGGCCACGCAACCGGCGAAGAACGAACCCAGCGCGGCAATGGCCAGCGCGGCGCCGGCCCGGCCGTTGCGCGCCATCTGGTGGCCGTCCAGCACCGTCACCACCGCGGACGTCTCGCCCGGCAGCGCCACCAGGATGGCGGTGGTGGAACCGCCGTACTGCGCCCCGTAATAGATACCCGCCAGCATGATCAGGCCCGCCGTGGGCGGCAGCACGTAGGTAATCGGCAGCAGCATCGCGATGGTGGGCACGGGGCCGATACCCGGCAGCACACCAATCAGGGTTCCCAGCAACGCGCCCAGGAAGGCGTAGGCAAGATTCTCGGGCGTGAAGGCCACCGAGAAACCCAGCAACAAGTGATCGAACAATTCCATGACCGATGGCTCCTTAGTTCATGCCCAGAAACGACGGCCACAGCGGGAAAATCAGCCCCAGCCCCTTGACGAATGCCAAGTACGAAAACACCACCAGGAACACGCCATTGGCAATAGCGACCTTCCAGCTGAATTCGTGGCTGGCGAAACTGCTGAGCACCACCAGGATGAATGTGGACAGATACACGCCCAGCGGACGCATGAGCAATCCGTACACAATGACCGCACCGACGATCAACCCAAGAATGCGCCAGTCGAATCGATCGACATGGGTTTCTTCAGCCTTGGGCGAAAGTGCCGTCAGCGCCACCAGCACGCCCAATAACGCCAGCACGATTCCCAGCCAGAAAGGGAAATAACCCGGCCCCATGCGGGCGGCGGTTCCCATCTGATAGCCGGTGGCAACCGCGGCAAAGAATGCGCCGATACCCAGGAACATGATTCCCGACCAGAAGTCCTGCCTTGACCTTATCCTCATGAAGTCGCTCCCCCTTGGTTTTGCCTGCTTTCGCGGCCTTGCAGTGCATGGATGCACCGCCGCGAAAGAAAAGAGCAGATGGTAAAGAGAGCCGCCACGCACCGGAATTACGAAACCATTAGGGATTCGCAATGTGGGCGGGAATGCGCCGGTTCCAGCCTGCGCGCGCGCTAGAATTTCCGTGCCGAACCTCGTTCATTCCCGGGAGAACACCGTGTGGCGCTGCCTGATAGTCGAAGACGATGCCGACAATGCCCGCTATATCGCCAACGGGCTGGAAGAGCTGGGCTATGCGCCGTTCGTCAGCATGGAAAGCACCACCGCCCTGCAGCGCGCCACCACCGAGCACTGGGACGCCATCATCCTGGACCGCATGCTGCCCAACGATGTCGACGGCTTGTCGATCTTGTGGTCCATGCGCGCCTTGGGCAAGAAGACGCCCGTACTGGTGCTCAGCGCCCTGACCGCCATGGACGAACGCGTGCGCGGCCTGAAAGCCGGCGGCGATGACTACCTGACCAAGCCGTTTGCCTTTCCGGAACTGGCCGCGCGTGTCGAAGCCTTGATACGCCGCTCTACGGCCGGCTACGAGCAACGCCAGCTCAATGTGGCCGACCTGTCGCTGGACCTGGTAACCGGCCGCGTCGCGCGCGCGGGCAGGTCTATCACGCTGCAGCCGCGCGAATACAAGCTGCTGACCTACATGATGAACAATCCCGACCAGGTGCTGACTCGCACCATGCTGCTGGCCACGGTATGGGGATATCACTACGATCCGCAGACCAACGTGATCGACGTGCACATCAGCCGCCTGCGGCAAAAGATCGACAGCAGTACAGACCAGCCGCTGATCCACACCGTGCGCGGGGTGGGCTACCGGATGTCGGCTACCGCCCGCCCCGAGGACCGCACCGAGTCCATGTGATACGGCGGTTTGCCAAACCCTAATGCGACGGTAATGGCAGCCGCGCGGAAGGCCCCGGTACCATGCATGCATGGGATTCCACGCTTGTTGGAACCGCAGGCAAACGAGGTACATATCGATGGGCCATGCTTATATCAGCAGCCGTCTCGTCCCCCAGCAAGCGCTGCTTCAATATCTGAGCTTCCACGATTTGGTGGCGCTACTGAAGTTCAGCCAATATATGTTCGCGCCCGCCGATCGCGCGCAGCACAAGGCCTTGTTGTGTGCGGCCAGGAAGCTGCGGCGGCAAACGGGCTCAGGCCCATCCTGCGCATCGCCACCCCGTGTATCGGGGCAACGAGGCATTGCCCTGCAATGGTGGGCGCTCACGCACGGACGATGCTGGCCCACCCTGCCTGGCCATGATCAGCAGGCTCCGCAGGTTGGCATTGTGTCGACCGTGGGCACGCTGGCCGATGCCTTGTCGCTGGGCAACCACGATCTGTACATCAGCGAAGTGGACCGCAGCGACGCAATGGCCGCCCGGCCCGGGATTGCCGTCTTCTCGCTGCTGGGCAATGCCGCATCACGCGCCGGCGATTCCGGGTTGCCCGTGCTGGTCGATACGCGTGAATTGGTTACCGGCATCGTGCTGCCCGACGACACGCCGCCGCGCTTCCAGGCCCTGGTTCGCAAAGTCGTCCAGGAACACCTGTGGATTCCGGTCGACACCCTGGCGCGTTCGTCGCTGACCGAAGGCTGCCTGGATCCGGGCGAGGCCGTTTCTCATTGCATGGCGGCAGGGCCAGTTCGCGCGACCAGCAGCCGTGCACGGGCCGGTTGAACAGAACCTAGATCCGCGACGAAGCAGGCGCGACGCGGCGATCGCCATCGAACAGCGGCCCGCCGTACGATGCCAGCTCGCCTTCGGCGAGTGCAATGACGGCGTGGCAGGCTCCCGAGGTGAACAGTGCGCCGAAGGCCTGGTCATATCGGGCGGCCAGGTCGCCATCGACTGCTGCCAGCAGCCGCGGCACCCATTTGCCCGTGCCGGTCCAGCGGCCACGCCCACGCAGGCTCAGTTCAACCAGGCGGGGGTGCAGCATGGCGCCGATGGCCATGATTTCGCTGGCGCTGCGCTCGCCACGCAGGTCGTCAATGGCATCGGTGATCTCGTACCGCAGGCTGTCGAGCTGCGCCAGCGCCATGGCGGGCGGCCCCTGGGCCAGTTGCCGGGCAATGTCCTGCTGCAGGGTGCGGGCACGGCGCGTGTCGCCGATGACGACACCTTCGGCGATCATGTTCAGCAAGCTGGGACGGCCGCGTGCCACGTCGTCTTTGACGAACCAGGCCAGCGTATGCGGGTCATGTACGAATGTCTCTACCGGGACGCCATCGGCCATGAAGGCTTCACGCCAGGCAGCGTCGATACGGTCGTAGACGATGACCACATCGATATCGGACAGGTACGTGCCCTCGCCCCGCATTATCGAACCCGCAACAAACGCATAGGCTGCGTCCTGGTAGCGGGATGCGATAACTGTCCGGATAATATTCAGGGCTTGGGTTCGGGTGGGCTTGATCATGCTCGTCGGCCTGTCGGTTCGACGTATTCTTATGGCAAGCGCAAGCCGTGTCCACCACCAAACTGAAGATCCATGCAACTTCTTTACGACATCGTGTGGCTGCTGGACTGGCTGGTCCAGCAGTTCTGACCCCGGGCAAGCGGCGCCCGCAGGCCTTTCCAGGTTCAACCGCCGAATTTCTGCAGCAGGCCTTCCAGCAGTGGCCGGATATTCTGCAGTTGTTCCAGGTGCACCGTGGACAGGGCGTCCAGCGTGTGTTCGGCTTGCGGTGTCAACTTGAGCAAGACACGCCGGCCGTCGTCAGGATCGGCTTTGCGAGCCAGCATGCCCATCTGCACCAACCTGCTGACCAGCTCGGCCGCGCTATGTGACTTGATGCAAAGTCGCTGCGCCAATTCGGTTACGGTTGGCAAATCGGTACTGGCCTTGACCGCCAGCAATGCCTGATGCTGCTGCGGCGCCAAGCCCTGGGCTTGCGCCTCGGCTTCGCTGAACAAGGCGAAGCGGCGCAGTTCGTGGCGAAAGTCTGCCAGTACGGCAAAATCCGCGGGCTGCAATGCCCGGACCGGGTCGCGGGCGTGGGAAGTCGGTAGCGTCAGTGCATCCATTACCCTGCAAATGGTACGCATGCCAGGGTACCGCGCGGCATTAACAAATCATTAATTATTGGTAATGTTACGGATCTCCCCGACCAGGAACGCCCCTGGGCTGGGCTAGAATGCGCCGCTACGGACCCAGCCTATCCCGGGAGGTAATCATGTGGCGCTGCCTGATCGTCGAAGACGATGCCGATAATGCCCGCTACATTGCCAACGGGCTGAAAGAACTGGGCTATGACCCGGTCATCACCATGGATGGGCCGACCGCGCTGCAGCGGGCCACCACCGAGCATTGGGATGCCATCATTCTGGACCGCATGCTACCCAATGATGTCGACGGGCTGTCGATTTTGTGGTCGTTGCGCGCCCTCGGCCGCAAGACGCCAGTACTGGTGCTCAGCGCCCTGACCGCGCTGGACGAGCGCGTGCGCGGCCTGAAGGCCGGCGGCGACGACTACCTGACCAAGCCCTTTGCGTTCCCGGAACTGGCCGCGCGCGTCGAGGCGCTGATCCGCCGCTCGTCGTCCGGCTATGAGCAGCGCCAGCTTACGGTTGCCGACCTGTCGCTGGACCTGGTCAGCGGCCAGGTCATGCGCGGCAACCGGCAAATAGCGCTGCAGCCGCGCGAGTACAAGCTGCTGGCTTACATGATGAACAACGCCGGCCAGGTGCTGACCCGTACCATGCTGCTGGCCACGGTCTGGGGGTATCACTACGATCCGCAGACCAATGTCATCGATGTGCATATCAGCCGGTTGCGCC
Organism: Bordetella sp. BOR01; assembly: GCF_019218885.1. Classification (GTDB taxonomy): domain Bacteria; phylum Pseudomonadota; class Gammaproteobacteria; order Burkholderiales; family Burkholderiaceae_B; genus Bordetella_A. The sequence continues at coordinate 491,940 of NZ_JAHUWT010000001.1, read as the reverse complement.
AGAAGATCGATACCGATGGCGACGTGCCGCTGATCCATACCGTGCGCGGCGTGGGCTACCGATTGTCGGCGCAGGCCGATACAGGCGGCCGGGACCGTCCATGATGGGCGGCATGGGACGCTGGCTACGCACCATCTGGAGCTCGGTGGCGTTTCGCCTGACGCTCAACTACAGCATCCTGGCGCTGCTGACTTCGCTGGTGTCGCTGTTTTTCGTCTATTACCAGAGCGTGAAGATCCTGGAATCGCAATTCTCGCGCCAGGTGCAGATCACCGCGCAGCGCATGAATGCCCATTTCGAACAGGGTGGACTGGCGGGCCTGGCGCGCGAGATATCGCTAGAGATGGCAGATCACGTCAATACGGACACGGAAATGTTCATGCTGCTGGATCCGGTGGGCCGCATGCTGGTGGGCAATATTGCCTGGGATCCTTCCGACGCGCCCTTGAATGGCAGCGGCGTCATGCGCTCGGTGCAGCTGCGGGGCAAGCCAGTGCATGGCTACCTGGTGGCACGCCGGCTGCGCGACGGCTCGACACTGATCATCGGCCACGACCTGCGCGACCTGTATGAACTGACCGACCTGATCAAGAAAGTCAGCCTGGCGGCCACGGGCGTCATTGCGCTGCTGGTATTGCTGGGCGCAGTACTGTTCCGGCGCGTATTGCAGCGCCGCGTCGAGGTCATCCGGCGCACGGCGGCGCAGATCGGTGCCGGCGAACTGGGCCAGCGCATCCCGGCACACCCCAGGCAAGACGAGTTCGCGCTGCTGTCGAGCGACATCAATCGCATGCTGGACCGCATCGAATTGCTGATGCACGGGGTACGCAATGTGTCGGATGCCGTCGCGCACCAACTGCGCACGCCGCTGACCCGCATGCTGGTGCGCCTGCGCAGCATCGACTGGGACCGGGATACGCGCGAAGACATCCGGGCGCGTGTCGACTGCCTGTCGGCCGAACTGGAAGACCTGGTGAAAGTATCGGAAAAACTGCTGCAGATCGCCGAACTGGAATCCGGCACGCGGCGCAAGCATTTCGAGCCCGTGCGCCTGGACGTGATCGCCCGTGATGTCGCCGAGTTATATGAAGCCGTGGCCGAAGACCAGCACGCGGAACTGAGCTTTCACGGCGACGGTGCCGCCCCCCTGCTGGGCGACCCCGACCTATTGGCCGGGGCCATCGCCACGCTGGTGGACAACGCCTTGAAGTACGCGGGCGATACGGCACGCATCCGCATCGAAACCCTGCAGACCGCACGGGAAACCCGCTTGACCGTCAGCGACAACGGCCCTGGCATCCCACCGGAAAAAATGAACCGCATCGGCGAACGCTTCTACCGCGCCCATCGCCATGTGCCCGGCTACGGCCTGGGCCTGGCCACCGTCATCGCCATCGCCAGGCTGCATGGCGGGCACCTGGAACTGAGCAACGCCGAGCCCGGACTTTGCGTACGGCTGCATTTCCCGCGCAACCCGCCCATCGCCGCGGCGTAGCCGACGCCGGATGGCCGGCCCAATGCACATCAGGCCGGGAAGGCTGCCAATAGCGCCCCCGCCGCCGCGCAGCCGGCCACCACCAGCCACGCGGGCAGCCTCCAGACCATCAGCGACGCCAGGGCCAGCAAGGCCAGGGCGAAATCCTGCGGCCGCAGGATCGCGCTGGTCCAGACGGGGTGGTACAAGGCCGCCACCAGCAGGCCCACTACCGCAGCATTGATCCCGGCCAGCGCCGACTGTGCGCGGGCACCGCGCCGCAGTGTTTCCCAGAACGGCAAGGCGCCCGCCACGAGCAGGAACGACGGCAAGAAAATCGCCGCCAGGCACAGCATGCCGCCCACCCAGCCCGAGGGATGGCCTTGCAATGAGGCGCCCAGGAATGCAGCAAAGGTGAACAAGGGCCCCGGCACGGCCTGGGCTGCGCCATAACCGGCCAGGAATATGTCGTTGTCGACCCACCCCGGCGGCACGACTTCGGCCTGCAGCAACGGCAGGACGACATGACCGCCGCCGAACACCAATGAACCGGCCCGGTAAAAGGCATCCACCAGCGCCAGGGCATGGCTGGGGAATACGGCGGCGGCCAGCGGCAGACCGGCCAGCAGGACCCCGAACAGCGCCAGCCAGGCCGCGCCGGCACGGCGCCCGACGCCCATGGGCAGGGGCTCGTGCAACACCTGGCGAGCTTGCGACAGGCATAGCATGCCGGCCACGCAGGCGACGACCAGGACCGCGACCTGTGCCCAGGCGTAAGGCAGGAATATGGCCGCGCATGCGGCCGCAACCATGATGCCGATGCGCCGCGCGTCAGTGCACAGGCTGCGGGCCATGTTCCAGACCGCCTGCGCCACCACGGCCACGGCCACCACTTTCAGGCCATGCAAGGCCCCGGGCGCCAGCGCCTGCCCGAAATGCGCGATGCCCAGCGCGAACAGCACCAGCGCAATGGCCGAGGGCAGCGTGAAGCCCGCCCAGGCAGCCAGCGCCCCCGCATACCCGGCGCGCGACAGGCCCAGTGCCATGCCGACCTGGCTGCTGGCCGGCCCCGGCAGGAACTGGCACAGCGCCACCAGGTCGGCATAAGCGCGCTCGCTGAGCCAGCGTCGCCGCGCCACGAACTCGGCATGGAAATAGCCCAGGTGGGCGACCGGCCCGCCGAACGAGGTCAGGCCCAGGCGCAAGAAGACCAGGAATACGCCCCACGCACGGGTATCTTGCAACGCAGAATTGGCCATGTTGTTGTCTCTGACGATTTGCCAGGATGATATCGGACCCCGTGTTACGGCCATGGCAGCGGCCCGCCGTCCATCCAGTGCTACCATGACCGCCATGCCCGGGCCGGCACCGCCTGGCGCGGGCGTACGCCGGCATTCAAGAGGGGATCCGCTTGATACTCGAATACCTGAAGTACGTCGGACTGGGCCTGGTAGCCTTGCTGCCGGTGGCCAACCCGTTGACCAGCACCACATTGCTGCTGGCCCTGAGCCGGGGCTACACCCCCGCCGAGCGCAACCGCCAGATCGACCGCGCCGCGGTATATGTGGCCACCATCATCCTGGTGTGCTTTTATGCCGGCAACGCCATCATGTCGGGCTTCGGCATATCGATTCCGGGGCTGCGCATCGCCGGCGGCCTGATCGTGGCCTATATCGGTTTCGGCATGCTGTTTCCCGACACCAATCAGAACGAAGCCTCGGTACAGCTGGACATGGCGCCGGACACATCCGGCGTGCATGTAGAGACTCTCCACGGGCCAAGCCGGCCCAAGCCGCGCGACATTGCGTTCATTCCGCTGGCCTTGCCCGGTACTGCCGGGCCGGGCACGATCGCGCTGATCGTCAGCAGCGCCTCGGCCTTGCATAGCCATGGCGGGCTCGCGCCCATTCATCACCTGGCGGTGATCAGTGTCGCGGCATTGGTGGCGCTGTTGTTCTGGGTATGCCTGCGCAGCGCGGAACGGGTGGTGCATGTGCTGGGCGAATCCGGTATCGATGCTGTCTCGCGCGTGATGGGATTCCTGCTGATCTGCATGGGAGTGCAGTTCGGCATCGACGGCATCTTCGAATTGATGGGCAAGACCATGCCCGACTGAGGCCTTGCTGTGGCCCAAGGCCCGGCCATGCGGCACGGCGTCACGCTTGCTGCGGGCGCGGGCGCCTGGCACCAGGCAGCGGCTTCGGCTGGCAGGAACCCTGCGGTTCCAGCAGCGCCAGCGCCGGCCGCACCATGCCTTCCAGCAATTCGCGCTCGGGCCGCGTGCGCGCCATGACGCGTACGCCCATCAGCACGCTTAGCAGCAAACGGGCCAGGTCCTGGGCCGGCTGGGTCGCCGTGATGGTGCCGGCCTGCTGGCCGGCCGCGACACAGCGCAGGAAGAACGCCTCGATATGGGCCAAGACGCCGGCCACCACCTGCTGGAACTCGGCGTCGTGCGGCGCGACTTCCAGCGCGGAATTGATAATCATGCATCCCTTGCGCTGGCGGTCGGCCAGCGAGCGTTCGACGATGTCGGCAAAGAACGCTGCCAGCGCGTCGCGCGGCGGCAGGGATTGCACGCGCTGCACGCGCGCGCTGAAGCTGGCTTCGACGTAATGGTCGAGCGCGCGTCGATATAGCGCGCGCTTGTCGCCGAACGCGTTGTACAGGCTGGCGCCCGTGATTCCCATCGCGTCGGCCAGTTCGCGCACCGAGGTCGCCTCGAAGCCGCGCGCCCAGAAGCAGCCCACCGCCGCTTCCAGCACGCTGGCTTCATCGAATTCGCGGGGCCGGGCCATGATGTCGTCCTTGCATAGTTGCCGGGAATATTGCCGTGCGAGTATTCATGCCGTATTCTAGATCATACGATCTAGAATCGTTCCATCACCTTGCGCCCTGGAGACTACCGATGATCCGCTTTTATTTCCATCCCACTCCCAACCCGGCGAAAGTAGCGCTTTTCCTGGAAGAGACGGGGCTGGCCTATGAAGTGGTGCCGGTCGATACCAGCAAGGGCGAGCAACATGCAGAGGCGTTTCGCGCCATCAACCCCAACGGCAAGGTGCCGGCCATTGTCGATACGCAGGGGCCAGGCGGCGGCGAGGCGCGGGTATTCGACTCGAACGCCATCTTGTTGTACCTGGGCGAAAAAACCGGCCAGTTCATGGGGCTGCCGGCCGACCGCCCGGAATTGCTGTCCTGGCTGTTTTTCCTGGGTACCGGCCTGGGGCCGTTTTCAGGACAGGCTGTGCATTTCCAGTTCGCGGCGCCCGAGGGCAATGATTACGCGGCAAACCGCTACCGACGCGAAGCGGAACGCCACTACCGGGTATTGGATACGCACCTGGCTGGCCGCGAGCATATCGTGGGCAATGCCTATTCGATTGCCGACATGTCGGGCTGGGGCTGGCTGGACCGGGCCGCGCGCGTACTGAAAGGCGAAGCCGACCCGCTGGCGGCCTATCCGAACATCAAGCGCTGGTTCCAGGCCATCGACGCCCGCCCTGCCGCCGCCCGGGCGCGCGAGGTGGGCAAGAACCATGACTTCAAGCGGGTGAATGACGACGAGACCAAGCGCGCGCTGTTTCCGTCGAATTATCCGGAACTGGCGAACTGGGCGCGCCCCTGATGCATCGGGGCGCAGCAGGGGCTACAGCACGGGCGGATCGATCCAGAAAAAGCGTTCGCCTTGCTGGATCATGTCGGCTACGCCCTGGGCTTCCATGCGGAAATCGGTACCCATCAGGGTAGCCCCGCCATCATCATGAATATGGATGATGGCCAGGGGGTCGTTTGCCATGGTGTACCAGTAGTAGCCAGGCTTGAGATCGTGGATTTTGGTGTGCATTGCCAAAGTATATCTACAAACCGCGTGGGCGCACGGTGCCCGCTTTGCCCCGGCGCAGCCCCATGCAGGGCCTTGGGCACGGCGCTTGGTGTATGAATGTAACCGGCCCCTGCTGCCCGCCTGGGCGGCCGCCGATTTCAGTCGATTACATCGTCGGCCTTCTTCCCCGATAAATGCTTATCTTGCAACGCAGCAAGCACGCGGGCCCGGTGCGGACCTCGTGTTGCGGATTGTCGCTATTGCAGCAAGTCCGCTGACGTTCTGCCTGGGGAAAAACCCGACAATGTGGGCGTCATATCAACTCGGCTGCTTGCGCAGCAAGGCAGGTGCACATGAAGAAATGGTTCATAGCCGGCATTGGTGCCGCGGGGCTGCTGATCTCGAGCGCCGCCATGGCACGCGTCGACATCGGCGTATCCATCGGCATCCCGGGTGTGGTGTATCCCGCACCAGTTTATGTGGCGCCGGCACCGGTATACGTGGCACCGCCACCGCCGGTGTATTACCACCCCGCGCCGGTATATCGCCCGCGCTACGTACATCCCGCGCCGGTTTACTACTATGGCGGCAGCCGCCATTGGGACCGCCATCACCACAAGCACTACCGCAAACACGGTCGCGGCCATCACCGCCACCGCCATTAACGCACCACGCGCTCCGGTGCACGGGCGGTTATAGCGCCGCCCGCTTATTCAGGCTGCCAAGGGCAGCCGTTTTTTTGCCTGACGATAGGCCTTTTACCCAGCCGGCCGGCGGCTGGCAGGTAGCGGGCTGGGCAGGCGTCGCGGCGTGCTGGGGGCACGCCACCAGCCGTTATGCGGACGCGTGCGCGAACTCGGGTTCACCATTGAATCGCACTCCGTTGATGCCTTCGAATACCTGCAGACTACTCTGCTCGGCTTCGTTGCGTGTTGCGAACGGCTGCTGGCCCGGTACGGTCCAGCTTTTTTCGGGTGCGTTACCCCCAATGCGGCGGGTCCAGATCCGCACTTGGAAGCCCTGCGTTTCGTTTTCAACGACATCGCAACGTACGCGAAAATCACCGATCATCCTGGAATTCATGTTGAGTCATCCCCCAATTCATTGACGACAAAACCGCCTGTGGCGTATCGGCGCATATTGTGCCCTAAAGATGCGGCCCTTTTTTACGCGCACACATTTGCTGACATCAAAGACCGGGGAATGACGGGCAGCTTAATGGGACGACAAGTCAGGGGTATGACTGCCCACCGGAGGCCGGCGCGGGAATGAGAAACGGAGCCTGCCGGGCTCCGTTGCGAAAAGGGGCGCGACGCGATGCGCCCGGGCCTTACGGCTGCAGCACAGTCAGGCCGCCCATGTAGGGTTGCAGCACCTTCGGCACCACGATGCTGCCGTCGGCCTGCTGGTGGTTTTCCAGCACGGCGACCAGGGCCCGGCCCACCGCCAGGCCCGACCCGTTCAGGGTATGCACATAGTCGGGCTTGCCCTGGGCGGCGCGGAAGCGCGCCTGCATGCGGCGCGCCTGGAAGGTCTCGCAATTCGAGACCGACGAGATCTCGCGCCAGGTGTTCTGGGCGGGCAGCCAGACTTCCAGGTCGTAGGTCTTGGCGGCGCCGAAACCCATGTCGCCGGTACACAGCAGCACCACGCGATACGGCAGTTCCAGCAACTGCAGCACGTGCTCGGCATGGCCCACCATGTCTTCCAGGGCCTGGTAAGAGGCATCGGGCTGGGTGATCTGCACCATCTCGACCTTGTCGAACTGGTGCTGGCGGATCATGCCGCGCGTATCGCGTCCCCCGCTGCCTGCCTCGGAACGAAAGCAAGGGGTGTGGGCGGTCAGGCGCACGGGCAGGTCGGCCACGGCGATGATGCTGTCGCGCGCCACGCTGGTCAGCGTGATCTCGGACGTGGAAATCAGGTATTGGTCTTCGCGCGCCAGCACATTGCCGCGTTCGTCGACCTTGGGATGGTCATCGTCTCCGCCCTTGGTGACGAAGAACATGTCGTCCTTGAACTTGGGCAATTGCCCGGTGCCGTACAGCGTGGAGCTGTTGACGATGTAGGGCGTATAGCACTCGGTGTAGCCATGCTGGCCGGTTTGCAGGTCGAGCATGAACTGCGCCAGCGCACGGTGCAGGCGCGCGATCGGGCCGCGCATGAACGAGAAGCGTGCGCCCGACAGCTTGGCCGCCGTGTCGAAGTCGAGCCCCAGGGGCTCGCCCAGGGCCACGTGGTCTTTGGCCGGGAACGGCAGCGGCGGCGGGTTGCCGTCGGCGGCCGGCTGGCCGGGCAACCAGCGGCGCACTTCGACATTGTCGTCGGCCGAGGCGCCCGCCGGCACGCTGGCGTGCGGCAGGTTGGGCACCGCCAGCAACAGCTCGTTGAGCGACTGCTGCACGGCGGCCAAGTCATCTTCGAGCTGCTTCAGGCGGCCCGGAATGGCTTGCGATTCGGCCAGCACCGCCGAGGCATCCTGGCCTTGCGCCTTGAGCTGGCCTATCTGCTTGGCCAGCGCATTGCGGCGCGCCTGCAGGGATTCGGTCTCGGTCTGGACGGCCTTGCGGCGCGATTCCAGTTCGTTGAACCGTTGCGTGTCGAAGTCGACGCCACGGTCTTTCAGGCGGTCTACGACGGTTTGCAGGTCTTTGCGCAGCAGTATCGGGTCTAGCATGGGCGATGGGGTATAGGTTGACGGAGGACAGCGAGTAGCCAGCGGCTATCACTTTCTGGAGCGTTCCTGGGCATCGAGTTCGCGCAGGAACGCCAGCTTTTGCTGGATTTTAGCTTCCAGGCCGCGATCGGTCGGCCGGTAGAAGGTGGCTTTGACACCATCGGGAAAATATTGCTCGCCCGCGGCATAGCCGTGCGGCTCGTCGTGGGCGTAGCGATAGGCATGGCCGTGGCCCAACTGCTTCATCAGCTTGGTGGGCGCATTGCGCAAATGCATGGGCACCGGGGCGCTGCCGTGTTCGGTGGCGAACTTGCGGGCGGCGTTGTAGGCACTGTAGACGGCATTGGACTTGGCCGCGCACGCCATATAGACCACGGCCTGCGCCAGCGCCAGTTCGCCCTCGGGCGAGCCCAGCCTTTCGTAGATGTCGGCGCCGTTGATGGCGAGCTCGGTGGCGCGCGGGTCGGCCAGGCCGATATCTTCGATCGCCATGCGAACCAGGCGGCGCGCCATGTACTTGGGATCGGCGCCACCGTCGAGCATGCGCGACAACCAGTACAACGCGGCGTCCGGGTCCGACCCGCGCACGGCCTTGTGCAGCGCGCTGATCTGGTCGTAGAACGCATCGCCCCCCTTGTCGAAGCGGCGCAGGTTCTGCGACAGCGAGGTTTCCAGCCAGGCGGCATCGACTTCGTCGCGGCCGGCGGACTGGGCCGATTCGGCCACCACTTCGACCGCGCTGATCAGGCGCCGGGCATCGCCGTCGGCCCAGGCCGCCAGTTGCTCGCGGGCGTCGGGCGTGAAGCGCACCTGCACATCGGTTTCGCGGCCCTCGTTCAGGGCCTGCACGGCGCGGTCGATCAGGAGTTGCAGTTCTTCGGTGCTGAGCGATTGCAGCACGTAGACACGCGCCCGCGACAGCAGGGCCGAATTCACCTCGAACGACGGGTTCTCGGTGGTGGCGCCGATAAAGGTGAACAGGCCGCTTTCGACATAGGGCAGGAAGGCATCCTGCTGGGCCTTGTTGAAACGGTGGACCTCATCGACGAACAAGATGGTGCGGCGGCCCTGCCCTTGCGCGATCTGGGCGGTGACCACGGCATCGCGAATGTCCTTGACCCCGCCCAGGACCGCCGAAATGGCGATGAACTGGGCGTCGAAGCCATCGGCCATCAGCCGGGCGAGCGTGGTCTTGCCCACCCCCGGAGGGCCCCAGAAGATCATGGAATGCGGGCGGCCGGACTCGAAAGCGACGCGCAGCGGCTTATCGGGGCCCAGCAGGTGCGACTGCCCCACGACGTCGGACAGGGCGCGCGGCCGCAGCCGCTCGGCCAGCGGGACATAGGGCCGGTGTGCGGGATCGGCGGCGAACAGATCGTTGCTCATGGCGGCGAAATAGCGACGGCCGCACAGCGGCCAAAACAGTCATTACACCATGGCGGCCCACCCTGCTCTGCCCAGGTACCTGGGCAGCCCGCGTACGGGAAAATCCCAACTGCCGTCTGTAAATTATTTTCACGATAATCAGATTTACGGATTTATACGGTAATTTTTTTCATAAAGGTCGCCCGCATGGAAACTTGCCCGCTCACTTCTCCTGGCCTTTCGATATCGCTGGATGCCGATGGCAAGGGCCTGGGTGCGTTTCCGGCCGACTGGCCCGCCGCGCAGGCAGGCTCGCTGGACTGGAACCTGCTGCGCGAAGACGTCAGCCTGCCGGTGGCCGTGCTGTATGAAGAGCGCATGCGCCACAACCTGCAATGGATGCAGCGTTTCATGGAGGCCTATCGCGTCAAGCTGGCGCCGCATGGCAAGACCACCATGAGCCCGGCGCTGTTTCACCGCCAACTGCAAGGCGGTGCCTGGGGGATCACGCTGGCTACCGCGCCGCAGGCACGGGCTGCCTGTCGCCACGGGGTACGCACGGTGCTGATGGCCAACCAATTGGTGGGCCGGGCCAATATGGCCATGGTGGCCGACCTGCTGCGCGACCCCGGGTTCACCTTCCTGTGCCTGGTGGATTCGGCGGCCAATGCGGCGCAGTTGGGCGATTACTTTGCCGGACAGGGCCTGCGGCTGCCGGTACTGATCGAACTGGGTGTGGCCGGCGGACGTACCGGCGTGCGCGACGATGCGCAACTGCAGGCGCTGCTGGCCGAGCTGCAACGCTGGCCGCAAGCCTTGGCATTGGCCGGCATCGAGGTATACGAAGGCGTGCTGCAGGATGAAGACAGCATCCGCACGTTGTTGCGGCGCGCGGTGAACGCGCTGCGCGCCCTGGCGGCCGGCGGACGGCTGCGCCAGGACGGCCCGGCGGTGATCACCGGGGCCGGCTCGGCCTGGTTCGATGTGGTGGCAGAGGAATTCTCGGGCCTGGATATCGGCATGCCGCTGGATATCGTGCTGCGCCCGGGCTGTTATCTGTCGCACGACGTGGGCATCTACCGCAGCGCGGCCGAACGCATCGCCGCCCACAACCCGGTTGCCCGCCGCCTTGAGCCTGGCCTGCGGCCCGCCCTGCAAGTATGGGCCTATGTGCAATCGGTGCCCGAGCGCGGGCGCGCCATCGTGGGCATGGGCAAGCGCGATGCGGCCTTTGATGCCGGACTGCCGGCGCCGGCCGTGCACTACCGCCCGGGCAGCGCGGCACCCTTGCCCGCCCCGGGCCACTGGAAACTGAGCGCCATGATGGACCAGCATGCGTTCCTGGATATCGACGCGCACGACGACATCCGCGTGGGCGACATGATTGCCTTCGATATTTCGCACCCTTGCCTGACATTCGACAAGTGGCGGCAGGTGCTGCTGGTTGACGAGCAGTACCGGATCACCGGCGTGGCGCCCACTTTTTTCTGACCGCCACGGCATGTAGTTGACCCCCACTGGAGACAGACCCATGAACTTCTGTACCTTCCGGCGCCGCGGCGGACTGCGTGGCCTGCTGGCCGCCGGCACGATCGGCCTGGCGGCCCTGTCGGCCCCGGCGCTTGGCGCCACCCCGGTCAAGGGCGGTACCGCCGTGGTTGCCACCATCGGCGAACCGCCCACGCTGGACCCGATGGCCAGCACGGCCGACCTGGTCGGCATCCTGACCCAGCACATCTTTGAAACGCTCTACACCTTCGACGCGAAGTGGAACACCACCCCGCTGCTGGCCGAGCAGTTGCCGCAGATCAGCGATGACGGCCTGACTTACACTATCGCGCTGCGCCAGGGCATCACCTTTCATGACGGCTCGGCCATGGATTCGGCCGACGTGGTGGCATCGCTGAAGCGCTGGACCGAGACCGCCTCGCGCGGCAAGCAGGCCGCCAAGCTGATCGCCGCCATCGAGGCGCCCGATGCCCATACCGTACGCATCGTGCTCAAGCAACCCTACGCGCCGCTGACCGCCCTGCTGGCCATGAACAACAGCGCCGCGGTGGTGATGCCGCAAGAGAAGCTGGCCACGCCCCTGAAGGAATTCATCGGCACCGGGCCCTACCTGCTGAAGGCACGCGTGCCCGACCAGTACATCCAGCTGGTGCGCTACGACGGCTACCAGCCGCGCGATGGCGAGCCCGACGGCTACGGCGGCGCACGCAAGCAGTATCTGGACGAGATCCGCTTTGCGCCGATCAGCAACGCCAACACCCGCGTCGAGAGCGCTGCCGCCGGACAGTACGATTATGTGGACGCGCTGCCGGTCGAATCGATCGCCAAGCTGAAGAATGGCCGGTCCGATCCGATGCTGCTCAAGCCTTTCGGCTGGCCGCGCCTGGTGCTCAATACCCGGCAAGGCATCATGTCCAGCCTGCCCGCGCGCCAAGCCGTGCAGCGTGCGCTGAATGAAGAAGACATGCTGTATGCCGCCTTCGGCAACAAGGACTTCTACAGCCTGAACGCCGACCTGTACCCGCAAGGCTTTCCGTGGGCCACCAAGCTGGGCGACAAGGTCTATAACCAGGGCGATGTCGCCGGCGCCAAGAAATTGCTGGACGACGCAAAAATCGAAGACCGCACGATCCGCATCCTGACCAGCCAGCAATACGAGTTTCACTACAAGATGGCGCTGGTGGCGGCCGAATACCTGAAAGCGGCCGGCTTCAAGGTGGACATGCAGGTAGTGGATTGGGCCACGCTGACGCAGCGCCGCCAGGACCCGGCCCTGTGGGACATCTTCATTACCCACAGCCCATTCCTGCCCGAACCCGCGCTGATCGACTTCCCGTCGAAAGACGCGCCGGGCTGGTGGGACACGCCGCGCCGCAATCAGGTGCTGGACGCCTTCAACCAGGCCGGCACGCCTGAAGAACGTATCAAGCGCTGGACCGACGTGCAGCAGACGGTGTTCGATGAGGTGCCCTTCATCAAGGTGGGCGACTTCAACTCGCTGGCCGCGAAATCCCCGGCCCTGCAAGGGGTGCAGCCCGCGCCGTGGCCGTACTTCTGGAACGCCTGGAAGGCCGCCAAGTAGCGCCCCCGGGGCCAACCTGAAAGGATGCGACCGTGCTGCGCTATCTGTTGAACCGCCTGGTGGGGCTGGTGGCGGTGATGTTCATCGTGGCCACCATCGTATTCGTGATCCTGCGCATCACGCCGGGCGATCCTGCCGCCGTGATGCTGGGCCCGCAGGCCAGCCAGCAGGATATCGATACCCTGCGCGCGCGCCTGGGGCTGGACCAGCCCATGCCCGTGCAGTACGCCACCTGGCTGGGCCAGCTTGCGCGCGGCGACCTGGGCCAGTCGATTTTCCTGGACAAGCCCGTGCTGGCGGCGCTGGCCGACCGCGCCGAGCCCACTTTCTGGCTGACACTGATGTCGCTGGCCATCGCCAGCGCCATCGCCTTGCCTGTTGGCATTCTGTCGGCAGTGCGGCGCGGCACGGCGCTGGACCAGTCGGTGGTGAGCTTTTCCATGTTCACGTCCAGCATACCCAGCTTCTGGCTGGGGCTGCTGCTGATGCAGATATTCTCGGTAAAGCTGGGCTGGCTGCCGGTGGCTGGCTATGGCGGCCCCGACGCCAGTATCGCCACGCGGCTGTCGCACCTGGTGCTGCCGGCCATCGTTCTGGGCCTGGTGAACTCGGCGCTGATCACCCGCTTCATCCGCGCCAGCATGCTGGACGTACTGCGCGATGACTACGTGCGCACCGCGCGCGCCAAGGGCCTGCCCGAATACAAGGTGATCATCAAGCACGCGGCGCGCAATGCGCTGATCCCGATTCTTACCGTGCTGGGCCTGACCACGGCCTTGCTGGTCAGCGGCGCCGTGGTCACCGAGACCGTGTTCGGCCTGCCCGGCGTGGGCAGCCTGGTGGTGTCGGCCGTGCTGCGGCGCGACTACCCGGTCATACAGGGCGCGCTGCTGGTCATCGCCGCCATCTATGTGCTGATCAATCTTTTCATCGACCTGCTGTACCTGCTGGTCGACCCGCGGGTGCGCTACTGACATGGCTATTGCGATCACTACCGGGGCCGGCGCCGAACGCTGGCAGATACTGCGCCTGCTGGTGGCGCGCAAGACGGTGCTGATCAGCGTGGCCGTGCTGGCCGTGCTGGTGGCGGCGGCCGCGCTGGCCCCCTGGATCAGCCCATTCGATCCGTACAAGCTGTCGATCATGAATCGCCTGCAGGCCCCCAGTGCCGCACACTGGTTCGGCACCGACGATTTCGGCCGCGACGTATTCAGCCGCGTGATCCACGGCGGGCGGCTGTCGCTGGCGGTGGGCTTCCTGGTGGTGCTGCTGTCGGGCGTGCTGGGTATCGCGCTGGGACTGGTGGCGGGATTCTTCCGCGGCGCCGACAAAGTGGTGTCGCGGCTGATCGACGCGATGATGGCCTTTCCCGATATCCTGCTGGCCATCGCGCTGGTGGCGGCCTTGGGGCCGTCGCTGCTGAACGTGGTGATCGCGCTGGGCATCGTGTATGCGCCCCGCCTGGCCCGCATCGTGCGCGCCTCGACGCTGGTGATCCGCGAGCTGCCGTTCGTGGAAGCCGCGCGGGCGCTGGGCGTGCCGACACGGCGGATCGTCACGGTGCACGTGCTGCGCAACCTGGTCTCGCCCATCCTGGTGCAGGGCACCTTCATCTTCGCCTATGCCATCCTGGCCGAGGCCGGGCTGTCGTTCCTGGGCGTGGGCGTATCGCCCGACATACCCACCTGGGGCACCATGATCAACGCCGGGCAGCAGTACATGGGCTCGGCCGACTGGATCATGGTGTTTCCCGGCATTGCCATCGTGTTGTCGGTGCTGTCGCTGCAGCTGGTGGGCGATGGCCTGCGCGACGTGCTGGACCCGCGCCTGCGCAAGGAACTCTAGGATCCCGGGATATGACAGCAAGCCAACGAGACATCATCCTGGCCGTAGAAGGGCTGAAAACCTGGTTCCACAGCCGCGACGGCGTGGCCAGGTCGGTCGACGGCGTCACGTTCGACCTGGCGCGCGGCGAAACGCTGGCCATCGTGGGCGAATCGGGTTCGGGCAAGTCGGTGACCAGCCTGTCGATCATGGGCCTGTTGCCCAAGCCGGCCGGCCGCATCGAGTCCGGCAGCATCCATTTCCGCGACCGCCATGGCGCCACGCACGACCTGGCCCAGGCGTCGGCCGCGACGCTGCGCCGCATCCGTGGCGCCGAGATCGCGATGATCTTCCAGGAACCCATGACCAGCCTGAACCCGCTGTACACGGTGGGCGACCAGATCGCCGAGGCCGTGCTGCAGCATGAAGGCGGCTCGCGCGCGGCCGCATTGCAGCGGGCGCGCGAGATGCTGGAACGGGTCGAGATTCCGGCGGCCGCGCGCCGCATCCACGAATATCCGCACCAGATGTCGGGCGGCATGCGCCAGCGCGTGATGATTGCGCTGGCGCTGGCCTGCAACCCTTCGGTGCTGATCGCCGACGAACCGACCACGGCGCTGGACGTGACCGTACAGGCGCAGATCCTGGACTTGTTGCGCCGCCTGCAGGCCGAGTCGGGCATGAGCATTCTGTTCGTGACGCACAACCTGGGGGTGGTCGCCGAGATCGCGCATCGCGTGGCGGTGATGTATGCCGGCCGCGTGGTCGAGGATGCCGGCGTGCACGAGTTGTTCGAACGGCCCACGCATCCATACACGCGCGGACTGCTGTCGTGCATTCCCACCGCCGCCCTGCTAGCGTCGCGCCAGCGGCTGCAGCCGATACCCGGCAATGTCCCCAGCGTGCTGGACCTGCCGCCCGGCTGCACTTTTGCGCCGCGTTGCGCGCTGGCCGAGCCGGCCTGTACGCGCGCCGTCCCGGAACTTGCCGCGGTGCGCGATGCGCACCTGGCCCGCTGCATCAAGGTAGTACCGCAATGACCGACCCCATATCCGCCGAACCGCTGTTGCGCGTGCAAGGCCTGACCGTGCATTTCCCCACCGGCGCCAGGCGCCGCGGGCAAGTCGTGCGCGCGGTCGAAGACGTGAGCTTCGATGTGCCGCGCAAGGCCATCGTGGGGCTGGTGGGCGAGTCCGGCTCGGGCAAGACCACCACCGGACGCGCCCTGCTGCGGCTGTTCGCCCCCACGGCCGGCCGCATCCTGTTCGACGGCACCGACATCACGGGGCTGAACGAAGCGCGCATGCTGCCCTGGCGGCGTCGCATGCAAATCGTCTTCCAGGACCCGTATGCCAGCCTGAATCCGCGCATGACCGTGGCCGAGATCCTGGGCGAAGCCCTGGATACGCACCGGTTGGCGCAAACACGGCGCGAGGCCCGCATCGGCGAACTGCTCGAACGCGTGGGCCTGCATGCCGAGCATCGCCGGCGCTACCCGCACGAATTCTCGGGCGGCCAGCGCCAGCGCATCGGCATCGCCCGCGCCCTGGCCGTGGAGCCCGATTTCATCGTAGCCGACGAGCCGGTATCGGCGCTGGATGTGTCGGTGCAGGCGCAGGTACTGAACCTGCTGCAGGACCTGCAGCGCGACCTGGGGCTGACCATGCTGTTCGTCGCGCACGACCTGGCGGTGGTGGACTACTTGTGCGATGAGGTGGTGGTGATGTACCTGGGCCGCGTGATGGAGCGCGGGCCCACCCGGCGCGTGTACGACAGCCCGCGCCACCCTTATACCCGCGCCCTGCTGTCGGCCGCGCCAGTGCCCGACCCGCGTGCCCCGCGTTCACGTATCCTGCTCAAGGGCGAGATCCCCAGCCCCGTCGACCCGCCGTCAGGGTGCGTATTCCGCACCCGTTGCCCGCATGCCGCAGAAGTGTGCGCGGCGGCCGTTCCGCCAACCCGCGACCTGGGCGGCGGACATCATGCCGCCTGCGCACGCCTGGACGAGATCACATCATGACTATTCCTTCCCGACACGGCAACGGAGCCACCGGCATGCCTACCCCGCGCGATATCGTCTACCAGATACGCAGCCGCCGCGACACCCTGAGCAACACCGAACGCAAGGTGGCCGACGCCATCCTGGACGACATCGCCGCGGCGGCCGGCGCCACGGTGGATCAACTGGCGGGCAAGGCGGGGGTCAGCATCGCCACCATCTCGCGCTTTGCGCGGTCGGTGGGCTGCGACGATACGCGCGACCTGAAGCTGAAGCTGGCACAGGCCAGCGCGGTGGGCGAGCGCTTCCTGGACCCGTCCACGCCCGAAGAAAGCACCTTCTACGCCCGCCTGTACGCCGATATAGAAACCACGCTGCGCGAACACCTGCCTTTGTTCACCGAGACATTGTTCGAGCGTGCCGCCGGCATCGTGCGCGATGCGCGCATGACCTATGTATTCGGCATGGGCGGCGCCTCGGCCGTGCTGTCGCAGGAACTGCAATCGCGGCTGGTGCGATTGGGCTATGCGGTGGCTGCCTACAGCGATGCCGTGCTGCTGCGCATGGTGGCGGCCACGCTGGACGAACGCGATGTGGTAGTGGTGCTGTCGACCTCGGGGCTCACGCCGGAAATCCTGGCGGGCGCGCGCATCGTCAAGCAGTACGGCGCGCGCATGGTGACCTTGACCGACCCGGCCTCGCCGCTGGCCGAGCTGGCCGACGTCGTGCTGCCGATTCACACCGCCGAGACCGATTTCATCTACAAGCCGTCTTCGTCGCGCTACGCCATGCTGCTGGCGATCGACATCCTGGCCACCGAACTGGCCCTGGCGCGGCAAGAGGCCACGCAGGAACGGCTGCGTCGCATCAAGCTGGCGCTGGACGAATACCGCGGCGGGCCCAACCGCTTGCCGCTGGGAGACTGACCCGATGTACGACACCCTGATCGGCGGCGTGCAGGTGCTGGACGGCAGCGGCGCCCCCGGTTTCCAGGCCGACGTGGCGCTGGCCGATGGCCGCATCGCCGCCATCGGGCCGCTGCCGCACGCCCCCGCACGCGAGCGCATCGATGGCGCCGGCCTGGCGCTGGCGCCGGGCTTCATCGACGTGCACACTCATGACGACACCAACGTCATCCGCACCCCCGACATGCTGCCCAAGCTGTCGCAAGGCGTGACGACCGTGGTCGTGGGCAACTGCGGCATCAGCGCATCGCCGGTCAGCCTGCGTGGCGATCCGCCCGACCCGATGAACCTGCTGGGCGGACGGGACGATTTCGCGTATCCCATTTTCGCCGACTACACGCGGGCGGTGGACGCAGCCCGCCCCACCGTGAACGTGGCGGCGCTGGTCGGCCATACGGCCCTGCGCAGCAATCACATGGACCGCCTGGACCGGCGCGCCACCGATGCCGAGATCGCCGCCATGCGCGCGCAACTGCGCGACGCGCTGCGCCACGGCGCCATCGGCCTGAGCACCGGCCTGGCCTATGCCTCGGCCCAGCACGCGGACACCGCCGAGGTGCAGGCCCTGGCCCGGGAACTGGACGCTTACGGAGCGCTGTACACCACGCACCTGAGGTCCGAGTTCGCCGAGATCCTGGAGGCCATGCAAGAGGCCTACGACATCGGCGTGCATGCGCGCGTGCCGGTGATCGTGTCGCACCTGAAATGCGCCGGGGCCGGCAACTGGGGCCGCA
Organism: Bordetella sp. BOR01; assembly: GCF_019218885.1. Taxonomy (GTDB): domain Bacteria; phylum Pseudomonadota; class Gammaproteobacteria; order Burkholderiales; family Burkholderiaceae_B; genus Bordetella_A. The sequence continues at coordinate 473,985 of NZ_JAHUWT010000001.1, read as the reverse complement.
GCCAGGAAGTGCTGGCCAGCCTGGATACCGCCGGCCGTTACCTGCCGGTGGGCTGCGACTGCTACCCCTACTCGGCCAGTTCCTCCACCCTGGACCTGCAGCAGGTCACCGACGAATTCGACATCGATATCACCTGGTCCGATCCGCATCCTGAAATGGCGGGCCGCGGCCTGGCCGCCATCGCGGCGCAATGGCAGGTGCCGCTGCGCGAAGCCGCGCGCCGCTTGCAGCCGGCCGGCGCGGTTTACCACGGCATGCATGAAGACGACGTGCGCCGCATCCTGGCGCATCGCCTGACCATGGTGGGCTCGGACGGCCTGCCCAACGATCCGTTGCCGCATCCGCGCCTGTGGGGGGCCTTCCCGCGCGTGCTGGGCCGCTACAGCCGCGAGCTGGGCTTGTTTCCGCTGGAACAGGCGGTGCACAAGATGACCGGATTGTCGGCGGCGCGGTTCGGCCTGCGGGAACGCGGCCTGATACGCAACGGCCATTACGCCGACCTGGTGCTGTTCGACCCGGCCCGCGTGGCCGACCGGGCCAGCTACGCCGATCCGCAGCAGCCCGCCGACGGGATCGCCGCGGTATGGGTCAACGGCGCGCTGTCATACCGGGCCGGCCGCCTGACCGGCGCGCGCGCCGGCCGCTGGCTGCCGCGCGGCGGCGACTTGCGTGCAGGCTTCAATGCGTTTTCTTCTTCGTCCGCATCCCAGGAGCAATCATGAGCAATTCTCCCCATGCCGATGCCAACGGCATCATTCGCTACGGCGTGACCGGCGGCACCGGCCAGGGCGGCCAGCACATGCCCTACGCGCGCGCCGTGCAGGCCGACGGCTGGCTGTATGTATCGGGCCAGGTGCCCATGCAGGATGGCGAAGTGGTAGAAGGCGGCATCGCCGCCCAGTCGCGCGCCGCCATCGGCAACCTGATGGCCATTTTGCGCGAAGCGGGTTATGGCCCTGAAAACGTGGTGCGCTGCGGTGTCTGGCTGGACGACCCGCGCGATTTCGCCGCCTTCAATAAAGTGTTCAAGGAAACCTTCGGCGACCATCCGCCCGCACGCGCCTGCGTGGAATCGCGCCTGGTGATAGACGCCAAGGTGGAAGTCGACTGCGTGGCCTACAAGAAACCCTAGTGCCGCGGGGCTGCCCGCTATGGCAGCGGCTGGCCGTCGAACCAGCGCGCCAGCAGCTCGTTCACCATGGGCGCGCCTTCATATTGCACCCAATGCCCGGCCTGCGGCACGACACGCCATTGGCGCCCCGGGCCGTCGGCGGCAATGGCGGGCGCCACTTGATGCGCCGCGGCGGTGACGTCGTGCTCGCCCCATATCAGCAGCGTCGGGCCGCCATAGCGGCGCAACGCCTGCACCATGCCGTCGCCTTGCGATGCCGTACGGCTGCGAAAGCGCGTGGCCACGCAGCTGATTTCGTGCACGTCCAGCGCCAGTTCATCGGGCGCATGCCGATACAGCATGAGCTGGTTCAGATTGTGGCGCAGCATGTCGCGCCGCTGCTCGGGCGATTCGGCGTGCCGCCACTGGCGCATGTCGAGCACGCGAGGCCGCGGCGTGCCGTGCCCGCCCGAGCCCAGCAAGGCCAGCCGCCGCACCCCCGCACGCCTTGCGGCCAGCCGGGAAGCCACCAGTCCGCCGAACGAGAATCCGGCAAGGTCTATGGCGGTATCGTGTCCCACGGCCTGGTCCAGCGTGGCCTGCAGCACCTGGAGCAACGGCTCGAGGTCGTCGGCCCCCGACGGTGCGGGCACGTCGGCCGAATCCAGGTAGCCCGGCATGTCGGGCACCCACACGGTGCGGTGCTGTGCCAGCGCCTCGATATTGCGCAGCCAGTGCAGCCAGCTGCCGTGGCCGCCGTGCAGCAGCACCAGCGGATCGCCCTGGCCGTGGCGGTGCCAGCGCACCGTGCCGGCCGGGCCGGGAATGTCAATGTGCTCGACCAGGGTGTCGAGCCGGGTGATTTCAGGATGCGCGGCCACGCCAGCAAGCTGCCCGCTCATCATGAGGCCTTGGGCGGCCGTTGCGAGAAGCTGCGTTCGAACACGCCTTCGGCAATACGGTTTTTCAGCATTTCGATGGATCCCCCTGCAATCATCCAGCCGCGCGTGCGGCGCACGCAGTACTCTACCAGGGATTCCTGGCTGAACCCCATGCCGCCCATGACCTGCATGGCCTCGTTGGCGGCGAACCAGCCGGCCTCGTTGCAGGCCAGCTTGGCCATGGCGGTGCTCTGCGCGCTGGGCAGGCCTTGTTCGCCCTCCAGGGCGGCCTTGTAAAGCAGCAGTTGCGCCTGTTCCAGCTTCATCCACATCTCGGCGAATTTCCATTGCAGGCCCTGGAACTCGCACAGTTCGCGGCCGAACTGCTTGCGGATCGAGGCATGTTCGCGCGCCAGGTTGAACGCATGGCGTCCCAGCGCCAACGAGCGCGAGGCATTGCCCAGGCGCTCGACGTTGAAACCGGATATCTGCTTCTTGAATCCGCCCGGCCCCAGCAAGATCTGCGATGCCGGGATGCGCGCGCCGTCGAAATACAGCTGTGCCCAGTGCTCGCCGTTCATGAAGCGCGAGGGCTGGCCCACGGTGAAGCCCGGCGTGCCGCGCTCGATCAGCACCGATCCGATGCCGCCCGTACCCGGACCGAAGCGCACGTACACCAGGAATACGCCCGCCTCGGGGCTGTGCGTGGAAAATATCTTGCTGCCGTTGATCACCACCTCATCGCCCTCGCGGGTAGCGCTGGTCGACAGCTCGGTGACGGCCGAGCCGGCCTGGGGCTCGGTCATGCCCAGCGAGATCAGCTTGCGCCCACCCAGCAGATCGGGCAAGAAGCGCGCTTTCTGGCCGGCCGTGGCGTATTCGACGAACGTGCGTATGGGCCCGAAATTGCCGGCCTGCACGATATCGGCGCTGCGCGGGCAGACCAGGGCGATTTCCTGGATGGCCAGCACGGCATGCATCAGCGTGCCGCCCTGGCCGCCGTCGGCCTCGGGAAACGCGATACCCAGGAAACCGTTGTCGGCCAGCAAGCGGGCCGTTTCCCACGGATAGGAATCGGCATGCGCACGTTCCAGGGCACCGTCGGCCAGGTGATCGCGCGCGAAGCGGCGCACCGAATCGGCGTAGGCTTGGTATTCGGGGTCCAGATTGAAATCCATGAGTGGCTACCTAGAAAAAATAAAAGGCCGGCGGCACGCGCTTTCCAAGCGCCGTACAGCCATGATAAAAGCGAGTGAACCCAGCGTGCGGCCATCGCCGCCATCGCAGCAACGAGATTCCCGATGAAAGGCATGGACATCCCCGCCCTCGAGGTGTTTGTGGCGGCGGTAGAAGAAAAAAGCCTGTCGAAAGCCGCCGAACGGGCCAACCTGGTGACCTCGGCCGCCAGCAAGCGGGTCGCCGAACTCGAACGCCATCTGCAGCGCACGCTGCTGCAGCGCCATGGGCGCGGCGTCGAACCCACGCCGGCCGGCGCGCTGCTGTACCAGCGCGCCAAGGCCATCCTGCGGGCCGTGCAACTGGCTGAATCGGCCGTGCAAGTCTATTCCGCCGAGGGGCAGGCCAAGATACGGCTGGCGGCCAATCCATCGACCATCCTGCAGTTCCTGCCGGACCGCATGGCGCGATTTCTGTCGCAGCGCGATTACGTCAGCGTCGACCTGATCGAGGCCCACAGCTACGACATCCCCCGCCTGCTGATCGACGGCTCGATAGATCTCGGCATCTATCACGCCAACCACCCGGCCACCGGCGTCACGTCGCTGCCGTTTGCCACCGACCGCGTCGGCCTGGTGGTGCCCATCGGCCACCCGCTGGCCGGGCGCGCCGAACTGTTCCTGGAAGAAGCGCTCGACTACGACCTGCTGGGCTATTTCCCGCGCCATTCGCTGGACCAGTTCCTGGCCTACATCGGCCAGACGGTAACGCGCCCGCCCACGGTCAAGCTGCAGGTGTCGAATTTCGAAACACGCTGCCGCATGATCCGCGAAGGCCTGGGCATCGGCGTCGTGCCCGAGCGTATCGCCGCCAATTACCTGAGCAGCATGGGCCTGGTGCTGCTGCGCCTGCGCGACGAATGGGCCGCGCGCCGCTTCTTCCTTGCGGTGCGCGATCCGGTCGGCCTGAGCCCGGTGGTGGCCGAACTGCTGGCGTTCCTGTCGCAGCCGGCATAGCGCCGGCACCTTTAGCCGATGCATGCCGCAGGCCTCAGTCGAGGGTCACGCCCAGGTGCGTGATCAGCGCGCCATTGGTCTTGATGTCATTCTGGTACAGCCCGGCGAATTCCTCGATCGAGGCGTGGGCGGGCGACGCGCCCATCTTGTTCAGCAAGGCCACGCCTTCCGGCTGGTTCATGCCGTGGTTGATGGCGCGGTTGAGCTTTTCCAGAATGGGCCGCGGCGTGCCCACCGGCGCCATCACCCCATACCAGGCCATGGGCTCGAAGCCGCTTACTCCCACTTCGGCAAAGGTCGGCACATCCGGCAGCAAGGGGTCGCGCTGCGCGCCGCCCAGCGCCAGCGCCCGCACCTTGCTGCGGTCATCGGCCAGGTACTGCATGACCGTGCCCAGCGTCGCGAACGACAGGTCCACCCGGCCGCTCAGCATATCCACCATGCCCTGCGCCCCGCCCTTGTAGGGAATATGGCGGAACTTCAAGCCGGTTTTCTCCTGGAACTCTTCGGCCGCCAAGTGCGGATCAGAGCCGTTGCCGGTCGAGAACACGGTGTAATCATCCGGGTGCTGGCGCGCATCGGCTGCAAACGCCTGGTAGTCGGGAGCGTGAATGGACGGCCCCACCACCAGCACATTCGGCATGGTCAGCAGCAGTGCGACCGGTTGGAAATCGGTGGCGGGATCGAACGGCAGATGCCGATACAGCCACTTGGTGTTGACATGGCTTTTGGTCACCAGAAACAGCGTATGGCCATCGGCCGGCGCCTTGGTCAGTGCGGCCGCCGCCAGGGTGCCGTTGGCGCCGCCACGGTTTTCTACCACCACGCGCGCGCCCGGCAGTTCGCTTTCGAGCCGGTTGGCCAGGATACGCGCGGCCGTGTCGGAAGGTCCGCCAGCCGGAAAGCCCACCAGCAGGGTAATGGGGCGCGTGGGGTAATCGCCGGCTGTCCCGCCGGCAGCCACCGGACCGGCCAGCCCGGCCAACGTGAACAGCGTCGCGGCGGCCCGCAAGGTGAAGCGCAGTTTCAATCTCGTCTCCTCATCTGAAATCGATAGCGGCGCGATGCCGGCCAGATCCAGGCGCCGCGCCCCTGCAGACATCTTAGAAACTGCGCCCCCTGCGCGGTGTGAATAATCGGCATAGCAGGCTTCGCCGATTTTGCAGCCCCCGCCCGGTCCGCCAATTCGTGAAGGCAGGTTTTCTTTTTTTTCATGCCGTGCGCCGGCCCGTGCCGCTACAGTAGGGTGCATCCGCCGGCCGTATGCCATGCACAAGGCGGGCCATGCCTTCCGGAGACACCGCATGATTCTTGAACAACTGGCCGACTATGGCGCACGCGACAGCGTGCGCGACTTGCCCCCCGAAGTAGTGCATCACGCCAAACGCGCGTTGGTGGACTGGCTTTCCGCGTTATATCCCGGCACCCGTACGGCGCCCTGCCCGCAGCTGTTGGCGGCGCACCGGTCCGAGCTGGGCGCGGGCCGGTCCAGCCTGCCCGGCTGCGGCACCACGGCCTTCAGCCCCACTGCGGCCTGGATCAACGGCAGCGTCTCGCACGCCGTCGAGTTCGACGATATTTTCCGCGATGCGGTATACCACCCCGGCTGCCCCGTGATTGCCGCCGCACTGGCGGTAGCCGAAGAGCAGGATGCCAGCGGCGCCGCCCTGCTCAACGCCATCGTGGTGGGCTACGAGATATCGACCCGCATCGGCGCGGCGGTGCAGCCCGCGCATTACCGCTACTTCCACACGACCGGCACGGTGGGCTGCTTCGGCGCCGCGGCCGCTGCGGCGGCCCTGGCGGCGCCGGGCAATGCGGCCGCCATGCGGCATGCCCTGGCGACGTCCGCCAGCTTTGCCGCCGGCCTGCAACAGGCTTTTCGTTCGGACGCCATGACCAAGGCCCTGCACGCCGGCAATGCCGCCAACGCCGGCGTCCGTGCCGGCCTGGGCGCCGCGCACGGCCTGACCGGCGCGGCCGGCATGCTGGACGGCCCGGTGGGTTTCGGCGCGGCGCTGGCCGACAGCCCCGACTGGTCCGGCGCGGCACAGGGACTGGGCGAGCGCTACAACATTCTGCAGATCACCCAGAAAAACCACGGCTGCTGCGGCCATACCTTCGCCGCTATCGATGCGGTGCTGGCCTTGCGCACGGCGCATGGCCTGGCGCCGGCCGACATCGAGCAGATCGAGGTCGATGCCTACCAGGCCACGCTGGATGTCACCGGCAATCGCGACCCGCGCACGCCCTTCGAAGGCAAGTTCAGCCTGGTCTACGTGCTGGCGCACGCTTTGGCGTACGGCTCGGTGCGGCTCGACGCCTTCGAGCCGGCCAGGCTGGCCGACCCGGCCCTGCGCGACCTGATGGCCCGCATCACCTTCCGCGCCGACCCGGCCCTGACGGCAGCCTTTCCCGCCCAGCGGGCCGCGCGCGTCACCCTGCGCACACGTGGCGGCGCGACCCACAGCCATTTCGCACCCTACCGCAAAGGCGACCCTGAAGCGCCGCTTACCGATGCGGAACTGAACGACAAGTTCAACGAACTGGTCGCGCCCGTGCTGGGCCAATCCCGCGCACAGCATCTGCGCGACCAGGCCTGGCGCCTGGAATCGCTGGCCGTGCGCGACCTGCAATTGCACGACGCCGTGTAAACCCTCTTCTTCGATCAGCCATTGCTCATGCAGAACAGCACCTTCGCCCAAGCCTTGCTCGCCCCCGCCGCGATTGCCCTGGTCGGCGCCTCGGGCGATCCCGCCAAGAACACGGCCCGGCCGCTGCGCTTCATGCGCAAGCACGGCTACCACGGCCGCATTTTCCCCATCAATGCGGCGCGGTCCGAGATCCTGGGCGAACCCGCCTATCCGGATCTGGCTTCGCTACCCCAGGCGGTCGACCACGTATTCATCATGGTGCCGGGCAGCAAAGTCGCCGGCCAGCTCGAAGGCTGCGCCCGCGCCGGCGCGAAAGTCGTCACGGTATATAGCGACGGCTTCGGCGAAACCGGCGCGCAAGGACGTGCCGCGCAGGCCGCCCTGGTAGCGCAGGCCCGCCAGTTGGGCCTGCGCCTGCTGGGCCCCAACAGCATCGGCCTGGCCAATGTGCACAGCGGCGCCATCCTCTCGGTCAATGCCGTGTTCGAATCCGACGACCTGCTGGCCGGCGGCCTGAGCCTGGTGTCGCAAAGCGGGTCCATGATGGGCTCGCTGCTGTCGCGCGCCGCCGCGCGCGGCTTCGGCTTTGCCAAGACCGTGTCGGTGGGTAATGAAAGCGACATCAGCGTCGGCGAAGTCGTCCAGGCCCTGGTCGAAGACGACCAGACCAGCGCCATTCTGCTGTTCCTGGAAACGCTGCGCGACGCACCCATCCTGGCACACGCGCTGGATGCCGCCCAGGCCGCCGGCAAGCCCGTCATTGCCTACAAGCTGGGCCGTTCGGCCCAGGGCGACGCCCTGGCGCAATCGCACACCGGCGCCATGGCGGGCAACGACGCCGCCGTGGATGCATTCCTGCGCGCACACGGCGTGCTGCGCGTGCAATCGCTGGAAACCTTGTACGAAATCGTGCCTCTGGCGCTACGCTACGGCCGGCATGCGCCGCTGCCCGCGCGGGTGCCGCGCGTGGCCGTGATCACCACCACGGGTGGCGCAGCCGCCACGGTGGTCGATAACCTGGGCATGCGCGGGCTGGTGGCCGCCACACCGCCCGACGATTTCGTGGCGCACATGGCCGGCCGCGGGCTGCGCCTGCGCCAGGCACCCATCATCGACCTGACGCTGGCCGCCAGCGGCGCGCAATACCAGGACTTGCTGGAACACCTGCTGGCGGCCGACTGGTGCGATGCCGTGCTGAGCGTGGCCGGCTCATCGGCGCAGTTCCATCCCGAACTGGCCGTGCAACCCCTGGTGCGGGCCCGCAAACCCGGCGACAAGCCGGTTGCCGCCTTCCTGGCACCGGAGGCCATTGCTTCGCTGCAGGTTCTGCAGCGCGAAGGCATTGCGGGATTCCGTACCCCCGAGTCCTGCGCCGAAGCGCTGGCGCTGTTCCTGCGCCGCCCGGCGCCGGCCCGGCGCCCAAACGAGGGCCCGCCGCTGGACTGGCCTGCCCATCTGCCGGCCACCGGCACGCTGACCGAATACGAGGCCGGCCAGGTGTTTGCGCAGTTGGGGATACCCGTGGCCGCCACGCGGCAAGTGGCGGCCGACGACCTGCGCCACGACCTGCGCTATCCCGTTGCCCTGAAAGTCTCGTCGCGCGACCTGCCCCACAAGACCGATGCGGGCGGAGTGCGCATCGGCATCCGCGACCAGGCCGAGCTGCAGCGCCAGGCCGGCGATATGCTGGCGCAAGTGCGGCGGCACGCACCGCAGGCACGCCTGGAGGGCATCCTGGTGCAGCAAATGGAGGACAAGCTGCTGGAACTGATACTGGGCTATCGGCTCGACCCGCTGGTGGGGCCTATCGTGGTACTGGGCGCGGGCGGCATCGCCGCCGAACTGGCGCCCGACGTGGCCATACGGCTGGCGCCGGTCGACCGCGAACAAGCCATGCAGATGATAGAAGAAGTGCGCGCCACCCGCCTGGTGCGCGGCTTTCGGGGCTTGCCGCAAGGCGATTGCCAGGCCTTGGCCGAAGCCGTGGCGGCGTTCTCGCGCCTGGCGCGCGTACGCGGCGCCTGCGTGGCCGAGGCGGAAATCAACCCCTTGTTCGTGCGCCAGGACGGCGTCATTGCCGTGGATGGCCTGCTGCACTTGCAGGCCGGCGACACCGCTACATCTTGACGACGTCTACGCCCGCGGGCGGCGTGAAGCGGAATTCGTTGGGAGGCAGCGTAGGGTTGGCCTGGATATTGGAGAGTTCGACGCGCGTGGTCTGGCCGAAGGCATCAAGCAGTTCGACCCGCGCGGGCAGATTGTCTTTCATGCCGATATCGACCTGCGCAAAGCCGGCGTCGGCATTGCGCGGCTTGGCCCGCAGCCATTGCAGGCCGTCGCGGGCCGGCAGCGGGGCAACCTCGAAGGCCTGTTCCAGGTCGCCCGAGCCGAACAAGATCGCGGCCGGCGACGTACCGATAGCCTGGTCGACCTTGCGCGTGGTGACCTGGGCCAGGTCGGGGTCGTACTGGTACAACTGCTGCCCGTCGGACACCACCAGTTGTTCATAGGGCTGGCTGACCGCCCACTTGAATTTGCCGGGGCGCTGGAATGCGAACGACCCGCTTTGCGGACGCTGGGTGCCACCCTGCGGCCCCGTGGTGGACTGGGAAAAACTGCCCGTGGCAGTCTTGATTTCGGCCACGAAGGATTTCAGTTGCGTGCGGGCGTCGGCCGCCAGGGCGGCCATCGGGCACAGCACCAGCAGCGCGGCCGCAACGGCCAGCCGGCGTAGACCAGGCATCAGGCTTCCTCTTTGGACGGCACCAGGATTTCCCGGTTGCCGTTGGATTGCATTGCCGACACCATACCCGATTGCTCCATTTGCTCGAGTAACCGGGCGGCACGGTTGTAACCGATCCGCAGGTGACGCTGCACCAGCGAAATCGAGGCGCGGCGGTGCTTCAGCACGACCTCGCAGGCCTGGTCGTACATGGGATCGCTTTCGGTGTCGGTCATGCCCGTCACGCTGCCCACGCCATCGCCGGTTTCGCCTTCCAGCGCGCCTTCGAGCAGGCCCTCGACATAGTTGGGTTCGCCCTGCGCCTTCAGGTGTTCGACCACGCGGTGCACTTCGTCATCGCTCACGAACGCGCCATGCACCCGCACCGGCAGGCCGGTGCCCGGCGGCATATACAGCATGTCACCCTGGCCCAGCAGGGTTTCGGCCCCCATCTGGTCGAGAATGGTGCGCGAATCGATCTTGGATGACACCTGGAACGCGATACGCGTCGGGATATTGGCCTTGATCAGGCCGGTAATGACGTCCACGCTGGGCCGCTGGGTGGCCAGGATCAGGTGGATGCCGGCAGCGCGCGCCTTTTGCGCCAGGCGCGCGATGAGTTCTTCGATTTTCTTGCCCACCACCATCATCAGGTCGGCCAGCTCGTCGATGACCACCACGACGGTGGGCAGCGGCGACAGCGGCTCGGGCTGGTCGGGCGTCAGCGAGAACGGATTGGGAATGGGCTCTTCGCGCTTGATGGCATCGCGGATCTTGGTGTTATAGCCCGCCAGGTTGCGCACGCCCATCTTGCTCATCAGGCGATAGCGCTTTTCCATTTCGCCCACGCACCAGTTCAGGGCGTTGGCGGCATGGCGCATGTCGGTGACCACTGGCGCCAGCAAGTGCGGAATACCTTCGTAGACGCTCATTTCGAGCATCTTGGGATCGATCAGGATCAGGCGGGTATCGGCCGCGCCAGCCTTGTACAGCAGCGACAGGATCATGGCGTTGATACCGACCGACTTGCCCGAGCCGGTGGTACCGGCCACCAGCAAGTGGGGCATCTTGGCCAGGTCGGCCACCACCGGATTGCCGGCGATATCCTTGCCCAGCGCCATCGTGACGACCGAATGGCTGGCGTGATACGTTTGCGAACCCAGGATCTCGGACAGCTTGACCATCTGGCGGCGCGGGTTGGGCAGTTCCAGCCCCATCAGGTTCTTGCCGGGGATGGTTTCCACCACCCGGATGCTGACCAGGCTGAGCGCGCGCGCCAGGTCCTTGGCCAGGTTGACGATCTGGCTGCCTTTCACGCCGGTGGCGGGCTCGATTTCGTAACGAGTGATGACAGGACCGGCCTGGGCCGCCACCACCGTGACCACCACGCCGAAATCGGCCAGTTTCTTTTCGATCAGGCGCGAGGTGAATTCGATGGTCTCGGCCGAGACCGTTTCCTGGTTGGGCGCAGGCGGATCCAGCAGGCTGATGGTGGGCAAGTCGCCCTCGCCGGCGGGCGGGGCGAACAGCGTCTGCTGCTTTTCTTTTTCGACGCGATCGGAGCGGGGCACCACGGTAATGGCCGGTTCGATGCGCACCGGCTGTTCGTGGGTGAGCTTTTCGTGCTTGGCCTCGACCTGTTCGGTACGCACGGCCTTGGCCACCTGGCCGACCTTGCGGTCCTGGCGCGCGGTATAGGAATCGCGCGCGCGCCGCAGCAGGCCTTCGAGCCACGCGCCGACCCGCTCAGCCAGGTGCAGCCACGAAAACGAGAAAAACAGGCTCAGACCGACCGCCAGCATGACCAGCAGCGCCAGGGTGCCACCGGTAAAGCCCACGCCTTGGGCCAGCCAACTGGCCAGCATCTGGCCGATGACGCCGCCCGCGCCGCTTTCGCCGTCGGTGCCGCCGGGCAAGTGCATGCCCCAGCTATACAGGCGCAGGGCCTCGATGCCCAACGAGCCCACCAGGACAAGGAAGAAGCCGATGCCCTCTTCCCAGTGCACGCGCGGCAGAATCTCGGCCTGCTTGCCGTCGTTGGCGCGCAGGTGGCTGGCCAGGCGGCGGTAGCCGGCACGCACGCGATGCAGCAGCAGCACCACCCACCACCAGGCGGAATACCCGAACAGGTATAGCAGGATATCGGACAGGTACGCGCCCAGGGTGCCGCCGCGGTTATGGATGACGCCGCCAGGCACGGAATGCGACCAACCCGGGTCGGCGGATGACCAGGTGGCCAGCACCAGGGTCAGCCAGGCAGCCAGGGCGGCGAACAGGATCCAGCGGGCTTCGCGCAGCAGGGCAGAAATACGAGTCTGCAGCGGCGAAGGGCCGTTTCGGGTGTTGCGCGAGGCGCGCGGGGAGGCAGTTGAAATACGCGGCATGCGGCTCATTATAATTGGGCATCCCTCTAAAGATACTTACCTATGTCCACGCCCAAACACGCTAAAGTTTTGATACTTGGATCCGGCCCCGCCGGTTACACCGCCGCCGTCTATGCGGCGCGGGCCAATCTGGCCCCTGTACTTGTTACAGGTTTGGCCCAGGGCGGGCAGCTCATGACCACCACCGACGTCGATAATTGGCCCGCCGACGCCTCCGGCGTCCAGGGTCCCGAACTGATGCAGCGCTTCCAGCAGCACGCCGAGCGCTTCAATACCGACATCATTTTCGACCATATCGCCAAAGTCGATGTTTCGCGCCGCCCGTTCACCCTGACCGGCGACACCGGCAACGCCTACACCTGCGATGCGCTCATCATCGCCACCGGCGCCTCGGCCAAATACCTGGGCCTGCCCTCCGAAGAGGCCTTCATGGGCCGCGGCGTCTCGGGTTGCGCCACTTGCGACGGGTTCTTCTACAAGAACCAGGACGTCGTGGTGGTGGGCGGCGGCAACACCGCCGTGGAAGAAGCACTGTACTTGTCCAACATCTGCCGCAAAGTCACGCTGATCCACCGCCGCGACAAATTCCGCGCCGAACCGATCCTGGTTGACAAGCTGATGGACAAGGTCGCCAATGGCAACATGGCGCTGAAGCTGTTCCATACCCTTGAAGAAGTGCTGGGCGACGATAGCGGCGTAACGGGCGTGCGCGTGCGCCACACCGACACCGGCGCCACCGAAGACCTGGCGGTCACCGGCGCATTCATTGCCATCGGCCACCAGCCCAATACCGGCATCTTCGAGGGCCAGCTCGAAATGAAAGATGGCTACATCATCACCAAGAGCGGCCTGTCGGGCATGGCCACCATGACCTCCGTGCCCGGCGTGTTCGCCGCCGGCGACGTACAAGACCACGTCTACCGCCAAGCCATCACCAGCGCCGGCACGGGCTGCATGGCCGCCTTGGACGCGCAACGGTGGCTGGAGAATGCGCAGCAATAAAGGCGGCCTGGCCGACCTGAAACGCCTGCACCAGACCGCGCGGCAGGAACAGGCGCAAGCGCAGGCCAAGCAGGCTTCGCGCCAGGCCGCCGCGCCGGCTCGCCAGGCCGACGACCCCGACGCCTTTCGCCGTGCCACGCAGGCGGTTACGCCGCTCAAGCATACCGGCCGGCGCCCCCCTGCGCCGCCCGCGACCGTGCCGGCCAGCCCGGCCGTTGCCATGCGCCGGGCGGCGGCCGTGGGCGAAACCGCGGCACGCGCCGATGCGGGCGTGTCCGATGGCGGCGAAGTGGTCCATTTGCTCTCCGAAGGCGGCACGGCCTATGTGCGCGCCGACGCCGCCCCCGACACCGCGCGCAACCTGCGCCGCGGGCAATGGCCGGCCGGCGCCGAACTCGACCTGCACGGCCTGCGGGTCGAGCAGGCTCGCCATGCGGTGCTGTCGTTCCTGGATGAATGCCTGGAACACGGCATACGCTGCGTGCGCATCGTGCATGGCAAAGGCTACGGCTCGCAAGGCCTGGAGCCGGTATTGAAAGACAAGGTGCGCGCCTGGCTGGTGCAAAAAACCGATGTCATGGCGTTCTCGCAGGCACCCGAGCACGAAGGCGGCGCCGGCGCCCTGCTGGTGCTGCTGCGCCAAAACGGGGCACGACGCGCATGAAATGGGTCTATCTGGGCATTGCCATCGTGGCCGAGATCCTGGCCACCAGCGCCCTCAAAAGCGCCGAGGGCTTCACCCGGCTGCTACCCTCGCTGGCCACGGTACTGGGCTACGCCGTCGCGTTTTATTTCCTGGCCCTGACATTGCGCGACATACCGGTGGGCATCGCCTACGCCATCTGGTCGGGCGTGGGCATCGTGCTGATCTCGCTGGTGGGTGCGGTGTTTTTCAAGCAGCACCTCGATACCCCCGCCATCCTGGGCATCACGCTGATCATCGCAGGCGTGGTGGTAATGAACGTGTTCTCGAAATCGGTCGGGCACTGATCACGGCAGCGTCGGCGGCGGGCCGTCGGGCTCGCGCAGGTATTGCACCAGCATGTCGGTGGCCCGGTCGGGCGGCGGCGTCAGCAGCGACACCACGATAATCGTCAGGAATGCCACCGGCGCGCCGAACACGCCCGCCGCAATGGGCTGGATTCCCCACCACAGGTCTACCGGCTGGCCGCGCTCGACGCCAAACACCCATTCGCGCAGCCAAGGATGGGTATGCGCCATATAGCCGAACGTTACCGCCAGGCCGGCCAGCATGCCCAGGGTCGCCCCCCACTTGTTGGCGCGCCGCCAGAATATGCCCATGACCAGCGCCGGGAAGAACGACGAGGCGGCAAAGGAAAACGCCGCCGACACCATGAACAGGATATCGGCGGGCTTGCGGGCCGCCACCCAGGCAGCCCCGAACGCCACGACCAGCAACAGAATCTTGGATACCATCACGCGGCGTGCGGCCGACATGCGAGGCGATACCAGCCGGTACCACATGTCGTGCGACAGAGAATTGGACAAGGTCAGCAGCAGCCCGTCGGCCGTGGACAGCGCGGCAGCCAGCCCGCCCGCCGCCACCAGGCCCGACACCACGTAGGGCAAGCCACCGATCTCGGGCATGGCCAGGACCACCACGTCGGCCCCCATATTGATCTCGCCCAATTGCACAGTGCCATCGCGGTTGACGTCCAGCAGATTCAGCAGGTTGATATCGACGGCGCTCCAGGCGTGCACCCAACTGGGCAACGCGGCGAACTCGGACCCCACCACCTGGGTATAGACCTCGTACTTGACCAGCAGCGCCAGGGCCGGCGCCATGAAGTACAGCAGCAGGATGAACAGCAGCGACCAGCACACCGACCGGCGCGCCTCGATCACGGATGGCGTCGTGTATGAGCGCATCAAGATGTGCGGCATGCCCGCCGTGCCCAGCATCAGGCACAGCACCAGCGCCAGGAAATTGATCCGCATTTCTCGCCGTTCTTTGGGGTCTTTGGCGGGAAACGGCTCGGCGTGCGGAATCGGCGGTGAGCCGCGCGCCTCGTATACGGCACGGGCCTGCGACCATGCCACGCGCGCCGCTTCGACACTGGCGGGGTACGCCTCGAGTTCGCGCTCCAGCGAGCGTATCTCGACCATGGGTGCATCGGTGGCGGTCAGTTGGGCCAGCCGGCTGCGCAGCTTGTCTTTTTCCTGGATCCACGACTGCGGCAGGGCCTGCAGGCGCTGGGTCATTTCGTCGGCCCGGGCCTTCCACAACTGCCGCACTTGCAGCTCGGAGACGTCTTTGCCCAATTGGGCCTCGCGCTCGCTTACCTGCTGCAGCACCGTACCGGCCGACAATTGCGGCAACGGCATGCCGGTATGCTTCACCGACAGCCACACCACCGGCACCAGATAGGCCACCACCAGGATGATGTACTGCCCGACCTGCGTCCAGGTCACGGCGCGCATGCCGCCCAGGAACGAACACACCAGCATGCCGCCCAGCGCCACGAAAATGCCCAGTTCGAATGAAATACCAGTCATGCGCGTGGTGATGATGCCCACGCCATAGATCTGCGCCACCAGGTAGGTAAACGAGCACAGCACGGCACAGGCCACGCCCGTCAGGCGTGCCAGGTTGCCGCCATAGCGCGCGCCCATGAAATCGGGAATGGTGTATTGGCCGAACTTGCGCAGATAGGGGGCCAGCAGCAGCGCCACCAGCACATAACCGCCTGTCCAGCCCATGATGTAGGCCAGGCCGCCGTAGCCGGTCAGGTACAGTGTGCCGGCCACGCCGATGAACGACGCCACCGACATCCAGTCGGCGGCCGTGGCCATGCCGTTGTAGAACGCCGGTACGCGCCGCCCCGCCACGTAGTATTCGACCTGGTCCGATGTGCGGCACACGATGCCGATACCCGCGTACAGGCTGACCGTGACCAGCAGGAACGCGTAACCGATCCAGTTGCGCGCCATGCCCGCCACCTCGGCCAGCGCCAGCAGCACGATCAGCAAGGCGAAGCCGGCCGTGTACAACACGTAGATGCGGCGCAGCCGGATGTCGAATTCGCGGGGGTTATCGCCGGTGAATGGCATCAACCGCCCCGCTCGTCGTCACGACGGGCGCGCGCGTCGGCGCGGTTCATCAGGCGCGCATAGATGCCGATCAGCACCAGGTACGACAGCGGCGCGCCGTAGGCCGCCATCCAGAAAGAAAATGGCCACCCGATGAAGTCGAACATCAGTTCGCGGGCGAAGAACGCAGGCAGGAAGGTCAGCGCGGCCCAACAAGTGGTCAGGATCGCGATCAGGAACAGATTGCGCCGCCAATAACGCTTTGCGGCCGGGGATGTCGAAGTGCGGGGATCCGGCATGCTTGATTAGTATCCGGTTACGCACCGCTTGAAAAGCCTTTATGCACAAAAGCGGGCCTTGTAAGCGACAACGGCCGGCACTGAATGGTGCCAGCCGTTGTGCATTTTGCTTTTATTGGGTACTGCCAGTTTGTTATACCGGTGCCGCCGGTCGCCCTTGCAGGGCTGTTTGTCTCCTCACCTGCATGGAACAGGATTCTGCACCAGGAACGGGATTGTCACACTAGGGGAATGCCCTAAGACAGCGCCAAAACATCTGGTTGAATGCACCAATGCGGTGCCTATCGGCCTAATGAACAAGGCTGCCCCGTAAAATACGGCTCGTCCATCTGCCTCGCCCGCCCATGACCCGCATCAACTGCGTCCCGGTCCAGGAACTCACCCGCCAGCACCTGGTGGCCGAATACCGTGAACTGCCGCGTGTCTTTGCCCTGGCCCGCAAAGCCTGGCAACGCGGCCCTGTGCCCAGCCCGGCCGATTACACCCTGGGCAAGGGCCACCTGCTGTTTTTCTACACGCGGCTGGGCTACCTGGCCAGGCGCCACGGCGAACTCGTGCAGGAAATGCAGCGGCGCGGCTACCAGCCGACGTTCCTGGAGCCGCTCGCCGACGTCCATGCGGACATTCCGGCCGCATTATGGGGCGACTGGACGCCCACCGCCCAGGCGCTGGCCATGAACCGCCAGCGCATCGCCGAACGCGGCGGGCCGGCCTATACGCAATCCATACAGGCATAAAAAAAGCCACCCACATCGTGGATGGCAAGAACAAGGTGCCCCGACTCCGCTCGGAAAAAGGGCAACCCGTACCCTGATCAGAAGCGGTGACGCAGACCGACGCCGACAGTCATCATCTTGTTGCCGTCGACAAACGCATAGCCGTCAGCATACGAACCCACCGCGTACAGGTTGGTCCGCTTGGACAAGTCGTAGGTGTAGCCCACGCTGTAGATGTCCATGGCTTCCAGATCCTTGTTGGGATCAGCACGTTGCCACGAGGCGAACACGTTGCTGGCGCCGCCGATCGGAGCGCTCAAACCAACCAGGTACGAATTGATTTTCAGGCCGTCCCAGGTGAAGCGGTCATTGGTGTTGCCCAGGCCCTTGGCAGGGGTGTTGGGGTTGACGCGGCCGCCGCCCAGGTCGAAGTCTTGACCCAGGAACACGCCGTCTTTGGTACGGCCATAGGCCAGCGACAGCTTCACGACTTCGAAGTCATAGGCAGCGCCCAGGATGAATTGCTGGGGTTGCGGCTGGCTGGGCTCGCGGAACTGCTGGTCATACGTGAAGGCCACTTGCAGCGGGCCGCTGACATAGCGCAAACCGGCCGTAATGGCCTTATTGTTGTCGTCGGTCTCGAAGTTGGTCGGGCCTTCGACATCGTCGGTCGAGAACGAGTAGCCAATACCACCCTGGAAGCCGCTCCAGCTGGGGGTTTGGTACATGACCATGTTGTCATAGCGAACCGTGTCGGCTGCGCTGAACGCCGAACCCATCGACGAGTTCAGGTAGCTGAGCGAGAACGGATCGATATCGGAGAAGTACTTCGACGCGATGTTGGTCTGGCGGCCCAGGTCAAGGCGACCGAACGAGTCGTGGTTCAGGCCGATGGTGGCTTGACGGCCAAACAGGCGATCGCCCTGCTTGCTGTTGCCGTTGCTGGCGCCGAAGCCGCTTTCCAGCACGAAGATTGCCGACAGGCCATCACCCAGGTCTTCGGTGCCGCGCAGGCCCCAGCGCGAACCGCTCTGGATGCCGTCGGTCATGCCGATGCGGGATTGATAGCTGCCACCATATTGGCCACGATTCGCGTCTTGGGTGCCGACCTTACCGCGTTGGTAGGTGATCCCGACGTCAATCAAGCCGTACAAAGTCACCGACGTCTCTGCAGCCGCGGTGCCGCCGATGCCGGCAAGAATTGCGCCGACGAGCAAGGTTTTTGTTAGTTTCATTTCCTCATCCCGATCAATAGAGTGAAAGCCGCCTGCCTCCACCCGCGGAGACAGTTCGAACCCATACGTTAGGGAATGCTGATGCTTCCACCAAAACCAGGAACTACACGAGGAATCAAAATTTTTCCGCCGAAAGCGAAAATATGGCCGTTTCCCCATGAAGAAACATTTAGGTACGAAATATAGAGTTACTTAATACACTTTTTCACACGAGCGATCTATGGCGTGCCAGCAACACGACACAAGGTGGCGGAACGCCGCGCTCCCTGGCAAGGCCATGTTTTCTTGCATGCGCCCATTAATTTTTTATCGGCGGGCGCAAACATCGGGACTGGTTTTAATACATCCGGGCAATATTTGTCCATGAGTTACAACCCTATATAAAAAAAGCCGCCCAAAGGACGGCTTTCGACAGCGGGCGGGCAAGCCGCCCAGCCGGGCATTACATGTTGTCGATCATGACCTGGCCGAAACCCGAGCACGAAACCTGGGTAGCGCCTTCCAGCAAGCGAGCGAAGTCGTACGTGACCTGCTTGGACAGGATGGATTTTTCCATGCTGGAAATGATCAGGTCGGCGGCTTCGGTCCAGCCCATATGGCGCAGCATCATCTCGGCCGACAGGATCTCGGAACCGGGATTGACGTAGTCTTTGCCGGCATACTTGGGGGCGGTGCCGTGGGTGGCTTCGAACATGGCCACCGAGTCGGACAGGTTGGCGCCCGGGGCGATGCCGATGCCGCCTACCTGCGCAGCCAGGGCGTCGGAAATGTAGTCGCCGTTCAGGTTCAGCGTGGCGATGACGTCGTATTCGGCCGGGCGCAGCAGGATCTGCTGCAGGAAGGCGTCGGCGATGGAATCCTTGACGACGATCTCGCGGCCGGTCTTGGGATTCTTGAACTTGCACCACGGGCCGCCGTCGATCAGCTGGGCGCCGAATTCCTTCTGGGCCAGCTCATAGCCCCAATCGCGGAAGCCACCTTCGGTGAACTTCATGATGTTGCCCTTGTGCACCAGCGTGACCGAAGCGCGGTTGTTGTCGATGGCGTACTGCATGGCCTTGCGCACCAGGCGCTCGGTGCCTTCGCGCGACACCGGCTTGATGCCGATCGACGAGGTGTTCGGGAAACGGATTTTCTTCACGCCCAGCTTGGTCTGCAGGAACTGGATCAGTTCCTTGGCCTGCTCGGATTCGGCCTGGTATTCGATTCCGGCGTAGATGTCTTCGGAGTTCTCGCGAAAAATGACCATGTCGGTCTTTTCCGGTTCGCGCACGGGCGAAGGCACGCCCTTGAAGTAGCGCACCGGGCGCAGGCAGACGTACAGGTCGAGTTGCTGGCGCAGCGCTACGTTCAGCGAACGAATGCCACCACCCACCGGGGTGGTCAGGGGGCCCTTGATCGACACCACGTAGTCTTTCACGACGTCGAGGGTTTCTTCGGGCAGCCAAACATCGGGGCCGTACACCTTGGTGGCCTTCTCGCCGGCATAGACTTCCATCCAGTGGATCTTGCGCTTGCCGCCGTAGGCCTTCTGGACGGCGGCATCCACGACCTTGATCATGACGGGGGTGATGTCGCCACCGGTGCCGTCACCCTCGATGTACGGGACGATGGCCTGGTCGGGCACGCTTAGCGAGAAATCGGCATTGACCGTGATTTTCCGGCCCCCTGCGGGAACCTTGATATGTTGGTAGGACATGAATGCTCCAGTTGCTCCGGGTGGTTTTGCGCGCTCGCCTGGCCGGGGCACGGAGGCAGGCGGGAAAAGTCCCGAAGCTACCGGGCCGGATGGCGGACATGCTTCAATTCTATCTCGCGCAGAGGCGCCGCGTCCGCGAGGGATGCCCTGGGGGGGCGTAAAATAGAGCCTTCGTCCGTATTTGTCAGCTGTTGCACCCATGTTCAACCCGTCCCGCGACCAAGTCCGCGAGTTCTTCATCGAGGCTTGGCGCAAGCATCGCGCCGCCGAAGTCCTGACGCCGCTCGAGTCCATGGCGCTGGACTGGGTCATCGAGCACCCCGAATACCACGGCGACCTTGAACACCCCGAGGCCATGACGGCCGAATACCCGGTCGAGCAAGGCCGCACCAACCCCTTCCTGCACCTGTCGATGCACCTGGCGATCGCTGAGCAGTTGTCCATCGACCACCCGCGCGGCATTCGTGCCGCCTACCAAAGGCTGGTTGGCCGCAGCGATGCCCACCATGCCGCCCACGAAATCATGGAATGCCTGGGCCAGGTGGTCTGGGAAGCCCAGCGGCTGGGCAGTCCGCTGGACAGCGACGCCTATATCGAACTGATCCGACAGCGCGCCGGACGCTAGCCCGGCCCCCCGCGCCTGCGGTGCGCGGCAGCCCAAAACAAAAAACCGCCCCGCGACGCGGGACGGCTTTTCTCTGGTACAGCGGGGCCTGCGTCTTACTTGCGCACGCCCAGGTCGCTGGGCTGGGCCGCCAGCCAGGCGGCCACGTGCTCGATGTCCTGATCGGACAACTGTGCCGCAAAGGCCCCCATGATGGGGTTCTTGCGCGTGTTCGACGAGGCGGGCGCACCGGCCGCGCCGCGCTTGTACGACTTCAGTGCCTGCACCAGGTAATCGGCATGCTGGCCAGCCAGGACCGGATAGGACGGATCCACCGAGGTCTTGGCATCGGCGCCATGGCACGAGGCACAGTTGAACTTGTCGAAGACAGCCTTGCCGGCAGCCAGGTCTTGCGCCTGCGCGGCGCAACCGGCAGCGGCCAGGATGGCGCCCGCGAGGGTCAGCGTATAGCGTTTCATGGTTTGCCCTCGCATCACTTGAGATTGGAGTAGTACGCAGCCAGGTCGGCAATATCCTGGTCGCTCAGGCTGCCGGCGATGGCATCCATGGTGGGATGACTGCGCGCGCCTTTCTTGTACTCGTGGAGGGCCGCTTCGATGTACTTGGCATTTTGCCCGGCGATCATCGGAACGTGGTACAGCTCGGGGAAACTGGCTTTGTAGCCCGGAATGCCGTGGCATCCGATGCACATGGAGATTTTGTCGCGGGCGTTCTGGACGTTGCCGACCGGCGCTGCATCGGCGGCGGCCGCCTGACCAGCGACCGAACAGGACGCCACCATGGCCAGCGCGGACAGAGAGGTTCTCAACTTCATTGGAATGGCTCTTGGTAAGGCTGAAAACTGGACTAGGGATGAGCGCCGGGTCTGTGCCCAGCTAACAAAACCCTGCGATTGTACGATAATTGTTCCCGAGCCATACCAACCCGTGCGCGGCCTGCCCGCGCCTCACTCATCCGCCATCGCCCATGTCTGCTGCCCAGAGTCCCGCCGTATCCCGCTTCGAAGGAACCGATCGCTACGTCGCTACCGACGATCTGAAACTGGCCGTCAATGCCGCGCTGACCCTGCAGCGGCCCTTGCTGATCAAGGGCGAACCCGGCACGGGCAAGACCATGCTGGCCGAGGAAGTCGCCCTGGCACTGGGCCGGCCACTGCTGCAATGGCACATCAAGTCCACCACCAAGGCGCACCAGGGCCTGTACGAATACGATGCCGTGTCGCGCCTGCGCGACTCGCAACTGGGCGACGAAAAAGTACGCGACATCCGCAACTACATCGTCCAGGGCACCCTGTGGCAGGCATTCGACGCCCCCGAACCGGTGGTGTTGCTGATCGATGAAATCGACAAGGCCGACATCGAGTTTCCCAACGACCTGCTGCGCGAACTCGACCGCATGGAATTCCATGTGTATGAAACGCGCGAGACCATCGCGGCACGCCATCGGCCGCTGGTCATCATTACGTCGAACAACGAGAAAGACCTGCCCGATGCGTTCTTGCGCCGCTGCTTCTTCCATTACATCCGCTTCCCCGACCGCGACACCATGCGCGATATCGTGGATGTGCATTTTCCCGACCTGAAGCAGGATGTGCTGCGCGCCGCCCTGGACACTTTCTTCGCCCTGCGCGAAGCGCCCGGGCTGAAGAAAAAGCCCTCTACATCCGAACTGCTGGACTGGCTGCGCCTGCTGCTGGCCGAAGGCGCCACGGCGGATCAGATCAATGCCCACGCAGCCGCTGCGGTGCCCATGATGGCCGGCGCCCTGCTCAAGAACGAGCAGGATGTGCAGCTGCTGGAGCGCCTGGCCGCCATGACGCGCGGCAACGCCCGGCGCTGACCCGCCGCCGCCAGCCATCATGCTGATCGATTTCTTCTACCACCTGCGCGCCCACAAACTGCCGGTCTCGGTCAAGGAATACCTGACCCTGCTCGACGCCTTGCGCCACGATGTAATGGCGCCCACGCTGGACAGCTTCTATTACCTGGCGCGCGCGGCTCTGGTCAAGGACGAGTCGCTGTACGACCGCTACGATGCGGCCTTCGGCTCGTACTATCGGGGCATCGAGGCCGCCCTGCCCGCGGGCAAGGAAATTCCTGTCGACTGGCTGATCAAGCAGTTCGAAAAAAGCCTGACTCCCGAAGAAAAAGCCGCCATCAAGCAGCACGGCTGGGACAAGCTGATGGAACTGTTCAAGCAGCGGCTGGAAGAACAGAAAGAGCGCCACGCGGGCGGCAGCAAGTGGATCGGCACCGGTGGCACCTCGCCGTTCGGCAATAGCGGCTACCACCCCGAGGGCATTCGCGTCGGCGGCGATTCAGCCGGCAATCGCAGCGCTGTCAAGGTGTGGGACATGCGCCAGTTCCGCGACTACGACGACCAGCTTGAACTGGGCATACGCAACTTCAAGGTGGCGCTGCGCCGCTTGCGGCGTTTTGCCCGTGAAGGCGCCGACCTGGAACTGGACCTGGACGACACGATCGCCAGTACCGCGCGCAATGCCGGCCACCTGGACCTGCGCCTGGTGCCCGAACGCCACAATACGGTCAAGGTGCTGATGCTGCTGGACGTGGGCGGCAGCATGGACGACCACATCGCGCGGGTCGAAGAACTGTTCTCGGCCGCCCGCAGCGAGTTTCGCCACCTGGAGGTCTATTACTTCCACAATTGCCCATACGAAAGCCTGTGGCAAAGCAATAGCCGGCGCCAGAACGAACGCTTCGATACCTGGGACGTGCTGCGCAAGTACAACCCCGACTGGCGGCTGATCATCGTGGGCGACGCCACCATGAGCCCCTACGAGATCCTGCAACCCGGCGGCTCGGTAGAGCACTACAACAAAGAAGCCGGTGCCGTATGGCTGCGCCGGCTGCTGGACGCCTGGCCCAAGGCCGTCTGGCTCAATCCCGAACCCACGGCGTCATGGCAATACCGGCAATCGATCGCGCTGCTGCACGACATCATGCAGCAACGCATGTACCCCGTTACGGTGGCGGGCCTGGAACAGGCCATGCGCTTGCTGTCGAAGTAAGCCCGGCCGCGGCCGGGCTCAGCCGTCGACCGGGTCGGCCGGCGTATCCAGCGTCAGCTGGTAGAACGCCAGGTCCAGCCAGCGGCCGAACTTGAAGCCCGCTTGCCGGATCGTGCCGGCATGCACGAAGCCCAGCTTCTCGTGCAGCCGGATACTGCCGGTGTTGGTGGCATCGATGCTGCCGACCAGCACATGCACCTGGCGCAGATGCGCCCTGTCGATCAGGATGCGCATCAGCGCCTCGCCCAGGCCCCGGCCCCGGAAGCGGGCATCGATATAGACCGAATGCTCGAACGTGTACTTGTTGGCCGGATAAGCGCGAAACACGCCATAACTGGCAAACCCCATCAGTTCGCCGGCTTCGTTTTCCAGGCCCACCACAGGAAAACCGCCCGCTTCCTTGGCCTGGAACCAGCCCTGCATCGACGCCAGGGTCCGCGGCCGGTAGTCATACAGGGCCGTAGAGGTCAGGATGGCGTCGTTGAAAATTGCCAGAATGGCTTCGGCGTGGCGGTCATGCCGGCACTCGACCAGGATGGCGTCGGCGGGTACGGGGTATTGCGGGGCGGCATAAGGCGTCATGGCAGGAATTGTAGTGAAACCTGGACCGCACAGATGCCCCCGGATGCTGCCCCGGGCGGATGCCTGGCGCCCTGAATTGCCCCTAAGCCGCCCGCGTACGCCCTTCTTGTATGTCGAAATGCGTCTGCGGCCCCGGACAGCGGCGCCAGGAAATATCCTCGCCGTCCATGTCCAGGTCGAATAGCTCGTTGGCCGCCGGCCAGGCACGCCGTTGCGTGGCCAGGCCTTCCATTTCCAGCACATGCCCGGCAAAGCCGCGCGGCGAGCCGCCACATTCGGCAAAATAGCGCTGGGCCGGCACATCCACCACATAAGTGGTCAGGTCATGGCCCAGGATGGCGACGAACTGGCCGTCGTCGCTGGCGTAGGCGTAGCGGAATCGTCCTTTGATGCGGTCTTGGCTAAGCGGCGCACCCATGAGCTGGGACAGGGCGCGCGTGACGAGATCGGTCAGCATGGCCGTCGTTCCTCCGGTCGGGTTGTGGCCGGCACAGGACAGCCGGCGGTGAACGCGCGAACGACACGCCCCTGGGCCACGAGGGGCCAGCGAAGCGCAAGACGGAAAGCCCGCTGCAGGCTGTCGCGCAGTCCGTCTGGAATAGCTCTGTTTTCAACAGCTTACACCCGCGACGGGGAGCGGTTCAAATAGGAACCATCCGACGCGTATACACTCCAACGACATTCGTCCGTTACATGGATACTTGCCATGCGTCTTTCGCTATCGGGGCTGTCGGCCCGTTTGAACGCCCTGCTGATCACCTCTTTCCTGGCCTTTCAGGCCGGTGCCGCCCCGGTCCCGGCGGGCGTGACCGAGATTGCCTCGGTCGAGGGCATCACCGAATACCGGTTGCCCAACGGGCTGCGCATCCTGCTGGCGCCCGACGCATCCAAGCCCACCACCACCGTCAACATGACGTACCTGGTCGGCTCGCGCCAGGAAAACTACGGCCAGACCGGCATGGCCCACCTGCTCGAGCACATGCTGTTCAAGGGCACCCCCACGATACGCAATGCGCTGGGCGAGTTCTCGCGGCGCGGCCTGCAGGCCAATGGCTCCACCTCGTCCGACCGCACCAACTACTTCGCCAGCTTCGCCGCCGACCCCGAGACCCTGAAGTGGTACCTGGGCTGGCAGGCCGACGCCATGGTCAATTCGCTGATCGCCAAGGAAGACCTCGATTCCGAGATGACCGTGGTGCGCAACGAAATGGAAAGCGGCGAGAACAACCCGTTCCGCGTCCTGATGCAGAAAATGCAGGCCACGGCCTATCAGTGGCATAACTACGGCAAGAGCACCATCGGCGCGCGCTCCGACGTCGAGAACGTCGATGTCGCCCAGTTGCGCGAGTTCTACCACCAGTATTACCAGCCCGATAATGCGGTGCTGATCGTGGCCGGCAAGTTCGACCCGCAGACCACCCTGGATGCCATCAAGGACACCCTGGGCAAGCTGCCCAGGCCGCAGCGCACGCTGCCATCCGAATACACCGTCGAGCCCGTACAAGATGGCGAACGCGCCATTACCCTGCGCCGGGCGGGCGGCACCCCGCTGGTGGCGGCCATGTACCACATCCCGGCCGCCGGCAGCCTCGACTACGTGCCCTTCGACCTGGCCACCACCATCCTGGCCGATACGCCCTCGGGACGCCTGTACCACGCGCTGGTACCCACCAAGCTGGCCACCGACGTGTTCGGGTTCACGATGGATCAACTCGACCCGGGCGTAGCCATGTTCGGCGCGCAGTTGCAGCCCGGCATGGACCAGGACAAGGCGCTTCAGGTACTGACGTCCACCCTGGAGTCCCTGTCCGACAAACCCTTCACCCAGGCGGAACTCGACCGTGCCCGCAGCAAGTGGCTGACCGCCTGGCAACAGGTGTATTCCGATCCCGAAAAAATTGGCGTGGCCCTTTCCGAAGCGATTGCAAGCGGCGACTGGCGCCTGTTCTTCCTGCAACGCGACCGGGCGCGCGACGCCAAGCTAGAAGACGTGCAACGCGTGGCCACCACCTATCTGGTGGGCAGCAATCGCACCGAAGGCCGCTACATCCCCACCCAGAAACCCCAGCGCGCGCCGCTGGTACAACGCCCCGACCTGGCCAGCCTCTTGAAAGACTACCAGGGCGACCCCGACTTCAAGCAGGCCGACGCCTTCGATCCGACACCCGAGAACATCGACAAACTGACCCAGCGCAGCCAGCTCAGCCTGCCCAATGGCGCAGTGCAATTGGCCCTGCTGCCCAAGGCCACGCGCGGCGGCCGCGTCCAGGCCGAATTGCTGATCCAGTTCGGCGACGCCGACAGCCTGCGCGGCCAGCGCGTCAATGCCGCGGCCGCGGCCGACCTGCTCGAGCGCGGTACATCCACGCTGTCGCGCCAGGAAATCCAGGACCGCTTCGATGCCTTGCAGGCCCAGGTCGAATTCAACGGTTCGGGTACCGATCTCACGGTTTCCATGTCGGCAGCGGGCGAACACTTGCCTGAGCTGGTCGCCCTGGTGCTGGATGTCGTACGCCACGCCAATTTCCCCAAGGTCCAGGTCGAGGAATACCAGCGCCAGGCGCTCACGTCGATCCGCAGCGCCATGACCGAACCCACGGCCCTGGCCTCGCGCGCGCTGGCGCGCCAGGACAACCCGTGGCCCGCCGACGACGTGCGCTATGTACCCACCTTCGACGAAGCACTGGCCGAAGCCGACAAGATCGACCGCGATGCGCTGGCCGCTTTCCACGAGCGCTTCTACGGCGCCGGCCACATCAAGTTCTCGGCCGTGGGGGATTTCGACGCGGCCGCGCTGAAACAGGCCATGACCACGGGCCTCAAAGACTGGCAGCAGGCCCCGGCCTATACCCGCCTGCCCGACCCCTACCGGGCCATCAAGGCACAGCGCTTCGACATCGATACGCCCGACAAGGCCAACGCGTTCTTTATCTCGCGCATGCCGCTCGAGCTGCAAGATACCAACACCGACTTCCCGGCGCTGTACCTGGCCAACTTCCTGCTGGGCACGTCCGAGACCTCGCGCCTGTGGAGCCGGGTGCGCGAAACCGACGGGCTGTCGTACAACGTGCGCAGCAACCTGGCGGTGTCTTCGTTCGAGCCCACCGCAAGCTGGACCATCTACGCCATCTATGCCCCGCAAAACCGCGAGCGGCTTGAAAAAGCCATCGGCGAAGAACTGGCCCGGGTGCTGAAAGACGGCTTCACCGCCGAAGAAGTGAAAGACGGTATCGCCGCCCTGCTCAACTACCGCAAGCTGGCCCGCGCGCAAGACAGCGTGCTGGCATCGACCTGGGTCAGTTACCTGAAGCGCGGACGCACGTTCGAATGGTCGGCCGAAATGGACCGCCAGATCGCCGCCCTGGCACCGGATACCGTCAATGCCACACTGCGCAAGTACCTGCAGCCGTCGGCTTTCAGCACGGCGGTGGCGGGTGACTTCACCCCGCCGAAGAAAACCACCCCATAACGATCAATCGGTTCAGCTTGGTGCCGGCCCCCCTGGGCCGGCTTTTTTTTGGTTCATCGCAGCCGCACCCTGGGGTTCGGGGAGCGCCTGTTGCCATAACTCCACCGAAATCAAGGAACTTGAGCCGATTGCTCCGAAAAATGGAAAAATATTTTCAATAAATCAGGGTTTATCCCAGGTTCGGACGCGCGCAGAATTCAGTCATCGGGAAACAACACGAACCACGACGGAAAGGCCGCCGGATTCAGTCCCAGATCAACAGACGAATGGAGGTCTTATCATGAAAACCCTAGCCACTGCTCTACTTGTTTCGATGGGCCTGCTGAGCGCCGGCGCGTATGCCGCCTCGCCCAATATCGAACCCAACAACGTCCCTTTCCAGGGCGTGTACGGCCAGGCCGACGCCAACGCGCCGACCCGCGCCCAGGTGCAGGCTGACCTGGCCCGGGCCAAGGCTGCCGGCCTGGTCACCTTCGGCGAACAAGACTACCCCGCTGCCCAGGTGTCCACTGCCGCCGGCAAGAGCCGCGAAGAGGTCCGCGCCGAACTGGCCCAAGCCAAGGCCAATGGCCAGTACACCTTCGGCGAACTGGACTATCCCCCGGTTGCCAACTGATCACTGATCAATAACAGGCAAGCTGTCCGGCCCGCATGTGGCCCGCATGGGCCGGGCCTGATGGCAAAAACCCTGCCGCGCTGTGCGGCAGGGTTTTTTTATGCGCGCCGATGAAGCCACGCTTGCCCGATCAGCTGAAGAATTCCTTTACGCGATCGGTCCAGGACTTGCTTTGCGGCGAATGGCGATCGCCCCCGTCGCTCAACGAGGTCTCGAACTGGCGCAGGATGGTTTTCTGCTCATCGCTGAGCCGCACCGGGGTCTCGACCGCCACATGGCAGTACAAGTCGCCCGGATAGCCGGCGCGCACCCCGCGTATGCCCTTGCCGCGCAAGCGGAAGGTCTTGCCGGACTGCGTGCCTTCGGGAATGGAGATCTCTGCCTTGCCGCCCAGGGTGGGCACTTGCAGTTCGCCGCCCAGGGCCGCCGTGGTGAACGGAATGGTCAGCTCGCAGTGCAAGTCGTCGCCGTCGCGCTGGAAGATCTTGTGCTGCTTGATATGGATCTCGACGTACAAGTCGCCCGGCGGACCACCATTGATGCCCGGCTCGCCATTGCCGCTGGAACGAATGCGCATGCCGTCGTCGATCCCTGCGGGAATCTTCACCTGCAAGGTCTTGTTGCGGCGGATGCGTCCCACGCCGTCGCAGGCCGGGCACGGATCGGTGATCTCTTTGCCGCTGCCATGGCAGGTGGGGCAGGTTTGCTGCACGCTGAAAAACCCCTGCTGCATGCGCACCGCGCCCGAGCCGCCGCAGGTACGGCAGGTCTTGGGCGAAGTGCCGGCCTTGGCGCCGCTGCCATGGCAGGTGTCGCAGTGTTCCCAACTGGGTACGCGGATTTCCGTATCGAAGCCGTGCGCCGCCTGCTCCAGCGTGATTTCCAGCGCATATTTCAGGTCGGCGCCACGGTACACCTGCGCACCGCCGCCGCGCCGGCCCCCGGCGCCGCCGAAGATCTCGCCGAAGATGTCGCCGAAGGCATCGGCAAAGCCGCCTCCCATGCCCGCGCCCCCCATGCCGGCCGCATTGGGATCGACCCCCGCATGGCCATAGCGGTCATAGGCGGCGCGCTTTTGCTCGTCGCCCAGGACTTCGTAGGCTTCCTTGATTTCCTTGAACTTTTCTTCAGCGTCTTTGCTGTCCGGGTTGCGGTCCGGATGGTACTTCATGGCCAGCTTGCGGTAGGCTTTTTTCAGTTCATCGTCCGCGGCGTTCTTTGCCACGCCCAGGACTTCGTAGTAATCGCGTTTTGCCATAATGGATGGGCTCGGGAAGAGCCATAAACTTGTAGCTACTGAACAAATCCGCCCGGTAGCCGGAAATTCCGGTTACCGGGCGCATTCAGGCGTCATGGACGGCCATTACTGATCGCGCTTGACTTCCTTGAAGTCGGCGTCGACCACGTTCTCGTCCACCGGCTTGGCCGAGTCGGCCGCTTCCTGCTGGCCGGCCTGGGCCGCCTGCATGTCGGCGTACATCTTTTCGCCCAGCTTCTGAGAAGCCGTCGACAAGGCCTCGACCTTGGCGTCGATGGCCGCCTTGTCGCCTTCTTTGAGCACGTCTTCCAGTTCCTTGATGGCGTTCTCGATGGCTTCTTTTTCAGAGGCTTCGAGCTTCTCGCCATATTCGGTCAGCGACTTGCGGGTGGCATGCACCAGCGCGTCGGCCTGGTTGCGGGCCTGGGCCAGCTCGGCAACGCGATGATCTTCCTCGGCGTTGGCCTCGGCATCCTTGACCATGCGCTGGATCTCGTCTTCCGACAAGCCCGAGTTGGCCTTGATGGTGATCTTGTTTTCCTTGCCGGTACCCTTGTCCTTGGCGGACACGTGCAGGATGCCGTTGGCGTCGATGTCGAACGTGACTTCGATCTGCGGCAGGCCACGCGGCGCCGGCGGAATGCCCTCGAGGTTGAATTCGCCCAGGCTCTTGTTGCCCGCGGCAATTTCACGCTCGCCCTGGAACACCTTGATCGTCACGGCAGGCTGGTTGTCGTCGGCCGTGGAGAACGTTTGCGAGAAACGCGTCGGGATCGTGGTGTTCTTCTGAATCATCTTGGTCATGACGCCGCCCAGGGTTTCGATACCCAGCGACAACGGCGTGACGTCGAGCAGCAGCACGTCTTTGCGATCACCCGACAACACCGAACCCTGGATGGCGGCACCCGCGGCTACGGCCTCGTCGGGGTTGACGTCCTTGCGCGGATCCTTGCCGAAGAATTCCTTGACCTTCTCTTGGACCTTGGGCATGCGGCTCATGCCGCCGACCAGGATCACGTCGTCGATCTCGGAAACCTTCACGCCGGCGTCCTTGATGGCCACGCGGCAGGGGTCGATGGTGCGCTCGATCAGTTCCTCGACCAGCGCTTCCAGCTTGGCGCGCGTGATCTTCAGATTCAAGTGCTTGGGGCCCGACGCATCGGCCGTGATGTACGGCAGGTTGATTTCGGTCTGCTGGCTGGACGAGAGCTCGATCTTGGCCTTTTCGGCCGCCTCTTTCAGGCGCTGCAGGGCCAGGACGTCTTTGGAAAGGTCGACGCCCTGCTCTTTCTTGAACTCGCCGATGATGTAGTCGATGATGCGCTGGTCGAAGTCTTCGCCGCCCAGGAACGTATCGCCGTTGGTCGACAGTACTTCGAACTGCTTCTCGCCGTCGACATCGGCGATCTCGATGATCGACACGTCGAACGTGCCGCCGCCCAGGTCATAGACGGCGATCTTGCGGTCGCCCTTTTCGGACTTGTCCAGGCCAAACGCCAACGCGGCCGCGGTAGGCTCGTTGATGATGCGCTTGACTTCCAGGCCGGCAATACGGCCGGCGTCTTTGGTGGCCTGGCGCTGGCTGTCGTTGAAGTACGCCGGCACCGTGATCACGGCTTCGGTGACTTCTTCGCCCAGGTAGTCCTCGGCGGTTTTCTTCATTTTGCGCAGCACGTCGGCCGACACTTGAGGAGGCGCGATTTTCTTGCCGCGCACTTCGACCCAGGCGTCGCCGTTATCGGCCTTGACGATGCTGTAGGGCATCAGGTCGATATCTTTCTGCACGGCCTTTTCTTCGAACTTGCGACCGATCAGGCGCTTGACCGCGTACAGGGTGTTCTTGGGATTGGTGACAGCCTGGCGCTTGGCCGGCGCGCCGACCAGGGTTTCGCCATCGTCCATGTAGGCAACGATGGAGGGCGTGGTGCGGGCGCCTTCGGCGTTTTCGATGATCTTGACCTGGGTGCCATCCATGACAGCCACGCAGCTGTTGGTCGTGCCCAGGTCGATACCGATGATTTTGCTCATGGTGGAATACCTTGATGAAGATCCGTAAATACAGGAATGAAAACTGAGTCTTAGCCTAACTGGGGTCGCCAGAGGGGTTTTTCAAGGGCCCCCAGCCGGCCCCGGGACAGGGCCCTGCAGGCGTTCGATGGCTTCGGTGAAGCGCGGCAGCCCCGGCCAGCCCGTGATGCGCCCCAGGCGCTTGCCGCCGCGGTACAGCACGAAAGTGGGCACGCCATGCAGCGAAAACCGGCGCCCCAGGGCTTCGTCGGCGTAGACGTCGGCCTGGAACCAGGCCAACCCCAAAGCCAGCAGCGCCTGCTGGTGCAGCAAAGCCGCCTGCTTGAACAAATTACAATTGTAACAATCCTGGCCCCACAAGAACACGCAGCGCAGGTCATCGCCCGGCGCTTCGACCACGATCTGGTCGAAATCGGCGCTGCCGACCGGGCGCATGGCGAACACTTCGAAGACCTGGGCCGGGTCGAAAGACGTGGGGCCGGACATGGCGCTCAACCTTGGCCGGCTGACACCATCACCAGGGCGGGCCGCAAGGTGCGGTCGGCGATGGCGTAGCCCTTTTGCAGCAACTGCGCCACGGTATTGGCAGGCTGGTCGGAAGGCACGGACGAAATCGCCTGGTGCTGATGGGGGTCGAACTTGTCCCCCTGGGCCGGTGCGATTTCCTTGAGCAGATTGCGTTCGAAGGCGCCAGTCAGTTGCTTCAGGGTGACGTCGACGCCTTCGCGCAGCGCTTCGAGGGTCTGGTCGGGCTGCGCCAGCGCCGCTTCCAGGCTGTCTTTGACAGGCACCAGGCTTTCAGCGAAAGACTCGATGCCGAACTTGCGCGCCTTGGATACGTCGTCTTGCGCCCGGCGGCGAACATTCTCGGCGTCGGCACGGGTGCGCAGCAACTGGTCTTGCTGCGCGGTGACGGTGGCCTGGGCAGCCTCGAGCTCGGCGCGTACGGCGGCCAGTTCGGCCTGCAGTGCTTCAACGGTGGCGGGCATGGCCGGAGCCTGCTCGCCGGACTCGGGGGCTTGATCGACAGGCTCTTGAGATGCCGTCATGGGGAATTCCTCCAAAAAACAATAGCGTCGGCCCCGATAATGGGGGCCGATTCGGTGATTTCAAGAGGCCAAGGCCGGCAAGCGGGGCCAGGACGCGGGCCAGGCCCCGCGCCTTGGCTGGATACCGCTAGGGCTTGTCGGGCTGCGCCGGGGCTGGCGGATCGCTGGCCGGGAAACTGTCTTCGAGGGCTTCGTCGATGGCGGTCTCGGACTCGCGTTGCGGGGCTTCTTCGGGCGTGACGGCGATGGGATCGCTGGCCGGGAAGGTATCCGCCAGGGCTTCGTCGAGCTCGCGCTCGATGGGGTCTTCTTTCAGATTGGCATGCCCAGGCTCGGAGGAAGTGCCCACGCCGGGTTTCACGGGTGTGTTCATGCGCTGTCTCCTGAAGAGTTGCGATCGGTGGCGGCCTGCCAAGCCGACAGCGTCCGCCGCGGCGGACGTGCTAACAGCCAGTGTACGGCCTCAGCCGGCGCGTGTGGGCCAGCCTTGTAAGTGATTGTCGACCAGGCCGGCCAGGCTTTCTATCCAGGCCGGATGGTCGTTCAAGGCCGGAATGTAGCGGAACTGGCGCCCCCCCGCGCCCAGGAAGGCATCGCGGCATTCCTGGCTGATTTCCTCGAGCGTTTCCAGGCAGTCGGCCACGAATCCAGGGCACACGACGTCGATCTCGGTAACACCTTGGGCGGCCATCATCTTCAGGGTGGGCTCGGTGTAGGGTTCGAGCCAGCGTGCGGCGCCGAAACGGCTTTGGAACGTGACTTCGGCCTGTTCGGGCGGCAGCCCCAGGCGTTCGCGCAGCAGGCGCGCGGTTTCGAGGCAATCGCGGTAGTACGGGTCGCCCAATTCGATGGAATAGCGCGGCAAGCCGTGAAAGCTCATCACCAGCTTCTGCGGCCGGCCGTTGGCCTGCCAGTAATCGGATATGCGGCGCGCCAGCGCGTCCAGGTAGCCGGGGTCAGTGTGAAAACGTTTGATAAAGCGCAATTCGGGCTGGTCGCGCAATCGTCCGACCTGCGCGGCGACTGCATCGACCACGGTGGCGGTGGTGCTGGCCGCGTACTGCGGATACAGCGGCACGGTAAGAATGTGCTGGCAGCCTTGCTTGCGCAGCCGGTCGATCGCCTGGGCGATCGAGGGTTCGCCATAGCGCATGGCGAGCTCGACCTGCACGGTATGGCCGCGCTCGTTCAACACACGCTGCACGCCTTCGGCCTGGCGCCGGCTGTACACCATCAGTGGCGAGCCCTCTTCCATCCAGATGCCGGCGTAGCGCGGCTGCAGGCGACGCGGCCGTCGTGCCAGGACCATGCCGTGCAGAATGGGCAGCCACAAATAGCGGGGGATCTCGATGACGCGCGGGTCGGACAGGAATGCCGCCAGGTAGCGGCGGATGTCGCGCGGCGTGGCCGCGTCGGGGGTCCCCAGATTGACCAACAGCACGCCGACACCGCCGGGCGCGCTGGGGGCAGGGTTTTCATCGAAAGGGTCCGCCTGGCGGGGTTCGGGCAAGTAACGCTCGGGCCACAAATACTTGAACAGGCGAAGAAACACGAAAACACCCCTCTGGGCCCTTCTCCGCGAAAAGAAGGCCGGCCCGATGCAGATCTATTGGTTTTGACTGAAAGCGTTGGACAGCAGCCGCGCCGTGATGTCGACGATGGGAATGACACGCTCGTACGCCATGCGGGTGGGGCCGATGACCCCCAGGGTACCGATCACCCTGCCGTCGACCCCGTAAGGCGCCGTGATGACCGAGACTTCTTCCATGGGCAGCAACTGCGAATCGCCACCTATATAGATTTGCACGCCCTGGGCACGGCTGGAGATATCGAGCAACTGCAACAGATCGGTTTTCTGCTCGAACAGCGAGAACATCTTGCGCAGGCGGTCCATGTCGGAGGCAATGTCGGTCACGTCGAGCAACTTGCGTTCGCCCGAGATGATCATGTCGTCACCGTCTTCGGCGGCTTCGGCGCCGGCTTCCACGGCGGCCTGCATCAGGCGCGAGATATCTTCGCGCAGTTGGGCCAGTTCGGTGGTAAGCGTACGGCGCACGGCATCGAAAGACTTGCCGGCAAAATGGATGTTGAAGAAATTGCCTGCCTCGATCAGTTCGATCTCGGTATAGTCGCGCTGCATCGACAGGATACGATTCTGCACGTCGCCATCGGGCGTGACGATGATGAGCAGCACGCGCTTGTCGGACAGCCGGATGAATTCGATCTGGCGAAACACCTGCGCGCGCTTGGGCGTGAGCACCACGCCGGCGAACTGGGTCAGATTCGACAGCAGCGCCGCTGCCGCGTTGACTGCGCGCGAGGGCTCGGTGGCCGTCAGGGCCGCTTCGCTGAACTGCCGGTGCTGGAGTTCGAAGGGCTGCACCGCCAGCAGCGAATCGACGAATATGCGATAGCCGCGCGGCGTGGGAATGCGCCCGGCCGAGGTATGCGGGCTGTGGATCAGCCCGAGGTCTTCGAGGTCGGCCATGACATTGCGGATGGTGGCCGGCGACAGGTCGAAAACCTTGGAAAGCGTGCGCGAACCGACCGGTTGTCCGTCGGCGATGTGGCGTTCTATCAACGCTTTAAGCAATGCGCGTGCACGATCATCCATATCGACTATTGTAGGGAAACTTTTGGAAATGGGCGATTTTTGTCCAGCAGCGGAACATGCGGCCCCATATAATCGCCGAATCCGCTGTTCCCTTCGATAATCGTTTCCTTTTCGCCATGCACTTCCCTATCGTCGCCCTGATTGGCA
Source organism: Bordetella sp. BOR01 (assembly GCF_019218885.1). Taxonomy (GTDB): domain Bacteria; phylum Pseudomonadota; class Gammaproteobacteria; order Burkholderiales; family Burkholderiaceae_B; genus Bordetella_A. Next base: position 438,620 of record NZ_JAHUWT010000001.1, on the reverse strand, counting down.
GACACCAGGATACCGGCCTGGATGCACCGCTGCGCGCCCTGGCGCACATGCTGCAGCAGGCCGGCCGTCGCGTGCTGGTCGAGGCCGATACCGCCAGCAATACCGGCGTGCACGAATACCCGGTGGCCAGCCTGAAAGAAATCGGCGAAACCGCATCGCTGGCGATCGTGATGGGCGGCGACGGCACGGTGCTGGGCGCGGCCCGCACCCTGGCGCCCTACGGCGTGCCGCTGGTGGGCATCAACCACGGACGCCTGGGTTTCATCACCGACGTGCCGCTGCAAGAAGCGCACAGTGCGCTCGCACGGGTCATCGAGGGCAATTACCAGGCCGAAGACCGCATGCTGCTGGTGGGCAGCGTCTGGCGCGGCGACCAGCTGATGTATACCGCGCCGGCGCTGAACGACGTGGTGCTGAACCGCGCCGGGCGCGGCGGCATGATCGAAGTACGGGTCGAGCTCGACGGCGCCTTCATGTATTCGCAGCGTGCCGACGGGCTGATCATCGCCACCCCGACGGGTTCGACGGCCTATGCGCTGTCGGCCAACGGCCCCATCCTGCACCCCGGCCTGGATGCCATCGTGCTGGTGCCGGTGGCGCCCCAGACCCTGTCGAACCGGCCCATCGTCATTCCGGGCGGCGGCGAGCTCAGCATGACCCTGACGGCCATCGGCCGGGTAGAGGTCGGCGCCAGTGTGCATTTCGACATGCAGACCTGGTCCGACCTGCAGCCGGGCGACCGTATCTCGGTGCAGCGTGCACCCTATACGGTTCGTTTCGTGCACCCTGAAGGCTACAGCTTTTTCTCGACCCTGCGCCGCAAGCTGCATTGGAACCTGATGCCACAGGCCTCGGACAGCGTGGAATAACGGCACCCGCATGCTGCGTACCCTGCATATTCGTGATTTCGTCATTGTCGAACAGGCCGAGATCCATTTCGGGGCCGGCTTCACGGTGTTTTCGGGCGAAACGGGCGCCGGCAAGTCGATCCTGATCGATGCCTTGGCGCTGGCCCTGGGCGAACGGGCCGACATCGGCGTGCTGCGCGAAGGCGCCACGCGCGCCGACATCACGGCCCTGTTCGACATCCCCGACACCCTGCGAAAATGGCTGGCCGAACGCGAACTGGACGCCGGCGACGAACTGGCGCTGCGCCGCGTGGTCGATGCCCAGGGGCGTAGCCGTGGCTATATCAATGGCATGCCCGCCACGTTGACGCAACTGCGCGAGCTGGGCGACAGCCTGGTCGACATCCATGGCCAGCATGCACACCAAAGCCTGATGCGCGCCGAGGCGCAGCGCGACCTGCTCGACGCGCACGGCGGCCATGGCGAACTGCGCCAGGCGGTGGCCCAGGCCTGGAAAGACTGGCGAGGGCTGGCGCGCCAGCTCGAACTGGCCGAAAAAGATGCCGCCGGCCTGGCCGCCGAACGCGAGCGCCTGCAATGGCAAGCCGAAGAGCTCGACCAGTTGGCCCTGCAGCCCGACGAATGGGACACCCTGCAAACCGAACAGTCGCGCCTGGCACATGCCCAGGCCCTGCTCGATGGTGCCGGGCAAATACTGGAAGCGCTCGACGGCGAAGGCGATAGCGCCCACCATCGCCTGAACACCGCGCAGCATCGCCTGCAGCAGATGCTGCGCCACGACCCTGCCCTGCAAGGCGTGGCCGACGAGCTCGAATCAGCCCGCATCGCCGTGGCCGAGGCCGTATCCGACCTGAACAACTACGTCAGCCGCGTAGAACTCGACCCCCAGCGGCTGGCCAATGTCGAAGCCCGCATGGGCACGGTGTTCGAAACCGCCCGCAAGTTCAAGGTCGAGCCCGAGGCCTTGCCGACCTTGCGCGACACAGTGCACACACAACTGGCCGACTTGCAGGCGGCGGCCGATATCGACGCCCTGCGCAGCCGGACCGAAGCGGCAGGCGTCCAATATGAAACGGCGGCCGGCAAGTTGTCGGCCGCCCGCGCCAAGGTGGCCAAGAGCCTGGGCAAGCAAGTCACCCAGGCCATGCAAACCCTGGCCATGCAGGGCGGCCGGTTCGAACCCGTGGTGTCGCGGGGCGCCGGGTCCGCCCAAGGCAGCGACCACGTCGAGTTCCTGGTGGCCGGCCACGCCGGCACGTCGCCGCGCCCGCTGGCCAAGGTGGCCTCAGGCGGCGAACTGTCGCGTATTTCGTTGGCCTTGTCGGTGATTGCCAGCCGCGCCGCGCGCGTCCCCACGCTGATTTTCGATGAAGTCGACAGCGGCGTGGGCGGCGCGGTGGCCGAAGTGGTGGGCAAGCTGTTGCGCGAACTGGGCGAGCGCCATCAGGTGCTGTGCGTGACCCACCTGCCGCAGGTGGCGGCTTGCGGCGCGGCGCAATACCGGGTCAGCAAGACGGAAACCGCCGGCACGACCCGTTCGCATATCGAAGAACTGGATGCCGGCGAACGTGTGGAAGAAATCGCCCGCATGCTTGGCGGTATCAAGATCACCGCCACCACGCGCGAACATGCGCGCGAGATGCTGGGCGGGCTGGCAGAGCCGTCGCGCTAGCCTGCCGCAAAGAGAAAAAGCGCTGCGCTGCGCTTGCTGCCCCAAAAGGGGGCGCTTTTTGCCTTGGGGCGGCCCAAGGCAAAAAACCTAACGGGTGCGTTGGCAGTCGCCGCAGATGCCATATAGCACCATGGCGTGGCTTTCCAGCACGAAGTTGTTGTCTTTGGCAACCTTGTGTTGGCGCTTTTCGATGTCGGGATCCGAAAATTCGACTACCTTGCCGCAGTTGGTGCAAATAAGATGGTCGTGGTGATCGCCGTCGTTGAGCTCGAATACGGCCTTGCCGCTATCGAACTGGCTGCGGCTGAGAATGCCGGCCTGCTCGAACTGGGTCAGCACCCGATAGACGGTGGCCAGGCCGATTTCGACGTTTTCGCCGATCAAGGCACGGTAGACGTCTTCGGCGCTGAGGTGGCGCTGGTCGGCTTTACGGAAGATATCCAGAATTTTCAGGCGCGGGAAAGTCGCCTTCAAACCCATGTTCTTCAGTTCGCTTTGGTCGGTGGTCATGGTGTAATCGCTCTCCGTCCGCGGTTTGGCATGGGCAGAAATCACGGTAGCTACCCTGGCAGCGTACCGCCTTTTTCCGCCGCCTGCGGAACTACCGCAATATGAAACCTTTATGATAACGGTTTTACTGGCTTTAAATCACAGATAGGGGCACTTGGCGTCCATGATTGCACGTATTCCGACCCGGTTCCTGAAAACAGCCCTGGCGGCGGCTGCCGTTGCCGCTGCCTTGGCAGGCTGCACATCCGACAAATGGGGTTTCCCGTACAAAGCGCCTGTGCAGCAAGGCAACTGGATCACCCAAGAGCAGGTCGCCCTGCTGCAGCCGGGCATGACGCGCGAGCAAGTGCGTTTTGCCCTGGGCAGCCCTACCCTGACCAGCGTGCTGCACGCCGATCGTTGGGATTACCCCTATTTCTTCAAGCCGGGCTACGGCAAGGCGCAAGAACGCAAGTTCACGGTCTGGTTCGACAACGACCGCCTGGTGCGCTGGAGCGGCGATGAACAGCCCGAGCTGCAGCCCTTCCAGCTCGACGCCGAAGGCAACCCGACCCTGGAAAAGGCCGACGAAAAAGTCGATGCGGAAACGGCCCGCCAGGACGCCGCTGGCGCAAGCGGCATTACCGCGCCGGCGCCGGTGGATCCGGCCCAATTGCCCGCGCTGGGCACGCCTCCAGCCGGTGCCCAGCCTATCGAGCCCGCGCCCGCTGCGCAGCCGGCGCCGGATGCGCAACCGACCCCCGATACGCAGTCGCTCCCCGATGCCGGCGATGCCCAGCCCGATATGTCCGACATGCAGAACCCTGCCGCGCAGCCCCAGACGCCGCCGCCCGGCCGCCGCGAGCTGCGGCTGAACGCGCCCGACGCCCTGCCCCCCAGTTCTATCGGCCAACCTGGCGGCGGCGCCGAGCCGCTGCGCTGACGCCGTGGAACAAGGAAACACTATGCGCATCGCCATTGCCGGCGCCGGCGGCCGTATGGGCCGCATGCTGATCGAAGCCGTGCTGAACAGCCCCGACCTGACCCTGGCGGCCGCCCTGGACCGCGCTGGCGCCGAGGCCATCGGCCAGGATGCCGGCGCCTTCCTGGGCCGCGATACCGGCGTGGCCATCACCGACCAGCTCGACGCCGTGGCCGGCGCCGACTGCCTGATCGACTTCACCCGCCCCGAAGCCACCCTGGGCCACCTGCAGGCTTGCGTGCGGCACGGCACCTGCATGGTCATCGGCACCACCGGCTTCGACGACAACGGCCGCGCCGCCATCGAAGTGGCTGCGCAGAAAATCGCCATTGTGTTCGCGCCCAACATGAGCGTGGGGGTCAACGCCACCCTGAAGCTGCTGGACGTGGCTGCGCGCATCCTGAATTCGGGCTACGACGTGGAAGTGTTCGAGGCGCACCATCGCAACAAGATCGACGCGCCGTCGGGCACGGCCCTGAAAATGGGCGAAACCATTGCCTCGGCCTGGGACGTGGCCCTGCCCGACGTGGCCACCTGGACCCGCCATGGCGACACGGGCGTGCGCAAGCCGGGCACCATCGGGTTCTCGGTCGTGCGCGGTGGCGACATCGTGGGCGACCACACAGCGTATTTCTGCGGCGTCGGCGAACGCATCGAGATCACGCACCGTGCTACTAGCCGCGCCACCTATGCCGAAGGCGCCCTGCGCGCGGCACGCTACCTGCAAGGCCACCGCAACGGCCTGTTCGACATGCAGGCGGTGCTGGGGCTGTAAACGGCCTTACCCTTGCCGCCTCAGCCCCGAGGCGGCGCATCGCGCCACACCACAGGCTCGGGCTCCAGCTTTACCTGGTAACGGTCGGCCACGTCGCGCTGGATGGCGGCGGCCAGCGCCAGAATGTCGGCACCCGTGGCTCCTCCACGGTTGACCAGCACCAGGGCCTGCCTGTCGTGCACCCCGGCCGGGCCCAGGTGCCGGCCCTTCCAGCCGCATTGATCGATCAGCCAGCCGGCGGCCAGCTTGTAGCGGCCATCGGGCTGGGGATACGAGACCAGGCCCGGATACCGTGCGGCCAGCGCGTCGCGTGTCGCCGCATCGACCAGCGGATTCTTGAAGAAGCTGCCGGCGTTGCCGATAACCGCCGGGTCGGGCAACTTGGCGCGCCGGATATCGCAAACGGCGTCGAAAATAGCGCGCGCCGTGGGGGTGCCGCCGGCCAGCCCAGCCTGGCGCTGCAGGTCGGGATAATCCAGCACGGCGCGCCAGGGCCGCGGCAGCGCAAAGCGCACCGATACGATGATCCAGGTACCCGGCGCCTCGTGCTTGAACACGCTGTCACGGTAGGCATAACGGCAGGCGGCCGCATCCATGTCCACCAGGCGGCGCTGTGCCACGTTCCAGGCGGTAAGGCCCAGGAAGCGGTCGGCCAGCTCCACCCCATAGGCGCCGATGTTCTGCACCGGCGCGGCGCCCACGGTGCCGGGGATCAGCGCCAGGTTTTCCAGGCCGTCCCAGCCACTGGCCACGCAGGCCGACACGAAGCCATGCCAGTTTTCGCCTGCACCGGCCTCGATGATCCAGGCGTCGGGCCGGGCCTCGAGCAGGCGCACGCCGGCCAGCGCCACATGCGCCACCAGGTTGTCGACCTGCGGGGGCAACACCAGGTTGCTGCCCCCGCCCAGCACCAGCAGCCCGGGATAGCGTCCGGCCAGCGTCGACAAGGCGTCGAGCTCGGACGGTGCACGCAGGCTGACGAAGGCGGCAGCACGAGCCGCCAAGCCCAGCGTATTGAACGGGGTCAAGTCCTGGAAGGCGGGGGCCAGTGGGGTGTCGGGCAAGGCCTGGGATGGGTCCGGCATGTAAGGGGCAAGGGTTACTGAAAACAAGAACGGATTATGCGCACAGCGAACGATATCCCACATATTAACGGCAGGCCGCCAATGGTTTGCACACCGCCCGGAAAACCGCTATGATGCCGGTCTTCGCTGATTGGCCCATTGCTTTAACCGGGCCCGGCAACGCGGGAGTAGCTCAGTTGGTAGAGCGCAACCTTGCCAAGGTTGAGGTCGCGAGTTCGAGACTCGTCTCCCGCTCCAACTTATGATCTACAGACTTCCACTGGCGTCTGTAATTCGTTGAAAAAGGAGCTTCGGCTCCTTTTTTCATTCCAGCGAAAGCCGCGGAAATCCACCGACAGCCAACGTTTTTTATCCTGCGGATTTTCGGCAAGAACGTGCTGCCCAGCCTCGGGAAGATGTCGATCTACGACATTCGCCGGCTGGTTGACAGCGCGGTGACACCGGACGACGCGTAGGACCCATGGCCGTCGTCGGGGCCATGCGACCCCGCACTACGTTTGCACCGCCTGCACCAGTGCGCTCAGCGTGCGGGGCGCGGGAGCGAAGAACACGGCGCCGGTGCGCGCGGTCGAGAAATCGAGCAGGCGGTCGTGCATACCCGGCGGATCGCCGAGGAACATGCGCTCCAGCATCTGCTGCGTCACCCACAGATACCTGGAGTAGCCGATGAAGTACGTCCCATACTCGCCGTGGCCGGGACGACCGAAAGGCATGTTGTCGCGCAGGATGTCGTGCTCTGTGCCGTCGTCGTCCACGATCGTGGCGAGGGTCTTGTGCGACTTCTGGCCGCTCGTCGCGTCGGGCAATTCGACGTTGCTGACGATCTCCCGGCCGATGATCTGCTCCTGCTCATCCTTGGAAAGCTGAGCCCACGGCTGCATTCGATGCAGATACTTCTGCACCACCACGTAGCTGCCGCCGGCGTGCTCCTGATCCTCGCTGCCGACCAGCGTTGACGAGCCGATGTCGTGGCCAGTCGGGTTGGCTGTGCCATCGACGAAGCCAAGCAGGTCGCGCGAGTCGAAGTAGCGAAAACCCGCGACCTCGTCGGCCAGCGTCACGCTGCTGCCCAATTGGTCCAGCAACAGCCGCTCGAATTCAAAGCAGAGATCCTCGCGCTCGGACCGGATATGAAAGAAGAGGTCGCCGGGCGTGGCCGGCGCCGCGTGCGTCGGGCCCTTGATCGGCGTGAAGGGGCGCAACTCCTTCGGGCGCCTGCCGGTCTGGAAACGATCCCACAGTTCCGACCCCAGGGCGGTGATGCACGACAGCCGACCGTTGAGATCGCGAAAGCCGACGGTCTTGATCAGATCGTCCAGCCCGTCCAGGACACCGGCGACGGCCTGCAGGGCCTCCCGGCCCTCGGCGACCGTCAACGTGAGAAACACCGCCGCGCGCGACAGCGGCGCATCGATGCTTTGCGAGTCGATTGGCACTCGATCCCAACTGCTTTCAGCCATTTGCACCTCTCTGATATTGGTTGCCAGGCGGTCGCAATACGGCGCGATCGAGCCCTTTCTAATTCACATATGGCCGGACATGGTAACGCCATCGGCTATTCTTTCCATGGTGCCCTCATCCTGCGCGAGGTGACAATTCCCGGGGCGTTGGCGAACTTCCTGCCGATTGCGGATGCGAGGTGTCCGCGTCTCGGCAGATTTGCGCAGTGTAAGCAGATCCATGGTGACCTTCAGCGCTCTACGGAAACCTGCCTGGTGGCGTCGTGCATAAGAACCCCCAATAAGCAATCTGGCCCTGTTTTCGCTTCGGGGTAGCCTGTCTGACTCATCTATAACGATGGCCACCACGATAATGGCCTTGCCCATGCCATGAAACGCCCTTTCGATCTGCAACAGCTTCAGTGTTTCGTGACGCTGGCCGAGACCCTGCATTTCGGCCAGGCGGCCCAGCGCCTGCATATGACGCAATCGCCGCTGAGCCGGCAAATCTCGTTGCTGGAAGAACGGCTGAACGTCAGGCTGCTGGTGCGCAGCAACCGCTCGGTCTCGCTGACGCCGGCAGGTACGTTCCTGCTGCAAGAGGCCCGAGCCATCTTGCATCGCGCCGGCGAAGCCGCCGCCAAGACGCAGTTGGCCGCCCGTGGAGAACAAGGCACGCTCGTCATCGGGTTTACCTCGACGGCGGCGTTTGACCTGGTGCCCCGGCTGGTGCAACGGCATCACGAGCAGTATCCCGGCGTCAGCTTCGTTTTCAAGGAGTTGCTGATCGAAGAACAACTGCATATGCTGGGCGAAGCAGCGCTGGACGTAGCCCTGGTGCGCCCGCCTGTGGACTCCAGCCTTTTCGCATCGCATCTTCTGACGACGGACCGCTGGGCACTGGCCATGCCAGCCGACCACGCGCTCAGCGCGTTGCGGCAGGTGCCGCTGCGTCATCTGGATGGCGCACCGATGATCGCCTGGTCACCGCATTCCCGGTATTTCCACCTGGCGCTGGAACGGCTCTACGCGGCGCATGGGGTGATGCCCCGGGCCATTGTGTCGATGTCGCAAATCACTGCCATGCTGGGGCTGGTGCGCCGCGGCGTGGGCTTGGCCACGGTACCTTACGCAGTGGCCTCGCATGCCGTGGAAGGCATCGCCATACGGCCTCTGCAAATCGCGCGCAAGTGGGCGGAAGACGCCGGCCTGCAGACCTTGCTGGCCTGGCGTCGCCATGAGCACGATGCTACCGTCCACCGGTTCGCGGAGACGGCCAGGCAGTGCGCGGCCACCCCCTGAGCCGCTCGCCGGGCTCGCCCTTCGCCTTGCGTTCCTCGTGACCCGGCCTGGGAACGGGAACCGGCACGGCCGACAAGCCTGCCAGGTCACCCGGCAGATGGGCGCAGTTGCCTGGTCTCGACCAATTGCTGTGTCATGCCATGCAAGAACAGGCGCAAGTCGTTCTGCAAGGTGGCAATGTCAAAGCCGGCCGCCAGCATGTCGGCCACCATTTGCGGCGAACCGCAAGCGATACCGCAGAGCTTGCCCGCCGCCTTGGTGCGCCCGAGAATGTGCTCGATATGTTCCTTCACCGCCTCGCACGGGATGGCCTGGGCCGGATGGCCGAGCGCCAGTGCCAGGTCGTTGGGCCCCACGTAGACACCCGAAATCCCGGGAACGGACAGGATGCTGTCGAGGTTGCGCAGGCCCGCCTCGGTTTCCACCATGGGAAGGATGACCAGCGCTTCATGCGCGTGGGCCACATAGTCGTTCCCCAGGCTGATCTGGGCGCGATGCGGGCCGAACGATCGCATGCCATGTGGCGGGTAGTGGCACCAGCGCGCCAGTTGTTCCGCCTGGGCCCGGTCATCGATCATCGGGCAAATAATGCCCTGGAAGCCGGCATCGAGCGCTTTCATTACAATGCCGGGCTCGTTCCAGGGCACTCGGCACATGGCGGGCACACCCCGGCCGTCGATGGCCTGCAGCACCCGCAACGCATCGGAGAAATCCTGCACACCATGCTGCAGGTCAACTGTCAGGGCGTCGAAACCGGCAACTGCCATGGCTTCGCCCAGCAAGGGCGAGCCTGACGAACACCAGCCCATCACCAAACCGCCCGGCCGGCGGCATTTTTCAAGAAGATTGAACATAAGGGCCGCCTATTGGGGTTCGATGCCGGCCTCGGTGGCCACCTTGCGCCACAGTGCCGCGTTGTCGTGCAGTTCCTTGCCGAACTCGGCAGCCGTACTGCCCACCGCGTCCAGGCCGGCCGCGCGCATTTCCTGCTTCATCTGCGGCGTGGCCATGACCGCAACCACGGCCTGCTCCAGTGTGCGAACCACCTCGGCAGGCGTACCCTTGGGCGCCCACAGGCCTTGCCAGCTCTCGATGCCGAAACCCGGATAGCCCTGTTCGGCCACGGTCGGCACGTCGGGGAACTCGGGGGCCCGCTTATGTCCGAAGACGGCCAGCACCTGCGCTTTGCCCGCCTGTACCTGCCCCTGGGCGAGCTTGGGTCCTTCCATGGTGGCATGGACCCGGCCGCCGATGATGTCCGCCCAGGCGGCCGGGGTACTCTGGTAGAGAATAGGCTCGAGCTTCGCGCCCGTCACCTGATTCAGGTATTCGAACACCAACGTAGTCGCGCCGGAAGGCGAGCCGTAGAACACTTGGCCGGGCTTGGCCTTGGCCAGCTCCACCAAGCCCTTGAGCCTGCCGCCAGGAATGGCGTTGGCGCCGACCAGCACATTATTGCTGGAGGCGATCAGCGAGATGGGGTCGAAGTCCTCGACGGGATCGGGTTTGAAGCCCTTGATCAGCATGGGGGCCGCCACGAAGCCGCTGGTCGAGAAGAGCAGCGTATAGCCGTCGGGCTTGGCGCGCGCCACCAGCTCGGCACCGATAGCCTGGGCGGCGCCTGGCTTGTTCTGGACCACGACCGGCACCTTCAGGTGGTCGCCCAGCCGCTGGGCCAGGATGCGGGCCGACGTATCGGCCACGCCCCCCGCGCCGATGGGCACGATCAGGTTGATGGCGCGATCAGGGTAGCGGCCAGCCGCGTCCGCATGGGCAGCGATCGGCGCGAGCAAGGACATCGCAGCGGCAAGGTACGGCGCCAGTCCCCTGGCGAGTGAGGGCGAAGGCCAGGCTTTCCTCATGAGTGCTTGTCTCCTTTATGTTTTGCAGGGCGCAGCGGCGGTGTTGCCCGCGCAAGATGCGCAAGCCATTCTAGGAATGCGCCGCCTTTGGCGTCCAACTCAAAAAAGGACAGGAATCAGCCAATTTTCGAAAGCCGCGCCGCTATACCAGCCTTGGCGGATATTCAAGCCGCCATCGGCGGCCGGCGCAAATGCCACGTCGTCGCCTTCTGGAACGCATGGCCCAGCCGCAGCAACAAGGCTTCGCTGTACGGGCGCCCGATCAACTGGAAGCCCACCGGCAGCTCGCCGGGCTCATCGTCCGGCGCGCACGCCCCGCCTGGCAGCGACAGCGACGGCAGGCCCAGATAATTGACCGGCCGCGTCAGGCGCGTGAGTTCGCCACGCAGCAATTGCGATTGCGCGTTCATGGTGTCGAAGGCATCGATACGCGGCGTGGGCAGGGGAAACACCGGCGCCAGCAAGACATCGACATCGGCCAGCACGGTTTGCGCGAATCGCAACAGCAGGGGGCCGCGCAGGGCCAGGGCCTGCAAGTACAGCGTGGCCGGGATCGGCGCGCCTTCCTGCAGCCTCGCGCGCGTGAAATCGCCCAGCGTCGCCGGGGCCTGCGGCCGCAGCAGGCCTTCGTACAAAGCGGTCGCCTCGGCGCGGATCATCAGGATGGCCAGCGCGTTCACGGCATCGTAGGGGAAATCGGGCACTTCGCGTATGTCGGCCCCCAGCAGCCGGAATGATGCGATGCTCTGGTCAATCACGGCCCGTATCCCGGGATGCAGGCCGGCGGTGAAATAGCCTTGCGGCACGCCTATGCGCAATCGGGCCACCGGGGCATCCAGGCTGCCGGCGTAGTCATCGCTGCGCGGGGCCGCTACGCTGCCCGCATCGGCAATGTCGTGGCCGGCGATGGCCTGCAGCATCAGCGCACAATCGCGCGCGCTGCGCGCGATCGGGCCCAGGTGGTCATGCGTGGCGCTCAGGCTCATGGCGCCTGCCCGGCTGACCAGGCCGAAGGTGGGTTTCAGGCCGGTGACGCCGCACAGGGCCGCGGGAATGCGGATCGAGCCGCCGGTATCGCTGCCCAGTGCGCCATCGACGGCGCCGGCCGCGACCACGGCAGCCGAGCCGCTGGACGATCCTCCGGGGATGCGCGTGGCCGACCAGGGGTTGCGGCAGTGGCCGGCCATGGCATTGGTGCCGGACGGATCGAACGCCAGCTCGGTCATGTGCAGGCGCGCCAGGTGCAACGCGTCGGCCTGGTCGAAGCGGCGCAGCACCGTGGCATCGAACGAGGCCGGGCCGGCGGCCTGCGCCATGCCATAGCCTGCCATGCGCCCCACCCGATGCAGCAGGTCTTTGTGCGCCAGCGGCATGCCGCCCAGCAAGCCCAGCGGCTCGCCCGCCGCCAGGCGCATGTCCAGCTGGAGTGCCTGCTTCATTGCCGAATCATGCAGCAACTCGACGCACGCCGCCGTGGCGCCCTGCACCTGCGCCAGGCGGTCCAGCGATGCCCGCGCCAGGTCTTGCACCGTCACCTCTCTTGCCGCGAGCCGCTCGCGCTTTTCCCACCAGTCGTGCCAACCCGGATCGGCGGACAGCGCCGCAGTCGGCGTGGCGCCGGGCACGGCCTGCGCCGTGGCATGCAGGGCCTGGGCCATCGAATCCGGCATCAGGCCCAGGCCGGTGCCGGTTTCGGTGGCCAGGCGCGCGACAGTATCGCGCCATTGCGCAATGACCTCATTGCGGGCGGCGGTCGGGTTTTCCACTGCAATCTCCTGTGTGCGCAGCAAGCGCAACCTGGCGGATCCGAACAATCACAGCTTGGGGATGTTGCCCGCCGTGATGATCTCGTCCCACTTTTTCAGTTCGCCCGCGATGAACTGGCTGGCCTGTTGGCGCGTACCGGGCAGGGTCTGCGCGCCGCGCTCGGCCGCGTAGTTCTTCATGTCGTCTTCGACCAGGATGCTGTTGAGCGTCTTGTTCAGCGAATCAGCGATGCCGTCCGGTATGCCGGCCGGCGCCCCCAGGAAGAACCAGGCCGAGACATCGAAGCCTTCCAGGCCGTAGGGCTTGCCCACTTCGGACAGCGTGGGCAGCTCGGGAAACAGCGCCGAACGCTGCGTGCCCGTCACGGCCAGGGCCCGCAGGCTGCCCGCCTTGACGTGCGGTGCCGAGGACGGCATGTCGTCGAACATCACGTCTACATGGCCGCCCAGCAAGGCGTTGACGGCTGGTCCGCTGCCCGAGAATGGCACGTGTTCCATCTTGGTGCCCGCCTTGATGTTGAACATCTCGCCGGCCAGGTGGATGGTGGTGCCGGCACCGGATGAGGCATAGGTGGCATTGTCGGTCTTGCCGTGCTGGACCAGGTCGCCAATGGAGCGGATGGGCGAATCCTTGTTCACCACGATGATTTGCGGGCTGGCCGCGATCAGGCCGATAGGTGTGAAATCCTTGATGGGATCGTAGCCGGTGTGCTTGTACAAGTTGGGTGCCACGCCATGCGATGCCACCGTGCCCAGGTACAGCGTGTAGCCATCGGGTTTGGCCCTTCCCGCATAGGCCGTGCCGATATTGCCCCCTGCCCCCGGCTTGTTCTCGACCACGAATGACTGCTTGTAATGGTCGCCCAGCTTCTGTGCCAGCTTGCGGGCCAGCACGTCGGTCGCGCCACCCGGTGCGAAGGCCACGACGATGGTCACCGGGCGTTGCGGATACTGGCTTTCAGCCTGGGCCGGTACGCCGCATGCCAGGCTCGCCGCCATGGCTGTCAGGCTTACCAACGATTTGATGCTGCGGCAATTCCACATTGCAAATTCTCCTGATAAACACTGCTGTTGTATGACTGCTGACCGCGAGAGGTGACGCGCGGCCGCCCCCGCGTGGGCACGGCCGCAATGACTGCTGCTTGAATCAGGGGACTAGGCGTACTTCCCGATAAGCCCGCCATCGACCACCAATTCGGTGCCCGTGATGTAGGCTGCCTCGTCCGAGGCCAGGAAAGCCACCGCATTGGCGACCTCCCATGGCGTGCCCATGCGCCCCATGGGAACTTGCCGATCGCGCGCGGCCCTGGCCTGTTCGAAATCGTCGGCCGAGAACATGCGTGCCACCGTATTGCGCACCCGTGGCGTGTCGATCAGGCCGGGCACCACGGTATTGGCGCGGATACCCTGCCCGGCGTATTGCTGGGCGATCATGCGCGCGAAGTGGATAACCGCCGCCTTGGTAACGTTGTAGGCAAGGTGCGGATAACCCAGGTAGCGCAAGCCGGCCACCGACGACACCGCCACGATGGCGCCGCCGCCCTGCTTGCACATGATGGGCAAGACCAGCCGGCTGGCAATGAGCAGGCTGTCGACGTTCACTTTCTGGATGCGTTCCCAGTCGGCCATGTCGATGTCTTCGGGGCCGCCCACCTTGCCGATGCCGGCATTGGCCTGCAGGATGTCCAGCCTGCCGTAGCGCGCCATGACGGCCTGTACGGCCTGTTCCATGGCGGCGGGGTCGGCCACATCGGCTTGCAGGGCCAGGCCTTGCCCGCCCAGGGTTTGTACGGCGACCAAAGCATCCTGCGCGGCCTCGAGCCTGGCATCCAGCACGCACACGGCCGCGCCATGGCGCGCCAGCGTGGCGCAACTGGACTTGCCGATGCTCCAGCCCGGGCCGCTGGATCCGCCACCCGACACCAGCGCCACCTTGCCGGCCAGCCGGGTGCTGGCGGCGGGCAACAAGGCCTGCAAATGATCGAGATCGTTGCTCATGCCGCTGCCCCCAGGCCCACCGTCATGCCGCCGCACACATACAGCACCTGGCCGGTGATGAAGCCGGCCCGATCGTCCAGCAGCGAGGCCGCTGCATGCGCGATGTCGGCCGGCGTGCCCATGCGCCGCACCGGGATGCTGGCGCGTATTTTCTCGGTTTGCGGCGCGCCCGGCGGGTTCACCCGTTCGAACAATTCGGTGGCGATCGGCCCCGGCCCGATGGCATTGACGGTAATGCCGTCGCCCGCCATTTCCAGTGCCCAGGTGCGTGTCATGCCCAGCAGGCCCGCCTTGCTGGCCGCATACACCATGCGCTCGGCCTTGCCCAGGGCCGCGCGGCTGGAAATATTCACCACGCGCCCGAATTGCCGGCGGCGCATGGCCGGCAGCAGCCCCTGCATCAACAGCATGGGGGCCTGGATATTCAGCGCCATCACGAACGCCAGGTCATCCGGCGATGCGTGCTCGAGCAGCGCCGGGCGTACCGTGCCGGCGTTGTTCACCAGGTACAAGACATCGCGTTCGGCCGCCAGCGCGGCCACGGCCTGGCGCGTGGCATCGGCACTGCACAGGTCGACCGCTACATGCATTTCACCTGCCAGGCACGCGGCGGGCGCCTTCAGGTCGAAGTTGACGACCTCATAGCCGTCTTGCAGCAGCCGTTCGATTACGGCACGGCCGATTCCGGCGCTGCCACCGGTTACGAGTGCGACGGGCGCTTGCGTTGCCATGGTCAGTTCTCCTGGTGGCGGTGGGCCGATTTGCCCGCGCCCACGTAGGGAATCTCGCGGTCGATCGTTTCCCAGATGAAGCGGCCCGAGGGGCATTGCTGTTCTTCGGCCACGTGCGCTACCAGGCCGGCGGCGCGCGAGATGACCGCGAAGCCGCGCATCAGCTTGGTGGGAATGCCCAGTTCGCCCAGCAGGGCCGCCACCGCGCCGGTGGCATTGATGGTGATGTGGCGGCCATACACGCTGTCGACGGTGAGCGCCAGCAGTTCCAGCGCCCCCACCCACTTTCCTGCCAGGTCGGGCTCGGCACGGGCCAGTTCCAGCAGCTTGACCGCGCGCGGGTCATCAGGCTTGTGCAAGTGGTGGCCGAAACCGGGCAAGGGCTGCCTGGTATCGCGATGCGCCTGCACGATGGCACGCGCCTCGGCCTGGGCATCGTCGGCCTTGAGGATGCGATCGAGCAGCAGCGAGCAGTTTTCCATGGTGCCCACGAAACTGCTGCCCACGGCCATCAGGCCGGCTGCCACCGCACCCTGCAGGTTTTCGGGCGCGCTCATGTAGACCACGCGCGTGGCGATGGCGCTGGGCGTCAGGCCGTGTTCCATCAGGGTGATCAGCACGGCATCGACGATGCGCAGGTCCACGGGGCGTGCGTCGCGGCCGATAATCTGCGAGAACATCACTTCGGCGTAGGTCTTCTTGCCGATCAGGTCTTCGACCAGGTCGGAATCGCGGTACGACATGCCCTCGAGATGGTGGGCACACAGGCGGGTAACGGGGCGGTTCATGCGAGCTCCTTGATGACGGTATCCCGGACGACGTTCTTGAGCACTTTGCCTACCGACGAGCGCGGCAAGCTATCGAAAACATGGATGCGCTTGGGCGTATGCACCGGGCCGAGCCTGTCGCGGACGAACACCATCAAATCCTGCGGTTCGGCGGATGCGCCGCTGTGGAGCTGCACGGCCGCCTGCACGGCCTCGCCCCATTTGTCGTCGGGAATGCCGAAGACCGAGCACTCGTACACGGCGGGATGCTGGGCCAGCGCGTTCTCGACATCGATGGGGTAGACGTTGAAGCCGCCGGTGATGATGACGTCGCGCAGGCGGTCCTTGATGGTCAGGTAGCCGCGTTCGTCCACGACGCCCACGTCGCCCGTGTGCAGCCAGCCATCGACAATGGTTTCGGCCGTTTTCTCGGGCAGGCGCCAGTAGCCGGTCATGACCAGATCGCCCCGTACCACCACTTCGCCCGCTTGCCCGGCCGGCAGGATGCGGCCTTCGCGATCCATGATGGCGAATTCCGAGAACCAGGTGGCGCTGCCCACCGACCCCAGGTTGGCCAGGTCGGCAAAATCGGCCGGCGTAATGGCCGTGACGATCTGCGGGGATTCGGTCTGGCCGTAGGTGGCCCCCACCACCGGCCCGAAGAATTCGCGCACCTGCTCGAATTTTTCAACCGGCATGGGTGCCCCGCCGTAGATCAGGTTGCGCAGGCCGGGAAAATCGGCGCGCGACACGCCGGGCTGGGCCATGATCATGTAGATCAGGGTGGGTGGCATGAACGACAGCGTGCCGCCGCGCTCGCGGAATGCCTTGGTAATGGTGGCCGGCGACGACTCTTCCAGGAACACATGGGTGCCGCCCTGGGCCAGCACGGGCAACAGATAGGTGGACGTGCCATGCGTCACGGGCGCGGCAACCACGTAGCGGTCTTCGCTGGTCAGCTTCCAGGCCTGGATCTGGTTGACGATGACGGCCGTCCAGGCCCGGTAGGGCTGCATCACGCCCTTGGGCAGGCCGGTGGTGCCCCCGGTGAACTTGATCGCCTGCGTGGCGTCCGTGCCGGGTTCGCAGCGCACGGGTTCGCGGCCGGCATAGGCTTGCAGCAGGCCCGCCAGGGTGTGCTCGCCGGTGCCATCCAGCTGGATGTGCGCCGCCTGGCCTGCGGCCACCAGCGCATCGCCGGTGCCGTCGGTCAGCACGATGCCGGGCTCGGTGGCATCGAGGATGCGCGCGATTTCCGGCGCGGTGCTGCGGTAGTTCAGCGGCACCCAGATCTTGCCCGAGGCGATCACCGCCAGCAGCGCCACCACATGCTGCGCCGTATTGCCGGCGCAGATCGCCACGCGGCTCTGCGGCGCGGGGTCCAGGGCCTGCAATGCGGCGGCGAGTGCCTGCGACTCGCTGCGCAAGCGCCCGTAGGTCCACGCGCCCTGTGGCGTGTCCAGGGCAACGCGGCCACTGAAACGGGCGGCAGCCCGCAGAAAGAAATCAATCGGGTACACGGACAGCTCCTGGTTCTGCTATTGCACTTTGAGGCCGGCCGAGGTCACGACCTTGCCCCATTTCTCGATTTCGCTATCGATAAGTTCTTGCAGCATCGCCGGCGTATTGGGCGCCGTGGGCAGCACGAATCCGCCGGCCGTGTAGGACTGGCGCAAGGCATCGCCCGACAGGCCATCGTTGATGGCCTGGTTCAGCTTGCCGATGATGGCGTCCGGCGTGCCGGCCGGCGCCATGACGGCAAACCAGGACTGCACCGAAAAGCCCGGCAGGCCGGACTCGGCCAGGGTGGGCACATCGGGCGCGAACGACACCCGCTCGAGCGAGGTCACGCCCAGCGCGCGCAGCTTGCCGGCCTGCACGTGCGGCAGCGACGACGGCAGGTTGTCGAACATCGAGTCCACCTGGCCGCCCAGCAAATCCGCCACCGCCGGGCCGCTGCCCCGGTACGGCACATGCAGGATGTCGGTGCCGGTCGTCATCTTGAAGATCTCGCACGACAAGTGAATGGAAGAGCCGCTGCCCGACGACGCGCAGGTCAGCTTGCCGGGATGGCTCTTGGCGTAGGCCACGTACTCTTGCACCGAGTGGATCGGCAACTTGGGATGCACCACCAGGATATTCGGAATCGTGGCCAGCAGCGCCACCGGCGCGAAGTCTTTCTTGAAGTCGTAGTTGAGCTTCTCGTACAGGGTACGGTTGATGGTGTTCGCGATCGAGCCAATGTACAGGGTGTATCCGTCGGGTTTGGCGCGGGCCACGGCCTCGGCGCCGATATTGCTGTTGGCGCCTGTGCGGTTCTCGACCACCACCGGCTGGCCCAGCGAATCCGACAGCGACTTCGCCACCAGGCGGGCCACGATGTCAGTGGCGCCGCCGGCCGCGTAGCCGACCACCAGCGTCACGGGGCGTGTGGGGTAAGCCTCGGCCTCGGCAGCGTGGGTGACCGGAACCAGGCCGACACCGGCCAGCAAAACGGCCAGGGGCCGGACCAGGCGTCGGACGACAAAGCGTCGCATAACAGAATGCATGGCAGTCTCCAATGATTTGTTCATTATTCAAACAACGTGTGAACCAAGCCCGATATATGATCTACGTGGCCTGTCATATCAGGAAGTTTGGATGTTCAAATAATGAACAGCACACAGAACGCGAATACGGGCGCCAGCACCCTGAGACGGGACCTGCACATACTTGCGGCCTTGCGCCGCACACCGGAAGGCCTGGATATCGCCGGCATCGCGCACGCCCTGGCCATGCAGCGCACCAGCGTGTACCGCTACGTCTCGGTCCTGGTCGAAGAGGGCTACGCCGTGCGCAACGCACAGACCGGACGCTATCGCGTGGCCTCGACCTGGACGCAGCCGGTAGACGAACAGACCCTGTCGGTGGCGCAATTGGCTCCCGCCATGCGGCGCATCAGCGACCACACCGGGGATTCGTCTTTTCTTATCTGCCGCGTAGGCACGGATTCCTTATGCCTGCACCGCGAGATCGGCAGCTATCCGGTGCAGGTATTGGCCGTGACCATCGGCCATCGCCAGCCCCTGGGCGTGGGCGCGGCCGGCCTGGCGCTGCTGGCCGCCCTGCCGGTCGATGAAGCCGAGGCCATCATGCAGCAGTACCGCGAAGCGCTGCGATCGTATGGCCAGATGACGGTGCCGCATATGCGGTTGCTGGTCGAAGCCACGCGCAACCGCGGCTGGTCGGCAGTGGGGAATGCGGCGGTGCCCGGTGTATTGGGGGTGGGCGTGGCACTACGCGACCGCTCGGGGTATCCCCGCCTGGCCGTCAGCGTCTCGTGCATTCTGGACCGCATGCCGGCAGCCCGCCAGCGCAACATCGCCGACCTTATCCGTCGGGAAATCGGCCAGGCCTGATGGCCCGACGGGCACGCCCGGCCACGGCCCGGGCCGCTCAGCGCTGGGCGTTTTCAAATCGATCGACGGTGCGCAGCGCCGGGAACAGATAGCTCCACAGGCCCACCACGGCCAGCGTGCACAGGCCGCCGGCGATGGCAGCCGGCACGGCACCCAGCAAGGCGGCGCTGGACCCGGCACGGAATTCGCCGAGTTCGTTGGACGAGCCGATGAAGAGCATGTTGACCGAATTGACGCGCCCGCGCATCTCGTCGGGCGTCGCGAACTGCAACAATGCACCGCGCACATAGACGCTGACCATGTCAGCCGCGCCCGCCACGGCCAGCGCCAGGCACGACAGCCACATCCAGTGCGATAACGAGAACACCAAATTGGCCAGGCCGAACACTGCCACCGCCAGCAGCATTCGCCGCCCCACTTTGGCGTTGAAGGGAAACATGCTCAGGCAAATGCCCGCGACCACCTCGCCGCCTGCAATCGAACTGCGCAGCAGACCCAACCCCTGGGGACCCACGTGCAGGACTTCCTGTGCATAAATAGGCAGCAGGGCAACCACGCCGCCCAGCAGCACAGCGAACAAATCGAGAGAAATAGTGCCCAGGATCATGGGCCGGCGGAAGATGAAGCGGATGCCGATACCAAAGCGCTGCCAGATATTGCTGCCGGCAGCCTGCGCCGCGCTGGCCCTGGCTGCCGCGGGCAGCACGCGCACTTTCCGCAGCAACAATGCCCCGGCGGCAAAGGCCACCAGGCATATCGGATAAGTGAGCAGGCTGCCACCGGCCGCGTACAGCAGGCCGCCCAGAAACGGCGCGCCAATGGCGGCGCCACGCATCACCATGCTGTTGGTGGCGATGGCCTGGGGCAATTGCTCCCGCGTCACCAACTGCGGCAACAGGCTCTGCATGGCCGGGCCGGAAAAAGCACGCGATGCCCCGAACAGCACCAGCACCGAATAGATGCCGGACACACCCGCGTGCCCGCGGCCCGATACCCACCACAGCAAGGCGCTGCAGATCGCGCCTACGCTCCAGCTGACGGCGAGGATATGCTTGCGCGGCAGCCGGTCGATCAGGTCGCCGGCCGGCAACAGCAAGAGCAACATAGGCAGGAACTGCGCCAGGCCCACGTAGGCAAGGGCCATGGGCTCGCGCGTCAGGTCATACACCTGCCAGGCGACCACCACCGCCTGGATCTGCGTGGCGCCCACGGCAAACACGCGGGCCAGCAAGAAGGCCATGAAGCCGGAGGGTTGGCGCAACAGGGCGGAGAAATCGGCGGAAGTCGAAGCAGGCATGAAATCGGGAAAACCGGGCCAAGGTGGCTGGGCGTTGCGCCCCACCGACAATACCGGACCGGAGACATGACGGGATGCCCGCTATTGTGCCACTCTTATATAAGAGTAGCGGCAGCCAGGCCCCCGGGCCTGACGGCGGCCGCGCGGCTACAGCGCCGAATGGTCTCGCACGGCCTCGGCCAATGCCGGTTTCAGGCCCACGAAACGCTGGTCCAGCGCGCCTGGATCGGTGCGATTCTGCGCGATCATGGCCGCCCGTGTGTCGCCGCCGCGCACCACTTGCAAAGCCTCGGACTCGATGCCGTCGATGATGGCCTGCGCCACCACCGCGGCTGGCTCGCGCACAAAGCCCAGATCGGGGCCGGCACGCGATGACTGCATCATTGGAGTGTCGGTCGCGGCCGGGTACACCGTCATCACGTGCACGCCTTCACCCTTCAGTTCGCGGCGCAGCGCTTCACCAAAATGCGCCACGCCAGCCTTCACTGCAGCATAAGTGGTGTAGAACGGCACCCCCACCAAGGCGATGCCGGACGAGATATTGACGATCATGCCGCCGCCAGCGCGCAAACTGGGCAAGGCGGCACGCGCCAGCAGAATCGGCGCGGCCAGATTCACTTCGATCATGGCGCGGATGTCGGCTTCGGCTGTTTCTTCCAACCGGCCGGCCCTGACGCCGCCGGCGTTGTTGACCAGGATATCCAGCCCGCCCATGGCCTCGAGCGCGGCCTGCAAGGTATACACCCGGCCGGCGGCAGTGGCCACATCGGCGATCACGCCGTGCGCCTTGCCAGCGCCGCGCAGTTGCGTCAATGCCTGCTGCAGCGCCTCGGCGCGCCGACCCGTGATGAATACCCGCGCCCCGCGCGCCAGCAGCGCCTGGGCAGTGGCCAGGCCGATACCACTGGACCCGCCGGTAACCAGCACGTTCCTGCCTTCAATCTTCATATCGCTGCTCCTGGTTCAGCCCGTGATTTTCGGACTGGGCTGTTCATTTTAAAACGATCGATCTAGAATAAACCCGACGCTTGTGCGACACAAGGAAATCCAATGATCGAGCTGTACTACTGGCCCACGCCCAATGGGCACAAAATCACGCTGTTCCTGGAAGAAGCCGGCCTGCCCTACCGCATCCATCCCATCGATATCAGTGCGGGCGATCAGTTCAAGCCCGGGTTCCTGGCGTTTTCGCCCAACAACCGCATGCCGGCCATCATCGACCGCGCGCCGGCCGACGGCGGCGAGCCGGTCACGGTGTTCGAATCGGGCGCCATCCTGCTGTACCTGGCCGAGAAGACCGGGCGCTTCCTGCCGGCCGATGCACGTGGCCGCAAGACAGTGATGGAATGGCTGTTCTGGCAAGTGGGCGGGCTGGGGCCGATGGCCGGCCAGAACCATCATTTCGGGCTGTATGCGCCCGAGAAACTGCCTTATGCCATCGACCGCTATGTGAAGGAAACCAACCGCCTGTACGGCGTACTGGATCGCCGCCTGGAACAACACCCCTTCGTTGCGGGCAACGACTACACCATCGCCGACATGGCCTCGTATCCATGGATCGTGCCCTGGAAACGGCAGCAGCAAGAACTGGACGAATTTCCCCACTTGCGGCGCTGGTTCGACACGATACGCAACCGGCCGGCCACCGTGCGGGCCTATGCGCAAGGCGACCCCTACACTCACCGCCCGGCGGTGACCGAGGAAGGCAAGAAGATCTTGTTCGGGCAGACGGCGCAGCAGGTGCAGCAGGCCGCCGACCGTTAGGCGCCCGTGCCTGCAGCGGCGGCTTCGCGGCGCAGCCAGCGGCGTACCGCGCCGATGGCCTGCAGCTTGGCGCTGCCGGGCCGCCAGACCAGGTAATAGGCATGGACATCGGCAATGCCGATGTCCCACAGCCGCACCAGCCGGCCGGCCGCCAGATCGGGGGCCACCAGCGAACGGCGCGCCAGCGCCACGCCGGCACCGGACATGACGGCGTGCAGCAAGGCATCGGTGTCATCGAACTGCGGTCCGTGGACCGGTTCGACCATGTCCACACCCGCGGCCTGGAACCAGGGCTCCCAGGGCTGCCAGGTATGCCGCAGCAAGGTGCAGCGCGCCAAGTCGCGCGGCGCGCGCAGCCGGCGGCCGCGCCGGTACGCGGGGCTGGCCACCGGAAACACTTCTTCGTCCATCAAGCGCTCGCTTTCCAGGCCCGGCCAGGCGCCCGGCCCGTACCGCAAGGCCAGGTCGATGCCGTCGCGCCCATTCAAGCGGGCCAGCGCAGTGCTGGGGCGTACATCGAGCTCGATGCCGGGATGGGCCGCCAGGAAGCGCGGCACGCGCGGCGCCAGCCAGCGCTGCGCGAAAGCCGGCAATACGCTCAGTACCAGCCGCTGGGGCGGTGCCGCACCGGGCGCATTGCGCGGGCCGGTATCGGCACGGCTGAAAGCCCGCTCGAGCACGGTCAGGCCTTGGCGCGCCTGCAACGCCAGCGCCTGCGCATGCGCGGTCGGCGCGACCCCCTGGTGTTCGCGGACGAACAATGGCGTGCCCAGCGTGGACTCGAGCCGCCGGATATGCTGGCTGACGGCGCCCTGGGTCAAGGCCAGTTCATCGGCCGCACGCGTGAAACTGCGCAGCCGTACCGCCGCCTCGAAGGCG
This sequence comes from Bordetella sp. BOR01, assembly GCF_019218885.1. Lineage (GTDB taxonomy): Bacteria > Pseudomonadota > Gammaproteobacteria > Burkholderiales > Burkholderiaceae_B > Bordetella_A. Next base: position 415,545 of record NZ_JAHUWT010000001.1, on the reverse strand, counting down.
CGCAGGGTCTGCAATGGGGGAAGGTGTCGGCTGGCCATGCGCCCATTAATATCACTACTACCCAGCTCTCACAAATCTTGGTTTGCGGCGACGCTGGGCGGCCCCTAGACTGGCCGCATGGACTACCGACTTTTCTATTCCCCCGGCGCCTGCTCCATGGCGGCGCATATCGCCTTGCAGGAAGTGCAGGCCCCCTACACGCTGGAACTCGTCGACGTGGCGACGCGCGCGAATTACCGGCCCGAGTACCTGGCCATCAACCCCAAGGCGCGCGTGCCTGCATTGGGTATTCCCGGCCAGCGCCGCGTGCTGACGGAGCTGCCTGCCATCTTGACCTACCTGGCGCAGCAGCATCCCCAGGCAGGCTTGCTGCCATCCGGCGACCCGGTCGGGATCGCACGTTGCCAGGAATGGTTGGCATGGCTGTCGGGCTGGGTGCACGGCGCCGGCTATGGCGGCATCTGGCGGCCCGAACGCTACAGTGGCGACACCGCGCACTACGAAGGTATCGGTGCCCAGGGACGGCGCACCGTCATCGATGCCTATCGCGTCATCGACCAGCAGTTCGCCGACGGCAGGCATCAGGCACTGGCCAGCGGCTATTCGGTGGTCGATCCGTTCCTGCTGGTGCTGTACCGCTGGGGCAACCGGATCGGGCTGGACATGCGCGCCGACTATCCCGCCTGGAGCGCCGCCAGCATGCAGATGGCCAGGCGGCCCGCCGTGCAAGCCGTACTGCAGCGCGAAGCCGTCTCGCTGGACGGTTGAAGCCGCATCAAGCGCCGGCGTCTTTCTGCCAGTGAATGAACGCCCAGCGCAGCGGTGCACCGATGCGATCGCGCGGCGATGCGTCGTCATACCAGGCCCGCAGGCGCTGGCGCTCGCGGTCGTCCAGGCCGCCCATCGAACGGGCCACGCGGCGCGCATAGTCGTCGAAGTCAGGCGCGGCGGCCAACTGGCTTTCCACGGTGATGTAATCCAGCGTCGGATAGATGCCCATGCCGTGCAGGATGTTGATCACGTAGATGTAGTCGGGCATGGCCGGCCGCGTGCGGCCGACGATCTGCTGGATGGCCGGATCGATGAAATGGCCGCCCGCCAGGTGCGTCAGGTAGACGCGCAGGCGGGCCTTGGCATGCAGCTTGGCCAGTGCGGCGGCCATGTCTTCGACCACGGTGGATCGCGAAGCCACCACGATGTCGCATATCGGGACGTCGGACCAGTCGTCTTCCCAGGCGCGCAATATTGGCCGCACATTGGCCAGCCCCTGGGCCTGGGCATTGTGCACCAACGCATCGAGCATGGCGGAGCTGTAGTCCAGGCCCACCACCTGCTCCAGCCGTGCTGCCAGCGGCAAGGCCAGGGTGCCCGGCCCGCAGCCGACATCCAGCAGCGTATGCGCGCCATCCAGGTGCATGCGGGCGATGAAATCCTGCGCGTAGCGGCTGACCGTCATGCGTTGCGCCAGTTCGCCCGCACGCCTGTCCCAAGCCTGGGGCGGCTTGGGCTGGGCCCGGGCCTCGGCCAGGTGCTGACGATACAGTTGCGCGAAATCAAGGGATGCAATAGTCATGTCGCGGCGTCCGGCTGGCCGGCGGCGGCATAGCCGTTCGCCAGTTGTTCGAACCAGGCTTGCAGGGGCGCGCGCGCCACGGGCAATTCCAGGCCCGCCTGCCCGGTGAACCGGCGCCAGTCTGGCAGCAGCACCGCAGACACGACAGTAACCAAGGGAATGCCTTCGCTCATCAGGGCCAGCATTTCCTGGGCGAAGCCGCCGCCGGCGGCCTCGATGGCGCCGAAGCGGTTGACGATGACCAGTTCCGCGCGCGCTTGCAAGGCGGCACGCAGCACATGGCTGGCGGCCGCCAGGGCTCCCGGATCCAGGCTGCAGGCACGCGAGCCGGGGCCCAGGTCTTGCGACAGGCCGTACAGCCGGCCCGAACGCAGGTCGGACAACTGGCGCTGCGGCCTGCCGCCGCCACGCGGCACGATTTCATGCTGCACCAGCCCATGCAGCCGCCGGCCCTGCGCCAGCAGGTCGCGGGCGAAGTCCGCCAACAAGGTGTCGGCGCCGCGCGACGAAGGGCCATAGACCAGCGCGGCAACAGGAGCAGAGAAAGCGGGGCTGAAGGCCATCGGAAGATGGGCCGGCGGCAGGCGCCACGGCCGGATGCGCAAGAAATATGGGCCCACTGTATACGTCCTGCCGTCCGCCTGAAAGCCTTGCCCTTGGCCCAGGATGGCCAGACAATGGCAAGACGCAAAAAACGATGCTATAATCTTGGTCTTTGGTGCCCGCCCCTGAAACTTCGCGTAACAGGCTAGGCAACAGCCAAATACGCGGGAGTAGCTCAGTTGGTAGAGCGCAACCTTGCCAAGGTTGAGGTCGCGAGTTCGAGACTCGTCTCCCGCTCCAGAATTATTTATTGTCCATGGGCATCCACTGACGTCCATGGATGATTGAAAAAAGGCCGAAAACTTCGCGTTTCGGCCTTTTTTGTTTCCAGCGACGTCCGCTGATGTCCGCCTGCACCAAGCGATTTAAGGCCATTTTTGAATCCATTTCTTGGGCCGCACTCCCGCAAGCCGCGGCGCTTCCTGCGTGAAGCACCGCAATTGCGCGATCAGACTCGCGTCCTGTACCCAGTCGCAAATGCAGCGGATTTTCGGCAAGAGCGTCCTGCCTAGGCTGGGCAGGAATCTGCCCATGACGATCTCGCAGTTGACTGCCCTGCCGCAAGAGGCCGTCGACGTTGTCGTCGAGTATCTCGCCGATCTTTCGTACGACGCAGGGTCGGGAGTTCGCGGAACTATCGCGGCCCCATCCGAATCGCGCCGTCCAGACGGATGACTTCGCCGTTGAGCATCTCGTTGTTGAGTACGTGCTGCACCATAAGAGCGAAGTCGCGCGGCTCGCCCAGTCGGGACGGGAAAGGCACCGAGGCCGCCAGACCCTGGCGGACCTCCAACGAAAGATCCATCAGCAACGGTGTCGAGAAAATTCCGGGCGCGATGGTGACACACCGGATGGCGCTGCGCGCAAGGTCACGGGCTACGGGCAACGTCATTCCAACGATTCCCGCCTTCGACGCTGCATAGGCGGCCTGGCCGATTTGGCCATCGAATGCGGCAACGGATGCCGTGTTGACGATCACGCCGCGCTCGCCGCTCGGCGTCGGCTCCTGGTGCGACATCAGTTGGGCGCCCAGGCGGATCATGTTGAACGTCCCCACGAGGTTGACCCGCACGATCCGCTCGAAGCTCTCCAGCGCGTGTGGCCGCTCCTTGCCCACAACCCGCTCCGGTCCGGCAATGCCGGCGCAGTTGACGAGCCCGCGCAGCGCACCCCTGGATGCCGCGAATTCGAACACCCGGGACGCATCGGCTTCGGACGTGATGTCGCACTTGACGAAATGCTGCTTGATTTGGCCGGCCAGGGCCCGGCCGCGCTCTTCATCGCGGTCGGCAATGACAACGGTGGCGCCCTGGTCGCCCAGCAGCCGCACGACTCCGGCACCCAGCCCGGACGCGCCGCCCGTGACGACATAGATTTGTTGCGTGGTGATTTCCAAGATTGAACCTTTCTGCAGCGTGGATTTTTCTGCGGCGTCAGAGCCGCTCGATGACCGTCACATTCGCCATGCCGCCGAACTCGCACATGGTCTGCAGGCCGTAGCGCTTGCCGCTCTGGCCCAGCGCGTGAACCAGCGTGGTCATCAGCCGCGCCCCGGACGCGCCCAGAGGGTGACCAAGGGCAATGGCGCCGCCACGCGCATTCACGCGCGCGGGGTCCGCGCCTGTCGCCTGGAGCCAGGCCAGCGGAACACAGGCGAATGCCTCGTTGACCTCGAACAGGTCGATGTCGTCGACGTCCAGGCCGATTTTTCCCAGAGACCGCAGGGTCCCGTGGATGGGGGCATCCAGCATGATCACCGGATCGTGGGCGTACAGGCCGAGATGATGAATCCGCGCCAGCGGTTCGACCCCCAGCTTTTTCAACCCGGCGCGGCTGACGATCATGATGGCGGCGGCGCCATCCGTGATCGGACTTGCGTTGGCAGCGGTTGTCACGCCGGTCTCGGTCAGCCCCTTGACCTGAGAGATGGCTTCGAGAGAGGCATTGAACCGGATACCTTCATCCGCGTCGTGCATTCCGTCGAGAGCGCCCGCGTCGCGGGACATGGCCTGCAAGGGGATGATTTCGTTGCGGAACTCTCCCGCCCGTGATGCCGCGGCGGCGCGACAGTGGCTCTGGTACGCATACTCGTCCAACAGGTCCCTGGTCAGCTTGTACTTCGCAGCAAGCATCTCGGCCCCCATAAACTGGCTAAAGCGTTCTCCTGCGTAGCGCGAGTCCAGGGCTGGACTCATGTAGCTTCCGAACCCGTTCTTCTCCACCAGGTCGGTAGCCGTTCCCATGGGAACGCGGCTCATACTTTCGACGCCGGCGGCAATAACGACGTCCATCGTCCCGGACATGACGGCCTGGGCGGCGAAGTGAATCGCCTGCTGCGACGAACCGCACTGGCGATCCACGGAAGTCCCGGGGACAGACTCGGGCAGGCGGGATGCCAGCACCGCATTTCGGGCAACGTTGAGCGCCTGTTCACCGGCCTGCCCGACGCAACCGATGATCACGTCCTCGATGACGGCGGGATCTGCACCGGCATCAGCCACAACAGCGTCCAACATCTTCGCGCCCAGATCCACGGGGTGCCATCCCGAGAGGCGTCCGTTGCGTCGGCCGCTAGCGGCACGGACAGCAGAGACGATAAAAGCTTCCGACATAGGTTTCCTTGTTTGGTTGGTACTTATCAGTTCGCTTGGTGTTGACGGTGATCCGCGTAGAACAACGGGCCGCCAAGGTGGCGCGGAAAGCCGTAGCCGATGACGCAAAGTACGTCCAGATCGTCTTGCCGGGCGACGGCGCCCTGTTCTGCGATGTCACGTGCGGTGTACGCGAGCTTGAGGTTCAGTCTCTCCACGGCAGCCAGGGCCTCGGAGCTCGCCGGCCCGGATTGCCGGTGGTTCAGGGCCAGCAACGGACCGGTGGTGTACCCCGATGCGGCGAGGGCATTGGCCAAATCCGCTTCGGCCAATCCGCCCGCGCGCAGCCGGCCGGCCTCTTCTCGGAAGGCGCTGAGCAGGCGCGGCCCGGACGGCCCCAATCCCCCCAGCGCAAACACACTGGGAAGTCCCATTAGCTTGCCGAGCGCGGCGAGCATCGCCATAGCGCTGTCCGCGGTGTGGCTACCACCCACAATCTCCAGGATGGAAGACGCGCCCCTGTCTTCTTTCATGTAGAGGCCCACAGCCTTGTCGGGGCTTGGCAACAGGTGCGCGACCGAATCCACCAAAGACGGTTCGGCGGCGAGCACATACACGGCATCAGGATGCAAGTACCCTTGCACCCTCTCGAAGGCCGCAGACGACTGCGAAACATCCTTCGAAACCGGGTCGATGATCAGATCGGGCCGCAGATCCACTGGCACCTCGCCCTCTTCATGGACTGCGACGCCCGCCCGGACCAGCAAATTCTTGAGGCGTTCAGCAATGCCATTGCCATCCGCGTTGCCGATCATCAAGACAGAGCTGACACTCCGCGGTTTGCCCTGCTGCGGTGCGGCCAGTTTTCCCGCCGCACGCTCGGCAAAGAAGAGGTGACGCATCGCCAGTGAGCTCGGCGATTCGAGAAGATCCAGGAACAGAACGCGCTCGTACTGGAGTCCTTCCTCGAATGTCATGTGCGTGCTGGCTCGAATTGCCTGGACGCAACTGAGCAAGGCAGGCAAATGCGAGCTTTGCCGCTGGGCGCCTGAGAGGGAGTCGACCAGCAACTGCTCATGACCTGCCGTCTCCACCCGCAGGCACCGCCCATCGGTGACCGGGTCCGAGCAAGCCAGGACCGACTCCATCACCCTGCAGGCTTCAGCGGCTGCGTCACTGGCAGTGCTGCCGTCAGCGGTCGCCGCAAAGAAGCGGGTGTGGCGCAGCCGATCCGGGCGACAGGCAGATCCTTCCAGAATCATGTCCAGCGCCGTTGGAATGTCGGTCAGTCGAGGAAGCAACTGCGTCCCGCCTGCCCCCGGCATCAATCCCAGCTTGATCTCCGGCAGCCCGATGGTCGCGTTCTGCGTGGCAACGCGGAAGTGGCAGCCCATGGCCAGTTCCAGCCCCCCGCCCAGCGCAATCCCATGGATGGCCGCCACCACCGGCTTCGCACTGCTTGCAATCATCCTGATCACAGTCGTGAGATGAGGCTCTTCAGCCTCCATGGGCGTGCCGAACTCTCGCAAGTCGGCTCCCCCCGAAAAGCCCGGACTCGTCCCCACAAGAACGACATAGCGGGCCCTTCCGTTAGCTTGCGCAGTGGCCAGACCATCAACGATCCGGCGTCTGACTGCGTGGCTCAGGCCGTTGACGGGCGGGTTGTCGATCTCAACAAAGAAGGCACCAGGAAACTGTCGCTTCAGGTTTTTCATTTGAATTTATATTCAATCACAATATTTTCAAGTAATTAATCATACTTTAAATTACAATGCAAATTAGAAACTGCAACTAAATCTTCAAGAGACGGGGTTGGCTAAGATCTGCCTCCTGTCCCATCCACCTTCACCACACTATGAAGACGACGAGCGCCAAAAAGACCCCGGGCCGCTGGCAAGGCGAGGTCAGTTCGGCTGAAGAGCAGTACCTTCGCAAGCGAGCCATCATCGTTCGCGAGGCGGGCCGGCTTTTCAGCGCCAACGGGTTCCACAACACGTCGCTGGACGACATCGCGTTGCAGCTCGGCGTTACCAAGACGTCGATCTATCACTACTTCAAGAACAAGAACGATGTCCTGCTGGCCTGCTTCGACGTCGGCTTTGACACGGCCGACCGCGCCCTGGACATGGCCACCGCGCAAGGCGGAACTGGGTTGGACCAAATGTCCACCTTCGTCCTGCACTACACCGCCAACATCTTGGCCGAGCTGGGCGCCTGTGCGGCCGCGCTAGAGCTCAAGTCGGTGCCCGCGGACGAATTCCCGGCAATCCGCAAGCGGATGCGCGCGTTCGACCACCGTATCCGCGCCGTGGTACTGGCCGGCATTGCGGATGGCAGCATTGCGGACATGCAGCCTATGCTTTTCATCACCTGGGTGATGGCGGCCGTGACGACGCTTCCCAAGTGGTTCCAGCCCGACGGGAAGCTCTCGGCCCAGGAAGTTTCCGAGCAGTACGCGCAGATCGCGCGCCGCATGCTTGTCCGCTGAGCACCCACATTTGCACAGGACCCTTTGATGCTTGATTTCGGTTTCAACAGCACGCGTTCGATCGTGGTCGAGTATGGAGGCGCCGCGCGCCTGGCCGATCGGATCGCGGAGATGGGTTACCGCAATGTGCTGATGGTCACCGACCCCGGCGTCGTCAAGGCGGGCCTGCTCGACCCGGTCTTGGCCGGATTCACAAAACGCCCCGAGTTGAGAGTGGTCACTTTTTCGGACGTCCAGGCCGATCCCCCTGAAGAGGTCATCCTGGCGGCAGCGGCGGCCGCGCGGGGCCACTCTGCCGACTGTGTCGTGGGGTTTGGGGGCGGCAGCTCCCTGGATGCCGCCAAGCTGGCCGCCCTCCTTGCCGGAAGCGGCGAAGCGTTGAGTTCCATCTATGGCGTGAACCAGGCGCGGGGGCCGCGGCTACCGCTGATCCTCGTCCCAACCACTGCCGGCACCGGCTCCGAGGCAACCCCCATCTCCATAGTGACAACAGGAGAAGGTGAAAAAAAAGGCGTCGTTTCCCCCAGCCTGCTACCTGACCTCGCCCTTCTGGACGCCGAACTGACACTCGGCTTGCCCACACCGATCACGGCGGCAACCGGCATCGATGCAATGGTACATGCCATCGAGGCCTACACCAGCAAGCGGTTGAAGAACCCGATCTCAGACGCGTTCGCATGCGAGTCACTGCGGCTCATGTCGACCTCGCTACACAAGGCCTGCCGCATGGGTAGCGATCGTCAGGCCCGGGAGAACCTCATGCTTGGCGCCTGCATGGCCGGCATGGCCTTTGCGAATGCCCCGGTCGCCGCGATCCATGCCCTGGCCTATCCGGTCGGCGCCCGCTTCCACGTCCCGCATGGCCTCTCAAATGCGTTGATGCTCGGCCCCGTCCTGCGATTCAACCAGGAGGCTGCGCTGCCCCTGTACGCCAAACTGCAAGACGTCGTCAGGCCAGGGACGACAGGAAGCGAGGCGCAGAGAGCTTCAGCGTTCTGCGCCTACATGGCCCGGCTCAGCGGCGAACTCGGCCTTCCTGTTCGGCTGCGCGATGTAGGGATCCAGGAATCCGATGTCCCACAACTGGCAGCCGATGCCATGAACCAGACTCGCCTGCTAGTCAACAACATGCGGGAACTCACCCTGGCTGATGCGCACGCACTGTATGCGGAAGCTCTATGAGCCGGGCCGAAGCGCCCCGCAGAGATATCTACCGATGCTTTGTCACCATCCCAACCCGATGGACAGACAACGATGTGTACGGGCACGTCAACAACATCGTCTACTACGCATTCTTTGACACCGCGATCAACAGGCGGTTGATCGAAAAAGGTGTATTGGATCTTGCAGGCAGCGCGACGGTTGGCCTCGTCGTTGAAAGCAAGTGCACCTATTTCTCTTCACTGGCGTTTCCGAACGACGTGCAGGTTGGCCTGCGAGTGCTGCACCTGGGCACGAGCAGCGTGCGCTATGAGGTCGGCATTTTCCGTAGGGACGCACAGGTCGCCAGCGCAGTGGGCGAGTTCGTTCACGTCTACGTCAAGCGCGGCGATAACCGCGCCACGCCAATCCCGGATGACGTGCGCGTGACACTGCTGGAGCTCATGGTTCCTGCCTGAACGTGGCCGCCGGCGCCGCGTCGAGGGCTCCATGGCTCTAGCGCCTATTGCTGAGCCTCGGGGGAACTCCAAACAGGGTCAGCAGACGTGGCAACACTGCGACCCGACTCTCAGGGTTCCAGACAATGGAATAGGATAGCTCAGGACGCACGCCTTGAATGGGTCGCAGCTCCACGCCTTGTACTGCGGCTCGCGCAAGCGTTCGTGGAACCAGTGCCACGGCGCCAGTCGTTGCGACAAGACCGAGTACCGTGAGCAGATGACGCGCATAGTGGCGCAAGCGGGGATTGAAACCAGCGGCGACGCAAGCACTGATGGTCAGGTCGAAGTAGCCCGGTGCCAGCTCTCGCGACACAATCACGAAATCCTCACCAGCCAACGAACTCAGAGAAATCGAGCGGCGCTTTGCGAAGCGATGCGATGTCGGCAAGGCAACCATCATCTGCGGACGACCGAACTCGAACGATGTCAATCCGGGAAGATGCCGCGGTGGTTGAGCGAAGCCCAGATCGATTCCATCATTGCGAAGTTCGCCCAGTTGCTCTGACGTACCCATTTCTGTCCAGTCGCATGTCAGATCGGGAAGCCGATCCCGCTGCACCTGAATCAGGTGTTCAATACCCATGAACATGACGGATGCGTTGAATCCTATCCGCACCGTCGAGAAGTCTCCATGGGTTACACGGCCAACAATCGTGGCGGCCTTCTCGGCATGCGCCAGGATTTTTCGGGCTTCTACCACCAATGCCTCGCCAGCGGCAGTTCGTTGGACACCGTGAGATCCACGCTCGAATAGGCGTGCCCCGAGTTCGCTTTCGAGCTGGGCGATCTGCTTGCTCAACGGAGGCTGCGTGATGTGCAGCCGTGCCGCAGCCCGACCGAAATGCAATTCCTCTGCAAGAACGATGAAGCTGCGTAGTGTCTTGAGTTCCATCTGTACCTCCGAGCGTCGATTCAAAATTGGAATCGCAGACGATTCTAAAAGAGATTGGACGACTAACGGTGCGCACTGCAAGATAGTAAGGAACGAGGCGTCACATACACAGCGAGCCAGATCGATCTAGTGGAAGTACCGCCTCCTCTTTGCAATCTGACCTAGAAGGAAGTGACATGTCGGAAAATCAGGTCGGCAAGGCATTCGCCGAAGCGGGAAAGCACGGCACCACGACGATATATATTGACAATCCAGGACATCGCAATGCCCTGAACAACCAGCTGATCGATCAGCTGACTGAGTTGTTCGGGGAATGCGCTCGCAACCCAGACTGCCGGGTCATCGTCCTTCGCGGATCCGGCGGAATTTTCTGCGCGGGTCGGGAACTTCGAGATTTGCTTGCCCTGCAGTCTGCCCCGATCAGCGTTGCGGAGGAAACCTACCAGAGACTTCGCCGCCTCAATGAGGCCGTCTACTTCTGCACCAAACCGACGGTGGCTGTCATTGAGGGTTACGCGTTCGGCGCTGGTGCGACGGTTGCCAGCTGGTGCGATCTGGTGATCGGCGAGAAGGACGCGTTCATTTGCTATCCGGAGGCGCATCGAGGCGTTCCACCCTCTCCTGCGGTGATGGCGCTGATACGCGGCATTGGCAGGAAGCACGCGATGGATCTGTTGCTGACGGGGCGTCGAGTTCCAATGCAGGAAGCAGTGGAGATCGGGATAGCGACACGGGCAGTTTCCAGGGAACAGCTGGAGGATGAACTTGAACGCCTGACGGCGTCTCTTCTTCGTGGAAGTCCGGAAGCACAGCGACGCACGAAGGAGTTCATCTGGCAATGCGAGGACGCCGGCCTGCGCGCTGGAATTGACAGCGCCGTTCAGAACATCAGCTTCGGACTTCTTTCGACCGACGCGCGCGAAGGCGTGACCGCATTCCTGGAGTCGCGCGCTCCCGCATGGTCACCCGTGTAGTCGGCAACAGCGCCCTTCGAAAAATATAGAAGAAACTTAGGAGACAACACATGTTGAGGCGAGAATTCCTCCAGACGGCCGCGTCTGGTGCCGCGGTAGCGCTCATTCCTTGCGTAGGACGTGCGCAGGAAGCTTTCCCGAGTCGGCCAATGAAACTTGTCGTACCCTACTCCGCAGGAGGCCCAACAGATGTCGTGGGCCGCCGATACGCAGAGAAAGTCGGTGAAATGCTGGGGCAGCCCGTCATTGTCGAGAACCGAACCGGGGCTGGCGGAACCATTGGCTCGAACGCGGTGGCGAAGGCGGCCCCTGATGGCTACACACTGCTGTTTGGCTCGTCCTCTTCTCATGTGACAAGTCCACTGATGCTGCGCCAGCCGCCCTATGATCCGTTGAAAGATTTCACGCTCATCAACATCGGAGTCTTGCCACTCGTCCTGGTGGTACGCACGGGACTTCCCGCACAAAACTTCACGGACTTCATGAACCTGTTGCATGCCAATCCCGGCAAGTATACGTTCGGATCGGGAGGTGTGGGCAGCATCAATCATCTGGCTGGCGAACTGCTGAAGATGCGCGCGGGCGTTGATGCCTTGCACGTCCCCTTCCAAGGCACGAACCCGGCGCAGGTGGCATTGATGGCTGGCCAGATCGACTTTCTGTTTGATACCGTCGCATCTGCGATGCCACAGCAGCAAGCAGGCAGACTGAAGATCATTGCCACACTCAGCGAGCGTCGGTCGGCGAGCGCTCCTGACATTCCCACAACTATCGAGTCCGGTATCCCCGACTCATCGGTCGTGACCGTCAACTTTCTGGCTATGCCTTCCACGGTTCCGGCGCGTGTCGTTACCAGGTTGGTGGACGCAACGAAGAAGGTTATGGCCGACCCAACAATGCTGGATGCCCTGACCAAGATGGGTATCGAGCCTATCGCAAATACAGATCCCGTGAGCTCGGCGCAGTTCGTGGCTTCGGAAATCTCACGCTGGGCACCTATCGTCAAGGCCACGGGTGTATCTATCTGAGGCGATGTCGCCCAAAATCCAGAACGAATAAAAGGAGACAAACATGCAAAGGCGACAGGCCCTGCTGGCCGCGGCGGCGATCGGCATACTTTCCTCCACAGCACGTGCACAGGGAACTTACCCAACCCGGCTAATCAAATTGGTGGTTCCAGCGCCCGCCGGTGGACCGACCGACGTGTTCGCGCGCCGGTATGCGGAGAGGCTTCGCGAAATAGTGGGCCAGCCTGTCGTTGTAGAAAACCGGGCTGGCGCTGGCACGACCTTGGGTGCCAACGCAGTGGCCAAGGCGCTGCCGGATGGCTACACCCTGCTATTCGGAACGTCGTCATCCCATGTGACAAGCCCCTTGATGCTTCGTCAGTGCCCTTACGATCCATTGAAAGACTTCTCAATGTTCATAGTGGGTGTGGTACCCCTGGTTCTGGCAGTACGCCCAGATCTTCCAGCCCAGAATTTCCAGGATTTCCTAAAGCTCGTTCGTGGCGCTCCAGGCAAGTACACATTCGGTTCCGCAGGACCGGGCAGTATCAATCATCTTGCAGGAGAGCTTCTCAAACTTCGGGCGGGTCTGGATGCGCTTCACATACCCTTTCGGGGAACAAATCCAGCCCAGGTGGCATTGATGTCCGGGCAGATTGATTTCCTGTGCGATACGTTTGGAACAGCGCTGCCGCAGCATCAGGCCGGCAAGCTACGGATCATAGCCACGCTCGGAGAGCAGCGATCGGCAAGTGCGCCGGAGATACCAACAACAATCGAATCGGGAATCCCTGACTCGTCTGCCGTGACCGTCAATCATGTCGCAATGCCTGCCAGGGTACCCCCCGCAGTCCTGCATAGATTGACAGAAGCGACCCGCAAGGTGATGTCTGACCCAGAGTTGGCCGAATCGCTTTCGAAGATGGGGATCGAGCCGGTAGCCGATCCCGACCCGGTTCGCTCGGCTCGGTTTATCGCTGCTGAAATAGCGCGATGGACGCCCATCATCAAAGCCAGCGGTGTATCTATCTGACTTCGTTAGGCTCGTGTACTACTACTATTTACGGGAGAAAGTTTAATGCCAACTAGAAGCGCCGCCGCTACGCCTGGCGATGTTCAACAAGGGGGTGAAGCCGTTCGCGCCCTTGACGGTGTTCGCGTTATTGATATGGCAAGATTGCTCGCTGGCCCGTTGGCGGCACAGCATCTTGCAGATCTTGGCGCAGAGGTGGTAAAGATTGAGCGCCCCGGAGAAGGCGACGACAGCAGAAACTGGGAACCATCTTTTGAATCCTCCGGAGAGCGTCTTTCCGCGCCGTTCTGCGCTGCGAATCGAGGCAAGAAATCCGTGACCATTGACTTCGCGCGTCCCGATGGCGCAAAGCTTGTGCAGGACCTGATCGCCGATGCTGATGTTCTGATCGAAAACTACAAGACAGGCACGCTAACGCGCTACGGCTTGGGTTATGAGCAGATCAAAGAGATCAACCCACGCATCGTCTATTGCTCTATCACTGGTTTTGGTCAGACTGGCCCATACCGTCTACGTGCGGGGTACGACACAATTATGCAGGCCATCGGTGGGTTAATGAGCGTCACCGGAGAGAGAGACGGATTGCCAGGAGCCGGCCCTTTGCGCGCCGGCGTGCCCGTCATCGATTTCATGACGGGCATCTATGGCGCCTTGGCGGTTGTTGCAGCTTTGCGTCAACGCGACGCAACAGGAAAGGGGCAATACATCGACCTCGCCTTGCTCGACGTGGAAGTGTCTGCATTGTCCTATTTTGGTGTGAACTATCTCGCATCCGGCATCGTGCCGCAGCGAGTGGGCAACTCGAACCCGGTGACCTACCCGAGCGGGAAATTTGAGGCGTCGGACGGATCGATCGTCCTGCTTATCGGCAACGATCGCCAGTTCATCAAATTATGCGCCGAGATCGGCCGAGACGATTTGCCGGCCGATGCGCAGTTCGCTACATCGCCTGAGCGCGTGCGAAATGCGGCCAGGCTGGATCAGATCATCTCTCCGATCCTCGCCTCTCGCGAGTCTGCACACTGGGTTTCGGCATTGGAAGCACGGGGGGTACCTTGCGCGCAAATCAATGACCTCAAGAGCGTGTTCGAAGATCCTCAGGTGAACGCACGTGGCAATGTAGCGCGCACCCGTCACGCGCGCTTGGGAGAGATCCCTCTACTGACCAGTCCGATGCGGATGACGTGCAATCCCATCTCTTACGACATTGCTCCACCAACGCTTGGTGAGCACAACGACGAGGTACTTGGCCATTTGCCGGGAATGAGTGCAGAGCGTCTGGCAACGCTTAAGGCCAGCGGGGTCGTTTGAGCGCTTCCTTGCCTCGGCGGCTACTGTCGTCGCGTCAGGGGCAGCGGAACGGCCGTCAGGCGATCCAGGTTGGGTGCGGTGCCGCGTAACGCAAGGAGAAGTTTTGGAAGCCTACACACATTCTGAAAGAGCGGGATCCAGTACGCAGCCAAGCGGCGGTCGACCTACGATCCCAGGCGGTCCTTTGGCAGGCTTGCGGGTCGTCGAGTTTGCCGGCGTCGGGCCGGGGCCATTATGTGGCATGCTGTTGGCCGACCTGGGCGCGAATGTGATCCGCATCGATCGCAAGAAGCCTAGCGGACTTGGCATCGAGCGGCCGGCTCAGTACGACCTTGTCTTGCGTGGCAAGCGCACAATGAAGTTAGACCTGAAGAGCATCCAAGGCCTTCGACTTGCTCGTGAGTTGGTAAGTCGAGCCGACGCGCTGATAGAAGGGTTTCGTCCGCAAACCATGGAGCGGCTGGGGCTTGGCCCTGAAGCGTGTCTGCAAGACAATCCCACCCTGATCTATGGTCGTGTCACCGGCTTCGGCCAAGAGGGACCATTGGCTCAGGCTGCTGGCCACGACCTTAACTACATCGCATTGACGGGAGCGCTGTACGCGATGGGCCGTAAGCATCACCCCCCCACGCCACCGCTCAATCTTCTTGGCGACTACGCGGGCGGCGCGATGTTGTTGGCGATGGGCCTGCTGGCCGGGATCCTGCACGTGCGCAACGGCGGCCAGGGCCAAGTTGTAGATGCTGCAATGATTGACGGCGTCAATGCACTGATGACACCGTTTCACGGACTGTATGCGGCCGGATTGCACAATGGACCTCGTGGAACGAATCTCCTCGACTCTGGAGCGCCCTTCTATGACGTGTATCGATGCGCGGACGATGCCTACGTTTCCATTGCACCGATAGAGACGAAGTTTCAACGCGTGCTCGTTGACAAATTGCGCGCCGCCGGCGCCGACGTAGAAGGGCTTCCGGCATTTGATGATCGCGTCAGCTGGCCTGAATTGCGAAAGCGTTTTACCGAGATATTCGTCAAGCGCACGCGCAGTGAGTGGTGTCAAGCGCTCGAAGGGACCGACAGCTGCTTTGCACCTGTGCTCGCGCCAGACGAGGCGGCGCGCCATCCACACCATGCGGCGCGCAACAGTTTTATCACCGTGGACGGCATTACCCAGCCCGCGCCCGCACCGCGCTTCAATGCCACCCCGCCTGTCGAACCTTTATCGCCAGCGCGAGAAGAGGATGCCCGGGAATGGGCACTGGCGTGGGGCGTTTCTTCCGCTGCTATTTCAAGCGCCCTCTGAGCGTCGACAGAGGCACAGAGCCATACCGGTGTTGAATGCCTGCAATGATTGGATGGCAGCGCTGTTCGATACCTTGGCGGACAACATCAGCCTGCATCTCAAAAATTCCTATGCCGAAGCGGAACTGGCCGAGACGGTCGACGCAGACACCCTACTTTTTACCCCGCCGCCCCAACAGCTCCGACCGCCCAATCACCTCTCGCCCGCTACCCGGCCTCTTTGGCTCCGAAAATCCCGCCTGAAAAATCGCTTCATCCAGCCCTCTGAAAACAACCAAACTCTTCGGGCTCCACATTACAAGTACTAGAGCATGGATACTCTGTATCGCTCTCCCAAAATCTAGTGGGAAAGAACAGGTAAGCCCCATCTGACCAGAAGGGGCCGCTTTAAAGCCGCCGACGCAATCTCGAGTTTGATTTACAGGCCACTGGAACAGCGGCGCCTTCTTGTTCTTGAATCTCGAGATGGCGTCGCGCCCGCATTGTCAGTCCAAGCATGGCATTTCCCAAGAGATCGAGGTGCCGATGCTCGAAGGTGGCCGTCGAGTGATTCACACACAAGTCGGTGCATATCTGTAGTTTAGGAGTTTTCCCAGGTTGCCGGGGCGCCTCTTAACAGGCACCGATTGCCTTGAGCAAGGGATTTTTTTATTCCAGCAACCACCATCGAAATCAAGCCGCGGGGGAAACCCGATGCGGTGCCCCCAGACCCAGGCTCTCTCTCAGATGCCGGCCCTTGTAGGCAGTGCGAACCAAGTGCCGGCGTTGCAATTCCGGGACCACTTCTCGAACAAAATCGCCCAACCCCTCGGGCAGGGTCAACGGCATGATGTTGAAGCCATCGGCCTGCTCGTCGCGATGCATGTGCTCGAGCTCGTCGGCCACGTCTTGCGCTGTCCCGATGACATAGCGATGGCCGCGGGCACCGGCCAGCATCAGGTAAAGCTGCCGGATGGTGAGTTTGTCGCGGCGCGCGACTTCCAGCAGCACCTGCTGCCGGCTCTTGCTGCCGTTGGTTTCGGGCAGGATATCGGGCAAGGGCGAATCCGGGGAATAGGCCAACAGGTCCAGGCCACCGGTGGCGTTGTACAGCAGGTGGTGTCCAACGGCGGGGTGAACCAGAGCGTCCAGCTCGTCTTTCAATTCCTGGGCGTGGCTCCGGGACTGGCCTATCACCGGCGCCACGCCGGGCATGACCAGGACGCTGCCCGGGTCGCGGCCGGCTTCGGCGGCGCGGGCTTTCACCTTGGCATAGAACGCCTTGGCCGTGCCCGCCGAGGGCTGGGCAGTGAACACGATGTCGGCCGTACGTACGGCCAGTGCGATACCCGTGTCGGAAGAACCTGCCTGCACCACGATCGGCCGCCCCTGCGGCGAGGGTGCGACGTCCAGCGGACCGCGAACCGAGAAATGCGTACCCCGGTGGCCCAGCACTTTCATGCCTTCGGGGTCCAGGAAAATTCCAGTGGCCGCATCATCCCGCATGGCGCCGGCCTGCCAACTGTCCCACAGGCCCAGCACCACGTCGGCGAACTCGCTGGCCCGGTCGTAACGCGACGCATGGGCGGCGTGGCTTTCGTGCCCGAAGTTCCAGGCCTCGGGATCGTTCTGCGAAGTGACGAGGTTCCAGCCCGAGCGGCCCTGGCTGATTATGTCCAGCGATGCAAACTTGCGCGCCACATGGAACGGTTCGTTATAGGTCGTGGAGGCGGTGCCAATCAGGCCGATATGCTGCGTCGTCGCGGCCAGCGCCGACAGCAATGTGAACGGGTCCAGGCTCAGCGTGCGCGCCGTGCGGCTGATTGCCGTCGGGTCGGTGGTGCGTACGCCAAGGAAGTCGGCCACGAAAAGGAAGTCGAAATAACCGGTTTCCGCCTGGCGTGCGATTTCCAGATAATGGTTGAAGTCCGTTGCCGGATTGGAACGCCGGCCAGGGCGGCGCCAAGCGGCCACATGGTGTCCATCGGCCAAAAGAAACAAACCCAGCCGGATCGTGCGCTTGGATGTAGTCATCGTTGTCAGGCGAGGCACGGTGCGCTGCGCACCCCCCTCATGCAAAGGCTGCGCTCAGTAATAAATGGCGTACGGCTGCGCACGCTGCTGCGCCGCCGCCCACTGTTGGGCGGTCAGCGTCGTCTTGCCCACGTAGCGAAGGTCGAACACCTGGTCGATAGAGGGTACGGGCGTGTTGGGTTCAGCCAGGAATTTGACGATGAGCTCGGAATATTCCTTCAGCGCCGCTGCATCGGCCGACCCCAGGCCATGCTGGCGCGCAGGGGCCGAATCGCCGATGTACTGGTACAGGCCGAGACCGATTCTGGTGAACTCCGCGCCGGTGGACGACAGGCGCACCTCGGGCGCGGCCTTGAAGAACAGGTCGAGTGCACGGCCTGGCTCGGTCAGTGCCACCTTGATGCCTTCAAGCAGGCCTTCCGTGATGTCGCGCACCAGTTCAGGATCCGAATCGAGCAGGGAGCTCTTGACTGCAAGCACGTGGCCGTAGGTTTCCAGGCCGACCGCGCCATAGGGCAAATAGCGTGGTTGGGTACCCTGGGAAAGGTAGACCGGCGCTGAACTGCCGATCACCGTGCTGTTGGCGTCTGCCAACTTGTTGATGACGGCCTGGGTGCTATTGTCGAAGTTGACGGACTTGATGCTCTCCGGGTCGACACCGGAGCGGCGCAGGTATTCAGGCAGGAAAATACTGTCGCTGGTCGTCAGGGTACGGCCGACAGTCCGGCCAGCCAGATCGCCCGGCTTGCGAATGGAACTATCGTCACGCAGGCCCACGGCCCAGCCATTGGTATACGAGGTGATGGCAATGCCGCGCAGCGGCAGACCTTTGGCCGCGCTCAGTACCAGAGAGGGAAACTGCGAAATGGCGAAGTCCAGTTTGTCCGACGCCACGCCTTGCAGCGCGGGAAAGGACCCCTTGTGACTGAACAGTTCCACGTCCAGGCCCCGCTTGCGCCAGATGCCGCCCTGCTGGGCCACCTGGGGATACAGCGTACTTCCCTGGGGCACGTAAGGCAGGCCGAAACGCACCTTGCGCAGCGGCTGGGCCCGTACGATGCCTGGCAGCGCGCCAAGGACGGCAGCACCCGCTGCCTTGATGAGATGGCGCCTGGCGGGGGATGCGGCGCGCGCGGACGAGGGGCTGGGACCGGTCATGGAAATGAATCTCCGATTGCGTAAGGAAACGAGGTGTTCAAAAGCTGCAGTACTTGCGCAACGCCAGCTTCTCGATAGCGGTGACGACGCCAAACAGCGCCATGCCGCCGGCGCTGAGGCAGGCGACGGAGGCAAACATCAACGACGTGTCTGCCTTGGAAGAGGCGAACAGCACCAGGTAGCCAAGGCCACGCT
The DNA here is from genome assembly GCF_019218885.1 of Bordetella sp. BOR01. Taxonomy (GTDB): domain Bacteria; phylum Pseudomonadota; class Gammaproteobacteria; order Burkholderiales; family Burkholderiaceae_B; genus Bordetella_A. The sequence goes on along the minus strand of NZ_JAHUWT010000001.1, from coordinate 396,741 downwards.
GCGATGTAATGAACTCGCCCACCACGATCCCGATCACCGAGAGAGACACCGCGATCTTGCTGCTGCTGAAGATGTAGGGCAGCGCCGCGGGTACGCGAATGGTAGTGAAAACCTGCCAGTGCGTGGCGCGTAGCGAGTGGGCGTAGCGCACGAGATGCGGCGGGGCGGCGGACAACCCGGCAATGGTGGAAATCATCACCGGGAAGAAGCCCATGAACGTGGCAAAAGCTACCCGCGACTCCGTTTCGATACCAAACCACACGATGAACAGCGGCGCAAGCGCGATCTTGGGAATGAACTGCAGCACCACCAGGTTCGGGAAGACGGCCTCTTTGACGGGCCTGTACAGCGTAATCAGCAGCGCTAGCGCCAACCCCAGCGTGGTGGCGCAAACAAACCCGATCACGACCTCGCGCAGCGTGGCAATGGCATGGGGCAGGATGACGTCGCTGCCGCGGTACAGCACACCGATCACATCGCTGGGCGCCGGGGCCGTCACCTTGGAAACTTGAAAAACGCGGCAGGCAAGTTCCCACACCAGCAGCGCACATAGCGCCGCGGCCAGCGGTACCGCGATCCGTCGCACCTGGGGCCAGCCGTTGAACACCAACGGCCGTGGCAGCAACCGGGCGGTCAAGGCTTCTTCACGGTTCATGGGGCGGCCTACGTTTGGTAGTCAGGGCTGACCTCGTCCAGCCAGCGGATCAACGCAGGCCAGTCGCGATTGCTCTCGCTGATCGGGCCGCGTGCCCGGACTTGTTGCGCAGCACGCCGCGACACGGCGTCATCCGGGATCACCAGCCCGCCAACGCCACCCGCAGCATGCAGGGCGCCAATTTGCGCGCGCGCGGCCCATTCGAAGAAATGATGCTCGACAAAAGCCTCGGGGATGGTGCGCCCGCCTATCAATACACCATGGTTGCGCATGACCAGGAACCGCTTGTCGCCCATGCTGGCGAGGATACGATCACGCCCGACCGCATCGAACTCAAAGCCTTCGAAGTCGTGATAGGCCAGGTGGCCATGGAAGCGGACCGCATGCTGGGTAATGGGCAGCAGGCCCACCTTCAGCGCGGACAGCGCCATATTGGCAGGTGTATGGGTGTGAAACACCGCCTGCAAGTCGGGGCGGCCCTGCAGGACGCCGCCGTGGATCACCTGGCCACCCGCGCTTATGGAATAAGGGCTGTCGAGCAAGCGGTTTCCGGCGAAGTCGTACTTGACCAGCGACGATGCGGTGACCTCGCGGAACAGTTGTTGTTCACCCTTGATAAGGTAGGCATCCCCTTGCCCCGGCACGCGGGCGGAGAGATGGTTGTAGGTCAAGTCGAAGACATCGGTCAGGGCCAGCAGGCGGTAGGCCGCGGCCAGCGACACGCGCGCCTGCCATTCCTGCGCGGATACCTGGCCAGCGATGGGCGACGAAAGGGAATGCGGGCTAATCATGAAGAATGGGCGACGTGCTTTCGTTGTGGATCTGCTGCCGGAAATTTTCAAGCCGCCGGCGAAATACCGCGCCGGGCGTGCGTGCGGTGTCATGTAGCTCGCGTCCTGCGATCAGGTTGCGAATCTGGTCTTCCAATTGCCTGAACGCGGCAGAGTGCAGGACGCTTGCCGAGCTACGCGGCCGACTGAAAGGCACCGTGATGTCGGCGACGATGCGACCGGGCCGCGACGACATCACCAATACCCGGTCCGACAGCAACAAGGCCTCCGAGACGCTGTGCGTAATAAGGACCACCGTCTGATTCAGGCGTTCGGTGATCTCTAGCAATAGAAGGTTCATCTCGTCCCGCGTCAGCGCATCCAGCGCGCTGAAGGGTTCATCAAGCAGCAAAATGCGGGGCGAATACGCCAGCGCCCGGCAAATACCCACGCGCTGCCGCATGCCGCCGGATAACTCGTGCGGCAGGCGGTTACGGAAGCGATCCAGGCCCATCAGTTCCAGAAGCGCAGCCGCGGCCGGCTCGATCTGTTTGACCGGAATACCGCGAATCCGCGCGGGATAGAGCACGTTATCCATGACACTTTTCCACGGCAACAAGGTGGCGTCCTGGAAAACAATACCTACGCGGTCGCTGGGCTGGCTTACCAACTGGCCTTCGATTGCCACCGTGCCGTAATCCGGCTTTTCCAGGCCCGCCATCAGCATCAGCGCGGTACTCTTGCCACAGCCACTGGGCCCGACCAAGGACACGAACTCGTTCTTCCCGACGGAAAAATCGACGCTCTTCAGTGCCTCGGTTGCCCCCGCCCTGCCCTGGTAGGTTCGGCCTACGTGCTCAAAGCGGATCTCGGGCGTGTCAGCCATTGCGCGTGACATGCACGTTGGCCGGACGCTCCAGCCCGAAGTGCTCCCGCAGCGTCGAGCCCGAATACTCGGTGCGGAACAGGCCACGCGACTGCAACTCGGGAATCACCAGTTCGACGAAGTCTTCAAGGGCCCCATCCATATAGGGTGGGAAGATCATGAAGCCGTCGGCGGCACGCTCATTGAACCAATGCTCGATGAAGTCGGCGATTTCCGTCGGACTGCCAACGACTTCCTTGAAAAGAGTGTGCCGGCGGTAGTAGCGAAACAGATCGGCCAGGGAAATGCCGTTGTCGCCATAAAGCCAGCGGGCCGTGTGCAAATGCTCGGCCACCGCCTCCGTGGGGTCTTGGAATCCGGGTACTTGCGACACCGGCGTCGCGGGCTCGAACCCATCCAGGGTCACGCCCAGTTCTTGGGACAGCGCTTGAAGATCGATGGGAATCGGCCACGCTTCCTGCACCTGGCGGTACAGCGCATGCGCTTGCTGCGAAGTTCTTGCGGTGTATACCGCAATTCCGGAAATCACCACCTGCGCCGCCGGATCGCGGCCAGCGGCTGCGGCACGCTCTTTCAGATGCGCGTAATAGGATCTGGCCCCGTCGAGGCCGTAGCTGGACGAATCCGTGAATCTGATGTCGGCGAGCCGGGCACCCAATTCCACGGCGTTTTCCGACCGCCCGGCATTGACTATAGGCAATTGGCCTTGGATTGGACGCTCAACGTTCAAGGGGCCTTCGACAGAAAAGAATTTGCCCCGATGGGAAATCCGGTGAATTTTTTCTGGATTCAGAAAAAGGCGCTGCTTGTCGCCAGGAATCGCGTCGTCTTCCCAGGAATCCCACAGGCTTTTGACGACCTCGACGAATTCGGTGGCCCACTCGTAGCGCAACGAATTGTCCCAGTGTTCTTTGCGGCCGTAATTCTGCGCGGCTGACTTGTCCTCGCCAGTGACGATGTTCAGGCCGATGCGCCCGCCACTCAGCCGGTCGAGCGTAGCCGTGGCACGCGCCACGCTGTACGGTTCCGCATAGGTAACGTTGACCGTGACGACGATCCCGATCTTCTCCGTCACTCCTGCCACGAACCCCGCCAACGACAGGGCTTCGGGCCGCATGACCTGATTGGGGCGTTCATTTTGCAGTTCAGTCGATGAAGCGACCCGGTCGCCGATGAAGAAAAAATCGAACTTTCCAGACTCGGCGACCTGGGCGGCTTTCTTGAAGAGAGTCCGGTCAATCTCGGCGCCAGTTCGCGCACCGGGCAGGCGCCAGCCAGCGGGGTGAAATCCGAAAGGCCAAATCGTGAATCCCAAGTGCAAGTGACGTTTTTCTTTATTCAACTTGATATCCGCTTTACAACGCTTTTTTCCAGCGCAAATGCCAAAAACCCAACGGCTTGTTGATTAAAAATTACCCGCCCACCTTAACTTGGCCATAACCGGAACTCCAGCGCGTGATTAGACTATTTAGGAGAAAGCATTCCGTAATCCCGACTAAGGAATCCCGGAAATAAATTCATGTGAAAACAGTCCGACCCTGAATCGGCCGCCTCTCCTGACCGTTGCCAGGCGCAATACCTGCCACATGGCCAGACACATCGAAGTGCTCGATTTGCGGACACAAAAACACAAACTGTCCTCAACTTGGCCAATAGAGTGTGCCGCCTGCACCACTACCTGGTGACGGCGACAGGCCATCCTGAATAGATCGCGCAAAGTGATATCAGGTGCTTTTTTTTCCGCCACACCAACGATGGCACGGCTTTTGCTTGATGACTTGCGTGCGCCCGCCATCGAACGCGGCATACGCTTGGAGACAGGAATGGATGGTTTGAAAGGAAAAAGAGCCTTGATCACAGGCGGCTCCAAGGGGCTTGGGCTTGCTATCGCGCATGCACTGGCTTCCAAAGGCTGCTCGTTATGCCTGGTGGCAAGAGACCGCGCGGCGCTGGAACAAGCCAGGCAGCAGCTCGTCGACGATCATGCCGTCGATGTCGTGGTGCGCGCCGAAGATCTTTCAAGGCCAGAACGTGCATCCGCCCTGGGCGCGGATTTTCCCGAAACGGACATCCTGGTGAATTGCGCCGGGGCAATCGGCCGCGGCAGCCTTACGGAACTGGACCCGGGCGCGTTTCGCGCAGCCTTTGACGGCAAAGTCATGTCGACCATCATGCTGACGCGGGCGCTCTATCCCGATATGTGCAGCCGCAGGTCGGGAGTCATCATCAACATCATAGGGATAGCCGGCGAAAGGCTGAATCCCAAATCCATCGGTACCACAACCGCAAATGCCGCACTGATCGCCTTTACCAAAGCGCTGGGAGCAGAAAGTGTGGATTACGGCGTGCGGGTGGTAGGCATCAATCCGGGATTGATACGTACCGGCCGGACCGCTAGCTTGCTCGACCCCAAGACGGAACGGGACCGCACCGCATACGCGTCGCTATTGAAGAATCTTCCGTATGGCCGCATGGGCGAACCCAGCGAGGTGGCCGCCGCCGCCCTCTTCCTGGCTTCGGAATCGGCAACGTACATAAGCGGCGAAGTCCTGGCTGTCGATGCCGGCTCCCGCTTCCGCATGTGATTAGAGCCATCCGAGGCAGGAGGGCACGATCTGGCCGGCACCTTGCCCCTCTAACCATGCCGTAGCCTCGTCTTCATTCGTCGGCCGCAACAATTATTAATCACGGAGACACCATGAGAATCGTTGCTGCCGCCCTTGCCGCGGCGCTTTCCCTGCTTGCGCCCCAGATCGCCTTCTCATCCGAGGCTTACCCCGACAAGCCGCTGAAGATTGTCGTGCCGCTTGCGCCCGGCGGAACGACAGACATCTTGTCGCGCTATCTTGCTCAAGAACTGCACAAGAACCTGGGAGTGCCCGTCATTGTCGAGAACAAGCCTGGCGCCAACAATATTATCGGCACTCAGGCACTGGCCGCGGCGCCCGGCGATGGCTACACAATGGGAATGCTCATCAGCACGCACACGATCAATCCGCATATCGCGAAATCCCTGCCCTACGACTCGCATAAAGATTTCATTCCCCTGGCGCTGATTGCCAAGATGCCCGGGCTGATGACGGTCAATCCCGATGTGCCCGCCAAGACACTGCAGGAACTGGTAGCGCTTGCCAAGGCCGAGCCCGGCACGTTGGCATATGGGCAACCGGGCGGCCTGTCGTCGGGACACCTGTCGATGGAATACCTGAAGAAGGTCGCCGGCATAGACATCCTGAGCGTTCCATACAAGGGCGGCGGGCCGGCGGTTGTGGATCTTGCGGCGGGGCATATCCAAGTCCTGATCAATAGCCCCACTTCGACCCTGCCGTTCGTGCGCGACGGCAAAGTAAGGGCAATAGCCACCACCGGCGCAAAGCGCCCTGCCGCACTGGCAGAGATCCCGACCATTGCCGAGTCGGGATTCCCTGAGTTCGAACTCTATGAGTGGTATGGACTGTTTTTCCCGGCCGGCACGCCACAAGAAATCGTGGACCGCATGAATAGCGAGATCGTGAAAATCATGGCCACCCCCGAGATGGCCAGGCGCATAGAAGAAATAGGAGCGGAATCCAGCACGTATACGGCGGCCCAGTTCGCCGAATTTGTCGGCGCGGAAGATGAGCGATGGGGCAACCTCATAAAGCAGCTTGGCATGAAGCCGGAATGACTTGCCGCCGATCTGATTACCCAAGGAGTTTCAAATGGCTGAACGCGAAGAATTCACGTCGGATCTGTTCACGAAGGGCGTCAAAGTCCGTGAAGAAGTGCTGGGCAAAGAGCATGTCCGGAAGTCGCTGGAGTCGGCAACCGACTTCACCGCGCCCATCCAGCAGTTCGTGACCGAGCTGTGCTGGGGGAACTTGTGGTCGCGGCCCGGGCTGGATCGCCGCACGCGCAGCATCATCAATCTGGCCATGCTTTCGGCCCTGAATCTGCCGAACGAAGTTCGGCTTCATGTCCGGGGCGCACTGAACAATGGCTTGAGCCAGGATGAGATCAGGGAAATCCTGTTGCAGGTCGCCGTCTATTGTGGTGTCCCCGCCGCCCTGGAAAGCGCAAAAGTCGCGGCCGAAGTCTTTGCGGAGGAAGCGCTCACGGCAGGACGGGGCTGATAAGTCGCTCTGCGGCGGCGAAACACGAAAGTTCTGCTTCCTGTATAATGGTGGGCTTGGCAGTTGATGCCTCTGGCGCAATGGCAGAGTGGTTATGCAGCGGATTGCAAATCCGTGTACGTCGGTTCGATTCCGGCTTGCGCCTCCAGCAAGAAAAAGGCTCTCGATGACGAGAGCCTTTTCTTTTGCAGCCCGGATAGGGAAATCTGCCCAGGGTCGTTCTTCGCTCGACCCACTTCAGGGCTCGATGTAGCCTGGCAGCGGTCCGTTGTTGCCATTGTCGGGAGCCGTGCCGGACCGCGGGGTTGGCTGGGATACAGGCCTGGCCGTCGCTGGGCAGACGTGGCCGGTTGCCTCCCAGGCCAGGCGGTTCTGGTCTTCGCCAAAGCAGAAGAATCTCATGTCGGCCACCTCTTTGTAACCCAGCTTGTAGGCAGTCGCCGTGTCTTCGCGCGCGTTACAAGCCGAACTCTCGGTGGCAACCGAGCCCCCTATCCCAAACCCCGTCACCCCTACCCCCACGGTGTTGCTCTGTCCGCAATTGTTGGCGCCGCCGAACATACTGGGTGCGATGTAAACATTGGGAGTCGTGGAAATATTCTGGTTCTTGCGTTGCGAGGAGCCCTCAAAAGTGATATTTCCCATGCCCATCTGGGCCGACACTCCAACTTCGGCCGTACCCGATTGGGAACTCGAATTGGCATTGCTGTTTGCGTTGGATGAGGCGTTGGCACCGGTGTTGATTGTCTGGCTATACGCACCGAAGCTGCACAAGGCCAGTGTCAGGAATAGTAGGCGTTTCATCAGTTTTCTCCTGGAATGGGGCACCCCGCGCTGTCGGCAGGAATATTCGCCACATAATCATGTTGTGCCGTGTTTTTGTAACATTACGAGCACGGACAATTAATTTTATGGTTACACTAAAATAATTCTTTGCCACTTTGTGATCCAGCAGACTAATTTTTATAAAATAATTTAGCGCCTATCTTTTCCCAATTATTTTTTGGCCATTGATTCCCGAATATCTGCTTTGGCCTACCTACTGTCGTGGCTTGGAAGGGCTACTTCTCATCGTCGGGCGCAGGCCCGGTCTGCTTGCCCCTGACTCGCAGTTCAAGCATGGCCTCGCCGTAGGCCTGTTGCAGGGTCTTGATCTGTTTCTCATAAAATTCCTTTATATTCAAAGGGTTGGATCTTAGAGCATTTTCAAGACCACGCTTGCCCTCTTCCACCCAACGCTCGATTTCGCCTACCGGCAGGTCAAAAGCCTCGCTGGCCTCTCGTACACTGGTTCGGCCCTGGATAATATCCATGACCAAGACGCTCTTGCGCCTGACCGTCCACCGCTTGATTTCTTCGTCAAGTTTCTCATCCATTTCCAGCGCTCCTGAGACGATTAGCCCAATCCGGCTTATTAATAAGCCGGCTAGATGCAACAGCTGCCGTTGAATAAACTTCCCCTGACTATCCTCCGGCCAGCCCGCAGGCCAGGGAAGATAATCGACAGATTCACTTGGGTAATGAAAAACAGCCAATATCCGGTTTATCGTGCGAATTCGATCCATTGCCAGAGCGGCAAAAGCGCAGAATTACCGACATCGGGATAACTGGGCACCAGCCTGGTAGCCAACCAATACTCCCGGAACTTGTCGTCGCTGGCCGTGCCGGTTCGCGCGATGAAGCTGGCGAATTCGCTGGCGCCGCGCTGGCGGCATTCCAAAGGCTCATCACCGGCCAGGACAAAGCTCTTTTCGGCTGGCTCGATCGCCGGAAACGAACTGGCGAACTGCGCGTCCCGATAATCGTCCTGCGAGCAGGCCGGCACCGGCCCGCTGAAACCAACCGGCGCCGCCCACGGACCGGACGCCCACGCGGTATCGGGCCGCAGCGCAGCGCCGGCCACGCAGGCCAGGCACGCAAACCAGAGAGCATGTCTCATGCGAGTTCTCCTACGCGTGGGGAAGCGAATCCTTCCCCACGCGACAGGTATCGATCCGAACGGATAGGCTTACCAGCTCCAGCCGCCGAAACCGATACTGCCCACGTTGCCGGTGGCGCCGCTGGTGTATTCCCCGCCAGCCATGCCCGACGTTCCACCGGCCGCGAATCCGGCTGTATAGCCGCCACCCACCGACTGATTGACGCTGGTGCCATTGGCATAGGTATTGGCGCCTTGCGGAGTCAGCCTGACGCCTGAGTTCGCGCTGGTCGAACTCGTCGACCTCGTCCCCTGGGCCGCAGCGCCGAATCCCAGCGAACCGCTGTTGCTGGTCGCTTGCGAGCCACCTTGGGTGCCCGCGGTTGACGAACCGGTGCCGCCGAAAACGCCAATCGCGAAACCCGCCGCTTGGGCCATGCCAATGGAGCTGGCGGCCAACGCTACTGCCAATAGTGCTTTCTTCATGATGTATGCCTCCTGATATCTCGAGAAACCGTCTCGAGGCGGTCAAACACGGTTATCCGGGTTCATGCCGTAGCCAGGTATTTCGATAAACCTGCACTGCATCGGATGAATTTATTGCTGAAAAAAGCTGCTTCCCTCCGGCCCGGAAATGATTTTGAAACAATCTTGATTTCCATTTTCAGGAATCGCGGACAAACACTTCCCCGTCTCGGCCTTTAAGGGCAAAGAAAAAATAGAAAACGGTGTTTTTAAACCCCGAGCCAGTGCCAACCTGCTGCACCAACTGGTCTACTACCAACGGCCTATTCAGTATTTTCCTGGCCTACCGCATAATCCGACCGTGAAAAACCAGCGTCGCCAACTACCAGCTGTTTTTTACATTTCCGGGTCCAGCTTCAGGTCTTTAGAGAGTCTGCCGCTCCCGTTCCAACCTCCTGCATGGAATTCATTCTAGGCGGTTTCATTTCACAAAATTTACAGTTTGTGATCTTTCAACTTTTTTTTTGAGATGTCGGTTCATTGCGATTCCAGAGCCGACAATGGGTATTCCAGAACCAGGAGTGGACGCTGGCGAACCAGCGAAAGGACGAGCTTGTGGACCCTCGCATTCAATACTGCATTACGCAGATCGAACAAAAAATCCTGCACGACTCAACTGAACATTGTGCTCACGACGCATTAATCCAGGAACTAGCGCAAAAAATCCGGCTAAGCCGATTCCATTTGTCCCGTTTGTTTCTCAAGGATTTTCAGCACTCGCCCAGGGATTACATACACCGCAATCTGATGGGACGCTGCGCGCTGATGGTGGCGCACACTCGCCAACCGCCTTTTTCGATTGCCATCGACATGGGTTTTTCGAGCCAGCAGGCGTTCACGCGGGCGTTTACGCGCTATTGGGGTATTTCTCCCGGCCAATTCCGGCAAGCGCATTCCTGCTACATCGCCAAGACGAACGAATCCAATAAATTGGCCGCCGACGTCCGAGGCCTGCCCGCCAGCAATCCAAGGATCACCATTCGCGAGCTGCCCCCCACTCGCTTCTGGGCAGTGCGCTACGAAGGCATGTCGAACCAGAAGTACGCGTGCTGGAACGACTTTCGCAAGCTGTTCGCCAACCTGCGTTCCGACATGCTGACCGGCCCCTTCTTCGGGCTGACCTACGACACGCCGATGTTCGTGCCCACGCCGTTCATGCGCTATTACTGCGGCGTCCAAGTTCCCCACGGCTTCGGACCAAAACCCAAGGACGCATTCGAGATCACCCTGCCTGGCGGCCGCATTGCCACATGCGAGGCGCAAAGCACCGCACATGAAGTGACCGCGCTCTATGGAACCCTGCTGGATCACTGGCTACCCCGATCCAACTACAGCTTGCGAGCGTCGTGCTTTGCCGAGCGGTTCGAAGAATTCCCCCTCAACTGGGACGCGAAAAGCCATCGGGTACAGCTAAACTGCTGGATTCAGTAACTATTAAAGATCATTTGACGCTTTTTGACAACAAGAGCTTTTTGGCGGCAAAACTTTTGGCAACAAAACTATTGCTAGTTCTGTTATCTCGCGTTAAATTTTTTCACATTCGGGAGAAGCCCCTGTTGTACACGTGGTAGCAGGCCGGGTCCGATACCCTGCCTTGCTACCGATTTGCCTATCGCCACCGCTGCTAGCGTGCCTTCTATGACAAGAAAAAGGCACCGGGATCACCCAGGGGAGCTGCAAACGTGCCGACTATCATTGTGGTCGAGTCGCAGCCGTCGATACGGCGCGACATTCTTCAGGCGACTTCGCAAGCCGTTCCTGGCTGGAGCGTTGACAGCGTTGCGCATCTGGACATGGCGGTCGCGCCATCACGCGGCCAGGGATATGAGCTGATGTTGCTGTCAGTACGCAGCATCGACGACATCTATCAGATGGTGACCCTCGCCAAGCTGACATACCTGCCCAAGAACATCCTGTTGTTGTCCGACGACAGGGGCCTGGCTCCTTGGGCTCAAGGTTTGCCGCCGGGCGTGGTGGGCTGCGTGCCAACTGATGCACCGTCAGAAATGCTGCAGGCCTCGATCCGGCTGGTATTGGCGGGCGGCATGTATTTTCCTGCGCGGGTCGCCCGCAAGCCACCGGCAAAGGACTACGACAGCGAGATCTGCTGCTCGGTGTCCGTGGACCTGCCTTGCCGCCAGCAAGAAAGCGAGGCGCTGGGATTGACCCCGCGCCAATACGAAGTGCTGGTATTGCTGGCGCGCGGACACACCCTGAAAGCGATCGGGCGCCACTTGAATATTGCGGTTGCAACGGCCAAGGTCCATGCCGAAACCGTGTATCAGCGCCTGCAGGTGCACAACCGGAATGAAGCCGTCTATGCCGCGATTACGCGCGGCGCGACGCTGGGATGGCCGGCCATGGTGCGCGAAGCAGCCGTGCAGGCATAAAGACGCTCCGATTATCGGCGGCCGGCCATTCTGGTTAAATGGAGCGTTGATTTCTTGCGTTCCTGGGCGCCGCCAACCGTAATGGACTCTTCCGTCAAAGCAGCCCTGGCCAAATGGCCCGATGTCCCGGCCGTATATGGTTGGCTGTCGCTGGACGAACGCGGGCGCTGGCGCCTGCATCCGCAGGGCGATGCGGCCGATGGCGGGCCGGGCGATTCCATCACGAATACGCAGATACAGGATTTCATCGGCCGCAACTACGCAAGCGACGACCAGGGTCGCTGGTACTTCCAGAACGGCCCGCAGCGCGTCTACCTGCGCCTGGATGCCGCGCCCTACCTGCTGCGCCGCGCCGATGACGGTATCGGCCTGGCAACCCACACGGGCCTGCCGGTGCATGCCGTGACAGCCTGGTGGCTGGACGACACCGGGCGCCTGTATGCGCAGGCCGACGTGGGCCCCACCATGGTCGAGGGCCGCGAGTTGCCGGCCCTGCTCGACCAGTTGCGCGACTCGCATGGGCAGCCGTTGGCCGACGCGCTGGAATCGGCCGGCGGTATCGTGTCGGTTGTGCACCCGGCGCTGCCTGGCCCGGCCCCCTTGCATCGCGATGCCAAGCGTGCCGGGATCCCGGCACGCATGGCCTTTGTAGCCAATCCGCGCCCCTGACGCGCGCCGTGCAACAGGCGGGCCGACTGCCGTTAGAATCGACGCCATGACAGCGCAATCGCCCCCGAAGTACTTTCCCGCCCCGCGCCGAGCACGCTTCTGCAGCCAGTGCGGCACGCCGATCCATCGCCGCGTGCCCGATGGAGACAACCGCGAACGCGACGTCTGTGACCATTGCGGCGCCATTCATTATCAGAATCCGCGCATGGTGGTGGGCACGGTACCAGTCTGCGAAGGCCGCATCCTGTTGTGCCGGCGCGCCATCGAACCCCGCTACGACACCTGGACCTTGCCGGCGGGCTTCATGGAACTGGGCGAAAGCACGGCCCAGGGGGCCGCCCGCGAAACACTCGAGGAATCGGGTGCACGCATCGAAATGGGGCAGTTGTTCACCATCATCGACGTACCGCAGATAGAACAGGTGCACCTGTTCTATCTGGCACGGGCGCTGGGCCCCGAGCTGGATCCCGGCCCCGAGAGCCTGGAAGCGCGCTATTACGACGAAGCCGAGATTCCCTGGGAAGACCTGTCGTTTCGCACGGTGGCCACTACCCTCAAGCAATTCCTGGAAGACCGCCGGCGCGGCAGCTTCGGCACCCACCATTACACGCTCGAATCGCATCGCTGAACCTTGAAGCTGCCCTGGCTATCCTGCGACACGCCCTTCCCGCCGGTCGAGAACGCCCTGTCCGACCCCGCCGGCCTGCTGGCAGCCGGCGCCGATCTGTCGCTGGAACGCCTGGCAATGGCCTATTCGAATGGCATCTTCCCCTGGTACAGCGAAGGCGAGCCCATTCTATGGTGGAGCCCCGACCCGCGCATGGTCCTGGTTTGCGCCGATTTCGCGCCCTCGCACTCGCTGCGCAAACTGCTGCGCCAGATCGCACGCGACGAAAACAGCGTGCTGCCGCGCCTGCAGGTACGGGTCGATACGGCATTCGAAGCGGTGGTGGCCCAGTGCGCCGCGCCGCGCGGCAACCAGGCCGGAACCTGGATCACCGCGGCCATGCGGCAGGCCTACCGCGCCTGGCATGCGGCGGGCGTGGCACACAGCGTCGAAACCTGGATCGATGGCGAACTGGCGGGCGGCCTGTATGGCATCAGCCTGGGCCGCATGTTCTTCGGCGAATCGATGTACACCCGCGTGCCAGACGCATCGAAAGTGGCCCTGGCATACCTGGTGGCATTCTTGCGCAACGCCGGTGTCGAATGGATAGACTGCCAGCAACAGACACGCCATCTGGCCAGCCTGGGGGCCGGGCCGGTGCCACGCGCCCGCTTCGTTGAACACGTGCGCCAGGCAGTGGCCCAACCCGCGCCCGCCTGGCAGCCCGGACACCTGAACAGCCAGGGCCGGCTGCACCCCGCGCAATTCTCGCGGTTGTTGTACTGAGCCGCATCGGCGTTAAGATGTGTATACCCGCCCGGACTCGACATTCGGGCGGATCTGTCCATGAGCCAGCTCAAAGAACTTCCCTTCGCCACGCTGCAGTTTTATTCGACTGCGCCGTATCCGTGCAGCTACCTGCCCGGGCGCCAGGCGCGCTCGCAGGTGGCCGCGCCTGGCCACCTGATCAATGCCGGCGCATATTCGCAATTGGTGGAACAGGGGTTCCGGCGCAGCGGGCTATTTACTTACCGGCCGCATTGCGACAATTGCCATGCCTGTGTGCCGGTACGCGTGGACGCGGCCCACTTCACCCCCAACCGCAGCCAGCGCCGCGCGTGGCGCGGCCACCAGGACCTGCGCGCCTTCGTGGCGGAACTGGCCTGGTCTCCCGAGCACTACGACCTGTATACGCGCTACCAGCAGGGCCGCCACCCGGGCGGGGGCATGGATGAAGACAGCCGTACCCAGTACGCCCAGTTCCTGCTGACCAGCCGGGTCAACACGCGCCTGGTCGAGTTTCGCAACGCCGAAGGCACGCTGATCATGGTGTCCATCATCGACGTGCTCGACGACGGCCTGTCATCGGTGTACACCTTCTACGATCCGGCCGCGCGCGGCAGCCTGGGCACCTACAACGTGCTTTGGCAGATAGAACAATGCCGCACGCTGGATCTGCCCTGGCTGTACCTGGGTTACTGGATCGGCGACAGCCGCAAGATGGCCTACAAATCCCGGTTCCGCCCACTGCAGATGCACCTGGACGGCGCCTGGCAAGAACCGCCGCCCGACGTGCTCTGATACGGCGCGCGCGGCGGGGCAAACTGGCTACAATTGCGCCCCATGTCCATCCTTTTCCAAGCCTACCCCCTGGCGCGTCCGGCCCTGTTCGCCATGGACGCGGAAACCGCCCATGAAGTCACGCTGGCCGGGCTGCAGCGCGCCTATGACTGCGGGGCAACGCGCAAGCTGCTGCACGCCCGCCCGCGGGCGCCCGCCACCCTGATGGGCCTGGCGCTGGACAACCCCGTGGGACTGGCCGCCGGCCTGGACAAGAACGGCGCCCATATCGACGCCCTGGGCAACTTGGGCTTCGGCTTCGTGGAAGTGGGCACCGTCACCCCGCGTGCCCAGCCCGGCAATCCCAAGCCCCGCATGTTCCGCCTGCCGCGCGCCCAGGCGCTGATCAACCGGCTGGGCTTCAACAACCAGGGGCTGGATGCCTTCATTGCCAACGTGCAGCGCAGCCAATGGCGTACCCAGGGCGGCGTGTTGGGACTGAATATCGGCAAGAACGCCGACACCCCCATCGAACGTGCCGCCGACGATTACCTGTTGGGGCTGGAAGGCGTATACCCGCATGCCGACTATGTCACGGTGAATATTTCGTCGCCCAATACGCAGAACCTGCGCGCCCTGCAAGGCGGCGACGAACTGTCGGCCCTGCTGGCCCGATTGCGCGACAAGCGCGCCCAACTGGCCGACCGGCACCAGCGCCACGTGCCGCTGGCCGTGAAAATCGCCCCCGACCTGACCGAAGCGCAGGTCGACGCCATTGCCGACATTCTGCCGCGCTATGGCGTGGACGGCGTCATTGCCACCAACACCACCCTGTCGCGCGATGCGGTGGCCGGCCAGGCGCATGCCAACGAAGCCGGCGGCCTGTCGGGTGCGCCGGTGCATGCGCTGTCCTTGGCCGTCATCGCCCGGCTGCGCCAGCGCATGGGGGCGGACACCGCCATCATCGGCGTGGGCGGCATTCTGTCGGGCCGCCAGGCACGCGAAAAGATCGACGCCGGCGCCAATGCGGTGCAGTTGTATACGGGCCTGATCTACCGCGGGCCGGCCCTGGTGGGAGAATGCGTCGGCGCCATCGGGGCGGGCGCCTGAGGCCCTGCGCACCGGTAACAACGGGCGTCATGTTGCGCCAAAATAAAAAAAAGCCACCCGGTGGGGTGGCTAATTCCAGCTCTGCTCTGTCACTCAACAGTACTACAGTCTGGTCCGCGGCAACAACCCCGCGGCGCGATCAGGCAGCGGCGCGGCGGCTGCGGGTCGACTTGGTAGCGGCATCGGCGGCGTCGGTCGCGGCCTTGAACGTGGCGTTAGCGGCGGCGTTCAGGTTCGATTCAGCGACTTCGGCGGCCTGCTTGGCGGCCTTGGTCATCGATTCGTAGGCACCGTTGGCGGTGGCCAGCGACGACTTCAGCAGCGCGACGGCGCTTTCCGAGCCGGCGGGCGCGTTCTTCGAGAACTGCTCGACGGCATCGGCCACCTGTTGCTGGCCTTCGGCGATCTGCGTTTCGGCCAGCTTGGCCAGTTCGCCTTGCACGCTGGCAACGATGTCATACACATGCTTGCCATACGCCATGGCCTTTTCGGCACCCGGCTGCACCAGCGAGCTGGCGAACGCGGCGGCTTCCTGGGGGTCTTTGACACCAATGGCTTGCTGCGACGTCTGGGCCACTTCGTCGAGCGTGGCCTTGACGACCTTCAAGTTCAGGTCGACCAGCTTTTCGAAGCCGGCAAACAGCGTGGCCTGGGTGGCCACCAGGGTATTCAGGGCGGATTTCTGGCTATCCAGAACGTGTTGCGGAATGGCGGTCATAAGGGTCTCCGGGTAGAAGAGCCGGGGGCGTGCCGGCATATAACGATGTTTGCGACGGATGGAAACGGGCGCGGGATCCGATGTTGCAAGTTATCGCCGACCCATTTGCTGCACTGCACAAATGCCATTTTACGGACCTCGAACCAACTGTCAAGCTATTTGATGCGATGCAACAAATTGTGTTTGCTATGCCGCAGGATGGGGGGAAATACCCGGTGACGGCATATCCATTGTTTTCTACACTGGCGACCAACTGATGACACTCCAAGAAAGGCTCGTCAGTCCAAGTGAAAACACCGCCGCGCACCCCGCGGCACAGGAGACCCCATGACATTCATCCCCCGTACGCTTTCGGCATTGCTGGCTGCGAGCGCCCTGTTTGCCACAGGTGCCGCACACGCGGCAGAATACCCGGCGCGGGCCATCAACATGGTCGTCCCGTTCTCGGCGGGCGGCCCCACCGACAACGTGGCGCGCTCGCTGGCCGAAGCCATGCGGCCGACGCTGGGCCAGACCGTGGTGGTCGAGAACAAGGCCGGCGCAGGCGGCACCATAGGCACGTCGTACGTGGCACGCGCCGATCCCGACGGCTACACCATACTGCTGATGCACCTGGGGTTCACCACGGCGCCTTCGCTCTACAAAGACCCGGGCTATGATCCGTTCAAGAGCTTTGAGCCCATCGGCCTGGTGGTCGATGTTCCCATGACGCTCGTGGCCCGCGAAGACTTCCCGCCCAACAACATCAAGGAACTGGTCGAGTACGTCAAGGCCAACAAAGACAAGGTCTCGGTGGCCAACGCCGGCATCGGCGCCGCCAGCCACCTGTGCAGCACCATGCTGATCGACGCCCTGGGTGTCGACCTGCTGACCATCCCCTACAAGGGCACGGGGCCGGCCATGAACGACCTGCTGGGCAAGCAGGTCGACCTGATGTGCGACCAGACCACCAATACCACCCAGCAAATCGGCGCCAAGAAGGTGAAGGCGTATGCCGTTACCAGCCTGAAGCGCGTGCCTACCCTGTCCGACCTGCCCACCATGGACGAATCGGGCTTCAAGGGCTTCCAAGTGGGTATCTGGCACGGCATGTGGGTACCGAAGGGTACGCCCCAGCCGGTGGTCGACAAGCTGGTGAAGGCGCTGCAGGCCGGCCTGGCCGACCCGAAGTTCAAGGAACGCATGGCGGGCCTGGGCGCGGAAGTACTGAACGACGAAGCCAACCCGAAGGCCCTGGAGGCCAAAGTGCAGCAGCAAGTGCCGCAATGGGCCGAGCTGTTCAAGAAGGCTGGCGTGCCAAAACAATAAGACTAATAACTCTGGCCTTCGGGCCCCTGCAAACCCCTGGCTTGCCAGGGGTTTTTTATTGCGCGTCGGGAAAAGATCGCGATGCGGGCGCTAGGTGCGCACGGCGTGCGGCGCCAGGCCCTTGCCGGCACTGTTGGTGGTAACGGTGGGTTCGTAGCCCAGGGCCTCGGAAATATTGCGGGCCGCCTCGACCAGGACGTGGATCCAGTCGTCTTGCAGGCGCTCGGCCGGCGCCGAGATCGACAGCCCGGCCACTAATTTGCCGGTATCGTCGAAAATGCCGGCCGCGATGCAGCGCACCCCCAATTCGAGTTCTTCGTTGTCGCGCGCATAGCCATGCCGGCGCACCAGGGCCAGTTCGCGTTCCAGGCGTTCGAGGTCGGTGAGGCTGTTGCGCGTGTGCCCGGCCAGGCCCGTGCGCAACGCGTAGGCGCGCACCTGGCGGCTGTCGCTGGTGGACAGGAACAGCTTGCCGGTAGAGGTGAGGTGCAGCGGGGCACGCCCGCCGATGGCGCGCACCACCTGCATGCCGGAGCGCTCGCTCCAGGCACGGTCGATATAAACGATTTCGTCGCCCTGCTGCACCGACAGATTGATGGTCTGGCCCGTCAGCTTGTGCAGCGAACGCATGGCCGAGATCGCGGCCTCGCGCACATTCAGGCGCCCTTTCACCAGCGAACCGAGCTCGAGCAGGCGCATTCCCAGTTGGTACAGGCCATTATCGACACGTTCGACGTAGCGCCCCACCACCAGGTCGTTGAGAATGCGATGGGCCGTGGAGGCATGCAGGCCGGTAGTCGCCGACAGCTCTTTCAGGGTGACCGGGTCGGGATGGGCCGCCAGTGCGTCCAGCAGGCGCATGGCGCGCTCGATGACCTGGATGGCAATAGGAGACTGGCCCGGTGCATGCTCGCTGTCCGAGCCCGGCGCAATAGCTGACGTGGTGGAAGTCACGATGATGGATGAGTGCGGTGATGAGGCCTTGGGCGGCGGCGGATGCCGCAGCGCACCATAGGGCTGGTTCCCGTATTGTGAAATCTTGGCGGCGATTTGGCAACCCATGCCAGGATCGGCCCTCCGCTGCCATCAAGGCGCCAGCCGGCCGCCCAGGCGCAACGCCTCTTGCTGCAGGAAAGCCAGTGCCTGGGCCGCGGCGTCGGGCTCGCCCTTGACGCCCAGCTCGATGTGGGGTTGCCCGCCGGCCTCGCCCACGCTGGGCAGGCTGAACGCGCGCACCCCGTCCCAGCGCTGCTGCAAGGCTTGCATGACGGGCGCCACGCGCGACTCGGGAATGCCGAACACCAGGAACGAGTGTTCCACATGCGCCACCTGGTGATGCAGCGCAGCGTAGCGAGTGTCCAGCGTCCATTCCAGCATGGGCCAGGCCATGACAGGAAACCCCGGCACGAACGTATGGTCGTGAATGAAGAACCCCGGGATGCGGTTGTAGGGGTTGGGCACGATTTCGCTGCCCGCCGGAAACACGCCCATCTGCAGGCGCTGCTGGTTCTCGGCGGCGGCCATGTCGGCCGTGCCCTGCCCTTTGGCCGCCATTTCGGCCACGCGCAGCGCAATCGCCTGCTCGGCGTCGGGATGCAATTGCAGCGGCACACCCAGCGCGGCGGCGGCAGCCTGCCGGGTGTGATCGTCGGGCGTGGCACCGATGCCGCCGCACGACAGCACGATATCGCCCGACGCGAAGCTGCGGCGCAAAGCGGCGGTAAGCGTGCCGCGGTCGTCGGGCAGGATTTCGGCGCGCGCCAGCTGCAGGCCGCGCGCGGCCAGCAGCTCGACGATCTTGGTGAAATGCTTGTCTTGGCGGCGTCCGGACAGGATTTCGTCGCCCACGATGATCAAGCCGATGCGGCGGGAAGATGAAGCAGCCATGGAAATCCGATGAGTGGGGTCAGGCCTCGATGACGCGTTCCTGCCGCAAGCGCCGCAGGGCCTCGAGCCCATAGTGGGCATATACCAGGCCCGAATACACGGGCAGGATGATCCAGGCCGGCGGCAGCAGATTCAGCAACGCGCAGATCAGGCCGATGATCCAGAAGCCGGTATTGTGGCGTTCGAGCAGGATGCGCCGCTCGGCCGGACTGGCGTGTTCGACGATGGCGTCGATGCGCAGCATGCGCGAGAACGCGAAAGCCCACCAGAAAATCGACAGGATGACCGCCATGGGCGGGATCAGCCAGAAAGGCAGGGTCAGGACCCAGCCCAGTGCGAATACCACGCTGACCCAGATGGCATTCCATACGCTATAGGCGGTGGCATTGCGCCCTTGGCGCGATACCCCGGCGTATTGGCGCGCATCGACGTGCCGCAGCACCAATGGCATGACGAATATGGCCGCGATGGCCAGCCCCAGGATGCCCGATACAGGCAGCAGGATGGCTGCCGCAATGACCGGAATGAAGTACAGCTTGATGGAAAACAGGCCGATGCCCACTAGCCAGGCGTCGAAATCGTTGACGAACTGCCATTGCGAGGCTTGCAGGTTCAGCCATTCGGTCAGGGGAGTCCAGAATAGCCATACCAGCAGCAGCGCGCCCAGCAGCGCGATGACGAACGGCAGCAACACCGCGAGCAGCATATTGGGATGGCACTGCGACACCAGGGCACGCTTGAATGCCTGGACGATGCCGGCCGCGCCTACCGCGGCGGCACGCGCGGACGGGGGCGCCGCGGGATCGGGACGAGGAGGAATCATGGGGCGAACCTGTCGATAGACATGCCGGGTATCATAGTCTCAAATACGTTGCGATCTGATGCCATGCCCCTGCTCGTTCCCGGACCCGACACTTCCTCGCTGCGCGCCGCCCTGCCCTCCGGCGGCAATGACACCTGGCTGGTAGCCTGCTTCTGCGCCGCCTGGTGCGATACCTGCGAACAATATCGTCCCAAGCTGGCGGCCCTGGCCGAAGCCCAGCCCCAGCGGGTCTACGCATGGATCGACATCGAAGACCATCCCGACCTGCTCGGCGACGAAGACGTCGAGAACTTTCCCACGCTGCTGGTGCAGATAGGGTCGCGCGTGGTGTTTTATGGTCCGATGCTGCCGCATATCGGCCATCTGGAACGGCTGCTGGACAGCCTGGGGCCTGATAGTCCGCCGGTAGCCAGCGGCCTGCCCGACGTGCCCGCCTTGCTGGCGGGCTAGCTAGCTGGCCTGGCGGCCGCTTCAAGACTTGCGGTTGCCGCCCAGCAATACGGCCACCTGGCGCTTGGGCGTGGCGGAACGCGATTCGGATGAGGCCTCGGCCTTGTCAGCAGCCGGCGCGGTCGGTTCTTCGTAGGGCTTGTAGAAGAAATCGTCGGCCGGCTGGCGGGGTGCGCCATAACCCGACGACGCCCCACGGCGATCGCCGCGTTCGCGGCCGCGCGCACGGGGCTCGCGCGTATCGCGGGGTTCGCGCGTATGGCTGCGCACCACCAGGTCGTGGGGCACATCCAGCGTGCCGCGCGGCACCGGCCGCTTGATCAGCTTTTCGATGTCTTGCAGGTAGCGCGTTTCGTCGGCCGTGAACAGTGCGATGGCTTCGCCCGATGCACCGGCGCGGCCGGTGCGGCCGATACGGTGCACGTAGTCTTCGGCGTTGTGCGGCAGGTCGTAGTTGATGACGCAGGGTACGCCGGCCACGTCGAGGCCGCGCGCGGCAACGTCAGTGGCCACCAGCACTTCGAGTTCGCCCGCCTTGAAGGCTTCGAGCGCCTTCATGCGGTCGGCCTGGCTCTTGTCGCCATGGATGGATTCGGCCCGCACGCCATCGCGTTCGAGTTCGCGCGCCAGGCGCGCCGTGCCGATCTTGGTGTTGGAGAACACGATCACCTGCTTCAGCCCGCGCGACTTGACCAGGTGCACCACCGCAGCACGCTTGGCGTCGCTGGGCATCTGGTAGGCGATCTGGCTGACCGTGTCGGCCGTGGCATTGCGCGCGGCGACTTCGATCTCGATGGGCTGGTTCAGGTACGTGCGGCCCAGCTTGCGGATTTCGTTGCTGAACGTGGCCGAGAACAACAGCCCCTGGCGCTGGGCCGGCAGCAGCCGGACGATGCGATCCAGGTCGGGCAGGAAGCCCATGTCGAGCATGCGGTCGGCCTCGTCCAGCACCAGGATGCCGACCTGCCCCAGGTTGACGGTTTTCTGTTCGACGTGGTCGAGCAGGCGGCCCGGCGTGGCGACCAGGATCTCGCAGCCCCGGCGCAGCGCCTCTTTCTGGGGGCCGATGTCGACCCCGCCGAACACCACCGCGGAGCGCAGCGGCGAGTGCTTGCTGTAGCGCTTGACGCTTTCGTAGACCTGGTCGGCCAGCTCGCGCGTGGGCGTCAGGATCAGCGTGCGTACCGGGTGCCGCGCCGGCGATGCGCTGGTATTGGCCAGCGGCATCAGGCGATGCAGGATGGGCAGCGTGAAGGCCGCCGTCTTGCCCGTGCCGGTTTGTGCCGCGCCCATGACGTCGCGTCCCGCCATGATCGCCGGCAAGGCTTGCGCCTGGATCGGCGTGGGGGTGGTGTATCCGGTGTCGACAACCGACTGGAGCAGTTGGGGATGCAATCCGAAGTCGGAGAAAGTCGGGGTGGGCGCGTCGGTACTGGAAGCTTCGGTAGTGTTGGAGTCAGTCATCAGGATGGGCAGAAGCCGGGGGCCATGAAAAAGAACAAAACGAGTATGCTGCCAAGCCCGGATTGCTGTGGATAACTTTATTTTAGCGCAGCCGGCCCCGGTGCCTCAGCCGGCCAGCCAACGCAATACCCACAAGACCGCCATGCCGGTCACAATGACCATCACCGCGCTGCGGGTACGCAGGAACACGATCACCCCCACCATGGCGGCTACCAGGCGGTAGTCGAACGCCGGTCCGGCCCCCGCTTTCCAGGGCAGCAAGTCGGGCACGATGATGGCTGTCAGGGCCGCCGCCGGGGCATATCGCAGGGCTCGGCGCACGCCGTCGGGCAGCGGCACGTAGTCGCCGAACAGCATGAATCCCGCCCGGGTCAGCACGCTGCACAGTGCCAGCAGCAGGATGGCCGAATAAACGTAGATTTCGGATGGCCAGAGGGTCATGGGCGCACCTTGTGGAAATACCGCTCGGCACCGATGCCCGCCAGGATGCCGACGATGACGGCGGCGGCCAGGCCCAGCCGCAGAGGCAGCAACTGGCCGACCCAGGCGGTCAGCCCCGCCGCCAGCATGGAAATCAGCATGGGCTTGGAATTGGCCAGCGGCACGGTAATGGCCAGCAAGGCCAGCACCGCGGCGAAATCGAGCGACCAGGCCGAAGGCACCAGGGTGCCCAGGTAGATGCCGGCAATCGACGAAGACTGCCAGACGATCCAGCCCGGCGCGATCGTGCCCAGGAAGTACCACAGCTGTTCGCGCGTGCCGCGCTCGGTGGCGTCGCCAAAGCGCGGCATGAACAGCACGAAACCCATGTCGGTAGTGAAATAGCCCAGGCCCAGGCGGCGCGGCCAGGACAGGTGGCGAAAGTACGGGTGCAGGGCGGCGCCGAAAATGATGAAGCGCAGGTTGACCACGCAGCCGGCCATGAAGATCAGCCACAGGGGGGCACCGCTGGCGATCAGCGGCAGCGAGGTGAGCTGGGCCGATCCGGCGTACAAGAGCAGGGTCATGGCCAGGGCCATGGATTCGGTCAGGCCGGACTTGACCATGGCCACCCCGGTTACCAGGCCCCAGGTGGCGGTGGCGACCAGGGCCGGCACGATGGCATGCACGCCCTGGCGAAACGCCGCGATGCGTTCTTGCCGCACCAGGCGGGGGTCTTCGGGCACGGCAGCAGACTCAGCGGGCACCTGACGCCCCCTGGCAAGTGGAACTGGACGGCATGGAACTCATCAAAGAAGACACACACGCGCGCCAGAGTTCGCCCGGCGCGGCACCAGGCCCGGGCGCTGCCCGCGGCTCCGGCGCTGAAACAGCGGCATTGTACCCTTGCTGCTTGATACAATAGGCGCCTCTTTCAAGGGGGAACACCATGTCGATGGCGGACCGCGACGGTTTCATCTGGTACGACGGCAAGCTTGTCCCGTGGCGCGATGCCACCACGCATGTCCTGACCCATTCCCTGCACTATGGCCTGTCGGTATTCGAAGGCGTACGCGCCTACAAGACCGACGCCGGCACCGCCATCTTCCGCTTGCAAGACCACACCCGGCGGCTGTGCAATTCGGCGCACATCTACCAGATCCCCATGCCGTTCGACCCCGACACGCTCAACGCCGCCCAGTGCGAGGTCGTGCGGGCCAACCAGCTCGAGTCCTGCTACCTGCGTCCGCTGGTGTTCTACGGCTCGGAAAAAATGGGCGTCTCGCCCAAGGGCGCCAAGGTCCATGTGGCCATCGCCGCCTGGCCCTGGGGCGCCTACCTGGGCGAAGAAGCGCTGGCGCAGGGAATTCGCGTGAAGGTCTCGTCGTTTGCGCGCCAGCACGTCAATGTCACCATGCCGCGCGCCAAGGTGGCCACCACCTACGCCAATTCCATCATTGCCAACGCCGAAGCCCTGCAAGACGGCTACGACGAAGCCCTGCTGCTCGACACCGACGGTTTCGTGGCCGAAGGCGCGGGCGAAAACGTCTTCATCGTCAAGGACGGCATCCTGTGCGAACCCGAGATCGCCTCGGCACTGACCGGCATCACGCGCTCCACCGTGCATGCGCTGGCCGCCGACCTGGACATCCCCGTGGTCACCAAGCGCCTGACGCGCGACGACATCTATATCGCCGATGAAGCCTTCTTCACCGGCACCGCCGCCGAAGTCACCCCCATCCGCGAAGTCGACAACCGCAAGATCGGCGCGGGACGGCGTGGGCCGGTGACCGAAAAGCTGCAAACGGCCTTCTTCGACCTGGTCAACGGGCGCAATGCCAAATATGCGCATTGGCTCACCCCGGTCTGATACGCCGCCTTCTTCCACGCTATTTTTTTCAGGAAACACCATGACCGCCGCCGCCCCCGCCGCCGCGCCCGCCCACGAAACCATTGAAGTCGGCGCCGAAGACCTGCCCGTGTACTGCCCGGGCCCCAAGGCGCCGCTCTGGAGCATGCACCCCCGCGTGTTCCTCGATGTCACCCATACCGGGTCGGCGCGCTGTGCCTACTGTGGCGCCGAATACCGCCTGAAGCCCGGCGCCGTCGTGCACGGCCACTGACCCTGCGTGCCCGCCCCCATGTTCGCCACGCCTGAAGAAGCCGAGCAAGCGTTTTACGAAGCGCTCGAACAAGCCGATACCGTCCGCCTGATGCAAATCTGGGCCGACGACGAGGAAGTCGTCTGCATCCACCCGGGCGGACTACGCGCGGTCGGCCATACGGCGGTGCAGGAATCGTGGCAACAGACACTGGCGGCGGGCCCGCTGCATATCCGGCCGCTGCGCCCTCTCATCATGCAAAGCATGATGTGCTCGGTGCACACCCTGGTCGAACAAGTGACCGTGCGCACGCGCGGGGGCACGCAGTACGCCAACTGCTACGCCACCAATGTCTATCACAAAGGGCCCGCGGGATGGCGCATGGTCGTGCACCATGCATCGCCGGCGCCTGCCGACGCCGGGGTACTCGACTTGCACGATGTCCCCGACCGGCTGCACTGACCGGGTAGATCGCTTGGCCACCGCCCGACTCGATACCTCGCCCTGCCCTGTTCCCGCCTGGCTGCCCGATCGTCATAGCCAGACGATCTATGCCGCCTTCCTGGCGCAGCACCACCAGATCGCCTTCGTGCGCCAGCGCGTCGACACGCCCGACACCGATTTCATCGATATCGACTGGACCGGGCCCGGGCTGTTCCCGCACAAGCGTGCCGACGGACAACCCATCGACAGCAGCGCACCGGTGGTCGCGGGCAAGACCGCTGCCGCCCGCTGGATCACCGACGCCGACTGGCCTTCGCTGCCGCAAACGCCCGACACGCCGGCCCTGTTGCTGCTGCACGGCCTGGAGGGCGGAAGCACCAGCCGCTATGCCCAGTCCATCGCCCATCATTTCCGGGCACGTGGCTGGATCGTGGCGGTGGCGCATTTCCGGGGCTGTTCGGGTACGCCCAACCGCCTGGCGCGCGCCTATTATTCGGGTGACTCCACCGAGGTGGGCTTCATGCTGGATACGGTGCGCGCGCGCATCCCGCACGCGCGCTGGCATGCGGTGGGCGTTTCGCTGGGCGGCAACGCGCTACTCAAGCACCTGGGCGAACAAGGCAGCAATGTGTCGTGGCTGGCGGCGTGCGCCGGCGTATCGGTGCCGCTGGACCTGGTGGCCGGCGGCAACACCCTGTCGCAGGGCTTCTTCAACCGACGCTTCTACAGCGCGCACTTCCTGAAGACCATGCGGCACAAGGTGCTGGAAAAGGCGCGCCGCTTTCCCGGCTCGATCGATGTCATGCGCATTGCCCACGCGCGCGACCTGCGCGACTTCGATGACGCCTATACGGCGCCCATGCACGGTTTTCGCAACGCGCTCGATTACTGGACGCGTGCCTCGAGCAAGCCATGGCTGCCCAGCATTGCCGTGCCGACGCTGGTGCTCAATGCGCGCAACGACCCGTTCCTGCCCGAAAGCGCGCTACCCCTGCCGCGCGAATGTTCCGGCCACGTGCTGCTGCACCAGCCAGCCGAAGGCGGGCACGCCGGGTTTCCCACCGGGCCGTTCCCGGCTCACCTGGGCTGGCTGCCGCAGCGGCTGGGGCGTTTCTTCGAAACTGGAAGATAGGCCCACCCCCGAAGCGCTGGCGCGCTTCCCCCTCAAGGGGGCGACGCGTGCGGACCGGCAGAGCCGGCTCCGCAGCGTCCCCGGTCGGGCGGCACCTGCGCTATGCGGCGGGGTAGTATCTATATTGTCAGGTGTCAGGCGCCGCAGGTGCCTGACACCTGCCCAGGAAGCATCCGGCATGGCGTGCCGCTTATCCCTTGAAGCGTTCCAGCAGGTCGCGTTCGGCGGCTAGTTTGTCTTTCACTTCGCGGATCTGCACGTCGATTTGCGATTGCTCGTAGAAGTCGCCGGACAAGGTGCGCGCCTGCTGCAATTGCGATTCGGCGGCGGCGTAGGCGCCGGTCAGCACGTAATAGCGTGCCATGTCGCGGCGCGCCTGCACCGGCTGCCCGTTGCGGTCTTCGCTTTGGGCCAGCATCTGGTACAGGCCGGGCTCGTCGTCGCCCCACTGCTTGATGCGTTCGCGCAGGTAGGCCTGGGCCTCGGCATGGCGCCCGGCGCCCTGCAGGGCCTGCGCATAGGCGATACCCAGGGCGCGCTGCTGCGGCCACCGCTTGATGGCCGCCGAGGCCAGTTCCAGCGTACGGGCGCTGTCTTTGCGCGCAGCGGCCAGGTCGATCTCCAGCCGCGCCAGTTGCGGACTGCTGTGGCCGGCGCTGGCCTGGTCCAGGTAGCGCTGGGCCTCGTCCAGGCTGTTGCGCTGGAAGGCCTGCAGCGCCAGGCCGTAGTAGGCCGCCGACTGCTGCACGCCCTTCAGGGTGCGGGCGTCGTCTTGCAGTTGCTGTCCGGCGGTGCGCAGGCTGACCGCGTCGCGCCCCTGGACGACGCGCATCTTGGCGCGTATGTACCAGTAGTTGTCGCTGTCGACGTGTTGCTCGGGAGACAGGCTGCGCGCGCGGTTCTGGACATCGGACATCCGCTCGATCGACAGCGGGTGGGTGCTGGCCCAGGCACCGCCGCCCATGCCCTCGTTCAGGCGCGAGGCGCTCATCAGGCGCGAGAACATGCGCACCATGCCGTTGGGATCGTAGCCGGCCTTGGTCAGCATCTGGAAGCCGGCGCGGTCGGCCTCGCGCTCGGCATCGCGCGAGAAGCCCAATTGGCGGTTGATGGCCGCGGCCTGGCCGAACGCCGCCACCCCCATGGCCAGGTTGCCGCCCCCGCCCGCCAGGGCCGCCAGCAAGGCAGCCGCCATGCTGGCCATCATGACCACGCTGTTCTGGCTTTGCTGGGTCATGCCGCGGGCGATGTGGCGCTGCACCACGTGGCCGATTTCGTGCGCCAGCACCGAGGCCAGCTCGGATTCGCTGGTGGACGAGACGATCAGGCCGCTGTGCACCCCGATGAAGCCGCCGGGCATGGCGAAAGCATTGATTTCGGGATCCCTTACCCCGAACATCTCGACATCGGGCACCGTGCCGGGCGCATAGGCCGCCAGTTGGCGCCCCATGGTCGTCAGGTACTGGGTAAGTTCGGGATCGTTGATGTAGGTAGGATCGCGCCTGCCCTGGGCCATGATGGCTTCGCCCAACTGGCGTTCCAGCGCGGGGGAAAGGTCGGCTGACGAGGCCGCGCCCATCGATGGCAGGCCCATGGGCTGGGCCAGGGCCGGCACGACGGGCAAGGCCAGCGCCAGGCTCAGGACGCCCGCCAGCCCGCGCCTCACAATGGGATACCTGAATATCGTATGCCTGCGGTTCATGGCAATATGATAGCGACCGCCGCGAAAAGTTTAGCGGTTCACCCCAAATTTCTACCCGAGGTTCTCATGCGCCCAATCCGCAAAGCCGTTTTTCCTGTCGCAGGAATGGGCACCCGTTTTCTACCGGCCACCAAGGCCATGCCCAAGGAAATGCTGCCGGTGGTCGATAAGCCCCTGATCCAGTACGCCGTGGAAGAAGCCGTGGCCGCCGGTATCACCGACCTGATTTTCGTCACCGGGCGCAACAAACGCGCCATCGAAGATCACTTCGACTCGGCCCCCGAACTGGAAGCCGACCTGGAAAGCAAGGGCAAGCACGAGCTGCTGGCCATGGTGCGCGGCATTCTGCCGTCGCATGTCAATTGCCTGTATATCCGCCAGTCCGCCCCGCTGGGCTTGGGCCACGCCGTGCTGACGGCCGCCCCCGCCGTGGGCAACGAGCCCTTCGCCGTGCTGCTGGCCGATGACCTGATCGACGCCGACACGCCGGTGCTGAAGCAACTGATCGACGCATCATATGCGAACGATGCCAGCGTGCTGGGCGTGCAGGATGTCCCGCGCGAAGACACGCGCAAGTACGGCATCGTGGCGGCGCGCTCGCCCAACGACCGCACCACCCGCATCACGCATATCGTCGAGAAGCCGGCGCCCGAAGATGCTCCGTCGACGCTGGCGGTGGTGGGCCGCTATGTGCTGGAGCCCGAGATCTTCGACCACCTGCGTGCCACCCAGATCGGGGCCGGCAACGAAATCCAGCTTACCGACGGGATTGCATCGCTGATGGGTACCCACCCGGTCTATGCGCACCGCTACGAAGGACAGCGCTACGACTGTGGCAGCAAGGCGGGAATGTTCCAGGCCACCGTGGCCCTGGGCCGCAAGTACCACGGGCTGGTGGCATGACCGCCACCCCGGCGCATCAGGGGCTGGCCGCGGCCTGATCGGCGCCGGCCTCGGCACATTCGCGCGCGCGGGCACGATCCCGGGCCTGGCGGTCTTCGGGCCGCAGGCGGCCCTTGCCCGACAGGCGCATCAGGGTACCCAGCGCCACCATCAGGCCAAACACCTCGACCATGGCGGCGGGAATCCACATGGTCAGCCCGCCGATGGTCTGGTCGGTCTGGGCCGACATGGCGATGGCGCGGCCGCAGAGCTCGAACAAGGGGTAGATGTCGGATTCAGTGAAGGCGATGACGGCGCCTGCCACCATCTGCGGCGCCATGGTCAGCACGGGCGACAGCACCCGGCCGCCGGGGCTCATGGCCGCGGGCGGGCTGGGCCGCCGGTCGAGGATCAGGTTCCAGTACATGAACCCGCTGATCACCACCGACCAGTTCATCAAGCGGTACAGGCGCCAGTCGAGCATGGAATAGAACTGCACCGACGGGATCAGCCAGACCAGCACCAGGAACACGAACAGCGCCGGCACGAAATACTTGTTGGTCAGCACCGCCACCAGCGCGCGGCCGGTGCGCGTACGCAGGAAGTCGCGCAGCCGCAGCCGCCAGGCCATGGGCAGGCCCGCGCGCATTACCGACCCCGGGAACGCCGCCATGACCAGCAGCGGCCCCAGGTGATGCAGGACCAGGTGCTGGATTCGGTGGATGAAGAACATGCGCTCGGCGTAATAGTCGACCCGGGTGTGCAGCGACAGGTACAGCAGCACCATGCCGGCCCAGAACAGGAACTGGCGCGCCCCGTTGACCCGGTGCACGCGTTGGCCGCGCACGAACAGTACGATGGCTGCCAAGAAGGCAGCCACCAGGGTGGGGGAAAATTCCCACGGTACGAGCCAACCGAGCCGATCCATGCCTAAATCCGAAAAAACCCGACGAAAAGCGGGCTATGCGCCCCAAACGGCATTGTAGTTGAGCCACGCTGCCCGTGCGGCCAGTGGGCAGCGCGGGCAGGCTCAGGCAGCGGCGCGGGCCGAAGTGCCGAAATGGACGTGGCGCACGGCCGGGTTGGCTCGCAAGCGCCGGGCCTGCGACATGAGTTCGGACCGCAGTTCGGGCGGACAATTCACCGTGATGCAAGCAGAGGCGAAATCGGCGTCGCGGCCAGAATCGATTTGAAACTGCGCCACATCGAGGCCGGCGGCACCGAAATCCAGGCATATCTGCTTGCGTACGGCACCCAGGGCATCGCGCGGGCACACGATAGTCAGGCGCGACATACCCTGGCGGCGGTTGATCGCGGCGCGATCCACGCCGGCACGGCGCATGAAGAGGTCGAATAAACGCATGGCAGCCTCCCTAGAGCAGGGGAGCGATTCGTGCGAATACGCGCGTGCCCGCAGCGGCAGGCGGCGGCGCACGATACGCGCGCGACGACGCAAGCTGCGACGACACAGCAACGGTTCTGGCGGTTTTGCGGGAAGTTGGCGGCAAAGAACCTACCGCCACAAACCACACCCTGCGCTGGCAGGATGCGGCAGAAGGAGTTTCTGCGTGGATCCTGTCAGGCAGCGACGTCGATGCAAGATCGACTACTGTCGCCGGAATCGGTATTCACAGAACAACTCCGTATGATGTAAACACGTTGATTTTACGTGATTTTCTGATCTAGAACAAGGGTTTTCCCGGTTTTGGCACCTAATACGCAACAGTGAGCCATGGCTGGGCGGCAGGCATGGCCCGGTCAGCGCACGAAGTGCCAACCCAGGTACAGGGCAAACAGTCCGTAGAACCCTCCAACCGTGGACAACACCGGCACGCTCATGCCGGCCCGGCGGAACCGCAACCACAGCAGCGAGATCGACAGCAAGGTGACCAGGCCGGCCGCCACCAGCGGGCCGTCGAGCAGCCAGGGCGTCAGGAAGATGCCCAGCGCGCTGGGGATCGTGGCCTGGATCATCATGGCGCCGGAAATGTTCGCCAGCGCCAGCCGCTCTTTGCCCTGCCGCACCCAGATCAGGGCATTCATGATCTCGGGGAGCTCGGTGGCCATCGGCGCCAGCAGCAGCGCCGCCAAGTGGGGCGAGGCGCCCATGGCGATACCCAGCAATTCGATCTGGCGCACGAAGATATGCGAGGCGCCGGCAATCACCAGCAATGCCAGCGCCGTCTGGATACAGGCCCAGGCCATCGACGGATCGTCATCGCGCGGGCGCAGTTTCAGGGGTGCCAGGTCATCGCAGTCCAGGCACGCTTCATCGTTGGATAATTCACGCTTGACGTACAGCGCGTACACCCCCAGGAACACCAGCCCCAGCCAGGGCTTCCAGGCGAACGCCACCAGCCCCAGGCCGACCTTGGCCACGAACACGCCCATGAACCATGCCTGGTCGCGCGCCAGCCGCTGCTGGTCGGCATTGATGCGGGCGGCGCCGCGCCCACCGCGCCACAGGGCCAAGCCCACCACGGCATAGGCCAAGGTGGCCAGCACCAGCGGCCCGCCCATGGCGGCGCCCACGCCGATGTCCTTCTGCTCGGGTGTGGTCCCGAACACCACTGCCATGAAGGTCACCGCGCTTTCGGGCAGCGCCGTGCCAAAGGCGGCCAGCACCGTGCCGGTGGCGGTAACGCCCAGCTTGAGCCGATGGCCGACCCATTCGATGCCATTGACGAAGTATTCGCAGGCAAAGTAAATGACCAGGGCCGACAGGAAAAACAGGAACAGGGTGAGCAGCATGACGCGCAGCCGGACGAGCAGATACCAATGGCGCAACGGTGCGGCTCGCCCGGCTGGCGTGAACGCATCGCGGCCAAAGGTCTCGCCGGGCAGGTCCGGGCGGCGGGCGAAGCCGTCGCACGGGAACCGTCAGCGCCATGGGGTACGAAACCACCAAGTCTGTTGACGCTGACTCCTTTGGGGACTCAAAGGATGGCTACTCCCCAATGACAGTGGCGCGGATTGTAGCAGGAGGCCCAATGCCCGGCCAGCACGCCGGCGCGGTAAAGTAGGCGTGTTCTTCGTCTGGCCCGGCCTGTTGCCCGGCCCCTGATCACTGCCCGCCATGAGCCTGCCTGCCACCGACATCGCCCCCTACGCTGACCGGCGCCGCCGCCTGCTCGCCCACCTGCGCGCGGCCGGGGGGGGCATCGCCGTGCTGGCCACCGCGCCGCACGCCATGCGCAACCGCGATACTGAATACCCCTATCGCCACGACAGCGACTTTTACTACCTGACCGGTTTTACCGAGCCGGACGCATGGCTGGTGCTGGTGGCGGGCGCCTTCGACCGGGCGATCCTGTTCTGCCGCGCCCGGCATCCTGAACAGGAAACATGGGAAGGCTATCGGTGCGGACCCGAACTGGCAGCGCAGCGCTACGGGTTCGACGCGGCGCATGCCATCGACGAGCTCGACGAACTGATGCCCGCCCTGCTGCTGGACCAGCCCGCCCTGTACCGCTCTTTTGCCGCGGCCGGGCCAGTCGAGCGCAAGCTGCGCCGCTGGCAGGCCGAGGCCGAGCAGCAGGGCCGCGGCCGGCGCCAGCCGCCGGCGCACATCCACGACCTGAGGCCGGTGCTGGCCGACATGCGGCTGGTGAAGGATGCCAGCGAAATCGCGGCCATGCGCCAGGCCGCGCGCATTTCCGCCGGCGCCCATGCGCGCGCCATGCGCGCCACGCGCGCAGGGCTGCACGAATACGAGCTGGAAGCGGAATTGCTGTACGAATTTCGCCGCCATGGCGCGCAAGCGCCGGCCTACCCCAGCATCGTCGCCGCCGGCGCCAATGCCTGCGTGCTGCATTACGCCGCGGGCGATACGGTATTGCGCGACGGTGAACTGGTGCTGATCGACGCGGGGTGCGAGGTCGACAGCTATGCGTCCGACGTAACGCGCACGTTTCCGGTCAACGGCCATTTCAGCGGCCCGCAACGTGCCCTGTACGACCTGACGAAGGCGGCCCAAGAGGCCGCCGTGGCCGCAACGGCACCGGGCCGCGCCTGGAACGATGCCCACGAAGCCGCGGTGCGGGTGCTGGCCCAAGGCATGCTGGACGAAGGCTTGCTGCAAGGGTCGCTGGATGGCGTGATCGAGTCCGGAACCTATACCCGCTTCTATATGCACCGCACCGGGCATTGGCTGGGCCTGGACGTGCATGACGCCGGCGACTATCGCGCCGGGCCGGCCTCGGGCGAAGAACGGCCGTGGCGCACGCTGGAGCCGGGCATGGTCTTGACCATCGAGCCTGGCATCTACGTGCGCGCCGCCGATGACGTGCCGCGACAATTCTGGGACATCGGCATCCGCATCGAAGACGATGCGCTGGTCACCGAGGAAGGCTGTGAACTGATCACGCGCGGCGTGCCGGTGGATGCGCGCGAGATCGAGGCGCTGATGCGCGAATGAGCGCGGCCCTCAGAGCACGTACCCGTCCAGCCAGCCCATGACCGTCCAGGTGTACACCACCACCATCGCCACCGCAAACATGCCCATGGTGGCCCCCACCAGCGTGCCCATGATGGCCACCAGCACCGGCCCCCAGCCGGTATGCGTCACCCGGCCATGGGCGGGGTTGTAGAGACGATCGAATTTCTCGTCCGGCATCAGGCTGAACACCACCCCTTCGATGAAACCGTCGATCATCGGAATGAAGACCAGGAAGAAGGCCGGATTGTCGTACCACACCGGAAACCGCGATGCCGCCACCAGGCACGCGATGGCGGCCAGGGTGACCAGCCAGGCATGGCGGCGGCCCAGGTACCACCAGTGCGCCCCCAGCCATCCGAACAGGCAGGCCAGCAGGCCCAGCACCACTTTGTTGCGCGGTCGGGCGGCGGAGGCAGAGAAGGTCGGGGCTGATGGCATATCGGAACAGGAAGAATCGCGGCAAGGCGCGAACAAGCACAGGACGCCCGCGATTGTAGTGGACGGTAGAATTCCAGCATGACTCAGCCTGCCTACGATATCGCCATCCTGGGCGCCGGCCCGGTCGGCCGCGTGCTGGCGTTGCTGCTGGCCCGCCATGCCGCGCGGCCCGAGCGCATCGCCCTGCTGGCCGGGACGCCGCCCGCGCCCGACGGATCGGCGGCCGCGATCCCGGCCGCCGATCCGCGCGTGCTGGCGCTGAACCACGGCAGCCGCGTGCTGCTCGAATCGTTGCACGCCTGGCCCGGGCGCGCCGCCGATATCCGTACCGTGCATGTGTCGCAGCGCGGCCGGCTGGGCAGCACCCTGATCCAGTGCAACGACTTCCAGGTGCCGCGCCTGGGCAGCACGGTCTCGTACGCCGAATTGCACGCCGTGCTGCTGGACCGCGTGCAAGCCAGTGGCGTGACCGTGCTGCACGGGCCGCCAGCCCACGTGCAGGGCCAGGACAACCGGGGCATCACCGTGCGGCAGGGCGATGCCGAGCTGCACTGCGGCGTTGCCGTCCTGTCCGACGGCAGCGGCGCCAACGACCTGCGCCGCGAATACGGCCAGCATGCCGTCATCACCAGCGCGCAAGCCACCCTGCCCCGCCCGGGCTGGGCCTGGGAACGCTTCACCAACGAAGGCCCGCTGGCCCTGCTGCCGCACCCGCAGCAGGCACGGGCCTATTCGGTGGTGTGGTGCAGCGCCCCGGCGCGGGCCGCCGAACTGGCGCAACTGGACAACGCCGCCTTCTCGGCCGCCCTGAGCGCCGCGTTCGGCACGCGCCTGGGGCGCCTGTCCAGCCAGGCGCCGCGGCACATTTTTCCGCTGGCCCTCAACGCGCGGCGCGCGCTTACCCAAGGCCGCCAGGCGGCTATCGGCAATGCCGCCCAGACGCTGCACCCGGTGGCCGGCCAGGGCCTGAACCTGGGGCTGCGCGATGCGGCCCGGCTGGCCCAAGGGTTGGCCGGCTGGCTGCTCGACCCCGGCACCGATCCTGGCCCCGCGCTGGCCGCCTTCGCGCGTGCCCGCCGCGCCGACCGCTGGATTACCGCCGGCCTTACCGACCTGATGCCGCGTGCCTTCGCCACCGGCCTGGCTCCCGTCGAGCACGCCTGCGGCCTGGGCCTGCTGGCCCTGGACCTGGCCGCGCCGCTGCGTGCGCCGCTGGCACGCCATCTGCTGCAAGGGCTGCGCGCCTAAACCGCGCCCGCCGCCGATCAATAAGCGTCAAACGAAGGCGGGTAAAATCCCGTCTATGCGCATCGGCCCCTGGACCCTACCCAACAACGTGCTGGTCGCCCCCATGGCGGGGGTGACCGACCGGCCTTTCCGCCAGCTGTGCAAGCGGCTGGGGGCGGGTCATGCGGTATCGGAAATGGCCGCCAGCAACCCGCGCCTGTGGGATAGCGTCAAGACTTCGCGCCGCCTGAACCACGACGGCGAAATCGCCCCGGTGGCGGTGCAGATAGCGGGCGCCGACCCCGCCATGATGGCCGAAGCGGCCGCCTTCAATGCCGCGCGGGGCGCGCGCATCATCGACATCAACATGGGTTGCCCCGTTAAAAAGGTGTGCAACCTGGCCTCGGGTTCGGCGTTGCTGCGCGATGAAGACCTGGTCGCCCGCATCCTGGACGCCGTGGTGGCCGCCTGCGCCCCGCTGGGCGTGCCCGTTACCCTGAAAACCCGCACGGGCTGGGACCGGGAACATCGCAACGCGCTGCGCGTGGCCCGCCGCGCCCAGGACGCCGGCATCGCCGCCCTGGCCCTGCACGGCCGCACCCGCGCCGACCTGTACACGGGCGAAGCCGAATACGACACCATCCGGGCCGTCAAGGCCGAGCTTTCCATTCCGGTGATCGCCAATGGCGACATCGACAGCCCCGAGAAAGCGCGCCGCGTCCTGGATTACACTGGCGCCGACGCGGTCATGATCGGCCGGGCGGCCCAGGGCCGGCCCTGGATCTTCCGCGAAATCGACCATTACCTGCGCACGGGCGACATGCTGGCGCCCCCTTCCCACGAAGAAATGCGCGACTTGCTGCTCGAGCACCTGCACGACCATTACCGCTTCTATGGCGAGCACACCGGCGTGCGCTCGGCGCGCAAGCATATCGGCTGGTACATCGACGGCCTGCCCGGCGCGGACTCGTTCCGCGACCGCATGAACCTTATCGACAACACCCGCGACCAGTGGCGGGCCGTGTCCGATTGGTTCGACGATCTTGTGCGCGGCGGGCCGGCATCACCCGCCCCTGCCGCGCACCCCCTGCTGGCGGCGTGATCCGCCACCCACCTCCAACTATAAATATTTGTACTCATGAGCAAGAAAGATGTCCTGGAAGACTGCGTGCGTGCCAGCCTGGAACGCTATTTCGAAGACTTGGGCGATTCCGAGCCCCACGATATGTGGGACATGGTGATGCGATGCGTCGAACGCCCAGTGCTCGAAGTTGCCCTGGAGCGCTCCGGCGGCAACCAGTCGCGGGCATCTGAAATGCTGGGCATCACCCGCAACACCCTGCGCAAGAAACTGCAGGCGCACAATCTCCAGCCCTGAGCGCGCGACTGGCGCTCCCGTCCGCTTTCCTTCATTTCAACCGCCCCACCATGAAAATCGAAACCGCCCTGCTCTCGGTGTCCGACAAGACCGGCATCGTCGAATTCGCCCGTGCACTCGCTTCGCGCGGCGTGCGCCTGCTGTCGACCGGCGGCACCGCGCGCCTGCTGGCAGAATCCGGCCTGGCCGTGACCGAAGTCGCCGCCCACACGGGCTCGCCCGAGATCCTGGACGGCCGCGTCAAGACGCTGCATCCCAAGATTCACGGCGGCCTGCTGGCGCGCCGCGACAGTGCCGAGCACCTGGACACCATCGCCCGGCACGGCATCGACCGCATCGACATGCTGGTGGTGAACCTGTACCCGTTTCGCGAGACCATCGCCCGGCCCGACTGCTCGTTCGCCGACGCGGTCGAGAACATCGACATCGGCGGCCCGGCGATGCTGCGCGCGGCCGCCAAGAACCACGGCACTGATGCCGGCGGCGTGACGGTCGTGATCGACCCGGCCGACTATTCCCGCGTGCTGGCTGAAATGGACCAGGGCGGCGCCACCTCGTACGCGCTGCGCCTGGAAATGGCCGCCAAGACCTACGCCCACACCGCCGCCTACGATGGCGCCATCGCCGGCTACCTGACCAGCCTGGCCGAGCCGGCGCCGGCGCAGGATGCCGTACCGGCCCGCCACGACTGGCCGGGCACGCTGACCCTGCAAGTGCACCAGGCCCAGGCCCTGCGCTACGGCGAAAACCCCCACCAGCAGGCGGCCTTCTACATCGACAGCCCGCGCGCCGCTGGCCTGCTGGGCAATTACCGTCAATTGCAGGGCAAGGAGCTTTCGTACAACAACATCGCCGACGCCGACGCTGCCTGGGAATGCGTGCGCAGCTTCGACACGCCGGCATGCGTGATCGTCAAGCACGCCAATCCGTGCGGTGTGGCGGTGGCGCAAGACACCCTGCATGCGTACCAGCAGGCGTTCAAGACCGACCCTACCTCGGCCTTCGGCGGCATCATCGCTTTCAACCGTCCGGTCGATGCGGCCACGGCCGAGGCGGTCAGCGGCCAGTTCCTGGAAGTCTTGCTGGCGCCGGGCTACGACGGCGCGGCATTGGCCGTCCTGGCCGCCAAGAAGAACGTGCGGGTGCTGGAAATACCCACCGGTGCCGGCCACAACGACTTCGACATCAAGCGGGTGGGCGGCGGCTGGCTGGTACAGACGCCCGACTCGTACAACGTGCCGCGCGATGCGTTCAAGGTCGCGACCAAGCGCAAGCCCACCGACCAGGAAATGGACGACCTGGCCTTTGCCTGGAAAGTGGCCAAGTACGTCAAATCGAATGCCATCGTGTTCACCGGCGGCGGCATGACGCTGGGCGTGGGCGCAGGGCAAATGAGCCGCGTCGACTCTGCCCGCATCGCCGCCATCAAGGCCGAGAACGCCGGCCTGACGCTGCAGGGTTCGGCTGTGGCGTCGGATGCGTTCTTCCCGTTTCGCGATGGCCTGGACGTGGTGGTGGCGGCCGGCGCCACCTGCGTGATCCAGCCCGGCGGCAGCATGCGCGATGACGAAGTCATCGCCGCGGCCGACGAGCACGGCATCGCCATGGTACTGACCGGCACCCGGCATTTCCGTCACTGATGCGCGTACTCGGCATCGACCCCGGCCTGCGCCGCACCGGCTTCGGCGTGATCGATGCCGAAGGCATGCGGCTGCGCTATGTGGCCAGCGGCACCATCGTGGTGCCGCCGGCGCTGACACTGCCCGAGCGCCTGAAGGTCATCCTGGACAACCTGCGAGAAGTGGCGCGCGAGACCCGCCCCGACGTGGCCGCGCTGGAAATCGTCTTCCTGAACACCAACCCGGCCTCGACCCTGCTGCTGGGCCAGGCGCGCGGCGCAGCGCTATGCGCATTGGCCGACAGCCAGCTGGCGGTGCACGAATACACCGCGCTGCAGATCAAGAAGGCGGTGGTGGGTACCGGCCGCGCGGCCAAGGAACAAGTACAGATGATGGTGCAGCGCCTGCTGTCGCTGGACGGCACGCCGGCCCCCGACTCGGCCGACGCCCTGGCCTGTGCCATCTGCCATGCCCACGTCGGGCCGTTGCAGGCGCGGCTGGGGGCCTCGGCCGGGCTCGGCAGCGGCGCCCGCCTGCGCGGCGGCCGCCTGGTGGGCTGACCGCAGCGCGGCGCACCGTTTAGAATGCGGGCAGGCGCGCGCGGCGCGCTTCTCTTTCCTTTGCTGGCACCCGCACCATGATCGGACGCATCACCGGAACCCTGATCGAAAAACTGCCGCCCACCATTTGCGTGGACGTCAACGGCCTGGGTTATGACATCGAGGTGCCCATGAGCACCCTTTATGCCCTGCCCGAAACCGGCGCGCGGGTCACCCTGCACACGCACCTGACGGTACGCGAAGACGCGCACATTCTGTATGGCTTTGCCACCGCCGCCGAGCGCAGCGCGTTCCGCGAACTGATCAAGGTCAGCGGTATCGGCGCGCGCACGGCGCTGTCCGTGCTGTCGGGCCTGTCGGTGGGCGACCTGGCACAGGCCATCACATTGCAGGAATCGGGCCGCCTGACGCGCGTGCCCGGCATCGGCAAGAAAACCGCCGAACGGCTGCTGCTGGAAATGCGCGGCAAGCTGGGCGCCGATATCGGCGGGGCCGCCGCCCATGCGATCCCCGACAACCAGACCGACATCCTGAATGCATTGCTGGCGCTGGGGTATTCGGACAAGGAATCCCAGGCCGCACTGAAAAAACTGCCCGAGGGTACAGGTGTTTCGGACGGGATTCGGTTGGCGTTGAAGGCGTTGGTGCGGTAATGATGGGATGCTTGCTGTTTTGCGGCGGCTGATTTTTCTTTCGACGTCGGGTCGGGGGTTGCTTTTATGCATGCTGTTGCGCGAATGCTTCCAACGGGCGGGCAGGCCGTCCGAAGGGCACCGTAAACCCTGGGCCTCAGCCGCTCTTCAAATACCCGGGCACGACCGCCTCCATGCTGATGGGCACGACACCTAGTTCAGCCGCCAAGGGGCCGGAGCAGGTGTTGTCGACGGTAAGCGAGGCCAGGTTGTCACGCGAGACGAGGGGATCGCCGGGCAGGCATTCGAACAACAGGGCCTGCAGGCGCCCCAGCCCCATGGGCATCGGCCATACGGACCGCGGATGGCCGCTCCACAAGGCGCACAGGCGCGCGATGTCGCCCAGCGTGTGCACCTGCGGCCCGCCCAGTTCATAGGTACGGCCGGCAGTGTGCGAATTGCCCAGTGCCGATTCGAGGGCAATGGCGACATCGCCAACATGGATGGGTTGCATGCGTGCATCGGCGCCGGCCATGGGAATGACCGGCAGCCAGCGCGCCAGACGCGCAAACAGGGTGGTCAGGTGGTCGTCGGGGCCGAACACGACCGAAGGGCGAAAAATGGTGCAGGCGCCCTCGGGCCAGTTGGCGTACGCATCGTGCAGGGCGGCTTCGCCATCGCCCTTGGACCGCAGGTACATGCTGGGCCCGGATGAATCGGCGCCCAGGGCGCTGATGTGCAGCAGGCGCCGCACGCCGCGGCGGCGACAGGCTTGGGCGATGCGCTGCGGCAGTTGGACGTGCACGCGTGCGAAGCCCGCGCCATAAGGCTGGCCGCGCCCCCCGTGCAGAATGCCCACCAGGTTGATGACGGCATCGCATTCATGCAGCAGGCGGTCGAGCGCGGTGTCGTCGTGCACGTCGGCTTCGAGCAGCGTGAGCGTGGGCAGCAATTGCAGATCGCGCCCGCGGCCATACTGGCGCGTGGGCACGATGAGAACATGGCCGCGGGCTGCCAGCCGAGCCGCCACATGCCGGCCAATGAAGCCGGTACCGCCGATGAGCAGGATACGCATTGCCGCTGCCCCTGTTCTGACAAACTGGTAAGGCCATTCTGCCCTGTGCCGCTGCCGGCCGCAAGGGCGCAGGTCAGCCCGCCAGCAGTTTGGCGTAGCTGGCCAGGTCGACGTTGCCGCCGCTGATGATCACGCCCACCCGCTTGCCGGGCACCGCAACCGCCTGCTGCAGCACGGCGGCGGTCGACAGGCAGCCGGTGGGCTCGACGACGATCTTCATGCGTTCGGCGAAGAACTTCATGGTGTCGACCAACTGCGCGTCGGTGACGGTGACGATGTCTTTGACGTGCTGCTGGATCACCGGGAACGTCAGTTTCCCCAGGTGCGTGGTGACGGCGCCGTCGGCCAGCGATTTGGGCGTGGCGATCTGTACGATCTCGCCCTTGCGCAGCGATTGCTGCCCGTCGTTGCCGGCCTCGGGCTCGACGCCATAGACTGCGCAGGCCGGGCTGAGGGCGTGGGCCGACAGGGCCGAGCCCGCCAGCAGCCCGCCCCCGCCCAGACAGACGAACAAGGCGTCCAGCGGGCCGACTTCTTCGAACAGCTCTTTGGCGGCCGTGCCCTGCCCCGCGATCACGTCGGCGTGGTCGTAGGGGGGAATCAGCGTGGCGCCGGTCTCGGCCTGGATGCGCCGCGCAACGGCCTCGCGGTCGTCGGTATAGCGGTCGTAGGTGACGACGTGGCCGCCATAGCCTTCGGTGGCGGCGCGCTTGGCCGCGGGGGCGTCCAGCGGCATGATGATGGTGGCGCGCACGCCCAGCAGGCGCGAGGCCAGTGCAATGGCCTGCGCATGATTGCCCGATGAAAACGTCACCACGCCAGCCTCGCGCTGCGACGGCGTCAGGCGGGCAATGGCGTTGTAGCCCCCACGGAATTTGAAGGCGCCCATGCGCTGCAGGTTTTCGCACTTGAAGAACACCTGGGCGCCGGTGCGGGCGTCGGCGGTGGACGAGGTCAGCACCGGAGTGCGGTGCGCGACGCCAGCCAGGGTTTCGCTGGCGCGGACGACGTCGTCGTAAGTGGGCAGTGCGGCGGACATGGGGTTTCCTTCAAGACAAGATAGCGAACGGGATCATGATATCGCCAGTTCGCTGTTTGCATTTCCTGATTTGGATTTGCCAGTTTGCATTTCCTGGTTTGCGCTCTTGGGTCGCCTCGGCGTCCTGGGCATGGGGCCGAGGCTGGCCAGTGTTTCAAAAAGGGAAGAGGACCCCACGCAGCGTCGCATCTTTGGATGCCACGGTTCGAATTCACACAAACGCAGTCCCGCGCGGCTGGGACGGGGCAAATGAACTCACCGTTCCCCTCTACACCTGCCGCTCATCGGGCATTATGCGATTGACCAGCCTTCCCGCCCGTTGCGCCGCTGGGCCCCCTGGGTGGTGTACGATGCTTGCGCTGGCCCCATTCTTTCTTGTCCTGCCGCCAGTCTTGTTTCCGATCATGGCCATCCAGTCCGACTCGCTTTCCTCTCTTCCCGACGCCCCCCGGCTGGTGACGCCGAAACCGGTGTCGCCCAACGAAGAATCCATCGAACGCGCCCTGCGGCCCAAGGCGCTGCAGGAATACGTCGGCCAGCAGCGCGCCCGCGAACAACTCGAGATTTTCATCGCCGCCGCCCGCAAGCGCGGCGAGGCGCTCGATCACGTGCTGCTGTTCGGCCCGCCCGGGCTGGGCAAGACCACGCTGGCCCACATCATCGCCCACGAAATGGGCGTGCAGTTGCGCCAGACGTCCGGGCCGGTGCTCGAGCGCCCCGGCGACCTGGCGGCGCTGCTTACCAACCTGGAAAAGAACGACGTCCTGTTCATCGACGAAATCCATCGCCTGTCGCCGGTGGTGGAAGAAATCCTCTATCCGGCGCTGGAAGACTTCCAGATCGACATCCTGATCGGCGAAGGCCCGGCGGCGCGCAGCGTCAAGCTCGACCTGCAGCCGTTCACCCTGGTGGGCGCTACCACGCGCGCCGGCATGCTGACCAACCCGCTGCGCGACCGCTTCGGCATTGTTTCGCGCCTGGAGTTCTACAACGCCGACGACCTGGGGCGCATCGTCACCCGCAGTGCCGGCCTGCTTCATGCCGAGATCACCCCCGACGGCGCTGCCGAAGTGGCGCGCCGTTCACGCGGCACGCCGCGCATCGCCAACCGCCTGCTGCGGCGCGTACGCGACTACGCCCAAGTGAAATCGCACGGCACCATCGACACCGATACCGCCGGCCGCGCCTTGGCCATGCTGGAAGTCGACCCCCAGGGCCTGGACCTGATGGACCGCAAGCTGCTGGAAGCCATCATCCACAAATTCGACGGCGGCCCGGTGGGCGTGGACAGCCTGGCGGCAGCCATCGGCGAAGAACGCGACACCATCGAAGACGTCATCGAACCCTACCTGATCCAGCACGGCTATTTGCAGCGCACGCCGCGCGGCCGCATGGCAACCCAGACCACCTGGAGCCACCTGGGCCTGGCGCCGCCCTCGGGCAGCGGCGAACTGTTCAATAAATAGACGCGCAGGCCTCAGGCCACCAGCCGCAGGATGTCGTCGCCGTAGGCTTCCAGCTTGCGCACGCCAACACCGTTGATATGCCCGAGTTCGTCCATCGAGCCCGGCCGGGCCAGTGCGATTTCGCGCAGCGTCGCATCGTGGAAGATCACGTAGGCCGGTACGCCATGGTTTTTTGCGACCTCGCCGCGCCAATTGCGCAGGGCGTCGAACAACGGCTGGGCATCGGGCGGCAGCTCGACGGCCGCGGCGCGCGCCCGGCCGCCCGACTTGCCGGCGCGGGCCTTTTTCTCGGATTCGCGCCGCAGCATCAACTGGTGTTCGCCCTTGAGCACGGCACGGCTGCCTTCGGTCAGGGCCAGGGTGCCATAGCCTTCGTGGTCGACCGTCAGCAGCCCCTGCGCCAGCAATTGCCGCAACACGCCGCGCCAGGCGTTCTCGGACAGGTCGGCCCCCACGCCAAACACGCTAAGGGTTTCGTGCCCGTGCTGGCGGGTGCGGTCGGTGACCTTGCCGCGCAGGATATCGATGATGTGGCCGGCGCCGTAGCGCTGGCCACGCTCTTTCCACAGGCGGTACACCGCCGACAGCACTTTCTGCGCCGCCACGGTTCCGTCCCATGATTGCGGCGGCTCCAGGCAGACGTCGCAGTTTCCACAAGCCGTGATCGTCTGGCCGAAGTACGCCAGCAGGCGCACGCGCCGGCACTCCACCGTTTCGCACAGGCCCAGCATCGCGTCGAGCTGCTGGCCCAGGCGGCGACGATAGGCTTCGTCGCCCGGCGATTCGTCGATCATGCGGCGCTGCTGCACCACGTCTTGCAAGCCATAAGCCAGCCAGGCCGAGGCCGGCAGGCCGTCACGGCCCGCACGGCCGGTTTCCTGGTAGTAGCCCTCGACCGACTTGGGCAGGTCGATGTGCGCCACGAAGCGCACGTCGGGCTTGTCGATACCCATGCCGAAGGCGATGGTGGCCACCATGACGATGCCGTCTTCGCGCAGGAAGCGCGACTGGTTGGCGGATCGCACGGCAGCGCTCAACCCTGCATGGTAGGGCAAGGCGTTGACCCCGTTCTGGCGCAGGAAGTCGGCGGTTTCCTCGACGCGGGCGCGCGACAGGCAATACACCACGCCCGAATCGCCCTCGTGCTCGGCGCGGATCAAGTCCAGCAACTGGCGCCGCACCTCGTTCTTTTCGACGATGCGGTAGCGGATATTGGGCCGGTCGAAGCTGGCCACGAAATGCTCGGCCTGGTCCAGCGCCAGCCGCTGCGCGATCTCGACGCGCGTGGTGGCCGTGGCAGTGGCCGTCAGGGCGATGCGCGGCACGTCGGGCCAGCGCTCGTGCAGCATCGACAGGCCCAGGTATTCCGGCCGGAAGTCGTGGCCCCATTGCGATACGCAATGCGCCTCGTCGATGGCGAACAGGGCG
The DNA here is from genome assembly GCF_019218885.1 of Bordetella sp. BOR01. GTDB lineage: Bacteria > Pseudomonadota > Gammaproteobacteria > Burkholderiales > Burkholderiaceae_B > Bordetella_A. The sequence continues at coordinate 352,907 of NZ_JAHUWT010000001.1, read as the reverse complement.
ATGCGGCCACGGTCCAGCAGTTGCAGGCAGCGGTCGGTAAGCAGCCGCTCGGGCGCCACGTACAACAGGTCGAGTTCGCCATCCAGGAACGCCTGCTCGACGTCGCGGGCCACGCGCCAGTCTTGGGTGGAATTCAGGTAGGCCGCCCGCACGCCCAGTTCGGTCAGGGCATCGACCTGGTCTTGCATCAGGGCGATAAGGGGCGACACCACCACACCGGTGCCCTCGCGCACCAGCGCCGGCACCTGGTAGCACAGCGACTTGCCGCCACCAGTGGGCATCAGCACCAGTGCGTCGCCGCCGCCGATGACATGCTCGACGATGGCCTGCTGGTCGCCGCGGAAGGATTCGTAGCCGAAAACGCGCTGCAGGACGCCCTGGGCGCGCGGGTCAGACATGGGGAGTAGCGGAAAACGTCATGGCGGCGATTTTAAGCCCCATTGAGCCAGCAGGCACGACAGGGGTGCGCAACCCACCCCTACCAGGGCAGCCAGCGGCCGCGCATGAACGTATCCACCGGCATGGTGAGCCCGGCCCGCATTTCGTAGTCGCCCGTCACCACGTCGCGGTCGGCTCCCACGGCCAGGCGCACGCTGGGCGCCACCAGCATGCTGTGCTGCAGCCCGAAGCGCTGCTCGACGGGCTGGCCGGCTTCGCGCAGGCCGGTGTAGGTGCCCGTCACGGTGCCCCACCCTGAAATCGGCACGCCGGCCGCCAGCGTGTTGCGCATGCGAGGCGTTCCTGCGGCGCCGGCCCGGTATTGCGACAAATCGCCGAACCCGGCGTCGATCTGCTCGTTGGTCACCGCCAGGCTGACCGATTCGAGCAGATTGACGTTGTAGCCGAAGCGGTAGCGCCACGCATTGACATGGTCGAAGCTGCTTTGGGTGGCCCCCGCCTGGAAGGTGCCCAGCTCACCCGCCGAGTAGGTGGTGCCCAGGCCGCGCGTGGACAGCGCCGGCGCGCTTTGCATCTGGCTTTCCAGGGTCAGGGCCGGCGTGAGGCCGTAGCGCAGGGTGCCGCTGCCGGCCGTGACACCATAGTCGATGGCGCCCGACCCGGTCGCCGTATCGGTGTAGTTCAACACGCCCACCGCCGACGAATAGGCCAGGCGCCCAGCGGGCACGGCCTGCGTTCCGCCGGCCCAGTCCGATACCTGCAGGCCGCCGATGGGCACCGTGCTGCCCCAGATGGGCGCATTGGCCGTCAAGTTGCCCAGCGCCAGCACGGGGCCGGCCGTGTCGCGGTAGGTCCAGCGTCCGCCGCCATAGGCAAAGCCCTGCTGCGGGCTGACCGACGAAAACCACGGGTTGGCGGTTTGCGCCACACCGGTCATCACCATGACCGAGCCATGGGGCACCGGATCCTGGGTTTCCAGGCCAAAGGTGTAGTTCTGCGGCGGTACCGACGCCACGTCGGGAAACAGGTTGGCGCATTGGATGGGCAGCGCCGCGGCGGCAGTGCCGGCATCCACCGGGGCGTCGATCGTGCCGGTGGCGTCGGGCCCGCGCGGCCGCAGCGCGGCATCCGGCAGGCCCTCGGCCGGCTGCAGCGAGGCATCGGTCAAGCCTTCGGTGGGCCCAAGCTGGCACGGGGCCGGATCCAGGTCGAGTTCACGCGATTCGGACACGGTAGCCGGCGTGACGGGCAACGGCTGCACTGGCGCCAGCACGGATATTCCCTCACGTGCCGCCCGCTCGATCTCGAGCCATGCATAGGGGTCTTTGTGCCGGGCCGGAGCGGACTTGGCCGGCGGCGGGGCGTGCACTGCCGGCGCGGCAGCGGCATCGGCAGCGCTGCCGGAAGCGGGATTACCGGGCGTGGCACAAGCGCCCAGGGCCATGTTGCAGGCCAGCACGCCGGCCAACAGGGGACGGGACGCCCGCGTGCACGGCGAGTTACGCATGGTCATGACACCAGGTAGTGTAAAGACCGAAAGACGGGGCATCTGTAAAGGTTCTTAAAACGGGCACAAGGGTTCAGGCGATATTTTAGTGAACCCGCGCACCGTCACGGTATATTTCAATCCATTTCCTGCCCCTTGCCGGCCACTCCATCCCCGGCCACTATGGCATACATGGACACCCCACATACCAAGCTACTGGTCGTCGACGACGACCCTGCCTTGCGGCAGCTACTGGCCGACTACCTGAACCGGCACGGCTACGACACCCTGCTCGCGCCCGACGCCAGCGACCTGGCCGCCCGTATCGCGCGCTATGCCCCCGACCTGCTGGTGCTGGACCGCATGCTGCCAGGCGGCGATGGTGCAGATGCCTGCCGGCGCCTGCGCGAGCAAGGCGAAGACATTCCGGTCATCCTGCTGACTGCCCGCGACGAAGCCGTGGACCGCATCATCGGCCTGGAGGCAGGCGCCGACGACTACCTGGGCAAGCCTTTCGACCCGCGCGAACTGCTGGCCCGCATCGAAGCCGTGTTGCGCCGCAAGCGCGGCCCATCTGCCCTGACCAAAGACGCGCCGGTAAGCTTCGGCCCCTTCGTGTTCGACCCGGCCATGCGGCAGTTGCTGCGCGAGGGCGAGCCGGTCAAGCTGACTGGCGGTGAAATCAACCTGCTGGAAGCGCTGGTACGCAATGCCGGCAAACCCCTGTCGCGCGAACGCCTGCTGGCGCTGGCGCGCGACGACGACGGCGGCGAACGCAACGACCGCGCCATCGACATTGCCATCCTGCGCCTGCGGCGCGCCATCGAAGACGACCCGAAGCAGCCGCGCTGGATCCAGACAGTCTGGGGCATCGGCTACCGGTTCTCGCCCTGACAGGGCCCGGCACCACGCATGAATCGCCTGACCCGTTTCCTGTTGCCGCGCTCGCTGCGGGCGCGCCTGATCCTGCTCGTGCTGGGCGCGGTACTGCTGGCCCAGGCCGCGACGCTGGCCACCGTGTCGTACTACCGCGAAAAATTCCTGGAAGACGTGGCCATCGGCTACATCGCCACCACCATCCGCACACTGCGGGCGGCGGTTTCGCAGATTCCCGCCGAAGAGCGTGCCGATTTCGTGCGCAACGCCTCGCAGAACCAATGGCGGCTATGGTCGCGCACGCTGCCGGCCGAGGCCCGCCTGCAGCGCCTGAACCGCCCGTCCCCGCCGCCGCCACGACGCGACGATGCCGACCAGCGCGACGAGGCGGGCCGGCACGACGACCGCGACAGCGAGGCGCAACGCCAGCGGCTGCGCGCCATGCGCGACAATCAGCCCGACGACATCCGGCGCGACCTGCGCGGGCCCATCCGCGAACTGAATGACCGGCTCAATGACGGCACCCGCGTGGCGCTGTCGCACGGACCCGAGCCCGAGATCTTCATCTCGCTGGCCCGCAACCCCGACACTGAAGATGCGCCGCGCCTGCGCGAATGGCTGGTCATCCCGCTCGAACGCCTCGACCCGCCGGTGGCCACGCCGCTGGTCGCCATCTGGCTGGGTGGCCTGGGCCTGGTGCTGCTGCTGGCGGCGGGCTTTTCGTGGCACATCACCCGGCCACTGACACGCCTGGCCGAAGCGGCCGACCGGCTGGCCGCCGGGCAGCCGCAGCGTGTGCAACCGTCCGGGCCGCAGGAAACGCGGGCCCTGGGCAAACGCTTCAATGCCATGCTCGACGCGCTGGCCGAATCCGATTCGGTACGCCGCACCTTGCTGTCGGGCCTGCCGCACGACCTGAAAGGGCCGCTGTCGCGCATGTGGCTGCGCATCGAGATGGCCGACGATCCGCCCCTGAAAGAAGGCCTGCGCAAAGACCTGCAAGACATGCAGCACATGGTCGACCAGTTCATCGGCTTCGTGCGCGGCACCGATCCGGCCGCCTATCGCTATGCCTCGCTGGCCCTGCCCGAATGGCTGGCCGACCGGGTGGGCGGCTGGCAAAGCACCGGCACATCGATCACCCTGGACATGCCCGATGAAAGCATGACCGTGCAAGGCGATGCCGTGGCCCTGGGCCGGCTGCTGGACAACCTGATCGGCAACGCCCTGCACCATGGCGAGCCGCCGGTGGATATCCGCCTGCGCCGTGCCGATGGACAGGCAGTGCTAGAGGTGGCCGACCATGGCCCCGGCATTGCCGCCGACCGCCGCGACGAGGCGCTGCGCCCGTTCGCGCGGCTGGACGACGCCCGCACCCGTACCGGCAATGTGGGCCTGGGCCTGGCGCTGGCCGAAGCCATCGCGCGAGCGCACGGCGGCACGCTGGCGCTGCTGCAGGCCGAAAGCGGCGGCCTGCTGGTGCGCATCACCCTGCCCCTGGCCGCCTGAGCGGCCCGGGCCCGCCGCGCCTAAGCGACCGCGCGGCGGTCTTTGCCGAATACCGATCGATAGGCCAGCAGGTTGAAAATCAGCACCACCGGCACGCCGATCACCGCCCCTGCCAGCACCAGCCGCATCGAGCCGATCGAGGCCGTGCCGTCCCACAGGGTCATGTCGTCCAGGATCAGGTACGGGAACAGGCTGTAGGCCAGCCCCGCCAGCATCAGCAAGTACAACACCACGCACAGCACGAACGGCAGCCAGCTATTGGGTTCGCCCCGGCCCGGCACGCGGGCCAGCAGCATTTCGGCACTGGAAAAGCACAGCAGCATCATGGCCCACACCACCACGGCCACGGCCAGCCCGCCGACGTTGCTCCATTTGTAGAAAATGCCGGCGTTGGCCAGGCCCAGCATCACCGAGGTGGCCACCATGCCCACCGCCGTCCAGCGGATGGCGTGGCGGCCCCAGCGCGCGGCCCGGCGCTGCAGGTCGCCGTCGACGCGCATCACCAGCCAGGCAGCCCCCAGCAGTATGTAGGCCGCCACCGCGCACAGGCCCATCAGCACCGCGAACCAGCCATAGCCGGCCGCCGTCTGGTAACCCGTGGCGATGCGTCCCAGGATCATGCCCTGCCCGAACGCCGTGGCCAGCGACCCCAGCCAGAAACCCAGGATCCAGCGCGGCTTGAGCTCGGTGCGGGCGCGGATGCGGAACTCGAACGACACGCTGCGCAGCACCAGGCCCAGCGCCATCAGGGTCAGCGGGCCGTAGAGCTTGCCGAACACCGTCCCCCAGGCCAGCGGAAACGCCGAGGCGAACAGGCCGATGCCCAGGAACGGCCAGAACTCGTTGGCATCGCGCCAGGGACTCAGCAGGGTCATCATGCGCCCCCGCTCGTCGGCCGGCGCCAGCGGCAACAGCATGCCCACGCCCAGGTCGAAACCGTCGAGCACGATGCCTCCCGCGATCAGCAGGAACAACAGGCCCATGAACACCAGCGGCATCCAGAAGGTCGGATCGTTGGCGCTGACGCCCAGCGAAGCGGCCAGCATGTCGATCATTGGGGCAATCCTCCGGGTTTGCGCACCGGCACCACGCCGTAGCGGGCCGCGTGGAACAGCATGCCATTGAACGCGGCCAGCAGCAGCGCGTACAGGATCAGGTAGCCGGCCAGGCTGGCCGACAAGGTGGCGGTGCCGGCAGTGCCCAGCACTTCGGTTTGGGTGATGGTGGCGTTGACCGCATAAGGCTGCATGCCCACCAGCGCGAACACACCGCCGGCCAGCACGGCCAGGCCACCGGTGTACAGAGAACCCACGATCACACGCAACCACCCGCGCGGCATCAGCGATGGATCGATGCCGCGCCGTGCCGTCAGGACCAGCGTCGTGCACGATACCAGCAGCATCGCCAGCCCCAGCAGCAGCGCGACGCGCAGGGTCCAGAATGTCAGGGCCACCGGCGGCCGCATGCCCGAGAACTTGTCCAGGCCCAGGTATATGCCCTGCGCATCGCGACCCAGCCAGGCACCGCCCGCGCCCTGCCAGGCCAGCGGGGCGCGAGTGGCCTGGGCGCGGGCGTCGGGCCAGCCGAACAGCGTCCAGCCGGGTTCGGTACCGCTGTGCCAGTAGCCCGCCGCGGCGGCGGCCTTGGCGGGCTGGTGCTCGGCCATGACGCGGCCGGCACCGTCGAGCACGGGCAACTGCAGCAGCGAGGCCGCCGCGGCCACCACCAGGGCGGTCTTGAAGGCGCAGCGCTCTCCCTCGTCGAGCGGGCGCCGCAGCGCCTGCAGCGCCGTCACGCCCAGTATCAGGAAGGCGGCCGCCAGAGCCGACCACAAGGCCATCAAGCCCAGGTTCCAGCCCAGCGACGGGTTGAAAATGACGGCGTTCCAGTCATATACCTGGTAGCGCGCGTCGATCAGGGTGGCGCCGGCCGGCGTCTGCACCCATGACTGCAGGGCCAGCACCCAGAACAGCGCCACCGCCTGCCCCACTGCCACCATGAATACGGCCAGGGTATGGGCGCGGTCCGACACCCGCCGCTGCCCGAACAGCATCACCCCCAGGAAACAGGATTTCAGGATGAACACCGACAACACGCCAAAGCCGATAAGCGGGCCCGCCACGTTGCCGATCTTGTCCATCAGGCCGGGCCACAGGCTGCCCACCTGGATCAGCACGGGCAGCGCGGCGGCCAGGGTCAGCACGAATGACAGGGCGAAAATGCGCACCCAGAACCGGTACGCGGCCGTCCAGCCCGGCAGGCCGGTGCCGTGCGCGCGCAGTTTGAAGAACAGCAGCAGCCAGGACAGGGCCAGCGCCAGGGCCATGAACAATGCCAGGAAACTGAGGCTGGCAGTGAACTGGATGCGGGCCAATAACAGGGGGACGATATCCATGATGGCCGGTAGTGTAGAGCCTGTTTCCGGATGATGGGGGACGGGTTTACAACGGCATCGGGATGCGGACGTGGCAAAATTGACGCTTTGCTGCTGCTTTTTCCTATTCCTCGAGCATGACCACCGCCCCGACGCCGACTGCCGCTACCAATTTCCTGCGCAATATCATCGAAGATGACCTGCAGGCCGACCGCTTCCAAGGTAAGCGCTGGGCCGGGGCTCCCGGCCCAGCGTCGGTGCAGTCGCAGGCCACCGCCGACCCGGCGCGCATCCGTACCCGCTTCCCGCCCGAGCCCAACGGCTATCTGCATATCGGCCACGCCAAGAGTATCTGCGTGAATTTCGGCCTGGCGCGCGACTACGGCGGGGTGTGCCACCTGCGCTTTGACGACACCAACCCCGAAAAAGAAGACCAGGAATACGTCGATGCCATCATCGACGCCGTGCACTGGCTGGGCTTTGACTGGAAGGCCGACGGCAACGACAACCTGTATTTCGCCAGCGACTACTTCGGGTTCATGTACGAATTCGCGCAGGCGCTGGTGCAGGCCGGCCATGCCTATGTCGATGAACAAACCGCCGAGCAGATCCGCGCCAATCGCGGCACCCTGACCGAACCGGGCGTGGCCTCGCCCTGGCGCGACCGGCCGGCCGCCGAGTCGCTGGCCCTGCTGGCCGAGATGCGCGAAGGCAAGCACCCCGACGGCAGCCTGGTGCTGCGCGCCAAGATCGACATGGCCTCGCCCAACATCAACCTGCGCGATCCGGTCATGTACCGCGTACGCCATGCCACGCACCACCGCACCGGCAACCAGTGGTGCATCTACCCGATGTATAGCTGGGCGCACCCGGTCGAAGACGCGCTGGAAGGCATCACGCACAGCATCTGCACCCTGGAATTCGAAGACCAGCGCCCGTTCTACGACTGGATCCTGGCCCGCCTGGCCGACCTGGGCAAGCTGGTCCGGCCCCTGCCGCGCCAGTACGAATTCGCCCGCCTGAACCTGACCTACGTGGTCACCAGCAAGCGCAAACTTTTGCAACTGGTGCGCGAGGGCCACGTCGACGGCTGGGACGACCCGCGCATGCCCACCCTGTTCGGCATGCGCCGCCGCGGCTACACCGCGTCGGCCATCCGGCTGTTCTGCGACCGTACGGCCGTTTCCAAATCCGATTCGCGCATCGACTACAGCCTGCTCGAACAGGCCGTGCGCGACGACCTGGACCCCGGCGCGGCACGCTCGGTGGCGGTACTGGACCCGCTCAAGCTGGTCATCACCAACTACCCCGTCGGCCAGGACGAACCCTGCACGGCCCCGCGCAACCCGCACGATCCCGCCGCCGGCAAGCGCCAGTTCCCGTTCTCGGGCGAGCTCTGGATCGAACGCGACGATTTCCGCGAAGAGGCACCCAAGAAATACTTCCGCCTGTTCCCTGGCAACATGGTGCGCCTGAAGTACGGCTACGTGGTGCGCTGCACCGGCTTCACCAAAGACGAATCCGGCCGCGTGACCGAAGTGCAGGCCGAATACCTGCCCGAAACCAAAAGCGGCACGCCCGGCGCCGACAGCGTGAAGGTCAAGGGCAACATCACCTGGGTCAGTGCGGCGCATGCCGTGCCGGCGCGGGTACACTTGTACGACCGCCTGTTCTCCGACCCGCACCCGGACGCCGGCGACAAAGACTTCCTGGCCTGCCTGAACCCCGATTCGCGCCGTACGGTCGATGCCTGGCTGGAACCCGGCACGGCGGCCGAGCCCGGCGCCACCTGGCAATTCGAGCGGCTGGGCTATTTCACGGTCGACAGCAAAGATTCCACACCCGAGGCGCCGGTGCTGAACCGCATCGTCACGCTGCGCGATTCCTGGGCCACGGCCTGATTTCCGACCATGACCACTGACTCCCTAGCCCTGGATTTCAAGAGTGCCACGCTGTATGCCATACGCGTGGTTCTGCACAGCGCCGACCTGGCCCGCCTGACCGCCGCCCTGGACCAGCGCATGGCCGACGCCGGCAGCTTCTTCGAGAACGAACCCGTGGTCGTCGACGCCAGCCGGGTCGACGACCCCATCGACTGGCCCGCCCTGTTGGCGGCGCTGCGCGCCCACAACCTGCCTCCCATAGGCGTGGTGGCCGAAGGCGCCAACCTGCATGCGGCCCAGGCTGCCGGCCTGGCGCCGGTGGAATTGTCCACGCCCACGGCGCGCCCGGCCCCCACGATTGAAACGGCGCCACCCAACGACGCGGCCACCCCGGTGCCGGCCGTGCCCGCCGTCGCGCTGGAAACCGGCGCCCCAGCGGCCGACGATAGCGCCGCCCCGGCCGAGCCGACCGACCCGGCCACCGCCGCGCCGGCCGAGGCGGCCCCGGCCGATCCGGCACCGGCGGCACTGGCCCAGGCCTCGGCCCTGGTCATCACCAAGCCGCTGCGCTCGGGGCAACGCGTGTACGCACGCCACACCGACCTGGTGGTCATCGGCATGGTCAGCCAGGGCGCCGAAGTCATTGCCGACGGCAATGTGCACGTCTATGGCCCCCTGCGAGGCAAGGCCATGGCGGGTGCGCGCGGCGATACCTCGGCCCGTATCTTCACCACCCAGCTCGATGCCGAACTACTGGCGGTGGCAGGTGTTTACCGGGTCGTGGAAGACAAGCTCGACAAGTCGCTGCACAACCAGCCCGCGCTGGTGCACCTGGATGGCGAGACGCTGCGCATCGAGGCCTTGAAAAAATAAGCCGGCGCATGCGGGCCGGCACCATGTCTACATCTTGTAAGAAGCCTTACACGGGCTTTTTGCTTTACGATAACGCGATTTATTCGAACATAAGGGTTAAATGGTCATGACACGTATAGTTGTGGTGACTTCCGGCAAGGGCGGGGTTGGCAAGACGACCAGCAGCGCCAGCTTTTCTGCCGGCCTGGCCATGCGCGGCCACAAGACTGCCGTCATCGACTTCGACGTCGGCCTGCGCAACCTGGATCTCATCATGGGCTGCGAACGTCGCGTCGTGTATGACTTTGTCAACGTGATCCAGGGCGAAGCCTCGCTCAAGCAGGCGCTGATCAAGGACAAGCAGCTCGAGAACCTGTTCATCCTGCCCGCTTCGCAAACGCGCGACAAAGACGCCCTGACCCAGGAAGGCGTGGGCAAGGTACTCGAAGACCTGAAGGAAATGGACTTCGAGTACATCGTCTGCGATTCGCCCGCCGGCATTGAAACGGGGGCCCTGATGGCCGCCTACTTCGCCGACGACGCGCTGGTGGTTACCAACCCCGAAGTCTCGTCGGTGCGCGATTCCGACCGCATCCTGGGCATCCTGGCCGCCAAGTCGCGCCGCGCCATCGAAGCCGAAGAGCCTGTCAAAGAATTCCTGCTGCTGACCCGCTACAACCCCAAGCGGGTCAACGACGGCGAAATGCTGTCGCTGACCGACATCGAAGACATCCTGCGCATCAAGCTGATCGGCGTAATTCCCGAATCCGAATCGGTGCTGCAAGCTTCGAACCAGGGCCTGCCGGCAATCCATCTGCGCGATACCGACGTAGCCGAAGCCTACAAAGACGTGGTGGCCCGCTACCTGGGTGAAGAAAAACCGCTGCGATTCGCCGATTACGAGAAGCCCAGCCTGCTCAAACGCCTGTTCGGAGGGAAGTAAGCAATGTCCTTCCTGTCGTTTCTGCTCGGCCAGAAGAAAACCTCGGCGGTTGTCGCCAAGGAACGCCTGCAAATCATTCTGGCGCATGAGCGCTCCGGCCGTGGCGCATCGCCCGATTACCTGCCCCAGTTGCAGCAAGAACTGGTGGCCGTCATCTCCAAGTACGTGAACATCAACCCCGACGACATCAAGGTGCACCTGGAACGCCAGGACACCCTTGAAGTGCTGGAAGTCAAGATCGAGATGCCGCAAAAAGAAGCCTGACCGCGGCGCTCTGCAAAGAAAAGGGCCCTGGCCAGCAACTGCTGGCCAGGGCCTTTTTCGCCAAGGCTGGCGGTAGCCCTAAACCGCCGGAGCGCCGCCCGGCCTTGCCAGCTCTCGCAATTCGGTCTTCAGTATCTTTCCGTAGCTATTCTTGGGCAGCTCGGCGCAAAATACGTAGCGCCGCGGCTTCTTGAACGAGGCCATCTCGGCACGGCACCAGGCTTCCAGTGCCGCCCCGTCAGGCACCTGGCCACCTGGCCGGACCACCACGAAAGCCACCACTTCTTCGCCCCATTCCGGGTGCGGTGCGCCAACCACCGCCACCTCGAACACGCCGGGGTGGCTGGCAACGACTTCCTCGACCTCGCGGGGGTAGATATTGGTGCCGCCGGAAATGATCACGTCCTTGGAGCGATCGGTAAGCGTCAGGAAACCATCGGTGCCCAGGAAACCGATATCGCCGGTGCGCAGCCAGCCATCGACCAGGGTCTGGCGGGTGGCGTCCGGGTTGCGCCAGTACCCGCTCATGACAGCCGGGCCGCGCGTCACGACCTCGCCGCAGGTGCCCGCGGGCACGTCGTTGAACGCGGCGTCGACCACCCGCACTTCCATGCAGGACTGCGCGGTACCCACCGAGGCAATGCGCGCTTCCCACTGAGGCTGCCTACGGTCGGCAACGGCCTCCTTGCGCATGGCGGTGATGGTCATGGGGCTTTCGCCCTGGCCGTAGATCTGTGCCAGCACCGGGCCGAGCACGTCGAGCGCCTGCACCATGTCGGCGGCATACATGGGTGCGCCGCCACACACGATGGTGCGCAGGCCCGCGACAGGCCGCGAGGCATCCCTGACCATGCGCTTGATCATGGTGGGCGCGGCGAACAGGCAGAGGTTGCCCAGTTGGCGGGCCAGGCCGAAGATCTCGGCGCTATCGAATCCCCTGGAGGCCGGCACGACATGGCGCGCGCCGGCGCGCACGAACATGAAGTTGTACAGCCCCGCGCCATGCGACATGGGCGCCGCATACAGCCAGGCATCGCTGGCCGACACGCTATCGACGTCATACGGGTAGCACAGCGCCATGGCCATCAGGTTGCCGTGGCTGAGCATGACGCCCTTGGGCCGGCCCGTGGTGCCCGATGTATAGAACAGCCATGCCAGCGCGTCCGGCGCGGCGGGCAATGGCGCGGCGAAATCGCCCGGATTGCGCACGGCCGTCGTGAATGGAGCGGTGTCCACGCCCAGCTCGCGGCAGCCCTGGGGCAGCATGGCCGTGTCGAACGCGTTACCAGCATCGGTGATAAGCAATGACGCTTCGGCATCGGCGGCGATCCAGGCCGCTTCTTTCACGTGCAGCTTGTGATTGATGGGCACCACCACCGCGCCGACCCACCAGGCGGCGTACATGGCGTACAGGTACTCGATGCGGTTGGGCATGTACAGGGCGACACGGTCGCCCGCACGCACGCCGTAGTCTGCCGCCATGGCCGCAGACAATGCCGCGGCGCCGGCGGCAAACGCACGGTAATCGGCGCGGCATTCGGCCCCCGCATACAGGGCCGGCGCGGCCGGCGTCTGCAAGGCGCGCGCATGAAGCCAATTGGCAACATTCATGGCTACCCCCGCCTTGCTTCGAGTATGGATGCGTAATTGGCGACCGCGGCCCCGCCCATATTGAACACCAGGCCCAGCGCAGGGCCGTCGAGTTGCATATCGCCGGCCTGGCCGGTGAGCTGGCGAAACGCCATGGCATGCATGGACACGCCGGTTGCGCCCACGGGGTGGCCTTTGGCCTTCAGGCCGCCCGACAGGTTCACGGGCAGCGCGCCCCCGCGCATCACGGTACCGTCATCCAGCACGCGGTGGCCCTGCCCGGCGGGCGCCAGCCCCATGGCTTCATAAATAAGCAGTTCGGCGATGGTGAAGCAATCGTGCACTTCGGCGAAGTCCAGGTCGTTGAGCTGGATGCCCGCACGGCCCAGGGCATCGCCGATGGCCTTGCGCGGCCCCTCGAAAGCCAGGAAATCGCGCGAGGCCATGGGCAGCAGGTCGCTGACGTGCACCATGCTGCGCAAGGCCACCTCGCGCCGGAAATCGCGCGCCCGTTCGGCGCTGGCAAGCACGACTGCAGCCGCGCCATCGGTGACCAGCGAGCAATCTGTAAGGCGCAGCGGCGGCGCTATCAGGGGATTGCGTTCGGACACGGTGTTGCAGGCGTCGGCATCGAGCGCCCGGTGCATGTGCGCCAGCGGATTGCGCAAGGCGTTGGCGTGGTTCTTGGATGCAATGGCCGCCATGGCCGCGAGCGGATCCTGGTAGCGCTGGGTGTATTGCTGGGCAGCCAGGGCGAATACCTGCGGGAAGCTCAGCGCGGCTTCTTGCGGATCTTTCTGGTAGCCGGCGCCCGCCAGCGCCCGTGTGACATCGGCGGTGTTGTTGTGCGTCATTTTCTCGGCGCCGACCACGAGTACGACGTCGGCCTGCCCGGCCTGGATGGCCGCCACGCCGGCGGCAATCGCCGCCGCGCCGGAGGCGCAGGCATTTTCGCAACGCGTGGCCGGCGTGAAGCGCAAATCGGGCGAGGCCTGGTGGATCAATGACGATGCAAAGCCATCGCTCACCATGCCGGAATTGAAATGGCCAAGGAATACCGCGTCGACCCCGCTGGCGGGCACGGCCGCGTCGTCGAGCGCCTCGCGCGCGGCGGAAACGATAAGGTCTTCCAGATCGAGGGCGTCGAGCCGGCCGAATTTGGTGTGCCCGCTACCGACAAGCGAGACGGTGTGCTTGTGCATGATGCTCCTCCAGGGGGATCGTTCTTTGGCATATGATGAGCACTCTTCATACGTACGTCTATAAGTGCACACACGTACTCACATACGTAGTTTTACGCATATGACAGAAACCCAACTGGAAGAACTGGCGTTCCGGGAATCGCCCTCGCCGCTGATCATGACCGAGCATCGGCGCATATTGCGCTGTAACAAGGCCTTTGCATCCCTGTTCGGCTATTCCGTCGAAGCGCTGACGGGCGAACTGATCCTGAAGCTATATCCGTGCAGTGCCGACTATTACGAAATCGGCGAACGCTGTCTCAAGGCGTTGCGCCACGACACCACGTATGAAGACGAGCGCTTCATGCAGCATCACAACAAAGAGATTTTCTGGGCCAGGGCGCGCGGCGTTACGCTGACCCCGCAAGATCCATTCAATCTGATGATCTGGAATTTCGACCGCATCCAGCATCGCCCGCCCAGCAAGACGGCCTCGCTTACGCCGCGCGAACAGGAAATCGCGGGGTTCATCGTCAACGGCCTGACCTGCAAGGAAACCGCGTCCGAGCTTGGAATTTCGCACCGCACTGTCGAGGTTCACCGCGGCCGGCTGATGCGCAAGCTCAACGCCAAGAATACGGCCGAGCTGGTTTCCAGGATTATCCAGGTCACCAATGGCAGCTAGGCAGCACGCATCGCATGCAAATGAAAAGGCCCGAGCCGGCGGATACCGGGCTCGGGCCTTCGGCCCTGAGGCTGGCGCGGACCTACTTGCCGACCTGGTCGCCAATGATGCCGCCCAAGGCTGCACCCCCCACCGTGCCCAGGATGCCGCCGCCGCTGATCACCGCGCCGGCCACGCCGCCGGCAGCGGCGCCACCCACGGTGGTTTTCTGACGGCGGCTCATGCTGTCCCAGGACGAGCATCCTGCCATGGATGCGGACAGGATGACAGCCATGCCGACTTTCGAGAGAGTTCCAATTTTCATCATGATGAGGCTCCTATTGTTGTGCCCGGGACAGCGCGCTGGAATCAGACTAGGCCAGACAATCAGGCACTACGGCGTCCCCCACAGACTCTTGAACCTTCAGAATCGCAAAAAGCGTCGCATTGAGCTGTTAGGGATGCCCATAAATTGTATCCATGGGTAGGCCGGGCACAGGGCAGCGCAGGCAGATGTTGCCCAACACGCGGCTTATTTCACCAAACGTAACACGTCGCGAAAGTGGGGATGGTCGCAGCTTTCCATCCATTCGAATAAAACCATTTCGGCCGTGACCACTGTGGCGCCCGCGGCACGGATGCGCCGCATGCCCGCATGTTGGTCGGAAGGCCGTCGCGATCCTACCGCATCAGACACCAGCACGGCACGGTAGTTCAATTCGAGCAAGCCCACGATGGTTTGCAGCACGCATACATGGGCTTCCCAGCCCACCACCAATACCGTGCGCCGCGCAGGCGGCAGCCAGGCATCGAAGCCCGGCTCGCGCACCGCCGAGAAATGCCGCTTCTGGAAAACCGCCTGCACCGAGCCCCGCAGCGATTCGATGGTGGGCCCGAGCGCGCCGCTGTTGTGTTCGGTGGCCACCACCGGCACATCCAGCAGGCGCGCGCCCTGCGCCAGCTTGCCCGCCGTATCCGCCAGTTCCGCGCCCTGCGCGATGGCGGGCAACAGGCGCTCTTGCATATCGACGATCAGCAAGGTGGAATCGGCAGCTTGCAGCAGCATGAGAGCCTCGCTTATTTCAGGGCTTTATAGCGCAGGCGGCGAGGCTTGGCGCCCTCTTCGCCCAGGCGGCGCTTCTTGTCGGCTTCGTACTCTTGGTAGTTGCCGTCGAAGAACACCACTTGCGAATCGCCTTCGAAGGCCAGGATGTGCGTGGCGATGCGGTCCAGGAACCAGCGGTCGTGGCTGATGACCATGACGCTGCCGGGAAATTCCAGCAAGGCGTCTTCGAGCGCGCGCAGGGTTTCCACGTCGAGGTCGTTGGACGGTTCGTCGAGCAGCAGCACGTTGCCGCCGGCGATCAGCGTCTTGGCCAGATGCAGCCGGCCGCGTTCGCCACCCGAGAGCTGGCCGACGATCTTGTTCTGGTCGGCGCCCTTGAAATTGAAGCGGCCCAGGTAGGCACGCGACGGCATCTCGAACTTGCCCACGGTAAGCACGTCGGCGCCGTCGGCCACCGCGTCGAAGACGGTCTTGGCGTCTTGCAGCGAATCGCGCGACTGGTCGACAAACGCCAGGTTCACGGTCTGGCCCAGCGAGACGCTGCCCGAATCGGGCTGCTCGCGGCCGGCGATCATGCGAAACAACGTCGACTTACCGGCACCGTTGGCCCCGATGATGCCCACGATGGCGCCCGGCGGCACCTTGAAGCTGAGATCGTCGATCAGCAGGCGATCGCCATAGGCCTTGCTGACGTTGTTGAATTCGATGACCTCATTGCCCAGGCGCTCGCCCACGGGAATGAAGATTTCCTGGGTTTCATTGCGCTTCTGGTATTCGTAGGAAGACAGTTCTTCAAAACGCGACAGGCGCGCCTTCGCCTTGGCCTGGCGACCCTTGGGATTCTGGCGCACCCATTCGAGTTCTTTCTTGATGGTCTTCTGGCGCGCCGATTCAGAGGCTTCTTCTTGCTTGAGGCGCGCGTCTTTTTGCTCGAGCCACGAACTGTAGTTGCCCTTCCAGGGAATGCCGTGTCCGCGGTCCAGTTCGAGAATCCATTCGGCCGCGTTGTCCAGGAAGTAGCGGTCGTGGGTAACGCCCACTACCGTGCCGGGGAACTTGTGCAGGAACTGTTCCAGCCATTCGACGCTTTCGGCATCGAGGTGGTTGGTGGGTTCGTCCAGCAACAGCATGTCGGGCTTGGACAGCAGCAGGCGGCACAGCGCCACGCGGCGCTTTTCACCGCCCGACAGATTGCCGACCGTGGCATCCCAGGGCGGCAGGCGCAGCGCATCGGCGGCGATTTCCATCTGGTGCTCGATGTCGTCGGCCCCGCTGGAGGCCGCCGCGGCGATGACCGCTTCAAGCTCGGCCTGTTCGGCGGCCAGTGCGTCGAAATCGGCATCGGGCTCGGCGTACTCGGCATAGACCTCGTCCAGGCGCTTCTTGGCCTGCACCACCGCGCCCAGTCCCTCTTCGACTGCCTGGCGCACAGTGTGGCCGGGATCGAGCTGGGGTTCTTGCGGCAGGTAGCCGATGTTCAGGCCCGGCATGGGCACGGCTTCGCCTTCGATTTCCTTGTCGACGCCGGCCATGATCTTGAGCAGCGTCGACTTGCCCGAGCCATTCAGGCCCAGCACGCCGATCTTGGCGCCAGGAAAAAACGAAAGCGAAATGTCGCGCAGGATCTGCCGCTTGGGCGGCACGATCTTGCCGACGCGATTCATGGTGTAGACGTATTGGGCCATGGACTCGTATGCAGGAAAACTGGTCGGAAGGAAGCAATGATTGTAGGCCGGAACCGCTCAGGCGGCCCGGGGCGCGCCGCGCGGGCGCCATTGCGCCAGGCTGACGCCGGCCAGCGCCATCAGGCCGCCCGCCAGGTGATAGGCATGCGGCACTTCGCCCAGCATCGCGGCGGCGATGGCAACCGTGGCCACCGGCATCAGGTTCAGGAAGATGCTGGCGCGGTTGGGGCCCAGGTAGCGCACACCCTGCATCCACAGATAAGGCGCGAACAGCGATGGAAAAATTCCGGCGTACAGCACCAGCGGGATATTGCCGGCATTCAGCGGCGAGGCGGGTGCCAGCAGGAACGAGGGCAATTGCAGGGCAATGCCGAACAGCACCTGTATGTATAAAGACTGCCACACGCCGATGGGCATCGGCCAGCGGCGCAGCAATACGCCATACATGGCGTAGGCCAGCGCGGCCAGCCCCATCAGCGCGTCGCCGGGATTGCCGCCCACGGCCAGCAGGCGCGTCGGATCGCCCTCGCCCAGCAGCACGCCCAGGCCGGCCAGCGACAGCGCGCCGCCCAGCACCGCCGTGGACGCGGGACGCTCGCGCAGCAACAGGCTGACCAGGATGATGGTCAGCAGCGGCACCATGGCGGTAATGATGCCCATGTTGGTGGCAGTGGTGCTGGCCGCGGCCACATAAGTCAGGCCCTGGTACAGGGCCGTGCCCAGCGCGCCCAGCACCGCCAGCTTGCCCAGGTGGGGCGCAATGGCGCGGCGATGCCGCAGCACGCGGGGCAAGGCAAAGGGCGTCAGCAGCAGCGCCGCCAGCACCCAGCGGTAAAAGCCGATGACGGCCGGCTCGATCACGCTGGCCGCCATCTTGGTCACCACCATGTTCAGCGACCAGATCAGAACCGCCGTCAGCGGAAGCAGCATGTGGCGCGAAGACGGCGCGGGTACGGCATCGGGCATGGCAGCGAAGGGGGGTAAAGCAAAGCCGCGATATTAGCGCCCCGGCCCGGCCGCGGCCAGGAAAGATCGCGGGAAACGCGCGACAATGGCGGTATTTGCATCGTGTTTCGCGGCCCGCGCCGCGACTTACCAGGAATTTCCATGTCTGCTTCCGCCACGCCACCGGCCTCGTTGACGCATTTCAGTTCCCAAGAGCTGGACATGCTGGCCAAGACCGCCGACGCCCTCAGCGCCTACCTGGGCAAGCCTGTGCTGGCCGAGGTACTGCTGGGCGAAGAAGGCACCGAATGGGTCACCTTCGGCGTGCCGCTGGCCCCGGCCGCCAAAGACGACGACCAGCCCCATGTACAGATGGGCGGTCCGCAGGCGCGCCTGCTGGGCAACCGCGGCGGCCTGGATCCCGCCGACGACGACACCTACGATTGCCTGTACTTGTGGGCCGTGCAGATCACCCTGGCCGAAGGCGAACGCTTCGTCAAGCTGGACCAGACCGGCGAAGAAACCGCCTGGTCCGACGAACTGGCCGATGTACTGCCCTTCGCGCTGGGCGACGAGCCGCTGCCGGACGAGGAAGACGACGATGAAGACGATGACGATGACGATGCCTCGCCCGACGGGCACGGCCATCGCTAGCCACCGCTAGCGCAGGGCGCCTCAGCCCTGCCTCTTTACGGATCAGACAGTTTCCCCTATGCTTGCACCGCATTTGCAATAATAAGAATCGTTTGCAAATAGGCCCGCGATCAGAATTTGCCTGCCCGGGCCTGGCCGCATACCGAGGGTGCCTGTTTGGAAGCCGCAGAATTCGCCGTCCACAAGGAAGTGGAAACCCTGTACAGCAGCCATCATGGCTGGCTGCAGGGGCGGCTGCGCCGTGCATTGGGCAATTCGGCCGACGCCGCCGACCTGGCGCATGACGTCTTTGCCCGGCTGCTGGCGCGCCGCCAGCCAATACGCGCCGCCGAGCCGCGCGCCTTCCTGTCGACCATGGCGCGCCGCATGGTCATCGACCATTGGCGCCGCCGGGAACTGGAAAAAGCCTGGCTGGACACCCTGGCCGCCATGCCCGGACCACAAACCCCTTCCGTCGAAAGCCAGCAGATCATCCTGGAAACCCTGGCGGCAATCGACAAGATCCTGGATGCGTTTCCGCCCGCAGTGCGCAGCGCGTTCCTGTGGAATCAGCTGGAGGGACTAAGCTGCCCGGAGATCGCCAAGCGACTCGACATATCGCTCACGACCGCCGAGCGCTATGTCGCCAAAGTGCTGCGGGCCTGCTATGCCCTGAGGTTCGAATGAGCCTGCACGCCTGGCCTCGGCCGGCAACGGCGCGCCGGCCATGAACGGCAGTCATGTTGCGCCCCCGCTGGCAGCGGGCCGGGAACGGCTTGCCGGCGAGGTGGTCGACGCAGCCATTGCCTGGTCGATCAAGCTCGCGGGGCCGCAGGCATCGCCCCGGATGCGCCAGGCATTTGCCGCATGGCTGGACGAGAATCCGCAGCATGCGGTGGCCTGGCAGCGCGTGGTGCAGGTGCGCGGCGACCTAGGCGGCCTGCCGCCAGCCCTGGCGCTGAACACCTTGAACGCCGCGCAGGCGCTGCATGACGAGCGCAAGCGCGGCCATCGGCTGCAGCGCCGCGCGGTGCTGGGCGCCCTGTCGTGCGGCGGCATCCTGTTGGGCGCGGGTTGGACCACCTACCGCTATGCGCCGTGGCAGCGCATGACCGCGGATTTCAGCACCGGCGTGGGCGAACGCCGCCGTTGGCAGTTGGCCGACGGTACCCTGCTGGAACTGAACACCGATAGCGCCGCCAACGCGACCCTGTCGGGCGAGCAGCGCTGGATCCGCGTCACCCGCGGCGAAATCATGATCACCACCGGCGCCGATACCGGCGCGGGCGCCAGGCGCCCGTTCTGGGTACAGACATCGGTGGGCCGCTTGCAGGCGCTGGGCACGCGTTTCGTGGTGCGCCTCGAAGCCGGGCAGGTGCGTGTCAGCGTACAAGAAGGCGCCGTGGCGCTGCATCCGGATTCGGGCGCGACGGGCGGGGTTGTCAACGCCGGGGAAAGCCGCTGGATGTCGGCCGCCCGCGATGCACCGGCCCCCTCGCCGGGCTTCGCCGCCGACGCCTGGACGCGCGACGTGGTCGCCGGCAATGACCTGCGGCTGGCCGACCTGCTGCGCGAGCTACAGCGCTACCAGCATGGCCATATCTGGTGCGACGAGCAGGTGGCCGGCCTGCGGGTGTCGGGCGTATTCCATACCAACGATGTGGACAAGGCCCTGGAAACCCTGGCACTGACGCAGCCGATCGCCATCGCCCGCTATACCCGGCTGCTGACCATCGTGCGGTCCAAGCCCGGTTGAAACCGTGCGCGCTCTCGTATGCAGCCAAAGTGAAGGGATTGGGAATCTCGTTCGTCAGTAGATAGGAAGACGCCTTAACCCAGGGCTTCGCCTTTCTCGAGTCGGAACACACCATGCCTGTTCGCCTTTCTGCCGCCCCCCCTGCCTGGCCCGCGCACGCGCTGCTGCGCTGCGTGCTGCGGATCTCGCCGTCGCCCCTGACCCTGCCCGCCCTGGCCGTCATGGCCAGCCTTGCCCCGGTAGCCTGCGTCACGGCGCAAACGACCTCGCAGGCCACGTCCGTGCCGCAGCAAGCGCGCGATTTCTCGATCCCGGCAGGCCGGCTGGATACCGCGATCGAAGCGCTGGCCCGTGCCGCGCAAGTCACGTTTTCGTATGACGCGTCCCTGGTCGCGGGGCGCACGACCAACGGGCTGAGCGGGCGCTATACCGTGCGCGAAGCGCTCGCGGTACTGCTGGCGGGCACCGGCGTGCGGGCCGTGGCGCTGCCCAACGGCGCCTACTCGCTGCGGCCGGCGCCGCCTTCCGCAGGTGACGGTACGCCAGTGGCGACCTTGCCCGCTGTGCAGGTGCGGGCATGGCAGGATGCCATCCAGAATGAAGGCAGCGCCGAAGACGGCTACCTGGCCCGTACGGTCTCGTCGTTGGGGCCCTTGGGCAGCATGGCGCTGCAAGATGCGCCCTATTCCTTGACGGTGGTGTCGCGCGACCTGATCGCGAACACCCAGGCCCAGTCCCCCGACGATGTCTATCGCATCAACCCCACGACAGTTTCGCAAACGCCGCAGATCACCGGCTGGGCACCGATGGTGAAGATTCGCGGCTTCAACAGCTACGACCGGGCCGAAGAAGGCTTGCGCCGCTCATACGGATTCGCAACATCGCTGGAAGACAAGGAACGCGTCGAGGTGCTGAGCGGCCTGTCCGGCTTCCTGTTCGGTGCCGCCTCGCCCGGCGGCATGATCAACTACGTGAATAAGCGCCCCACGGCCGAGCGGTTCAATAGCGTAACGCTCGGCAATTACGGCGGCAGCCAGTATTACGTGCATGGCGACTTCGGCGGGCCGATCGACGATGCCGGCCGCTTCGGATACCGCCTGAACGTGGTCCGGCAGTACGGCGATACAGCGGTAGACGACCAGAAGATCGACCGCAGCCTGGCCAGCCTGGCCCTGGATTGGCGCATCACCGAACGCCTCAAGCTCGAACTGAACGCGTCCTACAGCGATTACAAGACGACCGCACCCTCGGCGTACTGGACGTTTCGCGAGGGCGTGCCGCGCATCAAGGCACCGGATGCCAGCAAGAACTGGAGCCAGCCCTGGATCGAGGACGAGATCGAAAGCCGCAAGTACGGTGCCAAGCTGGTCTACCAGGCCAACGACCACCTGACCTTGCGCGCCGCGCACCTGCGCGACTACCAGGACAGGCCCAAGCAGGACCACACCATGAACTCGGTGCGCTCGCCGACCGAGTACTACCAGATCCGCATCCATTCGGGCCCGACCCGCACCGAATCCGAGGCCTGGCAGGCGCTGGCCGACCTGTCGTTCGACACCGGCCCGGTGGGCCACAAGATCACCGCCGGGTACTACGGCTACACCGATCGCGAGTGGAGCACGAGCTACAGCCCCAACACCGGCTACCAGGGCCCATACGGCTTTGGCTCGCCGACCCATGTGCCCGAACCCGCCTGGCCCCCCGTGCCCGAGGGCTCGATGTACTACGCGGGCCGGGTGAGCAATGACAACTTCATGATCGGCGACCTGATCACCTTCAATGAGCAGTGGTCGGCGCTGGTGGGCATCAACCACAGCCGCATCCAGAGCCTTGGCCGCGATCCCGACGGCAACCCGACGCAGCCGGACTACGACCAGTCGCGCAACTCGCCCAACGTATCGCTGATCTACAAGCCGCGCCCCTGGCTGACGACGTACGCTACATACATCGAAGGCCTGGAACAAGGCGGCTTCGCGCCGCTGGAGGCCGCCAACAGCCTGGCCATCATGCCGCCCATGGTCAGCAAGCAGAAAGAAATCGGCATCAAGGCCGAACTGGGCGGCGTGCTGCTGACCGGCGCGCTGTTCGACATCGAGAAAGCCTACGAGTACACCAATTCAGCGAATGTCTATACGCAGGACGGCACGCAGCGCCACCGTGGCTTCGAGGCAACCGCCTTCGGCAAGGTGACGCCGGCCTGGACGGTGGTGGGCGGCGTGACGCTGCTGGCGGCCAAGGTGCATGGCGGAGACAGCAGCGGCAACGCCCCCATGAATGTGCCCAAGACCGTGGCCAAGCTGTATACCGAATACGCCTTGCCGTTCGCCCCCGGCCTGAGCACCACCGCGGGGATCTACTACGTGGGCAAGCAGTGGGCCAACAACACCAACACCAGCCGGCTGCCGTCGTACACCACGCTGGACCTGGGCCTGCGCTATGCCACCAAGCTGAACGGCCGCCCGCTTTCGCTACGGCTGACGATGAACAACGTCACCGACCGCAGTTACTGGCTGAACAGCTATTACCTGGGCGCCCCGCGCAGCCTGGCCTTTTCTGCACAACTGCAGTTCTAAGGCCCCAATGCAGCCGCCTGCCGCGTACCGGGCCGGGCCGGGCCGCTAGGTCAGGCCGCGCCGGCGATCGCGCCAGTACAGCGCATAGCCCAGCGGCCACATGACGGCCACCAGCGCCCGCGCAGAGGGCGGGGTCAAGCGGTAAGCCTGCACCGCAGTGGGCAGGCCGGAATGCTCGAGATCCAGGCGAAACCGCGTATAGCGCGCTGCCGCCATCAGGAATCCCTTGGGCCGGTACCGGAACCAGTCCATGTGGTGCTCGAGGATGTCCCAGGCCAACAGGTACAGGCCCTGGGCGTTATTGCGCACCGATACCGCGCCGCGGCTCAGGCCGTCGGCGCTGGGATGGTAGATGCGTACCACCTGGTTGATGCAGCGGTTCTGATAGCCGGCGCGCGCCATGGCCCACCAGATCAGGCTTTCGGGCACGAAGCCCTCGACATCTTCGGGAAATGGGAAGCGGCGCAGCACGTCCGTGCGCATGCTGCCGAATTTCTCGCCCTTGATGCGGTGGCGGAAATACATCTCGACCGCCGAGGTGTCGACGACATCCTGCGGAAAGCGGTCGCCCACGACCGAGCCATCGGGCCGGGCGCACAAGCCGGTGACGCCCACATAGTTCTCGCGCCGATCGGCAGGGATGGCTTCCCAGCCTTCTTGCAAGATCTGCAGCGCCTGCGGCGGGATTTCGTCATCGCTGTCCAGCGTTACCACGAATTCGCCATGGGCTTCGCGCACGCCGCGATTGAACGCGGTTTTCTTGTGCTGGTTCTTTTGCCAGATATAGCGAATGGGGAATCCCGCATGCGCCTGCCAGGCCAGCACCGCCTCGTGCGTGCGGTCTGTCGAGCCGTCATCGACGACCAGCCATTCGAAATTGCGACAGGTCTGCCGACGTAGGGATTCATAAACACGGTACAGGGTGGCAGCCCGGTTATAGGTGGGCGTCAGTACCGTGAACAAGTAATGCGGGTCACTCATGCGCTGGGCCGGTTCGCGAAGGGACTGCGACGGTCTATTTGATTATGGGTAAAAACAAGGGCTCCAGTGTATGGGATATGTGGGAAGTCAACGCATTCGCGATCGCCCATTTTGCAAACAAATCTGTCATGTTTTTCCATATTTATACTGAGCGCCGCCCGCAAGGGGGCCCGGCGCGCAGGCCGGCAGCAGGTAAACTCGGGCGGCTCATTCGGAATATCTATGGAATCCCATCCCATCCAGTTGAACGATATTGCGCTGTTCGTCGAAGTGGCACGCCGCAAGAGCTTCAGCCTGGCCGCGCGCGCCCTGTCCATGCCCACCTCGACCCTGTCGCGGCGCATAGGCCAGCTGGAGCAGGCCATCGGCCTGCGGTTGATCAATCGGAATACGCGGCGGCTGGAGCTCACCAATGCGGGCGCGGCCTATCTGCGCCGCTGCCAGGGGCTGGTGGACGAGGCCCGCCTGGCGCACGAACAGTTGCTGGCGATGTCGGCCCGCCCCCAGGGACGACTGAGCATCTCCATTCCGTACAGCATGGCCATCTGGCTGCTGCCGGAAGCCCTGAAAGCATTCACTGAACGCTACCCGGACCTGGAATGCGAATTCGACCTCGGCCTCAATCCGGCCGAAAATTCGCAAGGCGGGCCGTTCGATATGGCGCTGCGGTTCGGCCACGAACAATTGGGTGCCGAGCCCGCGACGGATGACCCTTCGGTGCAAGAGATCACCACGCTGGACAGCTACCTGTATGCCTCGGCCGATTATCTGCAGGCGCACGGCAAGCCGCAGCAGCCGGCCGACCTGGCGGGCCATGAGTGCCTGCGCACCACCATCGACCGCGAGCATTCATTCTGGATGCTGCGCAATGGCGAGCGTTCCGAGCGCGTGGCAGTGCATGGCGCCATTGCCGGCAATAACATCAGCGTGATGGGCACCCTGTCGGGGCTGGGGCTGGGCATTACGCGGCTGCCCAACTGCCGGGCGCTGGCGCCCATCATCGACCGCAACACCCTGCAACGCATCTTGCCGGGATGGAGCACCGACCCCCTGCCGGTGTTCGCGATATTTCCGTCGCCGGTACTGCCGGCCAAGACGCGGGCCTTCATGGAATTCCTGCGGCCCTGGCTGGACCCTGTCGAGTGAATGGGCCTGCCTGGCCCGCGGGCCAGGCATCAGCCCCGCGCAGCCCGCCCGGCGTCTTTCAGCAGCGTATACAGTACCCGCGCAGCCGGCGGAAGCGCCCGGCCATGCCGCACGATCAGCCCCAGCGTGCGGCTGACGCGCGGCTTGGCCAGGGGCACGCCCACCAGCGTGGGGTGGGTGGTGAGCGGCAGGGCCAACTGCGGTACCGCGGCAACGCCCAGGCCCGCCTCGACCATGCCCAGCAGCGTCAGGATGTGGCTGACCTCGAATGCGCTCATGGCGCGCTTGCCGGCCTTGGCCAGGGCCACGTCGATCAGCAGGCGGTTGCCGCTTTCCTTGGCCACCGTCATGAACCGCTGGCCGGCGAGTTCGTCCCACGTGGCGGTTTTGCGGCTGGCCAGCGGATGGTCGCTGCGCACGGCCAGCACGAAGCTTTCTTTGAAAATGGCGCGAAAATCGACCTCGGCATCCTGGGTGCCGATGAAATTGATGCCGAAATCGGCACGCCCGGACGTCACCGCATTGAGCACGGCATTGGCGCCTTCGTCGATGACACGTACCCTGATGCGTGGGTGGCGCGCGGCGAATTCGCTTAGCACCGAAGGCAGGAAATAGTAGGCGGCCGATGGCACGCAAGCCACCGTGACCAGCCCGCTAAGCTGCGCCGCCAGGTCTTCGGCGCCCAGGATGGCGTTTTCCAGTTCATCCAGCGCGACCCGCGAGCGCTCCAGGAACACACGGCCCACGTGGGTCAGCGCCACCCGGCGGGTGGTGCGCTCGAGCAGGCGCGCACCCAGCAGGTTTTCCAGTTTCTCGATGCGCCGGCTAAGTGCCGGCTGCGACAAATGCAGGTCTTCGGCGGCAGCGCGAAAACTGGCGCGTTCGGCCACCGCCACGAAGGCCTGTAATTCCTGCAGATCGAAATTGATGCGTGCCATGCATTAATCAATATAAAACTTGCAATTCACGGATTATGGCATTTGTTTGAAGATGCCAGCCATGCTGAAAACCATTCCTTGCGTCTTGATGCGCGGCGGCACTTCGCGCGGCCCCTTCTTCCGTGCCGACTGGCTGCCGCCCGACCCGGCGCGGCGCGACCGTGTGCTGCTGTGCGCCATGGGCTCGCCCCATGAACTACAGGTCGACGGCCTGGGGGGCGGCCACACGCTGACCAGCAAGGTCGCCATCGTGTCGCCATCACGCCGCCCCGGCTGCGACGTGGACTACTTGTTTGCGCAAGTCAGCGTAGACCGTGCCGCCGTCGACACGCGCCCCAATTGCGGCAACATGCTGTCGGGCGTGGCCCCCTTCGCCATCGACCAGGGCCTGGTGGCCGGCCGGCCGGGCGAGACGCGGGTGCGCATCTTCAACGTCAATACGCGATCCACCATAGACGCCACCGTGCAGACCCCCGATGGCCGTCCCGAGTACGAGGGCGATGCGCGCATCGACGGTGTCAGCGGCACCGGCGCACCGATCCGGCTGAACTTCGTCGATGCCTGGGGCAAGACCTCGGGGCGGCTGTTTCCCACCGGCCAGCCGCGCGACTTGATCGATGGTGTCTGGGTCACCTGTATAGACGCGGCCATGCCGCTGGTCGTGGTTGCCGCGGCTGCGCTGGGTTTGCGCGGCGACGAGACGCCGGCCGCGCTGGATGGCGACGCCCGCCTGCTGGCCAGGCTGGAATCGCTGCGCCGGCAAGCGGCGCTGCGCATGGGACTGGGTGACGTCACGCACAGTGTCGTGCCCAAGCCGGTGCTGGTCAGCCCGGGCGACCTGCCCGATGAAGTGACGTCGCGGTATTTCACGCCGGCCAGTTGCCACCGTTCGCACGCCGTGACCGGCGCCATCGGCGTGGCCACGGCGTTCGTCACGCCCGGCACGGTGGCCTGCACCGCCGCGGCGGCACGTCCGCCCGGCAGGCATCGCATCGCCGTGGCGCACCCGGCCGGCCGCATCGAGATCGACATCGAGATCGATGCCGCCCCGGCCGCCGGCTGCGTGCGGGCAGCCAGCCTGATCCGCACGGCCCGCAAGATCATGGACGGCAGCCTTTACGTGCCCGCCGAACTATTCTGAGACCGAAGGGCAGCGCCCGGGCGGCGCCGCCTGGCATATCGAAGAAACTCACTGGAGACAGCCATGCCCACTCTTTCCCATATCCGATCGCTTGCGGCGCGCGCCTGTGCCGTGCTGGCCTGCGCCTGTGCCGCGGGTGGCGCGCAGGCCGCCTGGCCGCAACGACCCATCACCCTGGTGGTACCCACGGCCCCGGGCGGCGGCAACGATACGCTGGCCCGCGTGGTGGGCGAGAAAATGGGCGCGGCGCTGGGGCAGCCCATCATCGTGGTGAACAAGGCCGGCGCCCAGGGCGCGATCGCCTGCGAATACGTGGCCCAGGCCGCGCATGACGGCTACACCATCATGCTGGGCTACATTGCCACGCATGGCATCAACCCGGCCCTGCAGCACCTGCGCTACGACCCGGTAGCCGATTTCCAGCCGATCGGCATGGTGGCGTCTTCGCCGACGCTGCTGGTGGTGTCCAGCAGCGCGCACATCGATTCGGTGCAAGCGCTGATCGCCCAGGCACGCAAAGACTCCGAGAGCCTGAGCTATGCGTCGGCCGGCCTGGGCACGGCGCCGCACGTGGCGGCCGAGCTGTTCAAGCTGCGTACCGGCATCGATATGCTGCACGTGCCCTACAAGGGGTCGGCACCCGCCATGACCGATACGCTGGCGGGCGTTACCCAGGTGATGTTCCCAAGCCTGTTCAGCGCCTATCCGCACCTGGAATCGGGCAAGGTCAAGGCACTGGCGCTGGCGGGCGAGCACCGCGCCGAGGCACTGAAAGAGGTTCCCACGCTGGCCGAACTGGGCGTGCCGGACGTCAGCGTGCCGCAGTGGTATGCGTTGTTCGCTCCCGCCGGCACCGACCCGGCCATCGTGGCACAGTTGAATCAGGCGCTGAACACGGCGCTGCGCGATCCGGGCGTCATCGGGAAATTTCGCGAACAGGGTGCCGAAGTGCAGTCCAGTACGCCGCAAGAACTGGGCAGTTTCGTGCAGGCCGAAGTCGACCGCTGGAAGACGGTGGTGGGCCGGGCTCACCTGGCCGCAGTGCAATAAAGCGGACAGGCAGGCACAGGCGAAAAAAAACCGCCGGGCGGGCCGGCGGTTCTTTCGCATCAAGCGCGCAAATATTACGCGCGCTTGATCTTTTCCAGCATCTTGAAAACGCCCTTGGGCGATTTGACGAACAAGCGCTTGAAAGCCTTGCCCAGGCAACGGCGTTCCAGGGTGTTGCGACGCACGCGTTTGCGCTCAGCCATGATGGTTCTCCGGTAAGGTTCGATGGTGTCCAACCCCCAAACCCGCCCCTCGCCCGATGTGTCCGGCATGCAAGGACGCATCTCGGGGGGCCACAGGCTGGTGGCAAAAAATGGGGTAACCCGGCATTTTAGCCCGAAATCGCCATGGTCGCCAACTGAGGACTTTGTGGCAACGGAAAGCAGGATTGGGTTGGGGGGAGTTTGCGTACTGATCCGTTCCGCGCCGCCCGGGGGCAGGCGGGGGGCGGCGCGTTGGGCGGCGGGGCAGTCTGCGCAGCAGACCGAGGGCGCCTGGATGCGCCCGAGCCCGACGCACGTGCGCCGCCCCCCGCCTGCCCCCGGGCGGCGCGGAACGGCACCTGTACCAATTCAGGCCGTTCGCAAGCAAAAACAGTTTGAGGCCTTCACCTCATGAGCACGGGTTGGACTCTTCCAATGCGAGGCGACCCAAGCACGCCAACCGGACAATGCCGGCCAGCAGCAGCTACTGAGCATCCAGGCGGGCCCGCACAGCGTCCGGGCGCGGCAAAGGATCGACTGCCCCGTACCCCGTGGTAGACAGGGCGGCCGCCGTATTGGCGTAGCGCACGGCCGCCAGCCAATCGTCGCCGGCGCAACGGCGCGCCAGCAGGTTGCCGGCAAAACAGTCGCCCGCGCCCGTGGCGTCAACCGCCTGCACCCGCAGGCCGGGCACTGGCGTGCGGCTGTGGCCGTCGTCGACCAGCGCCCCGTCTTTACCCAGCTTCAGCACCACCACGCCAGGCGCGCCGGCGGCGCGGATCCAATCGAGCGTGCGCTGCGGGTCGTCATGGCCGGTCAGGTGGCGCAGGTCGTCCATGCTGGGCAGGAACAGGTCGGCCACGGCCAGCGCCTCGCGCAGGATGGCCCGCGCCCGTGTCACCGGCCACAGGCTCAGCCGCAGGTTGGAATCCAGGCTGACCTGCCCGCCAGCCTGGCGCGTGCGCGCCATGGCGGCAAACACCGTATCGCAGGCGCTGGCGCTGATGGCCAGGCTGATGCCCGAGACATGCAGGTAGCGGCTGCGTTCCAGCAGGCCGCTGTCCAGGTCGGACGGCTGCATGCGGCTGGCGGCGGAATCGCGGCGCAGATAGCTGAACACATGCCCATCGGGGCCATGCTGCACGAAATACACGCCGGTATGGGCGTCGGGATCGACACGCACGCCGGCCGTCTCGACCTGCTCGTCGCGCAGCAATTGCAGCAACTGTTCGCCGAACGCATCGCCGCCCACGCGGGTCAGGTAGGCGCAACGCGCACCCTGCCGGGCGGCGGCGATCACGGCATTCGATGTGTCGCCGCCAAATCCTTGCAGATACTGCCGGTCGCCAGCACGAGTCTGGTTGAACTCGATCAACGGCTCGCCCAGGCCTACCACATCGAAATCAGCCATGGGCGGCCTCGCGGGTCTGGACGATCTGGCGCACCAGCGCGGCCGTATCGCGTGCCGCGAAGGCGGCCTTGTCGTAAAGATTGCTGCCGATGCCCACCAGGCCGGCCCCGGCGGCAAAGTATTCGCCCATGTTCTGCTGCGTGACGCCGCCGGTGGGGCACAGCACCGTCTCGGGAAACACCGACTTCAGGGCCGCCAGGTGGCGCGGGCCGCCGGTGTCGGCCGGGAAGATTTTCACGATGTCGGCCCCGGCACTGCGCGCGGCCAATACTTCGCTGGGCGTGAACGCGCCCAGCAGGCACAGCGCACCAGCCGCGTGCGCCATGTCGGCAATCCCGGGCACCAGGCCGGGCGCCACCAGGAAATCGGCGCCGGCGACCAGGGCGTCGCGCGCCTGGGTTTCGTCGAGCACAGTGCCCACGCCCAGCGTCAGCGCGTCGCCATGCTTGTCGCGCAATGCTCGCACCAGGTCGGTGACGCCAGGAATGGTCCAGGTCAGTTCCAGCGTGGCGCACCCGGCCTGCACCGCGACCTCGGCCGCATAGCCGGCGGTGGCGGCATCGGCATAGCGCAGCACGGGTACGACGCGCTCGGCAAGCAGGCGGGACATCGTGGCAGAAGCGGATGGAGGGCTCATGGAAGTCTCGCAGTAGGATTCAGGGATCGCCGGCGGGCAGCGCGCGCATGCCGGCCGCGTTTTTCTTGCATTATCCACGCCATGGCTACGCAGCGAACCCCGGTTAATGACCACATTATGGACATCAAATTCACAATGTAGGCATTATCTACGGCGCCAAGGCCGCTGTCGATGGGCGCTACCGATATTTCCGGTAATCTGAGATACTGTTTATATATACAGATATTTTCAGCGATATCCTGTCGCCTTCGGCTTATTCCCCTCGTCATCGCCCCCCGTCCACGCTACGACCCCCTCCGTCATGAGCTCCCACATTCGCATCGTCGGCGCACGCCAGAACAATCTGAAAAACCTGGATCTGACTCTCGCCACGGGCGAACTGGTCGTCATCACCGGCGTGTCGGGATCGGGCAAGAGTTCGCTGGCGTTCGATACGCTATACGCCGAAGGCCAGCGTCGCTACGTTGAAACGTTCTCGCCCTATGCGCGCCAGTTCCTGGACCGCATGGACAAACCGCAGGTCGATCGCATCGAAGGCATCCTGCCGGCCATTGCCATCGACCAGACCAACCCGGTACGCAGCTCGCGCAGCACGGTCGGCACCATGACCGAGCTGAACGACCACCTGAAGCTGCTGTTCGCACGCGGCGCCAGGCTGTATTGCCGTGGCTGCGGCAAGGAAGTACGGCGCGACACGCCCGATTCCATTGCCGCCTCGCTGGCGCTGCGCGCGCCGGCGGCCGGCGACCCGCGCCTGGTGGTGACCTTTCCCATCGCGGTGCCTGCCAACTTCACTGAAGAAGAAGTGCGCGGCTTTCTGGAGCAGCAAGGCTACACGCGCGTACACAAGGAAGAAACCGGCCGCGCGCGCACGCCGGCGGCCCGCGGCAAGGGCGCGCGCAAGGCCAAGGTCAAGACTGCCGCCAGCGAAGGCGAACGGCGCATCCTGCACGTGGTGCAAGACCGCTTTCGCCATTCCAGTGCCGAACGCGAGCGCGTGATGGAAGCGCTGGATACCGCGCTGCGCATGGGCGGCGGGCATATGGCGGTGCACGTGCTGGATGACGACGGCGCCGACGCGCAAGCCTGGAAATACAGCGACCGCCTGCACTGCGCCGACTGCGACATCGAATACACCGATCCGCTGCCCAGCAGCTTTTCGTTCAATTCGCCGCTGGGTGCCTGCGAGGCGTGCCGCGGCTTCGGCCGCGTGATCGGCATCGACTACGGCCTGGTCATTCCCGACGAAAACAAGACGCTGCGCGAAGGCGCCATCAAGCCCTGGCAGACACCTTCGTTCAAGGAATGCCAGGACGACATGGCCAAGTACGCGCCGCGGGCCGGCATTCCCATGTCGGTGCCCTGGAAAGCCATGAGCGACGCGCAGCGCCACTGGGTGCTGCACGGCGACCCCGACTGGAAAGGCGGCAACAACGCCTGGAAAACCCAGTGGTACGGGGTGCATCGGTTCTTCGCGTGGCTGGAAAGCCGGGCCTACAAAATGCACGTGCGCGTGCTGCTGTCCAAGTACCGCAGCTATACCCCCTGCCCCACCTGCCATGGCGCGCGGCTGAAGCCCGATGCGCTGCTGTGGCGCCTGGGCACCAAGGCCGAGGCCGACCGCGTGCTGCCGCCCGGCGACGAACGCTACGCGCGCTTCATGCCCGCCGGCACAAACTGGAGCCGCGAACTGCTGGATTCGCTGGACGGCCTGTCGATCCACGACGTGATGCTGCTGCCCATCGAGCGCGTGCGCACGTTCTTCGACACGCTGTCGTTCAGCGGCGCGCTCGATGCCGCCACCGACCTGCTGATGACCGAGGTCCGCGCGCGCCTGAAGTTCCTGTGCGACGTGGGCCTGGGCTACCTGACGCTCGATCGCCAAAGCCGCACCCTGTCCGGCGGCGAAGTACAGCGCATCAACCTGACCACGGCGCTGGGCACCTCGCTGGTGAATACGCTGTTCGTGCTGGACGAGCCTTCCATCGGCCTGCACCCTCGCGACATGCATCGCGTGGTCGAAGTCATGCACCGGCTGCGCAACGCGGGCAATACGCTGGTGGTGGTGGAACACGACCCGCAAGTCATGGTGGCCGCCGACCGCATCATCGACATTGGCCCCGGCCCCGGCGAACGCGGCGGATACATCGTGTTCGACGGCACGCCGGCGCAACTGCGTGCCTCGCCCACGCTTACCGGAGACTACCTGGGCGGACGCCAGCGCGTCGAGGCGCCCCGTCCCATGCCGGTGGCGGCCAATACGCCACGCCTGGTGCTGGAAGGCGCCACCGCGCACAACCTGCGCAATGTGTCGGTCGAACTGCCGCTGGGGCGCCTGGTATGCGTGACCGGCGTATCGGGTTCGGGCAAATCGACCCTGGTACAAGACGTGCTGTATCCCGCCCTGCTCAAGCATCAGGGCAAGCCGTCCGAGTCGCCCGGCGCCTTCGACCGCCTGCTGGGTGCCGAACAGATTGCCGACGTGGTCATGGTGGACCAGACGCCCATCGGCAAGACCGCGCGCTCGAACCCGGCCAGTTACGTAGGAGCCTTCGACGCCATCCGCAAGCTGTTCGCACAGGCGCCTGTGGCCAAGGAACGCGGCTATACCGCCGGCACCTTCAGCTTCAATAGCGGCGACGGGCGCTGCCCCACCTGCGGCGGAACCGGTTTCGAGCACGTGGAAATGCAGTTCCTGTCCGACGTGTACCTGCGTTGCCCCGATTGCGATGGACGGCGCTTCCGGCCCGAAGTGCTGGAAGTACGCGTCGAGCACCTGGGCAAGAGCGCCTCGATCGACCAGGTGCTGGCCATGACCGTCAGCGAGGCGCTGGACTTCTTCAAGGGGCTGCGCGACGTGCAGACCGGCCTGGCGCCGCTGGCCGACGTCGGCCTGGAATATGTGCGGCTGGGCCAGCCGGTGCCGACCCTGTCGGGCGGCGAGGCGCAGCGTCTGAAGCTGGCGGGCCACCTGGCCGAAGCGGCGCGCAGCGGCATCTCGACCGCCAAGGTTGCCAAGAAAGGCAGCCTGTTCCTGTTCGACGAGCCCACCACCGGCCTGCATTTCGATGACGTGGCGCGCCTGATGCGCGCCTTCCGCAAGCTGCTGGCGGCTGGCCACACGCTGCTGGTGATCGAGCACAACCTGGACGTGATCCGCGCGGCCGACTGGCTGATCGACCTGGGCCCCGAAGGCGGCGACGCCGGCGGCCTGGTCATGGGCGTGGGCACGCCGCAAGACCTGATGGATAACCCGCGTTCGCATACCGGCGCCGCGCTGCGCGATTACGCTATCAGCGTGCTGCCCGGCGATGTGACGGTAAGCAGCGATGCCGATGCGCAGATCGCCGAGCAGGCCGGCCTGACGCCGGTGCTGGCCGAACCGGTGGCGGCCTATGGCGGCGACGCGGGCACGCCGCTGCAATCCGTGATGCGGCGCCGGCGCGAATCGCGCGCCATCGAGATCCGCAATGCGCGCGAGCACAACCTGAAGAACGTCAACGTCGAGATCCCCCACAACAAGTTCACGGTGATTACCGGCGTGTCGGGCTCGGGCAAGTCGACGCTGGCGTTCGACATCCTGTTCAACGAAGGGCAACGGCGCTACCTGGAATCGCTGAACGCCTATGCGCGCGCCATTGTGCAACCGGCCGGCAAGCCCGACGTGGATGCCATCTTCGGCATACCGCCCACGGTAGCCATCGAGCAGCGCACCAGCCGCGGCGGCCGCAAGTCGACCGTGGCCACCATGACGGAAATCCATCACTTCCTGCGGCTGCTGTACGTCAAGCTGGGCACGCAGTATTGCCCCGACTGCCAGGTGGCGGTAGAACCGCAGAACGCCGACCAGATCGTGGCGCGCCTGCTGCGCGACTACAAGGGCCAGCACATCGGCCTGCTGGCGCCCCTGGTGACCGCACGCAAGGGCTACTACACCGACCTGGCCAAGTGGGCCGGCGCCAAGGGCCATAGCCATCTGCGGGTCGATGGCGCGTTCATTCCCGTCAGCCCCTGGCCGCGCCTGGACCGCTATAAAGAGCACACCATCGAACTGCCGGTGGCCGACCTGGTGGTCGACCCCGACAACGAAGCGGCGCTGCGCCAGGCCGTGAAAAGCGCACTGGAACACGGCCAGGGCGTATTGAGCATGGTGTGGCCGGTCGACAAGCTGCACGAGGCGCTGGACAGCGAACTGCAGCAGCAGCATTTCTCGGTCAAGCGCGCCTGCCCCTCGTGCGGCACCAGCTTTCCCGAGCCCGACCCACGCCTGTTCTCGTACAACTCGAAGCACGGCTGGTGCACGGGCTGCTTCGGCACCGGCCTGCAATTGCAGGATTTCGACGCCGAGCAAACCGGCGAAGAAAGCGCCTGGAATGCAAGCTACGAAGGCGAGGCCGGCACTTGCACGGTTTGCGATGGGCAGCGCCTGAACCGCGTGGCGCGCGCCGTGCGCTGGCGCGACCGTTCGATTGCCGAGCTGGCGGCCATGCCGGTGTCCGAGGCCCACACCTTCTTCACCGGGCTGGTGGCACGCGGTCGCGAAGGCGAAATCGCGCGCGACATCCTGACGGAAATCCGCGGGCGCCTGAACTTCATGAAAGAAGTCGGACTGGACTACCTGGCGCTGGACCGCGCTGCCCCCACCCTGTCGGGGGGCGAAGCGCAGCGCATCCGCCTGGCCGCGCAACTGGGCTCGAACCTGCAAGGCGTCTGCTACGTGCTGGACGAACCCACCATCGGCCTGCACCCGCGCGACAACCGCATCCTGCTGGACGCACTGGCCCGCCTGGAAGGCAACGGCAACACCCTGGTGGTGGTGGAACACGACGACGACACCATCCGGCGCGCATCGCACATCATCGATATCGGCCCGGGCGCAGGCGTGCGCGGTGGGCGCGTAGTGGCGCAGGGCAGCGCCCAGGACCTGATGGACACCCCCGAATCGGTTACCGGCCGCTACTTGGCCAAGCCGCTGGCGCATCCGCTGCAAGGACGCCGCCCGGTGCTGGACGACACGCCCATGATCCAGATCCGCGGCGCGCGGCTGCACAACCTGCGCCAGGTCGACGCACGCATCCCGGTGGGCCGCCTGAGCGTGGTGACGGGCGTTTCCGGCTCGGGCAAATCGACCCTGGCGCGCGAGGTGCTGCTCGACAATCTGCTGCAGGCGGTGTCGCAGGGCAAGGCCCCCCGCTGGAACGGCTGCGAGCAGATCACCGGCTGGCAAGCCATCGACCGCGTGCTGGAAGTCGACCAGACCCCCATCGGCAAGACGCCGCGCTCGTGCCCGGCCACCTACATCGGATTCTGGGATGACGTGCGCCGCCAGTTCGCCGACACGCGCGAAGCGCGCATGCGCGGCTGGAGCGCGGCGCGCTTTTCGTTCAACACCGGCGATGGCCGCTGCCCCATCTGCGAAGGCCAGGGCATGCGCACCATCGAGATGAGCTTCCTGCCCGACGTGAAGGTGCCGTGCGACGCCTGCAATGGCGCGCGCTTCAACAGCGACACGCTGTCGGTGCAGATGCGCGGCAAGAACGCCGGCGAACTGCTGAGCATGGAAGTCGACGATGCGCTGGGATACTTCACGGCGCACCCCAAGATCCACCGCCCCCTGCAACTGATGCAAGACGTCGGCCTGGGCTACCTGACGCTGGGCCAGCCCTCGCCCACCCTGTCCGGCGGCGAGGCCCAGCGCATCAAGCTGGTCACCGAACTGTCCAAGGCACGCCTGACCGAAGGGGTGATCACCACCGGCCGCGCCTCGCGCATCCCGCATACGCTATATGTGCTGGACGAGCCGACCGTGGGCCTGTCGATGGCCGACGTGGAAAAGCTCATCCACGTTCTGCACCGCCTGGTGGCGGCGGGTAATACCGTGGTGGTGATCGAGCACAACCTGGACGTGATTGCCGAGGCCGACTGGCTGCTGGACCTGGGCCCCGAAGGCGGCACTGGCGGCGGCAAGCTGGTGGCCGAGGGCTCGCCCGAACACGTCATGGAACTGCACGGCAAGTCGCACACCGGGCACGTGCTGGCGGAATTCCTGGCGCAACAGCGATAGGCCGTCATGCAATGCCGTTTTGAAGACCGGCTGGCCGGGCGGGCGCTGTGCCTGCTCGACCCGCTGCAGCGCATCGAGGCGCGCCAGCCCGGCCAATTGAAAGACGCGCTGGACGCGATCGAGACAGCCCGGCGCGCCGGCCGCTGGATCGCCCTGCTGCTGGACTACGAACTGGGCGAATGGCTGGCCCCCGAGACCACCTTGCCGCCGCCCACCGGCGCGCCGGCCATAGCGCGGCCCGATACGGGCGCGCCGCGCCTGACCGCCCTGGTGTTCGGCCGCATGGCCGTCGAGCCGCCCTGGGCCGCGCCGGCCGGCAATGCCGGCACCGATGCCGATGACGCGCGCATCCTGTCGGTGCAGCCGCGCCTGGCGCGCGCCGACTACCTGCGCCAGGTCGAACACATACGCGCGCTGATCGCGGCCGGCGAGCTGTACCAGGTGAACCACACCCAGCCGCTGGACGTGCGCGCGCAAGGCGACTGGCAGCAACTGTACCGGCGCATTGCCGCACGCCATCCGGTTGCCCACGGCGCCTGCATCGACGACGGCGCGCGCAAGGTGCTGTCGTTCTCGCCCGAACTATTCGTGCGGCGCGACGGGGCACGCCTGACCGTGCGGCCCATGAAGGGCACCGCGCCGCGCCACCCGAACCCCGACGAAGACGCGCGGCTGGGCCGCGAGCTGCACGCCAGCTCCAAGAACCGGGCCGAGAACCTGATGATCGTGGACCTGCTGCGCAACGATCTGGGCCGCCTGGCCGAACCCGGTTCAGTCCAGGTGCCGGCGCTGTTCTCGCTGGAACGCTATCCCACGGTGTGGACCATGACCTCTACCGTCACGGCCCATGCCCCGGCGGCCAGCCTGGCCCAGGTGCTGCATGCGCTGTTCCCGTGCGGGTCGGTCACCGGCGCGCCCAAGGTGGCCGCCATGCGCCGCATCCGCCAGCTCGAGATTGCACCGCGCGGCCTGTATTGCGGAGCGATCGGCTGGCTGGCGCCCGACGGCGATTTTTCGCTGAATGTGGCGATCCGCACGCTGGTACTGGATAAACACGGCCACGGCGTCTACAGTGTGGGCGGCGGCATCGTGCATGATTCCGATCCGGAACAGGAATGGCAGGAATGCCTGTGGAAAGCCCGCATCCTGCGCGATGCCATGCTGCCGCCGCAGTAGGCCGCCCGGCCCACTTCATCGGAACCCGTCCATGGCCCCCGAGCTGATCGAGACTTTGCTGGTCGATGCCGAAGGCGAGATACCGCTATTGGCGCGCCACCTGGCGCGGCTGCAAGCCACGTGCGCCGCGCTGGGCTACCCCTGCGATGGCAATGCGGTCGAACGCGATTTGCGCATGGCCGCCGTGTCGCTGGTGACGCCCGGCCCGCACCGGCTGCGCCTGCTGCTGGATCGCGCGGGCCGCCGCCATATCCAGACTGCCGCCTTGGCGGCGCTGGCGCCCGGCCAGCAGGTCATGCTGTCCGACCAGGTGCTGGACGCACGCGAACCCCTGCTGCGCTACAAGACCACCCATCGCCCCTGGTATGCCGATGCCACCGCCTGGCTGGCGGCGCACCCCGGCGTATTCGACATGTTGTTCCTGAACCAGCGCGGCGAATTATGCGAAGGCAGCCGCACCAATGTGTACCTGCAACTGCGCGGCGTGTGGTACACGCCGCCGCCCGACAGCGGTTGCCTGCTCGGCGTGCAACGGGCCGAACTGCTGAACAGCGAGCGTGCGCATGAGCGTGTGCTGACGCTGGAAGATTTGCACGCGGCGGACGGCATCAGGGTGTCGAATGCGTTGCGGGGGTGGTTCGATGTGACCTTGCGGGTGGGGTGAAGCTTTTCGGTGTTCGGGGGTTGTGCGCGGCCTGGATCGCCATTCGCGCGGTGGCGTGCGCTGACATCGCCGGGGTCAGGCCGCGCCTACGGTCAGGCCACCGCACACGTATAGCGTCTGGCCAGTAATGAAGCCGGCACGTTCATCCAGCAGCATGGCCACGGCGTGCGCCACTTCGTCGGGGCGGCCGATGCGGCCCACCGGAATCGAGGCGGCCAGCTCGCGGGTACGTGGATGGCCGGGGGGATTGGACTGGTTGAACAACTCGGTGGCCACCGGGCCGGGTGCCACCGCATTGACCGTGATGCCCGCGGCGGCCAGTTCCAGCGCCCAGGTGCGCGTCATGCCGACCAGGCCGGCCTTGCTGGCTCCGTAGGCGGTACGGCCCGGCTTGCCCAGCGCGGCGCGGCTGCCGATGTTGACCACGCGGCCATAGCCCTGCTGGCGCATCGCGGGCAGCAACCCCTGCAACAACAGCAACGGCGCCACCAGGTTCACCGCCAGCGTGTCCTGCAGGGCCTGGTCCGATACCTGCTCGATATTGGCCACCTTGATCATGCCGGCATTGTTGACCAGGTGCAGCACCTGGCGCCGGGCCGCCAGCTCGGCCACCGCCTGGCGCGTGTGCTCGGCATTGGCCAGGTCCACCGATACAAAGGTCTCGCCCGGCATCGGCTCGGCCGGCGCGCCGCGGCTGAAGTTCACGACCTGGTAGCCATCTTGCAGCAGGCGCGCGGCAATGGCGCGGCCGATGCCGCGGCTGGCGCCGGTAATCAGTGCAGTGGGACGGTTCATTTTGCCGCGATGCCTCGCTGCTTGATCAGCCCGCCCCATTTCTCGCGCTCGCCCTGCTCGAAGGCCGCCAACTCGGCGCCGAACAAAGTGCCGGGCCGGGCGCCCATGCCTGCGAACTGGCGCGCCAGGTCCGGGGCCTGCAAGCCGCTGCGCGCGGCATCGATCAGCGCGCGCACCACCGGCTCGGGCGTGCCGCGCGGGGCGTACAGCGCGAACCAGGCGGTCACGTCGAAGCCAGGCAGGCCGGCCTCATCGAAGGTTGGCAAGTTCGGCACCGACG
Organism: Bordetella sp. BOR01; assembly: GCF_019218885.1. Lineage (GTDB taxonomy): Bacteria > Pseudomonadota > Gammaproteobacteria > Burkholderiales > Burkholderiaceae_B > Bordetella_A. The sequence continues at coordinate 313,742 of NZ_JAHUWT010000001.1, read as the reverse complement.
GGTCGCGTTGCAGCGAGGTAATGGCAATGCCGCGCACCCGCGAGCCATCTTGTATCTGGGCCAGCGCGCCGGGCAGGTTGTCGAACAGCAGGTCCACCTGGCCACCCGCCACCGCCGGCAACGAGGCAGACGTGCCCTTGAAGGGCACATGCAGCAGCTCGATGCCGGCCACCGCCTCGAAGTAGGCGCCGGTCAAGTGCACCGACGACCCCACTCCCGGCGACGCGTAGGTCAGTTTCTTGTCTTTGCGGGCCTTGGCCGCTTCGATGACATCGGCCAGGGTCTTGTAGGGCGACTGCGTGCGCACGGCCAGCACGTTGGGCGTGGTGGACACCAGCGCGATCGGCACCAGGTCTTGCGCCGGGTCGAATGACATGCTGGCGTACAGGAACTGGTTGATGCTTTGCGTGCCGATCGTGCCCAGGCCCAGCGTATAGCCATCGGCCGCGCTGCGCGCCACATGCGCCATGCCGACATTGCCGCCCGCGCCGGGACGGTTCTCCACCAGCACCGTCTGCTTCAGGCCGGGCTCCATGGCGTGCGCGATGGCGCGCCCGAAGATGTCGGCGGCGCCGCCCGGCGGATAGGGCACCACCACCGTGACGGCATGGTCCGGATAGGCCCGGGAATGCGCGGCTGGCACCAGCGCCAGCGCCAGCGTGGCGGCGGCCAGGCACTTCGAGGCAAACAGCGGCAATGCAGAACGCATAGTGGTGTCTCCTTTTGTTCGTACATTTGTCGTCAATGGAAAGGCCCGCTTGTCTCCACTGCAGGATTTCAATAAAGTACTTAAATACGTACTTTAATCATATATAACCACAACAATGTCTGCCGCCACAACACCCGCCGACACCGTCCCGTCGACCTTCGCCGCCCACCTCGGCGCGTTGGCGCGCCGGCAGCCCGATGCCGTGGCTGTGCTCGACCGCGACCAGCCGCTGACGGCAGCCGAACTGCACGCTGCAGTCGGCCGCCTGGCCGCGGGGCTGGCGCAGGCGGGCGTGGGCCCGGGCAGCCGCGTGGCCGTCTGGCTGCCCAACTGCGCCGAATGGGTCGTGGCGTTCCTGGCGTGCGCGCACCTGGGCGCATTGGTACTGGCGGTGAACACCCGGTTTCGGGCCGCCGAAGTGGCCGACATTCTGGGCCGCGGGCGGGCGCAATGGCTGGTGTACTGGCCGGCCTTCAAGGGCATCGACTTCGCAGCCATTCTCGACGACGTGCCCGACAGCGCGCTGCACGCCCTGCGCGGCGTCATCGCGCTGGATGAAGCCGCGCACTCGGCGCCGGTGCCGGCGCAGGTGCGGGGCCGCCCGGTACTGTCCTGGCGGCAACTGGCGAACAGCCATGCCGCTGTCGAACCCAGCGCGACGGATGACGCGGGAGTGCTGTGCTTCACCACGTCGGGCACCACCTCGCTGCCCAAGTTCGTGCTGCACGACCAGGGCACCCTGCTGCGCCACGGCCATGCCGCCGCGCAAGCCTATGGCTACGACGACGATGCCCGCATCCTGGCCGCCGCGCCCTTCTGCGGCGCTTTCGGCTTTGCCATGCTGGTGGGCGCCCTGGCGCGCGGCGTGCCGCTGGTGTGCGAACCGGTGTACGACACCGCCCGTACCGCGCAAGCGATCCGCCGCCACCGCATCACCCACGCATTCGCCAACAACGAGGCACTGGCGCAATTGTTCCAGTCGGGGCAGCCGGGCGATTTCGCTACGCTGCGCCTGTGCGGCTTCGCCAGCTTTGCGCCGGCCCTGGACAATCTGCTCGAACTGGCGGCCTCGCATGGCGTGCCGCTGACCGGCCTGTACGGGTCCAGCGAACTGATTGCGCTGGTGGCGGCCCAGCCGCTGGATGCCGCGCAAGGCGATGTGTCGGTGCGCTACCTGGCCGGCGGCCTGCTGATCTATCCGCAGGCACGGGCACGCGCCTGCGATCCGCAAAGCGGTGCCGTGCTGCCGCACGGGCAATCGGGCGAATTGCAGATCCATACGCCCAGCCTGATGCGCGGCTATCTCGATAACCCCCAGGCCACCGCCGATGCCTTGACACCCGATGGCTATTTCAAGACGGGCGACCTGGGCTATAGCGTCGGACCACGGCAATTCGTGTTCCAGGCGCGCCTGGGCGATTCTCTGCGCCTGGCGGGTTTCCTGGTGAACCCGGCCGAAATCGAACAACTGGTGGAATCGCTGCCCGGCGTGCGCGCCTGCCAGGTGGTGGGCGCCACCCGCCAGGGCAAGACCGTGCCCTACGCCTTCGTGCTGCTGCACCCCGGTGCCCAGGCCGACCCGCACGCCTGGCATGCGGCCTGCCGGCGCGCGCTGGCGGGCTTCAAGGTACCCGCGGGCTTTCATGTGCTGCAGTCGTTTCCGTCGGTGGAAAGCGCCAATTCGGTCAAGATCCAGAAGCACAAGCTGCGCGACATGGCCATCGCGCTGCTGGCGGCCGCGCCGGCAGGCACCAGGCCCTGATCATGCCCGCCGCAAAACTCTATGCGCGCAGCCCCCAGCCGCTGTACCTGCAGATAGCCGCGGTGTTCCGCAGCAATATCCACAGCCGCAGTTGGCGGCCGGGCCAGCAAGTTCCGCCGCTGGAAGCGCTGGTCGAGCAATATGGCGTGGCGCGCTCCACGGTGCGCCAGGCGTTCGGCCTGCTGGAAACCGAAGGCCTGATCCGGCGTTCGCGCGGCTTGGGCACGTTCGTGAACGAGGCCTTGCCGCAAACGCCCACCCTGCTGATCCCCAAGAGCTGGGACGAAACCGTGGCGCTGAGCAACCAATTGGGCACCGTGTCGCTGATGGAATCGAATGCCGGCATGGCGCTGCCGGACAACCTGGGCATGCCCTGCGACCAGGCCCGCGATGGCGGCTTCCAGTATCTGCGCCGGGTCCACGTCACCCAGGCCGGGCCGTTCTGCTATAGCGAGGTCTATCTGGACAGCAGCCTGTTCCGCAAGCACCGCTCGCGCATCCGCACCAGCACGGTGGCGCCGGTGCTGGACCAGTTCTACGGCAGCCGCATCACGCAGGCGCGCCAGGTGTTGAACGTGATCGAGGCCGGGCGCGAATCGGCCGAAGCGCTGCAGATCCCGGTGTCGGCGCCGGTGGCGGAATTACGCCGCTATGCCTGCCTCGATGGCCGGGTCGTTTATTTCGCGCGGCTGGAATTCCCGTTCCAGAAAATCCGCATGGAATTCGACCTGCTGGCCGCCGGCTGATCAGGCAGCCGGCCGCGCCGGCGGAGCCAGGGCAAGGCGCACGGCCTCATTGGCCACGGCCAGGCCCATGGCCGCCGTCACCATCACCACCGAACCGTATCCCGCGCACGACAGGCCCTGAGGCGCGGCCGCCTGCGCCGCCGCGCCCATGTCGTCGTCGGCTTCGGCGGCGCGCGCCCAGGCCGCCGGCAGGATGGCGGGCTGGTCGAACCACAGCGCCCGCACGCCCATGCGCGGCACGCGCTTCAACGGCTTGCCGCGCGCATCGCTGGCCTTGGGAAAGCCGTGCTGGCGGCGCAGGGTGTTGCGCAGCTTGGCCAGCAAGGCATCGTTGAGCGCCTGCGACAGGTCGCCCGCCCGCAGGGCCAGCGGATCGGTCTTGCCACCGGCGCCCCCACACAACAACAAAGGAATACCGTGCTGGCGGGCATGCAGCACCATGGCGATCTTGGCGGCTGCCTGGTCGGTGCAATCGGCCAGCGCCGTGTAGTAGCCGGGCAGCACCCGCTGGATATTGCCGGGCTCGACAAAATCGTCGACCCGGGTCAGCACGCAGTCGGGGTTGATCGCCAGGATGCGCTCGGCCATGGCGTCCACCTTGGACTGGCCCAAAGTGGGCGTCAGGGCGTGCACCTGGCGGTTGATGTTCGACTCGGCAATGTGGTCCAGGTCGATCAGCGTCAGCGCCCCCACGCCGCAGCGCGCCAGGGCCTCGGCCGCCCATGACCCCACGCCGCCCAGGCCCGCCACGGCCACATGGGCCTCGCGCAGCCGGGCCGGCGCATCGGGGCCGTACAGGCGGGCCAGGCCGCCGAAGCGGCGTTCGGCGTCGATTTCGCAGAGCGGAACGGGCGCATCGGTGGATTCGGGGACGGGTAAGAGAGCCATGGCGCGTATTTTCCCACGACGCCGGGAAAACCGCCGCCGCCTACCGGGCGTTGCAAGAACGACACAGGTCAATTCATTGATCGAACATTTATTTTGCCGCCAAGCCATGCGCCCATTTACCGCCATTTGCCATGTAACTGGCGCCGGTCGTCCGCCAACGCGTTCGGTACGTTACCGGCGCGCAAGGGTGGCAGGGCAGGCGGCCCACCCGGCGCACGGCTCGACACTACGCGAAGATGGGGTCAGAATGGCTGAAGTTAACGCCGTGTCCGCCCCTTCTCCTTCCCCTTCGCCCCCCCTCGCCGCGACGGAATTTTCCGGCGCGGGCATGCTGTGCGTGGTCGCGATGCTGAATCACGTGGCGCTGACAGGCGGGCGCATCACCGTATCGCTGACCGCCCTGCAATTGGGCCTGTCCACGCTGGCGGTGGGCGGCCTGGTGGCCGTCTTCGCCGTGATCCCCATGCTGATGTCGGTGCGCGCTGGCCAATGGATCGACCGCGTGGGCGTGCGGCGCCCCGTCACGCTGGGTAATGCGCTGGTGGTGCTGGGCACCCTGCTGCCCTTCGCATTCCAGACACAATGGGCCCTGCTGGTGGCCGCCTGCAGCATCGGCGTCGGCTTCATGCTGCACCAGGTGGCCACCCAGGACGTACTGGGCCACGCCGAACCCCAGCGCCGGCTGCGCAATTTCTCGTGGCTGTCGCTGTCCATGGCCGGTTCGGGTTTCAGCGGCCCGCTGATCGCCGGCCTGGCCATCGACCATCTGGGCGCGCGCATGGCCTTCGGCATCCTGGCGGTGGGTCCGCTGGTCGCACTGGCCGGGCTGCGCCGCCTGCAGCCCGCGCTGCGCGCCATGGACCACAGCATCGAACCCGCCGCGCGCCAAGTACAGCGCCGCCGCGTGACCGAACTGCTGAAACTGCCGCCGCTGCGGCGCATCCTGATGGTCAACACCATCCTGTCGGGCGCCTGGGACACGCATTTGTTCGTGGTCCCCCTGTTCGGCGTGGCCATCGGCCTGTCGGCCACCACGATCGGCAGCATATTGGCTGCCTTCGCGCTGGGAACATTCCTTATCCGCCTGGCATTGCCCTTTATCCAGGCGCGGGTGCGGTCCTGGTCGCTGGTGCGCACGGCCATGGTGATCACCGCCGTCGATTTCATGATTTACCCGCTGTTCGTCGAAGTTACGGTTCTTGTCGGGTTGTCTTTTGTCCTGGGCCTGGCACTGGGCTGCTGCCAGCCCAGCATGCTGTCGCTGCTGCACCAGCACACGCCCCCCGGCCGCGCCGCCGAAGCGGTGGGGCTGCGCATGGCGTTCATCAACGCCTCGCAGGTATCGCTGCCGTTGACCTTCGGCGCGCTGGGTGCGGTAATTGGTGTCGCCCCTCTGTTCTGGGCCTATGCCCTGGCGCTCGGCGCCGGCGGCTGGGCCAACCGTCATCCCCCGAAAGAAGCCGAGCCGCCCGCGCCGTGAATCCGCTGTCCTCCGCCTCCCCCGTCATTCCTTTTCGTCTCTGGACGCCCGAAGAACGGCGCGCCTCGCTCGATGACGCCCTGAAACACTGGCGCCAGGGCGAGGATGTCTGGGTCTACGGCTACGGTTCGCTGATCTGGCGGCCCGATTTCGACTACCGGGAACGCCGCCTGGCCACCCTGCGCGGGCACCATCGCGCCCTGTGCCTGTGGTCGCGGGTGAACCGCGGCACGCCGGAATGCCCGGGGCTGGTGTTCGGCCTGGACCGCGGGGGCTCGTGCCGCGGCGTGGTGTACCGGCTGGCCGGCCATGCCGTGCCCGACTATTTTCCCGCGCTGTGGGAACGCGAGATGTCCACCGGCGCCTATCTGCCGCGCTGGATTACCTGCGTTACCGACGACGGCCCCGTGAACGCGCTGGTGTTCATCATGAACCGCGACAATCCCGCGTACATCCGCGCCTTGCCCGAAGCCGAACTGCTGGCCATCGTGCGCCGCGCCTCGGGGCGCTACGGGCGCTGCACCGAATATGTCATGCAGACGGCGCGTGCGCTACGCGCCGCGGGCATCCACGACGCCCGCCTCGACCGCATTGCCCGCCGCCTGGAAGAGCAGGCCGACCCCGTGCCCGACAACTAGGGCCGGCCCCCATGGCAGCAACCACGGGCAATAGCGGGCGATGGCGGTAAACTCCCGGGTGATCCGTCTTCCACTTCGCACCTGTATTCCAAGCCTTCCATGTCCGTTTCCGATCTGCGCCAAAGCTACGAAAAAAGCACCCTGCTCGAAGACACGGCAGCCGCGTCGCCGTTCGACCAGTTCCGCCTGTGGTTCGAGCAGGCCCTGGCCGCGCAGGTGCCCGAGCCCAATGCCATGACGCTGGCCACGGTGGACGCCGCCGGCCAGCCCTCGGCCCGTATCGTGCTGATCAAGGGCTACGACGAGCAAGGCTTCGTGTTCTACACCAACTACGAGTCGCGCAAAGGCCACGACCTGCTCGCCAATCCGCGCGCGGGCCTGCTGTTTTTCTGGCAGCCGCTCGAACGGCAGATACGCATCGAGGGGCGGGTGGAAAAAGCCTCGAACGAAGAGTCGGACGCTTACTACCACAGCCGCCCGCTGGGTTCGCGCATCGGCGCCTGGGCCTCGCACCAGAGCCAGCCGGTGACCCGCACCGAACTCGAGGCACGCGAACAGGCGGCCCGCGCCCAATATGGCGAACAACCGCCGCGCCCGCCGCACTGGGGCGGCTACCGGCTGGTGCCCACCCTGTTCGAGTTCTGGCAAGGCCGCCCGTCGCGCTTGCACGACCGCTTGCGCTACCTGCCCGACGGCCACGGCGGCTGGGCCATCGACCGGCTCTCGCCCTGAGCCGCCCCCTGCCCGCCTACATGCCCGATACTGCCCCCGACTTCGACGCGCGTTTTTTCCGTACCGCATTGGGCCGCTTCGCCACCGGTGTCACCGTCGTTACCACGGCCGCGCCTGACGGCGCCCCCATCGGCCTGACGGTCAGCTCGTTCAATTCCGTGTCGCTGGATCCGCCGCTGGTGCTCTGGAGCCTGTCGCGCGGCTCGGCCTCGCTCGATATCTTCGAACACTGCGAACGCTATGTCGTCAACGTGCTGTCCGCCGAACAGATCGCGCTGGCGCGCCGCTTCGCGCAAGGCCATACCCGCGAACGCTTCAATGGCGTACCGCGCGCGCGGGCGCCAGGCGGCACGCCCATGCTGGATGCGCACTGCGCCGCATGGTTCGAATGCAGCAACCGCAGCCGCTATGTCGAGGGCGACCACATCATCATGGTGGGCCAGGTGGAACGCTGCGGCCACAGCGCCCAGGCGCCGCTGGTGTTCCACGCCGGCGGGTTCGACCTGACGCCCGCCCACAAGCATTCCGAATGAATCCGATTTCCTCATGAGTACTGATATCGACTGCATCGTCGTCGGCGCCGGCGTGGTCGGCCTGGCCGTGGCGCGCGCGCTGGCATTGGCCGGCCGCGAGGTGCTGGTGGCCGAAGCCAGCGAAGCCATCGGCACCGGCACCAGTTCGCGCAATTCCGAAGTCATCCACGCCGGCATCTATTACCCGGCCGGCAGCCTGAAGGCCCGCTTGTGCGTGCGCGGCAAGCGCTTGCTGTATGACTACTGCGGCACGCGCGGCATTGCGCACCAGCGGCTGGGCAAGCTGATCGTCGCCACCACCGAAGCCGAGGCGCGCCAACTCGACGGCATCGCGGCGCGCGCCCGCGCCAACGGCGTGGACGACATGCGCAGGCTCGATGCCGGCGAGGCCGGCGCGCTCGAACCGGCGCTGCGCTGCACGGCGGCGCTGCTGTCGCCTTCTACCGGCATCGTCGACAGCCACGCCTTGATGCTGGCCTACCAGGGCGACGCCGAAAATGCCGGCGCGCAATGCGTGTTCCACACCCCCATGCTGAGCGCGCGGGTGCGCCCCGAAGGCGGCTTCGAAGTACAGTTCGGCGGCGACGAGGCCATGCACCTGTCGTGCAATGTGCTGGTCAATGCCTCGGGCATCCATGCGCCCACGCTGGCGCACCACATCCAGGGCGTGCCGCCGGACAGCATCCCGGCCGAATACCTGTGCAAGGGCAGCTATTTCACCCTGGCGGGCCGGGCACCGTTCGCGCACCTGGTCTACCCGGTGCCGCAGCACGCCGGCCTGGGCGTGCACCTGACACTGGACCTGGGTGGCCAGGCCAAGTTCGGCCCCGATACCGAATGGATCGCCACGGAAGACTACACGCTGGACCCGACGCGGGCCGACGTGTTCTATGATGCGGTACGCACGTACTGGCCCGGCCTGCCCGATGGCGCGCTGGCGCCGGGCTACACCGGCATCCGCCCGAAAATCTCGGGTCCGCACGAACCGGCGGCCGATTTCGTCATCGCCGGCGCGGCGGCGCACCGGGTGCCCGGCCTGGTGAACCTGTTCGGCATCGAGTCCCCCGGCCTGACCGCCAGCCTGGCCATTGCCGAAGAAACCCTGGCGCGCCTGGCGCCCTAGCTGCCCCGCCTTTTTGCACACCATGCCGCACAACGACTACATCCTGACCCTGTCCTGCCCCGACCGCACCGGTATCGTGTACCGCGTCAGCGGCCTGCTGTTCGAACTGGGCTGCAACATCCTGGATTCGCAGCAGTTCGGCGACGACGAGACCGGCCGTTTCTTTCTGCGCGTGCATTTCGACCTGCCCACGGCAGCGGCCGAAAGCGCCTTGCGCGAACAGTTCACCGCGCTGGCCAGCGGCTACGGCATGGATTGGCAGATACACGACGCCCATCGCAAGGCGCGCCTGCTGATCATGGTCAGCAAGCAGGGCCATTGCCTTAACGACCTGCTGTTCCGCGTTCGAAGCGGTCAACTGCAGGCCGAGATCGCGGCCATTGTGTCCAATCACAACGACTACGCCGGACTGGCAGCGTCTTACGATATCCCGTTCCATCACTTGCCGGTCAGTGCCGACACCAAGGCCCAGCAGGAACAGCAGGTGCTGGCGCTGGTGGACAGCCACCAGGTCGACCTGGTGGTACTGGCCCGCTACATGCAGATCCTGTCGCCGGAAATGTGCGTCGCCCTGACTGGCCGCGCGATCAATATCCACCACAGCTTCCTGCCCAGCTTCAAGGGCGCGCGCCCCTATCACCAGGCGCATGCGCGCGGCGTGAAGATCATCGGCGCCACGGCCCACTATGTGACGTCCGACCTGGACGAAGGCCCCATCATCGAGCAGGACATCGAGCGCGTCGATCACGCCATGACGGCGCAGGGCCTGACCCAAGTGGGCAGCGATGTCGAATCGCTGGTATTGGCGCGCGCGGTGCGCAGCCACGTCGAGCATCGCATCCTGATCAACCGCAACAAGACGGTGGTGTTCAGGTAACGGGGTAATAACCCTGGCGCCGATCGTATTCCAGGGCCTCGGGCGTACGTTTGGCGGGATCCCCATAGCCGCCGCCGCCGGGGGTATAGACTTCGATCACATCGCCGGCCTGCATCACGATACCCTGATCCTTCGATACATGCGGCGGCACATAGGTTTCGCCATTGCGGTAGAAGGTGACGCGCGTGCGTCCGCCTTCTTCGCCACCCGCTGCACCAGGAGGCCCGAATTTTCCATGGTCCATCACCATGGAAGCCTTTGCCGACCCAGCCCGCAGGCGGATTCGATAATGAATGCCCATGCCGCCCCGGAACTGGCCTTTTCCGCCTGATCCTTCGTGTATCGCATAGCGCTCGAACAGCACGGGGTACAACTGTTCCTGTACCTCTATGGGGGCTGCCTTGGAGATGCCGATGGTCGAACACCCGTTGGTCAAGCCGTCGCCCCCGGGATGGCCGCCGTAGCCGCCGCCCGAGATCACATACATCACATAAGACCGGTCCCGGGTCGGATCGTCGCCGCCTATGGCCAGATTGGCCGTGGTGCCCGCGGGCGCGGCGAACAAGCGTTGCGGGATCGCCTTTTGCAGCGCATCGAACACGGCTTCGGCAATGCGCTGGCTGACCTCTGCCGCGCAGCCGGACACTGGCCGGGGATAGCGGGCGTAAAGAAAAGTGCCTTCCGGGTCATCAATGCGCAGCGGCTCGAACATGCCGGCGTTGATGGGCAGTTCGGGAAAGACGTGCTTGATGGCCAGGTAAATCGACGAGCGCGTGGTGGCGATGACGCTGTTCATGGGGCCCGCGCACGGCGGGCTCGAGTCCGCCAGGTCGAAGTGCATCAGTTCGCCCGCCTTGCGGATTTTCACCGATACTTTCAGGGGGCGGTCCTCGACACCGTCCGAGTCCAGGTATGCCTCGCCATGGTAGTCGCCGTCCGGAATCGAAGCGATCACGGCGCGTGTCTGCAGCGATGCCTGGCGCTTGAGTTCTTCGATTGCCGCGTCGACGGTATCCTGCCCATATCGGTCCAGCAGCTGCGTCAGGCGCCGCTCACCGATGGCCAGGGCGGCAGCCTGGGCCTTGACGTCGCCGATGCGCTGCTCGGCGATACGGATGTTCGACATCAGGATGGACAGGATCTCGGGATCGAGTTCACCCTGCTTGTAGAGCTTCACAGGCGGCAGCCGCAATCCCTCTTGCTCGATCTCGGTAGCATGGGCCGAAAAACCGCCCGGCACCATGCCTCCCATATCGGGCCAGTGGCCGGTATTGGCCAGCCAGGCGTACAGCTTGCCGCGATAGAAGAACGGCTTGACGAAGCGCACGTCCATCAAGTGCGTGCCGCCCATATACGGGTCGTTGACCATGAAGATATCGCCAGGCGCGATGTTCTTGGCGCGGGCAATGACCGCCTGCGTGGAAAACTGCATGGTGCCAACGAAGATCGGCAAACCCAGCTCGCCTTGGGCAATCAATTCGCCCGAGTCTCGATGGTAGATGCCGTTGGACCGGTCCTGCGACTCGGAAATAATGGGAGAAAACGCGGCGCGGCAATGCGCCAGGTCCATTTCGTTGCACACCTGGTGCAGTCCGCTCTGTATGACGGTAAGCGTGACCGGATCGATGCTTGCCATGGGAATGTTGCAGCCCTAAAGAGAGATGATCAGATTGCCGTGGTCGTCGCCGCGCGCCCGCGTGCCGGGCTCGATGACGATGGTTGCGTCCAGCTGCTCGACAATGGCGGGCCCCGCCAGACCTTCGGGGGGAACGTTTTCTCGTGCATAAATCGGCGTATCGACCCAGCCCGAGCCGGCAAACCACACGCTTCGGTAGCGCGGAGCGAGGTGTCCCGAGCCGGTGCTGCGCAGGCTGTCCAGGGCCACCCCCTGGCGCTTGCCCACCAGGCTGGTATCCAGCGTGACCAGCACCGGCCGCAACTCGGACAGCTCGACCTGGAAGCGTTGCCAATAGGCCCGGGCAAAAGCTTCCTGCAGTTGCGCCACCGTTGCGTTGCCGGGGTCCAGCGGCACGGTCAGTAAATGGCTCTGGCCCTGGAACTGCATTTGCGCATGATGGAACACCTGCACCTCCGAGACCGCAATGCCGTCGCGCATGATGGCCTCATGGCCCTGGGAAACTTGCTCGCGCAGGCATGCCGCCAAGGCCGCGTCGCTCAGGTCTTTGAGCGGACGATTGAACGACTTGACGAAATCGTGGCGCACGTCGGCCACCAGGCAGCCCAGCGCGTTGGTCAGCCCCGGGCGCACCGGAATCAGCACCGTGGGTATGGCAAGCTCGCGAGCCAGGGCCACCGCGTGCAGCGGCCCCGCACCACCGAAGGCGAACAGGGCAAAGTCACGCGGATCGTAGCCGCGCGCCAGGCTGACCAGGCGCACGGCGCCGGCCATGTTGTTGTTGCCGATCTGCAGGATGGCAGCGGCGGCCTGCACGGCGTCCAGCCCCAGCGGCTTGCCTATGGTGGCCTCGATACGGGCGGCCACCTCATCCACGCTAACGGCGCGGTCTACGGCCAGCAAGCGCTGCGGGTCCAGCCGTCCCAGCACCAGGTTGGCATCGGTCAGCGTAGGCAGCTCGCCGCCGCGCCCATAGCAGATCGGCCCCGGGTGCGCGCCCGCGCTGTCCGGGCCCACACGCAACAAACCGCCGGCCTGTACGCGCGCGATCGAACCGCCGCCGGCTCCCACGGTATGAACGTCCACCATCGGCACATGCAGCGGCATGCCGTATTCCAGCTCGAGTTCACTCGAGACTTTGGGCACGCCGTTCTCGATCAGGGCAACGTCGGACGAGGTTCCGCCCATGTCGTAAGTGACCAGGTTGGGATAGCCGGACAAGCGCCCCGAATAGGCGGCGGCCATCACGCCGGACGCCGGACCGGACATGACGGTATTGATGGCCAAGCGCGAGATGGTGCGCGCCGACACGGTGCCGCCGTTGCCCTGCATGACCAGCAGGTCATTGCCAAAACCGGCTTGCGACAGGCTCTCTTGCAGGTGGTCGATATAGCGGTCCAGGATCGGCTGCACCGATGCGTTCACGGCAGCCGCGGTGCCGCGCTCGAACTCGCGGAACTCCGAAATAATGGCGTGCCCCGCGGTTATGTACTGGTTCGGCCAATGCTCACGCGCCAGTTCCAGGGCCCGCTGCTCGTGGGCCGGGTTGGCGTAGCTGTGCAGGAAGTGGATCACCAGCGCTTCCACGCCCAAGCCGGCCAGTTCGCGCACGACCGCCACGAAAGCCGCTTCATCCAGCGGCACCAGCGCGCGGCCCTGCGCGTCCATGCGTTCTGTCACTTCGCGGCGCAGTTCGCGCGGAATCAGCGGCACGAAGCTGCCGGTCAACCCGTATGCATGCGGACGGGTGCGGCGGCCCAGTTCCAGTATGTCGCGAAACCCCTCGGTGGTGATCAGCCCCACCTTTGCCAGCTTGCGTTCGAGCACCGCGTTAGTCGTGGTGGTCGTGCCATGCACGATGCTGCTCACGCGCGATAGCGGCACCTCGGTGCGCCGCAGCGCTTCCAGCACGCCATAGGCCTGGTTGTCCACGGTGCTGGGCACCTTTGAAATCTTGACGGTACCCGCCACGTCATCGACCAGGATCAGGTCGGTGAATGTGCCGCCTACATCGATACCAACGGTGACGGCCATTACAGCACCTCTGCACGGCGCAGCGCGGCCAACGCATCATGGGCGGCTTCGGCGATCATTGCAATGTCGGCGTCCCGCATGGGCGTGGACAATGCGATCAGGCCATAGCCGGCCATCAGGATGCCGCGGTTGAGCATTTCGCGATTGAAGCGGGCCATGGCCTGCCCCTGCCGGGGCGTGGGATACGCGTCGCGATAGCTGGCGATCGGATCCGCCTTCAAATGCAGCTTGATCAGCGAGCCCAGCCCTGTGGCCTGGCCCGCCACGGCGAAATCGGCGAAGGCCCGGTTCAGGTCCCGGCGCAGCCTGTCGCCGTGACGATCGAGCTGTGCATAGGCCTCGGCATCGAGCAACTGCATCGCTGCCAGCCCCGCCACCATCGACACCGGGTTGGCTGAAAAAGTACCGCCATGGGGCACCGCCGGCCGTCCGCCGGACGGGTCGAACACCGCCATGACATCGGCGCGCCCCCCGATCCCGCCCACGGGGAACCCGCCGCCCATGATCTTGCCCACCGTGGTCAGGTCCGGCTGCACCCCCAGGCGTGCCTGTGCGCCACCCGGCCCCAGCCGCAAGGTGATGACTTCGTCGACAATCAAGAGAATGCCCAGTTCGCGCGTTACGCGACGCAGCATTTCCAGATAGGCCGGACTGGCCGGAATCAGGCCAACGCGGTTGGGCAGCAGATCAACCAGTGCGCCGGCCAGGCTGGCGCCGTGCTCGCGCAGCAACGCCTCGGTGGCCGCGCAATCATTGAAGGGCAGCACCACCACATCGGCCAGCACCGCGGGCGGCGTTCCCTGGGCATACGGCACCGAGGCCGGCGCGGCCTCGCCCCAGTTTTCGGGCCCCGAATCCAGGCTGATCTCGGCGTAGTCGTACGAGCCATGGTAGGCTCCCTCGACCTTGGCGATCTTGGGCCGGCCTGTATAGGCACGCGCTGCTTTCAGCGCCATCATGACTGCTTCGGTGCCCGAATTGGTGAAGCGGATCTGCTCGATGCCGGGCACGCGCTCGGCCAGCAATTCGGCCAGCACGATCTCGCTTTCGGTGGGCATTCCGAACGAAGTGCCCAGGTCGATCTGGCGATGCGCCGCCGCGGCCAGTGCCGGATGCGCATGGCCGTGAATCAGCGCGGTGAAGTTGTTGATGCAATCGATCAGCACATTGCCGTCGACATCATGCACGCGGCACCCCTGGCCCCGCGCCGCATAGACAGGGTAAGGTGACAGATAAACCGTAGTGCGCGTGTTGCCGCCCGGCAGACTGCGCCTGGCGCGCGTATGCAGCGCCTGTGATCGGGAAGATGAATCGGGATACATGATTTCTCGTTGACAGGGTTAGCGGCCCAGGTAGGCATCCCGGACCCGCGGATGATGGCGCAGTGTTTCGGCGGTATCGGCCAGCACGATGCTGCCGTTCTCAATGACGTAGCCACGGTCGGCCATGCCCAGCGCCAGCACGGTATTCTGCTCGACCAGCAGCACCGTCATGCCGCCTTCGTTGATATGCGCGATGCGCGCATAGACCTCTTCGGCCAGGCGCGGCGCCAGTCCCAGCGAAGGCTCGTCCAACAGCAGCAGGCGCGGGCGTGCCATCAGCGCGCGGCCGATCGCCAGCATCTGCTGCTCGCCGCCCGACAGCGACCAGCCCAACTGGCCGGCCCGCTCTTTCAGGCGCGGGAACAGGTCGTACACGCGCTCGAAGTCCTCGCGCAATTGCGGACCGCCGCCACGCACCGTGGCGCCCACCTCGAGGTTCTCGCGCACGGTCAGGCCGGGAAAGATGCGCCGGCCTTCGGGCACGTGCGCAATGCCTGCCCGTACGCGCCGCTGGACCGGCATGGCGCCGAGCGCGCGGCCGTCGAAGCTGAGTTCGCCTGTCGTGGGCAGCAAGCCCGAAATGGCCCGCAGCAACGTGGTCTTGCCCGCGCCGTTCACGCCGATCAGCGCCACGGCTTCGCCCGCCTTGACCTCCAGGTCGATGCCGCGCAGCGCCACAATGTCGCCATAGGCGGCGCCCAGGTTTCTACACGTCAACATGCTGGTAGCCTCCTCCCAGGTAGGCCTCGAGCACGGCGGGATCCGACTGCACCTGCACCGGCGAGCCTTCGGCCAGCTTGGCCCCGAAGTTCAGTACCGCCACACGTTCGGCCAGGCGCATCACCATGCCCATGTTGTGTTCGATCAGCACCACCGACAGCCGATGTGTCTCGCGCAGCTGGCGCAGCAAGGCCATCAATTGCTCGACCTCGCCGGAATTCAGGCCGGCGGCCGGTTCGTCCAGCAGCAGCATGCGCGGCTGGGCCACCATGACACGGGCCATCTCGACCATGCGTCGATTGCCGTACGACAGCGAGCCTATGCTGCGGTCGGCCAGTTCATGCAGGTCGAAGTGGCGCAGCGTCTCGTAAGCCGCATCCCGGGCGGCGCGCTCGCGGGCGCGCGCGGCCGCCGGCCGCAGCAGCATGCCGGCCAGCGAGCGCGAATCGCGCATGGCCGCGCCCAGCATGACGTTCTCGAGTACGCTCAGGCGGCTGAACAGGCGGCCACTCTGGAAGATGCGCCCGATCCCGGCACGCACGATGTCGTGAGTGGCCTGCCCGGTCAGCTGGTGCCCGTTGAAACTTACCTGGCCCGCAGAGGGCGGCACCAGCCCGGTCATGACGTTCAGCAAGGTGCTCTTGCCGGCGCCGTTGGGCCCGATGATGGCATAGAACTGATTGGCGTCGATATCCAGGCTGACATCGGACAGCGCCTGCACGCCGCCATAACGCTTGCTGACGCCTTGTACGCGCATGAGTGTCATGATGGACGGCCTCCATGAGCAGCCGGGGCCACCACGCCAGGCCGGCCACGCCGGCGATAAGTGGCTGGGTCCACCAGGCTGATCAGTCCACGCGGCAGCACCACCAGGATGACCAGCACCAGCAGGCCGAACACCAGCAGGTAGGCGTTGCCCACGCCGCGTAGCAGTTCGGGCAACAAGGTCACGCCCACCGCACCCAGCATGGCGCCGACGATGCTGCCTTCGCCGCCGACGATCAGCATGGCCAGATAGATGATGGAATGCGAAAAATTGAAGTCTTCCGGCGAGACGAAACGAATGTGGAACGCGAACAGGCATCCCGCCACGGCGGCATAGGCCGCGCCCAGCGTGAACGCCGCCACCTTGATGCGCGTGACGGGCAGGCCTGTCATGGCAGTGGCCAGCTCATCGTCGCGCACCGCCATCAATGCCCGCCCCGCATGTGAATGGCGCACGCACGCGGCCAATGCCGCCAGCAGCGCCAACACCGCCAGCGAAAACCAGTAAAACCCCCGCTCGTCGTCCAGCGCGATCCCGGCCAGGCTCAGGGCCGGAATACCGGAAATTCCATTGGAGCCGCCGGTGACGTCCAGCCAGTTCGACACCACGATAGTGAAACTGACGTTCAGCCCCAAGGTCGCCAGCGCCAGATAGTGGCCCTTCAGCCGCAACAGAATGCACCCGGTGACATACGCGCACAGGCAGGTGGCCGCAATGGCCAGCAACGCCGCCAGCCAGGGGTTCCAGCCGTGCGTGGTTGTCAGGATGGCCACCAGGTAGGCTGCCACGCCCACGAACGCCGCATGCGCGAGCGAGATCAGCCCGGCATAGCCGAACACGAAGTTCAGGCCGATGACCGCGATGGCCGAAATCAGCGCGGTATTCATCAGGCGATTGCCGTAGCCCTGCATGACCAGCGGCAGCAGCGCGGCCAGCACCAGTACGGCCAGGCCATACAGCAGGTGGGATCTCTTCATGCTCAGCCCCGATCGGCGATGCGTTCGCCGAAGATGCCCTGCGGCCTGACCAGCAGGAACAGAATCATGATCCCGAAAGCCAGCAGGTCTTTGTAAGTGGAAGACAGGTAAGCCGCGCCCAGTATCTCGATCAGCCCGACCGTCAAGCCGCCGGCAATCGCGCCCGGCACGCTGCCGAAGCCGCCGATGATGGTGGCCGCGAACGCCTTCAGTGCCACGGCATCGCCCATGTTGACGTCGGCGAACCACATCGGGCCGACCAGCAGGCCGGCAAAGCCGGCGAAGACCGCGGCCAGCACCCAGGCGAAACCCAGCAGCAACCGCACGCGCAGCCCCATCAGCCTTGCGGTTTCCACGTCCTGTGCCACCGCCCGCATGGAACGGCCGATGGCGGTGCGGTGCAGCAGCGCGTACAGGCCGGCGATCAGCAGCAGCGTGATGCCTATGGTGGCCAGCGCATGCACGGTGATCACCCCCCCGGCGATGCTGACCGTCCCGTCGCCAAACGGTGAAGGCACGCGAAACGGCCAGGCGTCCCAGATCAGCAGTGCGCCGTTCTGCATGGCGATGCCGGCCGCCACGGTGCCGATGATCACGGACACCACGGGGCGGTTCTGCAGCGGCAAGTGCACCAATGCATAGAACAGCAGGCCGAACGCGGCCATCATGGCGATGGCCATCGGATAGGCGGCAGCAGCCGGCCATTGCGCCTGGATGATGGTGGTGACGCCAAAAAACGTACCCAGCATCACGAACTGGCCGGCGGCGAAGTTCACGACGCTGGTGGCCGAATACACAATCACGAAGCCCAGCGCGGCCAGCGCGTAGACGCTGCCCAGTGCCACCCCGTTGACGAGCAGCTGTATCAATTCCTGCATGGCAGTCCCCTGATCGCGACCGCCATGCTCATTTCACCGTAATGGCTTCGATGAACTGCATATCCTTGGTGCCATCGGCGAACTTCACCACGGCCACATCATGCACCCCATTGCCCTGTGCATCGAAGCCGTACGTGTGCGACACGCCCTGGTAGTCTTTCACGTCCTTCAGGTAGGCCTGCAGCTTCTGCGCCTCGGTTCCCACGGCATTGATCGCCTGGGCCATGAGCATGGCGCCGTCGTAATAGGCCGCGCCGTAGGGGTCGGCATCCATCGAGAACTGCTGCTTGTAGCGTTCGGAGTAGGCCTTGCCTTTCTCGGTGGCGGGCAGATAGGTGTCGATCACGCCCCACACATTTTCCAGGTCGCGCGGCGACAGCAGTTGCATGGCGGCCGGCACGAAAGCCGCGGAAGAGGCCACCACCGGCTGTTTCACGCCCAGCATCTTGACCTGGCGCAGCAGCATGGCGCCGTCCTGCGGGTAAACGAAGGCCAGGATCACATCGGCGCCCTTGTTCTTCAGGCTGAGAATCTGCGCCGACATGTCTTTGTCGTTCTGGCCATAGGCTTCCATGCCCACGGCGGCGATACCCTGCTCTTTCAGGAAGGCGGCCGCGGCATTGGCCCCGCCCTGGCCGAAATCGTTCTGGATGTAGATGATGCCGGGTTTTGCCAGCTTGAGCTGGTCCTTGACGAAACGCGCCATGGCCACAGCGGCGGTGCTGTCTTCAGGACGGATGCGGAACATCCATGGGTTGCCCAGCTCGGCCACCGCGCCGGCGCCACCGGCGTACATGGCGGGAATACCCGCCTTGGCCACTTCGGGTGCCACCGCGATGTTCTGGGTGCTGTAGCTGGTCAGGAAGGTGAAGGCCGGCTTGTTTTCCTGCACCAGCTTCACGTAGGCATTGACTGCCGTGCCATTGGACGCCTGGGCGTCCTCGAATATGAACTTCACCGGCTTGCCTTGCAGGCCGCCAGCCTTGTTGATGTCTTCCTCGGCCAGCTTGAGCGAGTTGTAGTACTGCTTGCCGGTCAAGGACAGCGGACCGGTCATGGGTACGGTGGCGCCCACCAGCACATCCTGGGCACAAGCTGCTCCGGCCAGGCCAGCCAGCATCACGGCCGCCAGGCGGCGGCCAGCGTAAAGGCGGAAAGTATGAACTGACATATTGCGGCGCTCCTGTGGCGAATCACGGCGAAGACGGGGCAACATCCCCCTGGGGTTGTTCCGATTTTCGGAACATAGTACTGATTTTCGGTATGATAGCGATGGACTCGCGCGGCGAGCAAGACCGGGTTTTCCCGGGAAACCGAATCCGCAGCCCTACAATGCGCCAGCAAGGATCCACCATGAACCACGCCCCCAAACTTCCCCCTCTCGAGCGCTACATACGCATCCTCGAGCTGTTGGCTTCCTTTCCTGACGGACTGGGGCTGACCGACGTCGCCCGCATGCTGGCGCTGCCCAAGACCAGCACCCACCGGCTGCTGGGCACCATGCAGGATTCGCAACTTGTCGACCTGGCCTCCAGCGGCACCTATATGCTGGGCGATCGCGTGCGTCGCCTGGCCTACACGGGCGCCGACACCGAATGGGTCGCCGCCGTCGTCAAGCCGCACCTGGCCGATCTGGCGGCGGAAACGGAAGAGACCTGCTATCTGGCCAAGCTGCACGCCGGGCATCGCGTGTCATCCGTCCTGATGGAAGCGCCGGACACGCCTTGGCGCGGATTCGTGCTGCCTGGCAAGGGCATGGCGCCGCATGCCGCCGCGTCGGCCAAGGCCATTCTTGCGTTCCAGTCCGACACGCTGATCCAGGCGGCGCTGGCCGAGCCGCTACCCTTGCTGACCGCGAATACGTGCACCGATCCCGCACAGATCCTCCGCGAATACGAAGAGGTGCGGCAACGCGGCTATGCCACCTGCATAGGTGAAATCGACGAAGGCCTGGCCGCACTGGGCGTGCCGGTGCGCGTGCCTCATCTGGGCGTGATCTACAGCCTGGGCGTGACGGGACCGATGCAGCGGCTCAAGACCAAGAACCTGGAGACGATTGCGCATATCATGCAGCGTTACGCCGAGCGCGTATCCGATGCCCTGGCAGCCGGCTACGTACGCCAGCCGCACGTCCGCGCGGCTTGAATCCGGCATCGAACGCACTGAATCACCTGGAAGCACTACGGCAAAACAGCATGACCCCGCACACCTGGCTGCTCTACCTTGTTGCCATCACCGGGCTGTCTCTTACGCCCGGCCCCAACACCCTGCTGGCCCTGACGCACGGCGCGCTGCATGGCCACCGCAAGGCGGTATGCACGATCGCCGGCGGCACCCTGGGCTTCACCCTGGTGATCGGCCTGTCGATGCTGGGCATCAGCGCGCTGCTGAAAGCCTGGTCGCCGGCGCTGATCCTGCTGAAATGGGTGGGCGGCGCCTATTTGGTCTATCTGGGCATCCAGCTCTGGCGCGCGCCGGCCGTGCAGCTGCAGGCCAGTCCGGCCGCGCCGGCCGCGCGCCCCGCGCGGCTGTTCGGGCAAGGCCTGCTATCGGCCGTTTCCAACCCCAAGGCCCTGCTGTTCTTTGGCGCCTTCCTGCCGCAATTCATCGACCCGGCACGCAGCCTGGGCATCCAGTTCGCCATCATGGCGGCCACCTTCGTATCCATGGAATTCATCGTCGAGTACGGCCTGGCGCGCGCCGCGCACCGGGTGCGGCCGTTCCTGGAACGCAGCGGCCGGCGCTTCAACAAGGCCTGCGGCGGCCTGTTCGCGGCCATGGGGCTGACGCTGCCCGGCACCTGAACAGGAATTGCGGCGCAAGCGCAGAAGCACGGGCTGCGAGGCAGCCTCCTCGGACGCGCGAGACGCGCCTCTCTCGACCAGCCCGAACAGCTTGGCGATGCTGCTTACCAATTGCCGCACGACACCACCGGCCAGTTGGTAGCCCCCCTATTCCATACTGGCATTTCTAAGCAGCCCCACCGCCCTGCGCCAACCAGGCCAACGCCAAATCATGCAGCGGCTTATCCACCAGCTTCCCATCCACGGTGATCGCCCCGCGCCCGCCTTCGGCCACCGCTTGCACCACGCGCCGCGCCCAATCCAGTTCGTCTTCGGAAGGCAAGAACCCTTGATTCACCGGCTGTACCTGCCGCGGATGGATGCACAGCTGCCCGCCGAAGCCCAGCCGGCGTGCCGCGGCGGCCATGTCCCGCAGCGTGGCGGGGTCGTCCCAGGACAAGGCGGTGCCATCGATGGGCGCGGCCAGCCCGCCCAGGCGCGAGGCCAGCACCAGGCCGACGCGCGTGGGCAGCCAGCCGCGTTCGTCCTGGATGCCGGTATCGCGCGCGAAATCGACGCTGCCGAATACCAGGCGGCTGACGCCGGGCGCACGCGCCAGTTCGCGCGCGTTCTCGGCGCCCAGCGCGGTCTCGATCAGCGGGAACAGCACCGCGGTGCCGCCCAACTGTTCGCGTACCTGGGCCAGGACAGCCGGGTCTTCGGACTTGGGCACCATGACGGCGCGGCAGCCGGCCTGGCGGGCCGCGCGCAGGTCGTCGTCGAACCAGGGAGTGCCGGCGCTGTTGATGCGCACGATGGCCGCGCGGCCCGACGCTGCCAGCCAGCCGGCCACCGCCTGGCGCGCCGCCGGCTTGGCATCGGGCAGGACGGCGTCTTCCAGGTCCAGGATGATGGCATCGGCGCCGGCATCGGCCGCCTTGTCGAAACGCTCGGGACGGTCGCCGGGCACGAATAACAGGCTGCGCAGACGATTCATTTGGTGAGCTCCTGGGGTTTGAAGCGATGCCGCTGGGCGGCCAGCAACACGCCGAACAGCAACGCCGGGATCACGATCAAGACAAAGGCAATGCGATAACTGTCGAGCAGCGAGGCGATGGCACCGAAGGCCGGCGGGCCCAGCACCACGCCCAGGAATGTGCATGTCAGGGCGCCGCCGGTGGCCAGGCCGGCCTTGCCTGCCGGCGCCTGGCGCGCCACTTCGGCCAGGTACACGCCATTCCAGCCCACCCCGGCCGCGCCCAGCACGATCAGGGCCAGGGCCACCGCGGGCAACGGCGCACCCGCGGGCAACAGTGCCAGGGTGACCGACCCCACGGTCATCAAGAGTGCCAGCACGGCCAGCGTGGCCATCGCGCCCAGGTAGCGGTCGGCGCACCAGCCCCACAGCAGGCGCCCCGCCACGCCCGCCACCTGGCCCAGCGACAGCATTATCCCGGCCGCCACCAGCGTATAGGCCAGGCTGTCGTGCAGGAAGGTCACCACATAAGCGCTGAATGACCACTGCACTGCCGAAAAGCACAACGAGGCGCCGGCCAGCAGCGCCAGCGACCGCCGCGAGAAAATCAAGGCCAGCGGCGTGCGCAGGTCGCCCAGGCTGACCCGCCGGCCCGGCTTGCGATCGGTATCGAGTGCGGCACGCACTCCCTGCGCCAGCAGCGCGCAGGCCACGCAGGCCAGCGCCGTGACCAGCAGTGTGCCGCGCCAGCCGATGGCGATTTCCATCTTGGGCGCCAGCAACCCGGCCAGCACGCCGCCCAGCGGCACGCCGGTCTGCTTGACCGAGAACACGAAAGACATGCGGTGAGCGGGTGTGGTCTGGATCAGCAAGTGCGAACTGGCCGGCGTAATCGGCCCATAGCCCAGCCCCAGCAGCACGGCGCCCGCGGCCAACAACACCACGTGGCCCGACAGGCTGCACAGCAAGCCCAGCGCGCACAGCACCAGCCCGGCCTGGCTGGCACGGATGGCTCCCAGGCGCGCCACCCAGCCGCCAGCCATCAGGCTGCCCAGCATGGCCCCCACGTACATCAGCGATACGTACACGCCAACCAGCTCGGCCCCCACCCCGGCCGACACGCTGAGCACCGGCGCCAGCACCGGCACGACCAGCGCCGCGGCCGAGACCAGCGCTTGCACTGCCAAGGTAATGGCGAGCGTCCCTGCCCCGGAAACTCTCACGCCGGCACCTGCCAGTCGCGGCGAAACGACTCGCGATAGCTGAAGCGATCGGCGGGATGCACGCTGATCGCCAGCTCGACCAGCGCGTCGCGCGCGTCCAGGTAGCGGCGTTCCAGCCGCAGGCCCGCGGAACCCGGCTTGGCCTCGAGGCGGCGGGCCGTGGCCTTGTTCAGCACCACGGCGCGGATATCCTGGTGCACGGTCTTGATCTGCAAGTCGAACTGTTCTTCCAGGACTGCGTACAGGGCGCGCGTCATGCGGCCCTGTACGCCGGATACCGAGCGAAAAGCCGGCGCGACATAGGCATCGGTCATGCAGATGGGCGTATCGTGCGCCTCGGTGTAGCGCAGCCCCCATACATGCAGCCAGGTCTCGCCGGGCGAAGCATCCAGGGTGTCGGCCAGTTCGCCTTTCACTTTCAGCAGCGCCTGGCCCTCGATTTCCAGCGAGGTTTCGTAGGCATACTGGCGCAGATCGGTAATGCCCGACATGGTCTGCGTGTACTGGGTGACGGGCGCCTCGGCCAGCACCCGGCTGCCCACGCCGGGCTGGCGGGTCACCATGCCCATCTGCACCAATTGCTTGACGGCTTCACGAACCGTAAAGCGCGATACGCCGAACTGGTCGCACAGCTCGAACTCGGTGGGCAGCAGGCCGCCCACCGGGTAACGGCCGGAACGTATCTCTTGAACCAGCGTGGTGGCCAACTGCAAATAGCGCGGACGGCCACCGGGCGCTTCGATCTTCACGGTCATAGAACAGCATTCTTCCTCAAGCTGGCAATCTGGTCCGGGGTGTAGCCCGCCTGTGCCAGCAACTCGTCGGTATCGGCGCCCATGGCTGGCGCCGCCCGCGCCAGCGGTACTTCACCCGGGCAGCGAATCGGCGAGGCCACGTTCTTGATGGGCCGGCCGCCGGCATCGTGGGCATCGACCAGGCAATGGCGCGCCTGCACGAAGGGGTTGTCCAGCGCTTGCGCTACATCATAAACCGGCGCGGCCGGCACCCGTCCGGCAAAGCGCGCCATCCAGTTTTCCGTCGTGTCGGTCATGAACACCGCCTCGAGTTCCTGGTTGAAGCGATCGCGATGGCGCAGGCGGTCTTTGAACGTGCGGTAGTCGGGGTCGTCGGCCCATTCCGGGTGGCCCATGGCTTGCGCCAGCAGCGGCCAGAACTTCTCTTTGTTGCACATGACGAAGATCCAGCCGTCGGCGGTGGGGTACAGTTGGCTGGGCACCAGCGACGGATGCCCCGAGCGGGGTGCGCGGCCGGTCTTGTGTCCGCCGTTCAGGTACCAGGTGGCCAGGTAGCCCAGGTTGTGCAGGGCCACGTCGAACAGGCTGACATCGACATCGCGCCCCACCCCGCTCTGGCGCGCGCCCAGCACCGCCGATACCAGGCCCAGCGCGGCCGTGGTACCCGTCATCAAGTCGACGATCGACAGGCCGAAGCGCGAAGGCGGCCCGTCGGGCTCGCCGGTCAGCGACAAGTAGCCGGCTTCGGCCTGCATCAGGTAATCGTAGCCTGGCCAGCCGGCGCGTTCGCCGTCGCGGCCATAAGCCGACAGGTGCACGCACACCAGGTCGCGCCGCACCTCGCGCAGGTTTTCATATGTCAGGCCCAGGCGGGCCGGCAAATCGCCGCGCAGGTTGTTGAACACCGCGTCGGCATGCCGGCACAGGCTGTGCAGCACTTGCTGCCCCTCGGGCTGCTTCAGATTCAGCGTGACGCTTTTCTTGTTGCGGTTGAAGGCCTGGTAGAAATGGCTGTCGCCCGGCCCGAAATAATGCGGCCCCACGGCGCGCCCCACGTCGCCGCCGTCGTGGGGGTTTTCTATCTTGATCACTTCGGCGCCCAGGTCGGCCAGGTGCTGCGTGCCGAAAGGCCCCGCCCCATACTGTTCTACCGAGACGATGCGCAATCCTGTCAGCGGCAGGCTCATATGCGATTCCTTTCCACCAGTTGCTTGGCAATGATGATGCGCTGCATTTCGTTGGTGCCTTCGCCTATCACCAGCAGCGGCGCATCGCGATAGAAGCGTTCCACCAGGTATTCCTTCGAGTATCCGTAGCCGCCGTGGATGCGCATGGCTTCCAGGCTGTTTTCCACCGCTGTTTCGGTGGCGAACAGCTTGGCCATGCCGGCTTCCATGTCGCAGCGTTCGCCGCGGTCGTAGGCTTCGGCTGCGCGCAGCGTCAACAGGCGCGAGGCCTCGGTGCGGGTCGCCATTTCGCCCAGCTTGGTCTGGATGGCCTGGTGCTCGCAAATGGGCTTGCCGAAAGTCTTGCGCTGCTGCGCGTACTTCACCGATTCGCGCAGCGCGGCCTGGGCCACGCCCACGCCGCGCGCCGCCACATTGATGCGGCCCAGTTCCAATCCATTCAACACCATCTGCAGCCCGCGCCCTTCGACACCGCCGATCAGGCGGTCGGCCGGGATGCGGTAGTTCTCGAATACCAGCTCGGTCGAATCAATGCCCTTGTAGCCCAGCTTTTCCAACTGGCGGCTGACGGTAAAGCCCGGCCCCTTCTCGGCGATGAACAGGCTCATGCCCTTGTGGCGCGGCTCGGCTTGCAGATCGGTCTTGACCAGCAAGGCAAAACAATTGCCGTGGTAGCCGTTGGTGATCCACATCTTGCTGCCATTGATCACATAGGCATCGCCCTCGCGACGCGCCACGGTGCGGATCGCCTGCAGGTCGGTGCCGCAGTCGGGCTCGGTCAGGCCGATGCCGCCGCGCAGCTCGCCGGTGGCGAAGCGCGGCAGGAACGCGCGCTTCTGTTCTTCGGTGCCGTTGCGCTGCACGGCGGCGGCCATGATCAGGTGCGAATTCAGGATGCCCGACAACGACATCCATTCTTCCGAGATCAGCTCGATGATCCTGGCGTAGGTCACGGTGGACAGGCCCAGGCCGCCATATTCCGGCGCGATCATGCAGCCGAACAGCCCCATCTCTTTCATTTTCTCGACGATTTCCGCGGGATAGATGTCGTCGTGCTCGAACTGCCAAACGTGCGGGCGCACCTCCTGTTCCAGGAAGCGGCCCACCATATCCAGGATCAAGCGTTCCTGGCCCTCGTCATGTACGGTCATGCATGTTCTCCTTGGAATGCTGTTGCCACGCCGCGATAGGCCTGGGGCCTGTTCACCCTTCGGGCTGGCCCTGGCCCAGCTGGGCCGCCAGGGCCCGCGCCGAGCCCTGCTCCAGGCCCAGCACGCATTGCTCGATGGCTTCGGCGCGGGCGGGCGAAACCTGGCGCTGCGCGTTGTCGCGATACTTGGCGCGTATGTCATCGGCTGTCAGCGGGCGGTCTTCGGCGCCGCGGTTCACCGCCTCGCGCTCGCGCAGCGTGCGGCCGTCTTGCAGTTCGATGATCACCTCGCCGGAATAATGGCGCGGGAAGCCGCTGTCGGGGTCGTGCCGATAATCGGTAAGCGCGGCCAGGGCCAGCACGACGGGGTCGCGCAACGCAGTGTCTTCCAGGTCGTCCAGCGTCAGGCGGCCCTTGCACAAGGCGGTGCCCACCAGGTAGGGAATACTGAACTGGGCCTCATAGCTGTTGGCGGGCTTGCGCTTGGCGGCCTCGGGTTCGCATACCGTCTTGACCACCTCAGCCGGCACCAGCACCGTGATGCGGCGCACCTGCTCGGGCCGCACGCCCTGGGCGTGCAGGCGTGCCGCCGCATCGATGGCGGCATGCGTGAAGTGGCAGGCCGGCAGCGGCTTGACCGACACGCGCTGTACTTCCCACAGCTTGCCCAGGTCGGCGGTGGCCAGCGCCAGGTCATAGTCGGCATCGCCCAGGTGGCTGGCATACAGGCCGAAGCGGCCTTCATAGGCCAGCCGGGTGCCGGTATAGCCGTGCTTGCCGAAAGTGGCGGCGGTAATGCCCGCGCAGGCGGCCCAGCCTGGGTGCATGCGCTTGTTCCAGGCGCCGTCGTTCAAGAATTCCAGGCTGCCGGCCGCGGTGGACAGCGCAATGCCCTGGGCATCCACCATCTGGCGCGCGTCCAGGCCCAGCAGCCAACCGGCCGCCAGGGTGCAGCCGAAGGTGCCGATCAGCCCGGTGGGATGGAACCCCACTTGGTGGAAGCCGCCCTTGGCCACCGCGCCCAGGCGCGTGGCCACTTCCATGCCCAGCACATAGGCCGCCACCATGTCGGCGCCCGAGCGGTCGTCACGCGCGGCCAGCGACAGTACCGTGGGCAAGGCCGAGGCGGTGGCGTGGATCACGCCACGCGCATGGGTGTCGTCGTAATCCAGGCCGTGGATCAACACTCCGTTGGCCAGCGCCGCGTTGCGCACATCCATGCGCAGCCCGGTGCCTATCACCACGCTGTCGCCACCGTTGTCCAGCTCGCCGATGGCGGCCAGCGCCCGGCGCGAGAAATCGTAGCCATGCGAGGCCAGCGCGATGCCGATCGAGTCCAGCATCAGCAGGCGGGCGCGTTCGCGCACCTGGGCCGGAATGCGCGCGGCATCGAAGCCGGATGCGTATTGCGCCAGGGTTTCGGATAGCGCCAGCCCGGCGGGCGGCGGGTCTGCATTGTCTTTCATGCGATTTCTCCAGTTTGTCAGCTCAGCAGCACCAGCGACAGCGCCGGCACATACGTGATCAAGGCCAGCGACACCAGCCGCGTGGCATAGAAAGGCACCACGCCGCGCGCCACCTGTTCCACGGGAATGCGCGCGATGCCGCTCATCACGAACAGGTTCAGGCCGATGGGCGGGGTCAGCGTGGCGATCTCGACGTTGGCCACCATGATCACGGCGAAATGCACCGGGTCGATGCCCAGGTGGGTGGCCATTGGGAACAGCAGCGGCGCGGTCAGTACGATCATGGCCACGCCGTCCAGGAACATGCCCAGCACCAGCAGCACGGCATTGGCCAGCAGCAGGAACTGCCACGCCTCCATGTCCATGCGTTCCATGACGCCGATCAGCGAAGCCGACACGCCCATGCGCGCCAGGATGAAGCCGATCAGGCTGCCGCCCATGACCACCATGAAGATCATGGTGGACTGCAGGATCGATTCCTGCGATGCCTTCCACACCGCGCCCCAGTTCAGGGTGCGATACACCAGCACGCACAGCACGGCCGCGTAGCCTGCCGCCACCGCCGACACCTCGGTGGGTGTGAAGATGCCCAGGTAGATGCTGCCCAGCACCAGCACCGGCATCGACAAGGCGCCCGCCGCGCGCGGCAGGCGCCGCACGAATCCCGCCACATCCGGCTTGCCGGTGGTGGCTCCGTAGCCATAGCGGCGCGTCAGCCATGCGGTGGTCAGCAGCAACAGTGCGGCTTCCATCAAGCCGGGCACGATTCCCGCCACGAACAGGCGGTCCACCGGCAACCCCACGATGGAACCGATCAGGATGAAGCCCAGCGATGGCGGGATCATCAGGCCCAGCGTGCCGCCCACCGCCACCAGCGCGGCCGAGAAGCGCGGCGGATAGTTCTCGCGCTTCAGGCCATCGACGGTGGCCGCGCCGATGGCGGCGGCCGAGCCCACGCTGGAACCCGATACGGCGGCAAAGAACACGCAAGCCAGCATGACCGTCAGCGCCAGCCCGCCGCGCACGCAGCGCACCAGGCTGCCGATCAGCTCGATCATCACGGCCACGATATTGCCGCGCATCATCAGGTTGCCCATCAGCACGAACATCGGGATCGCCATCAGCGGATAGCTGTTGACCGACTTGAAGGCGGTCTGGGCCACCACGGTCAAGGGCACGCCGTCCACCGACATCACCAGGCCGCTCGAGACCAGGCCCATGGCCGTGCCCACGTGCGCCCCCAGCGCCAGCAGCACCAGCAGGCCCATCACGGAAAGTGCGAGTGTCATAGCAGCGGCTCCTGGCGGGTCATCGCGGCGGCAACGCCGGCATCGGGGTCATCATCGACCGGCTCGGGCGCAAACGGATCGCCCCAGCGCCACGCATACCAGGCAGCGCAGGCGTAGTACAGGAACAGGGCCACGCCCCCCACCGGCATGGCCAGGAACAGTATCCACATCGGCAGTTCGAGCGACGACTCGGACACCATGCCCATCGAATAGAAGCGCTGTACTTGCGGAATCGACGAGTAGGCCAGGATGAATGCGAACAGCATGCCGGCCGCGCACGACACCAGCCACACCACACGCTGCACGGCCCGCGGCAGCCGCTGCACCAGCAGTTCGGTGCGGATGTGGCATTGGCGAAAGCCAGCCACCCCCAGAGTCAGGAAGAACGCCCACACCATCAGGAAGCGCACCGATTCCTCGGCCCAGAAGTAGCTGACGTTCAGCGCATAGCGGCTGAAGCCTTCCAGGATCATGATGGCGGTCGCCGCCAGCGCCAGTATCGTGCCGGCCGCCAGCACCAGGCGCGAGGCCCAGCCCAGCCGGCCGAACACCGGCACGGCGCCGTCGTCGGCGGAACCGCCCTTTGGCAGCGGCGCGGATTCCAGGTCACTTGCCATCATGGATGCACTCCTTGCGGATCTTTTCCAGTTGCGAAATGGCGTCGGCGTGCTTGTTGCGGAAACCCTCGCCGGCCGATACGAACCGCTCTTTCAGCTTGTCCACTTCCGCCGGCCCCATGACGCGGTAATGGCCGCCCTGCGCCACCATCTGGTCGATCAGCGTGCGGTCCTTGGCCACGGTTTCCTGCCATTGCCGCGCGATGATTTCTTGCAGCACGTCGTGGATGACCTTGCGCTGCGCCTCGGGCAAGCCGTCCAGCCATTGCTTGTCGACCGTGACCGCCGAAGTGGCCAGGCCCATGCCCGGCGCCAGGGTGGCGTACTTGGCCGTATTGCCCAGCACGTCCACCCAGCCCGCCGGCGAAGTCATGGCCCCGTCGATGGCGCCTTGCGACAGCGCCGCCGACATCTCGGACGCCGACATCGAGATCGGGCTGGCCTGTACCGACCGCATTGCGTCCAGCATGATCTGCCCGCCGATCACCCGCACCTTCTGGCCCTGCAGGTCGGCCACCGCCTGGATGTCGCGGCCTTTCATCAGGAAGATCAGGTCGGCAGTACGCAGGAAGCCCAGCACCTGCATGCCGCGCGGTTCCAGGTAGCCCGAGATCATGCGGGTGAAGCCGTCGGCGAAGCAGGAGTTGGTCATTTCCTCGGTGGTCAGCGCGAACGGCAGGCTGGCCACGCCGATGCGCGCGTCGAACTGCTCCAGCCGGGACGACACCGGCCACACCATGTGCACCGCACCCGTGCCCAGCGCGGCCAGGCCGTCGCGGTCGTTGTAAAGCTGCGAGGCCGGGAAATACTTGCCCTGGATGGCGCCGTCAGTGCGCTTGCCGACCTCGGCGATGAATTGCTCGATGTACGGGCTGGGATTGGTGGCCAGCGGAATCTCGCTGGTGATGATCATTTCCGCGGCGTTCGCCGACGCGCCCAAGCCGATGGCCATCGCGGCGCACCACGGCGCGGCCTTGCGCCAGAATGCAGTCATGTCGTCTCCTTGGTGGCCTTGCGGCCTGGTTCCGCACCCGCCGCCGGGCGGCGCAGGTGCCAGTCAGTGACTTGCTGGAACATGCGCCCCAGCGCCAGTACGCGGTCTTCGCCCAGGGGCGGCCCCACCAGTTGCATGCCCAGCGGCATGCCGCCCGCGCCCGTGCCCACCGGCAGGTTCAGCACCGGCAGGCCCAGGTAGTTGATGCCGCGCGTCCATACCGACAGCAGGGCGAAATCGCGCTCCAGGCGGGCCTGGTCGCCGGCTTGCGTGTCCTCGACACGCGGCGCCACATCGGGCGTGGTGGGCAGCAACAGCGCATCGGCCTCGCCCTGCACCTCGCGCAGGTACTGCCGCAGGAACGGCTCGCGCAGGCGCAATGCGTCGTAATAGTCCACGCCCGGCACCAGCAGGCCGCGCGTGATGCGGCGGCGCACCTGGCGCCCGTACTGGCCGCCGTGCTCGCGCAGCCAGCGCTGGTGCAAGGCCGCCGCTTCCACCCCCAGCAGCGTGGAAGCCAGCAGGCCCGCCCGCTGCAGCAAGGGATACGGCGACGGCACGGTCACGCATTCGACCCCGCCATCGCGCAAGGCGCGCACCGCTTCATCCAGCGCGCGCCGCATATCGTCCGACAAGGGATCGTCATCGCGCCACTGCGGCACGGCCACGCGCGGATGGCGCGGCACGCTGCCGACACTGGCCACGGCATCCAGGCATGCCAGGTCGACGCCATCGGCGCCCGCCATGGCCAGGTAGGCCTGGCCGCACAATTCGGCCGAATGCGCCAGCGGGCCGATGCAGTCCAGGCTGGCCGACAGCGGCATCGCGCCGGCCATGCTGATGCGGTACTGGGTGGGTTTCAGGCCGGTCAGCCCGCACAGCGATGCGGGCAGGCGCACCGAGCCGCCCGTATCCGAGCCAATGGCCAGTGGTACGTGGCCGGCGGCCACCGACATGGCGGCACCGCTGGAACTGCCGCCCGATACCCGGTCGGTATCCCAAGGATTGCGGCCCGGCCCGTGGGCCGCATTCCAGCCGGTGGGCGACATGGCGAACTCGGCCATGTGCTGCGTGCCCAGCACCACCGCGCCGGCGGCGCGCAGACGCGCCACGATGGCGGCATCGGCGGCGGCGGGCGCGCTGCCCTGGCGCAAGGGCGACCCCCAGCCCGAGGCATGCCCCTGCCGGTCGAACATATCCTTGATGCCTATCGGCATGCCGTGCAACGGACCACGCACCCGGCCTTGCCGGCGCTCCTGGTCGCGCAGCCGCGCTTCGGCCAGCGCGCCTTCGGCATCGATATCCATCCAGGCCAGCCGGCCGGGCGCGGCCTGCTCGATGCAGTCCAGGCTGGCGCGCACCCAGGCTTCGCTGCCCTGCCCTGTTTCGGTCTCGGCCTCGGCCCGGCCTGGCACGCCGGGCCAGGGTTGCGGTGCCAGGGCGCGCAGCACCTGCCCGAACGGTGCCGCCGCCTGCGTCATGTCCAGTTCCGCGGCCTGCTGCGCCACGGCCGCGGCCAGCGCCGCCACGGCCTCGGCCAGGTCGGGCAGGTCCTGTCCATCCACGGGCAGCTTGCGTGCCAGCGCCCAGTGCCTGGCAGACTCGATCAAGTCGTCCATGTCAGACTCCGCAGCGCTTGGCGATGGCGTCGACCTGCTTGACCACGTCGCCATACTTGTCCGTATAGACCTTCTTGGCCGACTCCGCGCGCGCCTTCCACTCGGCCGAGCCGGCCTCGTCGGCCACGCGGTAGACCGACCCCTGCGCTTCCATCTGCTTGACCAGCTTGTCGTCGGCCGCGCGGGCTTCGTCCCACTGGCGCTTGATGATGTCGTTCAGGCTGTCGACCACCGCCTGGTGCTGCGACGGCGTCAGCGCATCCATCCAGTTGCGGTCGGCCACCACCGCATACGTGGCCAGCGACATGCCCGGCACATGGAAGGCGTATTTGCCGGTCTTGCCTATCATCTCGGCCCAGCCGGCCGGCGAGGTCAACACGCCGTCGATGGCCCCTTGCGCCAGCGCCGTGCTCATTTCCGAAGCCGCCATCGAGATCGGGCTGGCATCGAAGCTGCGCACCATGTCCAGGAAAATGCGCCCACCTGTCACACGCAGCTTGGCGCCCCGCATGTCATCCAGCGACTTCACATCGCGGTCTCGGAAGATGAAGAACAGGTCGGCCGTGCGCAGCAGGCCCAGCACCTGCAACTGGCGCGATTTCAGGCGGTCGGACATCAATTCGGTCAGGCCGCTGGCAAAGCAGGCGTTCTCCATTTTCTCGTCCGACAGGCCGAACGGCAGGTTCACGTAGCCCAGCCCGGGATCCAGCGTTTCCAGCCGCACCGATACCGGCCACACCATGTGCACCGCGCCGGTGCCCAAGGCCGCCAGGCCATCCTGGTCGTTGTACAGCTGCGAGGCGGGAAACACCTTTACCTGCACTTCGCCGTTGGTGCGCTTGGCCACATCCTGGGCGAATTCGTTCATGTAGCGCGTCTTCCAGTGCGATGCCGCCACCTCCGAGGTCAACACCATCTCGACGGCGCCGGCACCCAGCGGGAAGGCCAGCGCGAGCAACAGCGCCGCCCAGCGGGACAATGGGTAAAACATGGCAATACCTCCTTTGGTGAGTACTGCAATGCAGCGCGGGCGGCGCCCGCGCGGACAGGGCTTTTTTTCTATTGGTCGCCCACGCCGTGCCCGCGCTTGGGCACCAGGCAGGACCGGATGAAATTCATCACCTCGAGCCCGTCCTGGTTGTAGGCGCGGGTAAGCGTGGTGACGATGCCCTGATTGGGCCGGCTGCGCGATTCGCGCAGCTCGAGCACTTCGGACTCGGCGTACAAGGTGTCGCCGGCAAAAACGGGAGCGGTCAGGTTGATTTCCTTCCAGCCCAGGTTGGCAATGGCTTTGCCGCTGACATCGCCCACCGTCATCCCCAGCACCACCGCCACGGTCAGCCCGCTGTTGACCAGCAAGCGGCCGAATTCGCTCTGGCTGGCATGGGCCGCGTCGCAATGCATGGGATGGAAATTCATCGTCAGCAGCGAGAAGTGGATGTTGTCGGCATCTGTCAGCGTGCGGCCGGGCCGATGCTCGTACACCGCTCCCACTTCGAACTCTTCCAGGTAGCGGCCGAAACTGAATCGATACCGCTTGGGGCCGATGGTCTGGACTTCCATGCTCTCTCCTTTGTCTAGTTTGTCACTTTGTCTGGACAAATACTCGGACAAGGGCAGGGAAGCTGTCAACGACTTTTCATCGTGCGGCGCAGCAAGCGCCGGCGATGCAAGTCAGGAGGGGTCAGGCACCTGATGCAGCCCCATACTGCTGCCGCACCAGCTCCATCGCCCTGCGCAGCAGCGGCGAATCCGTGTCGCGCGGCCAGATTGCCTGGCTGACCGAGCGTGCCTGGTGCTCGAATGCAATGAAGCGCGTGCCCGCCAACCCGCTGCGGGCCAGGCAGGCCGGCACGATCGATACTCCCAGCCCCTGCGACACGAGTGCCGCCACGCTCAGCCAGTGCCGCACTTCATGCCGGATGGCCGGGTGAAAGCCGGCCGTGACACACATCGACAGCACGGTCTCGTGGTAGCTGGGCGAGGCGGCGCGAGCGAACAGAATGAAATCTTCCTGCGCCAGCGCTTCCAGCCGCACCCGCCGGCGCCGCGCCAGCGGATGCGTATCGGGCACGCACAGTACAAAGGGTTCGGCCATCAGGTCCAGCGTCTGCACCTCGGCGGGCGCCGGGTTGGCGTGGATGAAGCCCAGGTCTTGTTCGCCGCGCCGCACGGCCTCGATCTGGTCGTGCGAATTCAGCTCAGTCAAGACATGCTCGACGTCCGGCAAGGCCGCGCGCATCGAGGCCAGCAGGTCGGGCAGGCCACGGTACAGCATCGAGCCCACGAAGCCGATGCGCAGCCGGCCGCGCAACCCCGCATCGATACGCTGCACCAAAGTGCCGACGGCCTCCGACTGGCGCAGCAGCGCCTGGGCTTCGCGGTACAGCACGCGCCCCGCTTCGGTCAGCGCCACGTGCCGGCTGGTGCGCTCGAGCAGGCGCACGCCCAGCGTCGATTCCAATTGGCGTATGGCATAGCTCAACGGCGGCTGCGACAGGTGCAGGCGCGCAGCGGCGCGGCTGAAATGCCGTTCTTCGGCCACGGCGATGAAGTACCGCAGCAGGCGGGGGTCGAGATCCATGAGCAATATCCGGCAAACTATCTATACTTTATATGTATTGTTCTACACAAAAACAGTATTTGTATAGATAGATGGGCTGGGCCACCATGCATTTTCCTGCTTCCGAGCGCCCGCCATGCCCACCACACCGCCCGTCTCCGCCACCACAGATATCCCCGATTCACGCGGGCTGAACCTGTTCAGCGCCGACCCGTACGCTGCCAGCCTGTGCGCGCTGTACCTGCCGCCCGCCCTGCACGCCCATCTGCTGCCGCACCTGGACCGCCTGGGCGCCCTGGCCGGCAGCCATATCGACGAACTGGCCGCGGTGGCCGACCGGAACCCGCCCACCCTGTCGGTACGCAATCGCGCCGGGCAAGAAGAATCGCGCGTGCTCAAGCATCCCGCCTACGTCGAACTCGAACGCCTGGCGTATAGCGAATTCGGCCTGGCCGCGCTGGCCCATCGCGGCGGCGTGCTGGGCTGGCCCGAACCGATGCCGTCGGTGGCCAAATACGCGCTCAGCCACCTGTTCGTGCAGGCCGAGTTCGGTTTGTGCTGCCCGGTCAGCATGACCGACTCGCTGGCCCGTACCCTGCGCAAGTTCGGCGACCCCGCATTGGTCGAACGCGTGTTGCCGCAGGTCACTTCGCAAGATTTCGACGACCTGCGCCAGGGCGCCATGTTCATGACCGAACAGGGTGCCGGGTCCGATGTCAGCGCCACCACCACGCGCGCCGAACTGCACGACGACGGCACCTGGCGGCTGCATGGCGACAAATGGTTCTGCTCCAATCCCGATGCGGGCTTCGCCATGGTGCTGGCACGCAGCGAACCGGTAGACGGCCTGAAGGGCGTCTCGCTGTTCCTGCTGCCGCGCGACCTGCCCGACGGCACCCACAACGCCTACCGCATCCTGCGCCTGAAAAGCAAGCTGGGCACGCGTTCGATGGCCAGCGGCGAGATCCGCCTGGACGGCGCGCTGGCCTGGCTGGTAGGCGAACGCGGCAAGGGTTTCAAGCACATGGCCGACATGATCAATAACTCGCGCTTGTCCAACGGCATGCGCGCCGCGGGCCTGATGCGCCGCGCCGTCACCGAAGCCGTCTATTTCGCGCGGCATCGCCGCGCCTTCGGCAAGCGCCTGGTCGACATGCCGCTGATGCGCCGCCAACTGGCCAAGATGAACGTCTGGGCTGAACAGGCGCGCAGCATCATGTTCCAGACGGCTGCCGCGCAGGCCAATGCCGACCACGATGCCAATGCCGATGCCGCCGCCCTGACCCGCGTGCTGACGCCGCTGATCAAGTTCCGCGCCTGCCGCGACGCGCGCAAGGTGACCGGCGACGGCATGGAAGTGCGCGGCGGCTGCGGCTACATCGAAGAATTTGTCGAATCCAGGCTGGTGCGCGACGCCCACCTGGGGTCCATCTGGGAAGGCACCAGCAATATCGTGGCGCTGGACGTCTTGCGCGCCATCCAGAAAACCGATGCGCTGGCCGTGTTGCGCCGGCACGTCGATACCTTGCTGCAGGACGGCGTGGCCTGTGACCCGGCCCTGGCCGGCCAGCAACGGCACGCCATGGATGGCGCCTTCGCGCTGGCCCGGCACGCCGCCCTGGAAAACCGGCCCGACCTGGCCCGCCAGGCCGCTTCGGCGCTGTACCACGCGCTATCGCTGGCCGCGCTGCGCTGGGAAGCCCGTGCCCCCGGCCTGGCCAGCCGCGCATTGCTGGCCGACCAGGTACTGCTGCACCGCATGGCACCGCGCGACCCCTGCGCCATTCCCGCCGACGAAGACGCCGCCTGCCGCGCCTTGCTGGCCGACACCCTGTAACCCACCGCCTGCTGGCCGTTCGGCCAGCAGGTTCCACAACAACGCCCTCCGACCCGCCTGCGGGCGAGAGCGCGCCCATCGACATCTGGAGAGACAAACATGCAACGCCGTATTTTCTGCCTGGCCATGGCAGGCGCCGCCGCATTGATGTGCGGTGCCGTATCGGCCGCCGACACCTTTCCCACGCGGCCCGTGACCCTGGTGGTGCCGTTCCCGCCGGGCGGCCCCACCGATGCGCTGGCACGCCGCCTGGCCGACGGCCTCAAAGACCAGCTGAAGCAGACCGTCGTGGTGGAAAACCGCGGCGGCGCAGGGGGCAACATAGGCGCCGAATACGTCGCCAACGCCCAGCCCGATGGCTACACCATCCTGTTCGGCACGTCGGGGCCGCTGGCCATCAACGTCAGCCTGTACAAGAGCCAGCAGTACGATCCGCAAAAAAGCTTCGAGCCCGTCATCCGCATCGGGCACCTGCCCAATATCCTGGTGGTGCATCCGTCGGTACCGGCGCACAACGTGCCCGAACTCATCGCCTACGCCAAGCAGAACCCCGACAAGCTCAGCTATGCCTCGTCGGGCAACGGCGCCTCGTCGCACCTGGCGGGCATCCTGTTCAACAAGATGGCAGGCACGCAGATCCTGCACGTGCCCTACAAAGGCACCGGACCGGCCTTGAACGATCTGCTGGGCGGCCAGGTATCGATGTCGTTCACCGACATTCTCACGGCCTTGCCGCACGTGCAGGCCGGCACGCTGCGCGCCATCGGGCTGGCCAGCGCCGAACGTTCCGACGCGCTGCCCGACCTGCCCACGCTGGCCGAACAAGGCCTGGCCGGCTACGACGTCAGCGTGTTCTTCGGCATCGTGGCACCCCGCGGCACGCCCGCCAGCGCGATCGCCAGGCTGAACCAGGCCTTCGTGGCCGCGATGGCCGACCCCGGCATCAAGCAAGCCCTGCAAAAGCAGGGCATCGTCGAAGCCGACGACCAGACTCCGCAGGGCCTGGCATCGTTCATCGACGCACAAGTGCCCAAGTGGCGCACTGTCATCCAGGAAGCCCACGTGGCCATGGACTGAGGACCTATTCGAAATGCCTATTCCCATGCTGCAAGCCGGCGCCCTGGACGGGTGCCGGGTCATCGACCTGTCGCGCGTGCTGGGCGGCCCGTACTGCACCCAGTTGCTGGCCGATCACGGCGCCGACGTCATCAAGATCGAGCCTCCCGCAGGCGATGAAACACGCGGCTGGGGGCCGCCCTTCCTGGGCGACACGGCGTCGTACTTCATCGGCGTCAACCGCAACAAGCGCGGCATGGCGCTCGACCTGTCGCAATCGGCCGGCCAGGAACTGCTGCGCCGCCTGCTGGCCGACGCCGACGTGCTGGTCGAGAACTTCAAGCCCGGCACGCTGGAAAAATGGGGGTTGGGATACCAGGCATTGAGCGCGATGTTCCCGCGCCTGGTCCATTGCCGCGTCAGCGGCTTCGGCGCCGACGGGCCGCTGGGCGGCCTGCCCGGCTACGATGCCTGCGCCCAGGCCATGTGCGGCCTGATGAGCGTCAACGGCGAGGCCGACGGCGATGCCACGCGCGTGGGCTTGCCCGTGGTGGACATGGTCACCGGCCTGAACGCGGCAGTGGCAGTGCTGCTGGCGCTCAATGAACGCACGCGCAGCGGCCTGGGCCAGTTCCTGGACATCACCCTGTACGACTGCGCGGTATCGCTGCTGCATCCGCACGCGGCCAATTATTTCTACAGCGGCAAGGTGCCGGGCCGCACCGGCAATGCCCATCCCAACATCGCACCGTACGAAACCCTGCCCACGCGCAGCGGGCCGATCTTCCTGGCCGTAGGCAACAACCGGCAATTCGCGGCCCTGGCACAGGCGCTGGGCGCCCCGCACCTGGCCGGCGATGCGCGCTTTGGCAGCAACGCCGCACGCTTGCAGCACCGCGAGGCACTGCGCGGCGAACTGGCCACGTTGCTGGCCCCGCACGAAGCCGCCGCGCTGGCTGAACAATTGCTGCGGCAGGGCGTGCCGGCGGCGGCCGTGCAAAACGTTGAAGACGTGCTGCGCCATCCGCACACCCGCCACCGCGGCATGGTGCTGGAACATGGCGACTACCGCGGCGTAGGATCGCCGATCAAGCTGTCGCGCACCCCCGCCAGCCTGCGCCGGGTACCGCCCGAGCTGGGCGAGCACGACGCCGAGATCCGCGCCGAAGCCGGCAACTGAACTACTCGCCCAGCACCAGCCCCTCGCGCCTTGGATCGGTGCCGCCGATCAACGTGCCGTCCTTGATGACAATCCCCTGTATGCCGCTGGGAAACTCCACCGTCTTCACCTCGTGCTCCATGCCTTGCAAGGCCGGCATCATGTCTTCCAGGTAGGTACCGCGCTCGAGTTCGGTCGCCTGGTTGCGGCTGCCCAGGTTCGGCAGCGAGATCGCCTGCTGGATGTCCAGGTTCCAATCCAGCACGCCCACCAGGGTCTTGGCCACGTAGTTGATGATGGCGCTGCCGCCGGGCGCCCCCACGGCCATATAAGGCTCGTCATCGCGAAACACGATCATGGGCGCCATGGAACTGCGCGGCCGCTTGCCGGGCTGCACGCGATTGGCCACCAGGCGTCCTTCGGGGTCTTTGAACGACAGCGAGAAATCGGTCAGCTCATTGTTCAGCAGGAACCCCCGCACGAATATCTTGCTGCCGAATGCCGATTCGATGGAACTGGTCATCGACAGCACGTCGCCTTGCGCATCGACCACCACGATGTGCGAGGTCGATGGCACCTCGAGCGCGTCATCGGCCGCACGGCTTGCCAGCAAGCCGGCCGGGTCGCCGGGCAGCGCCGTGCCCAGGCTACGATCCGGATGGATCAGCGCGGCCCGGCGGGCCAGGTAGCCGGGGTCCAGCATCTGGCGCACCGGCACCTTGGTGAACGCGGGGTCGCCCACGTAAAAGCCGCGGTCGGCAAACGCCAGCCGGCCCGCCTCGGCGAAATAGTGCACCGCCTCGACACTGCGCGGCCCCAGCTTGTCCATGGGGAAGTGCTGCATGATGCCCAGCATCTGCAGCACGGCCAACGGGCCGCTGCTGGGCGGCGGAGCGCCGCACAAGCGATAGGCACGGTACTCGCCGCAAACCGCATCGCGCGCATGCGCGCGGTAGCCCGCCAGGTCGGCCACGCTAAGGTCGCCCGGCTTGGCATGCGCGCGCACCGCCGCCACGATGTCGTGAGCGATGTCGCCGTGATAGAACGCGTCGGCGCCCTTGTCGGCCACCCGCCGCAGCACCTCGGCGTATTCCGGATTCTTCAGCACATGGCCCACCGGCCAGGGCTGGCCATCGGAGGCATAGAAATAACGCGCGGCGGCGGGCTGGGCGGCCAATTCGGCCTGGGTAGCCACCAGCAA
This sequence comes from Bordetella sp. BOR01, assembly GCF_019218885.1. Lineage (GTDB taxonomy): Bacteria > Pseudomonadota > Gammaproteobacteria > Burkholderiales > Burkholderiaceae_B > Bordetella_A. The sequence continues at coordinate 274,046 of NZ_JAHUWT010000001.1, read as the reverse complement.
GGAGTGCAGGCGCGGCGAAACCTCGAAGCCTTGCGTGGCCAGCGCAATGGCCGGTTGGAACAGGCTGCGCCAGGGCAGCTTGCCTTGCTGCCGATGCGCCAGTTCCAGGCCTCGCAGCAAGCCCGGCGTGCCCACCGACATGCCATTGTTGACTGCCTGGGCAAATGGCAATGGCTTGCCATCTCGCAGGAAGCGGTCGGGCCGGGCGGCGGCCGGTGCGGTCTCGCGGGCGTCGTACACGCGCAATTGGCGCTTGGGCGCCGCGTAGTGCACCAGGAACGCGCCCCCGCCCAGGCCGGAGGACTGCGGCTCGGTCAGGCCCAGCACCAGTTGCGCGGCGATGGCGGCATCCACCGCGCTGCCGCCCGCCTGCAAAATGCGATAGCCTGCCTGCGTGGCCAGCGGGTTGGCCGTGGCCACCATGAAACGCTGCGCCGACACCGCCTGCCTGGCCGTGTAGCCCGACGCCGCTTCCGGATTGACGTTTTCGTGCGCCGCCGGGGCAACAGTCTGGCTGGCGGCGCCACCGCACAATAGCGCGATGCACCATGCGCCCACCCAGGGTCGAACACGCATCGGGGGTCTCCTGCAAAGTTACGCGGCCCCAGGCGCGGACCGACGCGGCCATTATCGCAATAGAATGCCTAGGGCCCTACCCCCTTCACTCAGTTCCCCGCCATGCGCCTGCGCCACATAGAAATCTTCGAAGCCATACGCCGGACCGGCTCGCTGACCGAAGCGGCGGCCGCGCTGCATATTTCGCAACCCGCGGCCAGCAAGCTGCTGGCGCATGCCGAGGCCCAGCTTGGCTTCAAATTGTTCGAGCGCGTCAAAGGCCGCCTGGTCGCCACGCGCGAAGCCGAGATCCTGACCCCCGAGGTCTCGCGCCTGAACCAGGACTTGAACAGCGTGCGCAGGCTGGCGGCCAGCCTGCGCGAACGCCCGCACGGCCACCTGCGGCTGGGCTGCGCGCCCGCCCTGGGCCTGGGCCTGTTGCCCCAGGTGGTGCGGGCCAGCCGCGATGCGCGGCCCGGCATCACCTTCGACATCCATACCTACCATAGCGCCGAGCTGGTGCAGGGCCTGCTGACGCGCGAACTGGACCTGGCCGTCACCTTCGACATGCACGACTACCCTGGCCTGACGCGCGCATCGCTGGGCCATACCGAACTGGTGCACCTGGGCCGCAAGCCCGGCGGCGGCGCCACCCGGCTGGCCGACCTGGTCGACGATACCCTGATCGTGCTGGACTCGCGCGACGCGTCAGGCGCTTTACTGCAAATGGCGTTGGATGCGCAAGGCCTGGATCCCGACGTGGCCATCCAGGTGCAGACTCACTATGTGGCGTGCGCGCTGGCCGAAGCGGGCTGCGGCGAGGCCATTGTCGATGCCATCACGGTGCGCGCCATGCTGCGGCCCGGCATGGTGGTGCGCCGCCTCGATCCGCCGCTGAAAGTGCCGCTCAGCATCCTGACCCGCACCCAAGATCCGTTGTCGGCCTTGCACCGGGAATTCATCGAGCGGCTGCGCCAGGCTTGCGACGACCTGGCCCAGCAGCTTCCGGCATGACGCGGTTTGCCGCCGCTCAGGCAGAAAAACGGGCGCCGCAGGCGCCCGTGTGCTGTGCGGCCCCGGCCAGGCCATCGGCCCGGCCGTCGCGCGCGGCTTAGTTGAGCGTGATGTTGCTCTTCTTGACGATGTCCTTCGCCCAGTCGTATTGCTCTTGAATTTCCTTGGCGAACTCTTCCGGCGTATTACCCGACGGTGCCGAACCCTGCTCGTCGAGCACCTTGATGACCTTCGGGTCTTTCAGGGCCACCACGGCGGCATCGCGCAGCTTGTTCACGATGTCCATCGGCGTGCCCTTGGGAGCCAACAGGCCATACCACACCGGCTGGTTCAACTGCGGGTAGCCAGCCTCTTTGAAGGTAGGCACGTCTTTGATGGTGTCGATGCGCTCGGGCCATGCGATGGCCATGGCGCGCAGCTTGCCGGCCTGGATCTGCGGCATGGACGACGGCAGGTTGTCGAACAGGATCTCGATCTGGCCGCCGACAGCGTCGGCCACGGCCGGGCCCGAACCCTTGTAGGGCACATGCACGATATCGGTACCGGTGGCGATCTTGAACGACTCGCCCATCAGGTGCAGCACGCCGCACGTGCCCGAGCTGCCGTACGAATACTTGCCAGGGTTCTTCTTCAGTTCTTCCAGGAAGCCCTTGAAATCCTTGGCCGGGAACTTGGGATTCACCGACACCACGTTGGCGGTGTTGGCGAAATTGGTGACCGGCTGGAAGTCCTTGATGGGATCGTAGGGCAGATCTTTGGGACGGCACGCCGAGTTCACGGCCATGGTCGACACGGTGGCGATCGACAGCGTATAGCCATCGGGTTCGGCACGGGCAGCTTCGGCTGCCCCGATCGCGCCGCCGGCGCCGCCCTTGTTCTCGACGACCATGGGCTGGCCCAGTTCCTGGCTCATGCGCTGGGTGACCAGGCGCGCGATGATGTCAGTGGAACCGCCTGGCGCGAACGGCACGATCACGCGGATCGGCTTGCTGGGAAAGTCGGCAGCGGCGGCAACGGATGTGGCCGCCAGGCCGGTCGCCAACGCAATGGCCGAGGCCAAGGTACGTGCTTTGATCTTCATTGTTGTATTTCCTCCAGGTGCGGGCCCCCCGTATGGGAGCCGATGATGCAGGCTTCAGCGAACCGCCGATAAGCCGATCGCTGCAAAAGCAGGCGAGCGAAGTATATGAAATCCAGCGTGCTTATGGCGCACATGCTCTGCCGAATTCGGGGAGAATAGCAGCAAAACGGCCGCCCGGTGCGGCCGAAATATGCGGTATTTTCCCCAACTTTTCACAATTTTCATGTCGGTTGCTCTGCTGGTCTTGCCGGATTTCCTGCTGGTCGCCCTGGGCTGGCTGCTGCGCCACAAACTGGGTTTCAATCGCGAGTTCTTCGCCGGCCTGGAACGCATGGTGTATTTCGTGCTGTTCCCGGCCATGCTGTTCCAGGCCATTTTGCGCACCCCCATCAGCGCCGGCAGCGCCTTGTTGCTGCTGCAGGCCACGGCCGCGGTCGTGGCCGCCGGCGTCGCGCTGGCCTGGCTGGGCGGCCTGGCCCTGCGCGCCCAGCCATTGGCGCTGGCCTCGGCGGCACAGTGCGGCTACCGCTTCAACACATATATCGGGCTGGCGCTGGCGGTCAGCCTGGGCGGCGCGCACGGCCAGACCACCATGGCGCTGATCGTCGGCTTTGCCGTCCCCATCGCCAATATCGTGGCGGTCTACAGCCTGGCACGCCACGGCGGCAGCAACCTGCTGCGCGAACTGCTGCGCAACCCGCTGCTCATGGCCACGCTGCTGGGCCTGGCCGGCAACCTGGCCGGCCTGCAATTGCCCGGCCCGATCGACACCGTGCTGGCGCGCCTGGGCGGTGCATCGCTGGCGCTGGGCATCCTGTGCGTGGGCGCCAGCCTGTCATGGCAAGGCGGCCGGGGCCATGGCCGCCTGATCGCCTGGATCCTGGCCGTCAAGCTGCTGGTGCTGCCCCTGGCCGCCCTGGGCGCGGCCCGCCTGTTCGGCCTGCCGCTGGCCGAATCGCGCATGCTGCTGCTCTTCGCCGCCCTGCCCACCGCATCCGCCACCTACGTCCTCGCCATGCGGATGGGGGGGGATGGACGCATGGTGGCGTTGCTGGTGTCGTTGGGGACGTTGATGTCGGTGGTGACGATACCTGCGTGGCTGGCTGTTGCTGGGTAATGGGAGGGTAGTTCTTTTGGCGTCCGGTCGTGGGGGCGGGCCTGTCTCGGCTTCACGGTGCCGTCCGGGCGCCCCGAGGCGGACGGGGTTCTTGCCTGGTGATGGGGCGCCATCGCTCCAGAAGAAAAAAGTATGGGCCGGCCATCCAAGTCGCCCTGCGCGACTTGGATGGCCATTCGGGCGGTGACGTGCGTAAGGGTGTTTGAAGGTAATGCTGCGGCCACCCTGCTGACACGCTCATCCCTGACGGCTGACACAACGCATGGCGTACGAACGCGCGCTAGCGACAAACTCACGCCTGTCGCCGCGCGAAAGCCATCGGGCGCCGCGCAGGGCGGCGTCCGATGGCGGCCCGCACTTTTTTCTTCTTCCAAGACGGACAGGCCGACGAAGCTCAAGAACCCCGCTCGTCCCAGCAATGAGCAAGTGATGAACCATCGCGAGTCGGCGCGTGGGCCGGGCGGTGGCCGCGGCGCCTCGGTGCCGGACCCGGGCGCGCGGGGCGCCCGGACGGCACCGTGAAGCCAAGGCCACCGCCCGGCCCGCGCGCCGACGCTAAAGAACCAACCACTCCACCACCAATGAGGCAACCCGCTCACCGCCCAGCGTTAGTCATATCCCCAGGCACCACCCATTCGCCAAACTGCTCCTCCGTCACAAACCCCAACGCCAGTGCCGAATCCTTCAGCGACAAGCCTTCCTTGTGGGCTTTCTTGGCGATCTGCGCGGCCTTGTCGTAGCCGATGTGGGGATTCAACGCGGTCACCAGCATCAGCGAACGGTCGACCAGTTCGGCGATGCGTTCGCGGTTGGGCTCGATGCCGGCCGCGCAATGCTGGTCGAAGCTGGCCATGCCGTCGGCCAGCAGGCGCGCCGATTGCAGGAAGTTGTGGATCACCAGCGGCTTGAACACATTGAGCTCGAAATTGCCGCTGGCCCCCCCGATGTTGATGGCCACGTCATTGCCCATGACCTGCGCGGCCAGCATGGTGATGGCTTCGCATTGCGTGGGGTTGACCTTGCCCGGCATGATCGAGCTGCCCGGCTCGTTCTCGGGAATGCTGATCTCGCCCAGGCCCGAACGCGGGCCGCTGGCCAGCCAGCGCACGTCATTGGCGATCTTCATCAGGCCGGCCGCCAGCGACTTCAGCGCCCCATGCGCGAACAGCAGGGCTTCGTGCGAAGCCAGCGCCTGGAACTTGTTGGGTGCCGACGCGAACGCCGAACCCGTATCGTGCGCCAGTTCGGCGCACACCTTGGCGCTGAACTGCGGATGCGCGTTCAGCCCGGTGCCCACCGCGGTGCCGCCGATGGCCAATTGATGAAGCCCCGGCAGCGTGGCCCGGATCTGCTGCTCGGCCAGGTCCAGCTGCGCCACGTGGCCGGACAGCTCCTGCCCCAGCGTCAGCGGCGTGGCGTCCTGCAAATGGGTGCGGCCGATCTTCACGATGTCGTAGAACGCCGCGCTCTTGGCCGCCAGGGTGGCGCGCAGCGCCTTCAGGGCCGGCAGCAGGTGATGTTCGACCTGCAGGGCCGCCGCCACGTGCATGGCCGTGGGAAACGTGTCGTTCGACGATTGCCCGCGATTGACGTGGTCGTTCGGATGCACCTTGCGGGCTTCGCCACGTTCGCCGCCCAGCAATTCCGAGCCGCGGTTGGCCAGCACCTCGTTCATGTTCATATTGCTTTGCGTGCCCGACCCCGTCTGCCAGACCGACAGCGGGAATTCGTCGGGCCAGTCGCCGGCGATGACTTCGTCGGCCGCGCGCACGATGGCGTCGGCGATCTTGCCATCCAGTTCGCCCAGCTCGGCATTGACCTTGGCGGCTGCGCGCTTCAGGCGCGCCATGGCGGCCACCAGCGGCACCGGCATGCGTTCGGTCGAAATGGCGAAGAACTGCAGCGAGCGCTGCGTCTGCGCGCCCCACAGGTGATCGGCGGGTACCTCGATGGGGCCGAAAGTATCTTTTTCGGTACGCGTATTCATGACGTGGATATTCCTGGCAGAAGCCGGGCCGGCAAGGGCCGCGGGCGTGGCTCAAACGAGAATAAAAATCAGTACGATGATAGCAGACGGGCTGCTTCCTATAATCCGGGCACGTTCACCCTGTTTTACCACTCGATCCCCGCCATGTCCGTCCCGCTGCGCAGCCTGACCCTGTCATTGCCCGACGAAACCGCCACCGACGCGCTGGCCCGGCAATTCGCGCCTTTGGTCACCGGCGCACACGGCCACCCGCCGGGCGGCCGTATTCACCTGCAAGGCGAGCTGGGCGCTGGAAAAACGGCTTTTACCCGGGCTTTGTTGCGCGAATGCGGCATAACGGGCCGAATCAAAAGTCCCAGCTATGCGCTGCTTGAATCTTATAAAGTTTTTAACTTATACTTCTATCACTTTGATTTCTATAGATTTAGTGATTCGCGTGAATGGCTGGACGCGGGATTCCGAGATTTACTGCGTGATGACGCAGTCGTCCTGATCGAATGGCCCGAGCGTGCCGAGGGGGTTCTGCCCCCTCCGGACATGCAGATTTCCCTGGTTTATGCCGACCCGGGCCGCGAGGTCACCCTGACTGCCTTTACCGCACGAGGACAAACATGGTTGAACGCGATTGTCCCTCCGCCCCAGGTGCCCTCTCCGCCAGCGGCACCCTCCGCCGACGCCTGATCAGCGTCGCCACCACCCTGCTCGTCCTGCCGGTCATTCCGCGGCTGGCGCACGCTGCCACGATCCTGGCGGTGCGTACTTGGCCGGCCGACGAATACACACGCGTCACGCTGGAACTCGACAGCGAACTCAAGGCTGAACATTTCACGCTGGAAAACCCGCACCGCCTGGTGGTCGATATCGAAGGCCTGCAAGTCAGCACCGCGCTGAACCAGCTCGTTTCCAAGGTGCGCCCCGACGACCCGTACATCCAGACCCTGCGGGTGGCGCAGAACCGCCCCAATGTCGTGCGCCTGGTATTCGACCTGAAGCAGGCGGTGGCGCCCCAGGTGTTCACGCTGAAGCCTGTTGCCGACTACCAATACCGCCTGGTGCTCGACCTGTACCCCAAAGTGGCGCAAGACCCGCTGATGGCCATGCTGAACAAGCAGGCCGGGCCCGACGTCGACGATCCGCTGGCGCGCATCCTGGAAGACATCGCGCGCAATCCCGTCACGCCCACGGCCCCCGCGCCGCAAGCCCAGGGCCAGAAGCCCCCGCCCGCCATCGCCATGCCCAAGCCGGCCCCCGAGCCGTCCCGGCCCTCGCGCCGCAAGCGCATGGTCACCATCGCGATCGATCCGGGCCACGGCGGCGAAGACCCCGGCGCTATCGGCAAGAGCGGCCTGCGTGAAAAAGACGTGGTGCTGCGCATCGCCCGCCGCTTGAAGGCGATGATCGATGACCAGCCCAATATGCGCGCCTACCTGACGCGCGACGACGACTACTTCGTGCCGTTGCACGTGCGCGTGCAGAAAGCGCGCCGCGTACGCGCCGACCTGTTCATTTCCATCCATGCCGACGCCTGGATCAAGCCCACCGCCAGCGGCTCATCGGTATTCGCGCTGTCGCAGCGCGGTGCCTCCAGCACGCAGGCGCGCTGGCTGGCCAACAAGGAAAACGCGGCCGACCTGATCGGCGGCGTCAACCTGGGCAGCCACGACAAGCAAGTGGCCAAGGTGCTGCTCGACCTGTCCACCACCGCGCAGATCAACGATTCGCTGCGCCTGGGTGCCGCGTTCCTGGACGAAATCAAGAAAATAAACCGCCTGCACAAGCGCGATGTCGAGCAGGCCGGCTTTGCCGTGCTGAAGGCCCCCGACATTCCATCGATCCTGGTGGAAACCGCCTTCATCAGCAACCCGCGCGAAGAAGAGTTGCTGCGCTCGACCAGCCACCAGCAAAAGCTGGCCATGGCCATGATGACCGGCATCCAGCAGTATTTCGTCGCGAATCCCCCGCTGGCGCATATCGCCGACGCCAGCTGAGGCGCCGGCGCGGCAGGGGTAACAATTCATCAAAGTCCGGCTCTGCCCGGCTTTCCTGCTTCTATGATGGAAACTCCAACCGCCAGGAAGGAGTATCCCCATGAACGCGAATACGGCCGGCGATCCTCCGCGCCTTTTCCCCACGCTGCGCTGCCAGGACGCCGAGGCCATGATCCGTTGGCTGATCGAGGTATACGGCTTCACCGAACATGTCGTCTACCGGCACGCGGGCACGGTGCAGCATGCCGAACTGGCCATGGGATCGTCGATCCTGATGCTGGGCCAGCATCGCGATGATGCCTACGGCAAGATGGTGGGCGGCCTGGACGGCCGCCGCACCGATTCGCTGTACGTAGCCGTGGACAACCCCGACACGCTGTACGACAAGGTGAAGGCAGCCGGGGCGCAGATCGAATCCGAACCCAACGACACCAGCTACGGCAGCCGCGAGTTCTCGTGCCGCGACCCGGAAATGAACCTGTGGACCTTCGGCACATACTGGCCCAAGGTCGGCAGCGGCCCCGGCCAGGAATGACCGGCAGCGGCCGCGCTCAGGGCTGCGGGCCGCTGCCGCCCCGCCGGCGCCCGCGCACCAGTTTCACCAGCCCCGCCACGGCCAGCGGCACGATGGCGGCCGCCAGCCCCAGCAGCACGATAGTGTTCAGGTGCTCTTTCACCAGCGGGATATTGCCGAAGAAATAACCCGCCGTGATCAGGCTGGCCACCCACAGCACCGCCCCGCTGACGTTGAACAACTGGAAGCGCAGTACGTTCATTTCGGCCACGCCGGCCACGAACGGCGCAAAGGTGCGGAAAATGGGCAGGAAGCGCGACATCACGATGGTCTTGCCGCCATGCTTTTCATAGAACATGTGCGTGCGCAGCAGCGCCGCACGGTCCAGGAAGCGCACATTCATGGTGAACACGCGCGGCCCGATGTAGCGGCCGATGGCATAGTTGACGGTGTTGCCCGTAACGGCCGCCACGATCAGCAGCACGCCCAGCAGTACCGGGTCCAGGCTGCCGGTGGCGCCGAAAGCGCCCGCGATGAACAGCAGCGAATCGCCCGGCAGGAAAGGCAGCACCACCAGCCCGGTCTCGGCGAAGATGATCAAGAACAGGACCAGGTAGACCCATGCCCCATATTGTTCGACCCAGACTCCCAGCGTCTGGTCGATATGCAACACCATCTGGAAAAATTCGAGCATGCAATAACCGTGTGAATAGCGTGGCGGGCGCCGCGTCGCGCGCGGTGATCGGCATGGCACGCCGCCCTGTTTATCCGACGCGAACCGGCTTCGACTATAGCGCACCGGCGCGGCACGCTGTCGGTGCCGGGGGCCATGCCGCCTGGGGCTAAAATCATCACATGCCAGATTCCATCCAGCCGCCTGCCATGTCCGAACGCCGCGCCATCGCCGCCCTGCCCGACCTGCTGATCAGCCAGATCGCCGCGGGCGAGGTCATCGAACGGCCGGCATCCGTGCTGAAAGAAGTGCTCGAGAACGCCATCGATGCCGGCGCCCGCGCCATCGAGGTGCGCCTGGAAGGCGGCGGCATCCGGCGCATTGCCGTATCCGACGACGGCGCGGGCATTCCGCCCGAAGAATTGCCGCTGGCCCTGGCGCGCCATGCCACCAGCAAGATCCGCTCGCTGGGCGAGCTGGAATCGGTGGCGTCGATGGGGTTTCGCGGCGAAGCGCTCGCCTCGATCGCATCGGTGGCCCGGGTCACGCTGATATCGCGCACCCGCCAGGGCGATCATGCCTGGCAGATCGACGGCGGCAGCCTGCAAGTGGCGCCGGCGTCCGGCCCGCCGGGCACCACGGTCGACGTGCGCCAGTTGTTCGATGCGGTGCCCGCGCGCCGCAAGTTCCTGCGCGCCGAGGCCACCGAATTCGGCCATTGCGTGGATGCCATGGAGCGCATCGCCCTGGCCCATCCCGATATTGCCTTCCGCCTGTTCCATCACGACCGCGCGCAGCGCCAGTGGCTGCCGGCCGATCCGGGGCAGCGCATCCGCGACGTGCTGGGCGCCGAGTTCGCCGAGCACGGCCTGCCGGTAGACGCCTCGGCAGGCGCCATCGGCCTGTCGGGCATGATCACGCGCCCCACTGCCGCCCGTGCGCGCGCCGACCGCCAATACCTGTACGTCAACGGCCGCTACGTGCGCGACCGCACCGTCAGCCACGCGCTGCGCGCCGCCTATGCCGACGTGCTGCATGGCGACCGCCAGCCTGCCTATGTGCTGTACCTGGACATCGACCCCGGCGCGGTAGACGTCAACGTGCATCCCGCCAAGCACGAAGTGCGCTTTCGCGACAGCGGCGCCGTGCACCGGTTCGTATCGCAAGTGGTCGGGCAAGCGCTGGCGCAGACCGGCGGCGCCTCGGCCGTGCCCGCCGCGGCCGGCGTGGCGCCAGATACGCTGCCGGGCACCTCGGCCGGCGAAACACCCGCCCTGGCGGATGCCGCCGTGCGCACCGCCTCCACCGACGGCCGCGCTGCCCTGGCCGGGCCCGGCACGGCAACCTCTGCGCCCGACCGTGCCGTGCGGCCTCATACACAGGTGCCGTTCCGCCTGCACGCCGAGCCGGCCGGTATTCCCGCCGCCGACTGGCGTTCGCTTTACCGGCCGCTGGACAACGCGGCAGCCGCGCCTGCCGCGACACTGCGCGAACCCGGCCCCGCCTACCCGGCCAGCCTGCCTGCCGATGAAGAACACCCGTTGGGCATGGCGCTGGCACAGTTGCACGGCATCTACATCCTGGCCCAGAACCGGCGTGGCCTGGTGCTGGTAGACATGCATGCCGCGCACGAACGAGTGGTCTACGAACAACTGAAGCGGGCCCTGGACGCCCGCGACCTGCCGCGCCAGGACCTGCTGGTGCCAGTGGTCTTTCACGCCCAGGAAAAAGACGTGGCCCTGGCCGAAGAGCATCAGGAACAACTGGCCGGACTGGGCTTCGACTTGCGTCCGGCCGGCCCCAGCTCGATCGCGGTACGTTCGGTGCCGGCATTGCTGGCGCGCGGCGACATCGAGACCATGGCGCGCGCCGTGCTGCGCGACCTGGGCTCGGTGGGCGTGTCGCGCCTGCTGACCGAGCAGCGCAACGAGCTGTTGTCCACCATGGCCTGCCATGGCTCGGTACGCGCCAACCGGCGCCTGAACATCGAAGAAATGAATGCGCTGCTGCGCCAGATGGAAATCACCGAGCGCGCCGACCAGTGCAACCATGGCCGCCCCACCTGGGTGCAATGGTCGGTATCCGATCTGGACAAGCTCTTCCTGCGCGGGCAGTAGCCATCATGCGCGTATCGCCCCGCGGGCACGCCGCGCCCCTGCCGGCATGAGTTCCGCCCCGCCCATTCTCTGCCTGGCCGGCCCCACCGCGGCCGGCAAAAGCGCCGCCACGCTGGCCCTGGCGCAGCGCTGGCCGCTGGAAGTGATCAACGTCGATTCCGCCACGATCTACCGGGGCATGGACATCGGCACGGCCAAGCCCTCGCCTGCCGAACAGGCGCGCGTGCCGCAGCACCTGCTGGACATCCGCGATCCCGCGCAGTCTTATTCGGCCGCCGAATTCCGCACCGATGCGCTACGCCTGATCGACGCCATCCGCGCACGCGGCCGCATGCCGCTGCTGGCAGGCGGCACCATGCTTTACTACAAGGCGCTGCGCGAGGGGCTGGACGACCTGCCGCAGGCCGACCCTGCCCTGCGCGCCGAACTGGAAGCCCGCGCCGCCCGCCTGGGCTGGCCCGCCCTGCACGCCGAACTGGCGCAACTGGACCCCGCCACCGCCGCGCGGCTGGCCCCCAACGACAGCCAGCGCATCCAGCGCGCGCTGGAAATCTGCATGCTCAGCGGGCAGCCGATGTCGGCGCTGCTGCAGGCGCAACGCCCCTCGGACCCGCCCACCAGCCACCGCTACATCACCTTGAGCCTGGAACCCAGCGACCGCGCCGCCCTGCATGCCCGCATCGAACAGCGCTTCGATGCCATGCTGGCCGGCGGCCTGCTGGACGAAGTCCGCGCCCTGCACGCCCGCCGCGACCTGCATCCCGGCCTGCCGTCAGTGCGCTGCGTGGGCTACCGGCAGATGTGGGCGCACCTGGACGGCACGGTCGATCTGGACACCGCACGCGAGCAGGCCATCGCGGCAACCCGGCAGTTGGCCAAGCGGCAACTCACCTGGCTGCGCGCGCAGCCCGAACGGCGGGTAATAGATTGCCTGTCCGGCGACGCCGTGCCACACACAGTCGATGCCGTGGCCGCGCTGCTGGAAAAATAAAACGCCGACGACAGGCAGGCATGCAGCGGCGCCGACACCAGCAGCGCCTGGCCAGCCAGGGCTGCATCAGCCATGCCAGGCGTCTGCCACCTGGCAACGACGGCGTCTAGACGACGACCGTCTGCGCCTCGCCATCCCCTTGCGCCACGATCTCGCCAATCCGGCTGACGGTTTCCCCTTGCGTCGTCAACGTAGCGGCGATGGCGTCGGCCTGGGCCGCGTCCACCACGATCACCATGCCGATGCCGCAGTTGAAGACGCGGTGCATTTCGGTGTCGGCCACGCCGCCTTGCTGCTGCAGCCATTGGAACAATTGCGGCATTTGCCAGGCGTCGCGATGCAAGCGGGCCGACAGGCCGGGTTGCAGGATACGTGGCACGTTGTCCAGCAAGCCGCCGCCCGTGATGTGCGCCAGGCCCTTGATGCCACCCATATGGTCGGCCAGCGCGGCCAGCACCTGCTTCACGTAGATACGCGTGGGCGCCATCACCACGTCGACCAGCGGCTGGCCGTGGAAATCCTGGTCGGGACGCGCGCCGGCGCGTTCCAGGATCTTGCGCACCAGCGAATAGCCGTTGGAATGCGCGCCGCTGGACGCCAGGCCCAGCACGACGTCGCCCGGCTGGATCGACTTGCCGTCCAGGATGGACGACTTTTCCACCGCGCCCACCGCGAAACCGGCCAGGTCGTATTCGCCGTCGGGATACATGCCGGGCATTTCGGCAGTTTCGCCGCCGATCAGCGCGCAGCCGGATAGTTCGCAGCCGTGCGCGATACCACCCACCACCGCAGCGGCCGTGTCCACCGACAGCTTGCCGCAAGCGAAGTAGTCCAGGAAGAACAGCGGCTCGGCCCCCTGCACCAGGATGTCGTTGACGCTCATGGCGACCAGGTCGACACCCACGGTGTCATGGCGGTTCCATTCGAAGGCCAGGCGCAGCTTGGTGCCCACGCCGTCGGTGCCCGATACCAGCACGGGCTCGCGGTACTTCCCGGGCACCTGGAACAAGGCGCCGAACCCGCCGATGCCGGCCAGCACGCCTGGACGCATGGTGCGCGCAGCCAAGGGCTTGATGCGGTCGACCAGGGCGTCGCCCGCGTCGATGTCGACGCCGGCGTCGCGGTACGTCAGGGGGGCGGAAGGTTGAGTAGTCATGAGAAAAACCGTGGGGTATGTAACAATTGCAGGGTTTACGGGGTGCCGCGCCAGCATTTTACGATGCCCTGGCGTTTGCTATCGTGCAGTCCGGCCCGCAACGGCCTTGCCACCCCGCCATATCCAGATCTTCACCCATGAATCGCCAGCTTCTGCTCGACGTACTTCCCGCGCCCGCTCCCACGCTGCAGAACTACCTTGCCGGCCCCAATGGCGAAGCGCTGGCCGCCGCGCGCGCGCTGGCGCCAGGCCGGGCGCTGTACTTGTGGGGCGCCGCCGGCTGCGGGCGCAGCCACCTGCTGCGCGGACTGGCCGCGGCCGCCGGCGCGGCCTATATCGATGCCGCGCAAGGCCCCCAGGCCCTGCGCCAGCTGGCCGACGCAGACTCGGCCGCCCCCATGCCGCCGGTGGTGGCCGTCGATGACGTGCACCGCATGGACGAATCGCGGCAGGCCGGCCTGTTCGCCTTGTACAATCGGTGGCGCGAATGCGCGGCCACGAGCCGCGCATTCGCCTTGGCAGTTGCTGGCGACCGCGCCCCGCTGTCCATGCCGTTGCGCGAAGACCTGCGCACCCGCCTGGGCTGGGACCTGGTCTTCCGCCTGGAACCGCTGTCCGACGCCGACAAGCTTGCCGCGCTGGCGGCGCAAGCCGCCGACCGTGGCCTGCAACTGGCGCCCGAGGTCATCCAGTGGATGCTGACGCATCGCGAACGCGATATCCGCAAGCTTGCCGCCCTGCTCGATGCCCTAGACCGCTATTCCCTGGCCACTGGCCGGCCCATTACCATTCCGCTGCTGCGCGCCATGCTGGCAGACCCCGATACACAAACTCCATGACGCCCCGACGACTCGCGCTGTTCGACCTGGACCACACGCTGCTGCCGCTCGACAGCGACTACCAGTGGGCCGACTTCCTGGCACGCACCGGGCGCGCCGGCGATCCAGACGAAGCACGCCGCCGCAACGACGACCTGATGGTGCGCTACAACCAGGGCCAGCTCACTGCCGAGCAAGCCGCCGAATTCATGCTGGGCCTGCTGGCCGCGCATACGCCATTCGACCTGGCCGCCTGGCACGAAGAATTCATGGCGCAGGTCGTGCGCCCCGATATCACCCCGCAAGCCATGCGGCTGGTCGACCAGCACCTTGCCGCCGGCGATCTTTGCGCCCTGGTCACGGCCACCAACAGTTTCGTCACCGCGCCCATCGCGCGCGCCTTCGGCGTGCCGCACCTGATCGCCACCGACCCCGAATACCGCAACGGCCGCTACACCGGCCGCATCCACGGCACCCCCAGCTTCAAGGAAGGCAAGGTGGTGCGCGTGAACCAGTGGCTGGCCGGCATGGAACTGACACTTGCGGATTTCTCCGAATCGTTCTTTTATAGCGATTCGATCAACGATGTACCGCTGCTCGAGGCCGTCAGCCGGCCGGTGGCGGCCAATCCCAGCCCGTCGCTGCGCGAGATCGCTCGCACGCGCGGCTGGCAGGTGCTCGACTTGTTCGAACACATGGAAGATGCCAAATCCTAAATGATCACCGACACCATAAAAAAATTCGTCAGCCGGCTGTTCACGCCGGCTACCCGGGGACCCCAGCGCATTGCGCGCGACAAGCACGGCATCGACCGTCGCAACGTCTCGCGCCATGCCATCAAGGTGTGTGAAGTGCTGCGCCAGCACGGCTACGAGGCCTACATCGTGGGCGGCGCCGTGCGCGACCTGATCGTGGGCCTGGAGCCCAAGGATTTCGACGTGGCCACCAACGCCACGCCCGAACAGATCCGCCCGCTGTTTCGCCGCGCCCGCATCATCGGCCGCCGCTTCCAGCTGGTGCACGTGGTGTTCGGCCAAGAGATCATCGAAACGTCCACCTTCCGCGCCCCTGCCTCGCAAGACCAGGAAACCGACGAACACGGCCGCATCCTGCGCGACAACGTGTTCGGCAGCCAGGAAGAAGACGCCGCGCGGCGCGATTTCACCATGAACGCGCTGTTCTACGATCCGCACACCGAAGAAGTCATCGACTACCACCAGGGCGTGCCTGACCTGAAAAAGCGCCAGGTACGCATCATTGGCGACCCGGTCCAGCGCTACCGCGAAGATCCGGTACGCATGCTGCGCGCGGTACGTTTCGCGGCCAAGCTGAACGGCAGCATCGATCCCGACACCCGCAAGCCCATCGGCACCATGGCCGCGCTGATCGAGAACGTGCCGGCCTCGCGCCTGTTCGACGAAATGCTCAAGCTGCTGACCTGCGGCCACGCCATGGACTGCCTGCGCCAGTTGCGCGCCGACGGCCTGCACCACGGCATGCTGCCGTTGCTGGACGTGGTGCTGGAGCAGCCCGGCGGCGAACATTTCGTGGAACTGGCGCTCGAACGCACCGACTCGCGCGTGCGCGCCGGCAAGAGCATCAGCCCCAGCTTCCTGTTTGCGGCGCTGCTGTGGCAGCAAGTGGAATCGCGCTGGAAGCAGTTTCGCGCCGAAGGCGAGCACAGCGTACCCGCGCTGGTGCGCGCGGCCGATTCGGTGCTGGACGAGCAAACCGAAAAACTGGCCATCCAGCGCCGATTCTCGTCCGACATGCGGGAAATCTGGTTCATGCAACCGCGCTTCGAGCGCCGCATGGGCAAGACCATTTATCGCATGATCGAACAGCCGCGCTTTCGCGCTGCCTGCGATTTCCTGCAATTGCGCGCCGCCGCCGGCGAGTTCGACAGCGTGCTGGCCCAGTGGTGGATGGACCTGGCCAATGGCGACGATGCCGCCCGCGCCGACATGATCGAAGAATTGGCCCGCCTGCCGCGCGATCCGGCCGAACCCAGCGCGCCGCGCAAGCGCCGCCGCCGCCCGCGCCGCCCCGCCGAGCCGCGCGCCACCGAATGACATCGCCCGTGCGCGCCTACGTGGGCTTGGGCGCCAACCTGGGCAACGCGCAGGCCACCCTGCGCACCGTGCTGCATGAACTGGCCGCCACGCCGGGCATCGTGGCCTGCCGGCCTTCCGGCTTTTATCGCACCGCACCGGTCGATGCCGCCGGCCCCGACTTCATCAACGCGGTCGCGGCCATCGACACGACCTTGGCCCCGCTGGCGCTGTTGGATGCGCTGCAGGCGCTGGAAAACCGCCACGGCCGCCTGCGCCCCTACAAGAACGCCCCGCGCACGCTCGACCTCGACCTGCTGCTGTACGGCGATACCGCGATGGACACGCCGCGCCTGACGCTGCCCCACCCGCGCATGCACCAGCGCGCCTTCGTGCTGGCCCCGCTGGGCGAACTGGCGCCGGCACTGGTGCTGCCGCAGGGGCCGCTGCAAACATTGCTGGCACGACTGGCCGACCAGCCGATCGAACGACTGCCCGATTGAGATCGCCGTCAGGTGTCAGGCTCCGCAGGTGCCTGACACCATCGTGTGCCAAGACTGTCTCAGTCGTAGGGTGTCAGGCACCCTGCGGGAGCCTGACACCTGGCGATAGCGTGCCAACTGGCTGGACCGCCTAGGATTGTTCCCCGGCGCGCTGCAGCAGTTGCCGGGCACGCGCGATGACCGGCGCGTCGACCATCTTGCCTTCCAGCATGAACGTGCCCGCGCCGCTGTCGCGGTGCACGGCCACGACGCGGCGCGCCCATTCCAGGTCGGCTGCCGGCGGCGCAAAGGCGCGGTGGATGATGCCCACCTGGGCGGGATGAATGCACAGCATGCCGCCAAAACCCATGTCGCGGGCGCGGCACGCGGCTGCCTGCATGCCGGCAGTGTCTTGCACACCCGGAAACACCCCGTCCAGCGCCGGCGCCAACCCCGCCGAGCGGCTGCGCAGCAGCACCTGCACCCGGGCATGATCCAGCACCACCCCTGCGCCATCGGAGTCGGAAGTCAGGCCCAGGTCGAGCCCGTAATCGAGGCTGCCGAAGGCCAGCCGCTGCACGCCGGGCGTGGCGGCGATCTCGGCGGCATTCAGCACGCCGTCGGCGGTTTCCAGGATGGGCACGATATCGATGCCGGCTTGCGCGGCATGCCGTACGTGCGCCTGGGTCTCGGCCTTGGGCAGCACGATGGCCGCCACGCCAGGATGGTTGCGGCAGGCCTTCAGGTCGTCATCGTGCCAGGCCGTGGAAGCGTCGTTGATCCGTACCCAGAGCCGTACGCCGGGGTTGGTGCCCAGGAAATCGCACAATGCTTCGCGGGCGCTGTCTTTGGCCAGATGCTCGACCGCGTCTTCGAGGTCGACGATGACGGTGTCGGCGCCGCTGGCCAGCGCCTTCGGAATGCGCTCGGGCCGGCTGGCCGGCACGAACAGGGCGGTACGGACTACGGTTTGCATCACACGACCTCCGCGGCACGCAAGCGCGCCACGTCGTCGGGCGCGTACCCCAATGATGCTAGCACCGCATCGGTGTTCTCGCCCACTGCCGGCACCGGATCCATGCGCGGCGTGAAGGCGTTGCTGGAGGCCGGCGGCAGCAGCGCGGGCAGCGTGCCCGCCGGGCTGCCGATGTCGCGCCAGCGCTGGCGCGCCTGCAACTGGGGGTGTGCCCAGACGTCTTTCATTTCGTTGACGCGGGCGTTGGCGATTTGGGCGGCTTCCAGGCGCTCGGTGACCTGGTCGATGGTCAGGCCGGCGAAGGCTTGCACGATCAGGGCACGCAAAGCGTCGCGGTTGGCGGCGCGGCGCGAATTGGACGCGAAGCGTTCGTCGTCGGCCAGCGCGGGCTGGCCCAGCACGCGGTCGCAGAAGACGCGCCATTCGCGTTCGTTCTGCAGGCCCAGCATGATGGTGGCGCCATCGCCCACCGGGAACGGGCCATACGGGTAAATGGTGGCATGGGCCGCGCCCGCGCGCGTGGGCGGCGGGGCGTCCTCGAAGGCGTAGTACAGCGGGTAGCCCATCCATTCGACCATGCTTTCCAGCATGGAGACGTCGAGCCGGCTGCCCTCGCCCGTGCGCTGGCGCAGCAGCAGCGCGTTCAGGATGGACGAGTAGGCGTACATGCCGGCGGCGATATCAGAGATGGAGCACCCGGCCTTGGCGGGCTCTTGCCCCGAGCCGGTAACCGAGACGAAGCCGCTTTCGCTCTGGATGAGCAGGTCGTAGGCCTTCTTGCGTTCGTAGGGGCCGCCCTGGCCGTAGCCCGAGATATCGCAGACGATCAGGCGCGGATGCTTGGCGTGCAGGGTCTCGAACGACAGGCCCAGGCGATCGGCGGCACCGGGCGCCAGGTTCTGCACCAGCACGTCGGCCGAATCCAGCAGGCGCTGCATGACCTCGGCGGCCTCGGGGTGCTTCAGGTCTAGCGTCAGGCTTTCTTTCGAGCGGTTGGTCCAGACGAAGTGCGAAGACAGGCCGCGTACGCGTTCGTCGTAGCCGCGGGCGAAGTCGCCCGCGCCGGGGCGCTCGATCTTGATGACGCGCGCGCCCATGTCGGCAAGCTGGCGCGTGCAGAACGGCGCCGCAATGGCGTGCTCCAGGCTGATGACGGTAATGCCGTCCAGCGGACGGACAGGCGTGGCGGCGTTCATGGGGGTACCTTCGTATTCGCCCTTGGGGCGGCCCGGCGGGCTCATCGTTCTGCCTTCGTGCTGCGCACTCCGGTATTCGCCCTTGGGGCGGCCCGGCGGGCTCATGCCGAAAACCTCAGTTGCGCCTGGTGCGCCAGGGTGCCGTCCTGCTCGGCCCACAGGTCGGCCAGGCCGGGTTCGTCGATGCGGCCGGCCACATCGAACGGCTTGGGTGCGATCAGCGGCCGCAAGCCGCGATACGACAAGTGTTCAAGGCGTGCCGAGGGATGGGCGCCGCGGAAAGCCGCGACCATCAGGGTAGCGATCATGGGGCCATGCACCACCAGGCCCGGATAGCCTTCCGTGCCGGTAACGTACGGGTGGTCGTAGTGGATGCGGTGGCCGTTGAATGTAACAGCCGAATAACGGAACAGCAGCACCGGCGACGGATCGACCGGCCGGCGCCACTGCGAAGCGGGCGGCGTGTCGCTGCCCACCAGCTTGGGCGGCGACGGCTGGCGGTAGACGATGTCCTGCTCTTCCTGGATGGCCAGCACGCCCTCCTGGTGGTATTCATGGCGCACGGTAACGAACAGCAGCGCACCGGTACGGCCGGTTTTCTCGCGCACATCGGCCACGGTAGAGCGGCGTTCGGCCGGCACGCCCACGCGCAGCGGCGCGTGGAAGGCCACGCGGCCGCCTGCCCACATGCGGTTGCGGTCGTCGGCCGGCGGCAGGAAGCCGCCGCGCGCCGGGTGGCCGTCCAGGCCCACGCCATCCATGCCCACCGGGCTGATGAAGAAGGCCCAGTGCCACAGCGGCGGCAAAGGCGTGCCGGCAGCCGGCGCGGGCTCGCCCAGGGTGGCGGCAATGCGCCCGGCGTGGCCGGCGTCGAGGTTGTCGGCCACGGACTCGCCGCGGCCGATCCAGGCTGCGGGGTTGGAAGACGTCATGTTGGGTTCCTTGGCTAGGTCGTTGCAGCAGCAAGAATGCCTGCCCGACCCGGGTTTGTGAATTCGTATTTCTACAAGACCGGGTTCAAGAGGCCGGAATCCGCCCCCTGCAGCCGCCCCTACTTGCCCCGGAACGCCGGCGGCCGCTTTTCGGCAAAGGCGTGCATGCCTTCCAGGTAGTCGTCGGTATGGCCCAGTTGCCGCTGCAGCTCGCATTCCAGGTCGAACTGCTGCTCCAGGGTATTGCCGGCGGACGCCTGCAGGGCCTGCTTGGTGGCGCCATAAGCCCGGGTAGCCCCGCCGGCCAGCGTGGCGACGATCTGCGTGCGGGTGGCAGCCAGCGCGTCGTCGGGAATACAGCGCCAGATCAACCCCCATTGCTCGGCCTGGCGCGCCGATATGGTGTCGCCGAACAAGGCGGCCCCCATGGCGCGCGCCGAGCCCACCAGGCGCGGCAGGAACCAGGTGCCGCCCGCGTCGGGCAGCAGGCCGATCTTGCTGAATGCCTGGATGAAGCGTGCCGATTCCACCGCATACACCACGTCGCAGGCGAACACCAGGCTGGCGCCAGCCCCGGCCGCCACGCCGTTGACCAGGCAGACCACCGGCACCGGCAGCGCACGCAGGCGCAGCACCAGCGGCCGGTAGAAATTGCGCAGGCCTTCGCCAAGATCGCGGCGCTGGCCGTCCGGCAGCGGCTTGCGTTCGCCCAGGTCCTGGCCCGCGCAAAACCCCCGCCCGGCGCCGGTAATCACCAGGCCGCGCAATTCGGCGCAGGCTTCCAGCGTGTCCAGGGCACGCGCCAGTTCCGCATGCATGGCGGCCGTGAAGCTGTTCAGGCGGTCGGGACGGTTCAGCATAATGACACCCACGCCGTCTTCCAGCGTGAAGTCGATCTGTTCGTATGCCCGGGTCATGCCAGTTCCAGTTCCTCGAGCATGGCCAGTTGTTCGGCGCTGTCGCCCAGCAATTGGTCGATCATGGTCAGCCGCTTGAAATAATCCCCTACCTCCAGTTCGTCGGTCATGCCCATGCCGCCATGCAAGTGCACGGCGCTCTGGGCCACGAAACGCCCCGCACGCGCGGCCTCGAGCTTGGCGGCAGCCAGCATGCGGCGGCGCTGGGCCGCGTCGGGCTCGCTCAGCGCCGCGGCGGCTACGTAAGCCATGGACAAGGCCATTTCCTTGGCCACCAGCATGTCGGCCATGCGATGCTGCAGTACCTGGAAAGCCGCCAGGGGTTGGCCGAACTGGCGCCGCGTCTTCAGGTAGTCGATGGTGATTTCCAGCAGGCGCTCCATGGCGCCCGCCGCATGCGCGCACAACGCGGCGGTACCCCATTGCAGCGCGGCGGCCAGGGCGTCGCGGGCGGCCGGGCCTTGCGCCAGGATGGCCTCGGCAGGCAGGGGGGTGCGATCGAAATCGATGCGCGCGCAGCGCGCGCGATCCAGCGTGGGCGTATCGAGCAGCGCGACACCCGGCGCATCGGCAGGCACCAGCAGCAGCAGGGGTTCGTCGTCGATATCGCGCGCCGACACGATCCAGGCCTGCGCCGCCGCGCCGTGCCACACCAGGTGCTTGGTGCCGGACAATTCCAGGACGCGGTCGGCCGCCGGTTGCACCCGGCATTGCTCGGGCTCGGTCTCGTAGCGCCGGCCGGGCTCTTGGTAGGCCAGCGCCACGATGGCTTCGCCCGCGGCCAGCGCCGGCAGCCATTGCTGCTGCGTGGCCGCGTCGGCGCAGGCGGCGATCAGGGTGGCGCTCATCACGGCGCTGGGAATCACCGGCTCGGACACCAGGCCGCGGCCCAGTTCCAGGTGCACCGGCAAGAGGCTGGCCGGCGGTTCGCCGAAACCGCCATGCTCGGCGGCGATGTTCAGGCCCAGCACGCCCAGTTCGGCCAATTGCGCCCAGGCGTGGGGGTCCGGTTCCGGCTGTGCGGCGCGCGCGCGCCGCACGGCGAAGCTCCATTGGTCTTGCACCAGGCGCCGCAGGCTATCGGCCAACATGCGCTGTTCTTCGGTATACGCGAAATCCATGATCGTGTTCCGTTGCGGTGGCTGGCCTTACAGGCCCAGCATCATGCGGGCGATGATGCCCTTCTGCACCTCGGTGGTGCCGCCGTAGATGGTGGTCTTGCGCATATCGGCATAGCCGGCGCCGGCCGCGGCCGCCATCTCGGGGCCCGGCCCCTGGAAAGCCGCATCGGCCTGCATCCAGTCGGGGTCGTACGGCCAGGCATCAGGGCCGGCGATCTCCATCTGCAACATGGCCAGGTCTTGCTGGATTTCCGAGCCGCGGATCTTCAGCACCGAGGCCTCCGGCCCCGGAGTGTCGCCGCGCGCGGCCGCCACGCGCAGCAACAGCATTTCCAGCGCCATGATGTCGACTTCCACGCGCGAGATGCGGTCGCGCATGCGGCTGTCTCCCAGGATGGGCCGGCCATGATGCCGGGTGCGGGCCGCCAGGTCTTTCAAGATGCCCAGTTCGCGATGGCAATGGCCCAGCCCGGCGATGCTGGTACGCTCGTGGCCCAGCAGGTACTTGGCGTAGGTCCAGCCCTGCCCGGCTTCGCCCACCCGGTCGGCCACGGGCACGCGCACGTTTTCCAGCCATACTTCGTTGACATCGTGCCCGCCGTCCAGGGTGCGGATCGGCCGCACCGTGACGCCGGGCGTGCGCATATCGATCAGCAGCATCGAAATGCCCCGCTGGGCCTTGGCGTCGGGGTCGGTACGCACCAGGCAGAACATCCAGTCGGCGTACTGCGCCAGCGTGGTCCAGGTTTTCTGGCCATTGACCACGTAGTGATCGCCGTCGAGCTCGGCGCGCGTTTTCAGCGAAGCCAGGTCAGACCCCGAGCCCGGCTCGGAATACCCCTGGCACCACCAGTCGTCCACGCGGATGATGCGCGGCAGCAGGCGTTGCTGCTGCTCGGGACTGCCGTATTTCATCAGTACCGGGCCGATCATGCTCAGGCCGAATGGCAGCAGGCGCGGCGCGCCGGCCTTGAAACACTCGACCTCGAAGATCAGGCGTTCGATGGCATTCCAGCCGGTGCCGCCGAATTCCCTGGGCCAGGTGGGCGCGCCCCAGCCCTGGTCGTCCAGGATGCGATGCCAGCGGACGTAGTCGTCACGTACCAGGCGCTGGTGGCGCAACACCTTGTCGCGAATATCCTGCGGCAGTTTTTCTTGCGCGAACGCGCGTACGGTTTCGCGCAAGCGCCGTTCTTCCGGGGTCCAGCTCAAGTCCATGTGCGGTCTCCTTCAGGCCATATCTAGCCACGGCCGCGCCGCCGAGGCAATCTGCCTCTGTGGAAGCGGGGGTTTTGTGTAAACGAAGCACCGTTCGCCCCACGGCACGCGCTCGCATGCGCCCCGCCCGCCCAGCGTACCGCCCGGCAAAACCCCTGCTTCGGGAATGAAGAATGGTCAATCGTGCCGCGGCGCCGGACACTTCCTGCACCATCATCCCCTTGCCGGTACGACATGCCCGAGCGCATCCACCAACTGCTGCATTGCGCGCGCATTTCCGCCGCATCGCGGCGCCTGGTGCCGGCCGACATCGGCCACGCAGCCCGAGACGCAACGGGGCGCCACGGCACACACATAACAAAGGAGACAATCCATGCAGATCAGATCATTGTTGCGGGGCTGCGCCCTGGCTACGGCGCTATGCGCTACCGCTACCGCCGCCCAGGCTGAATCCAGGTACCCCGACCGCCCGCTGCGCCTGCTGGTGGGCTACGCCCCCGGCGGCCCGGTGGACACCACCGCGCGCGTGTTCGCCAAGTACCTGGGAGACAAGCTAGGCCAGACCGTGGTGGTGGAAAACCGCGCCGGCGCCAGCGGCATGATCGCGTCCGACGCCACCGCCAAGGCCGCGCCCGACGGCTACCTGCTGGGCTTCGCCGCCAGCCCGTCCCTGACGATCTCGCCGCTGGTGCAGAACAGCAAGCTGTTCGACCCGCGCAAGGACTTCACGCCCATAGGCATGGTGGTGGACTACACCAACGTGCTGTTGATCGGCCCGCAGATTCCCGCCAAGAGCGTGGGCGAACTGCTCGATTACGCCAAGGCGCACCCCGATGCGGTCAGCTTCGGCTCGGCGGGCGTGGGAGCCTCGAACCACTTGTCGGCCGAACTGCTCAAGCTGCAGGCGCAGGCTCCCATGCTGCACGTGCCCTATCGCGGCAACTCGCCGGCCATGATGGATGTGGTCAGCGGCAAGATCACGTTCATGTTCGACATCACCAGCACGGCCATCCCGTTCATCAAGAGCGGCAAGGCACGCGCCCTGGCGGTAACCTCGCGCACGCGCAATCCCGAACTGCCCGATGTGCCCACCATGATCGAAGCCGGCCTGAAAGACTACGAAGTGGTCGGCTGGTATGCGCTGATGGCGCCACCCGGCTTGCCCGCGCCGATCAAGGCGCGGCTGGCCAAGGCCCTGGCGGATGTCTCGCAAGACCCGGCGTTCCGCAAGGCCATGGTCGAAGGCGGCTACACCGTCGACGATGGCGACGGCAAGGCCGTGCAGGCGCGCATCGAACGCGAATACGCCCTGTGGGCCGACGTGATCAAGTCGGCCAATATCCAGACCAACTGACCGGAGCACATTATCCATGCCCGCGCTGCACTTCCTGCGCTCGACCACCCGCCTGCCCGTGATCGGCGCCCCCATGTTCCTGGTATCTGGGCCCGACCTGGTCATCGCCCAATGCGCCGCGGGCATCGTCGGCACCTTTCCGTCGCTGAATGCGCGGCCGCAGGAAGTGCTGGGCGACTGGTTGAGGCGTATCGAGGAAGGGCTGGCGGCACACCGCCAGGCCCATCCCGGCGCCGTGGTGGCGCCTTACGGCGTGAACCTGATCGTGCACCCCACCAATGCGCGCTGGCAGGGCGACCTGGACATCTGCCTGGCGCACCGGGTGCCGCTGATCGTGACCTCGCTGCACGCGCCCGATGCCGTGGTCAAGGCCGTGCGGTCCTACGGCGGCCTGGTGTTCCACGACGTGACCACGGTGCGCCATGCGCGGCGCGCGCTGGATGCCGGGGTCGACGGCTTGATCCTGGTGGCCGCCGGAGCGGGCGGCCATGCGGGCACCGTCAACCCGATCGCCCTGGTCAACGAGATCCGCGCGTTCTATGACGGCCCGCTGGCGCTGTCGGGCTGCATCAGCCACGGCAAGGATGTGCTGGCGGCCCAGGCACTGGGCTGCGACTTCGCCTACATGGGCACGCGCTTCATCGCCACCCATGAATCCCTGGCCCCCGACCGCTACCGCGAAATGGTGCTGCGGGCCGGCGTCGACGACGTCCTGTACACGCCGTTCTTCTCGGGCGTGCCGGCCAACTACCTAGTGCCCAGCATTGCCGCCGCCGGGCTGGACCCCGCCTTGCTGGACGACATGGCAGCCAATCCCGTCGACCTGGACAAGCGCAACCGCCCCAAGGCCTGGAAAGACGTCTGGAGCGCGGGACAGGGCGTGGGCGCCACGCAGGAACTGCTGTCGACGCAGGCCCTGGTGGACCAACTGGCGCGCGAGTACGACGAAGCCCGACAGGCCGTCATCGACCTGGCGCGGGCCTGACGCCCGCAAGCCAGGCATCGCCTGCCCGCCCTATTCCAGCTTGATCCCCGCCGCCTTGATCACCTTGCCCCACTTGTCGATCTCGGCCTGCAGGAAGGCGCCGAATTCTTGGGGTGTGCCCGGCCTGGGCTCGGCACCCGCGGCCAGCATGCTCTTGGCCGTATCGGGGTTGCCAAGCACCTGCACCATGTCGCCATTGACGCGCTTGAGGACATCCACCGGCGTACCCGCCGGTGCCAGCAATCCGCTCCAGGAATAAGCCTCGTATCCCGGCACGCCCGACGCGGCAATGGTGGGAATCCCCGGGAACAGTGCCGAGGGTTCAGGGTTGCCCACCCCCAGCGGGCGGATCTTGCCGCCGTCCAGATGCGGCCGGGCCGACGGGCCATCGGCGAACATCACCTGCACCTGCCCGCCCAGCAGGTCTTGCATGGCCGGCGCGCTGCCGCGATACGGCACGTGCTGGATGCGCGTGCCGGTCATGCTGTTGAACAGCTCGCCTGCCAAGTGCGTACCGCCGCCCGTGCCCGACGAGCCGAATGACAGCTTGCCGGGGTGCTGCTTCGCATAGGCGATCAGTTCCGGCACGGTTTTCACGGGCAGGGACTCGTGCACCACCAGCACAATGGGAAACACCGCCGCCATGCCCACCGGCACGAAATCCTGGGTGACGTCGTAGCTGAGATTGCCGCGCAGGCTGGGCAGCACCGCGTGGTGGATCGAGGCGAAAAAATAGTTGTAGCCATCGGCCTCGGCCTTGGCCGCCGCCTGCGCGCCCACGATGCCGCCCGCGCCTGCCTTGTTGTCGACCACTACGGGAACCTGCCACATTCCCCCCAGCGGCTGCGTGGTGAAGCGCGCGGTGGTGTCCACCGGCCCGCCCGGCGGGAACGGCACAATGAAATTGACGGGGCGCTCGGGCCACTTGGCCGCGCGGGCCTGCAAAGGCAAGGAAGCGGCCGCCCAGGCGGCGCCCAGCACCGCCATCAGGCGGCGGCGTTGCGGATCGTGCATAGGTGTGTCTCCGGTTTTCTTATTGGCGCGCCACAGGCGCACTGCCTTGCGCGATACGTTTATTATTCGCGCGGCGGCCCCGGCTTGCCGATTCTTTTTTGCCGAACCCCCTGTTCAGCGCGGGTCAAGCCGCCCAGCATCACGCCGCCCGCGCCGCCACCTGCACGTGCCCGATGAAATCTTCCACGAAGCGCGGCAGGTCGCGCCCGCGCTGGCGGCACAGCAGGCGGTCGCGCTGCGCCCAGTTGTCTTGCAGGCGCAGCACGTGCAAAGCCTGCGGGCGGCTATAGCGCGCCGCGCAGGCGCGCGGCACCACCGCAATACCGGCGCCCGCCTCGACCATGCGGCACACCGCCTCGAAGCTGCCCACGTGCACCCGCTGGCACAGGCGCTTGCCCAGGCCCGAGGCGATATCTTCCAGGAAGGTCTGGATGGCGCTGTTCGGATGGATGCCCACGAACTGGTAGGCATCGATCACATCGACAAAGCGCGCCGATTCAAGCTGGGCCAAGGGATGGCCCAGCGAGGTCACGATGGCCAGTTCATCGCGAAACAGCGGCATCACGTCCAGCCCGTCGACGTCGATATTGCCCGCCACGATGCCCAGGTCGGCCGCGCCGGCCCGAATGGCCAGCACGATATCGCCCGAGATTTTCTCTTCGAGCTCGATATCCACATCGGGATTCTCGGCCAGGAACGTGGACATCGCGTCGGCCAGGAATGAATTGGTGGCGGTAGTATTGGCCAGCAGGCGCAGGCGGCCCTTGATGCCGCTGGAATACGGCTGCAGGTCGGCGTTCAGGCATTCCAGCTGTCGAAACACCGCATGGGCATGCTTGAGCAGCACTTCGCCGGCCGGCGTCAGGGCCACGCCCGTGGCCTGGCGCACCAGCAGGCGCGCCTTGAAGGCCTCTTCCATGTTCTTGATGCGGGCGCTGGCCGCGGGCAGCGACAGGAAAGTACGCTCGGCCGCGCGCGTCAGGTTCAGGGTTTCTCCTACGTTCACGAACAAGCGCAGGTCGGTCAGGTCGTGTCTCATGTTCTGCCACGCAAAAGGGGGGGGTCTTTAATTTTGAATTCCGCTGGCCTGCCATGGAATCTACCATGCAGAGAGTCGGGGCAGGCACGTCCCCCAGGAGGAACAATCATGAGCGGTATCGTTGCAGGAAAAGTAGTGGTGGTCACCGGCGCCGGCGGCGGCATCGGGCGCGGCGTCGCGCTGGCGATGGCGGCGGCGGGCGCCAAAGTCGTGGTCAACGACATCGGCGTCTCGCTGCAGGGCGAAGGCGGCGGCGACGGCCCGGCGCAATCGGTGGTGCAGGAAATCCTGGCCGCCGGCGGCCAGGCCTGCCCCAACACCGACAGCGTAGCCAGCTACCAGGGCGCCCACAACATCATCAAGACCGCGGTCGATGCCTTCGGGCGCATCGACGCCGTGGTCAACAACGCGGGCAACCTGCGCGACCGCGTGTTCCACAAAATGAACGAAGAAGAATGGCGCCAGGTGCTCGACGTGCACCTGAACGGCACGTTCTTCATGAGCCGCGCGGCAGCCCCTTACTTCCGCGAACAGGAATCGGGCGCCTTTGTGCACATGACGTCCACCTCGGGCTTGATCGGCAATTTCGGCCAGGCCAATTACTCGGCCGCCAAGCTGGGCATCGTGGCTTTGTCCAAATCCATTGCGCTGGACATGGCGCGCTACCACGTGCGTTCGAACTGCATCGCACCGTTCGCCTGGAGCCGCATGACCAGCTCCATCCCGGCCGAGACCGAGGCCGAAAAGGCCCGGGTCGAGAAACTGAAGAAAATGGAAGCCAACAAAGTGGCCCCCCTGGCGGTATTCCTGGCCAGCGACGCCGCCAGCGAAGTCAACGCGCAGATCTTCGCCGTGCGAGCCAACGAAATCATGCTGATGAGCCAGCCGCGCCCGGTGCGCAGCGTGCACTACAGCGAAGGCTGGACACCCGAGCTGATCGGCGAGATCGCCATTCCGGCCATGCGCAAGCAGTTCTACGCGCTGGAACGTTCGCCCGACGTTATCGACTGGGACCCCATCTAAGGCGGCCATGCCCATGGACTACGACACCATCAAGCACTGGCACTTCGACGACGTGCACCACCGCTACGACGAGAAAGACACCATGCTGTACGCCCTGGGCATCGGCCTGGGGCAAGACCCTCTCGACGCCGGGCAGCTGCGCTACGTCTACGAACAAGGCCTGCAGGCCTTTCCTACCCTGGCCACGGTGCTGGGATACCCCGGCTTCTGGATGAGCGACCCGCGCGCCGGCATAGACTGGGTGCGCCTGGTGCACGGCGAGCAGCGCCTCGCCCTGCACGCCCCGCTGCCCGCCAGCGGCACCGTCATCGGCAAGAACCGCATCCTGCATGTCATCGACAAAGGCGCAAGCAAGGGCGCCCTGGTGGTCGCCGAGCGCACGCTGCACGATGAAGCCGGCACCTGCCTGGCAACCTTGCAGCACACCACCTTCTGCCGCGGCGACGGCGGCTTCGGGCCCGGCGACACAGGGCCGGCGCCCCTGCCCGCCGCGCCCTCGCGCGCACCCGACCGGCAGTGCACCCTGGCCGTGGCGCCCAACGCCGCGCTGCTGTATCGCCTGAGCGCCGACCGCAACCCGCTGCATGCCGATCCGGAAATCGCGCGCCAGGCCGGCTATTCGCAGCCCATCCTGCACGGCCTGTGCACCTACGGCATGGCCGCGCACGCCATCGTCAAGACCTGCTGCAACTACGACGCCACCCGGCTCACCAGCCTGAACGCCCGCTTCTCGGCGCCGGTATACCCGGGCGAGACGCTGCAGTTCGATATATGGCACGGCCAGGGCGACGCCCTGCAATTCGTCGTGCGCGCCACGGCGCGCGATACCGTGGTCATGAGCCACGGCACCGCCACGATCACCCCCTAACCGCGCGGCCACGCGCAAAGAGCCTGCATCATCATGGATTCACGCCCTCCGCCGCTTGACGGCATACGCGTGCTCGACCTGAGCCGCATCCTGGCCGGCCCCTGGTGCACCCAGAACCTGGCCGACCTGGGCGCCGACGTCATCAAGGTGGAACGCCCCGGCACCGGCGACGACACCCGCCACTGGGGCCCGCCCTACCTGAAAGACGGCCAGGGCCGGGACACCGGTGAAGCCGCCTACTATCTCAGCACCAACCGCAACAAGCGCTCTCTGGAAGCCGACATGGCCACGCCCGAGGGCGCGGCGCTGATCCGCGAGCTGGTCGTGCACTGCGACATCCTGGTCGAGAACTTCAAGGTCGGCGGCCTGCGCAAGTATGGCCTGGACTACGACAGCCTGCGCGCCATCAATCCGCGCCTGATCTATTGCTCGGTTACCGGCTTCGGACAAGACGGCCCCTGCGCCTCGTTGCCCGGCTACGACTTCATGATCCAGGGCCTGGGCGGCCTGATGAGCATCACCGGCGAACGCGACGGCCTGCCGGGCGGCGGGCCGCAGAAAGCCGGCGTGGCCGTCACCGACATCATCACCGGCATGTACGCCAGCGTGGCCATCCTGGCGGCGCTGCAGGAACGCCACCGCAGCGGCCTGGGCCAGCACCTGGACATCGCGCTGCTCGACTGCCACGTGGCGCTGCTGGCCAACCAGAATTCCAATTACTTCGCGTCGGGCGTCGCCCCCGCGCGCGCAGGCAATGCGCACCAGAATGTGGTGCCCTACCAGGTGTTCGCCGCCAGCGATGGCCACCTGATCGTGGCCACCGGCAACGAATCGCAGTACCGCGCCTACTGCAAGGCCATCGGGGCGCCGGAACTGGGCGACGATCCGCGCTTTGCCACCAACCGGTTGCGGGTGACCCATCGCGAGGAACTGGTCGCGTTGCTGTCGGACATCATGAAGCGAGGACGGCGCGACGACTGGATCGCGAAACTGCAAGCCGTGGGCGTGCCTAGCGGCCCGATCAACAACCTCGCGCAGACTTTCGAGCATCCGCAGGTGCGGGCGCGTGAACTGCGCAAAGACCTGCCGCACCCGCTTGGGGGCATGGCCGCCGTCACGGCCAGCCCGCTGCGGTTTTCAGGGTCGCCGGTCGTATATCGGCGGGCGCCGCCCCTGCTGGGCGAACATACCCAGGAGATCCTGCGCGAACTATTGGGCAAAGACAGCATGGCAGAAGGCTGAATGCCGAAAGACTGAAAACCCCGTCCGGCCGCCAGGCCGCGCGGCGGGCACCCCGCCTTCTTGGATAAAATCCGCCCATGCCTACCATCACGAGCGTAGATTTTTTCATCCCCACCGGCCGCGGCCAGCTGTTTGCACGGCGCTGGACGCCGCCCGCCCATCGGCCGCGCTCCCATCAGCCGGAAGACGCGCCGCCCATTGTGCTGCTGCACGATTCGCTGGGATGCGTGGAACTATGGCGCGATTTTCCCGAGCGCCTTGCGCAGTCCACCGGACGAGCCGTGATCGCCTACGACCGGCTGGGCTTCGGGCGTTCCGATCCGCATCCGGGCACGCTGGACCTGCGCTTCGTCCATGACGAAGCCGATGACGGCTTCCGCCTGGTGCGGGAACACCTGGCCCTGGACCGGTTCGTCGCCATGGGCCACAGCGTCGGCGGCGGCATGGCGGTTGCCTGCGCGGCCCGCCATGGACGCCTGTGCCAGGGCTTGATCACCGTGTCGGCACAAAGCTTTGCCGAAGACCGCACCCTGGCGGGCATACGGGAAGCCGGGCACAGTTTTGCGCAGCCCGGGCAGCTCGACCGCCTGATGAAGTATCACGGCGACAAGGCAGCATGGGTGCTCAGTGCCTGGGTAGACAACTGGCTGGCGCCGGGCTTTGCCGATTGGAAGCTCGACGACGAACTGCGCCGCGTGGATTGCCCGGTACTGGCCCTGCACGGAGACCAGGATGAATACGGGTCACCGGCTCATGCCGAGCGGATCGCCAGGCTCACCCAGGGGCGCGCCGTCATCCTTGAAGGTTGCGGGCATGTGCCGCATCGCGAGCAAAGCGAGCGGGTCCTGGCCCTGATCGGCGATTGGCTGCAAGACGCCCGCCGCTGACCTGCCCGCCCCCCTGCCGCGGCGTGGCGCGGTCAGCGCAGCCTGTCTACGGCCTGGGCAAGCCGATCGATACCGCGCTCGAGCAAATCCAGGCTGGTGGCAAAAGAAATACGGAAGTACGGCGAAACACCATAGGCCGCGCCCTGCAATACGGCCAGATTCACTTCGTCGAGCAAGTACAGGACGAAATCCTCGTCGGTTTCCAGGACCTTGCCCGATGGGGTCGTCTTGCCCAGCAACTTCGCGCACGACGGGAACACGTAGAACGCCCCCTCGGGCACGTGGCAGTCGATGCCGGCAATGGCGGCAAGCGCGGCCACGACCTGGTCGCGGCGATGCTGGAAAATCGCGCATCGTTCGGCAATAAAGCCCTGCGGGCCATTCAGGGCCTCGGCCGCGGCCGCCTGGCTGATGGATGAGGGATTCGACGTGGACTGCGATTGCAGCTTGGTCATGGCCTTGACCAGCGCCGCCGGCGCAGCCCCGTAACCGATGCGCCAGCCCGTCATCGCATAGGCCTTGGATACGCCGTTGACCGTCAGCGTGCGCGATTTCAGTTCGGGCGCGACTTGCGCCATCGTGCAAAAACGACGGCCGTCATACAACACATGTTCGTACATGTCGTCGCTCATCACCCACACATGCGGGTGGCGCTTGAGCACTTCGGCCAGGCCCAGCAGCTCTTCGCGGCTATAGATGGCGCCGCTGGGGTTGTTGGGCGCATTCAGGATGACCCAGCGCGTGCGCGGCGTAATGGCGCGCTCCAGGTCGTCGGGCTGCAGCTTGAACCCCCGCTCGGCGGGGCACGGCACGAACACCGGCGTGCCGCCGGCCAGCAGCACGATATCGGGGTACGACACCCAGTAGGGTGCCGGCACGATGACCTCCACGCCCGCGTCGACGGTGCTCATCAAGGCATTGAAAATGACTTGCTTGCCGCCCGTGCCCACGATGATCTCGCCGGTGGCGAAATCCAGCTCGTTTTCCCGCTTGAACTTGGCCTGGATGGCGGCCTTCAGTTCGGGCGTGCCGCCGATGTCGGTGTACTTGGTCCTGGACTCGGCCATCGCCCTGACGACGGCCTGCGTCACGTTGTCGGGCGTGTCGAAATCGGGTTCGCCGGCGGTCAGGCCGATGATGTCCCGGCCGGCCGCGGACAGTTCGCGGGCCCGCTGGCCCGCCATCGAGCTGGGGGAAGGCTTGATTCGATCGATCCGTGCAGCAATGAATTCCATGGTGTTTCCAGTGGTCCGTAATTGGTCAGGCGCGGGCGGGCCGCCGGGCCAGCCACGCACGCAAATGATTCAGGAAGATCTGATCCACGCGCCGCTCGTTGCCGTCCGAATGTCCGGCCGCATGGGGCGTGACAATGACGTTGTCCAGGCTCCATAACGGGCAATCGGCGTCCAGCGGCTCGTGCTCGAACACGTCCAGGTACGCGCCCGCCAGGTGCCTCTGCCGCAAAGCATGGATCAACGCATCCTGGTCGACGATCTCGCCGCGCGCCACGTTGATCAGGCGTGCCCCGGGCTTGAGCATCGCCAGCACGCCGGCGTCGATCCAGCGGCGGGTGCGATCGGTCAGCGGGCAGGCAAGAATCAGCCAGTCCAGGCGAGCGGCGCATTGCCCGATGCCCTCGAATTCCAGGGTCTCGGTATCTCCATCGACCGGCGTGTTCGAGCTGCGCGCCACGATGACCCTAAGCCCCAGCATGCGCAGCAAGGCGGCGATACGCTGCCCGATGGGCCCCCAGCCCGCCACCAGGGCGGTCTGTCCCGCCAGGTCGGCCGGCATGCCCGTGGCCACCAGCGACACCCAGCGGCGCTCGCGCTGCTGCGCCAGCATC
Source organism: Bordetella sp. BOR01 (assembly GCF_019218885.1). Lineage (GTDB taxonomy): Bacteria > Pseudomonadota > Gammaproteobacteria > Burkholderiales > Burkholderiaceae_B > Bordetella_A. The sequence goes on along the minus strand of NZ_JAHUWT010000001.1, from coordinate 240,884 downwards.
AGCGGAAAATGCCTGGCCAGCATCAGCAGCCCGGCCAGGGCGGTGTGCGCCACCACCTCGGCGTTGGCACCGGGCGAGGTCGTCACGCGTACCTGGCGTTGGGCCAGTTCGGCAAAAATGGGCCGGTCGGCCCCTGCCGAGTGCACATGCACCCACTGCAGGCCGGGCGAGCGCCGCAGGCTGGCGTAAAAGGATTCCAGCGGCGGCTTCACGTCGTGCTTGGTCGACAGGCCGGTCACGTCGCGGGAACAATAGGCCAGGTCCACCTCGCCGGGCGCTGTCGCGGGATCGGGGGTCGGCGTCACGACTTCATATGGGCGGCCTTGCATGGCCTGCCCCAGCGCATCGCCCAGGCGCGCCCGGGCCTGGGCCGATATCAGGATACGGGGATGGATGGCGGTGCTCATCATATATGCCAGCGGCGGCACGGCAGGGCCGTGCCGCTCGATGCGGCTTCAATCACGGAAAGAAGGATCCAGGCGGTCGAGCTTGCGCAGCAAGGCCGGCCACTCCATGACGCCATAAGGGCGGCGCGTGCCGGGCTGATAGTTGTTCCAGGTTTCACGCAGCACCTCGGGCGAGACTTCCCGCAACGGCGACTGCGCGCTCATGGCGGCCAATTGCGTACGGCAGGCCAGTTCCAGGCGGTGCATCCAGTTGAAGGCTTCACCCACGGTATTGCCCACCACCAGGGCGCCATGATTGCGCAGCAGCATGGCCTCGTTCTGGCCCAGGTCCTGCACGATGGAAGCCTGCTCATTCGTCTTCAGCACCACGCCTTCAAAATCGTGATACCCAATGCGCAGGAACCGCATCGATGTCTGGGTAATCGGCAGCAGGCCGCATTCAAGCGCCGACACCGCCATCGACGCCCAGCTGTGCGTATGGATGACGCACCCCACTTCGGGGCGTGCCGCATGCACCGCGCTATGAATGACGTAGCCGGCCTTGTTGACCCCGTACTTCAGCTCGCCAAAATCGGGGGCGGCCAGGATATTGCCGTCCAGGTCCACCTTGATCAGGCAGCTAGCGGTGATTTCCTCATACATCATGCCGTACGGGTTGATCAGGAAAGCGCCCTCTTCGCCCGGCACGCGCGACGAAATATGGTTGGCCATCATGTCCGACAACCCGTAAAGGTCGACCAGGCGGTAACAAGCCGCCAGATCCACGCGGGCCTGCCACTCTTCGGGCGTACAGCGGTCTTTCATGGAAGTCAGGTTCAGCACGCCTGGGCGGGACATCAGGACATCTCCTCAAATAATGCGAACGCCACCATGCGTCCTCTAGTGCCGATACATTCTAGGGTGGGCATATTCATCCACACAAATGATTATTATTTTTCTATTATTCATATTCATTGATAATTGAGCGAGCGCCCGCCATGACCCGAAACCTGTCGCTGCGGCACTTCCGTGCGTTTGTGGCCGTTGCCAACACGGCCTCGTTTACCGTGGCGGCCCAAGACCTGTTCCTGACGCAATCCGCACTGACCGCAACGATCCAGCAGTTCGAGGAAACGATAGGCTTCAAGCTGTTCGACCGAAGCACGCGGCGCGTGGCCATGACGCCCGAAGCCGAACGCTTCAAGGCCCAGGCCGAACACATCCTCAAGCAGTTCGACAGCTCGGTCGTCGACCTGGAAGCCCTGTCGCAAGGGCGCCGCGGCCACGTGCGGATTGCCGCGGCGGCATCGGTCACGCACTACTTCCTGGGCAAGGCGCTGGGCAAGCTGCGGCGCGACTATCCCGACATCACGGTATCGCTGCACGATGCGGCCTCGGAACAGGTCGAACGCATGGTGGTGCATGGCGAAGTGGACTTCGCCTTTGCCAGCCCGCACAAGCAGTTCGACGAACTGGTCTACACGCCGCTGTTCGAAGACCGCTTCGGCCTGGTATGCAGCAGCGATCATCGCTATGCCCGCAGCCGTCGTTCGCTGCGCTGGCCCGACCTGTCGGCCAGCGACTACATCGGCTTCACGGCGGACACCGGCATCGGGGCCTACTTGCGCCAGCATGCCAATCGCCCGGACCTGTTCACCAACAGTGGCAACGAGGTGTCCAACAGCTCGTCGCTGGCGGCCGTCCTGTGCAACACGGGCGGCTACTCGGTGCTGCCGGCCCTGGCCGCGGCGCGCATCACCGGGCCGGACGTGGTCTTCCGCATGCTCAGCACCCCCACCCTGGCCCGCCAGGTGCATCTGTTGACCCGCAAGCTGCGTTCGCTGTCGCCCAGCTCGGAACTATTGGTGGGCTATCTGCTGCGCACCCTGCACGAAACACCGGTGCCGGACGGCGTTCGCGTGCTGGCCAAAGGCTGAACGCTACTGCTTGGGAATCTTCGCCTGGGCAATGATCTTCGACCACTTGGCGCGTTCGCCGTCGATGTGCTGGTTGAAATCGGCTGCCGACCCGCCGGTGGCCGTAGCGCCCAGCTCGGCCAGCTTGGCCTGCACGTCCGGCTGTTTCAGTATTTTGTTGATCTCGGCACTCAGGCGCTCGATGATCTCGGGCGGCGTGCCGCCGGGCACGGCAATCCCCGTCCACGACAGCGATTCATAGCCGGGCAGCACCGATTCATCGATGGTGGGCGTATCGGGCAGCGCGGCCAGGCGGCGCCGGCTGGTCACGGCCAGCGCTTTCACCTTGCCGGCCTTCACCAGCGGCACCGATGACGGCGCATTGTCGAAAATCATGTCGACCTGGCCGCCCATCAGGTCCACCAGCGCCTGGCCGCTGCCGCGGTAGGGAACGTGCATGATTTCCACGCCCCCCATGCTCTTGAACAACTCGCCCGACATATGGGTGGAACTGCCCGCGCCCGACGAGGCAAAGGTGTACTTGCCCGGGTTTTCCTTCACCAGCTTGAGCAAGTCCTGCACCGTCTTGACCGGCAGGTCGTTATTCACGATCAGGACGTTGCTGATCGAAGCGGTATAGACCACCGGCACCAGGTCTTTACCGATCTTGTATCCGGGGTTCGCATACAGGAACTCGTTCATCGACAGGATGCCGGTCGTGCCGAACAGCAGCGTGCGGCCATCCGGCGCCGACTTGGCAACCATCGAGGCACCGATATTGCCGCCCGCCCCGCCCCGGTTCTCAACCACGACGGGCTGCCCCAGCGCCGCCGACAAGCGGTCGCCCAGCAGCCGGCCGATCACGTCTGTGGAACCGCCGGCCGAAAACGGAATCACCAGCGTGACGGGCCCGTTGGGATAGTTGCTGGCACTTGCCGCCGGCCCGTAGGCAATCCCGGCAGCCACGGCGATAGCGGCCGCCGAGCGCGACATCGCCCGCAACGCCGCCCGGGCACCCCCGCGGGCACCCTGCTTGAAGATATTCATGACTTCCCCTGTTCGTGGTTGCGTACAACCGTTAGCGTTTAGTGCAGCGATCATAGGGAAGCGAAATGTCAACCACAAACGAGAAATTTTTTGTCATTAATCAGTATTGGTGATATATCGAGCCACCCCTCGCACGGGAAAACCCGCAGTTAAGTAAATCCGAATAGGTCGCATCATTCAGACTGGCTAGCATTTTCATAGCCGCCAGCCGGCCGTCATGACGCTGCGGCGCACAACAACCACGACACGTGCGGAGACATTCATGAAGAAGCTGCTTGCCGGCCTGGCGCTATGCCAGGGCCTGACCTTGACGTCGCTGGCCCATGCGGCCGACCTGACCATCGGCGGCTTGCTGCCCATGAGCGGCAGCAATGCCGAATACGGCCAGATCTTCAGCTCCGGCGCCAACCTGGCCGTCGAGCACATCAATGCATCCAAGATGCTGTCCGGCAAGCTGTCCATCGTGTACGAAGACAGCCAGGCCCTGCCCATGCAGGGCGTCATCGGCATGAACAAGCTGGTCAACGTGGCCAAGGTGCCGTTCGTGCTCAGTGCCTTCACAGGCGTATCCAAGGCCATCGCTCCCGTCGGCACCCGCAGCAAGACCGTCATGGTCAACGGCGGCGGCGTGGGCCCCGACCTGGCCGACCTGGGCGAATATTTCTGGAACACGATCCCGCTGGTCGACTTCGAAGTGCGCGCCATCGTGCCCTACCTGGTCAAGGAGCGCGACATCAAGCGCATTGCCCTGGTGTACGTCGACGACCCGCTGGGCCAGTCGGTGGTCAAGGAATTGCAGGCCGAGCTGGGCAAGGCCGGCGGCGAACTGGCCGGCAGCTTCTCGGTGCCCGCCACCGCGCAGCAGTTCTCGGGCATTGCCGCGCGGGTGCGCGACGTCAAGCCCGATGCGGTCTACATCGCGTCGTATGGCAGCCAGCAGGGCCAGATCGTCAAGCAACTGCGCGACAACGGCGTATCGCAGCAAATCGTCAGTTACTCGGCCTTTGCCATTCCGTCCACCCTGACGCTGCCGGAATCCAAGGGCGCGATCTTCACCAGCCAGAAGGTCGATTGGGACAAGAACGACGACATCACGCGCCGCATGCTGGACGACTACAAGAAGCAGTACGGAAAGGCGCCCAGTATGTACGTGCTGAACTACTACAACGCCGTGCGCACCTTCGCCGTGCTCGCCGCCGCCCTGGAAAAGGCCGGCAAGCCCATCACCGGCGAGAACCTGCTGGCGCAGCGCAAGGCCACCAAGACCTTCGACTTCGTCGGTGCCACCGTGTCGTTCGCGGATAACGGCACCATCAAGGCCCCCATCCAGATCAACAAGATCGGCGACAACGGCGCCCAGCCCATCGCCGACGCCGCGCCCTGACCGGCATACGCCAGGTTCCGCAGCCCATGCTGTTCATCCAGCTTTTCGTCAACGGGATACAGACCGGTGCGCTGTATGCCCTGATCGCAGCGGGCTTCTCGCTGATTTTCGGCACCACCCGGGTCTTCCACGTGGCGCACGGCGCCACGTTCACCCTGGCCGGCTTCGTATTCTACGAGCTGTACACGGTGCTGGGCTGGGCCTGGCCGCTGGCGGCGCTGGGCGCGGGTGCGGCGGCGGCATTATTCGGCGTGCTGGTCGACCGCTATGTGTACTCGGTCATCCAGCGCCATGAAGGCGCCTTCTTCACCGTGTTCGTGGCATCGTTCGGGCTGGCCATCGTGGCGCAGAACCTGATCGCCATCGTCTTCGGACGCGGCCTGGTGACCGTGCCCACGCCCCTGAGCAAAAGCCTGGAACTGCTGCCCGGCCTGTACGTGGCGCCGATGGCCGCGGTGGCGGTGCTGTGCGCCCTGGTGGCTTTCGGTGCGCTGCATTGGCTGCTGACGCACACCAACCTGGGCCTGGCCCTGCGCGCGCTGGGCGAGAACCCCGACCTGGTGCGCGTGTACGGCCTGACGCCGCGCCGGCTGTCGCAGTATGTGTTCCTGATCGGCTCGTTGCTGGCGGTGCCGGCGGCGATCCTGACTGCGGCAACATCGGGGCTGAACCCGTCCATGGGCCACCACGTCATGCTGATCAGCATCGCCGCCACCATCGTGGGCGGCGTCGGCAGCCTGCGCGGCGCGGCCGTGGCCGGCCTGCTGCTGGGCATGGCCGAGAACCTGTCGCTGGCGTGGATCGACCCGCAATGGAGCGAGGCCGTGACCTTCGTGGTGCTGTTCTTGTTCATCTTGTTCCGGCCCGGCGGCGTATTCGGCCGCGCGGTCGCGTCCTAGGGGTCCCGTTCACAAAAGGGTCCTGGCATCCGTATCACGAGGCAACGCATGCTGGCTTATCTGCAAAACATCGCCGTGCTGTTCTGCGTGAACGCCATGCTGGCGGTCACCCTGAACTTCATCATGGGCTACGCGGGCATCTTCTCGCTGGCGCACGCCATCTTCTTCGGCGTGGGGGCCTACACCGCCGCCAATATCGCCATGCATTTCAGCGACTCGCTGCTGCTGTGCGTGGCCGGCGCCGTGCTGCTGTCGGGCGTGCTGTCCATGGTGCTGGCCCTGCCCGCCCTGCGCGTGCGCGGCGAGTACTTCGTGGCGGCCTCGCTGGGCCTGCAAGTGATCGGCGTCACGGTGTTTTCCGAATGGAAAGGCGTCACGGGCGGGCTGGGCGGACTGGTGGGCATTCCGCCTCCCACGTTATTCGGCCACGCGCTGACCACGCCGGGCGAATTCCTGGCCCTGGCCATCGCGGGGCTGGCCGCCGTGCTGGCCATTACCACGGCCCTGTTGCGCGGCAGCTTCGGCCGCAGCCTGATGGCCATCCGCGACAGCGAGTCGGCCGCGCAAGCCGCCGGCAAATGGGTAGCCGCCATCAAGACCCTGTCGGTGGCAGTCTCTGCCGGGCTGGCCGCCGTGGCCGGCGCCATCTACGCGTTCTACATGAGCTTCGTCAACGTCGAAGGCTTCATGCTGGAAACGTCCATCCTGTTGATGGCCATGGTCATCATCGGCGGCACCGGCACGGTGTTCGGGCCGATTATCGGCGCGGCCCTGCTGATGCTGCTGCCGGCCGCCCTGACCTACCTGCCCTTCCTGCCGCCCTCTGAACTGGGCACGGTCCAGCAGATCGTGTACGGCACCATCATGGTGCTGCTGATGATGTACCGCCCCGGCGGGCTGGTGGGCGGGCGCCGCATGGGGGGCAAGGCATGAACGCCACCCCCGTGCTGCTGCGCATGCAGGGGCTGTCCAAGCGCTTTGGCGGCCTGCAGGCCATCAGCGACGTCTCGCTGGACCTGCCGGCCGGCATGATCACCACGCTGGTGGGCCCCAACGGCGCCGGCAAGACCACGCTGTTCAACATGATCACGGGGCACCTGGCGCCCACCGCCGGCACGGTGCACCTGCACGGCAAGCCGCTGGCCCGCCTGGCACCCTGGCAGATCGCCCGCCGCGGCGTGGGCCGCACTTTCCAGGACCTGCGCCTGTTCACCCACATGAGCGTGCAGGAGAACGTCGCCACCGTGACCGAGCGCGGTAGCTGGCTATGGCAACGCCGTGGCGACCCGGGCCGCGTCGAAGCCGTGCTGCACGACGCCGGCCTGTGGGACAAGCGGCACGCGCGCGCCGCCGACCTGGCCTACGCCGACCGCAAGTTCCTGAGCCTGGCCCGCATCATGGCCAGCGAAGCCTCGCTGTGGCTGCTGGACGAGCCCGCCTCCGGCCTGGACCCGCGTTCATTCGAGCGTTTCGTGGCCCTGCTGCGCAACTACGCCGCGCGTGGCATCACCATCTGCATCATCGAGCACAACCTGGACCTGGTCACGCAATTGTCCGACCGCCTGGCTTTCCTGGACCAGGGCAAGCTGCTGGCCTGCGGCGACCCCACCGCCATCCTGCAAGACCCTCAGCTGGCCGCCATCTACTTCGGAGAACGCGCATGACCGACGCCGTCCCCCCGGTACTGGAGGCGCGCGGCCTGCGCGCAGGCTATGGCGAACGGCCCGTGCTCGACGGCCTGGACATGCGCCTGGACGCCAACGAAGTGCTGTGCCTGATCGGCCACAACGGTGCCGGTAAATCCACGCTGCTGAAAGCCCTGTTCGGCCTGATTGCTCCCGAAGCCGGCAGCGTGCTGCTCGACGGCCAGGCCGTATCGCGCGCCGACCCGCGCCGCCTGGCTGCGGCCGGTATATCCATGGTGCCGGAAGGCCGCGGCATCTTTCCCGGCCTGACCGTGGCCGAGACCATGCGCCTGGGCTTGTGGTCGGCCGGCGTGCCCAAGGCCGACCATGCCGAACGCCTGGAATGGGTCATGCAGGTACTGCCGGCGCTGCGCAAGTTCTACCACCAACGCGCCGGCACCCTGTCGGGCGGCCAGCAGCAGATGGTGTCGCTGGGCCGCGCCCTGCTCAGCCAGCCGCGCTGCCTGCTGCTCGACGAGCCGTCCATCGGCCTGGCGCCCAAGCTGTTCCAGGACCTGATGGGCCCCATCCGCACCCTGCAACGGCAGCGCGGCATGTCGATACTGATCGTGGAACAGAACGTGCGCGAGGCCATGAAGATCGCCGATCGTGTCATCGTCATGAAATCCGGCGCGCTGATCCGGTCTGGCGTGCCGGCCGACTTTGCCGACAACGCCGAACTGATGGAGCTGTACTGATGGAACTGTAACGATGCCGGCCGACGCCGCACCGGGGCCGGACGCCCTGGCAGACTTGTACACCGCGCACCTGCGTGATCGACCGGATGACACCGTACTGATCGACGACACCGGCGCGCTGAGCTATCGCGGCTTCGATGTCCTGTGCGCCCGCTCGGCCCGCTGGCTGGCCGCGCAAGGCATCGCCGCCGGCGACAAGGTGGCCGTGTGGCTGCCCAATCGCCGCGAATGGCCCGCCCTGCTGTTCGCGCTGGCGCGCCTGGGCGCCACCCTGGTCGCCATCAACACCCGCTACCGCAGCGCCGAACTGCAGTACATCCTGGCGCGCTCGCGGGCGCGCATGCTGGTGATGCAGCCGTCATTCCGCAAGATCGACTTCCCGGCCGTCTTGGCGGGCATGGCGCCAGACGCCCTGCCCGATTTGCAGACTATTGCGCTGGTCGATGCCGGCAGCGACCGGCCTGGCCGTGTCCTCGGCCGCGACACGGTTGCCTACCCGCCCGCCATCGGCAATGGCATCAGCAATGGCAAGCTTGCGGCCGAGCCCCCCTCGGCGCGGCCACCCGACCCGACGCACCCTGTCATCCTGTTCACGACGTCGGGCACCACCCAAGGCCCCAAGCTGGTCATGCACAGCGCGGCCACCCTGCTGGCCCACAGCCGGCAAGTGGCCAGCGCCTACGGCCTGCACGAGCCCGGCGCGCGCCTGCTGGCCGCCTTGCCGCTGTGCGGTGTGTTCGGGCTGAACGGCGTGTTGGCCGCCCTGCATGGCGGCGCGCCCGTAGTCATGATGGACTTGTTCGACGCACCGCGCGCCGCCCGGCTGCTGCGCGACGAACGCATCACCCATGCCTTCGGCAGCGATGAAATGATGCGCCGCATCGCCGAGCTTGCGCCTGGCGAGCGCCCTTTTCCGCACGCCCGCGTGTTCGGTTTCGCCAGTTTCAGCCCCGGCTCGGCCGAACTGGTAGACACCTTGCAGCAACGCGGTTTTCCCTTGCGCGGCTTGTATGGATCCAGCGAGGTGCAGGCCTTGTTCTCGTTGCAGCATCCCGGCCTGCCCGCCGCCGAGCGCGCGCTGGGCGGCGGCATTCCGGCATCGCCCCACGCCCAGGTGCGCGTGCGCGATCCAGCCGGCCCGGAACTGTGCGCGCCCGGCGTGCACGGCGAGATCGAGATCCGCGCCCCCGGCAACTTCATCGGCTACCTGGACAACCCGGACGCCACTGCCCAGGCCCTGACTACCGACGGCTACTTCCGCACCGGCGACCTGGGCTACCTGCGCCCCGACGGCAGCTTCGTGTATCTGTCCCGCATGGGCGACACCCTGCGCCTGGGCGGATTCCTGGTCGACCCCGCCGAAATCGAACATGCGCTGTCCCGGCTGCCGGGCGTGCGCAACGCGCAGGTGGTGGGCATCGACCTGGACGGACAGCCACGCGCCGCCGCCTTCGTCATTGCCGATCCGGGCGTTGCCGCAGAAGACCTGCTGGCGCCCCTGCGCGCGTCATTGGCGGCCTTCAAGGTGCCGGCCCGCCTGTGGCTGGTGGATGAATACCCAACTGCCGCCAGCGCCAACGGCTTCAAGATCCAGCGCGCCAGGTTGCGCCAGATGGCCGACGAACGCCTGCGGCACGAAACACCGGCCTGACCATGTTCTCGATCCATGGCTTGTTCTGTACCTATAACAGGCGCAACTGGAAGCGCGCGCCATGGCTTTCCCCCCCACGCTCGGATTCGACCTGCAGATGCCATCGCTGCATGTCGCAGACACGCTTGGCAATGGCCAGCCCCAGGCCGCGAGGAAAGCCGCCGTCATCGGGCAAGGCGGTAGGCGTGTCGCCCAGCCGGCCGCTGTAATAACGCTGGAACACGAACGGCAGCTCTTCGGGGGCGATGCCCTTGCCGGTGTCGCGCAGCTCTAGTGTGCCGTCGGCGATCAGCGCCGCGGTCAGGGTCGCCGGGGCAGCGTGTTCGATAGAGTTACGCACCAGGTTGCGCAACACCGTCAACAGCGCGTAGCGATCCAGCAAATACACCGTGCCGCCGGGAATGCGGTTGTAGAACGACAGGCCGGCTGCATCGGCCTCGACCTCCAGGCCACGCCAGGCGTCATCCATGCAAGCCGCCAAATCCACGTCCTCGGCGGGGCGGGGTTGATCGCTGGCCATGGAACGCGCGCTTTCCAGCGAGGCCACGATGTGGTCGACATTGGTCACGATGCGCGTCAGGCGCAGCCGGGTGTCGGCGGGAAGCGTGGCATCCAGCAGCATGATCTCGCTGTCGGAACGAATGGCGGCCAGTGGCGTGCGGGCCTCGTGGCTGAGATTGGCGGCAAACTCGCGCTCGCGGGCGATCGAGCGGTCGACCTGGTTCTGCACCCGGTTGAAGGCTTCGATCAGCTGGCCCGCTTCGTCGTCGCGCGTGACGGCCATGTCGGGCGAACCGGGCGCCCAGTTCGACAGCCGGCCGGTCAGGTCCAGAAGCGGCCCCACCGCCACGCCGGCCACCCGGCGCGACAGCGCGTAGGCGGCAATGATGCACAGCGCGCCCATGCCCAGCACGATCAAGCCGAAATCGCGCACTCGCGCTTCATGGTCGGTGGCGTTGTACAACACGTAAAGACGGCCGCGCGGGGTATCGGTAACCATGACGTGCCAGGTTTCCGCGCCCGGTTCCAGCAAATGCAGGCCCGGAGACAGGCCTTGCAACTGGGCCGGCATGTCGTCCGGAACCTGGCCGTCCTGCAGCCAGGCCCGCATCGAACCGCCCAATTCCCGCGCACCATGGGGTGGCAGGAATTGCGCTTCAGCCGCCACGTGCTGCGCAACCCGCTCGGCTTCGGTCGTCAGGATCTGGTCGACCAGCCCGTCTTCCATTTGGTCGAACGCCAGGTACGCCAGCAGGGCCAGCGCAGCGACGAACACGGTCACCGCCCCCGTCAGCGCCCAGACAACGCGCTGGGTAAGCGTGCCACCCCTCATGCGCCCGCCTCGGGCATGACCAACCGCCAGCCGATGCCGTGCATCGTCTCGATGCCATCGAAGCCCGCTTCGACCAGGGCGCGCCGCAGCAGGTGCATCTGGCTGCGCAACGCATCGGTCGAGGGCGGCTCGTCATCCCACAGCAGTGCTTCGAGTTCCTCGCGCGGGACCATCCGGCCTGGGTCACGCAGCAGGGCCTCGACGATCAGGCCGGATTTGCGGGTCAGCCGTACCGGGCGTCCGGCCACGGATACGCTGCGCGTACGCCCATCGAACTGTAAAGGGCCGAACTCGCGCACCGCGTCCACCACGGCCCCCTGCGCCCGATGGATCAAGGCCAGCAGGCGCGCCTGCACCTCGGCCAGCGCGAAGGGCTTGGTCAGATAGTCGTCGGCGCCGTGCGCGAAACCGGCCAGCTTGTCATCCAGCGCATCGCGCGCGGTCAGCATCAATACGGGAATGGCCTGGCGCCGCTCCAGCCGCAGCGCGTGCAGCACTTGATAGCCGTCCAACCCGGGCAGCCCCACATCCAGCACCACCGCGTCGAACCGCTGGGCGTCGAGCATGCGCAGCGCCGTGCGGCCATCGTAGGCCACGTCGGGCACGAAGCCACTCACTTCCAGGAACTGGTACAGGTTGCCCGCGATAGTCAGGTCGTCTTCGACGATCAGTATCCGGTAGTGTGCATTGACGGAGACGGTGGTCATGGGCGATGGGATCCGGTACGCGGCACCTTGGCATTCGTCGGCCGTGAGGGAAACGGTGGCATCGAGCCACCGGCAATAACCATCTATTCTAGGACGAACACGGCGGCGCCCACAGGCGTGCCGCTGTATGGCGGCCGATGCCGGTTGCGATGCCCCGGCCCCCCGATGGCGGCCGCGTGATGCATATACCGTTCAATCGCATCCAGTCGCCCAGTTCCGGACGCGCCAGCACTTCGAATTCAGCCGCGCGCTGTGTGGCCAGCGCATCGCCAGCGCCCGGAAGGGCCGGGTGGCAGAGCAGCAGATCGCCGTCGCGGGCGTTGCTGAACCAGCCTTGCAGAAGCTCGGCATAACGGCGAGCGCCGCCTTGCAGGCAATAAACCCCCAGCAGGCGGCGATTGGTGCGCAGGCCCTCAAGACGGGCCGCCCGCGCAAGCGCGCGGGCACCCAGGGCGCCGATCAAGCGGGCCTTGGCCGCTTCGCGCAGCGGGATGCCTTCCTGCATGCCGGGCGCGGTATGGCGCAGCCATGGCGCGCATCGGCCGTAGCGCTGCCGTATCAGGCGCAACAGGCGCGGCAGCACGCCGGGCAACTGGTGCACGTGCTGATGGCCATCCACATAGTCCGGCGAGCGGCCCATCACCTTTTCAAAGGCGTCGAACTGGCGAGCCAATTGCTCGTCCAGCCAGGCGCCATCCAGGCGGTTTGCGTAGGCTCGCGCGATCAGCGCGTGCAACGGCATCACCGGCGCCTGCGCTGCCGAGCCCATGGCTTCGGTCAGGTTCACGTGCACGCCCAGGTCCAGATCCAGGGCACGCAGGTCGGGGCCATGGGCGGCAAACGTGGGGCCCTGCGTCAGGCTGCCGATGCCGCTCAGCCGTCCCGATAGCGCCAGGTGCAACATGCCGGCATCGATTGCCGTATTCATGCCAAAATCGTCGCCACACACCACGATGCGTTTCCACCAGACGCCTGCCGCACCTTGCGTGCGGCACTTGTCCACATAGCCAGATTCGCCATGCCCCCCTTGATCAAACAAATAGGCTGGTTCATTGCGGTAGGCTGCGCGGCCGCGGCCACGCACTGGGGGGTTGCCGTGGGCTGCGTGGAACTGCTGGGCATGCCGCCCCTGGCCGCCAATGCGGCAGGCTGGCTGGTTGCATTCATCGTATCGTTCACGGGCCATTATCGACTCACTTTCCGCCATCTGGCGTCACACTGGACCATCGCCGCGCGCCGCTTCTTCCTGATCTCGGCGTGCGGATTCCTGTTCAATGAAGTGTCGTATGCATTGCTGCTGCACACGACGCGCCTGCGCTACGACATACTGCTGGCGCTTATCTTGCTGGGGCTGGCGGTACTTACCTTCCTGGCGAGCCGCCTATGGGCGTTTCGCCGCAAAATCGCCGCCTGAAGGCATCATCGGTGTCGATCCGCCAGACGTTGTAATGAGCATCTGAAAAGCGAACCGGTGCCTCTTGCAGAACGGGAAAGCGCGCCCCGTCCTCAACACCGCCCCAGATCCAGAAGCGGCTTTCGGGCGGCGCTGCGCACAGGCGCGCCGGCAGCGCTTCACTTTGCACCAGGACACGCCGGCCGGTCCCGGGCGCGAAGCGGCCCGCGTCGTAGAGTTCCTTGCGCCAGTTGTCGCGCAATGGAATTTCGGGGTTGCCCCAGTCGTCGACCACCCAGGCGGGCTGCCGTGCGCCGGTGTAAAAGCCCAGGTCGAACGGATAGGCGTGCAACGTCACCAGCATGTCGGTGGCGCGCATTTCGGCGGCGATGCGGCGGCCCAGGGGTTCTGCGCTGCGCCGCGGGTTGGCCGCGAACACAGCCACCAGTGCGATACACAGGCCGGCCGACAACGCTGCGCATTTCCATGCCAGGCGGCGCTGGCGCAGCGAATCGCCGCGCTGCATGGCCTGGTGCACGATGTCGGCCAGCAGGGCGGCCAAGGGCGGCAGCGCAGGCACCACATAACCGATCAGCTTCGAACCGGGAATGGAAAAAAAGCCCAGCACCACGACCACCCACACCGCCATCAGGCTGCGCAGCCCGCTCCGGTCTTGCGTTGTCCAGAATGCCTTGCGCAACCCCCCACCGCCCCACAACGACCAGGGCAGCGTCAGGCCGGCGATGACGGGCAGGTAGAACCAGAACGGCTGCACATTATTGAAGCCCGACCGCGCGAACCGTTCGAAATGCTGGTACACGAAGAAATAATGAAAGAAGCCGGGAAAGCGCTGTTGCATCAGCCAGAACCACGGCACGGCCAGCAGCGCGAAGACGGCCAGCGCGGGCGGCCACAACAACACGATATAACCGCGCCAGCGGCGCGCCAGCAGTAACCACAGACACAGGATGGCCCCCGGCAGCACCAGCCCGATCAGGCCCTTGGCCAGCACCGCCAGGGCAGCCAGCGCGGCGGCGGCCAGGGACATGGCCCGATGGGCGTGGCCGGCCTCGGCACGCAGCACGGCATCGGCACCCGCCAGCACGCACAGGGTCACCAGGCCCGCCACCAGCATGTCGGTATTGGCGAATTGCGCCCCACCGTAATAGAAAGGCATGGTTGCCAGGATGACGGCTGCCATGGTGGCCGTGGCCGTGCCGCGATAGCGCCGCACGAAACCATACAGGCCGGCCAATGCCGCCCAGGCGGCCAGCCATGACGGCAGGCGGGCGGCCCATTCGTTCAGGCCGAACAGCTGAAAGCACAATTCGGCCAGCCAGTAATACAAGGGCGGCTTGTGGAAATAAGGCATCCCATCGAGCAAGGGCACCGCGTGCGACCCGCTGCGCAACATTTCCCAGGCCACGCCCGCATAGCGCCCTTCGTCGGGCAGGGTCAGCGGGCGCGCCCATGCCAGCCAACCCAGCCAGATGCCTGCGGCCAGCAGCAACAGGCCGGCGGGGGGCATCCAGGCCGATGCCCCGGATTCGCGAGACGGGCTCATGGCTGCGTCCGCTGCGTGCTGGCGCGCCTGGCGCGGCCGCGCCGCTGGCGAATGACGAACAGCGGCCGTTCCTTGACCTCATCGAAGATGCGAGCCACATACTCGCCGACCACCCCCAGGGAAATCAGGTTCACACCGGCAAAGAACAGCAGCGCGGTGACGATGGTGGTCCAGCCCGACACCTGGTTGCCGCTGACCAGGTAGGTCAGCACCAGATAGCCACCATAGGCGAACGACGCCAGCGAAAATGCGCAGCCCAGCAGGCTGACCATGCGCAACGGCCAGGTGGTAAAGGCGGTCAAGCCATCCAGTGCCAGGCGCAGCAGCGTCCGGGCTTTGTAGCGGCTGGTGCCGTGCACGCGGGCATCGGGCGTATAAGGCAAGGCTTCGGCGCGAAAACCGACCCAGGCATACAAGCCTTTCATGAAGCGCGTGCGTTCGGGTAACGCGATCAGTGCGCTGACCACGCGTCGATCCATCAACCGGAAGTCGCCCGCATGGGCCGGAACTTGAACCCGGTTCCCGCCACTGAGCAGCCGATAGAACGTGTGCGCCCCCATGCGCTTTAGCCAGGACTCGCCGTGGCGATCGGCACGCACCGCATAGACCATCTCCGCACCGGCACGCCAGCGTTCCAGCATGGCGCCGATCAACGTCGGCGGATGCTGCAGGTCGGCATCCAGGCAGATTACCGCGTCGCCGTCGGCGGCTTCGAATCCGGCCGATAGCGCGGCTTCCTTGCCGAAGTTCCTCGACAGCTGTATGTAGCGCATCCCTTCTATGGGCGCCCATGCGGCCATCAAATCGGGGGTGGCGTCGGTGCTGCCATCGTCAACGACGATGATCTCCCATTGCGGGCACAGCGCTTCCAGCTGGGCGCGCAGGGCGGGCAGCAACAGGCGCAAGTTATCGCACTCATTCAGGCAGGGAATCACGCAACTGATGAGCACTTCGCCAGACTTGTCAGGGTTGGCGGGCAGCGCATGCAGCGGTATGGCCGCACGCGAAGAAGGCGCGGTAGCCAGAGAGGAAGGCAAGACGGACGTTACCCCCTCGGAGCGGAACTCGATCGGCATGGCAGGTGCTTGCAGGATAGGAACGCGCAGTATGCACAGCCCCCGCGTCGAATTTTCGTTGAGCTTTTTCTTATCGGATGCGTTTTCCCAGGGTTTTGCAAGAAGCAAGCGCAAGCCGCCCCAGGCCCGCGCTTACCATGGCGATGGGCGGCGTCGGCATGACGCCAGGTAAGCATGATGGGCCGCGCCCCGGGACAAAGGCGTTCAGCGTGAGGGGCGCCGCGTCGAATTTTCGTTGAATTTGTCGGCGCCGCAAGCCATGCCCGGTTCCAGGCCTTGCTGCACACCTGCCGGCCAGGCCCGCGACACCCCGGCTTGCCTTGCCGCGTGCGCCTACACCGACGGCGCCGGCCCGCAAGAAGCGCGCACCGTGATGCCGTTATGCGGCAATGGCCGGGACTGCGCCGGTTGCACGCCCTGCTCGATCATGTCCAGCAAATGGCTGGCGGCCGCACGCCCCAGGTCGATGAAGGGATAACTGACCGCCGTCACCGGCGGCGTCAGCATGTCGGCCACGAAGGTATCCAGCAAGGCCAGCACCGACATCTGCCGGGGAACGGCGATACCCGCACGCCCCAGCGTGGCCAGAATGCCCGCCGAGACCGCCACGTTCGCCGCGCAGACCGCGGTGGGTATCGGCCAGCCCGCTTGCGCTGCCTGCAGCAGGCCTGTCATGGCCGATTCCGCCTGCATCCGCCCGTAATCGCATTCCACCACCAGCGCCGGGTCGAATTCCAGCCCGGCCTGTGCCAGGCCCGCCTTGAACCCCGCCAGCCGGGTACGGCCCGTGTAATGCGCCAGGGGCCCGCTGACATAGGCGATACGGCGATGGCCCAGCCCGGCCAGGTACAGCACGGCGTCGCGCGTGCCGGCCTGGTAATCGACCATGACCTTGGGATCGTCTCCGCCACGCTCGCGGTTGACCAGCACATACGGGATACTCCAGCGTACCGGATCGAAGACGGGCGCCGTTTGTATGGTGGTGACCAGCAGGCCTTCGACCTGGTTGTCCTCGACCAGCCGGGCGTACAGATCCTGGTCGGGAAAATCTTTGTCGGCGTAGGCGATCAGCAGCGAATAGCCACGTTCCAGCACGACGCGCTGGGCCCCCTGGATGATCGCCGTGAAGGCCGGGTTGTCGATCTCGGGTACGACCAGCCCTACCGAGAACGAACGGCGCGCCTGCAGGCTGCGCGCGCGGGTGTTGGGCCGGTACGCCAGCTCGCGGGCCAGGTCCAGCACGCGCTGGCGCGTTTCGGGACGGATGTTCAGGGTCTTTTCGTCGAGCAGAATGCGCGACACCGTAGACGTGGCGACGCCGGCACGCCGGGCTATGTCGGCCAGCGTGGCCCGCCGCGGCGCCGGGTGCTGATCCCTGCTCATGATAAGTGGCTATCCCGCTGTCCCGGAGAAAGGCACATAGTAGCAACTCCCCGGCCTCTTCCGCGCCGGTCAGGAGGCATCCTGGACAAGCCCGCCCGCCGCGCGCCCGGCGTGCTTTTCGACAGAAGACACAGACGACAGCAGTTTTTGCGTGTAGGGGTGGCGCGGATCGGCGATCAGGGACTCGGTCGCCCCCTCTTCCACGATCTTGCCCTTGTACATGACGCAAATGCGGTCGGCGATATGCGACACCACCGCCAGGTCATGCGAAATGAACAAATAGGCCACCCCAAGCTGGTCACGCAAATCCGACAGCAGGTTCAAGATCGATGCCTGCACCGACACGTCCAGCGCCGAGACAGCCTCGTCGCACACGATAAAGCGCGGGCGGGTAGCCAATGCGCGCGCGATGCCGATGCGCTGTTTCTCGCCGCCGCTCATCTGGTGCGGATACCGGTCGGCGTAATGCGCGCCCAGGCGTACGGTGTCCAGCAATTTCAGGACTTCCTGCTCCAGGCCGGCTGCGGAATCGGCGATGCCGAACAACTGCATTGGGCGCGCCAGGATCTCGCGCACGGTCTTGCGCGGATTGAGCGACGAGTCCGGGTTCTGGAAGACCATCTGCGCATCTTTCAGGATGGCGCGGCGCCCCCGCGCATCGGCGGCAACCAGGTCCTTGCCATCGATGCGGATTGCTCCGGCCGAGGGATGGACCAGGTTGATCAGGCAGCGGCCCAGCGTCGTCTTGCCGCAACCGCTCTCGCCGACCAGGCCCACCACTTCACCCGCACCAACCTGCAACGACACGCCGTCCACGGCCTTGACACGCATGTGCTGGTCGGCCGCGGCCGCATTACGGCCACGCAGAAAGCGCGGCAGGCGCCATCCGCCCACGTCGAAAGAACGTTCCAGCCCTTGCACCGTCACCATCGGCAGGCCCGGAGGCGGCACCGCGCGCGGCGTGGTAGACAACGGTTGCGGCACGGCCGAACGCCAACCCTGGCCTGCCAGGTCCAGCGATCGCCAGCAACGGCTATCATGGCCCGGCTCCTGGCCCACCATGGGCTGGTGGCGCGCACAGCCTTCGCCCTGGACGAAGGCACAGCGGTCCGAGAACACGCATCCAGCGGGACGCGCGGAGGGATGCGGCAAGCGGCCGGGAATGGGCTCCAGGCGATGGCGCCGATCGCCCAGGTGCGGCAGCGAGGCCAGCAAGCCCTTGGTATAGGGGTGGCGCGGATCGACCAGCACCCGGCTGGTGGGCCCCTGTTCCAGCACCTCGCCGGCGTACAGCACGCAGACCTCGTCGCACACCCGGGCGATCACGCCCAGGTTGTGGCTGATGAACAGCATCGACAGATTCCGGACGGTACGCAGTTGCGCCAGCAATTCCAGGATCTGGGCCTCGACAGTCACGTCCAGCGCGGTGGTGGGTTCGTCAAGGATCAGCAGTTCCGGATCGCAGGCCAGGGCCGCCGCGATCAGGGCCCGCTGCTTCATGCCGCCGGAAAGCTGGTGCGGATAGCTGCGCATCATCTTGCGCGGGTCGTGGATGCCCACCTCTTCAAGCAGGCGAATGCACTCGGCATCGGCCTGCGCAGGCGTGAACCCGCGATGCACCAGCAATGGCTCGGCGATTTGCCGTCCGACCCGCAACGACGGGTTCAGGCTGGTGAAGGGATCCTGGAAGACGATGCTGATCTTGTCGCCGCGCAGCGCGCGCCGCCCGTCTTCGCCCATCGCGTACAAGTCGGCCCCCTGGAACACCACCGCGCCTTCGCGGATGCGGGCCTCTTCGTCCAGCAGGCCCAATGCCGCCAACGCCAGGGTGCTCTTGCCGGACCCCGATTCGCCGACCAATCCCAGCGCCTGGCCCGGCGCGATATCGAAACTGATGTTACGCAGCGCCTGCACCGGCTTGTCGCCGGCCACGAAATCCACGCACAGGTTGCGTATCGAAAGCAGGGGCTGCGTCATGCCCGGCTCCGGTTCAGGCGGGGGTCCAGGCGCTCGCGCAGCCCGTCCCCGACCAGGTTGATCGCCATCACCGTCAGGCACAAGGCGATGCCGGGCGCACAGGCGATCCAGGGCGCCGTGGCGATGAAGGGCCTGGCCTCGGCAATCATCAAGCCCCAATCCGAGGCGGGCGGCTGCACGCCCAACCCAAGAAAGCTCAGTGCGGCACCCAGCAAGATGGCGAATGTCACCCGCAAGGCGGACTCCACGATGATGGCCGGCCACGCATTGGGCAGGATTTCCGAAAACAGGATGTACCAGTTGTATTCGGCGCGGGCCTTGGCCGATTGCACGTATTCTTCGCCGCAGACCTCCAGCGTGACGCTGCGGGTCAGCCGCACCATGATGGGCACATAGACCAGGCCGACGGCCAGTGTCGTCTTCCACAGGCTGGGCGGCGTCAGCGACAGTATCAGCAGGCCCAGGATGACAGGCGGAACCGAGATCATCACGTCGACCACGCGCATGATGATGTCGTCGATGTAGCCCTTGAAATAACCTGCCGCCAGCCCCAGCGGCACACCGACCAGGATGCTGAACAGCGTGGCCCCGAAACCCATGACCAGCGAAGACTGCGCGCCGTTGAGCATGCGGCTCAGCACGTCGCGGCCGAACTCGTCGGTGCCCAGCCAGTGCATGGCGCTGGGCGGCGCCAGGCGCTGCTCCAGGGACGTCGCGTCCATTTCATACGGAGAGACGCTGGGCCCGATCACCGCCATGACGACGATGAACAGCAACAGCGCCAGCCCGACATGCAGGCCCTTTATATTGCGGGCGGCCCGGTGCTCAGGCATCGCCGCGCCCGTAGCGGATCTTCGGATTGAGAAAGGCATAAAGCAGGTCTGCGCTCAGGTTGGCCATGGCGTACACGAACGTGACGACCATCATGCTGGCCTGCAACAGGGGCAGGTCCATGTGCTGGATGGCGTAGATCAGCGTGCGCCCCAGGCCGGGGAAAGAGAAAATGGTCTCGGCCACCACCACGCCACCCATCAGCACGCCGACGTCGATGGCCAGCACGGTAATGGCGGGAAGCAGTGCATTGCGCAAGGCGTGATCGCGCACGACCCGCCTTTCGGACAGGCCGCGCGCCCGCGCGGCGCGGATGTACTGGGTGTTCATCACGTCAATGACGCTGGACCGCGTCAGCCGCGATACGTGCGCGATCAGCCCGGTCACCAGCGTGAACACCGGCAGGATCAAATGGCGCAGCCAGTTCCACAGCCCGTCATCCAGGCTGGCATAACCGGTGGCGGGCAGTATGCGCAGATAGCCGGCGAACAGCATGATCACGACGATGGCCCAGAAGAACTCGGGCACAGCGATGTTCACATAGGTAACCATCGAAATCGCATTGTCTGATTTCGATCCGCGCCGCACGCCCGCGTAGACACCCAGCCAGATGCCGATGATCGCCACCAGCACGATGGATATCCCGGCAAGCAGCGCCGAGCGTCCCACGGCGCCCCAGATCACGTCGGCAACCGGCTGGTTCATGGACAGCGACGTGCCCATGTCCCCATGCAGCATCGCCGAGGCCCAGCGCAGGTATTGCACATACCAGGGGTCGTTCAGGCCAAGCTGCGCTTCCAGGGTGGCAATGTCGGCCGGGCTGGCGAAATCCCCCAGGATCAGGTGCGCGATGTTGCCGGGCATGATCTGCGTGATCAGGAAGATCAACACCGACATCACCGCCAGGGTCGCGACCACATAGGCCAGCCGCTTGATCACATACTCCAGCATCGTGCCTCCTTGGCCGTGTCAGCCTGCCAGAGCGACAGTGCGTTCATTCGAAGTGGGCATTGCGCAGGTCCATCCAGGAATACGGATGGGTGTGGTAGCCCTTCAGCGCATCGGGATACGCCGTGGCGAAATTGATGGTGTACATCACCACCCCCGGCACATCTTCGACGGCATATTCCTGGAAAGTCTTGTAAAGCTCGACCTGCTTGGCAGAATCGGTGGCCAGGCGCGCCTGGTCCAGCACCTGGTCGATGCGCTCGCTCTTGAAGTGCCACATCTGCTTGTTCCAGGAACCCGAGCTGTGATACCAGGGATACGTCGCGGTATCCAGGGTGGGACGCGCCAGATAGCCATCCATGTAGAACGGTGCCTTGCCCGCAATGGTTGCTCCCCAGCGGCTGTAAGGCACGCGTTCCAGCTTGACCCGCACGCCCACGTCTTTCAGCATCTGCTGCAGCGCCACGGCGGCACGCTCGCGCGTCGGACGGCCCACCGGCACGTTCAGCGTAATGGCGAATCCGTCCGGATACCCAGCCTCGGCCAGCAGCTTCTTCGCGCCTGCGATATCGGGGGCGAAAGAAAGGGCCGAGTTGAATGCCGGGCTGTTTGGCGCAATGGGAGTGTGGGTCGGCGCGCCGGCGCCGAACAGCGCAAACTGCACCAGCTTCTTCTTGTCGACGGCCTTCTCGAACGCACGGCGCACGCGCACGTCGTCGAAGGGCTTGACCTGGTTGTTCAGGACGAAGCCGTCCCAGGTGGAAGTGGCGGCTTCGTCGAGGTGGATGTTCGACATGCCCTTCAGTTCCTGGATGGACTCCAGCGGCACGTTCCACAGTATGTCGACATCGCCGGCCGACAGGGCGGCGATCTTGGCCGCGTCTTCGGGCATGATGCGCAGCGTCACGCGGTCCAGGCGCGGCAGGCCCGGCTCCCAGTAATTCGGGTTCTTCTTCACCACCAGGCGATCGCCGGGCGTGTAGCTATCCAGCATGAAGGGGCCCGTGCCGACCGGGGCCTTCATCAACTGCTCGGCCGAGTGGCCGTCGGGCACGATCTTCAATTGCCGCTCGATCAGCATGCTGGGCCAGGCGCCATAGGGCTCTTTCAGCACGAACTTGACGGTGTGCGGGTCGGGCGTCTCGATATGGTCGACCATCTCGGCGGTGGAACGCGCGCGCGAGGCCAGTGCCGGATCGGCCAGCAAGGCGAAGGTGTGCACCACGTCGGTGGCGTCGAACGGCTTGCCGTCCGAGAACTTCACGCCTTCGCGCAACTTGAACGTCCATTCCTTTGCCGCCGTGTCCGAGCTCCAGCTGACGGCCAGCTCGGGCAACAGCTCCAGTTTCTCGTTGATGCCCACCAGGCCGTTGTAGACCAGCATGCCGAAGTTGTAGTCCTCGGCGGCGACACCCCGACCCGGATAGAGGAAATTCACGTTCGAGTTGATCGTGGCGACCAGTTCTTTCTTGGGCGCGGCGTGCGCCGTCGGCACCGCGGCCAGCGGCAGACAGGCTGCGGCCAGCAGGCTGGCAATGCGAAAAAGCGTCTTCATGGTTCGTACCCCTTTGGGACGGCGACTCTGCACGGTGCCGTTGCGTGGACCTGACTACGATTGCACATTCTTGACCGGCGCGTTCTCGAGCGCAAAGCGCGACACCACATGGGCCAGCTCGCTCAAGTGCTTCCTGACCGCAGGGAAATCGTCGCTCAGTTCGAAAGTGTCTTCGTTCATGTACAGCCCGCGCTTGATCTCGATCTGCAGGCTGTGTATGCCTTGTGCGGGCTGCGCATGCTTGCGTACCGATTCCGCGCCGGCATAGTGGAAATTCCGGGTGACGCGGTAGCCGAAACCGCTCAGCGTCGATACGATCAATTCGCTCAGAGCCGGGTCGCAGGACGCACCGTGGCGATCGCCGATATCGAAATCGGAGCGTGGCTTGCCGTGATCCAGCGTCGAAGGCCCGCCCACCGAAGCCATACTGTGGCAACTGATGTGATAGGCAAGGCCGAACTTGTCCTTGCGCTCGGCCAGCATGCTGGAAAGTTCGTTGTGATATGGCCAGTAGTAGCGTTCAAGGCGGCGCTGCACATCCTGTACCCGCAGCTTGCCGTCATAGACCTGCACGCCCCGCTTGCCGCATTTCGAGTGGATCAGGCCTATGCCCAGACGCGACTTTTCAGTCGTTTCCAATGTGCCCGGCCAGGGCGCATCCAGCAGGCCGGGATCGATGTCCCCCTCGTGCCGGTTCGCATCGATATAGGTATTCGGAAAGGTGGCGTACAGCCAGCTCGCGCCGCTGTCGACCACATCGCCATACAGGTCCTGCACATGCATGGACACCGACTGGTGCAGATCCACGAAGGGCGCGGCGGGAATGAATTCACAGGGATACCACGTGCCGCTGCGCGGAATGTCGTAGACGACCGGCGCGCTGGCTTCGCCAGGATCGCGCCGCAACAACACACCAGGAATGACTTTCATCGATGCTCCAGGGATACAAGGAAGGACGATAGGGAAATCGCAGGAAAACACTAAGGAAAACGTTTTCCTTTTTTTATACTATGGGCGCCGCAGGAATCGGTCAATAGCATTCGTCTCCAGACAAACCCTTGGATGGCAACCTGGTGCATGGCGGGTTCCCAGCCGTGGATGGCCCTGGACGGGTAGCGGATTGGTGGAATTGCCTTTAATTCAATAAACGTTGTATTATCGAATAATGAACGAAAACCAAGCTATCTCGGCACTTGGCGCCCTGGCCCACGCCCAGCGCCTGCGCGTGTTCCGCGCCCTGGTCGTCGCCGGCCCGCCAGGCCTTACCCCCAGCATCCTGGCCGACCAGCTCGGCGTCGCGCGCAATACGCTGTCGTTCCACTTGAAAGAACTGTCGCATGCCGGCCTGGTCAGCGTCGAACCGCAAGGCCGCAACCTGATCTACCGCGCCGACTTCCTCCAGATGAACGGCTTGCTCGGCTATCTCACCGAACACTGCTGCCAAGGTGTTCCCTGCGAGGCTTCCGATTCCGAAGCCTGCATTTCGTGCTGACAAGGAACAGCCCATGAAGCGCTTTCACGTCCATCTGCACGTCGATGACCTGGCCAGGAACATCGGCTTTTACTCCCGGTTGTTTGCGCAGGATCCCGCCCGCGTCGAATCGGATTATGCGAAGTGGATGCTCGACGACCCTCCTGTGAACTTCGCGATCTCGACCCGAGGCGCCGCCCATGGGCTGGATCACTTCGGAATTCAAGCCGGCGACGCCGAAGAGCTCGCCGCGCTGCAGGCCAGGGCCGAGGCGGCCAGTCTTGCCCTGGAAGACCAGGGCAAGACGTCATGCTGCTACGCGCATAGCGAGAAATACTGGATCACCGACCCGCAGGGCCTGGCATGGGAACACTTCCATACGCTAGGAAGCATCCCCGTCTACGGCGAATCGCGCGGCGAATCCGCAAGCCAGCCCGAGGCCGGCGCCTGCTGTTCAACGCCCGTCCAGGCCTCGACGCCAACCCGCTGCTGCTAGGATCTTCCATGCCGCACTCTCCCTACAACGTGCTGTTCCTCTGCACGGGCAACTCGGCTCGCTCCATCCTCGCCGAGGGCCTGCTCAAAGGCCTGGGTGGCGACCGCTTCCAGGCCTATTCCGCCGGCAGCGCCCCTATGGGCACAGTTCACCCGCTGGCCCTCGCCACGCTCAAGTCGTACTCGCTGCCAAGCGACGGCTACCGAAGCAAGAGCTGGGATGAATTCGCGGCCCCGGGCGCGCCAAGCATGGACTTCATCATTACCGTCTGCGACAACGCCGCCGGTGAAGTTTGCCCTGTATGGCCCGGCCGGCCCATGACGGCGCACTGGGGCGTTCCGGACCCCGCGGCCCATGGCGGTTCTGAAGACGAGCGGGCCCGGGCGTTCCATGGCGCGGCGCGCGTGCTCAAACGCCGCATCGAACTCTTCCTTTCCCTGCCTCTCGAACGCCTGGACGCCATGTCGCTGCAAGCCGAGCTGCGCGGCATCGGCAAGACGCAGGAATAAGCCGATGTCCTCCAGCACGCAAACGGTGCCCGCTGCGCAGGCGCGACCCGCCATTGGCACCTTCGAGCGCTACCTTACGCTGTGGGTGGTCCTGTGCATCGTGCTGGGGGTGGCGCTCGGGCAGTTCATGCCCCTGGTGTTCCAGGCCATCGGACGTGCCGAAGTCGCGCAGGTCAATCTGCCCATCGGGATACTGATCTGGGTGATGATCATCCCGATGCTGCTCAAAGTAGACTTCGCGGCATTGGGCCAGGTCCGGCGGCATTGGCGCGGCATCGGTGTGACGCTGTTCATCAACTGGGCGGTAAAGCCGTTCTCCATGGCTTTCCTGGGCTGGCTGTTCATCCGCCAGGTCTTTGCCCCGTGGCTGCCCGCCGAGCAGTTGGACAGCTATATCGCCGGCCTGATCCTGCTGGCCGCGGCACCCTGCACTGCAATGGTCTTTGTCTGGAGCCGGCTGACTGGCGGCGACCCCGCTTTCACGCTATCCCAGGTTGCGCTCAACGATACGATCATGGTGTTCGCTTTCGCGCCCATCGTCGGCCTGCTGCTGGGCCTGTCGTCCATCAGCGTGCCCTGGGATACGCTGCTCGTGTCCGTAGGGCTGTACATCGTGGTTCCGGTCATACTGGCCCAACTCTGGCGCCGCGCGCTGCTACGCCGCGGGCAGCCCGCCCTCGACGCGGCGTTGGCGCGCATTGGACCCATTTCAATGGGCGCCCTGCTGCTCACGCTGGTGCTGCTATTCGCTTTCCAGGGCGAAGCCATCATCGGCCAGCCGCTCGTGATCGCCATGCTGGCAGTGCCTATCCTGATCCAGGTTTTCTTCAATTCCGGACTCGCCTACTGGCTCAATCGCCGCGTCGGCGAGCAGCACAGCATTGCGTGCCCGTCCGCGCTGATCGGCGCGTCCAATTTCTTTGAGCTCGCCGTCGCGGTCGCGATCAGCCTGTTTGGCGTGCATTCCGGGGCAGCCCTGGCCACGGTAGTGGGTGTGCTGATCGAGGTCCCGGTGATGCTGCTGGTTGTCCGTATCGTCAACCAGAGCAAAGGCTGGTACGACGCCGGCGCCGGGCGGGGCTGATTCGTGGCGGGAACATCGGCCCGGGTAGTAGGCACCCTAGGCACAGCCCAAACGCTGGCCTGGGCCTCCTCGTACTACCTGCCGGCGATGCTGGCAGCCCCGATGGCCAGCGAATTGGGCCTTCCCTCGCCGATGGTCTATGCAGCCTTCTCAGGCGCGCTCGTCGCATCGGCCTTGGTCGGCCCCTGGGCGGGCCAGGCAATCGATCGCCATGGCGGGCGCATCGTGCTGCTCGGCACCAGCCTGCTGTTCTCGCTCGGCTTGGCCATGCTGGGGCTCACCCAGGGGCCCTGGTCGATGGTCATCGCGTGGCTCGTCATCGGCGTGGCAATGGGATCCGGCCTCTATGAGGCCGCGTTCTCCAGCCTGGTCCGCTTGTACGGCCAGAATGCCCGGGGCGCCATCACCGGGATCACACTCATCGCTGGCTTTGCCAGCACTGTCGGGTGGCCCATGTCCGCCTGGATGGAAGCGCAGTTCGGCTGGCGTGGCGCGTGCTTTGGTTGGGCCGCGATGCATTTGCTGATCGGCCTGCCATTGAATGCCCGGCTTCCGGGCACGCCAACAGGTGCCAGGACAGGAATGCCGCCAGTCGACGCTCCCGCCCAAGCCGTCCCGTCTTCCGCCCAAGCGCCGGATCGCCCGCGAACGGCGACCGCGCTTCTTGCTTTCGTCTTCGCCGCGACCTGGTTCATCAGCACGGCGATGGCCACGCACCTGCCACGGATACTGGAGGCCGCGGGGGCCAGCCTTGCCGCCGCGGTCGGAATCGGAGCGCTCATCGGCCCCTCGCAGGTTGCCGGCCGCATGCTCGAGTTCGGCTTGCTGCGTAGCGTCCACCCGCTGTTGTCGGCGCGCCTGGCAGCCCTGGCCCATCCCGCCGGCGTGGCGGTATTGCTGGCGGCAGGCCCCGCACTGGCTCCCGCTTTCGCCATTCTGCATGGCGCGGGCAACGGCATCTTGACCATCGCCAAGGGGACCTTGCCGCTCGCGCTTTTTGGCACCCAAGGCTATGGCGCCCGCCAGGGCTGGCTGATGATGCCGGCACGGGTAGCGCAAGCGTTGTCGCCATTTCTCTTCGGACTGGCACTGGATGCCTGGGGCGCCAATGCCCTGTGGCTATCCGGCGCAATAGGCCTGGCGGCCTTTGGCGCACTGATGCTATTGCGCGCGCCGGCCTCGTCCTTCCGCATTCATTGAATTTCCAATCCTGCATCAAGAGGCATTTCATGAGTTCGATCACGATCTATCACAACCCCGCCTGCGGCACATCGCGCAACGTGCTGGGCCTGATCCGCAACAGCGGCGAGGAACCGGCCGTCATCGAATACCTGAAGACCCCGCCTGACCGGAAGACATTGAAACGCCTGATCGCCGCCATGGGGATACCCGTGCGCGACGTTCTCCGGCAGAAGGGTACGCCCTACGAGGCGCTGGCGCTGTCGGATCCGAAATGGACCGACGAGCAACTGATCGACTTCATGCTTGAACACCCGATCCTCATCAATCGGCCTATCGTCGCCACGCCGATGGGAACGCGCCTGTGTCGGCCGTCGGAGGCCGTCCTGGACATTCTGCCTCGGCCGCAGCGCGGGGCCTTCAACAAGGAAGACGGCGAGCCCGTCACCGATACGGAGGGCCGTCGTGTCTGATTCCATGGCCGACCTGCCCAACGTCGACGCTACGCTGCTTCACAAGCCGGACACCACCAGCCTGTTCTCGCCCAAGCGCGCCAGCCACGCACCGCGCTTCCTGCTGCTGTATGGGTCGCTGCGCGAGCGCTCATACAGCCGCCTGGTCGCAGAGGAAGCGGCCCGCCTGCTTCAGGCCCTGGGTGGCGACACCCGGCTATTCAACCCTTCCGGACTGCCCCTGGTCGATGACGCCACCAGCGAGAACCATCCCAAGGTCCGCGAGCTGCATGAACTGGTTCAATGGTCGGAAGGCATGGTCTGGAGCTCGCCGGAACGTCACGGCGCCATGACCGGCTTGATGAAGACGCAGATCGACTGGATTCCGCTATCAGTCGGCGCCGTACGCCCGACCCAGGGCAAGACGCTCGCGGTAATGCAGGTGTCGGGCGGCTCGCAATCCTTCAATGCCGTAAACCAGATGCGGCTGCTCGGCCGGTGGATGCGCATGTTGACCATCCCGAACCAGTCTTCGGTCGCCAAGGCTTACCAAGAGTTTGACGACACCGGGCGCATGAAGTGTTCGCCCTACTACGACCGGATCGTTGACGTCGTAGAAGAACTGATGAAATTCACCTTGCTGACGCGCGATGCCGCGCCATACTTGGTGGATCGCTACAGCGAGCGCAGGTGTAGGTGAAGCCGGCGTTTGGGCCGCCGAACGTGGCAAAAGGTGCAAAAGCATACACTGTCAGTCAATCCAGCCTTTCGCGGTTTTTGCGATCCACCTCATTGTGACCAACACGCCCTTCTCCTCCCTGCCCCTCTTGCCCGCCTTGCTGGACAACCTGCAAGGCCTGGGTTTCGAACAGATGACGCCCATCCAGGCGCAGAGCCTGCCGCTTATCCTGGAAGGCCGCGACCTGATCGCGCAAGCCAAGACCGGCAGCGGCAAGACCGCGGCGTTCGGCCTGGGCGTGCTGCAGAACCTGGACGTCAACCGCCTGGTCCCGCAAGCGCTGCTGGTCTGCCCTACCCGCGAACTGGCTGACCAGGTGGCCCAAGAGCTGCGCCGGCTGGCCCGCCTGATCCCCAACGTCAAGGTACTGACCCTGTGCGGCGGCGCCGCCGCGCGTCCCCAGGTCGAGTCGCTGGCCCGCGGCGCGCATCTGGTGGTGGGTACGCCCGGCCGCATCCAGGATCACCTGCAGCGCGGCAGCCTGGACCTGTCCGGCCTGAACACGCTGGTGCTGGACGAGGCCGACCGCATGGTGGACATGGGTTTCCACGACGACATCGTCGCCATCGCCTCGCACTGCCCGGCCAAGCGCCAGACCTTGCTGTTCTCGGCCACCTACCCCGACAACATCCGCAAGCTCAGCGCGCGCTTCCTGCGCAACCCGGCCGAAGTGAAGGTAGAAGCCCAGCATGACGCCAGCCGCATCGAACAGATCTTCTACGAAATCGACGAAGGCGAAAGGCTGGACGCCGTGGCCACGCTGCTGGCTCACTTCCGCCCGGCATCCACGCTGGCATTCTGCAACACCAAGATCCGCAGCCACGATCTGGTCGAACGCCTGCGGTCCGAGGGCATCAGCGCCCAGGCGCTCAACGGCGACCTGGAACAACGAGAGCGCGACGAAATCCTGATCCAGTTCGCCAACCAGAGCTGCGCCGTGCTGGTCGCCACCGACGTGGCCGCTCGCGGCCTGGATATCCAGAACCTGGGCGCCGTGATCAATGTGGACGTGACCAAGGACACCGAGGTCCACGTGCACCGCATCGGCCGCAGCGGCCGCGGCGACCAGAAAGGGCTGGCGCTGAGCCTGTGTTCGCCCAATGAAATGCGCTGGGCCAACCTGATCGAGCAATACCAGGGCGCTCCGCTGAAATGGGCCGATCTCAAATCGCTGCGGCCCAAGTCCGACCGCCCCTTGCGCGCGCCCATGGTTACCTTGTGCATACAGGGCGGCAAGAAAGACAAGCTGCGTCCCGGCGACCTGCTGGGGGCCCTGACCGGTGATGGCGGCCTGACTTTCGAGCAGGTCGGCAAGATCAATATCACCGAGTTCAACTCTTATGTGGCGTTGGACCGCCAGATCGCCAAACAGGCGTTTTCACGCGTCTCGAACAGCAATATCAAGGGACGCCGGTTCCGCATGCGCTTTCTGGAAGAGTTCTGACTGGCTGCGAGGCAAAGCCCGCTCGGGCCAGAAGCGGATTTTCATTGCGCCTGCACCACTCAGGCAGCGGTAGCCCGTGCAGGGTGCGCAGACCGGCCGCAATACTCGATCAGCAGTTCAGTAAGGACCCGAATCTTCCGTGCGGGATGCTGGCCTGGCGGCCGGACGACATATGCGCCTGCCGGAGGGGGAGGATAGCGTGTCATGACCGGCACGAGCGTCCCAGAGGCCACATATTCGTGGGTAAGCCAATCGGGCAGATAAGCGATCCCCAGTCCTGCTGCCGCAGCGGCGACTAAAGCCGTGCCGTTGTCGGCCTTGAAGCGCCCCTGCGGACGAACCGTGATGACCTTGTCGCCATCCAAGAGTCTCCAGGCTTCGGTGCCTTGCATAAGGGCCTGATGGGCGACGAGGTCTTCCGGTGTTTCAGGTGACCCGTGCGCCTTGACATAGTCCGGACTCGCGACCAGCTTCCCGTGGATCGGGCCGATGCGTCTTGCGATCAAGTTGGAGTCCTGAAGATAGCCAACCCGTATCGCACAATCGTAGCCCTCCGCGATCAGATCAACGAAGCGATCGCTGTAGCAGGTCTGGATATGAAGCTGGGGGTGGCGTCGTGCCATTTCCGCCAGCGCCGGAGCGAAGTGAGTCGGGCCGAAAGTAAGCGGCGCGGCAACTCGCAAGCGGCCGCGCAGGTCGCCGGCCGGCAGGATCGTTTCCCTGGCCACGTCGATCTCGGCGCAGACTCTGGCCGCATAGTTCCGGAACGTGGCCCCGGCCTCTGTGAGAGCAGCCCCGCGGGTGGATCGCGCAAGCAGCTGGACACCAAGTTCCGCTTCAAGCCGGGCGAGCCGACGGCTGACGATCGATTTGGACACGCCCAGCCGCAGCGCAGCAGGCGAAACTCCCCCGGCATCAGCCACCTCCACGAATGTCCGTAGCTCTTCTAAGTCCAATTCAGTGTTCCCCATTCTGCGACACAGCTCGCCGCAAAATGGTACTACCGCATCGAATACGGGAACAGCAGAATATGGCTTCCCGGCAACCTCGCCGCTGGCGCGTGCCCCCCGGAAGCCTATCCCGCTCACCACTGCAAAGGATGCACTAATGACTTTTCGTAACGGCCTTGCTTCGCTTCTTCGTCCGGAAGACTCGGTACTCGTTCTGATCGACCACCAGCCTTACCAACTCGCGAACGTGAACAGCCACGAACCGCAGATGGTGATCAACAATACGGCGGGCCTGGCAAAGGCCGCCAAGGCCTTCGGCGTCCCTACCATCCTGACGACGGTGATCGCTGACCGGGGCGGACTGCTGTTCCCCCAGATCACCGATGTGTTTCCCGGCCAAGAGGTGATCGACCGTACGTTCATCAACACCTGGCAGGACCAGAAGGTGGTGGACGCGGTCAAGGCGACAGGCCGCAAGCAGCTGATCATCGCTGGCCTGTGGACCGAGGTGTGCGTCGCGATGCCGACAATCCAGGCCCTCGGCGAAGGCTGGGACGTTACCGTGGTCACCGACGCGTCGGGCGCTGTTTCGGTCGAGGCCCATCAGGTCGCCATCCAGCGCATGATCGCGGCCGGCGCGAACATGATGACCTGGCTGGCGGTGGCGTCCGAATGGCAGCGCGACTGGGCTCGGACCGATCAAGCCATCGCACTGACGGAAGTGGTCACGCAGCACGCCGGCGGTAGCGGCATCGCGTTCCTGTGGGAACAGCAGCTGCTCAACACGCCTGTGCCTGGCAACGCGGGCTGATCTGAGCCGGGATGAAGAGATTATTGAGCGACGCCTGGCGAAAAGGCCGATTGCTCGGCTAGCCTCGCCATCCCTCTCTATTTTGGCCTTTGGCAAGATCGAACGTTCAGCAACTGCGGCCATGATCCGTAGCGTGCATGTGGGTGCCCGCTACGGCCCGCAAGCGGCTGGTTCTGCAGGCCGGCAGCAGTCGTTCTCTTGTATAGTCGATTGCTTGGATCAATTGCCTATGCCAGAGGAATCCAGGGAAAATCATGGGATATTTCAAGCTGACCTACCAGGATCATCCGATTGAAGTTCCCGCCATAGAGCCCAGCCTCACACTGCGAGCGACCAGCGGATCCTGGCCAGGCCAGGCCCTGGACGAGTTCGCTACCTTGAACTTGCGAGCGACATCGCCAAGGTTTTTCTTCGATCCGAACAATGATCCAGAAGATGACGCATCCCAATGGCTGGATCCCTACCTTGAGACGCAATGGCTGAAAATTCCCCTCAAGCGCTTCCACGAGCGTGATTATCGCAGCCTTGAAAAAATCCATATCGACTTCAAGGGCGAAGGCACGCCGAACTCGTTGACCGGGGACGATTGGTGGGAATCCCCCGGGTTGATCGCGACCTACAGCGACGAGTTGTTCACCAAAGCCGAAATCTCCTTCCGCTACGATGGCGATGGCCTATTCCGGGCTCGACTTGCGGGCGAGTCGCTATTCGACACGAAATTCGATATTGGCTTCAGCGCGCCGCTTACTGTCGAGCTTATTGCCTACCGGAACAGCGCGACCGCTAAAGAACTCTTGAACTGGTTCGACGGTTAT
This sequence comes from Bordetella sp. BOR01, assembly GCF_019218885.1. Classification (GTDB taxonomy): domain Bacteria; phylum Pseudomonadota; class Gammaproteobacteria; order Burkholderiales; family Burkholderiaceae_B; genus Bordetella_A. The sequence goes on along the minus strand of NZ_JAHUWT010000001.1, from coordinate 208,501 downwards.
CTGCGAGAAAGCGACTTTGCCTTTACACAACGGCAACTGGGCGTAGACATCTATGTCAATGGAATAGCAAGGGACGCCCTTGCAGCCAGGTAGTCGATGGCCGCAAGTTCACGCTTGCCAAGGTCATCGACCAGTTGGCCAAGGCCATCAGAACGGCAAGCACGCTGCCGATCTGCGATCCCATCGAGCTGCAAGGCCGGCCTTTGGCAGTTGCACGGCCCCGACTTTGGAATTTTCCCCATGAAGCAACAAATCGCCTATCCGGAAACCCGGCGTGTCGGCAAGGTGGAAACGCATTTTGGCCAGGCTGTGCACGACCCCTACCGCTGGCTCGAAAACGACGCTCGCAGCGATGCCGAGGTTGTCGCCTGGGTCCAGGCCCAGAACAGGCTGACCCAGGACTATCTGGGTACCCTGCCCGGCCGCAACGTGTTCAGGAAAAGACTGAGTGCGCTGTTCGATCACGAGCAAGTGACCGTACCGCACGAACGCGGCGGCCGCTATTTCTATATGCGGCATTCCGGCCTGCAGGACCAGGCAATGCTGGTCATGCGCGACGGTGTCCACGGGTCGGCGCGCGTGCTGATCGACCCCAACGGCTGGGCAAAGGATGGCACGACCGCGCTGGCCGAATGGGCGGCGTCGGATGACGGCTCGCATGTCGCCTATGCGGTGCAACAGTCAGGCTCCGACTGGCGCACGATCAAGGTGTTGGTCGTGGACTCGAACGAGATGCTGCAGGACCAGGTCGAATGGGCGCGCTTCACCAGCATCGCCTGGGCAAGGAACGGCGCGGGTTTCTTCTATTCCCGCTACCCTGCTGCGGAACCAGGTGCCTCGTCCCTGGCCGGCGTGGCAAACCACGCGGTCTACTATCACGCGCTGGGCACTGCACAATCGCAAGACCGGCTGGTGTACGCAACGCCGGACCAGCCAAACCTGCTGCACCTGGCCGACGTCACCGAAGACGGCCGCTATGCCGTCATCACGTCCACGCCAGGGCCCGGCGCCAATGCACTGGCCATCATCGATCTCGCCACCGCCGACTGGCAGCCCCGCAAGCTGGTCGAGAATGTCGATACCGAATGGCTGGTCTTCGGCAATGTGGCCACCCAGTTGTACGCCCTGGCCAGCCTGGGCGCGGAACGCAAGAAAATCGTGACGCTGGACCTTGCCGATGCCGCGCCTGCATTTAAAGATATAGTGCCCCAGCAAGAAGCTGTACTGACCAACGCCTGGCTGCTGGGCGGGCAGTTGATTGCGTCGTACCTGGTCGATGCGAAAACCGAAATCCGCCGCTACCGTCTCGACGGTACGCCCGCCGGCAAGGTGCGGCTACCCGGCATAGGCAGCGCCGGCGGTTTCCAGGGCCGTCAGCAAAGCGCCGAGGCCTTCTTCGTCTTCACCAGCTTCAACGCCCCCACCACGGTCTACCGCCATGACCTGACGGACAACACAAGCACGGTGTGGGCCGCGCCGGACGCGGGCTTCGACGTCGACCGCATTGCGGTCGAGCAGCGCTTCTACACATCGAAGGATGGCACGCGCATTCCGATGTTCATCGTCCGGCGTACGGACAGCACCGGGCCGGCACCCACCCTGCTCTACGCCTATGGCGGGTTCGGGATCAGCATGATCCCCTACTATTCGCCGCCGCAGCTGGCCTGGGTGGAGCAAGGAGGAACACTGGCCATCGCCAACATCCGCGGCGGCGGCGAGTACGGCAAGGCATGGCATGACGCGGGGCGCCTGGAGAACAAGCAGAATGCCTTCGACGACTTCATCGCGGCCGGCGAATATCTGAAGGCGGAAGGCATCGCATCGCCCGACGGGCTGGCGATCCAGGGCGAATCCAATGGCGGCCTGCTGATAGGCGCCGTCGTCAATCAACGGCCGGATCTGTTTGCCGCCGCCTTGCCGGGCGTGGGCGTGATGGACATGCTGCGCTACCGCCGGTTCACGGGCGGGCAACTATGGGTGACGGATTACGGCGATCCAGAGCAAGAGGCGTATTTCCACCGCCTGCATGCCTATTCGCCCTATCACAATATCAGCCCGGGCAAGAATTATCCGGCCATCCTGGCCACGACCGCCGATACCGACGACCGCGTGGTTCCTGGCCATACCTTCAAGTACATTGCCGCCGTCCAGGCAGCCGATATCGGCGACAAGTGGCATCTGGTCCGCATCGAGACCCGGGCCGGCCACGGCGCGGGCAAGCCCATGGCCAAGGTCATTGAAGAAGTCGCCGACACGTGGGCCTTCGCGGCGTACTGGACAGGGCTCGAGGTGCGTCCCCAAGCCTGACCGCAGTGGCTGAATGCGAACGGAAACATACAAACATCGTTATTTCCGCACTATAGGCGTATGCTCATTGGATGCGTGCATGTGGCGATGCATATTCTCGGGCAGGCTACATCAAGGCGGAAATTGTTATGAAGGTCCTGGAGCGCTTCCTCGCGCGCTTGCTGAATGTCGTGGTACAGCTGTTGCCGCGCGCCAAGCAGGCCGGGCAACACGATGTCCGGGCGTCGCCTTCCCAGCCGCACCGCCGGAACGCCTTGCAGTCGCAGTGGCGCATCTACCGCCTGTATGCAATCGATTCAAGGCTGCTGTTGCGCGGAGAAACAGGCCGCATCATCAGCATAGGCAGCTATGCCGGTGCCGATGCTTTACTGACGTATACGCTGGGTACGGGCGCCGACAACGGCCCCTGGCCCTCGTTGCCAGCACTGCTGGCCGATGCTTCCAAACAACTGATTGCGTCCAAACTTGAACGGTCCCTGGCGCAACCTGCAGAACATGTTGCTGCATCCACCGACCTGGATCGCAGTCCTCATTTAGACATATCGCTGTTCCTGCGCCAGTAAATCGAAATCGCTGTGGCCAGTGGACATGCGACAACCCGATAAAAGGGGGTCTCATGAAAATTCCATCCGCTGAACTTGCCAGCGCCCTGGCGACAGCCGCCGATCTGCCCTTGACACAGGCTGCGCTGCTGAAAGCCCCCAAGAGCGACTACATGTCCGAGCGGCAACTGCAGTTTTTCCGCGCACGCCTGATCCTGGCTCGTGCGGAACTGCTGGTGTCGGCCTATGACATGCAAAGCCGGCTGAAAGACGACGAAGCCCACGCCGACCCCGCCGACATGGCGTCCATCGAGGAAGAGCACTCGCTGGAACTGCGGCTGCGCGACCGGGAATTCAAGCAATTGCGCAAGATCGACCTGGCGCTGGAACGCATTCGCGACGGATCTTACGGCTGGTGCCGCGACACTGGCGAACCGATAGGCTTGCGCCGGCTGCTGGCCCGCCCTACCGCCGAACTGTGCATCGAGGCCCAGGAACGCCACGAACGGGTCGAATCCGGAATGGCGGAACCCCGGCGGGCCTGACCGGGCCGCGGCGGTATCGATCGCCTGGAGCGATTATTCGCCGCTGGTCCACTCCACGTTCGCGCCCACCGAACACAGGTTTTCCACAAAACCGGGGTGCGCGCGCCGGATAGGCAGCGCGTTGGCGATCTCTGAGCGGCCCTTGACGCTTGCGGCCACCATCAGCAGTGCTATGGCCACGCGAATAATGTATGGGCTCTCGACTTTGGCGGGGCTTAGCGGCAGGCCGCCGAAAGTCACCAGGCGATGCGGGTCGGACAAGAATACGTGCGCACCGAACTTGGACAATTCGACGGACCAGCCCATGGCCCCGTCGTAGACCTTGTTCCAGAACATCGCGCTGCCTTCTGCCTTGACACCCAGCGCGATGAAAATGGGTAGCAAATCCACCGGCAGATAGGGCCACGGCGCCGCTTCCACCTTGGTAAGAATATTCTGGGTGAAGGGCTTGCGCACCCGCAAGGGGCCATCCAGGATGGTCCGCGACCAGCCATCGCGATGCACCACTTCCACGCCGAACTTGGCGAAGGTACGGTCGATAAGCGGGAACTGTTCTGGCGCGCTGTTCTTGACCACGATATCGCCCCCGGTGATGGCACCCAGCGCAAGAAAGGTAGCAATCTCGTGGAAATCTTCGCTGAAGCGGAATTCGCCGCCGCCGAGCTTGCGGCCTTTTTCTATTCTCAGGCGCGACGTGCCGATACCGCCGATCTCTACGCCCAGCATTGCCAGGAAACGGCAGAATTCCTGCACATGGGGTTCCGATGCGGCATTGACCAAGGTCGATGCACCGTCGGCGGACGCCGCGCACAGCACGAAGTTTTCGGTGGTGGTAACCGATGCGTAGTCCAGCCAATGGTCATTGGCGACCATAGTCGAGCCCGTGCGCACGATCAGCGACCCGGCGGTGCGTTCCACGCAGGCGCCGAAGCGCTCGAATACCTCGACGTGCGGATCGATTTCGCGCACGCCCAGGGTGCAGCCTTTGACATCGTTCTCCAGGCGCGCAACGCCAAACCGGGCCAACAGCGGCGGCACCAACATGATCGAAGAACGCATCTCTTCGGGCAGCTTGTGCTCGGCGGGATCAAACTGCGTGGCCCGATGATGCACGTCGAGGATGCCGGTGGCAAAGTCCACTCTCACGTCGCTGCCCAGCGTGCGAAAGATCTGAAGAATCTTCTTGACGTCGGTAATCTCGGGCACGCCGACCAGGCGTAGCGGCTGGTCGGTAAGCAGCGTGGCGCACAAGATGGGAAGAACGGCATTCTTGTTGGCGGATGGCACGATCTGGCCGCGTAACGGAAGACCGCCATGTACGATCAAATTCGACATATTCGGAGCAGGCATGAAAATTAACGCCGCTATCATGCCATGGGACGGCATTCCAGCGGAAATACGTGCATTTCCCGCCATCGGCCAGACGAGTTTTCAAGCATGGAGACGGATCGGCATTCGGCCTGGATGCGGGGATGCGGGGGGCGGAGCAAGAAAAGCGGTCGCATCAAACCACCACCCTGATTCCAGCGCGGTAACTGCCATTCACGTCGTCTCGGTTCGTTCGGGGATCACGCGCGGGCGGTAACGCTCAATCGGGCTGCATGTGCGCGGCCTTCACGACTTTGCCAAGGCGCGCCCGCTCGTCCTGCGTGAACTGGGTAAATTCGGCGCGGGTCATGGTGCCCGGCACGATGCTGCTGGCGTTGAGTGTATCCAGCACTTCCCTGGATTGCGAGGCCTTGCGAACCGCGGCGTTCACCTTGTCGAGAATCTCCGGCGGCGTGCCGGCGCGGGCGTACAGGCCTTCCCAGTGTCCAATGCGGATATTGGGAAAACCCAGTTCGGCGGTGGTCTTGATATCGGGTGCAGAGGGCATCTTGTCCCATGTGGTGGCCAGGGCCTTGAGTTTGCCGGACTGGATCAGCGGCAGCGTTACCATGCTGGCCTCCGAGGTCATGTCAGTCTGGCCGCCCATCACGGCGGTGACGCCTTCGGAACCACTCTTGTACGGTATCGATTGCACATTGATGCCCGATTCCAGTTTCACCATGGCGCTCACGAAATCGGGCGTGCTGCCCATGCCTGCGGTGGAAAACGTGACGGGCCTGTCAGCGTGCTGCCTGGCCCGCGCGACGAAGTCCTTCAGATCGGTGGCAGGATTGGACGGATGGGTGACGATGATCGAGGGCACGATGGACAGCAGCGCCACGGGCTCGATGTCTTCGTCTTTGTAGGGTTGGTCGGAGCGAATCAGGCTATTGGTGACCGTGCCATTGGACGCGGCCAGGAAGGTATAGCCATCGGGCAGTGTGCGTGCCACGTGGGCCGCGCCCACGATGCCGCCCGCGCCGGCACGGTTCTCGACGATCACATCGGCATCGAGATCGCGGGCGATCTGCTTTGCGTACAGCCGGGCGACCAGGTCATTGGCCCCACCGGGCGAGAACGGCACGACGATGGTGATGGGTTTGGCGGGCCAGGTGTCCGCAGCGCTCGCGCTGGCGGAACACAAGGCGGCCGCCGACAGCGCGAACGCGCCCAGGAATCTTCCTTGCATGGCGTCTCTCCTTGGTGTGCCGGGCGGGATTGCGGCGCGGGGTCGGCGCGGTTCCCAGCCCGGGCGGTAGCGAGATACACCACATACTAAGCCGCCCGCCAGTCTCGTGCCTGCGAGGCTGACATCGAGTTGAAAGACCGGCACCGCACCCATGGTTCACCGATGCGGTACAGCTGGCCGCCTCCACGATTATTTGAACTGCTTCGCAAGCTCCCGAGCCCCATCGGTAAGAATGGCGATATCGCCACCCACCGCCACGAAGCAGACTCCCATCCCGACATAGCGATGCGAATCTTCAGTGTTCAGGCTGAGAATTCCCGACGGCTTGCCCGCTGCGGCGATGCGCTTGATCGCACCGGCGATGGCAGCCTGCACTTCAGGATGGCCGGGCTGGCCAATCAGGCCCATCGACGCTGAAAGATCGGAGGGCCCGATGAACACGCCATCGACACCGTCGACGGCCGCGATCTCAACAAGGTTTTCCAGCCCGAGGCGAGACTCGATCTGTACCAGCAGGCAGATACGATCGTTCGCTTTCTTGATGTAGTCAGGTTGAGCGCCGAATTGCGATACGCGGGCCAGGCGGGAACCCACTCCCCGTACACCGTGCGGCGGATAGCGCACCGCCTGCACGAGTTGGCGCGCCTGTTCTGCAGTATCTACCATGGGCACCAGCAGGCTGGTGGCCCCCAGGTCGAGCAATTGCTTGATCAGCCACGTCTCGCCCACTGGCGGGCGCACCACCGCATGGGTGGGGTAGGAAGCAATGGCCTGCAGCTGGCCAAGAATTGAGTTCAGGTCATTGGGCGAGTGCTCGCCGTCGATCAGCACCCAGTCGAAGCCACAGCTTGCGCACATTTCCGCGCAGTAGGGGTTCGCCATCGACAGCCAGAGTCCGATTTGGCGCTGGCCTGACTGAAGCGCCTGCTTGAAGGGGTTGTCAGTTTCCATGGTCAATCCAGTTTCACGCCGGTAAGGTCGACCAGGTGTTTCCACTTGATGATCTCTGCTTTCTGGAATTCCTTGAACTCGCTCGGCGTCACGTTGGTGAGTTCCAGCCCGACTTCCTTGGCCATCGCTTTCATTTCAGGGCCTTGGATGTAGGCATTGATGGTCTTGTTCAGCTGTGCAACCACCTCGGGCGGCGTGTTCTTGGGCGCGAAAACGGCGTACCACGTCACCAGCCCCCGATCATCGAATCCGTATTCACTCGTGGCGGGGGTATCGGGGGCGAAGCCTGCCCGCTTCTTGTCGCTGACCGCTACCAGGTTCACGCGGTCTGCCTTGATCTGGGTGAGCGACGGCCCCGCGTCCTCGAAGGCATACGAGACCCGGCCGCTGATCAGGTCCGTCATCAGGCTGCTTACGTCCTTGTACAGAACCGTCTCTACCTGGATGTCCTGGCTTTTCTTCAGCAGTTCCACGAACACGCGCGACGTGGTGTTGCTGGAACCGAAGTTGATTTTTCCGGGGTTCGCCTTGGCCTCGGCCACGATTTCACTGAAGCTATGGGCCTTGGCCTCTTTGCTGGCAAGCACCACCATCGGCCGCTTTGCCACGATCGAGACAGGTTCGAAATCGGCTTGCGGATCGTAGGCCAGCTTGTTGTACAAGCTGGCATTTGCCGCCATGGGGCCACTGGTGGCCACCAGCAGCGTGTAGCCATCCGGTTCGCTATTGGCCACGAAAGAAGCGCCGATAATGCCCCCGGCACCGGGCTTGTTTGCCACGGCGGCGGGCTGGCCCAGCTTCTCGGCAAGCCCCTGGGCCACCATGCGCGCGATGGCATCGGTACCCGAACCTGCGCCAAATGGCACAACGACAGTAATGGGCCGGTCCGGATATGCAGCAAGCGCCGCGGAGCCCGCGAGCGAGGTGCCGGCCAGAATGCCCAATCCAAACAAGACCTGCTTGGCCAGGTGTATTGTTTTCATGTTTGTCTCTCTCTTGTTTATTGTGCAGGAACGGTGGGGCCGATATCCTGGACGGTGGCCCGGCGCATCGCTCGCCTGTACGCCTGGTTGTAGTTCGTGCCGCGATGCATGGTGCAGCGGTTATCCCAGATAACCAGGTCGTTCAGGCGCCATCGATGCCGATACACGAACTGCGGCTGCGTGGAAAACGTCATCAACCTGTCGAGCAGCACGCGGCTTTCCTGCTCGCTCATTCCTTCTATGCCCTTGATATGGGAAGCCAGGTACAACGACCTGCGACTGTTGTGGGCGTTATTGCGCACCAGCACCTGCTTCACAGGCGGCTGGCGCTCTTTCCACTCTTGCGGAATCGAGTAATCCTCCAGGCCCAGCAGGCTGCGGGAATGGAAATAATCATGGATGGCGACCAGATCCCTGATCTGCTCTTGCGTGGCTGGGTCCAGCTTGTCCCAGGCCGCACGCATATCGGCGAATTCGGTCGCTCCCCCAACCGGCGACACTTCCTGGGCACTCAACAGGGATGCACTGGCCGGTGTTTTCTTGAATGAACTGTCGGTATGCCAAAGTTGATTGCTCAGCAGCACCAGCCGGCGGATGTCCGCCTCGCCGATCAACTTGCCTTGCTCGTCCAGGTTCGAGATATCGGACAGCTGGGCGTGCCCAAGCCGCCGCGGTTTCTTGTCGTTCGCGATGTACGAGCCAATGGATGTCTCCAGCGGGCCGTAGATTTGCGCGACCTGCAGTTGCTGCGCTTCATCCAAAGGCTGATCCGGGATGATCAACACTGCGTATTTGTTCAAGGCGTCCCGCAGGCCTTGCGCCAACTCGGGCGACAGCGGTTTACGCAGATCGATGCCGGCGACCTCTGCCACGAAATCGGCAGCCACCGGTGTGATGTCAAGCATTAGGGAATCTCCTTAGACTGTCTTTTGCCGGAATCGCTATAATTTCGACTATCGAAAAATAATTCGTCTATAGAAATAATCATAAAGGATCGTTCTATGACCCAGCATCAGGGATTACCCAAAGGCAGTGATTTGTTTGTCGAGGCCTTCGCGCGTGGCTTGGCCGTGATTCGCGCGTTTGGGCCATCCAGCAGGGAACTGACCCTTTCCGAAGTGGCAGAACGCGCGGGCGTAACACCGGCAGGAGCGCGGCGCCTGCTGCACACCCTGGTCACGCTGGGCTATGCGCGCATCGACGGGCGCACGTTCTCATTGACCCCAGCCGTGCTGGACATCGGGTATTCCTACCTGAACTCGTTGTCGCTGCGCGAAGTGGCCTTGCCCTACCTGGAGCAATTCGCGCGCGAACACGGCGAAATCTGCTCTTTATCTGTGCTGGACAAGAACGACATCATCTATGTGGCGCGCGCCGAGATCCGCAGCCCATCGGCCCGGCGGCTTATCACCGGCGAACGCCTTCCCGCGCACGCCACATCCACGGGCCATGTCCTGCTGGCGCAGCTGGCGCCGCAAGAACTGGATGGCTTTCTTGCGCAAGTGCCGTTTGAGCGGCTGACGCCGCACACACTGGTAGACGCCCAGCCGCTGCGGGCAGCAATTCAGGCGGCGCAAGCCCAGGGCTATGCGCTGGCCAGCCAGCATTACGAATTGGGTGTCTGCGCGCTGGCAGTGCCCGTGCACAATCGCCAGGGCCAGCTGGTGGCGGCACTGACCACCAGCCTCAACCAGGCCAAGCATCCCGTGGACGGAGTGGTACCCAGCTTCCTGCCCAGCCTGCAGCATCTGGCCAGGGAGATCAGCCAGGGCTTGACCTGAACCTGGCAGCAGTGAACGCAAGCCGCGGCTTCCGGATCTGCAGCGTCTCGGCGCGCCAAGGCGGTGTTCCCGCCGGGCATGGATCTTGGGAAACGATCACGTGATGCCGTGCTTTTTCAGTTCCGCATCCTCGTCGCCCGTGATCCAGCCAAACACTTTGCCTTTGTCGTTCTCGATCCGGACCAGATACACGTTGGTGAACGTTATCATCTTCTGCGCGCCTTCGATGTCGTAAATGGCGCGCCATTCCACATGTGCCAGGCCATGAAGCGGGTCAATCGGCACCACGCGCAGATGACGAAGCTGCATCTGCTTCGTGCCCATCTTGCGGTAACGCACGAAGCCATCGGTCATGGCCTTCTTGAGTTGATCGTCGTTGTTGCCCGACACGATGCCGGCCGGCGATGCCGCAATGAACGTGTCCGTGTAGAGATCGGCAATGGCGTCAAGGTCGGGCTCGGCCGTCAATGCATCGTTGAAGCTACGCTCGTACCGGTCAAATAACGCTTGCACCGCTTGCTGCATTTGCATGGCTCGTGCCCCTGTGGGTAGCGATAGGCAGCGAATATGGCTTGGTTCCTGCATGATATCCCGGGCCACGCCCTCATCCAATACCCGGTTTTCATGACATCCCATGCAGTGTCCCCTGCCATCGGATGGAAGGTGTTTTTCCACCACACCGTAATAATCCCGATCGACTCCGTCTCCTAGACTGCGCCCATACCGACGTCTGCGGCACGGATCTCTAACGCCGCAACGACGGTGTCGTTCGTAAACACAGGAGCATTACATGAAGAAGACTCTGCTCGCTGCCGCGCTGGCAACGGGTTTCGTTGGTGCTGCGCAAGCGGCCAGCACCAGCGTCACGCTGTACGGCTTGATCGATACGGGTATTGGCTATGAACAGGTCAAGGGCCCCAATGGCTTCAAGGAAAGCCGCATAGGCGGCACGACCGGCGTCAGCGGCGGGTCGCGCTGGGGCCTGAAGGGCACTGAAGATCTGGGCGATGGCCTGAAGGCGATCTTCACGCTGGAATCCGGTTTCGACAGCCAGAATGGCACCTCGTCGCAAAGCGGCCGCCTGTTCGGCCGCCAGGCCACCGTGGGCCTGGCCAGCGATTCCTGGGGCAAGCTGGAATTCGGCCGCCAGACCAATATGGCGTCGAAGTACATCGGCGGCATCAGCCCATTCGGCACCGACTACGGTATTGCCGGCATCGGCAGCGCCTTCGGCTCGGCCAAGTCGCTGCGCCTGGACAACATGGTGATGTACCAGTCGCCCAACCTGTCCGGCTTCAGCTTCGGCATCGGCTATTCGTTCAATGCCGACGACGAAAAGGAAAGCAACTTCGCCACCGGCGACAACAACCGTGTCATCACGTTCGGCGCGCAGTACAGCAACGGCCCGTTGACCGTGGCCGCCACGTACGACCGCCTGAACCCCACCAACACCGTTTCCGATGCGCAGGACACCAGCCTGCAGGAATACATCATCGGCGCCGAGTACGATTTCGAAGTCCTGGCCGTGCACGGCGCATGGGGCCAGACCTACGACGGCTGGTTCTCGGGCATCAGCATGGGCACCAGCCCGGACAACTTCAATTCGCTGGGCAGCCTGCGTGTGGTGGACGGCGCGCGCGTGAACTCGATGATGCTGGGCGTGACCGTGCCGCTGGGCGCCACCAAGGTGTTCGGCGCCTGGCAGCGCGCCGATCCGAAGAACAGCAAGCTCACCGGCGACGACGAAGCGTTCGACGTCTTCGCCCTGGGAATGACGTATGACCTGAGCAAGCGCACCAACCTGTATGCCTACGGGGCCTACGGCAACAACTTCGCTTTCCAGGAAGACGTGAAGAACACGGCCGTGGCCGTGGGTATTCGCCACCGGTTCTGATCGACGGAAAAGGCCGGCCGCCCTGGGACTCGGCGGCCTGGCCGGCCCGGTTGCGGGTGTCCTGTCCGATCACGCGGCTTCCCCTCCGTTGTCCGCGAGTGACGTATCCCCAAGCCCGCCCGGGCTATCCGGCGTTCCGAAGGGTCGGGCCTCCCCCATGGGGAGGCCCACTCATTTGGCGGTGCGCGAAGCCGCACGGCATCTGGTCTGGGTTGCCTAAGCCACGCGCAAGCGGTTCTATGGCGATGGTAAGGTTCCATATACGCCAGCTGGCGCAGCGCCGAATTCCGATCAATAACGTCTCGAGTTGGATTCATGGAATACCTGTCCCAATTGCTCACGCTCTCCGGCATCGTTCTCCTGGCCTGCATCAGCCCCGGGCCGGACTTCGTTGCCGTCACGTCCAATGCCTTGAATGACCGGCGATCCGGCATGTTCGTCGGCCTGGGCATCGCTTGCGCAGTAGTCGTCTGGGCAACCTTGGCCATCCTTGGGTTTGGATTGCTTATCAAGGAGTTGTTCTGGCTCTATGAAACCATCCGCCTGGTCGGCGCGGCTTACCTGATCTACCTCGGCGCGCGGATGCTGATAGCCTCGTTCAAGGCCGGGAACAGCGCTCCGCGCGTCGAGGGTGTTCCGCGAGCCGGGGCGCTGCAAGCGTGGCGCCAGGGTTTCATGGTCGGCATCACGAATCCGAAGACGGCGACCTTCTTTGCCACCCTGTTCGTGACCGTACTGCCGGTCGGCGCGCCCGCCTGGGTGTATGTCAGCGTGGTTGCGCTGGTCGGCCTGATAACGGCCGGGTGGCTGGGGGCGCTCGCCGCGTTCTTTTCCGTGGGGCGCGTTCGATCTGTCTATGCACGCGTGAGCCGAGTGGTCGACGCCTTGATGGGCGCAGCACTCGTGGGATTGGGGATACGCCTGGCCAGCAGCCGTTAAAACATGGCACCACAAAAAAGCAGGCATCTTGGAATGCCACGCCGCAGCGCGCCCACGCTTGCGGCTTTTTGTCGCCTTAGCCACAGCGTGGAACGATACTTTTTGCATCACCCTCATCCCGATAACAGTCTTTGACCGGTACTTGATCCGGCACCGATTGCGAGTATGGTACGGAGTAGAGGCCTTGATTGCCCGGCACTTCGGCCTGTGCCGCCAGCGGAACCGAACATCATGAAGACCCTTCGTTTAGCACTGCGGCCAGTCCTTGTCGCGGTCGCGTGCGCGTCGATTGCCGCCTGCGCGGATAATCCCCCCCGGCAAACCGATCTGGACTATCAAAGCCAGCCATCTTCCACCACGCAGGGTGCGAACCGCACCCCTGGTTCCTCGGGTCAGCGTTTGACCATACAGTCCGGCGAGGGGGAAAGGTTGAACCTTCCCTGGTTCATCCAGGATACACAGGACTGGATCAACAGAAACTGAGCCGACAGGATTCCCTAGCCGCGAGCGGCCGCCCTTTTGCTAGCGCAGCCCCGCAACCTCGAAGGTTCTTGCCCCACAGGCCTGCACCAATTCAGAATCGTGACTGGCGAACAGCACGACGCGGTCTTGCCCCCAGGTGTTGAACAGTTCGGCCAGCACGTCGCGGGCCTGTGCGTCGAGCCCGTTGCTCGGGCCGTCGGCGACGACGACAGCCGGGTCGCCCAAGGCCGCCGCCGTCAAGAAGACCTTGCGACGGGTGCCCGTCGACATCTGTTCGAAGCGCTTGTCCAGATGAGGCCCCAGCCCCAGGCGGTGCGCCAAATCGAAAGTGGCATCGTCGAGAGCGGTGTTCTTTTCCAAGGCGGCTTGTTCGAGCAGCGCGCGCCCCGTCCGGGTAGGGCACGCCAGGCAATTATCGGGCACGTAGGCCAGGCGGGCCTTGGCCTGCGGCAGCGCTTGGCGCAGCGAATGCCCGTCGATCCAGACGTCTCCGCTATCCGGCGCGACCAGGCCTGCGATGACGCCCAGCAAGGTGGATTTGCCGGTGCTGTCTTCTTCGCAAAGCGCCGCGCATCCCGCAGGAAAGGTATGAGCCAGCCCCTGGAATACCAGATGGTCGCCATAGCGTTTGCTGAGATTGTCGATGCGTAGCATGGCCGGTCAAGCGCCCGTCTTGGCCTGCCCGGCGCTTTTTTTCGCCGGCACCGCCGGCATGGACAGATTCAGTGCCACGGCCGCGCGCACCAGCGCCTTCAAGGCGTTGTCGTCTATCTGGCCGCCTTCGCGGAAATCGATGGCGCGCCGGACATTGCCTTCCAGGCTGGAATTGAACAAACCGGCTGGGTCCGGCAACGAGGCGCCCTTGGCGAAGGTGGTCTTCACGGCATTCTTGTAGGCTTCGCCGGTGCAGACGATACCGCCATGCGACCATACCGGCACCCGCCACTTCCATTCTTCGACGATATCGGGGTCCGCCTGCTTGATGATGTCGCGAATACGCGCCAGCATCGGGCCGCGCCAACCGCCCAGTTCTGCGATGCGCGCATCGATCAAACGGGCGGCCGGCACGCCTTCTTCTTCGGGCAGTTTGCGCCGGGTTGCGTTCATGGGTGCTCTCCTGGTTGGGCCGTATCTTTCCGGACGATAAGCGCCGCCGCCACCAGCAGGCAAGTCAGCAGCGTGAATATCAGGCTGGCGGTCGGCAACCCCCACAGCACCGCTGCCAGGCCGATGCCCAGTATCGGGATGGATGCGCCGGCAAAGCAGGCGGCATAGTATGCCGAGGCAATCGCCGCGCGGTGGCGGGGCGGGCTGATCCGGCCGACGACACGCAGGCTGCCGCCGAAACCCATGCCCGATGCCAAGGCCGCGAGCAGCGTGCCCAGGACCAGCAGCCAGAGCGATGCCGCGTGCTGTGCCAGGTAGAACGTGCACAGCGCCGGCACCAGCAACATCAGGCCGTGGCTCATGCTGCGATCGCAAGGCGAATGACGCGCGGCCAGCATCGCGCCCAAGCCTCCGATGAACAACAAGAACATGATGGCGCCGGACACCACGCCGCCGCCAGGCGACAAGGTCGCATGCACGATGCTGGGCAATAACGCCAGGTAATAACCGATGAAGGCGAAGACGCAGAAGGCCGTCAGGGCCGGCGCGACGAAGTATGGGCGTACGTGCCCCGGCACCGCGATGCGCGGCCGCAGGTCCAGCCGGCCGGCTGTCATCGGCCTGTCCGCCGGCACGCGATGCAGCAGGATCAGCGCGGCGGCCAACGCTGCAAGATAGCAAACCCACGCCAACTGCATGGGCGCGAACGCGTACTGGTACAGCACGCCGCCGGCCAAGGGACCCATAGCCGACCCGACGAAGTTCGCGCCTGCCGCCTGCAAGGTGGCATGTCCCGTCTGTTGCCTGGCGTCGATGTCGACCAGCCAGGCCGTGCCGGTGCTGGACGCCAGGCCCACTGCCAGCCCGCTGACCAGCCGGGCCATGAACAGCCAGGCGGTGCCGGCCGCGAAGATGAACAACAGGGTGGACAGGCAGGCCAGCACCAAAGCGGCCATCAGGACGGGCTTGCGGCCCAGGCTGTCCGACAGCCGCCCCAGGAACAGCAGCGCCACCATATTGCCCAGCACATAAACCGCGTAGATCTGCGTCAGGGTGAAGTCGCTGAAACCGAAAGACTGCTGGTACGCCAGGTAGAAAGGCGTGGCCAGCGTGGCGCCCAGGAATGCGGTCCCGACCACCAGCATGGCAATCGAGACGCTATGGCGATACCGGTATGCCTGGCTGTCCATGCCCATCACCACCCGCACGCCCTGCCCGTCAGGATGAGGGCGCCGGGCCCGCGCCTGCCGACTCTTGCAGCCGTGCCGCCGCGCTGACCGGACACTTCTGGCCGCAGGCGATACAGGCCTGCCGGTCGCACAAGCGGCAATGAAAGAAAGGCCGTGTATCGCTGCCGGTAACCTGGAACAGGATTTTTTCCAACGCCCGGGTCAGCATCGCCTGCTCGTCTTCATCCAACGGGACCAACAGGCGGCGGACCAGGTCGTTGCGCATGGCCAAGGCCGTGCTCGCCCGTTCGATGCCGCGCCGCGTGGGCACCAACGATTGACTGCGGCCATCGGGGCCGGATCGGCGTTCGACCAGGCCTTGCGAGACCATTGAAGCGACCAGCCGCGCCGCGGCGGGCTGGCTCATGCCGATACGCATACCCAATTCCGTGATACCCACTCCCGGTTCGCTGGCCAGCGTGACCAGGGCCGCCGGCACGCTGGCCCCCCCGCCCACCGCGCGGCCGACTGCGTCCGACACTTTGCCGTGGACGGCCAGAGAAGCCGCGGCAAGAAGATTGGCAAGGCGATCTGTATCTGTATCCATGGATTCATCATATGCATGCGGCATGCATGTATTCAAGGCTCGATGGGTTTCCACGCCTGAGCAAATGTTTCCGAGGGGCTGCGCGGCTTTGTTCAGGCCGGGCCGGTGCCCGCCACAGCCGCCTTGACGTAATGGACAAGCGGCCCGATGTCCGCGGCGCGAACCGCGGCATCGTCACCGCCCTGCCCCAGGTAGCCGGCGCGCGCGCGGGCCAGCACGGCCTGGTGCGCGGGCGGCAGCCTTTGCAGCGCCCAGTCGGCCGCCACGTCCTTGGCGGCGATCTCGCCGGTTGTTGCGCTGTACCAGATGCGCGCCAACGCCAGCACCACGTTGCGCTCGTCGCCTTCCCAGTCGGCCGGCTGGTTCCACTGGGCCACGGTATCGGCAAGCGCATGTTCGAAATCCGCCTTGGGAACCGGGTCGAACCATTCGGCGGCCGGCGGCCCCAGCAGGCTGATGCTGTGCTGCCGCACCTTGGTCAGCAGGATCGCCAGGTCGTGGTCCGGCATGGCGGGCTCGAAAGCGCCGGCCCGCAGGTCATCGCGCAGCCATTCGCCGAATTGCAGCTCGCGCCGCGCCGGGTAGCGCCAGGGCACCACCGCAGCGCGGGCCAGCACGGTCACTTCCAGCGCGCGGCAAGACGGGTGGGTGCCTGGCCAGGCGGACACGGCCAGCAAATCCAGCATCAATGCGCGCCGCACCGGTTCGGCGGGCGCGGTGCCGACGGTAACCAGCAAGTCGATATCGCTGCAGGGTTTCAAGCCCCCATCGACGGCGGATCCGAACAGGTGAATGGCCTGCAATGTGCCAGCCAGATGGCGTTCGAGTACGGCGCGTGCCTGCGACAGTTGCTGGGCGATCTCGGCGGGGATGGATGCTGGCATGGCAATGAAGGGGAAAACGTGCAGATTCAAGGTGGCGCGATGTGGACGGCCTTGCATTTTTGCGCCAGCCGGGCAATGCTGCCCGGACGGTTTTTTCTTCTTTATCACATCATTCGGCAAGAGCATATCGTGCAATCTTCGTTTGCGCTGCGGCGCCTGGGCGCCACCGACGCCGACCCTTACCGCCACCTGCGGCTGGAAGCGCTGCAAGCCTATCCCACCGCCTTTGGCAGTTCTTGGGACGAAGAAAGCGCGCGGCCCCGGGAATGGTTTGCCGCGCGCCTGGAACACATGCTGATGCTGGGCGGCTGGCTGGGCGAGCATCTGTGCGGCACGGCCGGGGTTTTTGTGCACGACGGCATCAAGACACGGCACAAGGGCACCATCGTGAGCGTCTACGTACACCCGGATGCGCGCGGCAGCGGCATGGGGCAGGCACTGATACGCGAACTCATCGCGCAGGTCACGGGCCGGCTGGATACCTTGCTGCTGACGGTCGAGGCATCCAATACGACGGCGCACGCGCTGTATCGCAAGCTGGGCTTCGAGGAATACGGGCGCGAGCCCCGCGCCCTGAAGATCGACGGCCGCTTCTACGACGAGATACTGATGGCGCTGCGGCTGCCGGCCGCCTGAGCGCCGCCGCCGCTACTCGGTGCGCGGGCCCACTACCGCCGCGGCCGATGGGTGGGACACCGCCGATCGGGTCACCAGTACCTGGTCCACCCGGTAGGTGTCCACGTCCAGCACTTCGAAGTGATACCCACCCAGCGACACCACGTCGGTACGCCGCGGAACCCTGCGCAGCGCATCCATCAGGAAGCCAGCCAGCGTCTCGTATTCTTCGCCATGCAGATGCTCTTCGATGCCCAGCACGCGCCGCACATCCTGGATGGGCGTGGCGCCGTCGATCAGCCAGGAGTTGTCATCGCGCTGGATGATGAGTTCTTCATCCCAAGGGGACACCAGCTCGCCCATCACCGTGCTCATGACGTCGTTGAGCGTCACCAGCCCGACAATCAGGCTGTATTCATTGACGATCATGGCGAAGTCTTCGCCCACTTGCCGGAACTGTTCCAGCACTTCCGCCAGGGTCAGCCTGTCGGGTACCACCAGGACCTTGTGGATGAGCTTGTTGTCGGCCAGGGAAATAGACTGGCCGATCAGCAGCCGCTGGTACAGGTCGCGGGTATCCACATACCCGATGACATGGTCGATGTCGCCTCGGCATACCGGATACGTGGAGAACGGCTCTTCCGCGATGCGCGCCCGGATGATGTCTGCGGGATCGTCTTCGCGGAACCAGGCGATGCGGTCGCGTTGGGTCATGGCGCTGGACACCGTGCGCGTATCGAGTTCGAAGATGTTCTCGATGATGCGCTGCTCGCCGCGCGCCAGCACGCCCGAGCGCGTGCCGGCCTCGGCCAGCGCCAGGATGTCGTCCGAGGTAACGCGTTCGTCGCGTCGCGATGGCAGCCGCAGCAGGCGCATCAGGTGATCGGCGGTGCGCGAATAGATCCAGACCAGCGGCGAGAAAATACGCACCAGGATGCGCATGGGGCCGATCACTGCCAGGGCAAAGCGTTCGGGTTCGGCCATGCCCGCCTGCTTGGGGATGAGATCGGTCAGGATGATGAACAATGACGTGACCAGCACGAACGAACCCAGGAAGCCCAGCGTTGCCGCCATGTCGGGGGAAAACCAGTTGCCCAGGAAGCGCGCGAAGGCGGGGCTGAAGATGCCTTCGCCCACGATGCCGCCCAGTATCGCCAGCGAGTTGACGCCGATTTGTATAGCCGTGAAGTAATGGCCGGGCTGCTGCTGCACGCGCAAGACCTCTTCGGCCCGCGCGTCTCCGTTCTCGGCCATCTGCCGCAGGCGCAGGCGGCGCGAAGCGGCGATAGCGATCTCGGCGACCGAGAAAAACGCCGCGGCAACCAGCAGCGCCAGCAGCAGCAAAAGGTTCTGGCCGAACGTCATCGACAAGGGCGAGCAAGATACAGCCCGCAAGAGTGAAACAAGTTACAGATTCTACGCGGGCCGCCGGGCCGACACCACCAGCCAGCTGCCATACAAGGCCTGGGCGCTACCGGCATGGCGCCAGTATTCGTGCTCGGCCGGGTTGCCGGCGGCCCGCTGGCGTGATCGGCAATACAGCCGGGAGGGCCAGCCCGCCAAGTATTCAGCCAGGTGCTTGGGCTTGGGCTCGTTCACCTCGTGCAGCATGATGTCCGTGTAGCCCTGGTGCGCCAGGAACACGTGCAATTGCGGGAACGACCAAGGCACATAAGTAACGTAGTCGCCGCGCTGCTTGCTCACCATGGGCGCGAAGCCGTAATGAAAGCCACGCAGCAAATAGCCCAGGCGTGACCCTGACCGCCAGGTATTGGGCGTGGTAATGATCAGTCGGCCGCCGGGCCGCAACGCCTGGAAAGCCCCATGCAGCATCAGGCCGGGGTTGCGCAACAGGTGGATGGCTTCGCCGCACACAATGGCGTCGTAGTCGGTAGCGCCGGCCATGGGGCTATCCAGGTCATGTTCGGTTACCTGGCGGTACGGCAGATCGGCGGCGGGAAATTCCCACAGGCCCAGGCCGTCGAGCGCGTCCAGGTCAAGCTGCTGCCGGGCGACGGCCTGGCCCAGCCAACCGGTCCCGCAGGGCATGTCCAGCACGACGCGTGCACCATGCTGGCGCAGGATGGACAGCACGACAGGCTGGTACGGTTTGATATGCATACTTGGTAGATCGTCCGAAGCCTGACTGGTTCCTGAACATTACCAAGTTTCCATGACACCCGCGAGATAGTGATATCCCGGCAGGGCCGTACCGGCCGCGGCGACGCGGCGGCCGGTACGGCCCGCAGGCGGCGATCAGGCCACGGCCACCGGAATCTTGCCGATGCGGGCCTGCCATTCTTTCGGGCCGGTGGTGTGCACCGACGTGCCCTGCGCGTCGACCGCCACGGTGACCGGCATGTCTTTCACGTCGAACTCGTAGATGGCTTCCATGCCCAGGTCGTCGAAGGCCAGCACGCGGGCTTCGCGGATCGCCTTGGACACCAGGTAGGCAGCACCGCCCACGGCCATCAGGTAGGCCGACTTGTGCTTGCGGATGGCCTCGATGGCGACCGGGCCACGCTCGGACTTGCCGATCATGGCGATCAGGCCCGTTTGCGCCAGCATCATGTCGGTGAACTTGTCCATGCGGGTAGAGGTGGTGGGGCCGGCCGGGCCGACCACTTCGTCGCGCACCGGGTCGACCGGGCCCACGTAGTAGATGACGCGGTTGGTGAAGTCCACCGGCAGCGATTCGCCCTTGGCCAGCATGTCCTGGATGCGCTTGTGCGCGGCATCGCGGCCGGTCAGCATCTTGCCCGACAGCAGCAGGGTCTGGCCGGGCTTCCAGCTGGCCACTTCTTCGGGAGTGAGCGTGTTCAGGTCGACTTGCCTGGACTTGTTGTAGTCGGGCGCCCAGTGCACTTCGGGCCACTCGGACAGCGACGGAGGATCAAGGCGCGCGGGGCCCGAACCGTCGAGCACGAAATGGGCGTGGCGCGTGGCTGCGCAGTTGGGGATCATGGCCACGGGCTTGGATGCCGCGTGCGTGGCGAAGGTGCTGATCTTGACGTCCAGTACGGTGGTCAGGCCGCCCAGGCCCTGCGCGCCGATGCCCAGCGCGTTGACCTTTTCGTACAGCTCGATGCGCAGCTCTTCCAGCTTGTTCTGCGGGCCGCGGGCCAGCAGTTCGTACATGTCGATGTCGTCCATCAGCGACTGCTTGGCCATCAACATGGCTTTTTCGGCAGTGCCGCCCACGCCGATGCCCAGCATGCCGGGCGGGCACCAGCCCGCACCCATGGTAGGCACGGTTTTCAGCACCCAGTCGACCAGCGAATCGCTGGGATTCAGCATGGCGAACTTGGATTTGTTTTCGGAACCGCCGCCCTTCGAAGCGATTTGCACGTCGACCTTGTCACCGGGGACAAGGTCGACGTGCAGGATACAGGGTGTGTTGTCGCGGGTATTCTTGCGGGCGAAGATCGGATCGTCCAGTACCGAGGCGCGCAACGGGTTGTCGGGGTTGGTATAGCCGCGGCGCACGCCTTCGTCGCACAGGTCTTGCAGGGTAAGCCTGGTGTCGAAGCGCACGTCCATGCCCACTTTCAGGAACACGTTGACGATGCCGGTATCCTGGCACAGCGGGCGCTTGCCTTCGGCGCACATGCGCGAGTTGGTCAGGATCTGCGCCATCGCGTCGCGCGCGGCCGGGCTTTCTTCGCGCTCGTAGGCGCGTGCCAGGTGGCGGATGTAGTCGACGGGATGGTAGTAGCTGATGAACTGGATGCCATCGGCGATAGACTGGATGAAGTCTTCTTCTTTGATGAGGGCGGACATGGCGGTATGAGCGGAAGCGATGGAAAAAGGAAAAACGCGCGGCCAGACGGGCGGGCCGCGCGGTCAACAGCCTATTTTATGACCGTTGCCGGAAAAGCCTATTTGCCCTGCCACACGGGCTTGCGCTTTTCGGCGAAGGCGGTGGCGCCTTCCTTGGCGTCGTCGGACGAGAAAATGTGCGCGATCAGCGGGCGCTGGCGGTCGAACATGTCGTCCTGGTTCCAATCGATGGCCTGGGTCACGATGCTCTTGGCGGTCTGCACGGCCAGCGGGCCGTTTTCCACGATGACGCGGGCCAGTTCCAGGGCGCCGTCCAGCGCTTTGCCCGGTTCGGTCAGGCGATTGACCAAGCCGTGGCCGTAGGCGCGCTCGGCGGTCAGCATGTCGCCCGTCAGGATGATTTCCATGGCTACGTGGTACGGCAGGCGGCGCGGCAGGCGCAGCATGCCGCCCGAACCGGCCACCAGGCCGCGCTTGACCTCGGGCAGGCCGAACTTGGCATTGTTGGCCGCCACGATCAGGTCGGCCGCCAGGGCCATTTCGCAACCGCCAGCCAGGGCGTAGCCTTCGACGGCGGCGATCAACGGCTTGCGCGGCGGGCGTTCGTTCAGGCCGGCAAAGCCACGGCCCGGCAGCACCGGGCGCTGGCGGCTTTGGGCGAAGGCCTTCAGGTCCATGCCCGACGAGAAAGTGTTCCCCGCGCCTGTCAGGATGCCGATGCGCACGTCATCGCGGCTGTCCAGCTGGTCCAGCGCGGCGGCCATGGCCTGCGCGGCTTCCATATTGATGGCGTTCTTGGCTTCGGGGCGGTTGATGGTAATGATCTGGATACCGTCGACCACTTCCACATTGATCAGCTCGGACATGCACAGGGCTCCTGGCGGGCGCTTGGCCTGCGGTTATCGATGAGAGGGGGATACTGAATCATACGACCATCCCGGGATTGATTTGGGGCGCGAGGGGGTGGTCACTATATTGAACGGAAAGATGCGGTTCTTCTGGCGTCGTCGCGGGGTGGCGTGAGCGCCGCGGCGCCTCGGGGCCGAACCGGGCGCGCAGGGCGCCCCGCGACGACGCCAGGAGAACCACACACGCATCCCACATGCCCCTGCCAGCATCAACGCGCCGTCAGTCCAGTCACCCCCACGACCAGGCGATCCAACTCAGCCCCCGAAGTCAGATAACTGACCGATGCCCGCGCCACAACGTCGAGGCCCCTGGCCCGCATGTCCAGCGGGGTGTAGGGCACGCCGTTGGCGGTGATATTGATTCCTTGCCGGGCCAGGCCGGAACGCACATCGGCCGCCGCCATGCCCTCGATATTGAACGACACCAGGGCGGACTGGGCCCGCCCCAGGTCGTGCAGGGTGACCCCGGGAATGCGTGCCAGGCGCTCGCGCAGTTGGGTGGCGTTGGCGTCGATGCGGGCGCGGATAGCGTCCACGCCCAGCTCCAGCGCTTCCTGCAAGGCATTGGCCAGGCCGCACAGCAAGGCCACGGACTGTTCGCTGGTTTCCAGGCGGCGCGCGCCCGTACGCGGCGTCGAGACCCCATCGAGCCCCATCGGCGCGGATGACGTATCCACGAAAGCCGGGGCCAGGCGCGCGGCGAAGTCGTTCCGTACATACAACAGGGCCAAGCCGCGCGGCCCGCGCAAATGCTTGCGCACCGGCGCCGCCAACAGGTCGCAGCCCACGGTGCGCACGTCGATGGGCAGTTGGCCCAGGGCCTGCGCCGCATCCACGATATAGGGAATGCCGTGGCGGCGCGCGATGGCGCCGATCTCGGCCGCAGGATTGATCAGGCCACCATTGGCGGGCAGCCAGGTCAGGGAAATCAGCCTGACCCGCTCGTCCAGCATGGCTGCCAAGGCCTGGGGTGAAACGCAGCCAGTCTCGTCGCAAGGAATGGGCTCGATGCGGGCGCCCGCCCGGCCCGCCACCTGTTGCAGGGTGGCCAGGTTGCCACCCCATTCGTGGCGGCCCACCAGGATACGGTCGCCGGGCTGCCAAGGCCCCAGGGCGGCGAAGGCGCACCCCCAGGCATCGGAGCAGCCCGAGGCGAACGCCACTTCATCGGCTTGGGCGCCAATCAGGCTGGCCGCGTGCTGCCGGGCCGCCGCCAGGATGTCCTGCACGGCCTGCCCCGCTTCCATGGGCCCCATGGCGGCTTCGCGCTGCAAGTGCTCGACAACCGCCTGCACGGTAGCGGCCGAAGGCAGCGACGAGCCGGCATGGTTGAAATGCACGATACGCGCAACGCCGGGCGTAGCCTGGCGCAAGCGCTCGACGTCGGCATCGGATAAGGCGGCTTGCGGCATGGACGCTCCTAGGGCTTGATCTGGATGATGGCCTCGACCTCGACGGCCACGCCGCGCGGCAGCGAAGCCACGCCCACCGCCGTGCGCGCATGGCGGCCGGCATCGCCCAGCACTTCTACCATCAGGTCGGACGCGCCATCGGCCACGGTGCTCTGGCGCTGGAATTCCGGCGTGCAGGCCACGAACACGCCCAGGCGGGCCACGCGCACCACCCGCGCCAGATCGTCGCCGACGGCATCGACCAGATGCGCCAGCACGCCCAGCGCGGCCTGGCGGGCGGCTTGGCGCCCTTCATCTTCGCTCAGCGTATCGCCCACCCGGCCCAGCCATGCGGCCTGGTCGCCCTGGCGCGGAACCTGGCCCGAAACGAACAACAGGTCGCCCACCTGCACCTTGGAGACATAATTGGCCGCGGGGCCGCCGGCCGGCGGCAGGGTCAGGCCCAGGGCCTGGGCACGAGCGGTAATCGTGGAAGACATGAAACGCACCTCTGAAAAATGAACCAGGCTCGATGCTATCTGGCCCACGGCCTACTTGGCCAATGAAAAATCGGCGAATTCTTCGGCCGCGCGGCTGAAACTCAGGTGCCGCCCCACCGCCTCGAAGGCGCGCAGCGTCATCAGCGGGGCAGGTGGCGGAAGGGGTCCATCGAGGCACGCGCCCAAAGCGCCATGGTAGCGCGTTCAATATCTTGACCACCCCGCGGTGGACACGAAATTCCCGCGGGTAGCGCTCTTATAGTGAACGGACCCGTAGCCCCTTCGCCATCGAGAACCTTCATGCCCAGTACCACCGCCGTTCCGGCCTTCATCAAATCGCCCGCCGCCCGCGCCCAGGACAGCGTCGGCGCCATCGAGGCTACCGTCCGCGACATCATCGCCCAGGTGCGTGCCCGCGGCGATGCCGCGGTGCGCGAATATTCCCTGAAGTTCGACCGCCAGGACACACCCTTGCTGGAAGTCAGCATTGAAGCCCGCCTGCACGCCGTGGCCGGGCTGGACGAGCAAACGCGCAAAGATACCGAGTTCGCCATCGAACGCGTGCGCGCCTTCGCGCAGGCCCAGCTGGCCACGGTGCTGCCGCTGGAAGTGGAACCCCTGCCGGGCCTGCATCTGGGCCATCGCGTGATTCCGGTGCAGCGCATTGGTGCCTACGTGCCGGGCGGCCGCTACCCCATCCTGTCGGCGCCGGTGATGACCATCGTGCCCGCCAAGGTGGCCGGCTGCGAGGAAGTGATTGCCTGCCTGCCGCCGGGTGCGCACCCGGCCATGATCGCCGGCTGCCACCTGTCGGGCGCCGATCGCATTTTCCTGGTGGGCGGCGCGCAAGCCATTGCCGCCATGGCCTGCGGCACCGAATCGATCCCGGCGGTGGACAAGATCGTCGGGCCCGGCAATG
The DNA here is from genome assembly GCF_019218885.1 of Bordetella sp. BOR01. Taxonomy (GTDB): domain Bacteria; phylum Pseudomonadota; class Gammaproteobacteria; order Burkholderiales; family Burkholderiaceae_B; genus Bordetella_A. The sequence goes on along the minus strand of NZ_JAHUWT010000001.1, from coordinate 183,639 downwards.
CCTATGTCAACGAAGCCAAGCGGCAGGTGTTCGGCGAAGTCGGCATCGACCAACTGGCTGGCCCCAGCGAGATTTTCGTGGTGGCAGACGAAACCGGCGATGCCGAGATGATCGCCACCGATCTGCTGGCCCAGGCCGAGCACGATGTACGCACCCGCGTGGGCCTGATCACCACCCACGAACCGCTGGCACGCGCCACGCTGGCGGCCGTCGAGCGCCAGCTGCAAGACCTGCCCACCGCCGACGTGGCCGGCCGTGCCTGGCATGACTACGGCGAAATCGCGCTGTGCGCCGACGAGGCCGCCATGCTGGCCTATTCCGACCAGGTGGCCGCCGAACACTTGCAGGTCCATACGCGCGATCCGCACGCTACCGGCCTGAAACTGCGCAACTACGGTTCGCTGTTCATCGGCCGGCTGGCCAGCGTGGTGTATTCGGACAAGTGCTGCGGCACCAACCACACCCTTCCCACCATGGGCGCCGGCCGCTATACCGGCGGGCTATGGGTCGGGTCGTTCCTGAAGATCTGCACGCACCAATGGCTGGACCAGCGCGGCGTGGCCGCCGTGGCGCCGCCCGCCGTGCGCCAGAGCCTGACCGAAGGCATGGAAGGCCATCGCCGCGCTGCCGCGCTGCGCCTGGGCTGATACCACCGCACCGCCTACTATCCATATTCAAGGGGAACACAATGAAACGACACATGATCCTGGCCGCCCTGGCCGTGGCCACCACCGCCCTGGCACCGCACGCCCACGCCCAGCAGGCGTATCCGTCGCGGCCCATCAAGCTGGTGGTGCCGTTTCCGCCGGGCGGCACCACCGACGTACTGGCCCGCACGATCGCCGCCCCGCTGGGCAAGCTGCTCAAGCAGACCGTGGTGGTGGAAAACCGCAGTGGCGCAGCCGGCCGCATCGGCAGCGAATACGTGATCCGCTCAGAACCCGACGGCTATACGCTGGGCATCGCCACGGTCAGTTCGCACGCCGTGACACCGGTGGTGTATGACAACATTTCGTACGACGTCACCACGGACCTGGTGCCCATCACGCGGCTGGCTTCGGTGCCCAATGTGCTGACCATCAGCCCCAAGGTGCCCGCCACCGACATGAAGTCGTTCATCGCCTTGCTCAAGAGCCAGCCCAACCACTACGCCTACGGGTCGGCCGGCGCCGGTTCCGAGGCCAACATGATGGGCGAGCTGTTCAAGCTGAGCACGGGCACCGAAATGATGCATGTGCCTTACCGCGGCTCGAGCCCCGCCTTGCAGGACGCGCTGGGCGGACAGATCGCGGCGGTGTTCGACAACCTGCCCTCGTCGCTGCCCTTCATCCGCAACGGCGACTTGAGGGCGCTGGCGATTGCCTATCCGCAGCGCATCGACGCCCTGCCCGACGTGCCCACGTTTGCCGAAGCCGGCCTGCCGGAAGTGAACGACGCATCATGGTTCGGCCTGGTGGCGCCCAAGGACACACCGCCCGAGATCGTGCAGCGCATCTACGAAGCCACTCGCGAAGTGCTGGCCATGCCCGACGTCAAGCAGCGGCTGGCGGGCTTTTCCGCGGTGCCGGTGGGCAATCCGCCGGCCGAATTCGCCGCCGAACTCAAGGCCGAGATCGACAAGCAGCGCAAGACGGCCGAACGCGCCCACATCAACCTGAAGTAAGCGGGCAAGCGCTCGCGGAGACTGCCATGGCCGCTTCATACCGCATCCTGGTCGCGCAACTGTTCCAGGAAACGCACGGCTTCACGCCCGTGGCCACGCCGCTGTCGGCCTTCGAGATCGAGGAAGGCCCCGCCATGCTGGCTGCCAACGAGGCGGCCGATTCGGTGCTGGGCGGCATACTGCGCACCCTGCGCGCGCAGGGCTGCGAGCCGGTGCCCACCCTGGCCGCGCGCGCCCGCCCGGGTGGGCGCGTGGAAGACGCCGCCTATGCCCGGCTGCGCGATGGCATCCTGACAGTGGCCCGCCAGGGCGGCTACGACGCCATCGCGCTATGCCTGCATGGTTGCATGCAAACCATCAGCCTGGATAGCGCCGAGGCCGACTTGCTGGCGCAGTTGCGCCATACGGTGGGCCCGGCCATGCCTATCGTGGCGGGCTTCGACCTGCATGCCCATGCCATCCCGGCGATGCTGGGGCAATTGGACTACGCTTCGGCATACAAGACCAATCCGCACGGCGACGCCGCGGCCACCGGCGAACGCGTCGCCACGCAGTTGCTGCACATCCTGCAAACCGGCCAACGGCCGGTGGGTGCCAGCGTGCACGTGCCCATGCTGACGCGCGGCAACGACGAGACCGCGCACGGCCCGCTGGCCGACCTGCATGCGCGGGCGCGCGCCGCCGTGGCGGCCGGCACGGGTCTGATCGACGTCTCGCTGTTCAATGTCAATCCATTCATCGACGGCACCGGTGTGGGCCAGACGGTGGCGGTGTACGCGCAAGCACACGCGCGCGACGCCGCGCGCCAGCTCGCCATCGAACTGGCCCAGGCCCTGTGGGACGGACGCGACCGCTATGTGCACAACCTGCCCGACGTGGCCGGCCTGCTGCAGGCCCATGGCGATGACCCGCGCAAGCTCATCATCGGCGACTTCGGCGACCGCGTGCTGGCCGGCGGCCCCGGCGACAGCACCCATGTGCTGGAACGCTGCCTGGCGCTAACGGACAAGCGCATCGTCGCCGTCGTCACCGACCCGGATGCCGTGGCGCAATGCCGCCGAGCCGGCCCGGGCGCGGAAGTGGCATTGTCCGTGGGGGGTGCCTATTCTCCCGATTGCCCGGCCCTGCCGGTACAAGGCCGCGTGACGGCCCTGGGCGACGGCGTGTTTCGCAACCGCGGCGTGTTCATGCGCGGCGCCACGCTGCGGCTGGGTCCGTACGCCGTACTGCAGCACGCCCGCTACGACCTGCTGGTGACCCAGGACGCCATCATGTCGCAAGACCCGGGCTGCTACCTGGACGCCGGCATCGACCTGGGCGCAGCCGACATCATCGTGGTCAAGTCGGGCTATCACTTCAAGCTGGCGTTCGACACCCTGGGCGCCTGCGCCTGCGCCGAAACGCCCGGCCTGACGGGATATCACCCCGAACGCCTGCCGTTCGACCGCGCCCGCCCCCTGTACCCGCTGGATACCTTCGCCTTCCAGCCCCACGCCGTCGACCTGCCCGCCCTGGCACACCCCTGATACCGGCCGGCCACGGCGGCGTGTATCCTGCCTGGCAGGGCTTTCCACAGGGGACCACGCCATGCCGAGAATCGGTGCAGATATCAGGGAATTACGTCGCCGGCGCGGGCTCGGCATACGCGAAGTCGCGCTGCGCTCGGGGGTGTCGCACGCCTCGATCTCGCTGATCGAACGCGACAAGATCAGCCCGTCGCTGGACACCCTGGCGGCGGTGCTGGACGCCCTGGGCACCACCATCGTGGGCTTTTTTTCCAGCAGTCGCCTGCTGGTGGCCGAATCGCCGTTCTACGGCCCTGAAGACCTGCCTGAAATCGGCAAGGCCAGCACCATCTCGTACCGCATGATCGGCAGCCGCTTCGCCAACCGCGCCATGCTGATGATGCAGGAACGCTACGCGCCGGGGGCCGATACGGGCGAGCTGTTCAGCCACAACGCCCAGGAAGCCGGCCTGGTCACCACCGGCGCCATCGAGATTACGGTGGGCGACAAGACCCGCGTGCTCGAGGCCGGCGATGCCTATTATTTCGACAGCCGGGTGCCGCACCGTTTCCGCAATGTGGGCAAGGGCAACAGCGAGATTGTCAGCGCGGTCACGCCGCCCACTTATTGACCGGGAGCAGGCCCGCCCCCCTACCCGCCCCAGCCCGGCCGCGAGCCAGTTAAAATGGCCGGTTTCCTGAGCCAGGGGCCGGGCCGCCACATGCCGGCCAACCGGCACGGCGTCCCGAATTCCAAGAATCCTATGCTCACTTTTCAGCAAATCATCCTTACGCTCCAGAATTACTGGGACAGGCAGGGCTGCGCCTTGCTGCAGCCGTACGACATGGAAGTCGGTGCCGGCACCTCGCACACGGCCACCTTCCTGCGTGCCATCGGCCCCGAGCCCTGGCGGGCAGCCTACGTGCAACCCTCGCGCCGCCCCAAGGACGGCCGCTACGGCGAAAACCCCAACCGCCTGCAGCACTATTACCAATACCAGGTGGTGCTCAAGCCCGCGCCGCCCGAAATCCTGGACCTGTACATCGGTTCGCTGAAGGCGCTGGGCATCGACCCCACGCAGCACGACATCCGCTTCGTCGAAGACGACTGGGAAAACCCCACGCTGGGGGCCTGGGGCCTGGGCTGGGAAGTCTGGTTGAACGGCATGGAAGTCACCCAGTTCACCTACTTCCAGCAGGTGGGCGGGCTGGACTGCACGCCCACCACCGGTGAAATCACCTACGGCCTGGAACGCCTGGCCATGTACCTGCAAGGGGTGGAAAGCGTCTACGACCTGGTCTGGACCGAAGGCGCGCACGGCAACCGCGTGCTGTACCGCGATGTGTTCCACCAGAACGAGGTCGAGCAATCCACCTATAACTTCGAGCACGCGTCGGCCGACATGCTGTTCGCGCACTTCAACGACTACGAGACCGAGGCCAAGCGCCTGATGGAAGTGCCGCTAGCGCTGCCCGCCTACGAAGCCGCGCTGAAGGCCGCGCACACCTTCAACCTGCTCGACGCGCGTGGCGCCATCAGCGTGACCGAACGCGCCGCCTATATCGGCCGCATCCGCAATCTGTCGCGTGCAGTGGCGCAGGCTTATTACGATTCCCGTGAACGACTGGGCTTCCCCATGCTGGGCCGCGACCAGGCCGCCGGGGAGGCAGCATAAATGACGACGAACATCCGCCCCCTGCTGGTCGAACTGCTGACCGAAGAACTCCCGCCCAAGGCACTGCAAAAGCTGGGCCAGGCGTTTGCCGAAGGCGTGCGCGCCACGCTGCACAAGCACGGCCTGTTGGCCGAGGGCTGCGCAGTGGCCGCCTTCTCGACACCGCGCCGCCTGGCGGTGCGCCTGTCGCAAGTGCGCGACCAGGCGCCCGACCAGGACTACACCGAAAAGCTCATGCCCGTGAAGGTGGGGCTGGACGCCGATGGCAGCCCCACGCCGGCCCTGCTGAAAAAGCTGGCCGCCAAGGGCCTGGAAGGCATAGACCCGGCCAACCTGGCCCACGAATCCGACGGCAAGCAAGACTACCTGGTGGCCCGCGGCACGGCACCCGGCGCCAAGCTGGCCAATGGCCTGCAGGAAGGCCTGCAGGCCGCCATCGACGGCCTGCCCATCCCCAAGATGATGCGCTACCAGTTGGCCGACGGCATCACCACCGTGAAATTCGTGCGTCCCGCGCATGGCCTGGTGGCCCTGTACGGCGCTGACGTGGTGCCGGTATCGGCGCTGGGCCTGACGGCCGGCCGCAGCACCCTGGGCCACCGTTTCATGGCCGATGCGCCTGTCGACGTGGCCGATGCCGACGCCTACGAAACCGCGCTGGCCGAACAAGGCCGCGTCATCGCCTCGTTCGAGCTGCGCCGCGCCGCGATCGACACGCAGTTGCAGGCGCACGCCGCCCGGCTGGGCGCCACCCTGGGCACCGACCCCGAAGTGGCCGCCCTGCTCGACGAAGTGACGGCCCTGGTCGAATACCCCACCGTGTACGTGGGCCAGTTCGAAGAACAGTTCCTGCAAGTGCCGCAGGAATGCCTGATCCTGACCATGCGGCTGAACCAGAAGTACTTCCCGCTGTTCGATCCGGCCACGGCCAGGCTGACGCACCGCTTCCTGATCGTCAGCAACATGCACGCCGACAACCCGGCCAACATCGTCGAGGGCAACCAGCGCGTGGTGCGCCCGCGCCTGGCCGACGCGCAATTCTTCTTCGATACCGACCGCAAGACCCCGCTGGCCGCGCGCGTGCAGCAGCTGGGCAGCATCGTCTATCACAACAAGCTGGGCACCCAGCTCGAGCGCGTGGAACGCGTGCGCGCCATTGCGCGCGGCGTGGCCGCATTGCTGGGCGGCGACAGCGCCGCCGCCGACCGCGCCGCCCTGCTGGCCAAGGCCGACCTGGGCACCAACATGGTGGGCGAATTCCCCGAACTGCAAGGCATCATGGGCGCCTACTACGCGGCGGGTGATGGCGAACCCGACAGCGTGGTGCGCGCCCTGCGCGAGCAATACCGCATCCGCCTGGACGCCGCCGTCACGGCCGACTCGCTGACCGCCGCGGTGCTGTTCATCGCCGAACGCGCCGAAACCCTGGTCGGTATCTGGGGCATCGGCCTGGCGCCCACCGGCGAACGCGACCCGTTCGGCCTGCGCCGCGCCGCGCTGGGCCTGATTAGCGCTTTCGAGCAACTGGCGGCGGGCGGTCTGCTGGCCGCCAGCGCCGACGGCCCGCTGTCGCTCGACGGCCTGCTGGAACTGGCGGCCGGCACCTTCCCGGCCGGCAAGATCCCGGCCGCCACGGTGGCCGAGGTGCGCGCCTTCATCTACGAACGCTACCGCAACCAGTTGGCGGCCGAATTCGACCGCAACGCCGTCGATGCGGTGATCGCGCTGGCTCCGCCGCTGCACCAGGCGGGCGCGCGCGTGCGCGCCGTGACCGCGTTCGGCCAATTGCCGGAAGCCGCCAGCCTGGCCGCCGCCAACAAGCGCATCGGCAACCTGCTCAAAAAAGCCGAAGGCGAGATCGGCGAGGTCGATGCCGCCCGCCTGTCCGAACCGGCCGAACAGGCCTTGGCCGCCGCCGTGGCGGCGCTGCGCCCGCAGGCCCAGGCCCAGTTGCAGGCGGGCGACTTCGCCGGCAGCCTCAGCACGCTGGCGCAGGCGCGCCAGCCCGTCGACGCCTTCTTCGCCGACGTCATGGTCATGGCCGAAGACCCCGCCGTGCGCGCCAATCGGCTGGCGCTGCTGGCGCAGCTGCACGGGCTGATGAACCAGGTGGCCGACATTTCCAGGCTGGCACAGTGAAGCTCATCGTTCTCGACCGCGACGGCGTCATCAATCAAGACAGCGACGCCTTCGTCAAAAACCCCGACGAATGGATTGCCCTGCCGGGCAGCCTGGCTGCCATCGCCCGCCTGTCCCAGGCGGGCTACACCGTGGTGGTGGCCAGTAATCAATCCGGGCTGGCGCGCGGCCTGTTCGACGTGACCATGCTCAATGCCATCCACGCCAAGATGCATCGCGAACTGGCCCAGGCCGGCGGCGTCGTCGACGCCATCTTCCTGTGCCCGCACGGCCCCGACGACGGCTGCACATGCCGCAAGCCCTTGCCCGGCATGTATCACGACATCGCCAACCGCTACGACGCCAGCCTGGCCGGCGTACCCGCCGTGGGCGACTCGCTGCGCGACTTGCAGGCGGCCGCCGCGGCCGGCTGCGCCCCCTGGCTGGTACTGACCGGCAACGGCGCCAAGACCCGGCAGGGCGGCCTGCCCGCCGGCACGCGCATCGCCAATGACCTGTCGGCCGTGGCCGACGCCCTGTTGCAGGAAGCCTGAGCTCATGGCCTGGTTGCGTTCGCTGTTCTATATGGTGTTCCTGGTTGTCACGGTGATTCCGTACGCCATTGCCTGCATCTTGTGGGCTCCCCTGCCGCTGCACTTGCGCTACAAACTCACGGTGGCCTGGCCGCGCCTGGCGATCTGGGGCGCGCGTGCCTTCTGCGGCATCCGCTGGCAGATCAAGGGTGCCGACAACCTGCCCGACGGGCCCTGCATCCTGCTGTCCAAGCACCAGTCGGCCTGGGAGACGCTGTTCTTCCCGGCGCACATGCCGCGCGAAGTCTGCTACGTGTACAAGAAAGAACTGCACATGCTGCCGTTCTTCGGCTGGGGCCTGGCGCTGCTGCGCATGATTCCCATCGACCGCGCCAAGGGCCGCGACGCTTTCGAGCAAGTCATACGGCAGGGCAAGGTGCGGCTGGAAGAAGGCCGCTGGCCGCTGCTGTTTCCCGAGGGCACGCGCGTGGCCCCCGGCAAGACGGCGCGTTTCAAGATGGGCGGCGCGCTGCTGGCCTCGCGTACCGGCGCAATCGTGATCCCGGTGGCGCACAATGCCGGCGAATGCTGGCGCCGCAATGCTTTCGTCAAGCGGCCCGGCATGATTACCGTATCCATCGGGCCCGCGATAGAATCGCAAGGACTTTCCCCCGACGAGCTCAACACCAAGGTGCAGGCCTGGATCGAAGCGGAAATGCGCCAACTCAATCCCGAAAGGTATGCCCAGCAACGGCCAGCTTGAACTCTTGTTCGCCGAACCCGCCGCCCCGGCGCCGCGCGCGCCCGAGGCCGCTTCCCTGCTGACGCCGCCCGCGTCCCCTGCCCCCGTCCCCGCCACGACCGTTGCCACTCCCCGGCCCGAGCCGCTGCCGCCTGGGGCCCGCTGGCGCGAAGTCGCCACCGAACAACAATCCATCGGCTTTGTGCTGCTGCGTTCGCGCCGGCGCAGCATCGGCTTCGTGGTGGCCGACGATGGCTTGCGCGTCACGGCGCCCAATTGGGTCACCCTGACCCAGATCGACGAGGCCGTGCACGAGAAAGCCCGCTGGATCCTGGCCAAGCTGCGCGACTGGCAAACCCGCAAAGAACAACTGGCCATGTCCCGGACCCGCTGGCAGGCCGGCGGCGAACTGCCCTACCTGGGCAAGCGCATCGTGCTGGGCGTGGGCGCCGATCACCGGCAGGCCCGCCTGTCGGGCGATGCCGATGCTCCCAACGACGGCGACACCCTATGGCTGGCGCTGCCAACCGATGCCGACCAGTCACGCATCCGCGATGCCGCCCAGGCCTGGCTGCAGCAGCGCGCCGGTGCCTTGTTCGGCGCCCGGCTGGCGCACTTCCTGCAAGTCAGCGGCCTGAAGATCCGCCGCTGGCGCTTGTCGTCGGCAGCCACCCGCTGGGGTTCGTGCACCAGCGACGGCAACATCATGCTCAACTGGCGCCTGGTCCATTTCGCGCCGGCCATCATCGACTACGTCATTGCCCACGAACTGGCCCACCTGCGCGAAATGAACCACAGCCGCGATTTCTGGGCCGAAGTCGGCAGCATCCTGCCCGACTTCGAAGAGGCCAAGAACGTCTTGCGGCGGCATGATCCGGCCAGCCTGCCGCAGTTCTAGCGACCACGACCGCCTAACGCCATGATCCGAAACGTCTCGCTGCGGCACCTACGCTGTTTTGTCGCCGTCGCCAACGCTGGCTCGTTCACCATGGCGGCATCGCGCCTGTTCCTGACGCAGTCGTCGCTTACCGCCACCATCCAGCAGTTCGAGCAGGCGGTGGGCGTCAAGCTGTTCGACCGCAGCACGCGGCATGTCGTCATGACCCAGGAAGCCGCCCGCTTCAAGGCCGAGGCCGAGAAAATACTCAGCCAGTTCGACGGCGCGGTCAGCGACCTGCAGGCGTTCTCGCAAGGACGGCAAGGCCATATACGCATTGCAGCGGCCGCCTCTGTCATCGACCACTTCCTGGCCGATGCCATCTACAGCTTTCGCCAGGAATACCCCAACATCACCGTTTCACTGCGCGACGCCGGGGCCGAACTGGTCGAGCGCATGGTGTCCATGGGCGATATCGACTTCGCCGTCACCAGCCGCCACAAGGGCTATGACGACCTGGTGTACACCCCACTGTTCGAAGATACCTATGGCGTGATCTGCAATGCGGCCCACCCGTTGTCGCGCAAGAAAACCACCGTGCGCTGGGCCGAGCTCGACCCCTCCGACTACGTCGGCTTCACGGCCGATACCGGCATCGGCGCATTCCTGCGCGAACACGCCCGCGAGAACCTGGCCCTGTTCGATGGGCAGCGCGACGAGATCTCCAGCACCACGTCGCTCTATGCAGTGCTGCGCGTGGGCGGGCGTTATTCGATCTTGCCGGCGCTGGCCGCCAGCGTGGGCGAGTTCTCGGCCTTCACATTTCGCGAACTCACCTCGCCGCGGCTGGCGCGCGAGGTTTGCCTGATCACGCGCCGCCTGCGCTCGCTGTCGCCCGGCTCCGAGCATTTCCTGCGCTTCATGCGCGAAACCATGCAGGAAAAGCCCGTTCCGCCCGGCGTGCGCCTTGTGAAAGGCAAGAAGAAATAGCGCGGCCTTGTTCCATTATTGAGCGGTGGCGCCGGATATCTGGATGACTTTCTCGAACTTGGCTGTGTCGTCGCGTATGACCTTTGCAAAAGCCTGCGGTGTAGTGCCGACCGGCGCCGCGCCCAGGCCTTCGATGCGCCGGCGTGTGCTGTCCTCGTTCAGCACTTCGGCGACGACCTCGCTCAAGCGCGAGACGATTTCCGTGTCGGTACCGCTAGGCACCAGCAGCCCGTACCAGGGATCTACCTGCAAACTCGGATACCCTGCTTCGGCCACCGTCGGCACGTTGGGTAATTGGCTGGAACGCTGAGCGGTGGTGACGGCCAGAGGGCGCAATGCCCCGGCACGCACCTGGTTCACGGCGGCCGGCATGTTCGAAAAGGTGAAATCCACCCGTCCTGCCATCAGGTCCACGATGGCCGGTCCATCGCCTTTGTAGGGCACATGCGAGCCTTGGACCTTTCCTTCTATTTTCAACATCTCGGCAGCCAGGTGGCCCGACGATCCGACGCCGGCAGAGCCGAAATTCAGGCCGCCGGACGTCTTGCGCGCGTGGTCGACGAGCTCTTGCAGCGTGCGAACCGGCGACGTGGACGGCACAACCAGCAGCAATGGCACCGTGGCGACCAGGCTTACAGGCGCAAAGTCCTTGATGGGATCGTAAGGCAATGAACTGTACAGGCTGACGTTGATCGCATGAGTGCCATTGGTGGCCATCAACAAGGTATAGCCGTCCGGCGTCGCCCGCGCGACGGCGGCCGAGCCTATCGAACCGCCGCCCCCCGGCTGGTTCACGACCACCACCGTCTGGCCGAGCTTCTGCCCCACCCGCTCGGCGAGGATCCGGGCGAGCACGTCGGTAGAGCCCCCTGGCGCATACGGTACGACCAGGCGCAGGGGATGATCGGGATACACGGCGCCGGCATGAACGCATGACCATCCCAGCGCCGCCGTCAGAAGAGCCATCTTGCACAATAGTGTTTTGAACATGTTTTTTTCGACGCCCCGGCCCGCCCGCCCCGTCTCGGACGGGCACAGGCCATGTCGGGCGTCTTCCCCTTGTCTATGATTGATGAGCCGTTACCGGCGGTGGATCAGGCGACCTTCTGCCGCGGCATTGAAACCTCGACGCGCTCCGATCGCTGAAAGAGGCTACCCGCTGCGATGTCGACGGTCGAGACGCCGATATGCTGCAGCAACGTCCATAACGAGGCCTGGTTCGAAGAAACGACGGACTTGCCTGTTTCCTGTTCCAGGCGGGTGATCTGGTCGATCGACAACAGGTTCGTGCAGCTGATGAACACCGTGTCGCAATCAGCGATGGCGGCGCGGTTCTGCAATACGCGTTCGGCCATTTTCTCGGACGAAATGGCACGGATGGCTTCGCTGGTTGGGCACCGGAACGTATCCGAAGCGCCGACCTCGAAGCCGTAGTGCCGCAGGAACTCGATTTCGTGCGAGGTAACGTCGTCAGGGTAAGGCGTAAACAGAAAGAGACGCCGTGCACCGACCGCGCGCAACGCCGCCACTACCGCGGTGGAAGTCGTGACCGAGGCAATGCCGGTCAGATCGGCGATGCGCTGAGCCACCTCGGCTTCGCGGCCCAGTCCCGCCAGGAAACTGCCACTGGTACATCCATAGAGAATGATCTCGGGGTAGGCCTGGGCAAGGTCGAATGCCGCACGCTCAATCGATTGCGCCATGGCAAGCAGCGATTCCGACGTGATTCCCGATCCCGGCCGCGAGAGCCGATTATGATTCGACGCCACCTGTGCCGGCAGCAACGGCGGCAACTCGCGCTCGAGTGCGATGTTGCCCGGTGGCGCCAGGATGCCCACTCGCCTGATTTGATTGTTCATGACAGCCCCTTGATTGTCAGTGTCGATGCTTCGACCGGACCTTCTATGAATAGTAGAGAGCCCGCAGTCCCACAACAATTGATAATTAACGATCGACTATTCGCGCCTACCGATTGATCGCGCACGGCGGCATTGACAGCCCTTAGTCCAGCTTGATGCCGGCCTCGTCGATCACCTGTTTCCACTTCACCGACTCGGACTCCATCAAGTCAGCCAGGCGCCGCGGCGGTCCGCCCTCGACCTCGAAGCCCAGGCCCGCCAGGCGCTTGTGGACATCGGCATCGTTCAAGGCATTGTTGAACGCATCATTGAGCTTGCCGATGATCGCCGGCGGCGTGCCGTCGGGCGCCAGGAAGCCATACCAGCCGATCAGTTCGTACCCCGGCACGCCGGATTCCGCCACGGTGGGCAGGTCGGGATAGGCCGGCAGGCGCTTGCTGGTCGTCACGGCCAAGGCACGCAACTGGCCGCTTTTGACCAGCGGCATCGATTCCGGAAGAATGGCGAACATGTAGCTGGTCTGTCCGCCCACCAGGTCGGTCAGCGCCGGCGCGCCGCCCTTGTAGGGGATATGCATGGCCTTGGCGCCGGTCATGCGCTTGTACAGTTCGCCACCCAGGTGCGACGGCGTGCCGCTGCCCGCCGACGCATAATTGATCGCCTTCCCGGTTTTCAGCAGCGCCGTCAGGTCCTGCATGGTGCCGGCCTTGAGCGATGGCGTCACCACCACCAGGCTGGGCAGCATGGCCGCCAGCACGATGGGCGTGAAGTCTTTCTGCGGGTCATAGGGCAGGTCCTGGTACAGGCTCTGGTTCACCGACAGCGCGGTCGACGTTCCCAGGAACAAGGTATAGCCGTCGGCATCGGCATTGGCCACATAACTGGCGCCGATGTTGCCGCTGGCGCCCGCCCGGTTCTCGACGATGACCGGTTGGCCCAGGGTTTCTCCCATTTTCTGTCCCAGCGTGCGGGCCAGCACATCGGTAGACCCCCCGGCCGGATACGGCACCACGATACGGATCGGCTTATCGGGATAGCCTGCCGCCGCGTCATCCGCCATGGCGGATGACGCCGCCAGCGGCAGGATTGCCGCGGCGCAAATGCGCATTGCCCATCGATTCATTTTTTTCCCCTTGCTTGGTTAAAAGGCCTGCCCCCGGCACAGCCGGCGCGATGGCACCGGCTGGCAAGGGTCAGGGTGCTGCGATATATGCTTGCTGCCGGTCGTGGGCCGCCTGGGCCGCATCCCGGTCGGCCATCGCCCCATAGCCGCCTCCGCCGGGCGTGCGCAAGGTCACCTCGTCGCCAGGCTGCAACACGTGCGGCAGCCGGCTGTTGATCGCCGCGCCGTTGATCAACACCTCGCCCACCGCGCCGTCGCCACCGCCGTGCAGCCCGGGCGCGGCGACCTTCAGGCGCTCGGTCAGGAACACAATGGACAGCGGCTGATGATGTGTGCTGACAAAGCGGATCTCTTCACCCAGCCCGCCACGCTGCGCGCCGGTTCCGCCCGAACCGGGCCGCAGCGCCTTGCACCGGAACAACAGCGGCGCTTCGCGCTCGGCCACTTCGACTGGCGTCGCCGAGATATTGCTGGGCCACGACATGACAGAAGCGCCATCCTTGCCCGCGGTGGCGCCCATGCCCCCGTTGTAGAACAGCACCGTGGCAAACGGCCGGCCGTCTTCGCGCGTGCCGCTCAGGTTGGCGATCCACAGCGGCGACCCCACGCCGGCCATGACCTTGCCGGGCAATACCTGGGACAGCGCACCGAAAATCACCGTCGGCACGTAGTGTCCCGTGCAGGCGCGGCCACCCACCGGCGCGGGGCTGCGGGGATTCAGGATGGACCCTTCGGGCGCCACCGCGCGTATCGGCAGGAACAGCCCATGATTGTTGGGCAGGTCGGGCAGCAACAGGCACTTGATCGCGTATACCGTCATGGCGCTGGTGTAGGCCAGCACGCAATTGATGCCGCGCGGCTGCTGGGGCGAGGTACCCGTGAAGTCGCATTCGATCGCCCCGTCGGCGATCCGCACCGCCACGGCATAGCGGAACCGCTCGTCGAAACCATCGGTTTCCATCTCGTAGCGATACTCGCCCTCGGGCAGGGTGCGGATGGCCTGGCGCATGGCCGACTCGCTGCGCTCGAACAAGGCCTGGGCCAGGTCGTCGATGCCGGGCAGCCCGTATTCGTCCAGGATGCCCGCCAGGCGCGCGGCGATCAGTTCCACGGCACCGACCTGCGACCAGATATCCCCCACCGTCTGTTCCGGCGTGCGCACGTTGGTGCGGATCAGCGACAGCAGGGTCTCGTCCGCGCGCCCGTCGGCAAGCAAGCGCATCAACGGAATATGAAAACCCTCTTCGAAGAGTTCACGCGCGTCGACCGAGCGGATCTTGCCGCCGATGTCCGGCACATGCGCGGCGGTGGCGGCGAATCCCACCAGCGTGTCCCGGTGGAACAGAGGCTTGACCAGGCTGACGTCGTTCAGGTGGCCGGTACCGATCCAGGGATTGTTGGTAATGAAAATATCGCCCGGCCGCATCGTGTCGGTGCCGAAGCGTTCGATGGCGGTGCGCACCGTGCGCGGCAGCGTGCCGATGAAAGACGGGATACTGCCGCTGTTTTCCGCCAGCGCGCGGCCGGCCGAGTCGGTCACCACGACGGCGAAATCGTTCGCCTCGGTCGACAAGGTCGAAAATGAAGTGCGCACGATAAGCTTGGCCGCCTCGTTGACCACCGAACGCACGCGCGTCCAGAACACTTCCAGAAAAATCGGATCGGCCGCCGGCGCGCCGGGCTGCCCGCCCGTCAATATGGTCATGCTTGTTTCTCCTGAATCGTGATCACCAGGTTCCCGGTGGCCAGTTGTTCGACATAGCCCTTGGGCCCCACCACCAGCGTCGAACTCGCGTCCTCGACCAGCATGGGTCCCTGCTGCGCAAAACCCGTGCGCAAGTCGGCGCGTTCATAGATCGGCGTCTCGACGTAGCCGCCGGCTTCGTGGAAGTACACCTTGCGCCTGGCCTTGACAGGGGGCGCAGCCCCGCCCGCCAGGGCTTCCGGCACCAGTTGCTGGCGCGGCGGCGCCTCGCTGGTAACGCGCAGGTTCATCAGCTCGACCGGCACGTCGGGCGGCGTGCGGCCGAATTTGTCGCGATAGCCCGACTCGAAGGCCGCGACCAGCGCCTGGCGCACCGCCTGCTCGGGCTGGGCATCCGGCCCGGCATATGGCCCCGCCGGCAAGCGCACGGTCAAGTTGAAGCCCTGCCCGGCGTAACGCCCGTCGGCATAGCGGGCCAGCGTTACCGGCCCGAAGGTGTCCGACAGCGGCTCGAGCGAGGCGGCGGCCTGGCCTTCCAGTTCGGCGTAAGCGGACTCCAGGCTTTCCAGCGGGTCGGACGCCGGCCGCGCGCTGACGGTGCGCGACCGGTCGGCGCGCGCATTGGCCACCAGCAACCCGTAGGCGGAAGCCACCCCCGCGGCGGGCGGGCAGATAATGGTCTTGACACCGATTTTCTGCGCCACGTAGTACGAATGCAGTGGCCCGCCGCCGCCGGTGCACAGCAGCACGAAATCACGCGGATCGCGGCCCCGCTCGGCCACGTGTACGCGAGCCGCGCCCGCCATGTTCTCGGCAACAATGTCGTGCATGCCCCAGGCGATGCTGGTCGCGTCGCGGCCCAGCGACCGGCCCATCTCGTCGATCACGGCCTGCGACTGCGCGACATCGATCTGCAGGCTGCCACCGGCGAAGTAGTCGGGATTCAGGTAGCCCAGCAACAAGTTGGCGTCGGTGACCGTGGGTTGCGTGCCGCCGCGCCCATAGCATGCGGGGCCAGGCTCCGAGCCCGCGCTTTGCGGCCCCACTTTCATCAAGCCCAGCGCGTCCTTGTGCGCAATGCTGCCGCCGCCCGCCCCGATCTCGATCAAGTCGATGGTGGTGATGCGTACGGGCAGGCCGCTACCTTCGGCGAAGCGCTTCTGCCGTGCCGCCTCGAAGCCATGCGCAATGGCGGGACGCCCCGCCTCGACCAGGCACAGCTTGGCCGTGGTGCCGCCCATGTCGAACGCCAGCAGGTTCGCCTGCGCATCGCGCAGGCTGTAGTGGGCGGCGGAAATCGCCCCCGCGGCCGGTCCCGATTCCAGCAGCTCGATGGGCGTCTTCTTGGCTTCGGCAATATGCGACAGCCCGCCATTGGACAGCATCATCAACACGCCGGCGCGCAAGCCCAGCGCCGCCAGGCGCGCCTCGAGCGCTGCCAGATAGCGATTGGCCAGCGGCTTGATATAAGCATTGGCGCTGGTCGTGGACATGCGCTCGAACTCGCGCACCACCGGCGCCACATCGCACGACAAGGTCAATTCGACGCCGGGGAATGCCTGCCGGATGATCTCGCCCACCTGGCGTTCATGGGCGTCCGAGGCATACGAATGCAGCAGGCATACGGCGATCGACTCGGCACCATCTTTCACCAGCAGGCCGGCTTCGCGCCGCACCTGCGCGGCATCCACCGGCGCCAGTTCGCTGCCGTCGGCGCGCATGCGCGCACTGATCTCGCGCCGGCGGCACCGCTCGATCAAGGGCGCGGCGGCTTCGATCGCCAAGTCGTACAGGTCGTACTTGCGTTCGTGCCCGATCTCGACCACATCCCGGAACCCCTCGGTCACCAGCAGCCCCGCGGTGCTGCCGCTGCGTTCGATCAGGGCGTTGGTGAACAGCGTCGTGGCGTGCACGACGCGCGCTATCCGCGCAGGGTCGATGCCGCAGGCCTGGATAAGCTGCGCAACGCCGTCGGCCACCCCCTGTGCCGGGTCGCCGTGCGTGGTCAGCACCTTCAGGCTGTGCAGCCGGCCCGCCTTGTAATCCAGTGCGACCACGTCCGTGAACGTTCCGCCGATGTCAATTCCTACCGCCCACGCTCCCACAACCTCTCTCCTGAAGAACAGAACATGACAGGCATGATAGAAACGGGGATTACTAAAATCCAATGAAAAATTAAGAATAATTATTCGTTTTAGCCAATATATACAGGCCTTGCCGCCCCGCCGTGGGTTGAGGCGGAAGGGCCCGCCGGCGCCCCGGCGCATGCGACACTGTCGCTTTCCGGTGTCAAGGACCTGCCATGGAGCTGCGGCAGCTGCGCTATTTCGTCAAAGTGGCCGAATTCGGCAGCATGGGCCGTGCCGCGGCCGACCTGGGCGTGGTCACCTCGGCGCTCAGCCAGCAGATCAGCCGCCTGGAAAGCGAACTGTCCACCCGCCTGCTGACGCGCACTTCCAGCGGCGTGGTGCCCACCGATGCGGGGCTGGCCTTCCTGCGCCAGGCGCACCTTGCGCTGCGCCATGCCGATGGGGCAGCGCGTGCCGCCAAGGCTTCGCGCCTGACCGGCGAGGTCAGCGTGGGCCTGCCCGCCACCACGGCCTCGGTATTGGCCGTACCGTTCCTGCGCGCCATGCGCGACCGCTATCCCGACGTGCGCGTGCACTTGGTGGAAAGCCTGTCGGGCTACCTGAGCGCCATGCTCAACGCCCGCCAGCTCGACCTGGCCATGGTGTTCCGCACCGAATCGGCACGCCGCTGGAGCACGCTGCCGCTGATCGACGAACGGCTGTTCCTGATCGCCCCGCCCGACCTGCCCGGCCTGCCGCCCGAAGGCCCCGTGCGCCTGCGCGACATCGCCCGCCTGCCCCTGCTGCTGCCCAGCGCCAGCCATGGCCTGCGGGCGCTGGTGGACGCCGCCTACGCGCGGCTGCGCATGGAACCCAACCTGGCCGCCGAGATCGACGGCCTGGACGTGCTGATGGACCTGGTGCGCGATGGTTTCGGCGCCACCATCCAGCCCGGCGCCGCCACGGTGCGCCTGCGTGGCGAGCCCCTGGCGCTGCGCCAGATCACCGACCGCCACTTGCGCCGCGCCAACCTGCTGGCCAGCGTCTCCGACGACGAACTGTCGCCGGCCGCCCTGGCAGCCCGCGTATTGCTGGCCCAGACTGCCGAAACTTTGGTGCGGGCAGGCGCCTGGCCCGGGGCGACTCTTCACAAATCGTGAACGGCTGTTGACGATCACAGGCTGGCGCCCCCCGGGGGCCCGGCCTATAGTTGCGGGCTGACTCTACAGGCCCAATCCCATGATCGACGTATTGGTAATAGGCGGCGGCAACGCGGCGCTGTGCGCGGCGCTGATGGCGCGCGAAGCCGGTGCCAGCGTGCTGCTGCTGGAAGCCGCGCCACGCGAATGGCGCGGCGGCAACTCACAGCACACCCGCAACCTGCGCTGCATGCATGATGCCCCCCAAGACGTGCTGATCGAGGCCTACCCCGAAGAAGAATACTGGCAAGACCTGCTCAAAGTGACGGGCGGCATCACCAACGAGCACCTGGCACGGCTGGTGATCCGCGAATCGTCGACCTGTCGCGACTGGATGCGCAAGCACGGCGTGAATTTCCAGCCGCCGCTGTCGGGCGCGCTGCACGTGGCGCGCACCAACGCCTTCTTCATGGGCGGAGGCAAGGCGCTGGTCAATGCCTACTACCGCAGCGCCGAAGCCCTGGGCGTGCAGATCCGCTACGACACGCTGGTGGATTCGCTGGAACTGGACAACGGCCGCTTCGTGGCGGCCCGCGTCGGCGACGAACGCATCGCCGCGCGCACCTGTGTGCTGGCCGCGGGCGGATTCGAGTCGAACCGCGAATGGCTGCGCGAGGCCTGGGGCCAGAACGAGCGTGGCGAATGGCCAGCCGACAATTTCCTGATCCGCGGCACGCGCTTCAACACCGGTGTGCTGCTGAAGTTCATGATCGAGGCCGGTGCCGACACCATCGGCGACCCGTCGCAATCGCACTGCGTGGCCATCGATGCGCGCGCCCCGCTGTATGACGGCGGTATATGTACCCGCATCGACTGCGTATCGCTGGGCGTGGTGGTCAACCGCGACGCTTGCCGCTTCTATGACGAGGGCGAAGACTTCTGGCCCAAGCGCTATGCCATCTGGGGCCGCCTGACCGCCATGCAGCCCGGGCAGATCGCCTATTCCATCATCGACAGCAAGGCCGTGGGGCGCTTCATGCCGCCGGTATTTCCCGGCGTGCAAGCCGACACCCTGCCCGAACTGGCGCGCAAGCTGGGCCTGGACGAAGCCCGGTTCGTGCAGACCCTGTCCGACTACAACGCGGCCTGCCGCGTCGGCACCTTCGACCATACCCAGCTCGACGATTGCCATACCGAAGGGGTGCAGCCTGCCAAGACCCACTGGGCCCGCCCCATCGATACGCCGCCCTACTACGGCTATGCGCTGCGGCCCGGCATCACCTTCACCTACCTGGGCCTGAAGGTGGACGATACCGCCGCCGTGCGCTTTGGCGACCGGCCCAGCGACAACCTGTTCGTGGCGGGCGAGATGATGGCCGGCAACGTACTGGGCAAGGGCTATACCGCCGGCGTCGGCATGTCTATCGGCACGGCCTTCGGCCGCATTGCCGGCACGCAGGCCGCCGCAGCGGCGCTGGCCCAGCGGGCAACGGGAGCACAACGTGAAGCAGCTTGAAGAACTCACCCGCCAGGCGCGCGCCGCCACCATGCCGGCCATGGCCAGCATGGCGGCCGAACAGCCGGTGCAATGGCATGCCAAGAGCGCCGCGGCGCCGGCAGCCAGCCTGAGCGGCGACGAAACCGAAGTGGCGCGGGTCATGCAGATATGCAACGCCTGCCGCTACTGCGAAGGCTTCTGCGCGGTGTTCCCGGCCATGACGCGCCGGCTGGAATTCGGCAAGGCCGACATCAACTACCTGGCCAACCTGTGCCACAACTGCGGCGCCTGTCTGCACGCCTGCCAGTACGCGCCGCCGCACGAGTTCGGCGTCAACGTGCCGCAGGCCATGGCCAAGGTGCGGGTGCAAACCTATAGCGACTACGCCTGGCCCGCCGCGCTGGGCAAGCTGTACAAGCACAACGGCCTGACCCTGTCGCTGGCAGCCGCGGGTGCGCTGGCCCTGTTCCTGGTGCTGACGGTGGCCATCACCGGCGGATTGCTGCACGAGCCGCTGGCGGGCAACTTCTACGCCATCTTCCCGCACAACACGCTGGCGCTGATGTTCGGCCTGGTGTTCCTGTTCGCCATCGTGGCGCTGGGCCTGGGGGTGGCCCGCTTCTGGCGCGATGTGTCGCCCGGTACCGCCAGCGGCGCGGCCGTGGCGGAAGCCACTCACGACGCACTGCGGCTGCGCTACCTGGACGGCGGCCATGGCAAGGGCTGCAACAACGCCGACGATGCCTTCACCCTGGCGCGGCGGCGCTTTCACCACCTGACGTTCTACGGCTTCATGCTGTGCTTCGCGGCCACGTGCGTGGCCACCGTATATCACTACGCATTCGGATGGCAGGCCCCCTACCCGGTGCTGAGCCTGCCCGTGATACTGGGCACGGTAGGCGGCATCGGCCTGCTGATCGGGCCGGCCGGCCTGCTGTGGCTGAATATCAAGCGCCATCCGCTGCACGGCGACGCCGCGCAGCGCCCCATGGACCGTGGCTTCATCGCCCTGCTGTTCCTTACCAGCCTGACCGGCCTGCTGCTGCTGGCCCTGCGCGATACCCAGGCCATGGGCCTGTTCCTGGCCATCCACCTGGGCGTGGTCATGGCCTTGTTCCTGACACTGCCCTACGGCAAATTCGCCCATGGTATCTACCGCTGCGCGGCGCTACTGAAGTGGGCCATCGAGAAACGCCAGCCCGACCCCCTGAAGCTGGGGGCAGACTGAAGTGAAAGTCCCACCCCCGAAGCGCTGCGCGCTTCCACCTGGCGGCTGGCAGGCCGCTCGGTGAAACACTGACACCGGTACCCGCTCAAGCGGGCGCCTTGTCGCTACCCCGAAGAACCACGGAGACATTCCGATGAAGAAAACCATGATCCAGGCCGCCTGCGGGGCGGCACTGGCTACACTCGTCTGTGCCGCGCCGGCATCGGCGCAGTCCTTTCCCCAGCGCCCCATTACGCTGGTGGTGCCCCACTCGGCCGGCGGCACCTCCGACATCCTGGCGCGCACCGTCGCCAGCGAGGTATCCAAGTCGCTGGGGCAGAACATCATCGTCGACAACAAGGGCGGCGCCAACGGTTCGATCGCCGCCAAGACGGTCGCCACCGCCGAACCCAATGGCTACACGCTGCTGCTGGCCACGGCCAGCACGCACGGGATCAACCCGGCGCTGTACAAGAACCTGCAATACGACGCCGTGAAAGACTTCACGCCCGTGACCTTGCTGGCCACGGTGCCCAACGTGCTGGTGGTCAACAAGCAAGTCAAGGCCACCAATGTGCAAGAGCTGATCGCCGAGATCAAGGCCAACGGCAACGCCTTCAACATGGCGTCGGCCGGCGCCGGCACGCCCGGCCACCTGGCCGGCGAGATGTTCAAGCAACGCGCCGGACTCGACTTCGTGCATGTGCCCTACAAGGGTGGCAGCCCCGCGCTGGCCGACCTGATCGGCGGACAGGTGCAGTTCCTGTTCACCACCATTCCGGGTGCCATGCCGCACATCAAGGCCGACACGCTGCGCGCGCTGGCAGTCACCTCGCCGCGGCGCTCGCCCGCCCTGCCCGACCTGCCCACCATGGCCGAATCGGGCCTGCCGGGCTTCCAGGCCATCTCGTGGCACGGCATCGTCGCGCCGGCCGGTACGCCGGCGGCCACAGTCGATCTCTTGAACCAGGCCTTCGCCAAGGCCCTGGCCTCGCCCGAAGTACGCCAGCGCCTGATGGAAGAAGGCGCCGAGGCGGCCAACCTGGGCAAGGACGAGTTCGGCGCATTCATCCAAAGCGAGATCGCCGCGTGGGCCGAGGCGGTGAAAGCGTCGGGCGCGTCGGCCAACTAAGGCCCGATCGGGCAGCCCCCCGCACCGTCACGCCTTGCCGAATCCGCCGCCCCCGGCGGATTCCATCAAGATGCGGTCGCCGGGCCGCAGGATGCGCTGTTCGGTCGGGTCCACATCGGTGCCATTGATGGCCAGGCGCCCTCGCTGCCCGTCGGCGCCTCCGTGCAAGCCAACCGGAGGATGCTTCAGGCGCGTCATCAGGAACGATGCCGATATGCTCGAGGCTTCCGGCGTGATCTCGAATTCGAATGTCAGGCCGTCGCCGCCCCGATGCGCGCCGGCGCCGCCGCTGCCGCGGCGGATCTCGCGGCGGTGCACGCGTATCGGCGCCAGTGCCTCCATCATTTCCACCGGCGTGTTGCCCAGGTTGGCCGGGAACGAGAGCGCGGAAAAACCGTCGCGGCTGGCCGTGGCGCCCTGCCCGCCGTTGATGAAGTTCACCACATTGAATGGCCGGTCGCGATACTGGCCGAACATCGTCACTGAAGAATTCCCCGAACCCGAGGCCCACACCCGCTCGGGCAGCACTGGCGCCAGCGCCAGGAAGATGGCGGGCGACAGCATGTGGCCGATCGCCCCCCGGCCGCCGGACGCGGCCGGATACGTGGGATTCAGGATCGAGCCCAGGGGCGCCTGCGTGCTGATGGGCAGGATGCTGCCTTCATTATTGGGCACCTCGGGACACAGCAGCGCCTTGATGGGATAGGCCGAATAAGCAAACGCATAGATGGGCACCACGTTGACCGCGCGCGGCTGCTGCGGGCTGGAACCGGCATAGTCGATCGCAATGGTGTCATCGCGCACCGTAACCTTGCAGCGTATCAGGATGGGCTCTTCGAAGCCGTCGTGGTGGACTTCGGATTCGTAGATGCCGTCAGGCACGGCGCGGATCGCATCGCGCATGGCCGTCTCTGAACGCTGGCGTATTGCCGCGCCCAGGGCGTCGAGGTCCACCGACTGCAGCAGTGGCACCAGGCGCTCTTCCATCATCCGGCAGGCGCTCACTTGCGCCCAGATGTCACCCAGGCCCTGTTCCGGCACACGGATGTTCTGCCGGATCATGTCCACCAGGGTCTGGTTCACCTGCCCCGCATCCATCAGCTTGAGCATGGGAATCTGCAGGCCCTCTTCGTAGATATCCCGATTGGCATTGCTGCGCAGCCGTCCGCCGATATCCGGCAGATGCGAGACCAGCGCGGCAAACGCCACCACGCGCCCGTGGAAAAAGATGGGCATGACCGTATTGATGTCGTGGATGTGCCCCGTACCCATCCAGGGATCGTTGGTAACCAGTACATCGCCCGGCCGCAAGGTCTCGAGAGGATACTTCTTCAGAAAATGCTTTACGGTGGCCGGCAGGCTGCCGATGAACGACGGGATGCTCAGCGTGGATTGGGCCAGCGACCTGCCCTGGGCATCGGTCAGCACTACCGCGAAATCGTTGGCATCGCGCACCAGCGTCGAAAAACAGGTGCGCACGAACGCCGTCGAAGCCTCGTCCACGATGCTGATCAGGCGCTTCCACAAGATCTCGAGTTCGATAGGGTCGAACCGGGCCGCGGGCTGGGCATGCGCCGGCGGGGTCGGGCTTACGGTAGCTCGCATCATTCAAACTCCTTGAGTGTCACCGAGACAGTCAGGTCCGGCAGGATCTCCACGTCGGCCGCAATAGGAACGACAAGCGTCGACTCCCGCTCTTCAAGCACCAGCGGCCCCTGTAGCCGGGTACCGGCGGGCAGCGCATACCGCTCGTAGACGTCCACCGCGCCGAACTCGCCCTTCAGCGGCAGGTAGATCTCGCGCCGTACCGGCATGCCCCCGGCGACGGCGGCGCCTTCGCCCCAATTGAAGTCGCGCGAAACCGCGGCCGACTTGCCGGTCAGGCGCCACGTCAGCACCTGCGGCCGGGCTCCGGGAACCAGGTGGCCGTACAGCGCGCGGTAGCGGTCTTCAAATGCATGCCGCACGACTTGCGCGGCATCGTTGCCGAACTCGCTCCAGGGCATGCTGACCGAAACGTTGTCGCCCTGCCCGTAGTAGCGCATCTCGACTCCGACAGACCATTGCGCGACCGCCTCCGGCACGCCGGCGGTAGCCAGCTCGGTAGCGGCTTCCTGGCGCAGCCCGCGCAGGCGCTCGCTGACCTCGTCCCAGGCGATATCATCCAGCAAGGCGGGCTGCGACC
Source organism: Bordetella sp. BOR01 (assembly GCF_019218885.1). Classification (GTDB taxonomy): domain Bacteria; phylum Pseudomonadota; class Gammaproteobacteria; order Burkholderiales; family Burkholderiaceae_B; genus Bordetella_A. The sequence goes on along the minus strand of NZ_JAHUWT010000001.1, from coordinate 159,619 downwards.
AGGAACGATCGGCCCGGGCGGGCGCGGCCAGCATGCCCAGGCAAGAGCCCGCGCCCGCCGCGATCGAGGCAAGCAGCCTGGGCATGCGCAGCTTGCGGGCAACCTCGATGGCATGTACGGGGCCGGCGCCGCCGGTGGCCACGAAAGTGAAGTCGCGCGGATCGTGGCCTTTCTCTGCGATATGGATGCGGGCGGCATTGGCCATGTTCTCGTTGACCATGTCGTGTATGCCCCAAGCGACTTCCAGCGGCGCCATGCCGAGCTGGCCCGCCAGGCGTTCCAGGCCCTGCATCGCCTGCTCTTTGCGCAGGCGCATCTCGCCGCCCAGGAAGTTGTCGGGATTCAGGTAACCCAGCACCAGGTCGGCGTCAGTCACGGTGATTTCCGTGCCGCCGAGTCCGTAGCAGGCCGGCCCGGGCACCGAGCCGGCAGACTCGGGGCCAATATTCAGAAGGCCCATGCGGTTCACATGCGCGATCGAGCCGCCGCCGGCGCCGATCTCGATCAGGTCGATGCTGGGAATCAGGATGGGCAGGCCCGACCCGCGCTTGAATCGGTGCACGCGCGCGCATTCGAAGTTGTATGCCACCGGCGCCTCGCCATCGGCCACCACGCATGCCTTCGCGGTGGTGCCGCCCATGTCGAACGCAAGCACCTTGCGCACCCCCTGCGCGCGGGCGGTATTCAGTGCCGACAGCACGCCGGCAGCCGGGCCGGACTCGAGCAGGAAAATCGGCGTGTGCGCCGCGGCGCCGGCCGAAGTGAAGCCTCCGCTGGACACCATGATGCGCAGCGCGATGCCGGGCGTCAGCGCCTCGATGCGCGCTTCCAGTTGACGCAGATAGTCGGCGACCACGGGCTTGACATAGGCGCTGGCTGCCGCCGTCGACGTGCGCTCGAACTCTTTGACTTCACGTGCCAGGTCAGAGGACAGCGACACCTCGACATCGGGCAAGGCCGCCTGCAGCGCGGCACCCACGCGGCGTTCATGATCGTCGTTCAAGTACGAATGCAGCAGCGAGACTGCTACCGAACGTACGTCCAGCGCGCGCACCTCATCCACGATGCGCTGCAGCTCGGCGTCGGTCAGCGCGGTCACGGTCTCGCCAGAGGCCGCCAACCGTTCGCGCGCCTCGATGCGGCGCCCGGGTGCGATCAAGGGACGGGGCAACGCCAGTTCCAGGTCGTACAGGTCATACCGCAGTTCGCGCCCGATATCGAGCGCATCCCGCATGCCCTCCGTGGTAACGAGCGCCGTCGTGGCGCCCTTGCGCTCGATCAGCGTATTGGTGACCAGCGTTGTCCCGTGCACCACTTCGTCCAGCATCTGTGCTGCGCCATCGCCCGCCTGCCTGAGCAATTCGCCGATAACCGCCGATACCGCCTGGCCGGGATCTTCCGGGGTGGTCAGTGTCTTGCCCACCCAGATGCGGCCGTCCGCCTCGCGGGCGGCGACGCCGTCGGTGAAGGTTCCGCCGATGTCGACGGCGATGCGCAAGCGCTGCGTTACGGGCATTGCAGATAGGTTCTTCACGATGTTGCGGCTCTGGACGTCATTGAACTTGCGACCAATGATAGGAAAGGGTATTTACGATCACAAATGAAAAATTGTGGTTGATTGATTCGCCATGCCTATATATTCTTGACCGTGCGTTTACTGATGCCCGCGTACCGCCACCATGCCTACCAACATCACCTTGCGCCACCTGCGCAGCTTCGTCGCAGTCGCCGATACCGGCTCGTTCACGCGCGCGGCCGAACGTCTCTTCCTGACGCAGTCCTCGCTCAGCTCGACCATCCACCAGCTCGAGGCGGATATCGGCATCAAGCTGTTCGACCGCACCACGCGCAGCGTGACGCTCACGCCCGCGGCCCACCATCTGCACCAACGGTCCGCCGCGCTGCTGCAGCAGTTCGATGCCGTCGTCAGCGACCTCAAGGCCGTGGCCCTGCAGCAACAAGGCCATGTCCGCATCGCCGCCGCGCCGTCGGTGCTGGTCTGGCTGCTGATACCGGCGTTGCCGCGGTTCCAGGACAAATACCCGCAGGTCACACTGTCAATACGCGAAGGGGGCTCGGCGGAAATCGAGCGGCGGGTCCGCGATGGAGAAGTCGATTTCGGCCTGACCAGCCGCCTGTCGAACTACGCCGAGCTGGACTATTCCCCCCTGTTCAGGGACCGCTACGGCGTGGCCTGCAGCAACGACCACCCGCTGGCCGTCGTACCGGGACCGGTGCGGTGGTCGCAGGTATCGGCGTATCGCGACGACCTGGTGGGGCTGGCGTCCGACACGCAGGTGGGAAGCGTGCATCGCCGCACCTTGCAGCAATTCGACTTGGCGGAGCACCGCGAAGAGGTGTCGAGTTCCGCGTCTTTGTACCCGATGCTGCAATTGGGTCGGCGCATCTCGATATTGCCCATGCTTACAGCCCAAACGCACCAGCTCGACTCCTTGAAGTTCCTGTTCCTGGACGAGCCCGCGATTTATCGCGAGCTGTTCCTGGTTACCCGCCGCCTGCGATCGATGTCCTCGACCGCGCAGGGACTGCTGCAGGCTTTATCGATCACCTTGCGCGAGCAAACGCTGCCCGACGGGGTCGAACTGGTCGGCTAAGCCGCATCGGAACGCCAGGCGGGTCAACCCGGCCCGGACAAGGCCCGGATATCTTCGCGCCGCTTCAGCCACCAGGCGTAGTCGTCGGGCAGCAGATCCAGGTAGCCGGCCAGGCCCAATTCGCGCCCGGCGCGCACTGGCCAATTGGGGTCCACCATCAATTCGCGCGCCAACGCGATCAGGTCGGCCTGCCCGTCTTGCAGTATTTGCTCGGCCTGCGCCGGCTCGGTAATCAGGCCGACCGCGCAGGTGGCGACAGCTGCCTCGCGCCTGACACGCTCGGCGTACGGCACCTGGTAGCCCGGCACGCGCGGTACCACGGCCATGTTCAACGGCCCGTTGATGCCCCCCGAAGAGCAGGTGATCACATCCACGCCCCGCTGGCGCAGGGCCCGCGCCAGCGTCACGGTATCGTCCATGTCCCAGGCGCCGCCATTGCCGTCGATTGCCGACACGCGAAAGAACACGGGCCTGTCGTTCGGCCAGGCCTCGCGCACCTGTTCAGCAATACACAAGGCCAGGCGCATGCGCCCTTGCAGGTCGCCGCCCCACGCATCGGTGCGGCGGTTGGCCAGCGGCGACAGGAACTGGTGGATCAGATAGCCGTGCGCCCCATGTATTTCGCAGATGTCGAAACCGGCGTCCACGCTGCGCTGCGCGGCCAGGCGCCACGACTGGATCACCGCCTCGATACCGCTGTCATCGAGCGCATGCGGATCGAGCGCGCCGGGCTTGGCCGGCAGCGCGCTGGCCGATACCCCGCGCCACGGCGGCATGCCTGCTGCCGCGTCTTCCGGCGTCAACGGCCGGAAGTTGGTCCAGGGTGGCCCGCAAGAGGCCTTGCGGCCCGCATGGCCGAGCTGGATGCCGCACGCCGCGCCGGCGCCGCGGATGAAATCGGTGATGCGCCGGTAGGCCTCGACATGGCGGTCGGCATAAATGCCCGCACAGCCATAGGTCTTGCGGCCGCGCTCTTCGACCGCGGTTTCCTCGCAAAAGACAATGCCTGCGCCGCCCAGCGCGAACTTCCCCAGGTGCACCAGGTGCCAGTCGGTAGGCGCGCCGTCCTGCGACGCGTACTGGCACATTGGCGATACGACGATCCGGTTGCGCAGGGCCAGCCCGCGCAGCGTCGTGGGCACCAGCAGCAGCGGCTTCGATGTATTGGCAGCCCGCGTCATGGCAGGACGATGTGCCGCTGCTGGATCAGGTTGCCCCATTTGGCGGTCTCCGTTTTTGCATAAACCGCATACGCCGCGGGGCTGCCGCCGGTGAGTTCGAATCCCAGGCCGCCCAGTTTTTCGGTCACGGCGGGGTCTTGCAGCGCGGCATTCAGCGCGGTATTGATGCGCGCCACGACTTTCGCGGGCGTACCCGCCGGCATGAACAAGCCGAAAGTCGTCAATGATTCGAACCCGGCCGCGCCCGCCTCTGCCAGGGTCGGCGTGTCGGGCAGCAAGGGCGCGCGGCGGGCGCCGCTGGTGCCCAGCGCCCGCAGCTTGCCGGCGCGCACCAGCGGCTCGGCAATACTGATATCGACAAAGCCGGCCTGCGTCTGGCCACCCAGAATCGCCTGTACCGCGGGCGCCCCGCCGCGATAGGGCACATGCAGCATCTGGGTGCCCGTGGTCGACATCAGCAATTCCATCGCCAGATGACTGGAGCCGCCCACGCCGGACGAGGCGTACGTGACCGCGCCGGGCTGCTGTTTGGCGTACTGCACCAATTCCGCCAATGTGCCGGCCGGCACGCCGGGATGTACACATAGCACCTGCTGGTTCGAGCCTATCATCCCCACCGCCACGAAATCAGTCGTCACGTCATAGGGCAGGTCGTGATAGAAATGCGGTGCAATGGCAAAGGTACTGTTCGTGCCCAGCAGCAGGGTATAGCCATCGCCCGAGGCGCGCGCCACCTGCGCGTAGCCGATGGTTCCCGTTGCGCCTGGCTTGTTCTCGACCACCACGGTGGTGTCCAGGTCGCGGCCCATGCGCTCGGCCAGGATCCGGCCCAGCAGGTCGGTCGAGCCCCCTACCGACCACGGGATCACCAGCCGTATCGGGCGATCGGGATAGCCGGCGTCCGCGGCAGCGGCCAAGGCCGGCGCGACTGCCGCGAACAGGAAGGCAATGACTGAAAAACAGGCACCAGCGATGCGTTGCATGAACATCCCCCTGTGATTTTGTAGTGGGACGGCAACCGGGCCTTGCCCGTTGCCGTACCCGTACTATGGGCGACAGGGGCAAAGCCCTACAAATGAAAAAAACCAATGCTTTCATAGGCAGGCGTCAACAATCCGGCCGGCACCGCCGCATGCCTCACAATGGGGCCCGATGCACTGGCAGGGCGCATCGGGCGCACGCGATACGGGCAAAGCGCACGGGTATTTCTTGCTACGATGTACGCCTGTGCCCGCTTTCCCTATCAAGGAATTTTCATGCGTTTTCTACATACCATGCTGCGCGTCGGCAACCTGGACAAATCCATCGATTTCTACACCAATGTCCTGGGCATGCGCGTGCTGCGCCGCAAAGACTACCCCGATGGCAAGTTCACGCTGGCTTTCGTCGGCTACCAGGACGAAAACGAGGGCGCCGTGATCGAACTGACCCATAACTGGGACACCGACCACTACGACCTGGGCAACGGCTACGGCCATATCGCCCTGGAAGTCGACAACGCCTACGACGCCTGTGAAAAGGTCAAGCAAAAAGGCGGCAAGGTTACCCGCGAAGCCGGCCCCATGAAGCACGGCACCACGGTCATTGCGTTTGTCGAAGACCCCGACGGCTACAAGATCGAGTTCATCCAGCACAAGGGCCGGGCCGACTGACGCCCCCGCCGCGCACGCCACCATGATCCACACCATACTCAAGATGGGCGACCCGCGCCTGTTGCGCGTGGCGCAGCCGGTTCAGCACTTCGACACCCCCGAGCTGCATGCGCTGGTTGCCGACATGTTCGACACCATGGTGCATGCCCAGGGCGTGGGCCTGGCGGCGCCGCAGATCGGCGTCGACCTGCAAGTGGTGATTTTCGGGTTCGAGCACAACGAACGCTACCCCGACGCGCCGCCGGTGCCCCTGACCGTCCTGTGCAATCCGGTGATCACGCCCTTGTCGGACGAGCGCGAAGACGGCTGGGAAGGTTGCCTGTCGGTGCCCGGCCTGCGCGGCATGGTGCCGCGCTACCGGCATATCCGCTACAGCGGCCACGATCCGCAGGGCAGGCCCATCGAGCGCGAGGCCGAAGGCTTTCATGCGCGTGTGGTGCAGCACGAGTCCGACCACCTGATCGGCCGGCTGTACCCGTCGCGCATCGAAGATTTTTCGAAGTTCGGTTTCACCGAGGTACTGTTTCCCGGCATGGATCCGAACCGCGACGACTAGGCAGGTTGATCGCCTTGCGCCAGCAACCTGGGCGGCACCCAGTCCTTGCCCGGAATGGCGCCGATCAGGCGCTGCGTGTAGTCTTGCTGCGGCCGGTCCAGTATCTGGGCGGGTTCGCCATATTCCACGATGCGCCCGCGGTGCATCACCGCGATCCGGTGGCAGATCTGGGCCGCCACCCGCAGGTCGTGGGTGATGAATATCATGGCGATATTCAGCCGCTGTTGTATCTGATGCAGCAAGCCCAGCACCTGCGCCTGCACGGACACGTCCAGCGCCGAAACCGACTCGTCGGCCACCAGCAGCTGCGGTTCCAGGGCCAGCGCGCGGGCGATGCCGATGCGCTGCCGCTGGCCGCCGGAGAATTCGTGCGGATAGCGGTTGAACGCCGACTCGCCCAGTTCCACCAGTTTGAGCAGTTCGTGCGTCCGCCTGTGCGCCTCAGCGGGCGGCACACCATTTGCCAGCGGGCCATCGTTAATGATGCGGCCCACGGTATGGCGGGGGTTCAGCGAAGCGAACGGATCCTGGAAGATCATCTGTATATGCTTGCGATGCGGCAGGAATGCCGAGGGCGACAACGGAGCGATATCCCGGCCGTTGAACAGCATCTGGCCGCCGTCGATCTCGATGAGTTTCAGCAGGCATTTGCCGATGGTGGATTTCCCCGACCCGGATTCTCCGACCACGCCCAGCGTCTCGCCCGGCCCGACACTGAAGCTGACATCATCGACCGCGCGCACCACCCGCTTCTTTACCAGCAGCCCGCCTGCCGTCACATAGTGCTTGCTCAGGTTCCGGACTTCAAGAACCGGCCCACGGGCCACGCCAGCGGACGACGCCCGCGCGCGCCCATGCGGCACGGCATCGATCAATCGGCGCGTATAGGAATGCACCGGGCGGTTCAGCACCTGCCCGGCGCTGCCCTGCTCTACCAGGACGCCCTTTTCCATTACCACGACCCGATCGGCAATATCGGCCACCACGCCGAAATCGTGCGTGATGAACATCACGGCCATGCCCATGGACGCCTGGATACGCTTGATCAGCGCCAGGATCTGCGCCTGGGTGGTGACATCCAGCGCGGTGGTGGGTTCATCGGCGATAAGAATGGCGGGCTCCATCGCCATGGCCATGGCAATCATCACGCGCTGGCGCTGCCCGCCTGACAGGCGAAACGGGTACACATGCTGCAGTGAATCGGGATCGGGCAAGCCCACCAGGCCCAGCAGTTCCAGCACGCGGCGGCCACGGGCCTCGCCGGGAAACGCGCCGTGCACCGCCATGACCTCGCGAATCTGTTCCCCCACCGTCATGACCGGATTCAAGGCCGACATGGGCTCCTGGAAGATCATGCCTATTTCCTTGCCCCGCAGCGTGCGCAGCGTCTCTTCGGATTGCCGCAGCAGGTCCTGGCCCTTGAAAAGGATGCGTCCTTGGCGGGGCGCCAGGCCCGCGGGCAACAAACCCATGATGGCGTTCGCGCTGATCGATTTTCCCGACCCCGACTCACCCACCACGCAAAGGATCTCGCCGGCCCGCAGGTCGAAAGAGACATCCTGCACGGCATAGGGCCGGTCTGCTCCCCTGGGCAGGGCCACCGTCAAGCCATCCACGCGCAGCAGTGTGCCGGCCGGCTGATTGACCGGATTGCTCATGACTCACCTCGCTTGCGCAACTGGGGATTGAGCGCGTCGTTCAGGCCTTCGCCGACCAGGTTGATGGCCAGCACGGTAAGCAAGATGGCTACCCCCGGCATCACGCTCATCCACGGAGCCTCGCGCAGCATGGTGCGCGAAGCGCCGATCATGAAGCCCCAGCTCATCAGGTTGCGGTCGCCCAGCCCCAGGAAGGACAAGGCCGACTCCGTCAGGATGGACGTCGCGATCATCAATGAAGCCGCCACGATGATGGGCGAGGTCGCGTTGGGCAATATCTGCGTCCAGATGATGCGGGCCGGCCGCTGGCCTATCACGATGGCGGCCTGCACGAATTCGCGCTGCTTCAGCGACAGGAATTCCCCGCGCACCAGGCGGGCCACCGGCGGCCACGACACCACCGCAATCGCTCCGACGATCGAGTAGATCGAGGGCTTGAATATCGCCACCAGCACAATGGCCATGGCGAACTGGGGAATGGCCTGGAAGAACTCGGTAAAGCGCATCAGCAGGTCGTCGACCCACCCTCCATAGAACCCGGCGGCCGCGCCGATGAAGATACCCAGGCAGACAGCCACGAAGGTCGATACCAGGCCGATCAGCAGCGACACGCGGGCCCCGTACGCCAACCCCGTGCCGATATCGCGCCCCAGCATATCGGTGCCGAACAGGAATTCCGATTGCGAAAACGGCTTGAGCAATGGTTCGCCCACCATCATCCACGGCGACCGGCCGAACCATACCGATGCGAAGACCGCGGTCAAGGCCACCAGGGCCAGCATCGCCGTGCCCACCACGGCACCGCGATTCTGCATGAAACGCTGTAAGACATTCATTGGATCAGCTCCCGAGTTCTATGCGCGGATCGATGCAGCGATAGAACAGATCCGTAATCAGGTTGAACACCACCACCATGACCGATGTCACCAGGAACACGCCCAGCAGCACTTGATAATCGCGCTGCAGCAGGGCGTCGAACATCAGGCGGCCGATTCCCGGCCAGCCAAACACTGTCTCGGTCAGGACGGCGCCGCCCGCCATCTGGCCCAGCTGTATGCCCGCGAAGGTCACCACGGGCAAGAGCGCGTTGCGCAACACATGCTTGCGGATGATCTGGCCGGCCGGCACCCCTTTGGCGCGTGCGGTCTTGACGAAATCCATGCCCATGACCTCGAGCATGGATGCGCGCGTCAGCCGCGCGTAGATCGCCATGAAGAAACACCCCAGGGACACAGTCGGCAGCACCAGGTGCCTGACGACATCCAGCACGTGCGCCATGCCGCTCAGGCCTGCGCCGACCGATTCCATGCCGAAGGCCGGCAGCCATCCCAGCATGACCGAAAAGAGAATGATGGCCAGCAGGGACAACCAGAACAGCGGCGTGGCATACAGCACCAGTGCCGCCGACATGATGGCGCTGTCCAGCCATTTGCGGCGCTGGGTATAACGGCTTTGCGCCGCCAGCACGCCCAGCAGCACGCCCAGCACAATCGAAAAGACAAACGCACAGCCCATCAGCAGCAGCGTGGCGGGCAGGCGGTCGAGGATCAGGTCCAGCACGGGCAGGCGGCTGCGGTACGAATAGCCCAGGTCCAGCTGGGCGACCCCCTGCAGGTAGATCAGCAGCTGGCGGTATATGGGCTGGTCCAGGCCGAACTTCTGGCGCAGTTCATTGACGTAGCCGGGATCCGACGCGCCCGATTCTCCCGCCATGATCGAGGCCGGGTCGCCCGGGGCCAGGTGGATCAGGATGAAATTGATAATGACCACGCCCAGCACCACCAGCACCACCTTGGCGAGCCTGGAAACGAGAAATGATGCGAATTTCAAGATGCCACATCCTTGTTTGACGGTCGAACTTCAGTGGGGAAATGGCGCGACGGCCGTTGCGCACGGCCCTACTTTTCGATGCTGACGTCGGCGAACGACTCGTTCAGGCCGATCCCGGTGGTGACCAGGTTCTTGATATTGCTGCGGTAGAAGGTCAAGTTACGGAACTCGAACAGATAGCCGAGCGCAACATCGGACACCAGGATCTTCTGCGCTTCCGAATACAGCTTCTGGCGCGCTGCGGGGCTGACTTCCGCGGCGGCCTGGTTCAACAGTTCATCCACCCTGGGATTGCGGTAGCCTTCGTTATTGACGAACGGCGAGCCCTTGACGATATTGCTCGACAAGAACAGCCGCGACACGCCCAAGCCCGGGTCGCCATACTGCGCGGTCCAGTTCAACGCCAGGTCGAAGTCGAAATTGGACAGGTGCTGCACCCAGCCGGCGTTGTCCACGGGGTCGATCTCGACTTCGAAGCCCACCTGTTCCAGGCTCTGCCGCAGGTACTCGTCCAGCCGGTCCCATGCCGACCCATACGTCGAACCCGAAGCCAGCAGCTTGATGGGCGTGGCGGCCACATCCACGCCGGACTCCTCGATCAGGGCCTTGGCCTTTTCGGGGTTGTAGTCAAAGGCCGGCACGTCCTTGTCGTAGAACGGGGTGGTGGACGAGACCGGGCCGGTGGCCACGCGCGCCAGTCCGAAGAAGATGTTCTTCACGATGAAATCGCGATTGATCGCGTGCATGACGGCCTGCCGGACCTTGACGTTGTCGAACGGCGGCTTGCGCTGGTTCATGACCATGAACGCTTGCGGCGACAGCATTTCCCAGCCCTGGCTCGAACTATCGACACCCGGCATGGCACCCAGCCGCTTCACGTCGACATTGTCGACATCCAGGCTGCGCATGACCTGGACCACGTTGTTCTCGAACGCCACCGCCCGCGAGGCGGCATCGGGAATCACATGGAATACGATCTTGTCCAGATAGGGCTGCCCTTTGCGCCAATAGTCTGGGTTGCGCACCAGCACGATATGCGACCCTTTCTTCCATTCCTGGAACTTGAACGGGCCGGTTCCCACGGGTGCCTGGTTGGCGGGATTGCTCAAGTAGTCCGTGCCGTCGTACAGATGCTTGGGAACGATGGGCATGCTGTCGTTGGTAAACATCGCCAGGAACGGCGAAAAAGGCTGCTTCAGCTTGAATTCCACCGTCAGGTCGTCAATGGCGGTAATCGATTCGATGAAGGTATTGATAACGCCGCGCGAGCGCGGATGCACTTTGCGCAGGAACTTGTCCACCGAGAAAACCACGTCGTCGGCCGTGAAGGGCTTGCCGTCATGCCACTTGACGCCGGGCTGCAGATAAAAGGTGTAGACCAGGCCGTCGTCGGAGATCTTCCAGGACTTCGCCAGCGACGGGACGGGCTTCAAGTCGAACGAATAAGTCAGCAGGCTTTCGAACATCTTGCTGGCGACATAGGTGGTCGACGTCTGCTGGTTGACCGCGATCATGACGACCGGCGGTTCCGGCTGGGCGACCGCGTGCAAGGTTCCACCTTGCGTCTGGGCCCCGGCCATCGGGCCCGCCCCCGTCGCGCCGATCAAGGCGGCCGCGCAAACGGCGCGCCGCATCCAACGCGAGGCCGCGCGACGGCCGTTGCTCATCAACTGCACTGCCATGTGTGCTGCCATTTCGCTTTCCTCTTGTCTTGTTGTGATTACAGGCCTTGCGGCATATGCCGGTGCCAGTCGGTTTGCTGCTGGAACGCTTGCCCCGCCCATAACAGCAGGGCCTCTTGCCAAGGTCTTGCCACCAGTTGCACGCCGACAGGCAACCCCTGGGCAGAGAACCCCGCCGGCAAGGAAAGCGCGCAGGTGCCCAGATAATTCACCCACCGCGTCAAGGTCCCCAACGGGGTGGCGGCCTCGTCCACTTCCTGCAGCGTGCAGGCGGCCATGGGCACCGTGGGAGTCAGCAACAGGTCGTATCGCCGCATCCAGCCGTCGAATGCCGCGATAGTCCGTGCCCGATGCTCTTGCGCGGCGATATACGCGCTACCGGTTACTGCCTGCCCGGCGATCACCCGCTGCCTGACCCAGGGGTCGAACGGCAGCTCGGCATCGTGGATATAGCTGGCGTGCTGCCGGTAGGCTTCCGCGCTGGTGATCGTGCTCCAGTTCCGGTACAGGCCGGGCAGGTCGAAGGGCAGTTCCACATAGTCGATGTACGCGCCTATCGACCGGAACACCGCAATGGCCTCGTCCGTGGCACGCTGGACCGCGGGATCGACCGGCCAGGGATACTGGCCGGGTGCCATCACCCCTATCTTCAATCGCAACGCGCTGTCGGGCGGCATGGCGGCACTCCAGTTCCAGGGCTGGAACCGGGTCGTGGCATCGCGCGGGTCCGTTCCGGCCAAGGCGCGTGCCAGCAACGCCGCGTCTTCGGCGCTGCGCGTCAGCGGGCCCAGGCAGTCCATGGAAGTCGACAGCGCAATACAGCCGTACCCGCTTACCAGGCCATAGGTTGGCTTCAGGCCGGTAACGCCATTCAACGCCGCCGGAATGCGTACGGACCCTCCCGTGTCGGACCCCAGCGCGGCCGGCGCCAGGCCTGCCGCTACCGCCACGCCCGATCCGCTGCTCGATCCGCCCGGCACCCGATGCTCGCCGCGCCAGTCCCAGGGATTGCGCGGCGTCCCCATCGGCTGGTTGGCCCCCCAGCCGCTGAAAGCGAACTCGGACATATGCAGCTTGCCCAGCAGGATCATGCCTTGCGCCTGCAGGCGTTCGACTGCCGTCGCGGTGGTCTCGCTGCGGCGTGCCCGCCACGCGGCGGCGCCTGCCGTGGTGACCTGCCCTTCGATTTCGCACAGGTCCTTGATGGCGATGGGCAAGCCATGCAAAGGCGGCAAAGGCAGGCCGCTGCTGCGCTGGCTGTCTGCCGCCTGTGCCTGCCGCAACGCGGCTTCTTCGAACACGGCGATGTAAGCGTGCGCCGTGCCGTCCAGCCGCGCTATCCGGTCCAGGAAGCACCGGGTCACTTCAACGGACGTGTATTGCTTCTGGCGCAAGCCTTGCGCAAGTTCTGCCAAACTGGAAAAAGCGATGGATCTCGTCATGTTGTATGTATTGAGGTCGCCGTCCAAGGACAGTGTGGGGATGTCGGGCGCCGGCTACCGCCCGTAGGCGTTCATTCCTGCGCCATTGATGATTCTGGTGGAGCAAGGGCGGCAATGCTTGGCAAGCACGACGCAGGAACAGTATCAGCGGCGCTCTATTTCATACAAATGAAATATATCGATCGATTTTTCGTTTTTTTTGATAACTAGATCGATCGTCCGGCGTGCGTCAACAGGCTTGCCCGCCCGGCCTTGCGCGCGGCGCATGCATACGAAAAAGTGCCTGGCCCGCACGGGACCAGGCACCATTCTGGTTGTGGCAGCCTGGCTTACGCCGGCTTGCGCTCGAACGCCCCTGGCGCGAAATCGTCCACCGCCACCACTTGCGCCACGGCCGCTTCGGCGGCCTCGATCTGGCGTGCCTGCTCGTCGTTGATGGCACCGCCGCGATGGGCCTCGCGCCAATCGCGCACGCCCTCGCGGCGCAGGCGGTCGTGCAGCGGCTGTACGGCATCGACCAGCGCAAAGGCCCGCTCGAGCTGCGCGAGCACATCCGCGCCTTCGCCGCGCTGCAGGTCGGCAACCAACCGGTCGCGCGTGGCCGAAGGGGCCAGCAACAGGTCGGCGCAGTCGCGTGTCAGGGCATCGCCGGGCCCGCGGTTCAGCCGCACGGGCAGCACCATCACGCGCAGCAACCAGGCCAGCGGGCGCGACGGCAGGTTGGCCAGCACCAGGTCGATACGGGATTCGAGGCGAGCGCAGCCGTCATCCATGCACCAATGCACCAGCGGCAGGTCGGCGTGGCGGCGTCCTTCGTCTTCCCAGCGCTTGAGCACGGCCGACAGCAGGTAGAGTTCGGCCAGGATATCGCCCAGGCGCCCCGACAACATTTCGCGGCGCTTCAGCGCCCCGCCCAGCGACCCCATGGCCGCGTCGGCCAATAGCGCGAAGGCGGAGGCATAGCGGCTCAGGCGCCGGTAATGCCGGGCGGTGGGGCCGGTGGCGGGCGCCCGCGCCAGCAGGCCGCCCGTCCAGGCACGCCCCCAGGCACGCAAGGCGTTCTTCGCCGCATGCCCCATGTGCTTCCAGAAGACGTCATGGAACGCTTGCGCGCCGCGCGCCTCGTCGCTGTCGCCCAGCGCCATGACTTCACGCATCAGGTAAGGATGCGCGCGTATGGCGCCCTGGCCGAAGATGATCAGGCAGCGCGTCAGGATGTTGGCGCCCTCGACGGTAATGGCAATGGGCACGGCGCGATACAGCGAGCCCAGGTAGTTCGAGGGGCCATCGATGACCGCCTTGCCGCCATGGACGTCCATGGCGTCGTTGACGGATTCGCGCATGCGTTCGGTGGCGTGGTATTTCATGATGGCCGAGACCACCGCCGGCTTCTGGCCCTGGTTCAGCGCCGCGCAGGTCAGCCGGCGCGCGGCTTCGACCAGGTAGGCATTGGCGGCCAGGCGGCCCAGCTTTTCCTGCACGCCCTCGAAGCGGCCCACCGGGATGCCGAACTGCTGCCGCACGCGCGCGTACATGCCGGTGACGTGGGCGCAGTACACCGCCGCGGCGGCCGACAGCGACGGCAGCGAAATGCCGCGGCCGGCGGCCAGCGCGCTCATCAGCATCTGCCAGCCATGGCCGGCCTTGGCCGGCCCGCCGATCAGGGCATCGAGCGGCACAAAGACGTCTTGGCCCTGGTTGGGGCCGTTCTGGAACACCTGCATGGACGGCAGATGGCGGCGGCCGATGCTGACGCCCGGCGCGTCGGTGGGCACCAACGCCACCGAAATGCCGATATCGGCCGGCCCGCCCAGCAGGCCGTCGGGATCTTGCAGCTTGAACGCCAGCCCCAGCACGGTGGCCACGGGCCCCAGCGTGATGTAGCGCTTGTGCCAGTTCAGGCGGATACCCAGCACTTCCTGGCCGTCTATCGTCTGCCGGCACACGACGCCGGTGTCGGTCATCGAGGCGGCATCCGAGCCGGCCTCGGGGCTGGTCAGGCCAAAGCAAGGCACCTCGGTGCCGTCGGCCAGGCGCGGCAGCCAATGGTCGCGCTGCTCGGGCGTGCCGAATTGCAGCAGCAGTTCGCCGGGCCCCAGCGAATTGGGCACCATCACGGTCACGCCGGCCGTGACGGAATGGGCGGAAATACGGCGCACGACTTCGGAATGCGCGTAGGGCGAGAACCCAAGCCCGCCGTACGACTGCGGAATGATCATGCCGAAGAAGCGCTGCTCGCGCATGAAGCGCCAGACGGGTTCGGGCAGGTCGCCGTGGACCCAGGTGATGTCCCATTCGTTGAGCATGGCGCACAGCTGTGCCACCGGGCCGTCCAGGAACTGTTGTTCGGCCGCGGTCAGGGTGGCCTGCGGCACGGCCAGCAATTTGTTCCAGTTGGGGTCGCCGGTGAACAAGTCGGCGTCCCACCAGACGTCGCCTGCCTCGATGGCTTCGCGTTCGGTATCGGACAAGCCCGGCATTGCGCCACGGGCCCAACGGTAGGCGGGGTCGGAAATGCGGCGGCGGCGCCAGGCGTTGAAATCCATGTTCAACCTTTTATGAAGTGCACGTACCGGTCCAAGTTAACAGAATTGACGCGTGGCTGACATCCCCCAAGGGCCAAGTCTGCGACAATGAGCCTCGCCGCGACCGGCCATTTCCACGCCGCCCTTGTCTTCCATCATGCTCAATAAGCTCTGGTTGGGTTTCTTCCTTGTTGCCACCGCCGCGGGCCTGTATCGCTGGTTCGCCGTGGGCGATGCCGACGTGTTTCGCCAGATCGTCGCCAGCCTGTTCGACATGGCGCGCGTCTCGGTCGAAGTCATGGTGCTGCTGTTCGGCACGCTGACGCTGTGGCTGGGCTTCCTGCGCATCGCCGAGGCCGCCGGCCTGGTCGAGAAGCTGGCCGCGTTGCTGGGGCCGCTGTTTGCCCGGCTGATGCCCGAGGTACCGCGCGGCCACCCGGCCATCGGCCTCATTACCCTGAACTTCGCCGCCAACGGCCTGGGCCTGGACAACGCCGCCACGCCCATCGGCCTGCGCGCCATGCGCGAGCTGCAGACACTCAACCCCAAGCCCGAGACCGCCAGCAACGCGCAGATCCTGTTCCTGGTGCTCAATGCATCGTCGCTGACCTTGCTGCCGGTCACGCTGTTCATGTTCCGGGCCCAGCAAGGCGCGGCCGACCCCACCCTGGTCTTCCTGCCCATCCTGCTGGCCACCAGTGCCTCGACCCTGACCGGCCTGCTTGCCGTCGCGGCCTGCCAGCGCCTGAAACTGTACGATCCGGTGGCGCTGGCCTGGCTGGGCGGCGCCGCCTTGCTGCTGGGCGGCTTCATGGCCGTCCTGGCGGGCATGTCGGCCACCGCCATCGCCAGCCTGTCATCGCTGCTGGGCAACCTGACGCTGTTCGGCGTGTTGCTGGCCTTCTTGCTGGTGGGCGCCTGGAAGCGGGTGCCGGTCTACGAGACCTTCATCGCCGGTGCCAAGGAAGGCTTCGACGTCGCCAAGAGCCTGCTGCCCTACCTGGTGGCCATGCTGTGCGCGGTGGGCGTGCTGCGGGCCTCGGGCGCGCTGGATATCGCGCTGGACGGCGTGCGCTGGCTGGCGCATGCGGCGGGCTGGGACACGCGCTTCGTCGACGCCTTGCCGACCGCGCTGGTCAAGCCGTTTTCGGGCAGCGCGGCACGCGCCATGATGCTGGAAACCATGACCCACTTCGGCGTCGACAGCTTCCCGGCCCTGCTGGCCGCGGTCATGCAGGGCAGCACCGAGACCACGTTCTACGTACTGGCGGTGTACTTCGGGTCGGTAGGCATCCTGCGCGCGCGCCATGCCGTGGGGTGTGCGCTGGCGGCAGACCTGGCCGGGGTGCTGGCGTCTATCGGGGTTTGCTACTGGTTCTTTGGGTGAAGGGTGTGCGGCATTGCCGCGCAGCCGGGTTGGCCATGCATGCGGCGGCATGCATGGCCCCGGGTTGCCGCCGGCGTCATTCCACCATCAGGATCTTCATGCCGTTGGTTCCACCGCTGTCGCGGTAGAAATCGCCCTTGGTCAGGATGACCCAGTCGCCCGCCTGCACACGGCCGCGCTTTTTCAGTTCGTCGATGGCGGCATTGCTGAGCTCGGCCGGGTCGTACGCGGCTGGGTCGAACGGCACCGTGTACACGCCGCGGAACATCGCCACCCGATGCTGGGTCTGGCTGTGCGGGCTGTAGCAGTAAATGGGCACCCCCGAACGGATGCGCGACATGATCAGCGGGGTATGGCCGCTTTCCGTCAACGCAACAATGGCCTTGACGCCGGGAAAATGGTTGGCCGCGTACATTGCCGCCAGGGCGATGGTTTCGTCGCAGCGCGAGAACGTCTCGCCCAGCCGGTGATGCGAATGCGTGGTGGTCGGATGCTTTTCGGCGCCCAGGCAGACCCGCGCCATGGCCTGCACAGCTTCGGCCGGAAATTGCCCCGATGCGCTTTCGGCCGACAGCATCACCGCGTCGGTGTAGTCCAGCACCGCATTGGCCACGTCCGAGACCTCGGCCCGCGTGGGCAGCGGGCTTGAGATCATCGATTCCATCATCTGGGTGGCCGTGATCACCACTTTGTTCAACGTGCGCGCATGCTGGATGATGCGCTTCTGGATACCCACCAGTTCGGCATCGCCTACCTCGACACCCAGGTCGCCGCGCGCCACCATGACGCCGTCGCTGGCGCGGATCAGCGAATCGAGCGCCTCGTCGTCGACCACGGCCTCGGCGCGCTCGATCTTGGCGATGATCCAGGCCTCGCTGCCGGCGGCGCGCACCAATTGGCGGGCCTCGTCGATATCGCGTCCATAGCGCGGAAACGAAACCGCCACGTAGTCCAGCTCGAGCTCGGCCGCCACCAGGATATCGGCGCGGTCTTTATCGGTAAGGCTGGGCGCCGACAGGCCGCCGCCGCGCCGGTTGATGCCCTTGTTGTTCGACAAGGGGCCGCCCACCGTAACGGTGGTGTGCACCGCATCGTCGACAATGCGATCCACCACCAGCACCACGCGGCCGTCGTCCAGCAGCAGCTCATCGCCTGGCTTGCAGTCTTGCACCAGTTCGGGGTAGTCGATACCCACGATGGAGGCATCGCCGGCGTCCTTGGGATAGCTGTTCGACAGCGTGAACGGCTGCCCGGCGCGCAGCACCACTTGCTTGTCGGCAAAGCGCGCGATGCGGATCTTGGGGCCCTGCAAGTCGCCCATCAGGGCCACGAAGCGGCCCTGCTTCGCGGCGATCTCGCGCACCAGGCGCGCCCGCTCGCGGTGGTCGTCGGCCGTGCCGTGCGAGAAATTCAGCCGGGCGACATCGATGCCGGCCCGCACAAGCGCTTCCAGTTGCTCGGGCGTGGACGTGGATGGCCCCAGCGTGGCGACGATTTTGGTGCGGCGCAATACGGACATGGATATCCCTCAGGCGAAACGACGAATTCGCTATGGTACGACGCCCGCCCCGGCCGCGGGTATTATGGGCATACTCGATCCGACTACGTTGCACTCTTGCCACCGACTTCCGTGAAAATCGTCATCGCCCCCGATTCGTTCAAAGAAAGCCTGTCCGCCCCCAACGCCGCGGCTGCCATCGAGCGCGGCATCAAGCAGGCCTACCCTGGCGCGCAAACGCTATGCGTACCCATGGCCGATGGCGGCGAAGGCACGGTGGCCGCGGTATTGGCCGCCACCGGCGGCCAGTGGCGCACCACTCCCGTCAGCGGCGCGCTGGGCGAATCGCTGCAGGCCGCATGGGGTTGGCTGGACGACGGCACGGCCGTCATCGAAATGGCCGCCGCTGCCGGCCTGGAACAAACCCCGCCCGAACGACGCGACCCGCTGCGCGCCAGCAGCGGCGGCGTGGGCGAACTGCTGCGCGCCGCGCTGGATGCGGGTGCGCGCCGCATCATCCTGGGCCTGGGCGGATCGGCCACCAACGATGGCGGCGCCGGCCTGCTGGCGGCCCTGGGCGTGCGCTTCCTGGACGCCGATGGCTGCGACCTGCCGCCTGGCGGCGGCGCCTTGCAGCAGCTCGACCATATCGATACCCAGGGCCTGGACCGGCGCCTGGCCGACGTCCAGATCGATATCGCCTCGGACGTCGACAACCCTTTGTGCGGACCGCACGGCGCCTCGCACACGTTCGGCCCGCAAAAAGGCGCATCGCCCGACCAAGTCGAGCTGCTGGACCGCAGCCTGGCACGGCTGGCCGATGTCTGCGCACGCCACCTGGGCCGCGACGTACGCGATGCGCCGGGCGCCGGCGCCGCTGGCGGCCTGGGCTACGCTGCGCACGCCTTCCTGGACGCGCGCTTTCGCCCCGGCGTGGAAGTGGTCGCCGAACTGGGCAAGCTGGCGCAGGCCATGGAAGGCGCGGCGCTGGCCTTCACCGGCGAAGGCCGCATGGACGCCCAGACCCTGCGCGGCAAGACGCCAGCCGGGGTCGCGCGCATTGCGCGGCAGGCGGGGGTGCCGGTGGTGGCACTGGCGGGCTCGCTGGGCGAAGGCTACCAAGACCTGCACGCTGGCGGCATCACCGCGGCGTTCAGCCTGGCCCCTGGGCCGGTCAGCCTGCAACAGGCATGCGAAAACGCGGCGCAGTACCTGTGCGACCGCGCCCGCGATGTTACCCAGCTATGGTTGGCGGCCAGCAAGCGCATGCTGTAGGCGGGCCCGCCCCGGTTTTATCGCGAAGGCCTGCCGCTGAACGGCCCTAGGCGGGTAGCGCGCCGGCTTGCAGCAATGCGTCGGTCAGGCGGATGAATTTCTCGACCGACACTTCCTCGGCGCGCGCCGTGGGCGCAATATCCAGGGCTTCCCAGGGCACCAGCGCGGCCCAGTCGCCCAGGCCGCGCCGCAGCATCTTGCGGCGCTGTGCAAACGCCCGCGCCACCACGGCCTGCAAGGCCGCATCGCTGGCCGGACGCAAGCGGTCGGCGGGCAGCGGCACCATGCGCACCACCGCCGACACCACCCGGGGCGGCGGGTCGAAGGCTTCGGGCGGCACGTCGAACAGCTTGTCCATGCGGTAGCGCGATTGCAGCATGACCGACAGCCGGCCGTAATCGGCGCTGCCGGGCTGGGCCACCATGCGGTCGATGACTTCCCGCTGCAGCATGAAATGCTGGTCGCGCACTCTGTCGGCGGCTGGCATCAGGTGAAACAGCAGCGGGCTGGAGATGTTGTAGGGCAAGTTGCCGACCACCCGCAGGCGTTCGCCCAGGCTGGCGAAATCCACGGTCAGGGCATCGGCCTCGATCACCGTCAGGTGCTCGGGCGGATATTTGTTGCGCAGGCGCGCCGCCAGGTCGCGGTCGATCTCGACCACGGTCAGGTGAGCCAGGCCGCGCAGCAGGGGCTGCGTCAGGGCCGACAGACCCGGGCCGATCTCGACCACGCGGTCATCGCGCGCGGGCGCAATGGCCCGCACGATGCCGTCGACCACGCTTTCGTCGGTCAGGAAGTGTTGCCCAAAGCGCTTGCGCGCCTGGTGCCTGCTCATGATGGGCTCACGGCCGTGTTCACTGGTTGTTCTGCTCGAGGCGGTCTTGCTTTTCGAGGCGGTTGTCGATGTAGGCCTCGTTGCGCAATTGCGCCAGCCAGTCTTCGAAGGCCGGCTCGGCGCGGCGCTCGAACAGGATCTGGCGCGCCTGCATGCGCTGCAGTTCATCGCTGACATCGTGCTCGCGGCGCTCTTCGACCTGGATCAGGTGCCATCCGAACGGCGACAGCACAGGCTGGCTGATGCCGCCCACCGACAACGCATTCATGGCCTGCTCGAACGCGGGCACCATCTCGCCGGGGTTGACCCAGCCCAGATCGCCGCCCTGCGGCGCATTGGCGTCCTGCGAATACTGGCGGGCCATGTCGCTGAACGACGCGCCGCCATTGACGATGCGCTGGCGGATCTGCTCCAGGCGCTGGCGGGCCTGGTCGTCGCTCATGACGGCCGAGGTCTTGATCAGGATATGCCGTGCGTGCGTTTGCGTAACCTGGACCGGGCCTTGGTGGGCCGGCATGCCCGCGCCCGGCTGGGGCGCTACCGGTGTCTGGGGTGCCGCCGGCTGCTGGGGTGCGGCCGGTTGCTGGGGCGCAGCGGCGCGGCCGCCGGCCCGGTCCAGCACCTTCAGGATATGAAAGCCGTTGCCGCTTTGGACCAGGCCGCTGACCTGGCCCTGCTGCAGCGATGCAATCGCCTTGACGAACAGGTCGGGCCAGCCGTCGAGCGGGCGCGCGCCCATGACACCGCCTTGCAGCGCTTCGGGGCCATCGGACGACGAGGCCGCCAGGCTTGCGAAATCGCCGCCCTGCTTCAACTGCGCCAGTATGCCTTCGGCTTTCTTGCGCAAGGCCGCCACATCGGTCGAACTGGCACCTTCGGGCACGCGCACCAGTATCTGCGCCAGCGCCACCTGCTCGGGCCCGGATTGGGCCGGCGGCGCCGATGGCGGGGCCGGCTGGCCGGGCGCCGGAGCGTTCATGCCGGCACCGGCGCTGGGATTGTGCTCGCGGTCTTTCAGGAAAGCGTCGACCTCGGCATCGGTGATGATGATGTTGGAATCCACCGCGCGCTGGCGCAGGCGGTTCATGCGGATGTCGCTCGCCAGGGATTCGCGGTACTGGGCCCACGAAATGCCGGATTTTTCGATCTCGGTGCGCATCTGCGCCGCCGGAATGCGGTTGCGCCCGGCGATGGTCTCGATGGCTTGGTCGATCTGCGCATCGTTGACACGGATCCCCAGGCGGTCGGCCTCTTGCTTTTGCAGGCGGTCCATGATCAGGCTTTGCAGCACTTGCCTGCGCAGGATTTCCGGCGGCGGCACCTGGATGCCGCGGTGCTTCAGGTCTTCGGTGGCGCGGAGCGCGGCGCTGTCGACTTCACGCAGCGTGATCACATCTTTGTTGACCACGGCAGCGATGCCGTCGACGAACTGTTCTCGCGGCTGCACGGGCTGGCTTGCAGCCGCCCCCGGCTTGGCGCCGGCAGCAGGAGGCTGCGGCCTGGGCGGCTGCTGTGCATGCACGGCGGAAACGCCGGCGCAGGCGGCCAGAACCAGCAGGTTGCCGGGCAGCCGGCGCAAGAGGTGCAAGCTACGCATCATTCATACCTTTCAAATGTCGTGCCCTGAGGCGTCGGAGGCGTCACAGGCTGATACCCCGGGATGCTCTTGTTCAGCAGGCTCATGGGATCTGTACCCAGCGAGCCCAGGCCGCTCAGTTCCAGTTGGAAGAACAGCGCCGTATTGGCATCGGAAGCCGACACGGCGTAGCGCTGGAACACGACACGGCCGGTCCAGCAGCAATCGCCCTTGTATTCCAGGCCGGCGATAGCCTGGGTGATGCGTGGCGACTCGCGCGCGGAGGTCGCCGTGGCCGCTTCGGTACGCAGGGAATAATCGATGCGCCCCACCCCGTACCAGCGTTCGCTGAACGGCCACTGGAACGCCAGGCTGATCTGGTCCTGGCCGCGCGGCTGGTAGGCCACGCCGGGCAGCGGGTCGCGCTGGTAACGGTACGACAGCGCCACCGACGTCAGGCGCTGGGGCCGCCAGCGCGCGCTGATCAACCCGCGCGACCAGTTGTTGCGATAGGGATCGTACTGCGCCGCCACTTCGGTGCTGAGCGTGTCGGTCAGGGCCGCGCCGGCCGCCACCAGGAAGTCGGAGCGCACGTTGTCGCGCGGCGTCTCGCCTGGCAGGGTGACGCGCTGGTCTTCAAAGTACAGGCGCTGCGCCGCCGACAGCGACAGGCGCTCGAAGCCAGTGTCGGCATCGAGCCAGCGGGTGGTCAGGGCAGCGGTGAGCTGGTTGGCGTTGGCGATGCGGTCCCAGCCGCCCGTGTAGATGTTTTCCTGGAAGGCCTGGTCGAAGCTGAAGTTGGCCAGCGTGGTGTCGTACACCGGGATCTTGGATTGGTCGCGATACGGAACGCGCAAGTAGTACAGGCGCGGCTCGAGCGTCTGGATGGAATCGTTGCCGAACAGGGTGGTATCGCGCTCGAAGACCATGCCGGCGTCCACCGAGAAAATAGGCACGGTGCGCGACATGGAGCGCGGATTATCGGACAGGCGATACCAGTCGGTCTGGTATTGGGTGTAGTTGATGCCCACCTTCGGAACCACGAACCAGCCCGGGCGCACGATGGGATACTCGGCGGTGGCGTAGGTCTGGAGCCGGTCGCCGTCGGGCCCCAGGCGCACCCGGTTGAGCAGCGGCTGCTCGAAGCGCACGGCGGTGCTGGTCCATTCGAGGTCGAAGCCGCCCGTGTCGTAGCGCGCGCCCTGCAGGTAGAGCTCGGGCACCTTGTCGTAGGGCGGTGCCAACGGGGCGTCGGGATCTTGCAGGGTCTGGTACTTGTAGACCTGCGCGTACGACTGCCAGTAGCGGTTGCTCCAGCCTACCCGGCCCCGCTGCGGCAGGTAGGTCGTGGAGGCCTCGTTCAGCCCCAGCGTGGAAAAGTCGCGGAAGTAGTTGTCGTCGGAAACCTTGGCGAAATCCCAGTCGGCGTAGAAGCCGCCGCCCAGCAGTTGCTGGTGCCGCGAGCGGAACATCCAGCGGGAATCGCCGGTTTCGTTGTCGCTGGACAGGTAGGTGCCGACCACGTTGCCCGCATACGAGCCGCCCAGGTAGCGGAATTCGGCGCCCAGTTGCGGGCCGCGCTTGCTCAGGTAGCGGGGCTGCAGGGTCAGGTCGTAGTTGGGCGCCAGGTTGAAGTAGTAAGGCACCGATATGTCGATGCCGCTTTTGCTGGTCAGGCCATAGGTGGGCACCAGGAAGCCCGACTTGCGTTCTTTCTTGACCGGGAAGGTCAGGTAGGGCGAGGCCAGCAGCGGCACATCCTTGAAATACAGTACGCCGTTGCGCGCCACGCCCTCGTTTTCGTCGAAATCGAGGTCGACGCTGTCGGCCTTGATGTACCAGGCCGGATTGGGGCACGGGCAGCCGCTGTATTGCACGGTGGTCAGCCGCATTTGCGAACGACTGAAGATCTCGGCCTTTTCGGCGCGGGCAAAGCCTCCGCTGGCGCCGATCCAGAAGTCGGGCGATTCGATTTCGCCACTGTCGGTGTCGATGTTGAACTGCGCGGCCGGGCCGGTTACCAGGGTGCCGTCGCGCATCAGGCGGGCGCTGCCCTGGATGTCGACCTCACCGGTATCGCTGCCGTAGTCGATGCGCTCGCCCTTGACCACGCCGTCGATGCGGCGCACCTGGGCCGAGCCGGTAAGGGTGATGTTGGCATCCGGGTCGCCTTTCAGGTGATCGGCTTCCGTGAAGACGGGGATCTGGTCGTCGGTCAACTGGTGCACGCGCAAGCCGGGCGATTCGCGCAACTGGATCGACTGGCGCAACTGGGGCTTGTCGGCGGGCGGGACAGTTCCCTGGCTGCCCTGGGCGTGAACGGCCCCGGCCAAGCTGACAGCAGAGAGGATCAACCACCGGACCATATGCACCGTGAATGCAAACCTTATCGACAGAAACACCCGCCCCGGCGCGGACACGCATGGCGGCGGTGGTGGCCCGGGCACGACACGCGCAAAACCGCGTGCCGACGGGAACGACCCGGTATTATAGAGAAGCCGCGCGCCATCCTCGCCACGGGGGCGCGCGCGGTTCGCAACCAAACCCTACCGCACTTTCGAGACGGCCCTCTTGAGCACCGACCACGATCCGCGCCTGACCCAGGTACATGCCTGGCTGGACACCCTGCCCGCCAGCCTTGGCCTGGCACCCGACACCCTGCGGCCCGCGTCCAGCGATGCCAGCTTCCGGCGTTATTTCCGCCTGGCCGCCGGCACCCGTACGCTGATCGTGATGGACGCCCCGCCCCCGCACGAAGACGTCGGCCCATTCCTGCACGTGGGCAACCTGCTGCGGCAGGCCGGCCTGAACGTGCCCCAGGTGCTGGCACAAGACCCGGCCCGGGGCCTGCTGCTGCTGTCCGACCTGGGACACGACACGTATTACCAGCGTATCCAGGACGGCCTGTCCGACGCCCAGTTGCAGACCCTGTACCGCGATGCGCTGGCGGCGCTGGTCAGTATGCAGCAGGCCCGCACCGATGGCCTGCCCACCTATGATCGCGCGCGCCTGGCCGCCGAGCTCGACCTGTTTCCCGAATGGTACGTGGCACGGCACCATGGCGTGCAGCTGGATGACAAGACCGCGGCCGCGCTGCAGCACATCTTCGGCCTGCTGTCCGGCGCCAACTCCGCGCAGCACCCGGTGCTGGTGCACCGCGATTTCCATTCGCCCAACCTGATGGTGTGCGACGACCCCGCCTACGGCCCCAATCCGGGCATCCTGGATTTCCAGGATGCCCTGGCCGGCCCCATCACCTACGACCTGGCCTCGCTGGTTACCGACGCCCGCACCACCTGGGAAGAGCCGCAGCAGCTGGATTGGGCGGTGCGCTACTGGGAAATGGCGCGCGCGGCCGGCTTGCCGGTCGACAGCGATTTCGCGGTCTTCCACCAGGCCTACGAATGGATGAGCCTGCAGCGCAACCTGCGCATCCTGGGTGTCTTCGCGCGCCTGCACCATCGCGACGGCAAGCCGGCTTACCTGGCGCACATGCCGCGCGTCAACGGCTACGTGCGCCAGGTGGCGCAGCGCTACGGCGCATTCACGCCCCTGCTGCGCCTGCTCGACAAACTGGACAAGCTCGAAGTGCGTGCGGGGTACACCTTCTGATGCATGCCATGATCCTGGCCGCCGGGCGCGGCGAGCGCATGCGGCCCCTGACCGACCATACGCCCAAGCCGCTGCTGCCGGCCGGCGGCAAGCCGCTGATCGTGTGGCATATCGAGCGCCTGGCCGCGGCCGGCATCCGCGACATCGTCATCAACCATGCCTGGCTGGGCGAACAACTGCCGGCCGCCCTGGGCGATGGCAGCCGATACGGCGTGCGCATTGCGTATTCCGCCGAGCCCAACGCGCTGGAAACCGCTGGCGGCATCGCCCAGGCGCTGCCCTTGCTGGGCGGGCAGCCGTTCCTGGTGGTCAATGGCGACATCTGGTGCGACTGGGACCCCGCCCAGGCGGCCCCCCAGGCGCGCCGCCTGGATGCCATGCAGGCCGACGCCTGGCTGTTGCTGGTGGATAACCCCGCTCATCATCCGCAGGGCGATTTCAGCCTGTCGGCCGACGGCCGGGCCGGCACCGATGGGCCCGGACGGCTGACCTTCGCGGGCATCGGCCTGTACCGGCCCGCCCTGTTCGATGGCCTGGCAACAGGCATGGCCGCGCCGCTGGCGCCCCTGTTGCGCCAGGCCATGGCGCGTGGCATGGTGCTGGGCACCCATCATGCCGGCGCCTGGACTGACGTGGGCACGCCGCAGCGCCTGGCGGCGCTGGATGCCCGCCTGAACAAGGTGTTTCCAAGCCGTACGTAGGCAACCAGACTTGTCTGACGTAACCTGTATTGGCAGGCACGCGTTATTCTCTAGGGTTGGCCGGCCATCTGCTGGTAACACACGTCAATTAAATACAGGGTTTTCGCATGGGCATGTTCGGACGCTCGCAACGGGCCGTTTTCAAACCTTCGGTCTATCAGCCCGGCAAACGCACGCGCCGCATGCCGCGCTGGCTGGTGTTGCTGCTGGTGGGCATAGGCCTGGGCGCCGGCGGCGTCTTGTTCCTGCAGGCCAATTACGGACCGCAGCGCCTGACGGCCGAGCAGTCCGAGCAACTGCAATCCGAGCTGAACGCCGCCAACCTCGACCGCCAGCGCCTGCGCACCGAGCTTGCCGAGGCCACCGAACAGCGCGACTCCAACCAGACCACCCGCGACCAGGCCACGACCGAACTGGAACAGGCCCGCGCCCGCATGCAGGAACTGAACCGGGAATTCCTGATCTTCCAGAACGCCATTCCGCCCGACCCGCGTGGCACCGATATCGGCGTGCGTTCAGGCTCGTTCAACCGTGATCCGGGCAAGCTGAACTACCAAGTGCTGCTGATGCGCGAAAGCAGCGATGGCCCCGCCTTCAAGGGCACGCTGCACTTGGCGGTACAGGGCGTCTACCGCAACGGCCGTTCGGGCACCATCGAACTCGACCCCATCGAAGTCAGCCTGGGCCGCTACCAGGTGGCGCAAGGCGCGGCCGAGATGCCCGAAGGCTTCACGCCGCGTTCCGTGCGCATCCAGGTGCTGGATCCCTCCGAACGCCAGCAGGCCATGCGCATCTACTACGTGCGCGGCTAGCGCTTGCGCCAGCACGGAATGGCCGGTCTAGCCGGCCTTGCCGGCCGCGCCCATGGGCGCGGCCGCGTCATTCATGAAACGCGCCATGCGCGCATCCAGCTCGGTGACGCCACCGGCCGAATGCGTGGCCAGTACCACATCGACGCGGTTGTACACGTTGAACCATTCCGGGTGGTGGTCCAGCTTTTCGGCGTATAACGCCACGCGCGCCATGAAACCGAAGGCGGCGTTGAAATCCTTGAATTTGAAAGTCTTCTGAATGGCATCGCGCTCGGCGTGCGCCTGCCAGCCGGCCAGGCCGGACAACACGGCCTGCGCGCCCAGGCGCGGCAAGGATGGATCAGTCATGAAGTAGCCTCCTGTGTGCGGACGGCCGCAGCGACGGCAATGCGCTTGAACACCCCTGATGGCATGGTAGCCCGCCCGGCCATGCGATCACAAGCCGGCAGCCACGCTGGCGATCACCCCACGCAGCCATTGTTGCGGCGCGCTCTTGTGCGTGCGGTCGTGCCATATCTGAGATACCGAGAATGAACCGAGCGGCAGGGGATGCGGCACGATGCGCAAAGCGTGCAGCTGGGCGAAAGTTCGCGCCACTCTGAGCGCCAACGTGGCGATCAGGTCGGTGGCCGCCAGCGTCGCGGGAATGGCCAGCATGTGCGGAACCTGCACAGTCACTTCGCGCGACACGCCCATCCGCTGCATGACATCCTGCAGCACTCGTTCGCGGGCGCCGTTCTGCCGCGGCATCGAAAGATGCCGGCAAGAAGCGAACTGCTCAACCGTCAAGGTATCGGCCAACAGCGGATGGTGTTCGCGGCACAGGCAAACATATCCGTCATCGAACAAGGCCTGCCGGTACAGGGGAAACGTGACGGCCGACACCGACGACAGCACCAGATCGGCCTTGCCGGCCAATAGCATTTCTTCGGGCATCCAGTGATCGATTGCGTGCACGGTCAGTGACACGGCCGGGGCTACTTCGCTTAATTTGCGCACCAGGACGGGCAGCAATACCAGCGAGACGTAATCGGTGGCGCCGATATCGAAGTGGGCCCGCGCCGTCTGCGCGTCGAAAGCATCGGCGGGCGAAACCAGCGCATTCAGCGCCAGTATCGCCTGACGCACATGCTCGGCGATTTCAAGGGCCTTGTGGGTCGGAACCACACCGCGCCCGTCGCGCAGGAACAGCGCGTCGCCAAAAACGATGCGCAACTGCGCCAGCCCTTTGCTGACGGCCGACTGGCTGGCGCCAAGGCGCCTGGCGGCGCGGGTGACATTCTTTTCGGCAAGCACCGCATCAAATACCAGCAGCAAATTCAAATCGACATTCTTCGCGATCATGAGGCTTCCCCGGGAACGGCGCGAGCAAGGCCGGACATCGTGATAATCAACTATTCCGCATCGGAATCGAAATAGCCATGTTCTTAAGTGGCACGAGCACCGATAAAACGCCCCCTATCGAGATGATGGAGGAACCCCGAAATTACCGGATTTTCGCTCCGCCGCAATGGGCGCGCGGGTACCGAGGCGGCTTCTGGCCGGGCTTGCGGCACAGGGCATATTGTTGACACTGCACTCCTAAATATTCAGCATACTGATCATAAAGCGGTGTGAAGGCCATTGGCCAGGCCAGGCACACCGCCCCGCGATTTTTTTGGACAGCTGAATGCAGGAGCAATTGAAATGAGAACCCGGATAGATGGCGGTTGGGTGGTCGGCTTCAAAGACGGAGGGCATGAGGTCCTGCGCAATGCCTGTGTGGTGTACGAGGGCGAGCGCATTGTCTACGTGGGCCACGACTACCCCGAACCCGTGGACCAGATCATCGACGCAAGCAGCTCGCTGGTGTCGCCTGGTTTCATCGATACGCATGTCCATTCGGGCCATCGCGCCCTGCACAAACTTCTGGCCGATACCGGCCGTCCCGATCTATTCGGCCAGCCGTACATGGATGTGACGATTCCGCGCGCGGGGACAAAGATCCAGGGCTACCCCAACTATCTTGCCCGCGACGAAGCGGCGGCCGATCCCGGAATCGCGCTGCATGCGGCCTTCACCATCAGCGAATTACTGCGCAACGGCGTGACGACCTTCGTCGAGCTGGGTGGCCACGTCGTGGTCCAGGAAGCGCTATGGAAACAGTGCGAGTCGCTGGGAGTGCGCGGCTACCTGGGACCCGGCTACGACAGCGGGCGCTGGGCCTCGGACCAGGACGGCAATCTGACGCGCGAACCCTATCAGGACGGCGGACTGCACCTGTTCAACGACGCGGTCGATTTCATACAGCGCGTCAAGCTGCACGGCAACGATCTGGTACATGGCATTCTGGTGCCCCGCGAAGTGGAAAACTGCAGCGTGGATATCCTGCGCAGAACCGTGGCGGCGGCTCGCGAACTCGGCGTTCCCATGGCAACCCATGCCGGATACAACGTCATCGAGTTCTACGAAACCGTCCGGCAACACCGCAAGACCCCCATCGAACTGCTGGACAGCGTGGACATGCTGACGCCGTCGCTGAACATCGGCCACGCCAACCTGATCTCCGACAGCCCC
Source organism: Bordetella sp. BOR01 (assembly GCF_019218885.1). Classification (GTDB taxonomy): domain Bacteria; phylum Pseudomonadota; class Gammaproteobacteria; order Burkholderiales; family Burkholderiaceae_B; genus Bordetella_A. The sequence goes on along the minus strand of NZ_JAHUWT010000001.1, from coordinate 130,226 downwards.
AGGCTGAACTATTCGGGTGGGCGCGACTTGCAGCGCATGGGCGGCAACCGCGTTTCCGTTTCACATTGCCCGATCAACATCGTGCGCCGGGCGCGCGTGCTGGACTCGTGGAAAAAGTACCGCGAGGCGGGCATCAACATGACCATCGGCAGCGACACCTACCCCCGCGATATGGTCATGAACATGCGCACAGCGTCCTATCACGGCAAGGTCATGAGCCATGACCTGACCGCCGCCAGCGCCGAAGAGGTATTCGAGGCGGCCACGCTGGGAGGCGCACGGTCTCTGGACCGCGCGGATATCGGCCGGCTGGCGCCGGGAGCGCGCGCCGATATCATCGCTATCGACCTCGCCAGAAAAGATGTGTTGCGCTATGGCCCTATCTGGGATCCGATCCGCAGCCTGGTCGAATGCGGCGTCGGGGACGATGTCAGCCTGGTCATTACCAACGGTGTCGTCAGAATGCGCGATAGCGTCATCCCGGATACCGACCTGGGCGCACTACGGGCCTCGGCCCAGGCATTTGCGGAAAACGTATGGGGAAAGCTGCAGGAGTGGGACCCGCTGAAACGTACCGCCCGCGCCATGTGCCGGCCCTCGTTCTGCCCGGACTGCGATTAGGGACCGCCCGCCCGGGCGATTTTCATGATCTTTCATAACCGGCACCCGGCAACCTGCCGAGGGCCCATGGCATGACAAGGGGAAATCATCATGTTCAATATCCGACTCGGTACGGCCGGCCTGGCCGCCGCTTTGACCCTGCTGCTGCCGGCCGCGCATGCCGGCGACCCGGTCGCCGACTATCCGGACCGGCCGATACGCATCGTGGTGCCTTATGGCGCAGGCGGCGCGGCCGATATCCTGGCACGGGTAATGGCCGAAGGGCTGGCGAAGGAATGGCATCAATCGGTCATCGTGGAGAACAAGCCGGGCGGCGTGGGCACCATCGGCACCACACTGGTGGTCAAAGCCGCGCCCGATGGATATACCCTGGTTTCAATGCCTGTATCGGACCTTGCGGTGAATCCGCACCTGTACCGCCACCGGCCGTTCGATGTGCTGAAAGACCTGTCGCCTGTCAGCCAGGTTGGCGCAGTGCCAAATGTCCTGGTGGTCTCGAAGACGCTGGGCGTGCGCGACGCCAACGGGCTGATCGCCGCCGCCAAGGCCAAGCCGCCGGGCAGCATTACTTATTCATCGCCGGGCGTGGGCAGCCAGGCCCATCTGGCCGCCGAGATATTCAGCGAACGCGCGGGCATCAAGATGCTTCATATCCCTTACAACAGCGTCTCGGCGGCGCTCACGGATGTGGCGGGCGGCCAGGTCGATGTGATGTTTGCACAGCTTCCCGCCGCGCTGCCGTTCATCGAGGCGGGCAAGGTCCAGGCACTGGGCATGGCCACCGAAGCCCGTTCGATCCTGATGCCCGATATGCAAACCCTGAAAGAAGCCACGGGGCTTTCATTCGGCGATGCCATTTCCTGGTCCGGGCTGATGGCCCCGGCAGACACGCCCCTGGCCCTGCGCGAGAAAATAGCGCAGCGCGTGTCCCGTGTCATGCAGTCCGCCGAGGTGCGGCAAAAGCTGGCTGCACTTGGCACCGAGGGATTGGGCGGTACGCCGCAGGAACTTACCCAGGCGATCAGCAACGACTATCAACGCTACGGAGAGATCGTCCGGCGGCTGGATATCCATCTGGACTGAGCCTGCTGGCAGGCCGTGCCGGGCAGCACGGCTTTCGATCAAGATGTGCGCATCCGGCCGCATCAATGCAGGATGCGTTCCAGGAAGGCCCGCGTGCGCGGGTGGCGAGGGTTGTCGAAGAACTCGGCGGGCTTGCCCGATTCCAGGATGCGGCCGCCGTCCATGAAGACCACGCGATCGGCGACGTTGCGGGCAAAGCCCATTTCGTGGGTCACGCACAGCATGGTCATGCCTTCGTCCGCCAGCGATGACATGGTGTCCAGCACTTCCTTGACCATTTCGGGATCCAGCGCCGAGGTCGGTTCGTCGAACAGCATTACGCGCGGGCTCATGCACAGCGACCGGGCGATGGCCACGCGCTGTTGCTGTCCGCCGGACAATTGCCCGGGATACTTGCCAGCCTGCTCGGGGATGCGCACGCGTTCGAGATAACGCATGGCGTTCTCGACCGCCTGCGCGCGCGGCAGGCGGCGTACCCGCATGGGCGCCAGGATGCAGTTTTCCAGCACGGTCAGGTGCGGAAACAGGTTGAAGTGCTGGAACACCATGCCGGCGTCGGCGCGTACCTCGTCGATGGCGCGCAGGTCGTCGGTCAGTTCCACGCCATTGACGGCGATGGTGCCCTGTTCGTGGCGTTCCAGGCGGTTGATGCAGCGGATCAGCGTCGATTTGCCGGAACCCGACGGGCCGCAGATCACCAGCCGCTCGCCCGCCGCCACGCGCAGGTCTATGTCTTGCAAGGCGTGGTAGCTGCCGTACCACTTGTGCATGCCTGCAATGCGCACGGCATCGCCGGTGCGGGTCGATGTCATGGTGCATCCCCTTGTTGGTATCGACGCTCCAGCCACATCGAATAGCGCGACAGGCTGAAGCAGATCAAGAAATAAATGGCCGCGATGAACAAATAGGTTTCGGCATAGGGCGTGGGCCAGGCCGGGTCGGTCAGGGCGGCGCGGCCGGAGCTGAGCAGGTCGAACAAGCCCACGATCAGTACCAGGCTGGTGTTCTTGATCATGACAATGGCCGTGTTGGTCAGGGGCGCGATCACGCAGCGCAGGGCCTGCGGCAGCACGACCAGGCGGGTCATCTGCCACCACGACAGCCCCAGCGCGCGCGAGGCCTCTTGCTGGCCGGGCGGAATGGACTGCAGGCCGCCGCGCACCACTTCGGCCAGGTAGGCGGCCGAGAATATCGTCAATGCCACGCCGGCGCGCAACAGGCTGTCGATGGTCATGCCGGCCGGCAACATGATGGGCAGCACGATAGAGGCCATGAACAACAGGCTGACCAAAGGCAGGCCGCGGATCAGCTCGATGACGCCGATAGCCAATGTACGGGCCACCGGCAGGCTGCTGCGGCGGCCCAGCGCCAGCAGCACCCCCAGCGGCAGTCCCACGCCCAGCGCGCATACGGCCAGCAGCAAGGTCACCGGCAAGCCGCCCCACGATGAAGTGGGCACCAGCGCCAGGCCCAGGTAGCCGCCCCGCATCAGCAGCAGGCAGCCGGCCATGCCCGCCAGCCACAGCAAGGCGGTGGCGCGCCGCCAGTGGCGCGGGTCCAGGCTATAGGCCGTCATGCCCAGTATGAACAGGCACACGACGGTAGGCCGCCATTGCTCGCCAGGCGGATAGATGCCGAACACGATCTGGCGCAGCTTGTCGGCCAGGAAAGCCCAGCATGCGCCGGATGCCTCGCGGCATTGCGCACCCGTGCCGCCCGGCCACACCGAGGCCAGGAAGGCCCAGTCGATCGCCCGGCCGGCCGCCGTGACCGCCAGTGCCAGGGTGGCCACCGTGGCCACCGCGCTCAACGCATTGCCGAACAGGCGATGCCACAGTGTGTCGCGCGGATCGCGCGGCGGACAAGGCGCGGCCGGCGCGGCGGCCTCGGGGGGAATGGCCTGGATGGCGCTGGTCATGGCCGTTGCGTCCGGTTGATGCGGCGGTTGTACAAGTTCATGAACAGCGACACGCTCAGGCTGATGCTCAGGTACACGGCCATCAGGATCGCGATACCCTCGATTGCCTGCCCGGTCTGGTTGATGGTGGTGGTGATCACGAACGACAGATCGGGATAGCCCACCGCCAGGGCAAGCGTGGTGTTCTTGATGATAGACAGATACTGGCTGGTCATGGGTGGCACGATGATGCGCAGGGCCTGCGGCACCACGACCCAGCGCAGGGTGGTCCAGGGCCGCAGGCCCAGTGAGCGCGCGGCTTCCCACTGCCCGCGCGGCACGGCGGCAATGCCGCTGCGGATGATTTCACCCGAAAACGCGGCGGAGTACAGCGTCAGGCCCAGCAACAGCGCCGAGAATTCGGGCGTGAACGAGGCACCGCCCAGGAAGTTCAGGCCGCGCAGCACGGGCGCCTGGGACTGCAACCCCACCTGCCCTTGCCATGCGCCCCACAGCAGCAGGCCGGCCGCCAGCGCCAGCCATGGCCACCCGCGCGCGCCGGCGGCGCGGTGCCGCCGCTTATATACGAAGCGCGCGCCCAGCAGCACGACGGCTGCCCCCGCCGCCCAGGCCAGCGGCACCAGGTCGCCGGTCCAGGACACGCTGGGAAAGAACAGGCCGCGCACCGACAGGAACACCCCCGGCAACGGCTCCAGCGCCTGGCGCGGCGCGGGCAGGTTCAGGGTGACCACGCTGTACCAGAACAGCAATTGCACCACCAGCGGCGTATTGCGGATCGCTTCCAGGTAAACCGTGGCGGCAGCCGCCACCAGCGGATGCCGGCTGCGCCTGGCCAGCGCCAGCAGGAAACCCAGCACGGTCGACACCACGATCACCAGCAGCGAGATATACAGGGTATTGGCAAGCCCCACCGCAAACGCCCGGCCGTACGAATCGGTGGGCTGATAGGCCAGCAGGTGCTCAGAAATGGGAAAGCGCGCCGCCTCGCCCAGGAAATCGAAGCCCATCGCGATGCCGCGCTGCATCAGGTTGTGGCGGGCGTTCCAGAACAGCCAGCCGACCACGCCCGCGAACCCGCAGGCGATCAAGACCTGCGCGAGCACGGCGCGCAGCCGCCCGTCGAACCACAGGGATCTGAACATGGCGCGCCTTCAGTTGAACACGTAGGGATACATCAGGCCGCCGTCGCTATAAAGCCGGTTCAGGCCGCGCTCGAGCTTCAGCGGGCTGCCCTGGCCCACATTGCGCTCGAACATCTCGCCGTAGTTGCCCAGTTGCTTGACGATGTTGTACGCCCAGCGCTCATCCAGCCCCAGCGCCTTGCCATTGCCCGGCTCGGTGCCCAGGAAGCGCGCAATGCGCGGGTCGGTGGACTTCAGCATCTGGTCTACATTGGCCTGCGTGATCCCCATGTACTCGGCGGCGATCGGCGCCTGCACGACGAACTTCACGATATCGAACCAGCGGTCGTCGCCATGGCGCACGGCGGGCGTCAAGGCTTCGCTATTACCGCTGGCGGGGAAAATGACGTAGTCGGCCGGATTCTGCGTCTGTGTGGCACGCACCGCGGCCAGCGCCGACGCGTCGGTGATCAGCCCGTCGCAGCGCCCCGAGAAGAATGCCTGGCGCGAGGCCGCGGTGTTGTCGAACAGCACGGTCTTCAGGCCCAGGTTGAACTTGCGCGACAGGTCGGCCACGGTGACCTCGTTGGTCGACCCGGTCTGCACGCAGATTGTCGCGCCCGTCATGTCCTGCGTGCGCGTGATGCCCAGTTCCTTGCGCACCATGAAGGCGTCGTATTCGTAATAATTGGGATAGGTGAAATTGATGCCGTTGGCGTCGCGGCGCAGGGTCCACGAGGTGGTGCGCGGCAACACGTCGATCTGCCCGGTCTGCAGCGCGGTCAGGCGCTGCTGGCCGGTCAGCGGCACGAAGCGGGTCTTGTCCGGATCGCCCAGCACGGCGATCGCGATGGCGCGGCAGGTATCGGCATCCAACCCCTTCCAGTGGCCGTTCTTGTCGGGCGCCGAGAAGCCCGTGGTGCCGTGGCCCGAGCCGCAGATCAAATACCCGCGGCTGCGGATCTGGTTGACCGTCGGGCTATCGCTGCTTGCCACGGCGGGCGATACCGGCGAGGCCGGAGTGTCCGGCTGCGGCGCCTGCGCCTGCACACCGGCAGTGACGGCCCACGCCATCACGGCGGGCATGAACACGGTGGAAAACTTGTGACGTAAGCGCATTGCAATTCCCCTTGCATATCGACGTGCCTTCAGGCACTTGGCATCGGGCCGCCATGGGGCAGCCCGATGGATTTCAGTTGCGCGCGGCCTGGAACGCGGCCAGGGCCGCCTGCAGGTCGTCTTTCAGGCTTTGCGCGTCTTCCAGGCCGATGGACAGGCGCACCACGGGCCGGTCGGTGGCCGAGAAGGCGCGCCCCGCCTGCAAAGCCGCCGGGTAATACGCGGCCAGGCTATGCACGCCGCCCCAGCTGGCGCCAATGGCGAAGTGCTGCAGCGAATCGAAGAAAGCATGGAAAGCCTGCTCGGGCGCCGGCGCCAGGATCATCGAGAACAGGCAGCCATGGGTGCGGAAGTCGCGCTTCCAGCGCGCGTGGCCCGGGTCGGATGCAAGCGGCGGGTACAGCAGGCGTTCGACCAATGGCTGGCCCGCCAGCCATTGCGTGATCGCCTGCGTGGCGGCGCTTTGCGCCTGTACACGCAACTGCAGCGTTTCCAGGCCGCGCAGCACCAGGAAGCAATCATCGGGGCTGACCTGCTGGCCCAGGATGCTCTGGGTTTCGCGCAAGACGGCGTAGTGGCCGGCGTCGTTCATGCTGATCGACCCCATCAGCACATCGGAATGGCCGGCGAAGAACTTGGTGGCCGCCTCGACGCTGAAATCGATGCCGTGCTCCAACGGCCGGAAGCCCAATGGGCTGGCCCAGGTGTTGTCCATCATGGTCAGCACGCCACGCCGCCGCGCGACCTCGGCAATGGCGGGCACATCGGCCATTTCCATGGTGACGGTGCCCGGCGCCTCGATGCACACCAGGCGGGTGGCCGGGCGGATCAGCGCCTCGATGCCGGCGCCGATGCAGGGGTCGTACAGTTCGACCTCGACGCCCAGTCGCGCCAGCCAATGCTCGGCGAAGGTCTTCAGCGACCCGTAGCAGGCGGCCGACACCAGCAAGTGGTCGCCGCCGCGCACGAATCCCATGACGGTGGTCATCAGGGCCGCCGCCCCCGACGGCGCCAGCACGCAATGGCGGCCGCCTTCCAGTTGCGCGATGCGCGCTTCCAGCAGGCGCGCGGTGGGCGTGCCCGTGATGCCGTAGCTGAAGCCGTCGGGCTGGCGCTGCTTGCGCTGCACGAACTCGTCCAGCGAGTCGAACACGACAGTCGAGGCGCGCCACACGGCGGGCGACAGGCTGCCGAACTTTCTGTCCATTTCAGGAGTAGAAGGCATGTTTTGTACACCACTTCAAAGTTGAGACTGCGGGTGAGGCAAGTGTTGAATATCCGCGCTATAACATCAACAATTCAAATAAGTAAGTTGATAAGCAGGACTTATATATGGAAATGCGCGATATCCAGGTTTTCCGCGCCGTGATGCAAGCGGGCACAACCAGCAAAGCCGCCGCCCTGCTGGGTATCTCGCAGCCGGCCGTCAGCCAGTCGATCCGCAAGCTGGAACAGTCATCCGAGTTGCGCTTGTTCGAGCGGGTGCGCCGGCGCCTGGTGCCCACCCAGGAAGCCCAGGCGCTGATGGTGGAAGTAGATCGCTATTTCGCCGGCTTCGAGATCATCGAACACCGGGTGCGCAGCCTGAAATCGTTCGGCCTGGGGCGATTGGCCATAGGCGCGCTGCCGGCGCTGGGCACTGGCTTCATGCCGCGCGCCATCGCGGCGTTCGGGCTGGACTCGCGGCGCATCCAGATGTCGTTCCAGATCATGAGCTCGCGCGAGGTGCTGCAGCAGGTGTCGGCGGGCCAACTGGATTTCGGGCTGATGGCCGACGAGCTGTCAGTGGCGGGGCTGGAACATTCCGAGTTCCTGCGCGTGCCGGGCGTGGTGGCGATGCACGCGCAACACCCGCTGGCGCGCAAGCCCCTGATCCAGCCCGAAGACCTGATGGCCCATCCTTTCATCGCGCTCAACCCCGAAGACGCCAGCCGGCGGCGCCTGCAGGCCGCACTGGCCGAACGCGGCCAGGCACTGCGCCCCATTCTGGAAACGCCTTACTCGAATTCGATCTGCGAGTTCGCGCTGCACGGTGTCGGCATGGGTGTCGTGCATCCCATCATGGCGCTGGACTATCTGTCGCGCGGACTGAAACTCAAGCGCCTGGCCTTCGATATCAGCTTCACCTGCCTGCTGGTGTTCCGCCCTGGCATGCCGCTGTCGGAAAACGCCCGGCAGTTGCTCAAGGCCATGCGCATCCAGCTGCAGACCGACCTGGCGGCCATCGAAGCGGCACTGGGACGCTGACGGCGGCTTCGCGCCAGGCCCGGAAATGCAGCCGCCTACATCGAGGCCCGCAGCAGGTCTTCATAGTCTTGCGCCGACGCCTCGCGCGGGTTGCTCTTGTGGCTGTGGTCGGCCAGGGCGCCCGCGACGATGCGGGGAAACAGGCCTGCGCCAACGCCCAACCGCCCCAGGCCGGCCGGCAAATCCAGCCGCGCGCACATGGCCTTGAGCGCCGGCACCACGTCGCCGGCGCCAGGCAAGTTCATGGCCTGCGCCAGCCGCGCAAGCTTGCCGTCGGCCCGCACCGACTCGGCGCTGCTGTTGAACGCCACCACGGCCGGCAGGAAGATGGCGTTCAGCGTGCCATGATGCAAGCGCGGGTCGATGCCGCCCAGCGCATGGCTCAGGCTGTGCACGCAGCCCAGGCCTTTCTGGAATGCCAGCGCACCCTGCATCGAGGCGCTCATCATGTTCAGGCGGGCGTCGCGGTCGCCCGGGTCGGTGGTGGCCCGCTCGATGCAAGTCCAGCCGCGCCGCAAGCCGTCCAGCGCAATACCATCGGCCGGGGGGTTGAATGCCGGCGACAGGAAGGTCTCGATGCAGTGCGCGATGGCATCCATGCCCGTGGCGGCCGTCATGCCGGCTGGCAGGCCCAGGGTCAATTCGGGATCGCAGATGGCCGCCTTGGGAATCAGGTGCGGCGAAAGCACCCCCACCTTGCGCCCATCGTCCAGGATAAGAATGGCGCCCCGCCCCACCTCGCTGCCGGTGCCCGCCGTGGTGGGAATGGCGATCAGCGGCGCGACCCGCGCCGTGATGCGCGCCGCCCCGCCTTCGATCGCCGCATAGGTCTTCAAGGGGCCATCGTGCGTACCGCACAGGGTCACGCCCTTGCCCAGATCGATGGACGAGCCCCCGCCCACGGCAATCACCCCATCGTGCCCGCCTTCGCGATAGCGGGCCGTCGCGTCGCGCAGCGCCGCCTCGTTGGGATTCGGTGGCGTGGCATCGTATACGGCCACGCCAGCCGCGCCGTCCAGTTGCCGCAGCACGCGATCGACCAGCCCGGCCGCCCTGACGCCGGCATCGGTCACAACCAGCGGCGCCCGGATTCCCAGCCGCTGGCACTCCTGGGCAAGCGTATCCAGGGCGCCGTAGCCGAACTGGACTTGCGTCAAGTAGTTGATCAGCGCCATGGCATTACACGTCCGTGCGCTCGCGCGCCACTTCGATGCGCTGGCTCATGTTGAACCGCTTGTCGTAGATCGGACGGCCGCCGGTGCTGGGGCCGGGATACTGCACGATGACTATCAGGCCGCCCGTCTCGGTGCGCAATTCCTCTTCGGCATGCGGGTCGCCATGGCACAGCATGGTGCCCGGGCCGCAACGCTTGCCCCCGATCGTGAATTCGCCTTCCAGTATGTACCAGACCTGGGCAAAGTCGTGGCGATGCCAGGGGTGGTGCGAACCGGGATCCAGGCGCAGCAGCCCCGCGTTGGGTACGGTAGGTTCCTCGGGCGTGGGGTGGAACAGCATTTTTCCGGTTTCGCCCGGCCAACGGATGGTCTCCCACTCCATTTCATCGATGTGGCGAATACGGGGCGGCGGATCTTTCTTGACGTCTTGGGTCGCGGTCATGGTGATCTCCTTGGGCTGGCATCAATGTTTGACTAGGGGACACTCGCTGTCCGACAGCGGCTTGAAAATCTGCTCGCCGGGAATGGTCTGGAGAATGTCGTAGTAATCCCAAGGCTCTTTCGATGCTTGGGGCGACTTGACCCGCACCAGGTACATGTCGTGCACCATCTGGCCATCCGGGCGCAACTGGCCGTCGGCGGCGAAGATGTCGCGCACCGGCATTTCCCGCATTTTGGCCATCACGGCCTTGCCGTCGTCCGTGCCGGCAGCCTTCACGGCGCGCAGGTAATGCAGCACGGCCGAATACACGCCCGCCTGCGTCATGGTCGGCATCGCGCCATGACGCGCGAAGAACTTCTGCGACCAGGCGCGCGTCTCGGGTGTGCGGTTCCAATAGAAGGCCGTGACGAACTGCAGGCCCTGGGCGGCCTGCAAGCCCATGCCATGGATATCGGTCAGGAAAACCGCCGGCGCGGCCAGGGCCTGCCCGGGGGTGATGCCGAACTCGCCGGCCTGCTTGATGGCGGTGGTCATATCGCTGCCAGCGCTGGCCAGGGCGATGATCGAGGCCTTGGAAGCCTGCGCCTGCAACAAGAACGAACTCATGTCGGCCGTATTCAGCGGATGCCGCACTTCGCCGGCAACCGTGCCCCCGCCGTCCTGCACCGCCCGGCGGATATCCGAGGCGAAGGCATGGCCGAACGCGTAGTCCACGGTCAGCAGGAACCAGCTTTTATTGCCCTGCTCAGTCAGGACCTTGGCCAGGCCGTAGCCATTGGTGTGGCTGTTGTAGACCCATTGCGCCGAGGTGGCGGTGCAGGCCTTGCCGGTAAAACCCGGCGACGCCGCGGCCACCAAGGTCACCTTGCCGCGCTCGCCAGCCAGGGCCTGCACGGCGAACCCCACCGACGAATTGGAAAAATCCGCGATGGCATCGACACCTTCTTGGTCGAACCAGCTGCGCGCAATGCCGGCGCCGATGTCGGCCCGGTTCTGGTGATTGCCCGCCACCAGCTCGATTTTCTTGCCGGCGACCGTGCCGCCCATTTCCTCGATGGCCATCCTGGCGGCCTCTACCGAGCCGGGCCCGGCCAGGTCGGCATAAGTGCCCGATTGGTCATTCAGGATGCCGATCTTGACGATGTCGCCGGAAATGCCCGACGCTACGGCCGGAGCCATCATGACGGCGGTAGGGGCGACAAGCATCGCCAGCAGCAGGCGATATGCCCTGCCCCAGCACGCCGTCCCGGCACGCGCAAGCGTGCTAACGTGAGTTTTCATGGTGTCTCTCTCTTGCGCCAGCCTGTTCCGGCCGGCGTCATATTTGCTTGGGATGCAAATTTTTTTGCACCTAAGGCAAATTATATCCAGTTCGCGCCCATATGCAATGGCTGTTCGCGCCTGGACGGCGACCGCCCTGTCTTTGCCGCCGGGCCACCCCACGGCAGAAAGCGCCCCGCGGGGACTGCGCAGCGTAGAGGCCTTTTTTCGATCCGCGCCACTACAATGAGCAGCCGGATATCTGCACGCCGGGCCTTCATGAACCTCAGGACCCATGAACAAAAAAGTCAACGAGCGCATCGAGTTCGTGGCGCGCCAGCTGGGCGCGCGCATCCGCAAGGCCAGGCAGACACATCGCATCACCCTGGAAGGGCTAAGCCAGGAAACCGGCCTGTCCGCGGGCTTCCTGTCGCGCCTGGAACGCGGCGAGGCCAGCGCGTCGATCTCGAACCTGATCGCCATCGCGACCCATCTGGATATTCCGCTGCGCGATTTCTTCGAAGAGCCCGAGGCTGCCAGCCCCGACTATGTGCTGTACCGCGCCAACGAACGGGCCGACACCCCCGCCCTGACCGCGCATGGCTACACCTACCGCTTGTCCAGCGGCGACCTGCCCGACCAGCAAATGAGCGCATTCGAGCTCAGTTTCCCGCCCGACGGGAAAATGAAACCCAAGCTGCTGACGCACGAGGGCGAGGAAGTGCTTTACCTGCTGGAAGGCACGATTGAATTCCAGATTGCCGACCATGCGTTCGTGATGAAAGCAGGCGACTGCGTGCATTTCAATTGCAGCAAGCCGCACATGGGCCGCAATGTAGGCAAGACGCCGGCCCGTCTGCTCATGGTGGTGACACCCGCGCATTCCAAGCGCACCTGACGGCGCGCGCCGCCCGGGCCGGGCAAGGCCGGGCCGGGCAACAAGAATGCAATCACCTAGGCGTTGGCCCGCAGCTTGCGCAACAGGCCCGGCAGGAACAGCACTGCCAGCGACAGCACGATCAGCGTCACCGACAACGGCGACGACAGCAGCACGGCCGGGCTGCCTTCGCCGATGGACAACGCGCGGCGCAGCTGCGTTTCGGCCATCGGCCCCAGGATCAGGCCGATCAGCACCGGTGCGATGGGAAAATCGTAGACGCGCATGACATAGCCCACCAGGCCGATCACGAACATCAGCAGCAGGTCCATCCACGACGTGCCCACGCCCCAGATGCCCACCATGGCGAACACCAGGATGCCCGCATACAGGTATGGCCGCGGAATCAGCAGCAGCCGCACCCACAGCCCCACCAGCGGCAGGTTCAGGACCAGCAGCATCAGGTTGCCCACGTACAGCGATGCGATCAGGCCCCATACCAGGTCGGCGCTGTTGACGAACAGGAACGGGCCCGGCTGCAGGCCGTAACTCTGGAATGCCGCCAGCAATACCGCGGCGGTGGCGGACGTGGGCAGGCCCAGCGTCAAGAGCGGCACCAGGATGCCGGCAGCCGCCGAGTTGTTGGCCGCCTCGGGCCCGGCCACCCCTTCGATGGCGCCCTTGCCGAATTCGTCGCGGTGCTTGCTCAAGCGGCGTTCCAGGGTATAGGACAGGAAGGTCGGCACCTCGGAACCGCCGGCCGGCAGCGCACCGATGGGGAAACCCAGCAAGGTGCCGCGCAGCCAGGGTTTCCATGACCGCTGCCAATCCTGGCGGGTCATCCAGTGCCCGCCCGACAGCGGATTGACCGCCGGCGGCGCATTGCGATAGCGGCTGGCCACATACAGGATCTCGCCCACGGCGAACAAGGACACCAGCACTACCGTGATATCGATGCCGTCGAGCAGGTCGGGCGAGCCGAATGCCAGGCGGGCCTGCCCCGATGGGCCGTCGATGCCCACCACGCCCATCGCCAGCCCCAGGAACAGCGCGATGAACCCGCGCACCCGCGAGGTGCCCAGCACGACCGATACCGAGGTAAAAGCCAGCAGCATCAGCGCGAAATAGTCGGCCGGCCCGAACACAAAGGCCAGTTCGGCAATGGCCGGGGCCAGGAAGGTCAGGGCCAGCGTGGCCAGCGTGCCCGCCACGAACGAGCCGATGGCGGCGGTGGCCAGCGCGGCAGCGCCGCGCCCGGTCCGCGCCATCTTGTTGCCCTCGAGCGCGGTCATCATCGACCCGCTTTCACCCGGGGTGTTCAGCAGGATGGACGTGGTGGACCCGCCATACATGGCGCCGTACAGCACTCCGGCGAACATGATGAAAGCCGCGGTGGGCGCGATCTTGACGGTGACAGGCAGCAGCAGCGCGATGGTCAGTGCCGGTCCGATGCCTGGCAGCACGCCGATGGCGGTGCCCAGTAGCGAGCCCACGAACGCCCACATCAAGTGCGCCGGCTGCAGCGCCACGCCGAAACCGGCCATCAGGGAATGAAAGGCGTCCATGTCACCACCCCGCCAGCGGCAGCGCGCCGCCCAGCGTCACGCCCAGGCGCGTAAAACCCAGCCAGCAGATGACGCCCAGCGCCAGGCCGATGGCGCAGTCCAGCAGCACGCGGCGCGAACCGAAAGCATGGGTGACCAGCGCGAACGCCAGCATGGCCGTCAAAGGAAAGCCCAGCGGCCGCATGGTCAGCAGGGGAATGGCCGCGCCCGCCGCCGCAAAGGCAAATGCCTTGCGTGAAGGCCGTGCGCCGGCTTCCGCACTTTCGGCTTCTTGCGGGTCGAAGGAATCGCCGCGCGCGATCTGCGCCAGCAAGACCAGGCCCAGCACGATCAGCACCGCCCCCACCAGCATGACGAAATCGCCGGGCCCCACGCCCGCATAGCCGCCCGTCTTGGGCAAGCCGTATCCCTGTTGCAGCCAGACCGCCCCGATGGCGATCACGGCCAGGCCCAGCCACCATGGACGGCGGCGCTGCGGTATTGCAGACATGGCGGTGTCTCCTGTGCCCGGGGGTTACTTGACCAGGCCCAGGTCCTTCAATACCTGTTCCTGGCGGACTTTTTCCTCGTCCAGGAACTTGGCGAAATCGTCGCCCGCCAGGTAGGCATCGGACCAGCCCTGGTCGGCCAGCTTCTTTTTCCATTGCGGCGAGGCATGCATCTTCTGGAAGCGGTCCAGCCACATGTCGCGCCCTTCCTTGGTCATGCCGGGTGCGCCGATGATGCCGCGCCAGTTGCCGATGACCACATCCACCCCGGACTCTTTCAGGGTGGGTGCATCCACGCCCGGCAGGCGCTCGGCGGAAGTGACCGCGATGATGCGCAGGCGCTTCTGGTCGGCATAGGGCTTGAATTCGGACAGGCCCGACAGCGCCAGCTTGAGTTGGCCGCTGACCAGGAGCGGCACCAGTTCGGCCCCGCTGGGATAGGGAATGTAGTTCAGCTTGCTGGGTTCGACGCCGGCCGCCTTGGCGATCAGCCCCGCCGCCACCTGGTCGACGCCCCCCACCGAACCGCCGCCGATGGGCAAGGCGCCAGGGTTCTTGCGCAGCGCGGCGATCACGTCATCGACCGTCTTGATGGGTGAATCCATCGGCACGGCCAGCACGTCGGCGTCATCGGTCAGGCGAACCAGCGGCGTGACCGTGTCGAGCGAGACCGGCGATTTGTTCAGGATGATGCCGCCGATCAGGATGGCCCCCATCGACATGATGGCGTTGTCGTCGTTCTTGCTGGTATTGATGAACTCGGCCAGGCCGATGGTGCCGCCCGCCCCGCCCTTGTTGGTGACCTGGAAGCCGTCGGTGAAGATGCCGGCCTCTTGCATGACTTGCAAGGGCACGCGCGCCGCGGCGTCGTATCCGCCGCCCGGGCCGCCGGGGGCCATGACTTTGGCCGGCTCGGCATGGGCCGCCAGCGGCACAGCCGCCAACGATAAGGCGAACGACACGAGAAAGCGCCTGATACCTTGCATGTTTGTCTCCTTGGCCGGCGACACCAGAGCGCCCACGGCCTTGATTGCCATTGATTATTCGAATGAATGCACCCAGCGCTTGATACTAGACAATTTTTTGGCTTCACGCCAAGTCACATCGTGATAATGCGCCCGCTGCCGCGCCGAATACACTTTCTAGGCCGGCTTTCCTGGCTTATTTGCCGATTCAGGCATCCGCCCATCGGCGTATATTTCAGCACTTTGTCAATCCAGTCCACCTAAGAAGAACCATCATGGACAGCTATCGCCACGAGACAATCGCCTACACCATTGCGAAATTGGCCGAGGTCATCGGCGACTCGAACCGCGAGGCAAGCCGCCTGCTTGCCAAGCTGAAGCGCCAAGTCCTGGATGAGCGCCCGCCTGTCGACCGCGCCCCGGCCAGGCAAGCCCCCATCAAGGCCAATATCACCTGAATCCGCCGGCCGCGGCATGGTCGAAAGCTGATTCAGCGCGCGCACAGGTGCTTCAGCGTGGCCGCCAGGCTGCGCGCGGCAGGCCCCAGCGCGGCGTCCAGCCGGTAAGCCAGATAAATTTCCGAGGCCACGGCGCTATTGCGGCCCAGCGCCGGCGTGCGCACCTTGACCAGCCGCGCCTCGTCCAGGTCGCGCTGCACCTGCCATGCCGGCAGCCGCCCCCAGCCCACGCCCGCCAGGATCAATGCATGCTTGGCATCCTGGCTGTTGACGCGATACGTGCGCGGCGACATCACGCCAAAATCGCGGCCCCTGGAATGCGGCGTGGGGTCGGCCAGCACGATCTGCACATGGTCGGCCAGTTCGGCCGCGCCGATGCGGTGCTGGCCGGCGTGCTCCGCCAGCGGATGGCCTGCCGCCGCCACCGCCACCTGATCGACCACCGACAGGGCCTCGAAAGTGATGCGCGGATCGCGGAACGCTTCCCCCACCATGATCGCCAGTGTGCAGCGCTGGTCGAGCAGCGCCTGCAAAGGGCCCCCCATGGGTTCGATATCCAGCCGGACCGCCACCGACGGATAGGCAGCCTGCAGTTCCGCCAGCGCCGCGCCCAGTTGATGGATAGGAAACAAGGTGTCGACCACCAGCGCCAGTTCCAGCTCGACGCCCTCGCCAAACCCGCGTGCGCGCGCCCGCATGGCATCGACCCGCAGCAGGATGTCGCGCGCATTGACCAACAGCGCGTGGCCCTGCGCAGTCAGCACCGGCCGATGGCCCGACCGGTCGAACAATGCGATGCCCAACTGCGCTTCCAGGTTGGCGATGCTGGCGCTCACGCCCGATTGCACGCGCCTGAGTTTGCCGGCGCCCGCGCGAAAGCTGCCGAGCTCGGCCACCGCCACGAAAGTACGAATCTGATCCAGCGTCAGGGCATCGAGCATGATCGTTTTTTGTGATCAAAACTATCTGAATTATCTCACTTCTGCTGCTCGGCAGCCGTCGCTAGTATTCGATGGTACGTGTCCTTCCCCTATGCCATGAACCCGTCGCCAGCCTCCGCTTCGCCAACAAAATGGGCCACCGTAGCCGTGATCGTCGCCTGCGGCGTCGTTGCCGCGCTGCAAGTGGGCAAGGCGGCCATTGCCGGGCCCATACTGCAGTCCGACCTGGGCCTGAACCTGGATGCCCTGGGCTGGTTGACGGGGATCTTCGCCATCCTGGGGGTGGTCGGGGGCATCCCGACCGGCGCCATCGTCGGTAACTTCGGCAGCCGCCGCATGCTTGCCGCCGGCTTGCTGGCCACGGCCGCCGGCGCCGCGCTGGGCGCCGCCAGCCCGGCCTATTCCTGGCTGCTGGCCTCGCGCGTGCTCGAAGGCGCGGGTTTCTTGTTCATTACGGTGGCGGCCCCTTCGGTGCTGCAACGACACGACGTGGTGCAGCAAGGCGATCGCGATACGGCCTTCTCGCTATGGAGCTGCTTCATGCCGGCCGGCATGGCAATCGCCATGCTGGCCGGGCCGCTGTTCGATGGCTGGCGGCCCATGTGGTGGGCAAGCTGCGCGCTGGCCTTGCTGGCTGCGCTGGCGGTATGGGCCGCCGTGCCGGGCAGCGGCGCGCGCAAGGCCTGGGATTGGCACGGCATGCGCCGCGATGCCGCCCGCGTCATCAGCGCGCGCGGCCCGGTATTGCTGGCTGTCGCCTTCGCCTTCTACAGCTTGATGTTCTTTGCCTTGTTCAGCTTCCTGCCCGTGCTGCTGATGGAACGCATGGAAACCACCCTGCGCACCGCCGGCCTGCTGAGCGCGCTGGCATGTGCCGCCAACATCGTGGGCAACCTGGCGGCGGGCTACCTGCTGTCGCGCGGCATGACTCGGCCTGTGCTGCTGGGCGCGGCCAGCCTGGCCATGGGCGCAGCGGGGCTGGGCATCTTCCTGCCGCTGCTGCCGGACACAGGCACCTTCGTGCTGTGCGTCGTGTTCTCGGCCGTGGGCGGACTGGTCCCGGCCACGCTGCTGTCCGGCGCGCCGCTGGCGGCACCGGCGGCCAGCCTGACGCCCGTCGTGCTGGGCCTGGTCATGCAAGGCAACAACCTGGGCCAGATCGTCGGCCCCGTGGCAGTGGGCCGGGCCATCGACGCCTACGGTTGGCAGGCGGCCGCGCTGATCGTGGCGCTGGCCGCGCTGCTGGCCGCCGCCACCGCGGTGGCCCTGCGCGATCCAGCGCGAACCGGCGAGCCGGTCAGATGATGCCGCCATTGGCGCGCAGCGTCTGGCCGTTGATCCAGGCGCCATCCGGGCCCGCCAGGAACGCCACGGCGCTGGCGATATCTTCGGGCTGGCCCAGGCGTTCCAGCGGCGCCGCCTTGGCCAGGTGGTCCACCACTTCCTGCGGCTTGCCGTCCAGGAACAAAGATGTGGCGGTCGGACCGGGCGCCACTGTATTGACCGTGATGCGGCGGCCCCGCAGTTCCTTGGTCAGGATGTGCGTCATGGCCTCGACGCCTGCCTTGGTGGCGGCATACACCGCATAAGTCGGCAGGTATAGCCCCACCACGCTGGTCGACATGTTGATGATGCGGCCCCCATCGCGCAGGCGGCGCGCGGCCTCGCGCAGCGTATTGAAGGTGCCCTTCAGGTTCACGGCTATCTGGCTGTCGAACAGCGCGTCGTCGCTGTCGGCCAGCTTGGCCAGCCGCATGATGCCGGCATTGTTGACCAGCACGTCGACGCCGCCGTAAGCCGCTTCGGCGGCGTCGAACATGCGCGCCACGGCGGCGGCATCGCTGACGTCGGCTTGCGCGGTAATGGCGTGGCCGCCGTCGCGCTCGATCTCGGCAACCAGGGTTTCCGCCGCGCCGGCACTGCCGGAATAATTGACGATGACGGTGTAGCCGTCGCGAGCCAGGCGGCGGGCGATGGCCGCGCCTATGCCGCGCGAGGCGCCGGTAACAAGGGCTACGGAACGTTGGGTGTCCATGGTAGGTCTCCAGTAGGGTCGATAGGGTCGCCGCCGTGCTTTTGCGGCATGGGATCAACTATGCGCCCTGTCGACCAATAAATAATCCAGCGAAAATTGCCATCATTGTTTCTTTCCTGACAACAAAAGGCGTACGAGCCGCCATGTAATATGCTTGGTATGCCCGCAAAAACTTCGGGGCCGCGCGGCAAACCACACCTGCGAGAGATTGCGACAAGATGGAAAAACGCACGAAAAAACGTCTGTTGATCGTCTCGGGCTGTCTGGTGGTGCTGGTGGCCGCCGCGGCGCTGGCCACCCATCTTGCGGCGCGGCGGGTCGAGTCCCGCATCGTAGAACTGCTGGGTCCCTCGGGCCAGGCCGCCCGTATCGATGTCGGGCTGTCCGAAGTGGTGCTGCATGACGTCACGATCGGCGCCCCGGCAGGCTGGCCGGCCGAACACACGCTGCGCGCCAAGCGCATTGTCTGCACGCCGGACTGGCGCAGCCTGGTGTCCCATCGGCTGGTGATCCATCGCCTGGCGATCGAAGACTACTACCTGTCGGTACGCCGTTCTTCCAAAGGGATCGAAGTGCTACCGACCTTGACCGCGCAGGCCCGCGAAAAACGCCGGCAGAGCGCCGCCGAAGGCAAAGATGCTTCTGAACGGTGGGAAACCGAAATCGGCAGCGCCACCCTGCAAGACGGGCAACTCGATTATTACGACGCGGTCGTGGCCAAGCCGCCGCACCGGATTGCCTTCGACCAATTGCAGGCGCAAATTGGGCCGCTGCATTTCCCCAAGCGCGCCGAGCACACGAATATCAAGGTTTCCGGCCGCACCATGGGCAAATCGCACAGCGGCACGGTCGCGGTCGACGGCTGGCTGGCCGCGGCCAGCGGCGATGCCGATGTCCACACCCGCCTGGCGCAGGTCGACGTGTCTGTGCTTGCGCCCTATCTTTACCATGGCTCGGCCGCGGTGCTGGCCGGTGGCGTCGTCGGCCTGGACATGCGAACCCGCATCGTGCAGCGCCAACTGAACGCCGCGGGCCGCCTCGAACTGCGCGACCTGAAGTTCGGCGGCAACGGCGACCGCCTGCTGTCGCTGCCGCGCAAGGCGGTCATCGCGGCCCTGGAAGACCGCAACGGCAAGGTCGCCTTCGATTTCACCCTGACGGGCAACCTGGACGACCCCAAGTTTTCGCTGGACGACAGCATTTCCATGCGGGTGATCGGCGGCCTGGGACAGGCGATCGGCATCAGCGCCAAAGGCGTGGCCGAAGGCGTGGGCGGCGCCGTACAGGAATTGGGCAACGCACTGTCGGACCTGGTCGAGCAAAAATAAGGCATGCTGGCAAGCGGCGCCCGCACCCGCACGCCCGGCCAGCACTCAGGCCATGCTTGGCGGGAATGGCAGTTATTCTGCCGGCCCGCCTACCGGTGCGCAATGCATTCCCGGAAGATGCATTCCACGACGAACCCATTCGTCGCCAGCACGAGCTGGACGTCAGGATCATCCTACCGGGAGACACATCATGTCGCTGCAAGACAGACTGGACGCCTTCAAGGCCGATTTCAAAGCGGGCAAGCCACCCTACAACGCCCCCGCCGAAATCCATCCCATCATGGAACGGGCTACCGCCGAACTGATCGCCACCGGGCAGGCCGGCCGCGCAATCAAGGCGGGCGAACGCGCTCCGCAATTCCAACTGAAGGATCAAGACGGCAACGAAGTCTCGTCGACCGAACTGCTGGCGCTAGGTCCGCTGGTGCTTACATTCTATCGCGGCGTATGGTGCCCCTACTGCAATCTTGAACTGCAGGCGCTGAACGAAGCGCTTCCGCAGATCCGGGACTACGGCGCCCGCGTCGTGGCGGTTTCTCCGCAAACCGCGGTCAACAGCCGCAAGTCGGTGCGCACCAATCAACTGGGCTTTCCCGTGCTGAGCGATGTACACAGCGAAACGGCCGCCGCCTTCGGCCTGCGCTTTGCCTTGCCCGACTACCTGGTGACACTGTACAAACAACTGAAGAACGACCTGCCGGCCTTCAATAACGACCCGGGCTGGGTATTACCCATGCCGGCGCGCTATGTCATCGGGCAGGATGGCTGGGTGCTGTATTCGGAAGTGAACCCCGACTACACGCACCGCCCCGACCCGTCAGAGATGTTCCCGATACTGGAAAACGCGGCCCAACACACTTGACAGGCCGGGGTGCCGAACCCCGCGGCAACGTGCTCACGCGGCCGCGCCGGCCGGCCCCGCCACCACGGTTTCGACAAACGCCACGAATGCGCGAGCCCTGGACGTAGCCAGCCGCCCGGACGGGAACACCGCCCACAAACCTACTGGTGGCAGCTTCCAGTCGTGCAACACGGCCTGCACTTTGCCGTTGGCCAACTCCGGCGCAAACATCCATTCCGACGCCACGGTCAGGCCCATGTCGGCCAGCACCGCAGCACGAAGGCCCTCGGCTGCGCTGACACGCACCCGCCCCGATACCGCCACAGCAGTTGCACTGCCATTGCGGCTGAACACCCAGGACTCGCCGCCGCCACGCTGCGAATACACGATGGCCTGATGCCGGCTCAGGTCGGCCGGCGTCCCGGGCACTCCGGCGGCCAGAAAATAAGCCGGCGTACCCACGACCAGGCGCGGGCTTTGAGCAATGCGGCGCGCCGTCATGGTGGAATCGTCCAGTTCTCCCATGCGCAACGCCACGTCTATTCCTTCTTCCAGCAAATCGATCTGCCGGTCATCGAGCAAGATATCGACTTGCAGGCTTGGATGCTGGTCCAGGAAGTCTTTCAGTACCGGCATGAGATGCAAACGTGCGAACGTTACCGCCGCGCAAATGCGCAGGGTGCCCGACAGGCTTTCCGATGACTGGCGCGCGGCCTGCTCGGCCTCGTCGGCTTCTACGATGGCGCGCTTAGCGTGCTCATAAAAACGCTGGCCCGCATCCGTAGGCATCAAGCCGCGTGTCGAACGCAGCAGCAAGCGGGCCCCCAGACGTGCTTCAAGCTGCGCCACCGATTTCGACACGGCCGGCTGGCCCAGCCGTAACCGCTTGGCAGCGGCGGAAAACGAACCAGCCTCGACAACAGCAACATAGGTTTCCATGGCGGCCATACGGTCCATGAGAATCTCTCCTGGTCTGTGCAGGGCGTGTGCCGTACCTGCTCCTGCTGCCCGGCAAGTTTACGCCCCGCCCTGCGCGCATCATGGCTGCGTGGCAGGCAGGAACCGGCTGGCCCAGGTCGAGATCATGGCGGCCGCGTAGTCGGCATCGCTGCGGCGAGTCAGTAAATGGTCCGCATCGTCCAGAGAAATGAAGCTCTTGGGATGCTTGGCGGCGGCAAAAATGCGGGCAGCATTGTCGATGCCCACCGTCGCGTCGCGAGGTGAATGCAGCACCAACAGCGGCACTCTCAGTTGCGCGATGCGCGCGCCGAGATCGTGCCGTGCCAAATCGGCGACGAAACGCTTGCGCACCACGAAGGGCCGCCCGGCAAGCAACACTTCGGCTTGGCCTTCGGTATCGATGACCTGCAGGCTGGCCGGATCGAACTGGTGCAGCACGTGCGCTACATCGAACGGCGCGCCGATGGTCGCCACCGCGCATATACCCGGCATGTCGGCAACTGCCGCCAGGCTGGCCGCGCCGCCCAGGCTGTGGCCGATGAGAATCGCGGGCGGCTTGCCGTCCGCCGCCAAGGCCCGGCCCGCGGCAACCAGGTCTTCAACGTCGGCGGCGAACGTGGTGTCGGCGAAGCTGCCGCCGCTGCCACCCAGGCCCGCAAAATCGAAACGCAGCACACCTATGCCGCGAGCGGCCAGTGCCCGCGCCAGGCGGGTTGCCGCCAGGCTGTCCTTGCCGCAGGTAAAGCAATGGGCCAATATGGCCCAGCCTGCCGGCCGGTCGGTGGCGGGCAGTTCCAGCCGCCCGGCTAGCCGGTAGCCTTGCGGGCCGTCGAATTCAAAGCTTTGCACGCTCATGGCAGGCATCCTTGGAAATCAATGCACCGGGCGGCCAGGCCGCCCGGCGGGGCTGCTTATTGCACCGGTGGGAAATCGACATCGGTGTCGTTGATGCGATTGAAGATGTTGGTAAAGATCACCAGGCCAATTACCAGCGAGATCTCGGCCAATTGTCCATCGGTATAACCCGCGGCACGGATCGCATCGAATTCGTCCTGGCCGATCGTGCCGCTGGTGCGCACCAGATTCAATACGAAATGCACCAGCGCATCGCGCTTGGCGTCACCCGTGGGTTGGCCAGTGCGAATCGCGCGCAGCGCATCGGCCGACAGGCCCGCCAGCTTGCCCAGCAGCACGTGGGCCGCCTCGCAATAATCGCAGCCGGTTTGCGTGCTGACAGCCAGCTTGATGGTTTCCAGGTCTTGCTTGCTGAGGCTGCCCGCGGCCGCTACGCCTTCCGCGTTCAATACGGCGGCCAGTTGCGCCGGGGCCAGATGGCCCAGGGCAGCAAACAGGTTGGGCACATTGCCACCAGCAATCTTGCGAACCTGGGCATAGACCTCGGCGGTGGCGCCGGTGGCGGTCGACAGGGCAGGAATAGCGATACGGCTCATGTTGTGACTCCTTGGGTTGGCTAGAAGAACCGATGATTCGGTAGGTGTTACTGTAGGCTCCGAGTATGATCCTGATAAGTCCTATAAAACCCATATAAATGCTTAATAGTTCCAAATGGAGCCTATCCCATGTCCTCTCCCCTGGACTGGCTGAGCCGCCTGCTGGACATCATCACCATCACTGGCCAACTGGAGATCCGCTGCGCTTATGGCGCGCCATGGCAGGTGGTGTATGCACAATCGGCCGCGCGCGAGATTCCCTACCACGTCGTGCTGCGGGGGCGTGCCATTCTTGAAAACCCCCAGGACAATTCAGTGCGCGAGTTGGACAGTGGCGACGTGGTGCTGCTATCGCACGGTTCGGCGCACGTACTGCACGATGGCAGCGGCAACACGCCGGCCCAGGCTACGCAGCGCCAGGGCTTCAATCTGTTGTTCAGCGAAAACGGCGGTCAGGGCGAGCGGCTGGACATGCTGTGCGGGCGCTTCGTCATCGCCCCGCCGCACGACAGGCTGGTGCGCGCCTACCTGCCGTCCACGCTGGTAGTACGCGCCACGGACGACAAGGCCGATGCCGGCCTGTCCGCCTCGTCTCACCTGGGCCGGCTGATGGACCTGATGCGCGTGGAATCGTCCAGTGACAGGCTGGGCGGGCACGCGATGCTGAACGCGTTGTCCGCGGCGTTGTTTGCCCTGGTCGTGCGCGCCGCCAGCGAGTCCGAGCAGGCGCCGGCCGGCCTGTTGGCACTGGCCGGCCACCCCCGCCTGGCTCCCGCGCTGCTGGCCATGCTGGGCGAACCCGCCCGGCCTTGGAAACTGCCCGAACTGGCCGCCCTGTGCAGCATGTCGCGCTCGACCTTCATGCGGCACTTCGAAAACCGGCTGGGGCGCTCGGCCTTCGATCTGCTGACCGATATCCGCATGAGCCTGGCCGCCAATGAACTGAAGAAACCCGCGGTCACCACGGAAGCCGTGGCCGAGCTCGTCGGCTATCAATCCCTATCGGCCTTCCGGCGCGTCTTCACGCACTGGATGGGGATGACACCGGGGCACTGGCGCCGCCAGGCTTCGGCTGCGCCTGAGCGCGCCTGAGGAAACTCCAGCTAGTGCCGCGGCGGGCGCATCGCCATCATGACGCCATCAAGACCATCTTCCAGGAAACCGCCATGACGTTCCATTCTTGCCCGACCCCGCCCTTGTTCCCGGCCGCGCGCGCATGGCGCCGCCACCTGGCCGCCGTATGGCTGTGCGGCCTGGGCATGCCGGCATGGAACGCACAGGCCGACACCCCCGCGTCCTGGCTATCGCCGGGACAGGTTTATCAGCTGGCCCTGGAAGCGCAGACCGACGCCGACTATGGCCGCATGCTGGCCCTGTTGCGCCAGGCCGGCAATGCCGATCACCTGCCCGCGCAAGAAATGCTGGTGCAAGTACTGCTGGCCGGCCCCGCCCTGTACGGCCGACACATCGCGGCCGACCGGTGCGAAGCGGCCACCTGGGCGCGCCGCTCGGCGGCGCAGGGCAGCGCGGTGGGCAGGCAGCAGTGGCTGTTCCTGGGCCGCGCCCGCCAGGCGCCGGACGGCAACGACGCCTGCAGCTAGGCCGGCTCGCTACGGCGCCGGCCGGGTTTCCCAGGCCCGCGGCTTGCCCTCGAACACGGTAAAGCCCGACACGCGGCTGTTCACGCCCCAGGGGTCCGAGCCGTTGTACAGCATGATCATCGGCGCCTGGGCCAGCATCAATTCGTGCAACTGGTCGAACAGGGCCTGCCGCCTGGCCGGATCCGATTCTTCGAAACTCCGGTCGATCAGTTCCTGCGCCCGGGGATCGTCCCAGACCTTGCGCGGCTGCTTGGCCTTGTCGCCCGAGAACTGTTCGTAGCTCAGTGCCGGATCCATGCGCGATGAATAGCTGAACGAACTGAGCTGGAATTTCCCGGTGTTGAAGCGGTCCAGGTGCGTGGCCCATTCCAGGACCTCGATGCGCGCGTTCACTCCCACCGCCTGCAGCATGGCCTGCACGATCACGGCAGCCTGGTAGCTGGGCACATGGCCGCGCTTGTTGGCCTGGATCACCAATTCCTGCCCCTGGTAGCCGGCTTCTTTCAGCAGTTGCTGCGCGCGTGCCGGGTCATACTGGTAGCCGCGGTCGTGCAGCGCGGAATGATAGGCCGAGCCCGCGTACACGGCCGACGGATTGACCCGGCCGATGCCTTCCGAAGCCGCCGCCACGATCTGCGGGATATCCAGCGCCGCCGCAATCGCCTGGCGCATCTTCACGTTGCTGAGCAAGGGGTCCTGGGTCTGGAACAGCAGTACATGCTTGGCTGCTTCCTGCGGGTATTCCAGGTGCACGCGCTTGTCCTGGCGCAGTTCTGCAAAATCGGTGCGCGCGATCTGGGCCGCATCCAGCGCGCCAGACAATAGCCCAGCCTTGACCGAGGACGGATCGGGCACGACCACAAAGCGCAGTTCATCGAAGCCGGGCCGCTTGGCGCCGACGTAGCCATCGGGCTTGTCGCCGCCCGGCGACTGGTAGCCGGGAAACGCCACCATGTCCACGTATTCGCCGCGCTTCCATTCCTTGAACTGGAACGGCCCGGTGCCGATAGGCTTGTCCCACGACCCATCGGGCTTGACCGAATCCTTGTGCAAGATCGCGGTCATGCCGCAGTCGGTGCGGGCCAGGGTGTCCAGGAACACCGCCGATTTGTGGTCGATGGTCATCACCACCGTGCCCGCGTCGGGCGCGCTGATGCCGGTTACCTTGACGATGCCGCGGCCGTCGAAATCGCTCAGGCAACGCCAGCCGGTATGAGGGTCCATATAGCGGTTCCAGCTCCACAGCACATCGGCCGAAGTCATCTCCTGGCCATTATGGAACTTCACGCCCTTGCGCAGGGTAAAGGTATAGGTCAGCCCGTCGTCGGACACCTGCACCGACTTGGCCAGCAGCGGCGCCACCGAGCCGTTGTTGCGATAGCCCACCAGGCCTTCCACCATGTGCATGACCACGCCATCGGTCGTGTTGTCGCGATTGACGCCGGGGTTGGTGGAACGGATATCGGCCGGCTGCGCTACGGTCAGCCGATCGGCCAGGACGGCGGCGGGGGCAAGCGCCAGCGTCAGCGCAAGGGCAAGCGTCCGGTACCACGTGATAAGCGGGAAATGACGGATCTTCATGCAAAGCTCCATTATGAGCACCACAATTGGCGCCAAAAAAACCTGCTCCACGGCCCCCTGCGCGGCTGGCCAGCCGCCTGGCGGTGGCTACGAGATGTCTTGCCCCACGTGCGCGCGTATCGCCTTCTGCACCCGCTTGAGGTCGCGGGCTTCCATGGCATCGACGATGTCGAAGTGTTCTTTGGCGGACTGCACAATGCGCTGATGAGTGACCCATTCGCGGGCCGGCGCGGCCGGGCCGCGCTTGCGCAGTTCGTAGATCAGCGCAACCAGTTCACGGTTGCGGCACATGTTGTACATGGCGGTGTGGAACGCCATGTTCACGTCGTAGAGTTCCAGCAGCGTGCCCGATGACAACAGCCCCTGGAAGCGTTCGGCCAGCCCGCGCAATTCGGCCAGCTTGGCCTTGGTGACATGCGGCATCAGGTCTTCGACGGCCGCCACCTCGAGCAGCTTGCGGATGTCGCGCACCTGGTCGTCGCGCGCGGCATCGCGCTCGAAGACGTGATAGCCGCGGTTGGGAATATGGCTGACGACGCGCGTGCTGGCCAGTTGGTCCAGCGCGCGGCGCACCTCGAGGCGGGTGGCATCGTAGCGTTCCTGCAGGTCGATCTGTTTCAGCCAGGAACCCGCGCTGAAGACCCCTGCCTGGATGTCTTGCGCGATACGGTCGGCCAGGTCGACCTTTTCTACCACCGATTTGGGCATCGGCTACTCCCGCGATTTCCTAAAGCACGCATTTTATGCAAAAGCGCCTGCCGCGGCGTGCGGGGCGGAGCCCGCCTGCCGTTCGCCTTCCAGGCGCCAGCGTAGGCAGACGCCGCCAGTGCCGTTGGCCTCGAGGGCGGGAATGGCCTGCAGCAGGCGCCGGGTATAGTCGTGGGCCGGCGCGTCGAAGATGCCATCGCGCGCGCCTTGCTCCACGATCTCGCCTTCGCGCATCACGATCACCCGGTCGGCCACCTGCTCGACCACGCCCAGGTCATGGCTGATGAACAGGCACGAAAACCCGTGCTTTTCCTGCAGCTGCGCAAACAGCGTCAATACCTGCGCGCGCACCGTCACATCCAGGGCCGACACCGGCTCGTCGGCGATCACGAACGCCGGGCGCCGCACGATGGCGCGCGCGATGGCAACGCGCTGCCGCTGGCCGCCGGACATTTCATGCGGATAGCGCACCGCGTATTCCGGCCCCAGGCCAACCTCGGTCAGCACTTCGTCCAGGCGCTCGCGCTTGGCTTGCGGGCTGAGTTCGGGCATAAAACGCAGCCCTTCGCTGACCAGCTGGCCGATGGTCATGCGCGGGTCCAGCGACGAGTACGGATCCTGGAAGACCATCTGGCAGTTCATCCGGTAGTCGCGCCAGCCCGGCGACCCGCGCCGGATCGATTGCCCGCGAAACAGCACTTCGCCCGACGAGGGCTTGAGCAGGCCCGCGATCACGCGGCCCAGCGTGGTCTTGCCCGAGCCGGAGCCCCCCACCACGGCCACTACCTCGCGCGGGCGCACCTGCAGGTCGATTCCTTTCAGGGCCCGCTGGCCCGCCGTGCGGGAGAACAACCGCTGCCGGCCGGCATAATCGACCACCAGGTTGCGCACGTCGACCACGGGCGCCTCGGCCACGGGCGGACGCGCCGGCATGCGCCGCGGCATGGCGTCCAGCAGCTTGCGCGTATAGGGATGGCGAGGCGTGGCCAGGATCGTGGGCGTATCGCCCGATTCGACCACTTCGCCCTTTTCCATGACCACGATGCGCTCGGTGTAGCAGGCCACCATGGGCAGGTCGTGGCTGATCATCAGCACGGCGGTATTGTGCTCGCGCGCCAGCGCGGCCATCAGTTCCAGCACATCGCGCTGCACCACCGCATCGAGCGCCGTGGTGGGCTCGTCGGCAATCAGCAGCGCCGGTTCCAGCAGCATCACCGAGGCCAGCATCATGCGCTGCCGCATCCCGCCCGAGAACTCGTGCGGCCAGGCCTGCATGGCCGCCTGCGGGTCGCGGATACCGACCCGCGCCAGCATGTCCAGGATGCGCCGGGTACGTTCCTTCGCATCCAGGTCGCGCCGATGCAGCGCCAGGCCTTCATCCAGTTGGCGCCCGATCGACATCGACGGGTTCAGCGAGGTCATCGGTTCTTGGAAAACCATGCCGATGCGGGCGCCGCGCAGGGTGCGCAGCGTGGCCGCGTCCGCCCGGGCGATGTCGATGCCGTCGAACACGATGGAGCCGGCCGACCGCACCAGGGGCGGCGGCGTCAGGCCGATGACGGCGCGGGCGGCCTGCGTCTTGCCGCTGCCGGACTCGCCCACGATGCCCACCCGTTCGCCCGGCGCCACCTCGAAGGCAATACGCTTGACGATCTCGCGCCCGCCCTGCCCCACGGTGATGGTCAGGCCCGCGACAGATACCAGAGCCTTCACAGTGCACTCCTCATGCGGGGATCCAGGCGGTCGCGCACCGCGTCGCCCAGCAGGTTGATGCCCAGCAGCGCCAGCGCGATGCACACGCCGGGCAGTATGGACAAGTAAGTGGCTTGCGCCAGGAACGGCCGGGCCGAGGCCAGCATGTTGCCCCAGGTCGGCGCCGGCGGCGGCACGCCCAGGCCCAGGAACGACAACGCGCTTTCCGAAAGAATCACCCAGCCGAACATCGAGGTCGCCAGCACCGTCAGCGGCGCCACGCAATTGGGCAGCACATGCCGGAACATCGTGTAGGCCTCGGAATTGCCCAGTACCCGCGAAGACTCGATGAACTCGCGCTCGCGCAGCGACAGCACCGTGCCGCGCACGATGCGCGTCACCGACGGCGTGTAGGCCAGGCCCAGCGCCAGGATGATGCCGTACTTGTTGGCCCCCACCACCGCCAGCAGGCCCAGGGCCAGCAGCAATCCGGGGAACGCCAGCAGGGCATTGTTGAAGGCCATGATCACGCGGTCGGTCCAGCCGCGCACAAAGCCGGTGACGGCGCCAATGACCGTGCCGGCGACCACGGCCAGCGTCACCGTGGTCAGGCTGATCCACACGCTGCTGGCGGCGCCGGCCATCAGGCGCGACAGCACATCGCGCCCGAATTCATCGGTGCCCAGCAGGAACTCGCCGCCGGGCGGCCGCAGGCGCGCGGTGAAGTTGATGCGCAGCGGGTCGTGCGGCGTCCAGACAGATCCGATCAGCGCAATAAGCACCATGGCGGCCACGATGCCGCCGCCGATCGCCGCATTGGCGGCGAGTCTTTTCTTGTTCATTCTGCCGCCACCCTGGGATCGAAGAACGGATAACAAAGGTCAATGACCAGGTTGACCACCACGTACACCACGGCCACGAACAGCAGGCAGCCCTGGATGACCGGGTAGTCGCGCGCGAAGATGGCATCGACCAGCAGGCGGCCCAGCCCGGGAATCGTGAATACCGTCTCGACCACGGCAATACCGCCCAGCAGGTTGCCCATGACCAGGCCGATCAGGGTCCAGGTCGGGCCGAACGCGTTGCGGAACGCGTGATGCATCATCACGGCCGATTCGCGCAGCCCCTTGGCGCGCGCATGGGTGATGTAGTCCAGGCGCAGCACTTCCAGGGTGCTGGCCCGCGCCATGCGCATCAGCACGCCGATCTCGTGCAGGAACAAGGTCAGGACCGGCATTGCCAGGTACAGCAGGCCGGCGCGCCAATCGGTGCCGATATCCACATACCCCACCACCGGCAGCCAGTCGAGCTTCAAGCCGAAGAAGATCAGCAGCAGCAGGCCCAGCCAGAAAGTGGGAATCGACACCAGCAGCGTGGCCAGGCTGACCAGCACCAGGTCGGGCGCGCGGTTCTGCTTCCAGGCCGCGATCATGCCCGCGGGCACGGCCACCACGCTGGCGAACAGCACCGCGGCCACCACCACCCGCGCGCTGACCAGGAAGCGTTCCCATACCAGGGGCAGCACCGGCTGGCCCGTGTTGATGGACACGCCCAGGTCGCCCGACATCAGGTTGCTGAACCAGATGCCGAACTGCACGGGCCAACTGCGGTCCAGGCCCAGCGTGGACCGCAAGTCGGCCAGCGCGGCGGGCGTGGCCAGGTCGCCCAGCAGCAGTTGCGCGGGGTCGCCGGGGATCAGGCGTATCAGAACGAATACCGCGACAGCCACGATGCCCAACGTGGGTATAGCCATCACCATCCGTGCAAGACAGAAACGTAGCATGTCGCTGGCCCGTGATTACGAGTTGCCGTGGGTGGCGGCGGGCTGCACCACGGCGGGCGTTGCGCAGCCGCGCGAAGCACGCAGGCGCTTCAGGGAGCCGGCCAGGAAATCCTGCACCGTGTCCACGCAGTTCAGGCCTTCGTGCGGCACGTTCTCGACGACATCCAGCGCCACGTCCACGCCGGCGCGCAGGAACGACTGGCGCAGGCTTTCGATGCGCTCGAGGCGGTTGCGGCCCGCATCGTTGGCACCGGGCATGTAGAACTTGCCGCCTTCGCGGTGCGTGATCTCCCAGGTTTCCAGGTCGGCCGCGCCTACCACCATATGCACGTCGACTTGCTTCAGGGCCTCGATGTCCGGGGCCTTGCCGAAACGCGCTTCCATGTCGCGCACGCCCACCCACCAGTCGCGGTCCGGGTCCAGCAGGGTGACCGAGCCGGGTGCGCCGATGGACACCGCCCACAGGCGCTCGGGATGCAGCAGCGCGAAGCGGTTCACGAACTGGCCGCCGCCCGAATAGCCGAACAGCGCAAAGCGCTTGAAATCGCAGCCGAACTTGGTGGCCACTTCATCGACCATGTCGAGCAGGATATGGTCATAGCGGAGTTCGCCTTCCTTGATCTGCTTGAAGCCATCGCGGTTGCCGTCGCCCAGCACGCCCACCGGGAACAGCGGGCACAGCACGATGCAGTCCTTCCAGCGCGCGAATTCGGCGAAGGCATTGCGGTACTCGATGAAGGCGCGGCCGGTGCCGTGCACGACCACCACCAGTTCCATGGGATGTTCGGCGGTGTCGATATGGGGCGGCACGTACATGCAGTACGAGAAGCGCGGGTCGCTGCGCGCGGCAAAGATGGTGCCCTTGCCCAGGTCGTAAAGCACGCGGGCGCGGGCGGCGGCGGCAGCGGGATCCAGTACGGGTTCAGTCTCGGCTTGGACAAGCATGGGTATCCTCGAAGATGCGGGTGAAACAGCCAGCGTGCTACTGGCCTGGAAATTTTTGGCTATCTAAATTGGCGCCAATTTTAGAAGGTTGATGCCGCCATGACAAGGAAATAATCGCCGGCCCGCCGTCGCGGCGTCCGGGTTATCCGATCTTGTAGGTCTTCAGGTGCAGGCTGGTTTCGGTAGCGGCGATGCCTTTGATCAGCCGGACCCGTTCCAGGATTTCCGACATTTCGGCAATGCTTTGCGCGCGCAATTCGGCCAGCAGGTCCCAGCGGCCATTGGTGTCGTGCAAGGCAGCCACGCCCGGCTCGCCCAGCAGCATGCTGACCACGCGGCGAGTTTCATTGCCATCGATGGCAATGCTCATCCAGGCGGATATCTGCGCCGGCTGCGCATCCGGCCGCAACCGCACCGTATAGCCGACGATGACGTTCTCGGCTTCCAGGCGGGCAATGCGGTTATTGACCGTGCCGCGCGAGACGTCCAGGCGCTTGGCAAGCGTGGCCACCGATTCTCTTGCGTTGGCCCGCAGCAAGCCCAGTAATCGTTGATCGAGATCGTCCATTCTCATTTCGTCAATTCTTGGCGCCAGTTTGGCATCTTATCTTGGTTTCCTGTGCAGGATGCAGGCTATTTCTTGACAGCGCCGCAGCGCAGAATCTGGGGTATGTACAACGGAGAAAGCCATGACATTGCTGCTTACCCCCCCAGATGTTGCATCCCTGGTCAGGCGACGAACGCTGCCCGGCTTCCTGGGACAACTCGAACAGGCCATACGCGAGGACTTCCTGCGCTGGCCCGAGTTCGACAAATCGGCCCGGCTGGCCGCACACTCGCCCAACGGCGTCATCGAACTGATGCCCGCAGCCGATGACTTGCTTTACAGCTTCAAGTACGTCAATGGGCATCCGAAGAATCCCCATTCGGGAATACCCACCGTCATGGCCTTCGGCGCCCTGGCCGAAGTGGCCACCGGCAAGCCGCTGCTGATCAGCGAGCTGACGCTGACCACCGCGCTGCGCACCGCCGCGACCTCGGTCATGGCGGCACGCGCGCTGGCACGCCAAGGCGCGCGGTCGATGGCTCTTATCGGCAACGGCGCGCAAAGCGAATTCCAGGCACTGGCATTCCATCATTTATTGGGTATCTCCGAGATACGCGCCTACGACATCGACTCCGCGGCCACCCGCAAGCTCATCCATAACCTGGCCGACGTCCCTGGCCTGAAGGTGACGGCCGCCGGCAGCACCATCCAGGCCGTGCGCGGCGCCGATATCGTGACCACGGTCACCGCCGACAAGGCCTACGCCACCATCCTGACGCCGGACATGATCAAGCCGGGCATGCACCTGAACGCCGTGGGCGGCGATTGCCCGGGCAAGACGGAATTGCATCGCGACATCCTGGCCGCGTCGTCGACCTTCGTCGAATTCGAGCCGCAGAGCCGCATCGAGGGCGACATCCAGCAAATGGACGCCGACTTCCCTGTCACCGAGCTGTGGCGCGTGCTGCGTGGCGTGGCTGCGGGCCGGGCCAGCGATACCGAAGTCACCGTATTCGATTCCGTGGGCTTCGCCATGGAAGACTATTCCGCCCTGCGCTTGCTGTACGCCGAAGCCTCCCGGCTTGGCCTGGGCCAGGAAGTGGCGCTGATCCCCGCCTTGCAAGACCCCAGGAACCTGTATTCCACCCTGCTGGCGCAAGACAGCCGCGTGCCGGCTTCCCTCCGCGCCGCATAGCCGCGGCGCAGCCCCGGCCTGCGCGCGGGCCGGGGCGCGGGCCGCTTATTGGTCCTTGCTCACTTCCCAGGCGCGCGGCTTGCGCAGCGCCCAGGGCACATAACCCTCGATGCCTTCCCGGTACGCGCCGATATCGGCGCCGTTGTACAACGGCAGCGTGGGGATATCCTGCAGGAACAATTCGTGCAACTGGTCGAAGATGGCCTGCCGCTTGGCGCGGTCGGTTTCCATGGCGGCCTGGTCGATCAGCTTGATGGCCTGCGGGTTGTCCCACACCTTGCGCGGCTGCGTGTTCTTGTCGCCGGTCACGGCCTCATAGCTTTGCGCCGGGTCCATGCGGGGCGAATATGGCTGCGCCAGCATCTGGTACTTGCCCGTCACATAGCGGTCTTGCAGCGCGCCCCATTCCATCACGTCCAGCCGCGCATTGATGCCGATGGACTGCAGCATCGCCTGCATCATCACCGCAGCGTTGTACGACTGGGGATAGCGGCGCGAGGCAATCAGCGAAATCGGCTGCCCCTGGTATCCCGATTCCTGCAGCAGTTTCTGCGCCAGCGCCGGATCGTAGGCCCAGCCCTTCTTTTGCTCATCGTTGAAGTAGCTCGAGGCCAGCGGCACGATGGAGTTGTTCCAGGGCGACAGCTTTTCGTTCACGGCGTCGGCCAGTTGCGGGTAGTCGATGGCGTGCGCGATGGCCTGGCGCAGCTTCGGATTGCGCATCAGTTGATCGCGCGTCTGGATCAGCAGGCCGGTCATGCCCAGCGCATTGGCATGCGACACCGTAATGCCCTTCATGCCCTGCAGTTCCGGCACATCGGTGGTGGACACGTCGGC
Source organism: Bordetella sp. BOR01 (assembly GCF_019218885.1). Lineage (GTDB taxonomy): Bacteria > Pseudomonadota > Gammaproteobacteria > Burkholderiales > Burkholderiaceae_B > Bordetella_A. The sequence continues at coordinate 96,442 of NZ_JAHUWT010000001.1, read as the reverse complement.
GATGATGTCGATATCGCTGCGCTGCAAAGCCAGCTTGATGGTCGATTCATCGGGAATGATCACAAAGCGCACCTCGTCCACCAAAGGCCGTTTCGAGCCGGTGAAACCGTCGCGCTCGCCACCCTCGGGACCGGTGCGGTTGGCATAGTCCTTGAAGCGCGTCAGGCTGATGTATTCGCCGCGCCGCCATTCCTTAAGTTCGAACGGTCCGGTGCCCACGGGGTGGTCCCATGTTCCATCGGCACGCAGGGAATCGCGGTGCAAAATGCCCGTTCCGCCACAGTCCAGCCGCGACAGGCTGGCCAGGAACAGCCCGTTGGGCCGTTCCAGCGTGAACACGACGGTAGACGGATCCGGCGCCTGCACGTCTTCGACGCGCACGCCGTCGCGGCCGTCGAACTCGGTGCGGCAGCGCCAGCTGGTCTTGGGGTCCATATAGTGCTGCCAGGTCCACAGCACATCGGCCGATGTCAGCGTGGCGCCATTGTGGAACTTCACGTCCGGGCGCAGCTTGAACGTATAGGTCTTGCCATCGTCGCTGATGTCGACCGATTCAGCCAGCAGCGGCTTGACGTCGCCGTTCTCGCCAAAGGCCACCAGGCCCTCGACCATGTGCTGCACGATGGTATCGCTATTGGCATCGCGGTTGACGCCAGGCTGGGTCGAGCGAATATCGGCCGTCAGGGCAATGCGCAAGGGCGTGGCCGCGTGCGCGGTCGCGCCCAGCGCCAGGGCCAGGCCCAGTGCGGCCATGCACCGGGGTGCAATGTATTTGGATGGCTGGATCATCATTTGTTGTCTCCGGATGTATTCGATTCGTTGTCGCGATGCATGTGTTTTCCCCTGTTACAGTGTTCCGGCGGGCCGGATCGCCGATTTCAGCGCGCGGCCGCACCGGTCAGGTCCGGATGGCGCCGCAAGCCGCTGTTGACATTGACGCTGCGCTGCACGGTGATGCGGCCGCCGTCGAACACGCAACGCACCGTGTCCTTGAAGGCCGTCTGCGGAAAGATCCAGGTCATTTCCAGTACGGCGGCATCCGCCCAGCGCGCCAGGGCCACCACCGGTTCGTCGTGGAAGGTGTAGCCGTGGTGCAGGTCTTGCCCGGGCATGTCGGTGGTGGACTCGACCCAGCGGTCCAGGCCCGCGCGAATCTGGTGCAGGCCGGTGGTATCGCGCAACTGGAAGGTGCACTCGCCCGCCCCGAATGACAGCGTCACGGACTCGACGCCGGCCGCGTTGGCGTCAATGGCGTAGGCCATGCCATCGACCTGGGACTGCAAGGCTGAATGGCCTGCCGCCGGCACCGGCGGCGGCGCTTCCCATGCGCGGATGCGTTCGACCAGGCGCTGGTCGGCTGCCGCATCAGGCATGGCGTCACCCTGGAAGGCCGGTTTCAAGTCATTGAGCAGGTACGGGAACAAGGTGGCGCTCTTGTCCATCGCGGCCGTCAGCGCCAGCGTGACGCCGTGCTCGGCAAACACCGTCGACAACTGCACGAACACACCGATCGCGCTGTAAGTACCGGCGGGGCGTATCTGCCAGTGGTAGCCATAGGTGCTGCCAGGGCCGCCGTACGCGCGCGTGGCGTCTCGCACCCACTGCTCCGGCAGGATGCGCTTGCCTTGCCACAGGCCGCCCTGCGCATGCAGCACGCCCAGTTTCAGCAGGTCGGCCGTGCGCGCCGTCAGCCCGTTGCCGCCGGGGTTGATGCCGTCGGGGCCCATGGCCCAGCGTTCGTCGCATATGCCCAGCGGCTCGAACAGTCGGGGCCTCAGGTAGTCGTGCAGGGTCGCGCCCGTGACCTTGGTCAGAATGGCCGACAGCATGTAGCTGGCCGCGCTGGTATAGACGTATTCCGTTCCCGGCGCATGGACCAGGGGAATCTTGAAGAATTCGGCAATCCAGCTCGTGGAAATATTGCGCCAGACCGAACCCGATACCTCGCTGGCATGGCCGGTGCGCATGGTCAGCAGGTCTTGCACTGTCATGGCATGCAGCCATGCGCCGGCATCGGCCGGCAGCTCATCGGGGAAGTAATCGGCCACCCTGTCGGACAGCGACAAGTGCCCTTCTTCGATTGCCAGGCCGATGGCGCAGGCGGTGAAGCTCTTGGCCACCGAGTGCAGCACGCGCAGGCGGTCGGGGCGATACGGCCAGCGCCAGCCCTCGGCCACCACCCTGCCCTGGCGATGCAGCATGAAACTGTGCAGGTCCAGGCCGGCCGATTCAAGCTGGTCCAGGAAGGCAATGACCTGGTCGCCGTCGATCCCCACCGTGGACGGCGCGGCACGCGGCAGGCCGTCGTCGAAGGCCGGCCGTTCGCGGACAGGGGCGGCGCCGGGCTGCCCGACGGCGACGTTCGTATTGCGCATCTTGACCTCGTTATTGTCGTATCGCCTGATTTTGCGGGATGTGCTCTGCCACGCGCCAGGCTGCGACGCCGGCAATGCAAGCAAAGTCCCCGCAACTATCCTGGCCGTAAATTACCACATTTTTGGCGCCAATATTATTTCCCATTTTTGCCGGGCCGGAAGGCCGGGAAGCCCGGCGATGGGGCATCCGTCACGGCCCAGGCATGGCGTTTGCTGTCTGGTGGCACGCAAACACTCTCAACCCCAGCAAGGAGAAGCAAATGAACGGCAAAAAATGGATCCTCGTGGTGGCGCTGTTCGCCGCCGGCGTGACGGCGGGCTGCAACACCATGCACGGCGCAGGCGAAGACATTGAACGCGGCGGGGAAAAGGTCCAGGAAAACGCGCGGTAAGCGTACCTGCCGACCGGGCCTGCCGCGCGCATTGCGCCGGCGGACTTTGCGCTGCCGGGGCCGTGCCGTCGTGACGCCTCGGCAGCAACCGCCTCGAGCGCCGTTGCGCCATTTCCCGGCGCGGCGGCGCCGAAAGACTCTCAACAAGGAGACATCATGCGATCCATTCTCTTGTGGCTGCTGGGAGTGCCCATTCCCATCATCATCCTGATCGCCCTGTTCTGGCACTGACCTGCCACTGATCCTGAGGCGCTGTGGCGTCAACCTGAAAAGGAAATACCATGCAGAATATTCAGCCTGCTACCGCGTATCCGGGCAGCCCCGCCCTGTCGGCAGAGTCATCGCGGTCGGCGGTGTCCTGGGGCGCCGTCATCGCTGGCGCAGTCATTGCGGCAGCCATGTCCACCATGCTGATCACCGGCGGAACCGGACTCGGTTTCCTGTCGGTGTCGCCCTGGCGCGATGAAGGCACGTCGGGTTCCGCGATTGCCGTCGGAACCATCATCTGGCTGCTCGTCACCCAGGTGATCGCGTATGGCGTGGCCGGCTATGTCACGGGCAGGCTGCGCACCAAATGGACGGATGTGGCCGGCGACGAGGTCTATTTCCGCGATACCGCCCATGGCTTTCTGGTCTGGGCATTAAGCGCCGTCATTGGCCTGGTCTTGCTGGCATCCACCGTCGCCTCGATAGTGTCCGGCACCGCAAAGGCCGGCGCAACGCTGGCGGGCGCCGGCGCGGGCGCGGCCACGGCCGTGGCAAGCGATACCGCGCAGGCAGGCTCTGGCGGCCATGCGCTGGACTATTTCACAGATGCGCTGCTGCGGCCGGATGATCCGCTGGTCTCGGTAGCACAGGGCGACGTGCGGCCGGAAGTGTCGCGCATCCTGGCGCGCAGTGCCGTCAACGGCCAGTTGTCCGACGCCGACCAATCCTACCTGGTCAAGCTGATCGCCCAGCATGCCGGCCTGGACGAGACCGCCGCCCAGCAACGGCTGACACAGATCCAGGAGCAGGCCAAACAGGCGGCCCAGCAGGCCGAGCAGAAAACCCGCGAAACCGCTGACACCGCACGCAAGGCCGCGGCCGCCTTCTCGTTGTGGGCGTTTGCGTCGCTGCTGATTGGCGCTTTTGTGGCGAGCTTTACCGCCACCATCGGCGGGCGGGCACGCGATCGCTGAGCTGGCAGGGGGCTACGCACTGCCGCGGCAGCCCGGCGGCCCGTAGTCCCCGCTGCTGGCGCGCCGGTCGCGACTTCATCCTCTTGGAAGGCCAGACGATATGAGCGAAGCAGTATCGCTGTCTCAGATCCCCACCGTCGCGAACCTGCACGCGCTATTGAATGCGGCCGGCCATTCGCAGCAGCCTTGCGAGCAACTCCGATGGCTGGTGGTGTCCGGATACGCCGAGATTCCGTTCCCCGGGCTGGGCCATACATTGAAACGGTGGCAAACGCTGTCCACGGTGGCGCAGCACGACCTGGCGTTGGCCAAGCTCTTCGAAAGCCACGCCGACGCGCAGGCCATCCTGGCCGAACTGGGCCACGAACATGAATTCGTGCCCATGCAGGTCTGGGCCGTCTGGTGTGCCGACCCCCCTGGCAAGCGGGTCCGGGTGTCGTCGTCCACGTCCGATACGGGCAAGGCCCGTATCCATGGCACCAAGCCCTGGTGCTCGGGCGCCGCGTACGTCCGCCATGCCCTGGTCAGCGCCTGGGATGAAGCGGATCGCCCCCGGTTGGTCGCCGTGGACATGGCTCAATCCGAAGCCCGGGTCACGCGGGACGGCTGGCACGCCGTCGGCATGGCCGCCACCGCCAGCGTGGACGTGATATTCGATGGAGCCGAGGGATTCCTGGTGGGAAACCCCGGAACCTATGTCGACCGCCCGGGGTTCCACCACGGCGCGGCCGGCATCGCCGCATGCTGGTACGGGGCGGCGAGCGCCATCGCCGGCCATGTTCTCGAGGCAGTGCGGCGGCGGCCCGACAACCCTCATGCCCTGGCCCATCTGGGCACGCTCGACATCGTGCTTGCCCAGGCGCGCGGCCAGCTACGGGCGGCCGCTGCCGAAATCGACGCCCAACCCGGCAGTGCCTGCAGCCACGCGGTGCGCCGGGCCCGCCTGGCTGTCGAGGCCGCGGCGGAAACCATCCTGCAGCAGGCGCCGCGCGCGGTGGGCGCAGGACCAATGTGCAAGAACGCCCACTTAGCCCGCCTGATGGCCGACTTGCCCGTGTTCATCCGCCAAAGCCATGCAGAACGCGACCTGGCCGAGCACGGGCGAGCGGTGGCCGAACAGGATCAGGCGGCATCATGGATGCTCTGAGCAGCCGTGCCATCGTCGGGGAAGGCACGCCGGAAACGGCCTGGCAGGCCTGGCTGGTACGCCACCCATTGAGTACGGGCGATGTGGCCAGCCTGGTGCAAGGCAGCGGCACCGTCCAGATCGTCGCGCCCCATCCCGATGACGAGATATTGAGTTGCGCGGGCATCATGCGGCAATTGGCGCGCCAGGGAACGAAGATCCAGGTATGGGCAGTGACCGATGGCGAAGCCAGCCATCCCGGTTCCCGGCGCTGGCAAGCCGCGCTGCTGGCCGGCACGCGAACGCGCGAAAGCGAGCGTGCCCTGCAGCTACTTTCCGTACGGGTGCGGCGCAGGCGGCTGGCGATTCCCGACGGGGCGGTCGCCCGCCATGAACAAGCGCTTGCGGCCGCGCTGGCCGCATCCTTCGATGCCGGCGATACCGTCATTGCGCCCTGGCGCCTGGACGGCCATCCCGACCACGAGGCCGTGGCGCGCGCCAGCCTGCAGGCGGCGGCCGCGCGCGGCTGCAGATTCCTGGAAGTGCCGATCTGGGGTTGGCATTGGGCCGACCCCAGGCGCGGGGATTTTCCCGCACACCGCGCGCTCACCATAGCCCTGCCCCCCGCCGACCTGGCCGCCAAGGCGCGCGCCATCCGGGCGTTTCGTACCCAACTGGAATCCGATCCCGATACAGGCAGCCCCCCCATCCTGCCGGCATTCGCGCTGGCCCGGCTGCAGCGCCCCTTCGAAGTGGTGCTGCAATGACGGATTTCGAAGCCCTTTATCGCCGCGACCCCGACCCATGGGCCGTGCGCACGTCCTGGTACGAGCGGCGCAAGCGGGCCGTGCTCATGGCAACCCTGCCACGCGAGGACTACCGCTACGCACTCGAACTGGGGTGCGGCACCGGCGAAGCCACCCGGCTGCTGGCCTCTCGCTGCGCCGCCGTCCACGTGGCCGATGGCTCTCCCACGGCGATTGCGCGGTGCGGCCAGGCAATGGCCCGCGACGGCATGTCCAACGTGCAGCTCGACGTATTGCAGTTGCCCGCGTCATGGCCGCTGCAAGCGGGCGACTCGGCCGACCTTATCGTGGTGTCCGAGCTGGCCTACTACTTTCCCGACCAGGATCTCGAGACGTTCTTCATCCGCTGCCTGCAATCGCTGGCCGTGGGCGGAGACTGGGTCATGTGCCATTACAAGGCGCAGTTCGATGACCGGTGCCAGGCAACCAGCCGGATACACGACGCGATCGACGACTTTGCCGGGCTGCGCCGCATCGTGGCACACGATGATGAGTGCTTCCGGCTGGACATCTGGCGCAGGCACCAGGGAGCCTTCGCATGATCGGCATCTGCATCCCTGCGCACAACGAAGAAGGCGGCATAGACCGCTGCCTGGCATCCGTGGTGCATGCGGCGCAGCACCCCGGGTTGCTGGGCGAACCCGTGGAAGTTGCTGTCGTACTGGACGCCTGTACCGACAAGACTGCCGCCCGCGCGCGCACCTGGCAAGTCACGCTGCTGGCGGCGGACCACCGCAATGTCGGACTGGCCCGGGCGGCCGGCGCCCGGCACCTGCTGGCCGAGGGCGCGCGCTGGCTGGCATTCACGGACGCCGATACCGTGGTGTCCGAGGCCTGGTTGGTGCATCAGCTTTCGCTGCGGGCGGCGGTCGTCTGCGGCACCGTGGGCGTGTCGGACTGGGCCGGCCACGGCCCCTACGCCGAACGCGCGCAGGCCTTGTTCCGGTCCCAGTATCAGGATCGCGACGGGCACCGGCATGTCCATGGCGCCAATCTGGGCATCGAGGCATCGGCCTACCGGCGCATCGGCGGTTTCGAGGCGCTGGCATGCAGCGAAGACCAGGCCCTGGTAGACCGGCTTGAACATGCCGGCGTTTCCATCGCCTGGACCGCACTGCCCCGCGTAACGACCAGCACACGCCCGTTTTCCCGCATAGCCGGCGGGTTTGCCTGCACCCTGCGCCAGGCTTGGCAACAGGACGGCCCACCTACCCCGCTTGAAATTTCGACCGATCATTCATAAAGGAGCCGATCATGGCAACCCGCAAGCATCCGCAATCGAAGGACACGCAGCAACCCGCGGTGGACACCGCCTACCTGAACTCGGACAGCGGCCCGGCACTGCCGCCTGCCGACGCAGCAACGCATCCCGCCTTGAAAAAGGCGCGCGCAGTGGGACAGATGGTAAGCGGCATGCCGAACAACGCGAACAAGGCGGCCGAATATGGCAAGCAAGCCGCGCGCCCGCCCACGGGCAGCGTGGTTGAACCGGCGGACGATGCGGCCACCGCCAGCACGCTGTCGGAAAAGAACCGGTCGGTGAAGACCGGCGCCAAGGCCAGCGCGGGTGTCAACGCGGCCGGCGGCGAATTGCCGCGGGTGCGCGCCGATAGCGGCGGCCAGGCCATGACAACCAACCAAGGAGTGCCGGTTTCGGATAACCAGAGCTCGTTGAAGGCCGGCCTGCGCGGCCCGGCGCTGCTGAAGGATTTCATCCTGCGCGAGAAAATCACGCACTTCGACCATGAACGCATCCCTGAACGCATCGTCCATGCCCGGGGCTCTGCCGCGCATGGCTACTTCGAATGCTACGAACCGCTAACCACGCTGACCTGTGCCACGCCTTTCGCCGAAGCAGGCAAGCGCACGCCCGTCTTCGTGCGATTTTCCACCGTAGCCGGCGAGCGCGGCTCGAAAGACACCGCGCGCGACATACGCGGCTTCGCCGTGAAGTTCTATACCGACCAGGGAAACTGGGATCTGGTCGGCAACAATATCCCGGTCTTCTTCATCCAGGACGCCATGAAGTTCCCCGACCTGGTGCACGCGGTGAAGCCCGAGCCCCATCACGGCATGCCCCAGGCGGCATCCGCCCACGACACCTTCTGGGACTTCATTTCTCTGATGCCGGAGTCGATGCACGTGATCATGTGGGCGATGTCGGACCGCGCCATCCCGCGCAGCTTCCGCATGATGCAGGGCTTCGGGGTCCATACCTTCCGCTTCGTCAACGCCGAGGGCGCCTCCAAGCTGGTGAAGTTCCATTGGAATCCCAAGCTGGGTACGCATTCCCTGGTCTGGGAAGAAGCGGTCAAGGTATCCGGTGCCGATCCGGATTTTCATCGGCGCGACCTGTGGGAAGCGATCGAAGCGGGCGAGTACCCGGAATGGGAACTCGGTGTGCAGGTGTTCGACGAAGCGCAAGCCGACAAATTCAGTTTCGATGTGCTGGATTCGACCAAGATCGTGCCCGAAGAACTCGTGCCCGTCACGCCGGTCGGCCGCCTGGTGCTGAACCGCAACCCGGACAACTTCTTCGCCGAGACCGAGCAAGTGGCTTTCTGTACCGCGCACGTGGTGCCCGGCATCGACTTCACCAACGACCCATTGCTGGCCGGGCGCATCCATTCCTACGTGGACACGCAGATCTCGCGCCTGGGCGGGCCGAATTTTCATGAACTGCCGATCAATGCGCCGCTGGCACCCGTGCACAATAACCAGCGCGATGGCATGCACCGCCAGGCCATCCACCGTGGCCGCGTCTCGTATGAGCCCAACTCGCTGGCGGGCGGCTGCCCGTTCCAGGCCGGTGCCGCCGGGTTCGTCTCGTTTCCGGAACCGATCGCGGCCGACGAATTACGCGGCAAGCCCGAAAAATTCGCCGAACACTACAACCAGGCCACGCTTTTCTACGCCAGCCAGGCCGACCACGAAAAACAGCACATCGCCGATGCCTTTTCATTCGAGCTCAGCAAAGTCACCGTAGCAGGCATACGCCAGCGCATGGTGGCGATGTTGCGCAACGTATCGGAAGACCTGGCCCAGGCCGTGGCGGCCAATCTGGGCATGCCGGAGTTGCCCGCGCCGTTGCCGCGCGCGACCAAGGGCCCGGTCAAGCCGGAAGTGACCCAATCGGAGTTCCTGTCGCTATTGTCGCGCCCGGGCGAAGGTGGCATCCGTACGCGCAAGATTGCCGTCATGGTGACCGACGGGGTAAGCGGCCAGACCGCGGCACAGGTGGCAAGGGCCCTGATCGCCAAGGGCGCGGTGGTGCGCTTGGTCGGCCAGCATGTCGGGCTGATAAAGGACGAAGCCGGTGCTGCCCTGGACGTGGACGCCTCATTCAAGAACAGCCCATCCGCCCTGTTCGACGCGGCAGTGGTTCCCGACGGCGACGCGGCGGTCGACGCATTGTGCGCCGATGGCCTGGCCCTGGAATTCATCCGGGACCAGTTCCGCCACGGCAAGTCCTTGCTGGCGGTCGGCGCCGGCCGGCGGCTGCTGGAACAGGCAGGCCTGCCCCTCGATGGCGCGGATGCCGGGCTGGTCGTCTGCAACGATGCCGGGAAAACCGGCATGACGCGGTTCATCCAGGCCGTGGCACAGCACCGCCATCCGGAACGCGAAACCGATCCGCCGCTGGTGTAGAACGATTCACCCTTCGACACGAATGATCAATTTGCCGAAGTTCTTGCCCGAGAGCATTCCAACGAATGCCTCGGGCGCGTTTTCCAGGCCGTCGACAATATCTTCCCTGTACTTGATTTCCCCCGCGGCCACGCGCGGCCCCAGGTCTTGTTCGAAAGCGGCATAGTGCTCTTGCGCGAACTCGTAGTTGATGAACCCGCGCACGAGGATGCTGCGTCGCAAGATGGCGGACATCAGGGCCGGCAGCCGGTCTTCGCCTTCGGTATTGACGACGGAGTATTGCGCGATCAGCCCGCACACGGGAACCCTGGAATACTGATTCAGCAAGGGAAAGATCAGATCCCAGATAGGCCCGCCGACATTCTCGAAGTAAACGTCGATACCTTGCGGGCACGCCGCGGCCAGATCTGCGGCAAGGCTGCCGGATCGATGGTCCAGGCAGGCGTCGAAACCCAGGGCGTCTTTCACATACGCACACTTCTGCGGCCCCCCGGCGATACCGACCGCACGCGCCCCGGCCAGTTTCGCCAACTGGCCTACCAGCGACCCCACGGGGCCGGACGCTGCAGCCACCGCAACCGTCTCGCCGGCCTTGGGTCGACCTATCAGCTTCATTCCGCTGTAGGCAGTGAATCCCGGCATGCCAAGCACGCCCAGTGCCGTGGTCAAGGGCGCGCCGAACGTGTTGATGTGCTTTACGGCATCGCCCTTCATCACGGCATGGGTGCACCACCCGGTATGCGCCCTGACCAGGTCGCCCGCCGCGAATTCCGGATGCCTGGACCGAGTGACTTCGCAGATGGTTTCCCCTTGCATGACGCCATCGACAGGCACCGGCTTCGCATAGGACTTCGCGTCGCTCATCCGGCCGCGCATATAGGGGTCAAGCGAAAGGTACAAGACGCGCAGCTCGACTTGTCCATCGGCGGGCTGTTCGAGGTCGAGGCTTTCGAGCCGGAAGTTCTGGACTGTCGGCTCTGCTGCTGGCCTGCTTGCCAGCACGATTCTCTTGCCTGAGGACATATCGGCACTCCTTCAAAGCGTATTCACCGGAGCCTGCCCCGGAAATGATGGTCATGGCAAACCATCATAGCGCTAGTGCTGATGGACTTGGGCGCGTGACACAGGCCCTTGGCTGGCTTGCGGAGACGGCCAATTCTGGCCGGCGACTACAATACAGGATTACCCAAGGAGAATTATGTTGAAATTTGAGCCCGGCGCACGGGCGTATCTATCGGAAATCAGGGCCCTCTCGACCGACGAGGACGACAACGATGTATTTGTGGGCATGACGGTGGAAGAATCCACCTGGTATCAGGGCTATGTCGAAAAATCGTTCGGCGGCACCGCCAACCGCTTCGATGGCTCGCAAGAAAAGTATCTTGAGCTACAGGACAAGCATGAAACCGCAAGGCTGCGGGTCATCGAAACCGAGCATCAGGCAGCGGTTGAAAAAACCACTCTCGAGTAGAAGCTCGTCACCACTCCCATTTTCCCCCGGGAGTGGCGCTTCAAGTGCTTTACGTCGTCACATGCAGATCCGCCGCCCAATCCTTCGTCCTGCTGAACGAGGCGCGCATGTACTCCGCGGTTCTTTCGGGATCGAGCGGCGCCGAGATCGCGCCAAGCTGGTCGCGCAACTTCATCTGCACGTCCGGCATCTGGACCACTTCTCCTAGATGCCTGCTGAGTGCCTGGGCCTGCTCCTTATCCATCCCCTTCGGAGCAACGATGACAAAAAAGTCGTCGGCGGCCAAACCGGGCACTACCTCGTTCACTGCCGGCACATCAGGAAACAGCGGCGACCTCTGCTCATTGGATACCCCAAGGATCCTTACCTTGCCCGAATCCAGCGCTGCGCGGGTGCCCGCAAGGTTCTCGAACTTCGCGTCGACAAAACCGCCCATCATGTCCTGATTCGCGGGGGCCGATCCCTTGTAATGCACAATGATCACGTCGATGTTCGCTGCCTTGGCCAGATACGCGGCGGCCAGGTGGCTTGACGACCCCTGCCCCACGGTTCCGATCTTCACCTTTCCAGGATTGGCGCGGCAGTACTCGATAAATTCGCGTATGTCGGAAACTGGCAGGTTCTTGTTCGCCAGGAAAAGATAGGTGTTCACCGACAGCCTGGCCAACGGAGTGAAGTCGGCCACGGGATCCAGTTTCTGGATTTCCGGGTTCACGGCCGGCGCGGTTACGAGCATGGACGAACTCAGGTAAAGCACCCTGCCGTCCGGGGCCTGGCGTCGCACGTAGTTGCTCGCGATAAGGCCACTTGCGCCAGGGCGTGCTTCAACAATGACGGTCTCGTTCAGCTTCGCTCCAAGCTTGTCCGCGACGATACGAGCAATCGCATCGGCACCGCCTCCGGGGGGCCCTGGAATGACGATGCTGACCGGCCCCGAACTGGCCTGTACGCGTCCAAGAAAAGATCCCGCCACCAGGGCGCTACCGTAGGTCAACTTCAAAAAGCTGCGACGTGAAATCATGCGAATCCCCTTGGCCCCGTCATCGGGTAGCGCCAATATATCAGCGTCGCGACCGATTAAAAGTGAATTTTCCCAGCCGGTCATTATTCCAAAGCGGTATCGATTTCGCGTGTTTACCCCTACTGTCCATATCAAGCTGGAAAGCCGTTTGATCGCAATATCTCTCTTTCAAGAAAGGTCCTGGTCACCGACAATCCTGCCAGTTCCTGTCGGACCTTCGCCGGCCCTGATCTTTCCTTCAAGCCGTCAACATTAAGCAAGCAACCAGCGCGCTGAATTGCCCATGCCCTGTCTTTCGCACATCCCGGTTGCGCTCGTTGGAAACTACCCCACGCCTCTTGAAGAACTCCGGACCCTGTCCAAGATAATCAACGGCCCGCGCATCTGGGTGAAACGTGATGACCTGACCGGCGTCGCCATGGGAGGCTCGAAGACAAGGGCGCTCGGCACTCTGCTGGGGGACGCCTTGTCTGAAGGCGCCGACACCGTCATAACCTGCGGTCCAATCACATCGAACCATGTACGGCTGACCGCGGCTTGCGCGAATCGTCTCGGACTGGATGCCATCCTGGTCCTGAAACACCCCGACAAGCAACGGCCAGAAGAGCATGAGCACCAAGGCAACATGCTTCTGAATCGTGTGCTCGGCGCGCGCATTGAATACGTCGCCACGGAATCTCTGTCGGACCTCGAGCCAGCCATGCAACACATCGCGGCAACGCTGGTTGCCCAAGGAAAGAAGCCTTATGTCATCCCTGGAGGTGGCTACTCGCCAATCGGGGCGCTTGGCTATCTTGGACTCGTTGGCGAACTCGCGCGGCAATCTTCCCAACAGGGCTTCAACATCGACGCAATCGTATGCGCATCGGGCTCGGGATGTATTCAAAGCGGCCTGGTCCTGGGTAACGCCTTCCATCGCACCGCGTACCCGGTCATCGGCATCACGATCAATCGCAGTGCCGACGAACTGGCCGTCCGGATTACTCGCGACGTAGAACGTGCTGCAAGACTGGCCGGCATCGAGCTGCGCGTCCAGCCCACCGACGTCTGTATCCTGGATAACTACAAAGGAGACGGATATGCCGTTCCATCAAAGGCCGGCATGGCTGCCATCAAGCTGCTGGCCGCGGAAGAGGGTTTGCTACTGGACCCTTGCTATACCGGTAAAGCGATGGCCGGCGTGATGGATCTGGCGAAGACCCGGTTCATTGCCGGGCAGAATATTGTGTTCATCCATACTGGCGGGTCTCCTGGCATATTCAGTTATTCCAGGCACCTGTCCGGCCCTGGACAGCAATGACGGGCCGCCCTTCCTGCCAACGACATTTACCTCTGCATCCTTGCGCGGACGTGCCGGGTGAAGGTGCTGCATTCCCGTGCGACTTCCGATACGCGATAGCCGAGGGTGGCGTTCGAGTTCTTCAGAAAGCAGCATGAGTAGCTTACCGATGGCGCCGGCGTAGACGTTTTCACCAACTCAAGGGTTCCCGTCCGGACTTCATTCTTGAACAGTGCGATTGGCAGGCAGCTGATTCCGACCCCTGCCGAAATGAGCCCCGCGAGGGCCTTCACGTTGTTTCCACCGTAGATCCGTTCCGGCGATGCGCCAACGCTTTCCCACAGGCGGCTGCAGGCGGCGGTAATGACCGAGTTTTCCGATTGCTCGATGACGGGCTGCGTCATGAGTTCCTGCAAAGAATGCACTGACCCGGGCGCGAATACCCCAGGTGCGGCAAACCACCCGAACTGCACTTCCCCGACCCCGACTTTCACCATGGTGTCCGACCCCATGACGTCAGGCACAATGGAAAAATCCAGCCGCCCTTCCTCTACCTTGTCTTGCAAGAGCAACGACAGGTCGATTTCCGGCTGGACAGTAATGAACGGGTACATGCGCTTCATACGCCTGAGGAAATCAGCGAACCACGTCAGCGCGACCATCTCGGTAAGCCCGACGCGCAGCAACCTGACCGGTTGATGCTCCTGGCTCTTCAGTTCGTCAAAGGTTTTCAGTAATTCGAACAAGGTGCGGCACTCTGCCTCCAGCTCCCTTCCGAATTGGGTCAGCCGGCTATTGCGGCCCTTTCCTTCGAACAAAGGCCTGGCAGCGGCCGCCTGCACCTCTTGCATCCGCTTCGTCACGGCGGATTGCGTGATATGCAGTTTCTCTGCCGCCCGGCTCAGCGTGCCAAGACGGGCTACCCAGTAGTAGGCCTGCAGTTGCTTGATGGTCAGCATGAAGAAGCGGCGCTAGGTTGGCCTGGACTGCGGAATCATTGCCCGATCAAAGTCACAATTTCTTCGGACGAGTTCCGCAACGCTGCGGTGAAACGCCGAAAGCGCATCAGCGCGAACCAGAAAAATGTAGGCCATCTTTGGCGCCCCGGGTGGAATCCTGATCTCGCGCAGCAAGCCAGCGCCAACGGCATCCGCGGCGATCGCCCGCGGCAGGCTTGCTATCCCCAACCCCGCCACGCAGATTCCTGTCAGGGCAGCAAGGCTGTCGCTCTGGATCGTGTTGGCCAGCTTCACGCCTTTGTCGACAAGCCAGGATTCGATCTGGTTGCCAGCCCCACCGGGGGTTCCTTGAATCAACAAGGTCTCCCGCTCGAACTCTGACAGTTTCAAAGATTGAGGCAGCGCGAGCGCCGACGCGCAAAACCAGCCGAAGGTTGCCGATCCCACCGGAATACGCGCCATATTCGTCGAGCGCGTGAAGTCCAGGACGATGGCCATATCAAGCTGGCCATCTTGCATCTGCGCGTACAAGCGTGGCGACGAATCTACCTTGAGGTCCAATCGCAACCGCGGATACCTGATCTTCAAGTCGGCAACGAACGACCCCAACCATGTGATGGCCGCGAGTTCTGTCACGCCCAATCGCAATGTCGAGGCCATGAGTTCGGGATTGGCGAACCGCTCCATCAGGTTCGACCGCTGCCGCAGCAGCGCGCGCGCCTGGCGCAGCACTTCGTGTCCCTCGATCGTGAGATAGGCAGAACGATGCGCGCGGTTGAACAGCGGATGCTTGAAGCCTTCTTCAAATTCGCCTATCAGCCGGGAAATGGCCGACTGCGAGGTATCCAGGCTGCGGGCTGCCTTCTCGAATGATCCCATGTCGACGACGGCAACAAAGGCTTCCAGTTCTCGAAAGGTTGTCATCTTGGTTGCTACCCGTCTACCTGTGCGAGAACGTGCGCTCTCCGGCGACTGCCAGGCTTGCCCGGAATATTTGTCCGCTTGCCGATTCAGTAATGAACAAGTCCTTGTTCTGAGGGCCACCGTACGCGATGTTCGTCGACATGGCCCCCGCCGGCGTGTTGATCCGGTACAGAGGCTCTCCCCGCTCGCTGAACACCCAGGCAGCGCCCATTCCGGCGTGTGCAACCGTCAATCCGCCGGCAACATTCAGCGCCAGGCCATCCGGCCCGATGCCTCCGGATAGTTGCAGGAAGGTGCCCACCTTGACCGCGCGCCCCTTCACGATGGGAACGCGCCAGACTGCGTTGGCACGCGTGGCGGCAAGGTACAGCGCGCTCTCTTGCAAATCCATCACCAGGCCGTTCGGACTTGGAACGTTGGAAAGCAGGCAATCAATGCGGCCGTCCGGCGTGAGTCTGAATAGTCGCCCGGTTGCGTCATGCAAACCTGTAAGGCCCTGGTCTGTAAAGAACAGGTCGCCGTTGGAAGCAAAGAACAGATCATTGACAGCCTTGAAGCGTTCCATGCCTGCCCGTACCAGGTACGGCTTCACGGCCGTTGATCCGGGCTCATGCACCATGATCCCGTTCTTGTAGTCAGCGATGAAGACAAGGCCATCGTTACGGATTTTCAAGCCGTTGGGCCAGCCATCGTATTCGACGACGACAGAGAAAGCTCCGTCCGGACAGACGTTCAGCAACCGGCCATTGACCACGTCCACACACCACAGGATGCCATCTCGGTCAAATGATGGCCCCTCCAGGAAATGGGACGAGGCGAGCCCTGCCGGCTGCCCCTGATTCCATTCACTCTGGTGCGTCCCGGTTCTTAACTCGTCGGGATAACGCGCAAAAACCTCGGCAGTGACAACCTGCGGCGCAGCAAACATGCAACCTCCGTTCAAGGATCACGCAGGAGCGCGACGTGGACGGCATCCGATACGCGGCTCCGGCTCGGCTCGTGCCGGGATTTTGCGCCTGCCCATCAGTCGGGAAAGAGATATTTTTCGATAGTTAAGCATTCCTTAAGTGGATGCTAGTACAGGGGTTTCCCTAGGCGGGCGATATCGCTGGCCAAGATCCAGGTGCCGGCGGCGCGCTGCACGCGCGACATGGCGCAAGGCCAACGCGAGACTAATGCGAATGCGCGGGAATCGGCGACAGGTCGGCTCCGTGCGTGCGCTGGCTCAGCGGACGGAAGTTCTGGAAATCCCAATGACGTCCCGGGGCAGCGTCAATCAATTGGCGGGTGTATTCGTTGCACGGCGTGGTCAGGACTTGGGCCGCATCCCCCGCTTCCACGATCCGGCCTTTTCTCATGACCACGAGGGTGTCGCAGATTTGCGCTGCGACGCGCAGGTCGTGTGTGATGAACAGAACCGCAGTTTCGGTGCGCTGGCGAACGTCTTCAATCAAGTCCAGTACCTGTGCCTGTACGGAGACGTCCAAGGCGGAAACTGCCTCGTCGGCAATGAGCACCTCCGGATTCAGGGCCAAGGCACGCGCGATGCAGATGCGCTGTCGCTGCCCACCGGAGAACTGGTGGGGATAACGCTCCATTGCATCGGCCGGCAGGCTCACGACTTGCAGCAATTCAATAGCGCGCTGCCGTGCCTGGTGCCGGGACACGCCATAGTTGAGCATGCCCTCGATGATCGAGTCGCCGACGCGGATGCGTGCATTGAGCGACCGGTAGGGGTCCTGGAACACGACCTGAACTTTCCGCCGCAATGGCCGGAAGGCGTGTCGCGATGCCGTAGCAATATCGCGGCCGTCGAGCTTGACCGTACCGGCGCTCGGGTCGATTAAGCGGGCGATGCACCGTGCGACTGTGGACTTTCCCGAGCCGGATTCACCGACGATGCCTACGATCTCTTTTCTGCGCAGCGTGAAACTGACGTCGGCAGCGGCATGGACCTGCCGGGATGGTTTGAAAAGTGGCCGTTGCGCGTACGTCTTGGACAGTTTCGACACTTCCAGCACAGCGGTGCCCTCTACCTTGGCGCGGGCGGTGGGCGCCAGGCTCGGGACCGAGGATACCAGCATGCGCGTATAGGTTTCGCGCGGCTGCGCCAGGATATCATCGCGGCTGCCCACTTCGACAATACGGCCGCGGTTCATGACGGCGATGCGGTCGGCGATCTCGGCCACCACGCCGAAATCGTGCGTGATGAAGAGCACGGCCGTCTGGTGTGCCTGCTGCAGCTCCCGGATCAGCGCGAGGATCTGCTTCTGGGTGGTGACGTCCAACGCAGTGGTGGGCTCGTCTGCGATCAACAGGCGTGGATTGAGGATGAGCGCCATGCAGATGACGATACGCTGTCGCTGGCCGCCAGACAGTTGATGCGGGTAAGAGCCGTAGATGCGCTCGGCGTCGGGCAGGTGCACCGATTCCAGCATCGCCAGGATGCGGCGCTTGCGCTCGGCGGACGGCAGGTCGCTGTGGGTGCGCAGCACTTCGTCGATCTGCCAGCCGACCGTGCGTACCGGATTCAAGGCAGTCATGGGTTCCTGAAAGACCATGGACATTCGGGTGGCGCGCAAGGCGCGCAAACGGTCCGGCGTGGCGCGCAGCAGGTCTTCGCCTTCCAGCAGGATCTGGCCGGCGCTGGGTTGCAGCGCGTCGGGCGACAGCAAGCCCATGACGGAAAAAGACGTGACGGACTTGCCCGAACCGGATTCACCCACGACGCACAGCGTCTGGCCGGCATGGATGTCGAGGCTGATGTCCTGGACCACCTGGTGCGTGCCGCCGGTGAGCTGCACGCTCAGGTTGCGGATGCTGAGGACGAGAGGGGCAGCGGTATTAGACACGGCGGGCCATCTTGGGATCGAGGGCGTCGCGCATGGCGTCGCCCAATAGGTTCACGCTGAGCACCGTCAGCGCCAGGAAGACACCGGGCACCAGGATAAGCTCCGGTTTCATGCGGAAGTACATGCGGCCTTCGGCGATGACGTTGCCCCAGGACGGGATCTCTGGCGGCATGCCGACGCCCAGGAAGCTCATCACGGCTTCGGCGAGAATGGCCGAGGCGAAGATGAATGTGCCCTGCACGATAAGTGGAGGAACCGTGTTGGGCAGCAGATGGCGCACCATCAGGCGCGGCGTGGGGGTGCCCAGCGAGATGGCTGCCTCGACATAGGGTTCGTCGCGCAGGCCCAGCACCAGCCCTCGCACCAGCCGCACCACGCGCGGGAATTCCGGAACGGCGATGGCGATCAGCACGGTGAAAATGTTGGCACCCGTGACGGCCACCAAGGCAATGGCCAGCAGGATGCCGGGAACGGACATGATCCCGTCCATGATCCGCATGATGACCATGTCCGCATAGCGGAAGTAGCCGGCGATCACGCCCAGGATCAAGCCGGGAATCAGGGCCGCGATGGCAGTGCCGACGCCGATCAGCAAGGACACCCGCGCGCCGTGGATGACGCGCGACAGCACGTCGCGGCCGTAGGCGTCGGTGCCAAACCAGTGCGCGGCCGAAAAGCCTTTCAGCCGTTCCATGGGGTTGATGGCCATGGGATCGGCCAGTCCGAGCAGGTTGGCGGCCAGGGCGGTCAGGATAATCAGTCCAAGAAAGCCAGCGGCGAACAGCACCGGGCCGGACCCCAATGCGCGGCGCAAGGTCAGGAAGCGGCCTGGCCCGGCCGCGGCCGCCGGCAACGCGGCGGATTGAGCGGTGGTGGTCATGCGAGCCTCAATAGCGGATGCGGGGATCGAATATGGAATACAACACGTCGATCGCTAGGTTGATGCCGATGTACAGCAGCGAGAACAGCAGGATAAGGCCCTGGATCAGCGGATAGTCGCGCGCCAGCACGGACTCCACCACCAGACGCCCCAGGCCGGGCAGGTTGAAGACGGATTCCGTCACGACCACGCCGCTGATCAAGAGCGCTATGCTGATCCCGATGATGGTGATGATGGGCACGGCGGCGTTGCGCAGGGCGTGGGATACGAGCACCGCGCCTTCGGTGATCCCCTTGGCACGAGCCGTCCGGATGTAGTCCTCGTTCATGGTTTCCAGGATGCTGCTGCGGGCAATGCGCGCAATCAGCGCAATGAACCCGGTGCTGAGCGCGAGCGTCGGCAGGGCCAGGTGCGTGGCGAACTCGAGCACGCCCGCCGACAAGGGCTTGTAGCCTTGAACAGGAAACCAGCCCAACTGCATGGCGAAGAGCAGGATCAGCGCGTAGCCGGTGACGAAGATGGGCACCGAGAAGCCCATGACCGACAGGGCCATGATGGCGCGATCGACGCGGCTGCCACGCCGCCAGGCCGCGTAGGCGCCCAATGGCACGGCGACCAGCGTCGAAAACACGATGGTGCACAAAGCCAGCGCCAGCGAAGGGCCGATGCGATTGCCGATCATGGACGTGACCGGCGTGCCGGAATGCAAGGACACACCCAGGTCGCCGCGCAGTACCTGGCCGGCCCAAATGCCGAACTGCGCTGTGATGGAGCGGTCCAGGCCCATGTGCTGGCGCAGTTGCTGCAACTGCACCTCGGTGGCCGAATCGCCGGCCAGGATCAGCGCCGGGTCGCCGGGGCTGAGCCGCAGCAGGCCGAAGACCAGCACCGCCACAGTCAGCACCACGGGCACCGTGGCCAGTATCCGTTTAAGCAGATAGCCGAGCATGCGCTTACTTTTCGGACTTGGCGATGTTCCAGAACACCGGAGCGGGTGACTCCAGCACGCCAGTCAGCGTCTTGCGGTAAGCGGCGGCAGTCGCGATCTGGCCCAGCGGGATGGCCACGCCTTCATCCAGCATCACGTCCTGCAGCTTGTCGGCGATCTGTTTGCGTTCCTGGTCGTCGCGAGTCACCAGGAACTTGTCGCGCAGGCTTTCGACCTGTGGGATATCGGGCCAGCCGAACCAGGCTTTCTCTCCGTTGGCCGACACGCCATAGTTACGCAGCGGATCCAGGATCTCGCTCATGTGCCAGGTCGTCACGAATATGCTCCAGCCGCCCTTGGCCGGGACATCGCGGTTCGCGCGACGCGACAGCATGGTCATGAAGTCCATGGCCTGCAGCTGGACGTTGAAGCCGGCTTGCCGCAGTTGCTGAGCCATCACGACTGGGATGGCCGAAGCCATGGCGATGTCGGTGGCGTGCAGGATCACCACCGGCGAGTTGTCGTAATTCGCTTCCTTCAGCAGTGCCTTGGCCTTTTCGATGTTCGACGGAACAATCATGTCCGCACGGATGTCGCTGGCGTAGGGCAGGCCGCAGCCGAATACGGCGCCGCAGGTCTTGTAGTAGGTGGGATCGCCGACCTGAGCCTTGAGGATGTCATCCTGGCCGATGGCATACATGGCAGCCTGGCGCACCAGCTTGTTATCAAACGGCTTTTGCGTTTGGTTGAAGCGGTACATCGGTTGATAGCCCATCTTGTCCAGGACGCGCAGCTCCACATCGGGCGAACTCTGCACCATCGGGGCTAGATCGAAGGGGACGGTTTCCAGATAATCGATTTCGCCTTCCAGCAATGCGTTCACCGCGGTCATCGGATCGGGCAGGGTCAGCCATTCGATACGATCAACCTTGACAACCTTGCCGCCCGACGTGGCACTGGGGGGCTCGTTGCGCGGTACATAGTCGGTATTTTTCTCATAGACCGTCTTCACGCCGGGCTGGAACTCTGCCTGCACGAACTTGAACGGGCCGGAACCGGTATAGTCGGTGATGGCCTGCGCGGCGGGTGTTTCGGCCACGCGCTTGGGCATGATGAAGCTGGGCAGGCCGCTAGGCTTGGCCAGTGCGGTGAGCACATCGGCGGGCGTTTTCAGGATGATGGTGAAGGTCTTGTCATCCACCGCGTTCATCGATTCCACCAGGGGCATCAACTGCCGGCCCATCTTGTCCTGCTGCGCCCACCGCTTGATGGATGCAACACAATCCTCGGCCTTGACCGGCGCGCCATCGTGCCACCTCAAGCCCTCGCGCAGCGTGAAAGTGTAAGCCTTGCCGTCGGCCGAGATCTCCCATTTGTCGGCCATTTGCGGACGAATCTTGTTGTCTGCATCGGTTGCCAGCAGAGTGTCGTAGATCATGTAGGCATGGTTGCGCGTCTGATGCGACGCGGTCAACACCGGATCCAGGACGGACAGCTTGCTTGCCATCACGACGGTGAGCTTGTCGGCGAGGGCCGGGGTGCTGGCGGCGGCGGCCAGCGTGGCGGCCAGGCCGACCCGGGCGAGCCAGGACTTCGTGAAGTGCTGCAGTTGCATGGTGGATTCCCCTTTGGGCCGGCGATCGCCGGCCTCGTTTCGTTGCAGAGCGTGGGTGATGTTATTTAGGCCATGTCAAAAGACAGTGGCGACATTTCCTGGGCGCTACGGTGGCCGACCAGGTCGCGCTCGGGCACCAGGGCCTCGGCGCGGCGTTGGGCCTCGTCGACTTCGGCTGCTGCAGACCGGTAATCGAGCGAAGCGACTTCGCCCTGGTGCACTACCCGACGGCCATCGATGTAGACCGTGTGCACGGCCCGATCTGCCGCGGCGTACACCAGGCTGCGCATCGGGTCGCGCGACGGGCGCATCAAGTGGTGTGTCATGTCCACCAGCACGATGTCGGCGCGAGCGCCGACCGCGATCCGGCCAATGTCGGTGCGGCCCAGGGCATGGGCGCCGCCCGCCGTCGCGGCGTGGAATACGTCGCCCGTCGTGGTGGCGCGGGGCGTCTGGGCCATCAGCCGCGCCAGATAGCCGACATGGCGCATTTCCTCGATCATGTTGTGGGGGTAGGTATCGGTGCCAATTCCTAGATTGATGCCCGCGCGGCGATAGCGGCCGAAGTCGCGCAGCGCCATGCCGCGGCGCATGAATACCGTGGGGCAGTGGGCCACGCTGGCGCCAGTTTCCGCCAGGATCGACAAGTCGGTTGCCGTGCTCCAGTGCGTGTTGGGATGGTCGTCGACGAAGATGCCGTGGCCGACGATGCTGGCACGGTCCAGCACGCCCAGGCTGTGCAGCCATTGCACCGGGGTCAGCCCATGGCGGCGGGTAATTTCATGGAACTCCGGCAGCGACTGCGCAGCATGGGTCTGCCAGCCGATTTTCCGGCGGCGCGCTTCGGCGTGGCTGTCGCGCAGCAGGTCGGCCGTGCAGGTGTCGATCTGGGCGGGACAGAGCATGCCCTGCAACCGTCCCGATTCATGTTTCTGGGCAAGGTCGATAAGTTCCAATGCGCGCTCCAGGCCGTCGTAGCCGGCCTTTTCATTCCAGTCATACTCGACCAAATGACCGTTCCGCGTAAACCAGCGAGCCGAGCGGAACATCGGCGCGACGTAGGCACGCAGGCCGCTTTTGGCCAGGATGTCGAGCCAGTGCTGGTGGACGATGGACATGTCGACCACTGTCGTCACACCCGACATGAGCAGTTCGGCGCAGGCGAGCGTCAGCTGATGGGGCGCGGCCTCGGCATCGCCGTCCATGGTGGGCATGTATTCATACAGATTGGAGTTGTACAAACCAGCCGAGCCGGTTTCGTCG
Source organism: Bordetella sp. BOR01 (assembly GCF_019218885.1). GTDB lineage: Bacteria > Pseudomonadota > Gammaproteobacteria > Burkholderiales > Burkholderiaceae_B > Bordetella_A. The sequence continues at coordinate 73,722 of NZ_JAHUWT010000001.1, read as the reverse complement.
GTGTAGCCTTTGTTGATCGGCTCATGGATCAGGTGGCTGTGGATGTCCACCAGGCCTGGCATTACCATCATGCCGCGACCGTCGACGATCTCGCAGTCGGGGCCAGCAGTGAAGCCCGCGCCGACATGAACGATCTGGCCATCGCGGAAAGCAACGTCGGTATTACGCATATAGACATGGCGCTGGCGAGAATCGTCCCAGGCAACGACGGTGTTCGCGTTTTGGATCAGGGTGGCAGTCACGTTCGAAACTCCAGGTTCAGGATTCAAGGGCGGCTTGCAGCCAGGAACGGCGGCCTGGCGCGCGGGCACCTATGGGAAACAGAGTGGGCAAGCCACGCGCCAGGAACTGTCCGCCACCCGGCGTTCCGGTAAACGCCTGGCCGTCCCAGATGACCTGACCGCGCAGCAGCGTGAGGCCAGGCCAGGCGCGCAAGTGCCGGCCGGCATAGGGCGTGTAGTCGACGGCGTGGTGAAGATGCGCGTTGTCCAGCACGAAGTCGCGCTCTTGCCAGACGACCAGATCGGCGTCGGCGCCGATGGCCAGCGTTCCTTTGCGCGGGTGCAAGCCGTACGCGCGGGCCGGGCCGGTGGCTGTCAGCTCGACGAATTTATTCAGGCTGATGCGCCCTGTCAGCACGCCTTCGGAATAGAGCAACGGCATGCGGGTTTCAATGCCGGGAATGCCATTGGGAATGTGGCGGAAGGCCACTTCTTTGCCCGCAGGCAGCTTGCCATCCTCGCCCTGCAGGTTGAAGGGCGAGTGATCCGAAGAGAACACCTGGAAGAGGCCATCGGCCAGGCCCTGCCAAATCTGCTGTTGGGAAGCGCGGTCGCGCGGCGGCGGGCTGCACACGCAGCGTGCGCCGTGATAGCTGTCATCGATGCCGAGGTCCTCCGCGGTCAGGAACAGGTATTGCGGACAGGTCTCGGCGTTGATATTCAGGCCCTGGGCGCGGGCCGCGCGGATCTGATCGACCGCTTCGCCGCCGGAGATATGCACCAGCAGGATGGGCACATCCACCAGTTCTGCCAACGTGATGGCGCGGTGTGCGCCTTCGCGCTCGACCATGCCCGGGCGCGACAACGCATGAAAGCGCGGCGCGACTCGGCCGGCTGCTTCCAGGCGCTCGGTCAGCCAGGCGATGCAGTCGGCGTTTTCGGCGTGGATCATGGGCATGCCGCCGTAGCGGCGCGCGGCGTCGAGCACGTCCAGGATCTGCCGGTCCGAGAGCTTCAGGCTCTCGTAGGTCATGTAGAGCTTGAATGAGGTGTAGCCTGCCGCGATGAGGCGGGGCAGCTCTTCCTCGAGCACGGTCGATGTCGGGTCTGTAAGGATGAGATGAAAGCCGTAGTCGACGCAGGCCTTGTCCGAGGCGCGCCGATGATAGTCATCGACCGCGGCCTGCAGCGTGCCACCTTGGCGTTGCGCCGCAAACGGAATCACCGTGGTCGTCCCGCCGCAGGCCGCCGACCGGGTACCGGTCAGAAAATCATCGGCCAACCGGACGGGCGGCGCCATGGGCTGGTCCAGATGGCAATGAGCATCGACACCCCCTGGCGTCACCACCCGTCCGCCTACGTCGATGTCGCGCTCGCCGGCCGGCAATTCCTTTCCGATCTGGGCGATGCGGCCATCACGGATAGCGAGATCAGCGTGGTACGTGTCGCTTGCTGTTGCCAATACGGCGTTGCGCAAAACTAGATCGAAAGCCGCTGACGTCATCTGCATGCCCCTGGTGCTGCGTGACAAATCCTCTCGGAAGAGGTTGAACCCTGGGGCTATTCTAGGGCTGATAACAGAATTGCCTACATTAGTGTTAACCCGAAATAAAACAAAATTAATGAAAAATATCTACAATTGCCACGCCAATTGAGCACTCGCCCCACATCGGGCAAATGGGCGAGGCCGAAGCCTGCGAAAATGCATCCGTTCTTATGTCAGCGACCCCTCAAAAGAGACCCATGACTTCAGAAAAACGCGAAATCACTGTCAACGAGATCCACGAACGCGTGTATTCGGCGGTGCTCGACAACCGGCTCAAGCCCGGGACCAAATTGGTAGAAGAGCGTCTCGCTGAAATTTTTGCTGTCAGCCGTCCCCGCATCCGCGAAGTGCTTGCACGCTTGGCGCACGAACAGATGGTTGAGCTGATCCCCCAACGCGGGGCATTCGTGGCCAAGCCCACGATTGAGAAGGCCAGAGATGTTTTCGAGGCTCGCCGCGTGGTCGAGCCTGCCGTAGTGCGCCGGTTGACAGCAAACCTTACGCCCGAAAAACTGCAGCGACTACGCGAACACGAAATCCTTGAGCATGCGGCCCGCGAACGCAACGACAAGCGCGCGATCATTCGGCTGGCAGGTGAGTTCCATATTGTCCTGAGTGAGCTGGCGGGCAACCTGGAACTCGCACGCATGATGCGCGAGCTGTCGACGCAAAGCTGCCTGGTGATCTTCCTCTACAACCTGCCCACGGCGACCAGTTGTCGCCACGATGAACACTCGCTCATCATCGACGCCATTGAAGCGGGCGATGCAAAGCGCGCCGAAGCATTGACGCTCCAGCACCTGACGCACATTGAGGAAAGCTGCACACTAGAGCCGCCAGAGGAAATCGTGGACTTGGAAGACGTCTTCAAGAATTGAGGCGCATGCGTTGCGCAGACACGGGACGATATTGCCGAGTGACCGGGGACGGTTCGCTGGCGGGCAACGCCCCGGGCAGGATGGTTCTCAAAGAGATCGGTGGCCGGGAAACCATTGAGATGGTCCAGCGATACGCGCATCTGGCGTCAAGCCGCATTGCAACCCACGCCGGAACCGTCGAGTTTTGGTCAAAGCCCAACGCAGAATGACAAACGCCACCCGAGGGGTGGCGTTTTAATTGCTTGTACTGCCTGGAAATTCTGGTGGGCTGTGAGTGGCTCGAACACTCGACCTACGGATTAAGAGTCCGCTGCTCTACCAACTGAGCTAACAGCCCGCGCCTGCTGCGAAACGCCGGGTAAAGGCAGCCCCGCCGCGGGGAAGAACGAGATTATACATGGTTTTTTCCACCCCACCACCCGCCCGAACCGGCCTGCCGCCGCCCTGGGGACAAGGCTGTGGATAAGCCCGTGAATACGCCGTGCATAACCCCGTGCACAAGCCGTGGACAACTTACTGGCTTTCGGCACTGGGCGGGCATCGGGCGCGAATGGCTGCTACCTTGGCCTGCGCACCCGCCAGCAAGAACCCGGTATCGGTGCCCGCCGACACGTAGCGGACCCCGGCCGCGATCACCTCGCCCAGCAGGTCGATCTGCCCGGCCAAGCCCCCTGCCCCGACTATCTTGCCGTGGCGCCGGCACGCGGCGATGACAGTATCGAAGGCGGCCCGCATCTGCGCCTGGCCTGGCTGGCCCAGGTCGGCGGCCAGATCCCCGGCGCCCACCAGCAGCATGTCTATGCCGTCGACGGCGGCGATCTCGTCGGCGTGCCGCAAGCCCTGGCGGCTTTCGATCATGGCGACCACCAGGGTGGCTTCGTTCAACAGGCGCTGCGATTCGGCCTGGGGCAGCTGGCGATACGCCAGTTGCGGCAGGGTGGTGGACACCGACCGATGCCCCTGCGGCGGATACTTCGCCAGCGCCACGGCGGCACGGGCGGCTTGCGCGTCGTCGACGTGCGGCACGATGACGCCCATGGCGCCGCCATCGAGCGCGCGTGAGATCCAGGCTGCGCTGGCCTCGGGCACGCGCAGCAAGGGCGTGACGCCCGATGTCTGGCTGGCAATGCAAAGCGCGCTGGCGGTATCCAGCGACAGCGAGCTGTGCTCCAGGTCGATATACAGCGCATCGAAGCCGCTGCTGCGGGCGATCAGCGCGATCTCGGGGCCGCGCGCGCTGCGCACGATCAGCGATACCGCCACCTGGCCGTCCGCCAGCTTTTCTTTCAGCGCATTGCGCAGCGGCAGCGTGTCGTGGCTCATGCGCGTTGCTGCCAGGGGCGCGGCGAGAACGACGCGGGGCGCAAGATCTTCACCTCTTGCGCGGTGAACGCACCGCGGTTGCCCAGCTTGAAAGCGATCCAGGCCGGATCGGCATCCAGGCTGGCGCGGCGCCGTTCGCGGTCGGCCAGGCTGTCGTAGGCCCACATGTGCAGCACCTGGTTCAAGGTACCGATCTCGCTGACGAAGACGCCCACCAAGGGCCCCAGGTGGCGCACCAGTACGGGCAGCGCCTGCTGCTCGAAACGCGCCAGGTAGTCTTCCAGTGTGCCGTGCGGCACGGTATAGGTGCGGTGTTCGATGATCATCATGAGGCAGGCAAATCGTCAGGCGAGCGGTGTCAGTACCTTGCCGGTGGCGAAGAAAGCGGCCAGGTTGTCCAGCACCAGTTGTTCCATGGCATGGCGGGTCTCGCGCGTAGAGGCGGCCAGGTGCGGCAGGGTCACCACGCGGTCGCTGCCCAGCAGGCCGGCCGGCACATGCGGCTCGTTGGCGTATACGTCCAGCCCGGCGCCCGCGATGCGGCCGGCCTGGATGGCGGCCACCAGCGCATCTTCATCCACCACGCTGCCGCGCGCGATATTGATCAGGTAGCCCTCGGGCCCCAGCGCATCCAGCACACTGGCCGACACCAGGTGGCGGGTCTGCGGGCCGCCAGGGCAGGCCAGCACCAGGAAATCGGCCCAGCGCGCCAGCGCGGCCAGGTCGCCTTCGAACTCGTAGGGCAGGCCGGCGCGCGCGCTGCGTCCGTGATAGCGCACCGCCATGTCGAAACCGCCGGCACGGCGGGCGATGGCCTGGCCGATACGGCCCAGGCCGACAATGCCGACGCGCTTGCCGCTGACCCGGGTAGCCAGCGGGAACGGGCCTTGCAGCCACGCCCCGCCTTGTACATGGCGATTGGCGGCCACCAGTTGGCGCGCGCAAGCCAGCATCAGGCCCAGCGCGGTATCGGCCACGCACTCGGTCAACACATCGGGGGTGGTACTGACCTGCACCCCATGCCGGCGCGCGGCCGCCAGGTCGATGCCGTCATAGCCCACGCCGAAGCAGGCCACCACCCCGGGGCGCGGCGCGGCCGCCAGGCATTCGATCACCGCCGCCGGACACCCGTGGCGCGACATCATGATGGCGCCATCGAAAGCACCGCGCCGCGCGGCCAGGAACTGCGCGGGCTCGGCTTCGGTCCACAGCGGTTCCAGCGCATACCGGCTTGCGGCGCGGCGCTGCAGGTCGGGCGGCAGCGCCCCCAGTTGCAGCAGCCGGCGAGCGGGCACGGGTGCGGTGCCGCTCATTTTGCGCTCAACCCGGTTTCACGCAGGAACGGCACCCAGCGAGCGAACTCGGCATCCAGTTTCTTGCGAAAATCGGCCGTGCCCATGGGCCCGCGCAACCCCGCCTCGGACAGCCGCTGGGCGATGGCCGGCGAGTGGATGGCGGCCAGGAACGCTTGCTCGAGCTTCTGCTTGGCGGCTTCCGGCGTGCCGGCCGGCACCATGGCGCTGTACCAGTTGCTCATCAGCAATTGCGGGTAGCCGGCTTCGACCGCATCGGGCACATCGGGCAGTTCGACGGAACGCTTGGTGTCGTAGATCACCAGCGCCTTGACCCGGCCGCTTTTTACGTAGGGCTGCAGCACCGGCACGTCGGCGTTGACCATATCGACCTCGCCCCCCATCAGCGCGGTGATCGCGGGGGCCGCGCCGCGATACGGCACATGCAACGCATGGATGCCGGCGGCACGGTTCAGCAATTCGCCGCCTATGTGCATGGTGCCGCCCACCCCTGTCGAGCCGAACGACAGCGGCTGGCCTGATTTCGCCAGCTTGACCAGCTCGGCCAGGCTGTTCACGCCCAGCGTGGGCCGCACCACCAGCAGGGTCTGCACCTGGCCCACCAGCGCGATGGGCTCCAGGTCTTTGTGCGGGTCATACGGCAGGTTGGCGGTGGTTTGCGACGAGATCACGAACCCCGAAGTCGCCATCAACACGGTACGGCCATCGGGCGGGGATTTAGCCACGTAATTGGTGCCGACGGTGCCGCCCGCGCCGCCCCGGTTCTCGACCACGACCGTGGCGCCCAGTGCGGCTTCCAGCCCGGGGGCCAGGATGCGCGCCACCTGGTCCACCGGGCCGCCCGCCGAGAACGGCACCACCAGTCGCACGACATCGTTCGCACCGCCAGGGGCGGCCGCCAGCATGCCGGCCAATGCCAGCAGCAAAGACAGGATACGCATGATTCTCTCCTTGGGAGTTCAGCCCGCGAAGCGCGGTTCAGCCAGGCCCCGCACGCCCACGTCCAGGGCCAGCAGCGCGCCGGCCCAGGGTTCGGCGGCCAGGCGTTCGGGCGGAATGCGTTGCGAGTGGCTGGTGATGTACAGCGTGTCCAGGTCCGGGCCGCCAAAGGCGGGACAGGTGGGATTGGTGACCGGCAGCGGGATGACGCGGTCGACGCTGCCGTCGGGTGCCAGCCGCACCAGTTCGCCGCTGGCCACCATGCAGTTCCACAAATAGCCTTCGCGATCCACCGTCGAGCCGTCGGGACGGCCGTGGTGGTGAGTCCAGTCCTTGAAGACGCGGCGGTTCGAGATGGCGCCGTCATCCAGGTCGAAATCGAAGGCCCAGATCAATTGCCGATGCGTATCGGCGAAATACATGGTGCGGTCGTCGGGGCTCCAGGCAATCGAGTTCGGCACCACGATCTCGTTGAACTGCGCGTGGCAGGTATGGTCGGCGTCGAACCGGTACAGGGTGCCTTCCGGCAGGCGCTGGGCATCGCGCATGCTGCCCACCCAGAAACGGCCGCGACGGTCGCACTTGCCGTCGTTCAGGCGGTTGGCGGGCTTGTCGGCTTCGGGGTTGGCCAGGAATGACGGCGGCTGCGGCACGTCGGGGTCGTACCCGTACAGGCCGGTGTTGGTGGCCAGCAGGAAACCGCCCGCCTCGCGCAGCGCGATCGATCCCACCAACATGCCCTCGGGCATGCGGCGCGCCCGGTGCCGGCCGGTGGCGGGGTCGTACGACTGCAACGCACTGCGCCGCACATCGATCCACCACAATCGCCGGGTGCGGTCGCACCACAGGGGCACTTCGCCCAGGATGTCGGCTGCGCCGACTACGCATTCAATACTTGTCTCCATGGCTCCCTCTTTGAGGAACGTTTATCGTGACTACTTGTACTTGGTGCTGGCCAGCGTCTGCAGATCGACGCCGGCGGCGATGTCGCGCTGTTGCCGGTGGTCGCCGGCCTGGATGCGTTCCATTTCCTGTAGTACGGATTGCGCCTGCGCGTAGGGGATGAAGGCCACGCCGCATTCATCGGCCAGCACCAGGTCGCCCGCTTCGACCGATACGCCGGCAATGCGCACCCGCCCGTTGATCTCGGCGGTTTGCAGGCGCCATTTGCCGGTGATGGGCGTGATGCCGCGCGACCAGATGGGAAAGCCCAGCCCGCGCGATACGCGCGGATCGCGGAAACCGCCGTCGACGATGGCGCCCGCGCACCCTGCCCGATGGGCCACGGTGGCCGACTGGCCACCCAGGTTGGACACGTCGGCCAGGCCCTCGATGACGACCACATTGCCGGGCTCGGCCAGGTTGTAGGCCTCGTGCTCGCCCATGCGGCTCTTGCCTTCCTGGGCGGCGGCGCCGACGGCATCGGGCCGTTCGGTATTGCGCACCGTGACGGCCTGGCCCACCAGGCGGGCTGCCGGCAATTGCGGCGCCAGTTCCGAAGCGGGCACCACACCGGCCAGGCCCAGCTTGTCCATGGCGTCGGAAGCGGTGGCGGTCAGGTCATCGATGCTCGCATAGCGTTGCAGCACCTCGGCAGGCAACGCCGGAAAATCGCGACGGCGCACGGCTTGCGGCGGCACGCGGCCGGTTAGCGGCTTCTGCTGTCGGGGCGCGGCGGGATCAACCATGGCGATCGGAACCTTGCAGCGGGACCACCCCGCGCTGGATCGAACGATATCCCGTCATTTTGGTAAAGTCAATATTCTCGTATTTTGGGATTTTTTTATAACTAACGAGATCCCGCGTCCCCGCGCATCCTGTCCGCGGCGCTTATCATGTGGGGCGCCGCTTGCTCGCTTCTACCGATTCACCCTGTTCGGACCGCTTCCGTGACCGCCAAGGAAAACGCTTCAACCAGCCTGGGCAAGGCTTTCGAAATCCTGGACCTGTTCTCGCTCGACAGGCCCATTCTGCGTATTGAAGAAATCTCTGCGCTGCTGGGCTACACCCGCTCTACGGCCTACCGGTACTTGAAAGCCCTGTGCGACGCCGGGCTGCTGGCGCCGTCATCGGGCGGCACGTATGCGCTGGGGCCGCGCATCATCGAGCTCGAGCACTTGCTGCAATTGACCGACCCGCTCTACCTGGCGGGCCGCAAAGTGCTGCGCACACTGCACGCCGAGAACCGGGTGCTGCTGCTGCACAACCTGTACCGCGACCGCGTGCTGTGCATCTACAAAGAAGGCCCGGACACGCTAAGCCACAAAGGCCGCCGCATCGTGGTGCGGCGCGCGCGCGGGGTGCCGTTTCCGTTGTTCCAGGGCGCGGCCTCGCTGGCGCTGCTGGCCTACCTGGCGCCGCATCGCGTGCGCCAGGCCTACCTGCGCAACGGCCCGGCCATTGCCGCGGCCGACCTGGGCGATTCGTGGGAAGCATTCCGCAAGAACCTGACGGCCATCCGGCGGCGCGGCTATGCCATCAGCCGCGAACGCATCACGCCCAACCTGGGCGGCGTGGCCGTGCCCATCCTGCTGCCCGCCGACAAGCGGGTGGTGGGCAGCCTGGCGCAGACCCTGCCATCGGAATCGATGACCGATCAGGTCATCGAAGACAGCGCGCAGCGGCTATGGGCAGCCAGCGAGCAGATCGCCGCCGAATACGTGCGCGCCAGCGAAGGCTAGGGCCCCTTCGCCGGGCGCCCGCGCTTATGCGCTGAACCCGCCGTCTACCGAGATCTCGGCGCCGGTCACGTAGCCGGCCGCCGGGCTGGCCAGGTAGGCCACCATGCCGGCAATGTCGTCCACATGCCCGTAATGCTGTAGCGCCAGCAGTGCCGCGCTTTCGGCCGCGCCCTCGCGGTGGGCCGGGTTCATGTCCGTATCGATGGGCCCCGGATGCACGACATTGACCGTGATGCCGCGTGGCCCCAGGTCGCGCGCCGCGCCCTTGGTCAGGCCCACCAGCGCCGCCTTGCTGGCAGCGTATACCGCCAGGCCCGCCTCGCCCGTGCGGCCGGCCAGGCAGCTACCGATGTTGATGATGCGGCCGCCCTTTTGCAAGTGCGGCAGGGCCGCCTGGGTGGCCGCGAACACCGCACCTACGTTGACGTCCATGGTGCGCTGGAAATCGGCATGCGCCAGCGTGTCCAGGCCGCCCGCGATGAATATGCCGGCGTTGTTGACCAGGATGTCCAACCCGCCCAGCTCGCGCGCGGCCTGCTCTACGGCGGCGCGCACTTGCGCCGGGTCGGCCGCATCGGCCGCGTACGCGTGGGCACGCCGGCCCGTGCCGCGCAATTCTTGCGCCAAGGCCTGCGCGCGGTCAGGCGAACTGACGTAGGTGATGGCCACATCGGCCCCCTGGGCGGCCAGGTGGCGCGCGATGGCCGCGCCTATGCCACGGCTGGCGCCGGTAACGAAAGCGATCTTGCCGGTCAAGTCTGACATGATGAACCCATATTTGTAGTGATCGATAAAAATATCATCGCGCTATTGCGGTCAGCCGTCAAGCTCGGCGCCTCGGCGAGTAGAATTCCAGCATGACAGAACGAGGACGCCCCCGCTCATTCGACCGCGATACTGCCTTGCGCCAAGCCATGGATCTGTTCTGGGAACGAGGCTATGAAGGCACCTCGCTGGCCGAGCTGACGGCCGCGATGGGCATCAACGCCCCCAGCCTGTACAGCGCTTTCGGTTCCAAGGCGCAGTTGTTCCGCGAGGCCGTGGCCTGGTACGGCAGCCACGAAGGCGCCTGCACGCATGACGAATTGCTGCGCGCGCCCACCGTCCGGGCCGGTATCGAAAACATGCTGCTGGCCGCGGCCCGCAGCGGCACGCAGCCGGGCAGGCCCCGTGGGTGCCTGATCGTGCTGGGCGCACCCGCGGGCCCCGACGAGCATGCCCCGGTGCGCAAGATGCTGTGCGACAGCCGGCGCCACACACAGGCGCTGATCCTTCAGCGGCTGCGCGACGCCGTACGCCACGGCGAGCTGCCTGCGAAAACGGATCTGCCGGCCTTGGCCGGCTACTACGCCACCGTGCTGCACGGCATGGCGATCCAGGCGCGCGATGGCGTCTCGCGCAAGGCGCTGCAGCAAGCCGCCCGGCTGGCCATGCACGCCTGGGATGCCCTGGCCGGCCGCACGCCCCCCTGACTGCCGGCGCGACGCCTTATTTGCCGCCGCCCGCGCGGCCCTTGGCCGGTGGCGCCTTGGGCGGCTGGTGCATTTGTTGCAGCAGCGTGGCGCACTGGTTGTCGTCTTCGCCTGCGCTGGGCGCCACCAGCGCCAGCAAGCCGGCCACCGGTGTCAGCAGCACACCCAGCGCTACTGCGCCCGCGCCGCGCGCCGCCAGCGGCAGTACGTGCACGCCGGCCTTGGGATCGCCGAAGGTGCCGCGCACATACAGCGGCGAACGCAACGAAAACACACGCACGCCCTTGCTCTTGGGCGTGATGTCCAGGTCCAGGGTCTCGTCCTTGAAACTGACGGTGCCGTCGACCTGCACCACCGCGTTCTCGGTATCGAACACAAATACCCGAGGCGTCATGATGCCCCGCTTCATTTGCAGGTCAGCCGCGCCGCAATTGATCTTGACTTCTTCATCGCCGAACAGCTTGCTGACCACATAGTTGCCCACGTTCAGCCCGGCAATCTCCATCAGCGCGCGGCTGATCACGCCGTCGTTGACCAGCAGCTTGGTGTCGCCACTGGCCGTGCCCAGCAGCGCGGCCACTGAATTGCCGGTGCCGCTGAGCGCCGCGTCGCCGTTGAGCTGGCCCAGGGCCCGCTGCATCGATTCCACCTTGGGGAACAACCGCTTCAGGCGCAGGCCGCGCGCGGCAATCTGCACCTTGCCCGCCATGGGTGTGCGCCCGCCATCGAGCCGCAGCGTGGTGTTGATCGTGCCGCCCGCCATGCCGAAACGCAACGGGTCCAGCGTAAGCAGGCCGTTGTCCATGACCAGGTGGACGTTGAGCTTGGTGATAGGCAGATCTTCGTCGTAGATGATGCGGTCGGCAGTCAGGGTCACGTCGGCATCCATCACCTGCCAGCGATCGGTGCGGAACTCCTGCGTAGGCAGCACTTTGCCTCGGGCCGGGCGCTTCGCGTCGTCGCCACGCGACTCGCTCTTGGCCTTGCCGCCCGGCTGCACGCCCACCAGCGGGCCCAGGTCGCGCATCCGCAACAACCGGGAATTCAAGCTGCCCGCCAGCTTGGGGCGCGGCTGGCCAGCAGTGAAGGTCAAGTCGCCATGCAGGTCGCTGGCGCCCACTTTGCCGTTGAAATCGCGATAGTGGAACACCGCCCCGCCCGGTTCATGCAGGCGTGCAATCAGCCGGCCGTCGGTGGCATAGCGCGGCGTATCGGGCAAGGTGACACCCGTCAGGGGAAACAGGTCGGACATGGTGGCGCCCGACAATTCCAGGCGCAGCTCCAGTGCGCCCAGGTTGGCGGGATCGGTCAAGGTGCCCGCCAGCGCGATGCGTGTATTGCCCACCGAGATATCGGCCTGCAGCGGGAAGGGCCGGTTGGAGTCGCGCACCGCCAGCATGCCGCCGATCTTGCCTTCGCCGCGCAGCGGCAGGCCTTTGTAGCGTCCTTTTACCTTCCAGCCGAACACGTAGTCGGGCGGCGTGACGGTGGCCTGGGCTGGCTGCGGCGCCTTGCCCGCATCTGCATCTGCATCAGCGGCGGACGGGTCGGCTGGGGCCTTGCCTGTCGAGGCCTTGTTCGCGTTGGATGTCTTGTCCTTCGGCGTGTCATTCGACGCTACGCTTTTGCCCTGGGCGGGCTTGTCCTTCGACGCCGCGTCCTTGTCCTGGCCAGCCGATTGGCCCGCGATGTCGGCAAACGGAATCGGCTTGCCCAGGGGGTCGATCTGCGCCTCGATGTCGGCACGCAGGGTTTCATCGCTGAACTTGACTTGCCCCTGGTCGAAGCCGATTTCGTCGATATCCATGACCCAGGGCGAAGGCTCGCCACTTTCGGGCAGCGTGAACACCCAGTTGGCGCGGCCATCTTTCAGGCGCTGCAGGCTGGCCGCCGGGGCGGTCAGCTGGATCTGGCGGATGACCACGTGCCGGGTCAGCAGCGGCAACGGCGACAGGCTGAACTCGGCACGCTTGAGCGTGGCCATGTCCGGCTCTTTGGCCCAATCGGGATTGCCGATGGTGACGTCATCCATGCCGATGTGCGGCCAGGGCACCCAGCCGCGCCAGCCGGGTTCGCCGTCGGGGCGCCGCCACTGCACGGTCAAGTCGCCATTGATGGCGAAGGGCCGGCCGATGGCGGCCGACACGCGTTCATTGATGGTGGGTTTGAGCTGGTTCCAGTCGAACAGCGCGATCACCACTATCAGGGCCGCCACCACCAGGACGATGGCGCCACCCAGCCCGATCAGCACTTTCTTCGTACGCGTCATGGCCGCAGTTCCTTTGCCAGGCCCGCCTGATGCAGTCCAGCCTGGCTATCAGGGTATAGGCGGAGGCCGGGATTTTTGCCAAGGAATGTGTGCGGATTTTTCCAAATCTGCCCGATTCCGCCGGGGCTTTTCAGGTGGGACGCACGAAACGTGCCCGGGCCTGTTCGCATTCGGGGCGATGATGGCAACGGGCGCCATGATCGTTGACCATGCCGACCGACTGCATGAAGGCATAGACCGTGGTGGGCCCGACGAACTTCCAGCCCAGCTTCTTCAGGTCTTTGGACAGGGCCTGCGATTGCGGCGATACCGACACAGGCTGCGCGCCGCGCTTGCCGGCCGGAGCTTCATAGCGCCAGAAAAAAGCGCCCAGCGACCCATGCTGGTCGCGCATTTCCTGAGCCCGGCGGGCGTTGTTGATCACGGCCTCGATCTTGCCGCGATGACGCACGATGCCGGCATCGGCCACCAGCGCCTGCACGCGGGCCTCGCCATAACGCGCCACTTTGTCGATGTCGAAGTTGGCGAACGCACGGCGAAACGCATCGCGCTTGTTCAGGATGGTGCGCCAGCTCAGGCCCGACTGGAAGCCTTCCAGGCTTAATTGCTCGAACAGGCCGCGGTCATCGCCGACCGGACGGCCCCATTCTTCATCGTGATAGCGCTGATAACCGGCAGAGTCGTCTACCCAGAAACAACGCACCAGGCCATCCTGGAAATCGGTACGCACGGTCATGCAATGTCTCCTGACGCGATATCGCCGATGCTACTACGGGAAGGCGCAGGCCGCCGACAATCGTTTTGTACGCCCCCCGCCCGCCGCCGAACGTACGGCCGTCCAGTCACGACGCCATCAGAATACGGATAAGCCGGCCAACGTCAGTTATCCATCGTAATACCCTCGGCGCGAATCAACTCCCCCCACTTCTTGGCGTCGTCACGCACGATATCGCTGAACTGCTGCGGCGTGGTAGGCGAGAGCTCCACGCCGGTGGATTCCTCGTAGGCCTTCAGTTCCGGCGATGCCAGCACCTTGCCGATCACCGCGTTCAGTTCGGCCACCTTGTCGGCCGGGGTGTCCTTGGGGGCGAACACGCCATACCAGTTGTTGGCATAGACGTTGGGCACGCCCAGCTCATCGAAGGTAGGCACGTCGGGCAGCACGGCCGAACGCTTGGGTGCGGCGATCGCCAGCGCGCGGGCCTTGCCCGACTTGATGTGCGGCATCAGGCCCGACACGTCGCCGATAAAGCCGGCCACCTGGCCGCCTATGGTATCGGTGATGGCCGGCGCGGCCCCCTTGTACGGCACGTGCAGAATCTTGGCGCCCGTGGACTTCTTCAACTGCACGATGGCCATGTGCGGCATGCTGCCCACGCCCGACGATGCCATCGACAGGCCTTCGCTCTTGGCCTGCGCCACGAAACTCTTGGCGTCTTTCAGCGTGCTGCCGGGCCCCACGATCAGCACCTCGGGCACCGACACCAGCAGCGACACCGGCGCGAAGTCATTGATGGGGTCGTAGATCAGCTTGGGATACAGCGCCGGATTGATCGAGATGGCCCCCACCGAACTCAGGAACAGCGTCTGGCCGTCGGGACGCGCGCGCCCCACATAGGTAGCGGCGATGGCGCCATTGCCGCCGGGCTTGTTCTCGACCAGCACCGGATGCTTCAGCTCTTTTTCCAACTGGGCCGCCACCACGCGGGCCAGCGAATCGGCCGGACCGCCGGCCGGAAAAGCCACCACCAGGCTGGTGCTGGACTGTGCGTGGGCGCCAGCGGCGGCCAGGCCCAGCAGGCCGGCGGCCAGGCACCTCGAGATCCGGGTATAGCGCATATTGAACATGGGTTTTCTCCTCTTTGTGCTTATTGGCAGAATTGACGCTCAGGGGACTGTCGCCCCTTGCGTATTGACGAACAACGAATAAATCGACGTGCAGGACGCCATGAACAAACGATTGCGGTGCCTGCCCCCGAAACACAGGTTGGCGCAACGCTCGGGCAGTGCGATGCGGCCCAGCAGATCGCCCTGGGGCGAATAGACGCGTACGCCGTCCAGCTCGGGCGCGCCCATGCCCCAGCCGCACCACAGGTTGCCTTCGACGTCCACGCGAAAACCGTCGGGCGTGCCGTCGGCGGCGTCGAACAATACACGCGACGGCCCCAGCGTGCGGCCGTCGCCGGACAGGTCGAACACCAGGATGTTGCGCGGACGCGCGCGCGACTCGATGACATACAGGCGCTGTTCGTCGGGTGAAAACGCCAGGCCGTTGGGGCCGTTGACGGTGTCGCACACCAGCGAGACCGCGCCGCTGTCGGGGCAGATGCGATAAATGGCGGCCGGCAGTTCCTGCTCGGCCTTCTCGCCCTGGTAGTAGCCCACAATGCCGAACGGCGGATCGGTGAACCAGATCGACCCGTCGGATTTCACCACCACGTCATTGGGCGAATTCAGCCGCTTGCCCTGGTAGCAGTCTGCCAGCACGGTGATGCGGCCATCGTGTTCGGTACGGGTGACGCGGCGCCCCAGGTGCTCGCAAGTCACCAGGCGGCCCTGGCGGTCGCGCGTGTTGCCGTTGGCGTAGTTCGACGCAGGGCGCCACACCTGCGTTTGCCCGGTGATCTCGTCCCAGCGCATGATGCGGTCGTTGGGCACGTCGCTCCACAACAGGTAGCGGCCATCGCCGAACCATACCGGCCCTTCTGCCCAGCGGCTGCCCGTAGCCAGGCGTTCGACTGCCGCCAACGGCAGCACCAGCTTCTCGAAGCGCGGATCCAGCGCGATCACCGCGGGATCGGGGTAGCGCGTGGGCATGGCACTGGCACCCTCAGTCGCAGCGTGCACTCATGCCTCCGTCGACAACGATTTCAGTGGCCGTGATGAAGCGCGCTTCATCCGACGCCAAGAACAACGCGGCGTTGGCGGTGTCCAGGCCGTCGCCCATGAAGGGCAGCGGAATGCGGGCCTGGCGCTGGGCCAGCAGTTGCTCGACGTCGCCGCCGGCACGCTGGCCCGCCAGCCGCACTTCGACCATGGGCGTGTGCATCTGGCCGGGAACCACGGTATTGCATCGGATATTTTTCTTGGCGTATTCCAGCGCCACCACGCGCGACAACTGGATGACGCCGGCCTTGGCGCTGGCGTAGCCCACCTGGGCCGACCCGGTCCAGCGTGTGCCCGAGGTCGACGCGATATTGACGATGGCCCCACCGCCCTGCCGCTCCATCAGCGGCAGCACATGCCGGCAGCCCAGGTAGACACTCTTCAGGTTGAAGTCGATCTGCTTGTCCCAGGCCTGCTCATCCAGGTTCACCGGCCCGCCTTTGCGCGATCCGCCCACGTTGTTGACCAGGATGTCGACCCGGCCCCAGGTATCGGTGCAGGCGCCCACCAGCTCACGCACGGCATCCGACGACGTGACATCGGCCTGCCAGGTGGCGATCTCGCCGCCCACCTCGTGCACCCGCGCCACGGTTTCGTCCATGGCATCCGCGTTCATATCCACCGCGAACACGCGTGCGCCTTCCTGGGCGAACCGGTAGGCGATGGCACGGCCATTGCCCCACCCTGGCCCGACACTGCCGGCACCCGTCACGATCGCCACTTTGCCCTGCAATCGACCTGTCATGACCTGTCCTTTATGGTTGCGTTGCAATGACGGCTCAGCGCTCGAAGCTGACCGTGCTGCCGTCCGTCGGCTGGATATCGAAGACGTTGATCGTCATCGATATCAGCGTGTAGTAGCCGGCGATGCCGACCAGGTCGACGACGCTTTCGGTGCCCAGCACCTGCACGGCTTCCTGGTACAGCGCGTCAGGCACTTGGCGCGTCTCCAGCAGCGCACGCACGAAGCGGTACACGGCGGACTCGTCGGCCTGCTCGAACACCGGCGTGTCGCCGACGCGAATCTGTTCGGCCACGTTCGCATCCAGCCCGGCCTGCACCGCGATGGGGTGATGCGCCCACCACTCGAAAGACGAGCGCCACCACGCCGCCATGGTCAGGATGGCCAACTCGGACAAACGCGCAGGCAGGCTGGAGTCGTAGCGGCAGTACTGGCCCAGCGCCTGCGCATGCTCGGCCAGGCCCGGCCGGTGCAGCCAGACCGCCAGCGGCCCGCGCACGCGGCCGCGCGGGCCGCTGGCGATGGCATCATGGATGCGGCGCTGGTGCGCCGACATACCGTCGACTTCCGGGGGATTCAGGCGGGGCATGGTCAGGTCTCCTGGTTGGTGGGCACCAGGCGGAACATGGTGCGCTTGGTATTGATGAAATTCGGGCGCACGCGGCTGCTCCAATCGGTGCCGCGCACGGCCAGCCAGGCCGGCGAGCCGAAGGTCTCGCGGCTGGCCAGGTCATAGCAGGCGTAGTAGCGCGGCGAACCCTCGCGGGCCAGGTAGCGGCGCGCGCGCACGGTGCCTGGCACCGCGGCCAGCCCCGGCAAGTGTTCTTCTTCGTACCAGCGGTCGAAGTCTGCTTCGGCGCCCGGCTTGATGTCGGTTTCCACCACATAGAACCAGGGCGCGGGCTGGCCGGCGGCCTGCCCCGCCACATCGGTGGCCTGCGCCAGCGCCACGGCCTGGGCGCCAGGATGTCGTTCGCGCAACGCGGCTTGCAGCGCCGGCGCATCGGCCGGGGCCGCCAGCAATGCATAGGTCTCGGCGTGATCGGCGGCCCGGTAAAGCCACATATCGCCCTGCCCCGCGCCAGGCAAGGCGCGTACGGTAGCAGCGGTGACTGTCTCTTCCGGAAATTTGATCAGCATTGTGTCCATGCTTGTTCTCTATAAAAGAGGGTTAGGGTTCGAATCGGTAAAGCCGGTCCGGGTTGTCCACCAGGATCTGCCGCTGCAGGGCAGGGTCGGGGCACAAGCGCAGGAAAGTATTAAGCAACTCGCCGTCGTCGGGCATGTCGCCGGCCACATTGGGATGGGGCCAATCGGTGCCCCACAGCAGGCGTTCGGGCATGGTTTCCAGCAAGGCCGCCACCAGGGCTTCGCCATCGCGGAAGGGACGCTTGCCGCTACTGGACACGCGGTCCAGCCCCGAAATTTTCACCCAGGCACCAGGGTGGTCGCGCAGCGTCAGCAGCGCCTGGAAAGCGTCACCGGCGGTTCCCTGCGCGGCAGCGGCACGCCCCATGTGATCGATCACGAACGGCACGGGCAAGGCCGCAAGGCGCGGCAGCAGCCCGGGCAGCGAGGCCTGGTCGGAATGGATGCACACATGCCAGCCGAACGGCGCAATGCACGGCACAACCGCGGCCAGTTCGTCCCAGCCGGCATTGGCCAGGTGCGCCACGAAGTTGTAGCGCACGCCGCGCACGCCACGGCGGTCGAATTCGGCGATCTGGCGTTCATCGGCATCGGGTGCCAGCAGCGCCACCGCGCGGTACTGCCCCGCCCCTTTGTCCAGCGCGTCCAGCGTGGCCGACATATCGTAGCCGTGGCAACCGGGCTGCACGATGACGCCGCGGCTGAATCCCAGTTGCCGGTGCAGGCTGCGCAGTTGTTCGAAGGACGCGTCGGGCGGCGTATAGGGGCGGTCGTCGGCGTAGGGAAAGACGTCGGCCGGGCCGAAAATGTGGAAATGGCTATCGCAAGCATGTGCCGGCAGCGCCTGGCTGGCGGACGTGACCTGGGCAAGAGGGGGGGCGCAATCGGGCATGGAAGCAGCAAGAACAGCGGGATGATGGTCAACCCCGCATGATGCGCAGGTCGCGCAAGCCCGGCAATGCCGCGAAGCTGACTTCTGATATAGAAAAAACGTATACCATGGCGGAATGGATCTCAAGCAAATCCGCTACTTCATCATGGCCTGCGAAATGCGCAGCCTGTCCCGCGCCGCCGAGGTGCTGGGCCTGTCGCAGCCGTCGCTCAGCCGGCAGATCCAGTTGCTCGAGGCCGAATTGCGCCACCATCTGCTGGCCCGCACCGGCCGCGGCGTCGAACCCACGCCCGCGGGCCTGCGCTTCCTGGCGCATGCCAAGGCGCTGGACGCCCTGGCCCAGCACGCCCGGCAAGATATGCGCGCGTACGCCTCGACCACGCAAGACAAGGTGCGGCTGGGGATGCCGCACCGGGTGGCGCGGCGCCTGGCGCCTCAGATCGTGCAGGCGTTCCGGCGCCAGCACCCTGATGCGGCACTGACGCTGGCCGAAGGCCTGAGCTCTGAAATGAACGAATGGCTGGTCAAAGACCGGGTCGACCTGGCGCTGCTGTACGACCCACCGCCCTCCACGCTGGTGCGGTTCGAATCCGTGTATCGCGAAGACCTGGTACTGGCGTACGGCAAATCGTGCCAGCCGGCGCCGCCGCCGCGCGTGCGGGCGCGCGACCTGGGCAGCTATCCGCTGGTGCTGCCCAGCGCGCCCAACACCATCCGCGCCCTGGTGGACAAGACCTGCCGCGACCTGGACGTGGTGCTGGACATCGCGGCCGAGGTCGACGTGGTCCACACCATCCTGGAAACCATGACGCAGGACAGCCTCTACACCATCCTGCCGCGCTCGGCCCTGCATGACATGCCGGGGCAAAGCTACCTGGTCTGCTCGGAAATCGTCGACCCCATCATCATGAACAACCTGACCCTGGCGACGCCGATGCGCCATCCGCTGCCGGCACTGGTCGAAGCCACGGCCGCCATCATCCGCGGGCTGGACATGCGGCAACTGTTCATCTGACTGCGCCGCGCGCTGCTGCAGCCGGCCCGGCTAACCCAATACCGACACCGCCTTGACCTGCGCCCAGGCATGCGTGCCCGGCGCCAGCTTCAGTTGATCGCGCGAATAGCGCGTAATGCGCGCCAGCAAGGGCGTGCCATCGGCATCCAGGCGCACCAGGATATGGTCGGGGTTGTCGGCGGGCGTCATGTCCAGCACGCGCACCGGGATCACGTTGACGATGCTGCTGTCCTGCGGATGCGCCAGCGCCAGGCTGACATCGCGCGCCTTGATCGCCAGCCGCGCCGGGTAGCCAGGCGGCCGCGCGCCATGCACCATGCGCAGGCAGGTGGTGCTGCCCGGCAGGCGCACCGACATCAATCGATAGGCGGGGTCGAAGTCGGCCACAGTGCCCGCCACCACCACCGATGCCTCGTCATCCCTGGCCAGCGGCAAGTCCAGGCGCGAGAGCATCGGCCCGATCGGACCGCTGGCCGTCGCGCGGCCGTTTTCCAGCAGCACCAGGTGGTCTGCCAGCCGCGCCACTTCCTGCGGCGCGTGGCTGACGTAAAGCACCGGGATATCCAGTTCGCTGTGCAGGCGTTCCAGGTACGGCAGGATCTCTTGCTTGCGCGCCATGTCCAGCGAAGCCAGGGGCTCGTCCATCAGCAGCAGGCGCGGGCTGGTCAGCAGCGCGCGCGCCATGCCCACCCGCTGGCGCTCGCCACCCGACAGGCCGGCCGGCAGGCGCTGCAGCAAATGGGCAATGCCCAGCAGTTCGGCCGCCTGGTCCAGATCCACACGGCGTTCGCGGACAGGCACCCGCGTCAGGCCGAATTGCAGGTTGCGCAGCACGGTCAGGTGCGGAAACAGGCTGGCTTCCTGGAACACATAGCCCAGCGGCCGCCGATGCGTGGGCACGTCGATGCCGCTTGCCGTATCCAGCCAGACCTCGCCATCGACGCGCAGATAGCCCCGAGCCACCGGCGCCAGGCCAGCCACGCAGCGCAGGCAGGTAGTCTTGCCCGAGCCCGAATGGCCGTACAGCGCAGTCACGCCATGGCCGGGCAGTTGCAGGTCCAGGTCCAGCGAGAAATCGGCGTAGTCAACGCGGAAACGCGCCTCGATGCCAGCGATCGGGTCGGTCATCGCGCTTACCACACGCTGACGGCGCGCCGCCGCGTGTAAAGCAGCAACAGCACCACGAAAGAAAACACCACCATGCCGCCGGCCAGCCAGTGTGCTTGCGCGTATTCCAGCGCTTCGACGTGGTCGTAGATCTGCACCGACACCACACGCGTCCTGCCTTCGATATTGCCGCCTATCATCAGCACCACGCCGAACTCGCCCACGGTATGCGCAAAGCCCAGGATGCCCGCGGTGATGAAACCGGGCCGCGCCAGCGGCAGCACCACCGAGAAAAAACAATCGCGCGGACTGGCGCGCAGCGTGGCGGCGGCTTCCAGCGGTCGTGTGCCGATGGCTTCAAAGGCATTCTGCAAGGGCTGCACCACAAACGGCAGCGAATACACCACCGAGCCCACCACCAGGCCTGCAAAGGTGAAGGGCAGCACGCCCAGCCCCAGCGATTGGGTCACCTGC
The DNA here is from genome assembly GCF_019218885.1 of Bordetella sp. BOR01. Taxonomy (GTDB): domain Bacteria; phylum Pseudomonadota; class Gammaproteobacteria; order Burkholderiales; family Burkholderiaceae_B; genus Bordetella_A. Next base: position 52,815 of record NZ_JAHUWT010000001.1, on the reverse strand, counting down.
CCCACCGGCCCGTTCGGACCCATTACCACCAGCAGGTAAAAGCCCAGCACGGTAGGCGGCAGTACCAGCGGCAAGGCCACCACCGCGCCGATGGGCCCCTTCAGCCGGGAACGCGTGCGCGCCAGCCACCAGGCGATGGGCGTGCCGATGATCAGCAGCAGGATGGTCGTCAGCGACGCCAGCTGAATGGTCAGCCAGATGGCCGCCAGGTCGGATGAGTCCAGGTGCATGCGGCGGCACTACCCTTCAATTTGTTGTTATTGCGCCGATACCTGGTAGCCGTACGACTTGATGATCTCGGCGGCCTTGGGGCCTTTCAGGTAGTCGACGAAAGCCTGGGCGGCGGGGTTGTCTTTGCCCTTTGCCAGGATGACAGCGTCCTGCTTGATCGGGTCGTGCAGCGAAGCCGGCACCAGCCAGGCCGAACCCGACGTCAGTTTGCCGTCTTTGTAGACCTGCGACAAGGCCACGAACCCCAGTTCCGCATTGCCAGTGGCCACGAACTGCTGCGCCTGGGCAATGCTCTGCCCTTCCACGATCTTGGGTTTGATGGCCTCGGCCACCCCCAGCTTGTCCATGACCTGGATCGCAGCCAGCCCATAGGGCGCGGTCTTGGGGTTGGCGATGGCCAGGTGCTTGAAGTCATTCTTCTTCAGCACAGCGCCCTGGTCGTCCACATAATCGGGCTTGGCCGACCACAGCGCCAGCGAACCTATGGCATAGGTAAAGCGCGACCCGGGCACGGCCTGCTGCTCGGCCTCGAGGCGGGCCGGGCGCTCATCGTCGGCTGCCAGGAACACCTCGAAGGGCGCGCCGTTCTTGATTTGCGCATAGAACTGGCCGGTGGCGCCGAATGCCGCCACGGCCTTGTGACCGGTGTCTTGCTCGAACTGGCGGGCAATGGCCTGCATGGGCGCCGTGAAATTGGCGGCAACGGCAACTTGCACTTCGGCGGCGGAAACAGTCGTGGCCAAGGTGGCGGCGGCCAGGGCAAGGGAAATGCGCAAAACGGGCATGGCGGCTCCTGTGCAGATAGGCAATCGAGTTCGTTATAAAGCGAACTATATAACGAATTGTAGCCAGCGACTGCTGTTACTGTTGCGGTGAATCAAGGCCGCTGCGGCTTTTTATACTTATGCCTTGCCCGCCAACCCTGCATACCGCGCGCAAGCCTCTCTTTCAGCCTTTCGCTTCCTCTATGACGCATCCCATACCCGAGGGTTTCGAACCCTGGCATCCCGGCAGCCGCTTCATGACCCATCTGGCCGACCTGGGCCCCTTCTACCGGCGTACCGGCAGCAATGTGCTGGCCATGCGCGTGGCGATGCCGCATACCAACATGCACAACATCGCGCACGGCGGCCTGCTGGCCACCTTGGCTGACAGTGCGCTGGGCTACTGCATCGTGCAAGAAGCCCAGGTGTCGGTGGTAACCGTGCAGATGTCGGTGGAATACCTGAACGCGGTCAAGCCCGGAGACTGGCTGGAAGCCCACGTGCGCATCGACAAGCAGGGGCGCAGGCTGTTGTACGCAACCTGCCTGCTGCAGGTCGATGGCAAGGTCATGCTGAAGGCGAACGCGGTGTTCGCGGTGCGCGCGGCGGCCAAGCCGGCATCTGACGGTTAGGCGTGGAACGCACGACCAGGCAAAAAGAAAAACGCCGCTAAATACATAGCGGCGTTGTTCCTGATTCTGCGTGGTGGGTCGTGCGCGACTCGAACGCGCGACCAACGGATTAAAAGTCCGCTGCTCTACCAACTGAGCTAACGACCCGACCGAAGCCAGAGATTATGGCTGATGCGGGTCAAATTGTCAAAAATCGCTTACCAGGCGGCGACCACCGCGCCCTTGAATTTCTCGGCGATAAACGCCTTCACGACGGGGCTCTGATAGATGCCGACCAGCTTTTGCAGATCGGGGCGGGCCTGGTCCTGTTCGCGCACCACCAGCACGTTGGCATAGGGCGACTCGGACGATTCGCGAGCGATGGCGTCCTTGTTGGGATCCAGGCCGGCTTCCAGTGCGAAGTTGGTATTCACGGCCGAAGCGTCGGTGTCGTCCAGCGAACGCGGCAACTGGGCGGCGTCCAGTTCCACGAAGCGCAGCTTGCGCGGATTCTCGGCCACGTCGATCGGGGTGGCCTTCAATCCTGCATCAGGGTTCAGTTTGATCAGCCCCTGGGCCTGCAGCAGCAGCAAGGCCCGGCCGCCGTTGGTGGGGTCGTTGGGTAAGCCGATCTGGGCGCCCTGCTTCAGCTCGTCCAGCTTCTTGACCTTCTTGCTGTAGATGCCAATGGGGAAAATCACCGTCTTGGCGATGCTGGCCAGCTTGTAGCCGCGATCGGCATTGGCCGAATCCAGGTATGGCTGGTGCTGGTAGCTGTTCATGTCCAGGTCGCCCGCGGCCAGCGCAGCATTGGGCTGCACATAGTCGGTGAACTCGATGACCTCGATCTGCAGGCCCTGCTTGGCGGCTTCCTGCTTGACCAGGTCGAAAATCTGCGCATGCGGACCGGCGGTGACGCCGATTTTCAGCGGCTTGTCCTGCGCCAGCGCGGGTTGTGCGAAAGCGGTGGCGCCCAGGGCCAGCGCGGCCAGCGACTTGAAGAACTTGGTGCTCATGTTGGGTAGGTTCCGGGTAAGAAAGCTTGGCAAAAACTCAGCGATGCGACATGCGGCGTACCAGCCAGTCGCCCAGGCCCTGCACGACTTGCACCAGCACCACCAGCACCACCACGACGGCCAGCATGACATCGGGCTGGAAGCGCTGGTAGCCGTAGCGTATGCCCAGGTCGCCCAGGCCGCCGCCACCGATGGCGCCAGCCATGGCCGAATAGCCGATCAGGCTGATCACGGTGACGATGGTGGCGGCCACCAGGCCGGGCAGCGATTCCGGCAGCAGCACTTTCACGATGATCTGCAGCGGGCTGGCGCCCATGGCGCGCGCGGCGGTCAGCAGGCCGGAATCCACTTCGCGCATGGCGTTTTCTGCAATGCGGGCCATGAACGGGATGGCCGCCACCGACAAGGGCACGATGGCCGCAGTGGTGCCAATGGACGTCTGCGCGATCAGCCGCGTGAACGGGATGATGGCCACCATCAGGATGATGAACGGCACCGAGCGGGTAATGTTGACGACCGCGCCCAGCGAACGATTCACGGCCAGGTTCTGCAACAGCGCACCGCGCGCGGTCACCACCAGCACCACGCCCAGCGGAATGCCCACCAGCACGGCGATAAGGCTGGGCACGCCCACCAGCAGCAGCGTATCAAGCAGCGAAGTGGCGAGCAGGTCGATCAGTTGCGGACTCATGGACTATTTCTTCTACAGGAATATCTCGGGCGGCCAACGCGGCCAGGGCCTGGCCCAGTGCGGCGGGTGTGCCTTGCACCAGCACGAACAAAGTGCCAACGGCAACGCCCTGGATGTCTTCGATGCGCGCCTGCACCAGGCTGACGTCCAGCTCATGCTGGCGCGTCAGGTCGGACAGCAACGTGCCCGCCGAGGCGCCGCCGGCCAGCCGCAAGCGCAGCAAGCGCACGACGCTGTCGGGCCGCGCGGCCTGCAGCTCGGCAATGCGTTCACGGGTGGCCGCCAAGGTGGCATCGGTCAGGTCCGAAGCCGTGGCGGCCGACACCATGGCGCGCGTGACCTCGTGGCGCGGCGTGGCAAAAATATCTTGCGTGCGGCCCATCTCCACGACTTCGCCCTGCGACAGCACGGCCACCCGGTCGCAGATCTCGCGCACCACTTCCATCTGGTGCGTGATCATCACCACGGTAACGCCGGTCTGGCGGTTGATGTCGCGCAACAGCGCCAGGATGTTGTGCGTGGTTTCCGGGTCCAGCGCCGACGTGGCCTCGTCGCTCAGCAGCACATCCGGGTCGTTGGCCAGCGCCCGGGCAATGCCCACCCGCTGCTTCTGGCCGCCGCTGATCTGGCTGGGATAGCGATCGCGCAGGTGTTCCAGGCCCACCAATGCCAGCAGCCGTTCCACCTTGGCCGGGATCTGCGCGCTTGGCAAGCCGGCGATTTCCAGCGGCAAGGCCACATTGCCGTACACCGTGCGGCGCGCCAGCAGGTTGAACCCCTGGAACACCATGCCGATGCGGCGACGCTGACTGCGCAACCGGGCCTCGTCCAGGCCGGTCAGGGCCGTGCCGCCAATGACGATCTCGCCGCTATCGGGGCGCTCAAGCAAGTTGATGCATTGAACCAGGGTGCTTTTGCCGGCCCCACTGGGACCAATGATGCCGAACACCTCGCCCGGCTCGATATGCAGGCTGATGTCGCGCAATGCCTCAAAGCGTCCGTGCGGGGTAGCGTAGGTCTTTGAGAGGTTTTCGATGTGAATCATGACGTTGCGATTGTGGCGGACCACACATCCAAAGAGAACGACAGTTTGTTCTCTTTTTAATAACTTTTAGTTATAAAAAAGGCGACCGGGCGCGGTCCGACGCGCGCCGAACCATAGCACACCCCCCGCCACACAAAACAGGTGCCACTAGACCGGGGACGCAGCGGAGCCGGCTCCGCCGGTCCGCCAGCGTCGCCCCCTGGGGGGAAGCGCGCAGCGCTTCGGGGAGGAACCTACCTAGCTCGCGAAATGCGAACTTCGGCGCCGCGCCGCTTGACCTCCAGGCCTTCAGAGGGAAGGATGCGCAGGCCTTCCAGGCCCTTGATATAGCTGGAGCCCTGCATCTGCATCACGCGGATCTTGTTGCGCATGACCACGGGGTTGTGCATGGGCATGCCGAACATCCAGACTTCGTCCAGGATGCGGGCCGAATTGAATTCGCCGGCATGCTGCGCCACCGGCCCCAGGCACAGCATGTGCCCTTCGCGGCCAAAGACCGGGAACTTGTCGGTACCGCACTCGATCGTCCAGGTGGTGCCGCCTTCATAGCGGTGGCCGGTGTTCAGGTCCCACCAAGCCTCGCCCTTGGGCAGGTATACGCGCACGCTGTTGCCAGGCTGGGTAACCGGTGCCACCAGCAGCGCCGGGCCCAGCAGGTATTGCAGGTCCCAGTCGTGGGCGGCGGGATCGTGCGGGAAGCTCAGCGCCATGGAACGCTGCACGGGCAGGCCGGTACGCACGGAATCTTCGATGGCGCCCAGCACGTACGGAATCAGGCGATAGCGCCATTGCAGCCAGGTGCGGGCCTGCCCGAGCGCGGCGTCGCCAAACGACCAGGGCAGCAAGGCGGAAACGCCCTGGAAGCAGAAATTGGCCGAGAACACGCCGGCCGTCAGCCAGCGCAGGTACAGCTCGGGCGTCATGCCGTCCAGCGGCGCGGTGGCCGAGCCGATGGAATGCACTTGCACCGGCACGCCGCTGGCGCCGATGGACAAGGCCGTACGCAGGGTGTGCTGCAGGCCGGCCCAGTCGTTGGTGACTTGCGGGCCGACTTGCCAGGGCAGGCGCTGCGCCGCGGGGAAAAGGTCGGTGCTGGGCACCACCCCTTCGGGCGGCACCTTGTGGCCGGCCACGGCATCGAACAACGCCCGCCGCGCCAGCAGCGGGTACATGGTGCGCAGCGCGGCGCCGGTTTCGCCGTTGCGCGCGCTGACACCGTCGGGAATGGCGATCTGGGCGTCACATGCAGGCGCGTCCAGGCCGTCTTCGAGCAACTGGCGGTGGCGTTCGATCCACAGGTTGTAGACGTCGCGGTAAGTCAGGTCCAGCAGGCCGTAAGGCCGGCCGGCGGTAACGGCGTTGCCGTCGAATACCTGGGCGCTGCCATCGTCGCGCGTCAGCAGCCAGCCGCGGTCTTCCAGTTCCTCGAACAGCAGGCTGGACTTGATCACGCCCGGGAAGCCGGTGGCGGCCACGTGCACGTGGTGCTTGTGGAACAAGGCCAGCATCTGGCGCGCGTCGGGAAAACGCTGTGCATCCCATTCGAACACGGTCTTGTCGGCCTGGAAGCCCCAGGCCGCGGGCGGGGCCAGCTTGACGGCGTCCAGCGGCAGTTGCATTTCACGCATCTGGGCGACCAGGGCCGCCGTTTCCGTGGGCATTTCGCCCTCGGCCTGCTGCAACCAGGCACCCATGGCCCACAGCACCGGCTGCCCGGCACGGCCGGTCAGGGCCGTGTATTGGTTCAGGATCTCGCCGGGTTCGCCGGCGAACAGGAACAGGTCCAGCACGCCCTCTTCGACCGCCACGGTATAGGCGGTGTCGGCGGGTGTCACACCCACGCCATGCTGCACGCGTCGCATGGTATTGACGTACACCCCCCAGCCCCGGGGGCTCCAGGCCAGCGGCAGGGCGCGATGTTCCGGGTCGTCGGACACCACCGCTTCGTCGCGGCGGTTCAGGTCGCCCGGGGTTTCGCCCAGCCCATAGACACGTTCACCGGCCTCGAGCGCGAACGCGGCGTTCCAGACGGCATGCTCGGCTTCATCGAGCGCGTTGTGGCCGAAAGCGGGCTCGTGCGCCGAAGCGTCGGACGCCAGAATCGGGGCGTCGCCGCGATACAGCGTGATGCGCACAGGATCGGACTGGATTTCCAGTGCGACATCGCCCTGGACAATGCGCCAACCGCTGCCGTCGTCACGCGGCGCGATGGTGCATTCGCTGACGGCCTCTTGGCGCGCCAGCAGCATTTCAGCGATGGCCCGCGCGCGTGCGCCGGGCTTCTCGTCAGTAAGGAGATTCGCCTCGCCGCAGCGCAGGCGAAACACACCAGGCGCATGCGCCTCGACTACCAGATGCAAACCGTCGCCCGCATCGAAATCGATGCGGCTTGGACGCGACGACAGCAGCTCGACGGATTCGAGCTGGGTAGTATGGGCATAGTCGAATTTGGGCGGCACAGAGCATCCCCCGGCTTAAGCCAAAAAACCAATTAAAAGACGCTATTTTGACGGATTTGGCCTTCGAAATAAACTCGGTCCCTTTTTTCGTGTGGAATTGACACGCGGGACCCGTCAGAAATCCCCATGCTGGCGGGCACAACGACTACTTACTCTCGCCCCGCCCAAGGCTGCCGGACGCGCGCTACGGCACGGTTTTGCGGTGATCGTCCGGTATCGCGATGGCTTCTGCGCGGCCGCGGGGCCTAGCGCGGAGCCACGGCCGCCAGCAGATCAGCCGGCAGCGGCAGGGGTTCGCCTTGCAGGCAAGCGGCGATCAAATCGCCCGTCAAGGCCGACCAACTCAGCCCGCGCGAGGCATAACCGGCAGCCAGCCACACCCCCGGCGCATGCGCCAGCGGTCCCACCGCGGGCAGGCGCCCGGGCAGCACAGCCCGCCAGCCGGCCCACCCGGGCAACTGCCCGGGCTGCAGGCCCGCCCACCCAGCGGGCAGTTGGCCCAGCAGCCCGGCTGCCTTGCGTAGATTGGCCTGTTGGCCGCAGGCGCTGACTTCGGCCACTGCGGCGCCGTGTTCGTAGGTGCTGCCCGCCACGCACCAGCCGTCGACCGGGGGCAGCAGGTAGCCCTCGCCGCCCACGATGCAGCGCGGCCCCCCGGCCCACCCCTGGGCGGGCAGCAGGCTGACCTCGCCCGCCAGCGCGTGCATCTGTGCCATGCGCGGCAACGCATCCAGCAGGCCGCTGGCGCGCAGCAACGCCTGCGCGCCGAACGCATTGGCAAGCACGACGGTAGCGCCCTGCCCCAGGACTTTCCCGCCGGCCGCCAGCACCTGCCAGCCGTCGGCCACGCGGCGCAACGCAGCCGCCTGCGCGCCGATCCGGCGCACGCCGGGGGTGTCCAGCAGGGCCGGAATCAGGGACGCGGGCCGTACCAGCAGGCCGTCGGCAAAGAACACGCCCCCCCGCGCCAGCGGCACACCCGCCAGCGCGGCCGCTTCGTCGCGGTCGACCGTACGCACCCAGTCGGCGGGAAATTGCAATTGCCGCAGCGTTTCTTCCAAGGCCGCGGTGCGGCCGGCATCGCGCTCGAGCTGCAGCGTGCCGCAACGCCAGGGCGCCGCGCCGGGCGGCAAGGCGCCCCAGCGCGCCATCGCCCGCTGGCTGCCGGCCCGCGACAGGCGGGCGCGTGGATTGTCGTCGCGCGCAATGACCGGCGTCAGCGCCGCGGCCACGTGCCCCGCGTGCGCCGAATCGGGTCCGGCAGCATCGATCACGCATACTTGCCGGCCGCGCAGGGCCAAGGCCTGGGCCACGCCCGCCCCGGCCAGGCCGCCGCCCACCACCAGGACTTCGCCGCTACCCGCGCCATCGGCGGCGCGCGCCACGGCCCAGGCATCGTCCACCGCCGGTGCGGACTGGGGCGCGCGCACGCCCGCTGTCATATGCCATTTGCCGCCGTAGCCAGCCTGCCTGCGTACCTGGAACCCCGCATCTCGCAAAGCCTGGCGTACATGACCCGCGCTGGCCCACGTAGCCAGCGTGGCATCGGGTGCGGCCAGCCGCGCCAGATCGCGCATCAGCGCAGGCTGCCAAAGATCCGGATTGCGATCAGGCGCGAAGCCATCCAGAAAATAGGCGTCGACGCTGGCGCGCAATTGCGGTGCCAGCGCGGCCGCGGTGCCGAATGCCAGGGTCAGCGTCACCGCCCCGTCTTCGAATTCCAGGCGATGCAGGCCGGGCAGGCAGGCGGGCCATTGGTCGGCCAACTGGCCCACCAGGCCCCGCAGCGCCTCGGGCGCCAATTGCCGCAGCCAGCCGCGCAAGGCCGCCTGGGCAAACGGATGCGCCTCGATCGACAGCATGTGCAACCTGCGCGGCCGCGCCGGGTCGTTGCGCCAGGCATGCCATAGCGCCAGGAAATTCAGGCCCAGGCCGAAACCGGTCTCGCACACCGTGAAGCCCTGCCTGCCCCGCCAGCGTTCCGGCAGGCCGTTGCCACGCAGGAACACATGCTCGGCCTGCCCCAGCGCGCTGTCGGTGCAATGGTAGACATCGCCGTACAAGGCGCTGCGGAATTGCCCATCGGGGCCAAATTCGGCGGCAGGGGGAACCAGGGGTACGTAAGCAGGCATGGATACAAGACAATCTGGGGGGGTAAGCGTGGCGCGGTGCCAGCATGCTCAAAGCGACAAACCTGTGACGTTGGCTGAAAGCCACGCCGAACGCCACGATTTGCGGCCAATCGGTGGGCGGGCAGCCGCATAGGCTTACACTGACTTTCATGCCGACGACAGAACCTACCACGACCCAGGCCCCACCGCTGGACTTGGCTGCCGCCATCGACACGGCCGTCTCGGCGGCCCATACAGGCGCCGCGATCCTGCAATCGTACGCGCACAACCGCGCAGACCTGGTGATCGACCACAAGGCCCGCAACGACCTGGTATCGCAGGCCGACCGCGAAGCCGAGACGGCCATCATCGAATCGCTGCAGGCGCGCACGCCCGAATTCGGCATCGTGGCCGAAGAAACCGGCGGCGCGGCGCAAGGGCCGGCCACCTGGTATATCGATCCGCTGGACGGCACCACCAATTTCCTGCACGGCATCCCGCACTATGCCGTATCGATCGCCCTGGTCGCGCATGCCGGTACGCGTGTGTCCGGCGGCGGTCCGCTCTCCGAAGACACGCCGGTGATCGGGGTCGTCTACGACCCTTGCCGCGAAGAACTGTTTACCGCCGTGCATGGCATCGGCGCCTGGCTCAATGGCCGGCGCATCTCATGCTCGCGCACGCAGTCGCTAAGCGATGCGGTACTGGCCACAGGATTCCCGTTCCGCGATTTCTCGTTCGCCAGCCAGTACATGCCCATGCTGCAAGACGCCATCTGCACCGCCCGTGGCGTGCGGCGCATGGGCGCGGCCGCACTGGACCTGGTCTGGACTGCCTGCGGGCGGTACGACGGCTACTGGGAAATGGGCCTGGCCCCATGGGATGTGGCGGCAGGCACGCTGATCCTGCGCGAGGCCGGCGGCGTATGCCACGACATGCATCGGCAAGACCCCTGGCCCGTGGGCGGGCGCGTGGTGGCCGGCAACCCGGCCATTGTCGATGCGCTGCACGAATTGGTAAGCCCGCACCTGCAGGCTTTCTGAACCGGGCGCCACGCGCCCGGCTTGCCGCTACGCGTTATCGGGCCGCAGTTCGCGGCGCAGTATCTTGCCCACGTTGCTCTTGGGCAGTTCGTCGCGAAACTCGACCGCGTGCGGCCGCTTGTAGCCCGTCAGCTTTTCCTTGCACCAGTCGATCACCTGCGCTTCGGTCAGGGCCGGGTCTTTCTTCACGACAAAGGCCTTCACGGCCTCGCCGGAATGCTCGTCGGGCACGCCCACGACCGCGCATTCGAGCACGCCCGGATGAGAGGCGATAACGGCTTCGACTTCGTTGGGGTACACCTTGAAGCCCGACACCGCGATCATGTCTTTCTTGCGATCGACGATACGGGTGTAGCCCTTGTCGTCCATGATGCCGATGTCGCCGGTTCGGAAGAAGCCATCGCTGGTCATGCAGCGCTCGGTTTCCTCGGGCTTCTGCCAATAGCCCAGCATGACTTGCGGGCCCCGGATGCAGACTTCGCCACGTTCGCCCAGCGGCACGGCCCTGCCGTCGTCATCCAGTATGGCCACGTCGGTCGAGGGCAGCGGCAGGCCGATGGATCCGGAATATTCGCGCGCGTCGGTCGGGTTTACGGTGGCCACGGGCGATGTTTCGGACAGGCCGTAGCCTTCGATCAGGGGATGCCCGGTGATCTGCAGCCAGCGCTCGGCCACCTGGCGCTGCACGGCCATGCCGCCGCCCAGCGTCAGGCGCAGCCCCGAGAAATCCAGCTTGGCGAAGTCGGCGTTGTGGGCCAGCGCATTGAACAAGGTGTTGACGCCGGGGAAGATATTCACGCCCGCCTTGCCCCACGCGCTGATCAGGGCGGGCTGGTCGCGCGGGTTGATGATCAGCAGGTTGCGCATGCCCGCGTAGATGCCGAACAGGCCGCAGACGGTCATGGCGAACACGTGATACAGGGGCAGCGCGCTGATGATGGTGAGTTGGGTGTTTTCCAGGTCGCGCAGCGCGGGGCGCGCCACCGCCTCGAGCTGCAGCACGTTGGCCACCAGGTTGCCATGCGACAGCATGGCGCCCTTGGGCACGCCCGTGGTGCCGCCCGTGTACTGCAGCACGGCCACGTCGTCGTGCCGCAGCGTGGGCGGGGTGAACGACGCGGCCGCCCCGCGGGCCAGCACCTGCGGCAGGCGCAGCGCGCCGTCGATGTGCCAGGCGGGAATCATGCGCTTGACATAGCGGGCTGCCAGGTTCACCAGCGGCGCCTTCAGCCCGCCCAGCAGGTCGCCCGGCCCGGTGACCACCACATGCCGCAGCGCACCACGGTCGGCGACGCCCTGCAGCGTATGGGCGAAATTTTCCAGTATGACGATGACTTCGGCGCCGCTGTCGAGCATTTGCCGCTGCAGTTCGTCCGACTTGTACAACGGATTCACATTGACCACCACGTGCCCGGCACGCAGCGTGCCCAGCATGCACACCAGGTAGGCCGGCACATTGGGCATCATCAGGGCCACGCGCGCGCCCTTCTGCAGCCCCAGGCCCTGCAGCCAGCCCGCGAAGGCACGCGCGTGGCGGTCGAGGTCGGCGTAGGTCAGGTCGGTGCCCATGGACGTGCATGCCACGCGCCGCGCATGGCGGGCGCAGGCCTGGTCCAGCAAGCCGGTCAGCGATGCATGGGGTTCGATGGAGATCTCGGCGGGAACGCCGTCGGGATATTGCGCGAGCCAGGGACGTGACATGTTGGGCCTCCGTGCATGTTATTGGCGATTTTGCTTGATAATACCTTTGTTAGCCTTGCCCTAATCCAACGAGACTCCGATGAACCTGCTCGAACCCATCGTTGCATGGCACCGCGATATCGCCAGTATCCGGCGCGACATCCATGCCCACCCCGAACTGGCTTTCGAAGAATTCCGCACCGCCGACGTGGTCGCCGCCCGCCTGCAAGAATGGGGTATCGAGATCGACCGCGGCCTGGGCGGCACCGGCGTGGTCGGCATCATTCGTGGCGACACCGACAGCCCGCGCGCCGTGGGGCTGCGCGCCGACATGGACGCGCTGCCCATGCAAGAAGCCAACACCTTCGAGCATGCCAGCCAGATCCAGGGCAAGATGCATGCCTGCGGGCACGACGGCCATACCGCCATGCTGCTGGCCGCGGCACGCTACCTGGCGCAGCATCGCGATTTCGCCGGCACGGTATATGCCATCTTCCAGCCGGCCGAAGAAGGCGGCGGCGGCGCCAAGCGCATGATCGACGATGGCCTGTTCAAGCGCTTTCCCATGGAAGCCGTGTTCGGCATGCACAATTGGCCCGGTCTGGAAGTGGGCCAGTTCGGCCTTACAGCCGGCCCCATCATGGCCTCGAGCAACGAGTTCATCATCACCATCCAGGGCAAGGGCACGCACGCCGGCATGCCGCACCTGGGCGTCGATCCCGTCATGACGGCAGTGCAATTGGCGCAATCGCTGCAAACCATCATTACGCGCAATCGCAACCCGCTCGATGCCGCGGTGCTCAGCATCACGCAAATCCATACCGGCAGCGCCGACAACGTCGTGCCCAACCAGGCCGTCATGCGTGGCACCGTGCGCACCTTCACGCTCGAAACACTGGACCTGATCGAGCGGCGCATGCAGGAAATCGCGCGCCACACCTGCGCGGCGCTCGATTGCGACGTCGAATTCGATTTCCGCCGCAACTATCCGCCCACCATCAACCACGCCCGCGAAGCCGCGTTCTGCACCGAGGTACTGCGCGGCATCGTCGGCGCAGACAAGGTCAACGACCACGTGCAGCCCACCATGGGCGCCGAAGATTTCGCCTTCATGCTGCAGGAAATGCCGGGCTGCTATGTCTGGATCGGCAACGGCAGCGGCGGGCACCGCGATGCCGGGCACGGCATGGGCCCCTGCATGCTGCACAACGGCAGCTACGACTTCAACGACGACCTGCTGCCGTTGGGCGGCACGTACTGGGTCGAACTGGCGCGCCAGTGGCTGGCGCGGCCGGCCGCTGGAACATGACGCGCCCACCTCACGGCGGCGGCGGCTTCCCAGAATGCCAGGTTTTCGACGTTCCCTGGCGCCTGCTTATTTGGACGCTGAATCCGGCGCGCAGCGCGCCGGCACCGAAGAGCAAGGCAGTTTGCCCACCACGTCGGCCCACTTCCTGGATTCGGCAGCCACCCGTTGGGACAGGTCATCCGGACTGCCCGGCAACACGCTATAGCCCATGGCGGCCAACTGCTTGCGATAAGCGGAATCCTGCTGAATGCGGTTCAGCGCATCGTTCAATTTGCCGACGATTTCCTCAGGCAGGCCGGCCGGCCCGATCAGCGCGAACCAGCCCCCGGCGTCATAACCCGGGACGGTTTCGGCAATGGCGGGCACTTGCGGCAACGAGGCGGCGCGTTGACTGCCGCTGGTGCCGAGCGGCTTGGCCTTGCCCCCCTGGATCAGCGGCATGGCGCCGCCCAGCACATCGAACATGAAATCGGTACGGCCGGCCAGCACGTCCACCATAGCCGGGCTGCCACCGCGATAGGGAATGGCATTGAACTCCGTGCCGGACATCTGGCCGAGCAATGCGCCAGCCAGGTGATTGCCGGTACCCACCCCGGACGAGCCATACGTGACCAGGCCGGGCGATTGACGTGCGCGGGCGAGCAGGTCGGCCACACTGGCAATCGGCGACTGCGCCCCCACCACCAGCACATACTGGAATGCCGCGTAGGAACCTATCATTGAAAAATCGCGTACCGCGTCATACGGCAGCCGCGATGTGTGGGGCGCGACGGTGTGCAGGCTGTTGGCGGTGGCTGCCAAGGTATAGCCGTCGGGCTCGGCGCCAGCCAGGCGTTGCAGGGCAATCGCGCCCGCCGCACCCGTGACGTTCTCGGCCACCACCTGCTGACCCAGCACCTCGCTCAATGCCGCGGCCATCAGCCTGGCGGCCTGGTCCGTGGCGCCGCCCGCCGCCAGCGGGACCAACAGCCGGATCGGCTTGGACGGCCAAGCTTCTTGGGCGGCCGCGCCGGCGGCGCACAGCCCTGCCGACAACAACAGCAACTTTCCGAGTGTATTTTTCATGGCAACGGCTCTCCTTTGTCGTCAATGAGGCAACGAGCAGGTAATGCCGCCGTCGACGGGCATCACCACGCCGGTGACATATTTGGACTCTTCCGATGCGAAGAACAATGCGGCATGGGCGATGTCCCACACATCACCCATGCGTTTCATGGGCACGGATGCCGACCTGGCCTGGCGCATCTTCTCGACATCGCCCCCGTAGAACGACAGGATGGTTCCGTAAATGCGGGGCGAGTCGATCAGGCCGGGCATGATGCAATTGCAGCGGATGTTCTCGGCGGCGTACTGCACCGCCACCGCCCGGGTCATCTGGTTCAGGGCAGCCTTCGAAGCGTGATAGGCGATGAAGGGATGCCCGGTCCAGGCCACGCTGGCAATCGACGAGACATGAATAATCGAGCCGCCGCCCTGGCGCTGCATGACGGGGATCACCGCCTTGCAGCCGAACAGGGCGCCCTTGGCATTCACATCGAACACACGGTCCCAGTCTGCCTCGCTGGTCTCCACCGGCCCGCCTTTCACGTTGGCGCCAGCGTTGTTGTGCAGGATGTCCACGCGGCCAAACTGTTCGACGGCCAGCCGCACCGCGCGCTCGACCTGTTCCTGGTTCGCCACGTCGGCCTGTAGGTGAATCGCTTGCCCGCCCTCTTGCCGAACCCGTTCCGCGGTGCGCGCCGCGGCCGCTTCGTCGAGATCGACCGACACGATGTTCGCGCCCTCGCGCGCGAATGCCACCGCAGTCGCATTGCCATTGCCCCAGCCATCGCTGACGCAGCCAGCGCCCAGAATCAACGCCGTCTTGCCTTGCAGACGTTCTGCCATGCCTTGTCTCCTGTTATCGAAATGTCATACGTCCATGCGCCGCCGCTCTCATGCGGGCTCAGATTTGCCGCGGGCGGCCGGTCCAGAAGCGTTCACGGATTTCCCGCTTGAGAACTTTCCCGACCGGGCTGCGCGGCAACTGCTCCCAAACCTCGATACTGCGGGGCGTTTTCATGGCGCCCAGGCGTTCGCGACAGTGGGCCAACGCGGCCTCGCCGTCCCATTCGTAGCCAGGTTTGAGCTCGACGATGGCCTTCACCGACTCGCCCCACAATTCGTCAGGCACGCCCACCACCGCGCAGTCGCTCACCGCGGGCAACGACCACAGCACTTGCTCGATCTCGCCGGGGGAAATATTGAAGCCGCCCGACACGATCAAATCCTTGAGACGGTCGACGATGTAGTAATAGCCCGCCTCATCCATGTAGCCAACGTCGCCCGTATGCAGCCAGCCATGGCGCAAAGCGTCGCGCGTCTTGTCCGGATCGCGGTAGTAGCCCTTCATGACCAGATCGCCCTGCACCACGACCTCGCCGCGTTCGCCCGGGCCGAGCAGGCGTCCCTCTGGGTCCATGATGGCGACGCGCACCAACGGCGAAGCCCGGCCGCAACTGGCCAGTCGATGGCGTTGTGCCGGATCGGCCAGGATGCGCGCGTGGTCCTGCGCTGTCATGCAGGTACAGACAAATGGCGCCTCGGCCTGGCCATAGGCCTGTACCATCACCGGACCGAACACCTGCAGCGCCTCGAGCAATTTGTCCACCGACATAGGCGCGGCCGAATACACGAAGTACTGCAGGTGGCGATAGTCGTGCGCCCGCACATCGGGATGGGCAAGCAGTTTGTAGATCAGGGTCGGCGGCAGGAACAGCTGCGTCACGCGATACTGTTCGATCGCGCGCAGAATCGCGCCGGCTTCCGTAGTTGGCATGATGATGTTGACGCCGCCATACGCCATGGTGGCGAAAGCCACCGCCCCGGCCGCATGCGACAACGGCGCCACCGCCAGGTGCACGGGTGGGGCGGTCACCGGCATGGACGAGAACCAGTTGGCCAGCAACGCGCCATACACCCGGTGCGTCACCATGACCCCCTTGGGCAGGCCGGTGGTGCCGCCCGTACCCCGAATCGCCACCACATCATCCGGCATGGCCGCGGTGCGTACCGGCGTGCTGTCCTGCGCGGACGCCCAGCTTGCCAGGTCCGGCACGCAGTCCAGCGCCTGATCGATGCAGACGATGCCGCGCAATTGCGGCATGGCCGCGCGCAGCAGGCCAATCTGGTCGGCAAATGCGCTATGGATGAACAGGAATTCGCATCCGCCACGCGCCAGGATATTGGCATTCTCTTCGGCGGCATTGCGCGCGTTCACGGGCAGCCAGACGCCTTCTGACCGCACAATGCCCAGCACCGCCGCCATGGTCAGTAGATGATTGGCGCTCAACAGGCCCACCTGGCTGGACCGTGTTACCCCGGCGGCGTGCAGGCCATTGGCGATTCGATGTGACAGTTCCGCCACCTGCCCATATGCCAGTGTGCGGCCCCCGGGCTCGACCAGGCACGGCGCATCCGCGCCCAGGCTCACACCCCGGTCAAAGAAATCGATCAATTGCATTGTCTGTCTCGGTTCCCTTGCTCCATTCGCTTGCTATACACACGGCTATCGTGAGTGCCTGCAACGCAAATATGAAAACGTTTCTAGGTTGTATGGATTAGCCTATAGTTGGCTTGCAGCGACCACAATCCTGTGGAACGTTTTTATTCTGGTAAACCATGAGTAAACGGATATCGGTCAGGGATGTCGCGGCCGCGGCGGGGGTGGCTGTCGGCAGTGTCTCGCGCGTGCTCAACGACAGCGGCTATGCCAGCCAGTCGCTGCGCCGCCGCGTCCTGGAAGCGGCCGAACGGCTCGGCTATGAACCCGACTTCACGGCCCGGCATCTGCGCACCGGCCGCAGCAAGACTATCGGCTACCTGCTGCCCAATATCGCCAACCCTTTTCTCGCTGCGCATCTCAGCGAAGTCGAACGCCTGACCCAGGCGGCGGGTTATTCACTGTTGGTCGGCAGTTCCGAGCATCCGTCGCGCGACCGCGAATTGGTCGCCTTTTTCGAGAACCGGCGTCTCGAGGGCATCATTGCGTCGCCCAGCTACGAATATCCGGACCCCCGGGTATGCCCGTTCACGCAATGCAAGCTGCCGGTGGTGATCGTCGACCGCGCGATGGGACACGACTTCGACACGGTGCAGATCGATCACGCCGATGGCATGCGGCGAGCCACCGACTACCTCTTGACACTGGGCCACCGGCGCATCGCCCTGTTCGTCTCGAGCGCCAGCCTGCGGCCCGGCCGCGAGAAACTCATCGGCTACCAGGCAGCGCTGCATGCGGCAGGCATCCCTTACGACGATGCGCTGGTCTACATGCCGAACTCCTGGATTGAATCCTCGCGCCAGCGCATGGCGCAGCTGCTGGCGCTGCCATCGCCGCCCACCGCCATCATCGCGCTGGGCACGCGCATGCTGTCGGGCGCCATCCATGTCGCTCACGAGGCCGGCATGGCCATACCGCGCGACCTGTCGGTCATCGGCATTGGCACCATGGAAACACTGGATCTGATGCGCCCGCCGGTTACCGCGTTGCGCTATAGCTTTGAGCGCAGCGCCCAAATCACCGTACAGCTGATGATGGAGCGCATCTCGGGCGCCGGGCCGCTCGAACCGCGCAAGGTCACCATCCCCTGGGATCTTGTCATCGGCGCATCGTGCACGTCGCGGGCGGCCTGAAGCCGTAGCGTGGGCGCCTTCAGGCGTTCGTGCGTACGCTGGCGGCTCAATCCGGCCGCGTGCCCTGCGCGCGGCACATGTCCAGGAAGCGCTCGGCCGCCCGTGCCGATGCATGTGCGTGCGGCACCAGGATACTCAGCGTGCGGGTCAGGGGCCGCGGCAATATTCGTATTGCCGCCAGCGTGCCGTCTTCATGCCGCATCGACATCAGGGACACGAACCCGATGCCCAGGCCGGCACGCACTGCCTGCTTCACTCCTTCGACGCCCGCCAGCTCCAGCCCCACCGCAGGCGACAGCCCGGCGGTATCGAACGCGCGCTCGACCAATTGGCGTACACCCGAGCCTGGCTCACGCATGACCAGCGGCGAATCCGCCAGGTCGCGCAGGCGCGCCGCGCCCTTGCTCGCCAAGGGATGATCGGCGCGCGAAACGGCCACCACCTCATCTTGCCGCCAACCGTGCACGGCAGTATCGGCCGGCAGGCCCACCGGCACTTCGCCCTCGATGAAGGCCAGATCCAGCACCGGCAGGCGCTCGACGATCTGGCGGGTATTGCCGTCGGACAGGTGCAGGCTTATCGAAGGAAACCGCTGGCGGAAGTCGGCCACCAGGGCAGGCAGCAGATAGCTGGCCGGCGTCGTGCTGGCCCCCAGGCGCAGCGTGCCGGTTTCCAGGCCGCGCCAGGCTTCGCGGGCAGCATGCGCCTGGTTGTACACCTGGCGCAACTGGCGCGCCTGCTCGGCCAGGCGCTCGCCGGCCGCGGTCAGGGCCACCCCGTGGCCGCTGCGGCGATATAGCGGTTCGCCGAACCAGTCCTGCAACAGGCGCAACTGGCCCGATACGGCCGGTTGGGACAGGTGCAGCATGCCAGCCGCCCGGCTGATATTGCCGGTATCGGCCACGTAGGCGAAGGTCAGGAGCTGGTCTGGCGTCATGGGCGGCTCGATATTGGAATTTCTTATATTTAATATCGAAATTAAAGATTTCTCAAATAATACACGCGGATTTAATATTGCTATAAGTTATTTAGATATACCTATTCCCGAATGTCTTCTTCTACCGCCTTGCCCCTGGCCACCCCCTGGCGCGACAAGCTCAACGGCGTGCTGTTCGTGGCCCTGATGACGGTTGCAGTCATGCAGTTGAGCGACCTGCCGGCCATCCACCAACTGGGCTTCTCGCCGCTGGTGGTGGGCATCGTGTGCGGCATGCTCTATGGCAACTTCTTGCGCGGCACCATGCCGGTCGACTGGGCGGCCGGCGTCAATTTCACCGCCCGGCGGCTGCTGCGCATCGCGGTGGCCTTCTATGGCCTGAACATCAGCATCCAGCAGATTGCCGCCGTGGGCCTGCCCGGGCTGGCCGTATCCGTGGCAGTCGTGGTGGGCACGCTGGTACTGGGCACGGTCGTGGGCCAACGCCTGCTGGGCCTGGACCGCGACACCGCCATGCTGACCTCCGCCGGCAGCGCCATCTGCGGCGCCGCGGCCGTGCTGGCCTTCGAACCCACCCTGCGGGCCGCCCCCCACAAAAGCGCCGTGGCCGTGGCCACCGTCGTGTTGTTCGGCACCCTGTCGATGTTCCTGTATCCGGTGCTGTATCACGCCGGCTGGCTGTCGCTGGATACCCAGGCGCTGGGCATCTATATCGGCGGCACGGTGCACGAAGTCGCGCAGGTAGTGGGCGCGGCCAGCAACATCGACCCGGCCACGACCGAAGTCGCCACCATCGTCAAGATGACGCGCGTTGCCCTGCTGGTGCCAGTATTGCTGGTACTGGGCCTGTGGCTGCGCAGCGCAGCAGCCCGTGCCGAACCGGGCCGGGACAAGGCACGCCTGCCCATCCCCTGGTTCGCGGTCGGCTTTCTGGTGCTGGCCATCGTCAACTCGCTGGCCATCCTGCCGCCCGACCTGGTCAACGCCATCCGCCGGCTGGACGTTTTCGCGCTGACCATGGCCATGACCGCGCTGGGCATCGAAACCCGCTTCAGCCAGATCCGCAAGGCCGGCCCGCGCGTGCTGGCGCTGGGCCTGATCCTGTATGCCTGGCTGTTGCTGGGCGGCTACGGCATCGTCAAGCTGGCCGCCTAGCGGAGCGGCCCCGCCAGTGCCGCAGGCGACGGCGTTTTCCTGCATAATCGGCCCGTCTTCACCTGGACAGGAGCGGGCCCATGCCTTCCGCCAATATTCCTCCCACGAAGCTGCCCGCCGGCCGGGATCCCGTGCTGCGTGTCATGCCCATGCCGGCCGACGCAAACATCCACGGCGATGTCTTCGGCGGCTGGATCATGGCCCAGGTCGATATCGCCGGCTCGGTCCCGGCGGCGCGCCGCGCGGCCGGGCGGGTCGCCACCGTGGCAGTCAATGCCTTCCAGTTCAAGCAACCGGTGTTCGTGGGCGACCTGCTCAGCTTTTACGCCACAATAGTAAAGACTGGCACGACTTCGGTTACCGTATCGGTCGAGGTCTATGCCGAGCGCCATCGGCTCGACGCGGAAATCGTCAAGGTTACCGAGGCAACCCTGACCTACGTCGCCACCGACGAAGCCCGGCGCAGCCGCCCCCTGCCCACTCTTTAAGCCGTTTCACGTATGACGCAGCAGCCCGCCGCCGCGACCAAGCCGCCCGCGACGCCCCGCCGGCTAGATCCTGAAGACGCCCAGCACGCGCTGGCCGAAGTCCAGGAACGCCTGCGCCGCCAGCAATTGGTCGAAGACCTGGTCCACCGGCAGGAACAAGGCGACAGCAAGGCCTCGCTGGTCGAAGACCTGGTACACCGCCAGCATGAGGCCGAGCTCAAGTCACTGGTCGATGCGCTGCACCCGGCCGACATCGCCTTCATTCTCGAATCGCTGCCCAAAGACGAACGCCAGGCAGTCTGGCGCCTGGTCAGCCCCGAGCACGATGCCGACGTACTGCTCGAAGTCGAGGACTGGGTCCGCGAATCGCTCATCGAAGCGATGGACCGCCAAGACCTGGTCGCGGCCACCGGCAACATGGATGCCGACGAGCTGGCCGACTTGGCCCCCGACCTGCCGCCCGACGTGGTGGCCGAAGTCCAGAAAGGCCTGACCGAAGAAGAGCGCGCGCAACTGCTCGAAGCCATGGGCTACCCCGAAGACAGCGTGGGCGCCATCATGGACTTCGAAATGGTGCGCGTGCGCGAAGACGTCACGCTGGAAGTCGTCCTGCGCTATCTGCGCCGCCTGCACGAATTGCCCGACCACACCGACCAGGTCTTCGTGGTCGACCGGCAAGACAAGCTGCAAGGCGTACTGCCGCTGTCGAAACTGCTGGTCAGCGAACCGGAAACCGAAGTGCGTGCCGTGATGAGCACCGATTTCCTGACGCTCAATCCGCTGGACTCCGACGCCGACGCGGCCGGCGCGTTCGAGCGCTACGACCTGGTGTCGGCGCCGGTCATGGACGACCAGGGCCGGCTTATCGGCCGGGTCACTATTGCCGACGTGGTCGACGTCATGCGCGAAGACTCGCAGGAACAGGCCCTGTCGCGGGCAGGTCTGCAAGAAGAAGACATCTTCGCCCCCGTGGCCATGGCGCTGCGCAACCGCGCGCCCTGGCTGCTGTTCAATCTTTGCACTGCGGCCACGGCCTCGTTCGTGGCCTCGCGCTTCGAGGACACTGTCAGCCACATCGTGATCCTGGCGTTCCTGATGTCCATCGTGGCCGGCATCGGCGGCAATTCCGGCAACCAGACCATGACCATGATCATCCGCGCGCTGGCGGTGGGCCGCATCACCGGCCGCAACCTGTGGCAATTGGTCAAGCGCGAAATGCTCGTCACCCTGCTGGTCGGCCTGTGCGGCAGCGTCGTGGCAGCCCTGTTCGCGTGGGGCATATCCCATTCGCTGGCGATTGCGGTGGTCATGATGGCCGCCATGATCTGCAACATGCTGGTAGGCGCGTCGGTCGGCGTGCTGGTGCCCATGGTGCGGGCTCGTTTCGGCAAAGACCCGGCCATCGGCTCGTCGGTGCTGCTTACCTTTGCCACCGATTCGCTGGGCTTTTTCATCTTCCTGGGCCTGGCTACCATCTTCCTGCTTTAGCGCCGCATGGCATTTTCCCGATGGCGGCCGGCCGCCATGGCGCTCAGCTAAAGCGCTCGGCGGTCAGGCCGTCCAGATCGACTTCCGGTGCGCGGCCGGCAACGATATCGGCCACGATCTTGCCGGTTCCGCATGCCTGCGTCCAGCCATTGGAGCCGTGCCCACAGTCCAGGTACAAGTTGGCGTAGCGTGTCTTGCCCAGGATGGCCGGGCCGTCGGGTGTCATGGGCCGCAGGCCCGCCCAGGGCTGCGCGTCGTCCAGTCCTATGCCCCGGGGAAACCACTCGCGCACCACGTCTTTCAGGAAAGCGACGCGCGCAGGGTCGACCGCCAGCCCGTAGCCCTTCAGTTCTGCCATGCCGGCGGCGCGTATGCGCCCGCCCAGACGCGAGATCATGACTTTGTTGTACTCGTCCATGATGGCCACGCGCGGCGCACAGGCAGGATCATCGACGCGGGCGGTAATCGAATAACCCTTCAGGGGGTACACAGGAAGCGCCAGGCCCAGCGGACGCAGCAGGAACGGCGCCTGCGGCCCCAGGGCCACCACATAGGCATCGGCCGCTACCAGGCCGGCCTGGCCCGCGAGCTGCGCGCCCTGGATGCGGTCGCCCGCAAGCACCAGCGCGCGCACCTGCGTACCGTAGCGAAACGACACGCCCTGCCCGGCCAGATAGGTGGCCAACCCGGTAGCGAACTTGTGGCTGTCGCCCGAACCGTCAAGGGGCAGGTACAGCGCCCCCGCGATCGGCGCACGAGAGGCGGCCAGGGCAGGCTCCAGGCGGCGCGCGCCGGTATTGTCCAGCAGTTGCCAGGGCACTTCGTATTCGTCCAGGGCCTGCGTGATGGCCGCCACCGCCTTCAAATCAGCTTCGCTGCGAAAGACCTGCAAGGTGCCGTCCTGGTGGTAGTCGAAATCCACGGGCAGGCCGGAACCGGCCAGTTCGCGCAGGCAGGCATCGCTGTAGTGCGCCACCCGCTGCATGCGCAGCTTGTTGGCCCGAAAGCGTTCGGCATTGCAATTGCCCAGCCAGCGCGCCAGCCAGGCCAGCTTGCGCGGACTGGGCGATAGCGAAAACCGGATCGGTGCCTGGCGCTGCAAGGCCATTTTCAGTACCTTGCCGATCATGCCGGGCGCGGCCCAGGGGCCGGCAAAACTGGGACACAGGCCGCCCGCGTTGCCAAAGCTGGTTTCAAGCGCCGGCCCGGGCTGGCGTTCAAGCACGGTGACCTCGTGGCCGTCGCGCCACAAGTAATAGGCCGCGGCAATGCCGGCTACCCCTGCCCCCAGTACTGCGACTTTCATGTCCGCCCCTTGGCCCCTCATGCTTGCACGGCTGAGCGCGCATCATGGCCGTTGCCCACCGGGCTGCACAGAGCCTGGCACGGCGGCGCCGGCTGCTACAGCTACAAGCCCGTATCCAGCGCGTAATGCGCGCCGTCGCGGTTCTCGAGCACCAGGGCCGACAATGCCGGCTGCACGGCACCGGCGTCAGGCGCCACATGCAGCTGCAAATTGCCCAGCGACAAGCGCCAGCCATCTTCCGCCGGCTCGGCAACGATGTCGGCCACTGCGCCCAATTGCTGCGCGACCGCACGCGCGTCGGCGGCACGGACCTCGATGCGATGTATGCGCTGCGCCCCATTGGGATGCGCCATCAGCGCCGGCGCCCAGATGCACTCGGGCGTCAGGTGGCGGCAGAAATACATGCGGATGCCCGGCACGGGTTGCCGGGAAAACCGCACGGTGTGAAAACGCGCCTGCACTTCGCGGCCGTCGAGCTGCGCGGCACGGGTCAGTTCCTGCACCGGATTGACGGCAAAACCGGCATCACCCAAACGTCGATAGGTGCCTTCGGCGTCATGGGTGCGAAACACCAGGGCTTCCAGGCCAAAAGGCGAATCGGCGATCTCTTTGCGGGCAGGCGGTGCGCCCGGCGGCCATCCCAGCAGCTCGATATAGGTGCTGTCCAGCACGACCAGGCGGTTGCACGACCCCAGGTTGTGCACGGCCTTGTCGCTCAGGTGAAAGCCTTGCCGCTCGAAATGCGGCGCCACCTCGTCAAGCCGATCGCGCACCATGACCACGGCATGGTCGAATTCGGTGCGGTCGGCGCTATGCAGCATCGGGGTCAGGCCAGCTTGCCGTGGCAAAGCTTGTATTTCTTGCCGCTACCGCAGGGGCATGGGTCGTTGCGGCCGACCTTGGGCACGAAATTGCGCACCGGCTGCTGCGCGGCGGGTTGTGCGTCGTTGTCGGTGCCGGCCAAGGCCTCGTCATAGTCGGAATGGTGATACTGCACGTTTTGCACGTGCGGCTGGCTGGCCTCGGCCTCGGCTGCCTGCTCGACCTGCTCGGCCGACTGCACGCGCACCGTCATCAGCACGCGCACGACGTCGTCGCGGATGCGATCGAGCATGCCCGAGAACAACTCGAACGCCTCGCGCTTGTATTCCTGCTTGGGGTTCTTCTGCGCATAGCCGCGCAGGTGGATGCCCTGGCGCAGGTAATCGAGCGCCGACAGATGCTCGCGCCAGTGGGTATCGATGGCCTGCAGCATGATCGAGCGCTCGAACTGCGCCCAGGGCTCGTCGCCCACCTGGGCAACCTTGCCGGTATAGACGCCGCGCACGGCTTCCTGCACGCGCGCCAGCACGTCGTCGTCGGTAAGGCTGGATTCTTTTTCCAGCATGTCGGTCAGCGGCAACTGGATCTGCCAGTCGGCGGCCAGGGCTTGTTCCAGGCCCGCGGCATCCCATTGCTCTTCGACCGAGTCGGCCGGAATGTGCTGGCGTACCAAGTCGGTGGCTGCGGCTTCGCACAGGCCCTCGACCGCGGCACGAATGGACGAGGCCTCGAGGACTTCGTTGCGCTGTGCGTACAACACCTTGCGCTGGTCGTTGGCGACGTCGTCGTATTCGAGCAGTTGCTTGCGAATATCGAAGTTGCGGCCTTCGACCTTGCGCTGCGCGGTCTCGATGGAACGCGTGACCATGCCCGCCTCGATGGGCTCGCCCTCGGGCAGCTTCAGGCGTTCCATGATGGCGCGCACGCGGTCGCCGGCGAAGATGCGCATCAGCGAATCTTCCAGCGACAGGTAGAAGCGCGACGACCCCGGGTCGCCCTGGCGGCCGGCCCGGCCGCGCAACTGGTTATCGATACGGCGCGACTCATGGCGTTCGGTGCCGATGATGCGCAGGCCGCCCGCCACCTTCACTTGTTCGTTGGCGGGCTTCCAGTCGGCCCGCACCTTCTCGATGCGGGCATCCTTGTCGGCGTCGGACAGCGACTCGTCGGCACGGATCAGGTCGATCTGCTTGTCCACGCTGCCGCCCAGCACGATGTCGGTACCGCGGCCGGCCATGTTGGTGGCAATGGTGATATGGCCAGGCTTGCCGGCCTCGGCCACGATCTCGGCTTCGCGCGCATGCTGCTTGGCATTGAGCACTTCGTGCGGCAGCTTGGCCTGCTTCAGCAGCCCGGCCAGCAGTTCGGAGTTCTCGATGCTGGTGGTGCCCACCAGCACCGGTTGCCCGCGCTCGTGGCAGTCGCGGATATCGCCCAGGATGGCGTTGTACTTTTCCTGGGCCGTCTTGAAGACCTGGTCGTTCTGGTCCTTGCGAACCATCGGCTTGTTGGTCGGGATGATGACGGTTTCCAGGCTGTAGATTTCCTGGAACTCGTAGGCTTCGGTATCGGCCGTGCCGGTCATGCCCGACAGCTTGTCGTACATGCGGAAGTAGTTCTGGAACGTGATGGATGCCAGCGTCTGGTTTTCGTGCTGGATCTTCACGCCTTCCTTGGCCTCGACTGCCTGGTGCAGGCCGTCGGACCAGCGGCGGCCCACCATCAGGCGCCCGGTGAATTCGTCGACGATGACCACTTCGCCGTCTTGCACGACGTATTGCTGGTCGCGGAAGAACAGCGTGTTGGCGCGCAGCGCCACCATCAAATGGTGCATCAGCGCGATATGGCGCGGGTCGTACAGTGATTCGCCTTCAGGCAGGATGCCCTGCTGGCTAAGAATGCGCTCGGCGTTCTCGTGGCCCCGTTCGGACAGGAATACCTGCTGGGATTTCTCGTCGACCCAGTAGTCGCCTTCGGGCTCGGGCTCGTGCGGCTTGGGCTCGGACGCCATGCGCGTCAGCAGCGGCGGCACGGCATTCATGCGCACGTAGAGTTCGGTGTGGTCTTCGGCCTGGCCCGAGATGATCAGCGGCGTGCGGGCCTCGTCGATCAGGATCGAGTCCACTTCGTCGACAATGGCGTACGACAGCATGCGTTGGCGCCGGTCCTCGACGCGGTATTCCATGTTGTCGCGCAGGTAGTCGAACCCGAATTCGTTATTGGTGCCGTAGGTGATGTCGGCAGCGTAGGCGGCGATTTTCTCGTCGTTGGGCTGCTGCGGCACGACCACGCCGGTGCTCATGCCCAGGAACCGGTACAGGCGGCCCATCCATTCGGCATCGCGGCGGGCCAGGTAATCGTTGACCGTAACCACATGCACGCCCTTGCCGGCGATGGCATTCAGGTATACGGCCAGCGTGGCCATCAGGGTCTTGCCCTCGCCGGTGCGCATTTCGGCGATCTTGCCGTTGTGCAGCGCAATACCGCCCAGCAACTGCACATCGAAGTGGCGCATGCCGAACACGCGCTTGCCGGCCTCGCGAACCACGGCAAAGGCTTCAGGCAACAGGTCGTCGAGCGAACTGCCTTCCGCATGGCGGGTGCGGAATTCCTCGGTCTTGGCCGACAATTCCTGGTCGGAAAGCGCGGCAACCTTGGATTCCAGCGAGTTGATCTGGGTAACCAGCTTGCGATACTGCTTAAGCAACCGGTCGTTGCGGCTGCCTATGAGTTTTTTGAGCAGAGAAACCATGCGTGTCGGTGGCGGCCCCGGTGGCGCCCCGACCCCGTGGGGCTGGGCTCCGCCCGGGGCGGAATTTTATTGGGTTGAGCGAGGCAAGCCCGCTGGGAAACAATCGAGTTTAACGCACCTGCGCCCCGGCGACCCGGCAAGCCGCAAAAGGAGATGCGCGCATTCCTAGCGGGTAACCGGCTGGCTGGCAGCGACAGCGGCGGCAGGCGCCTGCGCAACCACCGGCGGGCGCGCATCGGGCGACTGCAGGAACAGGCGGGGGTCGAGCGGCTGCCCGGCCAGGCGGACTTCGAAGTGCAGGTGCGGGCCGGTAGACTGCCCCGTCGAGCCGACCCGGGCGATTTCCTGGCCGCGCCCGACCAGATCGCCGGGCTTGACCAGCAGTTTCGAGGCATGGGCATAGCGGGTGATCAGCCCGTCGCCGTGGTCGATCTCGACCGTATTGCCGTAGCCGGCCAGGTAGCTGGCTTCCAGCACGACACCGCCCGAGGCGGCCATGATGGGGGTGCCTGACGGGGCGGCGAAATCCAGGCCCTCGTGCATGGCATAGCGGTGGGTGACCGGGTTGCGCCGCCAGCCGTATGAAGAGCTCAGGAAGGGATAATCCGAGACCGGCATGGTCGAGGGCAGGCGGGCCTGGTCGGCCGAGCGGCGCGTCAGTGCCACATCCAGCATGCGCAGATTGTCGGTTTGCTGTGCCAGGCGGGCTTGCAGTTCATCGAGCTGGCGGCCCAGTTCTTCGGCAGACTCGGCCGACGGCGGCTGGCGATCGGTGAACAGATTGTCCATCACCTGGCCAGCCTGGGCCGGGGCATTGATCTCGGCAGCCAATTCGGGGTCGGTATAGGCCACGCCCGCCACCTGTGCCACGCGCCGGCCCAGGCCATCGATACCCACCAGCTTGGCCTGCATCTCGCCCACCTTGGCGGCCAGCAGGCCGACATTCTCGCGCAGGAAGGCGGCTTCGCGGGCCGGTTCGGTGTCTTGGGCGTAGGTGGCCCAGTCGACGGAATACGAGGGCGGCGCAACAGGAGTAAGGTAGCGTTGTATGGTGGCGCCAACCAGTGCCGCCGTAGCCAGCACGGCCGCCAGTACCAGGGCCAGGCCCGTGCCGTTCAGCAGCACCTGGCCGGACTGCCCGTCGCGGGCGTGCATAATCACGATTTTCAAGGTACGTATCCTGTTATTCGAGCCGGCATGAACAAACCTGCCTCATACCGCTTCCGTTCTGCCAGCCGGCGGGGAGAAAACACCGCGCTGGGATGGCTGGGTCATGATGCGCGCGGCGCCGGCGTACTGGCGACTGCACGCACGCATCTTCAAATACAACATGCTGTGGCCGCCGTGCTGCCACCGGCGCTGGGCGCCGTGTGCGTGGTGGCCAAACTGGAAAGCCAGCGGCTGCAACTGGCAGTGCCCAGCGCCGCGCATGCAGCCAAGCTGCGCCAGCTGGCCCCGCGCATCGCACAGACACTCTGCGCCCAAGGCTGGAACCTTAACGAAATTGCCGTCAGGGTTCAAGCGGGAATGCCCAAACCTGGCGCAAAACAGCCCCGCCCCCCCAAAGAGGCCGAGCCCCTCGGCGACACGGCGCTGGGCGCGTTCGAGCAATTGCGCGGAACATTGCGGCCGGGACCGCTGGCCGATGCGGTGGCCAAGCTGCTGGCGCACCACAAAAGCCGCTAGCCGGCCTTACCTTAGGCCAGCTTCCATTCGTGGCGGAACGCCTGCGGAGCGGCTGCCTGCGACTCGTACGTGACCATTTCCCAGGCATCGCGCTGGGCCAGCAGCGCGCGCGCCAACTGATTGTTCAACCCGTGGCCCGACTTGCATGCCACGTAGCGGGCCACCAGGGGCTTGCCCAGCAAGTACAGGTCGCCGATGGCGTCAAGGATCTTGTGCTTGACGAACTCGTCGTCGTAACGCAGGCCATCGCTATTGAGCACCCGGTATTCGTCCATGACGATAGCGTTGTCCAGGCTGCCGCCGCGGGCCAGGCCCATGGAACGCAGTGCCTCGACCTCGTTGACAAAACCGAAGGTGCGCGCGCGAGCGATTTCGCGCACGTATGAATGAGTGGCGAAGTCGATTTCGGCGAAGTTCGCGGTGGAATCGATGGCCGGATGGCGGAAGTCGATGGAGAATGCCAGCGAGAATCCTTCATGCGGCTCCAGGCGCGCCCATTTCAGGCCGCGGCCCTCGCCCTCGCGGACTTCGATGGGCTTGAGCACCTTGATGAATTGCTTGGGTGCGTTCTGTTCGACGATGCCGGCCGAGCGCAGCAGGTACACGAACGTGGCCGCACTGCCGTCCATGATGGGGACTTCTTCGGCCGTAAGATCGACGTGCAGGTTGTCGATACCCAGGCCCGCCAATGCGGACATCAGGTGTTCGACCGTGGAAACCCGTACATCGCCCTGTTGCAGCACCGAGGCCATGCGGGTGTCGCCCACGCCGACGGCCTGGGCAGGCAGGTCGACGACCTGCGGCAGGTCGACGCGATGGAAAACGATGCCGGTATTTGCTTCAGCAGGACGCAGGGTGAGCTCGACCCGACGCCCCGAGTGGACGCCTACGCCGGTGGTACGGACGAGATTCTGGATGCTGCGCTGTCGAAACATGGGATCTGTGCTGTAAGCCAAGTGCCGGCAAAAACCAATGAAATCACCGGCATAAGTACGTATTGTAACCTCGCCGGAACGCTCGGCACCATGGGCGCGTAACATTTACCGACAAATGCGTCCCCTTTTTGGGCGGCGCACGCATGCGCCGCCCCGCGCCCGGCCCGCCTTGGGGGAAGACGGGCCGGCGCCGAGGGAGTCGGGCCGGTTCCCCGGCCCGGTACAGCTACATCAATCCGCTTGCTTGCGCAGGAAAGCGGGGATATCGAAGTGATCCATACCCGAGCTTTCCAGCGCGCGCACCTGGGCCGACGCCTGCGTGCGCGGATTGCGCATCACCGACGGCATGTCCAGATTGCGGTAGTCGCCCTGCTGGCCGGCCATCCCGCCCATGGGCAGGTTGTCGGTACCGGTGCGCAGCCCTTCGGCGACATTCTGCACCAACTGCGGACGCACGGCATTGCGGCCCAGGCCGGTAGCCACCACCGTCACGCGCAGGTTGTCGCCCATCGCTTCGTCGTAGGCCGTGCCGAAGATCACGGTGGCGTCTTCCGAAGCGTAGCTGCGGATCGTTTCCATGATTTCGCGCGTTTCGCGCATCTTCAGCGTGCGGCTGGCGGTGATATTGACCAGCACGCCGCGAGCGCCGTTCAGGTCCACGCCTTCCAGCAGCGGGCAGGCGATGGCCTGTTCGGCCGCCACCCGGGCGCGGTCGGCGCCGCCGGCGGTTGCCGTGCCCATCATGGCCTGGCCCTGCTCGCCCATGATTGTCTTGACGTCTTCGAAGTCGACGTTGACATTGCCTTCGACGTTGATGATTTCGGCGATACCGGCGCATGCATTGTGCAGGATATCGTCGGCAGACCTGAAGCAGTCTTCCTGCGTCGCGTCCTCGTCCATCAGCTCATACAGGTTCTCATTGAGCACCACGATAAGCGAATGCACGTGCTTGGCCAGTTCGCCAATACCGTCCTCGGCCATCTTCAGGCGCTTGTTGCCTTCGAAGGTGAACGGCTTGGTGACCACGCCAACGGTGAGGATGCCCAATTCCTTGGCAACCTCGGCCACGACGGGGCCCGCGCCCGTGCCCGTACCGCCGCCCATGCCGGCCGTAATGAACACCATATGCGCGCCGGTCAGGGCCGACCGGATTTCCTCGCGGGCGGTTTCGGCCGATGCGCGGCCTTGCTCGGGCTTGGCCCCGGCACCCAGGCCGGTACGGCCCAGGCGGATCTGCACCGGGGCATTGGTCGCCGCCAGCGCCTGCGCGTCAGTGTTGGCGCAGATGAAATCCACGCCATTGACGCCGTTACGGATCATGTGCGCGACGGCATTGCCGCCGGCGCCACCAACACCCACGACCTTGATAACGGTCCCTTTGGTGTTGTTCTCAAGCATCTCAAAGTTCATCATGATGACTCCCTCACAAGTCTGAATTTGCAAATCACAAAAATTCCCCAACAACCTATCTTTTGTGAATCGCCTCAAAGTCGACGCCGGCCGTATGGTCCGCAACGAGTTTGAAGCGTCTCCCCTTTCGGCCCGCCCCGCCCTGTCGGGCGGCACGGGCCAGGAGCAGGCCCCAGTCTGCCCCTGCGATCAATTCATGAACCATTCCTTCATGCGGGCCAGCAGCGTCTTGAAACTGCCGGTCTGCGCGGCCACCTTGCGGCCCCTCACGCGCTGCATGCGCGCTTCCAGCAACAAGCCCATCACCGTCGAGAAGCGCGGATTGCGCATCACGTCGGACAGGCTGCCTTCGTACTCGGGTACCGCCACGCGCACCGGCTTCAGGAACACGTCTTCGGCCAGTTCGATCATGCCGGGCAACTGCGCTGTGCCGCCGGTCAGTACCACGCCCGAGGCCAGCAGGTCTTCGTAGCCCGAATCCCGCACCACTTGCTGCACCAGCGAAAACAATTCTTCGACGCGCGGCTCGATCACCGCCCCGAGTGCCTGGCGCTTGACCTGGCGCGGGCCGCGGTCGCCCAGGCCGGGCACCTCGACCGTTTCGTCGGCGCGCGCCAGCACCTGCTTGGCCACGCCATAGCGCAGCTTGATCTCCTCGGCATCCGGCGTGGGCGTGCGCAGCATGGCCGCGATGTCGTTGGTGATCTGGTCGCCGGCGATCGGCAGCACCGCCGTGTGGCGAATCGCGCCGCCGGTGAAGATGGCCACGTCGGTGGTGCCACCGCCGATGTCCACCAGCACTACGCCCAGTTCCTTCTCGTCGGCCGTCAGGCACGACAGGCTGGAGGCCAGCGGCTGCAGGATCAAGTCCTGCACTTCCAGTCCGCAGCGACGCACGCACTTGACGATGTTCTGCGCCGCGCTGACCGCCCCGGTCACAATGTGCACACGCACTTCCAGGCGCAGGCCGCTCATGCCGATGGGCTCGCGGATATCCTCCTGGCCATCGACGATGAATTCCTGCGTCAGCACATGCAGCACCTGCTGGTCGGTGGGAATGTTGACGGCCTTGGCGGTCTCGATCACACGCGCCACGTCGGTGGCAGTGACTTCCTTGTCTTTCACGGCGACCATGCCGCTGGAATTGAAGCTGCGGATGTGGCTGCCGGCGATGCCGGTATACACATCGCGGATCTTGCAATCCGCCATCAGCTCGGCTTCTTCGAGCGCACGCTGGATGGAATTGACAGTGGTCTCGATATTGACGACCACCCCCTTGCGCATCCCGCGCGATTCGTGCTGGCCCAGGCCCAGCACTTCGAAGCGCCCCTCCGGCAGGATTTCGGCGACCACGGCCACCACCTTGCTGGTGCCGATATCGAGGGCGACGATGAGGTCCTTGATGTCACGGGTCATGGCGTTAACGCTTCTTCGAAGATGTGGATGGAGATTTCGATTTGGAATGCCCTTCCGGCAACGGCGCCAGGGCCAGGGCAAATCCGTTCGGGTAACGCAGGTCGGCCTGCGTGACGCTGCGGCCTTCCAGACGGCTGGTTACCGCTGGCCAGGCTTGCACGAATCGCTGGATGCGTGCAGCGAACGGCAACGCACCCGGCAATCCGTGCGGGTCGGGTGCATCTGCCCCCGGATCGCGGCCCAGGTCGAGCACCATGTCGTTGGACAGCGTGGCCTTCCACGCGTAGCGCGGGCTCAAGTCCAGTTCGCGCACGTGCAAGTCCAACGGCGCGAACCAGCGCGCCAGCTCTGCGTAGCGCTGCACCACCAATCCCTCGGACCCTTCGGGGCCCGAGAACTGCGGCAACGTGGAATCGTCGTCCAGCTCGCCGGTATTGGCCGTGAAAGCCTCGCCCCAGGTGTTGATCATCTGGTTCTCGTTCCACAGCGCGAGCGGCTGCTGCTCTTCGATGCGCACGCGCAGCGTGTCGGGCCAGATGCGCCGGATAGAGGCGCGCCGCACCCAAGGTACCGACTCGAATACCTCGCGCGCCTGATCCAGATCGACCGTGAAAAAATTGCCCTGGAAGCGTCGCGCAATCACTGCGCGCACGGCCTCGGGCGACACGTAGCGCAAGTCGGTATCGGGCGCCGCCTCGAGCTCGATGGCCGACAGCGTGAAATACGGGCGATGCGCCACCCACGCTACGCCAGCGGCAAGCATGGCCACCACCGCCAGCACGGCCAGCGTGTTGGCGATCAGGTTGGTGGTGCGAGCATCGTTCCACACGGATCGTTCCGGTCAAGAGTTGCGGGCGGGGCTGTGCACTTTGCAGGCAGCCTCGGACAAAATGGATACACACAGTTCGGCATAGCTCATGCCGACTGCCTTGGCCGCCATCGGCACCAGCGAATGGCCGGTCATGCCGGGCGATGTATTGGCCTCCAGCAGCCAGGGCTGGTTGGCGGCGTCCAGCATGAAATCGATACGGCCCCAACCCGCGCAGTCGAGCGCGCGGTAGGCGCGCTCTGCCAGGTCGGCCACCTGCAGGGCCACCGCATCAGGCAGATCGGCCGGGCAGAAATATTGGGTGTCGTCCGAGAAGTACTTGTGCTCGTAGTCGTAATTGCCGCCGGGTGCCACGATCTCGATCACTGGCAGCGCGCGCGCCGAGCGACCCGAACCCAGCACGGCCACGGTGAGTTCGCGTCCGGCGATGAACTGCTCGGCCAGGACCTCGTCATCGAACTTCGCGGCCTGCGCATAGCCTTCCTTCATGTCGGAATAGCCAACCACCTTGGTGATGCCGACGGTGGAGCCTTCGTGCGGCGGCTTCAGGATCAGCGGCAACCCCAACCGGTCGGGCACGGTGCGCAACTCGGCCTGCGCGTCGAGCACCTCGAAAGCCGGGGTGGGCAAGCCATGCTGCAACCACACGCGCTTGGTCATGGTCTTGTCCATGGCCAGGCTGGACGCCATCGGGCCGCTGCCGGTATAGGGCAGGCCCAGCAATTCCAGCGCACCCTGCAGGGTGCCGTCTTCGCCGTAACGGCCATGCAGGGCAATGAACACGCGGTCGAAGCCGGCCGTGGCCAAATCGGCCAGCGTGCGCTCGCCGGTATCGAAAAGATGCGCGTCGACGCC
Source organism: Bordetella sp. BOR01 (assembly GCF_019218885.1). Lineage (GTDB taxonomy): Bacteria > Pseudomonadota > Gammaproteobacteria > Burkholderiales > Burkholderiaceae_B > Bordetella_A. The sequence continues at coordinate 19,102 of NZ_JAHUWT010000001.1, read as the reverse complement.
CGCCGACAGCAATGCCTGGTGCACGCCCTGGCCCGACATCAACGAGACTTCGCGCTCGGCCGAACGGCCGCCGTACAGAACGCCCACTTTGCCGAACGCTTTCACATCGGGGCCGGGCTGCGTCACGGATTGATTCATGCCAGTTCTCCTACCAGGCCGGGTACCTTGCTGATCGATCCGGCACCCATCACCACCACCACGTCGCCGTCGCGCACGAAATCCAGCACGGCGCGCGGCAAGTCGGCCACGTCGTCCACGAATACAGGTTCGATCCGGCCGGCCACCCGCAGGGCCCGCGACAGTGCGCGGCCGTCGGCTGCCACCAGAGGTGCCTCGCCGGCCGAATAGACCTCGGTCAGCAGCACGGCGTCGGCCCCGCCCAGCACGCGGACGAAATCTTCAAAACAATCCCGCGTGCGGGTATAGCGGTGCGGCTGGAAAGCCAGCACGATGCGCCGCTCGGGCCAGGCGCCGCGAGCGGCCGCCAGGGTGGCGGCCATCTCTACGGGATGGTGGCCGTAGTCGTCGATCAGGGTGAACGTGCCGCCACCATGCGCGGCCGGCACGGCGAATTCGCCGGTCTGCGTAAAGCGCCGGCCCACGCCCTTGAACGAAGCCAGGGCCTGGCTGATGGCATCGTCGGGCACGCCCAGCTCGGTGGCAACGGCCACCGCCGCCAGCGCGTTGCGCACGTTGTGCAGGCCCGGCAGGTTCAGCTCGACAGCCAGGGGCGGCAGTGTCGTGGTGCGATCTTTGCGCTGCACCGTGAAGCGCATGCGGGTGCCGTCGGCCTGTACATCCTCGCCGCGCACCTGTGCATCGGGACTCAAGCCATAGGTGGTAATGGGCCGCGACACGAATGGCATGATCTCGCGCACATTGGCATCGTCGGCGCACAGCACCGCGCTGCCGTAGAACGGCAGGCGCTGGGTAAATTCGATGAAGGCGCTTTTCAGGCGCGCCACATCATGGCCATAGGTGTCCATGTGATCGGCGTCGATGTTGGTCACGATCGCCATCACCGGCAGCAGGTTCAGGAACGAGGCATCCGACTCGTCGGCCTCGACCACGATGTATTCGCCCTGGCCCAGCCGCGCATTGGCGCCGGCCGAGTTCAAGCGGCCACCAATCACGAACGTGGGGTCCAGCCCGCCAGCCGCCAGCACACTGGCCACCAGGCTGGTGGTGGTGGTCTTGCCATGCGTGCCGGCCACTGCGATGCCGCGCTTCAGGCGCATCAGCTCGGCCAGCATGATGGCGCGCGGCACCACCGGAATGCCGGCCGCCCGCGCGGCGATGACTTCGGGGTTGTCACCCGCCACGGCCGTCGAGGTCACGATGGCGCCGGCGCCGGCCACGTTGGCGGCGGTATGGCCCACGGCCACGTGTGCACCCAAGCTGGCCAGGCGGCGGGTCACGGCCGATTCCTGCAAGTCGGACCCGCTGACGGTGTAGCCCAGGTTGAGCAGTACCTCGGCAATGCCGCTCATGCCCGAGCCGCCGATACCGACGAAATGAATATGCTGGATTCTGTGTTTCATGATGAGCGCCTCGCTGCCTGTTCGCAGACATCGGCGATATGGGCCGCAGCCTGCGGACGCGCCCGTTGGCGCGCCCGTTCGGCCACGGCCAGAAGTTCGGGGCGGGTGCGCTGGCGCAGCCAATCGGCCAGCCACTCGGCAGTCAGGTCCGCTTGCGGACACAGCCAGGCAGCCTGTGCATCGCTCAGGAAGCGCGCATTGGCCGTCTGATGGTCGTCGACGGCGTGCGGGAATGGCACGAACAGCGCAGCCACGCCGGCCGCCGCCACTTCAGCCACCGTCATGGCACCGGCGCGGCACACCAGCAGGTCGGCCTGGGCCATGGCCGCCGCCATGTCGTCGATAAAATCGCGGCAATCGGCCTGTACGCCAGCCTGGGCGTAGGCATCGCGCAAGGACTGCAGATGCTGTTCGCCGGCCTGGTGCGTGATATGCGGCCGCGCCTGCGGCTCGATCAGGGCCAGGGCACGCGGCAGCGTGGCGTTCAGTGCCTGCGCACCCAGGCTGCCGCCCACGACCAGCATGCACAGCGGTCCGCCGCGCCCTGCATAGCGGGCCGCCGGTTCGGGCAGCGTGCATACGTCGTTGCGCACGGGGTTGCCCAGCACTTCCCCGCGCGGCAAAACGTTCGGAAAACCGCTGAGCACCCGGCGCGCCAGGCGGGCCAGCCAACGATTGGCGGTGCCGGCCACGGCATTCTGCTCGTGCACCACCAGCGGCAGGCCGCGCACGGCAGCCATCACGCCGCCCGGGAAAGCCACATAGCCGCCCATGCCCAGCACCACGTCCGGCCGTACTTGCGACAGATGGCGCCAGGCCTGCACGCAGGCACGCAGCAACAAGAACGGCAACTTCAGGATGGCGGCCGCGCCACGGCCGCGCACACCCTGGAAGTACAGGGGTACCAGGTCGATGCCGCGCGGCGGCACCAGCCGGCCTTCCATCTTGTCGGGATTGCCCAGCCAAAGCACGCGCCAGCCTCGCTCGCGCAGCACGTCAGCCACCGCCAGGCCCGGCATGATGTGCCCGCCCGTGCCGCCAGCCATGATAAGGACGGTGCGCGTATTCATGTGCGCCCTCCCCGCATCATGATGCGGTTCTCGATGTCCACGCGCAGCATCAGCGCCAGCCCGCACAGATTCATCACGATGCCCGATCCGCCGTAGCTCATCAGCGGCAGCGTCAGCCCCTTGGTGGGCAGCAGGCCCAGGCATACGCCCATATTGATGAACGCCTGCACGCCGAACCAGATCGCCACGCCGTGCGCGACCAGGCCGGCGAAAGTACGTTCCATGGCGATGGCCTGGCGGCCAATGTCGAAGCCGCGCTGGATCAAGACCACGAACAGCACGATCACCAGCGCCACCCCGGCGAAACCCAGTTCTTCGCCCACCACGGCCATCAGGAAGTCGGTATGCGCCTCGGGCAGATAATGCAGCTTCTCGACGCTGGCGCCCAGGCCCACGCCCAGCCATTCACCGCGTCCCAGCGCAATCAACGAATGCGACAACTGATAGGCGCTGCCATACGCATTGGCATCGTTCCAGGGATCCAGGTACGCGAACAGGCGCGCACGACGCCACGGCGACAGCCAAATCAGCGCCAGGAATGTGCCCCCCAGCACAGCCAGCAGGCTGCTGAAATACTTGCCGTTGATACCGCCCAGGAACAGGATGCCCACGGCGATGGCAACGATCACGATGAACGCACCCAGGTCGGGCTCGAGCAGCAACAGCATGCCCACCCCGCCCAGGGCGCAGGCCATCGGCAGGAAGCCGCGCGAAAAAGCCTGCATGTGCTCTTGCTTGCGCACCGTGTAGTCGGCCGCATACAGCAAGGCAGCCAGCTTCATCAATTCAGAGGGCTGGAAACTCACCGGGCCCAGCGGAATCCAACGATGCGCGCCATTGACTTCACGGCCGATGCCGGGAATGAGCACCAGCACCAGCAAGGCCAGCGAGACCATGAAGCCCGGCATCGCCAGGCGCTGCCAGACCCGGATGGGCACTGCCACGACCACCGCGCCAGCCATCAGCCCGGCGCACAGGAACAAGCCGTGGCGCAAGATAAAGTAATAGCGCCCGTATGATGCATAGCGCGGGCCATCGGCCAAGGCGATCGAGGCCGAATACACCATCAACAGCCCCAGCAGCAACAGCGTCGTCGTGCACAGCACCAGCGGCGCATCGTAGTTGCGCATGCGGGTGCGCCCGGGGCGCACGGCGTTGACACTGGCGGTCAGGTCGGCGAACAGGCTCATTACACCTCTCCCCGGTCGCGGGCCAGGTCTTCGACCTCTTCCGCGAACACCGCGCCGCGATGCGGGTAGTTGCGGAACATGTCCATGCTGGCGCATGCCGGCGACAGCAGCACGGCATCGCCGGGCTGCGCCAGTTCGGCGCCGCGCCGTACGGCATCGCGCATGTCTTGTGCGGCCACGCAAGGCACGCCGGTGTCGGCCAGCATGCGCCCTATCTCGGGACCATCGGTGCCGATCAGCACCACCGCGCGCGCATGGCGCGCCACGACTGGCGCCAACGGCGAAAAATCCTGCCCCTTGCCCAGGCCGCCGGCAATCAGCACGACCGGCTGGCCCAGCCCTTCCAGGGCGGCCACCGTGGCACCCACATTGGTGCCCTTGCTGTCGTTGATGTAATCGACCCCGCCTATGCTACGCACGAACGCGGCTCGATGGGGCTCGCCCGTGTATTCGCGCAAGGCGCGCAGCAAGGGGCCCCAGCCGATATTCAATACCCGTGCCAGTTGCAGTGCCGCCAGGGCATTCAGGCCGTTGTGCTGGCCCCGGATGCGCAGCGCATCCAGGGGCATCAGGCGACTGACGCGCCCGGCGCCGCGGCGCGGCGGCGGCGCATCTTTCTTGCGACGCACCGGCGGTGCGGGCTCATCGAAATCGTTGGGTTCGCAAGCCACCAGCCACGCCATGCCCTGACCCGGTTCCAGGCCCATGTCGCCGACCAGGCCCGGCATGTCGCGGCCGAAACTGCGCACATCCATGGCCGCCAGCGTGTCGACCATGGCGGTCACGCGCGGATCGTCGCGATTGACAATAGCGACACGCGCCAGCTTCAACAGGCGCGCCTTGGCCTGGGCATAGGCATCCATGCCGCCGTGCCAATCAAGGTGGTCCTGCGTCACATTGAGCACCGTGGCGGCATCGGCCGCCAGGCTGCGAGTCGTCTCGAGCTGAAAGCTGGACAGCTCCAGCACCCATACCTGCGGCAGATCGCCGGCCTCCAGCGCGTCGATCAGCGCAGCCAACGCGGCCGGACCGATATTACCGGCGGCACGCACCGTCAGGCCACCGGCCTCGACCAGTTGGCGCGTCAGCGCCGTGACCGTGGTCTTGCCGTTGGTACCGGTCACGGCCAGCAAACGCGGGCGATAGTCGCGCGCCTCGGCCAGTTCGGCCAGGGCTCGGGCGAACAGCTCGATCTCGCCCACGACTTCGATACCATGTTCGACGGCCTGCTCCAGCAGCGCGCGGGCCGGTTCCTGACCGGGCGCCAGCCCGGGGCTCAGTACCAATTGCGACACGCCATCGAGCAAGGCCGGGTCGAAGACGTCGCCGCAGCCCAGGCGGTAATCAACCTGCGCATCGCCCAGTGCGGCGCGCAAGGCAGCCAGCCCACCCGGTTCGGCCCGCGTATCGGCTACGCGCAGCGCCGCACCCTGCCGGGCGCACCAGCGCGCGGCAGCCACACCCGTCTCGCCCAACCCAAGGATCAGGACAAGCGGCGCGTCGGCGCGGAAGGGCTCGGGGCTGTTCATCGCAACTTCAAAGTGGAAAGGCCGATCAACACCAGCATCATGCTGATGATCCAGAAACGCACGACGACCTGGGTTTCTTTCCAGCCGCCGACTTCAAAATGGTGGTGCAACGGCGCCATGCGGAAAATGCGCCGTCCTTGCCCGTACTTGCGCTTGGTATATTTGAACCAGGTGACCTGCATCATCACCGACAGCGTCTCGACCACGAACACGCCGCCCATGATGAACAGCACGATCTCTTGCCGCACGATCACCGCGATAGTGCCCAGCGCGCCACCCAGCGCCAGCGCCCCGACGTCGCCCATGAATACCTGGGCCGGATAGGCGTTGAACCACAGGAATGCCAGGCCCGCGCCGGCAATGGCGGCGCACAGCACCATCAGTTCGGCGGCCCCCGGTATATACGGGAACAGCAAATACTTGGAATAGTCGACCCGGCCCACCACGTAGGCAAAAATGCCCAGGGCGCTGCCCACCATCACGGTAGGCATGATGGCCAGGCCGTCCAGGCCGTCGGTCAGGTTCACCGCGTTGCTGGTGCCCACGATGACCGCCCAGGTCAAGGCCACGAAACCCAGCACGCCCAGCGGATAGCTGACCGACTTGAAGAACGGCACGATCAGGTCGGCACGGGTCGGCAACGGCATGGCGAAGCCGCTGCTGACCCAGGCCTTGAACAAGGGCCACAGTTCGGTATTGGCCGGGGCCGAGACCGCAAAGGCCAGGTACACCGCGGCCACCAGGCCGATGGTGGCTTGCCAGAAGAATTTCTGCCGCGCCGGCATGCCTTCGGGATCGCGATGGACCACCTTGCGGTAGTCGTCCATCCAGCCGATCCAGCCGAAGCCGAAGGTCACCAGCAACACCACCCACACGAAACGGTTGGTCCAGTCGGCCCACAACAGCGTGCTGATGGCGACCGCGATCAGGATCAACGCACCGCCCATGGTGGGCGTGCCGGTCTTGACCAGGTGCGACTCGGGCCCGTAGGCACGCACGGCCTGGCCGATCTTCATCTCGGTCAGCTTGCGAATCACGCGCGGGCCGGCTACCAGGCCGATCAGCAGTGCGGTGGCGCAGGCCAGCACAGCCCGCATGGTGATGTATTCCAGCACGCCAATCGCGCGCACGTCATCGGAGAGCCAGCGGGCGATTTCAAGCAGCATGCTGATCTCCCTGGCGCTCGGCCGCGGTCTTGTTATTGTTGGTCGCCAGCACCTTCACTACCCGCTCCATGCGCATAAAGCGCGAACCTTTCACCAATATGCTGGCCGGTCGCGTGCTGCGCAGCGCCGCCACGATCTCGTCCACCGATTCGCACGCCTGCGCGCCCGACCCGAACGCGGCTACCGCGTCGCGGCCGGCATCGCCCAGGGTGTACAACGCATCGATGCCATGCTGGCGGGCGTACTCTCCGACCTCGCGGTGCATCGCCGGGCCGTTGTCGCCGACCTCGCCCATGTCGCCCAACACCAGGGCTCGCGGCGCCGGCAGTTGCGCCAGCACGTCTACCGCAACGCGTACCGAATCCGGGTTGGCGTTGTAGGTGTCGTCGATCAATATCGTGCCGTCGTCCAGGGCCTTGCGCTGCATGCGCCCAGCCACGGCGCTGAACGCAGCCAACGCGCGCACGGCGCTTGCCAGCGGCGCACCAGCGGCCAGCGCCGCGGCAATGGCCGCCAGCGCATTGCGCAGGTTGTGCACGCCCGGAACCGGCAACACCAGGTCGGCGCTGCCGGCCGGCGTCACCACCCGGCAACGCGTATCCTGCGGCGTAGCCTCGATATTCTCGGCGTAGACATCCAGCCCGGGTTGCAATCCGAATCGCAGTACGCGGCGCGCGCCGGCCTGGACTTCCCAGATCCCGCAGTGGGGATCATCGCCAGGAAACACGGCGACGCCGTCTTGCGGCAAGGCTTCAATAGTGGCGCCGTTCTCTTGCGCCACGGCCTCGACCGAATGCATGAATTCCTGGTGTTCACGCTGCGCATTGGTAATCAGGGCCACGGACGGGGCCGCCAAGGCCGCCAGCACCGCGATTTCCCCCGGATGATTCATGCCCAGCTCGAACACAGCGGCGCGGTGCTGCGCACGCAGGCGCAGTAGCGTCAGCGGCACTCCAATGTCATTATTGAAATTGCCCGCCGTAGCCAGGCGGCCTGCCTCGCCCTGCCAATCGGCCAGGATCGCGGCGATCATTTCTTTCGTGGTGGTCTTGCCGTTGCTGCCCGCCACACCGATGACCGGCAGCGCAAACCGGGCCCGCCACGCCGCGCCGATGCGCTGCAGCGCCTGTCCCGTATCGCCCAGCACCAGTTGCGGCGGCGAGGCCCCGTCCACCGGGCGCGCCACCACCGCGGCGCACGCACCCGCGGCCTCGGCTTGCGCCAGGTAATCATGGCCATCGAACTGCTCGCCAGCCAGCGCCAGGAAGACTTCGTTGGCGCCAATACGTCGGGAATCGGTGGACAACGCGCCGGCGTGCGGCAGCAGCAAGGCCAGGCGCGCCCACTCGCGGTCGTCGAACGGCAGCTTGACCCCGCCGATCTCCTGGTAGGTTTCATGCCCCTTGCCGGCCAGCAGCACAACGTCGTCCGGATCGGCCGCCCAGATCGTCTGCATGATGGCGCGTGCGCGATCGGGTTCGACGTACAGGCGTGCTCCGCGCGGAATACCCGGCAAAATCTGCGCGATGATGGCGGCCGGATCCTCGCCGCGCGGGTTGTCGCTGGACACAGTGACCTTGTCGGCCAGATCGGCTGCAATACGGCCCATTTCCGGCCGCTTGCCCGCATCGCGTTCACCGCCGCAGCCAAACAGGCATACCAGGCGTCCGCCGCGCGCGTCGGCCACCGGTCGCAGCGCCGTCAAGGCGCGCACCAGCGAATCGGGCGTATGAGAATAATCCACCACGACCAGCGGGCCACGGCCGGCCGAGGTCAGGGCACGCAGCGGCAGCGGCACGACCACCTGCAAGCGGCCATCGACCGGCCGGGTGGCCGCCAGCGCGCGGGCAAGCTGGGCCAGCGGCCAGCCCAGCTTGTACAGCACGCCCGCCACCAGCAGCAGGTTGGACACGTTGTGGCGGCCCAGCAGCGAAGTCACGATCTGCGCCTCGCCATCGGGCGAAGTCAGGGTGAATACCTGGCCGTGCGCGGTGGCCTGCAGATCGCGCGCCTGGAAGGCCGCGGGAATATCTTGCTGGGTATAGCTCAGCGCCAGCTCGCGCGGCAATGCCCGCAACAGGCGCTCGCCGGCCGCATCGTCGGCATTGATGACCGCCGCAGCCAGCCCGGGCCAGTGGAACAACCTGGCCTTGGCCTGCTCGTAGCGTTCCATCGAGCCGTGGTAGTCGAGATGGTCGCGCGTCAAGTTGGTAAAGCCGGCCACGCCTATGCGTACGCCGTCCAGCCGGCCCTGCTCCACCCCGATCGACGAAGCCTCCAGGGCCACCGCCTGGGCGCCGGCGGCACGCATGGCAGCCAGGATGCGATGTACGCTCAGCACGTCCGGCGTGGTCAGGTTGCCGCCCAACGAACTGCCGTCGGGCAGCAGCGCACCCAGGGTGCCGATGCTGCCGCACGGTTTGCCGGCGTCGGTCAATGCCTGCGCCACCCATTGAACGCATGAGGTCTTGCCATTGGTGCCGGTAATGGCCACGACGCTCAAGGCGGCCGAAGGCTGCCCGTACCAGTCGTCGGCCAGTTCGCCGAGCAGGGCACGCAAATCGGGCACGGCATGCACGCGCGCGTCGTCGCCCACGCCGGCCGGCACCGGCGCCTGGCACAGCACGGCTGCCGCGCCGCGGGCGAACGCCTGGCCAATATAAGAACGCCCGTCGGCAGAGCCGCCGGAGCAGGCTACGAACACATCACCCGAGGCCACTTCGCGCGAGTCCAGGCGCAACTGCGCGCCTGCCGCAACGCGCGCGCGCAGCCAGGCCAGCGCCTCGACGGTTGCGGGGGCCAAGGGTAGGATCGCGCTCATCGCGCCGGCTCCTTTACGCCTGCCACGATGGTCGACTCGAACGGCGCATCGGGCTGCACGCCCATCATGCGCAAGCTGCCGCCCACAATGGTCGAGAACAGCGGCGCGGCGATGGCGCCGCCGTAGTAGCCGCCCACCTTGGGCTCGTCGATGGTCACGGCCACCACGATGCGCGGGTTGGACACCGGCGCAAACCCGACGAACGAGCTGCGATAGCGCTGCATGCTGTACTTGCCATCGACGATCTTGCGCGCCGTGCCACTCTTGCCGGCTACCCGATAGCCCTGCACTTGCGCCGCCTTGGCACCATCCGGACCAGCGGCGGCCTCGAGCATGGTGCGCACCAATTGGGCCACCTTGGGGTTGTAAACCTTGACGCTGGTCGGATCGCTGTCGCGCTTGATCAGCGTGGGCGACACCATGTCGCCGTCGCGGGCGAACACGGTATAGGCACGCGCCACCTGCAGCAGCGAAACGGACAGCCCGTAGCCATAGGCCATGGTTGCTTTTTCGATCAGGCGCCAGCGGTCCCAGGGGCGCAGGCGCCCCGGCGCGGCGCCGGGGAAACCCAATTGCGGCGCACGGCCAAAGCCCAGTTCGGTAAAGCGTTCCCACATCTCGCGCGACTCGAGTTTTTCCGAGATCAGCGTCATGCCGATATTGCTGGAACGGCGCAGCACGCCGCCCACCGTCAGCGTACCGTTGCGGCTGACGTCATGAATGGTGCTGCCCTGATAGCGGAAGGCGCCATTGCCGGTCTCGAACTGCGTGCTCATGTTGATGCGGCCCAGGTCCAGCGCCAGCGCGGCGGTGAAGGGCTTCATGATCGAGCCGGGTTCGAACGTATCGGTAATGGCGCGGTTGCGCAGATTGGGCGTGTGAAAAGTTTCGCGGCGATTCGGGTCGAACGTGGGCAGGCTGGCCAGCGCCAGGATCTCTCCGGTGCGCACATCCATGATGATGGCGCTGGCCGCACCAGCCTGGTGGCGCTGCATGGCTTCGTTCAGTTCGCGATATACCAGGTACTGCAGCCGTGTATCGATCGACAGGTTCAGATCGCGGCCATTGACCGGCGAGGTCACGGCCTGGACGTCCTCGATGACGCGACCCAACCGGTCCTTGATCACGCGGCGGCTGCCGGGCGTACCCGACAGCAGGTCATCGAACGTCAGTTCGACCCCTTCCTGGCCCTTGTCTTCGACGCTGGTGAAACCCACCAGATGCGCGGTGACCTCCCCGTCGGGGTAATAGCGCCGCGTCTCGGGCTGCTGGTGAATACCGGGCACGTCCAGCTTCTTGATCTGGTCGGCCACCTCCATGGGCACCTGGCGCTTCAGGTACACGAAGTTGCGATCCTCGTCGGCCAGCCGGCCGCGCAGGTCGGCCACCGAGGTCTCCAGCAACTTGGCCAGATCGGCCAGTTGCGCACCGGTGGCGGGCTTGACGTCTTCGGGAATGGCCCAGATGGCGCGCGCCGGCACGCTGGATGCCAGCACCACGCCGTTGCGATCCAGGATCTTGCCCCGGGTGGCCGCCAGCGTCAGGGTGCGTTCGTAACGGCGCTCGCCCTGCTGCTGCAGGAATTCGGTCGACAGCCCCTGCAGATACAAGGCACGGCCGGCCAGCACGGCAAAACCGCCGAACAGCATCACCAACACCAGGCGGGCCCGCCACGTGGGCAGTTGCCCGCGCAGTACGGGGTTGTCGAAGAACGGCACGCGCTTCATTGCGCGCCTCCGGTGGCCGGCACGGGCGCCTGGTTCACATACAGCGTGCGATCCGGCACGATGGGGATCATCTTCAGATCCTGGCGTGCCGCGTGGTCGACGCGAGCGTTGCGCGCCAGTTCGGCGCGCTCGAGCTGCAAGCGGCGCCAGTCGGTGTCCAGCGTGCGCGCCTGGGCGTTGCTGCGATCCAATTCAATAAACAATTGACGTGACTGATACCGGCTGGTCACCAGCGAAATCGCCGACAACATGAGCAAGGTAGCCAGGAACAGGCTCACGCGTCCCATTAGTGCGGCCTCCGCTTGGCACCGCGCCGCACAGGCGCAGCTTCGCCCGGTACGCGCATCGCGGGCACGAATCGCGCCGCACTGTCAGTATCCAGCGGCGTCGCGGTGCGTTCGGCCACCCGCAACACGGCCGATCGGGCCCGCGCATTGCCGGCAATCTCGTCATCGTCGGCCTGCACACGCCCCAGGGAACGTACCAGTGGCTGCGGCAACTCGCTTTCGCGCAGGGGCAGGCGCGCATGCGCGGCAGCCGGCCTGGCCGCCGCCGCGATGCACTGCTTGACCATGCGGTCTTCAAGCGAATGAAAGCTGATCACCGCCAACCTCCCCCCCGGGGCAAGCAGCTCTAAAGCTGACGCGAGGGCGCGCGCGAGCTCTTCGAGCTCCCGATTGATGTAAATCCGTAGAGCCTGAAAGGTGCGTGTGGCCGGATGCTGCCCCTTTTCGCGCGTGCGGACGGCGCTGGCGACGCACTCGGCAAGCTCGAGCGTGGTGCGCAGCGGCCGTGTTGCGCGGCGAGCAGCAATCGCCTTTGCAACCTGAAAAGCAAACCGTTCTTCGCCATAATCTGCTATGACCTCCCGCATCTCATCCACGCTGGCTTGCGCCAGCCAATCCGCAACCGTGGGGCCGCGGGTCGTATCCATTCGCATGTCGAGCGGGCCTTCGCGCATGAACGAAAAACCCCGCCCGGCATCATCCAACTGAGGGGAAGACACCCCCAGGTCCAGCATCACGCCATCGATTGCCTCGATGCCGCGCGCCGCCAACTCTTCGCGCATGGTGGCAAACCCCTCATGCACGACCGTCACCCGGGTGTCGCGTGCGGCCAGTTCGGTGGCCACCGCAATCGCCTGGGGATCCTTGTCGAACACCACCAACCGCGCCTCGCGCCCCAGCCGCCCCAGCAGCTCGCGGCTGTGGCCGCCGCGCCCGAAGGTGCCATCGACGAACACACCTCGCTGCGCCCGCGCGTCGGCCTGCGCACCATCCTGCCCAGCCGACCGTGCCGCGCCCTTGCCGCCGAAACCGGCCAGCAGCAACGCATCCACCGTCGGCTCCAGCAGCACGGGCCGATGCTCGAATTCCATACTCGGTTTCAGAACGAAAACTGGTTCAACACGTCCGGCATTCCCTGTGCCAAGTCTTCCGCCTCGCGGCGGGCCAGGGAAGCGGCATCCCAGAGCTCGAAGTGCGCGCCCATACCGAGCAGCATCACATCGCGCGTCATACCGGAAGCGTTGCGCAGTTCAGGCGCGATGAGCACACGACCAGAACCGTCGAGCTCGACGTCCTGGGCATTGCCCAGCAGCAACCGCTGGAGCGCGCGCGCCGACATGGGAAAGGCGGCGATCTGCTCGCGCTTCTTTTCCCACTCTTGCCGCGGGTACACCAACAGGCAGCCGTCAGGGTGGCGGGTCAGGGTCAGCCGACCTTCGGCTTGCGCGCTCAGCGCGTCACGATGCCGGGTCGGAATCGAGATCCGTCCCTTGGCATCGAGCGTCAGCGCGCTGCTTCCCTGAAACACCACATTCACCCCACTTAATTGCACAAATTCCTACTTTTTCCCACTCTACGGTAATGGGCAAACGGGGTCAAGCGCGTGGTTGCAATTTTTTCAATCACAACAAGGACTTAGAGCACTTCCGCGATTTCGAAAAATAAAAACCCCCTGATAAATCAGGGGGTTGCGGTAACAATTAAAAGTCCTTCTTCAGAAGTGGCCCGTATCGGCAGCCCTTTCATTGTTTTACGTTCGGTCTTGCCGTGGCAAGACCGGCCATAAGGCCCGGATTCAGTTGCAAGACAGGTCTATAGGCCGGATTCTGTACGCCGGGTCGCCCCGGCGGGCAATCATTCCTCTGCGCGGGCCATTGCTGGACCGCTGTAGCCACCTACCCGCATGCTCGGGCGAGCCGCCCTTTGGGCCCGAAAGCCGCACGCATGCCTATTTGGTGTTGCTCCGGGTAGAGGTTGCCGCGTTTCACCCTGCGATGCCGCCGCCCGTTACCGGACCGCGCGGCACGGAGATGGCCGTGCCGGTGCGCGCTTGGCACGCCCGCTTCGCAGACTCGTCTCTGTGGCCCTGTTCCTCGGCCCCGCCTGCAGGCAAGCCTGCCGGCAGGACCGGACGGCCGTTAGCCGCTACCCCGCCCTATGGAGTCCGGACCTTCCTCGATGGATTCGCATCCGCCGCGATTGCCCGACCTGTCTTGCGCTGCCATTTTAGTACACCCGGCGGGCAGCACGCTTCCTGCGACAATATGGGTTGCACCGCATCAGGCATTCTCATTCATGGCTTCGGCAACTCTCATTACGCTCACCAGCGTTCAACTGGCCTATGGCCACCACGCGCTGCTCGATCACGCAGACTTCACCATCCAGGCCGGCGAGCGCATCGGCCTGATCGGCCGCAATGGCGCGGGCAAGTCCTCTCTGCTGCGCCTGCTCGACGGCCGGACCCAGCCCGACGACGGCGACCTGGCGCGCCTGTCGGGCTTGCGCGTCGCCACGGTCGAACAGGAACCCGTGCTGGACGACACCCTTACCGTGTTCGACGTCGTCCACGCCATCGACGGCGACCACGAAGACTGGCAACGGCCTGCACGGGTGCACGCCGCCCTGGAACGGCTGGGGCTGCCGGCCGACGCCGAGGTTGCCGGCCTGTCCGGCGGCATGCGCAAGCGGGTGGCGCTGGCGCGCGCGCTGGTCGACGAACCCGACCTTCTGTTGCTCGACGAACCGACCAACCACCTGGACTTCGACGGCATCGCCTGGCTGGAAGATCTGCTGCGCAACTGGAAAGGCGCCGCCGTCATCATCACCCACGACCGCCGCTTCCTCGACGCAGTAACCACGCGCATTGTCGAACTCGACCGCGGCCACCTGCTCAGCTTCCCGGGCAACTTTTCGCAATGGCAAGAGCGTAAAGCACAGTGGCTGGAATCCGAACGCCTGGAACAAGAACGCTTCGACAAGCTGCTGGCCCAGGAAGAAGTCTGGATCCGCAAAGGCGTCGAGGCGCGCCGCACTCGCAACGAGGGCCGGGTACGCCGGCTGGAACAGCTACGCGTCGAACGCGCAGAGCGCCGCGAGCGCATGGGCAACGTCAACCTGGCCCTGGCCCAGGGCCAACGGTCTGGCAAGCTGGTGGCCGAATTGAAGCATGTCGACAAGGCGTTCGGCGACAAGATCGTGGTACGCGACTACAGTACGACGATCCTGCGCGGCGACCGCATCGGCATCGTCGGACCCAACGGCGCAGGCAAGACCACGCTGCTCAAGCTCATTCTGGGCGAACTCTCGCCCGACAACGGATCGACGCGGCTGGGCACCAATGTGGCCGTCGCCTACTTCGACCAGATGCGGGCGCAGCTCGACGAAAACGCCACACTGGCCGACGTGATCAGCCCGGGCAGCGAATGGGTGGAAATCGGCGGAGCGCGCAAGCACGTCATGAGCTACCTGGGCGATTTCCTGTTTTCACCGGCGCGGGCCGGCTCGCCGGTCAGCAGCCTGTCGGGCGGCGAACGCGCACGCCTGTTGCTGGCGCGCCTGTTCGCGCGACCCGCCAATATCCTGGTGCTGGACGAACCCACCAACGACCTGGATATCGAAACCCTGGAGCTGCTGGAAGAATTGCTGCAGGAATACGCCGGCACGGTACTGCTGGTCAGCCACGACCGCGCCTTCCTGAACAACGTCGTCACCCAAACGATCGCCAGCGAGGGCGAAGGCCATTGGCGCGACTACGTGGGCGGCTACGACGAATGGGTTGCCCAACGCCCGGCTGCCCGCCAGGCCGCCAAACCGGCGCGCGCCGCGGCCGACGATGCCCCCGCCCCGGCACCCTCGCCTCGGGCACGTCCGGCCCGCGCCGCCAGGCTCAGCGCCTGGGACTTGCGCGAACTCGAAGGCCTGCCCGAGGCCATTGCCGACATCGAAGCGCGCCAGGCCGCACTATCGGCGCAACTCGCCGACGGCAGCCTGTATCGCGACGCTCCAGCTGAAGTCGAGCGCATCAATAAAGAACTGGCCGGGCTGGAAACCGAGCTGGAAGAAAAGTTCGCGCGCTGGGAATTGCTCGAGGCACGGCGCACAGACGCCTGAAGCGCCGGCAGCGCAAGCCCGTCTGATACCTTTAACCGCCGGCCACCCTTGCGGATGGCCGGCACGCACCCTACACGGCGCGCCAGTCCAGCGATTCCCCGGCTGCCAACGGTACCAGCGAGGTGTCGCCGAACGGCACTTCGTCGGGAATCTGGTAGGGTTCGCGCTGCAGCGTCAAGGTGCCCGTGTTGCGCGGCAGGCCATAGAAGTCGGGGCCATGGAAGCTGGCGAAAGCCTCCAGCCGGTCCAGCCGGCCCGCTCGTTCAAAAGCAGTTGCGTACAGCTCCATGGCATGCAGCGCGGTATAGCAGCCGGCGCAGCCGCAGGCGTGCTCTTTCAGGCCACGGGCATGGGGCGCGCTGTCGGTGCCCAGGAAAAAACGCGGGTTGCCACTGATGGCCGCTTCGACCAACGCCTGCCGGTGCACTTCGCGCTTCAAGATGGGCAGGCAATACCAGTGCGGACGCACGCCGCCCAGGAAAATCGCATTGCGGTTGTATAGCATGTGCTGGGGCGTGATCGTGGCAGCGATCGGACCTTCGGCATCCCGCACGTAGTCGGCGCCATCCTTGGTGGTAATGTGCTCGAACACGACCTTCAGGCCGGGATACGCCCGGCGCAGCGGCTGCATGACCCGATCGATGAACACCGCCTCGCGATCGAATACGTCGATCCCGGGGTCCGTGACTTCGCCGTGCACCAGCAATGGCATGCCGCAGCGCTCCAGGGCCTGCAAGGCCTTGCCACACTTGCCCAGCAAGTCGGTCACGCCGGCATCAGAATTGGTGGTGGCCCCCGCCGGATACAGCTTCACGGCAAACACCTGGCCCGACTCATGTGCACGCGCGATTTCGTCTGCGGGAGTATTGTCGGTCAGGTAAAGCGTCATCAGGGGCGTGAACGCGGCAACCCCCTCATGCGGGCGCAGGGCCGCTTCGATGCGTTGCCGGTAGGCCAGGGCCTGCTCGGTGCTCGTCACCGGCGGACGCAGATTGGGCATGATGATGGCGCGCGCGAACTGGCGCGCGGTGTCGGCCACCACTGCCTGCAACGCTGCACCATCGCGCAGGTGCAAATGCCAGTCGTCGGGGCGGGTAATGATAAGTTGCGAAGGGTTTTGAGCAGAGGACATGAACAGGAACAATGGCGGTTTATTCTGCCAGGGGCATGCCGCGCTCGGCCAGCGCGCAGAACATCGCACTGCCCAGTGGGATCACGGCATCGTTGAAATCGAAACGCGAATTATGCAACACGCAGCCAGACTCGGCTCCGCCCTGGCCCAGACGGAAATACGCACCAGGCCGGGCTTGCAGCATGAACGAGAAATCTTCCGAGCCCATTGACGGTACCAGGTCGCGCACCACGTTTTCTTTGCCGACCATATCCGTGGCAATGTCGGCCACCAGGTTCGCGTGCTGGGGCGTGTTCAGCGTGGCGGGATAGATGCGCTGGTACTCGATCTCGGCGGTTGCGCCAAAGCCGCCGGCCACCGCACCCACCAGTTCGCGCATGCGCGTCTCGACCATTTCCTGCACCGACTTGCGAAATGTACGCACCGTGCCCACCATTTTGGCTTCGCGCGGTATCACGCTCATTGCGCCGGGATGGCCGGCCTGTAGCGAACCAATGGACAGCACGGCCGAATCCAGCGGATTCACATTGCGAGACACGATGGTCTGCAACGCGGTAATCACGTGCCCCGCGATCGTGACGGGATCGATGGTCTGGTAAGGATGCGCGCCATGGCCGCCGCGACCGGTAATGGTCACCTCGAAGCGATCGGCCGCCGCCATCATGGGGCCGGGGTTGATGCCAACGGTGCCGGGCTTGAGTCCTGGCCAATTGTGCAGGGCATAAATGGCATCGCACGGGAAAGTGTCGAACAGCCCATCTTCCAACATCGCCTTGGCGCCGCCGCGCCCCTCTTCGGCGGGTTGGAATATCAACACTGCGGTGCCATCGAAATTGCGCGTCTGCGCCAAATACCGTGCCGCCCCGATCAAGATGGCGGTATGGCCGTCATGCCCGCAACCATGCATCAGTCCTGGCTTGCTCGACTTGTAGCCGAAATTGTTATCCTCGGTCATGGGCAGCGCGTCCATGTCGGCGCGCAGGCCGATCATGCGGCCGCTGTCGCGGCCACGGCCGCGGATCACGCCAACCACACCCGTCTTCCCGATACCGCGATGCACCTCCAGCCCCAGGGCCTCCAGCGCGCCGGCAACAATGCCCGAGGTGCGCACCTCTTCGAAGCCCAGCTCAGGATGAGCGTGCAAATCGCGGCGCAAAGCCGTCAATTCGTCATGAAAAAGCCGGATCGATTCCAGCGCAGATCTCGCGTACATGTGACGTTACACACCTTGATATGGGGGTGTCGAAGTCCCCATTTTAGTTGCTACAGAGCATAAATGCCTTTGTCTTTGCCGGGGAGACAAGTTATGCTCCGGCCGCAGGACAATTTTTCCAACAGCCAGAGAAGGAGCGCCGCATTATGGCTACAACCTCCAAACCCGCGACCGCACGCAAGCCGAACGCCGCATTCATGAAGCCCCTGACCCCCAGTGCCGAGCTGGCCGCTGTCATCGGTTCCGAGGCCGTGCCGCGCACCGAGGTCACCAAGAAGATCTGGGAATACATCAAAAAGCACAACCTGCAAGACGCCAGCAACAAGCGCAACATCAACGCCGATGCCAAGCTGCGTCCGATCTTTGGCAAAGATCAAGTCACGATGTTCGAACTGACCAAGCTGGTCAACGCCCACCTGAAGTAAGCAGGCAAAGGGCGTACCCGGTACGTCCCTGCCATACTTGGCCGTCCGGCGTATACGCCTTCGGTTGTGCAGGCCTTATCTGGCCCGCCCCTTTTCAGAATCGCCTTGCCGCGCAAGCTTGGCCCCAACGGGGGCCAGCCTTCCGTCAAGTCGGCGCCAAAGTAAAAACGGCTGACCTCTTGGTCAGCCGTTTTTATTTGATGGCACTGCCCCTCAGGCGTACGGGGTGGGCGCGGCACCCTCCAACAAGGCCAGCCAGCCCTTGATCAGGCGGTACAGCACCCACACCACGGTGGCCGCCAAGCCTATCCAGCCGATGAAGACCAGCGTGGCAATGGCACTGATGGCCAACCACAGCAAGGCCCACCAAAAGGTGCGCAGCAGCCAGTCGAAATGGGCGGCGTACATCGTGCCGGCGGTATCCGCGCGCTTCACGTACATCAGTACCACTGCAGCCAGCGTTGCGATGCCAAGAAAGCCGCCTGTCAGAAAACCCAGGGCGTACAGGCCATAGGCCACATGGGTCAGCGTGCGCAAATCGGGCGAAGTGCTGGGCTGAGGAATCTGGGGATCGCTCACGATAACCGCTCCATCGAATAGATTTAGGGAATCTTACCGCACAAAGACGCCTGTTCGGGGGTGAGAGGCAATCCCCCTGCAAGGGTGTGGCGGGGTCGCGACGCCGGCGACTTTAGAGCGATGGACAGCGATGCAGGAACGTGGGTCATTCGTAGCGCCGCAAAGACAAAACCCCAGCACACTTCGTGCTGGGGTTTTGGGGCATAAGAGCCTGACGATGACCTACTTTCACAGACGGGAAGTCCACTATCATCGGCGCGAAGGCGTTTCACTGTCCTGTTCGGGATGGGAAGGAGTGGGTCCACCTTGCTA
>NZ_JAHUWT010000019.1 GCF_019218885.1 Bordetella sp. BOR01 | reverse complement strand
GCGCTGCCGCCCACCACCAGGGTGTAGCCGTCAGGGGTGGCACGGCCGCAAAAAGGAAGGAAAAGAGGGAGGAAGGAAAAGGAAGGGGGAGAGAAAAAGAAGGGGGGGAAGATGGAGATGGAAAAAGGGGAGGCAAAAAGGAGGGAAAAAAGATAGGGAGAAGGGAAAGGAGGGAAGGGAAAGAAAAAGGAGAGAGCGGGAAGGGAGAAGAAAGGGGGAGAGGAGAGAAGGGGGGGAGAAAGGGGGAGGGAGAGGGGGGAGAGGGAGGGAGGGCGGACGGGAAGAGAGAGAAAGAAAAGGAGGGAGAGGGGGAGGAAAAGAAGAGGAAGGAGGAGAAAAGGGGAGGGAAAAGAAAGGGGGAGGGG
This sequence comes from Bordetella sp. BOR01, assembly GCF_019218885.1. GTDB lineage: Bacteria > Pseudomonadota > Gammaproteobacteria > Burkholderiales > Burkholderiaceae_B > Bordetella_A. Next base: position 115 of record NZ_JAHUWT010000019.1, on the reverse strand, counting down.
GAGGAGGGAAGAAGAAGAAGGGGAGAGGGAAGGGGAGAAGAAGAAGAAAGGAGAAGGGGAAAGGGGAAGAGGGGGGAGGAGGAGAAGGAAGGAAAGGGGAGGAGAAAGAAAGGAG
>NZ_JAHUWT010000018.1 GCF_019218885.1 Bordetella sp. BOR01 | reverse complement strand
CCCTTCACCTTCCTTCCCTCTTCCCCCTTCTTCCTCTCCTTTTTTTCTCTTTTCTCTTCTTCCTCCTTCTTTCCTCCCTCCCTTCCTTCCCCTCTTTCCCTCCCTCCTTTCTTCCTCCCCCTTTCTTCCCCCCCTCTTCTCCCTCCCCCTCTTTCACCACATCCTCCCTCTCTCCCTCTTTTCCTTCCCTCCTTCCTCCTCCTTTTCCTCCTTCCCTTCTCCCTTTTTCTCCTTCCTTTCTCTTCTCCCTTCCCTTCTCCTTTCCCTCCTTCCTCTCTCGTTGCTCCTCTGCCTGCGTCCCTGCCCCCGCTGCTGCCCCCGCCCGCGGTTCGCCCCTTTCTCCTGTCCCCGTTCTCCCCGGCCGCGCCTTTCCTCCCTCCTTCTTTCTCTCTCTTCTTTCCTTTTTCTCCCTACAAGTGGGCGCGGGGGATCAAGCAGGCCGGCATCACTCTGGAATGATTCGGATATGCAACCACTGATTCAACTGACTGCCCTGCAGGCCG
>NZ_JAHUWT010000017.1 GCF_019218885.1 Bordetella sp. BOR01 | reverse complement strand
CCGCGCGTGCCAGCGGATCCGGGCACTGGCCGCGCAGGTACCCCACGCACTTGATCAGCCGCGAGACACCGGCCAGCACCAGCAGCGCAAAGCCCACCGGAATCAGCAGCTTGACCGGCCAGCGCACCAGACCGCCCGAGTTCGAGGACTGCTCGTTCGAGACGAACGAGTCCATGAACATCGGCCACGACAGGTACATGATCAGGATCGAGGCCGGCAACAGGAAAAACACCACCCCGAAGATCTCGATATAGATCTGCGTGCGCTTCGATAAGCGTGACGACAGAATGTCGACCCGCACGTGTTCGTTCTTGAGCAGGGTATAGCCCGCCGTCAGCAGGAACATGGCACCAAACATGTACCACTGCAGCTCCAGCCACGCGTTCGAGCTCGTCTCGAACACCTTGCGAACCAGGGCGTTGCCGGCGCTGACCAGCACCACCAGCAAGGTGATCCACGTCACGGCTCGGCCAACCCGCAGATTCAGCGCGTCTATGGCGCGCGA
>NZ_JAHUWT010000016.1 GCF_019218885.1 Bordetella sp. BOR01 | reverse complement strand
CGGGGCGGCGGCAGCGGAAGAGGGGGAGAAGAGACAGGAGGGGGGCGGGACGAGACGCGCGGCGCCGCGCCGCGCGAGGGCAAGCAGCGCGGGGCGGGCGGGCAGCGAGGCGGCCGCGGAAAGAGGAAGGAGGAAAGAGAGAGAAAAAGAGGAAAGGAAGGAAAGGGAAAAAGAGGAAAAAGGAGGAGAGAAAAGAGAAAGGGAAAGGGAGGAAAGAGGGGAGAGAAGGAGAAGGGAAGAGAAAGAGGAAAGGGAGAAAGGGGAGGAGGAGAGAAAGGGGGGGGAGGGGGGAAGAAGAAGAAAGAAGAGAGGAAGAAGAGGAGGAAAGGAGGAAGGGGGAGAAAAAGAAAGGAAAGAGAGAGGAAAGAAGAAAAGAAAGGGGGGAAGAGGAGGAGAGGAAAGAGGGAAGGAAGGAGAAGGAGGAGGGAAAAAAAAAGGAAAAAAGGAGGGGAAGAGGAAGAGGGAAAAAAAAGAGGAGAAGGGGGAGGAAAGGGGAAGGAAAAAGGAAGGAGCATGGGA
>NZ_JAHUWT010000015.1 GCF_019218885.1 Bordetella sp. BOR01 | reverse complement strand
TCGATCTCGATCTTGACCGTACTGGGATCGACGGTAGAGGCGCCGGCCTTGTAGTGCATGACCATGCCGGGGAAGATCATCACCGCGGCCACCATGATCAGCTGGATCACGATGAACGGCACCGAGCCCCAGTAGATCTGGCCGGTGGTCACCGGCTCGATGCGCTGGCCGGTGATCTTGTCGCGGTAGGCGTCCTTGGGCGCGACCGAGCGCAGGTAGAACAGCGCGAAGCCGAACGGCGGGTGCATGAACGAGGTCTGCATGTTCACCGCCAGGATGATCCCGAACCAGATCAGGTCGATGCCCATCTTGTCGGCCACCGGCCCGAGCAGCGGCACGATGATGAACGCCAGCTCGAAGAAGTCCAGGAAGAACGCCAGCACGAAGGTCAGCACGCTGACCACGATCAGAAAACCCCATTCGCCGCCCGGCACGCTGGTCAGCAGGTGCTCGACCCACAGGTCGCCGCTGACGCCGCGAAAGGTCAGCCCGAACACCGTCGAGCCCACCAGGATGAACACCACGAAGCACGACAGCTTGGTGGTCGTGTCCATCGCCTGGCGCAGCAGGTCCAGCGTCAGCCG
>NZ_JAHUWT010000014.1 GCF_019218885.1 Bordetella sp. BOR01 | reverse complement strand
GGGGGGAGAAAAAAGGGAGAAGGGAGGGGGGAAGGAGAGGAAGAGAAAAGAGAGAGAAAAGAGAAGAGGAGGAGGAAGAGGAAGAGGGGGAGAAGAGAAAGGAAAGGGAGAAGAGAGGAAAGGAAGGAAGGGGGGGGGGGGGAGGAGAGAGGGGGTGAGGGGAGGGGGAAGAAGGGGAAAGGGAAGGAAAGGAAAGGGGGGAGAAGAAGGGAGAAGAAAGGAGAGAGAGAGGAGAGAGAAGGAGAAAAAGAAAAGAAAGGGTTGCGTTGGGAAAAGAAAAAAAGGGAAGAGAGAAAGAGGAGGAGGAGAGAGAGAGAGAGAAAGAAAAGAGAAGAAGAGGAAAGGAAGGGAGAAGAGGGAAAGAGAAGGAGGAGGGAAAGGGAAGAGAAGGGGAGGGGGAGAAGAGGAAGGAAAGGAGGGAGAAAAGAGAGAAAGAGGAGGAAGAGGGAAGAAAGGAAGGGAGAAGGGGGAAGAGAGGAAGAAGAAGGGAGGGAAAGAAAGGGGAAGGAAAAGGAAAGGGGGAGGAAGGGAGGGAAGGAAAAGGGGAAGAAGAAGAAGGGGGAAAAGAGGGAGGAAGGAAGAGAGAGGGAGGAAAGGAAA
>NZ_JAHUWT010000013.1 GCF_019218885.1 Bordetella sp. BOR01 | reverse complement strand
GTGCGCTGGCCGGTCAAGCTGCTGATTCCGGTGGGCTTTGCGCTGCTGGTGCTGGCCGGTGTCTCGCGGCTGATCAAGTGCGTGGGGTACCTGCGCGGCCAGTGCCCGGATCCGCTGGCACGCGCGGCGGGCAAGAGCGCCGAGGAAGAGCTGGCTGAAGAGATCGCCCGTGAAGCGCAGGCGCGCGAAGCGGCCCTGCTGCAACAACAAGACAAGGGTCGCTGATCATGGAGTTTTTCATTGCGAATCTGGCGCCGATCATGTTCGGCACGCTGGTGGTATTCCTGCTGCTGGGTTTTCCGGTGGCTTTTGCGCTGGCGGCCAACGGCATCCTGTATGGCCTGGTGGGCATGGAGCTGGGGCTGTTCAACGCGTCGCTGTTCCAGGCGCTGCCGCAGCGGGTGTTCGGCATCGTGGCCAACGACACGCTGCTGGCGGTGCCGTTCTTTACCCTGATGGGGCTGGTGCTGGAGCGATCCGGCATGGCCGAAGACCTGCTCGAGACGATCGGGCAGGTGTTCGGCCCGCTGCGCGGGGGGCTGGCCATTGCGGTGGTGGTGGTGGGGGCGATGCTGGCGGCGACCACCGGGGTGGTGTCGG
>NZ_JAHUWT010000012.1 GCF_019218885.1 Bordetella sp. BOR01 | reverse complement strand
TGCATCGTCGCGCCCGCGCGCTCGACCTGCTGCGAACCCGTGCCCACCTTGCTGACCGAGTCCTCGATCAGCACCTTGATCTCTTTGGCCGCCTGCGCGCTGCGCTGCGCCAGCGAACGCACCTCGCCCGCCACCACCGCGAAACCCTTGCCCTGCTCGCCCGCGCGCGCCGCCTCCACCGCCGCGTTCAGCGCCAGGATATTGGTCTGGAACGCTATGCCGTCGATCACCGACACAATCTCGGAAATCTTGCGCGAACTCGCCGAAATCCCTTCCATCGTGCTCACCACCTCTGACACCGCCGAGCCGCCGCGCTCGGCCACGTCCGAGGCGCTGGCCGCCAGCTGGTTCGCCTGGCGCGCGTTGTCCGCGTTCTGCTTGACCGTCGAGGCCAGCTCTTCCATCGACGCCGCCGTCTCTTCCAGCGAGGCCGCCTGCTGCTCGGTGCGGCTGCTCAGGTCGGTGTTGCCCGCCGAAATCTCGCGCGAGCCCACGTTGATCTCGTCGACCCCGCGGCGAACCTGCGATACCGTGCGCGCCAGGTTCTCCTGCATGCGCTTGAGCGCCCCGAACAACTGTCCTACCTCGTTGCTGTTGCGAACCTCCACACGCGCCGTCAGGTCGCCGGCGGC
>NZ_JAHUWT010000011.1 GCF_019218885.1 Bordetella sp. BOR01 | reverse complement strand
CGATCCGGCATGGCCGAAGACCTGCTCGAGACGATCGGGCAGGTGTTCGGCCCGCTGCGCGGGGGGCTGGCCATTGCGGTGGTGGTGGTGGGGGCGATGCTGGCGGCGACCACCGGGGTGGTGTCGGCCTCGGTGATCTCGATGGGGCTGATCTCGCTGCCGATCATGCTGCGCTACGGCTATGACAGGCGGCTGGCCTCGGGGGTGATCGCGGCCTCGGGCACGCTGTCGCAGATCATCCCGCCGTCGCTGGTGCTGATCATCCTGGCCGACCAGCTGGGCCGCTCGATCGGCGACATGTACCGCGCGGCGATGATCCCGGGGTTCCTGCTGGCGGGGTCGTACATTCTGTACATCGTGCTGGTGTCGATCATCAAGCCGTCGATGGCGCCGGCGCTGCCCGAAGAGGCGCGCGCGTTTCGCGAGCCCAACGGTTCGCGCGGGGGGCGCTCGCTGCTGATACTGATGCTGATCTCGGCGGCCTCGGCCTACCTGATCACGCAGTGGATCGAGAAAGCCGATGCGCCGGTCGACGAGAAGGTGGTGCTCAGCCTGCTGCTGTGGGGGCTGACCGCGTTCGTGATCGCCATCGTCAACAAGGTGTTCAGGCTGAAGATGCTCTCGGCGCTGGCCGAGCGGGTCAC
>NZ_JAHUWT010000010.1 GCF_019218885.1 Bordetella sp. BOR01 | reverse complement strand
ACGCGGCGCTGGTGGAAGAGGCCGCGGCGGCGGCGGGTTCGCTGCAGGAGCAGGCGCAGCGGCTGGCCGAGGCGGTGTCGGTGTTCAAGATCATCGCGGGCGAGGTCATCGAGGTGCCGGCACGGCAATTGGCCTCCGCCCGCCACGTCCCGCATGTGGCCGATGCCGCACGGCAGCCGGTTGCCGCCGAGCGCGAGCCGCAGGCCGCCGCGCCGGCCGTCGCGCCGCGCCAATTGACCAGCGACCGCGCGGCGCAATCCGTCTCTTCCACATCGCGCACGGTGCGTGGTGGGCAGGGTGCAGAGCCGGCAGCGAGTTCCATCAACGCGGCGGCGCCGGTTGCCACGCGGCGCGTGGCAAGAACACAGCCGGTGGCCGCTGGCGCTGGTGCGCCGCGTCCGACCCGTCGCGCTGCGCCGGCCACTGCCACGCCAGCGGCTGCTACGCCGGTGGCTCGCCGGCCGGTGCCCGCGGACGACGACTGGGAATCTTTTTGACGCGCCGATCGGGCGCGCACGGACGGCAATCATGAGCTTGAGATCGATGCTGATGATGTTGGGGATGGTGTCGCTGCTGGCAGGCTGCGCCACTTCCGGGCGCAATTTCGATCCAGGCCGGCTTTCCGCGTTGACGCCGGGGCAGTCGACGCTGGACGAGGCTTCTTATGCCCTGGGTGCCGCGCCGGTCATGCTGTATGGCCAGAACGACGGTGGAACGCTGGCGCTGTGGGCCTTCAAGGCCACGTTTGTGACCGACGGGCTGTACAGCCGCAAGCAAGCTTTGCTGCAGTTCGGCCCGGACGGCAGGCTGGTGCGGTTGGTGGACACCACCAATGTCCTGCTCGAACCCTGGGAGCGCCGGAAGCTGCTTGGGCCGCCTCCGGTAAGCCTGGACGGCCCGGCGGGCGCGCCATGGATACCGGTGCCCGACGCACCGGTGCAATAGCGGGCACGGCGCAGTCAGCCTGGGCCAATGGGATGCCGGCAAGTGCCGGCAAAGAGTGAGTTGCAGAATATTCCTGGAGAACGGGGGAGAGTCATGGAAGCGAGTTACGACGCCGGAACCAAGCCGGCCAAGACCAAGAAGCGGGCGCGTGCGCCCAGGCAGAAGCGTTCCTGGAAGATCCGCGATGCGCGGGTAGGCACGCTGCTGCTGGTGGTGATGGCGTTCTTTGCGCTGTTGATTGCGGCAGTGGGTGTCCTGGCGGCCTACTTCCTGCAGACCAATTACGAGTCGATCCGCAAGATCAATGATCTGACCTCGCGCGCCAAGCAAGTCGAGATAATCAACAGTGACATGCTGCGCGCCCGGGTCGAGCTGATGGTCGCGGCGCGCTATTTGCAGGAATCGGGTTGGGGCAGTGGCGAGAACTCGGCCAAATCGGCCAAGGAAGCGCTCGACGGCGCCACCACGCGGCTGGACGGCGTGCGCAAGCGCTTCTCTGAATTCCAGCAGAACATGTTGGAAGACGATGCTGGGCGCCGCCTGTCGATGAACCTGGTGCGCCGCTATCGTGCTTATATCGACGACGGCGTCGATACCATGGTGGAAGCCCTGCGCAGTGAAGACTATTCCACCTTTTATATGGTGAACAACGAATACGGCACGCCGCGCAGCGCAACATTTATCGAAGCCATCGCTGAATTCGACAAGTACATCCAGGAGCAGCAGGCCGCCAACGTCGCAGGCGCACGGGCCAGCTTCGAGCGTGCCGTGCTGGCCGTGGGGGTGGCGGTGGTACTGGCGCTGCTGTTGATGCTGGTGGCGCGCATGGTCTTCGGCCGCCTGGTGGTGCGTCCGCTGATCGAGGCTGGCCAGCACTTCGACAAGATAGCCGCCGGCGACCTGACGGCGCGTGTGGAGGTTCGCAACAGCAACGAGGTAGGACAGTTGTTCGGGGCGCTCAAGCGCATGCAGGAGAACCTGGCGCGCACGGTATCGC